>NZ_JAPNKB010000001.1:5570000-10790239 GCF_026626605.1 Myxococcus sp. MISCRS1
CAAGCCGACGTATAGGGTCTGACTCCTGCCCGGTGCTGGAAGGTTAAGGGGATTCGTCAGCCGCAAGGCGAAGCGATGATCCGAAGCCCCAGTAAACGGCGGCCGTAACTATAACGGTCCTAAGGTAGCGAAATTCCTTGTCGGGTAAGTTCCGACCTGCACGAATGGAGTAACGACTTCCGCGCTGTCTCGGAGAGGGACTCAGCGAAATTGAAATAGCTGTGCCGATGCAGTTTACCCGCAGCAAGACGGAAAGACCCCGTGAACCTTTACTATAACTTGACAGTGACACTAGGGATTGACTGTGTAGGATAGGTGGGAGCCTTTGAAGCCGGGCCGCTAGGTTCGGTGGAGGCAACGGTGAAATACCACCCTGTTGATTTCTGGTGTCTAACCATGTCCCGTTAGCCGGGATTGGGACACTGTCTGGTGGGTAGTTTGACTGGGGCGGTCGCCTCCCAAAGAGTAACGGAGGCGCGCGATGGTTCCCTCAGCCCGATTGGAAACCGGGCGGCGAGTGCAATGGCATAAGGGAGCTTGACTGCGAGACGGACACGTCGAGCAGGTGCGAAAGCAGGTCATAGTGATCCGGTGGTCCTGAATGGAAGGGCCATCGCTCAACGGATAAAAGGTACTCCGGGGATAACAGGCTTATCTCCCCCAAGAGTTCACATCGACGGGGAGGTTTGGCACCTCGATGTCGGCTCATCGCATCCTGGGGCTGGAGCAGGTCCCAAGGGTTTGGCTGTTCGCCAATTAAAGCGGTACGCGAGCTGGGTTCAAAACGTCGTGAGACAGTTTGGTCCCTATCTGCTGTGGGCGTAGGATACTTGAGAGGCTCTGACCTTAGTACGAGAGGACCGGGTTGGAGGCACCGCTGGTGTACCAGTTGTCTCGCCAGAGGCATCGCTGGGTAGCCATGTGCCGATTGGATAACCGCTGAAAGCATCTAAGCGGGAAACCGACCTCAAGACCAGGTATCCCGGGCGCAAGCCCCTGAAGACCCGTCGAAGACTACGACGTTGATAGGCTGGGTGTGTAAGCGCGGTAACGCGTTGAGCTAACCAGTACTAATTGGTCGAGCGGCTTACTTCCCCCTATCTCTTGCGCGCCCCCTCGAGGGGAGTAAGGGACTCGGGGCCAAGGCCGAGGCTTGAATGCATGCGCATTCACCCGGAAGAAACTTCTAAAAGCACAGCGAGGCTTGTACTCGCAGAATGCTGCAACTTACCCTTCGTATGCACTGTCTCCTGTTTTCCGGTGGCAATGTCGGAGGGGTCACACCCGTTCCCATCCCGAACACGGAAGTTAAGCCCTCCAGAGCCGATGGTACTCCGCGGGAAACCGCGTGGGAGAGTAGGTCGCTGCCGGATTCTTTTTGAGAAGCCCTCGTCGCCTCGTGCGACGGGGGCTTTTCTTTTTGTCCACCCCCCCATCGCTGAACACATATCAGCCCCCCAGCGAAGTTCGCGCTGAGGGTCCGATGTATGGCTCAGGCAACTCGGAGCACGACCTTGCCCACGGTAGCGCGGGACTCCAGTTGCCGGTGGGCTTGGGTGGCGTCTTCCAGCCCGACCACCAACCCCAGCTTCACCCGAAGCCGTCGGGCCGCGAGGGCCTGACCCAATGCCTCTCGCGCCTGGCGCTGCAGGGCGGCCGGGTGCGGGGTGCGCAACCAGTACGCGCTGACCTTCAGCGACTTCGCGTAGAGCGCCTCCACCTCGAATGCCGGCGGAGGACCACTGGCGTTCCCGTACGCCACCAGGTGGCCGAAGGGCGCGAGCGACTCGAGGCTGCTCGCCCAGGTGCTGGCGCCCACCGAGTCCAGCACCAGCTCCACTCCGCTGCCTCCCGTCACCTGCTTCACCCAATCCGAGACTGACGCCGAGCCTCCGTACACGAAGACCTCGTCGGCGCCTGCCTCTCGCGCCAGTGCGGCTTTGTCCGTGTTCGACACGGTCCCCAGCACCACGGCTCCCAAGGTCTTGGCGAGCTGGATGGCGAGAAGACCCACGCCTCCCGCCGCGGCGTGGATGAGGACCCGGTGACCTTGCTGCACCTGCGCTGACGTGAAGAGGAGATGCCAGGCCGTGAGGCCCTGCACGAGGAGCCCCGCTGCCTCCTCGAAGGAGACGTGCTCGGGAAGCTCCAGGAGCTCATCAACCGAAGTCGTCGCCAACTCCGCATAGCTCTGCTGCGCGAGGGCCACCACTCGCTTGCCGACCCATCGTGAGTCGACACCCTCGCCGACCTGGTCCACGACCCCCGCGGCCTCGCTTCCGAGGATTCGTGGGAGCGGGGCCGTGGCGTCGTAGAGGCCTCGACGGCGTTCCGTGTCCGCGAAGTTCACGCCCGCAGCCCTCACCCGGATTCGCGCCTGGCCAGGACCCGCGGTCGGGTCTGATACCTCTTCCAGCCGCAACACGTCCGGACCGCCTATCTCGTGGTAGCGAATCGCTCTCATCCCCGCGTCGTAACGACGAGGTGACTTCGTCGCCGCTGCTCGCTCGCGAGGATTCGCGCGACGCCGAGGTGCTCCTGCTCTCGCACTGGTCCCTGACAGAGGGCCGACTGGGTCCGCTCCGGCTGTCGCTGTTCCGCTGTTGTTGACCCATGGACGTGAAAAAGTGGGGGAACGAGGCGGGAACGCCTCGTGTGACTGGCCTCGGTCCACCGGGCTTGCTTGAGTGGCGCTCCCCCCACGCAAGAGGAGCCTCCTGAATGAAGCTGCTTCGTCCCTCGCTTGGTGTCCTGCTCGCGGCCGGTTTCTTCGTCGCGCCCATGCGCTCCGATGCCGCCACGGTCCGCGTCGGGCTCGGGGCAGACTATTGGATTGATCAAAGCGCGGCCTTCAGCTTCCTGCTGGGCGTGGAAGGCCGGCTCGCGGGGCCTCTCTCGGTGGGCGCTCGCTTCGGCGCCTCGCTCATCACCGATGGCAACGACGTGGGAATCCCCCTGGATGTCGTCCTCCGCGCGAACATCGCCAGCGCGGGGGTCTACGTCGAAGGACTCGTGGGGCCCTGGATTGTCATGGGCCGTGGCGATGCGCTTCGCGCGCATGCCGCCTTCGGCTTCGGCCTGCAGGGCAAGGCCGCGAGCATCGGCGTGGAGGTGGGCTACCTGGACCCCGACCCCGTCATCGGTCTGCGCCTGGGCTACAAGTTCTGAGGCTCAGTAGTGCGGTGGACGCTCTTGCTGACGGGCGTCCACCAGCCCGGGCTCGGCCTCCAGCTTCTTCTTCAGGAGGTCCAGCTCCACGCGCAGCGCCTCGATGACCCGCTGCTGCTGATAGAGCACGTCGCTCAGCTCCTGCAGCGTCTCCTGCTGCTGCATGTAGCGAAGCTCCAGCTCGGTGATGCGCGACTCGTCCATGGGGCCCACCCTTACCTCGGAGTGGCCCCCGTCGTCCCTCCCTCGCAGCTCCCCGGCGTCCTGCCATGAACGTCCAGGAACACCTCCAACGTGCGCGCGAGCTCCTCGCCCGGGGCCAACCCGAGCTGGCCGAGTCCGCGCTCAGTGACGCCATCGACGCCTCCGTCGCCCAGGAGGACCTGGTGCTCCTCACCCGGGCCCGCTTCGCCCTCGGAGAGCTGCTCTTCCAGCAGGAGCGCGATGACGAGGCCCTGCCCTACCTCCTCGCCGTCGTGCGGACCGAGCGTGTCGATGGCTCGGTGGACCACGAGGTCAAGGCCTCCGCGCGCATGCTCCGGCAGATTCGAGGCATCGAGCCTCGCTGAGCCCCGCGCCCTGTCAGGGGACGCTGCAGGACTGGCGGATGAGCTCCATCCGTCCGGAGAAGCGACGCTCGAGGTCCATCCGCGTCAGTCTCGCGTCGTCGATGCGCCGCGCCTCGAGTTGCATCGCGCACAGGGCCGCCAAGGCCTTGGGGCTTCCCAAGTCGAGTCGGTCCGCCTGTCTCAAAGCCTCCTGGGCACCGTCCACATCTCCCAGGCGGAACAAGGCCAGCCCCAGCTCGAAGTGAGCGAGCGAAAGCCTGGGGTCCTCCAGCGTCGCCTTGCGCAACACCGCCACGGCCTCCGCTCCCTGGCCGGCCGCGCGCAGTACCAGCGCCTGCTCCACCAGCAGCCGCGCGAGGGGGACCTTTCCCCGCAGCGCCATGAGCACCGCGAACGCCTCCGACGGCCGCTGGGCCGCGCTCAGCAGTCGCGCGTAACGAAGCCCGATGAGCGGCTCTCCCGGGGCCTTCTCGAACGCGGCCTTCATCGCCTCGGACGCGCCCACCGTGTCGCCACCCCGCTCCCGGAGCTCCGCTCGGAACACGTCGGGCCGGGCGTCCGTGGGCGCCAGCTGGTTCGCCCGCTCCAACGCCGTGCGGACACAGCGCTCCATCCGCTCCACTTCACAGACGCGCGCGAGCAGCAGCTGCGTCTCCATCGCCTCGGGCTCCCGGCGCTCCGCCGCCAGGGCCAGCTCGTGTGCCTCGGCCGGGGCGCCGTCGAGCAGCAGCTCCGCGGCTTCACGCAGCTCCGCGGCCGTCGCCTTCGGATGCTCTCGCAAGGGGAGCAGCAGCCTGACGCGCTGCTCGGGCAGCGGGGTGGCTCGAGCGATGCTCAGCTCCTGCTCCGGCATGTTCCTGGGCAGGAACAGCGGGATGAGGTGAATCAGGAACGCCACGCCACACACCACCAGCATGCCGCGCAGGCCCTGATCGACCCGCCAGCGCCGTCGCTTCCCGGCTGGCACCTCCTCGGTGAGGGGTTGCTGTCGCTCTGCTTCCATCCGCCGCACGTCCCGTTCTCGCCCAGCCGCTGGCGCGGCTCACACTGCCCGAAGTCGCGGCCGGAGGCCTCGAGGCAATTCGACCCCGCAGCTCCAGCACAGCTCGAAGTTGCCCGGGTTCTCCTCCCGACAGCCCGGACACTCCACCGTGCGCGAGGCCTCCTCCTGGTTCTCCTTCAGCTCCGCGACCACGGCTCGCGCCTGCTCCACGTCCTCGGGATGGAGCCAGAGCTCCACCCACGTCTCGCCGCTCGGAATCTCTCCGGTCAGCGGGGCCAGCGACTCGCCGCGCACCTGGACGGACATTCCCTCGGCTTCCAGCGTCCCCGCCAGCAGCCGCGCCTCTCCCACCGTGCGGTGCACGGAGAACTGCACACGCTTCATGTCTCTCTCTTCACAGATGACGGGGCGGTCGGCAACCACACCCACCGCTGCCGTGCCGCCTTCTCTCACCGAAGCCTGCTCGTCTGCTTATTGTTCATGCTTTGTCACAACCCACATGGGTCGACTGTCGCCTGTCCCCCGGTGTTTGCCTTTCACCGCGCGTCCAGGTGAAGATCAACATCGGCGGGGCGCCGCCCGAGCGTCTCCCGGTGCGCCCTCCACCCACTGTGTGAAGCCTTTGTCCAGGATGCGAGACGCCGTCCCATGCGTGCGCAGGCTCTCCAATTCCGTTCGGCTCTTCCCACACACCTCGCGTGGGTTCGCTACGGCTTCGCCGTCCTCTGCGTGAGCCTCGCGGGGCTCGCCGCGTGGTGGTTCGTCTTGCCTGGGGCCACGGCGCTCCTGCTGTCGCTCGCGGCCGTGCTGCTCGCGGCGCTCACCGGAGGCGTGGGACCCGCCGGGTTGGCGACCCTGGTGGGGACGCTCCTCCTCATGCTCGGTCCCGCATCGCCAGCGAGCCCCTCGGCGCCGAGCACCGTCGCCCTCTTCCTCATCGTGGGGGCGCTTGCCTCCCTCCTGGCGGGACGACGTGTACAGGTACCAGAGCGCGTCACGGCGCCCTCGCTCGTGACACCCGCGCCGTCCTCCGGCCTGGAAGCCCACTTGCTGCGAAGCCTCAACGACGCGGTCCTGGCCACCGACAACCGAGGCGTCGTGCGCTACCTCAACCCCGCGGCCGCGCACCTGCTGCAGTGCTCGGAGGCGGAGGCCCTGGGTGTTCCCCTCTCACACGTGCTGCGCTCCCGCCCCGAGTCGGGCTCCTTCCCGCTGCGCCAGGCGGCGCCTCCCAAGACGTGGTCCCAGTGGCCCCGCGCGCTGAAGCGACGCGACGGCGGAGAGCTGCCCATCGAGGAGTGCACCGTGCCCCTGCGCGGGGCCGATGACGAAGAGCTCGGCGCCGTGTGGGTGTTCCGCGACGCGACGGCGCGTCGACAGCTGGAGCTCGAGCGGACGCGGTTGCTCGAACGCGAGCACGCGGCGCTCGCCGAGGCCCAGGTCCAGCGCGAGCGGATGGAGTCACTCTTCCTCCAGGCCCCCGTCGCCATCGCCGTCTTCCGTGGGCCGGACCATGTCTGTGAGCTGCTCAATCCCCAGGCGTGCGCGCTGCTGGAGGTGGATGCCCACGCCATCGGCAAGCCGCTGCGCGACCTGCAGCCCGCCATGGACCCCGGCATGTTGCGGCTCCTCGATGACGTCTACCGCGAAGGCAAGCCCTTCTCCGGGCGCGAGGTGCCCCTGGCCTCCGCGTCTCCCTACGTCACCCCGGCGCTCTCCCGACAGCAGCGCTTCCACGACTTCAGCTGGCAGCCCTGGCGTGATGCCCGAGGCGTCGTCCAGGGCGTGATGGCCGTCGCCGTGGAGGTGACGGGACTGGTGGTGGCCCGACGCGCCGCGGAGGACCTGGCGAGGGACTTGCGCGAGGTGGTCCAGTCCCGCGACGAGTTCCTCTCCATCGCGAGCCATGAGCTGCGCACCCCCATCACCTCCGTCCAGCTCCAGCTCCAGTTCCTGCTGCGTGGCGCGCCGGCGATGGGCTCCGAGGCCACGGCCTCGCTCGTGCGTCGCCGCGTCGAGTCCACGCTGCGCTCCGTCGCCCAGCTGCACCAGCTCGTCGCCACGTTGTTGGACGTGTCCCGCATCCGCGCGGGTCGACTCGACCTGCATCGTGAGCGGGTGGACCTGGCGTCACTCACTCAAGAGCTGGTGTCCCGCGTCCAGGAGGACGCGGCGGGCGCGCGATGCCCCGTGCGGCTCGTGGTGTCCGAGCCCCTCGTCGGCCACTGGGACCGCGTGCGGCTGGAGCAGGTCATCACCAACCTGCTGTCCAATGCCTTCAAGTACGGCGCGCAGCAGCCCGTGGACGTCCACGTCACGCGCGAGGACGGCTACGCGCGCTTGAGCGTGAAGGACCATGGCATCGGCATCGCTCCCGAGGACCACGCCCGCATCTTCCAACGCTTCGAGCGCGCCGTGTCCCAACGCCACTACGGCGGCTTCGGGCTGGGTCTCTGGATCGTCCGGCAGATTGTCGAGGCGCTCCAGGGCGACATCCGCGTGGAGAGCGCGCCCCACGCGGGTTCCACCTTCATCGTCCGGTTGCCCTTGCAGGACTCGACCACCGCGGCCGACGCGGCCCTCTGACTACTCCTCCTGGCGGAGCTCGTGGGGCAACACCACGTGCGCATGGCGCGGCGCGCGGGTGTGCAGCTCCCGCGTCAGCAGGGCGTCCAGCTCCCAGAGCAGGAGGTCGTAGAGCGGGCCCGCGCCTTTCGCGGGAAGGCGCTCCGTGGCCAGTCGGACCCGAGGAGACTCCTCGTCCTCGAACGCGAGCGTCACGGCGAGCCCGTCGGGACCGCCCGCCTGGGGTACGAGCACCACGGGTGCCGGCTGGTGTTCCACCTGCTCGAGCAGGGGCATGAACGTGCGGACCTCATGGGCCGTCAGTTCCCGCTCGGATACCACCTCGCCCTGCTCCAGGACCGACAGGTGCTCGAGTCCCGTCAACCGCAAGGCCTGGGCCGCCGTGTTCGTCCGGCCGCTGCGCTCATAGGTCATCGTCCTCACGCCCATCACCTCCGTGCCAAGGAGGTAGGCACTCAGGCGCGTCCCGACATCCCCGCACGGACGAGGGACGGCCCGCAGCGCCGCCACACCGACACCCGGACGTACGCTTCAGGACAGCGTGGCGAGCCCTCCGCCCGAGTGTCCACCGCCGGGTCACTCTCTACGGTGCGGCCCTCTCGAGCACTCCCGCTCGGGAACGCCGGAGGTTCGCCCATGGGCAACAAGGGTAGCGGAAAGATGCCGAGCGCCAATGACCAGCGCTCCGACTCCAAGAATCCCAACAACCCCGCGCACAAGTCGTCGCAAGACAACCGCGCCAATCAGATGAACAAGGAGCACGCGCCGAGCAAGGGCCCGGGCAACACCATCCCGGGCGGCGCTCCGGGGAGCGGGCAGCCAGGCTCGAACACGCCGAAGCACTGAGGTCCCTTCTGGCGCGAGGCCCCCGCTCCCGGTGGACCAGCACCGGTGGAGAGGGAGCCGTAAGCCATCACGGCCGGCGCGGTGTGTCGCTCACGCGACGGGTGCTCACCGCGCCGCCGTGTCGTGGGACGAAGTGCTTCAGCGCGCGCGGGGCTCGCACTCACCCTCGCCCCGGAAGTGGCCCGCGGTGCGGACCAGCGCCGTGACGAAGTCGCGCAGGTTGCGCACGTTGGCCGCGCCGCCCGTGCCGTACTGGTCGATGGGCAGCTCCGTGAGGTCCACCGCGGCCAGCTCCTCCAGCGTCACCTCGCCATCCGGTCCGGCGATGCCCAGCCTGTCCGCCTGGGCGATGGCGTCGAAGCGCATCTTCGCGTCCGGCGACTGGAGGTCGTCGAAGAAGAGGTGGTCCCCGTGGATGGTGAGCTGCACCGTCTCCTCGCCGTCCTTGGGCACCGTCACGCCCGCGCCCAGCTCGGGGCTCTCGCAGTGCTCGTAGACGGTGTTCGTGGTGAAGCCCCAGTTGAAGCGCTTCGTCTCGCGGTCCTTCGTCGCCTGGCCGGCGACGTACACGCTGTAGCCCTCCGTCTTCATCAGCGTCACGTCCGCCGCGTCCGCGTTGCCCGCCACCGCGTCCGCCACCGGCGCCATCGCGAAGCTGATGTGGTCCCACTTCTGCGCCGGGAGGTCCTTGAAGCTCTCCACCACGACGGGGCCGGGCTTGTGCACGTCGAACACGCGCGCCTGCGTCTGCTTCGCGGCCACCTCGTCGTGCGTCTCCACCGTCACTTCACTGAGCACCACGAGGAACTTGTCGAAGCGCACCGTCCACCCGTCGGTGAAGCCCGCCTCATCGCCCACCGCGGGAGGAATCTGCTTCTCGATGAAGTCCTCTCCGTACGTGGTGAACGTCACGTTGCCCGTCCCATCACTGCAGGCGACGAGTCCCAGGCACGACAACCCCAGCATCCAGTTCTTCATTGCGCGGCTCCCTCTTCCCACGTCACCACGTAGGCGGTTGTGTCCTCCACGCCGCGCATCAGCGCATTGCGCGCCTGGCTGTCGGCGGGGAAGGTGTAGATGCCATCCGCGTCCGTGTCGGTCGCGGTGGCGAAGTCGATGCGGTCAACCCACTTCCTCAGGTCCACGGTGATGCGTACCCGGCCCGCTTCGAGCCCGAGGGACTTCTCGAAGCGCACTCCGGCCACGGGCTTGGGCAGGTCCGCCTCCACGTCGAAGCGCACCTGACCTCCGTCCGCGTTCGTCGCCGTGCCCACCAGCCGCACGGCGTGGCCTTTCAGGACGCCTTGCGCGTCGGTGGTCGCCGTCGGGGTGGCGAGTGTCAGCTCCAGCGAGCCGTACTCTCCCGTCACCGCGCTCGCGGTGCCCAGGGGGGTGATTCCGCTCAGGAGGTCCACCGTGTGCGTCTCAAGCAACTCGCCCAGGGCGTCTCCCGGCGCGTAGTGGCCCGGGTGCGCGTGCGCCGTGCCTCCGAGGAGCGCGTACCAGTCGAAGGCGCGGGAGAGGAGCACTCGGCCTTCGAAGAAGCGCACCGGACCCAGGGAGACGTGCGCGGCGTCGAGTGTGATTCGCCAGCCTCGCTCGTTGGGTGTGTCGGACAGCGGGGCCGCGGTGGACTCCACGGTGAAGACGCGGCGCTCGGCCTCGCTGCCACAGCCGAGCAGCAGGGCCGCGACGGCCACCGTGCTCCTCAGGATGTGTCTGCGATTCATAGATGGACCTCCAGGGTGAGCGAGGCCATTCGAGGCGACCCCGCGGTGAAATGTCGGGCTGGGACGAGGCTCGCCGGGGCGCTCGGGTCGAAGCGGGAGCTGTAGACGAACTCGCCGTCACGCCAGCGCGCGTCCAGGAGGTTGCGCACCTCCAGCTTCAGTCCCAGTTCTCCTCGGCGCAGGCCCAGGTCCAGGTCCGTGAGGAAGACGGAGCGGCTCTTCTCGTCGAAGGGCAGCGGGCGCGGGCCGAGGAACGTCAGCCCCGTGCCCACCGTGAAGAGGGTGGGCTCGGCGCCCAGCCAGGACCATTCGAGGGGATGTTCCCAGCCCACGTCCGCTCTGGCGACGAAGGGGGCGAAGTAGGGGAGCAGCGTGTCGGTCCTCGTCACGTAGGCGTGCGCCACGGTGCCGCTCAGCGCCGCGACGAGGCCTCGCACGGGGCGCGCCTGGAGCGACGCCGTCACTCCCGAGCGGAGGGTCTCGCCCGTGTACACGGTGGTGCCCACGGTGTGGTCGAAGAAGAAGTCGTTCTCCACCTGCGAGCCGAAGACGCTGAGCTGCACGGCCCACGTCTCCCTGTCCTTGCGCGCGCCGACCTCCGCGCCGTGCACGGACACGAAGGGGGCTCGCTCTCCCTCGGAGAGGCTGCGTGCCTGGGGCGAGCGGAAGCCGTCGCCGTAGCTGGCGAACAGTCGCCACGGGGTCGCGTCGTCCGACAGCGCGTACTCGAGGCCCGCCTTCGCGCCCAGGTGCACGCCGAAGGCGCTGCGGGAGTAGCCCTGGCCGTCGTAGAAGCGCGGGTCGCGGAAGGCGAGCGCGTCGAAGACCTCGACACCGAGCGCGTCCGCGCGGCCACCGATTCGGAGCGCCCAGCGGCCGAGGACCATGCGCCCCTCGGCCCAACCCCAGACATCCGTCTGGGTGAAGTGGGCGTCGATTTCGTCGGAGAAGAAGGTGCCGTCCGATTCGCGGTAGCGCCGCTGTGTCTGTTCCACGCCGTCACGCCTGGCGCCCAGGCCGAGCTCCAGGGTTACGGGACGGCCGAACATCGTCACCGTGCGGCGGTGCTCGGCGCGGGCTCCGAGGATGATGGAGTCGTTCGTCTGCTCGAGTCCGTCACCTCGCTCGTCCACCCGGAAGCCGGTGAAGTTGTTGCGCAGCCGCAGGTCCGAGAGGATTCCGAAGAACTCCAGCTTCGTGCGGCCCTGACCCGAGCGGGGGAGGTCCACTCCGAGCAGGAGCTGGTGCCGGGAGACGGTGCCTCCCTGCCGTGGCGTGGAGGCGGAGAAGAAGTCTTGCTGACCTGTGAGGAGCGCGTCCTCGCGTACGACGCCGGGCGAGTCGAAGCGGGTGATGTAGCTGCCCGCGAGGGCTCGTAACGTGAGTCCGTCGGTGAGTCTCGTCGTTGCCTGCGCGAGCAGGGAGGCTCGGCCATAGCCGCGCTGCTCGCCGTAGTTCCTGGCCTCGCCGAGCTCCACCGCGGCGAACGTCTCCGGGTCCTCGCCCGGACGCACGGTGGCCACCAGTCGCCGCTGGCGGTACTGGCCCAGCGTGCCCGCGAGGTGCACGCCCTGCTCCTTGACGCCCA
This sequence comes from Myxococcus sp. MISCRS1, assembly GCF_026626605.1. Classification (NCBI taxonomy): domain Bacteria; kingdom Pseudomonadati; phylum Myxococcota; class Myxococcia; order Myxococcales; family Myxococcaceae; genus Myxococcus; species Myxococcus sp. MISCRS1. Next base: position 5,581,491 of record NZ_JAPNKB010000001.1, read on the forward strand.
GGTCCATGCGCACCGTGCCGGCGACGGCGAAGTCACCTTGTGCCGCGCGATACGAGCCCTCCGTCACTTCGAGCGCCTGGACGACCTCGGGGATGACGAAGTTGAGGTCCGCGTAGCCAAGCGCGTGGATGTGGCTGACCTCGTTCACCGGGAGGCCCGCGACGGTCAGCTCCACGTCCTGTCCGTGCAGGGCGTCGAAGCCGCGCAGGAAGAGCTGGTGCGCCTTGCCCTCTCCGCTGTGCTGCGAGGCCACGAGACCCGGCACGGCGCGGAGCAGGTCCACGGCTCCGCTGCGCGGCGCCGCGTCCAGGATGTCCCGGCCGAGGGTGAGCTCCGAGGCGCTTTGTGGAGGCCGTGTGCCTCGGACCACCGTGTGGGTCTTCGGCTCCGTGGGTGGGGGCGCGCCAGTGTCCTGCTCGGACTGCGGGACCTGATGGGCTTGAGGCTCCGTGGGCGGTGTTGTTGCTTCGGCGCTCGGCGCTGCTTGCGCGGGCGTGCTGGAGACATGGCGCTGCGCGGATGGAGTGGTCGCTTCGGCGCTCGGCGCTGCTTGCGCGGGAGTGCTGGAGACATGGGGCTGCGTGGATGGAGTGGTCGCTTCGGCGCTCGGCGCTGCTTGCGCGGGAGTGCTGGAGACATGGGGCTGCGTGGATGGAGTGGTCGCTTCGGCGCTCGGCGCTGCTTGCGCGGGAGTGCTGGAGACATGGGGCTGCGTGGATGGAGTGGTCGCTTCGGCGCTCGGCGCTGCTTGCGCGGGAGTGCTGGAGATATGGGGCTGCGCAGACGGTGCGGTCGCTTCGGCGCTCGGTTCTGCTTGTGGAGGAGGGCTGGCGATTGGGGGCTGCGAAGACGGTGTCGTGGCTGCAATGCCCGGTGCTGCTTGCGAGGCCTGGGTGGCGGTGCGGAGCTGCTCGGATGATGGCGTCGCTTGAGTTGCGCCCGGTGCTGTCCGCGGGGCTCGGGTGGCGATGCGGAGCTGCTCGGACGATGTCGTCGCTTGAGTTGCGCCCGGTGCTGCCCGCGGGGCTCGGGTGGCGATGCGGAGCTTCTCGGACGATGTCGTCGCTTGAGTCGTGCCCGGTGCTGCTTGCGAGGGCTGGGGGGCGGTGCGGAGCTGCTCGGACGATGTCGTCGCTTGAGTCGTGCCCGGTGCTGCTTGCGAGGGCTGGGGGGCGGTGCGGAGCTGCTCGGACGATGTCGTCGCTTGCGTCGTGCCCGGTGCTGCTTGCGGGGCTTGGGTGGCGGTGCGGAGTTGCTCGGACGATGTCGTCGCTTGAGTCGTGCCCGGTGTTGCTTGCGGGGCTCGGGTGGCGATGCGGAGCCGCGCGGCCGGGGTTGCCGCTTCGGTGTTCAGCCCCGCGTGAAGAACTGGGGGCGTGGAGATGGGCACTGTGGTGGGGGGAGCGGTCTTCGCTGTGTTCAGTGCGTGCGGCGTCGCCGTCGGAACAGGTGCTCCGGTGACGGCACGGCTCGCGTGTTGCTCCGTCGACGACTTGGTTGCTCCCGGTGCAAGCGCTTCGCGAGCAAAGCGACTCGCGGCCGACTCCGCAGACGGCGTCGTTGCCGCGACGGTCCGCCTGGCGAGTGCTGCGTGGCTCGTGGCCCTGGATGGTGCGCCGGAGGTTGGCGCGCCGCTTGTGACCACGGACAGGTTCGTGCTCGCTCGTGCGCTCGTCGCCGAGGGCATGGTTGCCTCGCCGAGCGGCAAACGTGGCTTCGCCACCGCGAGCAGCGGTGCACAGAGGACCCACAAACCTGTCGATAGCGCGACGGTCACGACACTCGTGGACATGAAGGACACTCACGGCAGGTCGCCTCGGTCCTCGTGCCCTCGTGCACGCGGCTCTCGCGTGACACTCCTGGCTCGAAGACGGAGACCCTCCACCGTCATGAATGGGGGGCGATGACACGCAAGACTCCGCCACCTCATCGCGCACACCCGGCGCGCGGAGGTCCGAAGCTCACGTTCGATGGATTCGCTTCAGCGCGAGCGCCGTGGACCTATGGCCCTTGCGGCATCGCCGTCGGCCGGAGTGCCACACCCGGCAACCGCGTCGGCGCATGCACGGACTCGTGCTTCCACGACACCCACCGCACCACCGGCACCAGGGCCACGACCCACGTCGCCGCCACCACGCTCAGGTGCTCCACCGAGCCGGTCAGGTGCTTGTGGCCATCCGGACCATGTCCCGTCTCAGGCGACTGACGCGTGGGCTTCGGCGCAAGGCCACTCTCGTCCGGAGCGTCATGGCTGTGCGCCTGACCCCCGTGACTGTGCACATGCGCCGCGCCACCATGGCCCACCACCGCGTGCAGCACCGGCGCCACCGCGAGCCCGTACACCAGGACCATCAGGCCCAGGCTCGCGAGGTCTCGTCGGTCGTGGGGATTCAGCAAGGCGCTGGTCGACAGGGCAGGGGGGTGGTCGCCTCCTACCCGGCTTCCCGGGCCCACGCAAGGCAGCACACCCGCGCCGCTCGCCCCAGTCCTCGTGCCCGCTCATGCGCCGACTCCATGCTCACGCAGCCCGACCTCGCGAACCGCGGGCCTCGTGCCGCGCGGTCACCTCGCGGGTGTCGGCGCGCCGAGCGAACACAAAGCCAATCGCAAACATCGGGCCCTCCACGCGCCTCCTTCGCCGCATGAGCAGGTGTTCCCAGCCCGTCGGGACGTGCCTCGTGCGCGGCCGCCCCGGCGCTTCGTGTCCCAGCGCATGTGGGTGACCCGGCTGCGCGCGAGACCCCCGCCGCACACCCGCGCCGGGTCCCCGATGCAGGCGTCGGACACCGCGATCAACCGGTCCGCCGCCGAGGTCCCCCGGGAACGGGCCCTCTGCCTCCCACCTGTCACTCCCCCAGGGAGACTGTCCACCGCACCCGCCCCCGGGATGTGGGTGCTGTGTCCCTCTTGACGCGGCGCATTGATTCCCGTGTCACCCAGGGCGGACCGTCATTACAATATGCGTGTGCGTTCTGAATCCGTAGCGCTCCGCCAGTTGTCCGCAGAGGGGGACATTCCGCCGACGAAGCCTCGCTCCGAGCGGCTGAAGGCCCTCGCCACCGAGGAGTTCGACCTGCTCATCATCGGGGGCGGTGTCACCGGCGCGGGCTCCGCGCGCGACGCCGTCCTGCGCGGACTCAAGGTCGCCCTGGTGGAGCGAGAGGACTTCGCCAGCGGCACGTCCAGCCGCTCGTCCCGCCTCATCCACGGCGGCCTGCGCTACCTCGAACACGGCCACCTGGGCCTCGTCTTCGAGTCCAGCATCGAGCGCCGCCGCCTCCTCAAGCTCGCACCCCACCTGGTGCGCCCGCTCGCCTTCGTGTGGCCCGTCTACGCCGGCGCCCGCGTGCCCCGCTGGAAGCTCAACGCGGGCCTCATGCTCTACGACGCCCTCTCCCTCTTCCGGAACGTGAAGGGCTACCAGCGCCTCAACCGCGACCAGCTCCACCAGTCCGAGCCCGGCCTGCGCACCGATGGCCTCAAGGGCGGCGCCCGCTACTACGACGCCGCCACCGATGACGCCCGCCTCACCCTGGCCAACGCGCTCGGCGCCTCCGAGGCCGGCGCCGTCGTCCTCAACCACGCCTCCGTCCAACGCCTCGACGTCGTCGACGGCAAGGCCCGCGGCGCCATCGTCGTCGACCACCTCACCGGGCAGCAGCTCACCGTGCGCGCGCGCGCCATCGTCAACGCCACCGGGCCGTGGAGCGATGAGATCCGCAAGCTCGATGCCCCCGACGGCAACGCCCACGCCGTGCGCGGCAGCAAGGGCGTGCACGTCGCCGTGCCTCGCAAGCGCCTGGGCAACCACGACGCCCTCACGCTCCTGTCCCCCAAGGACGGCCGCGTGATGTTCGTCCTCCCCGCCGACGACTTCACCATCATCGGCACCACGGAGACCTCCACGCGCGCGCACCCCGCCGAGGTCCGCGCGAGCGAGACGGACGTCGCCTACCTCCTCGAGTCCGCCAACGCCTTCTTCCCCGAGGCGCGCCTCACCCGCGAGGACGTGGTGAGCGCCTGGGCCGGCATCCGCCCCCTGTCCGCCAGCGGCTACCACGGCACCACCGACGCGGGCAGCGCCAGCCGCGAGCATCACATCGACCTCAGCCCCACCGGCGTGCTCGCCATCAGCGGCGGCAAGCTCACCACCTATCGCGTCATGGCGCGCGACGTGGTGGACGCGGTGGAGAAGCACCTGGGCCAGCCCCGCCGCAAGGCCCCCACCGAGTCCCTGCCCCTGCCCGGCGGCGACATCCCCGACCTGAACGCCGAGCTCGCCGCCGCGCGCGACGTCGTCGGGGACGCGGCCACCGCCACGCACCTGGTGCGCGCCTACGGCAGCCGCTGGCGCCGCGTCTGGGCGCTCACCCGCGAGGACGCCTCCCTCGCTCGCCCGCTCGCTCCCGGCCTGCCCTACCGCGCCGCCGAGGCCGTGTGGGGCGTCACCCACGAGCTGGTGCACACGCTCTCCGACCTGCTCATCCGTCGACTCAAGGTCGCCTTCGAGACCCGGGACCTCGGCCGCGGCGCCGCCCAGGTGGCCGCCGAGGTCATGGCCCCCCGACTCGGTTGGGACGAGGCCGAGACCCGCCGTCAACTCGACACCTACGCCTCCGACGCGCTGCGTATCTTCGGCATCGACAGCGCCGAATCCTGAGAAGGCGGGCGAAACCACGCGCGTCCGTCCAGCGCCGTACGCCCGCGTGTCTCACGTCCCGAGACTGTCGTTTTCCGCCTGACAGGCCCGCGAGCAGCCGGACGGCTGGCGTGCTTAACTTGCGCGTGGGGAACGGGAAGCGGTGTCCTCTCGTTCACCCCGGCCGTCGAATCCGGACCGGGGTGCCCTCCGTACCTACCCGTTCGCCGGGGCGTTCAAGGAGAATGACGATGAAGCGTTGGGTCTGGCTCGGGTTGCTCGGTGGGGCGGTGGCGTGCACCAAGGTCCCCGACAGGGATCCCCCGGTCTCCGAGGAGGTCTGCCCCGGGACGGAGGCGCTGTCGCTGCCGGGCACCGCGCGTCAGTCGCTCAACCCGCTCGCCGGCGAGGATGGCGCGGAGCCGGTGCTCATCACCTTCCGCCCCCGCGTGTCCGCCAGCGCCGTGTCCAACCTGGACACGCTCACCGAGTCGGCCCGGCGCGTGGGCGCCCAGGTCCACCGCCGCTTCCCCCACCTGAACACCATCGCCGCGAAGGTGTCTCCCGAGGCCCGCCGGGCGCTCGAGCAGGACCCCGACGTGCTGCGCGTGGAGCCCGACCGCGTGGTGCGCGCGTTCGGGATGCCGAGCCCGCTGTCCCCGTCTCTCTTGCAGGGCGTGCTGCCCAACACGAGCGGCTCCACGGGCGAGTACACCGCGGGGCTGCACCGCGTGCAGGCGCCCCAGGTCTGGGACGCGAACAACGACGGCGTGCTGGATGACGGCGCGCCCTCGGGCACGGGCATCAAGGTGTGCATCATCGACAGCGGCTGGGACAACCGGCACCCGGAGCTGGCGGCGGCGTACCTGGAGGGCAAGGACTTCCTCGACGGGGACGACGAGCCGCTGGACCAGGGGCGCGTGAGCGGCGTGCTGAAGTGGGGCGGCGGTCACGGCACGCACACGGCGGCGACCATCGCGGCGCAGCTGGGCGCGGGCGCGCACGTGCGGCCCGGCGAGGAGCCCAACGGCGTGGCGGGCGTGGCGCCCACCGTGTCGCTGCTGGTGGCGCGCGTGCTCGACGTCAACGGCGACGGCAACACGTCCAACGTCATCGCGGCCATGGACTGGTGCATCGAGCGCGGCGCGCACATCGCGTCGCTGTCGCTGGGCTCCATCGCGCCCTCGCAGACGGAGGAGGCGGCCTTCCAGCGCGCGTTCGACGCGGGCATGGTGGCCATCGCCGCGACGGGCAACCGGGGCACGGAGGAGAAGTCCTACCCCGCGGGCTACGAGAACGTCATCGCCGTGGGCGCCATCGACGCGAACAACGCGTGGGCGCCCTTCTCCCAGTACGGAAGGGACTTCGTGTCGCTGGTGGCGCCGGGCGTGGGCATCCTGAGCGCGACCATCGTCGGCGGCGCGCCGTACGGCGACGTGGACGTGGGCGGCACGCGCTTCGCCTCCGAGCCGCTGGAGTACACCGGCGTGGGCAAGTACGCGGGGCGGATGGTGTACTGCGGCCTGGGTGAGCGCGTCTCGTCGTGCGGCGAGGGCGCCACCTGTGACGGCTTCGTCGCGCTGGTGGACCGCGGCGGCGGCATCCTGTTCAAGGAGAAGGCGCTCAACGCCATCCGCGCCGGCGCGAAGGCCATCGTCGTCGGCAACAACACCAGCGAGGACGGGGCGGGCAACTTCACGCTCACCGACCCGGAGGACTTCTGGGTGCCGACGACGTCCGTCACCCTGGTCAACGCCAACACGCTCAAGGGCCTGGTGGGCCAGGACGTGACGGTGGACGTGTCGGGCCTGGACTACCTGCGCCAGTCGGGCACGTCCATGGCCACGCCGCATGTGGCGGGCGTCGCCGCGCTGGTGCTGGGCGCGTGTCCCAGGCTCACCCATGTCCAGGTGCGCGAGGTGCTGGAGAAGACGGCGCTGGACCTGGGCGAAGCGGGCAAGGACATCAAGTTCGGTCACGGCCTGGTGCAGGCCAAGGCCGCGGTGGACGAGGCCCGGCGCATCTGCCCGCCTCCCGCGCCGTGAAGCGGACCTAGTCCCGACGCAGGGCCAGCACGGGTGAGGCGATGAGGCACGCGCCCACCCGGGCCTCCAGCGCGGCGGCGGCGTCCTCGCATGCCTCCACGCCTCCGGTGACGAGCACCTCGCGGCTCCAGGGCTCGTCCACGCCAGCGCCGCTCACGCCGCCCCGGGGCAGCACCAGCCCCACGAAGGCCACGGCGGCCGTGGCGGCCATCAGCATCATCCCCCAGTGTCGCCACGCGCCCTCGCGCGGAGGCTCACGCACGACGGGCGCCGTCGCGCGGGCGTGGAGGCGCGCCTCGAGCGCCTCGAAGCTCAGGGCGGGGCGGCGTGGCTCGCGGCGCGCGCGCTGGGCCATCCACCCGCGCTCGGCGCGCTGCCACGCCAGCGCGTGCTTGCAGGCGGCGCAGGCGTCCGCGTGCGCGCGCACCCTCGCGGCGTCCTCGGGTGAAAGCTCTCCGGCCAGCAGCGCGTCCAGCTCGCTCTCGCGGCACGTGCTCATGGGTGTCCTCCTCCGAGGTGGGCGGCCAGCTGCTCGCGCAGGCGCAGGCGCGCGCGGTGGATTTCGTTCTTCACCTTCTGCAGCGACCAGCCCATCACCGAAGCAATCTCCTCGTAGGGAAGCCCATGGTCGATGCGCAAGAGCAGCGCCGCGCGCCGCTCCTCGTTGAGCGTCCCGAGCGCCTGGGCCAGGAGCCCCTCCAGCTCCCGGTCCAACAACAAGTCCTCCGGTGACGGCGTGGGCAGCACCGCCTCCAGGTGCGCGGCGTGCTCCTCGTCCTCCACGTCCACGTGGACCCCCCGGGTGCGGCGGGACTCCAGATAGACATGCCGGGCGATGCCGAGCAGCCACGCGCCCACCCTGTCCTCGTCGCGCAGCGCCCCGAGCCTCGCGTGCGCGCGGACGAAGGTCTCCTGGGTGGCCTCGTCGGCGGCGGCCTCGTCGCGGAGCAAGTCGCGCAGGAAGCGCCAGACGGCGGGGGCGTGCCGCTCGAAGAGCGTGCGGAAGGCGGCGGGGTCCCCCGTGCGGGCCCGGCGCAACAGGCGGCGCTCACCCTCCGTGTCGGATGGGGGCGCACCCACCAGGACCATCTTCACCGCGGAAAGAAGAGCCACGCCACCACCGTGTCACGAGACGCGCGGGAGTTTCAGCCGACCCGTCGAATCCGGCGCGCGCGGGTGCCCGCCTGCCCCGCTCACGAGGGCCGGGAGCCAACCTTGTTGGGGAACTGACGTTGTTGGTATGAGAATCCCATGTCTTCCCATCTCGCCCGTCCTGACGCCGCGGCGTCGGCGGCGCCTGCTCCGCGCCTGCATGGGCACCTGCCCGTGCTCGACGGCGTGCGGGGACTCGCGGTCCTCCTGGTCGTCTTCTTCCACACCACGCACCTGAGCGACCAGAGCGTCGCGGGCAAGGCGACGTGGTGGTTGGCCGGTGCGGGGTGGACGGGCGTGGACCTGTTCTTCGTCCTGTCCGGCTTCCTCATCACCGGCATCCTGTGGGAGGCGAAGGGGCAGACGTACTACTTCCGCAACTTCTACGCGCGGCGCGTGCTGCGCATCTTCCCGCTGTACTACGCGGCGCTGGCGGTGTCGTTCCTGGTGCTGCCGTCGCTGGCGGGGCGGCTGAACCTGGACGAGCGCATCACCACGGACGGCGCCGTCTGGTACCTGCTCTACCTGTCCAACTTCTACCAGCTGTGGGTGGACACGACGCACCCCATCCTCGGCGTGGTGTGGTCGCTGGCGATTGAGGAGCAGTTCTACATCGTCTGGCCGTTCCTCATCGCCGCCGTCTCGTACAAAGGTGCCATCCGCCTGTGCCTGGGCACCATCGCCCTGGCGGTGGCGGTGCGGGTGGGGCTCACGCTGGCGGGCGCCAGCGAGGAGAGCACGTACGTGGTGACGTTCTGCCGCGTGGACTCGCTCGCGCTGGGCGCGCTGTTGTCCCTGGCGCTGCGTCACCCGGAGGGCAAGGGCCTTTCGGCCTTCCCGTGGATGCGCTGGGCGCCGTGGCTGGCCCTGCCCGTGGTGGCGGCGATGATTGCCCTGCCCATGGGCCCGGCGTTCAAGACGGTGGTGCGCACGGGCGGCTACACCGCGGTGGGCATCCTCTACACCGTGCTGGTGTATCGGGTGGTGGCGGCGAAGCCGGGCAGCGTGCTCCACCGCGTCTTCTCCAACCGGGTGCTCCTGACGTACGGCAAGTACAGCTACGCCATCTACCTGGTGCACTCGCCGCTGGACGCCATCCTGCGGCGCACCGTGCTCAAGACGCCGCTGCAGCAGGTGGCGGGCTCCGACTTCCCGATGCAGCTGGTGTTCTACGTCGTGGCCGCGGTGCTGTCGTGGGGCATCGCGCTGGTGAGCTGGAACCTGTTCGAGAAGCACTTCCTGAAGCTCAAGGACTACTTCCCGTACAGCGAGCGTCCGGCCCCCGCGCCCGTCCCGGTGTCCACCGGCTCATCGGGCGCCGTGAGCTGAAGCGGCGCGCGCGTGGCGGTGCTTCCACGCGCGCGCCCGGGTGCTTCACCCGGCCTGCAGCAGGGCCTTGGCCACCATCAGCGCGTAGGCCTCCGCGGAGTCGAGCTCCGCGCGGGCGCTGTAGTAGCGCTCCAGGCTCTCGTCGGAGCCGTCGCGCAGGAAGATGGCGTCATGCAGCTCGCGCTGCGCACGGCTCAGCCACAGGCTGGCCTGCAGCCGCAGCTTGGCGGCCGAGTGAGGGTCCTTCAGCGACTGCGTGGGCGTCTGGAGCTCGTGTTCCTCGGGGTACAGCATCGTCATCTTGTTGTAACCGGCGTGCTCAAGTGTCGTAGTCATGAATTGAGAATGTGAACCCGAGACCAGGCAGGCACCTGTCCGCTCGGGCAACCCACTGTCTGCTTCCAGGCAGCGGAGCCCGCGCGAACGCCCGCAGCGGAGAATTCCGAACCCATCGCGCACCGCTGCGGCGCGTCAGGCTTTACTTCAGGCTCTTCATGTCGATGACGAACCGGTATTTCACGTCACCCCGGAGAATCCGGGTGTAGGCGTCATTCACCTGCTGGATGGGAATCACCTCCACGTCGGACACGACTTCGTGCTGGGCGCAGAAGTCGAGCATTTCCTGTGTTTCGCGGATGCCGCCAATCATGGAGCCGGCGAGGTTGCGGCGGGTGCCGATGAGGGTGAAGGCGCCCAGCTCCAGGGGCTTCTCCGGGACACCGACGAGCACCATCTGCCCGTCGCGGCGCAACAGGCGCAGGTACGCGTTGAGGTCGTGCTCGGCGGAGACGGTGTCGAGGATGAAGTCGAAGGAGTTCTCGCGCGCCTTCATCTGGGCGGCGTCAGAGGAGACGACGAACTCGTGGGCGCCCAGGCGCAGGGCGTCCTGACGCTTGTTCTCCGAGTGGCTGAGGACGACGACGTGCGCGCCGAGGGCGCGGGCGAACTTCACGCCCATGTGGCCCAGGCCGCCCAGGCCGACGATGCCCACGCGCTGGCCGGCGCGGACGTTCCAGTGGTGCAGCGGGGACCAGGTGGTGATGCCCGCGCAGAGCAGGGGCGCGGCGCGCGCGGGGTCCAGGCTGTCGGGCACGCGCAGCACGAAGGACTGGTCCACGACGAGGGCGCTGGAGTAGCCGCCGAAGGTGGGCTGCTGGCCCTGGCGCTCGCGCGAGTTGTACGTGAACGTGGGGCCGCCCTTCTCGCAGTACTGCTCCAGGCCGTCCTTGCAGGACGTGCAGACGCGGCACGAGTCCACCATGCAGCCGACGCCCACGGAGTCGCCAGCCTTGAAGCGGGTGACGTTGGCGCCGACGCGCGTGACGCGGCCGATGATTTCGTGGCCGGGGACCATGGGGAAGATGGAGCCGCCCCACTCGTCGCGGGCCTGGTGGATGTCGGAGTGGCAGACGCCGCAGTAGAGGATGTCGAGCTCGACGTCGTCGGTGCCGGGCTCCCGGCGCTCGAACTGGAAGGGGGTGAGAGGGGAGCGGGCGTCCTGGGCCGCGTAGGCGCGTACGGTGGTCATGGCTGTCGTTCCTTGGGAGAAGGGGAGACTTCTTTCTCCAGGAGTATGCGTAGGCGCGTGCGTGGGGGAAATCTGTGGAATCCACAGGGGCTGTGTAGGAAAACTTCCGAATGGCCTTCACCCCGCTCAATGCCTTGAATGCCTTCCTGGCGGTGGCCCGCAAGCGCAGCTTCGCCGTGGCGGCGCGGGAGCTGGGCGTGTCCGCCTCCTCGCTCAGCCAGAGCGTGCGGCAGTTGGAGGCGCGACTGGGCGTGGCGTTGCTCACCCGGACCACGCGCAGCGTGGCGCTCACCGATGCGGGCCGGAGGCTGCTGGAAGGTGCGGGCCCGTCGGTGGACCAGGCGCTCGCGGCGTTGAAGGTCGCGGCGGCGGAGCCCGGGGAGGTCACGGGCTCGGTGAAGCTCACCGTGCCGAGCATCGCGGTGCACCATGTGCTGCCGCCCATGCTCGAGCGCTTCCTGAAGCGCCATCCCCGCACTGACGTGGAGCTGCGGGTGGAGGACGCGATGGTGGACATCGTCGTGGAGGGATTGGATGCGGGCATCCGCATGTCCGAGTCGCTGGAGCGCGACATGGTGCAGGTGCGGCTGTCGGAGGGCTATCGCTTCGTGGTGGTCGCCGCGCCCGAGTACCTGGAGCGTCAAGGCGTCCCGGAGAAGCCTCGGGATTTGCTGTCCCATGACTGTCTTTGCATCCGCTCCAACACCACGGGGGCGCTCTACCAGTGGGAGCTGGAGCGCGGCGCGAAGAGCTGGCGGGTGCCGGTGCGCGGGCCGCTCAGCTCCACGAGCTTCCAGGGCCTGTTCCCGTTGGTCGAGCAGGGCGTGGGCTTGATGTATGCCTTCGAGCCGGACGTGGCGGAGCGGGTGCGGCGGGGCGCGCTGCGAATCGTCCTGGAGCCCTACGCGGCCCACGTGGATGGCTTCTATCTCTACTTCCCCAGCCGGGCGCGGGTGTCACCGGCGCTGCGCGCCTTCGTGGACGTGGCGCGCGAGGTGGCGGCGGAGCGGCGCGCGGGGTCTCGGGAGGTGCCCCGCTCCCCGAGGCGCCGCGCGTGAGCGCGGGCCTCAGGCGCTGGGGATGCCCCGGGCGCGGGCCCTGACGCGGGCGGCCTCGTCGAGCGCGCCCGCCTCCTCCAGCGCGGTGGCGGCGCGGTAGTAGAGCAGCGCGGCCTCCATGTGACGGAAGGCGGAGGCCTCCGCGTTGGCGGCGGCGACGAGGAAGGGCGCGGCGCGCTGGGGCTCCTTGCCCTCCAGCCAGTGCTGCGCGACGACGACGGGCGCGGCCTTGCGCTGCTCCAGGGCGCTGGCCAGCCGGCGGTGCAGCAGGGGCACCAGCGAGGGGGGAATCGCCTCGCGCACCACGTCGAAGAGCAGGTCATGCGTGAAGCGCTCGCCGCGCAGCACGTGCGCGGCCTCCAGCTCGGAGATGTGCGTGGCGAGCGACATGGGCGTCATCTCCAGCACCTCGCTGGCCAGCTCCAGCGCGAAGGACGTCTTGGCGAGCGCGGCCAGCCGGGCCACCTGGAGCGCGGGCGCGGACAGCCGCTCCAGCCGGCGCTGAATCAAGTCGCGTCCACGCCCGGACGGGTGCACGTGCTCGGGCCAGCCGCGCTCCAGGCCCCCGGACTCCAGCAGGTGTCGCAGCGCCTCCATGATGAACAGGGGGTTGCCGCCCGTGTAGCGCATCACGTTGTCCGCGAGCCCCTCCGCGCCCGCCAGCTCCAGGCTGCCCAGGAGCGTGCCCACGGCCTCCGAGTGCAGGGGCTCCAGCTCGATGACCACCGCGAGCCCCGCCTCCACGAGCTGCTGGATGCAGGCGGCGGCGATGGGTGTCAGTTCGCCGCGGCGGTACGTGTCGACGAAGCGGGGGAAGACGCCGTCCGAGGGGATGTCGTGCCGGCGCGAGAGCATGAGCAGCGCGAACTCCGCGGTGGCCGCGTCCATGTACTGCAGGTCGTCCGCGACGATGGCGTCCATCCCCGCGCACAGCTGGTAGATGGCCAGGCAGTTGGCCTCCAGGAAGCGGCTGCGCTCGGCCTCGTCCACCATGGGCGGCGGTGGCCCCTCCGTGCCGGCCATGTCCGGCATCAGCCGCGACAGCTCCCGGCGCACCCAGGGTGCCAGCGTCGTGTCCGGACACCGGGCCATGATCTGCCGCAACAGGCGCACGTGCGTGGAGTAGGCCACGTGTGTCTCGCCGGGCCGGGACTCCAGCACCATGTGCACGCCGCGCGAGGCGGCGAAGTCGTGCGCCAGCCGCGTCTTGCCCACCCCGGGCTCGCCGCTCAGGAAGATGGTCTTCCCCTCGGCCCAGGCCTCCTCCATCCGCGCCCACTCCCGCTCGCGCCCCACCAGGACGGGCGGGCGCAGCACGGACAGGGGCAGCTTCGCCGGGGCGCCGCGCGGGGGCTGGGGCGTGGCGGGGCCGCGCTCTATCTCCCGCGCCAGGGCCACCGTCTGGGGCAAGGGCTGCGTGTCCAGTTCCTCGCGCAGGAGGCGACGGCAGCGCTCGAAGGCGTTGAGCGCGGCCATCCTGTCCCCGGCGATGTAGTGCAGCCGCATCAGCCGGCGCCACGCCTCCTCCGAGTACGGGTCCATGGCGAGCAGCTTCTCCGCCAGCACCAGCGCGCCGGACAGGTCCCCCGCGCGCTCCTTGGCCTCCGACTCCGCGGACGCGGCGCGGCGGCGCAGCTTGTCCAGCCGCTCCCGCGCGCTCTCCAGCCACGCCTGGAACTCCGGGCAGTCGTCGAACTCCAGCGCGCCCAGCAGCACGCCCTCCAGCGCGAGCGCCTGGGCGTGACGTCCGGCCAGCACGTGGGCCTGCAGCTCCGCGGCGTCGATGGTGACGCCCTCCACGAGCGACAGCACGTCCGAGCCCTGCACCAGCTCCGCGCCCACCGACAGCCGCAGCCGGCGCAACAGCTGACGCATGTTGTTGCGGGCCGTGGCCTCGCTCGACTCGGCCCACAACAGGCCCGCGAGGCGGTACTTCGGATGCGGCCCTTCCAATGCCAGCCATGTCAGCACGGCCGCGGTGCGGCGCTCCAACGGCAGATGGGCGCCGCCATGCCGCAGGCGGGCCTCGCCGAGCAGCGCGAGATGAAAGACTGGCGTCCCTGCCGCGTCGTCGCCTGCCATGGCCTCCGAGGTTCCAAGAAGGGAAGAGCGTGTCTTGCCTAACGTAACACGTCGCACCGGACGCTCCCTCGCGGGTAGGGATTAACCCAGGCAGGGTGGCTTTCATCACGCGGTGCGGCTCGAATTCCCAGTACACGGCAGCTCGCCGCCACGAGCGGACAGCATTGCGAATCGACCTGTGCGGTCACACCCTGGTCACACCTCGTTCGTTATGAATCAAGCCAGACTGGTGAACCACGGGGGTCGCAATGGTTTGTGACAAGCAGCAGGCCGACATGGAGGTCGATGTCATCATCAGCGGCTGCGGTCCCGTGGGAGCACTGACAAGCAATCTGCTGGGCTCGCTGGGTGTGCGCACGCTGGTGCTGGAGCAGGACCTGGCGCCGCATGGACAACCGCGGGCGTTCTCCTGTGACGACGAGGGGCTGCGCATCTACCAGTCCACGGGGCTGGGCGCCGAGCTGCAGAAGGACATGCGGCAGAACCATTTCGCTGAATATGTGGGCGAGACGGGCAGGCGCTTCGCGGAGGTGCACACCAGCTCGGCGGACTTCGGCTTCGGCTACTCGCCGCTGTGGTTCTTCCACCAGCCGCTGGTGGAGGGGGTGCTGCGCGGCGGGCTGGAGCGCTTCCCTCACGTGACGCTGCAGCTGGGCGCGAGCGTGGAGTCCCTGGAGCAGGACGGCGCCGGGGTGACGGTGCGCTACCGCCTGGTGGAGAAGGGTGAGACGCGCACGGTGCGGGGCCGCTTCCTGTTGGCGTGCGACGGGGCGCGCAGCCCGGTGCGCAAGGCGCTGAACATCAAGATGGCGGGCCGGGCGTACGGCGAGCCGTGGCTGGCGGTGTCGGGGCAGGTGGAGGGCGACGCGCCGGAGCTGTGCCGCTTCGTGTGCGACCCGAAGCGTCCGGCCTTCGTCGCCACGGGCGCGGTGGGGCAGTTCCGGTGGGAGTTCATGCTGATGCCGGGCGAGACGCGCGAGGAGATGGAGCGCCCGGAGACCATCAAGAAGCTGCTGGAGCCCTACATCGACCCGGCGCGGGTGCACGTGGAGCGCGCGCAGGTGTACACGTTCCACTGCCTCAACGCGGCGCGCTGGCGCGACGGCAACGTGTTCCTGCTGGGGGACGCGGCGCACACCATGCCGCCCTTCATGGGCCAGGGCCTGGTGTCGGGCATGCGCGACGCGTCCAACCTGGCGTGGAAGATTCAACGCGTGGTGCAGGGGCTGGTGCCGGCGTCGCTGCTGGACACCTACGAGGAGGAGCGTCGTCCGCACGTGGAGGCGGTGCAGAAGCTGTGCGTGCGCGTGGGGCACCTGTTCCTCGCGCGCAACCGCTGGGTGGCCAGCGCCCGGGACATGGTGATGCGCGCGCTGCAGCGCATCCCCCGGGTGCGGCGCTTCATCCAGGGCTTCGAGTTCAAGCAGCCGCCGATGCACGAGCAGGGCTACTACCTGGGCGGCAAGCGCGAGGGCGCGCAGTCCGCGGAGGGCACGTACTTCATCCAGCCCAAGGTGCGGCTGCCGTCCGGCCAGGAGGTGTTGCTGGATGACGCCATCGGCAACGACTTCGCGGTGCTGTGCCGCGCCAACGCTCCGTCGGCGCAGCTGGCCGCGGCGCGCGGGCTGGCGGAGGCCCTGGGTGGGCGGCTGCTCGCCGTCCAGTCGGCGGGCGAGCACGGCGGCGAGGTGCCCGCGGTGGAGGACATCACCGGCAAGCTGGGCGACTGGTTCTCGCGCCATGGCTCGGACGTGGTGGTGCTGCGGCCGGACCGCTTCGTGTTCGGCGCGGTGAAGGCGGAGCGGCTGCCGGAGCTGCGCGACGCGCTGGGCGTGTGACGCTGGAGTCGGGTGCACCCCGTGGGAGGCCGAGGGGTGCGCCAGACTCCCTCCTGACGGGCACGCGGCGTGGCGCCCCGTGTGTCCCCGGCCCCTCGTGCGAGCCCGTGTAACCCGGGCTCCGGAGCCCGGGCGGTGTCCCTACCTTGACGGCTGGAAAGCCCACGAGGGGGGACACCGATGAGGACGCGCGGAGCACGACGACACGTTCATTCCATCCACTGCATCCTGCCGCCGTATCTGCTGCGCTCCATCGCGGAGAACGGCACGCCCCAGCAGCGCGTGAAGGCGCTGCGCACGGTGGCCACGGACAGCACGTTCCGGGCGCTGCGCTTCGCCGGGGGACGGCTGGCCGCCGCGACGCCGTCGCTCCGACGGGTGCCGGCGATGATGGTGGAGTCCCAGCGGCAGCGGAGCATCTACGACCTGAAGGGCGAGGAGGCCTTCCCCGGGACGCTGGTGCGCTCGGAGGGGCAGGCGCCATGCGGGGACCTCGCGGCGGACGAGGCCTATGACGGCCTGGGCGCCACGTATGACTTCTTCTGGGAGGTGCTGGCGCGCAACTCCATCGACGGGGATGGGATGCCGTTGCAGGCATATGTCCATTACGGGCGCGACTACGACAACGCCTTCTGGGACGGCCGGCGCATGGTGTTCGGCGACGGTGACGGCGAGCTGTTCAACCGGTTCACCGTCTGCCTGGACATCATCGCGCACGAGCTGTCGCACGGCGTGACGGAGGACGAGGGGCCGCTGTGGTACTTCCGGCAGGCGGGCGCGCTCAACGAGTCCATGTCGGATGTCTTCGGCTCGCTGGTGAAGCAGTGGAAGCTCGGCCAGACGGCGGACCAGGCCGACTGGCTCATCGGCGACGGGCTGCTCGGCGAGGCCGTGGAGGGCAGGGCGCTGCGCTCGATGAAGGAGCCGGGCACCGCCTTCGACGATGACGTGCTGGGCAAGGACCCGCAGCCCGGACACATGCGCGACTACGTCAACACGTGGGAGGACAACGGCGGGGTGCACATCAACTCCGGCATCCCCAACCGCGCCTTCGTGCTGGCGGCGCTGCGGCTGGGAGGCCAGGCGTGGGAGCGGGCGGGGCGCGTCTGGTACGAGGCGATGCGAGACCCGCGCATCCTGCCGGACACGAACTTCTCCGACTTCGCGCGCATCACCGTCATCGCCGCCACGCGGCTGTACGGCCCGGGCGAGGTGGAGGCGGCGGTGAAGGAGGCCTGGGAGGAGGTGGGACTGCGCGTCACCCGCGACAGGGTGTCGGTGTCGCAGTGGAGCCAGGGCTCGCAGCCCGCTGGAGCCTGAGCCATGTCGACGCGCATCACGCTCTCGCAGGAGGGCGGACTTGGGGCCTTCCCCGGGCTCGCCCGTCCGAGGAGCGTGGAGCTGGACGCGCTCCCCGCCGAGGAGGCCCGGGCGCTGGAGGAGGGGCTGCGCGACACGCGCTTCCAGGCGCTGCCCCGCGTGGTGGGCGGCGCGGGCGCACAAGGCGCGGACCGGCGTCGCTACACCCTCACCGTCGAGGAGGGGATACGGCGACACACCGTGGACCTGGTGGAGCCCGTGGAGGACCCGCGCCTGCGGGAGCTCCTGTCCCTGGTGAAGCGAGCCACCCGGAAGCGGCGCGGCGGTTCGAACTAAGGGCTTAGTTGACTAAGAACTAAGGTCTTAGTAGTTTACTGGCCACGGAGGACCTCCATGGCCAGACAACCCGAGCCCGAGGCGCCCCGGCCGTTGACGCCGGTGGAGCTCGAGCTGATGCACATCGTGTGGAAGCAGGGCGAGGTGAGCGTGGCGGACGTGCTGGCCGCGCTGCCGCCGGAGCGCGCGTTGGCGTACACGTCCGTGTCCACGGTGCTGCGCATCCTGGAGCAGAAGGGTGTCGTCGTGAGCCGCAAGCAGGGGCGGGGGCACCTGTACTCGGCCACGCTGCCGCGCGAGACGTACGAGGCGCAGAGCCTGCGCCACCTGGTGGACACCGTGTTCGACGGGACGCCCTCCGCGCTGGTGGCGCGGCTGGTGGAGGCGGTGCCGCTGGCGCCCGACGAGGTGGAGCAGATCCGCAAGCTGCTCAAGGCGAAGGGTGGCAAGCCATGAGCGCGCTGGTGTCGCTGTATCTCGCGGTGGCGCTGGTGCTGCCGGTGGCGCTGCTCCTGGCCTGGGGCGCGATGGCGGTGCTCGCGCGGCTGGGGTGGGCGCTGTCGGCGCGGCAGGCGCTGAAGGTGGGGCGAGGGGCGCTGCTGCTCGCGCTCGTGCTGCCGCTCCTGGTGATGGGCGCGCGGGCGCTGTCTCCCGCGGGGCCGCTGTTCGACTTCGAGCGCTCCGTGGCGCGGCAGGCGCAGCGGCTCCCGTCGGCGGTGTGGACGGCGAGCGCGGTGGGCAACGCGGCTCCCGCGGCGTCGAAGGCGACCGCCGTGCCCGTCGGGGTGTGGATGGGATTGTCCGGCGCATGGCTCGTGGGCGTGGCGCTCTTCCTGGGGCGGGCGCTCTGGCGACACCAGGGATTGCTCCGACGGCTGGAGCGGCTTCCCCGGGTGCGCTCGGTGCGGCGGGTGGCGGTGGTGCTGGGCGAGGATGGGACGCCCGCGTTCTCGGCGTGGTTCCCCCGCTGGGGCTCGCGTCCGTCCGCGTGGGTGGTGGTGCCCGCGGCGCTGCTGGAGGACCCGGAGGCGCTCCGGCTCACCGTGCTGCACGAACTGCAGCACCACCGTCAGCGCGACACGCACCTGGCGCTGGGGCGGCTGTGGTTGACGGGGTTGTTCTTCTGGCATCCGGCGGTGCACGTGTTGTCGCGCTGGCTCGCGTCGCTCCAGGAATTGGCGTGTGACGAGGCGCTGGTCGCCAGTGGACGCGCACAGGCCCAAGCGTATGCGCGCTGCCTGCTCCAGGCGGCGCTCCGACTCCCGGGCGCCCAGCCCGTTCCCGCCGGTGCCACCGGCATGTCCCATCCCACGCAGAGGAGAATCCACATGCTGTTCCAGCCGCGTCCCCGTCGCACCCACGCCGTCCCCGCGCTGCTCGCCGCGCTGTCCCTGTTGCTGCTCCCCGTGGCCGTGCTCGCGCAAGGCGCGGCGAAGGGGCGCACGGTGACTCGCGCCGAGGTGGAGGCGCTCGCCCGGACGAGTCAGCCCCAGGGGGATGTGTCCATCGTCGTGGACGACAAGGTGGTGGAGAACCTCAACAAGCTCATCGGCACCGAGAAGGGCCGCGCCTTCATGAAGCGCGCGCTGGAGAACCTGGGCACGCACCGCGCGGCGATGACGTCGACGCTGAAGGCGAAGGGGCTGCCCGAGGGACTGCTCGCGGTGGCGGTGGTGGAGTCCGCGGTGACGAACATGCCGCAGACGGATGGGCGGCCTTCACTCGCTCCGGGGATGCGTGGCGCGGGCGTGTGGATGTTCATCCCGGAGACGGCGCGTCGCTACGGGCTGGAGGTGAGCGCGACGAAGGACGAGCGGCTCGACGTGGCGCGGGAGACGCAGGCGGCGGCGACGCTGCTGTCGGACCTGCACGCGCGCTACCAGGACTGGCGGCTGGCGCTCGCCGCGTACAACCAGGGGGAGCGCAAGGTGGACCAGGCCCTGAGCGAGGGTGGCAGCCGCGACACGACGGTGCTCCACACCGCGGGGCACCTCAATGACTATCCCGCCACCGTGCAGGCGGGGCTGCTCGTCGTGCGCAACCCGCACCTGCTGGACTGAAGGGCCGCGGTCCGGCTTCGCTCGGTGCGTCGTGTCTGGGTGTGTCGACCGCCCCACCGTGCAGGCAGCGCTGCTGGGCCTGGCCGGCTTCGCTCGGTGCGTCGTGTCCGGGTGTGTCGACCGCCCCACCGTGCAGACAGGGCTGCCCGTTGTTGAAGGAAGCCGTCCGGTGTCCCTCGGTGTGAGTGATTCGCGGGTCGCGCCCGGGCTGTGTCGACTCCGTGGGTGGCTGTCCCGTGTGTCTGGGGCATCCGCGAGGGCTGTGCGGAGGCGACTGGACCGGCTCGACTCCGTGAGTGGCTCCGCGACGCGCGGAGGTGAAGCTCCTCATGACCGTCTGGCGGATGCGGACCCGGCGCTGTGCTCGCAAGGACAGCTCGTCCCGTGCCGTCCTCACCTGGGAGCCATGGGAGCGGCGAGTTCGACCGGGTCTGCTCGAGGCAAGCCAGGCCGCATCGGGTGGAGTGAAACCGTGTCCGCGCGAGAGGTGTGCTGTCACGCGCGTCGGAGTGAAGTCACGGCCCGCCTGACTCCGTTCAGGCGGGCTTCTCCGCGTGCGCGCCCCGTACCATCGAGGGCAGCGGCACGCTCACGGGTGGAGGCCGCGAACCACCCCGCGCTCAGCTCACGACGCCGCACTGCCTCCCAGCATGCGCAGCGCCAGCTCCGCGTGCAGGTCCGCGAGCGTGTCCACGTCGAGCGCGCTCCCGGGCTCGTACCAGTAGGGCAGCCGCACGCCCATCGCGGAGATGGCCGCCGCCGCGACGCGCGGATGCGGCGGAGAGAAGCTCCGCTGCGCCACGCCCCGCTCAATGACCTCCGCGAGCAGCGCGGCGGACTTGTCCCGCAGCAGCACCGCGGGCTCGGCCAGCTCCGGCGTCAACGCATACAGCTCCTCGTTGACCACCACCGCCAGCTGCGGGTGCAGGGCGTGGGTCCGGGTGTGGGCTCGCACCAGCGCCCGTACCTGCTCGGCCGGCTCCGGGCCGGAGCTCTTCAGCGCGGCCTGCAGCGCGTCGTGGTGGGCCTCGTGGCCGATGCGCACCAGCTCCGCGAGCACGTGCTCCTTGGAGGAGAAGTGCGCGTACAGCGCACTCGGCTGCAACTCCAGCACCTTGGCCAGGTCTCGGATGGAAGTGTCGTGATAGCCGCGGCTGGCGAAGAGCTGGAGCGCGGTTTCCAGGATGCGACGACGGGTGCCGTCCGACGGAGCGGAAGGCGGAAGGCTCGCCGGATGGGCGCGAAGCCGCGAGCGGGTCGGTGGGCTCATGTCAGTGGTTGATGAACGAACGTTCATTCAGCTAGGGTGTGGGGAACTGCTGTTATTTCGCGCCAGGAGTTCTGGATGTCCACGCTTCAGCTCGCGGATTCGTCTCTTCACTACGAAGAGTCTGGGCACGGCATTCCGGTCTTGCTGCTTCACGGCCTTGGCTCCTCGGGCGCGGACTGGGAGCTGGTGACACCGAGGTTGTCAGGGAATTACCGACTGCTGGTGCCAGATGCACGGGGGCATGGGACGAGCGGGAAGCCCCCTGGGACGTACGGAGTGCCACTGTTCGCCCGCGACGTCGCGGCGCTGTGCGACGCGTTGGGGCTGAAGAAGGTCCATGTGGTGGGGCTGTCGATGGGCGGGATGATGGGCTTCCAGCTCGCGGTGGACCGGCCGGACCTGGTGCGCAGCCTGGTCATCGTGAACAGCGGGCCGGAGCTGGTGGCCCGCACGCTGCGTCGCAAGTTCGAGTTCGCGCTGCGGCTGACCTTGCTGCGGCTGCTCGGGCCCGCGGGGCTGGCCAGGGTGCTGGCGCCCAAGCTGTTCCCCAAGCCGGAGCAGGAGTCGCTGCGTCAGCGAGCCATCGCCGCGTTCTCCGCCAACGCGCCGGATGCCTACCTGCGCGCCACGCGCGGGCTCGTGGGGTGGAGTGTGATGGCTCGGCTGAAGGACATCACCTGCCCGGTGCTGGTGGTGCACTCCGAGCGCGACTACACGCCCCTGGCCTCGAAGCAGGCGTATGTCGAGCTGCTGCCGGACGCGCGCCTGACGGTGCTGGCGGACTCCGGGCATGCCGCGCCGCTGGACCAGCCCGAGGCGCTGTGTGACGCGGTGGAGGTCTTCCTCCGCGAGGTCGATGGCGCCGTCGCCGGTGCCACGCCTGGCGTTCGCGCCGGGCCTTGAGCGAGCTCCCCAAACAGGAGGCTGGACGATGTCGATGCTTCGACGTGGTGGCGCACTCTCGCGGTCGCTGTGGCTGCTCTCGGTGGTGGTGACGCTCGGCGTGGGGGCCCCCGCCCACGCCGGCTCGTGGGTGCATGGCATCCACGTGGGCTCCTCGGGCGCGCGGGGCTATCAGCTCTGGGTGCCCACCGGGTATCAACCCGGGACGCCCAGGCCGCTCCTGGTGGCGCTGCATGGCTGTCTCCAGAACCCGGACCAGTTCGCGGGCCTCACGCGCCTCAACGAGAAGGCGGACGCGGAGGGCTTCCTCGTCCTGTATCCGAACCAGGCGATGTTCGTGAACGCCACGCAGTGTTGGAACTTCATGCTCGGCACCAACATGGAGCGCGGCAAGGGCGAGCCGGCGCTCATCGTCGGCATGGTGGAGGCGATGAAGCAGCAGTACTCGGTCGACGCGCGCCGCGTGTACGTGGGCGGCGTCTCCGCGGGCGGCGTGCTGACGGGCACGCTGATGGCCTGCTACTCGGACGTGTTCGCCGCGGGCATGGTGGGCGCGGGCGCCATGTACAAGGCGGCCACCACGGTGTCCGGCACCGCCTTCGCCATGCTCTTCGGCAGCATCTACTCGCCGGATGACCGGGGCAAGGACGCGTGGACGTGCTCGGGCCGGCCGCGACGCACGGTGCCGGTGCTGGTCATGCACGGTACCGAGGACAGCGTCGTCAACCCGCTCAACGGCGAGCAGGCGATGAAGCAGTTCCTGCAGACCAGCGACTACGGCGACGACGGCGTGGCCAACGACAGCGTCCGCGGCACGCCCACGAGCACCGCCACCTTCCGCGCCGCCGGGGGCCGCGACTACACGGTGAAGAACTACGTCTACGGCGGTGAGCTCGTGGGACAGAAGCTGGAGGTCCGCGGCATGGACCACGCCTGGCCCGGAGGGGATTCACGCTATCCCTTCGCGGACCCCGCCGGTCCCGACGCCACGACGTTGATGTGGGACTTCTTCAAGCAGCACGCGCTCGACGTGCCGTAGGCGTCAGTGCTGGTGACCCAGGCGCACCGCCACCTCGGGGTGTGCCTGGGCGAAGGCGCGCAGCTTCTCGAAGCTCTGGCGGCCGCGCGCCGCGTCGGCGGTGAAGGTGCCCGGCTCCACGTCGTGCTCCCAGCCCCAGCGGGTGTGGCTGGCGTCGCCCACCAGCAGCACGGGGCCCTTGGTGGAGCGCACCAGGTACGCGGTGCTGCCCGGCGTGTGGCCCGGCACCCAGAGCGCCCACACGGAGCCGTCGCCGAAGATGTCCACCGCGCCGTCGAAGGGGCCTTCCGTGTCGGGCGTGTACGTCCACTCGGACACGGCGGCCTTGCCCGACAGCGCGCGGTCCGCGATGGACTGGGTCAGGACGTTGAGGAACGCGCGCGTCGTCGTCTCGCCCGGCCCTGCGTAGACGGGCGTGCCCGCGGGCACGTCGGCCATGCCGGTGAGGTGGTCCAGGTGCAGGTGCGTGAGGAACACGCCCGAGAGCGGCCCGGGCTGCTTCGCGAGCCACGCGCCCAGCGGCTGCTTCACCTGCATCTTCTCCTTCACCTTCATGGCGTCGGCGAGCAGGCCGCGCAGGGCCGCCTGCTCCGGCGCGTCACGCAGCGCGTTCTCCACGCCGGTGTCGACGATGTAGAGCCCCTTCGTCGGGTGGCGCAGCGCGTGGAAGAAGACCTGGATGGGCTCGTCGCCGTCGACCAGGCCCGCGGACTTCGCGGTGGGGTGGCCCAGGTTGACGAGGCCGCCGCGGTCCACGGCCCAGTCCGCCGAGGCGATGGACTCCAGCTCCACCGGGCCGGGCTCGCTCAGGAGCGCGAGGAGGTCCGCCGAGGGCCGCGCCGCGCCGAGCGTGGAGCGCTGGTGGGGGTGGGAGGTGGTCGCCGCGCCCACGAGGACCAGGGTGGTTGCCGCGACGAACAGGACGGCGACTGCGACGAGGAGGATGCGCTTGGCGTTCTTCATGGGGGCCAAGGTAGCGATGCGCTCATGCATGGAAAATGGTGATTCTGGTATGAAGCCATGCACTCATGGATATCTCCTGGGAGGACGCGCGGCTGTTCCTGGCCATCGCGGAGACGGGCAGCTTCAGCGCGGCGGCGAAGCGGCTGCGCGTGGGTCAGCCCACGGTGAGCCGGAGGCTGGCGGCGCTGGAGTACGCGGTGGGCGCCAAGCTGTTCCGGCGCGGCGTGGAGGGCGCGGCGCTGACGGCGGCGGGTGAGCGGCTGGTGATGCCGGCGCGGAAGATGGCGGAGTGGGCCGGGGAGCTGCAGCGCGCGGCGGAGTCGAGCGACTCGTCACCCAGGGGCCTGGTGCGCGTGACGGCGAGCCCCTTCCTCAGCTTCGACTTCCTGGCGCCCTTCGCGAGCCACGTGGCGGGCAAGCACCCGGGGCTGCGGCTGGAGGTGCAGTCCACCATCCAGTACGCGGACCTGGGACGCGGCGAGGCGGACCTGGCGCTGCGCACCCAGTGCACGCGCAACGCGGACCTCACGTGCCTGTTCACGCTGGAGGTGCACAACGCGGTGCTCGTCTCGCGCGCGCTCAAGGAGAAGCTGCCCCGGCGCCCCACGCTCCAGCAACTGCCGTGGGTGGCGTGGGCGCCGCCGTACGAGGCCGTGCCGCCCAATCCGCAGCTGGAGTCCATCATCCCGAACTTCTCGCCCGCCTTCACCTCGGACAACTACCTGGTGCTGCTGTCGGCGGTGGAGGCGGGCGTGGGCGCCACGGTGTGCGGGCACGTCCCGCACCGGTTCAGCACGCGGCGCGAGCGCAACCTGGTGGAGCTGGACATCGACCTGGGCCCCTACGCGAAGAGCGAGCTGCATCTCATCTGCGCGAAGTCGGCGCTGGACATCCCCCGGGTGCGCCGCGTGTCGGAGCTGCTGGTGCAGGAGCTGGAGCGCGCGAGGAAGCGCTGACGCCTCGCGCGCTCGTCGAGGTGATTACGGGGCGCCGCCATCCATGCCCGGCGGAGGTCCCATGCCGCCATCCCAGCCCGGGGGCGGACCCATGCCACCGTCGCCGCCCGGAGGCGGGCCTCCGCCGCCACCGTTGCCTCCGGGAATCTGGCACTGCGCGGTGTCGAGCGAGGAGCGGATGATGAGCGTCTTCCACGCGAGCAGGGCGCCGTCGTCCTGGCGCGCGGTCTGGAAGAGGTAGTCGTTCACGGACTCGGCGGACACCACGTTGTCGTTGGCGTTGGTCGTGTCGCGGGGGCCGCGCGTGTCGTAGAGCGGCTGGTGGTTGATGATGTCGTCGTTGAGCGCGTCGTCGAAGAAGAGCTGTGACGTCACGTACTCCGCCTCGCCGAGGCGCACGGTGAAGTGGATGTGGACGGTGCGGCTGCTGTACCAACCGGGGAAGCAGGTGTCGAAGTCGCAGCGGCCGTCCGCGTCCGTGACCTGCACGCCGCGGAACCAGCGGGCGCTGGTGGCGGACGGGTCATCGGAGGTGCAGAAGGAGCTGGCGTCCTCGCCGGAGTAGAGCCCTTCCGGGGCGGCGTGCCAGATGTCGACGGAGGCGCCCTGGATGGGGCGGCACTGGTCGTCGAGGATGCGGAAGGCGAGCCGCACGGGCAGGCCGTCGTGGCCCTCGCTGATGTCCTTGCGGACCAGGGTCTGTGCGTAGCAGGGGCCCAGGGTGGCTGCGCAGGTGAGGGCGCAGGGGGTGCCTGACTCGTCGGTGAAGGGGTCGGCGTAGGTGCCCGACATGGCGGCGGTGCCGCCGGTGGCCCAGGCGGTGGCGCCGGTGCCTCCGTCCGGGGTGGAGCCCGAGTCGGCGTCGCCTCCGGAGGAGGGTGAGTCCTCGGGGCCGCAGGCGAGCACCTGCACCAGCGGTATCGCCGCCAGCGTCAGGCCCATGCCGCGCAGCACCTTGCGGCGGCTCATGATGGCCGAGGTGAGGGTCTTGGTGTCCTGGTTGCTCATCGCGAGTCCTCTTTGGGGGTCGATGGGTCCGGCCCGAACAGCCCGTGTCCTCGGGCTCGAGAATCGCTATACCCAGGGAGTTCTTAAGCAGACCTTACGTGCCACCCACGGAGACGCGCGCATGACGACACTCAAGGGGAAGACGCTGTTCATCACCGGGGCCAGCCGGGGCATCGGCAAGGCGATTGCGCTGCGTGCGGCTCGGGACGGGGCGAACATCATCATCGCCGCGAAGACGACGGAGCCGCACCCCAAGCTGCCGGGCACCATCTTCACGGCGGCGGAGGAGATTGAGAAGGCGGGCGGTCGGGCGCTCCCCCTCGCGGTGGACATCCGTGAGGAGGACCAGGTCGTGGCCGCGGTGGCGAAGGCGGTGGAGACGTTCGGCGGTATCGACGTGCTGGTGAACAACGCGAGCGCCATCCACCTGACGGGCACGGTGGACACGCCGATGAAGCGCTATGACCTGATGCACAGCATCAACACGCGTGGGACGTTCGTGTGCTCGAAGGCGTGCATCCCGCATCTGAAGCGCTCGAGCAATCCGCACATCCTGAACAACTCGCCGCCGTTGAACATGGAGGCGCGGTGGTTCGCGCCGCACGTGGCGTACACGATGGCGAAGTTCGGCATGAGCATGTGCGTGCTGGGCATGGCGGAGGAGCTGCGTGACGACGGCATCGCGGTCAACGCCCTCTGGCCGCGCACGGTCATCGCGACGGCGGCGGTGCAGAACCTGTTGGGCGGCGAGGACACCATCAAGGGCAGCCGCACGCCGGACATCATGGCGGACGCCGCGTACGCCATCCTCACCAAGCCCAGCCGCAGCTTCACGGGCAACTTCTGCATCGACGAGGACGTCCTGCGCGCCGACGGCGTGACGAACTTCGACAAGTATCAATCCGTGCCCGGCGAGGACCTGTTCCCCGATTACTTCATCTGAGGCCGGGCGTAGGGCGACGGTCCATGTGCATGTCGTGGCATGGACCGTGTATCCACCTCGGGCTTCGACATGGCGCCAACGGCGAGGAGGGTGTGGAGGATGGGTAAGGGTGACTCCGGGCAGTCCGGGGATGGAGCCGGTGAGTTCCTGGTCTATGTCGGTGACGACGGTGCTTCGAAGGTCCACGTCCGGCTCTTCGAGGGCACGGTCTGGCTGACCCAGAAGCAGCTTGCCGAGCTGTTCGGCAAGGATGTGCGGACCATCAACGAGCACCTCCAGAACATCCACGAGGAGGGAGAACTCGACCCGACGGCAACCCTCCGGAAATTCCGGATAGTTCAAATCGAGGGTTCCCGAGAAGTCACGCGATGGGTGGACCACTACTGCCTGCCAGCCATCATCGCGGTGGGCTACCGCGTCCGCTCCACGCAGGGGACACGCTTCCGTCAGTGGGCCACGGCCCTGTTGGACGAGTACCTGGTCAAGGGCTTCGTCCTCGATGACGCTCGGCTCCAGTCGACATCGCAGCCAGGCGAGGACTACTTCGACGAGCTGCTGGAGCGGATCCGCGAGATTCGCGCATCGGAGCGGCGCTTCTACCAGAAGCTCACCGACATCTATGCGCAGTGCAGCGTCGACTACGACGTCCAGGCCGAGGTCACGCAGACCTTCTATGCGACGGTGCAGAACAAGCTGCACTGGGCCATCCACGGACACACGGCGGCCGAGCTGATTCACGAGCGCGCCGATGCGAGTCAGCCCAACATGGGGCTCGCGACCTGGAAGAACGCTCCGAGCGGGCCCATCCGGAAGTCAGACGTCACGGTGGCGAAGAACTACCTCTCGGAGGAGGAGCTCCGGGAGCTGAGTCGTGTCGTCACCATGTACCTGGACTACGCGGAGGACCAGGCCAGGAGACGACGGCCGATGACGATGCGGGAGTGGGTGACGAAGCTGGATGGCTTCCTGCAGTTCAACGAGCGAGACGTCCTGTCTCATGCGGGAGGTATCAGCCACGAGCTGGCGACGGCCCATGCGGAGGCCGAGTTCGACCGCTACCGCGAAGCGGGACGCAAGCTGGAGGCGAGCCTCCCGAACTCGGACTTCGACCGCGCCGTCGAGACCACCCGGCAACTCGAGGGGCGGAGCCGGGGGCGCGGGAAGAAGCCTTGAGCCACGCCGGCGAGCCCGTTCGCCTGGGGGGGAAGACGACTTACCTGTGAAGTGTTGGGGAGCAGAGCATTCCAGCGTCACTGATTGCACGCTTGTGGACGTGACACTAGAAGCGCAGGCCACTTCCATTTTTCCTCCGAGCACTGATGTCCGAGCAGGACTCCCCCCCGAAGCGCGCCGCGGCATTCCTGGAAGGCCACCTTGGCGGAGGTGGCGAGATGGCGGACCTGGTTCGCTCCAAGGACTGGTCCCAGACCCCCCTGGGCCCTCTCGAGGGCTGGCCCACCAGCCTGCGCACCATGGTCGGCGTCGTGCTGGGCAACCGCTTCCCCATGCTCCTGTGGTGGGGCCCTCAGCTCCTTCAAATCTACAACGACGGCTACCGCCCCGTGCTGGGCATGAAACACCCCGCCTCGCTCGGCGCCCCGGCGTCCGTCATGTGGCAGGAGATCTGGGACGTCATCGGTCCCATGGCGGAGGGCGTGCGACAGGGCGGCCCCGCCACCTGGAGCGAACACCTCCAGCTCTTCATCAACAGCCGCGGCTTCGTCGAGGAGACGTTCCACACCTTCTCGTATAGCCCCGTCTACGACGAGGGCGGCGGCGTCGGCGGCGTGCTCGTCACCGTCCAGGAGACCACCGAGCAGGTCCAGGACAACCGCCAGCTCAAGCTGCTCGGCGAGCTGGCCACCAGCTCCGCCTCCGCGAAGACGGCCGAGGAGGCCTGCCAGACGGCCGCGCGCATCTTCTCCGCCTACGGCGAGGACCTGCCCTTCACCCTCCTGTACCTGCTCGACGACGACGCCACCCAGGTGCGCTGCGTGGGCTCCAGCGGGCTGGGGGGCTACGCGGGCCCCGCGATGCCGGAGTCGTGCCCGTTCCACCCCACGCCGGACGCGCCCGAGGCCTGGCCCTTCGCGCAGGCCGCGCACACCGGCCACGAGGTGCTCGTCGATGACCTGCGCTCGCGCTTCGGCGCGCTCCCCGGTGGACGCTGGGGGAGCCCGCCCTCGCGCGCCGTGGTGCTGCCGCTGTCGCGCTCGGGGCTGGCGCATCCGTATGGCTTCCTCGTCGCCGGCGTCAGCCCCCGACGCACGCTGGACGAGCGCTACCTGGCCCTCTTCCGGCTGGTCGCGGACCCGGTGGTGACGGCCATCGCCAACGCGCGCGCGTACGAAGAGGAGCGCCAGCGCGCCGAGGCCCTGGCCGCCATCGACCGCGCCAAGACGGCCTTCTTCAACAACGTCAGCCACGAGTTCCGCACCCCGCTGACGCTGATGCTCGGCCCCACCGAGGACGCGCTGGCGTCGTCGGCGCGCGCGCTGTCCGGCGAGGGACTGGAGACCGTCCACCGCAACGCGCAGCGCCTCTTGAAGCTGGTCAACTCGCTGCTCGACTTCTCCCGCCTGGAGGCCGGCCGCATCCAGGCCCGCTACGAGCCGGTGGACCTGGCCGCCCTCACCGCGGGCCTGGCCAGCGCGTTCCACTCCGCGCTGGAGCGCGCGGGGCTGGGCTTCGACATCGACTGCGCCCCGCTGCCCGAGGCCATCCACGTCGACCAGGACATGTGGGAGAAGATTGTCCTCAACCTGCTCTCCAACGCGCTGAAGTTCACCTTCGAGGGCCGCATCGCCATCTCCCAGCGCTGGGTGGACGGCCAGGTCCAGCTCCAGGTCTCCGACACGGGCATCGGCATCCCGGAGCAGGAGCTGCCGCGCATCTTCGACCGCTTCCACCGCGTGCAGGGCGCCCGCGCGCGCACGCACGAGGGCTCCGGCATCGGCCTGGCGCTGGTGCACGAGCTGGTCCGGCTGCACGGCGGCTCGCTGTCGGTGGCGAGCACCGAGGGCCAGGGCACCACCTTCACCCTGCGCATCCCCGCGGGCACCGCCCATCTGCCCCAGGAGCACCTGGGCGCTCGCGACACGCGGGCCTCCACCGCCCTGGGCGCCGCGCCCTTCGTGAACGAGGCGCTGCGCTGGCTGCCGGGGGGCCTGGAGGTGGAGTCGCTCGAGGTGGGCACCGAGGTGCCTCCGGAGGACAAGCGCCCCGGCTCCGCGCGCATCCTGCTGGCCGACGACAACGCGGACATGCGCGAGTACCTGAGGTCCCTCCTGTCCCGTTACTGGGAGGTGGAGACGGTGGCGGATGGTCTCGCGGCGCTCGAGTCCGCGCGCGCGCGTCCTCCCGACCTGGTGCTCACGGACGTGATGATGCCGGGGCTGGATGGCTTCGGGCTCCTGCGCGAGCTGCACGCCGATGAGCGCACGCGCCACGTGCCCGTCACCATCCTCTCCGCGCGCGCGGGCGAGGAGGCCCGCATCGAGGGACTGCGCGCCGGCGCCGACGACTACCTGGTGAAGCCCTTCTCCGCGCGCGAGCTGATGGCGCGCGTGGAGACGCAGCTGACCAAGGCGCGCCTGCAGGCCATCCAGGAGGCGCACGGGAGGATGCTCACGCGCGTCTTCCAGTTCGCCCCCGTGGGCATCGCCATCCTGCGCGGCCCCCAGCACGTCTACGAGTTCGTCAACGCGGGCTACCTGCGGCTCATCGCCAACCGGTCCGTGGTGGGCGTGCCCATCGCCCAGGCGCTCCCCGAGCTGGCCGGCCAGGGCATCTTCGAGCTGCTCGACAACGCCTACCGCACCGGCGAGCCGTACATCGGGCGCTCCCTGCGGGCGACCATCATCTCCGGCGAGGGCGGGCCTCCGCAGGAGCGGTTCTTCGACCTGGTCTACCAGCCCATGCTGGATGACGCCGGTCAGGTGGACTCCATCGTGGTGGTGGCCTTCGACGTGACGGACCTGTCCAACGCCCGGCGCGAGGCGGAGTCCGCCAGCCGCGCGAAGGACGAGTTCCTGGCGATGCTCGGCCACGAGTTGAGAAACCCGCTGGCCCCCATCCTCACCGCGCTCCAACTGCTCCGGCTGCGCGGCGGCGAGGCCGTGGAGCGCGAGCGCACCGTCATCGAGCGGCAGGTGCACCACCTGGTGCGGCTGGTGGATGACCTGCTCGACGTGTCCCGCGTCACGCGGGGCAAGGTCGTGCTGCGGCGCGAGCGCGTGGAGCTGGCGGAGGTGGTGGCGAAGTCCATCGAGCTGGCCAGTCCCTTGTTGGAGCAGCGCGGCCATCACCTGACGGTGGAGGTGGCGCGCCAGGGCCTGCCATTGGACGCGGACGCGACGCGGCTGGCGCAGGTGTTCTCCAACCTGCTCACGAACGCGGCGAAGTACACCGAGCCCGGGGGACGCATCACCGTCCAGGGCGCGCGCGAGGGGGACGCGCTGGTGGTGCGGGTGCGCGACAACGGCACGGGCATCAGCGCGGAGATGCTGCCGCGCATCTTCGACCTCTTCTTCCAGGAGCGTCAGGAGCTGGACCGCTCGCAGGGCGGCCTGGGCCTGGGGCTCGCCATCGCCCGGAGCCTGGCGGCCCAGCACGGCGGCACCCTCCACGCGGACAGCGAGGGGCGGGGCCAGGGCAGCACCTTCACGGTGCGGCTGCCCGCGCTCGAGGCGGGAGTGGAGGCCTCGGCGACGGTGGCCACGGATGAGGCGGCCTCGCCGCGGGAGGCGGTCCCGATGCCGCACCGGGTGCTGATTGTCGACGACAACCGCGACGCGGCGGACGTGCTGGCCGAGGCCCTGGACATGCTGGGCTGCGAGACGCGCGTCACCTACGACGGCCCCAGCGCGCTCCAGGTGGCGCCCACGTTCCGCCCGGAGCTGGCGCTGCTCGACATCGGCCTGCCCGTGATGGACGGCTACGAGCTGGCGAAGCACCTGCGCACCCAGCGGCCCGACGGCGGGCTCCAGCTGGTGGCGGTGACGGGCTACGGCCAGGAGTCGGACCGGTTGCGCTCAAAGGAAGCCGGCTTCGACGCGCACCTGGTGAAGCCCATCGACTTCAACACCCTGGGCTCGCTGCTCAAGCGCCTGGGGCCCGTCTCCTGACGGACGGGGAATCCACGGCATGGCGGCTGCGCTATGCTGTGGGCCTCCGGATGGCTTTGGGGGGTGGGGCCCGGGGAGAACAGACGAGGCGTTCGGGATGAGCAGCGACGTGGCGGCAGCGAAGGACGCGGTGGTGGTACTCGATTACGCGAAGCTGGTGGAGGGCGCGGACCTGTCCGCGGACATCGCCCGCGCGTATGGCCCGGATGGCATCGGCCTGCTCATCGTCCGGGGGATTCCGGGGCTGGTGGAGCTGCGCCAGGGCCTGTTGCCGCTGGGCTTCCGCTTCGCCGCGCTCCCCAACGAGGTGAAGGACCGCTACGTCCACGAGCGCAGCAGCTACTCGTTCGGCTGGAGCCACGGCAAGGAGGTCCTCAAGCCCGGCCAGTTCGACGAGTTCAAGGGCTCCTACTACAACAATCCCCAGTACGACGCGCCCGCGGTGGCGCCGGCGCTGGTGGAGAAGTACCCGGAGAACTACCTGCCCAACGTGTGGCCGGACGCGGACTTCCCCGCGCTGCGCCCCGCCTTCCAGTCGCTGGGACGGAAGATGGTGGACGTGGGGCTGCTGGTGGCCGCGCAGTGCGACCGCTACGTGAAGGCGAAGCTGGGCGAGCGGCTGTCCCCGGACGCGAGCCTTACGCGCACCATCCGCGAGTCGCGCGCGTGCAAGGCGCGGCTGCTCTACTACTTCGCCATCAACGAGGACGCGACGCCGCGCACGCGCGACTCGTGGTGCGGCTGGCACAGCGACCACGGCTCGCTGACGGCGCTGTGCCCCGCCATGTACTTCGACGCGGAGCCCGGCGCCCCGGAGCCCACGCGCCAGGACATCCCGGTGCCGGACCCGGACGCGGGCCTCTACGTGCGCACGCGCTCCGGCGAGGAGCGAAAGGTCGTCATCCCCAAGGACTGTCTGGCGTTCCAGATTGGCGAGAGCGCGCAAATCGTGACGGGGGGACTGCTGCGCTCCACGCCGCACGCGGTGCAGGCGCTGGCCCACCCGGCGAGCCGCAACATCTCCCGCTCCACGTTCGCCGTCTTCATGCAGCCCGACAACGAGGAGCACCTGCGGCCGCCCGAGGGCACGGACCCCGCCGAGGTCCGCGTGGGCGCCTTCCAGCCGGGGATGACCTTCGGCGACTTCGCGCGCGCCACCTTCGCGCGGTTCTACAACCCCTACGCGTGAGCCCCGCTCGCGCGGGGTGTCGCTTCTTCAGAAGACGGACACCTCGCGCAGCTGGGTGAAGTAGCCGCGGGACGGCGTGGGCAGCCCCGGGACGGTGCCGAGCGAGTACACCCGCACCTTGTCCACGAGCGGCGCGCCCCCGGCCAGGGGGATGTCCACGTCCCGCTCGAACGAGAACTGCGTGTTGACGTCATCCGTGTAGGGCGCGTCTCCCAGCTCCGGCGCCGGGGCGCTCTGGCCCAGCGCCACCCAGGCTCCGCCCTCCAGCGAGCCCTCCACGTGGAAGACCTCCTGGGGGCGCGTGCCGGTGTGGCCCCGAATCAGCACCCGTCGCGGGCGGGTGGGCTCGCGCAGCCGGAAGACGAGCTCATCCTCCAGTGAGCCGAAGCGCGAGATGGGCACCCGCTTCGATTCGAGCTTCCCGTCGGTGAAGGGGCACGGGTCCACCACGGCGTCCGTCTCACAGGGCTGTCCCCGGCTGACGGGGACGGCGCCGGTGAAGGGCAGCGGCACCGGGGGCGCCTCGTGCACGTCCGTGTATTCGAGCGAGCTCTGGATCCACGAGCGCTGTCCCCGCGCGCGGGCCTGCACGTACGCGAAGGGCGGCGCGAAGTCCTCCAGCATCTCCGGTCCCAGGAAGGCCTCGCCGGAGCGCGTGTCCTGGGTCCACACCACGCCCCACTCACCGCGGGCCTGCACCGCGTAGGTGTGCGAGGGGATGTCCGCCAGCGCGGGCACGTCCACCCAGGACAGCTTCACGCCGGCGGCGTCTGGATGGGATTGGACGCGGCTGTCCCAGCGGCGCAGGGGCGGCACGTCCACGTCCAGCACGAAGTGGAGGGCCAGGAAGTCCCGCGCGCCGTCCACGGGGGGCAGGTGGAGCTGGAAGTTCTTGAGGCTGGCCCAGGGGGTGGGGCGCTCCAGCAGGTCCGCGCCGGTGTCTCGCGCGGACAGCTCGTGCAGGAACAGGCCATCCGCGTCCGGCGTCACCTGGGCCCACGGCTCGTAGGCCAGCGTGGGTTGGCCGGTGGGAGGCTCGCCCGGGAGCGGCCTGGGGCCCGGGAGCTTGCGCGGGCGCATCAGCGTCAGCGGGCCGCCGCGCCAGGGCGTGCCGTCGGTCTCCAGCACGGTACCGGAGAGGAAGACGGGGGTCTCCGGCTCCAGCGCGCAGCCGGAGGTGAGGAGGACGAGGGGCAGGGCGTGACGCAGGTGCATGTCAGAAGGTCCCCTTGGCGCCGAGCGTGGGCAGAATCACCGGGATGCCGAAGTCCTTGCGCTTCAGGCGCACGGGCTGGCCGTCCTCACCCTCGTAGCCGTAGTCCCGCGTGAGCACCTCGCTGCGCGCGGTGACGTTGAAGACATCCAGGTACACGTCGAGCAGGAACGAATCGAAGACGAGGGTGCGCGAGGCGCGGAAGTCGAGCCGGAAGAACGAGGGCAGCCGGTCCACCGCGCCCCGGCCCACGGGCTTCCACTCGGGCTCGCCGTCCGCGTCCACGCCCTCGCGCATGGTGCGGTAGCCGAACTGGCCCGTCTCCGGACGGCCGGTGTTGAAGTGCGCCACCGCGCCCAGGGTGACGAAGTCGAAGCGGTAGCTGAGCGCGGCGTTGACGGAGTGCGCCTGCTCGAAGGTGTAGGGCAGATAGCCTTCGGCCATGCCGAGCTCCTCGCCATTCGGGCCCACCTTCGCGTAGCGCTCGAAGCGCTTGCTCTGGTTGAAGCCATACGTGAGCCAGCCGAACCAGCGGCGGCCCAGGGGACGACGCACCATCAGCTCCAGGCCGTAGCTGTGGCCGTGGCGCTCCACGTCCTCGGCCTCGAGGCCCCGGCGGCGCAGGTTGCTCAGCACGTCCTCGAAGTTGAACTCCAGCGTGCGCAGGAGCGGGTTGAAGTAGCCCTCCGCCGTCACCTCCCAGCCGTTGAGGGGGCGCCACTCCGCGCCGAGCGAGAACTGCGCCGCGCGCTGGAGGCCGCGTTCGAGCGCGAGCATCTCGCCCGCGGGCACCGGCAGCAGCACGGTGGCGGGCTGGTGATACAGGCCCGCGCCGGCCTTCAGCGTGAGGCCCTCCGTGAGCGCGTGCCGCACGGCGAGCCGGGGCTCCAGCGCCAGCCGCGTGCGGTCTCCGAAGCCGTGGTAGCTGTCGAGCCGCAGGCCCGGCACCAGCACCCAGCGCGCGGAGGGCGTGTACGTCAGCTGCGTGCCCACGCCCGCGAAGGTGCCCAGGATGCCGGGGCGCGAGTACGCGTCCTTCCCGTCGAAGGGCCCCACGGGCCGGAACCGGCCGATGGCCAGCATGCTCGCATCGCGGCGCTCCGCGTGGCTGAAGAGCTCCAGCTTCAGGTCCGCCGAGAGCTCCCGCGTGTAGCCCGCGCGCAGGGCCACGCTGCCCTGCGACAGTTCGTAGGAGCCCGGCTGACGGAGGCCCTTGCTGTAGGCGAGGCCGAGCCGGTCATACCCGAGCGTCAGGCCCACCTCGGCCTCGCCTCCCGCGAGGGGGTGACGGCCTCGCAGGTCCAGGCGATGGAACAGCAGACCCACGCCGCCCGAGTCGCCCGTCTCCGGCTCGCGCGCGGTGAGGCCCACCGCGTCCGACGTGCCCAGCGCGAGGAGGCGGAGCTGTCCTTGGCCCACGCGCTGCTCCACGCGGGCCTGATAGTCCCAGTAGTCCGCGTAGACCTTGGGCTCGCCGGCGTCGCGGTACACGGTGCCGTCGCTGGCGGTGTACGAGGAGGGCGCGTTGACGGCGTTGACGATGCGGGTGATGACCAGGCCCGTGTAGCTGACGCGCGCGGCGGCGGCGACGGTGGTGCCCGTCTCGGGGATGGGCACCTCCAGGAAGGCGCCGGCCTGGATGAGGTCCGCGTACGCGCTGCCGTGGAGGCCCTCTTCGCGAGGCCGGCTCACGTGCGCGTCCACCGCGCCGCCCAGCAGGCTGCCGTAGCGCGCGGAGGGGACACCGACCTGGAAGTCGAGGGACTCGACGAGGTCCGGGTACACCACCGCGTTGCCGAGCATGAGGTGGTAGAGGAAGGGCACGCGCACGCCGTCGACGAAGAAGGCGCTGGCGGCGGGCTGCACGCCGCGCACGACGGGATAGGAGAGCCCGGAGGCGAGCGTCGTCACGCCGGGCATCAGCATCACCACGCGGAACGGGTCGCCCATGGTGCCGGGGACCTCGCGCAGCTCCTGCTCGTGCAGCGTGACGCGGGAGACCTCGGTGCGCGGCCGGTCCGCGCGCACCACCGTCTCGTAGGGGTTCACCGCGAGGGGCTCCAGCGTGTAGAGCACCTCCAGCCGCTGTCGGGCTTCGACTGTCTCGGTGAGGTACAGCAGGCGGTGGCCCGGCGAGGTGACTTTCAGCGCGTGCTCGCCGGGAGGGAGCTCCAGTCGGAACAGGCCCTGGGCGTCGGCTTCGACCGTCGCCGTGTGGGTGCGGATGATGGCGCCGGCGAGCGGCTTGCGGCTGCCCTTCGCGCGCACGCGGCCGGTGAGCACCGCGCGGGTGTCCTCCACGGGAGGGGGCTCGAAGCGGTAGGCGAAGGGGACGCGAACGGCGACGGGCTGGCCCTGCGAGGTGGCGGGGTGGAAGCGCAGGCGGGGCGCGGCGTGCAGCGCGGCGCGGGCGAGCGCAACCGGCGGCTCACCGACGACGCGGGCCTCGACGACCTCGCCGGCCTCGTCGAGGGTCAGCTCCAGCTCCACGGAGACAGGCGCGTCCAGGACCTGGCCCTCGGGCAAGCGCGCGGGGGCGTCCTGGGCGAGGGTGGGAGCCACGAGGGCCGAGGGCTCGTCGGCAGACGAGGCCCGTGCCGGGAGGGCACCCAGGAGCAGCAGGAAGAGGAGGCCGAGGCGTGTCATCGCGGGGGAGGGGAGACAATCCTTCCATACGCGGGCACTTCGGGATTCAGGTCGTTGCCGGGTGTGAGGAGGTTCCGATTCACCCACCACGGCGCCGTGTCGGTGCGCCGCCCGAGCGCGATGCTGGGCCCGGGGACAGCAGCTCTGTCGCTTCCCCGGGCAAGGAGCCGCTGTCTCCGGGGAGGGAGGCCCTGCCGGAAAGACGACGGTCGTCGGAGTCTCATCGCCCACCTGGGACGGCGACTCACGGCTCCGGTCCGCAAGAAGAGAGGTCGAGCCCGCGCATGAGGTTCGCAGGGCGCGAGGCGCTGCACGACGGCGGACCTCCGTGCTGGACCTCGACGCGGAGCTGCGTCGCGATGGCGCGGGACGCGGAGACGACACCGCCCCGGAGCGCGGCTCACGGGGCGGTGAGGCGTTCGAGTCAGACGTTCGAGGCGCTGAGTCGTCGGGCGCACCAGGCATCCACGGCGGTGGCGCCGAGGACGAAGGCGACGGCGCCCGCGACGTTCTCCTTGCGAGGGCTGTGCTTCACCGCCGGGCCGAGGCTCGCGAGGTCCAGCAGGTCTCCTCCCACGCGTGCCCAGACCCACGGCGTGGGATTGGCGCGGGTCAGGATGCCGACGCCCGCCGCGATTTCGCGCAGGCCATAGGCGCGCAGCAGTCCGGTGCCTCGTCGTACGCCGAGGAAGCGGGCCAGCGCGCCGGGCGCCACCAGCTCACTCAAACCCAGTCCGATGCTCACCCATCCGAGCACCCTCGCCACTTTCCTTGCGTTCACGATGAATCCTCCCGAGGGCATGGCCGGCATGGCCGCGCCCGACGTGTGCGGAAAGGATGGGGGCGATGCTCGCGCGGTGACGCCAGGGGCTGCTCGCCTGCGTGCCGGGGTGGACGGCTTGCGGGCCCGGTGCGTGGCGCGGGTCCGGGCGTGAGGGCTCCCCCGTCGCTGAGGGCTGGGACGTGTCGTCGGCGGCCCGTGGCTTCCCGGCACGGCGCTCTCCGGAAGTGTCGCCCGTGCACGGGCTGGAGTAGGTACGAGGGGTGATGCCCACCCGGTCCTCTCGTCGCCTTGGGTTGCTGTGCCTGCTGCTCGTCTGCGCCGCGTGCGCGCGTGCGCCCCGTCCCCCTGTCACGCGTCCGCAAGATGCGCTGGTCGCCGAGCTCGCCTCCAACGTGGCGCTCATGGACGACGCGGACCCGGCGTCGCTGCGCGTGGCGTTGGACCAGAGCCTCAGCTGGCTGCGGACCCGGCCCGTGGACCACCGCTTCGTCTACGGGCCTCGCGAGGTGACGGCCGGCGAGCTGGTCTCCGCGCTGGAGCGGCTGCGCGCGCGGCTGACCGACGGCATGTCCTCGCTCGACGTGTCCAAGGCGGTGATGGAGGACTTCGAGCTGCTGGAGTCCGCGGGCGGCGAGGACGGCACGGTGCTCTTCACCGGCTATTACGAGCCGGTCATCGAGGCGAGCCTCGCGCCCACGGCCGAGTACCGCATCCCCGTGCTCTCCGCGCCGGACGACCTCATCGAAGTCCCGCTGGAGCCCTTCGCGGAGCGCTTCGCCTCCGAGCGCGTCTTCGGCCGGCTCGAGGGCAGGCGCGTCGTCCCCTACTGGAACCGCGCCGAGATTCGCGGAGGGAAGCTGGGCGAGCGCAAGCTGGAGCTCGCGTGGGTGAAGGACCCGGTGTCGCTGTTCTTCATGGAGGTTCAGGGCAGCGGCACGCTGCGCCTCATCGACGGCACCGAGCGACGCGTGGGCTACGCCGCGTCGAACGGCCGCCCGTACCGCAGCATCGGCGCGCTGCTCATCCAGGAAGGCGCCATCCCTCGCGAGCAGATGTCCATGCAGGCCCTGCGCGCGTGGCTCGCGGCGAACCCGAGCGAGCGCGAGCGCGTGCTCGACTACAACGAGTCCTATGTCTTCTTCCGCTTCCTGCCGGGCGCGGCGGTGGGCTCACTGGGGCGCGAGGTGACGCCGGGGCGCTCCATCGCCACCGACGCGCGCCTGTTCCCGAAGGGGGGCCTCGCCTTCATCCACACGGACCATCCGGTGCGGATGGCGGACGGCTCGGTGCAGTGGCGGCCGTTGTCGCGCTTCGTCTTCAACCAGGACACGGGCGGCGCCATCCGGGGCGCGGGCCGCGTGGATGTCTTCTGGGGCCGAGGCTCCCAGGCGGAGCTCGCCGCCGGCATGATGAAGCAGAAGGGCCGGCTGCTCTTCCTGGTGCCCAAGCCCCGCGCCCCCGCCGTGACGGCGCGGTGACGCGGGGCACGCAGGCGCGCTAGCGGGTGGCCACGCCGGCCTTCTTCAGCTCCTCGTCGATGACGCGGCGGAACTGGTCCACCGGCACCGCGCCGAGGATGGGCCGGCCGTTGATGAAGAACGTGGGCGTCCCCCCGGCGCCCACGCGCGTGCCCTCGCGCGAGTCCTCGGCGATGACCGCGTCGAACTTCCCGGAGTCGAGCGCCTGGTTGAAGCGCGCCACATCCAACCCCAGCTGCTTCGCGTAGCCCTCCAGCGCGGGTCGCCCGAGCTGGCGCTGGTTGGCGAAGAGCAGGTCGTGGAACTCCCAGAACTTCCCCTGCTCATGTGCCGCCAGGGACGCCGCGGCCGCGAGCTTCGCGTTCGGGTGGTTGGGCAGCGGCTGGTGCTTGAAGGCCACGCGCAGCTTGCCCTCGTACTCCTTCTCCAGCGTCTTGAGCGTGGGCACGGCGCGCGAGCAGAACGGGCACTCGAAGTCCGACCACGCCACCAGCGTGACGGGCGCGTTGGCGGGACCGCGCGACGGCGCCTTGCCCACCTCCACCTGCTGGCGAGCCCCCTCCGCGGGCGCGGGCGGCGCGGGCGGGCGGTCCACGCCGCGCTCGATGGTGCGCGCATAGACCTCCGCGCGCGGCACGCCGCCCTTCACCAGCGCCTCCGCCTTCGCCAGCTCCTCGTCGATGACGCCGGTGAAGACCTCCACCGGCTGCGCGCCGTTGATGAAGCGCCCGTTGACGAAGAAGGCCGGGGTGCCGGTGGCGCCGACCAGGCGGGCCAGGTTCTCGTCGCGGCGCACGCGCTCGGCGAGCTTCGGGTCCGCGCGGTCCTTCTTCCAGCGCTCCACATCCAACTTCAGCTCCTTCGCATAGCGCTCCAGGTCCTCCTCCTGCTGCGCGCGCGGATTGGAGAAGAGGACGTCGTGGAACTCCCAGAACCTGCCCTGCTCCCCGGCGGCCAGCGCGGCGAGGGCGGCGGGCCGGGCGCGCGGGTGGCGGTCCAGCGGGAGGTGCTTCATCACCAGGCGCAGCTTGTCGCCGTAGCGCTGCTGGAGCTGCTTCACGGTGCCGTGGCCGCGCGAGCAGAAGGGGCACTCGTAGTCGGAGAACTCCACCAGCGTGACGAGCGCGGACTCGGAGCCCTGGACGAGCGAGCCCTCCACGGGGACCTTGTAGACGACGGGCGAGATGGGAGGCCGCTGCCGGGCGGAGGGCGGGGCCGCGGCCGCGGACGGCGCGCGCGGAGCTTCCGCGACCTTGGCGGGCACGGGCGCGAAAGTGCGTCCTCCCACGAACCCCAACACGAGCCCCACGACGAGGCTCACCCACACGGATGCTTTGTGCACGACGCGACTCCCGGAATGAAGACACACCCCGGGCGCGGTCGGCCCGAGCCACCGAGGGGCCGGGCGCGTGTGGCCCGGCGTCCCTTCAGTGCGGCGAGGGCGCGGGAAGTTTCAGCGCGCATTTCCGACGCGCGCCGGAGCGGGCCGCCGCCGCGTCAGCCGAGCCGACGGCGGACCTCGTCGTCCCCGGAGGTGAAGGGCGCGGGAAGCGTCCAGAGCGCCGAGGGGTGGCGGTAGCCCAGCTCGAAGGCGGTGAGGATGGCGGGCCAGCGGTCCGCGAGCAGGGCCCAGTTGTACTCGGTGGGCTTCGAGGTGAGCGGGTTGGAGTCGCGGTCTCGCTGCGTGGCCGCGTAGTCGGCGAAGTTCCACGTCACCGTGCCCAGCTCCAGGCGCAGCAGCGGTGTCATCGCCAGGGTGAGGTCCGCGCGGGAGATTTCACCGGGGAGCCGCTCGGGAGGCGTGAATGCGGGTTGCACGGCGTCGGCCTGCTCGCGCCAGGCGAAGCAGTTGTTGGCGACCTGGATGAGCGCATCCCGCGCGGCGGGGCCGGGGCACTGTCGGGCGCGCTCCAGCAGCGCGAAGCCGGCCACCACGAGGCTCATGGCGGACATGCCCGGGAAGCGGCGCGCGAAGTCGGAGGGGGCGGGCTTCTCGTGGGTGAGGCCCTGCAGGACGGTGAAGGCGTGCTGGGACTCGTCGGGCTTCGCGCCCGCGAGGGTGAAGTCGCTCAGCACGCGCTCGGGGGTGACGCCGCCCGTGTCGGGTCTCCAGTCGAGGTAGCGCAGGGCCGCGCCGCCGATGTCGGTGAAGATGGCGACGTTGCCCTCGTTGAGCATGCGCTCCAGGGTGATGGCGAGCGACTCCGCCTTGTCGAGCGGCAGGATTCCCGGGGCCTGGAAGAACAGCCGCGCGAAGCGATGCGCGGTGGCCCAGAGCGTGCGCGGGTCCCCGAGCGGCTCCAGGTTCATGGCCCCCGCGAGCGCGCCGAGCGCGGTGGCCGCGTCCTGGGGCAGGCCATGTCCACCGAGCGCCTCGGAGAGCTGCTCCGCGCCCTTCCGCGCGGTGCCCGTGAGGCCCATGCGGTCATAGGTCCGGGCGGGGCTGGGGAGGGGCTCGCCCTGCGCGAGGTCGATGATGCGCCGGGCGATGGCCGCGCCGAGCATGCCCTTGCCGGCCTCGTGCGAGGCATGGATGGCGAAGGCGAACCAACCGGGTGTGGCCTGGCTGCCGTGCGTCGGATGGAACTCCGGGTCCACCAGCTCCTGGAGCGTGCGCGCCAGGCGCGTGTAGCCCTCGGTGATGAACCGGTTCTGCTGGAGCGGTGTGCCGGCGGGGACCCCCGTCACCGGCGCGAGCAGCTCCGGCGCGGGTGCGCTCAGGGCGTTGGCGGGCGGGGGCCAGTTCGGAACACGAAACCCGGGTTGGGTGGGCGTCTCCTCGGGGGATTTCGTCGTGATGGCCGTGCTCCGGAGCCGGGGTGGGGCCGCACTATCGCCCGATTCGCGGCGGCAGGCAGGTGTGTTGCCGGGCCTGGTGCCGAAGGGGCGCGCTCCCGGCGGCTTGCTCCCCGTGCGCCGGCCTGCCCTGTCGCTGGTTGTCCATGGGTGGGCAGGCCCCATCTTCCAAGGACGAAGGGAGGCCGTGACCATGCGTCATAGAGCGGCTGGGATGGCGGTGGCGGTCGCGGGCTTCTGCGTCCTGTTGTGCGGCGGGGGTTGCACGGCGAACGCGCAGTCGAACGAGGCCCCGAAGACGACCTCGGCGGTGGCGGCGCCCTCGCGTCAGGCAGCGCCCTCGGCGGGCGAGGTGTCCGAGCTGTGGAACAGCATCTCGGGGCTGCGCGCGGAGGTGCGCCAACTGCGCCAGGAGGTCTCCAGGCTGCGGGCCCAGGTGGACGCGGGAGCGCCGCGCGGCACGGACGCCCAGGCACAAGGCACGGATACCCAGGCACAGGGCACGGACGCTCAGGCGCAAGACACGGGCACCCAGGCACAGGGCACGGACGCTCAAGCACAAGGCACGGGCGGCTCGGGCACCCAGCCACGCCCGGAGGACGGCACGGGGACGGCGCGCGATGTCCCGCCGGCGGGGACGACCTTGCCGGCGCCGGTGGGGACCGCGGTGGTGAAGGCCACGTACTCGGGCGTGGTGCGCTCGGTGGCGCCGCCGGAGGTCGTCATCGGACAGGACTCCGGTGAGGCGCTGACGCTGGAGGTAGGCCCCAGGACGCGCGTGCTGCGGGAGGGTCGGAGCATCGGCGTGCGGGACCTGGACCCGGGAGACCGCGTCTACGCGGTGGTGGACATGGTGGGCCGACACGAGACGATAGAAATCTCGGTGGTGCGGAAGGAGGACCCCGAGGACTGAGGGCGCGAGGTCCGCTCGCGTCAGTCGTCCGCTCCCAGTCTCGTCGTCGCACGAAGGGAGGTTCCCGTCATGACGGCCTTTGACCGATACCGCGCACTCCTGCGCAAAGTCTCGAATGTGCGAGCGCGACATCCGGAAGGTGGCTCGCCCGAGGAAGATGCCTTGCTGGACGACCTGGACGACGTCTGGTCGGAGATGAGCGAGGGTGAGCGCGCCGCGGTGGCTTCCGAGCGCGCCCAAATCCTGGGGCTCGCGGAGTCGGAGGACTCCGCCCCGCCGCCCCCGGGCTGATTACTTGCGAGCCGTGGGCATGGGCGTCCCCCGCGTCCCATGCCCGTCGCCCACGGGAGGCCGCGAGGCCTCACGAGGCTTCATCCGGGCTCGCAGCACCGCGCGCGTGTAGTCCACCACCGACGCCAGCGACAGCAGGGCG
Source organism: Myxococcus sp. MISCRS1 (assembly GCF_026626605.1). Taxonomy (NCBI): domain Bacteria; kingdom Pseudomonadati; phylum Myxococcota; class Myxococcia; order Myxococcales; family Myxococcaceae; genus Myxococcus; species Myxococcus sp. MISCRS1. The sequence continues at coordinate 5,624,538 of NZ_JAPNKB010000001.1, forward strand.
ATGAGCGCCACCAGCGGGCGCACCGCCGGGGGGAACAGCAGCACGCACAACAGCGCGAGCAGTTGCAGCGAGGTGACCACCTTGCCGAGCATCCGCGCCTTGAGCTCCACGCGCCGCAGGGCAGGCACCCCTCGCGCGACGACGAAGCCCACCGCGGTGCCGATGTCGCGCACGAGCAGGAGCAGCACCTCCGGCAGGGACACCAGCCCGTCCAGGTAGCACACGAGGATGGCCGTCACCATGAAGGCGCGGTCGGCCACCGGGTCGATGAGCGCGCCCAGCCGCGTGGCCAGCCCCTTGTTGCGCGCAATCCATCCGTCCAGGAAGTCCGACAGGGCCGCCAGCACGACGAGCGTCGCCCGCACCATCGCGTCGGGCACGAGGATGAAGGCCACCGCCATGGGCAGCCGGGACAGCGACAGGATGTTGAGCAGCACGAGGCTCGCCTGGCGGCGCATCTTCTCGCAAAGGTAGTGCTCGCCCGTGGTCACGCACCTGCCGTGGAGGACGGGCTGTCGTCGTTCCACCGGTCGTCACCCGGACAGAGGGCAGGCGACCTCACCGCCCCGCATTCGAGGGCTGCGAGGGAACTTCCGGCCGGCGACAATCCTCCCAGCAAGAGCCCCGAAGCCTCCTGGAGTCCCACGCTCGTGATTGCCCCCGAACACTCGTCCGTCCTCCCTCGCCGCTCCTGGCTCCTGGTCGCCGCGCTCCTGGGCCCGGGCCTCGCCGGCGCCGCCCCGTCCCTGGACGTGCGAGGCGAAGTGCTCACGAGGACCGTCGCCCAGGCCCCTGTGTCCGACGCCGAGCCCCGGGCCCCCACGCGCGAGGAGCTCGCCCGCTACACGTGGCTGTCGAAGGACGCGCGCATCCGTCCGCTGGACCTCGCCGTGCCCCCACCGGAGGGCTACACGCGGGTGGGCGTGGAGGCGGGCACGTTCGCCGCGTGGCTGCGCGGCCTGCCCCTGCGCGCGCCGGGGACACCCGTGCTGCACTTCAAGGGGGGACAGGTGTTGCCCGCGGACGACGCGCGGCTGGCCGCGGTGGCGGAGCTGGACATCGGCACGGCCAACCTCCAGCAGTGCGCGGACTCCGTCATCCGGCTGCACGCCGAGTGGCTGTGGTCCGCGAACCAGAAGGAGCGCATCGCCTACCGCTTCACCAGCGGCCACCTGGCCTCGTGGACGAAGTACGCCGCCGGCGAGCGGGCGAGGATCTCCGGCTCCAAGGTGACGTGGGTGAAGAGCGCGGCGGCGGACAGCTCGCGCGGCGCGTTCCGCGCCTACCTGGACCTGGTCTTCATGTACGCGGGCACGCTGTCGCTGGAGGGCGCCAAGGGCCGGCCCACGAAGGACGACGTGCGTCCCGGGGACTTCTTCGTGCTGGGTGGCAGCCCGGGACACGCGGTGCTGGTGCTGGACGTGGCGGCCGACGCGGGGGGCCGCCGCGTGGCGCTGCTGGGCCAGGGGTTCATGCCCGCCCAAGACTTCCACATCCTGTCAGGGGGAGGGGACACCGGGCCCTGGTTCCCGCTGGAGACCGACGCGGTGGCCACGCCCTTCTGGAAGCCCTTCCCCTGGACGTCGCTGCGCCGCTTCCCCTGAAGGGAGGCCGCGAGCGCGCGCCCGGGCGCTACGAGTGCAGCGGCAGCCGGACGCCCGAGGTCTGCGGCGGCGGCGCGGCGGGCAGCGACTCCTCCACCCCGGAGCCCGGCTTGCGCGTCAGGTACTGCACCAGGCTGTTGTGCTTGCCCAGGTACGTGTCGAAGCGGTTCACCCCGTCCTCGAGCAGCCCCGCCTGGTCCAGCGCGTCGTGCATCACCGGCAGGTTGTAGAAGGGCACGGACGGGAACGCGTGGTGCGTCAGGTGGTAGTTGCAGTTGAGCGGCGCCACGAAGAAGTTCTCCAGCAGCGTGCCCTTCACGTCGCGCGTCTCGCGCGTCTCGTCGCCCTTGGGCTCGATGTCCAGCGGGTGCTCGCCCAGGGCGCGCATCCGGAAGAACGCCATCATCACCGTCGTCGTGGGCAGCACCCACAAGAGCAGCCAGTGCAGCCACGCGCCCGTCGTCACCAGCGTGGTGACCAGCAGCGCCACGTACGTCCAGTAGCGAGCGTGCTCGGCGGCGCTGATGCGGGGCTTGGCGCCACCCAACAGCCGCCCCCAGTACGTCCAGGGCAGCACCACCTTCAGGTGGTTGGGCGCGTACAGGCCCAGCGCGTCGCCCACGAACACCGCCGCGGCGCGCAGCGGCGTGCGCGGGAAGTGCCAGGACGCGTCGTCCTGCATGGAGGCCCAGTACGGGTCCTGCGGCGTGTTGACGTACCGGTGGTGCTCCATGTGCTGGTGCCGGTAGCCCGCCGTCGTCATGTTCAGCGGGAAGGCGCACAGGAAGTCCGCCACCACGTCGCCCACCTTCCGGTTGGACAGGAAGTGGTAGTGCGCCGCCTCGTGCATCAGCGCCAGCATCGCGTGCTGCCGCGTGGCGATGATGAGCGCCGCGATGGGCCACGCCCACCACCGGTCCACCCACACCACCCCGGCGAACGCCGCCACGATGACGAGCCACTGGGAGGCGAGCGCCCACACCGCCCGAGCATTGCTCACCCGCGACATCTCCCGGGTCAGCTTGGACAGCGCCTGGCGGTCGACGCGCCGCGCGATTTGGACATCCGCCTCGTCAACGACTTCGGCGTACATGAGGGGGCTCCTTCGTTTCACGAGCAAGCGGGGTATTCCAGGACTCTTTCTCGCAAGAACGGCCAGTATGGCAAGAAATTTCTCTCTGTAACGTACGCACGCCCTTTTCAAACAGCCACAAGCAGTCCGCGAAAACCCCTTGGGGGTCAACAATGACTGCCTTTTGAAGCCCCAGGCGGGTGTGATTGGACTCCGGTGGGAGGGTTTCGGTCACTGAAGTCAGACGCCAGACATGCGCGGGGCCCTGGAGACCGATGAAGGTCCACAGGGCCCCGGGCAACGACATGGGAGCTGTCACGCGCGAGGCGTGAGCGGGCTCAAGGCGTGGCGTCCCACTCCACCTTGAGGTGCCGCATCTGGCGCAGGACGATGCTCTGCCACGTGCCGTAGTCCTGGTTGGGCACCAGGCGCGGGTGGGCGACGGCCTCCACGAGGATGCGGGTGGTGATTTGGGTCTGGAGGCGGGCCAGCGGCGCGCCCAGGCAGAAGTGGATGCCGCGGCCGTAGGTGAGGTGTTGGGGCGGCTTCTCGCGGTCCACGTCCAGCTTGTTCGCGTGCGGGCAGAGTGACTCGTCGCGGCTGCCGGCCGCGTACAGCAGCAGCAGCCGGGAGCCCTTGGGCAGTTGGATGCCGCCCACGTCCACGTCCTCCAGGGCGGTGCGAATCATGGCGTGCTGGACGGAGTCGAAGCGGCTGCCCTCCTCGATGAACTTGGGGATGAGCTCCGGGTCCTCCCGGAGACGTCCCCACAGGCCGTGCTCGAGCGCCAGCTTCCAGGTGTTGGCCATCAGCGCCGTGGTGGACTCGTGGCCGGCGGACAGGAAGGACGCGCCGATGGCCATCACCAGCTCGTGCACGCTCAGCGCCTCGCCGTCCGCCTCCACCTCCACCAGGTAGCTGGTCAGGTCCTCACGGGGCGCCTTGCGCCGCTCCTCGATGAGGTTGACGCAGTAGCGCTGGAACTCCAGCACCCCCCGCGCCATCTCCGCCTGCTTCTCCGCGGGCACGTGCTCGAAGGTGAGCGACTGCCAGTCCGCGCTCCACTTCTTTATCTTCCACACGTCCTGCTGGGGCACGCCCATGACGCCGAGGATGACGTGGGCCGGCAGCGGATAGGCCAGCTGCTCCACCAGGTCCGCGTGCCCGTCCTTGGCGAAGCGGCCAATCAGCTCGCGCGCCATCTTCTCGATGAAGGGCTCCATCCCGGCGATGCGCTGCGCGGTGAAGCCCCGGTTCATCAGGCGCCTGAGGCGCGTGTGGTCCGGCGGGTCCATGCCCAAGAGCACGTGGGCGATGGGGAAGCCCTGCGACAGGATGTTCTTGGCCTCCTCCGTGAGCTGGGTGCCGCTCACCAGCATGTCCCGGTTGGAGAAGCGCGTCGTCTCCTTGAGGACCTGGAGGATGTCGTCGTGGCGGCTGACCAACCACATGCCGAGCATGGGGTTGAAGCTGACGGGCTCCTCCTTGCGCAGCCGCTCGAAGAACGGGTGGGGGTTGTCCACGTGCGGCCCCGCGAAGGGGTTGTACTGGGCGCCCAGGTGGGGGCAGCGCCCTGTCGGGGCGTGGGCCGGGACTCCGGTCTCTTCCTGCTTCTGAACCGTCACGGGCATGGTGTCACTCGCAGTTCGAGCGCGGGCCCCCCAGCTCACCGCTCGGACATGGGTTGATTGAGGCGTGGGGCACAGCCGGTCCGGAGCCAGGGCGAGGGAATTACCGGGCGAGTTGGAGGCTCTGGAGTGACCGCCTATACAACGATTCCCGACTATTAAGCCAGTGGGGGAGGATTTTTATAGTCTGGCTGGCCTCTGTCCACGGCGGGAAGATGCGCTATTCCTGAAATGTGCCGGATTTCAGACGGTTGGCGGACCCCGTCGGCCGCAAGCCGGCTCGGATTCTGAGGAAGAGGGAGGCGGGGGAGGGACGGCCGGGGAGCGCGAGCGGGCTCGACCGCAGTGTCACCAGGGGTGGCCTCGGGGGCCCCGGGGAGGGGGCCGCCACGAAAGCCAGACGGACGGCGGGTGCGGCGAGCTTCAGCCGCTCTTGCGGACGTTGGCGCGGCGCTGCTGCTCCACCCAGGCGTGGGCCTCGGCCATCGTCTTGACGAACTCCGTCTTGAACTCGGTCTTGCCGGTCAGGAACATGCCCAGGGAGATGACCTTGCCGAAGGTCTGCTGGACCATGTCCGCGCCCACGTAGACGCAGCCCTTGAACCACTCCGGCTTGCTGTTGTCGGACAGGTAGCGGCGCGCCTCCGCCTGGAGCTGCGAGTTGCCGATGTCCGCAATCATGAAGTAGGGGCCGGCCTTGGCGACCTGGCTGTAGATTTCAACGGCCCGCTTCATGTCCTCCAGGTTCAGCATGCCGCTGAACACCGCCACCAGCACGTCCTGCTGCTCGTGGCGAATCTGGTGCGCACCGAACTTCCATTCCTGTTGCTGCATGGGCACTCCCTCTGAGCTGGCCACACAAGCATACAACCCGTGGCCCACGGGAGCGAGAATCCAGTCTTCGCCTTCAAACCGCGACTTGAGGACGACCCTGGGTCTGGAATGGGACAGCGGGGGTGTCGCCCGGCACACAGCCGGGCCTCGCGTCTCAGCCCGCCTTGCGCTGCTGTCGGGCGCGGTGCTGGTCGACCCAGGTGCGCGCGTCCGCGAGGGTGTCGACGAAGGTGGTGTCGAAGCTCGTCTTGCCCGTGTAGAGCATGGCGAGCGAGATGGCCTTGCCGAAGGTCTTCTGGACGATGTCGGCGCCCACGTAGACGCAGCCCTTGAACCACTCGCTCTTGTTGTTCTCGGAGAGGTAGCGCCGGCCGGCGGCCTCGATTTGGGAGCGGCCGATTTCCGCGACGATGTAGTAGGGGCCCAGAATCGTGAACAGCTCCGCGTAGACCTCGGAGGTGCGCTTCACGTCGTCCAGGGTGATGGGGCCTTCGAAGGTCGCCACCGCCATGTCGGCTGATTCGATGCGAACGCGGTGCGCGCCGAACTTCCACTCCCGAGGCTTCTCCGCCATGTGCTCCCCCACCCAGAGGTCCTGTCTGTCCGAAGAATAACGCCCGCTCCCGGGCAGAAGGCAAACAGACGTCCCGAGTTGTGTGCCCGAAGTTCCAGGGAGACGTTTTTCTCCACATGCACACGAATTACGTGGTGCCGGGGTGTTCGGGTGAGAACGGGGGCGGTGCGGGTGTGTTGACGGTGAGGGGGCGGGAGGGGCTCATGCCGGGTTCCCATGGCTCGCCCGTTCTTCTTCTCGCTCGTGCTGGGGCTCGTCCTCGTGACGCTGGGGTGTCGGCGCGGGGAGGGTGAGCGCGAGCGGGGGGCGCGGCTGGTGCTGAAGTACCAGCCGCTGTGGGGGCCTCCGGAGCCGTTCCGGGAGCTCTTGGCGGGCTTCGAGGAGGCGCACCCCGGGGTGACGTTGGTGACGGAGGCGTTGCCGAACTCGTCGGACCTGGCGCACCAGTTCTTCCTCACGTCGTTGGAGGGAGGGGCGGCGGACTTCGACGTGCTGGTGGCGGACGTGGTGTGGGTGCCGGAGTTCGCGCGGGCGGGGTGGATAGCGGACCTGTCCGAGGCGTTCCCGCCCGAGCGGCTGCGCGAGGAGTTCCTGCCGGGGCCGGTGGAGGCGGTGGTGGTGGAGGGCCGGACGTACGCGGTGCCGTGGTACCTGGACGTGGGGGTGCTGTACTACCGGACGGATTTGGTGCCTCGGGCGCCGCGCACGTACGCGGAGTTGGAGCGGTTCGCGTTGGATGCGAAGGCGAAGGCGCCGGGGGTGCAGGGCTTCGTGTGGCAGGGGCGGCAGTACGAGGGCCTGAGCTGCAACGTGTACGAGGCGCTGTGGGGGCACGGTGGGCAGGCGTTGGGGGAGGACGGGCGCGTGTTGTTGGACACGGAGGCGGGGCGCGAGGCGCTCGGGTATCTGCGCGGGCTGCTGACGCGCGGGGTGTCTCCGGAGACGGTGATGGGGTTCGGCGAGGAGGAGGCGCGGCGCGTGTTCCAGGAGGGGCGCGCGGTGTTCATGCGCAACTGGCCGTATGCGTGGAGCGAGGCGCAGAAGGAGGGCTCGCCGATTCGGGGGAAGGTGGGCATGGCGCCCCTGCCCACGGTGAGCGGGGAGCCTGGGTTTGGAACGCTGGGCGGGTATCAGCTCGCGGTGAACGCGAAGGTGTCACCGGAGCGGAAGAAGCTCGCGGAGAAGCTCATCGCGCACCTGACGTCGCCGGAGGCGAACCTGGTGCTGGCGGTGCACTACGCGCGCAACCCGCCGAGGGCGGCGGTGTATGACGATGCGAGGTTGAAACAGGGCTCACCGTTCATCGCGAGCCTGCGGGAGATGGTGGAGCGCGCGCGGCCCCGGCCGGTGACGCCGTACTACAACCTGATTTCGGATGTGTTGCAGAGCGAGTTCTCCGCGGCGGTGGCGGGGATTCGCACGCCCGAGGAGGCCTTGGGGCGGGCGCAGAAACAGGTGGACCACCTGATGGGGGAGGGGAGATGAGCGGGCTCGCGGTGGGGTGGGCTCGGTGCGGCCGTGCCTCGGGTGGATGGATGCGGCTGCTGCGTGAGCACGAGCGGGAGGCGCGATGAGCGAGCCGGTGCGTGGCTCGCTGGAGCGGGAGCGCCGGCAGGCGTACTGGTTGGTGGCGCCGGCGGTGGTGGTGCTGGCGGGCGTGGCGCTGTACCCGATTCTCGCGGCGGTGTGGCTGAGCCTGCACCGCTTCATCCTGGTCTTCGGCGAGCGGAGGTTCGTGGGGCTGGGGAACTACGCGTACCTGTTGGGGGACGCGCGGTTCTGGGCCGCGCTGGGGAACACGGCGTACTTCACGGCGGTGGCGGTGGCGGTGGAGCTGCTGCTCGCGGTGCCGCTGGCGCTGCTGCTCCAGAGGTCCTTCCCGGGGCGAGGTTTGTTACGAGCCTCGGTGCTGGTGCCCTGGGCGATTCCCACCGTGGTGAGCGCGAGGCTGTGGGCGTGGATGTTCAATCCGGACTACGGGCTCATCAATCGCTTGCTGCTCGGACAGGACATCAACTGGCTGGGGGCGCCGGGGTACGCGCTGCACGCGGCGATACTGGTGGACGTGTGGAAGACGACGCCCTTCGTGGCGCTGTTGGTGTTGGCCGGGCTGCAAGGGATTCCGGAGGACCTGTACAAGGCGGCGCGGGTGGACGGGGCGTCACCGTGGAGAATCTTCCGGTCGATAACGCTGCCGTTGCTCAAGCCGGCGCTGTTGCTGGCGGTGCTGTTCCGCTCGTTGGATGCGTTCCGGGTGTTCGACGCCATCTACGTGTTGACGGAGGGCGGGCCGGCGAACACGACGGAGACGTTGAGCATCTACGCGTACAAGACGCTGATGCGCTCGGGGGACTTCGGGTACGGGAGCACGTTGTCGGTGGCGACGTTCCTGTGCGTGGTGGTGCTGGCGGCGGTGTGGCTGCGGCTGTTGGGGCGTGAGGAGCGGGCGCGATGAGACAGCGCGTGGGCTTGGGGACGGCGCTGGCGGTGGTGGCGTTCCTGACGTTCTTCCTGGGGCCGTTCTTCTGGCAGGTGCTGACGAGCCTGTGGCCGGATGGAGAGCTGACCCGGCCGTGGCCGTCGCATCTGACGTGGGAGAGCTACGCGAGCGTGCTGTGGGGGCGACCGTTCCTGCGGGTGGTGGTGAACTCGCTGGTGGTGGCGGCGCTGACGACGGGGTTCTGCCTGGTGGTGGGCTCGGCGGCGGCGTTCGCGCTGGCGAAGCTGGAGTTCCGGGGGAAGGGGCTGTTGTTGAGCGCGGCCCTGGCGGTGAGCATGTTCCCGCCGATTGCGACGGTGAGCCCGCTGTATCTCATCCTGCGCGCGGTGGGGTTGCGGGACAGCCTGGTGGGACTGGCGTTGCCCTATGCGACGTTCGCGATGCCGTTGACCTTGTGGGTGCTGACGTCGTTCTTCAAGCAGCTGCCGGATGAGCTGTATCGGGCGGCGAGGGTGGACGGGTGCACGCCGTTCCAGGCGTTCCGGCGGGTGTTGTTACCCCTGGCGGCGCCGGGGCTCGCGACGACGGCGATATTGGTGTTCATCTTCGCGTGGAACGAGTTCCTGTTCGCGCTGACGTTCCTGACGACGCCGGAGAAGCGCACGGTGCCCGTGGCCATCAGCCTGTTCGCCAGCGAGTACCGTGAGCCGTGGGGAGAGATTGCCGCGGCCTCCGTGGTGGCGACGCTGCCCCTGGTGGTGCTGACCGTGTTGTTCCAGCGGAGGATTGTGTCCGGGCTCACGGCGGGGGCGGTGAAGGAGTAGGGCGCACGGGGTGGGAGAGACCCGCCCCCGCGCGGGGGATTCCTCGGGTGAGGCCTGGCGGAGTAAATCCTTTCGCATCCCATGCTCCGTGCTCCGTCGTCCCAGGTTGGTCCGTTCCGGTTGCTGCGGCAGTGTGGCTCCGGAGGCATGGGTGAGGTGTTCGAGGCCGTCAACGAGAACACCGGACAACTGGTGGCGCTGAAGCTGCTGTCCCGGGACGCGTCGAGGGAGCCGCAGGTCGTCGCGCGCTTCCTCCAGGAGGGGCGCGCGCTGGTGAAGCTCGACCTCCCGGATGTGGTGCGAGCCTTTCATTGTGAGAAGCAGGCGGACCAGGTGTTCCTGGTCATGGAGTTGCTCGACGGCCAGGACCTGCGGAAGTGGATGGGTAGGCACTCGGGACGCGTGCCGCGCGAGACGGCCTTGGCCCTGTGCGCGCAGGTCGCGCGAGTGATGGCGGAGATCCACGCGAAGGGCATCGTCCACCGGGACCTGAAGCCGGAGAACGTGTTCCTCTGCACTGACGCGAGCTCGGCCCTGGGATATCGGGTCAAGCTGCTGGACTTCGGCATCGCCAAGCTGCCGCCGTACCGTGATGACGCAGTCGCCGCGACCCAGGTCCATACGCATGAGAACGTGCTCATCGGGACCTATCACTACACGGCACCGGAGCAGCTCCGGAGTGCCTCTTCGGCGAAGGTCTCCGCGGACGTCTACTCCCTGGGGGTGATGCTGTTCGAGCTGCTCGCGGGGCAGCGGCCCTTCGAGTCGGAGGAGATGGTCGAGGTCATCTCCGCGCACGTGAACACGCCGCCGCCCTTCCTGGGGCAGTTGGCGCCGACGATTCCTGGGGCGCTCGCGACCTTCGTGGCGTCGATGCTCGCGAAGTCGCCCGAGGAGCGCCCGACGATGGCGCGGTGTCGCGACATGCTGCTCCGGCCCTGGGCGCAGGAGCAGGACGTCTGTCCCGTGCCGGGGCTGGCGTCCTTCAATGAGTCGCAGGCGGAGCTGTTCTTCGGGCGCGGGGCGGAGACGCGCAGGGTGCTCGAGTCTCTGGACGAAGCACGCTCGGGAGGGCGGCGCTGGGTCTCGCTGGAAGGGCCGAGTGGTGTGGGCAAGTCCTCGCTGCTGCACGCGGGCGTGCTGCCGAGGCTCCGTGAGCCACCGCCGCCAGGGCTGCCGCGCTGGGTGGTCGTCGTGGCGAGGCCGTCGTATGAGCCGGTGCGGAGCCTCGCGAAGGCGCTCGTGACGGCCTTCCCCACGCGGGATGTGGATGCGGTGGAGCGAGGGCTGCGAAGCGGGCCCGAGGGCCTGCGGACCTTCGTCCAGACGAACGTTCCTGAAGACAGCTTGATGCTGCTGGTCGTGGAGCCGCTGGAGGAGCTCTTCACCTCGGGGAGCGCCGAGCAGTCGGTGCTGGATGGACTGCTGGTCACGGCATTGGCCGAGGAGGGCCGGCTGCGGCTGCTGACGTGCTTGCGCAGCGACTTCCTGCATCGGCTGGAGCAGTTGCCGAGGCTTCCCCACCGGCTTCAAGAAGCGATGCGCTTCCCGCTCTTGCCGATGGGTGAAGCGGCGCTGAAGGAGGTCGTCGAGGGGATGGCGCGCCAGGCGGGGATGCAGCTCAGTGAAGGTCTGGCGGAGCGGATGGTGCGCGACGCGAAGGGAGAGGGCGGCGGGCTGCCGTTGCTCGGGCATGCGCTGCGCTCACTGTGGACCTTGAGCGGTGGCGCGCCCCTGACGCACGAGCACTATGACCGGATGGGAGGCGTGGGCGGCGCGCTGTCCCAGCAGGCGGAGCAACTGCTGGCGAGCCTGGGCGAGCAGGGCCGGGAGCGTGCGAAGTGGATCCTGCTGTCCCTGGTCCAGGTGGGACGTGGCGTGCAGGACACGCGGCGGCCTCGTCCCAGGAGCGAGGTGTTGGCGGAGGCGGGAGGTGATGCACTCGCCGAAGAAGCGTTGCTTCGCCTGAGCGGGCTGTCCGGGGTGGCGGGCGGTGAGCCCGGACCTCGACTGGTGCTCCTGTCCGGAGGGGCCGAGGTCGAGTCCCAACGTGTGGACCTGGTGCATGAGACGCTGTTGCAGCGGGTCCGCTCGCTCGTCGCGTGGCTGGAGGAGGAGCGGCGAGAGCTGGAGGTGCGCGCGGACGTCGAGGTCGCCGCACGGAACTGGGAAGAGGCCGCGCGGCCGAATGAGTGGCTCCCTCGGGGAACGATGCTGACGCATTACCGGGGCGGTGTCGGCACCCCTGGACGGGGTGTCCATCGGCTGAGTCTTCGCGCGAACGCATTTCTCCAGGCCGCGAGCCGGTTGGAGCGGCGTCGGGTGTGGACCGGCCGCGCATTGGTGGCCGCGGCTTCATTGGCCGTGGTCGTGATGCTTGGAGTGACGGTGCAGGCGTGGGAGCAGCGCGAGCGCGCCGACCAGAACCTCCACCGCATCATGAACTCCGCGGAAGGCATCGTCTCCGACGCGGACTGGGAGTTGAGCTGGATTGCGAACACGCTCGAGGTCCGACGGGCGTTGCTACGTGGCTTGTCGGACTCGCTGGAGGGGTTCTCCGAGGAGGAGCAGCAGCGGCGAGAGGTCCTCTGGCAACGCATCAAGCTTGCCCACCGGATGGCCGACCTGAGCTTCCTGAATGACACGCTGCAGGTCGCAGGTGCGCACCTCCTCCACGCAAGGAACCTCCTGACGCAAGGTGAGGCGCTCGGCTTCGGAGGCGAGGATTACCGCATGCAGTGGGCGTTCAATCACTCGAAGCAGGGCAAGGTCGACCTGGCGGCGGGGCGATTGTCCAAAGCGCGTGCCCTCTTCCTGCAATCCGTCGAGTATTTCGAAGCGCAGCGTGCCGCTGTGCCGCGCTCGGTCTCCGGAGACCGGGACTCCGCGGTGGGCCTCAGCGAGCTGGCGGACCTGGAGCTCGCCGAGGGGCGCGCGGGCGAGGCCCTGCGTTGGCTCGAACGCGCCGTTCCGCTGTTCTCCACGCAGGACCCGGACTACGGCGCATCCCTCTACGCGCAGGGCCTGGCGTATCAGGCGGAGGTGATGCGACGGGCGGGGCGCCTGGCGGACGCGCACCCTCGATTGGATGAGGCCATGAGGCTCATGGCACAGGAGGCGAGCACGCATGCCGGGGACCATCACCGCAAGTGGATGCTGGAGTGGGTCCGACTCTGGAGCGCGAGATTGGCCTCTGACGAGGGCCGCTGGACGGACGCAGCGGTGGGCTACACGGCCGCGGTGACTTCCGGGCGCGAGCTGGTCAGGGGGGAGCCCACGAGCAAGCGATTCGCCCTGGCGCTCCTGGAAGCCCTGCGTGGGGCCGAGGCGTTGGCGCTTCGGCGAGGGGATTCTGACCAGGCGGAGGCACTGCGCAGGGAGGGGTGTGCGCTGGTCCATGAGTTCGTCGCGCGCGACCCGGAGGACGTGCGCTTCAAGGCCCTGGCGTGCGAGAGTTTCAAACCGTGACGTGGGGGATGCGCATGGCCGAGCCTTCTTTGTCGGAGTGGTCTTTCGAGGCGCTGTTGCAGCGGGTTCGAGAAGGGGAGAAGGCCGCGCGGGACGAATTGTGGAGCCGTTGTCTGCGGCAGGTGTCCCAGTGGGCCGAGAAACAGCGTGCCCAGGTCGAGAAGGTCGGCGCGCGGCCTTCGGACGTCACCCAGGACTCCCTGCTGAAGGCGTTTCAACAGCTCGACCATTTCCAGGGGACCACGGAGCGGGAGTGGTGGGCGTGGCTCCGTCAGATCGTGAGGAACGAGGCCATCGGGACCTATCGACATGGCACCCGGAAGCGGCGCGACGCGACGGCGACGGTGTCGCTGGATGGAGAAGAACTCCTCGGCGTGAAGGCGCAGGAGCGCAGCCCGAGCCAGGTGACGGCACTCCAGGAAGAGTGGCGACGCCTCATCTCCGGCTTCCAGTGGTTGGAAGGTCATCAGCCGGACCAGCACCAGGCCCTGAAGATGTTCCATCTCGATGAGCACCCGGTGAAGGCCATCGCGGAGCACATGGGCAGGACGCCCAAGGCGGTCGAGAGCCTCATGGGGCGTGGGGTGCGCGCCTTGCGTGCCTGGATGGCGGATGAACCAGTCCTGGAGGACCCGCTCTCCACCGAGGCAGCCGCGGAGCGCAACGAGGTGGATGCGGCCTTCTCCAAGTACCTGCGGCTCCTGGAGGCAGGCGGGACGGTGGAGGTCGAAGCCTTCGTGAAGGGCTACCCGGACTGCGAAGAAGAGCTCCGGGGCATGCTCCACTGGATGGACCAACTGCGTGCCTTGGACCCATCCAGGAAGCGCTGATGTCGCTCCACGGGATGCAGTGGGGGCGCTACGTCATCGACAGCCTCGTCGCGGTGGGCGGGTCGAGTGATGTCTATCGGGCTCGTGCGCTCGATGGAGATGGCTGGGTGGCGGTGAAGACCCTGAGCCAGAGCGCGAGTCTTCAGGCGGAGCTGGTCGCGAGGTTCCAGAACGAAGCAGAGGCGCTCCTGTCACTGCGCCATCCGTATCTGGTCGAGGCGCTCGAGATGGGCACGCCCACGGAAGACGGGCCCCCCTTTCTCGTCCTGGAGTGGCTCCCGGTGAGCTTGCATGAGCTCCTCGCGCGGCGAGGTGGCCGACTGTCGTTGGAGGAAGGTGTCCAGGTGCTGCGCCAGCTCGCGCAGGTGCTCCACTTCCTGCACGAGAAGGGTGTCATCCATCGAGACCTGAAGCCCGAGAACGTCCTCATGGCTTGTTCCGGACCTGACGCACTGGAGGTCCGTCTCACCGACCTGGGCCTGGCGCGCCTCGTCCCGGGAGAGGGGGCACGGGCTCCTTCGCTGTACGTGTCCACGGCGAGGGAGGCGCTGCTGGGGACGGGGGAGTACATGGCCCCCGAGCAGTGGACCAGTCCCAAGGGCGTGGACGCGAAGGTGGATGTCTATGCGCTGGGGGTGCTGGGCTTCCGTCTGCTGGTGGGAGCGCCTCCTTTCAGTGCGAGTGAGCGTTCGGGGTTGTTCTTCCTTCATGCGCTCAAGCCCCCGCCGCTGGCTCTCCTGGAGGGATTGGCTCCCGAGCCCCTTCGTGTCCTGCTCGGAGCCATGCTCTCGAAGAAGCCGGGGCAGCGGCCCGAGATGGTCGACGTGGCGAGGACCTTGGACTCGCTCGCGAGGGGCTGAGCCCGGTCTGGCGTCCTCTCTTCCGGAACGGATTTCCCGCGTGGGGGAGGTGCGACATGTGGACCGTGGAGCAGGCGATGCAAAGGCTCGTCGAGGAGCAGGAGTTGTCTCGCGCCGAGCGTGACAACGTGACGCGGCAGCACGAGGTCGTGCGCGAAGTGCTGATTCGGCGGCTGCCACTGTCGGAGGTGTTCCTGTCGGGCTCGTACAGCCGGGGGACGGCGCTGCGTCCCTTGCACGACGTGGATGTGTTCGCCGTGTTCGACGCCGACCGCCAACCGAGGGGGCAACGGGAGCCTGACGCGTTGCTGGGTGAGGTGCGGCAGGTCTTCGAGGCGGAGTGGCCGGGACGCGACTCGCCGGCCCTGCAGAGACACTCCCTGCGCATCGACTTCTCCTCGGGAATCAGCGTCGACATCGTGCCGGCCTACACGCGAGGACCGGGGGGCTATCTCATTCCCCAGCGGGACTCGGGCGCCTGGATTCAGACGAACCCGAAGGAACACCAGGCCGCCTGTGCCCAGGCTGACCAGGCCGCGAGAGGTCGACTCAATCCCCTCATCAAGCTGGTGAAGCAGTGGAACCGAGCTCGGGACAACAGTCCGCTGCGCTCCTTCCATCTGGAGGCGATGTGCTACTCGGCATTTGCGTCGCCGCCCGAGGGGACGCTGCTGGAGCGACTCGAAGCCTTGTTCCGGCACCTGTCGGAGCGCGTCATGCAGACCTGCCGTGACCCGGCGAAGCTGGGCGTCGCGGTGGATGCTCGGATGACGCAGGGACAGAAGGAGGCCGCTCGCAACCTGTTCCAGAACGCCATCCGGGAGGTGCGCCTCGCCTCGCAGGAGCGCACGTCGAACCCGGAGCAGGCGCACCAGCGCCTCTCGACGCTGTTCGGGCCCGTCTACCGCAATCGCGGCCCTTGAGCTCCTCGCGGGAAAATGAGCGGGCTCGCGAGGGGTCCACTTCGCGTTGGCGTCTTCCTCGGTGGACGACGTCAACCGAGGTGCGCACATGTCGAACGTGGAGCTGTCCATCAATCGCAGGACCGAGGCGCTCATCCTTCGTTACGAGCACGACCGGCCCGTCATCGAGGACGCGGCACGCCAGACGCTGACGCGTGAGGGGCTGGAGGGTTATCGCGACGTGGCCAGCGCGGTGCTCCATCCGTACGACGAGAGGCTCAGTGTGCGCTCGCTGCGGGGGGAGGCGTGGGCGGGGGCCTTCCTCGAGAACGAGCGGTTCGCGAGCGCGCTCATCGGCAAGGAGAAGGAGCTGGGGCTGGACCACCTGCCGGTGTACCTCTTCGGCTGCGCGCCGCTGGAGCTGATGCTCCACCTGGCTTCGTGCCTGCCCCGACGTCGCCTCCGGGTGTACCAGCAGTCCGGGAGCGGCGAGTGGTCGCTCGGCTTCGACCGGACGATGGCCGCCGCGTCCGAGGACTTCCTCGAGGTGGAGGGGCTGCCGAAGGCGAAGCAGGGCGGCTCGGGCGTGGTGGCGCTCGTCGTGGAGGTGACTCGCGCCATCGGCGACCAGGCGCTGGAGGCGTTCCGCAGGAAGCATGGCGCGAACCTCCTGGCCGAGGTCCGCGTGCGCCCGGTGCGTGGGCCTGGGCCGGCGGCCATCCAGAGCCCCGCGGAGGTGTCGCGCGCGGCGGAGCAGCTCCGCGGTGTGCTCGGGGATTTGCACGAGCAGCTGGGCGGCGCGACGTCGGTGCTGCTGGCCATGGACTGCCCGGGGAGCTTCGCCGCCGCGCTGGGCACGGCGGTGAACGTGAACACGCAGCTCCCGTTGTGGCTCCACCACTACGACGCGGACCGGAGGCAGTACCTGCTCGTCCAGGAGATGAAGGCCGGACGCGCCGCGCCCCTGGCGGTGGAGTACACGACCGCGCAGTTCGCGGTGGCGGCGAAGGTCCTCAGCGAGGTGCGGAAGGTCCACCAGGAGCTGGTGTCCTGGTTGTCCGAGCCCGCGCAGCAGGACCTCCTGTCGGAGCTGAGCGAGCAGGACCGGACGCACTTCGTGCGCGGCTCCGTCGAGGATGCGCCGTCGACCGGGCCCATCGAGATCTACCGTCACTTCGAGGGCAAGTGGGGCTTCGACGTGGGGATGTTGCTGGCCCTCAAGGAGCTGAAGGACCGCGTGGGCAGCGAGGACTGGAAGGAGTGCGTCCGGCTGTACATGGTCCACGAGGTCTTCCACGTCCAGCAGGGCGGGCTGACCTCGTACACGTTCAGCGGGAGCGGGCGCACGGGCTTCGTGCTGGAGGCGGCGGACTTCGACGCGGACGCCATCGCAATCGAGGTGGCGCTGGCGTGGCGCAAGTCGAAGCAGGAGGGGACGGTAGCGGGCGACGGTGAGACCCGGACGATGGAGCGCATCATCTGGAACGCGATGGAGAGCCTGCGCATGTTCGAGCCGGAGACGCCCATCCGGACGCTCTCCGAGCGACGGCTGCGCCGCTACCTCATCTGGATGTTCCAGGTGTGCCGGCTCAGCGCGCTGAAGCTGACCTCCGCGCGAGGCCCCGCGCCGAAGCTGGAGCGCGCGACGGTGGAGATCGCCGGCCTGAAGACGTCTCCGGACCCGTTCGAGACGTACTCGCAGCAGCGGGTGGACCTGCTCGACGTGGACCTGAATGACGAGCTCATCACGGGGGTCTACTTCCAGCGCAAGCTGGTGCGAGACCCGGATCGTCGCTGGGTGAAGCGCGTGCTCGAGGCGCTCAGCCGCTGGGGCGAGAAGCCGCGCGAGGACGCGCAGGACGAGATGCGGCGGCTCTTCGAGGAGTTCTTCAACCGTCATCGCGAGCTGGTTCAGTCCCGCTGAAGGAGCGCGGTCCGCCATGGGAGAGCAGAGCGCATCCCGGCTCGAGGGAGACCGGTATCAGTACCTGTACGCCTGGCACGAGCTGCTCCGGCTGCTCGACGCGGAGTGTCCCTTCGAGCACGGCTATCTGGAGCATCCCGAGGCGGGCTCCGCGGACGACGTGACGCTGCACGCGCGCGAGGGCTCGGGCGTGGCGAGCCGCTTCGTGCAGGTGAAGTGGCACGTGGACCACCGCGAGGTGTACTCGCTGGACTCCCTCACGGAGGTGCAGCGCGGGAAGGGACGCCCGCTGTTGCACAAGCTCTTCACGAGCTGGCGTGCGCTGCGTGCCCGAGGGCCCGTGGAGGTGTGGCTCGTGAGCAACTGGGGGGCGGAGGAGCGACTCGGGCGCTACCTGGTGGGACGGGACCACTCGCTGGCGCCGGAGTTCTTCTCGGAGTCTCGGCTTGGCGCGTTTGGGGAGGGGGCCTCTCGGTGGGCTTCGCGGTGCGAGACGACGCCGGAGGGGCTGGCGTCGTTCCTCGGGGACCTGCGCTTGCGGTTGGGGTTCGCGAGCATCCGGGACCTGGAGGAGCAGGTCGACTGGCGCATGGACGGGCTCGGGTTGCGGCAGGGCGTGAACCCGAGGGCCATCGTGCTCGATGCGATGCGCGAATGGGTGGAGCGCTCGGGGGAGGTGAAGCGGGTGACGCGCGAGTCGCTGGTGGCGTTCCTGCGGGCTCGGGAGCTGTTCGCGCCGTTGGAGGAGGGGCCCACGGTGAGCCTGTGGGTGCATGGGTGGGCGCGGCGCAGGTGGGAGGGGCCGCCGCCGACCGAGGAGCTGGATTGGACGGGATGCTTCGAGCGGGACACGCGGCGTCATCCGGAGGAGGCGGTGTGGCGTGAGCGGCTGTGGCCGGAGCTTCGGGCGGCTCGGAGGCGGCTGATGGAGCGGGCGGAGGGGGCGCTGGTGGATGTCCGGGGGAAGGTGCCGCTGAGCGTGTCGCTGGCGGTGGGCTCGCAGTTCTCGGAGGCCGCGGGCTTCCGACTCCGGGCCGAGCAGTTCACGCGAGGCGAGACGTTCCTGTGGCGTTCGGACGTGGGGGCCTCGGAGCGGAGGCTGCGCGTGGTGGAGCGCGAGGGGGCGCCGGAGGGGCAGGCGTTGCTCGTGGTGTTCCAGCTCACGGGGGACGCGGGGGCGGAGCGGGAGCGCTTCGAGGCGGAGCACCCGGGGGTCCACCGCGCGGTGTTGGTGCTGGAGCCGGAGGAGGGGACGGGGGACGGCGCGGTGCGCTCGGCTGGGGACGCGGTGGCGTTCGCCGTGCAGGCTCGGGAGTTCATCCGCCGCGCGCGGAGCCGGTACCGGGTGAGGATGACACACCTATTGCTCTACGCGCCCTCGACGTGCGCGCTGTTCCTGGGACAGCGGCTCAACGCCGTCGGGCCCGTGGTGGTGCACGAGCTCGCGCTGGATGGACGGTATGTGCCCGTGCTTACGGTGCAGACGGGGTGAGGGGCCGTGCGCCTTGGGGGGGCGTGACTCTGCTTGGCGGTGTTCGATTTGCAGGACGTGTTCCCTTCATGGGTTCTCGAGTTGGGGGAATGAGGAGTTTCGCTGAGTGGATGCGGTGATGGTGCGGGGCGGGTTGAAAGGGTATTTGGACGATGTATTGGATTGGGCATGCAAGCACCTCGGCATGGCGAGAGCGGCGGGACGTGATACGGGTGAAAAGCCGTGTGGTGATGCGGGGTTGAGGCTCTTTGACAGGTGAATAAGTGCTTGAGTGGGGAAGTAGTGAGGGATGCCAATGGGTTGGATGCTGTGGGATGTCGCGTTGGCGTTGGAGTTCGCGGACAGGGTGGGGGTGCTTGAAAACAGGGGTGGCGAGAAGGCGGAATCGCTTGGGATTCCAGGGTGGCTCCGCCGCCCGCCGTGATGCCGGAAGGCGTTGTGCACCTGCGGTGGGGCTGTCAGCGAGACAGGGACGATTTCCCTCGCCGCTCGCCATGATGCCGGGAGGCGTTGAGCACTCGTAGAAGTCGTCCTCGCGCCACTCCACGAGGCGAATCCGCCGCTCGCTGTGATGCCGGAAGGCGTTGATCACAGCGCCGGCACCTCCGGCACGGGTGTGGGAACTCGGGGCCGCCGCTCGCCGTGATGCCGGAAGGCGCTGAGCACTTGTTGATGGCGTTCGCCAGATGCGTCTTCGGACCGCCCGCCGCTCGCCGTGATGCCGGAAGGCGTTGAGCACTCATCGCTGATGCCCTTGGGGCAGATGGTTCGCTTGCCGCCGCTCGCCGTGGTGCCGGAAGGCGTTGAGCACCGGATGCTGGCCAGCCACGCGTCGCGGTCGGCCTCCCGCCGCTCGCCGTGATGCCGGAAGGCGTTGAGCACTTGCGGTTCACGCCCAGGAGGAAGACCTCCTCGTCCGCCGCTCGCCGTGATGCCGGAAGGCGTTGAGCACGTGATGAACACGTTCTCCTCCTGGTCGGCATTTAGTTCCGCCGCTCGCCGTGATGCCGGAAGGCGTTGAGCACCTTCCGAAGATGGCATCACTGAACCCACAGATGTTCTGCCGCTCGCCGTGATGCCGGAAGGCGTTGAGCACGGGCTTCTGCGGTCCTGCGCAAACCCGGCCGTTGGGCTGCCGCTCGCCGTGATGTCGAAAGGCGTTGAGCACAAGAGGTCGTGGTGCGTGATGGCGCGGATGACCCTGCTGCTCGCCGTGATGCCGTAAGGCGTTGAGCAATCGTTGGGCACCTCGTTGAGGTTGAGCAGTCGGTGAACCGCCGCTCGCTGTGATGCCGGAAGGCGTTGAGCACCGTCCCTGGTCGAGTGCACGCCCGCGCCAGTCCGCCCGCTGCTCGCCGTGATGCCGGAAAGGCGTTGAGCACTAGCCAATCCCGTAGCCGTACTCGTAGTGGTCCCCGACCCGCCGCTCGCCGTGATGCCGGAAGGCGTTGAGCACATGGACTGCGCGAGTGGCTTCATCGGGTTCGACTGGTCGCCGTCGCTCGCCGTGATGCCGGAAGGCGTTGAGCGCGACGTTGGGCTGAGGATGAACGTGGGGGCACCGGTCCTCCGCACGCAGCGATGGCTGGCGCATTGGTGTGCCGCTCACTCGGAACGGTGCAGCGATGACGCACTCGTGTCTGTAGTGGCTGGGGATACAAGCGGGAGGCAACAGCAGCGATGCAGTAGCGTCGCGCGCGGAGCGCCATCCCCGAGCCCGCGACGGCGAACACGCCACGCCGCTGAACGGCGGTCCGCCGTTCAGCGACGAGGATGTCCGAGACTCAGGGCAGCGTCACCGGGACGGACTGGAGCGCTCCACCCGGGATGTCCGTGGGGAGCATCAGCTCTGGGCGGCCCCCGGGCGTGCCTCCGTTCTTGTACGTGTTGAGCTGCCCCGAAATCATCCACTGGCCCGGCTGGCCCCCGGGGCCCTGGGCGTAGTGGATGAAGGGCGTGGAGCCCGTCGGGAGGTTGTGCTTGCCGGTGGGGTGCGAGTAGTCGCTGGGCGTGTAGCTCCCCGCGGGCTTGAGGTTCGGGTGCTGCGACAGGAAGCCGTCCAGCTCCGCCTTGCCGTTCTTCGAGTAGTCCGCGTGGTGCAGGAAGGACAGGTTGTTGTTCTTCGTGTCGTGCAGCGCATGCACGGCGCAGCCGTTGAGCGCGCCCGTCACCACCATGTTCGGCTCGCCGGGACGCGGATGCAGCGGCACCCCCTGGATGCCCGCGAACTTGCCCTCGCCCGTCGAGAGGTAGTGCATGTAGTGCGCCGGGACGCCCGGGCTGCCCGCGGGCGAGACCGACAGGTTCGTGTTGTTCTGGTACTTGTGGGCGTTGAGCGACACCAACGAGTCATTGGCGTTGACGAAGGGCTTCTGCGCGGTCGGCAGCGCCACGCCCTGCGGCGCGCCGCCCGGGAACATGTTGTAGGAGTTCAGGACGCTCTGCCCCGCGTGGCCCAGCGGGTTGGCGCCGAACGACGAGGTGACGTCCTTGCCCGGCTGCTTCGTGGGTGGGGTGTTCACCTTGCTCGACGAGGGCTTGCTGCCCTGCGTGTCGAACCCATCCTGCACGGAGTTCAGCTTGGTGGGCGCGGGCTTCGTCTCGACGGGCGGCGGGGCGCTCGGCTTGTTCGCGCCGCTCCCAGTGCCCGAAGGGCCCTTGGTGCTGAAGGGGTTCTTGAAACCGCCGAGCTTGATGCCTTTCACGGAGAGACTCCTGTCGTCGAGGGGATGGATGGCGCGTCGAGGGTGACTTGCAAGGCTCCAAGGCAACTTCCACGCCAGCCGGGTCTCCTTCCTGAGCTCTCAGGAAGCACTGGCACTTGTGGAGAAAGGGACCCCGCCCCGGCGCACGCCGGCTGATGTCTCCTGTTCATCCCCTGATGTCTCCAGTCACCACCCGGCGGTCTGGACGCAGGGGGCGGGCTGATGACCCGGGTGCCTGCTTCCGCTTCATTGTCCTGGTGCCCCAAGGACTCGGGCTTACATTCCAGCCCGATGCCCCTCGTCTTCCTGCCCGACGTCGAGTCGCTGTTCCTCTGGGGAACCGAGCCGCTCCCTCGCGTGCTCTCCGACCTGCGCGGCTCGGGCGACGCATCCTCCACCCTCCTCGTCACGCCCGACGGACCGCGCGAGTGTGCGGGACACACGTTGCCGCTCGCCGCCACCGTCAAGCGACTCGCCGTGGTGCCCGCCTCCGAGGTCGACACGTTCCCCGGCTCCCTCGCGCTCTGGACGCTCGCCAGCAAGCTCGCGCTGGAGCTCATCGCGCGGGAGCGAGTGGCGCCCACCCTCCTGCGCAGGAATGAGCGCATCGAGGCGCGCTGGGCCGCGGCCCTCTCCGCCGCAGAGGACTCCGGCCGCGTCGTCGCCCTTGCCCGGAGCATGCCCGCCGCCGCCCACGCCGTCCCCGTGGACGCCGGTCCCACTCCCTCCGTCTGGGCCCCCGAGGCCCTGCTGCGCGCCTTCCTCGACGCCACCGTGGATGCCTTCGTTCGCGCCGCGCGCGGCGGTGGGCCCTCGCTGCCTCCTCGCGCCACCTCGCGTCGCCCGGCCTCATGGGACGAGCGCTGGCGCGCGGCGCTCTCCGGGCCTCGCCGCGACTTCGCCCCCGAGGGCTTCGCCGAGCGCTCCGTCGTCGACGAGCTGACGCGCTGGAGCGAGCCCGCGCTCGGCGCGAGGGACCGGCTGCGCGCCTGCTTCCGGCTCGAGCCTCCGACGGCGGACCGCGAGCCCTTCGTGCTGAGCTTCCACCTCCAGGCCCCGGATGACCCGAGCCTGCTCGTGTCCGCCGTCGACGTCTGGAAGACCCGCGGACGCCACCTGGAGAAGCTCGGCCGCGCCTTCCGTGACCCGCAGGAGTCGCTGCTCGAGGCGCTCGGCCGCGCCTCCCGGCTCTTCGCCCCCATCGGGCTCGTGCTCGAGAGCCCTCGCCCCCAGGCCCTCCTGCTCGAACCCGACACCGCGTGGACGTTCCTCTCCGAGGGCGCGCGGTTGCTCGCCGACGCGGGCTTCGGCGTCATCGTCCCCGGTGAGCTCACCTCCTCGGGTCGACGCCGCCTGCGGCTGCGCATGCGCGTGGGCGCGAGCGTCCAGGCCGCCGGCGTCGTCGAGGGCACCTCGGGCCTGGGGCTCGACTCGCTCCTACGCGTCGACTGGGATGCGGTCCTGGGCGACACGCCGCTCTCCGCACGCGAGCTCGCGCTGCTCGCCCAGCGCAAGGCCCCGCTCGTGCGCTTCCGCGGCGCGTGGGTCGCGGTGGATCCCCACGAGCTCGACGCCATCCATCGCCACCTCGCCGAGGGCCCCGGCCACCTGTCCGCGAGCGAGGCCGTGCGCGTGGCCCTGCTCGGAGAGACGCGACACGGACAGCTCCCCGTCACGGTCCTCGCCACCGGCGCGCTCGAGGAGCGCCTGGGCCGGCTGCGCTCGGGCGGCACCACCGCCCAGCCCGCCCCTGATGCCCTGCGCGCCACGCTGCGGCCGTATCAAGCGCGGGGACTGCACTGGCTGGACACCCTGGCGTCGCTCGGCCTCGGCGCGTGCCTGGCCGACGACATGGGCCTGGGCAAGACGGTGCAGGTGCTGGCCTTCCTGCTCCGGAGGCTCGAGCGTGCTCCGCGCGAGGTGCGCCCCACGCTGCTGGTGGCGCCCACCTCCGTGGTGGGCAACTGGGAGCGCGAGGTCGCCCGCTTCGCCCCCTCGCTGCGCCTGACGCCCCACTACGGCGCCGAGCGCGCTCGCGCGGTGAAGGACCTCCCGCGCGGCCCGGGCTCGCTCGTGCTCACCTCCTACGGCCTGCTGCGCCGCGACGCCGAGTTGCTCGCGCGCGTGGACTGGGCCACTGTGGTGCTCGACGAGGCGCAGAACATCAAGAACGCCGCCTCGGCCACGGCGCGCGCGGCCCGGGCGCTCTCCGCCAGCGAGCGCTTCGCCCTCACGGGGACTCCGGTGGAGAACCGCCTCGCGGAGCTGTGGTCCATCCTCGAGTTCGCCAACCCTGGCCTGCTCGGGCCGCTGGAGACCTTCCGGCGCGAGCTGGCGCTGCCCATCGAGCGCTATGGCAGCCAGGAGGCCGCGCAGCGCCTGCGCCGCATCACCGGCCCCTTCGTCCTGCGCCGTCTCAAGAGCGACCCGAACATCATCGCGGACCTGCCCGCGAAGAACGAGATGAAGGTCGTCTGCACGCTCACGCGCGAGCAGGCCTCGCTCTACAAGGCCGTGGTGGACGAGGAGCTGCGCCGCATCGAGGACGCCGACGGCATCGAGCGCCGGGGCCGCGTGCTCGCGCTGCTGCTGTTCACCAAGCAGATAGCCAACCACCCCGCGCAGTACCTCGGCGAGTCGGGGCCCTTGCGGGGGCGCTCGGGGAAGCTGGCGCGCGTGACGGAGATGCTCGAGGAGGCCCTGTCCGCGGGGGACAAGGCGCTCGTCTTCACCCAGTTCCGGGAGATGGGGGACCGGCTGGTGGCGCACCTGTCGGAGCAGCTGGGGCAGGAGGTGCTGTTCCTGCACGGCGGCACGTCGCGCAAGGCGCGCGATGCGCTGGTGCGCCGCTTCCAGGAAGAGCCCCACGGCCCGCGCGTCTTCGTGCTGTCCGTCAAGGCCGGGGGCACGGGCCTCAACCTGACGGCGGCGAGCCATGTCTTCCATTACGACCGCTGGTGGAACCCCGCCGTCGAGGACCAGGCCACGGACCGCGCGTACCGCATCGGCCAGAAGCGCGCGGTGCAGGTCCACAAGCTGGTGTGCGCGGGCACCGTCGAGGAGAAGATAGACACGCTGCTCGAGCAGAAGCGGAGGCTCGCCGAGCGCGTCGTGGGCACGGGTGAGCACTGGGTGACCGAGCTGGACACGGCGGCGCTGCGCGAGCTGTTCTCGCTGTCCTCGGGCGCCGTCGCGGATGAGGCGGAGGAGCACGAAGTACCCGGGCCGAGCGCACCTCGACGACGCGCGCCGCGCCGGAAGGGAGTGGCGTCATGAGCCGTTGGGACGACTGGGGTTGGACGTCCGCGCCGAAGCGGCCGCCTCCCGAGCACGGCATCAAGATGAAGAAGGCCGGCGTCACGTGGTGGGGCCAGCGCTGGTTGGAGGCGCTCGAGCGTGTGCTGGCGGGGGACTCGAAGCGACTGGCCCGAGGGCGCACGTACGCGCGGGCCGGGCGGACGCATGACCTGGTCATCCGCGGGGGCGAGGTCACCGCGAAGGTGACGGGCTCGCGGCCCCGGCCCTATGTCATCTCGCTGAGGCTGGGACAGCTCGACGAGGACGTGTGGACGAAGGCCATCGCCGGGATGGGCGGCAAGGCGCAGTACAGCGCGGAGCTGCTGGCGGGGTCGATGCCCCAGGACATCGACGTGGTGTTCCGCGCGGCGGGCGTGAGCCTGTTTCCGCAGCGGCGCGAGGACCTGGTGACGAACTGCTCCTGCCCGGACTGGGGAGACCCGTGCAAGCACGTGGCCGCCACGCACTACGTGCTCGGCGAGGCGCTGGACCGCGACCCGTTCCTCCTGTTCGAACTTCGCGGCAGGACGAAGGAGCAGGTGTTGGGCGCCCTGCGGGCCACGCGCGGGAGCGGGAAGGCGGGCGCGCGGCGTCCGGCTTCGCCTTCGACGAAGCAGCGGGGGAAGTCGGAGGCGCCGGGCGTCGTCCCCGAGGTGCCGGGGGTGAGGTTGGGGAAGCTGACCTCGGCGGACTATGACCAGCCGCGCGCGCCGCTGCCCGCGCTGAGTTTCTCGTTCGACGCGCCGGAACTGGAGGGGGCGGTGCTGCGGCAGTTGGGGACGCCGTCATCCTGGGGCGGGCAGGAGGGGCCCGGGGAGGTGCTGGCGCCGCAGGTCCGCGCGGCGGCGGAGGTCGCGCGGCGCATCGCGCTCCAGGAGGGAGGCGAGGACGCGGCGCCGAAGCCACGCGCGAAGGGGGCGGCGCGGGCCTCGAAGCGGCGAGGGCGCTGAGCGGGGCCGGCGAAAAAAGCGAGGGGGCGCGAGGGGACGACGTGGCGTTGGCGTCTTCCTGGGTGGAGCTGCGTGATGACCCCTGCTTTCCGAGCATCGGACGTGCCTGGGCTGCCTTTCGAGAGGTATGGCCCGTGGCGTCGCGCCGGCGTTCCATGCGTGGGTGGGTGCCATCACCTGAGTACCCCTTCGTCCAGGGTGGCGGACGAGGACTTCCCCGCAGGCCGGTCCCGTCGTGGCGGGGCCATCGAGGATGAACATGTCAGTGATTGACCTCGTCTACCCCGCGCGAGGCGGTGGGGTTCCGTTGGACCATGGGTATGCGTTGTTCTCGGCGCTGTCCCACCGGCTGCCGGGGCTGCACGAGCGCAAGGACGTCGGCATCTTCAACCTGCGGGGGACGCGGGCGAGCGGGAAGAGCCTGCTGGTGGGGCATGGGACGCTGCGGGTGCGCTGCCCGACGGAGGCGTTGCCGGTGTGGATGCCCTTGGGCGGCTCGGCGATTGAAGTGGGCGGGGGTGAGGTGACGCTGGGGGCACCCCGGGTGTTTGCGCTGGAGGCGCCGGTGTCCCTGTCCTCGCGGCTGGTGACGTTCAAGAACGCGGTGGATGACGCGAGCTTCCGGAGCGCGGTGCAGCGGACCCTGACGACGCTGGAGTGCGAGGCCACCGTGCACGTGGGGCGGCGGCGCGTGGTGCGCATCGCGGGGAAGAAGGTGATTGGGTATGGGCTGACGCTGAGCAACCTGTCCGCGTGCGCGTCCGTGACCTTGCAGGAGCAGGGGATGGGCGGGCGGCGGCACATGGGGTGCGGGCTGTTCCTGCCCACGCGTCTGCGTGTCGGCGTGGGGAGCTGGCAGCGCGGACCGCGGGAGCTGGCGAGCCCGGCGTAGGCTACGGCAGACTGGCCCCTGCGCTGAAAGGAGTGGGTCGGTGAAGAAGGGCTATCGACTGGATTCTGTCGCTCGCGGATTCGCGGAAGTCTTCTTGCAAGCCCCATCCTCGAACCGACGTGCGGCCTTGGTGGCGGCTTGTGAGATGGGGTTGCGTCACTCCAGGGTGATGGACCCTCTCGCCAGCCGTGCGCTGGAGACCATCCGGAGTGGTGGTTCAGCGACGCCCACCCTGCGACGGGAGCTGGCGGAACGTGCCGCGCGGCTTGATGAGGCGTATCTCTCCCGGTGCGACGAGGACGGGAGCGCGGAGGCCGAGGCCCTGGAGATGTTTTCGAAGGCTCGTGCCTTTGCCTCCTTGGCCTATGCGCTGGGCGAGGGAGAAGACTGGCTCGAGGCACTGTATGAGGCGGTTTCGACCGTGGACGAGCAGGGGCGAATGGTCGAGCGACTCAGCGCGCTGTTGAAGGCTTGATGTCTTCGCCACGGCTGCGCTCGGAAGTCATAGGGGCCGGGTCGCGTCGCGCAGGGTGCGCAGCGCCGCGTCCGGGTGGGAGAAGGCGAGGATGATGAGTTGGTCCAGCGCGGCTTCGCCCAGTGCCGCCAGTCGCTCCTGTGAATCCGGGGGCAACGTCAGCTCCCGGACGCGCGCAAAGTTGATGAGCGTCCGAGCTCGGTCCCGGGCGCGCTCCAGCGCGCGCTGTTCATCCCAGAAAGGCGAGTCCATCATGATGTTCCTCAACGATGAAGTGAGCTGCTCACTTCCGAAGCGGCGTGACGTCAGGGTACCCAGGACGACGAGCAAGTCCATCTGCTCCCGTGGAGAAAGGTCGGTGGCCTGTCGGATGCGTGTCTCCGCCCAGGTCGCTCGCTCGGGCCCTGCTCGGGCATCGAGGACGGAGAGTGGCAACAGCGGCGTGGCGGCTTGGAGGGCCGGCTGCGAGAAGTCCACCTCCCACAACCGGACCACCAGGAAATCCAAGGTGAGTCGCGGCTGTCCTTGGCAGCGGATGACGTAGGGTGGGCGGATACCTTCGGCCTCGGGGACCACGAGGATGACCACGGGCAACACCGGGAGGTTCTCGCGCAGGTGCACGCGCACGGTGTAGTCCAGGAGCCGCCGTGCGAAGTCCGGGTCTGCTTGTGCCTGGAGCTCGAGCTCCACTGCGAAGCGCTCCGAGTCCGACTCCACGACGAGCACCGCGTCCGCGCGTCGCTCGGATTGGGGGAGGCTGCTGTCCGCGGCGCGGACGAAGCGTGGTGCCTCATCGCCGAAGAGCAGGAACAGCAACTGCGCTGGATGGCGCTGGACGAGCCCCCGGAGCACCAGGTCGAAGATGGGTTTCATGTTGAACCTGAGAGGTAACATCCAGGTCTGACATCTTTCAGGTAGGGTTGGACGCACAGGAGAAAAGCGCACGAGGCCGCGAGGGGGGCGCGCGGCGTTGGCGTCTTCCTCGGTGGACATGTGCACCGACGCTCCAGCCCACGCTTCATCCACCACCTCCGGGAGCGCTCAGCCGTCCGCGGCCGCCCGAAGCCCCTCTGCGAGTCGTGAGCCCTTTCCCGTGGGCGAGGTCGCCCCATGTCTTCACCCCCATCACCGTCCTGCCCTGGCGGGTCGAGGAGGAGCCGAGGTGTGCCCTGATTCTTTGAACCTGCCCGTGCCATCCAAGGACCCGCACCCCAGGCGCGGACTGCCCACGGGCCCTCGGCGAGAGACCTTCACCGTGGACCTGAAGACCGTCACGCCCATCCTCGGGGGCGCGCCTGTCCCGCGTCAGCTCTCCGAGGTGGACCCCATTCGCGTGCCCACGCTGCGCGGACACCTGCGCTTCTGGTGGCGCGCGCTGTATGGCCATGCCTACGGCGAGCATCAGCGGCTCGAACTGGCCCGGCGTGAGCGCGCGCTGTGGGGCGGGATGACGCTGGGCGAAGAGAAGCCCTGTCGCTCGCAGGTGGACCTGTGCGTGCGCGCCGTCACCGTCTCCGCGCAGGACCCGGATGACATCTCGTTGGGCGAGGAGCAGTCCTATGCGCTCTGGCCCGCTCGTGCTCCGAAGAATGGTGAGGCCGCGCCTCGGTGGAAGCCGGGGCTGCGCTTCACGCTGGAGGTCAGCGCTCCGGAGGGCGCGCTGTCCGACGAGGTCCGTCACGCCTTGCGCGCGTGGGTGCTCTTCGGTGGGTATGGCTCACGGCCCCGTCGTGGCTGCGGCACGGTGACGTTCGCCACGGAGGAGCAGTGTCGGCAATGGCTGCCGAAGAACGCCACCCGCGCCGAGCTGCGCCGGCTCTTCGGCGATGTGCCCCTCTTCCAGCCCGAGCTCGCGGGGGCTCCGCGCGACCTGCCCCTGCTGCGCGGCGCGAGGCTCCTTCGGGGGCCTCGGGACGAGTCCACGGTCGATGGCAGCAAGGCCTGGCTGGAGGCGCTGGGCTGGCTGCGCGCGTTCCGCCAGGGCACCGCGGGTATCCAGGGCGCGCGTGCTCGCAACCCGAGCCCCACGGGAGACAACCGCGCGGGCCGCTCCAACTGGCCGGAGGCGGACAAGATTCGTCACCACGCGCGCACCTATCCCGAGGAGCACGCGCCGCGCCCGGCGTACTCGAGGACTCCGGCGTGGCCACGCGCGGGCTTCGGGCTGCCCATCGTCGTCCACTTCCAGCAGGGGAAGCGGGACTCCAAAGACAACCACGTCCCCGCCGAGCCCAAGCACATGCAGCTCCAGTGGGCTCGAGACCGGGAGCGAGAGCCGAAGGACCGCCTGGCCTCGCCGCTCATCGTCAAGGCGATGCCGCTGGCCAACGGCCGCTTCGAGCCCATCGCGCTGTGGCTCGAGCGCGGCTACCCCGAGGGCGGCAAGGTCCTCCTGGTGCAGTCCAACCGTCCCCTCGACGCGACACGCGCGGACTTCGACGTGCTGCGCGCGAAGGACGACCAACCGCTCTTCACGCCCCTGCGCGAGGCGACGTCGCTGCGCGAGGCGTTCTTCAACTGGCTGCGTGACACGAAGAAGGCTCGGGAGGCGTAAGCCGATGACGACTCAATCCCATGTGCTCGTGCTCAAGGTCGGTCCGGTGCAGGGCTTCATCGCCCAGGCCCGACGCACGCGCGACCTGTGGTTCGGCAGCTATCTGCTCTCCTCCTTGAGCCGCGCCATGGCGTGCACGCTCCGGGACGCGGGCGCCGAGCTCATCTTCCCGCATCCGGAGCAGCTCGACGCGGTGGCGCCGAAGCCCTCGGGGCGAGTCACGAAGACCGACCAGGCCCTGGCCGACGCCGAGGCCGTGAAGGGCTTCCCCAACAAGGTCCTCGCGGTGGTGAAGGGTGACGCGGCAGAGGTGGCCCGCGCGGCGCGTAAGGTGGCTCGGGCCACGCTGCGCGAACAGTGGGAGCGCGTGCGGGAGCGCGGCGGGCCACTGCTCGCGGACGGCGCGGACGCGTGGGCGGACGAGCAGCTCGACACCTTCCTGGAGTTCCACGCGGCCTGGGCGCCGATGGAGGACGGTGATTACCTGACGGCCCTCGAGGAGGCCGAGGCCGCGCTGGAGGCTCGCCGGGGGCTGCGCGAGTTCAGGGCCTGGACCCAGGCGCCCCCGGCGGGCACGCACAAGTCGAGCCTCGACGGTGGACGCGCGTCGGTGCTGAAGTGCGAGCGCCCGCGGAGTGGCGAGTGGAAGCGGCTGCGCATCGGTGAGCGCGAGGAGTTGGATGCGCTGGGGCTGCTCAAGCGCGCGGGTGGCGAGCCGGACCAGTTCGTGCCGGTGCCGAGCATCGGGTTGGCGGCGTGGCTGGAGACGGCGAGCAAGAAGCACGGCTCGAAGCTCTCCGCGCTGCGTGGTGCGTGCGCGGACCATCGCGGGTTCACGTCGGTGTACCGGACGGACCTGGCTTGGGTGAATGCGTTCCCGTTCGACGGCCAGCTCCTGCTGTCCGAGCGCTGGCGTCCGTACTTCGCGGAGTGGAGTGAGGACCCCAAGGCGGCGAAGCTGGAGGCCGAGCGGTTCGCGGATGAGCACATCCGCCCGCTGCTCGCGGCGATGCCCGTGGCGCCGTACCCCTACGTGGCCTGCCTCGTCGCCGACGGGGACCGGATGGGGGAGCTGCTCCGTCGACTGGCGGAGCACGGGGGCATTGAGGCGCACCGACGTGTCTCCCACGCGCTCGCGAGCTTCACGGCGGAGGCGCGAGACATCGTCCAGTCGCGCTACCGCGGGATGCTCGTCTACGCGGGGGGCGATGACGTCCTGGCCTTCGTGTGTCCGGCGGACGCGCTCCAGTGTGCCCGGGCGCTGGCGGCCGCCTTCTCGAAGCACCTGGCCCCTGTCAGCGGAGCGTCCGTGCCCACGCTGTCGGTGGGGTTGGGCATCGGCCACGTGATGGAGAGCCTGGGGCAGCTGTTGGCTCTGGGGCGCCGAGCGGAGAAGGCCGCGAAGGACGCGGGGCGCGACGCGCTCGCGGTCCTCGTGGCGAAGCATGCGGGGCGCGAGCGGCTGTGGACCGCGAGCTGGACACCGAAGGGCGCCGCCGTGGAGCCGCTGACCCGGCTGTCCCAGGACATGGCGCTGCTGGGGGGAGACCGGCTGCCCCTGGGCAAGGTGCACGAGGTGGAGACGATGGTTCGCCGCTTCCCCGCGGAGACGTCGTCGGAGGAACAGGCGGCAGTGCTGGTGGCCGAGGTGTCGCGAATCCTGGCGCGCGCCGAGGGGCGGGCTCGCGACTCCGAGGACCGTGAGCGGGAGGACAAGGCCCTGTCCCTGACGGACGTGGGGCTGGCTGCGCTCGCGGAGGAGCCGCCGGAGTGTGTCGAGACGGTCCACGCGGAGCTGCTCGCGTGGGTGGACCGGATGTTGGTGGCGGGGACGCTCGAGCGTTCGCGTCGCGGACTGGAGCTCAGAGAGGGAGGTGGCGCATGAGTGAGGAGTGCTTCGCGTTGCTGCCGCGCGACGGGCTGTCCGTGAAGGATGGCCGCGGCTGGTACACGAGTGAAGTGGGGCGCGGGTACTCGCATCCGTGGCCGCTGCCGACGACGGTGCGAGGCGCGCTGCGCGCCGCGTGGGGACAGGACCTCATGTCGAACCGGCCGGGCGTCCGGCTGACGCCGGAGGCGTGGGAGCAGCGCTCCGCGAGCCTCGCGCTGACGGGGTTCGTCGCCTTGCGACGCGACCTGGGGGAGACGTCCTTCACCCCGAGCCACCGGATGTGGCCCGCGCCCGCGGACGCGGTGGTGGTGGCGGGCAAGGACGGCGAGCCCGCGCGGATCGAGCGACTGCGTCCCTGGTGGCCCGACTCGGAGGGCGTCATCACCTCGCTCGGCCCCGACGAGGACCGGGCGCGCGAGGCGCTGTGGCATCCCCGACCGGACCACGAGGGGCGGATGGGCAAGCCCTCGGGCGATGCGCCGGCGTTCTGGTCCGAGGCGGACATGGTCGCGTGGCTTCTGCGCAAGGACCTCGCGGCTCCGGCGACTCCGGGCCCCGGTCATCGCACGGACCTGCACGTAGCCATCGCGCCCGACAAGCAGACCGCGGAGGACACGATGCTGCACTCACGCCAGGTCGTGGAGCTGCTGCGCCTGGAGAGGCGCGAGGGCGCGGCGCCGGTCGCGGTGGAGTGGGGGCTGGGCGTGCGCTGCAGGCAGCCCGAGGGCGAGGCGGTGACGGGCTTCCCCTCGGGCGTGCTGGGGCTGGGAGGCCGCAGGCGGTTGACGGAGGTGGAGCGCTCGACGGCGGACCTGTTCGCCTGCCCCGAGGACTTCCAGCCCGAGCCCTCGATGGGCTTGAAGCTGGTGCTGGCGACGCCCGCGAGCTTCGAGCGCGGGTGGCTGCCGGATGGCTTCGCGTGCGCGGAAGGTGGCGAGCCCGAGTACGTGGGCACGTTGCCTGGCGTGGAGGGGCGGGTGGTGTTGCGCGCGGCGCTGGTGCCTCGAGCGCAGGACGTGTCCGCGTGGGACATGGTGAAGCGCCAGCCCCGGGCGACGCGGCGGTGGGTGCCGGCGGGGTCTGTCTATTTCTTCGAGAAGGTCGGTGGTGGCCAGTTCACCACCGAGGAGCTGCGCGCGTTGTGGCTGGCCTCGTGGGGCGGCGGCCGCGACGAGGCGCTCGGGCAGGTGTTGCCCGGCGTCTGGGAACTGCCCCCGGAGTGTGGAGCGTGAGCATGGAAAGCCGAGCCTATCTGCTGCAAGCCCTGTCCCCCCTGCACGTCGGCACGGGGCAGAGCGTGGGAGTCATCGACCTGCCGCTGATGCGGATGCGCTCCACGGGCATCCCCATCATCCCCGGCTCGTCGCTCAAGGGCGTGCTGC
This sequence comes from Myxococcus sp. MISCRS1, assembly GCF_026626605.1. Lineage (NCBI taxonomy): Bacteria > Pseudomonadati > Myxococcota > Myxococcia > Myxococcales > Myxococcaceae > Myxococcus > Myxococcus sp. MISCRS1. The sequence continues at coordinate 5,657,136 of NZ_JAPNKB010000001.1, forward strand.
GTGACGCGAGCGCGAGCGACACCGTCCGGACCGACGCGGTCTTCGGCCCCCGGCGCGCGAAGAACGGGCCCGAGGGGGACGAGCCCAGCGAGTACGCGGGGGCGCTGGTGGTGGGCGACGCGCGGCTGCTCGCGCTGCCGGTGCGCAGCTTCGTGGGGACGTTCGCGCTGGTGACGTCGCCGTTGCTGCTGACGCTGGCTCGTCGGGACTGGGGTGGACGACAGGGAGGCGGCGAGGCGCCTCCGCCGGTCCCCTCGCTGAAGAAGCACCGCGCGCGGGTGGCTTCGTTGAAGTCCTGTGTCTGTCTTCACGAGCAGGCGGGCGGGGCGCGTGTCTACCTCGAGGACCTGGACCTGGAGGTGGACGCCGAGGACGACGCGGTGCTCGGGGCGTGGGCGGAGGCGCTCCAGCGCGCGCTGCCCGGTGATGAGCGGGAGCTGCTCGCGCGGCGCCTGGTGCTCGTGGATGACGAGACCATGAGTTTCCTGTGGGAGACGGCGATGCAGGTGGACACCCGCGTGAGCATCGACCCGGACACGGGCACGGCCGCGAAGGGGCAGCTCTGGACGGAGGAGAGCCTGCCGGCGGAGACGCTGCTGATGGGGGTGATGGCGGCGTCCCCGTCCTGGAGTCCGAAGCAGGCGATGGCGGCGAGCGCGGTGCTCGACGCGGCGCTCGGCGGGCAGGGGACGATGCTCCAGTTGGGCGGCAAGGCGACGGTGGGGCGTGGGTGGTGTCGGCTGTTGTCGTGGACGGCGGGCGACGCGGAGGCCCGGCGATGAGCGGCGTGACGCGAGAGCAGCAGCGGGCGACGGATGCGTATGCCCGGGTGTCGGCGGTCCCCTCGGACCTCCGGCCCGACTACAAGCCGCGCGTGCATGGCCTGGGGGCGTCGGTGCTGCGGGATGGTCTGGCCGCGGCGCTCACGTTCCTGGAGCGGGAGCGGGACCCGAAGGAGCCGAACGCCGCGATGTTGCTGCTCGAGGACCTGGCGAAGGTGCTCGGCAAGGCGCGGCTGCCGGGGTTGTCCTCGGCGCTGACGGGGGAGACGCTGCCGGGCGCCGTGCGGAAGCTGGGGCTGGAGGAGTACATGCTGGCCACGCGCGAGACGCTGCGGCTGGTGGTGTGGTTCCGTCGCGCGGTCCAGGCCACGTTCAAGGAGGCTCCTCGTGCGTGAGGTCCTGGCCACACTCCCCCGTTTCGAGGCGACGGGCCCAAGTCACGCGGGGCTGGCCCACGAGCGCTACGCGCCCCAGAAGGACGACGAGAAGGAAGAGAGCGGCTCGCCATGGCGGAGGTGGTTGGGCTGGATGGACGGGGCGCGGGAGCCGGAGCACTACGGGGTGGCGTACCGCCGGTGGCGCGGCTCGCTGACGCAGTGGCACACGGCCTCGGTGGAGATGCGAGCGACGGGGCGGCTCCTGGCGGGGCACGGGAATGCCTCGCCGACGGGGGTGGGGCTGACGCTGCATCACACCTGGGGCGTGCCGGTGATTCCGGGCTCCTCGCTCAAGGGCGTGCTCGCGGCCTACCTGCGCGCGAGCTTCGAGCCCGACGAGGTGGCGGAGGCGAGTCGTCGGCTGTTCGGGGTGCCTGGGGATGAACGGCTCGGCCAGGAGGCGAGCGTGGGGCAGGTCCTCTTCCACGACGCGCCGTGGGTGGCGAGTCGCGGAAAGGAGGGGGTGGCGCCACGGATGCTGGCCCGCGATGTGCTCACGGTGCACCAGCGGGGCTGGTACGGAAATGCGGAGTCGTGGCCCAACGACTACGAGTCGCCGAACCCGGTGGCGTTCCTGTCGGTGCGTCCTGGGGGACGTTTCCTCGTGGCGCTGAGCGTGGCCCCGGGGGCGGATGAGGAGACGCTCCGCTTGTTGCGCTGGGCCGCGGACCGGTTGTGCGAGGCGCTGCGTGACTTTGGCGTGGGGGGCAAGACGGCCGCGGGATACGGGCGGCTGGTGCCCGAGGGGAGCGTGGTCGTCGCTGCGCCGCGGGCGGTGTCTCGGCCGTCACCGGAGCGCGACGCGTTCAAGGCGTGGGGGGAGGCACAGCGGGCGGCGAAGACGGAGCAGCGCAAGGTGCTCGAGGACTTCGATGCGCAGTGGCGACCGAAGTTGATGTCCCTGTCGCGCGAGGCGCGGATGGAGTGCGCCCAAACGCTTCGCGTGTTGGTGAGGAGCCCCAAGATCCAGGAGCGTCGGGAGGAATTGCTCCGGCTCCTGGTGGACGGCGCCTGAGGAAAGCCGTCAGAGGCACGAATGGGACGTGACGCCCCTCAATGGGCTGGATGCGGCGGATGCATGTGATGGAAGAACTCGTCCTCCCATGGTGTTGTGGAGCGGTCTTTGTCAGATGAATAGACGCTTGCCGTTCAGAGAGACTTCGCCGCTCGCTGTGATGCCGGAAGGCGTTGAATACTCGCGCGCGGACTCGATGCGAATTTGCCGCCAGATGCCACCGCTGCTCGCCGTGATGCCGGAAGGCGTTGAGCACTCCTTACCGGAGTGATTGGGCATGCCCTCGACCGAGGCCACCGCCGCTCGTCGTGATGCCGGAAGGCGTTGAGCACTCGAACACCGCCTGGGCGAGGTACGTCTGGGGGCCTGACCGCCGTTCGCCGTGATGCCGGAAGGCATTGAGCACAGGGTTACGCCCGCGATCTCGTCACCGAGAATGAGATTCCGCTGTTCGCCGTGATGCCCGAAGGCGTTGAGCACTCGTCCTGGCTGATGCCCGTCTTGGAGAGGCGCTGCGCCCCTCCTCTTGCCGTGATGTCGCAAGGTGTTGAACACACCTCCCACTTCGTGCTGCGGTTCGGCCAGTTCTCCGCTGCTCTCCGTGATACCGGAAGGCGTTGAGCATCACCTTGGCCGCCTTGTCGCGGAGGCGGGTGCGGGACCGCCGCTCTCCGTGATGCCGGAAGGCGTTGAGCACCTACTTCTTTCCGTAGAACTCCTTCAGCCTGTTGAACCGCCGCTCGCCGTGATGCCGGAAAGCGTTGAGTACTAGTAGTACCCGAACAGGGTGTCATCGTAGAAAACCGCCGCTCGCCGTGATGCTGGAAGACGTTGAGCACAAGCGGTCGCAGACGCCCGCGACCGACCTTGCCCCCGCCGCTCGCCGTGATGCCGGAAGGTGTTGAGCACAGGGGCCAGGCGCCGGCCGACACGGGCCCCCACACCCGCCGCTCGCCGTGATGCCGGAAGGCGTTGAGCACTAGCGCAGGCCATTGTTGAGGGCGCCCAGCGCGCCGCCGTTGCTCGCCGTGATGCCGGAAGGCGTTGATCGCTGGACCTCGGTGAGGATGCTCCAGTCGTTGTCGCTCCGTTGCTTGCCGTGATGTCGGAAGGCGTTGAGCATATTTGGGCCTCACGGATGATGCGCTTGCCGGTGGAGCCCGTTGCTCGCCGTGATGCCGGAAGGCGTTGAGCACCGCATGCCGATGTCGACAATCTGGTGCTCGACGCCGGCGCCTCTGCTCGCCGTGATGCCGGAAGGCGTTGAGCACGCCTCCTTCTGCTTGGCGATCTTCATCGTTCCATCCGAGACCGCCGTTCGCCGTGATGTCGGAAGGCGTTGAGCACGCCACCATGGTCGCGATGATCATGGGATTCATGTCGCCGCTCGTCGTGATGCCGGAATACATTGAGCACGTCTCGAAGATTAAGTCGGAGAAGCCGCCGATGTTCCATTGCTCGCCGCGATGCCGAAAGGCGTTGAGCACTACGGCTTGCGCAGCTCCGCCTCTTCATTCCTGCCGCCGCTTGCTGTGATGCAGGAAGGCGTTGAGTTCGTGGTGTAGATGAAGAATTTGTAGCTCTTCATCACCTCCTTCCGCTCGCCGTAATCCAGAAGGCGCTGATCACTGGCGCAAACCGTACCAGCGTACCAGTCTGACGCGCCGCCACTGCTCACCGTGATGCCGGAAGGCGTTGAGCACTACACCTCCAGCCTCATGTATTGCTCCGGCTTGCAGTCCACCGTTCGTCGTGATGCCGGAAGGCGTCGAGCACGTCATCCCCGTGTACGGCAGCGGCCGGTCATCCATCTCCGTTGCACGCCCTGATGCTGAAAGGCGTTGAGCACCCGATGCGCCGCGCCTCGGTCTTCTTGGTGCCCGGCGCCGCTGCTCGCCGTGATGCCGGAAGGCGTTGAGCACTCGAAGCCGTCCACGTCCTGCTTGAACCAGGGTAGGGCGCCTGCCACTCGCCGTGATGCCGGAAGGCGTTGCGCACCCCGGCCCCGTTCTCGTGCCCGTTCCCGGACCGCAGTGCTCGCCGTGATGGCGGAAGGCGTTGAGCATCAGAACATGTCCTGCTGCAACTCCGCGCGGAACTGCACCGAGCGAAGGACCCGCCGCTCGCCGTGATGCCGAAAGGCGTTGAGCACCTGAACTTGAAGCTCTTGCCGTCGGACTGGAAGCCGACTGCTGCTCGCCGTGATGCCGGGAGGTGTCGAGCCGGAAGTGTTGCCAATCTTCACATCTGTAAGGAACTCTGTTGCTTGCCGTGATGCCGGAAGGCGTTGAGTACCCGGGAAAGTCAGCGAAGCCCTCCTCTCGGTCCGTGACCCGCCGCTCGCCGTGATATCGGAAGGCGTTGAGCACTCGACCTTCTGCGCGAGAACCTCGGTCATTACGTCGACCGTCGCTCGCCGTGATGCCGAGAGGCGTTGAGCACTTCAGTTGCCCCGCCCCAAGGTCACGGTATGGGTCGCCGCCGCTCGCCGTAATGCCGGAAGGCGTTGAACACACGTTTCCGAACGCACAGTCTCCCTTGTTCAGGTTGACCGCCGCTCGCCGTGATGCAGGAAGGCGTCGAGCACTAGTGATCATTGGGGAAGAGCTTGATGTCCAGCGCCGCCCGCCGCTCGCCGTGATGCCGGAAGGCGTTGCGCCCTCCGCCCTCTCCGCGAGTTCCTCCTGAGTCAGCTTCCGCCGCTCGCCGTGATGCCGGAAGGCGTTGAGCACCCCTTCGGGCAGATGGTCCTCTTGACGAGGTCCATCCCGCTGCTCGCCGTGATGCCGGAAGGCGTTGAGCGCAAATCGTCGCCATACACCTCCTTGAACGTGGCGAAGCTGCTACTCGCCGTGACGCCGGAAGGCGTTGAGCACTTGCCGATGTCCGCCTGGATGGCCACCGACTTGTTCTGCTGCTCGCCGTGATGTCGGAAGGCGTTGAGCACGTCGCGGTGCGCGCGAACTCCATGGCGTGCTTTTTCGCCGCTCGCCATGATGCCGGAAGGCGTTGAGCACTCGACGGCGCGGACGACAATCGCGAGCGGGTATTTCGGCCGCTCACCGTGATGCCTGAGGGCGCTGAGCACTGCTCCACGTAGAAGGGGCCGCTGCCCGTCACCTTCCCGCTGCTCGTCGTGATGCCGGAAGGCGTTGAGCACTCCGATAACGGTTGCCTTATGTCGACTGTCGCGGTGCCGCACCTCGCCGTGCTATCGGAAGGCGGTGAGCACCGTCCCCAGCAGAGGATCGTCACCACCTGCTGCTGCTTGCCGTGATGCCGGAAGGCGGTTGAGCCTCGGACCCGCGGCTCTACTCGCTGCCCTGTCGCACAGCCGCATGTTTCACGCTGCGAACAGGTCCGACCCACTGGTTCTAGAAATTTTCCGCAGGGCCGTCCTTGCGGCTTATTGGCAATTTTCAGCTTTGACTTCCGAATCAATCCTGTGCGCGAATCGGACGTCATCCGGAAAGTCCGGAGGGCGGAACAATCACGGACGTATTCCCAAACGGCACGTCGGCGGGTGAGTCCTGCTGGCGGGAAGGAACCATATGAAGGCGTTCCAAGTCTCTGGTCGCGCGCGTCTGCCCCGGTGGGCACAAGCCCTCGTCATCACGACGCCCATGCTGCTCGTCGGCTGCGGCCTCGGTCAGCTCATGAGCGCTCCGTGGATCACCAACGCGAACAACAACAACGTCGTGTTCCTGGGCGACTCCATCTTCGCGCTCTCGGGGGAGATTCAGACCGCCCTCCACGCCAAGGCGGGTGGGACGTTCCGCAACTACACGACCTCCGGCGCGGAGATTGAAGGTGGCGTCATCACCCCCTCCGTCCGCGGCCAGTTCGACCTCGCCGAGTCCGATAACCCGAACAGCCACATCGTGGTGATGGATGGCGGCGGCAACGACATCCTCATCCCCACCATCGCGCTCGCCGACCCGTACAACTGCAAGACGCAGTGGTATGAGTTCGGCCGCCTGTCGCAGAGCTGCAAGGACTACATCGACGACATCTACGTCGAGGTCGCGGACCTGCTGAACGACATGTCGACCAGCGGCGTCACCGACGTCGTCTACCTCGGCTACTACCGCACCAAGTTCGGGCTCCTCAACGCCAGCGACCTCGACCAGGCCGTCGACTACGGAGACCAGATCCTCGGCAACGCGTGCGCGAACGCCGTCGTCGACTGCGACTTCGTCGACCCCCGCTCGGCCATCACCAACGCCGACATCAAGGCCGACGGCGTCCACCCGACGACCTCGGGCTCGAACAAGATCGCCAACCTCATCTGGGCCAAGCTGGAGCCGCGGCTCTGATGCTCGGTCGGCGCGGGAACATCATCGTCCTTCTCGCGGCCGGCACCCTCCTGTCGGCTGGCGCGTTCTCCCTCGTTCGAGGCGGGGACGCGCCGGTCGCACAGGCGGATGCGTCGCGGCCCGCGCCTGCTCCAGTGTCGCCCCCTGGGCAAGCGCCTCGGCGGACTGTCAGGCAGGACTCCGGACCGACACCGAAGGACCCGACCGCCGAGGTGTCCGCGCGCTGGATGCAGGAGGCTCGCGCTCTCGGCCAGGAGGAGGAGGCGAAGCGACGCGAACTCCTTGACGTGGACCCGACGCTCCCACTCGAGGCGCAGCAGGCAGTGTTCCTCGACCGGCTGTCCACCATCGCCGGCGTGGACCCTCGAAAGACAGAGGCCCAGCTGGTGCGGTCTCAGGCAACGGAGCTGTTCCTCCGGCTCGAGCCGGTGCAGGCCCACCTCGTCGGGATGTCGGTGGAGGAACGGCGCGCCGCCCTCGCGGACATCCGGCGGCGCATGGGCTACTCCGAGGAGCAGATCGCGCGCATGGCCGCGGAGGATGTGTACAAGGATGCCCGCTGGGAGAAAGGGCACGCGTACATGAAGGCGCGAGAGGCGCTGCTCTCACGGCTCGGGCAAGCGGACTCCCTGGACGCCGAGCTGGGCGCCTTGCGCGAGCAGTACTTCGGGCATGAGGCTTCGACGCTCGCGCGCGAGGAGGCCGCGGGGTTCTTCCGCTACCAGCGGCGCCGCATCTACGGGCGCAACTGAGGTGCTGTCTCCCCATGCACCAGGTCGGCGTGTCGAACCCCGCGCAGTCCTCGCGCCGGGTGGGGCCGCTCATGGGGGCCGACGTGACTTGACGCTCCGCGTGAGCCTCCGGATGATTCACGTTGAAGCATCGAGCCCTCCTTTCTCGAGCGAGTCCGATAACATCGATGATACACGCCTACTTCGGAATGGCCCCCAAGTTCACGCTCATCCCTCCGCGCATCGGAGACGTGATGACGATGGGCAAGATGGACAAGTACCTCAAGGCGATGGAGACCATCGGTGGCTTCGAGTTCGCCGCGAAATACACGAGGGGCGCCGTTGAGGGTCCCAACAAGTCGTTCAAATACGCGGACTTCGGCAACGTGTGTTTCACGAAGGAGGTGAAGGGCGCGTGCAACGGCGAGGTGAACTTCGCCAACTTCGCCGACGCGTTCCTCGGTGTGAATGGTCTGTTCGGCAAGGCGCCCTACCTGACGGACGACGCCAGCCAGCCCTTCCTCTTCGGCATCATCGACCACAACAGCGCCCACCACATGTCCTGGCCGCTGGTGGCACGGGCCATGAAACGCGCGACCAAGGAGGACGCGCTCGTCCTCAACTTCGACGCCCATTACGATTACGGCGTGGCTGGTAGCGAGTCCATCCACTGCAGCACCTGGGCCGTGAAGCTCTTCGAACCGTGCGGCCATCTCGTGTCGGGCCGCCTCGCCACCGCCTATTCCGCCATCGGCCTCCAGCGCAATCGCAACCAGGAGGCCATCTCGGGTGACTTCTCCACCATGGTGGTCACCGACAAGGGCCAGGACAAGAAACAGGCACACATCTCCACGGGGACCAACACCCACGGCGGCTCCGAGGTCGAGGGCCTGCTGGCGTCCATCGAGGCCAAGGCCGGGCTGACCGGCAAGGCGTACTCGGTCTACATCACCTTCGACCGCGACATCTCGGAGGTGAGCTGCACTCCCTACAAGGACGGACAGCACACGCCGGAGCACTCCCAGCTCGCCGTGCTGGAGGTCATGAAGCTGCTCGCCCAGCGCGGCTGTGAGCTGGTCGGATTCGATGTCTGCGGGCTGCCCAACTCGGATGGCGCCACGACCGTCAAGGGCAAGAACCAGAACGACTCCGTCGACTACGCGTTCGACGACATCAAGAGGTTCACCGAGGCTTGCAGGGGCTTCATCGCCTGAGACCGCGGTCGGCGCGACCTCCGCGCCGTGATGAAGCCGGCGAGGAGGGGAGCAGGTCCCCGTTTCGGGCGCGGCGGCCCAGGCTGTCCTGCTCCAGGGGACGCCTCAACGAGATGGGCAGTCGCAGCCCGCCCATCACTCCCGTCGTCCGTCTCTTCGAGGCCTCCCCCGCGGCCCAGGTGCGGCTGCCGCCCATGGCCGCCGGAGCCACATCTCGGGGCGCGAGCTACGCCCCCATGGTTACTTCCGGGTGCTGCTCACGCACGTCCAGGCGCGGGAGAACACGGAAGGCAGGCCCATCGTCGACTGGAGCTCCGCCCATACCTCCACATGGAACGACGCGGACCCGGCGGCGGACTCAGGTTGGGCAGGTCCTGCCCACATGACTACAGCGTCCGGGACCAAATGGGGTGGGGCCGATGACCTCCACGCTGTACGAGGAGACCGCCGCGAGCATCCTGCAAAAGGATGCGCCGCTGCGTGCCCTCTCCACCGAAGGTGGCGCCGCGCCCGACGGCTTCCGCGAGCCCCTCGACCTGTCCGGGACGAAGCGCGCCACGTCGAAGGACTGCGCGCAGCTCCACGAGGCCCCGCGCCTGACGGGCTGCCTCTGGCTCGACTTCGAGTCCGGCGAGCCGGACAGCCAGGACAAGTGGGGCCGGAGCCCGCTCGTATCCCAGGCCGGTCAGCTCGACGAGTGGGCCTGGGCCAGCATCCTCCCCGACTTCCGGACCGCCGCCGAGGAGGCGTCATCTGAGGAGGGCTGCGCCGAAATCCTGGCGGGCCTTCGGCTCGAAGCCTGTTGCCGGTGGCCCACGCGCTCGCCGTGGCGCGGCTCGCGCACAGGAGACCGCTAGGGTCCCCCCGAGCTCCGAGGCGTGCCCGTCACCGCCGCGCCGACGGACGTGGGCGTCACCTCGCCCACGCTCATCAGGGCCTCGCGGTTCTTGACGAGGATGAACACGCCCATCACCACGAGCAGGCCGGAGAAGGCCGTCTTCAGCGTGGCCTGGGACACGAAGTGGGAGGCCCAGGTGCCGGTCAGGATGCCGGCCACGGCGATGGCCGTGAAGACACCCAGCGCGCCCCACGGCACCTCGACATGGCCGAGGTAGCCCGCGAAGCCCACCAGCGAGTTGAGCGCGATGACGAGCAGGCTGGTCCCCACCGCCTGCTTCATCGGCAGCCCCACCAACAGCACCAGCGCCGGGACGATGAGGAACCCTCCCCCCACGCCCACCAGCCCCGTGAGCCCGCCCACCCCCAGGGCCGCCAGCACCATGACGGGCACGGGCGCCTTGTGGGGCGAGGGCGCGCTCGCGGCGTCGCGTCGGCCGTTGCGGAACATGAAGAACGCGGACACCAGCATCACCGCCGCGAACAGCAGCAGCTGCGTCGCCCCGGACAGGAGCGCCGACAGCCTCGCCCCGCCATAGGTCCCCGCCATGGCCACCAGCGCGAACAGGAGCGCCGCCCGGAACCGGACGTTCCCCTTGCGCCAGTGGCTCGCCGCGCCCACCAGGCTCGTGACGCCCACCACCGCCAGGCCCATGGCGATGGACTCCTTGGCGCCGAAGCCCAGGACGTACACGAGGATGGGGACGGTGAGGATGGAGCCGCCGCCGCCAAGCAGGCCGAGCGACAGCCCCATCAACGCCGCCAATGAGAAGCCGAGCAGTTCCATGGTGTCCTTCCCCGTGACGCGTGCTCAGCCCGGGAGCGGCTCACGCACGGCGAGCATCCCGCCCGCCAGGTTGTAGAGGTGCTGGAAGCCGGCCCGGGCCAGCAGCCCCGCCGCCCGGGCGGAGCGCCCGCCCGAGCGGCAGATGAGCAGCAACGGCGCCTCGCGGGGCCACGTCACCGCCACGCGCTCGAGCGTGTCCAACGGGACGAGCTCGGCGCCGGGCAGATGGCCCAGCGGCCCCGTGAACTCGTCCGGCTCGCGCACGTCGATGCGCCGCGTTCCCGGGGCGAGCGTGTCGAGCTGCGCGGGTGTGATGTCTCGATAGGGAATCGGTGTCGTCATGTCATGACTCCAGCCCGCGAGGGCGTCAGGCCCCCTGGGGCGCGGGCGCCGTGTGTCCACAGGCCCGGTTGGCGGGGACCGCGATGTCTATCTTTCGCGGCTTGGGCAGGTTCAGGTTCTCCATGATGTGGATGAACTCCGCCTCGCTCTTGCCCGCCACGCGGGGGTTGTGCCGCTTCTCCTCGGCGATGCTCGACACCGTGCGCCCCAGGTAGTCATGGCCGGGATACACGAGCGTCGAGTCGGGCAGGGTGAAGAGGACGCGCGTGAGGCTGTCGTACAGCTGCCGCGCGTTCCCGTTCTGGAAGTCCGTGCGGCCGTTGCCCCGGATGAGCAGGGCATCCCCCGTGAACACGCGGTCCCCGAGCAGGTAGCTGAGGCTGTCGTCCGTGTGCCCCGGCGTGGCGAGCACCCGGAAGACGAGCTCGCCCACGCGCACCTCGTCCCCGTGACGGACATGCATGTTGGCGCAGCTGGCGCCCCCCACGCCGCCCACCACCGTGGCCTGCGTGCGCTCGCGCAGCACGCCCGACGCGGTGACGTGGTCGGCGTGGACGTGTGTGTCGAAGACGTGGGTGAGCGTCAGGTCCAGCTCGGCCACCAGCTTCAGGTCGCGCTCGACCTGCTCGAGCACCGGGTCGATGAGGACGGCGTGGCGCGTGGCCTCGTCGCCGAGGAGATAGGTGTACGTCGAGGACTCCGCATCGAAGAGTTGTCGGAAAATCATGTCGTTGCCTCCTGAGGGTGAGAGCCCGACGCGTTCCAAAAGGATTCTTCACGCCCGCGCGAATCCTTTCCGGCGCGCACGGGCTCTCACGTGACATGGCTTCTTCCTTCCTGCTTCCTCTCCTCGGCGGCGCGCTCATCGGGTTGAGCGCATCCCTGCTCCTGTGGGCCAACGGCCGGGTCGCCGGTATCAGCGGCGTGGTGGGCTCGCTGCTGGCCCCCGTGCGCGGTGACGTCGCCTGGCGCGTGCTGTTCTTCCTGGGGCTGCTGTCGGGCGGGCTGCTGCTCGTCTGGCTGCGTCCCGAGACCTTCCCCGCGTCCGCCTCCCTGGGCGCCCACGGCACGCTGGTGCTGGTGGGCGCCGGGTTGCTCGTGGGCCTCGGCTCGCGGCTGGGCAACGGCTGCACCAGCGGTCACGGCGTCTGCGGTCTCAGCCGAGGCTCGCAGCGCTCCTTCTGGGCCACGCTCACCTTCATGACCACCGGCGCCCTCACCGTCTTCGTGGTCCGTCACGTCCTCTAACGGAAACTCCCGATGCGTCTTCTCATCACTGCCTTCCTCAGCGGTCTCATCTTCGCCCTCGGACTGGGGCTTGCCGGCATGACGGACCCGGCCAACGTCCAGGGCTTCCTCGATGTCGCGGGCGACTGGGATTACCGGCTCGCCTTCGTCATGGGCGGCGCCATCGCGGTGCACGCGGCGCTGCGTCCCCTCATCCTCCGGCGCGGGCGGCCGCTGTTCGCCCCGCGCTTCCCCGACCTCCTCCGGGGCAGGCCGGACGCGAAGCTCCTGGCGGGCTCGGCCCTCTTCGGCGTGGGCTGGGGGCTCGGCGGTTACTGCCCTGGTCCCGCGCTCACCTCGGTGGCGAGCGGCGCGCCCCAGGTGCTCGTCTTCGTGGCCGCGATGTTCGGCGGCTTCCTCCTCGCGCGCCTGCCATGGGCGCGCGGGAACGCGGGGGCGCGGAGCCCCGGCTCAACGACGGTGGAGCCGCTCTCCTCGCCTTGAGGCGGGAACTCGACACGAACCACGGGGAGGGAGGGAATCCAAATCCCTCCCTCCCCACGACTTCACAGCCTACGGGCTGAACGTCCCCGTGAGCACGCTGGCGCGGGCACGCGGCAGCGCGCGCTTGAACGGGCTCGTCGCCAGGTCGGAACCGGGCTGGTACCAGCTCTGGATTTCAGCGAAGTACGTCTGGCCCGACTGGAGCACGCCCGGCGGCAGGTACACGCTCTGCAGGTCGGTGTGCAGCGACGTCACGCGAGTCGCGGTGGTGGCGCCGTTGCTCGTGCCCAGCCGGTAGATGTTCACCACATAGTTCGTGGCCGTGCCAATCAGCGGCTTCGACCAGCGCAGCGAGGCGTCCGTGCCCACGCCCGTGAGGGTCTGGAACGCGCCACGGGTGTTGACGAGCGGCGCCTGCACCGGCCCGATGAGGGGCTGCACCGGCGCTGCGGAGAACGCGCTCGCCTCCTGGTCCACGCGGATGTCCACGCTCATGGTGAAGGGCGTCGCCGTCCCCAGCGCGTACGTCTTCGTGAAGCCCGCGGCCGCCAACGCCACCTTCTGCCACGTCGCCGGCAACGGGTTGTTGTAGGTCATGCTCCCCGTGACGATGTCGGTCTTCAGCGCGTCAGGATTGAGCTTCACCAGGAGCGGCGGCCCGCTGATGGACGCGAGCGCCTGGCCCACCGCGGCCGGCCGCGCGGACATCCAGATTTCGTTGTACGTGCTCACCGCGCTCGGGTTCACCTGGGTGCGCAGGGCGTCGAACGCCGAGCGCCTCCAGTCCACCGAGAACGTGCCCGTCGCGGCGGGCTGGGTGAAGGTCCCACTGACGGAGGTCGACTGGCCATCCGCATGGGTCAGGTTCGCTTCGAGCACCTTGTGCATCGAGCGGTAGGGCACGCCCATGGGGCTCGACTGCAGCCGCATCTGCGCCAGCGAGAACACATCCCCGAAGGCGAGGTGGTTGAGCAACACGGGGTTGGTCATGTTGGCGTAGTCGAAGCTCAGCGCGGAGAACGACGTCGCGCCCGCCTGGGGGAACCCCGTCTCGTTGCCGTAGAGGTAGCCGAACGCCCCCGGGTTCAACGAGTACATGTCCAGGTAGTCCCCCGACTGCCAGGGAGACAGGCCGGACGCGGACACCGTCACGGGGGTCGGCTGCCAGGGGAAGAGGCCATTGCGCCCCCACTCCGTGGAGCCCAGGTCGAACGTGCGGCCCGTGCTCACCAGGAAGCGCGAGCCCACCCTCAGGTAGATGCGGCCGGAAGGGACGTTGGGCACGGAGATGCTGCCGTCCGCGGCGCCCGAGCCCGGGTACGCCGTGAACGCTCCCGTCGTTGAATCCCGCGTGTAGGCCACCACCGTCGTGGCGGACTGGTTGTAGGAATTCGTCACATTGCCTGACGACGTGACGAACGTCACCGGGCTCGTCCCCGTGACCTGCGTGTTCAGTCCCTGGATGACCTGGGAGGCGGAGTCCTCCGCCACGGAGGTCTCCATCGCCTCGCCTTCCTCGAGGCCCGCGCAGCCGGCCCCCGTCAGTCCGACCAGGAGACCCAGGGAAAACAATGAGCTTTTCATGTGGATGAATGATGTCCCGTTGAGACGGCGTCCGGAATGGCGCCGCTGGAGATGATTCATATCGCGCGGGTCTGACATTGATTGATGTGTCTGGGTATTTGTATGGGAATGAAACTTCGGCATCGAACCGCGATGCACGCGGTGATACCGGAGTCGCTTCGCCCCCGCGCTTTGTCAGAGGGGGCTGGTAGGGTCCTTTTCGTCCGCCAGACCTCCGGGCGGACGCGACATGGGGCCCCATGCTCGTCGCGTCGGGGGGACACCGTTCCTGCTCGCGAGGGGCCGGTCTCGTCACGGCCGCGTGTGGTGTGCTGCCGCTCGCATCGAGGTGTGCCGTTGCCAGGTCCTGGATCCAGGCCTGGTCGTGCATGGCCGTCGCGGTGGCGCAGCCTCACCCCGCGGCGTCGGCGAGACCAGGCCCTTGCAATTGCAGGCTTTGAGTGGGACCGCGACGCGCCTGTCGGTGCCTCGCACCCTTGCGGCGCGGTCGCCTTGTCTCCACAGGTGCTGTTGGCGGGGAGCGCGATGTCTGTCTTTCGGAGCCTGGGCGGGTGGAGGTTCTCCAGGATGTGGAGGAACTCCTCCTCGCGCACGCCTGCTTCCTTCCTGGCAGGGGCGCTCGCCGGCATGAGGTACTCGCACTCCAGTGCGTGAGCCCCTGATACGCCGGGCGTGGGAGCGATGCCCCGTTCCATCGTGGGAACTTCCCACCCGGGTCGCCGTGTCTTCCCTGCCGTGAGCCCCCGCGCCTTCATCGAACGAGCTCTGGAGCACCTGCCCGCCCTGCGGCGCGTGGGCCGCCGGCTGACGGGCAGCGCGGTGGAGGCCGACGACCTGGTGCAGGAGACGCTGGCGCGCGCCCTGGAGCAGCGAGGCGCACTGAAGGAGCCCGCGAGCCTCAAGGCCTGGCTGCTCGCCGTACAACGCACCGTGTTCCTCAACTCCCGGCGTGGGCTGCGGCCCCGCCTGGAGGTGCTGGAGGGTGGGAGAGGTCAGCCGCTCCCGCCCGAGCCCTCCGCCGACCTCGAAGTGGAGCTGCATGCGCACGCCTTGAGCGAGGGGATGCGCGCGGCGCTCGACGCTCTGGCGCCCGAGTGGCGCGACGCGCTGTGGCTCCGCGAGGTCGAGGAACTGAGCTACGACGAGATTGCCCAGGTCCAGGGGTGCCCGGTGGGCACCGTGCGCTCACGGCTGGCACGGGCGCGACTGGCGGTGTTCGACTTCCTCGAGAAGGAGAAGTCCCATGGAAGCCTGTAGCCCCGGCTGGCAGGAGCGGCTCTCCGCGTGGTTCGACGGCGAGGTCTCGGCATCCGAGCGCCGCGAGGTGGAGCAGCACCTGCCCCGATGCGCCGGCTGTGCTCGGGAGGCGTCCCGTTACGCTTCGCTGCGGCGGACCCTGCAGACAGAGCGCGCCATGGAGGCCCCGGTTCCGTTGGCGCTGGCGGGACGAGTCACCGGACTGGCGCCGCGCCCGAGGTGGGCCTCTCCCCCGCGAAGGCTGGCGGCGGGCGTGGCCGTGGCGCTCGCGTCGGTGGGGCTCTTGTGGACGTCCTGGCCCGGCGGGATGAACGAGGCGCTGGCGATGGACCTGGAGCGGCATCACCTCAAGGCCTTCTCGCGCGTGACGCCCTGTGAGTTCGAGTCCTCGGACCCCGCGGCGGTGAAGGCGTGGGTGGAGCGGGAGGTGGGCTACCCCGTGGACGTGCCGGTGGTGCCCGGGGCGACGCTCCTGGGCGCGCGGCGCTGCAGACTGCACGGCAAGCTCTCCGCTTCGCTGCTGTACCGACATGAGGGGGGCAAGGCGATGACGCTCTTCCTGCCCCTGCCGGGCTCGCAGGCGGCGAAGGAGGCGGCGCGCTTCGCGGGCGATGGCCCCCGCTGCACCCGAGGGCCCGTGGGCGAGCGCATCTGCGTGGCGCCCGGTGGGGACGCGCGGGCCTCGCTCGCCGTCTCCGAGCTAGAGCCCGACGTGCTCCTGGCCGCGCTGGCCCGCCTGGCCCCCTGACCCGGGCCCTTCGCGCCCCCCGGGAATCAGGACGCATGCCAGGGCGCTGAATCCTTTTGCCGCCGTCCTGGCTCTGACCGGGCTGAACCCACACTCCCGGGGGCACTCCGCCTCCGGTGTCGGATGGAGCCGTCATGAAGGTCGCCCTCGCCGTCACCGCCGCCCTGCTCGTGGGGCTGGTCCTCACCGCCTGCTCACACCTGCGCGCGGGAGACCCCGCCGTGGCGGATGAGGCGCGCCGCCGGGTGGAGGCGGGGGCCACGCTGGTGGATGTCCGCTCGCCCGAGGAGTTCGCGGACGGTCACCTGCCGGGCGCGGTGAACATCCCGGTGGGGGAGCTGGCGCGGAGGCTCGGCGAGCTGGGGCCGCCGACCACCCCCGTGGTCGTCTACTGCCGCAGTGGCGCACGCAGCGGCCGCGCCGAGCGTCTGCTGAAGGAGCAGGGGTTCCAGGATGTCCTCGACCTGGGCCCCATGTCCGCGTGGCGGTGAGGCGCGTGGTGCAAAGGCGTCACGGCACTTCGGCGCGGGGCCTGTCGCGGCGCGAAGCAGCGAGGTGCTCCGCATGGCGTCCCGTCCGCGCACGAGCCTGGGCGCTCCTCCTAGGTGGAGGTTCGAGGTGGAGCGCTCCTGGTCGGGAGCGTCGCGACGCTTGCGGTGTGTCCGCCCGGTCGGCGCGCGCCGTTGAGGCGGTCCCGTTCCCCGGGCGCCTGGACGCCTCGTGGCGGAAGCCCGAGGGACACGCCTTGGGCCCGGGAACTCCGCGACGCATGAGACGTGTCCTCCCCGGCGTCACCCGCCATCCCTCCCCAGGTGCTCGATGAAGTTCCGTCCCCTGTTCGCACTGCTCGCGTTGGTCTCCGGTTGCGCGGCGTCGCCGAAGTCCGCCGCGCCGCCCTCGAAGCGTCAACAGCTCACCGTCCTCTACGTGGCCGACCTGCACGCGCAGCTGCGCGCGCACCCGGAGCTGTTCTGGCGCGACGGCGAGGAGCGCATCGAGCTGGCGGGTGGCTTCGCGCGCCTGTCCGCCGCCATCCAGCGCATCCGCGCCGAGCGGGGTGGCGACGTGCTGGTGCTCGACGGCGGTGACACGATTCAAGGCTCGGGCGCGGCGGCGCTCACCGAGGGCCGCGCGCTCATCGCGCCGCTCAACGCCCTGGGCCTGGACGGCGCGGTGCCGGGGAACTGGGAGGTGGTGTACGGCCCCCAGGTGCTTCGCCAGCGCGCCCGTGAGCTGAAGCATCCGCTCTTCGCCGCGAACGTGCGCGACGCGGCGAGCGGCGAGCGGCTCTTCCCTCCCTCCCTGGTGAAGGACGTGGGGGGCGTGAAGGTCGCCGTGGTGGGCTTCACGGACCCGGACGTCCCGCGTCGACAGCCGCCCGGATACAGCCAGGGGCTGCGCTACGACGGCCCGGAGGCGCTGCCCACGCTGGTGCGCGAGGCGCGCGAGCGCGACGGCGCGCAGGTGGTGCTGTTGTTGTCCCACGTGGGGCTCGCCAAGGCCGTGGGGCTCGCGGCCCGGGTGCCCGGCGTGGATGTCCACCTGTCCAGCGACACGCACGAGCGCACCTATGCCCCCATCGAGCAGGCGGGCACGTGGGTGGTGGAGCCCGGCGCGTTCGGCTCCTTCCTCGGCCGGCTGGACCTGTGGCTCGAGGAGGGGAAGGTGGTGGACCGCCGCTGGGAGCTCATCGAGCTGACCGCGTCGCGCTTCCCCGAGGACCCCGAGATGGCGCGGCAGGTGGAGGCCGCGCTCGCCACGCACGACGAGGCGCTCCTGGCGCAGGTGGGCCACACCGACGTGACGCTCGCGCGCTACGCGGTGGTGGAGAACCCGCTGGACAACATGCTGGCGGACGCCATCCGCGCCGCGGGCGGGACCGAGATTGGCCTGTCCAACGGCTTCCGCTTCGGCACGCCGCTGTTGCCCGGGCCCGTGCGCGAGGCGGACCTGTGGAACCTCTTCCCCGTCACCAACAAGTTGAAGACAGGCAAGGTGAGCGGCCGCCAGCTGCGCGCCTTCTGGGAGCAGGAGCTGGAGAACGTCTTCGCGAAAAACCCGGAGCACCGCTTCGGTGGATGGCTGCCGCGCCCCTCGGGGATGACGGTGCGCTTCCGCGCCGACGCACCCAAGGGCCAGCGTGTCCTCGCGCTCGAGGTCGCGGGGGAGCCGGTGGTGGACTCGCGCCTGTACACCGTGACGGCCTGCGAGCGCGACGGCGACGCGCCGGACATGTTGTGTCGAATCCCCGGCGCGCTGGAGCCCCACGTGCTCGACCTGGACGCGCACGAGGCGGTGCGCCGCTTCCTCGCCGGCGCGCCTCGACTGAGCGACGCGCTGGAGGGCCGCGCGGTGGGCGAGGACCTTCCGGCCGTGCTCCGCACCCAGCAGGTCTCGCGGTGAGCCCCGCGCCGGACCCACGACGTCACGAACCCGGGCATGAGATGACCGCACCTGTCGCCGCTCCCTCCTCGACCGTCGTCACCGAACCCCAGGCGATGTGGCGCCGACGCCTGCCGGGCCTGGGGCTCGCCGCCGCGCTGGCGGGCGTCAGCTACGCGCTGGCGCTCCTGCCCGGCCTGAAGGTGGTGGGGCCGCTCACAGTGGCCCTGCTGCTGGGCATCTCGCTGCGCACGTCGCTGGGGCTCTCGCCCGTGTGGAGGGAGGGCACGCGCTACGCGGCGCGCACGGTGCTGCGGCTGGGCATCGTGCTGATGGGGGCGCGGCTCGACTTCGGGCTGGTGGCGAAGGTGGGCCCGCGCGTGCTGATGCTGTCGGTGGCCGTCATCGTCGTCGGCATCCTCGGCATCCGGTGGGTGACGCGCCGCTTCGGCGTCCCGGAGAAGCTGGGGACGCTGCTGGCGGTGGGGACGTCCATCTGCGGCGCCAGCGCGGTGGTGGCCGCCAGCTCCGTCACGCGCGCGGAGGAGGAGGACACCACGCTGGCGGTGGGCCTGTGCGGCGTCCTGGGCACCGTGGGCGTCCTCTTCTACGTCTTCGTGGGGCCGCTCCTGGGGCTGAGTGACGCGCAGCTCGCCATCCTCTCCGGGGCCACGCTGCACGAGGTGGCGCAGGTGATGGCCGCGGCCTTCACGTTTGGCGCCGACGCCGGGGACCTGGGCACGCTGGTCAAGCTCACCCGCGTGGTGCTGCTAGCGCCGGCGCTCGTGGTGCTGGGGCTCGTCTCCGGGGTCGGCGGGAAGGTGCGCTACTCGCTGAAGGAGCCGCCCATCCCCTGGTTCGTCATCGGCTTCCTCGCGGTGGGCGTGCTGGGCACAGTGGGGGTGGTGCCCGCCTGGGCCCGGGCGTGGCTGTCCACCGCCAGCGTCTTCCTCATGGTCCTGGCCATGGCGGCCATGGGCCTGGGCACCCACCTGAGCATGGTCCGCCGCGCGGGCCTGCGCGTCGTCTACGCGGGGCTGGTCGGCTTCGCCGCGCTGGCCCTGTTCGCCTGGGGCCTCATCCACCTGCTGTCCATCCAGTAGTCCTCCTGTCGGAGTCCGTCCCGATGAATCGCCTCGTGTTGCTGCTCGTCACCTCGCTCGCCACCGTCCCCCTGGCCGCCTCCGGCTCGACGCCCTCCGAGGCGCGGCGGACGCCCGCGCCCCAGGGCAAGCTCGTCTTCGTGGCCACCACGGGCCTGGAGGATCTCGGCACGCTCTCCAGCGCCTTGCGCCACGCCAGGAGCGCGAAGGAGTCGGGGCACCTCTCGGACGTGGTGTGGCTCACCTACGGCCGCGCGGTGGTGGCGCTGGACCCGACGGTGAAGGCGGTGCCGGAGGAGGTCCGGCAGGCGGCCCAGGCCGCGAAGGCCGCGGGCGTGCGACTGGTGGCGTGCGGCACCGCGCTCCAGAAGTTCGGCATCGACCCGAAGAAGCTCCAGCCCCAGGCGGAGGTGGTGGACAATGGGGTGGCGGAGCTGGCGCGCCTGGTCGCCGAGGGGTATCAGCTCATCCGTTACTAGCGAGGCCGGGGCGAGCTGGCGCGCCCGGGGGGCCGCCCGAGCTCGCGGGCGGGCGCTCGGGCCCGTGGCCTCGGTTGCCGGGCGCTGCTCGCCGAGGCTGGCAGGGGAGGGCCCTCCAGGAAGGCGCGCAGGGGCTCCGACGTTCTTTCGAGGAGGAGGTGGGAGGCGGATGTCGACGCGAACCGACGAACAGTTGATGGAGGCCGCGCGCTCGGGAGATGGCGAGGCCCTGGACGAGGTCCTCACCCGTCACGAGAAGCAGGTGTATCGCTTCGGGCTGCGCATGTGCGGCTCGGAGGAGGACGCCAAGGAGGTCCTCCAGGAGACGCTGCTGTCGGCCTTCCGCGGCCTCCACGCGTTTCGCGGCGACGCGGCGCTGTCCACGTGGCTGTTCCAGGTGGCGCGCACGCACTGCCACCGCCTGCGCCGTCGTCGTGTGGGCGCGCCCGAGGACTTCCAGCCGCTCGACGCGCCCGAGGCCTCCAGGGTGGCCGCGGACGGGGCGACTCCGGACCAGGTGTCCCAGGTCCGGCAGCTGGGGGAGGTGTTGCAGGCGGCCATCCTCGCGCTGCCGGAGGCGCAGCGCGAGGTGCTCATCCTCCGGGACGTGGAGGGGCTGACGGCCGAGGAGGCCGCCGACGTGGTGGGCATCGAGGTGCGCGCCCTCAAGAGCCGGCTGCATCGCGCGCGGATGCTGCTGCGCGAGCACCTGGCCACCCTCCTGGGCCAGGAGGGCCCGGGGCAGCAAGCGGGGTGTCCGGAGCTGGCGCGGGAGCTGACGGAGGAGCTGGACCAGGCCGCCTGCATCCGCCTGGAGGACCACCTGTCACGCTGTCCTCGGTGCAACGAGGCCTGCGACGCGCTCAAGCGCACCGTCTCGTTGTGTCGGCGCATCCCCGGAGACGCCGTCCCCGCCCCGGTGCGCGCCGCGGTACGGCAGGCGCTGGCCCGCGCGGTGCCGGCGTGAGCCGCCGGGCCGC
Organism: Myxococcus sp. MISCRS1; assembly: GCF_026626605.1. Taxonomy (NCBI): domain Bacteria; kingdom Pseudomonadati; phylum Myxococcota; class Myxococcia; order Myxococcales; family Myxococcaceae; genus Myxococcus; species Myxococcus sp. MISCRS1. The sequence continues at coordinate 5,677,921 of NZ_JAPNKB010000001.1, forward strand.
GCCCACCGCTCAGATCATGTTCCCCGCCGCCCACGAGCCCCACGCGGTGAGGCTGGTGTAGCTGACCTGCAGGTCCGCCAGCGTGAGCGGGACGATGTTCACCTTGCCGTCCGTCTTGCCCACGTTCTGCTCCGCCGCCGCGCGCCACTGGTCGACGTTCTTGGGCATCCCCCAGTGCTCGAAGATTTCCTCCCGCATCGCCTTCACGAACGCTCCGTCCTGGATGACGGCGCTCACCTCGGCGTCGAACTGCATGCTGCGGTAGGTCCAGTTGCTGCTCCCGATGAAGGCCAGCTTGTCGTCGACGATGGCCACCTTCGAGTGCACATACGGCGACTTCCCCTTCGCGCCGTTGAGCAGCGGTGAGTACATGCTGAAGGACTCGGACTCGATGGCCGTGATGTTCTCCAGGTACTCCCACGTCCCCAGCCAGGCCGTCTTCAGCTTCCAGTGGACGCCCCGGTTCATGAACTGCGACGCCGGACGGAACGGTAGGTTGGGATGCTTCCACGACTGCATCAGCGAGTCGTCCCCCGCATGCAGCCGCTTCTCCAGGTCCGTGATGTACGTGTCGTTGTCCAGGCAGCCCGTCTTCTGGACCTGCGGCGACGGCGGCAGCAGCAGCGAGCGGCCGCTGAGAATCCATCCCTCGTAGCGCAGGCTGCAGTCCTTGAGGTCGCTGGCCTTCACCTTGCCGGCGCTCTTCGAGGTGAAGCTGGTCATCCCCGCCATCGCGATGGCCCGGAAGGCGAAGTTCATCACGTACGCGTACCCGCTGTAGTCCCCGAGCACCGTCTCCTTCGGGTGTGGGACCATCAGGATGATGCGCACCCCGCGCGCCGCGGCGGCGACCAGCGCGTCGATGATGCACGGGTCCGTCAGCGCCTGGTTCTCCATGTAGACGAACTGCTTCGCCTTCTGGATGTGGCCCACCAGCTCCTTGCGGATGTCCCGCTCGGCCTTCTTGCCCTGGATGTCCGTGGTCACGAACGTCACGGCCTTGCCGCCGCCGCTCCTGTCCGGGGTGTGGGGCGCGGCGGGTGGCGTCTTGCCCGCCCACAGCTCCGACCAGTAGTGCCCCACGACGCGGTGGATGTCTCCCTTCAGGTGCACGGCCGCGTCGTGCCAGTGATTGGCCGCGTCATGCGTCGTGGCGGACTTGTAGTCCTCGCCCAGGTTCATCCCGCCCAGGAGCAGGTCCTCGCTGCCGGAGGTCTTGAACAGGGCAATCTTGATGTGGAGGCTGGTGAAGGGGTGCAGCGTGGTGCCTGCGTACGAGTGGTATTTGAACTCCAGGCTCCCGTCGGGGAACTTCCACTCCGTGAGCAGGTGCTTCCACTTGTCCAGCCACGCGGTCCAGTCCTCGCGCCAGAAGTGGTGATGCGGCACGAAGCACTCGGACTTCCAGCCGTTCCACAGGATGACCTGGACCTTCACCCCCGCCTTCGCGGCCGAGGAGAGCGCCTGCGCGAGCGTACGCTGCGGCGCTCCGTCCACCGCGGGCAGCGTGAGCGACGGGTCCGCCTTCCAGTACGCCAGGCGGATGGTGGCGCCCTTGCCGTCCAGCTCCGCGCGGCGGATGTGCCGGTGCAGCTCCAGGAAGAACTTGTCACCGTCGAGGATGAAGTTCGCGGTGTCGCAGCTGGTGTCGACGCGCATCGTGGGGGCGTGCCGGTGCAACCCGAGGGCCACGCGCGGGGGCCGGGGGCGCGTCGTGAGTCGACACGCCTCCGGGGGCTCTCGCGTTCAAGCCCGACGCAGGTGCGTTCCCGCGTGACGCCGGGCTACTTCCCCTCGAGCTCCGCCGCCCAGATGTCCTTCACGCCGCCGATGTGGTCGAAGGCGCAGTGGGTCGCACCGGCGACGACCTTCTCCTCCAGCGGGAAGGCGTAGCCGCGGAACGCGGTGAGGCTGGCCTGGATGTCGGTGAGGTACTCGTCCTTGTCACCGTAGGCGTAGACCAGTCGCGTGGAGCCGCGCAGCTCGGGGCGCGTGCTGTCCCAGTCCAGCTTGCCGCCCCAGGGCGCCTCGCCGCCGCAGCCCAGCGCGTACACGCCCCGGTAGCGGTCGCCGTACCTGGGCAGGAAGCTGGCGGTGAGGAATACCGAGCCACCCGAGGAGCCGCCGAAGAGGATGGGCTCGTTGATGATGTTCCAGCCCTTGCGCAGGGCATCGAGCACCTCCACCAGCGTGGCCGCGTTGTCACCCGCGAGGTCGCGGTCGGCCTCCGTCCCCTCGACGGCGCAGTTGGTCACCGAGGGCTTGGTCCACCACGCGCACTTGTTCGGCGCCAGCACGGAGACATAGAGCGTGTCGTTGTCGTAGGCCCACGGCGCCTGGAGGCGCGGCGCGGTGTCCCCCGTGTGCGCCCGGGCCCCATCGCCGTGCAGGTAGACGGCCAGACGCATCGGCGCGGGGACGATGCCCACCCGAGGCTCGATGATCTTCAGCTCCGCGCCCGCCACCTGCGTGACGCAGTACGGATACGTCTGGCTGTTGCTCGTCACCGAACCGGTGCGCTCACAGGGCAGCTTCCCCGAACCGCCAGAGGTCCCCGGGCCCGCGTCCGGCTGGGGCGTGGGGCCGCCGTCACCCGAGCCCGCGTCCGTCCCCGCGTCGGTTCCGGAGTCCGAGCCATCGGGTGTTCCCGCGTCCGAGCCGGCATCCGGCGTGGGTGTGGGGTCGGGGTCGTCCGAGCAGGCGGTGAGGGACAGCGCGAGGAGGGCGGAGACGAGGAGACGGAGCATGGTGTGTCTCGGCAGGGGAATGAGAACGGTCCCAGGCTACCGCGTCCCCACCCACACGACGCCGCCATCCGCCACCGGGTGACCCTGGCTGTGTTCACCGGTGGCCCTTGGGGCGTCCGTGCTCGTGTCGGGCCGGCTTGCGTGGACGCGGTGCTCGCATCGACGAGGCTCCTGGCGCGGCCCTCTACGCGACAATCCCTCTCATGCCGCGCGCTGGCAGATGCCTTGTGTCATCCGCCACGTGCAAGGGGGGCGCGACGGCGTCGAGGGCTCGGTGCCGTGGGCGTGACGACCCGCTTCGGGCTCGGCTCGACCGCCGCGCCTCCGCGTCGTGGGGCGACGGCGGACCTCCCCGCGAAGGGCCGGGTGACGGGTCATCGGCGTGGCCCCGTGGGCTGGGCTTCGATGGGACGCCGTGGCTGACCGCACCGTGAGAGGGCGTCGATGCGCTGAGCGGCCGTTCATTCGTTCAGGACTTCACGCTCGTCCGCTCGTTCTGGCCTTGTTGGCAATGGTCATGGAGGGGCCCCAACGGTTCCGATGAGGCTGTCTTTCGACGGTGTCTACATATGCGGGGCCTCAATCAATCCCTTGCGGGCTGGAGGCGCGCACTGCCGGTCGCCGTGGCATGTCGCTGTAAGTCCTTGATGGGAGGCTGTCAGACCGAGGGGCAGGCGTGTGGGACGTCTGGCGCTGAAGCCTGATAGTCATCACCCGGCAATGATCGGAACGCCTCGCATCCGGGGAGGGAACGTTTTTTCCCTCCTTCCGATAATGAGGTGTCGATTCAGAAGGAAAAGGGGAGCGCCATGAGTCTGGCACCTACGGGTGGAGCAGGGTCTTCGAGCGCGGCCGCGGCGGCCGAGGCACAACGCAGGGCGGCAGAGGCGGCGCGCAGAGCGGCGGAAGAAGCCCGTAGGGCAGCAGAAGCGGCACGCAAGGCGGCGGAGGCCGCGCGCAAGGCGGCGGAGGCGGCACGCAAGGCGGCGGAGGCCGCGCGCAAGCAGCAGGCGGAGGCGAAGAAGACGGCGGAGGCGGCGAAGAAGGCAGCGGAGAAGCCGGGCCAGAAGCCGGAGGACGCGAAGAAGACGCAGGCGGACGCGGCCGCGGCGGAGAAGGCGAAGAAGGCTGCGGATGAGAAGGCGGCCGCGGCGACGAAGAAGCTGCAGGCGGCGGAGGAGCAGGTGGCCTTGTCGGCGAAGAAGGCCGAGGAGGCGATGGGGAAGGCGAACACGGAGGCGGTGAAGGAGAAGAAGCCGCAGCCGTACAGCCAGAAGGACATCGAGAGCGTCAAGCCGAAGAAGAACGAGCTGGTGTCGGCGTTCGACGGGACGGCGCGCAAGGCGGAGCTGGAGAAGCTGCTGGGGACGACGGCGCCACCGCCGGAGAACTCGGTGAAGCCGGTGGAGGGAGAGAAGCCGCCGGAGGCGCTGGACGCGCTGGACGCGAAGGATTTGCAGGACGCGACGAAGCTGAAGGACGGGGAGAAGTACAAGGACCCGTCGTCAGGCGCGACGTACGACGTGAAGAAGAACGCGCTGACGGGCGACACGACGCTGTCGGACGCGAAGAGCGGGAACACCGTCACGGTGAAGAGGGACGGCAGCTACACGTCCACGGTGACGGCGAAGGAGAAGGGGAAGGAAGGGGCCACCGGCGAGACGACGTGGACGAAGACGTCGGACGCGCAGGGGAAGACGACGGGGCTGGAGTCGAAGAAGAGCCAGACGCAGCAACACCCGGAGACCGGTGCCACCACCACGTCGTCGACGACGAAGTACGACGTGTCGAAGTCGCCGCCGAAGATTCAGAGCCGCACGGAAGAAATTCGGATGGAGATGCCGCCGGCGTCGCTGGCGAACCGTCCCGGGACGCCGAAGGGCCCCGCGACGCAGACGACGCAGACGGACTACAACGAGTGGGGCATCCCGACCAGGCAGGTGAAGAAGACGGAGATCAAGACTCCGGGCTTCAACGCCGACGCGGTGAACGGCTTCGAGGCGGCGCAGAACAAGGCGCTGAACGACGCGTCGAAGGGTGAGGACCACCACAAGACGAACAACTCGCCGACGTCGCTGAAGCCGGGGGAGTCGAGCCTCACGGTGACGGAGGAGACGAAGTACAACGCCAAGGGCGAGCCGGCGGTCTCCACGCAGAAGACCGAGTCGGTGGCCACGCAGCCCTTGTCCTCCGACAAGAACGGCAACGGCGTGCAGGTGGTGCGCAATCAGCAGGAGGTGACGCGCGGCCCGAAGGACGCGGTGCTGACGGACTCGCTGCCGGCCGTGTCGCAGAAGACGCCGGGCAATGTCACCAGCAAGACCACCGTGACGGGGTATGACCCGGACGGCTCGCGCTTCGACGAGGGCCACGCCAATCGCACGCAGACCGTCTCGCAGTCGTCGGGCACGGTGGATGCGAACGGTCAGTTGCAGATGAAGCACCAGCCGACGGAGGTGAAGAGCCTCCAGGAGGCGGGTGACAACCGCTGGAAGTACGACCACGTCGGCTTCGATGTTGATGCGAATGGCCAGGTGAAGAAGGACCAGGAGCCGAAGGAGCTGGACAAGGAGCGTCAGCTCCCCTGGTACGAGGACGCGAAGGACTTCGTCACCGAGGGACTCGGGGACCTGGCCGGGATGGCCGGAGACTTCGCCAAGGATGCGCTGGGCTTCGCGAAGGACGTCGTCCTCAAGCCCATCGACATGGCCATCGACCAGATCACCGCCCCCATCGAGGGCGCGGTGGCGGACGAAATCAAGAAGCTCAACAGCCCGGGCGATACCATCACGCTGAGTGGCAACCTCGACGTGAAGGTCGGCCTCAAGGCCGGCATCGACGGCGAGGTCGAGGTCGAGAAGACCGCCGATGGGAAGTACCAGCTGTCCGCGGAGGTGACGGGTGATGTCGGCGTGGGCCTGGTGGGCTCGGCGTCGGTGTCCGCGGGTGGCCGCGTGGAGATGAAGTTCGACACGCCGGAGGAAGCGGCGAAGGCGGCGGTCATCCTGGGCAAGGGGCCCGCGGCGCTCGCGTCGGGTGGTGAAGACCACAAGTTCATGCTGGACCACCTGTCGGCGATGGAAGTGAACATCGGCGCCGAGGCGGAGGCGGGCCTGGGCGGCAAGTTCGGTCCCGCGAGCGCGGAGCTGTCGGCGAGCATCGGCGCGACGACGAGCTACCGGGTGGAGTTCGACAAGGGCAAGCCGACGAACCTGGTGCGCTCGATTGAAATCGAGGGCTCCGGCGCGGCGAGCATCGCGGGTGGCCTGAAGGGCAAGGCGGGCATCAACATCGGCGGCGAAGTGACGGGCTCCGTGAGCATGGAGACGTCGATTCCGCTGGATGCGAGCAAGGTGGACGCGAAGGACATGCTGGCGTTCATCGCGAGCCCGGCGACGGCGGCGTTCGCGGGGCCGGCGGAGACGAGCCTCTCCATCGAGGGCTCCGTGGACGCGGGCCCCGAGGGCCGCTTCTTCACCGCCGAGGTCAGCGGCCTGAGCGGCGAGGAGGTGCAGGCCATCACCAAGAACCTGGTCAACGGCAACTTCGACAACGCGTTCGAGGGTGTGAAGGTCGACGCGCAGTTCACCACGGGCTCGTTCAAGGACCGCGAGCTGGGCGTGGGCGCGAAGCTGGGTGTCGTGGACTTCGAGGTCAACGCGCGCCACCGCGACGTCACGGCCGAGGGTGGCAGCGGCGGTGGTGGCACCACGGTGAGCCTGGGCGGTCGTCGGCGCAATGGCACCAACGGCTCCGATGGGTCGAACGGCTCCAACGGGAGCAACGGCAGTGACGGCACCAACGGCTCGAACAAGCCGGGCTCGACGACGGGCACGGACCCGAAGCCGGGGACCACGACGACGGGCACGGACTCGAAGCCTGGGACCACGACGGGGACGGACACGCGTCCGGGCACGACCACGAACCCGGAGCAGGCGGGCCGTCCTCCGCAGAACCGCGTGGAGAACCGGCCCACCGAGTTCCGCGTGAATCCCGCGACGGGCCAGCTCATCCCGGTGCCGCGCACGAACGGTCCGGAGAACACGCGTCCCACGCAGCCCGAGGTGGGCACGGACAACACGGGCCGTCCGCCCGTGCCCGTGGTGCGCAACCCCGAGCTCAACGGGCGCACGACGCAGGTCCGCTACGACAACGGCAAGGTGCACATCGAGGCGGGCCCGGACGCGACGAAGGAGGACATCCAGGCGCACATGGAGACCGCGCGCGTCCTCCAGCGCTACGAGGGCACTCTCGGCAAGGTGCGCCAGCTCGTCGACAAGGTGAAGCAGGCCATCACCGGCATGCCGGGGTACGGCACGCAGGGCTTCGAGTCGCGGCTGGAGGTGCAGAAGCTCAACGGCATCCTCAAGAGCCTGGAGGCCACGCAGGCGCAGCTCAATCAGGCGGTCAACGGCGCGACGGGGAAGTCCACGCCCGCGACGGCCGCGCAGCTCAAGGACCTGGAGCAGCGCATCGCCAGCGCCGAGCGTCAGCTCACCGAGCACGCGGCGCAGGTGGATTCGTTGACCTCGGGCCGTGGCTACGTGGCCATGAAGGACGACACCTCCAAGCCCCCCGAGGAGCGGATTCGCGCGGCCCTGGAGAACACGCCCCCCCGGCTCTATCCGCCGGAGCTGCGTGAGCAGTTCACCCAGGACCCGAAGTTCCGCGAGTTCTTCACGTCGATGACTCCGGGTGAGCAGCAGGTCGCGCTCGAGCGCCTGTCCACGCGGCGCTACACGCCCGACCAGCTCACCACGGAGATGACGCGGATGCGTGAGCGGCTCTCCCAGGCCGCGGGCCCCATGAGCCAGGACGCGAACCCCGCGGACCGCACGCCCGAGCAGCGCGCCGAGGTCCTCCGGGACTTCCGCGAGGTGAACGGCAAGGCGGGCATCTACCAGACGTATGTCTCGGACTCGAACCTGGCCGCCAACCAGGCGCAGGTCACCGCCATCCGCGACAACCTGAACGCCTTCAACCCCGACTCGATGATTGTCGTGGAGCGCGGCGGCGCCTTCCTCGGCGACGTGCTGACGCACGGGGACCCGGGGCTGGCGGACAAGACGACGACCATCCAGAAGGCCAAGGGGACCCAGCCCTACGACAAGATCCGCGCGGAGCTGGAGCAGAAGATCGCCAACGGCGAGACGCGCTTCGCCTTCGTCGATGCCTACATGGGGGGTGGCTTCGCCAAGGGCCTGCAGAAGGTCCTGGAGGATGTCAGCAAGGCGCACCCCGACAAGGACCTGCAGTTCCGGGTCGCCTGGATGCGGGAGGAGCTTGGGTTCGAGGAGCAGGTCCCGTCCATCGGGAGTGATGACGGCCGTCCGACGCTGAGGCTGCCGAGCTCCGGGCTGCCGGACTCGGGGAACATCAGCCACCTGGAATTCAACGTGCCGCTCGTTATCGGGGATGACGCCCCCGCGCTTCAGGACACCCGCGTGCCCGGGCAATCGATTAAGATCTTCGACAGCGAAGGGCGGCTGAAGGTCGTGAATCCACGGGAAGGTGAGAGCACACGCGAGTTGATCATCCGCGTGCTCAACGGAGAGGACAGCTAAGTCATGGCGCTGGCATGTCGCGAGTATGTGACGCCCTATCGCGCGGGCACGAGGAAGGACGACTACGAGCGGCTCGTGGCGCTCAAGCAGGCGCTCGACCCCCTGCTGCAACAGCGCAAGAGCCTGCGCTTCAAGGCGAAGGCGTTCCACAAGGTGGAGGAGCTGGAGGATGAGCTGCTCGACCCGAAGGCCATCCTGAAGGTGTCCGGAGGCGAGCTGCCGGTCATCTGGTTGAACCTGACCTACACGCCCGGAGACGTGACGGCCGAGGCGCTGCAGCCGCTGGAGAAGCAGTTCAACCTGCGGCTGCTGGGCGAGTTCGTGGACGAGAAAGCGGTGTGAGCTTCACCGGAGTGCCCGGTTCCACCCGAGGCACTCCGCTGGACTCATCGTTCCTCATCGAGGCCCGGGCGGACTTCCTCCGCTCGGGCCTTCGTTCGTCGAGGGGCATATCTCGGCGAAGCGACCGCGCAGAATGGAGGCACGTCGCCTCGAGCAGGGCGTGAAGTGGCGCGGCCGGGCCTCACCGCCCGGTCGCCGCCACCTCGCTCCAAAGGCTGTCACCCTCGAGCACCGCGCCCAGCGGTGCTCGCCGCTCCGCTACACGCAGCAGCACGGCGGCGAGCTGGTCCAGGTGAATCGGGCGCAGCCCACGCAGCGGCTTCAGCTTCGCCAGCGTGCGCAGGATGGCGGGCGGGTGGTGGTACTCGCCCTCGAACGCGGGCGGACGCACCACCGTCCACGGGATTCCACTCTCGCGCACCAGCCGCTCCGCCTCGGCCTTCGCCTTCAGATACGCGCCCACCGGACGCCCCGCGCCCACCGAGCTCAGCAACACGATGTGGTCCACGCCCACGCGCCGGGCCGCCTCCACCAGGTGCCGCGTCGTGCCGATGTCGCTCGTCTCGTACGTGTCCCCGGACCCGAAGCGCTTGCGCATCGTCCCGATGAGCTGGAGCACCGTCGTGCTCCCCTTCATCGCCTCCGCCAGCTCGTCCCCGCGCGCCAGCTCCACCAGCGCCTTGCGCGGCCAGCTCTTCGCCGGCTCCGTCTGGGCGCTCTTCGGACGCACGTGAGCGATCAACGGCACGTCCCGCTCCAGCGCCTGCTTCACCACGTTGCGCCCCGTGGCCCCCGTGGCGCCAGCGACGAACAGAAGACGGGAGGGCTCGGTCATGGCGCGCGGACTCCGACAGACAAGAGGGGAAGAGGCCCGCTCTTTCAGCACACCGGCCCCCTCCTGCCCAGCCCCACGGCGCTCCACCGTGCTCAGCGAGACACCTGCCCCGTGTCCCCCACCTCCCGCGCGCGGGACAGGTCCTCCAGGAAGAACGCCTCCATCTGCCTCGCCGCGTCCAGGTCCTCCAACACCAGCGAGCCCTCCTCCAGGATGTTGAACGACAGCGGGTCGTAGTTGATGGACCCCACCAACACCAACCGGTCATCCACCAGCATCGTCTTCGCGTGCATCATCGACGGCTGGTACTCCCAGACGCGCACCCCCGCCTTCAACAGCGCGTCGTACGTCGCCCGCTGCGCCACCGTGACGAACTTCTGGTCGTTGATGTCCCCCGGCGCCAGCACCCGCACGTCCACGCCCGCGCGCGCCCGCTCCTGGAGCAGCTCCGACAGCGGCCCGTTCGGCGTGAAGTACGACTGCGCAATCCACAGCCGCTTCGTCGCCGCGCGCACCAGCAGCTGCGTCAGCCGCTCCGCCCGCGTCACCTCCGGGTTCGCCGTGCTCCCCACGAACGCCGCCCAGCCCTCACCCGCCCCATCCAGCCCCGGCACCGGCAGGGAGAGCGTGGGGAAGTCCTCCGGCGGCAACAGCTCCCCCGTCGTCTCCTGCCAGTTCTCCGCGAACGCCTGCTGCATCTGCTCCACCACCGGGCCCGTCACGCGCGCGTTCGTGTCGCGGTACTCGCGCTCACTCAGGCCGTTGCCCAGCCACTCGTCCTGGATGGCCAGTCCCCCGGTGACGCCCACCCGCCCGTCGACCACCAGCACCTTGCGGTGGTTGCGCGCCAGGTTCTCGTCCGCGGGCAGCGGGCGGAACAGGTGCGCCCGACACCCCGCCGCCTCCAGCCTCGGCTTCACCTCCGCCTCGAACCCCGCGCTGCCGAACGGGTCCACCATCACCCGACACGCCACGCCCGCGCGGGCGCGCTCGGCCATCGCCTCCACCATCCGGTCCGAGGCCCGCCCCGGCCGCCAGATGAACATCACCAGGTTCATGGAGACCTTCGCCCGGCGAACCTCCTCCACCATGACGTCGAACACGTCCCCGTTGTTCGTCCACGTCAGGTGGTTGCCCGGCGCCATGCGCACGCCCACCGTCTGGTAGAGCGCCACCGCGAAGTCCGGCCCGCGCGAGCCCACCTCGCCCTTGAGCTGGAACACCCGCGGCCGCTCCTTCGTGCACGCGACGGGACACCCCGTCACGGCCACCGCCGCCACCACCAGCCACGCCATCCACCACCGCATGCCCCTCCCAGCTAGGCACTGGCGGCCCCCGCTTCACCCCCGGGGACGAGACAAATGTTCACCGGAGGATGTCTCGACCCACCCAGGACCTCGGCAACCTGTCGGATGCGGCGCGCGCTGTCGACTGGCTAGCATGCCGACCGCCTTGGACACCCGCGAGCCGCTCGTCTTCCCCCAGAGCTTCGAAGGACTCATCCGCGCGCTGGGAGACCAGCTCGACGAGCGCTGTGTCGGACGGCTCAAGCAGGTGGGCGTCGACACCCAGGGCAAGCTCGCCCCCGCCTATCCCCTGGAGGTGTGGCTGGGCGCGCTCAAGGTCGCCGCCGACACGCTCGCCCCCCAGCTGCCCCTGGAGGAGGGCGCCGCCGTCGTCGGCCGCCGCTTCGTGGAGGGCTTCAGCGGGACGCTCATCGGCGGGGCGCTGCTCACCACCGTGCGCCTGTTGGGCCCTGAACGCATGCTGGCGCGCATGACGCGCAACCTGCGCACGGGCACCAACTACCTGGAGGCCACGCTGGAGCCCCGAGGGCCCGGGCACTACGCGCTCACCTGCCGCCCCGTCGTGGTGGCGGGCTTCTACGTGGGCCTGTTCCTGGCGGGCCTGGAGGCCAGCGGCGCTCGCCACCCCTCCGTGCAGGTGGTCCGTCGGCAGGGCGAGGAAGCGGTGTACGACATCGCCTGGAGCTGAGCGTCCCCCGCCGGGGCGTGATAGGGGAGCGGCGTCCATGTCCACGATGCCCCCTTCGTCCTCCGCCCGGTTCTCCGACACCCAGGTCCAGCTCTCCACCACGCTGCGCGCCCTGGCGGCGCGACTGCCCGAGTCGCTCACGGTGCGCGAGCTGATGCAGGCGTGCGGCGAGCAGGGCCTGCTGCTCTTCTGTTGCATCCTGACCTTCCCCTTCCTGCTGCCCGTGTCCATCCCGGGCGTCTCCACCGTGTTCGGCGCGCTCATCGTGCTCATCGGCGTGGGCGTGACGCTCAACCGGGTGCCGTGGCTGCCGCGCAAGCTGCAGGAGAAGATGCTGTCGCGCGCGTCGCTGCAGCCCGCGCTGGAGAAGGGCGCGGACGTGTTCACCAGGGTGGACCGGCTGAGCAAGCCGCGCCTGCTCGCGCTCACCCACGGCGCCAGCACCAACCGCTTCAACGGGTTCATGCTCTTCGTCGCCGGCGTGCTGCTGATGATGCCCTTCGGCTTCGTGCCCTTCAGCAACACCCTGCCCGCGCTGGCCGCGCTGTTCTTCGCCATCGGCATCCTGCAGCGCGACGGCTACGCCATCCTGGCGGGCCACGGCATGACGCTGGGCACCATCATCTACTTCGGCGCCCTCATCTTCGGCGCCGTCCAGGGCGGCCGCAGCCTGGCCAGCCTCATGGGCGGCTGATACTCCCGGTGGGTGGGCCTCCTGCCCCAGGGGGCAACGGGAAGTCCGGAGGGTGCCGGGTGTGTAACAACCCGTGTATCACTGTAAGGAAACCAACCCCCCGGATTCCCTGAAACTTCGTTATCATCGCCGGCGGGCGGCCCCCCGCACATGCGTTACATCCCACTCGATGCGCCACAGCCTCGTTCCGAGGAACCCGCGCGCCTGTCCGGCGACGGCGAGGTCGTGGGCGGCCGCTACCGCATCATGGAGTTCCTGGGGCGGGGCGGCGCGGGCACGGTGTGGCGCGCGCAGGACCTGCTGACGGGCCCGGTCGCCATCAAGCGGCTGCACAAGACGGTGGAGGACCTGGTGCGGCTGCCGCCGGGTGAGAACACCCCGTCCTCGGCGGCCCGGCACGAGCTGGCGCTGTCCCTGGCGCACGAGTTCCAGACGCTCGCCTCGGTGCGCCACCCGCATGTCATCAGCGTGCTGGACTACGGCTTCGACGCCGAGCACCGGCCGTACCTGGCCATGGACCTGCTGGAGGACGCGCGGCACCTGGTGAAGGCCGGCGCCCACCAGCCGCTCGACGTGCAGGTGGAGCTCTTGGTGCAGACGCTCCAGGCGCTCGCGTACCTGCACCGCCGGGGCATCATCCACCGGGACCTGAAGCCCGCCAACGTGCTGGTGGCGCGCGGCCAGGTGAAGGTGCTCGACTTCGGGCTCGCGGTGGGGCGCGAGCAGGTGCACCGCGCGCAGCCGGGCGGCACGCCGGGCTACCTGGCGCCGGAGCTGTTCGAGGACGAGCCGCCCTCGGAGGTGACGGACCTCTTCAGCGTGGGCGCCATGGCGTGCCAGATGATTTTCGGGCGGCTGCCCTTCGACGGGAGGGCGCCGCCCGCGCCCGCGGACTTCCCCGACGCGCTGCACGCGGTGCTCGAGCGCATGGTGTCGAAGGACGCGCGCCAGCGGCCCCGGAGCGCGGACGAGGTGATTGCCGCGCTGTGCGCCGCGACGCGCCGGCCGCTGCCCGCCGAGTCCGTCACCACGCGCGAGAGCTTCCTGCAGGCCGCGCGCTACGTGGGCCGCGCGCGCGAGCTGTCGCTCCTGTCGTCCGTGCTGGACCAGGCGCTGCTGGGGCGCGGGGGCGGGCTCCTGGTGGGCGGGGAGAGCGGCGTGGGCAAGTCGCGCCTGCTCGACGAGCTGCGGCCCCTGGCGCTGGTGCGCGGCGCGGTGGTGCTGCGCGGCCAGGCGGTGGCGGCGGGCGGCAGTCCGTACCAGGAGTGGCGGCCGGTGCTGCGGTGGCTGTCCATCCTCACGCCGCTGGATGACCGCGAGGCGAGCGTCCTCAAGCCGCTGGTGCCTGATTTGGATGGGGTGCTGGGGCGGCCGGTGCCGGACCCGGCGGACCTGGGCGCGGAGATGGCGCAGGCGCGCCTGCTGCAAGTCGTGGAGGACATCTTCGCCCGGCTGACGCAGCCCACGGTGGTGCTCCTGGAGGACCTGCACTGGGCCCACGGGGAGTCGCTGCTGCTGTTGTCCCGGCTGGCGGCGCGCGCCACCGGGTTGCCATTGCTGCTGCTGGGCAGCTTCCGCGACGACGAGGCCCCGGGCCTGCCCGCCCAGCTGCCCGCGCTGGACGTGCTGCGCCTGCCCCGGCTGGACGCGGGGGAGATAGCGGTCCTCAGCGAGTCGATGATTGGCCCGGCCGGCGCGCGGCCCCACCTGGTGGAGCTCTTGCGCCGCGAGACGGAGGGCAACCCGTTCTTCCTGGTCGAGGTGGCGCGGGCGCTGGCGGAGGAGGCGGGCGGGTTGGATCGGCTGGGCGACATGCCGCTGCCCGAGCGTGTCTTCGCCGGTGGCGTGCGGCGGCTGGTGCGTCGTCGGCTGGAGAAGGTGTCGGCCAGCTCGCGGGACCTGCTGCGCGTGGCGGCCATCGTCGGACGGCAGGTGGACGTGACGCTGCTGCGGCACGCGGCGCCCGGCGTGGACGTGGAGCGGTGGCTGTCCTACTGCGCGGGGGCGGCGGTGCTGGACGTGGCGGACGGGCACTGGAGGTTCGCGCACGACAAGCTGCGCGAGGGCGTGCTGGAGGAGCTGGCCGCCGCGGAGCGTCCCCTGCTGCACCGCCGCGTCGCGGAGGCGATGGAGGCGGCGTACGGCGAGGGCTCCGCGCGCACGGCGGCGCTCTGCTACCACTGGGGTGAGGCGGGCGACTTCGCGCGCGAGGTGGAGTACGCGCAGAAGGCCGGCGAGGAGGCCCTGCGGGTGGGCGCGTGCCGGGAGGCGCTGCCGTTCCTCGCTCGCGCGCTGGAGCGGGTGTCCCCGAAGGACGCGCTGCGGCTGGGCCACCTGGAGGCGCTGCTCGCCGAGGCGCGCTTCCAGCTGGGCGAGCTGGAGGCGTTCCGCGGCCACGCGGAGCGGGCGCTCAGGCACTTCGGCTGGCCGGTGCCGACGACGCGCGTGGGCTGGGCGGTGGGCACGCTGATGCAGATGGGGGTGCGGCTGGTGCAGAGCGCCCGGCCGGACGCGCAGGGCGTGGAGTCCGAGGAGCGGCGGCGCGTGCGGCGCGTGGCGGGGCGGCTGCTCATGCGGCTCACCGACGCGTTCATCTACGGGCAGGAGGCGCTGCCGGTGCTCTGGTCGGGCCTGCGCATGCTGAACCTGTGCGAGCCCGCGGGCGCGTCCCCGGAGCTGGCGCGCGGCTACACCAACATGGCGGTGGTGGCGGGCGCGGTGCCGGTGCGTCCGGTGGCCGAGGCGTGGGTGGGCCGCGCGCGTGAAGTGGCCGAGCGCGTGGGCAGCCCCGCGGACCTGGCCTACGTGCTGTGCCGCAACGCCGTGTACGCGACGTACATGGCGCGCTGGGCGGAGGTGGAGGCGTGGTTGGAGCGCGCCACGGGCATCGTCGACTCGGTGGGGGACCTGCGGCTGGCGGAGGAGTGCCGCGCGCTCTACACCGTGGTGGGGTGCTACCAGGGCAAGTTCCAGCGGGGGCTGCCGCTGATGGACTGGCTGGAGAACTCGGCGCGTCGGCGCGGGGCGCTCCAGACGCAGCACTGGGCGCTGCACTACCAGGCCCACATCCACCTGCGGCTGGGGGACCACCTGAAGGCCCGCGCGGCGCTGGAGCAGACGGTGGTGTGGACGGAGGCGCAGGGCGGCCTCACGGACCGCATCATCCTGGACGGCACGCTGGCGCTGGTGCGGCTGCGCGAGGGCGACGTGGCGGGCGCGCGCGCGGCGGCGGAGAAGGCGCTCGCCAAGCTCACCGCGGGCAAGTCGGTGGCGCACTTCGTCTACTTCGGCGTCACCGCGGTGGCGGAGGTGCTGCTCACGCTGTGGGAGCGCGACGGCGGCAAGGACACGTCCCTGGTGCGGGGCGCTCGCGAGGCGTGCCGCGCGGTGGAGGGCTTCGCCCGGGTGTTCTCCTTCGCCGAGCCCGCGGCGAAGCTGTGGCGCGGCTGTGAGGCGTGGCTGTCCGGCGATGCGCCGCGCGCGCACGCGGCGTGGCGCGACTGTGTGGCCTTGGCCATGGCGAAGGGCACGGCGTACGAGGAGGCCCGGGCGCGACTGGAGCTGGCGCGACACCTCCCCTCGGAGGACCCGTCGCGTGGGCCCCACCTGACACGGGCACTGGAGCGCTTCGAACAGATGGGCACGCGGGACGACGTGGCGCGCGCGAAGGTGCTACGAGGCTCGGGTGTCTAGTGGATTGAAGGCAGGGGATGTCCCGCTGGTGACGTGTCCGGACTGCGGCGGGACGCTGGTGTTCCACGGCCAGGAGGAGGAAGGGCGCCTGGCGTGGGGCTGGCTTCGCTGCGGTGGCTGCGGCGAGCCGTGGCCGGTGAAGCGGGGCCTGGCGCGGCTGTATCGCGAGGACGCGGTGCGCGGCACGGACCGGCTGATGCGCGTCATCTACGACGGGCTGCCCGCGCTGCATGACCCGCTGACGACGGTGCTCACGCCGCTCTTCCAGTCCGTCTCCGAGTCGAAGATGCGCGCGGGCTACCTGCGGCGGTTGGAGCTGGGCGCGCTCCGGCCGCACGCGGACGGCACGCCGCTGCGCATCCTGGAGGTGGGCGTGGGCGCGGGGGCGAACCTGCCGCTCATCCGCCGCGAGCTCGTCACCGGCCAGGAGGTGGAGGTGTGGGGCGTGGACCTGAGCGAGGGGATGCTGGGCCGCTGCCAGCAGCGCCTGCGCAAGGGGCGCTACCCGGGCGTGCGACTCTTGATGGCGGACGGACACACGCTGCCGTTCCGCGCGGGCCTGTTCGACCGCGTGCTGAGCGTGGGCGGCATCGGCAACTACCGCGACCCGGCCGCGGGCCTGCGGGAGCTTGGCCGCGTGGCGAAGCCGGGCACGCCCGTGGTGGTGGTGGACGAGCAGCTGGACGCGGGCCGCCGCCCCTCGCTCTTCCAGCGCGCCGCCTTCCGGGCCATCACGTTCTACACGCGCGACGCGCACTGCCCCCGGGAGCTGTTGCCCTCGCGCGCCGAGGACGTGCTCGAGGAGCAGGTGTCGCCGTTCTTCTACTGCCTGCGCTTCCGGATGCCCGAGCCCGTCGCCGCGCCCGTCACGGGTTGAGCACCAAATCGAGCAGCCGCAGCGTCATGCCGCCGCTGTAGTCGATGGTGGCGCCGTTGAACCAGCCCGCCTCGTCGCCCACGAGCACGCTGACGAAGTCCGCCACCTCCTCCACCGTGCACATGCGCCCCGCGGGGTTCATCCGCGCGTGGGCCTCCTCCAGCCGGGCCAGCGCCTCGGGTGAGTACACGTGCTTGAGCGCGGGCGTGAGCACCGTGCCGAACTTGAGCAGGTTCACCCGGTGGCCCTTCGCGCCCAGCTCCAGCGCCAGGTAGCGCACGTACATCTCCAGCGCCGCCTTCGACGCGCTGATGAGCCCCGTGTTCGACAGGTGTGTCTCATCCAGGGAGTTCTGCAGGCCGAGCAGCCGCGCGCCCGGCGCCAGCATGTCCGCGGCCACCAGCGCCTGCGTCCAGTACACGAACGAGTGCGCCATGGTGTCGAACGTCCTGCGGATGCGCCGCGTGTGCAGCCGGTCCTCGCCCTCGGACAGGAAGCGCCCCACCGAGGCGCCCGCAATCGAGTGGACGAAGAGCTTCACCGAGCGCGGCCCCGCCACCTCCCGCAGCGCCAGGACGCCCGCCTCCGCCGCCTCGGGCGTGGACGCGTCCGCCTGCCACAGCCGCGCGCGCCGGCCCGCCTCCCGCACCTGCCGCTCCACCTGCGCCGCGTTGTCCGCGTAGCGCCCCCGGTGCACCCCGAAGACATCCAGCCCGGGCTTCTTCGCCACCGCGTGGGCAATCGCCGCGCCCGTGCCCGAGGAGACCCCCAGGATGAGCGCCCAGCGTCGCCCCTGCGTATCGGGGGGCTCCCCTTCCGAGTCCTTCATCTCACCACTGCCTTCCCTGCCACTCGCGCGGGGCTCCGGCCGCGTGCCCGGTCCAACAGCGCCTGCACGGCGCCCGCCACTTCCCCGTGCGCCTGCAACATCGACGCGCGGTCACCCGCGTCGAAGTCCGGCGCCAGGTGACGCGTGAGCGGCTCGCCCACCCACTGCGTCATCTTCACGGGGAAGGGCAGCGACAAGGGCCACACGCCCGTCGCCCCCACCCCCAGCCACAACGGCAGCCGCGCGGGCATCCCCACGCGCCGCCCCAGCGCATAGCCGTCGTTGAGCCCCAGGAATGCGTCATCCATGCCGCTGCCACCCACGGGGACGATGGGCAGCCGGTAGCGCACCGCCAACCGCAGATAGCCCAGCCGCTCGCCCCAGCTCACCCGGTAGCGGTGGCGGAAGCTGCGGCACCCCTCGCGTGTGCCACCCGGTTGCAGCAGCACATGCTCGCCCCGGGCCACCGCCTGGGCGAGCCGCGCGTCATCGCCGGTGACGAAGCCCAGCCCGTCCGCCACCGCGCGCATGCCGGGGATGCGGTCGAACGCACCGTGCGCCACGCCGTGCGGCAGGTAGCCCAGGCGCTCGTGCAGCGTCACCGTCAGCATGCACAGGTCCACCGCCAGGGGCCGCCCGTGGTAGCCGACGATGAGCTTCGCGCCGGGCTGGAGCAGCGGCTCCAGGTTCACCACCTCGTAGCGGTGGTAGCGCTGGAGGAGCTTGAAGAAGCCCAGCCACGTGGCGAGGGGCAGACCCCCGGCGCGTCTCATCCCCCCACCTGGTACAGCACCGCGCCGTGCGCGACGCCCGCGCCCACGCCCACCAGCAGCACGCGGTCCTTTGGCTTCAGCCGCTTCGTGCGCCACAGCACGTCCAGACACGTGGGCAGGGACGCCGAGCCCACGCTGCCCAGCGTGTCCACCACGCGCACGCTGCGCCGGGCCTCCACGCCCATCGCGTCCAGCACCGCGTCCAGCATCCGCCCGTTGGGCTGGTGCGTCAGCACCCACTCCACGTCGCGCAAGGCCACCTTCGCCCCGTCGAGCACCTCGCGCGTCGCGCGCACCAGCGCGTCCAGCGCCACCCGCGTCATCGCCTTGCTGGGCGTCAGGAATCGCATCCGCTCCAGCCGGCCCGTCGCATGCGGGTTCTCCAGCACCACGTCCGTGGGCAGCGAGCCGTCGTTGCCCAGCGCCACGCCCAGCACGCCCTCGTCCGGGCGCCCCGTCCCCAGCACCGCCGCCGCCGCCGCGTCCCCCAGCACCAGGTAGGGCCGCGGGTCCTCCGGCGTCGTGGTGCGCGACAAGAGCTCCACCGACACGATGCCCACCGGCCCCAGCCCCGTCGCCACCGAGCGCGCCGCCAGGTCGAACGCGCTCAAAAAGCCCATGCACGCGTTGCTCAGGTCCATCGCGTCGCAGCTGCCCGACAGCCCCAGCGCCGCGGCCACCCGGTTCGCCGTGGCCGGCGTGGTGACGTCGCCGCCCATGGAGCTGACGCAGAAGATGCGCTTGAGCGCGCGCGCCGGAAGCCCCGCCGCGTCCAGGGCGCCTCGCAGCGCTTGCGCCGCCACGTCCGCGGCCTGGGTGCCCGGCGGCGCGAAGTGACGCGTGTGGATGCCCGTCTTGCGCATCACCTCGGCCACGTCCCGCCCCACGCGCGCGCACAGCTCCGCCGTCGTCACGGCGGGGCCCGGTCTCAGGCTCGCCGTGCCCAGGATTCTCACGGGAATCATGCGGCCTGCTGGCCTCCGCGGTGCCGGCCGTTCGGGCCACAGTGCGCGCGCATCTGCTCCCAGTGCGCCTTGAGCTCGGTGAGCCTCTCCGCCAGGGCTTCGTCCGTGGCGGCGCGCTCCAGGATGTCTCGCGCCTTGGTGAACTCCATCGCCGTCCTCAGCGGAGTGTCCGCTGACTGGATGTCGTAACTCACGTCCGCCATCAAGCTCTCCGCGTCGCCGCTGCGATGCAACAGCAACACACCGCTGGCGACCAGGTCCAGCGCCCTTGAGACAGGATTGAGATTCGCCAGGAAGCGGCCCGCGCGGGATTGCGGCATCCACGCCGGCTCGCGCACGCCGAAGGGGAAGATGTTGCTGGAGAACACGAGGTCCGCTCCCGCGCTCACCAGCACGTTCGCGGGCACCATGCTGGTGAAGGCCCCGTCCACGTAGCGTGCGGGAGGCACCACCGTGGGCGCCCACATCCCGGGCGCCGACCCGCTCGCGCGCACGGCCTGTGCCACGTGTCCGCGCTCCAGCGCCATGCACTCGCCGCGCGTCAGGTCCGTGGCCACGGGCAGGAAGTGGATGGGCAGCTCCTCCAGCCCCACGTCGCCCAGGTCCCCGGTCACCAGGTGCTCCAGCGAGTACGTGGTGACGACGGCCGCCATCGCCGCCAGCGACAGCCGACGGCGCATGGCCTGCTCCTCCAGGCGTCGCAGGCCCGACAGGCCATTGTGTCCATCCAGCGCCGTGCCACAGAAGTACGCTCCCACCAGCGAGCCCATGCTCGAGCTGCTGATGAAGTCCACCGGCACGCGGTGCTCCACCAGCCAGCGCAAGATATGCACGTGGTAGAAGCCCCACACGCCGCCGCCGCTGAGCGCCAGCCCCACGCGCCGGTGGGTGATGGCCCGGGCCCAGCGCGACAGCGCGTCCCGCTCCGCGCAGCCCAGTCGCAGCGCCGCGAGCGGACGGTCGTCCACCTCCAGCCCCTCCAGTCGTCCCACGTCCAGCCTCAGCCGGCACGGCTGCAACACGTGCGTGCCCGCGCCGGGCCTGTCCTGGGGCCGCCCCTCCAGCGCGGCGCTCCGGGGCGGGCGCACCGGGTCGATGAGCACGGTGGGCAGCACCCGGCCTTTCGCCAGGCGGAACTCGCGCGTGGGCTCGTGGCGCGGCACCAGGGCCACGTGCTTGTCCACCAGGAGCGCGCCCTCCGCCAGCTGGCACCCGTCGAGGAACACGTAGTGCAAGTCGCCCTCCCGGGCGAATTCGCGCAGGCGCTCCAGGCCCAGCCGTCCCGGGGCGCCGCGCTGGGGGGCGGGAACCCAGCCGCGCAGCACGCCGTCCGCGCCCTTCACCGGCGCCGGCTCGCACGTGCCCGGCTCCGCGGTGCGCACCAACAGCACCCGGTCCTTGAAGTCGTGGGTGATGACCTTGGCCACCAGCTCGATGAGCCGCGACAGCGGCGCGCCCGTCACCTCGCTGGAGAAGGTGACGACCTCCACGTGGGGCAGCGGGTCCGGCTGCCGGGGGGGCTCGGCGTGCGCCAACAAGCGCTTGAGGTCCTGTCTCAGGCCCGCGCGCGCGTGGACGAGCGCCCACACCGCGTCCCTGGGGAAGAACAGGCCCTTGCAGGCGGTGGCCGCGCGCGCGGTGACGGAGTAGTGGCCGCCCATCAACGCCTCGAACCCCAGCGGCGTGCCGGGGCCGAGCGTCAACAGGAGCTCACCGTCGCGGCGGGCCTCCAGCTCTCCTTCCAGCAGCAGGAAGAAGCCGTGGGCCTCCTGGCCCTCCTCGCACAGCACCGTGTCCTGCGCCCAGGCGACGTCCCAGGCCAGGTCGAGCAGTTGGAGGAGGACGGTGTTGCTGGTGTGGCGCAGCGCGGGAGCGCGCTTGAGCGCATACAGCCGACGACGCTGGACGTCGAGGGGCATGGAGCGGGCCATGAATCGACGGAGGATAGCGAACCCTCCGGCGTGGGATATTGGGTCGTATCAGCCCCGCCATGGACATCAGGCGGGCTGCGGTCGGGGCGGCTCCGAGGGCGGCGGTGTGCCTCCGCCTGGAGGCCGTGCGTGCTCGTGCCGCTTGAGCAGCCGCGAGCGCGCGGACTCCACCACCGCGTACAGCACGGGGATGAAGATGAGGTTGACGAACGTGGACAGCAACATGCCGCCGAACACGGTGGTGCCCAGCGACTTGCGCGCCGCCGCGCCCGCGCCCGACGCGAGCACCAGCGGCACCACGCCCATCAGGAACGCGAAGGACGTCATCAGGATGGGCCGCAGGCGCGTGCGCGCCGACTCAATCGCGGAGTCCACCACGCTGCGGCCCTCGTGGCGCAGCTGCTCGGCGAACTCGACGATGAGGATGGCGTTCTTGCTCGCCAGGCCCACGAGCATGACCAGCCCCACCTGGCAGAACACGTCGTTCTGCAGGCCGCGCGCGTTCTGGAACGCGAGCGCCCCCAGCATGGCCACCGGCACGCCCAGCAGGATGACGAAGGGCAGGGCGAAGCTCTCGTACTGCGCGGAGAGCACCAGGAACACGAAGACGATGCCCAGCCCGAAGATGAGCAGCACGCGCCCTCCTGCCTCCTTCTGCTCCAGGGACAGGCCCGTCCACTCGAAGGTGTAGCCCTCCGGCAGCACGTCGCGCGCCGCGGCCTCCATGGCCTCCAGCGCCTGACCGCTGCTGGCCCCCGGCGCCGCCTGCCCGTTGATTTCCGCGGCGCGGTACAGGTTGTAGTGCTGGATGTTCTGCGCGCTGGTGATGGGCTTGATGCGCACCAGCGCCTCCAGCGGAACCATGTTCCCGGTGGCCGAGCGGACGTACAGCGCGCCGATGTCCTTGGGCTCGTTGCGGAAGGGCATGGCCGCCTGCACGTACACCCGGTACACGCGGCTGGCGAAGGTGAAGTCGTTGACGTACTGGCTGCCCAGGTACACCTGCAGCGTGGCGAACAACGCGTCCAGCGGCACGCCCAGGGACAGCGCCTTCTCGCGGTCCACCTGGATGTCGAGCAGCGGCGTGTTGGCGGTGAACGACGAGAACACGCCGCGCAGGATGGAGGCTTGGTTGGCCTTGCCCACCAGCTTCTCCGTGGTGCTGGCCAGGTCCGGCAGCGAGCGGCCACCTTGCTGGTCCTCGAGCACGAACTCGAAGCCGCCCACGCTGCCCACGCCGCGGATGGCGGGCGGCTGGAAGGGCAGCACGCGCGCCCCGCCGATGCCGAGCAGCGGCCCGCGCAGCCGCTCCACGAGCCCCGCCACGCTCTCCTCCTGCTTCTTCCTCTCGTCCCACGGGCGCAGGTTGACGAAGAGGGTGCCGTAGTTGGCGCCGGTGCCCAGGAGCGAGAAGCCGCCCACGGTGAAGGTGCCCGTCACCTCCGGCTGCTTGCGGATGATGTCCTCCGTCTGCAGCAGCACCCGCCGCGTGTAGTCCAGCGAGGTGCCCTCCGGGCCCTGCACCGCGATGATGAGGTAGCCCTGGTCCTCGTCCGGGATGAAGCCCGAGGGCGTGGCGCGGTACACCCACGCGGTGCCCAAGAGGCACAGGGCGAAGACGATGATGACCGGCCACTTCCACGGGCCGATGAGCTTGTGGAGCAGCCGCCCGTAGCCGTCGCGGAAGCGGTCCAGGCCCTGGTCGAACTTGCGGAAGAACAGCCACTTCTGGCCCTCGTGCGGACGCAGCAGCCGGGCGCACAGCGCGGGCGACAGCGTGAGCGCCACCAGCGCGGAGAGGCTGATGGAGAAGGCGAGGGTGAGCGCGAACTGGCGGTAGATGGCGCCGGTGGTGCCGGGGAAGAACGACACCGGGACGAACACCGCGGAGAGCACCAGGGCGATGGCCACCACGGCGCCGGCCACCTGGCGCATGCCCCGCTCGGTGGCCTCGCGCGGGCTGAAGCCCTCCTCCATGGTGCGCTCCACGTTCTCGATGACGACGATGGCGTCGTCCACCACGAGTCCCGTCGCCAGCGTCAGGCCGAACAGGGTGAGCGTGTTGAGCGAGAAGCCGAAGGCGCTGACGAACATGAACGTGCCGATGAGCGACACCGGCAGCGTGGTGGCCACCACCAGCACGCTCCTCCAGCCGTGCAGGAAGATGAAGATGACCAGCACGACGAGCAGCACCGCCTCGCCCAGCGTGACGAGCACCTCTTCAATCGACGCCTCCACCGCCGCGGTGGTGTCGAACGCCGTCGCGTACTCCAGGCCCGGCGGGAAGTTGCGCTTGAGCCGCTCGAGCTCCTGGACCACGCCGTCGCGCACCTCCAGCGCGTTGGAGCCCGGCAGCTGGAAGATGCCCAGGCCCACGGCGTCGCGGCCGTTGAAGCGCAAGAGCTGCGCGTAGTTCTCCGCGCCCAGCTCCACCCGGCCCACGTCCCGCACGCGCACCAGCGAGCCGTCCTGGCCCCGCTGTACGACGATGGCGCCGAACTGCTCCGCGGTGGCGAGCTGCCCCTGCACGCGCAGGGTGAACTGGTAGTTCTGTCCCGGCGGCGCGGGCTCCTGGCCCACCTGCCCGGCGCCCACCTGCACGTTCTGCGCGCTCAGGGCCGCGACGACGTCGGAGGCGCCCAGCTTGCGCCTCGCCAGCTCCGAGGGGTCCAGCCACAGGCGCATGGCCAAGCGACGCTCGCCGAAGATGCGCACGTCGCCCACGCCCTTCACGCGCAGGATGGCGTCGCGGATGTACACGTCCGCGTAGTTGCTCAGGAAGCCCGTGTCATAGCGGTCCTGCGCGTCGAACAGGCCGAAGGCCATGAGCAGCTGCGTCTGCGCCTTGTTGACGGTGATTCCCAGCGCGTTGACGGCCGCGGGCAATTGCGGCGACGCGGTGGAGACGCGGTTCTGCACGTCCACCGCGGCGATGTCCAAATCCCGGTCCTGCTCGAAGGTGACGGTGATGCTGCTCTGCCCGGTGTTGCTGCTGGTGGAGGAGATGTAGCGCATCCCCTGCACGCCGTTGAGCTGGCGCTCGAGCACCGTGGTGACGGCGCTCTCCACCGTCTCCGCGGACGCGCCGATGTAGTTGGCCGTCACCTGGACCTCGGGCAGCGACAGGTCCGGGTACTGCTCAATCGGCAGGCCGGGGATGGTGATGGCCCCGACGAGCGTGATGAGGATGGACAGCACGCTGGCGAAGATGGGCCTTCGGATGAAGAAGTCGGTGAACATGCCGTGCCCTCACTGCCCCGCGTCGGAGGCGCCGCCGACGCCCTGGCCCTCGGGCTTCGCGGGCATGGGCTTGATGGGCTGGCCATCCCTCAACAGCTGCAGGCCGCTCACGACCACCTGAGTGCCCCCGTCCAATCCCCCCGTCACCTCGTAGTCGTTGCCCGTCACGTCGCCCACCTCCAGCGGCGTGCGCCTCGCCACGGTGCCGCCGTCGGCGGACGCCACCACGTACACGAAGGACTGGCTGCTGATTTGAGTCACCGCCACCGTGGGCACGGTGAGCGCCTCGCGCGCCTGGTACACCAGCCGCGCGCGCACCAGCTCCCCGGCGCGCAGCCCCACGGTGTTGTCGAACGCGGCCTTCACCTCCACCAGCTGCGTCGTCGCGCTGGGCGTGGGCGCCACGAAGAACACGGGCGCGGACACCCGCACCTTCCCCTTCTCGTCCAGCACCTCCACCGGCGTCCTGCCCACCTGGACGACGCGCGCCCGGTCCACCGGCACCTGCACGGAGACCTCCAGCGCCTTGCTCTGGTCCAGCGACGTGAGCTGCGATTGGGGCGTGACGTAGTCGCCCACCTTCACCGGGATGTCGCCGACCACGCCCGCGAAGGGCGCGCTCACCTCGTAGAAGCCCAGCTGCACCTGCTGCGACTGGATTTGCGCTTCAATCGCCCGCGCGCTCGCCTCTGCCTGCTGCGCCTGCGCCACCGCCTGCTCGTAGTCCTGACGGCTCTGCAGTCCTTCCTTGAGCAGCTGCGCGCTGCGCTCGCGGGTGCGCCGGGCGAACTCGCGCTGGGCCAGCGCGGAGGCCTTCTGCGCCTTCGTGGCGCGCAGCCCCGCCTCTTCGCGGCGCGGGTCGACGACGAGCAGCACCTCGCCCTTCTGCACGCGGGTGCCGGGCCGCACCGGTATCGCCTGCACGTAGCCGGCGACCTGGGGATACACGCTGATGCTGCTGCGCGAGATGAGCGCGCCCACGTACTCGGCGGCGTCCTGCACCTCGTTGGGGGAGAGCGCCTGCACCTGCACGGGCATCACCGTGCCCGCGGCGGCCTGTCCCGCCTGCGGTCCGTCTTCCTTGCCCGAGCCCTTGCACCCCGAGAGCGTCAGGAGCATCGCGCCCGCCGCGCCCCATGTCCTCACCAGTCGCATGCCGCCTCCGCCAGGAACGCCTCGACGCGCGCCTGCTCCAACTCGAACTCGCGCACCACCAGGGCCAGCTCGGCCTGCCGCAGCGCCGCGGCCGTCTGGATGAGCTCCAGGCTGGTGCCGGTGCCCACCTCGAAGCTGCGCCGGGTGAGCCGGTCGTTCTCCTCGGCCAGCCGCTGCTCCTGCGACGAGATGTCCCGCGACGCCTGGGTGACCTCCACGCCGCGCCGCGCCCTGGCCACCTCCACCGTGACGGAGCGCTCCAGCTCCACCACCTGCTGGCGCGCCACCTCCGCCTCCGCGCGGGACTGCCTCAGCCGCCCCTCGCGCGCGCCGCCGTCCCAGAAGGGCAGCAGCAGGCTGGCGCCGATGTTCCAGATGGGGACGTTCACCACGTCGTCCTCCACCGTGAGCGCAATCGTCGTGCTCGTCAGCGAGAGCGACGGCGCGTACTGCGCCTTCACCGCGCTGACCTGTCGCTCGGCCACGGTGTGCCGCGAGCGCGCCGCCGCCAGGTCCGAGCGCCCGTCCACCGCCTCCAGCTGGCGACAGTCCTTCCTCGCGCCTCGCAGCAGGTCCTCCACGCTCACGCCCTTGGCCAGCCCCACCGCCTGGGGCATGCCCAGCGCCAGGCCGAGCCCCTCTCTTGCCTGCCTCAGGTTCTCGTCCCCGGTGACGACCAGGGCCCGCGCCGCCTCGGCGTCCTGCTGCACGCGCACCACGTCCAGCCGCGTGCCGGCGCCCAGCTCCAACCGCCGCTCCGCCAGGGCCAGCCGCTCCAGCGCGGTGCGCAGGTTGACGCGGTTGACCTCGGCCAGCCGCTCCTGCGCGGCCACCTGCACCAGCGCGCGGGCCAGCGCTCCGCTGAGCTGACGCCGGGTCTCCGCCAGGGACAGCGTCGCGGCGCGCTGGGCCTCGCGGGCGACGCGGCGCGCGCCGATGGCCTGGAAGTCGAGCAACGGCATGGACGCGGAGAGGAAGCCCACGACGGGCGGCTGCGTGGGCCGGAGGCCGTCTCCGTCGCCGGTGCCTCCGCCGACACCGCCGCCGATGCCACCGCCCACGCCGCCCCCCGCGCCGCCGCCGATGAACGTCGTCGCGTCCGGGTCCAGCACGTTGTACTGCACGCCCACGGTGCCGGTGACGGTGGGGAGCAGCCCCGCCAGCGCGATGCGCGCCTGTCCCGCGGCGGACTCCACCTGGGCCAGCGCCGTCCTCAAGTCCGTGGAGCGCTGCCGCACCAGCTCCAGCGCCTCGTCCCAGGACTTCATCTGGATGGGCGCGGGCGGTACCGGCGTCAGGAGCGGGTCCGACACCTCGGGCTGCGGAGGCTGGGGTGAGTCGTCACCCGAGGGGCCGGGCCCGGGCGTGCTCGGCGCCTGTGAGGGCGCGCCGGGATTCCGGGGCGGTGTCTGTTGTCCCTGGGCGGACGGCGGCTTCGCGGGGGCCTGGACGGGCAGCACCCGGGGCACGCGCTGGCGCGGCTGCGTCCGCTGTCGCACGGCGGGGCGTGGCCGGGCCTGGGCGAGCAACACGCCCGGCTCGGAGCCAGGGTGCGAAAGCAGGAGGACGAGCAGCAGGGCGTTCATATCGGGTGCCCTGAGGTAGGGGAGGCACCCGATACCGGCCACGTACCGTGGGGCGAGGCCCCTCCTGCCGGACAGAACCGGCGAGTGCCTGCTCAACAGTGGATGGAGCGGCGAGCGGCTTCGTCCGCGAGCGGTCCCGCGCCTCAGCGTCCTTGTTGGAGCATGGACAGACGTTGCTTCGCCGCGCGGCTCTGCGGGTCGAAGCGCAGCGCCTCCTCCAGGCGCTCGCGGCCTTTCTCCACCTGTCCCTGCACGACATAGACATCGGCCAGACGGATGAGGGCGTCGGGGTTGTAGGGCTGCAGGTCCAACGCCTTCTCGAACTCGCGCACCGCGGTGGTCAGGTCCTTGCGGCGCACCGCGAGCTGCGCGAGCAGCAGGTGCGGCTGCACCAGCCCGGACGTCTCCGGCTTCGAGGCCAGCGCCTCCACGGCGGACAGGCCGCGAGCGTCACCGAAGCTCGCGAGCGTCACCGCCGCCGCCTGACGGACCCAGAGAGACTCCGTCTGGAGCAGGGCGGCCAGGTCCTCGCTGGCCTCGCGTGCGTTGACCAGGCTCAGCGCCTCGATGACGTCGGTGCGCAGCTGGCTGTCCTGCGTGCTCTTCAGCGCGGCGCGCAGGGCGGGGATGGCCTCGCGCTTGTAGCGACGCACCAGCACCTTCGCCGCCGCGCCGCGCAGGGACGGGGCTTCGTTCGCATCCGCGAGCGTGGCCTCCAGCGCGGGGCGCCCCGTCTGGGCGGTCTTGTCGTCGAAGGCGTCCGCGAGCCGGAGGCGGCGCTCCTGTCGCTTCGCGGCGGCCGGCCACAGCTTCGTCATCGCCTGGGCCATGGCCTCCGGCGTCTGTTTCGTGTGGCAGGTGTTGCACGCGTTGGGGATGGCGTGGCGCGTGGTGTTCTGGGGCGCGGGCACGTCCAGCGCGTGGTCCGCGAACTTGTCGAGCACGCCGGAGACGACGGGCGGCATGTGACAGGCCAGGCAGTCCTGCGCGTCGCGCGAGGTGTGGCGCGCGTGCTGGGCGGCCCGGGCGAAGAGGTCCGCGTGGCACTGCTGACAGGTGGCCGAGCCGACGGAGACCTTCGTCTGGGACTTGTCCGGGAGGTTCAGCTCGTTGGGGGCGTTGGGCTCGTGCGGCGCGGTGTGGCAGGTGAGGCAGGTGGCGCCGCCCTTGAGATGACACGCGGACTGGATGAGGGCCTGGTACTCGAAGCTGGAGGTGCTGGGGCGGCCGTCGGTGAAGTAGTCGCCGGAGCGCTCGTTGCCGAGGAAGACGACGATGGGCTGGTAGAAGTCCTCGTAGCGCTGGCCGGGCTGGTAGCGGTGCGTGGTGTCGAGGATGGGGAAGAGCGGACGGCGCGGGCCGTGGCACTGCGCGCACACGGCGAAGCCCAGGTCGTTGGACAGCTTGGACGGCTGGACGATGTCCTTGGGTTCCTGCGTGTCGGCGTGGCGCGCGCCCGGGCCGTGGCAGCTCTCGCACGCGACGCCCGCGTCGGTGAAGGCGGTGGTCCACGTGTGCTTCTCACGGTCATAGCGCGCGTCGAGGCCGGTGACGTGACAGTCCAGGCACGCGTGCTGCGCGCTGCGGCGGAAGTTGGTCCAGAAGAACGGGTGCTCGGGCGTGAGCGCGCCCTGCTTGGTCTCCGAGTAGTCCACCCATTCGCCCTTGCCGGTGACGTGGTAGTAGACGGGCAGCACCTGCCAGCGTCCGTCGGGCATCACCGCGACGGGGTCCTGCATGCGCTTGCCGCCGATGACCCACTCCACGGGGAACTCGGCGAGCTGTCCGTCCGAGCCCTTGGTGCGCATGAAGTGGCGCTCGCCGTCGCGGCGCATCCACGCCTCGCTGGAGTCGCCCTTGAAGTGCGTGCGCTTCGCGTAGTCGCCCACCACGAACTCGCGCGTCCCGGGGGACAACGCGCGCGCGTGCCAGTCCTTGCCCCACGCGGCGTGCTCGTCCTCGTGGCACTCGCCGCACGCCTCCGAGCCCGCGTAGACACCGCGCGCGGGATGGGCGTCCTTCACCGCGGTGGGCGTCGCGCTCGCCTGGACCGCGGGGGCCGGCGTGGGGGTGGCGGTGGGCGTCGCGGCCCGGGGCGCGGGAGCCGGGGGCGGTGTGCCCGGTGAGCGCAGCGCGAGGGTGATGCCCGCGGCGGTGCCGAGCAGCGCGAGGAAGACGAGGACGAGCAGGACGGGACGGGCGGGGCGCATGGCGGGGCGGAGCCGTGAGCCTGCCCTTCGCGCCCTGTCATGACAAGCCGGGCTCCCGGGGATGGCGGGGCTTGGCCGCCCTCCTGGGTCGGGAGCTCCGGCGGTGGATGGGCCGGCGCACGGGGGCTGTCAGTGGATTGCTCCTGCAGCCTGGCTGCTGGGTTTGTCTTCACCAGGGACGATGTTTGACTTCTCTCGTGGGTGCCCGTTTCGGCCCGGGCAGGGTTGACCCTGGCTCACCACGAGGGGAGGCTCGGGGGCGATGCTCAAGCTCCAGTGGCTCCAGGTCCACCGTTTCCGCGCCGTGAAGCCCGGCACGCGGCTGTCGTTCAGCCCGTCCTTCAACGTGCTGCTGGGACGCAACGGCACGGGGAAGACGCTGCTGCTGGACCTGGTCGCCGCCGTGGCCAGCTCGGACTTCACCACGCTCGCGGCGGAGCCGTTCGACCTGGAGTATGCGCTCGCCGCGGACACCGGCCACATCACCGTGCGGGTCCGCAACGAGCCGGTGCCTCCCCAGAGCGGGCCCGTGGCCGCCGGGCTCTTCATGGACATCGTCGTCTCGCCGCGCGACATGGCCTGGCCGCTGGTCATCCGCCGCGAGGGACTCCAGGTCACCGTCTCGCGCGAGGACGACGCGTCGCTCGTCGTGCAGGAGCGCCTGGCGCCGGAGGTCGCCGGCCGCCTGTGGCTGGTGCTCATGTCCGGAGGCATCGCCTGGGTGGAGAAGACCGGCGAGGGGTCCGCCACCGTGGAGCCGCTGCTCGCCATGGCGCGCGAGGTGTCCGCGCTCGCGGGGCTGAGCCGCTTCGACGAGGGGCTCGCGTACTTCGAGCAGCTCTACCAGGTCGAGCTGCGCCTCTCGCGGCGCGCGGAAGGTGTGCTGGCCACCGGCATGGGGCTCGCGTCCGAGGCGCTCCTGGACGGCCTGCGCCGGCTCGCGGCCGCCCAGTGGGGCTCCCCGCGCTATGTCGTCCCCTCGGACGCGGTGCCCTTCCTGCGCGACGCGGCCAGGCTGCTGGGCTTCACCTCCGCGGAGGCGGTGCTCGTGCCCGTGGAGGCCCCGCCCGAGGGCAAGTACGAGTCGCTGACGCTCGGTGGGCTGGAGCTGGACTTCCTGGGCCCCGCGGGGACGCGCGTGTCGGCGCGGCACCTGGGCCATGGCCAGAAGCGGCTCCTGGCGCTCCAGCACTACCTGGCCCGGGCGCGCGCGGTGGTGGTCGCCGACGAGGTGGCCCACTCGCTCCACCCGCAGCTGGTGCGGGCCAGCGTGGAGCCCCTGAAGGGCCGGCAGAGCTTCTTCACCAGCCAGAGCCCGGGCCTGATGGACCTCTTGTCCTTCGACTCGGCGGACCAGGTGCGCTCGAGCCTGGTGCTGTGCCGCCGCGACGAGGCCACCGGCCTCTTGTCCTGGGAGAACCCGTCCCCGGAGGCCGCCGAGCGCCTGTTCACCGCCACCACCGCCACGCCCGGCCAGCTGGGCACGCTGCTGCAGACGCAGGGGCTCTGGTAACCCCGGGACGCCCGCACGCACGCCGGGCGTCCGCGAGTCGACAGCCGGCGCAACGCGGCAAGACTGTTGCCATGTCGCGTCACGCCCTGGCCTATCCTGCTCGCAGGTGGGGAGGGAACCGCGATGCCGATGCTGTCCGTGAATGGAACCGAGTTGCATTACGAGGATACGGGTGGCTCGGGCGAGCCCATCCTCTTCAGCCATGGGCTCCTGTGGAGCACGCGGCTGTTCGACCCGCAGGTGGACGCGCTGCGAGGGCGCTACCGGTGCATCGCGTATGACCACCGGGGGCAGGGCCGCAGCGCCGTGCCGGACGTCAGCGCCATCGACATGGAGACGCTGTACCTGGACGCGGTGGGGCTGTTGGAGCAGCTCGACGTGGGGCCGTGTCACTTCGTGGGCCTGTCGATGGGCGGCTTCATCGGGATGCGCATCGCGGCGCGGCGGCCGGAGCTGTTGCGCTCGTTGACCTTGATGGAGACGTCCGCGGACCCGGAGCCGCTGGCCAACGTGCCGCGCTACACGCTGCTCAACCTCATCGCCCGGCTGGCCGGCCTGCGCCCGGTGGTGGACCCGGTGATGCGCATCATGTTCGGCCGCAACTTCCTGACGGACCCGAACCGCGCCGAGGAGCGGGCGCTGTGGCGGGCGCGCCTGTTGGAGAACCGCCGCGACATCTGGCGCGCGGTCAACGGGGTGATTCGTCGCAACGCGGTGTCGCACGAGGTGCCGAGCATCCGCGTGCCCACGCTCATCGTGGTGGGCGAGGAGGACGTGGCCACCGTCCCGGCGAAGGCCGAGCGGCTCCACCAGCTCATCCCCGGCTCGAAGCTGGCGCGGCTGCCGCGAGGCGGGCACTCGTCCACGGTGGAGGAGCCCGCGCTCGTCAACGCGGCGCTCGGCTCCTTCCTGGAGTCGCTGGAGCGCCCGCACGTGTCGCCTCGCGTGGGACTGGGCTGAGACGAGCCTCCGCTCGCCGCGACTGGCTCGCGGCGAGCGGGCCTTCCTCACCCCTTCAACCCGAGCAGCTTCTTCGCCGTGCGCGACAGGTCCTTGTCCATCGCGGCCTCGGGGATGTCGAGCAGGGCCGTCGCCACCACCTTCCCCGCGCCGTGCGTGTTCTCGCCGGCGAGCTTCAGGTACGTGCCGAAGCGGGCGAGCCGCTCGGGGTGCGAGCGCGCCACCTCCACCCGGGCGAGCAGCGCCTGGGACAGCGCCGCCTTCGGGAACTTCTCGAACAGGTTTCGCAGCGCCTGTCGCTCCATCGCCTCCGGCCGCGTCTCCGCCAGGCGCACGGCCGGCTCGAGCATCGCCAGCCCGAAGGTCTTCAGCGCGGTGGAGACCACGTTGGGCTTCCAGCCGTCCACGAACGCGGAGAGCAGCGCCTCCGCCCCGCGCACGTCCCCGAGCACCCCCAGGGCATACACGGCCGCCTTCGCCCCCTCGTCGTCCGTGTCGCGCTCCTCCACGGCGTGGACGAAGCGGTCCAGCACCTCGGTGTCCCCCAGCCACGCGAGCGCCATGGCCGCGCGACGTCGCACGTCCTGCGACGCGTCTCCGTAGAACACCTGCCGCAGCACCGGCCACGCCTGCGTCAGTCCCAGGCCCTCCAGTTGGTCCACCGCCGCTTGTCGGCCCTCGCGGTTCGACTCCGTCAGCGCGCGCTGCGCGAAGGGCCGCAGCCGCTCCTGCCGCTCGCGTGCGAGGCGCGCCACCGCCTCCGGCCCCTTCTCCCGCGCCTGCACGTCGTCGAGCACCTCGCGCACATAGAGCCCGAGCCCGCTGTCATGCCGCCTGCGCGACAGGCCTTCCAGCAACACCCGCGCCTCGGGTCCACCCAGCTGCCCCAGCACCTGGACGGCCGTGCGATGCACCCGGTGGCTGTGATGCTCGGCCAGGGCGCGCTTCACCACCTCCAGCGCCCGCTCCCGGGGACAGGCCGTCACCGCGCGCACCACGAAGGTGCTCGCCGCGCCGTCGCTCCACGCGGGATACAGCGACTCCAGCAGCGTGTCCGTGCCCAGGCCCGCGTAGTGGTGCGCGGCGTGCGCCGCGGCCTCGTAGCGCGTCAGCTCCCCGCGAGCGCGCCTCCTCAAGGCCTCGCCCGGAAGCAGCGGCGTCTCGGGCTTGCGGATGCGGATGCTCGGGTGCGTGGGCACCGGCTCCAGCGCGCCCGCCTCCACCTGCACCGCGCCCGCCAGCCGCACCAGGGCGATGCCCAGCACCTGGTACACCTTGATGAAGTCCTCCAGCCGCTCCGCGGGGTCCGCACGCCGCGCCAGCGCCTCCAGGAGCGCCCCGGGCTTCTCCAACCCCAGCTCCCGCAGCCGCGCCACCAGGGGCTCCACCGCGCGAGGCGACACCGAGGGCAGCCCGTTCGAGAACCGCTCCGCCAGCTCGTCGCGCACCTCCGCCAACGCGATGGCCGCCGGGGACGCGCGCGCCGCGCGCGCCGCCTCCGCCCAACCTCCGCGCGGCACCGCGACTGGCGCCTCGACCCGCGCGCTCCGCCGTCCGCGCCGAGGCTCCTCGGGTGACTCCTGCTGTCCCAGGCCGCGCAGCTCCAGGCCCTCGGAGGTCTCCACCAGGACCGCGAGCGGGAACAGCGTGGGCAGCGCGGCCTCCAGCCCCACGTTGCCCAGCACCACCTTCAGCGTGGCCCCCTCCAGGGCCGCGGACAGGGGCTCGTCGAGCCGCGTGTCCGCCGGGAGGAACAGCCCCCGGTCTGCGGAGTCCACGAGCTGCGAGCGCTGCCCGCTCGCCAGCAGCGTCTGCACCCGCAGCGCCACCGGGAGCAGCTCCGGCGCGAACACGTCCTTGCGGTGCTCCTGGAAGGCCGCCAGCGCCGCGCCCACGTCCGGCAGCGCCACCTCGATGAGCCGCCGCAGCGCCGCGCCGCCCAGGTCCCGCGTCTTCTCCGCGCCCTCCAGGTCCAGCCGCACGGGCGCGAAGCCGGGATACCGGCCGCCCTTCGCGCCCTCCAGCACCGTGCCCGCGTGACTGCGCTTGGGCTCCACGCTGCGCAGGAACGCGGGGAGGATCTGCTTCTCCGCGTAGTGCGCACCTGTGCCCAGGTCGATGAAGCGGCTCTCGCGGATGACGAAGTTGTCGGGCGTGGGGCGAGTCGTGAATGCGTACTCCAGCAACCGCAGCCCCTCGACGGGCGCGCGGTCCTTCTTCGTCCACGTCTTGCCGATGAGCTCCTCGACGTAGCGGTCCTCCAGCACCTCGCCGCCCAGGTGCTTCTCCACCTTGCGCGCGGTGAGCAGCATGTCCGCCATCAAGTCCGTGAAGACGGGAGGCTCGAACGTTCCGGTGCGCGCCGCCGCCTGCTCCAAGAGCCCCGCCACCTCCACCGCGCGCGCCGCGAGCCTGCGCAGCCCGTTCGCGCGCAGCGCCTCGCCCAGCGCGCGCACCTGCTCGGCCCGGTCCTCGGACAACGCGGCCACCCCGGACAGTCCCAGCTCGCGCACCAGCGTGGACACCTGCGCCACGCCGGACCTCATCAGCTCGGCCGTCTGCGTCTTGCCCTTCTTCACGCTCTTCTTCGCGGGGCCGCCCGCGCCCGTGGGCGCCGTGTCGGTGGTGACGAAGGCGTCGGGCGCGCGAGACCACGCCACCAGCAGCGCCGCCGCGTGCTTGCAGAACGGCCGCGAGCGCGCCGCCATGCACGAGCACTTCCCCTTCACCTCGTGCCCGTCGCCGAACACCAGGGACACCTTGTACGGCGAGGCCCCGGAGCCCGACGCGTCCGCGAACAGCCGGTTCTCGAAGCGCGACAGGTGCGTGAGCTGCTTGTCGTCGAAGATGCGCGCGCCCTTCGACAGCTCGTCGCGGTCGCGGATGATGTCCGTCAGGGCCCCCATGCCCGGGGCCAGCCTTCGCACCTCAACCATGGCGAGTCTCCTTGTCGGCGTCGAGCAGGGACGTCAGGTCCTGGTTCCGCATCACCCGCTCCACCACGTCCACCAGCCTGCGAGGCGTGCAGCCGAAGCACGGGATGCCCATCGCGGTGAGCTTCTCCGCCATCACCGGGTCGTACGAGGGCCTGCCCCCGTCCGACAGCGCCAGCAGGCACAGCACCTTCGCCCGCGAGTCCACCAGCTGCCGCAGCCGCGCCACCAGCTCCTGGGCGTCGCCGCCCTCGCACAAGTCGGTAATCAGGATGAAGAGCGTCTTCTCCGGGCGCTCCACGTAATGCGTCTGCGCATATGCCACCGCCCGGTTGATGTCCGTGCCTCCGCCGAGCTGCGCGCTGAAGAGCACCTCCACCGGGTCCGACAGCACGGGCGTCATGTCCACCACCTCGGTGTCGAACAGGATGAGCCGCGTGCGCAGCACCTCCAGTGACGCGAAGATGGCCGCCATCACCGAGCTGTACACCACGCTCTCCGCCATGGAGCCGGACTGGTCCACCACCAGCGTCACGTCCCACTCGTGGTGACGGCGCTGGTTGGGCCAGAAGTAGAAGCGCTCGGGGACGAGCCGCCGGTGCTCCGCGTCCCAGCCCTTCAGGTTCTGGCGAATCGTGCGCTTCCAGTCGATGTTGCGCGCAATCGGCAGCGGGCTCGTCCTGTCGCGCCTCAGCGCGCCGAACACCGCCGTGCGCACGGTGGACTCCAGCTTCTCGCGCAGCTGGTCCACCACCTCGCGGACGATCTGCCGCGCGAGCGCCTTGGCGTCCTCGGGGATGAGGCCGCGCGCGCTCACCAGCGTCGTCACCAGCTCCACGTTCTTCTCGAGGAAGGGCAGCGTCTCCGGCTCGAACAGGAGCTGGGTGAGGCCCTTCTTCTCGATGGCGTCCTTCTGGACGAGGGCAATCACGTCGTCGCGGAAGAAGCCGCGCAGCGCGCCCAGCCACTCGGGGATGTACGGCCGCGAGCCGGAGGACCCAGCGCTCTTCTCGCCGTAGACGAAGGACAGCGCGTCATCCAGCGCCTCCAGCTCCGTCTCGCCCACGCCCACCGCGCTCGCGCCGGCGCCCAGCGCGTGCAGCGACGGACAGCTGCCCGTCTTCTCCGCGGCGGGGCCCAGCGCGAGCCGCCAGCGCAAGAGCGCCTCGCGGTCCTCCGGTGCCAGCTCCTTGGGGTCCACGCTCATAGCAGGTCATCCAGGTCGGCGAGCGCCTTGCCCAGCTCGGCGCTCATGTCCTTGAGCTTCTCGGTGTCCTTCTCCGCGAGAATCGTCTTCGCGGCCCGGCCCTTGTCT
This sequence comes from Myxococcus sp. MISCRS1, assembly GCF_026626605.1. Lineage (NCBI taxonomy): Bacteria > Pseudomonadati > Myxococcota > Myxococcia > Myxococcales > Myxococcaceae > Myxococcus > Myxococcus sp. MISCRS1. Next base: position 5,714,078 of record NZ_JAPNKB010000001.1, read on the forward strand.
CCGAGCTGCCGCACCGCGACGACGTTCTCCAGGAGGTAGCGGCGCTCGGTGGGACCGAGCACGCCCAGTGCCCTCCTCAATACCGGGAGGGTCTGACGGAATCGCTCGGGGTCCACGCTCGACAGGAACGCATCCAGCGCCCGCACCACCTCGCGGTTCTTCACCAGCACCAGCGCGTTGACGCGCAGGAAGCCCTCCAGCCACGACGCGCCCGCCTCGGGCTCCACCGCCAGCGACAAGCGCAGCCCCACCTCGCGAGCGACCTCCGACTCACTCAGCTCCTCGGCCAGGTACAACAGGCCGGTGGCCAGCCCCGACGTGGCCGGATGCACGACGGTGCTCGACATCAACCCGCGCGCTTCGGTGAGCCAGCCGGCCTTGTCCGCCAGGGGCTGCGCGAGCGCCACCTCGTGCAGCGTCCTCAGCGCCCCCATCACCGAGGGCACGGCGTCCTGGGCGCAGGCGCACGCATCGGACACGCGAAAGAGCGCGCGAGCGAAGGTCTTCTGGCACAGCGCCGCCACGGCCTCGTCGCCCAGCGCCGAATGGGTCCGCGAGGTGCCATAGGCCACGAGCCCCGACAGCGCCCGCGAGGCCGAGGCGAGCGAGGGCAGGTCCGCGTCCGTGGTCGCGTGGCCGTCACAGGCACGCAGGGCGGAGGCCATCGTCTGCGGGCAGCCGGTGATGACGGACTCCAGCAGCACCGCCGCCGCCGCGCCCGTGGACTTCGCGAGGGCCAGCTGGTCCTGGAGGACGCGCGTCGTCACCGCCTCGAGCGAGTCGCCGAGGACGATCTTCTCCACCAGCGCCACATCGGTGGACGGCGTCCACTGTGCCTGCCAGGACTCGCGCACGCGCGTCAGCGCGGCCTGTCCCCCCGCCTCCTGCGCCGTGGCCTTCTGCTGACCCGTGGCGGCGAGGCCCGCGTAGGGGATGCCCACCACGCGCAGGCGATGCAGGAAGATGGAGGAGCCGACCTCCACGGGGTTGTTCAGCCGCAGGGTGAAGGTCTCCGCGCTGTCGGTGCTCGGCAGTCGGCGCGACTCGACCTCGCGCCAGAACTCCGCCTGCAGCGAGTTGCGGCCGATGCGGCTGGCCACCCGACCCACCTGATGTCCGACGACGCTCTTCCACAGGAAGTCGTCGACGTGGGTCGCGTCTCCCCGGCACAGCGTGGCCACGGTGGCCTCGCGCAGCTCGTCCAGGCCGGGGGCGCTCTTCTCGCGCAGGTCCGCGAGCGTCACCGCGAGCCGGTAGGCCTCCAGCACATCGGACAGCGACGCGGTGAAGCCGCGCATGCGCAGGTGTCCCGCGAAGTCGATGAGCACCTCCAGCGTGGCTCTCCGGAAGTCGCATTGGGCCTCGTGGGCCTTCTGGTAGAAGTGCGGCGCGCGGTTGCCGGCGCCGTAGCCGAGCTGCTCGGACAGGCGCGGGAAGCTGTAGGGAATCACCGTCACCGCGCAGGGCACGGCGGTCGGGAGCTTCGCCTCCAGCGTCGGGTCCACGTCCCGGGCCAGGAAGGCCGCCACATGGGCCGCGCCCGCCACCACGGCGATGCGCTCCGGAGGCACGCCGCTCGCGATGACCTCCAACACCTGGCGCGCCATGAAGGCATCACGCCAGCGGTGGTAGTCCGGCCGGGACCCCGCGTTGAGCACATCCGCCCAAGCGAGCAACACGGGCCGGAAGCCCTCGGGCGTCCAGTCAGGGGCCTCGAACATCGCCTCCCACAGCTCCTCGAACGAGCGATAGCCGCGCTCGCGAGCGAAGCGCTCGGTGAGCGGTTCCTCCATGCGCGCGCACGTGGACTCCGCGTCCTCCGAGGGCTCACCGTCGAGAGACACGGCTTCCACGTGACGGTCCACGCCCAGGCTGACGCCGACGGGGATGTCGATGAAGCGGGCGCGAGCGCCGTGGGCCTTCGCCCAGCGCAGGGCGGCGTATTCGGGCGAGTAGTCCGCGAAGGGCCACAGCGCGGAGCCCGGGGTGTCGTCGGTGCGGTAGCCGAGCAGGGCGATGGGCGGCTTCGTCTCCGCGTCGCACAGCACGTCCACCAGCTCCGAGGCATCGCAAGGGCCCTCGATGAGGACGACCTGGGGCTTCACGTGGTCGAGCCAGCGCGTGAGCACGGCGGTGGTGCGCGGTGAGTGGTGGCGCACCGGGAACAGGTGGGCGCCGAGGAGCAGGTCCAGGTCCATCAGCCCCTCAGGAGCTTCTTGCTGGCGGAGTACAGCTCCTTCCACGCGCCGGGGCGGCCCTTGGCCACGGTCTCCATGTACTCGCGCAGGGCCTTCACGTCGTCGGCCTGCTCCTTCACCACCGCGCCGACGAGCGAGGCGGCCAGCTCCTGCGCGGTGACCTTCCCGCCGCCGAACTGCTGCGCGAGGATGGAGCTGTTGAAGAGGACGCTGATGGCCTCCGCGGTGGAGAGCACGGCGCCCGGGGTGCGGACCTTCGTCTTGCCGTCCTTCGTCACGCCCTCGCGCAGCTCCTGGAAGAGCGTGAGCAGCATGCGTGACAGCTCCTCGGTGGGCGGCACGCCGACCTGATAGTCATTGCGCAGCTCGGCCTCGCGCTTCGTGACGATTTGAATCTCCTGCTCCAGGTCGTCGACGATGGGGACGGTGACGAAGTTGAAGCGGCGCTTGAGGGCGGCGCTCATCTCGTTGACGCCGCGGTCGCGGGTGTTGGCGGTGGCGATGAGGTTGAAGCCGCGCTGGGCGCTGACGACCTCGCCGAGCTCCGGGATGGAGACCTGCTTCTCGGAGAGGAGGGAGATGAGGGCGTCCTGAATCTCCGGCGAGGTGCGCGTCACCTCCTCGAAGCGGGCGAACTTGCCGGTGCGCATGGCGCGCAGGACGGGGGAGGGGACCAGGGCCTCGGGGGTGGGACCCTGCGCGAGCAGCAGGGCGTAGTTCCACGAGTACTTGAGGTGGTCCTCGCTGGTGCCAGCGGTGCCCTGGACGATGAGGGCGGAGGTGCCGCTGATGGCGGCGGAGAGGTGTTCGGAGAGCCAGCTCTTCGCGGTGCCGGGCTCGCCGACGAGCATCAGCGCGCGGTCGGACGCGAGCGTGGCGATGCAGACCTGGATGAGGCCCCGGTCGCCCACGTACTTGGGCGTGATGGTGACGCCGCCCACGGGCTTGGGGCTCCCGAGGATGTAGGCCTCCACGGCGCGCGGCGACAGGGCCCACCCGGGAGGGCGGGGCTTGTCGTCGTGGGCGGCGAGGGCTTCCAGCTCACTCCTGAACTTCGCTTCGGCGGGCAGTCGGATGTCCGGCATGCGTGAAAGCTACCGGTCCGGTCTGACACGCCACGCTCCGTCAGGTTGTCTCGACAGATGCGGGAAAACCGACCCAGGAGGAAACGCCTCCAGGGTGGCGACGTAGCAGTTGACCCTCCTGGGGGTTTCGGGCGTGCTACGCCTCATGTACCTGAAGAAAGTGGCCCTCGAGAACATCCGCTCCATCGATGCCTTGGAGTGGGCGCCGTCATCGGCCCCGACGCTCGCGGGATGGCACGTCATCATCGGGGACAACGGTGCTGGCAAGAGCTCGGTCCTCCGCGCGATGGCCCTTGCGATGGTGGGCCCCAGCGAGGCCATTGCCTTGCGTCAGGATTGGAACGAGTGGCTGCGATGGAAAACCCAGTCCGGTTCGATTCACCTGACCCTGGATTGGGACAAGAACTGGGACCAGTTCACGAAGAGCGGCAGGTCACCGAAGAACGTCGACCTCCAGGCGCGGTTGCGTTTCCAGCGCCCCGACGTCGGGCAGGTTCAGCTCGCGGGTGAAGACGTCGCGGTGGACCCCAGACGCAGCATCTGGGGAGATGGCTACGGCTGGTTCTGCGCCTCATATGGTCCCTTCCGAAGATTCACGGGCGGAGACAAGGACCAGGAGAAGCTCTTCTTCTCCAATCCCAAGCTCGCGCGGCATCTCTCGGTGTTCGGTGAATCCGTCGCGCTGACGGAGTGTCTGGAGTGGCTCAAGCTGCTCCAGTTCAAGAACCTGGAGACGAAGGGACAGGGCAAGGAGGGGCAGTTGCTGGAGGCGCTCAAGCAGTTCATCAACCAGCCTGACTTCCTCCCTCACGAAGCCAGACTCCATTCCATCAGCTCGGATGGCGTGCGCTTCGTCGATGGCAATGGCTGTGAGATTCCCGTCGAGAACCTGAGTGACGGTTATCGCTCCGTGCTCAGCATGACGTTCGAGCTCATCCGGCAGCTCGTGAAGACCTATGACGCCGAACACCTCTTCGCGGCAGGTGATGCGAAGACGGTCCAGGTGCCGGGGGTCGTCCTCATCGACGAAATCGATGTCCACTTGCATCCCACGTGGCAGCGTCGTGTCGGACACTGGTTCCGGAAGCACTTCCCCCACATCCAGTTCATCGTCACCACGCACAGCCCGCTCATCTGTCAGGCCGCGACGGTGGGCAGCATCTTCCGGCTGCCGCGCCCAGGGAGTGACGAGTCGGGTGGAATGGTTACCGGTATCGCGAGGGACCGGTTGCTGTATGGCAACGTCCTGGATGCTTATGGGACCGGGGTCTTCGGAGATGTCCCCACCCGCTCGGTCGAGGCCATCGCGCAGCTCGAGCGCCTGGCGATGCTCAACCAGAAGGAGCTCTCCGAGGGCCTGAGTGCCGAGGAGCGGCAGGAGCAGGAGCGCCTGCGGGCAAGGACTCCGACGGCCGCGAGCGCGCTTCCCTCGCCTGCCGTGGAGGACCTGCTCAAGTGATTCGCCTGCCGCAGGGGCTGTTGCCAGAAGCTGCTCGCCAGGGGCTCGAGGGATATCAACAGTCCATCGACGCACTGCCTGACTACGCGGAGCGAGTGGCGCAGGCGAAGAAGCGGTTCTCGTCGCTCAACAAGATTGGCAATCAGACCTTCGACCACGTCAAGGCGACGCTGACGCAGATGTGCTCGGGGGCGAGGCGCTGCGCCTACTGCGAGGACTCCGCTGCCGACGAGGTAGAGCACATCCGCCCCAAGACGCTCTATCCGGAGGTCGTCTTCGCGTGGATGAACTATCTCTATGCGTGCGGCCCCTGCAATGGCCGCAAGAATGACCACTTCGCGGTGTTCGACGGAGGCTCGAAGGCGCTGACGAAAGTGGCGAGGGCCCGGTCGGCACCCGTGACGCCGCCTGCTCCCGGCAGGCCCGTGTTCATCGATCCACGTGTCGAGGAGCCCATGGACTTCCTCGAACTCGACCTGCGTGACACCTTCTTCTTTCGGCCCAAGGCGCCTCCAGGAACGGAGGAGTACGTTCGCGCCGAGTACACGATTGGCACCCTGCAACTGAACCAGCGGGAGCTGCTTCCTCAAGCGCGTCGCGCCGCCTACTGGGACTACATGGCGCACTTGAGTGGCTACCTCCGCGCGAAGTCACAGGGGCTGCCCCAGGAGCACCTCGACATGCTGGCGGGGCAGGTCCGAACGCGGCAGCACCCCTCGGTGTGGCTCGAGATGAAGCGGCAGCACGAGAAGCTTCCGGACTTGCTGCTCCTGTTCGCCCAGGTCCCCGAAGCGCTCGGGTGGTGAGGTCGACAGCCCCTCACTCCGCGCAGGGGAACGCGGTGTCCAGCGTGCGAGTCCCCTGCACCCCGGGGCCCGTCAGCGTGGCCACCACCTTCACGGTGGACGCGCACTGATACGTCAGCAGGAACGGCACCACCGTGACGCCGCCCTCCGCGAGCACGTGAAGCTCGCGCGTCTGCGCCGTCTTCCACGCGCGGCGCGAACCGGCCTCCGACTCCTCCTTCGGCGCGCTCGCCGAGAGCTTCAGCTTCAGCGGCTTGTCGCCCTCGTACGTGCCCTTCACCTTCACCAGCAGCACCGCGTCCACGTTCATCCCATACGGGTCGGACGCCTCATCCACCGCGACGAGGGCCCCCTTCGCCCGGTCGAACACGCGCAGCTCGATTCCCTCCAGCGTCACCGCCGGCGCGCTCGCGCTCCCGGCCGTGGACGACACCAACAGCACTCCCCCCAAGAACAACGCGCGCAGCTTCGTTCGTGAAGACATCCCCGCCTCCAAGACTCACGACATGGTGCCCGGCACTGTACGCCAGCCCGCCCCCTCCCGTGCCCGGTCGGCGACCGTGTGGACATGCCCTGGCCCGTCGCTTCGTCGCTCGCTCTGCATTCCCACAAGGCCGTGCCCAGCGTGCGGAAGAACCCCATCCCTGGAGACGCCCATGAACCCCTCCATCCCCTCCCAGATGAAGGCCGCCGCCATCGACCGCTTCGGCGGTCCCGAGGTGCTCGACACGCGCACCATCCCCGTTCCCCAGGTCGGTCCCGGTGAAGTGCTCATCCAGGTCGAGACCGCGGGCATCGGCCAGTGGGACCCCTCCGAGCGCGCGGGCGAGATGGAGGGCTACAAGCCGGGCAAGACGTCCTTCCCCCACGTCCTCGGCACGGATGGCTGCGGCACCGTCGCCGCCGTGGGGGACGGCGTGAAGAACCTGAAGGTCGGCGACAAGGTCTACGCCTTCGGCTTCCTCAACGACAAGGGCGGCTTCTACGCCGAATACACCGCGGTGAAGGCCAGCGACACCGCGCCCATCCCCAAGGGATTGAGCGCGGAGCAGGCGGGCGTCCTGGCGGCGGATGGCATCACCGCCCTGCAAGGCGTGGAGGACACGCTGAAGGTCGGCAAGGGCACCACGCTGCTCGTCTACGGCGCGAGCGGCGGCGTGGGACACCTCGCGGTGCAGCTGGCGAAGCGGCTCGGCGCGCGCGTGCTCGCGGTGGCCTCCGGCTCCGACGGCGTGGAGCTCTTGAAGAAGCTCGGCGCGGACAAGGTCGTGGACGGCCGCGCGGATGACGTCGTGAAGGCCGCGCGCGAGTTCGCGCCGGACGGCATCGACGCGGCGCTGGTGCTCGCGGGCGGCGACAAGACGAACCAGGCGCTCTCCTGCGTGAAGTCCGGAGGCCACATCGCCTACCCCAACGGCGTCGAGCCCGAGCCCAAGGGCAACGACGGCGTCAAGGTCTCCAGCTACAACGGCGAGGCCAACTCCCAGGTGCTCGCGCGGCTCAACAGCCTCATCGAGTCCGGCCCCTTCCACGTCGAGGTCTCCCAGGTCTTCCGCCTGGACGAGGCCCGCGACGCGCACGAGGCCGTGGGCAAGCACCACCTGGGCAAGCTCGCGCTGCGCATCCATTGACGCGCCACACCCCGGGCCCCGCTTCCACGCGCGGGAAGCGGGGCCCGATTCCGTCACACGGGACGCGACGTCAGCGCGTCAGCTTGTCCGTGATGTCGATGGACGTGGGGCTCGAGGGCACGGCGAAGGTCTTCCCGTTGGCGGCCTGGAAGTCGAGCGACTTCAAGTTCACCGAGTAGACGAGCGGGTCCTGGTAGAACCGCACGTTGAGCACGTTGTGGGTGAGGTCCTTCACCACGGTCCACTGGGTGTAGTCGTCCTCTTCCTTCTGGGTGTTCTCGTTGAGGGCGCGCACGGTGCCTCGCGGGATGTCCACCGTGTTGAGCAGGTGGAAGGCGAGCGTGGTGGCCTCGGCGGCGTTGGCGACGGGGCGCGCGAAGTTCTTGAGGTACGTGGTGCGCACGAAGCGGGACGGAGGCATCGGGTCTCCGGGCAGCCCGCGCAGGCCGCTGCCATGGCCGGGCTGCGCGAAGCTCTCGCTGCCCAGCTCCACCTTCTTCGCGTCCCACGGGGACAGGCCCACGTACTCGCGCAGGTTCTTCAACTGGAACGGGAAGGGCGGCGCGTTGGTGAGCACGGCGACGGGGTTGTCGTGCAGGTGCATCACGCCGTCGAGGAACTCCACCACCAGGCTGTTGCCCTGGGCGTCATGGATGGGGAAGTGCAGCGGCAGGTACTGCGCCAGCCAGTCCGACTCCCAGACCTGGGCCTCGCCCTTCTCGAGCGCCCCGCGCACCTCCGCGACGGTGGAGAAGTTCCCCAGCACCCAGCCGGCGAAGAACGCCAGCGACAGCGCCTTCGAGTTGTCGGTGACCTTCGGGTAGCGCGAGTCCGGCAGCCACAGGCACCCGGTGGAGAGCCCCTCCGTGTTCAGGCCATCGACGATGAAGGGCACGTCGCCCTTTCCGGTGAGGCCCACGTAGCCATACCTGGACGTCCAGGACAGGCCGTTGGTGAGTCCCGAGGGCGAGGGCGAGGCGAACCTCGAGCCCGCGGCCCTGACGAGCAGCTTGGAGTCGAGGTCGACGCCGAACTCCATGCTGCGTCCATTGACCACGCTCTTATCCGAGGCGACGACGAGGAAGTCGGTGCACATGCCAGGCTCCTTGCGTGAGGTGGGGGAAACAGGGGTGACGCGGGCGGCCCTTGTGCACCGCTCGCGCCACGCACGCTCCTGTCAGCGAATCCGCGCGGTTGAAATCGCGCCCCGGTCGCGCTCCGGGGCTGCGTGTCGCCTACTGCACGCCAGCCGCCCGCGAGCCGCGTTCATGCGGGAGTCACCCGCGTCCGGCGCGGACGCGATGCGCGTGAACGGGAGGTTTCGGACACATGCACATTCGTGCTGTGGTGCCCGCCATGTCGACCTCACGAGTCGTGGTCATCGACCACCAGGCTCCCGCGCTGCAAGCCGCCTTCTGCGACTACGTGCCCCGGGTCTTCCGCACCGCGGACTTCAGGCGCTGGTGCGAGTGGGGCGAGTGGACCGACGACTACCGCGCGTTCAGCGTCATGGAGGACGGGCGCGTGGTGGCGAACGCGTCGGTGATGCGCATGTGCCTGCGCGTGGAGGGCCGCGACGTCACCGGCTATCAACTGGGCGCGGTGGGCTGTGTCCCCGAGCGCCGGGGGCACGGCCTCGCGCGCGTGGCGATGGAGGCGGCGCTGGAGTCCTGCGGCGACGCGCCGGTGATTCTGTTCGCGAACAAGACGGTGCTCGATTTCTATCCACGCTTCGGCTTCGCGCCGCGAGCACAAAGCCTGTTCGGCGTGGACCTCCAGGTGACACCGTCGGCCGAGCCCGCGCCGACGCTGGAGCTGGCGGACCCCACGGTCCGTCAGGGATTGAGGACGCTCGCGAGGGAGGGCACGCCGCTGACGGAGCGCTTCGGCGCGCGGCGCCACGCGCGCATCGCCAGCTGGTACGCGGCGGCGAACTTCGCGAGGCCGCTGCGCCAACTGCGCGAGGACGCGTGGGTCTTCGCGAGCGTGGAGGACGGCGTGCTCCACCTCGACGACGTCTTCGCGACCGAGGTGTTCGACCTGCGTCCCTACCTGGGCCGGCTGGTGGCGGAGCCCGTGAAGCAGGTCCGGTTCGGCTTCACGCCGGAGCGCTGGTGGCCGGACGCGCGCGTGCTCGGCGAGGACGACGACGCGGACCTGTTCGTGCGAGGGCTGTCCTTGCCCGAGGGACCGGACCGCTTCCCGGTGATGGCCAGGACGTGAGGCTCACGTCCCCGAGCGCGCGCCGAAGCGGCTGGGCGGCTGTCCCGTCCACCGACGGAAGGCGCGGGTGAACGTGCTCACGTCGGAGAAGCCGAGCAGGTACGCGATTTCGCTCACCGAGCGCCCGGGCTCGGAGAGATAGGACAGGGCCAGCGTGCGGCGCGTCTCCGCGAGCAGCTCGCGAAAGCCCGAGCCCGATTCCACCAGCTTGCGCTGCAGGCTGCGCGAGCTCATGTGCAGCCGCTCCGCCACCTTCTCCTGGGACGGCTCGCCCTGGGGCATCAGCTCCAGCAGCATCGCGCGCACCCGCGTCACCAGGTCCTGCCCCGCGTGCCTCGCCAGGTGCCGGGTGATGAGCTCGTCGTTGATGCGCGCCAGCTCCGGGTTCGCCCCCGGCAGCGTCACCTCGAACGGCGCCCGCTCGTACACCAGCACGTCCGCGTTGGCCCCGAACGTCACCTTGCACCGGAACAGCTTCTCGTACGGCCGCAGGTCCGAGGGCGCCTGCCGGCGCAGCAGCACCTCGCGCGGCGACAGCTCCCGCGTGTAGACGACCCGGCAGAAGCGCACCAGCAGGTACGCCACCGCGTCCGTCTCCTCCTCGCACAGGTGCGGCCCGTCGCCGCCGTCGAAGAGGATCACCTGATAGCAGTCCCCATCCCGCGTGAAAGCCGGCCGCAGCGCGTCCGACACCAGCGCCACCGCGTGCACCAGCCGCTCGAACGCCTCGCGCAGCGTGCTGGACGCGTTGAGCCGGTAGCCCACCGCGTGGAACGTCGTCGGGCTCACCTGCCGCGCCATCTCCAGCCCGATGGCCGGGTCCCCCGAGCTCTCCACCGCCAGCCGCCACAGCCGCGTCAGCCCCTCCTGCGGATAGCGCGCGTTGGCGTCACCGAGCAGCCCCGGATTCAACCCGGCCTTCACGAACAACCCGTGGGAGTCCAGGCCACGCAGCTCCAGCGTGCGATGGAGCGCGAGGGCCCAGCTCGTCAACATGGTCGCCGGAGAGCTCATGTTGTCGCCTTCGGCCAAGGGAATTGGCGCAATGGGGCAAGCGGTCCAGGGCCGCTCAGCGATACCTTGGCTTCCTCGGAATCCTGCCATGTCGGAGGTGAGGATGCTCAATCCCGCATCAGTGTGTCCTCTTGGTAACGCATTGCATCATGTCTGTCTGTAGACCAGTCCGAGCGTAGCCGTTCAAGGGCTCCACGCTTTTCCACCCCGCTCACATTCCGTCAGCCCTTTTTCCGTCGGCGGAGGTCCCCGCCGCGTCGGGTCGGCGTGTGCGTGGGGCCCCGCGGTTCGCGGCGTGGGATGGGCTCTCGCCGTGGTCGTCCCCCTGTCATCCCCCGAGGTCTGGCATCCCCATGACTCCCACGAGACTCAGAGGCATCCAGAAGTCCTTGCTGGCGGCGGCGGCGCTGCTCGCCGTCATGTCGCCCGGCTTCACCCCCGCGCGGGCGGCGCCGCCGTCGTTCATCGCCTTCGAGAGTGGCCAGGTGCGCCCGCTGGCGTTGTCGCCGGACCGCACGCGGCTGTTCGCGGTGAACACGCCGGACAACAGCCTGTCCATCTTCACCGTGGGCGCCAATGGCTTGACGCTCCAGTCGCGCGTGCAGGTGGGCCTGGAGCCCATCGCCGTCGCCGCGCGCAATGACAATGAGGTCTGGGTGGTCAACCACCTGTCGGACAGCGTGAGCGTGGTGTCGCTCACGGGCACGCCGCGCGTGGTGCGCACGCTGCTGGTGGGGGACGAGCCGCGCGACATCGTCTTCGCGGGCACGGGGGGCCGGGCCTTCATCACCACGGCGCACCGCGGGCAGCACCGCACGCACGCGTCCATCGCGGCGGTGCCGGGCGCCGGAGACCCGAAGCTGACCACGCCGGGCGTGGGCCGCGCGGACGTCTGGGTGTTCGACCCGGCCAACCTGGGCACCTCGCTGGGCGGCACGCCCGTGCGCATCCTCAACTTCTTCGGTGACACCCCGCGCGCGCTGACGGTGAGCCCGGACAAGCAGACGGTGTACGCGGCCGTCTTCAAGTCGGGCAACCAGACGACGTCCATCCTGGAGGAGACCGTCTGTGAGGGCTTCAATCCCTACCTGCCCTGCCTGGTGAACGGCTCCATCTATCCGGGCGGCAGCCCCGGCCCCGCCACCAACCACGAGGGCATCCGCGCGCCCGAGGTGGCGCTCATCGTGAAGTACAACAACCAGGCCGGCAAGTGGCAGGACGAGCTGGGGCGCAACTGGAACAACGCGGTGCGCTTCCGGCTGCCGGACCAGGACGTCTTCGCGGTGGACGCGAACTCGCTGGGGCAGAAGGCGGCGTACTCGCAGGTGGGCACCACGCTGTTCAACATGGTGACCAACCCGGTGACGGGCACGGTGTACGTGTCCAACACGGAGGCCTTCAACCACGTGCGCTTCGAGGGCCCCGGCAACTACGGCGGCACCACGGTGCAGGGCCACCTGGCGGAGACGCGCATCACCGCCATCCTCGGCGGCAGCGTGCTGCCCCGGCACCTCAACAAGCACCTGGACTACTCGAAGCTGGCCACGGACCCGGCCTTCGACCGGACGGCGAAGAACCACAGCCTGGCCACGCCGGTGGACATGGCGGTGAGCTCGGACGGGCGCACGCTGTACGTGGCTGCGTACAGCTCCAGCAAGGTGGGCGTGTTCGACACGCAGGCGCTGGAGGCGGACAGCTTCAATCCGCGGCTCAACAGCGCGGCCTACATCCCCGTCAGCGGCGGTGGCCCCAGCGGCCTCATCCTGGACGAGGCGCGCAATCGTCTCTACGTGCTGACCCGCTTCGACAACGCGGTGAAGGTCATCGACCTGGCCACGCGCGCGGAGCTGGGCAAGCAGGTGCTGCCCAACCCGGAGCCCGCCTCCGTGGTGCAGGGCCGCCCCATCCTCTACGACGCGGCGACGTTCTCCGCGAACGGCGAGGCCTCGTGCGCCAGCTGCCACATCTTCGGCGACATGGACGACCTGGCGTGGGACCTGGGCAACCCGGATGACGACGTGACGCAGAACCCGATTCCGGGGCGCCTGTTGGGCGCGGCGGAGCTGCTCAAGCCGCACATCAACGGCTCCGGCAACGTGGAGGACTTCCACCCGATGAAGGGCCCCATGACGACGCAGACGTTGCGCGGCATGGTGGTGTCGGGCCCGATGCACTGGCGCGGTGACCGCTCCACGGGCTTCTTCGGCACGTCGGGCACGGACCCCAACCTGTCGTTCATGAACTTCATCGTCGCGTTCGAGGGGCTCCTGGGCCGCTCCACCGCGCCCACGCAGGCGGAGATGCAACGCTTCACTGACTTCCAGCTGCAGGTGCAGCTGCCGCCCAACCCGGTGCGCAACCTGGACAACTCGCTCACCGCGGCGCAGCAGCGGGGGCTGGACTTCTACGCGGGCTCACGCCGCTCGGATGGCCTCCCGTTCGGAGAGGGGCTGGGCTTCACGTGTGAGGGGTGTCACCGGCTGAGCCCGGCGCAGGGCTTCTACGGCACGGATGGCATGGCGAGCTTCGAGAACATCCCGCAGATCGTGAAGATTCCGCACCTGCGCAACATGTATCAGAAGGTCGGCATGTTCGGTAACCCGACGACGCCCTTCTTCCTGGCGCCGGACAGCGGCTGGCAGGGGGACCAGGTGCGTGGGTTTGGCTTCGTGCACGACGGCGCGGTGGACACCATGGCGCGCTTCCTGTCGGCCATCGTGTTCATCCCGAGCATCGGCGTGGGCTTCCCGCTGAACAACCCGGACGCCACGCGGCGGGACGTGGAGCAGCTGTTGCTCGCGTTCGACACGGACCTGGCGCCCATCGTCGGGCAGCAGGTGACCTTGACGAGCACCAACGCCTCGGCGGTGGGGCCGCGCATCGACCTGCTGTTGCAGCGCGCGCGCACGCCGTTCGCCTCGAAGATTCTGGGGACGGGCGTGACGGAGTGCGACCTCGTCGCGAAGGTGGCGTTGGGCGGGCGGGTGAAGGGCTTCCTCTTCAGTCCGTCGGGCAACGGCTTCATCCCGGATGACGGCACCACGGCGAGCGTGTCCGACGCGGCGCTGCGCAACTACGCGAAGACGGCGGGCCAGGAGGTCACCTACACCTGCGTGCCGCCGGGCTCGGGTCCGCGCATCGGCCTCAATCGCTGAGGAGTCAACACTTCGGACGCCCGCGAGAGCCCCGTGCCCTCGCGGGCGTTCGCGTTTGTATCAGCCGGAGTTCATGTCTGCAGTCGGGGTGCACGGTGTTTCCGTGACAGTGGTTGGATTGTCGTGGCGTTGCATTCCGAGAATGCAATGTTTCGCGAGACTCGGGTTGTCGTGGCTTTCGAGGTGGGTCGCGTGCAACCTGGGTCGCATGCAAGCCAAGTGTATTCAGGTGGGGATGGGGTTGTTGTTGATGTGTGTGATGACGGCCTGTGGTTCGTCGGAGTCGAAGGGTGGGCCGGGCGCGGTGCAGCAGGAGGACGGGGGCGGGGTGGTGCCGGATGCGGGAGCGCCGGATGCGGGGGCGCCGGACTCGGGCACGCCGGATGCGGGCACGCCGGACGCGGGAGCGGACGGGGGCGTGGTGGAGGCGGGGCCGCCGTGTGAGAAGACGCACGGAGTCTGTGCCGGGGCGAAGCGCGCGAAGGTGGATGGCGTGTATGAGTCGGTGTGCACGGCGCTCTCCTATGGCGGGGATTACGAGGGGTCGGAGACGCGCTGTGACGGGTTGGACAATGACTGTGATGGGGTGACGGACCCGCCGAGCACGTCTCGGGTGGCGGCGCTGGGTGGGTCCGTGCACGGTGGGTTGGTGTCGAGCCTCCGGACGGAGACGGGGGTATGGGTGGCGGTGCTGGATTCGGCGAGCGAGGCGCGCATCCTGCGATTGGATTCGAACCTGGTGCTCCAGGGGAGCTCGGGGGTGCCGTATCAGTGGACGCGCACGGGCGGGGCGGTGGGGATGCCGCGGAGCGCGAGGTTGGTGCGCACGGCGGAGGGGCCCGCGCTGTACTACGCGACGACGGACGGGGCTTCGCCGCCGCTGCGGGGGTATCTGGTTCCGCTGGACGGGGAGGGGGCGCCAAGGACGGAGGGAGGGGGCGCGCTGGTGGAGTATCCGATGTTGGACCGGGAGTTCGACAGCTCGGAGTCGTTCGTGGCGGCGTCGCCGACGGGGGAGCGGGTGGTGGTGTTGTGGCGAGCCGGTTCGGAGCAGGCGCCGCCGCTGCAGGTGATGGGGAAGGTGACGGACGCGCGGGGGCAGGTGCTGGTGGCGCCGAAGGTGCTGTTCGAGAGCACGTCGGGAGGGACGCCGTATCCGGCGAGTGTGCTGTGGCTGCGCAATGGGGAGGTATTGGTGGCGATGGGGGAGTCGCAGTCGGGGGTGACGCAGGAGGTGGTGAGGGTGCGCCGGCTCGATGAGGCGTTGGAGCAGGTGGGGGAGGAGCGGGTGTTCACGGCCTCCGAGTCACCGATGCCGTTGTTGGTGGATCGGGGCGAGGCGGCGGGAGAGCCGCTGGTGTCGCCGGTGTTGGTGATGCGGGCGCGGGAGGCGCCGGACTTCCGTGCCCGGATTCAGGTGACGAGCAGCCTGTTCGAGGGCGGGATGCCCGCGACGTGGACGGAGGAGCCCGAGGGGTTCGTGCCGTGGTACGGCGCGCACGGTGGTGACGGAGTGGTTCAGCTGTCCTGGTTGTCGAAGGTGTATGACCAGGGCGAGGGCGGCGCGGCGAGGTTCTGGGGGCGACTGTGGGCGCAGGAGCCGGGAGTCGCGGCGGTGGAGCGGACGCCGGCGCTGGAGCCGATGTGGCTGACGGCGGAGGCGCAGTGGGTGTTGATGGAGAAGGTGGCGCCCCGGCGCATGGCGGCGATGTACATGGTGTCCACGGACGAGGGGCTGTTCCTGGACGCGGTCCGCTATTGCACGCAGTGAAGTCGTGAGGCGCGGGCCCCGCGAGACGCCGTGTCAGGCTTTCGCGGGGTTGCGGGTCATGGCGCAACCATGACTGGGTCGAATGCGCCGCGACGTGCGAAGCTGAGAAGCATGAATGCAAGGTGTTTGGGGATGGGCCTGGCCCTCCTGTTGGTGACAGTGGGGTGCGGGTCCTCCGGGTCGAAGGGGGATGCGGGCACGGTGGATGAGGACAGCGGCTCTCGGAAGGACGGCGGAGTTCCCGGGGAGGGAGGTCCGGCAGACGCGGGGCCCGGTGATGCAGGCACGGACCCGCTGGCCTGCGAGAAGCAGCGCGGCGTCTGCGCGGGTGCGAAGCGCGCGATGGTGGGTGGCGCGTACGAGTCGGAGTGCACGGCGCTCTCCTATGGCGCGGACTACGAGAGCGCGGAGACGCGCTGTGACGGACTCGACAACGACTGTGACGGCGTGACGGACCCGTCGGTGGAGTCACGCGTCACGGCCCTTCCTGGAGGGTACGGGGTGGGGCAGATCTCCAGCCTCCGGACGGAGGCTGGGGTGCTGGTGGCGGTCTTCGACGGGGCGACCGACGCGCGCGTCCTCCGGCTGGACGAGAACCTGAAGGTTCAGGAGACGTCGAGCGTGCCGATGGCCTGGGTGCGCACGGGGACGGCTCGGCACCACGTGCGCTCCTCGAAGCTGGTGCGGACCTCGGAAGGGATCGCGCTGTTCTACTCCACCCTGAACTTCATGGTGGCTCCGCTCAACGCCTACCTCGTCCCGCTCGAGGCGAATGGGTCACCCAAGCGGGGGGCGGACGGTGAGGTGCTGGAATATCGGCTGCTCGACCGGCCGATGGATGAGGGGCGCACGGTGGTGGCTGCATCAACCGAGCATGACCGGCTGGTGGTGCTCTGGACGACGGGAAAGCCCCTGACTCCACCCATCCAGGTGATGGGCACCGTGGTGGATTCGAAGGGGCAGGTGCTCGTGGCGCCCAAAGCGCTCTTCGAGAGCGCGTCGAACTGGACGCCCTCTCCAAGGAGTGCGCTGTGGCTGCGCAATGGTGAGCTCCTGGTGGCGCTGGCGGAGGAGTCAGGGAAGGGGCAGGGCATCGTCCGAGTGCGCCGGCTCGACGCGGCGTTGGAGCAGGTGGGGGAGGAGCGAGCCTTCACGACGTCTGAGGAGCCAGTCCCTCAGTTGGTCGACCTGGGTGAGTCGGCGGGGGCCCCGCTCGCCTCTCCGGTGTTGGTGTGGCGCAGCCGCGAGGCGCCGGAGTACCGCCGCTGGATTCGCGTGGCGGGTCACCTGTTCGAGGGCGGCCAGCCGGTGACTTGGATGATGGACACTCCGGTCTATGTGCCCTGGTTCGGAGTCTTCGCCGACGAGGGTGTGCTGAGGCTGTCCTGGCTGTCGAGGTTCTTTGACGGGTGGGAGAACAACACGCCGATCTATTGGGGCCGCCTGTGGACGCAGGGCCCGGGCGCCGCACCGGTGGACCGGACACCAGGATTGGAGCTGATGTCCCTGAATGAGCATGCGATGTGGGTGCTGATGGAGAAGGTGGCGCCCCGCCGCATGGCGACGATGTACACGGCGACCACGGACGAAGGGCAGTTCCTGGACGCGGTCCGCTACTGCACGCCGTGAAGTCATGATGCGCGAGCCCCGCGGGCGCCAGGTCAGGCTTTCGCGGGGCTCCTGGTCATGACGCAACCATGACTGGTCATGATGCAATAATGACTGGTCCCGATGCACATCGAGATGCAAGGCTTCGAGGAATGACTGCAAGGCATTGGCGGGTCGTCGTGGTCCTGTTGTGGGTGGTGACGGGGTGTGATTCCTCGGAGGGGAAGGGCGACGCGGGCACGGTGGTGGAGGACGGTGGTGCTCGGGAGGATGGCGGGACGCCGGAGGACGCGGGGCCCGGTGATGCAGGTACGGACCCGCTGGCCTGCGAGAAGCAGCACGGCGTCTGCGCGGGTGCGAAGCGCGCGATGGTGGATGGCGCGTACGAGCGGGAGTGCACGGCGCTCTCCTATGGCGCGGACTACGAGAGCGCGGAGACGCGCTGTGACGGGCTCGACAACGACTGCGATGGCGTGACGGACCCGTCGTTCGCGTCGCGCGTCATGAACGTGGACGGCCCCTATGCGAGCGCCCCCTCCATTCTCAAGACGGACCACGGCGTCTTCGTCTCCTGGGAGCACCCTGGGATTCGGGTCCTGCGCTTGAACACCGACCTGGCGCTTCAGGAAGCCGTGACCGTGCCGCTGCCCTGGGAGCGCGAAGAGGGGCAGACGCAAGTCATCCGTCGTTCGACCCTGGTGCGCACCCACGAGGGGATGGCCTTGGTCTACGCCACCATGGCTTCGGGTAACAGGCCACCGCTTCGCGCGTATCTCGTCCCACTCGATGACCAAGGTGTACCGAAGACAGGGCCTGAGGGAGAGTCGCGGGAGGCCTCTCTCCTTGAGTGGCAGGGCGATGGGCGTTCACCTCGGATGGCGACGTCTCCCCGGGGAGACAGGGTGGTGGTGGTCTGGCTTACCGGGACCGAGCAGACACCTCCGTTCCAGGTGATGGGAACGGTGACGGACCTCCAGGGGCGGGTGCTCGTCGCGCCAAAGGTGCTCTTCACGAGCTCCGAGGGCAAGCAGCCATGGCTCAATGGCGTCCTCGTGCTGCGCAACGAAGAGGTCCTGGTTTCCATGAACGAGGAAGCCCATGCGATGAGCGGCGACACCGTGCGGCTGCGCCGCTTCGACACCCACCTGGACCCGGTGGGCGACGAGCGCTCCTTCGAACTCGCCTATGGCTCGGGGCCCCGACTGGTGGATCTGGGGGCTGCGCGTGGAGGCCCGCTGGAGTCTCCGGTGTTGCTGATGCGCTCGCGAGTGGGACCGCCGTGGGTCACCCAGGTGCAAGTGGTCCAGAACCTCTTCGACGGAGGGGTGCCGCAGACCTGGACCGAAGTACCCACGCCCCAGGTCGTCTGGTACGGCGCGCTCGCGGACGAAGGCACGCTGCGGCTGGCGTGGCTCTCCGAGTACAAGGACCACGAGGCGCCGTCTCCCGGCGGCGACCCGATGCTCGGCTGGACCGCGCGCCTGTGGACCCAGGATGAGGGAGATTCGCCGGTGGACCGCACACCGGGCCTGGAGGACCTGCCACTGCATCGTTACGCCCAGTGGGTCCTGATGGAGAAGCTCGCCCCCCGCCGCGTGGGCGCGCTCTACATGACGTCCACGGTGGAGGGCAGCTTCCTGGACGCGGTCCGCTACTGCACGCCGTGACGCCCGTCCTGTCCTGACGGGGCCCTACGTCGTTCGCCCCCGCTGTGCGCGTCGCCGCAGGTAGTTCTTGAGGAACGCCTGCACGGCGGGGTGCTGGGACTCACGGAAGGAGTCCGGCGGGCCGTACTCGACGATCCTCCCCTCGTGCATCAGCGCCAGGTGGTCCGCCATGCCGAACGCCGACGCCACGTCCGGCGTAATCACCAACGACGTGGCGCCCAACTGCTGCTTGCCCGTGAAGATGATTTCATTCACCGACGCCGTCGTGAGCGGGTCCAGACCGGCGGTGGGGTCGTCGTAGAGCAGGATCTTCGGCTGCAGGATGGCCGCGCGCGCGAAGCCCACGCGCTTCTGCATGCCGCCCGACAGCTCCCCCGGGAACCGCGTGGTGGCATGCGACAGCCCCACCATCGCCAACGTCTTGTCCACCGTCTGCCGGATCTCCTCCTCCGACATCTTCGTGCGCTCCCGCAACGGGAACGCCACGTTGTCGTAGACGTTCAGCGAGTCGAACAGGGCATTCGCCTGGAAGAGGACCCCCTGCTGGCGACGCATCTGGTTCAGCGTCGCCTCGTCCATCTTCGCGACCTCGTCCCCGTACACCTTCACGAAGCCCCGGTCCGGCTTCATCAGCCCCATGATGTGCTTCATCAGCACCGACTTGCCGGAGCCCGACACCCCCATCAGCACGCACGTCGTGCCCTCGGGCACCTCCAGGTTCACGCCCCTCAGCGCGGCGTTGTCCCCGAAGGTCTTGTGCAGGTCCTTCACCTCGATGACCAGCTTCGCCGACGCCTGTCCGCCCGAGTCACTCATCGCACCCCACCTTAGTGCCCCACCGCCCCTCCGTCCCCCGGAACCACCCTTCGCTCGATAGTCGACGCCTCGGACAGTCAAGTCTGTTTAGTCAGTTTATTCTGGATATGAGGTCGGGAGGCCGCACAGGCCCAACCCCTCACCCTTCCGAGAGCCATGAAGACGAGAACGCTGGGAGTCATCGCAGGTGCAGCGCTGGTGTCGTTCGCGCTGGTCGCCCACGCCGCGCCGCTGTTCCGCAACACGGGGACGCTGGCCGGGTGGAGCTCGGTGAACCGGGAGCACCAGGGCTCGGTGAACGAGGTGACGAACGTCACCTACGAAGGAGGCACGGCGCTCAAGATGACGCAGATTCACGACGCGTCGTACGGCGGGCGCTACCACTCGGAGGTGATGCGCACCAACGTGTACCGCCGCGGCGACACCGGCTTCTACGGCTTCGCCTTCCGGCTGCAGCAGGACTGGCAGTTCCAGCCGCAGTCCTACAACATCGCGCAGTTCATCGCGGACTTCTCCGACACCGGCTGCGACGACTACATGCCGTCCAGCATGGTGTGGATTTCCGGCAACCAGCTCTTCACGCGGGTGAAGCAGGGCACCATCTGCAACCAGAAGACGGTGACCTTCGGCAACCTGGCCACGGTGTCGGCCGGGGTGTGGCACAAGATTGTCATCCAGGCGAAGTGGGCGAGCGACGGCACGGGCTTCTACAAGCTGTGGTTCGACGGCGTGAAGGTGCTCGAGCAGTACAACCTCAACACCACCATCGCCGACGACCGCTACTTCCAGTTCCGCGTCGGCCTGTATGCCAATGGCTGGTACGACGACGGCTACATGCAGGGCAGCCAGCCCAACCGCAGCATCTGGTTCGACGAGATTGGCGTCGGCACCACCTTCGCCGACGCCGACCCCGCCCAGTGGTAGTCCGTGACGAGGACCCGGCGGCGAACAGCCCCGCCGGGCCCGTCACCCGGGGCCAAGGCAGCGCTCGAGGGAAGCTCGACCGTGTACGTGTCCACGTCCGTGCGCTGCCCCAGTGGGAGTTCCAGACCCCGCGCGTGAAGTCACTGGCGAGCGGCTCCGTCCCGTCGCCGTTGGACGTGGTGCGGTGGCGCGCCAGCGTGGAGCTGTTCGGGTTCGCCTGGCGCGGTAGGCTTCTGGCCATGGCCTCGTGGCTCCTGCTGGTCGGCTTCGGCGTCCCCATCGGCGTGGTGGTGCTGCTCGACTTCCTCGCGCGACGAGGACGCTGATGTACCTGGGCCACGTGGGGCTCGCGCTCGCCGCGCGCCGTGTCCCCTCGGGGGTTCCGCTCGCCGCGTTATGCGGGGCCGCCGTGTTCCTCGATGTCGTGGATGTGCTCGTCGACGTCGCTGGCCTCGACAACACCCACACCGCCTGGAGTCACACGCTCCTGTCGGCGAGCGGGTGGTCCGTGCTCGTGGGCCTGCTGGGGTGGCGCTGGCGAGGTGTCACCGCGGGCCTCGTCCTGGCCTCGCTGGTGCTCTCCCATCTGCTCACGGACTGGCTCACCAGCCACCTGTGGCTGTGGCCCGGAGGCCCTCGCGTGGGCCTGCGTCTCTATGACGACCGCGTGTTGGACTTCACCGTCGAGGCCGCCGTCATCCTCGCGGGCATCTGGCTGTACCGGGGCTCACTGCCGGACGGGGCCCGGAAGGGCCCCTATCCGTGGCTCATCGCCGGCGTGCTGCTCGTGCTGCAGGCGGTCTTCGACGGGCTCGGCATCGCCCGGACGGACTGACGGCGTCTCAGGACGCGGTGGAGGCGCAGCGCTCGATGATGGAGCGCAACTGCGTCTGCACGCTGTGGAGCGTGTTGCGCAGGCGCGCGTGGCGCAGCGAGCCCGCCAGCGCGTTGGACAGGGCCTGGAGCACGTGGCTCTCCTCGCCCGGCCAGGTGCGCTCGGTGCGACAGTCATCGAAGCCCACGAAGCCCCACCACTCGCCGCCCAGCACGATGGGACAGACGAGCAGCGAGCGGATGTCCTGGCTCTCCAACAGCTCCCTCGCGGGCGAGGGGAAGTCGCGCGGCGCGCCCTTGAGCACCCGCCCCGAGGACAGGGGCTCCACCCACGACGGCATCACCTCGTCATAGGGCACGTTCTGCAGCTCGGGGTTGTCCTGCTGCGCGGAGGCGCTCGCCGCGGTCCACTCGTAGCGCTGGCTGCACAACAGCTTCCCGTCGGGCGCGGTGCTGTTCTCGAAGATGTAGACCCGGTCCACATCCAGCGCCGCGCCCACCTGGCCGAGCGCGGACGTGACGTTGCCGGGCTCGAAGCCCTTCTCCAACAGCAGCTGCGAGACATTCATGAGGGCTGAGAAAGCACTCGTGGCCATGAGGGGGACTCCAGGAGGGGGACGGGCCAGACGCGCGTGGGGGGACGACGCGAGCAACCCGAAGCGTCGCACGCCTCCGCGCCCTCGGGTCAAGCCATGCGCCCCGCGCGTCCGGGCCTCGCACGCGCGGAGTTGCTTTCGCCCGGGCCCGGGCCTCTTTGAGAGGCCTGACACCCCCCGCGTCCGCCCTTCGTTGTCCGGGCCACGTTCGCTGGCACGGACGGATTGAGCGGGTGCTGTTCATGCTCTAGGCACACACCATGCGTTCGCACCTCCCCCGCCTCCTCGTCCTCCTGCTCTGCGTCGTCGCTTCCCCGGCCGCCCTCGCCCGGCCCATCAGCTCCGAGGCGCAGTTCTGGTACACCGTCAGCGCGCAGGGCCCCATCGCCGAGCCGTTCCTCTATTACCTGGAGGCCCAGCCCCGCTTCGGCGAGGACGACGCCCGCGCCATCCTCCGCGCCGCCGGCGGCACCCGCGTCACCCAGGACCTCTCCCTGTGGCTGGGCTACGGCTGGATTCCCGTCTGGGTCTGGGACGGAGACCCCGCCCTCCGCCAGAACGAGAGCCGCCTGTACCAGCAACTCCTGTTCACTCCGAGGCTGGGCGAGGTGCGGATGGTGGTGCGGGCGCGCCTGGAGCAGCGCTTCCTGCCGGGCACCACGGAGGTGTCCCATCGCGCCCGCGTGATGCTGCGCGGCGCGCTGCCCGTGGCCGCCGAGGGGCGGCTGTCGCTCATCGTCTGGGACGAGGCCTTCGTCCACCTCAACTCCGTGGACAGCGGCCCCCGCCGGGGCTTCGACATGAACCGCGCCTTCGTGGGCGTCGGCTGGAAGCTGGGCGACCACTCCGCCGTGGAGGTCGGCTACCTCAACGTCTTCACCCGCCGCCCCACCGCCGAGACGGACCAGCTCATCCACACACTCTCCGTCTCCACGCCCTTCAACTTCATGTGAGCTGAAGCGCGCCCGAGGCGGCTTCTCGAAAAGCAAGAAGGCTCGTGCGCACCGGCGGCTCCCGGTGCGTGCGGGCCTTCGTTTCGCGATGAGCGCAACTTCTTGATACATTCTCGCGATAACTCTTCAGCCACCTCGTATGGAGTCCTGAGACCCCCATGAGCATTCGCCGCACTGAAGGTTCGAAGCCGACGGTCCTCCCCACCATCTCCTCCGAGGCTCGGCCCAAGAGCGCGGCGAAGACCCCGACGGCCGCGAACGTCATCAAGGACGGGTTCGGCCCGGCCGCGAAGACGTCCGACCTGGCCCGCGCGGAGAGCACGCTCAAGCCGCTGCCGCCCCCCGTCGGCCGCCTGGCGCTGGACAGCAAGGAGGCGCAGAGCGCCATCCAGACCGCGCTGCAGCACCTGGACGTGGGCACCAAGCTCCCCTCGCAGGGCCTGCGCGGCGGCATCCAGTACCCCTCCTTCGTCCCCAAGAACGTGGAGCGGGACGAGCTGGGCATGACGCACGTGCGCCTGGACCGGCAGCACGAGGGCGTGAAGGTCTACGGCGAGCAGGTCGTCGCGCACCTGGCCAAGGACGGCAAGGTCGACAGCGTCACGGGTGACCAGTCCAAGATTCCCTCGGGCCTGGGCACGCAGAAGCCCGCGCTGTCCAACGCGCAGGTGCTGGACATCGCGCTCAAGGAGTTCAACGGCACGCCGGACCGCCAGCCGCACTCCGAGCGCATCATCTACAAGGACCCCTCGGGCGAGTACCGCTCCGCGTACCGCGTGGAGGTCGCCGACACCACGGCCACCGAGAACCCGCGCAAGATGAACTACTTCATCGACGCGAACAGCGGGAAGGTCTACGAGAAGTTCAACACCATCGACGGCTTCAAGAACTGCCCCTGCGCCACGCACGGCACGGGTGACGCGGCCGCCACCAAGGGCGCCGCCGGGACGAAGGGCGCTGCCGCGGCCCCCGCGGACGTGAAGGTCTCCACGACGCCCAACGCGCAGATCAAGGACAAGGGCTCGGTCACCTCCAAGGTGACGGTCGCCGACGACGTCACGGTGGACAAGCTCAAGCTGTCCCTGGACATCACCCACTCGTACAAGGGGGACCTGAAGGTCACGCTGACCAGCCCCTCGGGCAAGACGTTCGACGTGCACAACCGCACGGGCGGCAGCGCGGACAACATCAAGCAGGACTTCGACCTGAGCGCCTTCGCGGGCGAGTCCGCCAAGGGCGAGTGGACGCTGAAGGTGAGCGACCACGCCGCGGGCGACAAGGGCAAGCTGGTCAAGTGGGGCCTGTCCATCACCCCCAAGGCGACGCAGCAGCCGCCCACGGACCCGACCACCCCCACGACCCCTGGCGCCGCGGACGACACGTCCATCTACAGCGGCAAGGTCGCGCTGGAGACCAAGAAGCAGGCGGACGGCACGTACACGCTCGAGGACGGCACGCGCGGCAAGGGCGTGGCCACGTACGACGCGCGCAACCAGGAAGAGGCCAGCGGCCAGACGCAGATCAAGGACGACAACAACGTCTGGGGCGAGGCCACGGACCCGGAGCGCAACCGCGCCGCCGTCGACGCGCACTACGGCGCGGCGATGACGTACGACTTCCTGAAGAACATCCTCGGCCGCGACTCCATCGACGGCAAGGGTGAGAAGCTCGTCTCCTACGTCCACGTCAGCGAGAACTTCGTCAACGCGTACTGGGACGGCGAGAAGATGAGCTACGGCGACGGCGACGGCGTGGACTCCGGTCCGCTCACCGCGCTGGACATCGCGGGCCACGAAATCGCCCACGGCCTGACGGAGCGCACCGCCGGCCTCATCTACCGCGGCGAGTCGGGCGGCCTGAACGAGGCCTTCAGCGACATCATGGGCGCGGGCGTGGAGTGGTACGCGTCCACGCAGAACCCGGCCGTGAAGTTCAACTGGACCATCGGCGAGACGGCGTGGACGCCGACCAACGGCGATGACACGGACGGCCTGCGGTACATGGACGACCCGAAGAAGGACAACTACTCCATCGACAACTACAAGGACTACCCGAAGCAGACGGAGGTCCACGGCTCCAGCGGCATCGCGAACAACGCGTTCTACCTGCTGGCCAACGGTGGCACCAACCGCACGTCCAAGATCGAGGTCAAGGACGGCATCGGGATGGAGAAGGGCCTGAAGATCTACTACCGCGCCCTGGCCCACTACATGACGCCCAGCACCACGTTCGCCCAGGCGCGCACGGCCACCATCAAGGCGGCCACGGACCTGTACGGCGCGGACTCGGCCGAGGTGGCGAAGGTGAAGGAGAGCTGGACCGCCGTCGGCGTGAACTAGCTCGCGACTGTCGTTGCAGGACCCGGGCACGTCGAAGGTGCCCGGGGGCTCGACGTGACGGGGTGGCCTTCGCCCGTCGGGCCCTGTGATTCGGGACGCTCCGGGAGCCTCAGCGGGTTCCTGAGCGGGAAGGGGGGCGTTCCGAGTCCTTCACCGCGCGGCGGCTGTCACTCCCGGGAGTCCTCCCAAGGTGACGGCTGACCGCGCGGTTGTTTTTTGGGGCGGTGCGCGCGTCGCTCAGGACTCGGGCGGCGGGCAGGTGATGGGGCAGGTCTGGCTGGTGGGCAGGCACAGGCCGCCGCAGCAGCCGGCGTTCCACGAGCACCCGGCCTCCATCCGGCACGCCGTCTGGGTGGTGCTGGTGCAGGAGGCCAGGGCGGACTCGGAGGACGTCGCCTCGGAGGCGGGGTCAGCGCCGACGGTGGCCTCGTCGGGCCCGGAACAGCCCGTGAGCAGCGAGGCGATGGCGGCACATGCGAGGAACAGCGCTCGACCAGGGAGAGTCATTGCAGGCTCCGATGGGACGGCGAGGTGTGCCCGCAATCATGTCATCGACAGACGGCGCCCGGAATCTGGATTGTCTTCCAGGCCCATATGTCAGGCTTTGTTCCAGCGCCACGGCAGGAGTGTGTTGGCGCTGATGTGATTGGCCCCTGCGCGCCTACAGCCGGCTCGGGTCGTCCACGCGGTAGTGGCCCAGCCAGTAGTCGTCGTCGAAGCCGGGCAGGTCGATGTTGATCTTCTGCATGTGAATCTGGCCGCGCGCGCCCATGCGCGGGTCCGCGTCCAAATCCCAGAGGTCCAGGCCCTCGAACTCGTCGGTGGAGCCGTAGGGGACGTAGTAGTAGCCCTGCACGTACCCGTTGACGACGTCCACCATGTAGATGCCGGACGTCTGGCCTCCGCCGCCCACGCTCACGTAGAGGTTGCCGCGCGCGGAGATCTTGCCGCCTTGAATCCAGGTGCCCTGCGGGATGTTGCTCGAGAAGGACAGCGTGCGCTTGTGCGTGATGGACACCGTCGTGCCGGACAGCGTGATTTGATAGCCGCGCAGCACCGTGTAGCCCGGGTGGTTCGTCACCGCGTAGAACAGGCCGTCACGCGGGTTGTGCGCGATGAAGGCCACGCCGCCCTCCCACTGCGGCAGGGACGCATAGCCGATGTACTGCATGCTCGTGTTGAACACGCCCACCGCGCCGCTGCGCCCTGGACCGTCCATGGCGATGTAGAGGTAGCCGTTGACGTGCACCAGGTCGCCGTAGTGCCGGAAGCCCGCGTTGTACCAGGGCGAGGGCATGCGGTAGGTGCCGCCGGGGTTGTTGTTCAGCCCCGCCATCGGCCACCAGGCGATGAGTCCCTCGGTGGACTCGTCCTTCCAGAAGTTCGTCGCGTTGCGCGTCTGGTACCAGTAGTGGGCGTCGTGGGTGAGGCCCTGGAGGTTGTCGGAGAAGCCCGTGTAGCTGCGGTCGCTCGGGAAGTCCGACAGGTTGGCGACGATGTTGGGGATGGCGTAGCGGTAGCGCTCCACGAAGAGCGCGTTCGCGGTGGCGTCGATGCCGGAGCGGTACTGCGCCGCGCCCACCGCCCACGTGCACGTCCACCACCACCTGGGCAGGCTGGCCGTCTGCAGGCGCTGCCACGCGCCGCTGCCCCAGCGCTCCAGCCACAGCGTGCCCGTGGCCTCACCCGTGGTGGCGCAGGCCTGGTAGTACTTCTGCACCGGGCCCCAGCCGGAGTGCGCCCAGCTGTACACGTTCGTCGGGCACCAGATGGCGTCGTACTCCTGGTTGAGCCCCTGGCAGAAGTTGGCTGACCACCACGCGGTGTCCGGCAGGGCCTGCTGGCTGACGCCGCCGGGCCCCACGTCGGCGGAGCTGCGGGCCGGCCCCTCGGGCGCCAGGGCCTCGCGGGTGGGCGTCAGGTGCAGCATGGACGGCGCGCGGCTGGCGGCCTCCACCAGCTTCGCGGGCGGCTCCTGCCCGCCGGACAGCTTGCGGTAGACCTCCGTGATGGGCATCCCGTCGAACGCCGCCGCGTCCGGCATGGGCGTGCCGCGCGGGCCCTTCACCACGGTGACGATGCCGTAGTCGGGCACCTCGTGGAACGAGATGGACTGGCCCTCGGGGAGCGTCACGCTCGCCAGCCGCGTGCCCGGGTCGTCGCCGGCCTCCAGCGCCTCGTCCGTCTCCGGACCGCCACACGCCACCAGCATCGCCGCACAGCCAGCCCACTTGAACAGACCTCGCACGCGCTCACGCCTCCTGAAGGATTTCAAGGTGAACGCAGCCGGTGTGTTTGCTTCGGTCCGCCTGGGGCTCGTCGCGCCGTGCGCGCTCCCGTCAGGCGTGTGGGGGACTTGTGGGCAAGCGCCGCGTGAGCGCGGCGGCGCTGGTCGTTCGGGCACAGCGTGGCCCTCTTCGCCCGCTCGGGCGTGGAACCTCGGATGTCCGAGCGCCGTTGCTTGGCGTTCCCACGGACGCGGGTGGACCCCTCCCATGACGGAGGGCGTGCGCCACGGGGCTTCGGGAGGGCTCCTGGCGGCGATGCCAGCGGCGCCGTCGAGCGGAGCATGACAGCCCGTTGTCTCCGGGCTGCCTCGCGCCACCGACTCCGGACGATGTCTGACATGGGGCCGGACGCCACACCCGGCGCGTCCTTCCGAAGTCAGACGCGAACCGTCAATAGTTGCAAATCAAGTTAATCGTGCAAGTCACGATTATGAAAACTCTCCGTCATGAACACTGTCTGACGGGGGGCCGCGAGCCTTTTGGGGAGACCTCCGTGACGCGAAACCTGCAGCGATATGACGTGGTGTTGGTGGGGGGCGGGGTGACGGGATTGATGGCGAGCCACAAGCTGGCGCGGCTCGGCCTGCGGTTGTTGTTGTTGGAGAAGCAGCCGACGTTGGCGAGCGGGCCGTCCACGCGCAACGAGGGCTGGCTGCACCGGGGCAGCTATCACGCGGGCTCGGTGAAGGACCGGCAGGCGGCGGTGCAGGTGGCGCGGCGCTGCATCTACGGCCACGAGCAGATTCGCGCGTTCGCGCCGGAGGCGGTGGAGGACGCGGACCGTCCGCCGATGGTGCTGGTGCGGGACGCGGACCGGCTCCAGGAGCTGGTGTCGCGTTGGGACGAAGCGGGCGTGTCCTATCGGCCGCTGACGAAGGCGCAGGCCTCCGCGCGCTTCCCGTCGGCGGACCTGACGCGGGCCTCGGAGGTGTTCGAGGTGGCGGACGTGAGCATCAACACGCGGATGCTGTACCGCAAGCTGCTCACCTCCGCGCAGCAGGGCGGCGCCGAGGTGCTCACCGGCGCCCGGCTGGAGCACGTGCGCGGCTCGGAGGCCACCGTCGTCATGGCGGACGGCTCGACGCTGCAGCTGGAGTCGCGGCTGTTCGTCTACTCGACGGGCTTCGGCGCGCGGGACTTGTTCCGCCAGTTCTTCGAGCTGGAACTGCCCATCCGCTACTGGAAGAGCCACCTGGTGGTGGTGCCTCGGCTGGGCGGCCACGGGCTGTTCTACGTGGACCCGCACGAGGCGGCGATGATGCACCACGGGGACTACAGCGTCGTGGGGCTCAACGAGGACGCGCTCCTGTGCGCGAACCCCGACTACCTCGTCGTGCCCGAGCGCGCCGACAACCTCCACCGCGCGCTGGAGCGCCTGGTGCCGGGCTGGAAGAACGCGGGCACGTACAGCGACGTCGCCTGCACCAAGGTGGACTTCGCGCCGGATGCCACGTCCGCGCGCTCGCTCAACATCGCCATCCACGAGCCGGTGCCGGGCCACATCTGCATCCTGCCGGGGAAGATGACCGAGGCGCCGTTCCTCACCGACGTGCTCACGGCGCGGCTCTACGAGCGGCTGGAGGACGGGCTCATCGCGAAGCGGCCGTGTGACGTGCTCCACGCCAGCCTCGCCTCCGTCGCGCGGGAGGCCCACCATGCGGCTTGAGCTGCTCGCGGCCCTGGACGCGCCCCGGCGCTCTGCGGGGTTGTTGACGGTGACGGAGGTGCTCGCGCTCGCGGACACCGGCAACGTCATCTACGACCCGTTCTCCGTCCTCATCTCGCGGCACCTGAAGCTGGGCGAGGGCAACGTCCTCTACCCGTGTGTCACGCTCACCTGCGCGCCCACGGCCGAGCTGCGGCTGGGCAACCGCAATGTGTTGCACACCGGCACGCTGCTGGCCGCGGAGACGGGCGCCATCCTCGTGGGCGATGGGAACCAGTTCGGCGAGGGCGGATTCACCGCGAAGGCCAACCGCCCCGGCGCGCGCATCCGCATCGGCGATGGTGGCCGCTATCTCGGCGGGGCGTCGGTGTTCGGCGAGTGCTCGCTCGGCTCGGGCTCGCAGCTGCTCGGGGCCATCTCGGTGGACAACTGCACGCTGGCGGGCGGCGCGCCCTTCAGTGACGCGGACCCGGACGCGCGCGCGGCAGTACTGAAGGGCTCGGGGACGGCGCGGGGGCTCGTGCTCGAGGTGGGGCAGGTCATCCTGGGCAACGGCGTGTTCCGCGCCGAGGACGTGAAGCCGCAGGCCTTCTATCACCCGAAGGTGAAGTCATGAGCGCGGTGGGACTGGGGCTCGGGCTGCTCTCGCTCGGGCGCGCGTGGGGCTATCGCTCCGAGCCGCCTCCGACCGAGGCGGATGGACAACACCTGCTCGACACCGCGTTCGAGCTGGGGGTGCGCTGCTACGACACCGCGCCCGCGTATGGGTCGAGCGAGCAGCGCTTCGGCGCCTTCCTGTCGCGGCTCGGCGCCGAGCGGAGCTCCGTCTTCGTCGCCACCAAGCTGGGGGAGCACTGGGACGCGGGGAAGCAGGCGTCATTCACGGACCACTCGTACGACGCGCTTCGCAGGAGCCTGGACCAGAGCACGCGGCTGCTCGGGCGCATCGACCTGCTCCAGGTGCACAAGGCGACGGCGGCCAACGTGAGCGCGCCCGAGGTGCTGCGCGTGCTCGAGTACGCGGGGACGCTCGGGGTGCGCCACGTGGGCGTGAGCGTGAGCGACGTGGCCGCGGCCGAGGCCGCGTGTGACGTGGGCGTGTATTCGTTCCTCCAGTTCCCGTTCAACGCGCTGAACACCACGCTCGCGCCCGCGTTCGAGCTGGCCGCGCGCCACGGGCTGCAGGTCCTGGTCAACCGTCCCTTCGCCATGGGGCAGCTCGTCCAGGAGGAGGGGCGCGAGCCCACGCGGTCCGCGAGGGAGTCGCTCCAGCACATCCTCCGGCAGCGCTTCTCCGGCTACGTGCTCACGGGCACCAAGTCCGCGAAGCACCTGCTCGAAACCCACGCCGTCTTCCGCTCACTCCAGGGCTGACGGCACGGCTCGAACCGCGCTGGCGGGGCGCCGGAAGGGCTCCCCGCTGGCGCAGCCGACAGCGCGCGTCGCTCGCGAGCCCCATGCGGGCCTCCGCTCGCTCCAGGGCTGACGGCGCATCCCCTGTTCGCTGGCGGCCGGAAGGCCACGGCCAGCACCCGACCCGGGCGACGCGAGCGCCCGGGCGGGGCCACTCTTGTCTCGGAAAGCCCCACCATGTGGATTGCGTATGGCCTGGGCGCGGGCGTGATGCTCGGCCTGTATGACGTCTGGACGAAGAAGGCGATGACGGGCAACAGCGTCATCCCCGTCGTCATGTGGTCCTCCCTCTTCGGCGCGCTGTGCTGGGTGCCCGCGCTGATTCCGGGCGCGCTGCCCGTGCCCATCGACCCCTTCGGCCTGACGTGGCGCGAGCAGGCGTGGCTGCTCCCCAAGGGCGTGGCGATGACGGCCTCTTGGATTCTCGCGTACTACGCGGTGCGCGAGCTGCCCATCTCCATCGCCGGCGCGGTGCGAGCGTCCGGCCCGCTGTGGACGCTCGCGGGCGGGTTCCTGATGTTCCGCGAGCTGCTCACGCCCCTCCAGTTCCTCGGGCTGATGCTCACCGTCTGCTCGTACTACGTGCTGTCCATCGTGGGCCGGAAGGAGGGCCTCGCGCTGTCGAAGAGCCGCTCCTTCTGGTGGATGCTCGCCGCCACCGCGCTGTCGGCGGCGACCACCGTCTACGACAAGTTCCTCGTCGCGCGGCTGGCGCTGCCGGTGCTGGAGCTGCAGGCCAGCTCCGCGTTCCAGCGCTGCCTGCTGTCCGCGCTCGTCTTCGTGCCGTACATGTGGCGACGGGGCGCGTGGGGCCTGGGGCTCACGTGGAGCTGGGGCATCCCCCTGGTGGGGTGCTCTTGGGTGGCGGCGGAGCTCATCTACTTCGTCGCCATCTCCGAGCCCCAGGCGCTCGTCACGCACCTGTCCGTGCTGCGCAGGAC
Organism: Myxococcus sp. MISCRS1; assembly: GCF_026626605.1. Classification (NCBI taxonomy): domain Bacteria; kingdom Pseudomonadati; phylum Myxococcota; class Myxococcia; order Myxococcales; family Myxococcaceae; genus Myxococcus; species Myxococcus sp. MISCRS1. Next base: position 5,745,465 of record NZ_JAPNKB010000001.1, read on the forward strand.
GAGCCTCATCGTCGGCTTCGTGCTGTCGGCGCTCTTCTTCCGCGAGGCCAACATCGCGCTGAAGTCCGGGATGATTGCCGTGCTCATCCTGGGCATGGCCATCCTCATCCTGGGAGGTTAGCGGCCTCCCCCAGGGACAGGTCCGCTTCCCACGGGAAGCGCGAGGCACCCAGCGCGGGCTTCAAGTCATGCAGCCACGTGGCGTGCTCGTCGTAGCGCGCGAAGAAGGGCTTGCCCACCAGCGCCGCGTCGCGCGCCTGGATGAAGTGCAGCATGAACACCTTCTCACCGCCCAGCTCCATCACGCCGTCCACGCACACCTTGCCCGGCGTGGCGGACATGGAGGGCCCGCGCACCGTGCGCGCCAGCCCCGACACGCGGCGGTACGCCTGCTGGAAGATGTCGTACGCGGACGCGAGCGGCACGGCGAAGTAGTCCTGCGGCCCCGTGTCCCGCTCGACGAACATGTAATACGGCACCATGCCGTGGCGCAGGTGCGTGCGCCACATGCGCTCCCACGTGGCCGCGTCGTCGTTGATGCCGCGGATGAGCGGCGCCTGGGTGCGGATGACCGCGCCGGTGGAGCGGATGCGGCGCACCGCCTCCTGGACGATGTCCGGCTCCATCTCCCGCGGATGGGAGAAGTGCGCCATGAAGGCCAGGCTCTTGCCGGAGGCCACCACCTTCTCGAACAGGCGCAGCGTGTCGTCCGCGTCCGGGTCCGTCACGAAGCGCTGCGGCCAGTACGCCAGCGACTTGGTGCCGATGCGGATGGCCTCCAGGTGCTCGATGCCCAGGAGCGGCTCGATGTAGCGCGACAGCACCGCCTCGCCCATCACCATGGGGTCGCCCCCGGTGAAGAGCACGTTGGTGACCTCCTCGTGCTCGCGCACGTAGTCCACCATGGGCGCGATGTCCTTCGACGCGAACTTCAGGTCCGCGTCCCCCACGAACTGCGCCCAGCGGAAGCAGTACGTGCAGTAGGCGTGACACGTCTGCCCTTGCTTCGGGAAGAACAGCACCGTCTCCTGGTACTTGTGCTGGAGCCCTGGTAGCGCCTCCTCGTTCGCCTGCCGGGGCACGTTCAACTCCATCTGCCCGGCGGGATGCGGATTGAGCCGCGCGCGCACCTCGCGCACGTACGCCGCGAGCTCCAGACTGCCCGTGCCCTCGCGCATCAGGTCGACCAGGCGTGACACGTCCTCGGCCGGCAGCATGTCCGCCTGCGGGAACACCAGCCGGTAGAGGGGGTCGTCCGGCGCGGCCGACCAGTCGATGAGCTCCTCGACGACGTAGCTGTTGACCCGGAAGGGCAGCACCTGGGCCACCGCCTGCACGGCCAGCCGCTCTTCTGTGGAGAGCCCCGCCCGGGTGGTCAGCTCGTCCAGGTTCCTGTGGGTGAAGGCACGGTACCGCTGTCCCACGGACAGAGACCGCACCGCGTTGGATGAAGCGCTCACGCGGTTCCTCGCTTTGCATGACAGGGTCCTCCGCGAGGCTCCGCGGAATCGGCCCTGGGATGAGAGGTGAGTCGATGGTCAGACGTGCCTTTTGACCACCAACGAGGTGGAGGTTCCGGTTACCATGGGCTCCTGGATGTGTCACCCCTCCGAGGCGGAAAACCGCAGGGAAATTGACGGGGTGAGCGTGGACCCTCGGGCGGATTGATACTTCCCGTCCGTGCGGGCCGAGCGCCTGGCGTGTGACGCCGCGCGCAACGCGGTTGCACGTCTGTCATTGAATGCGGGCAGGGTGGAGAGGGGCCTGGGCGGGCGCGGAATTTCCGTGCGCCAGGGGAGGCGGCGCGGACCCTAGGATGGCGGCCCTGGTCTTCCGCTGGACTCCGAGACGCCATGACTGCTCCGCGCCGTTCCGATGATGCCCCGCCGTCCCCCGCACCTGCGCTCCACCTGGTGGTGCACCCTCGTCCCGAGGGCCTCGCCGATGGGCTCAAGAAGCTCCTGGGAGGGGTGGGGGTGGTGGTGGGGGCGCCGCTCGTCGTGTTCGGGCTGTTGATGGGCGTGGTGGGGGTATCGGGGATTTTTTCTCCGGGTGAGGGGAAGAAGGCCTTGGACGGCGTGTTGCTGCTGCTGGTGTCGGGCGTGTTCGTCGGGGTGGGGCGCTTCGCGTGGAAGAAGGGCATGGTGCCGTTCCGCGACGCACGGCGCAGGGAGCTGCTGTTTGGATTCGTCCGAGCACAGATGCGCATCCGCGAAAGCGACGTGGCCGGGCTCCTCAAGGTGTCGGAGCCCGAGGCGCGGGAGCTGCTCTCGAGGAGCATCGCCCGGCAGGAGGTGGATCTGGTCTACCTGTCGGAGTCGCGCGAGTACGTGCACCGGAGCGTCTTCGCCCACTCGCAGAGCGTGGCGCGCAGGTGCCCCGCGTGCGACGCGCCCGTGGGCGCCACGGGCGTGCTGCCGGGGGACAAGGTGGTGTGCTCCTACTGTCAGTCCCCGTTCGTGGTGGCCTGAGCGGGTCGTTTCACCTGCCGGGGCAATCACGTCCCGCGCAGGCTCGTAGTGGCCTCGTCGTTTCGACAGATGGCCAGGTTCCAGGGAGGGTCGATGAAGAGAGTCCTCGGAGCGGTTACCGCCGCCGCGTTCCTCGGGTGCGCGGCGTCACGAGAAGCAGCACAGCCCACGCCCCCGCCGCCCACGCCCGAGGCGGCGAAGGTGGAGGCCGCCCCCCAGGCGCCGAAGCTCCAGGTGCCGGTGGAGTACTACAAGCTCGACAACGGCCTGCGGGTGGTGCTCTCGCGCGACACGACCGTGCCCAAGGCGGTGGTCGGCGTCTATTACAACATCGGCTTCCGCATCGAGCCGAGGAACCGCACGGGCTTCGCCCACCTGTTCGAGCACATGATGTTCCAGGGCTCGACGAACCTGGGGAAGATGGAGCTGGCGCGCCTCATCCAGAAGAACGGCGGCATGTTCAACGGCTCCACCCGGTTCGACTTCACGAACTACTTCGAAATCGTCCCGTCCAACACGCTGGAGACCATGCTGTGGGCCGAGGCCGACCGCATGCGCGGCCTGGAGGTGACGGAGGAGAATCTCAAGAACCAGCAGGGCGTGGTGGCCAACGAGGTGAAGGTCAACGTCCTCAACCGGCCGTATGGCGGCTTCCCGTGGCTGGACCTGCCGCAGGTGGCGAACACCAACTGGTACAACGCGCACAACTTCTACGGCGACCTGAAGGACCTGGAGGCCGCCACGCTCGAGGACGTGCGGGCGTTCTTCAAGACGTACTACGCGCCGAGCAACGCGGCGCTGGTGGTGGTGGGTGACTTCGAGCCCGAGCAGGTGAAGGGCTGGGTGCGGCAGTACTTCGGTCCCTTGCCCAAGGCGCCGGTGCCGCAGTTGCCGGACATCTCCGAGCCCCGCCAGGAGAAGGAGAAGCGGCACGACAAGAAGGACGCGCGCATCACCCGGCCGGCGTTCGCGGCGGGCTATCACATGCCGGCGGTGGGCACGCCGGAGTTCTACGCGATGGCGCTCATCGACGAAATCCTGCTGCAGGGCAGCGACAGCGCGCTCTACCAGCAGCTGGTGCAGAAGAAGGGCATCGCCGGCGAGCTGAGCGGCGGGGTGAACGAGCTGGGCAACCAGTGGAACTACAACGGGCCCATGCTGTGGACCGTGTACCTGTTCCACGACACGGTCATCTCGCCGGAGACGATTGCCGGGGAGATCGACGGGGTGGTGGCGAAGCTGGTGGAGAAGCCGGTGGACGCCGAGACGCTGGCGCGGGCGCGGGTGAAGGCGCGCTCCCGGTTGTACGCGCACGTGGAGGGCATGCTCGGCTTCGGCCGCGCGGACCTGCTGGCCTCGTCCGCGCTGTTCTTCGACGACCCGGCGCGCATCAACCGGCTCGAGGACGAGCTGATGAAGGTGACGCCCGAGGTGATTCAGCGCACGGCCCGCGAGTACCTGCGTCCGACGAACCGCACGGTGCTCACGGTGTCGGCTTCCCCCCAGACGCTCCTGGCTGACTGAGGAACGCGAACATGACCTTCCATTCCATTCGCAATCGTCTCGTCGCGTCCTCGCTGTTGGTGTTCGGGCTGGTGGCGGCGCCGGTGCTGGCCGCGCCCGCCGCGAAGGAGGCTCCGCCGGCGCCGGCGGCGCCCAAGCCCTTCGATGTGCCCCAGCGCACGTCCTTCAAGCTCGACAACGGGCTGGAGGTCTCGTTGTTGCCGTATGGCGACATGCCGAAGGTGGCCATCCAGCTGGTGGTGGACACGGGCAACATCCATGAGACGGCGGACGAGACCTGGCTGTTCGACCTGGCGGGCAAGCTGCTCAAGGAGGGCACGACGACGCGCTCCGCGGCGCAGGTGGCTCAGACGGCGGCCGAGCTGGGCGGGGAGCTGGACGTCGGCACGGAGCAGGACCAGTCCTACGTGGGCCTCGAGGTGCTCTCCGAGTTCGCGCCGAAGGCGGTGACGCTGGTGGCGGACGTGGTCCAGAACCCGGCCTTCCCCGAGTCGGAGGTGGAGCGGCTGAAGGGGGACCTGATTCGCGAGCTGGCGGTGTTCCGGACGATGCCGCAGGTGCTGGCCAACGAGGTGATGGCGAAGGCCCTCTACGGGGACCATCCGTACGGGCGCCGGCTGGCGACGGAGGCGCAGCTCAAGCGGTACACGCGGGAGCAGGTGGTCAAGCACTACGAGGCCAACGTGGGCGCGGCGCGCTCGCGGCTGTACGTGGTGGGGCGCTTCGAGCCCGCGGAGGTGGAGAAGGTGGTGCGCGAGGCGTTCGGTGGCTGGCGCGCGGGCCCGGCACGGGTGAAGAACGTGCCGAAGCAGCAGGTGGCGAAGTCGGTGCAGTTCCTGGACCGGCCGGGCTCGGTGCAGTCCACGGTGCGGGTGGCGACGAGGGCGTTGCCGCCGACGAGCGAGGACGCCATCACGCAGGATGTGCTGAACACGATGCTGGGTGGGTACTTCAGCTCGCGCGTCACGTCGAACATCCGTGAGAAGAAGGGCTATGCGTACTCGCCGTACAGCGCGGTCTCCGAGCACGTGGAGGACGCGTACTGGGTGCAGAACGCGGACGTGACGACGGCGAACACGGGGGATTCGCTGAAGGAGATCCTCAAGGAGGTGGACACGCTGAGGAAGACGCCGCCGCCCGCAGAGGAGCTGCGCGACGTGCAGAACTACCTGGCGGGGGCGTTCCTGCTGGAGAACTCGTCGCGCACGGGGCTCATCTACAAGCTGCGCTACGTGGACCTGCACGGCCTGCCGGAGACGTACCTGAAGGACTACGTGAGCCGGGTGATGGCGGTGACGCCGGAGCAGGTGCGCGCCGTGGCGGCGAAGGTGCTCGCGCAGGACGCGATGACCATCGTCATCGTCGGCGACATGAAGGTGGTCAAGCCGCAGCTGAAGGTGCTGCCGCCGAAGCTGCGCTGATTTGAAGCGCTCGGGAGCGGAAGGCCATCGTGGGTCTTCCGCTTCCGGGGCAGTTTGGAGTCCTTGTCAGCTCTGTCTGGTAATGCTCGGCCTCGTGCCGACGGATGGGCTCTCGTGAAAGAGGGCCTTCCGCCAGGAGGGCTCTCCATGCTGCCTCGTGCGTTGATGCTCCTGCTGCTCTTGATGTCGGTCGGATGCGGCAGCGCCACGAGAGTCGTGCGCCTGGATACGGGGCAGGGCAAACCCGTTGCCTTCACTCCGCACGTTGGTGACGTGCCGCGGGTGGAGCTGGACGACGACGACTTCGAGGAGGCCGTGGCGAAGCTGGGCGAGGACATATCTTTGTCTCCGCAGCCTCGGTCAGATGCGAGGTGGTTGTTCAGGTCCCCTGGTGATGAGGCTTATGCAGGTGTTCGGGGTCGTCTGGGGCTCGTGTCGATGGGCTCGGAACTGGACGCGGACGCTCGTGCCCTCTCCCTGACAGAGGGGCAGGATTCCGAGCTCGCTCGTGCCTATGGCCGCTGGTGTGAGCGGACACAATCCACTCAAGACTGTCTGCACCTTCTCGAGGAGGGCCCTCATCTGGATGCGGAGGCCAGGCGCACCCTGGCGCTGCATTTCGCCATGGCCTCGGTCATGGAGGAGACCCAGGAGGCACTGGGGAAGATGGCGGACCCCATCGCCATCCGGAACACGCTGCTCACTGCCATGAGCGTGTACCTGGGACTCTGGCTGTTGCCCGAGCCGGTGAGCAAGGGTGTGGCCGCCACCTTGACGGTGTGCCTCATCGCCTACCTGGGGGTGGACACCGTCTGGAGTCTGTTCGCGGGATGGCGGCAGCTCGCCGAGGACGTCGCGCATGCCACGACCTTCGAGGGCATCCGCACGGCTGGCGAGAAGTACGGCGAGGTCATGGGGGAGAACGCGGCGCGCGTCTTCGTCATGCTCGCGACGGCGGCCATCGGGAGCACGGCGGGGCTGGTGGTCAAGGCGCCAGGACTCCCTGGTTCGGTGCAAGCGGCGCGGCTCGCGGAGGTCCAGGCGGGCTTCAGGTTCGCGGCTGTTTCGGAAGTGGCCTCCGTGGCTGTCCCCATTGAAGGTGCGGTCACCATCGCGCTTGCTCCGGGGGCGTTGGCCATGGCGGCTGGGGGCGCGAGCCATGGCGGCACGACTCCCTCGGACGAAGCGGGACCGTGGCATCACATCGCCTCTGACAAGTTCAGCAAGTCCACCAACAATGGAGGGCCGTGGACGCCGAGGTACCAGGAGATCTTCGACCGTGCGGGCATGTCTCTCGACGATGCGGCGAATCAGGTTCGCATCCCGGGCCACAAGGGGCCGCATCCGCGCGAGTATCACGAGGAGGTCTACGAGCGGATGGACGAGGCAACATCGAGCTGCAAGAGCATCGAGCGTTGCAGGGAAGCGCTGACGAAGATCCTGGGGATGCTGGCGCGCGAGATTTCGAAAGAGGGGTCGAGGCTCAATCGGCTGGTGACCCGGGCTGAATGACGGAAGGATGGTCCCATGCCGAAGCGGTTCTACAAGCTGACCGATGATGTGTACCTCTCCGGCCGGTGGGAGCTGGGGCATCCGCTCGACCCGGAGGGCCGCAAGCTCGATGACCCGTGGCGGTTCCGGACGGGCCAGCGGGCTGTCCTGAACGAGCGCATCCGGATTCCCGTGAAGATGGATGGGACGCCGCTCGACTACTCCCACGCGGCATTCAGCATCCCTGTCGTCCACGCCAGGGTGGCCTCACTCTTCACTGAGCTTGCACCCGATGACGTTCAGCTCGTCCCCGTGGACGTCGACTCCCAGCCCGCGCGGCACTTCATCCTCAATGCCACCCGGTTGATGAAGTGCATCGACGATGCCGCATCCGAGGAGGTGCGGTACTGGACCCCCGAGGACGGTATGCCTGAAAAGGTGGGCACGTACTCCGCGGTGGCCGGGATGCGCGTCGACCCGGCGAAGACGGAGGGTGCCCACGTGTTCCGACCGTGGGGCTGGGCCGTGGCGTTGATCGTCTCCGAGGAAATCAAGATCGCCTTGGAGCGCGCGGGCATCACCGGCGTGAAGTTCACGGACGTCACCGGCCCCGATGTGACGGGGTGCTGAGGCAGTCCCGACGGCTACAGGTGCTGGTGGAAGTAGCGCGCCGTCTCCTCCCACAGGCGTTCGGCGAGCACGGGGTCGAACACCATGTGCCCCATGCCGCTCAGGGGCAGCAGCTCATGGGGCTGGCCCGCGCGGAACAGCGCGTCCGACAGCTTGAGCGCCTGGAAGAAGAGGACGTTGTCGTCCGCCGTGCCGTGGACCACCAGCAGCTTGCCCATGGGCTTGCCCGCCTTCACGTGCGTGAGCAGCGAGGCCTGCTCATACGCCTGGGGCTGCTCGTCGGGCAGGCCGAAGAAGCGCTCCGTCAAATGTGAGTCGTAGTCGCGCCAGTCCGTCACCGAGGACACGGCCACCGCGGCCTTGAAGACATCCGGGCGCGTGAGCACCGCCAGCGCGGACATGTAGCCGCCGTTGCTCGCGCCCGTGATTCCCACGCGACCCAGGTCCATCTCCGGCACCTCGGCCGCGAGCGCGCGCAGCGCGGCCACCTGTTCGTCGAGCACGAGGCGAGGCCAGTCGTACTTCGGCTTTCGCAGCTTCGCGTCCGCCGTGGGCGCCACGCCGCGCCCGTCGAGCTTCACCACGATGAAGCCCTGGTCCGCCAGCCACTGGTCCGTGAGGTGCTGCATCATGCTCTGGTACACCATCGCCATGCCGGGACCGCCGTAGATGTCCACGATGACCGGCAGCTTCACCCCGGGCTTCGCGTCGCGAGGCCGCACCAGCGACGTGGGATAGCGCTCCTTGCCCACGTGCCGCACCTCGATGCGCGGCTGCAGCGCCGGCACCTTCGCCAGCGAGGGCAGCTCTCCCACCCGCGTGCCATCCGCCTTCAGCACCGTGGTGCTCTTCATCCGCCGCGGCCCCTCGGCGCTCAATGCCAGGAACCCGCCCCGCTTGGAGAGCTTCGCCTGCTCCAGCGCGGGGCGCTCGCTCGTGACCCGCGTCGGCTTGCCTCCCGGGCTCAGCCGCCACACGTAGCGCTCCTCGGACGCGGTGCCGCCGGAGAAGTACACCGTGCCGTCCTGCTCCACGTAGCCCACCAGGTCGTAGAAGCCCGCGTCGGGCGGCACGAGCGAGCGCACGAGCTTGCCCGTGACATCGCGCAGCTCCAGCTCACCCGCCCCGTTGCGCTCGGTGTACCAGAGAAACCCGCTCCCATCCGCGAGCCAGTGGGGGAACGTCTGATGCAATGTGAGCCAGGCGTCGTCCTTCTCCACCAGCAGCGTGCGCGTGCTCCCCGTCCTCGGGTCCACCGCGAGCAGTAGCTCCTCCGTCTGCGCGCGGTTCTGCACCAGCACCGTCAGCGGCCCCTTCGCCGGCCAGCGCACCGTGGCGAGGTAGGGATACTTCTGTGCATCCCACTGCACCCACGTCGTCTTGCCACCCGTGACGGGGATGATGCCCAGGCGCACCCGCGCGTTGGGCTTGCCCGCGCGCGGATAGGCGAGCCGCTGTCCCTCCCGCTCGGGATTCAGCGCGTCCGGGACGACCAGCTTCTCCACGCCGCTCGAGTCGGACTCCGTATAGGCCAAGGACTTGCCGTCCGGGCTCCACCAGTAGCCGGAGAAGCGCATCATCTCCGCGGTGGCGATGAACTCCGGCGTCCCGTGGCTCTTGTCCTCCGTGCCTCCCTTCGTCACCGCCCGCTCGGTGTTGGTCGCGAGGTCCAGGCGATACACGTCGTGGCCCCGCACGTAGGCCACCTGCGTCGCGTCCGGCGAGAAGCGCACGTCCATCGCGCCCGCACCCAGCTTCAACTCCGTCACCTTCCCGGAGGCGCGCGCGACGACGTACTGCTTGCCCGACATCCCCACGAGCAGCTTCTCGCCGTCCTCGGACAGCGCATAGGAGCCCAGGCCTCGCGGCGAGGCGCGCACGGGCTCCAGCTTCTCCTTCGCCTGGGCGGTGAGGCTCTCCCGCGCGCGCTGGAGGAGGCTCTCCGCGGTGAGGTACTCCCGCGTCTGTCCCGTGGCGGTGTCGAAGGCGTGGAGCGCGGTGGCTCGCGAGCCCTCCGCGGTGCGCAGGAAGAGGAGCGTCTGCTCGTCCGGCGTGAAGCTCGTGGCCGTGGGCCGGCCGCTGTTGAAGTAGCGCGTCTCCACGAGCTGACGGATGAAGCTCTCCGTCTTCGGCGCCGACACGGGGGGAGGCTGGGCGAGAACGGGCGTGCTCAGCAGGACCAGGGCGGTGAGGAGGATTCGCATGGGGGGGTGGTCGGAGTCATCGGGATGATGGCTCACGAGGTGAAGAGACCATGTCATGGCGAGGTCGAGGCAGCCGGAAGTGCTCCTCGGTGCGACAGGCAACGTGACGCGTCGAGGGGATGCCCGTTGACCATGACCGTTCCATGGCAATGCGTGCGACGCGGCCTGTATGCTCATTCCATGCGTGAGCATCCAGACGTGCCCCGGGTCCTGGTCGCGCGGCCGCTGACCCCCGAGGGCTTCGCTCCCTACGGTGACGTGGTCAGCGCGGGGCTCGGACCCGGCGCGCTCGCGAACCAGGGCACCGCGGTGCGCTTCGACTGGTCCGCGAAGCTGGAGAACGCTCGCGAGTCCGCGAGGCCCAACCTCGCGGTGTTCCGCTCGGTGGCGCGCTCCCTGCCGTTCACCGTGAAGCTGCTGGAGCACCACCCGTACTCCAGCCAGGTGTTCCTGCCCATGCGCTGCGAGCGCTACCTGGTGTGCGTCGCGCCGACGGCGCCCTCGGGGGGGCCGGACCTGGAGCGCCTGGAGGCGTTCATCTGCGGTCCCGGTGAGGGTGTGAACTATCACCGGGGTGTGTGGCATCACCCCATCGTCGCGCTCGATGCGCCCGCGGAGCTGGCCATGCTGGCGTGGGAAGACGGGAGCGAGGGCGACTGTGTGGTGCTGCACTTCGAGCCGCCCGCGCACGTCCAGGTGCGATTCGACGGCTGAGTCCTGACGTCGACGCGGACGGACGCGCGTGCTTCCCCTATCATCCGGGGCCTTCCTCGTGGGTTGGAGGCTCCGGATGGGACAGCAAGCGGACGTCATCGTCGTGGGCGCGGGGCTGGCGGGGCTCGTCGCCGCGACGGAGCTCGCCGACGCGGGCAAGCGCGTCATCGTCGTGGACCAGGAGGGCGAGCAGAACCTGGGAGGACAGGCGTTCTGGTCCTTCGGCGGTCTGTTCCTGGTGGACTCGCCCGAGCAGCGGCGCATGGGCATCCATGACTCGCACGCGCTCGCGCTCGAGGACTGGCTGGGCACCGCGGGCTTCGACCGCGAGGAGGACCACTGGCCCCGCAGGTGGGCCGAGGCCTTCGTCGACTTCGCCGCCGGCGAGATGCGCCCGTGGCTCTACAACCAGGGTCTGCGCTGGTTCCCCGTCGTCGGCTGGGCCGAGCGCGGTGGCTACGGCGCCGTGGGCCACGGCAACTCCGTGCCGCGCTTCCATGTCACGTGGGGCACCGGGCCCGGCGTGCTCGCGCCCTTCGTGCGGCGCGCCGAGGAGGCGCGCAAGAAGGGGACGCTCACGTTCCTGTTCCGCCATCGCGTGGACGCGCTGCTCACCGAGGGCGGCGCCGTCGTCGGCGTGCGGGGCATGACGTTGGTGCCCTCGGACGTGGAGCGCGGCGTGAAGAGCTCGCGCGACACGGTGGGCGACTTCGAGGTGCGCGCGTCGGCCGTCGTCGTCACCTCGGGCGGCATTGGCGGCAACCACGAGCTGGTGCGCAAGAGCTGGCCGTCGCGCCTGGGCCCCGCGCCCGCGTTCATGGTGCAGGGCGTGCCCGACCATGTGGACGGACGGATGATTGCCATCACCGAGTCCGCGGGCGGACGGGTCATCAACCGCGACCGCATGTGGCACTACACGGAGGGCTTGCGAAACTGGAACCCCATCTGGCCGCGCCACGGCATCCGCATCCTGCCGGGGCCCAGCTCGCTGTGGCTGGACGCCACGGGCAAGCGCCTGCCGCCGCCGCTGTACCCGGGCTTCGACACGCTGGGGACGCTGGAGCACATCCTGAAGACGGGGCACGACTACTCGTGGTTCGTGCTGAACCAGTCCATCTTGAAGAAGGAGTTCGCGCTCTCCGGCTCCGAGCAGAACCCGGACCTCACGGGCAAGGACTGGAAGGGCGTGCTCAACCGCGCCGTGGGCAAGAAGGCCATGGGCCCGGTGGAGGCGTTCAAGGAGCACGGCGCGGACTTCGTCGTCGCCGAGGACCTGCGCACGCTGGTGGCGAAGATGAACGAGAAGACCGACACGAAGCTGCTCGACTTCGCCACGGTGGAGCGCGAGGTGCTCGCGAGGGACAGGCAGCTGGACAATCCGTTCGGCAAGGACCTGCAGATCGCCGCGATTCGCCAGGCGCGCAACTACCGGGGAGACCAGCTGGTGCGCACCGCGAAGCTGCACCGACTCCTGGACCCGAAGGCCGCGCCGCTCATCGGCGTGAAGCTGAACATCCTCACGCGCAAGACGCTGGGCGGCTTCGAGACGGACCTGTCCAGCCGCGTGTTCGGCGCCGAGGGCAAGCTGGTCCCCGGTCTCTACGCGGCGGGCGAGGTGGCCGGGTTCGGCGGCGGCGGCGTGCACGGCTACCGCGCGCTCGAGGGCACCTTCCTGGGCGGGTGCATCTTCTCGGGACGCGCGGCGGGCCGGGCGCTGGCGGCGACGGTGTAGCGCGAGGGGCTGCTACTTGCCGTAGCCCGCACTGCGCACGTCCGTCAGCTTGCCGTCGGTGAAGGTCACCACCTGCATGAGGCGGTTGGGGCCGAAGTTGTAGGTCCACTCCTCGACCTCGACCGTGACGGTCTTCGAGGTCGAGGACTCCTCCTTGCCCTCGCGCACCCGCTCCTTGGTGGAGGTGGACTCGGTGCGGCGCTGCTTGGACAGGGGCTCGCCGCACTTGATGACGGCGTCGGTGGTGGTGGCCCCATCGGAGATGAGGTTGTTGCCACAGCGCAGCGTGGCGGCGTCCGCGTGCAGGGGCAGCAGCAGACCAGCGAGAGCGAGCGGGGCGAGGACCAGACGCATGAGGGCTCCACGGGGGAATGAAGGTGGGCGTCCGACGCGCGGGCCCCCGGGTTATTCACGCTGTCTCCGGAAGACTCAGGGCGCGCGGAGCTTGAGCCGCAGGCGCTGGTCGTCTCCCCGGTCGATGACCTCGGAGATTTCCAGCACCGAGCCCGCGGCCTCCACCGTCTGCCCCGCGCGCACGCGCACGTGCTGCTGCGAGGGGGGCTGGAGGTTCGCGTCGAAGATGAACAGCGCGGCGGTGGGCTCGCGGGTGCCCGCGTCGGTGTCCTCGGGCCAGAAGTTGCCCGTGGCCAGGCTCAGGCGGGGCGTGACCTGGAGGGGCCCGTGGTTCTTCGTCAGGGTGATGACGCCGGGCGCCGCCTCGGAGGACGGCGCCACGGCGGGCGTCTCGCGGGCGCACCCGGTCAGCACCAGCCCGAGGGCCAGCGCCAGACCGGTGTAGCCGCGCGACGCCCGGGGACTCACTTGGTGGGGTTGCTGTTGGCGTACTGGAAGGACTCCTGGAACTCCTTCTCGGTCAGCACGATGTCCGGCGTGCCGGCGCCCCAGGGGTTGCGCAGCGTGACGGTGCCGGCCTTGGTGTCCACGCCGGTGATGAAGTACTCGTGGTCCGCCACCAGCGTGCCGTCCTTGTAGCGCGCGCCGTCGGTGCCGTCCGGCAGGTCGATGCCGAGGAACTTGATGTCGTCGTGCGTGCCCGCGGTGAGGGCCTCGCCGGCCTTGAGGCGCGCGTCCAGGTCGGCCAGCGTGGTGCTGTCGACGTCCAGGCTGCTGCTCTTCTTGCCGGTGATGGCCTCCATCGCCTTGGCGCTGTTGCCGTGGACGATTTCGGGGTAGCCGCCCTTCCACTGGGCATAGGCCTTCTCGACCAGGGCCGGCCACAGCTCCGCCTTGCCGTTCTCCTGCGGGGTGCCGGCGTAGGCCGGGTCACCGCTGGCGTTGAGGGGCAGGTCGGGGGTGACGGTGATGTTCACCGGCTTGCCCTTGTCCTGGAAGGTGACGGTGTAGTTGCCGGACGCGTCCGGGCCCTTGACCATGTTCTCGATGAGGGCCGGGTTGGCGCGGGCGATGGCGCCCATGGAGGTCATCAGGTAGCAGTCGCCAATCTGGCCCTGCTGCACGTCGTTCCAGTGGGCCTTGGTGCCGTCGGTGCCCGCCTCGAAGACGCTGCCGTTCTTGACCTGACCGTAGGTGACGTTCGTGTCGAGCGCCTTGGGGTCCTTGGTCTTCGGCGTCTCGGCGCCGCTGGCCTGGAAGGTCTGTCCGAGCGCGGCGGCGAACTGCTCGCGGCGGCTGGGAGGCAGCATCCCGTCCTGGCTGCGTCCGCTGGCCCACTCGGGCTTCGTCTCGCGGACCTCCTGCTTCTTCACCTCCGGACGCACCGCCTCGGTTTCCTTGCGGGTGGTCTGGGTGACGCGGGACCCTTCATTCCCAATCTTGAAGCTCATGAACGTACTCCCCCTCGATGCGACTGACTTTGAACTTGGGACCGCCGTCCCCCAAGGACGGTGGTGGATGTCTGGATTATCTCAACGGCACTGCCCCGAGTTGCGTGGGGCCCGCACTTGCGGTGCGGGGTGCTAGCGGACCTTGAGGTGGATGGCGGCTTCCTGGCCGTTCTCGCCACGGACCTCGAGGATCTCCAGCTTCGCTCCGTCGACCTCGACGACCTGGGAGGCGTGGACGCGCACGTGGTCCTGCTTGGAGGGGGAGGTGCGGGTGTCGATGATGAAGAGGCCCGCGGTGAGCTGCTTCTCGCGGCCGCCCACTTCCTCGGGCCAGAAGTTGCCGCTGGCCAGGCGCAGGTGCGGCTTCTGCGGGAGCACGAGGGGCCCCTGGCCCTTGATGAGTGTGATGGTGTCGGATGACATGCCTGTTTCCCCCAAGCGTCAGGACGTGCGGGCCCATGGAACGGGCCTCGCGTCAGATGTTCCCGGACGCTAGCACGGGGGCCTGTCCCTGGCGGGAGAGGCTTTGACTGGGAGTGTGGGATGGGGTGGGCGGGTGGAGGCCTGTCCCCCGACTTCGGCATGAACTACTAATTTCATGCGGTAATTAGTAGTTGCTGGTACTTTTCGTCCATGCGGATGCCGGAAATCCCTCCTGATTCCAAGGAGATCCTTCAGGGGAGGGCACCCTGGGAGGTGGCGCGTACGCTGGAGCTGCTGGCCCGACCGGGGCAGGCCGAGGTGGAGGGGCGCTACCTGCATTGGGACGAGCTGCGGCGTCACCCAGTACCCGTGGGGCTGACCCATCGGGAGTGGTGGTTTCAGATCGACATGACCCGGCGGGCGATGAGAGCCCCCCTTGCCCTGAGGGACAAGCAGGGGCGTCCGTTCTGCTATGCGACTCCGGGCAACGTGCTCGAAGGGCTCCATCGCATCGACCGTGAGCTGGGCAATCACCTGGAGTCGACCGCCCCCCAGTTGGGCGACAAGGAAATCCAGGAGCGCTACATCGTCCGCTCGCTCATGGAGGAGGCCATCACCTCCAGCCAACTCGAGGGCGCCTCGACCACGCGCAAGGTCGCCAAGGAGATGCTGGTCGAGAAGCGTCAGCCGCGCACGAAGAGCGAGCGGATGATCTTCAACAATTTCCAGGCGATGGAGTGGCTGCGAAGGCAGACGAAGGAGCGACTCTCCATCTCCTTCCTCCGGGAGCTCCACGAGATCCTCACTCAGGACACGTTGGAGGCCGATGAAGTCGGACGGCTTCGACGTGCGGACGAGCAGGTCACGGTGATGGACCAGGGGGATGGAGAGGTTCTCCACATCCCTCCCGAGGCGGAGGCGTTGCCGGAGCGGCTCAAGGCGCTCTGTGCCTTCGCCAACGAGGAAGGAGCGAACGGCTTCGTCCACCCCGTGGTGCGCGCCATCGCGCTGCACTTCGCGCTGGGGTACGAGCATCCCTTCGTCGACGGGAACGGACGGACCGCGAGAGCACTCTTCTACTGGAGCATGATCCGGCAGGGATATTGGATTGCCGAGTTCCTCCCCATCTCCCGCATCCTGCAGCGTGCCCCGGTGAAGTACGGTCGCGCGTTCCTGTTCACCGAGACGGACAGCAATGACTTGACCTATTTCCTGCTGCACCAGTTGGAGGTGCTCCGCTATGCGACCGAGGACCTCTATGTCTATCTGAGGCGCAAGCAGGAGGAGGCGCTTCACGCGGAGCAGATCCTCCGGAGAGAAGTCGACCTGAACCATCGGCAGCGCGAGCTGCTGCTTCATGCGCTGCGCCACCCCACGGCGCGCTATGACATCGACTCCTATCGGAGGCAGCATTCCGTGGTGTACCAGACCGCCCGGCAGGACCTGCTCGACCTGGAGGCGGCGGGATTGCTGCGGAAGGTCCGGGTCGGACGTGCGTACTCCTTCTCTCCGGTCTCCGGGCTCCAGCAGGTGATGGAGCGGAAGAAGGCCCGGTAGTTGTCGTCGGACTGGAGGAGCTGTCCTCCGGCAGGCTGCGCATCGACGGAGAGGTCGTGAACGGCATGTCCCCCAAGGAGTGGGACATCAGCGTCTCCGAGAGAACCCAACCATGGCCGCGATGCGGGGTCTGCCTTTCCCTCTCCGCCCGCCAGTCTGTATGGCCTAACGCGCCACGGACGGCGTCGGCCAGTCCACACACGGGCGTCCGAAATTCATACATCGTGATGGCGGCCCACTCAATGATGTACTGCCCGTGCGTATGGTAGCGGGCACGTCAACGCGCCCTTTCACCATCACAGGAGTGTTATGATGAACAGCCGTTCCGCCACGCTGTTGCTTGGTCTCGTGTGCCTCATCGCCCTGCCCCAGGCCGCGTCTGCCCAGTCGGACGATGGTCCCTTCTTCAGCAAGGCGCATCTGGTAGGCCACTGGCAGAACTCGCCGGAGTCATCCGCCCTCGAGATCTCCCTCAATGCATACACCGCCTATACGCGGATCGGCTTCGGGCCTGCCCTCCGCATGGACTACTTCAGTTGCCAGGACGGCCTCATCCGGACCGATTGCAACCAACTCCAGGGCCCGTTCGTCGTGGATTGGCAGCTCAGCGAATACCTGAACGCGTCACCGGGAGCCGGCCACCTGCACGTCTATCTGGATGGCAATGTGTTCATGATAGGCTTCGGTCCGCTCTTCGGCACCTACCGCTACCGGACCTGCTACGGCGACACGAGCCCATTCGGGTATGGCGTCAACAAGTACATCCTGATGCAGTCCGGCTCGAACATCTACGGGCCGGTCCCCGGCCTGTCGTGCCTGCCGCGCCTGTAGCCCCGAGGCAGTGAGCGCTCGGAGCCGGCTGGTCGGGCTCCGAGCGTCACGCATGAATGACGCCATCGAGCGCGATGAACTCGCCGCCGATGCTCTCCCGTCTGACCGCGGCCTCGACCACTCGCAAGGTCGCCAAGGAGAGGCTGCTCAAGGGGCGTCAGCCTCGCACCAGGCGCCTTCCAGGCGATGGAGTCACTGCGAAGGAGCGGCCTGGCTCCGAGAACTCCACGAGATGCTCACGCAGGACACGCTGGAGGGGTGGAAGACCCGGGAGTTGTCAGCAGGTGCACGGCGCCGTGACATCGCGCTTGCCGTGCGGGGTGTCGTGGCGATGCTCCGGGGTCATGCACCCTCGGACGACAGCTTCGACTTGGACGACATGGGCCCGGGCTTCGGGCCTCGGGGAGGCCTAGCAGCGTGGCGACGGTGTCCCTGGAGGATGTACGCAAGGTGTACCGGGGCGGCGTCGCCGCCGTGAAGGGTGTGACGCTCCACATCGCAGACGGCGAGTTCGTGTCACTCGTCGGCCCGTCCGGCTGCGGAAAGTCCACCACCCTCAACCTCATCGCCGGGCTGGAGGAGCTGTCCTCCGGAACGCTGCGCATCGATGGCACTGTCGTGAACGGCATGTCCCCCAAGGAGCGGGACATCGCCATGGTCTTCCAGAGCTACGCCCTCTATCCCCACCTGGATGTGGCCCGGAACCTCGCCTTCCCGCTGGAGGTCGCAGGCCTTCCTCGCTCGGACATCGATGCTCGCGTGCGCGAGGTCGCCTCGGTGCTCGGCCTGGAGGCCCTGCTCTCGCGTCGCCCGAAGGAACTCTCCGGCGGACAGCGCCAACGCGTGGCCCTGGGTCGCGCCCTCGTGCGCCGCCCCAAGGTGTTCCTGTTCGACGAGCCCCTCTCCAACCTCGACGCCGCCCTGCGCACCCAGATGCGCGGCGAAATCAAGAAGCTGCACGAGCGACTCCAGGCCACCTTCATCTACGTCACCCATGACCAGGCCGAGGCCATGACGCTCTCCGACCGCGTCGTCGTCATGAGCCAGGGCGAGGTGCAGCAGGTGGCTCCACCGCGCGAGCTGTATGACGCCCCCGCGAACCTCTTCGTCGCGGGCTTCTTCGGCTCGCCTCGCATCAACCAGCTCAAGCCCCGGACCCTGGGACTCGCCGCAGAGGAGGAGGTGGTGCTGGGCCTGCGCCCGGAACACCTGGAAGTGATGGCGTCCCCATCGACGGACAGCGCGCTGACGGGCCGCGTGTACCTGGTGGAACCCATGGGCGCCGAGAGCTGGGTGACCGTGGACGTGGGCGGTGAGCACCTGGTGGCCCGTGCACCCGGTGACTTCCGCGCGGCGTCAGGCGCGGAGGTCGCGCTGCGCTTCGATGCGTCCAGGCTGCGCCGCTTCGATGCGCACACGGGCCGCGCGCTCGCTCAATAGTCGGGCTGGAGCGCTTCTCTGTCGAACGGGAGCCTCCGAGCCTCTCCCGGGCGGTCATGGACGATGGCGCCGAGGTACGGCGCCTCCACGCCCACGAAGTCCGCGAAGCGCAGCTCCAGCGCTTCATCGTGCGAGCCCGCGCGGAACAGCAGCGTCTCCGCCTCGCCCAGGTGCCCGTCCACCACCACCGGCAACCCATACCGCCTGCCGAACGGTGGCTCCGCGCCCACCTCGCAGTCGGGGAAGAGGTGGGCGAACTCCGACTCGTCCGCGAGCCGCAAGCCCTTCGCGCCCGTCACCTCCGCGACGCGGTCCACGTCCACCGTGTCCGGCGCTCCCACGACACAAATCCAGAACGAGTCCTCCGAGCGGAGGATGACCGACTTGGCCACCTGGAAGCCGCTGACGTGCAGCGACTGTGCGAGCGCCTGCGCGGTGATGGCTCGCAGGTGCGGTCTTCGCTCGAAGGGAATCTGGTGACGCTCCAGGTACTGGAGGATGTTCTGCGGAATCATGGCGCGGCCTCCCTCGGTCCTTCCCAAGGAAGGTGCGCCCCTCCGCGCACGACGACCAATCGCTGTCACTCGCGCGCATGGCCCGCGAGCCGCCGCCCTGGCGCTCCACTCGCTCAGGCGTAGACGGGATTGCCCTCCAACGACATCTCCAACCGACGGTTCAACTGCTCCAGCCGGTCATGCCGCTCGCGCAACATGTCGCGGTAGGCCCGCTGGTCCGTCCGGGAAATCTCGTCGAGCAGCTCACGCAACGCCGTGTCCAATGCCTGCTTCAGCTCGCGTCCCTCTACCTCGGAGAGCTCCAGTAACATGCCGCACCTCCCGTGACGGAAAGTAGGCACCTGCGCTTCATGCGGGCAGGGCCCGCCCGCCCGCCGCGGACCCCGGCGACCTCTCGGCCGCTGTCCTTCCTCCCGACATGACCCCGGGCAGGGCAGACCGCGGGGAGGGGCTCCTGCGCTCCTGGCCGCCCCTTGAAATGTCCGAGGCGCGCGCTCGCCCTTCCGTGCTCGAAGCAGCCCGAGGCCCTGGGCTGACGTGGGGCGCCTCGCCGCTCCTCGGTCCGTGAGCCCTGGCGCGAGCGCCTCCTCGCCTGCTCCCTCGGACTGTCATCGGCCACCCGGTGCCCGCAGGTTCTCCCTGACGAGGGCACGGTGTGGCCGCGAGGAGGTCCGATGATTCAGTCCGGCGAAGTGCGTGAGGGAATGACGGTGAGGACCGCGGATGGGCGCAAGCTGGGGCGCGTCGCCGCGGTCGGTGACATCCACTTCGAGCTCGAGCAGGGCCTGGTGCCCGTGCCTCGCCGCGACTACCTCGTGGAGTTCCGCGACGTGGACTACGTCAGCGCCGACGACGTGTACCTCGCCAACGCGGACCATCCGCTGTTGAAGCTCGAGGTGGATGACGACGGCGGCGCGCTCCCACCCCGAAGCTCCCGCGGCATGGACGCCGAGCCGGTGAACACGCCAGCCCTCGGGGACGACGACTCCGTGCTCCACTGAGCGGCTCGCGGGACCTCCTCCGCGAGGGTCTGACGCCCGACCCTTCAGGCGGGTCAAGCGTCCGGAATCACTCAGGTTGGACATCCCTGGAATGTCAGACCGTCAGGCTACACGGGCTCTCTTCGACCTGCGAGGCGAGTGGGCTCCATGCGACGTGTTCCGACATCCTTCCTGGGCGTGGCGCTGTGCGCGCTGGTGTTCTCGTGCGGCGCCGCTCCGCGTCCGGACGAGGGCGCTCGGGACGCCGTCGCCGTGCCGCTGCGTCTGCTGACGCCGCGCAAGCTGTTGCCGTTCGTCACGCTGGCGGATGGCCGCGTGCTGGCCGCGGGTGGGCATGATGGTCAGCGCACGCTCGCGAGCTGCGAGGTGTTCGAGCCGGAGACGGGGCTGTGGCGCGCGACGGGCGCGCTGAACAGGTCGCGTCGCAACCACGCGGCGGTGCGCCTGTTGGATGGTCGGGTGCTGGTGGTGGGCGGTGCCCAGGTCGCCGCGCCGAGCGCGCTGGCGGACGCGGAGGTGTACGAGCCGACCACGGGACAGTGGACGGTGGTGGCGCCGATGTCCGAGCCGCGCAATGACCCTGCCGTGGTGCTGCTGCCGGATGGCCGCGTGCTGGTCGCGGGCGGCACGGACGCGGACCGTCGGCCGCTGCGCTCGGCGGAGTTGTTCCAGCCGGAGACGGGCACGTGGGTGCCCGCGACGCCCCCGGGCTTCGTGCGAGGAGGCGCGGGGACGGCGGTGGTGCTCGGGCAGGGCAAGGTGCTCTTCGCGAGCGGGCTCCAGGCGGAGCTCTACGACGTGGCCACGGGGCGCTGGGAGAAGGCGGGCCTGACGGGAGGCGCGGCGGGCACTCATCGCGTGGGGCACTCCGTGACGGCGCTGCCGGATGGACGGGTGCTCGTGGTCGGCGGCGCCACGGCGCGCGCCTCGAGCACGGCGGAGCTGTATGACCCGATGACGGGCCTGTGGACGCTGGTGGCCGCGCCGTCCGTGCCTCGCGAGCACCACGCGGCGGTGGTGACGAAGGAGGGGATGGTGCTGGTGCTCGGCGGCGAGCACTTCACCACGGGCGCGCTCACGTCCGTGGAGCGCTTCAACCCGATGACGGGCCAGTGGTCCTCGGCGCCGGCGCTCGATGAGCCTCGGCGGTTCTCGCACGCGCTGCTGCTGTCGGACGGCGCGGTGTTGCTGGTGGGCGGGGCGAACGAGATGGCGGGCATGCTCGGCTCGGGCGAGCGGTATCTGCCCGGGGGCTGCGTGCCGGTGACGTGTGAGGCGCGCGTGGGCGCGTGTGGCGCGGTGCCGGATGGCTGCGGTGGGGAGCTGCAGTGCGCGCCTTGCTTCGTGGACCGCTGTGACGCGCCTCCGTGTCACGCGGAGGGCCTCACGCGGCGGTGACGGACGGTGGCACGGACGTGTCCCGCGTGCTCACGGGGCGAGCGCAGGTGACAGCCGTGGACGATTCCGGCTGGAATGCGCCGCATGCGCGGGTGGCTCGTCGGAATCGTCGTGGGACTGGGACTGCTCGGCTGCGGTGGTGACGGCGTCCCCACGCTCACCTACGACGAGTGGGCCGAACGTTCGGCCACCGCGCAGTGCTCCCACGCGCGCACCTGCGCGGGCTCCACGCTGGAGCAGGAGCCCTGTGTCGCCCAGGTCCTCGACAGCTACCAGCAAGTGGAGCCCACGCTGGAGGGCGCCGAGGGCGCCAGGTCCGGCTGCGTCCAGTGCATGCGCATCCGCACCGAGGAGCTCACCGCCGCGCTCGACAGCGACTGTCAGCGCCCGCCCGACGCCGCGCGCATCGACGCGGCCTGTGGCGCCGAGCGTCAAGCCTGCCTCGGTGCGCCATCGCTCACACCCTGAGCCGTGCCCACGTGCGACTGCGTGAGCACTCCCGCACGGAAAGCCTCGCAACCCACGAAGCCCCGGACGCACCGACGCGAGACGGCCCCTGCCGTGCGTGCCACACTGCGCGCCCATGCGAACCCGCCTCCGCCTCCTCGCACCGCTCATGCTCTCCACCGCATGCGCCTCCGTCTCCTCTCAGTCCCCGGATGCCCCCGCCGCGACGGTGAAGCCCTCCACGCCCGAGCGCCCCTTCGGCACGCTGCGCGAGCAGGCCGAGCGGCAACAGGCCTGGCTGCGCGAGCGCATGGACACGGCCCTGCCCCAGCTCATGCGCAAGTACGGCGTCGAGATGTGGGTCGTCCCCATGCGCGAGTACAACGAGGACCCCGTCTTCAAGGCGCTCGTGTCCCCCACGACGTTCGCCGCCCGCCGCCGCACCATCTACGTGTTCCATGACCGCGGCCCCGAGAAGGGCGTGGAGCGCCTGGCGCTCGGCGGTGGACCCCAGGGCGGTGTCTACGTGCCGCGCCGCGCGCAGCAGCAGGTCAGCCACGGCGGCCAGGGCCTGCGCCAGGCGGAGCTGTGGGGCCCCGACCAGTGGCTCGTCCTCAAGCAGGTGCTCGAGGAGCGGCAACCCAAGAGCATCGCGCTCGACATCTCGCGCACCTTCGCCTTCGCGGACGGCCTCTCCCATGGCGAGTACGAGGGCATGGCCGAGGCGCTCGGCCCCGACTGGGTCCAGCGCTTCAAGCCCGCCGGCGGCCTGCCCGTGGACCTGCTCGCCTGGCGCATCCCCGACGAGGCGCGCTTCTACGAGGACCAGACGAAGCTCGCCTGGAACATCATCGAGACCGCCTTCTCCAACCAGGTCATCACCCCCGGCACCACCCGCGTGAAGGACGTGGAGTGGTGGATGCGCCAGCGCCTGGCCGACCTGGGCCTGGAGACCTGGTTCCAGCCCTCCGTGGACGTGCAGCGCCAGGGCGTCACCGACGAGCAGCTCGGCGACGACCCCGTCATCCAGCGCGGCGACGTGCTCCACTGCGACTACGGCGTCACCGCCCTGCGCCTCAACACCGACACCCAGCACATGGGCTACGTGCTGCGCGAGGGCGAGACGGACGTGCCCGAGGGCCTCAAGGCCGCGCTCAAGACGTCCAACCGCCTGCAGGACATCGTCTTCGAGGAGCTGGTCCCTGGCCGCACCGGCAACGAGGTCCTCCAGCGCGCCCGTCAGCGCATGACGAGCGAGGGCATCGACGGCACCATCTACTCGCACCCCATCGGCCTGCACGGCCACGGCGCCGGCGCGATGGTGGGCCTGTGGGACCGTCAGGAGGGCGTGCCCGGCAACGGTGACCACAAGGTCATGCCGAACATGTGGTACTCCATCGAGCTGCAGGCCACGAGCGCCGTCCCCGAGTGGAACGGCCAGCGCGTGCGCTCCGCCCAGGAAGAGGACATCACCATCGACGCCGAGGGCCGCGTGCACTGGGCCTGGAAGCGTCAGACGGACTTCCACCTGGTGCGCTGAAGGCCCGCGTCACCGCAGCGGGCTCTCGTGCGAACCGCGCGCGCGAGAGCCCTGGCTTCTTCAGCGCGGCGTGCCGGTCAGCGACTTGAGCAGCTCCACCAGCGCGCGCTTCTCCGCGTCCGTCAGGTCCAGCGCGACGATGGACACCGTGCGCTTGCCCGTGAAGGAGCCGTCCGGGTCGCCGCCCTCGTTGTAGAAGTCGACGACCTCCTCCAGCGTGGCCTGCGCGCCGGTGTGCATGTACGGCGCCGTCAGCGCCACGTTGCGCAGCGACGGCGTGCGGAACGCGCCCTCCAGCTCCTCCTGCTTCGCCTGCGTGCGCAGCGTGGCGAGCCGCCGCGCGTCCGCGCCGCTGCGGTCATCGCTGTAGCGCCCCGCCGCGTTGAACTCCCAGTCCAGCAGCGACTGCAGCACCGCCCACTGTCCCCCCGCGCCCGGCCCCTTGTCCTGAAGGCCCACGTTGTGGAACAGCTCGTCCGTCAGCGACGGGCCCTTGTGGCACACGATGCACTGGCCCTTGCGCACGAAGGTCTTCAGGCCCAGGTACGCCGGGTCGCTCTGCGCCGTGCCCGCGTCCACCGCCGCCAGGAAGCGCCGCACGTCCACGTCGAAGGGCGCCTCCACCCGCATCAGGTCCCGCTCGTACGCCGCCAGCACCTTGCCCACGTTGGCCATCAGCTCCGGGCCGGGCTCCGCGCCCGGGTCCGCGCCGAACAGCTCCACGTAGCGCGAGCGGTACGAGTCCTGGGCCTGCAGCCGGGCGCGCACCACCTCCGCGTCCGAGTCCATCTCCACCGGGTTCGTCAGCGGCAGAATCGCCTGCGACCAGAGCGAGTCCGCCCGGCCGTCCCACATGAACCAGCGGTTGTGCCGCACGTTCAGCACGGTGGGCGGGTTTCGCTCCGTGCGCTGGCCCCCGCAGCCCTCCGCCGTCGGCGTCTCCACCGTGCGGCCCTCGCCGGTGTGGCAGCTCTCACACGACACCGAGCCGCAGCGCGACAGCCCCGGGTCCCGGAACAGCTCGTTGCCCAGCGTGCGCGCCGCCTCCAGCCCGTCCACGCGGTTGGTGGCGTCCAGGCGCGGGTGGCTCGACAGCGAGTGCAGGCTGCGCAGCTGGTCCAGCTCGTCCAGCGTGGGGAAGGGTTCCTCGGACTCACACGCCAGCCCCATCCCACCCAGGCTCAGGGCGAGCAGGGCGGTGCGCCAGCTTCTCGAAATCATCACCGGGTCGTCCTTCTTCACCATCCGTCGCGGCCCGGCCTGGTCCGGTACCTCGCGCCGCTCCACGGGCGGTCTGCCGGAAGCTTCGCGCCCCTCGGTGCGCGAATCAATCCGGAATTCCTGGACGACCTGGAGCCTACCTGCCCGCTCCGCTCCCGACACCGGGGCGGAGAGGGCAGGGGACGGCGAACGACGGTGAGTTCAGGAGCCGCAGCTCACGGTGAAGTCGCGCGTGCCGGTGGCGTAGTTGCTCAGCTTCAGCCCGGACGGCTCCGGGGAGATGCTGGGCGCGGAGCCGTTGTCGCACTTCAGGCCCGACTCGGCCACCGCGCTGATCTGCAGCTCGGTGTTGCTGGGGATGCCGGACACCGTGAAGGAGCAGCGGTTGCCGCGGCTGGACTTCACCATGCCGTGACCCAGGCCGTCGGTGGGCGTGCTCGCGTGAGCGACCACCACGCGCAGCTGGTCACACGGGTTGCCCGCCTGGGCCAGCCCGGTCTCCGGCAGCTTGATGACCCCGGCGACGTTGGCGTTGCCCTCGCGGCTCCCGCCGCCTCCCGTGGTGGCACAACCAGTGGCGGCGAGCATCAAGGCGGCAACGGCGATGCGATACATTTTTTCCTCAATTCATGGGGGAAGGAGAAGGCGGCTCGGTCGCCGCACAGACGACCTACGTCGCGCGCCCATTACAATTGCGACGACATTTCATTCCATCCATTTCGCTCGCACGCGAGGTGCCGGGTTTTCTCCAAATCGCGCGGAAGTCCGTGCGGTTCTGGACGCGGCGTCGACGGGCGGTGCGACCGGGCGTGCGGTTCGATGAGTCTTCTTCATCGCTCGAATCAAAGACAGACATGGTGCCCGTCCCTGGGATGGTTGGACGTCCCAGGAGCGGACAGGATTCCCATGTTTGGGAATGCACGAACGCTCGTGCCCCGCGCGGAGCGTGCGGCCGGGACGCAGTCCCTTTGTCTGCTGCCGGACAGCGCTCGCGCCCCCACGGTTCAAGGCGCGAGAGAGGAGACGCGCATGTCGATGCAGAAGCAGGAGACGACGCAGTCGTGGTCGGGGCTGGGCGTGGGGACGGACCGGAAGTCCTTCCTGGCGGCGGTGTCCGCGCAGCTGCCGGACTTCGAGGCCGAGCGCGCGGCGGAGGCGGTGTTCTGTGGCCTGTCGGAGCTCTTGTCCGACGGGCTGATGCGGCAGCTGCGCGAGCAGCTCCCGGAGGACGTGCGGGGAATGCTGGATGCGTGCCCGCGTCATGCGCGGGAGGGCGGCAAGGTGGACCGGGATGACTTCTACCTGCAGGTGGCCAACCACCTGAACGCCGAGCCGGAGACCGTGAGGCTGGTGCTGCACGGCGTCTTCGCGGCGCTGCGGGCCCAGCTCACCGAGCAGGAGGCGGGCAAGGTCGAGGGCCAGCTCCCCCGGTGGCTCCAGGGCACGTGGGCCGCGGCGAAGCTGGGCATCGACCGGCCCTCGTGAGCGCGGCCGAGGGGCGGGGCTCGTGCTCCCCCCGAGGCGTCCGGACCCTCGCGGCCCGGACGCCTCGCGCGCGTCCCCTAATAGGTGCCGCCAATCTGCAGCGTCCCCATGTAGCGGCCGTCCAGGGCGTTGGGCGTCGCGGAGGTGGGGGCGAAGCCCTGGTCGAAGAGGAAGTTGTAGCTGACGCGCGCGTCGGCGGTGATGAGCTTGTTGACCTGGTAGCGCAGGCCCAGGCCCGCGGGCACGTAGCCGCTGGTGTCGTCCTCGAAGCCGAAGAGGCGGCCCTGCGCGTCGTGGCGGATGTTGTAGTCGTCGATGCCCAGGCCCGTCACCGCGTAGGGCTGCAGCCGGGTTTCGGTGAAGTTGCCGACGACGAGCGCCTGGCCTCCGCTGCGCACCACGTCCGGGCCGCTGCCCAGGCTGCCGCCGCGGCCGTTGCCGTCGATGTCCACGTCATTGACGCTGCCGTTGTAGCCGAGCTCCACCGCCATGAAGGGAATGGGCCGGTAGCCCACCGCGGCCCCGTAGGCGAACCCCGCCTCCATGCGGGGCGCCAGCTGCCCGGTGTAGCCCTCCGCGCCGCCGCCCAGCTGCGCGTACAGCCCGGTGTCGGCGCGCTGGGACTCCTTCTGCCGGCGCGGCTCGTCCTCCCGCGAAGGCTCCACATAGCCCTGGGCCCGCTCCGCGCTGGGGCGGAAGTCCTCCTGGGCCGCCACGGCGCATCCCCACAGCGCCCCCACACATCCCGCGATACGCACGAAGGTCTTCATGTCGGACTCCTTTCCAAGCGTCCGGAAGGCAACGTGACGTCCTCATTCCTCCCCGGCATGGTCCCGTGGGGAGGCGCGGGCGGAGGGCGGGCGCGTCGGCCGTCCCCGCGTCCCACCCGGGCGGGCGGGGCGGGCGGGCTTGGCGCCTCAGGGCATGGCGCCGATGAGCGCCTCCATCGCGCCGCGCGCCTGCACCAGGCCGTGACCGTGCTCCGTGTCGTAGCCCGCGGGGCCCAGGTCCTTCGCGCTGGACTGGAGCGCGGCGCGCACCTGGGCGGGCGTCGCGCCGGGGCGGGCGCTGAACAGCAGCGCGGCGATGCCGCTGACATACGGCGTGGCCATGGAGGTGCCGGACATGTACGCGTAGTCCACCGGGCGCAGCGTCAGCCGCGTGGTGGCGCCCAGCTGCCGGCCCATCACCGTGCTCGCCGCCTGGGTGATGGTGACGGCGGGCACCCACGCGCCGTGCTGCGGGACGGAGAGTATCTCCGCCCCGCCCTCCGCCAGCTCGCTGGCGAAGATGACCGCGCGCGCGCCCTGCTTCATCACGTTGACCATGGCCCGCTCCGGCCTCACGTAGGGGTGCGGGTGCAAATAGGCGATGAAGCCGTCACAGCTGCTGTCCTCGCCGCACGAGTCCAGCGTCCCGCCGTGCCCGCAGTCCACCAGCGCGCCCCAGGTGTTCCCGGTGGGTGCGTACAAGAGGGAGCGCGACGCGGGCCGGGCCCGTCCCAGCTCCAGCTGCGCGAACGAGCCCAGGCCCCGGGGGAAGGTGGACAGCACGTCCACGCCCGGCGCCATCAGCGCCAGCCGCTCGCCATGGGAGGAGAAGTACACGCGCCGGTCCAGGTCATCCACCGCGCCCACCGCGAGCACGGACGGGTCCGACGCCGGATAGGACACCAGGAACTGGCCCTCGTTGCCCGCCGCCGCCACCACCAGCATCCCGCCGTCGAGCGCGGCCTTGAAGATGTCCTCGGACGTGAAGGTGGCCAGGCCTCCGGCCAGCGACAGCGAGGCGACCCGGGCGCCCTGGCTCATGCACCACTCGACGGCCTCGAGCACCACGCTCATGTTCGTGCGGCCGTTCAGGTCCAGCACCCGCGCCACGAGCAGCTGGGCCCCCGGCGCCACGCCCATCAGCCCGCTCTCGGTGAGCACCGGTCCACCCTGGCCCCCCATGCCCGCCCGGGCCGCGATGATGCCCGCCACGTGTGTGCCGTGGCCGGTGCCCCAGCGGCCCTCCTCGCCGTCCGTCGCGTCGTCGTCACCGTCCAGGAAGTCCCGCGCCGCCACCACCGCGTCGCGCAGCTCCGGGTGGTTCATGTCCATGCCGCTGTCGATGACGCACACGCGCACGCCCGCGCCCGTCACCGCGCCCGGGTCCGGTACCCCGTCCCCGTCCCGGTCCCACACCTCGAGCGCCTGCACCCGCTGCAGCTTCCCGGTGTAGTCGCCGGTGCCGCTCGCGCCGAGCCCGACGCGCGTCAACGCCCCCAGCGGCAGCGCGCCGAGCCCCGTCGCGCGCAGCTCCGCGTCCGGCTCGATGCTCTCCACCGACGGGTCCAACGCCAGCGCCAGCCGCTCCTCGGGCGTCACGCGCGCGGCCAGCGCGGGCGCGTGGCGGAAGCTCGCCGTCACCCGGCCTCCCAACTGGTGCACCCGCGCCGCCGTCACGCTCCGGGCCTGGCGGTAGCGGATGATGACCGGCTCCCGCCCGTCGTCCTCCGAGGCGACCTTCTGGGTCGTCCGGGGCTCCTGGGGCAGCGCTCCGGCATTGATGCCGGGGCAGACATTGCGCAGGGCGTCCCGCTGCTCCGAGTCGTCCGGCATGCACCCCGCCAGCACCATCAGCCCGATGAATCCCCAGCGCTTCATGAGCCACTTCCTTCCGTCGCCATCCCGGGCGACCTCGCGGGGCCCGGCCGGAGGGCTTCCAGCCGGACGACCCCACCAGCCCCCAGGGAGTGCATCCCTCCCCCGGGCGGCAACGGCGCTCGAAGCCCGCCGCCGACGGGAGGTGCGTGGGTTCACATCCGGACCGCGCCGCGTGTCTCAAACTGGCGTCCGACCCCGACCGCCCCTGGGAGCGGCTGTCCCGAAACCCGCCCTCCTTGCCCACCTCCACGCGGAGGGGAGGACCCCGTGGCGCCGGGCGGACGCAAGCCCCGGGGCGGGGGCAGAGGGCGCCGTCACGCTCCTTTCTGCCCCACCGGTCTGACACCCGGAGGGGGAGCGGCCGGCTTTCTGTTTCGGGCCCGTGCGGTGTCCGACAGAGGCGAGGGAGCCCCCGGAGCTTGCTTCCGTGTGTGTCCGGGTGCTTCGCTGCCACGTGAAGCCATGAGCACCGAACCTACAGAGTCCTCCCGTTTCCTCGGGCGCTACGAGCTCGTCCACCCCCTGGGCCAGGGCGGCATGGGCGAGGTGTTCCTGGCGAAGATCAGCGGCGCGGCGGGCTTCGAGAAGCCGTGCATCGTGAAGACCATCCTCCCGGCGCTGCTGAAGGACCGGCAGTTCCTGGACCGCTTCCACCATGAGGCCAAGGTGCTGGTGCACCTGGTGCACTCGTCCATCGCCCAGGTCTACGACATGGGGGAGACGGACGGGACGTACTACATGGCGCTGGAGTACGTGGCCGGCGTGGACCTGGCGTACCTGCTGGAGCAGGCGCGGGTGCAGGGCGCGCAGGTGCCCGTGCCGGTGGCGCTGTTCCTGGGGCAGCGCATGGCGGAGGGCCTGGGCTACGCGCACCGCAAGGTGGGGCCGGACGGGGTGCCGCTGGGCATCGTCCACCGCGACGTGTCGCCCCACAACGTCATGGTGTCGTACGAGGGCGAGGTCAAGGTCATCGACTTCGGCCTGGCCAAGTCCGCCGCGCGCAGCAAGTACACGCTGCCCGCCACGGTGATGGGCAAGCTGGGCTACATGTCGCCGGAGCAGGTGCGCGCCGAGGCGCTGGACCACCGCAGCGACATCTACTCCTGCGGCGTGGTGCTCTGGGAGATGCTCGCCGGCCGCTCGCTCATCCCCCACGGGACGGTGGGGGAGATGATGGCGGCCATGTCCCATCCCACGGTGCCGCCGCTGACGGGGCTGCGCGGGGACGTGGACGAGGCGCTGGACGCGGTGGTGCGCCGCGCGCTGGCGACGAAGCCGGATGAGCGCTACTCGCGCTCGGACGAACTGGCGCGCGCGCTCAACGGCGAGCTGGTGCGCTCCGGCGCGGCGGTGGGCGCGGAGGAGGTGGGCCACTTCGTCCGCGCGCTGTGCCCGGAGGCCTTCGCGGCGCAGCGGCAGCTCATCTCCAAGGTGACCTCGTCCTCCAGCCACCGCCGAACCCCCGCGCCCATCCCCCTGGTCGCCGGCGGCACGGGCGCGTACGGCACGGGGCCTCAGGAGGTGGAGCCCGCGGGCTTCGAGCCGACCCTGATGCGCAAGCAGGACACGCCGTCGGGGGAGAAGCAGGTGGCCGGCATGGCCCGCCCGGACGTGCCCGGTCACGGCGAGTCGATGGCCACCGACGCCACCACCCTGCGCTCCGGCTCGGACCCCGGCGCCGCCACGGCGAGGACGGCCGTCTTCGACGGGGCGACGGGGAGCACGCCGCGCCCTGCCGGCGCCGAGGTGTCGGCCTCCGGTCCCCGGGCCGCGAAGGCGTCCGGCTCCGGCCCTCGCTTCTCGGGCAACACCTCGGTGCTCCCGCCCCAGGCCGAGAGTGCCTCGGGCTCGGGGCCCCGCGCCGCCGCCCCGGAGGAGCAGGCCCCGGTGCGCCCGGTGTCTTCGTCACGGGAGCAGGTGCCCGTGCCCGCGCGGAGCGACGAAGGGCGTGGTCGCAAGGGCCTGTTCGCGTTGGTCGCCGGCCTGGTCGTGCTGCTGATGGTGGGCACCGCGGTGACCACGGCGCACTTCATGCGGCCGCAGGGCCCGCCGCCCGTGGACGCCCCGCCGCCGCCGCCGCCGGGGGGCCTGGCCGGGAGGGACGCAAGGCCTCCGCCGCCGGGGCAGCCCCCTCCCCGGGAGCCGCCGCCCACCACGGCCCCGGTCATCGAGCAGACGCCTCCGCCCGCCACCGCCCAGGCGCCGACCCAGCCCGAGCCGACGACCGTCCCCAAGAAGCCGACGCCCAAGCCGGACAAGGTCGTCACGGCGCCGCCCAAGCGCCCCACCCCTGCGCCCAAGCCGGTGCCAGAGCCGGACAAGGCGCCGCCGGTGGAGCCCGTCGTGGCCGCCAACACCCCCGCCTTCGGCTACTTCGCGCAGGTGCTGCCGCTGACCGCCGATGACGGTACCTTCCTGGTGAGGGGGGCCCGCGCCAGGGCCTTCCAGACGGGCATGGACGTGAAGGTGGTGGGCGACGCGACGTCCGATGGACAGCGTCCGGTGCTCGGCACCGCCCGGGTCGTCGCCACCGACAGGCGGCAGGCCCGCCTGAAGCTGGCCAAGGACGTCAAGTCCGCCCCGAAGCTCTACGCCGCCGTCCCCGCGGAGGACCTGTACTTCGGAGAACCCACCGAGCGGGGCGTGGAGCCCGCGTCCGCCACCGCCCCGCCCCCGAAGTCCGGCGCGTTGACGGGACACATCTCGAAGCGCGACCCCCTGATTGGCGCCACCTCCTACACGGTGAACAACGCCGACGAGTTCGAGTGGACCGACTGCGTCCTCGTCATCGAGACGCGCCAGCGCGCGACCCTGGGAGAGGTGCCCGCCTACTCGAAGCGAGAGGTGAAGCGCTTCAGCAAGCCCCAGACGCAGCAGGTGCCCCCCGCGGGCAAGGCGGGCGTGTACTGCAAGGAGGGGACGCTCTTCTCGACGGTGAAGTGACGCCTTCCGGGCGCTACGGCCTGCCCGAGCGCTCCGCGGCCACCGGACAGTCCGCCACGACCTCGCGCACGTCCTCGCGCCCTCCGCGCGCCTCGCGCACGGCCCGGCTCAGCGACGTCTTGCACTCCCACGTCACGTCCCGCGTGCCGTGGCAGCAGTGCCAGCCCGTCAGCGTCCGCCCCAGGTACTTGAGCATCTCCGCCCGCGTGGGCGTGACGAGCAGCCACACCGCGCCCGCGATGAGCCCCAGCCAGGGCAGCTGCGCGCCCAGCCCCTTGAGCCGCGCCGAGGCGCCCGCCGTCACCGGCTCCGCGTGCACGCCGAGCCAGGTGTCCAGGGGACGGCGTTGCAGCACCGGGGTGATGAGCAGGTCCACCGGCGTGGTGAGCGCCCGGGCCAGGGCGCGCGGCACCCCGGGCGCGCGGCCCATGTGCACCAGCCGCACCCCGAGCAGCTGCCGCCACAGCGTCCTGCCCCAGATTCCGCCCACCGCCGACACCGCCAGCCAGGCCAGCAGGATGGCGACGAGCATCGCCACCGGGGTCCGCTCGTGCTCCAGCGCCCGCAGCGCGGCCCAGCCCACCAGGGCCGCCGTCGCCAGGTCCAGCACGTCCGCCACCCACAGGTGCCACTGGTACCGCGCCTCGGTGGTCACCTTGTCCGTCGAGAACAACGCCCCGTCGCTCATCCGCCCACGCTCCTCGGGGCGCCGAGCATAGACCTTCGCCCGGCCCCGCGGGGGACTGACGCGCCTGCCTTCCTCGCGCGGGTCCCCGTCCGGAAGCAGTCGTCCGTGTGCGTGACGCCGGGCGGGAGAGCGGGCGCCCACGGGCCACCCTGGGGCGACCGGGGGACGTGACTCCTGTCTGTTTCCCGCAGTGGCGCCCCGGGCCCCTGGCTCCCATCTTGGGTTCAGCGCGATGCGGCGAGGCCCCCGCCACCACCGGGGCCTCGAAGCGCGGCGCGGACGCCACGTCCCCGGTCCTCCGGGGTGCGTGGCTCCTCAGGTGCCGACAGGTGGTGGCGTACGAGGCGACAGCGGCGGGGGGAAGTTTGGGAGTCGTGGGGGGGCAGGTGGTCCCCCGCCGCTGTCGCCGAGGCCGTTGGCGGCCAACGTTCCACGCCGGGTGAACGCCCGAGGTTTGGCCTCGGGGGCGATTCTGCCGGACACTGTGGCCCGTCATGGGCATTCCAGGGCATCGGCTCCGCGCGGCGTCGCGCGGGCTCGGGGGGTTCGTCTTGCTGGCTGGGCTCGTCCTGGCATGGCCGGGCCTTGCCTTGGACCCGCAGCGCTGGGTCTCCCAGTACAGCCAGGACTCGTGGCGCAGCGATGACGGGCTGCCGCAGAACAGCCTGCTGTCGATGGCGCAGACGCGGGACGGCTACGTGTGGCTGGGCACGTGGGAAGGCCTGGTGCGCTTCGACGGCGCGCGCTTCGTCGTCTTCGACAAGCGCAACACGCCGGAGCTGCGCAACCACACCATCAAGGCGCTCGCGGAGGACGCGTCCGGCGTGCTGTGGGTGGGCACGGACCAGGGCCTGGTCTCATACGTGGACGGCCGCTTCGAGCGGGCCCCGGGCGCCTCGGCCCCGCTGGAGGGCTTCCGCGTGGAGCACCTCATCGTGGGCGAGGGCTCCCTGTGGGCGGGCACCTCGGGCGGGCTGTGGCAGGTGCCGCTGGGCGAGGGCGTGGCGCGGCAGTACACGGAGGCCGATGGCATGCCGGGCATGTCCATCACCGCGCTGGCGCGGGGCGGCGGGGACAACCGGCTGTGGGTGGGCACCAAGACGGGCCTGGCGCTGCTGGAGGGCGGCCAGGTGCGGGGCCTGCCCTTCCCGATACCCGGCGGGGACGTGCGCTCGGAGGTGACGTCGCTCTTCCAGGACGTCACCGGCACGCTGTGGATGGGCACCGAGGCGGGGCTGGTGTCGTGGAACGGCACGCTGGCCCGGCGCTTCAGCACGTCGGACGGGCTGCCGGCCGTCGTCACCGCGCTGCTCGCGGACAGCCAGGGCAACCTCTGGGTGGGCACGCGGCGGGGCGGACTGCTGCGGCGCGAGGCCGCGGGCTTCAGCGCGCCGCTGCATGGCGCGGGGCTGGTGGACGCGGAGGTGCTGTCGCTGCTCGAGGACCGGGACGGCTCGCTGTGGGTGGGCACCTATTCGGGCCTGTTCCGCCTGCGCGACGGCCCGTTCGCGACGTTCGGCGCGCCGGAGGGCCTGAGCAACGAGACGGTGAGCACGGTGCTGGAGGACAAGCACGGCACGGTGTGGCTGGGCACGGTGGGCGGCGGCCTGTTCTTCCTGCGCGACGGGCGCATCCACCGCATGGACGACTTCGAGGGCGGCACGGACCCGGTCATCACCGCGCTGCACGAGGCGCCGGACGGGACGCTGTGGGCGGGCTCGAAGGCGGGCGCGTTCCGGTACGACGGGCACCGCTTCGCGAAGTCCTCGCGGGTGCAGGGGCTGCCGGACGACGTGGTGACGTCCATCCTGGTGGACTCGCGGGGCACGCAGTGGTTCGGCACGCGCAAGGGCCTGGCGCGGGTGCGCGGCGGCGACGTGACAGTGTTCGGTCCGAAGCAGGGGCTCTCCTCGCCCATCATCGTCATGGCCGAGGACGCGTCCGGGGCGCTGTGGCTGGGCGCGGACAGCGGGCTGTGGCGCTACGAGGAGGGCAAGGGCCTGCGGCGCTTCACGGCGAAGGACGGCGCGCCGGGCGAGGTGGTGCTGGCGCTCCTGGCGGACCCCGACGGCACGGTGTGGGTGGGGACGGAGACGGGACTGGGCCGGTGGAGGGACGGCACGTGGTTCCGCTACACGGTGTCGCAGCACGGCCTCTACGACGACGCGGTGTTCAGCATCGTCTCGGATGGGGACGAGCACCTGTGGATGAGCAGCAACAAGGGCGTGTCCCGGGTGTCGCGGCGCGAGCTGGAGGATGTGGCGGAGGGCAAGCGCACGCGGCTGGCGGTGATGGGGTTCGACCAGACGGACGGCATGCGCACCGCGGAGTGCAACGGGAACACGCAGCCGTCGGGGTGGCGGGGCCGGGACGGGCGGCTGTGGTTCACCACCATCCAGGGCGCCATCGTGGTGGACCCGGTGCGCGTGCGCGCGACGCGGCAGCCTCCCGAGGTGCGCATCGAGGAGGTGCGGGTCAACGGGAAGCTGGTGTCGGCGCCAGGCCCGGTGGAGCTGCGGCCGGACGACTCGCGGCTGGACATCCGCTTCACGGCCTTCACGCCGGGGGACGCGGTGCGCGTGCCCTTCCGCTACCGGCTGGTGGGTCATGACGACGGCTGGGTGCGCGCGGAGATTCGCCGGGCCACGTACACGGGCCTGCGCCCCGGGCGCTACCTGTTCCAGGTGCAGGCGGAGCTGCGCGACGGCGGGTGGACGGAGCCCGTGTCGCTGGACGTGGTGCTGGAGCCGAGCCTGTGGCAGCGCACGGAGTTCTGGGCGCTGTTCGTGCTGGGCATGGGGATGCTGGGCGTCAGCGTGTATCTGCTGCGCGTGGGGCAGCTGAAGGCGCGCGAGCGGTGGCTGGAGGCGCGCGTGCAGGAGCGCACGCGGGAGCTGGCGCGCGCGAACGAGGAGCTGGAGGCCAACGTGCGCACGCTGCGGCAGACGCAGGCGCAGCTGGTCCAGGCGGGGAGGATGGCGGCGGTGGGCCAGCTCGCGGCGGGCGTGGGGCACGAAATCAACAACCCGCTGGCGTACATCGTGTCCAACCTGGAGCACGCGAGCGAGGAGTCGGACATGCTCGCCCGCGAGCTCGGCGAGACGCGCGCGGCGGGGACGCGGCTGCGCGAGGTGGGGCAGGCCCTGCGCGAGGCCCTGCACGGCGCGGACCGGGTGCGGCGCATCGTGCGTGACTTGAAGACCTTCTCCCGGCCGGACGACGAGAAGCAGGGGCCGGTGGAGCTGGGGGCGGTGCTCGACTCGGCGGTGAAGATCGCCATGGGCGAGCTGCGGCCGCGCGCGAAGCTGGTGCGCGACTACGGGGACGTCACGTGGGTGGAGGGGAACGAGGCGCGCCTGGCGCAGGTGTTCCTCAACCTGCTCATCAACGCGGCGCAGGCGCTGCCGGAGGGTCGCGCGGAGCAGAACGAGGTGCGCCTGGTGACGCGCGGGGGCGCGGACGGCTGGGTGGTGGCGGAGGTGCGCGACACGGGGAGCGGGATTTCGCCGGAGTCGCTCGGGCGCATCTTCGACCCGTTCTACACGACGAAGCCGGTGGGCGTGGGCACGGGGCTGGGGCTGTCGTTGTGCCACGCGTACGTGACGGCGATGGGCGGCACCATCTCCGTGGAGAGCGAGCTGGGCAAGGGCTCGGTGTTCCGCGTGTCCCTGCGGCGCGCGAGGGCCCCGGGCGCGGGCGTGGCCGTGGATGCGCGGCGGGGCGGCGGCTGGTCCGCGCGTGGGCCGGGTGAGCGCGCGTCGTCGCCCACGGGCTATCCGACGGTGACCGACTCGCGGCGGTCCACGACGGAGCCTCCGGCCTCGACGGTGGCGCACGAGGTGTCGAAGCCCGCGGGGGACCCGCCGGCCAGCATGGCCAATCACACCTTCGTGGACGCGAGGGCCGTCTCCGAGCGTGCGTCCGCGCCGAGGTTCTCCGAGTCGTCTCCGGGCGACAGGGCCAGCACGGGGCACACGCCCGCGCCGAGGTTCTCCGAGTCGTCCCCGGACGACAGGGCCAGCACGGGGCACACGCCCGCGCCGAGGTTCTCCGAGTCGTCCCCGGGCGACAGGGCCAGCACGGGGCACACGCCGGCGCCGGTTCGCGAATCCTCCACGGAGGACCGTGTCGCCGTGTCGGGCCTCGCTCCGTCCTCGGCGCCAGGCCCCCGGCCATCGACGGAGCGCTCCTTCGCGCCGTCGGACGTCAGCGCCATCGCGCACCGTGCCTCGGAGGTCGCGGGCGCGACGACGGGACGCACGTTCGTGACGGGACACCTCCCGGCCGTCGAGCCCTCCTCGGGCATGCGGTCCGCGTCGGAGCCCGCGTCACCCTCGAGGTCCGTCTCGGGCTCGAGTCCGCTCGCGGAGGCGAGCTCGTCCCCAACCCGCGCGTCGGTGGAGCCCACGTCGTCCGCGAAGCCCTCCTCGGGGGCGGGCCCGCTCGTGGAGGCGAGCCCGTCTCCGGTGCGCACGTCGGCCGAGCCCGCGTCACCTGTCGTGAGCCCGTCCTCCACGCTGGCCACCAGCGCGGCGGGCCCCGCGTCTGCCCTCCCCGCGACGGTGGCCTCCGCCAGCGCCATGGACTCCTCCTCTTCACGCCCCGCCCCAGGTGGCACCGAGGTGTCCATGTCGAGCCCGCCTCGAGGCCCCACCCAGGACGCCC
This sequence comes from Myxococcus sp. MISCRS1, assembly GCF_026626605.1. Classification (NCBI taxonomy): domain Bacteria; kingdom Pseudomonadati; phylum Myxococcota; class Myxococcia; order Myxococcales; family Myxococcaceae; genus Myxococcus; species Myxococcus sp. MISCRS1. The sequence continues at coordinate 5,782,259 of NZ_JAPNKB010000001.1, forward strand.
CTCCGGGCGCGCGTCCCGCCGAGTCCGAGCCCGTCGTGCCGCAGGCCCGCGGCCGTGTGCTGGTCGTGGACGACGACGCGCTGGTGAGCGGCGCCATCCGGCGCACGCTCTCGCGCGAGAACGACGTGGACGTGGTGGTGAGCGCCCGGCAGGCGCTGGAGCGGCTCAGCGGACCGGAGCCCCGTCACTACGACGTGGTGCTGTGTGACCTGATGATGCCGGAGATGACGGGGATGGACCTCCACGAGGCGCTGGGGCGCGCGGCGCCGGCCGTCGCGGAGCGGATGGTGTTCATCACCGGCGGCGCCTTCACGCCCACCGCGCGCACCTTCCTGGAGCGGGTGGAGAACCCGCGCGTGGAGAAGCCGTTCGACCCGGAGTCCCTGCGCGCGCTGGTCCGCTCGGAGGTGGCCCGGGCGCGACGCGAGGCCGCGGGCCGGGCCGCCTGAGCCGTCCGTCTACAGGTCCAGCACCAGCCGCTTCGAGCGGGCCCGCGACACGCAGATGAGCATGCGCTGATTGCCCGCGGGCTCCTGCTGGAAGAAGGTGTCGCGGTGCTCGGGCTCTCCCTCGCAGACGCGGGTGACGCACGTCCCGCAGGAGCCCGCCTCGCAGTCGCTCGTCACGCGCAGCCCGTTGCGGCGCAGCACGTTGAGCACCGACTGGCCCTTGGGCACGCTGAGCACCTGCCCCGTGCTGCGGATGGTCACCTCGAAGTCGGTGTCCTCCCGGGTGGCGAGCGCGCCCACGCCGTCGGCGCCGAACGACTCGAAGTGGACCTTCTCCCACGGCCAGCGGTGCCTCGCGGACGCGTCGCGCACCGCCTTCATCAGCCCCGCGGGGCCACAGCAGTACAGCCGCGTGCCTGGCGCGCGCGTGGACAACAGCCCGGACACATCCAGGCCCTTGTCCGGGTCACCCCCATCGAAGTGGAAGCGAACGTGGTCCGCGAAGGGTGGCATGGACAGCAGCTCACGGAACGCCGCGCGCTCCGGGGCGCGCGCGCAGTAGTACATCGTGTAGGGCAGCCCGGTCCGCTGGAGCTGCCGCGCCATGGACAGCAGCGGCGTGACGCCGATGCCGCCGGCCACCAGCACATAGCCGCGCGCGAACAGCAGCGGGAAGTCGTTGCGCGGAGGGCTCACCACCAGCACGTCCCCCTCGTGCACGCGCTCGTGCATGGCGCGCGAGCCGCCGCGGCCCCTCGCGTCCCGCTGCACGGCGATGACGTAGCGGTGCGTCTCCTCCGGGTCGTTGCAGAGCGAGTACGAGCGCAGCGTGGACTCCTTGCCGGGGATGCGCACGTCCAGGTGGGCTCCGGCCTCGAAGGCCGCGAGCGTGCCGCCGTCTTCCGCGACCAGCTCGTACGACAGGATGTCCTCGGCTTCGCGGGCGATGCGGGCGACGCGCACGCGCAGCGCTTCATTCATCACGGTGTTCACCAACTTCCCCTCTCCCTTCCCGCGGACGACGCGGGCCCAACCCTCCGTTCCGACGGACACGACATTGAGCAGAGGTGGTCCAGCGTGGGATTGCCCCCGGGGGCGGTCGGCGCGTCGCCTCCTCCACGCTCTTCGTGACGACGGGTGGACACCCCGGCGCCCGCGTTGCCCGACATGGGAACGACGCTTCCCTCCCGGGGTGCCCGCTCCACGTGGATGAGCGCGGGGGTGCCGCGCTTGAGGCCTGGGAGCGCCCGACATGGCAAGCGCGTCGCCCGGTCGCCGAGCACACGGGAGAGCAGGCCATCCGCGCGTCGCTCCGGCATCGCGCGCAGGTCATCCCCACCATCCAGGACATGCCGCGTCATGGACCGTGCACGCCACGGAGGGGATGCGCGGCCCCCGGAGCCCCAGGGAGGCAAACGACATGGATGCCATCGCGTTGCTGAAGGCGGACCACAAGACGGTGGAGCAGCTGTTCCGCCGGTTCGAGAAGGCGGGCCCCAATGCCCACAAGCTCAAGCGCAAGCTGGTGGAGCAGATGGTGCTCGAGCTGTCCGTGCACTCCTCCATCGAGGAGCAGGTCTTCTACCCGGCGGTGCGCCAGCGCTCGGCGTCCTTGCGCGACGAGGTGCTCCGCTCGCTGGAGGAGCACCACGTGGTGAAGTGGGTGCTGTCGGAGCTGGACGGGCTGCCCTCGGAGGCCGAGCGCTTCGACGCGAAGGTCTCCGTGCTGATGGAGAACGTGCGCGCGCACGTGCTCGAGGAGGAGACCACGCTCTTCCCCGAGGTGAAGAAGGCGTTCCGTCCGAACGAGCTGCGGGAGCTGGGCCAGGTGCTGGAGGCGGCGAAGCAAGCGGCCCCCACGCGGCCGCATCCGATGGCGCCAGACACGCCGCCGGGCAACCTGGTCGCGGGCGCCGTGTCGGCGGTGATGGACATCGGCCGGGACGCGCTCCGGGCCGCGCGTCGCAAGGCCACGACCAAGGTGCGCGAGGTGACGGGGCGCGGCCCGAAGTCGCGCGCTCCCTCCGCCCCCGAGTACGAGGCCGGCGAGTCCGCCAGTCCGTGAGCGCGTGCTCCCCGAGTGAGCGGGCCCGGCTCTCCGTGTGGTGGGCCGGGCCCTTTCTCGTGGGCGTGAATGTCCTCGTGGAGGGGCCGTCCCAGGGAGTAAGGCAGCGGCAACACGACCCCGCCGTACCGCCCATCCGCCCCAAGGAGGCGCCATGCTTCACGCCCGTCCCGTTCGTTCCTGGCTGCTCACCGCTGTCCTGCTCGCCACGATGGGCGCTTCCGCCCAGCCCCAGCCCGTGTCCCAGGCCCGCCCCGCGGTGGACCCTTCCACGCGCACCCTGCGCGTCGAGGGCACCGGCGAGGTGAAGGCACAGCCCGACGAGGCCTTCATCGACCTGGCCGTGGAGACGCTGGAGAAGACGGCGAAGGCCGCGGGCGAGCAGAACGCGAAGAAGATGGAGAAGGTCATCGCCGCGCTGACGTCCGCGGGAATCCCCCGCAAGGAGATCCAGACGCGCAACTACTCGGTGTACCCGGACTACGGGCCGCCGGCGCCCAACGAGACGGAGCCCAAGCTGCGCGGCTACCGCGTCAGCAACGTGGTGAGCGTGCACCTGACGGAGCTGTCGCGCGTGGGCAGCGTGCTGGACCAGGCGCTGGCGGCGGGCGCCAACCGGGTGGACCAGGTGCGCTTCGGCCTGGCGCGCCAGGACGCGGTGCAGGGTGAGGCGCTGCGGCAGGCGGTGGCGCGGGCCCGCAAGTCGGCCGAGGTGCTGGCCGCCGCCCTCAACGTGAAGCTGGGCGCGGTGGTGGACGCGAGCACCGTGACGGAGCCGCCGCAGCTCTACCCGGCCCGCTTCGCCATGGCGGAGATGGCGTCCGACGCGCGCGTCGCCACGCCCATCCAGCCGGAGGAGCAGACGGTGCAGGCCAAGGTGACGCTCATCTACGTCATCGAGTCCGCGCGCTAGTCCGTCGTCCAGCGGCGGCAAGGGCTTGCTGGGGTGCGCCATGCCGGTGATTCGGGCAGGCGCCCCCCCAGTGTGCCCCTTCGGTGAGGTGACCCGAAGCGGCCTGCCCCAAGGGGCTGGGACGGTCGAGCTGTTGGACCGCGTTCTCGCGGGTCTCCGGGGGGAGGTGGGCGTAGCGCATCGTCATCTCGATGGTGGCATGGCCCATCAGCTCCTGGATGACCTTCAAGGGGACTCCGCGCATGGTGAGGTGACTGCCGTAGGTGTGGCGCAGGTCATGCCAGCCGATGCGTCCCTGCTCGCGCTGGATGTTCGCCAGCCGCAAGCAGCGCTCCAGCGGGCGCCGCATCAGTCCCGAGGTGAGGGGCTGGCCGTCCTCCTGGCAGAACACGTAGGGCCCGCGCAGGTGACGGTGGCCCTTGAGCGCATCGAGGGCCGACAGTGGGATGTCCACCGTCCGCTCGCGTCCGCCCTTGGGCCGTCCTTCGGACTTGAAGCTTGCCATGGTGCAAGTCCAGGTCGCTCCACTGGAGCCCCATCAACTCTCCCTGTCGAAGCCCTGTCTTGAGGGCCACGAGGAGAATCGTTCTCCACTCGGGCTCGGCCAGGAAGACCAGCCGCTCGGCCTCCTCGAAGGTGAGGAAGTCGTAAGCGGTCTTACCCAGCTTGAAGAGCTTCACGCGCGGGATGTGGGCGATGACGCCCTGCTCCTGCGCGAGCGCGAACACCTTGCGCAGTACGCTCAACGCGTTGTTGATGTACCGGAGGCTCATGGGCGGCGGGCCCGAGCCCTTGCGCATGCGGAGGGCCGCAGGTGAAGGGGCCTCCTTTCGTGCGCGTGCACCCGAGCGCTTCTTGCGCATGGCCGTCTTGAAGTTCTCGATCTGAGCCTGCGGAACCTGTCAACGCGAGTGAGACAGCGAGTTCGAGAGATTACTGCGCAGCCTCCTGTGAGTGAGCGAGCCGTGCGGGGTCGTTGATCCAGACGGCAGTCGGGAGGGCCTGCGGCTTGGGTGCGCCGCGCGGGAAGCGCTCGGGGTGGGTGGCGTAGGCGGCGGCGAGCACGGCGGCTCGGGCCGCGAGGCGCTGGGCAGCCAGGCCGTGGTGCACGTCGTGGGGCGTGAGCAGGCCAAGGCCGGAGTGATGATGCTCCTCGTTGTACCAGCCGAAGAAGTCGCCGCAGAAGCCCCGGGCGTCCTGGAGACAACCGAAGTGCTGGGGGAAGTCCGGCCGGTACTTCAGCGTCTTGAAGTGCGCCTCGCTGAAGGGGTTGTCGTTGGAGACGTGGGGTCTGGAATGCGTCTTCGTCACGCCCAGGTCCGCCATCAGCAATGCCACCGGCTTGGAGGTCATCGAGGTGCCGCGGTCGGCGTGAATGGTCAGCTGGCCAGGCTCAATGCCCTGACGTTCGCAGGTCTGAGCCAGCAGCCTCTGAGCCAGGACGGCCGACTCGCGGTGCGCCACCATCCAGCCGACGACGTACCGGCTGAAGACGTCTAAGACGACGTAGAGGTAGAAGTACGTCCACTTCGCCGGGCCGTGCAGCTTCGTTATATCCCAGCTCCAGAGCGCATTGGGCTTCGTCGCGTGCACCTGGGGCACTGGGTGGCTGGGGTGGCGCAGTTGATTGCGGCGCTCGCGCACCTCGTGGTTCTCGGCGAGCACCCGGTACATGGTGCGCTCCGAGCAGAGGTAGCGGCCCTCATCGAGCAGCTGCGCGTAGACTTCCGCGGGCGCGGCATCCTGGAATCTTGGCTCATGCAGCACCGTGAGCACCTCGGCCCGCTGCTCGGGTAGCAGGGCTCGCGGTGGGCTGCCTCGGCGCACCGGCTCCTGATTCGGCCGGGCTCGCCGGTAGAAGGTGGCTCTGGGCAGACCCAGCGCCTGGCACACCGGCGCCACGCCCATCTCACCAACGGCCTCCAGTGCCACGCGCATCAAGGCTCCTCGTCGGGCTTGGGCAGTCCCACTCCCAGGATTTCCGAAACTTTTTTTGGAGGTCCAGCAGGGCCTCCGCGCGCTTGAGCCGCGCCTGGGCCCGAGCCAGCTCCTTCTCCAGTTCGGCGACGCGCCGGGCGCTCGCGTCGGGCAGCTTCGCCGGCGGGCCGCGCTTCTTTGGACTGCTGGCGGACAGCTCTCCCGCATCGCGCTGGCGTCGCCACGCGCTCAGCAGCGACGAGTACAGCCCCTCCCTACGCAGCAGCGCTCCCACTTCACCGGGCTTCGTGCAGCGGTCCGCTTCCGCCAGCACTCGCAGCTTGTACTCCGTCGTGAAGCCTCGCCGCCTGGCTTTCTCCACCACCTCGGTCTCCCGGACCCGAGCCTCTTCCACCACCGGATTCATCGTCCCTGCCTGGGTCGCCCTGCACACTAAACTGCTGAGTACGGACTGTCTCACTCACCTTGGCAGAGAGGGCTTTCCCCTCACCACCGCGGATTCACCACCGGCGCGGCGCGAGTCGCTCCAGCCGACCGGGAGACGTGTGTTCTTCGTGCCTCATTCCGGGGCACGCACAGGAGGCGTGTATGCACAGGAAGCGAAGCTGTCTGGCCGCGCTGCTGCTGTTGCTGTTACCGACGACGGGAGGTGCCTCGGAGCCCCCTGCCCCGGAGGCAGAATCATCCACCACCCCGGATGCACTACCCGCGCGCAAGTGGCACTACCTGACGCGCGTGGAAGCCACGACGCTGGCGTTCCTTCCTCGTGCTGGCGCGGGGGAAGACGAGGGCTTCATGCAGGTGGAGCCCACGTTCATCCTCGACGGTGGCCCCGAGTTCGGCGTCAACCTGGGGGCGCCCGTGCGCTTCCGTCTTTGGGGCGGGGAGGATGGCGGGTCCCTCGTGCGTCGCGAGGACTGGGACACGCTCTCGGACTGGGGGCAGCTCGTTCGCGGCCTCTTGTTGGGGTCGGACGACGCGCCCATGGGAGTCTGGTTCGGCCCGCTGGAGGAACACAGGCTCCTCTCGGGTCATCTGGTCCGTCGCTACTCCAACCGGACCAATCCCGACTACCACCCGGCCGGGGGCATCTTCACCGGCACGCTGGGGCCGCTCTACACCGAAGCCTTCGCATCGGACGTGCTGGGAGCGCGGTTGGTGGGTGCGGAGTTCTCCCTGGACGCAGAGCACATCTTCTTCGGCCAGCCCGAAAAGGGGGGGCGGTACACGCTAGCTCTGTCCGCTGTCCACGATTGGGGGCGAGCTGGAGGTGACGCGCCTTCGATGACGCTTGCGCACCTGGATGCGATGGCGGTGGTGGTGGCGCGCTCCGACATCGAGGCCCACTTGATTGCCGGGTGGGGAGGTCGTCCTGGCGAGGGCGGCGCGTGGGGAGCTGTCGTAGGGGGCGGGGTGGACTACCTCACCGACAGGTTCAACCTGCGCATGCGACTGGAGGCGAGGCGCCAGCATGGCGGCTTCCGACAAGGCTTCTTCGGCGCGGACTACGAACTGGCGCGCTTCCAGGCGGCGGGCCCTGACGGCGTGCCGCTCGCGGATGCTCGCTTTCCGGACGGCTACTCCGCATTCGCAGAGGCCATCGCGGAGTGGGATGCCGTCAGCTACGGGGGCCCCAACAGGCACCTGAACCTCTCGGTGGGCGCGGAAGTCTTCTCATGGGGCCGCGCTGATGTTGATGGGCGTGTGGCGGTGCAGCTCTTCGAGCGCAGCTTGGAAGTAGCGTTGAAGGGACTCGCGGTTGGAGCTGGGAAGCCCGGAGCGCGCTACCTCGGAGCGGCGGAAGTCCGGTGGAGGTTCCTGGGGGGCGCGCTCTACGCGATGGGGACGGGCGGCACGCTGTTGTTTCCCACGGCGGAAGGGACATTGCGACCTGGCGCCTTCGCGTCGGTGGGCCTGGGGGTGGACCATGCGCGCTAACATCCTGTGGCTCGCGCTGGTGCTGTTCACCTCGGGATGCGTTTCGGTGCCTCATGCTCCCGGACGTGGCCGCACGCTGAACTACACGCCGCGCGCGGTGACACCTCCCGAGAGGGCGGATGTGCCGAGCGACGAGAGCCCCGATGCCTTCGTTCCTCTCCCGTCCTCCATCGCGGGCTCCGGGAGGCAGCAGCGATTTGTGCGCCATGTAGGGCCACGAAGCGTTGCAACGAGGGCTGCATCCGGAGCCGTCGGGGGTGGAGCGCGGTCCGGCACCTCGCAGCGACAGGCTATCCTCGATGCCATCGACGAAGTGAAGGTCTCACTGGACGGGGTTGAGGGGGCATTCTCGAAGCTGGCGGACCGGCCTGCTGCACTCGGTGACCGGCGTCTCGATGGGGCAGTGTTCAGGCGCTATGTCGAGCACGGCTCCGCTCAAGTGACGTGGCTCCGTGGCGCGCTCGGGAGTGCAACCGGGCTGACGGAGGTGGCCTCGGAAGTGGGCGACTCGGACATGGCGCTGGGGGTACTTCGCATGACGGGGCCCAAGCTCCAGGCCGCGATGTTCGGGTCCTTGCTGCTGGCCGCCTGGGTGGACTTCCTCCAGCTCTCTGACGCTGTCCTCCGACATTGCTTCGTATGCAGCGACGAGAAGCTGTTCGTGGACCTGCACCGGGTGCAGGGCTTGATGGCGCCCACGTTGATGGACCTCGAATCGCTCGACCCGGAGCGAGTCGAAGCGGCGGCAACCGCGATGCCCGAGTTGATGGGGAAGCTGACCCGGGAGTTTGCCGCAATTCACGCGCATACCCGTGAGAGCATGAGAATTGGTGAGAAGGTTCTGACAGCGGCGCAGGTGTTGGAGATGCTGTCCATGATTTCCACGCTGAAGATGTCTCTGCCTCGACTGCCTCCGGCCGCACCGGTGACACTTGGCATGAGCCTCGCGATGGGGTCGGGGGGCGTCATGGCGGGCTCGCGGCTCGTCGTCTCCGCTGAGTGGGTGGAGATGATGCGAAGGCTGGTGCAGGCAGGCGTCATCTCCCTCCCCGCCGTCAGCGCGGCCGTTCGCATCCACGGCGGACAGGTGATGATGGCGCAAGCGCACCAGGACTTGCCCGAGGGCGTGCGAGAAGCGCTGGGGGACAGCGGGGTATGAGAGTGACGGGCAGAGCCGGAGCGGGCATGTCCGAGGCCCCGAAACATCACGTCATGCCGAAAGAGCACCGCGAGTGGTTCGAGCAGCGCGGCTTCAAGGGTGACATGGACATCGACCAGTTCTGTGTCCGGCTGGAGCGGTCCCACCACGAGGCGATTCACGGCGGGGGGAACTGGAAGCTGGGGCGCCTGTGGCCCGGAGAGTGGAATCGGCTGGTCATGGAGGCCCTGCACGAAGCCGAGACCACGGCAGGTCGGATGTTGACGCGGAATCAGGTCCTGGACATCGTCGCGGGGCGCATGCGGAGCTACGACATCCCGATGAAGTTCTCCAAAGGGAGCAGCCGATGACCGATGGACGCTCGTGGCAGGGCAACTGGAAGGCCCGCTTGTATGAGCGCGTTCGCGAACGCGGCTACGACTCACTCACAGCCTTTGCCGAGTCCCGTCCCACCGCATCGTTGGAGGCACTGGCCGAGGAGCTTGGACCCGACGATGTTGCGGGAGTCCAGGTGTACGATGGGCTGGTAGTCGAGGCGGTGCGAAGCAAGCAGGTGACCCGCTTGGTTCGTGGACAACTCGTGCGCGAGCTATGGGAGAACCTCCCCAATGGGTGGCCGACAGTGCTCGACGACACGAGTCGATTCGCCGTCGCAAAGGCACTTGGCCCCTGGATTGCCTATGCCCCGGATACGCACAAGGGGCGCGCACGCGAATTGAGGACGTCGCTCCTCGCCAATCCGCCCCCCGCTGGCTGGCGTCCTCTCGGTCCTGACGACGAGCTTCTCCGGACCCTCCTTCCCGACAACGAAGCCTGAACGGAGCTGGTGGCCCCAGGAGCTCCAGCCGGATTCCCCCATGTGCCCCAGTGTGCCCCTCCAGGGTGGAGCGAGCGTGCACACGGGGGAACAGCCTGGGACGGGACGAGATGACGTCTCCGAGCGAAAACCGAGGCACCAGCGGGGAACAGCGCGTCCTGCTTGGGTTTTTCTGGTGCCGTGGCGACGGTGACGCTCATCTACGTCATCGAGTCCGCGAAGTAGTCAGCCGTTCAGCGGCGGCAAGGGCTTGCTGGGGTGCGCCATGTCGGTGTGATTCAGGCAGGTGACCCCAGTGTGCCCCTCGCGGGGGACTGCCCCCGGTCCCCGGGTTCTCGCCGAATCGACCCCTTGCCCCCGGAGCGAGCCTCGCGACGGGGGTTGTCGGGATGAGGACATGCGGATATGTTCATGTCGATATGTCTTCTGGCCCCTCCCTCGACGTGCGCCCGCTGACCCGGGTGCTCAAGGCCCTGGGCGACGAGACGCGCCTGCGCATCGTGTCCCTGCTTTCGCACTCGGAGTTGTGCGTCTGCCATCTGGAGAGCGCCCTCTCCATTCCTCAGTCCAACACCTCCCGGCACCTGTCCGTCCTCAAGGCGGCTGGGCTCGTGGAGGCACGTCGGGAGGGCAGCTGGGTCTACTACCGGCTGGCGCCGCAGACGGATGCGCTGTGCGCTTCCCAGGTGCAGGCCCTTGTCTCTGCCTTCGCGACGCGCGCGACGCTCCAACGCGAAGTGGCGCGCGTCCTGAAGTCCTGCGGCCCTGAGGCCTGCAAGTAGCGCCTTCCTCTTTCCTGGGTTGCTTCCGTCCATGTCCTCGCCGCGTGCCTCCGAAAACATCGTCAAGAAGCTCTCCCTCATCGACCGTTTCCTGCCGGTGTGGATCTTCGCCGCCATGGGCCTGGGCATCGGCCTGGGGCGCGCCTTCCCGGACCTCGGGAGCCGGTTGGACACGGTGAAGCTGGACACGGTCTCGCTGCCCATCGCGTTGGGCCTCTTGTGGATGATGTATCCGGTGCTCGCGAAGGTGCGTTACGGCGAGCTGGGGCGCCTGCGCACGCGAGGGAAGCTCTTCACCACGTCCCTGTTTCTCAACTGGGTGGTGGGGCCGCTGCTCATGTTCGCGCTGGCGTGGCTCTTCCTTCCGGACCTGCCGCACTACCGCAATGGCCTGGTGCTCATCGGCCTTGCCCGCTGCATCGCCATGGTCCTCATCTGGAACATGCTGGCGTGTGGCAGCACCGAGGTCGCCGCCGTGCTCGTGGCCCTCAACTCCCTCTTCCAGATCTTCTTCTATTCGGTGCTCGGCTGGCTCTTGCTCACCGTCGTTCCGGGGTGGCTCGGAGCGGAGGTCGCGGCGTTCGACGTGTCGATGTGGAGCATCGCCCGGAGCGTGCTCATCTTCCTGGGCGTGCCGCTGGTGGCGGGCGCGCTGACACGCGTGGGGCTGACCCGCCTCAAGGGAGAGGCCTGGTACGAGCAGCGCTTCTTGCCGCGGCTGGGGCCTACCGCGCTGCTGGGGCTGCTCTACACCATCGTGCTCATGTTCGCGATGCAGGGCGAGAAGATCACCCGCCTGCCGTTGGATGTGGTGCGCATCAGCATTCCGCTGCTGGTCTACTTCGTCGTCATGTTCGCCAGTGCCTTCTTCCTCTCGCGCAAGCTGGGCTTCGACTACGAGGAGACCGCGTCACTTTCCTTCACGGCGGCGGGCAACAACTTCGAATTGGCCATCGCCGTCGCCGTGGGAGTCTTCGGCGTGTCTTCTGGAGAAGCGCTGGCCGGAGTGGTGGGGCCGCTCATCGAGGTGCCCGCCCTCATCGCCCTGGTCTACCTCTCGTTGTGGCTGCGACGTCGGCTGTTCCCCACGGCGACGAGCGCGGTCCTTCCTCGCCGTTTCAGTGAGAGCCCGTTCGAGGAGTCCCCCCGATGAAGAAGGTCATCTTCGCCTGTGTGCACAACGCGGGCCGCTCCCAGATGGCGGCTGCGTTCTTCAATGCCCTGGCTGACCCAGCGCGGGCGCGGGCCGTGTCTGCTGGCACGCAGCCGGGCACCCATGTCCATCCCGAGGTCCAGGCCGTGATGGCCGAAGTCGGGGTCGACCTGTCGGGAGCCAGGCCCCAGCACCTCACGGACGAGCTCGCCCAGGGCGCCCAGTGGCTCATCACCATGGGCTGCGGGGAGGCGTGCCCCTTCGTGCCTGGCTTGAAGCGGATGGACTGGCCCTTGGAGGACCCCAAGGGCCAGCCCCTGGAGCGTGTGCGTGAGATTCGCGAGGAGGTGCGGACGCGCGTCGCGGAGTTGCTCTCTCAAGAGGGCTGGGCGCGCTCGCTGGACGGGCTCCAGGGGCCGGCAGGCGACGCGGTGTCCTGAATCACCGGGTGCGCGTGCTCGCGGGTTTCCCTCGACCGACAGCGGTGCGCCCACCGGAAAAAATCGCCTCAATCGAGGAGCGCACGCGAGCGGCCACCTCCTGCCTTGTCCCCGTGCCGAGCTTCCCGTCGAGGTGAAGGAAGGCAAGCCCGTGGACAAGGGACCAGCCCGCCGTCGACAGCGCGCTCGCGTCGGCTCCCGGGAAGACGCTCGCCAAGGCCGTGGACACGAGGCCTCGGACCTCAGCCGCTGCTCGAACCCGCTCATCGTTCGAGTCGTCACACGCGTTGCCGAACATGAGACAGAAGAGGGCGGGCCGCTTCAGCGCGAACTCCACGTACCTGACGCCCAGCTCGGCGATATCGGACACCGTCCGCGGGATGACGCCCGCCTGGGAAAGCTCGCGTCCCAACTCGCGGAAGCCCTCCGCGGCCAGCGCGGACTCCAGCGCACGCTTGTCGGCGAAGTGACGATAGGGCGCGGCGGACGACACTCCGGCACGCCGGGCGACCTCTCGCAGGGAAAGCTCGCTACCTGTCTCGAGCAGCTCCAGCGCGGCCTTCAGCAGCGCCGCGCGGAGATCTCCGTGATGGTAGCTGTCCTTCCCTGATGTTGACACCGTTAACACCCTCGCCTATGTATGCACCGTAAACTTCGGTCCGGCTCGCGACAAGGCCTTGAGGCAGAGCACCCCGTCGCCCGAGCCCCGGATCGTGCCCTGGTCCTCAGTGAAGGCAAGAGACCTCATGCGTGCATTCGTCCTCACCCGGTATGGCGGCCCCCAGGCCGCCGAGCTTCGCGACATGCCACCGCCCGAGCCGGGGCCTGGCGAGGTGCGCATCGACGTGAAGGCGGCAGGCCTGAATCCCGTCGACTTCAAGACACGCGAAGGCAAACTCCGGGTCATCGACTCCTACGCGCTTCCGGTCGTGTTCGGCTGCGAATTGTCCGGCGTTGTCACGTCGGTCGGTGAAGGCGTGACGCGGTTCCGCCCAGGTGACGAGGTCTTCGCTCGCGTGGCCAGGCATCGGCTCGGCGCCTTCGCTGAGACAGCGTGCGTGGGCGAAGAGCTCGTCGCGAAGAAGCCGGCGTCACTCGATTTCGTTCAGGCCGCCGCGGTGCCGCTCGCGGCGCTCACCGCGCTTCAAGCGCTGCGCGACGAGCTCGCCGTCGCGCCGGGCATGCGCGTCTTCATTCCAGGTGGCGCAGGGGGTGTTGGGACTTTTGCCATCCAGCTCGCCAAGCACCTTGGCGCGACCGTCGCGACGACGGCGTCCGCGCGGGGCAGGAGACTCGTCGAGCGCCTCGGTGCGGATGTCGTCGTCGATTACACCACCCAGGACATCACCACCGAGCTGCGCGAGTACGATGCCGCGCTGGACCTCGTCGGCGGCGACACCCTCACGCAGACCTTCTCGACCGTTCGCCGTGGCGCCAAGGTCGTCAGCATCGCGGGCATCCCCGAGCCCCTGACCGCGACCCAGGACATTGGCCGCGGCCCTGGACTCGCGATGCTCTTCTGGCTCGCGAGCGCTGGGGTTCGATTTCGCGCCTGGCGCTCGGGCGTCACCTACCGCTACCTGTTCATGCATCCGAGCGGAAAGGACCTTGAAGCGCTCGCTGCCCTCATCGACGCGAAGAAGCTCGAAGTCGTCATCGACCAGGTCTTTGCCTTCTCCAACATCGCCGATGCGTTCGACCATCTCGAGAAGGGCCACGCCAAGGGCAAGGTCGTCGTCTCGATGGGCTGAACATCGTCCGTTCTGGAGTGACACCTCTTCCTGACGGCGATGCCTGAACGGAGCGGGTAACCCCGCGAGTCGACCTGTGCCCCTCCAGAAAGGCGTCTCCTGGTGACTTGGCCAAGGTGACGCTCATCCACGTCATCGGGCCTTCCGCGCCCGCTAGCGCGGCAGGCTCACGGTGAAGGTGGTGCCATGCTCCGCCGTGGACTCCACCTCGACGTGCCCCTGGTGCGCGTCGACGATGGCCTTCACGATGAAGAGCCCCAGCCCCACGCTGCGGCTCGCCAGGTCCACCACGTCGGTGCCGCGCTGGAGGGGCTGGAAGAGGTCCGGGATTCGCGAGGCTGGGATGGGCGGGCCCTCGTTGTGGACCCGCAGCGTCACCTGCGAGTCCTCTCCCCGCGTCTCCACCTGGACGGGCGCTCCGGGGCGCCCGTGCTTCAGCGCGTTCATCAGCAGGTTCTGGACGACCTGCGCCAGCCGCTCCTCGTCCCACGCGCCGTGCCCGTCGCCGCTCGCCGCCACCCGCACGTCCGCGGTGGGGTGGGCCGCCTCCACCTCCTCCACGGCCGCCTGACAGACCTGGTGGAGGTCCGCGGGGGCGCGCTCCAGCCGGATGCCGCCGCCCAGCCGGGCCTGGGTGAAGTCGAGCAGCTCCTTCACCAGCTTCACCGCGCGGGTGGCCGACGCCTGGATGCGCTCCACCGGCCTGTGGGCCTCCGGCGGCAGGGTCTCCAGGCGCTTGAGCCGCTCGGCCCCCATGAGGATGGCGCCCAGGGGATTGCGCAAGTCATGGCTCACGATGCCGATGAGCAGCTGCTCGAACTCCGCCTGCTGCTGGAGCTGTCGCGCGTGCTGCTCCCGCTCCTGCTCCAGCTTGCGCTGCGCCGTGATGTCCTGCAGGAGCGCGACATAGCCGTCCACGGAGCCGCCCGGCGAGTGGTGCGCGATGAAGGACACCCGCACGTCCCGCTTGCCCCCCAACCGGTAGGGCACGTCATGCTGCTCGAAGGAGAAGCTCTCGCCCGCCAGGCCCCGCCGCACGTACGGGCCCAGCACCGCGTAGGCCGCCTCCCCGATGACCTCCCGGACCTTGCGGTTGCGCATCTGGTCGCGCGAAATCCCGAACCACTCCTCGTACGCCTTGTTGACGCGGCCGTAGCGCTCGTCCGCGTTGACGTACGAGACCAGGACGGGAATCGCGTCGAGCAGCAGGGACTGCTCCGCCTCGCTCGCGCGCAGCTGCTCCGTGAGCGCCTCGTTGCGCTGGCTCACCTGCATCTTCTCGGTGACGTCGCGGAAGATGAGCACGGCCCCGGAGGGAGCGCTCGGTCCCGTGCGAATCGGCGCGGCGCTGTCCTCGATGGGGACCTCCGTCCCATCCTTGCGCAGCAGCAGCGCGGGCCGCGTGAGGTGCTGGACCGACTCGAAGCCGAGCGCCCGCTCGACGGGATTGTCCAACGGCTCCCGGGTGACGGCGTCGACGACGCGGAAGACCTCTGCGACCGGAAGTTGCCACGCCTCGGACGTGCTCCAGCCGGTGAGCCGCTCGGCCACCGGGTTGAGGAAGAGGACGCGGCCGACCGGGTCCGTGGTGATGACCGCGTCGCTGATGGAGGAGAGCGTCGTGGACAGGTGGGCTTCGCGCTCCCTCAGTCGCTCCCCCTGCGCCCGCACGCGCAGGAGGCCGGCCACCCGGGCGAGCATCTCCGCGTCGTGGAAGGGCTTGACGACGTAGTCGTTGGCGCCCGCCTCCAGGCCCTCCGTGAAGTCCTCGTGGGTCCCCCGCGCGGAGAGCATGAGGATGGGGAGGGTGACCTCGTCGTAGCGCTCGCGCACGTAGCGGCACGCGTCCAGGCCGGAGACGCCCGGCAACCGCCAGTCCAGCACGAGCACGTCGGGCGGTGGCCCCGAGGAGAGCCGCTCGAGCGCCTGCTCGGCGTCCTCGAATGTCTCCACCGCGTGGTGCCTGGCCAGCAGCTCTCGGGCCCGCGCGCGCTGGAGCGGGCTGTCCTCGACCAGCCACACGCGGGCGGAGGGCGCGGTGCGCGAAGAGCGCTCCTTCAAGGCTGGAGGAAGACCCGGGGGCTTGTTCAAGGCAGGGGGACGTCGGTGGTGCGCGGGGGCGCTTGCTCACCCAAGTTAGGCAGGACCCGACGCGTCCGTCGAGGGCTTCACCCCGAGGCCAAGGTCCCCTCTCTCTTCCTCCCGGCGCCCGAGCGCACCCGTGCGCGCGCCCGGAAGGCCCGGACCGCCTGGCTGCCTGGTCCCAGCCGAGGCCACCGGTCGCCACGGGCTCAATCCGATGCATTCCACGACCCCGAGATGAAATCCCATCCAACCAGGTTGGGATTGGGCCTGTGTGTGGGGCGGAAGACGATGCATGGCGTCATGAGGTTGCGGCTTGACTGACAGACTTTATCTCGTTTCAATGATTACTCCGGGTCCGCCAGTTCTTCTCGTGGCGTGAACCGGTTGTCCGTATCACTCACACAGGAGCAACCCATGAAGATCAAGACGCGCGTTCGTGCGGGCCCCATGTCGGCTGATGACGGTATCGGCGGCGGCGGAGGTCGCGGCTGTGGCGGCGGCATCATCATCGCCACGCCCCTCGACATCTGAGCGGCTTCCCGTCGTAGCGACTCGGCCGTCGGCGGACCGTGCACGGTCCGTCGGCGGTCGTTGTCTTTCCGGCCCCCAGGGCACGGCCCGTCTCGGACACCCAGGTCCCGAGGTGATTTTGGGACACCTGTTAATTCTCGATATTCAAGTATTGGTGACTTTGTGGCTGGAATTCCAGCACGCAGGACAGTGATTGCGGGGCATCGCGTCACGCGTGTCCGCAACCGGTGCCTGGATGGCTGGTGCAACTTGACCTCAAGATTCGGATTGGTTCTGATTACGACTCCGGGTCCGCGAGGTTTGTGCTTCGCGTGAATCGGAAATCACGTCTCACTCACACGAGGAGCAGTCCATGAAGATCAAGACGCGCGTTCGTGCTGGGCCGATTGCCGCGGGCAGCGGTGGTCGTGGCTGTGGTGGTGGCGTCATCATCGCCGCGCCCCTCGACATCTGAGGTGGAGTTGGTGAGCTGATCCAGTCGCTGGTGGCCCGTGCACGGGTCGCTGGCGGCTGTTTTTCTTCCAGGATCCGTCAGGAGCATTCGCGTGAGCCAGGACTCGGTGCCGGTGTCGGTGGACCCTCACGAGACGCTGTACGTGCCGTTGAGGCGTCGCTTCATCAAGGAGTACCTGACCTCGCCCGAGGGCGTGCGCGAGCTGCACATCTATTACGGCACCCGGGAGATCTCCATCGAGGAGCAGGACCTGCACTCCTTCGGAGAGCAGCTGTGCCTGGAGGACTCCTTCATGGCGGGCAACGCCACGAAGTGGACGACCGGTGAGCCGTATCCCTGGGAGCGGGTGAAGGAGCTGCTGGAGGCGCTGCTGGAGGAGGGCGTCGTCACGCGCGAGGCCCCGACGCTCGCCTTCGAGAGCGAGTCCCACCGCAAGTACCTGGCGATGGAGGCCAGGCGCGTCGCGCCCACCGAGCCCCTGTGGTGGAACCCGGACGCCCCGGAGGTGATGCGCAGGCTGACGGGCCGGCCCCTGGAGCTGGGGTTCCTGGAGGCGGTGCTGCCGGTGTACCGCATCGCGCACCCCGCGCTCGACACCGAGGGGCGGCACATCGGGGAGAGCAACACCTTCCCCGAGCAGATGCGCATGAAGATGGACACCGAGTTCAAGGCCTGCCACTTCGCCGGCAGCCGCTATCGGAACAACGCGCCCATGAACGTGACGGCGCTCAAGTCGATGATGCGGCACTGGAAGCCGATGATGCACGCGGTGCGCGCGGTGCGGCAGGCGTTCCTGCGCCCCGACACGGTGCTCCCGGACGGGCGCTGGCGGATGGGGGACCTGCACGCGGCGGCGTGCGCGGTGCTCGCGGTGCCCTCGTACATGCTGATGCGCGCCAACGACCCGGTGCCCAACGGGCAGCTGGACCCGGTGCTCTCCAACATCTACCGCGTGACGGACGGCGTGCGGATGGTGGCCGCGTACATGCTCTTCCTGCCGGAGGAGCCGCTCACCTACGACTCGCCCATCTCGTCCGCGGAGCTGTTGTACGTGACGGACCGCGACAACCACTACCTGTCCAACCGAGGCGTGTGCGCGGGGCCGCCGAACCTGGTGGACGAGTACTTCCAGACGCTGATGGACGGGCGGCCGGTGGCGAACGAGGAGCCCATGTCCTTCGCATGGGAGAAGGACATCGTCCCGGGCGTGGACTACGGGCAGCTGGGGCTGCAGCTCTACTCGCTCCAGTTCAACCTGTGGAGCTACATGTGCCGCGCGTACGAGCAGGTCCGCGCGGTGGCCGAGTCCGTCACGCCGACGGAGGGCGACTTCTGGAGCGGCCTGCGGGCGCGGCTGAAGAAGGACTTCGAGATGATGCGGCCCACGCGCCTGCACACGGCCACCCAGCGCGACTGGGCGGAGGCGCGCTACATCGAGATGTTCGACCGCGCGCAGCGGGGCATGAGCACCTTCAAGGAGGAGTCGCTGGTCCACCTCAAGGACATCTTCACGCCCGTGCACGACGCGGTGTTCGAGGCGACGCGCAAGCGGCTGCGCATGGTGGTGCGCGCGAAGGTGGGCGACGCGTTCGGGACGCAGGCGGACGCCATCGCGGACGCGGTGGCGGAGTACCTGACGCTGGAGCGCTCGGCGCTCCTGGCCCTGGAGAACGTGCAGCGGGAGACCAACGCGCTCCTGCGGCGGCCTCATCCGGAGCGGCGGTTCACCAACAAGGACCTGTCGCTCCACCACCGCATGCGCGCGGGCACCGTCGGCGTGCTGCCGTACCTGCTGGACGTGTTCCGGGACGAGTTCGGCGTGGACATCGACAACTCGCCGGAGGGGACGAAGCTGACGCCGGTGGGCGCCCCGCTGGCGGCCGAGGGCGCGGTGTGTCCGTTCACCGGGCGGACGGCGTCCGTCGCGTAGCCGCCCTGCTCAGTCCAGGAAGGGCTGGATGCCCCGGCTGCGCTTCGCGAGGCCGGAGGCGAAGAGCCCGCCGCAGTCCTCCCGGCGGGTGCAGCGCTCGCAGTCCTCGGCGTAGAGGTTCTTCCAGTCGGAGATGCTCTTGCGCGCGAAGGGGTGCAGCTCGCCGGGCAGGGTGCAGAGCGGGTGGTTGTAGAGGGACGTCTCCAGCCCCGCGAGGCTCAGCGTGCGGACCGCGGCGGTGAGCTGGGGCCGGTAGTCGAGCGGGTCCATCCAGAGCAGGCCGAGGTTCGCCTTGGCGAACCCCATCAGCTCCAGCCCCATCAGCGCGACGTGGTCGACGAAGGCCAGGTTGCGCGCGATGAACTCCGCCAGCTGGGGCAGGCGCGCGTACGTCTGCGCGTGGACCACGCAGCGCAGCTCCACGCGCACCCGGGCGCGCTTGAGGTGGAGGATGCCTCGGACGGTTTCATCGAAGGCGCCCAGGGCCTGGACGACGTAGTCATGCTCCTCGGGCAGGTCCGAGTAGAGCGGGATGCCCAGCATCAGGTCGGGGTGCTGGACGTCCGCCACCGCGCGCGCCAGCTCGGGGTTCGCGAAGCCGCGCCCGTTGGTCAGGAGGTGGACGGCGGTTGTTGGCAGGTGGTGCTTCATCTGCGCGAGCAGCGCGATGAGGCGGCCCTTGAGCAGGCTCGGCTCGCCGCCGGTGATGCCGAGCTCGCGCGTCTCCGGGGAGATGAGCGGGAGCGCCTGCATCAGCTCGTCCAGCAGCCAGGAGTCATCCTGCTTGCGGGGTGGCTGGGAGCACATCAGGCAGTGGTTGTCGCAGCGCTCCGTCACCAGGAACGTGTTCGACGGCGAGGCGCGGCGGTACAGCGTCGACAGGGCGTCGCGCTCGGGGTGGATGCGCACCACGTCCCCCTCCGCGAGGTAGCGCAGGTTCGGAGGCAGGACGTAGGTGTCCCCCGGGGCCGGGCTGCTCTTCACGAGGCCCTCGTCCCACAGGAGGTATCCCCGGAAGCCCGGGGGCAGTGACGCCGTGGGACGTCGGACGAGGAGCACCTCCCGCTCATGGGCGAGGGGCGCGTCGTCCAGGTGCTCACGGACGCGGGCGATGAACGGCTCAATGGAGCGCATGGAGAGCGCCTTCAGTCCGGCCGAGGAGAGGTCCAGGGCGGGCATGGCTCAGCGCCACCCCATGAGGATGTCACGCGCGCGGGCGTCATCCTCGAGCAGGCCGATGAGGTGGCGCAGCACGCTCATCTGCTTCTGGCAGAAGGCGCTGAAAGCCTTGTGTCCGACGGCGTCCTTCATCGTCGCCTGGTGGAAGACGGGGTCGGCGCCACAGTAGGGGAGGAAGGCGCAGTCGCCGCACATGGGCACGCCCTCCGGCATGGTGTCGCTCAGGTGGGCGAGGAGCGTGTCGGACGTCATGATGGACTCGTAGGAGTCGTGTGAGAGGTGCCCGAGCCGGAAGGAGAAGTCACCCATCTCCGCGAGCATCCGCCCCTCGTCGGAGGCGTACACCGCGCCGTCGTAGTTGTAGACGAGCGCGCCGATGCCGATGCCCGCGGGCGACTGGAGGTCGACGTACGTCGAGCCCCGGGGCGAGAAGAGCTTCTGCAACAGGATGGCGGTGTACTCCTCCTGGAGCGGATAGCCCTGCTCGTTGATGCGGAGGATGTGCGCGAGCCCGCGCCGGTAGAACTCCACCCACGCCCCGACGTCGTACTGGCGAGAGGCTCGCTGGCGGACGGCGAACCCGTAGGGGCTGATGTTCCTGAGGAAGATGCCGTGGAAGCCCTGGCGCACGTACTCGTCGATGATGTCCTCGACGCGCGTGAGGCTCGCCTGCGTCGTCGTCATCAACGCGGAGACGGAGTCCGGTCCGAGCGCCTGTCGCGCCCGGTGAATCGCCTGGAGCGTGCGTCGGTGGCTGTCCCCGCCGCGCACGGGGCGCTGGGTGTTGTGCAGGTCCTCGGGGCCGTCCAGGGAGGTCGAGAGCAGCACGCCGTGCTCGCGGCAGAAGTCGAGCACCTCGTCGGTGAGGCGGGAGAGGTTGCTCGCGATGACGAACTGGAGGTCGCGGCGGTGCACCTGGTTGAGGGCCTTGGCGCGCTCGACGATGTACCGGATGCGCTCGAAGTGGAGCAGCGGCTCTCCGCCCTGGAACTCGACCTTGAGCGTGGGCGAGGGGCTGCGGAACATGAAGTCGAGCGCCCGGTCCGCGTGCTCCTGTGACATGTCGAACTCGCGGGCACCCTCTGCCTGACGGGACACCTGACAGTACGCGCAGGAGTGGTCGCAGCGCAGGGTGACCACGAAGATGTGCAGCCCGGTGAAGTTCGCGAGCTGCTCGGCGCGGGTGCGGTACTTCAGCGCGAGCAGCTCCAGCGCCACGCGGGAGTGCTCGTCGAACAGGAAGTGCTTCGACTTGAGCGTCTTGTAGGCCTCGCGGTGCGGGGGCAGCGCGTGACGGACGAAGTCGACCAGCTCGTGTCGGGGGAGCACGACGTATTCGCCCACGTCGTTCGTCACGACGTAGCGGGCGTCGTCCAGCCGGCTGAAGCGCAGGGGCGCGAGCTGGTAGCCCTTCGTGGACTGGTACCTGGCGCGGTCATGGAACATGGCGTGCGTCGACCTCAGTCCTGGCGAATCAGGCCGGTGCGTGAGAAGGCCTGCGCGACAATCAACGCGCGCAGGGCCCGGGTCTCGTCGCCCACCTGCTCTCGCAGCTCCTGGTCCAACAGCTCCTGGAAGAACAGGCGCACCGTCTCCAGCGCGTCGCGCTCGGTGACGGTGGGGGCGAAGAGGAAGCGGACGGGAAGCCGGTCCGCGTCGGGCGAGCCGAGCACCGCGGTGCACAGGTCGGCGAAGCGGTACGCGGACTTCTGAATCGCCGCGAGTCGATAGACGCGCAGGTCGAGGACGGCCTGCACGGCGCCGTCGCGGAAGGTGAGGTTGGTGTCCATGGTCACGTGTCTGCTCCTCACCACTCGATGGTGACGTCGCCCGTCTGGCCGGCGACCAGGTCCACCTCGACGGTGGTGGTGCCGAGGAAGCGGTTCTCGATGCGGACAATGTGCTTGCCCGCCGCCAGCCGCATGAGGGCCGTCACATCCTGACCCGCGGGCTTGTCGTCGACGAAGATGCGTCCGCCGGGGAAGGCGACGAAGGACACCGTCGCGGGCCTGGGTGGCGGCTCGGGCGCTTCGTCGGGAGCGGAGTAGCCGCCGTAGCTGCGGCTCCTGCTGCCGGAGTAGTGGCTGCGGTGCGAGGAGTGGGAGCGGTGCGAGCGATGACCCGCGAGCAGTATCTGCCCGTGGGTGGGAGGGACGACGAGGAGCAGCTCGTCGCGCGAGTCCTCTTCGTTGCGTCGCCGCCACGTGGGTTGGGCGACCTGGAGCTCGATGCCGGGCACGAGCAGCCCTGATGGGGCCGCGCCTCCGAGCAGTCCCATGAGCGCCGCGCTGACGGAGAGCAGCCGGGGAGGTTTCGGGTTCATGGCTTCACCTCACCGATGCGCAGCTCCATCAGGTAGATGCCGTTCCATCTCGCCACGAGCGTCACGCGGCCATCCTTCCAGGTCGTCTGCGTGGGGGGCTTGCCTCCGCGAGGCTGGGGCGGCGCGGGCAGCTCGACCGGATGTCCCAGGACACGGGAGAGCAGCTCCTTCGTCACGGGCGTACGCTTCAGGTTGTTGAGCACGCGGGACTCCTTGTCCGCGCCGGCCAGGTACGCGCCCACGCAGCGGCCGTCCCGCAGCTCGCACGAGAGGGCGACGGACTCCGTGGTCTTCGACAGGATGTTCGGGTGGCTGCTGGCTGTCAGTTGGAGCAGGGAGATGGCCACCTCGCGCTCCGCGCCGATGAGCGGAATCCGCTCCCGTTCCTCGCGGGCCCACGTGGCGGCCTGTTTCGCGAGGACCGCCACCTGTGGGTCGTGCGGAGTGTCCGCCAGCTCGGTGGCGAGCGCGGTCGTCTTGTGGAGGTGGAGGACCCAGTCCAGGGTGACGGCCTTGGGACGCGGCCTGGGCGTCAGTTGCTCCTGGAGCGCGGTGCTCAGTTGTCCGATGAGCCGCTCGCGGCTCGGCGTGGGCTGGGCGGTGTACGCGGCGAAGAGCGCCTTCCATCGGCAGGGGTCCGTGGTGCAGGCCGCGTGCGCCGCGTCATGGAGGCGCCCGCGCAGCTCTCCGAGGTCCCCCGGGAAGCTCCGCGCGAGCACGGGCTGGGCGGAGGCCAGCACCGTCGAGGCGGAGGACACGTCCTTGCGCTCGAGCGACGCGACGACCTGCTGACGTGTGAGGGACAGGAGGTGTTGTTCGACCTTCGCCCGCTCGGGAGCGTTCGGCGCCATCGCGAGGGCATCCTTGGCGACCTCGTCCACGTTCTGCTCACGGAGCGCATGGGCCAGGTGGAGGTCCGCCCAGGCCTGCTGGAGCTCGGGTGATTCAGGCTCACCCAGTGCCTGCAGCTCCGTCTGTGCGTCATCGAGGCGGCCCTCCGAAATGTCTCGCCGTGCTTCGAACAGCCAGGGTTCGGCGAATAGCGCAACGACAATGGCGATGAGCGCATACACAGACATGCCAAATCGCCACTGGCGAATCTTCTGTCTCCTGCCCAGGGTCCAGTCCTGGACCAGGCGGTCAGTGACGACCGCGAAACCACCGAGGGAGAACAGCAGTGCCGCCAACCAGCCGTTCCAGAAGAAGGAGCCGCGGAGGATGTAAAGAAGTGGGATTCCCAAGGCCACGGCGATGAGGGGCAACCGTACCGCAAGGACCTTTCGCCCCCGAGCGGTGAGCTGCCGGTCCTCCTCGACCGGTGGCGCGAGCATTCGCCTTCCCTCGAACTGAACCGTGGTTGAGGGCGCGTTCATGATGCCGTAGGACACGCGCGCGGCGGGCACCTCGAACACCTGGAAGCGCTGGCGGGTGATGCGCTCGTTCACCTTCACGGGGACGCGGGTCTTTCCCCAATGCTCCTTGACCCAGTCTCCTGGGAGGTGCTGCGCGACCTTCTCCTGGGGGAGCACTCCATTCGCGCTGATCTCCCCCACGAGCTTTGCGTCCTGCTCCATGTCCTCATTCGTCCACACCAGTCGGCGCAGGTGCTCGTCCTCGGACATCACGAGGACGTCGGTGCGGACTGAGTCGACCAATTCGAGCCAGCGCTGTTCGCGACCGTGTCCCAGACAGGGTGCACAGGACACGCTCCCTGAGTTGCACCCACTACAGGAGACCCTCCCACTCGCACCGCACTGCCGGCAGTTCATGAGTCGTCGAGAATTGTCCTTGGCGTAGCCGTAGGCCTTCCGCGTGCCTCGACAGTTCCAGCATTGGACGTTCCCTCTCCCCTTGCACTTGGGGCAGGGGGTCGAGCCCACGCCTCCGCATGGGGAACAGGCGAGAACGGAGAGGCTGCTGTTACGAAGGCTCTCGGACGTTTCCGCCCAGAGGTCGACGCTGCTGGCTTGTCGCCTCAATCCTGTAACGGGCGGAGAGCCGTGAGTCGGACCTTCCTTCCACACGACCCTCCGCTCCGTGATGGTGGAGTAGATACGTGCGGCTCCGCGCGCCTTCGGCTCCACGGAGCGGATGAACTCTTGCGGATTCGGAGGCGGCACGGGCAGGCGCCGGGTCCACTCGACGAAGGCCTGGACGGCGGCCTTCTGGAGGGCCTCCGCGTCCGCGGGAGGCATCGGGTCGACAGCCTGGGGTTCCTGGGATGGAAGGCTCATGGGAGACAAGGCCTCGTCAGAAGACGCATCACTGCAACACCTGCCGGGCGACACGCCACGCACCCTCGACGTCCAGGTACCGGGCGGCGTAGTCGCGAGCGAGCAGGTCCTCCGGCACGAAGCCGTCATGTTTCTCGAGCGCCATGTTCTCCACGTGGCGCGTGAGGGACTCGGCCCGAGGTGGCCCCTCCGCCACGAGCGCACGCAGGGCGCCCTCCACGTCGGCCTGCTGTCCCGTCACGCTCAACACGGGACCCAGCGTCTGCACCGACAACCCACGGGCCTGGAGCGCGAGCGCCAGCGTGTGCACCACCGCGTCACCGGCCCACGGGAAGACATGGACCTCCATCCCCGAGGCCACGATGGAGCGCTCGCCGAGCCGCCATCGCTGGAACGTCGCCCGAGCCTCCGCGAGCAACTCCAGCGCCCGCGCATCCAGGTAGCGAGGCAGCCCCTCACCGGCATAGATGGCGCGCATCTGCTCCCGGACGCGGTCATGCACGCGGCCGACCCCGGTGGGCTCGAACACGGGCACGCGTCCGGCGGGCGCGGGCTCCAGCTCCACGACCTTCTCGTCGCCCCGCACGGCGAGCACGCGCCATCGTCGTCCACCGAAGATGAGGTACGTGCCGACGAAGAGCGGCTGGTCGATGGGCATCGTGCCCAACGTGCGACCCCCGGCCACCAGCCGGAACTCCTCCACCGAGGCGAAGGCCGCATAGAAGCCGTAGTGGTTGACGAGCCGCTCACCCACGCGGCCCAACAGCAGCGTCCCATCCGAGGACTGCGAGAGCAGCTCGCGCTGCCCCAGCCCGCGCAGGAAGCGCACGAAGTCCTCGCGTGACACCCGCGCGAAGGGACCTTCGTGGCACAGCGCCAGGAAGGCCTCGCCCGCCTTGACGCCGCCGTGCTGGGCGATGAGCGAGAGCAACTGCTGCACCAGCGTGGAGAAGTGGAAGGCGCCCGAGGCGGGGGGCTCGAACCAGTTCGTCAGCAGCAGCTCCAGCATCGCCACCGACTGGACCAGCCGCACCCGGAGCTGGTCCGGCAGGGGACTGGTGCTCGTCAGCTCCGCTTCTTGAAGATACAGCCGGAGCACGGAGGGGCCGCCCTTGCGCCCGCTGCGTCCCAATCGCTGACGGAGGCTGGACACCGAGGGAGGCACGCCCACCTGCGCGATGCTCTGCACGGAGCCCACGTCGATGCCCATCTCCAGTGTCGTCGTGCACACCAGGCTCACGGGCCGCTGCTTCGCCTTGAGCGCGGCCTCCGCCTCCTCGCGCAGCTCCTTGGACAGGTTGCCGTGGTGCGGGAAGAACTCGTTGGGCAGCCGCGCGTCTTCACACCTGCGACGCAGGAGGTCCGCGTACAGCTCGACGTTCGCGCGGCTGTTGGCGAACACCAGGTTGTGCGTCCCGCGCAGCGTCTTGAAGAGGTGCGCTCCCACGTCGTGCTCGTCCTCGGGCGGGCCGTCCGTGGGCTCCTCGTCTTCCTCCGGAGTGCGCGCATCGGGCGCGCGCTTGCGATAGCCCCGGAGCTGGAGGAGCAGCTCGCCGCCGCCCGAGTCGGAGTTGCACAGCCGCACCTTCGCGCCCGCGCCGGGACGGAGGAACTCCGCGGCCAGCGACATGTCGCCCAGGGTGGCGCTGAGGCCCACGCGGGGCACGGTGCGACGCAGGCTCAGCTCGACCCGATGCAGGAGCGACTGGAGCTGACAGCCCCGCTCGGTGCCGATGAAGGCGTGCAGCTCGTCGATGACGATGTGCTCCAGCCCGGAGAACAGCCCGGCGAGCGCGGAGCCCTGCCGGATGAAGAGCGCCTCGAGTGACTCGGGGGTGATGAGGAGGATGCCCGCGGGGGACTGGAGCAGCCGGGCCTTGTGGCCCTGGGACACATCGCCGTGCCACCGGTGCACGGGGATGTGGAGTCCGTCGCAGAGCCCGTCGAGCCGCTCGAACTGGTCGTTGATGAGCGCCTTGAGCGGGCCCACGTAGATGGCGCGCACGCTGCCGCCGGCGTCCTCCGCCAGTCGGCTGCAGATGGGCAGGAAGGCGGCCTCCGTCTTCCCGCTCGCGGTCGACGCGGAGAGGATGACGTCCTGGGTCCCTTCGAGGATGGGGACGATGGCAGCCTCCTGGATGCCGCGCAGCTCCTTCCACCCCTGGGTCCACACCCAGCGCCGCACCTGGGGGTGCAGCCGGTGGAAGGCGCTCGACGCGGCGCCGCCCGGGTCAGAGCTTGAAGGATGCGAGCTCATCATCCGCTCCGGCCGCGGGGGCTCCCGCCTCCGTCTCGCCCAGGGGCGCGAGGTCGGGATTGACGTCCGCGGCGAGCTCCACGCCGCCGAGCAGCTCCTTCCAATCCGCGCCCGGGTTCTGTTCGAGCACGGCCAGCAGGTTGATGAACGCCGTCACGGTGCTGCGGGGCGTGCGGAAGTACGCCTCTCCGATGCGCTCCGAGCAGTGGGTCATGAAGTCGTGGAGCCCCTCATCGGGCAGGCGCTGCGCGGACGCATCTCCCGCGGAGTAGACGTGCCGCAGCTTGGTGAGCAGGACGTAGAGGTCCTCGGGGGTGAGGTTCGCCAGCCGGAGGACCGGGGAGCTGTAGTCGACCAGGTGGCCCACGGCGAAGGTGTTCTGGGCGAGGCGCGACTGGAGGGCCTCGTAGCTGTAGAGACCGCGCCGGGTGTCCATGAGGAACTCGGGCGTTCCTCCCAGGATGAAGCCCAGGCCCTCGGCGCTGCCCTGGAGACAGTCATTGAGGATGCGGAGGATCTGCTCGTAGTTGGACGCGCGGGCCTTGGTGTTGGCCATCTTGTAGAGGTTGACCAGCTCATCCAGACACACCATCAACCCGTCGTAGCCGGACAGGCGGACGAAGCGGGCGAGGAGCTTCAACTGGTCGTAGACCTCCGCGTCGTCGATGATGGTGCGCACGCCGAGCGCCTTGCGGGCATCGGTGCGCGTGGAGAACTCGCCGCGCAGCCACTTCACGGCGTCGGCCTTGAGCACCTCGTTGCCCGTGTCATGGCCGCGCCAGTAGGCGGCGATGACCTCCGCGAAGTCGTAGCCTCCCACCAGCTCCGACAGCGCGGCGAGCTTCTCGCGGATGACCACCTCGGGGTTCAGCTCACGGCTCTTGGCGTCGGTGAGGGCGCTGGAGACGAAGCGCTCCACGACGCTGGCGAGCGCGCCGCCCTCGGGACGGGCCCGGGTGGACAGGTTGCGCATCAGCTCCGCGTAGAGGCTGCGGGCCTTGCCGTCCGTCGCGTGCAGGCGCCGGTCGGGGTTGAGGTCCGCGTGCAGGGTGACCAGCCGCTTCTCCAGCGCGATGGAGCGGATGAGGTTGAGGAAGAACGTCTTGCCGGAGCCGTACTCGCCGATGACGAAGCGGATGGCGCTGCCGCCCTCGGCGATGCGCTCCACGTCGCGGACCAGGGCGCGGACCTCTTCGGCCCGACCCACCTGGATGTGCTGCTGTCCCACGCGAGGCACGACGCCCGCGCGCAGCGACTGGACGATGGTGTCCCGGTCCTTCGGCCTGATGCGTCCCTGGGGCGTCGCGTCCGTCATGACATCATCTCCTTGACCGCTTGTTCATTGAGCTGAAGGGTTTCGTCGCCCTCGAGGATGGGCTCGCCGCACACCTCGAAGGCCGCGTCGTTGATGACATCCAGCGCGCCGTCCGGGAGCAGGCCGAGTCCGCTGGCCAGCTTCTCCACCTCCGCGCGAGGCCACTCGGGCTTCGCGACGAGCGCGCGCAGCAGCGACGTGTGAAGCGCATCGAGCCCCGCGACCCCTGGCTGCGCTGGCTGGGGCGCGGGAGGGACGGGTTCTTCGTCGGCGAAGATGCTCCCCAGGAGGCTGGAGACCGCGGCGGTCTCCGCGAGCTTCGCCTGGACGCTGCGCATGTCGAGCGCCACCCGCTCGCCCTTCCCTGGAGGTGGCGCGGGGATGGCGAAGCCCTGCTCGGGGGCGCCGGCCAGTCGCATGGAGACGGGCTCGGTCGCGGGTCGTGACGCGGTGGCGGCGTGGACGCGCGAGTAGACGGTGTCCTCGCCGAGCCCCAGCATGGCGTAGAGCTTCGACAGCGTCTTGAGCTCCTGGGGTGACACGTCGCCGTCGGCGACGGCGACCTCGACCAGGAGGTTGCCGAGCGACGTGCGGGCCTCGGGCGTCAGCGCCTCCACGCGCTTCTTGTGGCCCGCGCTGGAGGCGGGGCGCGCGAGCAGCCAGGACACGTGGGCGCGGAGCCGGACCTTCTCCGAGTCGAGCAGTCCCTGCGCGGCTTCGACGAGGGCCTCCATGCGGTGGACTTCATCCGTGGAGACGGTGCCATCGGCGGTGGCCACCGCGGCGGCGAGGTGCAGCATCGCGAGCGCGGACAGGTAGCTCGCGGAAGGGGCGCTGGGTGAATCGGGGGGCAGGGGGAAGAGCCACGCGGACTCGTCGGGGGAGAGCACGGCGCCGCCCATGCGAGGGTCGGGCTCCATGCCGTGGCCCAGCTTCTCGAGGGCCTGGGCGAGCCCCACGGCCTCCGCCTTGCTGAGCTTGCCGAGGGTCGCGGTGGGCCAGTGCCGCAGGAGTTCCGTCGCGGGCACGGGAGCGGAGGGGTTGTCCCCGAGGGATTGGCGCAAGAGGGCGCGGAGAGCCTGCACGTCCGAGCCTCCGTCGATGGACGCCGCGAGCTCGGGAGGAAGCAGGGCCAGGGCGCTCATGCTGTTGCGCGCGTCGGGGTTCTTGCCCACCCAGCGGCTGTAGGACTCGAGCGACTCGCAGCACTCCTCGATGAGCGCGCGCACGGGCTTGAGGGAGGTCTCGGAGGCCTCGTTGATGGAGGCTGAAGACAGCCGCACCGAGCCACCGAAGGATGCGCTCGCGGGGTTGTAGCGGGCCTCCACCTTCGCCTTCAGGGCGCGAGGGATGATGCCCGCGCCGTGGTCTCGCAGATAGCGTGCACGAAAGAGGGCCTGGAACTCCTCGGGACAACGCGTGGCGGGAGTTCGCAGCCGGGTGACATGGGTCTCCACGGCCCAGACAAGGGCCCAGTCCGCGGGGAGCGGAAGCGCGCGAGTGGCGGCGGTGCCCGCGGCCATGCGCACGTCGAACGAGGCGGAGCCGGCGCTGCGCAGCCAGAACTCGGGGGACTCCTTCAACAGTCCATCCTCGCCAGCGCGGTGCACGCGCAGGACGTCGAGGAAGGCCGAGGCGTAGCTGGCGAAGGAGCTGTTCTCGCCGTGGACGTCGAGGAGGCCTTGGACTTCGTCTTCGATGAGACGGGCCTCGGCGAGCGCGGCGGGCTCGGTGCCCAGGTCGTGGAGCACGCGCCGTTCCAGCCCGTAGAAGAACAGGAAGACGAAGCCGATATCGATTCCAGGCTGACGCCGTCCACCCGCGAGCCACGCGAGATAGCCCGCACGGGAGGCGGGCGAGAGGTCCGAGTACGAGGGCCAGTATCGCAAGCCCTGTCCACCGCGATTGGGGCGAGCGGCGACCTCGAGCCTGGGGTTGATGAGGGCCGGCTCGGTGTTTGGGGTCTTCACCGCGCGCAGGCGCGAGCCCACGTAGACCATTCCATCCTTGAGCGTATAACCGGCGACCTCGATGGACTGGCCCGGAGCAATCCAGGCCGTCTTCTGCGAAGCGGGAGTCGACGGCTCGGAATCATGCGCGGACGCAGGCTCAACGGACCGCGCGGGTACGATGCGCTGCACGGCCTCGGCGAGTGGCGCGGACGTGGGTTCGAGGGGTTGTGCAGGTGCGACGCGCTGCCCGTTCTCGACGGGCGGGGACTCAACGGGCTTCGGGGTTGGCGCGGGAGTCGACAGCACGCTGAGTTCGAGCGGCGTGGGCTCGACAGGCTTCGGGGTCGGAGCGGGAGAGGAAGGCGTGCGCGGTGCGGGCTCGACGGGCTTCTCGCTCGGGGTCGGCGGAGCGATGACGGCGCGCGCCGATTGCGCGGGCTCGACACGTGAAGCGGTCGGCGTGGAGGCGGCCTGTGCGAGCGGCTCGGCGGCGCTCTTCGCAATGGCCCGTGGCTCATCCGCGATACGGACCCTGAGCCCTTGTGAGAGCCGGGGCGCGCTCACGTTCTCGAAGCGCAGGGCGATGGTGGACGAATCGTGCGAGGCCGGGGACGAGACAGCCGCGAGCCCGACGCCAGCTCGCGCCTGCTGCGCGGCCTTCATCCGCGCATTGACCTTGTTGAGCCAGACGATGCCACCCCAGGCGCCCAGCCCGAGGACGACCACGCAGCACAGGGCGCCACGGGCTCCATCTGACTGAGCAGCGACCACGAGGGTCGGCAGCGCCCGAATCCATACCGCCATTGAGTTGCTCCCCGCCCGGCGCCAAAGGAAGGCGACCGCTCACGTCTGTCTCTACCCGTGAAGTGAATGGTAACGGGATACAGTCGCGAGCGTGAGGGAAAGGGCTCCCCGGAGTCTCACCCCGGAGTGGTATTTCCCTCGGGGCGGTCATGACCCAGCGTGGGTCTGAAGCGTGTCGCGGATTGCGACGCCTCGCTCATGGTTGGGTTTCATTGCCGAGGTGTGTGATGCCACTGCCGCTCATTCCCGCCGCGTTCCTCCTCGCGGGTCTCATGGGTTACGGCGCCAAGAAGGCGTACGACGGAATCGACAGTATGAAGGACGCCAAGGACCTTGGCGAAGAGGCCGAGGCGCGACATCGGGACGCGGTTCAGCGGTTGGACGGTGCTCGCGAGGTGCTGCAACAGCAGCTCGACGCCCAGGTCGCGTCCATCGACGCGGCCATCGCGCTGCTGGCACGGGCGTGCACGCGCGTGGAGGAGCTGAGCGGGGTGCTCGGCGCGCTCGATGAACGCGCGGGTCGAGCCCTCGACGCGCTGTGGGCGCTGGGAGGCCGGCTCGACGCGGAGGATGATGTCCATCTGGCCCGGTTCGCCACCGCGATGCAGCTGGTGAAGGCCCAGAGCGAGCTGATGCGGATGCCCCTCTTCGCCGCCGGCGGAGACCTGAACACCCAACTGGAGACCTTGCTGGAGCAGTCGCGTGGCCTGCTCCAAAGGGAGACGTCATGACGCTGAAGACAGAGCTGTCCCTGAAGGACGTACTGACGGGCATCCAGGTGGTGGCCGACTGCGTGCGCGACATCCAGAAGGAGCGCACGGAGCAGACCCGGCT
Source organism: Myxococcus sp. MISCRS1 (assembly GCF_026626605.1). Lineage (NCBI taxonomy): Bacteria > Pseudomonadati > Myxococcota > Myxococcia > Myxococcales > Myxococcaceae > Myxococcus > Myxococcus sp. MISCRS1. The sequence continues at coordinate 5,813,562 of NZ_JAPNKB010000001.1, forward strand.
GCGTGAGCAATCCCGGGTGGATGTCGAGCACATCCACGCCATGCGCGACGTGCTCATGGACTACCTGGACCGCAGCTTCGACGAGCGACGGGAGAACTTCCGCCAGCTCTTCGAGCGTCTGGACGGCGCCATCGCCAGCGACAACGTGGGGATGGCGGCCGCGGTCCTGGAGTCGGTCGTGAAGCTGGCCGACGCCTCGCCCTTCAAGGCGCTGCGGGATGTGGCGGCGACGCGCGCGGCGCTCGGCAAGCAGACGGAGTGGAAGTTCTGAGGCGCGAAGTCCACGTGGGGGAGGCATGCGCGCGGGGGGATGCCTGCCTGCCCCTGGACCTGTGAGGCCGGGGCGTGGGGACTCGGGGTTCTCGGCTGCCTGGAGCGTTCACATGTTGACGCGGAAGCAGCGGATGCGTCGGGTGTGTGGTTCCGGCTCTGGAACGACACGCATGGGGAGGCCGGGACGATGAACCGCAAACGCCGGGTCAGGGGGTGGGCGCTGGGGCTCCTGCTGGGCGTCTGGGGCGTGAGCTGCGAGCCTCACGAGGACACGGGAGGAGGCGGCGGCGAGGGCCTCCCCTCCGCGAAGAACCGTGAGCTGCGCTCGGCGTTCTGGCGGGACCTCATGGCCTCGCGTGAGAAGGCGCCGGACCCCGAGGCACTGAAAGGCCCGGATGCGCAGGGCGTGGGAGGCTCGGGGCGCGCCGAGCCCTCGGGCATCCTGCACGGCCGGGTGACGTGGGTGGGGGACAACGAGCTGCTCGTGCGCGACGGCGCGGGCGTGGAGCAGGACATCGAGGTCGTCCCCGATACACGGTTGAGGCTGAACGGGAACGCCGTGGGCCTGGCGTCGATGCGTGAAGGCGACACCGTCAAGGTGACCTACGACGACGGCCCTGGCGGCTGGGTCGCGCGCGAGGTGGACGTGGAGGTGAGCCCACCTCGGGACATCTCCACCGAGCGCGAGGGCCGCCGAGGACGAGCATCGGGCGAGCAGCGTGGAGGCGGCTCCTCCACGCCGTCTCGCTGAAGACGCTCACCCAGGGGCCGCAACGTCCGCTCAGAACGCCGAACCACTCGCGCGCCGTCCGGGGGACGCGCGGAGCGTGGGGTTGAGCTGGGGATGGCGGACGAAGGGCGCGCCGGCCTGGGCGTCGGGCGAGCGATTGATGGAGGTGTCGTCCTCGGTGGCCGTGTAGCTCAAGTCATCCACGAGGGCCGAGTCCAGCGCCCGCAGGAACACGGAGTCGCTGCTGTTGTTGAGCCCGAGCGCCCCGGACGAGGCGGACACGGTGTTCGGTGTACCGGGCGAGTAGCCACGATTCCCACCGAACACGACGTACGCCTTGCCCGCGGGGACGATGGTCCCGTTGGCGAAGACATGACGGACGCTGACGGAGTCCGACAAGGTCCACCCGGACACGTCGGCGGGGGCCGTTCCCAGGTTGACCAGCTCGATGAACTCGTAATCGGGGTCCGGCGTGGAGGTGCCGTCGCCGTTCGGGGTGGAGGGCTCGTTGGCGAGGACCTCGTTGATGATGACCCTCGGCGCAGCCGGCGGTGCTCCGCCAAAGGCATAACGGCTGACGACCGGGTAATGGTCGCTGACGACGCTGCCGTAGTTGGGAATCCCCGTGGGTCGGATGACCGTCAGCGAGCCCGGGACGAAGGTCCCGGCGACGCTCGCGTTGACGAGCGTGTGGTCGATGGTGTCGGAGTGGCTGGTGGTGGTGCTCTCCGGGCGACTCGACAGGGCCCCGGTGATGAAGGTGTAGTTCGAGTCGCTGGTGAAGTTCTCGAAGGGCGTGGCCAGCGGGACCCCGGCGACGGTGGTGATGGACACGTCCACGTCGTCATTCCAGTCTCCGATGACGAACACGTTCTGGAGCGCCTGGTTGTCGAGATAGGACTTGAGCCCGAGGCTCGCTTCCCGTCGCCGCCCGTATGAGGACTCATCGGCGAACGCCTTCATGTGCAGGACGATGACGGTCAGGGGCGTGGTCGTCCCTCGCAGGGTGAAGTCGACACGCAGGGGAGGGCGTCCGGCGAAGAGGGATTCGCTCTCCACGAGGATGAGCTCGGCGCTCTGGAACGTGACGCTGTCGTCGTAGAGGATGGCCGGCTTCTGCTCGTTCGTGGAGTAGTAGCCGCCGGTGTTGGGGACGCGGCTCCAGTCATTGGCGACGAAGCCCTGGTGGTTGGGGAGCTGCGCGAGCACGGTCTCGAAGTCCTGATTGTCCACGACCTCGACGAGCCCCCAGATGTTGGCGCCGGTGTCGCGGAGGATGTCGCGGGTGTGGGCGATCTGCAGGTCATCGGGTGCGCCACCCGGAGAGGTGGAGTTCGGAGGGCCCAGGGTGTCCGAGCCGAACCACTCGAGGTTCCAGTGGCCCACGGTGATTTCGACGCCCGCTGGGAGGATGTTGAGCGGCAGCTCGCGTGAGGCGAAGGAGTTCCGGTCGTCGGTCACCACGAACGTGATGCGCGGGGTTCCCGCCGTGGTGGGGGTGCCGGAGAGCGTCCCCGTCGTGGAGAGCGAGAGCCCCGCGGGCAGCGTGCTCGAGGTGCTCCACCGCAGGGGCGCCCTGCCACCGGACGCGGTGAGGGTGACGGAGTAGGGCTGGCCCACGGTGGCGTCGGGCAGGGTCGTGGTCGTCACCGCGGGAGGCGGCTCGATGGTGGTGAACGAGAGGCTCTTGTCCGCGAAGCGGCCGTTGGCGTCGGTGGCGCGCGCGGTGAAGGTGGTGGCGCTCGCGTTCGTGGTGCCGCTGATGAGGCCGGACGTGGAGAGGCTCAGTCCCGAGGGCAGCGTGCCCGAGGCGATGCTCCAGGTGATGGGCGCCTTGCCACCGGAGGCGGCGAGCTGGGTCGAGTACGGCTGTCCGAGCGTGGCGGGCGGCAGCAGGTCCGTGGTGACGCTGGGGAGCGCGTAGACGGAGACCGTGACCTGAAGCGTGGCGGCGCGGCTGGCGACGTCGGTGACGCGAAGGGTGACGGTGGAGGAGGCGGCGGTGGGGCCGAGGGTACCGGACACGAGCCCGTTGTCCGGTGAGAGGCTGAGTCCCGAGGGCAGCGTGCCCGAGGCGATGCTCCAGGAGAAGGGCGCGCGCCCGCCCGCCGCGGTGATGGAGCTGGAGTACGAGGTGCCCGCGTAGCCATCCGCGAGGGTGCCGCTCAGGGAGAGCGGAGCCTCGACGATGAGCGCGAGTGCGCGGCTGTCGGTGCGGCCATTCGTGTCGGAGACGCGCAGGGTGACCGCGTGGGAACCCGTGGTCGAGGGCGTGCCGCTCAGCGCGCCTTGGGTCGACAGGGAGATGCCCGGGGGGAGTGCACCGGAGGCGAGCGTCCAGGAAAGGGTGCCCTGGCCACCCGTGGCGCCGAGGGTGTGTTGGTAGGCGATGCCGCGAGTCGCCTCGGGGAGGCTCTGCGTGGTGATGGTGGGCAGCGTGGAGACGGAGACGGAGACGGAGCGCGAGACCGTGCGGCTGTTGGCGTCACTGGCGACGACATTGAAGGTGAAGTCGCCGCTCTGGGTGGGCTGGCCGTGGAGGAGCCCCTCGCGAGCGAGGGTGATTCCGGGAGGGAGGGGCCCCGTCGTGGTGAACAGGTACGGGGGCTTGCCCTGGGAGGCCTCGAGGGGGCGGGTGACGTTGTCGCGGACGTAGAAGCTCAGCGCGGGAACGGCGGCGAACGCGGGAGGCAGATAGGTCGAGACAGAGACCTCACGCGAGTCCGTGGCGCCGGCGGAGTCCGTGACGCGGAGGACGAGGGTGAAGTCGCCCGACGTGGTGGGCGTCCCTTCGAGGTGGCCCGAGTCGCGGAGGCTCAGTCCGGGAGGCAGCGTCCCGCTGACGAGCGCCCACGTGTACGGCGCCGTGCCGCCGAGCGCGGTGAGGGCCTGGGCGTAGGTCCTGTCCGTATAGGCATCGGGGAGGTGGGTGGCGGTGATGGTGAGGCCGTCGCGGACGGTGAGCTGGAAGGCGGCGGAGGCCGAGCGGTTGTTGGCATCCCGGACCTCGAGGGTGAAGGTCGACGTGCCCGAGGTGGTGGGGGTACCGACGAGGGACAGGGCGTCGAGGCGGAGCCCCGCGGGCAGCGTGCCCGAGGCGAGATGGAGGGAGAGGGGAGGGCGGCCGCCCGAGGCCGTGAAGTTGAACGTGTAGGGCGCGCCGACGACGCCGAGAGACAGGTTGGTGTTGGCGAGTGTCGGCGGGGTGAGGACGGTGAGCTCGAACTGCTTGGAGACGCGGGTGCCGGCGCTGTCCTCGACCTGGAGGGTGGCGGAGAAGGAGCCGACGGCGGTGGGGGTGCCGGCCACGAGGCCCTGGTTGGAGAGGCTCAGGCCCGAGGGCAGCTCACCGCTGGCGAGGCTCCAGACGAAGGGGGAGGTGCCGCCGGAGGCGACGAGGGGCGAGGCGTACGACTCACCGAGGTAGGCGTCGGGGAGCGCGGTGGACTGGATGGAGAGCGGATTGTCGCCGCCATCGGAAGGGCCGGGGCCCGAGTCGGGCGTGTCCGGGAGCTTCGGTGGCGGGGAACTGGAGCAGGCTGCGAGAGAGACAATGAGCAGCAGCGAAAGGGCGCGGCTTGACCGCATGGGGACTCCGGTCCGTCGGAGCAGGAGGTTGTGCTCCGTGGTGCAGTCAACACTGTAGTCACCGGGAATGACATGGATTCAAGGCCGCCCAGGCTGCGGCCAATAAAAAGGCCGCGGCCCCCGAAGGGACCGCGGCCGGTGTCTCAAGAACAGAGAATCAGACGACTACGGCGTCGGACCGCCCGGCGAGATGGGCAGGAACGCGAAGTCGGCGTCATTGTTGTTGGTGTCTCCACCGTTGGGAACGCGCTGGAGTGAGCCAGCCGCCGAGGTCGAATCCGCAGCAGTGGTTCGGGTGCCTTCGACGAAGCTTCGGTCCACGGCTCCCACGCCCGTTTCGATGTTGAACACGGGGTTCTGATTGCCAGGCTCATAGAAGACGGTGTCGATGATTTCTCCCGTGGAGAACTTGAGGAGACCCACGCCGTCGCCAGAGCCGTTCTGGATGATGTCCGTCTGCTGGTTCGAGGCAGACACGATGATCAAGCGGAGAACACCCGGGAGCGGGTTGGCCGCGAAGTAGTTCGCGGACGCGGCGACCAGGTATCCCCCAGCAGGCAGCGACGTCACCGTAGCGCCACTGGCATCGGTCACGGTGCTCAGCAGGAACTCCTTGTACGGGCGGCGCGGCGCGGTGGCAGGCGCATCGCCATTGACCAGGAGCAGGCGAAGGTCACTCAGGTCGGCGGCCGCGTTACCGCGGTTGTAGATTTCGATGAACTCCGCGTTGTCCGTGCCGACGTTGTCGTAGTCAATCTCGTTGATGACGAGAGAGGCGCCCTCGGGCGGAGGCGTGAAGCCGGTGAAGTTCGCGCTGTTGTTCGCGGGGTTGACCGGCTTGCCGCTGAGGTCGGTGACCTCGCCCGTGACAGTCGCCGTGTAGGCCGTCGCCGGCGTCTGCTCGTTGGTGGTGAGAGTCACGAGCGCTCCCTCGACCGAGGCACCCGAGACCGTCAGGTTGGCGATGGTGAAGTCCGCTGCCTGCACCGACGCAGCATCAATCTTACGGTCGAAGGTGAGCCGGACCTCCGTGGCGGACACGCCAGTGGCCGTGAGCAGCTTCGGTGCCGGGCAGTTGAGCGTGATGTCCGAAGCGGAGAAGGCCGAGGGCTGCGCCGTGGCGCCGAACCGCCACATGGGACCCACGAGGGTGAACTGGCATCCCTGCACGACTTCCAGCGCCGGTACGAGGCTCGTAGGCAAACGCAATCGGAGGCCATCGGCAGCCGTGGTGACACCTTCCGTGGTGAACCGATAGCCGGTGAAGCCAGTTCCCTGGCCATTCCCGGTATCAGTGATGGTTCCCGACAGCGAGATGAGCTCGTACGCGTAGGTGTCGAGTGCACTGATGAGGTCGGTCGCGCTGGAGCGGTTGACGACGAGTGAGCTCACGCTGTGGCCTTGGCTGAGACGGGCGAAGTTCGTGACGGTCTTGGCCTCCTTGATCTCGCTGGTGACCACCTTCTCGGTGACGGTCAGGCTGACGCGGTCTCCCACAGAGACTTGGCTCAGGGCCGCAGCATCGGTGACCAACATCGCGGGACCATTGGGCTCCGCCTGGAGGAAGAAGCCCACCTGCTCCGTGGCCGCCTGCCCCTGCACGGTGGGCTTGATGAACGTGACATACGCGCCGTTGACCGCCTGGTTGATGCCCGCGGGCTCCGCAGTCAGGAACGCCGTAATCTGGGCGCTGGTCTCCGCCGCCGTCGGGCCCGGAGCCGTCTCGCACGCGTTGGTCGTCGTGTTGCAGACCTGACCCGCCGAGCAGCTCGCGTTCGTCAGACACTGCACGCACGCCGTGCGGTTGTTGCAGACCGGCTTCGTCGGGTCCACACCCGCGCACTGCGCGTCGGTGACGCAGACCTCGCACTGGCCACGGCCGTTGTTGCCCGTCGTGTCGCAGAAGTCACGGGCGCTGTCCGGCACGCCGGCGCACTGCTCGTTCGTCGTGCAGCCGCACAGGTAGTTCGCGTTGCAGGCTGGCTTGGTCGCATCGCAGTGCGCGGTCTGGTCCGCGGTGCACTCGACGCACGCCGTCGGCGTGGTGTCCGTGCGGCAGACCGGGGTCGACGGGTCGCACGAGGCGTTGTCCGCGCAGCCCTCGCAGGCCGTGCCCGTGGCGTTGCACGTCTGCTCACCCTGGCAACCCTCGGTGGCGTTGCACACCTTGCACTCGCCCGCGCCGTTGTTGGCCGCCGTGTCGCAGATGTTGGTGGGCGAGGAGCAGCCCAGGTCGGGGCTCGTCGCCGAGTCCACGCAGACCTTGCACGCGCCCGCGCCGTTGTTGGCCGCCGCGTCGCAGATGGGCGCCGTGGCCGAGCAGCCGTTGTCCTGGCCGTTGCCCGTCGCGGAGTCCGTGCACGCCTTGCAGACGCCCACGCCGTTGTTGCCGGCGGTGTCGCAAACCGGCGTCTCGGCGGAGCAGCCGTTGTCCTGGCCGCTGCCCGTGGCCGTGTCACGGCACGCCGTGCACACGCCCTTGCCGCTCGCGCCCGTCGGGTCGCAGATGGGCGTCGTGGCGGAGCAGCCCTCGTCGGTGCCCGCGGCCGTCGCCGTGTCACGGCAGGTCTTGCACACGCCCGTGCCAGAGCTCACATCGCAAATCTCACCCGTGGCGCAAGCCGGGCTGCACGTCACGCCCGCGTCCGGCGTGCCCGAGTCGGGGGTACCGGAGTCCGGCGTGCCCGAGTCCGGCGTACCGGAGTCCGGCGTGCCCGCATCCGGCGCCGGCGGCTGCGTGATGGGCTCCTGCTTGCAGGTGCCATCGTCACAGACCCACTCATTGCCAGCGCTCGGCTGGCCGTTGTCGGCGCGACAGTCAAACTGGTCGACGCACTCGTCTCCACAGCCCGTGCCCAGCGTGACGAACACGGCGGTCATGAGAGCTGGAAGCCAATTTCGCTTCAGCATGCGGTCCCCTCCATTGGGATGCGGCAGGTAGTAGCCCCGCCCCCTTACACCCGAACCCGGAGAGGGTCCATTGCGGGGCCCGCGTGACACCGCCATGTCACGCGGGATTCCCTTGAAAAGTCAGGCTTTCACGGAGTCTTGCGGGGTGTCTGGCCGCGTTGACCCGCGTACAAGTCGATGACCTGTGAAATCGCGCTCTGACACACCGCGCAGAAGGGTACCCGGTCCCGCGTGAACATGACGCAGTCGAGCTGGGGTCGGTAATACCCACGCGCCTCGTAGTTCGCGCCCTCGAAGGCGCCCACTTTTCCCGAGTACTTCTGGGAGGAGAGGAACCTCTCCTCCCAGTCGCGCTGGGCGATGAACAGCGAGTCCATCTCCGACTCCGGCTTGCGCTGGGCGCGGACCTGGCGGCGGCGCTTCTGGATGTCGTTGGAGTGGTTCTCGTAGGCCTCCTTGCCCCAAGGGGTGGGCAAGGGTGTCCCAGTCGTCACCAGATGCTTCCACTTGATCTGCTCGGGGTCCTTGAGCGCGGTGACGTTCTTCTCCCACGGCTCCAGGCGGTCCTCGCTGGGGACGTAGACGGACTCGGAGGTGTAGTACTCGTCCGCGAGCCCCGCGAAGTGGTGGCCGAACTCGTGGACGAAGACGTAGGGGGCCCACAGACTGTCGGATGCCACCGTGCCATAGAGGCCGAAGATGCCTCCGCCTCCGTAGGTGTTGCCGTTGGAGAGGATTTCCACGAACTCGTAGGGCGCGAAGGCGGACAGCTCGCGGAACGCCTTGTTGTCGAAGGTGAGCACGTAGCGCTCGCTGCCGAACGCGTCATACGTGGTGCCCACGGGCGAGCGCTTGTGGACGCCGGTGGAAGGCCGGGAGATGCCGGACTGCGTGGCGGCGGGGACGAGCCCCCAGACGTTGAAGTCCGCCTTGCGCTCCTTGAAGGGCGAGAAGGTGAAGAGGATGTCCACCATCCGCCTGGCGTCCTTCTCGAACTTACCGCGCTCGGCCTGGGTGTAGCCGTCACCGAGGATGAGCAGGTCCACCTTCTGCTCCGGCGGCCCGTTCTCCAGGAGCTTCAGGAGCGGGCCCGGCGCGGGAGGCGAGGACGGGTCCACGAACATGCCCTTGGGGTCGACGACGAGCGACCACACCTCGCGGAAGGCGTTCTGTGCGTCGCGCTTCTTCACGAGCACCTGCACGGGGCGCTCGGGTGTGGGGAAGCGCAGGGACTCGTGGAAGGTGCGGTTCTCGCTCTTCGCGTCGGTGGTCAGCTCCCACTCGCCATAGATGGAGGCGAAGCCGCGGGAGAAGAGGAGCTGGTTCGTTTCACGGTCCCGGACCTCGTAGAGGTACTTGCCGAGGTTGGTGTCATCGATGGTCCGCTGGGGATGTCCCGGCCAGGGCAGCGGCTCGATGACGACCTTGTCGAGGCTGAAGCGCTCCTCGGTGGCGTTGCCGGTGTGGAAGTAATCCACCCGGAGGGTGCGAGGGGCCGCGGCGGAAGCGCTCGTGAACAGCAGCAGGAGGGCAAGTAGGGCTCGCGTCATGCGCGGCACTCTACGCCGCGGATGCGAGGCTGGCGCGCCACGTGCGCGAAAGCGCGGCCTTCCTGACGCAGAGAGGCACGGCAGGCCCACTCCAAGCGAGAGTGGGCCGTCGCCAGGTCATGAAGGCGCGAAAGTCAGAAGGTTCCGGAGAGGCTCGCGGAGAAACCGTCACCATCCGTGGCGACACCCACGGAGACAGGCGGGGGCGCCTCGGGTGAGGGCGAGAGCAGGAAGAGCACTGCGCCCGTCACGGCCGCGGCACCGCCTCCGACCAGCAGCCCCGTGAGGAGGTTGTTCTTCTGCACGAGGGAATCTCGCAGGCGCAGGGACTCCTGGTCCGTGGAGCGGATACGACCGTTCTCGAGCCGCTTCTCCAAGTCGTTCACGTCCTTCTGAGCCAGCAGTCGCACCACGCCCGCGCCACCCAGCGCGGCCACGCCCGCACCGAGCAGGACGTAGGACGCCACCCGCAGGCCGGGAGTGGACTGGGATGCAGTGCCTGTGACGCCCTCCGTCAGGCGGTCCGGCGCGCTGACATCCAGGCCGCTTGCCGGTGGAGTTCCGTTTTTGTCCGTGGTGCTGGGCTGCTCCCAAGGCGCGCGGCCATTGGAGTTCATCACCACGAGGTTGGAAGGGGAGCGCCCCGTGGTCACGAAGTCGACGAGCGCGGAGAGTGCTTCGGCGGGAGCGTCGAGGCCCTGGGTCTTGAAGCCGCCTTCACGCAGCTTCTGGCCGCCTTCGACATTGAGCACGGTGGCCGCGAACCACTTGGGTCCGCTGCTGGGGCGCTCCAGGCGCACGACGATGACCTCCTCGACGCCGAGCGTGCCTCCCAGTCGGACCGCGTGGCTCAGGGTCCGCTCGTCACTGCCGTCCGTCGTGGTGAGACAGGGGAACGGCGTGGCGATGATGGAACCCTCGTAGGCGAGGTCGACGAGCAGCGGTGTGTCCGCGCCTTGCGCCTGGATCTGCCGGGGGAAGCTGATGGCGTCGCCCTTCATCACGGTCAGGTCATACGTGCCCGCCGGCACATCGAGCGTCATCGGCGACTGGCCCACCTTGAGGCCATCCAGATAGACGTCCGAGGTCGGCAGCGTGGACCGAATCGAGAGCCTCACCTTGCGAGCCTGATTCATCTCCCGCCGCAGCTTCTCGAAGCTCTGCCTCACGGAGGGGGCGAAGTAGTCGGGGTCGAGCGTGTATGTGGGCTGAAGCCGCAGTACATTGCGGAACGCGGCGTCGCTCTCCTTCTGCCGAGACATGGCTCGGTAGTTGATTCCGTGCAGGAGCTGGGCGCTCACGAAGAGCTTCCGGCGTGCCTCTCCAACGGGGAGCCGGTTGATCTGCTGGAGCGCCTCGTCGACCAGTTGTGCCGCCTTGGCGTTGCGGTTCTCGTAGAAGTGGTCCTGCGCCGAGTCGAGCTGGCGTTGGAGGTCCTCGTAGCTCTTGCTGGGTTGAGGGAAGAGCCGCTCGCTGAAGCCCTCCGCGCTCAGGACGTCCTGCTCGGGGCGGGACACGAGGGCGCCCAGGAATGCATTGGCCTGGCTTCCCAGCTCTGCGTCCTTGCAGTCGCCACTCGCGACGACCATGCGCCGCGGTGCCGCGAGTCCGAGTACAGGAAGTGCCGTGATGAGAAAGATGAGGAGTCGGAGGGCTGACATCGGGAAGGTCCGTGGAGTGGTACCGGGTGGCTGCCAGGATTTGTGCCGAACGCGATGACGAGTTTTGAAAACTATCGATTGAAGCGACGCACGCGCATCCGGGTTCCCGTTCCAGTACTTTCCTGCCAGGAGAGGATGATTTCGCCAAGCTTCATGCTTTGAAGCGAATGGAAACTGGTGAGGGGCGCGCCGTCATTCGCCAAAGAGCTGTCGTCGAGGGACTCCCACTGCTGTCCGGTCCAACGGGCTGCGTGCAATCGGTGCTTCGGGGAACTGTGGCCGGTCCAGGCGATAAATGGGGTTCCAGATGCATCTGTTTGGAGTGCCGGGGCCATCATGGTCAGATCCCCTGACAGAGGCATTGTCGCGGGCCCCAGGAGCGTCCAGGCGGAGTCATGCCATCTGGAGGTGGTCACTGCTTCGTGACCATCGCCTGCAGTGTAGAGCCACGAGAGAATGGGAGTATCTGAGGGGCCAATGGCCAGAGAGACATACGGATCTTGGTTGAGTATCTCGAGATCCTCTTGAAAAAGAGGCTCCCATACGTCGTTGTGCAACTGGCCTGCATGGACGGCGTAGATGTTGAATGGGTTTTTTGCGATCCAGGCCATCGTGGGGATGTTGTTGCTCGCATATTTGAGGATGGGGGGATAGTAAGCCTCCTTCGTTTGCTCTTGAATGTTGAAGCAGGCACCTTGGATGTACCAATTGCCTGCACTCCACTCGGCAGCGCAGATGGTTGAGTTTCCGGAGGCATCTCGTTCTGCCCAGGTGATGGCTGGACGACCCGACGCAGTCCATGTGAGGTATGGTGCGGTCTTGTAGATCTTGGCGTCGTCCTCTTCGATACTTGATATCCCCATCGGGCTCCAATTTGTCCCGGTCCATTGGGAAGCGTGGATGCGCGCGCTGTATGGGCTTTGGTTGTGCTCCTGCATCCAGGCAACTATCGGATGGCCCTCTGGATTGAGAATGAGTGAGGCCTTGGAAATGCCTGAGATGGTTGAGGAAGCCACTCCTGATGAGCCATAGTCTATCCACTCGCCATTCGCAAAACGCCTGACACGAAGATAGCTGTATGAAGATCTTGTGTCGTGCCATGTTGCAATCAGGTTGCCGGTGGAGTCGAAGGCGTAGCTCCCCATTGTTTCGGCGCTGGAGAAGGACGTGCGCGCCCCATCTCCCGTCCCCCACGGAATCCAGAACGGAACCACCCAATCCCAGCCACGTGACTCGGGCACCAGACTGTTCCCCGCCAGATCCACCACGGACTCCGTGAGCACCAGTCGAACCGGGTTCGACGGCGCATAACCCTCGCCCGGGGACACCGTCAGCGTCTTCCCATCCCCCGACAGACCCACGGTCCGGGACACTTCCGAGTCACCCACCGTGAGCCGGACCGTGGTGCTCGTCACCGTGTCCACCCTCATCGGCTCCGAGAACTCCGCCTGGATGGGCGCCTTCACCCAGACCATCTGTGCGCCTGGCTCCGGTGTCCGCGTCACCAGCCTCGGCGGCGTCCGGTCCACCACCACTTCCCGCGACTCCCCCTCGAACACCGTCTCCCCGAACACCGTCCGGGTCCGCAGCGTGTGCTCCCCCTCCGCCTCCACCGTGGTGTCCCACGCATACACGTACGGAGGCTCCAGCACCGCGAGCACCTCTCCGTCCCGGAGCAGCTCCAGCCGGTCCGGGACATTCCCCGCGAGCTCCAGCCGGACCTCCAGGACGCCATTCGTATGGGCCACTCCCGCGGGCGCGACGATGCGCACCTCACTGTTCACGGGAGTGATTGCCGGCACCTCGATACAGGCCGGCGAGGACAGAAGGACAGCAGCCACCCAGGGCAGCAGGACAGGTCTTGGAGTGCGCATCACGAGACGTCGGTGCAGGCCCCATTCCGTTGCCCACAGGACAGTCCTCCGCACATAGCAGCCCTCCCTCACCCCCTTCAAACCCCCTGCTTTCAACTGCTTACCCTCGACTCCCTCCCCCTGTGCCCCAGGTGGAATCCTCACGGACCCGTCCCGCGCCGGGACCCCCGGTCCGGACGAGGAAACCGCTCCGCCGCCCGCCCTCCTGGGGAGCCCCACGGGGCACGGGGCGCCGCCCGCCTCCATCCCCATCTTGGTCCAAGGGGTCCGTCGCCACGGCCGCGACCACTCACCCACGGGAGACTTCGCACCCATGAAGCGTGCCTGGAAGAACCGCGTCGTCGTCATCACCGGAGCGTCCAGTGGCATCGGCCGCGCCACTGCCCTCGCCCTCGCCAAGAAGGGCGCCCACCTGGTCCTCGCCGCCCGCCGCGAAGACCCGCTCGAGGACCTCGCCCATGAGTGCGAAGCCCGGGGCGTCCGCGCCGTCGCCGTCCCCACCGACGTCTCCGACGCCACCTCCGTCCAGGCCCTCGCCCAGGAGGCCGTGCGAGCCTTCGGCCGCTTCGACGCGTGGATCAACAACGCCGGCGTCTACCTCATGGGCAGCCTGGAGGAGACCCCCGACGACGCCTTCCGCCAGCTCATGGAGACCAACTTCTTCGGCACCGTCAGCGGCACCCGCGCCGCCGTCACCCAGTTCCGCCGCCAGGGCTACGGCACCCTCGTCAACGTCTCCTCGTCCTTCGGCGCCGTCACCGCCCCCTACGTCAGCGCCTACGTCGCCTCCAAGCACGCCGTGCGCGGCTTCACCGCCTCCGTCCGCCAGGAGCTGCTCGACACCGGCATCCACGTCTGCACCGTCATGCCCGCCGCCATCGACACGCCCCTGTGGCACCACACCGCCAACTACACCGGCTGGCGCGTGCGCCCCGTCGAGCCCGTCTACACCCCCGAGCGCGTCGCCCGGAGCATCCTCCTCGTCTTGCGAAAGCCTCGCGCCGAGGTCCTCGTCGGCCCCGCCGCCCGCGCCTTCGCCGCCATGCACGGCCTGATGCCTCGCACCTTCGAGCGCACCATGAACGGCGCCACCGAGGCGCATCACTTCGAGGACGAGCGCCAGGGCGCCACCGCCGGCAGCCTCTTCCGCCCCATGCCCGAGGGCACCGCGGCGTCCGGCGGCTACCACTCGAAGGGCAAGCAAGCCCTGCGCCGCCTCCTCTTCGCGGGGGGCGTGGTCGCCACGGCCGCCTGGCTGGGGAGGAGGGAAGCCCGAGGGCGGCTCGGCGCACGTGTCGCCCACGCACTGGGCGTGTGAGACACACATTGTCGTCACGGGGCGAGTCCCTCGCGTCCCGTGACCGGGCCATGACACGGCCCGGGGAAAGTCCGGCCGCCATGACCGACATCGCCGTCCTCGTCAACTTGCGCGCACGCCGTGGCTCCGAGGGAGTCGGCGGCCTGGTGCAGCGCTTCCTCCCCCGTGCCCGCGTGGCGCTCACCCGCTCGCTCGACGAGGCCCGTCACTGGATTTCCGACCAGCTCCGGCCCAACCCGCCCTCGCTCCTCCTGGCTGGCGGCGGCGATGGCACCATCACCGGGCTGCTCAACGAGCTGCGCGCGGCGGGCGTGGCGCTGCCCGCCATCGGCGTGCTGCCCATGGGCACCGGCAACGCCTGGGCCCGGGTCACCGGCGCCCCGAAGCCCTCCGTGGCGCTCAAGCAGATCGCCGCGATGAAGAACGACCTGCCGCCCTTGCGGCCCTTCTCGCTGGTCCGCGTGGACGGCAAGGTGGCTCCGTTCGCGGGCACCGGCTGGGACGCGGAGATGATTCAGGACTTCAAGGATCAGCTCGCGGCCTCCGGCCCCCTGCGCAGCCAGCAGGCGGGGCTGCGCGGCTACCTCACCGCGATGTTCACCCGGACGGTGCCCCGGCACATGTTCGGCGGCGGCAACCCCCGCGTGTCCGTCTACAACCTGGGCGACGCGGCGCTCACCGTGGACGCGAAGGGCCACGTGGTCCCCGTGCCCAACAGCGAGAAGGGCGCGCTCCTGTACGAGGGCCCGGCGGGCGTGGCCGGCGCCGCCACGACGCCCGAGTGGGGCTTCGGCTTCAAGGCCTTCCCCTTCGCCCAGAAGGTCCCGCACCGGCTCTCCGTGCGCGTGTACGGCGCGGGCGTGCTGGAGGCCACGCGCAACATGTTCAAGCTGTGGCGCGGCGAGCACCCGCTGCCGCACATGAACGACTGGTTCGTGCAGAAGCTGCGCATGGACTTCGACCGCGAGGTGCCCTTCCAGATGGGCGGCGACGTCATCGGTCTGCGGCGCTCGGTGGAGTTCGACCTGGCCGAGGAGAGCGTGCAGCTGGTCGACTGGCACAAGCTGTCGCGCATGGTGAAGGCCTGAGCCTCCCGCCGGCGGCGCGTTGACTCGGGTGTGCTCCGGACACTATGCCCGGTGTCCGTGAGCCACACCTACGAGTACCCGAGACCGGCGTTGACGGTGGACTGTGTCGTCTTCGGCCTGGATGACGACGACCTGAAGGTGCTGCTCATCCAGCGCGGCGTGGAGCCCTTCCAGGGGCGGTGGGCCCTGCCCGGCGGCTTCGTGCGCATGGACGAGTCGCTGGACGAGGCGGCCCGGCGCGAGCTCGAGGAGGAGTCCGGCATCCGCCCCGGGCACCTGGAGCAGCTCTTCACGTTCGGCGCGCCGGAGAGAGACCCTCGGGGTCGCGTCGTCACGGTGGCGTACTTCGCCCTGGTGAAGCTCAGCGCGCACACCCTGCGCGCGGCCACGGATGCGCGCGAGGCGGCGTGGTTCTCCGTCTGGGACACGCCCAAGCTGGCGTTCGACCACGCGGACATCCTCAACACCGCGCTCCAGCGCCTCAAGGGCAAGGTGCGCTACCAGCCCATCGGCTTCGAGCTGTTGCCGCCCAAGTTCACCCTCACCCAGCTCCAGCGCCTGTACGAAATCGTCCTCGAGCGCGAGCTCGACAAGCGCAACTTCCGCAAGAAGATCCTCGCCATGGACCTGCTCGAGGAGCTGGACGAGGTGGAGCAGGACGTCTCCCACCGCGCCGCTCGCCTCTACCGGTTCGACCACAAGAAGTACCGGCAGTTGGAGAAGGCCGGCTTCAACTTCGAGCTCTGAGCCCCCTGGAAGGCCCCTCCCCGGAGGGCGAGACGCGCTCGCGTTGACATCGTGTAGTTTAGACACTATGTTGGTGTCGTAGGTACACGAACAGGGGCCATGAGGCTCCGCGAGACCACGTCCGTGTCTGCCATTGCCCGCGTCGCGGGCCAGGGGAGAGCCATGTCCTCGTTGCCCTTCGAAGTCGCCGCGGGCTCGGTGCTCGGCCGGGAGCATGCTCGGGCGGGCCGCAACAACCAGGATGCGTGGTGTGTGCGGACGAGCGAGCACGGGCTGGTGGCGGTGGTGGCGGACGGGTGTGGCAGTCAGTCGTGCAGCGAGCTGGGGGCGCAGCTGGGGGTGCGCCGGGTGGCACAGGCGGCGCTGACGCGGTTGGCGGAGGACGAGCGTGTGGATGAAGCCGGGTTCCTGCCCGGCCTGCGAGAGGACGTGTTGTGTCTGCTCAGCGAGCTTCGGGGGGAGCTCGGTCGCGACACACTGGGGGATTTCCTCTTCACGGTGGTGGGCGCGGTGATGACGCCCTCTCACACGCTCGTCTTCTCCGCGGGGGATGGGGTGTGGGCCCTCAACGGCGAGGTGCATGCGCTGGGGCCCTTCCCGAACAACGCGCCGCCGTATCTGGCGTATGCCTTGTCGCGCGGCGAGGAGGACACTCCGCTCGTGCGTCAGGCGCTGGTGCCCACGGAGGACGTGCACGCGCTCCTGCTCGGCACGGACGGCGTGGCGGACCTGGCGAAGCTCGCGGACGTGGTGATGCCGTCGGGGGATGAGCGGGTGGGGCCGCTGTCGCGCCTGTGGACGGAGGCGCGCTACTTCGAGAACCCGGATGCGCTCCGGCGCAGGCTCGCGATGCTCAACCGCGAGTCGGTCCGCGCCGACTTCGATGCGCGACGGCTCGTGCGCACGCCGGGATTGCTCCCGGATGACACGACGCTGGTGGTGCTGCGCCGTCGCATGGGGAGGGCGTGAGGCCATGGACGTCTGGCTCGAGGGGAAGAAGGTGCGGTTGGACCCTGCGAAGGCGCTCGGCAAGGGCGGCGAGGCGGACGTGTTCGACCTGGGGGACGGCCGCGCGCTCAAGGTCTTCAAGCCGCCTGAGCACCCGGACTACACGGGGCTCGCCGTGGAGCAGGAGGCCGCGCGGGCCCGCATCGACGAGCACCAGCGCAAGCTGCGCGTGTTCCCCACGGGGCTGCCCGGGCGCGTGGTGGTGCCGCAGGCGTTGGCCACGGACAAGAAGGAGCGCACGGTGCTGGGGTACGCCATGCGCAAGCTGGATGGCGTGGAGTCGCTGCGGCGCTTCGGTGAGCCCTCGTTCCGTCGCGCGGGCGCCACCTCGGCGCGCGCGGTGGAGGTGCTGCGCTCGCTGCACCACACGCTCGCTGGAGTCCACGCGGCGGGCGTGGTGGTGGGGGACTTCAACGACCTCAACGTGCTCGTCACGGGCGCGGCGGACGCGCACCTCATCGACGCGGACAGCTTCCAGTTCGGAGGGTTCCTGTGCGCGCTGTTCACCGAGCGCTTCGTGGACCCGGTGCGGTTGAACGGGAAGAGCCTGGTGCCCACGCGCCCGGCGTCGAGTGAGAGTGATTGGTACGGCTTCACCGTGGCGGCGATGCAGTCACTCTTGTGCGTGGGGCCGCATGGCGGCGTGCACCGACCGAAGTCCCCGTCCGCGCGCACGACGACCGCGGGGCGGCTGCTCCAGCGCATCACCGTCTTCCATCCGGAGGTGCAGTACCCGAAGCCCGCGCTGCCGATGCGGACGCTCCCGGATGACGTGCTCCACCACCTCCACCGCGTCTTCGTGGAGGACCTGCGCGGCGCCTTCCCGCTGCCGCTGCTGGAGGGGCTGCGCTTCACGCAGTGCGCGTCGTGTGGTGTCGAGCACGCCCGGCGCGCCTGTCCCACGTGTCAGCCGAACGCGGTGGCGCAGACCACGTCCGTCACCTCGGCGCGAGGTCAGGTGACGGCCACGCGCCTGTTCGCCACGCGCGGAGTCCTGGTGCACGCGAGCGTGGAGGACGGTGTCCCGCGCTGGCTCTACCACGCGGATGGCGCCTATCGCCGAGGGGACGGCCGTGTGGTGATGCGAGGACCGCTGGACCCCTCGCTGCACTGGGCGCTCCAGGGGGACGTGACGCTGGTGGGGCGGGACGGCGTGGTGGCGGTGATGGGGCCGCTGGGCGAGCGGGAGCGGTTGGGGGTGGACGCTCCCGAGGGACGCCCGGCCTTCGCGGCCAACGCGAGACATCGCTACTGGGCGGTGGGGGGCGGACTGTGGCGGGACGGCGTGCACGGGCCGGAGCGCATCGGCGATGTGCTGGAAGGGCAGACGCGGTTGTTCGTGGGACCTCGCTTCGGGCTGGGGTTCCATCGCGCGGGTGGACTCCGAGGCGCGTTCGTCTTCGACGCCGAGCGTCTGGGACTGCGCGACGGGCTGACGCTGCCGTGGCCGTCGGGGCAGCTCGTGGACGCGGACTGTCTCTTCGACGGGTCGCTGGCGTGGTTGTTCCTCGCCGAGCAGACGCAGGGGCGCACGGTGCATCACTGCGTGGTGCTCGGCTCGGATGGCGCGGTGCGGGCGCAGGCGGTGGCCGAGGCGAATGACGGTTCGTGGCTGGGCGGCGCGCTCGGGACGGGACGGTGCGCGGTGGGCGAGGCGCTGTTCTGCGCCACGGACGCAGGGCTGACCCGTGTGGAGCTGCGACAGGGGCGCCTGGAGGCCGTGCGGGACTTTCCCGACGCGGAGCCCTTCGTGGACGCGGGAGCCCGGCTCCTGCTGACGCGTCAGGGATTGGTCGTGGTGGGGCGACAGGAGCTCACCGCGCTGCGGATGGCTTGAGCCGGGTGGATGTCTTTACATGACAGGGGGTCGTGCGATGAGGAAGCAAGTGAAGGAGCTGCCGGTACCTGGGTTCTATCGGGCGGAGCACGCGGGGAAGTACAGCTACGGGCCGGACGCGGGGAAGCTGCAGATGGAGGCGGGCACCTGGCGCAGCGCGAACGGTGTCACCGCGGCCGCGTCGGATGGATTCAACCTGCACCTGCTGCTCATCGACGTGCAGAAGGACTTCTGCTTCCCGGAGGGCTCGCTCTACGTCGCGGGGCGCAGCGGGCGCGGCGCCGTGGAGGACAGCCGCCGCATCGCCGAGTTCATCTACAAGAACCTGGGCACGCTCACGAACGTGACGGCGACGCTCGACACCCACTTCGCGTACCAGATCTTCTTCCCGTCCTTCTGGGTGGACCAGGATGACCAGCCGCTGACGCCGTACCGCGAGGTGACCCGCGAGCAGATTGAGCGAGGACAGGCGAAGCCGAACCCGGCGATGGCGAAGTGGCTGTGCGGTGGCAACTACCCGTGGCTGCTCAAGCAGGTGAAGTACTACTGCGAGGAGCTGGAGCGCGCGGGCAAGTACACGCTGTACCTGTGGCCGCCGCACTGCCTGCTTGGTGGGGACGGGCACGCGCTGGCGGGGGTGGTGCAGGAGGCGCGGCTGTTCCACTCGTACGTGCGCGGCATGCAGTCCTGGGCGGAGGTGAAGGGCGGCAATCCGCTGACGGAGAACTACTCGGTGCTGCGTCCGGAGGTGATGAGCCGGCATGACGGACAGCCGCTGGCGCAGCGCAACACCCAGTTCCTCAAGACACTGCTGACGGCGGACGCGGTGGTGATTGGCGGACAGGCCGCGAGCCATTGCGTGAAGAGCTCCATCGACGACCTGCTCGGCGAAATCGTGGCGCAGGACGCGGCGCTGGCTCGCAAGGTGTACCTGCTGACGGACTGCATGTCGGCGGTGACGGTGCCGGACGGGAAGGGTGGTTTCGCGGCGGACTTCACGCCGCAGGCGGATGCGGCGCTCAAGCGCTTCGCGGACGCGGGCATGCACCTGGTGCGGTCCACGGACCCGCTGGCGAGCTGGCCGGACCTGCGCATCGGCTGAGCCGCGGTGGTGTCGTGAGTTCGATGACCGCGCCTGTCTCAGGTGGGGCGGGGCGGCGGAGCCATGCCCTCGCGATGAGGGAGAAAGAGAGAGCAGGACATGAGCAGGACGACGAGTGGAGGCCCCCGGACGGCCACGCAGCTCTTCGAGGATGCGCACGCCGAAGGGGTGCTGAGCCCCGCGGGACTGCAGGCGCTGACGGTGGTGGACCTGGGCGCGCAAATCCAGGCGGGCCTGGGCGTGCGGGTGGAGGACGTGCAGGCCAGCGAGGTGGTGCTGGTGACGGTGATGCCGGACGACTCGGGGAGCATCTCCACGTCGGGGCACACGAAGACGGTGTGTGACGGGCACAACCTGGTGCTCGACTCGCTCCTGGCGAGCAAGCAGAAGGACGGCGTGCTCTTCCACACGCGCTACCTGAACGGCCAGGTGCTCAATCCCTACCGGCCGCTGGAGGACGTGGTGCGGATGCACTCGGGCAACTACCGCGCGGACCAGGGGACGCCGCTGTATGACCAGGCGGTGGTGTTGCTGGGGACGGTGCTGGCGAAGTCCCAGGAGTTCAGCGCGAACGGCGTGCCGGTGCGCACGGTGACGCTGTTGATTACGGACGGCGCGGACATGCACTCGAGCCGCGCGCAGGCGAAGGACGTGGCGGCGGTGGTGAAGGACCTGCGGCGGGCGGAGAACCACATCGTCGCGGCGATGGGCATCGACGACGGGAGCACGAACTTCCGGCGCGTGTTCCAGCAGATGGGCATCGAGGACGCGTGGATTCTCACGCCGGGCCAGTCCGAGCGGGAGATTCGCTCGGCCTTCCAGGTGTTCAGCCAGTCCGCGGTGAAGGTGAGCCAGGGCGGCGCGAGCTTCAGCCGCACGGCCCTGGGTGGCTTCGGGCGGTGAGGCTTGGAGTGGAGGTGGGGCCTGCCAGCCCTGCGGGCTGGCGGGTCAAGACGGGCCGACGGCGACTGAACGCGCTATCTTCCGCGCGTGGACGATTACCTCAAGGTCCTCCTCCTGGTGGGGAGCAGGCTGGAGCAGGCAGGCATCCCGTACATGCTGAGTGGCTCCACGGCCATGAACTTCTACGCGCGTCCTCGCATGACTCGCGATGTGGACATCGTCGTCGAACTGGAGGCTCCGAAGGTTCCAGTCCTTCTCTCGCTGTTCCAGGCCGACTTCTCCATCGATGAAGAGGAGATTCGCGAGGCGCTGTCACACCAGTCGCTCTTCAACCTCATCCACTTCGAAACGGTCGTGAAGGTCGACTGTGTCATCCGTAAGAGGTCGGCGTATCGACAGGAGGAGTTTCGCAGGCGGCGAACAGTCGAGCTCCAGGGACAGCGCATCTGGATTGTCTCGCCTGAGGACCTGGTACTCTCGAAGCTTTACTGGGCGCGGGACAGTCTGTCCGAGATGCAGATGGGAGATGTGCGGAACATCGTGGATGCTACGTCCTCGATGGACTGGGCCTATCTGATGCACTGGGCTCGGGACCTGGGAATCGAGTCCTTGTTGGAGACGGTGAAGCCATGAAGGACACCCTGCCTCGTGCCGAGGCTCTCGTTCGCTCGCTGCTCCTGCGCAAGTCAGGGGAAGAGCGTCTCGTGATGGGGGCCGACATGTTCTCCGCCGCGCGTGCGCTGGTCTCAGCCTCGCTACGGGAGCAGGGGCTGACGATGGGTTCCGCCGAGTGGAAGCTCGGGCTCCTCGACCGGACCTACGGCGCGGAGATCTCGCCCGCCCATCGGCGTCGCTTGTTGGAGCGATGGCGTGCCGAGGCGACGCCTGGCTCCACCTCGACATGAGCCGCCCGGGGGCGAAGTCGCGCTCCGGACGGCTCGGGTCCTCGTGCTTCAGTGCACGCGGGCGCGCGGCAGGTTGGAGGGCGCCAGGCCCACCGACTTGAGGCCCGTGGTGGGCGCGCACACCAGCGCCTTCAGGTCCTCGGCGCGGCGCGTGAGGTCGTCGAACGTGCGAATCGACTTCGTCACCGGGTCCGTCACCGTGGTGCCTCGCAGATAGGGTGACAGCGTGGACGTCCTGCCCGAGGCCCGCGCGGACACGTGGACGAACTCCGTCTGCGTCTCACCCGCGTGACACCCGCTGCACGTGTTGAGCGAGAACTTGTGCCGCACCTCGTTCGACACGTTCGGCGCGCGCCAGAAGAAGTCCAGCGGCACCAGCGAGTGCGCCCCCAGGAACGGGATGCCACCCATGCTGTCAGGCACCGTGTGCCGCTCCTCCAGCACCGCCGCCGAGTTCTCCGTCAGGTAGCTGGCCAGCATCTGCGTGTTCTCGAAGTGGTTCGCCGGCGTGAGCTTCATCGTCGTCGGCATCAGCCCCAGGGGTGACAGCACGAACTCGCGCAGCTCCCACGGCTCCTCCAGCTCGATTTCGTTGGTGCGAATCTGGTTCAGCGCGCTGCCCTGGTGCCGACCCGTCATCACTCCCGCCTTCACGAAGCGGTCCGTGAGCGCCTGCAGCTTCGCGTTGTAGCCCGCGTTGCCCACCTTCACCGCGCCCAGCGCATGCCAGTCCGAGGCCCAGCGCTGGATAGCCTCGGGCGTGGTGCCCGGCAGCGCGTACTCCAGGATGACGGTAAACTCGAGCGGCTCGCCGTTGGGCGCCACCACGCCGTAGATGAAGCGCCCCTCGCCCGCCGTCACCCCCTGCTCGCGCAGGTCGATGCGGTTGACGATGGCCAGCAGCCGGAACGGCGCCGAGTTGAAGTCCAGCGGCTTCGACGGCCCGCCGCTGCGCGTCTCCCACGGCCCCAGCACCTTCGTCTGCATCTCCGGACGCGGCGGAATCGTCAGCCCGTTCACGTGCTGCTTCTCCAGCCACGTCTTCAGCCACGCGCGCACCAGCTCGGACGGGTCCTGTCCGCCGTTCAGCTCGCGCATCACCGTGCCGAAGTGCCACGCGCCTCCCGGCGCCGTGCGCACCGGGTCCTCCACCACGGACAGGTGGGTGATCATCAGCTCGCTCGGCTTGTCGATGGTGCACGTGTTGGTGGGCTGGCACACCGTGCGCGACTCGCAGCCGTTGGACGCCTTGCCGTCACAGTCGTAGTAGCCCGGCACGCAGGTCTGTCCGCACGTCGCCGCCACGCAGACGCCGTCCGCGTAGGGACCGTCCTGGCACGAGTTGCCGCACGTGCCGCAGTGATTGGGGTTCGCCGTGAGGTCCACCTCGCAGCCGTTGGACGAGCGGCCGTCACAGTCCGCCGTGCCGGGCGGGCAGCGCAGCTCGTACGCGGGACCCTCGGCGCACGTGGACACGTTGCCGCACGCGTCCTTCGCCGCCAGGAACACGCGGTGGCTGCCACCGGGACCGAACGGGGCCACCGTGCTGAAGCGCCCCTGCGCGTCCGCCTGCACCGTGCGCGTGGGCGTGCCCGTGCAGGCCACGTCGACGAAGATGCCCACCGTGGCGTGCGGCTCCGCGGTGCCCGTGATGACGAGCTGCTGGCCATCGTTCAGGTACTGCCACTTCACGTCCGTCACGCGCGGCGGCTCGGGCGGCTCGCCGTCATGCTGGTACTCGAGCGGGTTGGAGCAGGTGGACGCGGAGTCGTAGCCGCCCGCGGCTGTCGCCCGGGCGGACACCGTCACCTTCGCGTTCTTCGCCACGCTCACCTGGGCGTAGAACAGGCCGATGTCGTCAGTCGTCACCGTCTTCTCCACCGGGCCCTGACAGTTGGCGGTGCGGAAGACCTCCACCGTGACGCGCGGCTCGGCGCGACCGTGGAAGACGGGCTGCAGGCTCCCGCCCGGGGACGTGGGCGAGGTGCTCAGCAGCACCGGCGCCATCCGGGGCGTGCCCGGGCCGTAGGGGTAGTCGACGGCGGGGCTGCACTGGGAGCCGTTGCCGACGGCGTCGTAGGCGCGCGCGGAGTAGCGGGCGCCCGGGCCGTTGGGGACGGAGACGGGGACCTCGCAGTAGTTGCCCGCGTTGGCCACGGTGGAGCCGACCTCGGCCCCGGTGCAGCCGGGGCCCTGGTACACGCGGACCGTGGCGCCGGCCTCGGTGTGGAGGGTGAGGGCGCGGGTGGAGCCGGTGCCCGCCTGGGCCCAGGTGGGCGCGGGGGTGGGCGGTGGCGTGCGGTCCACGAACACCGGGTTGCCGAGGCGCACGTTGTTGCCCTCGCTGTCCTCGGTGACCAGGCCATCCGGGTCCACGCGGGCGCTGAGGAAGTAGTCGCCTTCGGGGATGGCGCGGGCGCTGACGGACGCGGAGACCTCGCGACATTCGCCGGCGCGCAGGGAGAAGCGGGGGCTTGCGCCCAGGTGGAACTCGGAGGCGCCGGGGGCGGAGGAGGCGGTGAGGAAGAAGGCCGCGTCCGTCATGCCGGAGCCCGCGCCGTCGTTGCACAGGCGCGCCTGGACGCGCTGCTCACCCGTCCCCAGGGCGGAGGGACCCGAGACGAGCTCCACCCGGAAGTCGGGGGCGCTCGGCTGGGGCCTGGGGGTGCTGGGGTCGGGCCTGGGCTCGCTGGGGTCGTCGTCCCAGTCGGGCGGGTCGTCCAGCCCGGACTCGACGATGCAGCCCGCGAGTGTCCCCGCGAGCGCGATTGCCCACCACGGGCGCGCGTGCATGTGTGGAATGCCTCCGGAGGAGCCTGTAGGGGTCCGGCCCTGGGGTAGGGGTGGATCCTCCGTGCCCCTGGACGGGGGCTCGCGGGAATTATTCACGGAACGGCGTCAGGAGGGTGCGTCCTCCTGACGCCGGGTCATGTGGTTGTGGGGCCTACTGGACTTCTTCGCTCAGGAGGTTCCTCACGGGAGTGACCCCCGTGGAGGGTTACGTTTCGTTGCAGGGCTCAGGAGGCCATGGCCAGGGAAGCATGCTGACCTGGCGCTCGTGGTCAGCCGTCTCGGGCGTGAGGCAGTGCGTGCCGCCTCCGCACCCTTCATCGGCAATGCCAGAGCAGTTGTTGTCGAGGCCGTCGAGGCAGAGGTCCACCTCCGCTGGATTGATGTCGAGGTTGTTGTCGTTGCAGTCCGTGTTGTTCACCACGTAGCCGCCGGGCTGGCTGCAGGACTGCACCGGCTGGCTCGCGTTGCCGTAGCCATCCCCGTCCGCATCGCGGTACCAGGTGGTCACCGTCAGACCTTCATCGACGGAGCCGTTGCAGTTGTTGTCCTGGCTGTCACAGAGCTCTGAGGCTCCGGGGCGGATGTTCGCGCTGCCGTCGTTGCAGTCGCTCGCGTTCGTCACGTAGCCGGACGGCTGTGAGCAGGCCTGGGTGGAGCTCGACGCGCTCCCGTAGCCGTCGCCATCAGCGTCCCGGTACCAGGTGGACATCAGGCCTTCGTCCACGGAGCCGTTGCAGTTGTTGTCCACACCGTCGCAGGACTCGGAGGCACCCGGGCGGATGCCGGCGTTGCCATCATGGCAGTCCGAGGCGTTGCTCACGTACCCCGACGGCTGGCGGCAGTTCTGCGTGGAGACGCTCGCATTGCCATAGCTGTCGCCATCCGCGTCTCGGTACCAGGTTGAGGTGGTGAGGCCCTCGTCGGCGCCGCCCGCGCAGTTGTTGTCGATGCCGTCGCAGACCTCGGTGGCTCCGGGGTGGATGGCACCACTGCCGTCGTTGCAATCCCCCGCGTTGGAGACATAGCCCGCGGGCTTCGTGCAGGCCTGGGTGCTGGCCGAGGCGTTGCCGTAACCGTCGCCATCCGCGTCGCTGTAGTACGTGGAGGTGACGCCCTCGTCGGTGGAGCCGTTGCAGTTGTTGTCCACGCCATCACACGTCTCGGAGGCGCCGGGACGGATGTTGGGATTCGCGTCGTGGCAGTCCGAGGCGTTGCTCACGTACCCCGACGGCTGTCGGCAGTACTGCGTGGCGTTGTTCGCGTCGCCGTACCCATCGGCGTCCACGTCCCGGTACCAGGTCTGGGTCGTGAGGCCCTCGTCGACTCCTCCCGCGCAGTTGTTGTCCACGCCGTCGCAGACCTCGGTGGCGCCCGGGTGCGTCGTCGGGTTGGAGTCATCGCAGTCCGAAGCGCTCGCCACGTAGCCCGTGGGCTGACGGCAGCTCCGCGTCGACAGGGTCGACCGACCATATCCATCCCCGTCTCCGTCCAGGAACCACTCCTGCGTGGGGACTCCCTCATCGACGCCACCCGCGCAGTTGTTGTCGACACCGTCGCAGACTTCCGCGGCTCCCGGGTGGATGGACGCATCCGTGTCCAGGCAGTCCGAGGCGTTCGTGACGTAGCCCGTGGGCGCCGCGCACGCCTGCGTCGACTGGCTCGCGCTGCCGTAGCCATCGCCATCCGCGTCCCGGTAGTACGTGCCCAGCACGCCTTCATCCGTCAGGGAGTCGCAGTCGTTGTCCGCGCCGTCGCAGACCTCCGCGGCTCCAGGCTTGATGGAGGCGTTGCCGTCGTTGCAGTCGCCCGCCACGGCCGCATAGCCCGCGGGCTGCCGGCAGTCGCTCACCGTGTCGCTCGCGACGCCGAAGCCGTCACCGTCCGCATCGCGGTACCACGTCTGTCGCGTCAGGCCCTCGTCCACCTGGCCATCACAGTTGTTGTCCACGCCGTCGCAGGACTCGGGCGCGCCGGGGTTGAAAGCAGCCCGCGTGTCGTCGCAGTCACCCGCCTGGGCCGCGTGGTTCACCGGGCGCGCACAGGCCTGCATCGACTGCGAGGCGACACCGTAGTCGTCGTGGTCCTGGTCCAGGTACCACGTCGCGAACGTCAGCCCGTCGTCCGTCTGGCCGTTGCAGTCGTTGTCGCGGTTGTCGCAGGTCTCCGCGGACGGGGCGTACTTCTGCACGCACTCCAGGGCGCCGTGGGTGCAGTACCTGACGCCCTCGCCGCACACGCCGACGCCGCCCGTCTCGCACGCGACGAGTCCGCCCGGGTTGCCGTCGTCCACCTCTCCGTCACAGTCGTTGTCCAGGCCGTCGCACTGCTCGTCCGATGCGGCCTGGTTCTGCTCGCACACCACGAGGCCCTGCGTGCAGGCCGTGGTGCCCTTCGCGCAGACACCGAGCGCGCCCGTGGCGCACTCGTCGCCGCCACTCGGGTTGCCCTCGTCGACCTCACTGTCGCAGTTGTCGTCGATGCTGTTGCACGTCTCCGGCGCGCCTGGGTACGTGGTCGACGTGAAGTCGTCACAGTCGATGTCCTCCACGAAGCCATCCACCGGGGCACAGGCCTCCATGGACACATACTCGTCGCCGAAGCCGTCCATGTCGCTGTCGTAGTAGTAGGTGTTGAGGATGAGCGTCGTCACGGGCGCGGAGGTCGCCGTGGTCGTGTACGCACCCGTGCCGAGCTGCCCCTGGCTGTTGTTGCCCCACGTCCACACCGGGCAGCCCGGACGCACCGCCAACGCATGGTGGTAGCCCGCGGCGATGGCCGTGACGTCCGTGAGTCCCACGGCATCCACGGGAGCTCCGCTCGTACCTCCCGGGGCGCCATGCCCGAGCTGGCCGGAGGCGTTGAGACCCCACGCCTTCACCACGCCATTGCCCATGATGATCATCGAGAAGGCAAGACCCGCGCGCACGTGCGTCGCGGCGAACACGCCCGGGACGGCCGTGGGCGCGAGCACCGGTGTGGTGCTCGTCGTCCCGGTGCCGACCTGCCCGGAGGAGTTCTGCCCCCAGGCCCAGACGTTGCCGAACTGCTCATCGATGGCGAGCGAGTGCGCTGCTCCCGCCGCGATGGCCTTGGCCCGAGGCAGCGTCGTCACCACCGTGGGCACGAGCACCATGGCGGGCGAGGTGCTCCCCGTGCCGAGCTGCCCGAAGTCGTTCTTGCCCCACGCCCACACCTTGCCGTCCGCATCCAGCGCGAGCGCGTGGTTGTGACCCGCCGCGATGGCGCGGATGGTGGGCAGGCTGTTCACCTGGCGGGGCGTGGACTCCGCGGTGCTGACCGCGCCCTTGCCCACCTGCCCGGAGGCGTTCTGTCCCCAGGCCCAGACGCGGCCGTCCTGCCCCAGCGCGAGGGAGAAATTCCCGTTCGCCGAGATGGCTTGGATACCCGACAGCCCACTCACGCGCGTGGCGGCGTTCACCAATCCACCCGTGGTGCCGAGGCCCACCTGGCCGAAGTCGTTCTTGCCCCAGGCCCAGACATTCCCATCCACATCGAGCGCGAGCGAGTGCGTCTGTCCCGCGGCGATGGCCTTGCTGGGAGGCAGACCCACGGGCTTCGTGGGGCTCGCCACCGGCGTGGTGCTGGTGTTGCCCGTCCCCAGCTGTCCGACGGAGTTCTGTCCCCAGGCGAAGACCTCGCCGTTCTTCTGCAGGAACAGGGAGTGGTAGGCACCGGCCGCCACGGCCCGGTCCACCTTCACCTGGGCGGACAGCTTCTTCTGGGTCGTGGTCGTCTCCGACCCATTGTCAGACATGGGCTCCGGCTCGCCGCAGGACAGCAGGGCCAGGAGGAGGGGAATCACGGAGTGGATGCGAGGTACGAATGACCTCGGCTGACAGGGGTGTCTCAAGCTGCGCTCCAAGGATTTTCTCCGGCGACCGGCCTCTCGTGCGCGGAGGAGTGGGGACGAACTCCCGTCGAAGGATGTGGGGCGGTGATGACACCCGGTTGCGGTGAGGGAGCGCGTCCCAACCCGGCTGGGATTGAGTCACGGACCGCGAGCCGGGGGGAGTGAGGGCGAAGTCATGGTGTGAGTGATTCGCCAGGGGTGTCCAATCAATTCGTCTGGCTTTGTGCGTCGTGATGACCGGTTGTTGTGTGGTGAGTGATGGCTCGACCGGGGCTCGTGAGATTCCACGAGGGTGAAGCAGCCCCAGCCGGGTAGATTCATCCCCATGGCTGGCTCACCTCGTGTCCTTCTCCTTGCTGAACGCTTCCCGCCTGATATCGGTGGTCTTGCTCGCAGCGGTGCCCGCACCGCGGGAGCCCTGGCTCGACTCGGGGCTCGGGTGGAGGTGCTCGCCTGGACCCGCACGGCGGCCCCCGGCGCGTTGAGCACACTGGACGATGCGGGCGAGGTGACGCCGTTGGCTCGCGGTGTCACGTTGCATCGGCTGGGGCTCTTCGGGAGCAGCGACCTGTCCATGCAACACACGCTGGACGTGCTCGGGTATCTGCACTCGCGTCGACGCTATGACCTGGTCTGGGGGCACTACCTGTCACCGCCCGGGTTCCTCGCCGTGGTGTTCGCCGCGTCTGTCGGCATCGCCTCCACCGTGAGCGCTCGCGGCAATGACGTGGACCAGCACATGTTCCCGCCCGGGGACTTCGCTCGCCTGCTGTGGACGCTCCAGCGCGCGGATGTGCTCACCGCGGCCTCCGCCGACCTGGGCCGGAAGATGAGCATGCTGCTGGGCAAGGACGGCCGCGTGGAGGTCATCCCCAACGCCGTCGACACCGAGATGTTCTCACCCGGCCCCGCGGAGGTCTCGCTGCGCGCGCGGCTTGGCATCGCTCCGGATGAAGCGGTGCTCGGTTTCTCCGGTGAGCTGCGTCACAAGAAGGGGCTGCCGTTCCTGCTCGCCGCGCTCTCGGAGGTGCGGCGCACCCGGCCCGCGTGTCTGCTCGTCATTGGTGAGGTGCGGCCTCGGGATGCCGAGCACCTGGTCGCCTTCCGCGCCGAGCACCCCGAGGACGGGGCTCGCATCCTCGTCTCCGGCGCGCTCGAGACGCCTGAGTCCATCGCCGCGCACCTTCGCCTGTGCGACGTGTATCTCCAGCCGTCCCTGTGGGAAGGAATGCCGAACGCGCTGCT
Source organism: Myxococcus sp. MISCRS1 (assembly GCF_026626605.1). Taxonomy (NCBI): domain Bacteria; kingdom Pseudomonadati; phylum Myxococcota; class Myxococcia; order Myxococcales; family Myxococcaceae; genus Myxococcus; species Myxococcus sp. MISCRS1. Next base: position 5,842,965 of record NZ_JAPNKB010000001.1, read on the forward strand.
GGAGGCGATGTCCTGCGGCCTGCCTGTCATCGCCAGTGACGCGGGCGGCATCCCCGAGGCCGTGGACCATCAGCGCAACGGTTTCATCGTCTCCAAGGCCCTGCTCAATCACCTCGGGCAGGCTTGTCTCGACGTGCTGTCGCTGTCCTCGGAGCACCGCGCCGCCATCGGTGCCGCCGCGCGCCGTCGCATCCTCGAGCGCTTCCAGTCCGAGGCCGAGGCGGAGGTGCTGCGCCGGGTCCTCACTCGCGCTGTTCCTCGCGTGGGGTGACGTCCGGGGCCTTGCGCGTCATCCCGAGCCCTGTCTCGTACGCGCTCACCAGCGCCTCACGGGCCTTCGCCCAGCTGAAGTCGCGCTCCACGCGGGCCCTCGCCCTGTGGCTCAGTGACGGACCCAGCTCCGCGTTCGCGCACAGGTCCTTCACCGCCTCCACGATGGCCTTCGGCGAGCCCGGCCTCACGAGCAGCACCTCGTCCGGCCCCGCCAGCGTCCTCACCACCGGCAGGTTCGACGCGATGACCGGGGTCCCCGAGGCCATCGCCTCCAGCAACTTCAGCGGACAACACCCCTGCACGCAGTTGCGGTCATTCACCGGCAACGGCACCAGCACCGCGTCACAGGCATGATGCAACGCCGCCAGCTCCGCCTGGGGCAGGGGCTCCCGCAGCTCCACCGCCCCCTCCAGGAGCAGGTCCCCACACCGGTCCATCATCACCTTGCGCTGGTGCTTGCGCAGCGGCCCCACCAACGTCAGCACCGCGGGCATCTGCTCGCGCAGGAGCCGCAGCGCCTCGATGGCGTGATGCACTCCCTGCCACGACGTCATCGTCCCGCTGTACAGCAGCCGCACCGGCTGCCCCGGTACTCGAATCCTCGGCGGCGCGTGGCGGAACACCTCCAGCTCGACACCATTCGGAATCACCTGCACCTTCGACGCCCGCGCGCCGCGCTTCACCAGGTACTCCGCCGTCACCTCGCTGGGCGTCACGAGCAGGTCCGCGCTCGCGATACACGCGTCCTCCTGCGCGACGAGCTTGAGCATCAGCTCCGCGTCGTCCGCCACGTCCGGGTGGTGGTACTTCAGCTCGATGGACGGCAGCCCGTTCACCTCGAACACCAGCGCGTCCGTCAGCGCGGCCTTCCGCGTCGCCACCGGATAGCCCTCGAAGATGGAGCGCACGTGGACCACCCGCGCCCTCGGCCGGTTCCTCCACCACGCCGCCAGGTGCGTGCGGAACGACAGCGCCTGCGCCACCAGGTCCCGCCCCCTCGCCTCCAGGGGGTGGTACGTCACACCCTCGACCAGGGGCCTCGGCTCCGCGCTGGCCGTGGGGCCGTCCCGGAGCGCGAGCAGGTCCACCCCTCCGAACGCCGTGCCCAGCGCCTCCACGAAGGCCCGGATGTGCACGGCTGCCCCCTTGGGGGCCGGGAAACGGTCGAACGATGCGTAGACGATGCCGGACGCGGAGGCCACGTCATGCGTGCTATCGCGCCTGGCCATCCCCGGCCAACCTCCTCGTTTGCCCCGCCCCCCGCCGACCCATACACTCAGCGCCTCCGTACCGTGGCTCCGAGGGGGAGCATCCCACCGTGTCCTTCGACATCGACCGCTTCCGCGTGGAGAAGCGCTACCGCAACACCGCGCCCGTCTCCGTGTTGATGGAGGACCTGGACCAGCTCGGGCACCTCGACGAGCACATGGCCGAACAGGCCCGCCTCTGGCGTCGTCGCCGCGGATGGGCCCTGAGGGGCTTCGCGGGCCTCGTCGGCCTGTCCTTCATCCTTCGCGGCTTCACGGAGGTCTCCTGGCTCGGCGGGTGGGCGTGGTGGCTCGGCTGGCTGTCGCTCGTGGGCGCGGTTGGCCTGCACCTCAAGGCTTCCGGCTACGCGGGGTGTGACCTGGAGGACCGCCGCTACCAGCTCCCCGCCCGACTGCTGCGCCCGCTGCTGCGGGACATCGATCCCCAGGAGCGCGTCACACTGGAGCTGGACTTCCAGCCCATCGACCACTCCTCGAAGTTCGTCCGCCAGGGCAGGACGGCCACTGGCTGGGAGACCAACGAGTTCGAGGATGCGTGGATGTCGCTCCAGGCCCGCCTGCGTGATGGCACCCACCTGCGCCTCTCCCTCACCGAGTGGCTCCAGAAGCGTACGCGCAGCCGGCGAAACCCCCGCGGCAAGTTCAAGACGAAGCACAAGCGCAAGAGCGCCACCTTCCTCCAGGCCCAGCTGCGCGTGAAGCCCGAGCGCCACCCCGGCCTCGCCCAGATGCGCGCGCAGGCCCAGCAGGCCGTGAAGCTGCCGCCCCAGGTGAAGCTGTCCCGGCTCGACGTGACGGAGGACAAGCTCGCGATGCGCGCCCACATGGACTCCGAATGGAAGGTGGAGCCGGACGCGACGCGGGCCTGCCTGATGATGCTGTTGAGCCTCTTCCAGGTGCTCCACGCCTCCTCGGCGCGCGGCAAGCACCTCACCTCGAGGGCTTCATGAGCCGCCTCCCACTTCTCCTGTGCCTGTTGCTCGCCTGGGGCTGCTCGCGCCCCTCCGGCTCCGAGCCTCCCCAGGCCCCCACGACCACCGCCGCCTCCGCGGAGGACGTGCCCCTGCCGGGCAAGCTCAAGTTCAAGGACGGCGACGGCCGCGAGCGCTTCTCCCTCAAGCCCAAGGACGATGGCGCCAAGCTCGTCGACGGTGACGAGCGCGAGCTGGCGCGCCTCAAGTGGAAGGGCGCCTCCCTCAAGGTCTCCGGTCCCGATGACGTGGCGCTGGGGTACGTGCTCGGCTCGTCCGGTGGCGCCATCATCGTGCGCGACGGCGAGCAGCGCCAGGTGCTCTACACCCTCGCCATCCAGGGGCCAGGCTGGCGCCTCACCGACTCGAAGGGCGCGTTGCTCTACACCGTGCTCCCGGAGGATGACGGTGCCCGTGTCTATGACGCGCCGGGCGCGGAGATTGCGCGCGTGAAGGTGCGCGAGGGCAAGGTGTCCCTGCGCGATGCCCAGGGCAAGACGACGCTCTCCACGCATGCGCTCGTGCGCGCGGACGCGGCGGCGTGCCTCGCCTTCGAGGCGGTGTCCTTGCCCTTGCGCGTGGCGCTGCTCCACCAGCTCCAGCAGCCGCCTTCCGGACCCACGCCATGAGCCCCGCTTCCGCGAATCCTGGCTGTCAGGTGCGGCTGGGCTTCCTGCTGCCCCACGAGTGTGGGGCGCCCGCGAGCATCCCGTGCGAGCTGTGCGGCAAGCTTGCTTGTGAGCTGCACCTGACGTCGCAAGAGGACCAGACGGTCTGCACGGGGTGCGCGGGCGTGCTCTCCGGAGAGTCGGACGAGGCGAGCACCTACTACGACGACTACGGCTACTACGGCCGGGGCGCGTCGTGGGGGGGCGGCTCCTCGAGGGACCCGCATGACTTCACCGAGGCGGATGGCGAGAGCCTGCGCCACGAGGAAGATGCCTCCTTCGAGGAGGACCTGGGCGGAAGCTGATGACTCCCGCGCGCTGGCTCATCTACGCCCTGGGCGGTGGCATGGGGCACTTCACCCGTGCCTCGGGGCTCGCGCGCAACGCGGCTCGGAAGGGCCATCACGTCACGCTGGTGACGAACAGCCCCTTCGCGCCCGATGTCCCGCTGGAGGCGGTGCTCGGTCCGGAGGTGCATGTGCACCGCTTGAGCCCGGAGCTGGGCAAGGCCGCCATGCGCGAGACGGTGGACTGTCTGCTCGAGGGCGTGCGCCCGGACCTGCTCGTGGTGGACACGTTCCCTCGCGGGCTGGTGGGAGAGCTGGCGCCGCTGTTGCCCTCGCTGCGCATGGGCAAGGTGCTGGTGCATCGCGACTTGAACCCCACGTACGTCGCGCGCTTCGACATCGCCGCCGCGGTGGAGGACTTCCACCTGTTGCTCGTCCCGGGTGAGGACGCGCCCTTCGCGGGGCATCCGCGCGCGGTGCGCACGGAGCCTTGGTTGCTGCTCGGCCGCGAGGAGTGGCTCGGGCGTGAGGAGGCTCGTGAGCGGCTGGGCGTTGCGCCCGATGACACGCGTCCCCTGGTCGCGGTGATGGGGAGTGGCAACGCGCTGGAGGTGGAGGAGGCGGGGCTCATCGCCGCGCGGCTTCAGGAGCGGCTCGGTGCGAAGGCGCCGGTGCGGTGGCTCGCGCCTCCGGGGCCTTGGCTCTCCGAGAAGGCGCCCCGGAAGAAGAACGTGGTGCGAGACGGCGCGCCGCGTCCGTTGCGCGTGTGGCCCGCGCTGGCGGTGATGTCCGGTGTGGACGTGCTCGTCGGCGCGGGTGGCTACAACACCGTGCAGGAGGCCCGGGTGACGGGCACCCCGTTGGTGGCTCTCGCACGGGCGCGGCGCTACGACCGACAGGCGGTGCGGCTGCGCCCCGAGGAGCTGGCGCGCACGCCCGAGGAGCTGGTGGAGCGCGCGGTGGAGTTGGTGGACTCGCGCCCCAGGCGCGACCCTCCGAGCTACGCGAACGGCGCTCGGGACGCGGTGGCGCTCATCGAGCGCGTCCTGCTTGGTGCTCGGGGTGCCTGAGCCTCGGTGTCCGTGGCGAAACATCTCGAACCCCGGCGCCGTGCTCCGCGATGAACGGAGCACACGGCGCAACGGCGCTCAGTGCTTGAGGTCCTTGTGGCCCGGCGCGGGGTCGATGCCGTGCGCCATGATGAAGTGGTAGAGCACCTGCGGGTCCTCCTTCGGACCGCCTATCAGCTCCACCAGGAAGTGGCCCTGGGTGCCCGAGTCCGGGTCCGGCGCCACGTTCACCTCGGTGACCTCGCGGCCCGCCATCACCAGCTCGCCCACGAGCACCTTGCCCTTGAGCACCTGGATGATGTGCTGGCGGTCCTCCTCGAGCACCACCCAGTGGAAGTCGTCGTGGTCATACAGCATCGCGTCGACCGAGCCGCACCGGAGGATGCACTGCGTGTGTTCCTGGAGCCAGCGCCAGAAACCATCGAACTTCAGGGTACGACTCGGCTGGGGGAGCATGTCCATGGTGGTGACCTCACGCGCGGCCAGCAGGCTCTCGCCCGCCCGCCTCGCTGAAACCTCCCTAGCACGATTGCCCGCCGCCAGCGCTGACACCGTGCGGGGAACCCACCCCCGCGCCGCGCCGTTGTCCACTCGGTGAATCCCCCACCTCCTGGGCTTGTTCCTCCAGTCAGGTAGGGGGCACCGCCGTCTCACCCGTCCCCAGTCCAGGAGGGCTTGAACCGTGACCCGTCCCGCCCTCGCCACTCTCCAGGAGACACCATGAGCCTGCGTGCCTGGCTGGCCGCCACCATGGGCGGACTGGCCCTCCTCACCCTCATCGCCGCCGTCGCGCTCATCGTCCTCACGAACGCGCAGACCCACTCGGCCAACACGCTCGGCAACTCCGTGGATGGGCTGCACATGGCGGAGGAGCTGGAGATCGACCTGCTCAACCACTTCCGCCTCAGCGGCGGCGCCGGGCCGCAGGACACCCGCTCCCAGCTCATCCGCGGGCGCTCCGTGGAGAGCATCGAGGCCTCGTTCCCCCTCCTGCTCGACGGGCTGGAGCGCAACGCCGTCAGCGACGCCGAGCGGACCCTCATCCAGGAGGTGGAGGAGGACTTCGAGCGCTACCTGCAGGCCCAGCGCGAGGCCGCACGCCTGCCCGCGCGCACGCGGCTGGCCCCCGTGGTGCCCGCGATGGACGCGGCGCTCGATTCGCTCGAGCGACTGGTGCAGCTCAACGTGGAGGAGGCCCGCGTGGCGCGGGAGGCCTCGGCGGACCTCAGCCGCCTGGGCAACACCGTGGGCCTGTCGCTGTGCGGCCTGCTCCTGATGGCCTTCGTCGTGGGCTCGCTCCTGTTGCAGCGCATCGCGCTCCAGCCGCTGAAGGACATCAGCCAGGCCATGCGCCGCTTCGGCGTGGGCCGCAAGCGCACGCGCGCCCCGGTGGCCGGGCCCACGGAGCTGCGGGACATGGCCAGCACCTTCAACGAGATGGCCAACGGCCTCACGCACCAGCAGGAGCAGCAGCTCGCCTTCCTCGCCGGCGTGGCCCACGAGCTGCGAAACCCCCTGTCCGCGCTGAAGCTGTCCACCGCGCTGTCCGAGCGCAGCCAGGCCCAGCTCACCCCGGAGCGCATGCAGCGCACCCTGGCGCTGGTGGGACGTCAGGTGGAGCGGCTGGACCGCATGGTGGGGGACCTGCTCGACGCCACGCGCATCGAGGCGGGCAAGCTGGAGCTGCGCCCGGAGGTGAGGGACGCGCGCGAGCTGGCGCGCGGCGTGGTGGAGCTGTACCGCTCGAGCGACAGCGGACACGTGCTCCAGCTGGACGTGCCGGACGCGCCGCTCTTCGTGCGCGCGGACCCGGACCGGCTGGAGCAGGTGATGGCCAACCTGGTGAGCAACGCGCTGAAGTACTCCCCGGCGGGAAGCCGCGTGGAGGTGGCGGTGCGAGGGGAGGCGGAGCACGTGCTCCTGGTGGTGAAGGACCAGGGCATCGGCATCTCCGAGGAGGACATGGCCATCCTCTTCGCGCCCTTCCAGCGGCTGGGCAGCCCGCGCGGCAAGCGCGCTCCAGGGGTGGGGCTGGGGCTGTCCGTGGCCCGGCGAATCGTGGAGGCGCACGGCGGCGACATCGAGGTGCAGAGCGCTCCCGGGGCGGGGTCCTCCTTCTGTGTCCGGCTGGCGCGGGTGAGCGGCGAGAAGGCGCACGGCGCCGAGGGGCCGGCCGCGGAGGCCCGGGGCGGGGGCCCGGACGCCCTGCACTAGACGCAAAGCGTTGCGCGCGACGCTCGTGTCGTGGAGGCTGGGTGCGCCGGACGCTCGTCGGACGTACCTTCCGGGCCACATGCCAGGAGTCGCAGGGATTATGAAGAATTCGCGCCGGGTCGCGTCGCTCGCCATCCTGCTGTCCGTGGGAGGATTGGGGGCGTGTGCCTCCCGCCAGACGGCGCCCGAGACCCCGGTGGCCCCGTCGGCCGCCGCCAGGGCTTCTGTCGTCCAGTCCACGGAGGGAGGCTTCTCCGTCGCGCTGCCGGGGCCGGTGAGCGAGGAGCGCCGCTCGCAGCTGACGGATGTGGGCGAGGTGACACTCCATACGTTCATCGCCGAGCGCAAGGAGTCATCCACGGCGTACTACGTCTCGTACACGGACTTCCCCGCGTCGGCCGTGTCGCAGGCCAGGCCGGGCGACGTGGTGTCTCGCGCGAGCATGGGCGCGCTGGAGGCGCTGGGGGCCACGGGCGTGTCCTCGCGGCCGCTGACGCTGGAGGGCTTCCCGGGCTGGGAGGTGGAGGGCATCTCCGGGCCGCGCCGGCTCAAGGGCCGCTTCTACCTGGTGGGGCCCCGGCTCTATCAGCAGCTCCTGCTCCACCCGGAGGGCCAGCCGCCCGCCGACGCGGAGGCGTTCTTCGAGTCCTTCCGCCTGGACCCCCAGGTGGCGGCGATGTTGTCGGGCGCGCAGCGCTCCTGAGCGTGCCGTCATGAACCTGTCCGCCATCGACCTGAACCTGTTCCTCGTCCTGCACGCGGTGCTGGAGACGGGGAGCGCCACGGACGCGGCCAAGCAGCTCCACGTCACGCAGTCCGCGGTGAGCAACGCGCTCGCCCGGCTGCGGGAGATGTTGGGGGACCCGCTCTTCGTGCGCAGCGGTCGAGGCCTGGTGCCCACGCCTCGCTGCGAGGAGCTGCGGCCGCTCGTGGTCAACGCGGTGGCGCAGCTGCAGGTGGCGGTGGATGGACAGCGCTTCGTGCCCGCGGAGAGCACGCGCACCTTCACGCTGTCGTGTGGCGACAACCAGGATGTCTGCGACGTGCCCCGGGTGGTGGAGGCCTTCGCCCGGAAGCTGCCCCGCGCGCGGCTGCGCGTGGTGAGCATCGACTTCCTGATGGCCTCGGACGGGCTGACCACGGGGGAGGTGGACGCGGCGCTGGCGCCCCAGATGGTGGCGACGCGGGATGGCTACTTCTGCGAGGACCTCTACCTGGAAGAGGTGGCCTTCCTGGTGCGCAAGGAGCATCCGCGCCTGCGCGGGTCGACGTTGACGAAGGAGGAGTTCAACGCCTCCCGGCACATCGGCATGGTCATCGCGCAGGGGCGTCCGGGCATCGGCCACCGCTACTTCCAGGAGTTCTGCAAGGAGCACGGCCTGGAGTTCAACCCCGCGCTGTCCGTCTCGCACTTCATCGCCGCGGGCATGGCCGTCACGCGCACGGACTACGTGGCGGGGATGCCGGGGCGCACCGCGGACGCGCTGTGCGCGATGCTGCCCGTCAAGCGGCTGCGCCTGGCCATCAGCACGCCGCCCATGACCATGTCGCTGATATGGCATGAGCGCACGCACACGGACCCCGGCGCGCGCTACTTCCGGCAGTTGATGGTGGAGGTGCTGAAGGAGCCGTCGATGACGCGGGCGGCGGAGCCCCGCGTGAAGCCACAGGCCGCCGCGCGTCGGGCCCGGGGACGCTGAGCGCCCGTCGGAACACAAGGGTCCGACGGGCGTCGCGCTGAATCTACGGGGTGGCGCCGGGCGAATCCTCGGGGATGTCGCCGAAGCGGCCCATCTCGAAGTCATGAATCGCCTGGAACAGCTCGCGCTGGCTGTTCATGACGAACGGGCCCATGTGGAAGATGGGCTCGCGGATGGGCTCGCCCGCGAGGACCACCAGGTGCGTGTCCTCCTCGGCGAGGAGCGTCAGGTGCTCGCCGTCGTTGGCGAACACGGCCAGCTCCCCCTCGGTGGCCCGCTCACCGCCGGACGACACGCGGCCGGAGGCGACGAGCACCATGGCGTTGTAGCCACGGGGCAGGGGGACTTCGAGCTTCGTCCCCGCGCGCACGTTGACGTCGAGCAGGGTGATGGGTGTGAAGGTCCGCGCGGGGCCTCGGGTGTCGGCGAAGTCGCCCGCGATGACGCGCACCGTGCCGCCCTCGATGGGGACGGTCGGAATCTGGGCCGCGGTGATGGGCTGGTAGCCCGGGGCGGCCCGCTTGTCGGCGCGAGGGAGGTTCACCCAGATCTGCAGGAACTCGAAGATGCCGCCCCGCCGGGAGAAGGACTGCTCCTGGTACTCCTCGTGGAGGATGCCGGACGCGGCCGTCATCCACTGCACGTCGCCCGGGCCGATGACGCCCGAGTGGCCCGCGTTGTCACGGTGCGCGACGACGCCCTGGAAGGCGAGCGAGACGGTCTCGAAGCCCCGGTGCGGGTGCCAGCCGACGCCGCGCTGCCCCTTGGCGAGGGCCGGGTACTCGTACGGAGGATGGTGGTCCAAGAGCAGGAAGGGGCTGACGCGCTCCTGGGTGAGGCCGCCACTGGGGACGAGCGTCTTGACGCGGAAGCCGTCACCGACCCAGTGCAGGGGCCCGCCGCCGTGGACGCTCTCGAGCGTCCGCGCGCGGGGAGGCGCATGGGGAACGGTGGGGGGAGGAAGTGTCTGGGTCGTGGTGCTCATGACCCAAACAGTAAGGCTGGGAGTCGACGTGTAAATCGCCGCTGCCCATGATGCTTGGCATCACGTCGTGTGATGGTCCGCGGACAGCGCGAGCTGACACAGGTCCGTGAGCCGGTTCGAGGCCCACGTGGCCACCGGGCCCAGCGGCACGCCCTTGCGGCGCACCAGGGCGAGCGGGCGCCGGGGCGGAGGGCCTCCCTCCCACGCGGCGAGCCGCAGCTGCACGAGCCTGCCGGCATTCAGGTCCTCGCGCACCAGGTGCTCGGGCTCGTGGCCCCAGCCCAGGCCTCCGAGGATGAGGGCATGTTTCGTCATCAGGTCCGCGACGCGCCACTGCTTCGGCGACAGCACGCCCCGGTCCGTCGTGCCCGCCTTGCCCGTGGGCAGCCGCTCGCTCAGCACCAGCTGCGTGGCGGAGGCGAGGTGCTCCTCGGTGATGACACCCTTCACGTGGGCCAGCGGATGCGAGGGCGCGGCGACGGGCAACATGCTCAACAACGCGATGGGCCGCTGCTCCAGGCCGGTGAGGTCCAGGTCCGCGCCGGCGATGCCGAGCGTCGCCTTGCGCTCGCGCAGGCGCTCCGTCACCGCGGAGAGCAGCTCCACCTCCAGCGTCAGCTCCACGCCCGGATGTGTCTGGGCCAGCTCACGCACGAAGGAGAGCAGCGCGGGAGTGGGGAACATCGCGTCGACGACGAGCGCGAGCTTCGTCTCCTCGCCACTCTTGATGCGGCCCACCACCGACTGGAAGGTGGCCAGGTCTTCATGGAGACGGCGCGCGGCGGCGACCACGGCCTCGCCCTTGGCCGTGAGCCGGGGGACGCGGCTGCTGCGGTCGAAGAGGCGCAGGCCCAGCTGCTTCTCCAGCCGCTGGATGGCCTGACTGACGGCGGGCTGGCCCAGGCCCAGCTTGCGCGCCGCCGCGGAGAAGCTGCCCTCCTCGGCCACCGCGCGGAGCGTCCGGAGCTGGTCGATGGTGACGCTGTCGAGCACCGCGCGACTGCATCACATCGACGCGGGCGGTGCTACTTGCGCGAGGTCAACCAGGAGACGATGAGCGACGCGAGCGTGTTGGCCGCGGTGCCCTCCGCCACGGCCCCGCGCAGCACGTCGCGCGACAGGGCCTCCGCCGCGCCGATGATGGCCACGCAGCGCTGGCGCAGGGCCTCCCGGGGCAAATCGCAGAAGGGCGCGAGCGTGCGCTGGTAGAAGTCCACGTACTGGTCCAACAGGCCCTGGTGGAAGGCCTCCATCTGCCCGTCCCCCTTGAGCGCGGCGGCGATGGCGAAGTGCTCGGGGCCGGACGTGGTGTAGCAGCTCATGTACGCGGCGCTCATCACCCGGGCCACGTCCTCCAGCTTGCGCCGCGTGCGCTCGAGCGCCTCCTGAAGCTGGGCCACCTGCCGCGCGTCGGTGCGCTCGTACAGCGCCATCAACAGCCCGGCGCGCGTCTGGAAATGCTCGTAGGTGATGGGCTTGCTCACCCCCGCGCGCTCGGCCAGGTGCCCGAGCGTCAGCGCGTCCGTGCCCTCCTCACGCACCACCGCCACCGCCACGTCGAGCAGCTGCTCGCGTCGCTGGGCCTTGGGCAGCTTCTTGGAAGAGGTCTCACTCATGCGCGTCACCACGGCTCTTGAGGGCTTAGTCGCCTCGCCCCTGGCGCGCAACCGACGGGGTCCTGGTCGAAATGGTTGCGGACCTACTTTTGGTAACTTACTTCCTGTAGGGTCGTCGGAATTCCCGTCCGCGCCGGTCCTCCGGCCCTCTCGACCACTGCCTTCGCTGGCAGGGGAGCGCACCCGTCATGTCTTCACCCACGCAGAAGCCCGTCCTCATCATCGGAGGCTCGGGCGTCGTCGGCTCGATGGCCGCCCAGACGCTTCGTCGTTTCCATCCCGAGCTGCCCATCACGATTGGCGGGAGGGATGTGGCCCGCGCGGAGGCAGTGGCCCAGAAGCTGGGGCACGCGGACGCGGTGCGCGTGGACTTGTCGCGCGGGGATTTGGGATTGCCCGAGGGGCGCGGGTACAGCGCCGTGGTCCTGTTCGTGAAGGACCACACGCTCAACGCGCTGCGCTTCGCCCAGGCCCGGGGCATCCCGCACCTGGGCATCTCCACGGCCCTGTTCGAGGTGGCGCCCGAGGTGGCGTACTTCATGAACGCGCCCCAGCGCTCGGCGGTGCTGCTGGGCACCAGCTGGCTGGTGGGCGCGGCGACGCTGCCCGCGCTCCACTTCGCGCGGGAGTTCAAGACGCTGGACTCCATCGCGATGGGCGCGGTGCTGGACGAGCAGGACGTGGGTGGGCCCGCCGCGTCCGCGGACCTGGAGCGCGCCGCGAGCGCCGCGCCCAACGCGCTCATCCTCGAGGACGGCAAGTGGCGCTGGGTGGGCGGCCCGGCGGGGGAGCGTCGCTTCCGCGATGGCGACGGGAACGAGCACGTGGGGCAGGCGTACTCGCTGACGGACCCGGTGAGCCTGGCGGCCGAGACGAAGGCGCGCGCCATCCGGCTCGACGCGGTGGTGGGCCTGTCCGCCGGGCGTCGCAAGGGTGGGGCCTGCTCCGTCGAGACGCTCTTCGAGCTCGAGGGCACGCTGCAGGACGGCACGCGGGCACTCGTGCGCTACGAGATGAGCCACGCGCAGGGGCAGGCGCCTGTCACGGCGGTGGGCGTGGCCGTGAGCGTGGAGCGACTGCTGGGGCTCGCGGGCGGCGCTCCCGTCGCGCCGGGGCTCTACCTGCCGAACGTCCTCATCGAGCCCGCCTATCTGATGCGACGGCTCGAGGAGGCCGGTGTCCGTACGCGCCGCCTCTCCTGATTCGCATCCCCTTGCTCGAAAGGAATCCCGTCATGAACAACGCATCGAAGCTCAACCCCGTCCTCTTCATCGGTGGCTCCGGCGTCGTCGGTCGTCGCGCCGTGAAGGCCCTCCGCGACCTCCAGCCGCACCTCCCCCTCCGCATCGGCGCGCGCGATGTGACGAAGGCGTCCGCGCTCGCGCGTGAAGTGGGCCACGCCGACGCCGTGCGCATCGACCTGGAGCGCGATGACCTGGGCCTGCCTCCGGGCTCCACGTTCAGCGCCATCGTCGTGCTGCTCAAGGACGACTCGCTCCGGACCCTGCGCTACGCGCAGGACCAGGGGGTGCCCTACGTGTCCTTCTCCGACTTCGTCTTCGACATCGGCCCGGAGGTCGCGCTCCACGTCCAGCGGCCCACCGCCGCGCCCACGCTGCTGCTCGGGCACTTCCTGGGCGGCACCGTCGCCCTGGCCACGCTCCACTTCGCGCGCGAGCTGGCGAAGGTCCACGCCATCCGCATCTGCGCCGTGTTCGACGAGGAAGACGTGGGCGGACCCGCCGCGCTCGGCGACATGGACCGCGTGGCGAAGGGCGTGCCCAGTCCGCTCATCCGCAAGGAGGGCCGGTTCCTCTGGGCCACCAGCGAGGCCGACCTCACGCGCACCTTCCAGGGCGTCGACGGCACGCAGTGGCAGGGCCGTGCGTATCCGCTGCTCGACGTGGCCTCGCTCGCGGCGGTCACGGACGCGAGCGACATCCGCCTGGACTTCGCGCTGCGCCCCGCGTCGCGCCGCGCGCCGGGACAGGGTCCGGGCCACGAGGTCATCATCGAGCTGGAGGGCGTGAAGGCGGACGGAACGCCGTCACTCGTGCGTCACGCGCTGGTCGACGCGGACGTCCATTCCGGTCTCAGCGGAAAGGGCGCCGCGCTCGCCGTGGAGCGGCTGCTGGGCCTCACGGGTGGGACGCCCGTGGAGCCCGGCTTGTACTCACCCGAGGGTGTGCTCGACGCGGCCTACGTCGTGAGCCGCCTCCAGGAGTGGGGAACACGGATTCACCGCGTATGACGCAATCGAGTGCCTGGAGAGGAGGCCGCCGTCCCCACCCGACTGGCGACTGTCAGTCCACGGGCGGATACTCGCGCCTCCCCCTCACTCCGTTCCCGCAGGAGTCCGCTTCATGTCGCGTCCGCTGACCGCAGCACTCCCTCGTCCTTCTTCGGTGAATCGGTCTTCCGTGAGTGTCGCGGTCTCGAACGTGAAGGTGGCGGACCCCGGTGACGCGGGCGCGCCGCGCGCCGTGCCCGCGGGTGAGCGCACGGAGCGGCTCGACGGCATCTCCCGCTTCATGCAGGAGCTGGAGCAGGGACAGCGCGCGCTCGTCGGCGTCATCCAGTCGGCGCCCTCGGGCGAGCGGCTGTCCAACGCGGAGCTGCTCGCGCTCCAGGCCTCGATGACGCGCTACACCCAGGCGCTGGAGCTGGTGAGCCAGCTGGTGGGAATCGGCGGCAGGCCGACGCGCACCGCGCCGGCGCGCTAGCCGGACTTCTTGCGCTGACCCCGGGGCGCCGCGGCGGAGGACTCCTCACCCAGCCGCGCGCCCAACTGCTCCCGGATGGCGAGCACGCGGGCCTTCAAGTCCCGGAGCTCCTCCAACGTGCAGCCCGAGGCCTCCAGGATGGACGGCGGCACGCTCTCCGCCCTGGCGCGCAGCGCGCGACCGGACGCCGTCAGGCGGATGCGCACCTGGCGCTCGTCGAGCACGTCCCGCTCACGCTTGAGCAACCCCGCCGACTCCAGCCGCTTGAGCAGCGGCGTCAGCGTGCCCGAGTCGAGCAGCAGCCGCTCCCCCAGCGCCTTCACCGTGACGCCGTCCTCCTCCCACAGCACCATCATCGCCAGGTACTGGGGATACGTGAGGCCCAGCTTCTCCAGGAGCGGCCGGTACGTGCGGTTGAGCAGGTGCACCGTCGAGTACAGGGTGAAGCACAGCTGCTCGTCCAGGTGCAGCGCGTCGCCGCGCTTCTTGTTCGACGGGGACATGACGGCTCCTCTCCCCACCATGCCCCCGGACTGCATTGTGCGCAATGAAATCGTGCCTCAGGGCCGGGGCAGGTCGCGCGCCAGCCGCAGCCAGACGGGGAGCCGCTCCAAAAGCGTCTCCAGGTCGAAGGGCTTGAGCAGCGTGTCGAGCACGCCCGGGTGATGGATGGGCCGCGTCGTCATCGCCACGACGGCGAGGCCCGGCCAGTGCCGCGCCACGCGCCCGAGGAAGTCCTGGCCCGTCATGCGCGGCATTCCCATGTCGAGCAGCACCAGCCTGGGACGGCCGTGCACCTCCAGCCAGGTGAGCGCCTCCAGGCCGTCCTTCGCCATGGACACGAGCTGTCCCGTGCTCGCGATGATTTCGACGACGGCGGCGCGCAGGTCCGCATCGTCCTCCACGACGAGGAGGATGCCTTCGGGGACTCCCGACATATGCGAGCGTGCGTAGGTCAGCGTGGCCGTGGGGAACAGGGAACATCTGCCGGTTTCCACCGGCAGATGTCCGAAGAAGACTACGAGTCCTCGAACATCGCCTGGAGCACCCTCCGGGCGAGCTTCACCTCCGGGTCGGAGCGACACGAGAGGAAGTCGCAGATTTCCGCCACGTCGCCGGTTCGCTCGTGCTCGAAGCCCTGGAAGAGCGTCTTGAGCGACACGTCCAGGCCCACCGACAGCTTGCCCAGCGTGTCGAGCGAGGGAGAGAAGGACCCGCGCTCGATCCGACGGATGGCATCCACGGAGAGGTCGCACCGCTCGGCCAGCACCTCCTGGGTGAGCTCGCGGCCATTACGGAGCTGGCGTACATGGCTGCCGAACTTGCGATGGAACCTCGTCCAGTTCGCTACCTTGTTTTTCGCTTTCTCCATATGAGTGACGGGTAATTTGGGGACGCGGCGCCCCAAGTGAAGTGAGTCTGTTGGCGTGTGGACCCTGGCATCGGCCTGTCCGCCAACTCGCAGGCCCTGTGTGTCGCAGGCGCGCGCGAAACCAGTGGGCAAGGTGCGAGCCCCCGAAAGCTTCGGGCTCCCTCGGAGAGCAGGGGGCCTGGCGGGCCGGGAAAATGCGCGAGCGGAAGCTTTCGTCTACGCTGGATGCCGCATGACGCATTCGGAAGTCGGGTGGGTGGGCGTCGGGCGCGTGCTCCGCGTCCTGGCCTGTGGCGGGCTGCTGACCGCTTGTGAAATCGGTTCCGAGGCACGTCCCCCCTCCGCGCCAGTCCCCGCGGCGGTGGCGACGCCGGCCGTGGCGTCACCGAGGACCCCGGTGCCGGTGACATCCGCCGTGGCGCCCCGCAGGGTCTTTCCGGAGCCGTCCGAGCGGACCCGCTCGACGCAGGCGCTGGCGGTGAAGCTGGGTGCTCCGGGCGCGAAGGTGGAGGACCCGTGCGTGGCGTCGGTGGCGCAAGGGTGCGTGCGCACCGCGCTGGCGCCCTTCTTCGAGTCGCTGGACGCGCTGTCGTCGGGCACGGCGAGGCGGCCCACCGTCATCGAGGCGTTCGGCAACTCCCTCATCGCGGGAGATCGCATCGTGGACATCCTGCGGGATGACCTGGGCGCGAGCTTCGGCGCGGCGGGCCGGGGCGTGCTGCTGGTGGACCGGATGGCGCCCTACGGCGGGCGTGGCCGGGCGAGCCACAGCGCGAGCGGTTGGACGCCGCGCACGCTGGGCGAGCTGCGCGCGCCGCCGCTGCCGTTCGGAATCACCGGCGTGTACCACGTGGCCACCCAGGCGAAGGCGCGCGGCCGCTTCAAGCTGGAGGGCGAGGCGCGGGGCACGCTGTGGTGGCTGGACGTCCCGCGAGGGGGCGCGCTCAGCGTGGTGAGCGGCGACACGGTGCTGGCGCGGACGACGCCGGAGGGCACGGGCGCGTCGCGCTCCACGCGCTTCGAGCTGCCGCCCGGCGCGACGACGGTGGACGTGGTGGCGGAGGGCAAGGGCGCGGTGGTGCAGGGGGTGGTGCTCCAGCACGAGCGCCCTGGCATCGTCCTGGACATGTTGGGCGTCCCGTCCGCGGACGCGAGCCTGTACGCGCGGCTGGAGGACGGAGCGCTGCGCTCGCAGCTCACCGAGCGGGACCCGAAGCTGCTGGTGTTCTTCCTGGGCGGCAACGAGTCCAAGCGCCTGGAGTGGAAGCGCACGGACCTGGCGACGCTGCGCGAGGACCTGGGGGCGCTCTTGCGGCGGGCCCGCGTGGCGGCGCCGTCGAGCGCGTGCCTGGTGGTGGGGCCGATGGACGCGGTGCGCGACGCGAAGGACTCGGGCAAGGCCTTCACCCAGCGCCCGTTCCTGGAGGCGGTGGTGGAGGCGGAGCGCGAGGTGTCGCTCGCGGAGGGCTGCGCGTTCTTCAACCTGTACGAGGCGATGGGCGGCAAGGGCGCGCTGACGCGCTTCCACAAGTCCGGCTTCATGCATGACGACCTGGTGCACCCGCGTGGACGCGGGCTGGATGTGCTGGGGCACCTGGTGACGGACGCGCTCCTGCGCGCGTGGGTGGAGACGCCGCCGGCCCAGGGCCCCGTGGCCCAGGTGGCTCCGGCGGCCGAGCGGGTGGAGGCCGTGCCATGACGATGCGAAGCGCGGGGTGGCTGGCCGTCGTCCTCTGGGTCTCGACGCCGGTGGTCGCGGCGCCGAAGCTGCCGTCCGTCTGTGAGAGCGTGGAGGTGGACGAGGCCGGCGCCTCGCCGCGCGCGCTGCCCGAGGAGGTGACGAAGGCGCTGGACGCCATCGTCCGCTCGGAGCTGTCCCAGGGGCCCGTGGCGGGCTTGTCCGTCGCGGTGTCCCGCGGGGAGCAGCGGTGGGTGTGTGGCTATGGCTACCGCGACGTGGCGAAGCGGCTGCCCGCGACGCCGCGCACCACGTACCGCATGGCGTCCGTCACCAAGTCCTTCACCGCGGTGGCGGTGTTGCAGCTGGTGGAGCAGGGCAAGCTGTCGCTGGACGCGGACATCCACTCGGTGGTGCCGACGTACCCGGCGAAGCAGTGGACCGTCACGGTGAAGGATTTGCTGGGACACCTGAGCGGCGTGCCCACGTATGACGGCGTGGCGTCGACCCAGAACGTGAAGGCGGTGAGCACCGAGGAGGCGCTGGCGGTGTTCTCGCAGAAGCCGCTCGCGTTCGAGCCGCGCTCCCGCTACCTGTACAGCACGTGGGGCTACAACCTGCTGGGCGCGGCGGTGGAGTCCGCGTCCGGGCAGTCGTATCGCGACTACCTGCGCGAGCATGTCTTCCAGCCCGCGGGCATGGCGCACGCGGACCTGGATGTCACCGCGACGCGCGATGAGCACCAGGCGGTGGGCTACCGGGTGAAGGACGGGGTGCTCCAGCGCTCGCGCTTCCTGGATGTGTCCAGCCGCTTCGGTGGGGGTGGGACGCGGGGGACGGTGGGGGACATGCTCGGCTTCGGTCGGGCGGTGCTGTCGCACCGGCTGGTGTCTCGCGACACGATGGGGAAGATGCAGGCGTCCATGGCCACGAGCGATGGGCGGCTGACGGACTACGGCATGGGCTTCGCGACCTATCCGCTGCGCGGCCACTACCTGGTGGCGCACGCGGGAGGGCAGCCGGAGACGACGACGCTGCTGGTGATGTTCCCCGCGGAGGACACGGTCATCTCGCTGGCCACGAACATCGAGGGCGAGGCGAAGCGCCTGCGCCGGCTGTCCATCCGGTTGATGGAGGGGGTGCTGGAGCAGGGCGTCACGCGGCGGGATGCGCACTTCACGGACCCGGTGGACTCGGTGGTGTACGAGGGGCTGGGGCGCATCGCGAGCTATGGGCTCGCGTACCATCTGTGGGCCACGCGCGGGCCGGGCTCGCTGCCGGCGGAGGAGGACCTGCCGGGCGCATTCAGCCGGGTGTCGGAGCTGCTGGACCGCAAGGCGATTGCGCGCGATGGCAAGGCGGCGCTGGAGCGCATCCGCGGTGGGCATGACCCGCGGCTGGGGTCGGTGTTCATCCGCGTGGGCGCGCACATGGCGCGCACGTTGGAGAAGGCGCGGGGCCCTGAGCGGCTGCTGGCGTATCCGGCCGAGGGGCCGCTGTCGTTCTTCGCGGACTACCTGGCGGCGTGTGAGGCGCAGGGGGGGCCGGACACGGAGCGCTTCGGGGAGCCGCTGCGCACGGACCTGCTGCGGTTCGTGGCGGGGTGGAAGCGCGCGGAGGTGCCGGAGCTGCAACGTCAGCGGCTGGACGAGGAGTCGAACCCGGAGCCGCGCTGGGCGGTGGTGAAGAAGGCGGCGGGGCTGTCGCCGGACGTGCGGCCGGACTACTCGGACGAGATGCTGCGCATCGCGGAGCGCTTCGCGTGGCGCAAGCAGCAGGCGGGGCGGCTGCGCTGGCTGGAGCGCGCGGTGGAGCTGCACCCGAGGAGCGTGGACGCGCGGCTGGCGTTGGCGCAGGCGCTGCTGGTGGCGAAGCGGGACGAGGAGGTGCTGGGGCATCTTCGCGAGGCCCACGCGACGCCGCAGGGCATGCTGGCGCTGGCGCCGACGCCGCTGCTCAAGCGCGTGGCGGAGGCGGAGTCTCCGCGCGTGGGGCTGGGGCTCTTGCGTGCGGCGGTGGCGCTGCATCCGGAGTCGCCGGAGCTGTGGGAGGCGCTGGCGAAGCGGGAGAAGGCGCAGGGGCACAAGGCCGAGGCGAAGGCGGCGCTGCGTCAGGCGCGACGCGCGCGTGAGGCCCGGCCGGAGCCCTCGGTGGACCCCGCGAGCCGGAGCGGTGGAGACCGTGGCGCGGGCCCCGTGCCGGATGACCACGGACTGGTGCGGCCACGTCCGTCGCCCTGAGCGGTGGCTCGCGTCGCGGGCCGGAGCGGTGGAGACGGTGGCGCGTGCATGTGCCTCTCGCCTCGCGCGGGCGCCTCGTTGCGAGCCCACGCGCCGGAGCGGCGCGAAGCTCGTGCGCCCATGCTCTTCTCTCGCGCGGGCGCCTCGTTGCGAGCCCACGCGCTGGAGTGGCGCGGGCGCCACGTGCCGGAGCGGCGCGGCGGATGCGCCCGCGTTCCTCGCATTGCGAGGATGCCTCGCTCCGAGTCATGACCCGGGCGGGTGCCGGAATGAGCACGGGTTGATGCGTCCGTGTCTCATGTTCTGAGCGGGTGGCATGCTCGTCGAGTCACCGAGGGCAGACGGGCAGGCGCTGCGCATGAGGCGCTCCCGCAGGCGTTCCGCTGGGGCCTTGCGAGCGTTGCGACTGTGCGAGGATGTGAAGCGTGTCCGAGTTCGTGTGTCCCTTCTGTCAGGCCCCCGTGGGCGCAGGTGCTCTTCGCTGCGGTGGCTGCGGCGCCTCCTTTGTCGTCTCGCCTCCGCCCGACTCGGGCGCTCCGGTGTGTGCCGTCCATCCTCAGTGGATGAGCCTTCATGCCTGTGAGCGCTGCGGCGCCTTCGCGTGCGCCCGGTGTCTGCGCCGAGGTCCTCGGCAGGAGCTGGTCTGCGAGTCGTGCCACGCCCGCGTGCCCCACGCCCTGCTTCCGTGGGACCAGCGCGCGGAGCTGGGCTGGGTCAAGGCGTTCTGGAGGACGTGCGTCGAGGTGATGCTCCGCCCCGTCACCACCTTCGAGCGGATGTCTCGCGAGGCGTCGGTGGGCGACTCGCTCCTCTTCGCCGGCCTCAGCGCGTTCGTGGGCTACGCCTCCACCTGGCTCCTCTACACCCTCTTCCTGCTCGCCTTCCCCTACGAGAGCTTCCCCGCCAGCGGCTCCGACAACGAGACCCACCCCGCGCTCTTCCGCGGCGTCGTCGTGGTCCTCTTCGTCGTCTGCATGCTGCTGTTGCCGTTGCTGAGCATGGGCCTCACGCTCGCTGTCGCGGGGCTGGACCACCTGGTGCTCAAGGTCGCCGGTGCGCAAGGCACGTTCAGGACGACGCTGCGCGGCCATGCCCTGTCCCAGGGCGTCAACCTCGCGGGCCTGGTGCCCTTCTGCAGCATGTACGTGCTGCCCTTCTGGAGCCTCGGCGTCCGCGTCTCCGCGTACCGGAGCCTGCACGGTGTCGGCTGGGGGCCCGCGGTGTTCGGCGCGCTGCTGATACCCGCGCTCACCTGCTGCATCGGCGTGGGCAGCTACGTGGCCCTGGTGATGGCCCTCCTCGCACCCGGGACCCTCAAGCTCTGACGACCGCGCTCGGTGCTTCGCGTCGCCATGCCGTGGAGGGGACCCTGCCTTCGCGTCGCGGCGACGCGAAGGCGCGCTCATGCACCTGAGGGGACTACTGTGTCGCCGACGCGCCCGTCGTCGGGATGGCGGCCGTCACCGTGCGCTGCTTGGGCCAGAAGCGCGCGTCGTGCACGTCGTCCAATGACGCGATGCGCTTCTTCGTGCGCGCGTCGTAGACGCGGGCGTGGGCCTCCGCGCTCACCAGCAGCAGGGCGCCCCTCACGCGCACGGCCACCACCTCCGTGGGGGACAGCGACAGGGACTCGGGCTCCGCCAGCCGGTCCTCCGACTCCCACCGCAGCGGCAGCATCAGCACCGGCAACTCGGTCGCCGCGCGCCACGCGTACAGCGGCCCGCCATGCGTCTCCAGCGAGACCCAGGCGCCGTACTCCGTATGGCCCTTGTCCTTCACCACCGCGTCCAATCGCACGGCGTCCTCGCTGCCCTCGGAGAGCTCCGTCGCGACGGGGTCGTCCGGGTCCGTGCCGACGGTGGAGGACACCAGCTGGCTCGCGGTGGCCAGCGCGCTCGTGCCCGGCGCGTCCTCGGTCTCGTACACCGTGGCGACCGACTCGATGCGCTTCCACGTCTCACCCTCGCGGCGGTACGCGTGGGCCAGGCCCGGGCTGCTGCCCTCCATCTCCGGCACCATCAGCTTGCGGCCGTCGACGACGAAGAACTCCTCGCCGCGCTCCTCCTTGCGCGCCAGCCCCTCGAGCTGGGAGACGAGCGCCACCACCTGCCCTCGGGCGTCGAAGCCGACCGTGTCCGTGTGGCCCTCGGTGGGCAGCGGCAGCGGGACACCCTGGGCGGCGTCGAAGTCCACCCTCCAGGCGCGCGGCTGCACATTGCCGTTGCCCCGGTCCACCAGGACGCCCTGCTTGCCGTCCGGGCTCCACGCCAGGCGGACCCGCGCGCAGGGCGCCTCCACGGTGGCCAGGGCCTTGCGTATGCCCGTGGGGTCCTGACGCAGCCACGTACAGCTCGCTGGCGCCGCGTCCTGGAGGAGCGACAGCGAGAAGGCGGGCACGGGCTCCGGGGCGGGCTTGGGCGCCGCGGGCGTCTCGGGGACGGGGTCCTGTGACTTCTTGCAGGCGCCACCGAGAAGCATGGTGCCGAGGAAGAACGCGGGGCCGAGATGGCGGAGCATGGAGGCTCTCCGGTGCGGGGTTCCTTCACACCATCGCAGAACGGCCGGAGTGGGAGGAAGTCACCCTCGGAGTAGACGGCGAGGAAGTTTCCGATAGACCACTCGCGCGTGGGTGCCATTCACCCCGCTCCCCCCGTCACGACGCATCGCTTCCGTCGCATGTCTTTTCATTTTCTCGCGCGATGAAGGCAGGCGGGCTCAGACGAGCCAGCCGCTCTCGTCGAGGAACAGGGCCTCGCTGAACACGGTGTCGTCGTCTTCCTTCGCGGCGCGCGCGTTGTCGAAGTAGAGGCTCTCGCCGTCCTTGACGATGTGCAGCACGCGCAGGTCCTCGCGGGCGCGGGGCGTGATGGTGAGCGGGTTGTCGGAGAGCACGACGAAGTTGGCGCGCTGACCGGGCTCGAGCGTGCCCTGAGGTTCGGCGTCGCCGGAGGCCGCGGCGTCGGTGGTGGTCGGGTCATCGACGATGGCGGGAATCATGGTGCCGCCCCGCAGCGAGACGACCTCCGTGTCGGGGCCGCGCAGCGCGAGGATGTCGGCGCGGGTGCCCACGGCGAGGATGCGGCCGGCCTGGACTGCGATGGCCTCGGCGGTGGGCTGCTGGTCGTTCATGGTGAGGAGGGTGCCACCCTCGAAGATGCGGTCCGCGGGCTGGGTGGGGCTCATGGCGTGGGCTCGGGGGAGGGGGTTGCTTTCAGCAAAAGGTGTTGTCGCGCGCGGAGCCCGTCCACGGGGGCGTGAGGTGTCGCGCCGTCGCCCGAGAGGTTGCCCGCCGGGGTGGGAGCGCCGTGCGGACGGTCCCTGGGCCTGTCGGCGTGTGTTGCCCGCGGCGCGTGGCGTCCCCACGCTGCCAGTGGGGTGGTGGAGCGCTGACGGGCCGCCTCGCGCATGCCATGTCACTCGACCTGACGGAACCGAATGTCCAGGAGCAGGTCATCTCGCTGGGGACGCTGGTGGCGGACCTGCTGGGGGTGTTCTCCGGCTCGGTGCTGGGCGCGCTGCTGGCCGAGCGTCGGAAGATGGACCTGATGGGCTTCCTGGTCCTGGGCCTCGTGTCCGGCGTGGGCGGCGGCATCCTTCGCGACACGCTGTTGCAGGTGGGGCCTCCGCTGGTGTTGGTGAAGCCGGCGTATCTGGTCGCGGCCTTCACGGGGGCGTTCGCCGCGTTCCTCTTCGAGCTGCGGCACGGGCCGACGGTGAAGCTCTTGTCGATGCTGGACGCGCTGACGCTCGGCTCGTTCGCGGTGGCGGGCACGCAGCGCACGCTGGAGGTGGGGCTCAGTCCGGGGACGGCGGTGTTGATTGGCATCATCACCGCGTCGGGGGGCGGCATCATCCGCGACGTGCTCATCCGGCGCACGCCCACGGTGATGAGGCCGGAGCCCGGGTACTACGCCATCGCCGCGCTCGCGGCGAGCGTGGTGTGTCTGGCGTTCTCGCTCATGGGGCACAGGCGTCTGGCGTTGGCGGCGGGCATGGCGGTGGGCGCGCTGGTGCGGCTCATCTCCGTGCGGCGCGGGTGGAGGCTGCCGGTGAAGCGCTCGCGGCAGCCTCCCAGGAAGGGCGATGACTTCGGTGGGCCCCCGGACAGCGAGGAGTGGGTGAAGCCGTGAGGTGGCGGCTCAGGGCTTCTTCTTCTCGCGGAGGACCTCGGCGGGGAGGTTGCGTCGGAACGGACGCAGCAGCGCCGAGACGGCGGGCTACTCGGTGAACAGCTCCGCGGAGGAGTACAGCTCGGGCTCCTCCTGGCTGGTTCCGCCCGCCACGAGCACCTTGCCGTTGATGAGGCGCGTGGCGGTGTGGCCCTGCGTGGGCTGGTCATTGCCCACCACGGACAGCTGCCAGAAGGCCTGCGGGTCGTAGACCTCCGTGACGCCGCCAATCTGGTTGCGCGTGCCGCGCGCGACGAGCACCTTGCCCGACGGCAGCAGCGTCAGCGAGTGGCCCATGCGGCGCTCCTCGGTGGCGTAGGACGTGTACTCCCACTCGTTGTCCTCCGGCCAGAACAGCCACGCGCCGCTCGCGTACTGGCCCTGCTCCTGTCCCACCGCCAGCACCGCGCCCTGGTTCAGCAGGATGGCCGCGTGCCCGTAGAACGCGGGCGCCGCCGCGGCGGTGCTCCACGTGCCCGTGCTCACGTTGTAGACCTCGGCCGCGCCGACGACGCCGTCGTCGTTGATGGCCAGCACGTTGCCGGACGGCAGCCGCGTGAGGCTGGCGCGGCCCGCCACCACGGACGTCGAACCCGTCGCCGTCCACGTGCCCGTCGCCGGGTCATACAGCTCCGCGCTCTTCAGCGCCGTCGCCCCGAAGCCGCCGAACACCAGCACCTTGCCGGTCGACAGCACCACCGCCTTGTGGCCCCGCCGCGCCGTGGCCAGGCTGCCCGTGGCGCTCCACGTGTTCGTCGAGGGGTTGTACAGCTCCGCGCTCGCCAGCGTGCCGGCGCCCTGGCCGCCCACCACGAGCACCTTGCCCGAGGACAGGAGCGTCGCCGTGTGGTTGGAGCGCGTCTGGCTCATCGTCGCCGTCGCCGCCCAGGTGTTGGTGTTCGGGTTGTACGTCTCCGTCGACGCCGTCACGCTGCCCCAGCCGCTGCCGCCCGTGACGAGCACGTTGCCCGTCGGCAGCCGCGTCGCCGTGTGGTACGCGCGCACCTGGCTCATCGACGCCGCCGCGGACCAGGGCGAGGTGAAGGCCGCCCGCGCCTCGGTGCGCGGCGCCTCGGCCGCCGCCGTGGTGGCGCCCGCCATCGTCGCCAGCGCTCCGCACAGTCCCAGGCCCAGCCACGTCTTCGCTGTGGTTGCTCGTGTCATCCGTTCCTCGTGGTGAAAGGGTGAGGCCCGCATTGTGACAAGTGGGACCGACGCTCCGGGCGGTCTTCCACGTCAACTCCGCGTGACGGCGGCATAACAGTCACCTGGTTGCATTGGAAATACGGTGTAGATGTGTGTATCTGGCCCTTGAGGTATGTCCGTGGCAGCCTGCGCGCGTGACGGAGCCTCTGTTCGATGACCTGCTGGGCCTCGCGTGCTTCGCGCGCGTGGTGGAGCACCGCTCGTTCACCCGGGCCGCGGCGGTGCTCGGGGTGTCCAAGTCGGTGGTGAGCGCGCGCATCTCCCGCCTGGAGTCCAGGGTGGGGGAGCGGCTGCTCATCCGCACCACCCGCAAGCTCTCCGTCACGGACGCGGGGATGGGGGTGTACGCGCATGCCGCGCGCCTGTTGGAGGAGGCGGGCGCCGCCACGCGAGGGGCCTCCGACGCGGGACGGGGGAGTCTGCGCGTCAACGCGCCCATCAGCTTCGCGCAGATGTACCTGGCCCGTCCCCTGGCGCGCTTCCTCGCGGCCCACCCGGGGGCTTCGGTGGAGGTGATGTTGAGCGACAGGCTGGTGGACCTGGTCGAGGAGCGGGTGGATGTCGCCTTGCGAATCACGCGCCTGCGCGATTCGAACCTCGTGGCGCGCAAGCTCGCGACCACCGCGCTGTGTGTCTGCGCGGCGCCCGCCTACCTGAAGCGCAGGGGGACACCCCGCAGGCCCGAGGACCTGTCGGACCATGCGTGCCTGCGCTACGCGCACCTGCGCGCCGAGGACGAGTGGCGCTTCCACGGCCCCCGGGGGCGCATCCCCGTGTCGGTGAGCGGTCCGCTGACAGTGGCCAACGGCACCCTGCTGCGCGAGGCGGTGGCGGAGGGAATCGGCCTCGCGGTGCTGCCGCGCTTCATGGTGGACGAGGACCTGCGCGCGGGGCGGCTCGTCACCGTCCTGGACGACTTCATGCCCAGGCCCGTGGGCATCCACGCGGTCCACGCGGCGGGGCGCTCCCCCGCGCCGCTGGTGCGCGCCCTGCTCGACGTGCTGGCCGCGGAGTTCCGTCCCGCGCGCTGGGGCTGAACGGACCGACGCACGGGATTGTCCTGCCAGCAGAACGATTCGTTCTCGACACAGACCTTCCGCGGGAGCCGCCAGGCGCGCATTCCATGTCGCGTCAGCTCACCCGTCTTCCGGAGGTCGTCGTCATGCTCGGCAACGCATCCCATCCCGCCTCATCCGCCCTCGCCGCCACCGTGCTCCGCGTGTCCCTGGGGGTCGTGTTCCTGGCCCACGCGGGCGCCAAGTGGTTCATCTTCACCCTCGATGGCACCGCCCGGTTCTTCGTGGCCCACGGCTTCCCCGGGTGGACGGCCACGCCGGTGTTCGCCATGGAGCTGCTCGGCGGCCTCGCGCTCATCGCGGGCCTGCGGGTCCGCCTCGTGTCACTGGCGCTCCTGCCCGTGCTGCTCGGCGCCTTCGCGTCCCACGCCTCCCTGGGCTGGATGTTCACCAACCCGGGCGGAGGCTGGGAGTACGTCGCCTTCCTCATCATGGCGCTCGCCACCCAGGTCCTCCTCGGCAGCGGCGCCTTCGCCGTGGACGGCGTCCTCGCGCGAAACGCCTCGGTGAATCACGGCTCGGTCGCCCAGACCTCCACCTCGTGAGCCCGCGCCCGCGCCAGCCCGTCCCCGATGACGACCGAGTAGGGCGGCCTCGCCGGCTGCAGCGCCCGAACCTCCCTCGGCAAGCGCTCACGCTCCCGACGCGCGTACTCCCGCGCCTCGGCCAGTGACGCCACGGCCCCGGGCACGCGCTGTCCCGCGCGCATCACCGGCCGCAACAGCGGACGCCCCTGCGCCGCGTCTCCCCGCCGCACCAGCAGGTCGCGCCTCGCCACGCCGTCCTCCTCCTGCCGGTACACCTGCTTCGCCCCGGGGAGCAGCGCCTTGCCCGCGGACAGCTTCACCCGCGCCCGGCCCGCGTACTCCACCAGCTTGTAGGCCATGTCCAGCGAGGGTGCGTCCGCGGACACGCCCATCGCCGTGCCCACCCCGAAGCTGTCGATGGGCGCGCCCCGCGCGAGCAGCCCCGCCACCTGCTCCTCGTCCAACCCGCCACTGGCCACCAGCCGCACGCGCTGAAGCCCCGCCTCGTCGAGCAGCTCCCGCGCCGCCAGCGACAGCGCGAGCAGGTCCCCCGAGTCGAGCCGCAGCGCGCGCACGCGGAACTCCTCACCCCGCTCGCGCGCCAGCCGGATGACGTGCTGGATGCCCCGCAGCGTGTCGTACGTGTCCACCAGCAGCGTCGCGTCCGGATACACGCGCGTGAAGGCGCGGAACGCCTCCAGCTCATCGTCGTGCGACTGCACGTAGCTGTGCGCCATCGTCCCCGCGAGCGGAATCCCATACCGCTTCCCCGCGAGCACGTTCGACGTCGAGTCCACCCCCGCGAGGTACGCCGCGCGCGCCACCTTCAGCCCCGTGTCCGCGCCGTGGATGCGCCGCAGCCCGAACTCCATCACCGGCCGGCCCCGCGCCGCCTCCACCACCCGCGAGGCCTTGGACGCCGCCAGCGTCTGCAGATGCACCAGGTTGAGCAGGTACGTCTCCACCAGCTGCGCCTCCGGCAGCGGCGCCCGCACCTCCAGCAGCGGCTCCTGCGCGAAGACCGGCGTGCCCTCCGGCATCGCGTCCACGTCCCCGCTGAAGCGGAAGCGCTCCAGCCACCGCAAGAGCCGGTCCGAGAAGCGGCCCGTCGACTCGAGCCACGCCAGGTCCTCGGACTCGAAGCGCAAGCCCTCCAGTGTCTGGAGCACGTCCTCCAGGCCCGCCGCCACCAGGTAGTTGCGCTGGCGAGGCAGCCGGCGCGCGAAGAGGCTGAACACCCCCTCGTCCCACTGGCCCTCGGCCAGGTACGCCTCCGTCATCGTCAGCTGGTAGAGGTCCGTCAGCAGCGCGGCCTCGGACTCCATGTCGACTCCCCTCCTGCGCGGGCCCCGAGCCGAGGCGCGGGCCGCACTCGAATGCACGACTCAGGCCGTCACGCCCGCGCCTCCTTGCGCCGACGTCGCGCCCGCCACCCAGCGCTCCAGCTCCGGCTTCGGCATCACCCCGCTGCGCCGCGCCACCTCGCGCCCGCCCTGGAACACCACGAACGTGGGGATGCCCTGCACGCCGAGCGCGCTCGCGGAGCGCGGGTTCTGCTCCGTGTTGAGCTTGAGCACGAGCAGTCGCCCCGCCTGGGCCCGGCCCACCGCGTCCAGGATGGGGGCCGCCGCGCGACACGGTGCGCACCAGGGCGCCCACAGGTCCAACAGGATGGGCACCGGCGAGCCCAGCACCGCCCGGTCCAGCCCCTCGCCGTCCACCTCCTGCGGCGCGCCCGACAGGTCCAGCGCCCGGTGACACCGGCCACACTCGGGGTTTCCCGAGGGTCGGGGCTCTCTCACACGATTGAACGCACCACAGGCCGCGCAGCGGAACATGACGCCTCCTTCTCGACAGCCTCTCATTGCGAAAGGTAGGCCGCGCGGGGCCCCGGCGCGTCCCCCCCGCGAGCACGTCACGCCGAGGGCACCGCCTGCCCGCCCGCCACGGTGCCCTGACTTTTTTGCGCCCTCTGTCGCGCATGCGCAGTTTTTTCGCGGTCCTCCATCGCGCCCGAGCCACGAGGAGGGCATGGTGTGGGCGTTGCAGGGAGCACCATCAGGACGGGCACCCGGTCCGTCGGCGGGAGGGCAGGCATGCGGCTGGCGGTATTCGACACCCATCGCTACGACCGGAGCGCGTTGGAGGATGCCAACGCGGACTTCGGCCATGCGCTGACCTTCCTGGAGCCCCGCCTCACGGCGCAGACCGCGCGGCTGGCGGAGGGCTTCCACGCCGTGTGCTCGTTCGTGAACGACCGCGTGGACGCGGCCACGCTGGAGTTGCTGCGTGCGTGCGGCGTGCGGCTCGTGGCCACGCGCTCGGCGGGCTACAACCACATCGACCTGGAGGCCGCGCGGCGGCTGGACGTGCGGGTGACGCGCGTGCCGGAGTACTCACCGCACGCGGTGGCCGAGCACGCGGTGACGCTGGTGCTCTCGCTCAACCGCCACATCCCCCGCGCCTTCGCGCGCGTGCGCGACTGGAACTTCTCGCTCGACGGCCTGGTGGGCTTCGACCTGGCGGGCAAGACGGTGGGCATCGCCGGCACGGGCCGCATCGGCCGCGTCGCGGCGCGCATCTTCCGGGGCTTCGGCTGTGACGTCGTCTGCTTCGACGCCGTCGCCGACGCGGCCTTCGCGCGCGAGGTGGGTGCCCGCTACGTGACGCTGGAGGAGCTCTACGCCGTCAGCGACGTCATCTCGCTGCACGTGCCGCTGACGCCGGGCACCCACCACATGGTGGACGCGAAGGCGCTGGCACGGATGAAGCGCGGCGTGGTGCTGGTCAACACGGGCCGGGGCGCGCTCATCGACAGCCGCGCGCTCATCGACGCGCTCAAGTCCGGCCACATCGGCGCGGCGGGGCTGGACGTGTACGAGGAGGAGGAGGGCGTCTTCTTCCAGGACCTCTCCGGCCAGGTGCTCCAGGACGACGTGCTGGCGCGGCTGCTCACCTTCCCCAACGTGCTCGTCACCTCGCATCAAGCCTTCCTCACCCGTGAGGCGCTGGGCAGAATCGCCCACACCACGCTCGCGAGCGTCCGGGCCTTCGAGCGCGGCGAGCCCCTGGTCAACGAGGTGCGCGTGGAGCAGGTGCGGCCCGCGTGAACCCCATCCCGTAGCCGACTCGAGGAGTCCCCCATGTCCATCGTCTGCGCCACCAACTTCTCCGATGCCGCGCGCCGCGCGTGTGACGTCGCCGCCGAGCTTGCCCGGAAGGCGAACGTGCCGCTGTTCCTGGTGCACGTGCTCAACCCCAACTCCGCGCGGGCCTTCGGTCCCTCGCTGCTCCAGGCGGCCGAGGCCGCGCTGGGCGACGAGGCGAAGCGGCTGTCCCAGAAGGGCGCGCGCGTGGAGCAGGAGCTGCGCACCGGCGAGCCCTCCGCCGAGGTCGCCGACGTGGCCCGCCAGCGCCTGGCCACGCTCGTGGTGGCGGCCTCGCCCAGCAAGGAGGCCCCGTTCCTGGGCGTCGGCGGGACGGTGGACCGGCTGGCGCAGTCGCTGGAGGTGCCGCTGCTCGCCGTGCAGGACGCGAACGCCATGGAGGCGTGGGCGCGGGGCCAGCGGCCGCTCAAGGTGGTGCTGGGCGTGGACCGCTCGCTGCCGTACGAGGCCGCGCGCGAGTGGGTGCGCGCCCTGGGCGTGTGGGGCCCGCTGGACGTGGTGGGCGCGCGCGTGGTGTGGCCGGACGAGGAGTACCGGCGGCTGGGCCTGCCGCGGCCCATGGAGCTGGCGGAGGTGACGCCGGAGCTGCGCGCGGTGCTGGACAAGGAGACGCAAGCCCTGGTGACGCCGCTGGGCACGCAGGGCGTGAAGGTGCGCACGGTGCTGGAGCCGTCCCTGGGCCGCATCGCGGACCACCTGGTGGAGCTGGCCGCGCGCGAGCAGGCGGACCTGCTGGTGGTGGGCACGCACCACCGCCGGGCGCTGGGGCGCATGTGGAGCGTGTCCCACAACGCGCTGAGGCTGGCGCGGGTGTCGGTGGCCTGCATCCCGTCGCAGGCGATGGCGCCGGGCGTGGACGCGCCCCTGCCGTCGTTCCGCGAGGTCATGGTGGCCACGGACTTCTCCGAGACGGGCAACCACGCGGTGGCGCACGCCTTCGGCCTGGTGCCTCCCGGGGGCAAGGTCTACCTGGTGTCCGTGGCGGAGCTGGGCTCGCAGGTGGACACGGAGCGCGGCCGGCTGATGGCGCTGGTGCCGCGCGAGGCGGAGGCCACCGGACGCCGCGCGCAGGCGGAGGTCATCATGGATGCGCAGGACGTCGTCACCGCGCTGGTGCAGACGGCGGAGCGGCTGGGCGTGGACGCGGTGGTGATGGGGACCCACGGGCGCACGGGGCTCAAGCGCGCGCTGCTCGGCTCGACGACGCAGGCGGTGCTGTCGCGCACCTCGCGGCCCGTCCTGCTGGTGCGGCCTCCCACCGTGTGAAAGGCGACGCTCCACGCGCGGGCCCGCCCACCCGGAGGGCGGGCCCTCGTACGACGCGTCGAAGTGTTGACCCGAGGATGGCCGGGGGGCTCCAGCAGGTTGGCGGCACGCCAATGGATTGGAGTCAGGCCCTCTTCCCGGGTGGGATGGTGGTAGGTGTCCTCGTCCCTTTACCCTGGAAAGGACCTGACCATGGCCGTCACGCTGCCCCCTCTTCCCTACGCCCATGACGCCCTCGCTCCGCACATGAGCAAGGAGACGCTGGAGTACCACCACGACAAGCACCACGCGGCGTACGTGAACAACCTCAACAAGCTGCTGGACGGCAAGGCCGAGGCCAACAAGTCCCTGGAGGAGATCATCCTCAGCAGCGACGGCGGCGTGTTCAACAACGCGGCCCAGGTCTGGAACCACACCTTCTTCTGGAACTGCATGAAGCCCAAGGGCGGCGGGCTGCCCACGGGCGAGCTGCTGGCGGCCATCGAGCGCGACTTCGGCTCCTTCGACAAGTTCAAGGAGGAGTTCTCCAACGCGGCCGCCACGCAGTTCGGCTCCGGCTGGGCGTGGCTGGTGCTGGACAAGAACAAGCTGGCCGTCACCAAGACGAGCAACGCGGACCTGCCGATGAAGCACGGCCAGAAGGCGCTGCTGACCATCGATGTGTGGGAGCACGCGTACTACATCGACCACCGCAACCTGCGGCCCAAGTTCATCGAGACGTTCCTCACGCACCTGGTCAACTGGGACTTCGTGGCGGACAACCTCCTCAAGAAGGGCTGAGGTTTCCACCGGGGGGTGGCTTTCCAAGGCGGGCTGTCATTGGGTTGAATGACAGCCATGGCCCTTGCCGCCCCCCCTTGGTCGTCCCACCGCCGGAGCCGGGGCGTGACGAAAGCCCTGGTGCTCGTGGCGCTCTGTCTGGTGATGGGCGCCGCGGCCGGGCTGTTCGTCCTGAAGCAACGCGGGTTGTCCGGCGAGGGAGGCCCCACCGCGCGGGCCCCTGTCGTGTGGTGCGAGGGTTTGCCGGTGGAGCGCTGCGGGCAGCATCCGCGCGACTGCCGCGTCTTGGCCTACTGCGATGGCGTGAAGTTCTGCGCGGCGACGACGGCAGCGCCTGAGCCCTGTGGCGTGGCGGGCGAGCGACCCGAGGGCATCGAGGGAGGGGCTGACGGGGCGGCCTCGCTCGTGGAGGTGGCGGAGGACCCGGTGATGGAGGCCGTGCTCCGCTCGGACGGGTTCCGCCTGGGTGAGCTCATCGCCTCCGGGCGTGGCATCAACCTGCCGGGCAGGTCCAAGGCCACGCGGAACCTCTCGCCGCTGATGGCGGCGGCCGAGAAGGCGGATGTGGCCATCACCCGGCTGTTGCTCTCGTCGGGGGCGGACCCCTCCCTGCGGGTGCCCCGGCACGCGGAGGCCTGGCCGCCCCATGGGTGGACCGCGCGGTGCTTCGCCCGTTTCCAGGCGCTGTCCGCGGTGGAGGCGGGGCTCGTGGGCGCGAACACGGAGGAGGAGGGGTGTCTGCGGGAGGCGGACCTCCTGTCGGCGTTCCGGAGCCGGGACTCCACGCGCGCCCTCTCGCTGAGCCGCGAGCTGCGCGGAAAGGTGCAGGTCCGGGTGCTCGAGCGGGCCGCGGAGCTCTCCCTCAAGCACCGCAGCCCCTTGTTGATGCGCGCGGCGGTGGGCGCGGGCTGGGTTCCGCCGAAGGGCAACGAAGCCAGCTTCGAGCGCTGGCCCGCCTACCGGGCGTTGCTCCAGCGGGACCTGCAGACCGTGGAGGTCCTCGTGGAGGCGGGGGCGCGGTGGCCGCCGCTCGCGGAGCTGGCCCGGCTGGGACATGCGGACCTGGTGCGGCGCTCCCTCGAGGCGGGGGCGGACCCGAATGCCCAGCTGCCTCGGCTGCCCACGCCGCTCGTGGCGGGGGTGCAGTCGGGGAGCAGCTCGGTCGTCGACGT
Source organism: Myxococcus sp. MISCRS1 (assembly GCF_026626605.1). Taxonomy (NCBI): domain Bacteria; kingdom Pseudomonadati; phylum Myxococcota; class Myxococcia; order Myxococcales; family Myxococcaceae; genus Myxococcus; species Myxococcus sp. MISCRS1. The sequence goes on from NZ_JAPNKB010000001.1 coordinate 5,875,393, forward strand.
GCTGCTCGAGAAGGGCGCCGACCCGAACCTGCCGAGCCGGGGGGACGTGATGCCCCTGGGCGCCGCGGTGAACCGCCCGGGGGGCGCTCCCGCGGACGAGGAGATGGTGGGGCTGCTGCTGGAGGCGAAAGCGAATCCCAGCACGGCGGGGAAGGTGGGCGCCCTGTTGTACGCGGCGACGGGGGCCTGTCGTCCGAGCATGATTCCCCTGGTGCTGAGCCATGGGGCTCGCTGGGACAAGGCCACCCAGGGCGCGTTCCTGTATCTGTCGGCCCTGGACGCCCGCAGGTGCCCGGACGCCTCGAAGCTGGAGCTGCTCCAGGCCCTGCTCGCGGCGGGTGTCACGCTGAGCGCCGAGGACGCGGAGCGTCACGATGCGCGGTGGCGCGAAGCCATCCTCCATCCCCCCTTCGCGCGGGTCCTGCGTCAGGCGGGGCTGGTGCTGGCGCCCGTGCCTCCCAGGCCGGTGCACGAGAAGCACCTGCTCCTGTTCGACTCCGCGGACAGGGGCAAGGACCCGCGTGGCGAGCCCCGGTGGAACAACGCCGCGTCCTCCGACGCGCCGTGAGGTCCGCTCAGAAGGCGATGCCCGTCTGGATTTGCGGCCCGAAGCTGAAGCCGCTGTCGCCCGGCGCGCCGGTGAAGAACAGCGGCAGGTCCAGCTCGAGGAACCACTTGAGGTGTTCGGTGATGGGGAAGGGCTTCACGACGATGGGCACGACGCCCAGGTTGAACGGCTGGCCCGCGCCCACCTGCATGGCCAGGCGCACGCCGGCGGTGAAGCCGCCGAAGTTGTAGAGCAGGCCCGGGTCCACCACGAAGCTGGTGCCCACCCGCTCCGGCTCGCCGTCCTTCTCGAAGTCCCAGCGGCTGAAGGCGATGAACTCGAAGTCGAGCGTCCACTGCTCGGTGAGCTTCAGCGAGATGCCGGGCGTCAGGCCCAGGGAGAAGAAGTCCCCGCCGATGACCGTGGTGTCATCGTCGGTGATGTTGAGCAGCGGCAGCGCGAAGCCCACGTGACCGCCCAGCCGTGGATACATGGCCGCCATGCCGGAGCCGCCCATGGCGGCCTCTTCGTGGTGACGGCGGTGCCGCTTGTCCTTCTTGAGTGAGTACCCGGAGCTGGGGCGCCAGTCCTCGCCCTCGTGCTCGGTGGCCTGCGAGCTCCAGGGCGCGAACGTCGCGAGCAGCCCACCCAGCCCCACCATGCCTCGCCAACCCAGCCGACTCCCCATGCAGCCATCCCCCTCGTGACACTTCGCCCTACCTCGACACGACGGAGGGTGGGGAGCCCCTCAAGTCAGGACAAGCCGGCCGGGACTGGGGGACAAGGGGCGCGTCGGATTCTGGTGGGCCTCAGGGCAGCTCGCAGTCGAGGAAGTCCTTCTCGAAGACAGGGCCCAGCAGCATCCGCTTGCCGAAGACGGCGGCGGTGGCGGTGGCGGAGGTCTGCTGTCCGTCGTCGAGGAAGACCTCGGTGACCTTCATGTCCGCGTCGGTGCCGGACAGGCGCAGCACCTGGGCGGGCGCGCGGGCCTTGCCGGTGGTGTCGCCCGCATAGGCGGCGAAGTCGAGCAGCTTCGGATGGGCGGCGACCCAGAGGTTGCCCTCGGCGTCGAGCTCGATGTTGTCCGGGCCGGTGTCCAGCGCGAGCGAGTGGCGCAGGGTCAACGCGCCCGTGTCCACGTCGCGCGAGTAGCTGTCGAGCGTGCGACCCACGGCCTGCGCCAGGTACACCGTGGCCCCGTCGTGGGAGCGGTTGATGCCATTGGCGTACGTGGTGCCCTCGATGACCTTCTTGAAGCGCTGGCCGTCGAAGTAGAGGACGTTGCCCTGGCCCAGCTGGAGATAGTCCTCCAGGGTCTGCCAGAAGCCCGGCGGGTTGCCGTGGTCGTTCGTCACGTAGAAGCGCTCGGCGTCCACGGCGACCACGTCGTTGGGCGAGACGAGCTCGGGGCCCTCCCGGGTGGCGCGGTGGACGAGCAGGCCGTCGCTGCCCACCTCGAAGCGCTCGATGGTGTTGCGGTGCCCCGGGAGGTGGTTCACGACGAAGAGCGTCTGCGCGCCGGTGGGGTCCACGTACAGGCTGATGCCGTGGGGCTGGAAGGTGCCCTGGAAGCTCCCGGTCAGCAGCACCGGCGGCGTGTCGCCCTCGAGCGAGTAGCGGTAGATGTCGCCCCGGACGGGGGCGCCGGCCGCCATCGCCGCGCGGCGGTCATGCGAGGACACGTAGGCGTACTCGCCGCTCGGATGGAAGGTGAGGTCCTCCGCGCCGGGCATGCCCGACACCGGCTTGCACCTGCCGGGGGCGTGGGGGGCGATGGAGCGGAACTGACCCGCGTCTCTCATTGTCTTGAGCGCGAAACCCGCGAGCAGCACGCACAGCATGCCCGCGACCATCAGGAATTTCTTCATGGGGATTGGGAGGCAGGGAGGAGGAATCCCGCAGGCTACCACGGCGGTGTGGAGGCGGCTGGGGCCCTGGCGCCAGGTCCTGGTGACGGGGGGCTTCTTGCTGTGGCTGAGCCAGTCGCGCGGGGCCCTCTGGGACGTCCGCCCGCCGGAGCCGACGACGGTGTACCTGCCGGTCTCGCGGGTCGAGGGGCCCTCCGGGCCGATGCGCACCTTCGAGGATGGGATTGACGTGAGGGGGCGCGTGCTCGACGCGCGCGGCAGGCCCGTGGCCCGGGGCTTCGTCTCCTTCACGCTGCCGGGCGGCCTGTGTGGCAACGAGCCTCGGATGAAGGGGCGGGTGGCGTTCACCGAGGGCGTCTTCCGGGTGGAGCTCCCCCACGCGAGGTTCGTGACGGTGGTCGCGGAGGACGGCCGCGCGAGCTCGGTCCGCGTCGAGCCAGGGCTGTTCCGGAGGGTGGAGGTGACGGCGGTGCTGCCGGACCACCCGACCGCGCCCTCGGGCGCGGACGCCGTGCTGCCCTGGGCACGGCCCGAGGGGCCCATCGACGAGAGGTCCGAGCGGCGCTCGCCGCAGGAGGCGCGCCAGGCCGCGGCGCTGACAGGCCCCCCGCGCACCGCCTGTGAGTACCTGGCGGGCGCGCGCTTCGAGACCGTGGCGGTCCCCTCACAGGGGGCCCGGGAGGTCGAGTTCCCCGTGACGTCCGCGGGGGCGCTCACGTTGGACCTGGGGCGCTTCGTCGGGTCATCCCCGGTGGACTGCGACGGCTGGAGCCTGGTCAAGGTGGACCGGTCCTGGATGACGCGGCAGCGCGTGGGCCACGTGGAGCCGTCGACGGGGCGACTCGTGCTCGAGGGCGTCGAGTACCTGCGCGCGGGCCCGGTGCACGGGGGCCGCGTGTACTGAGCCGCGCGTGCCGGACGCTTCCGGGCGCGGAGGGCGGGCTCGCGCGAGCGGGCGGGCTTCAGGGAAGATGCGCGCGGTGGCCTCCACCGGAGCGAGGACGGCATGGACCTGGAAGAGTTGCGAGCCTTCGTGGGCGTGGCGGAGACGGGCTCGTACCTGGAGGCGGCGGAGGTGCTGGCGGTGTCGCGCACCACGCTGCGCAGGCGCGTGGAGGCGCTGGAGGCCCGCGCGGGCGTGCCGCTGCTCACGAGCACCCGGACGGGCATCATCCTGACGGAGGCGGGGGTCCTGCTCGCGCGCCGGGGCCGCTTGATGATGCAGGAGACGAGCGCGCTGGTGGCGTCGCTGCGCGAGGTGGGGCACACGCCCTCCGGCACCCTGCGGGTGGTGCTGCCGGTGGGGATGCCGCCGCACCTGCTGGCGCCGCTCTTCGGACTCTTGAGGACCACCTACCCCCAGCTGCGCGTGCACGCGCGCTTCAGCGAGCACCCTTTGTCGGAGTCGCTGGAGGACGTGGACCTGGCGGCGCACTTCGGCGACGCGCTGCCCCGCGGGCCATGGTTGTCGCAGGTGGTGCTGCGCGTGCGCGAGGGGCTGTGGGCCAGCGAGACCTACCTGCGCCAGCGTGGCGTGCCCGCCTCCGTGGAGGACCTGAAGGCGCACGAGCTGTTCTGCTGGCAGGCGCCCGGTGACGACGCGAGCGTGTGGCCCACGCTCACGGGGGCCCCGTTCCCGGTGGCGCCCGCGCTCATCTCCACCGACATCCACTTCGTCCGCGTGTGTTGTCTGGCGGGGCAGGGCATCGGCCTGATTCCCAGCGTGGAGCTGCCGGACCCGGCGGGAGGGGACGCGCTGGTGGCGGTGCTCCCGGACGTGGTGGGCCGGGTGCGTCCCTTGAGGCTGAGCGTGCCGGAGGCCCTGAGCGAGATTCCCAAGGTGCGCCAGGTGCTCACGCACATCCGCCAGTTCCTCGAGCCGCTGTGATGGGGCGGGGCGGCCATCGGGTGGCCATCTTCGGCCATCCGCGGGCCCTCGCATCCACGCTACGCCAGGAGCGTCTCATCCCCGCCCTGGAGCCCGCCATGCGTCCGTTGCTGATGTCGCTCGTGTCGACCTGTGTCCTCGTGTCCTCGGCCCACGCCAAGGACCCCGCGCTCGGGGCGAGCACCTTCACCGTCTACGAGGCGTTCCTCAGCCCCGCGCAGGAGCCGGGTGAGGAGTCGGAGGTGCCCAAGCTGTTGGAGAAGAGCCTGGGCGCCACCGCGCCCTCGACGCCGCGCGAGGCGCGCAAGTCCCGCGGGCACGGCGTGCTGCGCTTCAGCAAGGATTTGACCCGGGCCTACGTGGAGGTGGAGATGACGGGCGTCAATCCCGCGGACATCCTCATGTTCCACATCCACTGCGGGCCGCCCGGGGTGCTCGGGCCGGTGGTGGTGGACTTCGGGGAGCTGGGCAACCTGTCGAAGACGCTCGCCAACGGGCGCTGGTCCGTGGAGCTCACCAACGCCAACGTCACCTTCGTCAAGGAGATGAAGGGCATCAAGCCCGGGCTGCCGGAGAGCTGCCCCGCGGAGCTGGGGTTCCTTGCCCAGACGCGGACGCTGGCCAGCCTGGAGTCCCTGGCGCGCAAGGGCGTGCTCTACTTCAACCTGCACACCAAGGCGCATACCTATTACGGGGAGATGCGCGGGCAGCTCTACGCCGCGCAGCCCTGAAGGTTCCGCGCCGCCGGCGCAATCGTCTGGCTTTTCGTTCGATATGCGGGAGGGACCCCGGACGTTGGGAGTCCAGGGGCCGGAACACATGAACGAGGAGCTTCATGACGAACCGGTGGAAAGGTGGCGTGCTCTGGGGCCTGCTCTGCGCGGGGATGGGGAGCGCGTGTTCCCGCGAGCTGGATGACGTGGTGAAGGTGCCCGTGGAGCAGGGGCCCTCCCACAGACTGGAGGACCACGGGGACTGGTCCACCGAGCCGCTCGCCGCCTGCCCGGTGCTCCCCGCCGGGAGTACGAGCGCCGCGTGCGGAACGCTGGAGTCCTTCGACCTGTCGGCCTGCTCGCGCGACAGCCTGGGGGCGGTGCGGGGCGCGGGCATCTTCACCCTGCATGTCATTGGCAATGACATCCTGACGAACGACAACAGCCAGGGCACCGGAGCGGTGCGCATCCTGGAGGACGGGCGCGTGTTCCAGGATGGCGTGCCCTTCCCGGAGTCGCGCCTGGATGAGAGCACCTTCTTCGCCTCGCGCGGCGGCACGCTCCCGGATGGGCGGGCGTACCGGACGTCGATGGTGGGGTGCAAGGCGGAGGGCTCGACGCGGCTGACGGGCTGCTTCGTGAACTGCCTGGGTGGCACGCCGGCGTTCCAGGGCACCTTCGAGCTGGAGAAGGTCCGCCGGCGCGAGGGCGAGGCGGAGGGCTCCAAGCTGGAGCTGGTGGGTGAGGGCGTGGTGCCCCAGGGCACGGTGGCCGACGTCTTCGTCACCAAGGGCCACGCCTACGTGGTGTCGCTGGAGGATGCGTTCAAGGGGCCCGGCGGGCTCTACGTGTTCGACCTGGCGGACCGCAAGGCGCCCCGGCTGGTGAAGAACGTGTTCTTCCCGGGGGACAGCTACTGGAACGGCGTGTGGGCCAAGGACGACGCGCTGTATGTCGCCAGCGCGGCGCGGGGGCTGCTGGTGTTCGACATCTCGGACCCGGCGGACCCGGTGCTGGTGAGCGCGCTGCCGGGCGGAGGTGCGGTCAACGTGCACACCGTTTTCGTGGCGATGGACCGGCTGTATGCGATGTCCATCTCGCCGGCGCCGGTGACGCTCATCTTCGACGTGAAGAACGCGCGGGAGCCGGTGCTGCTCGGTCGCTACGCGGACCCGAGCGTCAATCCCAGCGTGGCCTCCTTCCCGCATGACGCCACGGCGTGGGGCAACCGGCTGTTCGTGAATCACTGGCGCGCGGGCCTGCTGATTCTCGACGTGAGCGACCCGGCGAACGTGGTGAAGGTGGGGGAGTATGTCTATCCGCGCTCCACCAGCCACACGAACCGCTGGCACTACGTGAACAACCGCCTCATCGTCTTCGAGGGCGGCGAGGACTGGGGAGGGCACGTGCGGGCCATCGACATGACGGACCCGAAGGACCCCATCCTCGTCGGCGAGTACCGGCTCTCCCCGGGCGTCTCCGTGCACAACATGGAGCTGAAGGGGAATCGGCTCTACCTGAGCCATTACCAGCACGGCGTGCGGGTGCTGGACGTGTCGCGGCCCTCGGAGATGAAGGAGGTCGCCTACTACAACACCTGGCGGGCGACGGACCGGGCGCGGGGGTTGATGTTCTTCGACGGCGCCATCGGCGTGCGCATCCCGGATGACGGCCACGTGTATGTCATCGACACCTCGCGGGGCCTGCTCATCTTCGAGGAGGTGGAGTAGCGGACGTGACGCCGCGCCGGAGGTGGGCCTCGTGTCCGCCTCCGGCGGTGGGGTCCTCCTCCGGGATGACTGGCATGGTCTCGCGAGGGCCTCCTGGCCTACGCTCGCGCGGGGTGCCGGGTCATTCGAAGTCGGGAGCCGGAGAGATGGGCTCGATGAAGCGTTACGGGTGGATGGTGGTGTTGCTGCTCGCGGGCGGCTGTGGTTCGCGTCACCACGGGCCGACGGTGCACGAGCGCCGGGCGGCGATTCGGGCCGACCATGCGGGCAAGTATGGCGGCGAGGGCTTCCAGGCCACGCAGTGGGGCATGTCGCGCGCGCAGGTGCGGGCGCTGTACCCCGAGGCGCTGGTGACGGCGCGCGAGGACCTGGTGGTGTCGACGACGCTCGGGGAGCGTCCGGCCCGGGTGTTCTTCCTCTTCGCGGGAGACAAGCTGGGCTCGGTGTTCGTGCGCTTCGCGACCCCGGAGGTCCTGCGGGACGAGCACCAGCAGATGGTGGAGGTGCTGAACGCGAAGTACGGGCGGCCCCGGAAGCGAGGCTCGTCGCGACGTGTGTTGAAGTACCGCGAGTCCATCGACCTGGCGTGGCTGCTCACCAAGACGTCGCCGCCCGCGGCTGAGTGGGCGCCCGCGCGGCGAGATTCCGCGTTCGGGACGAGCGAAGCACCGGCGGAGGCGATGTCCTCGCCGCCGCTCGTGGAGGAGTCGGGGAGGGTGACCGTGGCGCCTCCCGTGGAGGCGCAGGCGATGGAAGGGCGGGCGGGGAGCGAGGCATCCGCTCAGGCGCAGTCGACGGGAGGACAGGCGGAGATCGCGACACCCGCGCAGGAGCAGTCGACGGGAGGACGCGCAGGGAGCGCGGCATCCGCTCAGGCTCAGTCGACGGGAGGACGCGCAGGGAGCGCGGCACCAGCGCGGGCGCAGGCGACGGGAGGACAGGCGGGGAGCGAGGCACCCGCGCGGGCCCAGGCGAGCGGAGTTCCTGCGGACGACGCGATGGCCTCATCGCGCGAAGGGGCTCGGGAGGGCGAGGCGCAGATGGACGTGCCGCCGCTCGTGGCGGTCGAGCAGGACGCGATGGACGAGGCGCCGCCGCCGCTCGTGGAGGCCCAGGTGGACGATGACGACCGGCCTGACGCGTACGACGACACCCAGGAGGAACCCTCTTCTCCGGAGCCGGAGATTCGCGCGTCCCGGAACGGGTACGTGGTCGTCGCCCGCTGGAAGGCCCCGGAGACGGCGGTCCGGCTCCTGGGCTACCAGGTGGCGCGAGACCGCCTGCTGACGCTGCTCTACGAGAGCGATGCCTACGGCGAGGAGATTCGCGAGGAGATGGAGGGGCGGCTCGCCGCCGAGCTGCGCAAGCAGGCCCGCGACTTCTAGCGGACAGTGACGGCGGACCCCGCGTCACTCCCTGCTTCCCGCCGAGCGAAAGACATGGTTCCTCCCGGCTTTCGTCACGGAAGTCCGGCCGGGAGGAATCACATGAGCATCCAGGGTTCGAAGGTCGCCCTCGTCACCGGGGCATCGCGAGGCATCGGCGCGGCGGTCGCGGAGCGGCTCGCGCGGGACGGCTTCAGTGTCATCGTGAACTACTCGAGCTCCGCGGGGCCCGCGGAGGCGCTCGTGCGTGACGTCGAGCAGGCCGGCGGCAAGGCCCTGGCCGTGAAGGCGGACATCAGCAAGAGCGCCCAGGTGCGCGGCATGTTCGACGCGGCCGAGAAGGCCTTCGGCGGCGTGGACGTGCTGGTCAACAACGCGGGCATCATGACGCTGTCGCCCGTGGCGGACATGGAGGACGCCGCCTTCGAGCGGCTCGTCGCCGTCAACCTCCAGGGCACCTTCAACACCCTGCGCGAGGCCGCGCGCCGGCTGCGCAAGGGCGGGCGCATCATCAACTTCTCCTCCAGCGTGGTGGGCCTGCTGCAGCCCACGTACGCCGTCTACGCGGCCACCAAGGCGGGCGTGGAGGCGATGACGAGCGTGCTGGCCAAGGAGCTGCGCGGCCGCGACATCACCGTCAACGCCGTGGCCCCCGGCCCCACCGCCACGGACCTGTTCCTCGACGGCAAGCCCCAGGAGGTCGTGGACCGGCTGGCGAAGCTGGCCCCGCTGGAGCGGCTGGGGCAGCCCGTGGACATCGCGTCGGTGGTCTCCTTCCTCGCGGGCCCCGACGGCGCGTGGGTCAACGGGCAGGTGCTGCGCGCCAACGGCGGCATCATCTGACGCCGGGCGCCCGTGTCACGGCGAGCCGTGCACGTCGACATAGGCGCGCTGGGCCGGCACGGACACGAGCCGGCCCTCCGGCATCACGTACGCGGTGAGCCGCCCGCCGTACACGCAGCCCGAGTCGAGCCCCACCGCGTGCGGATGCCGCTGCACGCCGCGCATGGCGTCGTGGCCGAAGATGACCAGCTCCGGCCCCTGCCAGCAGCTGGCCCAGGGCACGCCGCCGTCCACCCGCTTCGACGGCGTCCCATCCGGGGCGATGCTGCGCAGGTTGAGCAGCTCGTCCGCGCGCTGCGCCTCCAGGGGAACCCCCGGTACCAGCCCGCCGTGCACCGCGAGCACGTTCAGCTCCGGGAAGCGGCGATACAGCGGCTGCGCCTCCAGGTACGCCCAGTCCTCGGCGCACAGCGTGTCGAGCACCTGTCGGTGCTCCTTGCCCAGCTTCTTGCCCTCGGGTCCGCGGCCCGAGTGCCAGCGCAGCACGTGCGCGTCGTGGTTGCCGCGCACCGCGAGCATCCCTCCCTCGCGCGCCCGCCGCACCACGCCCGCCGAGTCCGGCCCCTTCGCGACCAAATCACCCACCAGCACCACGCGGTCGTCGGGGCACCAGCCGCACGCGGTCAGCAGCACGTCCAGCTCCCGCGCGCAGCCGTGCACGTCGCCGATGAAGAGCGTGCGCATTCCTCACTCCACCTTCGAGCGCAACAGGCGGCTCAGGTTGACGTCGAGCTGGCTGGAGATGAGGCGCAGCACGCTGTCGAGCTGCGAGCCGGTGAGGCGCAGCTTCTCGGTGAGCAGCCGCCGCGTCTCCTGGAGCAGCGACTCCTGCGCGGCCACCACCCAGCGCGCCGCCGTGGAGCGGTGCACGCCGTACAGGGCGCCCAACTGGTCGATGCTCAGCCCGTCCAGGTACTTCATGCGCAGGAAGTTGCGCTGCCGCGCCTCCAGCATCCCGAGCGCGGCGGTGAACGAGGCGCTGAACTCCGCGCGGTAGGTGTTCTTCAGGTACATCAGCTCCGGGTCGTCCCCGGGCGCCACGAGCAGCGACAAGTCCCCGTCATCCGCCTGGGGATGTCCGCCGCGCTGGCGCTGCCAGTCGAGCGCGAGCCACAGCGCCGCGGCGCGCACCCAGCCGCTCAAGGGGCCCGTGCCGGGGTAGGCCGCCAGTCGGGCGGGGGCATCCTGGCTGCCCACCAGCATGCGCTGGCGCAAGAGCTGGCGGACCTCGTCGAGCCCCGAGGGCGGCAGCTTCAGCCGTGCCACGGCGGCGTTCACCTCGGGCATGAAGCTCGCCTCGAAGGCACTCAACGCGGAGGGGAGCTGGTCCGCCGCCGCGCGCGCCAGGTAGACGTCCGGGAGGTGGAACTTCTCCACGTCCTCGGAGGGGGCCTGCGCGGGGAGCAGCCGCGCCAGGTGGACGACGAAGCGTGCGCCGTCCAGCTCCACCCCGGGCCACGCCTCGCGCGCTGTACCCAACGCGCGCGCGAGCAACGCCTGAAGCGGGGGCAGCGACTCCGGCGCGCAGGGGACACCTCGCGCCGCGATGAAGGCCTGGGCCAGGGAAACGTCCGGGGAGGACACGCCGTGGGACGATAGCACCCCCCTCCCGTAATCCAGATTCGACCATTTCCGAAGTGAACGCTTGTTTGCCCCGTCTCGTGACGGGAGTGGGACGCCTGGATGCCTTGTGTGACAAGGGGCTCGCCTGTCCCGGAAACGGGCGCCCGCGGCCCCTGGACCGCGCGCTCCATGGCCCGGCCATTGCTGGTATGGGGCGGGAGTCGACGTCGCGGAGGTACACGTGGAGTCCATTGGTGGCGGGCCTGGGGACGCGGCTCATACCTCGTGGTTGGAGCTGAGCGCGGGTGCGCTGAGGCACAACGTGGAGGTGTTCCGGGCACTGGAGGGGGGCAAGGGGCCCTCGGGGGCACTGGGGGTGGTGCTCAAGGGCAACGCCTACGGGCACGGGCTGTCGCAGGTGCTGCCGGTCGTCCACGGGCTGGTGGACATCCTCTATTTCATCGCGCCGCAGGACGCGCTGCGGGTGCGGGAGTACGAGCGGGCCCAGGGCCTTTCTCCCCGGCAGGTGGTGGTGCTGGGCGCGGTGGGGCCGGAGGAGGCGGTGGTGCTGGCGCGGGAGGGCGTGGAGGTGGTGGTGGCCGACCGTGGCTGGGAGGCCGCGGTGCCGGTGCTGCGCGCGGCGGGGCTGGCTCGGCCGCTGCGGGTCCACGTCCACATCGACACGGGCCTGGGGCGCGAGGGCTTCACGTTGGAGCAGCTGCCCGGGGAGACGCGCTTCCTCGTGGACGCGCGCGACGTGCTGGAGGTGGTGGGCGGGTTGAGCCACTTCGCCAACACGGAGGACGTGACGGAGCAGGGGTACGCGCTGGCGCAGGTGGACGCGTTCGAGACGGGGCTGGGGTTGCTGTCGGCGCAGCTGGGGACCGGGCGGGTGTTGCAGCGGCACATCGCCGCGAGCGCCGCGACGTTGGTGTTGCCCCGGGCGCGCTACGAGGCGCGGCGGGTGGGGATTTCGTTGTACGGGCTGTGGCCGTCGGCGGAGACGCGGCTGTCGGCGCGACTGGTGCTGGGCGAGGTGCCGTCGCTGCGGCCGGTGTTGTCGTGGCGGTGCAAGAGCCAGGTGGTGAAGTGGCTGCCGGCGAATGCGTACGTGGGCTATGGCTGCACGTACCGGACGTCGGAGCCCACGCGCATCGCTGTATTGCCGGTGGGGTACTACGACGGCTACCCGAGGCTGGCGTCGGGCAAGGCGCACGTGCTGGTGAACGGGCGGCGGTGCGCGGTGCTGGGCCGCGTGATGATGAACCACCTCATCGTGGATGTGACGCGGGCGACGCCGGATGAGCGCCCCGTGACGGCGACGCTGATGGGCCGCGACGGCGAGGAGTCCATCACCGCCGAGGCGCTCGCGGGCTGGGCGCAGACCATCCACTACGAGGTCGTCACGCGCCTGGGCGCGCACCTGCGCCGCGTGGTGGTGGAGTAGGGCCCCGGTCAGCGCTTCGCGTCCATCCCAGCGGGCGCCGGACGCCGCCCGGGTGGTCGCGCGGCGGCATCACGCGGCCGCGCGATGGGGGGGCAGCCGGGCGCGCGCGCCTCAGCGCTTCTCGTCCGTCGCCGCGGGCGGCTGCACCTTCCAGCGGCGGTGCAGCCACATCCACTGGTCGGGGTACTTGCGGATGCAGCGCTCCAGCGCCGCGGTGATGCGCGCGGTGTGCTCCGTCACCGGGTCCGCGCACTCGCCGGGCGCGGGCGCCGGGATGGGGCCCTCCACCTCCAGCCGGAAGCGCGCGCCCTTGCCGCTGCGCACGCCCATCACCACGTACACCGGCGCGCCCGTGCGCTGCGCGGCCACCGCGCACGCGGGCGTGGTGGACGCGAGCCGACCGAAGAACGGCACGAACACCGCGGCCTTCGCCGGCAGCGCCTGGTCCAGCAGCATGTAGGGCGACTCGCCGCGCTCCACCGCCTCCGAAATCTCCTGGATGGCGCCGCGCGGATAGATGAGCCCCGCGCCGCAGCCCAGCCGGTTCTCCGCGATGCGCGTGTTGAGCGCGCCCTTGAGCGGACGCACCAGCGCGTCGATGCCCACGCCCCAGCGAATCAGCATGTCGCCGAGCAGCTCCCAGTTGCCGAAGTGCGCCGTCACCAGCAGCGCGCCCTGGCCCGTGGCCACCCGGGCCCGCAGCGCGTCCCAGGCCTCCTGGCCCACGACCCCCTGCTCGCCCCAGTCGGCGGGCAGCCGGTCCCCACCGGGAATCGACTCCAACACCACGCGCGACATGTTGATGTACGCGCCCCGCGCGATGTCGCGCCGCTCCGCGTCGCTCTTCTCCGGCAGCCCGCGCGCCAGGTTGTCCATCACCACGCGGCGACGGATGCCCAGCGTGTACGCCAGATTGCCCACGAAGCGGGCGAGTGCGTCGCGCGACTGGGGCGACAGCCAGGTGATGAAGGCGAAGACGGGCCGCGTCAGGAGCTTCACCAGCGCGCCGGGCGGCGTGCCGATGATGCGGCGCAGATGCTCCGCGGGCTGCTTCTGGGCGTTCGTTACCGGGACGACCTGGTCGGAAATGGGAGCGGAGGCGGACACGCGGGCACTCCACCCCGAAGTGAAGTTTCCGGCAAGGACACACTCGCGCTCGGCGCTACCCTGGCTGCTCGGCATAAGACACACTGCGCGCCATGCCCAACCTGCTCCGTCCGGTGGCGCTGGCCACCGTTGCCCTGTTGTCCGCATGCGGTGCCCGGCAGACCCCGCCGGCCACCGAGCCCGTGGCGACCACCGCCGCGGCTCCCTCCACCGCGGCCCCCACGCCGCCCACGCTGCGCCTGCCCAAGGACGTGCGTCCCAAGGGCTACGCCGTGGAGCTCACCCTGGACCCGAAGGCCTCCGCCTTCCAGGGCGTCGCGGAAATCGGCCTCGACGTGTCGAAGCCCACCACCGTCGTGTGGCTGCACGGCAAGAACCTCACCGTGAAGCAGGCCACGCTGACGCAAGGAGGCACGCCGCGCGAGGCGACCGTGCACCGGAGCGAGGCGGGAGACTTCCTGGGCTTCTCCGTGAAGGAGCCGCTGACGCTGGGCACCGCGAAGCTGCGCGTCGTCTACGAGGGCATCGCCTCCGAGAAGGAGACGGATGGCGCCTTCCGCGTGAACGAGGGCGGTGACTGGTATGTCTTCACCCAGTTCGAGCCCATCGACGCGCGCCGCGTCTTCCCCTGCTTCGACGAGCCCGAGTTCAAGGTGCCCTGGCAGTTCACCTTCCACGTGCCCGCGGGCAACGTGGCCGTCACCAACACGCCGCAGCTGGCAGAGGAGGCCCGCCCCGACGGCGGCCGCACCTACCGCTTCGGCCGCACGCAGCCCCTGCCCAGCTACCTCATCGCCTTCGGCGTGGGCCCGTTCGACTTCCTGGAGGCGGCCGACTCCGGACAGAAGAAGGTGAAGACGCGCATCATCACCCCGCGCGGCCGCACCGTGGAGGGCACGTACGCCGCCAAGGTGACGCCCGAAATCCTCGCCGCGCTGGAGGCGTACTTCGGCATCCCCTACGCATACGAGAAGCTGGACGTCATCGCGGTGCCGCTGCTCGGCGGCGCCATGGAGCACCCGGGCCTGGTGACGTTCAACTCGCAGCTCATGCTGTCCAAGCCGGAGGAGGACTCCATCGGCCGCCAGCGCGCCTTCTCGGAGACGCAGGTGCACGAGCTGGGGCACCAGTGGTTCGGCAACCTCGTCACCCTGGCGTGGTGGGACGACCTGTGGCTCAACGAGTCCTTCGCGTCCTGGGTGACGCCGCGCATCGTCGAGTCCTGGCAGCCGACGTGGGACGCGCCGGTGGAGCGCGTGCAGGACCGCAGCCGCTCGCTGGACGCCGACAGCCTCTTGTCCGCGCGCCGCATCCGCCAGCCCATCGACAGCGCCAATGACATCCACAACGCCTTCGACGGCATCACCTACGGCAAGGGCTCCGCGGTGCTGACCATGACGGAGGAGTGGCTGGGGCGCGAGGTGTTCCGCAAGGGCATCCAGCGCTACATGAAGAAGCACGCGCACGCCAACGCCACGGCGAAGGACTTCCTGGACGCGCTGTCGGCGGAGGCCGGGCAGGACGTGACGGGCGTCTTGAGCACGTTCCTGGACCAGGGCGGCGCGCCGCTGGTGACGGCGACGCTCGAGTGTGGCGCGGGCCAGCCCAAGGTGGTGCTCACCCAGCAGCGCTACCTGCGCCTGGGCTCGAAGGCGCCGGGGCCGCAGACGTGGAAGGTGCCCGTGTGCGTGAAGTACGCGGTGGGCAACAAGGACGCGAAGGCGTGCACGGTGCTGGAGGGCGAGCGCGCCGAGGTGGCCCTGACGGAGGCGAAGACGTGCCCGGCCTGGGTGTTCCCCAACGCGGAGGGCGCGGGGTTCTTCCGCATCCAGCTGGCGGGCGAGGCGGCGAAGAAGCTGACGAAGGCGGGCATGGCGAGGCTGTCGCGCGCGGAGCGGGTGGCGCTCTTGGGCGACGTGCGGGCGCTGGCGCTGGCCGGGGCGCTGCCGGCCTCGGAGGCGCTGGCCCTGGCGGAGCGCTCGGCGCACGACCCGGACCGGGTCATCGTCGAGAGCACCATGGAGATGCTGGACCTGGTGAGCACGCGGCTGCTGCCGGAGAGCCGGCATGCGGACCGGGCGCGCTTCCTGCGCGAGACGTACGGCCCCCGGGCCCGGGAGCTCGGCTTCACGCCGCGCAAGGGCGAGAGCGAGGACACGCGGCTGTTGCGTCCCCGCGTCATCCGGCTCGCGGGCCGCGACGGCGCGGACCCGAAGCTGGTGGCGGAGGCGAAGGGGCTCGCGGACAAGTGGCTCGTCAACCCCGCGGCGGTGGACCCGGAGATGGTGGACGCGGTGCTCTCCATCGCCTCGGCGCACGGGGACGCGGCCTTCCAGCAGAAGCTGCTGACGGCGGTGCGCTCGGAGAAGGACCGCTCGCGGCGCGGGGACATGATTCTGGCGCTGAGCGGCTTCGTCGACCCGGAGCTGGTGAAGCAGAACCTGGGGCTCGTGTTCGAGAAGGGGATGGACCCGCGCGAGACGGTGTGGATGGCGTTCGCGGCCTCGCAGCACGTGAAGACGCAGGGCGTGGCGTTCGACTTCGTGACGAAGAACTACGACAAGCTCGTGGGCGACTCGCCGGACGCGCTCCTGCCGCAGGACGCGGCGGGGCGGCTGTCCTTCGTGGGCCGCGCGTTCTGCGGTGAGGAGCAGCGCAAGGCGCTGGCGGAGTTCTTCACGCCGCGCGCCGAGAAGGCCCCGGGGGGGCCTCGCACGCTGGCGCAGGTGCTGGAGTCGGTGGACCAGTGCGTGGCGCTGAAGGCCGCGCAGGCCCAGAGCGTCGAGTCGTTCCTCGACGGCCGCGTCACCCACCCCCAGCCGAAGCTGCAGAAGACGCGCTGAGCTCGGCGTCACACAAGCCCGGAGGGCCTTCGCGGCCTCCCGGGCGGGCAGGCCCCGCGACGTCGCGCGCGGGGCCTGTCGTCGCGGGCGGGCCGACTACTTCCGGCCGCGCGACATGAACGCCATGAAGGCCTCCTGGGCCTCCGTGGAGCCCAGGCGCTCGATGAACTTCGCGCCCTCGCGCGCGAGCGTGGCGTGGGTCTGCTCGCGCAGCGGGCCGCGAATCAGCTCCTTCGTCACGCGCACGGCCTCCGCGGGGCGGGAGGCCAGGGTGCGGGCGCGCTCGGTGGCGACCTCGTGGAGGCTCGTGTCGGGGACGACCTTGTTGATGATGCCGGCGCGCAGGGCGGTGGCCGCGTCGAAGGGCTCGCCGAACAGGAGCAGCTCGCTGGCCAGCGCGTAGCCGGCCATGCGCGGCAACAGCAGGCTGCTGGCGCCCTCGGCGCACAGGCCCAGCTGCACGAAGGGCATGTGGAAGCGCGCGCGCTCGGTGGCGATGACGTAGTCGCAGTGCAGCAGCATGGTGGTGCCGATGCCCACCGCCGGGCCGTCCACCGCCGCGAGCACGGGCTTGGGCGCGTCCACCAGCGCCTTGAGGAAGAGGAACACGGCGCTGTCCTCGCCCGCGGGCGGGTGCTCCATGAAGTCGCCGATGTCGTTGCCCGCGGTGAAGACGGTGCCGGCGCCGATGAGCAGCACCGCGCGGACCTCGTCGTCCGTCGCCGCCTGCTGGAGCGCGGCGGTGGCCGCCTCGTACATCGCATGCGTGAAGGCGTTCTTCTTCTCGGGTCGGTTGAAGGTGAGGGTGAGGACCCCCGCTTCCCGCTTCGTCAGCAACGTGTCGGACATGGCGCCGGAGCCTAGACCGACTCGCGCCGGGGCGCGGGCGGAACTTGCGGCCCACCCCGCGTGTGCTCCGTCTCCCTACGCGAAGCGGCTCAGGGCCGCAGCGCGCGGGCCACCAGCGGCGCGAGCGTCACCACCCTGTGCTCGATGGGCAGCCCCGAGCGCGGCTCCACGCTGTCGGTGGAGACCAGCTGCCCCAGGGGCAGCGTGCGCAGGCGCTCCACCGCCGGGCCCACGAGCAGCGCGTGTGTCGTCACCACCGTGAGGTCGTCCGCGCAGCCCGCGTCGCGCAGCGTGCCCGCCGCCGCCACCAGCGTGCCGCCGGTGGACACCATGTCGTCGACCAGGATGGGGCGCTTGCCCCGCACCTCGCCCATGAGGCCGCTGGCGTGCACCTGGTCCCCGCTCAGGCGCACCTTGTGAATCACCGCCCAGGGACGCCCGAGCAGCCGCGCCAGCGCCTCCGCGCGCTTCACCGCGCCCAGGTCCGGCGCCACCACCACGGACGTGTCGCTCACCCTGGGCAAGAGCGCGTCCGCGAGCAGCGGCAGCGCGGTGAGGTGCTCCAGGGGCGAGTCGAAGCACCCCTCCAGCGCGGGGCTGTGCAGGTCCACCACCAGCACCCGCGCGAAGCGGCCCTGGGACAGCATGTCCGCCACCAGCCGGCCACCCAGGGGCTCGCCGGGCCGGGCGCGCCGGTCCTGTCGCGCGTAGCCCAGGTAGGGCACCACCGCCTCCAGCCGCGCCGCGCCGGCCCGCCAGCACGCGTCCGCCATCAGGAGCAGCTCCAGCAGGTGCTCCCCCGCGGGCGGCGTCAGCGACTGCACCAGCACCACCGTGCGGCCCCGCACCGAGGCGGGCACCTCCAGGTGCATCTCCCCATCCGGGAAGCGCTCGAAGTGACAGTCGGCGAGGGGCACGCCCAGGGCCAGGGCGAGCTCCCGTCCGAGGTGCGGACTGGCGGTGCCGGTGAGGAGGAGGGGGTCCATGGGCCGCACCCTAGCGCGCCCGGTGCCCCGGAGCGCGGGCCCCCGCCGTCCGCCCCGGGCACATGCCTCCAGGCGGGCCGTGGGTCGCCCCTCCGGCGCAAGCAGGCCGGGCCGTGCTTTTCCTTGGGAGCATGGAGGATGACGCATGCGCTTTCGCGACAGGGCCGATGCCGGACGCAGGCTGGCGGCCACGCTCTTGCCCTACCGGGGCTCCAACGTGCGCGTGTTGGGGCTGGCCCGGGGCGGCGTCCGGGTGGCGTACGAGGTGGCCCGCGCGTTGGAGGTCCCCCTGGACATCTGGGTCTCGCGGCGACTGAGCATCCCCGGCCGGGTGATGACGCTGGGCGCGGTCTCCGAGAACGGCGCCCGGTTCCTGCTCTCGGATTCCCTGCGCCTTATGCCCATGCCCCGCGCGGAGGTCGACGCCCTGGTGTCCGACGAGGCGGCCGAGGTGGACGCGCAGGTGCGGCGCCTGCGCGGGCGGGCCCAACCGGAGCTGGGCGGCTGCACGGTCATCCTGGTGGATGACGGCGTGCTGACGGGCGCCACGGCCGCCGCCGCGCTCGTCGCCTTGCGACAGTTGCACCCGGCGCGCCTGGTGATGGCCACGCCCGTGGCGTCGCCGCGAGGGCTGGAGGTGGTGCGCGCGGAGGCGGACCAGGTGTCGTGCGTGGAGACGGAGCCGGGCCTGCGCACCGTGGCCGAGGCGTACGACGACTTCCGCGCGTTCCCGGACGTGGAGCTGCAGAGCCTGGTGGAGCGCTCGCGCCAGCCGCCGTGGCGCTCGCGCTCGGTGCTGGAGTCCGCGGACCCGGGCGGCTCCTGGATGTGAGTCGTGAGCCGTGACGCGTTCTGGAGTCCCCCGCAATCCAACAAGAGGTCCGCCGCGATGACGACCGAGGTCAGTCTGGACGTGGACGTTCGCGAGGTGAGGGTCCGCTCCGGTCACGCGGAGCTGGGAGGCAGCCTGGGGGTTCCGCCCGGCGCGCGCGGGCTGGTGGTCTTCGCGCACGGCAGCGGCAGCAGCCGGTTCAGCCCGCGCAACGTCGCCGTCGCGCGCGGCCTGCGCGAGGCGGGGCTGGGCACGCTGCTGTTCGATCTGCTCACCGAGGACGAGGAGGCGATGGACCTGGGCACCGGCGAGCTGCGCTTCGACATCCCGTTCCTCGCGCGGCGGCTCATCGCGGTGACGCGCTGGGCGCGCACGCAGCCGGAGCTGGCGGGGCTGGGCCTGGGCTACTTCGGCTCCAGCACGGGCGCGGCGGCGGCGCTGCTGGCGGCGGCGCTGCATCCCGGGGACGTCCAGGCGGTGGTGTCGCGCGGCGGCAGGCCCGAGCTGGCCGGGCCCGCGCTCGGGCGGGTGCGCGCGCCCACGCTCCTTCTGGTGGGGAGCCTGGACGTGGACGTGCTCGAGCTGAACCAGGAGGCGTTCGACGAGCTGCTCTGCGCCAAGTCCCTGGTCGTCATCCCCGGCGCCACGCACCTGTTCGAGGAGCCCGGCGCGCTGGGGGACGTGGCGCGCCGCGCGGCCGACTGGTTCTCCCGCCACCTGGACGCCCCCGGGTTCGCCGCGCGCGAGTGAGGTCGTCCTGGGGACTCGCGGTGCGACGGCGCGCGGACGGGCCGTGGACCGTCGGGGGCTCGCGCCGGAGCCAAGCTTTGGCGCACCGCCCGGACGCGCGGGCTGCTATAGGCAGGTGCATGCCCTCGCGTGAACCACGCTTCGTCTGGTTGGACCTGGAGATGACCGGGTTGGACCCCGAGTCCTGCGCCATCATCGAGATTGGCGTCATCATCACCGGCCCCGACCTGCGCCCGCTCGCGGAAATCGAGCGGGTCATCTGGCAGCCGGAGGAGGTGCTCCTGCGCATGGAGCCCGTCGTGCGCGAGATGCACACGCGCAACGGCCTTCTGGAGAAGGTGCGCGCCTCCAGCACCTCGCTGCGCGTGGCCGAGCGCGAGGTGACGGCGCTGGTGGCCGAGCACTGCCCGCTGGGCGAGGGCGTGCTGGCCGGCAACTCCATCCACACCGACCGCCGCTTCCTGTTCCAGTACATGCCGCTGCTCGAGCGCTACCTGCACTACCGCATGGTGGACGTCACGAGCCTCAAGGTCCTCACGCGCGCCTGGTACCCGAACCTCGTCGAGCCGCGCAAGCCGCCCTCCGGGCACACCGCGCTCGCGGACCTGCGCTCGAGCATCAACGAGCTCCAGTACTACCGGGACACGCTCTTCCGCGCGACGCCGGGCTGAGCGGCGTCACGCTCGAGGGCCTCAGCCCTGGGAGCCCTCGCCGCTCCCGGGCACGGGCGGTCCGTTGGGGCCGCCCAGGAGCTCGCTGATGGTGTCCAGCAGCAGGTCCAGCTCGAAGGGCTTGGCCAGGAACCTCGCGCTGGAGCGCCGCTCCTCGTCGGAGATGCGCCCGGCGCTCATGACGACGACGGGGATGGACTTCAGGGCGGGGTCGTCGCGCATGCGGCGCAGCATCTCCCGCCCGTCCATCACCGGCATCATCAGGTCCAGCAGCACCAGGTCCGGCTTGATGTCCGCCATCCGCTGGAGCCCCTCCGCGCCGTTGAAGGCGGTGAGGATGCCGTAGCCCTCCACGGAGAGGATGTCCTGGAGCGCCTCGACGATGGCCAGCTCGTCATCGACGATGAGCAGCCGCTTCATCGAAGCCCTTCCTCCCTTCGCCAGGCGCCCTCGGCGCGCTCATGGGCCGCATCTCGCCAGACGTCATTCCACCCGCGCGCCCCTGGGCGCAAAGCTAGGGGAAAGTCCGGCGCAAGCCACGCATTTGCGTGAGGTGTGTTCGGAATATTGCGCTCGAGGTGGCTCACCGCAGGCGCGCTCGCAGCAGGTGTTTCTGCACCTTGCCCAGCGCGTTTCGCGGCAGGGAGTCCATGAAGACGACGCGGCGGGGCTTCTTGAAGCTGGCCAGCCGGTCCTTGCACCACTCCACCAGCGCCTGGGCCTCCGGGGCGTGCACGCCCGGCGGGGGCACCACCACGGCGACCACCTGCTCGCCGTAGTCCGCGTCCGGCAGGCCCAGCACCGCCACCTCGGCCACGCCCGGGTGGGTGGCGAGCACCTCCTCCACCTCGCGCGGGTACACGTTGAAGCCCCCGCAGATGATGAGCTCGCGCGCCCGCCCGGTGATGCGCAGGTAGCCGTCCGCGTCGAGCTCGCCCAAATCCCCGGTGTGGAACCACCCCTCCGAGTCGAACGACTCGCTCGTCGCGTCCGGACGCCGCCAGTAGCCGGCGAAGACGTGGGGGCCGCGGACCTCGATTTCCCCCGTCTCGCCCTGGGGCAGCGGGCGGCGGGTGCGCACGTCCACCACGCGGGCCTCCTGGCCGGGGAAGGGGAAGCCCACCGTGCCGGGGCGGCGCTCGCCGTCGTACGGGTTGGTGGTGTTCATGATGGTTTCCGTCATGCCGTAGCGCTCGAGGATGCGCGCGCCGAAGTCGTGCTCGATGTCATGGAACAGCTGGGGGCTCAGGGGCGCCGAGCCGGAGACCCAGAGCCTCAGCTCCCGGGGCTTCACGCCCGTGCGTCGCGACTCCTCCAGCAATCGTCCATACATGGTGGGCACACCAAAGAACATCGTCAGCGACGTGTCATCGCGCAACGTCGCCAGCGCGTCGGTGGCCACGAAGCGCCGGTGCAGCTCCAGGCTCGCGCCCGTGTACAGCGTGCCGTGCAGGCCCACCATCAAGCCGTGCGTGTGGAACAACGGCAGGGTGTGCAGCAGCCGGTCCGCCGCCGTCCACCGCCACGCCTCGGTGACGGCCTTGACGTTGGCCAGCAGGTTCCTGTGCAGCAGCATGGCGCCCTTGGAGCGCCCCGTGGTGCCGGACGTGTAGCCCAGCACCGCCAGGTCCTCGGGCCGCGGCAGCGCCAGCGCCAGCGTGGACTGGCTCCCCTCGGTGACGAGCGTGTCGAAGTCGATGACCTCCAGCGACGCGGGCGGCGTCACCGTGGGCGCCTCCACCGTCACCAGCCACTGCAGCGTGGGCAGCTGCTCGCGCAGCGGCGCCAGCTCCGCCACGCCCGCCGCGCCGGTGACACACGTGTGCACCTCCGCGTCCGCCAGGATGTGGGCCAGCTCCACCTGGCGATACGCCGTGTTCACCAGCACCACCACGCCCCCCGCGTACTGCACGCCCAGGTAGGCGACGATGAAGCTCGGGCTGTTCTCCAGGAAGAGCGCCACGCGCTCGCCCGGTTGCAGGCCGCGCTGGCGAAGTCCCCGGGCGAGCGCCGCGACGCGCGCGGCCAGCTCTCCGTAGGAGGTCGACTCACGCTCGAACGTGAGCAGCGGCCGTGCTGGCGCGCCGTGGGCGTGGTCCAGGAAGGCCTCGAGCAGGGACGAAGTCATTCGCACCGCAGCCTACTGCCGTGGCTTCGTCTGGGAACAAGCTGTGAGTCAATTTTGACGCTCTAGAATGGTATTAACTGCATAGTCTGCAATTCTAGTCGACGCTGACCTCACCCGGGAGACGGGGAGTGTTTGCCGGGCCGGACGGCACGCGCATCCGGGTCGCGCGGTTGTTCGCTTCTGGGACATCACTTCGCGGAAGCGGGCACGGCCTGGGGCGAGGGAGGCCCTGCCTCCAACGATTCTGTGGGGTTGGTGCGCGAGGAGGTGTTGGCACGCGGCTCGCTCTAGGGCCTGGCGTGGACATTCCCAAAGCCAAGAAGCCTCGCCGCAAGCCCTGGGTCTTCGCCATCGGAGGCGCGCTCGCCCTCATCCTCGTCACGGTGGGGCTGGGCCGGCTGCGCCCCGCGGCGCCGTCGGTGGACCGGGCCTCGGTGTGGTTGGACACGGTGAAGCGCGGCCCCATGGTGCGCCAGGTGAAGGGCGCGGGCACGCTGGTGCCCGAGTACATCCGCTGGCTGACGGCGGACACGGCGGGGCGCGTGGAGCGCATCCACGTGCGGCCCGGCGCCGAGGTGAAGGCGGACACGCTCCTGATGGAGCTGTCCAACCCGGACGTGCAGCTGCAGATGCTGGAGGCCGAGCGGCAGCTGGCGAGCGCGGAGGCCGAGTACATCCAGCTGCGGATGACGCTGGAGACGCAGCGGCTGGCGCAGGAGGCGACGGTGGAGACGCTCACCGCGGAGTCCTCGGACGCCGCGCGCCGGGCGTCGGCGAACACGGCGCTGGCCCAGAAGGACCTCATCCCCGCGCTCGAGGCCCGGCAGCAGGGGGAGAAGGCGGGCGAGCTGACGCGCCGGCTGGAGTTGGAGCGCAAGAAGCTGACCGTGGTCGCCGCGAGCATGAAGGACCAGCTGGCCGCGCAGGCCGGACAGGTGGAGCGATTGAAAGCGGTCGCGCGCTTCCGTCGTACCCAGGTGGACTCGATGAAGGTGGTCGCCGGGGAGGATGGCGTGCTGCAGGAGCTGCCGTTGGAGCTGGGCCAGTGGGTGACGCCGGGCGTGCTGCTGGCGAAGGTGGTGAAGCCCGAGCGGCTCAAGGCGGAGCTGAGAATCGCCGAGACGCAGGCGCGCGACATCGTCCAGGGCCAGAAGGCGCTGGTGGATACGCGCAACGGCGTCGTCGAGGGCACGGTGGCGCGCGTGGCGCCGGCGGCCAGCCAGGGCACGGTGCGGGTGGAGGTGTCCCTGCCGGCCCAGCTGCCCCGGGGCGCGCGGCCGGACCTCACGGTGGAGGGCACGGTGGAGCTGGAGCGGCTGGCCAACGTGCTGTCGGTGGGGCGCCCGGCGGGCGCGCAGCCCAACGGGACGATGTCGCTCTTCCGTTTGATGCCAGGAAGCGACGAGGCCGTGCGGGTGCCGGTGCAGCTGGGCCGGGGCTCGGTGAATGCCGTGGAGGTGCTCCAGGGCCTCGCGGAAGGTGACCAGGTGGTGCTTTCGGACATGGCCGCGTGGGACGCGGTGGAGCGGGTGAGATTGCGATGACGACGACGACGAGCAGTGTGGAGACCCCCGCTTCCGAGGACGCGGCGGTGCTTTCGGGTGGACCGAAGGCGGACCCGAACAAGGCCCTCATCACGCTGGAGGGGCTGACGAAGGTGTTCGAGACGGAGGAGGTGGAGACGCACGCGCTCTCCAACATCCACCTCAACATCCGCCAGGGGGAGTGGGTGGCCATCGTCGGCCCGTCGGGCTCGGGCAAGTCGACGCTGCTGGCGGTGCTGGGGTTGCTCGACACGACGACGCGCGGCACGTACCTGCTGGACGGCAAGAGCGTGCTGGACCTGTCCGCCACGGACCGCGCGCTGGTGCGCAACCGGCACATCGGCTTCATCTTCCAGAGCTTCAACCTCATCGGCGATTTGACGGTGTTCGAGAACGTGGAGCTGCCGCTGACGTACCGGGGCATGCCCGCCGCCGAGCGCAAGCAGCGGGTGGAGCGCGCGCTGGAGAAGGTGGGCATGGCGCACCGCGCGCGGCACATGCCGGGCCAGCTCTCCGGTGGTCAGCAGCAGCGCGTGGCCGTGGCGCGCGCGGTGGCGGGAGACCCGCTCATCCTGCTGGCCGACGAGCCCACGGGCAACCTCGACTCGAAGAACGGCGAGGCGGTGATGCAGCTGCTCTCCGAGCTGCACAAGGCGGGCGCCACCATCTGCATGGTGACGCACGACCCCGCGCACGCGCGCACCGCCACGCGCACGGTGAGCCTCTTCGACGGCCGCATCGTGCAGGACGAGCAGCGCCGCTGACCGCCCGTCGTCCCCTTCGACACGCGGACTCCCCACCCATGGAAAACCTTCTTCAGGATGTCCGCCTGGCGCTGCGCTCGCTGCGCAAGAGCCCCGGCTTCACGCTGGTGGCGGTGCTGGCGCTGGCGCTGGGCATCGGCGCGAACAGCGCGGTCTTCAGCGTGGTGAACGGCGTGCTGCTGGTGCCGCCGCCCTTCGCGGCGCCGGACCGGCTGATGGACGTGTCGAACGACTTCGCCCGCGCGGGGCGCAAGGGGCTGACGTCCTCGGTGGCGGAGTACCAGGACGCCGCGAGGCTGCCCGTCGTCTTCTCCTCGGTGGCGGCGTACACGGATGACAGCGTGACGCTGACGGGCGTGGACACGCCGCAATCGCTGGTGATGGTGGAGGCCACCGCCTCCTTCCTGCCCACGCTCGGCGTGGCGCCCATGCTGGGCCGCAACTTCACCGAGGCGGAACAGACGCAGGGCAATGACCGGGTGGTGGTGCTCACGCACCAGACGTGGCGCGCGCACTTCTCCGAGGACCCGAGCGTGCTGGGACGCACGCTCCAGCTGAACGGAGAGCCGTACACCGTCATCGGCGTGCTGCCGCGCGGGGTGGCGTTCCCGGCGGGCTCGCAGCTGTACAAGCCCTTCGCGCCCTCGGCGGAGCTGGCGTCCGAGGACAAGCGCGACACGCGGTTCCTGGAGGTCATGGCCCGGCTGAAGCCCGGCGTGACGCTGGAGGCGGCGCGCGAGGACCTGGAGCGGGTGTCGCGGCAGCTCGCCCAGGAGCATCCGAAGTACGCGCAGGGCCAGCGCACCATCGCCCTGAAGTCGCTGGAGGACGAGGTGGTGGGCGAGGTGCGCGGGACGCTGTGGCTCTTGCTGGGCGCGGTGGGCTTCGTGCTGCTGGTGGCGTGCGGCAGCGTGGCGAACCTGCTGCTGGCCCGAGCCGCGGCGCGCGAGCGCGAGGTGTCCATCCGCGCGGCGCTGGGCGCGAACCGCGCGCGCCTGGTGGCGCAGTTCCTCACCGAGAGCCTGCTGCTGTCGCTCCTGGGCGGGGCGCTGGGGTTGCTCTTCGCGCTGTGGGGGACGGACGTGCTGCTCGCCTTCGTGGGTGACGCGTTGCCGCGCGCGGCCGAGGTGCGGCTGGAGGTGCGCTCGGTGCTGTTCACCGGTGGGGTGAGCCTGTTGTCGGGACTGGTGTTCGGGCTGGTGCCGGCGCTGCAGGCGAGCCGCGCGGACCTGAACGCGGCGATGCGCGAGGGCTCGCGCGGCACGGCGGGCGGGCGCTCCGGGAAGCTGCGCTCCGGGTTGGTGGTGGGGCAGGTGGCCTTCGCGCTGGTGCTGCTGGTGGGCGCGGGGTTGTTCGGCCGGAGCCTGCTGGCGCTGCTGTCGGTGGACCCCGGCTTCCGGCCCGAGGGCGTGCTCACCGCGCGGCTGACGCTGCCGGAGAACCGCTACGCGACGACGGAGCAGCAGGGCGCCTTCCAGCGCGAGCTCCTGACGCGCCTCCAGGCCCTGCCCGGCGTGGAGTCCGCGGGGCTCACCAACCTGCTGCCCCTGGGCCGCTCGGTGACGTTCGGCTTCGACATCGACGGGCGCACGAAGGGCCCCGACGAGGTGTGGCCCGCGGTTCAGCTGCGCACCGTGAGCCCGGACTACCTCTCCACGCTGGGCATGCGGCTGCGCGAGGGGCGGCTGCTCGAGGCGACGGACGTCCCGGGCACGGCGTGGGCGGTGGTCATCAACAAGACCTTCGCGGACGCGTACTGGCCCCAGGGCAACGCGCTGGGACAGCGGCTGAAGTTGAGGTACCCGAAGGCCGAGTGGGCCACGGTGGTGGGCATCGTCGAGGATGCGCGCGAGTGGGCCTTGGACAAGCCGGTGGTGCCCATGGCGTATTACTCGCTGCCGCAGCTGGGCGGCTCGCACCTGGCGCTCGCCGTGCGGACGAAGGCCGGGGCCCCGGAGGCGCTGCGCGCGGGCATCGCCGCCGAGCTGCGCCAGGTGGACGCGGACGTGCCGCTGTTCGGCGTGGCGCCGCTGACGCGGCTGGTGGACGAGTCCATCGGCGCGCGGCGACTGTCGGCGCTGCTCATGGGCCTGTTCGGCGGCACCGCGCTGCTCTTGGCGGCGCTGGGCCTCGCGGGCGTCATCGGCTACTCGGTGGCGCAGCGCACGCGGGAGCTGGGCATCCGCATGGCGCTGGGCGCGGCGCGCTCGGACGTGCTGTGGCTGGTGCTGCGCCAGGGCCTGAGCCTCGCGGGGCTGGGGGTGGTGCTGGGCCTGGGGTTGTCGCTGGGCCTCGCGCACCTCTTGCGCTCGCTGCTGTACGGCGTGGCCGCGTACGACGCGTGGACCTTCGCGGGCGTCGCGGCGCTGCTGGGCGCGGTGGCGCTGGCGGCGACGTGGCTGCCGGCGCGCCGGGCCACGCGCGTGGACCCCATCATCTCCTTGCGCTCCGAGTGAGCACGAAAGAAGCACGCACCATGACCACTCCCCTCATCTCCCTGCGCCAGGTCGAGAAGTCCTATCCCCTGGCGGGCGGCCGCACCTGGGTGCTGCGCAACATCGATTTGGACATCCAGGCCGGCGAGTTCGTCACGCTGATGGGCCCCTCCGGCGCGGGCAAGTCCACGCTGTTGTCCGTGCTGGGCATGCTCGACGCCGAGTGGAAGGGCGAGTACGTCCTGGACGGCCAGGCCGTGCACGCGATGAAGCCCAAGGAGCGCGGGGAGCTGTCCCGCCGCACCATCGGCTTCGTGTTCCAGCAGTACCACCTGCTCGACAACCTCACGGTGGCCGAGAACCTGGAGGTGCCGCTGTCCTACCGCAACCTCAAGCGCGGCGAGCGCGAGGCGCTGGTGGGCGACATGCTCGACCGCTTCCAGCTGGTGGGGAAGAAGGACCTGTTCCCCTCGCAGCTCTCCGGCGGTCAGCAGCAGCTGGTGGGCATCGCCCGCGCGCTCATCGCCACGCCCAAGGTCCTGTTGGCGGACGAGCCCACGGGCAACCTCCACTCGGCGCAGGCGAAGCACATCATGGAGGTGTTCCAGACGCTCAACCAGCAGGGCACCACCATCATCCAGGTGACGCACTCGGAGGCCAACGCGGCCTACGGCCACCGCATCATCCAGCTCGCTGACGGCTGGCTCCAGAAGTCCTGAGAGTTTCGCGAGGAACGCCATGCTGAGCGACCTGTCGATGGACGTGAAGTACGCCCTGCGGACGATGCGCCAGTCGCCCGTCTTCACGGTGGCGGCGGTGCTGGTGTTGACGCTGGGCATCGGCGTGACGACGGCGCTGTTCAGCGTCGTGGACGCGGTGCTGCTGCGCCCCCTGTCGTTCCCGGAGCCGGAGCGACTGGTGGTGCTGTCCAACGCGCGGCCCGGGAAGCCCCTGGCGCGCTACAGTCTGCCCAACTACGAGGACGTCGCGCGGCGCTCCACGCAGCTGCGCTCGATGACCGCGTACGGCCAGCGGCTGATGAACCTCACCGGCCAGGGTGACGCCGAGCAGCTGCGCGGCGCGGTGGTGGTGGGGGACTTCTTCGGGGCCTTCGGTACGAAGCCGATGCTGGGCAGGACCTTCGCGCCCGAGGAGCGCGCCGCGCCGCTGACCGTCATCTCGTACGCGCGCTGGCTGAAGGAGGGCGGCGGCGCGGGCGTGCTGGGCCGCACGCTGACGCTGGGCGGTCAGCCCTACACGGTGATTGGGGTGATGCCGCCGTCCTTCGACGCGCCCTCCCTCACCACCGAGGTCTGGGTGCCCTTCGACAGCCTGCCGGGCGCGGCCACGTCGGATGAGCGCACGCAGCGGGGCTTCCGCTCCTTCGCCGTCGCGGCGAGGCTGGCCCAGGGCGCGACGCTGGAGTCGGCCCGGCACGAGCTGGAGGGCCTGCGCGAGGAGCTGCTCGCGCGGGACGACACCACCCTGGGGTTGCGGGTGGTCCGCTACGACGAGCACCTCACCCAGGGCGTCAGCCTGCTGCTGTGGGTGCTGCTGGGCGCGGTGTCCCTGGTGCTGCTGCTGGCGGCGGCCAACGTGGCGCACCTGCAGCTCGCGCGGGCGGCGGCGCGGCAGCGGGAGATGGGCATCCGCGTGGCGCTGGGCGCCGGGCGTGGCCGGCTGATGCGTCAGCTCCTCACGGAGAGCGTGCTGCTGGCGCTGATGGGCGGGGTGGGCGGCGTGCTGCTGGCGCTGTGGATCACCGATGTGTTGATGGCGCTGGGCGCCGACAAGCTGCCCCGCTCGGGCGAGGTGGTGGTGCATGGCCGCGTGCTCGTCTTCGCGCTGGCGGTGACGCTGACCACGGGCGTGGGCGTGGGGCTGGTGCCGGCGCTCCAGCGCACGCAGCTGTCGCCGGCGACGGTGCTGGGGCGCGGAGCGACGGAGACGTCCCGCGGGCGCGCGCACGCGGCGCTGGTGGTGGCGGAGGTGGCGCTCGCGCTGATGCTCGTCACCTCGGCGGGGTTGATGCTCAAGAGCTTCTGGCGGATGTACCAGTCCGACCCGGGCCTGGACCCGGCGGGCGTCTTCGTGGCCCGGCTGGCGCTGCCGCAGGGCCGCTATGACACGCCGGAGCGGACGGAGGCCTTCCATCGGGAGCTGACGGCGCGGCTCTCCGCGCGTCCGGAGGTCGCTGGTGTGGGCGTGGGCGAGAGCCTTCCGGCGGGGGGCTCCATCTCGCGCTCGGGTTACTGGAAGGAGGGCTCCGAGGATCCACCCGTGCGTCCCGACGCGCTCATCAACGCCGCCACGCCGGGCTTCCTGGAGGCGCTGCGCGTGCCGCTGCGGGCGGGGCGGCTCCTGACGGAGGCGGACGGAGCGAAGGCGCCCCGGGTCGCGGTGGTGAGCGAGCGCTTCGCGCGCGAGGTCTTCCCGGACCAGGACCCGATTGGCCGCCGCATCTCCTTCGGAGGTGACGACGAGCAGGGCAACCCGCTGTGGACGACGGTGGTGGGCGTGGTGGCGGACGTGGCGTACGCGGGTGTGGAGACGGGGCACGAGCCCACCGCGTATGTCCCCATGGCGCAGGAGCCGACGACGGACGGGCAGCTCGCGGTGCGGGCGGCGCCGGGCCTGGACCCGAGGACGCTGGAGTCGGTGGTGCGCGAGGAGCTGCGCGCGGTGGACTCCTCGGTGGCGCTGGCGCGCGCGAGCACGCTGGAGGAGCGGCTGGCGATGGACTTGGGACAGCCGCGCTTCCGGGCGGTGCTGTTGGGGGCCTTCGGCGTGCTGGCACTGGTGCTCGCGGCGGTGGGCATCTACGGCGTGATGTCGTACTCGGTGGCGCAGCGCTCGCACGAGATGGGGGTGCGGCTGGCGCTGGGCGCGCGCGGCGTGGATGTGCTGTGGCTGGTGGTGGGGCAGGCGCTGCGGCGGGTGGGGCTGGGGTTGGGCCTGGGCCTGCTGGGCGCGCTGGCGGCCCATCGCATCATGGAAGGGCTGCTGTATGGCATGGGCGCGCTGGATGTTCCGGTGTTGGCGGGCGTGGCGCTGTTGCTCCTGGGTACCGCCTGGCTGGCGAGCTGGCTTCCGGCTCGCAGGGCGGCGAGCGTGGACCCCGCGTCGGTGCTTCGTCGCGGCTGAGTCCCTTCCTTTCTGGCACTCTCTTTCTCCTGGATGACCTCCGTGTCCGAATCACTCTCCGTTTCCGTTCCCACCCCCGTCCCTGCGTCGCCGGCCCTGGTGGCCGCCGCGAGGCCCTCGCGCATCCTCATCGCGGACGACCAGGCCGACGTGCTGGAGGCCCTGCGCCTGCTGCTCAAGCGTGACGGACACACCGTCGTCACCGCGCAGTCGCCCGCGGGAGCGCTCGCCACGCTGGAGGCCGAGGACGTGGACCTGGTCCTGATGGACCTGAACTACGCGCGCGATACCACGTCCGGCAAGGAGGGCATGGACCTGCTCGGCCGCATCCGCGCACAGGACGCGTCGCTGCCGGTGGTGGTGATGACGGCGTGGAGCAGCGTGGAGGGCGCGGTGGAGGCCATGCGTGGCGGCGCGCGCGACTACGTGCAGAAGCCGTGGGACAACACGCGGCTGCTCGCCACGCTGCGCACGCAGCTGGAGCTGAGCCGCGCGCTCAAGCGCAGCCGCCGGCTGGAGGAGGAGAACCAGCACCTGCGCCGGGGACAGGGCGGGCTGCCGAACCTGGTCTCCGAGTCGCGCGCGATGATGCCGGTGCGCCGCATGATTGAGCGCGTGGCCCCGTCGGCCGCCAACGTGCTGGTGACGGGTGAGCACGGCACGGGCAAGGAGGTGGTGGCCAGGCTGCTGCACGCGTCCTCCACGCGCGCGGACCGGGCCTTCGTGGCGGTGAACTCCGGCGGCCTGTCGGAGGGGGTCTTCGAGAGCGAGCTGTTCGGCCACGTGAAGGGCGCCTTCACGGACGCGAAGACGGACCGCATCGGCTGCTTCGAGCTGGCGGACGGCGGCACGCTGTTCCTGGACGAAATCGGGAACATGCCGCTGTCGCAGCAGGCGAAGCTGTTGCGCGTGCTGCAGACGGGGGAGCTGCACCCGGTGGGCTCGTCGAAGACGCGGCGGGTGGACGTGCGCGTGGTGAGCGCGACGAACGTGGACCTGCCCAAGGCGGTGGCCGAGGGCCGCTTCCGCGAGGACCTGCTGTACCGCCTCAACACGGTGGAGGTGCCGCTGCCGGCCCTGCGGGAGCGGCGCGAGGACATCCCGCTGCTGGCGGCGCACTTCCTGGCCGAGCACGGCAAGCGCTACGGGCGCCATGACGTGCGGATGTCGGCGGGGGCGCTGGAGGCGCTCTTGTCCTATCCGTGGCCGGGCAACGTGCGCGAGCTGGAGCACGCGGTGGAGCGCTCGCTGTTGATGGCGGTGGGCAACGAGGTGACGGCGGAGGATTTGCTGCTGCGCCGGGCGGGGCGTGAGGGGTTGTCGCGGCTGGAGGAGATGACGCTGGAGGAGGTGGAGCGCTACCTCATCGAGCGGGCGCTGGCGCGGCATGAGGGCAACGTGAGCGAGGCGGCGAAGGGGCTGGGCCTGTCACGCAGCGCGCTGTACCGTCGGCTCCAGTACTACGGCATCAAGGGAGCAAGGTGAGGCGCGAGCGCGGGCCCTGGCCACATGACCTGCAGGTGCTGGCCCTGACGTGGCTGGCGGGACTGCCGGGCGGGGTGGCGTCGCTCGCGCTGGTGTGGACGGGAGACTTCTCGTCGAAGGTCCGCTGGACGCTCACCACGCTGGTGGTGGGCATCTTCCTGGGCGTGGGGCTCCTGGTGCGCGAGCGGGTGATGCGGCCGCTGCACGCGGTGGCGAACCTGTTGGCCGCGCTGCGCGAGGGCGACTACTCGACGCGCGGGCGTGGGGCTCGGGCGGGCGACGCGCTGGGCGAGGTGCTGCTGGAGGTGAATGCGCTGGGCGACACCTTGCGCGAGCAGCGACTGGGGGCGCTGGAGGCGGGGGCGCTGCTCGAGCAGGTGATGGAGGAGATCGACGTCACGGTGCTGGCGTTCGACGTGGCGGGGACGCTGCGGCTGGTGAACCGGGCGGGTGAGAAGCTGTTGGGCCAGTCGCGCTCGCAGTTGATGGGGAAGGGCGCGGGCTCGGTGGGGCTGGCGGACCTCTTGGAAGGGCCGGCGCCGCGCAGGCTGTCGCGCATCTTCGCGGAGGAGGGCGGGCCGTACGAGCTGCGGCGCGGGGCGTTCCGTCAGGGGGGACTGCCGCATCACCTGGTGGTGATTGCCGATTTGCGACTGGCGTTGCGCGAGCAGGAGCGCGAGGCGTGGCGCCGGCTGGTGCGCGTGTTGAGCCATGAAATCAACAACTCGCTGGCGCCCATCCAGTCCATCGCGGAGGCGCTGCGGGACACGCTGGTGATGGAGCCCAGGCCGTCGGATTGGGAGGACGACGCGAAGAGCGGACTGGGAATCGTGGCGAGGCGCTCGGAGGCGCTGGCGCGGTTCATGTCCGCGTATGCGCGGCTGGCCAGGCTGCCGCCGCCGGTGTTGCGAGGCGTGGAGGTGGATGGGTGGGTGCGGCGCGTGGCGGCGCTGGAGCATCGCAAGCCCGTGGCGGTGCGGACGGGGCCGTCGCTGGTGGTGCGGGGGGACTCGGACCAGCTGGAGCAGTTGCTCATCAACCTGGTGCGCAACGCGGTGGACGCGGTGCTGGCGGAGCCGCGCGGGGGCGACGTCTGGGTGTCGTGGGCGGTGCTGTCGCCGGGGGCGGTGGAGGTCTGGGTGGAGGACGAGGGCCCAGGGCTGGCGGACACGGGGAACCTGTTCGTGCCGTTCTTCACGACGAAGCCGCAGGGCAGCGGCATCGGCCTGGCGCTGAGTCAGCAGATTGCCGAGGCGCACGGTGGCACGCTGCGCCTGGAGAACCGTCCGGAGGGACGTGGGTGCCGGGCGCGGCTGCGGCTCCCGCTGGAGGGGCGTGGGGTGATGGTGGGGTGAGGGTGCTTCAGCGGAGCTCCTCGGCCAGGGCGACGATGATGCCCGAGGGGCCTCGGAGGTAGCAGAGCAGGTAGAGGTCCTGGTAGCGGGCGACCTCGCCGATGAGCTCGGCGCCGTGTTTGCGCAGGCGGGTGACGACGTCGTGGATGTCGTCGACGGCGAACATGATGCGACGCAGGCCCATGATGTTGGCGGGAGCGTCCTTCGGCTCGCCGTGGGTCGCGGCCGGGTGGTGGAACTTCGTCAGCTCCAGGCGGGTGGGGCCATTCGGGGTCCGCATCATCGCGATGTCGACCTGGACGTTCTCGAGTCCGACGCAGCGGTCGACCCAGTCACCGGCGACGGGCATCTCGCCCTCGAGCTCCAGGCCCAGCTCGGTGAAGAAGGCGATGGCCGCCGGGAGGTCCTCGACGACGATGCCGATGTTGTCCAAGCGCTTGACGGTCATGTGTTCGTCCCTGGGGTGATGGGGGCCGGCGGACAGCATCGCTCAGTGGGGCCAGGTACACGGCATGAAGATGCGTGTGAGTCGTTGCCCGGTGGGGCGTTCGAGCAACTGCAAAGGCAAGCGCCGTGAGCGGGTGGGTCCCAGGGGACACGATTGTCAGGCTGGCACGCCTGCCCGAGGATGGGGGTGGCTCGAACATCCCTGGCTCGCACAGCTCCACGAAACGGGAGGGCTGCCATGAAGTGCTTCAAGTGGTGGGTTTTGGCCTGTGCTGTCGGTCTGGTGATGGGATGTGGAGGCGCGTCGACCGAGGTCGCTGTCGAGGGCGAGGTGCTGGAGTCGTCCTCGCAAGAGCTCGCGGTCTGTACCGCGCTCTGTTCCTCGGGCTCGGTCAGTTGTCCGACGGGGACCTCGACGTGCACGACGACGGACTACCAGGGCGTGACGTGCGACGGGGTCTTCATGCCGTGCCCCTCCTCGCCGCCTGGGTGTATTGACGATACGCCCTGCAAGTTCGTGCACCGGACGGAGTGCGGAGAGGAGACGAGGAGGCGGTGCTGCTATCCGGTCGATATTCCTGGAAGCTGCGTCTGCTTGGGGCGATGGCAGTGCGATCCGGATTGGCCGTAGCGGGTTGGCCTGTAAGTGATTGAGTCGGGCACCTCGAGTGAGCGATTCGAGTGTTCGCCCGGGGTGTCTTTCGTGGGCGGGACTGTTCTTCCGGTCGCTGGCTCGCCGCGCGAGAAGCCACGCGGCGAGGAACGGGCGACGCTCAGAAACCGCAGCAGGTGATGTACTGGTCCTGGCACACAGCGCGGCACGCGGTGTCGCCGTTGCAGCCGGCGACACAGGCGACCCGGGCCGGGCCGCAGTACGAGGGGCACGCGGCAGTGGGGCCCGGAGGCACCAGCTCCTGCGCGGTGTGCGCGGCGACACAGACCTGCTCGCCGGCATCAAGGTTCGTCACCTCGGCACCGCTCGTGGCGACGACGCCCATCAGGCCCACCAGCATCACCACCGCGGACATGAACACCTTGTTCAGCATGGGGCTTCCTCCAGGTTGTGTGGAACCGCGCCTGCGCTGCCTCACGCGAGCCCGAGGGACTCACGCGTGACAGGCGTTGCGTGCATTCCAGCACAGAGCCCTGCCCTGGAGGGACGGGTGTCCGGAGACTCAGGCCACCTGGGCGCCGGTGTCGGGCGGGGCGTCGTAGGTGGGGGTGAGGTCGACCACGTTCACGGTGACCAGGTGGTAGACGATGACGTTGCTCACCCAGAAGAACATGGCTGCGTAGTGCACGTAGATGAGCGGCGAGCCCGGCCACACCTGGAGGGGATGGTCGAACATGTTGGCGGCCATGTAGCCGCCGAACCACTCGCCCATGAAGCAGACCACGGCGCCGATGCCCACGCGCGTCCAGACCTTCACGCGGCGCGGGTAGAACCAGAAGTAGTGCAGGGTCCACAAGAGGCCCACGCACCCGGCCCACAGAATCATGCTGCCGAAGGAGAACCAGTGGTACGGCGACTCCGGGTAGTGCCACCCCCAGTCGCCGTTCATCCATCGCCAGGCCACGTTCTGGGACAGCTCCATGAACCAGAACAGCGGTGCCACGTAGAGCACCTGCGTCATGAGGACCCTGAGGAAGCAGCTCAGCGTCTTCCAGAGTCTCACCGTGGACCCGTCGAGCGAAATCATGCCTTTGTCCCCCCCGTGTCTCGGCCTGGTTGACCGAGGGCCGTGCACTTCACAGAACGCAAGAAGTCGCATGTCTTGAGACGAACGTGGGCGACAACCCGTTGTCTCCTGACGCCAAGCCGGTGCGCGCGGATGCCGCGATGCACGGCGTGCCCTGTGTCACGCGCGCGTGAAACCCGAGGGGACGCGGGGGCTTACGGTGTCTCGATGGGAAAGGCGCCGTGCGTCAGAAGCCGCGGCTCAATGCCGTGAACGGCCACGGACCTGCAGTAAGCGCGGAGCAGGGCTGTAGCTCGTGATCGAGTGTCCGCGCCGTGGCGGTTCCGGGGATGGTTGCGCCAGCGCTGCCCGGCTGTCGGCGCGCACTGCCTTGTCGTCAGTGTGGATTGCCCGACAGTTCATCCACTGCTCATGGGCTACGAGTTGGAGAGCCCCAGGATTGGTAGCACCCCGAATGCACGGTCGGCATGGACCAGGAGCGCTGCCGAGCTCGCTGGCGGAGCAACTTGCCAGGAGCGCATGGAGCCTCATAGGTGACGGGTCCGAGTTGAGAGGTCTCTTCGTGCAGAGAGCTCAAGAGTAGGGACATGGCACAGCGCTACTTCGACCTGAGCATGGACGAATACGTCAAGGGGCGGTGGTACCTCGACGACCCGACGTCAGTGACAGGTCAGGCGTTGGAGGATGTCTGGATGTTCTCGGATGGGCGGCCCATCGCGCCACAGGCGCAGCTGAGAGTGCCCATCTCTCGTCCAGGAATACCGCTCGATATCGAGTTTGCCGGAACAGGGTTGGCACCTGTCGTGAGCGGGCGTGTGGCGTCCATCTTCCGCGAGATGGCACCAGACGATGTGCAGTTGTTCCCGGTGGAGGTCGAAGGAGAGTCGAGCCCCTATTTCATTTTGGATGTCGCTCGGACCATTCGCTGTATCGATGATGCAGCTTGCCGTGAGGTGCAGCTCTACACCGCGGACGACAAGCTGCATGCGGACCGGGTGGGCGAGTACCGGTCGGTCATCGGTCTGCGAATCGACCCAGCGAAGGTCGTGAATGCGCGCGTGTTCCGACCCTGGGGATGGCCTGCGGCCCTGATCGTCGACGAGGAACTCAAGGACGCGCTGGAGGCGAACGGTATCTCGGGAGGACGGTTCGACGAGGTCTGAGCTGCCTGGCAACTCGTCGCCGGAGCGGAGCTCCGTCACGGGTCCACGGGCACCCGTGACACAGGGAAGCGACGTACCCGGTTGGCCTGGGGCGGGAAGCACTCCAGAATCGGCGGCATGAAGCGTCTCCCCCACCTGTGTCGCGCCCTCGCCCGGGCCTTGACCCTCCTCCTCGCTCCCCTGCTGTGTGGCCTCGCCCTGGAGGCTCGCGCCGAGGTCGCGGTCCAGCGCACCTTCACCAAGCTCGCCTCCTCCAACGGCCACGGCGCCGTGATGCTCGACCTGGAGCAGAAGAAGGTCTCCCACTTCCGCGAGCACCTCTTCGCCACCGAGGAGCCCGTCATCGACGGCGTGGGCAACGACGTCTTCGTCCGCGGCCAGCCCCAGGTCGTCCACGCGCGCGATGTCCTCTTCGACGCCTTCTTCGGCCTGCGCTCCGGCGGCTCCCAGCGCTGGCTGAGCGCCCAGGACGTCGACCTGGACGCGAGCGGCTACGCCCCCTGGGCCTCTGGTGAGAACGGCGGCACCGGCCTCGCACGCATGGTCCAGCGCATAGGCACCCTCGAGGTGACGACCTACGTCTTCGCCCCCCAGTCCCTCCCCCACGCCGCCTTCGTCATGGCCCTGCGCGTGCGCAACACCGGCACCGCGCCCTCCACGGGCGTCAGCGTCTTCTCCCTCCAGAACTTCCACCTGGGCTACGGCCGCCCCGGCGTCATGTCCGACATCGACGAGAACGGCGAGACCGTGGAGCTGAGCGGCAACGACTTCGTCGAGAAGGGCTTCGCCGGCGTCGTCGTGGGCCGCCCCCTGGGCGCCGTGGCGCGCAAGGCCGCGTGGATCTCCACTGCGACGGGCGCCGCCAATGGCTACAACGTGGTGCAGAGCGGCGGCGGCCAGGACCTGCAGGACTTCACCGCGCAGCCCTCGGCCGCCAAGGGCTGGGCCACCGCCTACCAGTTCAACCTGGGTGACATCGCCGCCGGCGCGGAGAAGTGGGCCGGCGTCGCCTTCGTGCACTTCGGCAACCCCGAGGGCTCCGCCACCGCGCGCCAGTGGCTGTCCGACTACGTGGGCACCTCCGACGCCAAGGCCCTGGTCGACGCCGAGGTCGCCCGCTGGGCCTCCTTCCAGACCGACACCGTCAAGGTCCCCACCGGCTTGTCCGACAACGAGCAGACGCTGCTGCGCCACTCCGCCGTCGTGATGCACATGGCCCAGGTCCGCTCCAGCGAGGCCTGGCTGCGCGAGTTCCTCTCCCGCGACGGCGAGCCTCGCGCGACGCGCTTCAAGGCCCCCAATGGCTCACCGGCCACGCTGCCCGGCCTGGTGAAGCACGCGGGCAAGGGCGCGGTGCTCGCGAGCCTCCCGCCCGGACAGTGGACCTACGCATGGATTCGCGACGGCGCCTACGCGGCCGCCGCCATGGCCACGCTGGGCATGAACACCGACGCGCGCGAGGCGCTGTCCTACTACCTCAACGCGGACAGCGGCCGGTTCCAGAACTGGCGCGAGCTGCAGCCGTACTCCATGCCGCCGTACATCATCACGCTCACGCGCTACCACGGCTTCGGCGTGGAGGAGACGGACTTCAACGAGGCGGGACCGAACATCGAGTTCGACGGCTTCGGGCTGTTCCTCTGGGCGCTGCGCCACTACGAGCGCACCACCGGAGACGTCACCCTCGTCGACCAGACGTGGCCCACCGTGTCCACGAAGGTGGGTGACGCGCTGGTGGCGCTCATCGACCCGCAGACGGGGCTCATCCGCGCGGACTCGTCCATCTGGGAGACACACTGGAACGGACGGCAGCGCGCGTGGACGTACACGAGCCTCACCGCGGCGCGCGGCCTGTGTGACGCGGCCGCGCTCGCCGAGCGCGTCGGTGACACCGAGCGGGCCACGCGCTACCGCAACGCCGGCGAGTCCATCCGCCGCGCGATGGCGGAGAAGCTGACGGACCACAACTTCGCGCTCGGCTCCAACCTGGAGGAGGTGCGCTCGGGTCGCGGCTACTGGGACGCGGCGGTGCTGGACGCGTTCGCGTTCGAGCTGTTCGACCCGGCGGGGAAGATTGCTCGCGAGACGATTCGCGGACTGGACCTGCGCCTGTCCTCTCCCGCGGGCGCGGGCTGGTCGCGCAACGATGACCGCTATGACCACACGGGCGGCGCGGACCTGAGCCCCTGGGGCGGCGAGTACGACAGCGCGGAGTGGGTCATCGTGAGCCTGCGCGGCGCCATGGCGAAGCGGATGGCCGGAGACCCGGAGCGTGCGGAGCGGGTGCTCAAGTGGGTGACGGACCAGTCGCTGAAGAACTACCTCGCGGTGTCCGAGACGTATGACGAGCTCAATGGCACCTACAAGTACAACTCCCCCATGGTGGGCTTCGGCGCCGGTGCGTATGCGCTCGCGCTGGCGCACCGCGCGGAGGGCACGGCCGACCCGGCGTGCGGCGCGTACCTGGATGAGAGCACCATCACCAAGACGCCCGACGCGGGCCCTGGCACGCCCGACGCCGGCCCGGGGACGCCCGATGCGGGCAACCCCGGTCAGCCCGACTCGGGTTCGTCCGAGGAGCCCCAGGTGACGGGCGGTGGCTGCAGCGCCACGGGCCCCGGCGCGATGGCGCTGTGGCTGATGCTCTCGCTCGCAGGTATCACCGCGCTCACGCGCCGTCGGCGGGCCTGAGGCTCGCGTCAGTGCGCGCTCCATTCCGCGCGGATGGAGCGTGGCATCTGGGGCAGGGAAACGCCTGAAGCGCTGCTGGACGCGCTGGCGCTCCGCTCGGCATCTGCGCAAGCGGATTGGACGGGCGGCCATCGCCGCGCACGCTCGAGGCACAAGCCTGGGCGGGTGATGCTGCAAATCACGGCGTTGCCCGCGTCAACGCTGGCGCCTGCTCAATCCTGACGCCTCGCCGAGCCTCGTCCGGTTCGGCGAGGCGGTGCGGTGAGCCGAGAAGCTCAGCGGCGCGAGTCCTTGCGCGCCTGCGTGCGCCGGTTGCGACCCTGGACATGGGACGCGCGCCGCATCGAGCTGAAGCCCTGCTGCTTGCGAGCCCCACCCTTGCGGCGCTGGGCCTTCATCTCGCGCACCGAGCCCGTCGCGGTGCGACCCGCGGCGCTCATGCGGCGCACGGGCTTGCGCCCACCCACGGCTCGCGTCGCCGTGCCCGTGCGCGTCCTCCGCGCGCCGCCCGTGGTCCGCGTCGCCGTCCGAGTCCTCCGCGTACTCCCACCCGCGGCCCTCGTCGTCCTCCGGGCCCCCGTGGCCTTCCTCGTGACACGGGCCCGCTTGGCCATCATCGCCTCCTGGCGGTCCAGCATCGCCAGGCGCTTCTCGAAGCGCATCAGCGCCTGACGGAAGTAGGTGGCCTTGCGCCGCGTGTTCGCGTTGCCCTCGGCGCGCTTGGAGCGCGTGGGCGTGCGCCTGCCCAGGGCCTCGCGCCGCTGACGCGTGGCCAGGCCGTCATACTTGTCCATCAGCCGCCGCGCGCGCTGGATGCGACCTCGCAGCTCGCGGCGGGACAGCTCCATCAGATTGCGGGGCGCGCTGGCGAGCACGAGCTGGGCTTCGTTCTCCGTCAGCAGGGACATCTTCTTCTCGGGCGTCGTACGCAAGGGCCTGCTCCTTCGAGGCAATGTGGACTACCTCGCGCAACGTCGACACGTGTCCCCCGGGCAGCAACCTGCTCTCCAGGGCGATGGCCCCTACTCGAACACCGAGAGCTCCGAGAGCGCGGAGATGGGAATCGTCCACGAGCCTCCTCCCGCGAACACCCGCAGGCGCACGAAGCGCACCGGCACCTCCCCCGTCAGCGCCACCTCGACGAAGCGCGCCGGACGCTTCATGTCCAGCGGCCCATCCCCATAGGGGCTGTCCTCCGCCGTGTGGTCGAGCGCGGTGGAGAAGCTCGGGTCTCGTATCTCGACGTCGTCGTAGTTCTCGTACGGCGCGCTCCCCAGCGTCGCCCAGCTCCCTCCATCCAGGCTGCCCTCCACCTGGAAGAGGAGCTGGGGCGTGGCGCTCGAATGCAGCTCCACCTCCCGGATGACGGCGTGCCGGGGACGGATGGGGGCCTCCCACTGGAGCACCACCTGGTCCACGCCGGACCCCACCTCGCCCTGCGTGGTGCGCACCTTGCGCAGCAGACCATCCGTGTACGGACACGGCTCGCCCACGGGAGCAGGCGTGCACGCGGCCCCTCGGCTCACGGGGTGCAACGTGCCCACGGGCACGGGGACACGCGGACCCCGCCACTCCACGCGGAACGACACCGAGCTGTCATTGGAGGCCAGCGGGCGGAAGATCCACGTGCCCAGGCTCACCGCGCGCACCTGCGCCTCCACCCCGGCGAAGTCCTCCAGTTGATAGGGATTGGG
The DNA here is from genome assembly GCF_026626605.1 of Myxococcus sp. MISCRS1. Classification (NCBI taxonomy): domain Bacteria; kingdom Pseudomonadati; phylum Myxococcota; class Myxococcia; order Myxococcales; family Myxococcaceae; genus Myxococcus; species Myxococcus sp. MISCRS1. The sequence continues at coordinate 5,915,965 of NZ_JAPNKB010000001.1, forward strand.
ACGCCAGGGCGCCGCCGCGTCATGGACCTCCCAGAGCCTTCCTCCCGGGCCATGCAGCTGGACCACCGGGTAGGGCGTCCACGGCTCGATTGCCACCAGGTCCGGCGAATCGCCCGACTCCCATTGCATCAACCGCCCCGAGGGCGGCAGCGGCGGCACCGGCGGCGCCGCGTCGAACGACAGCGCGAGCCCTTCCGCGCCCCGCCCCACCGTCAGGTTCGGCGCCCACGGGCGCAGGGGAGGAATCTCCACGTCGTCCTCGAAGACGAAGGACGTGTAGACGCCATGCCCCGCCTCGAGCGGCGCGGCCAGCCGGAAGCGGTACTGCGTCCGCTCGTACTCCCCCTCCTCCAGGGCGTCTCCGTGGAGCACCTCCAGCGTGACCTGGCCCCCACCCTCGCTGCGAGCCTCCGTGTAGGGCTTGAAGCCCTCGTTCTCGGGGTGCTCGTAGCTCGGCTGGCGCGTGCGCTCCAACGTCAACGCGACGTCCGGGCGCGGCGAGCCATCCAGGTGTTGCAGGAGGCCGTAGACGAAGACGGGGTCCTCCGGCTTGCGGTCGCAGCCCGTGACGAGCAGCGCGACGAGGGGCAGGCAACGAAGCAGTCGCGGCATGTCAGTAGGTCCCCTTCGCGCCGAGCAGCGGCAGGATGATGGGAAAGCGCGTGGGCTTGCGCTCGGGGCGCAGGGCCTCGTCGAAGCCGTAGTCGTACGCGAACACCTCCTGCCGCGCGGACACGTTGAGGATGTCCAGGTACGCGTCGAGCGTGAAGTCCTCCATCGCCCAGGACTTCGCCACGCGCAGGTCCACGCGGAAGAACGCGTCCAGGCGCTCGGCCTTGTCGCGGTCCTGTCGCACCCAATCCTGCGTCCCGTCCGCGTCCGTCACCAGGCGCTGCGTCAGCGTGGTGATTTCGCCGGACTCGGGGCGGCCGGTGTTGAAGTGCACCACCGTGCCCACCGTCCAGTTGTTGCCGAGCTTGTAGCTGAGCGCCGCGTTGAGCACGTGCGCCTGCTCGAAGGCGAAGGGCAGCGTGCCCTCCACCGTCTCCACCACGCGGTCATCATCCCCGTACCGGTCGAAGCGCACGCGCCGCTTGCTCTGCAGGAAGCTGTAGGAGACCCAGCCGAACCAGTCCCTCCCCAAGGGGTGTCGCGCCATCAGGTCGATGCCGTACGCATACCCGCTCGCGGCCGGGTCCGGCGTGTCGAGCCCCCGGCGACGGCGGTTCTCCACCACCTGCCGCAGGTCCAGCTCCACCGTGCGGGTGAGCGGGTTGTAGAAGACGTCGCCGCTCAGCTCCAGGCCCTCCATCGCCTTCCACTCGGCGCCCACGTCGAACTGCAGGCCCTCCTGGAGCCCGTGGCGCAGGCTGGACGTGTCCACCGCGGGCAGGTGCACCAGCACCGTGGGCGTCTGATGGAAGACGCCCGCGCCGCCCTTGAGCGCGAGCGTGTCCGTGAGCTGGCGCCGCACCGTGAGCCTCGGCTCCGCCACCGTGTGGTTGATGCCGGGGGACAGGTGGTAGTTGTCCACGCGCACGCCGGGCTGCACCAGCCACCCGGGCGCCGGCAGCCACGTCGCGGAGAGATACGCGCCGGAGAACAGCGCCAGCGAGGACGGGCTCTTGAGCGGGTCCGTCGTCTCGCCGGGCCGGCTGCCAGGAGGAATGCCGGTGCCCCGGATGTCCGTGGCCGCGCGCCGGTGCTCGAGGTCGCCCCCGACGGCGACCTCCAGCGTGTCGCTCAAGCTCCGCTTCCAGCCCGCGCGCGCCGCGAAGGTGAGCTGTTCGAGCGCGTACTCACCGACGTCCTGGTAGTCGATGGCGCCGCTCGCCGTGCGGAAGGACTCCTGGCCGGTGAACCCCAGCGCGTCCGTGCCGAAGGTGAGGCCCACCTCCGCGTCGCCGCCCGCGAGCGGGTGCGTGCCGCGCAAATCCACGCGGTGGAAGCGCGAGACGATGCGGCCGCCCGTCATGCCCACCCAGTCGAGCGAGGGCGAGGAGCCCACGTCGTCCGAGCTGCCCAGCGCGAACAGCCGCAGCCGTCCCTGGCCCACCTTCTGCTCGACGCGCGCCTGGTAGTCCCAGAAGTCGGCGTGGAGCTTCTCCGTCTCCGCCGAGCTGAGCAGCTTGGAGCCCAGCGTCATCAACAGCGCCGAATAGCTGAGGCGCCCCGCGACGCTGACGGAGGTGCCGGTGCTCTCGAACGGGTACTCGATGAAGCCGCCGGCGTTGATGGGGTCCACCGAGGCGGTGACGTGCAGCCGGTCCTCGCGCGGACGGCTCAGCCGTCCATCCACCGCGCCGCCCAGGAGCCGGCCGTACTGCACCGGCGGCGTGCCCGGGAAGAAGTCCACGGTGTCGATGAAGTCCGGGTGGAGCACCGCCGGCCCGAGCATCAGGTGGTACAGCATGGGGATGCGCACGCCGTCGAGGAAGAAGCCCGTGGCCGCGGGCTGGCTGCCGCGCACCACCGGGTAGCTGATGCCCGAGGCGAGGCTGCCCACGCCGGGCATCAACATCACCACGCGGAACGGGTCTCCCAACGTGCCGGGCACCTCGCGCAGCTCCTGCTCGTGCAGCGTGATTCGCGTCACCTCCGTGCGCGGGCGCTCGTCGCGCACCACCGTCTCGTACGGATTCACGCGGCCGGGCTGCAGCCGGTAGATGACCTGGAGCGCCTGCCCCTCCGACAGCGTCTCCTCGAACGTGCCCGGTTGATGTCCCGGCGCGCGCACCTCCACGCGGTGGACGCCGGGCGGCAGCGCCAGCGTGAAGCGCCCGTCCGCGTCCACCGCGCCCGAGGGCTCGGTGGCGCCGTCGACGAAGAGCGTGGCGTCCGCGAGGGGACGGCGCGTGCCCCGGGCCCGCACCTCTCCGGAGAGGCTCGCGGTGGAGCGGGGCACGGGTGCGGGCGGCTCAAAGCGATAGACGAAGGGCAGCCGCACCGCCACCGGCGCGCCGGCGAGCACCGCGGGCGTGAAGCGCAGCCCCGCCGCGGCCTGGCGCGCGGCCTCGGTGAGCCGGGGCTCCTGGGGCGCGGCCACGACCTTCACCTCGGCCACCGCGCCCTCCACGTCCACCAGGAGCTCCAGCGTCACCTCGCCCGGCGTGCCCTCCAGCCCCTCGGGCCACGCGGCCGGGGAGGGCGTGACGAGCGTGGGCGGCTTGAGTCGGGCCTCGCGGCCATCCTCGGTGACACCCAAGCGCTCCGCGTCGTCGGCGGAGAGCACGGTGCCGCCGTCGCTGGCCTGGAGCTGGACCTCGATGGCGCGCGCGTCCGACGCGGGCGAGGGGACACCCTGGGCGTGCGCGAGGACGGACAGCGTGGTGAGGACGAGCAGCGGGAGGAAGACACCGCGTCTGGAACGCATGAGGCCCCCTTCAACACCCGATGACCGCGGAACTGTCACTCCGGCGAGTCCTCAGGTGGGCGCAGCCTCGCCCCGTCCCTCCGGCGCGTCGAATGGTTTGTTCGATTACGCGGGAAGTCATGCATCCCGCGTGCGGTGGGTCCCTCACGGCGAGTCCTGGTCGCCGGGTACGAGTCCGTCGTCGTCCCGAGGACGGCCGGGGCGCACGTTCGTGCGTCCGCGTGTGTGGCAACTCACGGAGGAAGGGCGCGGGCGTGGGGCGCGGGTGGAGGGCCCGGGAGGGCACCATTACCGTTGAGTCCACGCGGGGCTTCTCGTGGGGAAGGAGTCGGGGCGATGCGCGCGCAGAAGGAGCAGCTGCTCTTCCAGGCGATGGAGCAGGGCCTGTCGGGACGCGCCGACGAGGCCACGGCGTCGCTGGGGGCGCTGGAGTCGATGCTGGACGTGGACGCGGTGCCCGAGGACCTGGGCTACCAGCTCTTCGCCACCGCCGTGAGGCATCGCCTGGCGGGCGCGGGTGCGGGGAGCCGCAATCCCTATCTGCACCCCGACGCGAGCGAGCGGCAGATTGATTTGTTCCGCTCGCTGATGGCCCACATGCCGCTGGCGTCCACGGCCGACGCGCTGGCGAACGCGGTGCTGGAGTCGCTGCTGGGGGGCCAGGAGGAGGCCACGCTGGTGGACGTGGGCATCGGCCAGGGACGGCAGGCCGTGCGGCTGTTGCAATCCCTGTCACGACGCGGCGCCCTGCCAGGGCGGCTGACGCTGGTGGGCGTGGACCCGAGCGGGGCGAGCCTCGCGCAGGCGGAAGCCACGACCGCGCGCGTGGCCCGTGAGGTGGGCGCGAGCGTGTGCTTCATCGGCGTGGAGTCCCCGGTGGAGGCGCTGAGCGAGGCGACGTGGGCCCGGCTGCGCGCATTGCCGGGACCCCGGGTGGTGAACGCGGCGTTCGCCCTGCACCACGTGGCGGAGGCGCCGGACAGCCAGGGCCCGGCCCGGGACGCGGTGCTGCGGCAGCTGCGCGCGCTGGAGCCCGTGGCGCTGGTGATGTGCGAGCCGAACACGGACCACTTCCAGGCCGCGCCCCTGGAGCGCTTCGGCCACGCGTGGCGGCACTTCACGCACGTCTTCCAGTTGCTGGACTCCCTGGGCGTGCCGGGCGAGGAGCGCGCCGCCATCAAGCGCTTCTTCGGGCGCGAGGTGGAGGACGTGGTGGGCACCGTGGACGAGTCGGCCCGCTGCGAGCGCCACGAGACGGCGCGCATGTGGATGGCGCGGCTGTCGCGCGCGGGCTTCGAGCCCCTGGAGCTGCTCGAGCACCTGCGCCCCGACGGCGTGCACCCGGCGCTGACGCTGGAGCGCGAGCCGGGCGTGGTGGGCCTGCGCTGGAGGGACGAGGTGCTGGTGGCGGTGCTGGCCGTGAAACCCGCGCCTGCCCGGAGTTGAGGCCCGTGGCCCTCCGCGCGAGGATGGCGCGGTGACGCCGCGAAACGACGGACAGGAGCAGTCGCTGGAGGAGCGCGTGCTGGAGCGCTGCCGGAGCGCGGGCGTGCGGCTGGTGCTGGTGGAGGCGTGCGCCGGCGGGCTCTTGTGCGGGCGGCTGACGCAGGTGCCCGGGGCCTCGGCGGTGGTGGAGCGCGGCTTCGTGCCGTACTCCCACGAGTCCAAGGTCGAACAGCTCGGCGTCCCGCTCGAGCTGCTCCAGGCGCATGGCTCGGTGAGCGCCGAGGCGGCGGAGGCCCTGGCGCGCGGGGCGCTGGAGCGCTCGCGCGCGGACTGGGCCGTGGCGGAGACGGGCATCGCGGGCCCCGGAGGGGGCACGCCGCACAAGCCCGTGGGCCTGGCCTTCATCGCGGTGATGCGGCGGGGCGGAGCGGCGGCGGTGGAGCGCCACGTCTTCGCCGGGGGCCGGGCCCAGGTGCGCGACGCCGTGGCCCGCCGCGCCTTCGCGCTGTTGCTCGAGCGGCTGAGCGTCGAATCCTGAACCGGACATCCACCCCGCACTCCCGGGTGTCTGGGCTCTCCACCAGCGGGCTCCTACGCTGTGGGGGCGCGCGACGCGCGTGCTGGTGGCGAAGGAGCCCGGGTGTTCCGAATCGACGTCGACAATGCGCACGCCATCGTGGGCTTCGTCCTGGAGGGCTACATCCGGGTGCCGGAGATGGAGGCCTTCGTGACGGAGCTGGAGCGGGCCACCGACTCGCTCGCCGGTCAGGACATCAAAATCCTGGCGGACCTGCGCGCCTTCCGCCCCGCCTCGCCCGAGGCCGCCAACATGATTCGCCAGGTGCAGGAGTACGGCCTGCGCTCGGGCGTGGTGCGCGTGGCGGAGCTGGTGGAGAGCGAAATCATCGCCCTCCAGCTCAACCGCGTGGCCCAGAACAGCCGCACGGACCGCATCCTGCGCCGCTTCTGGGAGGAGCCTCCCGCGCGCCTCTGGCTCATCCAGGGGGATGCGACCGAGCCCCCCCAGCCGCGCCCTTGAGCCGCGCGAAGTCAATGCCTCTCAAACCCCGTTGAATCCCTGACGCTGACAGACGTGTTTTCAGGCGGGCTCGACTTCTACCGCCAGACACGCTCTTTCGAGCCATTGTCCTACCCTTGTGCTGGCCATTTCTCGTCGCGCGAGGATTCACACGTAAAGCAAATTGACGTGTCTGGGTTGGAAATATATCGAAACATGAATAATGGCTTTTGCGTTTGAAATCGTGATTCCGGGTGTGTCACGAATAAATGGCCTTTTACCGGAGGTCTTGCGTTTGGCTCATCGAGTCCTGAAGACGATTGGCGTGGCCTGCTTGGGTGTTGCGCTCACCGCGTGTGGCACCACGGAGTCCGCGCCGGACGAGGCGAAGGCGCCCGAGGTGAAGGCGGGGTCGGACATCCAGCAGTCGCTCAAGAAGCTGCCGAGCGCGGGCGTGGCGGGGGCGCACACGGACGGCGTGCCCGACACGCTGGTGGGTGAGCTGGGCAAGGTGGAGCGCACGCTGTCGGCGCTGGGCGTGGGCCAGGCGGCGTTCGCGGCGGCCCCGGCGCTGACGGACATCGCCCCGGTGTTCCGCCTGCGCGCCGACGACCTGTTCCTGCAGCGCGCGCGCACGGACAACCAGGGCAACCAGCACCTGCGCTATCGCCAGACGAAGAACGGCCTGGAGGTGGTGGGCGGTGAGCTGATGCTGCACGTGCGCCCCGACGGCAACGTGTACGCGGCCAACAGCTCCGCCCGTGACGGCGTGGACCTGCCCGCCACGCCCCGCGTGGACGCCGCCGCGGCGGCGAGCGCGGCGGCCCGTGCCACCGCCGGCACCGGCATCGCCTCCGAGGGCCAGCCCCGGCTGGTCTACGTGCGTGACGACGCGGGCACGCTGTTCCTCGCCTGGCACGTGCGCGTGACGGGCACCCAGCCCTCCGGCATCCCCCTGGTGGACAACGTCTACGTCGACGCGCTCGGCAAGGCGGGCGTCGTGGCGCGCCACCCGCTCATCCACACCGCCCGCAACCGCGCGGTGTACACGGCCAACAACGGCACCACGCTGCCGGGCACCCTGCGCCGCGGCGAGCTGGGCGCGGTCACCAACGACGCACACGTGGACCAGAACCACACGCAGCTGGGCTACACGTACGACTGCTACCAGACGCTGTTCGGCCGCGACTCGTTCGACAACGCGGGCGCGGAGCTGCGCAGCACCGTCCACTACAGCAGCAACTACGTGAACGCCTTCTGGAACGGCAGCCAGATGGTGTACGGCGACGGCGACGGCGTGAACTCCATCGAGCTGGGCAAGGACCCGGACGTCACGGTGCACGAGCTGACGCACGCGGTGACGGAGCGCGAGTCCAACCTCATCTACTCCGGCCAGTCCGGCGGTCTGAACGAGGCGCTGTCGGACACCTTCGCCGCCATCTGCCAGAGCTGGGCGTCCGGCACCTGGAGCACCGCGCCCGCCATCTGGATGATTGGCGAGCAGGTGTGGACGCCGAACACGCAGAACGACGCCCTGCGCTACATGGATGACCCGAGGAAGGACGGCGTCTCGCTGGACCACCTCGACAGCTACACGTCCAGCACCGACGTGCACTACAGCTCGGGCATCCCCAACCTGGCCTTCGCGCTGCTCGCCAAGGGCGGCACGCACCCGCGCGGCCGCACCACCATCAACGTGCCGGCCATCGGCGTCGAGACGGCCGCGCGCATCTGGTACAAGGCCAACACGGACATCTTCACGGAGGGCACCACGTTCCTCCAGGCGAAGACGTGGACCATCCAGGCCGCCGCCGACCTCAACTACAGCCAGGCCATCCAGGACGCGGTGAAGGCGGCCTGGGAGGCGGTGGGGGTCAACGGCGTGTGGACGCCGCCGGTCTCCATCCCGCTGACCAACGGTACGCCCGTGACGGGCATCTCCGGCACGCTGGGCAACGAGAAGTACTACTCGCTGGTCGTCCCCGCGGGGACCACCAAGGTGGTGTTCACCACCACGGGCAGCTCGGGTGACCTGGACCTGTACGTGGGGCGCGGCACCCAGCCGACCACGTCCAGCTACGTGTGCAGCTCCGCGGGCAGCAGCAGCACGGAGACGTGCACCCTCAACAATCCGACGGCGGGCACCTACCACGTCCTGCTCTACGCGTACTCGGCCTACTCCAACGTGACGCTGACGGGCACGGCGAGCGCCACCGTGAGCAACGTGCTGCAGAACAACGTGCCGGTGACGGGCCTGTCCGCCGCCACGAGCGCCAGCGTGAACTACACGATGGACGTGCCGGCCAACACCCGCGTGACGTTCACCACCAGCGGCGGCACGGGTGACGCGGACCTGTACGTCCGCTTCGGCTCGGCCCCCGGCACGGGCTCCGGCACCTACGACTGCCGCCCGTACCTGGGTGGCAACGCGGAGACCTGCCAGCTGACGAACTCCACGGCCGGCAAGTACTACGTGATGGTGCGCGCCTACTCGGCCTTCACGGGCGTGACGCTGAAGGGCTCCTACTAGCTCCAGGAGCTTCGAGGTTCGGGGTTGGACGGCGACACCCGGGGGGCCATCATGGGCCTCCCGGGTGTTGCTTTTTCCCGGGGCACGCAAGGGAGCATGCGGATGGCACGTGACAGCGCGGCGAAGCCGGGTGGCACCTCGTGGGGCCGGTACGGCTGCGGCGTGTCGCTGCTGGTGTTCGTGCTCGTGCCGGGACTGGTGCTGTTCTTCTCCTGGCTGAGCGCGCGCGTCCTGACGCCGCGCAGGGAGCGGCAGGTGCAGGCGCGCATCGCGGGGTTCTGCGGCGAGGTGAAGGCGGGCGAGCTGCCCGAGGACGCGCTGGAGCGCTCGCGCTCGCTGGGCTACCCCGTCCGGCTGGAGGGCTCCGTCGCGAAGCGGCTGCGCATCCTCCGCTTCGACGCGCCGGTGAGCCAGATGCTGGGCTGCGAGCTGCACACGGACGCCGCGGGCCGGGTCAGCGCCACGAAGCCCTATGTCATCTCGATGGAGTACGAGGACTTCTGAGCCTCGGGGTCGGTCGGCAGCTCGACGGTGAAGGTGCTGCCCTCGCCGGGGGTGCTCTCCACGTGGATGGAGCCCCCGAGCGCGGTGAGGATTTCGCGCACCAGGTGCAGCCCCAGGCCCAGGCCGCCGTAGGCGCGCACGGAGACGGCGCGCTCGAAGCGCTCGAAGATGTCGGCGAGCCGGTCCTCCGCGATGCCGATGCCCCGGTCCGTCACGCTCACGCGCACCCGCCCGTCGTCCTCCCACGCGCGCAGGGTGATGGGCTTGCCCGGGCCGAACTTGAGCGCGTTGGACAGCAGGTGCACCAGCACCTGCCCCAGCCGCGCGCCGTCCCAGTTCCCCCACAGCGGACCGTCGATGTGCAGCTCCAGCGCGCAGCCGGCGCGCTCCAGCGGCTCGGCGAGCCTGCCGGCCGCGTGGCGGATGAGGTCCGCCAGGTCCACGCGCGACAGGCGCAGGTCCATGCGCCCGGCCTGGAGCCGTGAGATGTCGAGCATCTCCTCCACCAGCGTGGCCAGCTTCAGCGTCTGGCCGTCCAGCGTGCGCAGCGCGCGCACGGCGTGGGGCGGCAGCCCGGGCGGCGTGTGGCGCAGGAGCGTCTGCACCATGAGGCGCAGCGAGGTGAGCGGCGTGTTGAGCTCGTGGGAGGCCACGCTGAGGAACTCGTCGCGCAGGCGCACGGCGTCCTGGGCCTCGCGGTAGAGGCGGGCGTTGTCCAGGCAGACGGCCACGCGGCGCGACAGCTCCTGGGCGAGCCCCAGGTCCGCCTCCGTGTAGCGCCTTCCGGGCGCGCCGGAGACGAAGGTGGCGACGCCCAGCGTCTTGCCTCCGGCGATGAGCGGCACGTGCATGGCGGCGCGTGAGCCGATGTCGCGCAGGGTGTCGATGTACTCCTGGCCATGGCCATGCTCGCGCAGGATGAAGTCGGGGACGTCCTCGCGCAGGAAGGGCTGGCCGGTGCGCAGCGCGTGGACGAGGGCGGGCGGGGACGTCCAGTCCACCGGGTACCGCTCCAGCATCTGCTTCAGCCGCGCCTCCTTGCGCGCGTCCACGTGCGTCGCCGACAGCACCCTCAGGTGCTCGCCGCGCTCGACGACGGTGACGATGCACCAGTCCGCCAGGAAGGGCACCACGCGCCGCATGGCGTTGCCCAGCATCACCTCCACGTCCAGCGACTCGGCCAGGGCCAGCCCCGTGTCCGCCAGGAAGCGCACGGCCCGCTCCGCGCGGCGGCGCTCCTGCACCTCCACGTGGAGCTGCTCGAACAGGCGGCTGTTCTCCAGCGAGATGGCGATCTGCGACGACAGCGTGCGCAGCACGCCCACGCGCTCCGGGGTGAAGGCGCGCGTGGCCAGGTCGTTCTCCAGGTAGAGCACGCCCACCGTGTTGCCGTGGCGCTGGATGGGCACGACGAGCGCGGACTTCACCGCGCGGCGGACCACGTAGGCGTCCCCCACGAAGCGGCCCTGGTGCGCGGCGTCGGCCAGCACCAGCGTCTCACCGGTGTGGAAGGCGTGCTCCACCAACGTCACCGGCACCTGGGGGCTCGACTCCAGCGGGGTGCGCTCCAGGCTGACCGGCTCGGAGCTGGCGCCCACGGCGCAGACCTGGCGGCTGCCGCCCTCGTCCAGCACCAGCGCCCCGCGCGTGGCCCCCGCCGCCTCGAAGCACACCGCCATCAGCTTCTCGAGCAGCCGGTCCAGCACCACCTCGCTCACCAGCGTCTCGGAGGCCTTGAGCAGGGTGAGCAGGTCCAGCGAGGCCCCCGGCGGCGTGGGGCCCGTCGTGATGGCGCCGGGCTCCGTCCAGGGCCGGTCCAGCCGCGTCGCCAGCTCCGGGAACTCCTCTTCCAGCTGCGTGACCTTCGCCTGCGCGCCCCAGCGCACGTAGCAGTCCAGCGCCGCGCGCAGGTACAGCGGCACCAGGCGCCGGTGGCCCTGCTGCTGGTGGAACCGCCCCGCCAGCTCGTGGGCCAGGGCCTCGTCCTGGAGGAAGCCCTCGGTGTGCGCGCCGTCGATGGCGCTGTCGTACAGCCGCATCGCCTCCAGCGCCCGGTCCTCCAGCCGCGCCACCTCCGCCGCCACCAGCTGGTGCTTGTGACGGAAGTTCTCCGGGCACGTCCGGGCCCACGCCTCCAGCCTGCGCTGGTTGGCCTCCACGTGGGACAGCAGGGCCTCCTTCTCCAGCGGTGTCCGCGACGCGCGCGCCAGGAGCGTCAGCGAGGTGAGCACGTTGAAGTCCACGTTGCGGAAGAAGCCCTGCGTGTAGTGCACGTAGGGCAGGGCCTCGCGCGACATGCGCAGCGCCTCGTCGAGGTCGCCCATCACGTAGGCGACGAACAGCTTCATCATCGCGAGCAGGTAGAGGTTGGTCTGCTCCACCCGGTCCGACGCGAGGTAGGCGCTCTCGTCGAAGTCGTCGTCGTCCAGCCGCGCCGGCGTGCGCGTGCGGCCCTGGAGCGCGCGGATGGCCTGACGGTAGAGCAGGGACACGTCCACCATGCCCTGCACGTTGGCGCGCCGGGAGTAGGAGAGCGCGGTGTCGATGGAGCCGAGGATGCGCACCAGCTCGGTGCCCATCGCCAGCTCCGTGGAGACGACGGTGGTGAGCGCGTAGCTGGTGAACTGCAGGTCACCGCTGGCCAGCCCCGTCGTCACCGCCCGGCGCAGCAGGGACAGGCTGGTGCGCAGGGGCGCGCGCCAGTGGTTGACGTTGAGCGTGAGGCTGATGAGCGCCCGGCACTCCTGCCTGGCGTCGCCCAGCTTGCGCGCGAGCGCCACGCCCAGGTGTCCGTAGGCCTGGGCCTCCTCCACCTCGCCCCGGCTCGCCAGCAGCATGCCCTGCACGGCGTACACGGCCGGGGCCCAGCGCGAGCTGCCATGCTCCAGCGTGAGCGCCAGCGCCAGCGTGTTGAGCCAGGCGAACAGGTCCGGGTCCACGAAGAAGGCGGGCGTGACGAGCTCCGACAGCAGCTGCACGCAGGCCAGGTGCCCGCTGTCCGTCATCATCGGCGCGTCCAGCAGCGCCTCCACCCGGCGCCCGTCCAGGTGCCGGCGCACGCGCGCCTGTCCCTCGGCGAGCGCCTCCGTGTAGCCGTGCTCGGGCAGCTCCACGCCGAACAGGCGCAGCCCCTCGCGGCCCGCGGCGAGCGCCTCCGGGTAGCTGCCCGTCATGAGGTTCGCGAGCACCTGGAGCACGTACAGGTCCGCCTTCTGCGTCGCGGACGCGGCGTGCGTGTGCGCGGTGTGCAGCAGCTCCTCCGCCAGCCTCCCGTTGCCGGAGAGGTACGCGCACTCTGCGGCCTCCCGGTGCACCTGGAAGAGCCGGGCCTGTCGCCGAAGTCCCCCGTCCGCGGGCAGCAGCGACAGGCCGCGGGTGAAGTACACCAGCGCCGCGCCGAAGGCGGAGGCCCCCTTGGCCTTGAAGCCCGCGCGGAAGAACAGCTCCGCCAGCTGCTCGCGCTCCTCTCCGTCGCTCAGCTGGCCGAGGCCCCGGTACAGGTGGTCCACCACCGCGAACAGGCGCTCCTCCAGCGCCTCGCCCCTCGCGCCGTGCCACAGCTTGCGTCCCACGGCCAGGTGCAGCGCCTGACGCTGGTCCTCGGTGAGCAGCGAGTACGCCGCCTGTCGGACGCGGTCGTGCGCGAAGCGGTAGGTGGCCTCGCGCCGAGCGCCGTCCGTCGTCGCCGGCGCGCGCGCGGGCTCGCTCTCGGGGACGAGCAGCCCTTCTCGCAGGAGGCTCCACAGCGCGGAGGCCGCGTCCTGCTCGTCCTCGTCGACGAGCGACGACAGGAGCCCCAGCTCCACCTGGTCCCCCAGGCACGCGGCCACCTCCAGCACGTACTGGGTGCGCTCGGGCAGGCGGCGGATGGCGGCGAGCAGTAGCTCCACCACGTTCTCCGTCACCTCCACCCGGGACAGCCGCTCCAGCTCCCAGGTCCACGTGCCGCGCTCCCAGTCGAAGCGCAGGAGCCCGGACGCGTGCAGCAGGCGCAACAGCCGCGTGAGGAAGAGCGGGTTGCCCGCCGTCTTGCCCGCGAGCAGCCGGGCCAGGGGCGCCACCCGCGCGGGCTCCAGCTGGAAGGTGTCCGCGCACAGCGCGGTGATGGCGCCGACCTCCAGCGGCGCCAGCTCCAGGTCCTGGACCGGCAGCGTGTCCTGCTCCGCGAGCACGTCGAGCAGGCGCGACAGCGGGTGTCCGGGGCCCACCTCCTGCGGTCGCCACGCGCCGATGAAGAGGACGTGTCGCGAGCCCGGGTCCGTGCACAGGCTCTCCAGCAGGTGGAGCGAGCCGGGGTCCGCCCACTGCAGGTCATCCAGGAACAGGATGAGCGCGTGCCGGGGCGTGGCCAGCGACTGCACGAAGGACTGGAAGAGCAGGTGGAAGCGCGCGGCGGCCTCCACCGGTCCCAGCGCGGGCGGCACCGGCTGCGGCCCGAGCAGCACCTCCAGCGCGGGCACCACGTCGGTGATGACACGCGCGTGCGGCCCCAGCGCGCCCAACAGGCGCTCGCGCCAGAAGTCGCGCGACGGGGGCGACTCCTCCAGCAGCTCGCGCATCAGCCCCTGGAACGCCTGCACGAAGGCGGCATAGGGCACGGTGCCCTGCAGCTGGTTGAACTTGCCGGTGAGCAGCCGGTCTCCAGGGAGCGCGTCGCGCGCCAGCTCGTGCACCAGCGCGGACTTGCCGATGCCCGCCGCGCCCGACAGCAGCACCAGCTCGCTTCCGCCCCGGCGCACGCGCTCGCGGGCCGCGCGCAGCGCCTGCTGCTCGGGCTCGCGGCCGTACAGGCGCTCCGGGAGCGACAGCTGGTGGGCCAGGTCCAGCCGCCCCAGCGTGAAGTCCCCGTCGTTCTGACGCCGGCTGGCCTCGAGCAGGTCCGACAGGAGCGAGTCGGCGCCCTGGTAGCGCTCCTCCGGCATCTTCGCGAGCAGCTTGAGGACGATGTCCGAGACGATGCGCGGCACGGCGGGGTTGACGAAGGCGGGCGGCACGGGCGCGCGGGCCAGGTGCGCGTGCACCAGCTCCACCGGGTCCGGGGAGGTGAACGGCGGCAGCCCCGTGAGCAGCTCGTAGAAGGTGGCGCCCAGCGAGTACAGGTCCGCGCGGTGGTCGATGGGCCGGTTCATCCGTCCCGTCTGCTCCGGGGCGACGTACGGCAGGGCCCACTGCAGCTCGCCGGGCAAATCACTGCTGGGGGCGATGCCCGAGACGCGCGTGGCCAGGTCCAGGTCGATGAGCGTCAGGTGCGTGCCGTCGGCGCTCATCACCAGGTTGGTGGGGTTGAGGTCGCGGTGGATGACGTGCTGCTCGTGCAGGCGGGTGAGGATGCCGGTGAGCTGGAGCGCCAGCGCCATGAAGCGCTCCAGGTCCACGGGCTTGCGGCGCAGCCACTCCTGCAGGTTGTGCGGCCCCGCGTCCTCCAGCACCAGCGCGGGCGGGTGCGAGGGCGCGTCCTCCAGCGACACGACCCGCGCGAGGTCGGGCACGGTGTCGCGCAGCCCGGTGAGCAGCGCGTGCTCGTGGCGCAGCATGGGCGCGCTGCCGGCGGCGAGCGGCCCCTGGCGGACCTGCTTGATGATGAGGGGCCGGCCATCGCGTGCCCAGGTGCGGAACACGACGTACCGGCGTCCCCGATGGATTTCCTGAAGGCCTTCGGTGCCCGGCGCCTGCCACATCGTTCGTCCCCGCCGCGAGGCGAGGTCCTCCGTCCGTCCCCCAGGCGCGCGGACGTTTCCACGCGCGGGCGGGCCCGTTCCCTCAGGATTTGGACGAAGGCGCCCCTCGGCACGCGGGACGGGAGGCGACAGCGGGCAGCGGGGCGGGGCCTCGCGGCATGCCCGGGCGGCGAGCGGCTTCAGCTGACGCGGCGCAGCTCCGGCAGGTCCTCCGGCTTGAGCGCCCAGGGCGGCGCCGCGGGCAGCGCGGACAAGAAGCCCGTCTGCACCGCGGGGAAGCCATCCACCTGGGCCGCGTCCGGGAAGAGCGAGCCGGGGCGCACCATGCTGCCCGCGCCGACCAGGCAGCCTCGCCCCAGCCGGCTGCGGTCGCAGAGGATGGCGCCCGCCTCCACCACGGTGCCCGCGCCCACGAAGCAGCCGTGCACCAGGCAGCCCGGTCCGATGATGGCCCCATCCTCCACCACCAGCGTGCCCCCCGGTTGCAGCTGCACCACGGCGTTGGCGTGGATGCGCACGCCCGCGCCGATGCGCAGCGGCGCGTGGGACTCGCCGATGATGCGCACGCCGGGGCCGATGATAGCGCCGGGGCCGATGAGCACGTCGCCCGTCACCTCGGCGGAGGAGAACAGGGTGGCGGTGGGGTGGACGAGCGGGTGCTTGTCTCGGAGGGAGTAGAGCTGTCCCATGGGTGCATCCTCGGCGCGGTCTCTGGCGAAGAAAGGGGTGAGGGGTTGTTGGGGAAGGGTGAGCGAGCCGCCGCGCGAGGCGCGCAGCCGCTCCAGGTCGCCGGTGTCCACGCGCCGCACGACGCGCGCGGGCCGGCCGACGACGACGGAATCCGAGGGCACCCACATGCCGGAGGGCACCAGCGCCCCATCCGCCACCAGGCAGCGGTCGCCCAGCCGGGCGTCCGGTTGGAGGATGGCCCCCGGGCCCACGTCGCACAGGTGGCCCACCGACGCGCCGAGCACCAGGCTGCGCGGGCCCAGCGTCGTCTTCTCGCCCACCACCACGGGATGACGCGCGGTGCCGACGGCGGTGGTGTTCTCCCGCAGCGTGGAGCCCGCGCCCAGTTGAACCGCGCCCTCCGGAGAGCAGACCACCGCGCCCTGCGCGAGGTGGACTCCGGGTCCCAGGTGCACGCGCCCCAGCACGCGCGCACTGCTGGCCAGACGGAAGTGCGCGGTGCCCGGACTGGGGACTGACGGGAACAGCGAACGAGAGAAGCTCGGCATCATGAGTGGGCGCAAGCTACACCTCGCCTCGGCGATGAAGGACCGCCCGGAGGCGCTGGAGTGGTGTCGGAGGTGCAACGGCGAACAGCGCGTAACCCGGCCCCGGGTCTGGGGTGGGTGACGGCCATCCACGCCCGCCCGGGCGCGGAGGACAAGGCCGAGCGTGCGCACCCGCCCCGCCGCGAGGCGCCGTGCGGGTCAGCCGGCCGCGCGCCGCGGCGTCCTGGACGCCGTCGCCCCTTCCTGACAGAAGGGCCCGAGGCTCGGCGGGGCGGTCCAGGAGGCAGCACACATGTCGCAGGTGGAGGGGCGGGAGTCCGTGCCGCGAGAGGAGTTCTGGGCGTCGCTGAAGGAGGCCATGCACGGCACGGAGAAGGACCTCACGGGGCTGCCCGTGAAGCGCGCCATCTTCCTGCTCGCGGTCCCCATGGTGCTGGAGATGGTGATGGAGTCCATCTTCGCGGTGGTGGACGTCTTCTTCGTCGGGCGGCTGGGCGCGGATGCGGTCGCCACGGTGGGGCTGACGGAGTCGTTGCTCACCATCATCTACGCGGCGGCCGCGGGGCTGAGCATCGGCGCCACCGCGCTGGTGTCGCGGCGCATCGGTGAGAAGAACCCGGAGCAGGCCGCGCGCACGGCGGTGCAGGCGATTGGCCTGGGCGTGTTCCTGGCCATCCCCCTGGCGGTGGGCGGCGTGGTGTTCTCGCGCTCCCTGCTGGAGTTGATGGGCGGCGAGCCGTGGGTGCTGGAGCACGGCGTGCGCTACACGCAGGTGATGCTCGGCGGCATGGGCACGGTGCTCCTGCTGTTCCTCATCAACGCCATCTTCCGGGGCGCGGGGGACGCGGCCATCGCCATGCGGGTGCTGTGGCTGGCCAACGCCATCAACATCGTCCTGGCGCCGATGCTCATCTTCGGCGTGGGCCCCTTCCCGGAGCTGGGCGTCATGGGCGCGGCGGTGGCCACCACGTTCGGCCGGGGCTGCGGCGTGGTGTACCAAATCTACCGGCTGGCCCGGGGGAGCGGGCGGCTGCGCGTGCGCTGGGAGCACGTGCGGCTGGAAGTGGGCACCATGCTCTCCATGCTGCGGCTGTCGGGCGCGGGCACGGCGCAGTCGCTGGTGAACACCACGAGCTGGGTGGTGCTGGCGCGCATCGTCTCCACCTTCGGCAGCCAGGCGGTGGCGGGCTATACCATCGCGATGCGCATCGTGCTCTTCGCGCTGCTCCCCTCGTGGGGCCTGGCCAACGCGGCGGCGACGATGGTGGGCCAGAGCCTGGGCGCGCGTCAGCCGGAGCGCGGCGAGCAGGCCGTGTGGACGGCGGGGCGCATCAACGCCGTGTTCCTGGGCTCGTTGGGGGTGTTGTTCGTCGCCTTCGCCCAGCCGCTGGTGGGCGCCTTCTCCCCGGACCCGGTGGTGGTGGACCACGGCTCGCACGCGCTGCGCATCATCAGCGGAGGCTTCCTCTTCTACGCCTTCGGCATGGTGCTGACGCAGTCGTTCAACGGCGCGGGGGACACCACCACGCCCACGCTCATCAACGTGTTCTGCTTCTGGATTCTGGAGCTGCCCCTGGCGTGGGTGCTGTCGGGGCCCCTGAAGATGGGGCCCTCGGGGGTGTTCCTCTCGCTCACCGTGGCCTTCTCCGTGCTGGCGGTGCTCGCGGCCCTCCTCTTCCGCAGAGGGCGCTGGAAGCTGCGCCAGGTGTAGGCGCCACGTCAGACGCCGTGCGCGCCGCCCGCGGACTCATCCCAGAAGGACGCCTCAATCTTGTGGCCGTCCAGGTCCTTCACGAAGCAGCCGTAGTAGGGCGCGCCGTACTGCGGACGGGGCCCGGGGGCGCCGTCGTCGGTGGCGCCCGCCGCGAGCGCGGCCTGGTGGAAGGCGTGCACGGCCTCCTTCGATGCGGCGATGAAGCCGAAGTGGGTGCCATTGCCGACGTTGGCGCGCTGCCCGTCGATGGGGGCCTGCACCCAGAACTCGGGGAACTGCTTGCCGTAGGCCACGGCGTTGGGGAAGTCGAGCACCCGCTTGCAGCCGAGGGTGCCGAGGACGGCGTCGTAGAAGGCCACGGCCTTCGCGAAGTCGTTCGTGCCGAGGGAGACGTGGGAAAGGATGCTCGGGTTCGAGTCGCTCATGGGTGCGGCTTTAACCCGGCCCGAGCCTCCTCGCGCGCCCAATCGCTCAGGGGCAGTAGGGGCAGGACGGCATGCCCGGGTTGTCCGCCTCGAACTGGGCGTACACGCGGCAGTTGTCGTCGCGCCGCGACGTCTGGCCCTGGCAGCCGTAGTGGTACGCGGCCTGGCAGAAGGAGGAGGACTGCGGGTCGGCCGAGGGGCCCGAGTACGGGCTGTTGCACGCGCTCGACGTACCGCCGCACTCGTCCGCGTCGTCCTTCAGCTCCGAGTAGGAGCAGGAGCTGCCCTCGCCATACGCGGAGCAGGTGCTGTCGGACGGACACCACTTGCAGGCGTTGGCGACGTACTCACTGGCGCAGCCGCCACAGGTGGAGATCTCGGTACAGACGTCGTCCTCGAAGCAGGCGGTGAGACCGAGGCACGACACGAGGAGCGCGAGCAGGGCGATGGGGCGAAACACGTGGACTCCGGGAGTCGGGGGGGGGGGGGACGCTGGGAGTCTCCCCGGAGCGGTTCCTCTGGGGCAATGAGTCCGAAAACATCCAGGTGCCTCGGCTCAACGTGGCGCGAAGAGGCGGACCTTGCGCAGGAGGACGTGGAGTGTCTGCCCCGCGCACACCTCGAGTGGAGGGGCCACCGCGCGCAGGAGGGTGCTGCCGACGGGGAAGCGGTACTCGGCGGCGTGGCCCAGGAAGAGGCGCGCGGACATGGGCAGGGGCGTGCCGTGCTCGCCGAGCGCCACGTCCTCGGGGCGGACCACCAGGGTGGTGGGGCCCGGGGTGGCGGGGCTCTCGGGCGGCAGCGCGAACACGGTACCGCCGGGGGCGGTGTGGAAGTGGCCGTCGCGCACCTCGCCCGTGAGCACGTTGGCGCCGCCGACGAAGCCCGCGACGAACGGGGTGGCGGGCTCCCGGTAGAGCGTCTGGGGTGAGTCCACCTGCTCGAGCACGCCCTGGTTCATCACCGCGATGCGGTCCGACAGCGCGAGCGCTTCGCCCTGGTCATGCGTGACGAAGACGAGCGTGGTGCCCAGCTTCGCGCGCAGGGTGGCGATTTCCGCGCGCAGCTCCTCGCGCAGCGCCGCGTCCAGGTTGGAGAGCGGCTCGTCGAGCAGCAGCACGCGGGGGCTGGCCACCAGGGCGCGCGCGAGCGCCACGCGCTGCAGCTGTCCGCCCGACAGCTCGTGGGGCCTGCGCGTGGCCAGGTGCTCCAGACGGACTTGTCGCAAGGCCTCGCGCACGCGGGTGGCCAGCTCCGCCTTCGGCACGCGGCGCAGCACCAGCGGATAGGCCACGTTCTCCTCGACGGAGCGGTGGGGCCAGACGGCGTAGCCCTGGAACACCATGCCCAGCCCGCGCCGCTCGGGCGGCACGCGCACGCCGGGGCCCGCCACCGTCTCGTCGCCGATGCGGATGACGCCCGAGTCCGGGTGCTCCAGGCCCGCGAGCATGCGCAGCGTCGTCGTCTTCCCGCAGCCGGAGGGGCCCAGCAGCGACACCAGCTCGCCCTCGTGGACGTCCAGGCTCAGCCCGCGCACCACGGGCGTGGCGCCGTAGGCCTTGAACACGGACCGCAACGCAATCGCCGCCATCACCGCGTCTCCGTCGCGCGCCGCGACACCAGCGCGAGCACCGCTTGTCCCGCCACCACCAGCGCCACGAAGGCGCACGCGAGCACCGCCGCGGAGGCCGGGTCCGCGTAGCTCTGCAGGTCGAACAGCAGCTTGCCCAGCACCTCCGAGCCCGCGGGCACCAGCAGCACGGACATCGTTATCTCCGTCGCGCACGCCAGGAAGGTCAGGATGAAGGCCACCGTCAGCGCGGGCCGCAGCAGCGGCAGCGGCACGTCCAGGAACGCGCGCAGCGGGCCCGCGCCCGACACGCGCGCCGCCTCCGTCAGCGAGGGGTCCAGCTGCGCGAGCGCCTCCGAGGCGTTGCGGGTGCCCAGCGCCAGGTACTTCGCCGCGTACGCGACGAGCAGCAGCCACGGCGTGTGCGCCAGCGCCAGCACGAAGGCCACGCGGTCCACGAGGATGAAGCGCCAGTCGCGCGAGAACGCGACGAGCAGCGCCAATGCCAGCACCGTGCCCGGCACCGCGTAGGGCCAGACGGCGAGCGCCTCCACGCCCGCGCCCAGGCGACGCCACGCCCGCTGGAGCAGCGCCGCCGACAGCCCCAGGCCGCACACCAGCGCACCCGCGCCCGTCGCGAGCAGCAGGCTCAAGCCCGTGGCGCGCAGCGTGCGCGGCTCGAACAGCACGCCGGACCAGTGCGACAGCGTCAACTCCTCCCACGCCAGCCGGGCCCCGAAGCCCCGCTGCAGCGAGGTGAGCAGGATGGCGCCCAGGGGCAGCAGCACCAGCAGCACGCAGGCCGCCGCCACGCCACCGGTGGCCAGTCTCCGCGCGCGGCCCAGGGACAGGGGCCGTGGAGACAGCCCCTTGCCCGCGCTCAACCGCACGCGCCCCGCGCGCCCCAGCGCCCACGTGGCGAAGAGCGACAGCGGCGTGAGCAGCAGCAGCACGAGCGCGAGCGTGCTGGCGCGTCCCAGGCCCTCCTCGCCCAGCAGGACCAGCTCGTAGATGCGCGTGGTGAGCACCCGCGTGGGCGGCGTCGCGGACACGCCCAGGAGGTACGGCACGCCGAACGACGACGCGGCCATCAGGAACACCATCACCGCGCCGGAGAGCAGCGACGGCATCACCAGCGGCACCGTCGTCGTGAGCAGCGCGCGCAGGGGGGAGGCGCCGCACACGCGCGCGGCCTCCTCCAGCGCCGGGTCCACGCGCCGCAGCGCCGCGGCGCCCGCGAGCAGCACGAGCGGGAGGCCGGACACACCCTCGACGAAGGCGATGCCCACCGGGCCGTGGATGTCGAGCGTGCCCGCGCCCAGCAGGCGATTGAGATAGCCCGCGCGAGGGCTCGCCAATGACAACCACCCCATGCCCCAGATGAAGGCGGGGATGGCGGAGGGCAGGGTGAAGAGCACGGTGAAGCCGCCGCGCAGCGGCAGGTCCGTGCGGAACAGCAAGAGCGACAGCGGCGTGCCCAGGCAGAGCGCGAGCAGCGCCGCGCCGCCGGAGATGGCCAGCGTGTTGAGCAGCGCCCCCGCCTCCGCGCCCAGGCCGCTCATCCCCGCGTCGCCCGTCTGCGCGCCGAGCCCGCGCGCCAGCAGCGCCACCACGGGCCCCACCGCGAAGACGAGCAGCGGCAAGAGCCACGCGCCAAGCCCCAGCCACCGCGTGGGCACCCTCATCGCGCGAAGGCCCGGCTGAAGGCTTCCTTGATGGCGCTGCCCCGCGTGAGCCCCTGTTCCAAAAGGGGCGGCGTCCACGGCTGCGTGCGCTGTAGCAGCGCGTCCACGCCCGGCTCCTCGCGAGGGCCCGGCAGCCGGGGGTCCACCGCGTGCATGTCTCCCTTCTCGACGATGAGGCGCTGGCCCTCGGCGGACAGCATCACGTCCACCACGGCGCGGGCGGCCACGGGGTTCGGCGTCCCGGCGAGGATGGCCACGGGGCCGGGGATGGTGACCGCGCCGTCGGTGGGCCAGACGATGTGCAGCCTGCTGCCGCGCGCCCGGGCGGCCAGCGCGTTCTCGAGCAGCAGCACGCCCGCGTCGGCCTCGCCGCTCTCGACCTTCTGGAGCACCGCCGCGTTGCCTCCTGCCACGAGCGCGCCGTGCTCGCGCAGGCCGGTGAAGTACGCCTCGCCGTACCTGGAATGACAGAACACGGCCCACGTGAAGGCGGTCCCCGACGTGAGCGGGTCGCCGATGGCCACGCGTCCCTTCCAGCTCCCATCCACCAGCGCCGCGAACGAGGCGGGCGGGGGCGGCGAGCCCTCGCGATGCACCAGCACCATGGTGGACACGCGGATGGAGGCGTAGCGGGCATCCAGGTCTACCAACGCGCGCGGGGCCCGCAGCACGTGCACGGACGCATACGGCAGGAGGGCCCCCTCGCGCGCGAGCCGCTCGACGAGGAACGGGTCCGACGCGGAGAGGAGGTCCGCGCGCACGGCGCCCGCGGCGCGCTCGGCCTCCAGGCGGCTGGCCACCTTCTCGCTGCCGGCCTGGTACCAGCGCACCGTGACGCCGGGGAGCTTCTCCTTCAGGAGCGGCTCCATCGCGTCCAGCACGTGCTGATACATGGACGTGTAGACCCAGACCTCGCCCGATGGCGCGCCCTCGTGCTTGTTGGCGGCGCCGGACGCGGGCGCCGCGGACTCGATGCGGCACGCGGCGAGCACCGCCAGCGCGACGGCGAGGCCCAAGGCCCGGGCGAGGAGGGGAAGGGACATGGGGGCGGGATTATGCGACACGCCTGCGGAAAGTCCTGGGGGGCGATGTCACGAAAGGACCCACGGGTCGACGACGACAAGGCCAGGTCCAGGGAGGACCCGCATTGCACAACCCGGGATGTGAATGCGACACAGTGGCGCATGTCACGCCGGATGGAAGACGTGGACGTGCGCCCCGAGTCGCTGGACCTGGGGTACCTGGCCCTCTTCGTGGGGCAGCGGATGAACGACCAGGTGCTGGAGGAGCTCCACGGCGCGGGCTTCACCGGGCTGCGCCACTCGCACGGCCATGTCTTCCAGCACCTGCTGGGCGGCGCGCGCTCCATCAGCGAGCTGGCGAAGCTGTTGGGCGTGACGCAGCAGGCGGCGTCCAAGTCCGTCGCGGAGCTGGAGTCGCTGGGTTACGTGGACAAGACGGAGACCGGGGACGCGCGCGTGCGCCAGGTGGCGCTGTCGCCCCGCGGGCTCGCGTCGGTGGAGAAGTCCCGGGCGCTGCGCTCCGCGCTCCAGAAGCGCTTCGAGCGCCAGCATGGCGAAGGCCCGCTGCAGGAGGCCCGCACGCTGCTGGCGGGCATGCTCGTGTCGCTGGGCGGTGAGGACGCGGCGCGCCGCCGCCGGGTGCGGCCGACTCGCTGAGGCCCGACAAGGCGAAGGCCCTCCGCCGTGCCTCGAAGGGGCAGCGGCGAAGGGCCTTCATCCACACCCAGGACTGTCGCGCCGCTACTTGCAGGACTGCGGCGGCATGGCGTCAATCCAATCGGCGATGAGCTGCGAGCCCACGTCATGGCGCAGGGCGCGGCCAATCTCCGGCATCATCTTCCCCGACTCCTCGGTGTGCAGCCGGTACCAGAGGATGGACGTGGAGTGGTCTCCGGGGACGATGTCGAACTCACCGCCCACGCCGCTGCCCGCGGAGCCCGGGCGCTTGCAGTAGCCCAGGCTGAACTCGTCCGTCGTCTTGATGTCCAGGAACAGCCGGCTGGTGATGCCCGGCTGCGCCTTCGGGTTGTGGCAATGCGCGCAGTTGATGTCCAGGTACGTGCGCGCCCGCTCGGCCACCGTGGCCTCCGTGGCGTCGAACGCGTTCGGCGCGCGGGGGATGTTGGCGGAAGGCAGGTTGCCCAGCTTCCCCAGCGCCGCCAGGTGCTGGAGCTGGTTCACCGGCTGCCCGTCGTAGACGTGCTCCCGGTTGAGGTAGCGCGCCTTCACGCCGATGGGCACCAGGTACTGGT
Organism: Myxococcus sp. MISCRS1; assembly: GCF_026626605.1. Classification (NCBI taxonomy): domain Bacteria; kingdom Pseudomonadati; phylum Myxococcota; class Myxococcia; order Myxococcales; family Myxococcaceae; genus Myxococcus; species Myxococcus sp. MISCRS1. Next base: position 5,939,421 of record NZ_JAPNKB010000001.1, read on the forward strand.
TGTCCTGCGCGTCCACCTCGTGGTGGCACTTCTGGCACTGGTTGCGCTGGGGTACCAGGTAGTTGAACGTCTTCTTCACGCCCTCGGCGTCGATGAACTCGAAGTTCTCGAATACGTAGCCGCCGACGACCTTGGTCGCCTCTGTCAGCGCGTCGTTCCAGACGTAGGGATACGCCTCCCAGCCGCTCGGCTGTCGCACCAGGATGCGTGTCTCCAGCGGGCGCACATTCTTGTCCGGCTCCCGGAAGTCCGCCGGGTACGCGAACGTCTTGGTGATGATGGTCCCCACCGGCAGGTCCAACACGTCGTTCGCCGAATACAGCGCCTTCTTGCCGTCCGGCACGTACAGCGTGCGGGACTTCAGCGAGTAGTCGGAGAACAGCGGCGTGGTCAGCTCGTACGGGATGTTGCCCGCCACGGGCTGGAAGTCCCCCGTCGCCGGCGTGCCCGTGAAGAGCTTCAGGTCCGACAGCTTGTTCGGGATGACCACCGTGCCCGGAGGCCCGGCGTCGGGCGTGCCCGCGTCGGGGGGACCCGCGTCCGGCACCCCCGCGTCGGGGGGCCCCGCGTCCGGGCCCGAGTCCGGCGCACCCGCGTCCGGCGTGCCGGCATCCCCTTGCGAGGGATTGCCCGCGTCCGGCGTGGGCTCGTTGCCCGGTGGGTCCTCGTCACCGGAGCAGGCGGCCACCGCCGCGGCGAGCAGCACCGCGGCGAGGCCCAGATGTTTCGTGTACGGCGCGCGCATGGCGACGGGCGTCCTCGGTCCGCTCACTTCAGGGGAGGTCCAGCGCGGGCGCGAAGCCGCGGCAGTTGAACGGCTCGGCGCCCTGGTCGTAGCGCGCCGTCGCGGCCCACGCCGCCGCCGGGTTGGGCGTCTGCGCCGTCAGGTACGCCTGCACCGACTGCAGGTCCAGGTCCACCACCGCCTGCTTCGTCGTGGCCGGCACCGTGTTGTTGTAGAAGCACAGGTTCAGCGCGTTGGGCTCGCGGCCCTCGGCGCGCGGCGCCGGGTCGATGCCGTCCCACAGCACGTGCTCCACGCGCTCCACGCCGTGCACCGCCTTGCCGTACGCGTACAGGTTGAACATCAGCGCGCCCAGCGGGCGCTTCTGCAGGTCCGGCTGGCCGTTGTCCACGTTCGCGCCGCTGCCACCCAGGAACGTGTTGTCGTGGATGGACACATCGCCCGTGTTGAAGTTGAAGAAGCCCGCCGACCACAGGATGGGGTTGGGCTCGATGGCCAGGCCGCTGAGCACCGCGATGTCCACGGAGCCGTTGTCACCCCACGTGTTGCCCACGAACTCCACCCGGCGCGACGCCAGGATGAACGTGCCCGTGCCCGCCGGCACCTGCGACACCGTGCTGCTGCTGGCCGTCACCGACGCGAAGTTCGGCCGGTTGTTGCCCGTGATGGTGTTCTTGGTGATGAGGATGTCGGTGCCCTTGATGGGGTTGCCCGGCAGGTCGAACACCACCAGGCCCGTGGTGTTGTCGATGGCCGTGTTGCCCTCCACGTAGGCGAAGCGCGTGTTCTCGATTTCGATGCCCGCCACGTTCTTCTTCGCGATGTTGCGCCGGACGATGGTGTAGCGCGTCTGGCCCACGTAGATGCCCGCGTCCGCGGCGTTGTACGCCTCGCAGTCCTCGATGAGCACGTAGCGCGACTTCACCGGGTAGATGCCGTACTTGCCGTTGTTCTCGTCGTTCTCCACCGCCCACTCGGTGCGGATGCGCTGGATGAACACGTTGGACGAGTTCTCCACGCGCAGCGCGTCCTTCTTCGCGTTCCACAGCGCCACGTCCTTTACCGTGAACAGCTTGCCCACCACGTCCAGGCCGTTGGTGTTGGCCACTGCGTTGGAGAAGTCCAGCACGGTGCTGGCGGCGCCGCCGGTGCCCTCGCCCTGCGCGCCCCGACCCGCGCCGACGATGGTGATGCCGTCCTGGCGGATGGTCACCGCGTTGTTGAACTTGAACGTGCCCGCGCCCAGCTGCACCGTGGTGCACGGCTGCAAGTCATTGACGGCGTTCTGCAGGTCCTGCTCCTGACCCGGATTGAAGGTCAGCGTCTTGCGCTGCGCATCGGTACACGAGAACTCGGCGGGCCACACGTCACCTGAGTCCGGCGTGCCGGAGTCGGGCGTGCCGGCGTCCGTCGCGGGCTCTCCCGGGCTCGGGTTGGGGCTCGCGAACTGACGGTCCTCGTCGTCGTCCGAGCAGGCGGGAAGGGCCAGCAGACTCAGCGCGGCGACGAGCACGGCACGTGACAGACGGTTCATCAGGGTTCCTCCAGGAGTCGGCCATGCCCCCCTCGTGTCTCGACGGGGAGCGGAGCGGGGCGGGGCCAAGGGATGGCGCGAATCCTCATCCCGCCCGCGCCCGACCTCAAGGGTGAGGTGAGGATTTCCTTCGCGCCTGGGTTTCGTGACGCGCTGCGATGTGCAAGGAATGGCAGGCTGTATTTTTCTCGGGTCGGAGCTTCGTCCACGTGCTGCCCTACTTCCCCTTCGAGCAGGACGCCTACGCCATGGCACTTGGAGTGCGCGCCTTGCGTCCCGGTGAAACACTCATCGAGGTAGACGCAGCGCATTATCGCGCTGAGCTGGCGTTGAAAGCCTCGCTGCTCGGCGAGGACCCGCACGCGCGCTTCCAGGCGCAGCCGGGCACCGGGCCCCAGCAGTGGGAGGTGTTGCGGCTCTTGCTGTCGCGCATGGCCGAGCAGACACCGGAGTCGTTCACCCTGCGGGTCGACAACGACGGGCGCTGGCATTGGCACAACACGCTCACGGGCGACGCGGCCTCCTTCACGCCGGGCCAGGAGGACGGCCTGCCGTTCGCGCCGCTGGATTGGGTGGGGAGGCAGGTGCAGGAGGACTTGCTGGTGCTGGACGGCACGCGCGAGGGCTGCCCGCTCATCGCCGGACAGCTCTGCTTCCCCTCTGGCTGGAGCCTGGGGGAGAAGCTGGGCAAGTCCCTGCTCGCGGTGCACGCGCCGGTGCCGGGCTTCGCCGAGCAGATGGGCCGCGGCACGCTGAAGCTGCTGGAGGGCCTCAAGCCGGGCCGCCCCGTCACCCGCTGCAACTGGGCCGTCACCGTCACCGACAGGCTGTGCATGGAGCCGCGCTCCTTCCCCGAGTGGCGCCACCTCTTCGAGGGCCTCACGCCCGACAACGCCGGGGAGCGCTGCTTCCTGCGCCTGGAGCGGCAGACCTTGAGCCGCCTGCCCCAGACGGGCGCCATCCTCTTCACCATCCACACCTACGTGGCCCCGGTGGCCGGCGAGGTGCCCACGCCCGAGCGCCGCCAGCGCCTGGCCCGCGTGCTCGCCACCGTCCCGGACGACCTGAGCGGCTACAAGCGCCTGGGCCCCCTGCGCGAGCCGCTCCTCGCGTACCTGCGCCGCCCTGGCGCTTGTTGACGCTCGAGCCCGGAGTCCCTTCGCGTTCGTAGGGCCTCGGGATGGTGGGTGGAGAAATATCCTACCCGGATGAAACGAGGGCGGCGGATGGGCGTCGCGGTGCGGCGCCAAGAGGAAGGACGCGCGTTTCTGTAGTAAGTCGCCCCTCCGGAACGAGAGATTGGCGGCGCGCTTTCGCCGCCGCGGCCACAAGCGAAGGAAGGGCAAACACATGCGGAAGATGTGTCTGGTTGCGATGATGCTGAGCCTGACGGCGTGCCAGCCGCAGGGTGCGAAGGACGGGGGCGCCACCGCCACGGCGACGGCGGGCGCGGCGGCCAACCCGCAGACCGAGGACCAGAAGACGCTGTACGCGCTCGGTCTGTCCATTGGCAAGAGCATCAGCGTGTTCGACATGACTCCGGAGGAGCTGGAGTACGTCAAGGCGGGCCTCAACGCCCAGGTGAAGGGCGACAAGCCCGCGGTGGAGCTGGAGACGTACGGGCCGAAGCTCCAGGAGCTGGCGCGCGCGCGCACCACCGCCAAGGCGGAGAAGGAGAAGGAGAAGTCCAAGCAGTTCCTGGACGAGGCCGCCAAGGAGTCCGGCGCCACCAAGACGGAGTCCGGCCTGGTGTTCAAGGACATCACCCCCGGTACCGGTGAGTCCCCGAAGGCCACGGACATCGTGAAGGTGCACTACAAGGGCACGCTGCCCAACGGCACGGAGTTCGACAGCTCCTACAAGCGTGGCGAGCCCACGCAGTTCCCGCTCCAGGGCGTCATCAAGTGCTGGACGGAGGGCGTGCAGAAGATGAAGGTCGGCGGCAAGGCCAAGCTGGTGTGCCCGTCCGACATCGCCTACGGCGACCGCGGCGCGCCCCCGAACATCCCGGGCGGCTCGGCGCTGGTGTTCGAGGTGGAGCTGCTGGAGATCGTCAAGCCGCCCGAGGCCCCCCCCGCTGGCGCGCCGGCCGCTCCCGCGACGCCTCCGTCCGCCGAGCAGAAGAAGTAGTCCGGCCCGCTCCAGTCATTGGAGCGTGGGCACATGGAGGGCTGGCGGGGATGCTCCCTGCCGGCCCTCTTCGTTTGCAGTCATGCGAGCGCCTCAGGGCGCGAAGGAGCGTTCATGCACCGTCACCTGCTGTGGTTGGGTGTGTTGTTGCTGGTCTCAGGCTGCACGCGGGGCAAGCCGGTGGAGGTGCGGCGCGAGCCCTCTCCCACGGGCGCGGTCTCCGAGGCGGAGTTCAAGGCCATGCACACCCTGCGCGACGACGCGCCGCCCGAGCTGAAGGGGCAGGAGGTGGAGGTGGCCGGGACGAAGATGTACCTGAGCCTGCCCGAGGGCGCGAAGGGGCCCCTGCCGGCGGTGCTGGTCCTCCATGAGTGGTGGGGGCTCAACTCGCACATCAAGCACTGGGCGGACCGGCTGGCGGCCAACGGCTACGCGGCGCTGGCGGTGGACCTGTATGGCGGCAAGGTGGCCACCACGTCCGAGGAGGCGCTGGCGCTGGTGAAGGCGGTGGACCACGCGCGCGCGGGGCAGACGCTGGTGGCGGCGCACAAGTTCCTCCAGGAGGACGCGCGGGTGAAGGCCACGCGCACGGGCAGCCTGGGGTGGTGCTTCGGCGGGAGCATGTCCCTGCGCACGGCGATGCTGGTGCCGGAGCTGGACGCGGCGGTGATTTATTACGGCAGCCCGGTGACGGACGTGAACGAGCTGTCGACCATCCGCGCGGCGGTGCTGGGCATCTTCGGGACGCGGGACGCGTCCATTCCGCTGGAGAAGGTGGCGGAGTTCCGCGCGGCGCTGGACCAGCTGGGGATTGCCCACCGCATCGTCGAGCTGGATGGGGAGCATGCGTTCGCGAACCCCTCGGGGGCGCGCTACGACGAGCAGTCGGCCGCCAGGGCGTGGGCGGAGACGTCGATGTTCCTGGAGCACCACCTGAAGCGCTGAGTGGGAGTGTCCAGCGGTCCACACGAGCGAGCCCGGACGCGACACGGTGTTGCGTCCGGGGCCCCGGGTCGGCTTGAACGCGCGCGCGTCAAATCATCGGAGGCGTGGCGTGCCGAGGCTGGGTGTGAGCGTGGTGGTGGTCCTGGGGCTGGTGCTCGTCGGCAGCGGAGCCTGGGCGACCGGGGCGACGGTCCCCGTCGAGGGGGTCTGGCGTCGGCCGGATGGAGGGCTGGTGCGGGTGGCGGGGGAGGGCACGGCCCCGTTCCTGATGGACTTCGCCTCGCGGCGGCGCTGGCGGTTGGAGCCGAGGGAGCCCGGGGTGTGGGCGCTCGCGGGAAGCCGTCCGGAGGCGCGCGTCACGTGGCGATCGCCGGAGCTGGTGCTCACGGGGGTGAGCGCGGAGCCGATGGTGCTCGCGCCGGCGCCGGTGCGCACCGAGGCGGTGACGGTGTCCGTGGAGGGCGCGGAGCTGCCGGCGACCCTGTGGCTGCCGGGGACGGGAGTGCCCAGGAACGCGGTGGTGCTGCTGCACGACGTGGGGCGGGGCTCTCGCGCGGCGCTGGAGCCCTATCCGGCGCTGCTGGTGGAGCATGGATTCACGGTGCTCACCTACGACGCACGTGGGACGGGGCTGAGCGCGCAGGGGCGTGATGGCCGCGCCACCGATGACGCTCGCGTGAGCGCGAGTGCCACGGGAGTAGGGCCGGCTCGGGGTGATGTCGGCCGGGCCACCGATGCCACACGCACGAGCGCGAATGCCACGGGAGCGGGGACAGCTCGAGGTGATATCGGCCGCGCCACCGATGACGCTCGCGCGCCGGGGCTGAAGAAGCAGGGCGATGACAAGCGCACCACCGATGCCGCTCTCCAGCCGGGACTGAAGGGGCCGGGCGATGACGGCCGCACTGCCGAAGACGCTCTCCAGCCGGGGCTGAAGGCGCAGGGGGATGACGGCCTCGCGGCGGTGCGGCTGCTGCGGCAGCGGCTGGGCCCCGCGGTTCGCGTGGGGCTGATGGGCTTCGGGCAAGGCGCGTGGGCTGCGGTGAACGCGTCGGCGCGCGCGCCGGAGGAGGTGGGCTTCCTCATCCTCATCTCGGGCGGAGCCGGCGCGGTGTGGAAGCAGGAGCAACACCGCATGCGCAACGAGGGCCGCAAGCGCGGCCTCACCGGGCCGGAGCTGGTGGACCTGAACGAGTTCCTCGAGGTGCTCCACGACGCGCGCCTGTACGAGGACGGCGGCGAGGCCCGTGCACGCAAGACGCTCGACTTCCACTTCCAGCGCGCGAAGCGCAAGCGCTGGCTCGCGGTGACGCCGCTGTCGTCACTCGGAGACGTGACGGTGGAGCGCTTCCTGGAGCGCCAGCGTCCGCTGTGGCGCGACGTGCTGTCCTACGACGCGGCCGAGGACCTGCCACGCGTGCGAGGCCCCGTGCTCGCGCTGCTGGGCGAGCGCGACGAGACGACCCCCGCCGCGCTCACGGCGCGAGCGCTCAACCAGGGGCTGTCGAAGCGCACCGGCGCGAACGACCGCGCACAAGTAAAGGTCATCGAAGGCGCGGACCACGCTCTCGCCGTGGTCACGCGTGAGTCGCCCGCCGTGGAGACGCTGTCCCGGCAGGCGCTGGACACCCTCTCCGCATGGCTGCGCGCCCTGGCATCTCAGTAGGGCTTCTGTCCCGTGTAGTTCCCCGGCGGCGCGTAGTTGCAGACCCAGTACTGCCACGTGGGGAACCTGCTGCCGAACGGCGAGTTCTCCGTGCAAGTCACGGTGGCGCAGCCCACGCGCTTCGTGTCGCGCCACACCACCTGCGTGTAGTGGCCGCACTGCTTGCCCGACGCGCACGAGTTGTTGGCGTAGTTGTAGTCGACGGCCTCATCGCTCCAGCCCTTCACCACCTCCAGCGTGGACATGGAGTTGGGCGTGGCCGCGGTGATGTTCTCACCGTAGGGGCCGCGGTTGGGGTTGTGCCCCCACTGGCACTTCGCCGCCCACGCCTTCGCCACGTCCTCCGCGCCCGTGTCCCAGCCGAGCGGCTCCAGCGCGGGGCTCGGCGTGGGCCTGGCGGAGGCCCGCGTGGCGTTGTGCCCCGTCAGCATGTCCTGCGCGAACTGCGACAGCGACCCGGAGCCCGAGTCGGGCGTACCGGAGTCCGGGCTGCCCGAGCCCCCTCCATCCGGGGGCCCCGCATCCCCCGAAGGCGTGTCGTCATCGTTGTCATCATCGGAGCCGCAGCCGGTGGCGAGGCAGGGCACGAGCAGACCGAGGGCCAGCAGACGTCGGACGGAGGAGCGGTTCATCCCGCGATTATCGACGGCGCCACGGGCCTCCGGAAGGTGTACGCACCCACGCACCCTCCCACGGCGACACCGCGTCTCAGTAGGGCCGCTGTCCCACGAAATTTCCGGGCGGCGCGTAGTTGCAGACCCACAGCTGCCACGTGGGAAAGTCGGCCCCGAAGGGCGAGTTCTTCTTGCACGTCACGGTGGCGCAGCCCACGGCCGTCGTCTTGCGCCACACCACCTGCGTGTAGTGCCCGCACACCTTGCCCTTCTTGCACGTGTTGCGAGCGTGGTCGTAATCGGAGACCTCGTCCGCCCAGCTCTTCACCACCTGCGGCGTGGTCCACGCATCCGGCGTGGCGGCGGCCAGGTTCTCGCCGTACTCACCCCGCTCCGGGTTGTGCTCGAACTTGCAGGCCCTGGCCCAGGAGGCGGCCTGGCGAGCGGCCTCGTCGGACCAGACGAGCGGCGGCAGCGCGGGCTTCGGCGTGGGCCGCGCCTGGGCGCGCGCCTGGTTGTGGGCCTCCACCATGTCGCGCGCGAAGTCCTTCGCCGTGGGCTGCGCGGGCCGGGTCTGCGGAGCGCTCCGGGCCTGCTGTCCCCGGGGCGCGCTGGCGGAGGCCCGCTGGGACGGCGCGGCCTTGCGCGCGCTGGACTTCGAGGCCGACGCGCAGCCGGGAGGAAACACGAGCAGGAGCAGGACGACTGCGCGGAGCACGGAAGACGGACGCATGCCGAGGATGATGCGTCAGGACGTCCGTCCATGCATGGTGACGTTTTGCGTCCATGCCGCGAGGTCGGGCGCTACCCCCCGAATCCCGGCAATTCCCCCGTACCGTCCGAGCCAAAAGTCGTGATTCCGGGGACGCCCATGGCCCGCATCATGGAGATGTAGAGGTTGGCGATGGGCAGGCCCGTCGCGCGCAGGTGTCGGTTGGTGCCCACCGCGCCGCCACACCGGCCGGCGATGAGCACGGGCAGGTTGCGATGGATGTGCCCGTTGCCGTCCTCCAGCTCGCTCGTGAAGTAGACCATCGAGCTGTCGAGCAGCGACGCGCCGCTGGCATCCCGGCTCTCCTTCAACCGCCGCACGAGGTAGGCGTACTGCTCCACCTCCCACCGGTCGATGCGTGAGAGCGCGTCGAAGTTGGCCGGGACGAACTGGTGGTGCGAGTACGCATGGTGTCCGCCGCTGAGCCCGAGGAAGCCGTACACCTTGTTGCTGCGCGCGTTGGCGAGCATGAAGGTCGCCACGCGGGTGAGGTCGCATTGGAAGGCGAGGACGATGAGGTCCATCATCGCCTTCGTCTTGGCGCGAGGGTCCTCGTTGTCGACGGGCGACACCTGGGCGCCGCACACGGGCACCTGTTGCCCCAGGACCTCCAGCTGCTTCTCCAAATCTCGCACGCTGGTGAAGTACTCCTCCAGCTTGCGCTGGTCCGTCACGCCGAGCTGCTTCTGGAGCGCCGTGGCGTCCTCGCGCACGAAGTCGATGATGCTCAGGCCATAGGCGCGGCGCTTCTCCACCTGGGCCTGGGTGGAGCCGGGGTCCACGCCGCCGAAGAGCCGGTCGAAGACGGCCTTGGGGCGCACCTCCTTGGCCATGGGCGTACGAGGCCCGGCCCAGGAGATGTTGTTGGCGTAGGGGCACGCGTAGCCGGAGTCACAGTTGCCGATGCCGCGCCCCGCGTCGTTGCCCAGCTCCAGCGAGGCGAAGCGCGTGGCCTTCTGCTGGGCCAGGTGTCGGGCGATGACCTGGTCCATGGAGATGCCCGCGCGGAAGTCGGTGCCCTCCGTCTTGACGGCCTTCATGCAGGACAAGAGCGCGGCGGTGCCCGCGGCGTGGTGGCCGTCGCCGTCGGGCCTGCCCGCGTCGTTGGTGAGCCCGCTGATGACGAGCACGTCGCTCTTCACCGCCGCCAGGGGTTGGAGCGTGGGCGTCAGCTCCCAGGCGGCGCCCGTGCCGGTGGGCAGCCACTTCTGCATGTGGATGCCATTGGGCACGTAGAAGACGGCCAGGCGGCGAGGGGCCAGGGGCGCCTCGGCGGCGTGGGCGGTGGAGACCATGCGCTCGAGCAACGGGAGCGCCATCAGCGCGCCCGTGCCGCGCAGGAATGTTCGACGGGAGAGTGGCCGCTTGTGGCTCATGGCGTCTGGGCCTCCGTGTCGCCGCGCCGGGAGGTGAACGAGTCACTGAGGACGATGGCGAGGATGTAGTCGACGAGCCGCCCGCCGCTGGCCTCCGCGGAGGCGGAGATTTCGCGCACCACGCACGCGTCGGCCTCGGACATGCCCCGGCCGAGCGCGTACGTGAGCAGGTGCTCGGTGATGCACGCGGGCAGCTTCGGGTCCTCCTTGACGAAGCGCCGCATGTCCGCGCCACCGTTGAGCACGGCGCCGTCGGGCAGGTCCCCCGTGGCGTCCACCGGCGCGCCGCTGACCTCGTTGAGCCGCCAGCGGCCGATGGGGTCGTAGTTCTCCAGCGCGAGCCCCAGCGGGTCCATCATCCGGTGACAGCCCTGGCACTGCGGCAGGCTGCGGTGCAGCGCCATGCGCTCCTTCATCGTCATGAGCGGGTTGACCGGAGGCGGCAGGCCCTCGACGTTCGGCGGCGGTGGCGGCGGCGCGGAGCACAGCAGCTGCTCGAGCACCCACACCCCGCGCTGCACGGGCGAGGTGCGGTCCGGATTGGAGGTGACGGTGAGCAGCGAGCCGTGGCCGAAGATGCCCTGGCGCTCGGGGTGCGCGGACAGGTCCACGCGCTTCGGCGTGGCGCTGCCGGGCAGCGGCAGTCCGTAGTGCGCGGCGAGCGCGTCGTTGACGTAGGTGAACGGCGCGTCGAGCAGGTCGCGCAGCTTGTGCTCGCCGGTGAGGAACTCCTGGAAGACGAGCTCCGTCTCCTGGCGCATGGCCTGGCGCAGGTCCTCGTTGAAGGTGCCGTAGAGCATCGGGTCCGGCTCGGCGGAGGCGAGCGCGCGGGTGAAGAGCCACTGTCCGGCGAAGTTGCTCACCAGGGCCTGGGACTTGGGGTCCGCGAGCATGCGGCGCACCTGGGCCTCCAACTGCGCGGGCGTGGAGAGCTGGTCCTGCTCCGCGGCCTGGAGGAGCGCCTCGTCGGGCATGCTGCTCCAGAGGAAGTAGGACAGGCGGCTCGCCAGCTCGAAGGCGTCCAGCCGATGGGGCGAGAGGGACGTTGCCTGCGGGTCCTTCTCCACGCGGAAGAGGAAGTGGGGCGAGACGAGCACCGTGCGCAGGGCGAGCTTCACGCCGGCCTCGGGCGGGTCTCCGTGTCGCTTCGCGAGCGTGAGCGCGCCGAGCAGCCGGTCCACCTCCTCGGGTGTCACGGGGCGGCGCCAGGCGCGGCGGGCGAAGCGCGAGAGGATGTCGCGTGCGCAGGGCTCTGGGTTCGTGGCGTCCAGGGTGCAGGTGCGCACGGTGCCCTGGGCCCAGGCGTTCTCCACGAGCTTCTCCGCCGCGGTGGCGTACTTCTCCAGCAGCAGGGGCGAGAGGCTGAGGACGTCCGCGTTGTTGTCGAAGCCGTAGCCGTGGTCATCGGCGGGGAAGTCGCGCGCGGGGCGGGTGGTGTCGCCGAGCAAATCCCTCACGGTGGCGTCGTACTCGGCGCGGTTGAGGCGGTGCAGGGTGACGCGGCCCGGGTCCGCGGAGGTGTTCTCGCAGCCCTCGGCGTGGGTGGGCGGCGGCTCGGGGAGGACGCGGGCCTTGGGCAGCGAGTCTCCCTTGCAGGCGGCGAGCAGCAGGAGGAGGCCCGTGCTCGCGCGGGCGCGCCAGGGGCGTCGCCTCCGTTCGTGAAACCTGGAAGTCACTGCACCTTCCCCCTTTCACCGAGCCGCCCGAGGCGGAGTTCGGTGAGGGCCGAAGCAAATCCCTCTCCAGCGCGAGGCGGTGGGCGGTGAACGCGGGGGCCGTCCCGAGGGGAGGGTGAGGGGGTGGGCAGTGCCCTGTCATGGGTCGGAGGAGGGCGGTCGAGGGGAAGCGGGGTGCCGTTGGTGGGCGTGCGGGAGGGTGGTGGAGGGAGCAGGTTGAGGTGGAGGGGCATGGATGCCGCCCCGGGCGTTCCGGTAGAGGAGAGGCGCCATGACTTCACCGCGTGTCGATGCCGTCGCCGATGACTTCCTGTTGCTGGTGGAGGTGTTGCCGGAGGGGCTGCGGACGGCGGTGGGGGCGCTTGCTCCCTCGGAGGTGTTGGAGGTGGTGTTGGACCTGGGGCGGTGCCGGAGGCGCGGCTGGTGGACCGGGTGGTGCGGCTGCGCGAGACGCCGGTGGGGGTGGAGGACCTGCGTCAGGTGATGGAGCGGGTGGGGGCGCCGGGGGAGGACAACCGCGCGGGCATCGAGCGGACGTTGCATCGGGTGTCGGCCATCCGGAACCGGCGCGGGCAGGTGGTGGGGCTGACGCTGCGGGTGGGGCGGGCGGTGTTCGGGACCATCGACATGTTGAAGGACCTCATCGGCTCGGGGCGCAACCTGTTGTTGTTGGGGCGGCCCGGGGTGGGGAAGACGACGAAGCTGCGCGAGGTGGCGCGCGTGCTCGCGGATGACCTGGGCAAGCGGGTGATGGTGGTGGACACGTCCAACGAGATTGGTGGGGACGGGGACGTGCCGCATCCGGGGATTGGTGGGGCGCGGCGGATGCAGGTGTCGCGGCCGGACCGGCAGCACGACGTGATGATCGAAGCGGTGGAGAACCACATGCCCGAGGTCATCATCGTGGATGAAATCGGGACCTCGGCGGAGGCGTCGGCGGCGCGGACGATTGCCGAGCGGGGCGTGCAGTTGGTGGCGACGGCGCACGGCAACACGCTGGAGAACCTGGTGTTGAACCCGACGCTGTCGGACCTGGTGGGCGGGGTGCAGACGGTGACGCTGAGCGACGACGAGGCCCGGCGCAGGCGCACGCAGAAGACGGTGAGTGAGCGCAAGTCGCCGCCCACGTTCGACATCGTGGTGGAGATGGTGGGCCGTGACGAGGTGCGTGTGCACGGCGACACGGCGGAGGCGGTGGACCGGCTGCTGGCCGGCAAGGACGTCGGCGGCGAGCGACGAAGGCAGGACGCGCAGTCGGGGCGCGTGGAGGTGGAGCCCGCGAGGCAGGTCACGGTGGCTCCGGAAGGAAGAGCCGCGTCGAGCACGGAAGAGGAACCCGAGGGACCGGCATCCGAGGGCGTCTCTGTGTCAGGTGAGACGCCCGAGCACGGGGGGCCCTTCACTCCGCCACCTGACGAACTGCCGGCACCGAGTCCGGAGCCGCGCGCGCCGGAGCCCGCGAGCCCCAGGCAGACGCGGTTCTCCTCGCGGTTCGTCGACGAGCCCCAGGAGGAAGGGGCCGCGCCGGCGGCCCGCCCCACGCGCATCTATCCGCACGGCGTGAGCCGGGAGCTGTTGCAGCGGGTGCTGCGCGAGATTCCGGTGGAGGTGCGACTGGTCAGCCGGCTGGAGTCGGCGGACCTCGTCGTCACGCTGCGCTCGAACGCGAACGACCCGAGGATGCGTCGGGTGGTGGCGAAGACCGGCGCGCGCGTGGAGTCCGTGAAGCGCAGCAGCTCCGCGGAGCTGCGCCGGATGTTGAAGGGCTTCTTCAACGTGCTGGAGGGCGTGGACGCGGAGGAGGTCCGCGAGGCGGTGGCCGAGGCCGAGGCCGCCGTCCAGCGCGCCCTGCGCGAGGGCGTCCTGGTGGAGCTCGCACCGCGCCAGCCCCGCGTGCGCAAGCTCCAGCATCGTCTGGTGAGCCGCTACCGCCTGGAGGCGGTGAGCCACGGCAGCGAGCCCTCCAGGCATCTGGTCATCTACCCGCTGGGCGCGGAGCTCGACGCCGCGCTCGCGGAGGAGACGGAAGGCGGCGCGTGAGCGCTCAGCGTCCGTCCCAGAAGACCCGGTCGCCGTACTCCCAATCGAAGGGCACGCCCGTCTCCCCCAGCACGAAGCGCACCAGCTGGGGGAAGGCGTTCTCGGCGCGCACGTCGTTGGCGAGAATCAGCACACAGCGGCGCGCGCCGGGCAGACACACGAGCGTGTTGCCGGTGCTGTCATTGTGCCCGCCCTTGTAGAAGCCGCGCCCCTGCGGCCCCTCGAACAGCACCACGCCGAGCCCCGCGGCCAGGTCCTTGCGGCGCTGCTCCACGGGCAGCTCGGCCTGGAGCGAGGGGAACTGGCTCTTGGTGGTGATGGCGAGCTGCGGCGAGGTCAGCTCGGCGAAGGACTGTGACGACAAGCCCTCACCGCGCACCAGCGCCGCGGCGAAGCGCGCCAGGTCATCGATGGTCGTGTCCATGGAGCCCGCGGCGCGCACGGTGCTGCGCTCGTCGTGCGGCTCCACCGCGCCCTCCATCGTCCACCCGTCCGCGAGGTTCTTCGCGAAGTCCGGTCTCCAAACCATGCTGGTGTTGACCATGCCGAAGCGGTCGAACACGCGCTTCTGCATCTCCGCGCCCAGGTCCAGTCCGAGTCCCCGCTCCAGCACGAACTGCAACAGGATGAGCCCATCCCCCGAGTACGCATACCGGCTGCCCGGGTCGAAGTGGAAGCGCAGCCGCTGGTCTGGCTCGAGGAAGCCGAAGTTGGCGAAGCCCACGCTGTGGGTGAGCGGGTGGCGCGGCGTGATTCGCTTCCAGCGCTCGTCATCGGCCAGGTGCGACCACGTCGAGTAGCGCTGCTCGTCCGGGTACTCCGGGAGCGGCTTGTCGAGGTAGCGCGAGATGGGCGTGTCGAGCTGGAGCTTCTTCTCGTCCACCAGCTGCAACACCGTATAGGCGAAGACCGTCTTGGTGATGGAGGCGCCATACATCACGGTGTCCGTCTGGAGCGGCTCGCCCTGGGCGTTGCGAGCGCCGTAGGCCCGCGTAGCCACCACGCGCCCGTCGTCAATCACCGCGATGGCCAGCCCCTTGGCGCCCGTCGCCGCCATGGCGCGAGCGACCTCGGCATCCAGCGCGGCCGTGTCAGGAAGGGAAGGAGGCGCCTGACGTGAAGCGGACGTCGTGGCACAGCCGCTGGTGACGAACAGACCCAGGACACACGCATGCAGCAGTTTCATCGAGATGAGCTCCGGACCGAGGCGTCTCCACCCTCGAAGTCGAGGCTCAATCTACCGGCGCCACCGGGCTCCTTCAATTGTTCCGAGGAGACTTCGGTAACCCGATTACCAAGACATGCGGTTCATCCCCGAGGGGCTGTCACCTGTCGGCATCCAAAGGTCTTGAGGTCTTCCGTCACCGTGTAGCACTCTTGTCCCTGTGGGCAGAGTTGCTCGCCGAAGTCGCAGGCTCGGTAGCAGACACTACGGCCTTGGCTGCCGGCACCACAGACGGACCCAGGGGGACAGCTGTGGGCCTTGAAGGGACTGCAGCTCTTGCGACACTCGAAGATGGCGGCCTCGAGACGCGCGTCGACCTCACAGACCTCACCCTCCGCGCACCCCGTATCCAGGCAGTTTCTTCCGATGCGGGTGAAGCATGCCGGCGCGGCGTCGAGTTCGAGGCACTCCTGGCCCTGCGGGCATTGCCCTTCACGACATGACGGCATGCAGCCAGGGCCACCCGGTGTTGCGACGCAGCGCTGCCCCGAGGGGCAGCTCCCCAAGGTGTTCAGTTCACAAGGGCGTCCGCACTTGCCCTGGACACAGCGCAGCCCCCTGTCGCACATCTGGGAGAGGTCACTCGACAGGTGGTGACACGCCTCGCCTTCCTTGCGCGTGCCGGAGGACATGCAGCGATGGATGGGCGCTCCAGAAGAGACGTTGCTGGCAAGCCGGCAGACCTCTTCCTGGGCACAATCCTCATCGCGCGCGCAGTTGGAGGACTGACAGCTCATGATGCTGTCGCGAGGTTCGAACACGCAGCCTTGCCCCGTGGGGCAGTCAGAGCTGTTGGCGCAGCGCCGGGATTCGGTGGCCGGCGCGGCGTCTTCCGCTTGCTGGTCGGGGCCGAGAAGGCTGTCCGCGCCTGGCGTGGAGGAGGGCTCGGACGGACGAGGGGCTGACACCTGCTGGGTCGCTGGAATCGCGCTGACGGTCGCCGAGGATGCTTGTCGCCGCGCGTCTCGCACCGCCCCTTTCTCGGCATGGAGAGGTGGCTTCGGGCCGAACGGCACAGACGGTGTTGGCTCTGAGGTTGAAGATGCAGCTGTGGCAGGGCTCTCGATGTGGGGAACACCGAATCGCCAGTTCGTGGCAAAGCCGGCAACGATGGTGATGCCAACCACGCACAATGTCAGGCGTACCATCGTTGCCTTCATGATTCAGTGGATTCCTTGCTTACGGCGTGCCGCCATCAGGAGTGACGATCTTGCGGCAGGTGCAGTGCAGGCCCGTGCCGTTCTGGTAATCCACGCAGTAGACTTGGTAACCAGCCGGGCACGTGAAGTGATAGGTGGGGTCACTGCCGCCGCCCCCTCCCGTGCCTGTCCCGCCGCCCCCGCTCCCTCCGCCGGAGCCACCCCCGCCAGGGTTGCCGTTGTTGGCGCACCCTTGCTCAAGGAACTCACAATGCATTGCATCCGCAGGTGCGCTCGTCAGCGAGACCGCGATGGGAAGCAGCCCCAACGCAGCCGCCATGAGCGACGCCGCGATGTGCGACTTGATTTGACGCATATGTCCCCCTCTTCATTGCCCCAGGATGGGCGGGCGAAGGGTACATCTGCGTTGATGATGTCTGCAATGGATTTGTTGTGAGGCTTCAGGGTGGGGAAGGTGTCAACCCATTGGATGGGGAGCCCATGGTGACACGGGCTCCCCGGGGGATGCGTGTTACTTCCCGGCGTCGACGTAGGCGCGGTACGCCTCGAAGCCGTAGTCACGGCCGAGGAAGTCCTTCACCAGCTCGGCGGCGGGCTTGGCTCCGCCCGGCTCCAGCACGGTGCGGCGGTACTTCATCGCCGTCTCGCGGTCCAGGTAGCCCTTCTTCTGGAACTCCGTCTCCAGGTCCTTCGCGATGACGGAGGACCACAGGTACGTGTAGTACGCGGCCGAGTACCCATCCAGGTGGCCGAACGCGAGCTCGAAGTGCGTTCCCGGGCGGTGCTCGTGCTTGAACGGGCTGAGCTTCGTCTGCTGTTCCACGAGCGCCGCCGTGGTGTCGAAGCCCGGCTTGCGCGAGTAGTAGTCCAGGCTCACCGCGGACAGGAACAGCTGCCGCCGCGCCCACAGGCCCTTGCCGAACTCCTTCGACGCGCGCAGCTTCTCGACCATCTCCGCGGGAATCGCGGCCTCCGTCTCGTGGTGCTTGGCGAACTCCTTGAGCACCTCCGGGTTGCCCGCCCACTGCTGGAGGAGCATCGACGGCGTCTCGACGAAGTCCCACTCGGTGCGGATGCCGGAGATGCCGCTCCACTGCTGCTTGCCGGAGAACACCGCGTGCAGCAGGTGGCCGAACTCGTGGAAGAACGTCTCCACCTCGTCATGCGTCATCAGCTCGCCGGGGCGCGCGAAGTTGCACACCAGGGTGCCCTCGGGGAGCCGCTTGCCGGCCTGGCCCTGCGCCAGGTCGAACTGGGCCGCGTGCTTGTACTTGTCGTCACGCGGGTGCATGTCCAGGTAGATGCGGCCCAGGAGCGTGCCGTTGTCGAGCACGTCGTAGGCCTCCACCTCCGGGTGCCACACCTTGGCGTCCGCCGCGCGCTGGTAGGTGATGCCCCAGATGCGCGAGGTGATGTCCATCACGCCCGCCTTCACCCGGCTGTACTCCAGATACGGGCGCACCTGCTGCGAGTCGAACCCGAAGCGCTCCGCGCGCAGCCGGTCCTCGTAGTAGTCCTGGTCCCACGGCTCGAGCGTCTTGGCGCTCGGGACGTCCTTCTTCTTGCGCGCCAGCAGGTCCGCGAACTCCTGCTTCGCTCTCGCCTGGGTGGCGTCCGCCAGCCGGTCGATGAACTCCGACGCGGCCTTCTGCGTGCGGGTCATCTTGGTCTCGGTGGTGTACGCGGCCCAGGACTCGTAGCCCAGGAGCGTGGCCAGCTCGTGGCGCTTGGCGATGAGCTGCTGGAGCACCTCCTGGTTCGCCGGGAAGGCGCGCTGGCGGTAGGTGCGCCAGAGCTTCTCGCGCGCCTTGCCGTCCTTCGCGTACGTCATGAACGGGAAGTAGTCGGGGTAGTTGGTGGTGATGACCACCTTGCCGTCCTTCCCGGCCGGGTGGGACTTCACGTAGTCCTCGGGCAGCCCGGCGAGCTCCTTGGGCGTGAGGGACACCTGGCGCACGCCCTCGGCGATGTTCTTGCCGAACTGCTGGCCCAGCTTGAGCAGCTCCTCGTTGAGCGACTTCACCTTCGCGCGCGTGGCGTCATCGCGGTCCACGCCGGCGCGGCGGAAGTCGAGCAGCGTGCGCTCCATCCAGTACTTCGTCGGCCCGTCCGCCTGGGACAGGTCCACCGCGGACAGCGCGTCATAGACGCCGCGGTCCTGGGAGATCTCCACGTTGAGGGCGTCCACGCGCTGCTCGCACTCGCGGGCGGCGTCGCGGAAGGCGGGCAGCGGGTGGACCTCGCGCGCGAGGCTGGAGCGGTTCGCGGCGGCGATGAGCGAGCCCGTCGCCTCGTCATACGCGGCGAGCACGGCCTGGGCGTCCTTGCGCGCGTCCAGCTTCTTGAGCGCGGTGATTTGGGCCTGGGCGCGCTCGAGGTCGGCGGTGCAGGCGGCGGTGAAGGCCTCGGCGGTGCCGGCGAGCACGTCCGACGTCCGGGGCGCGGGCAGCGGCGCCGGGGTCTTCTCCGGAGCCGGCGTGGCGGGCGCGGTGGCCTGCTCAGGCGGGGTGGTCGGCTCGGTGGCCGCGGTGCCATGCGTGCAGCCGGCCGCCGCCAGGGCCGCCGACAGGGTGAGCGCAGTCAGTCTCTTCAAGGCAGATTCCTCCGGGATTCCAACACAAACGCCCGAGCGTCATGCCACATCCCGGCCTGCCGTGCTCGCCCGTCGCCCGGGCCTGCTGACATTCTCGGACGGCTTCGAACACAAGGAGGCCGGGGTGAAGGACGACGACTGCGTCGAGCTGATGCGCTGGGCGGGCCCGCGGCTCGAGGGTTTCCGTCGGGTGCGAGTGCAGGTGTGCGGGAGGCCGCGGTGAGGGATGAGGACTGCGTCGAGCTGATGCGCTGGGCGGGCCCGCGTCTTCGTCTGCGGATCGAGGGCTTCCGTCGGGTGCGAGGGCAGGTGTGCAAGCGCATCGGCCGCAGGCTCGCGGCCCTGGGACTCACGAGCGTGGCCGAGTACCGCGCCCGGCTGGAGTCCGACGAGGGCGAGTGGGCGGTGTTGGACGGGCTCTGCCGCGTCACCGTCTCGCGCTTCTACCGCGACGCCGAGGTCTTCGATGTGTTGCGGGACACGCTGCTCCCCGCGCTGCTCGGGTCGACGTCGGTGCTGCGCGTGTGGAGCGCGGGCTGCGCTTCGGGGGAGGAGCCCTACACGGTGAGCCTGCTCTTGCGGCTCGGGCTGTCGCCGCGCTTTCCGGAGGCACGGTGGGAGGTGCTCGCCACGGAGGCCGACCAGGCGCTGCTCGCGCGTGCGAGTCGGGGTTGTTATCCGCGCGGCTCGCTCCGGGAGCTGCCGCGCGCGTGGGCCGCGGAGGCGTTCCCCGGCACCGAGGCGGAGGCCTGTCTCGCGCCCGCGTTCCGCGAGGGGCTCACCTTCGTCCAGCAGGACTTGCGAGCCCGCATGCCGGAGGGTCCTTTTCACCTCGTCCTGTGTCGCAACGTGGCCTTCACCTACTTCGCGCCGGCGCTTCAGCGAGAGGTGCTCGCGGGGCTCGTGGCGCGGCTCGCGCCGGGAGGGCTGCTCGTCACGGGGGTGGAGGAGTCGGTTCCCGAGGACGGCGCGATGCTGGAGCGCGTTGCGGGCTCACTGCCCATCTTCCGTCGTGTTGAACAGTGAAGCCGGGTCGGTGCACACCCTTGAGACATGCGAGATGTTTCACGCGTGAGATGTGACGCACCCGGCCTTGAGTGAGTCGTGAGCGCCCGGTACCACCGCGAGACTTTCGGGGTCGAGTCAGTCCCCTGGCCGGAGGGATGCAACGATATGCGCAAGGTGCTCTGTGCGGTCGCGACGTTGATGCTGTGGGCCTGTGGTGGTGCGAGCGGGAGTTCGCAGGTGAAGCAGGAGGGCCTGTCGCTGGCCGCCGAGACGGGAGACACGCGAGGCACCTTCGTGAAGGAAGGTGGCGCGGTGTCGTTCCAGGCGCTCGAGGTGGAGCCGGGGGTCTACCGGTTGGAGGTGCGGCTGCGCGGGATGACGCTCGCGGGGTTGTTGGACCCGGCCAGCGGCGTGTCGACGATGGATGGCTTCGCGGACGAGGGCGCGGCGGACACGCAGCTGACGGACGCGGACCGGGAGCTGCTCAAGTCGCTCTACGACGCGCTGAGCGCCGAGCTGCCCGCGGGTGACGCGGCCGCGCCGGAGGCGATGTACCTGCGGCGCGCGGTGGGCCTGTGGGCGCAGCATCCCTCCACGGTGGAGCTCCAGCGCACGGTGATGGGCGAGCAGGGGCGTGGCTACACGATGTTGTGCAGCTATGCGCGCTGCAACGGCAAGTTCACGGGGAGCTGCGGGGGTGTGTACAACTGGTATTCGTACGCGAAGCACGACTGCAACAAGGGTGGGTTCAGCTTCGCGGGCAACCAGCAGATCGCCCAGCTGGGCGACCACACGTCGTGCAGCGGGGATGAGTTCTACCTGAGCGGGAGCACGTGGCTGTGCGGCGAGCCGGACCACTGGTCGCGCCCGAAGGTGATGGGCAACTGCTTCGGCCGGTGTGGTGGGGGCTGTGGGGGGGACACGCAGTACACGCTGGATGCGACGAACCACGACGGCTGCGTGCGCAACGGCCACATGCTGGCGAGCGCGTGGTGTGACGACCAGTTCGTGTCCGCGGCAGACGACGAGCTGTTCGCCTCGAACTGCTACTGAGCCATGCGTTCGGGTCGTGACGTGGGTGTGTGGGTGGGCGGGGCCACGCTGGCCCTGCTCGCGTGTACGTCAGCCGCCTCGAAGACGGAGGCGGCGGAGGCGACGGTGACGCGCTTCTTCGAGGCGTTGCCCTCGGGGGACTGCGCGGTGCTGGGGCCGATGCTGGCCACGGGAGGGGGCATGCGGCCGTGCGAGGAGGCGGTGTCGGAGATGCATGCGCACGGGTTGATGCTGGTGGGTATTGTGGAGTCGAAGCTGGACGGCCGGGATGCGGACGTGGTGCTGGTGCGGGCACGGGTGGCGAGGGATGGGAATGTGGGCAAGGAGCCGTGGCTGCTCCGCGTGGAGCGGCAGGGCGGCGGCTGGCGCGTGCGATTCTGAAGAAGGCGGGCGATGAAGACTCGATACCGACTGATGCTGGCGGCGGCGGTGGTGCTCGTCGTGGCCGTGGGGGTGGGGCTGATGGGGCAGGGGACGGCCCCGGTGTCGCGGGGCGTCGAGCAGGCCGAGCTGGTGCCGGTGCCCCTCCCGTCGTCGCCCGAGGCGCGCGCGGTGGAGGGGGCCCATCCCGAGCCCGTGGTGCCGGCTGGGGAGGCGACGCCTCCGGCGACGGTGGTGGCGCTGGGGCCGGGGGATGTGGCGCCGGAGCCGGAGGTGGCGAACCCGCCGCCGCAGCAGAACGACGAGATTGTCCCGGAGCAGCCGCAGACGGCGCAGTGGAAGTTGGAGAAGACGAAGCACATCGCGTCGGTGTTGGGGCGTGACGTGGAGCGGCTGGAGCGCGAGCGGGAGCTGGCGGAGTCGCGCGGGGACCTGGAGCGGGTGCGGCAGACGGAGATGCTCATCCAGCGTCACCGTGGCCGGCTGGTGAGCCTGGGGGAGGAGATCCAGGCGCTGAGCACGGAGGCCGCGGCGGAGGCCTTGCGGCAGTGAGGTGATGTGGCTACCGGAAACCGAGGCAGGCTTCCTGGTAGTCGAAGACACCCGTGCGATGGCCCTCCTCGAAGTAGTCCTTCAACGAGGCGTAGGGGACCTCGGGTGGGATGTCGATGGCGAGCAGGCCATGTCCGAACTCCGTGTCGCACCCGCGTCGCTTCAGCTCCTCGCGGATTCTGGGGATGTCGCTGGGATGTGTAACCAGGAGCTGGACGGTGCTGTGTCCGCTGGCTCGAACGAGCCCGGTGCACCGAAGCATGCCATCGGCCTCGGGCTCGGCGGAGACGACGTCGCCGCAGGCGTAGCCCCGCGTGATGAACGGGATGTTGTCCAACTCGTAGCCATCAGCCCGCGGGATGGTCCACATCGACTCGACGTCCGGGTTCCCATCGGAGTCCGTGCAGTAGAAGACGACCTTCCTGTGAGGGCTCATCGTGGGGTGTCCGGACAGACCGTGGCCGTGGTTCGAGCGCGAGCCGGCGGCATGAACCCATTCTACTCGAGTGGGCGGAGTCGCAGTGGCTCTTGGAGCGAGTGGGCTCGGGGTGTGTGGCTCCTCGTGCTCACGCTTTGCGCGCTGTTCACAGGGTGTTCCCCTGTCGGGGAGGAGGCAGCACGAGAGCCGGCTTCCTCGTCCCAGGCGGCGTGGCCGATTGTGGGGGGCACGGATGCTCCCGAGGATGTGGCCACGGTGGCGCTGCTCGCGCGTCGTACGCGGTGCAGTGAGCCGTCGCCGTTGTTGCTGTGCTCGGGTGTCCTCATCGCGCCGGACGTCGTGCTCACGGCGGCGCACTGTCTGGACCTGTTCGGGCCCGAGGGGTCGCACGAGGTCTTCCTCGGCCGGGAGTTGCTGCCGAGGCCGAGTGAGGAGGGGCGCTTCGTGCGGGTGGCTCGCGCGGTCGTCCATCCGCGGTATGAGTCGAAGACCCATGCGTACGACGTGGCGCTGCTGCGGTTCGCGAGCCCGGTGCATGTGACTGCCGCGCAGTTGCCGTCGAGTGACGTCGTCCCGATGACCGGCGAGTTGGTGCGCGCGGTGGGCTATGGAGACACGAAGGATGTGGATGAGCCCTCGGGTCAACGACGCCAGGGGACCCTGCGGGTGACGGACGTCGAGCCCGCGTCCTTCCGGGCGGGACCGGCACCAGGCATGAGCTGCGTGGGAGACAGTGGCGGGCCGGTGTTCGCCCGTGACGACACGGGGCGGGACGTGCTCGTGGGCATCACGGTGAGCGGTGACGTCGCCTGTCGGGAGGAGGCGGTCAACGTGCGAGTGGACGCGTTGATGGTCGACTTCATCGAGCCCTTCCTCGCGCTGCCAGCGCCTGCGCAAAGCACGACGCTCTCTCCGGAGGCCCTGTGCCTGGAGGACTGTGAGAACGACGCCCAGTGCCCTTCCGGGCTCACGTGCGTCGTCACGGAGGGGACTGGGGGCCGGTGCCTGCTGCCCGCGCTCCGAGAGGGCGACTTCGGAGCCACCTGCACGGAGGACACGGCCTGTGGGGTTGGTGGTCTCTGTGCGCGGCTGGAGCCGGAAGGAACGGTCGCCTGTCGCTGCTTCACGCCCTGTGTTCCGCCACCGGACCCCGAACCCGAGTCACCGCGAGAGCCTTCCGGAGGCGGCTGTTCGACCACTTCCGGGCTCGCGATTTTCTGGGTCCTGCTGCTCGCGGGAGTCAAGCGGCGGCGCTGATTTTCTCTCGGGGTTCATTCGGCGGAAGCCCCACTTTTCGAGCGAAGAAGCTCGGTCCCGAGCCGCGTGTCTGATATTGTCTGGAGGTGCAAAACAGCGGAGAGGAATTGCGGCGGGCCATCCGCCGGCGGCCAGCAATGTACGTTGGCGACACCATGGAATTCGGCCTGGGGCAGCTCGTCGAAGTCCTGCTGTTGCTGGGGTTCCTCGGGGCGCGGAACGGGGGTGTGAGGGACATCTCCGTGGAGTTGCTGGCGGATGGCGCCTGTCGCGTCACCTTCGACCACTGGCCCTGGCCCGCCGGGTCCCGGGAGTCGGCGCTGTCGAGCCTCGAACGCTGGTTGTCTTTCGAGGGCATCGACTGGAGCACGCCACCTCCGCTGGGCTTGCCCCGAGGCGTCATCTCCCTGCCCCCCTACGTGGAACTGGGACTGGTCAATGCGCTCGCGTCCCGTCTGGACGTCATCGCGTGGGAGGGGGCCCACCATTGGCGGCGCTGCTACCGCGAAGGGCTCGCGGAGCCGGAGTCCTCCAGGAGCCTGATGGATGCGCCCTCTCCGCGCCACGCGGAGCAGGGGCTGTGCATCACGTTCACCCCGGATGCCTCCATCTTCGAGCCCGGTTCTCGCATGCGCTCCCAGCACATCCTGGAGCGGGTCCAGATCCTGTCGGCCATGCTCCCAGGCGTCACCTGGCGCCTGCGAGATGCCCTCGTGGGCCGTGAGAGCTGCTTCCGGCGGACGCGAGGGCTCGCGGACCTGTGCGACGAGCTCGTGGACTCCCGAGGGCTTCTATCGCCGCCGTGGAGCTTCGAGGGGCAGGTGGGGTCGACCCAGGTGGGCCTCGCTCTCCAGTGGGGGGCCTTCGAGGGGGCTGGAGTGCGGTCCTGGGCGAACATCCATCGCTGTTACGAGGGTGGAACCCACCACCAGGGATTCCATCAAGGTCTGCGCAAGGCGCTGCGCTCCAGGATGAAGGCACGAGGTTCCAGCCAGGAGGCCTGGGCGTTCCCCGAGGAGGCCCTGGTTGCCCACCTCACGGCGGTGCTCAGCCTCGGCTTGCCCGAGCCCGTCTGGAAGGGACCCACCCGGGCCCAGCTCGCCAATCCCGAATTGAAAGAGGGCGTGGCCCAACTGGTCGCGACCTGGGTGGAGGCTGCGCTTGCCCAGGACTCCCAGGTGGAGGCCCGGGTCCTGGCGCTGTCAGGAGCCCCCTCGAATGCACTCCGACCCTGACTCATTTGGCGGCTGGATTCGACGACGGCCGGGGATGTACGTCGGCGACACCGGAATGCGTGGCCGGAGCTCGCTCGTCGATTTCCTCCTGACGCTGGGGTTCATCGCGGCCAGGGATGGCGGTGCACAGGAGCTCTCCGTCTCACTGCGCGCGGACGGCTCCTGCCGCTTCCACGTCGGCCTCTGGCCGTGGAAGCTCTCCTGTGGCACCTCGGTCGCCCAGCTCGAGACGTGGCTCACCCCACAGGACGTCCTCACGGACAAGGACGGAGAGCCTCCGCCGGGCACTCCCTCCGGGGGGCTCTGGCAGTCACCCTTCGTGGACCTGGGGATGCTCTGTGCGTTCTCCTCCCCGCTGGACGTCATCGTCTGGACCGAGGAGGACACCTGGTGTCGCCGTTACCGTGAAGGGCTCGTCGAGCAAGGGCACTCGGATGACACCGCTCCACGAACCTCGAAGTCCGGGCTGTGCATCACCTTCACGCCGGATGCTTCCCTGTTCGAACCGCCTCCTTGCTTCGATGTGCCTCGCCTGCGTGAGCGCATCGAGGCGCTGTCCGCGTTTCATTCCGGCGTCACCTGGACGCTGCGAGACGAGGCCACTGGCACCGAGGCCCGGTTCCTCCGGGAGGAGGGGCTCGCGGATCTGTGTCGGGACCTCGCTCCGTCTCCACTCGGCTCCCAGAACCCTCTGTGCTTCCAGGCGAAGGTGGGGAAGACCTCCCTACAGCTCGCGCTCGTCTGGACGGAGGGCCCGGGTCGGGGAGTGGTGGCGTGGGCGAACCTCTTCGCACGCAACGATGCCGGGCCTCATCGGGTCGGATTCCGTCAGGGGATGCGTGAGGCCATCTCCGCGCGCCTGGCGCGGCGAGGTGTCTCGGCGCGGGCCCGGCGCTTCGATGCCACGGCCTTGTTCGAACACCTCACCGCCGTGCTCCACATCCAGGTGGAGAAGACGGACTGGTACCTGATGACCCGAGAGCGACGCGCCAGCGCGGAGGTCCAGTCCACCGTCACCCAGCTTGTCGCTCAGCGGGTGGAGCAGGCGCTCGCCGAGGACCCGAAGCTGGAGGAGTTCGTACTGAAGGTCGCGGGCCTTCGCTCTCGCTGAACCCCACCTCTTCACGCATGACTCCGGGCTCCCACCTCCCTGGCTCACGGCCGGGTTGTGAAGAGCTTGGAGCGTATCGAGGACTCCTTCATGGACCACGAGTTCACACCGGATGATCTCCGCCGAATGATTCGTCGGCGGCCCGGGATGTATGTCGGAAACCGGGACGAGTTCGGGCTGAGCATGTTCCTGGAGCACCTCCTGGTGCTCGGGTTCAACGCGGGCAGGGCGGGGCGCGTGCGAGCCATCTGCGTGGACCTGCTCGCGGACGGTGCCTGCCGGGTCTCCTTCGACGGTTCGCCGTGGCCGCTGCTCCCCTGGACCGCGCCCCTCGAGAGCCTCGAGCCCTGGTTCACGGTCGACGCGTTCGCGTCCAGATCGAGGGCGGTCCCCGCCGTGCTCGGCACCCCCTCGGGCATCCACTGCCGGGAATCGGAGGTGTATCTCGGTGCCATCAACGTCCTCTGCTCACGGCTCGATGTCGTCGCGTGGTCGAAGGGGCAGACGTGGCGGCGTCGCTATCGGGAAGGCGTTGCCGAGGAGGGCATCCTCCCGTTCGTGCCGAGCGAGGCCTCCGGCACGGACTCCGGAGTGCACATCACCTGCACCCCGGATGAATCGCTCTTCACCTCCACCGTTCGCTTCTCCTGGAGCGGGCTCCAGGAGCGCGTCCATGCGATGTCCGCCTTCCATGCCGGCGTGTCCTGGACGCTGAGGGACGAGGCCACGGGCACCGAGGCGCGCTTCTTCCGTGAGCGCGGACTCGCTGACCTGTGCGCCGAGCTGGCGGACACTTCGTTCATCCAGGAGCCCTGGACCTTCGAGGGACAGGTGGAGGATGTGCGGCTCCGGGTCGCGCTCGGCTGGAGACATCGTCTGAGCCGAGGTCTGTCGTCCTGGGTGAACCTCCAGCGCTGTCTGGTGGGCGGACCGCACCACCGGGGATTCCTCGTGGGGATGCGCAGGGCGTTCGTCGCACGCCTGCGGCGCCTCGGCCGTGAGCGCGATGCGCAGACCTTCTCGGACGGGGCATTGCTCGAACACCTCACGGGGGTGCTCGACCTACGCATCGCGCCGGACATCCTGGGCAACCCCAGCAAGCATGTGTTCGCCCCGCCCGAGGTCGAGGCTCCCGTCGCGCGGCTCGTCGAGGACTGGGTGACGTGCGCGCTCACCGAGGACCCGAAGCTGGAGGCCACGTTGTTCAGGTTCGCGGGATGCGAACGCGCTGGAGGGAACGAACCCTGAAGAGCGATGGAGAGCTGTGTCTTCCGATGAAGCCAGTCGACCCCGAGTGAGCCCGCACCCGGTCGGAGCAGAACCGGGGAGCCACCATCACGAGGAAGAAGAATGAGCGCGCCCGAGTGAGGAAGCCGGAATCTCTGATTACGAATCAGGTGCCGCACCCGCGGCGTCACCCCCATGGAAGTGGAGGTGGACGGAGTTGAACCGTCTTGAGGAGCGTGTAGGACCTTCTCGAACGGGCGCGCTCGAAGCAGAGGGACGGTGACGCGTCACCGTCCCTGACGGCCCACCCCTCACCCACAGGTGCCCGAGGGGCCACACGTCTCCGGCGGGATGCAGATGGCGGCGCAGATGTTGGGCGAGGGGCACGTGCCGCAGTACACCGAGCGGTGTTGGCCGCATGAATCGACGGCCGTCACATGCCCGCAGGAGCCGAAGCTCTGCATGCACAGCGACGAGTCCGGCTCGCCCGTGCAGGTGGGCAGGGTGGACTCGTGCGAGCCCTCCGTGGACGACGAGAGCGCCGCGTTGGACATCCGCACGGCACCGCAGGCGCACAGCATCAACAGGGGCAACAGGAGGAGGCGCTTCATCGTAAGGACCTCGGGGACCCACGGGGACACTGCGACTTCTGCACGAGGACTGCGATTCCGGCAGGGACCCTTCACCCATCTCCCTCGCGCGCCGGAGCACGGGCCATCCCCACGCTCCATCAGTGCAACCCCAGGGCCCCCCGACTTGCGAACCCCACCCGTGTGGACCCAGGACCACACACGGAGCTGGCCCACCCCTTGCTCTACACTCGGGGCTCCAACGCAGACCCCACCGTGGCGTGGTCCACGGGCCACACACCCATGTCCTCGGCCATGACCCTGTTCACCGTGTCGCGTCACCACGGCCTCGTCCCCGCCACGCTGTGCAGCGTCCTGGCGGTGGGGCTGCTGGCCTTCCGCCTCGACTGGAGCGAGCGCGCCAGCTTCGCCTTCCTCACCTGGAACCTGTTCCTCGCCTGGGTCCCCTATGTCCTGGCCCTGCTCGCGCGGGTGCTCATGGTGCGGGGTCACGGCAGGGGCTGGGTGCTGGCGCCGCTCGCCCTGGGGTGGCTCGCGCTGTTCCCCAACGCGCCCTACCTCCTCACCGACTTCATCCACCTGCACCAGCGGCCCGTCGTCCCGCTCTGGTTCGACGCCGCCCTACTGGCCCTGTTCGCCGCCACCGGGTGGATGCTGGGCCTGCTGTCCCTGGAGGTCTGGAAGCAGTGGCTGGAGGAGCGCCACGGCCGTCGCACGGCGTGGGCCTTCGTCGGCGTCACCTCACTCTTGTGCGGCTATGGCATCTACCTGGGCCGCGTGGAGCGGTGGAACAGCTGGGACGTGCTCGCGGACCCCGGGCGCCTGTTCGCCTCAATCGCCGCCCACCTGAAAGACCCCTGGGCCTTCCCGTACCTGCCCCACCTCACCGTCTTCTTCGCCCTGGTGCTGCCCGTGTCCTACGTCGCCTTCGAGGCGCTCGTCCTCCGGCTGCGACGCCAGCGCGCCACCCCCTGAAACACGAACACCGCCCACGCTCCGGCCAGGGAGCGCGGACGGCGTGTCGATGAGAGGGCCTTTGGAAGCGGCGCTTCAGCCGCCGTGGATGCGCGAGCGTTTGCGCGGACCACCCCGGTGCTTCACGTTCATCTCGCTGGGCGCCTTCTTGCGCCCGTTGAGCGAGGTGCGCCGCCGGTTGCTCTTGGGCGCGTGCTCCTCGGCCGCCGGGCCCAGCGTCACCCGCGCCAGCGTCTTCGTCCGCCTGAGCGCCGCCGCCTCGTCCCGGGGCAACGTCTTGCGGCCCTTGGACGCCTGCACGCTGGCCTGCGCCTCGCCGGCCGAGGCCACCCGCCGCTTGTTCTTCACTCCCGCCATCTTGGTCCGGACCGCCATGTCGCCCTCCTTCCCTGGAGAGGTAAGGACGGCTCCACGGCTTGTCCAACCCGGAGGCCAGGGGCTCAAGGGCCCCACCCGTGACGCCCGCCTGGCCGCCCGCGAGGGCTCCCCCGAGGGAGAGGGCCCGGCCACGGGGTCGACCCGGAGCCGTGGGGCCCGCTGCCCTCGGCGGAAAGAGGATGCCGCGCTTTACGTCGACGAGCGCTTGCCGCGCCGGGGAGGCCGCGTGCTCGTGGTCGTCTCGGGCGGGAACAGCCAGCCCTCCTCGCTGTGCGAGGCGGTGTTCGTCTGGGTCGACTCGCTGGGCTCCAGGTGCTGGCCCCGGCAGCCGCGGCACCAGGACTGGGGCCGGCGCTCGCCGCGCATCACGCGGAAGCCGAAGTCCTGCTCCGTGGGGCCCACGTGGTCGCACCGCGGGCAGCGGCTCAGCGACGTGACGCCAATCTCCTTGGCCTTCTGGCGGCCATGCTCCACCACCAGCGCCAGCGCCGCGGCGAAGCCCAGCCGCTTCTCGGAGGCGACGTGGAAACGACGGGCGCGCTTGCGCCCACCCCGGCCGAGCACGGGCATGAGGTCCATCCCCCCGAGCAGGTTGCGCTGCTCGAGCACACGCGACGACGAAGAGCTGTCCTGGGTTGATCGGCTCACCCGACAACTCATAGCGGAGGGGTCTGACACGCCCTTTCAGAGGGGAGATGCCTGCCTGCCCTCACGCAAACCCTACTGAACGAAAATCCAGTGAGTCCGCGCACTTGGGCCTCCCCGAGAGCAGCCAGGCGAGCTCGGGGAGGCCTGGTGGGCCGTGGGGCTACTCGGCGTCGGCCATGCCCCCGCCGCTGTCGGTGGCGGGGAAGACGGGGGTGCCGCCGGGGAGGCTCGGGTCGTGCGGCAGGCTGCCTCGGGGGCTTCGCAGGTAGACGAAGGGCGTGGCGAACAGGAAGTTGGAGACGCGCGACGTGTAGATGTCCGCGTAGCGCTCCACCTGGCGGGCCAGGTGGCTCTTGTCGTTGCCGGCGCGGGTGAGCAGGCCCCAGATGGGGTTGGACAGCTCGGTGGCGGCGCGGGCCATGGGGCCCAGCTCCGCGTCCAGCGCCTCCAGCTCCTCGCGCAGCGTGCCCAGCTTCGCCACCAGCTCCTGCTCGGTGGGCGAGTCCGTGCGCGGGCCGTAGTCACCGCGGCGGCGCTGCAGCTCCAGCCGCAGCTGGCAGCTGTCCCACTCCAGGCGCTCCTTGAGGACCATGCGCTCGGCGAGCCGGGCCTCGGTGGGGCGGAACGACGCAATGGCGCGCACCTCGTCCTCCAACTCGCGGAGGATGAGCGCCGTGCGCCAGCGCAGCGCGCTCTTGGACACGTGCACGTCGCCGAACATGTGGTCGCCCACGTAGAGGACCTCGTCGCCGCTGATGCCCAGGTGGCGCTCGAGCTCCACGGCGCTGCCGCCGAAGTACGGCTTGCCCTCCTTGAACGGCCCCGAGTGCGGACGCAGGAGCGCCTCGCCGTTGGTCTCCACCACCTCGAACAGCGCCGAGCGCGTGGTGAAGAACTCCGGCTTGCGCGCGGAGACGATGACCACGTCGAACAGCTGCCGCCACGTCATGCCGGCGGGCAGGTGCTTGTCGAAGGCGAAGTGCATCATGGGCTCGGTGTAGGCCCACTCGCTGTTGGTGATGAGCAGCAGCTTCTTGCCCGCGTTGCGCTGGTCCAAAAGCGCCAGCGGCGTCTCCGGGTCGTCGATGACGTAGCGCTCCGGGTCCGCGATGATTTCCGCCTTGAGCCGGCCCTGCATGTGCGTGGCGTCCAGGTTCTTGCGCACGTGCTCGTAGAGGTCCGCGTAGCCCATGGGGCCGGGCAATTGCCCCGCGTCCAGCCGGTCCACCAGCTGCGCGTAGAGGCACGCCTCCGACAGGGAGAAGAGCGTGTTGAGGAACACCCACCGCCGCTCGTGCAGGTCGATGACGACGTGCGAGTACTCGTCCCGCTGGGTGATGAAGTCCAGGGTGCGCGTGCCGTGCAGCGCCTTCTTCACGAACCCGAAGCGGTTGGCCTTGAGCAGGTTGCCCTTCTCGGTGTCGATGATAAGGCCGCGGATGGCGAGCGCCGGGTCGAACTGGAGGTCACCCACGGGCCAGCCCTGCGCGACGAGCCGGTCCCGGATGTGCTCGTACGCGCGGCGCTCCCACGCCTCCACCCGGTAGTGGATGAGCGTGTAGTCCATGTCGTAGCCCACGGCCTTGATGGCGCGCAGGTTGAGGGTGCGGTTGCAGAACAGGCCCCGCTCGGGCGGGGGACCAGCAGGTTGCGAGCGCATAGGAGGCTTGGATTGCCCCGTCCCGAGGCAAAAGTCGATGCCTCTGTGCGGGCCCGTCCGCTGCCTCGCACCGCCGGGTGGCGTTGGCCCCATTCCCAGGCGTGTCGGATGCACGGCACTCGCCCCCGGGGGCCAGGGAGGGAGCGTGACTTCCTTGACTAGTTTGGTCGACCTCTCAACCCCCTGAAGCGAGGTCCGTGCATGGCCTGGATGATTCGCGGTCTGTTGGTGAGCGCGCTGTTCATGGTGGGGTGCAGGCACTCGGCGCCCGCCGTCACGCCGGAGCCGTCGACGCCGGTGGCGCTGAGCTGTGACGAGCGGCAGTCGGAGCTCTCCCGGGAGGCGGACCAGCGGGCGTCGCCGTACGGCATCGAGCAGCACCTGGCGAAGAACTTCCCGGAGGGCTCGGTGTCGTGGCTGATGAAGGATACGCAGTATCAGCAGTACGTGGTGCAGACGGGGGCGACGAACTTCGGGCGCTGTGACGACAGCGGCTGCTACCTGTTCGCGGCGCCGTCGTCGGTCATCCGGGACGCGGTGAAGAAGGCGTCGTCGGGCGGGACGCATGACCCGGCGGTGCTGGGGCAGGCGCTGGGGCTGCCGGCGAAGAACTTCGAGGGTCCGCTTCGCATGATGACGTTGGATTTGCGCGCGGCGGCGCCGTGCGTGCGGCTGCCGGTGGACAGCGACCCGGGCGCGTGGAAGTGCCAGTCGGAGCAGGACACGGACTGCTTCAAGTTCGGCGGCTACACGTCGGGCGGGTTGCCGGAGGTCATGATCATCAACGCGCCAGTGTCCCAGGCCGTCGTGACCGAGGTGCCGTGAGCGCCGAGCACGTCATCCACCAGAGCCCCTTGCTCTACCGCGTGCTTCGCGAGGAGGGCGGGGGCCTGGTCATCGAGGTCGTCGTGGGCGGCGTCGCGATGACGGCGGTGCGCGTGCGCCTGACGGCCGAGGAGGCACGGGCCTTCGGCCGTGAGGGCCCCGCGTATAGTGACAGGCTGGCCCGGGACATCATGGCGCGGCCGTCCTTCGGGGGCAGGTCCTACGACGCGCCCGGGTGAACGTTCCCCTCGCGCGCGCGGGTGATGGACCCCTGTTGGGTGATGCGCAGGTTGGCGTGTGGCCATGGGGAGGGGACGGATGCGCGGGGTCGCCTGGATGTTGATGGGGTTTTCGCTCGTCCTCGCGAGCGGGTGTGCGTCCTCGCAGCGCGCGTCCACGGACGACACGGCGCGGGGGCACGCGGACGTCGCGGCGTCCTCGAAGGACCCGCTCCCCTCCTGGACGGAGGGCCCCACGAAGGCGGCGCTCCTGGACTTCGTGGAGCGGGTGACTCGCGAGGGCGGACCGGACTTCGTGCCCGCCTCCGAGCGTATCGCCGTGTTCGACAACGACGGCACGCTGTGGTCCGAGCAGCCCCTCGTGGCCGAGCTGGCCTTCGTCATCGACCGGGTGAAGGCGCTCGCGCCCCAGCACCCCGAGTGGCGCACGCGCCAGCCCTTCCAGGGCGTGCTCGAGGGTGATGTGGAGTCGGTGAAGGCGAGCGGCAAGCGCGGGCTGATGGAGCTGTTCGCGGCCACGCATGCGGGCATGACGACGGAGCAGTTCGAGCGGACGGTCTCGGACTGGCTCGTCACCGCGCGCCACCCCACGCTGCATCGCCCGTACACGGACCTCGTCTACCAGCCGATGCTGGAGCTGTTGTCATTCCTGCGGGCGCGGGGCTTCAAGACCTTCGTCGTCTCCGGTGGGGACGTGGGCTTCATGCGCCCCTGGATGGAGCGGGTGTACGGCGTGCCGCGCGAGCAGGTGGTGGGCAGCCGGGTGAAGCTGCGCTACCAGGCCACCGGAGGCGCGCCCTCGGTCCTTCGACTCGCGGAGCTGGACCTGCTCGATGACGGAGCAGGCAAGCCCGTGGGCATCGAGCAGGGGGTGGGACGCAGGCCCCTGGCGGCCTTCGGGAACTCCGATGGGGACTTCGAGATGCTCGAGTGGACCACCTCCGGTCCGGGGCCGCGCCTGGGGCTGCTCGTCCACCACACCGATGCCGAGCGCGAGTGGGCCTATGATCGGGAGGCCCGCGTGGGGAAGCTCGCCCGGGGGTTGGACGAGGCGCCTGGACGGGGCTGGCTCGTCGTGGACATGCGGCGTGACTGGAAGGTCATCCATCCGTTCGAGCGCGCGACGCCGCGGTGAGGGCGGGCCGCAAGGGCTGCGGAGCCTCGTCGGGGCGCGCGCAAGGCTTGCGGAGGGGCTGGGGGGAGGCATGAGGGCCCCACGTGGCATGGTTTCTGTACTGCTTGCTCCCCACACGCCTTCTTCTGGGAAGTGCGTCGCGATGAGCGCGGCGGCGGTGCCCGGCGAGGGTCGCGGGAGGCGAAGATGGACAGTCTGGCTCGTGAGGCGCGTGACGCCCTGGTGCAGCGCGGCGAACGGCTCCGGTCACGGACGCGTCTCGTGGCCGTCCGGGGAGCGGACGAGCTCCTGTCCGAGGCGGAGCGCCAGGAGCTGCTCGACATCGAGGCGGCGCTCACCCGCATCGCGGTGGGACAGTTCGGCCGCTGCGAGCGGTGCGGAGGCGCCATGGGACGCCACCGCCTGCGCGCCATCCCCGAGGCCCGCTTCTGCATGACGTGCTCGGCCCTGGGCCGGTGAGTCCGCCCCGTCAAAGTTCGGGGAAGCTCACCGGGCCCAGGTGCAACGGGGGCGAAGTGGTGTCCTCGCGCAGCTCGAGGAGGTAGCGGCCTCGGAGCTCGATGGATTTGGCCTCGGTCTCCAGGACGAGCAGCACATCGGTGTCCTGGTCTCCGAGCGGACGTGACTGCCAGACGAGGAGCTTCCGGACGTGACGTCCCGTCGCGGTGATGAGCGCCGCTTCTCGCGGAGTCCACGGCGAATGCCCTCCAACGGAGGCGAGCAGCAGCACCACTGCGACCCGTGAGCTCGTCCGGTGTGCGTATGCGGACGTCGAGGTCGACAGGATGGGCGTGGTGGGTGCGACGATGGGGCCGAGCGGACGTGTGGCGAGGCCCCGAACATCGAGTGCTCCGGCGATGTACATCACGCTGAATGGCCCTCGCGAGGGTGTGTCGGAGGATCGCGTGGAAGGGGCTTGAACGCTCGGGGCCTGCGGAGCGGAGACGTCAGGCTCGATGGCACGCTCCTGAAGAGGGGAGCCTCCGGTGTTGGAGGCGTGGAGCAGGACGAGCCAGGTCACGAGGCGCAAGCGCCTGGCTTCATCACCAATCCTTCCCACGAATCTCCCGGAAGCGCTCCACGACGCGGACGTGCAGGAGGTTGAAGATGACCGCGTGTTCCTCGTCTCCCCCCGGGAGCCTCTGCCGCCCCACGTCGCTGAACTCGTAGAACACCATGCAGACCGGATACACATCGTCGCCGACACGCATCTCCCGGATGCGGCCATAGACGCGCTCGTTGGTGAAGATGATTTCGGTGACGAGTTGTGCGCCCGCGGGGAGCTTCTTGAATTTGCGGTGCACGTTCGTCATCAGGTACCCCTCCTTCACCGTGATGTTCCGGAAGGGCGTGCCGAAGTTCTCTCCGATGGAGCCCTCGAACTGGTCCCCCTGGTCGAGTCCGAAGCGCTCGATGGTCTCATCCGCGCCCGCGGGGCACTCGGCCACGGGAGGGATGGGCCGATGCTGCACGTAGGGCGTGCTGCTGGAGCAGGCGAGCCCGGTGCAGGCCAGGGCCACCTTGGACAGACGGGCGAGTGACAACGCGCGAGGCTTCGCGGGGAGAGCGGGAGGCTTCATCACGGGAGTGGGGTCCTGGAGTGGCGGCGCCACGGGGGCGACGGTCACGGGGATGGGATTCGCCCGGGGCGAATCGGTGACTGACTCACTGTGATGCGATTCCGCATGTCTGGCTATTTTCTGACCTCCCAGGGAGTCGATTTGTTGGGCGACTCCTGGAGTTGTCTGTCTCCAGCCGTGGAGGAACCACCCCACCGCCAGGAGCAGGAGCACCGCGGGCAGGGCGAGAACCCGGGGGTGTAGGAGACGGGTTCGCAGGCGCTGGACACGTGCGCGCGCCGGGGAGGGGGGCTTGCGCGGGGGCGCGGGTGTGTCCGTGCCGAAGAGCGGCGTGTCCCAAGCCTCGGCGGTGAAGCGGCTGGGCGCCAGGGCGGAGGCAAGCTCCGCGCCGCTCTGGAAGCGTTGCTCCGGGAGCTTCTCGAGGAGTCGCAGGATGATGGCGTCGAGCTCGGGAGGGATGCGCGGGTTCAGCTCCGACGGGGCGGCGGGTGGCTGCGAGGTGATGGCGGCGCACAGCACGTCCGCGGGCCAGTCCGGAGGGAAGGGGTAGTGGCCCGTGGCCGCGCGGTAGAGGCACACGCCCAGGGCATAGAGGTCATCGGTGGCGACGGACAGGTAGCGGGCGTCCGGGTGGCGCCAGTGGCGCTGATGGAAGCGGATGGCCTCGGGGCTGCGCAGGTGGCGCGTGCCTGGAGGTAGGGGACCCGTGGTCAGCGTGGGCGCGCCGATGTACGCGCTTGCGCCCAGGTCGATGAGGACGGGGTCTCCTTCGGTGTCTCGCAGCAGGATGTGCTCCGGCTTGAGGTCCCGGTGCAGCACGTCCCCGGCGTGCAGGGTGTCCAGCGCCAGGGCGACCCGGCGGAAGGTCTCCGCCAACTGTCGGAAGGAGGGGTTGTGCCGCTCCGCCCAGACGTGGATCGGTGGCCCGGGCACCCAGTCCATGACGAAGTAGAAGTGGCCCGTGACGATGTCCGGCCAGCGGCCGCAGGCGTGGACCGCGACCACGTTGGGATGGACGGCCCGGTCCAACAGGAGCGTGAGCTCGCGCAGGGCGCGGCCCTCGGCGGTGTGGCGAGTGAGCTTGAGCGCGAAGTAGCGCCCCGGCGAGTCCACCGGCTCCACGCGATAGACGACGCCGTAGCCGCCCACGCCCAGTCTCTCGAGGATGCGCCAGCCTCCCGTCAGGACGAATCCCGGGGGCAGGGCTTCCGGGGGCATCGACGATGGATGCGGACTCATGGACGTCAGAGGTCTCCTGGACTCTGACGAATCTAGCAGGTTGAATACCTCTGGGGTGGCCCGCTGCCATGGCCATCCCACGAGTTACCCTGACGTCAGGGCGCGGGGCGCTCCTGGGAGACGTGTGTCAGCGGGGGCTCGAGGTGAGGTCGCGCATCATCACGACCTTGGGGTAGGCGACGAAGAACCCCAGGCGCTCCATGTTCCGCTGTGAGGGACTGGCGGGCAGCGTGCTGCTCGACGCCAGGGTGCAGCCCTGACGGGTGGCCCAGTCGAGGCGGGTGGAGATGAGGGCCTGCTGGAGTCCTCGGCCGCGGAAGCGCTCGCGCACGCCGGTGCCGGACAGGGTGGCCACGCCGTCGTGTATGGCCACGGTGCCGCCTCCCGCGGGCTCTCCGTCCACGAGCGCGAGGAAGCACGTGGTGCCGGGCATGGTCGCGGTGCCCAGCATGAGCGAGGCCTCCTCGTCGGAGACCTCGTCACGTCCCATGAAGCCCTGGGCCACGGTGCGCGAGAAGACCTGGGCCTCACCGGGGCGGAGCGGACGAAGCTCGATGCCGGGTGCGGTGGGAGGAGGCGGACTCGCGGGCAGGGCGCGCACGAACACCTGCTGGAACTCACCGACGCGGTAGCCACGACGGGCCAGCTCCTGCGCGAGCGACGGGTCGGCGAAGGGGAGCAGGTCGAGTTGGAGGAGACCGCCCTGTTGTCCCAGGTGGGCCTCCACACGGTCGAGGGACTCGGCGCTGACGGGACCTTCGAGTCCGAGCGCGAGCGCCTGGGTGAGGGGCGAGTTGGCGCCATTGAAGAGGGCGAGGCCGCCTGCGAGCTCGAGGATGCCGTGTGTCGGTGTGGCGGCGCGGTTCTGCGCGGCCTGGGCCAGCTCCACGCGGCGGACCAGCGCGGCGTCCACGGTGGGGCGAGAGGAGGGGAGTGACATGGGGCCACCCTCGTCCACGTCGCGTCGGGGCGTCTATCAGGTTCCTGCTTCGTCTATCGGGTTCGTGCCATTCGCTGAGTCCGTCACTTCGCGGCGGAAGCGGGCGGGCGTGAGCGCGTGGCGCGCGCGGAACAGGGCGGTGAAGTGGCTCTGGCTGGAGAAGCCCGTGGCTTGCGCGATGTCGCTCAACGGGAGCGCGGTGGTTTCGAGCAGCTCGCGTGCGCGTTCCAGGCGCCGGGTCAGGACGAACTGGTGTGGCGTGTTGCCGGTGGTTCGTTTGAAGCCTCGCGAGAAGTGGGACGGGCTCAGGTCGACCACGGCGGCGAGGGACTCCAGGCCGAGGGCCGTGTCCAGGTTCGCCTCGACGAAGTCCGTCACGCGCCGGAGCTGCCAGGGCGCGAGCCCCACGGGCTTCACTCCGGACCTCGGGCGCTGGCCGTCGAGACGTAGCAGTCGCAGGCCCAGCACGGTGGCGAGCGCGTCCACTTCGAGTCGCGAGGGTGGACGTCCCTCGTGCAGTGCCTCGCCGCTGGCGCGCAGCAGCTCACGGAGCACCGGGTCCGTCAGTCGTGATGGGCCCACGGAGCACAGGGCGTGCTCCAGGCCATGTTCTCCGGCGAGCGAGGACAGTCGCTCGGGGGGGAGGAAGAAGGACACCACCCGCGCGCCCGCGTCCCAGGCGAAGGCATGCGGCAGGTCGGAGCCGACGACGCCCACTTCCTCGCGGACGAGTCGCACGTCCACCGCGCGGTCGACGGAGCGCCAGCGCCCACGGACAGCAGGACGGCCGAGGGGCATGAGCAGTTGCAGCGACCGGTGTTGATGCTCGCCCGTGTCTATCTGCTGGTGGCGGTAGAGGGCAACGCCCATTCCCTGCCACGCCACGGTGAGCGGCTTGTCGGCTCTGTGCTCCATGCGTCGGTCGACTCCGCCTATCGAGCAAACTCCGCTGGAAGCTCCCAGGCAAAAACAACGACACACCCGGCTTCGTGATTCACGACCACGCGATAGCTGCCTTCAGGAAACTCCGCGACATCCCCTGCGGCGAACTGGACAGCCTGCGTGCCGAATTCCATCTGGCAGTGCCCAGCCAGCACGTAAACCGTACCGGCCCGCATCGAGCCACCAAAATCCTCTACCGATGAATACCGATCAACGCTCACCCGATACTTCTTCGCGGGCAAGTGCAGCGCACGCACACTCTCTTCCGAGAGGGGTTGGTTGGAGAGTTCGGACCAGCGTCGCACCGTGACCTGTTTCGATTCCATCCTGCACCTCACTGCGGAAAGGTCATGCCAATCTTGGCGAACGCAGCCCGAGTTGACGCCACGTTCGGCAAGCCGCTGTTCTCAGTGGCAGCGAACTCCGTGCCCTGGAGGCAAGCCTACATCGACTCCGTGGATACCCGAGCTTTGACGAACGGGCCATGGATGGGAGACAGCGAAGAATGTCGACTGCGAGGACTCATTGATTCGGATCGAGTTCGAGACTGGGGCGGTGCTCGAGTTGGATCTCGAGCACCTGGTCGGGGCGGACCTGCGCGGGCTGTCGCTCCACCGGGCGCTGCTCGGCAAGCTGAACCTCTCACGCGCGAACCTCCGAGAGGTCGACCTGCGCTCCGCTTCCCTGGACGAAGCGGACCTGTCCGAGGCCAACCTCGAAGGTGCTCGGCTCATGGCCGCGGGGCTTCGTCGCGCGACGGTGATGCGAAGTCGCCTGCACAGGGCCTGGCTCAACGGCGCGGACCTTCAAGGTGCGGACCTGCGGGACGCGGACCTGAGTGAAGCGGACCTCGGCGGCGCCAACCTGTCCGGCGCGGACCTCCGGGGGGCGGACCTGCGGACTCATCGCCTCGACCTCGCGAAGCTGGACGGCTCCGTGTCCGATGCCACGGCGAAGTGGCCCTCGGGTTTCGACCCCAGCGCGCACGGAGTCCTCATCCGCTGACGCGGCCGTGGCCCAGGCGAGCGAGGGCCCCCCTCGTGGCACCCCGCACCCTGTCGTCCACAGGTCGCCCGGCAGCCCACCCTCCGAGGGGGCGGAAAGAAGCCGTGCGCCCGGGCGTGTCTACGGGTATAGACAACCCCCTCATGTGTCCCATGGTGAAGACGGAAGACCTCATCGACGCCCAGGGCGTGGCCGGCCTGCTGCAGCTGCGCCACACCAACAGCGTCAGCACCTATCTGCGCCGCTACCCGGACATGCCCCGCCCCATCCTGGACCTGGGCACCGGACGCCCACGCTTGTGGCTGCGTCCCCAGGTGCTGCGCTGGCTCCGCGCCCGCAGGTCCGACATGGCTTCCATCGGAGTTGAGAGATGACCACCGCCATTCCCCGTACCCCTCCCGCCGTCCTCCCCGGCCCCAATGACACCTGCTGGTGCGGCAGCGGCACCAAGTACAAGAAGTGCCACCGCGGCGCCGACGCCGTCGAGGCACGCAAGAAGGGCCCCGACGTCGCGCGCAAGGGCATCCGCCCGGGCCTCATCAGCCCCCGCCGCGACGTGCCCCTGCACATCCCCCGCCCCGACTACGCCGTGTCCGGCCGCCCCCAGCGCCGCCCGAGCGACTCCGAGATCCGCTCGCCGGATGTCATCGCCCGCATGCGCAAGGCCTGCAAGGCCGCCGCCGAGGTGCTCCAGGAAGTCGCCTCCCACGTGCGCCCGGGCATCACCACCGACGAGCTGGACGCCATCACCCACGAGGCCTACATCCGCCGGGGCGGCTACCCGAGCACGCTCAACTACCACGGCTTCCCCAAGTCCCTGTGCACCTCGGTCAACGAGGTCATCTGCCACGGCATCCCCGACAACCGCGCGCTCGAGGACGGTGACATCGTCAACCTGGACATCACCATCTACCTGGATGGCGTCCACGGCGACTGCTCGGCCACCCACTTCGTGGGCAAGGTGGACCCGGAGAGCGAGCGGCTGGTGCGCGTCACCCGCGAGTGCATGGAGCTGGGCATCGCCGCGGTGAAGCCCG
Source organism: Myxococcus sp. MISCRS1 (assembly GCF_026626605.1). Lineage (NCBI taxonomy): Bacteria > Pseudomonadati > Myxococcota > Myxococcia > Myxococcales > Myxococcaceae > Myxococcus > Myxococcus sp. MISCRS1. The sequence continues at coordinate 5,979,353 of NZ_JAPNKB010000001.1, forward strand.
GCCGGCCCATCAGCGACATCGGCCGCGCGATTGAAGACCACGCCACCAAGAACGGCATGAGCGTGGTGCGCGCCTACTGCGGCCACGGCATCGGCGAGACGTTCCACACGTCCCTCCAGATTCCGCACTACTACGAGCCCGAGGCCGACACCATCATGCAGCCGGGGATGATCTTCACCGTCGAGCCGATGATCAACCTCGGCGGCTGGGGCCACCGCACGTGGGACGACGGGTGGACCGCCGTCACCGCCGACGGCAGCCGCAGCGCCCAGTTCGAGCACACGCTGCTCGTCACCGAGCAGGGCCCCGAGATCCTCACCGTGGCCTGAAGTCCCGAGCGCCCCACGGTAGACCGTGGGGCGAAGCCACCGTGTGACGGGCGACAGTCCTCCACGGTGGCCGTCACCGGCCGGACGTCCCCTCGAAACCTCTCGGCGCTCCGCGCGCGCCCGCGCTATCCACGCGCTCCAGGCCCGAGGTCCCGAGAGGTACACCATGTCCCTCGATATCGCCGTCGACGCCGACCGTCTCAAGAGCGTCCAGGACGTCCTCCAAGTGTTGGAGGACTCCTTCCAGGTCGACTTCATCCCAGGCATCTTCAAGAAGCTGGACGAGAAGCTGCTCGTCGAGCGCGCCGCGTTCCGGACGAACACAGTCGCTCAGCGCTACGAGCTGGACGTCTACTTCGGGCTGAAGGGCCCCGAGGCGAGCGCCCGCTCACCGTTCCTCAAGGTGGGCATGTGCATCACCATCCAGTCCGAGGTCGCCGTGCGCGGCCGCCGCCCGGCCCGCTACGACGGCACGCTGGAGGTCCCCCTCGCCGAAGACGCCATCACCCACGTGCCGTTCGCGCTCTACCTGCGCCGCGCCGCCCGGGGCTCGCTCACGACACCTCCCTCGGAGTGAGCCCGGCTCACCCGGCGCAGGGCGCAAGCGACGTCCCCAGGCAGAAGCGCGCCGACCTCAGCGCTTGCACCACCACCTGGCCGCCGTGGTCCAGGGGCACGCTGCTCCCGCGCTCCAGCACGTAGTCCCGAGGGTCCGACTCGAAGGTGAGCCAGAGCCGGCCCTCGGTACACGTGAGCAGCAGGCCCTCGTCCCCCTGGATGCGCCGACTCCAGAGCGTCCCCTCGCGCAGCCCCTGGCCGCCCGTCTCCACTCCGGGGCGAGCCTGGGGCTTCAGGTGATTCCACAGCGAGCTCCAGAAGCCTCGCCGCGCCGACATGAGCTTGGACTCCATGGCACCACGACCTCCTCATGGCTCACCATGCGCCCCGCCGGGGAAACAGAACAGAGGCAGCAATCCAGCATTGTGACCAGTACAGTTGAAGTCCAAGGAACTGTACTGGTCCGTCCAGTGGGCAGGTGTGTCTGGGCAGCGGAGGCCGGGCCCGTTACCGATACGGATTGGCGGGAGACGGACTTCGCATCGGGGACGGCATGGGCGCGCTGGCACACAAACCGAAGTTGTACGAGCAGGTGGCGGAGCGACTGGAGGACGCCATCAACGCGGGCACGCTGCGCGCGGGAGACAGGCTGCCCTCCGTGCGTCAGCTCAGCCTGCGTGAGCAGGTGAGCATCTCCACGGTGCTCCAGGCGTATCTGCACCTGGAGTCGGTGGGGCTCATCGAGACGCGGCCGCAGTCGGGCCACTACGTGCGCCGGCGCGAGCGTCCCCGCCTCGCGGAGCCGCAGGTGTCCCGTCCCGCGACGAGCGCCACGCCCGTCACGGTGAGCGCGCTGGTGTCGCGCGTGTACCAGTCGATGCGCGACCCGAACCTGGTGCAGATGGGCGGCGCGTGGCCGTCCACGGAGCTGCTCCCCACGCGCCGGCTGTACCGGGAGCTCAACGCGCTCACCCGCGAGAGGGGTGACGCGGGGATGCTGTACGACGTGCCTCCGGGGTGTCCGGAGCTGCGGCGGCAGCTTGCGCGGCGCTCGTTGGACTGGGGCGCGGCGCTGTCGCCCGAGGACTTCATCATCACCGTCGGCGCGGCGGAGGCCATCCACCTGTGCCTGCTCGCCGTGGCCCGGCAGGGGGACACCATCGCGATTGAGTCACCGGCGTACTACGGCACGCTCCAGGCCATCGAGTCGCTCGGGCTGCGCGCGCTGGAGATTCCGTGCTCACCGCGCCACGGCATGGAGCTGGATGCGCTCCAGGCGGCGCTGGAGCGGCGGCGCGTGGCGGCGGTGCTGGTGGTGCCCAGCTACAGCAACCCGGTGGGCAGCTGCATGCCGACGGCGAACCGCCAGCGACTGGTGGCCATGCTCGAGGAGCGCGGGGTGCCGCTCATCGAGGATGACCTGTACGGTGACCTGCACTTCGACGAGCGCAGGCCGCGCACGTGCAAGTCGTTCGACACGACGGGCAACGTGATGCTGTGTGGCTCGTTCTCGAAGACGCTCGCGCCGGGCTTCCGCGTGGGGTACGTGGCGCCGGGTCGGCTCCGGGAGCGGGTGGAGCTGCTGAAGTTCTCGCACACGGTGGCCTCGCCCACGCTGCTGCCGCTGGCGATTGCTCGCTTCCTGGAGGAGGGCGGGTATGACCGGCACCTGCGCGCGCTGCGGCGCCGGCTGTCGGAGCAGGTGGCGCGCATGGCGGAGGGCGTGGCTGAGCACTTCCCGGAGGGCACGCGCGTGGCGCGGCCAGCGGGGGGCTCGCTGTTGTGGGTGGAGCTGCCGTCCACGGTGGACTCGCTGGTGCTGCACGGACGCGCGCTGGATGCGGGCGTGAGCATCGCGCCGGGGCCCATCTTCTCGCCCCGGCCGGACTCGTACCGGAACTTCATCCGCATGTCGTGTGGACAGCCGTGGACGCCGCGCATCGAGGGCGCGATGGCCACGGTGGGCCGGCTGGTGCGTACCCTGATGTGAGGTCAGCGTGCGAAGAGCAGGCCCGCGCCCTGGCGTGAGGCCTTGTCCAGCGCCTGCGTCACGGCGTCGAGCGCTCGCGCGGGGTCTCCGCGCCGGGTGACGCGGCGCAGGCGGGAGGTGAAGCGGGCCCAGCCTCGGACGGGCTGATAGGTGGGCGCGCCGTCGAGGTGCTCGCGCAGGCCGTCGCGCAGTTGGCGCACCTCGGCGTTCGTCCAGTAGCCGAGGTTCGGGTTGATGCGCCGCAGGTCGTCGGTGGCGCCCTCCTGCTCGGGGACCCGGCCCCAGACGGTGTGGCGCCAGAGGTGGTGGAGCGTGTCCGGGCAGGCCGCGCGGACGACGGCCTCGGCGGCCTGGAGGTCGTCGGCGTCGGGGCGCTGCGAGGTGGCCTGCTCCAGGCGCTCGCTCCGGGGCTCCTTGTCGGTGTGGACCAGGTCCTCGGCGAGCACGTCGAGCAGCTCCAGCACCTCGTCACCGAGCGGCTCGGGCAGCCGCGTCAGCGCGGCGCCGCCGTGTTGGGAGAGGTGGTCCATGAGCGCGAGCAGCACCTCCTCGTCCTCCATCGCCTCCGGGTCCTCGCGCACCACCGCGGCGCGCAGGGACGCGAGCCGGGACGGCGTCAACACCCCGGCGAGGCCCTCGGCGGGAATCAGGAAGAAGGTGACAGGGGTGCTCATGGCCCTTGTCTATACCTCCTGGACTCAGAGCGACGAGAAGATGTCGCCGAGGGTGGCGATCATCGACTCCGAGTCGCGCACCTGGAACGTCGCGGCCTGGACGCTCGCGGCTTCGATTCGGTCGACGCGGAGCATGCGCACCGCGCCGCGCAGGTGGTCCCAGACGAGCAGGTACCACTCGGGCCAGCTGAGCAGGAGGTAGTGGGGCTCCACGACGCGCACCGTGCTGGTGTCGCTCGCGCGGTAGGTCAGCTCCAGGGCGCGCTGCTCGAAGAAGGCTTCCTGGAGGGGACGCAGCACCGCGGCCCTGGGGGCCTTCCACGTCGCGCTGATGCTGCGCATTCCAGGAAGGGGTGGGAAATCGGGCCCGCAGTAGCGTCGCTAAGTTCGCCCCGGAGGCATAGATGACGTCTGCAGGCGCCCAGGGCTGGGTGCGCAACTGGGCCTGTTATAGTGTACTCGACAAGCAAGACACTCAGTCGGTATCTGGGGATCGAGGGTGCCTAGAATAGAATGCCTCAAATGCGTTTCCGATCAATGCATTCCGCGAGATTACGCGCATAGTGGAACGCGTTGTTTTTTCAATGAGCCTGTAGTTGAACTCATCAACCTCCAAGTCGAACTCCAAGGAGTTGCCAAGGAGCATTCTCAAGAGATGGCCGCAGGAGTCTACTGAACGGACCACAAGGATTCCATTGAGTACTCCTGTGCTTAATATGACTTGGAGAGCTAGAGGATGCTGTTCACGGAATAGCTTAGCTCGTCGCTCAAAGCCAATGGCTGTTGCCACGAGAATCCCGATTACGTGTCCCTGTAGGGTCTTGCTCGGTTCCGTTGTTTTGTTGTGCTTGATGAGGTCGTCAAGCCAGCTGCGAAACGCTGCGCGTTCGTTCTCGTCTTTGATCCTGACGTCTTCACCGTAGAGGTCGAAGTCAGCCCAATGGGTCTTGATTGTTTTTGCAAGTGATTCGGCAGGCAATTGTTGGAGTCGTGCGGTTAATAGGAGGCTAAAAAGAGACTGGTCATCCAATGCGTCGTCGGCGTCGATAGAGTGTTCGCGAGACAGCAGCAACTTTAAATCCGCACGAGATCTTCGACCGAGTTCCTCAGAGTCGATGCCTGCAGACTGCACATGTAGTCGGGGGACATAGACGATTACTGGTTTGCCTTGTCCGAGTGCAACCGATGCTTCGGAGTCTTTTCCGAAAGTATCGATCTTTTGTGCCATGTAAATCGTCAGTGACGAGCGCCGGAGCATAAGTGCTTCGACTAGACCCTTGGCGACTCGGTCTTCAATCCAGGACTGTGTGGGGTTGAAGAACCTTAGCTTAAGGGGGCGCACACTTTCATGTGCGAAGAGTGAACTCACAAATGCACTCACGGAAACGTAGTCTGCTTCGGAGCGCATCGAAGTGGCTACATAGACGTCGAGATGGTCTGCGGAGAGATATCGCGCGAGATTCCGTTGGGCTAAAGCTTGCGTCTCTTCCATCCTGGCGATATCTGTAGCGCCTTTCGGCGCCAGTACATCCGCCTCGCGACGTAGTGCGTCTGCATCTGGGGCAAACAGTGGTGACAAAAAGCCATGTTGGATTTTTGACTGAAACTGACGAAGAAGAGAGTCCATTCGTCGAAGCATTTTCTCTGGGTATCGTTGAAGAGCAGTCGCTTTCTCGATCTCGAATTTTTCTGCAAGTTCCCTCAAGAAATCGGCTAGTTCTTGACGGTCTTCGCGCTGTTGCTTTGCCCTGCTCGCAGATATGTAACCGAGATCCGGCAATCGAATGTCTGAGATAGTCTCGATTTTCCAAGAGGAGCGTCGATGATATTCGTCGTCCGAACGAGGCTCTAGTTGTTTCAACTCGCGCTCAAGAGCGCCAGGTGCATTGAGTCGAGCATATGCCTCCGTAAATGTGCTAAACAGGCGAATGGCGTCTTTTTGGTACTTCCTAACGCCAGACAGAAGTGCCTGTGTGGAACGAAAGGCATCCGGGCCGAGATACTCATGGAAAAACTCTTTAACAACTTGACGGATGTCGTAGAAGACTAGTGTGGAATTGAAGCGCTCGAAAATCTGCTCGGGCGTTAAGTCTGTCCCGAATAGTTCGCGAATTTGCATTTGCGCAACGGCGACACTGTGCTCATCGTGAAAGCGCAATGTTACTGGGCGTCCTACCATTTCGCCGAGAGCTTCTTCAAATCCGAGCAGTAGTTGGTAGTCTTCGTGCAGAAAACCCTTCCAGTACTTCGCGGGTAACTGTAGCGACTCGCAAATGGCCTGGAGCGTCTCCGGTGCAGGTAGTCGCTGCCCGAGCTCTAGATAAGCGATGGTTGCTCGATTGGTTGGTGTCGATGTTGATAGGGATTTTGCAAGATCTTCCTGAGAGAGCTTCTTCTCTTCGCGCGCTGCCTTGGCTAGCTCTCCTAACTCCCGAAGCGATATTGCCACAGTCAATCCCCCAGTCGAACCATTGTCGCTGTCGCGTAAGTCCTAGTGCTGTAAATTCTCCCGAATGTCGGACAGTTCTCAAAGCCCTGTCAAGAGGCTACTTCCCAGGTACTGCAGTTGACGGAGGCTGCGGATTAGTCGTTCTATGTGGGTCTGGTGGGACCCTGTATTCTCGGCAAGGATGCAGATTTTTGACACAGGCTGCTGCCTGGGCGAAGGTGGGTAGGTGCCAATGCGACTTACAAGTGGTGTGCTTGTGGCCATCGAAGGAATTGACGGGGCTGGTAAGACGACTCAAGCAGAGCGTCTGACGACTCTGTTGAGTGCCGCAGGATTAGACGTTGTCAGAACAAAAGAGCCCACAGATGGAACTTGGGGGCGAAAACTAAGAGAGTCAGCACAATCCGGTCGACTCTCGGCTGAAGAAGAACTCGCCTATTTTATCAAGGACCGACAAGAGCATGTGCAGAAACTTCTCGTGCCTGCGCTGGCCGAAGGTAAAATAGTGATTGTCGATCGCTACTATTTTTCTACGGTAGCGTATCAGGGAGCTCGTGGTTTGGACCCTGCTGAGTTGCTGCGAATGAATGAGGCATTCGCTCCGCTGCCAGATCTGTTGGTGATTATCGATGTGGCTCCCAAGGTAGGTATACGTCGAATTCAGGAACGCGGAGATAAAGGAAATCATTTCGAGGAGGAAGGGAATCTAAATGCAGTGGCGAAAGTCTTTGGTGAAATGGATTTCAATTATCTATTTAGGGTCGACGGGGAACGAGAAGTCGATGATGTGACGCTCTCGATACTCGACAGGCTGTATAGCGGTTTGCTGTCGACAAGAAGTATTGTGTCTGGCGGTGTGCGCTTGCTTAAGGGTAGGGATGCTATGAGTAACGACGATTTGTGGCGTAGATTGATTGCGCCTATTCATTCGTCGAAGAGACCTGCGCCAGGCGGCGTGAATTGATAATCAGGGGTGCTTGGATGTTGTGTGTTCTCTGTCATGGTTTTTGACTGATTCGTTGGGTGTCGAAAGGTGCGGTCAGTCAATTTGTAATCTAAGCTGCTGACATTTTTGGGGCGGTTAGCGTTCTGCTCGAACTGTTGAGTAGTGAGTAGAGGCGGTCTCAGAATTGAGCGAGCAAGCATGAGGACTCAGGGCGGGCCGCTGTTCGACATGGGGGATGGGCCATGTTGGAAGCTGACAGGTGGACCTGACGAATGAACAGTGGAGCCTGATTGATCCGCTGCTTCCCGCGCGGAAGCTGAAGCGGGAGGACCGGCCAGGGCGAACGCCCACGCTCTCTTGAGCGCTGCTTCTCCCCACGAAACCCGGCTTCTCGAAGCCACGCTCGACGAGAGCCTCATCGACAAGCTTTCCGAGCGGCTCATCGACGACAAGGCCTACGACGCCGACAAGCTCGACGAGCGGCTGTGGCACGAGCGCGGTAACCGACCGACGGGCGGCGTTCGAAGGGTGCACCCTTCCGTTCGCGCCGCGTGATAGCCGCGCACCGAGTTCTTCGACGCCGAGGCCTGCGTGACTTCAGGAGGAGTCTGGCGAGGAGGCAGAGGCCGGTTGCCAGCGGTGCGGCAGCAACTCGTCCAGGCGTGACGCGGGGTGGCTGCCCAGGCGCATCAGCACGTCGGCGAGGTACGCCTCGGGGTTGACGCCGTTGGCCTCGCACGTGGCGACCAGGGAACTCAGCCCCGCCAGGTTGCGACCTGCCTCGTCATTGCCGACGAAGAGATAGTTCTTCCTGCCCAGGGCCATGGCGCGTAGCGCTCGCTCCGCGGCGTTGTTGTCGAGAGGCAGGCTGGGGCACTCCACAAATCGCGTCAGGGCGTCCCATTGTCCCTTCGTGTAGCGAAGGGCCATGCCCAGAGGACTCTTCGGCGGGTGGAGTGGAAGCTGTTCATCCACCCACGTGGCCAGTTGCTCGAGGACACGCGCGCTGGTCGTGCGGCGAGCGTGGAGGTGCGCCTGCGTGCCGAGCGTCCCCGCCTCTCGGGCCGAGTGCTCGACGTGGTACAGCGCGAGGATGAAGTCGAGCGCCGTCCTGGACTCGGGGGCGGTGGGCAGGGCGTCGAAGAATTTGCGGCGCACGTGAGCCCAGCAGCCCACGCGGACCCGCCCCTCCGGCAACGTCACGCGGTTGTAGCCCGTATAGCCATCCACCAGCAGGTAGCCCTGGGTTCCTCCGAGGACGTCCATGGGCGTCACGCCGGAGCGACTGGCGCTGTGGACGTAGGCGATGAGCTCGTCGGTGCGGAATGTCCAGACGTATGCCCGGCGCGCCTTGCCCTCGTCCAGCACGCGTTGGGGCGTCTCGTCGGCGTGCACCAGACGGGCCTCTGCCACCAGGGCCAAGAGGCGCTCGCCGAGCGGCGCCGTGGCTCGGCCCACCTCGTGGAAGATGTCGCACAGCGTGGTGCGCGCGATGGGCATGCCCGCTCGTGCGAGGGCCTTGGCCTGGCGATACAGCGGAATCGAGTCGCAGCACTTCGCCGTCACCACGTGCGCCAGCAAGCCCGGGCCGTACCGGCCCTGCTCAATGGCCTTCGGCGCGGGCGCGGTGACAATGCCCGCACCGCACGGGCAGGCGAGTGTCTCTCGCAGGTGGACCTGCCGCTCCACGTGCGCGGGCACATACTCGAGGAGCTCGGTGCGCTTGCCGGGGCCCAGCGGCTTGAGCTCCGTGCCGCCGCAGGACGGACACCGCCGGGCCTCGTCGGGAACACGGTGGTGAATCACCCTCTCGGGCAGTGTCGCGCGCGCCTCGCGCTTGAGGCGCCTCTCCTTCAGCGTCGCTTCCCGCGACCTGAGGGGCGCGCCCGGGGCCTTGCGCAGCTCGTCCTCGACACGGGGGAGCTTCTCGCTCTTCTTGCCGAAGACGGTGCGCTGGAGGAGCGCGAGCTGGGATTCGATGCTGCCCATGCGCTGCTTGAGGGTGAGGTTCTCCCGCTCGAGCCCTTCGGCTCGCTCACGCCACTCGCACTGGTGCGTCTGGGAGAGCGCTGCCATCTGTCTGGGAGAACCAGCCCACCCGTGGCGGGCATTGCCTCGGCACCGGGGGGCGGCGCCCACTTGCCTGCTCTGCGGACGTGCGTGACGTCGATTCCGTCCAGCAGCATGGACAACTGGGTGGCGTCCAACTGCACTCCCAACGCGTCCCCGACGAAGGCAGGCAGGCGGAAGCGGCCCTGCTCCAAGCGCTTGTAGGTGAGGACGAAGCCGCCCGCGTCCCAGGAGAGAATCTTCACCTTGTCCCCTCGCCGCGAGACGAAGACGAAGAGGTGGCCGGCGTAGAGGTTCTCTTTCCACTCGGCACGCACAATCGCCGCCAGCCCATCGATGCTGTTCCTCATGTCGGCGGGCTCACGTGCCAGCAGGATTCGCACCGCCCGGGGCAACAGCAGCATCAGCCGAGCACCGCCACCAGGTGCGCGAGGTACTCGGCCTGCGTGCCCTCCGGGAAGCGCAGGAGGAGCCCGCGCGGCAGCGCCACCTCGAGCAGCAGTCCTTCTCGGACTCGCGGCGCGGGGGATGCGACCACCTCCACGGGAAGAAACGCGGCTCGCGGACGGCCTGCCGTCTCGGACCGCCGGACCGGCGTGGCCCGCGACTTCTTGTACCGCCAGTACTGGAAGCCTCCGAGCGAGACCTGGTGCCGGACCGCGAACTCCTTCTGCGTCAGTCCGCTCGCCTCGAACTCCTCCACCAACTGCTTCCACTCATCCGGATTGGGGCGTCTCATGCCCCAGTGAACCGGCGAAGCCACCTCGGCTCAGGACGCCGGCCGTCGGTCGCTTACCGAGCGCGGAGTGAAGTTGATTGCCCCGCACCGCCGCGGACGCAAGACGAATACGCAGGATGGACGTGAGCTTCGCCGGTACCGACGACGATGGAAGGTGGATCGACTCTTCGACCGGCTCCAGAACTTCCGTCGTCTCGTGACTCGCTACGAGGTGAAGGTGGAGAACTTCCTCGGCTTCCTCCACCTTGGGTGCTTCCTCATCCTCTTGAGGCTAGTCTGAGGTCACCTCTGGTCGCAAGAAAGCCCTCGGTCATGGCTCGTCTGTCCATTGGGCGCAGGTTAGCTGGTCAGTTCCTCGAGAGAAGTAGTGGCACTTGCCTGAGTTGACGCAGCCCTTTTTTGTATCGGCTAGGTAGTTGGGATTCGCGATGAGGTCTCGACAAAGTCCAATGTGTAAGTTCGATGGGAGATCTTGTTGAGATGCTAGCAAAGCTCGGCCCGATAGAATGAAGCGTCGACTGGGAAACCGGCAGGCAAGCGCAATCGTTTCAGCCCGACGGGCTCGAAGTAAGTCAGGCCGTCCGGGGTAAATCAGCTGCTTGTTGATATTGTAGAAGCCCGACGAGACGTCGATGAAGTCGAAGGGAAGTCCTGCAATTTGCTCATAGAAGAGGTCGCGCCCATTGGCGTCAAAATGCTCATCACCACTGCGCAGTGAGATTCGGATTGAAGTTTCCACATGAACTGCTGTTAGGCGCATGGCCCATCTTGCCAGTTGACTTCGCACCTCTGCGGCATTTTCATTGAGCCTGTGATCAATCAGTAAGTTAAATAGATAGCCATGAGCTGCATGAATCTGAAGATGGCGAAAGCCTGCGTCTAAGGCGATGTTAGTTGCGTCGTCGAGTGACCCGAGGATGGATGTGATTTTTTTGGATCCGAGTTGGCGGACGACCTGTCGAGAACGATCGATTGTCTCATGTGCTGTCGATGGTCGAAAGCTTTTCGAGCCGATATAGCCCTCCCATGTCGTGGCAAGTTGGATGCCTGGAAGAGTTCCTTGTTCCTTGATGGCACTGGCAACCGTTGTCCACACTGGTGTGTGTGAGAGCGTTGGAGTTTTAGTGTTGCTGCCGAATCCACCCGGAATCACTACATTGCCGATGATCGCGCAGTGCAACGCAGGAGAACTACGGCGTCGATAGAACTCTATATATCTTTCGTCGGGGTGGCCATGCGTTACGTATCCTGTGTTGAGGCCGACGAAGAATTTGAGCTTGCCGCTACTCAAGTGGACTGTACCTGGCGTCGTTTGCCTTCATTTTGTCGATCAGGTCGTTTTCTAGATCTCCACTCAGGACGGTCGATAGACGTATCAGATAGATGAGCGCATCAGCTAACTCCTCACGGAGTTCTGGAGTGACATCTCTGAGGGCGGGGCCCTTGTAATTGGCGTGAGCAATTGTGAGGCGAACCTTCTTGAGGACGTTGGCGAACTCGCCGATTTCCCCCATGAGTCCGACGAGATCCATTTCAAGTTGGGTGACCTGGTCGGCTTCACTGACGAAGTCGACTTGAAACCCACGGCGCTTGTCTGCAGCAATTTGATCCGCGATGAGTTTTGAGAATTCCATATCATCCTATCCGCCTCGTGGAGAACACAAAGATACCAGTAATCGCGCTTGCGACAAGGTTTCCAATGAGTCCTTGAATGTTGGTGAGGAATTCATTTCCCACCATGAATATTATGAGCGCATTGAAGAGTACTGCAAACAAAATTGCGCTATCGACGTATATGCGTCGTTTCTCTAGTCGTCGTATCACCGCGGCCGTCGCATGAGGAAGGAGTAGATACCCCTCCTCCTGTTCGCTACGGACTCGAGGGTCTTTTGCTATCTCTTTGTATGATTTCTGGAGTTGATGTTTTATTGGCCAGATCTGGGTCCGGAATCCGTGTTGGCCGAGGTACGGGCGTTCCGCTGGAGTTGTCAATTTTGTAAAGTCAGCCTTGGCTATCGGTTCGAGTTGCGGCAGTAGGATGTATTTGTTGCTGATGTTTTGAGTGACAATTCCGATGTTTCCGGAGAATCCAGGATCGGCATAAGTGGCAACGGGACTTAGTCCGATGCTGAATAGAGAGCCTTTGCTGGCGATTCGTGTGACTACGTCTTCCGGAACGTCGAGTTCTTCGTGCGTAATGAGTACTACGCGGTGCCCTGGCTTGATGAGTGCGTCTTGGCCTGGTGTTAATTTGATTGGGTGGTCGCTTTCCGTTAAGTCATAGTAGACGTTTCCGAGACGCAGTTCGTAGCATGCACCGGAGAGCTGTTTTGCGTCGCCGTTCTTGATTAATTGGCCGTGCGCCATTGCGTCTCTGATGTCGGTGTCGCTTAGAGTCATCGTTCGTTCTCCATGTCCTCATTCTAAAGCAAGTCGTAGGATGAGAGTAGCATGGAGGGTGTTGGTGGTGACTGTCCCCATGCACTGGGCGTTAGTTGGTGCGGGTGTCTGTTTTGACCCGATCTGGTTTTTTTGGCAGAGGACCGTGCGCAACATGCTGAAGGCGGGGATCCCGCTGCGCGAGGACGGCTCGGAGCATACGCTGGTCTTCGGCGTGGATGCCTTCGACAACTACGTGAGCTTGGGGTTGACCTAGTCGGTGTTGTCGAACTTCCTGGCCTTCCTCCACATCGTCGCGCGGGCCATCGGCGGACGCTTTACGCACAACCAACCCCTGCCGGTGTTGGGGGCCACCAATCAGGGTGGAGGCGTGGACCGGGTGGATCTCCAGCACGCCCTGACTTACCTCGACTTCCCTGTTCCGCCGACGCCCGCCTCCGCAGATGTGGAGAGTGATGGGGCGGTAGACAAACTCGACTACATGTTGGTGGTGAATGCTTGGAAACAGGGACGTGCCGTCCTGGCGTCGTTCTCGCGTGAGGTGCCTTGATATGCATCGAGGAGTGTCTGGAGTGGTGACGCGGGCGATGGGGGTCGCTCTGGGGGCTGCTCAGAGCGCCGCGAAGATGTCGCCGAGGGTGGCAATCATGGACTCCGAGTCGCGCACCTGGAACGTCGCGGCCTGGAGGCTCGCGGCCTCGATGCGGTCGACGCGGAGCATGCGCACCGCTCCGCGCAGGTGGTCCCAGACGAGCAGGTACCACGCGGGCCAGCTGAGCAGGAGGTAGGGGGGCTCCACGACGCGCACCGTGCTCGTGTCGCTCGCGCGGTAGGTCAGCTCCAGCGCGCGCTGCTCGAAGAAGGCCTCCTGGAGGGGGCGCAGCACCGCGGCCCGGGGGGGCTTCCACGTCGCGCTGATGCTGCGCGCGGTGGGGCCCACGAGGATGCGCTGGCGCAGCTTGCCGACGCGGGCGCGCTCCTCGGGTGGGAACGACGCGGCGAGCTTCTGGCGCAGGCTCTTGAGCGTCGAGAGCAGGAGCGGGGACTCGAGCCGCTCGGCGAGCGCCAGGGCGAGCAGCAGGTCGAGCAGCTCCTGGGCGTTGAGCTGCACGCGCCCGAGCCCTGTCCTCGGCGGGACGCGGATGCCGCCGCCCCGGCCCGCGTCCGACTCGATGGGGACGCCGCGCGCGGAGAGCCGGGACAAGTCCCGCCGGATGGTGCGCACGCAGACGCCCAGCTCCTCCGCCAGCTCCGGGGCCGTCCAGGACGGGCGGGAGGCGAGGAGGCCCAGGACCCGGTCCAGACGGTCGGTGACGGGCTCGCGCTTCAAAGGTGACTCATTCTGTCACGTTCTGGGGCCATGTTCATGGGGTCGCGAACGAGCGCGGCCAGGACACACGGAGACAAACGCCATGACCCACACCTTGCGCGGAATGTGCACCTTCAACCTCTGGGCGGATGACCTCCAGGCGGCGACGCGCTGGTACGCGGAGCTGCTCGGCATGCAGCCCTACTTCCGCAGCGAGGACGTGGGGCGCGGGCCCGGGTATGTGGAGTTCCGCATCGGCGACTACCAGCACGAGCTGGGCATCATCGACCGGAGGTTCGCGCCGCCGGGGCTCGCCACGGCTCAGGGCGGGACGGTGGTCTACTGGCACGTCGACGACATCGCGGGGACGCTCGCGCGGGTGCTCGCGATGGGGGCGCAGCTCCTGGATGGCGTCACCGAGCGCGGGCCGGGCTTCGTCACGGCGTCGGTCACCGACCCGTTCGGGAACGTGCTGGGCCTGATGTTCAACCGCCACTACCTGGACGTGCTGGGAGGCGCCCATGGCCAGCGCTGAAGGAGGGGCGCCGGTGATTGCGTTCCGGGGCGCGGCGGAGTTCGAGGCCTGGCTCCAGACGCACGTCGATGCGTCCGCAGGGGTCTGGTTGAAGCTCGCGAAGAAGGGGACGCAGATTGCCTCGCTCACCGATGACGAGGCGGTCGACGTGGGGCTGTGCTTCGGGTGGATTTCGGGGCAGCGCAAGTCGCTCGACGCGCGCTTCTACCTGCAGAAGTACGTCCCGCGCCGGCCGCGCAGCCGCTGGTCCTGTGTGAACGTGCGCAAGGTGGAGGCACTCACGCGCGCGGGCCGGATGCGGCCCTCGGGGCTCGCGGAGGTCGAGGCCGCGAAGGCGGATGGGCGCTGGGACGCGGCCTACGAGTCGCAGAAGAACGCCACGGTGCCGGAGGACCTCACGGCGGCGCTGGCGGAGAGCCCTCGGGCGGCGCGGGCGTTCGAGGCGCTCGGCAGGACGCGGCGGTACGGGCTGGTCCTCAAGGTGCTGACGGCGAGGACCCAGAAGGGGCGCGAAGGCCAGGTCCGCCGCGTCGTCGCGGAGCTCGACGCGGCGGAGTGAGACTTCAGTCCGCGGACATGGCCACGCCGGGCGACACCTTCGACGCGCGGCGGGCGGGCAGCCAGCTCGCCAGCGAGACGACGGTGAGCAGCAGCAGCGGCACGGCGAGGAAGGTCAGCGGGTCCGTGGCGCTCACGTCGTACAGCAGGCCCTCCAGCAGCCGCGACAGCCCGAGCGCCAGCGCGAGCCCGACGCCCAGGCCCAGCGCGCACATCCGCAGGGCCTGCTTCATCACCAGCCGCACCACGTCCGAGGGCAGCGCCCCCAGCGCCAGGCGGATGCCCAGCTCCCGTCGACGCTGCGCCACGCTGTACGCCATCAACCCGTAGATGCCGAGCGAGGCCAGCGCCACCGCCGACACCGCGAAGGCGAGCAGGAGCACCCGCTGGAAGCTCCGGTCCGCCACCGAGCGCTCCAGGCCCAGCGCCAGCGTCGTCGTCTTCGGCAGCGTCAGCTGCGAGTCGAGCTGCCGCATCTCGCCCTTCACCAACGCCGTCACGCGCTCCAGCGGGAGCTTGCTGCGCACCACCACGGACGTCATGGCCCAGGGCGTCTGGGCGAGCGGTGCGTACAGCTCCGGCTCCGCGGGCTCGTCCAGCGCGCGCGCGCGGACATCCCCCACCACGCCCACGATTTCACGCTCCTTGAGCGGGCGGCCGAAGGCGATGACGACCCGCTTGCCGATGGCGTCCTCGTTGGGGAAGTGGCGCCGCGCGAAGGACTCGTTCACCACGACCACCGGCGGCGCGTCCGCGGTGTCCTGCCGCGTGAAGTCCCGCCCCTGCTTGAGCGGAATCCCCAGCGTGGCGAAGACGCCATCGCTCATCGCCCGGTAGCCGGTGACGAGCTTCTCCCCCGAGGGCGAGGGCTTGCCCGGCAGCTCCAGCGACAGGCCGATGGCGCCGCCCGTCACGATGCCCGGCGTCACCAGCGACGCGGCCTCCACGCCCGGCTGCGCGCGCACCTGCTCCAGCAGTCGCTCGTAGAAGGTCGCAATCGTGTCCCGCGGGTAGCGCGCGGCCGGGAGGTTGACGCCCATCAGCGACACGCCGTCGGGCCGGTAGCCCGGGTCCACGTCGGCCAGCCGCTGCGCGCTGCGCACCAGCAGCCCCGCGCCCACCAGCAGCACCAGCGCGAGCGCCACCTGCGTGGAGACGAGCATCGCGCGCCAGCGCAGCGCCGCCTTGTTCGCGCTCGTGCCGCGCGTGCTCTGGAGCAGGCCGCCCAGGTTGGCCTTGAGCGCGGTGCCCAGCGGTGCGAGGCCGCACATCAGCGACACCGCGAGCACCAGCGCCGCCGTGTACGCCAGCGCGCGCCCATCCACGCGCACCGCCTGCACCTGACGCACGGACTCCGGCAGCATCGCGCTCAGCATGTCCGTGCCCCACAGGCCCAGGAGCAACCCCAGCGCGCCTCCCGCCAGGGCCAGCAGCGAGCCCTCCGCCAGCAGCTGTCGGGCGAGCGCGCCCTTGCCCGCGCCCAGCGCGGCGCGCACGGCGAACTCCTGCTGCCGGGTCATCGCGCGGGCGAGGAGCAGCTGCGCCACGTTGACGCAGGCGATGAGCAGCAGCAGCGCCACCGCGCCGAGCAGCAGGAGCGCGGGGCGGCGGGTCTTCTGGGACAGGCGCTCCTGCAGGCCGCGCACGCTCACGCTCGCCTGGGTGTTGGTGTCCGGGTACGTCTGCGACAGGGCCCGCATCACGCCCTGGGCCTCCTGGTGGGCCTGCTCGGCGTTGAAGCCCGGGGCCAGCCGGGCCACGCCGGAGAGCAGGTGGGTGCCGCGGCTCTCCCAGTTGGAGCGGACGAAGTCGCGCGCGGACAGCGGGGCCCACAGGCCGACGGGCTCCTGCGAGTCCTCCCGGGGGAAGTCGAAGCCCTCGGGCATCACGCCGACGACCTCGTAGGTGTTGCCGTCCAGCTCCATCGTGCGGCCGAGCACGCTCGGGTCCGCGCCGAAGCGTCGGGTCCAGAGGCCGTGCGAGAGCACCACGGCGCGCGGGCCGTTGAGCTGGAACTCGGGGTCCTCGAGCGTCCGGCCGAGCACGGGGCGCACGCCGGCGACGCGGAAGAAGTCCTCCGACACCGCCGCGCCCTCCACCCGCTCGGGTTCCTGGTGGGGGCCGGTGAGGGTGAAGCCGCCGGTGTCGTAGACGGCGAACGCGGCGAAGGCCTTCACCTTCTGCCGGAGGTCCTCGGAGTCCAGGCGGGACAGGGCGTTGTTGCCGTCGGGCTCGCGTGGGTCGAAGCCCCACACGGAGACGAGCTGCTCGGGCTGGGGGAGGGGGAGCGGGCGCAGGAGCAGCGCGCTCACCACGCTGAAGAGCAGCGTGTTCGCGCCGATGCCGAAGGCCAGCGCGAGCACCGTGGCCAGGGTGAAGCCCGGGCTGCGGCGCAGGGAGCGGAAGCCGTGGCGCAGGTCCTGGAGGAAGGAAGGCATGGGCGACCTCAGAGCCAATCGCGTGCCAACGCCCCATCCGCCCCAAGGGCGCGATGTGACGACGGGCCCGCCAGCCTCAGGGTGTACCCGTTGTGCGCTTGTGGGACGAGCCCTGTTCGGAGGTGACACGTCCTGGGAGGACGGTTGCCTGTGGAGGTACCCCGTCAAGTCCGGACAGGTGGGCGGCTCGACGATGCGCTCCTGTCACACCTGTTCTGAAAAACGCTTCTTCCACTCCTCTGGCAACACGGGTGGGCCGCCCAGCTCGAGAAGCTGCCGCAAGTCCTGCTTGAAGCGCCGGAGTGCCGCGCCCAGGTCGTCCCAGGCAAACGCCGCGTTCTGCCAATCGGGATGTGGGGCGCCACCCCCTGTGCCGGCGACGATGGAGAGGTAGAGGGACGCGTCCGTGCGCTCGAAGAGGAAGGCGGGGTCGCCCTGCTCGCACGTGTCGAGGGTGTAGGGCTGTCCGTCGGAAAGTGCCGCTACGGCCCTGGTGAGTTCGTCCCACCACTGCCCGAGGCACACATCGTCCGGTCCCCAGAAGCCCATGCAGGGCACGCGTCGCTCGCCGAGGGTCCACGCCAATTCGCCATGAACGTGAGGCTCATCTTCGCAGAGCGCTGCCAGGGGCCGACGCTCGTTGCCTTCCCCGGGCACGTGGGCGCTGCGGAGTTCAAGCTGCATCGATGGGGAGCCTGACGACATCAGTCGACCTCCGTTGGACAGGCGCCTGCGGCCACTGCCCTCTCGAAGATGCCTCCGTGACGACCTGACCTGGCCAACCCGTGTGCCCGCAGGCACACGGGGACAGCCTGGCTCAGCCCATCTTCTCGCGCAGGTAGCCCTCCAGCTCGGAGATCGCGACGCGCTCCTGGGCCATGGAGTCGCGGTGGCGCACGGTGACGGTGTCCTTGGTGGACGCGTCCTTTCCGTCCCCCAGCGTGTCGAAGTCCACCGTGACGCAGAAGGGCGTCCCGATTTCATCCTGCCGCCGGTACAGCTTCCCGATGGCGCCCGTGTCGTCGTACACGACGCGCATCGAGCCCGAGGACTGGAGCCGGCGGCGGATGCCCTTCGCCACGTCCACGATGCCCGCGTGGTTCTTCTTCAGCGGCAACACCGCCACCTTGATGGGCGCCAGGCGCGGCTTGAAGTGCAGCACCGTCCGGTAGAACTCGTCGACCACCGGGTCCACCTGGCCGCGCAGCTTCTTCGCCACCTCGATGCTCTCCGCCCCCGGCATCGACAACAGCCCCGTTATCGACGCGAGCCGCTCGCCCAGCGCGCCGGAGATTCGCTCACCCTCCGCGAGCAGCGCGTTCTTCGCGTCCGCCGTGAGCTTCTCGTTGCGGCTCACGGACTTGAGGAACGTGCCCAGCGCCTCCTCCACCGGCTTGAGCCGGTCCGCCGGCGCGGGCTTCACCTGCTCCTCCGCGTACGCTTCGCTCAACACCGCGAGCACCCCGCGGTCCACGCCCGCCGACGGCTCGATGACGAACGGCACCACGTGCTGCTTCGTCTCCGCGTCGAAGTACGTGAGCTTCTCCGTGCTGTGGCTGTTGGGCGCCACCCGCGCCTTCAACCCGAGCGAGCCCTGGTCCTTGCTGTGCGAACCCAGGTCGTAGTCCGTCCGGTTCGCGATGCCCTCCAGTTCCTCCAGCCCGTGCGGGAAGCGGTAGAGCAGGTCCACCGTCGCCTTCGCGTAGTGCGCCAGCTCGTTCGCCTTCTGGTGGTACGGCACCAGGTTGTCCTTGGACAACCCCACCGACAGCCACCAGTTGATGCGGTCCTCCACCCACTTCTGGTGCCATGCCTCGTCCTCGCCGGGCTTCACGAAGAACTCGATCTCCATCTGCTCGAACTCACGCACGCGGAAGATGAAGTTGCGCGGCGTGATTTCGTTGCGGAAGGACTTGCCCATCTGCGCGATGCCGAAGGGCAGCTTGCGCGACGTCGAGTCGAGCACGTGCTTGAAGTTGAGGAAGATGCCCTGCGCCGTCTCCGGGCGCAGATAGGAGAAGGACTCCGGGTCCGGCACCGGCCCCACCTGCGTCTTGAACATCAGGTTGAAGGGGCGCGGCTCGGTCAGCTCCGCGCTGCCGCAGCTGGGACACTTGCCGGCGATCTGGTCCGCGCGCCAGCGCATCTTGCAGCCCTTGCAGTCCACCATCGGGTCCACGAAGGTCTCTTCGTGCCCCGAATAGCGCCACGTGAGCTTGTTCATGAGGATGGAGGCGTCGATGCCCTCCATGTCCTCGCGCTCCCAGACGTTGGCGCGCCACCAGGCCAGCTTCAGGTTGTTCTTCAGCTCGACGCCGAGCGGACCGTAGTCGTACGTGCCCTGCAGGCCCCCGTAGATGGCGGAGCCCGGGAAGATGAAGCCCCGGCGCTTGGACAGGGAAACCAGCTGCTCCATCGTCTGTGCGGCCATCGGCGTACGGCTCCTTCGTGAGCGGTGAGCCCCGGAGGCTACACCGTTCCCGGAAGCCGCGGACCCTAGACGCGGATGGGCGGCTCGATGAGCGCCGGAGGCGTGGCCTTGGCGTCATCCGGCTCGTACGCCGGGGCGTGAGGCCCCGCATGCGTGCGCTTCCACCGGCGCGGCACCCGCTCGATACCCACCGGGTAGACGGTGAGCTGTCCCTTCTCGTCGATGTGCAGGCGCAGGAAGTTCTTCCAGTCCGGCAGCGCCAACGAGATGAACGCCTCGTTCGAGTGGGCCCCGAACAGGTTGACACTCAGCCACAGGTACAACCCCATGACGAAGGGGCCCACCAGGAAGCCACCCAGGAAGGTGAGCGCCGAGGACACCAGGAACTTGCCCGCCAGGTGCGCCCAGCCCGCCGTGCAGTTGAGGCCGTCCGGCGTCAGGTCCGGGCAGATGCCCATCCCGCTCACCGCCAGGTACGTGCCTCCCCACGCGACGAAGAACGCCGCGAGGATGTGGGCCACGCCGTGCAGCGTGCCCGCGAGCCACCGGAACTTCCCGAACGCGGCGTCGGCCAGGCCGATGAGCCCGCCGATGGTGCCCAGGCCCAGCACCATGGTCCACGGGCGGCTCACCATGCTGTTGGCCACGGCCATGATGACGTCGCCCAGCTGGGAGAAGCCCAGCGAGCCCACCTCCGCGTACGCGGCCAGCGCGAGCAGCAGGTACAGCGCGCCCGTCATCAGGCCGAACAGCGGGCTGTAGCGGATGAGGAACAGGTTCTTCCTGGCGAGCGCGCGTGAGGTGCGCTCGTCGGGGAAGCTCTTCTCCAGCCGGTAGCCGTCGCGCAGCACGTGCGCCTTGGGCGCGTGCGTGGGGTGCATGAAGGCGCCGCCGCCGCCGGCCGTGATCTTCTGCCGGCCCGCAGGGTCCTCGTGGCGGCGGTAGTGGTGCAGGTCACCCGCGAGGAAGATGCTGATGCGCCGGCCGAGCACCTTCTCCTGGAGGTACTCCAGGTTGTTCTCCAGGTAGCTGCCCTTGCGCCGCTGCGTGGCGGCGAGAATCCACGCGGGCTCCGCGTTGCACAGGATGACGCGGTCGTCGGGGCCCATGCTGTCGGCCACCTGGCGGAAGTACTCCACCTGGGGCACGTCGATGTCGCTGTTGAGCTGCACGTCCGTGCCGATGAGCCACCAGCGATGCGGCAGCTTGAGCGCGAAGTAGCTGCGGCTCTGCCGCGTGCGTCGGCCCGCAATCCAGCGGTTGGCGCAGAACAGCCGCATGAAGGCGGACAGGCCGTCGTACCAGTCGTGGTTGCCCGGGATGACGAACAGGTCCGGGTTGGGCGCGACGGAGCGCCGCATGGCGGCCTCGTACGGCTGGATGAGGCGCTCCTCGTAGGCCTCGCGGCTGGCGCCGGGGTACACGCCGTCGCCGCCGAAGATGAGGACGCGGCCACGCTCGGTCTCGAACTCGCCGACGCGGGGCTGGCCTCGCACGGGGAGCTTCAGCTCGGGCAGCGCGAGCAGCCGCGCCACCGTGTACGTGGAGTCCCAGCCGTCGCCGGTGTCGGAGACGTAGTCGAGCCAGAAGTCTCCCTGGGGGCGCGTCTCCTCGGAGTAGTCGAAGTAGGGGACCTGTGGGCGCACCACGGCCTCGATGAGGCGATGGTCCGCGCGGGCGCCGAAGACGGCGGCGACGACCGCGTCCAGGCCCGTGCGAATCAGCTGCGACGGGTGCAGCCAGCGCACCATGGGGGCGTGGCGCTGGGGATGGGTGGCCGTGCCGCTGTCGGAGATGAGGGCGGTCTCGTTGCGGGACGGGACGAGGTGCGGACGCTCGACTGGTGTCGAGTCGGTGGGAGGCTGGGAGGGCTCGTTCCGCTGGCGCGCCGCCGAGGATTCGCGCTCAGCGGCCATGAGGGGCGTTCTCCCGGGGGCCCTGCGTGAAGCGCTGCTCGGGGCCCGGGCCCGCGTAGACCTGCACGGCCCTGAAGGGCGCGCCGGGCGACACCACGCGGGCGGAGTGCTTCGCGCCCGCGGGGATGTAGACGGCGTCCCCCTTGCTCACGCGCAACGTCTGGCCGGACACCGTCATGTCGGCGGCGCCGTCCTCGATGTAGAGAATCTCCGCGCTCGACTCGTGCGTGTGCTCGGGGACCTCGCCGCCGGGCTGGAGTTCCAGGAGCGTCAGCGACGCGGCGGTGGCGCCGGTGGACTCGTTGAGGAACAGCGTCGCGCGGCCCTTGCCGTTCGCGATGATGTGGCGCGGAGCCTCGGCGGCCGTGACGCGGTGGCGCACCGTGGGCTTCGCTTCCGCAGGGCGCGGGCTCGGCGCAGCGGAGCCGGGCGCGGTGGTGCTTGGCGTAGAGCCCGGTGCGGTAGTGCTCGGAGTGGAGCCTGGTGCGGAGAAG
The DNA here is from genome assembly GCF_026626605.1 of Myxococcus sp. MISCRS1. Lineage (NCBI taxonomy): Bacteria > Pseudomonadati > Myxococcota > Myxococcia > Myxococcales > Myxococcaceae > Myxococcus > Myxococcus sp. MISCRS1. The sequence continues at coordinate 6,001,189 of NZ_JAPNKB010000001.1, forward strand.
CCGGGCGCGGTGGTGCTCGGTGCAGCGGCGCTGGGCGCGGTGGTGCTTGGCGTAGAGCCCGGCGCGGTGGTGCTCGGCGCGGCGGACCAGCGTTGCGCGTTGATGCTCGGTGCCGCGGTCCTCGGCGCCGCGCTCCAGTGCGGCGGAGTGACGTTCTGCGTGGACGAGGTCGGGGCCGAGGTCTCGGTCGCGGCGAGGCCCGGCGTGACGGCCCTGACGACCCAGCGTTGCGCGGTGATGCTCGGCGCGACGGTGCCCGGCGCGGCGGCCCAGGCTGGCGCCGTGACACCTGGCGTGGATGCCGCCCTGCCGACGGCGCTCGTCGTGGTGGCCGCGACGGACTCGATGGACTCCGGGCTCGCGACCCAGCGTCGCGCGGTGATGTTCGGTGAGACGGTCCACTCGGGCACGGAGCTGATGCGAGCCCCCGTCGCGGCCATGACCTCCGAGGAGGCCTCACTCGCCCAGGCGGGCGGGTTGATACCGAGGCCCGTGAGGGCCAGCGCGGACATCAGGAGTCGTGGACTCATCGTGTTGCTGGATTATCACGACACCGGCCCCTGGCTGGAGAGCAGGCAGGCGGTGTTCTTCGTTCCCTCATGGCCGCGAGTGGGGCACCCTGCCCGCCATGGCGGACCTCACCCCCAAGGACTTCCCCGTCGTCGTCCCCTTCACCCTGCACTGGAGTGAAATGGACGCGTTCGGCCACGCGAACAACGCTCGCACCTTCACGTGGTTCGAGACCGCACGCATCGCCTACCTCGCCCGCATCGGCATGACGGGCCCCTCGGGCGCCGGCGAGACGCGCATCCAGGGAGGCGTCGGCCCCATCCTCAAGGCCACCCAGGCCGAGTACGTGCGCCCCGTCGTCTTCCCCGTGCGCCTGGTCGCCAGCGCCCGCGTCTCGCGCATCGGCAATACCTCCGTCACGCTGGAGCACGCCGTGTTCGGCGAGGAGGACGGCACGCTCTACACGAAGGGCACCGCCGTCATCGTCACCCTCGACTACGTCAAGAACGAGCCGGTGCCGTTGCCCGCCCCCGTGCGCGTCGCCATCGAGGCGCTGGAGGGGCGGACGTTCGGCCCATGAGTCCCCCGGCCGTCACCAGGACGCACGTCGTCGAGGAGCGCGCGCATGGCTGAGTCCGTGCTCGAGTTCTACGACGGGCTCGCCGAGGAGTATCACCTGCTCTTCGCCAACTGGGCCCAGACGGTGGAGCGCCAGGGCGCCGCGCTGGACGCGCTGCTGCGTCGGTGCGGCGCGCCTCCGCCGCGTCGGGTGTTGGATTGCGCGTGTGGCATCGGCACGCAGGCGCTGGGGCTCGCGGGGCGCGGCTACGTGGTGCACGCCACGGACCTCAGCCCCGCCGCCGTGGCCCGCGCCGAGCGCGAGGCGCGCACCCTGGGCGTCACCCTCACCACCGGCGTCGCGGACATGCGGACGCTGGACACGCAGGTGTCGGGGATGTTCCAGGTGGTGCTCGCGTTCGACAACGCGGTGCCGCACCTGCTCACGGATGAGGACCTGGACGCCGCCGCGCATGCGATGGCCTCCAAGCTCGCGCCCGGGGGCCTGCTGGCGCTGAGCGTGCGCGACTACGACGCGCTGATGGCCGACCAGCCACGCTTCACGTCGGAGCGGGTGCTCGACGCGCCCGAGGGCCGACGCATCCTCTTCCAGGTCTGGGATTGGGCCGCTGACGGCAGGACGTACACGGTCCACCAGTTCATCCTGCGCCCCGAGGGCAAGGGCTGGCAGGCCACGGAGCACACTGGCGTGTATCGCGCGCTCCAGCGGGTGGAGGTGGAGCGCGCGCTGACACGGGCGGGGCTCGTCGACACGCGTTGGTATTCGCCGGAGGAGACGGGCTTCTATCAGCCCATCCTCACCGCGCGCAGACCGTGAGGCCGTGTCTCAGTTCCAGGTCACCGTCGAGGAGTCGTTGCTCACCACGCCTCCCCGGCAATAGGCATAGAAGGACCAGCGCGACTTGCGGCCGGGGTTCCACCAGTACTCCCAGCCCGAGCCCAGCGGGATGGAGAGCGAGCCTTCCACGGCGTAGACATCCACCGTGCCGCTGGCGACCGGGGTGCCCCAGCCGTTGTAGAAGACGCCGATGTGGACGTTCGTCCCGTTGGCGACGGTGGCGCTCTGCGACCACGGCGTCGACGTGTTGGGCTGCACGCGCACCTGGATGGAGGTGTACGGACACGCGGCCTCGGCGGCCAGCGGGGCACTCACGGCCGTCACCAATCCCAGCGCGTACATCAGGCTCTTCGTCTTCATGCGGTCTCCCCCCTGCGAGTCGAATGACAAACGCTGCGCGCAGGTGGTTCATGTTAAGCATGAAATACGGATTATACACAATGACGATTGGGTAAACCCGGGACGGGTGGGATTCAGCCGCTGCGGCGGGCCTCGGCGGGGGCGTTGGGGTGGCGGGTGAGCAGCATGCGCAGCTGCGGCTGCCTTCGCACGGCCTCCTGCTTGAGCAGGTGGGCGATGAGGGCCGGGGGCGCGGCGCTCCAGCGCGCGATGTTCTGGATGAGCATGGGCGAGCGGTAGGTGCGTCCGCACAGCAGTGACGCGGTCTTCCCATCCACGGACATGCCGATGAGCGACGCGAGCGCGCGGCCCTCGGTGTTGAGGATGAGCTCCACCTTCTCCTCCGAGGGGCCGGTGGTGAAGCGCTGACGGAGCACCTCGCGCGACGAGCGCCGCGTGGACTCGGGCACGTCGCGGTCCACCGTCACCTTGTACAGCTCCATCAACCGGCGCGCGCTCCAGAGCCTGCGGAACAGGCTGGCGGGGAGCTGCGGGTTGCGCACGAGCCAGCGCCGCACGCCCGTGTCCGCCGCGAAGGCCGCGCGGGCGCAGAGCGACTCCAGGCCCACGGGGTTGCGGTGGTTGCGCGCGATGAGGCGCGCATGGGCGAGCCCGACACGGGGATTCTCCATCACCGCCTTGATGACGGACGGCAGCGGGTCGAAGCACAGCGCGGACAGCTCCGGGTCCTGCGCGGTGTGCGCCAGCGCGACGCGCTGGTCCTCGGGGTGCGGATGCAACCGCGTCTCGAAGAGCTGGCGGAAGTTGCCCAGCGCGACCTCGGGCACGTCCTCGGCGTCGGCCTCGGAATCGGGGGGCTCGGCGGGGACGACGTCGGACTCGGAGGTCTCCAGGACGTCGGAGTCACCCGCGTCGGCCTCCTGCGGGAGCAGCTCCAGCGTGGGGAGCTCCTCGTCCGGCGGCGTGTGGGGCGCGGTGGGGGCGAGGGGCTCGTAGCCGGGGCTCACGGCGGGGGCGGACGCCCGCGGCGGGCCGGGAGGGTTGATCCCGGGGGCGGGCCCGGGGGTCGTGGCGAGGGGCAGCAGGGCGCCCTGGGAGACGAGCCGGGTGAGGATGCCCTGGAGTCGCTCGGGGGGCAGCCCGGTGAGCGCGGGGAGGTTCCTGGCCGCCGTGGCGCCGTCGAGCCGCGAGAGCACGAAGCCCTCCTCCGGGCTGAGCACCAGCGTGCGCAGGTCCACCGTCGGGTTCGGCTTGGGAATCCAATCCGTCATTGCTCCCGAGTCTCCCACGACCCGTGCGTTCAGGGGAGTCGGGTCGCCTTCGCGATGCTCGGGTTGCCAGCGCAGCGCAAAACTGTAGGAGGGCGGCAGTGGTCAGTCGTCGACACACGTGACCCGACAAGCCCTTTCAGCCAGGTCCACCCGCGCTGACGATGGGGTCGGGCGCCGCGCCCTCCGCGAGGTCCTTGGTGAGTTGCTGATGCGACAGCGCCGACATCGCACCATCCACCAGGATGCGGACTTGAAGGAACAGTGAGGGAGAGCAGTGACCCTCACAAGCCTGGAGGTGGCTGGTGCGGACACTCCTGACCTGGTCCGCATAGAAATAGGTATCTTTCTCGAGGCGCAGGGCTTTTCCCGCGGCGGACTGGTACGGCACCTCGATGACGGCCAATTCTGTCCGGCGCGTGCCGGTCCCGCAGAGGACCGTGGCGCGACCTTCGTTCAGAGCGAACTGGACCAGGATGGCGGGGCGTGGCTTGCCATTGATTTCGACGAGCACGACCCCGCGTTCGCGGAGCGAGGGTTTAGCGTGCGGAGGGGTATACCGATTCACCCGAGCGCTCCGCGTCCGCATGGAATTGTTCGTAGGCGTCACGCAGGGCGTGGCCTTGTTGCACCAGCTGCTGGATGTCGAGCCGCTCTTCTGGAGGCAAGATGCTGATGGGTAGGTCAGCTCCAGTTATTGCTGCGAACAGTGCCAGCATGCTTCGAGAGTTTTCTGCAAGGGACTCCGCAATTGCGAGTCCAAGCCAAGGCTCGATATTTCTCGGCTGGATAAGCACTGTGCCCACCGCAGTTTGAAGCGCATTGACTCGAAACATTGAGAGCAGTGCCTGCGCTATAGGAACAGGTGTTGCCGTATCGCTTAGAAATGCTAGTGGATCGTAGTCTTCCGAGAAGGATGTAGGCAGGCCTGTTGCGATAGCGATTTCTTGTTGTTTCGCAATGTCGCTCATGCACAAAACGATCTCCTGCAAGCATAAGTGAGCCTTGTACAGGGATGGCTGTGCTGCGAGACCGAGCGCCGATGTCCAGTCTGGAACTTCCTTTGTCTCAACCGTCAGAAGCGTCGTAAAGTCGTCGAGAAGGTTCGAGTCAAGCAGTTGATTGACGAATAGCAGGATGTCGTCATGAAAGCGGCGATCTTCGATAAGGATATCGACCCTTGATTGGAGATCCTTCCGGTCGGTTGCCTCTAAGAGGTATGGCCCGTAAGTCCCAACCTGAGCGATTGCTTGCTCCATTACTGCGTGCTGTTGAGCTGTGATGCGTGGCGCATCGCTCGCGAAGAAGGCCAGGAGCGTCTCAAAGAGCGCGACGAGCCCTGGGCCCAGTGGCAGTGACAATGGTGGGGGAAGTGTTGCTGAGTGCGACATGCTGAGAAAGGAATTTACCTCACTCTCCCCGTACGACAAGGACCTAGCTGTGCGTCATGCCCCTTTCTCGAACTTAAGGTTGGCTACAGTTGAGAATGGCTCGATAGTCGCTGTGTCACTAGGGGAGAGGCCGTTTACCCGGCCGCCTGCTTTGGAGAGGAGTAGGCCTGCGGTGGTGATTTGCCTACAGGGGCCTACTTGAAGCGGGTTGACGCCGAGCCCCTGCCTGGACACAACTTCACTTCATGTCCAAGCCCACCCTCCAGACCTATGCCGAGTTCTGGCCGTTCTACCTGCGCGAGCACTCGCTGCCCGTGACGCGCCGGTTCCACTTCGTGGGCACCAGCCTGGGCGTGGCCACGGGCATCGCGGCCATCGCCATGGGGCGCGCGGCGCTGATTCCGGCGGCGCTGGTCTCGGCATACGGCTTCGCGTGGTTCAGCCACTTCTTCATCGAGAAGAACAAGCCGGCGAGCTTCAAGTACCCGCTGTGGTCGTTCATCTCGGACTTCCGGATGGCGGGGCTGATGGCCGTGGGGCAGCTCGACGCGCACATGGAGCGCGCCTTCGCCAACGGTGCGCAGGGCACGGGCGCCAACAGCATGGCCCCCGCGTCCCGGCCGGCGCCCCAGGCGGCGGCGCAGCAGGTCCGCTGAAGTCCTTGGGGCCCGTCGTCGACGGGCCCTGTCTTCCGGGTGGATGACGGCGGGTGCGTGGGCCCTCGGGGGCCTGCGCCCGTGCGTGTCGTCCCCGGGTCGAACGTCGGGAGGACGCCGCCCCGCACACGAAGCGCGGGCGCTCCAGCCGAGTTGCGCTAGATTGGCCGGGCCCTTTACAGCAACCACCCTTCTTCACCTGGGGCGCGCCTGGCGCCCCCTCTCTTCGCGAGTCGCTCGACCCATGGGACGCATTTTCGAGACACGCAAGGCCACGATGATGGCCCGCTGGAACAAGATGGCGAAGGTCTTCACGCGCATCAGCAAGGACATTGCGATCGCGGTGAAGGCCGGCGGGCCCAACCCGGACTCGAACTCCACGCTGCGGCGGGTGTTGCAGAACGCGCGCGCGGCGAACATGCCGAAGGACAAGGTCGAGGCGGCCATCAAGCGCGCCAGCGGCCAGACGGCGACGCAGTACGAAATCGTCCTCTACGAGGGCTATGGGCCTCACGGCATCGCGCTGCTGGTGGAGACGGCCACGGACAACGTGGTGCGCACGGTGGCGAACGTGCGGATGCACTTCAACCAGAACGGCGGGAACATGGGCACCACGGGCAGCGTGGGGTTCATGTTCAAGCGCATGGGGGTGTTCCGGTTGAACCCGGAGGGCCTCAACCAGGAGGAGCTGGAGCTGGAGCTCATCGACCACGGGTTGCAGGAGATGGGCGAGGGCACGGGCGAGAAGGGGGAGAAGCAGCTCATCATCCGGTGTGACTTCGCGGACTTCGGCAAGCTCCAGGCGGCCATCGAGGCGAAGGGGCTGGCGCCCATCTCCGCCGACTCCGAGTACATCGCGGAGAACCTCATCGAACTGCCCGAGGACAAGGCCACCGAGGTGCTTGAGCTCGTCGACGCCCTGGAGCAGGACGACGACGTCCAGCGCGTGTTCCACAACCTGGGCTGAGCCGTCGTCGCGGCCCGGGACGCGAGCGGGCGCTCGTGATGAGCGCCCCCGTCTCCAGGCCTTCGGCTGTCCTCACCGCGCCACGTCGTAGGTCTTGCGGATGACCGTGCCTCCGCGGTCGATGGACACCACCACGCGCTTCGCCGTGTCGAGCTGGGCGTAGGCCTCCAGCGCCTTCTCCGGCGTCTCCAGGGTGATGCCGTTGATGCTCTGCACCACGTCCCGCTCCTGGAACCCGAGCTTCGCGTAGATGGAACCGGGCCGCACGGCGAAGAGCTTGAACCCCACTGCCTTGCCGTCCTTGAACGAAGGCACGAACCGCGCGTCCCCGCTCTGCGTGCACGTCTTCTCGTGCTCCGCCTTCGGGTTGCGCCGCACCGAGTACGTGTTCTCCCCCGTCGCCTTCACCTCGAGGTCCTCGGGCCCGTGAGAGAGCGCCTGGACGAAGTTCGGCGCCGCCTGGGGAACATCCACCGGCGGACTCGCCAACGAGACGAACGGCGCGCTCGCCAGGATGATGGCACTGCCCCACTGACACATCTGCTTCCGGAATGAGCAACTCATCGTGTCCTGCCTCCTTCCCCATCGCGGGGGTGCACGGGACAAAAGCAATCACGATGCCAGGGCACGTCTTCACTCTGAGGACCGCGCCGCCTGAGGCGAGGGCGCATCCCACGAGAGCCTGTCCTGTCAGCCCTCCTCGCCCGCACGATGACAGCCTGTCGTGACAGCTTGTCACTCGCGCCGCAGGGCCCTCAGTCCCGATAGGCCACGACAGGCGCGGACCCACCCGCGTCACGCTGGTCCTGCAGCCAGACCTCGGGGCCGAGCGTCTCCAGTGCCTCCACGCTCGATTCGTCCAACAGGTTCTCCGTGAGGACCAGCATCTCCAGATGCGTGAACGCGCCCGCGTTCCCCGAGAGCGCCGTCGCACCCACGCGCGTCATCGTGCCCAACGACAGGTCCAGCCGCGTGAGCCGCCGCAGCACCGGCGCCGACGGCAACGCCTCGCACACCGCATCCGTGAACCCCGCGTTGCACAGCCCCAGGTGCACGAGCCTCGGCATCCCCGTGCCCTCCAGCAGCGGCCGCACGTCCTCGAACGTGACGTCACCCCCGTGCTCGGGCGACCCGAACCAGAGCACCAGCTTCTCCAGCTTCGGCCAGCTCGCCGACAGGATGGACCGCAGGGATTCGCGCGACAGCCCCGAGGTCTCGAGGGTCAACTCCCGCAGCTCCGGCAGGTGCATGGCGCCCAGCACCATGTTCCCCCGCAGCGTCAGCGTGCGCAGCCTCGGCAGCGCCGCGTACAGGGACGACACATCCCCGAGCCGCACGCGCGAGAGGCCGAACTCGTTCTCCAGCACGTCCGCGACCTTCAGCTCCCGCAGCGTCGCGGGCGCGTGTCGCACGATGTGCTGGAGGATGCCCTCGTAGTGATTCGAATCCGCGTCGTTGTCGAGCAACCCCACCGTCAACGCACGCAAGAAGCGAGCGGAGGGATGCGTGAGCAGCTCCGTCAGCACCCGAGGCACGTCCAGCGAGTAGGCGTGGTTGCTCCCGAGCCACGCCCGCTGGATGAAGCCCAGGTGCCAGTGCCAGTACACGCGGCCGCTCGACAGTCCCGAGTAGCGTGAGGGATGGAGGCTGTCCCGGAAGTACAGCTCCCCGAGCAACCTCTGCGCATGGCGCTCCAGGAAGTCGCCGACCTGCTTCTCCAGTTCCTTCTTCTCGGGCCCCGTGGCGAGCAACGCCGCATGCTGGAGCGCCACCAGCTCGCCGCGCGGGGCTCCGTGCGCCTGCAGCCAATCCCCATAGACGAGATAGCCGTCGTCGTCCTCCGGCTCACGGAGGATGGCGGCCTCCAGCTCCGGCTCACGAAGCTCCGGGGGCACATCGTGCACCGGAGCAGGAGCCGGCGTGACCGGGTCGAATCCCGAGAAGAAGTCATCCAGCACCTGGATGACCCGTTCCAGCACCTTCTCGTAGCTGGGTTTCGACATGACTCCCCACACCTGTGCGTCCGCTCCCCGAGGAGAACGGACGCGAGCCCCGGGAGTCGCGTTACGGGACGTACCAGAACGCGCCGTAGCCGTTCACCCGCGAAGTCATCGAAATCTGGCGGTCGGCCTTGGTGGTGCTGCATTCCTCGCCCGGCTTGCACTTGGTGATCTCCGCGAGCACGCCGGTGTACTCGATGACGTAGTCATCCGGATTGATGGAGTAGCCGATGGGCGGGCAGGTCACCCCGGGGTTCGAGCACTTGCACTTGCCCGTCTCCAGGTTCCCCGCGGCGTCAACGGTGCACAGCTGGTTGTTGATGCGCTGCACGAGATTGATGAGGTTCTGCCGGGTGTAGTGGACGCGGAAGAAGCGCAGGTCCGAGAACTGGGAGTTGGTGCTCGTCGCGCCCGTGTAGCGCACGGTGGACAGGTCCGTGTTGCACAGGGCGTTGCCGGTGAACCAGGCCCCGTTTGGATAGTCGTAGAGGATGGTGGCCCGGCCATGGGCGGGACAGGGCGACGTGGGGATGTTGTTCGCGTAGGCCCCCGCGAGCACGCCGATGGGACGCAGGTTCGGATGCGAGGTGTCGCGCAGGTACGCGAACATGCTCAGCTGCGCGGCGCCCGAGTTGTAGACGTCCCCGGGTCCTGGGTTGCTGATGCCGTTCCACGTCGTGCCCCCGTCGGGCGAGTTCCAGCCCGTGACCAGGGGCACCGCCATGTTCCCCTGGAGCACCAGCTCCGTGGGCCACATCCCGAGCACGCCGTTGCGCGCCGTGAAGAGCTTGAAGGGGCGAGGGCGGTTCGCCGGGCTCCACGCGTAGCCGAACATGTCGTTGTAGCCGCCGCCCTCCACGGGGGTCGACGTGGGCGACGTCCACGTGTTGAGCAACATGCCCGCGTCGTGGCAGTACACCTGGGCCGCGGGAGTCCCCGACGCGGACTCGGGCTGCTGTCCCCGCTGCCACGCGGAGAAGGGCGCGGGGACGCTCAGGCCCGTGAAGGTCCCCACGTTGTAGGACACCGGCGTCGAGGCGATGTTGCCCTGCCAGCGCATCAGCATGGACCACGCGTCCTGCCGCACGCCGTTGTTCGGGTCCAGGTACTGGCCTCCCGTGGTGAACAGCGGCGCCACCTGCGTGTGGCACACCGTCGGCGTCATGGGATGGAAGTCCGCCGCGCTCGCGCTGCCGGTGGTCAGCAAGACGAGCGTGGCGGGAAGGATTCGCTGGAGCTGCATGGTGGTTCCCCCTCTAGAGAGGTCCCTCCACGGATGCGGAGGGACCTCTTCTTGGGGTACGCGCCACACGCTCCGTGATTTCCAGGAGCGGACTATTTGGTGAAGGTGATGGGGCCGCTGGAGAGCGTGGCGTTGTTCGCCCCGTCCACCGCCCGCACCCGCCAGGTGTGGCTGCCCGTGGACAGGCCCGTGAGCGTCGCCTGCTCCGTGCCCACGCCGTACACCTCGAGCTCCCACAGCGAGTACCCGTAGCCCGTGCCGCGCTCGATGCCGCGCATGCGGACGTATCTCCCCACGCCGCTCAGCCCCGTCAGGTCATCCTGCCCGCCGTTGCCGTTGGTCTCCGTGTACACCGTGCGCCACGTGGCCCCGTCCACCGACGCGTCGATGGCGTACTGCTTCCCGTACGCCGCCTCCCAGAGCAGGTTCACCCGCTTGAGCGAGTACACCGCGCCCAGGTCCACGGTGATGGACTCGGTGTTGGGAGAGGGCACGTCCGTGCGACTGGCCCAGCGCGTCGTCGTGGCGTTGCCGTCCACCGCGTCGTTGGGGCTGCCGAACTCCGACGACGTCGCGGAGACGTTCTTCCCGAGCGCCAGGTTCGTCGTCGTGCCCACGTACGCCTTGGGCGTCACGTCCGGCGTCCTGTCCACGCCGTCCACCACCAGCACGTACTTCGACACGCCCGCGCCCACGTCCGTCGTCTGCTCCCAGATGAACGTGGTGGAGGCGCCCGGCACCGACGCTCCCGCCGAGGGCACCAGCGCCGCGAAGGCCGCCGGCGGCGCCGTGTCGTTGAGCGTGAAGGTCGCCGTCGCCGACTGCGTGACGCCGCCCGCCCAGTTGTACGCGCGCACGAACCAGGTGTGCTGGCCGTTGCCCAGCGCCGCGTTGATGACCGGCGCGGAGTTCGTGCGCGTCGTGGCCACGGGGAACGGGCTGCCGTCGAGGAACACCTCGTAGCGGTGAATGCCCGTCTGCGGGTCGCTGCTCGCCGTCCACGTGAAGTTCGGCCGCGTGGTGAGGGTGGAGCCCGGCGCCGGCGTCAGCAGCGTGAAGGCCGTGGGCGGCGTCGAGTCCGACAGCCCGAAGCCCTCGATGCCCGCGCCGTACTGGAACAGCGGGTTGCCGTAGATGGGCAGCACCGGCAGGCCCTGCGCGATGCGCGAGCGAATCTCCGCGCGCTGCGCCGCCGTGGCCCCCAGGTCGAACGGGAGGTCCCACTGCTCCAACTGGTTGTTCTCCACGTCGGTGCCAATCTGGTCCAGCGAGCGCGGCAGCTGCCAGGGCAGCTTGCCTCGCGGGAACACGTCACCGAAGAGCACGTCCGCCACCGCGGGCCCGCCCGAGTCTCCCGGCCGGTACGCCACGAGCAACGCGTTGGTCTGCGGCACCACGTTGGTGAGGATGTACGGACGCGGCAGGATGAGCACCGTCGTCGTGGGGATGTTGCGCGCGCGGAAGCCCGTGATGAGGCCGTACTGGTTGCCCCACTTGGCGTCGTGCGCGGGGCCGATGGGGTCTCCGGGCAGGTAGGGCTTCTCCTTGTCCCACTCGGTGCCGTGGGTGAAGTAGCTCTCGCCCACCACGACGATGGCGGCGCTGGGCGTCACGCCCGCGGGCGCGTTGTCCTTGTACACCGTGATTCCGGCCGCCTCGGCGCGCTGCTTGATGGCCTGGTAGATGGTCAGGTCCCCGAACTCCGTGCCGTGGAAGTCCGAGCGCCACGTCACCATGCACGGCCCCGCGTCCGCGCACGGCCCCGCCACGACGATGCTCGAGCCCGCGCCGAGCCGGATCGGCAAGGCACCATCGTTCTTCAGCAGCGTCATCGCGTTCTGCGCCGCGCGGCGCACCAGCGCCTTGTGGTCCGCCGTGTGCCACTCGGACGTGCCCGCGGGCCCCCGGCGGTACGGGTCCTCGAAGATGCCCAGGCGGAACTTCAGGTCCAGGATCCTGCGCACCGACTCGTTGATGCGGGCAATCGGCACCGCCGTCTCGAAGTCGCCCATCTGCGCGGGGTTCGCGCCGCCCATGACGTCCGAGCCCGCCGTCGCCGAGCGCACCCACGCCCCCGACGGCAGCCAGTCCGAGCAGATGACGCCCTGGTAGCCGAGCTTCACGCGCAGGTAGTTGAGGATGCCCACGCTGTCGCCCGCGCCGTAGCCCTCCGGGCCGAGCAGCCAGCTTCCCGCGTAGCCGGGCATGATGCCGCTGGTGCCGGCCTCCAGCGCCGCGTGCCACGGACGCATGTGGTAGTGGATGGTGGTGCCGTCGTAGGTGATGCCGGCCTCACCGCCCGCGCCCTGGCCGGGCCAGTGCTTGGTGGTGACCCAGATGGAGTGCGGGTTCACCTCGGGGCCGCCCTGCAGGCCCGCGATGAGCGCGCGGGTGATGCCCGCCGCCAGGTCCGCGTCCTCGCCGTTGCCCTCCTGGATGCGCGGATAGAGCACCTTGGTGCCCACCTCCGCCAGCGGCGACAGCGTGCCCCGGCTGCCCACCGCGAGCTGCTCGCGGCGCTGCATGTCACCCAGCTCGTAGATGGTGTCCAGGTCCCGCGAGGCCGCGAGCGCCGGCTGTGTGGGCCAGCTCGTCTTGAAGCCGTGGATGGAGTCGCCCGCGTCGATGTTCGGGATTCCCAGCCGCGTCGCCGCGGAGGCCCGCTGGAAGGCGACGATGTCCGTGGGGCTCAGCGGCCCCATGGTGAAGCCCGCCTCGGGGAAGGTCTTCGCCTCGTAGAACATCTGCAGCGCCTTCTCGCGCGGGGTCATCCGCGCCATCAGGTCATTGACGCGCGTGGCGATGGGGTTGCGCCAGTCCTCGTACGGGTCGATGACGCCGTTCTTGTTCAAGTCGCGCATGCCGTTGATGAGCGCGACGCCGTCGTCCGCCGTCTCCACGACGGGCAGGTACAGGCTGAAGGTGCGCAGGTCCGAGCGGCTGGTGGCGCCGCTGGCTTGCGTGGCCACCACGTACCACTTGTACGTCCAGCGGTCGGGCAAGTCGCGGTCCAGCGTCCACGACGTCGCCGTGGTGGTGGTCATCAGCGTGTAGCGGTCCAGCAGGCTGCCCGCCGCCATCCAGTCGTAGTCGTCACGGCTGATGTTCAGGTAGACCTTGTAGTTCGCCGCGCCGGAGACGGCGGCCCACTGGAGCGTGGGACGGCGCGTGCTCGTCACCATGGCGGCGTTGGCCGGCGCGACGAGCGCGAATGCTCCCGACACGGGCGGCGGCGCGGGCGCGACATACGGGTCCGGGATGATGGTGCGGTCGCGGTCGGGGCCGGTGCCCGTCGAATAGATCTCCACCTTCCACTCGGCGCCCTGCACCGCGAGCGCGGTGACGCTCTGTCCGCGCAGCACCGTGCCGTTGGCCGCGGTGACGACCAGCCGGATGTCCGTGTTGGGCGCGGTGGGGGAGAACTGGTTCTTCGACAGCGTCACGGTGGTGTTGGGCGCGAAGGTGATTTCGTACGTGAAGGGACCGGGCGGGTTGCGCACCGATGGCGTGGTGTTGCCCTCCTCGGGCGTCGGCGTGACGCTCACCGGCGCGGGCGAGACGTTGATCTTCGCGTACGCCAGCTCCGGGAACATCAACTTGATGGTCTGGTTCGTCGTCTGCGGCTGCGGCTCCTGCGGGCCCTGGCCGGGCGCGTAGATTTCGAAGTCCCAGAGGGAGATGCCGTAGCCGGTGCCCTTGGTGAGCGCGCGCACGCGCACGTAGCGGGCCGAGCCCGACACCGTGACCTCCCGCCGCCCCGGCGCGCCGTCGGTGATGTTGGACGCGAGGGGCGCCCAGGTGGAGTCGTTCGTCGAGCCCTCGACGACGTACGTCGCCGCGTAGGCGCCCTCCCAGTTGAGCACCACCTTGCCCAGGGTCTGCGCGCTGCCCAGGTCCACGCGAATCCACGGCTGGGCCTCCACCTCCGACGAGGACCAGCGCGTCGTCGTGTTGCCGTCCACCGCGTAGCCGGGCGCCAGGTGCGCCGCGTTGGCCTCCACGCTGGACGCCGTGGCGGGGCGGTTCTTCGCCAGGTCTCCGGTGGTGGAGGTGCCGCCGCCGTAGATGGCCAGCTCCCACAGCGAGTACCCGTAGTCGATGGCGCCCCGCTGCGTGCAGAGGATGCGCACGTAGCGGCCCGTGCCCGTCACCGTCAGGTCATCCGTGCCGCCGTCGCCGTCCGTCACCGCGCGGATGTCCGTCCAGTTCGTCGCGTCCGTGGACGTCTGCACCGTGTAGGCACGCGCGTACGCGGTCTCCCACGTGAGCACGACGCGGTTGATGGAGGTGCTCGCGCCGAGGTCGACGTAGAGCCACTCGTTGTTGGTGAACGCGCTGCCCCAGCGCGTGCCGCCGTCTCCGTCCACGGCGTAGGTGCCCCCGAGCCCGGGCTCGGAGGACGACGTCACCGTGGGCCGGTTGAGGGCGAGGTTGCCCGCCTGGGCGCTCGCGTCCGAGGCGAACCCCGCCACACCCACCACCACCGCCACGGCGCATGCTCGCGTCAGCGCATTCCTGACACGGTGCAGTGCCTGCAAGAGAGGAGTTGGTAATCGCATGGAATGAAAAGCGGGCCGCTGGAGAAAGTGGGGGATGGGATGAACAAACGCATACCGGGATGGGGCTGCGTCCGAGCGGTCCTTTCCTTTCGCGGCTGATTCTATTTCTTCGGACGAAAAAGAAAGTCAAACCAGGACCTGATAACGCGTTAAGTCGAGAAATGCCCGCGGCGCGGCCATGCAGGATTTCCATCAGGGTGTGTGGCCGCCGCGTCGCGTCGCGGACAGTGAGCCCGAGGGGGCGCGGACGTGGCGCGTGCGGCTGTCGGGTACCGACGGCGTCGCGGCGCGAGGGAGCTCCTCGGCGCCCCCGCGCTCATCGCTGTCCCGAGACGTGGAGTGGAGGGCTCGCCTCGGGGCGGGAGCGCGGCGAGGCGGGCCGCGCTCCCGGACCGGAGGGCGCTGCTCAGGGCGACTCGTGCTGCTTCGCCCACGCGGCGACGTCGGGCGTGCGCTGCTGCACCCAGGCGCGGAACTCGTCGCCCTGGGAGCGGTACTGCTCACCACCGCCCGCGCCGCCCGAGGGCGGGTGTCCGAAGAACAGCGTGTGCACCTCGCGGCCGAGCGTCGCCATGTCGACGCCGTGGGCCTTGGCGAGCCGCTCGAGGAACTCCTGGAAGTGCGCTCCCTTCATCTTCATCGCGCTGGCGGCCTGGGCGAGGCTGTCCAGGTGGAGGGAGTCCTGGGCCACGTCCGGGTGCGCGGTGAGGAAGGTCTGCACCTGCTCGGGTGACATGCCCGCGCCCTGGACCAGGCGGCTGTCGAGGAGGTCGGGGCCCAGGTGGATGAGGCCCTTCGCGAGTCCCGGGGCCATGCCGCTGGCGGTGAGCAGCTTCACCTGCTCTTCGCGCAGGCGCGCGTCCGCGGGGTCCAGGTACTTCAGCCCGAGCCCGCCGAGGAACAGCGCCGCCCCCAGGATCTGGAAGCCCGGCGCCATGCCGAACAGCGAGGCTCCCGCCATCAGCGCGCCGCCGAGCGCCTGGGCTCCCGAGGAGGCGGCCTTCCACCCGTCGCCCTTCCGCAGGAACTGGAGGCTCTGCATCGCGTCGCCGGCCGCGCCCAGCACCGCGCCCAGGGCGGACACCTTGCCGAAGGCCGAGACGGCCGAGGACCAGCGCGCCGTGTTGCCGAGCACGCTGGTGATGACCGTGGCCCCGTCGCCAGTGACGCTCAGGCCGTCGCCGACGACCTTGAGCCTCGACGCGAGGTCCGCCTGGCTCCAGCCCGTCGCGTCTCCGACGAACGCGGTGGTGGTGACGAGCATGCCCAGGGTCCGCAGCGCCTGCCCGCGAGGGGAGTCCGGCGCGAACGGCAGGCCCGTCTCCTGGTCCGTGAGCAGCGCCTTGAGCGACTTCGTCGTCTCGAGCACCTGCGCGTCGGTGGAGCCGGGCTTGATGTCGCGCAGCAGCCGGAAGTACGACTTCATGTCGCTCGACTTCATCCCGAACACGTCGGCGTAGCGCGCGAGCCCGTCGAAGACCTTCCGCGCCTCAGCGGGCGACTTGTCGCCGGCGGAGATGAGGGCCACCGTGCCCGCGCTCTTCACCAGCGCGAGCGCGAGCTTCTCGTCGAAGTCCTTGCCGTCCTTCAGCGCGCCCACCACGTCGAGGAAGAGCGGCTTGTCCTCCGCCTTCGCGGTGAGCTGCGCGGCGAGGTACTCGGCGCCGCCCTTCGTCTCGGCCAGTCGGGGGAGCTCGCGCGCGAGCGCCTTGACGCGCGCATCGTCCGAGCCCACGGGCACGCCATCCGGCGCGGCGGTGGAGAGCAGCTTGCCCAGGCGCTCGTGCTCCGCGAGGTCCTGCTGGACGCTGCCCTGGCGCAGGTACGTGTCGATGAAGGCCTTCTGCTGCTCGGGCGAGAGGACGGCGGCGGGGCCGCTGAGCAGCTCGGTGAGCCGCTGCTGGTGCAGCTGCGCCTTGTCCGCCGCGGCGGTGAACTGGCCGCGGATGCCGTCGAGGGTGCTCCACAGCGTCTGGTGCAGCGCCGCCTGGGCCGTGCCGTAGGAGGGCGCGGTGCTGCCCGGGGGGATGACCTCTTCGCGACTGAGGGAGCGCTCGATGTCGAACGCGAGCCGCGAGCCGAGACCGAAGTTGAGGGACGTGCGCACCGCGCTCGTCAGCGACAGGTTGACGAGCGTGGGCGGCGCGTCGCGCGTGAAGGCCTTGCCCACGCGTCCGGCCGTCGGGTCCTTGAGGTGCTCGGTGGCGCGCGCGAGGGCGTAGTACGTCTCGTGCTCGATGCGCGTCTCCTCGTTCGCGAGCTTCTCGAGCACCTTGCGGTCATTGAGGTCCGGCGGCTTCTGCGCGCCGGGCGGATGGAGCTTGCGGTTCGTCTCCGGGGACACGCCGGCGAAGAGCTGGCCCATCTTCGCGAGGGACGGCTCCGCCGCGCGAACGAAGGCCTCCTGGTAGACGGGGTCCGGGTTGCTGGCGATGAGCCGCTCGAACTGACGCGCGCCCTGCTCCAGGCTCGTCTGGAGGGTGGCCTCCAGCGCCTTCGCGTCCTGGGCCGCGCGGGTCTTCACGTCCGTGCCGGAGCCGCCGACGCTGCTCACGCCGGGGTTCGGGAGGAAGGGCTCGGGCTTCGGCGCGGGGACGTCGCGGGCGGCGTCCTCCAGGCGCTTCGCCACCGCCGCGCCCACGCTGCCTCCCGCGCGTGCACCCGCGTCCGCGGCCGGGTTCGTGGAGGCACCCTGGAGCGCGGTGAAGGACGGCTGTCCTCGCGTGGGCGAGAAGAAGACGCCCAGCTGCTCGCGCGTCATGGCCACCGGGCCGCCGGTGTGGAGCGGGTCGGCGACCAGGTACTTCCCATCCGAGGTCTTGCCGAGAATCGCGTTGAGGTGGCCGATGTCGCCGGAGCCCATGCGCTCGGGGAACTGCTCGCGCCAGGCCGCGTTCGTCCGGCCGTTGGCGACCACGGGGTTGCCCGCGGCGAGCTGGCGGTCCAGCTCCTCCCAGCCCTGGCCGTAGCGCGCGTCGAGCCCCGCGCCCTTGACGCCGTCGCTCACCATGGTGCCGCCGGTGAGCTCGCGGTCACGGTCGAGCTGCGGCACGCGGGTGCCGTCGGAGGCCTTCACGTAGGTGAACTCGCTCTCGCGGCGCGGGCTCATCAACGCGCGCGCGTAGTCGACCTGTTGCTCCTTGGTGAGTCCCGCGGGCATGTGGCCCGTGTATGCCAGCGACATGGCGAGGCTCGCGGTGCCGCAGTTGGTGCTGCCGCGAGGGCCGGTCGGGTTGTACTCGGAGGTGAACTGGGTGATGAACGCGTCCTCGGCGGACATGGCGGGGCGACGCGCGCCGCCGGAGGACTTCGCTTCCGTGAGGGCCTTGCCGAGCGCCTCGCGCGTCCTGCCCGCATAGTCACCGGAGGCCGTGAGGCCGTGCTCGGCCTGGAAGCGCTCCAGCGCGGCCTCGGTCTTCGGGCCGAACTGTCCGGGGCCCGTGGCCACCTGCTCCTCGGTGAGGTAGCCCAGCTTCACCAGCGCGTCCTGCACCGCCTTCACGTCGGGGCCGGTGTCGCCGCGCTTCAGGTCCCGGAGCGGGAGGGGGGCGGGCTCCTCTTCCTTCTCTTCGGGAGGTGGCGGTGGAGGCGGCGGCGGTTGGAGCCGCTCGCGGTGGACCGCGCCGCCGTTGTCCTCCTCGAAGCTGGAGGTCGAATCGAAGCCCTCCGCGCGAGAGGACTCCTCCTTGACGACGTTGTTCTCGGTGCGGGTCTCGGTCCGGGCTGTTTCAGTTGCGCCTTCGGATGAGACGGATTGCGTCGGGCGTGATGAGCCGTCGACACGCATGTTGTGACTCCCCCTCTGATACATCACCGGGACGTGGTGTCCCTGGCTGGATTATCCGCTGGCGTGACGCGGTGTTGCGTCTCGTCACGCCGTCCCGGCGGAACATACCGGATGCGAAGCCGATACGGATGAATCACGAAGCCATTGCGGACACGTGTGTGGCTCCAATGAATCTCGGTTCGTGAGAGCGTGTGTATTCGTCACGGTGGGTCGACGGGACCCACCGGTCCCACGCTCGTTGACGGGTTCTGCCGCGGGTTCCAGAGTCCAGAGGGACGACACACGTGGAGGCGTCCCATGACCATCACCCTGAGAATCGTCGAGCCACCCGACTCGTTGCCGGATTGGTATCCGCCGCTCGACCCGGAGCATCCGGTCGACTACCGCCTGCGGTACGTCGAGCTGGACATGCTCATCGAGGCGATGATTTTGCTCGGGGTCGTGGCCGAGGAGCCTGCGGACGGGTCGGAGCTCCTGGCGATGGACCGGTTCGGTGAGGCGGGCAACCAGTTCGACCCCGATGAGTGCGTGCGCATCTCGCGGAGCATGCGCCGCTTCATGCAGGAGGAGGTGCCCTCGGAGTTCTTCGCTACGCTCCAGGAGCGCTGGAACGACACGCAAGCGGAGCTGCGTCAGGCGGTCGAGGCGCGCGGCGAGCTCGTGGTCTCCGGGTTCGAGTCGTTCCCGCACGATGGCAAGTCGCTGCGCAACGCTTTGCTGCACTGGGGCGCGTTCACCGCCATCGCCGCCGACAACGGTGGGCTGGAAGTGGTGGAGTAGCGCCGCGCGGGAGGCACGCGAGGTGCCTCCCGGGGCTTCACGTCACGGGCTCAGGCGCTGACGCCCACGCCGATGGGGCAGCTCACGCCCGTGCCGCCCAGGCCGCAGTACCCGCCGGGGTTCTTCTCCAGGTACTGCTGGTGGTAGTCCTCGGCGTAGTAGTACGCGGGCGCGGGGAGGATCTCCGTGGTGATGGTCCCCACGCCCTTCGCCGCGAGCGCCTTCTGGTACGCGTCCCGGCTGGCCTCCGCGATGCGCTTCTGCGATTCGCTGGTGTAGTAGATGCCCGAGCGGTACTGCGTCCCCTCGTCGTTGCCCTGACGCATGCCCTGCGTGGGATTGTGGTTCTCCCAGAACACCCGCAGCAGCTGCTCGTACGAGAGCTTCTTCGGGTCGAACACCACGCGGACCACCTCGTTGTGCCCGGTGAGCCCGCTGCACACCTCGCGATAGGTGGGGTTGGGCGTCAGCCCGCCCGCATACCCCACGGACGTGCTGTACACGCCCGGCGTCTGCCAGAACTTCCGCTCCGCGCCCCAGAAGCACCCGAGCCCGAGGATGGCGACTTCATACCCCTCCGGCACCGGCCCCTTCAGCGGCGTGCCCAGCACCTCGTGCTTGGGCGGAACAGGCATCTCGTCCGTCCGGCCAGGCAGCGCCTCCGCCGGGGACGGCATCCTCAGCTTCTTGGTCGTGTCGAAGAACATGCCTGGAGGAATAGCGCTCCCGCCCTCCGGTTTCACCCCCATGGGGAGCGGGCGGACTGACGGGCGTCACTTGGGGAAGCAACCCTTCCGCCGAGGTAGGACGACCTGCCCTCTTGAAATAGGGTCTCCCACCGCCATGCGCCTCCCCATCGCCGCCGCCCTCTGCTGTCTGGTCCCCTCCGCCGCGCTCGCGGCTCCGGACCCCCGCTGCCAGGGCACCCCCAAGGCCCGCGCCGCCCGCTTCTCAGAGGACGCCATGAAGGGCGCAAGCCCCCAGGCCCGCCACGCCGCCTACGTGCAGGCCTGCGCCCTGGACGAGGTCGTCGCGCTCACCAAGGAGCTGGTGCGCTTCAAGACCGTCAGCAGCGAGGCCCCCGCGCCGAAGAACCCCGGCATCGCCGCCATGGGCCGCTTCCTCCAGAAGTGGGCCAAGGCCCACGACATGGCCTGGCGCGCCGTGGGCGCCAACGAGGTGTTCGAGATTGCCTGGGGCAAGGGCGCCCCCGCCCTGGGCCTGGTCTTCCACGGCGACGTGGTGCCCGCCCCCGCGCACGAGTGGAAGCGCCCGCCCTTCGAGCCCTACGTCCAGGACGGCCGCCTGTACGGCCGGGGCGTCGAGGACGACAAGGGGCCGCTGGCCTCCGCGCTGGTGGCGCTCGACTACGCGCGGCAGCTCGGCCTCGAGCCGCAGGGCAAGGTGCTCGTCATCATCGGCAACGGCGAGGAGAGCGACTGGACGGGGATGCTGAAGTACGCGGCCATGGAGCCCAAGGCCCCGCACGTCATCTCCGTCGACTCGAGCTTCCCCGTCGTCGCCGCGCAGTCGGGCTTCGTCGCGTGGAACCTGTCGGCGCCCGTGGGGCCCGCGCGCAAGTCCTCCAAGTTCGCGCTGCGCCCGGTGGACGCCAAGGGCGGCGAGTTCCTCACGCAGGTCCCCGGCACCGCCACCCTCAAGCTGCTCCCGGGTGAGGGCAGCTCGCTGCCCGTCGCGCTGGAGACCGTGCGCGCCGCCGTCGCCGACGAGCAGCGCACGCGCTCCTGGCTCAAGGCCGACGTGAAGGAGGAGGGCGGCGCGGTGCTGCTCACCGTGCACGGCAAGGCGGTGCACTCCTCCGTCGCCAACGAGGGCGTCAACGCGCTGTGGGGCCTGTCCGCCGTCTCCTCGCGCCTCATCCTGGAGGACAACGGCATCGCCGCCATGCTGCGCGTGCTGTTCCTGCGCTTCGAGGGCGACCACCACGGCCAGAAGCTGGCCGTCGAGTACTCGGACGCAGCGCTGATGGGGCCGCTGCTCGTCGCGCCCACGATGCTGCGCGTGGCCGACGGGAAGGTGAACCTGGGCGTCAACATGCGCCGCCCCCGCGGCCAGGACGCCGCCCGGTTCAACGCCGCGCTGGACCAGGCCGCCCTGCTCGTGGGGCAGGACTCGGACGGCCGCGTGACGGAGTCCGGCGAGCGCTACGTGGGTGACCCGCACGTGGCCGACACCACCGGGCCGCTCGTCACCACGCTGATGGCCATCTACAAGCGTCACCGCGACGACCCGGACGCCGTCCCCACGTCCGTGCGCGGCGGCACCTACGCGCGCCTGTTCCCCAAGGCCGTGGACTTCGGCCCCGGCTTCCCCGGCGACGAGTACACCGGCCACGCGCCCGATGAGTCCATCTCGCTGGAGAACCTGGACCTGACCACGCGCATGCTCGCCGAGGCCGTGTACCTGCTGGCCGTGGCCCCCGAGCCCGTCTCCGCGCCGGGGAAGTGACGCCCGTCAGGCGGTGCGACGCGGCCAGTACACCCGGAACGTGGTGCCCTCCTCCCGCGAGGAGCGCACCTCCACGCGGCCTCCGTGCGCGCGCGCGATCTGATGGACGATGTAGAGCCCCAGGCCCAGGCTGCGCTGCTTCTGGTACGACGATGAGGCGCCCACCGACGGCTTGAACGGGTCGAAGAGGCGCGGCTGCAGCTCCGCCGGAATCGGCTCGCCCTGGTTGTGGACCTCCATCAGCACGACGTCCGCCGCCTCGCACCGACGTGGCCACCGGTGAGTCGAGCCCGCCGTGCTGGAGCGCGTTGGCCACCAGGTTGCCCAGCACCTGCGCCACGCGGTCCGGGTCCCACTGGCCCGAGGTGTCGCCGGACGACTCGAACAGGAGCCTGCGCTCGGGGTGGCTCACCTGGAGCTCGTCCAGTGTCGCCTGGCAGATGTCCGCCAGGTTCATCGACTGACGCGAGACGGGGATGCCCGAGCCCAGCTTGCTGCGCGCGAAGTCGAGGATGTCTGTAATCATCCGCCCCATGCGCCCGGCGGACTTGCGGATGCGCTCCACGGCCCGACGCTCGGGCGCCTCCAGCTCCTCGGCGCGCGCGAGCTGGAACGCGGACGCGCTGATGGCGTTGAGCGGGTTGCGCAGGTCATGGCCCAGGATGGCGAGCAGCTGCTCGCGGAAGTCCACCGCCCGCTGGAGCGCGGCCTCCGTCTGCTTGTGCTGGGTGATGTCCACCACGGCGCAGCCCAGGCCCAACAGCCGCGAGCCCAGGGGCGCGAGCACCGGGTAGAACGTCGCCTGCCACACGCGCTTGCCGCGCTGGGGAATCAGGGACGGGGGCGTGGCGAACTCGAACCCGTTCAGCGGCTCACCCGTGCGCAGCACGCGCAGGAGCAGCGGCTCCAGCAGGTCTGCCAGCTCCGGAGGCTGCATCTGCCGGAAGGTCCTCCCCAGGTGCGCCTCGGGCGGCGCGCCGTTGATGTCCGCGAGCGTCTGGTTGATGCGCAGGTAGCGCAGGTCCAGGTCCAGGAACGCCATGCCCAGGGGCGCGGCCGCGAGGAGCGCGTCCAGCAGCGCCAGCGAGCGCTGGGCCTCCACCCTCGCCTCGCGCTCCAGGTCCTGGATGTCGCGCTGACGCTCCACCGCGAAGCGCCGCACCGTGCGCACCACGGCGTGGTCCAGGGCTTCCTCCATCCGCTCCAGCTCACCCACGTCGAGCGGCCGGGGCTGTCCTTCCAGGCGCCGCAGGATGCACTTGCGCAACAGCGCGTACTCGGCCGCCACCTCGCCCACGTCGAAGCCCTGCTCCAGTCGCACCGTGGCGTGCTCGTCCGACAGCGGGTCGGCGCGCTCGTGCTCCCCGTGCTCCAGCGCGTCCGCGAGCGAGGCGAGCAGCAGGGGCATGTGGTCCAGGAGCCACGAGGGGCGCTGGGGGTTCTCGGCGTGGAGCGCGCTCATGGCCTCCAGCCAGTCCGAGAGCACCCCGTGGTGGTGCGCGCGCAGGAACTCCGAGGCCCGGCGCGGCGACTCGCGCTCGGCTCCACCGTGCTCCGCGGCGCCTGTGTCCGGCCCCAGCATCACCGACCTCCCGAGTCCCCATCCGGTCATCCCGCCACGAATCTGGGCACGAGGGTCTTCATGGGTATGTCCGCCCTGGGGGGCTGGCGGGCGTCGGCTTCCCGAGCGCCGTGTTGGACTCCCGGGGACGCACCGGGCCGCGCTGCGCTCGCGGCCGACGCGCCCCGTGGGGCCAGGGCTTCGTCCGTCGTCCGCTCATCGCTTCGCCCTGGAGGATGAGGTCCGGGGCTGTGGCGCCGCGCGGGCTCGGTTAGGGTGGATGACAGATGCGCACCCTCCTGCTCACCCGCTCCGATGTGTCCCGAAACCTCCAGGCGCTCTCCCTGTTGGAGGACCTGCGAGAGGCCTTCCGCACCGATGCCCTGGCTCGCACGGTGGCCCCCCAGCGCATCCGCGCGCCCCTGCACGCCGAGGGCACGGTGATGGCGCTGTTGCCCGGCAGCCTGCCCGGCGTGCCCGCGTACACGGTGAAGGTGCACTCGAAGTTCCCGGCGAGGACGCCGGCCATCCAGGGTGTGCTGCACCTGCACGACCTGGTGACGGGCGAGCTGATGGCGGTGATGGACTCCGGGCACCTGACGGCGGTGCGCACGGGCGTGGTGGGCGCGCTCGCCGCGGACGTGCTGGCGCGGCCGGACGCGAGCCGGGTGGCCATCATCGGCGCGGGGGTGCAGGGCGGCATCCAGCTCAAGTCCCTGCGGCTGGTGCGCTCGCTGTCACACGTGCGCGTGTTCGACGTGGACGCTGGCCGGGCCAACGCGTTCGCCACCCGGATGTACAAGGACTTGAGCCTGCCGGTGCGGCCGGCGGAGTCGGTGGCGGAGGCGGTGGAGGACGCGGACATCGTGGTCGCCGCGACGTGGAGCCGCGAGCCCCTCTTGCGCTCCGGGATGGTGCGGCCGGGCACGCACATCACCACGCTGGGCGCGGACGAGCCGGGTAAGGCGGAGGTCTCCGCGGAGCTCTTGCGTGAGGCGCGCTTCTTCTGTGACCACCGGGGCCTGGCCGTCTCGCAGGGCGCGGTGGGCAACGTGGGGTTGGGTGAGGAGGTCATCCGCGCGGAGCTGGGCGAGGTGCTCGCGGGCTTGAAACCCGGGCGTGTGTCGGCGGAGGACGTGACGGTGTTCGGCGCGGTGGGGCTGCCGTTCCAGGACCTGGCCGCCGCGTGGCACGTGTACCAGGCGGCGACGGGGGATGACGCCATCGGCGGGGTGGACTTCAGCGCATGAGTGCCTGGGGCGCGCTGATGTCGAGGATGGGGCTCACGCGGCCGGAGCTGCGCGCGTGGGCCTGGTACGACTGGGCCAACTCCGCCTACGTCACCACGGTCGTCGCCGTCGTGTTCCCCATCTATTACAAGTCCGTGGCGGCCAAGGGCCTGCCGAGCGACGTGGCCTCCAGTCGCTTCGCGCTCGTCACCGCGCTGGCGCTGGGCACGGTGGCGGTGCTGTCGCCCGTGCTGGGCGCGCTGAGCGACAGGGCGGGGCGGCTCAAGACGCTCCTGGGGGTGTTCCTGACGTTGGGCGTGGTGTCCACGGTGGGGCTGGCCCTGGTGGGGCCCGGCGATTGGAAGTGGGCGCTGGGGTGCTTCGGCATCGGCAACGTGGGGCTGACGGGGTCCATCGTCTTCTCCGATGCGCTGCTGCGCCACGTGGCCCGGGACGAGGAGCTGGACCGGGTGTCCACCGCGGGCTACGCGCTGGGCTACCTGGGCGGCGGGGTGTTGCTGGCGGTGCAGCTGGTGATGCTGGTGAAGCCCGCGTGGTTCGGGCTCGCGGACGCGGCGTCGGCCTCGCGCGTGGCGTTCCTCACCGTCGCGGTGTGGTGGGCGGCGTTCTCGGTGCCGCTGTTCCTGCGCATCCCCGAGCCCCGGCCCACGGGGGACGCGCAGGTGCCGCGGCTGTCATTGGGTGGGGTGTTCGCGCAGCTGGCGGAGACCTTCCGCGCGCTGCGCCAGTACCGCGAGGCGTTGCTGTTGCTCGTGGCGTACCTGCTCTACAGCGACGGCATCGGCACCATCATCCGGTTGTCCACGCTGTATGGGACGGAGCTGGGCATCGGCCAGGGGGCGCTGATGGGAGCGCTCCTGATGACGCAGGCGGTGGGGGTGCCGTGCGCGGTGCTCTTCGGCCGCGCGGCGTCGCGGGTGGGGCCGAAGCCGGCGCTGATGTTCTCGCTGGCGGTGTACGTGGTGGTGACGTTCCTGGGCTACTTCATGCGCTCGCCGGTGCACTTCTTCGCGCTGGCGCTGCTGGTGGGCATGGTGCAGGGCGGCAGCCAGGCGCTGAGCCGTTCGATGTTCGCGCAGATGATTCCGCGTCACCGCGCGGCGGAGATGTTCGGGCTCTTCAGCGTCTTCGAGAAGGTGACGGCGGTGGCGGGGCCGCTGGTGTTCGCGGCGACGGTGGAGCTGACGGGCTCCAGCCGGCAGGCGGTGCTGTCGCTGCTGGTCTTCTTCGGCTCGGGCGCGCTGGTGCTGTGGCGCGTGGATGTCGCGGAGGGCAAGCGCGCGGCGCGCGAGTCCGAGGCTCGCGCGGGCTGGAGTCAGGCCCCGCTGACGGCGGAGGCGGCCGAGGCGGTGCGCGCGGAGTAGCGCTCAGTGCTGCACGTGGGCCACTTCGCGGGGCGCGGAGAAGAGGCTGTCGCGGCCGTGGTGGAGGACCACCTCGCCGTGGAGCACCTCGCTCACGTCGTCGAACGACACCGCGAAGTCGTGACGACGCAGCAGGCCCTTCTCGACGATGAGCTCCTTCTCCGTGATGTCGACGATGTGGCCGATGACGTGGCCGTCATTGCCTCGGACCTTCATGCCCTTGTGAATCTCTGCGCGGGTGAACATGGGAGCTCCCTGGGGGCGTGGGAAGTACCCCTCGACGTGAAGCTGGGGCGCCACCCCGCACCGTGCACCACCGGACGTCATGACAGACCTCCCGGTCTCCTGGTGCCGCGCCGTGCGCCCGTCCGGCGGCCTGCTTCCCGGCTGGATACGCAGCATCACCCCGTGGTCGCTCGCCGGAGCGTGCCCATCTTGGCCCGGGGAGGTGTGCGCATGGTCGTCGGCTTCATGGCATCGCGGACGGGACGTTGGCTTCGAATCGTGACCGGGTCCTGTCTGGTGCTGGGAGGACTGCGCGCGGGGTCGGCGAAGGGCGCGGGGCTGGCCCTGCTGGGGCTCGGCCCCCTGGTCGCCGCCTCGCTGGACCTGGTGCTGATGGGGCCCCTGTTCGGCCTGCCCCTGCGCGGCGAGGACATCCGCCGCGAGCTGGGCGTGAACGAGGAGGCCTCGCTGCTCAACGGCCACCGCCGCGCGGCCTCGTCACGCGCGGCGATGCTGCTGCACTGAGCCTCAGCGCTTGCCCACCTGGAACGGGATGTCGAGCGTGCCCAGCGACTCACCGCTGTTCGCGTCGACGGGCCGCGCCTCCAGCACGACGCCGCTCTCGCGGCCCGTGACCACCTGGAAGTAGATGAAGCCCTGCACCGTGCCGCCGTCGCCCAGCGTTCCCTCGGGCAGCGCCTGACGGAGCATGTCCTGGGTCGGCAGCGGCTCCTCGCACTGGTACGCGTAGGGGCCCGGGCCGTACGGCCCATAGAACGGGTAGAACGGGCTGCCCCAGCGTGGGCCGAAGCGCGAGCCCCACCGGAGCCCTCCGCCCAGGTACACCCATGAGCGCCCCGAGCCCCCCGTGCCTTCGTCCATCGACGAGAGGGCCGGCTGCCTGAGCGAGAAGGGCGCCAGCGCGGAGTAGCGGAAGCGCGACTCGGTGCCCACGAGCGAGAAGTCCTCGTAGCGGATGCGCAGCGTCCTGCCGCTCTGGTTCTCCAGCCGGATGTAGACGGGCGTGAGGGTGCGCTCCAGGTTCGCCGGCGAGCCCTTCCACGCGGAGGCGTCCGCCACCAACCTCACCCCCGCGCCCTCCGCGACGGCCGAGTCCTGGTCCGCGGGCAGCACCTGGGCCTGCGTGGTGGGCTTCAACGTGTTGGTGTTCGAGGCACAGCCCGCCGCCACCAACAGGGCGACGAGCGGCACGAGCGCGCGCATGGGGTGTCTCTCCTTTGCTGGAAAGGTAACCCTCGCGTGCCTCACGCCGCCCGAGGGAGCGGCGCCACCCCGGAACGCCGCCGAGCGCAGAGGGGCCTCACTGACTGGCGGGCGGCGTGGGCTCCGCGGCCGCGTGCGGCCACGCGGGGGACGTCAGGCTGCTCCAGTCCTGCTGCCGCGCCCAGTCCTCGAACGTGTGCCAGCGCACGTCCGGATAGTCGTGCCGCAGCGTGAGGATGTCCGCGTGGTAGCCCACCCGGTCCAGCCACTCGTACATCGCCGCCAGGTCCTCGCTGCGCTCGCGGATGTACTCCAGCGGCAGTTGCTCGAAGTGGATGCGGTGCCCGCTCACCATGGAGAGCAGCCCGGCCGCCTGCTGTCCGGTCACCTCGTCCGAGGCCACGTCGATGCGCTGCTCCAGGTGTCGCTCGCCGTTCTCCAGCACCTTCACGGCGAAGGCGGCCAGGTCCTCGACGGTCACCATCTGCAGCCCGCGCGTGGGCGGCAGGCCGATGGCGAACACGCCGGCGCGCAGGCCCTCCTCGAACATGGGGCTGGTGAGGTTCTCCATGAAGAACGTGGGCCCCAGGATGGTGAAGGGCAGGCCGCTCTGGCGCAGGTGCAGCTCCACGCGGTGCTTGCTGTCGAAGTGGGGGATGCCCGTGAGCCGGTCGGCCCCGGCGACGGAGGTGTAGACGAAGTGCTTCACCTCGGCGAGCCGCGCGGCGTTCACCTGGTTCATGCCATGGCGTATCTCCATCGCCACGCCGGACTCGAACGGCGTGGCCATGGCGTAGAAGGCGTCCACGCCCTCGGCGACGCGGGCGAGCGTGTCCACGTCGTCGAAGGTGCCCACGGCCAGCTCGGCGCCCAGCGTCTCCAGCGCGCGCGCGCCGGGAGCGTCGGGGTTGCGGACATAGGCGACGACGCGGTGTCCGCGGTGGAGCAGGTGGCGCGCCACGGCACCGCCCTGCCGGCCGGTGGCGCCGGTGACGAGCACGGAGAAGGAGTGGGCCCTGGTCATGTGTGAACCTCGCGACAGACAGCACTACGGGATGTCGGGAAGGTGGGGACGATGAGGGCCTCTGGCGAGCGTGGAGGAGGCGGCGCTTGTGCCCTCGCCCGAGCCCGCCGGGCAGCAAGGCGTGCAGGCCCCACTCGTTTCCCTCCCAAGTCCTCCCCCGGCCGGGCCGCGTGCGTGCGATGGTGCCGCCGCTCATGAGCAAGCGAGACAAACCGCAGGAATCCACGCTGGTCACGGCCGCCCGCTCCCTCGACGAGGGACTGGAGCGGTTCGAGGCCCTGGCCCAGCAGCTCCAGGACGCGCCCCTCCAGGCGGAGAAGCACCTGGAGAAGGCCTCCGCCACCCTCAAGGCGCTGGCGGACATGGACGAGGAGCTGCGCGCCCGCGTCGCCGGACTGGTGGGCGCCATCTCCCAGGTGCGTGACCGGCAGCAGACCCAGGCGGAGGCGGTGCAGGCGCGCGCGATGGAGCTGCAGCAGCGCACCGAAATCTTCAAGGACCTGCTCGTGCGCTACGGCTCGCTGGGGCAGAGCGCCGGTGAGCTCAACGTGCGGATGCAGGAGTTCGCCGCGCAGCGCCAGCAGGCGAAGACGCCCGAGGAGAACGCGGCGCTGGCCACGTCGTTCCAGTCGCTCCAGGACCGCATGGGCGAGGTGGCCGACGAGGCCCAGTCGCTGAGCCAGGCCGCGGAGGAGAAGGACTTCAACGACATCTCGCGGCAGGCGGAGTCGCTGCGTCAGCAGCTGATGTCCGCGCGCAACAAGCTGTCGCTCTTGCAGAAGAGCTTCGGCGGGTGAGGGCGCTCAGCTCAGGTAGGTGGGGGCGAACTCGTCCGGGCTGTTGATGGGGCGTCGTCCCGAGAAGCCGTCATACATGCCGTGCCAGTGCGAGACGGCGGGCTCGCCGATGCGCCAGCACAGGTAGACGGGCTCTTCACCGCGGTGGGCCCGGAAGTCGACGAGCCCCTGCGCGCCTTTGATTTCCAGGCCCATCTCGTGGAACTGGCGCAGCTCGACGCGGACCTTCTCGAGCAGCGCGTCGCGCTCCTCGCGCAGGGCCTCGTGGTTGGCCAGGGCCTTGCCCTCGGGCGTGCCGAGCGTCTCCACGAGCTGTTGCACCCGCTCCACCCAGGGGCGGATGTGCTCGAAGGTGCGGCTCAGGAGCGGCACCAGTCGATTGGCCTCGTCGACGCTGAAGTAGCGCATGGCCGGGGAGCATGCAGGGCGCTCGGGCGCATGACCATCCGTGGTGTGGCCGGAGCGCGCGCGTTTGCGCACGGCCTGACGCTCAGCCGCGCAAGAGGGAGGTGTGGTTGTCCTGAAGCCAGCGTTGCGCGGCGTCCTTCAGGGGGAAGGTGTCCTCCCGTTGAAGGAACGCGGGCGAGTGTCCCGGCGCGCAGCGGCCCTGGGCGTCCAGGCCGTCGCCGTCCTCCTCGTGGAGGTCGGCGTGGAGCATGGAGTGGAAGACGAGGTAGTCCACGACGAAGGCGGGGACGTGGGGCCGGTCCAGCGCGGGGTGGATGCGGATTTCCCTCAGGCGCGCGTCGTAGCCGCCCAGGTGGATGGAGCGCCGGCGGCCCTTCGACGGGCGACGCGCCCAGCCGATGTCCACCTGGACCCTGTCGTCGAACCAGTCCGCGTTGAGGCGCGACTGGACGGCGCGCAGGTCGAAGCAGCGGCCACGTGAGCGCAGCGCCTTGCCGGGGCGGCGCTCGCGGCGCACGAGGTCCTGGTGCTCGCGTGCGTAGGCTTCGAGGAGCGCGCCCGCGCTGGCGTCGGAGCGCGCGGCGTAGCGCGCGATGGCGCGCACGACGTCGTCAGGGGCTTCGAGGAAGAGGTGGTGCACGCGCAGCCGCAGGCCCTGGGGGACGCGGCGGAAGCTCACCAGCGTGGCTCGGTTGTCGGTGAGGCGCAGGTGCACGGGCGCGCCGAGGAGCTGTGAGAGACGTCGCGCGAGGCTCGCGGCCTGGAGGAGCGCGTCCTCGCGCTCCGGGAGGCGGCGTCCGTCGTGCTGCTCCGCGCGGGGAGGTGACGCCGGCTCGACATCGAGGCCGTATTGGAGCGGGGGAAGGCGGCGTCCGTCGTTCGGTCTCGCAGCGGGCGGCGACGCCGGCTCGACTTCATGACCTCGTTTCAGAGGCAGCGGGCTTTGCTGTTCGTCGACGACGCGGGCGGCACGGTGCGCGGCCCGGTCGGATGACGCGGTTGGCGTCAGCGGCTCGCTGTCCGTTCGTGGTGCTCGCGGCCCGTGGGCGGGGCGGGTGCTGGCGCGCGGATGGGACTCCGCGCGCGCGGGCCCGGCCGGGTCGAACAGTCCGAGCTGTGAGGGGGGCGGGGCTCCCATCGCCCCGAAAAGGTATGCCCGAGAGGGGGGAGGTTTCCAGCGGGATGCTCGTCCGGCTGGTCGCCATGCGACAGGCTATGCGGGACGCGTCCTGAACGGACCCGACACCTCGTACGTCACGCCGCGCCCATCCGTGCCGCGCTGCGAGCTGAGGTAGAGCCGCTTGCCATCGGGGCTGAAGGCCGCGCCCGCCAGCTCCGAACCGGGGTGCCCCACCACTTGGAGGAATGGCGTCACCTTCCGGTCCGGCGTGAGCAGGCACAGCTGCATGTCATCGCCGTCCTCGCAGACGAACACCTCGCGGGCCTTGGACAGGGTGAGGTTGTCCACGCCTCGCAGCGGCGCGCTCGGGTACGTCGCCGCGTCGTAGAGCACCTCGATCCGGCTGGTCAGCGGCGTGTACGCCCAGACGCGGTTGTCGTGCTTCGTCGTGAAGTACACGATGCCGCCTTCACTCCAGCAGCCCTCGCCACCGGCGAACACCGTCGTCTCCTTCGCGTTGGCCTGCTGCGCGGCGGACGTCAGCGGCGAGACGGGCACCCAGCGCACCCGCGCGCCCGAGCGCGCATCGCTGATGACCTGCGCGGCCTCCAGCGTGCCCTCCTCGAGCGACGGCCACTTCGCCGACGTGAAGCGATAGAAGCGCCCGGTGGGCGTGTCCTCCGTGAGGTACAGGCGCCGGCCCAGCTCGTCCACGGCCGCGGCCTCGTGCACGAAGGCGCCCAGCATGGGCCTCGCCACACCCTGTCCCGGCTTCGTCGGGTCGCACTCCCAGACGAGCCCCTGGCGGTGCTCCTCGCACGACAGCCACGTCCCCCAGGGCGTGGGACCGCCCGCGCAGTTGAGGTGGGTGCCCGAGAGGATGCGCCACGCGCCCGTGACTTGCCCCTTCGCGTCGAAGCGCACCGAGGACACGCCACCGTCCGGGGACACCTCGCTGTTGCTCGCGTAGAGCCACCCGCCATCCGGCTGGGCGAAGCAGGCCCCGCCGTCCGGTGCCATGTGCCACACGTAGTCCGTTCCCGGCACCATGTCGCCGCTGCGCGCGATGACTCGGGAGGTGAAGCCACGCGGCAGGCGAAGCCCGTTCGCGTCCGCGACGTCCGCCAGGGCGCCATATGGGCCGATGCCCGGCGTGGGCGGCGCGGCGTACACGTTGCGCCAGAAGCCCAGGCTGCCGAGGGCCAACGTGCCGCCCCCCAGGGCGCCGAATCGCAGGAAGTGACGACGGTGCATGCCCCTGTTGTCGCCCATGTCCTCCGCGAGGGGAAGCGCCACGGAGTGGCGGACGTCGGTGATGCTCCCGCCATGCAGGCAGGCACCTCGTCGGCCTGCTGCCTTCGTGTGCGGACCCACGTTCCCGGGCGGCCTCAGCGCCCCGGCTGCAGGTAGCTCACGCGAGACGACTCCTCGACGGCGCTCTCGGTGACGCGGGCCTCGACGAACTCATAGCCCATCAACGCGAAGACGCGGTCCCGGTAGAAGATGGGGCGCGCGTTGCCGTACCAGTCCGTGCACGACCTGGTGCACCCGTCATCACGAGCTTCCGTGGACGCCTCCAGCGCGCCCAGGCTCGACAATCGCAATCCCGCGTCCACCCGCAGGAAGGACACCTCCGCGGAGCCGTATCTCAAGTGACTCCACGAGCCCCCCTGCATCCGCACGGGCAAGCCCATGACGCCGCCCCCCGTCCCATCCGGCTTGAAGAAGAACCCGTGACTGCGTGTCTCGCCCTGGGTCGCTCCGGGGCGCGAGAGCGAGTCACTCCTCACGGGCCCACCTTCCGTGAGCGCCAGCGTGCTCAGCGTCAGCCCGAACACATCCTGTCCCACGACCAGCGCGCCCGTGCTCCCCAGCGGCTCCAGCCGCGTCACCGAGTGCTCCAGCGCCAGCCGGTGCACGTCCGAGGGCACGCGCACGTCCGTCACCCACACCGCGTGCTCGCCTCGACTCGAACCCTTGTTCGTCGGATCTCCCGAACCCCACAGCACATGGTCCCCCACGAAGCGATTCCGCAGCGTGCCCGTCACCGGTCCCGGCAGCACCGTGAAGTGCTCCGCGCGCAGCCCGCGCAGCTCCGCGTCGAACGCCGCCACCGGCGCACGCAGGAGCGCGAAGCGTCCATCGCCCCGCGTCAGCTCCGGCCCCCACATCGAATCGCCCTGGCCCGTGGCCACGAGCAGCGCATCCAGATGTCCATCCTCGTTCTGCCGGAACGAGAACTGGTCGATGGGCACCCCGCGCGCGCGAAGCGCCCCGGGCTCACTCCCGTCCAATGGCAGCCGATACACCACCGAGTCCCGAGCCGTGCTCCGCGTCCCGTCCTCCACCGCCCACCACTCGAATCCCGGAGACACCCACAGGTACACGGCGTCCCGCGACACGTAGAAGGTCCGCGAGACGGGCGCCATCAACGCGCTGGCCGTGCACGTGAACTCCGCCGCGTCCAGGTCACACCGCACCACCGTGTGCAGCATCGGCTGCAACGTGGTCTGCACCGGCTTGAACACCTCCAGTCGCGAGAGGATGGGGCGCCAGGCCGTCGTCTCGTTGCCGCGCACCCACGCGCGCGTGGACGGCAGCGACACCGTGCCGCCCGACAGGGGATGATAGGGCAGGTAGAACACCAACGTGCCGCCCACCAACCGGCTCGTGTAGTTGCGGCTGGAGTAGTAGTCGCTCGAGCTGATGAAGTGCGTGGCCTCGTGGGTCAGCCCACCCGCGTCGTCCAGGCGGAACAGGCCAATCTCGGTCGCATTCACCGAATAGCTGTAGCCCACGACGACGATGCGCCGTCCGTACACCAGCATCTCGTCGTACCAGGAGCCTCGGGTGAAGCCCGGCGCGTACGCGTCCACCTGCGTCACCGGCTCCAGCGCGCCCCCCCCCTGGCGCACCGTGAAGAGCCGTCCCCGCCGCAGCACCACGAACCAGTCCCCCACCGCCTTGACGATGTCGCCCTCGTCGACGCCGGCCTCCTGGTTGTGGGTGATGGAGGGCTCCGGCTCGTCGGGTGTCTGCGGTGACGGCTCACCGTCCGCGTGCTCACCGCCGCAGCCGAGGACGGGGCCACCTCCCGTGGCCAGACTCGAGCGAATCGCCTCCACCCGCGCCAGGTGCGCGTCGAGCTCCGCCTCCGAGCTGAAGCGCTCCAGCCGCGTGAAGGTGATGGACTCCACCTCCGCGCGCGTGAGGGCGCGACGCTCCGGGGGACACGCCGAGATGACGAGGGCGAGCAGCAACCCCGTCACCAGATGATGACTCCGAGGACGACGCGATGGGCGCATGGGTCCGCCCATCCAGCAAGGCCCATACCAGGGGGCGTGGACCTCGGCCCCAGAGCGACAGTCACACGCGGGGGACACGACGCGGTCACACGAGCGCGACGCGCGTGTCAGGGGTGCTCACGACTCGCGGCACAGCCGGTCCACGCGGCCCAGCAGGGTGGGCATGCGCGAGGCGCCGTGCATGCGCTGGATGGACCCGGCGGCGGCGGTGGTGCTCAGGCCCACCGCGCTGACGAACAGCGGGCGCTGGCTCTGGCCGCGCAGCACCGGCAGGGCGACATCGCTGGAGTGGAAGGACGTCTTGGCCACGCCGATGATGGGGACGGCGCGACCCAGCGCCTCGTGCAGGTGGGCTCCCAGGCCCGGCTTGTCCTGGCCGAGCCAGACATAGCCGTCGACGACGATGGCCTCCAGAGGCTCCGTCACCAGGGCGAGCACCCGCAGGAGGTGGGGCAGCTCGCGGCGGTAGAACTGGCCGGGCTCGTACTCCGCCGCGCGAGGCCCGCGGTCCACGTGGTGCCCGGCCTCCACGCCGTCCGCCCAATCGCGAAACAAGACACACGCGGCCACGGTGAGGTCTTCGCGGTAGTCCACATCCACGCAGGCGAGCATCGTCATCTCCTCGGGTCGTCGACGGCCCGGCGCTGACGCGCGGGCCGTCGGTCGGCTGACCTCAGGGGCCGGTGATGCTGTCGGGCTGCACCCCGGCGGCGCGCAGCTTCTCGAGCACGGCGTCGTCCGGCCAGGACAGCGTCCGGTGTCGCGGAGGCCACGCCCCGGGCACCGGCGTCAGGCAGTGGCCCGCCACCCGGAGCACCTCGGAGAAGGGCACCATGCACAACTCCTCGTCCGTGCCATCCTCGGCGAACTGGATGAAGACCACGTCCGTCTCCGGCAGCATCGAGTCCACCTCCCGGCCCCAGCTGCACCAGGTGATGGGCCGGTGGTCCCGCTCGCGCACGATGGCGCTGAAGCTGGCGACGAACACATCCAGGCCGCTCTTCTCGTGCTGGGCCTCGAGCAGCGCCTTCTGCTCGCCGTACTCCCCCATGGCGAAGCGCACGTGGTTGCCGCGGATGCGCTGCGCGAGCGCGTCGTCGCCCAGGCGCCGGTACGGCACCACGTGGCCCGCGTCATCCACCGTGTAGAGCGCGAAGGAGATGCCGCGCGAGCTGGCCTCGTGCTCCCGCTCCGCCACGTCGCACAGGCGCTCCAACATCACCGGGTCCTGGTCCCCGGTGATGAGCATCATGGAGCGCGTGGGGATGGCCGCCACGGGGCGCCCCTTCACCTTGCCCGCGAAGGACGCGAGGAAGCCCGGCAGGAGCAGCCGCGACGCCTCGTAGGTGTCGTTCGAGTCCACCGACCACAGCGGGCTGGGGCGCTCCTCCTGCAGCTCCACGCCCACGTCGCGCAGGGTGTCCAGGTGGGCGTACGCGGCCTGGAAGGCCTCGTCCACGCTGACGCCCCACTGCTCCAGCAGGTCGGGCTGCACGTACATGCTCGTCTCCGGCAGGTCGACCACCAGGAGCTCGCGCAGGAAGGGGATGGTGCGCCGCTCCACCATGAAGCTGGAGGCGTGCGCGCCCGTCGGCATCTGGCCGCCGAACGAGGCCGCGCGCGGCACGGGCAACAGCCGCTCGCGAGCCTCCTCCCAGGTGAGCGAGCTGCCACTCGGGCTGGAGATGGCGCTGATGAAGCGCTCGATGATGCGCGTGCGCTCCTCGGGAGAGACCTCGCGCGTCTCCGCGAAGAGGTTCTCCAGGTACGTGCGCATCTCCTTGCCGTGGTACAGGAAGCTCAACCCGTACTCGCCCGGCAGTCGCGTCACCTGCGACACGGCGGGGTCGGCGTTCAACACCGACTCCGTCTCGCGCAGCAGGTACTCCCGAGGGTCCACCGCCGCCTGCGTGTCCTCGACCTTCTTCCCGAACCCGAACAGCTTCTTGAAGAAACCCATGCGGGTTTCCTACTACAGCCCCAGGTACGTCAGCAGCGCTCCCATGTCCGCATCGGAGAGGGCCTCCAGGCTGTAGGCGGGCATGTTGCCGCCGATGTGGAAGAACTGGCCGTGTCTCACCTTCTCGATGACGACGAGCGAGTGGGGGATACCCGGGAAGAGCTCGTCATAATCCCGCGTCACCTCCGGCAGGATGGAGGCCAGCTCCGTCAGGCGCCCCGCGCCCGTGTGGAGTTCACCGTGGCATTCCTGGCAGGCCGCGCGATACACGGTTTGTCCGTGCTCCATGCTGCCGCGAGGCACCTCCACGATGTCCTTCACCACGGTGTAGGGCAGGGCGGGCGCCTGGGCATCCGGGCTGATGCTCACCAGGTACTCGTACAGCGCGCGGCTCTGGGGCGAGTCCACCGGCAGCGGCTGCACGCCGCGCATGAAGCTGACGTAGCAGAAGTTCACCGCGTCCAGCAGGTTCGTCTCGTAGCCGCCCCACCAGTCCGGACGCGACACCACGTTGTGCAGCGTGTAGCCGGAGTCCATGCGACCATCGAGCGGCGTGGGCGTCGTCGCGTGACAGGTGGCGCAGGAGAAGGCGTTGAACTGGCTCTCCGACAGGCGCGCGTCGCGGAACAAGAGCTCGCCGTACTGCGCCGCGGTGGGCGGCTCGACCTCGTCACCACACGCGGAGGCGAACAGCGAGAGCGCCACGCAGGGCCACAGCTTCCAGGATGCGCGGCTCATCGTCGACCTCCGAGGATGCTCACCGAGTCCGGGAAGATGCCCACGCGCACGGTGTTCACCACCGCGCCGTCGGCCAGGTTCACCGCGTGCAGCGTGCCGGGGCCCACGTGGTCGCCCTCGCAGACGACGAGCGCGTGGCTGCCATCCGGCGTCAGCGTCGCTTGATGCGCGTTGAGACAGCCCTCGGGCGCCAGGTCGATTTCGCGTTGGATGTTGCCTGTGGCCGCGTCGATGACGAGCAGCGCCTCCACGCCCTGGTACGGCACGTAGAGCGTCTTCCCGTCCTGGCTGAAGTCCCCGAACATGGGCGCGCCCGCGAGGCGAATCGTGCGCGCGGCGTTCATCGTGTTCGTCGCGGACTCCAACACCTGCAGCTCGCGGCTCGCCATGGAGCTGACCCAGACATCGCCCGTGGTGGGCGACATCGTCAGCGCGTAGGGCTGGTGCCGGGGGGCGATGGCGGTGCCCGCGCCGGGGGCCACCTTCACGCGCCGGGGCTTCTCGGTGAGCGCCGTGAGGTCGACGATGGCCACCTCGTCGGACCAGCAGGCGATGTACGCGGTGCGCTCGTCCGGGGACAGGCGGATGGCGTGCGGCGCCGGACACACGGAGACCATGCCCTTCCGGGTCATCGTCTCCGCGTCGATGATGGCCAGCCGCGCGTGCATCTCCTCCTCGGTGCCGCCGCGCCGCGCCACCTCGACAATCTTCAGCGTGTCGAAGTGCGACTGGTACAGCGTCTTGCCGTCCTTGCTGACGATGACGTCGCCGGGGTTGGGGTCCACGCGCACCGCGCCGACCCGCCGGTTGTCGCGCGCGTCCAGCTTCAGGCAATAGCCGTCATCCGAGCCCGTGCCGTGCGCGCCGTGGGGACCCGAGCCGCCGCCCGGCACGTAGTTGGAGATGCCCACGTAATAGAAGGCGCCATCCGGTGACACCGCCGTGTGGTGGGGGCCCTCCAGCTCCACCGGGTTGAGCCCCACCGGCACGCGCGCCAGCTCCCGCCAGCCCGGCGTGGTGGCGCCATCCAGTTCCAACAGACTCACGGTGTCATCCAGGCTGTTGGTCACCAGGACGCGTCCGCCCGGACCGGGAGGGGGCACGGTGCTGCCCTCGGTCCACGGCGTCTCGTGCTCGTACTGGAGGCCGTCCGGCGGCTTCACGCCGTCGAAGGGGCTCTTCTCCTCGGAGCAGGCGCCGAGCAGCAGTCCCAGCGCGGGCACCCACGCGCGCGCGAGTCGTCGCGTCATGGCGCCTCCGGCTCGATGCGGAAGGTGACGGGCTGGGCCAACAGGTACGGCCCCTCCTGGATGCGGTTCTGGAGCAGGTACGCGCTCGTCACCTGCACGGACAGGTCCTTGCCGGCGTTGGCCTTGAGCGTGTCCCACGTCGCGGCGTCGAGCTGCCAGGACAGGTTCGAGGTGAGCATCTCCACCGGACACTCGCGCCCGGGCACCGTCACCTGCACCCAGTAGATGTCACCGGTGAAGGGCGGCAGGTGCGCGTGCGCGGTGGGCAGCAGCCACTGTCCCGCCGTCGCCAGCATCGTGCGCGCGGTGTCGAGGAGGCCCGCGGGCCTGGAGCGGGGCAGTGCCTGGGCGAGCGACGAGTCCCACGTCCACGTCGGCGCCGCCGCGTCGAAGGCGTAGCGCGCGTTGCTCTGGGGCGAGGACAGCGCCGTGGCCTCCGCGTCCGCCTTCGCCAGGTTCCGTGCGTCCACGAGCGCTCGCCAGGCCTCGTCCGTGGCGTCTCCTCCGTAGAGCGGCTCGCCACACTGGGAGCCGGTGGGCTCGTCGTCACCGCAGGCGGAGGTCAGGGCCAGCAGGGCGGCCGCGGAGGTGGTCCAGAGGAGGCTGCGCGAGAGGGGCTTCATGGGAGGGGACCTGTCGTGGAGTGCACACGCCGCCGACCACGGCGCAGCAGGGTGAAGAGGGACAGCAACATCAGCAGCGGCGCCATGTTCCCACCCATCGCCCCGCAGCCTCCCGACCCCTTGGGACCAGGCGGGGGTTCAGGAGTGGAGCCTGCATCGGTGGTGCCCGCGTCGGGCGTGCCCGCGTCGGGCGTGCCCGCGTCCTCGGGTGTCGGCTCCTCGACGCCGCCATCCGGATACAGCGGCGCGCCGAGCTGCTCGGCCAGCTGGGGCCAGCGGCTGGGGCAGAGGTCCCGCACCGGCGTGCCGCGAGGACAGTGGTGCGTGCCCTGGATTTCGTAGAGGCCGAACAGGTGCTCCCACGTGCTGCCCTGGTCCGTGCTGCGCGCGAGCGCCCAGTCGTGCAGCCACGTGGAGCCGCAGCCGTAGAGCGTGTCGCCCTGGCGCAGCACGCACGCGTTGCCCGTGGGCAGCGTCAGCATGTCCAGCGGGCCCGTGGAGGGACCGCGGAAGAAGTGGTTGAGCGTGCCGACCCACGTCGTCTTGCCGTCGGCGGACAGCTCCATGTTGATGAAGACGTCCTGGATTTCGGAGACGTTGACGAACGTCTCGCCGCCGTCGTCGCTGCGCAGCATGAAGGTGGAGCCCTGCGATGACACGCGCGCCCACACGATGTCCGCCGACACCGGGTCCGCCGCCTCCACCATCAAGTCGTAAGGCAACAAGAGCGGCGCCAGCGTGTGCACCACCTCGCGCCACGTCTCGCCCGCGTCGTCGCTGCGCAGCAGGAGCATCCGGCCCTCCTCCTTGCCCGTCGCGTACAGGCGCTGGGGGTTCGCCGGGGACACGCGCACCGCGTTGAGCACCAGGCCCTGGCGCAGCAGGGGAGACGGGGCCCACGTCTCGCCGCCGTCCTGGGAGCGGTACAGGCCATTGGGCCTGCCGTGCCGCGAGGTGACGACGTACAGCACGCGGTCATCGGTGGGGTGCGCCGCGAGGCCGGAGACCCAGGTGTCCTTGAAGTAGGGGTGCGTGTTCCACGAGCAGCCGCCGTCGGGGGAGCGCAGCAGCGCGCTGCCCGTGGCCGCCATGAGGTCGCCGGCCTCACGCCACAGGTAGGCCGTGGGGTTCCAGCCGCCGTAGCCCATCGCGTCCGGGCATATCCACCGGAAGGTCTTGCCGGCGTCGCGCGAAATCACCGCGCCGAACGTCGCGCCCAGGAAGAAGTCCTCCGGGTGGCCTCGGCGGAGGGTGACGTTGGACGTCTCGGGCAGGCCCGCGTGGGCGCTCGCCGTCGTCCCGGCGCACACGGCCAGCAGGCAGAGGACCTGGCTCCAACGGTGGGGGTGCTGATGCGACATGACGGGGCTCCCGGGATGGTGACGGCCCATCCCGGACCTTAACGATTGGGCCTCCCACATATAGCGGAGGGTTTCGTGCGGACGGGTGCGGCGCTTTGCCACCCCACCCCACGTGGCGATGGTGTGGGCGGAAGGTTTTGCAGCCACCACTTCACGGGTGCGGGTGACCCGTGGGGGACTCGCCTCGTGGCGGCCGGTCTGCTACGCACGACGCAGACTTGTGGCAGGGGGGAGCACGACATGGCGGGGGCCGCGGAGAGGTCCGACCTCATTCCCGAGGAGGGCGCCCGGGGGCGACGTCTGCCCATGGGTGGCCCTGCACGTTCGGTGTGGGAGGCGGTGATGCAGGGAGCGGTGGACGTGGCGGTGCGGGCCTACGAGGACCTGTCCCCCGGGCAGCGCGAGCGCGTGCTGGTGGACTCCGCGAACGTGCCCGCACAGGCGCGCACGGCGCTGGTGGACGTGCTGCGGCGGGCCCGGGACTTCGCGGGCGCGGCGCGGCTCCTGGAGGCCCAGGGCGCGGACGCCGAGGCCGCGACGCTGCATGAGCAGGCGGGCTCGTTGCTGATGGCGGCGGAGGCGTGGCTTCGCGCGGGAGAGCCCGCGAGAGCGGCGGCGGCCTTCGAGCGCGGCGGCGCGCTGGAGCGGGCGCTGGAGCTGTACCGCTCCCTGGAGGCGCGCGAGTCCATGGCGCACTGCCTGACGCGGCTGCAGCGTCCCCTGGAGGCCGCGGAGGTGTACCACGCGCTGGGCTACGCGCACGCGGAGCTGGAGGCGCTGCGCGGCGTGCCGTCCGAGCACTCCCGCCGACGCGAGGCGGTGCTGCGCATGTGCGCGCTGCTCGACGAGCAGGGGGAGTCCATGCGCGCGCTGGTGCTGCTGGCGGATGCGCGGCAGGAGTCCGCGGCCGCGCGCGAGGACGAGGTGCTCAAGGCCGAGCACCTGCGGCTGCTCCGGCACCTGGGCTTGAGTGATGGCTCGCCCGCGTCCGGGGAGTCCTCGTCGCCGGTGGCCGAGCGGCCGGGCGCGACGCCCGACGGGTACGAGTACCTCAAGGCGATTCCCATCTTCGGGGAGCTGGCGCTGGAGGACCTCAAGGACCTCTACCGCGTGGCGCGGCAGGTGGTCATCCCCGAGGACACCACGGTGCTGGAGAAGGGCGCGCGGGGCACGGGGCTGCTGGTGCTGCTGGAGGGCACGGTGGAGGTGTCGAGCGGTCCGGGGCCGGACGCCCGGCGGCTCAACACGCTGGGGCCCGGCGCGTGGCTGGGGGAAATCTCCCTCATCCTGGATGGGCCCACGTCCGCGCACGTGCGCTCCAGCTCCACGGTGAGGGCCCTGCGTGTGACGCGCGCGGACTTCCAGCACTACCTGGCCACCCACGAGGCGGCGGCCCTGCGCATCTACCGGCTGTTCACCCACAACCTGGCGGAGCGGGTGCGGGTGCTCAGCACGTAGGACGCGCGGGGACGGTAGGATGGCGGGATGGCGGACACGCGTGTCGAGGGGAGGGCGCGGGCGGTCCAGCTCGCCCGGCAGGGCCAGCTGGAGGCGGCGCTCGCCGAGTACCAGGCGCTCTTGAAGCACGCCCCCGACGACGCGGAGGTGCGCCAGCAGGTGGCGGAGCTGCTCGAGTGGCTCGGCCGTACGAGCGACGCCGCGGCCGCGCACGAGGCCGCCGCGCTGGCCTGGGCCAAGGCGTTGCAACCCCTGCGCGCGGTGGCCGCGTGCGTGGCCCTGGGGCGCCTGGGTGCGCCGGCCTCCGTGAGGGCGCGCACCCAGGCGGCGCTGGCCGAGCGCTTCGCGCTGTGCTCGGAGGCGTGTGAGGACGGCGTCGCGGGGCTGTTCTCCCGACTGGGCCGCGAGGACTTCGTCGCGCTGGTGGACGTGCTCCAGGCGCGCGCCTTCTTCCCCGGACAGCCGGTGGTGCAAGAGGGCGAGGCGGGCGCGTCCATGTTCGTGCTGGTGGAGGGCCGCGCGGACGTCGCGCGCGCGCTGGAGAACGGGGAGCGCGCCGTGGTGGGCGCGGTGGCGCCCGGGGACGTCTTCGGCGAGCTGGCGCTGGTGTCCGAGGGTCCGCGGCTGGCGAGCGTCGTCGTCACCGAGCGCGCGGTGCTGCTGGAGCTGACGCGGGAGGCGCTCTCGTCCGTGTCCGCGCGCCAGCCGCGCGTGGCGCGGGTGGTGGAGGACTTCTACCGGCGCAGGCTGGTGGACAACCTCTTGCGCAGCAACCCGCTGCTCAGCCGGCTGACGCCCGCGCAGAAGGCCGCGCTCAGCCTGGACTTCAGCCTGCGCCCCATCGCCGAGGGCGAGGTGCTGCTGACACAGGGGCAGCCGGGTGACGCCTTCTACGTGCTCCTGCGTGGACGGTGCACGCCGTGGCTGCTTCATCCGGATGGCCGACGGGTGGCGCTGGTGGAGC
Organism: Myxococcus sp. MISCRS1; assembly: GCF_026626605.1. Classification (NCBI taxonomy): domain Bacteria; kingdom Pseudomonadati; phylum Myxococcota; class Myxococcia; order Myxococcales; family Myxococcaceae; genus Myxococcus; species Myxococcus sp. MISCRS1. The sequence continues at coordinate 6,043,228 of NZ_JAPNKB010000001.1, forward strand.
TGCACGAGGGGGACGTGTTCGGCGAAATCTCCCTGCTGCTCGACAAGCCGGTGTCCGCGACGGTGCGCGCGGAGGGCGTGGGCGTGGTGCTGCGGTTGCCTCGCGCCGCGTTCGAGAAGCACCTGCTCAGCCAGCCGGGCCTGAAGGGACAGCTGATGCGCATGGGCACCGAGCGGCTGCAGCGCTCCGCGCGCGTGCTGGCGTCGGGCCGCGTGCTGCACGACGGGGATTTGCGCGTCTGAAGCGCGGGCCCCCAAAACGACGACGCCCGGGCTCCCCATGAGGGAGACCCGGGCGGGTCGCGACGCGGCCGGCCCGACGGAGCGGACCGGCGCGGCGTCAGCCGACTACATGGAGTAGCCGAGCGTCAGGCCGAACACGTGCGCGGAGCCGTTGTAGACGCCGGACATGCCCGGGGCCGAGCTCTCCTTGTCGGAGAGGCTGACGAACTGGTACGCGAAGTCCGCGCGCAGCCCGTTCCAGTTGTAGCCGAGGCCACCGGACACGCCGAAGCGGTTCGCGTCCGGCAGGTCCGGCGTCAGCGTGCTGCCCGGGCTGGGGGCCGGGTCGTAGATGAGGCCGGCGCGGACCTGGAAGGCCTGCGTCACGCCGTACTCGGCGCCCAGGTGGTAGTTCCACTTCGCGCGCCACTGCTTGGGCAGCGGGTTGTTGATGGCCGGGTTGTCCGGGAACTCGATGGCGAGCTCCTGGAACGAGGACCAGTCCACCCAGTTCGCGTCGAAGGCGATCTTGAGATTTTCCAGCGGCGTGACGGCGATGCCCGCGGCGATGGTGGCCGGCAGCGTGACGTCACCCTGCACGCGCGTGTCCGGCAGGCGCGTCTGGAACTCCACCGGCACGTTCTGGAAGTCCGCCTGGCCCTTGAACGACAGGTCCGCGGCGCTGCGGTAGTGCAGGCCGAACGTCACCAGCTTGGGCCACAGCACGGCCTGGACGCCGATGTTGTAGCCCCAGCCCCAGTCGCTGCCGCCCAGGTGCACCTGGCCCTCGGACTCGACGAAGCCCAGGGCGCGCTTGAGCTCCAGGGTGGAGCGGTAGATGTTGATGCCGCCGCCCACGCGGAAGCGCTCGTGGAGCTGGTACGCCGCCGTCGGGTTGATGTTGTAGACGGACAGCGCGGACTCCTGGGCGCGGAAGCGGCCCACGAACCCATCCTCCCAGCGGCTGCGCGCGCCGAAGGGCGTGTAGATGCCCAGACCCACCGCGGCCCGGTCGAACGGCTTGTAGACCAGGAACAGGTGCGGCGGAGGCGACAGGGTCGTCTTCTGACCCTGCTCGGTGCCGTTGTCGGGCGTGAACTTGATGGCCGGCAGGATGCCGGTGTCACCAATCTGCACGTCCAGCTTGTTCACACCGAGGATGTTCGCGGCGTTCGAGTAGATGGCCGACGAGTCGTCCAGCCACGCGGCCGCCGCGTTGCCCATGCCCGAGGAGCGGGCGCTCTGGGTGTTGATCTGAAAGCCGGCCGCCTGGGAGCTACCCGCGGCCAGGAGCGCGACGAGGGACAGTGTCTTCTTCATGTGAGTCATTCCCCTATTTCCTGTCCGTCAGGACTACTCGTTCGCCGTGCCCGTGTTGAGGAACTGGATGACCTGGGCCTGGGCCGTGTCACGCACGCTCCGGAGGAACGCGTTACCCGGGTCCTGCGCGTTGATGATGAGCAGGAACGCGTGGCGGGCGGACGTGGGCAGCGGGTCGATCTGCGCCATGTAGCTCTGCACCGTGCGCGTCGCGCCCGTGCGGTTGGCGGACGCGATGAGACCCTGCGTCACCGGGTTCGGAATCACCTCGTCACCCTGGATGTACTGGATGAACGCCTCGCGGCCCTCGGGGGCCTTGTCGAAGTTCTCCAGGTACCAGCCGTAGTTGCGCGGCGCGGCCGGGTCCAGGATGGTGCGCGCCAGGACGATGAACTCGTCGAAGCCGGGGGTGCCGGAGACGCGGCCCACGGACTCGAGGAAGGACAGGAAGCCCTCGCGGCGCGCGGCGAACGTCGGGTTGGTGGACGTCAGCAGCGTGTCCACCAGGTCGCCGCCCGGGACGTTGAGGGCGACGCGGCGCATGCGCTCGTTGACGGACGCGGACAGGGTGCCCTGGAAGCCGCCCAGGCTCTGGCCCACGTAGTCCACCGTGGTGGCGTTGATGTAGTTGCCCTCGGACATCTGGTTGAGCATGCCGCGCAGGCCGTCGCTCGCCAGCACGCGCGTGAACTGGGAGATGTCCAGCACGTGGTGACGGAAGTTGTCGCGCGTGGCGAACAGGTTGGTGAGGTTGAGGAAGTTCCAGCTGGAGACGACCGGGGGGCTGCCCGCGGAGGCGCGGCGGAAGTCGCCACCCTCGCACTTGCCGGTGTTGAGGCACACGCCCTGGCCGGCCGCGGCGCACGTGGCGTCGCCGCCACCCACCGGGTTGCAGGCGATGGCCGTGTCCGGCGCGACGCAGCGGCCGAAGGTGGCGCTGCCCGGCGTCACGTCGCAGGTGCCGGTGGAGCAGGCCATGTCGGGCGTGGTGATGGGGCCCGTGCCGGAGGCGGCGGTGATGCCCGCGCAGCTGGTGCGCTCGCCGTGGAACACGGTGTCGATGGCGGCGACCGCGTAGCCGGCCTCGTTGAGCTTGTTGGTGATGGCCAGCGCGTCGGTGCGGTTGCCGCCCAGGCCGTGGCCGAAGACCACCGTCTTGTAGCCGCCCGCGGGAGCGGGCGTGGCCGGCAGGATGAGCAGGAACGGGATGTGGTCCAGGTGCTGGGGACGCGCGGGGTTGAGCGCGCCGTTCACGTCATCCAGGAGGAAGGGCGACAGGAACGTGCCCGCGAGCGCGCGGCCCACGTGCTGGTGCTCCAGGCTGAGCGCCTCCATGGCGCCGATGATGTTGGCCGTCTGGTCCACCAGCGACACCGGGGAGTCCGGCAGCGGCGAGGCGGGCACCTTGTGCAGCGAGTCCAGCACGGTGTGCGTGCTCTGGGTGGTGAAGGCCCACGCCAGCAGGATGTCCTTGCGCGCGATGCCGTTGGCGGCCAGCGCGTCGAACAGGGGCTTCATGGCGGCGCGAGCGGGCTCCACCGCGGCGGCGGTGGCGTCCGGCACGGCCGAAATCTGGCTCTTGCCGTCCACGAACAGCGGCGAGGCGAGCTTCATCAGGGCCTGGGCCGCGGGGACCGCGACGGCGCGGGCCTTGGCGCCCTCGGCGGCCTGCTCCTTCACGCCGCGCAGCACCACCACGGCGTACTGGCTGGCGGGGTCGAGCGGAATCTCGGGGATGATCTGCAGCTGCTGGGGCGCGGGGTCCGCGGCCGAGCCGTCCCGCTTGGAGCTGGACGCGCAGTTGATGCAGACCTTGACCTTGGGCTGGCTGCCGCCCGGGGTCAGCTTGACGAACAGCACCTGCTTGCCCAGCGCGACGGTGGCCGGGTCGACCTTGAGGTCCGCCTCGATGATGCCGCGGGTGGGGCCGTTCTCGGAGATGATGGGGGCCGTGGTGGACCAGCCATCCAGGGTGTTCAGGCCCTTGATGAGGTCCTGCACCGTGCCCGTGCCCGGGGGGACCGGCAGGTTCAGGCGCGCGGGGGCGGTGGCCGTGCGCGGCACGCGCAGGAGGTCGTTGGGGAAGGGGATGATGCTGTTCGTGGGGTCGAACGTCATCTCCGGCTGGTTCATGATGCTGAACGTCCAGGCCAGCACCAGGTCGTTGCGGTCCAGGCCGTTCTGCGCGGACACCAGGTCCAGCAGGGGCGCGTAGCCGCGGCGCATCTGCTCCAGGCGCTTGGCGCTGTTGAGCTGGTCCGCCAGGCGCTCGGCCGGGTCACGCTTGCTGGAGGGGATGAGCTCCGTGGCCAGCGTGCAGTTGTCGGAGGCCAGGTTGTTGTCGGGACAGTTGACCAGCGGCAGCGTGGAGCTGGCGAGCGACCAGGTGGCGGTGCCGATGATGGACTTGCCGTCCTTGGTCTTCACGCCCTTGTCGCCGCCCACGATGACGACGGCGTACTTGCCGCCCTTGGGCCAGCCCTGGGGCTGCGGCGGGATGACGGTGATCTGATTCGTCGCCTCGCGGTAGCCGATGGTCGGCGTCACCGGGCCGGTCACGGCCGCCGACAGGTTGATGAACTTGACCGTCGACGCGTTCACCGTCTCCGGGTTCAGGTTCTTCACCACCGTGGTGGCGATGACCGTCGTCGGGAAGCCGTTGAGCGTGTTGAGGTAGTCCCGCGTGAACTCCTGCTCCGCGGCGGGCGTGTTCGGGTTGACGGGAGCGTTGACGATGGGGTCGCCATTGGCATCCACCCCCATGGCCAGGTCATTCGGAGACGGGACGACGGCCGGCGACGCGGAGGGGTCGAACTCCGCGACCTGGACGTCGGCCGGGTTCACCGCCGGGTCCTGCGCGATCTCTGGATCACACGCTACCGTGCCCAGGGCCAGAGCCCCGAGGAACAACGCCTTTTTCATGGATACAACCCCCTCCGAGTCCAGGATTGGACTGCAGGACTAGGTGACAGTCGCGTGGCGTACCACGTAAGTGGGTTGGCCGAAAGCGATGGGACTTGACGCGTCGTGTCAGTCCTGCACGACCGTATGCCCGAGTGGCACCGTCTGTCTTTGACACACTGCGCCGGGCTCGAACACCGGTACGCTCAGCGGATGAACCGACTGCTGAGTGTGCTGGTGACGTGCGTGGCGATGGTGGCGTCGGCCCAGGAGGCCGGAGGGCTGACGTGGACGGCGCCGAAGGAGTGGGAAGCGCAGGGTGAGCGGCCGATGCGCGCGGCGACGTACAAGCTGCCGGCGGCGAAGGGCGACGCGGAGGGGGGCGAACTGGCGGTGTTCTACTTTGGCCAGGGCCAGGGCGGCGCGGTGGACGCCAACGTGAAGCGGTGGCTGGGCCAGTTCCAGACGGCGGACGGCAAGCCGGTGGACAAGGTGGCCAAGACGAAGACGGAGAAGCTCAACGGCATGCCGGTGACGACGGTGGACGTGAAGGGCACGTACGCGGGCGGCGGCCCGATGATGGGCCCGTCCACGCCCAAGCCCGGCTACCGGCTGTTGGGCGCCATCGTGGAGGGGCCCGAGGGCGCGCTGTTCTTCAAGCTCACCGGGCCGGAGAAGAGCGTGGCGGCGTCTGAGAAGGCCTTCCGCAAGCTGCTCGAGTCCGTGAAGAAGAAGTAGCGGGGCTGCCCGCGTGAGACATGTTTCAGGCCCAGGGGGCGTGTCACATGTCTCACGCGTGTCTTGGCTTCAGCGCGTGTCGCGCGCCGTCCTCACGCCGGCCTTCTTCGCCGCGAGGTCGGGGATGAGCAGGACCTCGATGCGGCGGTTGCGCGCGCGGCCCTGCGGGGTGGCGTTGGCGGAGATGGGGCGCATCTCGCCATAGCCCGCGGCGAGCATCCGGCGCGCCGGCACGTTGCCGTGCTCCTGGAGGAAGCGCACCACGTTGACGGCGCGCGCCACCGACAGCTCCCAGTTGGTGGGGAAGGTCGTCTGCAGCTTCTGCGACGGCGGCGAGTCGTCCGTGTGGCCCGACACCTGGATGGCCTTGTCATCCACCTTGGCCAGCACGCCGCCCAGCCGCTTGAGGACCTCCTGGCCGCGCTTGCTGATGCTCGCGTCGCCGGAGTCGAAGAGCACCTTGTCCACCAGGTCCACCTGGATGCGGCCCTGGGCCTGCGACAGCTTGATGGCGCCCTCCGCGATTTCGGCCTTCATCTTGTCCTGCAGGTCGTCATAGGTGGCCTTGAGCTTGGCGAGCTCCGCCTCCTGCTCCTGCACCGTCTGGGTGAGCTGCTCCTTCTCCGTATTGAGCTGCTCCTTCTCCGTCGTCAGCTTCGTGTGCTCGGTCTGCAGCGCCGCGAGCTTCTCCTCGGCCTGCTGACGGGCGGCGTCCGCGTCACGGGCGCGCGCGGTGGCCTCGTCCGCCGCCTTGCGCGCCTCCTCCGCCTGCGCCTGGGCCTGCACCGAGCCCCGGTGCGCCAGGTACAGCACGCCACCCGCGAGCAGCACCACCAGCACCGTCACCAGCCAGGGCACCCAGGCCCGCCCTCGCTCCGCTTGCATTCAGGACCTCCAAGGGGATGTTCCTGAAACACCGTAATGACGACACCCGGGTGCGCAGCAAGGCGCCCCGGGTGGGTCCAGGTATCCGGAGGTGCAAGGTTGCAGCGGGGGCGCAAACCCCGCACCGCGCGTCAGAACGGGAGCCAGGAGGGCCGCACGCTGCGCACGTCGCTGAGGACGTGGGACAGCTGCGCGTCGAAGTCCTTGAACGTCTGTCCATCCAACCAGAGGGCTTCAATCTGTTTCTGACCGAGCCGGACCTCGTGACGTTTGCCATTGGCGGCGGTGGCGACGACGGTGTCCCCGCCGCTGTACGTCACCTGGAACTTCTCGCCCCAGATCTGGACGTCCTCGCTGAACTTCAGGTCCTTGGGGACCTGGGTGACGAGGTTGGTGCCGCGCGAGCCGGGGACCTTCATGTCGTCCATGAACTCGCGCAGGAAGTCGCGCGTCACCTGGCGCGTCTGCGTGTCCAGCTTGGGGTCCACCTTGGCGTCGTAGCCGAAGCCGAGCACGCTGTTGCCCTGCTTGGGGTCATCCAGGTTCCACGTGGGCACGGCGAGCATGAACTGGTTGGCGCCGGGCTTCGCCTTGTCGCGCCAGTCCTGGGCCTCGGTGGCGTTGTCCTTGAGCATCGCGTAGCCGTTGAAGCCGTTCCAGAGGGCGTCGTCGGTGTCGAGCTGGCCGGTGGGCAGCGGCTTGGGCTGCGCGGTGCCGTTGGACGGGTGCGTGCCGCCGCGCGACTGCAGCGACGCGCCGATCTGCGGCAGGTCGTTCTTCGCGTAGCCCATGGGCAGGTTGTCCAGCGTGCCGCCGTCCACCAGGTGCATCTGGCGGCCGGTGACGGGGTCCACCACCTGCACCGGGTCGAACACGCCGGGGATGGCCATGGAGGCGCGCATGGCGAGCGCCACGGGCGTGTCCGGCGTGGTCTCCTGGCTGAAGACGAAGATGCGGTCCTGCGCGCTCTTGAAGCCGCCGTCCGGCACCGCGCTGTCGTAGGCCTTGGCGGCGACCAGCTGCAGGGGAATCTTCAGGTCCGCGAAGGTGACGGGCCGGTCGGTGATGCCGGTCAGCTCGCGCAGCTTCTGGTCGAACAGGTCGAACGCGGCCTGGCCATCCAGGAGGCCACCGTCGTTCAGGTCCAGGTCGAAGTCATACAGCTGGCCCAGGCGCGGGTCCTTGGCCACGTCTTCAATCTGCTGCGGCGTGGCGCCCGTGGCGGCGAACGCGGCGGCGATGGAGCCCGCGGACGTGCCCGTCAGGCTCACCGGCACCACGCCCAGGTCGCGCATCTCCGCGAACATGGCCGCGTAGCGCTTGCCCTTGCCACCACCGCCCTCCAGGCTCAGGTGCACGCCCATGGGCTCGCCGCCCTGCACCGGCATCCCCGCCTCGGCGCGGTTCCGCGCGACGGAGGCCGTGTACTCGGCGGCCTTCTTCGCGTCGCCACCCGACACGATGTCCAGCGCGGAGGGCGGCTTCGTCACCGGCGTGCCCGTGGGGAAGCGGCTCGCGTGGACCTGGCCGCCGGGCAGCTCCTTGGCGAGGAACTGCGGATCCAACCACAGCGAGCCGGGGCGCGGCGCGGTGGCGCGCGTGTAGCCCGTCGTCTGGGTGAGCTGCGCCTCCGCCTTCTCCAGCGCGGCCTTCACTTGCGGATAGCGCGGGTGCGTGGAGGGCAGCATGTCCAGCTGCGCGGCCAGCGAGCGCACCTGGCCCAGCGTGTCGCGGAAGTCCTTCGTCTGCGCGACGAGCTGCTTGCCCTGCTTGTCGTCGATCTTCGGCGGCAGGATGCGCTCGAGCACCTTGCGCAAATCCCCCAGGTCGACCTGCAGCAGCTTGTCGAGCGGAATCTGGAGCGGCTTGCCCGTCAGGGTGATGCCGGCCCACGGCGTGTTCCCCGCGCCCGGCAGCTTCGGCAGACCCAGGCGCGACAGGTCCGGCAGCTTCGCCTCGAAGCCGTCCACCAGCCGGTTGGCCTCGCGCGCGACGTTCTGCAGCCCCTGGCCCATCCGCTCGAGCAGGTTGGGCTTGGGCGCCTCCGCCGGGCGCGCGGCCACGGGCTCGGGAGTACGACGCGCCGCGGCAGACGACGTGGAGGAGGGCAGGGGCTTGATGCTCATCGCGGTGACTCCACGGACGCGTCGAGGGGTGGCTGCGGTCGCAAGGGGGATTATCGCGCATCCGGCGTCGCGGGTTGTGTGTCGACTGGCGAACCGTCATCCAGGCCCGGCAAGGCACTTGCTACGGGGGTGGATCAGAGGCGCCTGACGCCTGCTTTCTGGAGGCCTTCCGTGACGATGTGCCGCAGCCCTGAGTTCGAGATGCTCGTTTCCCGCGCCGTGACGCTCTTCCCGGAGGACACCGTCCTCTCGGCGCTCCAGGTGATGCACCACCACGCGGTGCACGCGCTGTCCGTCGTGGATGGCCGTGACGGCGCGTGGTTGGGGGAGGTGTCCGAGGACGAGCTGCGCCGGCTGTCCGCCTTCGCGCCGCTGGCGCGGCTGGCTGAAATTCTGACCGCCAAGGCGCTGGCGGGGACGGAAGAAAAGACGGTGGCCCCCGCGACGACGCTGCTGCTCCACGCGCCATCACCCCGGTGGCTGCATTGAAGCGCGCCAGGCCCTCCGGGCCCCGGGCAGGGGAAGCAAGCCTCCGGGGCGGTGCGGACGAGCAGGCGGGCCGTGCGTCTGCAGAGGGCGCACGCTCCAGCTCTCGCCACTCGGACGCGGCGCGGGAAGTGACTGGGGGCCGGCTGACGGCTCGCACCGAGGGGTGGGCTCAAAATCCCCCCGAGAGGTCACAGCCTGTTCCCGGTGGCCCCGGGCCAAGAGGCACTCGATTCCCCGGGGGACGGAGGAGGCTTGGTATGAAGGCAGTGGCGATCATCCTCGCAGCGGGCGAGGCCCGGCGGATGGCCCACCCCAAGGCGCTCATCCTGCACGAAGGCGACAAGAGCTTCCTTCAGTCGCTGGCGTCGACCTTCGTCAAGGCGGGCTGTCAGGTGCTGGGTGTGGTGGGGAAGGACGCGGAGGCCATTCGCAAGCAGCATCCAGGGATGGACCTCCGGGAGTCCGAGCAGTGGCGCGACAGCCAGATGGCCTCGGTGAAGACGGGGCTGGACGCGGCGCTGGCGGAGGGGGCGGACGTGGTGGTGCTGCATCCGGTGGACATGCCGGCGCTCAGGACCAACACGGTGAAGTCGATGCTCAAGCTGATGGGGGACTCCGACGAGATGCTGCGTCCGGAGTTCGAGGGCGCGCCGGGGTGGCCGGTGATGATGTCGCGCGGGATGGCGGAGCGGCTGCGCGCGGCGGACGGCGAGCAATTGGAGACGGTGCTCAAGGGCATGCGCGTGCGCCGCGTGCCCATGAAGGACCCGGGGGTGCTGGTGAACATCAACGCGCCGGAGACGTACGAGCGGCTGTTCGGCTCGGCGCCGACGCTCGCGCCCCCGCCCGCGCCGCCCAAGCGCAAGGGCAGTGGCAAGCGCGGCTCGGGGCTCACCACGGTGTCGGACGTCGGCGAGGGCGCTTCGGCGCCCATGGCCGCGGCGTCGGACGAGTAGTCGGAGCAGGGGGTCGGAGCCTTCCTCGTGGAAGGTGGCTCCGGCCTGTCGTCGTCGTCGCGCGCTGGGCGGCGAGCGCTCGCCCATCGCGCGCGGGAGGTCAGAAGGTGAGGCCCAGGCCGAAGTAGGGTCCGCCGAAGCCCTCTTCATGCTCGACGCCGTCCAGGTGTCCGGCGTCGTTGAGGTACAGCGCGCGCCAGCCGCCGCGCACGTTGAAGCCGCCCAGGTGCGCCGCCAGGCCCGCCTGGATGTCCACCTGTCGATGCGGGAAGGGCGTGGCGTTGAGCCTTGCCTCCACGTCCAGGGGGGACGCGCCGATGCACGCCTCCACGGACGCGCCGAAGCTGGGCCCCACGAAGATGATGCCGGGCGCGTGCGCGCTCGACAGGCCCGCCTCCACGCGCATCCGGCCCCGGGCGCTGGCCCACAGCGCCGCCGTCAGTCGCGCGCTCAACAGGGTGATTCGGTCCTCGGTGTCGGAGCCGTCCTCGGCCTTCAGCGACAGGCCGGTGAGGCGCGTGTCCACGCCCAGCCGCCGCCCCTCCATGGCCATGAACACGCCCATGCCGCTGCCGTCCTTGAGCCACTCCGCCTGCGCGCCCATGCGCACCAGCAGGGGCACCGGCTCGTCGCGCCGGCGCGTGGTGCTCGCGCTGGAGCGCAGCGTGGACGTGCCCGTCGCCGCGGCGCCCACGCCCACGAGCGCGCCCGTCGCCGGGGCCCTCACGCGCCGGCGTCTCCTCCGGGGCGCGTCGTCGTCGTCCGCGCGCGGGGGCTTCGTGTCGATGGCCGTCGCGGGGTGGGGCGCGGGCGCGCCGTCGCGAGGTTGTCCCGCGGGGGAGGAGGGGTGCTCGCGGCGCGGCGACCCGCGCCCGGCACGGCCGGGGGACGACGAGGAGGAGCGCTTGCCGAAGCGGGCCTCGGCGAGGGCGGGCTCCAGCAGGACGGTGGCGGCGAGCACACAGCCCAGCACGGCCTTGGATGAGGGCAAGGTGCACTCCTCGGGGACGGGGACGACGGGGAGCGACATTCAAGGGCGCCCGGCCCTTGCCGGCCATGGCCCCCGAGGGCGGACGGCCGTTGGCCAGCCGCTGCTGTACGGCCGTGGGCAGCGCACACGGCGCCGAGTGCGCACGACGTGACAGCCGGGCCGCGCGAGGCTCGTGTACCCGACGCTCACGGGTGCGCAGCGCCCGCGCGCGGTGCATCTCCTCCCACGGGCGCCGGGCGTATCCGCCTGCTCGCACCGTGCGGATGCTCACGGTTCGACAATGAGGCGCCGTGGGGTGGAACGAGGCGTGTCAGCCCGGGAAGGAGGCACTAGGGTGGCAATCGTGACCCATGTGGTGATGCAGCCGACCGTGCTCCTGGTGGAGGACGACCCGGACCTCCGGGGCGTGATGGCGGAGGCGCTCCAGGCCGAAGGCTATGACGTGAACATGGCCATCAACGCCCGCGAGGCCGTGCGGGTGCTGGCGGCCACGGAGGTGCCGTGTCTGGTGTTGGTGGACCTGGAGGCGCCGTGTGTCCAGGGGCCGTCGCTCCTGGAGACGTTGAAGCAGGACGCGCGCTTCGCCAGCTCGCGGGTGGTGGGGATGCGCGCGGAGTCCGGCCCGTGTCCCCCGGGGGCGGTGGCGCTTCTGCGCAAGCCCGTGCGGCTCAAGGACCTGATGGCCGTGGTCCAGGCGCACTGCCCGGACCCTCGGCAGGAGACCGCTCAGCGCGTCAGTAGGTGAGGCCCAGGCCGAAGAAGGGGCCGTGGAAGCCGTCGCGGTGCACCACGCCGTCCACCTGGCCCGCGTCGTCGAGCACCATCCCCCGGTAGCCGCCGCGCAGCACGAGCGCGCCCAGGTGCAGCGCCAGCGCGGCGCTCGCGTCCACCTGCCGGTACGGGAAGGGCGTCATCTGGGCGCGGGCCTCGAAGTCCAGCGGGCCGGCCAGGCACGCCTCCAGGGACAGGCCCAGGCTGGGGCCCACGAAGGTGATGTCCGGCGCGTTGGCGGTGCTCACGCCCGCCTCCAGGCGCAGCCGCGCGCGCTCCAGGGAGACGAGCGCCCACGTCAGGTGCACCTCCACCAGGGTGAGGTTGTCGGTCTCGTCGGTGCCGTCGTCGGCGTCCACGGCGATGCCGGTGACGCGCGCGTCGAAGCCGAAGCGCCGGCCCTCCAGGCCGATGAAGAAGTCCCCCGCGCCGCCGCTGTTGACGGGGCCGCCCTGCAGGCCCAGGCGGAAGGAGAGGGGCGCGGCGTGGCGCTCCTGGCGCAGCTCCCCGCGCTGCCGGGGCTCGTCCACGACGGTCAGCCGGTGGTTGCCGCTGGAGAGCACGAAGGCGAGGAAGCCCAGGCCCTCCACCACGTCGCCCGCGCCGGAGGAGACGTGGCGGCGGTGGTTGCTCCGGCGGCGACGGGGCCGGTCATCGTCGTCGTCATCCCGCGAGCCCACCGGCGAGGCCTCGTGGGTGTCGTCGTTCTTGTCGTCGTCCTTCTTCGAGTCGCTCTGCGACGGCCGGGAGCGCTTGCCGAAGCGCGCCTCCGCCGACGTCGTGCCCAGCAGCAGGCCCAGCGCGAGGAAGGCACACAAGGCGGAACGAAGAGAGAACACGGCGGGGCTCCTGGGGCGGTGGCCGTCGGGCGGCAACACGGGTCGGGACGGCCGTCCGCCTGCTTTATTCATACACCTGGGGTGTACGGGCCGTCGCCCACCCCCCGCGGGCCCGAGGTGGAGCCCGGGAGGTGGGCGACGACCCTCCCGGGGCCCTGGGGGGTTACTTCTTGCCGCAGAGCTTGGGGTTCTTCACGCAGGCCACCGCCAGGCACTGGGAGGCGGAGCGCTGCTCACAGCCCTTCTTGCAGCGGGGCGGGGAGTAGCTGAAGTCGCACATCGCGGGGTCGCACGTGACGCGGTCGCTGGGGGGCAGCGCGTCACAGGGGCTGTTGAGCACGGTGGTGATGGACTCGAGGTGGTAGGCGCCCTCCGTGTCGGCGCAGACCTCGAAGTCACCGTCGGCGGTGACGACGGGGCCGTCGTTCACGTCGCAGGCCGCCTTGGGGGTGAAGGCGTCGGGCTCGCAGGGGCCCACGGTGCGCGCCAGGCAGCCGTACGCGTTGCGCCCGCCGACGATGGCGTTGGCGCAGACGCGCGAGGCCAGGTGCACGTCGCCCGCCACCCAGTCCCGCGAGTAGCACGCGTGGGCGTTCTGGTACGGGTAGCCGTCGAAGTCGGGCTTGGACAGGAAGGGCGCGTAGGTGTCCATGTTGATGTGCACCTCCACGTTGAGTCCCTTGGGGTCCAGGATGTTTCCGAAGAAGGCGCCCTCGCGGAAGGTGAACGCGCCGAAGGACTCGGTGGGGTAGCGGCCGTGGGTGACGGCGGGGCGCACCCAGGAGCCGGGCGGCGAGGAGCGGTCATATGGCGCGGACATGACGCTGTACCTGCCGCCGCGGGGGCAGGTGAAGGTGGCGCTGGGCTGCGCGCCGCCGCAGTCGTTGCCCTCGCCGAGCGCCAGGGAGCTGGCGGCCTCGCAGCCCCGGGGCTGGGCGCACACGCGCAGCACGCGGTCGCCGTCGCCGGAGCCCAGCGTCGTCGTGCACGACGTGTCCAGCCGGGGCGCGCCCGCGGCGATGGTGACCTGCTCGCCCGGCGTGCAGCTGCCCACGCCCTCACCCACCCAGCCGCACTCCTCCCACGCGCCGCGGCCTCCGTGCGCGCAGGGCAGGAACATGGGGTGCCACTGCTGGGTGACGCCGGTGGGGTTGAAGAGCCGGGAGTCCTTCGGGTGCTCGCCGCGCATCGAAATCTCCACCGTGTGGCCGTAGGCGTTGTTGCGCGACAGCAGGCACGCGCTCACGTAGCCCAGGCACTGGGCGCTCGGCGCGCGCACGCCCCACTCCGGGCACAGGCCCACGCCGCCCGAGAAGGAGTGGACCTCCTTCTTGCGGTCCATCCACTCCACCTTGGCGGTGGCGGGCAGGGCGCACTCCACCAGGTAGTGCATGACGTTGCGCGCGGCCGGGTCCTCCAGCTGGTGGCGCAGGCGCGCGTCCGCCTCGAAGGCGTACGTGGTCAGCGGCTGCGAGGTGAGGGCCTCCAGCGAGCGGGAGTTGGTGGTGAGGGCGTTGAAGGCCAGGTCCGCGGTGGACAGCGAGTTGAGGATGCGGATGCCCGGCTCGGCGCTGGCGCGCGAGAGCGGCAGGAGCGCGGTGAGGCACAGCGCGGTCAACAGGAGCCTGGAGGGAGCTCGGAACTGGAGGGACGACATGGGGTGAGGACCTCGCGCGGAAGATGACGCGAAGCCCCAGGTAGCACGTGGCGGGCCGTGCACCGCGTCACAGTCCTTCCAGGGGGTTGCGCGCGCGGGAGGGGCAGGGGCTGTTGCCTCCAGGTCCACACGGGCCGGCGGGTGTGGACCTGGGGTCCACGCCCGAAGGGACTCTCAGCGGCGGTGGGCCTTCTTGCCCTTGGTGGTCCGGCGGGGCTCGGCGCGGCCCTGGGCGGGGGGCGGCTCGGCGGGGGGCGCGGCGCAGGCGGCGGCCGCGCTGAGGGCCTCCTCGCGGGCCGTCTGGTGTTGCTGCTCCAGCACGCGCAGCCGCCGGGCCATGGCCTCGCGCAGGGCCTGGAGCTCCGCCACGCGGGCCTCGGACTCGGCCGCCTCGCGCTCCAACTGGACGCGGCGCTCGTGCAGCGCCGACACGGAGCGCGAGCCCGCCCAGGCGCCCGTCGCGCCCAGCACGCACGCTCCGGCCAGCAGCCCCCAGGGCAACCACGCCCGGCGCCACCGCGCCGCCTCGTTTCGCCGTGTCGCTTCCATGCCCCCCGAAGGCTAGCGAGTCCCCCGCTGTAGGCCTCAAGGTGGCGGCCCTGCCACCGATTTACAGGGAGGCCTCAAGTTTACAGGGCGGAAACCGGAGTCACGGGCTTGATTCGCGGGCCGTGGCGGGGCGTCATCCGGCCCCTTTCCTCCAACTTCGGGAGACGGTGGGCTGATGGCGATTGCTTGCGTGGTGCTGGACTTCGACGGGACCTTCACGGACGTGGCGACGGAGAGCGCGCCCTTCCTGACACACTTTCGTGACGGGCTGGCCCACGCGTTGGGGCAGGGCGTGGAGCAGGCGTGGGAGGAAGAAGTCGCGGCGCTGCGCGCGGGTGCGGACCTCCTCGGCTGGAACCTGGGCGGCAGGGTGGTGGCGCCCGCCACGGCGGACCCGTACCTGACGGCGACGACGGCCGCGCACCGCATCTTCCAGCGGCTGTCGGTGGGCACGAACGAGGCCACGCGCTCGGAGGCGGTGCAGAAGCTGTATCGCGACTCGTACGTGCACTCGGCCACGGCCTTCAAGCCGGAGGCGAAGGAGGTGCTGGAGGCGCTGCTCGCCACGGGGCTGCCCGTCACGGTGGTGACGAACGCGCACACGGAGCTGGTGGTGAAGAAGCTCGACACCTTGGCCCCCAAGGGCCGCGAGCGGCTCAAGGTGTCCGGCGACGCGCGCAAGTTCCTGTTGGACCCGCCGGACGTGGCGGACGCGCGCTTCGACGCGCTGCCGGAGACGCAGACGCTGGACGGGGTGCTGCGCCGGCCGGTGTACCTGCGCCGGGGCCGCTACTTCGAGGCGCTCAAGCGCATCTGGGACACCACCGGCACGCGGCCGGACCAGACGCTGGTGGCGGGTGACATCTACGAGCTGGACCTGGCGCTGCCGGCCGCCCTGGGCGCGCACGTGCAACTGGTCGCGCGCGACAACGTGCTGCCGTACGAGCTGAAGGCCATCGAGCAGCTCGGCGCCCGTGGCGGCGTGGACAAGAGCCTGCACGCGCTCTTGCCCCGGCTGCGCTGAGCGCGCGCGATATGGTGGGCCCGGAGGCCGCGTTGAGTCAGGAGGCGGGGCCTCGAATGCCCCGCGTCCTCGCGATTCGGCAACAGGGGTGTCCATGGGCCCGCGTCGTCCGCTGTCGATGTGCCTCTTCGCCGCGGTGCTCGGGGCCGCGTGCGCGTCCTCGCCGCAGACGGTGGTGAGCCGGCCGCAGGCCTCCGTCACGCGTCCCGCGAAGGCGCCCGGCTGCGCGTTCGAGGTCTTCGAGCAGGGCGAGCCATCCAGGCCCTACGCCGAGGTGGGCACGCTGTCGATGACGACCAACGAGTACCTGGGCGAGGAGGGCCGCAAGGAGCTTCTCCAGGAGACCGTGTGTCTGATGGGCGCGGACGCGGTGCTGCTGCCCCACCCGGCGGAGCGCAAGCTGGCGGGGGGCCAGCGTGTGCGCGAGTTCGAGGCGCGCTTCATCTCCTGGACGGACGTGCCCGCGCCCGAGGCCGGGGACCCTCCGCCGCTCGACGACCGCCCCGCGCCCAAGGCCGAGGACGGCTACCTCATCATCCCCGTGGACCCCGAGTGGACGGGCGAGTCCATCGGCACCGCGGTGCGCGAGGTGCCGGCCCGCGCGGAGGGGGCGAAGTAGCGGCTCAGCACATCGCGCGAGGCACTCCAGCGTCCGCGCTGTGGGCACCACGGACGCCAGGCACCAGCGCGCGAGGACAAGGCGAAGCAGCAGGTTACCGCGACCACGCCAGGCACCCCCCTGCCCGCGGCATCGGCACCACGGACGCGAGGCACCAGCGCGGCGAGGACGCGGCGAAGTCGCGGACCACGAGCCCCCGCCGCACCCGGAAACACGAAGCCCCGCCTCCCGGTGAAGGGAGCGCGGGGCTCGGTGCGTCGGGCCTTGGCGGCCGGAGCTCTGCCTAGACCTTCGCGCCCGGGGTGGGCTGGAAGACGTCGTTGAACTCGGAGATGGCCTTGTTCAGCGCCGCCTTGATGTCGTTGGTCAGCTCGCGCTTGGAGGCGATGTCCTTCGCGACGTTCGGGTGCTTGCCGTCCGCGAACTCCAGGAACTCACGCATCCAGCGCACCACGTCGGAGACGGGGATGTCGCGCACCCAGCCGCGCTTCTTGGGGTCGTCGCGGTTGGTGGCGGCGTAGATCTGCATGACCTGACGCTCGACGGAGAGCGGCTCGTACTGGCCCTGCTTGAGCAGCTCCACCATGCGGGCGCCACGGGCCAGGGTCTCCTGGGTGGCCTTGTCGAGGTCCGAGCCGAACTGGGCGAAGGCGGCCAGCTCGCGGTACTGCGCGAGGTCCAGCTTCATGGTGCCGGCCACCTGCTTCATCGCCTTGATCTGCGCGGCGGAGCCGACGCGGGACACCGACAGACCGACGTTGATGGCCGGGCGGACGCCGGAGAAGAACAGGTCCGTCTCGAGGAAGATCTGCCCGTCAGTGATGGAGATGACGTTCGTCGGGATGTAGGCGGACACGTCGCCGGCCTGCGTCTCGATGATGGGCAGCGCGGTGAGCGAGCCCGCGCCCTCCTCGTCCGACAGCTTGGCGGCGCGCTCCAGCAGGCGGCTGTGCACGTAGAACACGTCGCCCGGGTACGCCTCGCGGCCCGGCGGGCGGCGCAAGAGCAGCGACAGCTGGCGGTACGCCACGGCCTGCTTGGACAGGTCGTCGTAGATGATGAGGGCGTGCATCTTGTTGTCGCGGAAGTACTCGCCCATGGCCACGCCGGCGTACGGCGCGAAGAACTGCATCGGGGCCGGGTCGGAGGCGTTCGCCGCCACCACCGTGGTGAACTCCATGGCGCCGAAGCGGTTGAGCTTCTCCACGACCTGGGCGACGGTCGACTGCTTCTGACCGATGGCCACGTAGATGCAGTAAACGTTCAGGCCCTTCTGGTTGATGATGGTGTCGATGGCGACGGCCGTCTTGCCCGTCTGGCGGTCACCGATGATGAGCTCGCGCTGACCACGACCCACCGGCACCAGCGCGTCCAGCGCCTTGATGCCCGTCTGCAGGGGCTCGTGCACGCTCTTGCGCTTCACGATGCCGGGCGCCTTCACCTCCAGGCGGCGCGTCTCGGTCCCCTCGATGGGGCCCTTGCCGTCCAGGGGCTGACCGAGCGGGTCCACCACGCGGCCGAGCAGGCCCTTGCCCACGGGCACGGAGGCGATCTGCTGGGTGCGCTTGACGGTGTCGCCCTCGCGGATGGTCTGGAAGTCACCCATGATGGCGACGCCGACGTTGTCCTCCTCGAGGTTGAGGACCAGGCCCTTCACGCCGTTGGTGAACTCCACCAGCTCACCGGCCAGCACGCCCTCCAGGCCGTAGATGCGCGCGATACCGTCGCCGACGGACAGCACGGTGCCCGTCTCCGCGACGGTGACCTTCTTGCCGTAGTCCTTGATCTGCTCCCGGATGATTCTGCTGATCTCGTCGGCGCGGATTTCCATGGGCGTTTTGCGTCCTCGAACAGGGGGCGGGCCGGGTCGGTTCGGGTCCGCCAAAGCTTAAGAAGTCGGGGCCCCTTACCACGCACCCCCGGCCCCTGCAATGCGCACGACATTCGGGGCTCTCGGGGCATTATCAACCCCTTAAGTCCCGGCGCTCCCACACCGGCCGAGCGAGGGCGGGCGGGCGCTCGCGGCGCCCTAGCGGACGGAGGATTCGCGGGGCAGCCAGACGACGAAGCGCGTTCCGCCCTGGGAGGACTCCACGGTGAGCCGGCCCCCGTGGGCCACGGCCACCTGCCGGGCGATGAACAGGCCCAGACCCAGGCCCTCGGCGCTGGCGGGGCGGCCCCGGCGGAAGGGCTCGAAGAGGGTGGCGTGCTCCTCCTGCGGCACCATCAGCGAGTCGTTGCGGATGGACAGCGTCACGCCCCCCACCGCGCCCACCAGCTTGAGCCACACCGGGGTGGGCTCCGGGCTGTGCTGGAGCACGCTGCCCAGCAGCGTGTCCGCCAGCTGGGTGATGCGCCCCGCGTCCCAGTGGCCCCGCAAATCCCCCTGCGTCTCCATCAGCAGCGTGCGGCCCGGGTGCACCTGCCGCCGCTCCTCCAGGACCTTCTCCACCAGCCGGTCCAGCACCAGCGGCTCCGGGCGCACCGGCAGCCCGCCGGACAGCCGGGCCCGGGTGAAGTCGAGCAGCTCGTGGATCATCCGCTCCATGCGCCGCGCGGCCTGGGCCACGTGCCCCACCAGCCGCTGCTGGGGCTCCTCCAGGTTCTCCAGCCGCTGCAGGGCGCTCGTGCCGGACTGGATGCTCTCCAGCGGGGAGCGCAAATCGTGGCCCACCACGCCCAGCAGCTGCTCCCGGAAGTGCTCGGTGCGCTCGGCGCGCTCCTCCGCCGCCTTGCGCCCGCTGATGTCCCAGATGGCGGCCAGCCGCACCTGCCGGCCCTCCCACGTCACGAACTTCCCCAGCACTTCTAAGGGGATGCGCTGGCCATCGCGCCGCACGCACATGACCTCGTAGGGTGTCTCCACCCCCCGGGCCACCGCGGACATGACGGCGGGCCGGTACTCCGGCGCCACCCATTCGACCAGGTGGTGGCCGATCAACTCCCGGGGCGAGTCGTGGCCCAGGAGGTGCGCCAGCGCGCGGTTGGCGTCCAGCACCACGCCGTTCTCGTGCAGGAAGTGCCCGTCACAGGCCACGTCGGCCAGGCTGCGCATGTGCGCCTCGCGCTCGCGCAGCCGGGCCTCGTCGCGCACGCGCTCCGTCTCGTCGCGCACCCACAGCACCACGCCCGCCAGCACCCCGGCCTGGTGCGCCGGGGACAGCCCCACCCGCAGGTGCTTCTCACCCGAGCCCGCGGCCAGCACCCCCGTCAGCGGCGCCTCCACCACGTTCTCCCCCGAGAGGGCACGCGTCAGCAGCGGGGCCAGCGAGAAGGCCACCTTCGGCCAGACGTCCACCAGGGGACGCCCCAGATAGGCCCGGGTCTCCAGCCCCGACAGCGACGTCAGCGCGCCATTCACCCACACGGGCCTGAGCTCCCTGTCCAGCAGGGCGATGCCACAACCCGTCGCGTTCAGCAGCGCGCCGAGGAAGGGCCAGGCCTCCTCGGGGGCCACGGCGAACATCGGGCCACCGGGAAGGGGGTGAAACAGGGACTGCGGCATGTTGAGGTCGTCCAGAAAACCCGGGGTTGCCCCGTGTTCCCCCGAGTATACCTCTGTCCCAGGGCTGCTGGAAATGCCGGTTTGCCCCGGACTACCGGGTGCGTGGACGACCTGGGGCGTTGGCCGCGAGGATGCGGCCGCACGCCCCGGACTGGGGGTGCTACTTCAGCTCGCGGCGCATCTGGTCCAACTGGGTGCGCAGGCTGCCGTCGTAGAGGACGCTGCCCACCTGGGCGGACACGCCACCGAGCAGGCTGGGGTCCACGCGCGTCTCCAGGATGACGTCGCGCTGGGTGAGCTGCTGCAGCGTCTGGCGCAGCTGGGCCAGGGTGTCGGCCGGGAGGGCGGCGGCGCTGGTGACGTTGCCGCGGACGCGGCCAGCGCGGGCATCCGCCATGTCGCGGAAGAGGCGGGCGATGTCGTGCGCGTAGACCAGCCGGTTGCGGTCCACCAGCAGGCGCAGGGTGTTGGCCAGCACTGGCTCCAGGCCGGGGACGAGCTTCATCACCCCTTCCACGACCTGGCTGCGCTGGGCGCGCGAGTAGGCGGGGTTGTGGAGCACGTCCGCCAGCTCGGGGTTCTTCGCGAGGATGTCCGCGAAGGCGGTGAGCTGCTCGGCGACGGCATCGATGCGGCCCGCCTCCGACGAGACGTCGAGGAGGGCACGGGCGTAGCGGCGGGCGATGGAGACGTTCACCATGACGGGTCGCGCCCTTAGCATGGCGCCCCATGGCCGTCCACCCCCGTGGCCGTCGTGCCCGGGCGGGCAGGGAAGCGACAGGCGGAGGATAGGTCCGACGCGAGGGGGCTTGGCGAGGAGGCGGGAAGACCCGTACCGTGGGGTCCCGACCGCCCCCCATGCACGACCCCGTCATCGGCATCGACCTGGGTACCACCAATAGCGCCGTGGCCACCGTGGAAGATGGCCGGCCGCGCCTCATCCCCTCGCGCGCGGGGGGCCGGCTCACGCCCTCCGTGCTCGGGGTCACCAAGAGCGGCGAGCGCGTCGTGGGCCAGCAGGCCCAGGTGCTGGCGGAGGAGCACCCGGACGCGGTGGTCTGGGCCACCAAGCGCTTTCTCGGGCGACGCTACACGCCGGAGCTGGTGCAGCAGGCGAAGGCGCTGGTGCCCTATCCGCTCGTCGCGGGCCCCGCGGGGGACGTGCGCGTGAAGCTGGCCGGGCGCGTGATGCCCTGCACGCAGGTCTCCGCGATGATTCTGGGCGAGCTGGCGCTGGACGCGCAGGCGCACTTCGGCCGCCCCGTCAGCAAGTGTGTCATCACCGTCCCCGCCAACTTCGACGACAACCAGCGCCAGGCCACGCGCGAGGCGGCCTCCATCGCGGGCCTGGAGGTGGTGCGGCTGGTGAACGAGCCCACCGCGGCGGCGCTCGCGTACGGGCTGTCGCGAGGCTTCGAGGGCAACGCGCTGGTGTTCGACCTGGGCGGTGGCACCTTCGATGTGTCCATCCTCGACGTGAAGTCCGGTGTCTTCGAGGTGCGCGCCACCGGCGGCGACCCCCGGCTGGGCGGCGAGGACTTCGATCAGCGAATCGTCCAGTGGCTCCTGGCCCAGGTGGACGATGAGCTGCGCCACGTGGTGTCGCAGGACGCGCAGAGCCTGAGGCGCCTGAAGGTCGCCGCCGAGGCCGCCAAGCGCGAGCTCACCGAGCACGAGGAGTCCACCATCTCCGTGACGGGGCTGGGCGACCACTCGGGCAAGGGCGGGCGCACGACGGAGCTGGAGACGGTGCTCACGCGCTCGTTCTTCGAGACGCTGTCGGAGCCCTTGTCGCGCCGCTGCCTGGAGGTGTGCGAGGGCGTGATGCGCGAGGCGAAGATGGACCCGCGCTCGGTGGACGTGGTGCTGCTGGTGGGCGGCATGACGCGCGTGCCGCTGGTGCGCCGGCTCGTCGCCGACTTCTTCGGCCGGCAGCCGTCCACGGACGTGCACCCGGACGAGGCCGTGGCGCTGGGCGCCGCGGTGCAGGCGGACGAACTGCTCCGTCAGTCCGGTCAGGCGCTGCTGCTGGACGTGGCCAGCCAGAGCCTGGGCGTGGGCGTGCTGGGCGGGCGCGTGAAGCGGCTCATCGCGAAGAACACGGGCGTGCCCGTCGTCGCGCGCGACATCTTCTTCCCCGGCACCTCCGGCCAGCACGAGGCGCGCATCCCCGTGTACCAGGGCGAGAGCGAGTTCCAGGACGAGAACCACAAGCTGGGCGAGGTGGTGCTCAAGAACCTGCACGTGGCCGCGCGCGGAGACGTGCCGCTGGAGGTCGTCTTCGAGCTGTCCGGTGAGGCGATTCTCTCCGTGAAGGCCACGGACCTGACGACCGGCAACATGGAGACGGTGCGCCTGGAGGCGCGCGCGGGCCTGCCGCACGGCGAGGCGGAGAAGCTGGGCGCGGAGCAGGCGAACTACGCGAAGTCGCAGGGCGTGGTGGACGCGAAGCGTGCCGAGGAGCTGTTCCGCAAGCTGCTGGAGCGCGGCGAGAAGCTGGCGCGGATGCTCCAGAAGAGCGCGCAGGAGAACCCCAGCCCGGAGGCCGAGGCCGCGGTGGGCACGGTGCAGAAGCTGCTCGACGGCGGGCGCACCGCGCTGGACAGCAAGGACGCGGCGAAGTGCGCCGCCATCGCCCGGCAGCTCACGCAGCTGTTGTCCGGCGGCAAGCAGGAGCCGCGGGCCTGATGAATGCGCCCGGCTCCACCACGCGGGAAGCCGTGTTCGTGGTGGACGACTCGCGCACCGCGCGCGAGGTGGTGCGGCTGCACCTGGCCCGGCTGGGCTGCGAGCCGGTGACGCTGGAGGGCGGCGAGGCGTGTCTGGCGGAGCTGGCCCGCCGCGCGCCCATGCTCATCCTGATGGACCTGCGCATGGAGCGCATGCAGGGCGACGAGGTGTGCCGCGCGGTGAAGTCACACCCCGCGGGCCGCAACGTGCCCGTCATCATGTTCACCTCCGCCGGCGAGCCGCACGAGGTGATGCACTGCTGGCGCGCGGGCGCGGATGACTTCCTGCCCAAGCCCGTCGCGCTCGAGGCGCTGCAGGCCAAGCTGGTGGCGGTGCGCAACGCCCGTGAGCGCGCGAAGGAGGGGCCTCCCAAGGGCCGCCGCGTGCTGCTCGTCGAGGGCGGCCGCTTCCTGCACACGTTCCTGGGCGGCTCGCTGGAGCAGGAGGGCCTGCACGTCCTCTACGCACGCGACGCGCAGGACGCGGAGGCGCTCGCGGCGGAGCACGGCGCGCAGCTCGACGGCTTCCTCGTCGACGTGTCGCGGGCCCCGCGCGAGACGCTGGCCCTGGCCGCGCGGCTGCGCGACGCGAACCCGAAGAAGCCGCTGGTGCTCCTGTCGCGCGCGGAGGAGTCCGGTGAGGTGCTCGCCCGTGCGCAGGCCTTGTCGGGCGCGCCGCTGCTCGAGAAGCGCCACCTGGGCGCCGATGAGCTGCTCGGGCGCGTGCTGTCGCGGCTGACGCCCGACCGCGTCCCCCTGCGGGCCGCCGAGCGCGTGCCCTTCTTCACCGTGGTGGAGTTCGCCCCGCTGGCCGGGGGCGCCGCGCTGACGGGCTTCAGCCACGACGCCAGCCCCGAGGCCCTCTTCGTGCGCACGCTCACCCCGGCGCGCGAGGGCACCCGGTTGTCGTTGAAGGTGTCGCTCGCCGGACAGCGCTCACCGTGCTCGGCGGAGGCCACCGTCGTCTGGGCCAACCCGCCGCGCGCCCCTGGCGCCTTCCGTGCACCGGCGGGCATGGGCCTGCGCCTGGAGCGCATGGACCCGGCGCTGACGCAGCAGTTCGTCCGCTTCGTGCCGCGGACTCACGGATTTCCCCCCACGGGGAATCCGCGCGCCTCAGGTTTCTGAGAGGCCCTGGCGCCCGCAAGCCCCTGGAAATCCCGGTGTCCCGAGTCAGCGTGGTTGCTGGCATGGGGGTGGCAAGAGCGCGCCCGGGCCGTGCCGTCATCCGGGCATGGCGGGCTGGGGGATTCCAGCTCGCGCCGCGGATGGGGCCAACAGACACGAACCGGGAGGAATCTCATGCGGCGATGGAAGCGCTACGGATGGGTGGGGCTGGTGGCGGTGGCTGCGGTGGGTTGTGACGACGACAAGACGTATCCGCAGGTGGAGAACGAGCCGGTGGCGCAGGAGGCGCGGCTGGATGCCTTCGAGGGCTGCGAGGCGCTGGAGCGGCACATCGAGGACACGGCGACGAAGCGGATGCGCGCGTCGGTGGAGTCGATGCGGCCCCGCGGTCTGCAGTGGTGGTTCGGCGACGGCGCGGCGCCCCCCACGGGCGTGCCCATGCCCTCCGAGGACAACGGCGGTGCTGGCGCGCCGCGCGGCCCCGACGACTACACGGGCACCAACAACCAGGTGGCCGGCGTGCACGAGGCGGACTTCGTGCAGAACGACGGCAACCACATCTTCGTGCTGTCCGGGTCCAAGCTGTATGTGAATCGCTCCTGGCCCGCGGACCAGCTCACGCGCGTGTCGTCGCTGGCCATCGAAGGTCAGCCGCGCGAGATGCTCTACGACAAGGAGCGCCAGCGGCTGGTCATCGCGTCGCAGGTGTACGAGGAGCGTCCCGGTCGCCCCTCGGTGTGGGGGGATTCTCCGATGATGGGCGCGCCCCTGCCCGACTGCGCGGGTCTGCGCTGCGGCTACATGCAGGGCGGCACGCTGAAGGTGACGGTGGTGGACGTGTCGGACCTGGCGTCGCCCCAGGTGAAGCAGCAGGTGTTCCTGCCGGGCGGCTACCTCACCGCGCGCCGCGTGGACAGCGCCGTGCGGCTGGTGATGACGGACGAGTTCCGCTGGCCCTCGGACGTGCGCTTCTACCCCGAGTACTCCCGTGAGCTGGAGAACCGCGACAAGATGAACGCGGCGCTCGACGCGCTCATCGTCAAGAACGAGAAGCTCATCCGCGACCAGACGCTGGCGGACTGGGTGGAGCCCGGTCGCCGGGTGGCGGCGGACGGCACCACCACCGCGCTGCCCTTCTCCTGCTCGGACTTCTTCCACGCCAACGCGCCCACGGGGCTGGGCTTCGTGACGGTGCTGTCGCTGGACCTGGACACGGTGGAAGGCGCCGCGCCGCTGGGCCGCACCAGCGTGGTGTCCGCGCCGGGCGTGGTGTACGCGTCCACCGAGTCCCTGTACCTGTCCGCCAACCACTGGTGGTGGCAGCAGGTGGCGGAGCAGTCCGACCACTCGTACATCCACAAGTTCGACATCCGTGAGCCGGCGCGCGCCACGTACGTGGGCAGCGGCTCGGTGGCCGGAGTGCTGGTCAACCAGTTCGCCATGGACGAGCACGAGGGCGTGCTGCGCGTGGCCACCACGGTGACGACGTGGCGCACGGCGGGCAATGGTGACGGCGTGTCGACGCCCACCACCAGCGGCCCGGACACCGTGAGCCGGCTGGTGACGTTCGCCCCGAAGAACGGGCGGCTGGAGGAGCTGGGGCGCAGCGAGGACCTGGCGCCGACCGAGCGCATCTTCAGCGCGCGCTTCGTGGGCAAGAAGGGCTACATCGTGACCTTCCGCCAGACGGACCCGCTCTTCACCTTCGACCTGAGCGACCCGGCGCACCCGCGCAAGGTGGGCGAGCTGAAGATTCCGGGCTTCTCCACGTACATCCACCCGCTGGGCGACACGCACCTGCTCACCTTCGGCGAGGACCGCGACGAGGACGGCGGCTGGCGCAACCGCGCGCTGAAGCTGTCGCTGTTCGACGTGAGCGATCTGGCCAACCCCCGCGAGGCCTTCACCCACCGGATGGGGACGAGCGGCTCCAACAGCGAGGCCCTGCACGACCACAAGGCGTTCAACTACTTCGCGGCCAAGGGCCTGGTGGCGGTGCCCTTCGTGGACTGGGACTACAGCCGCCCCGACTACTGGTCCGGCTTCACCAGCGAGCTGCGCGTGTTCCGCGTGGACACGGCCACGGGCTTCACGCCGGTGGGCGCGGTGTCGGCGCGGGACATGTTCCAGCGCTTCGAGCACCCGCACTGGAGCTGGTACTGGGCGCCGGAGGTGCGCCGCAGTGTGATGGCGGATGACTTCGTGTACGCCATCACCGACGCGGGCATCCGCGTGGCCAACGTGGGGGCCCTCCAGACGCCCCTGGCCACCACGTACTTCGACGCGCCGGTGCCCTGAGGCACCGGTGTGACGGCTCGGGGCCTCGGGACACGATGTGGGTCCCGGGGCCCCTTCGTTTCGTGGGCACCCCAGGGGTCAGGAGAGGGAGCGCGGGGGCGTCGCTCTCGGCTGGCGCATTCCATGGCGGAAGGCGCTATAGGCCGAGGCCGCCATGTCCACCGCCGTCGCACCCTCCTCGTCGTCGCCCCGGCCCGGCTCCCGTCGCGCCGCCATCCTGGCGGAGCTGCGCGCGCTCTCTCGCCTGGCCATCCCCATCGCGATTGCCCAGGGCGGCCAGTCGCTCATGGGGCTGGTGGACACGCTGGTGGTGGGGCGGGCGGGCACGTCGGCGCTGGCCTCCGTGGGGCTGGGCAACGGCCTGTTCTTCGCCGTCAGCGGCTTCGGCATGGGGCTGATGATGGGGTTCGACCCGCTCCTGTCCCAGGCGGTGGGCGGGCGCGCCATGGCGAGGGCGCGGGGGCTGCTGTGGCAAGGCGGCTGGATGTCGCTGTTCGCCGGGCTGCTGCTGTTCAGCCTGCTGATGTTGTCGCCCCTGCTCCTGCCGCTCGCGGGCATCGGCGAGACGGAAATCGCGGGGGCCTGGGACTACCTGCTGTGGCGCGGGCCGAGCCTGCCGCTGATGCTGGCCTTCCTGACGATGCGCTCCTATCTCCAGTCCACCGCGTACACGCGGCCGCTGGTGGTGGCGACGGTGCTGGCGAACGTGCTGAACCTGGGCGCGGACATCCTGCTGGTGTTCGGCGGCGCGAACCTGCCCGGGTACCTCGGCCCCCTGCGGGCCGTGCCGGCGATGGGCGTGGCCGGGTCGGCGCTGGCCTCGACGCTGTGCACGATGTTGCAACTGGGCGTGGTGGTGCTGGCCATCGCGAAGCTGCCCGCGCCGGAGGGCGAGCGGCCCGTGCGTCGGCCCGTGTGGAGCGACCTGGCCCAGGCGATCCGGGTGGGCGTGCCCATCGGCCTGCACATCGCCGCGGAGATTGGCGTCTTCGCGCTGGCGGGCGTGCTGTCCGCGGGGCTGGGGCCCGCGAGCGTGGGGGCGCATCAAATCGCCATCGCGTACTCGAGCGTCACCTTCACGGTGGCCATGGGCATCGGCAACGCGGGGAGCGTGCGGGTGGGCTGGGCGGTGGGCGCGCACGACACGCCCCGGGCGCGGCTCAGCGGCTTCATCGCCTTCGCGGGCGGCGCGGGCTTCATGGCGCTGGGGGCGCTGGCGTTCGCGCTCTTCCCCGGGGCCCTGGCCCGGCTGGCGGGCGCCCCCGAGGACGTGCTCCCGCTGGTGGTGCCCCTGCTGATGGTGAGCGCCATCTTCCAGGTGTTCGACGGGGTGCAGGGCGTGGGCGCGGGCGTGCTGCGCGGCGCGGGCGACACGCGCTTCACGTTCCTGGCGAACATGGTGGGGCACTACGCCATCGGCCTGCCGCTCACGCTGCTGCTGGGCTTCAAGCTGGGGCTGGGCGTGGTGGGCATCTGGTGGGGCCTGTGCGCGGGGCTCATCGCGGTGGCGCTGTCGCTGCTCTGGCGCTTCAACCGCATCAGCGCCGGCACGCTGCGCCCGCTCGAGTCGTGAGCGGGCGCGGCGTCCTCGCCGGCTACCAGGGCAGGTACTGCTGAATCATCTCCCGCCAGACGGGCCAGTCGTGGTTGCCGCCCTGCCAGATGGCGAGCTGGTGGCCGATGTCCTTCTTCCACAACAGGCTGGAGAGGTGCTCGTTGGAGGGGCGGCAGAAGTCGTGCTCGCCCACCGCCAGCACCATCTCCACGCGCTGGAGCGCGGCGAGCTGGCTGTTGTCGTGGACGTTGGGCAGCCACTGCGTGGCGGAGTGGAAGTAGACGTCGTTGTCCTGGTGGCCGTCGAGGAACTCGTCCGTCTCGAACTTGCCGCCCATGGAGATGAGCCGGCGGAAGACGTGCGGGTGGCGCAGGCCCACGTTGTACGTGTGGAAGCCGCCGAAGCTGCACCCGGCCAGGGTGAGGCGCCCGCCGGTGCTGCGGCTCATCAGCAGCGGCACCACCTCGTTGAGCAGGTATTGCTCCCACTCCTGGTGCCGGGCGATGCGGTCATGCGGGTGCACGGACGTGTTGAACCAGGACTCTTCGTCCACGGAGTCCGGGCACACGATGACGTAGCGGCCGGACTGGACGCGGTCGGCGATGGCGCCGATGAGGCCGAAGTCCTCGGCCTGGAAGAAGCGGCCGCGACTGGTGGGCAGCAGCAGCACGGGTTCTCCCGAGTGGCCGTAGAGCAGGAGCTCCATGTCCCGATGCAGGCGCGCGCTATGCCAGCGGTGGTATTCGCGGTTCATGGGGCGCGAGCTTAACCGCGCCGCGTCAAGGACGGGCAACGTCAGGTGCGTGTGGTCCTGACGGACCTCGCTTTCGCCGCGGCGGGTGTCGGGTGCTGGAAGGATGCCCCCGGGGAGTTCAGTCCGGCCAGTTCCCCTCGAGGGCATGGGGGCCTTCGGTGAAGGCGTGCACCAGGTGGGTGCCACCGACGAAGGCGCCGGCCCAGGAGCCGCCCTTGCCGCCGAAGGGCTCCTCGCGGTCTCCGCGCGAGCGCAGCCTGTTGATGCCGACCTTGAAGGCCTGCAGCTGGGAGGCGAGGCGCTCGGCGAGCTGGGGGTCATCGGTGGCCACGGAGGCGACGAGCGCGCCTTGGGAGACATTGGCTTCGCGGATGAGCTCCTCCTCGGAGTCCACGGACATGAGGACGTCGACGGGGCCGAAGGGCTCGCGCAGGTAGAGCTCGCTGTCGCGAGGCACGCCGAAGAGCAGGGTGGGGGCGATGTAGCTCCCGCGCGACTGGCCCGGGGTGAAGGCGTCGTCGGCGAGCGTGCCCTCGTGTAGCACCGCGGCGCCGCGCTCGCGGGCGTCGTCGATGAGCGCGCGCAGCTCCGCCACCTTGCTGGCGGAGATGAGCGGGCCGAAGTCCACGTCGCCGCCGAGCAGTGGGTGGCCCACGCGCAGCGAGGACGCGGCGTCCACGTAGGCGCGCACGAACCGGGGGACGAGGGACTTCTCGACGACCCAGCGGGTGTAGGCGGTGCAGCGCTGCTTGCCGAAGTCGAAGCCCGCGCGAATCTGGCGGGAGAGGCCGTCCCAGTCGGTGAACCGGGTGATGGCGTAGGCGTTCACGCCCTCCATCTCCAGGGCGTAGCGCTTGTTCGTGTCGCGCAGGCGGCGGTGGACCTCGGCGCCGTTGGCGCGGCCGCCGATGAAGGCGACCCCGGCGATGAGCGGGTGGCCCACGAGGGCCTCGGAGAGGTCCTTGCCGCGACCGCCCGCGAGCGACACGGGCAGGCCCGCGCGGCGCATCAGCGCGAAGGCGAGGGTGAGCGAGACGCCGCCCCCTTGCGTGGGAATCTTCGCGATGACCGAGTTCCCCGCGAGCGTCTGCACGAGCACGTTGAGCAGCAGGACGGAGAAGGGATAGTTCCAGGAGGCGATGTTCGACACGAGGCCGAGCGGCGCGCGGGACTCGAGCATCGGACCGATGTTCTCCAGGTACCACTCGAGGCCGGTGAGGCAGCGGTCCACGTCGTTGCTGGCCGTGGGCAGCGTCTTGCCGATGTCCCAGGCGAGGACGCGGACGAGCAGGTCCCGGTGGTCCTCGAGCGAGTCCAGCGCGTCGAGCACGGCGTGCATGCGCGCGTTGAGCGAGCGGGCGGACCAGGGGAGGAACTCGCCGGCGGCCTTCTCCACGGCCTGGACGGCCTGGGCTTGAGAGAGCAGCGGCAGTGACGCGAGCACCTTGCCGTCGATGGGCGAGCGCGCGTCGAACCACGCGGGCGGGTGGACCCAGGAGCCCGCGATGGGGGAGAGCAGACGGCCTTGGGCGTCGAAGGCCTCGGGGACGACTCGGCGGGCTTCGGCCAGCAGGCGGGAGCTTTCGAGGTGAAGCAGGGGCTCGCCAACGAGTTCAATCTGCGACATGGGTCCACCTCCTCGCGCGTCGGGATTCGCTGCGAAGAATCGAGGCCGCGTTCATGACGGGTCGCGGCATGGGCGAATATCGTCACGCGCGCGCAGGATGTCTGGGCAAGCGGGCGAGGCCCTGGGTGGACGGCTCCGCCGGGTGGGCGGGTGACGTCAGGGATTGCGACGCCAGAGCTCCGCGTCGCGGGTGAAGTGCTCGCGGACCCATTGCTCGCTGGTGTCGGAGAGCTGCCACTCGCCACGGCCGAGGAGGAGCAGGACGTCGCAGCGTGGGAGCAGCTGGAGCGCGGTGCGTTGCGAGTGCGCGTCCTGGAAGGCGGCCTCCGCGTTGGGGAAGCGCGTGGGCGCGGAGAGCGCGTCGTTCAGCATGAGGCCGTACGGGTCGACGAACGCGGGATTGCCGTGGGGCAGGCCGGGGAGTCTGTCGGCGGCGATGGCCCACGCGGGCTCGAAGGCGCAGAGCACTGCATCCGTGGGGACGGTGGACCTGAGCGTGTCACCGAGCGGGAGGAGGAAGCGGTCCTTCTGTTTCGCGGCGTGGAGGACGCCGGGGAGGGGGGTGAGGACGAGGAGGGCGGTGACGGCGAGGGCGATTCGCTGGGCGCGCGCGCCGTGGAGTTGGCGCGCGATGAAGTCCGCGCCGAGGCCCGTGAGGACGGCGGTGGTGGGGGCGAGGTGCGCGTTGTACTGGGACCAGTAGCTCTTGGAGGCGAGGAAGGTGGCGACGGTGAGGAGCCACGCGGCGCTGAAGAGGCGCTCGGTGACGGCGTCCTGCTGACGCGTGCGCGCGAGGGCCGCGGTGACGCCGATGACGGTGACGAGGGTGAGGCCCAGGCGTCCGTCGACGAGGATGGAGAGCAGGCGGCTGGTGAGGCTCGAGTCTCCGTCGGGAGGGCGGAGGAGCTGGAAGCGCAGCAGGCCCTGGAGCATCGCGTCCGGGGCGAGGAGGAAGAAGGGGCCGAGCCACAACAGGCCCATGCCCGCGGCGACGAGGATGACGCGGGCGACGCGCGAGCCTTCGCGTGACATGCCGCGAGCCCAGGCGACGGCGAGGACCCAGGCACCCGCGGTCAGCTTGATGGCGCAGGCGGTGGCGAGCAGGGCTCCGGCGAGGACGTCTCGGCGGGGTGTCTGTCTTTGCGTGGCGGTGGGGCGGAGCCAGATCCACGCGAGGGTGAGACAGGTGAGGTTGAGGAGGGGCTCGAGGAAGGGGCCACGCTCGGTGGACACGGCCTCGGGGTAGACGGCGTAGGCGAGCGCGGCGACCAGGCCCGCGCGAGTGCCCCAGCGCTGCTGGGCGATGCGGCCACTGAGCAGGGTGCTGAGTGCGCCCGCGAGCGGCATGAGCCAGCGGACGACGGAGAAGGCGAGGGCGGGGCCGAGGCCGTGTGAGAGCGCGGCCACGGGGGAGAGCAGCACGGTGATGCCGGGCGGGTGGACGAAGAAGTAGTCGCGATAGGGCAGCAGGCCCTGGGAGAGGAGCGCGGCGGCGCTGAAGTAGACACCCTCGTCATAGTCGACGGGGTGGCCGAGCGCGCCGCCCCGGTGGAAGAAGCCCGCGATGCGCAGGAGCCACGCGCCGGCCGCGACGAGCAGCAGGGGCCACCAGGGCTGACGATGCGCGGGCTCGCGGTGCACTGGACGGCGCGTACCAGATGCCCCTGGGTGTGTCGAGGTGAACCCCGGCTCCCGGGCGCGGTTGACTCAGGGGACGTCTGGGGCGGTGACTGTCTTTATCGCGGGACGGTCCATACCCCCGGGGAGGTAGGGACGACCTTTCATGAAGCTGTCATAGCTCCCTGCGTGCGATGGAAACGCGCGTGGGTTTGTGTCATGGCTATGGACAGTGACAAGGGATTGGACCTGCGATGGCAGGTGGTGGGGGGATGATGTCTGGTGATGTGTCTTCGCGCGGGGTGACGGCGGAGCCGCTGGCTCACGTCACGGCGGAGGGTCGTCCACATCTGCTCCGCGAGCACTTGATGGAGGTGGGGCGCCTGGCCGCGCTGTTCGCGGCGCGCGAGGACATGCGCGTGTTCTGTGAGCTGGCGGGACGCTGGCATGACCTGGGCAAGTACCGGCCTCATTTCCAGTCGCGCATCCGCAAGGAGAACGGCTTCGAGGCCCACCTGGAGGTGGGGAGCTCCTCGGACAAGGACCATGCGACGGCGGGCGCGCTGTGGGCCTTGCGCATGGAGCGGCGGCTGGGGCCCCTGGCGATGGCCATCGCGGGACACCACGGTGGACTGCGTGACGCGGAGAAGTTCCGGAGTCGCGTAGGAGACCCCGAGAAGCTGAAGCTCCTGGAGGAAGCGCTGACGGCGGGCGTTCCGGAAGACCTGCGCGCGCTGACGCCAGGGCTGGACTTCAGCTGGCTCGAGAAGCTCTCCAAGCACCGGCTCGAGTTCTGGACGCGGATGCTGTTCTCGTCCCTGTGCGACGCGGACTTCCTGGACACGGAGGCCTTCTACGACACGTCCCGGGTCGAAGCGCGGCGCGTCGGCGCGACGTTGGAGCAGCTCGCGCGAGCGCTGCGGGCCTTCATGGACCAGAAGCAGAGCGGTGCGCCGGACACGCCGGTGAACCGGGTCCGACGCGAGGTGCTCTCGGCGGTGCTCGCGCGCGCACCGGGTCCGCCGGGAGTCTTCAGCCTCACCGTGCCCACGGGCGGCGGCAAGACGCTGACCTCCATGGCGTTCGCGCTGGAGCATGCTCGGGCACGAGGGCTTCGGCGGGTCATCGTCGCCATCCCCTACACGTCCATCATCGAGCAGAGCTCGGGGGTGTATCGGGAGGCCTTTGGCGAGCTGGGGAGCGCTGTCATCGAGCACCACTCGTCCGTGGACCCCAAGCGGGAGACGGCGCTCAACCGCGTTGCCAGCGAGAACTGGGACGCGCCGGTCATCGTCACCACCACGGTGCAGTTGTTGGAGAGCCTGTTCGCCTGTCGGACCTCGGCGTGCCGCAAGCTGCACAACATCGCCGGGAGCGTCATCGTATTGGACGAGGCGCAGACGCTGCCTCCCGCGCTGCTGACCACCATCCTGGATGGGTTGAAGACGCTGGTGGAGGACTACGGCTGCTCGGTGGTCATCTGCACCGCGACCCAGCCCGCGCTGGGCATGCGTCCTGGGTTTCCCGAGGGCTTTCCCTCGGTCCAGGAGCTGGTGCCGCCGGAGCTGAACGCCTTCGAGCGTCTGCGCCGCGTGACGGTGCGCTGGCCCGAGAGCCGCGAGCCCATGTCCTATGAAGCGCTGGCCGAGGCCGTGGCCGGCGAGCGCGATGTGCTCGCGGTGGTCCACCGTCGGGATGACGCACGCGAGCTGTGCGCGCTGGTGGACGCGCGTGTCGGTGAGGGGACGACGCTGCACCTGTCCGCGCTGATGTGCCCGGAGCACCGCTCCAGGGTGCTGGCGGACATCCAGAAGCGGAAGCGGCGCGGGGAGCCGGTGCGGCTGGTGGCGACGCAGTTGGTCGAGGCCGGCGTGGACCTGGACTTCGCCGTCGTCTACCGGAGCCTGGCGGGGCTGGACTCGCTGGCTCAGGCGGCGGGGCGCTGCAATCGCGAGGGTCGGCTGGAGACGCTCGGCGAGCTCCGTGTGTACGAGGCGAAGACGCAGCCGCCCCCCGGCGTGCCGCAGGCGGCGCTGGCGGTGACCCGGACGCTGCTGGCGCAGGACCCCGCGCTGGACCTGTTCTCACCCGACAGCTTCCGTCGGTACTTCGAGCGGCTCTACGCGAACGCGGCTCGGGATGGGAAGGGCATCCAGGAGGCTCGGGCGGCGCTCAAGTACGAAGAGGTCTCCACGAAGTTCCGGCTCGTGGAGGACGACTGGAGCGCGCCCGTGGTGGTGCCCTTCGAGGGCTGTGAGGCGGTGCTCGACGAGGTGCGGCGACTGGGGCCCTCGCGTGAGCGGCTGCGGGCCTTGCAGCGCTTCACGGTGACGGTGCCGCGCAAGCTCCGCGAGGTCTGGGTGGAGCGGGAGCTGGCGGGCGTCGCGGCGGAGACGGTGGTGTTCCTCGGGCCCGAGCATCGGTCCGCCTACGACGAGACCTTCGGGCTGCTGCGCGACCGGGTGGGCGTGCTCGACCCGGCCTTCCTCATTCCCGGCTGACGAACTTCAGGAGGTGTGTGGATGAAGACGAGCAAGCGGTTTCGCGTGCGGGCCCGAGGGCCCGTGGCCTGCTTCACCCGACCGGAGATGAAGGCCGAGCGGGTGAGCTACGAGGTGATGACGCCCTCGGCGGCGCGGGGCGTATTGGAGGCCATCCTCTGGAAGCCGGCCATCCGCTGGCAGGTCCACGAGATCGCCGTCCTCGCGCCCGTACGGTGGACGAGCTTCCGCCGCAACGAGGTGAACAGCCGCGCGGTGGTGGGGAAGTTCGACTACGCGGCGGACGAGGATCGCGCGCAGCGCAACACGGTGGCGCTGCGAGATGTGGACTACGCCATCACCGCGTCGTTCTCGCTCGTGGCGGGCAAGGCGGGCCCCGAGGACAACGTCCGCAAGTTCGAGGAGATGTTCGAGCGGCGGCTGGAGAAGGGGCAGTTCTTCCACGCGCCGTACCTGGGCTGCCGCGAGTTCGCCGCGCGCGTGGAGCCGATGGTGGAGGACGTCCGGCCCGTGGACCTGGAGGTCGAGCGCAGGCCTCTGGGGCTCGTGTTCTACGACTTCGAGTTCGGTGAAGCGACGCGCCCGCTGTTCTTCGAGGCGTCCCTGGACCGGGGCGTGCTCCACGTGCCGGGCCGGGACGAAGTGCTCAAGCAGAACGGAGGCCAGCCATGATGCTCACGGCGCTCAACGACTTCGCGCGCGAGCGCGGGTTGGTGGACGACCCGCTCTACGAGACGAAGCCCGTGGACTTCCTCATCCGCCTGAGCGCGAAGGGGAAGCTGCTGGGACTGGAGCCCACGCAGGACGAGAAGGGACGGGGCAAGCCCCTGTCGATTCCGAGACTGCCAACGCGCGCCGTGAACATCGCCGCGGGCTTCCTGGCGGACAACACCAAGTACGTCCTGGGCCATGACCCCGAGGCCCGGGAGGGCAAGGCCGACAAGGGTGCGCCACGGCTGGCTGCCTTCGTGAAGCTGGTGAAGGAGGCGGCGGCGGACACGAAGGTGCCCGAGCTGCGCGCCGTGGAGAAGTTCCTCGAAGACGACGCGGCGCGCGCGAAGGTCGTCGAGGAGCGCGCGGCGGACGAGTGGACGGGCTCGGAGTTGTTCGCCTTCGTCGTGGGCGATTCGATCGACCCCGTGCATCAGCTCCCCGAGGTCCGTGCATGGTGGGAGAAGCGGAGCGCGCACGCCGCCGCCCAGGGCAAGGTCGGTCTGTGTCTGGTGACCGGGACCGTGGGCGTGGTGGCGCGGACCCATCCGAAGTTGAAGAACATCCCGGAGGCCCAGGGCGCGGGGGCGGCCCTGGTGTCGTTCAACGCGGACGCCTTCGAGTCGCATGGGATGGAGCAGGGAGACAACGCACCCGTCTCGCAGCAGGCCGCGCTCGGGTACGTGCTCGCGCTCAACGACCTGCTCCGCAAGTCGGAGACCCGCCGGTTCCGACAAGGCATCCAGCTGGGGGATGGCTCGGTGTTGGTGTTCTGGACCAACAGCACCGCCGAGCAGGAGAGCCAGCTGCTGGCCCTGCTCGACCCCACGGAGGAAGACCTGCGGCGCTTGCTGGAGGCGCCACTCATCGGCCTGGAGCCTGGAGCGCTGGATACGAGGCGCTTCTATGCCGTCACCCTCGCTGGCAACTCCGGCCGTGTCGCCGTGCGCGACTGGTTCCAGACCAGCGTCGGTGAGGTGAAGGAGAGCCTTCGCCGGTACTTCGCGGATCTGCGGCTGGGCGCGGTGGCACAGGACAAGCCCACGCCCATCTGGCGCCTGCTCAAGGCCGTCGAGGCCCCGTCTGGACGCGGGCTGAGTCCCGACGTCGCGACGCGGATGCTGGGCGCGGCGTTGAGGGGACATCCCTTCCCGCGACAGCTGCTCTCAGCGGCGTTGGACCGTCTGCGGCTTCCCCCCTCGGACGACAAGCTCGAGCGCGAGCAGCTCCGCCTCCGCGTCGCGCTCATCAAGGCCACCCTCATCCGGCTTCCCCGCAGTGGACCCACTTCCCTGGAGGTCTCCGTGTCATTGGACAAGAGCAACACGTCCCAGTCGTATGTCCTCGGTCGGCTCTTCGCCGTGCTGGAGCGCCTGCAGGGCGCGGCGCTGGGCGACATCAACGCCAGCATTCGTGATCGATATTTCGGTGCGGCCTCGCGCAACCCCGTCACCGTCTTCCCCCGGTTGCTCCAGCTCTCCGTGCACCACGCCTCGAAGGCGGAGGCTGGCGGCTGGTTGGAGAAGAAGAAGGGCGAGGTGATGGCGCTGCTGCCCTCGGAGAATCCCTTCCCGCCCGTGCTCTCGCTCGAGAACCAGGGGCTCTTCGCGGTGGGCTACTACCACCAGCGCGAGGATTTCTTCACGAAGCGCCCGCAGGCCGAAAGCAAGGCCGCGAAGGACGCTCCCTCCAAGTCTGACGACTGACCACCGCTTCCACGATTCCCATACGAGAGAGAGAACGCCATGTCCGAGCTCAAGAACCGCCACGACTTCGTCCTGCTGTTCGACGTCCAGGATGGCAACCCCAATGGAGACCCCGACGCGGGGAACCTGCCGCGCATCGACCCGGAGACGGGAGACGGCCTGGTCACGGATGTCAGCCTCAAGCGCAAGGTGCGCAACTTCATCCTGCTCACTCAGGAGAAGAAGCCCGGGTTCGACATCTTCGTGAAGGAGAAGGCCGTCCTGAACTCCACCATCGCCCAGGCCTACAAGGACCTGGGCGTCGACCTGAACGAGAAGCCCAAGAGCGACAAGGATGGCAAGAAGCGCAACACCAAGGGCGAGGCCCAGGGCTCCGAGGTGGACCAGGGCCGTGCGTGGATGTGCAAGACGTTCTTCGACGTGCGGACGTTCGGCGCCGTCATGTCCACGGGCGCCAACGCGGGACAGGTCCGCGGGCCGGTGCAGCTCACGTTCGCCCGCTCCGTGACGCCCATCGTCTCGCTGGAGCACTCCATCACCCGCATGGCCGTGGCCACCGAGGCGGAGGCGGAGAAGCAGGGCGGCGACAACCGCACCATGGGGCGGAAGAACACGGTGCCGTATGGGCTCTACCGCGCGCATGGCTTCGTCTCGCCGCACCTGGCGAAGCAGACGGGCTTCAGCTCGGGCGACCTGGACCTGCTGTTCAAGGCCTTCCTGAACATGTTCGAGCTGGACCGCAGCGCGGCGCGCGGCCTGATGTCCATGCGCAAGGTCATCGTGTTCAAGCACGGCTCGGAGCTGGGCAATGCGCCCGCGCACGCGCTGTTCGACCGGGTGCAGGTGACGCCCGTGAACGGGGAGAAGCCCGCGCGCTCGTTCAAGGACTACACGGTGAAGGTGGACACCGCGAAGCTGCCGCAGGGCATCGAGGTGATGGAACTGGCGGGATGACCTCCGCTCGCGAGACGTGGGTGGCGCTGTCCGCCTTGCAGCACCTGTTGTTCTGTGAGCGGCAGGCGGCGCTCATCCACGTGGAGCAGCTCTGGCGGGAGGATGTGCGCACCGCGACGGGGCGGCTGCTCCATGAGCGGGTGGACCAGCCCGGGCATGATGCTCGGCCCGGGCGGCGCGTGGAGCGCGCGGTGCGGCTGGGGTGTGAGCGGCTGCGATTGGTGGGGCGCGCGGACCTGGTGGAGTACCACCCGGATGCCTCGAGCCCCACCGGGTGGCGGCCGTATCCCGTGGAGGTGAAGCGGGCGAAGCGCAAGTCACTCGAGGCGGACTGTGTGCAGCTCTGTGCCCAGGCGCTGTGCCTGGAGGAGATGCACGGTGTCCCTGTTCCCGAGGGCGCGCTGTTCCATGGCGCGCAGCATCGGCGGCAGGTGATTGTGCTGGATGCGCGGCTGCGGGCCCGGACGGAGGAGGCGGTGGCTCGGATGCATGAGCTGCTGGCGCGGGGGAGCGTGCCCGTGGTGGCGAGGGCTCCGAAGTGTGAGTCGTGCTCGCTGGAGCCGCTGTGCCTGCCGCACGTCACGGCGGGACAGCGGCGTGCCTCCGAGCATCTGCGGCGGATGGTGGAACTGGTGGACCCAAAGGAGGTGTCGTGACCACCGCGCTCAATACGCTGTTCATCACCGTGGAGGGCACCCGCCTGAACAAGGAAGGGGAGCGGGTGGTGGTGACGGTCCAGGACGTGAAGAAGGCGGAGGTGCCGCTGCGACACCTGCGCTCGGTGGTGTGCCTGACTCGGGCCTGGATGACGCCGGAGCTGTTGGAGAGCTGTGTCGAGGCGGGCATCCACGTGTCCTTCTTCGGGATGACGGGGCGCTTCCTGGCGCGCGTCGAGGGGCTTCCGGGGGGAAATGTGCTGCTGCGCCGCGAGCAGTATCGCGCGGCGGATGATGGGGGGAGGACGTTGGCCATCGCTCGGGCGATGGTGGTGGGGAAGGTGAGCAACGCGCGGCAGTTTCTCCTGCATGCGAAGCGGGACGCGGCGGCGGAGCAGGCGCAGCCGTTGGAGGAGGCGGCGCGGAAGCTCGCCGAGCACTTGCGTGCGGTGGGGCGAGCGGAGGAACTGGCGCAGGTGCGCGGGCTGGAGGGCATCGCGGCCCGGGACTACTTCGAGGTGTTCCCGAGCCTGCTCAAGGGTGGGGCGCGACGGTTCGGGTTCGATGGGCGCAACCGGCGGCCTCCGAGGGACCCGCTGAATGCGCTGCTGTCGTTTGGTTATGCGCTGCTGGCGCAGGACTGCGCGGGGGCGCTGGCGGGAGTGGGGTTGGACCCGGCGGTGGGGTTTCTTCATGAGGACCGGCCGGGGCGGCTGTCGCTGGCGTTGGACTTGATGGAGGAGCTGCGTGCGCCCGTGGTGGACCGGCTGGTGTTCTCGCTGGTGAACCGGGGGCAGCTCAAGCCGGAGGACTTCAAGGAGGAGGCCGCGGGTGCGGTGATGCTGCGGGACGAGGCGCGCAAGGCGTTCCTCGTGGCGTACCAGGCGGCGAAGCAGGTGGAAGTGCAGCATGTCTTCCTGGGGCAGCAGACGAGCTGGGGGCTGGTGCCGCACCTGCAGGCGTTGTTGCTGGCGAGGACCCTCCGAGGCGAGCTGGACGGATATCCTCCGTTCGCGGTGCGCTGATGCGGAAGGTCACCGTGCTCGTCTGTTACGACGTTCAGGTGAGTGACCCGACGGGACCCAAGCGGCTCCGGCGGATGGCTCGGATGTGCAAGGACCATGGGGTCCGGGTGCAGTACTCGGTGTTCGAGTGCGTGCTGGAGCCGAAGGACTGGGTCGTGCTGCGCGCACGGCTGCTCTCGGAGATGGATGCGGAGAGCGACAGTCTGCGGTTCTACTTCTTGAGCGAGGATGTCGCTCGGAAGACGGAGCACCATGGCACGCGGATTCCATTGGATGTCGAGGGGCCGCTCATCCTGTGAGCGGCTTGCCTGTCCTGACTGGGGCGCGCGAACCTGTCTCGGTGCGTGCTTCGTCGGAGGTTCGCGCTCTTTGAAATCTCCAATAGTCGTAGGGCGTTATGTCGTGTGGACCGGGAATGTGGACTGGGTGGACTGTTCTGTGGACCCAGGTTCGCGCGGACCGGCCGGATTCCCGAGTGATTGTGGTAGCTTGGACGGGCAGGGTCGCTCCTCGTGACCGCGAGGAGCGTGGGTTGAAACCCGTCATCGCGCGCCTGGGCGCGCTGCTGATTATGAGTCGCTCCTCGTGACCGCGAGGAGCGTGGGTTGAAACACGCTCGACGTCTGCGCCACGCCTGAGAACGCCGTCGCTCCTCGTGACCGCGAGGAGCGTGGGTTGAAACGTCTTGCCGGCGCCCTTCGCCGCGGCGGACATGGTCGCTCCTCGTGACCGCGAGGAGCGTGGGTTGAAACAGGCAAGGGCAGGCCGAGGGCGCGAATGGCATGGTGTCGCTCCTCGTGACCGCGAGGAGCGTGGGTTGAAACTACTTCGGGACGACGGACGGGCGCGTCCTCATCAGTCGCTCCTCGTGACCGCGAGGAGCGTGGGTTGAAACTCGAAGACCGTCACGGCAATGACGCCAGGCACCGTCGCTCCTCGTGACCGCGAGGAGCGTGGGTTGAAACTCGTAGGCGCGCTCACAGGCATGCACGTCAAGGTCGCTCCTCGTGACCGCGAGGAGCGTGGGTTGAAACCAGATGCCCGTGTCCAACGTCAGCAGGAGCACCGTCGCTCCTCGTGACCGCGAGGAGCGTGGGTTGAAACTCGACGCGGGTGTCGCAGTCGAACTCCTTGGACGGTCGCTCCTCGTGACCGCGAGGAGCGTGGGTTGAAACTCCGCCGTCCAGAACTTGCGCGGCGCCTGCCCCGGTCGCTCCTCGTGACCGCGAGGAGCGTGGGTTGAAACCACACCGAGTGGACCTTGCTCCGAGGTGGCAGGTCGCTCCTCGTGACCGCGAGGAGCGTGGGTTGAAACTTCATCCCGGCGGCGAACTGCTCGTTCTCGACGCCGTCGCTCCTCGTGACCGCGAGGAGCGTGGGTTGAAACTCCTCAATGACGAAGCGTCGCCCTAGAGCGTGCAGGTCGCTCCTCGTGACCGCGAGGAGCGTGGGTTGAAACTGGAGAATGGCGCCTTGCTGCGCGCGGTTGGCCTGTCGCTCCTCGTGACCGCGAGGAGCGTGGGTTGAAACACCGCCTTCCTCAACTCGCGCAACGTGGCGAAGGTCGCTCCTCGTGACCGCGAGGAGCGTGGGTTGAAACCCCGTGGACACCGTCGTCATTCACGGCGGTGCAGGTCGCTCCTCGTGACCGCGAGGAGCGTGGGTTGAAACCGCTCTACGCTTGTCGTCCCACAGCATGGACTCGGTCGCTCCTCGTGACCGCGAGGAGCGTGGGTTGAAACTCACTGAGACGCCATGGCCCTCGGACTCCCTCCGTCGCTCCTCGTGACCGCGAGGAGCGTGGGTTGAAACTACGCGAACTGCGCCGTGCGCTCGCTGAATGACCCGAGTCGCTCCTCGTGACCGCGAGGAGCGTGGGTTGAAACCTCAAGGCCCCGCCGTCGGGTGACCCGGGGCCCAGTCGCTCCTCGTGACCGCGAGGAGCGTGGGTAGAAACGCGGATGCACCGTCATGGCGTGAGTACAGCGAGTCGCTCCTCGTGACCGCGAGGAGCGTGGGTTGAAACTCGCCACGCACCAGGTAGTGCCATTGCAAGCCGGTCGCTCCTCGTGACCGCGAGGAGCGTGGGTTGAAACAGCTCTCCCTGGGCCAGCGGAAGCGAGTCTTGGTCGCTCCTCGTGACCGCGAGGAGCGTGGGTTGAAACGCGGCAGCGAGGAACGGATCCCCGCGGTGGTGGTCGCTCCTCGTGACCGCGAGGAGCGTGGGTTGAAACCGCATCGTCCGCAACAACCTGGTGCTGTACCCGGTGGTCGCTCCTCGTGACCGCGAGGAGCGTGGGTTGAAACAACCAGGGAGCCAACGACACGGGCTGGAAGGCCGGTCGCTCCTCGTGACCGCGAGGAGCGTGGGTTGAAACGTCGACGTCTCCACCGGCCGCGACGGGAAGGCCGGTCGCTCCTCGTGACCGCGAGGAGCGTGGGTTGAAACAGTTTGAGGCCACCGAGAAGTCGAATGCCGACGTCGCTCCTCGTGACCGCAAGGAGCGTGGGTTGAAACCATGCTTTGGGCGCGGGCGCCTCGGTGCCGGCAGGTCGCTCCTCGTGACCGCGAGGAGCGTGGGTTGAAACTTGGGCAGCGCCTCGCCAGCGAGAAGGCGAAGCGTCGCTCCTCGTGACCGCGAGGAGCGTGGGTTGAAACCTCGACTCGCACTATGGCCACATGCCGGTGAAGGGTCGCTCCTCGTGACCGCGAGGAGCGTGGGTTGAAACAGCAGCGCATTCGCCAGCACGTTGGTGATTCGCTGTCGCTCCTCGTGACCGCGAGGAGCGTGGGTTGAAACGAGGCGGCCCGGCTCGCGGACGGCACGCGGTTCAAATACGTCGCTCCTCGTGACCGCGAGGAGCGTGGGTTGAAACAATCTTTCCGCTGATGGGTCGCGAGAATCCAAGAGTCGCTCCTCGTGACCGCGAGGAGCGTGGGTTGAAACGCGATGCCCGGGGTGATGGGTAGGCCAGCCTTGTCGCTCCTCGTGACCGCGAGGAGCGTGGGTTGAAACTGGAATTCCGCTCCAGTGTGGACATTGAGGCCATGTCGCTCCTCGTGACCGCGAGGAGCGTGGGTTGAAACTATTCCTGTTCGAACAGCGTTCGGCCGAGCGGGTCGCTCCTCGTGACCGCGAGGAGCGTGGGTTGAAACACTTGCGCTCCCGCGCCGCCAGCATGGCATCGGCAATGTCGCTCCTCGTGACCGCGAGGAGCGTGGGTTGAAACTCAAGCACGCCG
Source organism: Myxococcus sp. MISCRS1 (assembly GCF_026626605.1). Classification (NCBI taxonomy): domain Bacteria; kingdom Pseudomonadati; phylum Myxococcota; class Myxococcia; order Myxococcales; family Myxococcaceae; genus Myxococcus; species Myxococcus sp. MISCRS1. The sequence continues at coordinate 6,085,323 of NZ_JAPNKB010000001.1, forward strand.
AGGTTGAGGCCAACCCCTCGGGTCGCTCCTCGTGACCGCGAGGAGCGTGGGTTGAAACACATCGAAGCAGGGGCCCATGGAGGGGCGCTCGTCGCTCCTCGTGACCGCGAGGAGCGTGGGTTGAAACTCGGCGTAGACGGTCCGGATGACCTCGGGGAAGAGTCGCTCCTCGTGACCGCGAGGAGCGTGGGTTGAAACAGCACGGGCGCCATGGCGGCGCGGATGCGACTCCGTCGCTCCTCGTGACCGCGAGGAGCGTGGGTTGAAACGAGAGCGGCACACGGCTGGGAAACCACGTCCGGGTCGCTCCTCGTGACCGCGAGGAGCGTGGGTTGAAACTGCTCGCGCGCAGCATCTGCCTCTTCGCGCACCGTCGCTCCTCGTGACCGCGAGGAGCGTGGGTTGAAACTCGGCGTGGTATCAGGACCTCGTGCGTCGCTGCCTCGGTCGCTCCTCGTGACCGCGAGGAGCGTGGGTTGAAACTGGCGCAGCCAGGTGCTGGACATGCCGGCGCTGGTCGCTCCTCGTGACCGCGAGGAGCGTGGGTTGAAACAGGAAGTACATGGTGTTGGTGCCGGCGAAGCCGGTCGCTCCTCGTGACCGCGAGGAGCGTGGGTTGAAACATATGTAAATGTGAGTCGGAGTGGCAGTGCCTGTCGCTCCTCGTGACCGCGAGGAGCGTGGGTTGAAACGCGGCGTACTCCAGCTCGGCGAAGGCGTTGACGCTCAGTCGCTCCTCGTGACCGCGAGGAGCGTGGGTTGAAACTGGACCTGCAGGGCCAGGCGGACCTGGTCCGCGATGTCGCTCCTCGTGACCGCGAGGAGCGTGGGTTGAAACGGGCCCATGGTGGCCATCGACGGTGTGGCGATCGTCGCTCCTCGTGACCGCGAGGAGCGTGGGTTGAAACCTGAACCGGACGTGGGCAGTCTCGCGACGTCGTCGCTCCTCGTGACCGCGAGGAGCGTGGGTTGAAACATCCGCTCGTCGCCGCGCACCTTCGACTCGGCAGTCGCTCCTCGTGACCGCGAGGAGCGTGGGTTGAAACTGCTGGTAGAGCAGGGCGTAGATGTCCTCGTAGTGTCGCTCCTCGTGACCGCGAGGAGCGTGGGTTGAAACTTCTCGGTGAGCCGCTGAATCGCCTCGTACTCGGGTCGCTCCTCGTGACCGCGAGGAGCGTGGGTTGAAACGAGTACGTCACCAGTGCGTGGGTGCAGCCGACGGGGTCGCTCCTCGTGACCGCGAGGAGCGTGGGTTGAAACAGGCGTACATCGACGAGCGCCGGCCGGTGACGGGTCGCTCCTCGTGACCGCGAGGAGCGTGGGTTGAAACGCGGGCCAGCGGCCGAGGCCCGCCGTTGCTTCGTCGCTCCTCGTGACCGCGAGGAGCGTGGGTTGAAACATGCTCTCGTGAAGGCGTTGCACGGCCTCCGCGGTCGCTCCTCGTGACCGCGAGGAGCGTGGGTTGAAACGGGTGCTCGCCTAGCGCTGGCTCCCATCGCGCCGTCGCTCCTCGTGACCGCGAGGAGCGTGGGTTGAAACCCCTGCCGCTGAGCGCCCGGAGGTGCCGGCGGGTGTCGCTCCTCGTGACCGCGAGGAGCGTGGGTTGAAACGCGACGTGGCATGCGTCGCTGTCTGCTGCGCACCGTCGCTCCTCGTGACCGCGAGGAGCGTGGGTTGAAACGTGTAGCCAACGCGGGCGGACTTGATGACGCTGGTGTCGCTCCTCGTGACCGCGAGGAGCGTGGGTTGAAACTTGCGTCGTGCCGCCAGTCCGTGTCGCGGACCCAGTCGCTCCTCGTGACCGCGAGGAGCGTGGGTTGAAACGTCTTGCACACCTGGATCACATCCTCGAGGTGGTGTCGCTCCTCGTGACCGCGAGGAGCGTGGGTTGAAACGCAGGCGGCGCTGTCCGCGAAGCAACTGGGCGCCGGTCGCTCCTCGTGACCGCGAGGAGCGTGGGTTGAAACTGGGTGAAGCAGAGGTGGGGCAATGAGCCGCTCCGTCGCTCCTCGTGACCGCGAGGAGCGTGGGTTGAAACCAGGCGCTTCAGCCCGTGCGCGGCTCCGCGGGGTCGCTCCTCGTGACCGCGAGGAGCGTGGGTTGAAACCACCTTCCTCCCCCAGATGGTCTCCGGGTTGGTCAGTCGCTCCTCGTGACCGCGAGGAGCGTGGGTTGAAACGAGGACACGCTCGTCAACGAGGCCAAGAAGGACAGTCGCTCCTCGTGACCGCGAGGAGCGTGAGTTGAAACTGGTCGGCGCGTGCAGTGAGAGAGGACCGCGTCCGTCGCTTCTCGTGACCGCGAGGAGCGTGGGTTGAAACCTCGGTGTCTGCGCGGGCGAGCGCTACATCGACAGTCGCTTCTCGTGACCGCGAGGAGCGTGGGTTGAAACTTCTTCGGCGGCCGCCCGCTCGGGGCGCGGCCGTCGCTCCTCGTCACCGCGAGGAGCGTGGGTTGAAACGGGTTGGGCTGCTCGCGAGCCCACGCCACCCACGTCGCCCCTCGTGACCGCGAGGAGCGTGGGTTGAAACGCGCCCAGTGGCGTGGTGCAGACGGGCGCGGACAAGTCGCTCCTCGTGACCGCGAGGAGCGTGGGTTGAAACACATGCAAATTCCGGAGATAGCGGGGGCGGCGTGTCGCTCCTCGTGACCGCGAGGAGCGTGGGTTGAAACATCGCCCTGGGCGTGGCCACCCGCGATGCGGCGCAGTCGCTCCTCGTGACCGCGAGGAGCGTGGGTTGAAACTACGTGGGGAACAAGCCCCAGTTCGCCGCGACGGTGTCGCTCCTTGTGACCGCGAGGAACGTGGGTTGAAACGCCAGCACGGCGCGGCGCACCCAGGCGCGGTACGTCGCTCCTCGTGACCGCGAAGAGCATGGGTTGAAACAGTTAGCCGAGAGGTCGACAGCTTTCGTGATGACGGTCGCTCCTCGTGACCGCGAGGAGCGCGGGTTGAAACTTCTCTCCGGTGGCGGGGTCGACGCTCACCACGATGTCGCTCCTCGTAATCGCGAGGAACGTGGGTTGAAACCAGCATGCTGGTTCAGTTGCATTGCGAGAGGTCGCTCCTCCTCGTTTTCAGGAGCGTGGGTTGAAACGACTGTGTCGGACCACTCATGCAAACGCGGCTCGTTTGCTAGGGGGATGGGGCGAGGTCATGGAAGCCTCCACATGGGAGGGGCGTGCAGTACCCAGTCCCCCAGCCGGTTCGACGACAGACCGGGATGGTAGGTCCTGTTGCCTATGCCCTCCCTTCGACCCCTCTGTCTCTGGCTGCTTACCCTTTTCTGGCTGGGATGCGCCACCAACGAGAAGCCTCCAGTGCAAATGGCATGGGAGGCGGCGGAGCTGGAGTGCGAGGATCCCCGAGAAGACCAGTGCGTCTTTCTCGCGTGCCTCGGAGATGCCTGCGGCTTCTACCGCTGCGAAGACAGTCCCGGAACGTTCGAACTGGCCAGGTTCCCGCCTGCTCGGCCACCCGCGGCTGCCGCCTCACCCGGCAGTCCGAGGAGAAACTGGGGAGCAGCGCAGAAACTCCCTCCAGGGGCCGTCATGACGTTCCCGAACTGGAACGGAGCCCCTGAGCGGGTCGTGCCACCGTCACGTCAGCTCCCCACCGGGCGCTGGGAAAAGCACCACATCTTTCCTCAAGAGCGGGAGCTGCGAGAGTGGTTCGAGGCACAGGGAGTCAAGATCCACAACTATGTCCTCCCTCTTCCCTACGAAGTCCACCAGCGCATCCACAGGGTCGGAGGTCGCGGCGGCGAGTGGAACGAAGCCTGGCGGCAGTTCAAGAGGCAGAACGCTGAAGCGAAGCCCGAGGAGATTTTCAGGCACGCCGGCGAACTCATCCATCGGTTCCAGCTCATCGGCGGTCCAATTCAGCCTTACTATTCAAGGCCGGGAACGTGAGGGCGGATGGTTCGATTCTTCTGGGTGGACGAGGACAACGCGGCCGTGCGCCGGCATGGCGGTGAGGTTCATGGCGGGCGCAAGTGGAAGCTCCCTGGGTTGCTGCGGTGCCCGACGTGTGATGCCACGTGGAGTGGCTCCGGACATTTCTTCCCTGGCGTGGACCTGTCCTCGCTGCCAGAGCGTCGTGAACTCGAGAGGGCGAGGCCCGAGCCTCTTCCCGAGCTCGACCGCTTGCGTGCGCTGGTTCGCCCTTTCACCCCCTCAGGTGCCGCACTGCCTCCCGGTACAGGCTTCGGACCGCTGGAGGGCACGGGGTTCGGAAAGCTCCCGGCGTTTGCCTGGGTCGTCGAGGTGCTGCTCGTCCACCAGCAAGCACTGGAGATGCTCCAGGCGGAAGGTCTCAGAAGTCTTCAGGGCTTCCCTGCCGAGCTGAGGTTCAGACAGAAGAATCCACCAACTCTGGTCGAGCTGCATGCTCCGCCCCTGGGGCGATTGCACACGGATTGCTTTCCTCCGAGTCATCCGCCTCCCTGCCCGACCTGTGGTCGGCTGGGACTCCGACGGCCTGATGAACCCCTCCTGGAGGTGGCTTCTCTTCCCACGGACATCGACCTGTTCCGCGTGGGCAACTTCGCCACGATGGTGATCGGCACCTCGCGCTTCAAGGAGGCAGTCGAACAACTCGGGCTCGATGGCCTCACCTTCCGCGAACTCCCTGTGCGTTGAGGCTCGTTCGGGCGACTGCGTGGGACTGTGCGAGGATGTCAGCTGACTTTCCGACTCCATGTCGTGAGCTTCGACGCTCGATTGTTCCCAGTGAGGGTGGTGGATGTCCGGTGAGAACTTCTACGACCTGGGGATTGCGGATCTACCTCAGTGGGTCCTGGAGCTACCTGTGCCGGCTGCTGGTGGGGAACTGGACGACCCCTGGATGTTCGGAGACGGAAGACATCTTCCCAACCCAGGACCGCTGAGGAGCAGCCCGCTCCGTGATGGACCGCAGCGGTCCTTCTCCGTGGCGAACGCAGGGCGAACTCCTATCGCGGATGAACAGGTCGCGAGGGTCTTTCTCACGCTGGCCCCAGACGACGTCCAGGCCTTCCTCATCGAGGTCGAGGGCGCGAAGACGGCGCTCTACATCATCAATGCAACCCGGTGCTTCAATTGCGTCGATGAGGAGAACTCCTTGGAAGTGCAGCGCTACCCTCCAGAGGGTGTCGCGCCCGAAAGGGTGGGGACGTACCGCGCTATTCACGGGCTGCGCATCGACCCGTCCAAGACAGCGGGAGCCCGTGTCTTTCGGATACAGGGGTACTCCTCCGCGCTCATCGTCTCCGAGGAGATCAAGAACGCACTGGAGGAAGTCGGGAATCTTGGCGTGACATTCGAGCGTGTCACAGGACCGCGCTGAAGCTGGATGAAGGGAGGTCACATGGGGCGGTTCTTCTGCATCGGTGAAGACACGGAGGTCATCGAGGGGTACGGCGGGAACTTTGATGCCGAGCATCGGTGGTTCCTGCCTGGAGTGCAGGACTGTCCCGGCTGTCGCGCGAGCTGGAGTGACCTCGGCTGCTCCTACCCCAGTGTCGACCTGTCCTCTCTCTCGGAACACCGCTCGTTCGAGGAGAACAGGTCTGAACCCTTCACGGAGTTCGCGCGACTGCGTGAGCTCGTCCGCCCGCTGTTCCCTCCTGGTTCCCCACTGCCTCCAGGCACGGAGCTCGGTCCCCTCACCGGCAAGGCGCTCGGGAAGTTCCCTTCGTTCTCCTGGTTCATCGCTTCGCTCGTCGTGAACCTCGGGGACCTGGAATCACTCCAGGAACAGGGACTGACGGGACTCGTCGGTCATCCCACCGCCCTGACAGCCCGCAAGAAGCCCGTGACGGACCTGGTGGAACTCGAGCTCCTCTCTCGCGGCTCCCTGCATCCCGCTTGCTTCCCTCGGAACACACCCGCGCCTTGCTCGACCTGCGGTCGGCTCGCGCTCCGTCGTCCCGACAAGCCCATCCTCGACGCGGCCTCACTGCCCACCGACCTGAACCTGTTCCGCCTCACGAACTTCTCCGCGCTGCTCATCGTCACCGAGCGCTTCAAGGACGCCGTCGAAGCGCTGGGACTCGATGGCCTCACCTTCCTGGAAGTGACCTCACGCTGAACCGCCCCAGGGCCGCAGGAACGCCTCCGTCTGCTCGAGGATGAAGGGCAGGGACGCGGTCAGCTCGTGCCCGTCGTCCACCTCCACCAGCTTCACGTTGCGACGGCCCTGGGCCCACTGGCGCGAGTTGGCGATGTCACACGTGTCGTCCGCTCGCCCGTGGATGAGCAGCGTGGGCACCCTCACGTCGGGCCAGTTCCCCAGGCGCTCGTCCAACGCCAGCGCGTCCTCGACGAAGCCCCAGTGGACTTTCGACGTGCGCTTCTCCACGAAGTCCTCCGTCGGAATCCAGCCCGACGTCCGCCAGTGCTCCCAGAGCGCCTCGCCCATCCTCTTTCGCAGCTGCGTCACGATGTGGAACGCCGGCGCCATCAACACCAGGCCACACACCCGCGCGTCCTCCGCCGCGACTCTCGCCGCCGTCAGCCCTCCCAGGCTCGAACCCAACAACACCACCCGGTCCTGCTTCCCACCCAGCGCCGCTCGCACCGTGTCCGTGATGGCGCTCAGCTTCAGCTCCTCGAACGAGGGCACCCGCAGGTTCAACCGCTCGATGTGGAGACCCCTGGGCTCGAAGTGGCGGCTCAACGCCAACCCCTTCGTCGAGTCCGGCCCCGAGGCGAAGCCATGCAGATACATGAAGCGAGGAGCCAGGGGCACGGGCGCTGGAGGAAGGTCGCTCATGTCCTCCACTGTAACGTCGCCCCGGGCCCCCGGCTCAGGTGATTACCCGGTCACTTCACCTCGCGCGCGAGCCGCGAGTCCCACGGGCACCAATGGCCACCCGGCAGGAACGCGCCTCCCGCTTCGTCCAGGTGGTCCTCCACGTACGTCATGTTCGCGTCGCAGACCTCGATGGCCACCTCGAAGAACTGGATGGTCGATGGGTCCAGGTGGAACGAGAACCTCGGGTTGTAAGGCTGGGGCCGCTTCATGATGCGCCCATGCACGTGGATTCGGTTCTTCTCCTCGCCGGAGAGAATCCTCCGGGCGTGGGCAATCGTGTTCTCGTCCGTCAGCTCGATGACGAACTCGACACCGGGGGAGCTCGGCTGCGTGAAGGCGAAGCGGGCGGCGTTGGCCATGGGGCGACTCCTGTGAGGGTGAGGAGCGCCGATGTAGAGGCCCTTCAACTCCCTCACCACGCGCCCGCAGGGCAGGTGTGGAGAACCGGTGCATTCCTCGCGCTCCCCCGCAGCCTTTTCGACAGCGGGCCACTCACCCTCGCGGCTTGCGTCGCCTCGCGAGACGAGCCGCGTGCTCCGGATTCAACATCTTCACGTACGCCAGCATCCCGTCGATGCGCGCGCGCTGCTTCGCGTCCCCGCCGTCCTCCTGGTGGATCATCGCCCGCAGCTTGCGCCGCTCCTCGCGAGACAGCCCGAGCCCCGCGTTCACCGTCACGCCCGTGACGCGCTGTCGTCCACCCCGACGCTGCACCCGCGTCTTCGCGGCGTTCACCTCGAAGCCCTCGTCCCTCACGTACCTCGCGGCGAGCGCTCGCACCTTCTCCATCGCCCCCACGTCATCCCCGGAGAACGTCAGGTCATCCGCGTAGCGCGTATAGGTATACCCATACCGCCGCGCCAGCCCCGCGAGCCGCCGGTCCAAGCGCATCACCACCGCGTTGCACAGCCCGGGGCTCGTCGGCGCGCCCTGCACGCACGAGCGCGGCCCCACCGGCACGTGGAACACCGTCCCCTCCACCTCCACCGGCTGACGCTCCGCCTCCGTCATCAACACCGCCAGCGTCGCCGCCACCGGATAGCCATACCCCAACGCGAGCAGCAGCCCGCGCACCCGCCCCACCGTGACCGACGGGAAGAAGTCCTTCACGTCCAGCTTCAACACCACCCGGCGCCCCACGTGCGGCGCCGCCCCCGTCTTGATGGAGCGCCCCGACACGAAGCCGTGCGCGTGCTCGCTCCGCGGCAGCTTCGCCACCAGCAACGTCAGGAGCCGACGCTGCACCGCCTTGAGCTTGCGCTTGGGCGCATGCAGCAGCCGCGTGCCCCCCGAGCGCTTCGGCACCGAGAACGTCACGTAGTGCGCCACCCGCTCCCGGACCCGGTGCGTCGCGTAGTGCCGGAGCTGGCCCACGGTGAGCTCCAGCGCCGCCGCCACGTCCTCCTCCGTCCGCCACACCGGCAGCCCGTAGCGCGTCAGCTGTGCCTCGTCCGTCAGCAGGTCGCGCACGTCGCGGTTGCGCGTGCGGAACGTCGTGGAGAAGAAGCGCCGCGCCTCACCCCGGGTCATCAGGGGCTTGCGGCCCGGGGTGTAGACGCGCCTGCCCTTGGGCAGGAGCCGCGCGTCGCGGATGATTTCGCGCCGGTGTCCGGGCTTCAGCGGGCCCGAGGTGGCCACCGTCTCCCGCACCACGTCCGCCGCGCGTCCGCTCGCGTCGCGCGTGGAGGCGTCGAGCCGCGAGACATCCCGCGTCACCGGCTTCGGGGTGAAGAGCCCCTTGAACCAACCCAGCGTCGAGTCGAACCAGCTCATGGTGCTCCGGGAGGGGCCAGGGGACGACCTGCGAGGCGCTGGACCCGGGGCTCCCTGCGTTCCGTACGCAGGGACCCTGGAGAAGAAGTGGGGACAAAACACCGCCGCGGCGAAACACCGCGGCACCGACGGCTCATCTGTGAGCCCCAGCCCCTCCCGTGAGCGTCACCGGTTATCGTCATCGCCGCCGTCCTCGTCAAGCGTCTCGCCCTCGCCGTCCTGTTCGCTCCGGGCCTCGGGCCTCTCCGCCTGTCGGAGCGCCTCCAGCGCGGCCTCCGAGGGCGCCGCCGAGCTCGCTCGCTCCTGGCGCCGTGCCTTCGCCAGCCGCAGCAGCGCGAGCAGGTGCGCGCACGGCCCGTGGTTCATCAGGTTCTCGCGGAAGAACTCGCACCTGCACGTGCCGAACAGCAGCCGGTCCTCGTCGTTCAGCACCAGCTCCACGGCGGTCTGCGGACCCACGCTCCCGTGCACCACCCAGTCGCGATGCACGACCTCGCGCAGCACGTGGCCCTCGGGCGTCGGCAGCTTGCGCACCTTGCGCGTCTCGCGCACGTCCTCGCTCGTCACGACCACCTGGCCCACCGCCGTCAGCCGCTCCGCCTCCTCGCGCCTCGGGTCCGGCGGATACATCCGTCCCAGGTCCACCGGCGTCGCGAACAGCTCACGGTGACGCCAGCGCCGCGCCTCGACGTCGAACATCACCCGTCCCGCCGCGCACTGCGCCGCCAGCGCTGTCGCCACTCGCGCCTTGTCCGCGCCCAGGGCCTGAACGACCTCCTCCGTGGACGCGTGGAAGCGCTCGCGCAGGAGCCCGAGCACGCGTGCCGCCAGCGCCTCGTCCCGCTCGGGCTCCAGGAGCAGGTCCATCCCCGCCGTGCCCGTCCACCGGTTCGCCGTCCACCCGGACAGCCCCAGCACGAAGCGCACGCGCGGCCCCAGGTGCACGCTGTAGAAGTGCGGCAGCGCGCGGCCCTTCAGATAGACCTCCACCGAGTCCGCGTACGGCAGCAGCGGCTCGAGCAATCGCAGCCGACGCCGACCCCACGTGCGCACCGTGCGCGGCTCCGTGTGGCCATGCACCGCGCCTCGCAGCGGCACCACCTGCTCCCAGGGCTCCAGCACCAGCCTCGCGTCCTGGTCCGGCGTGAACTCGTACCGCAGCGCTCTCGGTGACACCCGCGCCTTGGTGAACGTGAGGAAGCGCACCGCGGCGAGCAGGTCCACCGGACGCACCGTCAGCTTCGTGCCCGGCATCGCCATGCCGCCCTGGAGCTGGAGGAAGCCTCGCACCCAGTCGTCCGGCACCTCCACCTTCTGCTCGAAGCGTCCGCCCGCGCGCTCCGTGCGCACCTCGAAGCCCTCGGCGCCCACGCGCAGGTGCGTGTCCCGGCTGGTGCGCAGCTCCCCCAGCGCGGACCACAGCCACGCGGTGAAGTCCACGTTCGTCGTGCCGCAGGCCACCTCGCCCTCGGGCTCGAAGCACTCGCGGTCCACGATGACCATCCCGTACGCGCTCTGGTCCTGGCTGAACGCCTCGAAGAAGACCCGGTCCGGGTGCACGGTGATGATGGGGTCCAGCACTCCCCACCACGTCGAGGTCCACTCGTCCGAGTGCCAGATGAGCTGCCCCAGCGCCTGCAGCGCCAGTCGCAAGGGCAGCACGTCCTTCGCCACCTTCGCGTGGAAGCGCACCGGCCGGTGCTGGTCCACTGACAGGCCCAACAGTGAGCGCTCGCGCGTGGACTCGAAGACGGAGGGCGTCGCATACGACAGGCCAAAGGTCGTCATGGCGAGGTCTCCTTCGTGGGCGCTGAGAAGACGCGGGGTGTCTCGGCGGGGCCGCGCAGCTCGGGCCAGCGCCGGAGCACCTTCGCCAGCAGCTCCACCAGCTCCTCCTTGGGATAGCGCTGGTCGGGCAGCGCGAAGGCGTCGCGCATCCGGGCGAGCAGCCTTCGCGCCGTGTCCACGTCATGCAGCGCCGCGTTGGTCAGCGCGCCGAAGGCCATCAGCCGCGTGCGACGGTGCAGGGGCCGCAGGAGCGCGGCCTGGAGCACGTCCGTGTTGCTCGCGGCGAGCTCACGCGCGCGCGGGGCGTCGCGACCGAGCAGCCGGAACGCGAGCGCCTGCACGTGAATCTGCGGCGACTCCAGCAGGTCCCTCACCGCCCGCGGGTCCGCGAGGTAGAGGTCATCCGAGCGCATGAGCAACAGCCGCGCGAGCCGGTTCTGCGACAGGAGCGTCTTGTCCGCCCAGATGGCGTACGCCGGTATCGCCCCGAGCACGTTGGCGGCGCGGCGCGCGAAGACGCCGTCCTCCTTCGGCAGTTCCTCGTAGTGCGTGGCGAGCGCGTCCAGGACCCGAATCCACTCGCGCTGCCGCTTGTTGCCCGCGTGCGTGGGCTGGGCCTGCGTCGCCGCGCGGCTGGCGAGGAAGTCCAGCAGCTCCTCGTCCCGGCGCTCCAGCGCGCGCCCCACCAGCTCCGGGTACGACGAGTGCCAGCCGGAGGACACGTGCATGCGGAACGGGCCGCGGAGCAGCTCCGGGAAGCGCGCGTACAGCATCACCGCCGTGGAGTCCGTCAGCGGCAGCACGCGGGTGACGCCGAGGCCGGGCCGGTTCCACTCGCCGCCGGTGCCCGCGACCTGGAGCAGCCGCCCGCGCGTCACCGCCGGGTCCGCCTTCGCGTCGTGCACCAGCTTGAGCACTTCCTGGTCGAAGGTCTCCGCCGTCGCCGACGTGCGCAGCGCCGCGCCCCACACGTCCTCCCAGCCGCGCACCCGGCACAGCTCCAGCAGGTCCGGCAGGCCCTTGGCGTTCTTGGCTCTGGCGCGAAGGCCGGCCCAACGCGGGAAGACCGTGGACAGGTGCGCGAGCAGGTAGGGCACCACGTCGCGCCCGCGCTTCTCCGCCAGCTCCACGAAGACCTCCGCCGCTCCCGTCGGCGCGACGTCCGGGTGGTGCTCCTCCAGCGCGCGCACCAGCGCCTGGGAGTCCTTCACCGACTGCGTGAGCGCGAACACGTCCGCGCGCCACGCGTCCTCGGTGACGAGCCGGCGATAGAGGGCCCAGGCGAGCTCGGTGTCGCCGCGCGCGAGCAGCCGCTCCCGCAGCGTGGTCCACATCGCGTGCTGCTTCTCCTGGGGAACCCCGGGACCCCACGCGAAGGGCAGGCGTTGACGGATGAAGGGCCTCGCCAGCTCCGCGTCCACGTCATCCAGCGCGAGCGCCGTCGCCTCGTCGAGGCGCCCCGTCTCCACGTCCAGCTTGGTCAGCACCAGCTGCCGAGCCGCCCGCGTCCTGGCGTCACGGAAGCGCTGGGTGAGGTCCTCGCGCCAGCGGGCCTCGGCCTTCTTCAGGCCCAGGCCCTGCTGCCGCCACTCGTACAGCCGACGGAAGACCTCCACGTCGTCGTGGCGGTCCGCGTCCGCGAGCCACGTCTCCAGCGCGGCGGCGTTCTCGCCCTGCCAGGGGTCCACCCACTTCCCGGTCGCGGTGAGGTTGCCCACCCTCAGCCACGACAGGATGAGCGGACGGAACAGCACGCGGTCCCGCACGTGCAGCGACGGGCCCCACAGCCAGGAGAACTCCCGGAACCAGGGCCGCTGCGCGAGCGCCTCCAGCTGTGCGCGCAGCTCCGCGTTGGACTGTCTGCGCGCGAAGGTGCTCCGGATGGCGGCGTCCATCTCCCGCGCCTCGCGTCGTCTGCGCTGCTCCCAGCTCTCGCTCACACGTGGAGGTCTACACCGTCCGGCCGAGGGTGCGCACGATGGAAGGTGAGGCTCAGAAGCGGACCACCGGACCGACAATCACGGACTGGAGGAGCTTGGCGCACTCGTTCACCGACTCGCGCGTGAGCTTCACGTCGCAGAACTGGAACGCGGTGGCGGCGGAGATGCCCCAGCGCGAGCTGAACCAGCCATCCACGCCCACGCGGAAGGCCATGCTCGTGGTGTCCACGTTCTTGCGCAGGAAGGTGCCGAACTCGTCCGGCGCGAAGGTGCTGCCCCAGCTCTTCGACAGCCTGGCGCCCACCCACGGGTTGATGGGCTTGTCCCGGAAGAAGCGCAGCCGCGCCTCGATTCCCACCGCCTTGTAATCCAGTTGCGTCCGCTCCAGGCGGTCCTGCCGGGCCGCGTCCCGCAGCTCGTTGCCCCACGTCTCGGAGACCTCCGCGAGCAGGCCGATGGACAGCCCTGGCGGCGACTCCACGCCCAGGTAGCCGTGCAGCGCGGGGCCCTTCGCGCGCAGGTCGCTCAGGTGGTCCAGGGTGATGCCCGCTCCCAGCGACGCGTAGCCATGCCAGCCATCCGCCACCGCTTGCGTGCCCACACCGAGCACGCCCACCAGCGCCACCCACTTCGACATCTTTTTCATGGAACGCAGTCTATGTCCGACCTGACGCCGGGGCATGAAGTGGTGTGTCGTGTCATGAAGGCCGGTGGCGTCCCGTCACGAAGGCGCCCCCGGTCGGCCTCGTGGCCATTCCTCTCGCGCTGGAATCCCGGCACCGCGAGGCAGGTGTGTGTCGACTGGAGGGTGTCCGGGGACTCTTCGCGCCGGCCAAGTCCGGCGGTTAGGCTTTCGTGCATGTCCGTCACCTTCGAAGCCGCGGCCAGCGCCGTCCGCGATGCCCTCTCCGACGCGGGTCGGGGGCTGGTCGAGCGCGAGGCCATGGTGGAGCTCATCGCGCTGTCCGCGGTCGCCGGTGAGCACCTGCTCGTCATCGGGCCTCCCGGCACCGCCAAGAGCGAGGCCGTCCGCCGCACCGCTCGCGCGCTGGGCGGCTCCTACTTCGAGTACCTGCTGGGCCGCTTCACCGAGCCGTCGGAGCTGTTCGGTCCGGTGGACCTGCGCAAGCTGCGCGAGGGCCTGGTGGAGACGCAGACCACGGGCATGTTGCCGGAGGCGGACGTCGCGTTCCTCGACGAGGTCTTCCTCGGCTCCACGGCCATCCTGAACACGCTGTTGGGGTTGCTCAACGAGCGGACGTTCCGGCGGGGGCACACGCGGATGAAGTGCCCGCTGCGCGTCTGCGTGGGCGCGGCGAACGCGCTGCCGGAGGACGAGTCGCTCGCGGCGTTCGCGGACCGGTTCCTGGCGCGCATCTTCGTCGAGCCGGTGCCGGACCCGCGACTGGAGGACCTGCTCACCGGCGGCGCGATGCCGTGGGACGCGGAGGGCGGGCGGTGGGTGTCGTTGGAGACGCTCGATGTGCTCTCGCGAGCGGCGCGCGAGGCGGACCTCGCGGGCGTCCGGCCGCAGTTGGCGCATGCGCTGCGCTCGCTGCGCGCGGCGGGGCTGGGGTTGTCGGACCGGCGCGCGGTGAAGGCGCAGCGGCTGGTGGCGGCCGCGGGGGTGCTCGCGGGGCGCTTGGTGCCCACGGCCTCGGACTTGTGGCCGCTGGTGTACGTGGTGCCGACGAAGGAAGGGCAGGCGCTCGCGCGCGACGTGCTGCGGGAGGTGCTGGCCTCGTCGGAGAACCCGGCGCTCGCGGCGGCGGCGCTGGAGGCGAGTGCCGGTCCCCGGGCTCGCGCGCAGCGGCTCGCGCAGGCGGGACAGGCGCTGCTCGCCGAGCGGCCCGCGTCGGACTCGGCGGAGGCGCTCGCGGTCTGGCGACTGAAGCTGGAGGGCGTGGCGCGGGAGATGGACGCGAGCTTCGCTCCGGAGTCGCTGAGCGATGACCTGAAGGTGCTGCGCGCGGGGCTCACCGAGGCGCTCGCCGTGAATGGGGCGGCGACTTCCGAGACGGTGGCCCGGGTGCAAGGGGTCTGAGGCGCACCGAGGGGTCTTCTGGCCCCGGTGCTCGGACCCTGGCGAGGACAGGCTGTGGGGAGGCGTGTGTGTCGAAGCATGGACAGGCGCGGCGTGACGCGGGTGCTCGCCGGGAGCGGACGATGAGCGGGTGTGCGGCGGAGCACGGACAGGCGCCGTGGGGCGCACGATGCCGCGCTGATGCGGCAGGCTTTCGGCTCGGAGTGCCCGGTGCGAGGCGTGTGGTGCAACACCGGCAGGCGCGGTGGGAGACAGGGCACTTCGTGGGCGCGGCGGTCTGCTCGTCGGATGGCGCGCGGTGGTGCACGGACATGCGTGGTGAGTCGTGGGGCGCTTCGTGGGTGCGGCAGGCTTGCGCTTGGCGTTGCTCGTCGGACGGCGCGCGGTGGAACACGGACATGAGTGGTGAGTCGTGGGGCGCTTCGCGGGTGCGGCAGGCTCAAGCTCGGCCTTGCTCGTCGGGCGGCGCGCGGTGGAACACGGACATGAGTGGTGAGTCGTGGGGCGCTTCGCGGGTGCGGCAGGCTCAAGCTCGGCCTTGCTCGTCGGACGGCGCGCAGGGTGGAGCACGGGCATGAGCAGTGAGACTCAGGGTGCCCTGCCGGTGCGGTGGGGCCCGCGCGCGCAGCCGTTGGAGCCGCTGGCCGTGGTGGGCGTGGGGGACGTGGCCCGTGCGCTTGCCCGGCGCGTGCTCCTGGAGGATGACGCTCGGCTGTCCACGTGGAGTGGTGTCGCGGGACGGGGTGTGCTCGTGCTGCTGGGCGCCTCCGAGTCCCTGCCGTGGGTGGATGGCGTCACGTACCTGGGGCGAGACGTCTCCGCGCCGTCGCTGTTGCTGCCGTGCGCGCTGGCTCCCGAGGTGCTGGTGTCCGTGCTGGAGCGGGCGCTGCTCTCGCGCGTGGAGGTCGGTGGCACGCCGTGGGCCGTGCTGCCCTCGGGGCCCTGGTTGCTGTCCGTCGCGTCGGCCCGGCCGGTGCACCGCGCCACGCTCGCCGCGTGGCTCGCGGACGAGGAGGGCGGGGCTTCATGAGCGCGCTGCCTCCCTCCCTGAGTCCCTGGGCCGAGTCCCTGTCGCTGTTCCCCGAGCCCCTGTCACTCCACGTGGGTGCCTATGTGGCGCGACTGGCGGCGGCCGTGGGTGGGATGCGCTCGCGCTCCAACATGGAGGGCGGTGAGCCCGAGGGTTATGACGGGCTGTCCCGGCGCGGCTCGTTCGACCGACTGCTCGTCAGTGAGTGGCTCTGGGCGCTGGAGGCTCCCGAGGAGCTGGTGCGTCGCGCCGCCTTCGGAGAGCTGTCGTACCTGAAGCCCTCGTTCCGACAGCCGCAGGGCGCGCGTCGCACGGTGGTGCTGCTGGACGCGGGGCCGGACCAGCTCGGCAACCCGCGCATCGCGCACCTGGCGCTGCTCATCGTCATGGCCCGCCGCGCCGAGGCAGCGGGGGCGGCGTTCACGTGGGGCGTGCTCCAGGCGCCTCCTCCGAAGCAGCGCCCGTACTCCGAGGTGACGTCGTCGCTGGTGTTGTCCTGGCTCGGCGCGAGGGACCTCGCGCCGCCCTCGGAGGAGCAGCTCGCCGCGTGGCGTGAGGCGCTCGCGCTGGAGGCCACTCCGGAAGATGCGTGGCTCGTGGGCGATGCCCGGCTGGCGCGGCTTCCGAGCGCACGCGGGTTGTCTCGCGTGGAGGTGGGCGAGGTGATGGAGCCTGGCGAGCGCAAGCTCCAGGTGGACGTGCGCCCCGCGTCGCGTGAGGTGCGCTCGGTGGTGTTGGACTTGCCGCCCGCGGACGACTGCGTCCGGCTCCTGAGAGACCCGTTCCAGGCGCGCGTCGCGAAGCCCGTGGTGCGCCTGTCCGAGGACCGGCCCACGTCGTTCCACTTCTCCGCGGAGGGCCGCCGGCTGGTGACGTTCCACGCGGATGGCAGTGTGTCCGCGATGGCCATCCCCGCCTCGCCGACGGCCACCCTCCCCAAGCCCCGGCGCATCAAGGTGAAGCCGAACCAGACGGTGCTGGCCGCGGGCTGGCGTCCGAATGGCGGGCTGCTCACGTTGATGGAGCGCGAGGACCGCTACGTGCTCCACGGCACGCTCTCCCAGCCGCGCATCCACCGGGGCGTGGGGTCGGCCGAAATCATCGGCGGCTGGTCGTCCGGCTATGCGCCCACGTTCCCCTCCGCGACCCCGGGACCGGGGCGCCTGTTCTCCTGGAGGGACCGGGGCCGTCACGAGATGGTGCTGCTGCTGACGCGCACCGGCGGGCTCTTCCTCGTGTATCGCGTCGAGGCCGAGCAGCGCATCGAGATGGTGGCGCTCGACTACCCGGTGACGGCGATGGTGGAGGTGGGCAACAAGCTCGTCTACATCCGTGGCGGCGCGAAGGTGCCCGTCAGCTCGCGGCTGGAGCGACTGAGGCGTGAGCCCTGGCAGACGGGGGACGCCGGCAAGCCGGTGTTCGTGCTCGCGCCGCAGGAGGATGCGCCCGCGCCTCCGCCCCGGACGTCGCTGCACGTCATGGGCACCTGGGACGCCGAGGACGTGGTGCTGAACGTGAAGCAGGGCGAGGCCTGTTTCGGTTGGGCGAGTGATGTCCCGGTGGTCCAGGGCATGGGGCTGCTCGCGGCGCGACACGCATCGAATGTGTGGCGCATGTTCCTCGCGGACCACCAGGTGGACATCACCGTGCCGGAAGGGGCGCGGGTCGTGGGCGTGGGCGGCTGTCACGTCGCGGAGCACCAGGTGGGACTGTTCGTCCTGGCCGCGGACCAGCGCACGCTCCTGTGGCTGACGGAGAAGCGCGAGACCGTGTTGAGGAAGGCGTCGGATGTGGTGACACACGCCGAGGTCAGCCACTCCGCGCCGCTGCTCGCGTGGCTGACGCGAAGTGGAGAGCTGGTGGTGATGGACCTGACGATGGGGCGGGTGCTCTACCGCGCGACGACGGGAGGGATGTGATGCGTCCTTCTCCCTCGCCACGTCAGCACCTGCATCGGGGCACGGTGAGCGCCGTGGCGTTCTGGTTCGACCCGGTGCTGCTCTCGGAGGACGAGGCGCGTCGGCGGGTGATGTCGCTGTGGGCGCCGGGGGCCTCCGTGCTGTGGGTCGCCAACGGGTACCTGCTGCGGCTGCCTGTCGCGCGTCGCTGTGACGCGGGGACGAGTCCGGGCCTCGCGCTCACGCTGGAGCGAGGGGTGCTCGTCTCGGCGCCGCTGTCGTCCGCGGAGTGGGAGCGGGTGGAGGCGCGGCCGGGTTCGCTCGTGCTCGTGCGAGGAGGCCGGGCCTGTGTGCATCCGGTGACGGGCGCGCTGCCGGTGGATGTGGCCTCGTGGCTGGACGTGTCGGCGTGGACGGCGGTGCCCACGCGGGGACTGGGTGCGCCACCGGCCCCCGTGGTGTCCGTGGTGGAGCCGAAGGCGCCGCTCACCCGGGCCTTCTTCGGCTCCGCGGTCCCCGAGCTGTCGACGGAGGCGAAGGAGGTGCTGGCGCGCATGCAGGGGCGCGTGGCGGAGGCGCCCGCCACGGTGAAGCCCGTGGGGTGGAGGGAGCGACTGCGCGCGGCGTTCGGACGAGGCGAGGACTCCAAGTCCGGTGAAGGCATGCGTCCCGGCGTGCTGTCTCGACTGAGCGCCGCGTTCGGACGAGGAGCTGCTTCCGAGGGTTCCCGGCCTGGGGTGTTGTCGCGTCTGCGCGCGGCCTTCGGGCGAGGCGAGGGCGCTCGTCCAGGTTCGAGGTCGAGCTCGTCCGCCGTCAGGCGTGAAGGCCCGGCGGGGTGGTGGAGTCGGCTTCGCGCCGCGTTCGGCGGAGGTGCTGACGGCGCGCAGGCACGTGAGCCGGCGGCGCTGACCCGGGCCTCTGGTGGGAACACGGGAAGCTGGCTCGGTCGGTTCGCGGCATGGCTCGGGAGCGGTGGCACCACGAGCGACGGCGCGCTCACCTCGGGAAAGCCGTCCTGGTTGGGTCGATGGTTGTCGTCCCTGTTCTCCACCGTGGAGGACGCGCAACCTTCGGGCACTCGCGCCCAGGCTCCGGGGCCGCGTCCCGCTCCTCCGAGCCCGGGTGTGTTCTCGCGCCTGTCCCAATGGCTCATCCACCAGTCTCCGCTGAGCCAACTGCTCCTGCGTCGCAAGGCGGAGTACCTGCGCCGCCTCTTCGAGATGTTCGAGGACGGGGACCTGCGAGAAGCCCTGCGCCACGCCGTGCCGCTGGGCGGAGGCGCCCCCGATGCGAACACCCGCGAGGCGCTCGGACTGCCGGGGCCTCGCGAGAAGCTCACGCTGCAGTTGGGGCCCCGGGGGCCCGCCACCACCTTCGCGGGCGGCGAGGACCTCTACGAGGCGCTGCGCCAACGCTACCGCGCGGCCTTCCAACGCTTCGAGCGCGAGGGCCGCATCGATGAGGCCGTGTTCGTGCTCTCCGAGCTGCTCGGCGCGCACCTGGAGGCCGTCGCCTTCCTGGAGAAGCACGGCCGCTTCCAGCTCGCCGCGGAGCTCGCCGAGGGCCGCGCCCTGGGCCCCGGGCTCGTCGTGCGCCAGTGGTTCCTCGCGAAGGACCCCCAACGCGCGGTGGCCATCGCCCGGCGCAGTGGCTGTTTCGCGGACGCGGTGCTCCGGCTGGAGCGCACGCACCCCGAGGAGGCCCGCGCGCTCAGGCTCCTCTGGGCCCAGGACCACGCCGACGCGGGCAACTGGTCGCAGGCCGTGCAGGTCATCTGGCCCGTGGTGGAGAAGCGCGAGCTCGCGCGCGGGTGGCTGGAGCGCGGCGTCGAAGTGGGGGGCCCCACCGGTTCGCGGCTGCTGGCCCGCTGGGCCTGCGCGTTCCCGGATGGCCTGTCCTCCACGCGCGCTCGCGTGTCGGCCCTGCTGGATGACGAGACGCCCCAGGGCGGCCTGGAGCGGCTCGCCTTCGCCGAGGCCCTGTCACAGGAGTCCGTCTCCGCCATGCGCGCGACGCTGCTCCAGCCCACGGTGCGCGCCCTGCTGAAGGACCGCGCCGCGGGCCGCGCGCACGTCACCGTCGACCTCCTCGAGCGACTGCTCAAGGAGCTGCTCGACGGCGCCCTGCGCGCGGACCTGCCCACGCTGCCCGCGCAGCGCCTCCCGGCCTGGGGCTCGGACCCGAAGCAGCCTCCCGTCGTCGCGTCCGCCTCGCTCGCCGACGCGGGGACCCACTTCGTCCACGACGCCGTGGCCCTGGCTGGCGGCCGCGTGCTGCTCGCGCTGGGGGAGGCGGGCGCGGTGCTGCTCAACGCCGAGGGCCGCAGGCTCGCGCACCTGGATGTCCCCGCCTTCTCGCTGGTGGCCTCGCTGCACGCGGACCGCGTGCTGGCCCTGGCGCCCCGGGGCGAGCTGTACCGCGTGTCCCGCGTCGACGTGATGGCGCGCACGGCCACCCACTGGTGCGACCTCGCCATGGAGAGCTGGGCGCCCACCTACGACGGCGGGAGCTGGTTCGTCGTGTCCGGCCACACGGTGATGATGCTGGACGCCCGGTCCCCCGACGCGCGGGCCCTGTGGCGCGTGGCGGACGTGCCTGGCACCGTGCGCTCCCTGGCCGTGGATGACGCGTGGCTGAGCTTCACCACCAGCCACCTGGAGCGCTGGACGTACGAGCTGCGCAACGGCCCCACGCTGCGCGCGCGCGGACCGCTGGTGTCGGGACCGGCGGAGGAGGTGCTGGGGCTGCGCTCCTGCGCCCTCACCCCGGACGGCGAGGCCCGCGCGGCCGTGCTCATGGTCGACGAAGGGCCGCTGTTCCGCCGCGTCGACTGGCTGTGGCTGCCGCCCAACATCCCCCGACAAGCCACGCCGTGGGTCTCCGAGGCCGGGCTCGGTGAGCCCGTGCACCAGGTCCTCACCTCGACGTGGCGCGCGGAGGTGGTGCGCTGCGTGGAGGGCTGGGACGCGCGACTGCTCGACGCCCGGGGTGTCCTGCGCGCCCGGCTCACCCTCACCTTCGAGGGAGACACGCCGCCGCGCGTGCGGCTGGGAGGCTCGACGCTGCTCGTGTACGACGTGCACGGCCGCGTGCTGTGCCTGGACCTGGAGCACGGCGCCGTGCGCCACGTCGTCGCCGCGTGACGACGGGGACGCTCAGGAGCGGGTGAGCAGGTCCGGCGGCACATCGACGGAGGTGCCGCGCAGCACGCGGGCCTCGTCGTCCACGTCCAGCACCACGCGCACGCCCTCGATGGAGACGAGCAGCGCGGGAGGCGTGCCCGGCAGCGCCATCAGCCACGTGGACGCCATGGGCAGCTCGGAGCCCACCAGCTCCGCGGCGCGCAAGAGGTGCATGCGGACCGAGTGTCCCACCGGCGCGGGCAACAGGCGCAGCGGCAGGGACACGTCCTCGCGCAGCTCCAGCGAGTACGCGCCGGCCGGCTCGCGCGCGGGGAGCTCCGCCGCGAAGCGCAGGCGCGAGCGCACCGCGCCCATCATCGACTCGGGCACGGGTGGCTTGTGCAGGTAGCCCACCACGCCGCCCAGCGGCACCTCCTGGCCGTGCAGCGCCTCGGAGAACATCAGCACGTTCAGGTGCCGCAGCCGCGCATCCATGCGCAGCTGCCCGTACAGCTCCCATCCATCCATGCGGGGCAGCATCAGGTCCAACAGGATGAGGTCGGGGTGCCCGGCGCGCGGGTGGGTGCGCAGCCAGTCCAGGGCCTCCACCCCGTCCGAGGCGTGGGTCACGGCGACGCCCTCCGCGTGGGCGGCGTCGGCCAGCCGCTTCCGCCAGGAAGGGTCATCCTCGACGAGGAGGAGATGGCGTACGGAGTGAGACATGAGGGATGGGGGGGAGGAGACCCGTTCTCATTAGCGCGCGCCACCTTTTCGCGCTCGTGGCCGCCGAATCCCGTCGTTGGCTGGCGGACAGCCTGGCACTGACGCGCGGCGGCTCGCGGGAAATCCAGATTCGTGGAAGTTGGAAACGAACGAGTGCCTTGGACCCCAGGCACGTCTTGTTCCAGGGGGCCGAGGTGGTCAACCTGACATGGACCATGGCACTGCGACTCCAGCTCATGCCCGAGGCCTTGTGTACGCTCTGCGAGTGTTCCGCGCCGGTCCGGCAGCAGCTCCAGGGGGAGCTGGCCGCGCTGGCCGCGGGGCTGCCGCTGGAAGGTCCCCTGTCTCCGGGACAGGCGGGCCTGGTGGTCCTGGGTTCGGGCTTCCGGGTCCATTACCTGCTGGAGCAGGAGCACCGCCTGCTGCGGCTGACGGAGGTCACCGCGCCCACCTCCCCGTGGGGGTGAGAGACAGGGCGTGAAGTGTGGGCTGGATGGCGCAAGCCATCTCGGCGGTTGTCCGGGCTCCGTGAGTGACCTAGACCCGGGGCACCCCCTGTGCCCGGAACCCCACCCCGACACGCCCTTGCCCATCCCCCTGGCTGACTTCCTGCTGAAGAACCGCGACGCCATCATGTCGGCCTGGGAGGTGGAGGTGCGCTCCATCCCCGCCGCCCAGGCGCTGGCGGGCCCCGCGCTGCGCAACGGCCTGCCCCGGTTGCTGGAGACCATCGCGTTGATGATGCGCGAGCCCCGCCCGGAGCTGACGACGGGGCTGGGCGCCATCAGCGACCACCACGCGCTGGAGCGGCTGGGCGAGGGCTTCGACCTGCGTCAGGTGGTGGCGGAGTACCGGCTGTTGCGCTCGTGCGTGCTGCGCCTGTGGTCCTCGCGCGGGAGCGCCACGCCGCGGCCGGAGGAGGAGCGCATCTTCCACGAGGCCATGGACGAGGCGGTGGCCGCGTCCGTCAGCCGCTACACCCGCGCGCGCGAGCGCACGCTCCAGGCGCTGGACCGCATCAGCGCGGCGGCGCTGGGCAGCCCCGACGTGGCGGGCTTCCTGCCCCGGCTGCTCCAGGTGCTGCGCGAGACGGTGGTCGCGGTGGACGTGGCCGTGGTGCTGCTGCGCGAGGGCGACGACCTGCTGCGCGTGGAGAGCGCCGTGGGTGAGGGCGTGGACGTGGGGGGCCGCGTCCCGGTGGGCCAGGGCTTCGCCGGCACCATCGCCGCCACCCGCAAGCCCCTGCTGGTGCACGACGCGAGCCGTGACGTGCGCGCCCGCTCGGACGTGGTGCGCACCTCCGACGTGCGCGCGCTGTACGGCGTGCCGCTGGTGCTCGACGACGCGCTCATCGGCGTGGCGCTGATGGGCAGCCGCGCCACCAGCGAGCTGTCCGAGGAGGACTTGTTGTTGTTCCGCGCGATGGCGAACCGGGCCACCGCGCTGCTCGCGCAGGCGCAGGCGCACGCCCGCGAGCGCGAGGCCCACGAGGAGGCGGAGGTGTCGCTGGGGCGGCTTCGCGAGAGCGAGGCGGGCCTCAAGCGCTGGGAGGAGGTCTTCTTCCGCCTGGGCGTGGGCGTGGTGGTGGTGGCCGGCGAGCACGACGTGCTGCTGGACGTGAACCCCGCCTTCGCGCGCATGCACGGGGCCACGCCCGAGGAGCTGGTGGGCAAGCCGCTGGAGACGGTCATCGCCCCGGAGGCGCGCGGCATGCTCCCGCGTCACGCGGCGGCGGCGCGCTCCAAGCCCTCGCACGAGTACGAGTCCCTGCACCTGCGCAAGGACGGCAGCCGCTTCCCCGCCTTCACCCACGTGACGGCCTTCCGCGACGAGACGGGCAAGGTGTCCCAGCGCGTGGCCACGGTGATGGACATCACCCAGCGGCGCGCGGTGGAGACGGACCGGCAGCGGCTCTTGTCCACCATCGAGTCGGAGCGCGCGCGGCTGGCGGCGGTGCTCGAGCAGCTCCCCGCGGGCGTGGTCATCGCGGACGCGGCCAGCGGCCGGCTGGCGCTCGCCAACCGGCAGGTCTCCACGCTCACCGGCCGCCCGTTCCAGCCCATGTCCAGCGTGGACGCCTTCGCGGGGGACTACGGCGCCTGCCACCTGGACGGGCGCCCGTACGCGCCGGAGCAGTGGCCCCTGTCGCGCAGCCTGCGCACGGGCGAGGTGGTGCAGGGCGAGGAGGGGATGCTGCGGCACGAGGATGGCCGCTCGATGACGGTGCTCGTCTCCAGCGCGCCCATCCGCGACAGGGACGGGGACATCATCGCGGGCGTGGCCACGCTGACGGACGTCACCGAGCGCCGGCGCGCCCAGGAGGCCGCGCTGCAGGCGGCGCGCTTCGGCGAGCGGCTCATCGCCATCGTCAGCCACGACCTGCGCAACCCCCTCAACGCCATCCACCTGTCCACCACGCAGCTCTTGCACAGCGAGGCCCTGCCCGAGCGCGAGCGCCGGCTCGTCACGCGCATCGCCCGCTCCAGCGCGCGGATGACGCGGATGATTTCGGAGCTCCTGGACTTCACGCGCGGCCGGCTGGGTGGCGGCATCCCCGTGCATCGCACCGCGGGGGATTTGCGCGCCGTGGTGCGCCAGGGCGTGGAGGAGCTGGAGGCCGCGTGGCCGGAGCGCACCCTGCGCGTGGCGGGCGGCAGCGGGCGCTACGAGGGGCAGTGGGACGCGGACCGGCTGCTGCAGGTGGTGAGCAACCTGGGCGGCAACGCGCTCCAGTACAGCGCGGCGGATGTGCCCGTCACCCTCACGCTGACGGACCAGGGCGACACGGTGGTGCTGGAGGTGCACAACCCGGGCGAGCCCATCTCCCCGGACGCGCTGCCCCACCTGTTCGACCCGTTCCGCCGCGCGGGCCACAGCCATCAGGGAGGCGGCAACAGCGGGGGCCTGGGCCTGGGGCTCTACATCGTCGAGCAGGTGGTGAAGGGCCACGGGGGCCACATCGAGGTGACGTCCACGCAAGAGACCGGCACGGTGTTCCGGGTGACGCTGCCGCGCGCGCCGCCGGCCTGAGGCAGGGCGGGGGCCTCCTTCAGCCCTGCGTGCTCACCACGCGGGCCAGCGTGGCGCGCAGCTCGGAGAGGTCCACCGGCTTGGGCACGGTGCCCTGGATGCCCTCGGGCAGGGCCTGGTGGTTGCCCGCGCCGGAGACGACGACGACGGGCAGCTGCTTGAGCCGGTCATCCTCGCGCACGTGGCGCATCAGCTCCCAGCCGCTCATCACCGGCATCATCAGGTCCAGCAGCACCGCGTCCGGACAGGGCAGCCGCGACAGGCGCTCCAGCGCGGACTGGCCGTTGCCGGCCGTCTCCACGGTGAAGCCCTCCAGGGTCAGGAACTCCTCCAGGAGTTCCCGACTGTCGACGTGGTCTTCCACCAGGAGGACGAGGCTGGGCGTGCACATGGAGACTCAGCCTCGTACCGGCGTCCGACATCCGCCAGCCGCGGCGCGTCGAGACGTCCTCGCGTGGACGTCCCAGGTGTCCACCCGTGAACATCGGGCGATTCGGAGGTGAGCGAAGCTCAGCTCGCGGGGTCCTCCTCCGGCAGCAGCCTGTCCTCCAGCACCTCCTCCGGGGACTCGCCCGCCTGCACGCGCAGCGCCGCGTAGCGCAGGCCCGTCACCTCCGCGAGCGCCTCCGCCCGGCCGAAGACCAGCCCCGCGCGGCGCGCGTACAGCCGCAGGGCCCGCGCCAGCTCCGCGCCCGTGGAGAAGCGCTCCTCGCGCGCCGGCGCCAGCGTGCCCCTCAGCAGCGGCTGGAAGGCCGCCGGCACCGAGCGCAGCGCGTCCTCCAAATCATCATGGCCGTAGGCGCGGATGCGGCGGCGCAGCTCCCGGGCGGCGGCCAGGCCCACCGCGTTCTTCATGGCGTCCTCCAGCGCCTCGCCGGCGTTGGACGGCGGCTGGGTGAGCGCGCGCTCGTGGCGGTGGCGGCGCTCGGCCTCGAAGCGGTCCGCGCCCTCGAAGAGGTGGCGGCCGGTGAGCAATTGCAGCAGCACCAGCCCCAGGCCGAACAGGTCCGCGCGGCCGTCCAGCGGCTGGCGCGCGACGTGCTCGGGCGCGGCGTAGGCCAGGCTCACGGGGGGCGCGGCGTGCGCTGTGTCCCCGGAGAACACGCAGGTGGCGGCGCCGAAGTCGAGCAGCTTCACCGCGCCGTGCTCGGTGACGAGGATGTTGTGGGGCGCCACGTCGCGGTGGACCACGCGCAGCGGGTGGCCGTGCTCGTCGGTGAGGGTGTGGGCGTGGTGGAGCGCCTCGGCGATCTCGGCGGCGACGTAGAGCGCGAAGCCCTCCGAGAAGGGCAGGTGCGAGCGGGAGGACGCCTCCAGCAGCGCGTCCAGCCGGTGGCCGGGCGTGTGCTCGAAGACGAGCACCGGCGTGTCGTCCGGGCCCTTGAGGTGGTGCACGGAGACGACGTTGGGGTGGTGCAGGAGCGCGGTGAGCCGGCCCTCCTCCAGCAGCCGGTGGATGGCCGCGGCGTCCTCGCCCAGCGGGCGCTTGATGACCGCGTAGCCGCAGAAGTCCGCCTCGTAGCGACGACGGGCGAGCAGCAGCTCCCCATGGTGCGCGGCCCCCAAGGACTTCACGAGCTCATACGACGCGCGGCCGGAGCGCAGCAGGACTTCCGGAGGCATGGAGGCGTCGGACGACGGGGGCGACATGGTCGGCTCTCCTTGCGACGGCGATGGGCCCGATGGGCCCGTGGGCGCACCGTGAAAAGTATGTTCGTCCTCCGGCTGGAAGTCACCCCATGGGTAGTGCGTGCCCCGTCCACCGCGGCCGGCTCCCAGCGCCCGTTCCTTTCGCGCGCCATCCATCCGCTGACGGTGGAGCCCCTGCCCGGGGTGGTTCCTGTTTCCGACCTTGAACAGTTTTGGGTCGAAGTCTTGATTTTCAGTTTTGCGAATGGGAGGTGTGAGGTGGGCTCCGAGGGATGTCCAGGACCTGGGAGGGCGGCCCCGGATGGCCAGGGAAGTCCAGCGGTGTACGCTGGACGTCCCAGGTCGGATGGAGCGAGGCCCACCGAGGGGCGGCGGGGGGAGGGCGGTGGACGCGCGAGGCCGGGGTGGGAGGGGTGGCGGGAGGGCTGGACCCGGGTCCGAGGACTACCCGGCGTATCGGTATTTCGCCTGATGACGTGGTGGGTTATAAGCCGGTCCGGACACACGTCCGAGGGAGGCCTGAGGCGGTGCAGGCCGGGGCCTCGGTCCGAACTCACAAGGTTGACGCGGTGAAGACCCACCCTGCAGGTTCCTCCACCCCTCGCAAGTCGTCCCGCGCGTCCAGCAAGGGCCGACCGAGCGACCGTGCCCGTCAGTCGCGTCAGCAGCTGGAGCGGCGGCTGGCGGTGAGCGTGGGCGAGGAGGCCCGCTCGGCGCGGATGCGCGCGGGGCTGACCCAGGCGGACGTGGCCGAGCGCATCGGCATCGCCGCGGAGGTCTACGGGCGGATGGAGCGCGGGAAGATGATGCCCAGCGTGCCCACGCTGTTCCGGCTCTGCCTGGCGCTGCGGCTGTCGGCGGACGTGGGGCTGGGGCTCGTGACGGCGGCCTCGGTGGGGGCGGCGCTGTGGGAGGAGGACTCGCGGGACAAGGACCACCTGCCGGAGATGCGGCGCCTCTTGCGCACGCTGCGGCGCATGTCCCGCGGACAGCTCAAGCTCGTCAACCAGGTGGCCGCCGCCATCCTGCCGCAGCGCTGAGCGTCAGCGGCTCGGCAGGCAGAGCGTGTCGGCCGGGCAGCGCTCGGGGAGCGGTGCTCCGGGGCGCACGGACTCCCCCGGGTGCGTGGGCGTCTCACGGGGAGCCCGGGTCTGCTCCGCGGTGAGCGCGCCCCGCGCGGTGGACTCGGCCGAGGCGGCGGGCATGAAGCTCAGCGCCACCAGCACCAGCAACACGCCCAGCAGCAGCTGGAGCAGGCGACCTCGCAGGATGCGGAGGGAAGGCGGGGCGATCATCTCGCGAGCCTCCGCGCGGCGCGCGCTCGGGCGAGGACGACGCCCCGGCCCACCGGAGAGGCCGAGGACACGAGGGGAGACGGGGACGACGACGGGGCGATGACGGCCCGCCGGCACCAGGACAGGGACAGACGAAAACGCATGACGCGGGGCTCCGGAGTGCGGGGAAGTTGGTGAGCCCTCCCTCTGGTGTCCTCCCTCCCTCCGGGACAGGCCCGTTGTTCACCCCAGGACGCGCCACGTCCCCTCCGTCCGGCACCGGACGCGGGGCGCGCGCGACGATTGCCCGTGCTCTCCGGGTGACGCCTCGGCGGCCTGGGCGCTTGTCACCCCGCCGGGTCCCTGGCCTCATGGAGTCTTGAGGGGCCCACGAGAAGCGACGTGACGGATTCGATTCGGGGAAGGCGGCGGCGAGGACGCTGGCCGCGCGTGCTCATGGCGGTGTGGCTGCTGGTGCTGTGCGCGCCGGTGGGCCGCGCGAGCGCCCAGGCCCCGTCCACCCCCGACGCGGGCGTGCCCCCCGTGGCCGCCGAGGTGGACCTCTCGCGCACGGACGCGGGTTGGACGGTGGACACGGGGCCCTCCGACGCGGGGTCCGTGTTCCTGCCCCCCGCGCTCGCGCAGGACGCTCCCGCGCCGTATCCGCCCCAGCTCGCCGCCGAGCGCGTCTCGGGCGTCGTCCGGCTGGAGCTGCTCATCGACGCGTCCGGCGAGGTGGAGTCCGCCACCCTGGTCCAGGGCATCCACCCGCTGCTGGACCGGGCCGCGCTGCACGCCGCGCCGGGCCTGCGCTTCACGCCGGCCACCGTGGACGGCCAGCCGGTGGCGGTGCGGCTGGGCTTCGAGTACCGCTTCGAGGCGCCCGTGCTCGCGCCCGACGCCGTGGCCCAGGCCCCCGTCACGCTGAGCGGGCGCGTGCGCACCAAGGGCAACCGGCGCCCCGTCGTCGGCGCCACGCTGGTGTCCGAGGCCGTCCCCGACGCGCCGGTGCAGACGGACGCGCAAGGGGTCTTCCAGGCGCGCTGGCCCGCGGGGGAGCACCGCGTGCGCGTGTCCGCGCCGGGCCACAAGGCGGGGACCTTCCGCGAGGTGTTGAAGGCGCAGGAGGCGCTGGAGGTGGTGTACGGGCTGGAGCCGCTGGTCATCAACCCGTACGAGACGGTGGTGCGCGCGGACCGCGAGCGCACCGAGGTCAGCCGCGTGACGCTGCACGACGCGGAGCTGCGCGAGGTGCCCGGCACCATGGGCGACCCGTTCCGCGTCGTCATGCTGCTGCCGGGCGTGGGCAGCATGCTGTCCGGCGTGGCCTACCCGGTGGTGCGCGGCAGCCAGCCCGCGGCCACGGGCTACTTCCTGGACGGCATCCGGGTTCCCATCCTGTTCCACCTGTTCCTCGGCCCCGCCGTCATCCACCCGGACTTCATCGACACCATCGACTTCTTCCCGGGCTCGCCGCCGCCGCGCTACGGGCGGCTGCTGGGCGGCGCCATCGAGGGCCGGCTGAGCCGTCCGCGCGATGACCGCGTCCACGGCAGCGCGTACGCGGACCTCATCAACGCGGGCTTCTTCCTGGAGACGCCGTTCCCGTCCACCGGCACCAACGTCAGCGTGGCGGGCCGCTACTCCTATACGCCGTGGCTCATCGCGCTGGCGGCCAACAAGCTGCAGGACCCGCCCGCGCCGGGGCGGCTCAACGAGAAGGTGGTGCTCGACTTCTGGGACTACCAGCTGCGCGTGGAGCAGGACGTGGGCCGGGGCAAGCTGCGGCTGTTCGCGTTCGGCTCGTCGGACACCTTCGGCACCGAGGCCCAGGATGCGTTCGGCGACACGGCGATGCAGTCCATCGTCTTCCACCGCATGGACCTGCGCCACCGCCACCCGCTGGGGGGCGGAGAGCTGGAGCTGGGCGTGACGTGGGGACTGGACCGCTTCGCCATCGTCAGCAGCGACCCGCCGAGCGACGCCACCGCCATCCACATCGACCAGGGCACGTGGGCCGCGCGCGCGGGCTACACCGTGCCGTTGGACCCCGCCGTGACGCTGCGGCTGGGCGGGGACGTGGACCACAAGCGCGCCATCGTCGACTTCTACGAGCTGACGCCCGACGAGCAGACCGAGCAGCTGGCCCCCGTGGCGCTGGCCACGTTCATGGGCGCGTGGGCGGAGCTGGTGTACCAGCCCTCGCCCCGGTGGTCCTTCGTGCCGGGCCTGCGCGTGGACAACTACCACCTGTCGCCCGGCATCGACCACGCGGTGCTGGAGCCCCGGCTCACCGTGCGCCACCAGTTCAACGACGCGCTGGTGCTCAAGGGCTCCGCGGGCCTGTTCCACCAGCCGCCCACGTCCCTCATCAGCCTGCCCGTGGTGGACGTGGGCAGCCTGCTGTTGGGCCTGCAGCGCGGCGTGCAGCTGTCGCTGGGCGCCGAGTGGAAGGCCTTCAAGGGCCTGGAGCTGGGCGTGGACGCGTACGTCAACCCGCTGGTGCGCACGATTGAGCTCACGCCCTTCTCCGACGAGGGCCTGACGGACGAGGAGACGCCGCTGCCGGACCCGGAGCCCGGCATCCCCGACCGGGGCGACATCGACTTCCCGGACTTCCAGAGCAGCGGCGTGGCCTACGGCCTGGAGCTGCTCATCCGCCACCCGCTGGGGGACAACTGGTTCGGCTGGCTGTCGTACACGCTGCAGCGCAGCCTGCGCCGCACGCGCTTCTACCGGTACGACTTCGAGGGCAACGTCATGGGCGAGGCGACGGGGGATTTGCCCTTCGCGTTCGACCAGACGCACGTGCTCAACCTGGTGCTCAGCTACAAGTTCTCCAACAGCGTCACGCTGGGCGGGGTGCTGCACTTCAACACCGGCCGCCCCGAGTACGGGACGCTGGGCACCCAGACGCACCGCCCGGGACGCGACGCCACGGGCCGGCCGTCGTGGGTGAAGGCGGACCGGGACGCGGTGGACCGGCTGCCGCCGTTCTTCCGCTTCGACATGCGCCTGTCGAAGGCCTGGGTCTACGAGACGTTCAGCCTGGAGGCCTACCTGGACATGCTCAATGTCACCATCAGTCAGGAGACGGTGAGCTTCGAGTACGACGGGGGCGGCGGCCGGCCGCT
Source organism: Myxococcus sp. MISCRS1 (assembly GCF_026626605.1). Taxonomy (NCBI): domain Bacteria; kingdom Pseudomonadati; phylum Myxococcota; class Myxococcia; order Myxococcales; family Myxococcaceae; genus Myxococcus; species Myxococcus sp. MISCRS1. The sequence continues at coordinate 6,115,525 of NZ_JAPNKB010000001.1, forward strand.
GTCCAAGAAAGCCGTGGGGCTGCCCATCGTCCTGCCCATCCTGGGGATGAAGGGGCGATACTGAACCCCACGATTGATGGATAGCGCACGCTTGCCGGCCCTCCCCGCGAGCGGCTTGCCCCAGGAGGGGGAGGGCACGGTTTGATTCGGGCCTGGAGCGTGTTGAAGGGAGCCGACCTGCCCCCAGGACGGATGGACACTCCCAGGCTCGACGGTGGACCGCCCGACATCAGGTGAAGACGCCATGTTCCACGAAGGGATTGCGACGACGATGTCGGAACGGCCGCCGCGGCGGGAGACGTCCCCGCGCGGCGTGATGGGGCTGGCCAGCCTCCCCGCGCCGCAGGACAGTGCTTCCGACAACACCCTGCTGCGGGGCGCCGAGGCGCCCGGCGTGCTGGTGGTGGACGACAACCCCGCCAACCTGGTCTCGCTGGAGGCCATCCTCGAGCCGCTCGGCGTGCGCCTGACGAAGGCGAGCTCGGGGGAGCAGGCGCTGCGCTTCCTGTTGCGCGAGGACTACGCGGTCATCCTGCTGGACGTGCGGATGACGGGGATGAACGGCTTCGAGACCGCGTCGCTCATCAAGCAGCGCGAGCGCACGCGCAACGTGCCCATCATCTTCCTCACCGCGTACGGCCGCGACGACACGGAGCTCGTCACCGGCTACTCCACCGGCGCGGTGGACTTCCTGCAGAAGCCCTTCCCGCCGGAGGTGCTGCGCTCCAAGGTGTCCGTCTTCGTGGAGCTGTTCCGCGCGCAGCACCAGGTGCGGGCGCAGGCGGAGCTGCTCCGGCAGAAGGAGGCGGAGGCGCGGGAGCTGGCGCACCGGGCCGCGGGGCACATCGACCGGCTGCGCGACTTCACCGCGCGGCTGTCGGAGGCGAGCACCGTGGCGGAGGTGTGCCGGGCCCTGTTCGAGCAGGGGCTGGTGGCCGCGGGCGCCAAGGCGGGCGCGGTGAATCTCTTGAGCGATGACGGCGAGGCGCTCGAAATCGTGGACGCGGTGGGCTACCCGGAGCAGGTGCTGTCGCGCTGGCGGCGCATCCCCTTGTCCCAGCGCGTGCCCCTGACGGAGGCGGTGCGCGAGCAGAAGCCCATCTGGCTGGGCTCGCTGGAGGAGTGGACCGAGCGCTACCCGCACCTCAACGCGCACGGCATCCACGAGTCCGCCATCGCGCTGCCGCTGCTGGTGAAGGGCCGGGCGCTGGGCGTCATCGGCCTGTCGTTCGCGCGGGCGCGGCTGTTCACGGAGATGGACCGGGCGTTCTTCTCCGCGCTGGCGCACGCGTGCGCGCAGGCGCTGGAGCAGGTGCGCCTCGTCACCGAGGAGCGCCGCGTGCACGAGGAGCTGCGGCGGCGCTCGGAGTTCGAGCAGCAGCTGGTGGGAATCGTCAGCCACGATTTGCGCAACCCCCTGGCCGCCATCTCCATGTCGGTGGGGCTGCTGGAGAAGAAGAACGAGCTGTCCGACAGCCAGAAGCGCACGGTGCAGCGCATCGGCCAGGCCTCCGAGCGCGCGGCGCGGATGATTCGCGACCTGCTCGACTTCACCAAGGCGCGGCTGGGCGGCGGCATCGCCCTGCACCGCCAGCCCACGGACCTGAAGGACGTGGTGACCCAGGTGCTGGACGAGGTGCAGGTGGCCCACCCCGGGCGGCATGTCGACGTGGAGGTGGCGTCGGACGTGCGCGGGGAGTGGGACCCGGACCGCATCGCCCAGGTGCTGACGAACCTGCTCTCCAACGCGCTGGCCTACAGCCCGCAGGGCGCGCCCGTGCGGCTGCGCACGTTCGCGGAAGGGGGCCACGCGCTCATCAGCGTCTACAACGGCGGGGACCCGATTCCGCACGAGCTGTTGTCGCGGCTGTTCGAGCCGATGACGCGCGGCTCGCTCAAGGAGGGGCAGTCCAGCCGCAGCATCGGCCTGGGGCTCTACATCGTCCGGGACATCGTCCGGGGGCATGGGGGCAGCGTGGACGTGGTGTCCTCCCCGTCCGACGGGACGACCTTCACGGTCCGCCTGCCCCGACTGACCGGGTGAGTCAGGTCCTGGCCCCTGTGGGTGCGGCGCCTTCCTGCCCTGGGGGGCAGTGGCGGGTGTCACCCGGGGTGCATTTTGCTTCGGGGCGCGGGTCGGTAGGGGGCCGCGCCCTGGGGGCATCGGGGCCGTGGGGCGGAGTCAGTCTCGCCAGCGCAGTGCTTACGGGTGAGCACTGCGGGAAGGGCTGTACCCGAGGACAAGTTCGCGACACCTCGGACATGGCACTCTCTGCCAACGCGCGGTGCGCGCCCCGGTCCCGGCACGTGGGCTCCAGGGGTGCTGCTCGCCGGGGGGAAGTCGATGGTGAGCCTGTCGTCGCTGCCGGGGCCTGCCCTGGCACGGTCGCTCCATGCCGCAAGTCCCGCCCCGTGCATCCGCCTGGAGGCCGTGCGGGGGAGCTCGGGAGAGGTGCTCGACTTCGAGTGCGCGTCGCTCAACGCGGCCGCGGAGCACCTGGTGCGCGACTGGGGCGTGCCCTCGTGTGTCTCGCGCTGGGCCCAGCAGGGGCTGGGCGGCGTGGACCTGGAGGCGTGCGTGCGCACGGCGTCGTCCGGCGTGCCCCTGGCCGCGACGCTGCGGCTGACGCGCGACGGGCTGCGTGGACGCTTCCAGGTGGTGGGTATGAGGGAGGCGGAAGGGCTGGTGCTGTGGCTGCTGGAGCCGGAGGGGGAGGACCCGGCGGTGGTGGAGGGCGCGCTGGAGCGCGAGCGCGAGGCGCGGCGTCGGGCGGAGGCGGCGCTGGAGGCCGCGCGCGACGCGCTGGCTCGCGAGGAGCTGCTGCGACAGGCCTTGTCCAAGGCGCGCATGGTGGCGTGGGAGTGGACCGAGGCGCGGCGCGCGGTGACCTGGTCCCAGGACGCGGCGGGCTTCTTCGGCCAGTCGCCGGGCGCGCTGGGCGGCTCGCTGCCGTCCTTCCTGTCCTGCGTCGTGGTGGAGGACCGGCCCCGGGTGGCGCGGGGCATCGAGCAGGCGCTGGCGATGGACGGCGCGTACTCGCTCAAGTTCCGCTGCCGTCACCAGGACGGCACCACGCACTGGTACGAGGCGGTGGGCCAGAGCTTCCACGAGGAGGAGCGGCCCCACCGCATGGTGGGGGTGGTGGCGGACTGCACCGAGCGCGAGGCGGCGGAGGCGGTGCTGCGCGAGGCGGAGGAGCGCTACCGGCTGGCGGCGCGCGCCACCCATGACGTGTTGTGGGATTGCGATTTGGAGACGGGCCGGGTGCGCTGGGACGGGGGCCAGGAGGAGCTGTTCGGCTACGGCCCGGAGGCGGCGGACCACGACTTCGCGTGGTGGACCCAGCGGCTGCACCCCGACGAGCGGGAGTCGGTGTCCCGGGGCCTGCACGACTTCATCGCGTCCGACGAGGACGCGTGGCAGGCGGAGTACCGCTTCCGCAAGGACGACGGCGGCTGGGTCCACGTCCTGGACCGGGGCGTGCTGTCGCGCGACGCGGCCGGGCGGCCGGTGCGGATGATTGGCTCCATGATGGACATCACCGAGCGCAAGCGCACGCTGGAGCGGCTGGCGGAGGAGGCGGAGTTCCGCGAGCGCTTCATCGGTATCCTCGGCCACGACTTGCGCAACCCCCTCAACGCGATAACGCTGTCCGCGCGCGCCCTGCGCCGGCGCGCGCCCCTGAGCTCCACCCAACAGCAGATGGCCCAGCGCATCGAGGCGAGCGCCGAGCGCATGGGCACCATGATTTCGGACATCCTCGATTTGACGCGCGCGCGGCTGTCCGGCGGCATCCCCTTGCAGGTGGCGCCGGCCAACCTGTCCAACGTGTGTCGACAGGTGGTGGAGGAGCTGTCGGCGGTGCATCCGGACCGCTACATCGCCTTCGACGTGGACGGCCGCTCCGACGGGCTCTGGGACGCGGACCGGCTGGCGCAGGTGCTCAGCAACCTGGTGGGTAATGCCCTGGAGCACGGCGCCCAGGATGCCCCCGTGCTGCTGCGATGTCTGGATTTGGAGACCCGGCAGGTGGTGGAGGTCCACAACCCCGGGGCGCCCATCCCCGCGCCGCAGCTGGCGACGCTGTTCGACCCGTTCCGTCAGGCGGGCGCCGCGCGAGAGAAGGGCCGGCGCCGCGGCGGGCTGGGCCTGGGCCTCTTCATCGTCCGGGAAATCGTCCACGCGCATGGCGGCAGCGTGGACGTGCGCTCCTCCGAGCTGGACGGCACCACCTTCACCGTGACGCTCCCGCGCGACGCGCGACGCGCGAGCCGGTAGATGTTTCACGCACGGCTCGCGGTGTGTCACGGCCCGTGAATCACCGTCCACCGTGAGGCGATACACGGCGCAAGCGTCAGCCGTCTCACGCTGACGCTGTCTGGCGAAGGACTTCCTCCCAGGAATTGGACGTGAGGACACCTGTCACCTCCGGCGACAGGGACTACCCGTTGTCTCAGCCGCGGAGGTGCCGCGGTGACCCCCAACGCGGAGCTTGTCCCATGCGCTTGTCCTTCATCCGTTCCCAGTCTCGTGGTTTCTCGTCCCGTCTCGTCCGCGCGTGGGCCCTGCCCGCGCTCCTCGCCGGCGCCGTCGGCTGTGGCCCGGAGGGCGTGAGCCCGGTCGACCCGAGCGAGTCGGTGGATACCCACGAAGCCGGCCTGGTGTCGACGAACGGCTTGTCGACGAACGGGCTCTCCACCAACGGGCTGTCGACGAACGGCCTGTCCACCAATGGCTTGTCGACGAACGGGCTCTCCACCAACGGGCTGTCGACGAACGGGTTGTTCAATACATGGTTCAGCTCGAACCCGGCGGCGGGCGACCAGCTGATGCGCTACGTGGCCCGCTGCGCACTGTCGTCCTCCCAGACCCTGACGTACACCCATAACGGAACGACGTACTCGTGGCCCGGCTCACTGGGGCTGGCGCCGACCTGGTCCACCACGAACCAGCCCGCGTCGGTGGCGGAGCAGCAGGTGGTGTCCGCGTGCCTGGCGGCGCACGCGAACAAGTTCGGTGTGCACGTGAACATCTCCGTGCAGGGGCGCGGCGCGACGAACGTGAGCATCCCCACCACGACGGAGGAGGTCCAGACGTACAGCCAGAAGGAGGCGTGCTTCTTTGGCAACCTGTTCAACAACGAGGGCCTCTTCGCGGCGAACGACGCCAACTACCTGGCCTATGACCAGAGCACGGTGCGCACCTGCGGCCTGTCGTCGTGGAGCGGCGACGCGGCGTGCGCGCCCACCATCCAGCACGTGGGCTCCTGCCTGGACCACTGCCAGCTGGACGCGACGCGCACGCACTACTCGCGCTGCACGTACAACGGCGTCGAGTACAAGCCGCTCGTCACGCGCATCCGTCCCCAGGACATCTACCGCTGCGGCGACGGCGTCTGCCAGGTCTCCGAGAAGTGCGGCACGGGCGTGACGCCGGACAGCTGCAAGGCGGACTGCGGCACCTGCCAGTGAGCTTCCTGGCGACACGCCCATGACACGCGGCTCCCCGCGCCGCGCGGAAGCGTGAGGCCCAACCCCGGGTGTCCTCCCCCTTCCCGATGAAGCAGCACCCCGAGCGTCTGTCCCGGACGCGCGAGTCGAGCCTTCCCCCATTCAGCACGCCCAGGTCTTCGCGAGGGACTTCCCCCGAAGTCTCCGAAGCCCGGGTCCCCCTCCTCGGTGAGTCGACTGCCCCTGGTTCCTGACCAGGCGGGCGGACGTGTGCGCCGGGATGACGGGGGGGACCCGAGGGCACGTCTGGCGGGGGACTGGCGATATGTCCGGATTCCGGCGGCGTTTGCGCCCCGGGGCTCCCGCCCGACGGCGGACATTCCCGCCGCGACAACATGCCACAGCCGGCGGGTGTCCCCTTGCTGGTACCCATGCCTCATCGCTGAGTCACCGTCCTGGAGGTCATCTCGATGAACGCCGTCTGGAAGCCCCTGTCGCGAGCCCTGCTGCCCGCCCTGCTGCTCGCCGCCCAGGGCTGCGGCGGAGACGATGACGTCGAGTCCAAGGCGTACACCGTGCGCTTCAGCCCGCAGGTCCGGCAGGAGGCGCTGTCGTGCACCACCAGCTTCACCGACATCGGCACGTCGCGCGGCGTCATCGAGCTGCTGGACTTCCGCATGTACGTGCGCGACGTCACCCTCATCCGCGCCAACGGCGAGCGCCACGCGCTGAAGCTCGCGCAGGACGGCGAGTGGCAGCGTGACGCCATCGCGCTCCTGGACTTCGAGGACGGCACTGGCACCTGCCGCACGGGCAGCCCCGGGACGCACCGCGAGGTGACGGGCACGGCGCCCGAGCACGACGACTACACGGGCCTGGAGTTCAAGGTGGGCCTGCCCCCCGACAGGAACCACCTGGACGTGGAGGTCGAGCCCGCGCCCCTGGACGTGCGTGACATGTGGTGGAGCTGGCAGGGCGGCTACAAGTTCGTGAAGCTGGACATCCGCTCGCAGCAGAACGCGACGTACTACTTCCACCTGGGCGCGTCCGGCTGTCAGGGCTCCAACGCGGACGGCTACACGTGCGGCGCGGCCAACCAGGCCACCGTCGCGCTGGACGGCTTCGACCCGGAGACGAACCAGGTGGTGCTGGACGTCGCGGGCCTGCTGTCGGAGCTGGACGTGAATCGCACGCCGACGGGCTCGGACATGATGCCCGGCTGCATGTCCGGCCCCACGGACCCGGAGTGCCCGCCGCTGTTGTCGCAGTTCGGCCTGAACGCGGACGGCACCCCCAAGGCGCTGCCGAAGACGTTCTTCAAGGTGCGCTGAGAGAAGGAGCGGGCTGATGTCTTCGCGTGCGGGGAAGCTGAGCGTGGCCGTGGCCCTGCTGTCGGCCGCGGGCTGTGGGGGTGACGCGCCGGGGCGTCCGGCGCCGCCGGCCTACGCGTGGAGCCTGCCCGCGGGCTTCCCCGAGCCCTTCGTGCCCGAGGACAACCCCATGTCCGTGGAGAAGGTGGAGCTGGGGCGCCACCTCTTCCACGACACGCGGCTGTCGGGCAACGGCACCATGTCCTGCGCGAGCTGCCACGAGCAGGCCCGGGCCTTCTCCGACGGCAAGGCCACGCCCACGGGCTCCACGGGGGACCACGTCGCGCGCAACTCGCCGGGCCTGGCCAACGTGGCGTACCTGGGCACGTACACCTGGGCCAACCCGCTCCTGGAGACGCTGGAGTCGCAGGCGCTGGTGCCGCTGTTCAACGAGTTCCCCACCGAGCTGGGGCTGACGCCGAAGCTGGAGGAGGCGCTCGAGCGGCTGCGCGCTGACGCGAAGTACCCGGAGCTGTTCCGCGCGGCGTTCCCGGACGCACCGGAGCCGGTGAGCCAGGGCTCCATCGTGAAGGCGCTCGCGTCCTTCCAGCGCACGCTGCTGTCGGGGAACTCGCCGTATGACCGCTACCTGCAGGGCGACAACGCGGCGCTGTCTCGCTCGGCCCGGCGGGGCATGGAGCTGTTCTTCGGCGAGCGGGCGGAGTGCTACCACTGCCACAGCGGCCGGCACCTCTCGAACTCGTTCCGCGCCAAGGACACCAAGCCCCAGGTGGCGCAGTTCTTCAACACGGGCCTGTACGACTTGGACGGCAAGGGCGCGTACCCGCCCGACAACCCGGGCCTGTTCGAGTTCACCCACGACGCGCTGGACCACGGCCGCTTCCGCGTGCCGCAGCTGCGCAACGTGGAGCTGACGGCGCCGTACATGCACGACGGCAGCATCCCCACGCTGGAGGCCGTCATCGAGCACTACACGTCCGGTGGCCGCAACGTGACGGAGGGGCCGCTGGCGGGTGACGGGCGCAACAACCCGAACAAGGACCCGCTGGTGCGGCCCTTCGAGCTGACCGACGAGGAGAAGCAGGACCTCATCGCCTTCCTGAAGAGCCTCACGGACACCGACTTCACCACCGACCCGCGCTTCTCCAATCCGTGGAAGTAGGGGCCATGTTCAGCGTGGCTCCGGAGGCAGGCCCCACAGGCCCACGGTGCCGTCGTCCTCGCCCCACGCGATGACGGTGCCGTCCGGGCTGAAGGCCGCGTTGGCGGCGTAGAAGTCGTTGTCCACCTCGTGGCGGAACACGCGCGTGCTCGTCCGCGCGTCGAGCACGCTGAAGCCGTACCGGGTGACGGTGAGCAGTCCGCCGTCGGGGCTGAAGGTCGCCTGGCTCGAGCCCGCCACCGGGCCCCGGAGCGTCCCGGCGAGGCCCCCGTCGCTCAGGCGGAAGCGCTGGATGCGCGGGCCGGTCGTCGTGGCGACCAGCTCCGTGCCCGCGGGGTGGAAGGCGACCGAGACGAACTGCTCGTCGGCCTCCACGTGCACGAGGATGGGATTGCCGCTCGCCACGTCCCAGACGACGACGTGGCCGCGCAGGCAGGCGGCGGCCAGCAGCCGCCCGTCCGGCGAGAACGCGAGCCTGGCGACCTCCTGCTGGGGCCCCTGGAGCTGACCGAGCGACGTCCAGGTCCGCGTGTCCCACAACAGCACGCTGCCGGTGAGGTCGTGCATCGCCAGCCGGGTGCCGTCGGGGCTCACCTCCAGCCCGCGCACCTCGTAGTCCGGTACGCGGCTCAGCCGCAGCGGCCGGCCGTCCTCCAGCGAGTACAGCCCGACCTGGAAGCGCGCGTCCGTCACCGCGAGGCCGCCGAGCGAGGGCAGCGCCTGCACCGCCACGCCTTGGGAGACGGTGACCTCGCCCAGCTGCCGCTCCTCCCGCCAGCGCCACCAGCGCAGCCGCTCGCCGCCCTTCTGCTCCAGCGCCACCAGCAGCTCTCCGTCGGAGGAGAAGGCGACCTGCTGGAACTCGACGGGGCCGGGCGCGGGCGTGCCCAGCCGGGAGCGCTGAATCCAGCGCGGGCCATTGTCGGAACGGAGGACCTGCGTCATTCGGCGGACTCCCGATACAAGAGACACGAAGGCCCCGGGCCACCCGTGGTGTGTCACGGATGGCCCGGGGATTCATCATCGCACTACGGCAGCAGGTCGAAGTGCGTCTGCTTCATCCAGACCTTCTCCAGCTCGTTGATGGCGTCGGGGTACTTGCTCAGCACCTCGTCGGGGCGCACGTTCATCGTCGCGGCGAACCAGTTGCGGACCTGGAGCATGGCGCCCGCCGAGTCCGTCCACTCGGGCGGACTGAAGACGTCCTCGTCGATGGGATACCCGTCGTCGTCGAACTTCTTGGCGCCCGTCACCTTGGCCACGATGGCATCCCGGTTGATGTTGCCCGCGGGGTCGGCGATCTCCCGTCGGAAATAGGCGGGCCGGGAGGGGGTGGCCGCTTGGATGCGGACGACGGAGCCATCCACGTGGACCCAGTTTCCGGACCCCGCCGGAGCCAGCTCCGTGAAGTTCAATTGCTGCAGCCGCGTCTTGAGCTCCGCCACCGTCTTGCCGGGCATGGTGCCCAGCGCCTTGACCGCCTGGCCATGCGTCAGGGCGTACTGGCGCTTGAGCGCGGGGAGGCTGAGCATGCTCATCTCCTCCAGCTCCCGCAGGCCCTTCTTCTTGAGGAGCTGGGCGAGCTTGCTGACGTGCTCCTCGCCCACGTTGACCATGATGCGTTTGACTTCCTTGCCGGTCAGCCCGCCCACGTGGGGGATGGCCTGGGGTCCCAGCGCCTGCACCATGTGCATGCGGGTGAAGTTGTCGGGGAGGTCGTTCCAGGCCCGGATGAGCGTCTCGCACTCGTTGGCGATGGCCTTGCCCAGGGGCGCCACGGCGTCGGCCACGCCGCGCCAGAACTTGCCGCTGCCGACGATGAGGCCCAGGCCGGAGAACATGCGCTCCCCCACCTCGAGCCGCCTGCCGCCGGGGATGCAGTGCTCCCAGCCGGTGACCACCTCGCACAGGTCGATGAAGTCGCCGACCGGCGTCAGCGCCAGGCCGAAGAACGCCACCTCCTTGATGATGACCTGGGCCTCCTCGCCGATGCCGAACAGCCGCGTGATGATGTTCGGGTCCTCGGCCATCGCGCCGTTCTCCACCGCCTGCCAGCCGCCGCGCAGACCGTCGAGCGTCTCCAGGATGGCGTCCTGCTGCGCGGTGGGCGAAGCGCCCTGCCAGAGGTTGAGGTTGGCCTGCAGCCCGTCCGCCTGGTTGCGGGTGTCCGCGCGTCCGCGCAGGTACTCGATGAGCGCCTTCGTGGACGGGCGCACCGGCGTGTCGAGGAACCAGCCCTCCTCGTCCATGTGCTGCCGCACCGTGTTCAGCACCAGGGTGCGGGCGTTGATGAACGCGCCCACCTCCTCCTGGGACACCGCCGAGCCGCGGCCCTGGATGGCCTTCTCGAAGATGTCCTGGTTCTGGCGCCAGGAGCGGGTGATGCTCATGAATCCCGAGCGGTTGACCACCGCGCCGTTCTGCCGCGTCGTCTCCAGCTGCTGGAGCACCTGCTGCGCGTAGGCGAGGTACGGGTCGTTGTCCGGGTCGAAGTCGTCGGGCACGTTGAGGTCCGGCAGCTCCACGTCCGGGATGTCCTCGGCGTCCTTGCCCGGCTGGTAGGTGCCGGAGTCGCCCAGGTCCGGGCCGCTCGGCGGCGGCGTGCCCGCGAGCCAGTCATCCAGCCCGCCCAGCTGCCCGCGGAACTCGTCCATGATGCGCGTCAGCTCCGTGCGCAGCGCCTCCAGGTCCTTCTTCAAGTCCCGGAGCAGCTGCTGGAGCGCGCCGCGCACGCGCGGGTCGATGTCGCCGTAGCGCGAGAGGATGTCGTTGAGGTCCGCCTCGGTGATGGAGTCGAGCGGGCGCTTGGACAGCTCGTCGATCTCCGCCTTCAGCTCGGCGAGCCGGTCCAGCTCCGCCTGCGCGGCGGCGAGGTCGCCGCCGAGGCTGAGCAGCTGCGCCTTGCGGTCGTGCAGCGTCTGCTCCAGCCGCTCCAGGTTCGCCGACAGCCCGGGGTTGATCTCCTTCAGGTCGAGCATCACCGAGGACTCGCCCTCGAAGTGGGTGCCCCGGCGCTTGACCATGAAGAGGGGGCGGGCCGACAGGCCGCCCGTCTCCAGCGTGACGAAGTCATCCGCGATGACACACGTCTGCGTGGAGCCGGTGACGGCGGCGCCGAAGTAGAAGTGGTTCGCGCCCCAGCGCAGCAGCGTGGCGTTGAAGCCCGCCGTGAAGATGTTGGAGTCGTCGCCGTTGCCGTAGAGCACGTAGCGGTTCGGCGCGGTGTACGTGGGCAGGGGGACGGCGTTGACGGAGAAGTTCGCCTGGCCCTCCTGCGCCAGCCCGGTCGTGACCTGGCAGCTCCCCTGGCTGCGGAAGGACGTGGACTTCCAGGCGATGGCGTAGTTGCGGTAGGTGGCGTCCGCGTCGTCGGGCGCCAGGGCCGTGCCCGCGAGCAGCAGGGCCAGGGCCCGTGACAGGAATGGTCTCATGGGTGGGGTCCTCACAGGTCCGAGGCGCGCAGCGCGACGTCGTGCGAGAGCACGGCCTGGCGCAGGTTGCCGTTGTTGAGGTGGGTGTCCACGTCCACCAGGAGCGCCTCGGTGACACCGGCGCGGCGCATCTGGGTGACGTTGAGCCGCACCATGTTGGGCAGCGTCGTGTTGAGGTAGTTGCGCGCGCTGGTGAACTGGCGCCGGAGCGCGATGCAGCCCGACTCCATCCAGCCCGTGGCGTTGGGGCCCACGTGGAGGCACAGGGGCTCCAGCTGGAGGATGCTCTCGAAGTCCACGTGCTTGGTGGCCAGGAAGAACAGGTTGAGCGTCTGGCTGCGGGGCGGCAGCTGCCACAGCGCGGTGGTGCGCGCGTTGGCGCTGGCGAGGAACTCCTGGGACGCCTTCAGCGTGGCCGCGTTGGCCATCGTCTGGCGCGTGGCCAGGTCCGCCTGGGCCGCCACGAGCGCCGTCTGACGCGCCGTCAGGCCCTGCAAGAGCTTCTTCACCACCTCCGCGACGCGGGCGTAGCGCGCGTCCGAGTAGCCGGCGATGTTGTTGAGGATGACGCCGGAGCGCTCCGTGAGGTTCACCTGGGGGATGGCGTGCCGGGTGATGAAGTCCGCGTAGTGCGCGAGCCTCGCCTGGTGCAGCGTCTGGAGCTGCGACAGCGCGTTGCCCAGCCGGCGCGACTCCATCCAGAGCTCCTGGGGCCGCTGGCTCTCGGTGCGGGCGAGCGTCACCAGCTCCAACTGCAGGGGGCCCATCTGGGCGATGGTCGAGGTGGAGGCGCGCTGGGCGATGTCCTCGAGCTGCGCGAAGACGGCGGCCTCCGTGCCGCGGTAGGTGACGAAGTCCTCGTAGACGTCGGTGATGGCGGGCGCCAGGGCCTGCACGGCGGAGTGATAGGCGTTGAAGGTGGCCTCGTAGGCGGAGAGCAGCTCGCGCTGCTCGGCCAGGTCCGCCTTGGCGGTGCCCTGCTCGGCGGCCGCGCGCGCCTTGAGCTTCTCACCCAGCTGTCCCCGGCGCTCGGTGATGCGCGTGCGCCGCCGCTTGAGCTCCTCCTCGGACGGGCCGGTCATCTCCGAGGCGAGGTCCGCCATCTTCGACAGGCTCTCCTCGTAGATGGTCATGGAGGCGCCCATCGACAGCCGGAAGTAGGACTGCACGCTCTCCACGTCGGCAATCCACTGGAGCGGCGCGGCGGGGTTGCCCTTCGGGACGAAGACGTAGGGCGATTTGCCGAGGCACTGCTGCCGCAGCTCGGCGTTCTGCTCCTGGTTGCACATGGCCTCCTGCAGGGGGCGGAAGTCGGCCAGGAGGGTGTCGATGCTGGTGCCCAGGGGCTTGCACAGCTTGCGGTCCCTGCCCCAGAAGAACATCTGGACGCAGACGTCGCTGGTCGACAGGGATTGCTCGGTGGGAGCGGCGGGTGTCTGGGGCTCGACGGCGGGCGGCGTGCTCGCGTCGGTGCCGCAGCCGGCGGCCCCCAGGCAAAGCAGCAGCGAACCGAGGACGCGGGTCCTCGCGGGTCTTCTCGACATGGTGTGACTCCGAGGTTCGGAAAATGGGGAGACGGACTAGAGGCAGGCGCCGCCGTTGGCGAAGTCCGGGTAGCACTGGGCGCCGAACATGCGGACCTTCCACAGCAGGTAGCGCATCTCGTGGTCCGCGCGGGCCTTGCCGCTCACCACGAAGCGCACCTCCTGGTTCGGGTACACGACGGCCTGGAGCTCATGCATCTGGCGCAGGTTGGTGATGGCGATGTGGCTGGTCGCCTTGTTCACCCAGACGCCGTTCTCCTGGACCTGGAGGGCGAGCGTGATCTCGCTGGTGGCGGCACCGGGCAGCGGCCACTGGTTGGGGACGAGCAGCTCCACCGAGCCTCGCACCAGGCCCGGGAGGTCCTGCGGGTGGCTGTAGTAGCCCATCGTCTGCGCCATGGGCACGAAGCCGTCCGTGGCGGGCAGCTGCGTCATCAGCCGGCTGTAATAGAAGACATCCTCCTGGTACCAGCTGTCCCGGCTCGCGTGGAACACGCTGTTGCCGCCGAGCCAGTCCATGGTGGCCTTGCCCGCGCCGTTGCACGGCCAGATGTGTCCACCTCCCTCGACGTAGACGTAGCACCAGCCCGCGGGCAGCATCGACGGCCTGAACAGCGGCAGGTCGATTTCATAGCCATGCACGATGATGGGCGGGGGCGGGTCCTCCTCGCCGCCTCCGCCGCCGCCGCCCGGACACGTCTCGCAGCGCGCCTGCTGCTCGGTGGTGTCGAGCGACGCGCCCGTGTCGTCGGAGACGTCGGTGGAGGAGGGGGCGCCGCACGCGGTGGCGCCGAGGAACAGCAGGGTGCACAGGCTCTGGATGAAGGTCTTCATGAGGGTGTTGTCCTGGGAAAAGAGGGGTCAGGGGTTGAGCCAGGGGGCCAGCTGCGCGGTGGCCAGGTCGACCTGGGCCTGGGCGGCGGCGGCCTCCTGGGCGGCGACCAGGTACTGCGCCTGGTACTGCTCCTTGGCGCCGGCCGCGGAGAGCTGGGAGAGCTTCTGGATGACGGGCAGCGCCGCGGGGCCGATGAGCTCCTCGAGCGTCTTGGGCGAGCCGTCCGGGTGGTGGTACTTCGTGGGGTCGCCCAGCGAGCCGAGCACGAAGTAGAAGTTGGTGAGGGTGATGCTCTCCTCGGGGGTGAGCACGCCGCCGCAGCCCATGGCCGCCTGGAAGATGACGGGGCCGGCCTCCAGCGCCTGGGCGTGCAGCGCGTGCGCCGTCTCGTTGTTGAGGTCCACGAGGAAGCTGTTGGACAGCGTCTTCATGTAGTCGAAGGCGGCGCTGTACTCGACCAGGCTGGCCAGGTGCTCGCGCTGCGCCACCTTGGTGGCGAGCGTGCTTTGCAGGCCCTGGAGGATGGACTGCGCCTGGGCGGCGGAGTCCACGTCCACCTCGTTCCAGGTGATGTTGAGCGACACGCGGCACGTCTCGTTGAACGCGGCCGCGTTCGTCCACGGCGAGGAGTCCTTCAGCTCCAGCGAGGCGATGAGCTCGCGGTCCAGGTCCCTCAGGACGAGCTCCGGGGTGCCCAGGAAGGTGTAGCGGGTGCCGGCGTTGCCCGGCGGCGTGAGTGTCACCTCCAGCGGGTACTGGGTGGAGCAGTTGCCGGTGAGCACGCGCCGCACGGTGGTGCGCAGCGGCACGGCGCTGGTGAACGGCGTGGCGTTCAGCGTCTGCGTGGGAATGGCGCAGCGGGTGAGCCGGCCGCCGCTGAGCGTGCAGCGCGACGGTGAGATGAGGTCCACGACGGACGTCTCCGCGAGCGCGGGCGCGCTCCAGACGAACGTGGACAGGACTCCAACGGAGAGTGCGGTGGTGAGTTTCATGGCTGTCTTTGCGCGCGCTCCCGCTGACCGGGCGGGTCAGGGAAAAGCCGCGTGGAATGGCCCCCGCCGCTATACGCGCCGATGCGCCCGGGTTGGTCGTGGAGGGGGTCACCGGGAAAGTTCCGGGCGGTGGACAGTCGGGGTGGTGGGTGGCGCACACCGGGCCGTGTCCGCGGGGTGGTGTGAGCGTCCGTCAGCGTCGCTTGGGCGCGGGGCCGGATGGGCTTGCCGGGGCGGGCTTCCTATCTGGGGGAGCAACGCGAAGTCGGGAGTGGTGGCCATGCGCAGAAGTCTGTTGGCGGCGGTGATGGTGCTTCTCTCCGCGCTCGCCCTCACGTCGACCTTCGATGTGTCGGCGGGGAGCGGGGAGGAGGAGCGGGGGGCGTCCCGGGAACAGGTGGCCGCCGCCGTCGCCGAGCCGAGCGCGAAGAGCGAGCTGGGGAGCGTGGTCGTCACGTGCCCGGTGGGGGTGAGCCAGGCGTCGTACCTGCCGGGGCTGTCGGAGGGGGCGAAGGACGTGACGGTGGCGGGGGCCACCACGTTGAGCAACTGCGTGACGATTCCGGCGTCCGGGGTGAAGTCCGCGAGCCTGCCGCTCGAGTCGAGCCTGCTGGCGGGCTACTCGTGCGCGGACCTGCTGACGCCCCGGACGGTGCGGCAGGTGGTGCGGTGGAACACGGGGGAGACGTCCACGTTGGTGTTCAGCCAGTCGCGGGAGCTGGCGCAGGGGCCGCTGACGGTCTTCACGCTGACGGGCACGGTGGAGTCGGGGGCCTTCCTGGAGTCGATGGCCATCCTGACGGTGACGTACCTGAACGCGGACATCGAGAAGGGCTGTGACTCACCGGGCGGGCTCATCTGGTTGAGCGGACCGGCGACGCTCGAGCTCATCCGCACCGTGACTTGAACCAGGGGGGGATGCACATGCGTGGGACGTCGGCGTGCGCGGTGTTGCTGCTCGGGGTGCTGGCCTGTGGAGGGGAGGGGCGTCAGGCGGCGGGGCCGCTGATGGAGGGTACGGGGGGGAGCGGGATGACGCTCGAGCGTCCGTTGGAGAAGGTGCTCATCACCTGTCCGCTCGGGCTGGGCGAGGCGAAGTACGGCACGGGGCTCAAGGGGGAGCCGGGGGACAGCGAGGTGTCGTTCCTGGCGAGCGTGAGCGGGTGCGTGACGGTGCTGGGCTCGGCGGTGACGTCGGCGACGCTGGGCTCGGAGACGCCCAGCCTGGTGCGGGGGCTGTCGTGCGCGGACCTGTCGCGCGCGGGGGCGGGCCGGCAGGTGGTGACGTGGAACACGGCGGAGACGTCCACGGTGTTGATGGGGCAGTCCCACGTGTCCGTGCAGGAGGCGACGACGCTGGTGACGCAGACGGGGAAGGTGCTGTCGGGCAAGTTCCAGGGCGCCACCGCGGTGCGGACCACCACGTACCTGACGGCCGACGTGGAGAAGGGGTGCCGCTCCGCGGAGGGCCTGAAGTACCTGAAGGGGCCGGTGACGTTCAGCGTGACGTATCCGTGAGCGCGGGGGGATGCGCTCCTGGCCCTGTCGGGTGTGAGCTGCGCCTTCCTGTCGCGCGGCCAGGGACCGGGCCCGCGTCGCGTGTGAGGCGCGTCAGCGAGCAGGCGGGTATTTCTGCAGCTCTCGCTGGAGGGCCGGGCCCGCGTCGCGTGTGAGGCGCGTCAGCGAGCGGGCGGGTATTTCTGCAGCTCGCGCTGGAGGGCCGAGCCCGCGTCGCGTGTGAGGCGCGTCAGCGAGCGGGCGGGTATTTCTGCAGCTTGCGCTGGAGCGAGCGGCGGTGGATGCCGAGCTTGCGCGAGGCCTCGGAGATGTTGCCCGCGCAGTCCGCGAGCACGCGGTGGATGTGCTCCCACTCCGCGCGCGCGAGTGACGGTGCCTCGAAGGTCTCGGGCGCGGCGAGCGAGGGCTCACCGCTGGCCCGCGCGAAGGCCGCGAGGATGTCGTCCACGTCCGCGGGCTTGGGCAGGTAGTTCACCGCGCCCAGGCGGATGGCATCCACCGTGGTGGCGATGCTCCCATAGCCCGTGAGCACGATGGCCTTGGTGGACGCGTCCACGGCGAGCAGGTCCTTCACCACCTCCAGCCCGCTGCGTCCGGGCATGCGCAGGTCCACCACCGCGTACTCAGGGGACTCGCGCTTCGCGGCGGTCAGCGCCTCGTCGTAGTCGCCCGCCGTCGTCACTTCCCATCCGCGCTCGCGGAACGCCCGCGCGAGCCGCTCGCGCAGTGTCGCGTCGTCGTCCACGAGCAGGAGGCTCGGGTGGTGGCCATCACCGACAGAGGTGCTCACGGCTTCGTCTCCCGAGCGTGCGGCGCATCCGCATCATGCGCGAGGCCTCGCGCCGCGCACGTTCGCGAGACGAGCGATTCGTCCCGAACCTGCCGAGGACCTTCAGCGCATGTCACGGACGCTGCATTCCCGCGCGCGACGATGTGCACCGGGCGCATCACGACGCCACCTCCGTGACGACGGGCGCACCGAGCGGAAGCGCCAGGCTCGCCACCGTGCCCTGTCCCGGCGTGGAGCGCAGCTCCAGCGACCCCCCGAGCTGCTCCGCCAGCGTGCGCGCCAGGAACAACCCCAGGCCCATGCCCTCGCCCGGCGCCTTCGTCGTGAAGAACGGCTCACCCGCGCGCGCCAGCACATCCGCGGGCATCCCTGCCCCCCCGTCGCGCACCTCCAGCCTCGCGCCGCCCTGGCCCTCCACCACCCGCAGCTCCACCGCCTTCGACGGAGGCGACGCCTGCAGCGCGTTCTTCACCAACCCGCGCACCACCCGCGCCAGCGCGCGCGGCGGCCCCTGCACCCACCGCCCGCTCAGCGCCGTCGGCAGCTCCACCTTCACCCGCTCCACCCCCGCCAGCTCCGCCAGCGAGTCCTCCACCAGCCTGCCCAGCGGCATCGGATGGAAGGCCTCGCCCGTCGTCTGTCCCGCGTCCGCGGACATCTGCACCAGCACGTCGCGGCAGCGGTCCACCTGCTGCCGGATGAGCCTCAAGTCCTCACGCACCGCCTCGGATGTCCCCGCCGACGCCAGCGCCCGCTCCACTTCCTTCGACACCACCGCGATGGTCGACAGCGGCGTCGACAGCTCGTGCGCCGCGCCCGCCGCCAGCGTCGCCAGCGAGGCCACCTTCTCCCGCCGCGCATGCTGCACGCGCGCCTGCGCCAGCTCCTCCTCGCGCTCCTCCAGCGCCCGCGTCACCCGCTGCACGAAGTACACGATGAAGCCCGCCGCCACCGCGAACGCCACCCACATGCCGTTCAGGTGCAGCCGCATCAGCGCCGCGTGGTCCGGACGCGACAGCCCCGGCACCAGCTCCACGTCCTGCAACACGAACAGCGAGCCGAACGCCGTCAACGTGAAGCCCAACAGGCCCCACATCCACCGCGCCGGCAGCAGCACCGTGCCCAGCGCCACGTTCACCAGGTACAGCGTCGTGAAGGGGTTGTGCGTCCCTCCACTGAGCGCCAGCAGGCCCGTGAGCACCAGCGTGTCCCACAACATCAGCTTGCCGATGGTGGCCTCGCTCACCCGAGCCCGGCCGAGCCACGCGCGCACCGCCACGTTCGTCGCGGCCTCCAGCCCCAACAGCCCCGCCAGCACCGCCACCGGCAGCGCCAGCTCCAGCCCGTACGCCGCCAGCGCGATGACCAGCGCCTGCCCGAGCAGCAGGCCCCAGCGCAGCCGCAAGAGCCACTCCAGGTTGATGCGGGCGCGAGAGGCGGGCTCGTTGGCGACAGGAGGCGTCATGGCACGACAGGAGGTTGCAGCGAGGCGGACCGGGCCACGTTGCCCAGCATGTCCACGTTGCGCGGCGACTCGCCGGGGCCCACGCCATCCAGCCACGAATCCCACGCCAGTGTGAAGACCCGCTCCGCCCTCGGCGAGGCCTCCGACAGCTCCACCCCATCCAACACCACGTCCACCGACGAGCGCCCGCGCGTCTCGAACTCGAAGTCGCGCGCCTCTCCGTCCTCGAGCGTCCCGCGGACATGCAGGCTCAACCCCAGCATGTCCACCGGCCGCGCGCCCTGGAGCGCCGCGCCCAGGCCCTCCGCGTCCGAGTCCGCCGGCTCGAAGGTCAGCCGCGCCCGGCAGTAGCGCCCCGGCGGAGGATGCAGCACCCCGAGCGCCACCACCGCGCCGTCCGACTCACCCAGGGACACCACGTGCGGCGTGCCCAGCCGCAGCGCGTTCGTCGTCGAGTGCGCCCACGCCGTGCCCACCGGCGACAGCGCCCGCAGCCATTGACGCAGGCCCGTCTCCTCGCACCTGAACAGCTCCACGCTGCCCAGCGTGACGAGTGCCCTGGCGAGCGTGGCGCGAGCTCCCTCGTCCGTGACGAGCGTGCGAGCCCCCGCCGCCTCCGGGACGCTCCGCGCTCGGCCCGTGGTGAGCCCCAGGCTCAACTGCATCCCCTCGATGCGCTCCCCGCCGCCACAGCCGGTGAGACACACGAGCAGCACGAACGGCTTCACGACAGAGGCCATGGCGTCAGAGGTCGTACGCGACGGACAGCATCGCGATGGGAGTGGGCGCCACGCGACCGCGGAGCCGGTTGAAGAAGGGGACCCGCACACCCGCGGCCACCACCAGGTCCATCCGAGGACTGAAGAGGATGTCGGGAGACGCATATCCGATGACGCCCCCGCCGTTCTCCTCCTTCTCGCCGTCGATGTCCGCCGCCGCCTCGATGCGCCCGTCGAGCCCCAGCCGCAGGGCCCACCGCTCCGCCGGCTGGTACTGCGCGGCCATCGTCGTGCGCACCGACGCGCCCGCCCGGTAGCCCAGGATGCCGCGCGTCGGGAGGAAGCCCGTGGCGCTCACCAGGAACGACCAGCTCCCCCGGAAGTGCTGGTACGCGAGCCCCGCCAGCGGGTCCACCGAGCCGCTGCCCAGCTGCGTGTCCAGGTCCATCAGCGTCCCGTCCTCCAGCCGCAGCTTCGGCGCGGTGGGCAGCTTCACGCCGACGAGCACACTGAAGAGGTGGTCCGCCGAGAACGCGCGGTCCTGGTACAGGAACGCCTTCGCCGTCAGCTCCACGTCGCCCACGCCCCAGCCCCGCTCGCGCGCCAGGCTCACCGAGCGCACCTCGCGCGCCTGCAGGGGCAGCGTCGCCGACAGGAACAGCCACGGCAGGGGGGCGTACGCCACCGCCACGTCCATGCGCGCCTCGCGCAGCCGCAGCGCGTCCACGTGGTCCTGTCCCACCGTGTGCCCCCAGCCCCGCAGGGTGGAGGAGAAGCGCAGCCGGCCCGAGAACGGCTGCTCGGTGCCCATGGACATGAGCGTGGGGTCGCCACACGCACAGGTGGCACACGCCCAGGCGGACGACACGGGCGCGAGGGCCAGCACCGCGCCCAGCAGGGAGGACAGGAGGGAGAGTGGGGCTTTCACGACGAGGAGCACCCTACGCCCCCGGCCCGCCCCCCGCGTGTGGCGTGTTGTCGCAGCTGTCCGGGACACAAGGCGGCGGCCCCCAGGGCACGAAGGAGGGCAGGCAGGAGGCCGGGCGCCGGCTGCCCCGCGGGAAGTCATGGGCAGGTTGAGAATGACTTCCACGCCCCGGCGTTGGTGGGACACAGGAGGCCATCCAATGGGAGTGCTCGTGCCGCTTGCTCGATTGCTGTTCTCAGCCATCTTCATCACCAGCGGCTTGAACCACTTCATCCAGCTCGACGCGCTGACGACCGTGGCCCAGAACGCGGGCGTGCCCGAGCCCCGCTGGGCGGTGCTGGTGTCCGGCGCGGCGCTGGTGCTCGGGGGGCTGTCGGTGCTGCTCGGTGTGCTCGCGCGCCTGGGGGCCGCGGCCATCGCCATCTTCCTGGTGACGGCCGCCTTCATGGTCCACCGCTTCTGGCTCGTCGCGGACCCGGTGCAGGCGCAGGATCAGCTCATCCACTTCATGAAGAACCTCTCCATGGCGGGAGGCGCGCTCTTCATCGTCTACTTCGGCTCGGGCCCCTTCAGCCTCCGGCGCGGAGGACGGCAGGAGAGCGGCCTGGGCGGTGGACGGCTGGGCTCGCCCTTGAGGCACTGAGCGCGCGAAGGCTCTCGGGCCCGCGCGCGCTCAAGAGCCCCGCTCAGCTGGCCACGGCCACGTGCGCCTGGGCCCGCAGGGTGAAGAACGCGACCTCCGGCTCGCTGCCCCGGCGCAGGTACGGCCCGCCGAAGCCGAAGCCCAGGCCCCGGTTCACGTACAGCTGGTTGCCATTCACGTGGTAGTGGCCGCGGATGTAGGGCTGCCCCGCGCGGCGGAAGATGGCCTCCGTCAGCCCCTGCACGATGAACTGGCCGCCGTGCGTGTGCCCGGAGAACTGCACCAGCCCCGCGTGCGCCGGCAGCTTGTCCACCGTGGGCGGCGTGTGGGCCAGCACCAGCCGCGTGCCGGACTCCGGCGCGCCCCGGAACGTGGCCTCCACGTCGTCGCGGCCCGTGCGCCCGTCATCCACGCCCAGCACCGTCACCGGCGCGCCCTTCACGTGCACCACGCGGTGCTCGTTCTGCAGGACGGTGTAGCCCAGCCGCTCGAAGCTCTCGCGCAGGTAGGGCGCGTTCACCTGGTGGTCATGGTTGCCCAGCACCACGAAGACCTGGCCCTTGAGGCCGCTGAGCACGTCGCGCACGCGGGGCAGGGGCTTGGGGCTGTGGGTGACGTAGTCGCCGGTGAGGAAGACCAGGTCCGGGGCCTCCGCGTTGACGGCCTCCACCGCGCGGCGGATGCGCACGTCGCTGGTGGCCTGACCCACGTGCACGTCGGACAGCTGCGCCACGCGCAGGCCGTCATGGTGGCCCGTCAGGTGCGGCAGGTGGAGCAGGTTCTCCGTGAGGGAGAAGTGGTCCCTCCAGCGCAGGCGTCGCTCGGGACGCAGTGGGTCCGCGCCGCTCCAGGCCACCACCTCGTTGCGTCCTCCGGCGACGGGCTCCAGGGGGGACTCACGGGACGGGGAGGCGGGGCGACGGCGGGCCAGACGTCTCAAGCGCATGCGGTGCGGTTCCTTTCCGGGCCGGGGAGGGACGGCGATTCTACGAAGCCAGGGGAGGTGGGTTGAAGCAGGTGTCCCGCGCACGCCTGCCCTCCTGTCGACCGGCTCACGGGGTGAGGGAAAAACCCCAAGGATTCGAGGAAGATTCCGGACGAGCGTGGGAGCTTTCTTCCACCATTGGACACACGGCCAGGGGGCGAGCGGTGACGGCGTCCAGCGACGTTGGTACACAGCCGAGGACGATGAGCCCCCGGCTTGGAGTGGCCCCTGATCTCGGCCCGGATGTGACGATGCCAGCCGGTGAGAGACCGCGGAATGCATCGCTCGGTCCGGGCGCCGTCTGCCTCGCGGACCTGATGTCCACCATGCCCGTGGGCATGGCGGTGGTGGACCGGGAGCTGCGCTTCGTGGAGGTCAGCGAGACGCTCGCGGCCCTCAACGGCCGGCCGCGCGAGGCCCACCTCGGGCGCCACATGGACGAGGTGATGAACCCCCACTCCTCGCTCGGCGACACCTCGCGCCGCGTGCGCCGCGTGCTGGAGACGGGCGAGCCGCTGGACGGCGTCGAAATCATCCACCGCGAGCCGGGCGGCGGCGTGGAGCGCACGCGCGTCTTCCGCGCCAGCTACCACCCGGTGCGCCGCGACGGCGTGGTCATCGCCGCGTGCCTCTACGTGGAGGACCTCACCGAGCGCCGCCGCGTGGAGGCCCAGCGTGACGCGGGCGCGGCCCGGGAGCGCGCCGTGCGCGAGCAGGCCCTGCGCGAGACGCAGGAGGCGGTGCGCGCCCGCGACGAGTTCCTCAGCGTGGCCGCCCACGAGCTCAGGACGCCCCTGACCAGCATGCGGTTGCATCTGCAGCTCCTGCTGCGTCAGGTGGCGGGCGCGCAGCCCGCGCTGGGCCAGGAGCTGGCGCCCCGGGGCCAGGTGCTGGAGCGGCAGCTGTCGCGGCTGGGCAGCCTGGTGAACACGCTGCTGGACGTGTCGCGCGTGGCGGCGGGCAAGCTGAGCCTGGAGCCGCGCGAGCTGGACCTGGTGCAGGTGGTGCGGCAGATGGTGGACGCCTTCTCGGAGGAGTTCGCCCGCGCCGGCTGCGAATTGTCCGTGCACGTCTCCGGCACGCTGCCCGGGCAGTGGGATCCGCTGCGCGTGGAGCAGGTGCTGGTGAACCTGCTCTCCAACGCGGCCAAGTACGGCGCGGGCCGCCCGGTGGAGGTGTCGCTGGTGGGCGAGGGCACGATGGCGGTGCTGGCCGTGAAGGACCACGGCATCGGCATCTCCGAGGACGGCATGGCGCGGCTGTTCGGCAAGTTCGAGCGCGCCGTCTCCGAGCGCCACTACGGCGGCCTGGGCCTGGGGCTCTACATCACCCGTCAAATCGTGGAGGCCATGGGCGGCAGCATCACCGTGCGCTCCGCGCAGGGCCAGGGCTCCACCTTCATCCTGCGGCTGCCCACCCAGCCCCGCGCGGCCACCGCGCAGGGCGCCTCGGCGAGCCGGGCCCGCTGACTTGCGCGAAAGCGCCAGCGGGCGCCCCCGGAGTGTCCGGAAGGCGCCCGCCGTCACCGCGTCACGCTCCAGCGCGTCTTCAGTGCCCGCGCAGCACGTACACCTTGCCGTCGACCAGGACGTACAGCGCGCTGGGCGTCACGCGCGGGTCGTAGACCAGCTGCTGCACCTTGGAGCCGCCCACGCCCGGGACCTTCTCCAGCTGCTTCTGCGGCGTCAGGCGCCACAGGCCGCGTCCCTCGGTGCCCACGAAGAGCGAGCCGTCGTCGGTGGCCGCCAGCGCGGTGTAGCGGTCCGTGCCCGCGCCGTCGATGCGGACGTAGTCGGTGTCCGCGCTCTTGGTCGGGTCGTGCCGCGTGGGCTCGGCCTTGAACTGCCACAGGCCGCTGCCGAGCCCGGCCACGTAGTACAGGCCGTCCTTCGTCTGCTGGAAGCCGCGCCAGCGGTTCTGCGGGGCGACCTCCCAGCGCCTGTCCTCGGGCCCCGGGTTGACGGGGTCCACGAAGGTGTTGAGCCGGTAGATGGACAGCTCCGTGCCCTCGGGGATGCCCGCCTCGGGCTTCTCCCGGTCCCACCACTTGAGCTCCTTGTTGGGCGGGAGGATTCCAATCTTCCAGTCGTTGGCGATGAGCAGCTCGCCGGCCTGCGAGTAGCCCAGGCCGTAGGTGAAGCCCGCGCGCTGCGACTCCTTGACGACCTCCTGGTTCGGGTCCGTCGGGTGCGGCGTCCGGGTGAGCAGCCACCAGGCCGGGTGGCGGTGGCTGCTGTACTCGAGGTCGCGGATGCGCGTCACGCCGTGGTTGGTGCCGATATAGACCTCACCCTCGTACGGGCCCTTCATGACCCGCATGCAGGACAGGACGGAGCGGTCCTCGTCGTAGTG
Source organism: Myxococcus sp. MISCRS1 (assembly GCF_026626605.1). Lineage (NCBI taxonomy): Bacteria > Pseudomonadati > Myxococcota > Myxococcia > Myxococcales > Myxococcaceae > Myxococcus > Myxococcus sp. MISCRS1. The sequence continues at coordinate 6,139,671 of NZ_JAPNKB010000001.1, forward strand.
GAAGTCGTTGCTGTTGCGGATGCCGATGGCCTCGTTGCGGCTGGGACGGCTGGTGCCCACCGAGCGGTACAGGTGCTCGCGCAGCACGATGTCCGTGCCGTCGCCGTTGAGCTGCACCAGGTCCATGTCGCCCTTCTGGAACTCGAAGTAGCGCGCCTCGTCGAAGTCGGCCTCGCCCCGGCCGGCGATGCGCTGGCCTCCCGGCACGTTGTCGTACGTGAGGTAGCCCACGTACGCCTCGCCCGCCTTGCCGCCGCAGATGACGGTGGAGCCGGTGGCCAGCTGGTGCGGCTCCGAGCCGAAGCCCAGGCTGGCCTGGCCGACGGGCTGGCTCGTCCACACGAGCTTCTGCGTGTCCGCGCGCAGCACGCCGATGCGGTCCCCATCCAGCACCCAGATGTTGTGCGCGCCGTCCACGCCCACCGAGGCGACCTTGGGGATGCCGTACTTCGACGAGTAGTCCGTCAGCGCGTCCGTGGGCCACGGGCCCTCGGGCGTGGTGGGCACGCCGCCGTCCGGCACGGGGTCCGTGCCGCCATCGCCGCTGCCCGCGTCGGGCACCGGGTCCGTGCCGCCATCGCCGCTGCCCGCGTCGGGCACCGGGTCCGTGCCTCCATCCCCCGCGTCCGGAGTGCCCGCGTCATCCGGAGGAGCCTGGACGTCGCCATCCGTCGGCCCCTTGCCGGTGCCGTCCGAGCTGTCGCAGGCCACCGCCGTCATCATCACCGCCACACCGACACACGCGCCCAACAGTCGTCGAATCACCGCTTCCTCCCGTCCCCGGTGTGGAGCAAGCGGCGTACCGGCCCTTGCGCACATGCACCGTCATGGAAAGAGGGAAGCGGGCTTCCCACCGTGGGCACCCGGGCGGCGTGACGTGGCACTGGAAATGACCAGGCCCGCCCCCGGAAGGGAGCGGGCCCGTGAGACTGTCATTCGGGCGACGGCGCCCGGACTCAGTGCACGGCGTCGTCGACGTCCTGCTTCACGTCCTCGCCGGCCTCCTCCACCTTGTCGCCGGCCTTCTTGGCGTCCTTCTTCATGGTGTCCACGGCGCCGGAGCCGCCCGTGCCCTTGGGGCTGGTGGCGCGCAGCTCCACGGCGACGGCGTTGTCACCGTCCAGCTGGAAGCGCGCGCGCACCTCGGAGCCCTCCGGAATCTGGTCGGCCCGCACCTTCTTGCCGTCCAGCATCACCACCGTCTGGGCCTTCACGTCCAGCTCGGCGTCGGGCAAATCCTTGCGCGTCAGGTTCACGCTGTCGTCGTCGGCCTTCTTCAAGGTGCCCTTGAGGCTCAGCGAGTGCTCCTTCTTGAAGAGGTTGTCCTGCGCTTGCGCGTTGGAGGCCTCGCGGGTGGCGCCGCTGATGCCGCGGCCCACGTCGGTGGCGTTCACGCCCGTGTCCACGCGCGTGCTCGGGCTGGGAATCTGCGTCTGCGACGGCGCCGGTGCGCTCTGCGCGAAGGCGGCGGTTCCCAGACACATGGCGAACGTGGCGATGAGCTTCTTCATATGAGCGTCCCTCTCCCTTGGGTCCGTTGGATGACTTCTGGGAGCAAGGGTGGGGAGCCTGCCTCCCTCCGCCAACCCGCCCTGCATGGCCCCAGGGGCGGCCCGTCCGCAGGGCAGCCGGGCGAAGCAGGGACGACTTCAGTCGCCCTGGCTCAGCCGCTTCACCGTGGACAACAGCTCGTGCAGGTCCAGGGGCTTGCGCAGGCATCCGGCCACGTCCAGCTCGCGGGCGGCGGACTCCAGGTGCAGGTCCGCGCTGGCCACGACGACGGGGATGTCCGCCAGCGCCGTGTCATGGCGCAAGGCCTCGCGGAAGGCGAAGCCGTCCATGCGCGGCATCATCAGGTCCAGCAGGATGAGGTGCGGCGGCGTGTCCTGCTGGCGCAGCTGCGCGAGCGCCTCCAGCCCGTCCGCGGCCAGCAGCACCGCGTAGCCCTCCAGCTCGAAGGCGTCCTGCAGCGCGTCCCGGATGTCCAGGTCGTCGTCCACGACGAGCAGTGTCTGAAGCGCTTGCACCGGTCTCCCCACCCTGGTCGGGGCCGACTCGCTCCCACACCTCCTCAACCATGGGGCCGCGGGTGTCAGGACGGAAGCTTCCGGCGGCCGGGCGGGGTGAATCACGGTTCACCAGCCGACGCCTGCCCCCCCCACCGCCCGCCCGGAGTGCGGGATTTGCAATGGAGTTGCTTTAATCGAGATACACGGAAGCAGTTTTTATATCGGTTTGCTCGTATTCCTGGATGCCGTGAAGATGGCGGCGGCGACCCGTCTCCCAGGCGGGCGCTCATTTCCAGGGAGCAGTCCTCATGCGAACCATGTCTCGAGTTGCGGGCAGGAAGCTGTTGGGAACGATGCTGTGCGCGTTGACGATTTCGGCCTGCGGTCCGGCGCCGGAGCAGCAGGGCGAGCCGCAGCCGGAGCAGCCGCAGACGGACACCACGCAGCAGCCGGTGGTGTACGGCACCGACGACCGCCAGGACGTGTACGCGCACCCGGACGCGACGCTGCGCCAGCGCGCCGAGCAGTCCACCGTGGCGCTGATGACGACGTCCGACTACACGGTGGGGAGCAACGGCAACGTGACGTTCAATGCGTCCACGCTGCAGTCGGCGTACAACCTGTGCTCCAACCAGCGCTTCCTCACCGACCTGACGCCGGCGTTCTGCTCCGGCACGCTCATCGATGACGACCTGGTGCTGACGGCCGGCCACTGCATCACCAGCGCCTCGGCCTGCACCAGCACGCGCGTGGTGTTCAACTTCTACAAGACGGCGGCCAACACGCTCAAGCAGGTGACGAGCGCGGACATCTTCTCCTGCCAGTCCATCGTGGTGCGCCAGCAGACCAGCGGCACGCCCAACCTGGACTACGCCATCATCAAGCTGGACCGCGCCGCCACGCCGCGCTTCGTGCCCGCGCCCATCCGCGCCGGCAACGCCGCGCTGCCGGTGGGCACGGGCGTGACGGTCATCGGCTCGGGCAGCGGCATCCCGTTCAAGATTGATTCGGGCGGCAAGGTGCGCGACGCGCGCGCGGGCTCGCTGGACTACTTCATCGCGACCACGGACACCTTCGGTGGCAACTCCGGCTCGGGCGTGTACGAGAACACCGGCTACACGGTGGCGGGCATCCTGGTGCGCGGCGAGACGGACTACGTGTCGAGCGGCAGCTGCCGCATCGTCAACACGTGCACGGAGACGGGCTGCAGCGGCGAGGACATCACCTACGTGCGTCCCGCGGTGAACGCGTACTGCGCGGTGGCCGGCAGCCTGCGGCTGTGCGGCACCACCCAGCCCCCGCCGTCCACCACCTTCACCTTCACCGCGTCCAACACCAACAACGCGCAGCAGAACACCACCAACCGCGCGGTGACGCTGGCGGCGGGCCAGACGATTCGCGTGGGCACCTGCTCGGTGAGCGGCGCCTCCGGCACGGGTGACACCTACCTGCGGCTGAGCAACGCGGCGGGCACGTCGGTGGCGAGCAACGACGACTCCTGCGGCACGCTGTCGTTCTTCTCGTACACTGCCACCACGGCGGGCACGTACACCATCCGCGCGGGCTGCTACTCCAGCAACAGCTGCAGCGGCACGGTGGCGTACACCATCCAGTAGTCCGCCGTCTCATGGGCACGGGGCCAGCAAGCGCCCGTGCCGCGTGTCACACGCTCGGGCCGTCCCTCTTGCAGGAGTCGGGAGGGCCCGGGCGTTCGTGTTTCATCCCGGCCAGCGCGCGTGGCGGCGCGGGGGGAGGTCCTTCAGGCGCAGCGGTCGCAGAGGCCGCGCAGCTGCACGTCCACGCTCTTCTGGGCCACCGCGCGCGGCACGCCCTTGGAGGACGCGATGCGGATGGACTCCTCCGGCAGACACGCGACGGTGCCGCAGTCGGTGCAGGTGAAGTGCGGGTGGTTGCCGCTGTGCTCGTCGCCCGAGCGTCGCAGCTCGAAGCGCCACACGTGGTCTCCCAGGTCCGCGCGCACCACCAGCCCGGCCTCCGTGAGGTCCGTGAGGTTGCGGTAGATGGTCACCCGGTCATAGCCCTCGTCACCCAGTGCATCCACCAGGTCGGCGTGGCTCATTGGCGCGGTGGCCGACTCCAGCTCCCGGAGCACCGCCACGCGGGGCGCGGTGCTGCGCAGACCCGACGCGCGGATCCTCTCCTGGAAATCAGCGAGCTTCGGCTGCACGGCGATTCGTTTTGCTCCCATGATGTCTTTTCGCATAACCCATCTGCGGGACACTTTCACCTCGCCCGGAGTACGACGTCCGGCCTCGAGGACTGGAGTGGCTTGCCCGCCGGGTCCCCCCAGACTCCTGGATACGAGAGTGAGCACCAGGAGTCCAGGATACTGGTGCAATCCTTGTGCGTAATGATTCACCGCGCTTCCCGACTTCCGGTCAGTCACGCCTGGACGTCGGTGGACCCCGGATGCCTTGGAGTGGCCACGCCAGCGTCGCGAACCGGCGCGGGGGTGTCCGGCGCACGACAGTTTCCGCCAGGTGTCCCAGGGCCTCCCCGCGCGCGGCGAGGTGTCCGGGAGTCGAGTGAATCCAGGGTGCAGTTGCAACTCATGAGTCACCGGTGACGCGGTGCCCCGAGCACGGCGGCGACCGGGTGGGTGCGGCCGGGCCCGGGCGCGTCGCGATGGCCCCGGCCGAGCGGAGCGGGGGGCCGGGGGGCGGGCGGTGGCGCGGGGGCGGGGTGGCGGGCGGGGCTTCATTTCGTATCTGAGTTGTAAAAGCATATTAGGTGTTCTTGTCGCAGGCATCCGCTGGGAAGAGGAGGGGAGGGCCCCCTGGGGTCGCCTGGAGGGCGACGGCGGGTGTTGGACCGGCGAACAGTCCCTCCCGCGCTCCTTGACTGGGAGCGATGAGTGCCCACACTTGCGCCTTTGTCGTTCCGTCGGGGCCTCGACAGGCCCTGTTGCTCGTGTCTCCGGGTCCCCCTCGCCGTGACGAAGCCCAGTCTCCTGCTCATCGAAGAAGCCAGTGTGGCCCGGGAGCTCCAGGTGCTCGCGCTGGAGAGCCAGGGATGGCAGGTCGTGGCCCTGGCGGACGTGGCGGCGGCCGCCTCGCTGATGCAGACGCAGCCGGTGTTGCTCGTGGTGGCGGCGGCGGGCGTGCTGGCGGCGGGCAGGGAGGCGCTGGAGGCGTTCCGCGGCGCGCTGGAGGCGGCGTCGGTGGGGCTGTACGTGCGCGCCTTCCCCGCCGAGGAGGAGGTGGTGCGCAGGCTGGCGCTGCCGCTCACCGGCTTCTTCTGGCGGCCCCTGTCCCTGGGCGGGCTGGTGGAGAAGGTCCGACGCGTGGTGCCGGAGGAGGGCCCCCCGGAGGCGCGGCCGCTGGTGCTGGTGGCGGACGACGACCCGGTGTCGCGCAAGCTGTTGCAGTTGATGATGGTGCCCTTCCGCTTCCGGGTGGTGTCCGCGGACGACGGGATGCAGGCGCTGGAGGTCGCGAGGAGGCGGCGGCCCGACGTGGTGCTGGCGGACGCGCTGATGCCGCGCATGGACGGCTACAGGCTGTGCATGGCGCTCAGGCAGGAGTCGCGCTTCGCGCGCGTGCCGCTCATCCTCACGCACGCGCTGACGCCGGACGAGCTGGATTTGCGCATGGCCCACAACGTGGGCGCCAACGGCTTCGTGCGCCGCGCGCAGGACGGGGACGAGCTGGTGGGCGTGCTGCTGCGCGCGCTGAAGGCCGGGCCGCCCACGCCGCTGGGGCCCGCGCCGCCGGTGGGGCCCGCGCTGGAGCTGAACACCGAGGACCACCTGTACCGGATGGTGCGCCAGCTGGAGCGGCGCGTGGGGCTGCTCGAGCAGGCGGAGCGCGGCACGCGCGAGAGCGAGGAGCGCTTCCGCCTGGTGGTGGAGGGCTCCTACGACGGCATCTGGGACTGGGACTTGCGGCGGGGCACGCTGTACTGGAGCCCGCGCCTCCTGGAGATGCTGGGGCTGACGCCCGGGACGTTCGCCGGCACGCACGAGGCCTTCGTGGAGCTGCTCCACCCGGAGGACCGCGCCGGCGTGCTCGCGGCCATGACGGAGCACCTGGAGCGCGGGGCGCCGTACGACGTGGCCTTCCGGCTCCGGCACGCCACGGGCGGCTATCGCTCGTGCGTGGGACGGGGGCGCGCGCTGCGCGACGAGCAGGGCCGGCCGGTGCGCATGGCGGGCATCATCGGCGACGTGACGGAGCAGCTGCGGCTCTACCGCGAGGCGAACGAGGCGGTGCGCGTGCGCGACGACTTCCTCAGCGTGGCGGCGCACGAGCTGAGAACGCCCCTGGCCGCGCTGCGCTTGCGGGTGCAGGGCGCGCAAGGGGCGCTGCGCATGCTGGGCGCGGCCCAGGCGGCGCCGCGGCTGGAGCGCGCGCTGGAGGCCGCGGACCGTCAGGTGCAGCGGATGTCGGACCTGGTGGAGTCGCTCCTGGACGTGTCCCAGGCGCAGGGCGGACCGCCCAGGCTGCAGCTGGAGGTGGTGGACCTGTCCAACGTCGTGCGCGACGCGGTGACGCGCTCGGAGCCGGCCGCGGCGAGAGCGGGGTGTGAGCTGGTGCTCGGGCCCATGCCGCCCACGCCGGGCCGGTGGGACGGCGCCCGGCTGGGGCAGGTGGTGCGCCACCTGTTGTCCAACGCGATGAAGTTCGGCCCGGGCCGCCCCGTGGAGGTGGCGCTGGAGCAGCAGGACGCCACGGCCACGTTGGTGGTGAAGGACCACGGCATCGGCATCTCCCCGGAGCGGGTGGACGGGCTGTTCCGCCGCTTCGAGCGCGCGGTGCCGGTGCGGCACTACGGCGGCCTGGGGCTGGGCCTGTACCGCCTGCGCCGCATCGTCGAGGCGCACGGCGGTCAGGTGTCCGTGGACAGCACGCCCGGCGAGGGCTCCACGTTCCGCGTGCGCCTGCCCCTGGGCGGCCCCCCCGTCGCCCGCGCCTGACTCAGAGCGAGTCGAGGAAGGCCACCAGCGCCTCGCGCTCCTGGCGCGACAGCGCCTTCACCTGCTCGCGCGAGGACTCGGCCTCGCCCCCGTGCCACAGCACGGCCTCCAGCGGCGTGCGCGCCCGTCCGTCATGCAGGAGGCGCGAGTGTCCGCTCACCGTCCGCGTCAGGCCCAGGCCCCACAAGGGCGGAGTGCGCCACTCGCGGCCGCTGGCGAGGAAGTCCGGACGTCCGTCCGCGAGCCCCTCTCCCAGGTCATGCAGCAGCAGGTCCGAGTACGGCCAGATGAGCTGCCCGGACAGCTCCGGGTAGCCCTCCAGCGTGCCGGTGGTGACCGACGGCTTGTGGCACCTGGCGCAGCCCACGCGGTGGAACACGGCCTTGCCCTGGAGCACCCGGGCGTCGTCGACGCCCGCGCGCGTGGGGAGCGCCACCGTGTGCGAGTAGAAGTCGAGCGCCGTCAGCTGCCGGTCCGTCACCTCGGGTTCACCGCCGTGGGGCGCCGCGAGGCACACGGCCTGCGCCTCGGTGCACGTGTCCTTTGGAAACAGCGTGGTGGTGAGGCCCAGGTCGCCCAGCAGCGCGGACGCGTTCTGGTGCTCGATGTCCGGCTGGTTGGCCTTCCACCCGAAGCGGCCCAGCGCCACGCGGTTCGTGCGCCCGTTCCACACGCGGTTGACCCGGCCGGACACGCCGTCGCCGTCCGCGTCGTCCGGGTCCGCCCACGCCAGCAGCGTCTCGTTGGGGATGGCCGCCAGCAGGCCCAGGCCCACCATGTTCTGGGCCACGCGCGCGGACATCATCGTGTCCGCCGACAGGGGCCCGTAGGCCAGGTCCGTCAGCACCAGCGTGGGGGACTGGAGCGTGTAGGGCTCCCCGTCCGCGAAGGTGCCGGAGACTTCGGTCCACTCCACCCGCGCCTGTCCCTCCGCGGGCACGCCGGGGATGCCCCGGGGCTGGAGCTGGTCTCCATAGGTGGGCTCGGGCACGGGCTCGCCGTGGGGGCCGGTGCCCGGGATGGACAGGCGCACGAGCAGCGTGTCCGCCACCTCGTCGCCCTCGGGCGGACGGCCGCGGCCGTTGCCCAGGTGGCAGGCGAGACACGAGACGGAGTGGAACAGCGGGCCCAGGCCGTCCCGGTCCTGCTGCGAGGTGCTGGGCGCGCGCACCCAGTCCGCCTCGAAGACGGACTCGCCCACGAAGAACTCGGCGCGCCGGGCCAGGCCGAGGTTGGCCGCCGGCTGGGTGAAGGCGCCCGCGCCCGTCACCGTCACGCTGGTGGCTCCGCCGGGGTGGTCCTCGCCCGCTTCCACCACGTCGAAGCGGGGCGGAGGGGGCGGCTCGGGAGGAGGCGGCTCCGGGGGCGGCTCACCCGGAGGCGTGATGGAGGGCGGGGCCCCGGAGTCACCGCACGCGGCGGCGGCCCCGAGGAGCGCCAACAACAGACCCAGACCGACGGCGTGCTTCACGGCAGGGGGACCGGGATGGGGTCGGTGTAGGACCAGCGGTCGATGACGCCGTCCGGGCCGAGCGAGCCGTTGAGGTTCCAGCCCCAGGCGAACACCGAGCCGTCCTCGCGCACGGCGATGACGTGGGTGGCGCCCATGCCCATGGCCGTCAGCGGCGTCAGCGTCCCGGAGGAGGCGCGCGCCTCCAGCTCGTTCGTCTCCTTGATGCCGATGCCCAGCTGGCCGTTGAAGTTCGAGCCCCAGCCCAACAGCGAGCCGTCCTCGCGGCGCGCGAAGCTGTAGTTGCCGTTGGCGAACACGGCCGTCGCGTCGGTGACGCCCTTCACCTTCACCGGGGTGGCGCTCTCGCCGCCCGCGCTGAGCGCGCCCGTGCCCAGCTGGCCGGTGGCGTCCAGGCCCCACGCGGACACGGTGCCGTCCTTGTGCACCGCGAGGATGTGGTCGCGGCCGTTGGCGATGTCCACCACGTCGGTGATTCCCGGGACCTGGCCAGGCAGCGGGTGGCTGTCGCTGTCCACCACGCCCGTGCCCAGGTTGCCGTAGTCGTTGCGGCCCCACACCCAGACGGTGCCGTCGGCCTTGAGCGCCACCGAGTGCATGGAGCCGCCCAGCACCTTCACCACGTTCGTCAGGCCCTGCACCGGCATCGGGTAGCCGCGCGCCACGGTGGTGCCGTCGCCCAGCTGGCCGTTGGCGTTGTTGCCGAAGCTCTGCACCGTGCCGTCCTCCATCAGGATGAGCGCGTGGCGGAAGCCGTTCGCCACCGACACCGCGCCCGTCAGGTTGGGAATCCTCGTCGCCACGTAGCGCGGGGTGACGTCGGGGGTGCCCGGCGTCTCGCCCGAGGGCGGGGTGGACAGGCCCAGCTGGCTGTCGTTGTTCTCGCCCCAGGACCACACGCTGCCGTCGGCCGTCAGCGCCATGGCGAAGTTCTGGTTGAAGGCGATGGCCGTCGCGTTCTCCAGGCCCGGCACCGGCTGGGGTTGGGTCTGGTCCGTGCGCACGTCGTCCCCCAGGCCCAGCTGGCCCCGGTTGTTGCGGCCCCACGTGTACACGCGGCCGTTCTTGAGCGTGCCGCTGTGCAGGCCACCGGCCGAGGCAAGCTGGCCGAAGTGGAACGACACCGCCTGCTCGGCCTCATTGCCCGCCGCGTCCCGGGCGTGCAGCACCACGGTGTTGCGGCCGGCGCGCGGCGTCACCTCGAAGGACACCGGCTCGCCCGCGGTGGCCGGCAGCGTGAGCGCCTGCTCGGTGCCGTCGTTGAGCGTGTACGCAAGCTGGGTCACCGCCACGTTGTCCGTGGCCGTGAACTCCACGTGCATCCGCCGCACCGTGGTGGCCACGCCCTCGCGGGGCGAGCGGACCTGGACCACCGGCGCCTCGTCGAAGCGCAGCGCCAGCGTGCGCTCCGTGCGCGCGCCCGTCTGGTCCACCGCCGCCAGGGTGATGTCGTTGTCGCCCTCCCCCAGGGTCAGCTCCAGCGTGAAGCTCGCGCTCGTGGGCGTGCTCGTCTGGAACTCCACCGCGCGCGGCTCGCCGCCGTTGAGCCGCGCCGTGAGCTCCGCGAGCCTTCCCGGCGCGCTCACCGAGCCTTGCAGCTTCACCTGCGCGCTCTCGGCGCTGGCGCCGGAGACGTGCGAGTGCAGCTGGACGTACGGCGCCACGGGCACGCCGGGCGTGGTCTCCACATCCGACCCACACGCCGCCAGCCACACGGCCGCCAGCGCGAGGACACAGGCTCGGGACTTCATCAGGACTCCTGGTTTGTTGAGTTTTATTGAGATTGATTTGCAGAGTCAGAAAGTGCCCGAGCTCATACCCCTCGCACCTCGGGGCACGCAAGCGGCCGGCGGCTCAATTTGGCGTTTGCTCCCGGGGATTTCCCGAGGGAGAAGCACCTGCCGGAAAGCCGGTGAAGTGCTTCAGCTTCCGCGGAGTGGGGCTGAAGTCGGGGTACGCGGAGCTTTGGGGGCAGGGTGCCCATCCACTCGGGAAGCGTGGGGGCGTCCGAGGGCTCGCACTGCGGGTGCCTGTCCCAACGTACGATTGTCGACCACTGGAAGGTGGCGGACGGGGGGCCTCGCCGTTCTCTTTCCCGCCCGGGAAATCGCTCTAGGGTCGCGGCTCGTCTTCAGGGGAATCCATGGCAGAGGTGCTCGTCGTCGATGACAGCAAGGTGATGCGGGACATGGTGGTGGCCTGCCTCAGGCCCTACCCGGGGCTGAACTTCACCCATGCCTCGAGCGGGCTGGAGGCCATCGAGCGGTTGTCGCTGAGCCCGTACGATTTGCTGGTGCTGGACCTGAACATGCCGGACATCGGAGGCATCGAGGTGGTGGAGTTCGTGCGGGGGCAGGACAAGCTGCGCACGCTGCCCATCATCATCGTGACCACGCGGGGGGACGAGGCGTCGCGCGCGCGGGCGCTGGAGGCGGGCGCCAACCGCTTCATGACCAAGCCCTTCACCCCCGACGCCATCCTCGCGGAGGCGCGGGGGCTGCTGGAAGAGACGCGGGCTTGACCGCTTCCGTGGACCTCGCGGACTTCCTCCCCGCCTATCTGGCGGAGGTGGAGGAGCTGCTCGACTCGGCGCACCGCCACCTGCTCGCGGTGGAGGCCAGCGCGCGTCGGGGCGCGGCCCACCCCAAGGCCGTGCGGGAGCTGTTCCGGGCGCTGCACACCATCAAGGGCCTGTCCGCCATGGTGGACGTGGAGCCCATCGTCTCCATCTCTCACTGGATGGAGACGTCCCTGCGTCAGGCGGACCAGGCCGGCGGCCGGCTCCCGGAGTCCAGCGTGGAGCCGCTGATGGAGGGCCTGCGCGCGGTGGAGCAGCGCATGCGCCAGCTCGCCTCCGGCAAGCCCGCGGCCCCGGTGCCCTCGGGGCTCCTGGAGCGGCTGGAGGCGCTGGAGGCCTCCGAGACGGCGCCGGCGGCCTCGCGGCCCGTCGCGGTGGTGCTCGACGAGACGCTGGCGCTCGGCGCCAAGCTGACGCCCACCGAGCGCGAGCAGCTCACCGCCACCGCGGGCGGCCGCCGCCCCGTGCGGGTGGACTTCATCCCCGGCGCCGAGCGCGCCGCCAAGGGCGTCACCATCAACAGCGTGCGCGAGCGGCTGGCGGCGCTGGGCGAGCTGGTGAAGGTCGTCCCGCTGTCGGGGCCCGTGCCCGGGGGCGGCTCGCTCACCTTCGTGCTGCTGCTCAGCACCGAGGCCGCGGACGGCGTGTTGATGGACGCCGCCGGGGGCGAGCCCGCCCTGGTGCGCCCGCTGGCCGTCGAGCAGGCCCTGTCGCCCGTGCCCGTGGTGAGCACGCCCGCGCGGCTGGACGGGGAACTGGACGAGGAGCCGGAGGAGCTGCGGCGCGGGGGCGGCACCCTGCGGGTGGAGGTGTCCCGGCTGGACGAGGCGCTGGAGCGGCTGGCGGCGCTCGTCGTCAACCGCTCGCGGCTGCAGCGCGCGGTGGCGGACCTGACGGCGGCGGGCGCGCCCACGCGGGAGCTGCGCGCCATCCTCCAGGAGAACTCGCGCCAGCTGCGCGACATGCGCGCGGCGATCCTCCGGCTGCGCATGGTGCGCGTGGGGGACGTGCTGGAGCGGCTGCCCCTCCTGGTGCGCGGGCTGCGCCGGGCCACGGGCAAGGCGGTGCGGCTGGAGCTGGACGTGGGCGACGCGGAGCTGGACAAGGCGGTGGCGGACCGGCTGATGCCCGCGCTGGTGCACCTGGTGCGCAACGCGGTGGACCACGCCCTGGAGTCGCCCGAGGAGCGCCGCGTGCTGGGCAAGGCCCCGGAGGGGCTGGTGCGCCTGGCGTGTCACGCCCAGGCCAACGGCTTCGTGGAGCTGCTCGTGCGCGACGACGGGCGCGGCGTGGACGGGGCGGCGGTGGCCAGGCGCGCGGGCGCGCCGGCCCCGCGCACGGACGATGACGTGCTGGAGCTGCTCTGCCGGCCGGGCTTCTCCACGCGCGAGTCGGTCACCGCCACCAGCGGGCGCGGCATGGGCATGGACATCGTCCGGCGCATCGTCGTGGACCAGCTGGGCGGGGAGCTGCGCATGGAGACGCGGCCCGGCGTGGGCACGACGTTCCGGCTGCGCGTGCCGCTGACGATTACCCTGCTGGACGCCATCGTCTTCGAGTGCGCCGGCGCGCGCTACGCGGTGGCGGTGTCGTGCGTGGAGGAGCTCTTCGAGGTGGACGCCTCCCGCGTGGTGCGTCCCCCGGGCGGCCGGGGCGTGGCCCTGGTGGAGCGGCGCGGACAGGCGGTGCCGCTGCTGTGGCTCGAGCGGCTGTTGGGGCAGGGGACGGCCAGCGCGGCGGACGCGGTGCCCGCGCGGGCGCTATTGGTGCGTCAGCGCGGGGAGTTGGTGGCGTTCGGCGTGGGACGGTTGCTCGGGCAGCAGGAAATCGTCCTGCGCCCGCTGGAGGACCCGTTGGTGAGGGTGCCCGGCGTGTCGGGCGCCACGGACCTGGGAGATGGCCAGCCCACGCTGGTGCTGGACCTGCCCACGCTGGGCGCGTCGCGCCGGGCAGGGGGCGGGGGACGAGAGGAGCGCGCGACATGAGCGTGCTGCATGTGGTGTTCAAGGTGGATGGCGCCGAGTACGTGCTGCCGGCGTCGAATGTCCTCCAGATGGAGTCCTTCAACGGCGCCACGCCCGTGCCGGGCGCGCCCTCGCACGTGGCGGGGCTGGTGCAGGTGCGCGGCCGGGTCATCCCGGTGGTGGACGCGCGGCGCAGGTTCGGCCTGCCGCCCGCGGAGCGCTCGCTCGACACGCGGGTGGTGGTGGGGCAGCTGGGCGCGCGTGTGGTCGGGCTGCTCGTCGACAGCGCGCGCGAGGTGCTGAAGGTGGACCCGGGCCAGTTCAAGCCGCCGCCGCCGCTGGTCACCGAGGGCGCGCAAGGTTTCGTGAAGGCCGTGGCGCAGGTGGGTCCGCGGCTGGTGATGCTCATCGATTTCCCCCGAGTCATCGGGGAGGAGACGCCGGATGGCGACGCAGGACACTGACGCCCCCAAGGGGCAGGACGACGCGCGGGGCCTGGCCGAGCGCCTGGCCCGGAGCCTTCGCGAGAGCACCACGCTCCTCCAGGAATTGGAGGCCATGGCCACGCGCGTGGCGGGCAGCGGCAACGAGCAGGCCGCCGGCACCGAGCAGGTGCGCGCCGCCATCGAGTCGGTGGCGAGCCACGTGGAGCAGACGGGGCTGGCGGTGCAGTCGCTCGTGCGCACCCAGCGCACGGTGAGCGACTCCTCGCGCCAGCTGCAGCAGGAGTCGGAGGCGACGGCGGGCTCGGTGGAGGAGGTGAGCGCGTCGGTGTCGTCGGTGCGCAAGGACGCCACCCACCTGGCGACGGAGGCGGACACCACCGCGGCCACGCTGGAGCAGGTGTCGCGCTCGGTGAAGGGCGTCAGCTCCAACGCCGAGGACCTGGCCGCCTCCAGCGAGGAGCTGCTCGCGTCCATGACGGAGATGAACGCCACCGTCGCGGACCTGGTGACGCGCAACCAGTCCGGCGCCGCCTCCGCCGAGCAGGTGGGTGCGACCATCGAGGAGATGGCCAAGGGCATCGCCCGGCTCGCCTCGGACGCGCAGGGCGTGGGCGAGCGCGCCACGCAGGTCGCCCACGCGGTGGGACTGCTGGGCCGCTCGCTGGGGGACGTGGCGCGCGACTCCACCTCCATGGCCTCCAGCGTGGAGGAGGTGGCCGCCACCGCGGAGGAGCTGGCGCGCAGCGTGCGCGGCGTGGCGGAGAGCGCGCGCGTGCTGGAGACGCACGCGACCTCCAACGCCTCCGCCATGGAGGAGGTGGCCGCCAGCGTGGAGGAGGTGGCCGCCACCGCGGAGAAGAACGCCGCCGTGGTGGACGCCAACGCCTCCACCATCGAGGAGCTGGCGCGCTCGGCGCAGTCGGTGGCCAAGGCCGCCGAGGCCATCAACGGCCAGGCCGCCTCCGGGGCCACGGCCTCCACCCAGCTGGAGTCCTCCACGCGCCGCGTGGCGCAGATGATGGAGGAGGCCCGCGCCACCGCGGACCGGGTGGGCACCATCGCCCGAGAGGGCGGCGCCACGGTGGGGCGCTCCATGGCGGGCTTCGGCCGCATCCGTCAGTCCATCGTCGAATCGTCGGGCGTGATGAAGGAGATGGCCAAGCGCGCCGAGGAGATTGGCGACATCGTCCAGACCATCAACCTCATCGCCGACCGCACGAATCTCTTGTCCCTCAACGCGAGCATCGAGGCGGCGCGCGCCGGGGAGCACGGCCGGGGCTTCGCGGTGGTGGCGGAGGAGATTCGCGCGCTGGCGGACCGGGCGGCGGCGGCCAGCTCGGACGTGGCGAAAATCGTGCGCGGGCTCCAGACGACGGCGCGCGAGGCGGCGGCCGCCACGGGCGAGGGCATGCGCGCCGCGGACGAGGGCTCGGCGCTGGCCTCCGAGGCGGAGAAGGCGCTGACCACCATCCTCAAGGGCGTGGATGACCTGGGGCAGAACGTGCGCGAGGTGAGCCGCGCCACGGGCGAGCAGGTGCAGGCGGCGCAGGCGCTGGCGCAGGGCAACGTGCGGATGAGCGAGCAGGGCCGCGTCATCGCCGCGTCCGCGACGGAGCAGGCCCAGGCCGCGCAGTCCCTGTCCCAGGGCGGCTCGGAGATGCGGCGCATGGCGCGCCAGACGATGCAGGCCTCCGGGGAGCAGGCGCGCGCGCTGCGCGACGTGGTGCGCGCCAACGGGCAGCTCGCGGAGGTCTCCCAGAAGGTCGCGCGCGCGGTGCAGGAGCAGGCCGCCGCGTCGGCGGACCTGTCCAAGGCCGCGGCGCAGATGCGCCAGTTGGTGCAGACCGTCAGCAACGTGGTGGGGACGCAGAGCAAGGAGACGACGGGCGTGAGCGCGCTGGCGCAGGACATGGCCAGCTCCACGCAGCGCACGCTGGCGGGCCTGTCCGAGCAGGCCAAGGCGGCGGCGGAGGTGACGCGGGCCATGGACGCCACGCGCAAGGAGGTGGCCCAGTCCGCGCGCGGCATGGCGGAGCAGGCGCGCGCGCTCAAGCAGGGCGAGGCGGCCAGCCGTCAGGTGGCGCAGCTGGCGGGCTCGGTGACGCGGGCCACCGACGAGCAGGCCCAGGCGCTCGTCGCGCTGGTGAAGGGCGCGGACGAGGTGCGCCGGGTGGCCAAGAGCACGGCGCGCGCGCTGGACGAGCAGGCGGAGGTGCTCGGCTCGCTGGCGGTGTCCGCGCAGCGGCAGGCCACCGGCATCGCCTCCGTGGCGCGCGCCAGCGCGGAGGCCACCCAGGTGACGGAGGGGCTGGCCCGGGGCGTGGAGGAGATGCGCACGCGGGCGCGGGAAATCACCGTCACCACCGCGCAGCAGGTCCGCGCCGCGGCGGGCAACGCGGCCGAGGTGCGCGAGGTGTCCAACCGCCTGGGGCAGCTGTCGCGGCTTCAGACGGAGCAGCTGGAGAGCCTGTCCCGGATGGGGGGCGTGAGGCCCCCCGAGTCGGCGGGTGTCGAGTTGACGAGGGAGCGGCAGGCATGACGGCGACGACGTCTTCGGCGGTGGGCGCCTCGCCCCTGTTCCTCTCCGCGGAGGACCGGGCGCAGGTGGACGCGGTGGAGCAGCTGGCGCGCGGCGGCGCGGACAACCTGGCGCGGCTGGTGGCCGGGCTGGACACGCCGAGCTGGGCGGTGCGCCGCGCCGTCGTCGCGGCCCTGGCGAAGCTGGGCACCCAGGCGGTGCCGCCCCTGTGCGAGGTGTTGAGGAGCCGCCGCGACAGCGAGGCGCGGCTGGCCGCGGCGGTGGAGGCGCTGGTGGCCTCCACGGGCGCGGTGGAGGAGTCGCTCGAGGTGCTGGCGGACAGCCCCGTCGCGGCCATCGTCTGTGACGCGGCCCAGGTGCTGGGCCGCAGGCGCAGCCGGCGCTCGGTGCCGCTGCTCGCCCGGCTCACGGTGCATCCGGACGACAACGTCGCGGTGGCGGCGATTGAGGCGCTGGGCCGCATCGGCGGCGGGGCGGCGGTGGACGCGCTGCTGGCGGCCCTGGGCAGCGGCAACTTCTTCCGCATCTTCCCCGCCATCGACGTGCTGGGCCGCTGCGGCGACCCGACGGTGGTGCCCGCGCTGCTGGGCCTGCTCGCGGACCCCTTCTATTCGCTGGAGGCCGCCAGGGCGCTGGGCCGCACGGGCCAGGACGCGGCCGTGCCCGCGCTGGTGGGGCTCTTGCGCCGGGGTAACGACAGCCTGGTGCGCGTGGTGGCGGTGGCGCTGGTGGACATCCACGAGGCGCAGGTGCAGCGCTTCGGCGGCGCGCGCGCGGTGCAGGCGGCGCTGCGCTCCGGCGGGGACCTGTCCGTGCTGGGCCGCAAGCTGGCGCAGGCCATCAGCACCGCGGACTCCGCGGAGCGCGCCGCGCTGGCCAGGCTGCTCGGCTGGATTGGTGGCCAGGACGCGGCGGCGGGGCTCTTGCGCCTGCTCGACGCGCCGGACCCGACGGTGGCGCGCGCGGCGGCGGCGGCCCTGGCGGAGCTGGGCTCGGACGCGGACGAGCAGATCCTGCAGGCGCTGCGCGACGGGGACAGCGCCCGGCGCCGGGTGCTCCTGCCGCTGGTGGGGCGCCGCGTGGCGTCCGTGCCGGAGGTGCTGGTGTGCCTGGAGGACCGGGACGCGTCGGTGCGCGCCATGGCGGCGGACACGCTGTCGCGCATCGGCGACGCGTCCGCGGTGGGCGCGCTCTTCGAGCGCCTGGTGGACGACGACCCGCGCGTGGTGCAGGCCGCCACGGGCGCCATCCAGTCGCTGGGCAGCGACGACACGGAGGCGCTGGCGCTCCAGGCGGCGCGCTCTCCGGACGCGCGGCTGCGCCGGGCGGCGCTGCGCATCATCTCCTACTTCGGCTATCCGCGCGGGCTGGAGGTGCTGTTGTCGGCCATGCGCGACTCGGACGAGCGGCTGCGCGACGCGGCCATCTACGGCCTGCCCTTCATCGAGGACCCGCGCGCGGTGGACGCGCTGCTCACGGCGGCCACGCACGAGTCGGAGCGCACGCGCGCGGCGGCCATGCGCGCCCTGGGACAGACGCAGAAGGAGGCCCGCATCACCAGCATGCTGCTGGGAGGCCTCAATGATCGCGACCCGTGGGTGCGCTACTACGCGTGCCAGTCGCTGGGGAAGCTCAACGAGGAGGCCGCCGCGGACGCCATCGTCGCGCTGGCGGACGACGACGCGGGCCAGGTGCGCGTGGCCGTGGTGGACGCGCTGGCCCACATGCACACGGAGAGCGCCATGACGGCGCTGCGGCGCGCGGCGGCCAGCGCGGACGCGGACGTGCGGCGCGCGGCGCTCCTGGGCCTGGGCGTGGCGCGCCGGCAGGACGCGCTGCCGGTGCTCCTGGAGGCCGCCTCGTCCGAGGACGCGGCCACGCGCCTGGTCGCCCTGTCCGCGGTGGCCGAGTACGAGGCCCCGGAGACCCTGCCCGCGCTCCTGCGCGCCGCCAGCGACCGGGACGACAGCGTGCGCAGCGCGGCGGTGGGCTTCCTGGCCACGCGGCCGGGCATCCCCTCCACCCAGGCGCTGGTGTCGCTGCTGGGAGATTTGACGGTGCGCGAGCGGGTGGTGAGCGCGCTGGCCCTGCCCATGGAGGGACGGCTGCCGGGGCTGCTCGCCGCGCTGGACGCCGCGGACGAGGTGACGGCGCCGCTGCTGGTGGCGGCGCTGGCGCGCATGCGCCGGGCGGACGCGCGCGCGGGCCTGCTCCAGGCGCTGGAGACGGCCAGCCCCTCGGGGCGCCGCGCGGCGGTGCCCGCGGTGGGGGCGCTGGGCACGGTGGAGGCGCGCGACGCGCTGGAGCGCGCCTCGCTCCGGGACGAGGACGAGGAAGTGCGCCGCGCCTGTCTCGTGGCGCTGGGGCGGTGACAAGGACGCCATGCCTTCGTTGCCGATGTCTCCCCAGGTGTTCGCCATCCTCGCGGCGCTCATCGAGCAGCGCGCCGGGCTGCACTACTCGCCCGAGGACCGGGAGTTGATGGCGGACAAGGTGTCGGACCGCGCGCTGGAGGCGGGGTTCGACTCGTTGCTCGACTACTACTACTTCCTTCGCTACGACCCGGCGGGCGCCGAGGCGCTGGACGCGCTGGTGGACTCGCTGCTGGTCCACGAGACGTACTTCTTCCGCGAGGCCCAGCCCCTGCAGGTGCTGGTGGAGGACGTGCTGGTGCCCCTGGCGAAGCAGGGGCGCAAGCCGCGCGTCTGGTGCGCGGCGTGCTCCACCGGCGAGGAGCCCCTGACGCTGGCCATGATGCTGGCGGACCGCGGCGCGCTGGCCGGCGTGGAAATCGTCGCCAGCGACTTGAGCTCCCGGGTCCTGGAGCGCGCGCGCGCGGGGGACCACAACCTGCGCTCGCTGCGCGCCCTGCCTCCGGGCGTGGAGGGGCGCTGGCTGGAGCGCGGCGTGGAGGGGCGCGTGCGGGTGAAGCCGGAGCTGGTGGACAGGGTGCAGTGGATGCGCGTCAACCTGGTGGACGAGGCCGCGGTGGCGCGGCTGGGCGCCTTCGACGCCATCCTCTGCCGCAACGTGCTCATCTACTTCCAGGACGCCACGGCGCGCCGGGTGGTGGAGTCGCTGGCGAGCGCGCTCAAGCCCCACGGCCAGCTGCTGGTGGGCACCTCCGAGTCGCTCATGCGCTTCGGCACCGCGCTCTGCTGCGAGGAGCGCCGGGGCGTCTTCTTCTACAACAAGGCGGACACATGATGACCCCGGCCCCCATCCGCGTGCTGGTGGTCGACGACTCGGCCTTCGCGCGCAAGGTGCTCAAGCAGGTGCTGTCCAACGCGCCGGACATCCAGGTGGTGGACACCGCCCGGGACGGCCTGGACGCACTGGAGAAGGTGGCGGAGCTGTCGCCGGACGTGCTCACGCTGGACCTGGTGATGCCCAACCTGGACGGGCTGGGCGTGCTGCGCGCCCTGTCCTCCATGGAGCTCGCGCCGCGCGTCGTCGTGGTCAGCAGCGCGGGCGAGGAGAGCGAGCTGGCGGTGGCGGCCCTCCAGAACGGCGCGGTGGAGCTGGTGCACAAGCCCACCGCGCTGGCCACGGACCGGCTCTACGAGCTGGGCGCGGAGCTGGTGGAGAAGGTGCGCATCGCGGCCCGCGCCGCCCGGCGCCCCGTGGCCTCGCCCGTGGCCCCCTCGTCCTTCGCGTCCCCGGACGCGCTCCCGCCCGCCCGGCAGCTGGTGGTGGTGGGGACCTCCACGGGCGGCCCGCAGGCCCTGACGAAGCTGCTGTCGGAGCTGCCCGCGGACTTCCCCGCGCCCATGGCGCTCGCGCTGCACATCCCCCCCGGCTACACGGAGGCGGTGGCGCGGCGGCTGGACGCGCTGTGTCCGCTGGAGGTGCGCGAGGCGGAGGACGGCATGGAGCTGTTCCCCGGGCGCGTCGTGCTCGCCCGCGCCGGCCAGCACCTCAAGGTGGAGCGTCACGGCGCGCTCAGCCTGGTGCGCCTGGACCGTCACCCCCTGCGCATGCCCCACCACCCCTCCGTGGACGTGCTCTTCCAGAGCGCCGCCCGCGTCTGGGGCAAGGACACGGTGGGCGTGGTGCTCACCGGAATGGGAGACGACGGCCGCGACGGCGCGCGCGCCATCCGCGAGGCGGGCGGCGTGGTGCTCACCGAGTCGGAGAGCTCCTGCGTCGTCTACGGCATGCCCCGCGCCGTCGACGATGCGGGCCTGGCCACCGCGAGCGCGCCCCTGGGCGGCATGGTGGAGCTCCTGCGCTCGCACCTGCACTGAAATCCCTGGAAGCGAGGGTGGGGAGAGCGTCGCCCGCTCTCCTACACGGCGAGGGGGAGAGGGAGGCCCCGCTGGAGGGCGAGCGATAGATTTGGGCCTTCACTGTGGCGTAAGGCACACTGCGCGCCATGCTCCGTTACAGCGCCGACATCCGCACCCTCCTCTGGTGCCTGGCGATGCCCGTGGTGGCCCTCACGATGTTCTGGGACCCCGGGCTCATCCCCTACCTGTGCCCGCTGGCGTGCTACCTGGCGCTGTCGGCGGGTGTCATCGCCCACAACCACAATCACTGCCCCACCTTCCGCAACCGGAAGATGAACGAGGCGATGGGCATGTGGCTGTCGCTGTTCTACGGCTACCCGACCTTCGTGTGGATTCCGACGCACAACCTGAACCACCACAAGTTCGTGAACAAGGCGGGCGACGCCACCATCACCTGGCGCTACTCGAAGAAGCACAACTTCCTCGTCGCCTTCTTCTTCCCCTTCGTCTCCACCTACTGGCAGCAGGAGCCCACCAAGGCCTTCATCGACAAGGCCCGCGCGCGCAACCCCGCCCTGTTCCGCCAGATTGTCCTCCAGTACGTCGTCTGGGGCGGCACCCACGCGGCGCTCGTCGCGCTCGCCATCTACCTGCACGGCATCGGTGGTGGCCTGCGCGTCTGGGCCTTCGCGTTCCTGATTCCGGCGTTCTTCTCGCTGTGGACCATCATGTTCTTCAACTACATCCAGCACGTCCACGCGGACCCCTGGAGCGAGCACGACCACAGCCGCAGCTTCACCGGCCGCCTCATCAACTTCTTCCTCTTCAACAACGGGCTGCACGCGGTGCACCACGAGACGCCGGGGCTGCACTGGAGCCTGTTGCCGGAGGCGCACGCGAAGATTGCCGCCTCCATCGACCCCCGGCTCAAGCCGGTGAGCTTCTTCGGCTGGTGCTTCCGCTCCTACGTGCTGGCGCCGCTGTTCCCCCGCTTCGGCACCACCCAGGTCGGCCGCGCGCCCTATGACCCGCCCCAGGGCGGCGCCGTGGACGTGTCCTTCGGCGACGAGCTGCAGGCGGTGGACTCGGGAGTGAACGTCGCCCGCGTCTGACGTCGCCCGCACCGAAAGGTCGGGCTGATTCTCTCTGTCCTGTATTCCTCACCTCTCCCTGGAATCCGACCAGGGGGAGTATTCACCGTGTGGCTGTTTCCCATATCTCGCCAACAACGCGAGTGGCGGGGCCGGGGGGAACCAGACACGGAGAATCCGCATGAGGATGGCCTCAGGCCCGGTCCGGCCCGTCATTGGCGAGACGCCCGGGGCGCCTCGTGTGCTGTGGGTGGGCGTGGTGGGCGAGGCGTGGCTGTGTCTGTCGCGCGCCGCCCGGGCGCTGGGGTGTGAGCCGGTGCAGGCGGCCGTCGCGGGTGGAGTGGCGGGTGAGCCCTCCTCGCGAGCCCGGCCCCGGCTGGTGCTGGTCCACTGGCGGCACGTGCGTGAGCGCGGCCCCGGAGGGCTGGGGGGGCTGAAGGCGCGCGTGGGCGCGTCCGGCGCGCCGCTGGTGCTGGTGGCCGAGCCGGAGACGCCCGCGGAGGTGCTGGAGGCGGCGGACGCCGAGGGCATCGAGGACTGCCTGGTGACGCCGGTGAGCGAGGCGGCCGTGCGCGCCCGGCTGTCCGCGCTGCTGGGCAAGAGCCCCGCAGCCCCCGCGAGCGAGCGCTACAGCCCGCGCGTGGTGCTGCTCGCGGGCGCGGGCGGCGCGCGCACGTGGACGGGGCTGGGCTCGCTGCTGGAGGCCTGTGGCCATCACCTGCTGTACAGCGCCACCGTGGAGGGCGCCGCCTCGCGCGTGGAGGAGCACGGCGCCCGGCCCCACCTGCTCGTCGTCGCGGGTGACGGCGCCTGGGGTGGGGTGTGGGCCCGCGCGAGCGCCACGGCGCGCGCGCTCCTGGACGGAGTGCCGACCTTGTCGGTGACGCCCGCGGAGTGCGCGCGGGCGGGGGCGCTCCTGCCGCGCGTGCACACGCTCCTGGGCCGCGACGGCGCGTCGCTCCGGGTGGAGGAGCGGGTGCCCTTCTGCTGTCCGGTGGAGTTCGCGGAGGGCGAGAGCAAGGCCGCACCCTGGACGTCGGGCGTGTCCTTCGCGATGAGCCCCGCGGGCCTCTTCGTGCGCACGCTGGTGCCGGCGCGCCCCGGCGCGGCGGTGACGCTGCGGCTTCACCTGCCCACCACGGGTGAGCGGCTGGAGTCCCACGGCGTGGTGGCGTGGGCCAACCCCTGCGCGCAGCGCGAGAGCCTGTGCGCGCCCCACGGCATGGGGGTGCGCTTCCTGGGCATGGGCCCTCCGCGCCTGATGCACCTTCGTCAGCTCTGCCAGGCCACGTCCCCCGCGTGAGCCCTGGTCCCATCGAGGAGACGTCATGCGGCGCAAGAAGGTCCTGCTCGTCGACGACTCGCACACGGTGTTGATGCTCCACCAGATGATGATGGTGGAGCGCGGCTACGAGACGCTCATCGCCCGCGACGGGCTGGAGGCGCTGGCGCGCGTGGAGGTGGAGGCGCCGGACCTCGTCGTGCTGGACATCCACATGCCGCACCTGGATGGCCTGCAGACCTGCCGCGCGCTGCGCGAGCGCGAGCCCACGCGCCACACGCCCATCATCCTGTGCAGCACGCGCATGGAGCCCGCGAGCGTGCAGGCGGGCTTCGACAGCGGCTGCACCGACTACCTCACCAAGCCCTTCGCGGGCTCGGAGCTGGCGGCGCTGCTCAACCGCTACCTGGGCTCGGAGCGCGGCACCCGCGGCGACTGAGCCTGGGGCCGGGCGGGCAGCGAGCGGCGCGGCAGCGTCACCGTGAAGGACGTGCCGTCCTCCTCGGTGGAGCTGACCTCGATGCCCCCGCCGTGCGCCTGGACGATCTCCCGCACGATGTAGAGCCCCAGCCCGTAGCTCATCTTCAGCGTGCGCGTCGTCTGCGGGCCGCTGCGGAAGGGCTCGAACAGGTGCGGCAGCAGGTGCGCGGGGATGGGCCGCCCGCCGTTGTGCACCTCCAGCACCACCTTGTTGCCGCGCGTGGCCCGGACCTCCAGCTTCACCGGCGTGTCCGAGGGGCCGAACTTCAGCGCGTTCTCCAGCAGGTTGCTGGCCACCTGCCCCAGCCGGTCCGGGTCCCACATGCCCTGCGTGTTGCCCTTGTGCTCCACCTCGATGACGCGCTCGGGGTAGGCCACACGGAACTCGTGCGCCACGCGCAGCGCCAGGTCCTTCAAGTCCATGGGCCTGGGCTCAATCGCCACGCCGCCCATCAGCCGGGTGCGCGTGAAGTCGAGCAGCAGGCGCGTGAGCCGCTCGATGCGCACCGCCGCGGTGGCGATGCGCTGGCTGGTGCGCCGCGCGTCCTCGGCGGTGCCGGACTCGGCCATGACGCGCGACCAGTTCATGATGGCGCCCAGGGGGCTCCTGATGTCGTGGCTGACGATGCCCATCAGCTGCTCCTGGAACTCGGAGTGGCGGCGCGCCTCCTCCTCGGCCCACTTGCGCTGGGTGATGTCGCGGCTGATGCCGAACAGCCCCACCACCTTGCCGTCACCGTCGCGCAGCACGCCCTTGGTGCTCAGCCACACGCGCGGGCCCTCCACGCCCGGCTGCGCGTCCTCGTACGTGACGGTGCGGCCGAAGGCGAGCACCTCCCGGTCGTTGGCGGCGTTGACGCGGGCGACCTCGGGCGCGAACAGCTCGTGGTCCGTGCGGCCCACCATCTGCTCCACCTCGTAGCCCACCGCGCGCGCGCCCGAGGCGTTGATGAGCTGGTAGCGGCCCTCCAAATCCTTCGTGTAGACGGAGTCCGTCGTCCCCTCGTGGATGGCGCGGAACACCTCGCTGGCGCGGCGCAGCTCCTCCTTCGCGCGCTTCTCCCCGCTGATGTCCCGGCAGTGGACCAACAGCCCCCCGGGCACCACGCGCGCGCGCACGTCGAACGTCGAGTCCCGCTCCGGCCAGCCGTGCTCGAAGCGCGTGGCGGGCTGCTGGGTGGCGGGCTGCTCGAAGCGCAGGTGGCGGCGCAAATCCAGCAGCTGGGGGCACGCGCGGCGCACGTCGTCGCCGACCGTGGCGGAGCCCTCCAGCAGCTCCGCCATGCGCGGGCTCAGGTAGGTGAAGCGCCAGCCGGCGTCGAGCGTGAAGAACGCATCCGGCAGTCCCTCCAGGAGCGCATGCAGCGGTACGCCGGCCGACGCCTCGGAGGGGAGGGCCGGGGCCGGGGATCGCGGGCGCTTCTTGGCGGGGGTGGAGGGCATGCGTCGTGGGTTTTCGCGGGAGGAGCTGGAGGTCGAGGAGAGGAGGCGGGGCCGTGTCAGGAGGGAGGACAGGCTGCCTCGGGATTCTCCGGGCTCCTCGTCGAGAAGGTGCTCCGCGCAAAGGGGCGGCATGGCGCGGCGGCCGTCCCCCGCGCACGGGGTGACGTCGTCAGCGCGTGGCATCCCCGCGCTTCCGCGTGGGCCGAGGCACGGAAGGGGGTGGGCTTGAGTGCTGCGGTGAGGCCGAAACGCATCCGGGCAGAACCATACTCCGCTCCGTGTCTGGCGCGAGCGGCCCCCGCTGCTCCTTCCTCGCTCGGTGCGCTCCAGGTCCCTGCCTGCCGTTCCGAACGGCCGGTTCTTGCAGCGTGACTGCAATTCGGCCGGCCGGATGCGCCCGGGGTGAATGCGGGTTCAGATAACCCGGGAAACGGGGTGGGTCTGGGATGTAGCGTTTTCGTCTGGAGTCCGGAATCCCAGGGAGGTGGGTCAGTCCAGGTCGGACGTGATGAGGGGCGCTGTCCGGGAGCACCCGGCTCGCGAGGGTGGGGCGGCTCAGGCGGACTTCTTCTGCTCGGCGTCGTCCTCTTCGAAGAGGCGCTCCAGCTCCTTGCGGGCGCGGGCGGCGGCCTCCACCAGCCTGGCCTCGTCGCGGTGGAAGCGGGCCGTCTCGCGCAGGAGCTTCTCGTCGTGCTCTCGCAGGCGCTCCATGACGCGGTGGCTCTCGGAGAAGGTGAGCCCCATCGTCTGGAGGATGTCGCCGCCCAGCTCCATGCTGCCGGCGAACGTCTCCCGCATGACGTGCTCGATGCCCAGGTCCAGCAGCTGGTAGGCGTGCACGCGGTTGCGGGCGCGCGCGAAGATGACCAGGTGGGGGAAGTGCTCCTTCACCGTCTTCGCGGTGCGCAGGGACGCCTCCATGTCGTCGATGGCGAGCACGAAGACGCGGGCCTTGTCGGCGCGGGCGGCGCGCAGCAGGTCCAGCCGGGACGCGTCGCCGTAGAACACCTGGCTGCCGAAGCGCTTCATGAAGTCGATGTGCTCGGGGCTCGCGTCGATGGCGGTGAACCCGATGCGCTTGGCGCGCAGGAGCCGGCCCACCACCTGACCCACGCGGCCGAAGCCGGCGATGATGACGGGGTGGTCCTCCTGGGGCGCCACGTCGAACTCGCGCGTCTGGGCCTTCTTCTGGAAGCGGGGGCGGACGTAGCGCTCGTAGGCCGCGTAGAGCATGGGGGTGGTGGCCATGGACAGGCCCACGACGACGACGAGCAGGTCCGCCTCCTGGGCGCTCATGACGTGGAAGGACACGGCGAGCGCGAAGAGGACGAAGGCGAACTCGCCGCCCTGGGAGATGACCACGCCCAGGCTGAGCGAGGGCTCGTTCTGCTTGAGGCTGAAGCGGCCCAGGCCGTAGAGCACGGCGCCCTTGAGGGCCACCAGCCCCAGGACGAGGGCGGTGACGAGCACGGGCTGCTCGACGATGAGGCGCAGGTTGACGCTCATGCCCACGGCGATGAAGAACAGGCCGAGCAGCAGGCCCTTGAAGGGCTCGATGTCGGCCTCCAGCTCGTGGCGGTACTCGGACTCGGACAGGAGCACGCCGGCGAGGAACGCGCCGAGCGCCATGGACAGGCCTACGGCGTGGAGCAGGGCGGCGGTGCCCACGACGACGAGCAGCGCGGTGGCGGTGAACAGCTCCTGGCTGTGGAACGAGGCCACGGCGCGGAAGAGGGGGCGCAAGAGGAAGCGGCCCGCGAGCACCACGCCCGTGAGCACGGCCACGACCTTGAGGCCGGTGAGCCAGCCGGGCTCGGGTGACGCGGTGCTCGCGTGGCCCAGCAGGGGCAGCAGCGCGAGCAGCGGGATGACGGCCAGGTCCTGGAACAGGAGGATGCCGAAGGCGAGGCGTCCGTAGCCGGTGGTGAGCTGGTTGCGCTCGGCGAGCAGCTGGAGGGCGAAGGCGGTGGAGGAGAGCGACAGGCCGAAGCCCGCGATGATGGCCGCCCCGGGGGACAGGCCGAACAGCCAGCTGACGCTCGCGAGCAGGGCGCCGGTGACGACGACCTGGGCGCCGCCGATGCCGAAGACGGAGTGGCGCAGGCTCCAGAGGCGCGAGGGTTGCAGCTCCAGGCCGATGACGAACAGCAGCAGCACCACGCCCAGCTCGGAGAAGTGGAGCACGTTCTGCACGTCGCCGATGAGCTTCGCGCCCGAGGGGCCGATGACGGCGCCCGCGACGAGGTAGCCCAGCACCGAGCCCAGGCCGAGCCGCTTGAACAGCGGGACGGACACCACCGCGGCTGCCAGGAACACCAGCGCCTGATGCAGGAAGGACATGAACCCGCTTCCTGTCACGGACGCCTGGGACGAGCAATCACAGCCACGGCGGCACGCCAATGATTCGACGGCAAAGCATCGGCGCTCCGGCCGGGCCCAGCGCACGCGTGCCTACTCGTCCTCCTGCTGCCCGAAGAGCAGGCGCAACAGCGGCAGGTCCTCCGCGTGGCCGAAGACATACACGTGGTCACCGGGCTGGAACACGGTGTCGCCCTTGGGCGCGAGCAGCTCCTGTCCGCGCACCAGCAGCATCGCCGCCGAGCCCGGCGGGAAGGGCAGGTCCGCCAGCCGCTCGCCCGCCACCGCCGACGCCTTGTCGATGTAGAACGAGCTCAGCTCCCCCTTGAGCAGCTGCGTGGACGCAATCTCCAGCACCGCCTGGGGCGGCTCGGGCACGTTGGCCGCCAGGCCCAGCTTCTTCGTCACCCACGGCACCGTCGCCCCGGGGATGAGCCCGTTCACCACCACGATGAAGAACACGATGTTGAAGATGTCCCGCGAGCCCGGCGCGTTCGCCAGCACCGGGAACGTCGCCAGGATGATGGGCACCGCGCCCCTCAACCCCACCCAGCCCGTGTAGACCATCTCCCCGAAGGGGAAGCGGAACGGCAGCAGGCACAGGAACACCGCCAGCGGCCGCGCCAGGAACGCGAGCACCAGGCCCAACCCCAGCCCCTCCCACGCCACCTCCACCAGGTTGCGCGGATACACCAGCAACCCGAGCACCAGGAACATCAACACCTGCGACAGCCACGCCAGCGCGTCGTGCACGCGCAGCAGGCCCGTGCGGTAGCGGATGCTCTCGTTGCCCAGCGCGATGCCCACCACGTACACCGCCAGAAAGCCGCTGCCGTGCAGCAGCGTGGGCAGGCCGAAGGACAGCAGCGCCAGCGCCAGCGTCATCACCGGGTACAGCCCCGCCACGCGCAGCCGCAGGCGCTTGAGCAGGAGCCTCGCGCCCATGCCCATCGCGAGCCCCAGCCCCGCGCCCACCACCATCTGCACCACCGCCTCCACCGCCAGGTCCCACCCCGGCGGCTTGCCGCTCGCCAGCGTGTGCGTCAGGCCCGTGGTGAGGATGACGGCCATCGGGTCGTTCAACCCCGACTCCAATTCCAGCGTCGTGCCCACCCGCCGCTTCAGGTGCAGCCCGCTGCCGCGCAGCACGGAGAACACCGCCGCCGCGTCCGTGGACGACACGATGGCGCCGAGCAGCAGGGACTGCGTCCACCCGAAGCCGAAGATGAAGTGCGCCGCCGCGCCCATCAGCGCCGCGGTCGCCACCACGCCCACCGTCGCCAGCACCGCCGCCGGCTTCAGCGCGGAGTGGATGGCGGCCAGGGGCGTGTTGAGCCCGCCGTCGAACAGGATGAGCACCAGCGCCACCGTGCCCAGCCGGAACGCGAAGCCGTAGTTGTCGAAGGCGATGCCGCCCGGGCCGTCCGAGCCCGCCGCCATGCCCACGCCCAGGAACAAGAGCGCCACGGGGATGCCGAAGCGGCCGGACGCCCGGCTGAACAACACGCTGAGCGCCAGCAGCGCGCCGCAGACGGCGAGCAGGAACGCGGTGGGGAGCGGCTCCGTGGTGATGGGCATGACCGGGCGAGGACTCTAGCCGTCCTCGCCCCGTCTCAGGCGTCCAGTCGCGCGCGGGACGCGCCGGAGTGCGGCGCGGTGGACACGCCCGTCAGCGGCAGCGTGAAGGAGAAGGTGCTGCCCTCGCCCTTCGTGCTGCGCGCGTGGATGTGGCCGCCATGCGCCTCCACCAGCCCCTTGGCGATGGCCAGCCCCAGCCCCGTGCCCCGACTGGCCGCGTCGCGCGCCTGCCAGTACCGGTCGAAGATGTGCGGCAGCGCCTCCGGGTCGATGCCCGAGCCCGTGTCGCGCACGTGGATGCACACCTCGCCGTTGCGCACGGACACCCCCGCCTCCAGGTCTCCCCCCGGCGGGGTGAACTTCACCGCGTTGCCCAGCAGGTTGCCCAGCACCTGGAGCACCCGCGTGCGGTCGCACTTCGCGCGCACGTCGTCCTCGGTGGAGCGCGTGTGCAGGTGCAGCCCCTTGGCCTCGGCCAGCGGCCGGATGGCGTCCATCGCCTCCGTCACGAGCGCCGTCATGGAATGCTCGCCCAGCTCCAGCGGCAGCCCCCCCGCCTCCAGCCGTCCCCAGTCCAGCAGGTCCGAGATGAGGCGCGACATCCGGTCCGTCGCGTCCTGGATGCGCGTGGCCTGCTTGGCCACCATCTCCCCGCCCGGCCGCGCGCCCGGCCCGCGCAAGAGCAGCGCCGAGCCCAGCTGCACCACGCCCAGCGGGTTCTTCAGGTCGTGCGACACCACCGCGAGCAGGTCCTCACGCGCCCGGGCCGCGCGGCGCGACTCGCCCACCAGCCGCGCGTTGTCGATGGCCAGGCTCGCGCGAAGGCACAGGTCCTCCGCCAGCGCCAGGTCATCCGGCCCGTACCGCCGGCCCGAGCCCGAGGCCACGAACGTCACCGCGCCCAGCGTGTTCCCGCGCGCGCGCAGCGGGATGATCATGTACGAGCGCGCCTGCAGCGTGCGCAGGAGCGCCGGGTGCGCGGGCTCGGCCGCCGCCGCGCGCAGCAGCGAGTCCGTCACCGCCGGCACCAGCTCCGGCTCCCCGGTGCGCAGGACGCGCAAGAGCCCCACGGGCGCGTCGTCGCGCCGCTCCATCCGCTGGGGCAGCGCGGCCGCGCGCTCCTGCTGCGTCGGGTCCAGGCACGCCACCGCGACCCGCGACACCCAGTTGCCCTGCTCCAGCGCGTCCACCAGACACCAGTCCGCCAGGTCCGGCACCGCCAGGTGCGCCAGCAGCGTGTACATGCCGTGCGGGTCGGGCGGGTGGGTGAACAGCGTCGTCATCGCCTGGTAGAGGAACGAGCGTCGACGCTCGGCCTGCTCCACCTCCGCGCGCGCCAGCTGCTCCAGCTCCAGCGCGCGCGAGTACACCGCCTCCGCCTCCGTCAGCGGCCGCGCCGTCACCAGCACCAGGCCCTGCTCGCTGTCGGACGCGGGCAGCGGGGTGAGCACCAGCGCGTGCCGCCGCAGGCCCGAATCCATGGGCCAGGGCAGCTCCACCGTGACGCTGTCCCCCAGCGACGAGGCCCGCGCTCGCGCGGACTCCAGCCTCGCGGCGTCCTCGACCGGCAGGCCCAGCTCACTCCAGCTCCGGCCCACCAGCCCCTCGGGCCCCTGTCCGAAGGCCCGTGCGCCCGAGGCGCTCGTCGCCATGAGTCGCCCCACCGCGTCCAGGACGTAGGCGGGGTCGGGGAGCGCCATGAAGGCGGACAGGAAGGAAGGCAGGGATGTGCTCATTGGAACGGGGGGATGGGCCTGATGGGATATTGACACCCCTCGACACGAAGACCATTCCTCCGTGTCCAGTCAGGCTCCAAGATTTAACAAGCGGATATTATGGCTCACCCCGACTGTGCGCCTGCCCGGACGGCGAGCGTCAGTCGGGCGGGCAGCGAGGCCAGGGAGACGACCTCGTCCGCCAGCCCCGCCCCCACCACCACGCCCGGCATGCCGAAGACGACGGAGGACTCCTCGTCCTGCGCCAGCACCCGGCCCCCCGCCTCGCGCAGCTCGCGAATCCCCTCCAGCCCGTCCTGGCCCATGCCCGTCAGCACCACCGCGAGCGACTCCGCCCCATGCGCCCTGGCCACCGAGCGGAACAGCCACGTCGCCGAGGGGCGGAAGCCGTTGACGGGCGCCGCCTTGGACACCTGCGCGCGGCCGTCCTGGATGCCGAGGTGTCGGTCGTCCGGCGCCAGGTAGACGTGGCCGGGCAAGAGCAGCTCTCCCTCCTCCGCCACCCGCACGGGCAGGGGCCCCGCCGTGGCCAGCCAGGACGCCAGGCCCTGACCGAAGCCGAGCGCGATGTGCTGCACCACCAGCACGGGCGAGGGGAAGTCCGAGGGCAGCTCCGACAGCAGCCGGAACAGCGCGGCCGGTCCTCCCGTCGACGCCGCCAGCGCCACCACCGCCGTGCGCGGCGGCGACTTGCGGGGCGCGGGCGTGGCGGGAGGAGGCGGCACGGGCGCGGTGCCCCGGTCCGGCCAGCGGCGCACCACCTTCACCTCCGCCATGGCCTTCAGGGTGTCGCGCAGTCGACGGCTCTCCGCGTCGAAGTCCGGGGACTCGGGGCCCAGGGGCTTCTGGAGCACCGCGAGCGCGCCGGCGCGCAGCGCGGCCATGGACGTCTGGATGTCGCGCTCCACCAGCGTGGACACGACGACGACGGGGGTGGGCACCTCCGTCATGATCCGGCGCGTGGCCTCCAGGCCGTCCATGCGCGGCATCTGGATGTCCATCGTCACCAGGTGGGGCCGCAGCCGCTGGGCCAGCTCCACCGCCTCCACGCCGTCCTTCGCCTCGCCCACCACGCTCAGCGCGGGGTCGGCGCGCAGGATTTCCACCAGCAGCCGGCGGGCGGTGGGCGAGTCCTCGGCCACCACGATGCGCAACGGTTCAGTCCTCATAGCAGTCGTCTCAGGGTCTCCAGCAGGCTCGTCGGGTCGAACGCGCTTTTCACAAGATAGGCACTGGCCCCCGCTTGCAGCCCGCGCGCCTTGTCCTCGGGCTTGCCCCGGGCGGTGACCAGCACCACCGGCAGCCGCGAGAAGCGGGGGGAGGCACGCACGGCCTCGGTGAGCGCGATGCCGTCCATGCGCGGCATCTCCACGTCGAGCACGAGCGCCTCGGCGCCGACGGTCTGCAGCCGCTCCCAGGCCTCGGCCCCGTCCGCGCACGCCACCACGTCGTAGCCGGCGCCCTCCAGGATGCTCTGCTCGAGCGCGCGCGTGGTGGGCGAGTCGTCCGCCAGGAGGATGCGCCGCCGCGCCGCCCGGGCCGCCGGGGTGGGGAACAGCGCCGTGGAGGGTCGTCCCCCCGCGGCCCGCACCAGCGAGGCGGGGTTGAGCAGCAGGGACAGCCGTCCGTCCGGCAGCACCGCCGCCGCCGACACGTGACGCGCG
This sequence comes from Myxococcus sp. MISCRS1, assembly GCF_026626605.1. Lineage (NCBI taxonomy): Bacteria > Pseudomonadati > Myxococcota > Myxococcia > Myxococcales > Myxococcaceae > Myxococcus > Myxococcus sp. MISCRS1. Next base: position 6,171,475 of record NZ_JAPNKB010000001.1, read on the forward strand.
CGGCGCACCCGGGGGCCCAGCGCGCGGACGAGGGCCTCCTGCTCGGCCAGCACCTCGTCCACCACCAGCGCGGCGCGCGCGGTGCCGGCCGCCAGCACCACCGCTCCCCGGCGCTGACGCGGAGGCCCCGCGGGCAGGCCCAGCACGTCCGACAGCGAGGCCAGGGGCACCAGCGCGTCCTCGGCCACCCAGGTGGGGCGGCCCTCCACGTCGCGCACCTCCTCGGGCGCCAGCCGCACCAGCCGGGCCACGCCCTCGCTGGCCAGGGCCAGCGTCTGTCCTCCGGTAGACACCAGCAGCACCCGCAGGGTGCTCAGCGTGAGGGGCACGTCGAGCGTGAAGCGCGCGCCCTTGCCGGGCTCGGTGGCCACCTCCACCGTGCCGCGCATCGTCTCCACCTGGGTGCGCACCACGTCCAGGCCCACGCCGCGCCCGGCGACCTCCGTCACCCGCGACGTGGTGGACAGGCCCGCGTGGAAGGCGAGCCGCGCCGCGTCCGCGTCGTCCTCGGGGACCTCGATGCCCCGCTCGAGGGCGCGCGCGCGCAGCGCCTGGAGGTCCAGGCCGCGCCCGTCGTCCTCCACGGTGACCTCCACGCGGCTGCCGCGCAGGCGCGCCGACAGCGTGACGAGCCCCTCCTCGGGCTTGCCCGCGCGCTCGCGCTCCTCGGGGGACTCCAGGCCGTGCGCCACGGCGTTGCGGACCAGGTGCAGCATCGGCTCGCGCAGGGACTGGAGCAGGGAGCGGTCCAGCTCCAGCGCGCCGCCCTGGATTTCCAGGCGGACCTTCTTGCCCTCGGAGCGGGCCACGTCGCGCGCGGCGCGCTCCAGGCCGCTGCAGCCTTCGACGAAGGGCAGGGTGCGCGCGCGGCGGACCTCGTCATCCATGCCGGTGGCCACGCCGCCGAGGGCGCGCTGGTCAGCGGCCAGCTCGCGCGCCACCCGCGCCAGCTCCGTCTCCGCGCGGCGCAGCGCGGCCTCGCCGTCGGTGCCGCGCACGGCGTCGCGCACGCGGGCGAGCTCCTCGCGCACCGTCTCCAGCGTCTCGGCGCGGCCCTCCAGTCGCAGCGCGGCGACCCGCAGCTCGCCGCTGCGCGACAAGAGCGCGTCCAGCTTCTGCGCGGACACGCGCACCGGCAGCGTCGTCTCCAGGCCGGCGCCACCGGACGAGGACTCCAACGGCTCCGCGCCCGGAGCGCGAGAGGACCCCGCGTCACGAGAGGCGTCCGCACCACCGGCACCCGGAGCGCGTGAACCTCCACCGTCGCGAGAGGACTCCGCGCCGCCGGCACCCGGAGCGCGTGAACCTCCACCGTCGCGAGAGGACTCCGCGCCGCCGGCACCCGGAGCGCGTGGACCTCCACCGTCGCGAGAGGACTCCGCGCCGCCGGCACCCGGAGCGCGTGAACCTCCATCGTCGCGAGAGGACTCCGCACCGCCGGCGCCCGGAGCGCGTGAACCTCCCGCGTCACGCGTGGAGGAAGGCCCGCTGGCACCCGGCGCGCGTGAGGCGCCCCCGTCGTGCGCGGACGCCGCACCGCCGGCGCCCGGAGCGCGTGAACCTCCACCGTCGCGAGAGGACTCCGCACCGCCGGCGCCCGGAGCGCGTGAACCTCCCGCGTCACGCGTGGAGGAAGGCCCGCTGGCACCCGGCGCGCGTGAGGCGCCCCCGTCGTGCGCGGACGCCGCACCGCCGGCCCCCGAGTTGCCCACGCTCCCGCTCGTGCGCGAGCCCTCCGACGCCGAGGGACGTGCCGGCGCCGCCGCGTCCTGGGCCGCGCGCTCCAGGTCCGGCAGCAGCAACTCCAGCGGCGAGCCCGTCAGCTCCTGCCGCGAAGCCAGCCGCCGCCCCGCGTCGTCCAGCGCGTCCACGGCGGCGAAGCACAGCTCATACAGCTCCGGAGGCGCGGTGCGCCGGTCGCGCAAGGGCTCGAGCACCTCCTCCAGCCGGTGACAGGCCGTCTCCACCAGGAGGGCGCTGGCCGCACGCGCGGCGCCCTTCACGCTGTGCAGCGTGCGCAGGAGCGCCGACACGCGCTCGGTGGCGGGCGGTGTCCCCTGCTCCCGCTCCAGCGCGAGCAGGTCGCGGTTGAGCGACGTCACATGTCCCTCGAGCTCCTCGAGGAACGTGGCGAGCAACGCCTGTGCGAGCCTGTCGCGGTCCATCAGCGGCCGTACTCTTCGAGCAGACCCTTGAGCTTCTGCCCCATGCCGTTGATGTCCTGCATGGCCCGCTCCGTCTGGCGCGACGACAACAGGCCCTGCTGCGTGGCCTGGTTGACGTCATGCATGGCCTGGCGGATCTGCGCGATGCCCGTGGCCTGCTGGTTGGCGGAGGCGGCGATCTGCGCGGCGGTGAGCGACGCCTGCGCGAGCAGGTCCGACAGCGTCTGGATGGTGGCGCCCGCCTCGGACACCACGCGGGTGGCGGTGGCCACGCTCTTGGTGCCCTCCTCGGTGGTCATCACCGCGCCGTGCGTGGCCTTCTGAATCTGTCCGAGAATCTGCCGCACCTGGCTGGTGGCCTTCTTGGACTGGTCCGCCAGCGCCTTCACCTCGGCGGCGACGACGGCGAAGCCCCGGCCGTTCTCCCCCGCGCGGCTGGCCTCGATGGAGGCGTTGAGCGCGAGCATGTGCGTCTGCTCGGAGATGTCGTTGACGGTGGTGATGATGTCGCCGATGGCCTGCGCCTGCTCGGCGAGCGCGAGGATGCGCTGGGCGATGGACTCCACCTGCTCGCGCACGGTGCCCATGGAGGACACGGCCTCCTCCACGGAGCGACGGCCGGAGCGGCCCACCTCCTCGGCGTGGCGCGCGGAGTCGCTGACGTTGCGCGCGCGGCCGGCGGCCTCCTCGGACGTCTTGGTGATCTCCTCGATGGTGCTCACCGTCTCCGTCACCGCGCTGCCCTGCTCCTGGGCGCCGGCCACCTGCTCGGTGGTGCTGGCGAGAATCTGCGAGCTGGCGCCCGCGAGCTGATTGACGAACTCCGCCACGGTGCGCAGCGTGTGCTCGCGCTGCTCGGACTGCCGGGCGATCTGCGCCTCGGATTGCTGACGGCGCTCGGCCATGTCGTTGAAGGCGCGCGCCAGCTCCGCCGTCTCGTCGCGGCCCTTGATGTCGATGCGGTGGGCCAGCTTCCCCGAGCCCAGCTGCTCCACGCCCAGCATCAGCCGGCGCAGCGGCACGGTGATGCTGCGGGTGATGACGTAGCTGCCCACGGAGACGATGAGCAGACCCATCACGGCGCAGATGGCGAGCACCCACATGATCTGCCGCGCGGCGGCCTGGGCGGCGTCGGCGTGCTCCTTCCAGCGCTCCTGCTCCTCGGCGAGCATCTCGTTGATGACGCCGCGAATCTGGTCCATCAGCTCCTTGCCCCGGTGCCCCCGGACGATGGGCAGCGCGTTCTCCAGGCCCTTGTCGCGGCGCTGGCGGATGCCCTCCTCGAGCAGGGCCAGCCGCCCCGTGATGAGCGGCTCCAGGCGCACCATGCGGTCGCGCTGCTGGCGGAAGGGCGCCATCGCGTCGCGCAGCAGGTTGATGTCCTGCTGGAGCGTGGCGACCGCCTGCTGATAGGGCTCCAGGTAGGAGTCCTCGCCGGTGAGCAGGAAGCCGCGCTGTCCCGTCTCCGCGTCGACGATGAGCGCGCGCACCTCGCGCACCAGCTTGTAGTTCTCGTGGGCCTTGAGCAGGCCTTCGGTGGTCTCGTTGAGCTGGCGGGCTCCCTGGAACGCGACGACGGCCAGGATGAGCAGCACCATCAATGAGAGTCCGAAGCCGACCGCGATGCGGTTCCCGATGTTCATACGACTCCTTCGTCGGACAAATCGAACACGAGGCGACTGTCACTCAGCAACGCGTCGCCCTCCAGCAAGAGAGTTCCATCCCTGTCGGCCGCGAACACCAGACCGCCGGCGGTATCCACGAGGGCCTCGGGGGTGGGCAGCAGGTCCAGGCTGGACACCTGGGTGACCTCCTGGACTTCCTCGGTGCGCACGCCCAGCTCGGCCCGGTGCGTGCCCACGACGAGCAGGGGGCCGGTGGCGCTCGACGGCGCGCGGCCGAAGAGCGGAGCCAGCTCGACGACGGGGAGCACCTCCCCGTGCAGCAGCGTGAGGCCGCGCAGCGCGGCGGGGGCGCCGGGCAGGGGGATGACCTCCGCGGAGCGGACGACCTCGAGCACGAACCGGGACTCCAGGGCGTAGGTCTGGCCGGAGGCGCCAAAGCGCACCACCTCGCGCAGGGTGTCCGGGGCGAGGTCGGGCGTGAGGGGGCGGCCGAGGGCGCGGGCGCGCTCGTCGAGCAGCGCGGCCTCCTCCTCGGGGGTGAGGTCGCCCTGGGCCTCGCGAGAGGACTCCAGCTCGGCGAGCCGGGCCCGGACGGCGGTCCAGTCGATGTTCTTGGAGTGCGGCATCAGGAGCCTTCCATGCGGACGCGCTCGTCGCGGGCGGCGCGTGCCAGCTCACGTGCGCGCTCGCCCTCCGCGAGTGGCACGGCGGTGTCGGGGGGCAGGGCCTCGCAGAGCGTCTCGGCCTCGCGCAGGGCCTTCCGGGCGCCGGGGAGGTCGCCGAGCCGGCGCAGCACGCGTCCGAGGACGAGCCAGGCGACGGCGAGGGTGGGCTCCAGGTAGAGGGCCTGACGGACGGCGCGCTCGGCGTCGGGGAGGCGGCCCTGGCCGAGGAGGAGGAGGGCTTCGAGGTAGCGCAGGCCGGGCACGAGCGGATGGCGGGTGGCGGCCTCGGCGCTGACGTAGAGGGCGGCCTGGGCATCCAGGTTGGCGATGGCGCGCACGGCGGTGGTGGCGATGTCCGGGTCGGGGTCCAGCGCGCCCAACCGTGTCGCGGCCTCGCGCCAGTCGCCGCGCTCCAGCGCGCGACGCGCGGTGGACAGCTCCGCGGGATGGAGGACCCGGGGGTGGGGGCCACGAGGCGCGGAGCCCTGCGTGTTCGCACCGGAAACCGTGGCCGCGGACGAGGCGCCCGGTCCGCGGTTGACTGCGCCCGCCTGACCCGGCAACGCGCCCGCGGAGCCGGCATCCTGCGCGGAGCCTGGCCCGCGCTGGAACGCACCGGCATCGCCTGTCGCGGCGCCGGCATCGCGCGCAGAGCCCTGCTCGCGCTGAAACGCGCCCGCATCGTACGGAGCGCCCGGCCCGCGCTGAAACGCGCCACCCTGTCCCGCGCCACCCGCCTCGGGATGAGCGCCCGAGCCCTGCGCCCAGGCGCCGCCCACGGGCTGCGACGGCCACGTTTCATGCGGTGCCCGAGCCCCATGACCCTCATGCGCCGCACCCGCCGGGTGCGCGCCGAACGGCGCCCCATCGGGAACGGCCACGGTGGTGCCGGGAGGAAGCCGCCGATAGAACACGCCCCACTCGGTGAGCACGGGCTCCAGCGGAGCCAGCCCCCCGAGCGGCGGGTCCGAGGGACCGGTGAACAGACACCCTCCCTCCGTCAGCGACGCATGGAGGCGGCGGGCCACGGCCTCGATGGTGGCGTCGTTGAAGTAGATGAGGACGTTGCGACAGAACACGACATCCAGCCGCCAGATGCCGGAGTCGGGCGAGGGCCACGTGTCGAGCGCGAGGTTCAGGTAGCTGAAGCGCACGTGCTGTTTCACCTCGGGGGCCAGGATGTACTGGCGGCCCTCGGGGCGCAGGTGCGCGCGCATCCGCTCGGCCCAGGGGCCCCGAAGGGACCACTCGCCGTAGTGCGCGCGCCGTGCGCGAGCGAGCGCCGTGCGCGACACGTCCGTGGCGAGCACCGTCATGTGCTGGCCCCAGCCCTCGTTCATCATCAGGGCCGCCAGCGAGTACGGCTCCTCGCCGGACGAGCACGCCGCGCTCCACAGGCGCGCGCTGTAGTCCTGTCCATGGCGCTCGCGCAGACCGGGGAGCACGACGCGGCGCAGGTGCTCGAAGTGCTCGGGGGTGCGGAAGAAGTACGTCTCACCGATGGTGAGCTCGGTGAGCAGGTCGTCCATCGCGGCCGCGTCATCGCTGATGCGCAGGCGATAGGTCTCGAAGTCCCGGACGCCGGCGCGAGCCATGGCGCGGCTGATGCCTTCCTCGGCGGAGGCGGGGCAGGAGGGTGGAGCGAGCCCCGCGCGCTCCTCGACGAGCGCGAGCACGGCGGGAAAGCCCGGATGGCTCCACGGCCCTTGCCTCACGCACGCTCCGTCGAGGACGCGAGCGCCGCGTCCAGGGCCAGGGACTCGGCCTCGGAGAGGAACCCGCGCAGGTCGTGGACCAGGACCAGGCCGTCCTCCAGCTTGGCGGCGCCGGTGACGTAGCCGACGCCGGGCAGCTCGCGGGGCGTCTCGTCCCACTCCTCGGGGGCGACCACCCGCAGGCCCTCGGCGCGGTCCACGCGCAGGGCGACCTGTCGGGGGCCGGCCTGGGCGATGATGAGGTGGTCGAAGGAGGACAGGGGCCGGGCGGGGTGCCGGAAGCGCCGGCGCAGGTCGAGCACGGGGAGCAGCTGACCGTGCAGGTTGAGCAGTCCCTCGACGACATCCGGTGCTTGGGGCAGGGGTGTCAGGCGCACGGCGCGCACCAGCTCACGCACGTCCTCGGTGGGGAGGCCGTAGCGTTGACCTGCCAGGGTGAACAGCAGCACCTCTCGCGGAGCGGACACCATGCAAGGGAGGACATAGACGCTGGTTTGCGGGCTGTCGAACCCGGCGTGGACCCCGCACGTCCTCTGTCCACCAGTGCCCAATGGCGCAAGCCCCGTGTCTCACCGCCCGTGTCCCCCTGGTCGGTCAAGAGGGGGGCGACGGACGACCAGGTTGGAGCGGCATGTCGCTACCGACGAGGCCCCCCCAGAGGTATGGTGCCATCCCACCGATGACGCGCATCCACCGGAAGATCGACCAACGTAATCTCGTTCGCGAACTCGCCAACAACAAGGTGGACGCGCTTGAGCTCATCCGTGAGGCCCTGGCCAACGCCCGGGACCACGGTGCGTCCTCGGTGTGGATTCGTACCCGTCGGGGAGCGCCGCCACTGCTCCCCATCGACGTCATGCTTATCAATGACGGGGACGGGATGACCGAGGCCCAGCTTGAGGCTTTCTGGGGAATCTCCGCCTCGGTGAAACCTCCCGGTGGGAATGCCATTGGCTACAAAGGACATGGCACGAAGCTCTACTTCGCCGCGAAGCGCTTGAGCGTCGCTTCTCGCGTCGAAGGGGCATCTGAGTGGACGCTGACGACGCTCGAGAATCCCATCGAATCCGATTCAAAGGACGTGGAGCAGGTCTCGTTACCTGCGGACCATCCATTGAGCGTTGAACTCGCGAGCCTGGATTTGCTGTCGCGCAAGGGCGTGGCGATCCTGGTCGAGGGTTGCCATTTCCGTGATGCGGCCGAGCGGTTCATGTCACGCCGCGCCATCGAGACCTACTGCGACTGGTTCACGGTCCTCGGAGACGTCCGCTCCGGCGTGTTCCGGTCCAGGCGTGAGTTCCACGATGTCGTCCATGAGAAGAAGGACCTGGCTCGGCTTCGCATTCATGATTCGCCGCTCGTCCCATTGACGGTCTACCTGCGTATCAATGGAGAGGATGCATATCGACCGCTGGGGTTCGGCCCCACCAAACCCGCCGCTGACTTCCTGCTTGCATGGAAGGACGACAAGGACCACTGGGCCAGGATAAACCCAGGGATGGCGGCCTTCGGTCATCGGTTCGCCGACCATCACGAGGCGGAGCGAGGAGCTGTCCGCGTTCGCGATGACCTGACCGCGCTCTGTCTGACGACTGTCGAGAGCTTCATGGACGAATCGCCGTATGCCATGGTGATTCGGGTCGAGGGACAGCGCCGACAGCTCAACTCCTACCTGGAAGGCTCTCGTGCGCCGGTCGGAGGCGAGTACGACTTCGATGAGCGGTTTGGCCTCTGGTTGTGCAAGGACTTCGTTCCGGCCGTGCAGCGCAATGACCTGCTTCAGGCCGCGCTGACCAGCGCGACCGAAAAGGTAAAGAAGAGGCTGCGCTTCGACCTAAGTCGAACCCGCTTTTGGCAGGTCTTCGTGAATCACCAAGCGCTGGTGCTCACGGCGAATCGCAACGGCGTGGCGAATGTCCGCGAGCACGAGGAGCGCATCATCTCCCTGGTCTCCGACAGAATCGCGGAGGCGCTCAAGGAGGATGCGTTCCGCGAATGGATCATGAACCTGCAGACGGCCGTGGTCCAAGGGCGACGCTCGAAGGAAATCGACGCGATGAACGTCCGAGAGGAGGCGGTCACCCAATGGTTCAAGAAGAGTGGGAACGACGTCCAGCCGACTCAGGTCACTGCGCTCGAATTTCTCGATGACGAAGCCTCTCTGCGCTTGCCCAAGCCCACCAACGAGCAGGAGGTCTTCCTGCTTTACATGGTGTTGTCCGGACGGTATCGCGTACCGCTGCGGGTAATTGAGTACGACACCCGCCTTGGCGTGGATGCGATAGCACAGGTTGTCGACCACAAGCTATTCGAGCCGCCCAGGGCTTGCGCGCGGGTGGAGTTGAAGTTCACGCTCCAAGGTAGCCGCGCCATCAATCACTTCTTCGATGCGATTGATGCCTTCATCTGCTGGAGTGTGTCGAGTACGGGTGAGATCCCCGAGGCGGGAGATGCTCCACGCTCAGGGACGCTCCGCAAGAGGGCGAAGCCATTGTTGTCCTCGGGGTTGGATGCCTATGAAGTGGAGTATATCGACCCCAAGGGCAATGCTCGGGTTCTTCCCGTACTGGTGCTCGAACGGCTCTTCATGGGTTCGAAGAAACCCGCGAAGAAGACCGGCAAAGTGAAGTGACGCGCTTGAAGGCGGCTCCGTGAGCGAGCCACCCCTGTCCCCGCGCCTCTTCGATTCCCCGCCCCTGCCCGGAGAGGTGCCCCCGCGTCTGCCCAGCCCCTTCGCGCCCGGGGCGCCCGGGCCGCTCGCCCGGAGGGCCGCCGAGATGCTCCGTCAGCGCCTCGAGCTCGAGGCCCCTCGCTGGGAGTCCCTGTGGCGTCCGGGTGGAGGAAAGATGTTCGGCGTCCTGGTCGTCTCCACGCCGCAAGGGCCACCAGGCTTCCTGAGCGCCTTCTCAGGGATGCTCGGAGGCCGCTGGGAGGTGGACGGCTTCGCGCCCCCACTCTTCGACTTGAGCGCGCGAAAGACCTTCCTGCCCCGGGGCGAAGTGGAGCTGGCCGAGCTGGGCCACCGGCTGCGCGAGTTGTCCAAGGACCACGAGCGCGCCGTCCTGGACTCGGGGCCCTCCAGCGCCCGGGCACGAGCGCTCAGCGAACGTCGAGACGCCCTGTCCCATGAACGCGCGGAGCGCTCACGGGCCCTGTGGCACCGGCTCACCTGGGACTACGACATCCCCAACGCGCGAGGAGGCTGGGTCCCCCTGGCGAGCCTGTTCGACCCGCGTCCCGTCCCCGGAGGCGCGGGGGAGTGCGCGGCGCCCAAGCTGCTGGCGCAGGCCTACCGTCATGGCCTGAAGCCCCTCGCGCTCGCGGAGTTCTGGTGGGGCGCACAGCCCGAGGGCGGCGGCCGGGTCTCCGGGGCGTACTACCCGGCGTGTGACAGCAAGTGCCGCGTGGTCCTCGGCTTCATGCTGGAGGGGCTCGACGTGGACCCCGCTCCGCCGCTCCCCACCGGAGGCGCGGTGAGGGTGGTGCACGAGGACGCGGCATTGCTCGTGGTGGACAAGGACGCGGGGCTCGCCTCGGTGCCGGGGCGTCATGCCCCGGGCCGGGACTCCGTGCTCGTCCGCCTCCAGTCGCGCTACCCCGAGCTGACCTCCGCGCATTTCCTCCACGCGCTGGACGCGGAGGTCTCCGGCCTCCAGGTGCTCGCGCGGGACGTCGAGACGCGGGCCGCGCTCCAGCGCCAGCTCGCGCGGGGGGAAGCGGAGCATCGCCATGTCGCCTGGGTCGAAGGGGGACTCCCGGGCACGGAGGGCCGAATCGACCTGCCGCTGCGAGGCACCACCTCCGGCGCGCTCGAGTCCCTGGCGGGTCGCGCCCACGGCAAGCACGCGGTGACGGACTGGCGTGTCGTGGAGTCACACGTGGGCCGCACGCGCGTCTGGCTCTGGCCGAGGACGCGCCACGCCTGGCAGCTGCGCATCCACACCGCGCATCCCGAGGGGCTCGGTGCCCCCATCGTCGGAGACACCCGCTTCGGGAGCGAAGCCGGGCCCTGGCGATTGCACGCCGAGGGACTCGTCTTCACGCATCCGCGCACGGGCGCGCGACACGACTTCCACGCCCCAGCCCCCTTCTGACGTGACGGCCGAGCGTCTCAAGCCATCCGCTGGATATGAAGAGGAGCGGGTCTTTCTGACGGACGAGCACCTGTCGCTCCACCACGGCGTCGAAGACTCGCTCTCGCGGCAGTGACGCCATGTCGCAATGCTGGAACCGTACCTGCGACAGCCCTCGCTCCCGAGCGCGGCGCCAGGCCCACTCGAGGGACTGCGCGGCGCCATCGATGCCCACCACCTCGCCCGAGGGACCGACGAACTCCGCGGTGAGGGGGCTCACCTCACCTCCCCACGCCACAGCCGACGTCCAGGACCCGCATCCCGGGCCGCAGCCCCGCGGCCCGGAGCACGCCCTCCGTCAGCGGACGGAAGACGCTCGCCTGGTACTCCATCGCCTCATCTCCTCGTCCGAGTGGCCTGGCTGATACCCGGTGGTGTCCGCGCTCATGTCTCGTCTCCGGTGTCTGTCTTCATCCAAGGACAGTGTTCACGGGGCGAGCACATCCCACATCCCGAGGGCTGGTTTCCTGAACGAGCCACTCGGGAGAGGTCTTTCAGCGCTTGGCGGGATTGGACGAGGGGGGCAGGTCCGGTGCGGGGAACGAGGTGTCGCCGGTGTGGGCCTGTCTGTCATTGCGGGGCCCTTCGTGAAACGACGACGGGCCCGGTGGAGCGCACCGGGCCCGTCCTGATGTCTCACGCGGCGGAGCGGCTCAGCCGCCGAGCGCCACGTTCTCCAGCACGCCCAGCGCGTCGGGGACGAGCACGGCGGCGGAGTAGTAGGTGCTCACCAGGTACTGGGTGAGGGCCTGGTCGTTGATGGCCATGCGCTTGACGGTGAGGCTCGCCTCCACTTCATCCGGGATGCCCGCGTTGTGCAGGCCCACCACGCCCTGGTCTTCCTGGCCGGTGCGCATGGCGATGATGGACGTCGTGTTCTCCCGGCTGATGGGCAGCTTGTCGCACGGGAGGATGGGCACCCCGCGCCACGCCTGGAACTTCGCCCCGCCCACGTCCACCACCGTCGGGTACAGGCCGCGCCTGGTGCACTCCCGGCCGAACGCCGCGATGGCGCGCGGGTGCGCCAGGAAGTAGCGCGTCTTGCGACGGCGCGTCACCAACTCGTCCATGTCGTCCGGCGTCGGCGGCCCCGAGCGCGTGTTGAGGCGCTGCTTGAGGTCCGCGTTGTGCAACAGGCCGAACTCCGGGTTGTTGATGAGCTCCCACTCCTTGCGCTCCTTCAGCGCCTCGATGGTCAGCCGCAGCTGCTCCTGCGTCTGGTTCATCGGGTCGTTGAAGATGTCCGACACGCGGGTGTGCACGCGAAGGATGGTCTGCGCCACGCTCAGCTCGTACTCGCGCGGCTTGAGCTCGTAGTCCACGAAGCCACCCTGCAGCACGGGCTCGCCGTGGTGGCCGGCCGACATCGGGATGGCCGCCTGGCCCGCCTTGTCCTGGGGCTTCTTGAGCTTCGCCTTGTAGCCGTCCACGTGCGCCTTGAGCGCCGGGGACTGGACGATGAGCGCCTCGAACACGTCCTGCGGCAGCGCCATCACCGTGCAGGCCGTGAGCGCCTTGACGGTGAAGGGCCACACGTCGTTGGACTCCACCACCGCCTGGTCGCCGAAGTGGTCGCCGTCCGCCAGCGTGTCCAGCACCAGCGGGTCGCCGTACTTGCCCTTCGAGAGCTTCTGCGCCTTGCCGTGCGCGATGAGGAACACCTGGTGCGCGGACGTGCCCGCCTCGACGATGACGTCCCCGGCCTTGTACTGCTGCTGGGTGAAGCGTCCCGCCAGCGTGCGGATGAGCAGGTCATCCGCGTCCTGGAAGCCCCGCATCAGCGGCAGCTTCAGCAGCTCCTGCGGAATCACCTCCACCTTGACGCCGATGTTGCTGAAGTTCAGCCGGTCGTCACCCGCCGCGTACGTCAGCCGCCGGTTGACGCGGTACGTGCCGCCCGACACCTGCACCCACGGCAGGATGCTCAAGAGGTAGCGGGGCGAAATGCCCTGCATCACCGGCTGCGTCTTCGTCGTCGTCGCCAGCTGCCGCGCGCCGGCCGTGCTCAGGCTGGTGCCCTCGTGGGCCGTCAGCTCTCTGTCTGGATTCGCCATGAAGTCGTCCTCCTTGGTTCGGATGCGACGACTACGAGCGCCCCAGCTCCACGCTCTCCAGGATGCCCAGCGCGTCCGGCGTCAGCACCGCCGCGGAGAAGTACGCCGTCACCAGGTAGTTCATGATGGCCTTCTCGTTGATGCCCATGAAGCGCACGTTGAGGCTGGGCTCGATTTCGTCGGGGATTCCCGCCTGGTGCAGGCCCACCACGCCCTGGTTCTTCTCGCCCGCGCGCATCAGCATGATGGACGTGGTGCGCGTCTCGGAGATGGGCAGCTTGTTGCAGGAAACAATCGGCACGCCGCGCCACGCGGGCACGTGGTTGCCGTTCATCTCCACGCTGGTGGGGTAGATGCCCCGCTTGTTGCACTCCTGGCCGAAGGCGGCGATGGCGCGCGGGTGCGCCAGGAAGAACGACGGCTCCTTCCACACCGTCGCGAGCAGCTCGTCCATGTCGTCCGGCGTCGGCGCGCCCGAGCGGGTGTGGATGCGCTGCTTGAGGTCCGCGTTGTGCAGGAGGCCGAACTCGCGGTTGTTGATGAGCTCGTGCTCCTTGCGCTCCTTGAGCGCCTCCACCGTCAGGCGCAGCTGCTGCTGCGTCTGGTTCATCGGGTCGTTGAAGAGGTCCGCCACTCGGGTGTGAATCTGGAGCACCGTCTGGGCGACGGACAGCTCGTACTCGCGGGGGCTCGTCTCGTAGTCCACGAAGGTGCCGGGCAGCACCGGCTCGCCGTGGTGGCCCGCCGCCAGCTCAATCGCCTTCTGGCCCGAGTGGTCCTGCTTCTTCTTGGCGCGCGCCTTGAACTTCTCGAGGTGCTTCTGCAGCGACGGCACCTGCGCCACCACCGTCTCGAAGGCGGACTGCTGGAGCACCAGCGCAATCACGGGCGTGACGGCCTTGGCGGTGAACTGCCAGTAGTCCTGCGACTCCAGCAGCGCCTGGTAGCTGTAGTGGTCGCCGTCCGCCAGCGTCTCCAGCACCACCGGCTCCCCGTACTTGCCGGTGCCGATGCGGTTCACCTTGCCGTGCGCGATGAGGACGATGGAGTCGGCCTCCTTGCCCGCCTCGGTGATGACCTCGCCCGCCTTGAACTCCTTCTGCTCGAAGCGGTTGGCCAGCGCGGTGAGCGCGTCCACGTCCTCGTACCCGCGCAAGAGAGGCAGCTCGCCCAGCTCCTGCGGAATCACCGCCACCTTGGCGCCCGTGCTGGTGAAGGTGACGCGGCCGTCGCCCACCGCGTACGTCATGCGGCGGTTGACGCGGTACGTGCCGCCGGACACCTGCACCCACGGCAGCAGCTTGAGCAGCCACCGCGAGGAGATGCCCTGCATCTGCGGCTCGGACTTGGTCGTCGTCGCCAGCTGCCGCGCCGCCTGCGTGCCCAGGCTCTGGTTGTTGTCGTCGAACTTCTTCGAATCATTGGACATGGGTCACCCTTCTTCGGAGTTGAAGACTCGAAATCACTTCGGAATGTGTCTGGGGACTTCTCAGGGGCGCGTGGCGCGAAGCAGCTCGGCGATGCGCATCGCCGACGTGCCCAGCGGGGCGGGCTTGCCCGTCTTGAGCTTCGGCGCCGCGTCGTGGATGAGCTCCACCTCGGTGTAGCGCGTCACGCCCGCGTGCCACCGGGGGATGCCCGCCATCCACTGCTGCAACTGCTCCACGTACTTGTGCAGCTTGCCTTGCGCCTTCTCGTCCAGCTCGAAGGTGCGGATGACGGCGGGCAGCTCCTTGGCCACCAGGTGCTCGAACTGCTTCATGCGCGCGGTCATCATCTGGTTGACCACCTGCACCGCCGCGTCCTTGTCCACGCCCAGGAACTTCTGCACGACGAGAACGCAGTTGTTCAGCTCACCCTCGAACTGAATCTCCTTCTGGTAGGAGTACAGGTCGTTGACGAAGCAGGCGTAGTCCGCGGCGGAGTTCTCCAGCGCCCGCAACGTGCGGGTGTTGAAGACGTCCTCCGGCACCGCGTCGCCGTGGGACAGGCGCGCCAGCGACATGGTGAGGTCCGAGCCGAACGTCTTGCGGCGCATCTCCACGTAGTCCACCGGGTCCGGCACGCGGTTGAGCAGCTGGTTGTTCAGCTCCCACACCCAGCTGTCCGTCATGTCCTGGATGGCCTTGCGGAAGAGCTTTCGGCCGCGCGGCGTCAGCGGGCCCGCCGTGCGCTTCCACAGGTCCGCCAGGCTCAGCTCCACCGGGTTGAGGGGCACCGCGGCGCTGGCCGTCTCCACGTCGTCCGGCATGAACTGCCCCAGCCGCGCGGTGAAGGCCTTGGCGCCCGCCATGTCCCGGGTGTTCGCGTAGAGCAGGGGGAAGTAGTCGTCCGCGTACGTCCCCCACACCAGCCAGCAGGCCGTCAGCTCCAACTGCTCGGGCGTCGCGTCCGGGTGGATGAGCGCGCCGCAGAGGGCCACGTCCGCCGCGTCGAACTTGTGGTCATCCCAGACGTAGAAGCCCACGCCGGGCACCACCTCCAGCAGGCCCATCTTCCGCGCCCAGGCCTTGGAGGCCCTCCGCGCATGGTCCAGGTGGGGACTGAGGTACGTGCTGTACGGCATGTAGAACTTCGGCAACGTCGTGGGGCCCACGTGCTGGCGCGGCGTGTGGCTCAACGAGCGGGCGCGAGGCCCCATCCCCAGCGCGCCCGCCGTCAGCGGCAGCCGGAGCGCGGAGGTGCCCAGGCCCGCGGGCACCGGAATGGACAGCGCCGGGCGCTCCTCGGCGTGCTGGTTCATGTAGCGGTTGGAGCGCATGTGCCACTCGTGGCCGCCGGACTGCCAGTCCTGGAGGCCTCGCAGGTAGGTGAGCACCTGCGCCTGCTCCACCGGGTTGAGTCCGTACTCCGCGAAGAGCCACGGCAGCTCCGTGGCGAACGTCGTCTCGAACTGCTGCAGCCGCGACGTCAGCAAGTCGTTGACCAGGTCCGCGGCGCGCTGCGTGTCGCAGTCGAGGAACTTCTCCACCACCAGCACGCCGTTGGAGAGCTCGCCCTCCTCCAGGATTTCACGCTCGTAGGAGAACAAGTCGTTGCGCAGGTGCACCGCGTCGGAGAACGTGTCCTTGAAGACGCGCATCGGCCGGCTCTTCACCACCCGGTCCGGAATCTCCGCCGCGACGGCCACCTCCACCAAATCCGAGGACCAGGGCGCGCCGCCCACCTTGCGGCGCATCTCGATGTACTCGATGGGGTTGGAGACGCGCGCCTCGCTGATGTTCTCGATTTCCCACATCGACTCATCGAGCAGGTGCTTGGTGTTCTCGAAGAAGCGACGGCGCCAGTCCATGGACATGGCGGGCACCGTGCGCTGCCACAAGTCCCACAGGCCGCGCTCCACCGGGTTGACGGGCTCCGGCGGCGTCTGGCTCATGTCCAGCGGCATGAACAGCGGCAGCCGGTCCAGGTAGGCCTGGCCGCCCTTCACGTCGCGCGAGTACTTGAAGACCTCCAGGAAGTGGTCGTCGAAGTAGAAGACCCAGACGTACCAGTCCGTGACCAGGTCCAGCACCGGCCCCGGCGCCTCGGGGTGCGTGTACGCGCAGAGCAGCGCGTAGTCCATGCCGTCGAAGCGGCGCTCGGACCAGACCTCCCGGTCCGTCCCGTCCCTCGGCGGCCCCAGGATGCCCATCTGGTAGGACCACGCCTTGGTGTGCACACGGGCGGCTTCCAGGTTCGGGTTCAGCCGCGCCGGCCACGGCACGTAGAACTCAGGCAGCTGGAATGGTTGCTTCTGACGCGCCTTGGACATGCTCACCCCTCGTTGACTGCCAGGGCTTGTACTGTCGTCTTGTTGGCACTTCCACGGATATCATCGTTGACTCTGTAAGATGTTTTATCCGCGAGATAAGACATGGCGGGATGAACGATGACTCACCTTCTTCATAGGATGAGAAGAAGGGAGTTTCTCCCTCGGGGGTGCAATGGGAGCGTTTCATTATCGTGACGGCGGATGCGTCTGTCTTTGCGAACTTCTCAAAGACTGACAGCGGCCGAGACGTCGAGGGCCTCTTCCGCCAGGCCGCCTCCGCCGTGCGCGCGGGGGCGTGCGTCCCCAGCGTTACCCGGACCTGCACGCGGCGCGGCGGATGGCCGGGCCGCCTCGGAGGAGTCCGCTCATGGCCAGCAATCGCGGCGTCGTCTATCTCGGTCCCGGCAAAGTGGAAGTCCGCTCCATTGACTATCCCAAGATGGTCAACCCGGAAGGGAAGTCCATCGAGCACGGCGTCATCCTCAAGGTGGTCACCACCAACATCTGCGGCTCGGACCAGCACATGGTGCGCGGGCGCACCACGGCGCCCAAGGGGCTGGTGCTCGGGCATGAAATCACCGGGGAGATCGTCGAGAAGGGCAAGGACGTCGAGTACCTCTCCGTGGGTGACCTCGTCACGGTGCCCTTCAACGTCGCCTGTGGCCGCTGCCGCACGTGCCGCGAGCAGCAGACGGGCGTGTGCCTCAACGTGAACAAGGGGCGCGCTGGCGGCGCCTACGGCTACGTGGACATGGGCGGCTGGGTGGGCGGACAGGCCGAGTACGTCATGGTCCCCTACGCGGACTTCAACCTCATCCGGTTCCCCGACAAGGCGCAGGCGCTGGAGAAGATCCTCGACCTGACGATGCTGTCGGACATCCTGCCCACGGGCTTCCACGGCGCCGTCACGGCGGGCGTCGGCGTGGGCTCCACGGTGTACGTCGCGGGCGCGGGGCCGGTGGGGCTCGCGGCGGCGGCCTCGGCGCAGGTGCTGGGCGCGGCGGTGGTGATGGTGGGCGACATGAACGCGGACCGGCTCGCGCACGCGAAGTCGGTGGGCTTCGTGCCCATCGACCTGAAGAAGAGCGACAAGCTGGAGGACCTCATCGCCGCCGTCATCAAGGAGCCGGAGGTGGACGCGTCCATCGACGCGGTGGGCTTCGAGGCGCACGGCCATGGCGCGCAGGCCTCGTCCGAGGCGCCCGCCACGGTGCTCAACTCACTGATGGCCATCACCCGCGCGGCGGGGGCCATCGGCATCCCCGGCCTCTACGTCACCGAGGACCCGGGCTCCAAGGACGAGTCGGCGCGCCAGGGCAACCTGCGCATGCGCTTCGGCCTGGGCTGGGCCAAGTCCCACCGCTTCTACACGGGGCAGACGCCGGTGCTGCGCTACAACCGCCAGCTCATGCAGGCCATCCTCCACGGCCGGCTGAACATCGCGAAGGTGGTCAACGCCACCGTCATCTCGCTGGATGACGCGCCCCGGGGCTACCAGGAGTTCGACGCGGGCGTGGCGCGAAAGTTCGTCATCGACCCGCACGGGACGCTCAAGAAGAAGTAGGCCCGGAAGAGACGACGCCACCGCGCCCGACACGGCTGGACGGGCGCGGTGGGGCCTTCACCTCAGCTCACCCTTCCGGGACCTGCGGGCAGGTGGACGGGTCCTGCTGGCAGCCGGGCACGCAGTCCACGTAGCACCACGTGGCCTCGTTGCCCTGGCACAAGCCGTCACCGCACGACGCGGCGCAGTCGGCCGGGCAGCTCCCCGCCCACTCACCGCCGTTGCAGATGCCATCGCCGCACCAGGTGCTCGGGGCGGTGCAGTCCTGCGGGCACGTCACCCACGTCTCGCTCCCGTTGCAGATGCCGTCGCCGCACACCGGAGCCGCGACGCAGTCCTCGGGGCAGTTGGAGGCGCTCTCGCCGTTGGCGCTGTCGCAGGAGTTGTCGCCGCAGAGATAGGTGCACGGCAGACACGCGCCGCCTCCGGCGGAGCCGCACGGACACGGGTCGCCCATCGCGGACACGGTCGTCTCCGTCGTCTCCGGGGCGGCCTCGGTGGTGCCACACGCGGCGAAGAACCCCAGCGACACTCCCGCCACGAGAACCAGCAGATGCGACTTCATCGGTGACTCCTTTGAAAGGGAAACCCGGATGCTAGTGCATCCCAGGGACGACGTGACATGTCCGTGGCGAAGGGATGTTTCACGAGGCTCCGCCCGAGCAGGACTGCCCGGTCGGCCGTGACTCACGCCGCCGCGATGTCTCGGTGGTTGCCAGGGCGTGCGGGCGCGGGCACAAGGCGCGTGGCGACGCTCCTCGGGCGATGGCCGTCCGGAGGCGCCGCTCGTCGGAGGGCAGATGTCCCGTACGTGGTGGAGCATGGTGGCGGCCGTGGGTTTCATGGCCTGTGGCACGCAGGAGCCCGTCCCGGAGGCGCCGGAGCCGGTGTCCCGCGAGCAGGCATGGGAGGGCGAGCTGGAGGTCCGGGTGGTGGACTCGCCCTCGCTCGAGCACGCGTATCAGGAGTACTTCCTCGTGGCCGGCCGCGAGCGTCGCCCGGTGGTGTTCGCGGACACCGCGCCCCAGGGGCTGGTGAGCGGGCAGCGGGTGAGGCTGCGAGGCCGTGACTCGGACGGCGCCCTCGTGGCGCACGCGGTGGAGCTGGACCCGGAGCACCGCTCCGCGAGCGTCACCCCGGCCTGTGGGGTCACGGGTGTGCAGCGCACCCTGGTCATCCTCGCGGAGTTCCCGGGGCAACCCACGCCGTCGCTTCCGTTGTCCAGGGTGGAAGATGCGTTCTTCTCCACCACGCGCCGCTCGCTCGCGGGCTACTGGAGCGAGGTCTCCGAGGGGCGCACCACGACGACAGGTGATGTGGTGGGTTGGTACACCCTGGACCGCGCGTACTCGTGCTCGGAGACGAACGAGATGCGAAACGCGGCGATTCAAGCGGTGGGCGACGACGTGGACTTCACCGCGTATGACCGCATCTTCATCATCCACCCGCGCCCGCTCTCGGGCTGCTTCTACGGCGGGCTCGCCACGCTGTCGTGTGGACAGGTGCCGACGCCGTCGGGCACCGTGACGGCGTCCACCGCGTGGCTGGTCGCGGAGTCCATGGACACCTATGACCGCGCCGTGCACCTCATCACCCACGAGGCCGGGCACAACCTGTCGCTCAACCACTCGCAGTCGCGCGACTTCGGCGCGGAGCCGCTGGGACTGTTGAACGAGCTCGGCACGCTGGACGAGTACGGGGACATGTTCTCGACCATGGGCCGCTGGAACCTGGGGCACTACGCGGCGCCGCACAAGGCGCGCATCGGCTGGTTGGCCTCGACCTCGGTGACGCAGGTGGACGGCGTGGGCGGCACCTTCACGCTCGCGCCGGTGGTGTCCTCCACCGGGGTGAAGGCCCTCAAGGTGCGCCGGGGACAGGGCAACGGCGCGTGGCTGTGGCTGGAGTACCGCCAGCCGACGGGTGGCTACGAGCCGACGCTGCCCGCGCAGGTGTTCGGCGGCGCGCTGGTCCACTATCAGGACGGGGACACGCGCGATGGGACGCACCTGCTGGACTTCACGCCGGGGACGGCGTCCTGGAGCGACCCGGCGCTGCTGCCGGGCATCACCTGGGAGGACCCGTACAGCAACCTGTCGCTGCGCGTGGTGTCCGCGACCCCCGCCGGGCTCACCGTGGAGGTCCAGTACCGTCAGGGCTCCTGTGTCCGCGCGGCGCCTGAGATCGAGGTGACGCCGTTCGAGCCGACCGTCTACCCGGGCGCGCGCCCGGAGGTGGAGCTGTTCATCGTCAACCGCGACAGCCCGGCCTGTGGCCCCAGCACCTTCCAGCTCGCGTCCATCATCCCCACGGGCTGGAGCGCGGACCCGCTCTCCCCGCAGCGCACCATCGCCGCGTCCGGCTCCGTCTCCCTGACGCTGCAGCTCTACACGCCGTATTCGATGGCGCCGGGAACGTACACCACGGGCGTGGACGTCACCCGCTCCGGCCACACCGTGCGCGGCACCGCCACCCTCGACGTCCTCGCGCCCTGCGTGACGGCCGCGCCCACGCTGACGCTCTCGCCGACGACAGTGACGGCGGCGCCCGGCTCGCAGGTGACGTGGACCGTCCACGTGGCGAACCACGACGCGGCGTCGTGCCATTGGGTCTGGTACGACTTCTGGAACAACGACACCACGGGCTGGGACACGGAGTTCTCCGACTGGGGAGTGAACCTCCCGCCGGGCGGTGACTTCACCTTCACGATGACGAAGCACATCCCGTCGAGCGCCCGAGGGACTCACACCGTGGGCCTGGAGTTGTTCCAGGACGAGGTGGGCACCGTGGGCACGGCGATGGCCACGGTGAACGTCGTCCCCTAGCCTGTCTCACGGGAGGGGCGCCGTGGCCCCAGGCTCTCCTCCCGCCCGTGCGGACGGGCGACCCGTCGTCCGCGCGAGGGCCCCCGGGTCGCACCGCCGGGCCGCCCGCTTCGAGTCTGTGCAGCTTTGCCTTCACACACCCCACGGAGGGAACCCGCCATGTCCCAGAAGCTCCAGCGCATCACCCAGTGCCTCTGGTTCCAGAGCCACGAGCAGACGGAGGCCGCCGTCGCGCTCTACACGTCCGTCTTCCCCAACTCCCGCGTCATCACGCGCACGAAGTACACCGAGCAGAGCGCGGGACCGAGCGGTCAGCCGCCCGGCGCGGTGATGACCCTCCTCTTCTCGCTCGACGGCCAGGAACTGCTCGCGCTCAACGGCGGGCCCCACTACACGTTCACCGAGGCGATGTCGCTCATCGTCAACTGCGAGACCCAGGCGGAGGTGGACCACTACTGGTCCCGCCTGTCCGAGGGCGGCGACGAGAAGGCCCAGCAGTGTGGTTGGCTCAAGGACCGCTTCGGCGTGTCGTGGCAGGTGGTGCCCACCGAGCTGCCCCAGCTGCTGGCCAGCACGTCCCCCGAGAAGGGCGCCCGGGTGACACAGGCCCTGTTCAAGATGAAGAAGCTGGACCTGGACGCCCTGCGTCGCGCCGCCGGCTGAACGCGGCCGCGGTGTCTCAGGGCTCCGTGAGACACTCGCGCACAAGAGTCCTGGATGACTCAGTTTGTCGATGATGTCTCGTTTTGCTGGGTGGTGTTAGGGTATCGCCACCGGGGCGGAAGACAGCCCCGGTGGAGGATACACACGTGCGGAGCAGGAACATCCTGGGTGCGTTGCTGCTGGCGGCGGGCTTCATGGTGGGCTGTGGCGGCGCGGAGCCGCTGGAGGAGACGCAGGCGGAGCTCGACACGCGCGAGGACGCGCTGCCCTTCTGCGGAAACCAGTCCTACTGGATTGATTACTACTCCGACGCGACGCTGACGAAGTGGGTCGGCTACATGAGCTGCTCCTGCTACGAGACGGCGTACATCGGTGGCCGCCGCACGTCGTTCGCGGTGACCGAGTACTCCAGCACCTGCGGCTGAGCCGTCTTCGTGCGGGAGGTGTCCGCCCGGTGCTCACGATGGAGCGCCGGGCGGTCCTCGTCGCTCACGGACAGATGTTGTAGCAACTGCCCGCGTTGCGGGCCCTGCACTCCGCGGTGGTGGCGCAGGACGAGCAATCCCACGAACAGTAGCCGAGCGCACCCGAGGGCTCCTGGACCAGGAGCGACGGCTCCACGTCCTGGGCGCCCGACATGAGCCGCTGCTGGCGCGCGGCCTCACATGCGGTGGAGGCCGGTGGCCGTTCGTCCCCAGGTCGCTCCTCCTGCGAGAGGGTGGTGACGACCATTCCCACGGCGACGGTCAACGCCAACACGAACCCCGAGGCGGGCTTCAGCATCATGCGCGGCTCCTTGTGGAAGGACTCGAGGGCATGATGCCGAGGACTCCCGCATTGCCCGCATGCGTCACCGCGCATGCCTGTGTTGTGTTGAACAGCGCTCGACGGGTCCGTTCCGCCCCCGCGCTCACGGCGCGCTCTTCGCTCCGCGCCTCGAGCCCTGACGCTGCTGGATGCTCCGGCGCAGCTTGGCGATGAGCACCTCGGGGCTGGCCGAGCGCACGATGACGTCGTCGGCGCCGGCCTCCAGGCCCGCGGTGAAGACGACGGGGTCGTCCTTGTCGACGATGAGGAAGACGGGCAGGTCCTCGGTGGCAGGCGCCTTGCGCAGCGCCTGGAGCAGCGAGTGGAGGTCTCCGTCCGGCAGCGGGTCCGCGAGCACCGCCGCGTGTGCTCCGGCGCCCAGCGCCTTCTCCACCTCCGCCCGGGTCCGCGCGCGCACCGCGGCCATGCCCTCCGCCATCAGGCGGATCTGGAGCGTCAGCGCGTTGGTGCCGTCCGTCTCCGCCACCACGACGCGGAGCGCCGCCTTGTCCGTCTGCGCGGTGGACTCCAGCTCCGCGGTGAGCGCCTCCAGCGCGGGCGCGGGGAGTCGTGGGTCCTGACGCAGCGCCTGGAGCGCCTGGGCCGCGCGCGCCGGCGGAGCCTGGGGGCTCTGGACCTCCTGGACGAAGCGCGCCGCGCACAGCAGGGCGCCGGCGGTGCGGCTCGCGGGCGGCGTGCGGTCCTCGCCCTCCGGCAGGACGGAGACGAGCAGCTCGTTCACCTCGGGCGTGGTGCTGCCCACGAGCGCGAGCGCCCGGGCGCGCGAGGGCAGGGCGAAGCGACGCGGCTCCTCCAGCCGCGCGGCCAGGGCCAGCGCGCTGGCCGCGGTGGTGACCAGGACCTCCTCCACGCGCCCCGCGCCCATCCGCGTCGCCAGCCGCCGCGCCAGCTTCGTCAGGGCGGGCGCCAGCGTCCCGCTGCCCCCCAGCATCGACAGCACGCCGTCGAGCAGTCGGGACTGGACCTCGCCCAGCTTCGCCAGCGGGCCGCCCTCGCCTGTCAGCGCCGCGCTGTACGAGGGCAACAGCCGCACCTCGACCTTGGGGTGCGCGGCGCGCAGCTTCTGCGCCAGGGCTCCCGGCTCCGCGACTGTGTCCTCGAGCACCAGCACCAGGTCATAGCCCCCGAGCGCCAGCGCGCGAGCCGCGTCCGCCGCCGGGCTGGTGGCCGCCGCGAGCCCCTGGGACAGGAGCAGCTTCACCGCGGCCTCGCGCGGCTCGGAGGGCTCGGCCACCACCAGCACCATGCGCGCGCGCACGTCGCTCTTCACGGGCGTGGCGCGGCTGACGGGCTCTACGGGCGCGGGCTTGGGGCCCTCCAGCGTCTGTCCGTCGAGCACCCGGCGTCCGGTGAACTGCTCCGCGAACTGGAGCACGCGGGTGTCGCGCTCCTTCGCCTCGGCCGGCTCCTCCAGCTCGATGGGCGAGCGGTCCCGCACCTTCGGCATCTCGTTGTCATAGAAGCGGAGGATGGCCTTGCGGATGGCCTGCTCGGAGGCGAACAGCCCCTGCACCGACACGACGCCCGCCTTGAACTTCAGGTTGTTGGTGACCTCCACGTCGCGCGGGTCCAGCACCGCGCAGAGCAGCTCGCGGCCCTTGAGCCCGACGGGCAGGGCGCACAGCCGGTCGCACAGCTCGCGCGGCACCAGGCGCAAGAGCTCCTCCGGCACCGGCATCGTCATCAGCTGCTGCTCGGTGATGTGCGGCAGCCCGAACTGCTCGGACAGCGCGAGCACCAGGTTGTCGGGCTCCAGCCAGCGCTCGTGGACGAGCACCTGGCCCAGCCTGCCGCCGCGCTTCCTCTGAATCGTGAGCGCCTCGTTCAGGATGTGCGGCGTCACCATGCCGCGCGTCAGCAGGATGGCGCCCAATTGCTGTCGCGCCCGCACGACGCGGGTGCCGAGCAGCGGAGGCGAGCCCAGGCGCGTGGCCGGCTCGGCGCCCTGCACGGGCTGCCGGACCACGGACGTGGCCTGGGGGCCCGAGGGTGGCGGCGTCACCGGACGCAGCGTGGGCGGCGCGAGCGTGGCGGCCCCGGGGCGGCGCGCCTCCCGGGGCGGCAAAGGCGCGGGCGTCCGCATGCGCGCGAGGTCCTCGTCCACCAGGCGGATCTCCTCGCCCGGCGCGCCGGCCAGGTCCGCCAGCGGCGAGCGCCACTCGGGGAGCGCGCGGGCGAAGAGGCTGGCGATGTCGGCGGCGCCCACGCGCAGCCGGTGGTCGAAGAGGAAGCTCTGGATGCCCTCGGAGAACTCGCGGGCGGCGGGGCAGCGCGCGTCCGGGTTGGCCGCCAGCGCGCGCAGGAGCAAATCCCACAGCGGCGCGGGCACGCCCGGCAGCGGCTCCAGGGTGCGCTCGTCGAAGCTGCCCAGCGTGTGGATGATTTGCGGCGTGCTGCCCTCGAAGAGCCGCTTGCCCGCGAGCATCTCGTAGAGCAGCAGACCCAACAGGAAGATGTCGCTGCGCTGGTTCACGGGGCGCCCGTGCACCTGCTCGGGGGAGAGGTAGTTGATCTTCCCCTTGAGGATGCCGGCCTGCGTCTCCTGCCGCTCCTCGTCGGCCACCTTGGCGATGCCGAAGTCGGCCAGCTTCACGCCGCCGTTGCTGGCCACCATGACGTTGGCGGGGTTGATGTCGCGGTGGACGATGTCGAGCGGCGCGCCGGACGGGTCCGTGCGCCCATGGGCATACGCGAGCCCGTCGGCGACCTGCTGGGCGATGAAGCAGATTTCACGAAGGCCCAGGGGCACCTGTCGCTTGCGCGCCGCCTTGATGAGCGCGCTCAGGTTCTCCCCGTCCACGAACTCCATCACCATGTAGTACTGGCCCGCGCTCGTGCCCAGGTCCAGCACCTGCAAGACATTGCCGTGCTGCAGCGTGACGGCCAGCTTGGCCTCGCGCAGGAACAGCTCCACGAAGGACGTGTCCTGCACGAACGACGGCAGGATGCGCTTGACGGCGACAGGCTTCTCGAAGCCCTCCGCGCCCACCACCTTGCCGAGATAGACCTCGGCCATGCCTCCCGCGGCGAGCTTCTTGACGATCCGGTAGGTCCCCACGCTGTCTCCGGAAGTTGCAATGGCAGTGCAAGTGTTCCGAAGAGAGGAAAAGCCAGAATCCGGTAGACGTACGGAGGCCCCCGCCGAAAAGCTGTCGGACTGTCGGCTGCTCAACCCTTGGGAGTGGAGGGGTGTCTGATATTGGAAGGCGGGGTCGGTTGACGGATGCCGACGGTGAGGTAGGCATTGAACTGGACGACCTGTGCGCCGGGCCCCAGGTCCTGGGTGACCTTGTCCACGACGTTCTTCTCGATGTCTGGCCATTGCGCGCCCAGGGCGCGGCGGGCGAGGGCGACGGGGGCGGCGGCGCGCATCATGGCGTCGACCATGGCGGCGGTGGAGGGGTAGTGGGCGGGGACGGAGACCTGGTGGACGTGGACGTCATCGAAGCCGGCGGCGCCCATCTCCTGCTGGCAGGTGTCGGGGTCGGACAGGGGCATGACGCCGCCGCGGGGAGCGCCCTGGCCGGGAAGCTGTTCGGCGAAGCGCTGGTAGACCAGGTTCATGGCAGGGGAGTGCTCCATGGGGCGCCAGCTGGAGACGACGGCCCGGCCGCCGGGGCGCAGCACGCGGTACAGCTCGCGGAAGCCCCGGGGGCGGTCGGGGAAGAACATGAGGCCGAAGAGGGAGAAGGCGGCGTCGAAGGTCTGCTCGGACAGCTCCAGGGCCATGCCGTCGCCGACCTGCGCGTCGATGTCGAGCCCGGCGGAGGTGGCGCGCTCACGCAGGGCGGCGAGCATCTTGGGGGCGAAGTCGATGGCGGTGACGCGCAGGCCCTGACGGGCGGCGAGCAGGGCGAGGGTGCCGGGCCCGGCGGCGACATCCAGGACGTGGGCGCCGGAGGGGGCGGCCACGCGGGTCAGCGCGTCCTTCGCGAAGTGCTCGAACACCGGGAGCAGCTCGCGCACGTACTCGGGGGCGACGAGGTTCCAGGCTTCGGGCGCGGCGAGGGGCGATGCGGTCGACGACATGGTGCGGCCTCCGGGATGGGGCGCGGATTCCACCCGAAACGGAGCGCGAGCGGGAGGTGAAATGCACGCGGACGAGGCGGTCCACGACGCGGTGCGTGCATGCGGAGGCGCGCCTTGACCCAGGAGACGTGTCACAGGAGGCTGGGAGGCCATGCGACTGCGATGGGTGGTCTGGGGCGCGCTCCTGGGGGTGCAGCTCCTCGTGACGGTGTTCCCGGTCGAGGCCTTGGGGCCGGTGGTGGCGGGCTCGGTCTATCTGCCGTTGATGTTGTTGAGTGGCCTGGGATTGCGTGTGTACGGACCTGGCGAGTCGGGAGGCTGGGCGCCGCCGTCGTTGGAGGGGTGGCTGTTGCTCGCGCTCTTCTGGGGCCTGGTGTGGTGGGCCGTGGTGTCCCTGGGCGCGCGGCTGATGCGGCCCAGGGCGGGCCTGTCGACGTAGGCCCCCGCGCTCAGGGGGGCGCGACAGCGGCGCTCTGGCCGAAGTCCGCGCCGCGCAGCTTCGTCACGCAGTCCAGGGGCAGGGGCGCTTCGGGGGCACGCAAGAAGGCGAGCGTGATTTCTCCGCCGCAGCGATTGAAGGACGCGCCGTGGCTCTGTCCCGGCATCTCGACGTAGCGCGCGTGAGGCATCGACTCGAGCAGCTGTCGCCCCCAATCCGGAGGCGTGTCCGGGTCGAACTCGCCGGCGAACACCAGCGTGGGGACGTCGCTCGTCACCGGCGTGTTCTCCTCGGCCGGAGCGCGCGCCACGTTCCAGGCGCGGCAGGTCTTCACCGACGCCGTGCCCTGGTCCACACCCCCGAGCCCCACTGAGGGCGCCCGCTGCGCGGCGATGCGCTGGGTGTCCTCGAAAGGAAGCTCCTCCGAGCACCAGACCGACAGCCTCAAGCCCCACGTCATCGTCGAGGGCCCCAGGCTGTCCTCCACCAGCGGCGTCAGCTCCGAGTAATCCCCCGCCGCCGCTCGCGAGATGATGCGAGGCACCAGCGGGATGCGCTTCGGGTCGTGCAGCGCCGCGTCGATGGCCCGGACGACCTCCGCGCCCCGGACCTCCACTCGCTTGCCCTCTGTCTTCGACGGATTCAACACCAGGGGCAGGGGCTTGCGGTCCGCCGCCGCGACGAGCTGGGCGAAGCGCTTGCGCAGCTCCGGGTGGGCGGCGCCACACTCCCGGTCGAGGGCGCAGCCATCGAACACCACATCGAGCACGCGCTGAAAGTTCGCGGCGGACACCTCGTCGAAGTTCACCTCGGGCGGCAGCACCGAATCGAGGATGAGCGAGCGCACCGTCCCCGGGTGCCGGCGCGCCACCGTGAGCATCAGCCGCGTGCCGTACGAGAGGCCCTGCAGGTTCAGCGTCTTGTACCCGAGCACCTGCCGGAGCGCGTCGATGTCATCCGCCGTGGCGGCCGTCGTGTAGCCATCCAGGTCCACGCCCTCGGAGGCCCACTTCGCGCGGCAGCGCCCGGCCTCCTTCGTCAGCGCGTCCTGCGCCTTCTGGCCCCGCAGCCGGCCCGCGGCAATCTCCCCCTTGAGCGCGTTGATGCCCGGGCACTCGAGCGCGGGCTGCGCCAGCTTCCCGCCACGAGGCTCCAGGACCAGGAAGTCGCGCTCATCGAGCAGCGGGTTGCGCTTGCCGGAACGCACGTTGGAGACGGCGCTGACACCGGGCCCGCCGGGCATGAAGAGCAGGGGATCCGGGGCCGGCTTCTGGGCGCGGCTGCGCAGGCGCATCGCCGGGAGCTTGATGAGTCGGCTGTCCGCCTTCTGTCGGTTCTCCGGGACGACGAGCAGGCCGCAGTCGATGGCCTCGTCGGACGCGACGGTGGAGGGGCAGGGCGTCGGCTCGAAGCGGGGGACGGCCTCCGGGGCCGAGGCATGGGCGGTGAATCCGAGGAACAGCCCCGTCACGAGGACGAAGAAGCGCGAGGACATGGGGGACTCTAGACCCGGCGCTCGAAGCGGCGTCCAATACGGAAAAACCACCCTGTGATAACGCAGTGAAATCACCGCCCCTCGACACCCGTCGCCTCAGTTGTTTCATCGCGGTCGCGGAGACGCTGCACTTCCGCAAGGCCGCCGAGCGGCTCCACCTCGCGCAGCCGGCGCTCAGTCAGCAGATTCGCCGGCTGGAGGAGGAGCTCGGCTGCCAGTTGCTGCGCCGGGACCGACGGCGCGTGGAGCTGACCCCTGCGGGACAGGCCCTGTTGGACGCGGGGCGGCGCGCGCTCGTGCACCTCTCCCATGCGACGGAGGCCGCGCAGCGCACGGCGGCGGGGCAGCAGACGTTGCTGCGCGTCGGCTTCCTGAGTCCGGCCTCGTTCTCGCTCGTGCCCGAGGTGCTCCGTCGACTGCGCGCCGCGCACCCGGAGGTCCACCTGATGTTGCGTGAGGCGGACAGCACGACGTTGTTGGAGGAGGTGCGACTGGGAGGGCTCGACGTGGCCTTCGTGCGAGGCCCCGTGACGGCGTCGGGAGTGCGCATCGACACGCTCCGTCGCGAGCCGCTCGTCGTCGTGCTGCCCTCGGGGCATCGACTGGCACGCAAGACGCGAGTGCCCCTGGAGCAGCTCGCCGACGAACCGTTCATCGGCTTTCCGCGGGACACGGCGCCCTCGCTGCATGACGCGGTGACGGGGATGTGCCTGGAGGCGGGCTTCGCGCCGACCTTCGTGGCGGAAGCAGGGGAGTGGTTCACCATCGTCAGCCTGGTCGCAGCGGGGCTCGGCTGCGCCCTGTTGCCGGAGTCCGTGCGCACCTTCACGCGCGAGGGCGCCGTCTATCGCTCCATCGCCGGACACGCACGACACGTGGAGCTCGCCATCGCGAGAGGCCCCACGCCACCGGGCCCCTCCCTGCGCGCCTGTCTGCGAATCGTCTCCGCGCTGACGGACGTGGACCTGCTCTGAAGCGACGCATCCAAGGGGCTCGACGAGGAGTCCCCGGGCTCACGTCCGGGGACTCCTCCGCGACCGAGCCGAGAGCTCAGTTGACGAGCAGCACCTTGCCAGTGCCGCCCTTCTCCGCGTGCTTCTGGGCGTCCTTCGCCTCATCCAGCTTGAACGTCTTGCCAATCGGGATGGTCAACTCGCCCTTGGCCACGCTCTCTCCCAGCTGCGCGAGCCGGCGTCCATCCGGGTGCGAGAAGAAGCTGCTCACCTGGAGGCCCTTCTCCTTCGCCCCCTTCGGCTCCCCCACCACGCTGCACACCCGCCCGCCGCGCTTCACCTTGTCCAACACCGCCGCCACGGCCTTGCCGCCCACCGTGTCCGCCACGGCGTCCAGCGTCGGCAGCTTCGCGATGTCGCTCGCATCCTCCAGCGCGACCACCCCGTCCACGCCGAGCTTCCGGGCCTCCTCCACCTGCGTGGCCCGTACGCCCGCCCAGACCTTCGCCCCCCGCGCCTTCGCCGCGAACAGGGCCGCGCGTCCCACCGCCCCCACCGCGCCGGTGACGAGCACCGTGTCCCCCGGGGCCGGCTTCATCTGCTCCTCGATCAACTGCACGCCCGTCAGGGTCACCAGCGGCAGCGCGGCCGCGTCCTTCAGCTCCAGCGAGTCCGGCACCCGGGCCCAGACCTCCTCGGGGGCGACCACCGTCTCCGCATAGCCCGAGGACACCACGCCCATCACCCGGTCGCCCTTCTTGAAGCCCTTCACGCCCTGCCCCACCTCGACGACCTCTCCCGAGACGTCCCGTCCGAGGATGGCGGGGAACGTCACCGGCATCACTTCCTTCATGTCGCCTCGACGAATCTTCCAGTCGACCGGGTTGATGCTCGCGGCGATGACGCGCACCTTCACGTCTCCCGGGCCCACCTTCGGCTCGGGCATCTCCGTCACGACGAGGTTGTCCGCATCTCCATAGGCCTTCAGCACGACGGCTTTCATGGGGTGGCTCCCGGAATGAAGTGGCTCGAAGCGCGCTCCAACGACGGACCAACGATAAGTACGGACGAAGAGGTCGCCATCGTCCGCGGGCGCCTGACTCCCTGGCCACCCCTCACGAGGACTCCTGGAGGCGCTGCGTGCCTCCGCCTGCTTGACCGCCTTCGGTTCCCCACGTCGCGGTGAAACGAAGAGGAGGGGCGCGCTGATTTGTGTCGCCTGCGCACGACACCCCCCCGAAGTCCGCCCAGGACGCTCGACTCGGCCCGGGTGACTCGTCACTGTACACACCGCCTGGCGGCCTGGGCCGGACCGCCGTGGCGCGCTGGAGTCCCTCGGCCGCGAAGGAGTCGCCATGCAGTACACGAACCTGGGTCGCTCGGGGCTCTCCGTCAGTCGGCTGTGTCTGGGCACGATGAACTTCGGCTGGAACACCGAGGAGCCGGAGTCCCACGCCATCATGGACACCGCGCTGGAGCGCGGCATCAACTTCTTCGACACCGCCAACGTCTACGGCTTCGGCGACAACAAGGGCCGCACCGAGCAGGTCATCGGCAACTGGTTCGCCCAGGGCGGACGGCGCCGCGAGCGCACCGTGCTCGCCACCAAGGTCTACGGCCCCATGGGCGACTGGCCCAACGAGGGCAAGCTGTCCGCCCTCAACATCCGCCGCGCCCTCGACGCCAGCCTCAAGCGCCTGCGCACCGACTACATCGACCTCTACCAGTTCCACCACGTCGACCGCGCCACCCCGTGGGAGGAGATCTGGCAGGCCCTCGAGGTCGCCGTCACCCAGGGCAAGGTGCTCTACGTCGGCAGCAGCAACTTCGCCGGCTGGCACATCGCCCAGGCCCAGGCCGCCGCCACACGGCGCGACTTCCTGGGCCTCATCAGCGAGCAATCCCTCTACAACCTGCTGGCGCGCACCGTGGAACTCGAAGTGCTCCCCGCCGCCCGCCACTACGGCCTGGGCGTGCTGCCCTGGTCCCCCCTCCACGGCGGCCTGCTCGGCGGCGTGCTCAAGAAGGAGCGCGAGGGCAAGCGCCGCCTGGAGGGCCGCGCGCGAGAGGCCCTCCAGAAGAACCAGGAGAAGATCGAACGCTACGAAGCCCTCGCCGCCGAGCTGGGCCACGAGCCCGGAGACGTCGCGCTCGCGTGGCTTTTGCACCAGCCCGCCGTCACCGCGCCCATCATCGGACCTCGCGTGGCGGGCCAGCTCGACGCCGCCCTGCGCGCGCTCGACGTGAAGCTCGATGAGAAGACGCTGGCCCGGCTGGACGAAATCTTCCCGGGCCACAAACCCGCGCCCGAGGACTACGCCTGGTAGCGCCTCACACCGCCGTCCAGCCACCGTCGACGTCCAGCACCATGCCGGTGGCATAGGCACACGTCGCCAGGAAGAGCGCCGCGTCGGCCATGTCCCGGGGAGCGCCCGCGCGCTTCATCGGGACGTGGGCGGCGAGCGTGTCCAGGAACGCCCCCACCTGCGTCACCGGCACGCCCCAGTCGATGGCCGTGTCCTTCGTGAGCCCGGGTGACAGCACGTTCACCCGGAGGCCCCGGGGCGCCAGCTCCACCGCGAGCGAGCGCCCCATGGCGTTGATGCCCCCACACAGCCCCGCCCCGCCCGCGTAGTTCGCCAGCGCCGCGTGCCCGGCGATGCCCGAGCACAACAGGATGGCGCCCCCTTCCCGCATCTTCGGCACCGCGTGACGCACCGCGGAGAGCTGTCCGAAGAAGCGGTCCTTGAACAGCGCCTCCCAGGCGCTCATCGGCACCGTCTCCACCGGCCCGAACACCGCGCCGCCCGCGCACGTCACCAGCAGGTCCACCCGGGGCACCGACTCCATCAGCCGCACCACCTGGGCCTCGTCTCCCACATCCGTCACCACGCCGCGCGCACCATGGCCAATCCGCGCCACCGCCTCGTCCAGCCGCCCCTGACGCCGGCCGGCGATGACCACCTCCGCGCCCTCGCTCGCGAAGCGCTCGGCGATGGCCAGCCCGATGCCCGTGGCCCCGCCCGTGATGACCGCGATTCGTCCATCCAATGCACCCATGGTTTGCCTCCTCGTGTCTGGGTATCCATCGCCGCTGACTGCATACGGCGCGAAGGCGTGGGCCTGGCGCTCACGATTCATGCGCCACCCGGCGCCCACGTGTGTCCTGGAGTCGAACTAGACAGTCCAGACAACCGTGGGGCAAGGTCGAGTTCCCCTCCGAGGGTGGGCCACCCTCCTTGCGCCGGAGTACACACCATGCGTCGCTTTGTCGTGTTGGTTTCGCTGCTGGGGCTGTCCGCGTGCGGTGGAGGAGTCGAAGCCGAGCAGCAGCCCGAGTCCCCCGCACAGGCGGAGCAGGGCGTCTGCTCGGGAGATGCCTGGGCATGTTTCTGTGGGCAGTACACAGACGTGTACACCTGCAACGACGCCGTCTCGTCCAATGGCTGGCGTTGTTATTGGGCGGGGTCCGCCACGGTCGCCAAGGCGCGGTGCCTGCCGACCTACGAGTGAGCCTTCCCCGCATCAGGGCGGGAGGCAACGTGCTGGCGCGAGGTCCATATCGCGCGTGGCATGGATTCGTTCCCGGATGAGCGCCATTCCCGCGCATCCCGAGGCGGTCCGAGGGACACCTCACGCACCTCCCGTTGCTCCGGCACCGGATGGAAATCCCTCCATCCGGCTGTCTGGAGCACAGCATGTCCGAATGGAGTGTTCGCAAGCGCAGCGCCGGGTGGTGGGTATTGCCCCTCGCCCTGGCCCTTGGCACGGGCTGCGGAGAGCACGCCTCCGTCGAGCCCCCCTCGGCGCGCGTCCCCGACGACGACCTTGCGGTGGCGCTGGACGGCGCGTTCGTCGAGGTGCCGCGCGCGACGAGCCCGGAGCTGCGACAGAAGGTGTCCCAGCGGCTCGACGGCGCCGTGGATGACGCGGGCAGGAGCTTCTACCTCGCCATCCGTCGCTCGGAGCTGAGCCAGAAGTGGTTCCTCACCGCGTACGCCCGGCAGTACCACCCCGGCGGCGTGGGCGGCATGGCGGGGACGGTCCTGGGCAGCCGCGTGGTGAGCTTCGAGGAGCAGAACGGCAAGCTCTTCGTGTTCGACGTCGACCGGCGCAAGGTGATGAGCGACGTGTTCGACCCCCAGGTGCTGGTGGAGGCGTACCCCATCATCACCGACCACCGTCCCTTCAACCGGCTGCCGGGCTCCCAGCAGTACGTGCTCATCGACCCGGTGGCGGGGCTCAATCGCTACGGCGTGGTGGGAGACCGCTTCGGCCAGGACGGCCTGCGCTTCCAGGTGGAGCTGAGCTTCGCGCAGCGCTTCCGCCGGCTCGCCGATGGCATGGCCTTCGAGCAGGTCTTCACCGGCTACTCGAACCTGCCCTACGAATGGGCGGACTACTACAACGAGGCCAACGCCTTCCGCACCTCGGGCACGCTGGGCCTCTCCTGGCGCAAGTACACGGAGGGCCCGGGCTACACGCCCACGCCGCTGCCGCCTCGCGAGCACTACTTCCGCAGCGACCGGCGCATCGTCCCCAACACCACCGCGGAGCAGTCCGAGCAGGTGGCGGTGAAGTGGAACATCCACCCCGGCATGCGGCCCATCCGCTGGCACATCATGGACACGGTGCTCGCGGCGCAGCAGGACCCGCGCCTGCAAGGCTATGACCTGGTCGACGCGATGAAGCGCGGCATCGAGGGCTGGAACGCCGCGTTCGGCTTCCCCGTGTTCGAGGCCGTCGTCGGAGGCGGCAAGGAGGACTTCGCGGACGACGACCGCAACGTCCTCATCTTCGACACCGACGAGATGATGCCCCTGGCCTTCGCCAACTGGCGCAGCAACCCCGACACCGGCGAGATTCGCGGCGCCAGCGTCTATTACGCGATGAGCTGGGTGCTCGACGCCATCGCCACGAACGCGGAGGACGACGCGGCCCCCGCGGACGCGCTGCCGGCGGGCGCCCTCCCGGAGACCCCCAGGCTGACCTGGGCGGGGCTGACGAACGACCGCAGCTGCGAGCTGAGCGTCACCGGGCCGGGCCATGCGCGCGCGCCGCTCTCCGTGCAGGCACGCCAGCAGCTCTCCGGGCTCACCCGCAAGCAGCGGGTGGAGCGCTCCATCACCCACGTCCTCTTGCATGAGATTGGCCACACGCTGGGGCTGCGCCACAACTTCATGGGCTCGCGCGCGAATGATGGGAGCCCCTCGGCGCCCATCTCCACCTCGGTGATGGACTACCTGATGCCGGACGAGCGCGCGCTGCTGGCGGAGCCGGGTGTCTACGACGTGCGCGCGGTGCGCTATCTCCACGGCCTGTCGCAGCAGCTGCCGACGGAGGCGTTCTGCACCGACGAGGACCGACGGCTGGACCCCTACTGCGCGCCGTATGACCGCTTCGCGGACTCACTCCCGCTCTGGCACGGCCCGGAGTTCCAGCGGCACCAGGACTACCTGCTCCACAGCCCGCTGAGCTTCACGCGCCTGCAGGGGTACTTCGACCACGTCACCCCCTGGTACTTCGGCTTCATCCGCGTGTCGGACCCCGCGTCGCAGGTGATGGCCTACGAGTTCGCCCTGGAGAAGCTGCGCCCGCCGCTGGTGATTCCCCCGGGCGCGCGGCCGGACTACGCGGCCCGCGCGGACGAGCTCACCCGGCGCATCTTCCAGCGGCTGTACCTGGACCCCGCGACCAGCCGGGGACGCTTCCTCCCCAACCCGCCTCCCACGCCCGCGCTGATGGCGCCGATGCTCGCGGACCTGAGGGCCCTGGTCCTCGACACGGATGGCGTGCGCAGCTACGCCTCGCGCCGCACGATGGTCGACGTGCTGAAGGCCCAGCAGTCGTTGGGGGCCTACCGCCTGCTGCGCGAGCTGGAGGGCACCCTCACCGCGAGCCTGCCGTCGCTCTCCGACGATGACCGGCTGGAGACGGAAGACCTGGTGCGCCGCATCTCCGGGGCCTTGTCCCCGTACTACTTCTGACCCGGAGGGCCAGGCCCGGCGCGAGGAAGGTGGACGATGAAGGTGGAGCCCTCGCCCGGGCGGCTCTCCAGGAGGATGCGGCCCCCATGGGCCTCCACGAGCTGGCGGGTGATGAACAAGCCCAACCCCAGCCCGCCGTAGTGCCGGCTGGACACCGCGCGCTCGAAGCGGTCGAAGACGCGCGCGGCGTCCTCGGGGGCGATGCCGATGCCCCTGTCTTGCACCTCCACGCGCGCCCGCTCCGCGTCGCCGCGCACGCGCACGTCCACCGGCGCGCCGTGCCCGTACTTGAGCGCGTTGGACATCAGGTTGGTGAGGACCTGCTCCAGGCGCAGCCGGTCCCACCGGCCCGTCATCGGCTCGGGCGCGTCCACCTCCAGCCGCACACCCGCGGCCTGGGCCTCCGCCTCGAAGCGACGCGCCAGCTCCCGCACCAGCTCCCCCAGCTCCACGTCCTCCAGCTGCAGCTCCATCCGCCCGCTCGACAGGCGCGCCACGTCCAGCAGGCTGTCCACCAGCTTGGTGAGTCGGGTGGTCTGCCGCTCGCACGTCTCCACTCCGCGCTCCAGCCGCTCCGCGTCCAGCGGCCCCGGCTGCCTCAGCTGCCGGAAGAGCAGCTGCAGCTGGAGCTTGAGCGAGGTGAGCGGCGTGCGCAGCTCGTGCGCGGCCACGCTGAGGAACTCGTCGCGCACGCGCACCGCGGCCTGGGCCTCATCGGCCAGCCGTCGATGCTCGGCGCTGGCCTGCTCCGCCAGGGCGCGCGCGTTCACCTGCGCGCGGGTGACGAGGAAGAGCAGCAGCGACATCAGCAGGCCGCCGCCCGCCACCGTGAAGGGATGGCTGGAGCGCGTGCCCCTCATGAAGGCCTCGCGGGTGGTGAACACCAACGTCCACGGCACCCCGGCCACCTGCACGGTGAGCTGCTGCCGGAGCCCCCCCGCGTCCGGCGCGCCGGGGTGCGAGGTGTAGAGCCGCGCCGGCTCGCTCACGGTGGCGCCGTCGTAGATGGTCAGGTCGATGGTGGACTGGAAGCCCTGGAAGCGCAGGCCCTCCACGAAGTCCTTCATGCGGAAGGCGCCGAAGACGAACCCCTCCAGTCGCTCGCCGCGGGCCTGGGGCGTGGTGGGCTCCACCATCCCCGCGTAGAGCGGGACGTAGATGACGAAGCCCGCCTGGGCCACCTGGTCCAGGGGCTCGGAGACCAGCTGCACCTTGCCGGTGGCCGCGGGCAGGCCGCTTCGCATCGCGCGCTCCAGCGCCGCCCTGCGCGCCGGCTCGGACATGATGTCGAACCCGAGCACCCGGAGGTTGTTCACGTCGAACGGCTCCACCAGGTCGACGACGGCGTGGTGCTCGCGCGCGTCCTCGGGCCACACCCGGTACTGGGGGAAGCCCTCCTGGCGCATCCGGGCCTCGTGCCGCGCCAGCTCGTCCCGGCTCAGCCACCGCGCCAGGCCGACGGCCTGGATGCCGGGGTAGCGCTGGCGCACCTCCAGGCTCTCCGTGTACGCGCGGAACTCACGCCGCTCCACCGCCTCGCTGCCGGTGAAGACGCCGCGCGTGCCCAGGAGCATGGCCTGGTAGACGTCCAGGCGCTGCTGGAGGGCCACGGAGCCGTCCGCGGTGGCGTCATCGAAGAGCTGCTGCCTGCGCAGGCTCACCCCCCGCCGGATGTACGTGGTCGCCCCCGCCGTGACGAGCAGCCCCATCAGCAGGGCGAGGAGGGCGGCCGCGTTGCGGCGCACGTGGGAGGCGAGGGAGGTCGACACGAGTGTCCTCCAGGAGAAACGCCCGGGCCTGAAACACAATCCCCGTCCATCCGTCCGCGTGAGCGACACTGCAACGGCTGCTCGCTCGGGGCATTCTAGGAGCCATGGTGCGTCACGTCATCGTCGTGGGAGCAGGACCGGGCGGGCTGTCCGCCGCCATCAACCTGGCCGGGCAGGGCTTTCGCGTCACCGTGGTGGAGAAGGACCCGGTGCCCGGAGGGCGGATGAAGGGGCTGACGCTCGGAGCCCAAGGCGAGTACACACTCGACACGGGGCCCTCCATCCTCCAACTCCCGGGGGTGCTGGAGCGCATCTTCGAGCGCTCCGGACGTCGGCTGGTGGACTACGTGAAGCTGGTCCCGCTGGACGTCAACACGCGGCTGCACTTCTGGGATGGCTCCCAGCTGGACACCAGCCGGGACCCCGCGCGGATGGAGGCGGAGGTGGCGCGCTTCGGTCCCCAGCAGGTGGAGGGCCTCAGGCGCTGGCTCGCCGAGGGGAAGGACAAGTACGGCATCGCGTACGAGAAGTTCATCTGCACGCACGCGGGCAGCCTCGCCTACTACGCCCCCTGGCGCCTGGCCTCCACGCTGCGCTTCAAGCCCTGGCAGACGCTCTACAAGCACCTGGACTCGTTCTTCCACGACGACCGGCTGACGTACGCGCTGGCGTACCCGTCGAAGTACCTGGGCCTGCACCCGACGACGTGCTCGTCGGTGTTCAGCGTGATTCCCTTCATCGAGCTGGCCTTCGGGGTGTGGCACGTGGACGGCGGCTTCCGGGAGCTGGCGCGCGGGATGATGCGGTGCGCGCAGGACCTGGGCGCCAGTTTCCGGATGGGCGCGCCCGTCAAGCGCGTGCGCGTGGAGGCAGGGCGCGTGGCGGGCGTGGAGCTGGAGGGCGGCGAGGTGCTGGAGGCGGACGCGGTGGTGCTGAACGCGGATTTGCCCTACGCGGCGACGAAGCTCTTGTCGGCCGAGGCGCGCGAGGGCTCGCGGCTGACGGACGCGGCGCTGGAGAAGGCGAAGTACTCGTGCAGCACGTTCATGGCGTACTACGGCCTGGACACGCGCTACGACGACTTGCCGCACCACCTCATCTATCTCTCGGAGTCGGCGCGGCGCACGGACCGGGACGCGCTGGAGGACCGGGAGCTGGACGTGGACGACCCGCCCTTCTACGTGTGCAACGCGTCGGTGACGGACCCGAAGGGGGCGCCGGAGGGGCACTCGACGCTCTACGTGCTGGTGCCCACGCCGAACACGGCGCGGCCGGTGGACTGGGCGAAGACGGAGGCGACGCTGCGCGAGCGCATCCCGGCGATGCTGGAGAAGGTGGGGCTCAAGGGCGTGCGTCAGCACATCCGCGCGGAGCGCTACTTCACGGCCCAGACGTGGCGGGACGAGTTCAACGTGTTCCGGGGCGCGGTCTTCAATCTCTCGCACACGTGGATGCAATTGGGCCCGCTGCGGCCCCGGGTGAAGAGTCCGGACGTGGAGGGCTTGTATTGGGTGGGCGGAGGCACCCACCCGGGCAGCGGACTGCTCACCATCATGGAGAGCGCGAACATCGCGGCGGACTACCTGACGCGCGAGGCGGGCAAGGGGCCGCTGCCGGGCTGGCCGTACGTGCCGCCGCTGGAGGATGAGGCGCGGTCGGCGCCCCAGGCGCGCGCCGGCTGACGCGGCACTGCGCCGCGTCACTCCGGCCGCGCCTCCTCTCCAGCCATGCAGGCCAAAGGGGCCCGGCTCGCAACGAGGCCCCACGGATGCGAAGCTGTCTCCCATGCCGTTCTTCATCCCATTCGCGGTGGGAGGCCTGGTGCTGACGGCGCTGGGGCTCGGTGCGAAGAAGGTCTGGGACCAGGGCCGCGTCGTCGAGTCCCCCGCGCTCGCCCAGGCCCGTGAGCGACACGCCGCCGCGCTCGGCGCGCTCAAGTCCGCCCGGCTGCGCGTGCGCACGGGCCTCGCCTCCTACGGCGAGCGTCAGGCCCGTGCCCGAGCGGAGGTCGTCGAGCCCCTGCGAGGACTGCTCGCGCGACTGGAGCGCTGGGAGCACGCGAAGCGGGAGGACGTGCTCCCGCCCGAGGCCCTCGCGGCCCTGGAGGCGCTGCCCTCCGAGCCCGTCTCCCGCGCCGCGCGCCGGGCGTGGCCCCTCTTGGGCGCGGGCGCGCCCGTGCCCCCCGGCTGGGAGCCCGTGCTCACGTGGATGGAGCGAGGCTGGCTGCAGGAGGACGCGGCCCCGGTGGTGCTCGATGGGGTCTCCCTGTTCGAGGCCGCGGCGCCATGGGCCTCGGCGAGCACCGTGGAGGACACCGACGAGGCCCGAGTGCGTCAGCTGGACGCCTGCGCGGCGACGCTCCGACAGGCCACGGAGTTCCTCGACGCCCTGCTCGGAAGGCTCACCTCGCTGGAGACCCGCGTGGGCGCGCTCCAGTCGAGGGCCGAGGTCCAGCTTGCGTACCTGGACGCGGCGAGCTTCGAGCAGGACGGCCCCGAGCCCCGCGAGCGCCTCGGCCGCCTGGGCCTGCTCGTGGGCCGGCTGGTGGTGCTGCTCCGCGCCCCGGTGCTGGGGGCCGACGGGCGACTCGAACCCGAGCCGCCCGTGTCCCCCGAGGAGGCCGCGCTCGCTCAGACGTAGCGCTGGGCCAGCTGCGACACCTGACCGGTGGCGTGGGTGACGGCGACGGCCGCCTGCTGCGTGGTGTCCAGGTGGCGCAGCGTGTCCGTGGTCAGCTCATCCAGCTCGCGCACCGCGGCGAACAGCTGGTCCACGCCCTGGTGCTGCTGGGCCACGGCCTCGGCGATCTGCCGCACCGCGGACGCGGACTCGCGCGACAGCGTGGCCAGTTCGCGCAGCCGCTCGCCGCTGGTGCGAAGCGGCGCCAGCGCCGTCTCCACGCCCGCCGCGCTCCGGTCCGTCATCTCCGTGGCCTGGGTGGCCGCCGAGGCCATCGTCTCCAACAGCCCGCGCACCTGGTTGGTCGCCTGGACGGACTGGTCCGCCAGCTCGCGCATCTGCCGCGCCACCACGCCGAAGCCCTTGCCGTGCTCACCCGCGCGCGTGGCCTCGATGGCCGCGTTGATGGCCAGCATGTGCGACTGGTCCGCCAGCGCCTTCACCACCTCCGACACGCGGCCGACCTCCCGCGCGCGCTGCTCCAGGTCCTGCATCTGCCCGTGCAGCCCGTCGGCGATGTCGCGGATGGACGCGAGGCCCTTCTCGGTGCCCTGCAGCGACTCCTCGCCCAGCCGGCCCACCGCGGCGGCGCGCTCGGCCACCTGGAGGATGCTGGTGGCGCGAGAGGCCGCCACGTG
Organism: Myxococcus sp. MISCRS1; assembly: GCF_026626605.1. NCBI lineage: Bacteria > Pseudomonadati > Myxococcota > Myxococcia > Myxococcales > Myxococcaceae > Myxococcus > Myxococcus sp. MISCRS1. Next base: position 6,211,455 of record NZ_JAPNKB010000001.1, read on the forward strand.
CGACGCCTGCTGGATCTCCTGCGCCGTGGCGCGCGCCTGGTGCAGCGCCGCCGCCTGCCGCGACAGCGTCTGGTTCTGCTGGTTGCTCGCCTCCGACAGCCGCGTGCCCGCCTGCGCCAGGTCCCCCGCAGACGTGCGCAGCGAGCGCGGCAGCTCCTGCAGCCGCTGGTACAGCTGCCATGTGGTCGCGGCCAGGTCGCCCAGCTCGTCCGTGGACACCCACCGCGGCGGCGCCGCGCGGCCCTCCACCAGCGCCTCCAGCGACGCGCCCACCGCGCGCGAGCCCTTGGCCAGCCGCCGCGCCGCCCACGCCGCCGTGAGGATGGAGCCCAGCGCCGCGTAGCCGCCGAACATGACGACCGGAAGCACCAGGTCCTTCTGCAGCGGCGCCACCGTGGCGCGCACCTGCGCCGCCGACGCGGCCTGGCCCTTCGACTCGATGTCCTTCGCCAGCGCCCCCAGCTCCCGCTCGATGCGCAGGTTCAGCGTCACGACGCTCGTCAGACACGTGACCAGCAGCGCGGAGACGACGGTGGCGGGCAGCAGCCACAGCTGTCGGGGCGCGAAGCCCTCTCCGGCGGGCCGCGCGCTGGGCGCCTTCTGGTAGGCGTCCAGCACCGTGGGCATCAGCACCTGCTCATAGAGCATGTACAGGAGCGGGCTGCTGAACAGCCCCGCGCTCATCGACACCGCCACGCCCACCGGCACCACCGACATCGGCCGGTCCAACAGGAACGCCACGCCCCCGTTGAACAGCACCCCGCCGATGAACCACGACACCATCGACTCGCCGAACGCCAGCTGCGACGGGATGCGGATCAACCGCTCCACCCGCAGCCGCCCTTGCGTCGCCATGGCCCGCTTCAGGAGCCACGGCAACACCACCATCGGCTGCGCCACCGCGCACAGCCCCAGCACCAGCGGCGTGATGACTCCCAGCAGGATGCGCGTCGCCTTCGGCCCCTCCAGTGACAGCAATTGCATGTCCACGTACAGGGCAGGGCAGAAGGCCACCGTCGTGATGAGGGAGCGCAACAGGTACATCCGCCGGAACAGCGCGCCAGGGGTCGGAAGCGGAGGAGTGGACATCGGGAAGCAGTGACTCCGGGGTGGCAGTGACTTCAGCGTGCGGGGCAGCGCGCCTTGCGTCAATGTCCCGTTTCAGCAGGGGGGAAGGATTCCAACCAGGGAGCGTCTCGGGCTCCCCCCATTCCACTGGGGCCACCGGACCTCCGCAAGTCCGTGGCCGCGCTTCGCTCGCCTGAATGTCTGGGTATTTTCCTTGAATTGCGGGACTGCTTCTGGAAGGGGCCGGCCCCCGCCACCCGAGCAGGCGAGCGGCCTGGCCCTCCTGCACGACTCCAGGGCCATGCCCACACTCACTCCACAACGGCTCTCACGAGCTCACAGCCACAGGAGAGTGACATGGGTGAGTTGATCGACAAGGCCAAGGGCAAGATCAAGGAGACCGTGGGCGCGGCCACCGGCGACCGTTCGCTGGAAGCGGAGGGCAAGGTCGACACGGCCAAGGGCCACGCCAAGGAGAAGCTGGAGGACGCCAAGCGCGCCGTCCGGGACGCGGTGGACGACGACAAGCCGCGCCGCGACGAGTTCTGATTCTCGGCGACGAGCAAACCAGCACACGGCCGGGTCGCGGGGAGGCTCTCCTCGCGGCCCGTCGCCGTGGCTAGCGCTTCACCTCGGGCGGACACGCCACCTCGAGGAACGTCGTGGTCTTCCCGCTGAGCATCACCCACAAGCAGCGCAGCACACAGCCCGCGCCGAACTCTCGGTAGATGAGACCCAGATTGGTGACCACCTCTCTTCCGGTGATGACGCCGCGCATTGGTCCTCCCCCTTCTTCAGCTTCCCGTCCGTCCCGCCACCACCCACCGCGCTGTCGTCGGAGCCCTTCTGCAAAGCTCCGGCCGCTTCCCGCGCGGCCCGCTGAAGACGCTCTGTTGCTCCGCGAACGTGCCAAGCGCGCCAATCTCCAGGCAGGAATGCGCGCGTGGAACTCCCGTGAGGGATACGGATGCGGCGCGCCTGGAGTTTTTTCAGGGGGACACCCCACGGTGTGAGGCGGCCGTCCGCCCCCACTCCGCACGGCCCCGCGGGACGGGAGTCGTGCTCCACCCTCACTCGAGGACGAGTCGTGTGGCGCTGGCCGCCAGTCGTGTGACGTGGGCCGCCACACGCGAGGACCGAAGGGCTCCTCCGCCCGCTCGTGCACACGGCGTCCCCGGGGCGAGGGTGGCATCCCGGCGCGGCCGCCTGAATCTTCGAGGTGAGGGCCTCACGGGGCCTGGGCCGCGAGGCGCGGCGGACCGGCGGGCAACGGCTCGCGGACAGGTCCCTGTCGGGCGCATGGGATGGCGAATCACGCCCCCACGGCGCCGACGCTGGAGCAGCAAGGCCATTGAAAGGAGGGTCTCGTGATGAGGCAGCATGTGCTGACCCGTTTGGATATCCCGTTGCTGCAGCCGGGGACCTTCCGGGGTCCCAGGGGGCTGACGCGCCTGGTGGTGGCGACGGACTTCTCGCTGCGCTCCGAGCTCGCCCTGGCCCGGGCGCTGCGGTTGCCCCTGGGCCTGGGCGCCACCTTCACGCTGCTGCACGCGGGGCCGGTGTTGGAGGGCTCGCCCGGAGGCGTGGTGCTGGGGGGCGGCTGTCTGCGCAAGGCCGTGCACGCGGCATGTCGGAGGCTGCGCCACCGTCCGGACGTGACGGTGCGCGAGGAGCTGCGCCAGGGCGACACGCTGGACGCGCTGTCGGCGGTGGCGCGCGAGCAGGGCGCCCAGCTGGTGGTGCTGGGCGGCGAGCGGGTGCTGACGCCGGGCAGGTCGCTGGCAGAGGGCTCGATGGTGCGGCGCGCGCTGCGCCATCTGGACACGTCGATGCTGGCGGTGCGGCCCCATCCGGCGAGGCCGTACGAGAGCCCCCTGGTCGCGGTGGACTTCACGCGCGAGTCCCGGCGGGCGCTGGAGCTGACGATGCGGCTGTGTCCCCTGACGCCGGTGGCGGTGCTGCACGTGGTGGACACGCGCGAGGAGGAGGCGGCGCTGCGGGCCCGGGGCGCGCCGCCGGAGCGCCTCCTGATGCTGCGCCAAGAGCGCGAGCTCGACGCGCGCCTGGAGCTCGCCCGCTTCCTGGCGCCGTACCGGGAGACGGGGTGCGAGCTGGAGGCCCGGCTGCGCTCCGGGGAGCCGGGCGAGGCGCTCCTGGCGCACGCGCTCGAGCTGGGCTCGGACCTGCTGGTGGTGGCGGGCCCGCGAGGGGCGGGGGACGAGGCGTCGCTGGCGGAGCGGGTGCTGGCGCGGTCCTCGTGCGACGTGCTGGTGTCCCGGCACGAGCGGCCCGCGGTGGGGTGAGGGGCGGCTCTTTCGAGCGGATGTCGGGTGAGCACGTTATGAACGGGGGACGTGTCTCCCCGTCCACTCGAGTCCACCCTCCCCGCGAAGAGCTCCCTCAAGGAGCGGCTGAAGAGCGCCGGAAGCCTGTTCCGTCAGCTCCCCGGGACGTTCCGCATCTTCTGGCAGGCCAGCCCCCGGGGCGCCGTCGTGCTCGGGCTGTTGACGCTGGTGGCGGCGGTGTTGCCGGCGGCCATCGCCTGGGTGGGCAAGCTGATTGTGGACGCGGTGGTGGCGGCGGCGCAGGGCTCGGCCGAGGCGCACTCGCGCGTCTACGGGCTGGTGGGGTTGGAGTTCGCGCTGATGCTGGGCTCCGGGGTGGTGGAGCGCGGGCTGACGCTGACGCGGGAGCTCCTGCGCGCCAACCTGGGCAACCTGCTCAACGAGCGCATCTTGAAGAAGGCGCTGGAGCTGGAGCTGCGGCACTTCGAGGACTCGGAGACGTACGACAAGATGCAGAACGCCCGGCGCGAGGCGAGCAGCCGTCCGCTGTCGCTGGTGATGCAGGCGTTCTCCATCGTCCGCAATGCGATAACGCTCTCCACGTTCGCGGCGCTGTTGATTGCGCTGTCGCCGTGGAGCGTGGTGGTGCTGGTGGCGGCGTCGATTCCGGCGTTCATCGCGGAGGCGCGGCTGGCGATGGCGGGCTTCCGGCTGTACTCGTGGCGCGCGCCGGAGGGGCGCAAGCTCAACTACCTGGAGTGGATCCTCACGCGGGACAGCCACGTGAAGGAGGTGAAGCTCTTCGGGTTGGGGGACCTGGTGTTGGGGCGCTACCGGGACTTGTTCCGCAAGTTCTTCGCGGAGGACCGGGCGCTGGCCTTCAAGCGGATGGGGTGGGGGCTGGGGTTGGGGTTGTTGTCGCTGGCGGCGTTCTACGGCTGCTACCTGTTCGTCGCGGGGCGGGCGGCGGACGGGGTCATCAGCGTGGGTGACATGGTGTTGTACCTGGGGGTGTTCCGTCAGGGGCAGGCGGCGTTCCAGGGCATCCTGACGAGCGTGGGCTCCATGTACGAGGACGCGCTCTTCATGAGCAACCTCTTCATGTACCTGGAGATACCGACGGGCAGCGAGGTGGCGCGGGTGTCGCCGCCCAGGTCACCGCCCCGGGGGCGCACCAACGACATCGAGCTGCGCGACGTGTCCTTCCGCTATCCGGGGAAGGAGGCGTGGGCGTTGAGGCACGTGTCGTTGACGTTGCGGCCGGGGCAGAAGCTGGCGCTGGTGGGGGAGAACGGGGCGGGGAAGAGCACGTTGGTGAAGCTGCTGCTCCGGCTGTACGAGCCGACGGAGGGGGCGATTCTGTATGGGGGCGTGGACCTCCGGGACATGGACGTGGGGGATTTGCGCTCGCGCTTCGGGGCGGTGTTCCAGGACTTCGTGCGCTACCAGTTCAACGTGGCGGAGAACATCGGGTTGGGGCACGTGCCGGCGTTGGAGGACCGGGAGCGCATCGTGAAGGCGGCGCAATTGGGTGGGGCGAGCGGGGTCATCGAGGTGTTGCCGGGGCAGTACGACACGATGCTGGGCGGGTGGTTCGAGAAGGGGCAGGAGCTGTCGGCGGGGCAGTGGCAGAAGCTGGCGGTGGCGCGGGCGTTCATGCGGGACGACGCGGAGGTGCTGATTCTGGACGAGCCGACGGCGAGCATCGACGCGGAGGCGGAGCACGCGTTGTTCGAGCGGTTCCAGGCGTTGGCGGCGGACCGCATCGCCATCGTGATTTCGCACCGCTTCTCCACGGTGCGGATGGCGGACCAGATCGCGGTGCTGCACAACGGCGGCGTGGACGAGCTGGGCAGCCACGACGAGCTGATGGCGAAGGACGGCCGCTACGCGCACCTGTTCCGCCTGCAGGCGCGGGGCTATCAGGACTGAGACGCGCGGGCGAGGTGCCTAGGACCTCTGCTTGTTCCTCGCCTCGCGGCGCATCAGCACCAGGCCCAGTCCATAGAGAATCACGCCCGAGACCAGGGGCAACGCGAGCGCGCCGCCCACGAAGCCGCCGAAGCCCCGCATGACGCCGCCGAGGACTCCGTCGACGCCCCACCAGGGCTCGGCGCGCACGCCCAGGATGGCGCCCGTGAGGCCGCCCAGGGCGCCGGTGGCGAGCAGCAAGGGCTCGATGATGGTCATGGCGGAGTGCTCCTCAAGGGGTCTGGTGCTCGCGAGCGAAGAACGCGCGGAAGTCCACCATCGCCTGGCCCGCGTCGGGGTGCAGCGCGCCGAGCACCTCGGTGGCGAACGTGGTGGGCGCCGCTCCGGACGCCGTGATGATGCGCCCGTCCCTCACCGCCTGCGGCACGTCGCGATAGTGCGCGGCGCCCTGGTAGCCCGGGGCATGCTTCTGGAGGAACTCCAGGTCGTTGCTCGTGTGCGCGCGCCCCTCGAGCAGCCCCGCGCGAGCCAGCGCCAGCGTCGCGCCGCAGATGCCCGCGACGACGAGCCCCGCCTCCACCGCGCGGCGCAGCAGGGGCGTCAGGTCCGGACTCTGAGGCGTCATCCAGGTGCTGGAGCCAATCAGCACCAGCGCGTCCGCCTTCTCCGGGGAGAAGTCCTCGACCGCGCCATCCACCTGGATGGTCATGCCCCCGATGGACGGCACGGGACGGCCTCCCGGGGACCACCAGGAGACCTGGTCACGGAAGTCATCCCGCGCTCCCGCGGCCAGCAGCGCCGGCTCCCAGTCCGCGAAGGGGGGAATCACCACGAATGCGATGCGCGCCACCAGCGTGCTCCGGGTTGGAGGAGCACCCGAGACTAGGCAAAGCAGACGGGAAGCTGAAGCCTCCCGCCACGCAAGGCCCGCGGCGGGCGTGGGCCCTCTCCATCAGCGCGGCCTGGGCTGACTACTCACCCGGGGTCGACGTGGCGCCCTCGTCGTCCGTCAGCTCCTTGGGCCGGGAACTGGGGATGATGCGCTCCGAATACTGGTCCAGGTAGAGCGGCGCGAGCACCGCGCGCCAGCGGGCGTGGCTTCCTTCCCAGAGCTCGTCGGTGATGGTGAAGACGCCCGAGGCGCCCTCGTAGCGATTGAGGTCCATGCCCAGGCCGGGCCGGTACGCCCTGGCGCCCAGACGCACGAACAGCCGCATGTCCCGCAGGGTGTTCTTGTAGACCAGCAGCCCCGGCACGGCGTTGGGCGGGTCGGCGGCCAGGCGCAGCCCGGCGTCGAACGTCCGCTCGACGATGTTCCCCAGCAGCGTCACGCCCCTCGCCTTGACGATGCGGATGCCCTGGCCGTTGTTGCGCTTCGCATAGTCATAGATGTCGTGCACGTGGTTGCCTTCAATCTGCACGTTCACGGGCATGTCGATGACGTTGTTGCCGCCGATGGAGATGCCCCGGCCCGCGTTCCAGATTTCGTTGTAGAGGATTTGGACGTTCGTCGCGTCCTCGTGCACCAACACACCCTCCGCGGCGGAGGTGTTCGCCTGCCAGGGGTACTTCGCGAGGTTGGGGAAGTTGTAGATCTTGTTCTCGTGAAGGAGCAGGTCGTCGCACGCCTTGACGTCGACCCCGTTCTCTCCGGTGTCATGCAAGCGATTGCGCTCGACGAGGATGACGGCGGGCCTGCCGCCGTTGGGCTGACACTGCACCGCGTCCCCGGAGACGTCGTGGATGTCGTTCTCCACGATGAACACGTTCCGCGTCACGCCGCGAATCGCCACGCCGTGCGAGTCGGTGTTCTGCTTGGAGAAGTCGTAGATTTCATTGTCGTCGATGAGCACGAAGTCCGCGTAGCTGGTGATGACACCGCCGCCGGCGCGGCCCCCGTGCAGCTTGGAGTCGAGGACCTGTGAGCACCGGGTGTTGTTCTCGAAGAGCACGGCGAACGAGGGGCGCTCCTGCACGTCCACCTCGAAGAACTGGACGACCCAGTAGGGCTGACTGACCTGGACCAGGCTGCCCACGTTCGTGGCGGCCGGGAGGATGCGGGGCTGGCCCGACTGCTCCCCGCGCAGGACGATGGGCGCGGTGGCGGTGCCGGGGCGCGCTCCCTTCGCCGCGGTGATGGCGACCTGTTCGTTGTAGTCGCCCTGTCGCACCAGGATGATGTTGCCCGGGCGGGCCGCCTTCACCGCGGCCATGATGGTGCTGTAGGGGTTCAGGTCGGAGCCGAGCGGCTTGGACGGGTCCCTCGGGCCGCTCTTCGACACATAGAGCGTGGGGCCCTGCGCGACCGACGCGGCCGGGCAGTTGTCGTAGAAGAGGGCCTCCGTGAACGCCGGGGACTGCCTCGCGGTCCGGGTCTCCAGCCCGTCCACCGGCGCGGCTGCTTCCGGCGCCTCCTGGTGTCCCTCTCCGCAGGCCATGGCCCCCGCCCACAGCGACAGCAGACAAACGATATGCGTGAGCCTTCGCCCCAGTCGATGCTTCGTCATTTCGCACTGCCCCCCTGATTGGACCGCCAACCGCGAGGTTCCATGTTCGTAACGGGCGCGCGTCGCATCAACCACGCTGCCCCGAAGGGTGGGAACCTCCCGTGCTCCATGTCCCCTGGCACGGGTCCACGCGGTGGAGGACGTGGGCCGGAGGCTGCGAGAGGCGCGGCGAGGCGTCAGGCCGTCCCGCTGTCGGTGGAGGCGTTCGGGAGGTGGCGACGCCTCGTACGGGGAGACGGTGCGTCAGGACGCAGCGCGGCCACGTTGGTGCACGGGGATACGGTCTGGGTACTCCCGTGACTCGATCTGGGCAATCGCGTCGAGCGCTTCCTCGCTGACGTACCACCAGCCGGGATTCACCCGCTCATCCTCCTGGGCCACCCTGCGCAGCGCGGGGAGGGCGGGGCGGTGGCGGAAGGCACCGAGCGCGAAGCAGGCCCAGAAGCGCAGCTCCGCGGCGGGGTGCTCCAGCAACTCGACGAGGATGCCCAGCACGCGCTCACGCAGGGCCGGCACCATCGTGCGCTGGGAGCCGAGGGCCTCGATGGCCTGGCCTCGCACGTCCATGCTCTCGGAGGTGTCCTCGACGGACTGGAGCAGCGCGTCGATGATGGAGGGCTTGCCATCGCCGAGGCTGCACAACAGCCACGCGGAGACCTCGCGCGCCCGGACGTCGTCGGCGGTCCGCAGCAGCCGGGCCACGTGCTCGGCCGCGACGTCGTCGCCGACCTTCATCAACGCCATGGAGGCCTCCCAGCGCGCATCGGCGTCACCTGTCGCGAGTCGTCCGAGCAGCTCCGCCAGCTCCACGGAGGGAGGCGGGAGCGGGTGGACCTGGGGCGCGTGACGAGGCTTCCTGGGCGTCTTCTTCATGGCGCCACCCTATGCGATTCCCCGGGATGGCACCGCGAAAGGGTGGGGCGTGATGGCCCGCGTCACGCGGCGGGCAGGTGCTCGCGGACGACGCCCAGCCAGTACGCCTTTCCGTAGTACTGGCTCATCTTCCCGATGAGCTTCCCGTCGCGGAACAGGAGGAACGTGGGGATGCCGTAGAGTCCGAAGCGGTGGGCCAGGGACTCGTGCTGATAGGCGTTCACCTTCACCACGCGCATCCTCGCGCCCTCCAGTTCGGAGAGGAGCTCGGGCTCGGCGGCCGCGTAGATTTCACAGTTCGGGCAGCCGTCGCCCCAGAAGTCCACGACGACGAGCTCGCCCTGGGGTTGCATGACGAGCTGGTCGAAGTTCTCCGCCGTTCCCTCGTAGCTGACCGGATGTGCCATGCCCCATGGGTAACGGTCCGCCCGTCGGCCTTCAAGCCGGGTGGGGCCCCGAGGGGATGGCTTCCCGGGGGAGGGAGGGCGTCCCAGGGGCCGCGGAAGCAATGGGGGAGGCGAGGGCCCCGGGCTGGTGGAGGGGCCGGCTTGCGAGGGGGTGGAAGGAGGCAGCCCGGGTTGGCGGTTGTCGTGATAGGTCCCGGGATGGGCCTGCCGGGCGTCAGCCGGGGGGCTGGAGCATTCGTGTGCGGGGCGTCAAAAGCTTCAGGTGCGCACTGCGCTGAGGGGCACAGCCGCCGTAAGGTGGCGGCATCGGACGTGTCGTGGAGGGGTCATGCACGAGTGGTTGGAGGCACTGCGGAAGTCAGCGAAGGCCGCGTCATCGGGTGTGTCCGCGGATGAGGTCCGGCGGGCGGAGACGGAGTGTGGCGTCCCATTTCCCGAGGACCTCGGCCATCTGTACCTGACCTTCGACGGAGGCGAGCTCCACGGCGACGTGAGTCTCTTCCCGCTACATGGGCCCGAGGGCTCCGTGAGCGTGTTGGAGAAGACGCGACTGAAGCTGGTGGGCTTGCCGGCCGCGGGCGTGTGGCGCATCGGGATGAAGGGGCCGCACCGGCACCTGTTCTCCGCGCGCAAGTCGGCGATGGTGGAGCAGGGGGACGGGGGCGGGCCGCTGCCGGGCTGGGTGGACGCGCTGGGTGCGGAGGATTGGCTCTACGGCACCTGGGACAGCGAGAAGCGGGAGATGCGGCTGTACCGCTCGCTCAAGGACATGCTCGACGTGCTGGTGCCTCCCGCGGAGGTCGAGAGCTTCGGTGAGCGCACCTTCGCGCGGGCGATGAACGCCGTGCTGCAGGAGGCGCTCTCGGGCATGTCTGGCGAGGAGGAGTCCGAGGAGGAGCAGGCCGAGGAATCGTCCACCGAGGAGGAAGAGGACACGGGCGCGCAGCGCGAGCTCGCGTACGAGTACGACGAGGATGTGTCGCGGGGCCGCAGGGGTGGGGCGCAGGACGAGTCCGGAGGCTTCGGCCGTTTCGGGGCGAAGTCCGGGGGCGGGAAGAAGCCGGCCTTGAGGTCCTCGGTGACGCAGGCCGAGCTGTTCGTGCGACCGACGATGCAGGAGGCGCTGCGCAAGGAACTGGGGCCCGAGACGGCCAAGAAGCCCGCGGTGAAGTCCAAGGCCAGCAAGCCCGTGGCGACGATTGCCGAGACGGTGAAGGACGCGGTCGCGAAGCCCGTGGCGCAGGTCGCGGAGGCGGTGAAGGACGCGGTCTCGAAGCCGGTGGAGAAGGCCGCCAAGGCGACGAAGGCGGCTGTCACGAAGCCTGTCGAGTCGGTGAAGGATGCGGTCGCGAAGCCGGTGGAGAAGGCCACGGAGGCCGTGAAGGACGCGGTCTCGAAGCCTACGAAGGCGACGAAGACCGCTGTCACGAAGCTTGTCGACGCGGCCGCCACGGCGACGACGAAGACCGTCGCGAAGGCTGTGGAGGTGACGCAGCCCAAGGCGAAGCCCGCCGCCCAGCCCGTGACGGAGACGTCCGCGGTGCTTCCCGCGACGAAGAGTCCCACCGCGAAGTCCGCGACGAAGAGTCTCGCGACGGCGAAGCCTGGGACGGTGAAGTCAGCGACTCAGCCGTCCGTAGCGAAGACACCCGCGCCGGCGAAGTCTGCCGCAACGAAGCCCGCGGTGGCCAAGTCCACCACGAAGCAGGCTGCGGCGAAGAAGTCCGCTACGACGGCGAAGTCCACCACGAAGCAGGCTGCGGCGAAGAAGTCCGCGGGGGCGAAGCCCACCACGAAGCAGGTCGCGGCGAAGAAGTCCGCGAGGGCGAAGCCCGTCGGGAAACAGCCCGCGGCCAAGAAGTCCGCTGGGAAGATCGCGAGCAAGAAGGTCGCGGCTTCCAAGCCCGCGAAGAAGTCCGCGGGAGCAAAGCCCGCTGCCTCGAAGTCGTCCGCCGCGAAGAAGTCCACGGGCACGAAGCCCGCCAGGAAGTCGGCACCCTCGAAGGCAGCCGCCAGGAAGCCCTCGGCGAAGGGCGCCGTGAAGAAGCCGAAGTCGAAGCGCTGACCCCGTTCGCATCAGCGCGGTCCCATCCCCCGAGATGGGACCGCGTTCGAGCACGGACGTACTCGCGCATCCATCGTCCGTCGGGACCACGCCTCGCGCAGCCGCGAGCCCCACCTCCGAGAAGCGGGCCCCGCGCGCCGGGACCGCGTCAGCGCACGGACGCATCCGCGCATCCGACGTCGGCAGCCGCGCGGGCGCGAACCTAGCCCTCCGGGAGCTGGTCCCTGCGCGCCGGGCGCAGACGCTCCTCGGGCTGCGCCGTCAGCTCCACCTCCTCCGGCTCCTCGTCACCGCGCCGGAACTCGTGAATCTGGTCCGGCAGGATGTCGCGGAAGTCAGGCTCCTCCTCCAGCGGAGGGGTCGCCGCCAGGTCCTGGTCGGAGATGTTGATCTCCTCCTCGCCGGTGTCCTGGTTCACATGACGTCGCGAGGTGGCCTCGCCCACGTCCTCCGAGCCGAGCTTCTTGAATCGCATGGTGTCTCCTCGCGAAAGCGGGGTGGGCCGGCCGCCGTGTCTCAACAATGAGAACCCACGCGCCCCACCGCAATTCGCGCCGGCCGGCCGCCTGCCGGGCTCGTCCGCCTAGCCCTTGGGGACCGCCGCGCGGCCCGAGGGGTAGACGGGCTCTACCTCGAGCAGCACCATCCCCAGCGCCAGCACCCGCGACAGCGTCTCGCGCACCGTGTAGCGCCAGGGCGTCGAGCGCCCCTCGTCCGCGGGCACACCCCACGCATCGATGCCCACCGAGTTTGCGATGAACAGCGCCCGGGGCAGATGGAAGCGCTGCGTGACGAGCAGCGCCTGCTTCGCGCCGAACACGCCCCGCGCCCGCAGGCAGCTGTCGTACGTGGACAACCCCGCCTCGTCCCCCAGCACCAGCTCCGCCGGCATGCCGCGCTCCAGCAGGTAGCGGCGCATGGCCCGCGTCTCATGATGGAACGGCTTCACCTCGTCGCCGCTCACCAGCACCGAGCCCACCTTGCCCTCGCGCCACAGCGCCATCGCCATGTCCAGCCGCTGCGCGAGCACCGGCGACGGCACCGCCCCCGGCGCCAGCCCCGCGCCGAACACCAGCGCCACGGGCGCGTCGGGCGCGTCCGCCAGGCTCACGATGCGCTCCTCGTAGCTCACCCGCACCCAGTGCGAGAGGACGAGCAGGCTCACCGCGCCCATGAGCAGGAGGAAGAGGGCCCTGCGCGCCCAGACACCGCTCGCTCGGGTTGGCTTCATGGACCCAGGGGTGACACCGCACCCGGCGCCATTGTGTTACGGCCCGCCGCCCTCGAAAAGCCCTGTGTGGGCCCGGCGCGTCACGCGGGCGCGTCCGCCTGGGGAGCAGCCTGCCCCGGCAACAACCGCTGGAGCGTCTCGAGCAACTGCCGCGGGTCCACCGGCTTCGACAGGATGGCGGAAACCCCCTGGCTGGCCGCGTACACCGCCCTGTCCCGGGGACTCATCTCCGCCGTCTCCGCCGACAGGATGACCACGGGCACCTTCGCGAGCGCCGCGTCGCTCCTGCGCGCCGTCAGCACCCGGTGCCCGTCCATCACCGGCAACCCCATGTCCAACAGGATGAGCGAGGGCCGGGGCGTGCCCGACAGGAGCGCGAGCGCCTCCCTCCCGTGGTCCGCCACCAGCACCCGGTACCCCTGGAGCTCCAGGTACCCCTGGAGCGCCTCACGGATGTCCAGGTCATCCTCCACGATGAGCAGCGGTCCGGCGTCGGCAGGCCCCATGACAGGAAGGTAGGGCCTGGGGGCACACCCGCGAGTCCTCGGGGGCGCAGGTCGCCCGGTCGCCCCTCGTGGGAGGCCCCTGGGAGGCCCTGGCTCCCGTGTCCGGAAAGCCCCGGGAGGACTGCCGTTGACCGGCTCCCGCCCCGCTTATATAGGGGGCCCCGCCGTCAGACTGCCCTGCTCCCACCCCGGCGCACCCGGCAGAACGTCCCACAGGAGTTCCCCGTCCCATGGCGTCCCTTCGCGACATCCGCAAGCGCATCCGCTCGGTGAAGAACACGCGGCAGATCACCAAGGCCATGAAGATGGTCTCCGCCGCGAAGCTGCGCAAGGCACAGGACGCCATCCTCGCCGCGCGTCCGTACGCGTCGATGCTGGACCAGATCATCTCCGACCTGGCCGCGCGCTCCGGGGACAACGACCTCAGCCACCCGCTGCTGGCCGCCCGGCCCGTCAAGCGCGTGGAGCTGGTGACGCTCACGTCGGACCGCGGCCTCGCCGGCGGCTTCAACTCCAACGTCACCCGCCGCGCCAACCGGTTCCTCTACGAGAACGCGGGCCTGGAGCGCATCCAGCTCTCCACGGTGGGCCGCAAGGGCAACGACTTCTTCCGCAATCGCAACCAGAACATCCGCAAGGACTTCGGTGGCCTGTACCAGCGGCTGAACTACCGCGCCGCCGCGGACGTGGCCGAGGAGCTGGTCGCCAGCTTCCTCAACGGCGAAGTGGACGCGGTGCACATCGTCTACAACGAGTTCATCAGCGCCATTAACCAGAAGGTCGTCGTCACCCAGCTCTTGCCCCTGCAGACGCTCGGCGCCGGCGCCGCGCCCTCCGAGGGCGCCGCGGCCATGGTGGACTTCAAGTACGAGCCGGACCGCCAGGCCGTGCTGGACCGCCTGGTGCCCCAGGCCGTCAACATCAAGCTCTACCGCGCGCTCCTGGAGAGCGTGGCCAGCGAGCACGGCGCCCGCATGAGCGCCATGGAGAACGCCACCTCCAACGCCTCCGACATGATTTCCAGCCTGACGCTCACCTACAACCGCACCCGTCAGGCGGTCATCACCAAGGAGCTCATGGAGATCGTCTCCGGCGCCGAGGCGCTCAAGTAGTCCCGAGCGCCACCCCGTCGCACCCCGGGCCCGCCCCCACTTTTGGGAGCGGGCCCTTCGCGTTTAAGGGCCGCTTCGGGCCCGTCCAGGGCCCTCGGGAGGGGTCCCTGCGTGAAGCGACTGTGGGTGGTGCCGGGAGCGCTGTTCTTGGGTGGCTGTGGCTTCGACACGGTGGCCAGCGGCCACGGGGGCATCGGCTTCGACTCGTTCGGCAGCGGCACCCAGCGCGAGCCTTACGGTGAAGGCCTGCACGTGATGCGGCCGGGCAAGTCGCTCATCACGTATGACCTGCGCGTCCAGGAGATGAAGGACGAGCTCAACGTGCTGTCCAACAACGGCCTGGACCTGAAGGTGGACTCCAGCGTGCGCTACCGGGTGGACCCGCAGAAGCTGTTCGAGCTGCACACCCAGACGGGCCCCCGCTACGCGGACATCCTCATCGCCCCCATCGTCCGCTCGGAGGCGCGCAAGGTGTTCGGCCGCTACGCGCCCGAGGAGATCTACTCGACCAAGCGCGAGCAGATCGAAAAGGAGATCTACGACGAGGTGACGCGCGCGCTCGCGGGCAAGCACGTCGTCGTGGAGGCCATCCTGGTGCGCGACGTGTCCCTGCCCGCGTCCATCCGCGAGGCCATCGCCGACAAGCTGGCCGAGGAGCAGCGCAGCCAGAAGATGCGCTTCACCCTGGACAAGGAGCGCCAGGAGGCCGAGCGCCGGCAGATCGAAGCCGAGGGCATCGCCAGGTACCAGACCATCGTCCGCCAGGGCCTCACCGAGGAGTACCTGCGCTTCAAGGGCATCGAGGCCACCGAGAAGCTGGCCCAGAGCCCCAACGCCAAGGTGGTGGTCGTGGGCGGCGGCTCGAGGGGCAACCTGCCGCTGGTCTACCAGGTGGACGGGAAATAGCCCGGTTGGCGTCCGGGGTGTGGATCCGCTAAGCGGGACTTACCGGTCAGGACCCCGGGAGGCTTGATTCTGCGGGAGGCCCCCGGTAAAGGGGCACCGCCCTCATATCCGGGCGGAATTTTGATGACGGGCACGGCGCCGGTCGCCCCCCGCACGAGGCAGACGACACCCATGAGCGCTCAAGTTCCTACGGCAGGCAAAATCATCCAGGTTCTCGGCCCCGTGGTCGACGTCGAGTTCCCGCCCGGCGGCCTCCCGGAAGTCTACGTCGCCCTGAAGGTGACGAACGCGAACCTCAGCAACGAGGCGGACAACCTGGTCCTCGAGGTCGCCCAGCACCTCGGTGAGAACACCGTCCGCACCATCGCCATGGACTCCACCGAGGGTCTGGCCCGCGGCACCCCCGTGAAGAACACGGGCGCCCCCATCCAGGTGCCGGTCGGCAAGGCCACCCTGGGCCGCATCCTGAACGTCACCGGCGACCCGGTGGACGAGATGGGCCCCGTGAAGTCGCAGGAGTACTGGCCCATCCACCGCGCGCCCCCTCCGTTCACGGAGCAGGACGTGCGCGTGCAGATGTTCGAGACGGGCATCAAGGTCATCGACCTGCTCGCCCCCTACACCCGCGGCGGCAAGATCGGCCTGTTCGGCGGCGCCGGCGTCGGCAAGACGGTGCTCCTGCAGGAGCTCATCCGCAACGTGGCCATCGAGCGCGGCGGCTTCTCCGTGTTCGCCGGCGTCGGTGAGCGCACCCGCGAGGGCAACGACCTGTACCACGAGATGCAGGACACGGGCGTCATCAAGACCGACAACCTGGAGGCCAGCCAGGCCGTCCTCGTGTACGGCCAGATGAACGAGCCGCCTGGTGCCCGCGCCCGCGTCGCGCTCTCCGCGCTGACCATGGCCGAGTACTTCCGCGACGTGGAGGGCCGTGACGTGCTCCTCTTCGTGGACAACATCTTCCGCTTCACCCAGGCCGGCTCGGAAGTGTCCGCCCTCCTGGGCCGCATCCCCAGCGCCGTGGGTTACCAGCCCACGCTCGCCACGGAGATGGGCGGCCTGCAGGAGCGCATCACCTCCACCACCAAGGGCTCGATTACGTCCGTGCAGGCCATCTACGTGCCCGCCGACGACCTCACGGACCCGGCCCCCGCCACCGCGTTCGCCCACCTGGACGCGACCACGGTGCTCAACCGCTCCATCGCCGAGCTCGCCATCTTCCCCGCCGTGGACCCGCTCGACTCCACCAGCCGCATCCTGGACCCGGGCATCATCGGCCAGGAGCACTACGCGGTGGCCCGCAAGGTCCAGGGCATCCTGCAGCGTTACAAGGAGCTCCAGGACATCATCGCCATCCTCGGCATGGACGAGCTCTCCGAGGACGACAAGCTGGTCGTGGCGCGCGCCCGCAAGATTCAGCGCTTCCTGTCGCAGCCCTTCTTCGTGGCCCAGGTCTTCACCGGCAAGGAAGGCCGCTACGTGAAGCTCCAGGACACCATCCAGGGCTTCAAGGAGATCGCCGAGGGCAAGCACGACGACATCCCCGAGAGCGCCTTCTACATGGCGGGCGCCATCAACGAGGTCGTCGAGAACGCGCGCAAGCTGGCGGCGTAGACTCGCTGTCCCACCCTCCACCGAGGTGACCATGCGTCACGCGGCGCTCGCCCTGTTCCTCTGTGTCCTGTCGCTCCCCGCCCTGGCGGAGGAGCGCAAGGGACGCGCCCGGGTGAGCGCCAACGGGCTGTACAGCGTGCGCATGGTGGACGTGGGGCCGGGCAGGTGCCGGCTGGAGGTGACGAAGGAGAGCGGACCCGTCTGGCAGCTGGAGCAGTGCCTGGGGACGGTGGACGACTTCTACTTCGTCTCCAACGACGGCGAGCGGGTCTGGGTGCTGTGGCCCCTGGTGGAGAAGGGGAAGGCCCGGCCCGCGCCGAAGACGAAGAAGGGCAAGAAGCCCAAGGGGCCGCCGGACTGGGCCACGGAGGTGCTGGTGGCGGGGCAGTACGGCCGCGACGGACAGCGCATCCTGGAGCGGCGACTGACGGACCTGGTCCCCGCGAAGCAGCTCTCCGAGGTGCGGCACATGACGCACCACCTGAAGTGGCTGGAGGGCACGCTCGGCATCCCTGGCAAGGGGCCTCGGCTGACGGACGCCGGGGTGGTCGAGTTCGAGCCGGTGGGTGGGACCACCCGGCAGCTCAATTTCTGAAGTGGGTAGTGCGAGGAGCGTCATGGCCAAGCTGACTGTGGAGATTGTCACCCCCGAGAAGCGCATCCTGTCGGTGCAGGCCGACGAGGCCATCGTGCCCGGAGGCAAGGGCCTGTTTGGCGTGCGGCCGGGGCACACCCCCTTCCTGTCGCTGATGGAGCCGGGCGCGCTGACGCTGGTGGATGGCGGCAAGCGCGACGCGTACTTCGTCGCGGGCGGCTTCGTGGAGGTCGCCAACGACAAGGTGCTCGTGCTGGCCGACGCCGCCGAGCACGTGTCCGGCATCGACGTGGAGGGCGCGCGCAAGCGCCTGGGTGAGGCGCAGGACCGGCTGAAGGGCCTGTCCTCCGAGGACGCCCGCTACGAGCTGGAGCAGGCCACGGTGCGCCGCGAGGCGGCCCGCATCGGCGCCGCGGGCGCTCGCGCCTGAGTCGGTGTCCTGGCCGCTTCAGGGCCAGGACAACCCCAGCTCCCGGTCGAATCCCCGCCGGCCCTCGACGGTGAGCCGCACTCCGCGGCCCTCGGGCCGGCGCGCAATCCAGCGCCGCGCGAACAGGCGCTCCGCCAGCGCGGCGCCCAGCGCTCCGCCGATGTGAGCGCGTCGCTCGCTCCAGTCCAGACAGCGCCGCGCGAAGGCGCGCCTGCCTTGTGACAGCGCGTCCACGTCCACGCCCCACCTGGTGATGAAGCGCGCGCCCTCGGGTGTCAGCGCGTAGCTGTCGTCGCCTGTCTCCAGGAGGCCGCGGCGCTCCAGGCCGTCCGCCAGTGCGACGCCGAGCGTGCCCGCCAGGTGGTCGTAGCAGGTCCGCGCGAAGCGCAGCGGCTCGGGGACTCGCACGGTGCCCTGGCGTGTGGGGACGAGCAGGCTGAGTGCTTCGAGGGCGCGGGCGACGTCGGGCGTGGCGAGCCGGTAGTAGCGGTGGCGGCCTTGAACCTCGACGCGGACGAGGCCGCCTTCGAGCAGCTTCGCGAGGTGGCCGCTCGCGGTTTGCGGCGAGACGCGGGCCTCCTGCGCGAGCTCTCCGGCGGTGCGCGCGGGACCTTCGAGCAGGCGCGACAGCATGCCCGCGCGGGCCGGGTCTCCGATGAGCGAGGCGGTGAGGGCGAGGTCGAGCGGGTGGGGCATGGCGGGAGTCTGTGCTGTACGGACGCGAGGACGTTTCGGCGTGCACCGAAGTATCTCGGTTGGCGGATGAATGCAGAAGCGAAGCAACTCGTTCGGTATGCGTTTGTCGAGCTGGCGAGCCACCTCGGGGCATCGACTGGGCTTGAGAGAGCTGCTGCATCCCACGTTGCACACGGTTCGGCGCGCACCGAAGCATCGGCACGTCCGCGCGCACTACTCACGCGGGCATGACCGACACGCCGCGACACCGTGTGATTGCGCCTCGCATCCTCTACTTCGGCACCCCCGTGGCCCTCTTGAGCACGCTCCAGGAGGACGGCTCGCCCAACCTCACGCCGCTGTCCTCCGCGTGGGCCCTCGACGACAGGCTGGTGCTCGGCCTGGGGATGCTGGGCCAGGGGCTGGAGAACCTGCGCCGCACGGGTGAGGCGGTGGTGAACCTGCCCTCGGCCTCACTGTGGCCCCAGGTCGAGCGCCTCGCGCCCACCACGGGCCGCTTCCCCGTGCCCGACACCAAGCGCGCGATGGGCTACCGACACGAGCCTCGCAAGTTCGAGCGCGCGGGCCTCACGCCACTCCCCTCGGACACCGTCTCACCCCCACGCGTGGCCGAGTGTCCGCTGCAACTGGAGGCCGTCTTGTTGGCAGCGCACATGGCCACCCCCACGCCGGAGTCCTCCTCCGACTTCGTCATCGCCGAGCTGCGCGTCACCCGCGTCCACGCGCACGAGCACGTCACCGTGCCCGACACCCACCACGTCGATGTCACGCAGTGGCAACCGCTGCTCTATGTCTTCCGTCACTACGTGGGCACCGGGCCCGGCCTCGGACGCAATTTTCGCGCGGAGACGTGACGCGCGCGCAATCGTTGCGCCGCGGCGTCGGCGGATTCCCTCGATTCGCTTGTCTTGTCTTTCCAAATTGACGTCTGGCTCGAATCGATGCATTTGAAATGCATCTTTAAGCCCGGTCGGGCGGAAGGAGCAGACGCGATGAGCACGGCGGCGCAGGAGAAGAGCGTTTACGAGCAGATTGGCGGAGAGCCGGCGATGGCGGCGGCGGTGGACGTGTTCTACCGGAAGGTGCTGGCGGACGACCGCATCAGCCACTTCTTCGAGGACGTGGACATGGAGCGCCAGTCGGCCAAGCAGAAGGCCTTCCTGACGATGGTGACGGGAGGCCCGTCGACCTACTCGGGCAAGGACATGCGCGCGGGCCACGCGCACCTGGTGAAGCGCGGGCTGAACGACGTGCACTTCGACGCGGTGGTGGAGCACCTGAGCGCGACGCTCCGGGAGCTGGGCGTGCCCGAGCCGCTGGTGGCGCGCGTGCTGGCCATCGCGGGCGGCGCTCGCGCCGACGTGCTCAACCGCTGACGGGAACGAGAGGCTCGCCATGGCCACGGTGAAGCACGAGTCGCGGTGGTATCCGCTGGAGCCCGAGGAGAGCGTGCTGGACGGGCTCCTGCGACAGGGCGTCGCCGTGCCCCATGCGTGTCGGGCCGGCGCCTGTCAGTCCTGCCTCATGCGCGCGACGGCGGGCGACGTCCCGGAGGCCGCGCGCGTGGGCCTGAAGGACACGCTGCGCGCGCAGGGCTACTTCCTCGCCTGCATGTGCCGCCCCTCGGCGGACACCGCGCTGGAGGTCTCCGGCGCGGACGCGCTGCGAGTCCCCGCGCGCATCGCCTCATTGGACCTGTTGTCCCAAAGCGTCCTGCGCGTGCGGCTGTCCACGGACGCTCCGCTGGACTACCGCGCGGGCCAGTACGTGTCGCTGCTGCGGGCGGACGGCCTGGCCCGCAGCTACTCGCTGGCGAGCCTCCCTCGCGAGGGCCTGCTGGAGCTGCACGTCCGCCTGGTGGCGGGCGGCGAGATGAGCGGCTGGCTCGCTCGCGAGGCGCGCGTCGGTGACGCCGTGGCCGTGCAGGGCCCCGCGGGCAGCTGCTTCTACGTCGACGGCCGCCCCGAGCAGTCGCTGATTCTCGCGGGCGCGGGGACGGGGCTCGCGCCGCTGTACGGCATCGCGCGCGACGCGCTGGAGGCGGGACACCAGGGCCCCATCTGGCTGTTCCACGGCGCGCGCACCCCCGAGGGCCTCTACCTGACGCGCGAGCTGCGCGAGCTGGCCGAGCAACACGCGGGTTTCCACTATCGACCGAGCGTGCTGACGGGCGGCTCCCGGGACGTGGCCGAGGGAGCGCTCGACGCCGTCATCCGCGCCGAGTGCCCCAAGCCGGTGGGCTTCCGCGCGTGGCTCTGCGGCGACGCCGATTTGGTGTTATCCCTGCGCAAGAAGCTCTTCCTCTCCGGGCTTGCGCTCAAGGACCTCCACGCGGACGTCTTCCTGCCGAGCACACCCAGGGCGTAAGGCCGTCGGAGCCCGCTGACCGTGCACCTCACCCTCCACGCCGACTACTCGCTGCGCGTCCTGCTCTACCTCGCCGCCCGCCCCGGAAGGCTCGCCTCCACGCAGGAGCTGGCGGACGCATACGGCATCTCCAAGCACCACCTGGTGCGCGTGGTGCAGACGCTCGCGGGCGAGGGCTTCGTGGAGGTCAAGGCGGGGCGCTCGGGCGGCGTGACGCTGGCGAAGGCGACGAAGGACATCCGCGTGGGCCGCGTGCTGCGCGCGGCCGAGCCGGACTTCGAGCTGGTGGAGTGCTTCAACCGCGAGCGCAACACCTGCCCCATCGCCCCCGCCTGTGGGCTGAAGGGCGTGCTCGCGGAGGCACGTGAGGCCTTCCTCGCGGTGCTGGACCGGTACACACTGGCGGACCTGGTGGGCCGCTCCCGCAAGGACCTGTCCGACCTGTTCCTCCCGGTGATGGCGCCATGACCTCCGCTCCCCTCGAGTTGTTCCACCGCATCGCCGACCCGCCCTCCGCCGTGGCGCGCCGCTACATCGTCGACCACGCGCTGGAGGACCGCGTCATCTTCCGCAACCTCGTGTACGCCGAGGCGGAGCTGGACTGGACGCTGCACGGCGGCCACGCCACGCCCGCGCTCTGGGACGGCAAGCAACTGCACCAGGGCGCCGAGGCCGTGGTGGCTCGGCTCCAGGCCGTCGTCAACCTGGGCCGCGACGACGCGTGACGCGTGACGGCGCGTGTGCCGACTTGCGCGCGCCGCTGCCACCTCCCCACTCCTCGTGCGCCATGCGCTCCGTGCGAGTCGCCGCGCTCAAGCTTCGGGAGTTGGACACGTGTACAGGTGTGCCTTGGAGCCCGGGTGCTCGGACTTGCCGCGCGCGTGCTGGTTGCGGTAGTCAGCCCACCCCGCGCACGCGTCGGCGGATGGGCTCGAACCAGGAAGGGTGGACGGTGATGATGGCGTGCGGCCTGGAGTGTGGCGTCGGAATCGCTCGTGTGGCGAACGCGAGTGTGCTCCTCCCGCGCGAGTCAAGCCCCCACGCACGTCAATCCACCACGAGCTTCGCGCGTTTCGCGCGCTTCTCGCTGTCCGTCCAGCCCTGAGCCTCGGTTAATCTCCTCGACTCCATGCCGCTGACTCCCTCCGAGCGCCAGGACAGGTTCCATGCGGCGTTCGTGGGGCTCGCCATCGGAGATGCGCTCGGCTTCCCGCTGCGCGGCATCCCGCCCGCGAGCCTCGCGCGGCTGCCCGGGCTGGCGGAGGACTTCGCGCCCAGGCCTCGCGGCAAGTTCGCCAAGGGCCAGTTCAGCGACGACACGCAGCTGCTCCTCGCCGCCGCGGAGAGCGTCATCCGCGAGGGCCGCGTGGACGGCCGCAGCGCGGCGGCGCACCTGGCGTGGCTGTGGCAGGAGGGCATCATCCTCCAGCCGCCGCGCAGCCTGGCCGAGTCGCTCCAGCGGCTCTCCAGCGGCGTGCCGTGGATGAGCGCGGGCGCGCCCCTGGGCACGCTGTGCCCGTCGGTGCTCAGCCGCGCGCTGGTGGTGGGGCTCTTCGAGAGCGGCCAGCGCGCGAAGCTGCCGCATGACGCGGGCGTGCTCACCGTCATCACCCACAAGGACCCCGTCTGTGCCGCCGCCGCCGCCGCCTTCGCGCAGGCCGCCGCGCTGGGCATGGAGGAGGAGCCGCTGACGCCCACCGCCTTCTGCGAGCAGCTGTCGCTGGCGGCGGCCGTGCACGACAAGGGCCTGGCCGAGGAGGTGCGCCACCTGCCCCGCCTGCTCACGTGGGACACCACGCGCGCCCTGTCGCAGCTTCGCAAGGTGGGCGTGCCCCCCAGCGAGCTCAAGGGCGTGGACGGGCTGCCCGCGCACGTGGTGCCGGTGCTCTTGACGGCGCTGTACGCCACCCTGCGCGTGCCCCACGACTTCCGCGAGGCGGTGGCGCTGGTGCTGCGCTGTGGCGGCGAGGCGGACGTGGCGGCGGCGCTGACGGGCGCGCTGGTGGGCGCCCACCTGGGCACCCGCGCCATCCCCGCGCGCCTGCGCAAGGCGGTGCTGTACGTGGACAACCTGGTGGACACCGCGGACCGACTGTTCCGTGCCCATCAGGTGCGCGAGACGCTGGCCACGGCGCTGGCCCACCAGCGTCGGCGCTGAGGGGGTTCCCCCAAGGCGAGCGGGCAGGCGGGCTCCACGCCCCACTCCCGGACGGGCTTCTCGCGCTCGTCCGCCCTGCCCACCTTGTCCGGAGGAGTGGGGTCAGGTGCGGCCGAGCGAACGAGCGAGCACCCGGGAGTCCCCCTCCGCGAGCGCGGGAGAAGGACGTCGTGGACCTCGAATCCGAACGCCTGGAGCGCAGCCAGCTGGAGTCACTCTCCACGGCCGAGCTCATCCGGCACGCTCTGGCGGAGACGCGCCTGCTGGTGCGCGCCGAGGTGCTGCACGCCAAGAAGGAGCTGCGCGACGAGCTGAAGGCCGCGCGCACCGCGGGCATCCTGATAGGCGCGGGCGCGGTGCTGGCGCTCACGTCGCTGGCGGTGCTCTTCGTGGCGCTGGGGCTGGCGATGCCCCTGGGCGCGGCGCTGGGCGTGCTGCTGGTGGGCGTGGTGCTGCTCGCCGTCGCCGGCGGGATGCTCTTCATGGGCACCAGGCGCCTGCCGAAGAAGCCGCTGGCGCACACCCAGGAGCGCCTGAAGCTCGACTACCAGCTCACGCGGGAGACGCTGCAATGAACGACAACGGCCGGAGCGGCAACGAGCTGGCGGAGCGTCAGCAGCACGTCGACCATCGCATCACCCGTGGCATGGATGACCGCAAGCAGGTGGAGCAGACCGCGGACCGCATCCGCGACGAGCTCCTGCTGACGCTCGAGGAGCTGGACCGGCGCCGAGGGCGGATGCTCGACGTGCGCTACCAGGTGCAGCAGCACTCCAGCGCGCTCGTCGCCGCGGGCGCCGTGGCCATGGTGCTGGTGGGCTCGGGCGTGGGCCTGGCCATCTACCGCGCGCGCCGCCGCGACGAAATCCTGCGCAAGAAGCGCCGCAAGGCCCTGCAGCGCGCCTGGGAGAACCCGGACCAGGTCGCCTCCAGCGCGAAGGAGCGCCCCATCGGCGTGGAGCTGGGACGCAAGCTGGTCCTCATCTTCGCCACCGCGCTGGCCACCGCCGTCGCCAAGAACTCCGTGCAGACGCTCGTGCCTGCTCGCCAGCCTCCGAGCCCCGCTTCGTTGCCTGAGTAGAATCTCTAAATGCGCCGGAAATGCATATAACGCATTCTGATGTGCATGACGGACCTGCTCTATGCGCGGGCGCAGATGGGGCTGTCGCTCGGCTTTCACATCGTCTTCGCGGCGGCGGGCGTGGCGTTGCCGGTGCTCATGGTGTTGAGCGACTGGAAGGCGCGGCGCACCGGTGACGCGGACTACGTGAAGCTGAGCCAGAAGCTGGCGAAGGGGACGGCCATCCTCTTCGCGGTGGGCGCGGTGAGCGGGACGATGTTGTCCTTCGAATTGGGCCTGCTGTGGCCGGAGTTCATGGGCCGCTACGGCGAGGTGATTGGCCTGCCCTTCAGTCTGGAGGGCGTGGCCTTCTTCACCGAGGCCATCTTCCTGGGCATCTACCTGTACGGCCGCCAGCGGGTGTCGCCGAACCTCCACCTGTTCTCCGGCGTCATGGTGGCCTTGAGCGGCGCGGCGAGCGCGTTCTTCGTCACGCTGGTCAACGTCTTCATGAACGACCCGTCGGGCTTCGTGGCCACGCCCGAGGGTCCCACGAACATCCAGCCGCTGGTGGCGATGTTCAGTCCGGGCTGGCCGTACCAGACGGCGCACGTGCTGCTGTCCTGCTATCAGGCGAGCGCGTTCGCCATGGCGGGCATCCACGCGTTCGTGCTGCTGCGCCATCCGGGCGCGGCGTTCCATCGCAAGGCGCTGTCGGTGGCGCTGCCGCTCGCGTGTGTCACCGCGCTGCTCCAGCCGCTGGTGGGGGACCTGTCCGCCAAGCACGTCGCGAAGGCGCAGCCGGTGAAGCTCGCGGCGATGGAGGGGCACTTCGAGACGGAGCGCGGCGCGCCGCTGCGTCTGGGCGGCGTGGAGGTCCCCAAGGCCCTGTCCATCCTGGCCTTTGGAGATCCACACGCGGAGGTGAAGGGGCTCAACGAGTTCCCGAAGGACACGTGGCCCCCGGTGGCCAAGGTGCACGGGGCCTTCCAGGTGATGGTGGGCACGGGCTCGCTGATGGCGCTGCTCGCGCTGGTGACGCTCGTGCACCGGTGGCGAAAGAAGGCGTGGCCCTCGGGGCGGAAGATGATGCGGGCGTGGCTCGTGTCGGGGCCGCTGGGGTTGGTGGCGCTGGAGGCGGGGTGGCTCGTCACCGAGTGGGGACGGCAGCCATGGATTGTCCGCGGGGTCATGCGCACCGCGGAGGCGGTGACCCCCGTGCCGCATCTGGCCGCGCCGTTCTGGACCTTCACCGCCGTGTATCTGTTCCTCGGCGTGGTGGTGGTGTCGCTGCTCCTGAGCCAGGTGGCGGGCACGCTGCCGGGGCGCGAGGAGAAGCACGACGAGGGAGGCGAGGCCCATGTCCACTGACGTCCTGCTCGGCTTCCTGATGGCGGGGACCTTCGTCCTCTACGCGCTCTTCGGCGGCGCGGACTTCGGCGGCGGTGTGTGGGACTTGCTGGCCTTCGGGCCGCGCAAGGCGGAGCAGCGCGCTCTCATCGCCCGGGCGATGGGCCCGGTGTGGGAGGTGAACCACGTCTGGCTCATCGTCGGGCTGGTGCTGCTGTTCGCGGGCTTCCCGCGCGCCTTCGCCGCGCTGAGCGTGGCGCTGCATGTCCCGCTGACGCTGCTGTTGCTCGGCATCGTGTTCCGGGGCGCGGCGTTCACCTTCCGCACCTATGACACGCGGGGGGACGCGGCCCAGCGCAGGTGGGGGCTCGTCTTCAGCGGGGCGAGCGTCGTGGCGCCGCTGCTGCTCGGCATGTGCGTGGGCGCGGTGGTGAGCGGCGCCATCCGCGTGGAGGGGCGCGTGGTGGTGAGCGGCTTCTTCGCCTCGTGGCTGTCGCCCTTCGCGTGGGCGGTGGGCGTGCTCGCCCTGTCCCTCTTCGCCTTCCTGGCGGCGGTGTACCTGACGCACGAGTCCTCCACGCCAGGGCTGCGCGAGGACTTCCGTGCGCGCGCGCTCGGCGCGGGCGTGGCCGTCTTCGTGGCGGCGGTGCTCGTGCTGGTGCTGGCGCGCGACGGTGCGCCCCGGGTCTGGGAGGGACTGTTCCGCTCGCCCTTCGCGCTGGCGCTGCACGCGGCCACGGGCGTGTCGGCGGCGGCCGCCTTCGCGCTCCTGTGGACGCGGCGCTTCGCGTGGGCACGGCTGGCGGCGGCGCTCCAGGCGGGCCTCATCGTCCTGGGCTGGGCCGCGTCCCAGTATCCCTATCTGGTCGTCCCCGACATCACCCTGCGGGCCGCGGCGGCGAGCCCTGGCACCTTGAAGCTGCTGCTCGTCGCCATCGGCGTGGGCGCGCTCATCGTCATCCCCTCCGTCGTCCTCCTCTTCCGCGTCTTCCGCCCCCGACCCGAGGGCATGTCCGCTCCCCATCCCCAGGGGTGAGACAGAAAAATCCCGTCTCGTTGGAGTGTCCGAGTGGGAGGTCCGCGCCGGGTGTCTGTCTTTGCTCGGCGTGAATGACGCCCCGCATCCTTTTCCAGGCCGCTCGAATCTTTGGCTCCCGAGGTGAAACATCTCGTGAGGGCGGATGTGGTTTTTGTGTTTTCTCACGCAAGGAGTTGCAACCGCGGCGTTGATGAATGCATGACAGAAAGAAGCACCGCTTCTTCCTGACGTGGAGGTCGCCGATATGGGTGTCGTCCGTCGCGCGGTCGTGTCGCTGTGCTTCGTCGCGCTCCTGCTCCCGGGGATGTCTCACGCGAGTGAGTCCTTCGTGAATTGGGAGACCCCCCATGTGCACCCGCTGGATTTGACTCCTGACGGTAGATTGCTGTTGGCGGTGAACACGGCGGACAACCGGCTGCTGGTGTTCGACACGACGTCGCGCAAGGGATTGGCGCTGTTGGCGTCCATCCCCGTGGGATTGGACCCGGTGTCGGTGCGGGCCAGGAGCAACACCGAGGCCTGGGTGGTGAACCACGTCTCGGACAGCGTCAGCATCGTCGACCTGCGCCGCGCCACCGTGACGGCCACCGTGCACACCGATGACGAGCCCGCGGACGTCGTCTTCGCCGGCCGCCCCGAGCGCGCCTTCATCACCTGCTCCCAGGTGAACCGGGTGCTGGTGGTGGACCCGCGCCGCCCCGACGCGACGCCCCACCGCCTCACCCTGAAGGGCGAGGACCCGCGCGCGCTCGCGGTGAGCCCCGACGGCCGCTTCGTCTACGCCGCCATCTTCGAGTCCGGCAACGGCACCACCATCCTCGGCGGCGGCTCGCTGATTCCGGACGCGTACCCGCCCAACGCGGTGAGCGACGCGCGCGGCCCCTACGGTGGCGTGAATCCTCCGCCCAACGCGGGCACCTCGTTCGTCCCCGCGCGAAACCCCTCCAACCCGCCGCCTCCGCCCGTGGGCCTCATCGTGCGCAAGAACGGGCGCGGCCAGTGGTTCGACGACAACCGGGGTGACTGGACGGACCTGGTGAGCGGCGTGAATGCCTCCGCGTCCGGCCGCCTCCAGGGCTGGGACCTGCCGGACCGCGACCTGGCCATCATCGACACGGCGTCGCTCGACGTCACCTACGCCACGCGGCTGATGAACCTGAACATGGCGCTGGCGGTGCACCCGTCCGGCACCGTCACCGTGGTGGGCACGGACGCGCGCAACGAGGTGCGCTTCGAGCCGAACGTCAACGGCCGCTTCCTGCGCGTGCTGATGGCGACGGTGGACCCGCGCCGGCCTTCGTCCTCCACGGTGAAGGACCTCAACCCGCACCTCGACTACGCCACGCCCACGGTGCCGCAGTCGGTGCGCGACCTCTCCATCGGAGACCCGCGCGGCGTGGTGTGGAACGCGCGCGGCACGCGGGCCTTCGTGACGGGGCTGGGCTCCAACAACGTGGTGGCGGTGGGGCAGGGCGGCGCGCGGCTGGGGCAGGTGGAGGTGGGCGAGGGCCCCACGGGCATCGTCCTCGACGCGGGGCGCGAGCGGCTCTACGTGCTCAACCACTTCGGCGGGAGCATCTCCGTGCTCAACGCGGACCGGCTCGAGGAGCTGTCGCGCGTGGCCTTCTTCGACCCGTCACCGAAGGCCATCAAGGTGGGCCGCAAGCACCTCTACGACACGCACAAGACGTCGGGCCTGGGGCACGTGTCCTGCGCGTCGTGCCACGTGGACGGGCGCATGGACCGGCTCGCGTGGGATTTGGGCGACCCGAGCGGGACGGTGAAGGCGCTGGACGGCCAGAACCTGGGCATGGGCCTGCCGCTGCCGCCCTTCGAGGCGTGGCACCCGATGAAGGGCCCCATGACGACGCAGACGCTCCAGGACATCATCGGCAAGGAGCCGCTGCACTGGCGCGGAGACCGCGCGAGCCTGGAGGAGTTCAACCCCGCCTTCGAGGGCCTGCAGGGCGACGACACCCAGCTCACCCCGCGCGAGATGAGCGAGCTGCGCTCCTTCCTCGCCACGCTCACCTTCCCGCCCAACCCGTTCCGCAACCTGGACAACTCGCTGCCCAGGGACCTGCCGCTGCCGGGCCACTACACGACGGGCCGCTTCGCGCCCGTGGGCAAGCCGCTGCCCAACGGAGACGCGACGCGGGGGCTGGCGCTGTTCCGTCCGCCGCGCCTCCTGGCCCAGGGGCTCTTCGCGTGCAACACCTGCCACACCTTCCCGTCGGGGCTCGCGGTGAACGCGCAGTGGAACGGCGCTCAGTGGATGCCGCTGCCGAAGGGGGCGATGGGCGAGTCCCACCACGCGCTCGTGTCCACCGACGGCAGCACCAACGTCACGCTCAAGGTGCCGCAGCTGCGCAACCTCTATGAGAAGGTCGGCATGGAGCTGACGCAGAAGGAGAGCCTGGCCGGCTTCGCCTTCATCCACGACGGCAGCGTGGACTCGCTGTCGCGCTTCATCACCGAGCCGACCTTCAACCCGGAGAGCGACCAGGAGGTGGCGGACCTCACCGCGCTCCTGCTGTCCTTCGCGGGCTCGGAGCTGCCGCGCGGCTCGGCCACGGACATGTTCCTGCCGCCGGGGCCCGACTCCAAGGACTCGCACGCGGCGGTGGGGCAGCAGGTGACGCTGTCCTCGGCGACGCCCGCCCAGTTCGTGCGCGTGCTCCAGTTCATGTCCCTGGCCGAGCAGGGCAAGGTGGGGCTGGTGGCCAAGGGCGTGCGCCAGGGTGAGCCGCGCGGCTTCACCTACGTGGGCAACGGCGTCTTCCAGTCGGACCGCGCCTCCGAGAAGGTGGGCGCGTATCTGCTGCTGGCGGGAATCCGCCCCGGCGCGGAGCTGACCTACACCGTGGTGCCCGCGGGCTCCGAGCGACGCATCGGCGTGGACCAGGACGAGGACGGGATGCTCGACCGGGACGAGCTGGACCGGGGGCGCAGGCCGGACCGGCCGTACGACGGCCGGCACCTCGTGGAGGCCGAGGGGGCGGGTCAGGTTGGCCCGGTTGCGACCGCGGATTTGTAACCCGTATCGTCGCGCGCGGGGGGCTGCGAGTCAGCCCATGTGCTCCTTGGAGGCGTGTGCATGAAGCTGAAAGTCGCGTACTGGGTCGTCACCGCGCTGGTCTCGCTGTCCGCCGCGGGCTCCGCCTTCATGTACCTCACCGACGCGCCGCCGATGGTGGCCGCCTTCGAGCACCTGGGCTACCCGGCCTACTTCCGGACCATGCTCGGCATCGCCAAGGTGCTGGGCGTGCTGGCGCTGTGGGCTCCGCTGCCGCGCACGCTGCGGGAGTGGGCCTACGCCGGCTTCGCCATCGACTTCGTGGCGGCGGCGGTGTCTCACACGGCCATGGGGGACCCGGCGGGCAAGTCCGCCGTTCCCGTCGCCATGTTCGTGCTGCTCATCACCTCGCACCAGCTCTGGCACCGCGTGTCGTCGGGTGCCGGCGTGGAGTCGGTGCCGCAGGTGCGGGCTGCCGGAGCCTGACGTCGCTCAGGGCGTCTGGGGCCAGGCGACGCGGGGCTCCTCGTCGCCCCTGGCCACCAGCACGCTGACGTCGTCCGCGAGGTCCTCGGAGTCGAGGGCCTCCAGCACGGTGTACACGCCGGCCTTCTCGTCCATCACCAGGCAGTACACGCGCAGGTGGC
Organism: Myxococcus sp. MISCRS1; assembly: GCF_026626605.1. Lineage (NCBI taxonomy): Bacteria > Pseudomonadati > Myxococcota > Myxococcia > Myxococcales > Myxococcaceae > Myxococcus > Myxococcus sp. MISCRS1. Next base: position 6,241,319 of record NZ_JAPNKB010000001.1, read on the forward strand.
CTTCGCGCAGCTCGCCGCCCTCCACCTCGCCGTTGCCCGTCCAGCCGAGCGCGTCGGTGAGCAGCTCCTCCACCGCGACGCGCTTCTCCACGTCGTGGCCGGTGCCCTTGCCCTCGATGGGGTACTGGACGATGAGCGTGGACAGGCTGTCGGGCTCCACCTCGTCGTAGCCCTCCTCGATGAGCGGGCCGGCCACGTCGGCGATGGCGAAGTCGGGGTCCTCTTCCGGAGGCAGCGGCGCGTCCTTCTGCTCGCCCACCTCGCCGACGAAGCCCCAGTGCGTGGTGAGCACGCCCTCATGGACCCACGCCTCCCAGTAACGGAGGCGGTCGCCTTCCTTCTTGTAAAGCTTCAGCAATGTAAGACCCCAGGGGAGGGCCCTGCATAGCATGACGCTGGGGGTCCGCCGCGTTCAGAAGGCGCGGCCCTGTCCACCGTCCACCGGGAGCGTGGCGCCCGTCACCCACCGGGCGCGCTCCGAGCACAGGAAGACGACCACGTCCGCCACCTCCTCGGGGGTGCCGAAGCGGCCCCAGGGCAGCTCGTTGCGCACCATGCGTGCGACCTTCTCCGGGTCCGCCTTCTGGCGTTTGTCCCAGCTTCCGCCCGGGAAGAGGATGGAGCCGGGGGCCACGCCGTTGACGCGGATGTGGTGGCGCGCCAGGTCCACGGCCATCTCCTTGGTCAGCGCCGTCAGGCCCGCCTTGGCCGTGGTGTAGGGGGCGCTGGTGGCGTACTCGCGGCCGTAGATGGAGTTGATGTGGATGATGCAGCCGCCGCTGTTGGCGCGCATGACCTCCACGGCGGCCTGGCTGCACCACACCGCGGACAGGAGGTTGCCGTGGAGCACGGTGGACCACTGCTCGGCGGTGGCCATGTCGAACGCGCCCGCGCCGCCGCTGCCGCCCACGTTGTTGACCAGGATGTCCAGCGAGCCGAACGCCTCCACCGCCGCGTCCACCGCCGCCTTCGCGCCCTCCTTCGTGGCCACGTCCGCGACGACGGTGGTGATGCTCGCGCCCGAGGAGCGCAGCTCCTTCGCGGTGGCCTCCAGGGCGTCCGCGCCGCGAGCGCTCAGGCACACCCGAGCGCCCTCCTTGGCGAGCGTCGCCGCGATGGCTCGACCGATTCCCCGGCTGCTCCCCGTCACGAGGGCCGCCTTGCCTTTGAGCTCCAGGTTCATGGGCCCGCGTTCTACTTCAGGGCACATGGGGGGAATGGGACGGAGTGTGGGGGTTGCCCGACATTCGACGGCCGGGTCCGGTTACCGGGGATTCACCGGCCGGGGTGTGAGGGCCTGGATGGCGAGCCACTCCACGGCCTCCTCCCAGAGAGAGGCGCGGGAGCCCTCGCGGAAGAAGCCGAAGTGGCCGATGGGGTGGCCCGCCTGCTTGGGCGTCACCCGGCGGTGGTCGACGAGCGCGTCCGCGTAGAAGCCCAGCAGGTGCTCCACGGCATCCTTCGAGGCGATGGGGTCGTCGGAGAAGCTGTAGGCCCGCACGGGCAGGTAGAGCGACGCGTAGGACTCGCGGCGGGGCTCGCCGCCCTCGCTCAGGAGGTAGTTGGGGTCCAGGCACCAGCGGGCCCACTGGCGGGCCACGCCCGCGGGCAGGTCCTCCACGGTGCCGGCCCAGCCGGGCAGCTTGCCGAAGGCGCGGGTGAGGGCGGGCGTCAGCACGCGCCAGTTGAGGGCCATGCGCAGCCGCTGGGGGAAGAGCTTGTAGTAGCCGGAGCCGGCGGCGACGGTGAGCAGCGCGGAGACCTCGCGAGCGTTCTCGGCGAGGCCGAGCAGCTGGCCTCCCACGCTGTGGCCGACGAGCAGGAGCCGGCGGCCGGGGAAGCGCTCGCGCACGGCGGCGATGGCGCCCGCGAGGTCCTGGCGTCCCCAGTCCTCCAGGGTGGCCTCGAAGCCCTCGAGCTGCTCGGGGCGGGAGCCGCCGATGCCGCGGTAGTCGAAGGTGATGGTGGGGAAGCCGCGCCGGGCGAGGAAGGCGGCGAAGCGCGCGTAGTAGCGCTGGCGGGCGCCGGTCGCGCTGCTGATGAGCACCACCGCGCCCACCTCCGCGCCCTCGTGGGGGAAGAGGGTGGCGGACAGCGGGTAGCCGTCCAGGGCCTGGAGGCGGAAGGGGACTCCGGTGCTCGGGCCGGTGTCCGCCACCGTCAGTCGCTCCTCCTGGGGGAGGCTGCGCACCGCGGGGCCCGCGTCCTGTTCCAGCACCGGCGCATGAGCCATGGACATGGTGTTCTCCTGTGTTTCAGGCGGGGCCTGCTTGGGTGCCGCCGCTTCGTCCTGCCCGAGATAGCGCTGGAAGTGCTGCGGGAATGCAGGGCTTTGCTGCACCATTGCAGGCATGGATATGCGATGGGACGACCTGCGCTACCTGCTCTCCGTGGCGCGCCAGGGCTCGCTCGCCGGGGCGGCGCGGGAGCTGCGCGTCGATGCGACCACGGTGGGGCGCAGGCTGACGGCGCTGGAGAAGGCGCTCGGGACGCGGCTGGTGCTGCGGGGCTCGCGCACGCTGGGGCTCACCGAGGACGCCGAGGCGGTGGTGGCGCGTGCGAGGGAGATGGAGGACTCGCTGCGCTCGCTGCATGACGCCGTGTCGGCGGAGGCGAGGGTGGAGGGGTCGGTGCGCATCGCGGCGACGGAGCACCTGGCGCAGGCGTTGTTCGCCGCGCACCTGGGCGTGCTGAACGCGCGCCATCCGGGGTTGAACGTCGAGCTGTTGGTGGGGACGGAGCTGGTGGACCTCCAGCGGGGGGACGCGGACATGGCGCTGCGGTTGGTGCCGCCGCGAGGGGACGCGCTGGTGGTGCGCAAGGTGGGCGAGATGGCGTTCTCGATGTACGCGTCTCGAGGCTACCTGCGGCGACACGGCGCGCCCCGGCCCGGGGACTTCAAGGGACACACGGTGCTCGTGTACCGGACGGGGCTGACCTCGGGCGAGGAGTCCGAGGAGCTCAAGCGGGTGACGGCGGGAGGGCGTCGGTTGCTGCAGAGCAACAGCACGTCGGCGCTGCGCGAGGCCGCGGCGGCGGGGCTGGGCGTGGCGTTGCTGCCGTGCCTCACGGGTGGGCGCGATGTGCGGCTGACGCGCGTGGGCGCGGAGGTGCTGGCCAAGCGGCCGTTGTGGCTGACGTTCCACAAGGATTTGCAGCGGAGCCTGCGCGTGCGGGCCACGGCGGACTGGGTGGCGGAGGTGTGCCGGCGCGAGAAGGCGGGCCTGTCCGGCACGGAGTCGCGCGGGCGCTGAGCGACGAGGTCAGGAGCGTGGCTTGTTCGGAGCATCATCGTGCGGACGCGCCGAGTCATGAGACGCGGAGCGCACGCTGCCAGGGCATGTAGCGGAGCTCCACTCGCGAGGGACAGTGATGTGCGGAGGCTCAGTGCGCGAGCGAGCGGCCCCGTCCCGAGGGCGCGGTATCGAGTCCTCGTTCGCGCCACTTGTGGGCACGGCGAATGGCAGGGTGCCCCCATGCATCCGCTGGGAGCAGGTGACACCCTCTGCTCGCGGTCGAGCGCTGACTCACCGGACCTCTTCGTCGAGGAGGCTCGACGACTGTGGGGGTCGGCTGACGAGCCTGCCTAGACCGCGAGGAGCCGTGAGACCTTCAGCAGCATGGCGGGGATGAGGTCAGTCCACATGCATGCCGCGAGATAGCTCCCCGCGGCGCCCAGGTAGCAGAGGCTCTGCGAGGTCGCGTTGTCCTTGTCGCGCTGAACGGCGCTGAGCCCGGCCGGGAGCGCTGCGCCGAAGCCGACGACGTACCACAACAGCCACCACGCCTCGGGGCGAGTCTCCAGCGATGCCTTGACGGCTCCCGCGAGAATCAACCCTTGGACCGAGCAGAGGATGAACAACACGCTGGTGATGACGACATTCTCCGTCCGCCTCGCGGCCTCGGAGGTGGCGGCGTCACCGTCATGCCCGCGCGCGGCCTTCCGCGAACGAGCCGAGGCCGCCAGCGCGAAGGCGACGAAGCACAGCCCCACCGCATAGGAGTAGAGGACGTCGAACAGGTACGCCTTGAGGGTGAACCAGAGAAACGACATGGGTCTCCGCCAAGGGTTTCGTGAGGAGACGTCGGAGTCTCTGGGAGCATCCATCGAGGAGCACCGCACCGTGGGAGGGCCCGGTGCTCGAGGGCACCGGGCCTGCCCCACCGTGAGGCTCACTTCACGTGGAAGCGGGCCTCCGAGGGGCTCGCGCCGCCCGAGCGCTGCACGCCGCGCCCGGGGTTCGCGGCCAGGTGCTGGAGCACCTTGAACACCGTCTCCACCTCATCCGGCTGGCCGATGTCCGCCGCGAGCTGCTCCGCCGAGCGCGCCTCCGCCTTGGCCTCCTTCAGCCGCGCCGTGAGCTTCTTCTGGATGTCCAGCACGCTGGTCGCGGCCTTCTTGCCCGCCTCGACGCCCGGCTGGTGGTACGCGTTGATGTGCACCAGGCTCGCGTACAGGCCCACCGCGCGCTCGTAGAGCGCGATGAGCGCCCCCACCGTGCGCGCGCTCACGTCCGGCACCGTCAGGGTGATGGACTCGCGGCCCTTCTCGTACAGCGCGCGGCGCGTGCCCAGGAAGAAGCCCAGCAGGTAGTCGCCGCTGGTGATGCCGCCCTCCACCTCCATCGACTCACCGTCCCGGTCCTTGAGGACCTCGATGAACGTGGCGAAGAAGTTCGGCACCCCCTCGCGCAGCTGCTGCACGTACGCATGCTGGTCCGTGGAGCCCTTGTTCCCGTAGACGGCGATGCCCTGGTTCACCACCTTGCCGTCCAGGTCCTTCTCCTTGCCCAGCGACTCCATCACCAGCTGCTGGAGGTAGCGCGACATCAGGAGCAGGCGGTCCTTGTACGGCAGGATGACCATGTCCTTCACGCCGCGCCCGTCGCCCGCGTGGAACCACATCAGCGCGAGCAGCGCCGCCGGGTTCTTCAGCGCGTCGCGCTGCCGCGTCGCCACGTCCATCTCCCGCGCGCCCGCGAGCATCCCGTCGATGTCCAACCCCTGCAGCCGCGCCGGCAACAGGCCCACCGCCGACATCACCGACGTGCGCCCGCCAACCCAGTCCCACATCGGGAACATGCGCAACCAGCCCTGCTTCCTCGCGTGCTGGTCCAGCTCACTGCCCGCGCCCGTGACGGCCACCGCGTGCTTGCTGAAGTCGAGCCCCTGCGCCTGATAGCCACGCTCGGCCTCCAGCATGCCGTTGCGCGTCTCCTTGGTGCCGCCCGACTTGCTGATGACCACCGTCAGCGTCTCGGCGAGCTTGCTGCCCAGCTGCCCCAGCACCCGGTCCATCCCGTCCGGGTCCGTGTTGTCGAAGAACGACACCTGCATCTGGTCGTCCCGCGACGTCAGCGCGTCCGCCACCAGCTGCGGCCCGAGCGCCGAGCCGCCGATGCCCACCAGCAGCAGGTGCGTGAAGCGCGCCGCCTTCTGCGGCTTGAGCTTCCCCTCGTGCACGTCCCGCGAGAAGGCGTGCACCGCGGCCACCGTGTCGGTGATGTCCTTCGACAGCGCGGGCTCCGGGGCCAGCTCCGGCGCGCGCAGCCAGTAGTGCCCCACGCGGCGGTTCTCGTCCGGGTTCGCGATGGCGCCCTTCTCCAGCGCCTCCATCTGGCTGAAGGCCTCCTCCAGCCGAGGACTCATCCGCTCCAGGAAGTCCGCCGCGAACCCCATGCGCGAGACGTCGAGGGAGAACCCCAGCGACGGGACGACGCTCAGATAACGCTGGTACCGCTCCCACAGCTCACGCTCGGTCATGGCTCCTCCTGGGGGCTCGCGCGAAGAAAAAGTGCCAGGTGGCTTAGCGCCTCCGAGCGGCCGTGGGAAGCCGAATGGGCCCCGGCCTCAGGCCGAGGGGCTCACTGTCTCCGGTTCCGAACTCGGCGGACCTTGTCGCGGCGTGGAGGAGTCCGCTGGCTTCCATGCGGGGTTGCGGAAGATGTAGCTCAGCCGCTGCCGCAGCGAGCCTCGCTTCGCCGCGTCCTTCGCGATGGAGGCGAACTCGTGGAACGCGATGCGCACCGGGTTGAACGTCTTCAGGTTCTTGGTGAGGCCGTAGACGGGCTTCTCACCCTCCGGCTCGAAGGTGCCGAACAGCCGGTCCCAGATGATGAGGATGCCCGCGTAGTTCTTGTCGAGGTAGCGCGGATTCGCCGCGTGGTGCACGCGGTGGTGCGACGGCGTGTTGAGCACCCACTCGAGCGGCCGCGGCAGCCGGCCGATGGCCTCCGTGTGAATCCAGTACTGGTACAAGAGGCTCACTGACTGCTGGACGACAATCATCACCGGCGAGAAGCCCAGCAGCGCCAAGGGCGCCCAGAACACCCAGCTCGTCGGAGGCGTCCACGTCTGCCGCAGCGCCGTCGTCAGGTTGTAGTGCTGGCTGGAGTGGTGCACCACGTGCGATGCCCAGAAGAAGCGGCTCTCGTGGTGGACGCGGTGGAACCAGTAGTAGCAGAGGTCGTCCGCGAAGAAGAGGAGCACCCACGCGAGCACGCCCGTGCCCATGCGCAGCGGCGTCAGCTGGTACAGCGCCAGGTAGCCCGCGAAGGCCACGCCCTTCCACACCACGTTGATGAACACGTTGCCCAGCCCCATGGAGAGGCTTGCGAGCGAGTCCTTCCACGTGTGCCCCACCAGGGCGGCGTTCTCCTCGCGCAGCTTCTTCACCCAGAAGAACTCGGCCACCACCGTCAGGATGAACACGGGAATGGCGGGTGCGATGAGGTCGGGGATGTGCGTGGCGTCCATGGGACACCTCCTTCAATGAAGCTCAGGACCTGGGGCGTGGGCGCGCTCGTTGCGGTGTCGGAGGAGAGAAGGCGCTGCGCATGAAGCGGGTGAGGGCATCCAGCATGCCGCGGTGGGCTGGGTCGTTCGGACGGGCACTGCCGCCCACGGCCGCGCCCTGCACGGCGTCCAGCGCCAGCTCCACCACCGCGTGGAACTCCGGAGAAGCGGACGCCACGTCGGGGAACAGCTCGCGCGCCACCCGGTGCATGTTCTCGCGGTGGGGACCGTCCACGGCGGCGAGCGCCACGCGCAGCTCCGCGTCCGTGCGCGCCGCCACGTACAGCTCGATGGCCGCCTGCAGCTCCGGCCGCTGGTACGCCGCCCACAACATGTCCACCGCCGAGGCGATGCGGTCCTTGCCCGAGGGCCGCGCGCCCACGCCGGCCAGATAGTCCTGGATGAGTCGGGGGAAGAGGTGCTCCACCGCCGCGGCGAGCAGCTCCTCCTTCGTGTCGAAGTGCGTGAAGAGGGCGCCCTGGGAGACGCCCGCTCGCTTCGCCACCTCCACCGTCGTCAGCCGGGCGTGACCCAGCTCCACCAACGTCTCGATGGTCGCGTCCAGCAGCTTGCGCCGCGTCGTCTCGCGCCGCTCCTGCTGCGTGCGCCGCACGGGGCGCGCAGCCTTGCGATCCGGGGTGGGGGTCTTGGGGGCCATCGTCACGCCAAGCATAACGCCGGACTTAATGAGTGACCAGTCACTAAGTTCGTGAGCCCTGGGCGGGCGCGTGCGAGAGGGTGATCCACGCGGCCACTCCCGCCGAGACGGTGAGACATGCGCCGACCTTCGTCGCAAGCGTGCCCTGCTCGGGGCTTTTCGCGGCGGGACCTCGGGCGGGCGAGCAGACAGGTGCACGTCCGCCATGGCGCGATTCGTCCTCGTAGGAAGTGGGTCATGGCCCAGCGGCCGGGCAGGCGAGCCCGAGAGGCCCTGGTGATAGTCCTCGCGGGTTCGAGATAATTCGTCTGGGAAATACCCCAGGCACTTGTCTCCGTTGTCCGCCGGCCCGATATGAACCTTTCCTCCGCTCTCCTTGTCGGCTCCCTCCTGGCGTCCGCGCCAGCGGCTTCCAACTCGATGGCCTCTCCGGCGGCAGACCTGCCGGAAGTGGGCGTCCCGTTTGCCTGTGGCCGCATCCACACGGTGAGCCAGGGACACGACACGGGCAGTCACCAGCACAACGACACGTTCGCCTGGGACTTCCGCATGCCGGACGGCACGCCCATCGTCGCGGCGCGTGACGGTGTGGTGCGTCTCGCGCGCGGTGACAGCACGAAGGGTGGCTGCGACGAGAAGTTCGCGCCCTACGCCAACTACGTCGTCATCTCGCACGGTGACGGGCTGGAGACGCAGTACCTCCACTTCAGCGCCGTGGTGGTGAAGCCCGGCGAGAGCGTGAAGGAGGGGCAGCTCATCGGCTTCTCCGGCTCCACCGGCTGGGCGTGCGGCGCGCACCTGCACTTCAAGGTGGCGCGCGAGGTGGGCAAGGGTTGGAACAACCCGTCCGTGCCCGCGCGCATCGCTGGCTACGGGGACCCGGTGCGCGACACGCGCGTGGCCGCGCCCATCTGCCGCGAGTCCGGCCGCGACACGCTCATGGCCACGACGGACGGCACGCACACGCCGGGCCAGCCCGTGGTGTCCATGTCACCGGAGCGCGAGGATTCGCCGCGCGGCCTCCCGCCCGGGGCGAAGGCCATCATCGACGGCCTCTCCCAGCCGCCGGCCCAGGGTGGCCAGGGTCTCGACGAAGCGCGCGCGCCCGCCCGAGCCCGCACGGCGAGCGGCCCCAGCGAGACTCGCTGAGGCCAGCAGCGCGCCCGCTCCGGCGAGCAGCGCGAAGAGGGCTCCCGCGTTGACGAAGTAGTCCAACGGCAACAGGGGGCCCTCCACGTAGGCCCGCACCACGCGGTAGCCCACGTGTCCGAGCAGCACCAGCAAGGGCAGGTTGATGAGTGGCAGCACCAGCCACCGCGCGGTGCGCCACCATCCCGCCACCGCCTCCCCCACGCCCGTGGTGACGGTGTAGCGCCACGCGGACGCCCGCGCCGCGCGCACCTCGTCGAGCAGCACGTCCAGCTCCGGTACGCCGAGCACCGAGGGCTCCAGGCCTCCGGCCCGCGCGATGCTGCGCGCTTCCGCCAGCGCGGTGCGCGCCGCGGACTCCACGCCGAAGTCGTCCTCGAAGGGCTCCACCACGGTGCTCTCCGCGGCGCGTGCGCGCGTGTGGCCTCGCACCGCGTCCACCACGGTGGAGGCCGCCGCCACCGCGAGCCCCGCGGGCAGGCTCGCGCGTCCCACCAGCGCCGCCGCGCCCAGTCCGCTCGCGCCCCACAGGGACAGTCGGAGGCCCCACGCCGCGGGCCCCCAGAAGCGTCCACCGGCCTGTCGTCGCACCTCCGCGGCCAGGTGGCCATGCGCGAGCTTGAGGCGTGAGTCGAAGTCCTCGCGCAGGCCCTCGGAGGCCTTCTCCATCCCGGAGCCCAGGGCCGTGCGCGTGCGTCCGAGCAGGGTTTCCGTCTCCTCGAGCGCGGCCTTCACGCGCGAGGACACCTCCTCCAGCGCGCCCATCGCGTTGCCGCGTCGCACGCGCGCGGCGATGGCCTGGGTGGCGAGGCCCCGGAGGTGGAAGAGGAGCGGGCCGAACTCGCCGGACACGTCGCGGCCGTCCTTCGCCGCCTGCGCGCTGATGGCGAACACGGGGACGTCCTGGGGCGAAAGGCCGTACTGCTCCGAGGCGACGCGGCGCACCTGGGCCTTGAGCGTCTCGCGCGACTCGGCGGACAGCTCGTCGGCGAAGTTGAGGATGAACACGAGCGCGCGGCGGCGGGCGAACTCGGTGAGGAACTGGACCTGGGTGGCCTCCGCCACGCTGCCCCGGTGCATCACCACCAGCGCCACGTCCGCGCGCTCCAGCGCCGCGCGCGCGACGTCGCGATGCGTGGTGGCCACGCTGTTGAGGTCGGGTGTGTCGATGAACACCTGTCCGCCCCAGAGCGCCTGGGGGCCGGGCAGGTAGCGGGTGACGCGGGCGCCGGACTGAGCCAGCGAGTCGGCCGCGGCGCCTTCGGGGGCGAACACGGTGGCGACGGTGCTGGTGGGGCGGTCCACGCCCTCGCGCGAGAGGGGCTGGCCCGCGAGCGCGTTGAGGAGGGTGGACTTGCCGGCGCCGGTAGCGCCCACGAGCGCCACGGCGAGCGGCGCGTCCCGGTTCGCCACGCCGCGCGCGTAGTCGTCCACGAGTCGCTCCAAGCGCGCCGCATGCGGCTGGAGGGCTGGCAGTTCCAGGGCGGTCCGCAAGAGGGACCGGAGGGCTTCGGGCTCGGGCAGGCTCGTCTCGTCCACGGGGAGGGACAGCCTGTCCTGCCCGTGTCCCGGGGGCCAGCGCGAATGTCGTCGGACGTGCGCCAGCGTTCAGTGCGCGCCGGTGGACTCGTGCACGGCGGTGCCGGAGCGGGTTGCTCTCTCGGAGGGAGGGTCCGCCCTGGCCGGTTCCCGAGACCAGCACGAATGTCGCCGGGCCTGCGCCTGCGTTCGGTGTGCGCCAGTGGCCTTGTGCGTGGCGGTGCAGGAGCCGGGCGCTCTCGGGTAGAACCAGGAGGCATGGAACTCTTCCTCATGTCGCCGCCGGGACGTGGCTGGGCACTGCGAGGACGCAACAACTTCCGCAGTCGGGAGGCGCCGCAGGTGGATGCGCGCAAGGCCCGGCGCGAGTGGCTGGTCCTGGCGCGAGCCATCGAGGCGCGCGGCGGCACGGTGGTGGCGCTGACCTCGCCGTCGGAGCTGCTCACGGGCATGCCCTACGCGGCGGAGTGTGGACAGGTGGTGGCGCGCGAGGGACGTGCACCCTGGTTCGTGTTGCCCCGGATGATGAGCGAGCACCGGCGCGCGGAGCGTGAGCACTGGGCCTTGCTGGCCGGGCGCATGGGCTTCGAGGTGGTGGACCCGGGCGTGGGCATCTGGGAGGCGCACGGAGATGTGGCGCACTTCGACGGTGTCACGCTCCTGTTCTGGGGCGGACGCACGACGCTCGAAGGGCTGGAGGCCGCGGCGCGCTGGTTCCCAGGGGAGGTGGTGCGCGTGCAGGTCCGCGAGCCCGCGTTCCACGGCAACATGGCGCTGCTCCCACTGCCCGCGGTTGACCGGATGCTGGTGTGCCCGGAGGTCATCGCGCCTGAGTCCTTCGTCCGATTGCGTGAGCGCTTCGGTGACGCGCGGCTGCTCGTGGTGACGGAGGACGAGATTCGTCGCTACGCCACGAATGGACTGCCGCTGGGGCGGGAGCTGCTCGCGCCCTCGGTGGTGCCCGGGTCGGTGCGTGCCCGACTGGAGGCGCTGGGGATGCGGGTGGTGTCGCTCGACATGGGGGAACTCTGCGAGAAGGGCGGTGGCTCCTCGCGCTGTCTCGTGTCGCGAGCGGTGGTGGAGGATGGGGCGGTGAGCATTCCGGACGAGGCCCGCCTGGCGGCCGTGGCGAGGGACATCGAAGCCGATGCGTGACACCGAGGCCTTGACGCGACAGGCGGAGGCCTTCTTCTCCGCGCACCCGGGCGTATCGCTCCTGGCGCTGGGCGCGGGTGAGCACGCCGAGTCGATGGACCTGTCTCCGTTGGGATTGCCGGCGACGTACCTGCCAGCGGAGCGCAACCTGTCGCTGGCGGCGCAGTACCTCGCGCTGAATCAGTTCGCGTTTGGGGGCATCGGCGTGCCGCGCTGGGTGCTGTCGGACCTGTACCTGATGCCGGGAGCGATTGGACTGCTGCGCTGTCCGGCGAGGATGCTGAAGCCGGAGGCGCGCGCGCATCTGGGGCTGGAGGACGAGGACCCGGCCATCGGCGCGGCGTACTACGCGGCGCCCTCGGTGACGCCGGGGCTGTTCATCGGCGTGTCGCTGTTGAGCTTCCTGCCGGGGACGGGCGCGGGCGCGTGGGTGAAGACGCTGACGTTGAGCATGTTGCGCGCGAAGCGGCTGCGCGGCGTGGCCCAGTGGGACAACCCGAGCGTCCGCGTCCACTCACGACTGGGGCCGTTGCGGCTGGTGGGCCGGGTCCCCGGAGGACACGAGTACGGGGAGCGGACGTTCGTCTACGAAACGGACCTGTCCGACGGCGCGCGCGTGGCGGAGGCGATGGCGCGTCGGCTGTCGCTGCCGCACTCGCGTCGAATCGCCGTCACGGACCTGGCGGAGCTGAGTGAGCTGCTCGACCGCGCCGAGGCGGGCGAGCAGCTCTACCTGGTGCCTCCGGGGGTTCAAGACGGCCATGTCCTGGTGAGCGAGGACGTGACCTGAGTGACTCCGCCGTGCTCACGGTGAGGGCGCGGCGGGGGCGTCCATGTCCTCCTGGAGTGCTCGACGTAGCGCGCTCGCGCCGTCCTTCAGGATGGGCTCGCCGTGCGCGAAGCAGAGGACGTCCACGGTGAGGTGGTCGAGGATGCGCTGGACGCTCTGCCGTGTGCGCAGGGGTTCATCCTGGTACTCGCTGGGGACGAACTCGGGCGTGCCCTGGCTGTCGTGGGTCAGCAAATCCGAGATGAAGGCGACACCGCGAGGATGCTTCTGCATCCACAGCGTGAACATGGCCACGGCGGGTCCAGGCGTGTGGAAGGGGAGCAGTCCGCCCGGCAGCGTGTCTCCGGCCACGTAGATGAAGTCGGGCTTGTCCTCCAGCCCGTACGCGTTCTCCGGGGCCCACACCGGCGCGCCGAACGCCTTCCGGAAGCGCCACGCGGAGCGCTGATGGTTCCCCGCCGTCAGGATGATGGCGGTGACATCGCCGAGCTCGCGCAGCTTCGCCTCGTCGATGGGCAGCGGGTCGATGAGGATGACGGAGCCATCCACGTCCACCACGGCGTAGGCATCGCTGCGCGTGCCGCCGATGCGGTTGTCGGTCACGGTCCAGTGGTGGATGCCCGGCACCAGCTCGACCAGTCGCTTCGCCTTCCCCTTCGGCTCACTCATTCGGTGAAGCTAGGCACCCCCCGGCGATGTCCAGGGGGCACCAGGTCTTCCCGCTCGCCCGCCCGCCACCCCGGCCCTGGAGCGACCACCGTCGGAACCCGGGTGACGGGCCTCACTCCCTGGCCGCGCCCATGCTTCGTTCATGGTGGGTTCACACACGCTCGAGCAGGGTCCCTCGCTGCTCCTGTACGACGCGGACTGTGGCTTCTGCCGCCGTTGGGTGGCGCGGTGGAAGCAGCGCAGCGACGGGGGCGTCCGTTTCCTGCCGGGGCGGAGCTGGCTGCTCCTGCTGCTCGGCATTCCCCGGCGGAACATGCGCCGCGCCACCCAACTGGTGGAGCCCTCGGGACGGGTGACGCAGGGTGCGGAGGCGGTCTTCCGCGCGCTCGCCCGCTCGCCGCGCTGGCTGACACGCGGCATGGCGAAGCTGGGGTTGCTGCCCGGCGTGCTGGGCGTGTCCCAGGTCGTGTACGGCGTCATCGCGCGCAATCGCCGCGCGGCCTCGCGGGTGGACCGCTGGCTCTTCGGGCGCACGGTGGTTCCCCGGGACGGACGCCAGGTGCACTGGCTCTTCCTGCGACTGACGGGAGGCGTGTTCCTCATCGCGTTCACCTCGCTGCGGCCGCAGGTGCTGGGGCTGTTCGGCGCGCGCGGCATCCGTCCCGTGAAGGACCTCGTCGAGTCGGACCTGCGCGAGCAACCGGCGCTCGAGCGCTGGAGACGGCTTCCCACCGTGTTCTGGTTCGACGCCTCCGACGCCGCGTTGCTGCGAGGCTGCCGGGTGGGGCAGCTGCTCTCGCTGGCCGTCATCTTCAATGTCGCGCCTCGGAGCGCGCTCGCGCTGCTGTGGGGCCTGTATCTCTCGTACGCGGCGGTGGGGCGTGAGTTCCTCTCGTTCCAGTGGGATGTCCTGCTGCTGGAGATGGGCCTGCTGTCCGCGCTCACCGCGCCCTCGGGGTTGAGGCCGGGGCTGGGGCGCGCCTCGCCCACGTCGCTGGAGGTGTTCCTCTTCCGGCTGCTCGTGTTCCGGCTCTACTTCGGCTCGGGGCTGAGCAAGTGGCAGTCCGGGGACAGGACCTAGCGTGAGCTGACGGCGTGTCGGCACTACTACGAGACCGCGCCCCTGCCCACGCGGGGTGGATGGTCCGCGCATCATCTGCCCGTGAGCCTGCAGCGTGCGTCGACGGGGGCGGTGCTCGCGCTGGAGGTGGCGCTGCCGCCGCTCGTGTTCGCGCCGCGTCGGCCGAGGCAGCTCGCGTTCGGCGCGTTCTCCGCGCTCCAGCTCGCCATCATGGCCACGGGCAACTACGGCTTCTTCAACGTGCAATCGCTGGTGCTCGGCCTGTGGCTCCTGGACGACGTGAGCCTGAGGCGGATGCTCCCCTTCCTGCGCGAGCCTCCGCCCCCGTCGAGGCGCGGCGCGGGCTGGGGCAAGGTCCTGAGCGCGGGGCTCTTCGGTCCGTTGCTGGTGCTCGGCGCGGCGGACATCCTCCTGCGGTTCGAGCGGAGCGCGCGTCTGCCAGAGCGGGTCCAGCGTTCGCTGTCGTGGCTGCACGGGTGCGCGCGTCCGCTGCGCTCGGTGAATCGCTATGGGCTCTTCAGCGTGATGACGGTGGAGCGGCCTGAAATCATCGTCGAGGGCTCTCGCGACGGCGAGCACTGGGAGCCTTATGGCTTCCGCTACAAAGTGGACGACGTCACCCGGCCGCCCGTGCAGGTGGCGCCGCATCAACCCCGGCTCGACTGGCAGATGTGGTTCGCCGCGCTGAGCGCGCCGCCCAGTTGGTTCATCATGTTCCTGGCGCGACTGCTGGAGGGCTCGCCCGAGGTGTTGTCCCTGCTCGCGCGCAACCCCTTCCCGGACGCGCCGCCCCGCCAGGTGCGCGCGGTGCTGTACGACTACCGCATGACGGACGTGGAGGAGCGTCAGCGCACGGGTGCGTGGTGGACGCGTGAGCGGCGGGGGCTGTACCTCCAACCGCTGGCCCTCGCGCCAGGAGGTCCCTCGCTGGGGGGTGTCCCTCGCCTGCGCTGGTTGGCGCCGGGCGAGTGAACGCCACTGGGTAACAGATGCCCCAGCGGCCGAGGATAGGAACTGGCGGGCTTCCGCGCGGGGTGGCTAGCGTGTCCTGGCGATGTCCACCTCGAGAAGCCCTGTCCCTCTCGTCTTCGGCCGGTACGCGGTGCTCAACCGGCTCGCGGTGGGCGGCATGGGCGAAATCTTCTTGGCGCGACAGGTGGGCGTCAGCGGCTTCGAGCGCCCCGTCATCTTGAAGAGCCTGCTGCCGGACCTGCTGGAGCAGGAGGGCTCGCTGGAGATGTTCCTCGACGAGGCGCGGGTGGCCGGGCGCCTCAACCATCCCAACGTCGTCCACGTGTTCGAGGTCGGCGAGTGGGAGGGCACCTTCTACATCGCCATGGAGTACATCGAGGGCGAGAACCTCGGACGGCTGGCCCGCGCGGCCTCGCGCTCCGGGGCGGCGCTGAGCCCGGGCGTCTGTGCGCGCATCATCCGCGACGCCGCGCTCGGGTTGGACCATGCGCACCAGGCCGTGGATGCCCAGGGCGTGTCACTGGACCTGGTCCACCGTGACATCAGTCCGCAGAACATCATGGTGCGACTGGACGGCGTGACGAAGGTGGTGGACTTCGGCGTGGCCAAGGCGAGCAATCGCTCCACGCGCACGCGCACCGGCATCCTCAAGGGCAAGCTGCGGTACATGTCACCCGAGCAGGTGCGCAACCATCCGCTCGACGGGCGCAGCGACCAGTACGCGCTGGGCGTCGTGCTGTGGGAGCTGGTGACGCACCGTCCGCTGGTGGAGACGGACAACGCTCCCGAGGCGATGCGGCGCATCGCGCTGACGCCCGCGCTCAAGCCGTCGATGCTCGTCGACGGTGTCTCCCCGCTGCTCGACAGCATCATCCTGCGCATGCTGGCCAAGCCGCGTGAGCAGCGCTTCGAGCGCTGCGGCGACGTGGCCCGGGCGCTCCAGCAGTACCTGGATGAGACGCCGCGCGGACCCGAGGACGACGTCGCCCAGACGGCCGAGCGGCTGGTGGGCGAGATGGTCCGCGCGCGGATGCGCGAGTCCAGCGTGGGCCTGGGCAGCCTGCTGCCGCGCGTCTCCGAGTCCAGCGTGACGTGCCCTCGATGTGGACAGTCCACGCGGGGCAGCAGTCGCTTCTGTCCGCACTGTGGCAGCGCCATGGCGGCCATCTCCGGGGGCGTGTCCGGCTCACCGGAGGCGAAGGCACCGCTCGCCACGGCCGAGCCGCCCGCTCCCGGGGGAGATGCCGCGTGCGCGACGCGGACGAGAAGCCTTCGTCCCGAAGGCGCGCGCTCGCAGGACGTCTCGGTGGTCTCCGACGGACAGCTCATCGACCTGGAGGCGCCGCCGACGGAGCTTCACGGCCCTGCCACGGTGACGACGGCCGCGTCCGTGCCGCTGGCGGAGGACGGCCCCGCGGCGACGGTGAGGATGCGGGGGCGCGAGGCCGGCTCCCTCAAGCGCAAGCTGGTCATCGTCACGGTGGCGCTGGAGGGCGCCGAGGCGCTGCGCAAGGCGCTGGGGCCCGAGGAGGGGATGGAGGCCGTGGGCCAGCTGATGGACCTGGCCGCGGCCATCGCCGAGCGACACGAGGCGGAGGTGGTGCAGCTCACCGAGTCGCGCTGGAGCCTGGCGTTCGGCCTGCCCGTGTCGCGTCGGGATGACCCGGCGCGCGCGGTCCGCTGCGTGCTGGAGCTGCTGCGCGCGGTGGAGGCCTCGGGCGTGTCTCCCGCGCCGACGCTGCGCGCGGGCCTGGAGTTCGACGCCGTGCTGGTGAGCGGAGGCGGTGGCCGCGCGCCGTGGCGCGTGACGGGCGTGGGACTGGAGCACTCCGCCGCGCTCGCGCAGGCGGCCGCCCCGGGAGAGGTGCTGGTGGGCTCCGCCGCGAAGGGCTTGCTGGAGGAGGGCGTCCGCTTCGGACCGGAGCGGAGCCTGGCCTCGGGGAGCGCCTGGCGCGTGGAGGGCCTGGGCGGCGTGATGCGTGGCACGCCCTTCGTGGGCCGTGAGGACGCGCTGGTCGCCGCGCGACGGGTGGTGGACGCGCTGAAGGCGGGGCAGGGGAGCGCCCGGCTCTTCTCGGGGGCGGCGGGCATGGGCAAGAGCCGGCTGCTCGAGGCCGTGGCGGAGCAGGCCGCACGCGAGCCGGGGCCGCGGGTGGTGAGGACCAGCGCGGAGGACCTGCGCGGCGCGGGGGCGATGGGGTTGATGCGCTCGGTGCTCACCAGCCTCGCGCGCATGCTGGGCCCCGTGCCCGAGGGGGCGCCGCTCCAGCCGCTCGCCCTGTTGGGCCTGTCCTCGCAGGAGGTCGCCGCGCTCTGGCGACGGTTGTCCCAGGGCGGACCCTCGGGCCAGCTCCAGGCCGCCGACGCCGCGCTGACGGAGACGCTGCTGCGCGCGGCACGCGTCGGCGGGCTGTTGCTGCTCGTGGATGACGTGCACCACGCGGACGTGGCCTCGCTGGAGCTGTTGGTGGCGCTGGTGAGCGCGCCCGGCTCCCGCGTCGCCTTGATGGCCACGACGGCGCCGGAGGCGTTGCCCGTCGCCATCACGTCGCTTCCCCTCTCGGTGCTGGGAGGCATGCCCAGGCCGGAGCTGCGGACCCTGCTCGCCTCGGCCTTCGGCGCGCCCCCGAGCGCCGAGGTGGAGTCGCTCGTCTTCGAGCGTTCGAGTGGCAACCCCTCCTTCGCGCTGGAGCTGATGCGGGCCCTCGTCGAGCGCGGCGCCGTGCAGCGGCTGGGCGGCGCCCTGCAGGCCACCCAGCCGCTGGGCGAGGCGGTGTTGCCCGACAGCCTCGGCCTCGCGCTGGGCGCGCGTCTGGACCTGCTGCCGCCGCCGCTGCAACGCTTCCTGTCCCGCGCGGCCGTCGAGGGGGCCGTCTTCTCCGCCGCGCTCGTGCGCGCCTCGCTGTCGGACGAAGTCGTGGAAGCGGACGTGCCCGAGCTGCTGGTGGTGGATGGGTGGCTCACGGAGGTGAAGGAGCGTCCCGGCTGTCTGCGCTTCACGCAGGAGCTGGCCCGCCAGGCCTTGCTGGAGCGGCTGCCCGTGAGCGCGCTGCGCCGCGCGCACCAGGCGCTGGCGGAGGCGCTGGGCAAGGACGCCTTCGCCGCCGAGCCCGCGCGCGAGGTCCGCGTGGCCGACCACCTGCTCGCCGCGGGCGCACCCGGAGCCTCCGCGGCCTGTGAGCGCGCGGGGGAGCGGCTCTCCGCGCGAGGGGAGTGGCGGGCGGCCTTCGACTACTTCCGACGCGCCATGGGCGACTCCCCTGGCGCCACGCCCGCGGCGCGGCTCTGGCAGTGGGGCATGCTGACGCGCGCGTGCACCTGTCTGACGCAGGTGGACCCCGCCTCCGTGGCGTCCATCGCGGAGCCGTGGCTGGGGAGGCTGCCCGACACCGAGGCGCCCGCCGCCCGCGCGGAGCTGGTGCGCCGCATCGCCGCCGCGGAGCTGAAGCTGGGGCAGGTGGCCGCCGCGGAGGCCCGACTGCTGGCGATTCGCGAGGCCGCCGCCACCGAGCCGGAGGTGGAGGCGTGGGTCCTGGGCGAGCACTCCCGGGCCCGCGAGGCGCGGGGGGACATCACGGGCGCGGTGGAGCTCGTCACCCGGGCCTTCCTGCGGATGGGCGGCAAGCCCGCCCGGGCGCCGGACTTCTACTGGGAGCACCTCAACCTGCTGGGTCGCCTGCAGCTGCGCCTCCAGCAGGCGGAGAAGGCCCGTGTCAGCTTCACCCACGCCGCCGAGCAGGCGCGCGCCACGGGCAGCCTCGTGGGTCAGGCGCGTGCGCTCTCCAACCTCGCGGGTCTGCGGGTCCTCGCCGGAGAACACGCGGCGGCCCTCACGGAATTGGAGCGTGCCCTTTCCCTCGCGGAGCAGGCGGGGGATTCACAGGAGGCGGCCCGAATCCACTACAACGCGGGCCGGTTGCTGGGCGCGGGCGGCCAGCTCGCCGAGGCGCGCGTGCGATTGGAGCGCGCCCGGGAGCGCTCCCGAATCGCGGGCTGGCGCGAGGGGGAGGCCCTGGCCACGCAGGCCCTGGGTGCCCTCGCTCCCCGGCCCTGAACGGTCCATCCCACAATCCCTGGCAGGTTTCTGGCTTTGGTGCGGTTCATTGAATTCAATGAATTGCTAGACCATGCCCACGCCCGCCTCTCGAAGTCCGATGGCCGTCCCGACGCCCGGTGGCGCGCCCGTGCTCACCGCGGAGGAAGCCGCGACGGAGGTGGGGCACGCGCTGAACAAGGTGCTGGGCGCGTACCGCTTCTATGCGGAGGGCCACGCCGCGCTGGCGGAGGTCCAGCAGCGGCTGGTCGAGTGTGTGAGCCGCTACCACGCGGTGACGGGGGAGGCGGTGGTGCTGCACATCCGCTCCTCGGCGTTGCTGTTGGGGGACGTGGTGCTGGTGGAGTCGGCGTCGGCGAAGGACTCCGTGACGCGGCCGCTCTTCCTGGAGGGCGTGCAGGAGGTGTTGTGGCAGCCGGGTGTGGAGGCGGAGGAACTGGGGGCGTTCCTGGCCATGTGGCACCGCGCGCTGCAGCGCACGCTGCCGCCGGAGTACGACTTCTACACGTGGTTCTGGGAGCGGGGGTTCGAGGACATCGAGCTCGTCGTCGCGGAGGTGCCCGCCTCGGCCGAGACGGGCGAGTCGGCGCAGACGGAGGCGCAGCTCGCCGAGCGTGAGGAGCAGCTGTTCGCGGACCTCACGCGGCGCCAGTCCTCGGGCTCGGGCCGGCGTCGTCCGGTGGGGCACGACGAGTGGCTCGCGCGCCTGGAGGCGGAGGTGCTGGCCCCCGTCAGCGCGCAGGACCTGGTGCGCTCGGGGGCGCCGGCGTTCGAGGGCGCCAGCGACGCGGAGGTGGCGGAGCTGCGCGCCCTGCTGGAGCGCGAGCGCGGCGGCGTGGGCGTGCATGAGCGGAGCGTGTGGATGGTGTGGGGCCTGCTCGCGGTGTGCCGCGAGGAGGAGCGCGCGGCGCTGCTGGGCTGGATGGAGGAGCTCCTGTCGGGGTTCGTCTCCCATGGCCGGTGGGCGGAGCTGTCGCAGGTGGTGCAGGGCATGACACGGGATGCGCGCGCATCCGGGGCCCGCGCGCCGGACCTGTACGCCGTCACGCGGCTGTTCTTCCTGGAGGCGCCTCGCTTCGCGCTCGCCCAGGCCACGGCCCAGCCAGGGGTGCTGCTGCGCGTGCTGGAGCTGTTGAGCGCGCTGCCTCGCGACGCGCTCCAGGGCGCCACGGACCTCTTGTTCGAGCTGCCGTCTCCGGAGGCGCGCGGCGCGCTGGCGAAGCTGCTCGTGCGCCGGGGTGTGTCGCTGGGCGTGCTGGTGACGCGCGCCGCGTCGCTGGGGGAGCGGGACCTGGACTGGCTGCAGTTCCTGCGCGAGGCGGGCCCCGAGGCCCAGCCGCTGACGGCGGCCTTGCTCTCGCACCCCAGGCCCCGGGTGCGCGCGGCGCTGCTGTCGCGGCTCAATCCCCGGGATATCGAGCCGCAGCGCTCGGCGCTCCTGCGGCTGCTGGCGGACCCGGAGGCGGAGGTTCGCGGCGCGGCGCTCGTGTTGCTGGTGCGGCACGGGGTGGAGGCGGCGGTGGGGCCGCTGGTGTCGCGCCTGGAGGTGAAGCTGGAGGCGCGTGAGCGGATGGCGGTGCTGCGCGCGCTCGCGGACCTGGGCGGGCCCCTGGCGGGCGCGGCGCTGCGCACGGCCTTCGAGCGGGAGCAGGACGTGGAGCTCAAGGCCCACTGCGCGCGGTGCATCGGCGTGCTCGGAGACCCCAGGGCCCGGCCGCTCCTGGAGGCCGTGGCGAGCAAGCTCTTCGCGCCGCGCGTCCTCAAGCAGGCCTGTCGTGAGGCGCTGGCGCAGCTGGCTCCGGTGGGCTGAGGCGCCTGGGGCGCCAGGTGGGGGAACCATGGAGACGGAGTCGAATCGGGACGACGCGGCGCGGGTGGGCCCCAGGTTGATGGGGTTGGTGGTGCGCTGCCTGAACACGGTGTCCCTGCACGACGTGGACAACGCGGGCGTGAAGGAGGGGCTCGAGGAGCTGGGCGCGCTGCTGGACGCGGAGCTGCGAGGGCAGAAGTCGGTGGAGCTGCAGTGCGTGGGCGGCATCCCCTTCCTCAACGGCGCGCGGATGAAGCTGGGCGAGGAGCACCTCGAGATGGCCGTCTCGCTGCGGCGCTACCTGGAGCACCTTCAAGTCCAGGAGATCTCCTTCGGCGCGGGGCTGCGCCGTGAGCACCTGCGCGCCTTCCTGCTCGCGTTCCAGAAGCACCGGCGCGCCCAGAAGCCCCAGGCCATCCTCAACGAGAAGCTGGGCCCCATCCGCCTGCGCGAGGTGCTGTCCTCCCACAACGTGCTCACGCCGCGTGAGGTGATGCTGCGCTACTACGCGCGGCTGGTCGTCCTCCTCAAGCACGTCATCACCAGCCAGTCGCCGGTGCGCGTGGAGCGCTTCCGGCGCGTGCTGTTGCGGCTGGCCGAGGCCTCGGTGGGTCACGAGGCGCTCCTGGTGGGCCTGACGCGCTTCCGGCGCACGGACGTGGACGGCGGTCAGCACGGCGCGGCGGTGGCGGTGCTCTCGCTGTTGATGGCGCGGCGGATGGGGATGTCGCGCGCGCAGCAGCTCGACCTGGCCCTGAGCGGCCTGTTCCATGACCTGGGGCGGGGCGCGTCGACGCTGCCTCCCGAGCAGGAGTTCGACCGGGCCTCGCACGAGCTGCTGGCGCGGCGCGGGCCGCTGAAGACGGCGCTGCGGTTGTTGCAGCGCCCGCTGGACGCGGGCCGGCTGGAGCGCGTGGTGGCCGCGCACGACTGCCTCCAGCCGGCGTGGAGCGGCCCGGTGCAGCGCCCGGTGGGACTGGCGGGGCGGCTGTTGGCGGTGCCGTGTGCCTTCGACCTGCTGACCTTCCCGGCGCCTCCGCATCCAGGGCTGGCGCCGGACACCGCCCTGCGGCTCATCACCCACCGGGCCGGGACGCGGTTCGATGCGCGCGTGGTGCGCCTGTTCACCTCGGTGGCGGGCTTCTATCCGGTGGGGACGCTGGTGCGCCTCTCGGGCGGGCAGCTCGGCGTGGTGATGGATGTCCCCTCGGACGCGGCCCAGGCGGCCAGGCCCCGCGTGCGGGTCATCCAGGGCGCGGGCCGCACGAAGGCGGACTACGTGGTCGACCTCGCGGAGCCAGGCCAGCGGCTGGACATCGTCGCGTCCCTGGACTCCACCGAGAGTGACTTCAACGTCCCGCACTTCCTCTTCGCCTGAGGGCCTCGGAGCCGCTGGGGGCGGGAGGATACCGCCTGTCTGGACGGGTGCTCCGGCGCGACGGGGGCGGAAGCTGTTCGTGGGTATCACCGGGGCCGGCGAGCGTGGTTAAGATGGGCGCTGCCCCCGCCCTCGCTACCGTTGTCGACGCCGCCGTGAAGACGCCACGCATTCCTTTTCGTTCCGTCCTCCTCGTTGTGCTCCTCGGGCTCCTGAGTGCTTGCGGTCCGACGCCCGGGTCCCTGACCTTCCAGCCGCTGGAGTCCCAGTTCCTGCGCACGCCCGGGCAGAGCGTGAAGCTGGACTACGTCGTCCTCGACACGGAGGGCGAACGCATGCGCGAGCCGAAGCTGCGCTGGACCAGCTCCGCGACGGACGTGGCCCTGGTCCAGGACGGCGTGATGACGGTGCGCAAGTCCGGCAAGACGGTCATCGGCGTGACGGGCGGCAAGGTGCGCGAGGCCCTCAACCTGGACCTGGTCATCCTCAACTCGCTCGACGTGCGCGCCCCGGGCGCGGACTTCCTGGAGGTGGGGCGCACCATCAAGCTGCGCGTGGTGGCTCGCAACGAGCAGGGCGCGTCGCTCCAGAACGTCACGCCGGAGTTCCGCTCGTCCGACGAGTCGGTGGCGAGGGTGGAGGACGGGCAGGTCGTCGCGGTGAAGCCCGGCTCGGCCACGGTGAGCGCGAGCCTGGGACATCTGGCGCGGCACATCGCGGTGCAGGTGGTGCCGGCGGACTTCGCGAGGCTCGGGCTGAACCTGACGCATCACCAGTTCCAGCGGCGCGGGCAGTCGGTGTTGCTGCTCGCGCGGGCCTTCAACCGCAACGGCGTGGTGCTCGACAGCGTGCCGCTGGAGTGGTTCACCTCGGATGCGTCCGTGGTGTCGGTGTCCAAGGATGGCCGCGTGACGGCCGTGGGCCCTGGGCGCGCCGTCGTCTCGGTGGTCGCCGGTCGTCGCCGCTCCGCCGCGGAGTTCGTCGTCCCCTGAGTCTGTCGCGGGCGGGCACGGGGAGCGGACTCCCACGTGCCCGCGAGCGGCGACGGCTCGGGCCTACCGCTTCGGCGCGGGAGGCTTGGGGCCCGGCTGCTTCTGCCGGGGGCGCTTGCCCTTCTTGTCCAGGTCATCCGGGCAGGGCGGACGGGGGCCGTCGCTCGGCGGCTGGATGGTGAACTCGACGCGGCGGTTGAGCGCCATGCCCTCCTCGGTCGCGTTGTCAGACAGCGGGCGGCTGCGCCCGAAGCCCTGCGAGCACACGCGCTCGGCCGCCACGCCCGTCTCCACGAGGAAGCGCATCACGCTGGCCGCGCGACGACGTGACAGGTCCAGATTGTACGCGTCGCTCGCGCGAGCATCCGTGTGGCCTTCCACCAGCACTCGGTCCATCTCCGGGTTCTCGTTCATCACCCGGGCGACCTCCTCGAGGATGGGGAACGACTCCGAGAGGATGACGTCCTGGTCCGTGGCGAAGTTCACCTGCTCCAGGATGACGATCTTGTTCTTCTCCCGGCGGGCCAGGGGGCACCCGTGGCGGCCGCGGCCACCCGCGGGCTCGTCCGGGCACCGGTCGAGTCGGTCCACCACGCCGTCGCTGTCGCGGTCCGTGTCCGGGCAGCCGGCGTTCTCCACCGGGCCGGGCACGTCCGGGCACTTGTCTCCCGCCCCAATCACGGAGTCCCCATCCGGGTCGACCGGGGGCGGGGGCGGGGGCGGCGGCTCGGGCGGCTCCTTGAAGCGCTCCAGCGCCTCCCACTCGCGCGTCTTCGCCGGAATCCAGATGATGGACGTGAAGAAGCTCAGCGTGGGCGAGGCCAGCGAGCACCCGCAGCCCGCGCCACCGCCGAAGGTGAACGTCACGCCGGTGGAGCTGTACCAGCGCAGGCCGATGAGCAGCTCCGCGGGAATCTGCCGCTCCGCGCCGGGGGCCTTCTTCAGGGCCACCGCGCCGTTCACCGCACCGAGCGCGGTGATGCCGCTGCCGCGCAGGATGGGGACCTCGGCGCCCAGGCCGAAGGGCGCCATGTCCCCGAGCGCCACGCCGTCGAAGACGCGGTCCGGCCGCTTCCAGAAGCCGCCGTTGAGCGCCAGGAGGATGCCGTTGCCGAAGCGGTAGTCGAGCACGAGGCCCGGTGCCCACGTCAGCTCGCCATCCCCCGCGAACGCGTCCTGCGCGCCCGTGGGGAAGCTCACGTTGAGCGTCATCGCGGCGCCCCAGCCCTTGCCCTCGGCGGGGCGGCGCATGCCGGGGATGGCCACCTTGCCGGTGAGGCGCAGGTCGCCGAGCACGAAGCTCTCCACGCTGCCCTCGGTGCCGATGACCTCCAGGTTCTGTCCGCCCTGCGCGAGGATGAGCGGCAGGTCCACGCCGAACTCGCCCCAGTCGAACAGGCCCACCATGGCCATGACGTCCAGTTGGAGGCGGTTGCCGACGAGGCTGATCTTCTCGAGGTCTCCGCCCTCGGGGACGAGGGTGAGGGGGTTGAGCGAGTAGCTGAAGTAGGGCCCCGCGGCCACGGACAGGTGCGACAGCGGACGGGACTGGGTGACGACGACCAGGTCCTGGGGCGCGGCCGACGGGCGGAACAGTTGGACGTCGAAGCGGGCGTCCGGTTGGGCGGAGGCGATGCTGGCCCCTCCCAGCGCCAGGAGGAGGAGGGGCAGATGGAAGGGTTTCATCGGACGCGGCGGTGGGAGCGCAGGAGCAGCAGGCCCGCGGCGAGCAGGAAGAGGATGGTGGCGCTGCCGGCCGGGGTGGCGTCCTCGGTGGTGCCGCAGCAGAAGGCGCCGCCCTGAGGGTCGGTGCCGGGCTTGCGACGGCCGCGCTCGCACTGCTGGGTCTTCGCGGAGCAGTGCTGGACGCCGAGGCAGTCGTTGCTGTCTTCGCAGGACTCGGAGCAGGTCTTGTTCGCGGTGTCGCACGTCCCGCCGCAGGGGCAGTGGGCGTCGGCGAAGCACTCCACGCAGGCGGCGCCGTCGCAGACGAGGCCCGCGTCGCACGTCACCGCGCAGGCGCCGGCGTTCTCGCAGGTGCGGGTGGTGGGGTTGCACTGGCCGCTGCCGCAGTCGTCATTGTTGCGGCAGCCCACGCAGGCGCTGTTCTGGACCGAGCCGTCGGAGAGACAGAAGGGCGCGTCCACGTCGCAGGCCTCGCAGCGCGAGCCGCAGTGTCGGTCGGTCGTGCAGGAGCTGCATTCACCGCTGAGGCAGAACAGGCCGTCGCCGCACTCGAGGTCGGTGCGGCACTGGACGCAGACCTGGCCGTCGAGACAGAAGGGGCGCTCGCCGGGGCACTTGGCGCAGGCGGGGCCGCAGGCCTCGGCGGTGTTGCACTCGGGGATGGCGGCGACGCAGGTGCCGTTGAGCGGGTCGCACTTCTGGCCCTCGGCGCACTGGTCGTCGGTGGTGCACTCCACGCAGGAGGGCGAGGCGCCGGGCGTCAGGGCCGCGCACTGGGTGCCGTTGGGGCAGCAGTTGCAGGAGTTGCCGGCGCAGGCGTCGTTGGTGGCGCAGGGGCCGCACTGGTGATTGCTGCAGACCTCTCCGCGAGGGCACTGCGAGTCATTGTTGCACTCGCGGCACTCGTGGATGTCGGTCGCGCAGACCTGACCGTTGGGGCAGTGGGCGTCCTCGGTGCAGGGCACGCAGGTGGCGGTGGGCTCGTCGCAGACGGTGCTCCCCGGGCAGTCGCTGTCATCGTTGCAGCCGGAGCACTGGTTGGTCGCGAGGTCACAGCGGCCGGTGTTCGGGCAGTCCTCGTCGCCGTTGCATCCGCGGCACGTGTTGTCGGTCAGGTCACAGCGGCCGTTCGGGCACTGTGAGTCCTCCGTGCAAGCCACACACTGGGTGACGCCGTTGAGGTTGGCGCAGTAGGGGGAGGAGGGGCCACAGCGGGTGCAGGACGCGCCGCAGAAGAGGGCGGAGTCGCAGGGTGCGCAGAGCGCAGCGCTGTTGCAGTAGTAGGAGGTGCCGCAGGTGCTGTTGCCCTGGGAGTTCACATCCGCGCGGTTGCATTGTTCGCAGCGATTGGGCGAACCGGCGTAGGAAGGAAGGCCGTTCTCCGTCTGGAAGAACTGCGCGGGCTGGAGCAACTGGAAGCCCGAGTTGTAGAGATTGATGATGGGCGCTTGATTCGCGGCACGCTCGAAGTCAGTGAACGCTCCCGTACGCATGGACAGCTCAAGCGCAGCGTGCTCGCTGACCTGGGCGTAGATGATCTCCACGGCGTAGAGCCCCGGCACGGTGAAGGTGACCGAGTTCGTGGTTCGCCATGTCGGGAGACCAAGCTGCGGGGGGCGATTGATGACCGTATAGGATTGCGTTCGGTCGTAGATGACGAGACTGATGGCATCGTCAGCGTAGAAGCCGAAATGCAGTACCTGGCCAGCGAGGCTTGAAGGGATATTCAGGTACCCGCGAAACCGCGAGACGAAGGGCGTGGTGTCATCTTCATCGTTGATGACGTTGAAGCTGCATCCGCCAACCGAGCATCCCGGTAATGTGGCTTGCCCCTCGAAATCGCCGTAGCTCAGCGTTCGGCCGTCGTTGAGGTTGTTGGATAGATCGAACGGCGTACGGAGTACGGTGGTGACTCGACTCTGCCTGCTCGCCGGCTCCTCGAAGAACCCGTTGATGACGTCGATGTATGTGCCCCGACTCTGGGGGAACTCATTGACGGCCCTCGTCCACACATTGGACGCGACACACAGGCCCTGTCCGTTCTCGTTCAGTGCGGGGACGATGGGCGGCCCGGAGACGACGACGTCAGGTAGCTTCTGGCCCCAGGCAGGGAAAGCCAGGAGGCACACCGATAGGACGGCGAGCGCGAGCCGCTCGATACTGAACAAGGGGGATTTCAAGGCGGGGGCCAGCATGCTGGAACCCTCTGACAAACTCAAATCCCCGGACACACGGGCCATCAAGCGAAGATGTGACGTGGCAGGTCAGGTGTTCCCAAGATGACCTGAGCCTCAACTCCGGCGCGGATGTGTCAGATAACCGGAAGAGTTGGAAAGTCCCGCCTCCTCGCGTGTGCGCACGAATCCTACGCGGCGCGGACCTCCCCGTTCCGTGCCGGAGACGTCACGCCCGACGGCAGGCCACATCCCCATCCTGCGAGCGGATGAACGCGGCGGTCAGCTCGGTGCCCACGGCCGCGCCCAGGACCTCATAGGTGCGTCGCCGCGCGCCCCCCACCACGGAGGGCTCATGTGCGAGCGACTCCGGGTGTCGCACGAAGATGTTGTACCCCACGATGCAACCATCGGCGCGCAGCACCGTGATTCCATCCGTGGCCATCATCCCGCGCAGCAACTGCCCCGTGGCACGCACCGCCGTCGCCGCCGAGAACGTGGCGTCCACGTGGTAGCGGTCCAGCAACGCCACCACGTCCAGCGGCCGAGGCAGGATGATGCCATCCACGAACAGCGTGGAGCCCGCGCGCTCGCGAGGCAGCACCGCCACCAGCGTCCCATGGGACGTCTGCATCACCTCGAACAACACCCGTCGGAAGAACCCCCGCGCTCGCTCGCGACTGGCGCTCGCCACGCCCTGGGTGATGGCGTCCGCCAGCTCGTCGAGAATCACCGGCGGCGACGCCGACTCCACACGCGCTCCGGACAGGTACACGTGCCGGCACAGCCCACCGCCGGCGCGCAGCTCCAGCATGTTGTCCGCCAGCTGGAGCACGCCGACGACCCCCGCCTGCGCCTCTTCGACGCGGCGCAGCCGCTCCAGCGGTGACTCCGCGAGCGGGAACGGGTCCGTGCGGAACACGCCGTACGCGAACCCCTCCGGCACCCGCAGCAGGTACAGCGCCCACCACCGTCCCTGTCCCAGCTGCGCGCACTGCTTCAGCGCCCGCTGGATGGTGGCGCGCGTGCGCGGCCCGATGCCGATGGCGAGGGGGTCATGCCCGCCCAGGAGCGTGAGCATCCGCGCCAGGTCATCCCCCACGAAGGCCATGGGGAACAGCGGGGCGCCCTCCTCGCGGTAGCGCGAGAGCGTGACGATGAGCTCGCCGATGGAGTCCGCCGTCTGCGCGCACGTCATCCCGGCTTCGTCCAGGAACGTGCCGACGGCGTCGGTCAGCAGGTGGCGGAAGGAGAGGACCGGAGGTGGGGAGCCCGGTGCGTCGGGGTCCGAGCCATTCATGACGCGCGCAGCATGACGCATTGTCGCCGCACACGCACGGGCGGAATATCGCCCGTCCTGTCCGTCCGTCCCGCCCCTTCCTCAGCGTCTCGGTTTCTCCCAGACGAAGAGGACGACGGCTCGGTCTCACGCCAGCTCGGCCCGGGTCGCCTCCAGGCGCGTCGCGGTGTGGTGCCACGCCTCCGCCAGCCCGTCGAGGTGCCCGAGCACGCCCGAGAAGAACCGCGCCTCCAGCGCCCGAGCCAGCGTGGCGCCGTGCGCGTCCGCCCACTTGCGGGTGACGCGGGCACGCACCTGCGCGCCCAGGAGGTCCACGAAGCGCTCCATCAGCGGCGTGGACAGGAGCGTCCCCGCCCACACCACCGCGTCATGCCCGAAGCCCCCGGTGGCCACCGTCACCACCGCTGCCGCGCCCGACGGCACCGAGTACACCAGCGTCGTCATCGCCTGGAGCAGCTCCTCGCGCATGCCTCCCTGCAGCTCGGCCGCCACCAGGTCGCGGCAGTACGCATACAGCGTGGCGCGGTCCGCCGCGTGGGCATGCAAGGCCTCGAAGCCCAGCGGCTCCTCCAGCTTCGCCAGCGTCACCGGCCCGAAGGCCTCCGCCAGCAGCGCTCGCGTCGCCGGGTCCCCGCGCCACGCGGCGACCTCCGGCGCGAAGGCATCCACCAGCCGCCGCACTCCATCCGTCAACGTCGCGTCCACCGTGCGCGTCGGCGTCTCGGCCCCCTCGGGCTCCGGCCCCGTGAAGGACTGCCGCACCTTGCGGCTCACGTACGTCAGCGCCGTGGCCAGCCCCCGGAACGGCAGCCGCACCCACTTGTGGAACTGACTGCGCGCATCCAGCTCGTCGCGGAACGCATCGATGAGCACGTCCGCGGGCACTGCCTTCAGGGCCGCCGCGGCGCCCACGCCCTCGAGCTCGTGACGCAGCCGTTGCCGCAGCCGCTCCGGCTCGCTCGCCGCGCGCCCCGCCGCGAGCGCCACCGCCCCCATCTCCGCGCGCGCATCGGCGAGCGAGGCCTCCAGCGCCCGGGCCTTCAGCTCGCGCGCGTGCTCGGCCTCTCCCAGCAGGGAGCCCAGCGCGGGCTTCCCATCCAGCGGCACCGTCGCCAGGGGCCGCAGGCCCGCCTCCACCTCCGGCTGGTGCGGCGCCAGGTAGCGCGCGAGCGGCGGATGGCCGACATCCGAGGCCAGCTTGTCCAGGTGCCCGCGCGCCACCTCCTCGCGAGAGGCCTCGTTGTAGACGAGCAGGTATGGCCGCCCATGGCCGACCGCGGCGCGCAGGAAGTCCACCAGCGCGGCGTTCTGGTACGTCTGCCGGCTCACCACGAACACGAGCACGTCCACCGTGACGAGCAGCGCCTCGGCGCGCTCGCGGTTCTCCCGGTACACGCTGTCGAAGTCCGGCGTGTCCATGACGAGCAGCCCGCGCGGCACATCCTCGGCCAGCACCAGGTACAGCCGCCCGGAGGGCCCCGGCTGGTCCACCGGCGCCGACTCGCCCGACGCGACCGGCACCGTGTCGTAGCGGCGGGTGAGGAAGTCCTTCAGCGCGCCCGTCCAGGTCTCCGGGTGGGCCGCCGCCAGACACTGCTTCGTCAGGCCTCCCTCGGGCCTCGCGGGCGACAGCGACGCGCCCACCAGCGCGTTGAACAGCGTGGACTTGCCGACATTGTTGGGGCCGGCGATGGCCACCAGCAGCAGGGGCGCGTCCGCCGAGCCGAGGCGGGGCAGCAAATCCCGCCGCAGCCGCTCCGCCAGCCGGCGGGCCAGGTCCGCGTCGGAGGGGTCCGGGAACCGCTCGGCGGCAGGGAGGGCGTCCAGGGCGGACGCGAGCGCGTCACGCAGGGTGTAGGGGTCTCGCGTCATCGGAGGTCCGCGCACACCAGAGCATGCGAACGGGCAGGTGCCCAGATGCTTGCGCGGTGGATGTCAGTTTCGGAGCAGGCGCGAGCGGCGCCATCCCGGGTGTAGGGTTCGCGCCATGCGCACCCTTGTCGCCAGCCTGCTGCTCTGGGGGCTCGTCGGCTGCACCGCCGCGAACACGAACACGCCCGTGTCCACGGAAGCGGCGCACGCCGGAGCTCCCCTGCCGTTCATCGAGGATGACTACGCCCGAGCCCTCGCGGAAGCGAAGGCGAAGGGGGTTCCCCTCTTCGTCGACGTCTGGGCGCCGTGGTGCCACACCTGTCGCTCCATGAAGGCGTACGTCCTGTCGGACAAGTCGCTGGCGCGCCACGCCGACCGCTTCGTCTGGCTGGAGGTGAACACCGACCTGACCCAGAACGCGGCGTTCCAGGAGAAGTTCCCCATCGAGTTCTGGCCCACGCTGTACGTCATCGACCCGCGCGCGGAGAAGCCGCTCCTGCGCTTCGCGGGCAGCGCCACCGTGTCGCAGCTGGAGAAGCTCTTCGAGGACGGCGAGCGCGCCTACAAGGGCGGCGTCACCGGCGCGGAGGCGCTGCTGGCGCGCGGTGACGCGCTCCATGCCGAGGGCCGCTCCGCCGAAGCGATAGAGACCCTGACGGAGGCCCTGGCCGAGGCGCCCGCCGACTGGTCCCGCCGGGGGCGCGCCCTGGAGTCGCTCATGACGGCCATGTACGGCGCGATGCAGGTGGAGCCGTGCGCGAAGAAGGCGCTCGAACTGCTTCCGGGCACGCCCCGCTCGCTGTCGTGGGCCAACGCCGCGATGTTCGGCCTGATGTGCGCGGTGTCCATGCCCGAGGACGCGGCCGGGGTGAAGGAGCTGCGAAGCGCGCTGGAGGCCAAGGTGGTGGACGCCATGGGGGCTCCCGTCATCGAGATGTCCGGTGATGACCGCTCGGGGCTGTACGAGGCGCGCCTCATGGCGCGCGAGGTGGCCAAGGACGAGGCCGGCAAGAAGGTCCTCGCCGAGGAGTGGCTGGCCTTCCTGGAGGCCGAGGCCGCCAAGGCCCCCAACCCCGAGGCCCGCGCCGTCTTCGACGCGCACCGCATGGGCGCGGCCATGAAGCTGGGCACGCCCGAGCGCGCCATCCCCGCGCTGGAGCAGAGCGAGAAGGACCTGCCCCAGGACTACAACCCGCCCGCGCGCCTGGCCACGCTGTACCGGACCGTGGGACGGCTGGACGACGCGCTCGCCGCGAGTGACCGCGCGCTGGCCCGGGTGCAGGGCTCGCGTCGGCTCAGCGTGATGTCCGGCCGGGTCGACATCCTCATCGCGCGCAAGGACAGCGCCTCCGCGGTGAAGACGCTGGAGGAGGCCCTCGCCTTCGCCAAGACGCTGCCCGCCGTGCAGACGTCGCCGCGCATGGTGAAGAACCTGGAGAAGAAGCTCGCCGGTCTCCAGGCCGAGGCCCAGCCCGCGCCCAAGTAGCCCGCGGGGCTCAGCGCGCCGTCGTCCGAGCGGCGGCGGCGCGCGTGTCCAGGTCGAACAGCTCGTAGGACTCGACGGGGCAGTGGCTCATGCCTCCGTCGACGAAGACCAGCGCCGCCTGGGTGTCTCGCGGTGGCGGCGGCGCGCCGTGGGCGCAGTCCACCCGGGTCCCGTCCGTCACCAGGTTTCGCACCACGCCGTCGCGCGGCGTCAGGTTCGTGACGCCCATCAGCTCCAGCACCCGCTTGTCGCGCGTGTGGCCCACCACCTGGGTGAGCCCCCTGGGCAGTCGCCTCGGGTCGAAGCGCCGGCGCGGCGTCTGTCGGGTGCGCTCGGCGTCGTCGGGCTTCAGGCTGGGGCGCTGGTAGAAGATGCCCGTGCCCTCGCCCCGCGCGGCGTCGCCCGGCTGGTGCAGGTGGGGCACCTCCAGCGGTCCGCCCTTCCACCGCGCCACCGCGTCATCCACCGCGCCGTTGAGCGCGCGCGCCACCGCGTCCGCGTCCGCGTGCTGCTCGGGGGCGAGCCCCACCAGGTCCAGGTCCTCCCGCGTCACGCCCGCGTGGAGCACGACGAGCCCGGGGCCCGCGGCGTGGGCGGTCCGGAAGCGCCGCGCGCGCAGGAGGAACTCCACCCACGTGCGCTGCGGCTCACGGAAGTTGCCGAAGTCGCGCGCCACCAGCTCCGCGGTGGGCACCTGGGGCCAGCGCTTCAAGAAGGCCTGCTCACCCGCCTCGTCCGTGTGGCCCTTCTGGTAGACGCGGTCCGCCTCCGCCTGCGCGGTGGCGAAGCTCGCCGCGTCGAAGCCCGCGAGCTCGCCCACGCGGCCCAGGTCATGATTGCCGAGCAGCAGGGTGACCTGGTCCGCCGGGTGCGCGGAGAGCCACGCCACCAGGGCCAGCGCGCTGTCCGCGGCGCGCTGACGCTCCTCGGGCGGACCCCAGTCGAAGTGGTCCCCCACGGAGACGAGCTGGACGTCGGGCAGGAGCCAGCCCTCCGCGCTCAACAGCCCGTGGTGGTCGAGGATGCCCAGCACCTTGTCGAAGTCCGCCTGCGGGTCCCCCATCACGAGGCGGCGACGCCGGGGGACGCCCTCGGGCGGGGCGGAGAAGGGGCCCGAGTCCAGCGCGTGTCGGGCGCGGGCGCGGGCGGCCTGGAGTCGGAGGGCTGCGGAGTCGTTCACTCCGCCCATTGTAGACGCGCGGGCCCCGCGGGCGCGCGCGTCATCAGGACGTCTGGAAGAAGCGCGCGATGAGGGCCGAGCGGCTCTCCACGTGGGCCTTGGCGAGCAGGTGCGTGACGTGGACCTCGACGGTGCGCTCGGCGCAGCCCAGCCGGCCGGCGATGGACTTGTTCGTCTCGCCCTGGACGATGTGCGTGAGCACCTCCGACTCGCGCGCGGTGAGCGACCAGCGCGCGGCCAGGGCCTGCACCCGCGCCGCGGCGCTCGAGGCCGTGCCCGTGTCGATGGCCAGGTAGTGCGGAGGCAGCCCGGGAGTACGCAGCGGCGTGAGCGTCAGCGGGCCCGAACAGGGCACCCCCTGCGCGCCCCGGCGCAGCTGCTCCATCAGCTCCGGCTCTCCACGGTCCAACCACACGCGGCCCGCGCTGTTGGCGTGCACCACGCGGCCGCTGCGGCTGACCACCCAGGCGGCGCGCCCCAGGGCCTCCATCGCCACCTCCAGCGCCGTGGACATCAGCCCCGACTCGCGCAGCCGCGTCTCCATCGTCAACCGCCGCTGCAGCGCGGGCGTCAGCGCCTGGAGCACGCGCTGCTCGCGCTCGGTGAAGGGCTCCTCGCGCATCAATCCCATCCAGCCCAGCAGCGCGGGGCCCTCGCACACCAGCGTGCGCAAAAAGGCCATGCGCTCCATCCCGAGCTGGCGATACACCGCCCCGGAGCGCACGTTGACTCGGTCCCTCTGCGCCTCCAGCTCCGCCTCGCTCAATCCCAGACGCCGCCCCACCTCATACGCGGGCAGGTCATGCAAGGGCATCTGCCGCGCCTCGGACTCCTGGAGCGAGCGGAAGTGCAGCGCCCGGTTGCGCTGGGCGGGCGCGGGACGTGCGGGGTCGTACCAGCCCCAAAGACTCTCCCGGTCCGACAGGAAGGTCTCCAGCGCGTCGAAGACCGCCTCCGTCGGCTGCGGGAAACCCGAGCTGTGGGAGTAGCTGACGTGGTAGCGGTCAGGTCCCACATCCACGCCGTAGGCCACCGCGCGCTCCGCCTTGAGCGTGTCGCGCAATGCCTCCAGGACCATGGGCAGGGACTCAGACCCCGGCTCCGCCTCGACGAGCAGGGCCTCCAGGTCCGCCAGGATACGCTGTTCCTCGGAATTCAAACGAATCAAGGTATCCTGAGTATACGATGCCAATGAGTGGCTCCCACTATCCCACCCGGACGTGGAAGTTGTGAGCTGTTGAGCATTGAGCTGCGACATGCCCTGGAGTCTGAGATGTCCGGGTGGAATCCGACATCAGGGGTTCCCCGGATGGTATTCCCATTGCGCTCGAAGAGACAATGAGGGGCAGGCCCACCGGGGGGGAGGGCCTTTCGCGGTAGGTTTCATGTGAGCGCGCGCCGGGGTCGAAAGTCGATGCCCGGCGCGTTGCCCTTGAACCCCGCACCTCCCCGCCGCGTAGCGCCCGACGCACCTCCTGGGATGCCCGCTTCGCGCCTGGGGCCTGTCCTGGCCTCCCAAGGCCGCGAAACATCATGTGTTCCAGGCTCGGCACGTCACTGGCTAATTGATTCATGGAAATGAATTCCTTCCGTGAAATTGCACGGTGTCTCGTCATGCTTTCACGTCGAACGAATGCTCATTCACCAGGGAGGGTGTCTGGAATGACGACCAGGAGCTCGGCGCGTGCGTTGGGAATGGCGGTGTTGTTGGCGGTGACGGGGTGCAGGACACCCGGGGCGATGGGCCATGGCGGGATGAGCGCGTCGGAGGGCTCGTCGGATGGCTCTGGTTCCGGCTCGGGCTCGGGGGACTCGTCGAACGGGTCCGGTGACTCGTCGAATGGTTCGGGCGATTCGTCGAACGGGTCTGGGGACTCGTCGAACGAGTCGGGGGACTCGAGCGAGCGGACCTCGCACAGCTCGGAGGAGGGCGGCTCCAGCGAGTCGCGCTCCAGCGACCGCAGCGAGACGGGGACGAGCGAATCGGAGAGCGGCGGGGAGGGGAAGGAGTCGCGCTCGGAGACGAGCAACAGTGACAACAAGGATGGGCGCGTGGTGTCGGCGACGACGGTGGCGGCCACGGTGATTGGGCTGGGCGTGGTCATCTGGCGCGTCGTGGCGGCGGCGGAGCGACGCAAGGGGCCTCCTCCCGAGGAGGTGGGGCGCGCGGCGCAGGTGTATCTGCAGTCGAGGACGCACCAGCTGCGCGAGGACCTGGCGCTGGGCGCGGGGCCCACGGTGGAGGACCTGGCGGCGGCGGCGAGCATCCGTCGGGAGAACCTGCCGACGTTCGGCCGGCTCCTGCGCGCGAACCGGCGGGAGCTGCTGGCGATGGCGGACACGCGGACGCTCACGGCCGAGCGCGCGCTGGCGTGGCTGGCGCGGGTGGGGGAGCTGGCGCGAACGGACCCGCGGCTCGATGAGGACCGACGCGCGTTCCTCGCGGTGCATGGGGAGGAGGTGGCCGCGGAGGTGGCGCGGTGAGCCGCGGCGTGGTGTGGCTCGTGGTGCTCCTCGCGCTGCCCGTGTGGGCGCGAGCGGCGGGGGTGGTGCGCGAGGGGGACTCGGAGCCGGGGGCCTCCCCGAACGAGGACTCGCTGGCGGCCCGTGTCCACGCCCTGTCCCGCGCGGGACTGGTGCTGCGAGACGCCGCGGCACGCGACGCCGTGCTCGTGCGTGAGGTGGAGCAGGGACTCCAGTCCCTGCCCCCCGCGATGAGGCGCTTCCCGGGCGGCCCGCTGGAGCTGGTGCTCCACGCCGAGTCCTCGCCGTTGGGCCTGGGAGACGGAACGCAGACTCGCCCCGACTGGTCCGAAGGCCACGCGCGCTTCCATCTCTACCGGTACGCACCGTCGAAGGACCGTCGCGCCACGCTGCGCCTCTCCCGGCTGACGGACGAGGACGCCGAGCGGCTGTGGCGACGTCGCGCGGTGGTGCACGCGGTGACGCAGCGGTGGGAGGACGTCTTCGCCTGGAGTCGAGAGACACGGTGGCGCCGGTTGTCCGGCTGGATGAAGCCCTTCGAGCGTCCCCTGGTCTGGAAGGAGCAAGCACGCCTGCACTACGCGGGCGCCTTCAGTCGCGAGCGAGGTCAGCACAGCGCGGCCCTGGACCTGGTGACGTTCGCCGAGGAGCTGTTCGTCCCGGTGGAGTCCCTGCGCGAGGACGCGCTGTCCGTGGACGAGCAGGTGCGCTGCCAGGAGTTCTCCAAGACGCGCGCGCTGACGGAGTTGCTGGAGTCCTCGGGCCTGGGCGCCTGGCCCGTGCGCGCACCCTGTCCCGCCTTCGATGCCTGGGCCGAGCGCGACCTGCTCTCCCACCTCGAGGTGCTCATGGTCGCCGCCACGGGACGACAGCCCGAGTCCCTCTTCGGACATCTCCTCCTGCGTCCGGTGTGGCGCGAGGGCGCCCAGGTGCGCGGCCCCTCCTTCGAGCGTGTGGTGCAGCTCGTGGCCCTCACGGGCATGGAGCCCAAGGGCCTGGGCTACGTGGTGAAGGGGATGACGGGGAGCTACGACACCGTCTTCCTCACCGGCACGCTGGGCGACCTCGCGCACGAGTCGCTCGAGCTCGAGCAGCGCACCATCCGCCGCTTCCGCCTGCGCCTGACGCACGGTGAGGAGACGCGGATGCTCGAGCGCATCTGGGAACTCGAGCGGCGCGGGTACATGGGCTACTACTTCTTCACCGACAACTGCGCGAGCGCGCTGCTCTTCCTGCTCAACGGCGTCCTGGAGAATGACCGTCAGGTGCGCCCGCCCGGACTCATGTGGGTCCTGCCCTCGGCGACGCTGGATGTGCTCGCGAGGCTGGAGGTGCTCGGCAAGGCAGGGCCCGCGGGCCCGCTGCTGGAGCTCATCCCGGACGCCTTCGAGTCCACGGGAGAGCGCGCCGCGCGAGCGGACAAGACGCGCCGCGAGGCCCTGGAGTCGCTCTCCGGACACGTGGACGCGCGACCCTTGTCACGCCTCCTGTCCCTCCACGCGCAACTGCAATCCCGCGAGCCCGAGGTCCGAGGCGAAGCCTACGCCGCGCTGCCGAGAGTCGTGACGGCGGTGCTCGACACCGCGAGCCCCTCCGCGCGCGCCACCGTGCGCCAGACGCTCCACGCCTACGTGGCCCACGCGGTGCGGGTCGAGCGCGCGGCGGTGGACCGCATGGACGGCGAGCGGCTGCGAATCGAACGTCAGCGATTGCTGGCCCTGAAGACGCCCGTGGCCGGCTCGGCCGAGGCGGGGATTCGCGAGCGCCAGCGGGTCTTCGAGCGAGAGGACGCGCTCCAGCGCAAGCTCGCGGTGCTGGACCGCACGGCGCTGCTCCAGCAGGCCCTGGCCACCGCGCCCCGTCGGCCACCGACGCCCGAGGAGCTGAAGGTCCTGGTCCGCGCCGAGCGCACCGAGGCCACCTTCATCCTCGCCACCGACGCACAGGGCGCACTCAACGACGGCGTGTTCGCGGACGTGGACGCGGTCGCCTTCCTCGGTGAGGACCGTCGCCGCAAGGTGGCGGACGAGACGCGCTGGGCGGCCTCGGCGCTGCGCGAGTCGGGCGCGGCGCGCACGGTGGTGAGCGTGGGCGTTGGCTTCCCCGACACGGGCGCCGTGCGTCCCCTGGTCAGCGTGCGCACCGCGGGCCTCGCGGAGGCGCTGGGCGATGCGCGCCAGCACGGCTTCCAGGCGAGCAGCGAACTGCGCGTCCTCGACGGCGAGCTCTCGCTGGAGCCGCGCTGGGGACCGCCGCGCGTGGTGTCCACGGACATGACGCTGGTGGGCTACCGCACCTTGCAACGAGAGCCGCTCGCGCTGCATGGCTCCGCGTGGGACTCGCTGGGCTGGGGCGCGGAGGCGCGCGTCGCCACGGACACGGCGCGCGCGGAGCCCTACCGCGCCACCGTGCAGGCGGAGGCGCTGGTGGTCATCGACGAGGCCGCTCGCTTCTCGCGCTTCACGGCGGTGGGCGTGGGCGGGCTCGCGAGGATGCACTGGAGCCAGACCTCCCTCGCGCCCGCGGCGGGGCCTCGCTTCTCGCTGACCCACCGCACGGGGCTGCCGGGCTCCGGCGCCAACGCGGTGCGCCTGGAGGCCGCCTACGCACCCACCTGGCGCCTGGGCGACGCGCGCCTCACGCACGAGGCGGGCGCATGGCTCCAGGTGGAGCTGTGGCTGGGGCGCGCGGGGCCCTTCGGCGTGCTGCTCACTCCTCGCGCGCAGGCCCGGTGGGAGGGCTCACTCGCTCCACCGTCACGTCGGGATTCACCCGCACCGTCGACGTGGTGGTCCGGTATGTCGGACCGTCGGCTGCTAGTCGGGTTGGAGCTGCGCTGAGGTCCTCGGTGAACAGGGGGCGGCTGGCCGCGCCCGTCACGGCGCCGATGAACGTGCCGATGACATGCAGCGCTATCCAGCCTCCGAAGCCCAGCCCGGAGAAGATGCGCAGCGAGTTGTTGCCGGCGAAGAACGACAGCCCCGCGAGGATGGCGGGCACGGCGATGGAGCTCACCACCGCCGCGGCCAGCGCGCGCTTCAAGGTGCGCGCATGGAAGCCGCCGAACACGCCGCCGATGAGCCCGTTGAAGAGCGGCACGAAGAAGACGACGAGGCTGGTGAGGACCATCGTCACCACGCTCACGTCGAAGCGGTTGTGCTTGAGGTGGATGCCATCGGGCTTCATCCCGATGCCCGGCGGCAGCTCCGCGTAGGAGAACTCCCGGTGTACGTCGTGCACATAGGGCGGAGGCGAGGTGTCCTTGTCGGTGCGGACCATCTCCATGGGGTACGAGCCTTTCGCGGCGGGCGCGGTGCACCCGGCTCCCGTTCAGGTGGGGCTGGCGGCGGGCATCGGGAAGGGCCGCTGACTCCACCGGAGGGCGGGCCGGCTGGGTGGCCCCAGGCTCCTTCCGGGGAACAAACCCGGGAAAACCGCTTCCGTGCCCCGAGGGGCGGACGTGGTGGGGCTTGGCGGCCCGCCGTCTGCGGCTATGCTGCCGCGCCCGGTAGTCCCCTCACGTCCGTACGGAATTCCCATGAGCCTTCGTCGAGCCCTGCTGACCGTCGTCCTCTCCTCCACCGCCCTCCTGTCCGCCTGTGCCCTGCGCCCGACCTACCGGGAGCTGGTGGCGCCGAACGCCGCCGAAGTCACCGCGGGCCAGACGGTGGCGCTGCGCGTGGTGGACGGCGCTGGCAAGCCCGTGCAGGGCGCCAAGGTGCGCGCGGGCGAGCGTCGCACGCGCATGAACCTGGTCAGCGACGCGGACGGCCTGGTGACGCTGGAGACGAACGCCGACCTGCTGAAGGAGAACCCGCTGGTGGAGGTGGTGCTCCCCAAGGGCGTGTCGCAGTACCGCCTGCAGCTCGTTCCCTCGGGTCAGTCCCCCGCGGAGCTCGCGCCCCAGGCCCCCGCCGCCCCGGAGCAGGCGCCCGGCACCGAGGCCCCGGAGGCCCAGCCGACGACGCCCGCCTCGCCGGAGACCGCGCCCCAGGCTCCCGCCACGCCGGCGACCCCCGGCACCTGAGCCGGGAGTCGTGAGCCCCCTTCGCGCGAGGCTCAGCCGAGCTTCGCGCGGAGGAAGTCCACCGTCCGGGTCCACGCCCGCCGTGCATTGTCCGGCGAGTAGACCTCCGGACGGGTGTCGTTGAAGAAGGCGTGGTTCGCGTCGTAGCGGTGGAGCTCCGCCGGCACGTTCGCCTTCTTCAGCTTCGCCTCCAGCGCGTCCACCCGGTCCGGCGTGCACCAGTCATCCTGCGTCGCGAAGTGCCCGAGGATGGGCGCGCGGATGCGGGTGACGTCCACGCTGTCCGGCGGAATCCCGTAGAAGGGCACCACGGCGTCGAGCCCCGCGTCGTTCGCTCCCGCCAGCAGCGTCAGCGCGCCGCCCATGCAGAAGCCCAGGACGGCGACCTTCGTGCCGGCGCCGCCACGCTGGCGCAGCGCCTCCGTGGCGTCCTTGAGGGCCTGGCTGGCCTTGCCCCAGTCCATCTGGGACAGGAGCTTGTCGGCCTCCTGCGCGTCCTTCGTCGTGCGGCCGCCGTACAAATCGGCGGCGAAGACGGTGAAGCCCTCCTTCGCGAGCCGGTCGGCGATGCCTCGGATGTGCTCGTTGAGGCCCCACCACTCGTGGACGAGGACCACCGCGCCCTTCGCTGGAGTGGCTTCACTCAGATAGCCCGCCAGTTCCTGGCCCTGCTTGCCGGTCAGCCTTGCCTGCCCTGCCATGCGTGCACCCCTTGAGTGATGGACGAGGCGGCGTAGCTTAGTCTCACGGGTGCGAGGTGCCCGGGTCCGAAGTGGACTGTGTCGGAGGTCGGAATGTCGAAGGCGTTCACGAAGGAGGACTCGGGCGGGGACGAGGTGCTGGTGCCGCCGCGGCCGAAGTCCTCCTCGGGCGACAAGCGCTACATCACGCCGGAGGGCTATCGCGCCCTGCAGGAGGAGTTGGCGGCCACGCAGGGGCCGGACTCCGGGGCCGAGGGGCTGACGCCGCTGGAGGCGGGAGTCCGGCGCCAGGAGC
The DNA here is from genome assembly GCF_026626605.1 of Myxococcus sp. MISCRS1. Taxonomy (NCBI): domain Bacteria; kingdom Pseudomonadati; phylum Myxococcota; class Myxococcia; order Myxococcales; family Myxococcaceae; genus Myxococcus; species Myxococcus sp. MISCRS1. The sequence continues at coordinate 6,281,566 of NZ_JAPNKB010000001.1, forward strand.
GCGAGCGCCGCGCGCGCCACCTCGCCGCCACGCTGGAGGAGGTGCGCGTGGTGGAGCCGGAGGCGGCGCGGGAGGGCCATGTCTTCTTCGGCGCGTGGGTGGAGCTGGAGGACGAGGACGGCGAGCGCACGCGCTATCGCATCGTCGGCCTGGACGAAGCGGACGTGAAGTCGGGCCGGCTCAGCGTGGAGTCTCCGCTGGCGCGGGCACTGCTCGGCAAGGAGGTGGGAGATGCCGTGGTGGTGGAGCGGCCTCGCGGGGCAGTGGAGTACACCGTGGTGTCCGTGGAGTACGCGCCACATTGAGGCGCGGCGTCAGCGCTTCGTCGCGATGACGGTGGCCAGGGGCGAGAAGGGCTCGGGGAGGATGCCGTCGCGGACCTCGACGCTGAAGCCCTGCGCCTCCAGCAGCGCGCGGGCGCGAGGCACCAGGAACGTCAGGTAGTACATGACGAAGGGCGGCTTCCACAGGGCGTTGCGCACGCGCATGGCGGCGTTGAAGCTCCGGGCCACCCAGTAACCGGGGCGCAGCTTCGACGGTGGATGGCCGGTGACGAAGAGGAACCGCCCCCCGGGACGCAGGGCCTGGTGGATGCGCTGAATCAGCCGGGGCTCATCGGCTTCGAGGATGTGGCCGAAGGCGCCGAAGCACGTGGCCACGTCGAACGCGGCGTCGAAGGTCATCTCCAGCGCGTCACCCCGGATGAACTCGAGGGCGGCGGTGCCCGGTGCGCCGGAGAGCCTGCGGTCCGCTTCCTCGAGCATGCCCTGGCTCACGTCGATGCCGGTGACCCGCTCGCGGGCCAGCGGGCGCAGGTGGCGCATGGCGGCGCCGGTTCCACAGCACACGTCCAGCGCGGTGCCGACGGAGCCCGAGGGGCCCAGGGCTTCGATGGCGGCGCGGAGCACGGGGTCCGGTGTGCGGAAGGGCGTGTAGTCGAACTTGGGGGCGAGCAGGTCGTAGCCTTGCTCGACGGAGGAGAGGGCCTGCTCGGCCAGCTCGAGGAGGGTGGGCCCCTGACGGTGGAACATGGTGCCCGAGGATGTAGCGCACCCGGGGCCCGGTCAGGGCGGGTTCTCGGCGGAGATGTGCACCATGAACGCTCGGGGTAGGCTGGGCGGATGCGCCGTGTCGCCGTCGTCGCCTTCCTGGCGCTCCTCTTCGTCGACTGTCGGGATGAGCGATTGGTGCCGTCGCTCCCGCCGGGCTTCCACGTCGATACGTACGCGCAGCGCTCGGCGTCGGCGGTGGATGTGTTGTGGGTGGTGGATGATTCGGCCTCCATGGCGCCTCGCCAGGAGTCGCTCGCGCGCAACTTCCAGGCGTTCATCTCGCTCTTTCGCGAAGGGCGCATCGACTACCGCATGGGCGTGGCGACCACGGACACCTTCGCGCGTCCCGGGGAGCTGGTGGGCACGCCGCGGGTTCTGCGTCCGGACACGCCGGGGCTGGAGCAGGCCTTCGCGGACAGCGTGCGAGTGGGGACGGGAGGGAGCGCGTACGAGACGGGGCTGGAGGCCGCGCGTCAGGTGCTGGAGCGGCTGGCGCGCGAGAACGCGCCGGTGCTGGAGGCGCGAGCGGCCTGCGTGTCGAGCTGCGCCACGGATGCGTGTCGGGAGGCGTGTCGCGCGACACATGCGGTGGAGTTCCTGCGTCCGGACGCGTGGCTGTATCTGGCGTTCGTGACGGACGAGGACGACCGCTCGCCGCACGACGTGCGCATGTACTGGCGGGAGTTCTCGCGAGCCAAGGGGCTGGGCAATGACGGGACGGTGGTGGCGTCGGCCATCATCGGGGATGTGCCCTCGAATGGCTGTGGCGCGGAGCCGGGGGCGCGGTACGCGGAGCTCGTGTCCTGGATGGGCGGAGCGCTGGGGAGCATCTGCGACGAGGACTTCGCCGAGACGCTGCGCACGCTGGCGACGAGCGCGGTGGGGCTGAGGCGCTCGTTCGCGCTCGCGCGTGTGCCTCGGAAGGACTCGCTGAGGGTCCGTGTTCGCCACGCCTGTGGGACGCCGGAGTCCTCTCTGAGGGCCTGTGTGTCGGTGGACCGCGCGGCTTGCGAGGGGCGGTTGGCGGATGCGCTCGAGGTGGTGTGCGTCCCCGAGGCGGGAGGCGAGCACGGGTGGGTGTACCAACCCGAGCGTGGGACGGTGTTCTTCGCGGGGGACTCGGTGCCGGGGCTGGGGTCGCGGGTGGAGCTGGAGTACGTGGAGGAGGGGTCGTGAGGCGCGGGTGGCTCGTGTGCTGGCTGTTGGTGGCGGCCTGTGGGAGGGACGCGCCGCCGTCCTCGGTGGTGCCGCGCTGGGTGGCGCCCGCGTCCACACTGGATTTCGGTGCCGTGCCCGCGCTGAACGAACGCAAGGTGTCCCTGCCGTTGGTGAACGTGGGACGCGCGTCGCTGCGAGTGGTGAGCGCGGTGGTGAAGGAGGACGGCAGCCCGTTCCGAATCATCTCCGTTCCCGAGGAGGTGCCCGCGCAGGCAGAGACCCCACTGGTGCTGGCCTTCGTGCCGCCGCGTGAGTCGAGCTACACGGCGACGCTGGTGCTGCGCACGGACGACCCCATTCAAGAGGACGTCGAGGTGTCGCTGCGAGGAGAGGGGCGCACGGCCGCGGCGCTGGAGCTGGAGCCCGCGTTGCTCGACTTCGGGCGGGTCGCCGAGGGACATGTCGTGGTGCGGCCGGTGAGGCTTCGCTCGCGAGGGAGCGCGCCGCTCGTGCTGGAGTCACTGACGCTCGAATCGCCTGCGTCTCCTGTGTTCCAGCTCGTGGGCTCCACGCGGACGCCCGCGGTGCTGGACCTCGCGAGTGAGGTCGAGGTGTCGGTGCAATACGGGGTGCCGTCCGGTGTCGCCGCCGAGGACGTGAGTGGAGCCCTGGTGCTGCGGACCACGGACCCGGACCAGCGCGAGGCGCGAATGCAGCTGCGAGGCAGCGTGAATCTCGCGCCGGTGCCCGTGGTGAGCGCTCCGGGCGAGAGCGTGCCGGGAGGCGAAGTGGTGCTGGAGGGCACGGCCTCGATGGACCCGGATGGAGACGGTCCGCTCACGTACGCCTGGGAGCTGGTCTCGCTGCCCGTGGGCGCGCGTGCGCAGGTGTTGTCCCCAGGGGCGTCCAGCAGCGTGTTGCGCTTGGACCCGGTGGTGTCGGGTGAGTACGAGGTGGCGCTCACGGTGACGGATGCGGCGGGCGCGCGCAGCCTGCAACCCACGCGTGCGCGAGTCGTGGCGGTTCCCGCCCAACAACTGTGGGTGGGCGTGACGTGGAACCACGCGGAGACGGACCTGGACCTGCACGTGCTGCGAGGCGTGGACGCGGTGCTGGGGTCCGTCGATGACTGTCACTACGCGAACCCGCGTCCCGACTGGGGCGCACCCGGATTCGCTGAGGACCCGGAGCTGTTGAGGGATCGGCTGACGGGCTTCGGTCCGGAGGTCTTCGGCTACGAGCGCCCCGTGTCAGGCCCGTACCGGGTCGCGGTGGTGCTCTCGCGCGAGAACGGCGCCGTGGACCCGCGCAGTGAGGCCACGGTGCGGGTGTATGACCGGGGAGTGCTGAAGGGCGAGTTCCGTCGCACCCTGTCGCGCCAGGGCGAGGTGTGGACGGTGGCGGACGTGCAGTGGCCCTCGGGTGTCGTCACGGAGGCGCCGTGAGGACGGGGTGGTGGCTGTTGGGGCTGTGCTGGCTCTTCGCCTGTTCCTCCACGGAGAAGATGCCACCGGAGCCGGATGTGGACCCCGGCCCGAAGACCTGTGCACGGCGCGAGGACTGTGATGGAGGGCAGGTCTGCACGCTCGCCGAAGTGTGTGGCGCCTGTGAGTCGAGCGGTCAGTGTCGGCTCCGTGAGCGCTGCGAGGCCGGAGCCTGTGTCGCGCGCGAGGGCTGGGGCGAGGCGTGCGTGGCGCACGCGGACTGCGGCTTGGGACAGTGGTGTCGCCAGGGACTGTGCCGGGCGAGGGCCGACGTGGTGCTGTGCCCGATGGGCACACGTGAGGAATGTCCGACAGGTGAGCGGTGCAACGCGGGCACGCTCGTGTGCGAGGAGGACCTCGGGTGCATCGAGGACTCGGACTGCGGCGCTGAGGGGCGCTGCAATCCGGGCCTGCATGCCTGTGTGCCACGCTGCACCGAGGCCACCGCGTCGGCGGTCTGCGCGGAAGGGGAGCACTGCTCAAACGAGCGCTGTGTGCGGTGCGAGGAGGACTCGGACTGCGCGGTGGGCTTCACCTGTGACGCCGCGGGCCGCTGCACGGTGACGCCGAGGTGCTACTCGGACCGAGACTGCACGGTGCCCCACGTGTGTCACCTGGCGAGTGGGCAGTGCCTGCCGAGCCTGCCGCCCTGCTCCTCGGACGACGACTGTGAGTCAGACCGACGCTGTGACCTCGGAAGCAGGGCCTGCATCCCCAGGAGCTGCCAGCCGGACGTGCTGGAGCCCAATGACACCGTGGCCACGGCCCATCCCGTGAGCGCGAGTCGCCATGTGCGGCTCACCCTGTGCCCAGGTGACGTGGACCACTATTCGCTCACGTTGGAGCGGGGTGACCAGCTCGGTGTGAATGTGGAGGCGGAGGTGTTCGCGGAGCCGGTGTTCTCCTCGTCCCTCCAGGATGCGAGTGGAAGGGTGCTGGCGACGGGGCGCTTCCGGTTGTCGCATGTCGTCGCGGAGCGAGGCCTGTACACGGTTCGCATCGCCTCCCGGGACGCGGTGCCGAGAGCCTACGACGTGGGCTTCTTCCTCTCGCGGGGAACACCTTGCGACGATGACGACCACGAGCCGAACGACACGGTCGAGACGGCCACGGCGTTGCCGGAGGACCTGAGGCTGGACGGGATGCTCTGTCCCGGGGATGCGGACCACCTGCGGTTCTCGGTGCCGCCCTCACGTGGCGCACGGGTGTCACTGTCGGGCTACACGGCGGACCGCGGGCTGCTGCGCCTGTGTGTCCTGAAGGGTGGCACCGAGCTGGGGTGCTCAATCGACACGACGGGTGCCACGGTGGAGCTGCCCGCGTCGGCGGTGCAGGGCCAGTCGCTCACGGCCAGGGTCACTGGTGATGATGCGCGCACGACGAACGGCTACACGCTCCAGGTGGAGTGGCTCCCATGAGGACCACGTCATCGCGGGTGTTCATCCTCCTCGCCACGTTGCTCGCGGCATGTGGTGGCTCCCCACGCCCCTCAGGGATTCCGCCAGACGCAGGGAGTGTTCCTGATGCGGGAGCGCAAGACGCGGGGACCCACGCCGATGCGGGCGCACCGAGCGCGCCGGTGATTCAGTCCGCGCTGCCCGCGCGAGGTGGGCGGGGCGGCGGGACCTGGGTGACGCTGAAGGGCCGAGGCTTCGTCGAGGGCGTGGCCCGTACCGCACCCGAAGCAGCAGCGCGCACGACGCTGCGAGTCGGCTCGAATCCCGTCCGTGACTTCCAGCTCATCGACGACGCCACCCTCGACCTGCGCACGCCTCCTGGAGTGGCAGGCACAGTGGACCTCACGCTCCAGAACCCGAACGGCACGGCAGTCTGTGAGTCCTGCTTCACCTACGTCGAGAGCTTCGACGTCCGCGCGCTCTCGGAGGACACGGGGGCGCTCTCCGGAGGAGAGACCGTGTCGATGCTCGGCGAGGGCTTCCCTGAGGGGCCGGGGCTCCAGGTCCTCTTCGGTGACATGGCGAGTCCCTCGGTCACGCGAGTCTCCTCGTCGGAGCTCCGTGTCCTCGTCCCCAGGGGGCGCGTAGCTGGCTCCGTGGACGTGCGAGTCCAGGGCCACGGTGTCGGTGACGTGCTCCGACGCGCGTATCGCTACCTCGAGGACACGCGCGTCACCCAGGTCTCACCGCTCACGGGTCCAAGAGAGGGAGGCACTGTCACCGTCATCACGGGCCAGGGCTTCGAGGGAGCGACTCAAGTCCTCCTCGGAGACACACCCGCCACCGCGCTACGGGTGGAGTCCTCCACGCGAATCGTGGTGACCACTCCACCCGCACCGTCCATCGGAGTCGTGCCCATCCGCATCGTCACGCCGAGAGGCACCTGGACCGTGCGCCAGGGCTTCGCCTACGTGGACGACTCCCCGAGTGCACCGCTCGCCCTGCATGGAGTCTTCCCGAGAGTCGGAGCCCGGGACGATGGCACCGTGACGCTGATGGGGACCTCGCTCGATGCGCCCGACCTGTCCGTCACCTTCGATGCCGTCCAGGCGCAGCTCGTGAGTGCCACCGCGACGACCGCCACGGTCCGGGTCCCTCCCCGGGAGACGCTCCCGCGCACGGTCTCCGTGAGTGTCCAATCCGGCGCCATGAGCGCGAGCCTCACCCAGGGCTACACCTTCCGTCTCGCGCTCGACCAGGTGACGCCGGACCATGGGCCCGCGACAGGCGGAACCCAGGCTCGACTCACGGGAACCGCACTGCCTCCAGACGCCGTGGTGCACGTCGGCGCACTCTCCGCGCCACAAGTCACGGAGTCGAGCGAGACGGAGCTGCGCTTCCTCACACCACCAGGAGGCGCGGGGCCGCACTCGCTCCATGTCTCCTCCGCGAGCGACCCGGAGAACGAAGCGCTGCTTCCAGCGTCCTTCACCTACGAAGCCGCGCTCACCCTGTCCCAGGTCGAGCCCTCCCGTGGTGCCGTCGCTGGGGGCGCCCGGGTCACGGTAAGAGGCGCGGGCTTCGTCGACGGAACGTCCGTCACGTTCGGAGGAGAACCCGCCACCGACGTGCTCATCCACGACGCGCACACGCTGACCTGTCGCATCCCGGCCTCACGAATCCAGGGACCCGTGGAGGTCGCCGTCGTCCATGGCTCACAGCGCTCGGCGCTCCCCGAGTCCTTCCACTACTTCGACCCACGAGGCCCCGGAGGTCTCTCCGGCGAGCCCCTGATGGGCACGTTGAACGTCACGGTGCTCGACACGTCATCGGGGAGCTATGGCCAACCCGTCTCGGGAGCCACGGTGCTGCTGGGCCCGGACCCCACGCCCCTCCTCCATGGCGGCACGGACGCGCGAGGACAGCTCACGCTCTCGGACCCACGCATCGCGGGCGCGCAGGTCATCACGGTCTTCAAGCCGGGCCACGACGTGGTGACGGTGGCGGGCATCCGCTCGGAGAACCTGACGGTGTACCTGCGCCGTCTCGACCGTGAGGGCAACCCCGGCAATCCGCCCGTGCCCGCGACCGCGCGCGTCTCCGGCCGCGTGCGAGGCTTCAAGCCCCCGCGACCTCTTGGCGCCAATGAGGTGCTCGAGGCGCGAGTCTTCGTGGCCCAATCCAGCCCCGCGTCGGGTCCACCGTTCACGGGAACGGGCGACCGTCGCGCGGAGACCTGGCGAATCCGCGAGGACGGAGGCTCCTTCCTCGTCCTGGCCCAGCCCGGGCTGCGCGCCGTGTACGCGGTGCTGGGGGTGCTCAGGGACGGCGTGGACTTCGAGCCCTATCTGCTCGGCATCCGCCGAGGTGTCGCGGCCTCGGGGACGCGGGCGGCGGAGAACCAGGATGTCATCTTCGACATGCACCTGGATGTCACCGCACCGCTCACCGTGGAGGGCCCACTCGTCATCGCGGGAGGCGAGGGACGGCATCAGGTCTACGCCTGGTTGGACCTGGGCGCGGAGGGCCTCGTGCCCCATCCCCACAACTGGGGCACGGGCACGCGCCTCTACACGAGCATCGAAGGACCCGGACCGCGCCTCGCTTTCCCACAACTTCCCCACGTGGACGGCGCGAACCTGCTCTTCCTCGACCTGCTGCGAGGAGCCACCGCGTATCCCCAGAGCCTGCTGTACCACCGTCAGCCGGGAGCCCTGAACGGAGGCGTGACACTCGCGCCGATGTTGCCACTGCCTGTCTTCACCCAGCCGGGTGCTCGCTTCGAGGGCACGGTGTCTTGGACGCCCACGGCCTCCACCGCCACGCCCGAGGTGCAGTTGCTCACCCTGCTCGCGCCCGGAACGGAGGGCGGCGTCCGCTGGACGGCCGTGCTCCCGGGAGGGCAGACGCAGGTGACGCTCCCCGGACCCGCGCTCGCGGCACTCCGCGCAGAACTGCCCGAAGGCGCGCGACTGCGAGCCGACCTCTCCCTCGCGCGAGTCCCCCGCTTCGAGTACTCGCAATGGACCCATGACGCGTTGTCCACGGCGACCTGGACGGCGTATGTCCTCGGGCGCTCGGAGGTCTTCGACCCGTGATGCGCCGTTGGACGTGGCTCGCCGTGCCCCTGTTGCTCCTCCTCGCCGCGTGTCCGAGTGACTCCTCCGTGGACTCGGAGGGCTGTCGGGTGGACGCGGACTGTGGCTCGCCCACGGAGTGGTGCAACTCCGCGGGCTTCTGCCAGGACCGCGCTGGCTGCGAGTCGAACGCCGACTGCGCCGACGACTCCCTCTTCTGCGACACGAGCACCGGCACCTGTCTGACGCGAGGGCGCTGCGCCACGGATGTGCACTGCCCGTTGGGCGAAGTCTGCGACGTGTCGCGGACCACCTGTGTCACGGGCTGCCGCTCCTCCGGAGACTGTCCAGGCACCGCCTGTCGCTGCCAGGACGCGCCATGCCTCTGTGACGCCACCACGCCCGAGGGCCGCGCGGCCTGTGCGCTCGGTGTCTGCGACGCGGGCTTCTGCGCGGACGCGAGCGACTGTGCCTTCGGCGAGCGCTGCGGTGCCGCGACATGCTTCAGCGACTTCGACCCCGTGCGCCGTCCCTACTGCGCGAGCTGCACGTACGGCGGCGGCCTCCAGGTCTGCGGCCGTGGCGCCAACTTCTGTCTGCGGGAGACCGCGAGCCCCGGCACCGCCTTCTGCGGCGCGGACTGCTCGGAGGGACAGGGCTGTCCCCACGGCTACCAGTGCGCGGACGTGGTGGTCGTCGCCAGCCGTGCGCGCTGCCGCTCGGATGCGGAGTGCGCGCCCTCGCCGTCGCTGCCGTGCCGCGAGGATTCACACTGCGGACGCGGCGGTCAGTGCGTGAAGACCCAGGGCCAGGAAGTCGGCGCGTGCGCTGGGCGCTGCTCCATCGCGGAGGGCGACGTGGAGGGCTTCTGCACCTGCCAGCAGGACACCGACTGCGTGCAGGACGCGTGCAGCCAGGGCACGTGCACGGTGAGCCGTCGCGCGTGTGGCAGTGACGTCGACTGTCGCCCCATCCGCTGTGTGGACCACCAGGGCGCGGGGGGCTGCCTCGTGGGCCGCAACTGCGCGCCCGAGGAGGGCCTCACCTGTGCCGAGGTCGCTCCTCGCTGACGCCTCCGTGGAGTCCATGTCCTACATCGCCCCCCTATGTCCGGAGGGGGCGGAACTCCTGGTGTTTGAATGTTCCTGGGGGTGCCCCGTCAGAAGGTGCAACACGACGGAGGATGGACGACATGGCTTTCAAGACTGCTCTCGCGACCCTGGCTCTCGGCACCCTGTTCTTCGGTTCCTCGACGGCCCTCGCGGCCGACAGCAGCATGCGCGACTGGGCCACGCAGCAGGCCCGCCGCAACGATGACCGCCGCCACGACGACCGCCATGACGACCGCGGTCCCCGTCCCGACCGCTACGAGGCCCACGTCCACAACGGCCACTGCCACCACGCTCCGGCGCCGCGTCCGCCGCCGCGCTCGCAGGGCCGCTACGAGATGCAGACGGTGAGCCGCTGGGTCGAGGGTCGCTACGACCAGGTGTGGGTGCCGGAAGTCTGCCAGGAGCGCGGCAACCGCCGTCACCGCGTCACCCGCTGCACCGGTGGCTACTACGAGAACCAGTGGGTGCCGGGCCGTTACGTGCAGACCACGGAGTGGGTGTGGGTGTCCTACGACCGTGGCGGTGACTGGCGCTCCAACCGCGTGCACCCGGCCAGCTACGTCCGGTAGCACTCGCTGAAAGACCTCCAAGGGGACGAGGGGCGGTGCCGGGATACGGGGGTATCCGGCATCGCCCTTCGACTTTTCAGCGGGGCCTGTTAGTCAGTGCGCCGCATGGGGACGGCCTTCATCACCGGAGCAGGAATCCGCATCGGTCAGGCGGTGGCGAGGGCGCTGGCCCATGCCGGATATGACGTCGCGCTGCACGCGAACCGCTCGCTGGAGCCGCTGAGCTCGCTGGCGGACGAGCTGCGCGCCCTGGGCCGCCGGGTCACCGTGCACGCCGCTGACCTCAGCCGCCCCGAGGCGGTGGATGCCCTGGGCGCGAGCGTGCGCGAGGCCTGGCCCGCGCTCGATGTCGTCGTCCACAACGCGGGCCTCTACGAGCGTGTGCCCTTCGAGGACATCTCGCGCGAGCAGTACCGCACCATGCTCGGCGTCAACCTGGACGCGCCCTTCTTCCTCACGCAGGCGCTGTTGCCCTCGCTGCTCGCGGGGAAGGACCCCGTGGTGGTCCACATCTGCGACATCGCGGGCGAGCGGCCGGAGAGCCACTTCGCGCACTACTCGGTGAGCAAGGCGGGCCTGCTGATGTTGACGCGCGCGCTGGCGGTGGAGCTGGCCCCGCGCGTGCGGGTCAACGCCGTATCGCCCGGCGTGGCCGCCTTCCCGGAGAGCTTCGACGCCGTCGCGCGCGAGCAGATTCTGCGCCGCATCCCCATGGGGCGCGAGGGCAGCGTGGAGGACGTGGCGCGCGCCGTCGTCTTCCTCGCGAAGGACGCCCCCTACATCACCGGGCAGGTCATCGCCGTCGACGGGGGCAGGAGCGTGATGCTGTGAGCGCCGAGCTGGCCTTCCATCCTCCCGTGGTGCGCGACAGCCAGGGGCACTCGCTGGATGTCATCGAGCTGCGCGGCCTCACGGTGGACTGCATCGTGGGCGTGTACAACCGCGAGCGCGTGCTGGCCCAGCCGCTGCGGTTGGACGTGGCCCTGTTCCTGGACACGCGCAACGCCGCCACGGGCGGACGGCTCGCGCACACCGTCAACTACGGGCGACTGGCGGGCGAGCTGCGCTTCCTGTTGGAGGCGTGTCGGTTCGAGTTGCTGGAGTCCGCCGTGGAGGCGGTGAGCCGCTACCTGCTCGTGCCGCCCACCCAGGATGTGCCGCGCGCGCAGGTGCAGGCGGCCACGGTGCGAGTCATCAAGCCCCTGGCGCTCGGTGGGCTCGCGCTGCCATCGCTCCAGGTGCACCGCACGGCCGAGCAGATGAGCTACGCCTCCGAGGAGCGCTCCTTCGGCCGCCTGGACGTCATCCACGAGGGCGCGGGCTATGGCGTGCACCGTCTTCGCGTGAAGCCTGGTGGCAGTCTCCCGGCGAGCGAGGAGGCGGCGGTGGAGGCGAGCGACCTGGTGCTGGGGCCGGAGCTCCTGATGCGGGGCCACCCCGTGGCGCGAGGCATGGCGTTCCATGATGCCCCGTCCCTGGCGCGCCGTTACGACAACCCCTCGACGCAGGAGCAGACGGTGCTGCGGGTGTCTCGGCCCCGCGTCGTGACGTCCGAGGCGCCCCGGGTGCACGAGGCCCTCGTCGGGACTTCCTATTACCCTCTCGACGAGCCCGCGGCGCCGGGCCTGGCCGCCGACACGCTGCCCTGAGGACGACGCGACACCATGCAGCTCGACAGACGGATGCAGCTCTTCGTGGTGCTGGCGGCGGTGTTCGTCACGGCGCTGGTGGTGGGAGACCTCATCGCCGTGAAGCTGTTCGAGGTGCACCTGGGCGGCGTGGTGGCGGTGATGTCCATCGGCATCCTGCCCTTCCCGGTGACGTTCCTGCTGACGGACATCCTCAACGAGTTCTACGGCAAGAGGACGGCCCGCTTCGTCACGTGGGTGGGTTTCTTCATGGCCATCTTCGCCTTCGCGGTGATTGCCATCGCGGTGCGGGTGCCCATCGCGCCGCTGACGCGCGCGCCGGACTACCAGGGCACGGTGGAGAGCGCGTTCAACAACGTCTTCGACGGCTCGCAGCGCATCCTCGTCGCGTCGATGGCGGCCTATCTGGTGGGCCAGTTCACCGACATCGCCCTGTTCAACCTGCTCAAGCGCGTCACGAAGAACCGGCTCCTGTGGCTGCGCGCCACGGGCTCCACGCTGGTGTCGCAGCTCATCGACACCGTGGTGATGCAGTTCGTCGCGTGGACGGGCGTGCTGCCCACGAAGGTCATCGTGGGCATCGTGCTCTCGTCCTACGTCGTGAAGGTGCTCGTGGCGGTGGGCCTGACGCCGTTCATCTACCTGGGCCACTCGCTGGTGGAGCGCAAGCTGGGCATCAAGCCCCTGGTGTTGGGCGCGGACGGTGAGCCCGAGCCTGCCGCGGACCTCGCAGCCCCCGCGCAGTCGCGCGCCGCCTGAGGCGGGGCTCACGGCACCAGGCGCTGGAGGAAGGTGTCGGTGTCGTCGGCGGTGAAGGGCTCCTGGGCGCCGAAGGCCCGCGTGCCGGTGAACGAGCCCGCGCTCGCGAGGTCGCCTCCTGGCAGGAAGGTGATGTCCCGCAGCTGGAGCCCCGGCGCGCAGGGCTCGGTGGCATAGGGGGCTCTCCACGACAGCGCTCCCCGGGCGCTGAGTCGCGCCAGCTCCGAGCCGCAGCCATGGCGGAAGAGCACCGCTGTGCCGCCGTTCACATCCGACGTGAGCCGCGCGCCGCTGGCCTCCGCCGACGCCGTGCCCGTCAGCGCGTGTCCCCACAGGGGGCGTCCCGCCGCATCCGCCGCGAGGATGAACGCGGCGCGCGGACAGCCCCGCGCATCACAGGTGGGCGAGAGCACGGAGCCACCCCAGTGCAGGGTGCCCGCGAAGTCGCCGGTGAAGCGCAGCCCGCCGTCCGCGGCGAAGGCGACGTGCGTGAAGTTCGGTGCGTCGGGGCCCACCTCCAGCTCCCAGTACACCTCGCCGACGGGTGACAGCCGGGCGATGAAGCCGATGCTCTCGAACGGCGCCAGGGGCCGCTGGCCCACGAGCACCGCGCCGCCATCCGGGTCCAACGCCACGGCGGACGCCGAGGACATCGCGGGGAGCTCCTGGGACCACCGGACGGTGCCTCGCGCGTCGTAGCGCGTGACCAGCCGTCCGTGCGCCACCACCACTTCACCCTCGATGTCCGGCGTCAGCGCCTTGAGCGTGCCCGTCGAGCGGGCCCACTGCGGCGAGCCGTCCGCGGCCAGCTTCGCCACGAAGTGGCTGTCGGCGATGAGCGTCTCGCCCAGTCGCAGCCGTCCCTCCACCTTGCCGGCGATGAAGAGCTCCGCCGTGGAGGCGATGCCCAACAGCTGCGCGTGCGCGATGGCGGGGCCTCCCTCCGAGGAGGGCTCGGCCGTGAAGGTCCGCGTCCAAAGCACCTGCCCCGCGCCATCGTGATGCGACAGCACGAGCGACGTGCCGTTCGCCTCCACCGATGTGGGACCGGAGGTGCCCGTGGCCCGCGAGGTGCCCAGGAGCACCAGGCCGCCGAGCCCATCCGAGGCCAGGGCCACGACCTCCTGCTGTCCGGGGAGCCGCGAGTGGACGGTCCACCGCGCGTCACCGGGCTCGAGCTTCGGAGGCTCGGGAGGCTGCGGAGGAGGTTCCTCCTCGCGCGGAGGAGGCTCGATGGGGGCGTCGCTCCCACCACAGCCGAGCACGGTCCACATGCCCAGCATCAGCCCCGCCGTGCTTGCCCGCCACCGTCCCATGTTCATTCCCCGTGAATCTGCTCGTCCTCCGGCCGGTGGCCAAGCTGGGGTCCGATGCTCCCGGAGGCAAGGTGGGCGTTGGGGACTGAACGAAGTCAGGGCAGGGAGGCGCGCGAGCGGGTCAGCTCGCGCCAGCGCGCGAGGGTCAGCGCCGTGTAGGGCCCGCTCTCCAGGCCATAGGCGCCCAGCGAGAAGCCGTCATTCCACTCCACGAGGGCGGTCTCCCCCGAGGAGAGCACGCCGAAGTCCACGGCGTAGCCCGCGGTGGCCTCCCCGGAGGTCTCCAGCAGACGAAGGGCCTCGCGCACGCGCTCCTCGTCGAGCGCGACGGTGGGGTCCCCCGCGTAGTGACGGATGCCCACGGATGTGACCTGCGCCACGAAGACGCGGTACTCGGTGCGCCACTGCACCACGTCCGAGCAGAGGAGCGGCGTGGCCCGAGACGCCCTCTCGAGGAAGAGCAAATCGTCGGCACTCTGGAAGACATGCCCCGTGAAGCGCTTCCTGCGCCCCTGGGGCTTGGCGAACACAGGGGGACTGGAGACATCGAGCACCCTCGCGGTGAGCTCGCCCACCGTGCTGCTCCACAACCGGCGGTGGAGGAAGGGCGTGAGGCAGGAGGGATAGTCCCGGGTGGGGGGCGGCTCGATTCCGAGCTGCTTCAAGGCGCCCAGGACCGTGGGCACATAGCCCGCGACGAGCGTGTCCGGGGTCAGCGGGAGCTGTCGCCGCTCCAGGCGCTTGGCGGTGAAGCACTCCGTGGGGATGCCCAGCGCGCGCAGGCCCTCGAGCAGCAGGCGCATCTCCGGCTCCATCCGCCCGTGCGACTCCTCCTCGATGAAGGCCCGCGTCAGTCCGTGCATGCGGTGCCTCAGCCTCCCGCGCGCGCGAGCGGCGTGAGGATGTCGCGCCAGTGCGAATAGAGGGAGAAGTGCCCTCCGCCCGGCAGGAAGTGGGGCACGGCGGTGGGGATGCGCGAGGCGAGATAGCGCCCCATCTGTGGCGGCACGATGCTGTCGCCGTCCCAGTACCAGAGGTCCACGTCGCGGCGAATCTCCTCGAGCGGGAAGTCCCACGGCGACGCGAGGATGTGGGCCTCACGGCGGATGCCCGCGACACCTTTGCGCGTGGCCTCGCGTCGCCAGCCCTGCACCTGCGCGGCGATGAGCGGGTCGGACAGCACGCGACGGTCATCCGGAGAGGCGTGGGCCATCACCGCGGCGAGCGCGCGGTCGGGGTTCGCGCGCACCTGTCGGTCATGCATCGCGAGCAGCGGGTGCAGCACCCACTCGGGCCAGGCGGCCATGGCGTAGGCGTTGCGGTAGTCGCGATTGACGCCCTCCATGCCCCCGGGGCGCTTGAGCGGCGAGGCGCCGGAGACGATGGCCGCGCGGAGGATGCGGTCGTCCAGGTGCCACGTGGAGACCGCGGCGTAGGGGCCACCCGCGGACACGCCGAAGAGGGAGAAGCGCCCGATGCCCAGCGCGTTGGCGAGCTGCTCCAGGTCGCTCGGGAAGTCGAGCAGCGTGCGGCCGGGTTGATGGTCGGACAGGCCGTAGCCGGGGCGGTCCGGCGTGATGAGGCGCACGCCGAGCCCGTGGGTGATGCGGTCATCCGGGTGGCGCATGTAGCGCGAGCCCGGGTTGCCGTGGATGAAGAAGACGGGGACGCCGTCCAAATCGCCCGACTCCACGTAGGCGAGCCGTCGCCCGTCCTTGAGTCGCAGGGAGCCTTCGCGCACCTGCACGCCGGAGGTCCTGTTCGAGAACGCGGTGTTCATGACTCCATCGCTTTCGAGCGAGCGCCAATCCATTCGGCGATGGAGGGCCACACGTGGGTGGAGCCCTTGCTGGATGCGGACAGGCCGATGTGGCCGACGGGGTAGCGCCGCGTCTCGGCGTCCTTCGTGCCCACCAGCTTCACCAGGGGCTCGCTCATGGCGGGGAAGGCGATGGTGTCCTGCTCGGCGATGACGTTGAGCACGGAGGCCTGGATGCGTCCCAGGTCGATGTTCTCTCCGCCGACCTTCATGCGTCCCTGGTGGAAGAGGTTCTGCTGGTAGCAGTCCTTGATGTACTGGCGATAGACCTCGCCGGGGAAGGGCACGGGGTCGGCGCCCCAGCGCTCCATCGCGAGGAACGTGGTGACGAAGTCCGGGTCGTCGATGCGACGGCACACCTCCAGCCAGCGGGTGACGCGCTGCACGGGCGCCACCATGAGGAAGCCGCTCTCCAGCACGGGCGTGGGCACGTTGCCGTAGGCGTCCACCAGCGAGTCCACGTCGAAGTGGTTGGCGGAGGTCCACAGTGTGTAGACGCCGCCCTTGCTGAAGTCCACGGGCGTGGCCTGCGCCACCAGGTTGCGGATGCCCTCGGGATACAGCGACGTGTACGCGAGCGCGAGCGTGCCGCCCATGCAGTAGCCGTAGAGCGTCAAATCCCGGCTCTTGCTGACCCGGAGCGTCCAGCGCACGGCGGTCTGGATGAGCCCGCCGAGCAGGTCGGACCAGGTGAGGCGCTCCTCTTCCTGGCCGGGCACGCCCCAGTCGATGGCGTAGACGTCGAAGCCCTCGTTCGTGAGGTGCTCGATGAGGCTGCGGCCCGGCAGGAAGTCGAGGATGTACCAGCGGTTGATGAGCGAATAGACGAAGAGGATGGGCGTGCGGTGGCGTCGGCGGGGCGCGGCGTAGCGGAGCAGCCGCATGCTGCCGCGCGTGTACACCACGGTGTGGGGCGTGGCGCTGACGGGCGGCTCACGGACGCCGGACGCGCGCTCGATGAAGGGCTTGAGGTACGGGTACGGGTTGAAGGGGCGGGCCTTGAGCGCGTGGGCGACGGCGCGGGTGAGCTGGAGCTGGCCCGTGACGAAGGAGCGCAGGCGCTGGGGCGAGGAGGCGGTCATGGCGCGTCACCGGGCTTCTTCGCGGTGTCGGAGGCGGCCTCTTGTTTGTGGAGCAGGTCCACGACGACCTCCAACTGGGAGCCGAGGGCCTCGACCTGGTCGTTCACGCGGCGGAGCTGGTCGCGGAGGTTCTCGACCTCGGACGTGGTGGGCAGGCGCAGGGTGCGCAGCGCGCCTTCGACGAAGCTGTTGCGGCGGATGCGGGCGTTGAGGCCCTGGCGCATCACGGTGCCGCTGGCGCGCAGATAGGTGGGGCTCTCGGCGACGCGAGAGAGGGCGCGGGTGAGGCCCTGTTCGGCGCGGGTGAACACCTTGCCCGTGCGCGTCTCCGGATGGGTGAGGTGGCCCAGGAGCTTCAGGCTCCGGGCGAGGAGTCCCCGAGGAGGAGGCGGACGTTCCGAGTCGCTCATGGCCTTGAGGCTAGCCCAAGGGTGCGCGGGAGCGCAGGGGTCAGCGCTCGAAAAGTGAACCGAGATTCATGTTTTGGGCGATGAAGGGCTCGGCCCGGATGTTCACGGCGCCGGTGTGCGTGGCGCAGGGCGTCCAACGCCCGGCCTCCAGCCGGTAGACCTCCAGTTGCTGCTGGCGTGGGTCCAACAGCCACAGGTGCTTCACGCCCGCGCGGGCATACAGGTTCATCTTCGCGCCCCGGTCCCGGGAGGCCGTGGAAGGGGAGAGGACCTCACACACCCAATCGGGAGCGGTCGTCATCCCCACGACCTGTGGAAGCTCGGGCATGCGCTCGTGTCGCCATGCGGCCAGGTCCGGCACGAGCACATTGGGCCCCAGATGCAGCTCGGGCTCGGGCAGGAAGACCCAGCCCCCGGGGCCTCGCCTGCGGAGCCCCTGCTCGAACGGACTCAGCACGATTGCCAGCCGGATTGCCGCACGTCCATGGGGAGGCAGCGGACGCGGACTGACGTGCAGCTCACCGTCGATGATCTCTCCCACTACATGCTCGGGAAGCTCTTCGAGCACTCGGTAGAGGCTCCTGTCGATGGGTGACTCGTCACTCATGTCGCCCCCAGGATGAGACTCCACCACCACCCGTGCAACCCGACCCCTGACCTCGTGCTGGATGTCCTCGTTCATCCGTTCAGCATGCATCATACCTCTGACATCCTCAATCAACCTGAGGACTCATCAGGTATGAGACCCGGAGAGCACGAAAACTCCGGGCTGGCCCCAGTCCGCTCAGCCCTGACGCTTCACCGCGAGCGGCCCGAAGGCCTGCGCCACGGGCATCAGCGACATCACGTTGATGTTCACGTGGGCGGGCCGCGTCGCCACCCAGTGCACCGTGTCCGCGATGTCCTCGGGCGTCAGCGGCTGCGTGTTGGCGTACACCGACGCGGCGCGGGCGTCGTCACCGCGGAAGCGGACGTTGGAGAACTCCGTGCCGCCCACGAGCCCCGGCTCGATGTCCGTCACGCGCACCGCCGTGCCCAGCAGGTCCGCGCGCAGGTTCAGGCTGAACTGCTGCACGAACGCCTTGGTGGCCCCGTAGATGTTGCCACCCGGATACGGATAGTCCGCGGCCACCGAGCCCATGTTCACGATGTGCCCCCGGTTGCGCGCCACCATCCCGGGCAGCACCGCGTGCGTGCAGTACATGAGCCCCTTCACGTTCGTGTCGACCATCACCTCCCAGTCCTCGAGCTTCGCCGACTGCGCGGGCTCCAACCCCAACGCCAGCCCCGCGTTGTTCACCAACACGTCCACCTCGGCGAACCCGGCGGGCAGCCCGTCGACCACCCGCTTCACCGCCTCGCGGTCCGTCACGTCGAGCGTCACCGGCAACAGCCGCTCCCCCAACTCCGCGCGCACCTTCTCCAACAGCTCCGTGCGGCGTCCGGTGGCGATGACCCGCGCGCCCTCCTGGATGAAGCGTCGCGCGATGGCCAGGCCGAACCCGGCCGTGGCTCCCGTAACCAGCACGTTCATGACGTCTCCTTCGGATGCGTTGCCCGCGCGCTAGATGGCACGGCCCACCGGCTCGCGCACGGGGAAAGGCCCGCCCTTCCTCCACTCCACGGCTCGTCAGGGCCGGCTTCACGACGCGCCCCCGCTCGCACGCTCCCGCCCGGAGCGGGCTTCTCCCAGAGTGAAGTCTGCATTCCCATCTCGGGAATGAATCCGCCTTCATCCGCACACCTCCCGAAATAGCGAGGCGAATCCGAGGCCGTCCGAACATCAGCACGGCTTCTTCGTGCTCCACGCAACCGCCTGGAATCGCGTTTCTCGCCTTCTTCCCCTCCGGCCTGGCGAGCCTGGCTTGCCGTTGCATCGGGGAATGAACAGGGCGCGAGCCCCGATTGGCGGCCGTCCCCGCGAGCGCCCCACACGCCGCGACCCACACAAGGAGTCCGACCGGATGCGCCAACGCTTACCGCTGATGACGGCTTGCTGCTCCGTGGCCCTGCTTGTCCTCCTCGCCTGCAATGGCAAGAGCGAGCTGACGCAGAACACGGGCTCGAGGCCGCCTCCGGACGGCACACCCTCGACGGGCACCGGGAACCCACCCGCGCCCACCACTCCCACGACGCCGACGAACCCCACCCCCGAACCCTCCTCGCCCGACCCCGAGGAGCCCTCCGAACCCACCCCCACCCCCCAAGAGCCCACGCCGGAGCCAGAGCCGCAGCCGCCCCCCGAGCCGCCGAAGCCCAGCTACACGCGCATCCTCTGGGTGGCGCCCTCCGGCAGCGACAGCGCCTCCGGCACCGAGAACGCGCCCCTGCGCACCGTGACGCGCGCCCTGACGCTCATCGCGCCGGGCGAGGCCATCTATCTGAAGACGGGCAACTACGCCGAGCGCCTCAAGCTGGAGGAGCGAGGAGGCTCGGAGGCGAAGCGGCTCACCGTGAAGGCGGCGCCGGGCCACGCGCCCGTGGTGAAACCCAGCGGTGAGTCCGCGCTGGTGGACGTGCGCGGCGCGTACTGGAACGTGGAGGGGCTCACGCTGGACGCGGCGGGCAGCTCCACCTTCGCCGTGCTGTGGCGGGGCAGCGCCGCGCACCACGGCGTGCTGCGCGACTGCGTGGCGAAGAACGGCACCGCGGGCGCGGGGCTCAACGTGTCGGAGAAGGCCCACGACATCCTCATCGAGGGCAACACCATCTCCAACTTCAGCCGCGGCAGCAGCGACAGCCACGGCGTCATCGTCCAGACGACGTCCAAGAACGTCGTGGTGCGCGGCAATGACATCCACCACAACTCGGGCGACGCCGTGCAGTGCATCGGCCCCGAGGGCGGCGCCACCGTGTCCGGCACCCCGTTCGACAACCTGCTCGTGGAGGACAACGAGCTGCACGAGAACCGGGAGAACGGCGTGGACGTGAAGACGTGCACCCGCGTCACCCTGCGCAACAACATCATCTGGGGTCACAAGGCCACGTCGTCCTCGCGCGGCGAGGGCATCGTCATCCACCTGTCCGCGTCCGACGTGACGGTGGAGGACAACGTGCTCTACGGCAACGGGCGCGCCATCAACGTCGGCGGCAACCGGGTGAACGGGCCGCCCGCGCGCATCGTCATCCGCCGCAACCTCATCCGCGACGGCCTGGGCGGCGGCGAGGACGGCGGCGGCATCCGCGTGGACACCACCAACGACGTCAAGGTGCAGCACAACACGGTGTGGAACATGCCGGGGCCGTGCCTCACCTTCGGCCACGGCGACACCGGGCCGAGCGCCAGCCTGGACGTGCGCAATAACGTGTTCGCGGGCTGCGCGGTGAATGTGCGCGCAGGCTCGGGGCGCTCGGGCGCGGTGATGGACGGCAACCTCTTCTTCCGCACGTCGGGAGCGGCCGTGTTCAACGTGGATGGCTCGGACACGGGGCTTGCGGACTGGCGCTCTCGCACGGGGCTGGACAAGCGCTCGTTGGAGAAGACCCCGGCCTTCGTCAACATCGACACCGGGGACTTCCGTCTGGGAGCGAACTCGGCGGGTCGCAACGCGGGTCTGGGGTTGGGATTGACCTTCTGTGGCACGGCCCCCGACCTGGGGGCATTCGAGTCGGACTGCCCCTGAGGCATCGGGGCGTGTAGAGTGGGCACCGTCCCCCCTACCGCCCCGACCCTCCACGTGCCGTCTCCGTTGGAATTCGCTCTTGGCATCACGCTGGTGCCTCCGGCCTCGCCCGCCCGGGAGCTCCTGGCCGCGTCCGCCGCGCGCGCCGGCCTGCGCGTGGTGGATGGCATGGAGGGCGCCGCCCTGGTGCTGGTGGACCTCACCGCGCTGGGCGGTGGCCCGGACCTCCAGGCCCTGCTCGACTCACCGCGCGCCTCGCACGTCACCCTGGTGGCCCTGGTGGAGCCCACCGAGCGGGGCTTCGCCGCCGCCGAGCCGCTGCGCCCTGCGGACGTGCTCACGGTGCCGGTGGCCGCGCACGAGCTCATCTTCCGCCTCCAGCGCGCCGCCGGACGACACCTGGAGCGCGAGGCCCAGGAGCGCGGTCAGGAGGACTTGTCGCTCCTGTTGGAGCTGACGGCCGACTACGCCGAGACGTCGGACGTGGAGGCGCTCCTGCACGGCGTCACCCGGCGTCTGGCGGAGAAGCTGGACATCGCGCGCGCCACGCTGGTGATGCTCGGCCGCAACGCGGACGAGGGCGTCATCGTCGCGGCGAGCGATGACCCGGCGCTCAAGGATTTGCGCATCGAGCTGTCGCGCTACCCGGAGATTCGCGAGGTGGTGCGCACCGGTCGCCCGGTGGTGATGGAGGAGGCGCCCACGCATCCGCTGCTCGGCGACGTGGAGCGGCGCGCGGTGGCGGCCCGGGGCATCCACGCCATCGCCGCGCTGCCCCTGCCCATCCGAGGCGAGGTGCGGGGCGTGCTGCTGCTGCGCGCGGCGGGACGGCGGCGGACGTTCACGCCTCGCGAAATCGACTTCCTCACCACGGTGGCGCACGCCACGGCGGTGGCACTGCGCAACGCGTCGGTGCTCCAGCTGGTGCGCGGGCAGACGGAGGCGGAGAAGACGGCGCGCCTGGCGGCCGAGGAGCAGGCGGCGTCCTTCAAGCCCTACCAGCTCTTCTTCGCGCACGTCAGCGAGGGTGTGGCCATCCTCGACGACAAGGCGAGCGTGCTGTCGCTCAACCCCTCCGGCGCGGCGATGCTGGACTATCCGGCGCCCGAGGCCCGGGGGCGGCACCTGCACCAGGTGACGCAGCCGGTGGACGACGGCGTGCTGATGGAGCTGGTGACGGCGGCGTCGCGCGGCGAGGCGCGCTCGGGCGTGGACGTGGAGGTGTGCACGGCCACGGGGCGCAAGCTGACGCTGTCGATGTCGGCGGCGCCGCTGCGAGACGAGGACGCGGCCACCATCCTGTCGTTCCGCGACGTCACCGACGCGCGGCGGCTGGAGGACGAGCTGCGCCAGACGAAGGACTTCCTGGAGCGGCTCATCGACTCGTCGGTGGACGCCATCATCGCCGCGGACCTGAAGGGGCGCATCATCCTCTTCAACAAGGGCGCGGAGGCGCTGTGCGGCTACACCGCGCAGGAGGCGATGGCGAACCTCACCGTGGAGCAGCTCTATCCGCCCGGCGTGGCGCGGCGAATCATGGCCACGCTCAGGGGAGCGGAGCACGGCGGCAAGGGCCGCATGTCGCTGACGCGCGAGGACCTGGTGCACCGCACCGGTGAGCGGGTGCCGGTGAACATGACGGCGTCCATCGTGTACGAGGGCGGGCGCGAGGCGTTCAGCGTCGGCATCTTCACGGACATGCGCGACCGGATGAAGCTGGAGCGCAAGCTGTCCGACGCGGAGACGCGGCTGGAGGAGAGCGAGAAGAGCGCCGTCATCGTCGCGCTCGCCGGCACCGCGGCGCACGAGCTCAATCAGCCGCTGACCTCGGTCATGGGGTACGCGGAGCTGCTCAAGCGCAAGCTGAAGGAAGAAGACTTCGCCTGGAAGCCGGTGGACATCATCTACCGCGAGGCGGAGCGCATGGCGGAGATCGTCCGGAAGATTGGGAAGATCACCCGCTACGAGACCAAGGCCTACATGGGGGAGCAGCAGATTCTCGACCTGGACAAGGCGACCTCCCATGAAGACTGAGACCCGCGCCATGCGCATCCCCAGCGGCCCAGGGCCCGAGTCCTTCCAGGCGTTCTTCGAGGCGCTCGACGCGCCCGTGGCGCTGTGTGACCCCATGCTGCGGCTCTTGGCGGTCAACGAGGCCTTCCACCGCTTCTGCGCGGACCACCAGGTCACGGTGGAGGACGTCGCGCGCACGCTGTCGTCGGTGGGCGTGCCGGTGGACAACTCGAGCTGCGACGTGGAGCTGCCGTTCGCCGGGAAGCCGGGCGCGGTGGTGACGCTGTCCAGACGGGGGGACGTGGTCGCCGTGCGGGCGAGGAACGACCCGGAGCTGGCGCGCAACCGGCTGGTGGTGGCGGAGCGGGCGCTGCTCGAGCAGGCGCGCACGGAGGGCGTGCTGCTGGACCTGGGCCGCAGCGTGGCGGAGGCGGGAGGCGAGGAGGAGCTGGTGGCCGCGGTGGCGCGCGGGGTGAAGGAGCTGTTCCCCGGGCGCTCGTTCTGCATCCGAATCACCGACTCGCGCACGGGCGGGCTGACGTCGCTCTACGCGGAGGGCCGGCTGAAGGAGGGCGCGCACGAGCCGCTGGTGTTGCTGCAGCGCGCGGTGGAGAAGCTGAACCTGGGGCGCGCGGCGCTGCCGCCGGGGCGGGTGACGGTGCTGGGCGAGGTGCCGCTGCTCTTCGTCGGGAGCACGCATGGCGTGAGCGCGCCGCTGGTGGCGAGCGGGCAGCTCTTCGGCGCCATCAACATGGAGTACCCGGAGGGCCTGGACGCGGACGTGCAGCACGACGAGCGCGTGCTGTTGCAACTGGCCAGCCAGGTGGCGGTGGCGGTGAAGAACGCGAAGCTCATCGACGAGCTGACGTTCGTGCGCAAGTACCTGGAGGACCTGCTGGAGAAGGCGAACGCGCTCATCCTCGTCGCCAATCGGGACAAGCAGGTGGTGGTGTTCAATCAGGCGCTGAGCGCGCTCACGGGCTTCCGGAAGGAAGACGTGCTGGGCAAGGACATCTTCTGGCTGGTGCCGGAGAGCGAGCACCTGCGCTTGTCGCAGGTCATCGCGGCGGCGATTCGCGGCGAGTCGGTGAACAGCTTCGAGACGCGGCTGTTGTCACGCGAGGGCCACGAGGTGCGGGTGTCCTTCGCCACGTCGTCGATGCTGGCGCACCACGGCGAGGTGGAGGGGGTCATCGCCATCGGCCAGGACATCACGGTGGTGAAGGAGCTGGAGAAGCGCATCATCCACGCGGAGAAGCTCGCGTCGATTGGGCAGCTCGCGGCCAGCGTGGTGCATGAAATCAACAACCCGATGACGGCGGTGGCCACGTACGCGGACGCGCTGTTGCAGCGCTCGCGGACGACGCCGGGTGCGAACCCGGCGGACCAGGAGAAGCTGCGGAAGATTTTGGAGAGCAGCCATCGCATCCTGCGCTTCACGCGCGATTTGGTCAGCTATGCGCGGCCGGCGCAGGACCGGCCGGAGCGGGTGCAGCTCAACGCCGTGGTGGACATGGCGGTGGGCTTCTGTGAGCACGTGGTGGGGCAGGCGCGGGTGAGCGTGCACCGGGAGTACTCGGAGCTGCCGCCGCTGTCGGCGGTGCGGGCGAACCTGGTGCAGGTGTTCGTCAATCTCATCACCAACGCGTGTCACGCGATGCCGCCGGGCGGCTCGGTGATGCTCTCGACGCGGCGCGAGGGTCAGGAGGCGGTGGTGTCGGTGCGAGACACGGGCACGGGCATCGACCCGAAGCACCTGCAGCGCATCTTCGAGCCCTTCTTCACGACGAAGCCGGAAGGGAAGGGCACGGGGCTGGGGTTGTCCATCTGCCAGGGCATCGTGGAGAACCACGGTGGCCGGCTCACGGTGGAGAGCACCGTGGGCGTGGGTACCACGTTCTCCGTGCGACTGCCACTGCCCGTGGAGTGACAGCGGCCGCCTTTGCTCAGTCCCAGCCGCGCAGCTCCACGCGGACCTTGCGCACCAGCAGCTCCCACTCCTGACGCTTCATCGTCGTCAGGATGCGACCGCCGATGAGCGTGAGGCCCGCGAGCGTCATCACCAGGAAGCCGATGCGATGGTCCCTCAGGCCCGCGTCGAGCAGGTTCGCCACCACGTCCAGCGTGAGGAACAGCGTGCCCAGCGCCAGGTACGCGCGAATCTGCAGCGCCATGCCCACCACGACGCCCAACAGGCACACACCTCCGAAGACGAGCGCATACGTCCCGTCCGGCGACTGGCCCACGCTCATCGCCAGCTTCGACGCGGCCGGCACGTACAGGAGCAGCCCGCCCAGGATGCGCACCGTGTTGCGCGCCGCGTGCGGCAGGCTCTCCGTGAAGAGCTGCCCCAGCATCAGCAGCAACAACCCCAGCGGCGCCAGGTAGATCTCCAGCCCCTCCAGTCCGAAGGCCAGCGCCGCGATGAGCAGCGCCAGGTTGCACGCCGCCGCCGCGAAGGCGCCGAACATCCGGCTGCGCTCCACCGCCCCCAGCGCCGCGTACAACAGGCCCGAGCCTCCCGCGAGCAGCGCCGCCTCCCGCGTCGCCTCGCCCGGCAACACCAGCGCCATGCCGATGGGCAAGAGCGCCGCGAACCTGCGCGTCGCCGCCTCCACCGGCTTCACCCCCGCGCGCCGCGCCATCACCGTCACGCCCACCAACACGAAGCCCAGCGCCAGCGCGAAGAGCGCGTCGTGCTCGGCCCGAAGCCCCGAGGCGTACAGCGCCCGCACCATCGCGTACACGCCCACCACCGCGAGCTGCACGAAGTAGACGTGCCGCCCCGTGTGCTCCACCCAGGCGCAGTGCAGCGCCACCAGCACCGACAGGCCGATGGCCGCGATGGCCAGCCTCAGCGCCTCGTCGGACGGCTGCCCCACCACGGCGAAGAGCGTGAGCATCAGCCCGCTCGTCACCAGCCACCCGTCGCGCCCCCACGTCATCCCGCCCGCGATGTCCAGCCGCCGCGTCCGCGCCCACCGCTGCGCCGCCTGCATCGCCGCCACCGCTCCCGCGGCCGCGAGCGCCAGCGCCGCGCCATGCACCGAGAACAGGTCGTCATAGCGAAGCCAGGGGCCCGACAGGCTCGCGCGGATGGTGAAGAACGTCATCACCGAGGCCACCACCGTGGCCCCCATCATCCCCGTCGCCATCGCCGCGACGAGTGACGCGAACGAACCCTTCCAGCGGAGCGCCGCCACCATCACCGCCGCCGAGGACAGCGCCAGCGTCACCGCGAAGGCCGGTGACACCATCCACGTCCCCCCCAGGCCGATGAGCACCTCTCCCAGGAGGTTGAGCGCCGCGAACGTCGGCGACGTGTCACCGTTCACCGCCAGCGCGTACAGCCCACCGGCCGCCAGGTAGACCATCATGGCCTGCTGGATGCGGATTCGCGCCGGCCCCTCGGGCATCCCGCGCCGCGCCACCACCCACGGCCCCACCGTCACCACGAGCAGCCCCACCAGCGCGAGCACCGGACCCGGCCACGCCTCGAGGATGGGCACGCGATGCGCCGCGGCGTGCACCAGCAAGAGGACGCTCACTCCCAGGACGCCGCGCCCCTTCGTCCGTGCCCCGCCGACGAACAGCACCACGCCCGTGGCGAAGACCAGCCCCGCCGCCATCAGCCCGGGCTGGAAGAGCGCCGCCAGACTGACGAGCACCACCGTGGTGACCGCGCGACGGTGCAGCAGGTGCCGGAAGGACTCGGGCAGCCCACGAATCGAGGCCGCGGCGTAGACGAGCCCCACGGCCGCGATGCCCACGAACGCGCGCTGCCACAGCAGGAACAGCGTGTCCCCGGGCGAAAGCCACGCGCCTTCCTGGAGCCAGTGGTAGCCCTCCGCGCCCGCTCGCACCCACTGTCCATCCGGTGGCGCCAGCGACACGAGCGACGGCCCCAGCAGCGACTGCCGTGCCGCCCAGAGCGCAGCCCCTGGAATCCCCAGGTACAGCCCCACGTTCGCCAGCGGCACCGAGCGGAACGAGCGCGCGAGCAACAACATCAGCATCGCCGCGCCCAGCACCATCAGCGGCGGGATGATGCCCAGCGCGCGAGACGGGTCCGGCAGGCCGACGAGCACCGCGCCCTTGAGCAGGACGAACACCAGCGCCAGCACGCCCGCGTGGGGCACCAGATGGTAGTGCGGCCCGTGAGAGGGCTTCTCCAGTCGCGCCGCCACCCACGGCCCGAAGCGCCGCGTCGCCAGCGCAATACCCCACAGCGCGATTCCGACGAGCGGATGGCGCATCGCCACGATGTCCGGAGGCAACGGACGACCCGCGCGGTTGATGATGGCCGTCAGCGCGATGAAGCCACCCATCGCCGCCAGCGCCACCACCGTGCCGCGCAGCTGCCAGTCCACGAACCCACGCGACACGAAGGCCAGCAGCGCCACCGCGGCGAGCATCCCTCCCGCGAGCAGGCACAGCGCGCGCTCCGCGTCGGAGGGCAGCGTCAGCCAGTGGGCCAACGTGAGGGTCGCGATGATGGCCTGGGCCAGCGCCACCGTCGCGAAGCCGTCCGTGTAGAGCGACAGCCCGCGCGCTCCCAGGGGGAGGGGGACCAGGTCGAACACCTTCCGTCCCCAGAAGCCGCGCACGGGCGGCGTCCCGTCGGTCACCACGGGCACGCGAGGACGCAGGGCCGCGAAGACGGCGAAGCCGAACGCCACGGACGCGGCGACGAGCGCCGCCCGCGCCGACTGGAAGTCCCACGTGGTCCCCAGCACCTGCGACACGACGAGCGAGACACCCAGCGCCGCCAGGAGGGTGACCAGCCGGGTTTCATCCCGCCGCGCTCGCAGGAGCAACCACGCGGACGCCCACGCCGTGGGCAGCGCGAGCCACGCCGTGCCAGGCAGTCCCGAGAGCAGTTCGGGGACCACCGGCGAGACGGCGACGGACAGCACCACGCCCGCCGAGGCCAGCACCATCGAGAGGTCATCCAGCGGCAACAACGCGTCGCGCGGAGCCGCCGGCTTCGCCCACGCGAGCTGCACGTGCCCCACGACGCCGTAAAGCGTGGCCAGCAGCGCGAAGACCGCCAGTCGGCTCCACTCTCCCGTCAGCTCCGGGGTTCCATCCACGAAGGCCAGCGCGCCGAAGAGCGCGGCCAGGCCTCCCAGGTAATGCAGCGCGCGCCAGCGCCAGCCGCCCGTGACATGCGCGACCAGGGCGATGCACAGCCCCGTCAGGACGCGCGGCCACGGCGTGCTCTCGCCCTCGAAGCGCGCTACCAGCGGCATCGACGCCACCGTGGCGACCAGGCTCCACGTCAGCAGCTTGATGCTCAGCATCGCCGCCGCGAACCTGCGTGAAGCGAACATCAACCCGGACGCGGCCACGGCGCCGCCGAACACCCACCAGCCCGCATCCGTGGGCGCCACGACACGCGCCACCAGCACACCCGCCAGCAGCGTGGCCATGACCGCGGGATGGACCAGGGCCCGACGTCGCGACTCGAGCAGGAAGAAGACTCCCGCGGCCACCACGGGCGCGAGCGCCGATGCGGCGGCGACCTGAACATCATCTCCGGCGCCCAGGGTGAACGCACCCAGCGCGCCCGCGAGCGCCCCGGCGGACAGCACCGCGTGCGCCACCGTCTCGACCACCGCGCTCAGTCGCGGATGCGTCCCGCGCGCGAACTCCGTGGTCGCGACCAGCGCGAGCACCGTGGCGAGCCCCTGCGTCCAGAGCGTCATGCCCGCGAACAACGCGCCGCCCGGCTCCATCGCGTCGAAGCCCGAGGGCGCGCTCGCCACGGCGAACACCGCCAGCCAGAGCGCGCCATGGAGCGCGGCGCAGGCGGACACCAGCACCGTGCTCGCGTCCTTCGCGGCCCGCCCTCGCCACAGCGTGGCGCCCAGGGCCACCACACCCACCGACGCGCAGAGCACACGCGCCCACGGCGCATCGTCGAGCCCCATCAACGGCAGTCCCGCGAGCAGCGACGGGAACAGGGCCAGCGCGAGCGCCGACGCGGACGTCCCGTACAGCAACCGGCCCGCGGAGCGCAGCGGCACCAGTCCAATGGCCGTGACTCCGAGCGCCACCGGAATGCCCACCGTCAGCGACAGGCCCACGAGCGAGGACATCGCGATGAAGGCCACGGGCAGCAGCGCGAGCCCGATGCCCGACAGCACGCGGCCCACGGGCAACGAGCGGCGTGACAGGAACACCCCCAGCCCGATGAAGGCCGCGTGGTAGCCCCACAGCGCGCCCGTCACGAGGAGCTGCCGGGGCACGCCGCCCAACGCCTGCCAGGCCTCGCGCACGCCCATGAGCGAGCCGCCCAGCACCAGCACGGCGCCGAGGAACCACCAGATGAAATCATTGAGCCGGGCCGAGCTCGCGGGCTCCGCATCCAGCGCGACCATCGCCTCCAGCCCGCCGCCCAGCGCTCCAGAGGCATCCCGCGCGAAGAGCGACTGTCCCGAGCCCAGCGCGGAGCCCAGGTCGTCCTCGCTCGCGTCGCGGTCCCCGTGCTTGCGGCGAGCGGCCTGCGCACGCTCCTCCTTCGCCGCGTTGTCCAACGAGCGCGCGAGCGCTCCGGCCCATCCCCACGTCCAACCCTCCGCGCCTCGCACCGACGCGGCGACACCGTCCGCCCAGGCCTCCACGCGCGCGGCGGGGTCCAGCGGCGGCGCGACGGGGACGACCTCCGGCGCGGTGACGACCGCGGGCTCGGCGATGACCGGCGTCAGCGTTCCTTCGAGCCGCAGCGCGGTCGACTCATCGATGAGCGCGCCGTCGCGCCAGGACGCGATGTGTCGCCACAGCGTCGTCTTGACGAGGGCCTCGAAGTGCGGCTCGGTGACGGGCACGAGGGCGTTGCCACATTCCTGGCATGACTCCCCCGATGCCCCGTCGCGAAGTCGCGCGCAGACTGGGCAGATCATCCACCCAGCATAGCCGCACTCACACCCACCTCGCTGCGCCTGCTCGGCGGGTCATGAAACATCCAGCCTGAGTCGCGAAGTGCTCTCACGCTTTCCCCATCTCTGGGGCGTACGAGCGGCCTCGAGGGCGCGGGGTTTCTCAGTCCCTCATGTAATGGCAGGTGTATCCGCCTGGATTCTTCACCAGGTAGTCCTGGTGGTAGGCCTCGGCGGGGGTGAACTCACCGGCGCGGACGATTTGCGTGACGACGGGGCGCTTCCACTTCCCGGAGGCATCGACGCGGGCCTTCACGGCCTCGGCCACCTGCCACTGCCTGTCGGAGAGCACGAAGAGGGCGGAGCGGTACTGCGTGCCCACGTCATTGCCCTGGCGGTTGAGCGTCGTCGGGTCGTGCATGCGGAAGAACCACTGCTCCAGCAGCGTCTCGTAGCTGAGCACCTTGGGGTCGAACACCACGCGCACCGACTCGGCGTGTCCCGTCCTGCCCGTGCTCACGTCTTGATACGTGGGCCGCTCCAGCGAGCCCCCCGTGTAGCCGACGTCCGTCTGGAGCACGCCCGGAATCTTGCGCAGCAGGTCCTCCATCCCCCAGAAGCAGCCACCCGCGAGCAGCGCCGTCTCGGTGACACCGGACGCGGCCAGCGCCTTGCCCACGTCGACCTTCGGCGCCGCGGCGCTCGTGGGCTTGCGACCGAACAGCGCGAGCCACTCGCCGTACCCCTGCTTCTCCAAATCGTTCACGGACACGAAGCGCAGCGACGCGGAGTTGATGCAGTAGCGCTGTCCCGAGGGGCGCGGGCCGTCATCGAACAGGTGTCCCAGGTGCGAGTCGCCGGCCTTCGAGCGGACCTCGACGCGCACCATGCCCAGGCTCTCGTCGCGCTTCTCGACGACGCGGGCGGTGTCCACGGGCTTGGTGAAGCTGGGCCAGCCCGTGCCCGAGTCGAACTTGTCGCGCGAGGAGAACAGCGGCTCTCCGGTGACGACGTCGACGTAGAGCCCCTCTTCGTGGTGGTTCCAGTACGCGTTGCGGAACGGTGGCTCGGTCGCCGACTCCTGCGTCACCTGGTACGCGACAGGGGAGAGCGTGCGGCGCAGCTCCGCATCCGAGGGCTTCTCGTAGCGGCGGGTGTCCTTCGTCACCGCGAGCGTCCCCGACTCGAGCGCGCCGCCTCCCGAGGCCGCGCCGCTCGCCTGGGTGCACGCCGCGAACACCGCGAACGCCATGCATAACCACAGGCTCCGCGAGGCGCTCGCTGAAGCGCGACGCGAGGTGACGACGAAGGTGGACGACATGGCGCAGACCTCTTCCGGTGACGCCGCGACGCGCGGGGGTTCTGTTCCCTTACGCGCGGGCCCCGAAGTCGGTTTCAGCCGCGGTGACACTTGTGTCGCGGGCGCCCCGGACAGCCGGCGGACGACCGAGCCCGCCGCGCCACGCATGCCCGCGAAAGACACGTCGCCAATCCTGCAGGGAGTCGAGGGAGGACCGGCCGTGGCGCCGCGCTTCGAGGCTCACGTGATATCGCGGTCGTTTCGAGCCCGCCGCGCTCCCCGACACGCACGTCGCCCTCGATGCGGGATGTCGGCGTCTCGAGGGCAGCCCCGCGAGGTGCGGATGAGTGCTGTCGCGACGCCCGCGCCAGCACCCGGAACGACGACGAGGCTCAGCCCTGCTGGGGCTTGTCCTCGTCGTCCAGCTCGCGGCTGAACTCCTCGTTCGTGAGCAGGCCCTTGCGCGCCATGATGCGCATCAGCGCCCAGAACTTCCGCTCCAGCTCCTCGACGCGGTCCGGGTCCTCGCGCGCCTGGCCGAACAGATAGTCCAGATCATCGAGCACGCCGCCGCCCGAGGCGGGCTTGGGCTTCGCCGCGGACTGCTCGCGCTTCTGCTTGCGCTGCTCCTCTCGCGTGCGGATCAACTCCGCCAGCGACGTGCGCTGCGTCGTCTCACCCGGAGGAAGCTCCTCGCCGACGATGACCTCCTCGTCATCCTCCTCGGGCGCGACCGGCGCGGGCTTCGCGGGCACCGCCGGACGCGGACGCGCCGTGGGGGCGGGCCGGGGCGGGGTCGCCGCCGCCGTGCCGCTCGCGGTCGCCACCGGCACCTTGTGGTAGTAGCGCAGGATGGCGCCACGCACGGCCGACAGCGCCGCCACGCGCACGCTGACCTTCAGTCCCGTGGTGAACTCGATCTCCTCCACCGCCGGTACGTTGAGTGGATCACTCATCGCGACCACGAGCTGACGGCGCCCGCCCACGCTCTCCAACGCGATGGGGAACAGGTCGTGCTGCTCGCAGAACCTGGCGCGCAGCATGTGCACCGCCGCCCACTCGGGAGTCACCGCCGCCAGGTCCACCTGCGGCATCCCCAGGGCCTGGCTCAGCGCCCCCGCGAGCGTCGCCTCGGTGATCGCCCCCTGCGCGATGAGTGTGGCTCCCAACCGCTGGCCCGATTTCCGATGGGCCGAAAGCCCCGCCTCGAGCTGCGCGACGCTGATCGCCCGCTGCTCCAGGAGCAGCTCGCCAATGCGCTTCCTCGCCATGGCGCCGGCATTACCACGCGGCCCCCAGGCGCCCAAGCGCCCGCAGACACAACCGCCCGTTCTTGGGAAGCCCCCGGAAATGGCCCGCATTGCTGCCTGGAGTCCATGCTGGCAAGGGGTACTCCAGCGCAAAATTCCTGTGAGATTTCAGCACTTAACGCCGGGCCCCCTGCCTTGACACCCCAGACAGCCATTCCTAAAGTCGGCACCACCGTTTTCAACATCCATTCCTGCCGCCCAATCACTGGGGCGCACGCCCGGGGGGGCGACAGGTTCTGGAAGGTCCGGAGCGCCGGGCCGAGCCGCCGTGGAGGCAAGACGCGATGAACCTGGGGTTTTTGACGAATCTGGCCGTGCTCGCCAACGCGGGGGGCCCCGAGCGGGGCTTCTTCGAAGAGATTGCCAAGCGCTGGGAGGCCGGTCAGTGGGGTATGTACCCCATCGCCGCGTGTCTCGTGGTGGCGCTGTCCATCATGGTCGAGCGCACCATCGTGCTGTTCGGCAAGGCCTCCATCAACAAGGAAGCCTTCCTGCGCGGCCTCAAGAAGCACATCTACGCGGGTGACCTGGACAAGGCCATCAACTACGTGGCGGGGCAGAAGTCCACGCCGCTGACCAGCGTCATCAAGGCCGGTCTGATGAACGTCCCGAAGGGCCAGGACGAAGTGCAGGCGGCGCTCGACGAGGCCACCCTGCGCGAGACGCCCCGCCTGGAGGCCCGCTCCGGCTACCTCGCGATGCTCGGCAACGCGGCGATGCTCGCCGGTCTGCTCGGCACCGTGTCGGGTCTCATCTCCTGCTTCGAGGCCGTGGCCAACGTGAACCCGGCCGACAAGGCGACCATTCTCGCCAACGGCATCTCCGAGGCCATGAACTGCACGGGCTTCGGGCTGGTGACGGCGATTCCCTGCCTCATCGCCTTCTCCGTGCTGATGGGCCGCACCCAGTCGCTGGTCAACGACATCAACGAGACCAGCGTCTCCGTGCTCAACCTCATCGTGGCGAACAAGGACAAGTTCAAGAACCTGAACGTCCCCGCCGCTCGGGACCACCACGACGACTGAGTCGGGTCTCCCGCTCGGGAACCCGCGACCCGGGCGCGCTGTCCTGTCCCCATGAGTGGGGACGTGCGGCGCGCCCCTTTCAGTCTCTTGCCGCGCCTCACCGCGCGGGGCCTTAGGAGGAGAACGCCATGGCTGGCGGAATGGACACAGGTCAAGGTGGCAAGGGCGGCAAGAAGCCGCTCGATGCCGCCATCAACCTGACCGCTTTCATCGATCTGATGGCAGTGACCATCAGCTTCCTCATCATGACGGCCGTCTGGACCCAGATCGGTCGTCTCCAGGTGTCCCAGGCGGGAGGTCCCTCCACGGAGGAGGAGCCGCCCCCGACGGAGACCAAGACGGTTCAGCTGACGCTGCTCATCACCCCGACGGAGCTTCGGCTGTCGGCGGACCAGAGCACGTTCGACCCCATCCCCCTCACCAAGGACGGCAAGGGGAAGACGGACCTGTCCAAGCTGGTGGCGCGCTTCAAGGAGTTGAAGGCGCAGCTGCCGGACCAGACGGCCATCACCCTTCAGCCCGAGGACAAGGTCCGCTACGAG
The DNA here is from genome assembly GCF_026626605.1 of Myxococcus sp. MISCRS1. Classification (NCBI taxonomy): domain Bacteria; kingdom Pseudomonadati; phylum Myxococcota; class Myxococcia; order Myxococcales; family Myxococcaceae; genus Myxococcus; species Myxococcus sp. MISCRS1. The sequence goes on from NZ_JAPNKB010000001.1 coordinate 6,315,144, forward strand.
GACCTGGTCCGCATCATCGACGAGTGCATCGGCTCTGGGTTGCCCCAGGTGTCGGTGTCCGCGGCGATGGGCTAGCCGAGCACGGAGCCACACCCAGTCATGGCCATCAAGGTTCCAGGCAAGCGGTACGGCAAGCGCCTCCAGCACTCCAAGGTGTTCGGGCACGGCGCGCACGGCAAGCGCAGCGGCTACGCCGACCTGCTCATCACGCCGCTGGTCGACATGTTCGTCATCATCGTGCTCTTCCTCATCGCGAACTTCTCCGCGACGGGTGAGGTGCTGATGATGACCAAGGACATCCAGCTGCCCGAGGCGGTGAACGTCGCGGAGGTGGAGATGCACCCCGTCGTCATGGTCTCCGGCGACCAGGTCAGCGTCTCCGGCACCATCGTCGGACGCGTGGAGGACTTCTCCAAGGACGAGTACCTCAACATCCCCGCGCTGGAGGAGAAGCTGCGGGACATGAAGAAGCAGTTCGAGGACCTGCACGCGATGGCGAACGACGACGCCAACACGTTCAAGGGCGACATCAACATCCAGGCGCACAAGGACGTGGAGTACGCCATCATCAAGCGGGTGATGTTCAGCTGCGCCACGGCGGGCTACAACAACATCAACTTCGCGGTGATGACGGTGGCGCCCTCGGACGGTGGTGCCACCGCGGCGGCCACGCACTAGCGACGCGCATCCTCGAGCGGTCTGCTCGAACGCCCTGGCCCACCGCGGCCGGGGCGTTTTCGTTTTGTCTGGAGACCTCATCCCATGCAGCTTCGTGCCGTCTTCTTCGACCTCGATGGGACCCTGGTGGACTCGCTGGGCGACATCGCCGACGCGATGAACCATGCGCTCGCGCGCCATGGCCTGCCCACGCATCCGGAGGCCGACTACCGCCGCTTCGTCGGCGAGGGGGTGAGGGAGCTGGCGCGGCGGGCGGTGCCCGCGGGCCGCGAGGACCAGGCGGCGCCGGTGCTGGAGACCTATCGGGCGTACTACGACGAGCACCTCTTCGACCGGACCGCGGCCTACCCGGGCATCCCCGCGATGCTGGACGCGCTCGCGCGGGACGGCGTGGTGATGGGCGTGCTGAGCAACAAGTCGGACAGCTTCGTGAAGCGGCTGGTGGAGCGGCTGTTGCCGGGGCTCCCCTTCGCCCGGGTGTATGGCGAGCGGCCCGGCATCCCGCGCAAGCCGGACCCGACGGCGGTGCTGGGGATGGCGACGGAGCTGGGGGTCGAGGCGGGCGTGTGCGGCTTCGTGGGGGACACGGCGGTGGACATGCTGACGGCGCGCGCGGCGGGGATGTACGGCGTGGGCGTCACGTGGGGCTTCCGCGACGTGGCGGAGCTGCACGGCAATGGCGCGCGCGCGGTGGCGACCACGGCGGAGGAGCTGCTCGCGGCGCTTCGCTCGGCCCGGGGCTGACGTCACGCGTTCAGACGGACCGGGTCCTCCTCGCGGCGCCCGGTGACTGTCCGTAGCGACGGCGGAAGGCGTTGCCCAGGTGGCCCTGGTTGGCGAAGCCCGCCTCCAGCGCCACGTCCGCGAGCGGCAGCCGGGTGTCCAGCAGGAGGGCGAGCGCGTGTCGCAGCCGCACCTCCTGGAGGTGCTGGTGGATGCCGGTCCCCGTCACCTTGCGGAAGACGCGGCAGGCGTGGAACGGGGAGACGCCCGCGCTCGCGGCCAGGGTCTCGACGGAGACCCGCGTGTCGAAGTGAAGCGCGGCCTCGTGTGCGATGGCGTGAGCGATGTCGCGCTCGCGCGGGCTCACGGTGGTGGAGCCTCGCTCGCCGGGCGTGAGGATGAGGCCCAGGGCCTCCTCCACCTGGACGCGCTCCACGGGGTCCTCGCGGAGGAGGGACTGGAGGCGCACATAGGCCTCGGCGCTCACGGCGAGCGTCGACGCGTCCGGGTGCGACCAGCGACGCAGCCACGCTCCTCTCACGGACAGGCAGGCGTCGCCGCCGCCATGGGGATGGCGGATTTCACAGGGCCGCTGGGGACCGAGCCTCAGTCCGACGCCAGGGGACACCACGGCCCGCGTCCGCGAATCGCGGTACTGGAAGCGCCCGTGCAGCGCGAGGACGAGCCGCTCGCTGTCCACGCCTTCCTCCCGGGGCCTGGGGCTGTCGTGTCCGTCGCAGGTGACGCGGGCGAGCTGGAGGTCCGGCGCGCTGTACAGGAGCGAGGCGTGCATGCGCGGCATGTCGTGAACATGGCGCGTCGCCCGAGGCGCGGGCAAGCGGTCCGGTGCGCGTGTGCTCGCGAACAGTGGGAGCAAGGATGTGTAAGACGGCGCCGCCGCTGTTCCCTAGGGTGGTCTCTCTTCCACGGGCTACCCCATGACCTACCTGGACCTTCTCTCGAAGTCCTCGCGCCGCTGCGTCCGTGCCTGGCAATGGACGCGCGAAGACGAGCCCTGCGGCGAATACGCGGAGCTGCACGAGCTCGCTGATGGCTGGGCCCTGGCGGGCTCGGTGGTGCTCTCACGGGAGGGGACGCCCTTCCTCGCGGAGTACTCCGTGGAGAGCGACTCACGGTGGCGGACGCGACAGGTCCACGTCGCGCTGCGAGGGGCGGGTGTCTCGCGGACGCTGGACCTGCGCGTGGATGAGGGGCTGCGCTGGTGGCGAGGTCGCGAGGAGGTGGTCCAGCTCGCGGGCTGCACGGATGTGGACCTGGCCTTCTCTCCGTCGACGAACACGCTGCCCATCCGCAGGCTGTCGCTGGAGGTGGGGCAGGGCAGCGACGTGACGGCGGCGTGGGTGCGCATGCCGGACCTGTCGCTCGAGAAGCTGCCGCAGCGCTACACGCGCCTGTCCCCCACGCGCTATCGCTACGAGAGCGGCGGTGGCCGCTTCACCTCGGAGGTGGAGACGGATGAGCTCGGACTGGTGACGCGCTATCCGCCCGCGTGGGTGCGCGTGTCCTCCGCTTCGCGCTGAGTCCATCCCGGACAACGCAGTGCCATTCACAGGGGCGCCGAGCGACTTCGGTGCCTGATGGGAGACGTGCATCATGATGTCGAAGCCCGAGTCACCGCTCTCGCAGCGTGCGCTGGAGCTGCTGCGCGCGGACGGACCCTTGCCCGCGCTGGCGGATTCCCTCGCCTTGTTCGGCCGCTTCATCGGCGCCTGGGACGTGGACGTCGCGTTCTTCGACGCCACCGGGAGACAGACCTACCGCCAGCCCGGCGAGTGGTCCTTCTCGTGGGTCCTGGACGGACGCGTCATCCAGGACGTGCTCATCTATCCGAACCCCGAGGGGCTCGATGCGTCCGCGGGAGCGAGGCGCATCGGCACATCGCTGCGGCACTTCATCCCGGAGCAGGGCACCTGGCGTGTCGTGTGGATGGGCGCCACCGCGGGGTACCTCGTCTCGCTCGTTGGTCGCCCCGTCGGCGATGAAATCCACATCGAGGGGAAGGATATGGACGGCAAGCCGCTGCGCTGGATGTTCACCGCCGTCACCGACGACGCGTTCCTCTGGCGGGGCTTCATGTCGGACGACGGCGGTGCCACCTATCGGCTCACGCAGGAGATGCACGCGCGTCGCCGCGTCCATCGCACCTGAGTCGCAGGGGGCGCCTCACGGCGGGTGGCTTTCGCGGCCCCTCCCCACCCTTTACGATGGGGCCGTGAGGTGCATCGCTTGATGGAGCAGGGCCACGTGCCTGGGGTGAGGGGGCTGGCGGAGCATCGTCTCGGACGCAGGTCCGCGTGGACCGTTGGACGAGGCGTGCTCGCGAGGGTCCGATGCGCCGCGAAGCCGCAGTGCACGAGCCGTCATCTCCGGGAGTGGGTGACGTGAGCACCGCGACGAAGACGGAGGGCGCGCGAGCCGAGGCCACCGAACAGAGCGCCGCTCCCTCCGGCGAAGTGGCGACGCCATTGAACGAGCTGGTCGCCGTGCAAGCGCCGCCCGGCGACGCTCCGACAGCGACGGCTCCCAAGAGCCCACGTCGAAGCGCGGTGAGCGCGGCCCTCTCGAACCTGTGGCCCGTGCTGAGCGTCACGTTCTCGCTCCTCGGCTCGGGGCTGTGGGGCGCGCTCAAGGGGTTCTTCATCTTCGGTTGCGTCGGCCTCGCGCTGGCGCTCGCCTTCGTGCTGGCGCCGCTCTGGCTCGGGAGCGCGCGAGGGCCTCCCTGGCTGGACATGCTGAGCCTGGTGCTCATGCCCCTGTCGCTCGCGGTGACGGGCGGCTACGCGATGATGCTCCGTGGCGGCGCCTCCCGGCTCGGCGAGGAGGCGGAGAAGCGCGGCTGGCTGGGCTACCTCTACGCGGTCATCAAGCCCGCGGCGCGGCAGCTCGCCGGGCGCCTGCGGAGCAAGGGCACGCTCAGCCGCAAGGAGCTGCTCCGAGCCGTCAAGGAGTCGGTGGCCGAGCGCGCGAGCGAGCCCTCGGCGCCGTCCACCGTCGCCTCGCGACCGGGTGGGCTGGAGCGCTTCTTCATGGAGCAGTCCTACCGGGTGCTGGGCGCCATCGCCGTGCGCGCGGTGGTCGCCTCGCCGGATGGCGCCACGGCGGTGCGGGAACTGGAGTCGCTGGCCATCGAGCGGCTGCAGGTCGCGCTCGTGGAGCGGCTGGAGGACCTGTTCCTCGTGCAGCAGGTTCTGGCGCTCGGCGTGGGGCTGCTCGTCGGCGCGATTCCGCTGTTCATCCTGCTGCTGCTGTCCTGACGAAAAGAAACGCGGGTCGGCCCTCCCCCTGGACCGACCCGCGCGAGCCCGCATCTCACGCCGTTCAGACGACGGTGACGCGGTACTTCTCCTTGTCCTCCGCGCGGTTGTAGGCCGTGGCCGCGGCGATGATGTGGCACACCCAGCCGAGACATCCGCCGGTGCCAATCCAGAAGCCGGGGGTGATGATGAGCCAGAAGACACCGCGCAGGATGTCCCCGTTGTAGATCTGCCCGACGCCTGGGATGAGGAAGGACAACAGGGCTGCGATTCCGGGACGCGACATCGTCTTGGTACCTCCTTGTTCTTCCCTACGCGCGCCGGCCGGAGCGATTGCATCCGGAGGGGCATCCCACCTATCGGCTCCTGGACGCTTGGCTGCCCTGCGCGGCGAGGGGAAGGTGCAATACCGTTCCCAGCCCGCTACCATGGTCCCACTTTGTGAACCCGTCGGGTCGGCGGACGGGCTTTCCGGGGGGATGGTCATCATCGGGCTGCTTCGAGCCAGCGCGCGCGCGCTTCGCGGGCGGCATCTCGTCGAGATGCTGGTCCTGGCCGGCGTGTACCTCGCCGTCGCTCGGCTGGGCCTCTCCCTGGCCACCGTGGGTGGAAATGTCAGCCCCGTGTGGCCCCCCACCGGTGTCGCGCTGGCCGCACTGGTGCTGCGTGGACCCGTGCTGTGGCCGGGCGTCTTCCTGGGCGCATGTCTGGCGACCCTGTCGACGGGAGCGCCCCCGGCGGTGGTGCTGGGCGTGGCCACGGGCAACACGCTGGCGATGGTGCTCGGCGCGCTCCTGACGCGGCGGCTGCGCATGGACGCGGACCTGTCACGCATCCGCGACGTGGTCGTCCTGTGCGTGGGCGCGGGCGCGGTGTGCACCGGGGTCAGCTCGCTCGTCGGGCCGCTGTGCCTGTTCTGGGGCGGCGTGCTGCCGTGGGAGCAGATGGGCCACGCCGTCTGGGTGTGGTGGGTGGGGGACATGATGGGCGTGCTCGTGGTGGCGCCGCCGCTGCTCGTGCTCAGCCGCCCCGCATGGCCCGCCCGCCTGGGCGAGGCGCTGGCGCTCTCCGGGCTCACGACGGTGCTGGGCGTGGGCATCTTCCTCTTCCGGAACTCGCAGCCGGGGCTCGCGCACGCGGCCAGCTTCCTCTTGTTCCCCATCTCCGCGCTGGCGGCGCTGCGCTTCGGACCGCGCGGCGCGGCGCTGGCGACGCTGGCCATCTCGGCGGTGGCCATCGTCGGCACGGTGCGCGGACAGGGGCCGTTCTCCTCGGGCAACGTGGCGCAGGACCTGCTCGTGCTCCAGCTCTTCATCGTCATCAACGCGGTGACGGGCCAACTCCTGGCGGCGGCGAGCGAGGAGCGGCGGCGCGCGGTGGAGCGGCTGCAGCTGCTCGCCACCACGGTGCGCGGCGTGCACGAGGGCGTCTTCATCGCGGAGGTGGTGGGGCCCGGCCGGCTGCGCACCGTCTTCGCCAACGAGGCGCTGAGCATGCTCCTGGGCCGGCCTCCCGAGGAGATGGTGGACCAGGACCCGTGCCTGCTCTATGGCGACCAGGACCCCCGGCTCACGCAGCGCGTGCACTCGGCGCTCCAGGCGGGCGAGTCCCTCTGCGTCGAGGTGACGGTGCCGCGCCGGGATGGCCGCATCGTGTCCACGGAGGTGCTGCTGTCGCCGGTGCGCGCGACGGGCGGGGACGTGTCCCACTTCGTGGCCACCCATCGCGACATCACCGCGACCAAGGAGCTGCAGGCGCGGCTGGTGGCGGCCGAGCGCGTGGCCGCGGTGGGGACGCTCGCGGCGGGCGTGGGGCATGAAATCAACAACCCGCTGGCCTACCTGGTGCTGAACCTGGAGTCCGCCTCTCGCGCGCTGTCGGAGAACGGGATGATGGCGATGCGGGACGTGCAGGCCAGCGTGCGCGGCGCGCTGGAGGGCGCCGAGCGCATCCGCCTCATCGTCCGCGACCTCCAGGTGTTCAGCCGGCAGGGGGACCAGGAGCGCTCGCTGGTGGACCTCAACGCGCTGGTGCCTCCGGCGGTGCGCATCATCAGCCATGCGCTGCGCCACCGCGCGCGGCTGGTGGAGGAGTTCGGCCCGGTGCCCAAGGTGCTGGGCAGCGAGGCGCGACTGGGGCAGGTGCTGCTCAACCTGCTGGTCAACGCGATGCAGGCGGTGCCCGAGGGCAACCCGAGCCTCCACGAGGTGCGCGTGCGCACCAGCACGGACGTGACGGGCCGGGCCCGCGTGGACGTGGTGGACACGGGCGTGGGCATCGCCCCGCAGGTGATGTCGCGCATCTTCGAGCCCTTCTTCACCACCAAGCCCTCGGGAGAGGGGACCGGGCTGGGGCTCGCCATCTGCCAGCAGATCGTCCGCACGCACGGGGGCGACCTGGAGGTGCGCAGCGAGGAGGGCAAGGGCAGCGTCTTCACCATGTACCTGCCGGCGGCGCCGGTGCAGGTGGAGGTGCCGCCGCGCCCGGTGCCCCGGAGCAAGGTGCCCATGCCCTTGACGGGCAGGCGGGGGCGGGTGCTGGTGGTGGACGACGAGCCCCGGCTGGCGCAGTCGATGCGGCTGCTGCTGGAGCCCTACCACGACGTCGTCACGGCGACGCGCGGCCAGGATGCGCTCGCGCTGGTGGCGGCGGGGAACCGCTTCGACGTCATCCTGTGTGATTTGCAGATGCCGGAGATCGACGGCGCGGCGCTCTTCCGGCGCCTGGGGGTGATGGCGCCGGAGTTGATTGAGCGCGTGGTGTTCATCTCCGGCGGGGCCTACACCGCGGAGACGCGCGGCTTCATCGAGACGGTGCAGAACCTGGTGCTGGAGAAGCCCGTCCGGCCCGAGGTGCTGATGGCGTCGGTGGACGCCGCGCTGGCCGCGCTCGACTCGCGAGACGAGGACGAGCGCGAGCCGGTGGTGGCCCGCGCGGGCGGCGCGCGTCACTGAGGACGGCGCCACCCGGCGGAGTGTGTCACGGCTGACGGGTGCTGATGCGCTGCTGGAAGAGCCAGGTCCAGAGCGCCGGGTCCGCGAAGGCGTTCTGCCACACGGTGTTGGAGTGCCCCACGCCCGGGTAGGTGGTGATGGCGTGCATGGCGCTGGTGGTGCCTCCGCACTGCGTCTCCAGCTTCGTCTTGAGCGCGGTGGATTGGGACGCGGCGCCCATGGTGTCCGAGCCGCCATGGAACGGCCAGATGGGCAGCGTGCGCAGGTTGCAGAGGTTGGTCGTGTTGGCGGAGACAGGATAATTGGTGACGGCGAGGGGGACGAAGGCCGAGACGCGGTCCATGTAGCTGGCGAGCCCGGTGGACTCGTAGAGGACGTTGGCGCCGCCGCTGAAGCCCGCGAAGTAGACGCGGTCCGCGTCGACCAGGAGGTCGCGCTTCAGCTCGCCAAGCAGCGCCATCAGGCTGCTGACGTTGAAGTAGGCGTTCTCTCCACTGACACGGCCGTTGGTCCAATAGTGCATGGACACGGCGATGGCACCGAAGCCCGCGCGGTAGGTGGCGTCGCGCAGGTTCCAGGCGAGCCCTTCCGCGTTGGTGTTCACCGCCTGGTGGTCGTTGGTCAGCATCACGCCGCCGGTGCCCGGGAGCGAGAAGACGATGGGCCAGCGGGTGTTGCGGTCCGCGTTGTATCCGGCGGGGAGGAAGAGCGCGTAGGAGTAGCGGGCGTCCTGCACGGCGATCTGCTCACCGGCCGTGCACGACAGCGGACCGGTGGTGGGCGTGGTGGGATGGCCCATCACGCGCAGCTCGCGCACGTGGGCGTTGCTGGGGCCCAGGCCGGTGGCCGGGTCTCTGTATTCGAGCCACAGGAGGCGGACCTTGGAGGCGACCACGGGCATGGTGAAGGTCACCGTCTTCACGGTCGTCGTCTTGGGGTTGTTGCGCACGGAGCCGCCGGGGATGGGCTTCCAGCAGCCGCCGTCCCACGCCAGCAGGTCGAAGTTGACGAGGGCCTCCGGGGAGTCGACGTAGAAGGACGAGTGCAGCTCCACGCCGTGGATGAGGAAGCTGCCCTGGAGGTCGATGTCCAGGTGCGTGCCCCGCTGGGTCGTCCAGCCGGACTTCCAGAAGGTGGACAGGTTGTCGTCGGTGACGCGAGCTGGGACGTTCGCTCCGTCGGTGGACAGGGCGGTGGCGGGCTTGTTCTTCGCCACGTTCGTCAGCGTGGTGGTGGGGTTGCTCACCGTCACGGTGACATCGTCCGAGTGCGTGGCGCCATCGTCATCCGTCACGGTGAGGCGGAAGACGAGCGTGCCGGCCGCGAGCGCGCTGACGGACAGGGACGGCGTGTTGGCGCCGCTCAGCGAGGCGGTGGGGCCGCTCACCTGCGCCCACGCATAGGACGCGATGCTGCCATCTGAGTCGGTGGCGGAGCCGGTCAGCGTGATGCCCGCGTTGGGCAGCACCACCGTGCGGTCCGCGCCCGCGTTGGCCACGGGCGGCTGGTTCACCCCGGGCGTGGCGGGCGCGCCGAACACCCAGAGCTCCTTCACGCGGCAGTTCGAGCCCGCGGGCTCGTTGCACAGGAAGCGGACCTTCTGGCCCCGCACCACCTGCGTGAAGGTCCGGGACACGGCGACGCCCGTGGCCGGGTTGCCCGTCACCGTCGAGCCAGGGATGGGCTGCCAGCTCGTCCCGTCGTGGTACTGGAGCGCGAAGCTCGAGATGGCCCTGTCGCCCTGGTAGCCCGTGTAGACCTCCATCCGGTGGAGGTCGAACGTCCCCTGCAGGTCCACGTCGAGATACCGCTGCGAGGTGAAGTACTCACCGGTGCACCAGCGCGAGTCATCCGAGGTGATGTTCCCGTCCACCGCGTACTGCGGGAGGAAGACGTAGGGGTCCGTCTGGTATTGCGATGCCGTCGCCGGCTTGTTCAACGTGACGTTGACCAGCGTCTCCAGTGACGCCGACCGCGAGGACTCCTCGATGGGCGCCTGGGGCGTCGGGTCGCAACCGCTCAGCGCCAGGGCGCCGACACAGCTCCCCAGCAGGATGAAGGACTTGTTCAAGGCGAAATCTCCCGGACAGAACAGCAAAACAAGTTCTAGTCCAGGAGTGCACTCCAAGTACACGGGTAGGCTGGATGCTGAAGTTTCAGCGATACAGAAACATGTAGATGTCGATAGCAGTCACCCAGCCCAGGCGATGCGGATGAGGCCCTTCGAGGCGCCGGACTACGGCTTCAGCCCCGCGTAGACGGCGTCACGCACGGCGCCGGGGAACGCGCCCGACATGCCCTCGAACGCGGTGTTGGTCAGCGTCACCACGGTGACGCCGCTGCGCGGGTCCACGAACCAGTTGTGTCCGTACGCGCCGCCCCACTGCCACGTGCCCTGCGCCTGCTCACCCTGCGCCAGCTCCGCGTCCGCCAGCACCGCGGAGATGAGCCCCCAGCCCCAGCCCGGTCCCTGCGTCTGCGACTCCGCCCCCACGTGCACCGCGCCGAGCTTGTCCACGCTGGCCTTCTTCAGCACCGGCGCGCCGCCCTTGCGCAGCGCCTCCAGGAACTTCACGTAGTCCGCCGCCGTCCCCACCATGCCCGCGCCGCCCGAGGCGTACGCCTCCGCGCTCAGCGCCCGTCCCGGTGAGAAGCGGACCTTTCCGCCCCAGAGCGGCACGTCCTGCGTCCTGCCCATGCGCGTCGGCGTGGGCTTGCCGTCCGCGTACGCCGCCACCAGCCGCGAGGCATCGCCCGCCCGGAAGGACGTGTCCTTCAAGCCCAGGGGCCTCGTGACGAGCTTCGCCACGGCCTCCGGCAGCGGCGCCCCCGCGGCGCGAGAGACCACGGCGCCGAGCACGTCCGTCGACAGCGAGTAGTTCCAGCGCTGCCCCGGCTCGGAAGACAGCGGCACCGTCGCGAGCCTGCGCAGGTTCTCCTCCAACGTGAGCCCAGCCACCTCGTCCAGCCCGTCGGAGACGCCCGCCTTCTCATGGGCGGCCTCGCTCTGCGGCTGGAAGCCGTACGTCAGCCCCGAGGTGTGCGTCAGCAGGTGCTTCACCGTGATGACCGGCTCGCGGCCATCCGACAGCTTCGGCCGGAAGTCAGGCAGCCACTTCGTGACGGGGTCCTCCAGCGACAGCTTCCCCTGCTCCACCAGCGCCAGCGCCGCCACCGAGACGAGCGGCTTCGTCATGGACGCCAGCCGGAACACGCTGTCCTCGCGCATGGGGTGCTTCGCCTCCCGGTCGGCGAAGCCCGCGGCGCGGCGGTAGACGACCTTTCCATCGCGGAGCACGGTGACCACCGTGCCGACGATGCGCTGCTCGGCCAGGGCCTGGTCGATGACCGCATCCAGGTTGCGGGCCACCGCGGCCGGGCCGGTGGCCGTCGGGGCCGCGGTGGACTTGGGAGCAGCGGAGGACACACCAAGGCTGGCAGCCACCAGCAGGCTGGCGATGGCAGGATTCATGGGTCGGGACTCCTTTTTATGTAGCGGGTGTTATTTAAATAGGACTCGCCTCCCACGATTTCAATAGTGAGCGTTATGAAAAAGGACCTGTCCCCCCGACCCCGAGGTCGGCCCCGGGAGTTCGACGAGACGAAGGCCGTGGACCGGGCGCTGGAGGTGTTCTGGCGGCTGGGCTACGAGGGCGCGTCCGTGGCGCAGCTCACCCAGGCCATGGGGCTCACCGCGCCCAGCCTCTACGCCGCGTTCGGCTCCAAGGAGGGCCTGTACCGGCGGGTGCTGGAGCGCTACCAGCAGGGCCCGGGCGCCTACACCTGGAATGTGTTCACCGAGGAGCCCACCGTGAGGGCCGCCGTCGAGCGACTGCTGCGCGAGACGGCCCATCACTTCACGCGCCGCAAGCAGCCTCCCGGCTGCATGATTTCCACGGCGCTCCTGCGCTGCGCGGAGGAGCACCAGCCGGTGGCGGACTTCGTCGCGAGCCTGCGCACCCGCGCGGTGGGCGTGTTCCGCGAGCACATCCAGCGCGCCATCGCCAAGGGGGAGCTGCCCGCGGGCACGGACGCGGAGGCCATGGCCCGCTACCACGGCGCCATCATCCAGGGCATGTCCGTGCAGGCCCAGGACGGCGCGAGCGAGGCGGAATTGCTCGGGCTGGTGGAGGTGGCGATGCGGGCCTGGAGCCCTCCGGCCAGCCGGCCTCGCGCGCGCTGACCCGGGGGAACACCGCCCTTTCGGGCCGGAAAGTCCCTGCGAATCCGGCCGGTTGCGCCGCTCCTTGTCCCACCTCCCCCATGCCGCGCGGGTTTGCGGTGCGACGGGCGTCCGGGAGGCTTATCAACACGGGTAAGGATGCCCGACATGACCGCCCAAGAACGCGTCGAGACCGCCGCCGCCCGCGCGCTGAAGGTGTTTCCGCTGCCGTCGGCGGTGCTCTTCCCCCACACCCTCATCCCCCTGCACATCTTCGAGCCGCGCTACCGGGACATGGTGCGTGACGCGCTCGCGGGGGACCGCGTGGTGGCGCTGGCCCAGCTGGAGACGGGCTGGGAGGGCAACTACGAGGGGCGTCCCCCCATGCAGCCCATCATGTGCGCGGGCGTCATCGCCTGGGACGAGCAGGTGGAGGAGGGCCGCTACAACATCCTCCTGCAGGGCGTCAGCCGCATCCGGATGATCTCCGAGCTGTCGGGGGACAAGTCCTACCGCGAGGTGCGCGCGCAGGTGCTCGCGGACCACCCCTACCAGGGGCCCGAGGAGGAGCGGCTGCGACAGGCCGTCTTCGAGCTGGCCGGGCGCGTGCCGCCCACCTTCGCGGAGAGCCTGCTGCCGGTGGCGGCGCGCGCGGGCGGAGGGATGCTCGCGGACGTGGTGGCCTCGGCCATCATCCCGGAGGCCGAGCGGCGCCAGCAGCTGCTCGTCGAGCTGGACGTGAAGCGCCGGCTGGAGGCGGTGCTCGCGGACGTGGGTGAGCTCATCGCCCGGCTCCAGCCCGTGCGGCCCTCCGGCCCACTGAACTGAAGCACCCCGGGCCCCCCGTCGCGGGGCTTGCCTTGCGCGTCGCTCCAGGCATTGCTGGGCCCCTCGTCGGGAACGAAAGGGGAGTGGGGAACCATGCGGCTCGTGAAAGTCGGCATCGCCAGCGTCAACACCGTCGTCGGAGCCTTCGTCCGCAACACGGACAGGGCCCTGGCACTGGCGAAGCGGATGGCCGAGGACGGCGTCACCGTGGGCGTCTTCCAGGAGCAGCTCATCGCCGGCTACCCGGCCGAGGACATGGTGCAGTGGCAGGGCTTCATCGACCGGCAGTGGCCGGAGCTGGAGCGCTTCGCGAACCAGACGGCGTCGCTGCCCACGGTGTTCCTGGTGGGCGTGGGCGTGGCGCTGCAGGGCCAGCGGCTCAACTGCGCCGCGGTGGTGGCCGGAGGGCGGGTGCTGGGCCTGGTGCCCAAGGAGAAGCTGCCCACGTACAGCGTCTTCTATGAGGCGCGCACGTTCGGCCGCGGCCAGCCGGGCATGGCGGAGGTGTACCGGGGCGTGCCCCTGGGCGACTACCTGTTCCAGTTCGACTTCGGCCTCATCGCGCCGGAGGTCTGCGAGGACATCTGGAGCGCGGATGGCCCCATGCGCCGGCGCACGTACTCGGGCGCGGAGCTGGTCATCAACCTGTCCGCGTCCCCGTTCCGGCTGGGCTTCGTGGAGACGCGCCGCGAGCTCATCGCCACGCGCGCCGCGGACCACCAGTGCACCATCGCCTACTGCAACGCGGTGGGCAGCAACGACGGGCTCATCTTCGACGGCGGCGGCTTCCTCAACCAGAACGGTCGCCACGTCATGGAGACGCCGCGCTTCCAGGAGGGCTACGCGGCGGCCGTCGTCGACCTGGACCGCACCCTGCGCCTGAGGGGCGAGGCCACCACCTGGCGCGTGGACCGCGAGTCGTGGCTGTCCTCCGGTGGCAAGAGCGTGCCGGTGCTCGACTGCACCAAGACGGTGGCCACGCGGCGCGAGGCGCTCACGTATCCGGTGCCGCCGCACAGGAGCTTCTTCCTGCCCGCCCCCGACAAGCGCTGCCCCGCGCGCGAGGCCTTGTGCGAGGACATCCTGGACGCGCTCGCGCTGGGCGTGGGCGACTACTTCGAGAAGACGCGCGCCTTCAAGGTGCTGGGCATCGCGCTGTCGGGCGGACGCGATTCGCTGCTCACGCTGCTCATCGCCCACCGCTACGCGAAGCGCGCGCGGCCGGACAACCCCGGCTCGCTCATCCAGGCGTTCTACATGCCCAGCCGCTTCTCCAGCGACTCCACGCGCGAGGCGGCAGAGACGATTGCGCGCGAGCTGGGCGTGGCCTTCCAGGTCGTCTCCATCGACGAGGCCTTCGAGCGCGAGCGCGCCGTGGCGGAGACGATGCTGGGCGGCGCCCCCGTCACCGCCATCACCGAGCAGAACATCCAGGCCCGCCTGCGCGCCCAGCGCATGTGGAACTGGAGCAACTCCTGCGGCGGCCTGTTCCTGCAGACGGGCAACATGAGCGAGAAGTCCGTGGGCTACACCACCATCGGCGGAGACCTGATGGGCGCGCTCGCCGTCATCTCCAACGTGCCCAAGACGGTGGTGATGTACCTGCTGGACTACCTCCAGGAGACCACCGGCCACGAGGGCATCCGCAAGGTGCTCGCCAAGCCCGCGGGGCCAGAGCTGGCGCACAACCAGGTGGGCGAGGAGGAGCTGATGCCCTTCCCCATCCTGGACGCGTGCTTCTACCTGTTCGCCGCGGAGAAGCTCACGCCCGCGGAGATGCTCCAGGCGCTCACGGCCATGTTCCCGGAGGTGGACGCGACGCGGCTTGCGGGCCACGTGGACAAGTTCGTGCGGCTGTTCAACCAGTCCATCTACAAGTGGGTCCAGTCCCCGCTGTCGCTGCACATCGGCAACCTGGACCTGGACCGCGAGCGCGCGCTGCAGCTGCCCGTCGTCACCGGCTCCGAGTGGCTGCGCGCGAAGTGAGCCACTGAACGCGCCACCGTGTTGCCCGTGCCCCACGTCCGCCCGCTTGCTGGGCGTGGGGGCGCGCTGGGGTGATCTCCACCCTTGTGCTCCTTGCCGGATGTCGCCCCGGAAACAACCTTCATGTCAGCCACTCGACGACGGAGGGTTGGATGAAAGCGAAGATTCTGGCTGGCGCCATCGGGGCGCTCATGTACGGCACCTCGGCCTTGGCTTCGGATGGCGATTGCCCGCCGCCCCAGGCGAGCACGGAGCGCCAGGGGCAAGGCGTGTTGTTGGCCCAGTCGCAGGACACCTCTTCGGGCAGCTCGGACGTGCTGCAGGAGGAAGACATCATCATCGAGACCGAGCCGGTACCCGACTCCATGGGCGTGGACGACGACTCGGGCATCGGTGGCAGTGGAACGAGCGGGCAGGATGACTCCTCCAGTGGGAGCAGCCAGGCCCTGCCGCCCGCACAGGGCGAGCTGCGCCTGAACATGCCGCTGCGCTGTGAGCCCGTGGACTCGCAGCAGCAGGGCACGGGTGGCAGCGGCTTCGACAGCCAGCAGCAGGGCATCCAGAGCGTGCCAGCTCCGGCCCCCGCTCCATCCGCGCCGCAGCCTCGTCCCGAGGCGGGGGCTCCGGTGGAGCCGCAGTCGGAGTCCTATCCGGCGCCCGAGCAGGACGCCTTCGGTGGGAGCGGCGTCGCGGCGCCTCCGCCGGCGGACTATCGGCCCTCGGCGGAATCGGCCGAGCCCATCGAGCCGCTCGAGGTGAAGAAGAAGGACAAGCACGACATGAAAGGGCTGAGCCTGCTGCTCAACGGCGGTGTGGAGGGCTACACCGGCGCGCTGGCTCCGCAGCTCAACCCGGGCCCCACGGCGGGTGTGACGGCCGCCATCCGGCCCTCGAAGGTGTTCGGCATCGAGCTGGGCTACACCGGCGCGCTCAACAACATCGACTCCAAGCGCGGCGAGGTGGACACGGACGGTCCGGACCTGGTGCGCAACGGCGGTCAGGCGGTGGCGACGCTCGGGCTGACGCCCACCCCGTGGCAGCCGTACGTGCTGGGTGGCATCGGCATCAGCGACTACAACTTCCGAGGCGGCCAGTCGCTGGGCTACAAGGATGACACCGTGGGCAACGTGCCGGCCGGCGTGGGGCTGCGAGGCCACGTGGGCAACTTCACCGTGGACGCGCGCGCCAACTACAACTTCCTCTTCGACAAGGACTTCGCTCCGGGCATCGACTCCGGTGGCGGTGACTTCGACGGGGGCGGCAGCTACCAGGGCACCGTCAGCGTGGGTGGTACCTTCTGAGGGGCGGTCCTGACGCCTTCACACAGGGCGTGGTCAGTGGCGCGGTGCCCGGTAGCCAACGGGCCCGCGCCGCTGTGTTTTCAGGTGCGGCGCGCGGGGCACCCGCGGGTTAAGGTGAAACCTTCCACTGCAACAGGAGAGGGAATGAGCCTGAAGGTCGAGGATTCGAAGGTGGGCACCGGGACGGAGGCCACCGCCGGCAAGTCGGTCACCGTGCACTACGTGGGGACGCTGACGGACGGCAAGAAGTTCGACAGCAGCCGGGACCGGGGCCAGGGCTTCACGTTCCGTCTCGGCGCGGGTCAGGTCATCCAGGGTTGGGACCAGGGCGTCGCGGGCATGAAGGTGGGCGGCGTGCGCAAGCTCACCATTCCCCCGGAGCTGGGCTACGGCTCGCGCGGCGCGGGCGGCGTCATCCCGCCCAACGCCACCCTGGTGTTCGAGGTGGAGCTGCTGGACGTCCGCTGAAGTCATGCCCCGCTGACGGCGGGGAGAAACGAGGGCCGTCATGGCGACGGTGGAAATCACCAAGGACAACTTCAAGGAAACCGTCGGCAAGGACGGTATCGTCATCCTGGACTGGTGGGCGTCGTGGTGCGGCCCGTGCCGTCTCTTCGCGCCCACCTTCGAGACGTCGTCCGGCAAGCACCCGGACATCGTCTTCGGGAAGATAGACACGGAGGCGCAGCCGGAGCTCTCCGGGGCCTTTGAAATCCGCTCCATTCCCACCCTCATGGTGTTCCGTGACGGCATCCTCCTGTTCGAGCAGGCGGGCGCGCTGCCGGCCGCCGCGCTGGAGGACCTGGTCCGTCAGGTGAGGGGCTTGGACATGGCGCAGGTGAAGAAGGAAATCGAGGAGCGCCGGGGCAAGGAAGCGCCCAAGGCCTGAGCGGCCTGGCTTCGCGCGAGCGGATGGAGGTCCGTCCGCTCGCGTGAGGTGGGGCGGCTCACCAGTGGATGAGCAGGGAGAAGTCCTTGTAGGGCGGCTCGCCCGACTCCAGCTCGACGCGGAAGCGGCGCTCGGGGTTGGTCTGCAAGAGGCCGCTGCGCACCAGGCCGCTGCACCACGCGGGGCCGAAGAACTCGTCCTTGAAGCTCAGGCGCGCGGTGGTGTCGGAGACGCGCTCGTACTCGCGCTCGCCGAAGGTGCTGGTGGCGCCCGCCAGGCCCGAGCCCACGGACAGGCCGCGGTGCGGGTCCTCGCCGGTGATGGCCATGACCATCTCGCCCACGGGGGCGGAGAAGACGTGGGAGGCGGCGGTGAAGGACAGCTGCTCCACCGCGGCCGCGTAGTCCTCACCCAGCTTCTCTCCCACGGACAGGGCGCCCTCGTGCAGCAGCGCCAGGTAGTCGCTGGCGGGCCGGTGGGTGGGCGCGCCGCGCGCGGGGACGGCGGGGATGGGCGCTTGGGCGGCGATGGCGAGCGACTGGCCCATCCTCCTGGCGATGCTCTCCCTGAGACAGTGGACGAACAGGTCGAGCACCAGGTGTTCGGGACGGCAGAGAGCCATGCGGGCTTGCAGGTGCGCGGGAGAGTCCATGTCACTTTCCTAGCGGCGCCCGGTGGGCCAAGTCCAGGGGGGCGGGCTCGTCCGCGGGTCGCTCCGTCATTTGGCGACCGTGCAAACCCCTCCGCCGTTGAGGTGGGCCTGGTCGACGATGCTCTGGGTGACGAATTGCTGCAGCGTGCGCACATCGTGGGCGCCGGGCAGATACACCACGGGTTGACCCGCCGCGTCGCGCAGCTCGCCTCCGTCCCGACCTCGCAGGTCGGTGAGCAGCTGGGAGGCGAGTCCCTCCGGAGTGATGAGGTTGCCCTCGGTCGCCGTCGCGGCGATGGCGTCGAAGCGCAGCTGCACGCCCCGGTGGGTCCCGAGCCTGTCGTAGAACATGTGTTCGGCGTGGATGGTGACCTCCACGTCCGCGCGTGAGCCCTCGGGGACGATGATGCCCTGGGTGCCGTCCACCCCGTTGATGCAGTCCACCATGCGCGCGTCGACGGGGAAGCCCATCCGGAATTCGAACACACCCACACCGGACTTCACCGCGCGCCCCTCCACCCAGTAGCTGAAGCCGCGCTCGCGCATCCTGTGCAGGTCGTCGGCGGAGACCTGTCCGTCGGCCAGCTCGGTGCCGTCGTGGGGAGGGCTGACCCGGAAGCCCACGTCCCAGCGGCCCGCGGGCAGGCCCGAAAGCTCCGTGAGCGGGATGTCTCCCTTCTGCACGTCCACCAGCACGTGGCGCGGGCTTTCGCGCACCTCGCCGGACGCGGACGTCAGGCGCACCTCGCCCAGGGACACCAGGTACTTGGTGAACTGCACGGACCAGCCATCCTGGAAGAGGGTGTCCGGCAGGCCGCGCTGGGTGCCGTCCCCACCGCTCATCGTCACGTGCACGTCTCCGGTGGCCACGTTGTCGCAGCCCGCGAACAGCAGGGGGGCGAGCACGCAGAGCAGGAGACCTCTCGGGTTCGTTTTCATGTTCCCGGGATGTATATGCAACCAAGTTGCGATTCAAGCGGGCTCGTTGTATCTGCGAGCGGTCGACGTTCGCGGTGGCGGGTGCCGCCGGTTCCAGGAGTGAGGGCCTCGCCGTGTGGATTGCGATGCTGGTGATGTGTGCGATGGGGGCGCTGGAGGAGGTGCCCATCACACCGCCGGTTCCGGTGGAGGCGGCGCCGCCGTCGATGCCCGTGGATGCGCCGGTGCTGGAGCGGCCGGCGACGGTGGTGTTGCGGCTGACCATCGACGAGGCGGGGGAGGTGTCGCGCGCGGAGGTGCAGGCCTCGGCGGGGCGGGTGTTCGACCGGGCGGCGATGGAGGCGGCGGTGCGGTGGCGCTTCCAGCCGGCGCGACGGGGTGAGGCGCCGCTCGAGGTGCGGGTGGATGTGCCGGTGCACTTCGTCCCGGAGGCGGCGGGTGGCGTGGGGGCGCACCATCATGGTGAGGCGATGGCCGCCACGGCGGTGCCGGCGCGAGGGAGCGAATCGACGGGCGCCCGGTCCACGTCGGATGGTTCGGCGGCTGGCGGTGAATCGCCGAGCGATGAACTCGGCTCCTCGATGGCGTCCCGCTCTTCGCGGGAGGCGTCGGCTCGAAGCGCGGCGGCCGGGGCTGAATCGCCGAGCGATGAGCTCGGTTCCGCGGCGGAGTCCCGCTCGTTGCGGGGAGCTTCGGCCCAAGGCGCGGCGGCTGGTAGCGCATCGCCAGGTGAGGCGACGAGCATCGCGTCATCGGCGCAAACAGGCGCTGCTCCGGGCGCTTCAACCTCGGACGACGCAGAGAGTTCGGATTCGTTACGGGAGCAGGGCGTCACAAGGGAGACGAAGTCCTCCGAGCGGGTCCTCTCCACCACCGTCCGCGATGTCGCCGCGGCGCCTCCGCCCGTCGCGGTGGGCGACTTCCACATCGAGGTGGGGCAGCTCGCGGACGTGCCGCGCAACTCCGCCTCCGACCTGATGTTGCTCGCGCCCGGCGTGATGCTCGCGAACCACGGAGGCGAAGGACACGCGGAGACGGTGTTCATCCGGGGCTTCGACGCGGGCGAGGGCAAGGACGTGGAGATGCGCCTCAACGGCGTGCCCCTGAACGAGGTCTCCCACGCGCACGGCCACGGCTACGCGGACACGTACTTCATCATCCCGGAGCTGGTGGACGCGCTTCGAGTGACGGAAGGTCCCTATGACGCGTCCCAGGGAGACTTCGGCGTGGCGGGCACGGTCGAGTACCAGCTCGGGCTGAAGCGCCGGGGGCTCACCACGTCGGTCAGCTATGGCAGCTTCGCCTCGCGTCGGCTCGCGCTGGTGTGGGGCCCGCCCGAGTCCAGCGAGGCCACCTTCGTGGGACTGCTCCTGCGTCAGGGCGACGGCTTCGGGCCGAATCGCTCGTTCGCCAACGCGAGCGCCATGGCGCAGGTGGAGCTGCTCCTCGGTGACGACACCCGGCTGCGGTTGCTCGGCACGAGCTATGGCGCGCGCTTCGCCTCCGCGGGTGTGGTGCGCGAGACGGACGTGGTGGACTCGCGGCTGCCCTGCGCGCCGGACGCGGACTCACAGTTCTTCTGCTTCTACGACGAGAACCAGGGCGGCGCGAGCCAGCGCCACATCGTCTCCGCCGAGCTCCAGTCTCGGCTGAAGCGCGGCGGCCGACTGGTGCAGCAGGGGTACGTGGTGCTGCGCCAGACGCGCATCCGCGACAACTTCACCGGTTTCATGCAGGACACCCCGCCCGTTGGTCAGTCCCAGCGAGGCGACACGGCGGAGGGCTTCTATCGCGGCAACACGCTGGGCCTGCGCGGTCGGTACATCCCGGGGCTCACGTTGCTGGGGGAAGCGCGTCCGCTGGAGCTGGGCTACGTGGCCCGCTACGACGACGTGCGCACGCGCTCACGGCGACTGCGGGACAGCGGCGGCGCGCCCTACGCCACGCTCTACGACAACCAGGTGCGCACCACGAACCTGGGTGGCTACGCGTCCCTGCGTGTCTCGCCCCGTCCCTGGCTCACGCTGCGCGCGGGCCTGCGGCTGGACACGTTCCTGTTCGGCGTGGAGGACCTGAACCGTCCCGCGGTGGACCGGGACGGGCCCCGGCTCACGGATGAGTCCGTGGATGCCTATGGCTTCTTCGCCAGTCCCCGGGCCAGCGCGGAGGTGAAGCTGTCGCCCCGGCTCACGTGGATGACGAGCGCGGGGCTCGGCGCGCGCTCCAGTGACGCGGCCGCGCTGTCCGACGCGGAGCTGGCGCCGTATGCGCGGGTGGCCTCGGGAGAGACGGGGCTCGGCTGGCGGCTGGAGGGCGAGGGGCATCCGTACACCCTGGAGGCACGCGGTGCTGTCTTCGCCACCCGTGTGTCGCAGGACTTCGTCTTCGACGAGCGCCTGGGCCGCAATCAACCCATCGGCGCGTCGCAGCGCCTGGGCGCCTTCGCCACGGGCCGCTTCGTGTGGAGCGAGTGGATGGACGTGCAGGCCTCCATCGCCTGGGCGCGCGCCACGCTGCCCACGCCCGGCGCGTCCGCGTGGAAGCTGTGGGATGGCGCGGTGATGCCCTACATCCCGGCGCTGCTGGGTCGACTGGATGCGTCGGTGCGCGGCGACGTCACGCTCGCGGGTGAGCGCGTGGGCTGGAACGTGGCGTTGGGGCACAGCGCGGTGGGGCCTCGGCCGCTCCCGCTCGACCGCTACAGCGCGCCCGTCTTCCTCTTCGACGTGGCCACGCGCGCGCGCTGGAGCTGGGTGGAGTTCGGCGTGTCCGTGGAGAACGCGCTCGATACGCGCTGGCGCGAGACGGAGCTCAACTACGTCTCCAACTTCCGTGGCGCGGATGCGCCCGCCTCGCTGCTCGCCACGCGGCACTTCACCGCCGGGCCTCCGCGCACCTTCCGCGGCACCCTCACGCTGTACCTGGACTTCGAGGAGGACTCTCCATGAGCTCGCCCGTGTTTCCTCGCGGCATGTCCCGCCGTGCCTTCACGCTGGGCCTGGGCGCGGCCCTCGCGGCGGGTGGCTCAGCCTGTGGACTCTCCGGCACCGGTGGTCGCGGCATCGTGTTCCACATGGGCCTGCGCACCGCGCTCGCGCCCGAGGCCACGCAGCTCGGTGAGTTCACCACGGACACGGGCTGGGGCGTGCGGCTCACCTCGGCGCGGATGGTGCTGGGACCCATCTACCTCTTCGAGAACGCGTCCCCCCTCCAGCAACAGGCGCGCGGTGTCCTCCGCTCGTTGATGGACGTGCTCCTTCCCACGGCCCACGCGCACGACGGAGACTTCTTCTCCGGAGGCACGGTGCTCGGTGAGTGGGACCGCGAGGTGGTGTTCGACCTGCTCGCCCAGGGTGACGCGCGGGTGCTCGGGCGCTCTCCCGGCATCGCGGGCCGTGCGCGCTCGTTCTCCCTGCTGCTCCAGCCGCCCTCTCGGGCACTCGGCGACGAGGGCGCGGCGCTGCAGGGGCACTCCGTGCTGATGGAGGGCACGGCCTTCCGGGGCGAGCAGCGCGTCCCCTTCCGCGTCGCGCTCGACTTCCCTCCGCCCGTGGAGCTCCAGCGCGTGGACTTCGTGCCCATCGAGGCGGACCTGGACGACGACGGCCTCTTCGTCGTGGAGGTCCGCCCCCATCAGTGGTTCCAGGGCGCGCACTTCGACCGGCTCCCTCCGTCCACCGAGGGGCTCCCGGTGGACGTGACGGCCGAGACCCAGGTGCACCGCGCGTTGTCCGTCAACGTGCGGCGCTTCACCGCCTTCTCGGGAGCGTGGGAGCCGGGCTTCACGTCATGAGGTGCTCGCGCCACCGGGCACGGGCGACGCGCTCCGGCCGCTCACTCGCGAGATGCTCAGCCACACCAGCGTCACCGCGAGCCAGCCCACGGTGAGCGCCCGCCAGGACATGGGCGCGTTCGCCTGGACGAGCCACAGCGTCACGGCGCCCCCCATGGCGAACACCCGCGCCATCTCCAGCGGCAGCCCCCAGCGCTTGGACTCCATCATCCCGCCCCACGCGGTGGCCATGCCCCAGAAGAAGACGCTGAGCACCAGCTTCTGCCAGCCCGACAGCGGCGAGGCGTGGTGGCTGACCAGCAGCATGAAGGGCATCGACGCAATCATCTGGAAGACGAGGTAGCCGCGGATGTTGGGCAGCTCGGTGGACTGGAACTTCACCTCGACGCCGGTCTGGTTCCACTTGGTCTCCACCCGGGCCGGCAGGTCCGCGGGGCGCCAGCCGGTGGGCATCACCCACAGCCGCAGCTTGTCCCACCAGTTGCGCGTCTTCACCGCGTCGCTGCACAGCTTCGCCCAGAACTGGAAGTTGATGACGGTGGGGTCCCACGTGTTGGGCGGCGTGGTGACGCCGTAGGAGCACTCCTCCGTCTCCTCCCGGTACGTGCCGAACATCTTGTCCCAGATGATGAGGAAGCCCGCGTAGTTCTTGTCGATGTAGACGTCATTGCGCGCGTGGTGCACGCGGTGGTGCGACGGCGTGTTGAGCCAGGACTCAATCCACCGGGGTAGCTTGGGGATGACGCGGGTGTGGGGGATGAACTGGAGCACCAGGTGGAAGGCCACCATGGCGAGCACGGCCTCCGGCGAGAAGCCGATGACGACGAGCGGCCAGTAGAACAGGAACGAGAACAGCCGCTGGGTGACGCTGGCGCGCAGGGCCACCGCGTAGTTGAGCTCCTCGGTGGAGTGGTGGGGCGAGTGCGCGGCCCAGCCGATGTTGGTGCGGTGCCCGAAGCGGTGGAACCAGTAGAAGAGGAAGTCGACGCCCAGGAAGAGCCCGACGAGCGCCCACGGCGAGGTGCTGTCGATGCGCCACAGGGACAGCTCGCCCAGCAGCGTGAACAGGGGCAGCACCATCAGCGCCACGGCCACGTTGACGCACTGGTTGAGGACCGCGGTGCCCACGCTCGCGATGGAGTCCTGGAAGCTGTAATAGCCGTTGCGCTTCGCCACGCAGTAGATGAACTCGCCCAGCGCCAGCGCGATGACGAAGGGCGTGGCGATGGCGTAGACGTTGATGGACATGCCCTCGGGTGTACGGCGCCCGGCTCGCTGGGCGCCTTAACCTGGGTTAACCTCGTCCCACCTACCCGTGAGATTCCCGACGCTCTACGAGCAACTCGCCCCGCTCGGCCCCATTCCCCCGAGTGAGTGGGAGCGCGCCGAGTCGTTCGCGAGGGAGCAGGCGGTGGAGCGCAAGGCCCACTTCCTGCGTCCCGGAGACCCGGCGGACCGCTTCGCCGTGGTGCTCCAGGGCGTGTTCCGCCTGGTGCGCGTCTCCGCGCGGGGCGGCGAGTCGGTGAAGGCGTTCCGCGCCGAGGGTGAACTCCTGGGCGCCTACGCGGAGATGTTGCAGCGACAGCCATCGATGACGTCCATCGAGGCGCTGGAGCCCGCACGGGTGCTGGTCTTCCGCACGCGGGACTTCCAGGCGCTGGAGGAGGGCCACACGTGCTGGGTGCGCGTGGCGCGCCGCGTCGCCGAGCGGCACTTCCTGTTGAAGGAGCGCCGCGAGCAGGAGTTCCTGGAGCTGTCCGCGGAGGAGCGGCTGGACACCTTCTGGGCGGAGCACCCGCACCTGCGCGGCCGCGTCCCGCAGCGCGACGTGGCGGCCTACCTGGGCATCACCGAGGTGGCCCTGAGCCGCATCATGTCCAGACGGCGCAAGCGCACCGAGTGAAGCCCGCACCCAGGGCCCACACGGTGCGCTCGGTCCTTCGACGCGCGCTTCAGTACCGCTCGAAGACGAAGGTGAACTTCTCCAGCGGCGTCGGGCCGTAGGTGAGGCGCAGGAAGCGGTCACCGGCGGGCGCGGTGAACTTCAGCGTGTGGGTGATGGCGGGCAGGCAAACCTGCGGCGCGGGCGTCACGGTGGAGGGGACCACCGTCTCGGCCTCCGTCACGTCGTGCACCACGATGGGCACGTCCTGGTTCAGGTACAGGACGACCGGCCGGTCGCGCTCGTCCGAGACGACCTCCGAGTAGCCGAGGAACGCGCCGCCGTTCGCGGGGAGCGTCAGCTCGTAGAACTCGTGGGGCGCGTCCGTCGCGGGATACATGGCCGTGGGGGATGCGCCCGCCGTGACGGCGACAGGGGCCTCCAGCAGGGCGTGGCCACAGGCGTGCTCGGTGACGCCGTCGCGCTTGCCCGTGGTGAAGTCGAGCCGCCCGTCTCCCAGGTTCGCGTGCGTGGTGTCCAGCGCATGGCCCGCCTCGTTGCGCAGGAGCGTGAGGTCCACCGAGTAACGGCTCTCCTCTTCGAGCGGCGGCAGGTCCGACTCCGGCCGGGGAATCGAGACGGTGAGCGTCAGCGCGTCCTCGGACCAGGTGCCCGTGAGCGAGCGCGGGGCGTTGGCGGGCGTGCTCTCATCCCGCAGCGTCACCCGGCCCTCCGTGACGTCCATCTTCTCGTTGAACGTGACGGTGACGAGCCGCCGCAGCGTCGTGCTCGTGCCGACCTTGTACGTCTGCACCGGCAGCACACCCGTGGCGCCCTCCGCCGGATTCGAGGTCACGACGTGGGGCCGCGCGACGTCCGCGCCCACCTGGAACGAGAAGCTGTACGCCGTCGCCTGTCGGTTGCCGGCGAGGTCCTCGAAGCGCTCCACCGTGACGTCCACCTTCGCGCCAGCGCGAAGGGGTTGCGTGGGGTGCGCGATGAGCGTGCGCCCCTCGTCCTCCCAGTGCCCCGTCTCCAGCGAGAGGGTGACGTCGCCATCCGCGGCGCGCACCGTGCCCGAGTCCCGCTGGACGGGCTCGCTGAAGCGCACCGTGATGGCGCTGCCGGGCGCCACGTCCACCGCGTCGGCCGCGGGCGTGGTGCCCGTCACCGTGGGCGGCGCGGTGTCGCCCGCGTCGGGGCCCGCGTCCGTCGTCGAGCCTGCATCCGGAGGCGTGGGCGTGGGGTCGTCATTGTCGCAGCCCGTCAGGGCCAGCAGGGTGCAGGTGGCCAGCAACGTGGCCGCGTTGGAGAAGCGCATCGGGTGTGACCTCGCGAGGGTGAGTCAAAGGACGAGGGCGGAGCACCCCGGATGTCTGGGGTGCCCCGCCGGGAGTCACGCGGACTCCTTGTGACGAATCAGCGACTGTCAGCAGTTGAAGATGGCGGGGTTGGTGTCGTCGCAGTCGAAGCGCGTCTTCGAGTAGCCGCTGTTGACCTCACAGGCGAAGCGGTAGACGGGCGTGTTCACGCCGTAGCCGTCACCGTCCTGGTCCCGGTAGTAGCGGTCGCGGTTGTTGTAGAGGTACTCGGGGACGATGCCCACCTGGTTGCCCGACGCGGTGGCCGAGACGACGATGTACTCGGTGCCCGGCGTGAGGTCGTAGACCTGCGCCTTGATGAGCGAGCAGCCCGTCTCCGCGACGGACTCGTTGATGAGCGGCGACACCGTCGCGCTGGTGGTGGCGTTCACCACGGTGAGGGCCACGTTCTTGTTCACGTAGAACGCGACGGACTCCACGGTGCCGCTCCCGGACACGTTGGTCGGGGTGAACGTCACCGAGCCCTCGGCGCCCGCCGGCAGGGTGAGCGTGTAGTGCTTGTGCTGCGTGCTGATGTCCGGCGCCGTGTCCACGCGCGTGGCGCTGGCCGTCACGTTCACGTTGTCGCCGCTGTTGCTCGCGTGGGTGCACGCGTGCGTCGTCATGAGGGTGTCGTCCACCGACACGCACCCGGCCTCCAGCGGCTGCTCGGCCTGGCCGGTCGACTCCTGCTCCACGTCCTCCGTCGGTCCGCAGGCCGCGAGCGACAGCCCGAGCAACGCACCGCAGAGGGTCTGCTTCAGCATCTTCATGTGGGATTTCCTTTCAAGGCCGGGCGCGACGCGCGGGCACCGGAGCGGCGTCCCGAGACACGCCACGGCTCCGGTATTCATGTCTTAATGGTAACTCAGTTGCAATAACGGCGCGTACGATTTCCAGGAGTCATCGCGTGTCTCGTTACTGGAGGTGTTCGATGACCATGCCGAGCTCGGTGAGCGAGGTGGGGCCTAGCGTGAGCGTGTATTGGACGCGGTCGGTCAGCTCGTAGCCGACCATGTGTTTCAAGCCCGAGCAGAAGTCGCCGGTGGGCCTGGTGCCCGCGGGGGTCACGGTCTTCTGGACGGCGGTCTCCACGAGGGTGACGGGGACGTCCGGGGTGCTCAGGTAGACGACAAAGTTGCCGGAGGCGAAGGCCTTGTAGCTGAACGTGCCGGTGTACTGGCCATCCACCTCGCGCAGCTTCACGGTGTAGTAGGTGTGGAAGTCGTCGACGCGAGGGTCGCGGGTGGTGGAGGCGGTGACGGTGACGAAGGGACCGCTTTCGACGTGCCAGCAGGCGTGTTCTCCGTCGTCGCCGAAGTCGAAGCCCTCGCTGGGGACGTAGTCGGGGTCCACGACGCAGGAGAGGCCGTCCTGCGCGGCCAGGTAGCCCTTGTTGCAGTGACACCAGTCACCCTCGGGCTCGCGGTGGATGTGGCCATGGGGCTCGCACGGGTCCGCCGAGGGCTCGGGTTTGGGTTCGGGCGGAGGGGCGTCGCCACCGCAGGCGGAGGTCGCCAGGGCGAGCGTGGCCAGGAGGGCACGGAGTTTCCAACGCATGGGGGAGCGCTCCACGAAGGCTCGAGAGGTGGATGTCATTGAGAGGCGGGCTGGGAAGAAGGTCTTGAACGACGCTGCCTGGGGCGGAAGTGCCCGGAACGGTTCCAGGCACCCGCGGGTGAGAGGGGTTACTCCTCGTGGTGGTGACCGGCCTCCTCGACGATGAGCGAGAAGGAGGCGTTGCGGCGCAGCACGGAGCGGAACTCCAGGTAGTACTCGGTGTCGGCCTCGAGGTCCGCGAGGATGGTGGTCTTCAGCGCGCCGCAGACCTCGGCGGGGACTTCGTAGCGGCACTCACGCGCCACCTCGGTGCCGGTGGCCGCCTCGTAGATGCGCAGGCCGCGGTGGCGCGACAGCATGAAGGCGAACTCACCGGACTCGTCCGGGAGGAACGAGACGCGGCCGGCCCAGCCCCAGGAGTTCGTGCTCCGCGGCAGGCTGATGTTGAACGTGGTGTGGGGCGCGCTGACGTCCACCAGCACGGGGGCGCCGAGAGCCGCGGCGGTGACGGGCTCGAAGGGTCCCATCTCCGCGTGGATGCACGCGTGCTCGATGACCTCGTCGAGTTCCTCCGGCTCGTCGCAGGAGGGCAGGGCGCCGAAGAGCAGCGCGGACTCGCTGGTGGTCAGCGCCTCGGCCTGGACGGCCGGCTCCTCGGCGGTGGTGCCGCAGCCGGTGAGCAGGAGCGCGACGCTGGTGGCGAGCAGGGACTTGTGCAGCAGGGACTGGGGCTTCATCTGGGGACTTCTCCTTGTTGTGGGTACGGCGGGTGTGTCGACTGCGAAGGGCGGTGGTTCAGGGCGTGTCCGGACGGAGCACGACCCAGGTGGCCAGGACCTGGCCCGAGGCGAGGTGCTCGGCGGGGAGTTGCAGGTGCGCGGCGTTGCCCGGCAGACGCAGCTCGGGCGTGAGGCGGAAGGCCGCGTCGTGCGTGGCCGCGTCCGGGAAGGTGACGCGCGTGACGCAGCCCGCGGCGAAGCAGCGCGGTGGCTCGGCCTCGACGGGCTGGATGCTCGTCGCCATCCGCTGTCGCCACGTGTCCAGCGCTTCTCGGGCCCCGGCGGTCCAGGGCTCCTGGCTCGCGCCCGTGGACTCCAAGGCCGCGAGCACGGCGTCACGGCGCGCCTTGGGGTCGGCGGGGGCCTTGCGCAGGGACTGGACGAGCAGCTTGCGTGACTCGGAGAGGGGACGGCGTGCGCGGACGGAGGGCGCGGGGGGGAGCTGCTCGAGGTCGGGCGACTCGAACTCCAGCGGCTCGGGCTCGTCGGGGAGCGGAGGCTGGGTGGGCGCGGAGGACGGGGGGCGCGAGGGCGCCATGGGCTGGGGAGCAACCGCGACGGGCTCCTCCCTGCGCGTGGGCTCGACCTGGAAGTCCTGGGGGGCCACGGGCGGCGTCGGGAGGTCGGGGAGTCGCAACAGCGCGGACGCGACGCACGCGAGCGCGAGCCCCGCCACTCCCACGCTCCAGATGATTCGCTTCATCGCTCTGCTCCCGCGCCAGGACCGTGTCGGCGGCCGACGAGGGCGTCAGCCGGTCAGTCCCCGCGAACCCCGCAAATATGCAACTGAGATCTAAAAGTAATCAAGTTGCATTTACTGGGCATGGCTCCGGCCTGGTCCGAGGGGTGGGCGAGTCGGGACCCGCTGCGGGGGTGTGTTGGGAGGCGCCGCGAACTCCGTGATGGGTGGCGGTGCGCACCCGCGGCCGGTGGACTTGCGCGGCCTCGGGGGCCCGCCGCGCCGCGCGTCACGCGCACGACGTGCCCGCGCTGCTCGCGCGAATGTGCGGTGACTTGTTCCGGACGGTGAGGTCACCGTCGGACGCTCGCGGAGGGGCGGCACCTCGGGATGCAGGGCGCACGTGCCCCGGCGGCGATGTTCATGTGGATGTGGGAGGCTGCTCCCTCTGGAGTGGCAACCGTCCAGCGCTCGCGGAGCGAGGGCGTCACATCGGGAGGCCGCGTGGGTCGCCCTGGCCGCGACGCTGCACGAGTGCAGGGGCTGGTCCGTCCGGAGGGCACACGTCGTGCGCGCGAAGAGACGTCATCTCGGGATGCGTGAGCATCGCGCATGCCGTGATGCCCATGTTGGTGAGCGGAGGGCTGGCATCCAGTCGAGGCGCGGGTCCGCTGGGAGCGCTCACCCGTCACACCGTCGCCGAGAAAACACTCAGGTCGACGGGCGTCAGGGAGCCAGGACTTCACCGAGCCTCGCGCTCGGGGACGACAGGAAGGCGCCGGACCCAGGATGGCCGGCGCCCACGAAACTCAGGAACTCAGGCCGCGCTGGCGGTGACGCCTACGTCCTCGACAGCGGCGAGTCGAGGTCGATGCGCCTGGGCCCGGTGGTTGGCCTCGGCCTCTTCGGCGGCCTGCTCCTCGGCGCGGTTCCAGCAACCCAGCGCCTCCACCCAGCCCTCGAGCAAGTCCATCAGCGCGCTGCGCTGCTCGCCCCCCAGCGGCATCAACAGGCGCGCCATGCGCTCCTGCACCACCGAGTCCGCGTTCTCCGCCAGCGCCCGTCCCTGCTCGGTGAGCCGCACGCGCACGCGCCGGCGGTCATGCCGCACCGAGCGCTCGCGCTGCACGAGCTTGGCATCCTCCAGCCGGTCCAGCAGCCGGCTCAGGCGGGGCAGGGCGATGCCGCCCAGGCGGTCGGCGAGCACGTTGACGGGCAGCAGGCTCTCGGCCTTCAGCCACCAGATGGCCTGGACCTCCATGGGGTCCAGCTCATGGTGAGGCAAGGCACCCAGGGGACTGGCGAGCGCGCCACACCGCGCCACATCGATGACCAGGTTGCGTAACCGCGCCACCTGAACACGCACTTCCGCCGAAAGCTCGGTCATCTTCGTGCCTCCGCCTCGCGGACACCGTCTCCCCGAACCGGCCCTTGGGAGTCCGTCGGTCGTCCGCCATGAATGGAGGGCTTTCGCCCCCTGCTTGGGGACGTGAACGTGGCGGCGAAGGAGGCATATCGGACCCGTTGGAATATTTCCGGATCCGCGGGGAAACCCTCACCCCGCCTGCTGGGGGCGCTGGGCCTTGGCCTTGGCGTGGGCCTTGTCGAAGCCCTCGTAGAAGCGCACGGCCTGCTCACCCACGCGCTGGATGTGCTGGTTGTTGAAGTACGCGGTGATGGGGGCGGCGACCAGCGGCATGGCCCGTCCCAGCGTGTGCATCCCGCCCTTCTCCAGCACCATCGCGGCCAGCTTCCCCATCACCTTGGGGCTGGAGCGTTGCACGGGGCCCAGGCCGTTGGCGTAGCCGAACAAATCCAACATCTCCCCCCGGGCGCGCTCGCTCTTGAGGTTCACCTTGTAGAGCGTGGCCACGTCCGTGAGCAGGATGATCTGCAGATAGGACATGAACAGCAGGTCCGCGGGCAGCGCCACCAGGCCGAAGACGCCGCTGACGCCGCCCACCATGCTGGCCAGGTTCTTCTTGTCGTCCACCAGACGTTGGGCCAGCTCCCGGGTGTCCGCGCGGGGGTAGCGCTTCTCCAGCTCCGCCACCCGCACCCGGGCCCGCTTCGTCTCCTGCAGGACGATGTCCGACAGCCGCGCCGCGCCGAGCTTCTTGAGCTCCGCCGGGGTCAGCTTCTTCATGAAGGCCAGCCGCTCGGCCACGCTGTCGTAGAAGGCCATGAGGTGTGTCTCCCGCCTCGGGTTGTCCCGGGTCCTCTAATAACCCCGCTCGGCGAGGTAGAGGTCCACCAGCGCGCCTTCCTCGTACCAGGCGTGGCGCATCTCCGCGTTGAACCAGCGCGAGTCCGGCTTCGCCCCGCGCACCTCCAGCTTCACCTGGTTGGGCGACGTATCGATGACGGCCGCGCGCGCCTTGCACGCATAGCCCGGCTCCTCGCCGTAGCCGCCCTCCAGGCAGACCTCGTCACCGACCGACAGGCGCCGCGTGTACTCGGTGGCCAGGTAGAGCGCCTCGTCGCAGTGGCCGCGCACCGAGGACTTCCCGTGGCCGGCGCAGCGCGTCTGGGGCGGCGCCTTGATGACGGGGATGGCCCCGTAGAGAGGGTCTTCGTCGTTGGGGTTGGGCCGGAACGAGCCCACCCCGGAACATCCGGAGAGTCCCAGCGCGAACACGCTGACTCCCGCCCACAGCCGCCTCATCGTGATGGTGCCTCCGGGGCCATGGGCCCCCCTCTAAAAGGTGGGGCGAGCATGGCAAAAGGCGCGCGGAGGCGAAAGCCGACGGCGGGAGGACGCCTGCCCTCAGGCAATCCGGCGAGCGGGCCCTGGAATCTCTTCCGTCTGTCCGGGGACGATGCGGTTGGCCGCGTCGACGAAGACGACCTTGGGCTTCCAGTCGCGGGCCTCGGCGTCCTCGACCTCGGCGAAGGTCGCGATGATGACCAGGTCGCCGGGCTTGTTGAGGTGTGCGGCGGCGCCGTTGATGCAGATGACGCCGCTGCCGGGCTCGCCCTCGAGGGCGTACGTCTCCAGGCGCGTGCCCTGGGTGACGTTCCAGATGGCCACCTTCTCGTTGGCGATGATGTCCGCCGCGCGGAGCAGGTTCAGGTCGATGGTGACCGAACCCTCGTAGTCGAGGTCGGCCTGGGTCACCGTCGCGCGGTGGATCTTGGACTTGAAGAGGATGCGGCGCATGGCGTGTGTCCCACGAAGGGCGCCCAACCGTAACGGCTGTGACGCCCTGGGACAACCTTCAGGTGCGCTCCTGCCCGCCCGGCGCCCGGACGGGCGTCATTTCACGATGTTGACCAGCTGGCTCAGGTTCAGCGGGACGGACTGCGAGTCCGAGGTGAGCTTGCCGTCCAGGCTCAGCTTGGCGTTGCCCCCCGAGCGCAGGGCCACGGCGGCGGAGGCGGCCCGGGCGAAGTTGATGGTGAGCGGCAGCGTCACCTGCTTCGTCCCGCTGCCGTCGAGCATGCCCAGGTTGCCGGTGGACAGCGTACCCACATCCGCGCCGGCGACCTTGAGCGCGCCGGTGATTCCGGCGACGGGCAGGGGGAAGCTGTTGCGGTTGGTGATGGCCAGGGGGAACTCGACGGTGGCGCTGGTCAGCCCGATGTTGGTGATGCGCGGGGGCTGGAAGGCGACCTGGGGAATCTTGGGGACGTCGAACGCGCCCTCCTTCTGGAGGGGGAAGGAGAGCACGCCGATGGGCGTCTGCACGCCGACGCTGCCCTGGGCCTTGTAGGCGGCGCGGTCCTTGTTGAGGAAGGTCTCCACCACGGGGACGATGTCCGCGAAGCGCACGTTGGCGGGGAAGACCAGCTCGCTTCGGCCATTGGCCTTGAGGTTCAGGCCCTTGCGAGGCTTGCCGGCCACCACCTGCTTGCCCTCGACGAAGAACGAGTAGTCCACCGAGGCCAGCTCCAGACCGAAGCCGTTGGGGTTGTTGACCTCGTAGACCAGGTCGACGGTGGCGTCGGAGAGCGACGCGCTGGACAGCCGCGCCGTCTTGAAGGTGAGGGTGGGCTTCTTGAAGGCCTTCTTCAGCGCGCTCTGCAGGCCAGCGCAGCCGGCGAGGGTGGTGAAGCAGAGGGCGAACAGGACGAGGGCGAAGCGTTTCATCGTGGGCATGGGCGTATCACCAGACGGCCGCGCCCGCGTGGGATTCACGCTCGGGCGGTGTCGAGGCAATCACTTGCGGGGGCGGGTGTACTAGGAGGCGGCAGGTGTTAAAGGTCGGTGCGCCCGCACCCTACAGGGAGACACACTTGGCCGGGGCCCACACCCACATCCGCTCCATCCTCCGCCGCCTGGCCTGGGTCCTCGGGCTCGTGGCGCTGTCGGCCTGCTCGCGGGGCGGTTCGTCCCCCCAGGCGCGCACCTTGAAGCTCGAGCCCTGCCAGTTGGAGGGGCTGGCGCCCCAGGCGCAGTGCGGCACGCTGGAGGTCTTCGAAAACCGGGAGACGAAGACGGGCCGCAAGCTGTCCCTGCGCGTGGCGGTGGTGCCCGCGCTGGCGGCGCAGCCCCAGCCCGACCCCCTGGTGTTCCTGGCGGGAGGGCCCGGGCAGGCGGCCACCCGACTGGGCGCCGTGCTGCGCGCGGTGGAGCACATCCGCCGCCAGCGCGACATCGTGCTGGTGGACATGCGCGGCACGGGGGACTCGAGCCCGCTGGACTGCGAGTTCCTCCCGAAGGACGCCGGGCTGGCCGACTACTTCAGCGAAGACGACGACCTGGCGCCGCGCATCCGCGCGTGCCGGGAGCGCTGGGACGCGGACGTGCGGCAGTACACCACGCCCATCGCCATGGCGGACCTGGACGAGGTGCGCGCGGCGCTGGGGTACGAGAAGCTCAACCTCTGGGGCGGCTCCTACGGCACGCGCGCGGCGCTGGTGTACATGCGCCAGTATCCGGAGCGGGTGCGCACCGCCATCCTGGACGGCGTGGCGCCCATGAGCCTGTACCTGCCGCTGTACATGCCCCGCGACGCGCAGCGCTCGTTGGATCTGCTGCTGGCCCACTGCGAGAAGGACGCGGCCTGCGAGAAGAACTTCCCTCGGCTGCGCACGCGCACGGAGGCCCTGCTGGAGAAGCTTTCCCAGGAGCCGGCGCGGGTGCGGGTGGCCCATCCGCGCACGGGCGTGCCGGAGGACATCGTGCTGACGCGCCAGGCCTTCGTCGGAGCGCTGTTCGGGCTGCTCTACAGCGCGGAGGACTCGTCGATGGTGCCGCTGATGCTGGACCGGGTGACCCAAGGTGACTGGGCGCCGTTCGTGGCGCTGAACGTGGGGCGCGGCGAGCGGATGGAGAAGGTGATGAGCCGGGGCCTGCAGATGGCCGTCGTCTGCGCGGAGGATGTCCCGTTCCTCGACACGGCCGCGGTGGAGCGCGAGGCGAAGGGGACGTGGTTCGGCGCGAGCATGGGCCTGGAGATGATGAAGGCGTGCGAGGGCTGGCCCAAGGCGACGGTGCCCGCGGGCTTCCGCGACGCGGTGGTGTCGGACGTGCCCACGCTGCTGCTCTCCGGAGAGCTGGACCCGGTGACGCCTCCGGCGTGGGCGGAGGAGGCGAAGCGCACGCTGAAGAACAGCCTGCACGTGCAGGTCCCGGGCGTGGGGCACAACACGCTGGGCGTCGACTGTGTGCGCAAGCTGATGGTGGACCTGGTGGCGGACGGTCGGGTGGACACGCTGAAGCCCTCGTGCGGCGCGGGACTCGCGCGTCCGCCCTTCTTCACGTCCTTCGCCGGACCGGTACCCTGAGGACGCGACGCGGATGATTCGAGCGACGAATCTGCACAAGCGGTTTGGCGCCGTGACGGCGGTGGAGGATGTGTCCTTCACCGCCGAGGACGGGAGAATCACGGGCCTGCTCGGCCCCAACGGCGCGGGCAAGACGACGACGCTGCGGATGCTCTACACGCTGGTGCGCCCGGACAAGGGCACCGCGGTGGTGGACGACGTGGACGTGGTGGCGCGTCCCGAGGATGCGCGCCGGGGGCTGGGCGTGCTGCCGGACACGCGGGGCCTGTACCCGCGGCTCACCGCGCGCGAGCACGCGCGCTACTTCGGGGAGCTGCACGGGCTGTCGGGCGCGGCGCTCGACAAGCGCGTGGACGAGCTGGTGGACCTGCTGGACATGAAGGACATCGTCGACCGGCGGGTGGAGGGCTTCAGCCAGGGCGAGCGGGTGAAGGTGGCGCTGGCGCGGGCGCTGGTGCACGGGCCTCGCAACGTGCTGCTGGATGAGCCCACCAACGGCCTGGATGTGATGAGCACGCGCGCGGTGCGCACGCTCCTGCGCCGCCTGCGGGACGAGGGGCGGTGCATCGTCTTCTCCAGCCACGTCATGCAGGAGGTCGCCGCGCTGTGCGAGCGCGTCGTCGTGGTGGCGCATGGCCGGGTGGTGGCGGAAGGGACGCCGGAGGCGCTGCGGCAGGCCACCGGCAAGGACAGCCTGGAAGAGGCCTTCGTGGCGACCATCGGCAGTGAGCAGGGGTTGATGCAATGAAGCGGCTGGTGGGCAGTGTCCTGCGCAAGGAGCTGACGGACCACGTCCGGGACCGACGCACGCTCAGCTCCTCGCTCCTGTGGGCGGTGTTCGGTCCGCTGGTGTTCCTGGCGACCTTCCAGCTCATGTCCAACATGATGCGGGACAAGCCGCTGGAGCTGCCCGTGGTGGGCCGGCAGCACGCGCCCAGCCTGATGGCGTTCCTGCAGCGGCAGGGCGTGACGCTGAAGGAGGCGCCCTCGGACTACGAGGCGCGCGTGCGCACGGGCGTGCTGGACGTGGTGCTGGTGGTGCCGGAGGGCTACGGCCGGGACTTCTCCACCGGGCGCACCGCGGACGTGAGCCTCATCATGGACAGCTCGCGCACGGCGGCGCGCAAGTCGGTGCAGCGTGCGCGGATGATGGTGGAGATCTACTCGCGGCAGGTGGGCGACCAGCGGCTGTACGCGCGCGGCATGGCGCCGGAGCTGGCGATGCCGGTGGACGTGGAGGAGCTGGACCTGTCCACGCCCGAGCGCACCGCGGCCACGCTGTTCAACATGCTGCCGCTGTTCCTGGTGATGGCCACCTTCACGGGCGGCCTGCAGGTGGCGAGCGACACCATGGCGGGTGAGCGCGAGCGTGGCTCGCTGGAGCCGCTGCTGCTCAACCCGGCCCCGCGCGGGGCGCTGGTGGCGGGCAAGTGGCTGGCCACGGTGACGATGGCGGCGAGCACGGTGCTGGTGTCGCTCGTGGGCTTCGTATTGGTGGTGCGCGCGGTGCCGCTGGAGGAGCTGGGGCTCAAGGCGCGCATGGACCTGCCCATCGTCCTGGGGATGGTGCTGGCGGTGCTGCCGCTGACGCTGGCGGCCTCGGCGGTGCAGCTGTGGGTGTCCACCTATGCGCGCTCGTTCAAGGAGTCGCAGACGTACCTCAGCCTGCTGACGGTGGTGCCGACGCTGCCGGGCATGTTGCTGGCGATGTCGCCGGTGCAGACGCAGACGTGGATGTTCGCGGTGCCGGTGGCGGGCCAGCAGATGCTCGCGGCCGAGGTGATGCGGGGCGAGGCGCTGGGGCCGCTGCCCTTCCTGCTCGCCGCGGCGTCCAGCGTTCTGCTGGCGCTGGTGGCCCTGCGTGTGACCACGGGGTTGTTGTCGAAGGAGAAAATCGTCTTCGGCCGGGCCTGAGCGGGTGTGGGCAGTGTCGTCGAGGCGTCGGTTGGGGATGCGGGCTGGCCGACGCCGGGTGACATCGGCGGGAGGTTGGCCTCCAATGGGGTGTGATGACACCCGAGAGAGAAGCCCTCCTGCCCCTCGCCCCGGCCTCCGTGGCCACCGCCCAGGGCGAGCCCCGATTCGGCACGTACCAGGGTGAGCTGCCCGAGGTGGACCTGCCCCGGTTGCTGGGTCGCTGGGCGCCCGAGCGCACCACGCGGCTGCTCAAGCGCAAGCGGTGGCACTACACCTTCACGGCGACGCCGGAGGTGGCCGCGCTCTTCGCGGTGGTGGACCTGGGGTACTCGGCGAGCGCGTTCGCGGTGGCGTTGGATTTGCGCGAGCGCAAGCCGCTGTGTGACGTGAGCTTCCTGGGCGTTCCCTGGCCCATGGTGTCCTTGGGGGACAAGCCCGGCGCGGGGCTCGACGCGTCGTTCCGCACGTTGGGTGGGAAGCTGGCCATCCGTCGGGGCGAGGAGGACGAGCGCTACCAGGTGGAGGTGGACGTCAGCCGCGTGCGCACGGGCAGCCTCAACACGTTCCAGTGGAATGGGGAGATGTTGGTGGCGGGCGGGCCTCCCGCGCTGACGGTGATTGCGCCGGTGCAGGGGGACGGGCTCGTCAACGTCACGATGAAGCGCAACGGGCTCTTGTCCTTCGGCGGCATCGAGGCGGGCGGCAAGCGCTTCCGGCTGGATGGGGGCGTGGGCGGTATCGACTACACGCAGGGGTACCTGGCGCGGCACACGGCGTGGCGCTGGGCGTTCGCGGCGGGGCGACTGGCCGATGGGACGCCGGTGGGGCTGAACCTCGTGGAGGGCTTCAACGAGACGGCGACCGAGGCGAACGAGAACGCCTTCTGGCTGGGGGACCGGCTGTATCCGCTGGCGCGCGCGCGGTTCGAGTACGACACGAAGGATTTGCTCGGGCCGTGGCGGATGACGACGGTGGATGGCGCGGTGGACCTGCGCTTCACGCCGTTCTACGTGCACCGCGAGGAGCGCAACCTGCGGCTCATCATCAGCCACTTCGCCCAGCCGGTGGGCTTCTTCGACGGCACGGTGACGGTGGGGGGGCGGACACACCAGCTCTCGCACGTCCCCGGCGTGAGCGAGGACCAGGACATGCTCTGGTGAAGAAGCAGGGCTCGCATCGTGCGTGGAGCCCGGGGCCGGAGGCGCTAGGCTGGGAGGCCCACGCCGTTGGTCCGGAGTGAGCCCATGTCGTCGTGTCCGCACTGCGGTCAGCCGCTTTCCGATGCTCGCGTCTTCGCGTGCCCGTCCTGTGGGCAGAGGGTGGGGGCGTCCGCGCGTGGGACCGAGTTGCCGGACGACGCCGCGGAGTCGGCGCGCCGGGCCGCCGAGGCCACAGGGCGCGCGGTGCGCACGGTGCTCGAGGACCCTCGGCTGCGTGAGCGGCTCCCTGGGGGCTCGTTGCCGTTGCTCGGGTCGGGGCTCGTCGCGGCGGCGGTGCTGCTGCCGGGGCTTCCCTTCATCAGCGGGACGATTGGCATCCCGTGGTCGGTGGTGATGCTGGGCGGGAGCCTCCTGCTGGGGGCTCGGGAGTGGAGCGCGGCGGGGCGGCCGGTTCCTCCGCTCCTGGAGCAGCTCGCGCGGATGGCCGCGTCCGCCACGTTCCTGTTGCTCTACACGTCGCTGGTCATCACCTTCGCGTTCCTCTCGCTCGGGCTCGGGTTGGTGCCGCTGGTCTGGGTCGCGGCCGCGGTGGTGCTCGGGTACGTGCAGTGGCGCGTGTTCCAGGCGTCGGCCGCCGCGATGCCGGAGCTGCGGCCCGCGCCGGGGGCCGCGCGGTTGAAGCGCTGGGTGCTCGGCGGCGCGGCCGTGTGCGCGGTGTCGCTGCTGCTCACGTGGGGCTCGGGGATGCGGACGTGGACGTCGCTGGGTGGCTACGGCTACGACAACAGCCTCGTGCACGAGGTGGACAGCACCGGTCGCTCCACGGGGCACTCGTACATCGAAACCCGTTACGGGTGGCAGCCGGGCATCACCAACACGTTCACCTCGTTCGCGACGTCCGGGCGTGCTCGGCCCGGGGCGCCGCTGGTCGTCATGGCGCTGATGTCGCTCGCCATGCTGGCCGCCGTGCCCCGGCTCCGTGAGGCGATTCCATCCCAGACGCCCTACATCCTGGCGGGCGCCATCACCGTGTGGGGGCTGCTGGGCCTGTCCATGCGACTGGGGCCG
The DNA here is from genome assembly GCF_026626605.1 of Myxococcus sp. MISCRS1. Classification (NCBI taxonomy): domain Bacteria; kingdom Pseudomonadati; phylum Myxococcota; class Myxococcia; order Myxococcales; family Myxococcaceae; genus Myxococcus; species Myxococcus sp. MISCRS1. The sequence continues at coordinate 6,353,460 of NZ_JAPNKB010000001.1, forward strand.
CTGGTCTTCCTCGCGGGGGCATTGGCCATCGACTTCGCGCTGTACCAGGCGCATCGCGCGGCGAACGCGCGGGAGGAGCCTCCGCCCGGGAACGGCGACTCATCGAGCTCCGGCCCGACGAGCGCCTGAGACACGGGCTCGCTGTCATGGCGAGCCCGTGGGTCTCACCTGCCCGTGCGGCGTGACTCGACGATGGCCTTGAACGAGCGGCTGCGCAGCTCGTCCAGCGTGAGCCCCGTGGCGAGCACTTCTTCCTGACTGAGCGCGCCACAGCTCGAGCCGCGTAGGAAGAAGTTGAGCAGGCCCTGGCCCGTGGCCGCGTCGTCGAACACGTCGCCCACCAGCGTCGCCTGCGCCGCCTTCTCCATGAAGGCCTTGAGCCGCCGCGTGGCCGCGTCCAGCCCTTCGAGGAAGAACGCATACACGGCCGCGTAGCGCACCGGGAGCTGGGCCGGATGCAAGTCCCACCCCTGATACCAGCCGCGCTCCAGCGAGTGCCGGATGTGGCGATACGACATCTGCCACACCCGCTGCACCGCCTCCGCGTTCTCCCGCAACTGCGTGGGCAGGAGCGCCGTGTCCCCCTGCTTGCGATGCGGAGGCACCGGCATGACGTTCGTCGCGCCGTCCGCCATCTGGATGCCCGTGCCCGCGAGCGACACCTGCACCAAATCCCGCAGGAAGTCGCAGGCCGGGTGCAGCATGCTCTGCACATGCGCGCTCACACTGAGCGCCGCCGTGTAGTCATACAGCCCCAGGTGCACGCTGGAGCATCGCCCCGCCCCCGCGGCCACCAGCGCCGACAGGTGCAGCTTCCCCTCCCGGTCGAACAGGGCCTGCGGCGTCTCCACCATCAGCTCCAGCCCCAGCGCTCCCTTCTCCAGGCCGTGCTCCGTCTCCAGCACCTCCAGGATGCGCGCGAGCGCCGCCACCTGCTCGGGCAACGCGACCTTGGGCAGCGTGACGACGAACGACGGCGGCACCTTCCCGCCGCTCTGCTCCAACAACGTCGTGACGAACAAGTCCAGCGTGCGCGACGCCCGCTCGAACAGCTCCTCGCTGAACGACTTCACCCGGATGCCGATGAACGGGGGCAACGTCCCCTGCTCCAGCCCCCGCGCCAGCTCCTTCGCCGCGGACACGGCGTGGCCATCCTCCTCCGCGTCGGAGCGGTGGCCGTAGCCGTCCTCGAAGTCGATGCGGTAGTCCTCCACCGGCTCGCGCTGGAGCTTGTCCACCACGCGCTCGTACACGCGCTGGGCGAACCTCCCTCGCTGGGGCAACCCCAGCCCGTGCGCCAGCTCGGCCGAGTCCGGCGCATAGTCCTTCAACGCACCGAGGGCCAGGTCCCCCAGCTTCCGCGCCGCCTCCGCGCGGAAGAGGTGCGCGCCGCCGTACACGACGTGCACCGGCTGGCGACGGGGGGAGTCCCCCGGGTACGTGCGTGAGAACCCGGCGTTGGCTCGCCGGAGGGACTCACGCACGCTGGAGAGGCTGTTGGGTGTCAGGGTGGTCTTCATCGAGTGCCTCTCGAACGGCGGCTCACGCTACGGCTGGCGCTTCAGCCAGGCGCTGACCTCCGGACCGCAGCGCTCCCGCAGCTCCACGTCCTGCGACAGCCGCTCCAGCGTCTGCGCCGTGGCCTGCTGCGCGTCGTTCACCGGCTGCTCCTTGAGCAGCGTCCTCACCGCGTCCAGGTGCTCGCGCGTGAGCAGCATGCCCAGCGACTCCACGATGCGGCGCACCAGCATCGGCGCGCCGCCCGTGCGGGCGACCACGTCCTTCCACTGCTTGCGCATCTGCGCCCACCAGGACTCGCGGCCCGTGCGGTTGGCGAGCAGGCCCGTGGCGAAGCTCGCCACGTCCTGCGTCTTCACCGTGTCCGAGAAGAACAACGCGCGCGCACGCTCGGCCAGCGCGGGCTCCTCGAACGCCGTCAGCGCCATCAGGTACCGACGCTGCGTGGCCGGGTCCGGCTCCTTCGGCATCCGCTGCAGGAAGGTGTCGAACAGCTCCGAGTCCCCCGCGCGCGCCGCCATGGACACCGCCGCGTCGAGCAGGTTGGGCTCCAGCGCGTCACGCTCGCCCTTCAGCATCGACGTCACCCGCCGCCGCGCCTCCTCGAGCACCTTCGGCTCCCGCGCCAGACCGCCCAGCGCGCGCACCAGCGCCGCGCGCCGCAGCTTCACCCGGTCCGTCTCTCCGGCCAGCGCCTGCCACCCGAGCTTCTCCAGCCCCGGGCCCAACAGGCGCGCCACCCACGCGCGCACCCGCGCCTGGTCCTCGCCCTCCACCAGTCGGCTCTCCACGTACGCCAGCCGCCCCACCAGCTCGTCCAGGACCGAGTCATCCTCCTCGTTCCCGAACAGCGCGGCCAGGTCCAGCATGTCTCCCACCGTCGCCCGCCCCGAGCGCACCAGCGCCCACTGGTCCGCCAGCAGGGAGATGCGCTCCGACGGCGCCAGCACGTGCAGGTTCGCCGACAGGCCCGCGAGCGTCGCCTTGTCGTAGGCCACCCGGTAGAAGCCCGTGGAGCCCGCGTTGGCGCACAGCCACTTCACCGCGCCCGAGCCCGCCTCCAGCTTCACCGTGGCCTGCTTGTCGCGCAGCAGCACCCGCTGCTCCTTCACGCCGCTGGCGTCCTCGTACCGGAGCACCATGGGCACCGGCCACTTCTCCGCGCTCGCCACGCCGGGCTCCGAGTAGAAGCGCTCCTGCGACAGCGTCACCTCGCGGCCCTCCACGCGCGCCGTCACCAGGGGGAAGCCGCTCTGGCCCACCCACGCCGTGGCCAGCTCCTCCACCGGCTGCTTCGCCGCCTCACCCAGCGCGTTCCACAAATCCTCCTTCACCGCGTTGGCGCGCGCGTGCCGGCGCATGTACAGCCGGATGCCGTCGCGGAAGGGGCCCTCGCCGAGGAACCCTTCAATCATGCGCAGCACCGCGCCACCCTTCTCGTACGTAATCGCGTCGAAGCTCTCGCCCGCCTCACCCGCGTTGTTCACCTCGCCGTGGATGGGGTGCGTGGACTTGAGCGCGTCCAGGAACAGCGCGCTGGTGCGGTGCGAGTCGAAGTCCAGCCACATCCGCCACTCGGGGCGCCACTGGTCGACAATCTTGAAGGCAATCCACGTGGCGAACGCCTCGTTGAGCCACAGGTCGTCCCACCACACCATGGTGACCCAGTTGCCGAACCACTGGTGCGCCAGTTCGTGCGTCACCACCTCCGCCACGCGCTTCTGCACCGACAGCGGCGCGGTGGCCGGGTCGAGCAGCAGCGCCACCTCGCGGTAGGTAATCAGGCCGGCGTTCTCCATCGCGCCCGCCTCGAAGTCCGGGATGCCCACCTGGTCCACCTTGGTGAAGGCATACGGCAGATCGAAGTATTCTTGGAGTCGCGGCAGCACCGCGAGCGCCACGTCCTGGCCGAAGCGCGTCAGGTGCTTCTTCTCCTCCAGCGCCCAGGTGCGCACGGGCACCGTGCCCACGTGCTCCACGGGCGTGCCCACCAGCGGGCCCACCACGAGCGCGATGAGGTAGCTGCTGAGCACCTCCGTCTCCTGGAACGTCACCTTGGTCAGCGCGCCGTCCTGCTCCTCCTTCACCACCGGGCCGTTGCCCAGCACCGCGAGGCCCTGGGGCACGCGGACGCTCAGCGACCACTTCGCCTTGAAGGCCGGCTCGTCGAACGAGGGGAAGACGCGGCGGGCGTCCGCGGCCTCGAACTGCGTGGCCGCCACCTTGCCTGCCGCGTACAGGCCGCGCAGGCCGTCCGTGAAGGGGCCCGTCCAGGCGACGTCCAGCTGCGCCTCGCCCTGGGGCAGCGGCGCGTCGAAGGTCAGCCGCACCGTCTCGCTCACGGCGTTGACCTGGATGGAGGCGGGCTTGTGCGACGCGCCACCCTTCGCGCGGAACGTCACGTCCCCCAGCTTCAGGGAGATGGCGTGGAGGATGATTTCGCGCGTGGGCTCCGCCAGCGTCACGTCCACGGTCTGCTGACCGGAGAAGGTCTTCGCCTCCAGGTCCAGGGTCAGCGTGGCCGCGTAGCGCTGGGGGCGAACGGTGAGGGGAAGGCGGAAGTTCTTGTCTTCGGTCGGATGCGCCATAGGGAGGCGGAATCTAGCCTCGCTCAGGGCGCGCGTTCCCACTTCTGTCACGCCGGTGCAAGAAACCTGTCGCCGGCCGGGTGGGGTGTCGTCCGCCACACCCTTCCCGCGGGCCTATCCCCGAGCCCTCTTCGGGCCGCGCGGGACGGGCTTGGGCACCAGCTGGTGGAAGAGGCTGGATTCGCGCTCGAAGAAGCCCTCGGTGTGGAAGGAGTGGGGCAGCTCCAGGAGCTGGAAGTCCAGGTGGTGACACAGCTCGTGCAGCAGCGTGCGCAGGTACGTGCGGAAGGCCACGACGCGCGCCTGCTTCGCGGTGCGCATCCAGACCTGGAGGCGGGGGAGGCGCCCGGCCTCCCACGTGTACAGGCCGTGCAGCTCACCCTCCTCGGAGGACGGGCGGACCTCCAGCACCTGGACCCGGACGGTGGCCACGTCCAGCCGCTCGCACAAGGCATCCGTCAGGGCCCGGCTCGCGCGCTCCAGGGGGGCCCGGGCTCCGCTGGCCAGCGTCTCACGCACGGCGTCGACGAGGGGGGACAGCGCCCCGGGGGCCCTCACCCGCAGGGACTTCACCCCGTCGCTCATGCGGTAGATGCGCTGCTGCTCGGGGTCGAGGTTCTCGTAGTAGGCGAAGGGCACGGGGCGGCCGCGCACTCTAGGCGACCGCCGTGCGGCGTGATGCGTCGAGGTGCCAGGAGGACGACTCACCGGGGCAGGGTGGGAAAGGGATTGCTCAAGGGAGGGGCGTGCGTGGGGTGGGGAGATGTTCGCGAGCGGACGTCGGAGGCGTCGAGGGACAGGGCACGTCCATTGCTGTGGCGTGCCGGTATGCATCGTGGCGTGTGGTTGGGGGCGTTGGTGGGGTTGTGGCTGTGGGGTGGAACGGCCGAGGCCGCGAGGCGGAGCCCTCCGAAGCGGGCCGCGGCCGTGTCCCTGTCGGACCGGGCCGTGTGGCGCGCGAGGGGCTGGGTGGGACTGGGCTCGCTGAAGACGGTGAGCAGCTCGGTCAACGATGACTGTTCGGGCCTGACGCAGCTGGCCTACCGCCGCCCCGGGCTCAGCCTGATGCCGTCGCTCACCCTGCCCGGGGAGAACGGCGTGAAGGCCATCTACCGGAAGGCGGGCTCTCTGGGCGCGCTTCGCCAGACGCCGAAGCCGGGGGACCTGGTGTTCTTCCGCGAGACGCTGGACCGCAACAAGGATGGACGTCGCAACGACGGGCTCACGCACATCGGCATCGTCGAGAAGGTGGGGAAGGACGGCACCGTCACCTTCGTGCATCGCGCGGGCGGTGGGGTGAAGCGCGGCCGCTTCAACCATGCGCGCCCGGACGTGCACAAGGACGAGAAGGGGCGCGTCGTGAATGACTGGCTGCGCCGCCGCGAGAAGCGCCAGCGGGCCTACCTGGCGGGCGAGCTGGTGGCCGGCTTCGCCTCCGTGGACGACAGCTGGCAGGCGCCCGTCACCGCGTCTCGGACGCAGCGCTGAGGGGGAGGTGACGTCCGGGTCGTGAGGCGCTATGCACGGCGCTGATGTCGACCACGGATGGACGACCGGAAGGCTCGCCGGAGGGTCCCGAGGCCACGGCCCGGACGCCTTCGGTGGTGGCTGTGTCCTCGCAGGCCCCCGCGCCTCGTCGCCGTAGGACGTGGCGATTCAAGCTGGTGCTCGGGGCCGTGGCGCTGCTCCTCGGCTTCGGGCTGTACGAGTACGTCACGCTCCCCAAGGCCGCGTCACTCGAGAAGGAGAACCCGAAGTCGACCGCGCTGATGGACCATCGCGCCGAGGAGGCTCGGGCCGAGGGGAAGAAGGTCCGTCGGCGGCAGCACTGGGTGCCGCTCGCGTCGGTGCCGAAGCACGCGGTGGACTCGGTGCTCATCTCCGAGGACGCGAGCTTCTATCTGCACGAGGGTGTGGACACGACGGAGATGCGCAAGGCGCTGGGGGAAGCGTGGGCGAAGGGGCAGCTGGGGCGCGGGGCGTCGACCATCACCCAGCAGCTCGCGAAGAACCTCTGGCTGTCGACGGACCGCAGCTTGTTCCGCAAGGCGAAGGAGCTGGTGCTCGCTCGGCGATTGGAGGACGCGCTCTCCAAGAAGCGCATCCTCACGCTGTACCTCAACGTCGTCGAGTGGGGGAACGGCGTCTATGGCATCGACGCCGGAGCGCGGGAGCACTTCGGGGTGTCCGCGTCACAGGTCTCCGTGGCCCAGGGGGCCATCCTCGCCGCGATGTTGCCCGCGCCGCGCAAGCGTGGTCCGTCCTCCGGCTCTCGCGCGCTGTGGCGGCGTGCGCACTGGATTGTGGACCGGATGGAGTCCGTGGGCCGCATCTCCGAGGCGCAGGCCACGGATGCGCGCGGGGACATCGACCGGTTGTTGGGGCGCACGCCCGCGGGGAAGAGCGACGATGGAGACGAAGGCGCGGACGACGACGCGTGACCTGCGCGATGGCTCGCGAAGCGCCAGGTGCCATCGTGCGCCTGGTTGATGCCCGTGCCTCTTCGCGCCGTCGCTCCGTGGGAGCCTGCTTCACGAGCCTCCAAGGTGGCTCGTGGCCTCCGCTGAGCGGTGGTCGTGCGTTCAGGGCGTGAGCTGGAGGAACAGCAGGTCTCCCGCGCCTCGCGAGGTGTACGACGTGTCTCCGGGCGCCAGGGCTTTCGTGAAGGGAACGCAGAGCCGGGCCTGGCCACCATACGTGACTTGGAGGGCCACGCTGTCCGGCGCGGTGCTCCCCAGCTCCCGGGCGTCGAGGTGCTTCCCCGTGCTGTCGTAGCGCGCGACGAAGTGGAGGACTTCACCCCGTGAGAGCGCCGTGCTCCCGAGCGCGCCGCCTCCGAGGTCCAGCTTCGCGTCCCGCGTCCAGCCGGCGACGACCAGCTCGCCCTTCGAGCTGCGGCCCAGGGACTGGCCGCGCGCGGCTCCCGCGCCGCCCATGACGCGCGCCCAGCCATCCGCCGCCGTCTCGTGCAGCGTACCGAGCAGCACGTCCTCGCTCGCCTCGACCTCCTTCCCGTCGAAGGAGAACCGGCCGCTGACGTCACCGACGAAGGCCACGTCCCCACGTGCCATGGGCGTGAGCGCACGGATGCTGCCCTTGGCTCCGTTGAACGCGCGGAACCACTGCGGCGTGCCGTTCGCGGAGAGCTTGCCGAGGAACGGCGTCTCTCCGCCCGTCGCGTTCAGCAGCCACGAGTCCGTGTGCCCGCCGATGTAGATGAAGCCCGCTCCATCCGTGGCGAGTGCCTCCGCGCTCGAGCCCTCGTCCCCACCAGGAAACGCGAGCGACCACTCGTGCGCCCCGCTCGCATGGAACTTCGCGAGGAAGAGGGCGGGCACGGAGTCATCCCGCGTCCGGTTCCCCGGGTCCGCGTAGAGCCTCCCGCGCCCCAGGCCCATCTCGCCCGTGAAGTGGCCCGTGATGATGACGCTCCCTCGCGAGTCGAGCGTCACCGCCTGTGCCCTCGCGAGCCCCGAGCGCGTGTCTGAGAGCTCCGCGCGGAAGCCTCGGGACCACAGCGGTGTCCCTTCCGGGGACAGCTTGAGCAGGAAGATGCCGGACGCCACCGACGCCTCCTCGATGTACGTCAGCGCGCCCGTGCCCAGGTCTGGGTCACCCTGATACGCGCCCACGACCCAGACCTCACCCGAGGTCGCCACCGCGAGCCCCGTGGCCTCCACGCGCTCGCCCACCGTGTAGGCTCGCGACCACTGGTGCGAGCCATCCGCGCCGTAGCGCGCCACGACGAGTCCTCGCTCGCCCTGGAAGATTTCGCCGCCGAAGTCACCGCTGTCCTTGAAGGCGCCCGCGACGAGGAAGTCGAGCCCATCCTCCGCGCTCGCCATCGCCGTGACGCGCTCGTCTCCTGCTCCACCTCGATGCCAGCTCCAATCCGGTGCGGGTGTCCGAGGAGGCGCCGTCGGCTCCCGTGTCTCCACCACGAGGCGCGGCCTCATCGCCGGGTCCACGTCCTCGCGCGAGGCGAAGTCCGCGCCGTCGATGTCCGTCGAGAAGAGCCCGAAGTCCCGCGTGCCGTTCCCCGTCACCGCGGACGTCACATCCAGCTCCACCCAGCGGCCGGCGCGCACCTCCTTCGCGTCGGACAACGCGGGGCCCACCGCGGCGGGCTGCCGGTCGAACGTGACGCTGTCCTCCTTCCAATCGGAGTCCACCAGCCGGACGACAGGCCCATGGCCCGAGCCGTTCGTCACGAACAGCCGCAACACCGCGCGCTTCACCGGGCCCTTCAGCCCCGACACCTCGAAGCGCAGGAAGGAGCGGTACTCGACGGGGGCATCGTCCACGTAGAGCTGTGACGCGGCGCCGAAGTTCTTGTGGGGCCTGACGGAGTCGACGTGGGCATCCGCGACGGCGACGAAGGTGCCGCCTCCGGTCGCGAAGTCGCCCTGCTGGTCCAGGGGCGTCACCGCTTCGGGTGACGTGAGGCCGCCACAGTGCGGCAGCAACGCCAGGACCGCCATCGCCCCCGCCTCTCGCCATCCCCGCTTCCTGCTTCCGTGCATCGTCCCCCTCCACGCCGCGTGCTCGCGAGGAGGCCGGCTGTGCATCGAGGGTGCCGCGCGCGGACGTGCGCGGCCCGACCCTCGCCTCATCCCGACGGACGAGGCGAGGGGCAAGGCGCTTCCTCCGAGGAAGAAGACGAGGGCCCGGCGTGGGGCGCTACAGTCCGCCCGCTTCCAGCGCGCCACCCAATCCCGGGAAGGGCTTGGTCAGCACGGCCTGGAACACGATGTCCTCGAGGACAATCTCGACGGGGAACCGGGGTGTGCCCAGCCCGCTGCGCACGACGGTGTTGCTGACGATGAACCAGACGCGCCGCTTGCCCACGGCGTCCTTCAGCGCGGGATGGTCCAACCGGATGGGGGTGCGGGTCTCCGGGTCGAAGTCCCGCGTGGGGAGGATCTCCGCCGCCTGCGCGTAGTACGCGGGCCGGTTCAGGTCCGAGTAGACGAGGGGCTCGTCCGGTGTGGCCTGCCCGGTGAAGGACAGCCGCATGGACGTGCGCAGCGTCAGCGACGGGGATGGGTTGACGATGGTGAACGTGGAGGAGACCTCCTCCACGACGATGTCCAGGTCCTCGGTGTTGACCGACTCCTCGGGCAGGTCGAGCGCCACCTCGGCGTAGACGGGCTGGAGCACGGAGGTGACGGGCACGCGCACGTCGAAGGGCTCGGTCGCGATGTCGATGCGCGCCGAGCAGCCGGACAACATCAGGACACTGCAGGCGAAGAGGGCGCGCATCATCGGAAGGACCAGGAGACATCGAAGACGGGAAGGACGGGGAGCGTCTCGCCGGGGACGGCCGGGTCGCTCAGGTCGACATACGTGGCGCCGAGGCCCAGGCCGAAGCCCTCGCCGCCATAGCGGATGCCCGCGGCGGCGCGCAGCTTCGCGCCACCCTTCACCCGCACGCCGGCCTCCGCGACCACGGACCAGTGCCCGACGAAGTTGAAGGCCGCGCCGCCGGTGAAGGACAGGTAGTCGGTGGTGTAGCGCGCGTAGCGGGCCTCGCCCTGCACCAGCAGCCGGCCGAGCGACAGGCCGTAGACGGCGTAGAACGAGGGGCCCTGGAGCTCGGGCTCGAAGCGCTGCAGGCCGGTCGTCCGGGACTCGACGATGCCCGAGTAGACGGAGGCGCCGACGAAGTGCGTGTAGCGCGCGCCCAGGACGAAGCGGTGCGGGCCGGACGCGAGCGCCCAGCGCAGGCCCAGGTTGGGCGCGAGCAGCAGGTCCGCGTAGACGGAGGTGTCCAGCGCGAGCCCCGCGAACAACGGCAACGCGGAGCGCTGCAGCCCGAGCACGGGCGCGTCGATGACCTCCGCCGCGTCCGAGCCCATCAGACGCGCGGTGTTGGTGCGCACGCCGGCAGGGGGCTCCGCGGAGGCGGGCAGGGGAGACAGCCAGGCGGCGAGGAGACTGCACAGGGCGGCGGTTCCGGTGCCAATGGCTCGCACGCGAGAACGTCTGGAGTGTTTCAAATGGGGTGCTCCTGAAGTGGGCGACGCGGGTCCGGCGTGCGCCTCACGTGAGCGAGGTTGTATCGCTCGACAGCGGCGGGGTCGATGGGTGGTCCGGGCGGTCATTTTCAACCTGCCCCGGTGAAACCACACTCATGCACGAGCAGCCGTGTCTTCTGTCGGTCCGGTTGCCTGGTGTCTCGTGATTCGTTCAATGCCTGCCAAAGACATGAGCCCGTGTGCATCCGGCGGATGGGCGGGAACACCAATGGGCGGAGCGGTGGGCGTGCTGGCGGGCGACCGGGAGCGGGTCGGCTCGCGAAGGCTCCGAGCCTCGCGTCTGGCGCATGAGTGGAACTCACAGCGCGACGCTGTGAGCCTCATGGCATGAGGAGCACCAACGCCCCTTGGCGGTGGGGTGCACGCTACCCTCGCGAAGGGTGCGGCCTCATCACCCGGGCATGCCGGCCAGGCGAGCGCGGTGCCCGCCTGGGGATGCCGCCGCACCGTACACGCGGGCCTGACGGGCCCGAGGAGCACCAGGGCCGTGGACGTCGAGCAGGAGCACGCAGGGGCGGAGCGGGAGCGCGCGCTGGAGCTGCTGCGCCGGTTCGGCTGGAACGCCACGTCCTTCCAGGTGCTGATGCCGGGCTTCCGCTACTGGTTCGACCCCGCGGGTGACGCCTTCGTCGCGTACGTGGACACGGGCGGTGCGTGGGTCGCCGCCGGAGCGCCCATCGCCGCGGAGGCGTCGCTGGCGCGCGCGGCGGAGGGCTTCCGTGCAGCCGCGAGGCGCGAGGGTCGGCGCGTGTGCTTCTTCGCCACCGAGCCGCGCTTCACCGAGGCCGTCCCGATGGAGTCGCTCTCCATCGGCGAGCAGCCGGTGTGGGAGCCCTCCCGCTGGGACACCATGGTGCGCGGCAGCAAGAGCCTGCGTGAGCAACTGCGCCGCGCGCGCGCTCACGGCGTGGTGGTGCGCGAGCTGCCCTCGGAGGTGCTCGAGGACGCGGAGCACCCCTCGCGGCAGGCGCTGGAGCGGCTCAAGAAGCGGTGGCTCGCGTCGCGGCGCATGGCCCCCATGGGCTTCCTGGTCCAGCTGCGCCCGGACTCCTTCGCGCGCGAGCGGCGCGCCTTCGTCGCCGAGGCGAAGGGCGAGCTCATGGGCTTCCTGCTCGTGTCCCCCGTCTACGCGCGCGACGGCTGGTTCCTCCAGGATCTGGTGCGCGACCCGGAGTCCCCCAATGGCACCGCGGAGGCCCTGGTGGACGCGGCCATGCGCACGGCCGCCGCCGAGGACCGCCGCTACGTGACGCTGGGCCTCGCGCCCCTCTCCGGCCCGGTGCGCCCGTGGCTGCGGCTGGCGCGCGCCTGCGGCAGGCCCCTGTTCGACTTCGAGGGCCTGCGCACCTTCAAGGCGAAGTTCCGCCCCGATTCCTGGGTGCCCCTCCACCTCTCATATCCGGAGCCGCGCGGCGGCGTGCTCGCCGTCTACGACGCGCTGCGAGCCTTCGCGCGCGGCAGCCTGGTGCGCTTCGGCGTGGCCACGCTGCTCAGGCGCCCCCGCCTGCTGGTGCACGGGCTCGCGGTGCTGCTCGTGCCCTGGACGGCGCTGCTCGCGCTGCCCACCACCACGCGCTGGTTCCCGTCCCTGCGCGTGCAGTGGAGCTGGGTGCTGTTCGACGTGGCGCTGGCCGCGGGGCTCTTCTCGCTGGTGCGCCGCTGGCGCGATGGACTGGCCACCGCCCTGGTGTGCCTCACCGCCGCGGACGCGTGCCTCACCTTCGTCCAGGCCGCCGTCTACAACGCGCCCCGAGCGCGCGGCCCCGTCGACTGGCTGGTCATCACCGCCGCCATCCTCGCGCCCGCCACCGCCTCCGGCCTGCTCGTGCGCGCTCGCGACTTCCGCCTGCCCGCGCGCTGACGCACCGCGCTCATTCCCTGCCGGACATCCCGCCCTCGCGGGTTTCCACAGGTCGACACTCCTCCGAAAGTCGCCTGGACCCGAAGGCAGGGAGAATGGTGTTTTCCGGAAAGAGCTGTTCCGGCTTCGGGCGCCGCGACTTTCTCGCGGCGCCGTCCGTCGCCGGTTGGGAGGGGTGACCATGCGAACGCCGTGGGGCGTTGCCCTGTCGCTCGCCGTGTTGCTGTGGGTCCACGAGAGCCACGCCGCGCCCGAAGCCCCGCGCTCGGCTCCGCCACCCTCGCCGTTGCCGCCCGGGGTGTCGGCCGTGCTGTGGAAGCTGTCGGTGCCGGAGAGCGCGGCGCCCACGCCGGAGCGGGTGGCGTTGGGAGAGAAGCTCTACAACGAGAAGCGTCTGTCCCTGGATGACAGCGTGTCGTGCGCCACGTGCCACGACCCGGCCAAGGGCTTCACGGACCACCTGCCGGTGTCGGCGGGCGTGAAGGGCCAGTTCGGCATGCGCAACAGCCCCACGGTGCTCAACGCGCTCTTCAACGCCTCGCAGTTCTGGGACGGGCGCGCGGCGACGCTGGAGGACCAGGCGAAGCTGCCCATCCTCAACCCGGTGGAGATGGCCATGCCGTCCCCCGAGGCCGTGGTGGCCAAGCTCAAGGGCATCCCCGAGTACGTCACCGCCTTCCAGCAGGTCTTCAAGCGCGACATCAACTACGACGACCTGGCCGCGGCCATCGCCGCCTTCGAGCGCACGCAGTTCTCCGGCAGCGCCCGCTTCGACCGCTTCATCCACGGCGAGACGAAGGCGCTCAACGAGTCCGAGCGCCGGGGCTGGGCGCTGTTCAACGGCAAGGCGCGCTGCAACTCGTGCCACGCGGGCAACGCCGTGTCGCCGCTGTTCAGCGACCAGAAGTTCCACAACATCGGCGTCTCCGCCCACAACCAGGACTTCCCGCAGCTGGCCCGCGAGGGCCTGAAAATCGTCCGCCTGGGCGACGAGAAGCAGATCGACGAGCTGGCGCTCCAGACGCGCTTCTCCGAGCTGGGCCGCTTCCTGGTGACCAAGCAGGAGAACGACGTGGGGGCCTTCAAGACGCCCACGCTGCGCAACGTGGGCATCACCGCCCCGTACATGCACGACGGCACGCTCGCGACGCTGTGGGACGTCATGGACCACTACAACAAGGGCGGCGTGGCCAACCCGTTCCTCGATGGAGGGATGCAGCGGCTGGGGCTGACCGAGCCCGAAATCGACGACCTGGTGGCCTTCCTCTTCACGCTCACCGACGAGCGCTTCACGAAGCTCAACGGCCAGGAGCTGGCGAAGCAGCGCGCGCGCAAGAACAAGCGCCCGGAGCGGGACACCGCGGTGGCGATGGGGAAGAAGGGGAACCTGGGAGACCTGGCGCCCAATCCGGACCTGGCGGTGAAGAACCCGGCGGACATCGGCGTGTATGGCACCGAGACCTTGCCCAAACCCGCTTCGACGAAGCAGCCCTGAGGAGGCGCCGTCCATGGGGAACAAGTTCCGCAGCATCGAGACGAAGCACCACGAGGAGCGCGACGCCTTCTTCGAGGGCCTCAAGCGCCTGGACCGCCGGGCCTTCCTGCGCGTGGCGGGGATGTCCGCCGGCATCGTCGCCGGCATGGGCCTGCGCACGCCGCAGAGCTTCCAGCTGGTCAACGTGGCCGAGGCGCAAGGCACCAAGCCGCGCTTCACCTTCGCGTACATCTCCGACACGCACCTGTACGAGCAGAAGCTCAATGACCGCTTCGTGCGCTCCATCCTGAAGGCGGTGGACGACGTCAACGGGCTGGACCCGCAGCCGGACTTCGTCCTCTTCGGCGGGGACCTCGCCCAGCTGGGCGCGCCGGGCGAGCTGAAGCTGGGCGCCCAGATTCTCAAGAGCGTCAAGGCGCCCGTGAAGATGATGGTGGGCGAGCACGACTGGTTCCTCGACATGGGGGACATGTGGAAGGACCTGTTCGGCGCGCCGAACTACTCGTTCGACCACAAGGGCGTGCACTTCGTGGTGCTCAACTCCATCCTGGAGAAGGACTTCTGGACGGAGCGCAAGCTCACGCCGAAGGAGCGGATGCAGATTGTCGCGGGCCTGGACAACGGCATCCAGTCCCGCTTCGAGGTGGGCGAGCAGCAGCGCGCCTGGATGAAGCAGGACCTGGCGAAGGTGGACAAGAAGACGCCGGTCATCGTCTTCAGCCACTCGCCGCTCTACAAGTACTACCGCCCCTGGAACTTCTGGACGGACGACGCGGACGAGGTCCAGGCGCTGCTCAAGCCCTTCGACAAGGTCACCGTCATCCACGGGCACACGCACCAGCTGTTGTCGAACCGCATCGGCAACATCCAGTTCCACGGGATGCTGTCCACCGCGTGGCCGTGGCCGTACGCGCCCGAGGGCCTGCCGCAGCTCACGGTGCAGATGAACCGGCCGGACCCGTTCAGCCAGTTCGACGGGTGCGGAGACGGACGCATGGACGTGCTGGAGTCGGGTCTGGTGGACAAGCTGTACAACCTCTGGGAGCGCAACCCCATCACCGTCCGGGCCAGCTACCTGGGCTCGGGTGGGAAGCAGGACGCGCCGCCCCGGACGAAGCTTCCGAGCTACTGAGCGCGAGGCGACACGATGAACTTCCGGATGAAGCTGTGGGTGGGAACCGGAGCGCTGCTGTCCTTCGCGGGAGGGGTGGCCCTGGCCACCAGTCCCGCCGAGCGCCCCAAGGCGTCCTCGCTGAAGACAGAGCCGCTGCCGCGTCACCAGGTGCCCGTGTCGAAGGACGGCAACCTGGTGGTGGGCATGTGCGACGGCCAGACGTCCCTGGAGGTGAAGGGCGTCAAGGAGGGCGAGTCGCTCACGCGCGAGCAGGCCCAGCGCGTGTCCGACGAGCTGATGGCCGCGTGGCACCAGAAGAACCCCGACGCGACGTGGGACCCGCCGCCCGTGCGGCGCGTGGTGGCGCAGGCCGCGAATCAGCCACAGAAGCAGCCGCAGCCGAACCCGCCCATGGGCACCAACCAGCCCTCGACGGGCGGCGTGGTGCGCGAGGGCGGCGTCACGGCGGAGAGCGGCGGCCGCGAGGTGCGCAAGGAGGCCGGCGCGAACATCCAGGACGGCCACTCCTACGGCGCCTTCACGCCTCGCGATGAGGCGGTGTGGGCCGCGTCCACGCAGCAGTTCGTGGAGGAGGGCCACCGCGTGTTCCACGACGCGGCGGCGGTGGGCGGCACCATCGCGGTATCCTGTGACATGTGTCACCCGGATGCATCGAACACCCACCCGGAGACATATCCGAAGTACCAGGTGCAGCTGGGCCGCGTGGCGCTGCTGCGGGACATGATCAACTGGTGCATCGAGAACCCGGTGCGCGGCAAGCCGCTCGCGGATGGAGACCCCCGGATGCGCGCGATGGAGGCTTACATCTACGCGCAGCGCAAGGGCGTGAAGCTGGAGTACGGGAAGAAGTAGCCCGCGCGCGGGCCCGTGCCTCGGGGGAGCGGGGCACGGGTGCACAGTCGAGGCGCCCGCCCACCGGAACAGTCCGGTGTCGGTTGGGGGACCGACGAGCCCGGGGCGCACGCGAGGGTTGACGGCGGTGTCCGGAAGGACGATGTCTGGCCGGCAAGACGCATGAGCTTCTCGCCCCCCATCAGCGCTCCCTCCGAAACCGTCAACGCCCTGAGAGACAGGGGCTACGCCGTGCTGGACCGCGCGGGCCTGTCCGAGCTGGTGGGCATCCCCGCCGCGGAGCTGGATTCATGGCGGCCCACCTGGGACGCGCTGCCGACGGACGGCTACCTGCGGGACGGTGGCCGGTATCGCACGCGCCGCCACTCGTGCTTCGTCGTGGAGGGGGACACCGTCACCCCGGTGCCCCACCGCGCGCACTGGCAGCCCGTCGAGTACAACGCCCTGCACGGCGGCCTGGAGCGCTGGTTCGAGCCGATGACGTCCACCGTCGTCGAGCACCCCGAGTGGCCCCGGCTGCTCAGCCGCCTGGCGGCCTGCGGCTCGGCGCTCAAGGGCGCGCAGCCCTGGTACGTGGAGGCGCACCAGTTCCGCATCGACACCACGGATGGCATCGGCCGGCCGACGCCCGAGGGCGCGCACCGCGACGGCGTGGACTTCGTCGTGGTGCTGCTCGTCGGACGCGACGGCATCAAGGGCGGCGAGACGCGCGTGTTCGAGGCCGCCGGCCCCAACGGCATCCGCTTCACGCTGACGGAGCCCTGGTCGGCGCTGCTGCTCGACGACGAGCGCGTCATCCACGAGAGCACGCCCATCCAGCCGCTGGGGGCCTCAGGACACCGCGACACCCTGGTGCTCACCTTCCGCGCCAAGGGCTTCCAGGGCCCCTGAGCCGACGGGGTGACGGGGCGTGGGTGGTGGGGACCCCGCGCTTCAAGGGAAGCTGCCTGCCGTGTGGGAGGGCGTGGGGCCGTGGCCTGGAATGGGCGCGGCCGAGCCGTGTTGGAGGCCCGCCGCATCCCCACCAGGAGACGAGGACCATGGGCAGGTTGTTTGTCGCGCCGCTGCTGACCGGGCTGTTGACCGCTTCGGCGGCGATGGCGGAGGAGGACCCCTTCCTGTGGTTGGAGGAGGTGCAGGGACAGCGCGCGCTGGAGTGGGTGCGCGCGCAGAACGCGAAGACGGAGGCGGTGCTGGAGAAGGACCCGCGCTTCGAGCCCTTCCAGGCCGAGGCGCTGCGCATCTTCACCGCCACGGACCGCATCCCCGGCCCCTCGTTCCGCGCGGGCGGCGTGGACACCTTCTGGCAGGACGCGACGAACCCTCGCGGCCAGTGGCGACACACCACCACGGAGGGCTACGCGAGCCCCACCATCCCCTGGCAGACGGTGCTGGACGTGGACGCGCTGTCGAAGGCGGAGGGCGCCAACTGGATATGGAAGGGCAAGGAGTGCCTGCCCCCCGCGGACCAGCGCTGCATCGTGCGCCTGTCCAACGGCGGCAAGGACGCGGTGGAGGCGCGCGAGTTCGACGCGGGCACGAAGCAGTTCGTCGAGAACGGCTTCAAGCTCGCCGAGGGCAAGCAGTCCGTGGACTGGCTGGACACGGACACGCTGCTCGTGGGCCGTGACTGGGGAGGGGGCACGCTCACCGAGTCCGGTTACCCGTTCGTGCTCAAGCGCTGGAAGCGCGGCACGCCGGTGGAGCAGGCGACGGAGGTGTTCCGCGGCGAGCGCACCGACGTCTCCGCGTCGCCCATCATCCTGCGCGACGAGGAGGGCGCGCTCCAGGCGGTGTTCGTCAACCGCGGGGTGACGTTCTACGAGTCGGAGCTGTACCTCCTGGGAGACGCGGCGCCCGTGCGGCTGCCGTTCCCGAGGAAGGTGTCCTTCCAGGCCTTCCTCCAGGGGCAGGTGGTCTTCACCATCGAGGAGGACTGGGGCGGCTTCAAGCAGGGCGCGCTGCTGGCCTATCCGCTGGCGGCGCTGAAGGCGGACCCGGCGAAGGCGAAGCCCACGCTCATCCTCCAGCCCGGTCCCCGCCAGGGCATCGAGCGTGTGGCGGCCACGCGCAACCTGCTGCTCGTCAACGTGTACGAGGACGTGAAGGGCGCGCTGGACGTCTACACGCCGGGCAAGAAGCGCTGGACGCGCAAGCGGCTGGCGATGCCGAAGAACGCTTCGGTGGAGATCGTCGACACGTCCTCCTCGCACGACCAGGTGTTCGCGGGCGCGGAGGGATTCCTGGAGCCTGGGTCGCTGTGGTTCGGCGACGCGGCGGCGGGGAAGGTGAAGCGCATCAAGTCCCTGCCCGCGCGCTTCGATGCGTCCAAGCACCGCGTGGAGCAGTTCTGGGTGAAGTCGAAGGACGGGACGAAGGTGCCGTACTTCCTGGTGCGCCCGGTGAAGCCGAAGGCGCCCGGTGTCACGCCGACGGTGGTGTACGGCTACGGCGGCTTCCAGGTGTCCAAGCCGCCCGTCTACCTGCCGGAGATGGGCAAGCTGTGGCTGGAGCGGGGCGGCGCGTACGTCGTCGCCAACATCCGCGGCGGTGGTGAGTTCGGCCCGAGCTGGCACCAGGCTGCCCTGCGCGAGAAGCGTCAGCGCGCGTTCGATGACTTCGCCGCGGTGCTGGAAGACCTGGTGCGCCGCAAGGTGATGTCGCCGAAGCACATCGGCATCTACGGGCGCTCGAATGGTGGCGTGCTCACCAGCGTGGTGATGACGCAGCGGCCGGAGCTGCTCAACGCGGCGGTCATCGAGAGCCCGCTCATCGACATGATGCGCTACCCGAAGCTGCCCGCGGGCGCGTCCTGGGTGGGCGAGTACGGCGACCCGGCGGTGCCCGAGGATGCGGCGTTCATCTCGAAGTACTCGGCCTACCAGAACCTCAAGCCGGGCGTGCGCTACCCCAAGCCGTACATCACCACGAACACGAAGGACGACCGCGTCCACCCGGGACACGCGCGCAAGTTCGCCGCGAAGCTGGAGTCCATGGGTCTGCCGTATCTGTATTACGAGAACACGGACGGCGGGCACAGCAACGACTCCGACCCGATGCTGAACGCGCGCCGGTGGGCGCTGCACCACGTGTACCTGTCGCAGCAGTTGATGGACGCCGCGGCGCCCTAGCTGACGCTCTCCGCGCTGTAGCGGGCGATGAGGCCCGTGCGCACGGCGTGGCGGAAGACGCGGGTGAAGAAGAAGGCGGCCAGCAGGATGTAGAGGATGGCGAGGCCGCCTCCCAGCGCCACCGTGGACCAGGACACCGAGCCACCGGCGACGATGGCTCGCATGCCCTCGAACACGTACGAGGGCGGCAGCATGCGGCTGATGCCCTGCATCCACGAGGGCAGCGTGGACAGCGGGTAGAAGACGCCGACGAACGGGGAAAGGAGCGCGGGGATGGGCCAGATGAACCACTCCGCGGACGGCCCCAGCCGCAGCACCACCGCCGTGCCGATGATGCCCAGCGCGATGCCGAAGAGGAACAGCACCAGCAGGAACGGCACCAGCATGGCGCCATAGACGAGCATCGACAGGCCGAACACCGTGCCCGCGACCACGAGCATGACGACGAGGCCCACCGAGCTGGTCGCGATGCTGGAGAGCACCAGCCCCAGCACGTACTCGCTGATGGACATGGGCGTGGCGAAGACGTTGAGGAAGTTGCGCGACCAGACGTCCTCGAAGAAGGCCATCGTCACGCCCTGCATGACGCGGGTGAGGAAGTCCCAGAGGAGGACGGCGCCCAGCAGCGCGGGCACCAGGTCCATGCCGGGCTCGTGGGTGATGGTGCCCAGGTAGCGGGTGATGAACCCCCACAGGACGATGTCGATGGCCACCCACGCGAAGAGGGGGAAGACGCGCGAGGGGCTGCCCTTGAGCAGATAGAACTGGCGCAGGACGACGGCGGCGGCGCGGGACAGTCGCATGGCTTCAGTGATTCCCCAGCGCGAGCGGCTCGCGGGCGACGGTGATGAACAGCTCCTCGAGCGTGGCCTTGCCGTGCTCCTGCGGCAGCTTGCGAGGGTCTCCCTGGAGCAGCACCTTGCCGCGCGACATGAAGAGGACGCGGTCGCAGACCTCCTCGACCTCGTACATGTTGTGGGACGTCCACAGCACGCCGCCGGTGCCCTGGGCCGCGAAGTCGCGGATGCGGGCGCGGATGTCCTTCGCGGTGGCCGGGTCCAGGGACGCGGTGGGCTCGTCGAGCAGGAGCAGCTGCGGCTGGTTGAGCATGGCCTTGGCGAGCGCCACGCGGGTCTGCTCGCCCGAGGACAGCACGCCGCTCTTGGTGTCGCGGAAGCGCACGAGGTCGAACTCCTTCAGGAGGGTCTCGATGCGCTCGGAGACGTGCTTCACGCCGTAGATGAGCCCGAAGTAGCGCAGGTTCTGCTCGACGGTGAGGTTGCCGGGCAGGGGCGCGTAGACGGCGGCGAAGTTGGTGCGCTCCAGGGCCTGGGAGCGGTGCTTCGCCAGGTCCACGCCCTGGATGTGGATGGAGCCGGAGGTGGGCTCGAGCACGCCGAGCACCATGTTGATGGTCGTCGTCTTGCCGGCGCCATTGGGGCCGAGCAGCCCGACGATTTCGTTGCGGCCCACCTCGAAGGAGATGCCGTCGACGGCGACCGTGCCCGCGTAGGTCTTGCACAGCTCGCGCACGGCGAGCACGGGGGAGGAACTGGAGGCGGGCATCAGGTGTGGATCTTCTCGTTCCGGGCGAGCATGTCGACGTACTCGGCGATCTTGCGGGCGCGGGTCTCCGCCTTCTTGACGTTCTGGACGCGGAACAGGATGGCGTAGCGGTTGACGGAGTTGAGTGTCGAGAAGAACGCCTGGGCGCGCGGGTTGGCGGCAAGGGCCTGGGCGAGGTCCTCCGGCACGGTGGCTGTGCGCGCGGAGTCGTAGGCGGCGTCCCAGCGGCCGCTCTTCTTCGCGTTCTCGACCTCGGCCAGCCCCGTGGGGCGCATCTTCCCGGCGTCGATGAGGGCGAGCACCTTCTCGCGGTTGATCTTCGACCAGATGCTGCGCGGGCCGCGGGGCGTGAAGCGCAGCAGGTACGCCGTTTCGTCGAAGCGACCCTTCTGGCCGTCGATCCACCCCCATATCAACGCGACCTCCAGCGCCTCCTGGTAGGTGACGGAGGTGGGACTGTGGCCCTTCTTCGTGAACTTGAGCCACGCGCCGCGCGAGGTGTGGTGCTTCTCCATCCAGCGGTCGAAGGCGGCGGGGGTCTCGAAGAAGACGATGGGCAGGCCATCCGTGGGGGCGGGGGCGGACGGTGTCTTCGTCGCTGCGGGCGCGGACTTGGATGGCATGGGCGGGTTTCGAGCGGCGCTGGTGGTGGGCTTCGCGGCCGGGGACTTGTGGGGCGTCGCGCTGGCGAGCGTCTTTCGGGCGCCGGACTTGCGTGTCGCGGTGCTGGCGGTGGGCTTCGTGGCCGAGGACTTGCCGGTCGCTGCACTGGCCGGGGTCTTCGGGAGGGAAGACTTGCCGCGCCTGGCGCCGCGAGGAGGCGTCTGCGGCGCCACCGACTTCGCGGCCAGGGCGTTGCGGGCGGCCTTCACGGGGGTGGTGGTCTTCCCGTGCTTCGACGCGGGGCGGGAGGACTGCTTCGTCGAGGAGCGGGGCTCGCGGGCAGGGCTCATGGGCCCGGCTTGTAGCACGGGTCCGCGGCGCTATGGCTTCAGCCGGGCGTCGTCCGTCGCGGCTGCGCGGAGCGTGCCGGGGATGAAGTCCGGTCCCACCACGGTGCGCAGCCACGCGTCCTTCATCTGTCGCGCGCAGCGGAGGGCGGGCATGCGGCCGACGGCGGTGCCCAGGCCTGGGGTGAGGATGGTGCGGATGGGTGTCTTCGCCGTCTTGTTGTACGCGAGCACGCAGCGCAGCGAGGCGCGCATGGCGAGGTAGGCGTTCACCGTCTCGCTGACATCCGTGGGCACGCGCATGGTGGGCGCGCTGATGCACCAGGGAATCTCCTCGCGGCCGGTGGGGACGAGCACCGCGCTGCCCACGGGCAGCTCGCCGCCCCAGTCCTTCTCGAGCAGCTCGCGCAGGCGGTCCTGGACCTGCTGGCCGAACTGGTACGTGTACACGGCGTCGATGCCGCCATCCATGAACCCGAAGCTGTTGGCGGGGCTGATGATGGCGTCGGCGCGGATGTCGATGGGGTCCTTGGGGGACACCTGTCCCTCTCGCTCGGAGAAGATGTCACCTCGGGAGATGGTGACGCCGTCGAGGCCCGCGAACTCCTGGCGCCAGGCCTCCACCAGGGAGTGGCTGAGGTCACGCAGGTGCAGTCGGAGGGGAGGCGTCATGTCCGGGTTATACATCCCGCCCAGGTCCGGCGTAGGTTCCGGGGCCTATGCGCACTCTGTATGGGTTGCGGTACTCGGGCTGGACGGAGAAGGCCCTCTGGGCGTTGGACCACCACGGTGTCGACTACCGCTACCGCGAGCACACGCCGCTGACGGGTGAGCTGGCGTTGCGCTGGCGCACGCCGAAGGGCACGCGTCCCACGGTGCCGTTGCTCGTGGAGCCGGAAGGGGCGACGACGGGTTCGTTCTCGATTGCACGCAGGGCGGAGGCACAGGGGCGCGGTGCGCCGCTGTTTCCCGCGAGTGCGATGGAGACCATCGAGCGCTGGGAGCTGGTGAGCGACGCGGTGCTGGGGGTCGCCCGGGCGAACGTGCTGCGCCGGATGCTCGAGAATCCGCGTGCGCAGCGGGAGAGCCTGCCCGCGTACATCCCTGGGTTTCTTCGTGGGGTGTCCACGCCGGTGGCCCGGCTGGGGGTGCGGTTCATCTCGCGCAAGCATCACGCGGTGGCGGACCCCGAGCGGGTGCTGCATGAGAAGGCGGTCCCCGCGTTGGAGCGGCTTCGCGCGGAGCTGAAGGGGCGTCCCTATCTGATGGACGGCTTCACGTACGCGGACATCACGGCGGGGCTGATGCTCCAGTTCGTGCGGCCCGTGGATGATGCGTGGTTGCCGGTGGGGCCGGGGACACGTGAGGTGTGGCATCACGAGTCGCTGGCCGCGGCGTTCCCGGACCTGCTCGCGTGGCGGGACTCGCTGTACGCGAAGCACCGCCGCCCCGCGTTGTTGGGGGACGGCGGTGTGGTGGCTCGCGCGGGCTGAGGCGGGCTACTTCGTCTTCGCGGGCGGGGGCGCGGGCGGCGCGCCCTGGGGTGCGGCCATGCGCTGACGAATCATCTCCTGGATCTGCTCGGGCGACTTGCCCTTGAAGTCCTCGGGCTTGAAGGAGCCCATGACGGAGTCGTTGGGGCCGGGGGCGTCGAGCTCCTCGTAGTCAGCGGGGATGGTGAAGAGGGAGGCGGGCTGTTCGCCGACCTTGATGTTGGTGACGTCGATTTCGGCCTGGAGCTTGCCCTTGGTGTCGAAGGTCTGGCTGCGCACGTAGGCGACCTCGGGGAGGTCGGTGGGGCGCCACACCTTCTGACGCTCGACGGCGCCCTCGGCACCGGGAGGGACACCTTCATAGATGACGGTGGGGTGGCCGTTGACCTTCTGGGTGCCGACCTTCTTGAAGCCCTGTTCCTTGAAGCACGCGTCGAAGTCCTGGTTCTTCCCGGAGCAGGCGCCGGGAATCTTCACGGACATGTCGTCGAGGTTTCGCGTGGTGGCGGCCTTGCGCTCGTGGAAGAGGGTGGAGCCGGTGCGCTTCTCCCAGTTGAAGAGGATGGACATGCCGCCGGGGACCTCGGCGGGGGACAGGTCCATGCGCAGCATGCCCGTGCGGCCGTACATCTTGCCCTTGGTCTCCGGGGCGGCCTTCTGGCCGGGCGGGGGCGCGCTCTTCACGCGCAGGTCACCGACCCAGTCCGCGAGCGCGGGCGAGGACACGAGCAGCGTGGCGGCGAGGACCTTCGACAACGTGTGACGAACCGTGGATGTGCTCATGGGCGCACCACAATCCAGGGCCTGTGTGGGTGTCAAACCCGCTCGTGCTCCCTTGCCGGCTTGGAAGAGGGGACGTGTCAGGGCCGCGAGGCATGGTTCTGGCTCCTGCCATGGAGGGCCCATGTCGCCACGTTGGTGCGTCGCGCTGCTCATGCTGTTGACGGGTGTGGGATGCTCCTCGGCACGGGTCGTTCGTCTCGACACGGGGAGCGAGGTCTACACCCTGACGCCCCATGAGGAAGTGGGTGCGGAGCTTGCCGAGGCCCGACTCGAGGATGACGAGTTCGAGGACGCGATGAAGTCCCTGGCGCGTGATGTCGCTCCCTCGAACAACCCCATGAGGCAGGCCCGTGAATTGTTCGGGCTCCCCTCCCGCAGCGGGCTGTACCTCTACGAGCACCGGACGCACCGGCTCTCGGCCAGGGGCGAGCCTCCTGGTGAGGGGCCACACCTTCTGGAGACTTATGCGGACGAGGAGATGACCCAGGCCTATGGCCGATGGTGTCGGAACAAGGGGACGCCGGGCGACTGCCTGAGTCTGCTGGAGGAGGGTCCTCTGCTCGGCAGTGATGGCAAGTACGTGCTGGCGATGGCCATCGCCATGGGCTCGGTCTGGGAGGAGTCAGCCGAGGCGCTGGAGGACATGACCGACCCTCGGCAAGTCCTCTCGGTAGTGATGGCCTCGGTGACGATGTACATGCTCCTGTGGTCTCTGCCCGAGCCCGTGTCGAAGGGACTGGCGACGTTGCTGACAGTGACGGCCATCGCCTACCTGGGCGTCGACACGGTGTTGGGCATCATCGGTGGATGGTGCGCGCTCGTCAGGGATGTGGACCGTGCCACCACTTTCGAGCAGCTCGACGAAGCGGGCTCCGCATTTGGAGCGGTGCTGGGGGAGAACGCAGCGCGTGTCTTCGTGATGTTGGCCACCGCCGCTATCGGCAACACGGCGGGGTTGGCGGCGAAGTCAGCGCAACTGCCGGGCTCCGCACAGGCGGCGCTGGCGGTCGAATCTCAGGCGGGTTTCCAGTTCGCGGCCATGGGGGCGGTGCGTTCGGTCGCGGTGTCGGGCGAGGGACTCACCATCGCGCTCGCACCCAATGCGCTGGCGATGGCGGGTCGGGAAAACGGTGCGAGCAAGCCGCATCGCCATCACATCGCCACGGACAAGAACAGCATCTCCACTGTCCGGGGTGGGCCCTGGACCCCATTGTTCCGGAAGCTGTTCCGAAGAGCAGGAATGGAGCTGAAAGACCCGGAGAATATCGTGGAGGTGAGGGGCCACAGGGGTCCTCACCCGCAGCGGTATCACGAAGCCGTCTATGCTCGGCTCAACGACTCGGTAAGGAGCTGTCGTACCGTGGAGACCTGTCGCAAGGCGCTGACCGCCGAACTCCGGTCCGTGGCCATCGAAGTCAGGACGAAGGGGACAGAGCTCCACGAACTGGTGACGAAGAGGAAGTGAGATAGAGAGCCAGATATGCCCAAGCGCTACTTCAAGCTCGCGCAGGTGATGGAGTCTGGGAACTGGACCCTGGGGGACCCCGCGGATGAGACGGGGCAGGAGGTGGAGGACCCATTTGTCTTCCGTGCCGGGCGAGCGCTTCCACCGCAAGGACGTTTGAGCATCCCCATCGAAGAGCCCGGGCGAAGCCTGGAGTTCAGCACCACGGCCCTCGGCATGGCGCCCGTCGTCCATGTCCGGGTCGCGGAGCTCTTCGCGGAGCTGGCACCTGACACGGTGCAGCTCCTCCCCATCGAAATCCAAGGGATGCCGGACCAGTACCTCCTCGTGGTCGTTACCCGGCTCATCCGCTGCATCGACGACCAAGCCTCCGACGAGGTCCGATACTGGAAGCCTGAACACGGCCAGCCCGACCGGGTGGGTGACTACAAGTCCGTCATCGGCATGCGCATCGACAAGTCGAAGGTCGGTGACGCCCAGGTGTTCCGCACCTGGGGCTGGGACCTGGGCCTCATCGTCTCCGAGGACCTCAAGCTCGCACTGGAGCGCGCTCAAGTCACCGGCGTGAGGTTCACCGAGGTCTGACCCCTGGAAACACGAACGGCGCCGGCCTCCAGGAGGCACGGCGCCGCGGTGCTCACGACAGGGCCGAGGCTCAGCCCGGCTGGCAGACCTGGCGGAGGATGTCGAGCGACTCCAGCGCCTTGCCCGCGCCAATCACCACGGCGGACAGCGGGTCCTCGGCCAGGAACACCGGCAGGCCCGTCTCCTCACGCAACAGCGTGTCCAGGTTCTTCAGCAGCGCGCCACCACCGGCCAGCACGATGCCCCTGTCGGCGATGTCACCGGCCAGCTCCGGCGGCGTGCGCTCCAGCGTCAGCTTCACCGCCTCGACGATGCCGTTCACCGGCTCGGCGAGCGCGTCACGCACCTCGTCGCTCGACACCGTCAGCGTGCGCGGCACACCGGCCACCAGGTCGCGACCCTTGATCTCCATGGTCATGACCTCGTCCGTCGGATACGCCGTGCCGATGCCCATCTTGATGAGCTCCGCCGTGCGCTCGCCGATGAGCAGGTTGTACTTGCGCTTCACGTACTGGATGATCGCCTCGTCCAGCTTGTCGCCGCCGATGCGCACGCTCTTGGCGAACACGATGCCCGCCAGGCTGATGACCGCGACGTCGGACGTGCCACCGCCGATGTCCACAATCATGTTGCCGCTGGGCTCCGTCACCGGAAGGCCCGCGCCGATGGCCGCCGCCATGGGCTGCTCAATCAGGTAGACCTCGCGCGCGCCCGCGTTCGCCGCCGCCTCGCGCACCGCGCGGCGCTCCACCTCCGTGATTCCAGAGGGGATGCCGATGATGATGCGCGGGTTCACCAGCGTCTTGCGGTTGTGCGCGCTCTGGATGAAGTAGCGCAGCATCGCCGCCGTGATTTCGAAGTCGGCGATGACGCCGTCCTTCATCGGCCGGATGGCGACGATGTTGCCCGGCGTGCGGCCCAACATCTCCTTGGCTTCCTTGCCCACCGCGAGGACCTTCTTGCCCCCGCGCGCGTCCTGCTGGACGGCCACCACCGAGGGCTCGTTGGACACGATGCCCTGACCGCGGATGTAGATGAGCGTGTTCGCCGTGCCGAGGTCGATGGCGAGGTCGCGCGAAAAGAGGGTGTGAAGCCAGTCGAACATACGAGGGCGGAAACTTTCGGAGAGTCGGCGGAATTTCCCGCTGGCGCGTGGGGGAATGCGGCCGCGAAGGTACTACGCGACGCGGCACGGAGGAAGAAAAGCCGGAAGCCCTTTCACAACCGCCTGGGGAGCAGTCGACCAGCGGACTCGGGCGGGGGAAGGTCCACCCCCCACGAACCCCCGCCTCAGGGGGAGACTTCCACCACCTGGGCCCGCTCGAAGCGCGTGGCCACCACACCCGCCTGCTCCGCCTCGCCCTCGGGAAGGCACCCGGCGGGCACCACCCCGGCCTCCTCGGCCTCCCGGTACTCGGGCGTGTGCCGCAAAGCCTCGCTGGTGACGTGGAGCAGCCCGTCGCGGACCGGCTCGAACAGCAGCGCGGTGAGGTACCAGGCGGGCGCGTAGTCCAGGCGGATGAGCCCGTGCACGCTCCAGCGGTGCGGCGTGTAGTCCCACGGGCAGCGGCCGAGCACCTTCTTCAAGAGCCACCCCGTGGCGTACTCCGCCCCGAAGATGAGGGCCGTGTAGGCCAGCGCCCTCACCGGCCGGGGCAGGGGCTTGAGCCTGGCGGAGACCTCCTCCAGCGCCAGCGCCGTCCCCCCGTAGATGGGGTGCATCCAGAGATAGGTCTGCGCCGTGGCGCTCCTGTCCCGGCGCAGGGCCGCGTTCGCCCCCGTGAAGAGGACCTCCAGCACCCAACCCGTGCACCCGTAGAGCAGGAATCGTGAAAGCACCCCCTCAACCTAGGGATGCTCCCCCTCGGCCGCACGCCCATGCACGCGCCGCATCGACGCCTGCCATCGCTGTGCACGGGCGGACGTTGTCATCGTCCACGCGCGCCTTCGCGCCGCGTCCCGGTCGACTCATCCGTGGAGAGGAGGACATGGGCCTACAGCCCGGTGACGCACCCGCCTGGAACGGGGTGTCGTCCCCTCGCGTCAGGGCGCGTGGAGCCACGGGCACATGGCCGCGCCGCCGCTCCACGCGCTCGCCACCTCGTCCGCGCGGTGGGGCTTGAGCGGACTGGCGGGCGGGGGACAACCCGCGCTTTACGGGGCCATGTCCGGCGTAGTACCTGAACGGCCGATGCGCTCCCCCGGCCCGACATCGCGAATGCCCGGTTCCGGGGGTGAGCTGCTCCGTGCCGGGCTGCTGGCCCTGGGCATGGCGCTGGTCCTGGTGACCGTCCTGCGCGCCGGGGACGCCGAGTGCCCCACCCGAAGCACCCCCGAGCGCGGCTTCTACGCCGACTCCGGCGTGACGTCGGTGCTCCAGGGCGCCGGGTCCTCCAAGAAGTCCTCGCGGCGCTGGGGCGCGCAGTTCCACATCACGGACCTGGGCGGCTGGGACCTGGGGCTCCATGTGGGCGCGGGGCCCGTCGTCTTCGCGGCCTCCTCGGTGCGGACCCGCACGGGGCTGGAGCCGGACCTGCTGGCCCTGTACCGCTGGGGCCGCGAGCGTCACCACGCCTTCACGCGCGTCACCCTGCGCGAACGTCGTGCCCCGGCGGCGCCCACGTCGAGCGGGGAAGTCGCGGACCGTCCCTCCATCGCCAGTCGGACGCTGCGCGGACCGCCCGAGTTCGGCTGACCCGTGCGCGACGCGGGCCCTCTGCCGGGCCGGGGTCGCGCGTGGAGTCCCGCGGTGGTCCGGGCGAGAAGCCCGGCGTGACGTCGTCTTTTCCTTTCATCCCCGAGGGATGGCCCTTGTCTTTCCGAGTCCTCGGAAAAAAGCGGGGCGCGTCCCGTCCGAGTCTTCCAGATTGAGGTGACCTGATGCACGGAGCCCACGAGGTCCTCCAGGCCATTGCCATTGTCCTGTGCGTCGCCGCGGTGACGACGGTGGTCTTCCAGAAGCTGCGCCAGCCCGTGGTGCTCGGCTACATCCTCGCGGGCCTCGTGGTGGGCCCCTACCTGCCGATTCCGCTGGTCGCCAACCAGGAGGTGGTGACGACGCTGTCGGAGCTGGGCGTCATCCTGCTGATGTTCTCGCTCGGGCTGGAGTTCAGCCTGCGCAAGCTGTTCTCGGTGGGGTTCACCGCCGGGCTCACGGCCGTCATCCAGTGCAGCATCATGGTGTGGCTGGGCTTCGTGGTGGGGCGCGCCTTCGGCTGGACGACGCTGGAGAGCATCTTCACCGGCGCCATCATCGCCGTGTCCAGCACCACCATCATCGCCAAGGTGTTCGACGAGCAGGGCATCCGCGGGAAGCTGCGGGAGCTGGTGGTGGGCGTGCTCATCGTCGAGGACCTCATCGCGGTGCTGCTGATGGCCACGCTGACGGCCATCTCCACGGGCGCGGGCCTGTCCGTGAAGGACCTGACGCTGACCACGGGCAAGCTGGTGGCGTTCCTGGTGGGCCTGGTGGCGGTGGGCCTGTTCATCATCCCCCGGGCCATGCGCGCGGTCATCAAGCTGAACCGGCCGGAGACGACGCTCGTGACGAGCGTGGGCATCTGCTTCGCGGTGGCGCTGCTGGCCCAGTCGTTCGGCTACTCGGTGGCGCTGGGCGCGTTCCTCGCGGGCTCGCTGGTGGCGGAGTCGGGTGAGGAGAAGCTGGTCGAGCACCTGGTGCAGCCGGTGCGCGACATGTTCGCGGCCATCTTCTTCGTGTCGGTGGGCATGCTCATCAGCCCCGCGCTCATCATGGAGCACTGGGCGGCCATCCTGGTGCTCACCGTGGTGGTCATCGTCGGCAAGCTGGTCAGCGTGGCGCTGGGCGCGTTCCTGACGGGCAACAGCACGCGCACCTCCGTGCAGGCGGGCCTGAGCCTGGCGCAGATTGGCGAGTTCTCCTTCATCATCGCCGCGCTGGGCCTGTCGCTGAAGGCCACCGGCTCGTTCATCTACCCGGTGGCTGTGGCCGTGTCGGCCATCACCACGCTCACCACGCCCCTGCTCATCAAGGCCTCGGGGCCGGTGGCGTCGTGGGTGGACCGCAAGCTGCCCAAGCCCCTGCAGACCTTCGTCACGCTGTACGGTACGTGGGTGGAGCGGCTGCGGCAGGCGCCGCGTCGGGAGACGTTGGGTGCGGGCGTGCGGCGCCTCATCCGGCTGTTGGTGCTGGACGCGGTGCTGCTGGTGGTCCTGGTCATCGGCACGGCGCTGATGGCGGACCGCATGGCCCACTTCGTCGAGGTCCAGACGGGCGTGGACGAGGACCTGTCGAAGAACCTCATCCTGGGCGGCGCCGTGCTGCTGGCGGTGCCGTTCATCCTGGGCGTCATCGGCATGGCGCGGCGGCTGGGCTCGATTCTGTCCGAGGCGGCGCTGCCGGCGCGCAAGGACGGCAAGCTGGACCTGGCCGCGGCGCCTCGGCGGGTGCTGCTCGTCACGCTGCAGGTGGGCATCGTCCTGCTGGTGGCCATCCCGGTGGTGGTGGTGACGCAGCCCTTCCTGAAGGGCGTGGCGGGCCCCCTGGTGTTGCTGGTGCTGGTGGGCGCGCTGGGCGTCGCGTTCTGGCGCGGGGCGACGAACCTGCACGGCCACGTGCGCGCCGGCGCGCAGGTGCTGGTGGCGGCGCTGGCGGCGCAGTCGCACTCGAAGGAGCCGGGCGCGGAGGAGCACGCGCTGGACCACGTGCAGGGGCTGTTGCCGGGCCTGGGCGCGCCGGCCTCCGTGCGGCTGGAGGAGTCGAGCCCCGGGGCGGGCAAGACGCTGGCCCAGGTGAACCTGCGTGGCCTCACGGGCGCGACGGTGCTGGCCATCCAGCGTGGCGAGCAGAGCCTGTCGGTGCCCACCGCGCAGGAGGTGCTGCGGGTGGGCGACGTGCTCGCGCTGACGGGGACGAGCGAGGCGGTGGACGCGGCGAAGGCGCTGCTGCTGGGCGCGCCACCCTCGGTGCCGCCGCCCGAGCCCTCTGCTCCGGAGGAGACGCGCGCCCACGGGTAGCCTGTCCGCCTGGGGGGCGGTGAGCCTCACCGCCCCCGTCGCGGCCCCCTGCCGCGCGAGCACGCTTCCTTGCCTCACAGTCCACGGAAGGGGCGATGTGTCTGGGCGTCCTGCTCTCCGAGCGACGGCCCGACACCCGCCGCCGCGCCCCTGTCCTTCGTGCGCCTCGTTTTCACATTGAGAGGTCCACAGTGGTGGGGAGCACGACCATGAAAGATTTCCGAAGAGGGTGGTTGATTGGCGCGCTGGTGCCGGCGATGGCGCTGGGCTGGGCCTGTGAGTCCCGGCAGTCCGCGGATTCACGCAACGAGCAGGGCACAGGGGGCTCGGGTCGCACGACGGAGATGACGGGGGGCTCGCAGGACGCCGTCCCGAGTGGCGCCACGCAGGACCACGGCGGTGCGGGCTCGAGCGACGACGGCATCGGAGGCAGCGGCAGCAGCTCCGATGTCCAGGGCTCGGGCACCCAGCCGGGCAGCACCGGCTCCGGCGTCTACGGCACGGGCGCGGGGGGCAGCAGCACCGGCTCGGATGTCAGCGGCTCGGGCTCGAGCGGCACCGGCTCCGACCTCAACGGCACGGGGGCGGGTGGCAGCGGCACCGGCAGTCAGGGCACTACCGGCTCCGACCTCAACGGCACGGGCTCCGGTGGCAGCGGCGCGAGCGGGACGGACACCACGGATACGTCGGGCACGAGCAGCACGAACGACCCGGCCACCAGCGGCACCAGCCCGGGAGGCACCGGCGGCACGGGCGCGAGCGGCACCAGCACGGGCAACCCGAACACCACAGGCGGCACCGGCGGCTCGGGCGCGGGGCTCGACAACAGCGGCTCCGGCGGCACCACGGGCACCAACGCGGGCCCGTCGGGCACCAGCGACAGCGGCACCCGGCGCTAGTCGTGAAGGGAGACTGTGTCCGGGCGGACCTCGTGCACGCGAGGCCCGCGCCGGACGACCCGGGAGGTCACCCTGTCCCGCGAGGGGACGGGACCTTCCCGGACGACGCGCGTGACTAGCGCTTCAGCGCGTACTTGCCGATGACGTAGAGGGCGCGCACGCCGTCCTTCCAGCCAATCTTCTTGCCCTCCTCGTACGTGCGCCCGTGGTAGCTGATGGGCACCTCGTAGATGCGCCAGTTGCCGCGGGCCACCTTGGCGGTGATTTCGGGCTCGAAGCCGAACCGGTCCTCCTCCACCTCGACGGAGCGCAGGACCTCGGCGCGGAAGGCCTTGTAGCAGGTCTCCATGTCGGTGAGGTTCAGCCCGCTCGTCATGTTGGAGAGCGTGGTCAGCAGGTTGTTGAGCACCGTGTGCCAGAAGTACAGCACCCGGCGGGGCGTCCCCGTGAAGCGGCTGCCGAAGACGACGTCGGCCTCGCCGTCCAGGATGGGCTGAATCACCCGGGGGATGTCGCGCGGGTCGTACTCCAGGTCCGCGTCCTGCACGAGGATGATGTCCCCGGTGGCCTCGGCGAAGCCCCTGCGCAGCGCGGCGCCCTTGCCCTGGTTCTGCTCCTGGAACAGCACCCGGATTTCGTTGCGGTTCTTCGGCGTGCCCCCCAGCAGGCCCACACCCTGCTCGGCGAGCTGCTGCAACAGCTCCCGGCTTCCGTCCCGGGAGCAATCGTCCACGAGGACAAGCTCCTTGGGGAAGTCGACCGCGATGCAGCGGCGCAGCAGCTCCGCCAGGGTGGGAATCTCGTTGTAGACGGGGATGACCAGGGAGACGAGCATG
This sequence comes from Myxococcus sp. MISCRS1, assembly GCF_026626605.1. Taxonomy (NCBI): domain Bacteria; kingdom Pseudomonadati; phylum Myxococcota; class Myxococcia; order Myxococcales; family Myxococcaceae; genus Myxococcus; species Myxococcus sp. MISCRS1. The sequence continues at coordinate 6,385,650 of NZ_JAPNKB010000001.1, forward strand.
GCGGCTCGGGCTCTATCGCATTTCGACCCGGGGGGCGACTGTCCAGCACCCGGCGCGTGTACCCACGTCTCCTGCCCTTTCCCCTCGCCCCGGTGTGAGATGGGGGGTGGCAAGAGTCACCTGTTTTGCATGGAATACTTCCTCCGGGGGGAACAGCCGTGGGGGCCCTCCGCCATGCGTGACAGTGGAAGGGAACGCCATGAACGACCAGCTCGGACATGCGGTGCGCGGCGCGGTTTCCCTGGAGCGGTTCTCCCAGCTCACAGAGGGCCTGCGGGACTTCTTCTACGGTGCCTGGAACATGCCACACGGGCACTGCTACCTGTGGAAACAGGACCTGGTGGCGATGCACGTCCTGTCGGACGTCCTCATCGGCTCGGCGTACTTCTTCATCTCGCTGACGCTGTACGCGCTGGTGCGCCGGGCGCGGCTGCCCTTCGGCGGGATGATTCTGTCGTTCGGGGTCTTCATCGGCGCGTGTGGGCTGACGCACCTGATGGAGGTGTGGAACGTCTGGTACTCGGCCTACTACCTGGGGGGCGGCATCAAGGTGGTGACGGCGGTGGCCTCGGTGGCCACGGGCATGTACCTGGTGCCGCTGCGCGGGCGGGTGGTGGAGGTGACGGAGGCGGCGCGGCTGTCCGAGGAGCGCCGGGTGCAGTTGGAGAAGAGCTCGCGGGAGCTGGAGACGCTGTACGCGAAGCTGAAGGCCTCCGAGGCGCAGCGCACCGGCTTCTTCGCCAACGTCAGCCATGAGCTGCGCACGCCGCTGACGCTCATCCTGGGGCCGGTGGACCGGCTGCTCCAGCAGGGCACGCTGCCGGACGCGGCGCACCGCGATTTGGAGGTGGTGCGCCGCAACGCGCGGGTGCTGCTCCGGCACGTCAACGCGCTGCTCGACGTGGCCAAGCTGGACGCGGGGCAGATGCGGCTGTCGTACGAGGAGGTGGACCTGGCGCGGCTGGTGCGGCTGGCCGCGGAGAACTTCGAGGGGCTGGTGGCCGAGCGCAAGCTGGACTTCGCGCTGGACTTGCCCGCGATGCTGCCGGCGCAGGTGGACCCGGAGAAGGTGGAGCGCGTGGTGCTCAACCTGCTGTCCAACGCGGCCAAGTTCACGCCCGAGGGCGGGCACATCCGCGTGGCTGTGAGCGCGGAGGCGGGGCAGGGGCGGCTGGTGGTGGAGGACAGCGGGCCGGGCGTGCCCGCCGAGCATCGCGAGAGCATCTTCGAGCGCTTCCGCCAGGGGGACGCGGCCACCACGCGCGACACCGGGGGCACGGGGCTGGGGCTGGCCATCGCCCGGGACTTCGTGGCGCTGCACGAGGGGCGCATCTGGGCGGAGGAGCGCCCGGGTGGCGGCGCGCGCTTCGTGGTGGAGCTGCCGCTGCTCGCGCCCACGGGGGTGAAGCTCGCGGCGCGCGCGGACGCCCCGGCGCACGAGGTGGATGTCGAGGCGGCGCGCGCGGAGCTGGACGTGCTGCGGCCGCCCGAGCGCGAGGTGGCGGTGGCCACGCGGGCGGATGACTCGAGCCGGCCGCGCGTGCTGGTGGTGGAGGACACCCAGGAGATGCGCCGCTACGTGGTGGACACGCTGGCGAAGGACTTCCAGGTGGCCACCGCCGAGGACGGCCTGGAGGGGCTGGCGAAGGCGGAGCGGATGCTGCCGGACGTCATCGTGAGCGACTTGATGATGCCGCGCATGGGCGGAGACCAGCTGGTGCGCGCGGTGCGCACGCGCCCGGGGCTGGAGTCCACGCCCATCCTGCTGCTCACCGCGCGCGCGGATGATGCGCTGAGGGTGGACCTGCTGCGCGGCGGCGCGCAGGACTACGTGGTGAAGCCCTTCGTGTCCGAGGAGCTGGTGGCGCGGGTGACGAACCTGGCCGTGATGAAGCGCACGCGCGAGGTGCTTCAGGGGCTGCTCGCCGCGCGCTCGGTGGACCTGGAGGCGATGGCGCGCGAGCTGGGCATGCGCAAGCGGCAGCTGGAGGTGGCGCTGGAGACCACCGAGCGCGCCAGCGCGTCGCGCAGCACGCTGTTGCAGCTGGTGTCACACGAGCTGCGCACGCCGCTGTCGGTGTTGCAGCTCACCCAGCACGCGCTGCAGCGGGAGCTGGGAGGGCTGCCGCCCCGGGCGCTGGACATGTTCGACCGGATGCACCGCTCCACGCTGCGGCTGCGCGACATGGTGGAGATGGTGCTCCAGTACAACCAGCTGGAGGAGGGCAGGCTGGTGGTGCGGCGCGAGGCGGTGGACCTGGGGGCGGTGGTGGACGAGGTGGTGGAGGAGGCGCGGCTGGAGGCGCGGCGCAAGGGGCTGGCGCTGGAGTGGGACCGGCCCCGGGGGCAGGCAGTGGCGCGCACGGATCCGCGCATCGTGCAGATGGTGCTGCTCAACCTGGTGTCCAACGCGGTGAAGTACACCGAGCGGGGCGGGGTGTCGGTAGCGGTGGAGGCGCGGCCCCAGGGCTGGCGCCTGCGGGTGCGCGACACCGGGCCTGGCATCCCCCGCGCCGAGCAGGCCCACATCTTCGAGCCCTTCTCACACCTGGAGCCCCTGGAGCACAAGTCCAAGCCGGGCGTGGGGCTGGGGCTGACGCTGGTGCGGGAGATGGTGTCGGTGCTGGGCGGCGTCGTCTCGGTGGCGTCCGAGCCGGGCGTCGGCAGCGAGTTCACCGTCGAGCTGCCGTCCTGAGCGCCTCCATCAGCGCGTCCAGGTCCGCGTCGGTGGTGAGCGGGTTGATGACGGTGACGCGCAGGAACACGCCCTGGGGCAGCTTCGTCTGCACCAGGTAGAAGTCTCCGCGCGTCACCAGCCGCTCGCGCAGGCGGGCCTGCAGCGCGTCCCACGCCTCGGGCGGCACGTGTCCCGGGGTGTGGCGGAAGCAGAGGATGTTGCAGTCGGGCGGGACGGGGACCTGGAAGTCGCCGGCCTGGGAGAGCCGCTCGGCGAAGCGGCGGGTGAGGGCGTAGGACTCCGTCACCGCGTCGGCGAACAGGCGGGTGCCCAGCACGCTCAGGCAGGCGTACAGCTTGAGCGCCATCATCTCCTTGGTGCACTCCATCGTGCGCAGGGCCACGTCGCTCCACGGGCGCTCGGTGTCGCCGAAGAGGTAGCTGGCCTCCTGGGCGAAGGACTCGAAGGAGCGCGCGCCGTCGCGGAAGAGCACCGCCGTCACCAGCGCGGGCATGAGCAGGCCCTTGTGCGCGTCCCAGACGACGGAGTCCGCGCGGGCGATTCCGCGCACCTGGTGGCGATGGGCGGCGCTGAGCGCGGCGGAGGCGCCGTGCGCCGCGTCCACGTGGAACCACAGGCCGTGGTGCTCGCAGAAGTCCGCCACGGGCTCCAGCGGGTCGAACGCGCCGGTGGCGGTGGAGCCCGCGCTGGCGACGACGGCGATGACCTTGCGGCCCTGTCGCGTGGCGGACTCCAGCGCGGGGCCGAGCGCGTCGGGGCGCAGGCGGAAGCGCTCGTCCACGGCGACGGGGATGGCGCCGCCCTGGCCCCAGCCCATGACGCGGAGGGCGCGCGACAGGCTGTAGTGGGCGGTGGCGGGCACCAGCACCGCGAGCGGCGGGCCCGCGTGGGCGCCCTCGTTCCACGCGTCGTAGCCGGCCTTGGCTTGGCGGGCGGCGAGCAGGGCGGTGAGGTTGCCCAGGGAGCCGCCGGAGGTGAGCACGCCGTCCGCGGACTCCGGCAGGCCCAGGCGCGCGGCCATCCAGCGCAGCACGTTGCGCTCCATGGCGGTGGAGACGGGGCCCATCTCGTACACGGCCATGCCGTTGTTGAGCAGCGAGGAGACGGCGTCGCACAGCGCGGCCAGCGGCACGGGGGCCGTCACCTGGTGGCCCACGTAGCGCGGGTGGTGCAGGTGGTTGGAGCCGGAGAGCACGCGCGCCACCAGCTCCGCGAAGTCGCCCGTGGGCTCCTCGGGGAAGGCGGCGGGGAAGCGGTCCACACTCACCGCGGGCGCGGCCCAGGGCAGTACCGGCAGGCCCTCTCCGCGCTCGGCCTGGGCCAGGTAGTCCGCCAGCGTGTCCACCAGCCGCTGGCCCTCGCGGCGGAAGGACTCGACGTCATAGGCGGCGGCGATGCGCTCACGAAAGTCCGTCATGGCGGAGGAGAACCTAGCGCCGCGGACGGCGCGCGTCCTGTCCCCGGCGCCAGGCGTGGGCTGGCTCGCGGGCCGCGAACGCATTATCTCTTCGGGGACGGGGTCGAGCCCCGCGCGAGGAGACACGCCATGGCCGACAAGAAGGTCACGATTACGTACTGCAACTCCTGAGGCTACAAGCCCAGGGCCGCCCGTGCGGCGGTCGCGTTGAAGGACGAGCTGGATGTGGAGGCGGAGCTGAAGCCCGGGCCGTCGGGCAGCTACGAGGTCGCCGTCGACGGCAAGGTGGTCATCCGGAAGGCGTCGCTGGCCTTCCCCACGGACCAGGAGGTGGTGGACGCGGTGGCGCGCGTCCTCGACGCCTGAAGTCGCCTGAGCCTTGGGGGCCGTCTCCGGAGGGACGGTGGCGGCCCCGCATCATGCGGGCGCTTCAGCGCTTGATGAACGTCATGGGCGGGCGGTCGTTCTTGCCCTTGCCCGCGGCCTTGAGCGCCGCCGGGTCCAACCCGGACAGGTGGAGCGCCGTGGCGTACACGTGGCCGGCGTCGGACACGAAGCTGGTGGCGTTCTTGGTCCGCCCCGGCACCAGCAGGCCCGTGTCCGGGTCGTACGCCGGGTCCAGCGTGCCGTTGGGCATCATCGGGATGCCGTCCAGGGACGCGCTGCCCACGCGGCCATACTGCGTGTTGCCGCGCACGGTGCCACCCAGGAAGGCCACGCTGTTGACGCGCCAGTGCTGGCAGCAGTCCTGGAGCATGATCTCCTCGTACTTCTGCGCGTCCGTCACGCCCGCCTTGGCGAGGATGCCCTCCACGTCGCCCTGAATCGTGCGGCCCATCTCCGAGGCGAGCACGATGGTGGTGAAGTCGTAGTAGCTCTTGCCCGTGGTGCCGTAGGGCGTGGCCTTGAGCTTCGCCACCAGCGCCTTGAGCGGGTTCCAGAGGTTCTTGCGCATCATGTCGCGCTGCTCCGTCTGGCCCTTGTTGTTCATGATGGAGCGGCGGTCGCGGTGCGTGTCGAACTGGCGCAGGCCGCGGTTCTCGATGAAGAAGCCGATGGACAGCCCCTTCGTCATCATCTCGTACGTCATCAACGCCTGGACGTTGGTGTTCGGCGTCTCCTTGGTGCGCGCGGGGTTGCCGTTGATGGACGAGGAGTCGGTGGCCTCGTCCGCCGCGGTGATTCCGAACTCGGCGCGCAGCGTGGGGTCGGTGAACAGCGTGCGCGGGTCCAGGTTGATGCTGCCGCCGGCCGTCAGCGCGCGGTGAATCTGGAGCGCGGAGTTGAAGGCGCGCACCGACTCGCTGTTCTTCTCCGCCAGGAAGCTCGCCTGCAGGCTGTCGGTGAACTGGCGGATGCGCGCGTCGCGCTGGCCCTGCGCCACGTTGCCCAACGAGGCCAGCCGCTCGCGCATCGCCGCGGGCGTCTTGCCGTAGAGCGTGTGCGCGTGCACCGGGCCCAGCTTCTCGTAGTAGCCGGTGCCCTCGGGATAGGACGGGATGGACAGCTCACCGTCGGACAGCCACCGGTGCCACGAGACGTGGGGCAAGAGGAAGCCCGTGCCGTACGCCTCGCAGAACGCCTGCATCACCGTGCGCTCGTCCGCGTTGCGCTTGCCGGACAGGGACGCGCTGTACTTGCCGTAGTGGTACTCCCACCGCCCGCCCGAGTGGAAGGTGTTGCCGTTGTGGCTGGACACCACCGCCAGGTCGGGGAACAGGTCCAGGCCGTCCTGCGCCAGGTAGCCGTACTGGATGTTGCCCTGCGTCTTCGGCGGGTCCGACGGCGTGGCGCCGTAGCCCTTGGGCCGGTAGCGGTGGTTCGTCCACGACGGGGTGGGGCGCAGTTCGCCCGCGGGGATGACCCGGATGGAGTCGTTGGGCGTGTGGACGGGGTTGAACATCGAGTACCCGTCCCAGCCTCCCTCCTGGAACCAGTAGATGAGGAAGCGGGGGTTGTCGGCCTCGGCGGCGGCGGCCTCGGCGAAGCCCAGCTCCTTCTTCGTCCCGGGCACTCCGAAGGCGCGGAAGAAGCGGAGCCAGTCCAGGGTGCTGATGGCGGCGCCCGCGGCGGCGCCCGCGAGGAATCGGCGGCGGTTCATGGCGGCGGTCCTTTGGGCGGCGCTACTGGCGCAGGTATTCGGGAGAGGTGGCGAGGGTCTTGAGCACGGCCTTGAGGTTGCCGTCGTGCTCGTGGCTGACGTCCCACAGGCGCTTGTAGATGGCGCGCTCGTCCTGCTCGTGGCGCATCTCGCGGCCGAACAGCAGGGCGAACTGGGCGTTGAGCGTGCGGCGCACGAAGGCCTCCTTCTTCACCGCCTGCGTGGCGAAGGCCTCCATGCCCTGGCCCTTGAAGGCATAGGTGGCGGCGAGGTTCCTGTCCGTGTCGTCCAGCGTGACGCCCTGCTCGTCCTGGGTGCGGTAGTTGCCCTCGTCGTCCCAGCGCAGGCGCTGGTGCGCCAGCGGGGTGAGCGTCTGGTGGCAGGAGTAGCAGATGCTGCTGGGGTCCACGGTGGAGGACGCGGTGGCCGCGCCGCGCATGTCGAAGACCTCGGCGGGGACCTCGTACATCGTGCCCATGAAGTCCGTCATCACGCGCGCCGCGTAGTTGTAGTGCGGCAGGCCCGGCTTGTTCTTGATGAAGCCCTTCATCGTGAGCACGCCCGTCTTGCCGTGCTGCGGGGGGCGCGTCACCTGCTGGAAGCTTCCGTCCACCGAGTAGTCGCCGGTGAGCAGCTCCCCGAACGGCCGCTCCTGCTCGACCAGGAAGGTCCACAGCCGCGCGGGCTCGTCCGTGTCGGGCGTGCCCTCGCTCTCGGTGCGCACGCGCATGCGCTTGAAGTAGTTCGTCCGGAAGTCCGCCGAGGCCAGGTAGCCGTCCACCATGGCCTCCCACGACTTCTGTCCCCCCTCCAGCGCGGTGAAGTCCTGCGCGGACGGCGGCCTGCCCAGCAGGTCCATGGCCAGCTTCACCAAGAGCAGCCGCTCGCGCTCCTTGCCCGTGAAGCGCTCGTACGAGGGCGGCAGCGTGAAGAGGAAGTCGGGCGCGCGCATCAGGCCCTCGCACAGTCCGCTCCAGGCCTTGGTGGCGTTGGCCTCGATGCCGAGCAGGTCCGTCACCAGCGCGTAGCCGTTGGCGCGCTCCTCGGGGGTGGAGGCGCGGTACAGCATCCGCCGGTAGAGCGTGTCCACCTTGGCCTTCGCCGCGTCCGCGCGCTGGGTGCCGGTGGCGGCCTCCGTGGGGCCGTACACCACGAGCGCGTCCACGTGCAGGTTGCGGTCGCAGACGCCCGTCTCGCCGTAGTCGTTGGTGAAGCCCACCGTGAGGAGGTGGTCCCCGCCGGCGACGGCCTGCGTGTGCACGAAGTCCGCGTAGGCCGTGTTGTTGCCGACGCTCCACTCCTTCACCAGCACGCCGTCCACCTTGAGCTGCATGTTGGGCAGGTCCGGGCCGCACAAGTCCCCCTTGGCCTTCACCGTGAAGCGGTAGGTGGCGGACGCGGGGAAGGCGTAGGGCTGCAGCGTGGTGAGGGTGCCGGTGGTGTAGAGGTTCCAGCCGGTGGTGCCGGACTTGCCGCCGGTGCTCGCGAGAATCTGCGTGCCCGCGGGGATGGTGGTGCCGTCGCGCGCGGCGGCCTCCATCTCGTACGTCTTGGTGGTGGGCGCGGGGATGTCCGTCAGCGGCTGTGCCAGGTCCAGGCCGGTGAAGGGGCCCGTCTTGTGGGTGGCGGCCGTGAGGCACACGTCGCGCGACAGGTCATCCAGGCCCAGGAAGAAGTCGGCCGTGGCGACGCGCGCCTCGACGAAGTGGTCCTTGTAGTCCACGCCGCCCAGCAGGCCCACGTTCTGCGCGAAGCGGTCCTGTCCGCCGCGCACCCAGTCGTCGTTGAAGACGGCCTTCACCTTGCCCTTGAGCTGCTCGAAGCCCAGGAAGGGATTGTCATACGTGGCGACGGACGGGCCCCGGTAGGGCTCCAGCAGCGCCGGCGGGAACTCCTCGTCCGGACGCGACGAAGGCTGGCGCGTCTCCACCGCCTTGAGCTGGCAGGTGAGCGCGGCCACCGCGGCGATTTCGCGCGCGTTCCACGCCGGCTCGCCGCGCGGCATGCGCGCGCTCTCGTCCGTCGTCACTAGGCGCGACAGCATGGAGCCCGACGCGGGCGTGAGGTAGCCGGCGGCGCGGATGGCGTAGAAGTTCTCCACGCCGTTGAGGCCCACCTTGAAGAGCCGGCCGCTCGTCGTCGCGTGACAGGAGATGCAGCCGGACACCGGGCGCACCAGGGCCGGGTGCACCTCGCGCTCGAAGTCGGAGGCGATGCTCGCGAGCGTCACGCCCGCCGGCACCCGGTCCAAATCACAGTCGAGCGTGCCGTCCTGTTGCACCGGCGGCGGCTGGGGGTTGGGGTTGCCGGGGCCCGGCAGACCTTGCATGTCGAGCGTCGCCTCTCCAAGGCATCCGGCGACGAACGACGCGAGCACTGCCACGGCGAGGCTCCACGGGCGCGAGGGGGTAGCGCTCATGTGCCCTCCAGGGGGGTGAGGGGTGACCCGATGCTGGCACGGCCAGGGGTCCATTGACCAGTTGTGGACACTGCTCAACGCGACAAAACAGAGAGTTATCGAATACTTGGGGTTCAAGTTGCCTGGAGCAGGCGAGGAAGCGAGCGCGCGAGGGATGCTCCTCTGTGGGCAAGAGGAGGTGCACCTTGGGGGCAGGAGGTGGAACGCATGGCCTGGCCCGAGACGGCGTCGCCCTACGAGCGGCGCTCCATCACCCGAGGGATGCGCGTGCGCGACGAGGGTGGCGCGCTGCTGGGATACGTGGCGCTGTTGAGCGACACACACCTCTACGTGCGTCGCTGGCCCTTCAGCCGGACCTGGGGCGAGGTGCCCATGGACCGGGTGAGACATGTTTCACGGGGCGCGGTGGAACTGGAGGGACGGGGGCACACGGCGGAGGTGGCGCCCCGGACGCTGCATGGGGAGATCACCACGCAGACGCTCCCCCTGGCGGAGCCCTCGGGCCTGATTGAACCGGACGCAAGCCAGGCGTCGGAGCCGGACGCGTCCCACCCCTGAGGGCGGGCAGGTTGGTGCGGCGCGGCGCGCCGAAGTGTGCTTCAAGGTGGCGCCATGTTGCCCATCGAGGAACTGTCCCAGAAGGTCTCGGCCGCGTTCGCGGACCGGACGAAGCTCAAGGATGCGGACTTCGTGTCCGCCGTGCGCGAGACGGTGGCGCGGCTGGACGCGGGCGAGCTGCGCGTGGCGGAGAAGGGCCTGGACGGCTGGAAGGTCCATGCCTGGGTCAAGGAGGCCATCCTCCTGTTCTTCGCCGTGTCGGAGATGAAGGTGATGGAGGTGGGGCCCTTCGAGTTCCACGACAAGGTCCCGCTGAAGAAGAACCTGGACAAGGCGGGCGTGCGGGTCGTCCCGCCGGGCACGGTGCGCTACGGGGCCTTCGTGGAGCGGGGCGCGGTGGTGATGCCCGGCTACGTGAACATCGGCGCGCGCGTGGGCGCGGGCACCATGGTGGACACGTGGGCCACGGTGGGCAGCTGCGCGCAGGTGGGCAGCGACGTGCACCTGTCGGGTGGCGTGGGGCTGGGCGGGGTGCTCGAGCCGCCCACGGCGTCTCCCGTCATCATCGAGGACCGCGCCTTCCTGGGCAGCCGCTGCATCGTGGTGGAGGGCGTGGTGGTGGAGGAGGAGGCGGTGCTGGGCGCCAACGTGGTGCTCACCGCGTCCACGCAAATCATCGACGTCACCGGCCCCGAGGAGCGCGTCTACAAGGGCCGCGTCCCTGCGCGCAGCGTGGTGATTCCGGGCATGCGCGAGAAGCAGTTCCCCGCAGGCAAGTACATGGTGCCGTGCGCGCTCATCATCGGCCAGCGGACACAGTCCACGGACAAGAAGACGAGCCTCAACTCGGCCCTCCGCGACTTCGCGGTGGCGGTGTAGCCCCCAGGGAAATCCACCAGGGCGGCGGCTTCCGTAGTGCCCGTGTGATGGGACGGGATGGGACGCGATGACGGAGCACCTCGACGACATCCTGGCCGAGTGGGCACTGGGGACGCTGGACTCCTCTTCTCGGGAGGCCCTGGAGCGACACCTGGCGGCGTGCGAGCGCTGCCGGGTCGAGGCCGACCGCCTGGCCTCGGTGCGCGGGGGCCTGCTGGCGCTGGAGTCGCCCGTGGAGCCGCCGGTCGGGGTGCTGGCCGGGGTGCTGGCTCGGATGGAGGGGCCGCGCCGGCTGGAGCGCTTCGCGCAAGAGCTGGCGGCCTTCTTCGACGTGACGCGGGAGCGGGCGAGCGCGCTGCTCGAGTCGCTGGAGGACGCGTCGCTGTGGATGCCGGGGCCGGTGGAGGGCTCGGAGCTGTTCCCGGTGGAGACGGGGCCCGCGCGCGAGGGGATGATGGCCGCGGTGCTGCGGCTCCACCCGGGCGTGCGCTATCCGCGTCACACGCACCTGGGGCGCGAGTGGAACCTGGTGCTGGAGGGTGGGCTGCGCGAGGACGGCGGGCACGAGGTGTGGCCCGGTGAGACGCTCGACAAGCTGGAGGGCAGCTCGCATGGCTTCACCGCGTTGCAGGGCCCCGCGTGTCTTTGCGCGTCGCTGCTGGAGGGCGCGACGGAGTTCGAGGATGAGCTCGCGCCGGAGGGCTGAGTCCGGTTAGGCTTTCGGGCATCTGGCGCCCCTACTTCGTCCATGAATCCCTGTTGGCTTGCCACGGGGATGGGGCGCCGACTTTTTTCTCCGGTCGGAGGGGACATGCCTCGGGTGCTGCGTGACGTCGTGGGTTCACTGACGCACGAGGGGGCCGTCGCCTTCGATTTGTCGAAGACAGACCCGCTGCTGCACCTGACCTTCACCAAGGGCGCGGCGCTGCTGGAGGAGTCCTTCTACCGGACGCAGGTGGGGGAGATCCGCTCCTACGCGGCGGCGCTGCTGGCGGCGGAGCGACACGAGCGCGGCTTCGGCTGGAAGTTCGGCGCGTACATGAGGGACCCCGTGAAGGGGAAGGGCAACCGCATCCAGGGGAGCGTGGCGCCGGCCATCCTCGCGGCGGCGGACCCGGAGGGGCCCTTCACGGAGGAGTACACGTTCCGGTGTCTCCAGCACCGCGCGGATGACGTGGTGCTGTTCCTGACGCACTTCGAGAACCTGGGGTTGGGCGAGGTGCCGCCCGCGGCGCGCAAGGGCATGGCCCGGGCGCTGGCGGGGATGGATGTGTATCAATTGCTCAAGTACGCGCGTCGACAGTTCCCGGTGGCGCGGCGTCGGAAGAACGGTCAGCGCGCGAGCCTGCGGCTGGTGGATGCGATGGGCGTGGCGAAGGCGCACCTGGATGAGCGCACGCTGAAGCTCTACCGGTACCTGCATGCGCCCACGCGGGAGCGCGGGCCGTTGGCGGCGGGGCTTGAGCTGCTGGATGCGCGGCGCGCGTTCTTCGGCGGTGACGCGAGCGTGGAGCACTTCGTGAACGGGCGCCTGTCGACGGAGCAGGCGCTGTCCTTCATGGGGTCGACCGAGGAGACGTGGCGGCGCGTGCTGGACGTGCCGGGGCTGCTGCCGGACCTGGCCTTCAAGGGCTACCTGCGGGCCATGCACCTGGCGGGCATCCCGGTGGAGGTGCTCCTGGCGGAGGCGCGGCGACGACGCTTCGCGGGCCTGTGGCCGCATCAGGTGTACATGGGCTGGCTGGCGGCGATGAATGGCAGCGCCCGCGCGAACTACTCGGGCGACACGTTCAAGTTCCACGCGGAGGCGGTGCCCGCGCTCGCGCCCGTGTTCGAGGCGATCCTGGAGCGGGTGTGTGAGGGATTGCTGCCACAGGGGTTGAGCCTGGGGCTCGCGGACATCTCCGGCTCCATGTTCGACGCGGCGCTGGGCGGCGCGAAGAGCACCGCGAAGGTGGGAGACGTGGCGGTGGTGCTGTCGGCGGTGATGGCGCGCGAGCTGGGGTACGCGGCGACGTTCTCCGACGATGTCTTCATCGAGCAGCGTCGGCCCGAGCAGGAGGTGTTCGACCTGGCGACGAAGCTGCGGGAGGGGAAGGGCTGGGGTGGTACGCAGGTGGCGAACTCGGTGGTGAACCTGGTCTCCCAGCTACTGGAGAAGCCGTCCCGACCGAGGCCGCGCACGCTCTACTTCTTCTCCGACATGCAGTTCCATCCGCCGGAGGCGCAGATGATGTCTCCGGCGAAGGTGGCGTGGCTGCGCGAGCATGACGTCGCGTTCGACGCGAGCGTGCCGCCGCTGCAGGCCGCGCTCCAGGCGTGGCACCGCGCGCTGGGGCCGGTGGACGTGGTGCTGTGGAACCTGGCGGCCTATGACGCCTCGCCGCTGCCGTCGCGGGTGCCCAACGTGCTGATACTGTCGGGCTTCGACGCGAACTCCTTCCGTCACGTGTCCGCGTGGCAGGCGGCGGGGAGCCCGGCGGCGCCCGAGAATCCGGCCTCCGCGGTGACGGACTCCGACGCCGGGAAGAACCCCGGCGTGGAGCTCGACTTCATTCGGACGTTCTGAGATAGGCCGGGCGGGGACCTGTCCTTCTCTGAATCACAGACACTCGGGTGCGTGGTGCTTCGCGCAGACGCTGCAGTAACAGACGTTGCCTTCACCTTCGCTCACCACGATCGACGAGGAGGACACGACATGTTCATGCCTGCTCAGGTGCTCCTGGATGGCCGCCTCATCCATTTCCTGTGCAGTGGGAGCTCCGCAGCCCCATGCAGGAATGAGCAGAGACGCCATCGCCAGCAATCCAAAGAGCTTCTTGGTCATTGTGTGTCCTTTTAGGTGTGCAACGCTGCCATCGCCTGGGTCGATTGACCCAAGCGAGCCCTCATCACCCAGAGTGCCGAGTGAAAGGCCGTGTCATGATGCCTCCTCTCGTGGTTTTGTTTGTGTTTTCTGATGGTGAATATTGCCGATGTGTTGGTTATTGATTGAAGCGTTGGCCGGGAGGGCTGCGAGAATTTCAGTACTCGATGAATGTGTAGTCGCGCAGGGGCGGTCGGGCTACCTGCGCGCGCCGGAGTTCCAGGTCATGGGCGAGTCGGTCGCGGCCCCTACTCGCGGAAGACGGGCAGGCCCTTGCTGATGCGGTGGAAGAGCGCGCCCTTGTCGATGCGGGCCGGCTCGCCGTCCTCTTCGTCCGCCTCCTCGGCGGTCTCGAAGACCTCGTCGACGAAGATGGCCTTCAGCTCCTCCGCCACGCCGTCGCCGTAGCCCTGCGCGTAGGTGTCGATGTCGAAGTGGTGCTGCGCCTCGGTGCGGGCATCGAAGGCGTGGTCATCCTCGATGACGACGCGGGCCCGGATGGTGTTCGCCGAGAGCAGGTGGTCGTTGTAGTAGCCGAGCACCACGTCGCGTGCCTCGATGTCCTTGGCGACGCTGAACTCGCCGCTCGTGTAGAGCCCGTGGCACTTCAGCTTGCCGAGGATGTGCACCAGCGAGTCGTTGCCCGAGTCCCACACCACGCCGTGAACGATGACGTCACCCGTCACCGCGAACGGCCGGCCGATGTCCAGGTCGCCGTCCACCTCCAGGTCGCCGTGGTGGAAGAAGGCGCTCCGGATGTTCAGCGACTCCTTCAGGTGGACCTTCCTGGGCGGCGCGGTGAGCGTGTCCCGCAGCGTCTCCAGCTTGGCGAGAGCCGCGGCCGGGTCCCCGTAGCCGTGCAGCCCCGTGATGGCCTCCTGCGCGGAGGCGATGGCGTGCTTGAACGAGAGCTTCTGCTTCTTCTCCGTCAGGGCCCCGCGGAACGCCGCCTCGTCGACGGGGTAGGGGGCGAAGAGGTCATTGCTCAGGGGAATGGAGACGCTGGCCTTGCCGCCCGCGGCCTCCAGCGCCTGGATGACGGCGTTGAACCCGGCCGTCCGCTTGTTGTGCGCGACCCAGACCTCCTCCTTGGTGCGCAGGGCGATGCCCAACGCCGTGCGGCCCTGGCCGTCGATGGCGTTCACCTCGGCGCCGCGCTCCAGCATCAGCTGGATGACGTCGGGGTCTCCGGAGATCACAGCGCTGTGGAGCGGCGTCCCGCCCCGCTCGTTGCGCGCGTCGAGGCGGGCCCCCGCGTTGAGCACCTCCTTGAGGAGCCTGGCGGTCGTCCAGCGGAACGCGGCGCCGTTCCCGTCCACCACGTCCGAGGGCACCTTCCCTCCGGCGGCCTTCAGCAGGGCGATGAGCTCCAGCGCCAGCGCCTCGTTCTCCGGGGTCTTCTCCGAGGGGAAGGCGCGGGTCAGCGGCGTCTGCTGGTGGTTGTCCCGCGCATTCACATCCGCGCCCGCCTCGATGAGCGCGCGCACCACCGCGACGTCAGGGAGCGGATCCCCCTTCTGGTACTGCCCCTGGACGGCGTGGTGCAGGGCGCTCTGGCCATGGACGTCCCGAGCGTTCACGTCCGCGCCGTCGGCAATCAGCTTCTTCACCGCGTCCACCGTGAGCTCCGTCTTCCACCGGCGCTTGTCGCCGCAGAGGGAGAGCAGGGCCTGGGTCGCTTCGCTGTTCGACGACATTTCATCCTCGGAGGACTGGGGGCGGGGGCAGCTTCGGTGAACGCGCGATCAGTGTCACGCCCTGCCTTGGGGTGAGACGTCGGAATCACCGGGCGTCAATCCGGAGGCTCCGGAGTCCTGGGGAGACCGGTTCGTTGTCGGAGAGTGGGGAGGCCAGCGAAGGGGGAGGGGGTGGGGTTATGGTGGTGTCCGCATGTCCTCTCAAGACCTCGCCACGAGGCTCGCCCGCACGACGCTCGAGCTGTGCCGCATCTCCAGTCCCATCACGCAGGAAGGCCCCATCGCGGATTTCGTCGAGCGCTGGGCGCTCCAGCACTTCCCACCTGGGGAGGTCTTCCGCGTGGGGCACACGTTGTTGCTCGGTCGACTGGAGGACCCTCGTCCCACGGTGGCGCTCATCGGTCACCTGGACACGGTGCCCGCGCACCCGAGTGACCAGGGCCGTGAGCCTCGCATCGAGGGTGAGCGCGTCTTCGGCCTGGGCGCCTCGGACATGAAGGGTGGGCTCGCGGTGATGATGGCGCTGGCGGAGGACCTCCGTCGCGACACGCTGCCGGTCAACCTGGCCTTCCTCTTCTACGAGCGCGAGGAGGGCGCGTATGCGGAGAGCGGCCTCATCCCGCTGTTCGCGGCGCGCCCGGACCTGGCGAAGGTGAAGTTCGGCATCGCGATGGAGCCCACGGACAGCGAGGTGCAGGTGGGCTGTGTCGGCTCCATGCAGGTGACGGTGCGCTTCGGCGGACGCAGCGCGCACTCGGCGCGGCCGTGGCAGGGGGAGAACGCCATCCACAAGGCGGGCCCGTTCCTCACGGAGCTCCTGGCGCGTCAGCGGGTGGAGGTGGATGTGCAGGGCTTCCGCTTCTATGAGGTCATCAACGCCACGCTCGCCAAGGGTGGCCGCGCGCGCAACGTCATCCCCGAGTCGTTCGAGCTGAACCTCAACTACCGCTTCGCGCCGGGCAAGAGCATCGAGCAGGCGAAGGCGGACGTGCACGCGCTCGTCGCGGGGAGGGCGGAGGTCATCATCACGGATGCCTCACCCAGCGGCCCCGTGGTGGCGAGCAACCCGCTGTTCCAGAAGCTGTTGGCCATCACCGGGCTGCCCGCCGCGTCGAAGCAGGCGTGGACGGACGTGGCCCGCTTCGGTGAGTGGGGTGTGGACGCCATCAACTACGGGCCCGGCGAGACGGCGCAGGCGCACCAGGCCAACGAGAGCGCACCGATTGCTCCGCTCGCGGTGGCGTACGAGAAGCTGGCGGCGTTCCTCAAGGGCTGAGGGGCGGGCTTCGGCAAAGGGCGCGTGGGCGGACTAGAGTCCACGCGGTCCACCATGTCGACGAGCCCGACCGTGTCATGGAGTCCCGTGTCCTCCGCCGAGGCCTCGTCCACCGAGGCTCGGTGGGGGCTGTCCTCCCGGTGGTTCTGGCCCGTGGTGATTTGCGCCGGCTACACGGTGCTCGCGCTGCTCTATGGAGCGCAGCTCTTCGTGTACCGCGCCTCGCACGGGGAGCCGCCGCGTCTGGGGGAGGCCCTGCTGACGGGGGCGTGTGTCTGGTACGCCTGGGCGGCGCTCACGCCGTTCGTGCTGGCGGTGGCGCGCCGGGTTCGCGCGACGGGCCGGCCGTGGTTCGTGCAATTGCTGCTGCACCTGGTGCCCGGCGTGGGGTTCGCGGTGCTGGCGCTGGGGCTGTTCGCGGTGCTGCGCGAGTGGCTGGTGGTGGAGGTCAGCGGCGGCGCGTCCGCGGCGTGGACCTACTTCCTGTTCATCGCGTCGAAGACGACGGACTTCGACCTGCTCATCTACTTCTCCCTGGTGGGCATGGAGGCCGCGGTGGCGTACGCCCGGCGGATGCGCGAGGAGGCCGTGCGCGCGTCCCAGCTGGAGGCGCAGCTCGCGCAGGCCCAGTTGCAGCTCTTGCGCAGCCAGCTCCAGCCGCACTTCCTGTTCAATACGCTGCACGCCATCTCCGCGCTGATGCACCGGGACGTGGAGTCGGCGGACCGGATGGTGGGGCAGCTGAGCGAGCTGCTGCGCGCGAGCCTGGAGCGCGACGGGCGACACGAGGTCCCCCTCTCGGAGGAGCTGGAGCTGCTCTCGCCCTATCTGGACATCGAGCGCACGCGCTTCTCGGACCGGCTCCAGGTGGACGTCGACGTGGCGGAGGACGCGAGGGACGCGCTGGTGCCGTCGTTGTTGCTCCAGCCGCTGGTGGAGAACGCCATCCGACACGGCATCGCGCCGCGCAGGGGACCCGGGAAGGTCTGGGTCCGGGTCCGGCGTGATGGTGCGAGGCTCGCGCTGGAGGTGGAGGACGACGGCGTGGGGCCGCCAGCGGGGCGTACCGAGCTGGAAGAGGGAATCGGGCTGGGGGCCACGCGGGCGCGACTGGAGCGACTGCACGGTGCCGAGCAGTCGGTGACGTGGAAGGCGCGTGCGCCGAGCGGGTTCCTCCTCTCGCTCTCTCTGCCCTATCGGAGGACGCGGGCATGACGGTGCGCACGCTCATCGTCGATGACGAACCGCTGGCGCGCGAGCGACTGCGGACGCTGCTGGCCTCGGAGACGGACCTGCATCCCGTCGTGGAGTGTGGGGACGGGCAGGAGGCGCTGGAGCTCCTGTCGCGCGAGCGGCCGGCGCTGGTGTTCCTGGATGTGGAGATGCCGGAGCGGGACGGGTTCGGCGTGCTGGCGGAGCTGGGGCACACACCGCCTCCCGTGGTCGTCTTCGTCACGGCATGGCCGCAGCACGCGTTGCGCGCGTTCGATGCCGCCGCGGTGGACTACCTGCTCAAGCCGTTCACGGTGGAGCGCTTCCGGCGCACGTTGACGCGGGTGCGGGAGCGACTGACGGCGCCTGCGGGGGACTTGAGGCAGCAGCTCCAGCGGATGTTCCAGGAGCTGAAGCCGGAGCCCGCGGAGCGGCTCGTGGTGAAGTCGGCGACGCGGACGCTGCTCGTGCCAGTGGAGGACCTGGACTGGGTGGAGTCCGCGGGGAACTACGTCACGCTGCATGTCGGCACGGAGACACATCTGTTGCGCGAGACGATGGCGGAGCTGGAGGGACGGCTGCCGGCACGGCGGTTCGCGCGGATACACCGCTCGGCGCTCGTGAACGTGGACCGGATTGTCTCCCTGTCCCCCACGCTCTCCGGGGACCACAGGCTGGTACTGAAGGACGGCCAGGAGCTGACGCTGAGCCGCACGTACCGGACCCGGCTGGAGCAGGTGCTCGGCCATCCGCTGTGAGCCGCGTCAGTCCTCTTCGAGGAGCGCGAGGGCGAGGGGCTTCGTCGTCCGGTTCAGGTTGATGGGTGACACCGCGCGGATGCGCTCCACCGACTCACGGTCCCCGAGCAGCGCGAGCCCCAGCGAGGCCAGCCCGTATTCGTTGTGGGAGTTCGTCCTGGCGAAGAACGACTCGTCGAACACCCGCCTCAGCGTCGCAATCGCCCCCGTGTCCCCCGCGAGCGCCTGACGCGCCGCCACCGCGAGCTTCCGGTAGCCATTGCTGTCGTCCTCGCTCCACCGCATGGGGGATTCCCAGCGGACCACCTGCTCCAACAGGAGCGCCCGCGCCTGCTCCACGAGCTTCCGTCGTTCCTCGGCCGTCATGATGTCGGAGAGGGTAACCCCATCCGAGGTGACTCCAACAGCGGGGCACTCATCCTTCCCGGCTCGCGGCTCGTCCCTCCCATCCGCGTCTCATCCCATCGGCGCCCCATGGCTCGACTCGCTCCGTAGCCTCGTCTCCGTGATGGGGGGCACGACGCCTCTCCAGGAGGACTCGGACATGCGGCAGCTCATCTGTGTGGGATTGGCATCACTCGTCACCGCTTGCGCGACCGGCCGGTCCGCCCAGGCCACCAGCGTCGGCACCGCCGCGGAGCAGGGCCGCCCCTTCAGCGAGGCCGCCGTCACCGTGATGCAGGCCTATGATTTGGAGAGCCGCTTCGATGACGCCGTGTCGCTCGGTCAGTTCGCCAGTGAGCGCGCTCGGACCCTGAAGGACCCGGGAGGAGAAGCCCGCATCCTCGCCGAGCAGGGGCGCGTCATGTCCCGCATGCTCCGTCATCAGCCCGGCTTGGACACCACCCAGGTGCTCGACGTGCTGCGCCGCGCGCGCCACCTCGCCGACGCCTCCGGTGACGCCCGTGCCCGCGTCGCCGCGCTCGATGCGGAGGGCATGTTCCACTACTTCATCGTGCTCCTCACCGGCCAGGGCGAGTGGGCCCCCGTGGTCGCCCTCTTCGAGCAGGCCCGGGACCTCGCCGCGTCCTCCGGTGACTCGCGAGGGCACATCGAGGCCCTGTTCCACCTGGGCCTCACCCAACAGTTCCAGGGACAGGCCGAGGCCGCGAGGTCGACGTATGCGCACGGCCTGTCCCTCGCCCGCGCCTCGAACGACGTCCTGATGGAGTCCTACAACCTTCGCCACCTCGCCTCCCTCGACGAGGACCAGGGCCAGCTCGACTCCGCCATCACCCTGTATGAACAGTCCCTGCGGCTGCGCGAGCAGGTCGGCTTCAACACAGGCCAGATGTTCGCCCTGGTCGCCCTCGCCAACGTGCGCTCGCGCAAGGACCCCAAGGACGCCCAGGCCCTGGCGCTCTCGGAGAAGGCCCTCGCCCTGGCTCGTCGGGTGAAGGACCCCGCTGGCCAGCGCGAGGCCCATACCTCCCTCGGACGGCTCCACCTGCGCCGGGGCGAGGTCCCCGCCGCGCTGCCCCATCTGGAGCAGGCCCTCACCAACGCGGAGTCCCACGAGGACTGGTGGTCCGCTGTCGACGCGTTGCTGGAGCTGGGCCGGGCCCACGCGCTGCTCGGGGAGAAGGCGCGCGTCGAGGAGCGACTGCGGCGCGCGCGTGCGGTGGCTTCATCACGCGGACTGAAGGAAGCGCTCGGACAGGTGGAGAAGGCGGAGCGCGAACTCGGCTACGCACCCTGATGCGCGAAGTCCGACGCGCCATTCGTCCGCTGTCGTTCATCTTCGCGAGGGGAGGGCTCTCATCACGCGCGCACAGGCGTACGCTGCGTTTCGTATCGCCTGTTGTTCTCGTTCACCGGAGGAGATGGAATGACTCACGAGACCGTCAATTCGCAGATCACCGACAGCCTGGCCCCCTCGGAGATGGCCCTGGCTCCCTCGACGTCCTCGACGCGCAAGTCGTCCTCGCGGCGCCGTCGCGCCACGAAGAAGGCGTCGGGCCGCACCGGTGCTCGCGCGAAGAAGACCACCTCGCGCCGCAAGGCCGCGGCGAAGCGCACGACCACCCGCGGGAAGACTGCTCGCAAGAAGACCCCGGCCCGGAGCAAGCGGGGCGGCGCTCGCAAGACGACTGCGCGTCGGACCGGAACGGCCGGCCGCACCGCTCGCAAGAGCCCGGCCCGTGGCCGCACCACCGCGCGCAAGGGGGCGGCTCGCAAGGGCGCGGCCCGGAAGACCTCGCGTCGCACCACGCGTCGCTAGGCGCCATGTCCACACGCTCTGGTGAGCCGTCCGCCTCGGGATGCAGGTGCCTTCCGAGCGGCGGCTGACCGGGGACTTCCGGCGCGAAGGCCACTCGCGCGCCGCTGATGTATCTCTTTGACGAGGCCCGGTGGGCTCAACCGCCCCGGCGCCTCGCACCCATCACACGAGGGTGGACCCGACACGAGGCTCGACGCCGCTCGTCGCGGCGTGAGCCGAAGGCCCGTGTCATCCGAGCGGAGGCGAAGGGCCCCGAGTCGCGCTCGAGGCCCTCGCGCCGCCTATTGCTTCATGCGCAGCAGGAACAAGTCACTGCGCGCCGGCGCGCGCCGTCCTGTGCCGAAGTCCGAGTTGCGGTCCGTGTGGCCGAACAGCAGGACATCGCCGTCCGGGAGCATGCCCACGAAGCGGATGTCCTCCACGCCGTACAGCTCGCCTCTCGGTTGCGGCGGGTCCGAGATGTACAGCTTCAGCCCGAGCGACGCGCCATCCGCGCCGTAGCGCAGGGCCACGGGCTGCGCCGAGCCCAGTCCATCCGGCCCCGCCGCGCCATCCACGATGAGCGAGTACGTGAAGCCGCCCACCACGAGTTCGCCCGAGGGCCTCACCCCGAGCGCTCCGGCCTGCAGTCCATCGCCCAGGTTGCGGCTCCAGCGCTCCTTGCCCGCCGCATCCGCGGACACGAGGAAGGGGCTCGCCCGGTACGCGTGGCCCTGGAGCTTCGCCGTCCCCCAGGACACCGTGCCCAGGAAGGAGCCGAGGGCCACCACCGTGCCCCGCGCATCCACCCCCACGTCGCTCACCGTGCCCTTCGCCTGCGCGAGCGGCCGCGCCCACACCAGGGCTCCCGTCGGCAGGTACATCGCGACGAAGGCGCTGCCCTCGGAGGCGCCCTCCGAGCGCTGCGTCCCGAAGCGGACCGCGCCCATGTAGTGCCCGCCCACCACCACGTGCCCGTCAGGACCCAGGGCCATCGTGGTGATGAGGACGCGCGCGCCCTCGCCCTCCGCGCGTCCGACGTTCAGCGCCTGCTCGGGCTTGCCGTCCACCGAGTACGTCACCACCACCGCGCCGGAGCCGACCACGCCCTCGCCGAAGTCGGTGGAGCCGGAGGTGTTGAACGCGACCATCGGCCGGCCCTGGGCATCGAGCAGCAGGTCCGCCACCGTCGCGTCGCCCCCGGGGACACGCGCCGTCCAGACCAGGTTGCCCGCCGAGTCCAGCCGCGCCAGGAAGGCGCCGTCGCCCAGCTCCTGGGGCTCGAAGTCCACCAGCCCCCGAGCATCCACAGCCACGAAGAGCCCACCCTCCGGAGCCGGCGCGACGCGTGCATTCACCTCCGCGCGCAGGGACTCCGGCGTCTGGGCCACGCGCACCGGATAGGCGCGTGTCCAGCGCACGTCGCCCGTCTCCGCGCGGCGGGTGAGCACCAGCCGCACGGTGTCGTCCGTGGGCTGACGTTCCTGGAGGTCGTCCAGCTCGTACTGCGCCGCCGTGAGGATGTCGCCGTTGGAGTCGACCGCGGCGCCGAGCGCCAGGTCATCCTGCGCGGTGCCCTCGCGCGCCATCCACAGCGTGCTCCCCGTCGTCGCCGGTGGCGGCGGAGGCGGAGGCTCCAGGGGCGGTGGACCCGCGTCGGGTGTCCCCGCGTCCCCTTCCTGAGGTGGAGTGCCCGCGTCCTCCTCGGGAGGAGGGAGCTCCTGCGCGGGTTCGGGACAGCCCCCTCGTCGTGGTTCGCTCACACAATCGGTTGGCTCCTCCGGGTCCGAGTCCTCACAGCCCGTCAGCCAGCCCGCCCAACCCAGCGCTGTCGCGCACGCGACAGTCCGCAACCACCGCCGCCCTTGATGCATGAAGCCCCCTCCGCACTCGGAGGGTCTCCATGCTGGTAGGTGCCAGCAATACCGTGTGCGATGTCTGCTCGCTCGCCCGCTTCGACGCGCGCGCCAGGTTTCCCACGAGGAGTGGCCGCGTGCCCTGGTCGCGCACCCGGTGTCGCCACGGAGGCCCGCGCGCTACCCACGTGCGGGCGCGCGCCGCGCCTTCAGCGCCAGAAGCCGATGGACAGACCGACGTTGGTGTAGCGGCTCGCCAGGTCGAAGGAGGCGTTGATGGACCAGTCCTCCCAGTAGCGCAGGACGAACACCTCGAAGCCGCCGGTGATGTGCGGCCGCGGCGGCCGGCCATCGAAGGGCGAGGGCTCCGCGTACACGCCCGCGCGCAGGCGAATCATCCCCGGCACGGTGTCGTGCTCCACGCCCAGCCGGGGCGCGAACTCGGAGGTGTGGCCCACGAGCTGCTCCTGGGCCGTGGACGCGAAGGTGCGCAGCGGCACCGCGTTGTCCACGCCGGACAAGAGGTCCACCTGCGCGCTGATGAGCCACCGTCCCGCGGGCGCGTCCCGGGGCTCCTCCTCCGGCACCGGGAGCGCGTCCCCGTCCACGAGCAGCTGCCGCCGCGCCGCGGGGGACAGGCGGTTGTAGCGCTCCGAGCCTTCGCCCAGCCGCCAGCTCGCGCCCAAAGACAGCACCGCGGGCGACACCACCGCGCTGAACAGCGTGCGGTCCGCCAGCACCGGCGCCTGGCCGTCCTTGCGGCGCCAGTCCGCCACCACCTCGGGCCGCACCGTCACGCCCAGCCGCCAGGCGCGACCATGCGGCCGGTACAGCATGTCCACGGCCACGCCCGTGTCGCCGTAGCGCCAGTCCTCACCGCCGGAGGACAGCCGGAAGGTGGCCTGCGCCGCGTAGATGCCCAGCGCGAGGATGAAGTCGTCCTGGCCGAAGGACACCGCGCCCGCCAGCACCGACTGCGTCATGGACACGCGGATGCGCTCGCTGTCCGTCGCGCACGCCACCGTGGCGCAGTAGGTGACGGCGCTGTTGCGCAGCGCGAAGCCGATGCCGAAGCGCTTGTATTGCAGCAGCAGGCCGCCCAGCAGCTGCCGCCGGTCCTGGGACTCGTCCGCGCGGCCGTCGTTGTCCACGTCGCGCGCGCGTCCGCTGGTGAACGGCAGGTCCAGCCAGGACAGGGTGACGCCCAGGTCCCAGTCCTTCTCCAGCGCGGGGCCCCGGTGGGCCAGCGCCGCCAGGTTGCTGGGGAAGCCCGCCGCGCCCTCGGCGATGCCCACGTAGGCACCCCCCAGCGCGACGACGCGCGCCGAGCCCAACAGCGAGCCGGGGTTGAAGTACAGCCGCTCCGGACGCGGCTCCGTGGGCTGCTCGTCCTGCGCGAGCGCGGCGGACGACAGCATCACCACCGCGCACCCGACGAGCGCGCGCAGCCCCGCGAGGGTCCTGGAGGTCATCACGACGAAGCCACTCACAGCCGAGGTGCTCACTTCTGGGGCACCACCTCGTCGAAGAGCCGGTCCGCCTCATGGGCGAGGTCGGTGTCCTTGGACGTCAGGCCGTTGGAGTCGTGTGTGACGAGCGCCAGCGTCACCTTGCGCCAGCGGATGTCGATGTCCGGGTGGTGGTCCGCCTTCTCGGCCGCGTGCGCCACGCGCTCCACGAAGGCGATGCCCGCGAGGAAGGACGGGGCCTCATAGGTGCGGCGAATCATCCCGCCTTCGTGCTTCCACTCGGGATGCTGGGCGAGGAAGGACTGGAGGGCCTCGGGCGCGAGCAGGGGGGCTTTCTGGGACATGGTGCCCTCCTTCATATCCGCTTGGCCGCCCGAGGAAAGCACCCGTCAGGGGGAGGACGTCCACGGATGCACGCGCACCCCCGGCGCGCCGAGACGGTTCACCGTCCAGGTGAAATGGTCCGAGATGCGCGTAATGTGATTCGCGTGTCCGGGGTCGGGTAGCAACGCGAGCACGAGCGCGGTTCGCTCCGCGTTCCATCGGGGCGTGGCGAGGGTTCCGACTCCGCTCGAGGACTTGAGCAGCGGATGGGAGGGCCCGGGCCGCAGCTCCTGCACGAAGCTGGTGATGCTGCTGTCCAGCGAGAGCGCGCCCGCCTCCTGGAGGCCGTGCGCGGCGCTCACTTCATGACGGTGCAGCACGGGGATGAAGCCGGTCGAGGTCTGCACCGTGTCACGGGTCCACACCACGCCCTCGCCATGGCCCACGGGCTCGCCAGCGAGCACCGCACACGCGCGGGTGGTGCTGGGACGATAGAAGCCCCGCGCGTCCACCTGGAAGGGACAGGCCTGGGTGCGCGGGGTGAAGGTGACGGAGTCCTGCGCGGAGCTCACCAGCCACACGGTGTCCCCGCCGCGCACCAGGATGGCTCGGGTGTTGTCGGTGCCGAAGGTGAGCTGCGGCGTGGTCAGCGAGCTCCAGGGGGTGTTGGAGAAGGCGAGCACCCCTTCACCCTCGCGGAAGATGAAGCGGTGCAGCGTCGTCGCGTCCGCCACCAGGTACTCGTCCTCGGTGGCGAGCCGCGAGTGGGGCGTGCGGTCCGTGTCGTACGAGCCGGGCGGGAGGGGCGCGGCGCCGGTGAGGATGAGGGGGCCCGTGCCCGGGTCGACGTAGCGGCGCACCTCGGTTTCCGTCATCGCCCACACCACGTCTCCGGCCACGGCGGTGGCGGGCTGGGTCTCACGGCCCACGGGCTGGGGCAGCGTCCCCGGTTCGCGCAGGGCCAGGTGGTCGCAC
Source organism: Myxococcus sp. MISCRS1 (assembly GCF_026626605.1). NCBI lineage: Bacteria > Pseudomonadati > Myxococcota > Myxococcia > Myxococcales > Myxococcaceae > Myxococcus > Myxococcus sp. MISCRS1. Next base: position 6,410,355 of record NZ_JAPNKB010000001.1, read on the forward strand.
AGCCAGGTCCCGCTGCGCGTGCGGTCCACGAAGAGACAGGTGGGGCGCGGGTCGAGCGTCGCCACCGGGGTGAGCGAGCGCTCATCCTGGGCCACGTGGACGTCGAACTGACGCAGGCTGCCCACGGGCGCGAACGCGACGATGACGTGGTGGCGGCCCGTGGACTTCGGCGTGAAGCGCACGGTGGCGAACCAGGTGCCCGGCTGCAACTCCACCGTGGCGGGCACGGGCAGGTTGTCGGGGCCGTGGACCTCCACGGTGACGGACTCGGGCGTGTGGGCGTCCTCCGGTGTGTCGCAGACCTGGGGGCTGGTGGCGGGGACGCGCACGCTCACCGTCTCCCCTTGCGCGATGATGAGCGTGGGGGGCTCCGCCGCGCCGGTGAGGAAACACTCCTCGGGAGGCAGGGCGTCCGGGCAGCCCGTGAGCAAGGCGAGGGCGAGCAGGAGGAGCCGCCGGGACTTCATGCGCGCTCCACCGCGCGCTTCCACTTGGCGAGGTGGCGCTCGCGCTCGGGCGGCTTCATCCTCGGCTTGAAGGTCTTGTCCGCCTTCCACGCGCGCTTGATGGCCTCCGGGCTGTCCCAGACGCCCGCGCCCAGGCCGCCCAGGAAGGCCGCGCCCAGGCTGGTGGTCTCCAGGTTCTTCGGACGCACCACGGGCACGCCGAGCAGGTCCGCCTGGTACTGCATGAGCAGGTTGTTGGCCGCGGCGCCGCCGTCCGCCTTGAAGACGGGGATGGTGCGGCCGCTGTCACGGCGCATCGCCTCGGCCAGGTCGTGAATCTGCAGGGCGATGCCCTCGAGCACCGCGCGCGCCATGTGGGCCACGGTGGTGGAGCGGTCCATGCCGGCGAACAGGCCGCGCGCCTCGGGGCGCCAGTGCGGCGCGCCCAGGCCGGCGAGCGCGGGGACGAAGACGACGTCGCCGGAGTCCTTCACGCTGGCGGCGAGCGCCTCGATGTCGGGGGCGCGCTTGATGGCCTTGAGGCCGTCGCGCATCCACTGCACGGCGGCGCCGGCGATGAAGCTGGAGCCCTCCAGCGCGTACGTGGTGGAGCCGGTGCCGCCCAGCCGCCACGCCACGGTGGTGAGCAGGCCCGCCGACGAGCGCACCGGCTCCGTGCCGGTGTTCATCAGGAGGAACGCGCCGGTGCCGTAGGTGCACTTGGATTCGCCGGGCTCGAAGCAGGCCTGGCCGAAGAGGGCGGCCTGCTGGTCGCCGGCCATGCCCGCCACGGGCACGCCGTCGGGCAGGCTGCGCATGCCGCGCGTGGTGCCGTAGACCTCGGCCGAGCCGCGAATCTGCGGCAGGCACGCGCCGGGCACGTCGAGCAGCGAGCGCATCTCGTCGCTCCACTGCAGGGTGCGCAGGTCCATCAGCAGGGTGCGGCTGGCGTTGGACACGTCGGTGACGTGGGTGGTGCCGCCGGTGAGCTTGTAGACGAGCCACGTGTCGATGGTGCCGAAGCACACGTCGCCGCGCTCGGCCTTGGCGCGCGCGCCCTTCACGTGCTCGAAGAGCCAGGTGAGCTTGGTGCCGGAGAAGTACGGGTCCACCACCAGGCCCGTCGTCTCGCGCACGCGGGGCTCCACGCCGCGCTCCTTGAGCTTGCGGCACAGGTCCGCGGTGCGCCGGTCCTGCCAGACGATGGCGCGGTGCAGGGGCTTGCCGGTGTCGCGGGTCCACAGGCCCGTCGTCTCGCGCTGGTTGGTGATGCCCACCGCGGAGATGTCCCGGCCGGTGAGCCCCGCGCTCTTGAGCGCCCGGGCGATGCACCACTCGCTGGTGGCCCAGATTTCATCCAGGTCGTGCTCCACCCAGGACGGCTTGGGGAAGTGCTGGGTGAACTCCTTGTAGGACTTGCCCACCACCTTGAGCTTCGAGTCGAGGATGGAGACGTGGGTGCCAGTGGTGCCCTGGTCCAGGGCCAGCACGTACTTCGTCTTCGGCATGAGGTGGGTCCTCCCGGGGATGTGGGGGGAACCTACTCCACGTCCCCGGCCGGTGTGGATGCCGTTGGCGGGGCGGTGTGTTGGCGCCCGCACGAGTCGGGCCCGTGGAGGGGCTTCGGCCGGGATGGCGGATGGGAGCAAATCGATGGCTGATGCGCGAAAGCAGGCCAGGGGCCGCTGGCGCATCTTCCGCCTCGTTCGCCGGGCTCTCGGGTGGGGCCGGCCTTTCGACACGAGGTGGATGACGATGCGTGGGTTCGGGATGACGTCGGTGGTGTGGATGTTGGGCGCGCTGTTGGGGATGGGCTGCGCGGGGACGAAGGCGGGGCTGGGGGAGGCGCGGCTGGAGCGCTACACGAGCGACGCGAGCGGGTTCGACACGCACTCGTTCTTCTACGACACGGGCGCGGAGGTGGTGGTGTTCGACGCGCAGTTCACGGAAGGGGAGGCTAACAAGGTGCTGGAGTACATCCGCGCGCGCACCGCGCATCCCATCCGCTACGTGGTCATCACGCATCCGAACCCGGACAAGTTCAACGGCGCGGCGGTGTTCCAGCGCGTGGGGGCGAAGGTGGTGGCGAGCAAGGCCACCGCCGAGGCGATTCCCGCCGTGCACGCGTACAAGAAGTTCTATTGGGTGAACGTGGCGAAGGCCTTCACCGAGGAGACCTATCCCGCCGAGGCCACGGTGGATGTCACCTTCACGGGGAGCTACTCGCTGCCGCTCGAAGGGGGCGCGAAGGTGGAGCTGACGGAGCTGAAGCACTCGGGTGTGACGGTGACGCAGACGGTGGCGTACGTGCCGGGGAGCGAGGCGCTCATCGTCGGGGATTTGGTGCACCACGGCGCGCACGCGTGGCTGGAGGGCGGGGTGCGCGAGGGCAAGGTGGTGCCGGACGTGGCGTCATGGAAGGCGGCGCTGGGGGAGCTGTCCGCGTGGCCTCGGTCCACGGTGCATGGCGGGCGAGGGGACAGCGCGCCGGTGATGGATGTGATTGAAGCGCAGCGGCGCTATTTGGATGGGATGGTGACGCTGGTGGAGGGGTACGCGGCGGAGCTGGGCGAGCGCAAGCCGGAGCTGTGCGGCGAGCAGGCGTCGACGCACTACGGGCAGTTGGAGCAGCGCGCGGTGGCGGCGTTCCCGGAGCTGAAGCTGCCGTACCTGGTGGGCTACGGCGTGTACGGCCTGGTCAACCGCGTCGCCTGCGGCGGGTAGGGGAGGGGAGCGCGGTGGTGCCCTTGGCGATGCGTTGGCGGAAGTCGCGGGGGCGCTCACCGGTGAAGGCGGTGAAGGCGTGGGTGAAGGCGGCGAGGCTCTCGAAGCCCACGGCGTAGGCGGTCTGCGTGACGCGGGCGCCGTCCTCGGCGAGCAGCTCCATGGCGCGCAGCATGCGGGCGTCGTGGAGGAAGCGGCGCCAGGAGGTGCCGGCCTCGTCATCGAAGCGGCGGGCGAGGGTGCGCTGGGAGAGTCCCGCGGCCTTCGCCGCGCCCGCGAGGGTGACGGGGCCGGAGAGGTGGGCCAGGGTGTAGGCCATGGCGCGCTCCAGCTCGGGTGTGCGGGCGCGGGGCAGGCGCCAGTCGCGAGGCTCCGCGCTCCATTCGGACAGCAGGTGCGCGAGGGCGGAGAAGAAGCTCTCGGCGACGGGGTCGCGAGGTGAGCGCTCGGGTCCCCAGCGGGTGGAGTGGAGGAGCATCTCGCGCGCGAGGGGTGGCAGGACGAAGACGCGGCAGTCGCCGGAGGGGGCGGAGGGGACGCGCGAGGGCTTCAGGTAGACGGTGCAGAGGGTGGCGGGCTGGGTGGTGCGGACGCGGTGGCGGGTGCCGGCGGCGAGCCAGGCGGCGCGTTGGGGCGGAAGGAGCCACTGGGCCTCGGCGACCTCGAGGTGGAGGGCGCCGCTGGCGGCGTAGAGGAGCTGGTGGCGACGGTGGGTGTGCCACGGGGAGGTGGAGGGGGACAGGGCGTCGGTGAGGCAGAAGGCGGACGCGGGCGCCGAGTCCACGTCCACCAGGGGTCTGGGCACGGCTCCTCCGTGCTCGGGCGCGCGGCGTCACGAGCGGGCACGAGCATACGGTGGGCGGTGCGTCAGGCGGGCTTTGAGTTGGAGTGGTCGGTGGTCTTGCTGACCAGGTAGCCGCCGTGGCTGATGGCGAGCAGGGCGATGAAGCCCTGGGAGAGCGCGGGCAGCTCCGCCACGCTGCCGGGCTTGCTGGAGGCGCAGATGGAACCTCGAGCCGGCCACTTTTTCCGCGCGGGTGCGAAGGAATCCAGCCGCTCGCGTTGAACCCGATCAGCCATGATAAGGAGATTCTCCCATGCGAACCGGCCTCATCGTCCTCGCGCTCGGGGCGTTGCTCTTCCTGGGGTGTGGTGACTCCGGGGATTCCGAAGAACCGAACGACTGTCCCACCATGGGCCAGGGCACGCTGGAGGTCACCATCCGCGGGCTCCCCGCCTCCGCCGCCTCCATCGTCACCCTGCGCAACGGGAGCGGGCTGCGGATCATCGATGCCTCGCGCAGGCTGGAGGGGCTCTCCGCGGGCACGTGGAACCTCCTTCCCGAGCCTACCGGCGGGAGCGGGCCGCTGATTCGCACGGCCTATGACGCACCGACCTCCCAGGTCTGCGTCCGGGACGGGCAGACGGCCACCGCCACGGTCGACTATGCGCTCGTCCCCAGCAGCCAGAAGCTGTGGCTGTCCACGAGCAATGGCGCCGCCGAAATCGAGGCCTTCTCCGCAGAGAGCCTCGGCGCCTCCGGGAGCCCCTCGGCCACGGTGTTGCTCGACTCCTCCCCGGCCATCCCCCGCGCATCAGGGCTCGCGTTCGACCGACGAGGCAACCTCTGGGTGGCGCTCGGCTCGGGGGAAATCCGGCGCTATCCAGCCCGGGACCTCGGTGCCTCGGGTGTCCGCGCGCCCGACATCACCCTGACGGGTAGTGCCCTGCGCGGGGGCGTCCCGGGCCCCATTGCCCTCGCCTTCGACAAGATGGGGAACCTCTGGGTCTCCGTCGGCTTCAGCGACAAGGTGCTGCGCTTCGGCGCCGCCCAGCTCACCACCAGCGGCTCGCCCACGCCCGAGGTGGAGCTCTCGGGGCTCGGCGAGCCGAGCGCCCTGGCGTTCGACGCCGATGGCCACCTGTGGGTGGCGGACAGCGCCAGCACTGGCTCCCGCGTGCACCAGGTGGGGAGCTTGCGCCTGGGCACGTCGGGCACGGTGACTCCCGAGACGAGCATCGACGTCAAGCCCACTCCGGATGGCGTCAGCTTCGCCGGCCCCTCAGGGCTCGCCTTCGACGAGGAAGGCAACCTGTGGGTCGCCTATGCCGCGAGTGGCATCGTCGCCCGGCTCACGCCCAGGGAGCAGGGCGACGCGGGCCCACGGACCGTCACGCCCGCGGTGTGGCTCGACGTAGGGGGCCCTAGGGAGCTCGCCTTCGACGAGGAGGGCGGGCTCTGGCTGGGCTACGATTCCGGCGACATCGCCCGCTTGAGCCCGGGGCAGCTCGCCGCCACCGGTGCGCCGACGCCCCAGACTCTCATCTCCAGCGCCGACCTCGGCGTCACCCACGGCGTGGCCATCTATCCCGCCCCCGCCAACCTGCCCCTGTTCCACGGGCTGGACTGACGCTCGGCCCCCGGCGCGAAGGCCACTCTCCGCGCCGGGTGTCGCGCTGGTATTATGGCATCCCATCCGCTTCGCACGGCCCGTGCCCCGGAGCGTCCCGCCCGTGAACACGCTTCGAGGGCGCGCTCGACAGGTCGTCGCGGGCAGGCTCGCTCAACGGTGGGTTTCGGGGGAGAAGCGCTTGCCGCGCCAATGGCGAGAGGAAGACCAGCGCCGTCTGCAACTGCCATGACCTCGTCCCTTGCCCCGCTTCGTCTTTCCGACGCAGGGCCCCGTTTCTTCGCCGAGGCGAAGAACGCGTCGACGAATCCCTCCTCCAGGTCGAATCCTCCGCGCACCTTGAGGGCCAGGGCCCGCAGGGCGGTAGGGAAGGAGCCGTCCTTCACGCAGTCCTGGAACCAACGGTAGACTGTCTTGCAGGGCGGATGCTTTCCCCTGCGGCAGGCAGGAGCAGCTCGTCTCCAGGGAGCGCACGGAGGTCTGACGAGGCCAGCAGGGCTCGTGCATCTTGTGGGGACAAGGTGGCCACTCGTTGGAACCACTCCCTCACGATTTCAGGGTCCAGGATGTCGTCCTCTTGTCGTGGTCCCAGATCCTCGATGAGGCGTGCGCGCAGGTTCATGGCTCGACTCATCGACGGAATCCAATCCGTGCCTGCCAAGGGTTGTATCGGATTCGGGGCGTGCGCCTCAGTGACCGCCGCGAGTCTGCGGGGTTCCACGGGCCCGGGTCTCTGGTCGCCGCGTGGAGGCGTGTGTGTCCGCGTAGCCCGTCAGCTCCACGTAGCCGCGTCCTCGCACCGGCTGGCCCGCACGATTGCCATCCAGCGCCACCGTGCCCTCCCAGTAGCGCACGCTCACCGGCAGCTCCTGGTCCGCGAGCTTCGGCGTCACCGTCAGCTCCAGCCCGAGCTTCGCCACGCGCAACCTCCATCGCGACGGATACTCCCCACCGCGCGGGCTCTTCCACGTGCTCAGCACCGACAGCTCCACGTCGTCCCGGGTCAGATGCACTGACGCACTGTCCACCGCCCCCACCGGCGGCACCCACGTCCCCGCGCTGAACGGGTCCACCGAGCCGTCCTTCTTCCGCAACTGGTAGTACATCAGCTCGCTGCCATCGGAGAGCTGCAGCGAGAACCAATCCCAGCCCACCTGGTCCGGTCCCAGCGCGCTGGTGCTCCACTCGCGGTCCATCCAGCTCTCCCCCGTCACCGCGTACGTCTGTCCCTCCACCTTCACCGTGCCCCGCGAGGGCATCCGCGTCATCGAGTAGTAGTACGACGCGTTCCCCGGCTCCGCGCTCTTCTGGCTCAACCCCCGCTCACCCTCGAGCACCGGCGGCTTGCCCGGCTCCAACAACAACTCCAACGTCACATCGTCACCTTGCGCGCGCAGCCGCACCGGCCACATCGACTCGCCCGCGGTCGTGGCCTCCCAGCTCTCCAGCCACACCTTGAACGGCTGCGTGCTCGCCCCCGCCAGTCCCAGCGCCGCCCGGCTGTAGCGCTCCGCGACGTGGAACCGTCCCGCCGCCACGTCTGTCACCGTGAAGTGCCCCAGGTACACCTGCCGCGCTCCCCACGCCGAGTCACGCTGTGACTCCGTCGGCGACAGCGCATTGCGGAACAGCGTGAACTGATACCCGAACGCCCGTCCGTCCGCGGTCTCCAGATTTCCCGTCCAGTACCACCACTCCGTGCGGAACTCCGGATGCGGACCGTGGTCCTCGGGGAAGTGGAACTCACGAGGCTCGAAGGCCCGTGCATAGCCCTCCATCCCACCGTCGCTCCCGCCGAGCGCCGACGCCACCGTCAACGTGCCGCCCCGCGCCAGGGGCGGCAGCTCCGTCTCGCGCGTCACGAAGTACGCCGCCACCGCCAGCGCCACCAGCACCACCGCCGTCCCGATGACGAGCCCTCGGCCGTTGCTCATGGCGTCACTCCTCCCTCAACGCGAGCGCGGGATTGGCTCTCGCCATCCGCCACGCCGGGTACAGCCCCGCCAGCGCCGAGGCCACCAGCGCCAGCAACATCGCCTGACCCAACGTCTCCGACGTCACCGCGAGCCGCAGCGTCCACCCGAAGGAGCGCTGGTTGATGACGTGCACCAGGATGTACGCCAGCCCCACGCCCAGCGGCATGGAGAACAATCCCGCCAGCAACCCCAACAGCCCCGTCTGCAGCGACACCAGTCCCCACAACTGCCCCGGCGTCAGTCCCATCGCGCGCAGCACCGCGAACTCGCGCGAGCGCTCCAGTTGCAATGACATCAACGCGCTCAGCACGCCCACGAACGCCACGCCGATGGCCAGCAGCCGCAGCACCTGCGTAATCGTGAACGTGCGGTCGAACACCTCCATCGACGCTTGTCGCAGTGAGCGATTCGGGCGCACCAGCAGCGCCTGTTCATCCCCCGCTTGCGCTCGCACGGTGTTCACCAGCGCGTCCACGTCCTGCCCCGGCGCCGCGTACAGCGCGACGCCGCTGACGCCCCGGTCGTCGAACCAGCGGTCATACGTAGCGCGAGGCATCAGCATCGTCCCCACGTCGGAGCCGTAGTCGAAGTACACCCCCGCCACCTTGAAGTCATGCGGCCCCCGGTCCGTGGAGAGCCGCACCGTGTCGCCCACCTTCACGCGCCGATGGAACGCGAAGGGCTCGGACACGACGAGCGAGTCTTTTGACGCGTCCAGCTCGCGCCACACCGCGGCCTCGTCGCCGCCCTCCTTGAAGCGATAGGGCCGCGCCGGTGATTGGCTGAAGTCGACGGCGATCAGGTCCGTGGGAATCTCATCCGCGCGCACCAGCGCCACGCGCAGCGTGCTGCTGCCCGCGATGCCCGGCGTCGCGCGCAACTTCTCGGCGAGCCCCGGCACCATCGTGGCGCCACCTCGCCGCGCCACCAGTGACGGCGGCGAGATGAACACGTCCGCCTGGAGCGACGTCTCCAGCCAGGACAGCACCGTGCCCCGGAAGCTGGACACCATCAGTCCCACGCCCACCGTCGTCGCCACCGCCACCATCAGCGCCGCCAGCGCCACCGCCGTGCGGCTCAGGCTGGTCCTCACCCCACGCGCGGCCATGCGCCCGAGCAATCCGAACGAGAGCCCCAGCGGCAGCGCCGCGTACAGCGACAGCCGCTCCGTCACCCACGGCACCAACAGCGCCGCGCCAAGCAGCACCGCGAACAGGCCCACGTACGCGGGGAACAGCGCTGGCGTGGACCAGCTCAGGAGCCCCACGCCCACCGCGAGCACGGCGACTCCCAGCACCGCGAGCCGAGGCGCGCGAGTCCTCGACACATCCTCCAGCGTCGAGCGTCGCAGCGTCGTCGCCGGAGCCGAGCGCGCGGCCTCCCAGGCCGGCACCAGCGCCGCGAGCACCGTCGCGCCGAGCCCCAGCGCCAATCCCTTGGCCAACGTGAAGGGCTCCAGCGCCAGCCCGCGCACGCTCACCACGAAGTAGAGGTCATTGATGGTCTGGGTGATGAGCCCCACCAACCCACGACCCAACAGGATGCCGAGCAACAGCCCCGCCACGGTGCCCACGACGCCGAGCACCAGCGCCTCACCGAGCACCAGCGCGAACAGCTCGTTCCGGGTGATTCCCACCGCGCGCAGCCGTCCCAGCAGACCGCGCCGCTGCACCACCGAGAACGTCATCGTGTTGTAGATGAGGAACATCCCCACCACGAGCGCCAGGAGCGACAGCGCGGTGAGGTTGGTGCGGAACGCCCGCGTCATCTGCTCCACCGTGTTCGCCCGCGCCGACGAGCGCACCACCTCCACGCCTTCGGGGAGCGTCGAGCGCAGCGCCTCCGCCTGGTCCTCCGTCAGCCGCAGGTCCACGCGCGTCAGCCGGCCCATGCGGCCCAGCACCTCCTGCGCCGTGGAGATGTCCGTCAGCACCAGGGCCTCCAACGCTCGCGCGGTATCCTCGTCGGCGGGAGCGAGCAGCGCGGCGATACGCAGCGAGACCTCACGTCCCTCCACGCGCACAGGCAACCGCTCTCCGGTGCGGACACCCAGCGCCCGCGCGGCGCGCTCGCTCAGGAGCACCGCGCCCGGCTCGGTGAGCAGCGCGCTCACGTCACCGACCGCTTCGCCTCCCGCATACGCGCGGAAGGGAGACTCCATGAACGGGTCCACGCCCAGCACCGTGAGTGTGCGCCGGTCCCCTACGGCGGCCTGTACGTAGCCCTCGACGACGGGCGCCGCCACGGGCGCGTCCTGTCGCAAGCGCAAGTCGCGATACACGTCCTCCGACAAGCCCGACGTCCCGCCCACGAGCTGATGCGTGGCACGTCCCGCCACCGCGTCCGTGGATCGCTCGAAGGCACGAAGCGCGCTGCCGCTCGCCAGGTCGATGGACACCACCACCGCCACGCCGAGCGCGATGCCGAGGAGCGACAATGCCGTCAACCACGGATGCCGCCCCAGGTGACGCAGGCTGGAGCGCACGAGCAGGTTCCTCACGGGCGCCCCCCGGTCCGGGCTTCATGCGCGCCGCGGCTTCCATCCTCGATGCCCGGACAGCTCGCCCACGCCCAGCCGTCCGTGTGCGCGATGCACCGATTCACGGCCGCTCCTTCCGGTGCGCCTCTCGCTCCACCAGTCTCCCGCCCACCATCTCCAGCACCCGGTCCGCGCGCGCCACCAACCCCGGCTCATGCGTGACGACGAGCGCGCACGCCTGTCCCCGCCGCGTGAGCCCCTCCAGCAAATCCAGCACCTGCCGCCCCGTGGCCTCGTCCAGGTTCCCCGTGGGCTCATCCGCCAACAGCAGCGGCGGCGCATGTGCCAGCGCCCGCGCCACCGCCACGCGCTGCTGCTCTCCGCCCGACAGCCGGTCCGGGAAGCTGCCCCCGCGGTTCGCCAGCCCCACCTGCTCCAACAGCTCGCGCGCCCGCGCCCCCGCCTTCGCCGCGTCGCTCCCGTTCAGCTCCACCGGCAGCCGCACGTTCTCCTCCACCGTCAACGTGGGCAGCAGGTTGAAGGCCTGGAAGATGAACCCCACGCGCTCGCGGCGCAGCAGCGTCCGCTCACGCTCGCTCAGCGCGCCCAGGTTCTTCCCATCGACGTGCACCTCGCCGCGCGTGGGCAGGTCGATGCCGCTGATGAGGTTGAGCAGCGTGGACTTGCCCGAGCCGCTGCGGCCCAGCAGCACCACGAACTCACCGCGCCACAGCGACAGGCTCACCCCGGAGAGCACCTCGCGCGCGGTGTCGCCTTCGACATAGGACTTGGTGACGTCTCTCAGCTCGACGACGGGAGGCGTGTCGGACATGGGTGGGCTCTTGATACACGGGTGCCCGGCTTTTCGCCGCGCCCCGAACCCACCTCATGCGCCCGCGGGTTGTGGCTCCCATTCCCCGAAGTCACGCCACTGCCCCAGGAAGTCCGCCACCTCCCGCGCGAACAGCCGCCCGTCCGTGTCCCGCGGAATCACATGGAAGCCGCGCCGCAGCGACACCACGCGCACACACGGCGACGCCGTGAGCCGCCGCGCCAGCCACCGGCCCCCCTCCGGGTCCACCACGTGGTCCTGCTCGGCCACCGCCACCAACACCGGACAGCGCACCTGCGCCACCCGCCGCGCCGCCTCGTCCTGCAGCGTCACCAAGTCCCTGAGCCGCGCCACCGGGAACGCCGACAGCACCGGCGCCTCCGCCAGCGCCACCGGGTCCGAGATGTCCGTGCCCGTCTTCTCCACCCACGGCCGCGCCCACTCCAGCAGCGGCGTGCGCGACAACTGTCGGATGAGCATCATTCGAGGCCCCCGGAACCGAATCGCCGGCGCCGCGAGCGCCAACGCCCGCACCGCCTCCGGCCGCTCCGCCGCCAGCCCCAGCGCCAACAACGCCCCCATGGACAGCCCCGCCACGTAGACGCTGGAGTGCCCCCGCAAATCGTCCAGCGCCTCCAGCGCCGCCTCCCGCCAGTCCCGCCAGGTGACGCGCAACAGCGCCTGGGGCGTCGTGCCATGGCCGGGCAAGAGGGGGGCCACCACCCGCATCCCCCGCGCCGCCAGCGCCTCGCCCAGGGGCCTCACATCCCAGGGACTGCCGGTGAAGCCGTGAAGCAAGAGGCACGCCTCCGGGCCTTGCCCCAGGTCGAAGGGCCCCGTCTTCGCCGCGTCCATCGGGAGCAAGGTGTCCATCATGAAGACACGCTGGTCACGCGAGGGCCCAGGCGCTATGCCACATGCCTCATGGCGGACACTCCGAAGCCCCCGGACATGCAGTTGCAGATTCAAATCGACGAGGACGTCGCCAATGGTCAGTACGCCAACATGGCCCTCGTGAACCACACGGACACGGAATTCACCCTGGACTTCATCTACGTCCAGCCGCAGCAGCTGCGGGCCAAGGTGCGCTCGCGCATCATCACCAGCCCCAAGCACATGAAGCGGCTGATGCTGGCCATGCAGGACAACCTCAACCGCTACGAGGCGAAGTACGGCCCCATCGTCCTGCGCGAGGACGACGGGGGCATGCACTGACGCCCGGGCGCGCTCACTCCTCGGTGGGCTCGCTGGGGTCCCTGCCCAGCGCCAGGTAGTGCTGGGCGCGCGTCTCCAGGAACGCGGCGAAGCGCGGCTCCACCCGCTCCAGCACCTCCCACTCGAAGTCCGGCGCCCGGCGCACGACGGGCTTCGACGGCGACAGCGGCTCGCCCAGGACGTACGTGCCCGTGGGCACCTGGGCCAGCTTGGAGTCGCGGTCCCCCGCGCCCAGGCTCGGGTGCGACATGGCCCGGCCGATGGTCGTGTAGGCCATGCGGTAGGCGCGCACCACCGCGCGCCCGTTGGACGTGGGGTGGACCTGGACGAAGATCTTCGACCAGCTCGCCCCGCTGTCCAGGTTGCCCTCGATGCGCCAGGTGGTGTGGACGTAGAGCGGGTCGACGCTCGGGAGCAGCTCGTACTTCTGCTCCGCCAGCAGCTGGCGCGTCGCCTCCAGCAGCGCGTCGGGCGGCAGCTTGTAGACGGCGTTCGCGCTGGTGGTCTCCAGCAACTGCTGTCGAGGGTCCCGGGTGACGGCGCAGCCGCTGGCCCCCACGAGGAGCCAGGCCGTCACCCACGTCGAGAGGCGTGGGCGCATGAGGATGTGTCCGGAGGTGGCCCCGTACGTGGAGTGACGTGAAGCACGGTCCGACGCCCGGGGCGATGGCGTGGGCTTCACGTGCTGGAACGCACGGGGCGTGGTCCCCATATCGCCAGGGCCCGGGAACGGATTTGGCATCCACCCCGCAGGGGCGCAGACTTGGCTCCACCGTGCTCCGATTCCTCGTGCCGTTGTTCGTGCTGCTCCTCGCCCGCGACGCCTTCGCCCAGTGCCTGGGGGACGGCGTGCAGGTCTTCCCCACGCCGGGCGCCATCGTCCCCATCAACAGCCGCTTCCTCCTGGAGGGCGTGGGCACGGCCCGCGAGCCGGTGGTGGCGCTGGTGGGCAAGAAGCTGCGGCTGGTGGCGGACGGCCACGAGGCGGAGGTGAAGGCGCAGCGCGGTTGGGAGAGCAGCCTGGGCCGGGCCACCATCATCCTCAAGGTGGTGGGCAAGCTGGAGGCGGACAAGCGCTACACGCTGCGCATCGACGAGGCGCTGCCCAACGTGGCGCTGCTCAACGGCCGCGGCGGCGCGGTGCTGCCCGAGTGGCACACCGGCAAGGGCGCCGACACCCAGCCGCCGCGCTGGCTCAAGCGCCCCGCCGTCTCCGAGGGCTTCCTGCGTCGCACCGCCCAGGGCACCGCCCGCTTCGTGCGCTTGAACCTGTCCCTGCGCGAGGAGAGCCCCGCCTACCTGGTGGTCAAGCTGGAGCCCCGGCGCCCGGGCCCCAGCGTGCAGCAGTACGTGGTGCCGGTGACGAACAACGCGGCCTTCATCGGCCATGAGGCGTGCAGCGGGACGTTCGCCATGGAGGACGGCCGCAGCTACCGCGCCCGCATCGAGGCGTTCGATGCCGCCGGGCACAACGCGCCCCCCGTTCCTCCTGTGGACTTCGAGGCGCCGGCCGACTACTCCGCGCAGTGAGTGGGCATCGCCGGGAGCCGAGCATGACGAAGGTGGACGTGGAGAGTCTCAAGGAGCGGATGGCCGCCTTCACCCAGTCCCTGCAGGATGAAATCTGTCAGGCGCTGGAGACGCTGGATGGCTCGGCCCGCTTCCGCGAGGACCCGTGGCAGCGCCCCGGCGGCGGCGGCGGGCGCACCCGCGTGCTGGAGGACGGCGCCGTGCTGGAGAAGGCGGGCGTCAACACCTCGGTGGTCTTCGGCGAGCTGGAGGACCAGTTCGCCAAGAAGCTCCAGGGCGAGGGGCGCAGCTTCTGGGCCGGCGGCATCTCCCTGGTGCTCCACCCGCGCAACCCCCACGTGCCCACCGTGCACGCCAACTACCGCTTCATCCACCAGGGCGGCAAGGCGTGGTTCGGCGGCGGCGCGGACCTGACGCCGTACTACCTCTACGAAGAGGACGCGGCGCACTTCCACCGCGTGCACAAGGCCGCGTGCGACAAGCACGACGCCGCCTACTACCCGCGCTTCAAGGCGGCGTGCGACCAGTACTTCTTCCTGCGCCACCGCGACGAGACGCGCGGCGTGGGCGGCGTCTTCTTCGAGAACATGGGGGGGGAGCTGGAGCGCGAGTTCGACTTCGTGCGCGACTGCGGCCGGGCCTTCGTGGACGCGTACCTGCCCATCGCCCAGAAGCGCAAGGACACGCCCTACACCCCCGAGCAGCGCGTCTGGCAGGAGGTGCGGCGCGGCCGGTACGTGGAGTTCAACCTCGTGTACGACCGGGGCACCGTCTTCGGCCTGGAGACGCGCGGGCGCACCGAGTCCATCCTCATGTCCCTGCCGCCCCAGACGCGCTGGCGCTACGACTTCCACCCGGAGCCCGGCACCTGGGAGGCCCGGCTGGTGGACGTGCTGCGCAGCCCGCGCGACTGGGCCGCGTGGACGAAGGAGGGCTGAGCGCCATGGCGAAGACACCCGCACCGAGCGGTATGGGCAGGAAGTGGCCCTTCGCCGTCGTCGGGCTCGTGCTCGCGACCGGGGCCGCCTTCGTGTTCGCGTACCGGCTGTCGCCCGCGCCCGCCGAGTCGCTGACGGACCGCGAGGCGCGCCTCAACGTGCTGGCCTTGTGTGACGCGGTGCAGGCCTACCGCGACGAGCACGGCAACTACCAGCTCGCCGGGCCCACGCCGCGGGAGGTGCCCCGGGGCGGCCGCGCGGTGCCCTTCCCGGAGGACGAGGCCTTCCACCGGCTGGGCTTCGAGCCCCAGGACGGCGTGCGCTTCCAGTACGAGGTGGTGCTGCAGGAGAGCCCCGTGGGCGAGCCGGAGGTGTCGTGCCTGGCGCGCGGCGACTTCGACGCGGACGGGCTCAACTCCGTCTACCGCGTGCGCCTGGACTCCAATGGCATGACGACGCCCATCGAGGTCGAGCGCGAGGGCGAGTAGCCCCCGGGCGCAACCCGCCCCGCTCCTGGCGCGAGAATCCGGGAGATGGGCCACGTCGGAGACATCCGGGCGCCTCGCGAGGGCCCCCGCTCGGGCAGGGGAGGTGGGCGCCCGGGCTCGGGGACACCACCCGCCGGCCTGCCTGTGCTCCCTGGGGACGGCGTGGCGCACGGCACCGAGCCTGGCCGCCCGCCGCGCGCGTCGGTGGCGGACACTTCGTTCAACCCCCGGAACGGTCCTCCGGAGCGACCCGCGCTAGGCTCCGACCCTCTCGAGCAGCCGCCGTCCCACTCCACGGCCGATGAGGAACCCGCCATGTCTTCTTCCTCGCGCGTCCCCTCTGCCTTCGCCCGGCTGGCCCAGCACATCCTCAAGTCGCCGGCGGGCCCCATCCCCCGCGTGGGCCCCAAGGCGCCGGAGCGCGGCGGCCTCCCGGGGGGCAACAAGGACGGCTTCAAGAGCCAGGTGCCCACCACGGGCCAGCCGACGCTGGGGGGCCAGGAGCGCGCCCCGCTGCGCAAGGTGGCGGAGCTGGTGCCCCCTGGACTGGAGAAGCTGGTGGGCAAGCAGGAGCTGGGCGTGCGCTTCGGCTCGGACGCGGCGCTCCTGTCCGCGCACCTGCAGCCCTCGGGCATGTCCGGCTCCGAGCGCGCCACCCGGCTGTGGGCCTTCTTTGCCGCGTACGCGGAGACGGCCGCCGCCCAGCCGCCCCAGAAGGAGGGCCAGGAGGCCTTCCGGGAGTCGCTGGAGGGCCACGGCTTCGCGGAGCTGCGCGACGCGAACACGGGGAAGGACGGCGTGACGCAGGGGCTGTGGGTGCTGGAGGCCCGCACGCCCGACGAGGCCCGCGAGCGCGTGGCCAGCGTCCGGCTGGAGCCGCCCCCGGAGGTCCGCCACTCGGAGGCCGCGGTGCGCGCCGAGGGGACCGTCGACCCGGGGCTCGCGGCCCAGGCCCGGGGCCCGGACTCGCTGCGAGGCGCGCCCGCGCCCATCGCGATGCGGCCGGCGGAGTCCCATGAGCGGGACGAGGGCGAGCCGGACGACGAGGGCCTCCCGCGCCGCACGACGAACAAGAAGCTGGGCGCGATGATGCTCTGGAACGTGCTGCACCGCTTCCGCGACGACGCCGAGGACGGCTCGGTGGCGCAGGGGCAGTGGGACCGGGTGGCCTTCGGGGCGGTGCTGGCCCTGGTGGGAATCGCGCTCGTCGTGCTGGCGCTCGTCAGCCTCTAGGGCGGGCGAGGGGGACTCTTCCGGTCCGCGTGCGAAAAGTCTCGGCCCCCGCCGGCTTGTGGTACGTTGCCGCACCCATTGGCAACCGACGACCTCACACTCGTCAAGCGCGTCCGGAGCGGCGACCAACGCGCCTTCAAGCTCCTCGTCGAGCGTTACCAGCGCAAGGTGTACGCAGTCGCGCTCGGCATGCTCAAGGACAAGGAGGAGGCGATGGACGTCTCCCAGGAGGCGTTCGTCAAGGTCTACAAGTACCTGGACCACTTCAAGGGCGACTCGTCCTTCTACACGTGGCTCTACCGCATCACCGTGAACATCTGCATCGACGTGCTGCGAAAGCGAGGCGGTGGAGGCGAGGCGGTGGAGTTCGACGAGAGCCAGGCCATGGACCTGTCCGAGGCGCGCATCGGCGCTTTGGGCAGCCGCCTGGGCACCAACCCCCAGAAGAGCGCGCTGAGGCGGGAGCTGGCGGAGAAGATTCAGGAGGCCCTGAGCACGGTGCCGGAGAAGCACCGCGCCATCCTGCTGCTCCGGGAGATCGAAGGCATGTCCTACGAGGACCTGGCCCGCACGCTCGATATTCCCAAGGGCACCGTGATGAGCCGGCTGTTCCATGCCCGGGCCAAGGTCCAGAAAATCCTGAGTGAATACCTGGAGTTGGACGAAGCGAAGAGCGGCGTGGGGAACGAATGAAGGGCCCTCGAATATCTGAGGGGACCCGGCGTCACAGCCACAGCATTCGCAGCTTCCACCACCGAGCAGGGTGAAGGTTATGGCCGGAAATCCCGCATGTGAGCGTTTCGTCCCCATGCTCTCTCCGTACGTCGACGGAGAGCTGACGCCCGCGGAGCGGGTGAACGTGGAGCGGCATCTCACCGCCTGCCGAGACTGCACCGGGCGCGCGGCGGACCTGCGCGCCGAGTCGGGCCTTCTCCGGGTCGGTCTGGACATGGCGGTGGACGACGTCGACTTCAAGGACTTCGCCCAGAAGGTCATGGCGCGGGTGACGCCGGAGAAGCCGCCCCTGTTGGAGCGGCTCAAGCTGGCCCTGTCGGAGATGTTCCTCTACCAGCGCACGGCGATGGTCTCCTCGCTGGCCACCGCGGCGGTGCTGGTGGCGGTGGGCCTGCCGCTGCTGCTCAGCGACAGGGCCCCGGTGGGCTACGGCGCCGAGCGCATGACGGTGAAGTCCATCCAGCCCTACCAGGACGCGCGCGTGGCGCCCGTGGTGATGGAGACGGACAATGGTGGCACCATCATCTGGCTGGTCGACGAGGAGACGCAGGACGACCCGTCCCAGGAGGATGAGGAGCAGGGCGAGGACATTGGGGGCGGCCTTCGTGGCGGCAAGGGAGTAAAACCCCTGGGCAAGCCGAAGTCGGAAGTGGAGCGGCCCTCGGGAGGTCCCCTGTGATGAGACACATGTCGTCCGGCCGGGTGTTGCTGGCCGTGCTGGGCCTGGGCGTGCTCATGCCGCTGGTGAGCCAGGCCCAGGAGGAGCAGAAGGTCCGCGTCCAGGTGGAGGTGGTGCTCGCCTCCAAGAAGGGCACGGAGGTGGACCCTCCGGAGCTGGCGAAGATGAAGGAGCAGTTCCAGAAGCAGAACTTCAACTTCACCTCCTTCAAGCGGCTGTCCAACGACACGCTGGACGTCACCGCGAAGCAGTCCACCGAGGTGAAGCTGCCCAACGGCAGCAACGCGTCGCTGCAACTGGTGGGCATGAAGGACGGCACCGCCACCGTGCGCGTGGCCATCCCCCGCCAGCCCACGCTGGACGTGGAGCTGGGCCGTCAGGGCGCCGTCTACCAGAAGGCCGGCAAGCACGTGGGCGGAGAGCTCATCCTGGTGCTCTCCCCGCCCTCGAAGTAACCCCGGGCCGGCCGCGTCACGCTTTGGCCGGCCAAGGTCTTCTCGGGACTTCAGGCGGCCCGGTCCACCGCGAGCGCCACGTCGCTGAAGTCCGTCTCGTCCACCTCGAAGGGCTCCTCGACGCGCGAGGGCGCCGGGGCCACCGTCGCCTGGCGGGGCTCGGCCTGGTCGGCGCGCTCGTGCTCCAGGTGGATGCGCAGCCCGTCGAACATGGTGTCGAACGCGCGGTAGACGCGGTCCACCATGGCCAGGGCATCGCGGCGCACCTCGGGCTCCAGCACCATGGCCTCCAGCTCCGCCGCCAGCTCCTGCTCGAACATGGCGTGCTGCGCCTCGGCCTGCATGTGGTGGTCGGAGAAGTACTTGAGCCGCTCATCGGCGCCCTGCGCCGCGCTGACGATGGCGGTGCGGCTGAAGAACACGTGGCTGGTGGACTCCAGCGCCCACAAGAGGACGATGCGCAGCCGGTCGTCCACCGGCCGGTACACCTCGCTGATGATGGCGTAGGCGGCGTCGCGCGTCTTCGCGTGCGCCTTGCCGTAGAGCGCGCCGATGCTCAGCGAGCCCCCGGTGAGTTGGGCGATGTCGTCCTCGAACCACTGGTCATGGCCG
The DNA here is from genome assembly GCF_026626605.1 of Myxococcus sp. MISCRS1. Taxonomy (NCBI): domain Bacteria; kingdom Pseudomonadati; phylum Myxococcota; class Myxococcia; order Myxococcales; family Myxococcaceae; genus Myxococcus; species Myxococcus sp. MISCRS1. The sequence continues at coordinate 6,429,108 of NZ_JAPNKB010000001.1, forward strand.
CCCTCCTCCGCGTGGTGGCGCGTGGCGAGCATCTTGAGATGAGCGTCCTGGATGAAGTGCGCGTTGAGGCGCAGCACGTCCTGGAACGTCATCACCCAGAACGTCAGGCGCGGCGCGAACGCCATCACCTGCTCAATCGGGCGGTCCTGCTTCAGGTCCGAGAAGAAGGGGTGTGAGGCGAACCGCTCCTCGCACACCGCGATGTGTTGGAGCACGGCCTTCATGGATGTCCCTCCCAGATGCGGATGCTTGGACTCCGCTCGGCCCTGGCGGAGTGTCTTGTCGAAGCGCCCAGGCCCACGCAGGGGAGATGTGTGGGCTTGGAGGCCAGCGGTGTGCGCTACCAACTGATGTTGTACGTACAGGCCCCATCTCCCCGGCGACGGCAACTCTTGGGGTCATGTTCAATACGCACCCAAAGAGAATCCTTGGGGCGGAATTTGTCCGTGATGGCCTCCAGGAGGCCGTAGTCCAGGTCGCACGGATAGGGATTGTCGCAGCGCATCCTCGCGTTGCGCTTGTCCACGGGCTCGAAGTGGTAGCCGCCGATGTTGCCCTTGCCGCGGTGGTTCATGCCGTAGGCCATGTTCACGCCGCGCAGCCCCTTCTCCAGCGTGTCGATGTCCGGCGGGAAGTGCGCGCTGTCCGGAATCTTCCGGCCAATCGTTCGCACAGTGCTGGGGCCAATCTTGTCGAACACCAGGCTGAAGGACTTCAGCAGCGCGGACATCGGGTACCAGGTCTTGGCCTCCAGCGGGGTGATGCCATTCTCCGCGAGGATGCGCAGCGCCCGCGCCTGGGCCAGCTCCATCCCGTTGACGATGGCGAGGATGGACTGACCGATGACCTCGATGCCCTGGTAGGACGCGAAGGCCGGCGGGGTGGGATGGACGGAGGGGGTCTTCAATTCCATACGTGGCTGACCTCGCGATTCGATGCCACGCATTGAACCGGGTTTCGCGGGTATTTTCAAATTGACTGATATGTTCAAACTTTTCCGTTGCCGTGGATGTTTTGGATTGGGGCGGGGCTGACCCATGTCTCACTGTCTCGTGTCTGATTCCAGACAGTCATGTGTGGCGTGGGACGTGGGGGTGGGTGTGCCCATGCGGGGCTGGGAACATTGGGTGCGGAGATCGCCGCACGGACTGAAAAAATGGCAGTCCTTCCAGCCCTCCGGGAGGGGGCGAGTGGTGCAAACCCGCGAGAGGACAGGGGGACGGGGCTCGGCACGTGGGTTGCTCAAGGGCAGGGGGCAGTCGGGCGGCGGCGGTGGCGGCGGGAAGACGCGGTAACCCTCATCCTTGGAGAAGAACCATGGCGAAGACTCAGCGGCGTGGAGCGGTCATCCGGAAGGCTCGGCAGGTCAAGGCGACGACGGCCCGTGCGGTGTCGGGGGCTGGCAAGAGCGCTCGCAAGGTGCAGGTGACGCTGGGGGACCTCATCGCGGCCGCGTTCGACACGGTGGGCGGCGAGGTGAAGAAGGTGAAGCAGGTGATGTCCTCGCAGGACATGGTGCTGGCCACCGGCAAGCACATCGTCTTCGTGGGCTGAAGGCCGAGGCCTTGGCGGTGAGGGCGCCACGAGCGCGTGGCGCCAGGGGAGGGCGGCGAGGGGGTTGGGTGTGTGAAGCGCATCATCATTCCCGGACGCAACTGCTGGACGGTGGAGGAGACGAGCGACGCGGGCGTTCTCGTGGATGGACGCGCCTACTACCGTGAGCTGTACCGGGCCGCGAAGAAGGCCCGGCGCTACATCGCGATGACGGGCTGGCAGTTCGACAGCGACGTGTCGCTCCTGAGAGGCGAGGACCTGGAGGAGGCGCGCGGCGGCGAGGTCCGCCTGCTGCCCATGCTGGACGCGCTGTGTCGGGCCAACCCCGAGCTGCACGTGTACATCCTCGCGTGGGACTTCAGCCTGCTGCTCGCGATGGAGCGCGAGTGGATGCAGCACCTGCTGTTCAACTGGACGACGAACGAGCGCGTGCGCTTCCGCTTCGACCCGTCCAGTCCCTTGTATGGCGCGCACCACCAGAAGCTGGTGGTCATCGACGGTGTGCAGGCCTTCAGCGGCGGCATGGATGTCTGTGATTGTCGTTGGGACGACCGCGACCACCGGCTGAGCTCGTCGCTGCGCTGCGACAGCGGCAGGGACCCGCATGGGCCCTACCACGACGTGCAGGCCGTGTTCACCGGACCGGTGGTGGGCCGGCTGACGGAGCTGTTCGAGGCGAGATGGGCGCACTCGGGCGGCGGCGAGCTGCACCTGCCGACGGTGGCGCGCGACGACGTGACGTTCAGCTCGAGCGTGCCGGCGCCGCCGGGGCCGGTGGCCATCAGCCGCACGTTCGGCAAGACGCTGCTGCCGCCCCAGGAGGCCGTGCAGGAGGTGCGCGCGCTGTTCCTGGACGCCATCGAGGCGGCCGACCGGTTCATCTACATCGAGAACCAGTACTTCTCCTCCCGCGCCATCTTCCAGGCGCTGGTGCGCCGCTTCCGCGAGTCCGGGCGTCCACCCATCCAGGTGGTGCTGGTGTTGCCCAAGCAGCCCGAGGCGCTGCGCGAGCAACTGGCCATGGGCATCGCGCAGGTGCGGCTGCTGCGCGCGCTGGAGCGGGTGGCGCGCGAGACGGGCAACACCTTCCGCGTGTACTGCTCGGCGGCGCGCGACGAGCAGACGGGCGAGGACGTCTATACCTACATCCACTCGAAGGTGATGGTGGTGGACGACCGCTTCCTCACGCTGGGCTCGGCCAACACCACCAACCGCAGCCTGGGGTTGGACTCGGAGCTGAACCTGAGCTGGGAGGCGGAGGCCGACGGCGACGCGGTGTCGCGCGCCATCCGCCGCGTGCGGGTGTCGTTGATGGCCGAGCACGCGGGGCTGTCCGGCGCGGAGACGCTGGCGCCGCTGATGCGCGCGGACGCGGGGCTGGTGGACTGGCTGGACGCGGTGGCGAGCGCGGGGCTGCACCGGCTGCGCCCGCACCCCATGGAGACGGTGTTCGACCAGAGCCCGCTGCTCAAGTCGCTGGAGCCCGAGGACCTGGTCATCGACCCGGAGGACTCCGTGCTGGACGAGTCCCTCTTCGAGGCGCTGCGCGGCGGCGAGGACGGGCTGTTCGCCTCCGGCATCCGCCTGCTGTCGCGCTGGCTGGTGGGCGCGGCCGAGGAGCGGCCCCACCGGGCCATCCTCCCCGCGGACGCGGACTCCGAGGGGGGCGGCCAGTACGGCGGAGGGTGACGCACCCGTCACTCCCGGGGTGTCACCCGTCGGGTGGGTGTGCCGAGGCTCGGCAGTGTCACCCACACCCGGGCGGCGGCCGGGCGCTTCGCGGGAGGGCGGGGCCGGGTAGACTCGGGAGACGATGACTGGCGCCCCCCTCCTCGTCCTGTTCGCCCTCGTTACCCACCAGAGCTCCACCATCTCCGAGGAGGGGCCCTCGGATGAGAGCTCCATCTCCTCCGGCCAGCAGACGCCCGTGTCCAAGGCGCGCCTGGACGAGCCCGCGCCCCCGGGCAGCCGCAAGGGCGGTGACGGCTTCGGCTTCGGCGGGCAGCTGGAGGTGGGCGGGCTGAGCCTGCCGTCCGGCACACCGGGGGGCGGGCAGGACCTGTTCATCCGCGTCTACCCGTCGCTGGGGCTGACGAAGGGAGACTCCTTCGTGCTGCGGCTGGGGGCGAACCTCCGGATGCGCATGGTGGACGAGGAGCCGAAGCAGGCGGACGGGGACTACGGCGCGCGCCTGCGCCGCGAGGACTGGGATGAGCTGAGCGACATGGGGCAGGTGGTGCGCATGCTGCGCATCGGCCAGGAGGGCCGGCCGTTCTTCCTGCGCGTGGAGCCCTTCGTCGAGGAGTCGCTGGGCCGGGGCTACCTGATGGGCCGCTACAGCAACGTGCTGTCGCCCGACTACCACCCGGCCGGCGGCTCGCTGACGGTGGTGAAGGGGCCGGTGCGCGCGGAGGTCATCGCGAGCGACGTGCTCGCCGCGCGCATCTTCGCCGCGGAGGTGATGTTGGACCTGGGCCGCGCGGCCAGCGACGACGCGAACCGCTTCGACCGCTACCTGCTCCGCCTGTCCGCCGCGCACGACGCGGGCAAGGCCGGCGGCGAGTCCCCCAACATGACGCTCACCTCGCTGGGCGGCGACATCGCGCTGTACAAGGGCGAGCGGCTGCGCGCGTGGGCGCTCCTGGGCGGCGGCGCGCGCTTCGCCGAGTCGCACTCTCCGGCGGTGGGCGGCCTGTTGGGCGTGGCCTTCGAGGGGCAGCTGGCCAGCGGCACGCAGCTGAGCGTGACGGTGCAGGGCCGCCGTCAGGGCGGGCGCTTCCGCTTCGGCATGTTCGGCCCGGACTACGAGCTGGGGCGCTTCTCCGGCACGGGCCTGGCGGAGCAGCCCATCGCGGAGGAGGTGCTGCCCACGGGCTTCTCCGGCTACCTGGAGGCCTCCATCGCCAAGGGCAGCGCGGACACCACGCTGCTGCTGGGCAGCGTGGCCGCGCAGTACCACGGCTTCGGCCGCACGGACCTGGACGTGTCCGCGGGCTTCGAGCTTCCCGGCGGGCGCACCCGCGTGCTGGGCCGCGCGGTGCTGACGGCGCTGGGAGACCGGCCGCGCTACTCGGTGGGCGCGGAGGTGCGCCAGCGCCTGGTGAACCACCTGTATGCCTGGGGCTCCGGCGGCACGGTGCACTTCCCCCAGGCGGACAACGTGCTGGTGCGCGGCGTGACGGTGGGCGCGGGCGTGGGTGTGGACTTCCAGCGCTGAAGCGCGCGCGTGCCTCAGGGGGCCAGCGGCAGGGTGAAGTGGAAGGTGGAGCCGTGGCCCACGCGGGTGTCCACCCAGATGTGGCCGCCGTGGCGCTCGACGATGTCGCGGCAGATGTAGAGCCCCAGGCCCAGCCCGCCGAAGCCGGAGATGGGCGCGTTGCGCGCGCGGAAGAAGCGCTGGAACAGGTGCTCGCGCTGGTCCTCGGGGATGCCGATGCCGGAGTCGCGCACGGACACGTGGGCGCAGCTCCCGTCGCGCTCCAGCTTCAGCCGCACGCAGCCCCCGGTGGGGCTGTACTTGAAGGCGTTCTCCAGCAGGTTCGACAGCACCTGCGCGAGCCTGCCCCGGTCCCCCAGCACGACGAGCGGCTCGGGCGGGACCACGCGCTCCAGGGTGTGCTGTCCCGTGAGCGGGCGCGTCTCCGCGAGCACCTCGTCGATGAGCGCCTGGAGCTCCACGGTGCCCCGGTGCAGCTCCAGCCTTCCCGCCTCGATGCGCGTGGCGTCCAGCAGGTCGTGGATGAGCAGCGACAGGCGCGACACCTGGGAGAGCGCCTTGTCCACGTGGTGGGGCTTGGGGGCGTGGCCCTGGGTGGCCTGCTGCTTCATCATCTGCAGGTGCAGCTTGAGCGGCGTCAGCGGCGTCTTCAGCTCGTGGGCGGCGATGGACAGGAAGTCGTCGCGGACGCGGATGGCCTCCTGGGCCTCCTTGAGCAGCCGCTCGCGCTCCTGTCGGGCGCGGTGCTCCTCGGTCACCTCCACGACGACGGCGCCCAGGCCGACGATGCCCGCGCTGGGCGTGCTCACCGGGTAGTAGCTGACGCGCCAGTGGCGCAATTCCTCCGGCGTCGCGGGCACGTTGCCGGACATCTCCATGTCGCTCATGGGGATGCCCGTCTCCATCACCTGGAGCATCAGCGGCGCGAAGTGCGGCGCCATGAGCGGGTTGGCCTCCCACACGGTCCGCCCCAGCTCCCACTCGCGCGAGTGGCCGTGCAGTGACGCGAGCGCGGTGTTGATGCGCAGGTAGCGCAGGTCCCGGCCGATGAACGCGAGCCCCACGGGCGCGTGGTCGAGGAAGGTGTCGAGCAGCGCGAAGGACTCCTCGGTCCGCTCGCGCGCGTTCTGCTCCGCGACCAGCAGCCGCTCCCGCTCCACCTTCGCGCGGCGCTCCTGCGTCACGTCCCGGTAGCTCCACACCCGGCCGATGACGGCGTCGCCCATCCGCTGTGGCAGCGACGTGCCCTCCAGCACGCGGCCGTCCTTCATCTCGATGACGTCCACGTGGACGGCGTCGGAGGGGATGTACTGCTCCTGGATGCTGGTGAGGAACGCCTCCGGGTCCATCGTCTGGGGCGCTGCGTGGCGGAGGGCCGCCTCCGCGATGCGCGGGCGCAGCAGCGCGTCGCTCAGGTCCCACATGTCCTGGAAGCGCTTGTTGAAGGCGATGATGCGCCGCTCCGCGTCCACCACGATGACGCCGTCCGCGATGGAGTCGAACGTCGCGCGCAGCACGGAGTGGGTGTGCTCCAGGCGCTCGCGCGCGCGGCGCTGCTCGGTGACATCCACCAGCAACCCGCGCAGCCTCACCGGCTGGCCCTCCTCCGCGGTGGCGGTGACCTGCGTCCGCATCCACACGGCCTGGTCGCTGTCGGTCATCATGCGGAACTCCAGCTCGTGGGTGCGCCCCTGGCGCAGCGCGCCCAGGCAGGTGGCCATGACGCGGCTCCAATCCTCCGGATGGACATGGCGCGCCCAGAAGTCGGGCTCGCTCACCCAGCGCCGCGCTTGCAGCCCCAGCAGCCGCTCCGCCTGGTTGCTGACGAAGGTGAAGCGGAACTCCGCGTCCGCCTCCCACACGATGCCGTCGATGCTGTCGATGAGGCTCTCGTAGTGCTCGCGCACGTGCTCCGCGCTCGGGGCGGCGTGCGCTGTTCGCGGGGCCTGGCGCGGCTGGAGCCGGGCGCATGCGCCCACGAGCGAGCCGTCGTCCCCGTACACGGGGAGCACCACGGCGAAGAGACGCTGTCCCTGCCCGCTGCCCTCACCCAGCCCTTGCTCGCCCGCCAGCGCTGCCCGCACGGCGGTAAAGAGCCAGGGCATGCGCGCGAGGACCTCGCGGCAGGAGCGGCCCTGCTCTCCACCGCCCTCCCAGCCGGCCGCCAGCGCGAGCACCGGGTCCATCCAGATGACGCCTCCCTGGGCGTCGACGACGAGCGCGGCGCGCAGGTCGCGGCCCACCTGGAGCAGCCGCTCGTGGGGCGTCACGGGGCGCGAGGCGGCCTGGGCACCCGGGCCCGCCTGCCATCGTCGCATGTCGCCCTTCGCCATGCGCTCCACCTTCCGTGCCCATGTCGCCTGCTCCCGTCCCGGACCTGGGAGGGCGCTGTTTCAAACATGGGACGCGCTCCGGGCCCGCGAAAGGGCGCCGCTCCCCTGGAGCCTCGCGCTTGACTACGTTTGTAGTCACGCGTACCTTCTTCGTGACTACAGTTGTCGTCACGGGATGCGCCATGAAGAAGCCGGTGGGTGAGCAGGAGCTGTCGGTGCTGCGGTACGTGGCCGAGCATGGGCCGGCCACGGTGGGCGAGGTGGCGGAGCGCTTCGGCGAGGCGCAGGGCCTGGCGCGCTCCACCATCCTGACGGTGATGGAGCGGCTGCGGCAGAAGGGGTACCTCACGCGGCGCAAGGTGGACGGCGTGTTCCAGTACGCCTCGCCGGTGCCGGAGGGGGAGCTGCTGCGGGGCGTGGTGGACGACTTCGTGCAGAGGACGTTGTCCGGCTCGCTGTCGCCGTTCGCCGCGTATCTGTCGGAGGCGGAGGATGTCTCCGACGCGGAGCTGGCGCAGCTGCAGGACGTGGTGGCTCGGCTTCGCTCGAAGAAGAAGAAGGACTAGCCCATGCGAACGGAATGGCTCGTGGATGTGGCCGCGTGGCTGTCGTCATGGCCGGAGGGACTGTGGCGCGCGTCGTGGCAGGGCGCGCTGTGCGCGGGGCTGGTGTGGGCGCTGACGCGGCTGTGGACGCGGATGCCGGCCGCGGTGCGCGCGGGGCTGTGGTGGCTGGTGGCGCTCAAGTTCGTGGTGTCGCTGGTGGGGCCTCATCCGCTGTCGCTGCCGGTGTTGCCCGCGTCGCTCTCGTTCCTGGGCGGCGCGTCGGCGGAGCCGGTGGCCTCGCTGGCGCAGGTCGAGCCCTCGACGCCGGTGGTGCATGGGGCGTACGTGGAGGCGCCGGTGTACCGCGGGGTGGGCACGCGGGAGGTGCACGTGGAGAAGCGCGAGGTCGCGTCGGAGGGGCTCGTCGTGTCGCCGGTCGCGCCTCGCGGTGAGGTGGCGGGGTGGACGCGGGTGCTGGCGTCCCATGGGAAGGCGCTCCTCTTGTGGGCGGTGCTCGCGGCGTGGCTCGGGGGCGTGGTGTGGCGGGTGCGGGCGCAGGCTCGCAACTGGGTGACGATGGCGCGGCTGCGTCGGGATGCGCGGTGCTTGAATCATCCGGACCTGGAGGAGGAGGTCCGCGAGCTGGCCGCCAGCGCGGGGCTGCGGCGCGTGCCGGCGCTGCTCGTGTCGGACCAGGTGACGAGCCCGCTGGCCACGGGGTTGTGGAAGCCCGTGGTGGTGCTGCCGACGAAGGCGGTGCGACGGCTGCCGCTGGCGGGGCTGCGCATGGCGCTGGCGCACGAGGTGGCGCACCTGAAGCGCGGCGACTTGTGGCTCGGCTGGGTGCCGGCGCTCACGGAGGCGCTGCTGTTCTTCCATCCGCTCGCGCGGCGCGCGGTGAAGGAATACGCGCTGGCTCGCGAGGAGGCGTGTGACGCGGAGGCCCTGCGTCTCACCGGCGCGGAGCCCGCGGATTACGGCGAGCTGCTGCTCGCCTTCGGGGTCGCCCGTCCCCATGGAAGCGCCGCGGCGCTCGGCGCCTCGGACCACGTTCACGCGTTGCACAGGAGGTTGAGCATGCTGGAGCACGTCGACATCGGTTCCTCCCATTCCCGTCGCTGGTTGAAGGTGACGCTGTCCGTGCTGGGCCTCGTGGCCCTGGTGCCCTTCCAGGTCGTCGCCCGGCCGGAAGGACAGGACACGTCGAAGGCACCGGCGCCCGCCGCCGCGCCTTCTCCGGCGCCCGCCGCCGAGACGCCGGCCTCGCCGTCCCAGAAGCAGGGCACGACGCGCACCGGCGTGATGCCCGCGCCGACGCCGGCCTCGCCCGCCGCTCCGCGAACGCCGGTGTCGCCCACGGCCCCGGCTGCAGTGACGCCGCCGACGCTCGTGACGCCGCTGACGCCCTCGATGCGCGTGATGCCGCCGACGCCGCCGACGCCGATGATGGGGAGCGCGCCGCGTCCTCCCACGCCGCCGACGCCGATGATGGCCATGGCGGGTGGGCCCCCGGCGCCGAAGCCGCCGCGTCCTCCCGAGCCGCTCGATGACGACTCCGGCTACGTGCTGCTGTCCGGCGACAGCGCGACGATGAACGGCAGCATGGTGGACCTGCAGCTCGCCAAGATGTTCAAGGACAAGAAGGGCGGCGAGCTGCTCTACGTCCGCCGCAAGGGCGAGACCTTCCTCATCCGCGACGCGGCCACGCTGAAGACGGTGCGCGAGGCGCTCAACGACGTGCGGACCGCGGGCGAGGCGCAGGGCAAGGTCGGCGAGCGCCAGGGCGCGCTGGGCCGCGAGCAGGGCGCGCTCGGCATGAAGCAGGGCGCGCTGGGCATCAAGCAGAGCGAGCTCGGCCTGCGGCACGCGGAGCTGGCCCACAAGCGCGCCGGGCTGCGCTTCGAGTCGAACCGCGCGGACGCCCTGCCCGAGGCCGAGCGGGAGCGCCGCCAGGCGGAGCTCGACAAGCAGGAGGTGGAGCTGGACAAGCAGATCGACGCGCTCGACGAGCAGCAGGAAGCGTTGAGCCGTGAGCAGGAGGCGCTCGGCCGCGAGCAGGAGAAGCTCGGCGAGCGTCAGGAAGCGCTCGGTCGCGAACAGGAGAAGGTCAGCGAGAAGGCCGAAGCCCTGCGACGCGAGGCCGAGCGCAAGGTCCAGTCCCTCATCGACGAGGCCCTGAGGAAGGGCCTGGGCCAGCCGCTGCCCACCTGATGACGGTTGCCGGCGGGCACCTGGGACGCGGGGATGAGCGCTCCTCTACCGTGAGAGGAGCCACCCGTCCTCTCACAGGAGGCCCCGTCCGATGAGTCTCGCCGCAAGTCCGCAGGGAACCCCCGCCGGAGCGCTCGAGTCCGCCATCCAGCGCGTGAAGTCGGGCTCGCTCTCCTGGGTGAAGCTCACGCTGCCGGAGCGAATCTCCCTCCTGGAGGAGCTGGGGCGGGGCTATGTCGCCATCGCGGAGCCGAGCGTGCGCGCGGCGTGCGAGGCGAAGGGCATCAAACCCGACAGTCCGCTGGCCGGTGAGGAGTGGCTGTCGGGCCCCATGGTGGTGGTGCGCAACCTGCGCCTGTTGGCCGCCTCGCTCCGGGACATCCAGCACCACGGGGTCCCCCGCATCCCCGCCTCCCGCCTGCGCACGCTCGAGGACGGGAGGCTCGCGGCGCGCATCTTCCCCATGGACTCGCTGGAGGGGATGTTGCTGCCGCGCAACGAGGGCGAGGTCCACTTCCAGCCCGGCGTCACCGCCGCCAACCTGCGCGAGCACCAGGCCGCGTTCTACCGGGAGCCGCACGGCGGCCGGCTGTGCGCGGTGTTGGGCGCGGGCAACGTCAACTCCATCCCCCCGGCGGACTGTCTCTACAAGCTGTTCGTCGAGGGCACCGCCTGCGTGCTCAAGATGAACCCGGTGAACGCCTACCTGGGGCCCTTCCTGGAGCAGGCGTTCGCCCCGCTGGTGCGCCGGGGCTTCTTCGCGGTGGTGTACGGCGGAGCGGCGGAGGGCGCGGCGCTGGTGTCACATCCCGCGGTGGACGAGGTCCACATCACCGGCAGCGACAAGACGCATGACGCGCTGGTGTGGGGACCGCCGGGGCCCGAGTCGGACGCGCGGCGGGCCCGGAACGAGCCGCTCCTGAAGAAGCCCTTCACCAGCGAGCTGGGCAACATCTCCCCGGTGGTGGTGGTGCCGGGGCCGTACTCGGACGGCGAGCTGCGCTTCCAGGCGGACAACATCGCCGGCATGGTGGCCAACAACGCGTCCTTCAACTGCAACTCGGCGAAGCTGCTGGTACAGCCGAAGTCGTGGAGCGCGCGCTCGCGCGTGGTCGACGCGGTGGAGGCGAGCCTGGGCAAGGCGGCCGTGCGGCGCGCGTACTACCCGGGCGCGGACCAGCGCTGGCGTCAGTTCACCGAAGGCCGCGCGCACCTGCGCCAGGTGGGCCGGGCCGCGGAGGGTGAGCTGCCCTACGCGCTGATTGCCGACGTGGACCCGCTCCAGACGCAGGACCGCGCCTTCCGCCACGAGCCGTGGTGCACGGTGTTGTCGGAGACGGGGCTGGAGGGGACGGACGACCCGGTGGCCTTCCTGGCGCGCGCGGTGGCGTTCCTGAACGAGAAGGTGTGGGGCACGCTGAACGCCACGCTCATCGTGCATCCGGGCTCGCTGAAGGACGCGGAGGTCTGCCGCGCGGTGGAGCAGGCGGTGCGCGAGCTGCGCTACGGCACGGTGGCGGTGAACACGTGGCCCGCGGCGGCGTACGCGCTGGTGTCGCTGCCGTGGGGCGGGCATCCGTCCTCGACGCCGCGAGACATCCAGAGCGGGCTGGGCTGGGTGCACAACACGTTGATGCTGGAGGGGGTGGAGAAGTCGGTCCTCCGCGCGCCGCTGACGAACCTGCCGGCGCCTCCGTGGGTGCCGGGGCACCGTGGGGTGGGTGAGCTGGGACAGCGGCTGGTCCAGTTCGAGAAATCGCCCTCGTGGCTCAAGGTGCCGGGCATCGCGGCGGCGGCCCTGCGTCGCTGAGTGTCACGACCCGCTCTCCCAGCGCAGGGCGGGGGGCCTCGGGGTGTCGGGGCGCCAGCGCCGTGATAAACCCGGCGCATGTCATCGACGCATGCTCGGGAAGGCGGACGGCTGCTCCAGGTGGGGCAGCCGCAGGAGGCGGTGAAGAGTTTCCAGAAGGGGCTCGCCATCGACCCGGACGACGTGGAGTGCCTGCTGGGGCTCGTCCGGACGTACCTGAGCACGGGCGCGGCGGCGGACGCGGAGACGGCGGCGCTGCGGCTGTTGAAGGTGAAGCCGGACCACGCGGAGGGCCAGGCGCACCTGGCCATGCTGCGGGCGCAGGCGGGGAACGCCGAGGCGCTGGAGGCGCTCAAGGCGTTGGCCTCGGCGCCGACGGCGGGCTACTTCGAGCGCTTCAACCTGGGCGGGCTGCTGCTGGACCGGGGGGACCTGGAGGGCGCGAAGGCCGCGTACGAGTCCGCGCTCCAGGTGGCGCCGGGCAGCGCGCACGTGCACTTCGAGCTGGGCCGCATCGGCCTGGCGCAGGGGCAGGCGGGCGCGGCGGTGACGCACTTCCAGAAGGCGTCCGAGGCCGCGCCGCAGGAGGCGATGCCGCTGCTGATGCTGTCGCGCGCGCACGCGGCGCAGGGCTCGCTGGGGCTGGGCATCCAGGCGGGCACGCAGGCGCTGGAGAAGGCGCAGGGCGGGCTGCGGCGCGCGGTGCTGGAGGATTTGTTCAAGCTGTACCTGTCCGGGGGCAGCCCCGAGGGGGCGAAGCGCACGGCGCAGGAGCTGCGCCAGTTCGACCCGTCGCACGTCAACTACGTCTACATGCACGGCCTCGCGATGATGAGCGCGGCGCAGTTCCCGGAGGCGAAGGCGCTCTTCGAGGAGGCGCTGCGGCTGGCGCCGCGAAGCTGGCAGACGCTCCAGGCGCTGGCGCAGATGCATGGCGCGCTGGGGGAGCGCGCGGAGATGCGCCGACGGATGGAGGAGGCGGTGGCGCTGGTCCCCACGGAGCTGGGGCCCGTGAATGACCTGGCGTTGCTGCTGATGCAGGACGACCAGCACGCCGCCGCGAAGCCCCTGCTGGAGCGCGCGCTGGCGGCGCATCCCGAGGATGCGACCACGCACCTGAACATGGCGGTGGCCACGTTCCTGACGGACCGTCAGGCGTGCATCCACCACGCGCAGAAGGCGCTCGCGCTGGGCGAAGGCGTGGTGCGCGAGCAGGCCGAGCGGTTGTTGAAGGCGCTCAACGCCGGCTGAGGTGTCCGAGCGACGGGGCGCATCGGTGCCCCGTCCGCTCCGGTCCTCGATTCGTGCGCTCGCGCTGGGTGAGCGCATCGTGCGCGAGCAGAGAAGACGCTGTCCGAGGGGGCGGGGCATCGCAGTGCCTCGTCCGCTCCGGTCCTCGATTCATGCGCGGTGCCCGTGCCGCCCGGAGACGCGAGCCTCGCGATGCCGCCGGTTCAGCGCCATCGCCTCGCGCTCAGGGCCGAGCCCTTACCGTCCGAAGAGCCCCCAACGCTTGCTGGGCGCCTTGCCACCCTGGGCCCGTGACAGCCGCTCGCCCAGGATGCGGCTCATCTCCAGCGCCACGCCGGGGTTGGCCATGACGACGCTGCGGAAGTCCTCGCGGCCCACCGCGGCCAGCTCGCACGCCGTCGCGGTCACCGCGGTGGCCGTGCGCGGCTCGCCCGTGAGCAACGCCAGCTCACCGAAGAACCCCCCGGGCTTCACCGTGGCCACGGCCTGTCCACCCGTGTCCTTGAGCTGCACCTCGCCGGAGAGCACCACGTAGAAGCTCTCGCCCGCGTCACCCTGGCGGAACAGCTCCGTGCCCGCCGGCCGCTGGAGGTGCTCCGCGCCGCGCGCCACCGTCTCCAGCTCCTCCGGATTCAACGGCGCCAGGAAGTCCACCTTGCGCAGCGTGGCCGCCAGCGCCGCCGCGCCCGTGGTGCCCACCGGCTCCGCCGTGAGGAACGTCACCGCGTCCGCCAGGTGCGCCCGCCGCGCCACGAGGATGATGGTGTGCCCCGCGCGCAGCACCGTGCTCCCGTCCGGCAGCGTCGCCCGCCCCTGCGGGTCCACCATGCCGATGAACACGCACTCGCGCGGGAAGCCCTCCATCGCCCGCACCTGCGCCACCGTCTGCCCCGCCACCCGCGCGCGCAAGGGCAGCTCCAGCTCGAACAGCACCGTGTCGCCGTCACCCAGCGGCAGCGAGCCCGCCACCTGCGGGAAGTCGATGGCCGTGGTCATCTTCGCGACCACCACCTCGGCCTCGGCCACCAGCTCCTTCACGCCCGCGAGCCGGTACGCCTCGCGATAGCTGGTGTCCAGCATGCGCACCATGATGCGCGCCGGCGACATGCTGCGCACCAGCATGGCGAACGCCAGGTTCTCCGGGTCTCTCGCAAGCACGCCCGCGGCCACGTCCGCCGAGGAGATACCCGCCGCCTCCAGCACCTGGGGACTCGTCGCGTCCCCGCACACGGCCACCACGCCCACCTCGTCGAACAGGCGCGCGCAGATGCCCGCGTCCCGCTCGATGACCGTCACCGTGTGCTGCTCGGCCACCAGCCGCGCCGCCAGCACGCTGCCCACCCGGCCCCCTCCCGCGATGATGATTTTCACGACGCCTTCCTCCCGTGCTCCGCCGTCGGCTCCTCGCCGTGCGCGCCGTGCAGCATCTTCTCCAGGTTCAACGTGCGCTCATCCAGCTGCGCCAGCATGTGCTCCGCCGTCGTCTCGGGGATGAGCCCGCTCCTGCGCGCGTTCTGCAACGCCGTGCGCTCCGCGTCGATGAGCCGCCGCCGCATGGCGATGAGGTCCTTCGCGCCCTGCGCCAGATGGTGCTCGTTGAGCCGGCGCAGCTCCCGCTCCGCGCGCGCGATGCTCACCTGGTACTCGCTGCGCAGGTGCTCATACGCCGCCCGGGGCACCAGCCCCTGCTCGTGCAGCGTCGCCAGCTCCTGATGCGCCGCCCGGCTGGCGATGAGCCGGCCGCGCTGCTCGGACATGGACAGCGCCACCTCGTCCTGCTGGAACAAGCCCAACCACTTCAACGCGCGCGTGAGCGCCATGCCCTGTCCCACGAGCGACACCAGCGTCACGCCGAACGCGATGGCCACCAGCTTCTCGCGCCCCGGCGTCGTCGCCGGCAGACCCAGCGCGAGCCCGATGGAGAGCGCGCCCTTGATGTTCCCCACGATGAAGACGTGCTGCCACCGGGGCGGCACCGCCTCCGCCGGACGCGCGAGCTTGAGCAGCAGGAAGGGCAGGTAGATGGCCACCGCGCGCCCGGCGAGCACACAGCCCACCGCGATGAGCGTCTCCGGCACGTAGTCGCGCAGCGTCTGCGGCTTCGTGGTGAGCCCCACCGCGAGGAACAGGAAGGTGTTCACCCCGAAGGTGGCGTACTCCCAGAAGGAGTGGATGGCCACCTGGCTCTGCGGCGACGCCTCCCTGCGCAGGCTGACACCCACGGCGAGCCCCGCGACGACGGCGGCGATGGCGCCCGACAGGTGGAGCTGCTCGGCGACCACGAACGACGCGAGCGCCACGGCCGTCGTCACCATGATTTCGGCGAGCGGGTCCTCGGTGCGACGGATGACGAAGCCGCCGAGCATGCCCACCGCCAGCCCCACCACCGCGCCGCCCGCGGAGGCCAGCAGCACGCGCGCGGCGAGCATGGGGATGGACGGCGCCGCCGCTCCCGCCACCACGCTGGCGATGGCCGCGTAGGCCACCAGCGCGGTGCCGTCGTTGAAGAGGCTCTCCCCCTGGATGATGCCCGACAGCCGCGAGGGTACCGGCGCGCGGCGGAACGCGTAGAGGATGGAGACGGTGTCCGTCACGGCGAGCAGCGCGCCCAGCAGCAGCGCGGGCCAGATGGGCAGGTCCACCAGCACGTGCAGGAGCGAGCCCGTGGCGCCGATGGCCAGCACCATGCCCAACGTGGACAGGATGAGGATGGGCAGGGCATTGGCGCGGATGCCATTGAGGTCCGCGGTAATGCCTCCCTCGAAGAGCAGCGCCGGGAGGCAGACGAGGAACACCACCTCCGGGTTGAGGGGCGGCACGCCGGGGAGCAGGTTGCCCACCGAGATGAGCAGCCCTCCCACCACGAGCGCCACGTTGTAGGGCATGTTCGCCCGTTTGGCCGCGATGGCCAGGACGATGGCTGCCACCATCAATCCAATGACGAGGGGCATCTCCAAGTGCACGGCGCGCAGTCTTCCAGAACGCGCGAGCGCCCGTAAGGCCCCCGTGCGTCAACGCCGCAAGCGCAGGATGAGGTCCTTGCGAGGCCCGCAGTCGCCTCGGCCGTCGCAGTTGCTGGTGGTGACGTACAGGTGGCCGTCCGGCCCCATGCTCACCTCCCGCAGCCGGCCATGCGTGTCGCGCAGGTACACCTCGTGCCGGGCCACCCGGGCGGGGTTGCCCTGGTCGAACTCCACCCGGTGCAGGTGCTTTGAGCCCAACGTTCCGATGAGCAGCGAGCCCGTCCACTCGGGGATGGCGGTGCCGGTGTAGAGCGCGGCGCCGCCGGGAGGCATGGCGTCCGCGAAGGTGAGCGACGGCGTCACCCAGCCTTCGTGCACCTCGCACGAGTAGATGCCGGGCCAGCCCAGGTTGCCGCCGGGGCGCGCGAGGCTGACCTCGTCATGTCCTCGGCGCATCGTCTCGCCGCTCGGGCCGTGGTCGGTGACGTACAGCGTGGTGGCATCCTTCCAGTCCCAGCCCTGGAGGTTGCGCAGGCCGGTGAGGAAGGCAGGCGAGTGGGGGAAGGGGTTGTCCTGGGGCACCTGGCCGTCGGGGGTGAGGCGCAGGAGCTTGCCGGCGGGGTCGTTCACATCCTGGGAGCGGTCGGGTGAGCGGGCGTCGCCGGTGCCCGCGTAGAGCATGCCGTCCGGGCCGAAGCGCAGGCGTCCGCCGTCGTGGTACGTGGCGGAGGGGATGTTTCCGAAGACGACGCGGTCGAAGGTGGCGGTGGTGTGGTCCTCGGAGAGCGTCCACCGCTCGATGCGGTTCTCGTCCTGTCCGCCGGCGTCGGTGGTGACGTAGACGTAGAACTGGCGGTTCGTGGTGAAGTCCGGGTGCGCGGCGATGCCGAGCAGTCCGCCCTCCGCGGCGCGGGTGATGCGCACGGTGGCCACGGGTTGGGGTTGGAGGGCGCCGGCCTTGAGCAGGCGGATGCGGCCGGGGCGCTCGGTGACGAGCGCGTCACCGCCGGGCAGCCAGGCGATGCCCCAGGGCACCTCGAGTCCCTCGGCGACGACGTCCACGGTGATGGGGACGGTGCCATCCGGGCCCCAGTCGTCGGCGACGCGCACGCAGTCCTGGGAGTTGGCGGTGCCCTGGGACTGGCTCTTGCGGCAGGCGGAGGCCGACAGGGCGAGCACGACGAGGCTCGGGGCGAGCAGGCGAGAGACGCGCATGGGGCGATTAATGTCCGGCGGTGAGCGCTCACGCCAGCGCCGAGGGTGCTCGGGTGCGGAGGGGTGGACGGTTCATCGGGTGAGAGGGTCCCTGAGGGCAGGGCGGGCAGGCGGACGGGCTGGGGCTGCGATCACTCCTTTTTCGCGGTGGGGCGCGTGGGCACCTTCAGCGCACGGGACAACCCACCCAGGTGAAGCAAGGAGACGTCCTATGGCGCGCATCGCGTTCATCCTCGCCGACGACTTCGAGGATGCGGAGTTTCGTGTGCCCTACGACCGCGTGAAGCAGGCGGGGCACGAGGCGGTCATCATCGGCCTGGAGGCTGGCGAGCCGGTGAAGGGGAAGAAGGGGGAGGAGGTCATCACGCCGGAGAAGGCCGTGAGGAACGTGTCCTCGCGGGAGTTCGACGCGTTGGTGATTCCTGGCGGTTATTCGCCGGACCACCTGCGCATGGACATCGACATGGTGGGCTTCGTTCGGGACTTCTTCCGGGCGGACAAGCCGCTGGCGGCCATCTGCCATGCGCCGTGGATGTTCGTGGAGGCGGACATCGCGGATGGGCGGACGCTCACCTCGTGGCCGTCGTTGAAGACGGACCTCATCAACGCGGGCGCGCGCTGGGTGGACCGTGAGGTGGTGGAGGACGGCAACGTCATCACCTCGCGCAACCCGGGGGACCTGCTGGCGTTCAGCGAGGCGCTGCTGCGTCAGGTGGAGCACGGGATTGCGCAGCCACTGAAGGCCCCGCTCGCGCCCGAGGCCGTGTCGGAGCAGCCTCCGACGATGCACTGAGCCACGGACCTGGGCTCAGAGGCGTTGTGTCTGCATGAACGCGCGCAACGACTCGGCACAGGCCGCGCAGCGCTCGCGGAAGTGGGCGCTGAGCGTGAGTTCCTGGGTGAGTCGCTCCCAGTAGGCGAGGGCCCGACGGGCGGCGTCAGGCCAGACGTCCAGCGTGGTCGCGTTGGGAGGCTGGGGTGTGTACTCGCGCTCGACGAGGTTCGTGCCCACGGGCGCGAACATCATCGGCAGCATGTCGTACGCGGGTGCGAGCCGGAACCGCTTCGGTCCTTCCGTGAAGAAGGCGAGGTTGCCGAAGTGTCGGTCGGTGTTGCCAATGAGTTGGCCGAAGACGTCGAGCCACCGCGCCTGGCGCGCGTCCTCCTCGGAGATGAAGCGGGCCTCGCACAGCTTCAGCGTGGCCTGGGTCCAGGTGCCACGCACGCCGAGGTACTCATTGTCGATGGCGCCGAGTGAGAGCAGGCCGCGTCTGCCACGGAGGCCGACGCGGTCGAAGCGCTCGACTTCGAGGAAGCGATAGTCCTCCGCATCGAGCCAGCGTGTCGCCGCCGCCGCGTGCCCCGCGTCACGGATGGCTTCGAGCGCGAGGTGCTCGGTGACGAGCAGGTCCTTCCATCGGGACACTGCCGCGCCTTCGTCATTGCCCGCGAACTTCACGATGACGTGCCGGTCCTTCACGCGCGTCGCGAACTTGAGATGCTCGCCTCCCACGGAGGAGCCAGGATGTCCCTGTCCCGAGGCCCGAGCGAGCCGGGGATAGTCGTCGGGAGTGGCGTGTGTATCGGGCGTCGCGAGATACCGGTCGAGTGATTCATCGCCGAGGATGAAATCTCCGACGCAGTCCTCGCCTCGCAGCGCGAGCGCGACCAGACAGTCATCATCGGTCCAGTCCGTCACACGCTGGGGCAGGGCGAGCTCGGGACATCGCAGGGAGAAGGTCCGACCGATGTAGCCCTGGGGACTCATGTCCGCCGCGAAGGGTGGCAGTCCCTCGAACAGCTCGGATTCTCCCTTCACGCGTTCGAGCCAGTGACGTCCCTCCGCGAGCAGGTGGAGCTCTCCGTCCCGATGGATGGTACCTGTCTCGTCGATGCGATGGAGGCTCAGCCGCGTGCCGAGTGAAGGCAGTGAGCGTGTCCGCGCATAGCGCGTCGCGGGGCCTTTCCCCATGCGGCACAGCCGGTCTCCCGCGGCCGCGAGCAAGCGTGTCACCGTGGGCCGAGAGACCTGGAGCCACGTGGCGAGCTCGCTCGCCTGCGCATCGCCGCGACGGCCGAGCGCCGCGAGAAGCTGTTCCACCGTGGCCATGCCCGTGCCTCCGCATACTCCCGAAGTCCTCCTCCGTGAGCAGAAGAGTGATTCGATTCGTGAGCAGAACACAGGACGCGCGCGCGCCGCGTTCTGAGGCTTCCATCTCTTTGGAATCACGATGGAAAATGAACGGGCCGGCCCGCGATGGATGCGGAGCCGGCCCGTGGGATGAGTCGATTATTGTTCGTGGCTCAGTGGTCGCCGTACCGCTTCTCACCGGCCTCCACGCGCAGGGCCAGGCGGTTGCCGCGCGGGGGCAGGGGGCAGGTGGCGAAGCGGGTGAACGCGCAGGGCGGGTTGTAGGCGCGGTTGAAGTCGAGCACCACCTGGCCGTCCTTCGGCATGTCCGCGTACAGGAAGCGGCCCGCGCCGTACGTCGAATCGCGGTTGGTCTCGTCCGCGAAGATGACGAAGAGCTGGTTGGAGCCGTCCTCCACCGGCGTCAGGCGGTACTCCTTGCCCGCCACCGTGAAGACGAGCGTGCCCGGGGCCTTCATCTCCTCCGTGGTGCCCAGCACGTTGGGGACCTGGAGCATGCGCGGCGTCTCGGCGGGCTCGAAGCGCGCGGTGACGCGCCAGGCGTTGCTCGCGGGGTACGTGGGGATGCCGTGGAACCCCGTGCGCGCGGGCGACTGCGAGTCCTTCACCCGCACGCCCACCTTGTCGCCGCGCTGGATGACGTGGAAGTTGAGGCTGCCGAGCTTCAGCACATCCGGCGAGCCCTGCTCGTCCGTCTTCAACGCGCCGCCGGTGAAGGGCTCGCCGTTGCGCGTGAACTGCACGCCCTTCTCGGGCTGGAAGGAGACCTCCTTCCCCTTGCGCGTGAAGGTGCCGAGCTTCGGCGGCGTGCCGTCCGGGAAGTCCAGCTTGTTGTCCGGCGCGGAGCCGGCGGTCTGCGCGCCCTCCTCCAGCCAGAACAGACCCACGAGGGACAGCCAGCCGTCCTCGGACTGGAGTCGCTGGAGGCGCTGCTCGTGCCACGTGCGGGTGGCGGCGGTGATGTCTTCGGGCGTCGTGGGGGCGGGCACGTTCTTGGCGGGGGCGGCGGGTTTCGGGGTCGCGGCCTTGGGGGCCGGCGCGGCGTGAAGGGCGAGGGACAGGGCCAGGGCGATGGGCGTCATGTCAGGGGCCTCGGTGGAGGGCTGGCTGCGGACGACCTGTCTAACAGGGTGCCCTCCGCCGCGCAGGGTGGGGTTGCAGGAGCGTTGGACTCCATGCGAAGCCCGGGCTCTTCGTGGACCTCGACCTGAAGCCGGCGCCACCACCAGGTGCCTTCCGCAAGCTCGCCCTGGGGGCCTGGGGCGCGCCTCGGGACCCGACCTCCTATGCCGCACTCGAGGTGCGCATGGAGCGCGCGCTCGCGTTCCTGGAGGCGTGGCGCGAGCGGACGGGGCAGCGGCTCACCGTGACACACCTGGTGGCCAAGGCCGCCGCGGACGCGCTGCGGCTGTACCCCGAGGCCAACGTGCTCATGCGCTGGGGCAGCCCGTCCCCGCGCGTCGACGTGGGCGTGTGCGTGCTCGTGGTGCAGCCCGAGCCGTCGGGGCGCGTGGACCTGACGACGGCCACGGTGCACCGCGCGGACACGCTGTCGCTCGCGGACTTCGTGCGGGCGATGGAGGGCGTGGTGGGGCGGGTGCGCTCGCGGGAGGACGCGGTCATCGAGCGGGGCAAGCGCCGCTCGTATCGCATCCCGGGGATGTTCATGGGGTGGGCGCTGCGGCTGTTGTCCTTCGTGTGGTTCACGCTGAACGTGGACCTGCGCTGGGTGGGGATGCCGAGGGACCCGTTCGGCTCGGTGGTGGTGACGAGCCTGGGCACGCTGGGGCTCGAACGGGGCTACGTGGCGACCGTGCCGTACACGCGGGTGCCGTTGGTGCTGGCGCCGTGCTCCGTGCGGACCGAGCCGGTGGTGGAGGCGGGGGAGCTGGTGCCGGGGAAGGTGATGACGCTGACGTGTACGTGGGATGCGCGGGCGCTGGATGTGGAGGTGGTGGCGCGGGTGCTCCGGCATGTCGGGGAGGTGCTGGAGTCGCCCGAGGAGACCCTGGGGGCTGCGAGCGGGACGCAGGTGGGGTAGAACGGGGCGTCGTCACCGCTGGAGGTCTGGTCATGCCCGTGGATACGAACCGCCGTGTTGCTTCCGCTCGTCCCGTGGGACGCGCGCTCGGAGGGCAGGACCGCTACGAGAAGGAGGCCCTCGAGGGCCCCGCGGAGGGAGGTCTGGCGATGGCTCGGCGGCAGCGGCTGGCGGGCGGTCCCAACCGGGTAGAGGGGGAGAGCCCCTTCGCCGCGAAGATGCGTCAGCTCGCCGAGGGCAAGTCGTCGAAGGACGGCGGACGCTGACTCGCCTGGGGTGACGCGGTGAGAGTGTATCTGGATGACGAGCGGCCCACGCCCGAGGGCTGGGTGGCTGTCCGTTGGCCGGAAGAGGCTATCGCGTTGCTCGAGGGAGGACAGGTGGTCGAGCTCAGCCTCGACCATGACCTCGGGGATGACGAGCACGGCACCGGGTATGACGTGCTGCTGTGGCTGGAGGAAGCGGTGGCCACGCGAGGCTTCGTTCCTCCGCGAGTCCGCGTGCACTCGGCGAACAGCTCGGCGCGCCAGAAGATGGAGCTGGCGATTGTGCGCATCGAGCGGTTCGCGTGTGAGCGGTGAAGCTCCTTCGCACATGAGCTGGTGACACGAGGCGCGCAGGCCGCGCGCCGAGGCACCCGCGCGGGCAGGACGCGGACCCAGCTTATGGTTCGCGCGTGAGCGAGAGGTGCTTGCGCCGGGGCCTGACGTGAGCGCCTCCGCCGGGAATCAGCGCGAGCGCGGTGTCACCTGGATTCGGGTCGCGTCGGAGGTGCCATCCGCGATGAGGTTGTAGGCGGCCTGGACGGCGGTGCCCTGTCGCAGGCCCTGCGTCGAGATGCGCTGCCCGTTGCGGACGATGCGGGTGTTCTCGCCGACGCGCAGGTCGTAGAGGTCCCCGGTCTCCGAGTCCTTGATGACAATCCGGTCCTGGGTGGCCGAGGTCACCTGTCCGCGCATGACGACGTTCGCGACGATGGTCTTCTCGGGGTCGGCGTTCACGTCGCCGGTGTCATTGGCGGAGGCGTCCTGTCGAGGCGCGCTCGCTGGGCCCGAGCCTCCCGTGCCGTCCTGCTGCTTCCCCGAGTCATCGTCATTGGCATGTCCGCCTCGGAGCGCGTTGACCTGTCGCTGGAGTCGCAGGACATCGTTGCGAAGCATGGCGACCTCTCGGGTCAGGTCTCTCTGGCTCAGGTCCTCTCCGGACGCGGCTGCCTCCGCGCTGCCGCCTCGTGCATCGCCCGCCGCATCTCGCGGCTCGGTGCCCTGGCGCGTGGGCTCGGGGCGACCGGCGGGCACGGAGTCCTTGTTGCCAGAGCCGCCCGTTCCGTGCGCATCCGACGCATTGTTGCCTGTGTCCGTGCCGCCAGCGTTGGTGTTCGAGGTGTTGCCAGAGCCACCGGTCGCCTGCGTGGTGGTGGTCGTGCTGGAGATGTCTTCAGCGCCCGTGGACCCATAGGGAACGACGGAGAAGGTCCCGGACGGATAGGTGCCAGGTGCCTGGTTGGCGCCGACGCCCGACTGGGATTGAGAGGACGTCCCTGCGCCCGCTCCGCTGCCCGCTGATTGGGCGAGGGCGACAGGAGACAAGAGGAAGCTGAACGTCAGGGCCGCGGTGCAGAGCGCTCGTCGCATGGGTGGGGTCCTTTCCTCGTGCTCAAACTTGAGGCGAGGACGGCCAGCGACAAGCGAGCCTCACGGAGGGCTCGGCCCCGTGGCTACTCGGGGAGCGGCGTGGTGACCCGAGACTCCAGCACGCGTGTCAGCGCGGGTTGTCCACAAGTTCCCCAGTCGATGGGGCGCACCGTGAGGAACAGCGGTGCGCGGAGGGCCGTCGCCAGCGCCGTCTCATCGAGCCCCTCGCGGTCATGCAGCGTCCACAGCAGCGCATCACGGACCGCATGGAGTTGTTCCTGCTCGCACCACGGGTCCACGCGCCAGGAGAGCTGCCCCAGGGCCATGAGCAGCGCCAGGTCCTCGACGGGGAGCTGGGTCCAGCTTCGCGCGAGGAACACGGGGACGCCGCGCCTCACGCTCGACGCGTGCCAACGTGACTCGATGGCGGCGACCCGCCAGTCCGCCTCATCCCAGTGGCGCGTGAGCCAGATGGCCAGGGCGACCCGCTCGAGTCCCCGATATCGAACCGAGTCGCGAGCCTTCAACACGCGGAGCCAGCGGTCCGCCGCGTCCCGCGCGTGCTCGAAGCCCTCGGGCATGAGCCCCTCTCCGAGCGAGGGTGGGGAGAGCGCGACGCGAAGCAGCCCCTGCACCACGGTCCAGGACCACACGGGCTGCACGCGCTCCGTGTCAGGAGAGAAATCCCTCCACCACGTCACCCGCTGACGCGCGGAGGGCGTGAGCCCTTGGGTGGGCGAAGGAGGCAGCTCCGGGAGGCGCGTGAGCGCGTACCGATAGACACACTCCACCGTGGCCAGCGGCGCCACGAGGATGAGGCCCAGCAGCCACAGTCGTGCCCGCGCGGGGAGGATGCGACGCATGGCCGGCCCGCTGTGCAACGCGCGGACCAGTCCTGCCCCAATCATCCGTTGCTCCGCATGAAGCAAGCAGGCACCCGAATCCATTCCGTGATGTGCTGGGATGCACCTCGGGGGGAGTGGCCTGGAGACAGGCCGGGCGCTATGCGTAGGGCCGGGCGGCGCGAGGCAGCGAGGAGTCACCTTGAGCGGACGCGAGAGCGCGGTGACCACGGGAAGGAAGAACGCGCGTGCTCCCGCCAGGAACACCCGCGCGCGCAGCCTCAGGCCCTGGCCCCTCACCCTCGCCTCCGCCGTCTCCCTGGGCCTGCTCCTCTACGTCGCCACCACCAGCCTGCCCTACCTCGTGTCCTCCCCCACGACGGACCCGAACTTCGGCGCCCTCAACCACTGTCTCTTCAAGGCCCACCCCGAGGCCCGGCTCGGCTGGGCCGTCTCGCCCGATGCCTCCCGCGCCGCCGTCTTCGGCGCCCACTCCGTCGCCACCTGCGGCCCCGCCAACGCCACCACGCGCCATGACCTCACCGGCGCGCTCGCCATCGCCTTCGATGCGGACAACCACCTGTGGCTCTCCGCCGGAAACCGCCTCCTGCGCGAGGACGGCGCCACCCTCGTCCCCATGGGCGACTTCCAGCCCATCGCCCTTGCCGGACACGCGCACGGCATGCTCGCCCTCGATGCCTCGGGGCAGCTCGTCTCCGTCTCCTCCAACGGCTCCGTGCTCGCGCAGACCCAGGTCCCCGCCTCCACCGCCCGGCTCTCCGTGGGCGCCGGCGGCGTGCTGGCCGCCGTGCTCTCCGACGGACACCTCCGCGTCTACGACACCCGCTCCCTCTCCCACCGCCCCCTCGATGTCCCCTGTCAGGTGGAAACGATGTGGTGGCTGGACGCACCCGAGCAGTTGATGATCGGCTGTTCCCCGACCGGGGCGCCGTCGTTCTCGCTCGATGTGCGGACGGGGGAGCGGACTCCCGTGCCCGAGGGCCGCGCGTTGGCTCCTGCTCGCCGGCTCTTCGGTCGGCCGCTCTATGTCCAGGGCTGCGACGGTTTTCCCTGCACGGCGCCGCCGCCCTGACATGTTGGACAGAGGCTGTGGGTTCCGCATGTTTCACGCGCGGTATCCATCGCCCGGGCTCGAAGTTCAGTAAGCGACAAATCACCTGGAGGACCGGGGCTTTGATTCGACAAGCCCGCGAACTCACAGGAGATTCGCTCCTGCCCGTCCGCTGCGAGGTCTCGGCTCGCGGCGTTCATCCCGATCAGAAGGGTTCTCCTCGTGGACGACACCAAGGTTCCCAGCTCCAACGGCAATGGCAGGAAGCGCGCCTCGACGCGCAAGCCTCGGAGCGAAGCGGCGTCCAGCCCGCAGCTCGCGGCCAACCGCGTCGAGTCCGAGCGCACGCGCGGCCGTGCCGCCGAGGACGGCGGCAGACAGACGGGCGGCCGAGGCGGCGGCGCGAGGACGCCGGGCGCGCGCATCCGCGGGGATGACCCCATGCAGACGCTGCTCGCCGCGCTGCGGGCCGTGCAAGGCGGCGACTTCTCCGTGCGCCTGCCGGACTTCACCTCCGTGCCGGTGATGGACGACATCTCCCGCGCCTTCAACGCGGTGGTGACCCTCAACTCCGCCATGACGCACGAGATGGTGCGCGTGGCGCGAGTCGTCGGCCGCGAAGGCCGCATGGCCGAGCGCGTGTCCTTGGGCGACGGGCGCGGAGACTGGGCCACGAGCATCAACTCCATCAACGCGCTCATCGGCGACCTGGTGCAGCCGACCACGGAAGTCGCGCGCGTGCTGGTGGCCGTGGCCGAGGGCGACCTCACCCAGAAGATGGCCCTGGAAATCGACGGCCAGCCGGTGAAGGGCGAGTTCCTGCGCATCGGCACCACCGTGAACGCGATGCTCGACCAGCTCAACTCGTTCGCCGCCGAGGTGACGCGCGTCGCGCGCGAGGTCGGCAGCGATGGCAAGCTGGGCGGTCAGGCCGAGGTGAAGGGCGTCTCCGGCGTCTGGAAGGACCTCACCGACAACGTGAACCTGATGGCCAACAACCTCACGGCCCAGGTGCGCAACATCGCCGAGGTGTCCACCGCCGTCGCCAACGGCGACCTGTCCAAGAAGATCACCGTGGACGCGCGCGGCGAGGTGCTCGAGCTCAAGAGCACCATCAACACGATGGTGGACCAGCTCAACGGCTTCGCCTCCGAAGTGACGCGCGTGGCGCGCGAGGTGGGCACGGAAGGAAAGCTGGGCGGTCAGGCCGCGGTGCCCGGTGTCTCCGGCACGTGGAAGGACCTCACCGACAACGTGAACTTCATGGCGTCCAACCTCACGACGCAGGTGCGCGGCATCGTGAAGGTGGTGACGGCCGTCGCCAACGGCGACCTCACCCAGAAGCTGATGGTGCCGTCGCAGGGCGAAATCGCCGCGTTGGGCTCCACGCTCAACAACATGACGGACACGCTCAACGTCTTCGCGCAGCAGGTGACGAGCGTGGCGCGCACGGTGGGCGTCGAGGGCAAGCTGGGCGCCCAGGCCCAGGTGCCCGGCGCCGCCGGCACGTGGAAGGACCTCACCGACAACGTCAACCTGATGGCCAACAACCTCACGGCCCAGGTGCGCAACATCGCCGACGTGACGACGGCCGTCGCCAAGGGGGACCTCTCCAAGAAGATCACCGTGGACGTGAAGGGCGAGGTGATGGAGCTCAAGGACACCATCAACACGATGGTGGACCAGCTCCGCGCCTTCGCCTCCGAGGTGACGCGCGTCGCTCGCGAGGTGGGCACCGACGGCAAGCTGGGCGGACAGGCCGACGTGAAGGGCGTTGCCGGCGTGTGGAAGGACCTCACCGACAACGTGAACTCGATGGCCTCCAACCTCACCACCCAGGTGCGCAACATCGCCCTGGTGACGACGTCGGTGGCCAACGGCGACCTGTCCAAGAAGATCACCGTGGACGCGCGCGGCGAGATTCTGGAGCTCAAGAACACCATCAACACGATGGTGGACCAGCTCAACTCGTTCGCCTCCGAGGTGACGCGCGTGGCGCGCGAGGTCGGCACCCACGGCAAGCTGGGCGGTCAGGCCGAGGTGAAGGGCGTCTCCGGCACCTGGAAGGACCTCACCGACAACGTGAACGTGATGGCCGTGAACCTCACGACCCAGGTGCGCGGCATCGCCAAGGTCGTGACGGCGGTCGCCAACGGCGACCTCACGCAGCGCCTGAAGATGGAGGCCAAGGGCGAGGTCGCCGAGCTGGCCGACACCATCAACGCGATGACGCAGACCCTGTCCATCTTCGCGCAGCAGGTGACGGACGTCGCGCGCACGGTGGGCGTGGAGGGGAAGCTGGGCGCCCAGGCCGTGGTGCCGGGCGTCGCGGGCACGTGGAAGGACCTCACCAACAACGTGAACCTGCTCGCGAACAACCTCACCGACCAGGTCCGCAACATCGCCGAAGTCACCACGGCCGTCGCCAATGGTGACCTGTCCAAGAAGATCACCGTCGACGCCAAGGGCGAGGTGCTGGAGCTCAAGAGCACCATCAACACGATGGTGGACCAGCTCCGAGGCTTCGCGTCCGAGGTGACCCGCGTCGCCAAGGAGGTCGGCACCGAGGGAAAGCTGGGCGGTCAGGCCGAGGTGCGCGGGGTGTCCGGCGTCTGGAAGGACCTCACGGACAACGTGAACTTCATGGCGTCCAACCTCACCAGCCAGGTGCGCGGAATCGTCCGCGTGGTGACGGCGGTCGCCAACGGTGACCTCACCCAGAAGCTGATGATGGACGCGAAGGGCGAGATCGCCGCGCTCGCGGACACCATCAACGCGATGACGCAGACCCTGTCCATCTTCGCGCAGCAGGTGACGGACGTCGCGCGCACGGTGGGCGTGGAAGGCAAGCTGGGCGCCCAGGCCGAGGTGCCGGGCGTCGCGGGCACGTGGAAGGACCTCACCAACAACGTGAACCTGCTGGCCAACAACCTCACGGCCCAGGTGCGCAACATCGCCGAGGTGACGACGGCGGTCGCGAATGGCGACCTGTCGAAGAAGATCACCGTCGACGCGAAGGGCGAGGTGCTGGAGCTCAAGAGCACCATCAACACGATGGTGGACCAGCTCCGCGCGTTCGCCGCCGAGGTGACCCGCGTCGCCAAGGAGGTCGGCACCGAAGGAAAGCTGGGCGGACAGGCCGACGTGAAGGGCGTGTCCGGCGTGTGGAAGGACCTCACCGACAACGTGAACGTCCTCGCCGGCAACCTCACCGACCAGGTGCGAAACATCGCCAAGGTCACGACGGCCGTCGCCAATGGCGACCTGTCCCAGAAGATCACCGTCTCCGTGAAGGGCGAGGTGCTGGAGCTGAAGAACACCATCAACACGATGGTGGACCAGCTCCGCGGCTTCGCGTCGGAAGTGACTCGCGTCGCCAAGGAGGTCGGCACCGAGGGCAAGCTGGGCGGTCAGGCCGCGGTGCCCGGGGTCGCCGGCGTGTGGAAGGACCTCACCGACAACGTGAACGTGCTGGCCGGCAACCTCACCGACCAGGTGCGAAACATCGCCAAGGTCACGACGGCGGTCGCGAATGGCGACCTGTCGCAGAAGATCTCCGTCGAGGCCCGGGGCGAGATCCTCGAGCTCAAGAGCACCATCAACACGATGGTGGACCAGCTCCGCGCGTTCGCCGCCGAGGTGACCCGCGTCGCCAAGGAGGTCGGCACGGACGGCAAGCTCGGTGGTCAGGCCGCGGTGCCCGGGGTCGCCGGCACGTGGAAGGACCTCACCGACAACGTGAACTCGATGGCCTCCAACCTCACCGCGCAGGTGCGAAACATCGCGCTGGTGACCACCGCGGTGGCCAACGGAGACCTGTCCAAGAAGATCACCGTCGACGCCAAGGGTGAGATCCTCGAGCTGAAGGACACCATCAACATCATGGTGGACCAGCTCAACTCGTTCGCCTCGGAAGTGACGCGCGTCGCGCGCGAGGTCGGCACCGAAGGAAAGCTGGGCGGTCAGGCGGAAGTGCGCGGGGTGTCCGGCGTCTGGAAGGACCTCACGGACAACGTGAACTTCATGGCCCGCAACCTCACCACGCAGGTGCGCGGCATCGTCAAGGTCGTGACGGCCGTCGCCAACGGCGACCTCAAGCAGAAGCTGGTGGTCGAGGCGAAGGGCGAGGTCGCCGCGCTCGCGGAGACCATCAACAACATGACGGACACGCTGGGCACCTTCGCCGAGCAGGTGTCCACCGTGGCCCGCGAAGTGGGTGTCGAGGGGAAGCTGGGCGGTCAGGCCCGCGTGCCCGGTGTGGCCGGCACGTGGAAGGACCTCACGGACAACGTGAACTTCATGGCCTCCAACCTCACCACGCAGGTGCGCGGCATCGTGCGCGTGGTGACGGCGGTGGCGAACGGTGACCTCACCCAGAAGCTCATCGTCGACGCGAAGGGCGAGGTGGCCGCGCTCGCGGACACCATCAACAACATGACGGACACGCTGGGCACCTTCGCCGAGCAGGTGTCCACCGTGGCCCGCGAGGTCGGTATCGAAGGAAAGCTGGGCGGCCAGGCCCGCGTGCCCGGCGCTCGCGGCACGTGGCGGCAGCTGACCGACAACGTGAACCAGCTGGCCGGGACGCTGACCAGCCAGCTGCGCGCCATCTCCGACGTGGCCACCGCGGTGACGAAGGGTGACCTCACCCGCAGCATCACCGTCGTCGCCGAGGGCGAGGTCGCCGCGCTGAAGGACAACATCAATCAGATGATCGTCAACCTGCGTGAGACCACGCAGAAGAACCAGGAGCAGGACTGGCTCAAGACGAACCTGGCGAAGTTCAGCGGCATGATGCAGGGCCAGAAGAGCCTGGACGCCGTCAGCCGCCTCATCATGAGCGAGCTGACGCCGCTGGTCTCCGCCCACCACGGCGCCTTCTTCCTGATGGACACCGACTCCGGGACGCCGGTGCTCAAGCTGACCAGCACCTACGCCTACCGGGAGCGCAAGCACATCGCCAACCGCTTCCGCCTGGGCGAGGGGCTCGTCGGTCAGTGCGCCCTGGAGCGCAAGACCATCCTCCTCACCCACGTCCCGCCGGACTACATCACCATCTCCTCCGGCCTGGGTGAGTCCGCCCCGCTCAACATCATCGTCCTGCCCGTCCTCTTCGAGGGCGAGGTGAAGGCGGTCATCGAGCTGGCCTCGTTCCACACCTTCAGCGCCATCCATCAAATCTTCCTGGACCAGCTCACCGAGAGCATCGGCGTGGTCCTGAACATGATCATGGCGAACATGCGCACCGAGCAGCTCCTGCAGCAGTCGCAGGGGCTCACTCAGGAGCTGCAGAGCCAGTCGCGCGAGCTCACCCAGCAGCAGGACGCGCTCAAGCGCAGCAACAGCGAGCTGGAGGAGAAGGCGAAGCTGCTCGAGGAGCAGAACCGCCGCGTCGAGGAGAAGAACAACGAGGTCGAGCGCGCCCGCGTCAGCCTGGAGGAGAAGGCCGAGCAGCTCACCGTCATCTCCAAGTACAAGAGCGAGTTCCTGGCCAACATGAGCCACGAGCTGCGCACGCCGCTCAACAGCCTGCTCATCCTGGCCAAGCTCCTGTCGGACAACAAGGACGGCAACCTCTCCACCAAGCAGGTGGAGTACGCCAACACCATCTACGCGTCCGGCGGAGACCTGCTCAGCCTCATCAACGAAATCCTCGACCTGTCCAAGGTGGAGGCCGGCAAGATGCAGGTGGAGCCCCGGGACATCGTCCTCACGGAGCTCAACCAGTTCATCGACCGCGGCTTCCGCCCGGTGGCCGAGCAGAAGAACCTGGCCTTCACCGTGGAGGTCGCGCAGGGCACCCCGCGCGCCATCCGCACCGACCCGCAGCGGCTGCAGCAGGTGCTCAAGAACCTGCTCTCCAACGCCTTCAAGTTCACCGACGAAGGCAGCGTGAAGCTGACGGTGAAGCTGGCCGAGCCCGGCGCGCGGCTGGAGCACGAGGTGCTCAAGCGCTCGCGCTACGTCATCGCCTTCGCGGTGACGGACACGGGCATCGGCATCGCCAAGGACAAGCAGCGCCTCATCTTCGAGGCCTTCCAGCAGGCGGATGGTTCCACCGCCCGCAAGTACGGCGGCACCGGCCTGGGCCTGTCCATCAGCCGCGAAATCGCCAAGCTGCTGGGCGGCGAAATCCACGTCAGCAGCGAGCCGCGCAAGGGCAGCACCTTCACGCTGTACCTGCCGCCCGAGTACGTGGGCCCCGACGACGACGGCCTGCCGGCCCTGCCCGCCATGCCCGCGCCGCTCGAGCCCCTGATGCCCCGCGGCAGCAACGTGGTGCCGGAGGCCCCGCTGCCTCCCGCGCCGGCGCCGGTGCCTCCCGCCGTGGCGGAGAGCGGCCACGTGCTGGACGCCGCGCTGCCGCCCCCGGTGGACTCGCTCCTGCCGCCGCTCGCGGTGGAGGATGACCGCGACCACATCCGCGAGGGTGACCGCGTCCTGCTCATCATCGAGGACGACCTGAAGTTCGCCCGCATCATGGTGCAGCTGGCGCGCGAGAAGGGCTTCAAGGCCCTGGTCGCCACCCGCGGCGACACCGGCCTGTCCATGGCCAACGAGTTCCAGCCGCACGCGGTGACGCTCGACATCCAGCTGCCCGTGGTG
Source organism: Myxococcus sp. MISCRS1 (assembly GCF_026626605.1). Taxonomy (NCBI): domain Bacteria; kingdom Pseudomonadati; phylum Myxococcota; class Myxococcia; order Myxococcales; family Myxococcaceae; genus Myxococcus; species Myxococcus sp. MISCRS1. The sequence goes on from NZ_JAPNKB010000001.1 coordinate 6,460,554, forward strand.
GACGGCTGGAGCGTGCTCGACAGGCTCAAGCGCAACCCGCGCACGCGCCACATCCCCGTCCACATCATCAGCGTCATGGACAAGCACCTGGGCAACGCCCAGGGCGCGTTCGGCTACCTCACCAAGCCCGTCAGCAAGGAAGGGCTGGAGCGGGTGTTCAACCAGCTGGCGCGCTTCCTGGAGCGCAAGGAGCGCCGGCTGCTGCTCGTCGAGGACGACGACGTGCAGCGCAGCAGCCTGGTCAGCCTGCTCGCCGAGGGAGGTGACGTCGTCGTCACGGCCGTGGCCACCGGCCAGGAGGTCCTCCAGAAGCTGGAGGAGGGTGAGTACGACTGCCTGGTCATCGACCTGCTGCTGCCCGACATGGACGGCATCAAGCTGGTGGAGGAGGTCAAGACCCAGCAGCGCTTCCGGGATTTGCCCATCGTCATCTACACGGGCAAGGAGCTCACGCCCAAGGACGAGGCCCGCCTGCGCCGCTACACCGGCAGTGTCATCCTCAAGAGCGGAACGAAGAGTCCCGAACAGTTGCTCAGCGACACCGCGCTGTTCCTGCACCGGCTGGACCAGAATCTGCCTCCCCGGGCGCGGGCGGCGCTGGCCCAGCGCAACGAGGAGGAGTCCGAGCTTGTTGGCAAGAAGGTGCTCGTCGTCGATGACGACATGCGCAACATCTTCGCCCTCACCAGCGTGCTGGAGAACCACGGCATGCAGGTGGTCTTCGCGGAGAACGGGCGGGCGGCCATCGAGACGCTCGAGCAGCACCGCGACGTGGATGTCGTCCTGATGGACGTGATGATGCCGGAGATGGACGGGTACGAGACCATGCGGGCCATCCGCAAGGACCTCCGGTACGCCAGCCTCCCCATCATCGCCGTGACGGCCAAGGCGCTGAAGGACGACCGGGAGAAGTGCATGGCCGCAGGGGCCAGCGACTACCTGCCCAAGCCGGTGGATACGGACAAGCTTCTGGAGCTCATCCGTCTGTGGGTATCGGCATGACGAAGAGAGGGTCCGATTGATGGCTAGCGCACGACTCGTCTTTGCCGGGCTTTTGACCGGCGGAGGCCGCGCCTAGCCTGTCCGGCCAGTAAACGGTCGGGGCATACCTTGCTCCTATTTCAATGACGCCTAGCGAACACATCTCCGCCGAACGCCCGCAGGACAGCAGCACCCGTTCCAGGGCGAGCATCTTGATGGTGGACGACCACCCGTCCAACCTGCTGGCGCTGGAGGCCATCCTCGAGCCGTTGGGGCAGGAGCTCGTCAAGGCGACGAGCGGCGAGGAGGCGCTCAAGTTCCTCCTGCAGCGCGACTTCGCCGTCATCCTGATGGACGTGCAGATGCCGGGGCTGGATGGCTTCCAGACGGCCACGCTCATCAAGCAGCGCGAGCGCACCCGCACCATCCCCATCATCTTCCTCACCGCGCTCAGCCGCGACGCGGCCCACATCTTCAAGGGCTACGCGCACGGCGCGGTGGACTACCTGCTCAAGCCCTTCGACCCGGAAATCCTCCGCTCGAAGGTCAGCGTCTTCGTGGACCTGTTCCTCAAGGAGCAGCAAATCCAGCGGCAGGCGGCCTTGCTGCGTCAGCGCGAGCGCGAGGCGATGGAGCGGCAGAGCGAGCTGCGCTACCGGCGGCTCACCGAGTCGCTGCCGGAGGTGATGTGGGCGGCGCGCGCGGACGGCTCGTTCACGTACGCGAACCGCGCGGGGCGTGACTACACGGGCATCCACGAGGAGCAGCCGCTGTCCTTGAGCACCTTCCTGGAGTTCGTGCACCCGGTGGACCGCGAGGAGATGCGGCAGGCGTGGGAGACGGCCATCCGCTCCAGTCAGCGGGTGGAGCGCGAGTTCCGCCTGCGCCGGTTCGACGGGGTGTATCGCTGGCACCTGGCGCGCGCGGTGCCGGAGCGGGACGAGACGGGCCACGTGGTGGGATGGATTGCGGTGGCCACGGACATCGACGACAAGCGCCGCGCCGAGGAGGCGCTGGGGCGCTTCAAGATGACGCTGGACGCGACGCTGGACTGCGTCCTGATGTTCTCGCCGGACTCGCTGACGTTGACGTACGCGAACGCGGGCGCGGCGAAGCAGCTGGCGAGCACCACGGATGAGCTGGTGGGGCTGTCGGTGCTGGAGGTGGAGGGGGCGTTCGACGAGGCGGGCTTCCGCAAGCTGCTGGCGCCGCTGGTGAGTGGGACGCTGCCCAGCCAGACGTACTCCACGACGCACCGGCGGCGGGATGGCAGCGAGGTGCCGGTGGAGGTGGTGCTCCAGTTCGTGTCGGCGGCGGAGGGGCCCGGGCGGTTCATCTCCGTGGCGCGCGACATCACCGAGCGGCAGCGCGCGGAGACGGCGCTGCGGCTGGCGAGCGAGGCGAAGGACGCGTTCCTGGCGGCGGCGAGCCACGAGCTGCGCACGCCGCTGGCGGCGGCCAAGGGGCACGCGCACCTGGCGCTCCTGAAGCTGGGGGGCGAGACGGAGGCGGGGCCGGGCAAGTCGCTGAAAATCATCAACCGTCAGATTGACCGGATGGCAAAGCTGGTCGAGGACCTGCTGGACATCAGCCGGCTGCAGGCGGGCAGGTTGTCGCTGGAGCTGGAGCGGTTCGACTTCAGCCAGCTGGTGCACGAGACGCGCGACCGGATGGCGGTGCTGTCGCAGGGGCATGAAATCCAGGTGGAGACGCCGGAGCACCTGGAGGGCATCTGGGACCGCGGGCGGCTGGACCAGGTGCTGACGAACCTCTTGTCCAATGCCATCCGTTACTCGCCGGAGGGCGGGGCGGTGCTGGTGCGGCTGACGGGGGAGGGGAGCGAGGGCGTGCACCTGTCCGTGAAGGACAGCGGCGTGGGGATTCCCAAGGACAAGCAGGCGCTCATCTTCGAGCGCTTCGGCCGCGCGCACGGCAGCAAGTACGGCGGACTGGGCCTGGGGCTCACCATCAGCCAGGGCATCGTCGAGCAGCACGGCGGCCGCATCTGGGTGGAGTCCCCGGGAGTGCCGGGACAGGGCTCCACCTTCAACGTGTGGCTGCCGCGCGAGACGGAGGTGCCGGGCGTGCACCACACGCAGCCCGGCCCGCGCACGGCGAGCTGACGAGGGGCGCGAGGGCGCCCCCCTCGCGTCACAGGTTGAAGCCCACGTTGCCCACGGAGATGCTGGGTCCGAAGATGAAGGACCAGCGGCTCGAGTCGACGACGGAGCCGTCCGAGCGGCGGGTGATGTCGTCGCGGAACTCCCGCGCCACCCACGCCTGCGCGCCCACCGCGGCGCCCGGGCCGATGGGCACCCGCAAGCTCAGCCCCATCACCACCGCCAACGTCGGCGGGAACTCGATGTCGCCGGACTGGGGAATCAATCCCATGCCCATCAGCCCCATCTCGAAGCCGAGCAGCCGCTCCTGGCCTTCGTCATTCAAGAGCGCCAGGCGCGACACCACGCCGAAGTTGAGGATGAGCTGACCGCTGGGCTCCGTGGCTCGGTAGAGACCCGCCGGAATCGTCGCCGTCGTGTACAGCCGCAGCCGCCCGCCGCTGACGATGGCCGTCCACTGCGCCGACGGCAGCCCCGAGCGGTCCGCCGTGCTCAGCGCATAGCGCGACTCGTCCGCCACCAGCGACACCTGCACGAGAATCCGGTCGAACTGGCCCAGCTGCCCCGGCACCGGAATCGTGCGCGTCTCCCCCTGCGGCCGCAGCAACATGCGCTGCTCCACCTGGCTCTCCCCGCGCGCCGAACCATCCGGCTTGGTGACGCCGATGCGCAGCACCACCTCCTGCGCGCCCTGCTCGGGCTTGAGCCGCTCGCGGTGGATGACCACCCGACAGGAGTTGCGCATGGCGTAGTCGATGCGGTGCGGACGGCTGGGCTCCAGCACCCGGTCCTTGCCGTCCTTGTCCGCGCACACCAGCTCCACCACGCTCTCCACCCGGATGGGCACGCTCGCCTCGCGCACCGAGCGCTGCACCCGCTCCGTGACGACCACCAGGTCCGTGGTGGCCAGCTCCCCCGGCAGCGTGGAGAGCTGATAGCCGAAGCGCAGCGACACGAAGCCGCCCGCGGTGGGCTCGCCCTGCACGTACGTCGTCCCGTCGCGCGTCGTGACGGTGTACGCGCCCGCCACGGGGCGCGGCACGAAGCGCCCCTGCTCGCCGCTGGCCGCCACGTGCAGCTCCGCGGGCCGGTTGATGGGGATGAAGTCGATGGTGCCCTGGTCGCCCAGCTCCAGCGACGCCCTGGGCACCGGCAACGGCTGCGTCCTCGTCGTGTCCGACGCCACCACCGAGCCCTCCACCCGCGACGTCTGCGCGCTCACTGTCACTTGCTGCTCGGACGTGCCGCCGGTGCGCAGGAGCACGTAGGTGCCGTCGGAGGCCTTCACCACGCGCTCCACGCGGGCGCGCTGGTCGTTCATGGCCCAGAGCAGCTTGCGCGGGTCGTGCTGACAGGACACGTCCAGGCGGACCACCATCGCGGAGTTCTCCGCGTCGCGCAGCACCGTACCGTCCACCGCCGTCAGCGGACACGCGAGCACCGGCAGCGTCTCCACCAGCACCTGGTCCAGCGCCTCGCCGCGCGCGAAGTAGATGCGCGGCGCGAGCCTCAGCCGCAGCGTCACGCTGACGTCCACGCCCGGCACGTTGCGCAACGACACCGAGCCCTCGTTCACCTCGCAGCGCACCGGACCGCAGTCCACCGACGCCAGCGCCTCCGAGTGGCTCAGCGCCACGAAGCCCGGCCCGCGCGACACGTCCACGCCCGCAGACTGGATGAGCGGCTGGGTGAGCACCACGCGCCCGGGACGCAGACGGAAGGTCTCCGGGTCCACCACGTTGCCGGACGCATCGAACGTGGTGACGTCCTTGCCCCAGCGCCCATGCGGCGGCGTCCAGTACAGCGCCGCGTCCGTGGGCAGCCCGCGCGCCACCGGCACCGTGCAGTTGCCCGGGCCTCGCTCCACGGAGGGCGTCAGGCACACGTCCTGACCCTCCATCAACGTCGGCTCGGCCACCGTGCGCGGCGTGCCGCTCCAGGCGACGCCCACGTGCGACAGCCCCGTGCCGCGCAGCTCCACCCGGCCCTCGTCGGGGAAGAAGTTGGTGCCCGCCGCGTCCACGCGCGGGAAGGCGCCGGTGGCGATGACGGTGACGCGCTCCTCCGTCGTCTCGCACTGGCCACCCGTGGGCGCGACCTTCAGCTCGAGGATGCGCGCGTCATCCTGCTCCACGCGCGCGGGGGGCTTGAGCGAGCGTCCGTCCGGCGACAGCGTCCAGCCGGCCCTCACGGGGCCACACAGCGTGCCCTTGGCGGTGACGGGGACGCTCGGGCCTCCCTCGGGGACCTGGATGACGGGAGCGGCGGTGGACACGCCCGTCACGAGCAGGCAGGCGAGGCAGAGCGCGCGAAGGGATTCCATCCCTCCGTTAAACAGCCCGAGACACAACCCACGTCAAGCGCCGTCTGCCCTCGCCGCCCCGGGTTGACACCGCACGTGTGTCCCCCCGGGCACGGCGGGTCCGCGAACGTCGTCCCTCAGCGCTTGCGTGTCAGCAGCACCACGGCGCCAAGAATCGCGGCCATGGCCACCCACGCCAGGGGACTCAGGGATTCGCCGGCGAACACCGCGCCCAGCAGCACCGCCACCACCGGGTTGACGTACGCGTAGCTGGTGGCGAGCGAGGGGCTCGCGTGCCGCATCATGTACGCATACGCGCTGTAGCCCACCAGCGAGCCGAACGTCACCAGGTACGCGAAGGCCGCCCACGCGCGCGGCTCCGGCATCACGTCGAACGATTCGCCGCGCAACAGCCCGAAGAGCAGCATCAGCGCGCCTCCGCACAGCATCTGCGCCGCGGGCGCCATCAGCCCCGTGGGCATGGGCATGCGCCGGCCCAGCACCGAGCCCAGCGCCCAGCTCGCCGGCGACACCAGCAACACCAGCGTGGGCAGCAGGCTTCCGCCCAGCTCACCTCCCAGGTTGAGCAGCACGATGCCGCCGAAGCCCACCGCCAGCCCCCATCGCTCCAGCTTCCCGGGCCACTGTCCGAAGAGCCCACCGAACAGCGCCGACCACATGGGCAGGCTGCCCACCACCAGCGCCGCCACGCCCGAGGGCACCCACTGCTGCGCGAAGACGAGCCCGCCGTTGCCCACGCCCAGAAGCAGTGTGCCCACCACCGCGCTCGCGCCCCACTGTCGCCCGGTGGGCACGGGTGTGCCCTTGAGCCACAGCGCCGCGAACATCAGCGTCCCCGCCAGCAGGAACCGCGTCCCTGACGCGAGGAACGGCGGCATGCCTCCCTGGAGCACCCAGCGGATGGCCAGATAGGTGGACCCCCAAACGAGGTACAGCGTCACCAGGCACAAGAGGAGGCGGCCGCGCGGGGCGCTCGGGGTGGGCGTGTCCGCGAGGGAGACGGAGGTGAGGGTGGGGGCGGGAGGCGTGGACAGGGATGACGCGGCGGATGAGGCGGTCACGGTGGCGCGGCTTGTAGCGTCGGCGCACCCCGTCGGCCATGTGAGCATTGCCATACCCCACAGTCGGTCGTTCTCCCGGGCGATACAGTGCGAGTGCACGCCCGCTCGGACGCTGGCGGACGGGGCGCGGTGGGGGCCCGCTGTCGGCCGCTCGGCGGATGGGGCGTGGATTGAACCCGCGGACGCGCTTTCTTACACTTGGGTGTTGGAGCGGTGGCCGCGAGGTGGTGGGCCACGGGCTCCCAAGTGAGAGCGCCTGGATGTCCGAAGAGCTGGGTGAACGCGAGAAGGAAGTCCTGCGAGCCGTGGTGCAGGAGTACATCTCCACGGGCGGGCCGGTGGGCAGCCAGCAGCTCACCCGGCGCCCTGGGTTCGAGGTCTCCTCGGCGACCATGCGCAACGTGCTGGCCGACCTGGAGGAGCTGGGCTTCCTGGAGAAGCCGCACACGTCGGCCGGCCGGGTCCCCACGGATGCGGGCTACCGCTTCTACGTGGACACGCTCGTCAAGCTGAAGGACCCGACGCCCAGGGACCGGGAGCTCATCCACGCGGGCCTGTTCCATGAGGCGAACCTGGAGGAGATGCTGGGCGAGGCGAGCCGCATCCTCCACTCGCTGACGCGGCATGCGGGCGTGGTGGTGACGCCTCGGCCCGACTCGGCGGTGTTCCGGCGCATCGAGTTCGTCCGGCTGCGCGAGGACCGGGTGCTGGCCATCCTCGTCGGGCAGAGCGGGCAGGTGGTCAACAAGGCCATCACGGTGGACTTCCCCATCACCTCGGACGAGCTGATGCGGGCGAGCAACTTCCTGTCGGAGCTGCTGCACGAGGTGCCGCTCGAGGAGGCGCGCGAGCGCATCCGCGCGGTGATGGACCAGGAGCAGGCGCTCTACAACGCGCTGACGGCGAAGGCGCTCAAGCTGGGCGCGGCCGCCACGGACCTGCCGACGACGGAGCGCGTGCTCATCCAGGGCACCGGCTCCTTCCTGGAGCAGCCGGAGTTCGCGGACGTGGAGCGGATGCGAGCGCTGTTCAAGGCGCTCGATGAGAAGCACCGGTTGCTGTCGCTGCTGGACCGGGTGCAGCGCGCGAACGAGATGCAGATCTTCATCGGCGCGGAGAGCGACTTCTCGGCCGCGGGTGACGTGACGGTCATCGCCAGCCCCTACGGGAACCAGGAGCAGGTGCTGGGCACGGTGGGCGTCATCGGCCCGACGCGCATGGACTACCGGCGCGTGATTCCGCTGGTGAACTTCACCGCGCAGGTGCTCTCGCGCGTGCTGGAGAAGGTGTAGCCCGACGCAGGGACGGGCGCGTGCCGCGCGGCCTATTCCGCGCGGGTGGCGAACAGCTCGCGCTCCTGACCTTCGCGTCGCACCTGGAGCCGCACGGGTGAGCCCGGCGTGCCCCGTGTCCTGGCCTCCGCCTCCGCGCGGTCCCTCACCACGAGGCCATCCACGGAGACCAGCCGGTCTCCCACCACCACGCCCGCGCGCGCGGCGGGACCGTCCGGCGTCAGCCACGCGACCTCCACCGAGCCGCGCGCCTCGCTGAAGCCCGCCCCCACCGTGCCCGGCTGCGCGCGGCGCGGAGACACCGTCACGTCGCCCACGTCCGTCGTCTCGCCCGGCTTCACCTTCACCGCGCGCGTCTCCACGCGGCCCTCGAACGGCATCAGGCGCACCGTGTGCGGCCCGGGGCGCACGTCCGGGAGCTGGAAGCGCCCATCCGGACCGGTGTGCGTGTCGGGCTTCGCGGACACGGGCTGGTCCAGGAACACCGCCACGCCCGCGGCCGGTCCCCCATTGCGGGCCCACACCGCGCGCCCCGCGATTCCCGCGGCGCCCGTCCCCTCGAGCTCCACCTCCACCTCGCTCGCGCCGCCCGGCGTCAGCGCCACCTGCGCGGAGCCCGTGCGCCCGTCTCTCGCGCGCACGTGCACCTTCAGCGCCTGTCCCGGCGCGTCGAGCAGCTCGAACGTGTCACCCGTGAAGTGCCGCGTCGACGGCGCCTCCGCCTCCCAGGGCAGCTCCTCGCCGCTCGCCTCCGTCAGCGTCAACGTGAAGCCATCCGGGGGGGTACCCCCTTTCGCGACCAGTTTCCCGCGCAGGCGCGCCGCCGGCTTCAGCCGCAGCTCCACCAGACCCTGACCCTCGCTCACCGAGGGCACCCTCACCGTGCGTCCCGCGTTGTACGCCGCCAGCTCCGCGAGCGGCGGCGCGCCCTGGGGACGCGTGGGGACCTCGAACGTGCCCTCCTCGTTTGCCTGCACGCGCAGGATGAAGGGCATGTCACCGCCCTGCACCGCCGCGACGATGGCGAAGGGACTGGGGGCGCCGGAGGGCTCGCGCACCGTGCCGGAGATGCCGCGCTCCTCGAGCAGCACCAGGTCCTGCTGCACCGCGCTCCCCGCATGGACCGTGACGCTGGGGTCATCGTCCTGGAAGTAGATGAAGCGCGCGCGCGGCAGCACCGCGGTGAGCTGGTACACGCCCGCGGGCAGCTCCATCGAGTACACGCCCTGCGCGTCCGTCTCCGCGTAGCTGATGTTCGCCGCGCCGCCGCCCGTCGACGTGCGGGCCACGGCGCGCACCAGCGCGGGCTCGGACGGAGGCTTGCCGGACGCCTGCGTCACGCGGCCCTGCACCATGCCGGTGTCCGCCAGCACCAGCGTCGTCCAGACAGACCGCTTCGGCAGCAGCGTCTCCACCTTCTCCGTCCATCCCTGGACGCCCTCGCGCCGCGCGCGCACGTGCACCTGTCCGGGGACCAGCTCCCGGAACGCGAACGCGCCCCTCGCGTCGGTGTGCGTGGTGCGCGCCGCCACACCCGAGCGGCGGCCCGCGTCCAGGCGCACCTCCGCGCCCTCCACGGGCGTGCCGCGCGCGTCCTGGACGATGCCCTGCAGGCTGGCGCTCGCGGGCTCCAGCTCGAAGTCCAGCTGCGTGAAGACGCCGGTGCCGACCTCCACGTTCGCCTTCATGCCTCGCGAGAAGCCCGGCGACTGGACCACCACGTCGTAGCTGCCTGGAGGCAGTCCCAGCCGGTAGATGCCGCCACCGCCGAGCGTCGTGCGCGCGAGCTCCCCCTGGCTGTCCGCGGGGTGCACCACCAGCTCCGCGGAGCGCACCGGGAAGGCGACGTCGGTGGAGCGCACCTCGCCCGTCAGGCCACCCTCGGCGCCCAGCGTGAGGGTGAGGCCGCGCAGCGTCTGGCCGGGGCCCACGAACAACGTCCCGGGCGCGCGACCGACCGCGTCGCCACGCTGCGCGGTCAGCACCCAGTTGCCCATGCCCACTTCCAGCGCGAACCCGCCGCCCTCGCTCGAAGTCGTCTCCAGGGGCGTCAGGCCTCCCGTGGCCCGCACCCGCGCGCCAGGGGCGGGCTGCCCCTTCGCGTCCACGACATACCCCTCCAGCGTGCCCGCGCCCCACAGCCCCACCACCAGCTCCCCCTGCTGGGGGACGTGGAGGAAGAGCAGCTCGCGGCGACTGAAGCCGGGCGCCTGCGCGGTGAGCCGGTAGCGGCCGGGCGCGAGGCCTGACAGCTCGAACTGGCCACGGCCGTCGCTCGTCGCCGTGGCCGCCTCCTCCGCGAGCTCCACGGGCTGGGCCCAGGAGAAGGCCGTGCCCGGGTAGGGATGGAGCGTCACCTCGGCCAGGGGCACCGGCTCACCGCCGCCCTCCTCCACCGTGCGGCCTCGCAAAGTCACGCCCTCGGTCAGCGTCAGCTCGACCACCGTCTGGGGCAGGTCCTCCGGGCGGGTGGCCTCGCGGCGCGCGGGGGCGTGGCCCGGGGCTTGCGCCGTGACGAGATAGTCACCGGGGCGCGCGGGGAGCTGGACGGTGCCGTCCGGGCCCGTGGTCCCCTCGCTGGTGAGTCGCCACGTGGGCTCGCGGCGTTCATCGGGAGGCCGGCGGAAGGCGCGCACCTTCGCGCCCGCCAGGGGCCCCTGGGGCCCGGTGACGCGCACGAGGAAGGTGCCCTCGTCGGGCGTCACCGGCGTGTCACGCGGCGTGGCGGGCGCGGAGCTTCCAGGGGCGGGCCGCGTCGTCTCGCCGTTGAGGGGGCGAGGCGGGGTGGGCTCCTTCGCGGGGGCGGCCTCGCCCTGATGCGGGACTCGGAGCCAGAGCAGGAGCACGGCGCAGAGGGCCAGGAAGGCGGCGATGATGAAGGGACGGTGGAAACGCTGTCGCATGGCTCGTCCTCGCGGAAAGGCCAGCGTAAGCCACCCTGAAACAATTCGGAATTCAGGAGGGCGCGGGGGCGTAGACGCGCAGCGCCGCGGGGGCCACCTCGAAGCGCATGGGCGTCATCCCGATGAGCTCCCCGTCCGCGTTGATCTCCTGGGCGGGCGTGGCCTCGACGTAGAGGCGCGCGGCGCGCAGCGAGGTGACGGCGGGGTGGTCCACATGCTCTCCGCTGCGGAGCGACAGGGCCACGCGCGCCAGGGTGGCCAGGTCCTGGAGCTGGCCCAGGCCCGTGCCGTCGCGGCCCGAGCTCGCCGACGGGGCCTCGATGGCGTAGACGTGCAGCCGTCGGTCGTCCAGTCGCGCGTCCGGCGCCACCATGATGCCCGCGCCGTGGTAGCGGCCATTGCCCACCACGAGCTGGAGCACGTCCATCTCCACCTCCTGTTCGTCCGCCTTGAGCCGGATGCGGAAGGGCTTGAGGTCCATCACCTCGGCGGCGGCGGCCACGGGATAGGCGAGCACGCCGGCGCGCTGCTTGAGTCGCTTCGTCAGGCGCTTGGCGATGGCGGTGGCCAGGCCCAGGCTCGCCGCGTTGAGGAAGGGGCGACCATTGGCGAGGCCCACGTCCACGCGCGCCGCGTAGCCCCGGGCGATGACGTCGCACGCGGCCTCCACGTCGGCGGGGATTCCCAGCGAGCGCGCGAAGTCGTTGCCCGTGCCCAGCGGCAGCACGCCGAGCGTCACGTCGCGACCCAGCAGGTGGCCCACAGCGCCGCTCAGCGTCCCGTCTCCACCTCCGACGAGGATGCGGCGCGTGCCCCGCTCGAGCAGCTGTTCCAGCACGCGGCGCAGTCGTCCGCTTCTGGACAACGCATGGCTCTCCGCCAGCACGACACCCCGGGAGGCGAGGGCGCTCCTGGCGAGCGCATAGGCTTCCCGGCCCGAGCGGGACTGCGTGTTCACGACCAAAGCCGCGGGGCCCTCGTCGAGAGGCAGCCGGCGGGGAGGCTCGATGAGCGCGGGTTCCAGGGACCTTCTCCTTGTCGCGTGGTCGGCAAGATGTGCACGCCCCGTCCGCGAGGCCAGCGGGCCCCGGAGGACGAGGCTCGCGGCGAGCGCGGGGCCGGGAGCCTCCTCCTGGGGCCAGGCCCTCCATCCGGAGGGTGAAGGGCTCGGTGTGGGCCTGCGAGCCCGCCCGACACGACGGAGGACGTCATGGCTCCATGCGTGGGGCCGGGCTCCTGGGGATCTCCCGTAGGGCGGAGCCTCGGGTGGACGCAGCGGCTTCGTATCGGTGGGGCACCACGGGCCTGGCGGCCGCAGCGGGTGGACGCAGCGGCTTCGTGTCGGTGGAGGCGTTCGAGCGACCCTGTCCGCCGCACCGGGTGGTCCCCGCAGCTTCGTGCCGGTTCGGCGGCGCGCGGACGCAGCGGCTCAGCGCTCCGCGTCGTGGCCTTCGGTGATGCGCTGCTGAAGGGCTTCTCTCAGCGGTAAGGCCTCCGCGGTGCTCAGCACGCCGTCCGCGTCGGTGTCGTACGTGGTGAGCACCTCCGCGCGCCGCTTCCAGGCCGCCTCCACGCGCGCCTTGCGCAGCGTCGCGCGCTCCGATGCATCGAGCACACCATCGCGATTCACATCGTACGTCTCGAGCCGCTCCCGTCGCAGGAGCTCCCAGCGGGCGCGCCGCGTCTCTCGCACGGCCCGTCGCTCGGCCTCATCCAGGACGCCATCGCCGTTCGTGTCGTACTGCTCCAGTCGCTGCGCACGCAGGCGCTGGCAACGTGCCTCCATGGCATCCCCCAGCGCGGCGCGCTCCTCGGGCGACAGCGCGCCGTCCGCGTCCTGGTCGAAGACCCAGCGCACACGCCAGAAGGCCTGCGGTCGGACACGCCGGCCCTCGTGCACCCGTCGGGAGTCGAGGCTGTCGCGTCGCTCGCCCAGGTCCACGCGCAGCGCGCGAAGCTCTCGCCGTCCCAGCACACCATCCGCGTTCTCGTCATGGCGGGCCACGACTCGAGCGCGGTGCGCCTCGAAGTCGCACACGTCACCGGTGTCCGTGGGCTCGGTCCGCCCGTCCTCCAATTCCTCCTCCACCATGGCCTCCAGCCGTGGCGTGTCCGCGTCCACCACCGCGTCCTCGCCGAGCCCGCCCTCTTCCTCGGCGAGCGCGAGGTAGGACGCGGCCTCGCGGACATGGGGCGCGGCGGCTTCGTCCGAATCGGGGCCGCAGGCGGTCAGTCCCCACGCGAGGGCGAGGCGCAGCGTGGCGGCGAGGATGCGGGTGCGTCGGTTCATCGGATGCGCTCCGGGTGAGGGGCCGCGGTGTCCGGCCTCGCACGGCTCGAACCTCTTGGGTGGGAAGAAGTTGCCGCGCCCCTTCCCTGTGCATGGGCGGCTGCGCACCTTCCAGGCAAGGCCGGCCCTGTGCCGGTGGAGCACACAGCCCGGAGGGCGACGCATGGCACGAGGAAGCAAGGCGAAGTACACGGCGAAACAGAAGCGGATGGCCGAGCACATCGAGAAGGGCTACGAGGACAAGGGCACTTCGGAGAAGACCGCGGAGGCTCGGGCCTGGGCCACGGTGAACAAGCTCACCGGTGGCGGCATGAAGGGCGGCTCCGGCAGCAAGGCGAAGGCGGCGCGCCGTCGTCCCAAGGCCCGCGCCAACGCGCGCAAGGCCGGAAGCAAGGGAGGCCGCCGGACGGCCACCAAGCGCGCCACGTCCAGCCGGAAGTCCACCGCGCGCAAGCCCACGCGCGCTACGCGCTCCGGCAGCAAGTCCACCGCGCGCCGCACGGCCGCCAGGCGCGCCACGGCCCGTCGCTCATCCACGAGCAGCCGCTCTCGCGGCGGCACGGCGCGCAAGACCACCAGCCGTCGCGGCACCACCGCCCGGCGGACCTCGCGCGGTGGGCGCTCGCGCAAGTAGCAGTCCCCAGGTCAGGCGCCTCCATCTCGAGTGAGGCGGTGCGCCTGGCCTGTCATGCGTTTCGAGCCAGGCTCGACGAGGTGCCTGACGCGCGCCAGCGGGAGAGCAGGACCCGATGCGCCGTCCGGAGTCCGGCGGCGCATCGGCGCACGCGCTCAGCGCGGCTCTTCATCCTTGGCGGCGGGCGACGCGCCCGGCCCGTTCCACGGCCACTCCACCGAGGACTCCTCGGCCAGCCGCAGCAGCTCCCCCGCGTCCTTCACCAGCGTGCGGCAGCCCGCCGCGCGCAGGTCCTCGGCCAGGAAGCCCCCGGCCAGCACACCCACCGTGGGCAGGCCCAGCTTGCCGGCGGCGAGCGCGTCGTAGGGCGTGTCCCCCACGACCACCGCGGTGCTCACGTCCGGGCGGCCCAGCCGCGCCAGCGCGCTCTCGAAGATGTCCGGGTGGGGCTTGCTCTTGTCCACCTCGTCCTTGCTGGCCTTGGCCTCGTACAGGCCCTCGATGCCGCACAGCCGCACGTAGTGCTTGAGCTCCTCGTCCTTCGCGCTGGACGCCAGCGCCAGCCGCCGCCCCTGCTGACGCAGCCGCTGGAACAGCTCCCGCACGCGCGGGAAGGGCCGCACCTTGGGCAGGAACTCGTCCAGGAACAGCTTGGAGCGGTACTCCTCGATCTCCTTGCCGAAGCGCTCCAGCTCCTCGTCGTTGAAGAACACGGGGATGAGCTGGTCGGCGCCCTTGCCAATCTGGCTGCGCACGTGCGCGAAGGGGACATCCCGTCCGAAATGCAGGAACGAGCGTCGCCACGCCTCGGCGTGCTCGTCCACCGAGTCCACCAGCGTTCCATCCACGTCGAAGATGACGTTCTCCACCATCACTCGCCTCCCGGGCGAAAGTGGGGACGCACCTGTCGAGGGTCAACCGCCCGAGGGAGGGTTCTCCTCCGTGGCCTCCACGAGTGTCCGCGTCTTCACATCGTAGCCCTCGGGCGCCACGAGGGTGAAGGCGTCGTTGGGCGGCGGCTTCGTCAGCTCCAGCTGGATGAGCATCGTCGCGCCCACCTTGCGGCCTCCCAACCAGCGGGTCAGCCGCTTCGGCACGCACAGGCCCAGCTGGGGGTCGCAGTGCTCCTCCTCCATCCGCACCTCCGCCTCCGTCCCGTCCGGCGAGCGCGAGCGCTTGGTCAGGAAGTCGAGCTGCGGCCAGCGCAGCACGTACACCAGCTCCACTCCCTGGGCCTCGCCGCCGAGCGACAACGAGAGCTCCACGGCCTCCTCGGCGCGCGCGTGCTTCACCCGGCGCAGCGTGGCCCCGTGCGACACCAGCGGCGCGCGGAAGCCCTCGGGGATGAAGGCGCTGAAGGTCTGCGTGAGGAAGCCCGCGAGCTTCGCCGGAGGCAGCTCCGACTTGAACGTGGTGAAGCGCTTCTCCCCGTCGAGCTGCTCGAACAGGTGCGTGCCGTCCCACGAGAAGATGCGCGCGGGGGGCTCGCCCAGCGTGCCGCGCATGCGGTCCGGCGCGCGGTGCTCGAAGGTGAAGGGCACCGCGTCCTGGCCCTCGTCCTTCACAATCCCGATGATGCCGTAGCCGGACAGCTTCTGGTCACGCTCGACCAGCCGCGTCTTCACCTGCGAGGCCAGCGCCGCGACGTCGTCCGACTTCCGAGAGCAGCCCGCGAGGACGAGCACGACACAGCACACGAAGAGGCGAGGGGACATGGGGCGCGAGTGGGGCAGGAGGAGGGCTGAAAAGCAAGGAGGCCCGCCTGTCGCCAGGGGGCCTCCCGAGGTCGCCGAACCCTGAAGGGCCGGCTGCCTGACTACTTCACCGCCACGCCGGTGGCCGTGGAGGAGGTCACGCCGATGATGGTGCCGAACAGGGCGTAGATGCCGTGGCGGGGCGTGGTGCTGGCCGACTTCAGGTCGACCTTGGAGGCGCCCATGGCCTTCGCCTCGGCGATGAGGAGCTTGTTGACGACGGTGTCCAGGTCGCTCTGGACGATGTCGATGATGTGGAAGATGGCGGTCAGGCCCAGCGCGTTCGTCTGGATGACGGCCACGGCCTCACCGTTGGCGGCGATTTCGGTCCCGGAGACAACGGCGCTCTCGACGCTGGTGCAGCCGATGAGGCTGGACGCGGCAACGGCCGACAGGATGAGCTTCTTCATGGTTTTCCCCTCTAGTGAGTGTCGCTTGTCCGGTGGACGAGCACCCACGAGGGCGCACGTCCGTTTGAAAGTGACCTTCAAGCGGGCGCGGTCGTACCAGATGTCGACCCCATGTCAAGGTCCGTCCGGACACACTGTATGGCCATGGTGGATGCGCGCCCGCGTTGTAATGCGCACCTCGCCTTGCTAGCCCAGAACCCGAGGCTCCCTGAATGGACTCCGTCCCCGTCGCACGTCCCGCGCCCAGGTACTGGCTGCACCTCTTGCTGCTGCTGCTGACGGTGGCGACGACCTTCACGTCCTACCTGCTCTACTTCCACTTCCAGCGGCCGTACTCGCCCGACGAGGTCTCCACCGAGGCCGCCACGCGCGCGCTGTCGTTCAGCCTTTCTCTGCTCGCGATTCTCGGTTCTCACGAGATGGGTCACTACGTGCTGGCGCGCCTGCACCGGGTGGACACGTCGCTGCCGTACTTCATCCCGCTGCCGGTGTTGGGGGTGGGCACGCTGGGCGCGGTCATCCGCATCCGCGACCGAATCCCCCACCGCAACGCGCTGGTGGACATCGGCGCGGCGGGGCCGCTGGCGGGGCTGGTCGTCGCGCTGCCCATCCTCTACTGGGGGCTGTCTCACTCGGCGGTGGTGGACGCGCCGAAGGTCGCCTCGCAGTTCCCCGGCGAGTCCTCGCTGTGGGTGTACGGCAAGGAGCTGTTCACCTGGGTGATGGCGAAGGTGACCCACGCGCCGCCCGCGCCGGAGCAAGCCTTCCATGGCGTGCAGACCCTGTTTGGTGACAGCCTGTTGATGCAGGGGCTGACGTGGCTGGCATTGGGCCCCCTGCCGGAGGGGAAGGACGTGCTGGTGCATCCGGTGGTCATCGCGGGCTGGTTCGGTCTGCTCGTCACGTTGCTCAACCTGATGCCCATGGGGCAACTGGATGGGGGGCACCTGGCGTTCGCGGTGCTGGGGCGTCACGCGCACTGGGTGGGGCGGCTGATGGCCGCCGTGCTGCTGTTCCTCACGCTCTTCGTCACCGCGTCCTGGGGGCTGTGGCTCCTGGTGACGAGCAAGGTGGTGGGCTTCGGGCATCCGGAGGTCGTGTACCCGCAGGAGCCGCTCAGCCCCACGCGCAAGCTCATCTGCGCGCTGTGCCTGCTGGCCCTCATCGGCTGCGCGATGCCCGTGCCCCTGCGTCAGGTGGTGTCATGAAGTTCCAGTGCGAGGCGTGCGAGCGGCTCATCCCCCTGGAGTCCTACCGGCTGGAGTCCGGAGGGCTGGTGGTGTCGTGTCAGCGGTGCGGCGCGGAGAGTCGCGCTCGGGCCGCGCAGCCGCTGGCGGTGACGCCGTCGGTGGGCGGCGAGCCGCTCGCCAGCGCGAGGCCCGCGGAGGAGCCCGTGTTGGAGTCCGCCGCGCGCGCCGGTGCTCCGGCCCTGCGGGTGGTGCGGGGCGCGGTGGCCGCGGCGCCGCCGCTGGACGACGAAGCGCTCTTCGTGCCGCCGCCCGGTCACTGCCCCAAGTGTGTGTCGACGCGGCGCGAGGTGGACACGTCCTGCTCGCAGTGCGGGTTGGTGTACGCCAACTTCGTGGAGTCGGAGCACCAGCCCTCGGAGGCGCTGCGCGAGGAGTGGCGCCGGCTGGCGGGGGAGTGGGGACAGTGGGAGGCGCATGACCGGCTGCTGACCCTGGCCATGGGGCGCGGGGAGCTGGCGACGGCGGGCCGGCTGTACCGCGTGCGGCTGGCGCGGGCGCCGGACGACGCGGTGGCGCAGCGGGCGCGGGAGGAAATCGTGCGCCGCGCCACGGTGGTGGTGCCCACGGAGGTGGAGGGCGCAGGGGCGTCGCTGCTGTCGCGGCGGATGCGCGGGGTGGCCATCGCGGTGCTCTTCCTGGTGGTGCTGCTGATGTCCGCCTTCATCATCCAGCGCGTCGGCGTGCTCCTGTCCGGCGACGTGCCCTGACGAATCCTCCGGCGCGAAACGCCCCGTCGCCAGGCGGCCGGCCGTGCGGGCCGTGGCGCTCGCGGGTGGTCGGAAACGGGCTCCGGACGCGGGTGGCTGCTATCGTGTCGGGCCGCTTGCGCGAGGCTGGCCACTCCCGATGACGCTCCCCGTCTCTCCCACTCTGTCCGTCGATAGCCTGCTCGGTCCGGGGGGCGCGCTCCAGGTGGCGCTGCCGGCGTACGAGCACCGCCCGGAGCAGCTCCAGATGGCGCGCGCCGTGGAGCGGGCCTTCGCCGAGCGCAGCTACCTGTTGGCGGAGGCCGGCACGGGCACGGGCAAGACGCTCGCCTACCTGGTGCCCGCGCTCTTGTCGGGCCGGCGCGTCGTCGTGTCCACGGCGACGAAGACCTTGCAGGACCAGATCTTCTTCAAGGACCTGCCGCTGTTGCGCGAGAAGATGGGCCTCACCTTCGAGGCGGCCTACCTCAAGGGGCGCAACAACTACCTCTGCCTGCACCGCTACGAGGCGTTCTCCAAGGACCCGCAGTTCGCCACGCGCGAGGAGTCGCGCTACTGGCCCAAGCTGAAGGCCTGGGCGGAGGACACGCAGACGGGCGACCGCGGCGAGTTGGATTTGCCCGAGTCCTTCAGCGCCTGGCCCCGGCTGTCCACCACGTCCGAGACGTGCGTGGGCACGCGCTGCCCGCTGTACGAGACGTGCTTCGTCACGCGCATGCGGAAGCGCGCGGAGGGCGCGGACCTGCTGGTGGTCAACCACCACCTGTTCTTCGCGGACCTGTCCCTGCGCAGCTCCGGCAAGCGCACCGAGGGCGTGCTGCCCTTCTACGAGGCGGTCATCTTCGACGAGGCGCACGCGCTCGAGGACGCGGCGAGCGGGCACTTCGGCGTGGGTGTCTCCAACTACCGGTTGGAGGAGCTGGCGCGCGACGCGGTGGCGGCGCTGAAGGAGGAGGACTCGCGGCACGCGATGCTGCGCGCGCTGGCGGCCCGGCTGCGCACCGGCGCGGACGCCTTCTTCGCGCAGGCACCCCGCGCGCTGGGGCTGTCCGGCCACGAGGCGTCGGTGACGCTCCAGGCGGAGGGCATGGCGAAGCTCACCAGCGCGCTGGGCGGCGTGCGCGAGGGGCTGGGCGCGCTGTCCGCCTTCACCGCGGGCGAGCGCGAGCCGGAGCTGGCGGCCATCACGCGCCGCGCGGACGAACTGGAGGAGCAGCTCACCTTCCTGGAGAAGGCGGAGTCGACGGACCACGTGTACTGGGCGGAGCAGCGCGGCAAGGGCCTGTTCCTGCGCGCCAGTCCCATCGACGTGGCGAAGGAGCTGCGCGAGCGGATGTACGGCGCGCTCGACACCGTGGTGTACACGTCCGCGACGCTGGCGGCGGAGAGCCGCTTCGACTTCTTCGCCCGGCGCATGGGGCTGTACGGCGAGGACGGCCAGACGGTGACGCGCGTGCGGACGCTGGCGGTGCCCAGCCCCTTCGACTATCCGCGCCAGGCCGCGCTGTACCTGCCCACGCACCTGCCGGACCCCACCGCGCCGGGCTTCATCGAGGCGGCGGCGGAAGAAATCATCCGGCTGTGCGAGGTGACGGGCGGGCGCGCCTTCGTGCTCTTCACGTCGCTGCGCAACATGGTGCGCGCGTACGAGCTGACGGCGGGGCGGCTGCCGTATCAAGCCCTGCTGCAGGGTGAGCGTCCCAAGGCGCAGCTCCTGGAGGCGTTCCGCGACACGCCCAGCGTGCTCTTCGCGGCGCACAGCTTCTGGGAGGGCGTGGACGTGCCCGGGGACGCGCTGAGCCTGGTCATCATCGACCGGCTCCCGTTCGCCTCGCCGGGAGACCCGCTGGTGGCCGCGCGCATCAAGCAGCTGCAGTCCCGGGGTGAGGAGCCCTTCGAGCAGTACCAGCTGCCCCAGGCGGCGCTGGCCTTGCGCCAGGGCTTCGGCCGGCTGATTCGCACACAGTCCGACAAGGGCATCGTCACGATGCTGGACCGGCGCATCCGCACCAAGGCGTACGGGCAGGTGTTCCTGGACAGCCTCCCGGACGCGCGCCGGGTGGATGACCTGGTGGAGCTGAGCCGCTGGTTCAACGGCCCGGTGCGCCCCCTGCGCATCCTGCGGCCGGTGGACTGAGCGGCGGATTTTCCGGGCGGAAATGGCCCGGATAAATCGCCCGCTGCGTATGCCCCTGGCGGGGTGTGTCCCCTCCTGTCGTCCCCGCTCCCAGGGTGTTTCGTGGATTGGGCTGTCCTGCTCCGCTCGAGAGTGCTCCTGCTCGCCGCCGTGGCGGGGGTGGTGGCGTGTGAGCCCATCGTCCTGTCGCCCTGGGCCATCGCGAAGCCGCCCGACGCGGGCGCCGTGGATGACGACCCGGATGTCGATGACGCCGGAGCGGACGGCGGCGAGCCCACGCCGGGTGAGGACGCGGGGGAGGACGGCGGCGAGCCCACGCCGGGCGAGGACGGTGGCGCCGATGGCGGCCCCGGTGACGCGGGGGACGCGGGAGGTGGCGTCGGGAACGACGGCCCGGTGCTGGGAGACGGCGGCGTCGACGTGCGGATGAGCGAGTGGAGCGGGTGCGACGCGGGCTGGCAGCAGCGCACCGTGCTGCCCACGGGCACCAAGGGGTACGGCAGCTTCGCGCTCGACGCGGACGGCGACGCGTACTTCATCGAGCACACCGACGACATCCTGCGCGTGGGGACGACGAAGCCCTGGCGCACGTTCCCGAGGACGGGGTGGTTGGGGCCGCAGCCCTACGTGGTCGGCGTGCGCGTGGGTCCGACGGGAGAGGTCCACGTGGCGTTGAGCCCGCGCTACCTCGAGGGCGACACGGACGTCCCCGTCCACTTCCTGCGCTACACCGCGGGCCGGTGGGTCCACACCGTGAAGCCTGGCGGGTTGCTGTGGGACCTGGAGGTGGACTCGCGCGGACACCTGCACGCGATGTCCACGTGGATCGGCCCGGAGAACCGCCTCCTGTACACACATGGACCGCCGGACGCGCTGGTGGTCGAGGAGACGGGGCTCGTGCTCGATGACGACATCTACCGGGCGAGCCTCCAGCTGGATGCCCGGGGACACGCGCATGTGGCCTTCATCCCGAGGAAGCCCCGGGGCATCCACTACGCCACGAACGCGTCCGGCGCCTGGGTGGAGGAGCCCGTCTCCACGCAGGGGGACGATGGCTACCTCGCGCTGTCGCCCTCGGGGACGCCGTACATCGCCTGGATGGACAGCACCCACATCATGCTGGCCTCGCGGGACGCGCAGACGGGATGGACCGCGGTGTCCGTCGGCGACGAAAGGGCCTCGATGGAGGCGCTGGCCGTGAGCCCGACGGGTGTTGTGCACCTGTTGTTGACGGTGTGGGACGGCTCGCCGCTGCACCTGAGCAACGCGAGTGGTGGCTGGGTGCGGACGAGGCTCGGCCCCGAGCCCCTCGGCTTTCCTCCTTCCGCGACGGGGTCGTCGATGGAGCTGGATTCACAGGGCCGCGCGCACGTGATGCACACGTGGCTGAAGCCCGACGAGGTGAGCGGCAGGCCGCTGCGAACCATGGACTCCTATCGGCAATGTCAGTGAATGGGCCCGCCTGGGCCCCCGCGTGATTTCGGATACAGTTCCCTCTCGCTTCCTTCATCACCGACGTGGCCCTCGGGTCCGTCTCCGCTCCCCAGGTTGCTCGTGGACCGCTCGCCCTCTCTCCGACTGCGTCTCGTCCTGCTGTGTGTCTCGGTGGGGCTGTGCGCGTGTGAGCCCATCATCGACCCCAAGAAGTGGATCGGGCTCCAGGAGGACGCTGGCGGCAAGAGCCGGGACGCGGGGAGGGATGATGGCGGCGAGCCGGAGACGGGCCTCGACGCCGGAGACGACGCGGGACCTCCGCCCATGATGCGGGACGCCGGGCCGGATGCAGGGGAGGACGGCGGGCAGGGGGATGGCGGTGAGCTGCTCCCTCCGGCGGACGGCGGGGTGGATGAGGATGGCGGGACGCCGGACGCGGGAGGGTGGCCGCACAACCCGGATGGCCCCGTGCTGAGTGACGCGGGCGTCGACGCGCGCATGTCGGCCTGGAGCGCGTGCGAGCAGGGCTGGCAGAAGCGCAACCTGCTGCCCGAGGGCACCAAGGGCTACGCGCACTTCGCGCTCGACGCGGACGGTGACGCGTACCTCATCGAGTTCACCGACGACATCGTGCGGGTGCCGACGACGAAGCCCTGGCGTACGTTTCCGAGGACGGGCTTCATGGGGCCGCCGCCCTGGCCGGGTGGCATCCGAGTGGACGCCTCGGGCGAGGTCCACGTGGCCCTGAGTCCGCAGTTCGCGCAGGGCGCCACGGACGTCCCCACGCACTTCTTCCGCTACACGTCGGGCCGCTGGGTCGAGACGCGGATGGCGAGCGGTCTGGTGAAGAGCCTTGAATTGGACGCGCAAGGCCAACTCCATGCGCTGTCCACGTGGATCGGCGCGGAGCACCACCTCATGTACACGCATGGGCCTCCGGGGGCGCTCGTGGTGGAGGACACGGGCCTGCGGGCCCTGGACCGGTCTGCTTTCACCTCGCTGAAGGTGGACGGGCAAGGCAAGGCCCACCTGGTCTACGAGGGGTATCCGCAGAAGCGCCTCCACTACGCCACGAACGCCTCGGGCACCTGGGTGTCGGAGGTCGTCGCCGAGGCGTGGGGAGCCCCCTACCTTGCGCTGTCGCCCTCCGGCGTCCCGCATGTCGGATGGAGCTCGGGCGGAGGGACCTGGCTGAGCGTCCGTGACGGGCAGGGCGTCTGGTCCACGACGCTCGTCACGCAGGAGAGCACCCAGCTCGACGGGCTGAGCGTGGGGCCCGCTGAGACGGTGCACGCGGTGACGATAGGGACCGACGGTCCCCTGGATTATTGGACCCGCACGCAGGATGGCTGGGCGAAGACGACCCTCGATGCCCACGAAGGGCCGGGCACGCGCTCCTTCATGGATGCCGCCCTGGAGCTGGACGCGTGGCAGCGCGTGCACGTGATGCTCACCTCGGTGTTCGTGCCGGAGGTCGGGGCCAGGCCGCTGCGGCGCGTGGACTATTTCCGCCAGTGTCCGTGAGGCTCACGGCGCATCCCTGAGGCGCAGGCCCACGCGCGCGAGCACGGGCGGGCCCAGGGTGTCCACGCCGGCGCGGCCGGCCAGGTACTCGCGGTCGAAGAGGTTCTCCACGGCGGCGAACAGGTCCACCTTCCAGAAGAGCCGTCGACTGACGGCGGCGTCCACCACGAGCGCGCCGCCCATGCCGCGCTCGTTCAGGTCGTCCTCGAACTGGGGGCCGATGACGCGAAGCTGCACGGTGGTGGTGAACAGGCGCGGGTCCTCGAAGGTGAGGCTGGCGGCGCCGCGGTGCCTGGGGTCCTGCGCGAGCTGGCGGCCCACCAGCTCGGGTTGACCGGGGGCCTCGGTGACAGTGGGGTCCACGAAGGTGTACGCGAGCAGCGCGGTCCAGCGGCGTGACAGTCGCCAGTCGACGCTGGCCTCCACGCCGCGCACGCGGGCGCGCCCCAGGTTCTGCCGCTGTCGGCCCGCGTTGCCCGGCAGGGTGACGTTGGTGATGGGGTCCTCGAGCACGTTCCAGAAGCCGGTGACGCGCGCGGTGAGGGCCCGCAGGGGTTCGACCTCGACGCCGGCCTCGGCGCCCCACAGGCGCTCGGCGGAGAGGTCCGCGTTGGCGGCGGTGAGGACGGTGCCGACCTGGAAGGGGCGATAGAGCTCGTTGAGGGTGGGGGCTCGGAACGCGCGATAGCCGGAGGCGCGGAAGGTGACGGGGTCCCACGGGCGCACGCGCAGGCCCAGCCGTGGGCTGAGCTGGTGCTCGGTGCGGTCGTCGTACCGGGTGGTGTCCGTGGCGCCGTTGACGCGCTCCACGCGCTGCTGGCCGCGGGTGTTGCGCCACGCATCCAGGCGGAGCGCGGCGGACAGCTCCACGGCGGGGATGGGGGCGTAGAGGTCCTGCAGGAAGAGGCCGCCGCTCCACTGGGTGCCGCCGGCCTCGCGGGCGACGAGCGCCTCGGGGGCCTGGGTGGCGGGGAAGAGCTGCTCCTGCGAGGTGCCGGCCATGCGGCGGGCGTCGAGCCCCGCGGAGAGTTGATGGGCGCCGCCCGCGCTCCAGGCGGGCGCGGTCCACACGAGGGAGGCGCCCTGGTCGTTGGCGGGGACGTCCTGGGAGGCGGCGCGGACCTCGGTGGCGCGGTCCTGCGCCACGCGGGCGCGGTCCTGTTCGAAGCGGAGCGCGCGGCCGAAGAGGTCGAGGGTGAAGGTGCCGCGGGCCTCGGTCTGGAGGCGCGCGCTCGCGCCGAACTGCGCGAGCTCCACGCGGGCGGTGGTGAAGCGGGTGCCTCCGTTCTGGTTCTCGCGGAAGAGGTTGGCGCGGGCGGAGAGGGTGAGCGTGTCGGTGGGCTGGGCCTCGACGCGGCCGTTGAGCACGACGTGGTTGCTGGGCGTGTCGCCGTCGATGGCGCCGCGCTGGCCGGGGCTGACGATGCGGTAGCCGTCGCTGGTGAGCAGCTCGGTCTCCAGGGCGGCGGCGACGGGGCCCCAGCGCTGGGCGCCGCGCGCGGCGACGAGGCCGGTGCCGCGGTTGCCATAGGAGACGTCGGCGTCGAGGGCGGGGCCGGTGATGGGACGGGAGATGAGCTGCACGACGCCGCCGAGCGCGGAGCTGCCGTAGAGGGCGGAGCCGCCGCCGGGGACGACCTCGATGCGCTCCAGGCCCAGTCGTGGAAGCGAGCGCCAGAAGACCCAGCCTCCGAGCGGGTCGTTGACGGGGACACCGTCGAGGAGGACGAGCGTGCGCGCGACGCCGGAGGGCGCGAGGCCGCGCAGGTTGAGTCCCTGCGCGGTGGGGTCGGAGACGAGGCTCGGGGTCCGACGGAAGGTGGCGACGGACGGCAGCGAGCGGACCAGGGTGTCCTGGGTCAGCGTGGGGCTGCGGTCGATCTCCTCGCGAGGCAGCACCACGGTGGTGGCGGGCACGTCGCGGATGGGACGCGGCAGCCGCGTGCCCGTGACGACGGTGCGCGAGGTCGAGTCGGGTTCCGCGGGCTCAGGTGTGTCGTCGACGGGTGTCTTGCTCGTGGACGCGGGTTGCGCGACGACATGGCCAGGGAGGTGAGGACCTTCGTGCGCCGTCGGGGTCGTGCGAGTCGACGCGGCGGTGACAACGTCAAGCGGCGGGGGATTCGTCTCGGGGTCGGCGGACTGGGCCCAGGTCGCGGACGCGAGCAGCGCACCTGGAAGCAGGAGGCACCCACGGAGCTTCGACGAGGTGAGGCGAGACGACCTGCGAGGCATGTTCGGGTGGTCCCTTCCGGTGGGAGGCGAGGTGCCTCAGTATGCGCGGGGCGCGCACCGAGTCATGGCTTGACCATGGCGAGCGGTCCTGGTCCCGTGTGACTTCGTCCGATGGGCGACGCGAGGCGGAGAGAAGCACCCGATGTCCACGTCAGAAGAGACGCAGCGGGGAGGGCACGGCACGGGGGGCGTCCTGCGGATCCTCGAGGTCCGGAGACTCGACGCGCTGGACTGTGCGCTCGTCATCGAAGTGGCGGGGCTCCGCCATGAGCTGCGCGCCGAGCGCGTGGGGCAGAGCCCCTTGCTCGACATGTCGGTGGGTGACTTCTCTCCGTACCGGCTCTTCCGCGAGCTGCCGCTCAGCGCCCACCAGGTGCGGCAATTGGTTCGAGCCGCGGCCCTCGTTCACCGAGGAGAGACCCTGTCGCTGCCCTTGGAAGTCGCGGGCGAGACATCACCCGTCTGATTCACGCGGCGCGAGCCCGCGCACCGTGAGCACCGCCGTGTCCACCTCCGCGAGGATGCGGCGCGCGTGGTGCAGGAAGACCTCGCCAGCCGGCAGCAGGCGCATGCCCTGGCGCGTGCGCTCGAACAGCCGGGTGCCCAGCTCATCCTCCAGCGCGAGGATGTGCCGGCTGAGCGGCGGCTGCGTCAGGTGGAGCCGACGCGCGGCACGGCCCACGTGCTTCTCCTCGGCCACGGCGACGAAGGACTGGAGGTGCGTGATGCTCACGACCCCCACGTTATCGAGACCTCCCCCCGACGTGCACCCCCCATCCCCCGCCCCTGTTCCGAATCCAGCAGGAGGGCGACCGGCCGCCCGCTGATATCCTCGAATCCCTCATGTCGGACGGCAGGAACTGGAGCATGCGCGGGTGGATAGGGGGAACGCTCCTGATTCTGGGAGCGATGGCGCTCCTCTCATGGAAGCTGCTGGGCCCCGAGCAGTCCCAGCCCGAGGGCAACACCCGAACCCGCTCGGGCGGCACGCTCCCTCGCACCGCGCCCCCCAGGCCCCCCGCCGCCGCGGGGCTGCGCATCCAGGGCACCGTCGTGGACGCGTGGGGACAGCCCGTCACCGGCGCCCGGGTCTCCGCCTCCTGGCCCATCGAGGGCGAGACGATTTCAGCGCTGCCGTGCCCCGAGGACACGCCGCCTCCCGGGCCGGGGGACCCGGCTGAAGAGGTGGTGTCCGTCTTCCCGCGCACGCGGAGCCTGCCGTGGTGTCTGCCGTGGACGGAGGACCTCATCGTGCAGCGGCTCCTCGCGCGCGAGGGCGAGGCGCCCGTCTTCGCGCAGGCGGTGTCGGCGCAAGACGGCACCTTCGTCCTGGAGGGGCTTCCCGAGGGCCCTCAGTCGCTCTGGGTCCTCTCCGGGAGCGGCGCGACCGTGCACCCGGGCATTCCAGCAGGGAGCCGGGGTGTGCAACTGGTGCTCGAGGCGAGCACGCAGCGACAAGGAAAGGTCACGAGCGAAGGCGCACCGCTGCCCGACGTCTCCATCACCGTGGTGAGCCGCGGGCACACGCGCTTCTTCGACACGCGCACCGACAACGCGGGGCGCTTCCAGCTCGGTCCCCTGCCACGCGAAGACTATCTCGTGCTCGCGTCGAAAGAGGGCTGGTCCCCGGCGGTGACGACGGGGACCTCGGGATGGGACCTGGAGCTGCGTCCGGTGCGCGCTGTCTCCGGACGCGTGATGTCCCGCGGTGTGCCCGTGAAGGACGTGGAGGTCCGCGCCCTCAGGACCAGCGCCCCCGAGAATCCGAAGGCCACGAAGACAAGGACGGACGCCCGAGGCGCCTTCACCTTCGAGCTCTCGACGGGGCACCACACCCTCACCGCGGAGCACGAAGGTCTCTACGCCCTCACCCGACTGGACCTCGGTGCGTCCTCCCTTCGCGACGTGACGCTGGAGCTGGGCAGCGCGCTCCACGTCGAGGGCACGGTGTTCGACGACGCCTCACAGCCGCTGGAGGGCGTGAGCGTGAAGCTGGCCTCCTCGGCGCAGCAGGGCGAGCCGCTGACGGCCGTCACCGACGCGCAGGGGCGCTATCGCCTGGGCCCCGTGGAACCCGGAGCCTGGGACTTCACCCTCCGGGCGAAGGGCTGGCTCGAGCCGTCAAAGGCCGAGCAGCGCCTCGTGTCCGCGGACACGGGCACGCAGGACTTCACGCTGGCGCGCGCGTACTCCCTCACCGGACGGGTCACGGATGGGGCGGGACATCCCGTCACCCACGTCCCCGTCGGGCTCCGCTGGGTCGGGGAGGGGAGTCGTCCGGAGCAGACCGAGGACGACACCACGGACGCCGAGGGCCGCTTCACGCTGGATGCCTCCGAGCCTGGTGACTACGAGGTCGACGTCGACACACCGGACTTCCTCGACGCGCCCGTCCTCGTCAAGGTGCCAGCGCGCGACGTGCACATCATCGTGCGCGTCGGTGCGACGGTGGAGGGACACGTGGTGGATGGGCGTGGACATCCGCTCGTCGGGGGCGCCGTGGTGTTGAAGCTCTTCACGGATGAGCTCAGGCTGAACGCGACGAGGACGGATACCCAGGGGCGGTTCACGCGCCGGGGACTCGCTCCGGGACGCTACCGGGTGGTCGTGGAGCGGACGACGGACAGCGTGGACCAGCGGGCCTGGAGCGACGTGGAGGTCGCGGCCGATGCGGTGACGCGCGTGGAGCTGCGCCTCGACGAGGGGCAGACGCGAGAGGGCCTTGTCGTCGACGCCGAGGGAGCCCCCCTCGAAGGGGTCCTCGTCCGCGCCGAACCGCGCGATGCGCTGCCCCCGGGGGGGCCCGCCATCCTCAAGATGGTGGAGCGCTTCGACCGGGGCGTTCCCACCGACGCGAGCGGCCGCTTCGTGCTGCGAGGGCTTGGCCCCAGCGCGCACGCCATCACGGCCTTCAAGCCCGGCTACGCGCTGCGCCTGGATGCCGCCACGCAGGCGGTGCTCAAGACCCACGGCGGTGTCCACCGCAGCCTCATCATCCAGGACACGCTCTACGAGCCCGCGCTCCGTGTGCCCTCCGGCACGACGCCGCTGCGGCTGGTGATGGACCGCCAGGCCTGGGTCCGGGGACGCGTCGTCGGCCCCGACGGAAGTCCCCTTCGTCGCTTCATGGCGGGAGGCGAGCTGGTGGAGTCCGAGAATGGGACGTTCTCGTTCCCCCGGAATCCTCACGTCTCCTCCAGGCGGTACTTCTTCGCGGCCGAGGGACTGCGCTCCGCGGAGCGCCTCATCGACGGGGGCCCGCAGGAGCCGGACCTCGACCTGGGAGACATCAGGCTGGAGCGAGGCCGTCGTCTCCGAGGCCGCGTCGTGGATGCCCTGACGGACCAGCCGTTGGCGGGAGTCACCGTCTCCGCGCGCGCGCAGGCCACGGCTCCGGAGTCGAGGGAGCCGGAGACGCTCTCGGATGCGCAAGGCCTGTTCCTCTTCAAGGAACATGAGCTGGCGCCGGGGCCGCTCACCCTGACGCTCCGTGAGCCGGCAGGCCACCATGTGCTGCGATTGTCGGTGGGCGAGGGCCAGGATGAGGTGACGGCGAGACTGGAGCCCACGGCGCTCGTGAGCGTGACGGCGAAGGATGCCCGCGGCCGCCCCCTGGACGGCTACGTGGCGTACTTCAGTGCCCCGGATGGAGACTGGGCCACGAGTCCTCTCGAACGGGGACAGGCCTGGAAGGGTGGGCTGGCCCCGGGCACCTGGGTCGTCTCGGTGCTTCCCGCGCGGTACACGGAGCAGGAGTCCCCCACGTTCCTGCCCCAGCGCGTGGTGGTCCCCGAGCGCGGCCGGGCCTCCGTCTCCTTCCAGGCCCTGACGGCGGGTGCCACCGTGAAGCTGGTGGTGCCCTACCACGAAGACCTCAGCGTCGCGTTGGTGCCGGGAGGCGTCGCGCATCCGACGAAGGAGGAGGAGCTGGGGACGTGCATGGCCCCGGGCCTGAGCGCGCAGTGGGGGGAGGACGCGCTGTATTTCCGACACGTCCCCGCGGGCCGGGCCACGCTCCTGCTCACGAGCAAGGCGCTGCCACGCTTCCACGTCAGCGACGTGGACGTGCCCCGGGAAGGCACGCTGGTGCTCACGCCTCGACTCGATTGGGAATCGCTCGCCGACGAGGCCGAGTAGGACTCACGCCAGGCCGCTGTCACTGGGCGCCCTGGCGTGGGTTTCCACGATGGAGGCCCGGAGGGTCCGCTCGCGAGCCTCGCTCGGATGACGCGACACAGCTGGCGTCTGGGGATGTCTCTGATGCTTCCTCTCGTGGCCGCGTGCAACGGAGGAGACCCGGGTGAGGAGGACTTCGTCCCGGAGACGGCGGAGGCTTCGCAGGCGCTCGCTTGCGGCACCTCGCTGCACGGCACCATGGGGGACGGCTCTGGCTTCTCCTGGGCGGGGGCCTATACCACCGCGCGTATCGAAGCCCGGGTGAAGGCCAATGCCATCTGTCCCCAGGGTTTCTGCAACGTCGTCGAGACCCGGGGTGACTGCCGGGAGATCGACGACAGGGAGTTCTGGGCGGTCTACACCATGCAGTTCAACTGCTACACGCCCTGACGTCCGGGGACGATGCTGAAACAGCATTGGACGCTCCCGGGCGGGACAGTCACCTTGTCTCGCCATGGGAACTCCACTCTTCAAGGACGCGGAGGTCGAGCGTCTGCGGCTGGCGGGCGCGGCGGCCGCCGGCACGCTCGCCTGGGTCGCGCGGCGGCTGGCGCCGGGCATCTCCACCGAGGACATCAACCAGTGGGTGCGCGAGGACACGGCGCGGCGGGGCGGCATCCCCAGCCAGCTGGGCTACCACGGCTTCCCGGCCACGGTCT
Source organism: Myxococcus sp. MISCRS1 (assembly GCF_026626605.1). Taxonomy (NCBI): domain Bacteria; kingdom Pseudomonadati; phylum Myxococcota; class Myxococcia; order Myxococcales; family Myxococcaceae; genus Myxococcus; species Myxococcus sp. MISCRS1. Next base: position 6,490,444 of record NZ_JAPNKB010000001.1, read on the forward strand.
GCACCAGCCGCAACCACGTCGTCTGTCACGGCGTGCCGGACCCGAACGAGCGGCTGGCGCCCGGTGACATCATCAACGTGGATGTCACCACGAACCTGAATGGCTATCACGGGGACACCTCCGCCACGTTCTGCATTGGCGAGGTGTCCGCGGACGCGAGGCACGTGGTGGACGTGGCCCGCAGGTGTCGGGACATCGGCATCTCCGTGGTGCGCCATGGCGCGAAGCTGGGCGACATCGGCGCGGCCATCCAGGAGCTGGCGGAGAAGGAGGGGTGCAGCATCGTGCGCGAGTTCGGCGGGCACGGCATCGGCCGCTCGATGCACGGGCCTCCTCACGTCGCGCACTTCGGCAAGAAGGGCACGGGCATCACCCTGCGCTCGGGCATGGTCATCACCATCGAGCCGATGGTGAACCTGGGGCGTCCCGACATCCGCATCCTGGAGGACGAGTGGACGGTGGTGACGGTGGACGGCAGCCTCTCCGCGCAGTTCGAGCACACCGTGCTGGTGACGCGCGAGGGCTGCGAGATTCTCACGCCCAATCCGGGCCTCCCGCTCTCAGTGGGTCCGATGCCGGCGTCCGCCGGGGCGCACCCGTGAGCGGGGCTTCGACGCGTCTTCGTTGAGCAGGACGCCTGTCGAGCCCCACCAGCTGAAGGGCCTCGTCGCATGTCTTCGCGCCGGCCTCTTGCGGCTCCAGGGAGGGGAGGTGCCGGAAGGGGGACGTCAAGCTCGCGGACAACAAGCTCCACACGGTAGCGGGTGTCCGTTGAGCGAGAGGGCCGCTCCTGGTCACGGGCGACCGAAGCTTTCCCGCCAGGCGCGTTGAGGTCCCGTCGGCCATGGGGCCGGAGGGCATGTGTCGGGTGAGAGAGGATTCATCCCGTGAGGGCATGTCCTGGCATGAGCACGGGGTGTTGGAGACCGGGCGGAGGTGGCCCTGCCGCCGCGTGGCCTGGGACGGGTGCTAGCATCAGGCCCGAGGGGGGCGGATGCGCGCACGAGCAGGCTTGAGTGGAGTGATATTGGGCGCGGTGCTCGTCACCCTGGGCATCTGCGTGTCGGTGCCACCCGGGCGGCGTGAGGCGCCAGCCGCAGAGCCTCTTGCGGTGGCCACGTCCCCGTCATCCGTGACGAAGGACCCTCCGAAGGCGATGCCGGAGCCCGTGCTCCGTGTGGAGCAGGTGAAGGGCGCGGGTGGAGCGACGGTCCAGGTCGCGGGCCTCGTGCCCCCGGACTCCGCGCTGGCGCGCTTCGCGAAAGACGCGCTGGTGCCGCTGACGGCGGAGGAGCAGGCGTTGCTGCGCGAGGAGTCGGTGGATGACCTGTCCGCGCTCGTGGCGCGCACGGAGCGGGCCTTCATGGACGCCACCCCCGAGACGCGCGCACGGCTGGAGCGGCGCTACCACGCGGCACTCGACCTGGTCGCGAAGCTCTCCGCCCCCCTCGCGGAGGATGCGCGGGCACGCGAGGTGGATGCCCGCTACCGGCAGGCGCTCGCGCGGGAGCAGGAGAAGTGGCGGGAGCTCTCGCCCGAGGACCGAGCCCGGGCGCAGGACACGTTCAAGGAATGGTTCTTCCAGGGGGAGCAGACGCGATGAAGGGTTTCATGGGAGCGCTGCGCGCGGTCGTGCTGCTGGCACCGATGTTGGCGTGGGCAGGGCCGCACTACGTGGCCCCGAGGGACTGGGGCAGCTTCATCTGGCTGAGCACCTGGCTGGAGGCCGGACAGAGCTACACGTTCGAGACGCGGGAACTCTCGGGCTCGGCGCCGGACACGGTGCTGCACGTGTTGCGGGACAGGAGCGGCTGGAGCCAGGTGGCGGTGAGCGATGACTGCCTGGGCGGGACGCGCTCGTGCGTGACCTTCGTGGCGCCGGACACGGGCTACTACCGCGCCTGGGTTCGCGCCTACGCGGACGGGCGCGGCGGCACGGCGAGCGTGTACCGCAACAACGAGCGCATCCTGACGAATCAGCCCTTCGGGGGCGTGCCGGTGCTCTTCGCGTGGAATGCGAAGGACACCTTCCGGGCCTCGGCGGCCACGCCGGGAGGTGGAGACCACCTGCTCTTCCTGCTGCGCTCGAACACCGAGTACCTGCAGCACGATGACGACAGCGGCCCCAAGTACTACCCGCTCGTCACCGCGGCGAGCACGCAGAACGTGGGCACGCAGCGCGTGGTGGTGGGCCGCTTCCCCGGGAGCACGGGCACGGCGAGCTTCATCCACGACGAGGAGCTCTGGTCCACCATCTTCGACGACAATGATGATGACGAGGACGGCCTGTCGGACGCGCTGGAGCCGCTCCTCGGGCTGCAGGTCGACGAGGAGGACTCGGATGGGGATGGCATCCCGGACACGCTGGAGGTGTTCGGCAACGACGGCTTCTCCTTCTCCGAGTGGGGGAGTCCCACGAAGCGGGACATCTTCGTGGAGGTGGACTGGATGCAGCACCCGACGAACCCGTACCTCACCCGGCAGCCATACGCGGGCCTGGTGGCGGACGCGGCGGCGGTGTTCGCGCAGGACTCGGGCGGGAGCGTGCGGCTGCATGCCTTCATCGACAACCCGCTGCCGTGGAGTGAGGTGGTCTGCTACGGGAGCTGCACGGGCGGCGTGGACTTCTATTCGCTGAAGGGCAGCCACTTCTCGTCGACGAACCCGGAGCGCCGGCCGTACTTCCACTATGCGATGTGGGCGTACCGGCACACGAGCCTCAGCACGTGCTCCTCGGGCAAGGCGGAGATGCTGGGCAATGACCTCATCATCAGCATGGGCTGCTTCAGCAGCCCGAGCATCCAGGAGCAGCGAGGCACCTTCATCCACGAGCTGGGGCACAACCTGGACCTGGACCACAACGGCAACGACGTGGGGGGACAGTACAGCGTGGTGCACGACAGCGTGATGAACTACCGCTACCAGTTCACGGGCGTGAGCCACTCTGGCTGGCACTCCTACTCGTTCGGCGACAACGGCTGCGCGACGTGTGGCTCCTCGCCGAAGTACGAGTGTGTCTCCTGTCGGGACGGGTTCCTCGGATGCAGCTTCCCGGGGTGTGGCTCGTGTGACTGCGACGTGGGGGAGTGGGGCTCGCTGGAGGTCGACTTCACCGACGATGGGGACGCGGATGACGGCGCGGAGCGCGGCGTGAAGCGCTCGCTGCTCACGCGGTACGCGCCGGATGACAAGGGCGGGCCCGCGCGGTTCCAGCCTCGGGTTCCGCACGAGGAGCGCTCGGTGAGCCGCAGGCGTGAGGACGTCCGCCGCAAGCGGGAGCGATTGCTGGCGCGGGGGCGGGTGGAGGGTCGGGACTTCCACGTGTCCGCGGACGGGACGCTGCTGTACGCGGAGTGTCTCTGATGGGCCCGGACCGGAGGCCAGGCGGGACGACGAGACGCGTGCCTCGCGAGGCCCCTCGAAGTGGCTCCGCGCTCATGTTGCGCGCGGAACCGTCCGGGCGATGAAAGGGCATCCGCGATGATGAGGCGAGAGGTCGCATGTGACGGTTGGGGGCGGCCGAGGTGGCGCGCGACGTCGCGCGTGCTCGTCGCGAGTGGGGGACTGATGTTGGCGCTCGCCCACACAGCGTGCCTGTCCCGGACAGAGCCCGCGCGGTCGGACGCTGGCGAGTCGTCCACGACAGCGTCAGGTGGGTCCTCGCCTTCTTCGAACGATGGCGGTCGCGCGCCTGTCTCTCGGGAAGCGGGCGCCATGGTCATGGCGTCGCCGGAGGTCCGAACGCCCAGGGCCGCGTCGCCCGCTTGGGGCTCCTCCGCGACGACCGACTCGCATCGGGCCTGTGACAAGCTGTGGCCGGAGGCGAGGGTGGAGGTGGCCTTCAAGGAGGAGCCGGAGACGCTGGCGCTCGAGCGCAAGGGGCCTCGTTTGGAGCGTCAGTTCCAGGTGGCCCGACAGCTGCGAGGCGCCTACCGCCACGCGGACCAGTGGGCTTCGGTCCTCCAGTACGCGAAAGGCGAAGTGCACGGAGGCGTGAGCTACGGGCTCACGGTGCCGGAGGTTTTGGCGGACCTGACCGGGCGCATCTTGACGTGGGCCAGTCATCGCGAGCCCGCGAGCTGTCTGTCCGGTGATGGCGACCAACCCGCGCTCCTCGCGGGTGACACGCTCCGAGACGAACAGGGGCGCTTGCTGTTGCTCACGGTGCCGAGCGCGCCCACGACGCCGGACGGAGAGGTCCTGTTGCCTCCGGGGCTCGTGCCGGAGCTGAAGGTGCACTGGGAGCTGGCGGGCTGTGAAGCGAAGCCGGGCGAGCGGACCCGTGGCGCGAGGCTGCGCTTCGAGGGACCACGGGGACGCGACTCGGCGCCTGTCACGGTCTCCGTGGGAGAGACGAAGCAGTTGCTGTTGAAGGGCCTCCGCTACGAGGTCCGCGTGGCCAGGGCCCGCGCGGATGCCTCCGACCGCTGCGGCCAGGCCGTGTTCACGCTGTTCCGCGAGGGGCTGCGCGAGCGTCTGTAGAAGGCGCTTCGATGGGACTTCACCCCACCACGTACAGCCGGTGGGGAACGTCTCCCGTCCCGTAGGGGATGATGCGCTCGAAGCGCAGCCCCAGTCGCTCCGCCACGCGCACGGAGGGCACATTGTCGGGATGGATGATGGCGACCAGCGGAACCTCCGGCAGGTGCAGCCGCGCCTTCTCCATCGCCACCCGGCTCACCTCGGTCGCGAACCCCGAGCCCCACGTGGACGGGAAGAACCGATAGGCCAGGTTCAACACCGTCCGCCCCTCGAGCGGCTTGTGCCGCACACCCCCGACTCCCACGACGACGCCGGGCGCCTCGCGCCGCTCCACCGCCCAGTACCCCACGCCCCGCTCGGCCCAATCCCCCAGCCACCGCGACAGCAGCTCCCGCGCTTCTTCCCGCGTACTCATCGCGGCGGAGGCATCGACCAGGTTCGTCCTCGGGTCGCTGTGCAGCTCGAACATCGCCTCCACGTCGCTCTCGCGGAAGGCGCGCAGCCGCAGCCGCTCGGTGTCCACCTGCTCCAGACCGTGAATCATGCGCCCATCCTGGTTCAGGGACCTGTCGCCCACCACCGACTTCGCACGCGCACCAGGAGTCTCAGGGCGGCAGGTTCGTCAGCTTGGGGACCGGGAGGCTCGCGAGCGTGCTGGCCAGGTCCTGCTTGTGGCGGTGGAACGCCTTCAGGAAGTCGAGCGCGGGCCCGCGGGTCGCCGTGTGCATGTGTGAGGACGCCCACGAGCGCGGCTCCCCGGCACACACGTCGATGGCGTCCAGGAACGGCAGCACATCGTGAACGCCCATCAACAGTCGCACCGGGCGCCTGCCATTCATCACCACGTGGACCTGGCCATCGAAGCCCCGCCGCTTTCCCCAGCCCTGCGCGCACGCGCGCTTGAGGTATGCGTTGAACACCTTCTGTCCCTCCGGCAGGAGCAGCAGCTCGCGGAGCAACCGGGCCAACAACCCCCGCTCGGGGAGATGCCTGCGCTTCGTGCGCAAGCGCCACGCGGGCTGGTGCGCCAGCTCCGCGGTGCTCATGAAGTGCTCCTCGCGGCGAAGGTGCCCGAGCGCATGGGCGCCGATGACACCCTCCGGCACCGTGCCGCGGATCCGACTCAGGCGGGAGTCCCTCGGCTCCTCGGCGGTGCGGTGCTTCGCCCAGCGGATGAACGGGTTCACCTTGTCGGACCGGCGTCGACGGTGCACCACCCAGCCCATCTTCGACGCGGCATCCTCGTCGAGGTCGGCGCAGTCCTCGAAGAGGTCCGGCTCCAGCGCCAGCCGGGAGACGCGGACCCGGACGGCGCGCCGCGTGCTCCGGCTCTGGCTGGCCCGATACCAACGGGCCTGCTCCCTCCACTGCGAGGGCAACAGGCTGCGCGCCATCTGCAAGGACTTCTCGTCGCCGTAGAGCATGTCGCCCCTCCCGCGGGCGCGAGGGACGAAATGCCACGGCATTCCTGACACGGGCGCTACGCCTTCATCGACTCCGGCAGCACCCAGTCCGGCTTGAGCCGCTGGATGACCTTGGCCAGGTTCTCCTTGTCCTGGGCCTTCTCCAGCGCCGCGTCGGGCGTGATGACGTTGTCGCGCACCAGGCGCTCCAGGTGCATGTCCAGCGTCTGCATGCCCTGGCCCTGGCCCGCCTGCATCTTGGACGCAATCTGGAAGACCTTGCCCTCGCGAATCATCGCCGCGATGGCCGCGCCGCCCACCAGGATTTCCAGCGCCGCCACGCGGCCCTTGCCGTCCGCCGTCTTGATGAGCTGCTGGGCGACGATGCCAGCAAGGCTCTCCGCGAGCATGCCGCGCACCTGCGCCTGCTCGTCCGCGGGGAACGAGTTGATGATGCGGTCGATGGTCGCCGGCGCGCTGTTGGTGTGCACCGTGGCGAACACCAGCACGCCGAAGCTCGCCAGCTGGAGCGCCAGCTTCATCGTCTCGTTGGTGCGCAGCTCGCCGATGAGGATGACGTTGGGGTCCTCGCGGCCCGCCGAGCGGATGGCCGTGGCGAAGCTCGACGCGTGCGGGCCCACCTCGCGGTGCGTCACCTGCGCCTTCGCGGACTCGTGGACGAACTCCACCGGGTCCTCGATGGTGAGGATGTGCGCCGGGCGCGTCTGGTTGATGTGGTTCACCATGCCCGCGAGCGTGGTGGACTTGCCGCTGCCCGTCGGTCCCGTCACCAGCACCAGGCCGCTGCGGCGCTCGGCCAGCTTGCGCACGATGTCGGGCGTCTTCAGGTCGTCGAGCGTGAGCACCTTGCTCGGAATGGTGCGGAACACCGCGCCCAGGCCCGTCTGCTTGTAGAAGTAGTTCGCGCGAAAGCGCGCCTTCGTCCCGTAGCCGTAGGCGAAGTCGAGGTCCAGCTCCTCGACAATCTGTCGCTTCTGCGCCGGGTTGACGATTTCGAAGAGCAGCCCCTCCAGCTCCTGCGTCGTCAGCGCCGCCTCGCGCAGGGGCGTGAGCTCCCCGCGGATGCGGCCCATGGGGGGATAGCCGACGCTCAGGTGCAGGTCGCTGCCCTTCTGCTCCAAGAGGATGTCGAAGAACTGGGCGATGCGTGGCGTGTTCATCTCAGCCCCCCTTCCTTCCCATCAGCGAGCCCATCTTGCTGAGCAGCCGCGCGCTGTCCTGCGGCGTCTCCGGCGCGGCCACCGCCGTGCCCGGCCTGCGTCCCGTCACCACCGCCTCCAGCTCGTCCGGGTTGTCCACGAAGCCCTTGGCCACCTCCAGCTTCACCTTGCCCGCGCGCACCAGGTCCGCCATCGAGTCCTCGAAGCGGACGATGCCCAGGCTCTTGCCGCGCTGCTGCAGCGAGGGAATCTGGTACGTCTTGTTGTCGCGGATGAGGTTGCCCAGCGCGACGGAGCCCGGCAGCACCTCCGCCGCGGCCACCATGCTCTTGCCGTCCGCGCTCGCCATCAGCCGCTGGCTGACGATGAGGCGCAGGCCGCTCGACAGCGACAGGCGCACCTGCTGCTGGTCCGCGGGCGGGAACAGGTCGATGAGCCGGTCGATGGTCTTCGCCGCGCTCGGCGTGTTCATGGTGCTGATGAGCAGGTGGCCCGTCTCCGCGGCCGCCAGCGCCATGCGCACCGTCTCCGTGTCGCGCAGCTCGCCCACGACGATGACGTCAGGGTCCTCGCGGAGGCTGCCCTTGAGCGCGCTGGCGAAGGTGCGCGTGTGCGCGCCCACCTCGCGCTGGCTGATGAGCGCCTTCTTGCGCGGGTGCACGAACTCGACCGGGTCCTCCACGGTGAGGATGTGGTGGGACGTGTGGCTGTTGATGAGGTCCACCAGCGCCGCCAGGGTGCTCGTCTTGCCATGGCCGGAGGGGCCGGTGATGACGATGAGGCCCTGGTGGTGGTGCGTGGCCTTCGCGATGTCCTGGGGCAGGCCGAGCGACTCGAGCGTGGGGATGTCGCGGGCGATGACGCGGAAGGTGCCCTTGAGGCCCGTGCGGTGCCGCGAGACGTTGACGCGGAAGCGCCCCATCTCCGGCGAGTCGAGCGAGAAGTCGCAGCTGCCGTCGCGCTCCAGCACGGCGCGCAGCCGCTCCGGCACCACGGGCAGCAGCATGCCCTCCACGCGCGCGGCGTCGAGCACGCCGCCCTGGGGGACCAGGTCCCCGGCGAGGCGGAAGAGCACGGGGCGCTCGGCCACCACGTGCACGTCGCTGGCGCGCACGCTGCGGCCCTGCTCCAGCACCACCGCCAGGTCCCGGGCCCCACCCGTCAGCCGCGACGCCGCGAGGTTCCGCGCGGCCTCCTGCGTGCCCGCGCTCGAATACCCGCCCTGCGAGGGGGCATACCCGGTCGCGGTGTTCTGCGCCGCCGCACCCTGTGCGCCGTAGCCCGCCGATGCGCCCGGTGACGAGGCCTGTCCCGCGTCGTGTGCGCCGTATCCCGCCGAAGCGGGCTGCGCGCCGTAACCCGCTGAAGCGCCCGGCGACGTGGCCTGTCCCGTGGTGCCCTGCGCACCGTAACCGGCCGCCGCGCCCGGTGACGCGGCCTGCGCGCCGTGGCCCCCGGTGGCCACGTTCCTCGCAGCCGACTGTGCGCCGTACCCGGCTGCCGCGCTCGTGGCCTGTCCCGCACCTTGTGCGGCGTAGCCCGCCGAAGCGCCTTGTCCGCCGTACCCTGCCGCGCCCTGTCCCGCGCCTTGCGCGGAGGCGCCCGCCGAAGCAGCGGCTTGTCCGCCGTACCCTGCCGCGCCCTGCACGGCCGCGGCGGGAGCTCGCGCGGTCGCCGGAGCCGCCGCGGTCGATGCGGCCGGAGCCGCCGCCGTGGCGCCCGCCTCCGCCGCGCGCGACAGCCTCAGGTGCATGAGGTCGCCCCGGCGCTGGGCGGCGATGGACAGCGCGCCCAACCCGTTGGCGTTGACGGACCACTGCGACGGTGAATCCGACACGGTGGAGGCCCGGGCCACGCCCACCATGGCCTGCAGCGCGCGCACGACGTCCTCCGTCGTCACCGCCGCCGGGTCCACCGGCTCATAACCACTGCTCCCCCGAATCATCGGCGGTCGGCCCGTGGCCAGGGTCAGCTCCGTCACTCCAGGCCGCGACAGATGGCGCAACAGCTCAGCAAGGGGTCTCATGCGGAAGTCGACTCGGGCTGGGGCGAAGCGCGAAGCGCGGGGATGGTCCGCAGGATAGTCGACAACGCGTCGAATGCGCCCACCCCCCGGTCCATCCTGGCGCTTCTTCCCCCGCGCCACGCCCGCCTGCCGTCGCCACGCGCAGTGGGCCCCACACCCACCTGTCAGCGGTGGACGGAGTCGATTCGCCAGGGTGGGGGAGGGGGCTCCGGGGCCCCTGAGGGCCCGCTCGGAGCGAGGGCGGGAGGCAAGCGGCCTCCCGCCAGGTGCGCCACGGCGCGGGACTACAGCTCGCGCGACATCAGGAGCCGCAGCTTGCCGGACTTCTTGGACACCACCGTGGCCACGGTGGTGAAGCCCGCCTTGCGGTAGAAGCCCACCGCGGGCGCGTTGGACGGGTCCACGCGCAGGGCAATGGTCTTGCGGTACATGTCCCGCGCGGCCCGGAGCGCCTGCTCCAGCACCACCATCCCCAGACCCTTCTTGCGCAGCTCCGGCTTCACCACGATGTTGCGCAGGTAGGCGGCGCCGGGCACCGGGCCGTCGCGCTCCACCGTGACGTAGCCGACGATCTGGCTCTGCAGCCGGGCCACGTGGATGAAGGGCTTGAGCTGGGTCAGGGCCTTGAGGCTGTCCTCCTGCGTCTCACCCCGGCTCTTCCAGGGTTCGGAGCTGGCGCGCAGGGCCGCCACCGCCGTCATGTCCTCGTCGGTGGGCAGGGTGAACTTCACCGCCGCCATCAGGTCGTTGGGGAGGCCCACCACATCCAGCACCGGGGCTGGGGCCATCTCCACGCCCGGGTCCACCTGCTTCATCGTCATCGCCATCTCCTCCGTCGCGCTGCGATCCTAACCGCACCCCCGCCACCGGTGCACGCGGTGATTCCGCGCACATTGTCTTCTCAAGTGAGGAGTTTGCCTCCCCCTGGCACGAGAGGGTCGGATTCGGGTCAACCCCATCTTCGCCGGCGCCATTCCAGGGCAGAGGCCCCGCTTCCACGGCCGCCATCCGGCCGGCCTTCCGCGAAGCAGGCGTTCCCACTATAAAAACCCTGGTCGTCACCGGAGGGCTGGCCTCTCCTCCCCTCGACTCCGCCTGCCCGAGCACCCCTTGCAACTGAACCACGCCCAGCGCGAGCTGACGCTCAAGATCGTCTACTACGGTCCCGGACTCAGCGGGAAGACGACGAACCTGCGTCAGCTCCACGCCCGCGCGTACCCGGAGGTCCGGGGGCGGTTGCTGACGGTGGACACACACGACGACCGGACGCTGTTCTTCGATCTGCTGCCTGTCTTCTTCTCCACGTCCTCGGGCTTCAAGGTGAAGGTGAAGCTCTTCACGGTGCCCGGGCAGGTCATCCACAACGCGACCCGGCGCATCGTGCTGCAGGGGGCCGACGCGGTGGTGTTCATCGCGGACAGCCGGCACAGCGCGACGGCGGAGAACAACGCCTACTGGCGCAACCTGCAGGACAACATGAAGGAGAACGGGCTGGACCCCGCGCAGGTGCCCGTCGTCATCCAGTTCAACAAGCGGGACCTGCCCGACGCGCGCACGGACGCGGAGCTGGAGGAGGCGCGCAAGCGCGGCGGCGAGGCCGTGGTGGGCGCGGTGGCCCTCAAGGGCGAGGGCGTGCTGGAGACCTTCCACGCCGTGGCGCAGGCGGCCTACCGGCGGCTGGACGCGCGCGCGCACCTGGCGCGCAACGTGGGCCTCACCGAGGCGGAGTTCCTGTCCCAGGTCTTCGGCCGCATGGACCTGTCGGGCACCGCGCTGGCCGGGCGCTACGCCGCCGTCACCCGCGACGAGCAGGTGGGGGGCGGGCGATGAGCGGCTATCAGGGCAGCGTGCCCCCGGAGGGCTCGCGCCGCGAGTCCGTGCTCCAGCGCCGGCTGTCCCTGGGAGAGATGCTGGACCTCCCGTCGTTCTCGGAGGTGGTGAAGAGCTTCAGCGAGCTGTACCGCGTGGGCATCAAGGTGCTCGACGCGCGCGGCACCAAGCTGGCCGACGTGAAGGTGGGCCACGGCGACTTCTGCGCGTACGTCTTCTCCTTCCCGGACGGCCGCTCGCGCTGCACCGCCACCGTGGCGCGCGTGAAGGACGGCCCCGTCGTCCCGCTCAACGGCGCGCGCGTGGCCCAGGGCGACGGCGCGGAGGAGGCGGGCCTCATCGCGCTGCCGTGCTTCACCGGCCTGCGCTACCTGGTGATGCCCGTGCGCTGGGAAGGCGACTTCCTGGGCCGCGTCATCCTGGGGCCCTTCACCCCCGAGGAGCTGGGCGACTTCCCGGACACGCTCACGGACATCCCCGCGCTGGAGCTCACGCGCGCCCAGGAGCTGGTGTCCAAGGTGCGCCGCGCGCCCGAGCGCACCGTGGTGCAGGTGCTGACGCACTTCGGCCAGGTGCTCGCCGCGCTCGTCGCCAGCGGCCACCGCACCTACCTGACGACGCAGCTGCACATCGAGGCGATGCTGGAGACGCACCGCGAGCTGGAGGCGCAGAACTCGCGTCTGGCGCAGGTGAACACGCGCCTCAAGGAGCTGGACCGGCTCAAATCCACCTTCCTGGGCACGGTGAGCCACGAGCTGCGCACGCCCCTGGCGTCCATCATCGGCTACTCGGAGATGCTCGCCGAGGGCCTGGCCGGCGTGCTCAACCCCGAGCAGCTGCTCTACGTGCGCACCATCGTCGAGAAGGGCGAGTCGCTGCTCAACCTCATCTCGTCCATCCTCGACCTGAGCCAGATTGAAGCCGGCAAGCTGCGGCTGTCGGTGGGGCCGGTGGACCTGGCCAGCGTCATCCAGACGGCGGTCTCCAGCGTGCTGCCCCAGGCGCAGAGAAAGGGCGTGGAGCTGGAGGTGCGCCTGCCGCCCGTGCCCAGGCCCCGGCTGGCGGGCGACGCGGACAAGCTGCGCCAGGTGCTGGTGAACCTGCTCGCCAACGCGCTGAAGTTCACGTCGTCCGGAGGGCGGGTGTCGGTGGTGATGTCGGAGGCGGGCGTCCAGGACGCGCTGGGCCTCACCGGCTACCGCGTCTGCGTGGAGGACACCGGCGTGGGCATCCGCGAGGACCAGTTCGAGCGCATCTTCCAGAGCTTCTATCAGGTGGACGGCAGCTCCACGCGCGAGCACGGCGGCGCGGGGCTGGGCCTGGCCATCGTGAAGAGCCTGGTGGAGGGCCACGGCGGCAAGGTGTTCGTGGAGAGCGAGTTCGGGCGCGGCTCGCGCTTCACGGTGGTGCTGCCCATGCAGCCGCCCATCCCCGAGCACGGCCTGCTGGCCGCCCCCGCGCCCGTGCCCGAGCTGCCCCCGGGGCCCGACCGCTTCTGACGCGGGAGGTCGACCGGGACCGTGCCTTCCCGGGCGCGGGACGTGGCGCGTCGTGGACGTGTCACACGCAATCCCCCCGGAAGGCATCGCCCGGGCGTATTGTCCGCGCCCATGCTCACCGGACGTCCTTCCGCCGCTTCCTACGTGCTCATCGATGCGGAGAACATCGACTGGGCCGTCTCCAACGTCGTCGGCCGTAAACCCGAGTCGCAGGACCGCGTGCAGTTCGACCGTCTGGTCGCCTTCTGCGAGACGTACTTCCCCGCGCCCGTGCGCTGCGTGGTGGTGCTCAACGCGCGCGGCGAGCAGCTGCCCGACGTGATGATTGGCTTCATCCGCGCGCTGAAGTCCGCCGGCTGCGAGGTGGCGCTGCTCTACGGACGGCCGGACCAGAAGGTGGTGGACCTGGGCATCCTCAAGCTCCTGGAGACCATCCGCACCCAGCGGCCCAAGGCGGCCGTGGGTCTGGCCAGCCACGACGGCGGTGACTTCGCCGAGGCCCTCAAGCCCATGCTCGAGGAGAAGCGCCAGGTGGCCGTGCTCGGCCTGCGCGAGTACGTCAGCCAGCGCTTCCGGGACCTGGTCCCCGCGGGCCTCAAGATTGTCGACCTGGAGCTCAACGCGAAGGTGTTCCAGCGCCCGCTGCCCCGGCTCCTGCCGGTCAACGTGGACGAGTTCGACCCGATGCTGTTCGTCTAGCGCGCCGCTCCCCGCGCACCGCCGGCCGGAGCCCCACCGAGGGCCCGGCCGACTTTCCACACGCTTCGCGAGCCGCGCCCCTCGCCGTGCGCGTCGCGCTTGCGGATGGTTAACGACGGCGTTAAATATTGCCCCAGCGGTTAACGACTCGTTCGCCAAGGAGACACGCCATGAAGCCGGTTCCCGAGGGGTTCTCACGCATCAGTCCCGGGCTGTTCTACGAGGACGCGCCCAAGGCCATCGACTGGTTGGAGAAGGCCTTCGGCTTCCAGACGCGGCTGAAGGTGGAGGGCGCGCCGGGCGTCATCGTCCACTCGGAGCTGGTGTATGGCGAGGCCGTCATCCTGGTGAACTCGGTCTCCCCCAAGTTCCCGGGCCGCACGACGGGGAGCACGAGCGCGTGCTACCTGATGGTGTACGTGGATGACGTGGACGCGCACTGCGCGCGGGCCAAGGCCGCGGGCGCCCGGATCACCCAGGAGCCGAAGACCACGGACTACGGCGAGGACTACTGGACGGACCGGGGCTACGGCGCCGAGGACCTGGAGGGCCACTCCTGGTGGTTCGCCCAGCGGATGTCCTCCAAGGGCTGACGCCATGGGAGCCGCCCGTCGCCTGGATGAGACCTTCGCCGCGCTGGCCGACCCCACCCGTCGAGGGGTCATCGACCTGCTCTGCGAGGAGCCCCGGCGCGCGGGCGAGCTGGCCGCCGCCTTCGACATGTCCGCGCCCGCCATGTCCCGTCACCTGCGCGTGCTGCGCAAGACGGGGCTGGTGGAGGAGGAGGCCCTCGAGGACGACGCCCGGGTGAAGGTGTACCGGCTGCGCCCCGAGCGCTTCGGGGAGCTGCGCGCGTGGCTCGACGAGGTGGAGTCCTTCTGGAGCGACCAGCTCTCCGCCTTCAAGGCCCACGCCGAACGCACCCGCAAGAAGACCTGAGCCTCGAGGCCCCGAGATGACGACGCCGCAGACCGCCCGCGTGACGACCTTCCTCCGCCTGGAGCCCCAGGTGGCCTTCGAAATCTTCACCGAGGAGACCAACCTCTGGTGGCGCAAGGGGCCCCGCTTCCGGGGCTCCCGCTCGCCCGACAGCGTGGTGCGCTTCGAGGGCGGCGCCGGAGGCCGGCTGGTGGAGGAGGACGCCGAGGGCGTCTTCGAGATTGGCCGCGTGCTGGCGTGGGAGCCGGGCCTCCACCTGCGCTTCGAGTGGCGCGGCAGGAACTTCGCGCCCGGCGAGCTCACCGAGGTGGAGGTGCGCTTCGAGTCCGCCGAGGGCGGCACCCGCGTCGTCCTGGAGCACCGCGGCTGGGAGTCGCTGCGCCCCGACCACCCCGTGCGTCATGGCCAGGACGTCGCCGCCTTCCTCGCGATGATGGGCCTGTGGTGGGCGGGCCTCACCACCGCGCTGCGCACCGTGGCCTCCCGCCCGACGCCACGCGTTGAATGACTGTCAGCGATTAGCCCTGTCATAAAATTCCAGATGCCGCCCTCGCGGGCATGTATGCTGTTGGCGTCCGAACGTGTGGCCCCGAGCCCCGTCGCGCGCGCCTGCCCGCGGACAACCCTCTGACACATGTCTCGCGTACTCACCGGACGCGCCCTCGCGTGCGTCCGGGACGCGGGCGCGCGTGTCCGCTCGGGACCCGGCGCGTCCGCTCCTGACGCCGCGTGCGTCCCATTGGGTGCGCCTGCGCGTGCAGTCTTGACGCACCCAGGGTCAAGTCCTCACATGTCGTGGGAATTCCGTAGAGCACCCGCATGGATGGCTGGGTGGGATTTGTGGTGAATCCGATTCTGTCTTGTAAATATTTGTTGAATGCTTCATAAGGGCGCGCGTTGGACAGACGTGGTGAAACCAGTTGTGTCAATCCGAAGAGGGGGAGCATATGGACAAGCGCATCCGGCGCTCGTGTCTTGCTTTGGCATCGATTCTGGCTCTCGCCGGCTGTAGCACGCAGGAGGACGTGGTGGAGGCCGAGGCCCCACCCGCCGCGCGGCCCGCGCCGTTGCACTCCGAGCGCGGCGGCATCGGCCTCTTGCTCGCCTCCGGCGACAAGTCGGCGATGAACACGGTGACGGTCAACACGTTCCGCTCGCTCATCGTCACCGAGACGGCCATCGTCAACAACTTCTCCCTGCGCGAGGTCATGGACCAGCTCGCCGTGCAGAGCGGCGTGGCGGGGATGACGGGCCTCAAGCTCTACCGCCAGCTCTGGGACACGCAGAACCCGACGCCGGGGCAGATCAACCCGAACCAGCACTGCAACGACCAGATGTCGGGCTCGCAGTCCGTCTTCAACAGCTTCCCGTACCAGTGCCGCAACGCGGAGGGCGCCCAGGCCGGCCAGGACCCGTTCAACGTCGCGACGCAGGGCTACCGGGCGGTGGGCCTGTTCAACCGCTTCGACCTGGCGCCCGCGGACGGCTCCAACTGCGGCGAGTACCGCATCGTCTTCGCGCGCAGGTCCGGAGAGACCAACGCCGGCCAGCGCAACTTCATGATCTTCGAGGCCGTGCTGCCCAACCCCCACCAGGACGAGGGGCTGGACGGGTGCCTGCCGGTGGCGGAGTTCTGGCAGCGGCTGACGACCAACCCGGACGTGGCCTCGCGCACCCAGCAGCTGCGGGCGTTCTATCTGCAGGGCCTGCCGGGCTTCCGGCCGGTGGTGCACATCGACAACTACGGCGCGGACCCGGCGACCGTCGCGGGCCAGATTCGCACCAACCAGTTCATGCAGGCCAACTGGCTCTTGCGTGAGTTCAAGCTGCAGAAGACGTGTCTGGCCGGCACGTGCACGTCGCTGAGGGCCATCCTCTCCACGGACAAGGTGAACCCGTTCGGCCCGCTGTTCAGCCCGACGTCCACGCACGCCCGGGCCGAGGACTTCCGCTTCTTCTTCGCCAGCCAGGTGGAGGCGCTGGCGCGCAACGACGTCAACCTCTTCAACATGGACGTGCAGGACCAGTTCAACGCGGGCCAGTCCGACGCGCAGGGCACGGAGAACAACTACACCTTCCACTTCGGCAACAACGCCTCCGCGCTGCGCACGCTCATCCAGAACGAGCTCACCCGCATCGGCAGCACGCTGACGCCCAACCAGATTGTGTCCCGCGCCAAGGCGCTGTCGTGCGCGGGCTGCCACGACCTGAGCAACGGCAACAACCTGGGCGGCGGCGTGGTGTGGCCCGCCTCGCTGGGCTTCACCCACGTGAGCGAGCTGACGGAGGAGGGGCCCGAGGGCACGCGCTTCCGCATCTCCCCGGCGCTCACCAACGTCTTCCTGCCGCACAGGAAGGCCGTCCTGGAGGAGTACCTGAGCCGCCCGCGCCCGTGCCACAACGTGTGCAACCCGGGCAACCCCATCGCCACCCACTGCTCGCCGTGCGCGGCGGCGGTGTGCGAGGGCGACCCGTTCTGCTGCTCGGGCTCCTGGGACGTCATCTGCGTGGAGGCGGCGCAGGACGTCTGCGGCCTGGCCTGCAACGCGCAGTAGTCAGCGACTCCAGGTGTCCCGGCGGGCGGTCGTCGCACCCCCGCGCCCGTCGGGACGCCTGGCCGTAGCGGTCATGCGCGGGCCTTTCGGCAGACAGGCCCGCCCTGGGGGGGCAGCGGTCCACACGCAGGTCTGAGTGTCGTCGGTGTGGTTGTCGTCGGCAGTCCACTGCAGCAGAGGGGGTTACACATGAAGCCGTGCTCGCGTTTCTCGGTGCCCGTTACCGCGGCCCTGCCGCTCGTCGCGCTCGCGACGTCCGCCTGGGCTGGCCCGTTGCGCTCCCCGGACCGGGGGTTGGACGGGGCCACGCTGGTGGAGGACTCGCAGTACATGCGCCGCGTCTTCGAGGAGAAGACCCGGGGCGCCGGTGGCGAGAGCATCGCCATCGACCTGGCCGACCCGGCCCAGTACCGCTTCGTGATGAACCGCCTGCGCGGCTCCGGGAAGACGGTGGCCAACGCGCCCCGGCTCTTCGAGCGGCTGGCGCTGGCGCAGAGGAAGGCCCTGGCGCACAAGGCCGCGGGCACGCAGGCGGCGCCCCTGGCCAACAACTGGGGCTGTGACCACTTCCTCAACCTGACCCGCGGCGTCACCAGCGGCTCGGTGCGCGTCTACGAGAGCAACCCCTGGGCGGCGTGCCTCAACGGCGCCAGCTACGTGTACACGGACATCGTCGCCTTCAACGCGAACAACGCGGAGACGCAGACGACGGTGGTGGACTCGGCCTCCGGCGAGGAGTACGCGGCCGGCCAGAGCTTCGACGACGTCATCGTGCGGCCGGCCATCCCGGTGAACCAGGACCGGCAGGTCATCCTCGACTCGATGATGATCGCCATGAACGAGAACACGGGTGAGGAGGTCGTCACCTTCGTGCGCGGCCAGTCGAGCACGACGACGGGCGGCGCGGACCTGGCGCTCGAGCACCCGCGCCTGTCGGTGCCCAACAGCGGCAAGCTGAACACGGAGCTGTGCCAGATGCGCGGCGGCATCGACTGTGACTACGCCGCTGTGGGCGCCACGCTGGCGCCCTCGGGGGCCAACACCCCGACGAGCATCGCGCTGCGCAACCCCGCCGTGACGGCCTCGTGGGTGGGGGATGCCAGCAACAACTTCCCCCTGACGCGCCCGTGGGACTGGAGCCACGTCTACGTGCCCACCAAGTTCACCTTCAACGCGGGCAGCAAGAACGGCATCGCCTGCGTCATCAAGGAGATCCTCCCGGGCTCGAAGGTGCGCCTGGTCAAGCCCATCACGGGCGGCACCTGCATGAGCCAGGCGGACCTGACGCCCTTCCTCGCCGGCTCCATCAACAGCCAGACGGCGAACGTGACGCTGCTGGCGGACCTGACGCGGGAGACGTCCATCGCGGGCACGGGCGTCGAGAACTGCGCGATGCAGACCATCATCAACCAGCCGGTGGAGTACGTCATCACGGTGAGCACCAAGGTGAACTGCGGCACGGCGGCGAACACGCCGGCCTCGGTGACGGTGCGCATGCTGTCCGACTCGCGCTATCGCTATGGTGTGCAGGTGTGGAACTCCTGCATGGCGGAGGGCACGCAGGTGGTGCTGGCCGATGGCAGCGTCGTCCCGGTGGAGTCGGTGAAGCGCGGCCAGCGCATCGTGACGAACGCGAAGGGTGACACGCTCACCGTGCGCGACGTCCAGGTGGGTGGCGAGCGCGACGCGATGGTGAACCTGCGTGACGACAAGGGCCACGCGGTCAGCCTCACCGACAAGCACCCGGTCATCATGGCGGATGGCAGGCCGCTGGCGGCCGGCAAGCTGAAGGTGGCGGACCAGGTCAGCACCCGCGAGGGCGTGGCCACGCTGACCTCCGTCACGCGCGAGAAGTACACGGGCAAGGTCTACAACTTCAGCCTGGGGACGACCGAGGAGCTGGCGCGCGCGGGGAAGCACGCGAACACGATGTTCGCCAACGGCTTCCGCGTGGGTGACAACGCGATGCAGGGCGAGCTGACGGCGCCCGTGGCGGACTCGCGCGAGACGCTCGAGCGTCTGCCGGCCTCGTGGCACAAGGACTACGCCCTGGCCCCGGCGTTCGTGGCGGGGCAGCGCTAGTTCGCGGTTTCGAGGAACGAAGCACCAGCGCCCCACCGACGCAGCTTGCGCCGGTGGGGCGTTCTGGCTGGGTGGGCACGAGAGACAACCTGGTGACGACAGGAGCACGGATGCGGAACACGGTGGTGATGAGCGTGCTGGTGATGGGCCTGCTGGCCTGCGGCGACGGGCCGCCCCGGCCACCGCCACCGGGCTTCTGTCCGGAGCGTCCCGCCGCCGTGGAGCCCGGGAGGCCAGGGCAGGTGCCGCTGCGGGTGCGCTCGCCCGAGCGACTCGAGGCGTGGAGGGCCCGCGTGGGGCTCGCGCGCACGTCGTCGTCGGCGGGGGCGCGAGCGCCCGAGCGGCTCGAGGCGGGGAGCGCCCGCGTGGGGCTCGCGCGCACGTCGTCGTCGGTGGGGGCGCGAGCGCCCGAGCGGCTCGAGGCGGGGAGCGCCCGAGCGGGGCTTGCGCGCACGTCGTCGTCGGTGGGGGCGCGAGCGCCCGAGCGGCTCGAGGCGGGGAGCGCCCGAGCGGGGCTTGCGCGGGGATGGTCGTCGGGGTCGCCCGAGACGTGGCGGGCTGGCGAGGGGCGCGCGCGCGCGTTGTCTGTGGAGGCGCCCGAGCACTTCGCTTCGTGGCGAACTCACGCGGAGCTCTCGCGGGCGGGGACTTCCGAGCGGCTCGAGGCGTGGAGTGCTCGTACGGGGCTCTCGTCCGTGGCGCCATCGGCGCGGGCCGCGGTGGACCTGACGGGCCGCTCGTGGTGGGCCACGCCGTGTCTCGTGGGGACTCCGGGCCTGGAGGTGGCGACGCCCCGGGTGGCCGTGACGGAGTCCGGCCGCGCGATGGCGGTGTGGACCGAGAACGACGGACTCGACGCGTGGCTGTGGGCCAGCGAGTACACGCCGACCACGGGATGGTCTTCCGCGCGCAAGGTGGACCTCTTCCGCGAGCTCCCGGACGACGAGCTCCGGGTGCGGCAGCCGCAGGTCGTCGCCGACGGCGAGGGCCGCGTGCTGTTGATGTGGCTCCAGAGCGAGGGCTCGACGGCGACGCAGCTGTGGTCCGCGCGGCACGTGCCGGGCGAGGGATGGAGCAAGGCGGACCGCGTGCTGGCGCATCCCCTGGGAGACGCGACGCACCTGGAGCTCGCGCGCGACGCGGCGGGCGGCTTCACCGTCATCTGGACGCAGTTCGACGGCGACACGTTCAGCGAGAACGTCTGGACCACCCGCGGCTCGCCCTCGACGGGCTGGGAGCCCGCGCGCCGCATCGACACGCCCGCGCCGGGCTTCTCCCTGGCGCCTCGGGTGTCGGTGAGCTCGGACGGCCACGTGGTGGTGGGGTGGGACCGCTTCGACGAGCTGGAGGGCATCCCCGTGGCGTGGTTCAGCCGGTGGACCCCCTCCGAGGGCTGGAGCGCCGCGGAGCGCCTGAGCCCTCCAGGCGTGGACGGCTTCTACGCGGAGCCCGTGGCGGGGCCGGGCGGCACGGCGCTCGCGCTGTGGAGCGGCCTGGGCGCGGTGGAGGTGGAGCTGTGGGCGCGGCGCTTCGTGCCCGGCTCGGGCTGGTCCACGCCCGAGCGCCTGGAGGAGGTCCTCGGCAGCTCCGGCGCGGCCCAGGCCACGGCGGAGCGGGAGGGACGCACCCTGGTGGTCTGGCCCCGCGCGCGCGACGGCGTCACCCGCTTGTCCAGCCGGCCCTTCGACTTCACCCGCGGCTTCCGTCCGCGCGAGGACGTGGCCCCGCCGCCGAAGGGGCTCGTCGCCCTGGACCCGCGGGTGGTGTCGGTGAGCGCGTGGGAGTCGCTCGCCGTCTGGACCCAGGAGGTCGAGGGCGGCCGGCGCATCGCCGCCAGTCGCTACGTCCTCGGCCGAGGCTGGGGACCCGCGACCTGGCTCGACACGGAGACCTCCGCACAGACGGGCTTTGCGCACGTGGCCGTGGGCGCGAGGGGCGACGCCGTGGCCACCTGGCTGCACGGGGGCGAGGTGCCCGGCGTGGGCCTCAGCGTCTTCCAATAGACGCGCCCTTGGTCTTTGCTGTCGGACGATGCCTGGTGAGTTCGACTTCATCCGCCGCTTCCTCGGCCACTTCCCCAAGGCCCGGGTGCCGGTGGGCCCCGGGGACGACTGCGCGGTGCTCGCGCCCTCGCGCGGGGCGCTGTGCGTCACCACCGACGCCGTGGTGGAGGACGTGCACTTCACCCGCGCGTCCTTCTCCCCCGCGGACATCGGCCACAAGGCGCTCGCGGTGAACCTCTCGGACGTGGCCTCCATGGGCGCCACGCCGCGCTGGTTCGTCTGCGCGCTCGCGCTGCCCAGGGACTTCCCTCCCGCGCACCTGTCGGGCATCGCCCGGGGCATGGCGGCGCTCGCCCGCGAGCACCGCGTGGCGCTGGTGGGCGGCAACTTCACCTCCGCGCGCGAGCTGTCCATCACCATCACCGCCACCGGCGAGCTCTCCCGCCCTCCGCTCACCCGCGCGGGGGCCCGGCCCGGTGACTGGCTCTACGTGTCCGGCACGCTCGGCGACGCGAGGCTGGGGCTCGCCCACCTGCGCGCCGGGGTGAAGCGCGGCGCCAGCGTCCAACGCCAACGCCGACCCCGACCTCGCGTCGCCCTGGGCCAGCTCGCCGCGCGCTTCGCATCCGCGGCACTGGATGTTTCCGATGGTCTTGCACAGGACCTGGGTCACCTGTGCACCGCGTCCGGGGTGCGCGCGGTGGTGGAGCTGGCGAAGCTGCCGATGTCGGCCGCGGTGCGGCGGGAGCTGGGCCCCGAGGGGGCGCTGGCGGGCGGGGAGGACTACGAGCTGCTCATGGCCGTCCCCTCGGCGCGGGGGCGTGCCTTCGAGCGGGCGTGTGCTCGGGGCGGCCATCCGGTGACGCGCGTGGGGGCGCTCTCGGAGGGGGTGGGGTGGGTGATCCACGACGAGTCCGGACGCGACGTGCGCCGGCCGGGCGGGTTCGACCACTTCCGACAAGCCTCCCGGGTGGATTGACCCTGCCCGACAGCAAGGCTAAACCCAGGGCGCTTCCGCCCCTCCCCCGAAAGCATCCCGTGCGCCGTCCCCTACGTGACGACACTGCCCCCGGATTGACGCCTCGCCGCGAGCCCCTGCAGCGCCTGGTGCGCGCCGCGGTGGACGGGCGTCGTACGACCAAGGTGGTCTCCCTCCAGTCCAGCATCACCAAGGGTTACGTGGTGCTGGGACTGGCGCTCACCATCTGGATGGTCGCCTCGGAGCCGCTGGCGCAAGGGCTGGTCGAGATGCTGGGCCTGGACCAGGTGGCGGAGTGGAAGGTGGCCATCCGGATGCTCGGGGCCATCGGAATCACGGGCTTGGCCGCCTTCGCGCTGCCGTCGCTGCTGGCGCGCGTCACGCGCGTGAAGGTGCTGAGCAACTCCGCGTACGAGATTTCGCAGGGCGACCTGTCCAAGCCCGTGGCCGCCGAGGGCGGCAGCACGCGCGACGAAATCGACGAGCTGACGGGCGCCATCATCCGCATGCAGGAGAACCTGCGCGAGCTGGTGGGCAAGATCCAAGAGACGGCCAAGAGCGTGGCCGACACGGCCATCGACCTGCAGCGCTCGGCGGAGAACGTCAACGGCTCCACGGAGGAAGTGGGCTCGTCGATGAACATCATCGCGGGCGGCGCGGAGACGCAGTCGCAGCTGGTGTCCAAGGCCTCCAAGGTCATCACGGAGATGGCCAGCAGCATCCAGCGCACGACGGGCAGCGCGGAGGACGCGGCGCGCACGACGGCGGAGACGAGCAGCGCGGCGGAGGATGGCTCCAAGGCGGCGCGGCTGGCCGGCGACAAGGTGAAGAAGGTCTTCAACCGCATCGAGTCCGCCAGCCAGCAGGTGTTCGCCTTCGGCGAGAAGACGCAGGAGATCTCGAAGATCGTCGACGCCATCACCCAGGTGGCGCAGCAGACGAACCTGCTGGCGCTCAACGCGACGATTGAAGCGGCGCGCGCGGGTGAGTACGGCCGAGGCTTCGCGGTGGTGGCCGACGAGGTGCGCAAGCTGGCGGAGAGCGCGGGCCGTTCCGCCGAGCAGATCTCCAAGCTGGCGCGGGACATCTCCGGTCAGTCGACGTCCGTGGTGAGCGCCATGAAGGAGGGCATCGCGGAGCTGGCGGAGGGCCGCGAGGACCTCACCAACATCGTGCGCTCCATGGGCGCCATCACCGACACCATCCGCAAGGGCTCCGAGAAGGTGCACCTCATCTCCGAGAGCACCCGCGAGCAGCACAAGGGCAGCGAGGAGATGGTGAAGGCCATCGAGGAGATCAAGCTGGTGGCGCGCAACAACGCCGCCTCCACCGAGGCCATCCAGTCCGTCATCCAGGAGCAGACGGCCGCCGTGTCGCGGATGACGTCGCTGGCGAGCGAGCTGACCAACCTCTCCGTCGAGCTGCAGAGCGTGGTGCGCAGCTTCCGTCTGGGGCCATGAGCCAGGGCGCCACCGTCGTGTTGGGCGCCGCGGAGGCGCGGCTGCGCGAGGTGATGCTCGCCCTGCCGGACGTCACCGAGGAGTTCCCCTGGGGACACCGCACCGCGAAGGTGCGCGGGAAGATGTTCGCCATCCTCGTGCTCGACGAGGAGGGGCTGCGCGTCACGACCAAGCTGCCCACGTCCAACGAGGCGGCGCTGATGCTCCCGTTCGCCGAGCCCACGGGCTACGGCCTGGGCAAGAGCGGCTGGGTGACGGCGCGCTTCTCCCCCGGACAGGAGGTCCCGGTGGAGCTGATGGCCCTGTGGATCCAGGAGAGCTTCCGCGCCGTGGCGCCCAAGTCCCTGGGGGACGGTGCGTCCGTGGTGAAGAAGTCCGCCGCGAGCAAGACGAAGGCGGTGGGCGCGGAGTCGACGGTGTCGGGCGCGAAGTCGTCGGGCACGAAGGTGAAGCCCGCCGCCGCGAAGCTGACGACGGCGAGCGCGAAGGTGAAGTCGACGGGCGCGAAGCTGAAGCCCGCCGCCGCGAAGCCGAAGACGGTGAGCGCGAAGGCGAAGTCGACGGGCGCGAAGGTGAAGCCAGCCGCCACGAAGCCGAAGACCGCGAGCGCGAAGGTGAAGTCGTCGGACGCGAAGCTGAAGCCAGCCGCCACGAAGCCGAAGACGGTGAGCGCGAACGTGAAGTCGACGGGCGTGGAGGCGAAGGCCGTGGGGGTGAAGGCGGCACCCGCAGGCTCGAAGACCTCGGGCGCGCAGGTGAAGCGTCCTGGCAAGAAGGTGGCTGCGGCGGCAGACAAACCGTCCGCGAGGAAAGTGGCGTCCGGGGTGAAGCGGCCCCGCACGGCGCGACGCGCCACGGCGTCCCGCTCAATGCAAAGCTGATACAACACGACCTCTGTGCGGCACGTCATCTTCCGGGTGGAGAAGGAGCGCTACGGACTGCCCTTGTCGGCGGTGCGGGAGGTCGTCGTGCCTCCGGAGCGCTTCACCCGGGTGCCGCGTGCACCGGCTGCGATTACCGGGGTGATGAACCTGCGGGGCCGGGTGGTGACGGTGGTGGAGCTGCGCCAGCTGTTGGGGCTCCCGGATGGGGCCTCGCCGCCGTCCCGCGTGGTTCTTCTGGACCGCGGCCGGAGGGATCTGGGACTGTTGGTGACGGATGTGGATGGAATCGAGGCAGTCGAGCGGGTGAGCACGGCGCCGGGGAAGTCGACACCGGCCATCCGTGGCGTCGCCCGGCTGGGTGGGCTGGGAGTGACCGTGCTGGACCCGGAGGGACTGGACGCCGCGGTGGTTGCCTTGTTCACCCATTCCAAGTGAGTAGCCCCCTGGAAAGCGCGGGTGCTAGTGTGCGCGCTCCTCTAGGCTAGGCGATTCGGAGGCGGAGTTCTTCACATGGCTAAGCGGGTCCTGGTCGTCGACGATGCCATCTTCATGCGCAACATGATCAAGGACATCTTCGCGTCTGGAGGGTTCGAGGTCGTCGGCGAAGCGGCCAATGGCCTGGAGGCCGTGGAGAAGTACAAGGAGCTCAAGCCCGACCTCACGACGATGGACATCGTCATGCCGTTCAAGAGCGGCATCGAGGCGACGCGGGAGATCATCAAGCACGACAGCAGCGCGGTGGTCATCATGTGCTCCGCGCTCGGTCAGGAGAGCCTGGTGATGGAGGCCATCGAGGCGGGCGCCTCGGACTTCATCGTCAAGCCGTTCCGCGCCGAGGACGTGCTGGGTGTGGTGAAGAAGGTCCTGGGAGTGGGAGGGGCGTGAGCGACGTCGCCCGCGGGCGGTCACTCGGCGCTTTCTGAACGAGGTCGGGCATGACGATGGACATGTCCCGTTACCTGGGCCTCTTCATCTCGGAGGCCACCGAGCACCTCGAGGCGCTCGGCAGGGACCTGGTACAGCTGGAGCGCGAGGGGTCCTCGAGCGCGGTGGACTCGATGTTCCGCCACGCCCACTCCGTGAAGGGCATGGCGTCGTCGATGGGCTTCGAGCCCATCGCGATTCTGGCGCACCGGGTGGAGGACCTGGTGGACGCCGTGCGGCAGGACCGCAGCCGGCTGGACCGGGACCTGGTGGACCTGCTGCTGAGTGCCTCGGACACGCTGCTGGCGCAGGTGCGCGCCGTGGCCGAGGGCCATCCTCCGGATGAAGCCGCCCCGCTCCTGGCGCAGCTCGCCGCCCGCGTCACCACGATGACGGGCCACGCCCCCACCGCCACGCGCGTCGCCAAGGTGACCGTGCTCAAGCCGGAGGGCTCCGACGGCGGAGATTCCTCGGGCGGCTCCGGGGGCGGCACGGGCACGGCGGGTGGTGGCTCTGGCGCGAGTGGTTCGGGCGCGACGGGTGGTGATTCCGGGACGGGTGGTTCGGGCACGACTGGCGGCTCGGGCGCGACGGGTGGTGGCTCCGGCGCGAGTGGTTCGGGCGCGGGCTCGACGGGTGGCTCCGGCGCGAGTGGTTCGGGCGCGGGCTCGACGGGTGGCTCCGGCGCGAGTGGTTCGGGCGCGGGCTCGACGGGTGGCTCCGGCGCAGGCGGTGGTGGCGCCTCTGGCGCGGGCTCGACGGGTGGTTCGGGTGCGACGGGTGGTGGTTCCTCCGGCGCGGGCTCGACGGATGGTGGTGCTGGCGCGGGTGGCTCGGGCGCGACCGGCGGCCCGGGGGCGGGCAGCAGGGGCGCGACGGGCGAGTCAGGTGGTGCGGGCTCGTCTGGCGGCGCGAGTGACGGTGCAGGCTCGACGAGCGGCGTGAGCTCGACGGGCGGCAACGGTTCACCGGGTGGCACGGCCAGTGGTCCCGCGTCTGCGTCCGGTGCCGCTCCCAGCACGTCCTCCCCGTTGAACGGCTCCACGGGCACGAGCGGCGCGGACCTCGGTCCCCAGTCGCCGGTCCCCCCCCGACTGACCTCATTGGACCCGGGGGTCGGCGGTGTGCGCGAGGTGCTCGGCATCGGCGCGCCCGCATCCTCTCCGCACGGCAACGCGTCCACGGGAGCCCCGCTCGGACTCGGTGACGTGGCGTTGAACGACCTGGGCACGGCGCTCAAGGCGGCCTCCACGGCGCCGCTGCCCGGCGAGCGCCCCGAAGGCGGCACGCAGCGCTGGGCGGTGCGGCTGCGCATCTCCCCCACGTGCCAGGTGCCCGGCGTGCGCGCCTTCCTGGTGCACAAGCGGCTCACCACGCTGGGCACGCTGGTGGACCTGCGGCCCGCGCTCGAGGAGCTCAAGGCCGGTCGCATCCCGGACGGCTACATCCAGCTGGAGCTGGAGACGTCCGTGGGCGAGGCGGGCATCCAGCAGTCGCTCAAGAACGTGGCCGAGGTGGACGTCGTCTCGGTGAAGCCCGCCGTGGCGGTCCCCATCCCCGTGGTCGCCCCGGCGTCGGCGGCGGAGGCGGGGCGCGGCGTGGGCGCGGACTCCTCGTCGCGCACGGTGCGCGTGCGCACGGAGCTGCTCGACTACTTCCTCGACACCGTGGGTGAGCTGATGCTCGCCACGGCGCGCCTGCGCGAGGTGGGCAAGGTGCTGCCGGAGAACGTGCGCCCCGCGCTGGAGGAGGGCGTCTACCGGCTGCACACGCTGGTGAAGGACCTGCACGACAAGGTGATGACGGCGCGCATGACGCCGCTGTCGCTCATCACCGACCGGCTCCCCCGCGCCGCGCGCGACATCGCCCGGCGCAAGGAGCGCGAGGTCGACCTGGTCATCACCGGCGCCGAAATCGAGCTGGACCGCGCCATCCTCGACGAGCTGGCGGACCCGCTGCTGCACCTGCTGCGCAACTGCATCGACCACGGCCTGGAGTCGCCCGAGGAGCGCGTCGCCGCGAAGAAGGGCCCGCGCGGGCGCGTGCTCGTGGCGTCAAGCGCGCCAGGGACCGCGTCATCATCGAGCTGGAGGACGACGGCCGCGGAATGAACCCCGCGAAGCTGAAGTCCGCCGCGGTGGCGCGCGGCCTGCTCACCCCGGAGGCTGCCGCGCGGATGACGGACCGCGAGGCCTTCATGCTGTCGTGCCTGCCGGGCGTGTCCACGGCCAAGGACGTGACGGACATCTCCGGCCGAGGCGTGGGCATGGACGCCGTCAAGCGCGTGGTGGAGAGCGTGGGTGGCACGCTCGAAATCGACAGCGAGACGGGCCGGGGCACGCGCTTCACGCTGCGGCTGCCGCTGACGGTGGCGGTGGTGCACCTGCTGCTCGTGGAGGTGGGCGAGGAGGTCTTCGGTCTGCCCATCGCCAAGGTGGTGGGCGCCACGGAGGCGGACAGCGACGCGCTCAGCCGCAGCCGCGAGACGGCGCTCCTGCCGCATGGCAACTCGCTGCTGCCCGTGCACGCGCTGGACTCGCTCGTCGGTGTGCCGGCGCCCGGCCTGCGCGGGGTGCGGCCCTTCGTGGTGATGGAGGGGGACTCCGGACGGGTGGCGCTGGGCGTGGACCGGCTGCTCGGCCAGGAGGAAGTGGTGCTCAAGCCGCTGTCGCGCCCGCTGGACCTGTTGCCCGGCCTCTCCGGGGTGACCATCCTCGGCAGCGGCCGTCCGGTCTTCATCCTGGATGTTCCGAGGTTACTGTCCGCGTGAGCCTGCCTCTTCCCAGCGATGCGCAGCTCGATGCCCTGCGCGAGGTGGCCAACATCGGCTGCGGCCATGCGGCCAACGCGCTCTCCCGGCTCATGGGCGGACGTCAGGTGGACCTGTCCGTCCCCCGCGTGGTGCTCACCGGCCCCGAGGACGCCGCGGGGCTGTTGGGCGGCGACGCGTCCGCGGTGGCGGCCTGGCTCGCCATCACGGGCGCCTTGAGGGGCGTGCTGATGCTGGCCCTGCCGGCCTCGGATGCGCAGGCGCTGGAGACGCTGCTGCTGGGCGCGCAGGAGTGCGGGCAGGCCGAGCGCGACAGCGCGGTGTCGGAGGCGGCGAACATCGTCGCGAGCGCGTGCCTGTCCGCCATCGGCAAGCTGACGTCCTGGCGGCTGATGCCGTCGGTGCCCACGCTGCGGCGGGCGAGCGCTCGCGAGCTGGTGGGCGCGGCGGTGGGGCAGGTGGAGGGCGACCCTGGCCGCGTGGTGGTGCTGGAGGCGCGCTTCATGGCGGCGGCCACGCCCCCGGTGAGCGGGCAGCTGTTGCTGGTGCTGGAGCGCGACAGCTCCCGGGCGCTCCTGGCGCGGCTGGGCGTGTAGCCCGTTTCGGGGTACAGGGGCGCCATGGATGAGAAGGCGCTGAAGCAGCTCCTGGGGAGCGTGAAGTCGGGCCGCGTCTCGGTGGATGACGCCGTGGGCAAGCTCAAGGACCTCCCCTTCGCGGAGCTGGGGTACGCGACGCTCGACACCCACCGCAACCTGCGCTTCGGCTTCCCGGAGGTGGTGCTGGGCGAGCCCAAGACGGTGGAGCAACTGCTGGGCATCGTCGGCGCGCTGGTGGAGCGCAAGCAGACGGTGCTGGTGACGCGGCTGCAGCCGGACAAGGCGGAGGCGCTGGTGGCCCGCTTCCCCAAGGGCCTGTACCACCCGGTGGCGCGCATCTTCCATCTCAAGCAGGGCAAGGTGCGCGCGGGCCGCGTGGCCATCGTCACCGCGGGCACCAGCGACATCCCCGTGGCGGAGGAGGCCGCGGTGACGGCCGAGGCCATGGGCGCGGAGGTGCGCCGCGTCTACGACGTGGGCGTGGCGGGCATCCACCGGCTCTTGCGGCGCCGGGAGGAGATTCAGGAGTGCCACGCCGCGGTGGTGGTGGCGGGCATGGAGGGCGCGCTGGCGAGCGCGTTGGGCGGGCTCGTCGGCATCCCCATCGTCGCGGTGCCCACGTCGGTGGGCTACGGCGCCAACTTCAAGGGCGTGTCCGCGCTGCTGGCGATGGTGAACTCGTGTGCCTCCAACGTGGCGACGGTGAACATCGACAACGGCTTCGGTGGGGGCTTCTACGCCGCGCTCGTCTCGCGCACGAAGGGGCGGCGGTGAGCGGCATGCGACGCATCCTCTACCTGGAGCCGGTGGGCGGCATCGCCGGGGACATGTTCCTGGCGGCGGGCATCGACCTGGGATTGGAGCCCGCGGCGATTGAGGCGGCGCTGCGAGGGCTGAGCGTCCCGGGCTGGAAGCTGGCGGTGAGCCGCGCGGTGCGCCACGCCATCAGCGGCACGCACCTGGACGTGGTGCTGGACGCGCGCGAGGCCCATCCGCACCGCGCCTACGCGGACATCCGCCGCCTCATCGAGTCCGCGTCCACGCTGCCGCCCCGCGCGAAGGAGCGGGCGCTCGCGGTGTTCCGCGCGATTGGCGAGGCCGAGGCGAAGGTGCACGGCGTCTCCATCGACGACATCCACTTCCACGAGGTGGGCGCGGTGGACTCCATCGTCGACATCTGCGGCGCGGCGGTGGTGCTGGAGCTCTTGGGCGACCCGGAGGTCCACGCGGCGCCGCCGCCGTTGGGCAGCGGCTCCATCCGCGTGGCGCACGGCATGATGCCCATCCCCGTGCCGGCCACGCTGGAGCTCTTGCGCGATGTCCCCGTGCGCTTCGAGGGCGTGGGCGAGCTGACCACGCCCACCGGAGCGGCGCTGCTCAAGGTGCTCGCGAAGATTGGCCACCCGCCCGACTTCATTGTCGAGAAGGTGGGCTACGGCGTGGGCACGAAGGACTTCCGCGACCGGCCCAACGTGCTGCGCGCGTCGCTGGGGCGGCTGGAGGACTCGCGCACCGAGGGCCTGTGGGTGGTGGAGGCCAACCTGGACGACGCCACGCCGCAGCTCTTGGGGCACCTGGTGGAGCGGCTGCTCGCGGTGGGCGCGCTGGACGCGTGGGTGGCGCCCGTCGTGATGAAGAAGGGCCGCCCGGGCCACCTCTTGAGCGCGCTGGTGGAGGGCGGCCTGCGCGACACCACGGTGGACCTGCTCCTGCGCGAGTCCACGTCCCTGGGCGTGCGCTACCACCGCGTCGAGCGTCAGGCCCTGGCGCGCGACTGGGTGGAGGTGGAGACGCCCTGGGGCCGCGTCCGCGTGAAGCGGGGCCTGCGTGACGGCGCCGTCCTCAACGCGCATCCGGAGTTCGAGGACTGCCGCCGCGTCGCCGAGGCCGCCGGTATCCCCGTGAAGCAGGTGGTGGCCGCCGCGCTGGTGGCGCTCGGCCTGCCCTCCTGACGTGACTCACCCCGCGTCCAGATGACGGATGAACGCCGGGCCCTGGTCATGCGAAAACATTTCGAGTAGAATGTTTTCAGCAGAGGGGGAAATTACATGACTGATGCAATTCGTAGGGGTCTCGGTCCTATCATCCGCACCGTGGCGAACGCCACTGTCCAGCAGGCGGTGCCGCCCGCGATGCAGCCGGCGGCCAAGGCGGTGGTGGACTTCGCGGTGTCCTCGTTCGAGCAGGGCAAGCCCGCCCGGGCTCCGGTGGCCTTGAACGTCATGCCGCCGCCGACGGTGATTCTCAGCAGCCCCACCGTCATCCCGCCTCCCGCCACCCCCGTCACCGCCGCCCCGGTCTCCGCGAACCAGGGGGATGGGCAGGTGCAACCGGGGGACAAGCGGACGGTGACCACGGGGGATGACACGCTGAACCTCCGCCCCGAGGCGGGGACGTCCCAGAAGCCCACGGGCAGCTTCCCCTCGGGCGCGCGGCTGGAGGTGGCCACGCCGCCGGATGGCGGGTCGTCGGAGAAGAACGGCTTCATCTACGTGCGCGGGCCCGGCGGGGAGACGGGCTGGGTGAGCGCGGAGTTCACGCGGGAGCTGACGGCGGAGGAGGCCGCGCAGCCCGCCGCCACGGGTGGCATCACCACGCCGGCCGCCGCCGCGTACCAGAGCGTCTTCGTCAACCAGTTCGCCGCCGAGAAGGAGGTGGGCGGCGACGCCAGCAACGCCAACTGCGGACCTTCCTCCACGCTGACGGCGCTGCTCAACGAGGGGCTGGAGATTCCGGCCATCCCAGGCATCGAGCACAACGGCACCACGGGCGCGGACGTGCAGGCGGTGCGCTACTGGGGCAACCAGGCGGACGACACGGACAGCGACGGTGTCTACACGAAGGAGGACGGCACGCTGGCGTACTCGCTGGATGGGACCGGCAACGAGAACTCCACGTTCACCGGCTTCAAGGACGTGGAGAACGCGGTGGCCGCGGCGGGTGGGACGACGTCGAGCGTGGCCGCGAACTCGACGGCCATCATGACGGCCATCGACAACGGCAGCACCGTGGTCATCTCCGGCACCTTCGTGGAGAAGAAGCCGGCCCCGGAGGGGACGCCCGAGGCGCTGGTGAGCCCCGAGGGGAACCTCTACGTCGACAGCGACAATGACGGCGCGCCGGACCTGCGGAATGGCGTGCCCGACGAGTGGCACCAGAAGGCGGACACGTGGAAGGGCCAGCACGGCTCCACCCAGCACCTGGTCGCCGTGGTGGGCAGGACGCCCGAGGGCAACTTCATCGTCTGCGACCCCGCGCACACGAAGCCGACGGCGGCTCCCATCGAGCTGTCTCCCGCGGAGCTGGATGCCTTCATGCGCGGCAACGCCGGCGCCATCGCCGTCAACGGGGCGAGCACCCCGGAGACCGAGACCACCGGCGGGTAGTGCCCGTGTGAGCGCGACCGCTTCCTCGGTGCGAAGGGGGAGCGGTCAGCGCGAGCATCGCGAGGACCCGTGCGCACGCGGTGCCTCGCTGGCTCGACGGAGGCGCCAGCGGCGGCAGCAGTCGCGAGCGCGCTCCTTCTCCGGCTCGAAGAGGGCGGCGGTCAGCGCAGGCGCCAGCGGTGGCGCAACGCCGACCTGGGCACGAACAGCAGCACGAAGACGATGAGCAGCCACGCGCCCACCACGCGGGTGTTTCCCGTCCCGAAGCGCATCAGGCCCGCGCACACGCCGACGCAGCCCGCCACCGTGAGGCACCGCGTGAGCGTGTTGGGCAGCAGCGCCAGGAGCCCCGTGCCCACGGTGGAGTGCCGCGCGAAGATGCGCCAGCCCCGGTAGGACTGCTCCTCGGCGCGCAGCTTCTCCAAGAGATACGCGTAGCGCTCCGAGTCCGCGCGGCGCTCCTGCTCCAGCCGTTCGAGCGCGCCCTGTCGCTCCTCGCCCAGTTCACGGGCGCGCGCCTCTCGCCGCTCCGCCGCGAGCCTGGCCCGATGCTCCATTTGCTGCGGTGTCCCCAGGTCCGCGCCGCACTGCTGACAGAGCTTCGCGAAGCGACCGTTGTCGGAGTCGCAGATGGCGCAGCGCGGGAAATCCCAGGCCTCTTCCAGGCTCGCGGCGCGCGGCTCCAGCACCACGGGGGCCTCCGCCTTGAAGCGCTCCAGGTGGGCCTCGGGGACGTCGCCCTGGGGCATCGCGCCGCGCTCGGCGATGTCCTCGAAGCGGCGGCCACCGTCCTGCAACTGGGAGGGTTGCTCGCGCTTCGAGCGCTCGCTCCGGTCCTTCTCCAGGTGCAGGAAGCGCGACAGCTTGGGACTCATGGCGCCCTCTCGACCAGCGCGCCCGAGGACGAGGCCGGACGCGTGCGCCCCTTGGCCCAGTCGCGCAGGCGGCGAATCTCATCCCGCATCGTCACCGACAGCGGGAAGGTGTCCCGCAGGGTGCGCACCAGGTGCTGCTGCGCCAGCTCGGAGTTCTCCGCGAAGGCTTCATACAGACCGGCCACCACCACCTGCTCGATTTCGGCGCCGCTGAAGCCCTGGGTGAGCGTGGCCAGCTCCGCCACGTCGAAGTCCGAGGGCTCGCGCTTCCGGCGTCGCAGGTGGATGCGGAAGATGTCCTCGCGCTCGGCCTGCTCGGGCAGGTCGATGAAGAAGATCTCGTCGAAGCGGCCCTTGCGCAGCACCTCCGGGGGCAGGCCCTCGATGCGGTTGGCGGTGGCGACGACGAACACTGGCGCTGTCTTCTCCTGGAGCCACGTGAGCAGCGTGCCGAAGACGCGCGCGGACACGCCGCTGTCCGCGGTGCTCGAGGAGGCCACGCCCGACAGCCCCTTCTCGATTTCATCCACCCACAGCACCACCGGCGCCACGCCCTCGGCCACGCGGATGGCCTTGCGCAGGTTCTCCTCGGACGAGCCGATGAGCCCGCTGAAGATGCGGCCCATGTCCAGGCGCAGGAGCGGCAGGTTCCAGTGCGCGCTGATGGCCTTCGCGGTGAGGCTCTTGCCGCAGCCCTGCACGCCGAGCAGCAGCAGCCCCCGAGGCTCGGGGAGGCCGAATTGTCGGGCCCGCTCGCCGAAGGCCGCGGTGCGCTGGCTCAGCCAGGCCTTGAGGTACTCCAGGCCGCCCACGTTCCCCAGGGACTCCTCGGGGGGGTAGTACTCGAGCAGCCCGCTCTTGCGAATCACCTGGCGCTTCTCGTCCTGGATGCGCTTGATGTCCTCGGGGCCCAGCTTGCCGTCATGGGCGATGGCCTTGGCGAAGGCGTTCTCCGCCTCCGACATCGTCAGCCCGAGCGCGGCCTTGATGAGCTGGTCGGCGTGCTCGCGCGACAGCTCGATGGTCGCCTTGTTCGTGCGGCGCACCACCGCGACGATTTCCCTCAGGAGCTTGAGCAAGTCGTTGTACCCGGGCATGGGCACGTCGATGACGGAGACCTCCTTCTCCAGCTCCACGGGGATGAGCAGCGTGGGCGACAGGAGGATGAGGGTGGTGAAGGTGCTCTTGAGGAAGTGCGCCAGCTCCCGCAGGGCGCGCACCACGCCCTTCTCCTCCAGGTAGGGATGGAAGTCCTTGAGGACCACCAGCGCGGGCTCGCCCAGCTTCTCGATGGCGGCCAGCGCGTCGAGGGGGTTGCGCGTGTCGTCGGGCAGCGGCGCGGCGCGCGTGGTGCCGGAGGCGCGCAGGCCCTTGGTGATGGACCACTGGAACAGCGCCTTGCCATGCGCGCGCGCCAGCTCCGCGAGGATGGCGTCCACGCGGTGCTCCTCCCACGACACCAGGTAGAGCAGCGGGTAGCGGGCCCGCACGAGGATGTCGAGCTCCTCGAGCCACGGCTCGGCGGGACGGTGGGCGTTGGCGCTGCCAGGGGTGGGGGACGACATTCCCCCGCTACTCTAGTGGGCCCCCTCGCCAGACGAAAACGAGGGCCCCCTGCAATGGCTTGCGCCCGACAGGGGAGCGAGCGCGAGGGTGGGGGTCACCCGTGCTTGGAGGTGTGCGTCATGGGGACTCGACGCCCCTCGGAGTCGGAGCGGAGCGCCGCCGCGAGGACCTCCTGGACGAGGGCACCATCCTCCACGGTGGCGAGCCCGTCGCAAGGCGCGTGACCTCGCAGGCCGAGGAACCGGCGCGCGGTCTCCACGTGGGCCTGGGCCCAGGGTTCGAGCTGTCCGGGGTGGGGCTCGGCGCCGGGGGCGACGTCGCTCCAACCGCCGTGCTCGAAGCCTCGGATGGGGGAGATGCACCAGCCCTCGCGCGCGGGCACATAGCCCGCGGAGAAGCCCACCTCCCAGTCCTGGCCGAGCAGGCTCCAGCCTCCGTGGATGCCGGGCTCCGCGCAGGCGGCGTGGGTGAGGACGAGCACCACGCCGTTGGAGAGCCCGACGTGCAGCGCGGCGGTGTGGACGGGGCGACCGGAGAGCGTGGCCTGTACCCACAGCGGCGTCGCGTCCGTCAGCCACAGCGCGGCATCGAGGACGTGGGACAGGCCACCCCAGTCTCCCGAGGCGTCCTCGACGTTGGATTCATGGCGCGGGACGAAGCCGGTGCGCAGCGTGACGACGAGGTGCTGCACCTTGCGTCCCGAGAGCCAGGACTTCAGCGCGCGGAGGGGTGGCAGCATGCGGTAGGGGAAGTTGACGGCGCTGGGGCTCGACAGGGCACGGGCGCGGAGGACGACGCGCCGCGCGTCCTCGACGGTGCGCGTGAGGGGCTTCTCGCACAGCACCGCGCGCCCGGCTTCGAGGGCCGTGAGCAGGTGCGTCGCGTGCTGTGCATCGGGGCTCGCGACCACGACAGCGTCCACGGCGGCACACAGCTCATGGACGTCCGTGGTGGCGAGGGGAATGCCCTCATGCTCGGCCACCGCGCGCGTGGACTCCGGGGAGCGGCCGCACAGCGCCACCACCTGCGCGCCCGCCGCGCGGAACGCGCCCACGTGCATGAGTCCCCACCGGGTGCCGATGATGCCGATGCGCGTCGTCATGTGGCGCAGCCTGCCAGAGATGCCCCGCGTGCGTGCTCGCGCGCGACCCGGCGACGCCCGTTCCATCTCCGTGCCATGCTGCGCGGCGCCCGTCCTCCCCGAGTCCGGACATGACCGAGCAAAGGCCCGCCATGCAGCCCGCAGTCCCGCTCGACGCTCCCGCCGTCGACAGCGTCGCGCCGTTCTATCCGCCCGTGCGAGGGTCCCGTGAGGAGGCGCGCACCCCGCTGCTGCTCGCGGCCGTGCTCGCGCCCATCCTCATCGCCACGTTCTTCCTCAGCCCCGCCGGCAAGCTCAACTGGTTGCTGGAGGTGGGCCCCGGTCTCGCCGGCATGATGGCGCTGGCCGCCACGTTCCGCCGCTTCCCGATGTCGCGCTGGGTCTACGTCTGCGTCTTCCTGCACATCCTCGTGCTGACCTACGGCGGCTACTACACCTACGCGCTCACGCCCCTGGGAAACTGGGTGCGCGACGCGCTGGAGCTGTCCCGCAATCCCTACGACCGGCTGGGGCACTTCGTGCAGGGCTTCTTCCCCGCGTTCATCATCCGCGAGGTGCTGCTGCGCTCCACGCCGCTGCGTCGGGGCGGGTGGCTCAACTTCCTCACCGGCTCGGTGGCGCTCGCCATCAGCGCCTTCTACGAGCTGCTCGAGTGGTGGGCCGCGCTCGCGCTGGACCCGGCCGGCGGTGACGCGTTCCTCGGCACCCAGGGCGACATCTGGGATGCGCAGTGGGACATGTTCCTCGCCCTCTGCGGCGCCGTGCTGGCCATGCTCCTCTTCGGCCGCGCCCACCTGAGGAGCGTGGAGCGCCTGGTGACCCGCGCCCGCGTCACATCCACTTGAGCGAGTAGCGCTGCATCCCCATGCGAGGCGTCGTCTTCGCCTCGGTGACAATCTTCCCGAAGCCCATCAGGAAGCCCCGGAACGTCCCCAACAGCAGCGGGGCCGGCAGCCGCGAGCCGCTCTCCAGCTCCGCCGCCAGCGGCATGAAGGCCACCGTGCGCGCGCTGTCCGTCGAGGGCAGCCCCTTCACCAGTGAGCGCAGCACCGAGTCGAAGTCTCCGAACACCTTCTCCACCGAGTCGAAGCCCCTGGCCCGCGCCAGCGGCAACGTGCGCATCCCCGAGCGCTGGGCGATGGCCTCCACCGCCCGGTCTCCCAGCGACTTGTGCAGCTCGCGCATGATGTGCACGTAGTCCTCCCACGCGTACCACGTGTCGTCGCGCATGCCGTTGATGGTGCGCTGGTGCGTGGGAAAACGCGACGCCGCCGCCGTCATCGAGCCGAGGATGGCCTTGAACCAGGCGCCCTGGATTTCGCCGGACATGGAGTGCTCCCCCTGACGTGGACACACTCCACCTTCATGCCGCGCCCGGAGCCAGTCTGGGGCCTCCGCCTGCGTGCACGGCTCGACGCTCGCCGCGCGCTTCCGTCACCCGGTGGATGCTCCGCGCGTGCGCCGGATGACAGCCGCCCTCACGCCGGCAGCCGCACCTGCACCCGCGTGTGCCCCGGCGCGGAGAGCACGCGCACGTCCCCGCCATGCCGCTCGATGATGCGCCGGCTGATGTCCAACCCCAGCCCCGCCGCGTTCGGCTTCGTGCTGAAGAAGGGCTCGAAGATGCGCGGCATCAAGTCCTTCGGGATGCCGGGCCCGTCGTCCGCCACCTCCACCACCAGCCCCCGCGCCTCCGTCCACGTGCGCAGCCGCAGCGTGCCGCCCCGCTCCCCCAGCGCCTCCAGCGCGTTGAGCACCAGCTGCGTCCACACCTCGTCGAGCGCGTGGGCCTCCGCCTGGAGCTTCGGCGCGTCCGAGGCGAACTGCCGCTCGATGCGGACGTGGTCTCCCTCCAGCCGGTGACGCAGCGCCGACAGCGCGTTCTCCAGGCCTTCGTGGACGTCCACCTCGGAGGGTTGCGCCCGGTCCATGAAGCTGTAGGCCTTCACGCCCTCCACCAGCGCGTGCACCCGCGCGCTGCCGCGCTCCACCTCCGCCAGCAGCACGTCACCGCTCACCGCGGCCACCAACCAGGACAGCGTGTCGCGCAGCAGCGCCTCACCCACGCGGCGCGCCACCGAGTCCAGCCAGGCCACATCCAGCCCGGAGGCCACCAGCGCGGGCGCCACGTCCCACGCGTCCGTCATCCCGCGAAGCTCCAGCCACGAGCCGATCTCCTCCTCGCGCTGCGTGCGCGCGAGCGGCTCCAGCGCCGGCGTGGCCCGCGCGCGGTCGGCGGCCTCGCGGGGCAGGGCCAAGAGCGCCCCGCGCTGCGCGGAGGACAGCCCGTGCTGCCCGAGCGCCATCGCCCGCGCGGACACCAGCCGCAGCGTGTCCCGCAGCCGCGACGCGCTCCGGTTCGCCGACGCCGCGGGGTTGCCCAGCTCCGGCGCGAGCCCCGCCACCATCTGCCCCGGCTTCAACGCCAGCGGCTGCTGCGTGGACACCACCTCCTGCGGCTGGGTGCGCTGGGCCGCGACCTCCATCAGCCCCCGGCTCAAGGACGGCGCCAGTCGCAAGAGCTCCCAGAAGGCGGCGGGCTCCAACCTCAGCAGGCGCACGTCCGTGTGCGCGTGCCCGGTGGTGGGGTAGGGCGAGTTCAGGAAGAGGATGAGCTCCCCGAAGATGTCGCCTGCCTCCAGCGCGCCGGTGGGCGTGTCCTGCTCGCCCACGCGGCGGGCCCACACCGTGCGGCCCTCGAGGATGATGGAGAGCCCGTCCGCCGGGTCGCCCTGCGCGGCGACGCGGGCCCCCGCTGGGAAGTGGAGCTGCCGCCCATGGCTGGCCACCCAGTGCAGTTGCTCGTCGCCCAGCCGGGAGAACAGCGGTACCCGGCGCAGCGCTGTGACGATGTCCTCGCTTCCCATGTCGCCTGGATGCTGCCTGGGTGGACGGAAGGGTGTCCATCTCCACCTGCACCCGAGGCCCGGAATCGTCCGAACGTCCGGTGCGCGCATCGCCCACCCACATCCGGACAGGGCAGGCAGCCGCCGCCCGAGGGCTCCTCCGGGAGGCGGACAGCGGAGCGCGGAGGACGGCGGGCACGGAGGGCGGGGCGCACTGTTCGGGGGAACCCCGTCGAAAAGGAGCCTCCGCATGGAGCCGCATGTCGCTCCCCCGCCACGCCCCGACGCCCCGGGTCCGGTGCCGCGTCCCACCCTGGCGAGCGCGGAGGACGGAGACGCGGCGGAGCGCTTCCTCGCGGAGCTGCGAAGCAGCACCCTCTTCTCGGAAGTGGACGAGGAGGAGGCCGAGCGCCTGCGCGCCGAGTCCACCCACCTGGAGCTCCAACCCCAGGAGTGGCTGGGCCACGAGGGCGAGCCCGCCTCCTTCTACCTCATCCTCGAGGGCGAGATTCGCATCACCAAGACCGTGGGCGGCGTGGAGACGCTCATCTCCGTGTTCCGCGCGGGCGACTTCTTCGGCGAGGTGCCGCTGCTGCTCGGCCAGTGCTTCCTCGCCAGCAGCCGCGCGCTCACGCACTGTCGGCTCCTGCGGCTGTCGCACCCGTCCTTCTGGCGGATGCTCGCGGACTGTCCCACGGCCAATCAGCGCATCCTGAGCAAGATGGCCGAGCGCATGAAGGCGCTCCAGTCCATCTCGCTCCAGCAGGAGAAGCTCGCCTCGCTGGGCACGCTCGCGGCGGGGCTGGCCCACGAGCTGAACAACCCCGTGTCCGCCGTGATGCGCGGTGTGCGCGCGCTGGGCGACCGTCTGCGCGAACTGCCCTCGCTGGCCCTGTCCCTGGACTGCCGCACGCTGTCCGAGCCCCAGGTGCGCGCGCTGGAGGCCCGCGGCTCGGTGTCACCCGAGACGCTCAACCCGCTGGACAAGGGCGACGCGGAGGACGCGCTCGCGCGCTGGTTGGATGCGCGCGGCGTGGAGGAGGCCTGGGTGATGGCGCCGGACCTGGTGGAGTCGGGGCTGTCGCTCGAGAAGCTGGAGCACGAGCTGGCGTCGCTGTCGGGCGAG
This sequence comes from Myxococcus sp. MISCRS1, assembly GCF_026626605.1. NCBI lineage: Bacteria > Pseudomonadati > Myxococcota > Myxococcia > Myxococcales > Myxococcaceae > Myxococcus > Myxococcus sp. MISCRS1. Next base: position 6,529,660 of record NZ_JAPNKB010000001.1, read on the forward strand.
GTGCTGAAGGGCACGCTGCGCTGGGTGGCCGCCACGCGAGGCATCTCCGTGCTGCTCGACGAGGTGGGGCAGGCCGGAGGTCGCATCGCCTCGCTGGTGAACGCGGCCCGCGCGTACACGTACCTGGACGAGGCCCCGCTGCAGCGCGTGGACGTCCATGACGGACTGGAGAGCACGCTGGCGGTGCTGGGCCACCGGCTGCGCGGCGTCCATGTGGTGCGCGAGTACGACCGGAGCCTGCCGCCCATCACCGCGTACGGCACGGAGCTCAACCAGGTGTGGACCAGCCTCATCGAGAACGCGACCGACGCCATCAAGGAGCACGGCGGCGGCACGCTGCGGCTGCGCACGCACCGGGACACGGACCACGTCGTGGTCGAGGTGGTGGACGACGGGCCCGGCATTCCGCCCGAGGTGCTGCCGCGCATCTTCGACCCGTTCTTCACCACGAAGGGCGTGGGCGAGGGCACGGGCCTGGGGCTGAGCATCACCCACCGCGTGGTGTCGCTGCTCCACCAGGGCGAGGTCATCGTCACCTCGCGCCCCGGCGAGACGTGCTTCCAGGTCCGTCTGCCCTTCGAGCTCGATGGTGCCTTCATCCCCGAGCCCGCGCGTCCGCGCGTGCCCTCGCCGCGTCAGCGTCCGGAGCCCGAGGAGCTGCGCGGCGCGTGAGCCTCACTTCAGGGGCAGGCGTATCTGGAAGGCGGTGCGGCCCGGCCTCGACTCCACGCGAACGTCGCCGTGATGCCGGTCCACGATGACGCGGCGGATGATGTCCAGGCCCAGGCCGGTGCCCTGGCCCATGGGCTTGGTGGTGAAGAAGGGCTCCCAGATGCGCGGCAGCAGCTCGGGCGGAATGCCGGGCCCATCGTCCACCACCTCCACGAGGAGGGAGTCTTCGTCCTTCGCGGTGCGCACCGTGAGGTGGCCCTTGCCGCCCATGGCGTCGATGGCGTTGTCGACCAGGTTGGTCCACACGTGGTTCAGCATCCCGGGCAGCGCCTGCACGCGCGGGAGGCTCCGGTCGTACTCGCGCTTCACCTCGACGCCGTGCTTCAGCTTGTAGTTGAGCAGGAGCAGCGTGTTCTCCAGCCCCTCGTGCACGTCCACGGGCTCGGGCTGCTCCTTGCCCGCGTGGGTATAGGACTTCACCGCGCCCGCCAGCTCCGACAGCCGCGTGGTGCTCTGCCGCACCTCCGCCAGCAGCGCGCGCGTGCGCACCAGGGCCTCCAGCCACGCGAGCGCGTCCGGCAGCGCCTGGGCGGGCAGGGCCTGGGTGAGCGGCTCCAGTTGCGCCTCGCCGATGCCCGCGTCCAGCAACGTGGGGGACAGGTCCCACGCGTTCACCACGCCCTTCGCGTCCATCCACGTGGCCAGCGCATCCTCGGCGTCTCCGCGCGTGAGCGGGTCCATGTCGCGGGTCGCGCCCCGGCCCTGGCTCTGGCGACAGGTGCGCAGCAGCAGCTGTCGCTGGGCCTGTGTCAGTCGCCACTGGTCCAACGCAACGGACAGGTCCTCCTGCGCGTCCATGGCCTGGGTGAGCTGCTCGGTGGCGCGTCGGCCCGCGGAGGCCGGGTTGTTCATCTCGTGCGCGAGCCCCGCCGCGTGACGCCCCAGCGCGGCCAGCTTCTCCTGGCGCAGCACGGTGTGCTCCAGGCACCGCAGTCGCTCCTGGGGCTGCTTCGGGTCCACGGACACGTCACACCTCGCTCAGGTACTGGTGGATGAAGGAGATGGCGATGGAGCCCTCGCCCACGCCGGAGGCCACGCGCTTGATGGAGGCGTGGCGCACGTCGCCCGCGGCGAAGATGCCCGGCACGCTCGTCTCCAGCAGGAAGGGCGCCCGCTCCGGCTTCCACCCCTTGGGCCGCTGTCCGGCCGGCATCAGGTCCGGGCCGGTGAGGATGTAGCCGCGCTCGTCGCGCGCCACCAGCCCGTCCAGCCACTCCGTCCGCGGCACCGCGCCAATCATCACGAACAGCGTGCTCGCGGGCACGGTGCGCTCGGGCTGTCCGCGCGTGGCCAACGTGACGGACTCCAGATGCGCGCCGCCCTCCACGCGCGTCACCTCCGTGTCGAGCAGCACCGTGACGTTGGCGAGCGAGCGCACCTGCTCGACCAGATAATGGGACATGCCCTTCTCCAGCGAGTCCCCGCGCACCACCAGCGTCACCCGACGGGCGAACTGCGCGAAGTAGAGCGCGGCCTGTCCGGCGGAGTTGGCGCCGCCGATGATGTAGACCTCCTCGTCCTTGCACGACAGCGCCTCCGTGCGCGACGAGCCGTAGTAGACGCCCGCCCCGGTGAGCGCCTCCATGCCGGGCGTGGAGAGCTTCTTCCACTGCACGCCCATGGCGAGCAGCAGCGCGTGGCAGCTGAGCTCCGTGCCGTCCGCGAGCGTGACGATGCGGTACGGGTCCTCCACGCGCAGGTGGCTCACCTCCTGCGGCGTCAGTATCTCCACCCCGAACCGCGCCGCCTGCGCCACCGCGCGCCGCGCCAGGTCCGAGCCGCTCAGCCCCGCGGGGAAGCCCAGGTAGTTCTCGATGCGCGAGCTGGTGCCCGCCTGTCCTCCCGGCGCGCTGCGCTCCACCATCACCGTGCCCAGCCCCTCGGACGCGCCATACACCGCGGCCGCCAGCCCCGCGGGGCCTCCGCCGATGATGACCAAATCGTAGAAGGGCTTGGTCGCGCGCACCTTCAGGCCGATGCGCTCCGCGACCTCCAGCGTGGACGGGCCCATCAGCCGCGTGCCGTCCGGGAAGAGCACCAGCGGCAGCTTCTCCACCGCGGCGCCTCCGGCCTGCGCAAGCAGCAGGCGCCCCTCGTCGCTGGCCTCCACGTCGAGCCACTGGTAGGGCACCTGGTTGCTGCCCAGGAAGTCGCGCAGCGCATGTGAGCGAGGGGCCCAGCGGTTGCCCAGCACGCGGAGGCCCTCGAACGTCGGAGGGTGGTGCGCCCACCACTCCTCCAGCAGGTCCGTCAGCACCGGATACAGGCGCTCCTCGGGCGGCTCCCACGGCTTGAGCAGGTAGTGGTCCAGCCGCACCTCGTTGATGGCGTGGATGGCCGCCTGCGTGTCCGCGTACGCGGTGAGCAGCACGCGCCGGGCCTCGTCGTAGAGCGTCTTCGCCTGCTCCAGGAACTCCACGCCGGACATGCCCGGCATGCGCTGGTCCACGAGGAAGAGCGCCACCGGGTCACCCCGCAGCCGCAGCTGGCGCACCGTCTCCAGCGCGGCCTCTCCCCGGTCCGCGCTGAGCACCCGGTACTCGCGGCCGTACTGGCGCCGCAAGTCGCGCTCCACCGCGCGAAGCACCTCCGTGTCGTCGTCCACCGCGAGGATGACGGGCTTGGCCATGCGCACGCTCCTCCGGGAAGGAGCGCATCGGCGCGGCTTCATGCCCCAGGCGACGGGACGGGCGACCCGTGGCGCGCTCGGGGGGCGGGCGTCAGCGCGGGGGATTCAAGGGGCCGTGCACACCGCCGTCGTGTCGTGGCCATGGATGGAGCGCTCGTCCTCGGCGCCGGTGAAGACGGCGTCCGCTCTCGCGGCGACGTGGCATTGGGACCGTCGGGGTTGTCGCGCACCACGAAGGAGCCCTCGCCTTCAGGGACAGGTGGCCGCGTCGTTGTTGCCCGCCACCAGGTAGACGTTCCCCGGACCGGTGTAGACGCGCTCGCCGAAGGCCCTCACCCGGCACGTGGGGAGCTGGGGATTGCGCTGGATGGAGAAGTACCGCGACACCTGCTGCACCGCGGGCAGCCCCAGCTCCGTCAGGAGGGGGTTGTCCAGCAGCATCAGCGACTCCAGGGTGCGCAGACCCTTGAGGTCCGCGAGGCTGGTCAGCGCGCCGTTCTGCTCCGAGGCCAGCCCCGTCAGCCGCTCCACGCCCGCGAGCCCCGTCAGCGTCGTCAGCGACGGGTTGTTGTAGAGGCTCAGCCACGACAGCATCCGCAGCGACTCCATGCCGCGCACGTCCACCAGGAGCGCGTGCGCCTCCAGCGAGAGGGTGCCTCGCAGGCCCTGCAGCCGGGGCATGTTCCCCCACCACGCCAGCGCGTCGTTGCGCGAGAAGAAGATGCTCTCCACCTGCGCGAGCGAGCCCAGCCCGTTGCTGTCGACGAGCGCCGCGTTGAGCCGGACCTCCAGCGTCACCCCGATGGTGTGCAGCGCCCCCAGCCCCGTCAGCGTGCGCAGCGCGGGGTTGTTCGTCACCTCCAGGTTCTTGCCGATGTGCTCCAGCCGCGTGCCCTCCAGGGTGGTGAGGCGGGCGTTGTTCTCGATGAGCACGCTCTGCGCCACGCTCGTCAGGTTGGGCAGCGGCAGGAGCTCCAGCGCGGGGTTGTCCTTGATGCGCAGCGAGCCCGTCAGCGTCTGGATGGCGCGCAGTCCCAGGCCCTGGGACGTGTGGGCGAGCCGCGCGTTGTCCTCGATGAGCACGCCGCCCCGCGGCACCACCGACTGGAGCCCGTCCAGGCTCTGGAGCTGGGGGTTGTGCGCCACCTCCAGATGGGTTCCCGCCCAGGTGGACTGTCCCGTCGCGCCGCCCACCGTCACCGTCTCCAGCGCGGCGTTGTTCAGCACGCTCAGCCCCTGGCCGATGAAGCGCAGCCCGGGCAGCTCCAGCCGCGTGAGGGACGCGTTGTCCTGCACGTACAGCGTGCCGTCGACGACCTCCAGCGCGGTGAGCCGGAGTTCGGCGACCGGCGTGTTGCCCGTCCTCACCTCCAGGTTGCCCCGGATGCGGGAGATGCCCTTCAGCACGGCCACGTCCACCGGCCCCCGGATGACGAAGGTGCCGTCGAACGTGTTCAGGTCCTCGCAGATGGGATTCGAGGCGAGCACCTCCTCGTCGTCGAGCACCCCGTCCGCGTCCAGGTCCATGCCCGCGCTGACGCGGGTGCCCCCGGCCGCGCACGTCGGCTCCCAGGCGCGCGTGACGAGCAGGCGGGAGGTCTCCACGCAGACCTCCAGGCGGGTGCGTACCTCGTCGTCGCCGAGCACCTCGTCGCCGTCCTCGTCGTGGCCCGCCTCGACGACGGTGAGCGTGGTGGGCTCCAGGCAGACGCGGGAGGAGGGCGTGGCCGCTCGCGTGCGTGTGAGCAGCTGGGCCTCGGCGATGTCGCGGCACGAATACACCTCGCGGGCGACCTCGGGCGTGTCCAGCACGCCGTCCTGATTGAAGTCGTGGCCGGCGCGGGTGACCCACCCCCCGCCCGGACACCGCTCGCCCGGAGGCACCGGCTGCTGGTCCACCCGCATCTGCGTCTCGGCGATGGCGCAGACGAGCGTCGAGCCCGTGACCTCCTCGTCGTCGAGCACGCCGTTGCGGTTGTCGTCCGTGCCCACCAGCACGTCGCGGCCTCCCAGCTCACACCTCTCGCCGGGCAGCTCCACCACCTCCCGGCTGAGCGCTGTCGGGTGGTCCATCAGGTCGCGGATGCGCAGGGAGTCACACCCCGCCGCGAGCGGCAGCAGGGCCAGCCAGGTCCATCTCATGGTGCGTCTTCTCCAGCGGCGGCCCCGCGGGCCGCGACCGGCTCTCCGGGGAGGAGCAGGGGCGAGGAGCAGGACGTCTGCTCGTCGTTGTCCTGGACCGTGCGCGTCCCGCCCCGGAGGGCGCGGTCCGCCAGCTGGTTCGCCAGACAGGAGGGCAGCGACGGGTTGCGCTGGATGGTCAGCGTGGCGCCGACCTCCGTCAGCCCGTCCAGGTCCAACGTCAGCAGCCGGGGGTTGTCCTGGATGGTCAGGTCCGACACGGACAGGAGCTTTCGCAGGCCCGCCAGGCCTTGCAGGGAGGCGTTGTCCCGCACCACGAGCGAGCGCAGGCTCCGGACGCGGTCCAGGCCCGAGACATCCCACAGCAAGGCGTTGTCCAGGAGCTCCAGGCCGGCGACCGACTCCAGGCGCGGGAAGGCGCCCAGGCTCGCCAGCTTCGGACAGTAGGCCACCACGAGCTGGCCGCGGATGGACTGGAGGTTCGTGAAGTCGAACGCCTCCAGCCGAGGGCTGTTCATCAGCATCAGCGAGCCCACGTGGTTGAGCCCCGGCATCGCGTCGATGGAGTGCAGGGACTCGTTGTTGCTCACCATGAAGACGTCATGGACCGCGCGCAGGGACGACAGCCCCGACAGGCGGCTGAGCGAGGCGTTGTTGCCGATGTCGATGGACTGCCCCACCTCCAGCAGGTCGGGGAAGCTCATCGTGGTCAACACCGGGTTGTTGTGGATGGCGAGCGAGCCGCCCACCGTCCGGAGGTTCTGGAACGGCAGCCGGCTGAGGCTCTTGTGGTCGGCGACGGAGAGCGTCCCCCCCAGGTCCGTGAGGTCCCACGACACCAGGCTCTGCGCCGAGTCGTTGTAGGCGAGGAAGAGGTCCTGACGGACGCGCACGCTGCGCAGCCCGTCCAGGCTCTCCAGCCGGGGGTTGTTCCAGACCGAGAGGTTGTTCTCCAGCCACACCGGCTGGGGCTGCGTCGCCGCGCCGAAGCGCAGCACCGTGAGCTCCAGGTTGACGAAGATCTGCACCTCGTTGCCCACGAAGCGCAGCGCGTCCAGCTCCAGGCGCGTCAGCGCGGCGTTCTCCGACACGATCAACCCGCCGGAGATCTCCGCCAATCGCGGCAGCACGAGCTGCTCCAGCGGCGTGCGGAAGAGCACGAGCGAGCCCTCGATGCGGACGAGCGTCTTGAGCAGCGCGAAGTCCTCCGCGGTGGTCGCGAAGAGGTCTCCGTCGAGGATGGGCGCTCCCTGGCACACCCGCCTGCGCTGGGTGACCTCCTGCTCCTGGAGGACGCCGTCGGCGTTCTGGTCCGCTCCGGAGTCCACCCGGTGGCCGCCCATCGCGCAGCGCGCCCCGACGGGCTCGCTCTCCAGCCGCGCCAGGATTCGCGAGGGGGCTTCGCCACAGTGCACCGCCAGGGTCCTCCGCTCGATGGCCCCGAGCTGGCCGTCGCCATCCAGGTCGGGCCCCGCTTCCACCAGCGTGCCTTCTCCTTCGCACGCGGGATATCCCTCCGCGACGCCCCGCACCTGGACGTTCACCGGATACACGCCCGTGCAGTCGAGCCGCTCGTGGGTGACCTCCGCGTCGCTCAGCTCGCCGTCGCGGTTCTGGTCCAGTCCGGAGCGCGTGCTCACGCCGCCCAGGGGGCACGAATCGGTGGGCTCCACGGGGCGCGCCTGCGTCACCCAGTCCAGCGGCTGGCCGTCGCAGTCGTAGTGCTCCGACATGACCTCGGTGCCGGTCAGCAGCCCGTCCTCGTTCTGGTCGATGCCGGTGAGCACCCGGTCCCCACCGAACGGGCACCGGCCTCCGGGAGGCTCGACCTCGAAGCGGGTCAGCGGCGGGTAGCGCCAGGTGAGCTGCGACAGGTTGATTCCGTCGCAGCCGGCGAGCAGCAGGCCCAGCAGCGTCACTCCCAGACGTCGCATCATGAGGCCCCCTGAGGCCGCTCGGCGCTTCAGCGTCGGAACGCGAGCTCGAGACCGAACATCGTGTCCCACGCGTCGTCGCCATCCAGCGTGACGCGGTCCGCGGAGGCCGTGGCGGCCAACCGCAGGTGCATGCCCAGGAGCCGTCCCGACGCCCCCGCCGCGAGGTGGCCCGTGGAGACGGTGAGGTCTCCCATGCGCTTGTTCGGCGACGACACCCCGAGCATGCCCCAGCCCGCTCCGGCCTCCACGAACAGCGGGGTGCGCCGCACGTCCCGGGTACCCACCAGCGCCAGCACCGTGGCGCGGTGCGTGCGCACGTTCTCGAACCGCTTGGGCATCACCGTGTAGCTGGCGCGCCCGCCGTAATAGAAGTTCGAGTCGCCCTGGCTGCGCCACGACAGGCTGGGGCCGGTGGCGTACGCGTCGAGCCCCAGCGGCGCCTGCTGGCCCACCAGCCCCACCTCCAGGCCGGAGAAGAACGGGTGGGGGGCCGTCAACACGAGCGAGCGGGGCACGAAGCCGCCGCCCTCGGCCGGCGGGAAGGCGCGGGAGAAGTCCACCGGCACCAGGCCCGCGGCGGCCACGTACTGGTCATAGAAGTTCTTGTCGAGCGGCACCGCGAACAGGCCCCGGCGCAGGGCCTCCTCGGCGGGGCCACGCTCCTGGAGCTCGCGCGGCTTCAAGTCCAGCACCCCCTGGCTCAGCTCCGCCAGGGTGATGCGCGCCTCGCTGGTGGGGGTGCGCAGCCAGTACACGTCGCGCTCGGGCAGCCGCAGCATCACGTACTGGTCCTCCGCGCGCCGCACGTCCGCGAGCCGCCGGCCCTCCGCGTCCTCCACGGACACGCGCGACTGGCCGAAGTTCGAGCTCAGCACCAGGCTGGGGCCCGCGGGCGCGGCGCCGACGAGCGGACGGCGCGGCTCGCCGGTGGGCGCGAAGGCGTGGATGCTCAGCCGCGCGGGCAGGCCCTTGACGCCCTGCAGTGACGCGGACACGAAGGCGCCCAGCTCGCTGTACTCCACCTGCCCGTCGCCGTTGATGTCGGCGGCGCCCAAGAGGCCCGAGCGCGCCACGTGGCTGAAGACGCCGGCGCGGATGCGCGACCACTCGTGCGTCTCGCCGTCGTCGCTCTCCGCGAACACGGCGCCCACCATGGGGCGCGTGGCCAGCTGCTCGCGCGCGAGCATGCCGCGCAGCTCCGCCAGCACCGCCGCCTCCGTCTGGCCGCCGCGGCTGCCGACGACACCCGAGGCGCGGCACGCGTCCACGATGAGGTGCACGTAGTCGGCGGCGAGCGGGTCCACCACGTCCGCGTAGAGGCTCGACTTGTCCAGCCGGCCCCCGGCCAGCGTGAAGTAGGCGCGGCCCGCCTCGTCCGTGTTGCCGTGGCCCACGTACACCACGAGCACGTCCGTGGCGCGGCCCGCCTCGTCATCGGCCAGGCTGGCGGCGCGCAGCCGGGCCACCTCGCGCTTCACTTCTTCCGGCGTGGGCGGCCGCGCGCCCGCGAGCACGGGCCGTCCCCCCGCGCGCGTCGCCGCGTCGGGGTCCACCAGCAGCGTCGTCTCCACGCCCAGCCGTTGCAGCGTCTCCGCCCACAGCACGCCGTCATCGTCGGCGAAGCGCAGCGCGGGCAGCGACGGGTCGTCGCTCCCGTTGTGGGCAATCACGAGGGCACGTCGGACCAGGGCATCCGCCGAGGCGTCGCGGGCTGCGAAGAGCGCGGCGACCCCGAGGAGCACTCCCAGCTTGTTCATGGACCTTCCTCTACCCTCAGTGTCTGCTTGAGCACCACTGCCCCCCCCTGCTCCTCCCCTCGCAAGGCCGCCAGGGCCGCGGACGGGCTGCCGGCGAACGCGGCGGTCACCTCCGCCTCGCCCACCGTCTCCGGCAGGGGCACCGTCAGCTCCAGCGGTGCCTCCTGACCCGGGGTGCCCGTCAGCACGAAGGGCCCGGCCATCAGCTCCGCGCGCTGGGTGCCGCGGACCTGGAGGGCCACGTGGGTGTAGGGCGCCTGTCCTCCAGCGGCGAAGGCGAGCATGGCGCCGGCGGGGCAGGCCTCGCTCGCGTGGAGCTCCTTGAGCGGCTGGCCGGGCGTGGCGCAGAAGATGCGCAGCGCGACGCCGGGTGGGGGCGTGCCCAGGCCCCGCGAGCGGAACTCGTCCCGGGGCAGCGACGTGAGCACCACCGCGAGCACCACCGCCGCCAGCGCGCCGCCCAGGGCCGTCAGCGAGGGCCAGCGCGCGGGCGCCTCCAGGGGCGCGGCCGCCGCGAGCGCGGCCTCCAGGCCGCCTTCCGTCAGCGCGTGCCGCTCCACGGAGGAGGGCGCCTCCAGCGAGCCTTCCAGGGCGCGCTGCGCCCAGGCCCAGCGTTCATAGAGCGGGCCACATCGGTGACACAGATGCGCATGGCGCAGCAGGCGGGCGGCCTGGGGCGAGGGCAGCTCACCCTGGGCCTGTCGCGTCAGTCCCGCGTCGATGTGTCGCTCGTACCACCTCATGATGGGATGCTCCCTATGGCGCACAGGGCGAGGGTCGCCAGGAGCACACCCAGCTCCATGCGCCCGGGCTCCGCCGCCGTCTCCAACCAGCCGGAGGTCTTCAGGTACTCGGTGAACTGCGTGCGCAGCCGCCGCTCGCGCACCCGGACCTCTCCGCGGGTGAGCTGGAGCTGCTCGGCGGCGCTCTCCTGGGACAGCCCGTCCACGAAGCGAAGCTGGGCGAGCGCGCGGGCCTCCTCGGGCTGGGACTCCAGGAAGCGGCGCACCAGCTCGCGCACCTCGGTGCCCAGCGCCTCCTCCTCCGGGCTGCGTCCCTCGTTGGGGAGCTGACCGAGCTCCGGCGCCTCGTCCAGGGACACCGCTTCCCGGGACACCCGCCCCGATGCGCGCATCAGGTCGATGGCCGTGGAGCGCGCCACCGTCAGCAGGAAGCCCAGGTAGGGGCGGACCCCGTCGTAGGCCTGTCGCATGTTGGGGCGGAACGCGCGCACGAACGTCTCCTGGTGGGCCGCGTCCAGGTCCAGCGCGGACAGGGAGATGGTGCGGCTGGCTCCTCCCTCCGCGCCCACCGCGAACCGTCGTGAGAGGTAGCGCAGCACCTCCGGCGAATAGGCGCGGTACACCTGGGTGAGGACGGTGGTGTCCCCACGACGGAAGGACTCCAGGACGGAGCGGTCATTGCCTGGCAGCACGGTGTCTCCGACCCACGCGAGCCGAGTCCGAGCCCAATGCCCGGCCAGCCGTCATCCTCGAAAAAGGATACGGAGCGTGCCCTCGAAATGGGTCGTCCACCTCAACGAAGAGGGGTCGATTTCCTTGCGTGGCGGGTCGGAAATAGTTGCCGGGAGGGGGCCATCCCTCCCGGCGGCACTTCAGGCTGGACGGCTCCGGGCCCTTCGGCTCAGCGCGCCGGGCGGGGGACGGCGTGCTGGTGCTCGGCGGGCACCCAGGGGATGGCGGGGCCCTGGTAGTCCGGGCCGAACCAGCCCTCGAGGAAGCGGATGGGGCCCACGAGGTGGGCGTTGAACGTCTCCAGCTCCTCGGCGGGGACCCACAGCTCCTGGTGGAGCCTGGCGCCCACCGTGCGGACGGGGTAGCGGGCCAGGAAGGGCGCGTCCACGTCGAAGGCGGTGACGAAGCCCGCGTGGCCGCTGCCCGCGTCCGGCGCGTTCCAGTCGCGGGCAATCTGCCGGGCGTAGTCCACGTTCATGACGGGGTAGAAGAAGGGCTGGTCCGGCAGCCGGGGAGGGAAGCCCCGGAGGTCGAGCGCCCGGACGAGCTGCGCCTCCTTGAGCCCCACCGGGCGGTACAGCGTGAGCGTCTGCGGCATGGGCGTCTCCTCGAGGAAGGGGCGGGGCCATGCCGGGGGGCATGGCGTGCCGTCGACGCATGCTGGCGTGACGCCCTGACCGCTCCCGCGCCCGAGGGCTACGGCTCCTGGCGGTAGAACACCCACGCCCGGTCCTTGGGAATCAGGGCCGGGGGGTCCAGGCGGATCAACTCGTGGGAGATCTCGTGGTCGTCGGGAAAGTCGGCGATGAGCTGGGTCTCCACCTCGGACATCGTCTCGCGGTCCTCGTCGCGAATCGCGCCCTCGTAGAACGCCTCGAAGTGCAGCTTCTTGTCCTCGAAGCGGACGGTGACGGCGCGCAGCCGGGAGGGAATGGCTCCCAGCAGCGCCCGCTGCAGCGACAGGTGGACCAGGCTGCTTCGGTTGGGGGTGCTCATGGATTGGCGGGGACGATATGCGCGCCCTGACTCGAGTAGTGGATGATTCCGCGCGTCGTCGGCTGGCCGTTGACCTGACCGATGACCTCGCCGAAGTCCACCCGCTCCCGGAAACCCGGCTGACCGCGCGCGACGTTACCCACCGGCTGGCCCTGGCCGGAGAAGCGGTCCAGCAGGCCCTGCGGGTTGGGGTGCGTGAAGGGGCTGCGGCCCGGGATGTAGTTCTGGTGCCCGACGATGTGCTTGCCCTGCTTGGCCTCCTCCAGCAGCACCCTCGCCGCGGCGGGCGCGGCCACACCCTCCACACCCGCGGCCGCCGCCGCTCCACCCACGCGGGGGGCGATGGCACCCGCCGCGGCGCGGGCCGCCCCGACGCCTCCCAGCAGCATCGAGGAGAGGCTCACGGCGTTCTGCGCGGCGGCCTCCGCCTGCGAGCGGGGCTGGATGGCCAGGTCGGTGCGGAAGCGGAAGTCGATGCCGGCGGCCCCCAGGCCCCGGTTGACGCCGGCGTTCACCAGGCTGGCCGAGTCCAGCACGAGGTTCGCGGCGCCCGTGGCGTAGCCCCGCGCCGTGTCCGCCGCCCAGCTGCCCACCCGCTGGGCCCAGCTCGCGCGCGGCGCCTCGGCGGGAGCGCCCGGCGCGGCGCCCGTCACCGCCTGCGCGACCTGTCGACGCTCCCCCGCCGGAGCGGGGTCGAAGCTGGAGACGCCGCGGAACTCCGCGGGAGGCTGCGCCCGAGGCGCAATCGCTGGCGCGGTGGGCTCCGTCCGGGGCTGCTCACGCGGGGCCTCCTCTCGCGAGGTGACAGGCGTGGGAGGACGACGCGTTGACAAGGGAGGGAGGGACATCGGTCTTCTCCGGCTCGACTGGCTTTGAGGAGATTATCCCTCACACCTGACCTTGAGTTGCGTTTGAGGAAAGGCCAGTTGATTCAGGGGTTTGCCCTGATTCCTTTCAAAGACTTCCATCGTGGGATGGGAAGACCCGCCTGGGTCGATGTTGAAGCGGGAGCGCTCCGACCCACCCCGCGCCGAGGTGGCGCGGACGAGGTCGAAGGCTCCCGCCGTCGATGCTGGGCGTCCGGGCTTGCGAGAGCCCGTCGCCCGTGTGGCCTTCAGCGTGGCTCAGAAGGCCGAGCCGTCCACGCGGCGCCCCGGGGAGGCGAGCGAGGAGGACAGCGTGTCGTGGAGCACCCATTCGCCCGCGCCCGTGCCGTCCGGGTTTCGGTTGAAGGAGACGCCCAGCGTGGTGCTGCCGTAGGAGGCATGGTCCTGCTCGGAGCCGTCCGGACGGACCAGGTAGGCGGAGTCGTTCGAGCGGTTGAAGCGAAGTCCGTCGCCACCGTTGGCGCCCGCGGTGTTGGGCACGCCCATGGGCACGGCCGAGGCGTCGCCATACACGGTGTAGACGGCGCCCGGCTGCAGCATCGTCCCCGCGGGGAAGACGTGGCGCGCGGGCTTGTCGCCGCGCCGGGACTCGTCGTCATGCAGCGAGTAGCCGCCCAGGTTCACCGCGGCAGTGCCGGTGTTGCGCACCTCCACGAACATCTTGTCGTAGTCCGGCGGGCCGCCCTCGCTCACCGGCAGCGGCTGGGGCAGGTACTCGTTGATGAAAAGGGTGGGCACGGGCCGGTTGAGGGTGAAGGGGGCATCGCTGATGTCCGCCAGGGTGGAGTCCGCCGCGTCGTTGATGCGCACCCGCGCGGTGGAGGAGCCCTCCGAGGGCACCGTCCACGTGAAGCTGCCCGAGGCCGCGGGCACGGAGGTGGCGATGTCGCTCCACACCACGCCGTTGTCGAGCGAGTACTGCAGCCGCACGTTCTGCACGCCGGAGGCCGTCCAGGTGACGTCGAACGTGCTGCCCGCGGCGAGCACCTCGCCCCCGTTGGGCGCGGTGACCTTCAGCGTGCGCGCCGTCACCTGCCCGAAGTTGTAGCGGCTGATGATGGGGTAGTGGTCGGACGTGGTGGTGCCATAGCGGGTGATGCTCGGGCGCAGCACCGCGGCGGACCCCGGGACGTAGGACTCCAGCATCTCGTTGCTGACCAGCTGGTGGTCGATGAACGTGTTGCGGCTCACCGTGGAGCCGATGCCGGACACGGACATCTCCTGGGTGACGAAGCGGTAGTTGTCGGCGTCGTCCACGAAGTTCCGATAGGGCGTGTCGCGGTTGTTGACGGTGGAGACGTCCACGTCGTCGTTCCAGTCGCCCACCACCATCACCCGCTGCGTGGGCATGCTGCTGTCCAGGTAGCCCTTGAGCAGCTGCCCCGCCTCGAGCCGCCGCTCGTAGTCCGCCGACTCGGTGCCGTTGCTCGTGGCCTTCATGTGCAGCATCAGCACGGACAGGTCCACGTTCGTGCCGGACCGGGTGACGCGCAGGTCCACCCGCAGCGGCGGCCGGCCCGCGAAGTAGTAGTCGCTCGAACCCAGCACGATGCGCGCCTCGCGCACCTGCACCAGGCCCTTCTTGTAGAGGATGCCCAGCTTCTGCTCGTCCGCGTCGTAATAGAAGGAGCCGGACGGCACGAGCGGGTCGCTGGCCAGGAAGCCGTCGTACTCGGGCAGCTGGGCCTTGAGCGCCTCGAAGTGCGCCGCGTCGACCACCTCCGCCAGGCCCCAGACGTCCACGACCGCGCCGGCAATCACCGTCTTCACGTTGGCCAGCTGGAGCGCCTCATCCGACGGCCCCTGTCCCGTGTGGCCGAACCACTCGATGTTCCAGTTGCCCACCGACAGGGGGAAGCTCGTCGAGGGGCCGCCATCCGTCCCGCCTCCGTCCGGCGTGCCCGTGCCCGGCTTCACCTCCAGCGAGTAGCGCGCCTGCGCGGCGATGCCGCTGGCGTCCTCCACCTTCACCGTGAAGCTGGTCGTGCCCGCGAGCGTCGCGACGCCGGTCACCTCGCCGTCCTGCGACAGCGACAGGCCCTCCGGCAGCGCGCCCTCCACCACGGAGAACGTCACCGGGGGCCGCCCGCCCACGCCACCGAAGGTGTACGTGTAGCCATTGCCCGCCACGGCCGCCGTGAGCGTCGCGCCCACGAGCGCCGGCGCCGGCCACACCTTGAGGGTGTACGTCCGCGAGTCCTCGCTCTTCTCCACGTCCACCACGTCGACCTGGAGGGAGTAGTCCCCCGCGGCGCTCGCCGGGCCCGTCAGCCGCCCGTCCGTCGAGTAGAACGAGAAGCCCGGGGGCACCTCCGACTTCAGCGTGTAGCGCAGGGGCGCCGTCCCCCCCGTGGCGGTGATCCGCGTGTCGTAGGGCGCGCCCACCGTGGTGTCGGTCAGCGCGGAGATGTTGGGCAGCTTCGGGCCGCTGCCGGGGTTCGGGTCGTCCCCGCCGGAGCAGGCGCCCAGGAAGGTCAGGATGAGCAGCATCCCGACCGCGCGTTGGATGGACATGAAGGTGGTCTCCCCGAGAAGCGGTGGGGGCTCGGCCGTTCCCCCTATATGGAATCAGACACTCTAGCCGTATCCCGTGGGGGGATGCTCGCGGGACGTGTCCCCTCGGGGAACTGCAATGGCGCCGGGGGATGTCCGTGACATATTCGAGGGCCGCGAAACCCACGGGGGGCGCCGCCGCCCGGACGAGAGGACCTGCGCAATGGCCGAGAAGTGGGACAAGCACCTGATGGAGTTCCTCAAGCGCACCGGCGACGAGCTCAAGCGCACCACCGATGACCTGCGCGGCGAGGCCCAGCGCCTCCTCAAGGAAGTGAAGGACCCGGACAAGCAGGCCAAGGTGAAGGAGGGCCTGGTGCAGCTGCGCACCTGGGCCGCCAGCACCACCAAGGTCGCCGCGGAGAAGATTGAAACCGCCGTGCGCCAGGTCGAGGGCGCCGTGGAGCGCGCCTTCCGTCCCGAGGAGGGCGAGGCGGGCGCGCCGGGCACCACGAAGTCCGAGGCCGCCGACGCCGAGGCCCCCCGGGCCCCGCGCCCCAAGCCCGAACCCAAGGCCGCGAAGAAGGCCGCCCCCGGCACCAAGTCCATCGGCCGCAAGAAGGCCAGCGGGCGCCCGGCCGCCAAGAAGGCCGCTCCAACTTCCAAGAAGACCGTCGGCCGCGCGAAGAAGCCCACCGCCGGAGCGTGAAGTTCCGCCCGGCCTTGAATCAGACAGGTCCGGACTTCCGGTTCCGGTTCCGTCAGTCATTGCCGCCAGTTGGAACGGTTTGCGGCGCGTGAGATAGTGCGCGCCGTGGCCGGCTCCAGTGAAAAGGACAGCATCCAGGCGGAAATCGGGCAGGACGTCATCGACGCGGCGGTCCGCAGCGTCGAGCGTCGCATGGAGGATGAAGAGGTGACCGTCATCGAGGTGGAGGCCCCCCAGGCCGCTGCTTCCGAGGACGCGGCCGCCTCCGTCGCCCCCGAGGATTCCGTGCCTCCCCAGGACTCCCCAGCGCCCTCCGCGACCGCGGAAGAGGTCGCGCAGCTGCGTCAGGAGGTGGAGTCGCTCAAGGCGCAGGTCGAGTTCAGCCAGGCCAAGGGTCGCGAGACCATGGAGCGGCTGCGCGAGGCGCACGAGCGCGCCAAGGAGGCGCAGGACCGCATGGTCCGCGCCGCCGCGGACCTGGAGAACTACCGCAAGCGCGCGCAGAAGGAGAAGGAGGAGGTCCAGCGCTTCGGCTCGGAGAAGCTGCTCAAGGACCTGCTCCCGGTGATGGACAACCTGGACCGCGCGCTCGAGGCCGCGACCAAGTCGCCCGACATCGAGAGCTTCCAGAAGGGCGTGGCCATGACGCGCAAGTCCTTCGAGGACGCGCTCGGCCGCCACGGCGTGAAGTCCTTCAGCGCCAAGGGCCAGCCGTTCGACCCGCGCATGCACGAGGCCATCCAGCAGGTGGAGACGGCCGACACGCCCGCGGGCCACGTGGTCTACGAGGTGGTGCGCGGCTTCTTCCTCAACGAGCGCCTGGTGCGCCCGGCCATGGTCGTCGTCGCGCGCGCGCCCGAGGCCGTCGCCGCGCCCGTCGTGGACGCCGCCGCCTCATCCACCCCCGCGCCCGCCGAGGACTCACCTCCGGCGGAAGCCGAGCCGCGGGCCGAAGCACCCGAGCAGCACACGGACAGCACTTCCGGGGGGAGTCAGTAAGCATCATGGGCAAGGTGATTGGAATCGACCTGGGGACCACCAACTCCTGCGTCGCCGTCATGGAAGGCGGCGAGCCGGTGGTCATCCCCAACAGCGAGGGCAGCCGCACCACGCCCTCCATGGTGGGCTTCACGGACTCCGGTGAGCGGCTGGTGGGCCAGATTGCCAAGCGGCAGGCCATCACCAACCCGGAGAACACCGTGTTCGCCGTGAAGCGGCTCATCGGTCGGAAGTTCGACTCGCCGGAGGCCAAGAAGGCCATCGGCGTGAGCGCCTTCAAGGTGGCCGCGAGCCCCAACGGCGACGCCTGGGTGGAGATCCGCGGCAAGGGCCACAGCCCGCCGGAGGTCTCCGCCATCGTCCTGATGAAGATGAAGCAGACGGCGGAGGACTACCTCGGCGAGCCCGTCACCGAGGCGGTCATCACCGTCCCCGCGTACTTCAACGACAGCCAGCGTCAGGCCACCAAGGACGCCGGCCGCATCGCGGGCCTCAACGTCCTGCGCATCATCAACGAGCCCACCGCCGCGGCGCTCGCGTACGGCCTGGACAAGGTCAAGGACGGCGGCACCGAGCGCGTGGCCGTGTACGATTTGGGCGGCGGCACGTTCGATATCTCCATCCTGGAGCTGACCGCCGGCGTCTTCGAGGTGAAGAGCACCAACGGCGACACGTTCCTGGGCGGCGAGGACTTCGACCAGCGGCTCATCGACTACCTGGCCAAGCGCTTCGCCGAGCAGAACAACGGCCTGGACCTGCGCCGCGACCGCATGGCGCTGCAGCGCCTGAAGGAGGCCGCCGAGCGCGCCAAGCACGAGCTGTCCAGCGCGCCCGAGACGGAGGTGAACCTGCCGTTCATCACCGCGGATGCCTCCGGCCCCAAGCACCTGACGGAGACGGTGGACCGCTCCACCTTCGAGGCGCTGGTGGCGGACCTCATCGACCGCACCATCGAGCCCTGCAAGATCGCCCTCAAGGACGCGGGCCTGACCGCGCAGCACGTCAACCAGGTGCTCCTGGTGGGCGGCATGACGCGCATGCCCCGCGTGCAGCAGAAGGTGCGCGAGTTCTTCGGCAAGGAGCCGCACAAGGGCATCAACCCGGATGAGGTCGTCGCCGTGGGCGCGGCCATCCAGGGCGGCGTGCTCAAGGGCGAGGTGAAGGACGTCCTCCTGCTGGACGTGACGCCGCTGTCCCTGGGCGTCGAGACGGCCGGCGGCGTCTTCACGAAGATCATCGACAAGAACACCACCATCCCCTGCAAGAAGAGCCAGGTGTTCTCCACCGCGGTGGACAACCAGCCGCTGGTGAGCGTGCACGTGCTCCAGGGCGAGCGCGAGATGGCGGCGGACAACAAGACGCTGGCCCGCTTCGAGCTGGTGGGCATCCCGCCGGCGCCGCGTGGCGTGCCGCAGATTGAGGTGTCGTTCGACATCGACGCCAACGGCATCGTGCACGTCAGCGCCAAGGACCTGGGCACCGGCAAGGTCCAGCAGGTGCGCGTGGTGAGCAACTCCGGCCTGTCGGAGGCCGAAATCCAGGCGATGATCAACGACGCCCAGTCGCACGCCGCCGACGACAAGAAGAAGAAGGAGCTGGCGGAGCTGCGCAACAACGCGGACGGCCTCATCTACACCACCGAGAAGAGCCTGGAGGAGTACGCCAGCCTCCTGTCGGAGAAGGACCGCGAGGAGATCAAGTCGGACCTGGAGCGGCTCAAGGGCCTGCTCAACACCTCCGACCCGGTCGCCCTCAAGGAGGCCTTCCAGCGCCTGGAGGGCAGCGCCTACCGCATCGCCGACGCCATCTACACGGGCCAGGCGAGCTGAAGCACCCGCCTCACGGGCGGGGGGATGCAATCGCCGGAACCCTTCCGGCGTAGAGTCAGTCACCCCCTGTCCGTTCCGAGGTCTCAGTCATGGATCCAGTCGAAGGCGTCGTCATGGTGCTCGTGGTGGCGATGACGTGCGGCATCCCCCTGTTGGGGTTGACGCTGCGTTTCTCGCTCAAGCCCGTGCTGGAGGCCTTCATCCGCCTGCGCGAGGCCCAGCTGGGCTCCCACCCGGAGAACGCCCTGCTGCGCGAGCGCGTGGCCTACCTGGAGCGCGTGCTGGAGGCCCACGGCCTCATCGAGGACCGCCGCGTGGTGCTCCCCACCAGCCCCTCCGAGCGCCTGCCGCCCGGCGCCACGGCCCTGAAGGACCGCGAGCGCGTCTAGCCCACGCGGTGTCGTTGACCCACGCACGCTGTTCTTGGTCCCTGGCTTCCCGGGGAATCCCTCCCAGGTTGTAATAGGGGGGTGGAATTCCCTTCCTTGGAGACAGAGGTCGCGTTCCTGCGTGGGCTGGTGGCCGTGCAGCGGATGGCGGACGACATCCTGGAGGACTGCCTCCAGCGCGGCCTGACGCTGGACGCGGGCCTGGACGTCTTCCTCACGCAGTGCGCGCGCATGGTGCATGCGCCCGCGGGCTTCGTCTCCCTGCGCGGCACCCGGGGGCCCGTGCTGACGCGGGTGCTGGGCGAATTGGGCGCGGACGTGTTCGAGGCGGCGCTGTGGCGCGGCCCCCGCCGGCTGCCCAACGGGCGGATGCTGTTCTGCACCCGGCTGAAGCTGGGCACGCTGGAGCTGGGCGGGATGGGGCTCGCGGTGGAGGGCGCCTTCCCGGACGGCGGCGGGCTGGTGATGAAGCTGGTGGAGGCCATCGGCGAGCAGCTCGACACGTCGGTGCTGGCCTTCCTGGCGCTGACGGACGGGCAGGGCCCGCTGGAGCGGCTGGACGACCTGGCCATGGACGACACGCCGGTGCCGCGCGGGCGCATCGGCAAGTACGAGGTCCTCACGCCCCTGGGCACCGGCGGCATGGCCCAGGTGCTGGTGGCGCGGGCCCGGGGCCCGGAGGGGCTGGGCCGGCTGGTGGCCCTCAAGCGCATCCTCCCGCACCTGACGGCGGACCCGGCCATCGTCCAGCAGTTCCTGGACGAGGCGCGCATCGGCCTGCGGCTGGCGCACCCCAACCTGGTGCACGTGTACGACTTCGGCGAGGCGCAGGGGGCGTACTTCATCGCCATGGAGCTGGTGCGGGGCGTGGACTTGGACCGGCTCCTGCGCGCGCGCCGGGGGCCCCTGATGCCCGAGCAGGCGGTGGCGGTGGTGGTGCAGGCGCTGCACGGCCTGCAGGCGGCGCACTCGCTCAAGGGCGAGGACGGCAAGCCGCTGCACCTGGTGCACCGGGATTTGTCCCCGCACAACCTGATGGTGGGCTTCGACGGGCGGGTGAAGATTCTCGACTTCGGGGTGGCCAAGGCGCGCGCCCAGCGGACCATGACGCTGCCGGGCATCGTGAAGGGCAAGCCCCTGTACATGTCCCCGGAGCAGGCGCGGGGGCAGCGGTTGGACGCGCGCAGTGATTTGTTCGCGATGGGGCTCATCCTCTACGAGGCGCTCACCGGCAAGCGGGCGTTCGACCGGGGCGACGAACTGCGCTCCATGCAGGCCATCTGCGACGAGCGGCTGACGCGCCCGGACTCCATCTCCCAGCCGCTGTGGGACGTGCTGGAGATGGCCCTGGCCAAGTCGCCCACGGCGCGCTTCTCCGACGCCCTGGAGATGGCGGAGCGGCTGCAGGACGCCCTCACGCCGGTGAAGGACGCGGAGCTGGCGCGGCTGATGGCCCGGCACTTCCCGGACCGGCTGCGCGAGTTGCAGCAGCTGGACCGCACCGAGGCGCAGCAGGGCCGCCTGGGCGTGTCACCGCCCGCGGTGGCGCAGGACATCGAGGACGTGGACACCGAGCCGCGCCCGCGTCCCTCGCCCCAGCCCCAGAAGAAGGCCGCGCGCTGACCCCGGCACCGCCCCCGTGCTGTCGGGGAGCGGTGGCCGGGTGCCATGCCTTCACTTCACGCGACCGAGGCCTCAGGAGCGGCGCAGCGACGGGTCGTCGGACGTCGCGTTGAGGGTGCGCGGCGCGTCGACCTCGCCCTCGGTGCGGATGTCCACGTTCTCGTGGCGCACCCGCTCGGTGAAGCGGCGCTCCTCCTCGACGACGTCCTTGTGGATGACGACCTCCTCGTCGAGCACCTGGCGCTTGATGACCTCCGCCTCCTCGGCGTGCAGGGGGACGACGATGGTCTCGTCCTTGAACGCGCCCGTCACCGGCGTGTCCGACGTCACCGCCCGCCGCTCCACGCGGACCCGCTCGTGGCGCAGGGGGACCTTCACCACCTCCTCCTCCTCCACGATCTCCTTGTGCACGCGCAGCTCTCCGGCCTGCATGTCGTGCTTCTCCACGCTCAGCCGCTCCCGGTGGACGGGGATGGAGATGTCACGGTTGTCGTTCCACTCCGTCTTGGCGCGCCGCAGCTCCGTGTCCGCCTTCATGTTGGCCTGGTAGCCGACGTCCTCCTTCAAGCCCGTGGTGGGCAGCGGCGTCACCGAGGCCCGGCCCGCGTTCAGGTCCGTCTCCCGCACGCGCGTCTCCGTCACCGTGCGCTCGGACGCCAGCCCCATGGCGCCGGCGGTGCCCAGGTCCGCGCCGCTCCGGGTGCGCTCCGCCTCGGAGACCTGCTGCAGGGCCTCCTTGCCGCGGTTGAGGATGACCTCCCCGTTGCGAATCTCGCTCACCTCGGTGAAGGAGACCCGGTAGTCCTTGGGGAAGAACAGGCCTCTCTCGATGTGGAACGCGTCGTCGCCGATGGCGAAGACCTTGCCGAGCTTCTCGTCGTCGATGCTGCGGACAACCATCCCTTCGCGTACGTCCTTCTTGTTCTTGAGCATGGCTGGCTCCTCCTGAATGCCTCCTGCTGCATCACCGGGAAGGTGGGAGCGGGTCCGCGGATGAACAGTGTCTCGCCAACATGCGTGCTCAGGGCTCGCCCCCGTGGTCGCCGTCGCGCCCATGCCCGCCTGCCCTCGCGAACGCGGCCCTGTCCACTTTCCGGGCACCCCCGGCGAAGCGGGTGGGAGGACGCCGGAGCCTGGGATTCGAGCGCTCCGCCCTCGATGGGGGCTCGCGTGACGCGCCGCACGGAGGGTACGTGGGGGGAGGGCCTGTCTGGCAGCGCGCTTGACCCATGGAGAGGGCTCCCCTAGAAAACCGGGGCTTTGACTCGCAGCACCCCCTGTTGAGGAGGATTGCTCCGCATGCGACGCCTTGCCCCGATGCTGCTCGCCGCGCTCGCCGTCTTGGCGGCCGCCTGCGAGAAGAAGACGCAGCCCACCCCTTCCGGTGAGGCCGGCACGCAGGCCGCGCAGGGACAGGCCCCAAGCCCCGGCGGCGGCACGCCCGCGGGCGCGGACACCATCCTGCTGGGCCAGGTGGGCGCGCTCACCGGAGGCCAGGCGACGTTCGGCATCTCCACGCGCAACGGCATCGAGCTGGCGCTCAAGGAGGCCAACGCCGCGGGCGGCGTGAACGGCAAGAAGCTGGCGATCCGCGTCTACGACAACCAGAGCAAGCCGGAGGAGGCCGCGCAGGCCGCCACCCGCCTGATTACGCAGGACAAGGTGGTGCTCATCCTGGGCGACGTGGCCTCGTCCAACTCGCTGGCCATGGCGGAGAAGGCGCAGGCGGCGGGCGTGCCCATGATTACCCCTTCGTCCACCAACACCACGGTGACGGAGAAGGGCGACTACATCTTCCGCGTGTGCTTCATCGACCCGTTCCAGGGCTTCGTGATGGCGAAGTTCGCCCGCGACGACCTGAAGCTCGGCAAGGTGGCGGTGCTGCAGGACAACAAGAGCGCCTACTCCATCGACCTGTCGGGCGTGTTCACGCGCAAGTTCACGGAGATGGGCGGGAAGATCGCCACCACGGAGAGCTACAGCCAGGGCGACACCGACTACCGCGCGCAGCTGACCGCCATCAAGAAGACGCAGCCGGACGGCATCTACGTGCCGGGCTACTACAGCGAGGTGGGCGTCATCGCCCGCCAGGCGCGCGAGGTGGGCCTCAAGGTGCCGCTGATGGGCGGCGACGGCTGGGACTCCGAGAAGCTCTTCGAGCTGGGCGGCAGCGCCATCACCGGCAGCTACTTCTCCAACCACTACTCGCCGGACAACCCGGACCCCCGCGTGCAGAAGTTCATCGCGGACTACAAGGCGGCCTACGGCGGCGTCCCGGACGCGCTCGCGGCGCTGGGCTACGACGCGGCCCGCGTGGCGATTGAAGCGCTCAAGCGCGCCAAGGATTTGAGCGGCCCGTCCGTGCGCGACGCGATTGCCCAGACCAAGGACTTCCCGGGCGTGGCGGGCACCGTCACCCTGGATGAGAAGCGCAACGCCGTGAAGTCCGCCGTCGTCCTCAAGGTCGGGGATGGCAAGACGCAGTACGTGACGACCATCAATCCCTAAATGGCGCAGCTCCTCCAGCACCTCATCAACGGCCTGGCCGCCGGCACCATCTACGCGCTCGTCGCGCTCGGCTACACGATGGTGTACGGCGTCCTCAAGCTCATCAACTTCGCCCACGGCGACGTCATGATGGTCGGCGTCTACATGGGCTACGCCACCGCGTTCGCGATCGGACGCGAGGCGCGCGGCTCGTTCCTGGGCATCGCCGCCGTCTTCGCGGTGGCCATGCTGGGCTGCGCGCTCATGGGCTTCCTCATCGAGCGCTTCGCCTACCGGCCCCTGCGCGAGAAGCCCCGGCTGACGGCGCTCATCACCGCCATCGGCATCTCCTTCGCCCTGTCCTACGGCTTCCAGCTGGACATCGGCTTCCTGCCGGGCGCCAGCCCCCGCGCGTTCCCCGAAATCATCGAGCCCACCGAGTGGCTCATCATCGGAGACCGCGACGTCGTGGTGTGGAACTGGCAGGTCATCAGCTTCCTCATCGCCGTGGGGTTGATGGTGGGCCTGCAGTACCTGGTGTTCGGCACGCGCTTCGGCCGGGCCATGCGCGCGGTGTCCTGGGACCACCGGGTGGCGGCGCTGATGGGCATCCCCACCGACCGGGTCATCGCGCTGACGTTCATGCTCAGCAGCGGCCTGGCCGCGGGCGCGGGCCTGCTCTACGCCATCAAGGACACGTCGGTGAGCCCGCTGATGGGCCTGTACGTGGGCCTCAAGGCCTTCGTCGCGGCGGTGATTGGCGGCATCGGCCACGTGCCGGGCGCGGTGGTGGGCGCGCTGGTGCTGGGGCTGGTGGAGGAGTTCGTCGTCGGCTACGCGGCCAGCACCTGGCGCGACGCGGTGGCCTTCGGCTTCCTCATCCTGGTGCTGCTCGTGAAGCCCGGTGGCCTGTTCGGCCGGGTCGCCGCGGAGAAGGTCTGATGGAGACCCCCGCGCTTCCCATCCCCGAGGCCCGCACGCTCGTGCCGCCCTCGCTGCGTGGCGTGCTGCCGTTGCTCGTCGCCATCCCCACGCTGGTGCTGTTCCAGTGGGCGCTGAGCGGCTCCGACTTCGCCACGTACCTGTTGTCCGTCGTCGGCGTGAACATCATCCTCGCGGTGAGCCTCAACATCGTGAACGGGATGACGGGGCAGTTCTCCATCGGCCACGCGGGCTTCATGGCCGTGGGCGCGTACATCGCCGGGTACTGCTCGCTGCAGCTCAAGGAGGTGGCGCTGTCCTTCCTCCCCGTGGCGGCCAGCGACCAGGTGCTCTTCACCGTGGCGCTGCTCGCGGGCGGCGTCGCGGCGGCGGCGTGCGGCTTCCTGGTGGGCCTGCCGTCCCTGCGCCTGCGCGGTGACTACCTGGCCATCGTCACGCTGGGCTTCGGCGAAATCATCCGCGTCGTGGTGCAGAACACGGACGCGTTCGGCCGCGCGCTGGGCCTGTCGGGCATCCCCCAGTACTCGAGCCCCGGCATGGTGTTCTTCTGGGTGTTCCTGGTGGTGCTGGCCGCGCGCCGCATCGCCGGCTCCAGCCACGGCCGCAGCCTGTGGGCCATCCGCGAGGACGAGGTGGCCGCCGAGGCCATGGGCGTGGACACCACCGGCTACAAGGTGCGCGCGTTCGTCTTCTCGTCGTTCTTCGCGGGCATCGCCGGCGGCCTGTTCGCCCACTTCGTGCCCATCATCAACCCCGGCTCCTTCACCTTCGTGCGCTCGATGGAAATCGTCGTCATGGTGGTGCTGGGCGGCCTGGGCTCCACCACGGGCGCCTTCGTCGCGGCCATCTTCCTGACGCTGCTGCCCGAAGGCATGCGCTCCCTGTTCGGCGCGCTGGGCACCGAGGGCAGCCTGGCGCAGCGGGTGGACCAGATTCGCATGCCCATCTACGGCCTGTTGCTCGTCGTCTTGATGCTCGCCAGGCCCCAGGGCCTGTTCGGCACGAAGGAGATCTGGGACGTGCTGCCACGGTGGCTGCCCCGCAAGCGCCGGGGGCTGGCGTGAGCGCGAACGTGACGGCCCTCTCCTCCACGTCCCCCGAGCCCGTGCTGGTGGCGGACGGCGTGAGCATCCAGTTCGGCGGCCTCAAGGCGCTCACCGACTTCCACCTGTCCATCCGGCAGGGGGACTTGCTGGGCCTCATCGGCCCCAACGGCGCGGGCAAGTCCACCGCGTTCAACGTGCTGACGGGCGTCTACCAGCCCACCCAGGGCGTGGTGCGCGTGGGCGGCACGCAGGTCAACGGGCGCAAGCCGCATCAAATCAACCTGCTGGGCGTGGCGCGCACCTTCCAGAACATCCGCCTGTTCCGCGCGCTCTCCGCGCTGGACAACGTGAAGGTGGCCTGCCGCGCTCAGACGGCGCTGCACCAGTCCAGCCTCAGCGTGGGCTCCAAGCTGCGCAACGCGGCCCACAACTACGCGGACTGGTGGCGCTCGCTCCTGCTCACCCCGGGCTTCCAGCGCGAGGAGCGGCGGCTGACCGAGCAGGCCGAGCACCTGCTGGAGGTCATGGGCCTGTCGCACCGCCGCGACGAGGAGGCGCGAAACCTCCCCTACGGTGAGCAGCGCCGGCTGGAGATTGCCCGCGCCCTGGGCAGCCAGCCCCGGGTGCTGCTGCTCGACGAGCCCGCCGCCGGCATGAACACGCGCGAGAAGGCGGACCTGATGGTGCTCATCCGCAAGCTGCGCGACGACTTCAAGCTGGGTGTGCTGGTCATCGAGCACGACATGAAGCTGGTGATGGGCATCTGCGAGCGCATCACCGTGCTGGACCACGGCGAGACCATCGCGCGCGGGGCGCCCGCCGAGGTGCGCAGCGACCGCAAGGTCATCGAGGCGTACCTGGGCGACAGCTACCTGGAGAGTCACGGAGGCGCGGCGTGAGCGAGGCGCAGGTGAAGACGCTGGGTGAGCGCCAGGCCTTCGCGCCGCTCCTGACGGTGGAGGGCATCAAGGTCCACTACGGCGCCATCCAGGCCCTGAAGGGCGTGTCGCTGACGGTGGGCAAGGGTGAAGTCGTCGCCCTCATCGGCGCCAACGGCGCGGGCAAGACGAGCACCCTGCGCGCGGTGAGCGGCATGCTCAAGGCCAGCGCCGGGAAGATTCGCTTCGGCGGCCAGGACACCACCCACCTCAAGGCGCACCAGCTGGTGCCCCGGGGCATGGCGCACGCGCCGGAGGGGCGGGGCATCTTCCCCAACATGTCCGTGCTGGAGAACCTGGAGCTGGGCGCCTACCTGCGCCGCGACACCGCGGAGGTGAAGGCGGACATGGAGAAGAGCTTCACGCTCTTCCCCGTGCTCAAGGAGCGGCGCACCCAGATGGCGGGCACGCTGTCCGGCGGCGAGCAGCAGATGCTGGCCATCGCCCGCGCGCTGCTCAGCCGGCCCCAGCTGCTCTTGTTGGACGAGCCCTCGCTGGGCCTCGCCCCGCAGGTGACGGAGACCATCTTCCGCACCCTGCGCGAGGTGAACCAGACGGGTGTCAGCGTGCTGCTGGTGGAGCAGAACGCCCACCTGGCGCTCAACTGCGCCCACTACGGCTACGTGCTGGAGACGGGCGAGGTGGCGATGGCGGGCCCCGGCAAGGCGCTCCTGGAGAGCGCGGAGGTGCGCCGGGCCTACCTGGGTGAATAGCTTCCGGAGGCCGATTTTCAGCCTCCGAAGCGCCCGCTTCCGTCCGGCCGCGGACGCTTCTGGGGTGTGCGTGACACCTGGAAACTGGCGGCCGTCCCAATCTCGGGTAGTCAGAAGTCGAGCAGTTCTATTAGCGTCGTCCGACGCACCGCGTTCATCTCCCACACCAAATTTCAGGAAGCGCGCCCATGCCTTCGTTGTCTCGCCTCCTTGCCGCCCTTGCCACCCTGTCGCTGATTTCACTCGCGTGCGTCAGCGCCCAGAAGACCGACCCCAACCAGCAGGCGACCTCCACCGTCGAGGAGCTGCCGAACGAGGGCGGTGAGTCGGGGGGCCAGCCGGCCGCCGCCGCGGGCCCGCAGCTGACCGAGGTGACGGCCGAAGAGGGCTTCACCGTGAAGATGCCGGGCCAGCCCCAGGTCCAGCGCCAGAAGGTGAACATCCCCGCGGGCGAGGTCTCCACGGCGGCGTACTCGCTGCAGACCGCCGAGGGCGTCATCTACTCCATCAGCACCGCGGACTACCCGGAGAAGGTCGTCGCGAGCCGTCCTCCCGAGGCGTTCCTCAACGAGGGCCGCGACGGCCTCACCAACCAGCTCAAGGGCACCGTCAGCAACGAGCAGGAGCTCACGCTGGATGGCTACCCCGGCAAGTCCTACACGGTGTCCTCGCCCAACGGCGAGGTGCGCGCGCGCAACTACCTGGTGGGCCCGCGCCTCTACACCATGCTGGTCCTCTACAACCCGAGCATCGGCGCGCCGGGCGCGGAGGACTTCCTGGGCTCGCTGGGGCTGGTGAATCCTCCTCCGGCCATTCCGCGCGCGGGCGCGGCGGGCGCGGATGGTGGCGTGGGTGACGGTGGCACGGACCCGGACGCGGGTGCTGTCGAGGCCACGGCTCCGGACGCAGGTGCCCCGGATGCGGGCGCTCCCGCCCCCGCGAAGCGTCGTCGCGCCAAGTAGTCGGAGGGCTCGCCCCGGGCCGCGCTCCCTTCACCGGGGAGCGTGCAGCCGGCGACACGGGCCCCGTTGCTGTTCAACGGATGGGGGCCCGCACGCTGCGGGGTGACTTCCCTCGGTAGGTGTTCGCCCACATTCTCTCCTCGGATGTCCGGGGAGGGGATTCATGACAGGGCTTGCAGGGGCCTTGCTCGCCGCGGTGCTCGCGGCGGGCGGGACGGCGTTGGTACCGGTGAGCGGAGGGAATGCCCTCACGCTCCCGGCGCAGCGCCACATCGTTCGAGTCGAGACAGGCGGTGGTCGTCCCGCGAGCCTGCTGGTGGCCATCCAGCACGGCAACGTGGAGTCGAAGGGGCTGGTGCTCTACCGCTCCGAGGACGCGCTGCGCACGGTGCGGCGGGTGGGCGACATCCAGCCGGATGCCACGCACGCGGACCGGGCGGAGCTGCTCGCGGTGGGGCGGGACGTGGCGCTCGTGTATTCCTACGAGGGGCCACAGCTGGAGCCCTCCAGCCGGCATGACGTCTGGTTCCAGTGGTGGCGCTACCAGTCCGGCGCGGACACGTGGACGCCGGAGCCGGCGGTGCGGGTGATGAACGCGGACGCGAGCACGGGCTACTCGCGGGCGCTGCTCGCGCGGGACTCGAAGGGGCGGCTGTGGGTGCAGGCCTTCCGGCTGGAGTCGGACGGCGGCTCCACGGCGGTGGTGGCGGTGTCCACGGACGGGGGGCAGAGCTTCGGTGGGCACCAGGCGCTGGACAAGGTGAGAAGGCGCGGCGGAGGACGGCTGCTGAGCGTGGGGACGCGGCTGGTCTTCGTCTACGCCATGCATGACGGCTTCGTGCCCACGCGGATGCGCGTGCGTGACGACGAGGACCCGACGGGCACCTGGGCGCCCGTGCGCGAGGCGTTCTCCGACGGCATCTACCATGGCGCGGCGCTGAGCGCGGTGGCGGACGGCCGGGGCGGCATGCACCTGGTCTACAAGGACGAGCAGGAGCGGCTGTACTACCGGCGCTTCGACGGGACGTCCTTCGGTCCGCGCACGCTGGTGGAGGGCACGTCGGACTGGGCGATTCAGGCCGCCGTCACCCGCGTGGGGGACTCGCTCTACATCTTCTACAACCGCATGCGCGTGCTCAACGCGCACTACGAGCTGCGCGCGAGGGTGCTCTCGCCGGAGGGCACGCTGGGCAGCGCGGTGACGTTGGATGGGGACGCGACGTTCAAGGGCTACCCCAACGCGGTGGACGTGCTGCCCGCGGACAGCGCGGAGATACCGTGTCTGTATGGCGAGGCGCCGGACGCGAGCTCGCGGGGCACGGTGTCGCGGGTGGCGTGGGTGCGGGACGAGGAGCCGCAGGGGGAGGGGCCGTTCTCGCTCGACGTGGTGCGCTCCTCCTCCAGTCACGAGCTGCTCGCGGTGGATGGGGCCGGCACGCTGTACGGGCTCGCGGTGGGGGGCGAGCGCTCGCGGCTGATGGCGAGCACGGATGGGGGCGTGAGCTTCTCCGCGCGGAGCCAGGACAGCGGCAACCTGTGGACGATGGCGGCGATGTCGAACGGGACGCTGCTGGCGGTGGTGAGTCACAGCGGCGCGTACTTCCTGAAGCGCTCGACGGACGGCGGGCGCACGTGGCGGGACGAGGTGAGCCTGGGCAGCTACCGGGCGATGGGGCCGCGCAGCTTCGCGCAGCTGGGGAGCACCTGGTTCTTCCTCGAGTACCAGACGTTCACCTCGTCCGCGGTGCCGGTGCGGCTGTGGGCGAGCACGGACAGCGGGGCGAGCTGGAGCGTGCGCTCGACGCTGACGGCGCACCGGCATGGCCATGCGCTGGTGGCGGACCCGGCGACGGGCGCGCTGTGGGCGATGATGGGCAGCAACAAGACGCAGGCGGCGGTGCTGCGCTCGACGGATGGCGGGCGGACGTGGACGTCGATGCTGCAGGGCTACGCGGCCAACGGCGTGGCGGGCGGGGTGCTGGCGGACGGCACGCTGCTGCTCGGCCAGTCGACGCTCTTCGAGCCCGAGCATCCGAAGCTGCTGCGGGTGTCGCGCACGGGGCAGGTGAGCACGGTGTTCGAGCTGCCGGGGCCGGCGTACTCGCTGGCGGCGGCGCCCGGGGGTGGCTGGGTGCTGGGCACGGCGTGGTCCAGCGCCGGGGATGTGCACGCGGCGGGGGATGTCTTCGTGCGGCTGTTCACCAGCGGCGATGGGGCGACGTGGAGCGAGGCGCGGCGGTATGAGCGGCTGGGTGGCGCGGACCTGGCGCGCGCCGACGTGTGGGGCGTGCTGCCCTCCGGGGACCTGGTGGTGCGGATGGAGAACGTGAGCGGCTTCGGGAGCGCGGGGACGGGCTTCCAGGTGCTGCGCATCCGACGCTGAGCGTGAGGCGTGAGGTGGGGCCCGAGTGCTCCACCTCACGGGGCTCCTCACGGCGCGCTCCGGGCGGGCTGCTGGGGCGTATCGAATCGCGCGGAAGCGCGGCACGGTGCACGTCGACGGTCTGTGTCACGCACCGAGAGGGTGTCGTCGGTGCGAGCCTCGACTGCTGTCCGGGATTGCTCACTCCGGTGCACGTCGGTGTGCGAGCACGGGCCCTCGTCGTGGGTTACATCCTCCGGTGCGCGGCGTGGGCGCGTCACCGGGAGGACAGGCATGTGGGACCCGACGCAGTACACGCGCTTCCGTGATGAGCGGAAGCGTCCGTTCTTCGAGCTGCTGTCGCGCGTGGACGCGGAGTCTCCCTCGCACGTGGCGGACCTGGGCTGCGGGACGGGGGACCTCACGCGCGTGCTGTCGGAGCGCTGGCCCCAGGCCCGGGTGGTGGGCGTGGACTCCTCGGTGGAGATGGTCGAGGAGGCGCGCCGCCGCCCGGCCTCGGCCGCCGTGCGCTTCCAGGTCGGTGACCTGGCGGACTGGCGCCCGGAGCAGCCGCTGGACGTGCTCGTGTCGAACGCGGCGCTGCACTGGCTGCCGGACCACGCGACGTTGATGGGGCGCCTGGTGGCGAAGCTGGCCCCGAGCGCCGTGCTTGCCTTCCAGGTCCCCGCCAACTTCGAGGCGCCCTCACATCGGCTCGTCGACGAGGTGCGCGGCCTGCCGCGCTTCGCCTCGAAGCTCGCGCCCGTGCGACGCAGGCCCGTGGAGACGCTGGAGCGCTATGAGTCCCTGCTCTCCGACGCGGGCCTGTCCGTGGACGCGTGGGAGACCACGTACCTGCACCTGCTGCCGGGCGAGGACGCGGTGCTCCAGTGGCTGCTGGGCACGACGCTGCGCCCCGTGCTGGCGGCGCTGGGGGGCGAGGAGGGCCAGGCCTTCGTGGAGGAGCTGCGGCCCCGGCTGCGTCAGGCGTACCCCGCGCATGCGCGGGGCACTCCGTTCCTTTTCACCCGCCGCTTCGTGGTGGCGCGACGGGGCGGGTGACTCAAGCGGCTACGGCCACGCCGGCCAGCGGACGATGCGCCCGTCGTTGCCGACCACCCACAGGTCATCGGGACCCGTTCCGGTGATGTCGTTGTAGCGCCTGTCTCCCGAGTAGACATTCGTCCACGACTGCCCGTCGTACCGGTAGATGTGCTGGTTGGCGCAGGTGGCGTACGCCGAGCCAGCGCCGAAGGCGATGACAGACGTCAGTTGATGGTTGTTGGGGAAGGTCTGCCGGGTCCACGTCGTGCCGTTGACCTTCCTCAACACCGTTCCACCGTCGCCCACGGCGAAGGCCACCCGCTCGTTGACCACCCAGACGCCTCGCAGGCGCTGGGCTCCAATCGTGTCCTGCTCGGCGTTCTCCGACTCCCAGCGGCTGTTGCCCGGGTTGAACCGGAAGACCCGCGGGCCCCCCGACTGCCCGCCCACCAGCAGCAGGTGCGCATGGGAGATGCCATGCACGTCCTCGACCTTGGGGAGCGGGTTGTTGGCGGCATTGTAGTCGAGCGTGCCGCCGCCATCCCATGCGAAAGCCTGGCCCGTCGTCGCTGAGTCGGTGTCATTGGGCGACGCGGCGCCGTGAATCGTGAGCACCCCGCCGTTCCTCACGCCCGTCAGGCCGAAGATCCACTTGTCATCGTCCGACACCTGGGTGCAACCCGAGGCGTTGACGTCCTGGTGCGCCTTCTTGCCGCCCTCTGAGCCGAGCCACACCCGGCCATTGTTGCCAGGGTCGGCCCAGACGGCGCGCCACTGCGTGTCGGACGCGCCGCAGCCCGTGTCCGAGGTGACGGAGAAGTTGGTGGCGCTCGGCACCAGCTTCGCGAGCCGGTCGTCGTGGCCGCCCACCCACACGCCGCCCTTCGTCCACGAGGAGGCGGAGTACCAGTGCTTCTGTCCTCCACTGGTGACGGTCCGGCTGCTCCATGCCGGAGCCGCGCCACCCGGGCACACCGCCTGCGCGTTCTCGGGCTGATCATCGCAGTCGTTGTCCAGCCCGTCGCAAATCTCCGGAGCGCCCGGATACGTGCGCGCGTTGCCGTCGTTGCAGTCCGTGTTGTTGGTGACCCAGACGCCCGCGGGCTTCACGCAGGAGCGCACCTCTCCGGAGGCCGCGCCGAAGCCATCGCCGTCCTCGTCCGGGTACCAGGCCGTCGGCGTCACCGTGGACACACAGGTGACCCCCAGCTTGTCCTCCGCGCAGGCATGCGCGCCCGCGCACTGGAACGCGTCCGTGCACGCCTGGGTGAGCTGAGGGAAGTCCTCGTCCAGCCGGCCGTCGCAGTTGGTGTCCTCGCCGTCGCAGCGGTCCTGGCTGCCCGGGTGCACGCTGAAGGCGTTGTCGTTGCAGTCGTCCGGCGGCCCCGACGTGTAGCCCTCGGGCGTGGCGTTGCAGACGAGGAGCGGCTCGGAGCCCAGCTGTCCGTGACCGTCCCTGTCGTTGTCCGGATACACGCTGCGGCTCGGTGGCGTCTCACAGTACTGGACGAAGTCCGTCAGGTCGCAGCGGTAGACACCGTGACAGTCATCCGACGTCGAGCAGCTCGCGCCCAGCTGGAAGTGCTCCGCGTCACCGACGCCGTCGCAGTTGTCGTCCCGGTCGTTGCACCGCTCCTCGACGCCCGGGTTGATGTCGGCCACGTCGTCCCGACAGTCGGTGCCGTTGCTGCTCACGTCGACATAGCCGTCCTGGTCCGCGTCCACCGCCTGCAACGTCAGCGTGGTGTCCTGGATGGCATCCATCACCAGCGTCACGCGCTGCGAGTCGGTGACCACGCCGTCACCCACGCAGGCCTGCTCGAAGGCCGTGGCGCGCACCTCCACCGTCTTTCCCCAGTCCGTCGGAGGCGCCACGCCCACCGTCATCGTGCCGCCCTGGGCCCGCGTCCCGCGCACCTCCGTCACGTCCTGGGTGAGCTCCTTGCCGCTCTCCACGTCGCGCGCTTGCACGCGCAGGCAGCCGGGCAGGAAACGGGTGTAGTTCACCGTGACCTTCACCGCGCCCTGGGTGACGTCCTTCTTGCAGCCGACGATGAGGACCAAGGGGAGTACGAGCAGGAGGCGTCTCATGAGACGGAGTCTACCTGCTCCGGGCCCTGTCTCACGCGTTCGCGTGACGGGGTTGAATACACCCCGGATATGCGGAAGGCCCTGCTACGGCACTTCCGGAAAATCCGAGTGAACCACAGACAGGCGGGTATCCCGGGCCAGGCTCGCCGGCGTTATCAGGGTCAGCTCGAGGGGCACCTTGGCGCCGTAGCGCTCACGCATCTGTTTGCGCAGGCCCTCGACATCGAGCGAGCCCAGCGTCTCCAGCTCGCCGTACTCCACGCCCGCGCCCTGGGCGTACGCCTTGCGCACCAGCTCCGAGCAGTACATCGCGTCGTCGCCCCACTCGAAGCGCCAGTCGTACGGCTTGCCCAGATGGGCCTTGGCCGCCGCGAGCACGCGCTGCTTCGTCTTCGCGTCGACGTCCTCCGCGCGCAGCACCAGGATGCGGTCCTTCACGCCGCGCGCCTTCCACTTCGCGAAGGGGACGCGCTGCACGGGCTGCACGGCCTCCACCACGAAGGCGCCCTTTTCGGTGACCTCCACCAGGCCCACGTGGGACAGCGGGCTGTGCGTGGCCACCTGGATGGCCTGCGACTGCCGCGAGCGCGAGGTGTGCAGGACGATGTCCCCCGTCCGCAGCTTCGCCTCCAGCGCATCGCGTGGCGCCGCGACCGCGCTGAGTCCCCACAGCCACAGCGCCCACCCCATCATCCACCGCATGTGCCCGTCCTTTCCGGCGCTTGCGTGCGCTCGGCTGGGTGGATTGCAGGGGTGGTGCCAGCGCGCGTCCGGGGGAGGTCGTCCTGACACCGTGGGAGTCTGCCCTCGTCGTGGCTCGGACGAGTGGGCGCCGCGTCGGCGCGGTGCGTGGGCTCGGACGAGTGGGCGCAGCGTCGGCGCGGTGCGTGGGCTCGTCTGGGGCACGCGCCATCAGTCCGCGCGTGAGCGGGTGAGCTGGCACCGCGTTGGCGCGGTGTGTGGGCTCGTTTGTGGCACACGCCATCAGTCCGCGCGTGAGCGGGTGAGCTGGCACCGCGTTGGAGCGGGGCGCGACCACGCGCCATCAGCTCGCGCGCGTGAGCGGTACCTCCACCACGGGGACGTAGTCGGGCCCTCGGCTCTCGAACAACACGAGCCGGTCCACGCGCCCCTCGCCCAGCTCGACGCTCGCCAGGGCCTGCGCGCACGCGAGCAGCGCGGGGTCGCCCCTGGGCGCCTTGGCCCGGGCCAGCGTCAGGTGGGGCGCGTAGTCGCGGTGCTCGGGCTCGAAGCCGAGCGGGAGCAGCTGTGCGGCCGTGTCCGTCTGCAGCGCCTCGAGCGCCTCGACGTCTCCGCGCACGTGGGACCAGAGCACGCGCGGATGTGACGGCGTGCCGAACGTGCCGCCGCCTCCCACGGACAAGGTGAACGGCGCGTGGCGCGGGCCCACCGACGCGAGGGCCTCACGGATGGCGGGCAGCCGCGAGGACTCCACCTCCCCCAGGAACACCAACGTGAGGTGCACCCCCTCGGCGCGCACGAAGCGGGCCGTGGGCGCCAGCGCGCGCAGTCGCGACAGCTCCCCGGCGGCGCGCGCCTCGATGACATCGCCCAGCGTGACGGCGGTGAACAGTCGCATGGCTCAGCTCCTCCTCGCGGACCGGCGCGGCCAGAGCGCATAGGCCCAGAGGGGGATGAACGCGAGCAGCTCCGCGCCGACGACGTACATCCCTCGCGGCGACAGCATGCCCGCGCCGATGGGGGACACGGGCAGCGGACGCACGGGCGCGAACATGCGCGCGTTGGAGAAGGGCCACAGGAGCGCCGCGCCCAGCCCGCCGTCGGTGAGCGCGTCCAGGAGCCCGTGGCTCGCCACCGCGAGGAACGCGAGCCCTCCCCATCTCGTGGCGGAGGCGCCTCGCCACCTCGCCACCAGGGCCACCAGCAGCGCGATGCCCGCGGCGAAGGCGAACGAGTGCGACGCGCCGCGGTGTCCCCAGGGCGCCGAGTAGGGGATGCGGAACACGAAGGCCACCACGTCCGCGTCGGGCAAGAGCGCCAGCGCGGAGAACAGCGCCATGGAGGCGAGCAGCCGCCTCGTCGCCCTGCCGTTCGCTTCGTACCGCCCCAACGCCAGCCCCACCGCCACGTGACCGATGCTCGCCATGGATGTCTCCGGCCCGCGAGGATAGCCGTCCGCGAGGACCCAGGCTCGTGTCTCGGACCTCCCTGGAGGGGCGAGGGGAGGGTGGGCTAGCGTGACAGGGGCATGCGGAGGCTCTCCCAGGTCGAGGATACGCTGCGGCGGAGGTTGGCCGGGTGGCGCGCGCAGGTCGGCGAGTGGCTCAACCGTGTCCGCGCCGTCGGCGTGGTGTGCTGGCTGGGGATGGCGCTCCAGCTCGAGTGGCGCGTGCCGCCCTCCGTGCTCGTCGCCTACCTGGTGCTGGCCGTGGCGCTGTGGGCCGGCGCGCGCAGGTGGCCCTCGCTGGGACGCCGTCCGGCGCTCGGGCTCGCGTTCCTGGACATGCCCGCCATCTTCGTCCTCCAGTCGCTTGCCATCGGCGCGGTGGACAACGACAACGCGGTGTCGATTTCACTGCTGACGTTGGGCGTGTACATCGTGCTGGTGGTGCTCGTGTCGCTGGTGACGCTCTCGCCCGTCATCGTCGTGCTGGCCACCGCGCTCGCCATCGGCCTGGAGGCCGCGCTGGTGTTCCAGGCGGGCCTCGCGTGGGAGGCGTTCCTGCCGGGGCTGGTGCTGGTGCTGTCCTTGGGCGCGGCGGCCGCGTCCTTCATCGGCCGGCAGGTGCTGGGGCTGGTGACGCAGGTGGCGCGCGAGGAGATGCGCCTGGAGCGGCTGGGGCGCTACTTCTCGCCGGAGGTCGCGCGGCAGATTGCCCAGCACGGCTCCGAGGCCGGGGGCGGTGAGCACCGCGAGGTGACGCTGCTGTTCTCCGACATCCGCGGCTTCACCTCCATGTCCGAGCGCATGGAGAGCCCCCAGGTGGTGGCGCTGCTCAACGAGTACCTGTCGCGCATGGTGGACGTGGTGTTCCGCCACGGCGGGACGCTCGACAAGTTCATCGGCGACGGCATCCTCGCGTACTTCGGCGCGCCGCTGGATTTGCCCGGGCACCCGCGCTCCGCGGTGGCGTGTGGACTGGCGATGCTGGAGGCGCTGGAGACGCTCAACGCCGAGCGCGTGGCGCGCGGAGAGGAGCCGCTGCGCATCGGCATCGGCATCCACACCGGGCGCGTGGTGGTGGGGGACGTGGGCAGCGCGCAGCGGCGCGAGTACACGGTGATTGGCGACGCGGTGAACCTGGCCAGCCGCATCGAGGGCCTGACGAAGAAGGTCGGCGTGCCCATGCTGGTGTCGGAGGCCACGTGCCGCGCGAGCGAGGCGGACCCCTCGCTGTCGTTCGAGCCGGCCACGACGCTGCCCGTCGCGGGCAAGACGGAGCCGGTGGCGACGTTCGTCCCGGGACGGCGGGCGCTGCGCGAGGTGGGCTGAGAAAGCGCGAGGGCCGCGAGGGGAGCGACACGGCTCCTCCCACGGCCCTCGGTGTCTACAAGGGACGGCTCAGTACGCCTTGGAGAACACGATGCGGCCCGGCGAGTCCTCACCGGTGACGATGCACTTGCCCGGCTCCTGCTTGAGGGCGAAGGGCCGGTTGCGCGTGGTCAGGCCGGTCTCCTCCTTGATGCGCGCCTCCACCTTGGGGTCCAGGTTCCAGTGGGCGAGCAGGAAGCCCGCGTCCGCCTTCTCCTTCATCTCCTCGTAGGAGTTGACCTCGAAGGTGTGCGCCTCGCGGAAGTCCTTGGCCTTCTGGAACAGGTCCTTCTGCATGCTGTCCAGCATGGACTGGGCCTTGGCGGCGGCCTCGCCGAGCGGGATGAACTCCTTCACCTTCAGGTCGCGGCGCACCATGACGCAGGTGCCCTTGGCCAGGTCCTTGGGCCCGATTTCGATGCGCACGCAGGTGCCGGTGAGCTCGTGCTCGAAGTACTTGAAGCCCGGGCCCTTGCTGTCGTCGTCGTCCACCACGACGCCCAGGCCCGCCTTGCGCAGGTCGGCGGCGAGTCCGTGGCTCTTCTCCAGGACCTGGGCCTTCTCCGCGTCGGTGGCCTTGCCGAAGATGGGGATGATGACGACGTGGTTGGAGGCGAGCTTCGGCGGGACGATGAGACCCGAGTCATCCGAGTGGGTCATGATGAGGCCGCCGATGAGGCGCGTGGAGACGCCCCAGGACGTCTGCCAGACGAAGTGCTCGCGGCCGTCGCGGCCCTGGAACTTGGTCTCGAAGGCCTTGGCGAAGTTCTGGCCCAGGTTGTGGCTGGTGCCGGCCTGCAGGGCCTTCTTGTCCTGCATCATGGCTTCGATGCTGTAGGTGCGCAGGGCGCCGGCGAAGCGCTCGGACTCGGACTTGCGGCCCGTCATGACGGGCATGGCCATGTAGTCCTCGGCGAAGGTCCGGTAGACCTCCAGCATCTGGAGGGTCTCCTTCTCCGCGTCCTCCTCGGTCTCATGACAGGTGTGGCCTTCCTGCCAGAGGAACTCGGTGGTGCGCAGGAACAGGCGGGTGCGCATCTCCCAGCGCATGACGTTGGCCCACTGGTTGAGCAGCAGGGGGAGGTCGCGGTAGCTCTGGATCCACTTGGCGAAGCTGCGGTTGATGATGGTCTCGGAGGTGGGCCGGATGACGTAGGGCTCCTCGAGCTTGGCGCCGCCCGCGTGGGTGACGACGGCGAGCTGGGGGTTGAAGCCCTCGACGTGCTCGGCCTCCTTCTTGAGGTAGCTCTCGGGGATGAGCAGCGGGAAGTAGGCGTTCTTGTGGCCCAGGTCCTTGAACATCTTGTCCAGGACGCGCTGCATGTTCTCCCAGATGGCGTAGCCGTTGGGCCGGATGACCATGCAGCCCTTCACGTCCGAGTAGTCGGCGAGCTTCGCCTTCTGGACCACGTCGACGTACCACTCGGAAAAGCCCTTCTCGCGGGGCGTGAGCTTCTCGGCCATGTGCGGAGCACCCTTCTAAAGTCGTGGAAAGAGGACGGTTGCCTACGATGGGGCCACCCAGAAATCAACGGCCCCGTCGCTCCGGACCTCCCCCGTGTGTCACCCTGACGGGCACGGCCCACCGGATGTGAGGGTCCTGTTTGAGGGAGGTCTTGGTGAGTTGGGGGACGTGGTGTGGTGTGCTCGCCTACCTGCTGTTGCTCGGGGGCACTCCCGGATACGCGGGAGGACGTCGCTACTACCTGCACTCCGAACTGCCAAAGCAGGATGGCGAGGACGGTCTGGCCATTGCTCCAGGTCCCTGTCCCGAGGCTCCCTCCGTCGCATTTTCGAACTGAAGAGTCATTATTAGCGCTTGTTCGAGAGGCATGCCTGCGGGAGCGTGAACAGTAGATAATTTACGAACAGGTGATTTCGCGAATCCGAATATGTTTGGGAGGGATCTCTCCCGTAAGTAATGCTGTCTTTATTACGCCAAGAGGATAGCCTGTGATGGGTTTTAGCTGATTGAGAAAACGGATAGGGACCGGGTCCGTGTTGCGATCCAGAGGCCAAGTGCGACTGTGCTTGAATTTCACAATATAGTGGCTGGAGCCTTTTGGCGGGGAGACCTCGGTAGCTCCGATGGCGAAAATGTTCTTGTGCGCCAAGGTAAAGCTCACCTCCTTTTGATGAATGTCTGAGGGAATATCCCAGTCGTATATGTCGTCGAGAGTCTCTAGATCGCTTGGTCCCACTAAAGGAAAGGGCTCGCAGGCAGAAGTGTCTTCATCTGCGTAGCCGTCCTTTGGTTGGTTTGAGAACGCCAGTGCGCAAGCAATGCCTATACAGGGCTTGGTGGGTTGCGCTTGGTTGTTGTGTGCCCTCAGGATCGCACCGACCTCTCGCGACCAATCCGATGAAAAGCCTGCCCGACTGCATGAGTTTGGCAGTGGATGGAGAGAGGCTTCTTGAATATTGGTTGAGCTAAAGGTGAATAATTGTTCGGAGGGTTGAAGTAGAAGGAGGCTTAAGAATCGATAGATTTCACTTAGGAGTGGATATGGCTCAGTCCTGTTCCAGTCGAAAAACTCGACAAAATCACGAAGGGACTGAGTGGACAAAAGACCGCAGTCTCCTTTGTCTGAGAGGTCTAGGATGCTGGCTAGTGAGGTTGCTATCGAGACTAGTTCGCTTTCGCTTCGAGGAAAACTCTGATCTATAATAGTCGGAGATGGGAGAAGAAGGGGAGGCATGTGCTTAGGCCTCCGTCGTAGTGCGCTTACGACGCTGTGCTGCGAGCAGTCGTGCGCTTAGGGTTAATGCCTCCCCAAAGAAGTGACGAGGCCATCGAGGAACTGTGCCATCATTTTGAATGGATAGATCGTGGATAACTGGGGTGCTTGCCTGATTGTCGAGGAAGTATATTGAGGAACTGGCTGCAATATGATTGGAGGCTTCTTCGGCGGCGTGGAGTCTAATGGAATTGACGATGTGTTCGCTGTGGGTCTCTAGTATGACCTGTTTTCCGGATTTCATCATTGCAACAAAGAAGGCCGCTAGTCTTGTTTGAAGAGCTGGATTGAGATGCAGCTCGGGTTGTTCGATTATGAGGGTGCTTCCTACGGGAGCTAGGAGTCCGCGTACGATTATAGGGAGAATTTGAGAGTACCCGAATCCCGAGTCTGCAAGTGAGTGGCGGCTGTCTCCTTGTGGGGCTTTGAGTTCAAATTCGACGAGTACGCCCTTTAGGTGGGAGACACGGATCTCGTGTTCGGCTGGATGAATGGTGGTTTCTCCGGTGCGGAGATATTGAAGCCAGTGATTGAGCGCCGCGGTTAGTGATGTTTGGAGTACTGTCCAGTCCTGAGGCAATGCTGTGGTTATGGCTGTGTTGGCGTTTTCGCGTAGGACATAGGGTAAAAACTCGCCGCTTGAATCGAGCCCTGGAGGCGATTCGAGGTTTGCGACGTAGTAGCGTTTGGCCGGAGCTCTTAATGGACCTATGTAGTGGATGGCGGCAAGCTTTTGTCGCAGATCATATAGTGTGCGATTTATTACGCTTGGGAGGGGGACTTGCACGAGACGCGAGGATTCTCGTGGTCGCGTGGTTCGCTTGTTGTTGGGAGGTTCGCGGATTTGTGCGGTCATTCCTCCAGGGATTAGTCCTTTGAGGATGACCTGGGTTATGTTGTTCTTTTTGTCGGCAGATTCGCCTAGTTCGACAATGGACTGGATGCCACTCTGTTTGGTGACCAGTGTGGGTATGTGGATTATGTGGGTGAGATCTGTTGGTGAGGAGCCTTTTCCTGAAGGCTCGATGCGCCAAGGAATTGAAGTCTGTGGTGTTAGAAATAAGTTGAATTCGGCAGTGTGAAGATTCCCGTTGTTCGTGTTTTGTTCGCCCCCCTGTTCTTGTCTTGAGGTTGGGGGTGGTGTGAAGGTGAATTTCGAGTTGAGTTTATAGGGGTGGGGACTGTTTTCTGTGGTTTTGACGTCGCCAAGTCCTTCTATGAATGGGCCTGGGATGGTGCCGCTGAATTCGATGGATATGGTGATGTCTTTTGTGGTGTCGTTGTCGGAGACGAGGGACTTGTAGCTGCCCATGTCGACTAGAGGTCCGGCAAAGCGCAATTTGCTGGGACTGGATAGGTCAGTCTCATGGACTGCTTGACTTTGTTGAAGTAGAAGGAGGGATTTGATTATTGTTGACTTTCCTGCGCTGTTGGTGCCGCAGAGAATTGTTATTGGCTTGAGGGGGAACTCCCACTCTTTGTCTCTGAATGTCCTGATGTTTTCTAGGGAGAGTCTGGTCAGCATAGGCCGTGGCGAGGGTTGTTGGTGGTTTGGGTTTCACGATGCGTGGGTAGTTGCGAGGGGCTGCTTGTTGCTCCGCTTGGCAATTATCGCGTAGGGGAGTGACATTCTCGTAAGGAAGACGCCCTGTTTCTATGGGTCGGTCTAGACCTCTTTGAATGAAACGCTCGAACCCTCCATCGCGTCCATAGAGGTGCTCCATGCCGAAGCCACAGATCTACCTCCTGCTCGCCACCTGGCTGGCGCAAGGCGGTGCCCTTCCGGCGCCGGGTGGGGTGGGCGCGCGCGATGCGGGTGTCGCTTCTTCCGGACCACCCGTGTCCCAGGTGGACGCGGGCCCTCGGGACGCGGGACCTTCAGCCGGCGTGCGCATCCCCTGGCCCCAGGAGGAACTGGCTCCTCTGGCCACGCTCGATGGCCCCGCCGTCCTGGCCGCGCACGCCGTGTTGGAGCAGGTCCTGAAACAACGCTTCGCGAAGGACGCGGGACGCTCCTGTGTCTTCTCTCCCCGTGCCCTCGATGTCCTCATCACCCAGAAGGACGGCTGGTACTTCGTCCGGGTCAACCGGCGCGTGGACAGGTGCCCTGGCTTCGGCCCCGGTGTCTCACTCGAGACCGATTGGTTCGAGCTGTACGCCGTGTCTCCCGATGGGCGCGTGGAGCGGTATCCGTATCACCCGTGACGTGCGCCCAGGACAGAACGCCGCACCCCTTTCGAGGTGTCAACCGGGACCTCTGATACCGAGTGACTGGAGTCCTCGCGCCAGAGCGAAACCCTCGACGAAACCGTCACGCGGACCCGCCCGGGCGAGTGCTGGGAAGCGTTGGCGCGTCGCGGTATGAAGTCTTCCCCCTTCCTTCTCGGGTTCCTCAACCTGGAGGCTTCATGCAGTCGTTCCTTCCGTCCCTCAAGGTCGCCGCCACCCTGGCCGCGTGCCTCGTCTCCGGCTCTGCCTTCGCCTACGCCACGGGCCAGAGCAACTACAGCGGCAAGAGCGGGCAGACCTGCTCCTCCGGCTGCCACTCGCGCTCGGGCACCGCGCCCACGGTGACCATCGACGGCCCCACGACGCTCAACCCGGGCCAGACGGGCAACTACACCCTCATCATCACCGGCGGCCCCGGCGTGCGCGGTGGCTACAACGTCGCCGTGGACGGAGAGGCCACCCTCACCGCCGGCGGCTCCGACTCCAAGAAGCTCTCCGGTGAGCTGACCCACTCCCAGCCCAAGGCCTTCACCGACGGCTCGGTGCGCTTCGCCTTCACCCTCGTCGCCCCGTCCACCGGCACCACCCTCACCCTGTTCGGCGCCGGCAACTCCACCAACGGCAACGGCGAGGACACTGGTGACGCGTCCGCCGCCACCCAGGTCAAGATCAAGGTCGGCGACGGCGGCGGCAACAACGGTGGCGGCGAGGACGACGGCGGTGGCTGCACCGCCGCTGGCGGCGCGCCCCTGCTCGGCGCGGCGCTGATGCTGCTCGGCGCGCGTCTGCGCCGCCGCGACGAGTAGCCCGCCCGCCTGCCCATCGGACAGGCCCCGGAGGGCGAGGCGACAACGGACGACGGCGCGACGTAGCATCGCGCCTTCGCCCCATGCACCTCCGCCTCCTCCCCATGCTGCTCATGCTGGGGCCGCTCGCGTGTGCGACCGGCCCCGGTCTGCTCCCCCCCGAAGTCCCCGTGGCCGCCGTGCACCGCGAGCCGGGGACGCTGCGGGTGATGACCTTCAACATCCAGTCCGGCGCCCGCGGCCTCGACGGCGTGGCCCGCGTCATCCGCGCCTCCGTGCCGGATGTCGTCGCGCTCCAGGAGGTCGACGTCGGCTCCGCCCGCGCCGGCGGTGTGGACCAGGTGGAAGCCCTCGCGCGCCTCACTGGCCTGCCCCACCGCGCGCACTTCCGCACCACGGACCTCCACGGCGGCGCGTACGGCATCGCGCTCTTGTCCCGCTTCCCGCTCGAGGCGCTCGCGCAATACCCGCTGCCCAATCCGGTGGGCGCCGAGCCGCGCACGCTCGCCCACGCGGTGATGGACGTGGATGGCCGCGAGGTGAGCGTCTACCTCACGCACCTCATCCGCCGGCCCTTCAACGCCCGCGCGCGCCTGCGCCAGAGCGCGTTCGTGGCGAACCTGCTCGCCCGCGACACGCGTCCCCACCTGCTCATGGGGGACCTCAACGACGACCCGGACTCGAACCCGCTGCGGCTCTTGCGCCGGCAGATGAAGGACGTCGTCGCCGCCACGGGCGGAGCACGGGGCACCTACCCCATGCCCCTGTTCCTGCCCACGCTGCGCATCGACTACGTGCTGGCCTGTGACGCCTTCACGCCCGTGGCCAGCCGCGTGCTGCGCGTGGACGCGTCCGACCACTACCCGGTGGTGGCGGACCTGCGCCTGGACGTGCCCGATTCCACCGCCGAGGCGGACGCCGCGCTCAGCTCACGTTGAAGCGGTAGACCACCTCGGAGTCCTTGCGCGAGAAGCCCTTGAGCACCTCGTGCTTCAGGTTCTTCGCGCCCAGGAACGTCAGGCCGCCCGCCGCGAAGCCCATCACCGACAGCTCGAAGTACACGTGCGGCTTGGGCACCTTGAAGATGTGCAGGTCCGTGTAGCCCTGACCCGGCAGCACCTCCATCTCGCCCTCGGTGAAGTAGCCCTTCCAGATGCCGGGCGTGAAGAAGAGGAAGCGGCGGAAGTCGCCGGGGCTGAACATCGCCTTGAGCTGCCCCTGCCCCAGCGCGTACTCGGCGGACTTCAC
Source organism: Myxococcus sp. MISCRS1 (assembly GCF_026626605.1). Classification (NCBI taxonomy): domain Bacteria; kingdom Pseudomonadati; phylum Myxococcota; class Myxococcia; order Myxococcales; family Myxococcaceae; genus Myxococcus; species Myxococcus sp. MISCRS1. The sequence goes on from NZ_JAPNKB010000001.1 coordinate 6,573,377, forward strand.
GCCGAACTGCCACCACACGCCCTGGTCCCCGCCGTAGAAGCGCTGGACCATCTCCTCGTTGAAGCGGAGGAACGCATCCACCGGGATGCGCGTCACCGGGAGGATGGGCATGGAGAAGACGGGCTCGCGTCTCTTGATGTCCGTCAGGAAGTCCCGCCACGCCTGCTCACCGTGCGCCTGCACCGCCATCTGCTGTCGTGCCAGGAACGCCACGCCTTTGACTTCCATCCGTGTGCCTCCACTGCTGCCCCGCGCGGGGCCGCGCTCGGGGAGTCCGTCCCGGTCATCTCCGGGAAGGTTAGGGTGCTCGGGCTCGCGCCGCAGGCGCTGCCCGGTTGCTACTCGAGCTGAAGACCACAGTCGGCGCACGCCCCCTCCACCAGGGGGGCGACGGTGCCGCAGGCGGGACAGGGGGGCTCGCCCTCCTCGGACGCGGGCAGCACGAAGGGCGCGGCGCCCTCCGCCAGCACGCCCTCGCGTTGGATGCTGTCCATCCAGCGCTGCTGAAGCAGCGTAGCCACGCGCACGCCGTCCTCGGGGCGCACCAGCACCTGGAACTTCGGGCTGCATCCAGGCTTCGCGCACGCCTCGCGGTGCACCAGCGCCGGGACGTCCGCTTCGAGACATGCGTCCACCAGACGTCGCGCGTCCGCCAGCGCCATCTCCGCGCACGGCACCAGCTCCACGTCCGAGAGCACCTTCGCCACTTCATCCTGGGTCATCACCCGACGGATTGGAGCCCACGCGCGGGGCCCACGTCCAGATGCGGTTCGTCATCTCGCACCCGGGGGCCCCTCGACCGGACAGCTGGCGGTCCCCACCCTGCCCGACGCTTCCTCGGAATTTCATGGGCCTACGCAGGTGGGTTGGGGCACGACGCAATGCTTCATGGTGGACGGGGCTGGAGGGTGGGCTGGGTGGTGGTGGTGCTCGCCCTGTCCTGCGAGCGGCATGAGCTGACGGCCGCGGAGAAAAGCTCCAGCGTCGAGCGTGTCACCCGGGGCCCGCGTCCGACGGGCGCGACACGGTGGGTGCGGCCGTTGACGGGCCCGGGGCGCGAGTCGGCCGCGGGGCTCGCGCACGACGCGCGGGGCGAGGTGGTGGTGGCGCTCAACTCGGACGCCGCGGTGGCGGACTTCTTCGGTCCGCTGCTCAACCCTCGCACGGGGCCGGTGACACCGGAGACCTTCGCGGTGGCGCGCTACGGCACGGGGGGTGAGCGACAGTGGTCGCTGTCGTTGCCCGGGTTCGCGGAGGTGCTCGCGGTGAGCGCTCGCGGGCGCGTCTTCGTGGTGGGGCGCAACGTGGCGGGGGCGGACCTGGGAGGCGGGCCGTTGCCGGCGGGTCGGTTCCTGTTGGAGCTGGGACGTGACGGTGTGTTCATCCGGGCGCGGAGCCTGGAGGCGCTCGGGGTGCCGGACACGCTGGTTCCTCGGCATGCGGACGTGGATGGGTTGGGCAACCTGGTGCTGGTGGGCTCTGTGTTTGATGCGAAGCGGGGTCGGGTTCCCGCCGCGGTGAAGCTGGACGCGAAGGGCGCGCTGCTCTGGACGTATGTGCACGAAGGGCAGGGCGAGGCGGTGTCAGCGGCGGTGGACGCGGAGGGGCAGGTCTACGTCGCGGGGGCGCTCCAGGCTTCGCGTGTGCGTGGGGCCCTGGACTCGCAGCCGTTCCTGGTGAAGCTGGATGCGCGAGGGCGGGCGCGGTGGGAGCGGCGGCTCGACACGCGCTCGGGCCGGGCCACGAGCGTGGCGGTGCGGGGGCAGCGGGTGCTGGTGACGGGAGGCTTCACCGCGCCGCTCACGTTTTTGGAGCGGACCTGCGCGGTGGAGCCTGGAGGCGGCAGGGGTTTCGTGGCGGCGTTCGACCCGGAGGGTGCGCCTCGCTGGCTGCGTGACTTCGGTTTCATGGGGACGGGGCTCGCGTTGGACGAGCAGGAGGGGGCGCTCGTCGTCGGCCGATACGAGGAGGGCGATGACCTGGGCACGGGCCCCATGGCGGGGGTGGCGGAGAGCCGCATGAACCTGTTCCTGGTGAAGCTGGACCGCGTGGATGGGGTGGTGCAGTGGGCGCGAGGCTTTCCCCGGGAGGCGCTCGGTGACGCGGACGCGGTGAGGGACTTCGTGTCGCTGTCGACGAAGGGGCCGGGCGCGGTGTTGGGCACGCAGCTGGGGCCGGTGGACCTGGGCACGGGTCGGCTGGCGGGCGCGTGGGAGTTGTTCCTCGGTGGCTTCGAGCCCTGAGGTAAACGCGTCGTCTCGCGGATAGTGTGGGGTGCGTGCCTCCCGCTTCGCTGCGCTCCCGTCCTGGTCGTCTCCGCCGGCTGCTCGTCGTGTCCATCGGCGTGGCGACGTGTGGTGTGTTCGGCCTCGCGTTCTGGGTGGACCGCTTCGGTCAGCGCGAGCGCGCCGAGTCCTCGGATGCGGTGGTGGTGCTGGGCGCGCGGGTGCTGGCGGGCGGTGTCCCTTCCGGTGCGCTGAGAGCACGCACGGAGCAGGCCGTGTCGCTGTACCAGCGCGGCGTGGCGTCGAGGCTCGTGTTCTCCGGAGGCGTGGGCGTGCATCCTCCCTCGGAGGCACGCGCGATGCTGGCGCTGGCGACCCGACTGGGCGTGCCCCCGGGGGCGTGCGTGCTGGAGGAGGAGAGTCACTCCACCGACGACAACGCGCGCCTGACGTCGGCCCTGCTGCGAGAGCTGGGGGCGCGGCGCGTGGTGGTGGTGTCGGACCCGTATCACCTGCTGCGCGCGCGGCAGTACTTCCGACTCAACGGCTTCGAGGTGCTCACCAGCCCCGCGCTCCAGACGGAGCGCAACCTGAGCTGGGTGGACCGCTGCTACTGGACGATGCGCGAGGCCCTCGCCCTGCTGCTGCACCCACGCGTGCTGCTCGCGCGAGCGCCCGCGGACGTCACGACTCCGGCGCCTTGAGCGCGCGCAGCACGCTGTCGCCGCCAGGCATCGCCACGCGCAGCAGCACGGACTCACCGGGCTCGGCCTCGCGCAGGGCCTGCGCCAAATCCGAGGCGCGGCGCACGGCCCGACCCGACGCCTCCACCACCACCATGCCGGGCACCAGTCCCGCGCGCTCGGCGCTGGAGCCCGGGACGACGTCCGTCACCAGCGCGCCCGCGCGAGGCAGCTCCTGCGCCCGCGCCAGCCTCGGGTCCATGTCCGACAGCGTGAGCCCCACGCGTTGATGCGCCGGTGCCTCGGGCTCCTCGGCGGGACGTCGCGCGGCCACGCCCTCCAGGTCCGGCCGGGTGCCCAGCGTCACGTTCACCTCGGTCTTCTTCCCATCGCGATACACGGTGAGCGGCAGCGTGCTGCCCGGCGCCTTCAGCGCCACGGTGCGCGTGAGCGCGCGTCCCGAGGCGATGGGCCGTCCCCCCGCCTCGACGATGAGGTCATCCGGACGCAGCCCCGCCTCAGCCGCCGGAGTGCCCTGGGTCACATCGGTGACGAGCGCGCCATCGCGCACCGGCACCCCCAGCGCGGCGCCCAGATCCGGCGTCACGTCCTGAACCGCCACGCCCAGCCATCCCCGGGTGACGGTGCCCTCCTTCTCCAACTGGGGCAGCAGCTGCTTCACCAGCGTGCTGGGCACGGCGAAGCCGATGCCGGAGCCCTGGCCCGCGATGGCGGTGTTGATGCCCACCACCTCGCCCTGGAGGTTGAACAGCGGCCCGCCGGAGTTGCCCGGGTTGATGGCGGCGTCCGTCTGGAGGAAGTCGTCGAAGGGGCCTGCCTGGATGTCGCGCGCCTTGGCGGAGACGATGCCCAGGCTGACGCTCGAGTCCAGGCCGAAGGGATTGCCGATGGCCACCACCCAGTCACCCACGCGCAGCGCGTCCGAGTCGCCCAGCTTCACCACGGGCAGCTTCTCCACCTTCCCCTGGAGCTGGAGCACCGCCACGTCCGTGAGCGGGTCCGTGCCCACGACCTTCGCGTCCTGCTGTCGCCCGTCGGAGAAGTGCACCTGGATGGACCTGGCGCCCTGCACCACGTGGTTGTTGGTGAGCACCAGCCCACGCGCATCCACCACGAAGCCGGAGCCGAGGCCCTGGCGTGGCCCCTCTTCACGAGGGTCCTCGAAGGGTGAGCCGAACGGGAGCGCGCCACCGAACGTCCCACCCCGTCCCTCGTCACCCCACGGCGAGCCCGGACGCGAGCGACGGGTGGGCGCCGCGTCCCGCACCTCCACCTTGACGACCGCGGGCTGCACCGACGCGACCAGCGGCGCGACGGACGCGAGCGCCGCGTTCATGTCCGGCGGCATGACCTGCTTCGCGGGCGCGGACTCAGCGCTCGGGGACCCGGTGGAGGCAGGCGGAGGAGCGGGCGCCTCCTCCTGGCCGCGTCGGCAGGCCGACAGCATCAGGACCAGGGCCAGGACTCCCGTGCTTCTGCATCCCTTCATCACGTTCCTCCCTCGGGCCCACGCGACGTCACGGGAGTGAGTTGGGGCGCCTCGCTGCTGGCGGCACGCAAGAGCGGGTGTTGCTCGCCCGCTCGGGGGACATCAGGCCGAGCGCTCGCGGGAGGGCGTGGCCGCGGCCGCACCCAGCGTGTCCATGCGGCGCAGGAGCTTCTCCAGGATGCGGAAGAGTGCCTTGCGGTCGCCCGCGTCGAGGATGTGGAGCAACTGCCCCATGCCCTGCATCACGAAGCGCTCGAGCCGCTGGTAGGTCTGCAGGCCATCGGTGGTGAGCCGACAGCGCACGACGCGGCGGTCCTCGGCGGTGCGCTCGCGCACCAGGTGTCCCTCGCGCTCCAGCCGGTCGACGAGCCCCGTGACGGTCTTCTCGGTGACCCCCAGCCGGCGGGCGAGCTCACCCATCGTGAGCGCGCCGTCCTGGCCGAGCCACAGCAGCGCATGGACCTGGGGCGCGGTGAACTGGAGCTGCTCGCACGTGGCGGCGATGGGGTCGCGGAGCGAACGGCGCCGGCCCATGGCGAGCAGCAGGTGCTGGAGCCTCAGCACGTCCGCCGACAGGTCCTCATCCTCTTTAGAATGGATATTCCGGGACACGGAGTATGGCTTAGCGGGCATGGCCCCACGGGTCAACCCGTTGTCACGGCGTGGGCTGCCGTGCGGACAATGCGCTCCTTCGCCGACGGTGGTGAGAGGAGCGTGCAGGAGTGCGTACCATGTTTCGGCTGTACGTGACGTCCCTGTTCCTCGTGTCCTTGTTGGCGCGGGCGGAGGAGGGGCTCGTCTTCGCGGCGGCCAGCACCACGGACGTGCTCGAGGAGCTGCGGCCGGCCTTCACGAAGGCCACGGGCCACACGGTGGTGCTGGCGCTGGGCTCGTCGGGAGATTTGGCCCGCCAGGCGATGGCGGGCGCGCCGGCGGATGCGTTCCTGTCGGCGGACGTGGCTCGGATGGAGGCCGTGCAGGCGGCGGGCCTGGTGCGGCGTGGCTCGCGGGTGGAGCTGCTGTCGAACCGGCTGGTGGTGGTGGTGCCGGTGGGCGCGAAGGTGGCGCCGGGCAGGGCGGAGGACCTGAAGGGGCTGAAGCGGCTGGTGCTGGCGGACCCGGGCATCGTGCCCGCGGGGGTGTACGCGAAGGCGTGGTTGGAGAAGGTCGGGGTGTGGAAGGACGTGGAGGGGAAGGTGGTGCCGGCGTTGGACGTGCGGGGTGCGTTGGCGGCGGTGGAGGCGGGGCGGGTGGAGGCGGGGGTGGTGTACGCGACGGACGCGGCGCAGTCGAAGAAGGTGCGGGTGGCGTTCGAGGTGCCGTCGTCGGATGCGCCGCGCATCGTCTATCCGGTGGCGGCGCTGGTGAAGGGCAAGGCGCCGGAGGTCGGCGTCGCCTTCGTGAAGTTCCTCCAGACGGAGCCCGCGCGAGCGGCCTTCCAGCGCCATGGCTTCGTCGTGCTTTCGGCCGACGCGGGGACGAAGGCGCGGTGACAGCCGACACGGTGGGGTTGGTGGGGTTCACGGTGACGGTGGCGGCGGTGGCCACGCTGGTCATCCTTCCGCCGGGCGTCGCGGTGGCCTACGCGTTGTCGCGCTGGCGAGGGCCGGGGCGGGGCGTGGTGGACACGGTGCTGGCGCTGCCGCTGGTGCTGCCGCCGACGGCGGTGGGGTTGGTGTTGTTGGAGCTGCTCGGGCGCGAGGGGCCGCTGGGGCGCGTGTTGGACGCGATGGGCGTGGAGGTGGTGTTCACGCCGGGGGCGGTGGTGCTGGCGAGCGCGGTGATGGCGTTCCCGTTGCTCGTGCGCTCGGCGCGCTCGGGGTTCGAGGAGGTGGACCCTCGGCTGGTGGCGGTGGCGCGCACGTTGGGGGACTCGCGGGCGCGAGCGTTCTTCCGGGTGACGTTGCCGCTGGCGTGGCGCGGGGTGGTGGTGGGGGCGCTGCTGGCGTTCTCGCGAGCGCTCGGCGAGTTCGGCGCGACGGTGTTGGTGGCGGGGAACATCCCGGGGCGGACGCAGACGTTGTCGCTGGCCATCTTCCAGTACACGCAGTTGGGGCAGGACGCCCAGGCGCTGCGATTGGCGGGCATCGCGGCGCTGCTGGCGTTCGTCGCGGTGTACGCCACGGAAGGGCTGACACGGTGGCGGGGACGGCGGGTGCGCGCGTGAGCCTGGACCTCTCGGTTCGATTGCCGCTGGCGCGCTTCGTGTTGGAGGTGGACGCGCGGCTGGAGGGCGCGTCGGTGGCGGTGCTGGGGCGCTCGGGTTCGGGGAAGACGTCGTTGTTGGAGGTGCTGGCGGGGCTGCGGTCCGGTGCGCGAGGGCGCGTCGTCGTGGGTGGGCGCGTGCTGTTGGACAGTGGGGCGCGCGTGGAGGTGCCGCCGGAGGCGCGGCGCATGGGCTACGTGCCGCAGGACGCGCTGTTGTTCCCGCACCTCACGGCGGAAGAGAACGTGCGTTACGGCGCGCGGAAGGGGAGGCCGTCGCGCTTCGACGAGGCGGTGGGGTTGCTCGAGCTGGGGCCGTTGCTGCATCGCTATCCGGCGACGCTGTCGGGAGGCGAGAAGCAACGCGTGGCCTTGGCGCGAGCGTTGGCGACGGACCCGGCGTTGTTGCTGCTCGATGAGCCGTTGGCCGCGCTGGACGTGACGCTGAAGGAGCGGGTGCTGCCGTATCTGCTGCGCGTTCGCGACGAGGCGCGGGTGCCGATGTTGTACGTGACGCACCAACTGGGTGAGGCGCGGGTATTGGCGAAGGAGGCGGTGCTCCTGGACGAAGGGCGCGTGCGTGCGGCGGGGCCGGCGTCCCAGGTGTTGGGAGCGTCGGCGCGGGGGCTGCTGGCGTCGGAGGCGGAGGGTGAGGAGAACATCCTCGAGGGCGTGTTGGAGCGTCCCGACGAGGGCGGCACGCGCCTGCGGGTGACGCAGGGCTTGGGGCTCTGGGTGCCGGACGCGCCGGAGCTGGCGGTGGGCGCGCGAGCGGCCTACGCGGTGCCGGCGAGCGACATCCTGCTCTCCATGGGCGTGCTGTCCGGAGTGTCCGCTCGCAACGTGCTCGCGGGCACGGTGGTGGGTGTGGAGAGCGCGGGAGCAGGAGAGGCCGCAGCCACCGTGGACGTCGAAGGCGTGCGCTGGGTGGTGCGGCTCACCGAGGCCTCCGTGCGCGAGCTGGGCGTGAGCACGGGCGCCCGTGTGTACCTCGCGGTGAAGACCGCGGCGTGCCGCCGTCTGCGGTGAGCCGCTCGCTCTTCACCTCCGGCCCCAGCAGTCCCAGGGGCCGGAGGCAATCCACGGACGCCGCCTACTCGAAGACGGCCGAGACCAGGGAGTTGATGCCCGCGCCCGTGTCCCGCCGCGTCCAGATGACGGCCGCGCCTCCGAGTGGGCTGGTGGCCACCTCGAGAGAGCCGAGGTAGCCCTTCACGGTGGCGAAATCGAGCCGCTGGGGGGCGGTCCAGCCCGTACCCGGCACGAAGCGTCGAGCCCAGACGGCCGTGGCCGCTCCCTCGTCGACGCCATAGACGACCATGGCCGAGCCCGAGGGGGAGACGTGGAGGTCATTGCCCCCGCCGTAGTCCGATGCGAGCAGTTGGGCCGGCTGCCAGCCAGAGCCCTTCACGTAACGAGCACACCACAGCCCCGCGTCGGAGCTGGCGTCCGACTGACTCCAGACGACGAATGTATTGCCGGCCGCATCCGCGGCCACCGTTGGCTCTCCAAGGGACGTTCCCTGCGTGTGGAGGGTTACCGACTGGTCGTCGAAGCCGGAGTTGACATGGAAGGAGTTCGCGTACAGCTGGTTCACGCCGAGGTACGTGCGAATCCAGACGGCGAAGCCCGTCCCATCCGCGCTCAGGGCGATTTGCGGATAGCGGCCTCCGATGCTTGCGCCACGCGTCGGCGCGCTCCAGCTCCAGAAGCCCTGGCGCGAGTACTGGAGCGGGCCGGTGGGCTCGGACCAGACCAGCACCCCGTTGCCACGCGAGTCCACTCCGACATCATGTCCGTCCCACAGATAGGACCAGGTCGCGTTGTCCATGGTGCGCACGAGGACTGGCGTTCCCCAGCCCGAGCTCCCGGCGTACGGCTGTACCCACAGGAAGGTCTGCGTGGAGCTCTCCTCGACCCAGGAGGCGAGGGCCGCCTGGTTGGGCGCCGCCGCCAGGCGGGTGGCCACCGCATTGCGCCCCGTGTTCTCGCCGAGCACCTGCGGCACGCTCCAGCTCTGGACGCTGCTGTCGGCGCCCGAGGCGAGGACACTGTAGGCCCTGCGGATGCTGGAGCTCCCCTCCGGCCACGCCTCCACGACGGCGAGCGGGGTGCCGTCGGACAGGGTCGTGAGCGCGGCCGGGTTGGGAAGTGACGTGGAGAGGCTCCCCGCGCCCACGGCCTGGTCCGTCTCCCAGGCCGCGCCTGGCTTGTGTCGTCGCGCGCGGAGCCCGTCGTTGACGTACAGGGACGTCGCCACACCAGAGGCGTCCATCGTGAGCACCGCGGCGGTCGCGTGGTCGCTCGGGTTGCTCGAGAGGACCTGGGGGGCGCTCCACTGGGCCGCGCGGACCGAGTAGCCCCAGCTGTGTGAAGAGGTCATCGCGTTGCCAGCGAGGTCCTTCACCCCGTCGAGGACCACGCCCACCTGCGCGCCGAACGCCGGCCCCGGCTTCAGCGTGAGCGTGCACTTGCCCGCCGCGCAGGTCACCGCGCTTCCGGTCAACGCCTTGCCGTCCGCCGTGAGCTGGAACGAGGCCGGTGTCACGCTGGTGGTGTCGAGCGTCGTCTCGCTGAACGACACCTCGATGACGGTCCAGGGAGCGGCCGTGGCCGAGGACGCGGCGGGCGTGGCGGACACCACGCGCGGCGGCGTGACGTCCACGATGAACCCATCCGACCTCTTCCAGCCCGACGTGTTCCCGGCCGCGTCCACCGCGCGCACGCAGCTGTAATAGCGCTGCTCGGCCAGGGTGAGCACCGTGAGCTCCGCGGACGACGTGGCGCCGACATCCTGGATGCTGCTCGCGTTGCCGGGGCACGCCGGGGTGGACGTCACGGCGAGCTCGTAGCGCTGGATGCCCACCGCGTCGCTGAAGCCGGACCAGCGCGCCGCCGCGTGTGTGGTGCTGTTCTGATAGGCGAGCTCCGGTCCGGTGAGACCATCCATCACCGTGGCGGCCAGCTCCGAGGGTGCCGTGCTGTCCTCCACGAAGGTCAGCGCCGCGGAGCAGGCCGAGACGTTCCCGACCGAGTCCGTCGCCTGGGCCACGTAGCTCGACGTGCTGTTGTCGCCCACGGCGAGTGGCAGGGTGGCCAGACCCTGATGGTCGGCGGTCCGCGAGGCGAGCGCTCCTCCCACACACGTCGCGCCCGCGAAGACGCGCACCTGGGCTCCCGGCTCGGTGGTGACATGGAGGACCGGCGCGTTGTGGTTGGCGGGGCTGACGGGGGTGGTGGCGAGAGCTGGCGTCGCGGGCGGCGTGCTGTCCTCGCGGTACACGGGGCCCACGGTGCAGGCCGAGGTGTTGCCCGCCGCATCGGTGGTGGACACGTACGTGCCCGTGACGCTGTCGTCCGCGACGGACATGCGGAGCGAGAACGTGCCGGCCGCGTCCGCCACCTGGGTGTCGACCGGTGTCCCGGAGCAGGTCTCGTCCAGGTAGAGCCGGGCGGTGGCCGCCGACTCCGTGCTGCCGATGAGGCGCGGGGCGTTGTCGTTGGCGACCGCCGAGGGCGACAGCCGGAGGTTCGAGAGTGTCGGCGGCGTGCTGTCCTCGCGGTAGTTCACTCCCTGGGACGAGCACGCGGAGACGTTCCCGGCCAGGTCGATGGCCAGCCCGTGGAAGGAGACCCACGCGTCGTCGGACACCGTCACGGGGATGGAGACCTGGCCCGTGGTGTCCGCGGTGCCCTCGCCGGCGATGGCGCCGGAGCAGCCCGCGACGGTGTAGAGGCGCACGCGCGCGCCGGGCTCGGTCCTGGCCAGGATGCGAGGAGCGTTGTCATTGGCGGGGGAGACGGGCGTGGTCCCCACGAGCGTCGGCGCGTCGGGAGGCGTGGTGTCCTCCGGAGTCCCAGCATCCGGGGTGCCCGCGTCAGGTGTCCCCGAGTCGGGTGTGCCCGAGTCGGGTGTCCCCGCGTCCGCGAGGCCCGCGTCGGGTGCTCCCGCGTCCGGAGTGCCCGAGTCTGGCACCGGCGTACCGGAATCCGTCCCGGAGTCCGTCTGCGTCGAGCCATCAGGTGTTCCGTTCCCACTTCCCCCACAAGCAGCCAGCAGCCAACCACTCACGACTGCGACCACGAGCCCCCTCGGCATCGCTCTGCTTTTCATACGCCCCTTTGTCTGGCGAGACGCCTTCTCGCAGGCGCCATCTAACACGAGGCGTGGTGGCGCGGAGCAAGCGGGTCGAGGGACATCTCCCGCGAAGCCAGACCGCCCGCATGGGCGCGGTTGCACGCGGAGGCGGAGCCGAGACCCAGGCTCCGCCCCCCGTGCTTCACCGGCTTCAGCGCAGTCGCTGGTACAGCGTGTCGAGCAGCGTGCCGTCGTCGCCGCTCAGCTCCCAGAACATCGCGCCGCCCAGGTTCTTGTTCAGGATGTAGTCCGACTTCGCGTTCAGCGTGGACGGGTCGTCGTACGCAATCCACACCTTCGTCGTCGGGCTGTAGACGTAGGCCTCCTTCGCCTCGGGGTGGGTGAACTTGGTGTAGCCCGAGCCCGCGCGCTCGTAGTTGGCCTTGATGTCCTTGTAGTCGAACACGCCCGTCAGGCCCGACTGGCCGTCATCCCACGTGCCCTTGGTGGGCACGCCGCTCTGGAACAGGCCGTTGTTCACGTTCGGCACGCCGCCCCAGCCTCGGCCGTAGAACGGGACGCCCACGACAATCTTGTCCGGCGCCACGCCCAGCTCGAGCATCTTCGCCACCGAGCCGTCCGTGTAGAAGCCCGTCCCCGCCGCCGGGTCGCCCGTCACGCGGTAGAGCGCCGAGTGGAAGTTCACCGTGCTCTCGAATGAGCCGTGGTAGTCGTAGCTCATCACGTTGATCCAATCGAGGATGTTGGACAGGTTCTTCGTCTCCTGCTTGTTCGTCAGCAGGTCCGGCGACGCGCCCGTGGCGATGGTGAGCAGGTACGGCTTGCCCGTCTGCGCCGTCACCGCGTTGAGCTGGTTGCGGAACTCGGCCATCAGCAGCGTGTAGTTCTGCTTGTCCGCGGGGCTGTTGGTGTTGCCCGGCAGGCCGCCACCCACCGGGTACTCCCAGTCGATGTCGATGCCGTCGAACACACCCACGCCGTTCGCCGGGTCCACGCCGGGGTACTGGCCCTTGATGAACAGGTCGATGCAGGACTTCACGAACGCGGCCCGCGAGGCCTGCGTCGCCGCCACCTGCGAGAAGTACGTCGACCACGTCCAGCCGCCCACCGAGATGAGCACCTTCAGGTGCGACTGCGTCTTCTTCAGCTCCTGGAACGCGCGGAAGTTGCCGCGCAGCGCACCCGGGTTCCACTCGCCCGGCCAGCCGCCGCCCTTGTCGATGTCCGCGAACGAGTCACCGAGGACGCACCGCCCGTCCGCCGAGATGTTCGAGAAGGCGTAGTTGATGTGCGTCAGCTTCGCCGCGGGGATGTTCGCGACCTGGTAATTGCGCGAGTAGATGCCCCACTGGGTGAAGTAGCCCACGATGCGCTTGCCGCCACCCGGCTGTCCCGGAATCGCGACCTGCACGGTGACCTGCTTCGTGCCCACGTTGCCGGCCTGGTCGTACGCCCGCAGCGTGTACGAGTACGAGCCGTTCTGCGCCGGGCCGGAGAAGGTCCGCGAGTAGCTCAGCGCCGTGGACACCACGGCGCCGTTCTCCAAAATCTCCACCCGGTCCACGCCCACGTTGTCCGTCGCGGTGGCGCTGAGGGTCAGCGTCCCCGCCGCGGTGATGTTCGTCGAGCTGGCGTTCAGCGTGACGGTGGGCGCGGTGGTGTCACCGGGGACGGAGATGGCCACCTGCACGGTGACCTGCCGCGTGCCCACGTTGCCGGCCTGGTCGAAGGCGCGGAAGGTGTACGTGTACGAGCCGTTCTGCGCGGAGCTGGAGAAGTTGCGCGAGTAGCTCAGGCTCGTGGAGACCACGGTGCCGTTCTCGAGAATCTCCACGCGGTCCACGCCCACGTTGTCCGTCGCCGTGGCGGTGAGGGTCAGCGTCCCCGGCGCGGTGACGTTCGTCGAGCTGGCGTTCAGCGTGACGGTGGGCGCGGTGGTGTCCCCGCCGCCCGCGGGTCCCAAATCCAGCCACAGCGCGGCCACCGCCACGGGCGTCCAGTCCGCCTGCGAGGTGTGCGCCTGACGGCATTGATAGAGCCGTCCACCGTAGGTGACCTGCGCGCCCGTCGCGTAGGCGACGCCCGCCGCCCACTCGGCGACGAGCGGCGCGCGCATCACACTGCCCTGGCCCTCGCCGTGTGACGGGGAGACCTCTCCGCACCCGCTCGCGGACAGGGCCGAGACCATCAGTCCAATGAACCACTTGCTGCGACGCATGCTTGCTCTCCTCGCTTCGTTGGACGCGAGTCCGTAACCGCTCGGGAACTCGTTTCCAGGAAGGAGGCGTGGACCGGATTTTCCGGGTCAAAGCCTCACGCAATGAATGGTGTGAGTGGAAGAACACGCGGCCACCGGAAGTGACGCGAGCGTCACCTGCTCAGTGCCACTGTTCGTTTCCATCCACCCAGGTGGCGAGCACGCTGACGTCGTCACGCAGCAGCGCGAGGTTCGCGCGTTGGCCAGGCGCGAGCCCGCCCAGCTGCGACTCCAGACCGAGCAACCGGGCGGGGTAGAGCGAGGCCATGCGCAGCGCCTCCTCGAGAGGCACGCCCAGGAGTCGAACGGTGTTGCGCACCGCCGACGCCAGGTCGATGTCCGCGCCGGCCAGCGTGCCGTCCTCCGTGACCAGCCGTCCGTCGCGCCGCAGGATGCTCTGTCCATACAGCGTGAAGGTCGTCTCCTGCGTGCCCACGGGAGGCATCGCGTCCGTGACGAGGAAGACCTTGCCGCGAGGCTTGGCCTTCAGGAGCTGGCGCAGGTTCGCCGGGTGCACGTGGACGCCGTCCACGATGACGCCGCACCACGCGTCATCGGACTCGAAGCCCGCGACCACGGGGCCGGGCTGTCGCCCCTGCACCGGAGGCATCGCGTTGAACAGGTGCGTGAAGCCGCGCACACCCGACGCAAGTGATTGCACGGTCCGCTCGTAGCTCGCCGCCGTGTGGCCCGCGAACAACACCGCGCCCGATGCGCTGAGCTTCTGGAGGAACAGGTCCTCCACGCGCTCCGGCGCGAGCGTCATCAACAGCCTGCCCCCAGCCCGAACCAGTCGCCCGCTGAGCGCGACGAGGGACACGAGGTCCTCGGCTCCGGGCTGACGGATGTGGTGCGGCGCATGGACACCCGGGCGCTCGGGGCTGATGAACGGGCCTTCCAGGTGGACGCCGAGCACGCCGCTCCCGGGCTGCTCCAGCGCGCGCGCCGCGGCGTCACAGGCGAGCCGCGTGCGCTCGGGTGCATCGGTGATGAACGTGGGCAGCAGGCTCGTGGTGCCCGAGCGGCGCAGCGTGGACGCGATGGTGAGCGCCGCGTCGACCGTGGGCGAGTCGTTGAACAGCACCCCGCCCGCGCCGTTCACCTGGAGGTCGATGAAGCCGGGGGCGAGCAGGGTGTCTGCGGGCAGCTCGCGGGTGGAGAGCCCCACGGGCGCCTCGTGGCGCGGCACCACGGCGGCGACGCGTCCGGCGTCGAGCACCACCGAGTGGCTCTCGAGGATGCGCTCGCCGGTGAACACGCGCGAGCCCGTGAGGATGTGTCTGGTCACACCGTCTCCGTCACCTTGCGAAGGTTCGCGGGGGCATCCGGGTCCAGCCCGCGCGCCGTGGCGAGCCGGTGGACCGCCAGGTAGAAGCTCTGCACCTGGCACAGTGGCGCAATCGCCAGGGGAACACCAGGAACGGTGGGCAGCGTCGCGGCGCCGGGGACGGGGAGCACCGTGCGCACCTCCGCGCCCAGCTCCATCATCCGGCGCACCACCGCGCGCGTGCCCTCGGCGGAGCCGTCCTCCTGTCCCAGCGCGATGACGGGGAAGCCCGGCTGCACCAGGCCGAGCGGGCCGTGGGCCACCTCGGCCGCGCTGAAGGCCTCGGCGTGCAGGCGGCAGGTCTCCTTGAGCTTCAGCGCCAGCTCGAGCGCCGCGCCCAGGCCGCTGCCCCGGCCGACGACATACAGGCTCTGCGCGTCGACGAGCGTCTGCAGCGCGGGCCACCAGTCGAGCGCGCACGCCGAGGCGAGGGCCTCCGGGAGCGCGGCGACGGCCTCGTGCAGCGCGGGGCTTGCGGACCAGTGCGCCGCCAGCCGCAGGAACGCGAGGCCGGAGAGCAGATACGACTTGGTCGCGGCGACGGCGCGCTCGGGGCCCGCGTCCAGGGGGATGCTCACGTCACACAAGGCGCCGAGCGGCGCGGAGGCGTCATTGACGAACCCCACGACGAGCGCGCCCGAGGCCTTCGCCGCCTCCGTCAGCCGCAGCAGGTCGGGGCTCTGCCCGGACTGCGAGACGGCGATGAAGAGCGAGTCGCGCAGGTCCAGCGCGTGCGCGCCGTAGATGGACGCCACGCTGGGGCCCACCGAGGCCACCGCGCGGCCGAGCGTCGTCTCGATGAGGTACTTCCCGTAGACCGCCGCGTGGTCCGAGCTGCCCCGCGCGCAGGTGACGACGAAGCGAGGAGGCTGGCGCCGCAGCCGCTCCCCCAGCGCCACGAACATGTCCTCGCTCCGTGCCAGCTGGAGCCGGGCGACCCCGGGAGCCTCCGCGGCCTCGCGCGCCATGATGGGCAATCGACTCGACTCCTGACTCCATGTCCCGCTCACGCTCGACTCCACGAAGACACCTGGGCCTCGCTCAAGAGATAGGGCGCGACGCGGACCTGCTCCACTTCCTCGTGGCCGGCTGCTCGACAGTGAGCCATCCGCCTTGGACCGAGTGTCCGTCGATGGACGGCCCTCCAGGCGTCGCTCCAGGCGGGAGTCCGGCCCCGTTGACGCACGCGGACATCCCGAGCCCGCGCGCCGCGAAAACGGACAACCTCCCTGGGCCCCCTATACTACGGCGCCAGGGAGGCAACACCTCGACATGGGCACGCGAATCCTGGGCATGGTGCTGGCCGGAGGCCAGGGAACCCGGCTGGCGCCGCTGACGCTGCGACGCTCGAAGCCGGCGGTGCCCTTCGGCTCGAAGTTCCGCATCATCGACTTCGCGCTCAACAACTTCATCAACTCCGGCATCTACTCCATCTACGTCCTGACGCAGTTCAAGGCGCAGTCGTTGACGGAGCACATCCAGCGCGGCTGGCGCTTCGGCTCGGTGTTGTTGTCGGACTACTTCATCACCCTGGTCCCCGCGCAGATGTACCTGTACGAGGAGCTGGGGCCCGTCTGGTACCGGGGCACCGCGGACGCCATCTACCAGAACATGCACCTGGTGGAGAACCACCGCCCCGAGCACCTGGCCATCTTCTCCGGCGACCACATCTACAAGATGAACGTGGCGCACATGCTGGAGCAGCACGAGGCCCAGCGCGCCGACATCACCATCGCCGCGTACCCCACGCCGCTCGCCGACGCGCACCGCTTCGGCGTCATGCAGGTGGACGAGCGCGGCCGCGTGACGGAGTTCCAGGAGAAGCCCAAGAACCCCAAGCCCATCCCCGGCCGGCCCGACACCGCGCTCGCCAGCATGGGCAACTACATCTTCCGCAGCAAGGTGCTCGCGGAGCTGCTGGAGATCGACGCGAAGTCGGAGGGCTCGCAGCACGACTTCGGCAAGGACGTGCTGCCGCGCGCGCTCAAGGACGGCTATCACATCCACGCGTACGACTTCGCCAGGAACCCCATCCCCGGCCAGACGGGGCCCAACACCTACTGGCGCGACGTGGGCACGCTGGACGCGTACCACGAGGCGTCCATGGACCTGGTGTCGGTGAACCCGGAGTTCGACATCTTCAACGCCGAGTGGCCGCTGCGCACCGCCAGCGAGTACAGCCCGCCCGCCAAGTTCGTCCACGAATCCGGTGACCGCGTGGGCCGCGCGCTCAACTCCATGGTGGCCGGCGGCTGCATCATCTCCGGCGGCGTGGTGCGCGAGAGCATCCTCTTCCGCCGCGCGCGCGTGAACAGCTACGCCAGCGTGCAGCGCTCCGTCATCTTCGACGAGGTCGACATCGGCCGGCATGCCCAGGTGAAGAACGCCATCATCGACAAGGGCGTGCGCGTGCCGCCCAACGCGAAGGTGGGCTACGACCTGGATGCCGACCGCGCCCGGGGCTTCACCGTCACCGAGAGCGGCATTGTCGTGGTGCCCAAGGGCTACCGCTTCGAGTAGCCCCCGCCGCCTCCGCTCCCCGTCCTCCCAGGAGGCCTCCCGAGGCCTTCGCGGGGCTTGTCCTGTCTTCATCCGGGTTTCCGGGGTTTAAAATCCAATATTGAATATGAGAATCGTTATCAAGTAGGGTGCCGCCCTGTCGAGTGAGGTGGAGCCCTCGGGGCGTGCGGTGTACGCGTGCGTGAAGGGGGGGCCCTCGACGAGGAAGGCCGGGGCCCCCGCTCCGGTGGGCACGTCACGCAGTCCGTTCAGGGAAGAGGGATACGAAGATGAGTCATACCGAGCAGGCGTTGCCGAGGCGCGCCGGACAGCAGGGCCTGTGGGTCCTGGTCGCCGTGGTCATGTCGTTGGCGTTGCTGGCGAGCTGCGGAGATGACGACAAGGACCCCACGCCCAACCCCACGCCGGACGCGGGCCAGCAGGACGACGCGGGCACGCCGGACTCGGGCACGCCGGATTCAGGGACGCCGGACGCGGGGCCGCAGGTGTGTGGCCCGACGACGGTGAACTGCGCCGAGCAGACCATCGACACGTTGTCGCTGCGCACGGTGGTGAACACGGGCGTGGTGCGTGAGGAGGGGACGACGTCGGGCGAGTTCCTGACGTTCGTGGACTCCACCGCGGGCGGTCTCAACCCGACGATGTCCTATACGTACCTGCGGTTCACGGCGACGGGCGCCGAGCAGGTCCAGATTCACGACCACCAGGCGCTGGTGTCGCAGGACTGGGACATCGCGGTGCGTCGCTACACGATGCGCGTCAACAGCGGCACGTCGGGTCCGTCGTGCGTGTCGGTGGCGAAGGTCGCCGAGGGCACCACGTTCGCGCAGGTGGCGGCGGTGGACTCGTCCTGGACGTTCGAGACGGAGAAGTGGTGGGACGACTCCTCGGGCACCTGCACGCTCATCCCGGATGACTCGGGCCTGAACGGTCCGAAGACGGCGCTGGGCGCGTTCTGGGAGTACCCGGTGCGCTGCGTGCAGATGACGGGGCAGGTGTTCGCGGTGCGCCTGGCGGATGGTCGTCACGTGAAGCTGGAGGTGATGGGCTACTACGAGCCCGCCGCGCAGCAGACGTGCAACGAGACGGGCGCGGCGCCGACGCCGAGCGGCTCGGGTTCCATCCGCATCAAGTGGGCGTTCCTGCCGTGAGGCTCGGGGCGTGGCTTCTGCTGCTTGCCCTGGGATGTGGCCCCGTGGAGTCGACGCGGGCGCCGCACGAGCGTCCGGAGACGTTGACCGCGGGGCGACAGGGGCAGCAGGCGGGAGCGCGCCCCACCTCGCCCCTGGCGGTGCCGCCGAGCTTCGGCGCGGGTGAGCAGGTGGAGTCGGTGGTGTCCCCGAAGGGGCGCTTCCGCATCCACTTCTCCCGCGTCGGGCTCAACGCGGTGCCGGCGGGGGACGCCGATGGCAGTGGCGTGCCCGACGCCGTCGAGGTCGTCGGGCGCGCGTATGAGCGCGTCGCGGACTTCTACGTGAGCCTGGGCTTCGTGTTGCCGGGCAGCGACGCGGCGGTGGCGGACAACGGCGGGGACGGCCTGTTCGACGTGTACCTGGTGGACTTCGCCGGCGTCGCGGACGGGGCGTTCCGGCTGGACGACTGCGAGACGGAGTCGGGCCTGCGGTGCGTGGGGCACATGCTCCAGGAGAACGACTTCGCGGGGTACGACTACCCCTCGTACGAGACGGCGGTGGACATCCTCGCCAGCCACGAGTTCTTCCATGCGGTGCAGTCCGCGTACAGGACGGGCATGGGCGGCGTGGTGACGGAGGGCACGGCGGTGTGGGCGAGCGAGCGGTTCGACGCGTCGCTGGAGGACCTGGAGCACTTCTCCGCGTCGTACCTGTCGCGCACGGACTCCAGTCTGGTGCAGGACCCCACGGGGCCGGCGGTGTCCTTCAGCTATGGCGCGAGCCTGTTCTTCCAGTACCTGGGCGAGCGCGTGGGTGACGCGGCCATCCTGCGCTTGTGGGAGGAGAGCGTCACGTCGCCGGAGGCGCGCTGGCCGGTGTTGGTGGACCGCCTCCTGAGCCGCGACTGGAGCTTGAGCTTCGACGCCGCGTTCACGGAGTTCTCGACGTGGAACCTGTCCACGGGCGCGCGGGCGAATGCGTCACAGGGCTACGCGCGGGGCGGGGGGTATGTCGGGCTCAAGCCCATGGCCAAGACGCTGCCCTATCAGGAGGAGGGCGTCCGGCTGACGACCGCGTCGGCGCGCTACTTCGAGGTGCCGGGTGGCTCGGAGCGGGTGTGGGCTCGGTATGTGCCTCGGGACGTCGCGAACTCGTCGCAGCAGCACCTGCTGGTGGCGGCGGTGACGGACACCGCGGTCCTGCGGGTGACGCGCGTGGATGGGCCGGGGCCGCTGACCGCGAACGTGACGGCGTTGGATGCGAGCCGGGTCATCATCGCGGTGGTGGACGGTCGCCACGAGGGCACGGGCCGCTACGGCACGCTGTGCCTCACGGGTGAGACGTCCGGCGCGCCGTGTGTCGAGGTGACACCGGAGCCCGAGCCCGAGGTGCCCCAGACTCCCGACGATGACGACAGTGGCTGCGCGGCCGCGCCCGGTGCGCTGGGGTGGGCGGCGCTGGTGTTCGTGGGGTTGGGACGGCGACGGCGGTCGTAGCGGCGGTGAGGCGCCTCCTCGTGGGGCGCCTCTCGAATGCGATGGGCGGCCGCGTCAGTGGCTCGCGGGCGTGGGTGCGGTCTCGCACTGGCGCTGGTAGTCGGTGAGCACGCGCTGGAAGCGCTCCTGCTCCTCGCGAGGCCACTTGGCGGGCAGCTTCGCGACGGCCTGCTGCTGCTCCTGGACGGCCTGCTGGCAGCGGCCCTGGTGGAAGGCGACCAGGGCGCTCGTCTCCAGTGCATAGGGATTGTGGGACGCCATCTTCCGACCCACGCGTGCCAGCGGCGCGGCCTCGTCGTAACGCCCCGCGCGCGCATGCAGCCACGCGAGCTCCGTCGCGGCCCACCAGTAATGGGGGGACAGGATGGTGAGCTTCCTCAAGGCGCGCTCGTATTGAGGGTCCTCGGGCAGGTCGCGTGCGTAGGCGCGCGCCACATGTGCCCAGGCCGCCGGGCTGGTCGGGAAGTGCGCCGCCCGCGTGCGCCCCCATTCCAGCTCCTCCTGGGGCGTGAGCTCGCCCCGGGGAACCGCGTGTTCATCTGGAGTTGATACGGAATCTCGATGGGATGCCCCGCCAGCATCGCGGGCTGGAACCGCATCCCCTTCACCGACGTCAGCATCGCCTCAGTGAGCCCATACGGCGCCGACTCCAGCACCTGCACATGGCGGGGGAGGCCGTCCACGCCCAGCTGGAAGGTGACAATGACCACCGCCATGGCCCGCTCCCGCATCGCCTCCTCGGGGAACCCTGGCGGCTCACCCGCGATTCGCCTGGGCGGCTGGAAGTTCGTGCGCAGGTAGTCACACGCTTGTGTCAGCGCCGCGTCGCACGCAGCGGACAGGTCCGCGGAGGCCTGCCGCACATGCTCCTCCGTGGGCTTGCCCGAAAGCACCTGCATGGCCTCGGCGAAGATGGCCGGTGCCTCGGCGGGCTCCACCACGACGCTCGTCTCGACGCTGTGCGAGGGAACCCCCAGCGCGGCCTGGACCTCCAGGCCTTCCGTCTTCGGATCCAGGTACTGGGCCATGGTCCGGGACAGATGGCCGTGGCTCGCGGGCAGAGTGGGACCCAGCCGGGAGTGACTGCACGCGCAGAGCCCCGACAGCACGGCGCCCAGGACGACGGTTGCGAATCTCATCGCGCCGCACGCTAGCGTGTCCCGCCCTCACGCAGGAAGGTGTGCCCAAGGCGTGTCGAAGGTCGTCCCGGCGCACGCGGTCCGCTGTCCTCCGCGAGACACGGGCAGCCCGGTGCCTTCACGCGCGCGAGCCCGCCGTCTACCGTGTGACACTGAAAGGCGCCGCGGCGTCGGGACTCGTTCAGTCGGGGGGACAGGTGTCGCGTCCTCCACGCGTTTCCGACTAAGCGTACCCCTGAGCGCCGCACGGACCCGAGACCTTCATGCACAGCGCAACCGGCCAGGACAGCAGCTCGCCCTTCATCCGCTCCGTGGGAAGAGCACTTCCTCCTCACTACGCCTCGCAGGAACAGCTCATCGCCGCCTTCCGCGAGCTGTGGGCCACGCGCCACTTCAACCTGGAGCGCCTGGAGGACCTGCACCGCGCCGTCCAGGTCGGAGGCCGCTACCTGGCGCTCCCCATCGACGCGTACCGCGAGCTCGTCACCTTCCAGCAACGCAACGACGCCTGGATTCGCGAGGCCACCGCCCTCAGCGAGTCGGTGGTGCGCAAGACACTCGAGCAGGCGGAGCTGACGCCCACGGACGTGGACCACGTCTTCTTCGTCACCGTGACGGGCATCTCCACCCCCAGCGTCGAGGCGCGGCTCGCCAACCGGCTGCGCTTCCGCGAGGACTTCAAGCGCACGCCCATCTTCGGGCTCGGCTGCGTCGCGGGCGCGGCCGGCATGGCACGCGCCGCCGACTACCTGCGCGCCTTCCCCACGCACACCGCCCTGCTGGTGTCCGCGGAGCTGTGCTCGCTGACGCTGCAGCGCGAGGACCTGTCCATCCCCAACATCATCGCCTCCGGCCTCTTCGGCGACGGCGCCGCGTGCGCGGTGCTCCGGGGTGCCCAGGCCCCCGGCGCCCGAGGTCCCCGCGTGGTGGCCTCGCGCTCCGTCTTCTACCCGGACACCGAGCGCACCATGGGCTGGGACGTGGTGGACTCGGGCTTCAAGGTCGTGCTGTCCGCGAAGGTGCCCCACCTGGTCAAGGACCACATCCGCGGCAACGTGGACGCCTTCCTCGCGAGCCACGGCTTGAAGCGCGATGACATCCGTCACTGGGTGGCGCATACCGGCGGGCCCAAGGTGCTCGAGTCCTTCGAGCAGGCCCTGGAGCTGCCGCAGGAGGCGCTCACGCGCTCGTGGGCGTCGCTGCGCGAGGTGGGCAACCTGTCCTCCTCGTCGGTGCTCTTCGTGCTGGGTGAGACGCTGGAGAAGGCGGACGCGAAGCCGGGGGACTGGGGCCTGATGATGGCGATGGGGCCGGGCTTCTGCGCGGAGATGGTGCTCTTGCGATGGTGACGCTCACGCAAGGGGTGTTCTTGGGGTACATGGGCGCGCTCGTGCTGGAGCGGCTCGTGGAGCTGGTGCTCTCCAAGCGCAACGCGGCGTGGGCCTTCGCGCGGGGTGGGGTGGAGACGGGGCAGCGTCACTACCGCTTCATGGTGGTGTTCCACACGCTGTTCCTCGTCGCGTGCGTGGCGGAGGTGTTCCTCCTGCACCGGTCCTTCCCGGGCGTGCTGGGCTGGGCGGCGCTCGGCGGCGCGCTCGTGGCGCAGGGGCTTCGCTACTGGGCCATCTCCACGCTGGGCTCGCGGTGGAACTCGCGCATCATCGTCGTGCCGGGCCTGCCCCCCGTGGAGGGGGGGCCGTACCGCTTCCTGCGCCACCCCAACTACGTCGCGGTGGTGCTGGAGCTGGCGTGTGTGCCGCTCATCCATGGCGCGTGGTGGACGGCCGTGTGCTTCTCGGTGGGGAACCTGGGGTTGCTCTTCGTGCGCATCCGCGCGGAGGAGGCGGCCCTGGGGGACGTGTACGCGAAGGCGTTCTCCCATCGTCCCCGTTTCCTTCCGGAGGTGCCCCGTGGCTGAGCTCGAACTGGAGGTCCTGGCGGAGATTCGTCGCATCGCCGCCGAGGAGCTGGAGTGGAAGGGCGAGGTGGAGCCCGGGCTCGACCTCCTCAAGGACCTGCAGCTCGACAGCCTGGGGCTGACGGTGCTGGCGGTGGGGTTGGAGAACCGCTTCCGCATCCGCTTGTCGGAGGAGGACGCGCAGGGGGTACGCACGGTGGGGGACCTGACGAAGCTGGTGGAGCGGCGCGTGCTGTCCACCGCGCGCGTGGCGACGGAGGTCCGTTCGTGAGGGGACCCACGCTGCCCGCGGTGCGGTTCCCCACGGTGAACGCGATGCTCGCGTCGACGGCCGAAACGGACTTCCGGCTGACGTTCGTGGACGCGGCCGAGAAGGAGACCTCGCTGTCCTGGGCGGAGGTGTACCGACGCGCGCGGCGCACGGCGGCGGGGCTGTCGCGCCTGGGCGTGCGCGAGGGGGAGCGGGTGGCGCTGCTCTTGCCCACCTCGCCGGCCTTCATGGATGCCTACTTCGGCGCGTTGCTCGCGGGCGCGGTGCCGGTGCCCCTGTATCCGCCGGTGCGGCTGGGGCGACTGGAGGAGTACCACCGGACGACGGCGCGGATGCTCCAGGTGACGGAGGCGTGCCTGGTGCTGACGGACTCGCGGGTGCGGCTGCTGTTGGGCCCGAGCGTGGAGAAGTCCCGTCCCCGCCTGGGCTGCCACACGGTGGAGGACGTCTCGCGCGACGACGAGGGGCGCGAGGTGGAGGTGGGCGCCAACGCGCTGGGCCTCGTCCAGTTCTCCTCCGGCTCCACGGTGGACCCCAAGCCGGTGGCGCTGACGCACGGGGCGCTGCTGGCGCAGCTGAGGGCGCTGGAGGTGGCGATGCCGGTGCCGCCCGACAGTCCCCGGGTGGGCGTGAGCTGGCTGCCGCTGTACCACGACATGGGGCTCATCGGCTGTCTGCTCTCGGCGCTGCACTATCCGGGGAACCTGGTGCTGATTCCGCCCGAGGCCTTCCTGGCGCGCCCCGCGCTGTGGCTTCGCGCGGTGTCCAGGCACCGGGGCTTCATCTCGCCGGCGCCGAACTTCGCGTATGGCCTGTGTTTGAAGCGGGTGAAGGACGCGGAGCTGGAGGACGTGGACCTGTCGTCGTGGAAGCACGCGCTCAACGGCGCGGAGCCGGTGTCCGCGGAGACGCTGCAGCGCTTCGTGGAGCGCTTCGAGCGGTGGGGCTTCTCCGCGCGCGCGCTGCGCCCGGTGTACGGGCTGTCCGAGGCGTCGCTGGCAGTGACGTTCCCTCCGGAGGGCCGGGGTCCCCGCTCGCTGGGCGTGGACCCGGGGCTGCTCGCGAGCGAGGGCCGGGTGGAGGAGGGGGCGCGGAGGCTGGTGAGCGTGGGCTCGCCGGTGGCGGGCTTCGAGGTGGAGGTTCGCGACGAGCAGGGCGGGGTGTTGCCGGACAAGCGCGTGGGGAAGGTCTTCACGCGTGGGCCGTCGCTGATGAGCAGCTACTTCGGGGATGCGCTGTCCACGCGGCGCGCGCTGACGCTGGACGGGTGGCTGGACACGGGAGACCTGGGCTTCATCGCGGAGGGGGAGCTGTACCTGACGGGGCGCGCGAAGGACGTGGTCATCATCCGCGGGGCGAACCACGCGCCGCAGTCCTTCGAGGAGCCGCTCCAGTCGGTGGAGGGCGTGCGCACGGGGTGCGCGGTGGCGCTCGGCTTCACGCCCGAGGGTGGACAGGACGAGGCGCTGCTCATCCTCGCGGAGCGGGGTGGGACGGACGCCGACGAGGTGGTGGAGGAGCGCATCCGCGCGGCGGTGGTGGAGGCCACGGGCGTGCGTCCGCACACGGTGAAGTTGCTGGAGCCGGGGACGCTGCCGCGCACGTCGAGCGGGAAGCTGCGTCGGATGGAGGCGCTGCGTCGGCACCTCTCCGGAGAGCTGTCGCCGCCGAAGAAGGTGGGCATGGTGGGCATGGCGGTGGAGATGGCGCGCAGCGCACTCGCCATGGCGCGGGCGGAGCACGACACGTGAGCCGTCGACACTCCGGAGAACCGCCGTCGCCGAAGGTGGGCATGGCGGTGGAGATGGCGCGCAGCGCGCTCGCCATGGCGCGGGCGGAGCACGACACGTGAGTCGTCGACACTCCAGAGAACCGCCGTCGCCGAAGGTGGGCATGGCGGCGGAGATGGCGCGCGGCGCGCTCGCCATGGCGCGGGCGGAGCACGACACGTGAGTCGTCGAAACTCCGGAGAGGGTGGGCAAGGAGCTTCGTTCGTGAGATGCCGCGCCGCGCGGGTCCTGGCGGGAGACGTCCCCTGCGCGACAGGTGGCGAGAGGCCGAGCGCCACGCGGGGCCGAGCACCGCGCGGCTCCCGGATGTGGCGCCATTGCGCGGAGGCGAGGTCTCTGGCGGAGTCCGCGCCATGAGTCGGTATGACGTCGCGGTGGTGGGAGGAGGCCCGGCCGGGCTCGCCGTGGCCATCCACGCCGCGACGCGGGGACTGAACACCGTGGTCCTGGAGCGCGCCTCCTTCCCGGCCGACAAGGCCTGCGGCGAGGGGCTCATGCCCGCGGGGCTCGCGGCCCTGGAGCGGCTGGGCGCGCTCACGCACCTGGACCGCTCGCAGAGCGCGCCGTTCGTGGGCATCCGCTACGTGCAGGAGGATGGCAGCACGGCGGAGGGGCTCCTCCCCGCGCCAGGAGGGCTCGGCGTGCGTCGGGTGGCGCTCGCCGAGGCGCTCGTCACCCGCGCGCGCGAAGCGGGCGCCGAGCTCCGTGAGCGCACCCACGTGGTGTCGCATCGCCGCGTCGGCGACGGCGTGACGCTGGAGCTGGTCGACGGAGAGGTCCAGGCGCGGATGCTGGTGGCCGCGGACGGGCTCGCCTCACCCCTGCGGCGCGCGGAGGGACTCGAACTGGACGCGGAGGGGCCTCGGCGCTTCGGCCTGCGCCGCCACTTCCAGCTCGAACCCTGGACCCCCTACGTCGAGGTGCACTTCGCGAACGGCGTGGAGGCCTACGTCACGCCCGCGGGCGCCCGGCGCGTGGGGCTCGCCTTCCTCTGGGAGGACGGAGGCGTGGAGGGGCGCGTGGGCTTCGAGACGCTGCTCTCCCGCTTCCCGAAGCTCGAGGCGAGACTGTCCGCCGCGACACCGGACTCGCAGGTGCGAGGCGCGGGTCCGCTGGCGCGCGTGGCCCGCGTGCGCGTGGCGGACCGCTTCGCCCTGGTGGGCGACGCCGCGGGCTACGTGGACGCGCTCACCGGAGAAGGCCTCTCCCTCGCCTTCTCCTGCGCGGAGTCGCTGGGCGCGCTCCTTCCGGACGCGCTCGCGAGAGGAGCGACGCGCGACGTGCTCCAGCCCTACGAGGCGCGCTTCCAGCAGGTGTTCCGCAAGTACGCCTGGGCCACGCGCTCACTCCTGATGCTGGCGCGCCGTCCCTGGCTGCGACGCCCCATCGTCCGGATGCTCGGCCACAGCCCGTGGCTCTTCGAGCGCATCCTCCACTCCGTCGTCGGGTGAGCCGAGCCTCACGGCCCCTTGCCCACCACCCATCCGACGAACATCTCCGACGAGCGCTCCAGCAGCGGCTCGATGGAGTCACTCTGGCTCTTCTTGCGCAGCGGCCCCTCGTTCCACAGCGACGCGAGCCCGTGCACCCAGGACCAGATGGTGAAGGCCAGGATGTCCATCTCCACCTTGCCCCCCGAGGCCGCGCGGACCTCCTGCGCCAGCTCCTGCAGCCGCGCGTAGGCGCGCATGCCTTCGGTGTGGATGCCCGCGTACTTCTCCACGTCGCTCCACTCCTGCCGGAACATCACCCGGTAGTGCGCCGGGTGCTCCACCGCGAAGCGCACGTAGCACCGCGCGAGCGCCTTGAGCTGGCCGTCGATGCGCGGCGCCCGGGCCTTCGTCATCGCCTCGTCCATCCGCGCGTTGAGCGCCCGATACCCCTCCTCCGCCACCGCCGCCAGCAGCGCGTCCTTGTCCCGGAAGTGGTGATACGGCGCCGCCGCCGTGACGCCCGCGCGCCGCGCCACCTCCCGCAGCGACACCGCGCCCACGTCCTCCGTCGCGATGAGCTTCAACGTCGCGTCCACCAGCGCCTGCCGCAAATCCCCGTGGTGGTACGTGCGCCGCTTGGGCGCCGCCGCCTTCTTCGCCCGGGTCGTCATTGCCCCAGCCTCCTTGCCCACCCGTTCATCTTGACAGTGTTTAGACCGGCCTTTATTTGAACATTGTTCACATTAACGGGGAGCCGCTGGATGCGCGCATTCGTCACGGGCAGCACGGGGCTGTTGGGCAACAACGTGGTGCGGGCGTTGGTGGCGGGGGGGCACACGGTGCGGGCGCTGGCGCGCTCGCCGGCGAAGGCGCGCCAGGTGCTCGGTGGGCTGTCCGGCGTGGAGGTGGTGGAAGGGGACATGTTGGACGTGAAGGGCTTCGCGGCCGCGCTGGAGGGTTGTGACGTGGTCATCCACACGGCGGCGTACTTCCGCGAATACTACGCGGCGGGAGACCACTGGCCGAAGCTGTATGCCATCAACGTGACGGCCACGGTGGCGCTGGCGGAGGAGGCCCAGCAGCGCGGGGTGAAGCGCTTCGTGGACATCAGCTCCTCGGGCACGGTGGGCGCCAAGGCGGACGGCTCGCCCGGGGACGAGTCGACGCCGCCCGCGGCGCTGCTCGCCGGCAACCTCTACTTCAAGAGCAAGGTGGAGTCGGAGCGGGAGCTCAACGCCTTCAGCGCGCGCACGGGCATGGACGTGGTCTACATCCTGCCGGGGTGGATGTTCGGTCCCGGGGACGCGGGGCCCACCGCCGCGGGGCAGCTCATCCTGGACCTGGCCGCGGGGAAGATGCCGGCCCTGCTCGAGGGGGGCTCGTGCCTGGTGGACGCGCGCGACGTGGCCGAGGCCACCGTGGTGGCGGCCCAGAAGGGACGCTCGGGGGAGCGCTACCTGGTGGGCGGCGAGTTCGTGGACCTGGGCACGCTGACGCGGACGATTGAGGCGGTGTCGGGCATCCCCGCGCCGCGCAGGGTGCTGCCCCACGCGCTGGCGCTGCTGTTGGGCGCGCTGGGGCAGACGTGGGCCCGGCTGACGGGGGGCGAGACGGCGCTGACGGTGGAGGGGGTGCGCGTGATGCACGCGAAGCTGCGGGTGGACTCGTCCAAGGCGAAGCGGGAGCTGGGGGTGCGCTTCCGCCCGCTGGAGCAGACGCTGCGCGACACGGTGGACTGGCTGCGTGAGCACAAGCCCCAGATGGCGTCCGCCGCGAAGCGTCCTCGGGTGGCCACGTCCTCCTGAAGAGTCCTGCGCGGCCGCGTGCCCGCCATTACGATGGAGACCCGCCCTCGCCCTGACCGGAGGGCGTGGCCGTTGGCTTCGATGGAGCGTCGCCCCCATGCCCCAGGCGTCCCTGGCCCGTTGGTTTTCCGCATCGACCGCCCTGTGGGGCCTGCTCGCGTGCGCGCCGCTCGTGGGCGGCTGCCTCTTCGCGGGCCCCAGCCACCGGGGGCCGCCGATGGCGCACTTCGACGGGGAGAAGTTCCAGAACATCGGTGACGCGCCGATGCTGTCGGCGTCCGAGCTGATTGGCGCGGCGCTGAAGGAGCCTCGCGGCGCGTGGCGCGAGTACGAGGACCTTCCCCCCGGCAGGCCCCCGCCCGAGCGCGTGGGCCCGGGCAAGCTCAAGGTCACGCTCATCAACCACGCCACCGTGCTCATCCAGGCGGACGGGGTGAATGTGCTGACGGACCCCATCTACTCGGAGCGGCCCAGCCCGGTGCCGTGGGTGGGGCCCAAGCGGGTGCACCCGCCGGGCATCCGCTTCGAGGACCTGCCGCCCATCGACGTGGTGGTGGTGAGCCACAACCACTACGACCACATGGACCTGCCCACGCTGCGCAGGCTGGAGGCGGCGCACCAGCCGCGCTTCATCGTTGGACTGGGCAACAAGGCGCTCCTGGATGACGAGGGGTTTCGTCACGTGGAGGAGCTGGACTGGTGGCAGGCCACGCGGGTGACGCCCGAGGTGTCGGTGACGGCGGTGCCCGCGCAGCACCGCTCGAACCGGGGGCTCACGGACCAGGCGGAGACGCTGTGGGCCGGGTACGTGGTGTCGACCACGGGCGGGCCGGCGTTCTTCGCGGGGGACACGGGCTTCGGTCCGCACTTCGCGATGATGGCCGCGCGCTTCGGGCCCATGCGGCTGTCGGTGTTGCCGATTGGGGCCTACCGGCCGCGCGTGCTCCACACGGTGCACATGGGGCCGCGCGAGGCGCTGGATGCGCACAAGGTGCTCGGCTCCTCGACGTCGGTGGCCATGCACCACAACACCTTCCCCATGGCCTTCGACGGGCAGGACGAGGCGAAGTTCCTGCTGCTGCGGCTGCTCGCGCGCGAGGAGGTGCGCCCGCGCTTCTGGGCGCTGGGCTTCGGCGAGGGGCGCTTCGTGGAGCCCCTGCCCCAGACGCCCGCCGCGGTGGCGAGCGTGTGCGCGGCGGAGCGGTAGGCGCTGGGCGTCAGCGGTTGTAGGGCTTCTCCTGCACCCAGTGGAAGCCGCGTCCGCGCAGCTCGAAGTTCGAGATGTCCACCTGATTCAGTCGAACGTGGACCTTCGCGCCGTCGACCTCGCCCTCGAGCACGAAGTGCTCCGCATCCGGCGTCTCGCGCTGGAGGGTGGCCACGGGCTTGGCGTCGTCGCCCCGTCCCGACATGAGGAGGATGGACTTGCCGGCCTCGCCCTCCTTCACGGGGAAGTAGCGGCGCACGTCATTCATCAGCCGGGCGGCCACCACATTGCGGCCGACGGACACGGCGCGCCAGCGATGCGGGTCCGTCAGCAGGGGCGGGAGCTCCTGGCCGTCCCGGGTGAAGGACTCGACCTTGTAGAGGCCTCCGAAGGGCGGCGGGGGCGCGCCGTCACCCCACTGGGTGTAGCGCTCGTGGCCCCTGGTGATGTTGTTGTGGAGCAGCCAGCCGATGAAGAGGACCTTCACGGCTCGGGAGGCCCAGAGGACGCGCGGGGAGAGGGTGAAGGGGAGCTCGAGGGACGCGGGCTGGGTGGCGCGGTTGAGGACGAAGACGTTGGCGAGCCGGCGCAGGTCCGGCAGCGTGAGGAAGACGGCGAAGAGCAGGAGCTGGGTGGAGTAGAGCTTG
This sequence comes from Myxococcus sp. MISCRS1, assembly GCF_026626605.1. NCBI lineage: Bacteria > Pseudomonadati > Myxococcota > Myxococcia > Myxococcales > Myxococcaceae > Myxococcus > Myxococcus sp. MISCRS1. Next base: position 6,603,042 of record NZ_JAPNKB010000001.1, read on the forward strand.
ACGGGGACGTCGTAGAAGAAGTTCAGCGCGACGACGTTGGACATGACGCCGATGACCACCAGCGCTCCGAGCGTGGTGGTGCGACGGGCGAGCAGCAGCAGGCCGCCCAGCACCTCGGCGCCTCCGGTGAAGAGGTTGTAGCCGGGGGAGTGGCCCATGAAGGTCCACAACAGGCCCATGGGGGAGAAGTCGCCGAGGGACTGGGTGAGCCGCTCGACGGACGCCATGGGGAACTGCGACTTGAAGACCTTGGAGAAGCCGTAGCCCAGCATGGGGACGGCCAGCAGGTAGCGCACGTAGAGGTGCAGCAGGGCGTGGGCCTTCTCGTAGCGCGGACGTCGCCGGTCGACGAGGGACCACACGCCGGTCGCGACGAGGGCGAGCGCGAGGAAGACGGCGGTCTGGGCATAGTCGATGGCCTTGTCGCCGCTGCCCGTCTGCGCGAGAGAGAGCTCGCCCTGGTAGCCGGCCACGTTGCGGGTGACCCAGGGGACCACGAGGTTCCAGAAGTCGGAGATGGCCTCGGAGATGGGCTCGCCGATGACGGGGACGACGTACACCGGGAAGGGGAAGGCGTAGAGGAGGACGTAGGCGCAGACGAAGCGGAAGCCGAGCCGCTTCGCCAGGCTCCACGGAGGAAGGGACGGCTCGGGCGCGACGGTGGGCGTCACGGGCGCGACAGGCTCGGGCGCGGAAGGGATGGGGGCGGCGGTGGTCATGGCGTCCTCGGGCCGCCGAGCGTAGCCAGGGGCGTCGCGCGGACTCAAAAGGTGGTTGTCCGGTGGGGTGACGCGACGCGTGGTGAACGAGCGGTTGCGGGGGCTGGGGCGTCGGCGGTCACGCGCGTTTGGGGGGGCTGGGGCGGCGGTCGCGTGCGTTCGGAGACAGGGGAGCGTCGACGCTCACGAGTGTTTGTATCGGTATCAGGTGGTGCGTCATCGACGCGGCTTGTCCGAGGTGCCTTGTGAACCCCGCGCGTGAGGCTTCGTCGTCGAGAGCGAGCGGTGCGTTGGCGCGATGCGGCGGGGCGTCTCGCCAGAGACCGCCGTCCCTGCTCGGTCGGACCCCTTCAGCGAGCGGAGCGTCGTGTGGGGCGGCGACGCGGCTGGCTTCGAGGCGCGGCGGTCAGGGGCTTCTCGCCCTCGGTGCGCAGGGCGTCGATGAGCCGGAGCGCCGAGGGGTTCTCGGGCGCGTTCGCCCGTTGCACGGAGTAGATGAGGTTGGTGACCTGCTTGCGGCCGGGCGCGGGGGCGATGACGACAGTGCCCTGGCGCGCGGCCTGGGCGACGCAGTGGTCGGGGAGGATGGACCAGCCGTGGCCGGCGGCCACCGTGCCCACCACCTCCTCCAGCTCCTCGAAGTGGTACGTGCCGCGCATCGAGCGGGGCTGTCGTCCGTAGTGTCCCTCGAACCACTTGCCGAAGACGTACTCGCACTCGTCATAGGTGACGAAGGTCAGGTCCTCGAAGGCCTCGAGCCGCGGGAAGGTCTTCCCCTTGGCGCCAGGGGGCCCGACGAGCACGAGCTGTTCTCGCCACACGGGCGCGGTGAGCAGGCGGCTGGACACATGGGGCAGGTAGACGAAACCCACGTCACAGGCGCCGTCCTCCAGGGACTCGAAGACCTGTTCGGCCGTGGGGAAGCGCAGGGAGTATGGGGCCGCGAGTCGCTGACGGGCGAGCAGGGGATAGAGCACGTAGCGACCGAAGCCGCTCACGGAGGCGATGCGCAGGGGCTCGGCGGGTGCGTCACCGGTCCGCAGTCCGCGCGCGAGTCGGCCGAACTCGTCGAAGAAGCGCTCGCACAGGGCATGCAGCTTCGCGCCCGCGTCGGTGAGGGTGAGCGTGCGCGTGGTGCGGTCGAAGAGCACGGTGCCGAGCTGCTCCTCGAGCTGACGCACCTGGTAGCTCACCGCGGGCTGGGTACGGTGGAGCACGGTCGCCGCGCGACTGAAGCCGCGCTCCCGGCTCACGACGAAGAAGGTCTGGAGATAGCGAGGGTCCAGGTCCATCCAACCATTCTATGGGATTCATCCAGTCTATCCATTGGATGGATGAGGGCCGTGGCTCGCAGGATGCCTTCCACGCCGCGGTGCTCGCGGTGGTGGAGGCGGAACCATGGCGGCTTCGTTGAGTCGGGTGCTCATGTCGGTCGGCTGTCTGCTGGGGGCGCTGGGCTCCGGAGCGGGGCAGGCGCGGGAGTCGGAGCTGTCCTCGGGCAGGGTGGGGAGGCGGCAGGTGGCGCCGCCGCGGGGTGGCTCGCGGCCGGTGGTGTCGCCGGGCGAGGAGGTGGGGGCGAGGCCGTCGCTGGTGGTGTTCCTGGTGTTCGATGGACTTCGCTACGACGACCTGGAGCGCTGGCGTCACCGCATGGGGCCGGACGGTTTCCGTCGGCTCCTGGAGGGTGGCACCGTCTTCGATGCCGCGCGCTATCCGTACGCGACGACGAAGACGTGTCCGGGGCACGCGACGCTCGCGACAGGGGCGCTCCCCGGAGCGCACGGCATCATCTCGAACGAGTGGTACGAGCGGGAGACGGGCGCGGACGTGAGCTGTGTTCGGGACCCGGCCAGCCCGCCGCTCGATGACCCGAAGGGGAAGGGGGTGTCGCCCTGGCGGCTGCGGGTGGCGACGTTGGGAGACCGCTTGCTGGAGACGCACGGTGGCTCCTCGCGCGTGGTGTCGGTGTCACTGAAGGACCGCGCGGCCATCATGCTGGGCGGGCAGCGCGGGCAGGCGTACTGGTGGGGCGCGAAGGGCTTCACCACGAGCCGTCACCATGCGCGCGAGCTGCCGACCTGGGTGTCCGAGTTCAATCAGGCCCTGGGCTCGCGGAGGGGAGGCGCGTGGGCACGGAGTGCGGAGGCGTCCGTGTATGGCTCGCTGGGCCCGGATGATGACGCGCGCGAGCGCCCGCCCGAGGGACTGGGGCGGACGTTCCCCCATCCGCTGACCACGGAGGAGGCGTTCCTGTACACGCCGCTGGGGGCGGAGACGTTGTTCGAGCTCGCGCTCGCGGGAGTGAAGGCGGAGCAGCTGGGCAAGCGCCCCGGTGCGAGGGACTTGCTGGCCATCGGCATGTCGAGCGTGGACGTGGTGAGCCACAGCTTCGGGCCGGAGAGTCACGAGACGGTGGACATGCTCCTTCGGTTGGACCGGGCGCTGGCCGTGTTCCTGGAGGCGATGGACCGCGAGGTGGGGTTGTCGAAGGTGTTGGTCGCGATGAGCGCGGACCACGGGATGGCACCCGCGCCGGCGCGAGCCGAGCAGCGGTTGCCGGCGGAGACGGTGACGCGCGCGGTGGACGCGGCGATGGATGGGGCCTTCGGCGCGGAGGACTGGGTGGAGGCGTTCATCGCGCCGCACCTGTATCTGCGACAGGCGCGGTTGAAGGCGCGGGGAGTGTCGCTGGAGAAGGCGGCCGAGGTGGCGAAGAAGGCGGCGCGCGCCGTGCCGGGAATCGCGGAGGTGGTGTCCGCGGCGGATGTGCGCGCGGACCGGGCGGAGGGGTTCGCCCGGAGGGTGCGACAGGAGTACGTGCCCGCGCGCTCGGGAGAGCTGGTGCTCATCGCGGACCCGCATGTGCTGCTCGCGCCGGATGACGACCATGCGAGCACGCACGGGACGCCCTACGAGTACGACACGCACGTGCCGCTCATCCTCTACGGCCAGGGGCTGCCCGCCGTGCGACATGGGCGCGCCGTGACGCCACTGGACCTGGCGCCCACGCTGGCCTCCTGGCTGGGCGTGACGCTGCCGGAGGCCTCGGGGCTGCCGCTCTGTGAGGCGCTGCCCCCACGCGCAGGCACGCCCGCTTCGTGCTCGGAGCCTGCGGCTACACGGTGATGCGAGGGGCTCGCGGTGATGCTGAAGCCACCGTGAGGCGCTGCCCCCACGAATCGGCACGCCTGCTTCATGTTCGTAGCGCGCGGCCAGGCCGTGATGCGGGGAGTGTTCGCGGCGGTGCTCCAGGCCCTGTGACTCCGCAGGCCCGCTCTCCCGCTGATGCTCCACGCCAGGTGGAAGAAAGAGGGCTTGTGGTGGTGGTGCTCGAGGGGCAGTGACTTCGCGGGTCCGCCAGGAGGCCCGCCCTCCTGCGATGGCGCGCTGGGGCTCGGGAGCCGCCATCACGCGTCCTCGGCCGTGGAGGGGCGGACGGGGGCCTGCTCGTCCGCCCGCCCTCGTTTCGCTGGGGGTATCACCCGAGCGGCGTCTTCGTCGGACCGCCCTGATAGATAGGGCGGCGTGGAAGACGACCGGACCGGACAGGACAGCAGGCCCCCGAGGAAGCAGAAGCGACCCCGGAAGGTGTCCGCTCGCTACCTGGAGAACGCGGCGCTGCACTACTTGAAGCGCTACGCCTCCACGGTGAGCCAGCTCAAGCGCGTGCTGGTGCGCCGCGTGGACCGCTCGGTGAAGGAGCACGGCGGGGACCGCGCGGAGGCGCTCGGGTGGATTGACGCGCTCACGCAGAAGCTCATCCGCAACGGCCTCATCAACGATGACGCCTACGCGGGCATGAAGGCGCAGTCGCTGCGCGCGGCCGGGCGCAGCACGCGGGTGATTGCGCAGAAGCTGCGGATGAAGGGCGTGGCCGCGGACCTGGTGCAGCGCAAGCTGGCGCAGGCCACCGCGGAGGTCTCCGACGAGGACGCCGCGCGCATCTGGGCCCGGAAGAAGCGCCTGGGCCCCTTTCGCAAGAACCTGGCGACGCGCGAGGAGAACCGTCAGAGGGATTTGGCCTCCCTGGCGCGCGCGGGCTTCTCGTTCGGGATTGCGAAGAAGATCATCGACGGGTCGCTCGACTGAGCATGGCCGTGCGCGGCCCGTGATGCCGTGAAGCAGTTTTGCGCGAAAGAACGAAGCTATCAAGTCGCGCCGCGTTCCCGTACGTCCCCGCGCGACCGGAATGTCTCCGGTCACGCACGGGGGCATGGGATGAACGCGACGCGAGAGACGCGCACAGTCACGCTGGAGGACCTGCGGCTGCACTGCACGCTGCTGGGCGAGGGGCCTCCGTTGCTCCTCCTTCACGGCTTCACCGGTGCGGGCGAGGACTGGGGCCACGTGTTCGACCTGGACGCGCTGGCCCGTGAGTACCGGCTCGTCATCCCCGACCTGCGAGGCCACGGCCGGAGCCACAATCCCTCGGAGGACTTCACCACGCGCCAGTGCGCGACGGATGTCCTCGCGCTCCTGGACGCGCTGGGCATCGAGCGGTGCCGAGCCATCGGGATGAGCCTGGGTGGCAACACGCTGCTTCACGTCGCCACGCGAGCACCCGCGCGCGTGGAGCGGATGGTGCTGGTCTCCAGCACGCCGTACTACCCCGCGTCGGCCCGCCGCATCATGGCGACCTACACGGAGGCGTCGCGCTCGGAGGCGGAGTGGGCGGACCTGCGCTCGAAGCACGTCCACGGAGACGCGCAGATTCGAGCCCTGTGGCGACATGTCCGAGGCTTCGCGGACAGCTTCGATGACATGAGCTTCACGCCGCCGCACCTGGGAACGGTGCGCGCGCCGACGCTGCTCGTCCAGGGAGACCAGGACCCGCTCTATCCGGTGGAGCTGACGGTGGAGCTGCACCGCTCCATTCCGGAGTCCCGCTTGTGGGTCGTCCCCGGTGAAGGCCATGTCCCGCTCTTCGGGGCGTGGCGTGAGGTCTTCGTCCGCACGGCGCTGGCGTTCCTTTCGGGGCCGACGCCCACGGGGTGAGCCTCAGGCGCGTGTGGGCGTGGGAAGCATCTTCCGCGCGAGCGCGACGAAGGCCTTCAGCGCGGGTGAGGCGCGAGCCCGGTGGGGGTAGTACAGGAAGAGGCCCGGGACGGAGGGTGCCCAGTCCTCCAGCACGGCCCGCAGCGTCCCCTCGCGTAACGCCGGGGTGAGCTCCGGCTCGGCGAGGTACGCCAGGCCCACGCCCGCCACGGCCATGCGCCGCGTGAACTGCGAGTCGTCCGTGACGAGCGGCCCCTTCACCGCGATGCGCAGCTGCTTGCGCCCGCGCTCCAGCTCCCAGTGGTACGGCAGGCCCGTGGTGGGGGCGCGGTAGCCGATGCACTCGTGCTGCGCCAGGTCCGCGGGGCGCGTCGGCGTCCCATGCTTCTTCAGGTAGGCCGGCGAGCCGACGATGAGGAAGCGGAAGGAGGGCGACAGGCGCAACTGCACCATGTCGCGCTCCACGGACTCCGTCAGCCGCAGTCCCGCGTCGAGCCCCTCCGTCACGATGTTCACGAACCGGTCCGTGACCCGGACGTCGACGCGGACATGGGGGTGCTCCTGGATGAAGCGGGGGATGACAGGCTCGATGACGGTGGCGAGCCCCATCACGGGCACCGTGAGCCGGAGCGTGCCGCTGATTTCGGACACGTCCGCGGACAGGTGCTCCAGCGCGCCCAGCGCCGACTCCAGTCCTGGCCCCGCGCGCTCCAGCAGGCGCTGCCCCATGTCCGTGAGCGACACGCTGCGCGTGGTGCGGGAGAGCAGGGCGCCGCCCACGCGCTCCTCCAGCATGCGCACCGTCTGGCTCACCGCGGACGTGGAGACGCGAAGCTCCTTGCCCGCGCGCGTGAAGCTCTTGTGCCGGGCGACGGCGACGAACACGGCGAGCTCGTTCAGGGGTGTCAGGGCCATTGTGAAGCCATCCTAAACAGTGTTTGCGATTCCAGTCTCTTCTCGAAAAAGCCCGTGGGCGGCAGTTTGAGGTCAGCCACGGAGGCACGCATGACGACGACGAACCGCATCGACACGCTGTCGAGGTACCACCTGCTGGGCCGCTCGGGCCTGCGGGTGAGCCCGCTCGCGCTGGGGGCCATGACATTCGGCACGGAGTGGGGTTGGGGCAGCCCCAAGGACACGGCGCACCGGCTGCTGGCCCGCTACCTGGAGGCGGGCGGCAACTTCATCGACACGGCGGATGGGTACACGGGCGGCACGAGCGAGGCGTTCATCGGGGACTACTTCGCGGAGCACGGCGGACGGGACAGCGCCGTCATCGCGACGAAGTTCACCGTGAACACGATTCCCGGGGACCCGAACGCGGGCGGCAATGGGCGCAAGAACCTCCGGCGCTCGCTGGAGGCGTCGCTGCGTCGGTTGAAGACGGACTACGTGGACCTGTACTGGCTGCACGCGTGGGACGGAATCACGCCGCTCGAGGAGGTGATGTCCACGATGACGGACCTCGTGCGCTCGGGGAAGGTCCGCTACATCGGGCTCTCGGACGTGCCGGCCTGGTACTTCGCGCGGGCGCAGACGCTGGCGGAGAAGGAGGGGTGGGAGCGGGTGGCCGCGTTGCAGCTCGAGTACTCGCTGGTGGAGCGCAACATCGAGCGCGAGCACATCCCGGCCGCGTTGCAGCTGGGCGCGAGCATCACGCCGTGGAGTCCGCTGGCCTCGGGGTTGTTGTCGGGCAAGTACACGCGGGAGCGCGGCGTGGTGAAGGGGGATGGGCGCGTGGCGGCCATCCAGGGGGGAGGGAACCCGGGCTTCGAGAAGCTCTTCACGGAGCGCAACTGGGGCATCGTGGAGGCGCTGCTGGAGGTGGCGCGGGAGCTGGACAGGCCGCCGGCGCAGGTGGCGCTGGCGTGGGTGACGCGGCGGCCGGGCGTGGCGTCGACCATCATCGGGGCGACGAAGCCGGAGCAGCTGGAGGCGAACCTGCGCGCGCTGGACGTGGTGATTCCGGAGGCGCAGGCGGCGAAGCTGGAGGCGGCGAGCCGTCCGGAGCTCGTCCACCCGTACCACTTCTTCGAGAACGAGTTCTTCACCAGCGGCATGTTCACGGGAGGCACGTCCGTGCGAGCGGAGCCCACGTGGTTCCGCCCGGCGGCGCGCTGAGCCTCAAGGCATGGGACGCTGGAGCGAGCGCCACAGCCAGCTCCAGCGCAGCGGCAGGTCCTCGAAGGGCGGGACGCGGATGAGGTCCTCGTGCTCGTGATGGACGGCCACCTCGCTCCAGTGGCCCTCGCGCAGCTCGCTCACGGTGAGCGTGCGCGCCTCCAGGTCGATGAGCCACAGGTGGCGGATTCCGAGCCTCGCGTAGAACGGACGCTTGATGCGCACGTCGTACGAGCGGGTGGACGGCGACAGGATCTCACAGACCCAGTCGGGCACGGTGGTCCACTGTCGCTCGGGGAGCGTGGGGACGCGCTCGCGTCGCCAGCCGGCGAGGTCGGGGATGAACTCGGGAGAGCCCTCGGCCTGGATGCCGGGCTCGACCATGAGCCACCAGCCGCCCGGGCCGGGATTGCCGAGCTGGAAGGGACCATCCAGCTCGCCGAAGAGTCTCAAGCCCAGATACACATGTCCGCCCCCGGGGCGGGCATGCGTGTACAGCGCACCATCGATGATCTCGCCCACGACGCCCTCGGGCAGCGCCTCGATGTCGGCGAGGGTCGCGACCCCCTCTGTTTCGCGTTTGCCGTAGGCCATGCCCCGAGTGTGGAGATAGCAGAGTCGTCTGACAAGCCGACGTGGGAGGCTATGTCCCGGAGGTGGGCTCCAGGAGCGGCCAGAGCTCGCCGAGCCTCAACTCGAGGTCCTCGAACGGAGGCACTCGGATGACGTCCTCATCGCAGTAGGTCCCGACCTCCACCCACTGTCCCTCGCGCAGCTCGCTCACCAGCAAGGTGCGTGCGTCCAGGTCGATGAACCACAGATGCTTGATGCCTATCCGCGCGTAGAAGGGGCGCTTGATGCGCAGGTCGTAGGCGCGCGTCGATGGCGACAGGACTTCACAGGCCCAGTCGGGCGCGACGAGCCACGAGCCCGTCGGAATCCTCGCCACCCGGTCCTTCCTCCACCCCGCGACATCCGGAATGAACTCAGGAGAGCCCTCCAGTCGGATACCGGGCTCCACTTGAATCCACCAACCTCCAGGCCCACCTCGCCCCTGCTGGAAGGCCCTCGGAGTGCGGCAAACAGGCCGCCCAGCGTGTCCATATGCCCAGCACGCGGCTGGGCATGCACATACAACGTTCCCTCGATGATCTCGCCCACGACGCCCTCGGGCAGAGCCTCGATGTCGGCGAGGGTCGCGACACCCTCTGTTTCGCGTTTGCCGTAGGCCATGCCCCGAGTGTGGAGATAGCAAAGCCGTCTGACAAGCAGCGCCGCTCCCGGCGTCCGTTTACAGCTAGAGCTTCAACTTCTTGAACACGGATTCCGGGATGCTCTTGATGATGAGCATGATGAGCGCCCAGATGCCGGGGACGTAGACCTCGTTCTTGCGCCCGTCCGCCGCGCTCAGGAGTCCGCGCGCCACCTTCTCCGGCGAGGCGAACAGCTTGTTCTTCGGGATGTGCGCCGTCATCGGCGTGTCCACGAAGCCGGGCTTCACCGTCACCACCGCCACGTTGGACTTCGCCAGCCGGTTGCGCAGGCCCTGGAGGAACACGTTCAGCGCGCCCTTCGACGCGCCGTACACGTAGTTGCTCTGCCGGCCGCGGTCTCCCGCCACCGACGAAATCACCACCAGCGTGCCCGCCTTCTGCGCCTCGAAGCGGTTCGCCAGCGCCGTCAGGAGCGACACCGCGCTCAGGAAGTTGGTGCGCAGCACCGCCTCCGTCGCCGCCCACGAGCGCTGCGCCTCCGTCTGGTCTCCCAGCACCCCGTGCGCCAGCACCACGCCGTCCAGCCCGCCCAGCGCCTGGAACGCCCCGTCCACCAGCGCCTCGTGCGCGCTGAAGTCATTCAGGTCGAGCGCCTTCGACTCCACCTTCGCGGCGCCCCGCGTGGCGGCATCCTTCGCCACCGCGTCCAGGTTCTCCACGTTGCGGCCCACCAGGTACAGCGAGGCACCGCGCGCGGCGAGCAGTCTCACCGTCGCCTGGGCAATGGCGCTGGTGGCGCCGAGGACGAGCACTTTCTTCATGGGGCTTGGAATCTCGAAGAGGGGTCAGCGAAGCGCAAGCAGGGATTGCGGCGCGGCGGCTCCGCCCTTCCGCTCCGACTCCAGCGAGAAGGGCAGGGCCACCGGGTTCATCCGCCGCCAGAAGGACGAGGAGAAGGCCGGGTCGATGTAGCCCGCGAACTCCGCGCGGCGCGGGAAGTACGCCGCGAAGCTCTCCGGGCTCATCCGCGCGTCCTTCGCCGGATACACCGCGCCGCCCGCCTCGCGCGTGAGCTTGTCCAGGTCCTCCACCAACCGGTACGTCTTCTCCCCCCGGTTGGCGAAGTCCATGGCCAGCGTCACGCCCTGGCGCGGGAAGGACAGCCACCCCGGCGAGGGGATGTCTCCGAAGGTCTTCAACACCGACAGGAAGCTGGGCAGCGCGCCGCGCGAGCTGCGCTCCAGGATCTCCTTCAGCGCGTCGCGCGCCGTCGCGTACGGCACCACGCACTGGAACTGGAGGAAGCCGCGCCGGCCGTAGATGCGATTCCAGCCGTAGATGGCGTCCAGCGGATAGAAGAACGGGTCGTAGTGCGTCAGCCGCTGCTTCGGCTTGCCGTTCTGCCGGTGGAAGTACAGCCAGTTGAACGCCGACACCGACAGCCGGTTGAGGCAGAACGCCGGCATGTCCATGGGCACCGCCAGCCCCATGCCGTGCGACAGGTGGCTCTTCGCCAACGGCAGCCGGTCGAACTGCGGCGGCGCGAAGTTGCCCCGGTAGAGCAGCCCGCGCCCCAGCTTCCGGCCCCGCGCCAGGCAGTCCACCCACGCCATGGTGAACTCGTGGTCCGCCTCGGACTCGCGCGCCACGACCAGGAACTCATCCAGGTTCCCGAAGGGCACCGTCTCCTGCAACACGAACGGGTTGCTGATGGGCTTGAGCTGCACCTCCGCCCAGGTGACGAGCCCGGTGAGCCCCAGGCCCCCAATCGTCGCCCCGTACCAGTCCGGGTTCTCGTCCGGCGCGCACACCCGACGGCTGCCATCCGAGCGCAAGAGCTCGAAGCGGCGCACGTACCGGCCGAACGTCCCGCCACGGTGGTGGTTCTTGCCGTGCACGTCGTTGGCGATGGCGCCGCCCACCGTCACGTACTTGGTGCCCGGCGTCACCGGCAGGAACCAGCCGCGCGGCACCGCCAGACGCAAGAGCGTGTCCAGCGACACGCCCGCCTCGCAGCGCACCACGCCCGTCGCCGCGTCGAACGCGATGAGCCGGTCCAGCCCGGAGGTGAGCAGCAGCGTGCCGCCCCCGTTCAGACACGAGTCGCCATAGCTGCGCCCCAGCCCGTGCGGCAGCACCGCGCCGGACACCTCGGGCAGCGCGTCCGAGCGCCACGTCAGCGCGTGCGTGCGCTGCTCGACTCGGGGATAGCGTCCCCAGGACTCCAGTGCCTTCATCGCGCAAGCCCTCTCACGTGGCCGCCCACAGCACCAGGGCCGCGACCAGCCCCACCGCGTAGCTCACCCGGTCCCTCAGCGCGAAGACGAGCGGGTCCTCGTTCACCTGCCCGCGATGCGCCAGCACCCAGATGCGGCCCACCCAGTACAGCATCACCGGGCACAAGAGCCACAGCCGCTCGGGGTGGTCGTAGTACACCGTCACCTCCTTCGAGGTGATGTACAGCGCCAGCACCAGCACCGACACCTGGCCCGCCGCCGCGCCCAGGCTGGCCAACTGCTCGTAGTCCTGCGCCAGGTAGCCTCGCCCGTGCGCGGAGGTCTCGTTGGACAGCCGGAGCCTGCGCACCTCGGAAAGCCGCTTCACCAGCGCCAGCGACAGGAACAGGAACATGCTGAACATCAACAGCCAGCTCGACGTGGGCACGCCCACCGCCAGCGAGCCGCCGAAGATGCGCACCGTGTACAGGCCCGCCAGCACCAGCACGTCCAGCATCACCACCTGCTTGAGCCTCAGCGAGTACGCCAGGGTCAGCGCGTAGTACGTCGCCAGGAGCGCCGCGAAGGCGGGCGGCAACAACAGACACACCGCCGCGCCCGCCAGCAGCAGGAGGGGCGCCATCACCACCCCCACGCTCACCGGCAGCGTGCACGCCGCGAACGGACGGTTCTTCTTCGTCGGGTGCCGCCGGTCGGAGTCCAAATCCAACAGGTCATTGAGCACGTACACGCTGGACGCACACAGGCTGAACGCCACGAAGCCCAGCACCGCCTTGAGCAGCAGGTCTGGTGACGCGGCCTTGTGCGCGGCGAGCAGCGGCACGAACACCAGCGCGTTCTTCGCCCACTGGTGCACGCGCAGCGCCTTCACCCAGACGCGGGGGCTCGTCTTCGGCTTCTCGAAGACCTTGTGCACGGCGCGTCCCAGCCCGTGCGCCTGCTTCAGCACGCCCGAGGGCGCGTGCACCACCACCACCTGCCGCGACTCGCGCCACAAGGGCACGTCCACCGCGTCGTTGCCCGCGTAGTCGAACGTGCCGAGCGACGCCTTCAGCTTCGCGAGCTTGCGCGCCCCGGACAGGTTCTCCTGGCCGTCGCTCGCGTGCACCTCGGCGAACAGCCCCAGGTGCGAGGCCACGGCCTGCGCGATGCGCTGGTCCGCCGCGGTGGCGAGCACCAGCCTGCGCCCGCGCGCCTTCTCCTCCTGGAGGAAGCCGAGCAGCTCCTCGTTGTACGGCAGGAGCGAGGCGTCCAGCGCGGCGCGCCGGGCCACCTCCGCCTTGAAGTACGCCTTGCCCTTGAGGACCCACAGGGGAAGGAGCAGCACCAGCCAGGGCGCGCGCTTGAAGAGGACGAGCAGGTTCTCGTGCAGCGTATCGGTGCGCACCAGCGTCCCGTCGAGGTCGACGGCGAGCGCCACGTCTGGCGAATCAGCGGAGAGGGGAGTCTCGGGAACCATGGGCAACGGGAGGCGCAGGGTAGCCCATCGGCGCCTCCTCCAGGGGGCGGAAGGACGTGCCCGCCCGGACGAGACTCAGTCGAGCCGCGCCACGTGCAGCGTCTGCAGGGGCAGGTGGCGGATGGGCCGGCTGCTCTCGATGCGATAGCCCGCGTCGTCCAGGAAGCCCTCCACCTCGGCCGGCGTGTACGCCGCCGCACCCGACGTCACGAAGTAGTGCAGGCCGATGAGCGGCGCGGAGCTGGAGGGGTCCTGGATGTCCTCGCGCAGGTACTCGAGCACCGCCAGCGTCCCCTTGGGCGCCAGCGCCCCCCGGATGCGGCGCAGGAGCGCCACGTTCTGCGCGGGCGTCAGGTGGTGCATCACCTGGAACAGCAGCACCCCGTCATACGGGCCGCCCAGGTCCGCGGTGAGGATGTCCCCGGCCTGGTGGGTGACCAGGTGGCTCAGCCCCGCGCAGGCGATGATGTCCCGCCCCACTCGCACGCTGCCCTCCAGGTCCAGCACCGTCGCCTTCAGGCCCCGGTTGCGCCGGCACATCTCCGCCGCGAACCAGCCGTGCGCCCCGCCCAAGTCCAGGAGCGTCTTCGCGCCCCGGGGCAGGGGGATGGCGCTCGTCACTTCGGGGGCCGCCAGCCGGGCGAGCTGGTGCATGGCGTGGATGTAGTCGCGCCAGCGCGGGTCCTCGGGGGCGAAGCCGTGGATGTCCACCGCCTCGCCCGTGCGCACCACGCCCTCCACCTGGCTCCACCAGTCCCACTGCGCGTAGTTGAACTCCAGGAACGCCCCCACGTACTGGGGCGAGCGCGGGTCCAGCCACCGCTTCGAGCGGGGCGCCAGCCGGTAGCGGCCGTCGCGCTGACGCTCCACCGCCTCACAGGCGATGAGGGCCTCCAGCAGCGAGCGCATCCCCTCGGGGGACAGCTTCAGCCGGGCGGCCAGCGCCTCGGAGGTCGCCGCGCCGTCCGCCAGCGCGCCGTACACCCCCAGCCGCACCCCCGCCATCAGCGTGCGCGAGGCCATCATCCCGAAGAAGGCATGGGCCAGGGGCTTGGGGGCCAGGTTGAGCCAGTCCGCCACGCGCTCCAGCAGGTTGTCCGCCTTGAGGCCCAGCCGCATGCACGCGTCCCCTATCCTCGGTTGCGCCGGGGCCGGGCCAGTCCGACCAGACCCACCAGCACCAGCGCACCCTCCGCGCCCATCAGACAGCCTACCTGCTCCGCCTTGCGCACACCCGTGTAACGGCACTTCCCGTCATCACAGGTGAAGCGCGCCGAACAGTCGCCGCTGTGGCGGCAGACGGTGTTCACCCGCCCGGTGCCGTCCTCGCCCTCCGGGTTGTCGCGGTCCGGCCCGCCCTCGCCGGAGGAGGCGTCCGGCAGGGGGATGATGATGCCCCCGTCGGCGCCCGCGTCGTCGGCGGACCAGGCCCACGCGAGCGCGGGGGACACGAGGGACAGGCACGCCAGCAGACCGAGGGTCCGGGCACGGAACAGGTGACGGAGAGAGGCCATGACGGGGTCGTCACCCTAACCGCCCGGCGGCACAGATGCATCCACCGTGGAAAGGGGAGGCCGGGGGTAGATTGTCCCACCCCCTGGCTGGCATCTGGTAGCGTACGGCCCGCGATGGCCGCCCCCAGAATCCTCGTCGTCGATGACAACCCGGAGCTTCTCTCCCTCCTCACGCAGCTCTTCGAGGACGCGGGCTACGAGGTCGTCGGCGCCAGCCGCGGCAAGCAGGCCATCGAGGTGGCCAAGGCGAATCCCCCCGGCGCGGCCGTCTTGGACATCCTGCTGCCGGACATGATGGGCTATCCGCTGGCGGACGCGCTGCGCAAGGACAACCCGCAGCTGCCGCTGCTCTTCATCACCGGCGTCTTCAAGGGCGGCAAGCACGCGCTGGAGGCGCGCCAGAAGTACCAGGCGGCCGGCTACTTCGAGAAACCCTTCGAGGCGCAGAAGCTCCTGGAGGCCGTCACCAAGGTCCTCGCCCCCGAGAAGAAGGCCCCGCCCCCAGGCTCGCTCCAGGACGCCTTCGAGGTGGAGCTGGACATCGACGTGGAGGAGGAGGGCCCCCAGGACGTCATGGAGCTGACGGGCCGCATCAAGGTGACGGGCGGCGGCAACATCACCGCGGAGATTCGCGGCGCCAACCTCACCGCCAGCCCCATGCAGAAGGTGCCGGCCACCCAGGTGCGGCCGCCCACGCCGGGCCGTCCGCCGGACCAGCCGCCCCCGGGCTCGGGCGCGCCGGGCAGCCGTCGGGGCGAGCTGAAGGACAACCTGCCCTCGCTGCTCACCGCCTACTACCTGTCCCGGGAGACGGGCGAGCTGGGCATCCAGAAGGGCAAGGTGAAGAAGGTCGTCTACTTCGAGAAGGGCATGCCGGTGTTCGCCCTCTCCAACCTGCTCGCGGACCGCTTCGGCCAGTTCCTGGTCCGCGTGGGGAAGATCAAGCCCGAGCAGCTCCAGGACGCCTCCGCCGTGGCGGGACAGACCAACCGCCGCACCGGCGACGTGCTGGTGGAGCGCGGGCTGCTCAAGGACACCGAGCGGCTGTACTACGTGGGCCAGCAGGTGAAGGCGGTCATCTACTCGCTCTTCGCCTGGGATGAAGCCACGTACGTGATGAGCTTCCGGGAGAAGGCCAGCGCGGAGTCCATCAAGCTGGACGTGCACCCCGGCAACCTCATCGTCCGCGGCATCAAGAAGCTCTACAAGCCGGAGCGCCTGCGCAGGCTCCTGCAGCCCGAGGACCGGCTCATCCCGGCGGTGGCCCCCGCGTACCAGTTCAACGAGGTGGAGCTGGAGCGGTGGGAGGCGGAGCTGCTGCCCAAGATTGACGGCATCCGCACGGTGGCGGAGCTGCTCGCGTTCGCCAACCGCCCCGAGCACGTCGTCTACGGGTTCCTGGTGGCGATGATGTCGCTGGGCATCCTGGAGAAGCGCTCGTAGGCCTGGTGGGCCCGGGCGTCGTCCTCGACGAGAGGGGACGCCCGTGGAGCCCCGAGGGAGCTCCGGGAGGTGCTCAGCCGCCCGTCAGGCGGGAGCCGATCCAGAACAGGCCGAGCGCGCCGGAGGCCAGCGCCACCGCGCGCTGCACCCAGGCGGTGATGCGCGCGTTGAGGCGGGTGAGGCCCTCGGCGAACAGCAGGCCCACCGCGCCCATGCCGATGAGGATGCCCAGGGCGAAGCCGGGCAGGTAGGTCCACGCGGCCAGGCTCATGCTGCCGCCGACGAGCAGCGGGGGCAGGGCGAGCAGCAGCGAGCGCACGCCGCTGACGGCCATCAGCGCGCCGGCGGCGGTGCTGACGGTGTGCACGTGCTGGTGGGGCTCCTTCGCGTGGCCGGGCAGGTGGGGGTGGCCGTGGTCCAGGCTGCTGGGGAAGAGCAGGGCGGCGACGGCGAGCGCCACCAGCACGGCGCCGCCGAAGATTTCGGCCCAGCGCTCGAAGGTCTCCGAAAGGCCCACGCCGGCCAGCAGGCACACCGCGGCGATGCCGCCCAGCATGGCCGCGTGCCCCAGCGCGAAGCGGAAGGCGGTGATGATGGCCGCCTTGCGCCGGCCGCCGTTCAGGGTTCCGAGCGTCGCCACGGCGGCGCAATGGTCCGGCCCCACGGCATGGAGCAGGCCCTGGAACAGACCGAGCAGGAAGGCGAGGAGGATGGGCGGCACGGCCCGTCACCCTAGCCGCGCTTCCCTCCAGAGGCCAGCAGGAGGTACCTACGCAGCATGTGGACTGCCTTCCAGCGGCCTGCCGCCGCGCTCCCAATCCTGCTGTGCCTGGTGTTCTCCACCGGGTGTGACTCCGGCCCCGAGAAGCTGCGCGAGGCCGACGTGAAGTACCAGGCCCTGGTGGACCAGGGCGTGCGCCCCACGGACCCGGCCTGGGACGAGGTCGTCGCCGCGCTGGAGGCGGTGCCCAAGGACTCGCGCTCCCGTCCGGAAGCCGACAAGCGGCTGGCGGCCATCCGGGGCCTGCGGGGCAAGCTGCCCCCGCGTCCGCTGGCGACCCCGGGCGCGACGGGCCCCGGCACCGACGACTCCGACGCCAAGCGCGCCGCGTGCGAGGCGCTGGCGAAGAAGCTGGGCGTGGCGGATGAAGCCGCGCGCGAGCCGCTGCAGGCGGCGTTGACGCAGTGTCAGAAGGAGCTGGTGCGCATCGAGTCGCACAGCCACCCGCCGGGGGAGCATGGCCACGAGCACGGCCATGAGGCGCCCGCGACGAAGTAGCGCGCGTGGGGGAGATTGAGAACGTGCCCTGTTTGTGGCTATGGAACGCGCATGCCCATGCCCCAAGCAGGTGACGCGGCTCCCGACTTCCAACTGCAGGACCAGGACGGCAACACCGTGACGCTCTCGCGGTTCGCGGGGAAGAACGTCGTCCTCTATTTCTATCCGAAGGATGACACTCCCGGGTGCACCGTGGAGGCGTGCAGCTTCCGCGACGAGCACTCGACGCTGGAGGCCGCGGGCGCCGTGGTGCTCGGCGTGTCCGCGGACAGCACCGCGAGCCACCGGAAGTTCGCGACCAAGTTCAGCCTGCCCTTCCCGCTGCTGGCGGACACCGAGCACCAGATGTCGGAGGCGTACGGCGTCTGGGGCGAGAAGTCGCTGTACGGGCGCAAGTTCCTGGGCATCACCCGCGCGACGTTCCTCATCGGGCCGGATGGCAAGGTGAAGCAGGTGTGGCCGAAGGTGAAGGTGACGGGGCACGTGGTGGAGGTGCTCGCCGCGCTGGGCGCGAAGCCCACGAGCCTTCCCACGGGGGAGTTACCGGCGCCGGGCTCGAGCCCGAGCGTGGAGGAGTCGAGCGCGGGTGACGAGGACGCGCGCGAGGCTCCGGTCGCGAGCGCTCCGGTGCCCGCTCCGGCGCGAGTGCCGGTGACGCGGTTCGATGCGCCGAAGCGCAAGGCGCCGCGTGACACGGGGACGGGTGCCACGGCCCAGGTGGAGGCTCCCGAGGCTCGCCCGGCGAAGGCCGCGCCCGTGACGAAGGCCGCGCCCGCGAAGAAGGCGGCTCCGGCGAAGAAGTCGGCCGCGCCCGTGAAGAAGAGTGCCGCGAAGAAGGCGGCTCCGGCGAAGAAGACCGCGCCCGTGAAGAAGGGGGCTCCGGCGAAGAAGTCGGCCGCGAAGAAGGCCGTGCCCGCCAAGAAGGGTGCCGCGAAGAAGTCGGCTCCGGTGAAGAAGGGGGCTGCGAAGAAGAGCGCTCCCGCGAAGAAGGCAGCTCGCGCGAAGAAGAAGTGAAGCCACTTCGCTGAGTGGCGGGCTCGTCGAGACACGCAAATCTTGCGTGTTCCGGGCCCGCCCTCGCAAACCCTTCGCATCCGCCCGAATACACCTTCTGTCTGGAAGAAGCGTGGATGGTCACGCGGACCTTCCCGCCTGACGAAGTCATGAAGAGGACTGTTCGCACGCGCTCACGAGGGTTTAATTGAGCAAGCGGCCGAGGGCCGCCATGTACCTGTTTCGTGGGTGGACGCCGTCGAGTGTCCACCTTCGATGAACGGGAACCTCAAAGGGAGTGGACATGCGCGAGCTGAATCTTCGACGGTGGACCCAGGTGGCGGCGCTGACGATGGGCGCGCTGTGGACCGTGGGTTGTGGTGCGCTTCCCGAGACGGGAGGCAAGCAGCCGGACGAGCCGCGAGGCGGCGCGTTCGCGCAGCGTGGCATCCAGCCGAGCGCCCTGCTGGACATGGAGGGCAACGTGCACCCCGAGAAGTCTCCGCCGTGGTTGATGACCGCGGACCGGGGCCATAACGGCACCATCAAGGAGATTGGCTCCAGCATCGACCCGCGCACGCCCAAGCTCGACGGTCAGCAGAACAAGTCCCTCTGGGATGACTCGGGCAAGATGATGCAGGACCGCTACGGCAGCGCCACCTACTCCCCCACGGCGCAGGGCCTGGGCGGCGAGGACGGCGCCATGACGGGGACCGTCACGGACCACCACCGCTCCTGGGGCTACCGCCCGCTCGGCTGGCAGGACCGCAACGCCCACTCGCGCCGCTAGGCGCCCGGCGTGCCCTCGCCCATCCCCCCGCCGCCGTGGACGGGGGGATGCGTATCCATCCTTCTGGAGCCTCGGATGGCTCGCCGGAGGGATTGCACATGAACCACCGAACCGCGCGCCGTTGGCTCCTGCCTGGGGCCCTGGTCGTCATCACCTCGCTGGGCACCGCCTGCGGGGATTGGGGTGGCTCCTGGTACCAGGGCAACTCCAACGAGGCCCAGCCCTTGAGCAGCTTCGGTCCCGGTACGGGGGGCTCGGGCCCGAACATCGCCCCGGTGCAGGACCGCGTGGGCGAGAATCTTCCGCCCACCGCCGTGAACAACGTGCCGCCTCGCGTGCAGCCCGGAATCGCCCAAGGCGCCCCGGACGCCATCCGCCGTGAGGAGGAGAAGGAGGCCCGGCAGGACCGCGAGGAGGCGAAGGACTCCGCTCCGGCGCGAGCGCCCGCCCAGACTCCACCTCCCGACAACACACACTGAGCCGCTGCCTCCAGGCCCGGGCGCCCCCTGGGCCCGGGAGCCGGGTCCACCCCCGGTCGCCGCCCTGCGCGAGCAGGGTCGCATCACTCCGCCCGTGAGCATTCATCCGAAGGACAGCGCCCCTCGGACGTGGCCTCGCAAGAAGGCTTCGTCCGCGAGCGCCCTGGGCGAAATGGCCGCACGAGCTGGACGTGGCCTCACGGGGCTTCCCCGTGCGCCCTCGTCGGCACGTGCGTGGCGCGACGGCCCGCGGGGGCGAGCCGAGCGGGCTCCACCCGCGAGCCCTCAGCGCGACGCGAGCATGACCTCGGTCGGGTCCTTGCCCGCGAAGGCGCTGTCGAGCCCCTGGGCGAGCGCCAGATGCTCGGCCCCGCCGAGCGTGGCGAGCCGGTCCTCCGCCGGGTGTGCGAAGCGCGCGGCGAGCACATCCAGCCGGCGATGCGCCTCGGTGATGCGCTCGCGCGGAATCCGTCCGGACTCCACCGCCTTCACCACCGCCTCGATGGCGCGCCGCTGCACGTCCACCTGATGGCACACGAGGAACAGGTCCACGCCCGCGAGCGTGCCTCTCACCGCGGCCTCCTCCACGGAGTAGTGCGCCGCGATGGCCTTCATCTCCAGGTCGTCGCTGACGAGCACCCCGTCGAAGCCCAGCTCCTGGCGCAGCACGCCCGTCAGCACGCGCTCGCTCATCGTCGCGGGCATCTCCTTGTCCAGCGCGTCGAACATGACATGCGCCGTCATCAGCGACGCCAGCCGCGCCTGCGCGAAGGCCCGGAAGGGCACCAGCTCCACGCGCCGCAGCCGCTCCAGATCATGCGGCAGCCGGGGCAGCGTCAGGTGGCTGTCCGTCATCGTGTCGCCGTGCCCGGGGAAGTGCTTGCCGCAGGACGCGACCCCTCCGGCCTCGAGCCCGCGAGCGAGCGCCACGCCCAGCCGCCCCACCTCCTCCGCGTCCCGGCTGAAGCTCCGGTCGCCGATGACGGGATTGGCCGGATTGGTGTCCACGTCCAGCACCGGCGCGAAGTCCCAGTCGAAGCCCACCGCGCGCAGCTCGTGTGCGAGCAGCCGTCCCACGCGCTCCACGACGCCCGCGTCCCCGCGCTGTCCCAGCTCCCGCATCGGGGGCAGGGTGGTGAACGGCGCGCCGCGCAGCCGGGCCACGCGTCCACCCTCCTGGTCCACCGAGAGGATGAACGGCCGGCCCGCGCGCACCTTGAGCGCGTGGCACAGCGCCGCCGTCTCCTGGGCCGTGCCCACGTTGCGCTTGAACAGGATGGCGCCGTAGATGCCGTCATCCATCAGCGACGCCAGGTCAGCGTCGACGCGGGTTCCAGGAAAGCCCACCATGAACAGGCGGGCACAGTCGCGGTAGAGGGCGGAGACAGTCACCCGCGCAGTGTCGCACTACCCGGGGAGGGCTGGGGGAGCGGAATGCGACGCGCCGCCCCGGGCGTCGTCTGCTCGTCAACTCCCGAGGCGTCCGAGGCCAGCACCTCCCCGCCGCCCGCCGACTCAGCTGTCGGGGAAGAGGTCGTCGAGGGCCTGTTGGGCCAGCGCGTCCTCCTGGGCCACGGCGTTCACGAAGGCCGAGGCCTTGTAGACGAACCGCGAGGAGATGTTCTGCTCGAAGCTGCGCTGCTTGAGCAACGCCACGCGACGGCGCTCCCTCGCCTGCAGGTCCAGGATGCCCGAGACCTCGTCGTCGACGAGCTCCTTGACGACCTGGAGCGTGCCGACGTCCGACAGGAACACCCAGGGGAGCTGCTCGGGCGTCAGCGGCACCAACGCGAGCTGGGGGTCCACGACGAAGGCCACCAGCGCTCCGGCCAGGACGACGCCCTGGCTCTGGAAGTACACCAGCGTGTCGTGGAGCGACTTCTTGTCGGGGCGATAGTGGCCGCTGTGGTTGGTGAGCATCTGCAACCGGCCGTTGAGGACGCGAATCTCCCCGGCGGACCGTGTCGGCGCGCCGCGAACGAAGGTCGAGTGGGCGATACGGTCCTCCTTGTCGAGGTGGTTGAAGACATACAGCCGCTGCTCCAGGTCCAGCACATATCCGCCGAAGCACGCCTTGCCATGGGATTCCATGCGGGACGTGTCGAAGAGGGACAGCTTCCCGCTGGAGTGACGTCGATAGAAGAGCCCTCCGCGGATGAACACCTGGAAGGGGCGCGCCTGCCACTCGGCGAACATCCGCGTGCGCTGGCGGCTCGGCCCCAGCCCGTTGTCGATATCCCGCGAGGGCTGGTTCACCGTCAGCATCTTCCGGAACGGGCCCGCCTTCGTCCGCATCGTCTGGCAGATGCTGCGCACGCTCCGGTCATTCAGCAGCCGGGCGAGGATGTTCAGGTAGCGCCCACGCCAATCCGTCAGCGTATCGGCCTCCCCCTCATCGAGTTGGTCCGGTGTCGCCAGGGCCGCCTTCGCTCCCGAGTAGATCTCCCAGGCCAGGGGCACCTGCTCGGACTCCTCGTCGACGAGTTGGTAGAGGCTGTGCACGCTCTGAATCTTCTCGAAGGTCTCGGACATGGATGTGGGGAGCCAAGGGGAAGGTCTCGGAGGTGTGCGGGTCGGAAGGTGGAGCCGTGGCCTGTCCGGACGGCAGAGCAAGCGACGAGCCAGGGCTTGCCCGGCTCGTGTGCCACGGTGTCCGCACCGCGAGCCGGTGTCTGGCGCGTTCTCCGGGGACGCGCGTGCGTTCGGGGCCACGGCCATGACATGGGACGTCATGCCCTGGGCGAGCCGCCAGGGCTTCCGCTACCGGTCCGCGCACGGGCTCTCCATCTTGCCCGAAGAGGCCCGTGAGACAGGGCCACCCATCGACCCAGGGGGCAGGCAGGCCATGATTCAGCTCGCGCGCGTGTATCACCATCTGGAGCCCGGGGACTCGGACGGCGCTCGCTTCCTCGTGGAGCGGCTGTGGCCCCGGGGCATCAAGAAGACCCGGCTCGAGCTCGACGGCTGGCTCAAGGACGTGGCGCCGAGCACGGAGCTGCGCAAGTGGTATGGCCATGAGCCGGCGCGCTGGAAGGAGTTCCAGCGCCGCTATGCCCGGGAGCTCTCCTCTCACGACGAGGCGCTCGCGCCCCTCCTCGAGGCGGCCCGCCAGGGCGACGTGACGCTGCTGTACAGCGCGCGCGACGAGGACCACAACAGCGCCGTCGTCCTGAAGGACTACCTGGAGAAGCAACGGCGGCGTCCGGCCAGGCGGCGCCCACGCCGTCGTCCCACGGTGCACTGACGCGGGGGGCTTGTTCCACCCCGGGCGACTGCTACAAGGGCGCGCTGATGCTCCGAGGCACCTTCCGCGCCTCCGTTCAATCGAGGCCCTGATGGATTTCGCCACGCTCGCGCTGTCTCCTCCGCTGCTCCAGGTCCTGGGGGAGCTCGGCTTCCAGTCCGCCACGCCCATCCAGGCGCAGAGCATCCCCGTGCTGCTCCAGGGCAAGGACCTGGTCGGCCAGGCCCGCACGGGCAGCGGCAAGACCGCCGCCTTCGCGCTGCCCCTCTTGCGTCAGGTGCGGCTCCAGGACCGTCGGGTCCAGTCGCTGGTGCTGTGCCCCACGCGCGAGCTGTGCGCGCAGGTGGCGGGCGAAATCCGCAAGCTGGGCCGCAGGCTCCCGGGGCTCCAGGTGCTGGTGCTCGCGGGTGGCCAGCCCATCCGCCCGCAGCTGGAGGCGCTGGAGAAGGGCGCTCACATCGCGGTGGGCACCCCTGGCCGAATCATCGACGTGCTGGACCGCGACGCGCTGGACACCCGTGGGGTGGCCACGGTGGTGCTGGACGAGGCGGACCGGATGCTCGACATGGGCTTCCGCGAGGACATGGAGCGCATCCTCGGCGCCATGCCGTCGCGCCGGCAGACGGTGCTCTTCTCCGCGACCTTCCCGCCGGACATCGCGGCCCTGAGCCGCGCGTTCCAGAAGGACCCGGTGCGCGTGACGGTGGAGGACACCGAGGCCGCGCCGCCCATCCGCCAGCTTCGCTACAACTCCGCGCCGGAGGACAAGCCGGCGATGCTGCTCAAGGTCCTCCACCGCCACATGCCGGCGTCCGCCATCGTCTTCTGCAACCACAAGGCGACGGTGGTGGAGCTGACGAAGTCGCTCTCCGATGCGGGCGTCAGCGTGGACGGGCTGCAGGGCGACCTGGAGCAGTTCGAGAGAGACCGCGTCATGGCGAAGTTCCGCAACCTCAGCACGCGCGTGCTGGTGGCCACGGACGTGGCGGGGCGAGGCATCGACGTGGAGGCGCTCGACGCCGTCGTCAACTTCGACATGCCCTTCCAGCCCGAGCCGTACGTGCACCGCATCGGCCGCACCGGACGCGCGGGCCGCACGGGCCTCGCCATCGCGCTGGTGACGCCGCGCGACGAGCGCAAGGTGGAGGAGATCGAACAGGCCCTCGGCGTGAAGCTGGAGACGGGCGACCAGGCCGCGCTGGAGGAGACCTTCATGAAGCCCGGCGCGCTCGGCTCCGAGTGGGAGACGCTCTACATCTCTGCCGGTCGCAAGGACAAGATGCGGCCGGGCGACATCCTCGGCGCGCTGACGGGCGAGGCGGGCGGGTTCGCCGCGACGGACGTGGGCAAGATCGAGATCCAGGACCACATCGCCTACGTCGCCGTCGCCCGGCGCGTGTCCCGCATCGCCTTCCAGCGCTTGAGCGAGGGCCGCATCAAGGGCCGCAAGCACAAGATTGAGCGCGTGAAGTAACGGCGCTCAAGCCGGAGGCGGCGGGAGCCTGCGCACCTCGAAGTCGAACTCGCGCAGCTGTCCCCGCAGGAAGTCCGTGATGTACGCCAGGTGCGCGGGGAAGGGCGCCGAGTCCAGGAGCGCGAGGGCCTCGTCCCGCTTCTCCAGCTCGCGAAAGGCCTCCACCCGCAGCAGTCGATTCTCGTCCGAGTCCGAGGTCACGAGGTGGGCCAGTACATGCAGGTTGCTGAGCACCGCCCGCGTGCGCCTCCACGGGCTGCGCCAGGATGCGCCCTGGTGATGGGGCGCGTTGCTCATCCACCACAGGTGCTGGCGCGCCTCCCACTCCCACTCGGGTGGCCGCAGCAGGTTCTCCCGCAGGACGAACTGGAGCTCCGCCTCGGACGGGTGCTCCAACCTGGGCGCCTCCTTCCACTCGCGCGGGAGCAACGAGCGCGTCGACTGCGCTGTCGTGGACTCCAGCGAGACGCGCGCGCCCAGCTCCACCAGGCGCCTGGCCAGTCGTCCCGCCACGTCCTCAGCCCACGCCCCCAGCGGCGCTGGGAGCTTGTCGAGCATCCGCCGGGCCTCGGTCGGAGACTTGCCCAGCTCACGACTCAAGAGGTGCATCACCTCGGCGCGGCGCCCGCCCGCGTGGGCGAGCGTGACGCGGGTGACGGGCTCCTCGTGAGGCACGGTGCGCTCCGTGAGCTCTCCCAGTCGACGTGACCCGGCGGCCCGGAACAGCGCGTGACACGAAGCACAGCGGGAGAAGACCGGGGGGCGCAGCGCCATCGGCGGCTCCTCGCACCAGCCATCCGTCCAGCCCGCGATGCCCAGCGTGTTGCCGGTGGCGAGTGAGCGGAGCAGGTGCGGCGCTCCACAGTGAGGACAGGCGATGACGACTTCGGGGCCGGGCATCATGGCCCCGAAGTCTATTTGCGCAGCAGCGTGCCCTCGAAGAAGAACGCCACGCACGCGGCCAGGATGAGCCACGTCCACAGCGGCACCGAAGGTCGGTCCTCGTCGCCGCTGGACGCCTTCACCGTCTCCTCGCCGAAGTACGCGGTGAGCGTCTCCTGCGGCACGCGCGTCAAGTCGCTCTCGGCCGGGTCCAGCGTCGCCGCGAAGGACAGCGCGGGCACCATCTTCCCCTCCGCGCCCAGCACCGAGTACGCCCCCGGCTCCAGCACCGGCCCCGCCACGACGGAGCCCTCCGTCTGCTCCTTCAGCGGCAGCTCCGAGCCGTCCGGCGCCTTCACCGCCGTCACCTTCTGCGAGCCCTCCGGACGCAAGCTCGCCAGCTCACCCACGCGCACGCGCACCTCCTCGCGCTCCTCCAGCGAGCCGGTGAGGTACGCCGCGAAGCGCTGCATCAGCGGCAGGAAGCTGGTGCGGATGGCGAAGTCGCTCCAGTCGCGGTCCACCGTGCTGGTGAACAGCGCCACGCGGCCCTTGCCCTTGCGCATCACCGCGACCGCGGGAGCTCCGTCCTCGTACGTGGCCAGCACCTGGCTCGCACCAGGAGACGTGGGGTTGTCCGCCTCCAGCAGCATGTAGCGGTAGAAGCGCGCGCCCACGAGGCCCTCCTCGGCGCGCCCGGTGAAGGGCGAGAAGAGCACGTGCTCCTGGTTCACCTGCGCCAGCCGCGCCGCCTTCGTCTCCGCCTCCGGGTCCGTGTCGCGCTCCGCGCTGGTGCGCAGCACGCGCAGCGGCCGGGGCAGCACCGCGCCCAGCTTCTGGTTGTAGTCCTCCGTGTTCACCCGGTCGCCCATGCTGACGAACAGGCCGCCGCCGTTCTCCACGAAGGTGGACAGCCGCGCCGCCTCCTCCGCGTTCGGCGCCGCCACGTTGAGCAGCAGCACCAAATCGTACGTGGAGAAGTCCTCGCGCAGCCCCACCTCCGCGTCGCGCACGGCCACCTCCACCGGAGAGCCCGGCGCCGTCAGCGCCGCGTCCACGAAGAAGGCCTCGTCCCGGTAGCGCGTCGCGTGCGGCGCGCCGTTCACCACCAGCGCCTTGAGCGCGCGGGGCACCGGCAGCACGAACGCCCGTCGGTCATCCTCCGCCAGCGCGTCCGGCGCGAGCGTCACCTGGCCCACCACCGTGCCGCCCTGCGGGAAGCGCACCGTGAGCGCCTTCTGCGTGGTGCCACCGGCGGGCACGTCGACGAAGCCCTTGGCCAGCGTCGTCTCGCCCGTGCGCACCGCGGCCTCCAAATCCTTGACTGCCTCCGTCCCGAAGTTGCGCACCGTGAAGGTGAACTGGAACGCGCGCGGGCCGGCCTGCAGCGCGGGCTCCACCTTGAGGTCGACGATGGCGTGGTTGGCGAGCGTCTCCTTGCCCTCGGCCACGTCGCGCAGCACCACCTCCGGCTTCACCGGCGCGCCCGTGGGCCCCTTCACCGTGGGCGGCGGGGCCTCCAGCCGGAACGCCGTGGCCGCCATGTCGGAGACCACCACCAGCCGCTTGGCCGGCATCGGGTTCTCTTCCAGCGAGCGCGCCGCCAGGTCCATGCAGCGCGACAGGTCCGCCCCGCCGTACGTCGGCTTCGCCTCGTCCACGAGCGCGCGCAGCCGGGCCCGGTCGAACCCCGGAGGCGGCGGCGCCGCGGGCGAGCCCGTGCACACCACCACCGTGGCGGGCTCCTCGGGCAGCAGGTCCCTCAGCGCGTCGCGCGCCTCGTCCCGGCCCCGCTCGAAGAGCGACGTGCCGTCCGACCAGCGCATGGACAGGGACGCGTCCAGGATGATGGCCGTCGCGGCCGGGCCCTTCACCACCTGCGCGGCCTGCGCGTCGCGCGTCAGCTCCGGCCTGGCGAGCGCGATGGGGATGGCCAGCAGGATGAGCGTGCGCAGCACGTACAGGAGCAGGCGCTTCAACTTGAGGCGGCTGGCGGTGCGCTTCTGGCTTCTCAACACGAAGGCCAGCGGACCGAACGGATGGGGACGCGGCCTGCGTCGGTCGAACAGGTGCACCAGCAGGGGGATGAGGGCGCCCAGCGCGCCCAGCAGCATCCACGGATTGCCGAACGTCACCCGCGCCTCCCGCGCCGCGCCAGGTACCGCAGCAGCACGTCGTCCAGCTTCTCGTCCGTGCGCACCAGCTCGTAGTCCACGTCCGCCTCCGCGCACGACGCCTTCACGTTCGCCAGGAAGGCGTGGAACTCCTCCAGGTAGCTCTCCTTGATTTCACGCGGGTTCACCTCGATGCGGCCCTCGCCCTCCATGTCCATGAAGAGCGTGGGGTCATCGAAGGGGAACGTCAGCTCCGCCGGGTCCACGACGTGGAACAGCGACACGTCGTTCTTGCGCTGCCTGAGCGCCAGCACCCGCTTGAGCGCGTCCTGCTTCTCGTCGAGCAAATCCGACAGGACGATGACGGTGGAGCGCCGGGGCAGCACCTCCGCCAGGTGGTCCGCCGCGCTGCCCAGATCCGTGGTGCCGCCGGCCGCCGTCGCATCCAGCGTGTCGAGCAGCACGTTCAGGTGGCCCGCGGACGCGCGCGGGGGCACGTCCTTCCACTTGCCGCCGGTGAGCAGCGCCAGGCCCGCCGCGTCCTGCTGACGCACCAGCAGGTACGACAGCGCGCCCGCGAGCGTCGTCGCCACCTCCAGCTTGGACAGGGCGCCGCTCTGGTAGCCCATGGAGGCGGACGCATCCACCACCATCACCGCGCGCAGGTTCGTCTCGTGCTCGAAGCGCTTGACGTAGTACTTGTCGAACTTGCCGTACGCCTTCCAATCCAGGTGGCGCAGCTCGTCGCCGGGCGCGTACTCCTTGTGCTCGGCGAACTCCACGCTCTGCCCCTGATGGGGGCTCTTGTGGAGGCCGGACAGCACCCCCTCCATCACCGCGCGGGCACGCAGCTTCACGCCCTTGAGGCGGGCCAGCGTCTGGGCATCGAGCAGCACGCGGCGCTAGCCCTTCACCACCGTGAGGAGCTGGTCCACGAGCTTCACGGACGTGATTCCCTCGCTCTCCGCGGTGAAGTTGGGCAGCACGCGGTGGCGCAGCACGGGACGCGCCAGCGCGCGCACGTCCTCCACCGTCGCCACGAAGCGCCCGTGGAGAATCGCGCGCGCCTTGGCCGCGAGCACCAGGTACTGGCTGGCGCGAGGACCCGCGCCCCACGACACGTTCTTCGCCACGAAGTCCGGAACCCCCGCCTCCTTGGGCCGGGTGTTGCGCACCAGCTCCACCGCGAAGCGCACCACGTGGTCCGGCACCGGCACGCGCCGCACCAGGTCCTGGAGCGCGACGATGCGCTCGGGCGACAGAATCTTCTCGAGCGTCGGCTGCTCGCCGCCGGTGGTGCTCTTGACGATTTGAATCTCCTCCTCGGCGGTGGGGTAGCCCACGTCCACCAGGAACATGAACCGATCCAGCTGCGCCTCGGGCAGGGGGTAGGTGCCCTCCTGCTCGATGGGGTTCTGCGTGGCGAAGACGAGGAAGGGCGGGGCCAGCGGATACGTGCGGCCACCGGCGGTGATGCGGTACTCCTGCATGGCCTGCAGCAGCGCGGCCTGCGTCTTGGGCGGCGTGCGGTTCACCTCGTCGGCCAGGATGATGTTGGCGAACAGGGGGCCCTGCACGAAGCGGAAGTTGCGCCGGCCGGTGGTGCGGTCCTCCTCCAGGATGTCCGTGCCGGTGATGTCCGAGGGCATCAGGTCCGGGGTGAACTGGATGCGGTTGAAGGACAGGTTCAGCACGTCCGCCAGCGTGGAGATGAGCAGCGTCTTGGCCAGGCCCGGCACGCCGACGAACAGGCAGTGGCCCCGGCTGAAGAGCGAGATGAGCAGGTGCTCCACCACCTCGCGCTGCCCGACGACGCGCTTCTCGATTTGAGCGACGATGGCGTTACGGGCCTGGGCAAGCTCCTCGACTGCGCGGAGGTCGTCGCTCGAGGCATCGGGCACGGGACGTGGGGCGGGGGCGGCGCTTTCCATGGAAGGAGTCTCTTAATTCGCGGGCGGCGCCCGGACCAACGGTTTCCTCCTTCCGAGCGGCCGAGTCGTGCGGTGGCAACCGTTGGAGTGGGGGCCTATTCCGCTGTCACACACTCGGGGGACGGGGCCCCGAGGCCCCCAGTCGCCTGCAAGCCCCCCGGGCGGGTGTCTCCCCCCGAGGGGCAGGGGGAATGCCACGTCCCGGACACGCTGCTTACCGTCTCCGGAGAGCCGGCTCGCGAAGGACGGCGGCGGCTCGGGGAGCACGCATGCGGTCAGAGCGAGCGGGGCGTTGGTTCCAGGGCTGGAGGTGGCTCGCGCCGCTGGCCCTCCTGTGGGGCGTGGGGCTGGCGTGTGGCTCGGAGCCGGGCAGCCCGGAGCCCCCCGAGGAGGCCGCGCCGGGCATGGACGATGGGGCCAACCCGGGCTCGGGCACGCCGCCGAAGTCGGGCACCCGGCCGCCCTCCGAGGGCGAGGGTGCGCAGGTGCCCTGGGAGGCCCGGGTGGGCGGGCCCCAGGACGACTCCGGGACCGGCGTCGCCGTGGGGCGTGACGGGGACGTGGTGCTGGTGGTGTCGCAGTCGCCCCGGCAGGACGCGGACCGCGAGCCGGTGGCCGGGGAGCGGCTGGGGGTGGTGCTGGGGCGGTACGCGTCGGATGGGACGCCGCGCTGGACGCGGGAGTTCCCCCGCGAGCGCCTGTCGGATTTGCGCGTGGCGGCGTCACCGGGGCCGGACGGCGCGGTGTTCCTCACGGGCAACGCGTTCCTGTACCCGGCGAACTTCGGGCTGGGCCCGGCGCAGGACGGCTTCCTGGTGCGCTTCTCCGAGGACGGCGAGCCGACGTGGCAGCAGCGCGTGGGGCAGAAGGCCCAGTCGGTGGTGGCGGACGCGGACGGCGGCGTGGTGGTGGCGGGCGAGGAGTGGGTGGGGGCGCTGAAGGACCCGGTGCTGACGCACTACGCGGCGGATGGCTCGGTGCGCTGGACGCGGCGCTTCACCGGGACGGGCGAGGAGACGGCGCTGCACGCGGTGGCGCTGGCGCCGTCGGGGCGCGTGGTGCTCGCCGGGCAGTTCGAGGACACGCTGGAGGTGGACGGCGAGTCCTTCGGCGCGAAGGGCCGTCGCGGCTTCGTGGTGCTGGAGTTCGATGAGGCGGGGAAGCTGGTGTGGGGGCGCGAGCTGCCGGGGGCCAAGGGCCGGGTGACGGCGGTGGCGGTGGGGCCGCAGGGCGGCGTCTCGGTGGCGGGCGACTTCGCGGGGCTGCTCGTGTGGGGCGGCACGTCGCTGGGGACGCAGGGGCCGTTCGTGCTCGCCGTGGGCGCGGAGGGCGAGGTTCGCTGGCTGAAGCAGCCCGAGTGCGGCGAGGAGGCCCAGGAGGGCGTGGCCGCGGCGGTGGACGAGACGGGCGCCGTCTCCGTGGCCTGTGGCGACGTGCTCACGCGCTATCCCATGGACGGCTCGGACCAGGCGCGGCGCGTGCTGCGGGCGCGCGAGTGTCCGAGCGGCCAGTGCACGCTCGCGGTGACGGGGCTCGCGGCGATGCCGGGACAGGGGCTGGTCGCCTCGGGCTGGCTGCGCGAGGGCGAAGGGGAGACGTGGAACCAGGAGGCGCTCCTGTGGCGCATCGCGCCCTGGTGACCTGAGCCGGCGCACTTCGGGCATTCGAGGCGATGCGTCGGAAGAAGTTGACGCGTCGGAAGTTTCCGACGTATTGCTTCGCGCATGCAGAAGGTCGATGTCTTCTCCGCGCTCGCCAATCCGGTGAGGCGCGAGATTCTGGTGCAGCTGCGCAAGGGGCCTCGCAAGGTGGGGGACCTGGCGAGTCACTTCGACGTGGGGCGGCCGGCGGTCTCGGAGCACCTTCAGGTCTTGCGCAAGGCGAGCCTCGTGCGTGAGGAGCCTCGGGGGCGCGAGCGCTTCTACCACCTGGACCCGCGTCCGCTGTCCGAGGTCGGCGGCTGGCTGGAGACGTTCGAGCGCTACTGGAAGCAGCGGCTCGGCGACCTGGAACAGCTTCTCGACGAGGAGGACGCTTCATGAAGGAAGCCGGAGTGATTCGGGTCAGCCATGTCTATTCGCAGCCACCGGCGAAGGTGTGGCGCGCGCTCACCGAGCCCGCGCTCGTGGCGCGCTGGTGGGCCCCGGGAGACATCCGCGCCGAGGTGGGCCACCGCTTCGAGATGGACATGGGACAGTGGGGCAAGCAGCGCTGCGAGGTGCTCGACGTGGAGCCCGAGCGGCTGTTCCGCATCCAGTTCGCGCTGAACACCACCATTACCTGGACGCTGGTGTCGGAGGGCACGGGGACGCGGCTGGAGCTGACGCACGAGGGCTTCGACCTGGACTCGCCGATGGGACGGCGCGCCTTCGAGGGGATGAAGCCCGGCTGGCCGGGTGTGCTCGCGCGCATCGCCCCGGTGGCCGAGGCGCTCTGACGCGCATGCGCCCCGCCCGGCGTGTGTCGTCGGACGGGGCGCGGTGTTGTGTCGGGGCTACTGGCGCACGAGCTTGAAGGCGGTGCTGGTGCCGTTGAAGCGGCCGAAGCCGACGATGTCGCCGCGGGTGTTGATGCCCTCGGCGGACAGGAGCGTCCAGCCTCTGTCCGCGGGAATCAGCGTGTTGAGGTCGTGGATGCGCTCGTCGACCCAGAGCACGGCGGCGGCGGTGCCCAGCGACGCGTTGCCGTGGTACTGGCCCACGTAGCCGACAATCCAGCCCGACGCGTTGATGGCCTTCGCCTCGCTGTGGATGGCGGTGGGCTGGCTCGCCAGCGTGCCCAGGCTCCGGACGGTGCCGTCGCTCCAGGTGAAGGCGTTGTAGATGGGCGAGCCGCCCGACGTGGCGCCGATGACGGCGGAGCCCACCACCTGCCGAGACTCGTTCACCGCGTAGGCCTGGCTCGCGAGGCTCACGTCCAGCGCGCCGACGTTGACCAGCTGGCCCTGGGCCGTCCAGAGCGTGGCGCGCGTGACGCCCTGCGCGTTCTTCGAGGACCCCACCACGTCACCCGCGTTGTTGATGTCCCACGCGCGGGCCGGCGTGTTGCCCTGGCCATCCAGCGAGCCCAGCTCCGTCATCGTCCCGTCCACCCAGCGGAACGCGCGGCTGGTGGTGCCGTTGGACGCGCCGCCGACGATGACGCCGCTGTCGTTGATGCCGGTCGCCACCGCGGACGCGCCGCCGAGCGTGCCCAGGTCGGTCATCACGCCGTTCTCCCAGCGGAAGGCGCGGGGCGTGTTGTTGTCGCTCTCGCCCACCACCACGCCGCTCGCGTTGAGGCCGTACGCGCGGCTGAAGTTGTTGCTGCCCGGGAGGATGCCCAGCTCGGTGATGCCCTCCTCGCTCCAGCGGTAGGCGATGAGCGGCGGCGGCGTGCCGGTGATGACCGTCGAGCGCACGTTGCCCACCACCTGCCCCGCGTCGTTCAGCTCCAGCGCGAAGCTGCCGCTGCCCGAGGGGTACATGATGGGGACGATGGTGTACGTGGGCAGCACGGGGGTCGGCTGCTCGGGGACACAGGTGCCGTTCACCTCCACGTAGCCCGCGTCGCAGTGGCAGTGGTCACCGTGGCTGTGGCCGTGCTCGCCGCAGCCGGGCTCCGGCTCCGTCTCCGGGACACAGGTGCCGTTCTGCTCGGTGTAGCCCGCGTCACAGTGGCAGTGGTCGCCGTGGCTGTGCCCGTGCTCGCCGCAGTCGAGGCCCGGCTCCGTCTGGGGCACGCAGGTGCCTTCCTTCTCCTCGTAGCCTTCGTCGCAGTGGCAGTGGTCGCCGTGCGCGTGGCCGTGCTCGCCACAGTCCGGCCCCGTCACGGGGGCCGCGACACACGCGCCCTCCTGCTCGACGTAGCCTTCGTCACAGTGGCAGTGGTCCCCGTGTGCATGGCCGTGCTCGCCGCAGTCGAGGCCCGGCTCGGGGGCGACGACGCAGGTGCCGTTCTGCTCGGTGTAGCCTTCGTCGCAGTGGCAGTGGTCGCCGTGCAGATGGCCGTGGCCTCCGCACTCGATGACGGGCTCCTCGGCGACGACACACGTGAGGCCGTCCGCGACATAGCCCTCGTCGCAGTGACAGTGGTCGCCGTGCAGGTGGCCGTGGCCGCCGCACTCAGTGGTCTCGTCGGGCCCGGGCTCGTCCGAGGAGCCGCAGCTCACCATGAGGACGGCCGTGACGGCCAGGAATGCCAGATGGAGGGGTCTTGGATGCATGACTGTTCCCGGGGAGGTGCGAAGGGCGGAGCGCTCACGCGCCTTCGAGGTGCGGGCGTTATGTCATGCGAGGATTGTTGATGCAACCGTGTTGCATCTATGCCTCGTGTCCGGTTTTGGCCTGTTTGACATCGATGTTTTGATTGACCAGGAATCAAGTCATTGCCTGGGTCAATCGGGTCGAAGAGGCTTTCGAGGAGCAGCGAGTCGTGTTCCTTCGAGAGGAGACATCATGGGTTCATGGAGAGTCGCGGGGGCCTTGGTGCTGGTGGCGGGGCTGTGGGCGTGTGGTGGTGGCGCGCCCGTGGAGCCCGCCGAGACAGCGTCCAGCAAGGCGGCGCTCGACTGCGCCGCGCTGGGTTCGCCCGTGTATCACCGCATCCGGCCGAGCAATGGCGACAGCCTCTACACGCTGAACGCCAATGAGGCGACGAACGCGGGAACGACGTACGGCTACACGGAGGACCGGGGCGTGGCGTTCCGGGCCTCGGGAATCACGGGGACGGGGCTGTCGCCCGTGTATCGCATCTACAGCCCGAGCCGGACCGAGCACTTCTGGACCATCGACGCGGCGGAGAAGCAGCAGCTGGTGACGCAGGGCGGCTTCACCACCGACGAGGGCGTGGGCTTCTTCGCGTCGGCGACGGCCTCGCCGTGCCTGGTGCCCGTCTACCGCTACGCGAACGACACGCTGAGGAAGCACCGCTTCGCCATCACCGCCCAGGAGCGCGCGGCGCTCAGCGCGGCGGGCTGGGTGGACCAGGGCATCCGCTTCCACGTGGCCCCCGCGACGCCGCAGCCGGTGGACACGAAGTTCACGCTGGTCATCGTCCCGGACACCCAGAACGAGGTCGTCTCCAGCTCCACGCTCATCGACCACCGCATGCAGTGGCTCGCGGACAACAAGGCCGCGCTGGACATCCGCTTCGTGGGCCACACGGGCGACATGGCCAACTGGGACACGCCGGACCACATCCAGTACGTCCGCGCGGGCAACGCCTTCCAGAAGCTGGACGCGGCGGGGATTCCCTACGCCATCGCCATCGGCAACCACGACACCGCGGCCACCTGTCCGGGCGGCAGCGCCTGCCCCGGCAACGTGAACGCCAACCTGCGCAACACCACCACGTTCAACACGTACTTCCCGCCGACGCGCTTCACCCGGCTGGGCGGCGTGTTCGAGGCGGGCAAGAGCGACAACTCCTTCCACACCTTCTCGGCGGGCGGGCTGAACTGGCTGGTGCTCAGCCTGGAGCTGTGGGCGCGCACGGACGCGGTGACGTGGGCCCGGAACGTGCTCGCGCAGCACCCGAACCACAACGTCATCGTGCTGACGCACTCCCACCAGAACAGCGGCGGTGGCATCGAGCAGGGCAACGGCGGCTACGGCAACAACAGCCCCCAGTACGTGTTCGACAACGCGCTCAAGCTGTACCCCAACGTGCGGTTCATCTTCTCCGGGCACGTGGGCACGCACGCCTACCGCGCGGTGACGGGCACGCAGGGCAACACCATCCATCAGATGCTGACCACCTACCACGACGGGTCCTCGAACCCGACGCGGCTCATCGAAATCGACACCGCCGCGAACACCTTCTCGTCGCGCGTGTACCTGCCCTACACGAACGTCGAGAAGACGGACGGCTCGAAGTTCACCGTCACCAACGTGTCCTGGGTGCGCTGAGGCACTTCACGCCACCGCTTCCGAGGAATGAGTGCCTCGGAAGCGGCGGCGTCGGGACTCAGAACAGCTCGAGCTGGCAGTACGCGCTGCAGCCGTCCTGGCTGTTCAGGTTGCCGTCGTCGCACTGCTCTCCCGAGGAGAGCTGCACGACGCCGTCCCCGCAGCGAGGCCCGAAGATGCAGCCCGCGGCGCACTGGCCATAGCCGCCGTCGTTGACGCCGTCGTCGCACTGCTCACCCGGGTCCACCGTGCCGTTGCCGCACAGGAGCTGGGGGTGGGGGATGCACGCGGTGTACTGGCGGGGGTAGTGGAAGTTCTGGAGGCCCAGCCGGTAGGAGGAGCCGGTGGTGTGACGCTCCGCCTGGAACACGGCGAGCTGGTAGACGCCGCCCACGTTCAATCCCAGCGGGGTGGCGAGCGCGGCCAGGCTGACGCTGCCCGTCTCGGGGCCATGGATGCCGCCCAGGTCCAGCGCGAGCCGGCCGTTGACGAACACCCAGACGTCGTCATCTCCCCGGAAGCGGATGACCTCGGTGCCGTTGTACTGGAACCAGTGGCGCGTCTCGCTGGTGAAGCTGAAGTTGCGCGGCCGCGCGGGGGCGCCGTAGTCGTTGCGCAGGGGCTCCTGGCCCGCCGCGACCCACCCCGCGTTGTCGAGCGGGAAGAAGAACGCGTTGTCGTAGAGGTACTCGTTGTCAGGCGTCCGCGTGAGCTGCAGGTTGCCGACGAGCGGCAGGTTGACGTTGGGCACGTCACGGAACCACTGGTCGAACGCGTACTGGCCATGCGTCGTCAGCGAGCTCACCCCGACCTTCGCGTAGACGGGCTTGTTGTCGGGGCCCAGGGTGGAGGCCACGATGCCCCGCTCACTGCCGTTCTTGTTCTGGAAGTCGATGTGGCCGCGCGGCAGGCCGCCCGTGGCGGGCAGGTCGTAGCCGCGGAAGTCACGGTAGACGATGGGAAGCTCCAGCGCGGAAGGGGGCGGCGCCTCGAGGACCTGGCAGAGGAAGCCCGGCTCGAGCTGGCACGTCGGCGAGCACCCGTCGTGGGCCACGGTGTTGCCGTCGTCACAGGCCTCGGAGGAGTTGGGCTCGAGCCGGCCGTCGCCGCAGCGGGCCTCGCAGCTGCCGTTGAGGCAGCGGGGCTCGCGCTTGCACAGGGGCGTGCAGCCATCGCCCAGGTTGTAGTTGCCGTCGTCGCACTCCTCGGAGGGGTGCTTGATGGCGTCGCCACAGAGGGCGGAGCCGGCGTCGGGTTCAGGAGGTCCGGCGTCGGGCTCGGAGGGGCCGGCGTCGGTGGCGGGGCCGGCGTCGGCCTCTCCACAGCCGGGCTCCAGCTCCATCCCGGGGGACTGCCACGGGTCCTTCACCGGAGCGAGGCCGGCGTCATCTTCGCGGCCGCAGGCGAACAGCGTGACGACGAGGGAGGCGAGCAACACGCTCGCCAGTCGGGGGGACTGAGGAAGTGTCTGCATTGTCGATGGGATTCCAGGTGGGTGAGGCGTGAGCCGGGGCGCATCCTGCTCCCGCCGTCTGACATTCCGTGGAACGCACCATCAGCTGGCTTGCTTTGGTTTCTGGATTACATGTGTCTCCCGGTGCGGGAGTGTGGTCGCCGGGCGTCGGGTAGATCCGGGCGTCGGGACTGCCCGTGGGGAGGTCGGAAGCCAGGGTGCCACGACAGGGTTTCAACCCGGCGGCACCGGAGGCCGGGGACTTCGTGCGGCAGCGGAAAGGGCGCCGTCCAGCTTCAGGTCCTGGTTCAGCCCCGCATCCTTGCTCACCCGCCAGATGCGCTGGTCCAGGTAGTAGTGGTGCAGGGCGAAGCCCCAGATGAAGCCGGCCATGAAGTCCCGCAGCGTCAGCCCGGTGCCCAGCGCGAGCTTCGCGTCGAACACGCCGCAGCCCGGATGCGCGCCGAAGCCACACCCCAGGCCCCGGTACACCAGGGTGAAGGCGATACCGCACACCGCATAGAAGATGAACCGCTGGCTCACCTTCGGCGCCCAGCCGAAGGACGCCGGGTCCACCCCCGCCGAGTGATAGCGATTGCGGTGATAGAACCAGACGATGCCGTGGTACTGCACGTTGTGGAACGCCGTCACCGCCACCGCGAACATGATGAAGTCCATCCGCGCGGACACCGACGGCCAGAACACCACCGCCGACAGCCCCACCGCGGCCCCCATCATCAACAACTTGGGCCCGTTCACCGGCTGCCCCTTCCGCCAGCGCCACACCTGACGCCCCGCGCTCAAGAGCACCACCGCCGCCACCAGCGTGAAGCACGCCGCGGCGACCACCGGCTCCCAGCTCGGCGTGCCCGTCAGCCCCAATTGCTTGCGCGCCCCCGGATGCGTCACCGCGAACGCCACGAACGGCGCGATGAGCCCCACGTAGAGCGTCACGCTGTCCAGCCGCTGGTCCACCCGCGACGTCTCCCCCGACTTGCGCTGGTACAACCGCATCAGCCCGTAGTGCTGCCGCACCACGTGCCAGTACGCCCACAGCGCGGCGAAGGTGAGGAACAACACGAACGGCAGCTTGCTGCCGACGAGCAACGACACCCCGAAGCACACCGGCCCCAGCGCGAACCAGCCCAGGCTCCCCAGCAGCAGCCGCCTGCGCGTCTTCCACTCGCGCGCGTCCAGGTACGTGCGCGACACCGTCGCGAACAGGTGCGGCCCATCCAGCACCAACACCCACGCCCACCACAACGCCAGGCTGCTCACCCCCGCCCCGGCATGAAGTCCGACAAGGATGAGGCTCGCGCAGGCGCCGCCCACCGTGGAAATCAAGTCGTGGCGCCGGTCGACCAGCCAGCCGGTGCGCGGCGCCACCGCGACGGTGAGAGGGATGGTGCTCATGGACGCCTCCTCGCGGCGCACGACATTACAGGAAGGTGCAGGTAGGCCGCAGGCCCACCTGTCCTGGTTCCTCGGCCTGCCAACCAACCGAGGCCCCAAAACCCTCTTGAGAAGGGGGCGGTGTACCGCGATGGTGGTGCGTTATGGATCAAGGCAGGCGCACCACGGACCGGAAGGCAGTCGGTCTGTTGGTGAAGCTCAAGCATGAAAGCGTGGGGAGCTTCGCGGAGGAGTTCGCCACCAACCTGAGCCCGGGCGGGATGTTCATCCGCTCGCGCACCCCGCAGCCCGTGGGGACACCCGTCAAGTTCGAGGTGCAGATCGCCGGAGGCGTGCGCGTGCTGCGCGGCACCGCCGACGTGCGCTGGGTCCGTGAAGTGGGAGACCCCGCGGGGCCTCCCGGCATGGGGCTCCAGTTCCACGAGCTGGACCCGGCCAGCCGCGCGCTGGTGGACATGATGCTCCTGCAGCGCAAGCCGGAGGCCCCCGCGGCCGCCGTCTCGCCGCTGCCCGCCATCGCCCCGTCCGTCGCGCCGCTGGCCCCCTCCATCGCGCCGGCTGTCGCGCCCGTGCAGGCCCGGCCCGCACCCGCGCCCGTGGCGAAGCCCGCCGCGGCGCCTCGTGGGCCCGCGCTGGACTCGCTGTTCGATGACCTGGACGCGCCGGCGTCTCCGGGGCTCGACGAGCCCTTCGACTTCTCCCCGCCGCCCGCCGCGCCCGCTGATGACGTGGACATCCCGCTCGAGGAGCTCATCGCGAGCACGCCGCCCCCGCCCGCCGCGCCGCTGATGGACGAGCCGCTGCCCGGGTTCGAGCTGTCGCTCGACGAGGCGCCGCTCGCGCAGGGCGAGATGCTCGATGAGGCGCCCATCGAGGTCGGCCTCTCCGTGGAGGACGAGTCGTCCTCGCCGGCGAGCTCCAGCGGCCCGATGGAGTTCGACCTCGACATGTCCGAGGCCACCGGGGCCCCCGCGCCTTCCGCCGCGAAGCCCAAGGGGGGCGCACCCGAGTTCGACCTGGACTTCAGTGACGCGGTGGAAGAGACGCCCGCGCGTCCCACCGCCACCGCGAAGCCCGCGGGTGGCGCGTTCGAGTTCGACCTCGATTTCAGTGACGTGGTGGAGGAGACGCCCGCGCCGCCGCCTCCGCGCCCCAGTGCGCCGCCTCCGCCCGCCGCCGCGAAGCCCGCGGGTGGCGCGTTCGAGTTCGACCTCGATTTCAGTGATGCGATGGAGGAGACGCCCGCGCCGCCGCCTCCGCGCCCCAGTGCGCCGCCTCCGCCCGCCGCCGCGAAGCCCGCAGGAGGTGCGTTCGAGTTCGACATGGACCTGAGCGACGCGATGGAGGAGGCCCCCGTCGCGCCGCCGCCTCCTCGTGCCAGCGCGCCGCCTCCGGCGCGTCCCGCCGCCGCAGCGAAGCCCGCGGGGGGCGCGTTCGAGTTCGACCTGGACCTGAGCGATGCGGTGGAAGAGGCCCCGGTCTCTCCGCCTCCGCCTCCTCGTCCCAGCGCTCCGCCTCCCGCCGCCGCGAAGCCCGCCGGAGGTGCGTTCGAGTTCGACCTGGACCTGAGCGACGCGGAGGAGGAGGCCCCGGCCGCGCCGCCCCCGCGCCCCGTCGCGCCGCCGCCTCCTCCCGCGGCCGCGAAGCCTCGCAGTGGTGGCAGCCTGGAGTTCGACCTGGACTTCAGTGACGCGGTGGAGGAGCTGCCTCCCGCCGCGCCGCCTCCGACGCGCACCTCACCGCCGCCGCCTCCCTCCTCGGCTCGCCCGGCGGGCGGCGTCGAGTTCGACCTGGACCTGTCGGGCATGGGCGGCAGCGCGCCTCCGGGCGTGGCCGCTCCCCGCGCGCCCGTGGCCCAGGCCCGGCCGCCTCCGCCCCCGCCCCCGGCCGCGTTCCAGCCGCCGCCTCCCGCGCCCGCGGCTCCGTCACTGCCCAACGTGCGCCGCGAGGCCCCCAGGGCTCCCGAGCCGGTGGGGACTCCCACGGTGCTGACGCCGGCCGCCCCCAAGGCCGCGCCCGTCGCGCCCGCGCTCGACGAGCGGGGTCTGCCCAGGACGGTCTTCCTCCCGCCGCCTCCGCAGATCGCCGGCACGGGCCCCGTCATCGGCATCGACCTGGGCACCACCAACTCGTGCGTGGCGCTCCTGTCCAACGGCCGCCCGGTCGTGCTGCGCTCGCGCGAGGGCTACAACACGATTCCGTCGGTCATCTCGCTCAACGCGCAGAACAAGCTGCTCGTCAGCCACCGCGCGAAGAACCAGCTGGTGCTGCGCCCCCAGCACACCATCTACGGCGCGAAGCGACTGGTGGGCCGGCCCTACGACAGCGCCGTGGTGAACCAGGTCCGCGAGCGCTTCCACTACGACATCGTCCCGGACGCGGCGGGCCGCGCCGCCGTGCGGCTGATGGACAGCGTGCTCTCGCTCGAGGAGGTGCAGGCCATCATCCTCCGCGAGTGCAAGGAGATGGCGGAGGCCCACCTCAACCAGAAGGTGGAGCGCGCGGTGGTGACGGTGCCCGCGTACTACTCCGAGCCGCAGCGTGAGGCCGTGCGCAAGTCCGGCATCCTCGCGGGCCTCAAGGTGGAGCGCATCCTCAACGAGCCCACCTCCGCGGCGCTCGCCTACGGCCTCAACCGCGAGCTCAACAAGCGCGTCCTCGTCTACGACCTGGGCGGCGGTACCTTCGACGCCACCATCCTCAAGATTGAGAAGAACGTCTTCGAGGTGCTCGGCACCGGCGGCGACATCTTCCTGGGCGGTATCGACTTCGACAACCTCATCGTCGACTTCCTGCTCAAGCGCTTCCAGGAGAAGGAGGGCCTGGCGTTCAACGGCGACGGCATCGCGCTGTCCCGCGTGAGCGACGCCGCCGAGCGCGCGAAGATGGCCCTCTCCGAGCGCGCCAGCTTCGAGGTCCACATCCCGATGTTGATGATGGACGACTCGGGGCGGCCTCGGGATTTGCGCGTGGTGATGACGCGGCAGGAACTGGAGAAGATCTGCGACCCGCTGCTCAGCCGCACCGTGGACGTGGTGCGCGACGTGCTCCTGGACGCGAAGCTGAAGGCGGCCGAGGTGGACGACATCATCCTCGTGGGCGGCATGAGCCGCATGCCGCTGGTGCGCGACAAGCTCAAGGGCCTGTTCGGCAAGGGGCCGCAGGCGAGCGTCAACGCGGACGAGGCCGTGGCGCTGGGCGCGGCGCTGTACTCGGGCTCGGTGGACAAGGTGAGCAGCGTGGTGCTCATCGACGTGCTGCCCATGACGGTGGGCATCGCGATGCCCGGTGGCGCCTTCAAGCGCGTCATCGAGCGCAACAGCCCGCTGCCCGCGCAGCGCTCGTTCGCGCTGAGCACGTCGAAGGACAACGAGGAGGTCCTCGAGCTGTCCATCTTCCAGGGCGAGGACAATCACATCTCCGCCAACGAGTACCTGGGCACCGTGCGCATCGAGGGCCTGCCCCGAGGGCCGAAGGGCTCGGTGCGCGTGGCCGTCACCATCAAGCTCGATTCGGAGTGCGTGCTGCACGTCGAGGCGCGCGAGTACTCCACGCGCAAGGAAGTGAAGGCCACGCTGGCCACGCGCTACTCGCCGGAGGAGCTGCAGAAGCAGCTGCAGGTGAGCAAGGAGTCGGTGAAGGCCGCCGAGGAGCGTCGTGGCGCGGACCTGAAGGAGCGCGCGGGCGGATTCTGGGGCTTCGTGAAGAAGGCGCTGGGCCGGAAGTAGCCTGTGAGGAATGGGGAGATGAAAGGACCGTACGTCTCGAATCAGCCCACGCCGGCCCGGCGGCGCTGCTCGTTCTGCGGCGCCCTGGCGCATCAGGTGGGGCGGCTGCAGGCGGGCATGGGGAGCGCCGCCATCTGTGATGCCTGTGTGGTGCGGCTGTTCGCGACGCTGGACCGCGAGGCCTTCTCCGTGACCGCGCCGCCCGTGTCGGGTGACGCGGTGGTGGTGGGGCTGCGGGGCGGCTCGGACGACGCCTGAGCTCGAAAGGTCCATGTCCGCCACGGCTCCCCGGTATCTGACGCGCTTCCAATGTCTGGCGGACACGTGTGAGGACACGTGCTGCGCGGGGCTCGTGGTGCCGGTGAGCGACGCGCGGTGGAAGGTGCTGCGCGACGCGGTGGCGGGAGGACCGGACGCGGCGCGGGTCGAGGCGCTCGTGCTGCCCGACCCGGGCAGCGGCGTGGGCGCGGAGGCCGCGTACATCGCGAAGCGCGAGGACGGGCTGTGCTCGTTCCTCGATGCCCGGAAGTTGTGCTCGTTGCATCGCGCGTATGGCGAGGCGGTGTTGCCGGATGCGTGCGCGGTGTTCCCGCGCGTGGCCACGCGCAGGGCAGGGCGGTTGGAGGTGACGGGCTCGTTCGGTTGCCCGGAGGTCGTGCGCCTGTGCCTGCTCGCGGAGGACGCGCTGGAGCCCGTGCCGGTGGACGCGTCGCTCGCGGCGCGGCCCGAGCTGGCGCGAGCGCTGGGCGGAGAGGACGCGGCCGACGCGTGGACGTGGCATGCGGCGCGGGTGCGCGAAGTGGCGCTGCGCATCCTGGAGCGACGCGAGTACCCGTATGCCTCGCGGCTGTTCATGCTGGGGGAGCTGGCCCGGCGGCTCGGGGCCTTCTACTTCCGGGGGACGGAGGCGTTTCGAGACGAAGCACTGCTCCTCTCGACGCTCTCTGACTTCGAGGCACCGTCGACGCTGGACGCGCTGCACGCGATGGTGTCCTCGGTGCGACTGCCCGGCGGCCCGTGGGCCGGCATCTGCGGCGCGGTGCTGCGCGCGCGCATCGACGGCGTCCGGGGCGCGCGGTTCCAGGCGTGGGCCCGCGCCATCCAGGCGTCCTACGGTGGTCCGAGCGCCGCGCCGGACGACGTCTGGGCCCAGTACTCCGAGCGACGCGCCCGACTGGAGCCCGTGCTCGGCGAGCGCATCGAGCAGTACTTCCGTCACCACGCGGTGAACCACTGGCTGCGCAACCCATTCACCGACAGCCCCTCGGTGATGGACTCCGTCTTCAAGCTGACCCTGCGCGCCGCGATGCTGCGCTGGGCGCTGTTCGGACATCCCGAGGTCGTGGCGCTGTGTGAAGACCCCTCACCGAGCGATGCCCGTGCGCGCCTCGACGCCGCGGCGGTGGAGTGCTTCCAGCTCAGCGCGAAGCACCTGGAACAATCACCCGAGCTGCACGACCTCGCGCAGGGGCTCTCCGGCGGCGCGGGACCTGACTCGCTCCCGCGCATGCTCGTGCTGCTCCAGGGCATGTAGCGAGCGCGAGTCGCCCCGCGCCCACCTCACGTCGTCGTGCGAGGCTTCGCGCCCAGCCGCTCCATCGCCTGCTTGAACACGGCGTAGTCCTGCGCGCCCTGGATGCCGAAGCGCTCACCCAGCACGAACGTGGGCACCGCGCTGACGCCCATCTCCTGCGCCGCGCGCACCGCGTCCTCCACCACCTTCGCGAACTCGCCCCCCTCCACCGCGCGCTGGAGCGCGTCCGCGTCCAGCCCCACCTCCTCGGCCGCGCCCCGGAGCGTCTCCCACTGCCAGAGGTCCTGACCCTCGCTCCAGTACCGGCGCAGGATGGCCGCGTGGTACGGCTCCAGCTTGCCCTGCGTCCTCGCGTACTCCGTGGCCTGGTGCGCCCGCCGCGTGGAAGGAATCACGTCCCGGTCCACCATCTTCAGCCCCGCCTGCGCCGCGCGGAGCTTGAGGGGGTTGTTCGGGTCCTTCATCTTCTCGCGGATGTGCGCGGGCAGGGGCAGCCCCTCCGGCGGCGTCTCCGGGCGCAGGAAGAAGGGCTGCCAGTCCACCTGGATGTCGAACTCCTGCTGGAGCTTCTTGACCTCCTGGAGACCGACGTAGCACCAGGGACACACGAAGTCGGACCAGACACGCACGCTGACGGGTGGGCTCATGCCCCTCTCACTAACCGGACTGGCGCGTCACGTCATGGCTTCCGCTCCCGGGAAGTCCCGACCCCACTTTCCATGACGCGCCGGGCATACGGGCGCCCCTCGCATGTTCCGACGCCCCAAGGTGGACAGCGCCCGGAGGAGCGGGCACGGTCCACCCCCGAAAACCCCGCCCGAGCGCTCGCCTGGATGGACGCGCGCGGGCCCACCCCAGGAGGACACCTTGCCGCTGTCGCTTGTCGCGGCCCTGGCCCTCGCCGCCACCCCGGCGCCGGCCAAGACCCAGCCGTTCAACCACCACGACATGATTTCGATGCGCCGGCTGAGCAACCCGCGCGTCTCTCCCGACGGGACCCAGGTCGCCTACGTCCTGCGCTCCACGGATCTGGAGGCCAACCGCGGCCGCACGGACTTGTGGCTCGTCGGCGTCGACGGGAGCGCCCCGCGCCAGCTCACCTCGCACCCGGACGCGGACTCGGACCCCACCTGGGCCCCGGACGGCAAGAGCCTCTTCTTCCTGTCCTCGCGCGGCGGCTCCTCCCAGGTGTGGCGCCTGCCCATCGACGGCGGCGAGCCCACCCAGGTGACGAAGCTCCCCCTGGACGTCGGCACCTTCCGCCTGTCCCCGGACGGCGCGCGGCTGGCCGTGTCCATGGAGGTGTTCCCCGACTGCGCGGGTCTCGACTGCAACACCCAGCGCGAGGCGGAGCGCTCCAAGCGCAAGGCCACCGGCCGCACCTACGACAAGCTCTTCGCGCGTCACTGGGACACGTGGAAGGACGGCCGCCGCTCGCACATCTTCGTCGTCCCCGTGGCCGGCGGCACGCCCGTGGACCTGATGAAGGGCATGGACGCGGACGGCCCCACCAAGCCCTTCGGCGGACCGGAGGAGTACACCTTCACGCCCGACGGCAAGAGCGTCGTCTTCACCGCGCGCGACGTGGGCCGCACCGAGTCCTGGTCCACGGATTTGGACCTCTTCGTCTCCCCCATCGACGGGAAGGCCAGGCCGCGCAAGCTCACCGAGAAGAACCGCGCCACCGACACCAGCCCCGTCTTCAGCCCGGACGGCAAGTCGCTCGCGTACCTGGCCATGTCCCGCCCCGGCTACGAGGCGGACCGCTACCGCGTCATCGTGCGCGCGTGGCCCGGCGGCCAGGAGCGCGTGCTCGCCGAGGATTGGGATCGCTCCGCTGGCGGCCTCGCCTGGAGCCCCGACAGCAAG
The DNA here is from genome assembly GCF_026626605.1 of Myxococcus sp. MISCRS1. Lineage (NCBI taxonomy): Bacteria > Pseudomonadati > Myxococcota > Myxococcia > Myxococcales > Myxococcaceae > Myxococcus > Myxococcus sp. MISCRS1. The sequence continues at coordinate 6,647,815 of NZ_JAPNKB010000001.1, forward strand.
ACGCTGTTCGCCACCGCGGGCCACATCGGCCAGCAGCCCCTGTTCGCGCTGGACGTGGCCTCGGGCAAGGTGCGGCAGATTACGAAGGACGGCACGGACGACTCGCCGCAGCCGGCCGCCGGCAACCGCCTGGTCTACGTGCACGATGACCTGGACTCGCCCGCGGACCTGTTCGTCATGAACCAGGACGGCACGGGTACCAAGCAGCTCACCCAGGTGAACCAGGACACGCTCGCGCGCGTGCGCTTCGGCGGCTTCGAGCAGTTCGAGTTCCCGGGCTGGAACAACGAGACGGTGCGCGCCTACGTGGTGAAGCCGGTCGACTTCGACCCGAAGCGCCAGTACCCGCTGGCCTTCCTCATCCACGGCGGACCGCAGGGCTCGTTCGGCAACCACTTCCACTACCGATGGAACCCGCAGGTGTACGCGGGCCGCGGCTACGTGGCGGTCATGGTCGACTTCCACGGCTCCACCGGCTACGGGCAGGCCTTCACCGACGCCATCCGCGACGACTGGGGTGGCAAGCCGCTCGAGGATTTGCAGAAGGGCCTGGCCGCCGCGCTGCAGCGCTACCCGTTCATCTCCAAGGAGAAGAAGTGCGCGCTGGGCGCCAGCTACGGCGGGTACATGATCAACTGGATTGCCGGCAACTGGGCGGACGGCTTCAAGTGCCTGGTCAACCACGACGGCATCCTCGATGAGCGCATGGGCTACTTCGACACCGAGGAGCTGTGGTTCCCGGAGTGGGAGCACAAAGGCACGCCCTGGGAGAACCCCGAGGGCTACCGCAAGCACAGCCCCATCGAGCACGTGGGCAAGTGGAAGACGCCGATGATGGTGATTCACGGCGGCCAGGACTTCCGCGTCGTGGAGACGCAGGGCCTGGGCACCTTCACCGCGCTCCAGCGCCGCGGCATCCCCTCCAAGCTGCTCTACTTCCCGGAGGAGAACCACTGGGTGCTGCGCCCCGCCAACAGCCTGCAGTGGCACGACGAGGTGCTCGGCTGGCTGGACCAGTGGACGCGCAACTAGCTCACACCTGAAGCCGTCCCAGGGGCCCTTCGCGCGGAACATCGCGCGAGGGGCCCTTCCATGTCAGGGGTGCTTCAGGGGACGACGAAGCACTCGTCGATGCAGTGCTCCAGGTACTCCGAACAGCTCCGGTCGGAGATGCAGTCGGCACACTCGGCCACGCGCTCGCGCCGCTCGTCGGAGTCCCGGTCGTCGACCCAGTCGTTGATGCGGTCCGCGCACTTGCCCGTGTCGTCGCTGCCCGGGAAGCACTCCTTGCGGAGGTCACAGATGGTGTCGGCGTTGCTGGAGCAGCCGGTGAGCACCGCTCCGAGCGCCACCAGGGTCGTCACTGCGAGGGTTCGGATGGACATGTCGTGGTGTCCTACCGCACCCAGTGACGTCCTGGAATAGCCCTCGGAGCGGCGTGCGGGACTAGTTCTTCTTCGTCCCCATGTCGCCGTGGCCCGCGTGGTCCTTGTTGCCAGCCGGAGCGGGCGAGGCGCCGGAGCCGCCCACGGCCATGCCGTCATCCAGCTTGCCCAGAATCTGCCAGGCCTGCTCGCGGTGGGCGGGGACCTTCTGGGTGAGCTCGGTGAACATCGCCGTCAGCTCGGGACTGGCCGAGGGCATGCCCTGCCGCGCGGCGAGCACCTTGCCGAGCACGGCGTCATGGTCGCCCACCTGGGCCGCCATGTAACAGGAGTCGAAGGGCGCGCCCTGGAGGACGGTCAGCTCCTCCATCGTGGCCTTGTCCTGGGCCATCATCTTCTTCTCCACGTCGTTCATGGCCTTGGGCATGTCCGAGAGCTTCAGGCCCTTGCTCTTCGCATAGGCCATGAGCTTCTCGTCCATGGCGGTGTGGTCCTTGACCATCATCTCGCCAAAGGAGCGCACCTCGGCGTTCTGGGAGTTCTTCTGCGCGAGCTGGCCCGCCTGGATTTCCTGCTGGTTGGCGTAGTGCAGCCGCTCCAGCAGGGCCTTCTCATCGGTGGGGGCCATGAAGCCGCGGTACTCGGCCATGCCCTTCTGCGTCGTCGAGGGCTTCATGGCGGGCGTCGCCGACGCGCCGCTCTGCGCGAGCGCCGCGCCACCGGTGAACAGGGAGACTGCGAGGGCAAGGCCAGGAAGGGTGCGCTTCATGTGGACTGCTCCTTTCACGTCGGGAATCCAGCACTGTCGGGCCGCGGGCACGCACCTTGGGCCAACGCATGGTCCGTGGTGCGCGGAGCGGCGCGCGTCCGTGCGACAGCGCACGAACGCCGATGAGGACGTGGGGCAGTCAACGCTGGGACTGTACGGGTGTCGGACCAGAGGTGTCGGGTGCCTCACTTCCCCGGCGTGAAGCTAGGCACCCCCTGACAGGTCGGCTGCGCGCGCACAGGCCCGCTCGCTCCCCGGCCCGACGGGCGCGAGGGACGTGCGGGGTGGCCCGCGTTCGCGGGCGACAGGCTCCTTCAACAACGGCCTGCGTCGAGGGCGGGCCGCCTTCAGCGGTCGGCGTCGGAAGCGCTCGAGGGCAAGAGCGCCTTCCGCAGCCGGCGTCGGGCGCGCTCGAACGCAGAGCGCCTTCAGCGGCCGGCGTCGGGTGTGCTCGCGGCGGGAGCGGCGGGCGCCTTGGGCTTGTCGTCGCCGGAGGCGGGCACGCTGGTGCCGGACAGCTCCGCCTCCTCCTGGAGGAACCTGCGCGCCAGCTCGTCCACCTCTTCGGGCTTCAATCCCGTGAGCACCGCCGTCGCCGTCTTCGCGCGCGTCGCCAGCTCTGCCTCGCCGAGCGCGCCGTGGATGCGCGTGAGCGCCACGTGGATCTCCGGGTCGAACGGGTCCGACGCGAGCGCCTCCAGGTACGCCGTCTTCGACTTCGGGTAGTCCTTGCGGTGCAGGAGGATGCGGCCCAGGTGCACGTTGGTGGCGGGCGCGCCGGGGTGCACGCGCAGGCTGCCGCGCAGCACGCTCTCCGCCTCGTCCAGGCGCTTGAGCTCCAGGAGCGTCAGCGCGTACTTGTTGGAGACGGACTCGTACTTGTCGCCCACCAGCTTGTGCGCCTTGGCGTACTCCTCGGCGGCGGCCTTCACCCGGTTTCGCTCGCGCAACAGCTCCCCCAGGTGCGCGAACTTGCGCGCGGGGACCTCCTGCACCTCGTTGAAGTCACCGAAGGAGATTTCACGGCCCTTCTTCTCGCCGTCCTCCTTCACCTTGCCCTTGGCGTCCTCCTTCAGCACCACGCGGTCGTCGCGCGGCACCAACTCCATGGGGAAGGGCTGCTTCTTGATGTGGGCGAGCCAGGCCTTCTCGAACAGGCCGAACGGCATGCCCATGGCCGTCTCCACCGCCTTCTTGTCGGACTGGCCGGCCTTGAGCCCCTGCACCACGGCGCGCAGGCCCGCGGCGCCCTTGGACTGGTGCACGTAGTCGATGGCGTAGAACACCTCGGCGAACGCGGTGGCCGCGTCCTCCGCGGTGGGCAAGAGCGCGATGGACGGGTGCATCTTCTCGAACGGGATGAGCTTGTCCGCCTTCACGCGCTTGCCGAGCAGGGCCTGCGTGGAGGGCGTCATCGCCAGGCCCGCCTTGCCGCGCCAGCGCGACTCCAGGAACTTGGCCAGGCCCTCGTGCAACCAGATGGGCACCGTGTTGCGGCTCATCTGGCTGACGACGAGGTGGATGTACTCGTGCGCCAGCGTGTCCTGCCAGTCGTAGCCCTGCGCCACCGCCTTGGGGCTGGTCACCATCAGCTTGTTGAACTTGCAGATGGCGATGGTGCCGGTGGTGCGGATCTGCTTCTCGGTGAGCGTGCTGACCTTGGCCAGCTCGCGCGCGTTGTTCACCACCTCCACGCGAATCTTGCCGCCCGGAGGCGTCCAGCCCAGGTCCTCCGCCATGGCGCGGTGGATGGCCTCCAGCGTCTCCAGCGCGTACGGCACCAGCACCGCCTCCTTGCCCTTGGGGTAGAGGAAGATGAAGTGCTCGCTCTCCGCGCGCTGGTGGTTCTTGACGATGTCGCGCGTGTCCTTGGCCAGCCGCAGGTAGCTGCCCGGCTTGTCCTCGATGTTGGCGCCCTGCAGCAGGCCCACCGCGTCGTCGTAGCGGCCCTCCTCGAAGGCCACGCGGCCCTGGTAGTACTTCAGGGGCTCCACGTCGGCGGGAATCAGCGCCTCCACCTCGGACAGCTCGCGCCGGGCGCCCGGCACGTCCCAGTCATCCAGCGCCGACTCCACCTGGCCCAGGCGCGTCTTCACCTCGTCCTTGAGCGAGGACTCCTGCGCGAAGGCGGGCATGGCCGCGCACAGGCCCAGCGCCAGCACCAGCGCTCCCCAGTGATTCATCCGGGCGTCCCTCACTTCACCAGCTCCTCGTAGTAGCGCTTCACCTGCTCGCGGTACTTCTCCGGCGCGCCCTGCTTCATCGCGTCCAGCAGGTCCTTGCGGAACTCCTTGGGCGCCTGGAAGGCGTCCTCGTCGGGCAGCTCCACCTGGTCCTTGGGGTCTCGTCCGGACTGGCCCTGCTTGCGCCCGCTCATTCCGCCCGGCAGCGGCAGCCCGCCCTTCCTGCCCTTCTGGCCCTGCTGCATCTGCTGCTGGAACTGCTTCAGGCCCTCGAGCGCCGCCTGCTGCTCGCCGTAGCCCCGGCCCGGGTCCTTGCCCTGCATGCGCTGGGCGGCCTCGCCCATGCGCTGGCCCACGCCCTCCATCTGCTGCGCGGCCTCCTCGCCGAACAGGGGCGCGGTCTGCTCCATCTCCTCCATCTGCTGGCGCAGCCCCTGCGCGCGCTGCTCCAGCTGCTGCTGCTGCTGGGCGAGCTGCTGCAGCTGCTGCTTCTCCTGCTGGGACAGCTGCGAGCCGGGAGGCGGGAAGAGGTTCTGGAGCTGGCGGTTGACGTCCTGCACGTTGCGCGCGTCGCGGTCCAGCCGCTGCGCCAGCTCCGAGGACTGCTGGCGCACCTCGGGCGGGTTGCCGAACATCTCGTCGAGCTGCTTCTGCTGCTCGCCCATGCCGGCCAGCTGGCGGGCGGCGTCCTCGGCGCGGGCGGCGGCCTCGGCGGCCAGGTCGAAGTCGTTCACCTTCAGCGCGTTCTCCACGTTGGACAGCTCCGACTGGGCCTCCTCCAGCGGGCGCGCGGCGCGGCTGTTGAGGTGCTCCGGGTTGAGCTTGTCGTAGCTCTGCTGGGCCTGCTGCACCTTGCGCAAGAGCTCGTCCTTGATGGCCTCGCCGCGCTGGGAGAGCTTCTCCTTGTTCTGCGCCCGGGCCTGGTCGCGCAGCTGGCGCGTCTGCTCCGCCACGCGCTGCTGCTCGTCGACGGTGCCCTTGAGCTCCTCCATGAACTTGCCGAACTTCTCGGCCAGCTCCGGGTACTGCTCGCCGCCGAACTCCTCGTTGGCGTCGTCCAGGCCCTTGAGCATCTCGTCCATCTGCATGCCCAGCTCCTGCAGCTTCGCGAGCGCCTCGTCCGTCTTGCCCTCGCGCATCAGCTTCTCGACGTCGTCCAGGGCGGACTGCAGGTCCTGCTCCTTCATCATCTCCGACAGGGCCTCGGCGTTGAGGTGCTCGTCGCGGATGCCCTTGCGCATCTCCGCCATGCGCTGCATCAGCTCCTGGATGCGCGCCTTGAGCTGTTGAATCTGCTCCATCACCGCCTGGCGCGCGGCCTCGTCCGGGTTGGCCTTGAAGTCCTCGATGAGGCGCGACAGCTCGCGGCGCTCGCCGGCCAGCTGCCTGGCCATCTCCTGCAGCGCCTCCAGCTTCTGCCGGTCCAGCAGCGCCTCCAGGTAGAGGATGTCCTTCTCCAGCTCGGTAATCTCCTCCGTCACCACGGCGGTGAGGCGGTTGCCGGTGCCCCAGTCCTCGCCGCGCGAGCGCTGGGTGCGCAGGAACAGGCGGCGGAAGTCCGCGGTGCCGTTGATGTGGCTGCCCAGCGACTCGGAGATGTTGGCCAGCGCGGAGACCAGCTCGGTGGGGACATCGCGCTCGCGCGACAGCGTCTGCGCCAGGGTGCGCATGTCGGTGATGAGCTGCTGGCCGCTGGTGTCCACCGCGCCCGCGGCGGCGATGGCCTGCGCGTCCTTCTGCTTCGCGCGGTCAGGCCCCTCCAGGCGGTCCGCCAGGTGGTCCACCATGCGGCCCCAGAGCTGCTCGGCCTTCTCCAGCGCGGCGCGGTGGTGCTCGGCGGCGGAGTAGATGCGCAGCACGTGCGTGCGGCTGACGCCCTTCTTGGGGCCCTCCACCGCGTCGTTGTCCTGCGCCTCCACGAAGTATGTAATCCGGTCGCCCGCGTCGACCTTGAGCGAGCCCAGGTCCCACGTGTACGTGTCGCGGCTCCGCCGGCCGTCCTCGCGCCGGAGCGGCACGCGCGTGTCCTGCTGCGCGCCGGGCGTGCGGAAGACGAGCGACAGGCCGGACAGGCCGTAGTCGTCGGTGGCCTCGTACTTGAGCGTCACCTTCTGGCCGGGGTCCACCTCCAGCTCCGCGGCGGGCGTCAGGAGCGACACCTGCGGCGCCTTGTCCGCCTCCACGGTGAGGGGGATGTCGGGGCCCACGGCGATGGGCTTCTCGCGCGTGCCGTAGAAGGCGAAGCGGTAGTGGCCGCCCTGCTTGGCGACGAAGGTGCCCGTCAAATCCCGGTTGCCCGTCACCTGGAGGGGCAGGGCCTCGCCGTTGATGACCAGCTCCGCGCGCTCCACGGGGCGGTCCGAGCGCGTCTTGATTTGAATCTCCGTGCCGGCCGGGGCGCTCACCGCGCCGTCGGTGCCGGGGACGGTGCGCTGGGACAGGCCGGTGTACGCGGGGTAGCGGTACGTCAGCTCGATGTCGCCGGTAATCGGCTCCACCTGGGCCTTGGCCTCGGGGGTCTTCGCGGTGTCGAGCACGCGCTGGACGCCCGCGGCCCACTTCTCGCCGAACAGGCCCATCACCAGCGCGAGCAGCAGCAGCACGCCGCAGGCGGCCAGGGCGGTGCGCTGCGCGGGGCGCGAGTCGACGACGGAGCGCGCGTCCACGGTGCGCACGCGCGCGTCCATCTGCTGGAGGAAGGCCTGGGCCAGCTCGGGCGAGCCGTTGGCGTGCGCGCCGTCCTCGCGCATCAGCTCCACGGCGGCGAGCACGTCCAGGGACAGCTCCGGGCGGCGCTCACCGACGAGCCGCGCGGTGAGCGTGTCATCCCCCACGCGGCGGCGCGCGAGCCACAGCCCGAAGACACACGCCAGCGCCACGCCCACCGGCAGCGCCAGGCCCAGCAGGCTGCCGCCCAGGCGCGGCGCCCACAGGCCCAGCAGGCCTCCGCCCACCCACAAGACGCACGCGGCCAGGAACCCCAGCGCGGTGCCCTGCAGCCACAGGTAGCGCCGCTGGCGCTGGCGCACGGAGGCCAGGAGCGCCCGGACCCCTTCGCCTCGCGAGCGCCGGCCCCTCGACGCGGGGGCGGACGGAGGGGGAGGTGGCGGGGGCGGCAGCTCGGGGCCTGGGCTCTGCGGGGTGTCGAGATTCACGCTGTCCTGTCCGCTCGTTCGCGAGGCAACCCCCGACAGGGGTGCCTATTTCCCGATTCTCTAGCAACGTCCGACGCGCCGCGAGGAGCTTGGACACGTCGATTTCGCTCGGGACGCGGCGAGGGTGTCCGACGCACGAAGGACGCGGCCGACGGAGGGTCCGGGAGGCAACGCGCGAGGGCCGTGCCCTTCGTCCCGACGGGGCGCGCCAAGTGCCCGTCATGACTCGGAAGTGGGCGACGGCCCCTGGCTTGGACGTGCCCCTCGGCGCGGGACGGCGAGCACCTCGTCCGGCGGGCAGGCGGGGGAGCGGCCCACGGACGAACGGGAGGGGGCGGAGGCGCCTCGCCGCGCTCGAGTCACGCGGGGCCATTCACTCCGGAGGGCCGCGCCGAGGTCCTCGGCCCGCGAGGGGGGCGGGCCGTGACGCTGCTCGGCGACGGTCTACTTGCGGACCTCTTCCTTGCGCGCCTCGTCCGCGCCCATCTCCACCTCGGACGGCTGCAGCCCACCCAGCTCCTGCGCGAGCGCGGTGAGCACGTCCTGGGTGGCGAGGATGCGCGAGCGCGACAGCCGCCCGAGCACGCGCTGCACGGCGGACTCGACGGTGCCCTCGGAGGGGATGTCGAGCGAGCGCCCCGCCTCGGTCAGCGCGAACAGCGCCTTGCGCCCGTCGAGCGGATCCGACTTGCGCTCCAGCAGGGCGCGCTTCTCCAGCCGCTTGAGGACACCCGTCAGCGTGCTGGGGTGGACGTGGAGGATCTGCGCGAGCGTCCCCGCGGTGATGCCGGGGAAGCGGCCCACCAGCCGGATGACCAGCCGCTGCGGACCCGTCAGGCCCAGCGTCGACTCCATCCGCTTCGAGGTGGACTGGAGCCCGTGGTCCACGGCCCACAACAGCCGCATGAACTCGAGCACTTCGCCGAGGGGCGGCCCCTTGAGCCGCTCGCCTTCGTGAGGTTCCGGTTCCCCGGTGGCCGCGTCCTTCATGCCTTCATCTTCCTTCACCTGCCGTCTCCCTGTCTCTGCCATGTCCATGGAGCCGCGGGAGGTGTCCAATCCTCGGGGTCCCCCGCCGCCAGATGGCGTTGTCTATCAGTCACTGAGGACAGAAGGGTGGGGCTTTCGTGCCCCGGCCCCGCAGGACCCCTCAGGGGAGCGCCCGGCCGCCCACCCCGCCAGGTGGGGGCCGGAGCGCCGGATTCCTCGGCGGGCACTCCGGAACATGGAAGGCCCGAGGCCCTCCCGGGAGGGGAGGGCGGGACGCTCAGGGCGCGGGCGCCACGGTGGGCTTGGGGGCGGCCGGGGCGGGGGGCGCCTTGTTGGCGGGCGCGGGGGGCGCCGCGGGCTTGGGCTCCTCGGGCTCGGGCGGCATCTGGATGCTCTTGCCGCGCTCCTGGGCGATGCGCCGGTACCAGCTGTCCGGGTACTTGGGGTGGTTCACCTTGCCCTGCTCGTCGCGGACGTTGCCGTCGATGTACTTCACGAGCAGCGTCTCGCCGAGCTTCCTCCAGCGCGTGTGGACCTTCTCGCCCTGGCTGAGCGAGTACTCGGTGAGGTAGCGCCGGGCCTCCTCGGGGCTGCGCTTGTAGTGCTCCAGCGCGGTGCGCTCGATGTCGGCCTGGTCCGCGAGGAACTGGCCCTCCAGCGCGCCCTGCTCCTTGTGCACGTCCACGGACATGTCGCTCCAGCGCGCGTAGGCCTGGTTGGACACCCAGTTGAACACCCAGAAGGACGAGTCCCAGGAGAAGCTGCCCCGGCTGGCCACGCCCTGGGCGAAGTTGCGCGGCACCTCGCGGATGCCCGCGTACATGGGCGTGTAGACCGTCATGGACGTGTCATCCACGCCGAACCAGAGCACGCCGCCGATGGGGGCGGGCATGGAGGCGCGCATCTGGGCGACGAAGGAGAAGCCCGTCTGCTGCGTGGAGATGGCGCGCTCGTGCACGTACTTCTTGCCGTCCACCTCCCACGTCATCGGCCGCCACCGGTACGGCAGGGCGTAGGGGCCCGCGCCCACGTCCTTCGTCATGTCGAGCGGCGTGCCGTCGAAGTGGTCGCGCATCAGCGACATCACGTCCTGCACGGACAGCTTCTTGTCGGGCTTCACCCACAAAGGCAGCCGCTTGTTGGGCGCCGAGCCGTCCGCGTACTCCGGGCCGAAGTTCTTCGACGGGGCCGCGCGCCGGAAGATGCTCCACACGCGCGCCTCGGAGAAGCGCTGCCCGCCGAAGTCGAGCGGGTTGTACGTCTGGGCGAAGCTGAAGTCCTTGTCCGCGCCCTTGAACCAGCCCTTCTCGCGCGCGAAGGAGATGACGTCCTTGGAGAAGAGCACGTTCTCCGGGTCGTTCATCGGGAACTGCTCGATGCGCGCCTGGTTGGCGTGCGCGGTGATGTGGCCCTCGGGCAGCTTGCGCGCCACCCACACGGCGCCCTTCTGGCCCGCGCCCTTGCCAATCATCTCCAGCAGCCACGCCTCCTTGGGGTCGGCGATGGAGAAGGACTCGCCGCCGGACGCGTAGCCGTGCTCGGCCACCAGCGTGGTCATGACCTGGATGGCCTCGCGCGCCGTCTTCGCGCGCTCCAGCGCGATGTAGATGAGCGAGCCGTAGTCGACGATGCCGGCGGGGCCCTCCAGCTCCTTGCGGCCACCGAAGGTGGACTCGCCGATGGACAGCTGGTGCTCGTTCATGTTGCCCACGACGGAGTACGTCACCGGGGCCTCGGGGATGCGCCCCAGGTGCTTGCCGGTGTCCCACTCGATGATGTCGCGCTGGGCGCCCGCGGCGTGGCGGCGGGCGGGCGTGTAGTACAGCTCGCCGTAGAGCTCGTGGGCGTCCGCGGCGTACGTCATCAGGGTGGCGCCGTCCGCCGTGGCCCCCTTGTTGACCAGCATGCTGGTACACGCGAGCACGGGCGGAGCGACCAGCGCGGCCGACACGGGCAGCGCGGTGAGCAGTCGGGGCAGTCGTCGGTTCATGGCGGCGGATGCTCTACCAGCCAGGGCCCGGATACAAACGTCCGTTGCGATGCGCCGGGTCGTCCCCGGGCTTGCCCCCTCACCCAGCAGTCGCCGCCCGGGCCACGAAGGGAGAAAACCCGGGCGGCGACCTTTCCCGAAAGAATGGACTCGTTGCGTCAGTTGTTCGTGGCGACCACCTCCTTTCCGTCCGCGGGAATGAGGACCTGCTCCACCCGCAGGGTGGTGGGGCCGTCGAGCGCGAGGTGGGGCTTGAGCTTGAGGAACTTCTTCTTGCCGAAGCCCTTCACCCGCACGAGCTCCTCCACGCGCTGGAAGCGGCGCTTCTCCCGATGCTGGATGATGCGCTGCGCCGCCTTCTCACCGATGCCCGGGAGCAGGTCGAGCTGTGAGGCCGAGGCCTCGTTGAGGTTCACCACGCCCGTGAACTGGTGGCGTGGCCTGGCCGCCTCCGCTGCGTTGGGCCACCCCACCCAGAGGCCCACGAGCAGCGCCGCCCACACAGCCCTCACGAGTGGCCACCCACGGGCGCGGCGTCCAGGCCCACCTCGCCCGCGTAGCGCCCGCCCATGCCCGGGGTCTCGCGCTTCTCCGCCGCCTCCCGCACGTGCAGCTTGCCGTCCAGCGGCAGCACATCCAGCAGCACGTTGAGCGAGCCGTCCTTGTTCACGAACGCGCTGCCCGCCCTCACCCAGATGCTCCCGCCCTTGCCCTCACGAATGGAGAACACCGCCAGTCGCTTCCCCGCCATCAGCATCATCCACCTCCACACTCGACACCGCGCCACCACGGCGCGGACCGCCTCATTCGTTCGACCGCCTGAGGTCGACTCCGGCATGAGCAGCCGTCGTGCCAGCGCGTGCTCCCTCTGGAGAGGTGGTCGCGCCACCGTGCGTGTGCGCGCGAGCCGTCCCACCGCGAGGACGGGCGACGGGACTCCAGCGGCTTCTCGCGAGGCGAGAGCGTCACGGTGGACGTGGGGATGAACCGTGTCGGGGCTCGGGAATGAAATCGCGGGGCGTTTGCTAAGACGCGCCGTGCCGCGTCACCCGCCGTCTGGAGGTTCCATGAAGGCCGTCGCCGCCGTGCTCGTCCTGTTGCCGTGTCTCGCGCTCTCGCAGGAGCGCGACTTTTCCCAGGTGGAGGTGCGCGCGACGCCGGTGGCGGGCAACATCCACCTGCTCCAGGGCGCGGGCGGCAACATCGCCGTCTCCGTGGGGCCGGACGGTCAGCTCATGGTGGACACCGAGTTCGCGCCCCTCGCCGACAAGCTGCGCGCGGCCCTCAAGAAGCTCGGCAGGCAGCGGCTGGCCTATGTGGTCAACACGCACGTGCACAGCGACCACACCGGAGGCAACGCCGCCTTCGGACGCGAGGCGACGCTCATCGCCCACGCCGCCGTTCGCGAGCGCATGTCCAAGCCGAGGACGCGCCGCGGGGAGACACTTCCTCCCGCGCCGGAGCACGCGCGCCCCGTCGTCACCTTTCAACAAGGCCTGAGCCTCTGGTTCAACGGCGAGGAGGTGCGCCTGACGCACCTGCCCGCGGGCCACACGGACGGCGACAGCGTGGTGCTCTTCGTCGGCAGCAACGTCCTGCACACCGGCGACCTCTTCTTCGCGGACCGCTTCCCCGTCATCGACCTGGAGGCGGGCGGCAACGTGGAGGGCTACGTGCGCAACGCGGAGGCGCTGCTCGCGGGCCTGCCTCCCGGCGTGCGCATCATCCCGGGCCACGGACCGCTCAGCGGCCGCGAGGCGCTGGAGCGCTTCGTCGCCATGTTGCGCGAGACGACGGCGCTCGTGCGGCGCAAGAAGGTCGCGGGCAAGACGCTGGAGCAGGTGAAGGCCGAGGGCCTGCCGGAGAAGTTCAAGGGCTTCGGCGAGGGGCACGTCAAGACGGACCGCTGGCTGGAGACCGTCTACACGGGCCTGGGCGTGGCGGCGCCGGGCGCGCGTCCCTGAGGGGCCCTTCGTCCCCTCGCCGCTGCCTCGCGAGCAGCCCGGCCCGTCAGGCAGGCCCGCGTGGCGCCGGCTGGGTGAGCCAGTCCCACGCCCAGACGCCTTGGACATTCGATAGGGCCATGTCACACGGGGCATCGGCTGCGTCGTCCTGGGGCTGGAAGGGCACTTCGCCCCCAGAACGAGGAGCCGCACATGAAGCCCAGGATGAATGCCTTCGCGGTCGCGCCCGACGCCCTCAACCTCATGGTGGATTTCAGCAAGAAGGTGGAGGCCCTGGGCCTGGAGCCGAGCCTCCGCGAGCTCGTGAAGATCCGCTCGTCCCAGATCAATGGCTGCGCCTTCTGCATCCACCTGCACACCCGCGCCGCCCGCGCCCAGGGGGAGACCGAGGAGCGCATCTTCCTGCTGAACGGCTGGCGCGAGTCGCCGCTGTACACCGAGCGTGAGCGCGCGGCCCTGGGCTGGACGGAGGCCCTGACGCTCCTGTCCACGACCCACGCTCCGGATGAGGACTACGCCGCGCTCGAACCCCACTTCACCCCGGAAGAAATCGTGAAGCTGACCCTCCTGATTGGCCTCATCAACACCGCGAACCGGCTCGTCCTCGGCTTCCGCATGGTCCACCCGGTGAGCCCGCGCAGTGAAGCCGCCTGACTCGACGCCCGCGGACGTCTTCGACCCGCTCCGCCCCCGGCTGCTCCGCATCGCCTACCGGATGCTGGGCATCGTCGCGGAGGCGGAGGACGTGGTGCAGGAGGCGTATCTGCGCTGGCATCAGACGGACCGCGAGGCCGTGCGGGACGCCGAAGCCGTGCTCGTCCGCACGGTGACGCGCCTGTGCCTGGATGTCCTGAAGTCCGCGCGCGTCCGGCGCGAGGAGTACGTGGGGACCTGGCTGCCGGAGCCCATCATCGAAACAGTGGAGGGCGACGATTTGACGCTGACCTTGATGATGGCCCTGGAGCGCCTGTCACCGCTGGAGCGCGCCGCGTTCCTCTTGCACGACGTGTTCGGCATGGACTTCGAGCAGGTGGCGAAGGCCCTCGACCGCGCTCCCGCGGCGTGCCGGCAGCTCGCCAGCCGGGCGCGAGCGCATGTGCGGGAGGCCCGGCCCCGCTTCCCCGTGACGGAGGCGAAGGGCCATGAGCTGGCACGGGCGTTCCATGCCGCGTCCCAGAGCGGTGATATGCAGGCGCTCCAGACCCTGCTGGCCCAAGACGCCGTCCTGTATGCCGACGGCGGTGGCAAGGCGAGGGCGATTCCCAATCCCGTCTACGGTCAGGAGAAGCTGCTGCGCTTCTTCCAGGGGGTGTGGCGCGCTCCCGCCGTGAGCTCGGCGCAGCTGGTTCACGAGGGCACCATCGACGGCCTGCCCGCGTACGTCACGGTGGATGCGGAGGGGGTGTTGCAGACCACGGCGTTCGGCATCGAGGACGGCCGCATCGTCGCCATCTATGTCATGCGCAATCCCGACAAGCTGAAGGGCATCCGGCACAGGGTCGTGGGCGGGTCGCCGTAGTGGGGCTCCGGCGCGCGGCGAAGGGCGCGCCACCCCTGGGCGGGCCATCCGGGAGTGAATCCCGGGGCCGTGACGTCGGCGAGGTGAAGCCCTCCGGGCTCCTCGAATGAGTGCGCCCATCAGTCCCGCCGTCCCCAGGCGCCTTGCGTGAACCGCTCCGTCCTCGTCGTGCTGGGAGCCACCCCATCGCTCGCCGCCGAGCCCGCGCGCTCGGGGCCGTTCGTCCGTGGGGGCGCACGCAGGCGCCCCGGCTCCATCACAGCTCGTGGTAGGGCTTCTTCGTGGACAGGGGGTTGGACCGGCTCACGCCCGACAGGTTCCCCACGCTGTTGCTCCGTCGCAGCATGGGGCTGGGCGCGCCCACGTGCCGCGAGCGGTCAACGGGCGCTTGGGGCAGGTCCATCGCCTTGGCCTCCTCAATCACGGTCATGTGGTCCTGGCGCAGGTCCATCGCCGCGGTCCGCGGGTTGTCGGGGGGCGCGGGCAGCGCGCCGTCATGCTCGACCAGGTACACCGCCAACTGGACGGCCCACGCGCCACAGCTGTCCTGGGCGAGCGCTTCGTTCCCGTCGCGGTCGTCCTGGTAGCGGACGGTGCAGCTCTCCGCCTCGATGCCAGGGAACGGCAGGTTGAGCAGTTGGAGGTCCTCCACCGGCACGTCGTCGGGGCTGAGCGGGTCGATGTAGAGCAGCTTCGCCTTGCGACGTCCCAGGAGGTTCGGCGCCCCGAGCGTGATGTAGAGCAGCGCCCAGTGATTTCGGTGGCGGTGGAGCGGCTGGATGATGATGGTCGTCGCCGTGGTGATGGCCCCATGGACGGCGGTGCTGTACGCGGAGCGGTTCATCTCCCGCCACTGGACGCGGCTGATGCCGGGGAGGACCGCGACGTGCGGGTGGCCCTGGAGGTAGTAGCGCTGGAGGCAGTAGATGTCGTCCTCCTCGTAGTAGGTCCCCTCGTCGTCGAGCTTCGGCAGCTCGCTGGGGTCGCTGAAGTGTCCCAGGGCCTCGTACTCCTTGCGCTTCGACTCCAGGTCCTCGGCCTCCTTCTCCCCGTCCCGCGGCGAGCCCGACTCCTGGCTCCCGGAGACCTGGGACTTCTTCTTGCGAGGCAAGTCGATGACCCGAGGGGAGGGCTCCGCCAGCACCCGCCGCTTCACCTTGCCCAGGTTGTGAGGGCTCAGCAGGGGGAAGTCATGGACCCGGGGCCGGACGGGCACGACGACGTCCTGGCTCGGGGGTTGGGTGACCACGAGGGGGCTCCCGAGCGATAGGCTCCCGGGGAGCTTGAGGTTCGGGCGGTCGAAGTCGATGCCCGTGTTGAAGAGGTCCAGGTTGCGCATCAGCAGGCGGTGCTCGAGCATCATCCTGCGGAAGTTCGTCTCCACGGAGGAGAGGACGTTCAGCTCCCGGGCCGTCTTCCCCTCCTTGGACTTGAGCTTGAGCTGGTGCTTGAGCAGCCCATCGAAGAAGGTCTGGACCGACAGGGGGGTGCCACAGACGCGCATGATGCCGTGGACGAGGTCTCCTCCCGTCGGGTGCTTGCTCGCGCTCTCGACCAGGATCAGCAACCCGCCTGCTCGCGACGTCTTCGACGTGGCCAGGAAGCCCTGGAAGAAGGCCAGGTACTCGGCCCGCTCCAGGGTGGTGTTGTTGGTCGTATCGATGATGATGGCCCCGAGCTCTCGCGCGGACACGAAGGGCTTGTTGTCGATGTTGATGGGATTGGGCGCGCCGTCGAAGACCAGGACGCGGGTGCCGACCTTGCTGTCCAGTGACGCGTAGAGCTCGTCATGGTCGAGCTCGAAGTAGGGCGCCCAGGACTGGATGGGCAGGGGCTCGCCCTGGGAGTCCAGCTTGGCGCCGCCCTTCGAGGAGAACAGCCAGTTCGAATACAGCATCCCGAACATCGTCGCCGACCGCAGCGCGGCCATGCCCGACACCAGCGAGGCCTTCTTGAGGACGAGCCTGTCGTTCACCTCGACCGGCGCGTCTCCGTCTCCCTTGGTGGGCTTCCTCGACGGCAGCAGGTCCGAGTCGTCATCCTCGTACTCGGACTCCGACCCGTAGCCTGAGTCATCGGGCTCGGGCTTGCGCTTCTTCTTGGGACCCTGGACGCGCGGGAGGACGCCCGCGAGGGTGTAGGAGACCTGGTTGTTCTCGAAGGCCCAGGAGCACGCCACCCCGCTGCCGTTGAAGTTGCCGATGAGCTCCGCGTAGTTCGCCGCCGTGGCCTTGGGGGTGTTGTTCGTCAGGGCATGCAAGGCCGACATCAGGCGGTCGAGCGCGGCGAGCTGGTCATCCCCATAGCCCTCCAGGGACGTGATGAGCTTGATGACCGGCGGCACCTTCGAGGGCACCACCTTGGGCATCACCTTGTGCATCGCGGTGATGAACTCGCCGGTGAAATCGAGCGCCTCGATGATGGCCTCGGCCCCGGCGGCAGGAGGCAAGAGCCCCGGGTCCAGCCGGATGCCGTTGGGGATGTCCGCGAGCGTGGGGAAGACCGAGCCGAAGCCCTCGCGTGAGACGACCTCGATGCCAATGCCGCGGGCGCGCAGCGCGCGCGTGAGCCTGGCCCCGAAGACGCACTGGATGATTCGCCACTGGCCCTGGTTGTTCAGCTTCGAAGGGAAGGCCTGCGCCTCGTTTCCGAGGATGCACAGCATCGGATAGCCGTGAATCTGCCAGCCCGGGCCGCGCTCCATCGTGAGCCGCGTGCCCCCCTCGACGTGGAAGCTCTTGCCCTTCTGCACGAAGCCGGCGAGCACCGCCTGGCACACCGCCCGCTTGGACAGGACGGCGATGTCGCTGAGCGGCACGGCCAGCCCAGCGCAACCCTCCTCGAACAGGGAGAGCAGCGCGTACATGCCGCCCTCGTTGCTGAGCGGCTGACGTCCGCCTCCCTTCGACGAGGTGTCGAGCGGCTTGCCCCGGCCCAGCACGAAGCCCGGGCTGTACGAGCGGGGATAGGACCGCGTCCCCAGGTTCGCGCCCATCGAGAACCTCGTGAAGGGCACCATCGAGTTCGCGGACGCGAGCATGACCTGGTGCAGCCACTCGAGGTCGTAGGTGATGCGGATGCTGCCCGCTTCTTGAGCTGCCTCGACTTGCCACACCATCGACCGGCTCCTTGGTTCCCCATCGGACGAGCCCGGGTGCGCATCGGGGGACGCGCGGCGTCGGGAGGGACCTGGCCGGAGGTTTTGCATGCGTCGCGCCAGGGTGGACTTCACTCGGGAGCGCGCGGGATGGGGCCCCTGGCGCACCGTTCCCGGGGCGCTTGCGTCGTGCCTGGACGCACGTTCGTCCCGAGGGGACGCGGCTTCAACCCATCCCCTCTCCGTGAAAGAGTGCGCCCACCCGTCCCGCCGTCCCGAGGTGCCTTGCGTGAACCGCTCCGTCCTCGCCGCCCTGGTCGTCCTGGGAACCGCCCCGTCGCTCGCCGCGGCGCCCGCGCCCGTCTCCGCCAAGGCCCGCGCCATCCATGACTCGGCGCTCATCATCGACACCCACGTGGACACGCCCCTGCGCATGCTCAACGAGGGCTTCGACGTGGGCTCCAAGCCGCCCAATGGCCAGGGGCACCTGGACCTGACGCGCGCGCGGGAGGGCAACCTGGGCGCGGCCTTCTTCTCCATCTGGGTGGAGCCCAAGGAGTACGCCGGCCGCTACACGCACCAGGCGCTGCGCATCATCGACTCGGTGCACACCGCGGTGGAGCGGCACCCCGACCAGATGGTGCTCGCGCTGTCCTCGAAGGACATCGTCGCCGCGCGCTCCGGCAAGCAGAAGAGGCTGGCCACGCTGCTGGGCGTCGAGGGCGGCCACGCCATCCAGAACGATTTGGGCGTGCTGCGCGACTTCTACCGCCTGGGCGTGCGCTACATGACGCTCACCTGGTCCAACACGAACGAGTGGGCCGACTCGTCGGGCGACCTCACCGACACCACCGTGAAGCACCACGACGGCCTCACCGACTTCGGCCGCGACGTGGTGCGGGAGATGAACCGGCTGGGCATGCTCGTGGACGTCTCGCACGTGTCCGACAAGACCTTCTTCGACACGCTGAAGGTGACGCGCGCCCCGGTGATTGCCTCGCACTCGTCCGCTCGCGCGCTCACGGACCACCCGCGCAACATGACGGACGAGATGCTCAAGGCCGTGGCCGCCAACCGCGGCGTCGTCATGGTGAACTTCTTCTCCGCCTTCGTCGACGACGACTACCGCAAGGCCTACGCCGCCATGTCCCAGGAGCGCGGCGCCGCCCTGGCCGCGGTGGAGGCGAAGCACCAGGACTCCGACCCTGTCACGCGCTTCCGTGCCCAGTCCCAGGCCGGCTGGGAGTGGGCCGCCAAGGTGCCGCGTCCTCCGCTCAAGGCCGTCATCGACCACATCGACCACATCGCCAAGGTGGCCGGCGTGGACCACGTGGGCCTGGGCTCGGACTTCGACGGTATCAACTCCGCGCCCGAGGGACTCGACTCGGTCGCGGACCTGCCGCGAATCACGGAGGCGCTGCTCGCCCGGGGCTACACGCGGGAGCAGCTGCACAAGATCCTGGGCGGCAATCTCCTACGGGTCTTCCGCGATGCGGAGGCCGTCAGCCGCGAGCTGCGCTCACCCCCCAGCGTCCGGCGCTGATTCCAGGCCCCGCGAGGGCAGGCGGCGGCACGAGGGAACGTGACGCCTGTCCGCCCGAGATTGCAGGCGCGGCGCATCTTTTCCGATGCACCTGCTGTACAGCGGGTCCGGGGAACCCGGGGGCTTCCTTCGGCCACACGCGAAAGCTAGCCTCGCGTTCATGGCATCGGGCGTCGTGTTGATTCGGCTGGGGCTCGTCGCCGCCCTGTGCCTGGGCGTGGAGGCTCGCGCGGAGGACGGCGGCGGCGCATGGCTGGCCGTGGCGCGCATCGCCTCCGCGGAGGACGGCGCCCTGCTCGAGCGCGTGCGCGGACAGAGCAGCGACTTGCCCGTGGAGCTGCGCGCCATGCCGGGCCCCTCCCTGGAGGGCCCGCCCCAGGCCCAGTGGCGCTCCGCCGTCGAGCTCGCGGACGCGCACCAGGCCCGCGCGGTGCTCTGGTTCCAGCGCTCCGGCTCCGAGCTGCGCGTCCACTTCGCCGAGCCCGGCAGCCGGCACCTCTTCGTCCGCACCGCGAAGCTGGAGGGACAACCCGGCGCGCTCGAGTGGTCCGCGGGCGCCGAGGCCGTGGCGCTCGTGGTGCGCTCCGCCCTGCGCGCGGTGGAGGCGGGCACGCCCCTGGGCGAGGTGGTGGAGGCCGCCGCGCCCCCCGTGCCCGTGCTCGAACCCGAGGCCGGCCCCGTCGTCGTGCCCCCGGAGCTGTGGACCTATCCGCCGGCCTCGAAGGACGCGCGCTCCCTGCGGTGGCAGGTGATGGTGGGCGGGCTCGCCGCGCTGGATGGGTACACGGACTCCGGCCAGCAGGGGTTCCTGATTGGCTCCGGGTGGGAGTTCCCCTCGGCGCGGCTGCGGCTGCTGCTCTCGCTGAGCCTGGCGCGCATGCTCCCGGATGGGCGCACCGACGTGAAGCTGGAGCAGTACTCGGGCGGGCTGTGGCTGGACTTCCCGCTGCTGGAGACGGGCGCCCTGCGCTGGGGCCTGGGCGCGGGGGCGGGCCTGCTGCTCTTCGGCCGCAGCACGGAGTCGTACTTCCCGGGCATCCAGGCCGCCAAGCCGCGCTTCATCCCCGCGCTGCTGGTGGGGCCCGACACGTCCCTGCGGTGGAGCTTCTCGCGGCTGCTCGCCGTGGAGCTGTCCGTGGCCGCCGACGCGGCGGTGGGGCGGCCCGAGCTGGGTTACTCCGAGAATGGAAACTTCGTGCCGCGCAATCAGGGCTGGGCCATCCGGCCCAGGGCGTCCCTGGCGCTGGTGCTGCTGCCATGAGCGGTGATGACCCGTTTTCGCCTCGGCCTCCCTCCATGGGGTCGATGACGAGCACGGGTCCGGAGGCCATCGGCAGGGCAAGACCTGGAGTGGACCCGCGCATCCAGGCGGCCATCCAGGGGCGCAAGGAGGCCGCCGAGTCCTTGCTGCTGGAGCTCTTGCCGCGGGTGCGCAACCTGGTGCGCTACCTGGTGCACGGCGACGGGGACGTGGAGGACATCGCCCAGGAGGCGCTCATCGCGCTGCTCCGTGGGCTGCCCTCGTACCGGGGAGAGGGGCAGTTCCACTCGTGGGCGGACCGGGTGGTCGCGAGGACCACCTTCGCGTGGCTCCGGCGCGTCCGGGGCACCGAGGCGCGCAGGGGCGAGGAGCCGGCCGAGTTGATGGCGGTGCCGTCCGAGGACGCGCCGCCGGACGAGTACGTCCACCGCCGTCGCATGGTGATGCTGCTGGACCGTATCCCCGACGAGCAGCGGCATGCGATGGTGCTGCACCATGTGCTCGGCATGAGCGTGCCGGAGGTGTCGGACGAGCTGGGGATTCCCTTCGAGACGATTCGCAGCCGCCTGCGGCTGGGGCGCACGGCGCTGCGCGCGCTGGCCACGGATGCGGGTGGCACTCCGGAGGGAGGTGCGGCATGAGTCGGCTCGTGGATGAGGACGGGCCGGACGAGCTGCTTATGCCGTTGGATGACGGCTCCGGACCCGCGCGCCGGCTGTCGCGGCAGAAGTCCGCAGCGCTGGTGCAGGCCGCGCTCCTGGCCGCGATGGACGCGCCGTCGCCGCCGCCGCGTCGGCGACACCGGCCGCATTGGTGGATGGGCGGGGCCCTGCTCGTGGTCGGCGCCGCGGCGGTCGCGACCTGGCAGCTCTGGCGTCGCCAGGAGCCTGTTGCTCCGGAGGACACGGCGGTCATCGCTCCCTCCGCGCCGCTGATGCCCCGCGCCGAGCCCGTCGTGCCCGAGGTGCTCGCGCCGGAGCCGCCCGTGCCGTCGGTGGCTGATGCGGCCGCGCGAGCGCAGTCCGTGCCTCCAGGGCCGGAGGTGCCCGATGCGGTCGCTCTGGAGTCCATCACCCCGGTGAAGCCCCGGATGAGCGCGCCGTCCGCCGCGCCCGCGCCAGAGGACCTGCTGCGCCGGGCCAACGCGCATCGGGCCACCGGACAGTGGAAGGCGGCTGAGGCGCTCTACCTGCGCGTCATCCGCGCCGAGCCCCAGGGCATGTCCGCGTACGTCGCGCGCGTGGCCTCGGGCGCGCTGCGGCTGGAGCACCTGGGCGATGCGCGCGGGGCGCTGCGCCAGTACCAGGAGGCCCTGAAGGGCTGGCCCGGGGGCTTGTTGGAAGAAGAGGCGAGCCACGGTGTCACCGAGGCGCTGCGCGCGCTGGGGGACCGGGACGGCGAGGTGCGCGCGTTGGAGGACTTCCTCGCGCGTCACCCCGATTCGCCCCATGCCGTGGCGGCCCGGAAGCGGCTGAAGGAGGTCTCAGGTCGATGAGTCGCGCCAACGTGTCGCCGTGGAAGTCCGGGACGAAATTCCTCTGCGTGCTGGGGCTGGTGGGCGCCTGGAGCGCGTGCGAGGTGAAGGACCCGGTGGCCTTCATCGAGACGCCTCGCAACGACGCGGGGCCGGTGGCCTCGTCGGACGCCGGGCCGACGACGGGCGAGGGCGAGCAGCCCGCCGATGACCACACCGCCTTCTGCGCGTCCACGGGGCCGCTGCTCCTGGTGGGCGACAGCCTCACGGGCGCGAAGGTGTGCAGCGGGCACCTGGCCGAGCGGGCCTTCCGCTACGCGCTGTGCTCGTGCGAGCGGCTGGCCTTCAGCGCGTCGCTCACCACGGATGCGTTCAAGAGCTCGCTGGGCAAGTACGTGCCGGGCGGCAAGGGCGGCGCGGTGGCGACCAATGGCGGCGTCGCGGCCAACGACACGCTGACGATTGGCGGCGGGCTGAGCGCGGGCGGCGCGGACGGCATCCTGCTGGGGCGCGGCCTGTCGGTGGGCGGCGGGCTGTACAGCGGCGGTCCGCTCAGCGGCAACGTGTCCGCGCAGGTGACGGGGGACGCGTGGGTGCGCGGCGACGTGGGGCTCGCGTCGCTGAGCGTGGCGGGCAAGCTGGCGGTGCCCGCGGAGCGCAGCATGTCCGGCACGGTGACGGCCGCCGAGGTGCTGCGCGAGCCGGTGGACTCGGTGTCGCCGTGCGCGTGCGGGGACACCTCGTCGGTGGTGGACATCCAGGGCCTCATCGCCAACCACGCCCGCGAGAACCACAACGACGTCATCGACCTGGAGCCCTCGGCGCTGCAGGGCTTCACCGGCGAGCGCACGCTGGAGCTGCCGTGCGGGCGCTTCTTCCTGACGGGCATCGAGGGCCAGGGCCGGCTGAACCTCGTGGTGCGCGAGCGCACCGCGCTCTTCGTGCGGGACAGCGTCGTCATCGGCGAGCGGCTCTCGGTGGAGGTGGTGCCGCCGGGGGAGCTGGACTTGTTCGTGGGCGGCGACATGACGGTGGCCGGCCAGCTCCTGCTGGGGTCCGTGGACGCGCCGGCGAAGGTGCGCGTGTACGCCGCGGGGACGGGGACGCTGGGCATCTCCGCGGGCAGTGTGCTCGCGGGAAACCTCTACGCGCCCGGCGCCACGCTGACGCTCAGCGGCAACGCGGAGGTGTTCGGCTCCGTCTTCGTGCGCCACATCGAGTCGTCCGGCACGCTGGCGTTGCACTACGACGCCGACATCCTCTCGCTGGCGAGCGCCTGCGGAACCGTGGAGTGACGCAAGGGGGGGTGGACAGGGCGAGGGGGCGTGCACAGGTTTGCGTGCACACCTTCCCGGCCTGGAGGGCTCGTCGTGCTCCACCGTCTGTCCGCGCTGATGTCCCGGCTCCAGGAGGACCGCGAAGCCCTGCTGCGGGAGGTCGGGTGGCCCGTTCTGGTGTGGGACTCCATGCCGAGCCGTCCGCGCGCCGTGGCGCAGGCGGAGCCGCCGACGCTGAAGGTGCCGATTCCCTCGCGAGTCGTGGAGCCCGTGGTGTTCGAGCTGTGTCCGCGCTTCCCTGGCCGAGGGCCGGAGGTGACGGTGGGCCGCAGCCCCGAGTGCGACATCGTCCTGCCCGAGCCCACCGTGTCGCGACAGCACGCGCGCTTCCGTCCGGAACCGCACACCGAGGTGTGGAGCGTGACGGACCTGGAGAGCCACGGCGGCACCTTCGTGGAGGGGGTGCTGATTGTACCGGGGCGCTCGACGCCGCTGTTCAGCCAGGCCTCGCTACGACTGGGGGGCGCGCAGGTGGTGTTCCTGCAGGCGAGCGCCTTCGAGTCCTACGCGCGCGCGTGCGAGGTGTCGTCCCGGGTGCGCTTGACGCGCTGGTAGTCAGCTCCTAGAAGGGGTGCGCCCTTGGGTGCCCATGTCGGGCTTTCAAGAGGGAAGCCGGTGCGATTCCGGCGCGGTCCCGCCACTGTGAATGGGCAGCCCTGAGGTCAGGGCCGGGGACTTCGGTTGTCGCCACTCCGGCGGTGTCCAGGCGGACGCTCCGGGGGAAGGCGGAAGCCCCCTTCCAGCCAGACGCGTCGTGCGCCTGGAGCTGGAGTCCATCAGCCAGGAGACCTGCCCGAGGGTGCGGACGTGTCGCGTGGCGGCACGGGCGGATGGCCTTCTCTCTTCGATGGAGAGAGCGGAAGGCGGAGCATGCGGCGCACCTTCCTCGCCGGGCACCTGGTGTGCCTGGCGCTCAGCCTGCCTTCCGGAGCGCGCGCGCAGGCGACGGACGACGTCGTCGTGCCCGCGACGGTGGTGCGAGGCAAGGCGCCGCCGCCTCCCGACGCCCCCGAGCGCCGCGACCCCACGGGCGCCATCACCGTCATCGACGCGAGCGAGCATGCGGGCGAGGCGCGGGACACGGCGGAGCTGCTCGTGGGCTCGGTGGGGCTCGCGGTGCAGGACTCGGGTGGCTACGGGCAGAGCAAGAGCCTGGTGGTGCGCGGCGCGGCGTCGAACGGGGTGTTGGTGTTCCTGGATGGAATCCCGCTCAACGGCGCGGGCGGCATGGCGGACCTGTCGCAGGTGCCGGCCGCATTGGTGGAGCGACTGGAGGTGCTGCGCGGGGGCGCGGGGGCTCGCTATGGCTCGGGAGGGCTCGGCGGCGCGGTGAACATCGTCACGCGCGCGCCGTCGTCGCACGTGCGGGCCAGTGGAGAGGTGGTCTACGGGAGCTGGAACACGGCGCTGGGGCACGTGGCCATCACCGGGCCTTTGTTGGACGGGAACGCGCTGGTGCTGCTGCACGCGGGGCGCTCGGATGGGGACTTCGCGTACGAGCTGGATGAGCTGCCCGCGGTGCCGGACAACCCCGTCACGGCGGAGGCGCGCGCGCGCAACGACGCGAAGGGGGGAGGCGTGCTGCTGCGGTATCGGCGGCGGCTCCCGGGGGGCTCGCGGCTGGATGTGCTGTCCGAGCTGTCGCTGGAGGACCGCGCGATTCCGGGCACGGTGCAGAACCCCCAGTCCGCGGGGCGACAGGACCTGGACCGGTTGTCATTGGGCGTGCGGTGGTTGGGGACGCAGGCGAGTGCGAGGGGCTTCTTCCGTCGCGATGGCCTGGAGGTGACGGGGGGGCTGCTGGGGGCGGGAGGTCCGCAGCGGCATGTCGTGGGTGGGGTGGAGGTGGAGGGGCGGACGCTGCTCGAGGGCGGGCATGCGCTGACGGCCACGGTGGCGTCGTCGGGGGAGCAGGTCACCCAGGCGAGGGGCGCGCAGTCCGCGAGCTGGTGGCGCGGCAGTGTCATGGTGATGGACGAGTGGGCGCTGGTGGCTGACGTGTTGAGCGTCGTGCCGTCGCTGCGGTTCGAGCGGGTGGGGCCCTACTGGTTGTTCTCGCCGAAGGTCGGCGCGTGGCTGTCGTTGGGCGGAGGCGTGGGGCTTCGGGCGAACGCGGGACAGTCGCATCGCGCGCCGTCGTTCCTGGAGCTGTACATCCGTCAGGGGACGTTGTTGCCCAATCCGGGGCTGAGGCCCGAGCGGGCGCTCTACGCGGACGCGGCGGTGGTCTGGGACTCCCAGGCGACGGTGGCGGGGGCTCCTCGGTGGAGTGTGACGGCGGGCGGCTTCGCGGCGCTTTACGAGGACCTCATCGCGTACGAGCTGTATCCGCCGATGATGGCGCGGCCGTACAACTTCGACGCCGCGCGGGTGTGGGGCGCGGAGCTGGAGGCGGAGGCGCGGCTGTTCTCGTGGCTGTCGGCGAGCGGTGGCTACACGTGGCTGCGCACGCAGAACCGGTTTGGAGACCCGCGCTACTTCAACCAGGACCTGCCCAATCGCCCGCGACACAAGTGGGTGGGGCGCCTGCGCGCGGGGCCGGAGTGGCTCAACGCGCGCACCGAGGTGCTGTATCAGGCGTCGCAGTTCGTCAACCGCACGGGCACGCGCTCTCTGCCCTCGCGCACGCTGTGGAGCGTGGGGGCCTCCAGCACCTTCCTGCGCAGGCCCGAGGTGACGCTGTCGGTCGAGGTGAAGAACCTGCTCGACGCGCGGGTGCAGGATTTCACCGGCTTCCCGCTGCCAGGGCGCGCGGCGTACGCGACGCTCGCGGTGTCGCTCGAGCCGGCTCCTTCTGCTCCCGAGGGCTCGAATGCACCGCGCGCTCCGTGAGCCCGGACGCCGGAGTTGTTCCGGAGCGCGTGGCGTGCGAGGTGACACCGCGCCGTCGCCAGTCGGTGTGCGGTCCTCTCAGCCGCCCGCGCAACTCTCGCTGGGCCGCTCGGCTCATGAGCTGCGCGCCCTGCGCGCTCGCGTGCCCATGCCGGTCGTTCACGGCACCCGTTGCAGCGCCGTCCTCTCGCAGGGGGCATCTCGCACGCACGCTCCTCGCGTCCGGTTCGTCCGTGGGGCCCGCTCGCGAGGTGCGCGTCGCATGTGTTCGCTCTCCCTGGCACCGGTCGTTCGCGGTGATGCCGCGCCTGCCTTCCCCTTCCTGAGGACTCGATGCTTCCTGTTCCTTCCTTCGTAGCGCCCAGGCTGCTCGTCCTGTCGCTGCTCTGTGCCTCGGCGCTCGTGCTCACGGGCTGTCCGGATGAGGGCGTGGTCTGCACCTCCGGCCTCGTCGTCTGTGACGGCGCCTGCGTGGACACGCGGAGCGACACCGCGCACTGCGGCGCCTGTGGCACCACGTGCTCCTCGGGGGAGGTCTGTCAGGACGGCGCCTGTGGTTGCCGCGCGGGCACCGAGTCCTGCAACGGCGCCTGCGTGGACACCGCGACGGATGTCGCCCACTGCGGCGCGTGTGGCTCGGCCTGTGCCGCCGGGCAGGTCTGCGAGTCCGGCACCTGTCGCGAGGGCTGCTCCGAGGGGCTGCTGCGCTGCTCCGGCGCGTGCGTGGACGGCCAGACGGACGCGCTCCACTGCGGCGCCTGCGGCAACGTGTGCCCCGACGCGCAGTCCTGCCGCTCCGGGCGTTGCACCTACGACGTCGTGGCCGCGTGCTTCACCAACGGACAGCTCGTGGGCCTCCAGGCGGGGACGGACCAGCTCGGACCTCGCCGAGAGTTCGGCGCGGGCATCCAGGCGCTCGCGTCCTGGGATGGCTTCGTGCTCGGCGCGGACATGACCAACGGCAAGCTGCTCCAGGCGCCTGGAGGCAACCTGGGCGCGCTCGTCGAGGAGGACTCGCTGGGCGTCGTGTCCGGCTCCCCCAATGACATCCTCGTGGACCCGCCCCACGTGTACGTCATCGACTCGGTGAACAACACGCTCCAGGTGCTCCGCCGTGACGGCCCGTCCCACGGCAACGGCCTGGGCCTGCGCACCGTGGGGCAGTTGAACCTCGGCCCGAACACCAGCCCCCAGGCGCTCGCGCGCTTCGGCGACCTGCTCTACATCCCGCTCTTCGGCACCGGCAGCTCCAACTTCCAGCACGGCAACGCCGTGGCGCGCGTGGACATCTCCGACCCCACGCAGCCGCGCAAGGTGGACACGCTGTCGCTCACCGGCCTGGACCTGAAGCCCTTCGACGGCACGGGCTCCATGCCCCTGCCGTTCTCGGTGACGGCGACGCGCACCCACGTGTACGTGGCGCTCACCAACCTCAACCCCGCCAACGACTACCGCCCCAACGGGCCGGGCATGCTCGCGCGCATCGACCCCGCCACCGGCGCCGTCAGCGCCATCGACCTGGGCCAGGAGCGCTGCCTCAACGCGGGCTACGTGGAAGCCGTCGGTGACCAGCTCGTGGTCGCCTGCATCGGTGAGGCCATCTACGACACGGCCAACGGCTACCTCGCCACGTCCGTTCGCTCCACGGGGCTGGTGCTGGTGAAGAACGATGTCCCCGTGGCCTCCTACGCGCTGAATCCTGGCTGTCAGCCCGGCGCACCGGGTTGCCTGTTGTCGGTGGCCAGCCGCTTCGCCGTGTCCCGTGGCGCGGTGTACCTGGCGGACACCAACGCGGGCCGCGTCTTCGTCGTGGAGGTCGGTGACGGCACCCTCACCGAGCGCAGGGGCTACTCCACGCCCACCGCGAAGGGCCCCGCGCTGGAGGCGTGCCCGGTGGACCCTCGACGCCCCGTGTCCAACGCCATCGACGTCACCGCGCTCCATTGACAATGCCTGTCGCCCGCCATATCCCGGCCGCGTCCTCGGTGCCGTCGTGCGAACCACGGCGGCTCTAGGGAACCCGGTGCGAATCCGGGACTGCCCCGCAGCGGTGTGCAGGAACGACCGCCGTCATTGAAGCACTGGTCCCTCACGGGACTGGGAAGCGACGGCCACTAGGTGGGCGCCCTCCGGGGCTCCCGCGCCTGCGAGTCCGAAAACCTGCCGTGGACCCGTGCCCCTTGGGCACGGACATCACCGAGGCCTCCGAGGGGAGGCGGCGGAGGCGTCAGCCCATTCACCGCGCACCGTGGGGTGCTCGGGTGCCCGCCTTCGACCGCGTCCTCCTGGAAGCCCACCCGCCCGTGGGGGCGGAGAGGGACGAGGACGCAGATGAAGACGGCTGAATCGAAGCGCGCGAAACCTTGGATGAAGTCCGCATCACTGGCCGTGGCCTCCTTCGCCGTGGCCCTGCTCGGCACCGGTTGCAACCCGGAGTGTGTCGACCCGTTCGACTGCCGCGCCGACAATGGCGAGGCCCCCGCGGGACAGCAGTGGGTCTGCGTCGACGAGCGGTGCGAGACCGAGCCCCTCCCCACCACCCCGACCCCCGATGCGGGGACGCCGGATTCGGGCACGCCCGACGCGGGCCCGCCGGACTCCGGGACGCCGGATTCTGGTACGCCGGACTCCGGCACGCCCGACGCGGGTCAGCCGGACTCGGGCACGCCCGACGCGGGTGAGCCGGATGCAGGTGCGCCGGACGCGGGTGAGCCGGATGCCGGCCCCGTGGTGGTCGACTGCGCGACGGTGCCGCTGGACCCGAAGCTGGGCACGCTCGTGCTCCAGCCGGGCTTCGTCGCCGCCGAGTCCGTGGCGCTGTCGCCGGACATCCTCGCGCTCGGTGCTTCTCCGGGCCCCACGTATGCGTTCTACGGCATCCAGGGACGAGGCAAGGACGCCGCGCTGTACTCGCTGGGCACCTGGCCCGACCTCCTGCCGGGCACCACGAAGCTCTTCGACATCATCACCCCCGCGGACCGCGAGGGCGGCGCCACGGTGTACCCGAACGGCTATGTCATCAACGACGGCCTGCGCGTCTTCACCGGCTACACGCTGGGCGCCACGGGCTCGCCGGGCAACGTCGCCGCGTATGACCTGGCCACGCCGGCCCACTCGAGCTTCGTCGTCGCGCCCAAGAACTTCTCCGCGGCGGCCTTCTCGTCCGGGGAGCTGAGCGCGGTGCTCGTCAACGGCGGCGGTCTGGGCTCGGCCTCCGACCTGGCTGTCTATGGTCTCGTGACGTCCACGGACCCCATGGGCACGGTGCGCGCGGTCAACTTCCCGCAGGGTGACGTGGTGGGAAGCGGCTTCACCGCCGTGACGGACACGGGCGTCGCCGCGCTGGGCTACTTCGACCAGAACTTCGTCAACGTCCTCCACGGCGTGGCGCCCACGACGCTCGCCACCGCCATCACCAGCGGCACGCCGCTGGACCTGGGCACGCAAGCGAAGGTCGACGTGGGCAGCGACTTCAACGACGTCGCGGCCTTCGGCGGTGGCGTGGTGCTCAACCGCGGCGCCTACGCTCCCCCGGACTACGACTTCGTCGCCACCGACGTGTCCCGCTACGCGCTGTCCGTCGGCGCGAATGACGCCGTGACGGTGGGCGCGCGCGTGCCCGTGCTCACCTACGTCAACCAGTGCACCACGGTGCGGATGCTCAAGGCGCTCGGCTCCGACGTGCTCGTCGGCGTGGCTGACCGCAACGGCCGGCGCCTGGTGCGCCTCCAGGTGGCGCCGTGAGCACGCGCGCCTCCTCGTGGTTCGGTCGCGGCACCGTGCTCGCCCTGGCGCTGAGCCTGTCCGCGTGCGGTGGGGACGAGGCTCCCGTCACGGACGACGACGCGGGGCCCGGTGACTCGGGGACCGACGCGAGCCCCTCGCGGCCCGCGGACCCGTACGCCGACGAAGTGGTCGAGTACCTGCCCGGCCCCGGCGCGGGCTTCGGACAGGACCGCTTCCCGTCCATCGTCCTGGGCGCGCCGGTGGGCGCGGGGCTGGACAGCGGCTCGCTGGATGTCCTCTCGCTGGGGCAGGGTGGCTCCATCACCCTGCGCTTCACGGACCTCGCGGTGGTGGATGGCCCGGGCGTGGACCTGCTCGTCTTCGAGAACGGCTTCCTCATCGCCGGAGGCCCGCGCGCCTTCACCGAGCGGGGCCGCGTCTCGGTGAGCGATGACGGCGTGCAGTGGCACGAGTTCCCCTGCGCCCCCTCGGACGCGACGAACAACTACCCGGGCTGCGCGGGCGTGCGTCCCGTGACGGCCAACCCCGCCGCTGGCATCAGCGCCACGGACCCCGCCGTGGCCGGCGGTGACGGGTTCGACCTGGCCACCGTGGGCCTCGCCCGGGCGCGCTACGTGCGCATCGTCGACGCGGGCACCAACGGCTCGGCGGGCACCTCCGCGGGGTTCGACCTGGACGCCGTCGCCGTGGTGAACGGCGTGTCGCTGACCGCCGCGCCATGACGGACCTGGACCGCCGCGCCGCGCTCCTCACGTTGGCCCGGGGCGGCTGTGCCCTGGCCACGCTGGGCGCGGGGTGCGGCGGCGAGTGGCGGGAGGCCATCGTCCTGGCCCCTCCGCCCGAGGGCGCCTCCTGCCCCGACCTCCCCCAGCCCGGCACCGCCGCCGAGGGCTGGGTGGAGGTGCGGCTCGAAGCGCATCCGGGCCTCGAGTCCCCCGGAGGCCACGCCCGGGTGCATGCGCCTGAGGCCCTGCTGGACGTGCTGCTCGTCCACACGACGCCCGGGTGCTTCGTGGCGCTGTGGCGCATCTGCACGCACGGCGACTGCGGCGTGGACTGGCGGCCCGGGGAGGGCGTGGTGGAGTGCCCCTGTCACGGCTCGCGCTTCGCCCTGGACGGCGCCGTCCTCCAGGGCCCGGCCCGGCGGCCGCTGGCGGCGTTCACCGCGGTGCGGCAAGGCGCGTCCGTCTTCATCCACCGACCCCGCTGAGCCCCGCACCCGAGGGAGCGGCCCGGCGCACTGTCAGTCCTGACCCGGCGACGGGCCTTTGCGCCGGGAGTCCGGGTCAGCCCCGTCCCCCTCCGGGGCACAGGTCTCCCTCTCTTACGTTGAGAGAGAGTCGTGTAATGTCGGGGATTCGATGTGGCAGATCATCATCAACGGGCCCGGCTACTTCGACACGTCCTATGACTTGCCCGAGGGCGTGACGAGCCTGGGCCGCGCCGACGAGAACGACATCGTGCTGGGCGGAGACCTGGTCTCGCGCCGGCACGCGCGCCTCTACGTGGAGGCGGACATCCTGCGCATCGAGGACCTGGGCAGCCGCAACGGCAGCCGCGTCAACGGCGCGCCCCTGCAGGGCTCCCGGCAGCTGTCCCCCGGCGACTCCGTGGCGCTGGGCGAGAACACGCTCGCGGTGCGCCAGCCCAACACCGTGGAGAACGCCGCCACGGAGATGGTGGACCTGGGCGCCGGCGGCGTCGTGCGCTTCGGCCACGGACAGGACGTGGGCCCGTCGGTCCTGCTCGCCAAGAGCGTGCGCGACGCGGACGTGCTGCGCCTGCTCGACAACGTGGGGCCGGTGCCCTTCGAGGACTTCAACCAGCAGGCCTCGTTCGTCCCCCCGGCCAGCCCCCGCGTGGCGCAGGAGACGCTGGTGCTGATGTTCCGCACCGCGGAGGCGCTCTCCACCGCCACCACGCTGTCCACCTTCCTGGACCTGACGATGGACCGGCTGCTGGAGCGCACCGACGCCACCACGGCGGTGGTGCTGCTCAAGCACCCCACGGGCGCGCTCGTCCCCGCGGCGGTGCGCCACCGGGGACGGCTGGCCAAGGGCGAGGTGCCGGTGTCCGACGCCATCGTCGACGAGGCGCTGCGCCAGGGCCGCGCGCTCGCGGTGGGCGACGTGCGCGACGACCGCCGCTTCGCCGCGCGCGAGAGCGTCATCCTCTACGGCGTGGCCAGCGTGCTGTGCATCCCCATCGGCTCCGAGGCCCCGTACCAGGGCGTGCTCTACGTCAACACCTCCGCCAAGGGCGACGGGCTGGAGCCCATGCTGGACGCGTGCTCGGCGGTGGCGCACCTGGTGGCCACCGGCGTGCAGAAGTTCTCCCCGCGCGACGGCGGCGCCACGCAGGAGCGACTGCGCCGCTCGCTGGAGCGCTTCCACCCGCCCGACGTCGCCGAGCGCCGCGCCACCGAGGCCCAGCGCCAGGGCGGCCGCCTGCCGGGCCTGGAGGAGCGCACCCTCACCGTGCTGCACGTGGAGCTGGTGGGCTTCCCCGCGCTGGCGTCGCGCATCGGCGGGGCCAAGGCGACCAGCCTGCTGAGCGACTTCCACTCGCGCGCCACCGGCATCGTGTTCAGCTTCGAGGCCACCGTGGAGTCCTTCATCGGTGAGTCCATGCGGGCCCTGTTCGGCGTGCCGTACGTGAAGGGCGAGGACTCCGTGCGGGCGGTGCGGGCGGCCTTGGCCCTGCGCTCGGACTGGGAGCGGGCGATGAGCCGCCGTCCCCTGGACGAGCGCTGCTCGCTCCGGATGGCCCTGCACACCACGCGCGCCCTGGTGGGGATGATCGGCAACGAGGTCCGCCCCGACTACACCGCCGTGGGCGAGGGCATGTCCGTGGCCACCTGGCTGGCGGCGACGGGCAACCCCGGGCAGGTGTTGATTTCCGGTAAGGTGCTGGCGGCCGTGGCGGCCCGCTTCGACGTGATGCCCCTGGGGGAGCGGCTGGTGCGCCCCCCCAAGGAGAAGGTGGCCGCCTTCGAGGTCCTCGACGAGGACGTCGGGGTGTTGACCAACCCCGGCCTGCGGTGAAACCCCCTGCGGCAGGTTGACGGGTTGATGGACCAGGGCAAGCCAGGGTTCAATGGGCGCCCGAGTGGTGGACCCCCGCCCCCATGAACGCTCATAACCCCTCCGCCCGGCTGCGCCCGTTCCGGCCCCAGCCCTTTGGCCGGTACACCCTCCTGTCCCATCTGGCGACGGGCGGCATGGGTGAAATCTATCTCGCGAGGCTGGAGGGCGCGCAGGGCTTCGAGAAGCTCTGCGTCATCAAGAAGATCCTCCCGCAGCTCGCCGAGGACACCGACTTCGTCGAGCGCTTCGTGGGGGAGGCGCGCACGCTCGTCCGCCTGAGCCACGGCTCCATCGCCCAGGTGCTGGACATGGGGCTGCACGAGGGCGAGGCTTACATGGCCCTCGAGCACGTGGACGGCAAGGACCTGCGCAAGGTGGCCGCCCGGGTGGGGGACAGGCAGGTTCCGCTGCCGCTGACGTTCATCCTCTACGTCATGGGCCGGGTGCTGGACGCGCTGGCGTACGCGCACCGCAAGAAGGACGACGACGGGGAGGACCTGAAGCTGGTCCACCGGGACATCTCGCCGCAGAACATCCTCATCTCCTACGAGGGGGAGGTGAAGGTCATCGACTTCGGGCTGGCCAAGAGCCGGCTGTCGGCGGCGAAGACGAACCCGAGCATCATCCTGGGCAAGTTCCTCTACATGTCCCCGGAGCAGGCCCGGCACCAGCCGGTGGACCGGCGCGCGGACCTGTACGCGGTGGGCCTGACGCTCTACGAGCTCATCTGTGGGAAGAACCCCTTCGACGGCATCCACCCCGGCGAGCTGATGTCCGTGGTGGCCAACCCGAAGGTGGCGCCGCTGGACGAGGTGGAGCCGCTCACGCCGCGCTCGGTGACGGCGCTGGTGGCCAAGGCGCTGGAGGTGGACCCGGCGCAGCGCTTCCAGACGGCGGAGGAGTTCCGCGGCCGGCTGCAGGCGTGCCTGATGGAGATCGACCCCAGCGCGGGGCCGGAGAGCGTCAGCCGCTTCATGCGCGAGCTGTTCACCGCGGACTTCCAGTCCGAGCGCCGGCTGCTCGCGAGCCTCAAGGACGTGCCGCGCGGTGGCTACGCCGAGGCGCGCGCCGCGGCTCCGGAGCCCTCGGAGGAGGGGGCCGCGCCGCGTCCGTCGCCGCCCGCGGGGGCGATGTTGCCGGCGAAGACCATCCGCCTGGATGGGCCGGTGGAGGCGCTGTCCTTCCATCCGACGCGGCGCAGTCGCGATGGTGGGCCCGTGGATGACGGGGAGACGCGTCCGGGCATCCCGATGGACGAGTCCACCCGGCCCGCCTTCCCGCTGGAGGCGCTGGAGGAGGAGGCTCGGGTGCGGGCGGCCCGGCTGAATCCGGACACGTCGCCCTCCCTGTCCGTGGAGGTGGCGCCCGAGGTGGCCGCCCGCCCGCCCGCGCCGCCGCCCGCCGTCGCGCCCGCGCCTCGGCCGCCGTCGCAGACGCGCGAGGTCCCGCTCACGACCATGCCCGCGGAGGCGATTCCTCCCGCCCCGCCACCGTCACCTTCGCGCCCGGACACGCGGCCCACGGAGCTGGAGCTGCTGCCCGTGGGCGCGGTCGTCGGCCCCGCGGACGGGCAGGGGAGCCCCTACGACGCCACCGACCCCCGCGCGGAGCCGCTGCGTCCCTTCGGTGAGGACCCGCGTGGCGCGGCGTCCCGGCCCCCCACGTTCAGCGGCGGGAACCCGCGTCCTCCTCCGCCTCCCGTCACACCGCCTCCCGCGGCGGTGATGCCCCAGCGGCAGGCGCTCGTGCCTCCTGGCGCGCCGGCACCGGCGTCTCCGGCGCGCTCCGGGGTGATGGTGATGCCCGCTGTCAGCGTGCCTTCCGAGGCGCCGGCTTCGGGTGTGACGACGCGGCCTGGACCTGGGGCCGCGATGCCCTTCGCGGGTGAGCAGCCCGCGTCCGGTGTGACGACGCGGCCTGGACCTGGGGCCTCGATGCCGTTCGCGGGTGAGCAGCCCGCATCCGGTGTGACGACGCGGCCTGGACCTGGGGCCGCGATGCCCTTCGCGGGTGAGCAGCCCGCGTCGGGTGTGACGACGCGGCCTGGACCTGGGGCCTCGGTGCCCTTCGCGGGTGAGCAGCCCGCGTCGGGTGTGACGACGCGGCCAGGACCGGGGGCCTCGGTGCCCTCGGCTGGCGAGGCGCCGGCGTCCGGCGTGACGACGCGACCCGGACCTGGGGCCGCGATGCCCTTCGCGGGCGAGCAGCCCGCATCCGGTGTGACGACGCGGCCAGGACCTGGGGCAGCCACCGCCGCGCCGCCCCCAGGTTCTCCGTCGCGCTCGGGCGCGATGACCATGCCTCCGGCCGCCGCGTCCGCGCGCGGTGGCTCCCTGACGTCGAACCCCGGCGTGCCGTCGCGCTCGGGTGCGATGTCGATGCCCGACGCGGCGCTGACGTCGAACCCCGGCGTGCCGTCGCGCTCGGGAGTGATGACAGGGCAGGGCGCCGCGTTGACGTCGAACCCCGGCGTGCCGTCGCGCTCGGGCGCGTTGCCGGTGCAGGGCGCCGCGTTGACGTCGAACCCCGGTGTGCCGTCGCGCTCGGGCGCGTTGCCGGTGCAGGGCGCCGCGTTGACGTCGAACCCCGGTGTGCCGTCGCGCTCGGGCGCGAAGGTGGGCGAGCCGGGCGTGGTGGTCTCCTATCTCGAGTCTTCGGGCGGTGACGCGGACGGCGAGCTGCCGGTGCTCACGCCCGAGCAGATGGGACACGGCGAGCCGTCGGAGCGCCTGGAGGAGATGGACACGAACCCCCGGGCGTCGCGGCCCGGGCGAGCGGAGCGCTACGAGGACACGCACCCGCGCGCGCCTCGGGACGCGGACACGGACCCTCGGGGTCCACGCGTGGCGGACATGCAGGCCCGCGCCGCCGTCCACGAGGACACCCAGCCTCGCGTCGTCCTGGACGAGAGCCTCCTGCGTGACGCGGAGGGCGTCGCGCGCGACGACGAGGAGCGCTCGGGTGTCTCGCGTCCGAAGACGGGCTCGCGCCGTGTGAGGCCGTCCTCTCCGGGCATGGCGCCCGCGCCGGGGCGACGCACGGGTGTCAGCCGTCCCGTGGTCGTCGCCGTGCCCGAGGAGGAGGAAGAGGACGCGGACGTGCGCGTGTCCATGGCCTCGCACGAGGAGACGCGGCGCACGTCGGTGCCCTCGCGGCCCAACGTCCCCGTCCGTCGCCCGTCGGAGGACACGCGCAAGACCACCGTGCCCAAGCGCGGCAAGCGCAGCTCCGCGCTGACGTGGGTGGTGGTGCTGGGCGGCTTGGGTGCGCTGACGGCGGGAGCGGCGTTCCTCCTGTCGGACCCCCAGGTCCGGGGAATGGTGATGAACCAGCTCGGGCAGCTCGGCCTCGTCGCCAAGGGGCCCGAGGGAGCTCCGGCTCCGAGCCCCGTGGCTCCAGGCGCGAAGGCCTCGAAGGCCCCTGGGGACGGCGCCGCGGAGCCCAAGCCGGGCGCCGTGGTGGCGGAGCAGGCCCCCGTGGAGGCGGCGGCCCCTGGCGAGCAGGCCCCGGCTGACAATCCCGCGGCGGTGGACAGCCCGCCGTCCGCGCCTCCCGAGGCCGAGGCGGCCACCGCGCCGAAGAGCGCCGAGGACGATGACGGCTCGTTGCTGGCGCCCCTGGGGAAGCCGGCTCCGAAGGCCCCCGCGCCGAAGCGCGCCAACACCAATCGCGTGCGCATCATCAAGGGCGCGGGCCCGCAGACCGAGCTGGCACGCGAGTGGAAGGCGGCGAACGCCGAGTTCAAGAAGCTCGAGGCCCTCCGGTCCTGCGACAACCTGGGGTTCCTCTGCCAGAAGCGGGACGACCTGGATGAAGAAGTCGCCGCCGCCCAAGGGGAGTCCAACCCCGAGCTCTTGAAGACGGTGAGGAACTTCAGGAAGCAGGTCCAAGGCAAGCTGGCGTCAGGCGACCCGTGACGCCGTTGCCGTCGTCCTCGGACTTCCAGGAGCCAGGGTGTTGACCGGAAGTCCGGGTCGGGAAAGCCTCGCGGCATGAGCCTCCCCCTGATTGCTGGAGTGTTCCTGGTGGTGCTGGCGCTGGGCTATCGCTTCTACGGAGGCTTCATCGCCCGGCAGTTCCGCCTGGATTCTGGAGCGGTGACGCCCGCGCACGCGAAGAGCGACGGCGTGGACTTCGTTCCGACCAGGCCCTTCTACCTGTTGGGCCAGCACTTCAGCGCGATTGCCGCGGCCGGGCCCATCGCCGGGCCCATCCTGGCGGCGCAGCAGTTCGGTTGGTTGCCGGCGCTCTTGTGGATTGCGGTGGGCTCGGTGTTCATCGGGGCGATGCATGACTTCGCCACGCTGGTGGCGAGCATCCGCCACGGCGCGGTCTCCATCGCGGAGGTGGTGCGCAGCCACCTGGGGCCCACCGCGGGGCTGGCGATGCTGGCCTTCATCTGGGTGGCGCTCGTCTACGTCATCGTCGCCTTCACGGACGCGACGGCGGCCACGTTCGTCAGCGGCGACGCGGAGCTGGAGGGGCTCACCTTCCGCTTCAACCCGGGCGGCGCGGTGGCGTTCGCGTCCATCGCGTACCTGCTGCTGGCGGTGGTGATGGGGCTGGTGGACCGCTGGCTCAAGCCGCCCCTGTGGCTGCAGACGCTCATCTTCGTGCCGGCGACGCTGGGCGTGGTGTACCTGGGCACGCGCATGTCCACGCTGCTGGTGCTGGATGCGCGAGGCTGGTCCGCGCTCATCCTGGCGTACTGCTTCGTCGCGTCGCTCACGCCCGTCTGGGTGCTGCTGCAGCCGCGCGGCTACCTGGGCGGCTTCGTGCTGTACGCCGCGCTGGCGGTGGGCGTGGTGGGCATCTTCTACGGCGGGCTGAGCGGGGAGCTGTCCATCCAGCAGCCCGCCTTCTCGGGCTTCAACGTCCCGGGGCCCGGCGGCGCGCTGTTCCCGTTCCTCTTCGTCACCATCGCGTGCGGCGCGTGCTCGGGGTTCCACGGGCTGGTGTGCTCGGGCACCACGTCGAAGCAGATCGACAAGGAGCCGCACTGCAAGCCGGTGGGCTACGGGGCGATGTTGCTGGAGGGCTTCGTGGCGGTCATCGCGCTGGCGACGGTGATGGTCGCCACCAAGGCGGAGCTGACGGGCAAGGCGCCGGGCGCGGTGTATGGCGCGGGGCTGGGGCGCTTCATCGTCACGGTGCTGGGCAAGGAGTACCTCGTCATCGCGACGACCTTCGGGGCCATGGCCTTCTCCACCTTCGTGTTCGACACGCTGGACGTGTCCACGCGGCTGGGGCGCTACATCCTCCAGGAGCTGTCGGGGAAGAAGGGCAAGGGCGCGGCGATGGTGGCCACCGCGGTGACGTGTGGAGTGCCGCTGGCCTTCGTGCTGCTGGCGGGCTCGGGAGCGTGGCGCTCGTTCTGGACGTTGTTCGGCACGTCGAACCAGCTGCTGGCGTCGCTGTCGCTGCTCGGGGTCTGCGTGTGGCTCAAGAGCACGGGCCGGCCCTATGTGTATGCGTTGGTACCCATGATGTTCGTGGGGGCTGTCACGCTCACCAGCCTGGTGCTCCTGGTGCGCGAGGCGCTGTCGCCGGCGAGCTCGGCGGCGTCGCGGGTGAACGGGGTGGTGGCGGTGGTGTTGCTCGCGTTGGCGCTGTCCCTCTTCGCCGCTGGGTCGCGCGCGCTGCGCTCCCGGCGCCATCCTCCCGCCGCGGCGCCGGCTGTCTGACGTACGTCTCCCAGGGTCTCCATGCTTCGATACTCCGTCGCCATCTTCACGAGCGCCTTCCTGTTGTTCGGGGTGCAGCCCCTGGCGGGGCGCTATGCGCTGCCCTGGTACGGCGGGACGCCCGGTGTGTGGACGGCGTGCATGCTCTTCTTCCAGGCGGCGCTCCTGGGCGGCTACGCGTACTCGCACGGGCTGGCCTCCCGGCTGACGCCGCGCCTGCAGGCGAAGGTGCACCTGGGGGTGCTGGCATTGGCGGTGGCCGTGTTGGGGGTGAGGGCGCTGTGGGTGGGCTCGCCGGTGGCGCCGGGGCCCGAGTGGCGCCCGGTGGGCACGGACCTGGCGGTGCCGCGACTGCTGGCGATGCTGGCGGTCACCATCGGCCTGCCGTTCTTCGTGCTGAGCACCACGGGGCCGCTGCTCCAGTCCTGGTTCGCGAGGGCGCGGCCGGGGCGCTCGCCGTACGTGCTGTATGCGCTGTCGAACGTGGGCTCGCTGCTCGCGCTGCTGGGCTATCCGTTCCTGGTGGAGCCCTGGGTGGGGCGGGGCGCGCAGGCGTGGGGCTGGGGCGTGGGCTTCGTCCTCTTCGCGGTGGCCTGCGCGGTGTGCGCGGTGGATGTGCTGCGCCATGAGCGCTCGGCGGCGGCTCCCGTCGAGGGACAACTCGGCGTCACGGTGACGCACGTGGCGGCGGACGCGGCGTCACGGCTCGCGGTGGGTGCTGGCGCAGCAGGGGGCTTGGGCTCCGATGCGAATGCCGCGCTCATGGGAGGCTCGCGCGAAGCCGAGCCACACGTCGCGGCGGGCGCTGGCAAAGTGGTCTCGGGCGTCGATGCGAATGCCTCGCCCGTGGCGGGCGCGGAGCCGCGAGCGACGGTAGGGGTTGGCGGAACGGTTTCGGGCGTCGATGCGAAGGCCTCGCCCGTGGCGGGCGCGGAGCCGCGAGCGACGGGAACGGTTTCGGGCGTCGATGCGAGCGAGGCTCTCGCCGGAGGCGCTTCGCGCGGGGGGACCGCCGGGCACGCCACGGACGCCGAGGCCGCGCACGCGGCCGCCTTCGCGGCGATGAAGCAGGAGGCGCGCGGTGGCGCGCCGGACGCCCCTGTGATGGAGCACCCGTCGAAGCCCGGCCTGAGGAACACGCTGGAGTGGCTGGGGCTGTCCACCTGCGCCTCCGTGCTGCTGCTCGCCACGACGAACCAGCTCTCGCAGGACGTGGCCGCGGGCCCGTTCCTCTGGGTGCTGCCGCTCGCCGTCTACCTGCTCACCTTCATCCTCGCCTTCTCGCGCGAATCCTTCTACTCGCGCACGCTGTACTCGGTGCTGCTCATCGCCTCGGGCGCCGCGGCGGCGCACGCGCACGCGGCGGGTCCACACTTCCCGCTGCCGCTGCTGCTGCTGGCCTACGCCGCGTCACTCTTCGCCGGCTGCATGGTGTGCCACGGTGAGCTGTTCCGGCTGCGCCCCGCGCCTCGGCACCTGAGCGCCTTCTACCTGTGGGTCTCCGCGGGCGGTGTGCTGGGCGCGCTGTTCGTCAGCGGCGTGGCCACGAACTTCTTCCGCGCCTACTGGGAGTATCCGCTCTCGCTGGGCGGCTGCTGCCTCGTGGCGCTGTTGGGCCTGGCGAAGGCGCCCCTGGACGAGACGCGCGGCCGGCGCGTGAGCCGGATGCTGCGCGGCGCGATGCTCATGATGGTGACGACGAACCTGTTCCTCTCGATGAGCCAGGACCTGGAGCGGGCCCGGTTCAGCGAGCGCAACTTCTTCGGCGTGGTGCGGGTGATGGAGCAGAACGCGGAGGACCCGGCGCTCCACCTCTTCGGCCTGCGCCACGGCGCCGTCACCCACGGCTGGCAGCTCGCCTCACCGGAGAACCGTACGCGGCCCACGACCTATTACACGCGCGAGGCCGGACTGGGCCTGGCCATCGCCGAGCAGCGTCGACTGCGCCAGGCGGTGGGACTGCCCCCTGGCCTGCACGTGGGGGTGCTCGGCCTGGGCGTGGGCACCAGCGCGGCGCTGCTCGAGAAGGACGACCGGGGCCGCTACTACGAAATCAACCCGGCGGTCATCGAGCTGGCCCAGGGCAAGGGCGGCTTCTTCAGCTTCCTCGCGGACTCACCGGCCACCGCGACGATGGTGGAGGGCGACGCGAGAATCTCCCTGGAGCAGGAGCTGGAGCGCGGCGAGCCGCAGGGCTTCGACGTGCTGTCCCTGGACGTCTTCTCCTCGGACGCGGTGCCCGTGCACCTGCTCACCGAGGAGGCGGTGGCCCTCTACAAGCAGCACCTGGCCCCCCACGGCGTGCTGGCGATGCACATCAGCAACGTGCACCTGGACCTGGTGCCGGTGGCGCTGGCGCACGCGCGCAAGCTGGGCATGCACGCGACGTTCGTCTTCCACGAGACGAAGGACGACGCCCTGCGCAGCAACTGGATGCTGCTGAGCCCGGACCGCGAGTTCTCCTGGGGCCCCACCTTCACCCGCGCCACCGCGCGCGTGCGGCGCCTGGGTCTGCGCGGCGAGCCGGACTTCACCTGGACCGATGACCGCAGCAGCGTGCTGCGCGTGCTGCGCCAGGGCGGCCCCGACTCGCGCGTCCTGGACGTGGAGGCCTCCTCGGGCCCGCCGCCCACCCAGCCCCTGGCCCAGCCCGCGCCAGAGTGACGTCACGCCCGTGACGTGGAGCCTCGCGGCGCCCCGCGCGCCGCGGCCGGGCTCAAGTCCAGCCCGATGAGCAGCAGCAGCACCACACACGGCAGCCCCAGCGCCGCGGGCCCGTGGCGCAGGTAGAGCAACGGCCCGCCGGTGCACCCCAGCAGGAACGACAGCCCCAGTCCCAGGTGCAGCCGCGTGCGCTCGAACTCGATGGCCGAGGGCAGGGCGCGCAGGCGCCGGAGCACCCCCCTCACCCCCTGGCCGCGCGAGCCATCCCGCACCCACGCGAACATCTGCACCAACTGGATGCCGATGTCCGTGAGGATGCCGGTGACATGCGTCGTGCGCACCACCGCGCCGGACACGCGCGTGACGAGCGCGTTCTGCAGCCCCATCGCGAACGCCAGCGCCCACAGCAGCACCGGCGCACGCGCACCCGGCGCCGCGTCGAGCGCCACGCCGATGCCCGCCAGCGTCACCACCTCCACCGCGAGCGCGGCCACGTGCCGACCCCGCTCGCGCCGTCGGGACGCATCCAGCAGCGCCGCCGCGCACACCGCGCCGACCACGAAGGCCAGCAGCACCTGGGCGGCCCGGAACGCCAGCGCGCCGTCCCCCAGCGCGAGCGACTCGCCCAGGGACGCCATGTTCCCGGACATGTGGGACGTGTGCACGCCGAGCGCCACGAAGCCCGTCGCGTTCACCGTGCCCGCCACCGCCGCGAGCAGCAGGGCCAGCACCGTGTAGGCACGACGATTCGCGGGAGTCGATTCCGTGGAGAAGGGCATCGCCGGCGCACCCCTCGCGCCTCACGGGACAGACACTAGCAACCGGTGGGCCCCACCGCTTCGCCTCACCCTGGAGGCCAGGTGAGCGAGCGGCCAGCCAGGAGGTGCAGGTGGATGTGGAACACCGTCTGCCCCGCATCGCCGTTCGTGTTCATCACCAGCCGGTAGCCGTCGGTGTCGTGGCCCAGCTGCTTCGCCAGCTTCGCCGCCGCGGTGAAGAGGTGCCCCACCGTGGCCTCGTCCTCCGCCGCGATGTCGTTCACCGTCGGGATGTGCTTGTGGGGGATGAACAGGACGTGCGTGGGCGCCTGAGGGTTGATGTCCTTGAACGCCAGGCAGACGTCGTCCTTGTAGACCACTTTGGCCGGGATGAGGCCGTCTCGAATCTTGCAGAAGAGGCAGTCGGACATGGCCGGGGCTTACCAACCCGCCGGACGCCGGGAAATGGCCATGGCGCGCATTGTTGAGGCGCCAAGCGGTGGCCCGGGCGCCCGAGGCCGGCGGGCCGGTGGTCGGGTGGGCAATCGGCGGTAGAGGTAGGGGAGGCCATGCCCCGTGGGCACTTCGACTCAAAAGGTCCCACCGGTGATATTCCAGGCCCCGACGATGAAATCCATCCGCATCTCCCAGCTCATCGAGGACCACGACTACGACCTGCGGCTGACGCTCGTCGCGGGCGCGGCGGGCCTGACGAGGACGGTGGACTCGCCG
The DNA here is from genome assembly GCF_026626605.1 of Myxococcus sp. MISCRS1. NCBI lineage: Bacteria > Pseudomonadati > Myxococcota > Myxococcia > Myxococcales > Myxococcaceae > Myxococcus > Myxococcus sp. MISCRS1. Next base: position 6,689,985 of record NZ_JAPNKB010000001.1, read on the forward strand.
CGCATCCAGAAGCCGGGGCTGGCGCTGGCGGGGTTCACCGAGCACCTCCACCCCCGCCGCGTCCAGGTGTTCGGCAACACCGAGATTTCCTACCTGGCCACCCTCCCCGAGTCGCGGCAGCGCGAGGCCCTGTCCAAGCTCTTCGAGGAGGAGGACCTGGCCTGCGTCGTCGTCACCAAGGAGCTGGAGATTCCCCCCGTGCTGGTCACCGCCTGCGAGGCGGAGGGCCTGGCCCTGATGAAGACGCCGCTGCTCTCCAGCGACTTCATCACCCGCGTCCAGTCCTTCCTGGAGGAGGCCCTCACCGAGTCCAGCAGCCTGCACGGCGTGCTGATGGACGTCTTCGGCGTGGGCATCCTGCTCCTGGGCAAGAGTGGCATCGGCAAGAGCGAGATTGCCCTGGACCTGGTGATGCGCGCCCACCGTCTGGTGGCCGACGACATCGTCGACGTCACCCGCCGCAAGGGCGCCGTCTACGGGGCCGGTAATCCGGTCATCAAGCACCACATGGAAATCCGGGGCTTGGGCATCATCAACATCAAGGACCTGTTCGGCGTGGCGGCGGTCCGCGAGCAGAAGAAGATTGAGCTCGTCATCGAGTTGCAGGAGTGGGACCCCCATCAGGAGTACGACCGGCTGGGGGTGGAGGACAAGCACCTGCAGATTGTGGGTGTGGACATCCCGCTGTCGGTGGTACCCGTGCGTCCTGGCCGTAACATGGCGACCATCATCGAGGTGGCCGCCCGCAACCAGTTGTTGAAGCATCAGGGCCACCACTCGGCGCGGGAGTTCGCCGAGCGGCTCAACCGGGCCATCGCCGAAGGGGCGATGCGCCGCACCCTGGGAGAAGAGGTCGAGTGACCGCGCCCGCGAAACAGTTGGTCGTCATCACCGGCATGTCCGGCTCCGGCAAGTCCACCGCCATCCGGGCGTTGGAGGACGCGGGGTTCTTCTGCATCGACAACCTGCCGGTGGTGCTGTTGCCCAAGCTCACGGAGCTGGCGGGCGGTGGCAACATCGAGCGCATGGCGCTGGTGGTGGACGTGCGCGAGGGCGTCTTCCTCAAGGAGGCCCCGCGCATGCTCGACGAGGTGCGTCGCGCCGGCCACCACGTGGAGGTGCTCTTCCTCGACTCGAGCGACGACAGCCTCATCCGTCGCTTCAGCGAGACGCGCCGCCGCCATCCGCTCGCTCCCAATGGCACCGTCGCCGACGGCATCAAGGCCGAGCGCGAGGCGCTGAGGGATTTGCGCGAAATCGCGGACCAGGTCATCGACTCGTCGGTGCTCAACGTCCACGACCTGAAGCGCATGGTGCAGGCGCGCTTCAGCCCGGAGCCCGCCGCGGGCCCCAGCCTGTCGGTGATGTCGTTCGGCTACCGCTACGGCGTGCCGCCGCAGGCGGACCTGGTGCTGGACGTGCGCTTCTTGCCCAACCCGTACTTCGTCCCGGAGATGAAGGGGCTGACGGGCAAGGTGCCGAAGGTGGCCGCGTACGTGCTGGACCGCGACGAGGCGCAGCAGTTCCTCGAGAAGGTGGTGGACCTCTGCCGCTTCCTGTTCCCCCGCTACCAGAAGGAGGGGAAGGCGTACCTCACGGTGGCGCTGGGGTGCACGGGCGGCAAGCACCGCTCGGTGGCCATCGCGGCGGAGCTCACCCGCCGGCTGACCGATGAGAACACCCGCGTCCAGCTGTGGGACCGGGACATCGAGAAGGAATAGCCGGAGGCGTCCATGACCCTGTTCCTGCTCGCGCTCGGGGTGGCGATGGACGCCACCGCCGTCTCCGGAGGCATGGCCATCCGCGGGGCGCGTCCGCCAGACATCCTGAAGCTGGCGGTGACGTTCGGCCTGTTCCAGTTCGGCATGTCCCTGGCCGGCGCGCTCGGGGGCAAGGTCATCCTCACGCGCTTCGCGGCGGTGGACCACTGGATTGCCTTCGGGCTGCTCGCCCTGGTGGGCGGGCACATGATCTACGAGGCGTTCTCCCACGACGAGGAGGAGCGCGCCGCGTCGACGGGCATCAAGCTGCCCATGCTGATGACGCTGGGCGTGGCCACCAGCATCGACGCGCTCGCCGTCGGCGTGACGCTGCCCGCGCTGGAGCTGGGCGTCATCCTCTCCACCGGCCTCATCGGCGTGCTCACCTTCGTGCTGTCCGTCCTGGGCGCGTGGGCGGGCAAGCGGCTGGGTGAGCGCTTCGGCACCAGCATCGAGCTGCTCGGAGGCGTGGTGCTCATCGGCATCGGCCTCAAGACGCTCGTCGAGCACCTGAACCACTGACGTCCCCACTGGCGGGCCCTCGCGAGCGACGGCCTTGTCGGAAATGAGTCAAGGTTGCGAAGTGACTCATGACGCGCCATGGTGGGAATCCGTAGCGCGGGTGGAGTGGGCGACGGGCGGGTTTCCTGGAGCGGAGGTTGGTGATGTCCCTGGCTCGGGTCCGACACTTCCACGTGGCCATCGCTGGCAGCGGCTTTGGTGGCCTGGGCATGGCCATCCGTCTGAAGCAGGAGGGGATGGAGGACTTCGTCATCCTGGAGCGGGCGGGGGACGTGGGCGGCGTCTGGCGGGACAACGTGTACCCGGGCTGCGCGTGTGACGTGCCCTCGCACCTGTACTCGTTCTCCTTCGCGCCCAACCCGCGTTGGTCGCGGGCCTACTCATCGCAGCCGGAGATTCACGCGTACCTGCGTGACTGCGCGGGGCGCTTCGGGGTGCTGCCGCACGTGCGCTTCCACCACACCGTGGAGGAGGCCTCCTGGGACGAGGCCGCGCAGCACTGGCGCCTCCAGACGTCCCAGGGGCTGTTCACCGCGGACGTGTTCATCTTCGCGGCGGGCGCGTTCAACGAGCCCGTGGTGCCCACGCTGCCGGGGTTGGAGCGCTTCCAGGGCAAGGTGATGCACTCGGCCCGGTGGGATTTGAGCTACGCGCTGGAGGGGCGCCGGGTGGCGGTGGTGGGCACGGGCGCGTCCGCCATCCAGTTCGTGCCGGTCATCCAGCCGAAGGTGTCGCGGCTGGTCCTGTTCCAGCGCACGCCGCCGTGGATTCTGCCGCGCGAGGACCGTCCCATCGCCGCATGGAGACAGTGGCTGTATGCGCGAGTCCCCGGGGCGCGGTGGCTGACGCGCCTGGGCATCTACGCGGTGAAGGAGCTGTCCGCGCTGGCCTTCATGCACCCGTGGATCATCCGGCTTGCCCAGCGAGGGGCGAAGCGGCACCTGCGCGACTCGGTGAAGGACCCGGTGCTGCGCGCGAAGCTCACGCCCGGCTACACGATGGGCTGCAAGCGCGTGCTCGTCTCGGACGACTACTTCCCGGCGCTGACCCGGGACAATGTCGAGGTCGTCACGGAGGGCCTCCAGGAGGTGCGCGAGCACTCCGTCGTCACCACGACGGGCGCGGAGCACCCGGTGGACGCGCTCATCTTCGGCACGGGCTTCCAAATCACGGAGCCCGCCTTCGCGCGGCACATCCGGGGACGGGATGGGCGCTCGCTGACCGAGACGTGGGCGGGGAGCATGAAGGCGCACCTGGGCACGTCGGTGAGCGGCTTCCCCAACTTCTTCATGCTGCTGGGGCCCAACACGGGGCTGGGACACACGTCCGTCATCCTGATGATGGAGGCCCAGTTCGCGCATGTGCTCAGCGCGCTGCGCTACCTGGAGGGGCGAGGGCTCGCGGCGGTGGAGCCCACGTCCGACGCGCAGGAGGCGTTCATCCAGGACGTCGACACGCGGATGGCGCGGACGGTCTGGCTCACGGGCGGGTGCGTGAGCTGGTATCTGGATGCCACCGGGCGCAACTCCACGCTGTGGCCCGGCTTCACGTTCTCCTACCACCATCGAGTCTCCGCCTTCGAGCCGTCGGAGTACGTGGCCATCGCCCGGCACGGGCGTTCGAGCGCGACGGCGGGGACTCGTCACCGGAAGCTGGCACATGGCTGATGACACGAAGCTCACCCTCCTGGAGCGCCTGGAGTTCAAGGTCGCGAGCGCGCTGTTCCGCCTGCCGCCGCCGATGCTGGTGCGCTTGTCCGGCAAGCCGCCGGTGGTGATTGACGGGCTGCGCCTGCACCCCGAGGTGCAGCTGCTGCTCTCGCTGCGGGAGCGCAAGGGCGTGCCCCGGAAGTCGGAGCTGCCTCTCGCCGAGTCGCGGAACCGGCTGCGGCGCGAGGCGCTGATGCACTCGGGGGCGCTGGAGCCGGTGGCGTCGGTGACGTCGCGGGTGCTCGAGACGAAGCAGGGCCCGCTGCGGGCGCGGCACTATGTCCCGCCCGGGGACTCACGGGGGCGGCCGCTGCTGGTGTTCTTCCATGGCGGCGGGTTCGTGATGGGGGATTTGGACACGCATGACTCGCCGTGCCGGCGGCTGTGTCACCACGCGGGCGTGCACGTGCTCTCCATCGACTACCGGCTGGCGCCCGAGCATCCGTTCCCCTCGGCGGTGGAGGACGCGATTGCCGCGTTCGAGTGGGCGCTGGAGCACGCGGCGTCGCTGGGCGCGGACCCGGAGCGGGTGGCGGTGGGAGGTGACAGCGCGGGTGGGAACCTGGCGGCCGTCGTCGCGCAGCACACGGTGCGCGAGGGCACGCGCAAGCCGGCGCTCCAGTTCCTGTTGTACCCGACGATGGACCGCACCCGGGACTGGGGCTCGCTGTCGCACTTCGCGGAGGGGTTCTTCCTCACGCGCGTGGATGTCGAGTGGTACCAGGAGCAGTACATGATGGGCAGCACGACGCCGCTGGCGGACCCCCGGGTCTCTCCTCGCCAGGAGAAGTCGCTGGCGGGGGCGCCACCGGCGCTCATCGTCACGGCGGGGTTCGACCCGCTGCGGGACGAGGCGGAGGCGTACGCGACGGCGCTGCGGGAGGCGGGGACGCCGACGACGCTGCGCCGCTTCGACTCGCTGGTGCATGCGTTCGCGAACATGTCGGGGCTGAGTCGGGCGTGTCGGGAGGCGACGGTGGAGGTCGCGCGGTTGCTGCGCCGGATGCTCGACGAGGTGGAGCCGAGCCGGGCGCGAAACGGAGCCAGCACATGAAGACGGTGAAGGACAAGGTCGCGGCAATCACGGGCGCGGGCTCGGGCATCGGCCGGGCCACGGCGGTGTTGCTGGCGAAGCGGGGCTGTCACCTGGCGCTGTCGGACGTGAATCCGCAGGGCCTGGCGGAGACGGAGGCGAAGTGCCGGGAGCACGGGGTGCGCGTGCGGGTGGACCGGGTGGACGTGGCGAAGCGCGAAGAGGTGCACGCGTGGGCGGACGAGGTGGCGCGGGAGTTCGGCGCGGTGCACATCGTCATCAACAACGCGGGGGTGGCGTTGGGGGCGACCATCGAGGACACGCGGTACGAGGACTTCGAGTGGTTGATGAACATCAACTTCTGGGGCGTGGTGTACGGCACGAAGGCGTTCCTGCCGCACCTGAAGGCGGTGGACGCGGGGCACATCGTCAACGTGTCGAGTGTGTTCGGGCTCATCGGGGTGCCGACGCAGGCGGCGTACAACGCGGCGAAGTTCGCGGTGAAGGGGTTCACGGAGGCGCTGCGGCAGGAGCTGGAGGTGGAGGGGGGGAGCATCGGCGTCACGTGTGTGCACCCTGGGGGCATCAAGACGAACATCGCGCGCAACGCGCGGGTGACGGTGCGGCGGGGGTGGACGGACGAGCGCTCGTCGAGTGACTTCGAGAAGGCGTTCGCGACGACGCCGGAGCGGGCGGCGGAGGACATCGTCACGGCCATCCACAAGAACCGGCGTCGTCAGCTCATCGGCGGGGACGCGGTGCTCATCGACTTCATGCAGCGGCTGTTGCCCACGCTGTACCAGCGCGTGTTGGTGGCGGGGATGAAGCGGCGGCGCCGGAAGATGCTGAGCGCGGCGACATGAAGCGGACGGGGGCGAAGCCCGTGCGGCGGAGCGCGAAGGGGGCGCCGTCGAGGACGACGCGTCCGGCCTCGCGCGAGAAGGCGCGGGTGCGGGTGACGCCGTTGTCGAAGCGGCTGGAGGCGCCCTCGCGGGCGACGCCGAGGGATTTGTTCGCGTTGGCGATGCGGTGGTGGAGCGAGGGGGAGCGGTTCGACATCGGCAGGATGGCGCAGGAGCTGGGCGTCAGTCGGGCGACGGTGTTCCGGTGGGCGGGGACGCGCGAGCTGCTCTATGGGGAGGTGCTCTCGGCCCGGTTCGACGCGGCGTTGACGGCGGCGAGGGGCGAGTTCCAGGGCGAGGGCGCGGCGTACCTGGCGAACGTCACCGAGCGGCTCATCCAGCTGATTGTGGAGGACGCGCCGCTCAGGCGCTTCATCCAGCAGGACTCCGAGTACGCGATGCGCGTGCTGATGTCGAAGAGCAGCCGCGTGGAGGAGCGCTGCGCGGCGAGCATCCGCAGGGCGTTGGAGGAGGGCGTGAGGGACAAGCTCATCCGACCGGCGATGAACCTGGATGCGCTGTCGAACGTCATCGTCCGGGTGGGACAGTTCTTCCTGTACCGGGACGCGCTGACGGGAGACCCACCGGACGTGGAGTCCGCGATAACGGCGACGCTCATCCTGCTCACCGCGGAGGCGGGCGACGCGCGGTGGCGCAGGCGGTGAGCGGCAGTCAGGGGACGACGGGACGCAGGAGTCCAGCCCTGGCGAGAAGCTCACCGACGCGTCTGCCCAATTGGACGTGCCCCGCGTCGTGGGTCGTCACACGCTCGGGAGTGAGGATGATGAGGGTGCCCATGTTCTCGACGGGCTCGATGCGGACCGGAGCGGGAAGGGGTGGCACCGTTCCTCGATGGCGCGAAAAGTAGGTGACCCAGCCCACGAAGGTGCCTGCGTCCGAAGTGGGACTCATCCGCTTGCGGTAGTCGTCGGACGTGGCCACGGCCCAGTCCGGCTCCCAGGCCAGCACCTGGCTGCGGACGATGCTCGTGAGGACGGGCGCGGTGGTGATTCGCTCCGCGTTCAGTCCTTTCCTGGGAAGTGGCATGAGGCAGCAGTTGGGGTTGGCTCCAGCGTAATCGCCACACTTGATTTGCAGGCTGGCACTGTCGGCGCCGGAGCCCCCATTGCCGAACCAGAAGCTGTAGCCGAGCTCCTCGATGATGGGACCGCCCGACTCTCGATTGGCGCCGCCGCGGAACAGGTCGGACAGGACGGCTTCATCGGGAGGCATGAGGGGATGGGCACGCCTGTCCCTCGTGGACCGGGTGGGTTTGTACCACTGGGCAAGGAAGGGGTCGCATGCCGCCAGGAGCGGGAGAAGGTGCGCTGTGCGTCGAGCGCAGTCCTCGTGCGACTCCCTGCGGGGGCCCCAATAGGCACCCGCGTAGCAAGGTTCGGGAGCGGCGTTCTCGGTCACGCGTTGGGTTCCTCAGCGCGCGGGGGAGTGGATGACGCGAATGCCCTTGATGCTGTTGCGCTCCAGGAGTCGGGTAATGGCTTCGGCGGCTCGCGCTTCGGCGACATGCCACTCGATGAGCACTCCGAGGCTCCGCACTTGCTGGCTCTGTCGGTTCGCCTGGTCGACAAGGCTCTTGGCTCCTGAATGTTGGAACCAGTCCTTGGGCTCCAGGTCATCGAAGAACTGGGCATAGCCCGGTCCCTTCGCCTCCAGCAACACGCCCTGCTCGAAGCCATCGAACTTCACGCCACCGACCCAGTATGCCTCGTCCGCCGAGTGGCCGGAGATCTGTTCCTGGTAGCGGCGAGCGCGTGGGGACATGGACTCCTTCGCGGGACCCCACTGTCCTGGCCCTGGGCCACCCGAGGGTTGGGGGGGCGCCGAGTTGGCGCGATGAAGCACGATGGCCGCGCCGGGGCCGCCACCCATCACCGTTGCCGCGCGCCCGACAGGTACTGCAAGACGCTCTACTCGGAGTGCTCCCTGCACGGACAGCGACAGCACCGGAACGTGGGCTTCGGCGCCCGTCAGGGCTCCCGTCACCGTGCGAGTCGTGGCCGAAGCCGTCCCCGCCGTGACGAGGAGGTTGGTTGCCAGTTCAGCGGCGGCGCGGACCTGCTCTCCGCGAGTCATGTGCCGGAATCGCTCGAAGTAGGCGGGAGTCGCGGTGATGAGCGCGGCCACTCCGGAGGGCAGGTTCTTCAACTCGGCGAGGCTGTCGAGTGGATGGGTGAGCAACTGCCCCACTGAGAGCGCCAGCTTCAGGAACGCGGACTCCGCGCCATCCAGCGCGCGGCCGAGATAGTCCGCGTCGTCGTACACCTCGACGAACACGGCGCTGTCGATGGGCTCCAGTCGCTCGTTCGCGAGCCGGAAGACGAAGCCGTTGCTGACATAGAAGCGTCCCAGTTCGAAGTGATGCGCCCGGAACGCTCCATCCTCCCATTCGACCTCACCGATGCGTTGTTGCGCCCGCCCTGTGAGCGCCCATGCCAGGCATCCATCCGGACGGAGCACCGCTATCTGACGGAAGCGTCCGACGCGCCGCTGTAGCTCGGCGGGCGCCACAGGCCCTCGTTCGAGAACTTCACGCAGCAGGTGGCCCACCGCCATTCGCGAAGGAAAGGTCCCGAGCGTCACGGGCTTGCGCAGGAGCGTCGCGAGCAGTCGCGCCGCCTGTGCTGGCGTGAGGCTGTTGCCGGGGATGGGCCGGTCGTCCTGCTCCTCAAGCCCGGCGTTCTTCAGCAAGTCCTCGAACGTCTCGACGTGCGCTCCTGAAGCGCTCCGAAGTCCGGCCGACGAGGAGGCGCGTGAGGTTTCGGTGTCATCGCGAAGAGCCTCCCCAGTCCGAGCACCGTGCTGCCGAAGCATGGAAGCCCGACGTCGGCCTGCTGACGACTCGACTCCCGCACAACCCGCGAGAAGGACCGCAACGCACAGTAGCCAGAGGCCGGCACGCATGCTTCACCTCCGTCCTTCATGGGCAGAGTCCATGGGAGGATGCTCCCACTCTTGTCTGACGAAGGACGCCGCACCGGCTCTCGGCGGACAGAACAGGTGAAGCGCTCTGCCGCCGAGAGAACGCAGCCCTTCAGGGGCCCGCGCGGGGGGGGCGGATGGCAGGTGGCTCACTCACACGCCAGGACCCCTACCGCCGCCAGGTGCCGTTGCAGCACCGGACCAGACACTGCCCCGTGGCGACGCAGGGCCGGCCCGCCCAGGGACCGCCGATGCAGTGGCCGTCGAGCTTGGCGGAGCAGTAGATGTCCGCACTGTCACTGGGGAGCGCGCCGTCAGGATAGGTCTCACCTTGGTACGTGCAGGTCCGGCAGGCATTGGTGACGCCATCACAGGCGGCGTGGCCCGTGGGGCCATTCAGCGCCGAGCACGTGGACGTGCCCGAGCACGTGAGCGTGGTGCAGCTCCCGCAGACCGCCGTGGCCGTACAGGCGGCGAGGCTCGGGTCCTGCGCACTCGCCTCCTCGGACAATGCGCTCTCGGAGGTCATCGTCTCCGTGTCGCCCTCGCCCGGCTGCGGCTCGGGGCTGCACGCAACCAGGAACACCGAGAACAGGGCGGCGGTTGCAAGGGAAAGACCGGTTCGAGTCATGGCGAGGCAACTCCTATGGCCTGGGCGGCCGTCGATGGGGTGGCACTGCGGACATGACGGTCCTTCGCCTGCTGTCGCGCGCGAGTCACCCCATCGGTCGGCCACGGCCCGTCGGGCGGAATGCTGCGCGGATGAAGGAGGGGATGCAAGTCTTCAGGAAAGCCCGCTCCCCATGCCAGGGAAGCGGGCCCAATCCCAATCGCTAGTTCGTGAAGTACAGATTGTCGAGCAAGAGCGTGTTGCCCGACGGCCCCGCGCCGGACAGCAGCACGAACGGCGCCTGCACCGCCGCCAGGTTCACGCCCCCCGCCGAGAAGTCCGCCAGGGGGATGGCCAGGTGGTGCCACTGTCCATCATTCGCATACCCATACTTCGTCGCGTCGACCTGGAAGCCCTCCGTGTCGTTCATCCCAATCTTCACCGCGGCGAACCCTGGGTCCGACGACTGCAGGCTCACGTGCAGCGTCTTCCATCCGTCCAGGCTGCGCGGTGTGTCCCAGTGGATGCCGAAGCCGAGCCACGCCTTGCCCGCGTGGACCACGCGGTCCGACAGCTTCCCCTCCACGCGTGTCGTGGACGAAGCAATCGAGACCGTGCCCTCGTACAGGTAGATGTGCGAGTCCACGTCGTTGATGATGATCTCCTCCGAGCGTCCTCCCTCGTAGAAGCCCACGAACAGCCGCCGCTGGCCCTGCTGGTAGGGGAACGGCCCCGGCAGGAACTCCTCCTCCGGATTCGGTCCCGCGTCCCCCTGCACCGACGGCTGATGGTTCTCGTAGTCGGACTCGCCCGGGTCCGGCCGGCAGGCCCCCAGCATCAACAGAACGACACCCAAGGTCCGCTTCATGGCCGCACCGCCTTGTCCGCGCCGCTCGAGGTCCGCACCAGCACCCACCCGCCCGTCACCGTCCCACCCATCTCCACGATGGCCTTGTATGCCGGCGTCACCAGCTCGTACTGAATCGTCCCCGTGGCGTCGTACGTCACCGCGTCCGGGAAGTTGTCGAGCACCGACTGGTACGCCTTGATGGCCAGCTCGCGCACCACCGGCAGGTCCTGCTGCGACGCGAGCCCGTTCTGGTACACGCCCAGCAGGTTCAACCCCACGTAGTACTGCGCCTCGCCATACGGTCCGCGCGCCAGCAGGGTGGCCCACGCGTAGAACGAGGCCACCGGCCCCGCGTTGGCCTGGATGAGCCACTTCGTCTCCGTCCCTGGCGTCGAGTCCACGAAGGGGTTGTTCGGGTCGTCCAGGACCGTCGTGCTCGGGTGCACGCCCATCGTCGCGTCGTGGACCTGGAGCGTCAGGTCCTCCATCGACTCCCCATAGACATAGCTCGCGCGGTCGTAGCACCCGGAGGCCGCCAGCGCCGCGAGGAGCACAAGACACGTCTTCATCCGTCGTCCCTCAGAGCGAAAGGATTGCATACGCACCCACCTCGTATTCGCGGCCCTCGAGCCCCTCGGCGATGGCCGTCGTGCTCAGGCCCTCCGAGTACTCGTTCAGCATGCGCACCAGCCCTCGCAGACCGAAGCGCGTGGACACCGCCCCCAGCACCGGACGCTTCAGGCCGTAGGACAAGTCGCCTCCGACCTGCAGCGGATAGGTGAGGTTGAAGATGCGGTGGTAGTCGTACGGCCCCCAGTCGTTGAAGCGCACCTGCGCCGCCAGGAGCAGCGTGTCGTACAGCGCGTTGGCATCCAGGCCGAAGCGGCGCACCTGCCGCGCGTCCTCGCCACCCGACTGGTTGCTGCCCACGAACGCCGTGCCGTACAGCTTCAGCCGCTGCGACGGGTTGCCCACCATGCGCAGCGACGCCTCCCACTCGTCCCGAGCGGGCGGAGCGCCGGCGAACGGCACCGCGCTGCCATCCGCGAGGATGGCGATGCTCGCGTCACGCGACGTCGGCTGGTGGCGGTACACCAGGTCCAGGCCCGCGGCGAACGGCGCGTCCTCGCGCATCTCCCGGTCCCACTGCCAGAACCACGTCCCGGGCGTCGGGTCGAAGGTGATGAGCAGCTCCGCGCCCAGCGTCTCGCGGTTGTCGAGCACCGTGAACGCGTCCTGCAACACGTTGCGCGCGCGCACCGCCGGGAAGTACGTGCCCGTCTCCTGGTCGAATGTGTCGGGGATGTTCGGGTTCGGTCCGATGAGCGGCTTCTGGTACAACAGATTGGGCGCCACCTCGATGGTGCCCAGCTGGAACGCCGCGCCCGCCTGCGCGCCGAAGTGATTGCCGCGCCCGCTCTCCCGCAGGCTCCAGCCCGTGAGCACGATGCTCGGCTCCGGACCGCCGTCCGCCACGAGCCCCCGGAACGAGCCCTGCGCGAACACGCGCGCCCCGCCGAAGTCATACGTGGCCCGCGCCTTGGCGCCGAGCGTGTCCAGGAACTGCACCTTGTCGCGCAGCACCTCCTGGCCCGTGCCCTGGTAGCCGGGGCCGTTCGTCTCGCGCGTCCAGGTGAACTCCTCGCCGATGCGCTGCGGCGCCGCGAGGATGCCGCCCACGTCCACGGACAGCGGACCCTGGTTCCACTCGAAGGTCAGCGCCGTGCGGCGCGCCACCCGCTCACGGATGACGGAGGCCGTCTGCTGCGTGCCGCCGCGCGCGATGTCCTCCTGGTGCACCAGCGTCAGCGCCGCGTTGCCGAAGCCCTTGCGGTACTTGGCGACGATGGAGGGGTTGGCGCCCCAGTACAGCTCCGGGCCGATGGCGAGCTTGAAGCCCTCGTACGCGCGCTTGCCGCTGAGCACCACGCCGAAGGGCGCGTTGCCGTGGTAGATGTCGATGTTCGGCCCGTAGTTGGCCTCGCGGTACAGGCCGAAGAAGTCGCCCTCCTCGCCCCAGTGGTAGTGGCCGACGCGGTAGAAGCCCTCGAGCGCGAAGTCCGTGCGGTCCAGCTTGAACTCCGCCTGGTACAGCGCGAACCGGTCGAACCCCGACACGCCCGGCTGCGCCACGCCCGGCGTCGGAGAGACACCCGGCGTGGGCGTCGTCGGCGCGGGCGTGTTGCCCCGGTTCTCGTAGAACAGGTTGTTGAGGCGGTTGGTGGCCACGTTGCCCACCACGTTGAACGACGCGCGCCCGTACACGCCGGTGGCGGGCTGGAGCGCCAGGTCGAAGAAGATGGACTCCGTGTGGTCGGAGGCCGTCTGGTTCGGCCGCGTCGTCGCGATGCTCCCGCGCGACAGCGAGCTGTCCATCACCAGCCGGAGGTTGGACACGCGCACCGCGCTGAGCTCATCCGCCTTCGCCAGGGCGATGGAGGACTCGTACCCCTTCGACAGCTCCGAGGGCCGCAGCGCCCCGAAGTGCGCGTGGATGCGGTCCAGGTCCGTCTCCTCCGCGTACGGGTCCAGCCGGAAGGCCGCCTGCAAGAGGTAGTAGGCCGTGCGCGGCTGGATGCGGGAGATGCCCGCGTCATCCGGCGTGCCGAGCGCGCAGATGCCGAACCACTCCTCGTTCATGTTGTTCTGGCCCGGCACGAAGTCCGCCGCGTAGCCGCCGTTGGGCCACGAGGCCGTGGTGTCGTGCAGGGACAGGTTGGACTCCTGGCCCACCTTCCACCAGCCGTCCACCCACTGGAACACGAAGCCGCCGAGCGCGTTGCCCACGCGGCCCTGGCCGTACGTCTGGGTGTAGATCTCCTCCCACTGCTGGCGCAGGTACTCGGCCTGCGCCAGGTGGTCCTCGCGGCCTTCCTTCGCGTTGTACGCGTCCGCGCCGAACTCGGAGAAGAGCACCGGCTTGTCCACCTTGCGCAGCACCTCCTCGTACAAGTCGCGCACGCTCGGGCCGCGGTAGACGTTGGCGCCGAAGATGTCGATGTCCGCGGCGTGCTGCGCCACCAGGTCGATGTACTGGAGGTCGCCGTTCGCCAGGGCCACCGGGTGGTTCACGTCGCGCGCCTTGATGGTCCGCGCCGCTTCCCCCATCAGCGTGTACAGGTGCACCGCGCGCGCGGCGTCCTCCTGGCCGGGCAGCGCCTCGATTTCATACGAGGTCCAGTGCAGGCCGTAGTTGTTCTCGTTGCCGAGCAGCCACAGCAGCACACCGGGGACGCCCCGGTAGACCTCCACCTTCTTCGCCAGCTCCGCGAGCAGCGCCTCGCGGTGCGTCTTGTTGGAGTAGTCGATGTTCGGCACGAAGGCGCCGTTGACGGTGGCGCCGTAGCGGCCCATCAGCGGGTTCACCACGGTGGTGATGCCGTAGTTCTTGAAGATGAACTCCACCCAGCGCGGCGGGATGTCGTCGAACTGGCGGATGGAGTTGACGCCCATGTCGCGCAGCAGCGTCATCTCGCGCGCCAGCACCGCGCGCACGAAGTCGTCGGGCTGGTTCCAGAGCGAGTAGCGGTAGTTCTCGCCGATGGGCGTGTAGCCCCAGTTCATGCCGCGCATGAGGAAGTCGCGGCCGTCCACCTTCAGCTTGAAGCCCCGCTCGTCGCGGTACAGCTTGACGACGGTGGCCTTCTCCGCGCCCGCCGTGACGTCCACGGTGGGCAGGGCGATGGGCTGGGGGGACGGCGCGGGGCTCGGAGGTCCCTCGGGCAGCGTGGACGTGGTGGGCGGAGGCGCGCCGCCGGGCTGCGCGGCGGCGGGCGGCGCGTTCTCCACGGGCGCCGCGGGAGGCTGCGCGGCGCCGGGCTGGACGGGAGGCGCCTGGACGTCCTGGGCGAGGCCCGAGGGCGCGTGCAGGGCGAGGGTCAGCAGGGGTGCGAGGAACAGGGCTCTCATGCGGCCAGCTCCACATCCAGCCCGTTCTGGGCCACCACGGCGCGGTACAGGTGCGCGCTGTCCTTGGGGATGCGCTTCTGGGTGGCGTAGTCGACGTAGACCATGCCGAAGCGCTTCTGGTAGCCGTAGGCCCACTCGAAGTTGTCCAGCAGGGACCAGGCGAAGTAGCCCTGGAGCGGCACGCCCTGGCGGATGGCCTCGAGCGAGGCCTCCAGGTGCAGCCGCAGGTACTGCACGCGCTTGGTGTCGCGCACGCGGCCGTCCGCGTCGGGGCCCGTGCCGTACGCGGCGCCGTTCTCCGTCACGTAGAGGCGGCCCGGGTTGTAGTCCTGGTGCAGCCGCACGAGCAGCTGGGTGAGGCCGTGCGGGCTCACCTCCCAGTCCATCTCCGTCTTCTCGCTGCTGACGTGGACGGTGCGCGGCGCGTTCTGCGACTCGGGGATGCGGTCGCTGCGCAGGACGGCGCGGTTGTAGTAGTTGACCCCGAGGAAATCGATGGGCGTGGAGATGTCCTCCAGGTCTCCGGCGCGCAGGAAGGGCAGGGTGTCCGACTTCAGATGGCCCGCGGCGACATGGTCCTGGATGACGTCACGCGGGTAGCCGCGTCCGTAGAGCGGGTCCAGGTACCAGCGGTTGAAGCCACCGTCGAAGGAGCGGCAGGCCTCCAGGTCCTCGGCGCTGGGCGACGCGGGCTCGGCGGGCACCAGGTTGAGGGTGATGCCCACGTCCGCCTGGGACACGTTGGAGCGCAGCACGGGCACCGCCTGTCCGTGGGACAGGAGTACGTGGTGGGCCGTGGCCAGGGCCTGGCCCCAGTCCTTGATGCCGGGCGCGTGCTCACCGTTGGCGTAGCCCAGCACGCTGATGCACCAGGGCTCGTTGTGCGTAATCCAGCGCTTCGCGCGGTCGCCGAGCTTCTGGCTCACGACGTCCGCGTACTCGACGAAGGCGCTCACCGTGTCGCGCGAGGCCCAGCCGCCCTGGTCCTGGAGCGCCTGGGGGAGGTCCCAGTGGTACAGGGTGACGCAGGGCTCGATGCCGGCCTCCAGCAGGCCGTCGACCAGCCGTGAGTAGAAGTCCAGGCCGGCCTGGCTCACCTTGCCGCGGCCGGTGGGGAGGATGCGGGGCCACGCGATGGAGAAGCGGTAGGACTTCAGTCCCATCCAGCGCATCAGCTCCACGTCCTCGCGCCACCGATGGTAGTGGTCGCAGGCGACGTTGCCGTTGGTGCCGTCCTGAATCTTCCCAGGCGTGGCGGAGAAACGGTCCCAGATGGATTCACCGCGCCCGTCAACATCGGTGGCGCCTTCAATCTGGTACGAGGAGGTGGCGACACCCCACACGAAGTCACGAGGAAACTGCCGCATCGTCAGGGACTCCTTTCGAGGACTCGAGGTGGCAGCGGACGTGGTGCTCCGCCGCGGAATGGTGGAAGGGGGGAATCGATTCGTGACAGCGCACGTCCGCGTGCGGACAGCGCGGGGCGAAGGCGCAGCCCAATGGCGGCGCGGGCCCGGCGGGAGTGCGAGCGGGCAGCGGCGTGCGCAGGAAGTCCACGCCGTCCGGCACCGCGGAGAGCAGCAGGCGCGTGTACGGGTGGCGAGGTGCCTGGAGCACCTCGCGGGTGTGGCCTGTCTCCACGACGCTGCCCGCGTAGAGCACCAGCACGCGGTCCGCGAGGTGTCGCGCGCTCGCCAGGTCGTGGGTGATGAAGAGGATGCCGATGCCGCGCTCGCGCGTCAGGCCCTTGAGGAGCTGGAGCACGCCCCGGCGCGTGGAGACGTCGAGCATCGACGTGGGCTCGTCCGCGATGATGACGTCGGGTTCGACGGCCAGCGCCCGGGCCACCGCGACGCGCTGCCGCTGGCCTCCGGACAGCTCGTGCGGATAGCGCTGGGCGAACTGCTCCACGGGCGTCAGGCCCACGGACTCCAGCAGCGCGTGCACGCGGCGCTTGAGCTCCACGCCCTGGGCCTTGCCGTGGCGCAGGAGCGAGCGCTCCAGGTGATAAGCCACGGTGTGCACGGGGTTGAGCGAGGCGAACGGGTCCTGGAACACCATCTGCACGCGGGCGCGGTAGGACAGCGACGCGGCGCGGCCGTCGTGCGCGAGGACGTTCTCTCCGTGCAGACGCAGCTCGCCGCCGTCCGGGGTGTCCAGCCGCGCGAGCAGGCGCGCCAGGGTGCTCTTGCCGCTGCCGGACTCACCGACGAGCGCGAGGATTTCGCCGCGCTCCAGTGAGAAGGAGACGTCCTGCAACACCTTGCGCCGGGAGCGCGAGAGGAAGCCGCCCAGCGGGAAGCTCTTCGACAAGCGCGTGGCCTCCAGGAGCGGCGGGCTCATCGGCGACCTCCGGGCAGCGCGGCCTGTGCGGGTTTGAGTGAGGCGTGCTCCAGGACGTCCGGTGGCGGCGGCGCCACATCGGACGCGCCGAGGTGCGGGAAGGACGAGAGCAAGAGCCGCGTGTACGGATGCTTCGCGTCCGTGCGCAGCCGCTGTGCCGTGTCCACCTCCACCAGCTTGCCGGCCTGGAGGATGCCCACCCGGTCCGCGAGCGCCAGCAACAGCGGCAGGTCATGCGTGATGAACAGGACGGCGAAGCCCAGCCGGTCCTTCAGCTCCACCACCCGCTGGAGCAGCTCCTTCTGCACCACCACATCGAGCGCCGTCGTGGGCTCGTCCATCACCACCAGCTTCGGCTCCAGCGCCAACGCCAGCGCGATGCCCACCCGCTGCCGCATGCCGCCCGACAGCTGGTGCGGCCACGCGTGCACCAGCTCTGGCTTCAGCCCCACCATCGCGAGCATCTCGCGCGCCCGCGCATGGGACGCCGCGCGGGAGCTCCCCCCGTGCGCCGCCAGCGTGTCGTGGAACTGCTCGCCCAACGAGAGCACCGGATTGAGCGCGCTCATCGCGCTCTGGAACACCATCGACACCCGGCTCCAGCGGAACTCGCGCATCGCCTCGGGCGACAGCGCGGTGACGTCCGTACCGTCGAACAGGATGCGGCCCTGGGTAATCGCCGCCGACGGAGGCAGCAGTCTCAACAGCGCGTAGCCCAGCGTCGACTTGCCGCTCCCCGACTCACCCGCGAGCCCGAACACCTCGCCCGGCGCGATGTCGAGCGACACCTGGTCCACCACCCGCGAAGGCCCCGAGGCCGTCATGTACTCGATGGACACCCCGCGCACGCTCAGGAGCACACCGGACGCGGGCACCTCGGAGGACGCCTCGACCGCCTTCGCGGGCACCGGCGCCGAAGGGGGCGCCCGCAGCGCGGGGTTCGTCACCTCATCGATGGCGGAGCTCAGCAGCGTGAGCGAGAAACCCACCAGCGCGATGCACAGGCCCGTGGGAACGAAGATCCACCACGAGCGCGTCAGGAGCGCCGCGTCGTTGCCGGCCCAGTACAGGTTGGTGCCCCACGTCACCGCGCCCACGTCGCCCAGGCCCAGGAACTCCAGCCCCACCTGCGCGCCCACCGCGTACAGCGTGTTCCCGATGAACGACGACGCCACCAGCGACGCCATGTTGGGCAAGAGCTCCCGGGTGATGATGCGCGCGTGGCTCTCCCCGGCCACCACCGCCGCCGCCACGAAGTCCCGACCGCGCAAGGCCAGCGCCTCCGCCCGGAACACCCGCGCGTTCCACGCCCAGCCGGCGAAGGTGAGCACCACCACCATGCGCATCGGCCCCGAGGGCAGGTACGCCCCCAGCACGATGGCCAACGGCAGCCCGGGGATGACCAGGAACACGTTGGTGGTCAGCGTCAGCGCGTCATCCACACGCCGGCCCAGGTAGCCCGCCGTGATTCCCACCAGCGCGCCCACCAGCGTCACCAGCGCGCCCACCGCGAAGCCGATGGCCAGGGTCTCCCGCGCGCCCACCACCGTCTGCGCGAGCACGTCCTGTCCCTGCCCCGTCGTGCCGAACAGGTGCGCGCGCGAGGGCGGCTGGTGCGGCTGGCCCACCAGCTCCGTGGGGTCCATCACCAGCCACGGGCCCACCAGCGCGAGCAAGAGGAAGCCCAGCAGGATGCTGCCTCCCACCGCCGCCTTGCGCTGGCGGAGCAGGCGTCGAAGGGTCTCACGCATGGGCGCGGGTCCTCGGGTCCAGCCAGAGGCAGAGCAGGTCCACCGCGAAGTTCGCGGCGAGCACCGCCAGCGTGATGACCAGGAAGAGCCCCTGCATCAGCGGGTAGTCCTGGTTGCGCACCGCGAGGATGAGCAGGTAGCCCGTCCCCGGATACGAGAAGACAATCTCCGTCAGCAGCGAGCCGCTGAGCACGAACCCCAGCGCCATCCCGAAGCCCGTCACGTTGGGCAGCAGCGCGTTGCGCGCCGCGTACCGCAGCATCACCTGCCGGGGCGGCAGCCCCTTCGCGTGCGCCAGCCGCAGCGTGTCCGTGCCCAGCACGGCCACCATGGTGTTGCGCATGCTCAGCATCCACCCGCCCAGCGTGGCCACCACGATGGACGTCGCCGGCAGCACCGCGTGCCGCCCCACGTCCGCGATGAACGAGAGCGTCAGCCCCGGCTCCACGTCGTGCGAGTACGCGTGCCGCAGCGGGAACCACCCCAGCCCGAAGCCGAAGAGGTACAGCGCCAGCATGGCCAGCCAGAAGTAGGGGAAGGCCCCCAGGAACGCGAGCGCCGGCGCCAGCGCGGAGTCCATCCATCCGCCCCGGTTCCACGCCGCCAGCACGCCCAGCATCGTCCCCACCGCGAAGCTGATGACCACCGCGCACCCGGCCAGCCCCACCGTCCACAAGAGCCCCGTGCCGATGACCTCCGACACGCGCGACGGGTAGTACGCGTAGGACAGCCCCAGGTCGCCCGAGAGCAGGTGCTTCAGGTACGTGACGTACTGCACGTGCCACGGCGCGTCCGTGAAGCCGAAGGCCGTCTTCAGCGCCACCAGCGCCTCCGGCGAGATGCGCCCCTCGAAGCGCGCGAACATCGCCGTGGCCGGATCTCCAGGCGCGAGCCTCGGGATGACGAAGTTCATCGTCAGCGAGGCCCACGCCGCGAGCAGATAGAAGCCGAGCCTGCGAAGCACGTAGGACATGGTCAGGGCTCCCTCGGCGTGAGGGTCGTCAGCACCAGCAGGCTGTCCGGCTCGGCGTGCGGGGACAGCCGCGCGTACGGGTTCGCCTCGGAGGGAAAGCCGGTGAAGCGCTTGGAGTTGGCCTCACCCCAGGACGGGTTCGGGAACAGCGGAATCGCGGGCGCCGTCTCCGAGAAGCGCCGCTGCACCTGCGCCATCAGCGCCTGCTGCTCCTCGCGCGAGTCGGTGCCCTCGAAGCGCTCCAGCAGCGCATCCGTTCGTGCGTCGCCGTAGCGCTGCCAGTTCGCCGCAGCCACCTCGCCCACCGGGCGCACCGTCGCCGACGACAGCATCCACTTGTAGAAGGTGTACGGCGTGGGCCCGTCCAGTGACCACGAGATGGCCAGCTGGAACTCGCCCTTCTGCAGCCGCGCCTGCCACGCGCCGAACTCGTACGTGCGCAGCTGCGCCTGCAGCCCCAGCTTGCGCAAGTCGCGCGCGACCACCTGGCCCGCGCGCACCCAGTCGGACCAGCCGCCCACCACCTCGATGTCCAGCGTCAGCGGCAGGCCGTCCTTGCCACGCCGCAGCCCGTCCTCGCCCGCGATGAGGCCCGCCTCGTCCAAGAGCCGCGCCGCCTCCTTCGCGTCGTGGCGCACCCACGCGTCGTCCGCGACGTCCGCGTCCCGCCAGCCCGCGTACGCGTCATTGAGGCCCGTGGCGTCCGCCGGCCGCGTGTAGCCGTACATCGCGATTTCGACCAGCCGCTCGCGGTCCAGCGCCATGCTCAGCGCCTTGCGCACGCGCACGTCGTCCAGCGGCGGCCGCGTGGTGTTCGGGTAGAGGAAGACGGTGCTGCCGTAGAGCGGGAACCAGCGCGCGTGGTGCTTCGGGTCCTTGGACACGAAGGTGCGGTCCACCGCGGGGACGAAGTTGCCCGCCCAGTCCACCTCGCCCTCCACCAGCGCCAGGTTCGCCTGGTCATTGGTGGGGAACGCCAGGAAGCGCAGCGCGCGCACCGCGGGCTTGCCCGGCTGCCAGTAGTACGGATTGCGACCCAGCTCGTACACCTGGTTGCGGAACAGGCTCACCTGCGTGAAGGGGCCGGTGGCCACCGGGCTCGGGTTGGTGAACGTCACCGGGTCCGCCACCAACTCCCAGATGTGCTTGGGGACGATGGGCTGCGCGGCCAGGTCTCCGAAGCCCGGGATGAACAGGCGCGAGAACTGGAACGCCACCGTGTACGGCCCCTCGGCGCGCACGTCCGACAGGAAGCGCCACACGCCGCCCGCGTCCAGCGCCGCGTGCTTGCGCAACAGCTGGAACGTGTACGCCACGTCCTCCGCGCTGAAGGCCCTGCCGTCGGACCAGCGCACGCCCTCGCGCAACGTGAATCGCAGCGTGCGGCGGTCCTCGGACCACGCATGCCCGGTGGCGAGCCACGGCGTGAAGCCGCCGGTGGACGGCGTGTAGAGCTCCAGGCACTCGTAGATGCCCGCGCGCGTGGGCCAGCGCGAGCCCGCGCCCGGGAACAGCGGGTTGAAGTTGCGCACCCACGCGCTCTGCTGCTCCACGGAGACGAACAGCGTCCCGGGCGGACGGGGCCTGGGCTCGTTCGAGCACGCGGCCAACGTCAGCAGGAGGAGGGAGAGCAGTGAGGCCGCGGGCCTCATTCCGCCCTCGCGTAGACGCGCACGTAGTCCACGCGCATCGTCTGGGGGAACTGGGTGGTCCCGTCGATGGGCCCCACGTAGTTGCCGCCCACCGCGATATTCAGGATGAGGAAGTGGGGATGGTCGAACACCCAGCGCCGGCTGGCCGGCAAGTCCTTGGGCGTCACCTCGAGGAACGCGACGTCGTCGACGAACCAGCGGATGCGGTCGGGGTCCCACTCCACCGCGTAGAGGTGGAAGTCCTCGTACAGCTTGCCCCCGCTGACCACGTGCTCGCCGCCGACGTTCTCCCCGCCCGAGTAGCCCGGGCCGTGCAGCGAACCCCGGACGATGGCGGGCAGCTGGCCCCGGTGCTCCATGATGTCGATTTCGCCGCACTCGGGCCAACCGACCTGCGGGAAGTTGGCGCCCAGCATCCAGAACGCCGGCCAGATGCCCTTGCCGGTGGGCAGCTGGATGCGCGCCTCGAAGCGGCCGTACGCGCGCTCGAACTTGCCGCGCGTGTTCAGGCGCGCGGAGGTGTAGTCGTTGCCCTGGTAGCGCTCCTTGCGCGCGGTGATGACCAGGTGGCCCTCGCCATCCAGTGACGCGTTCTCCGTGCGCGCGGTGTTGTGCTCGTACTGGCCGTTGCCCCAGCCGTCTCCTCCGACGTCCGCGTTCCACCGCTCGGGGGAGGGTGGGGCGCCCGGTGCGCCGTCGAACTCGTCCTGCCAGACCAGCCGCCAATCCTGATGCGAGGGCTGGTGGATGGTGGGAGGGGGCTCGATGCTCTTGGAGCGGGCCGGGTCACAGGCCACGCTCCCCAGGAGCAGGCACCACGCGAGGAGTCGGCTGGAGGTCATGCGATTCTTCCGACGTGTTGGAGTGGGAACAGCGTGCGGTCCCGGAGGGCCGCCTGGAGCACGAGCGTCGCCGCGCCCACCGCGATGGACTTGTCGCCCAGCGCGGAGGTGACGATGCGCGTCTCCGCCATGGACGTGGACAGCGCGCGCTTGCGCACCGAGGTCCGCAAGGGGTCCAGCAGCAGGTCCCCCACGGAGGAGATTTCTCCGCCGAGCACGACGATGGCGGGGTTGAGCAGGTTGAGCAGGCCCGCCACCGCGATGCCCAGGTACTGGCCCAGCCCGTCGATGATCTGCCGCGCCGCCGCGTCTCCGGCGCGCGCGCCCTCGACGATTTCGCGGATGGTCGGCGCCTTGCGGCCCTTGGTGCCCATCAGCTCCCGCGCGCGCTCCACCAACGCGCCGGACCCGATGAGGGTGACCAAGCAGCCGCGCAGTCCGCACAGGCACGGCGGCCCCGCGGAGTCCACGGCGATGTGGCCAATCTCTCCGGCCGTCCCTCCGGCGCCGCGGTACACGTCGCCGTGGATGATGTGGCCCGAGCCGATGCCCGTGGCCAGCTTGATGTACGTCAGGTCCTCCCCGTTGATGCCCGCGCCCCAGTAGCACTCCGCCAGCGCGCCCAGGTTCGCGTCGTTGTCCACCAGCACCGGCAGGTCGAACGTGTTGCCCAGCGCCTCGCGCACGTCGTAGCCGCGCCAGGCCGGCAGGATGAGCGGCGAGAGCTTCCCCGGCGCGGACGGGTGCACCGGGCTGGGCGCGGCCACGCCCAGGCCCACCACGGACTTGCGGGGCACGCGCTCGGCGTCCAGGCACTCCTGCACCAGCGCCCGGATGGACTTGAGCGTGCCTTCGGGGTCGTTGCGCACCTGCTGCGCGCTGTTGCGGTGCGTGCGCACGCGGCCTCGCAGGTCCGTGAGCACGACGGTGACGTGGGTGGCGCCCATCTCCACGCCGAGGATGCTGAAGGCGTCATCCCGGAAGCCGATGAGCGTGGGCCGGCGGCCACCCCGGGACACGCCGGCGCCGATGCTGCGCACCAGCCCGGAGTGCTCCAGGTCCGCGACGATGGCCGACACGGTGGACGGGCTGAGCTCCGTCCTCCGGGCAATCTCCGCCCGGGAAATCTGGCGCTCGCGCCAGATCATGTTCAGCAGCAGGCTGCTGTTCTGCGCCCGCATGCCCGCCGCGTCGACCGTCCGTGCCGCCGTTCCCACTTTCATCGTCCCCTTACGCTCCGTTCCACCGCGTGGAGGATGGTGGGGGTCACCGCCACTGGATGTCGTCGATGAAGAAGACGACCGGAGAGGGCTTGCCTCCCGCGACCCAGCCAAAACCACCCACCACCTTCCGGTATCGGACGCGGCTGACGTCGATTGTGTACTCAGTTGGCGTCGTCGTGAGCGTCACGTCGCCGGTATCCAGCGTGAATCCGTCCGCCTTGGTGCTCAGGCCGGCCAGGAACTTGACGACCTCGCCGCCCGAGGCTCCCCAGGCGTAGAAGGAGAGCACGGAGGCGCCGTCCGGGATTTCGAAGCCGGGCAGGTCGCCCCAGTTGCTCTCCGGGTACTGCCACCACACGCCGCCCCAGTTGTTGCCGCCCACCGTATAGGTGAACTTGTGGCAGGTGCCCTTGCCCGTGCCGGGCCGAGGCGAGGCGCACTCGGACGCATAGGTGATGGTGCCCTGCTCGCCGTCGCCCATGTAGCCGCTGGCCGCCCAGTGGCTGTCCACCGCCAGGGGCAGCGTCACCGTGGGGCCCGCGTCCGGCGTGCCCGCGTCCGGGGGAGGCCCGCCCGCGTCCGGTGTCCCTGAATCAGGAGTCCCCGAGTCAGGCGTCCCGGAGTCGGGCGCACCGGCGTCCGGCGTCCCCGCGTCGGGCTTCGTCCCCGCGTCGGCGGGCGGGTCTTGCGTCTTGTCGTCCTCTTCCGGGTCACACGCGCCGAGCAGACTCATGGCGGCGAGCATCCCCGCCGCGGCACACGTCCAGGCGAAACGCTTGTGCTGCATGGGCTTCCCCTCCCTGCTGGAAAACTTCGTTCTTGCTGCGAAGAAACCAGTCGACGCACACAGGTGGCGCTCGCACGGTGCGATGCGTCATGAAAAGCGCTCTGCTTCAGAGGAGCGTGCGGTGAATCACGCCGTGCCCATCGCCCACACCCCCGGGGCCCACCGTCACTCCGCGACGAACCGGCGCCGCATTCGTTCGAGTGGCGAAGAAAGTACCAGTGACGTCTGGCGGATTGCAAGTTCGCGCACGTCTGCGTTTGCGGCGCGCGCAGGGCACAATGCCTGACGCGACGCGGCGGTGGCGCTGGTGAGAGTCATTGCCCACGCGGGCGCGAAGTCGTGAAGGCTGGCGCGCGGCGGGGGCGGAAAACTTCATTCGTCGAGCGAATGAAGTGGGGGCGGGACGGGGTGCTGCTCACGTCCGGTGTCGGGAGGAACGACGAGGCCGGCGGACACGATAGCGGGTGTCCGCCGGCCAGGACAAATCGAGGCGGTGTGCGAATGCAGCGCGGTTACGGGCTGGCGGTGAGCAGGTTCGTCATGGAGACGACGAAGGTGTAGTAGCCGCCGCCGTGGGTGGGCGGGGGCGGGTTCTGGCGCATCCACGCGGCGAGCTGCTCGGGGGTGCCGTTGGGGAGGGCGGTCCGGGCCTGCTCGAAGTAGTTGAGGAAGGTGCGCACGCCGGAGTTCGCGGGGGTCGTCTGTCCCTCGGGCGCGATGAGCCCCATCAGCTGGTCGATTTCGGAGGGCTCCAGGTCGAAGGCCTGGGCCACCTCCCGCAGGCCGGCGGTGTCGGTGAGGCGGCGCGTCACCAAATCCCTCATGCGTGGGAAGTCGAGGCCGAGCGCCGCCAGGTCGCGGGCCTGGCTGGGGTAGGTGGACACGAACTCCACGCGGGCCGCGGCGTCGGGGATGCCGAACGCGGTGGCGCGCTCGGTGACGGCGCGGCGCACCTCCTCGTCGCGCAGGTAGCTCTCCCGGGCCTGGCCAATCTGGTTGAGGACGAAGAGGGTGGCGGCCACGGCGAAGCCCGGGGCGCCGGTGAGGATGCCCGCGAAGGACAGGGCGCCCGTGACGACGCTCGCGGCCTGCACGGCCACCTGGATGTGGGTGCCCTGGTTCTGCTCCTGGCGCGAGAGCAGCTCCACCACGTTGAGGCTCGCGGCCACCATGCCCAGGATGTTGCTGGCCTTGCCCACCAGCTTCGCCAGGGCGGGGGCATTCGCCGCCAGGTTCGCCGTGTGCTGGGCCGCTCCCTCGAGGACGGGGAACCTGCCGGCGGCGGAGGAGGTGACGCGGTGGAGCACCGACGCCACGGTGCCCAGGCTGAGGCTGACGGCCGCGGCGCCCATGCCCACCTTGCTCAAGGGGCCGGTGATTCCCAGCAGGACGTTGGGCTCGGAGAACACCTCGGGCCGCGTGAACATGGCCACCGAGAGCGCGGAGGTGACCAGCGACATGGCGCCGGCGCCGCCCTGCGTGGCCGCGTGGGTGGACAGCGCGGTGAGGGCGGCCACGTCGCCAGTGACGGCGCGCGACAGCGTGTCCAGCGTCGCCTGGGGGTTGGGGCCCAGGATGCTGGCCTGGACGCTCGCGGGCATCGCGTCGATGAGCGCGCGGCTGGCGGCCACGGCCTGCTCGGGCGTCTGTCCCTTCGCGAGCGCGTCCGCCATGGTGGCGTTGAGCGCGGGGCCGTAGACCTGGGCCTCCAGGTTGACGCCCGCGCCGCTGGCGAGGGTGGTCATCAGCGGGGCGTTGTTGGCCAGGAAGTCCACCGCGGCGCCCGCCTGGGGCGAGTCGGCGACCAGGGCCAGGCCCTCGAACAGCGCGGCCGCGGCGGTGGGCGTGGTGTAGGGCGAGCCCGCGTGGTGCTCGGCGAGGTAGCTCGTGAGCGCGTCGCCGTTGGCTTCGAGGTGGGCGGCGAAGTCGGCCACGGCCGCGTCGCGCGCCGCGTAGACGCCGGCGTTCTGCTCGCGGTAGCCGGCGATGTACGCGTCGCGCTCCTCGGTGGTCAGCGTGGGGCCGAGCAGCGCCAGGTCGTTGGCGAGCTGCACCTCCGTCGCGTCGACCGCCTGCTGCGCCGCGGTGGCGGAGGCGGACAGCGTCTGCATCCGCGCGTACGCCTCCGCGCCCGTCAGGCCCGGCGCGACCTGGGCGCGAGAGGTCGCCGTCGTGCCCTCGGGCCCACCCCCGCGCGAGACGAGGCCGCCGTTGCCCGTGCCTCCGAGCAGGTTGCCTCGTCCTCCGTTCAGGAGGCTCGCGCTGGCCCCGGAGCCATTGAGCAGGGCCATGCCGCCGTTCATCAACATCCCCGCGGTGACTGTGCCGCCGCTGCCCTGGCCCCCGTGCTGCGTCGGCACATGAGGCCCGGGCTTGCCCGCGCCGGCCGTGTCGCCGTTCTTCGCGGCCCACTTGCGGAGGTCCGACTTGCGCGTGTCCTCGGCCTCGAAGCCGCTGTCCTGCTTCTGGTAGCGCGGCGTGGGCGGAGGAGGCGGCGGTGGCGGAGCCGGCCGGGCGGCCTCGGCCTCGGGCGGCGGCGTGGGAACGAACGACGGGGATGGGCTGGACGGAATCCGGGACATGTCGCGCGACCTCGCGTTGAAAACTTTCAACGGAAGTGTCGCGGCCCGCGCGTCGTCGGGTGAATTAAACCGAGTTAAATCCGCGCCGCCTCGAGTGTCTTCGGCACGGAGCCCGGCGGCTGGGAATCGAGGCCCCGCTCCTCCGTTGTGGAGGTCCATGCGAGCGATGAAGCGACGAGAGGTCCTGGTGGGGTTGGGCGCCTGCGCGGCCGGCGCGGTGGTGGGAGCCTGCGCGGAGGCGGGTGGGGCGGTGCCCCGGGCGCGGCCGGACCTCTACGCGTGCGAGGGCTGTGAAGCGGTGGCCGAGCGCGCGCCGGAATCGATGACGTCCCGCGTCCAGCTCGCCTCGTCGACGGAGCCGGGCGAGCGGATGGTGCTGACGGGGCGGGTGCTGAGCCCTGGCACGCGAGCCCCCGTGGCGGGTGTCATCGTCTATGCCCATCACACCAACGCGCAGGGGCTGTATGCGAACGGGGGCAAGGAGACGACGTGGAGCCGGCGTCACGGCCGGCTGCGAGGGTGGGCACGGACAGGGAAGGACGGTGTCTACACGTTCGACACCATCAAGCCCGCGCCCTATCCGGACGGTTCGATGCCCGCCCACGTGCACCTGTTCCTCGGCGAGCCCGGCCGCGCTCCGTACCACGTCGATGACGCCGTGTTCGACGGCGAGTACGGCGTGACGGCGGAGTACCGCGCGAAGCAGGAGCTGCGCGGCGGCAGCGGCATCCTCAAGCTGTCACGCTCGCCCGCAGGCGTGTGGCTGGCGACGCGGGACATCGTGCTGGAGCTGCATCCCTAGTCACGGCTCGCTCAGCGCCGGGTCGAACAGGTAGCTCAGGCGGACGAGGAACTCGCGCGAGAACACGGGCAGCGGCGCATGGCCGCCGTTGTACGGCTGGGCGATGCGGAAGTTCGTCCCGAGGATGTTGTAGACGCCCGCGCCCACCTCCAGCCCTGGCGTGAGCACATCCCGCGCGCGCACGTAGAGGTTGAGCAGCAGCTGCGTCGGCAGCTCCTCCACGGCCGAGCGGCCCTGGTCATCCGGCACGTCCACCGCGAAGCGCCGCCCCACCAGCACCGCCGTCGGGTTCACCGACAGCCACGGCTTGAGCTTCAGGCTGCCGGACAGCGAGGCCTTGTGCGTGGGCATCCCGGTGAACGCGTTGGAGTGTCCGGGCACCTGGTAGTCGGCCACGTCGTTGCGGCCCGAGGGCGCGTAGAACGAGTAGCTCAGCGCCACCCGTCCCCAGCTCCCCTTCAGGTGGTAGTCCAGCTCCACGCCCCGGCTGCCGAGCCGCCCCAGGTTGCGGTACGCCTCCTCGTTCGTCACCGCGTCGTACGAGTAGATGATGGGGTCGGAGACGCCCACGTCGAAGGCGTTGGCGCTCAGCGCGTGGCCCTCGCCCAGGCGCAGCGTGCCCTCCAGCTCGTACACGGTGGTGCGCTCGGGCTTCACGTCCGCGCCCAGGCTGATGTTCTCGATGCCCGGCGCGCGGAAGGCGCGGCTGAACAGCGCCTTGCCGCTGAACGGACCGAAGGCGCGCAGGAGCACCAGCCGCGGCACGAAGGAGCTGCCGAAGGCGCTGTGGTTCTCGTACCGCGCGCCCGCGACCACGGTGGCGATGGGGTTCTCCGAGAACGCCTCCACGAAGCCCGCGACGTTCAGATAGGAGACGCTCGTCGCGCCGTCCGCGCCGAAGGCCGTCTGCAGTCCCACGTCCGCGGGCCCCTCCAGCCGCCCCTGGTCCGACGCCACGTCCACGCCGCCGGTGAGCTGCAGGTAGTCCAGCGCCGCCCAGCGCGCCATCGTCCGGCCGCGCAGCCGCATCACCCGCTTCTCGTAATAGAACTCCGAGCCCTGGTCCGTGTCGCGGAACGGCTCGGCGAGCGTCAGGTTGAAGCGGGGGATGATTTCAAGCCGCTCGCTCGGACGGAAGCGGTTGCTCAGCTCCGCGTGGAAGGACTCGAAGTCGGTGGCCGCGGGCGCGTCCAGCACCTCGTCGAAGGCGACGATGGCCGACGTGGCGAAGCGCTGGTACAGCACGCTCAATTGCAGGTCCCGGTAGCCCACGCCCGCCTGCACCGTCGTCGGGTCCAGCTTCGTGTTGCCGCCCAGCTGCGCGGTGTTGCCGAAGAAGTCCTCGAAGCGCCCGTCGCTGCGCTGCCCTTGCCCCAGCGACGCGGAGGCGAAGACGCTCAGGCCCGGCGCGGACTCGAACACCTTGCGGCCGGACAGCGTGAGGCTGCGCCGCCCGTTGACCGACTCCAGCTGGCCATAGGTGCCCGACACCATCAGGTCCGAGCTGCCCTGCACGCCGCGGGTGATGACGTTGATGACGGCCAGCTCCGCGTTGCCGCCGTAGATGACCGAGCCGGGGCCGCGCACCACCTCGATGCGTTCGATGAGCTCCACCGGCAGCTCGTTGCCCAGCTGCATCGTCGAGTAGAGCTGCTCGTTGAGCTCCTTGCCGTCGACGACGAGCAGCACCTTGCCCTCGTAACCCCACAGGCCGCGGAAGCCCGGCCCCACCGTGCCCTGCGTGTCCACGCCGAAGAAGAAGCCCGGCACCTGGAGCAGCACGTCCATCAGGTCGCGCGCGCCCGAGTCGCGAATCTCCTCCGCCGTCAGCGACGTCACCACCGCGGGCGAGTCGCGCAGCCGGGTGATGGCGAACGAGGCCACCTGGCTGTGTACGTCCGACTCCCCGTCCAGCGGCAGCTCCTCCTGCGCGCGGGCCTCGGGCGCGGGCTCGGACGGGGGCTCGGGCTCCTCCCACTGGGCGAGGGCGGGAGACGCGCACAAGAGCAGCGAGAGCAGACCGGGGCGGAGCCGATGACGGCGGACCATGGTGACCTCCAGGCAATGACGGGGCGTGGGCGTCCAAGGCCCTCGCGGAGATTCGGAATGGGAGCGGTGCGGGGAACGAGAGGCTTTCAGCGCACCCGGACGGCGACACGACGGCCTGCTTCGACCTCGACGCTCATGCGACGCTTCACCTCGCCGTTGACGCGGACCTCCACGCGGGCGGGGCCGGCGGGGAGGTTCTGGGCGACGAGGGGTGGAAAGCCATAAGGGCGGTTGTTGACCCAGACCTCGCCGTAGAGCGACGGGGAGCTGATGTCGAGCTCCCCTCGCCCCGTCGCCTCGGCCTTCACCGCCACGGGCGCAGCGGCGGCGACGGGGGGCGTGGGCTGCGGCTCGGTGGGCGCCGTGGTGGCCACGGGGCGCGGAGGGGCGGGCGGCGCCAGCTGCTCGCTCACGTCCCGGTTGAGGGAGTGCACGCCGTCCTCCTCCAGCACCACCGTCTCCTCCATCAACCGGCGCTCCCCCTGCGCGAGCGCCACCCGGTAGGTGCCCGGCCGCAGCGGCAGCCGCGCGGGCGTCATGTCCACCGCCTTGCCGTCCACCTGCACCACCAGCCCCGGAGGCGTGGAGGTCACCAGCAACAGCCCGTTGCGCGGCTCCTCGACCACCGGGGGCGGCTCCTCCTTGGTGTGCTGCGGGCTCGCTCGGGACGGACTCGAGCGCGAGGGCTTCGCGCGCGGCGGCGTCCGCGTGACGGCGGGCTCCCGCGCCGGCCTGGCCGGCTCCACGCGCGTCCGGTCGCGCTCGCGGGACTGGAGGTCCGTGGCGATGCGCAGGAGCTCGACCAGGTCTCCGCCCGGCGTCCTTCGCAGGCTCAGGGCCTCGGTGAACTCGCGGACGGCGATGTCGTAGTCGCGGTCCTCCAAGGCGGCGAGCCCCGCGGCGCGGCGGGCGCGGGACAGCCCCTCGTTTGCGTCCTCCGAAGGCGGCGCGGGGGCGGTGACGGGCGGCGTGGGGGTGGCCGAGACGGGAGGGGGAGGAGGCACGTCCGACGCGCGGCGCTTGCGCACGACCACGTACGCCATGGCGTTGATGGCGAGCGTTCCGACGACGATGACGGCAATCCAGGTCTTCTGTTTCATCCGCTTCTCGGTCTCACCGCGCGCGCCGCGTCCACCCCGGCGCGAAGGCCGTCACCCTCAGGCGACGAAGTACCAGAACAGGGCACTGGCACAGATGGCGGCTCCGGCCGTCAGGACCACGGGCCAGGGAAAGGGCGGCTCGCCCACGGGCAGGGGCCCGGGAGGCGGACTGTGCACCGTGGCCGACGTGCGCTCCTCCACCGGAGGCCCGGGCCGCGCGCCCGGCACGTCGTCCAGGGGGGACATGTGCCCGGAGGACATGCCGCTGCCGGACACCCCGCTGAAGGCGGCCAGCGCCGCGCCCGTGTTCCCGGGGCGGTCCGCGGGGAACAGCGACGTCACCAGCGACGCCAGCTCGCGCCCGCCCGATGTCCAGTGCTGCGACGCGCGGAAGCGCTCCAGGTCCATCGCCAGCTCGCGAGCGCTCTGGTAGCGCGCGTCCGGCTCCTTCTCCAACAGCCGCAGGATGATGCGCTCCAGCTCCGGCGCGAAACCCGGTGACACCTGTGATGGAGGCGTCACCTGCACCTGCGTGGCGGCGACGATGGTCTGCTCCACCGTCTCGCGCTTGAACAGGCGTTTGCCGGTGGAGGCCTCGTAGAGGACGATGCCCAGCGAGAACAGGTCCGAGCGGTGGTCCAGCTCCCGGTTCGTTATCTGCTCCGGGGACATGTACGCGTACTTGCCCTTCACCACCCCCACGCTGGTGCGCTCCACGTTGACCGCGCTCTTGACGATGCCGAAGTCGGCCAGCTTGACGATGCCGTCACGCGACACCAGCACGTTGCCCGGCGTCACGTCCCGGTGCACCAGCTTCAGCGGCGTGCCGTCCGGCAGCGTCTTCGAGTGCGCGTACGCCAGCGCGTCCGCCACCGCGATGCCCACGTCCACCGCCACCCGCTGCCCCAGCGGGAAGGCCGACTTCCACGCGTGCCGCAGCACCCGGTCCAACGACTGACCCTGGATCCACTCCATGGCCAGGTAGTACTGGCCATCAATCTTCCCGAAGTCGAAGACCTGCACGATGTTCGGATGCGTCAGCAGCGCGGCCACCTTCGCCTCGTCCGCGAACATCCGGCTGAACGCCTCCAGGTTGGCGTACTCCGGCAGCACCCGCTTGATGACACACGGCTTGGAGAAGCCGTCCGGACCGTCGATGGAGGCCAGGAAGATGTGCGCCATCCCCCCCGCGGCCAGCCGCTGGAGGATTCTGTACTTCCCGAAGAAGGCCTCTTCCACGGGGGCCGGCACCGGCACGTCGAGCCTGTCCAACGGTCGCCTCGGTAAAAACCTGTAAGGCGAGAAAGATACATTCCGTCTGACTACCCCTCAAGTTCGTGACTCTCGGAGTATCAGCCAGGCGGGCGTCTCGAGCGTCGGGGGCCGGTGGGTCATTCGCCGCGCGGTTTGCGCCGGCTCTTGCGGCGGGGTTTGCGTCGGGCGGGGGGCGGCCTGGTCACCTCGGCGAAGCGCACGCCGCTGACGCCCGCGTGCTCCAGGGCCTCTTTGATGCCCTCGGAGACGATGAGGCTGACGGGCCAGCCCCAGGTGCGCAGGACGCGGGCGCCGCCGGTCTTCTCCGGGTCGATGCGCAGGCCCTTCACGGTGCGGTAGTGGCCCACGCGCTCGGGAGGGGCGTCCTGGGCGGTGTAGTGGGCGACCTCCGCGCAGGCGCGCTCGTCGATACAGCGCATCAGCCGGGTGGCGACGAGGATGAAGTACGGCTCGCTCTCGCCCTCCACCTCCACGGGGAGCAGCTGCACGTCGTCCGGGGCCAGCTCCCGGAAGACGGAGGCCACGGTGGCGTGGACCACGGGGGTGAGCCCCGCACCGGCCAGCGAGAAGTCCAGGGGCCGCCCCGGGGGCTCGACGGTGAGCTTCAGCCGCCCCCGCTGGAGCACCGGGGCCCCCGAGGTGAAGAACCAGACGGAGTCGAGCTTCCGCCCCTCCACGGACACCGGGTCGCTCAGCTCCCGGCGGGCCGGGTGGCGGAAGTCGTCGTGCAGGTCGAAGTAGCGGGCGGCGCGGGCCGTCCTCGGGGGAGCTCGCCGCGCGGCGGACGCACGGCGGGGCCTGTCCGGAGTCTCCTCGGAAGGTGCCGCGCCCATGCGTGGAGTCCCTTCGGAGGAGGCCGGACCCGGAATGCGCCGCGCGAGCAGCCGGAGCGCCTGGGTGAGCCGCCTGAACATCCGCCGATGTTACTTCGCACCTCCCGGGTGGGGGCGAGCGGAACGTGAGGGCGCCCGCTCGCGCGCCTCCCTGGCCAGGCGGCCTACCAGGAGGTGTGCAGCGCGTAGCGGCCCGCGCGGGTGTCCAGGCTGAGGAAGGAGAACTGCCCCTCCGAGCAGGTGCCGCTGTTGAGGAACAGCCGGCTGCCGTGCTCCACCTTCATGCCCAGGTGGGTGTGGCCGGTGACGACGACGTCCGCCTGCTGCTCGTGGGCCCGCGCCAGGGCCCAGCGCTGGAAGGTGCAGCGCTCCGGGTCCGGCGTCGCGTGCGTCAGCCGGACATCCAGCGCCTGGAACATGCGGAACATCGCGTGCAGCCGCATGCGCCTGAGCCACGCGCCCGTCCACACCGCGGCCTCCGACAGCCAGCGCGCCTTGCGGATGACCCAGTCGTGGTGGTGACCGTGGGTGAAGAGCATCCGCACCCCGTCCGCCTCCAGGACCAGCTGCTCGGGCGCCCCCAGCACCGTGCCCGCCACCAGGTCGTGGTTGCCGTGGATGTAGTGGTACTGGGGCTGGGAGAAGCGCCGGACCAGCTCCGGGTGGGCGGCGCGAGCGGCCGCCAGCTCGGCCGCCTGGCGTCCCGGGGTCCTGGAGGTGAGCGTCTCGAAGATGTCCCCCAACAGGACGATGCGCTCGAAGTCGTCCTCCAGCCCCCGCAGGAAGCGCAGGAAGGCCGTGTCCTCGTGGCCGAAGTGGTCCGCCACGTCGCGTCTGCCCAGGTGCAGGTCCGAAATCACCGCGATGCGCATGGCGTGCCCTGTTCCTCACCCGGTTTGCCCCGCAAGGCTGCGCACGCCCCCCGCGTCGCGCCACGAAATCCGCGGGCCCTGTCGCCGCGCGGATGTTCCCCACCTCCGGGACTCTTCCACCGGCGGTCACACTTCGGGTTGCCTTCGTGTCGGTTGGACACTAATAATGGTGTCGAAATAACACGAAGTGGCGAAGCATCGAGGGGTGGACCCCATGGTCATCGGCTACATGAAGGCGGCACCGACGTCGTACGTGATGCAGTTCGAGGGGGGACGGATGGTGCGGGAGGGGGCGGGGCTGTCGTTCTTCTACTGGAAGCCGTCCGCGACGCTGGTGAGCGTGCCCCTGTCGAGCGCGGACGTGCCCTTCGTGTTCAACGAGGTGACGCGGGACTTCCAGGCGGTGACGCTGCAGGGGCAGCTGACGTACCGGGTGGCGGACGCGCGCAAGCTCTCGGGGTTGTTGGACTACTCGCTGTCGGCGTCGGGGCGCTACCGCTCGGAGGACCCGGAGAAGCTGCCGGAGCGGCTGGTGCAGGTGGCCCAGGTGCGGGCGCGCACGGTGGTGCAGGGGCTGAGCTTGCGCGAGGTGCTGGTGAGCGCGCAGACGATTGAGGACCAGGTGCTCGCGTCGCTCGCCTCGGCCGAGCCCATCCGCGCGCTGGGGGTGGAGGTGATGGCGTTCTCGCTGCTCTCCGCCAAGCCGACGCCGGAGATGGCGCGGGCCCTGGAGGCGGAGGCGCGCGAGGGGCTGCAGCGCCAGGCGGACGAGGCCATCTACGCGCGCCGCAACGCCGCGGTGGAGCAGGAGCGGCGCATCAAGGAGAGCGAGCTGGCCACGGAGCTGGCCGTGCAGGAGCGCCAGCGGCAGCTGCGTGAGGCGAAGATGGCGGCGGACATCGCGGTGGAGGAGCAGCGCGCGGCCCTGATGGAGCGGTGGACCCAGAACGAGAAGCAGGCCGCGGACGCGCGCGCCTACGCGCTGGAGAAGACGCTGGCGCCCGTGCGCGGCGTGGACTGGAAGACGCTGATGGCCACCTCGGCGAGCGGCGGGGACCCCGCGCTCAACATCGCGCTCGCCTTCCGGGAGATGGCGGAGAACGCGCAGCGCATCGGCGAGCTGAACGTGTCGCCGGACCTGCTCCACTCGCTGATGAGCGCTGGTGCGGGGAACAAGCCTCCGCAGGTCTCCGCGCCGCGCGCGCCGTCGCCCGGCCGCGAGCGCTGAAGCCACGAGAGGGGAGGGCACGCCATGTTCGAGAAGATTCTCCTGGTCACCCGGCGCACGCGGCTGGCGGGGCTGGTGGAGCGCTTCAACACGAAGAAGCAGGCGAAGTTCTACGTGGAGAACGCGGGGCAGGACTTCGACGAGTTCGAGCGCGAGGACCAGGCCTACGCGCGCGCGGTGGACCGGCTGCGCGACTCGCTGGACCTGGGGCTGCCGGTGCAGCAGGTGGACCGCGGCCTGGTGCCCACCTTCCTCTTCACCGGGAAGGAGGTGGTCGTCGTCGCCGGGCAGGACGGGCTGGTGGCGAACGTGGCCAAGTACGTGGGGGAGCAGCCGCTGGTGGGCGTGAACCCGGACCCGGACCGCTTCGACGGCGTGCTGTTGCCCTATGAAGTCCCGCAGGCCCGGGCCGCGGTGCGCAAGGTGCTGGAGGGCAAGGCGCGCACGCGCGGCGTCACGCTGGCGGAGGCGCGGCTGGAGGACGGGCAGCGGCTGCTCGCGTTCAACGACCTGTTCATCGGCGCCCGCACGCACGTGTCGGCGCGCTACCGGCTGAGCCACGGGGGACAGGAGGAGGCGCAGTCGTCCAGCGGGGTGCTGGTGTCCACCGGCGCGGGCTCCAGCGGGTGGCTGTCCTCCGTCTTCACGCTGGCGCGGGCGCTCACCGCGCGCACGGGCGGGGTGCCGGGCGGGGAGTGGCGGCTGTCGTGGGAGGAGCCCCGGCTGGCCTTCGTGGTGCGCGAGCCCTTCGTCAGCCGCAACTCGAGCGCGGAGCTGGTGGGCGGCTTCGTGACGCCCGAGCAGGAGCTGGTGCTGGAGTCGCGGATGCCGTCGGGGGGCGTCATCTTCAGCGACGGGATGGAGGAGGACTTCCTCGCGTTCGGCGCGGGGGCCCGCGCCCACATCCGTCCGGCGAAGCAGCGCGCGCGGCTGGTGATGGCCTGAGGGCCGCGCGCGCCCGGCTCCGGGTCAGGTCACCGTCACTTCGATGTCGGGGCAGTCCACCGCGGTGTCGTGGAACTCGCCGTTGAGGGCGGGCACCTTCGCCGCGTCCGTGGTGACGTCCATCAGCGGGCCCTCGAAGTGGATGCGGTAGGTGCCCGGCGTCTGGACGCCGTACACCTGCGCCACGTCGACGCTGCGCTCCTCCGACGCGCCCGGGGCGAGCGTGGCGTAGGAGGACGCGTCCGGCGGCCCGCGCTTGACCATGGGGCCCAGGTAGGGCTGCTCCGTGGCGGAGCCCGCGAGCGTCACCTTGAAGAAGTTGTTGCGGACGCCCTCCAGCGGCGTGTGCCACTTGAGCACGTACACCGGCTGCTCGGAGGTGTTGGTGAGCTTGAAGCGCACCTCCACCGGCTCGCCCGCCTTCACCTGGGCGGGCGCGCTCAGCGAGCACTCCAGCGTCTTCTTCGCCATGGCTGCCGTCTCCTCGGGCCGCGCGTCGACTGGCGGCGGCGCCTCTTCCTTGCGGGCCGCGCAGCCCGCCACGGCGATGGCCGCGGTCAAGAGCGCGATGCGACCTGCGTGTGCGTGCTTCATGTGTTGGACCCTCCGCCCTTCGCTCCGGGAGCGCGAAAGGCGCGCCCCTCGACAAAAAAGAAAGCGGGGACGCCCGGCCGCGCCCCCGCTTCCCCTTCACATCATGTCAACGGCGCGCTGTCACGGCAGCGCGGGCGTGTTCTCCGCGAAGTACTCGTGGCTGTCCGCGTTGTCGCGGGCGCGCGCGGAGTTGGACGTGGCCAGGCTGCGGCAGGCGCTCTGGCCGTAGGCGTGGTCATCCGTGTCCGCCACCACGGTGAAGTGGCTCATCTCGTGGACCAGCGTGCCGCCCTTGGAGTCGGTGCCGGACATGGGCGCGCTCCAGAAGGCGTTGCACACGTAGATGCGGTAGTGCCCGTTCTTGTAGACGTACGCGTAGGCGCTGTCCGTGCAAGCGCAGTCGACGACGACGTTCTTCGTGTCGAACGCGTTCTTGATGGCCGCGAAGTGCGACCGGATGGTGGCCACGTTCGTCGCGGTGTTCGTGCCGAACCATGTGGTGTAGCGCTGGCCGATGGTGCCGTTCAGGTAGTTGACGGCGCCGTTCGTCATCGACTGCGCGGTGGTGAACGCCGTCGACACCGTGGAGGCCGGGCGCGAGCCCGTGCAACTCGACGTGGACAGCGCCTGCGCGGAGACGGTGTCGTTGCCCCAGGCGACGGGCGGCTGGAACTGACGGCCCTCCACGAACACGCTCAGGCTGTCGGAGGCCAGCTGGGACAGGCCCTGGTGGCCCTCGTCCGAGTGGTGGCCCTCCGAGTCGTAGCGGATGCTGTAGCTGCCCGTCTTCGCGAAGTCGTAGATGGTGGCCAGGTCCACCGTGTAGGAGACGCTCTCTCCGGCCGCCAGGCGCAGGAAGTCCGTCGTCGCCGGCGTGGCCCACTTGTAGTGACGGCCGTTGTACTCCGCCTTCTGCCCGTCCACCGTCACCTGGAACAGGTCCTCCTTGATGCCGTCCGTCGGCGTGTGCCACTTGAGCACCCGCACCGTGTCCCGCGACACGTTGGTGAGCGTCACCTGCACGTTGACGCCCTCGCGCGCCGCGTAGGACTGGCTCGGCACCGACAGCTTCACCGCCACATCGCCCGCGACCGCGTCACGCGCGCTCTCGCCGGCGGTGGGCGTTTCTCCCGCACGCTCGTCCGGCGCACCACACGCCGCCAACAGCGACACGCTGACAACGGCACCCATCCACCCATTGAGGCGACCACCTGAGCTGAAGCTCATGTCGGGGACTTCCTTTCGGGGATTGCTTTGGGGAGTGACTTCGCGGAGCGCGCGGCGGTCCTCATTCGGAGAATGCGGCCCTGTCGCGCTATCCAGCTTATAGCTCCGTTCACTCCACCCCGTCCAGGCCCGACATGTCGGGTGGCTACGGGCGCGCGTAGGCGACGAGCAGCGCCACCATGCCGACGGCGTACCCGAGCACCACGGGGCCGAGCGCGAAGAGGACGGCGTCGTAGAGGCTTTCAGTCTGGGTGTTCATGGCCTGGGTTCCTTGCGTGGCGCCGCGCGTCCATCGCGTGGCACCCGGACCCATGAGCAAGGCGTGGGCCATGACCTGTCCGGGCGGGAAACCCCATGCACTTCGCGCGGTTGAAGCGGGCCCGGGGGGGCGCGCGCCATCAGGGCCCGCGCAAGGTGTTCGCGCCTGGGACGCGCGCGTGCGGCCGCGGTATCGGCCCTCACGCGCGCGTGCAGGGGTTGCGTCGTGGCTCAGGGAGAAGCGGCGCTCTTGGAGGCGAGCGAGCGGACGAGCTCCAGCGCGCGGCGCACATGCTCGCCCACGCGAAGCTGGGATTCGAAGCTGTCCTGGACGATGCCCTGGCGGTCCACCACGAAGGTGACGCGGCCGGGCAGCATGCCGAGGAACGACGCGCCCACGCCGAAGGCCTCGCGCGCCTGACCCTTCTCGTCGCTCAGCAGCACGAAGGGCAGGCGGTGCTTGGCGGCGAAGCCCTGGTGGGACGCCACCGAGTCGCCGCTGATGCCCACCACCTCCGCGCCCGCCGCGACGAAGTCCTCGTACTGATCTCTCAACCCGCAGGCCTGCACGGTACAACCCGGTGAGTCGTCGCGCGGGTAGAAGTAGACGACGAGCACCTTCTGCCCCACCAGGTCCTTGAGGCGCACCGGCTGGTTGCCCGCGCCCGTCAGCGTCACGTCCGGCAGCACATCGCCCTGCTTCAGCAGCTTGTTCTTCGCCACGCTTGGCTCCTCCCGCACGCACCCGGTGCTACAGCCCCGTGCCGTCGACGCGTCAGTCAACCATGCCCCCGAGGGAGGGGCGAGCTTGCGGACGAGCGCCAACACGCACGGGGTGCACAGCCTGTCCCCTCGCTTTCCGAGAGAGCGCGTGGGCGCGGTGTCACGCGCAACCGCGCCGCACGCATCCGCGATACTTCCACCGCATCTGAATCAGCGTGGGGGCGGCGCGTGTTGCTCCCACGTCCGGCAGGCGACAGCCCTGCGCGCGGCCGGACCCGAAATTTCGGGCACGGGAAGCAATGGCGTCTTACCTTTCGAGACAAGACGTGAGAGCTTAGCTACGGGTACAGGGCGGAAACTTTCGCCGAGGTTGCGCAAGATGCCGTTCAGGCGTAGGACGCAGCCTCGGGGGGTTGGTCAGGAGTGAACATGGTCGGCCTCGTCGTCGCATCGCACGGGCGTTTGGCGGAGGAGCTGGTCTCCACCGCGGAACAGATCGTGGGGAAGCTCCCCGCGGTGGCAACCTGCAACATCGAGCCGGGGACTCCCGTCGAGGACCTCCGCGCGAAGATGAAGCAGGCGGTGTCGCGCGTGGACACGGGTGATGGCGTCATCATCCTCGCGGACCTGTTCGGAGGTACGCCCTGCAAGGAGTCGCTGATGATGTGTCAGCGCATGAACCTGGAGGTCCTGGCGGGCGTCAACCTGCCCATGCTCCTCAAGGCCAACTCGCTTCGCTCCGAGCAGATGACCCTCCCGGAGATGGCCAACCAGCTCGCGTCCTATGGTCAGCGCAACATCACCTGTGCATCCGCCCTGCTTCGCGAGGCCCAGCAGCAGCCGCGAACTTGACCAAGTGGCGCGGGTCGGCGATTCGAGACGGCTGTGATCACCCTGGTCCGCGTCGACAACCGCCTCATCCACGGCCAGGTCGTCGAGGCCTGGCTGCCGCACCTCAAGGTCTCCCGCGTCGTCGTCGCGGATGACGAGGCTGCCTCCAGCCCGCTCATCCGCGCCGCCATGGCGCTCGCGGTGCAGAGCGCCATCGAGGTGCAGATCCTCCCCCTGTCCCAGGTGGACTTCGCCGCCCTGTCCAAGGACGGGGTGCGCACGCTGGTGCTCCTGCGCGACGTGGCCTCGGTGCCCTTCGCGTACGCGCACGGGCTCTCCCTGGGCGAGCTCAACCTGGGCAACGTGCACTTCGGCACGGGGCGCCGGCAGGTGTC
The DNA here is from genome assembly GCF_026626605.1 of Myxococcus sp. MISCRS1. NCBI lineage: Bacteria > Pseudomonadati > Myxococcota > Myxococcia > Myxococcales > Myxococcaceae > Myxococcus > Myxococcus sp. MISCRS1. The sequence continues at coordinate 6,729,505 of NZ_JAPNKB010000001.1, forward strand.
CCCCTCCGTGTTCCTGGCCGAGGCGGAGCTGCGCACGCTGCAGCAGCTGGCCGAGCAGGGCGTGCGCGTGGAGGCCCGAGCCGTCCCCGCGGAGAAGCCCGTGGAGCTGCCGGACCTCTCCGAGCGGTGGGTGAAGGCCGGGTGAACACGTGAGCGTCCTCTGGACCCAGGTGGCGCTCGCGGGGTTGTGGGGCGGACTGGTGGCCGTGGAGCGCAAGGCGTTCCTGCAGGCCATGCTGTCGCGTCCGCTGGTGGCCTCCACCGTGATGGGGCTCTTGCTCAACGACGTGCCCTCGGGCCTGGGCGTGGGGCTGCTCCTGGAGCTGTTCTTCCTGGGCACCGCCAACCTGGGCGCGTCCCTGCCGGAGAACGACACGCTGGCGGCCACCGCCACCAGCGCGGCGGCGTGCACCATTACCCTGGCCTCGGGCGCGGGCTCCACGCCGGCCATCTGGTCGCTCGCGGTGCTGCTGTTCATCGGCATGGGCCGGGTGGGGCGGCGCGCGGACCGGCTGTTGGAGGGCTACTCGGCCCGGCTGGCGCGCGTGGCGCTCGCCTCCGCGGAGGCCGGCAACCTCACGCGCGCCATGCGGCAGAACCTGTGGGGCATGTGGCCGCACTTCGTGGTGTACGGCGTGCTGACGGCCCTGTGCGCGCTGGCGGGCTTCTTCGTGGAGCCGGCGCTGCAGTCGCTGCCGCCCATGCTGGTGCGAGGGCTGGCGTGGGCGTGGCCGGCCATGGCCTCGGTGGCGGCGGCCATCGCGGCGCAGGGCAGCCACGCCCGGAAGGCGCCCCTGTACGCGGCCCTGGGCGCGGCGGCGGTGACGGTGGCGGTGGTGCTGTACGTGCTCCAGGGGCATGACGCGTGAGCGCTCCGGACACCACGCTTCCCTGGGGAGTGCTGCTGCGCGTCTTCATGCGCTCGCTCTTCCTGCAGGCGTCGTGGAACCCCAAGGGCATGCAGAACCTGGGGCTGGCCTACGCGGTGTTCCCCGCGCTCGAGTGGCTGTACGCGGCGGGCGCCGCGCGCGAGGAGGCGGTGCGCCGGCACCTGGTCTTCTTCAACACGCACCCCTACGTCGCCGCGGCGATTGTCGGCGGCGTCGTCTTCCACGAGGAGCGCATCTGTCGGGGGGAGGAGACCCCGGACAAGGTGGTGGCCTTCAAGGCGGCGCTGATGGGGCCGCTGGCGGCGCTGGGGGACGGGTTCTTCTGGCTGTCGCTCAAGCCCGCGGCGGGCGCGGTGGGGGCGGCGCTGGTGCCGCTCTTGGGTCTGTGGGCGGTGCCCGTCTTCCTGGTGCTCTACAACCTGGTGCACCTGCTGCTCCGGGTGAGGCTGTACTGGCTGGGGCTCACCCTGGGGGACCGGCTGGTGGAGGCGGTGGCGAAGGCCAACCTGCCGGCCCGGGGGGCGCGGCTGCGGACGGTGGCGGCGCTGTGCGCCGGCGGGCTGGCGGCGTGGCTGGCGGTGTCCTTCGGGGCGAACGCGGGCGGGGCGCACGCGCCCTTCCTGGCGGCCGGGTGTCTGGCCCTGGGGGTTGCATCCTACGTGCTGGTCAGCCGTCGGGTGCCCAACTACGTGGTGCTCTACCTCGCGGCGACGCTGGCCTGCGCGGCGGGTGCCTTCCTTTAAGACGAGAGGTAGGAGTCGCGAATGGCAACGGTGGCCGAGGGAACATACGAGATCATCAACGAGCTGGGGCTGCACGCCCGGGCCGCGGCGCAGATGGTCAAGGTGGCCAACCGCTTCAAGAGCGACGTGCTCATCGAGGCGCAGGGACAGCGGGCCAACGCCAAGTCCATCATGGGGGTGCTGATGCTGGCGGCCGCCCAGGGGGTGCAGGTGAAGCTGACCTGTAAGGGAGATGACGCCGACGCGTGTCTCCAGGAGCTGGCAAAGCTCATCGCCGACCGTTTTGGCGAGTCCAAGTGACGGATGACAATGCAAATGCGGTAGGACGGGGAGGGAACAAAGACACGTGAGCAGCCAGGCCACTCCCACACTGAGGTTGATGGGCATCGGCGCCTCACCCGGCGTGGCGGTCGGCCACGCCTTCATCCTGGACAGGAAGCGCATCCGCACGCCCAAGCTGCGGCTGGCGGAGGCGGAGGTCGAGCCCGAGCGGATGCGGATGAAGACGGCGGTGGACCTGTCGGACCGCCAGCTCGCCGAGCTCAAGGAACAGATTACGCGCACCGAGGGCAGCGACCACGCGCTCATCCTCGAGGCGCACCGGCTGATGCTCCACGACCCGATGCTGGTGGACGCCGTCAACCAGCTCATCGTCGAGGACCGCATCAACGCCGAGTGGGCCGTCCGGCGGGTGGCCCGCAAGATAAAGCACCTGTTCGACAACATCCCGGACGAGTACTTCCGCGAGCGCCGCTCGGACGTGGACTACGTGGCGGACCGCATCATCCGCAACCTGATGGGCCAGGTGGTGGACGAGGAGGTGGAGGTCCCCGCAGAGGCCATCGTCGTCGCGCATGATTTGCCGCCCGCGGACGCGTCGCTGATGGCGCGCAGCGGCCGCGTGGCGGGCTTCGTGACGGACCTGGGCGGCCAGACGAGCCACACCGCCATCGTCGCCCGCGCGCGGGAGACGCCCGCGGTGGTGGGCGCCGGCCGCGCCAGCGAGCAGATCTCCCCCGGGGACCTGGTGGCCATGGACGGCACCCGGGGCATCATCCTGGTGAACCCCACGGAGGAGCAGCTCCAGAGCTTCCGCGAGGAGCAGCGCCGCCACCAGGAGGCCGAGCAGCTGGCGCTGGCCACCAAGGACCTGGAGGCGGTGAGCACCGACGGCTTCCGCATCCGGCTCAACGGCAACATGGAGTTCCTGGAGGAGATTCCGTCCCTCCTGGCGCACGGCGCGGAGGGCATCGGCCTGTACCGCACCGAGTTCATGTTCCTGGACCGCAAGACGGCGCCCACGGAGGAGGAGCACTACCGCGCCTACCGGCAGGTGCTGGAGGCCATGGGCGGCAAGCCCGTCACCATCCGCACGCTCGATTTGGGCGGCGACAAGGTGCCGGGCAAGACGAAGCACGAGAAGGAGCCCAACCCGGCGATGGGCCTGAGGGCCATCCGCTACTGCCTGTCCAACCGGGAGCTGTTCCGCGTCCAGCTGCGCGCGCTCCTGCGCGCCAGCGTGCACGGCAACCTGCGGCTGATGTTCCCCCTCATCTGCGGGGTGAGCGAGCTGCGCGAGGCCCGCAGCGAGCTGGAGGCGTGCCGCACCGAGCTGGGCCGCGCGGGCGTGCCCGTGGGCAAGCGCTTCCCGGTGGGCATCATGGTGGAGACGCCCAGCGCGGCGATGATCGCCGACCGGCTGGCGCAGGAGGCGGACTTCTTCTCGGTGGGGACCAACGACCTCATCCAGTACTCGCTGGCCATCGACCGCCAGAACCGCGAGGTGGCCTACCTCTACCGTCCGCTGCACCTGTCGGTGCTGCGCATGCTGGAGACCATCGTCCACGCGGCCAAGGCGGCCAACATCCCCGTGTCCATGTGCGGGGAGATGGCGGGAGACCCGCTCTACACGCTGGTGCTGCTGGCGCTCGGGTTCGACGAGCTGTCCATGACGTCCGGGCAGATTCCGGCCGTCAAACGCTTCCTGCGCCGGGTGGGCCGCAAGGACGCGACGGAACTCCTGCGCGAGGCGATGGAGCTGACCACCGCCGAGGAGATCGAGCGCTTCATGCGCACGGAGATGGACCGGCGCTTCGTCGACACGCCGGAGCCCGCGGCCGCCCACGAGTCCCCCGGCGACACGCCGTCCGGACGCACCACGGGCTGAAGCCCGCCTCGCACTCCCTGGAGCGCGAGGCGAGGGCCCGGCTGCCCGCCCGCCGGGCAGGGGCCCCGTGCCGTAGGAGGGCGGGCATGCCCAACTTCCAGGTCGGCACCGGACTTCGGGAGGCGGGTGTGTTCAATCCAGCGGACATCCAGAAGGGCATGACGGCCAGGGACAGGGACGGGGAGAACCTGGGCCTCATCACCGCCGTGGACGCGGCGGGGTTCCTCATCGAGAAGGGCAGCTACTTCCCGCGCGACTACCGCGTGTCCTTCTCCGACGTGACGGACATCGACCGCGACGACGTGTACCTGCGCGAGGACCTGGCCAGCCTGCCCGGCGTCAGGCCGGACGTGCTGGCGGCGCGCGGCGAGGTGGCCCGGCGGCTGCCGCTCCAGCACGACGCCACGGGCGCGCTCGGCGCGGCCCCCGCGGACTGGGACCGGTAGGGCGCGGCCCGCTCACTCCGGGCTCTCGTCCTCCGGGTGCTCGGGGACGCGGCCCTCCACCTTCAGACCCCGGCGGGCGCGGTGCCGGCGGATGGCCTTCTCCAGGGGGCGCAGACCCGCCAGCGCCACCAGGGCGATGACCACCGTGGTGATGGCCGCCCAGTGGAAGCCCATGCCCACCGCCAGCCCCACGGACGCGGTGAGCCACAGGTTGGCCGCCGTCGTCAGCCCCTTCACCTGGCCCTGGTCGCGGATGATGGCGCCCGCGCCCAGGAAGCCGATGCCCACCACCACCTGGCTGGCGATGCGGCTGACGTCCGCGCGCGAGCCCTCCGGCGCGCCCCCTGCCAGGGCCCCCTCCACGAAGACGCTGGAGAGCGTGAAGAGGCACGCCCCCAGCGACACGATGATGTGGGTCCGGAGCCCCGCCGACTGGCCGCGCAGCTCGCGCTCCAGGCCGAGCACGGCGCCCAAGAGCGCCGCGACCCCGAGCCTCATGACGATGAGCTTCTCCTCCACGATGGGAGGAGCCTACTCACCCAGCTCGATTTTCTCGTCCTTGTCCGCTTCCGTCAGTTCGGGATTGGGCAGCGTGTCGAGCGTGGCGGCGAGCAGCTTGGTGGTGGGCACGACGTACGGCGCCACCTCCTCGCCCAGCTCCTGGCTGAACTTCTGCACCCGCGCCGCGTAGTCCTCGTCGCGTGAGCCCCAGCTCCCCGCGGCCTGGGCCGCCCAGACCTCCTCGCCATCACTGCAGCGGAGCAGCTGCGCCTTCACCTCGGCCTCCGCGCCGTCGCCCTTCAACTGGATGGTGGGGTCCAGCCAGAGCACGCCCTCCACGCCCTCGGTGCACAGCTCCTTGAAGGTGGTGTCCGTGGGGCGGCCGGGCAGCGCGACGTTGTCCTTCACGATGAAGTCGCGGTTCTGGTTCACCCACTGGCGGGCGATGAGGCTCCACAGCTCCCCCACCGCGGGCTTCTCGTCCGGCAGGGGCTGCGCCACCACCACCAGCCGCTTGGTCTGCTTGCGGTCCACCTGCGCGTAGTCCGGCCGCACGCGGTGGCTCTTCACCGCCGAACAGCCCGCGAGCAACCCCAGCCCGAGCACGGGCGCCCATCGCATCAGCCTCATGATGTCTCCCTCTCCCGGCCCCCTTTCCTCACGAAGGAGAAGGGGGCCTCGTTACCGCGCGGTTGTGTGACGTCGCTGCCCGCCGCTCAGGCCGCCCGCGTCGAGCCATCCTCGCCGCCGGAGGCGCTGCCCGTGCCGTCGCCCGGCGAGGACTCGCGCTTGCGGCGGTCATGCATGAGCTGCATCACCGCGGCCAGCACGGTGAAGGACACCACCAGCGTGGTGATGAGGCCGATGCAGGCCACCATGCCCATGGAGCGCAGGCCGTTGTGCGCCGCGGCCAAGAGCGCCGCGAAGCCCGCCACGGCCGTCAGCGTGGAGGACGCCACCGCCGCGCCCACGCTCCTGAGCGCCACGAGCGGGGAGGTGCCCTCCAGGAAGCGGTGCAGCAGGTACAGGCCGTGGCTCACCCCGAAGCCCAGGAGGATGGGCAGGATGATGATGTTCATGAAGTTCAGCCGCAGGCCGACGAGCGACATGATGCCCAGCATCATCGCCACGCCCACCCCCAGCGGAATCACGGACGCCAGCGCCAGCTTCGCGTTGCGGAAGTCCAGGAAGTGCATCGCGAGAATCCACAGCGCGGTGAGCACCACCGTGACCTTGCCGTCCCAGAGGACGATGCGCGCCAGCTTCGCGTACAGCTGCGTGGCGCCCGCGGCGCGGAACTCCTTCTGCGCCGTCTGCGTCTTCGGGTCGAAGTCATCCTTGTCGAAGCGGCCCGGGTAGTAGGTGGCGGGGATGGCGCGCGTCTCGTCGGCGAACTGCATCATCTTCTGGCCGTCGAACAGGTCCACGCTCGAGTAGATGAACGTCAGCCAGCCGCGGTTCTCCGGCTGCGCGCTGGGCAGGTTCTGGAACTGGCTCTTGTAGTTGGCCGGCACGCCGTGCACGTCGAAGGGCTTGGCGTCGAGCACCTTCATGAAGAAGGCGGCGTTCTCCTGCATCTCCGGCGGCAGCGCGGCGATGGAGAACCCGCGGGCCTCCAGGTTCGCCATGTCCTGCTTCCACTCCTGCAGCACCTTCTCGTTGGCCTTGGCCGTGGCTTCCGGCGGCACGAAGGTGAAGACGCTCACCACCTGGTCGATGGACGGGTACTTCTCCGGGTGGTCGGTCAGCTCGCGGTAGATGCCCTCCGCCTCGTCCAGGTCCTTGGTGTAGATGGCCATGGGGTCGCTGGAGATGTTGAAGCGGGCGTTGATCTCGTCCTGCAGCAACACCGACGACATGCCGTCCGGGATGAGCGCGCGGGTGTTGTAGTTGAAGCCCACGCCGTGCTTCACGCGCTCGAAGAAGCCCAGGTTGCCCTCGGGGGGCTCGCCCGTGCCGGCCCAGGGCACGGCCGCCGCGCAGATGAGCGCGACGAGCGCGGTGCTCACGCCCAGCACCAGCCCGGGGCGGGGGATGCGCAGCTCCTGGCCGCTGGAGGAGTTGGTCGGCGGCGGCTTCATCTCGCCGATGAGCTTCTTGGGCCACGCCGGGTTGATGCGGCCGAACAGCGCCAGCAGCGACGCGCTCCACACGAACAGCGTCAGGCCCAGGATGAGCGTGCCGCAGCCGGCCAGGAAGCCGAACTGGGAGAAGCCGCGGAACTCACTCACCATCAGCACGAAGAACGAGCCACCCGTCACCACCGCGGCCACCGCCGCCGGCCGGCCCGCGTTGACGAAGGCGTCCACGATGGCCTCGTCGTACGGCTTGCCCGCGCCCAGCTCCAGCCGCGTGCGGAAGGTGAAGTGGATGCCGTAGTCGATGCCGAAGCCCATCAGGATGCCGCCCAGGATGGACGTGATCATGTTGAGCTCACCAATCGTCGCGTAGGTGAAGCCCAGCGTGTAGATGGTGCCAATCACCGTGCCGCTCACCACGATGAACGTGGGCGCCAGCTTCCGGAAGAAGACGATGGTGATGAGGAAGATGGTGACCAGCGCGATGATGGTGACGGGCTCGAGCGACTCCTCGATCGCGAACGAGTCATCCACCGTCGTCTTGTACGAGCCGGTGTAGCCGTAGGCGATGGTGTTCGCGTCGCCCATCAGCTTGTAGTCCTCGACGAGCTTCACCTTGCCGGCCTGCGTGGAGTACGCGGCCAGGTCCTTGTTGAGCTTGTCGAGGTAGTCCTTCGTCTTGCCAATCTCCGTGGTGTCCCACATCGGCTTGATGAGGATGAGCACCATCTTCTTGTCGGCGGAGATGTTGTAGTCGTCGCGGATGCTCTTCTTGCCGACGGACGAGTACTTGTCGACCAGGTCCTGGAGGTTCAGCTCCACGGGCTTGGTGGCGCCCATGTCGATGTAGAAGGGGTTGCTGCGGCGCAGCTTGTCCTCGAGGAAGGCCATGATGCGGCGCTTGCCCTCCACCAGGTCCTCCGTCTTCACGAAGAGGACCATGTTCTGCTGGATGAACTCGACCGGCAGCTTGTAGCTGACGGTGCGCACGTGCTCCTTGTCCGCCTGGAGCATGCCGGCGATGTCGTCCGCCGTGCGCTTCATGGCGGCCTCGTCCGTCGAGCGCAGGGCCAGCATCAGGAAGCCGCTGCCGCCCACCATGTCGATGACCTGTTTGACGTCCTTCACCTCCTGGAGGTCCTGGGAGATGAGGTCGAGCTGGTTCGAGTTGATGCGCAACTGCAGCGTGGCCCAGGTGGACACGGCCAGCAGCGTCAGCAGCACGGCCAGGACGGTGCCGGGCCGGCGGACCAGGAGCCTCGCGAAGCTGTAGGCGAAGCGAGAATGGGAGTTCGGGTTTCGAGGAGCGCCGCTCATTCGCGGCGACCCTAGCGGCAAACGCCCGGCCCCGGAAGCGCGGCATGGCCTGCCCGGCCGGCTCCCGGGCCGCGAGGAAGGGCCGCTCGGACCCTGGGAATAAACGCCCCGTCAGGAGCCGCCGTGCTCCAGGGCGGGGGCCGCCGGGGGCTCCTCGGGGGGCAGGAAGAAGGAGCGGGGGGCCGAGAGGAAGCGGGCCCCGACCGCCCGCAGGAACGGCAGGGCCTCCGCGGTGGGCACGTCGCGCGCGCGAACGGCCACCCCCAGCGCCAGGCTGAACGACACCGTGAAGTTCATGACGCCGATGAGCCCCACGCCCACGAGCGCCCACAGGAAGTCCGGCTGGAGCACCCCGTGCGGGCCCAGCGCCGCGCCCGCCATGGCCAGGCCGCCGAGCGCGAAGGTGACGTGGCGGATGTCCAGGGGCAGCCCCACGAAGCGCCCCAATATCGTCATCAGCGCCAGGAGGAAGCCCAGCGTCACGTTGGCGCCCAGACCCGACGCCGCGTGCGCCAGCCCCTCCGCGAGCCGGTGCGCGCCCCGCTCCCCGAGCAGCCTGCGCGTCAGTCGGTGGTGCGCGAGCGCCTCCGGCAGCCGCCGGTACACCACGAAGTTCTCCAGCCACCCGCCCGCCACGCTGGACAGCCACAGCAGCACGCCGGTGAGGGCCGCGTACAACAGCGCGCCGCTCTTCCACGGGTGCATGGAGGCCACCGTGGCCTGGGCCTTGGCGGGGCTCAAGAACGGCTGCCCCGTGGCCACCTGCCACAGCAGGGCCAGCACCACGGCCGCGGGCAGCACGCAGCCCAGGTTTCCCGCGAAGGCGGCCAGCTGGGAGCGGGTGATGCGCGGGATGATGTCCACCAGGCTGGAGAGCCGGTCCCCCCGCGCGCCCTCGCCGATGGCGCCCGCCAGCGTGGCCGCCGTGACGGAGGGCTGCTTGGTGGCCAGCGTGAAGCCCAGCGCCTGGATGAGCAGGAACGCGACCGCGTAGTTGAGGCCCACGCCCAGGAACGCGAAGAGCGGGGCCAGCGGCAGCGTGGCGAGCAGGAACTTGCTGGCCACCGCGACGGCCGTCACCAGTCCGCCGCCCGCCGCCGAGTGCACCATGGCGTGGAACTCCGGGCGCGTGGTGGTGATGTAGTGCTCTCCCGAGTGGCCCGCGCGCTCGATGATCTTGCGCGCCAGCATCCGCACGTTGCGCCGCGCCAGCTCCACCACGGAGCGGTCCGCGTGCGCCCGCCGCAGCAGGTCCGACAGCAGGCCCAGCGCCTCACGCCAGCGCGGCTCGCCCCGGGGCGCGCCCAGCACCCGCGCGATGGCCTCCATGCGCTCCAGGCTCCGGCGGATGCGCTCCAGCCGGTACACCAGGTCCACGCTGACGCCCGCCTCCTCCAGGTGCCGCGACACGCTGCCCACCACCCGTCGGCAGTCGTCCACGCACGTGCTCAGGTCCCGCAGGGTGTCCTGGGCCGCGTCGCGCGCCAGCACCGCGTCGCACACCAGCCGCAGCCGCAGGAAGGGCGAGGCGCGCAGCGAGGTCTCCGGCGTGCGGTCCCTCACGTCCTCGGTGGTCCCCAGCGCCGCCGTCTGCAGGGCCAGGAGCAACAGCGCGTCCATCAGGTCCGCGCGCACGCGGGCGCCCGGCTGGGGCATGGGGGGGCGCGGCTCGCCCACCAGCGCGGACAGCTTCGCGAGCAGGGCGGGCGACAGGTGGGCGAGCCACACCGCGTCCTCGGGCACGGGGAACAGCCGCAGGAGCAGCTCCGACAGCTTGCCGGGCTCGGGCGGCGCGGGCAGCACCGCCCGGGCCAGCCGGTCGGACGCCTCCGCGAAGAAGCCCTGGCCCGCGGGCAGCCCCACCTGGGCGAAGAGCTTCAGGCCCCGGCTGCCGTCGCACACGCCGGACACCAGGAGGGTGAGGCTCGCGCGCATGGCGGGCTCGCCCTCCAGCACGCGCACCATGAGCGCGAGCCTCGCGTCCGCGGGGGGCTGCTGCGGCTCGGTGTCGTCCACCAGGGCGTGCGCGGGGAGGCGCTCGCGCAGCCACGCCATCCACCGCTCCACCCAGGTGAGCCGTGCCTCCAGGCCCTCCTCGGGGACGTCGCGCAAGAGCCGGTACAGGTCGCGCACGGCGGGGTGGCCCGGCGCGCGGGGCGCGTACTGCATGCAGAACGCGTCCACCTCCCGCTCGGAGGGGCCGTGCTGGGAGCGGCTCGGAGGTGCAACGGAGTGGGAGGCGGTCATCAACCAGGCCAGAGGGGGAGGGACAGACTACGCCAGCCCGGCATCCCCTCGGAACCCCTCCGGCGACCAGGAGCCTGGTGGCCTGGTCGCCGGGAGTGGGCGCGGCGGCTACTTCTTCGCCAGCTCCTGGCGCATGCGGCCCAGCAGCAGGTCCCACCCGCCCTGCTTGAGCAGCGGCTGCACCTGGGTGTCGCGGATGTCCTGGAGCATGGAGGAGCCGAGCACCGTCACGTCGACCACCTTCCACGCGGCCGCGTCCTTCACCAGGCGGTACTTCAGCTTCATCTCCTGCGTCTTCAGCGGGTGCTTGATGAAGACGACCGAGTCCACCGTGGCCTCGCCGCCGTTCACCTCGGCGGGCGAGTAGACGATGTCCTCCAGCGACTTGAAGTTCTCGCGCACGCGCGGGAAGGCAATCTTCGCGAACAGGCCGTGGAAGAGGCTGACGAACTCCTTGCGCTGCTCGTCGGTCCCCTTGGACCACTCGTCGCCGAGCAGGTACTTGCCCTGCTCCTCACCGCCGAAGAGCTTGAGCGCGGCGGCGTCCCGCTCGTAGCGCACGGACGACACCACCGTCTTCACGGGCTTGACGACCGGGTCGTCCTTCTTCGGCGCCGCGGCGGCCGCGGGCAGTGCGAAGGCGAAGGCGACCAGGAGGGAGAGGGTACGGAAGCGGGCGTTCATGTCGGGCGAGTCCTCCAACGGGATTGCTCGGCGTTCTGTTAGCCCAGGAGAACGTCGGGCGCCTCGCGAAATTCATCCCCATGCGGGCCGAGGGCTTCTGGCCATGCCCGTTTGCCCAGGGGGCGCCCGCGAATGTGCGGGCATTGATGGCTGTTTGACTCCCCCAGGACCACACTTTAGTGTCCTGCCCTTCGCGCGTCGTCTGCGCCTCCTTCTCTCTACAGAGCCGACATGCCTACCGACTTCCTCTTCACGTCTGAATCCGTCACCGAGGGCCACCCGGACAAGATCGCCGACCAGATCTCCGACGGTGTCCTGGATGCCATCATCGCCAAGGACCCCCAGGCCCGCGTCGCGGTGGAGACGCTGGTCAAGACGGGCCTGGCCATCGTCGCGGGTGAGGTGACGACGAACACCTACGTGGACATCCCGCGCATCGTGCGCAGCACCATCTGCAAGATCGGCTACACCGACAGCTCGATGGGCTACGACGGCAACACCTGCGGCGTGATGGTGGCCATCGAGGGCCAGAGCCAGGACATCGCGCGCGGCGTGGACAACAAGAAGGACCAGGGCGCTGGTGACCAGGGCATGATGTTCGGCTTCGCGTGCGACGAGACGCCGGAGCTGATGCCCGCCCCGCTGCACTACGCGCACGCGCTCACGCGCAAGCTCGCCGACGTGCGCCGCAAGCAGCACGACTGGCTGCGCCCGGACGGCAAGAGCCAGGTGACGGTGGAGTACCGCGAGGGCCGCCCGGTGCGCATCGACGCGGTGGTGGTGTCCACGCAGCACTCGGAGGAGATCTCCAACAAGCGCATCCAGGAGGCCATCCGCGAGGACGTCATCGCGAAGGCGCTCCCCAAGAAGCTCATCGACAACAAGACGAAGTTCTTCATCAACCCCACGGGTCGGTTCGTGGTGGGTGGCCCCATGGGCGACTCGGGCCTGACGGGCCGGAAGATCATCGTCGACACCTACGGCGGCATGGGCCGTCACGGCGGCGGCGCGTTCAGCGGCAAGGACCCGTCCAAGGTGGACCGCTCGGCGGCGTACATGGGCCGCTACATCGCGAAGAACGTCGTGGCCGCGGGCCTGGCGCGTCGTTGCGAGGTGCAGGTGTCCTACGCCATCGGCGTGGCCGAGCCGGTCAGCGTGATGGTGGAGACGTTCGGCACCGCCACCGTCCCGGAGGAGCGCATCGCCAAGGCCATCCGCCAGACGTTCGGCCTGCGTCCGCGCGAAATCACCGAGGGCCTGGACCTGCTGCGGCCCATCTACCAGAAGACCGCCGCGTACGGTCACTTCGGCCGCTCCGAGAAGGAGTTCACCTGGGAGCGCACCGACCGCAAGGACGCCCTGCGCGACGCCGCCAACAGCACCAGCTCCCGCCGCCTGAAGGCGGTCTGAGGTCGCTGACACACCCGGCCGTCACGGTCGGGTCTCGACGCGGGCCGCTTCCCGGATGTGGGGGCGGCCCGTCGTCTTTTCCAGGCGTCGTGTCAGAGCAGCCCTTGTGCCTGGAGCGCCTCGATGGCGGCGGGGAGCGCGAGGTTCTTCGACGGGGACTTGCTGCCGGGCGGCTGCTTCACGGCGCTGACGAAGACGTGGCGTCCCTTGGGGGAGGACACGTGCCCCACCAGCCACATCACGTCCCCGTCCTTGGCGTCCTGGTGCCAGCCCGTCTTCGCGCTGAGGGTGGCGTGGTCCTTCCAGGGGCCTCCCAGGTTGAGGCCGTCACGCACGCTGGCGACGGTGTCGGGGCCGTGGACCAGCGTGGCCTGGACGGCCTCGAGGACGCGGGGGCTGACGAGGAGCTGGCCCCGGTACATGCGCGCGAGGAAGTCGAGCTGCGCGTCGGGGGAGATGCGCAGCGGGCCGCCGAGCCAGAAGCGGGTGATGTCGCCGGAGGCCTTGCGGTTGCCGTAGTCCAGGCGCATGAGCCATTGCTCCAGGCGCTCGCGGCCAATCTGCTTCGCGGTGCCCTGGAAGACCCACAGCGCCGAGCGGCGCATCGCGGTGTCGAGCGTCTGGTCCTGGTTCCACATGGCGATGGCGTGCTGGGTGCCGTCCCACTTGCGCACCTCGTCCGTGCTCGACACCACGCCGGTCTCCAGGGCGATGAGCGCGTGGGGCACCTTGAAGGTGGAGGCCGGGACGAGCGGCGTCGCGCACAGCTTCGCGCCGTTGCGTGTGACTTCGCCGGAGTCCAGGTCCATCACGAGGAAGCAGCCGGGGTGCTTGGGCGTCTTGGGCGGTGCCGCGAGCGCGCTGGTGGTGACGAGGAGGAAGACGAGCACTGCGCGGAGGGAGCGGCGGCGGGACATGGGACTCCTGGGCGATGGGGGCGCTGCTGTGTCGGGCGTGCGCTTGGAGCAAGGTGTGGGCCAGGAGGACCCGCCTGGGACGGAGTCGTGCGCGTGGTTGGAGGGCCACACGGGTGCGGTGATTCGTCCGCACCGCCGTGGTTCGAAGCGGCGTAGCGTGTGACGGGAAGATTCTGGCGACCCGTCGTTGAGCGGGCATGGGCTGCCAGGGCACATACGCGGGGAGTTCGCCGGTGGATGCAGGGTCCGGGTCCTGGATTCCGAGGCCGAAGTCGGCCGTTCTCGTGGCGTTGGTGGTGGTGGTGGGAGGCGCGGCACTCATGGCGGGCTTGCGCTCGCGCCGCGTTGCTCCCGTGTCGCCCGAGCTGTTCCTCACCAGCGCCCCCGTGCGCATGCTCGAGGCCCGGGTCAGCTATCCGGGCGCGGACGTGTATCGGCCCTATGGACCGTTGCGCTCGGCGGCGGACGCGGGCCGCGCGGCTCCGGCGCCCCTGAGCGAGCTGGCGCGACTGGAGTCCGAGGGTGACATGCACGGTCTCGCGGCGGCCTATCTGGTGCGCCGCAACGCGGAGATGGCCGCGCCCTATCTCGCGAAGGCAGGCACCTCGCCGGACGTCGCGAGCGACCAGGCCATCATGGCGCTGGACCGCGGTGACTCGGCCTCCGCGCTCGCGCTGCTGGAGGGGGTGCTCGCCTCGCGGCCCACGCATGCACAGGCCCTGTGGAACCGCGCGCTGGTGCTGCGGGACCTGGAACTCTGGGCGCTGGCCGCGCAGTCATTCGACGCGGTGGCCGCGCTGGGCGAGTCCGGCTGGGCCCAGGAGGCGACCTCTCGCGCCCAGGCCGCGCGCGGTCGGCTGCGAGGCACCGAGGACTGGCGAAAGACGTCGACGTGGGGCCAGTCCCTCGTCGTGGAGGGCGCGCGTGTGCCCGATGACGTGCTCCGCGCACAGCCCGGCATCTTCCGCATGTACTTCTACGAGGCCCTGCGCGCGGCCCCCACCGTGGAGCGCGTGCGCGCCCTGGAGCCGATGGCCGCGACGCTGGACGCGCACTCGGGCGGCACCGCCCTGCGCGCGGCCCTCCAGTGGACCCTGACGCGGGACTTCCAGCTCCGCGCGCCTCTGGCCCGTCGCTATCTGGAGCTGTACCGCACCCATCAGGTCGAGGGTGGCTTCGCCGCGTTCCTCGAGGACGTGCGTCGCGCCGGAGAGCAGGACCTGTTCCTGGGCGCGCTCGTTCGTGAGAGCAAGGTGGCCGACCACCTGGACGAGGTCTCCCGGCTCGTCGCGAAGCTCCAGGACCCGTGGTTCACGCTGCTCCTGGAGCACGAGCGCGCACTGCAGGCCATCTCCCGAGGCGAGCTGCTCCAGGCCGAGCAGCTCCTGCTGAGCGCGGCGGCGCGGTGCCAGCAACACCCGCTGGGCTATCGCTGCATCCCCATCGAGTCCGACCTGGGCGACCTCTATCGTCAGCTCCACCGGTTGGCCGAGGCCCAGCGTCACCTGCTGGCCGCGCGCGCGCTGTACCGCGCGGACCCGCGCTGGGGAGAGGCGCAGCTCCTGCTCCAGCTCGGACAGCTCGCGCGCTACCAGGGCGATGCGGCGCTGGCCCGCGGCTACCTGGATGAAGCGCTGGCCCAGCGTCCCGACGACTGCACCATCCGTCACTTCGTCCGCGCCAACGATGCACTCGCCTTGCTGGAAGCGTTCTCCGTGGAGAGCGCGCAGGCCCGCATGCGCGAGGCGCTCGCGTGCAAGACGCCCCTGCTGTTGTCGGGCGCGAAGACGCTGGCGGACCTGGCCCGGCTCCAGCCGGACTCCGCGCTGGACGCGCGCCTCGTGCAGGGCCTGGCGGAGCGACGCCAGAAGGGGAACCTCACGCCGGGCGAGTCCGCGCTGCTGACGCACATCGAGGGCCGCTATGTCGTGGAGCGCGACCGGCCGCGCGGCGAGGCCCTGCTGCGCCAGTCCATCGCCGAGGCCGCGAAGCTGCCCGTCACCAGCGTGGATGCCCGCAAGGCCCGCGCGTACAGCTACACGTCGCTGCTCTTCTCCTCCGCCAAGGCGGGCGAGTACGAGCAGGCGTGGCGCCTCTTCGGTGAAGAGGTGGGCGGACAGCTCCCCGGGCGCTGTGTCCTGGCCGTCACCACGGACGTCGAGCGCACCTTCGTGCTGGTGCGAGGCCCGGAAGGTCAGCTCGTCGGTCACCACGACGCGAGCCGCAGGGCCCCGCTGCACGACGAGCTCCAGGGGCTCATCCCCGATGCGATGACGGACCTGCTGCGCGCCTGTCCGGCGGTGGAGGTGGTGGCGCGCCCGCCGCTCCATGGTCGCGCGGGGCTGCTGCCGGAGGACCTCGCCTGGGCGTACCACTCGGTGCGCGCGTCGCCCGTCGCGTCCGGTACGCGGACGCCTCGCCGCCTCGTCGTCGCCGACGTGCAGGCGCCCGAGGCGCTGGGCCTGCCGATGCTCGGAGGCTGGGCGGGGCTGCCCGGAGACGAGGCCACGATGCTGCTCGGACGCCAGGCCACGCCGTCCCGCGTGCTGGAGGCGATGACGGACGCGACGCAGATCGAGGTCCACGCCCATGGGCTGATGAATCCGGACGTGTCCGAGGCCTCGTTGCTGGTCCTGTCGCCGGAGCCGAGCGGCCGCTACGCGCTCACCGCCGGCGAGGTGCGCGGGGCGAAGCTGCGCGGCCAGCCGCTGGTCATCCTCGGCGCATGTCGGGCCGCGCATGGCGCCGCGTGGACGTACGAGCGCTTCAGCCTGCCGGTGGCCTTCCTGGACGCGGGCGCGAGCACGGTGCTCGCGGCGACGGTGGATGTGCCGGACGCGGAAGCAGGACCTTTCTTCAATGCCGTGAGGGAGCGGATTCAGCACGGCGAGCGCGCGGCCAACGCGCTGAGGGACGTGCGGATGGCCTGGATGAAGCGAGACCCACGCAGCTGGGTGCGCTCCGTCCTGGTCTTCGATTGACGGCGGGATGGGCCCGCCTGGATGGACTGGAGGGGGAACGACGAGATGAAGACCTCGAAGAAGCTGATGATGTGTGTGCTGTTCGTGGGTGCCTTGACGGGATGCCGCACGCTGGGCTCGCGGCCGACGCCAAGCCCCTCGTGCCCGGAGGTGGCGTTGCTGCCGAAGGTGCCGACCATCCAGGCCCTGCCTCCCAACGCGGAGCTGCCCGAGGGCGCCACGCAGGTGGTCGTCGGACTGTGCCGCAGGACGGGCCAGTACCTCGCGCTGGGCGTCGCTCCCGAGCAGGGGCGCTTCGCGTACGCGGTGGCGGGCAGCCGGGGGACCAGCGATGCGTTCTTCGCGCGCGTCCAGCGGCTCGGCCTGCCGATGACGGTGTTCAGCGCGCCGGTGAAGCTGCGCAAGGGCGGCTCGGTGGGCAGCTCGGCGGTGGACACGAGCTCCGACCCGCAGCAGGGCAACCCCCAGGAGGACAAGGATCCGACGGAGGGGCCGACGTACGACCCCTGCATCAATCAGCAGGACGAGATTGGCGACAAGCCGCCGCCGGACCCGACGGACGAGGGCGGCGCCGCGCCCACGGTCCCCAACTCGTTCGCGAGCCTGGCCTGGCAGACGGCCAGTGCCATCGACGCGGCCTCGGACCCCGCGCCGGAGAAGCCGGACACCACGTCGCCCACGGGCTCGACGGTGCCTCGGTAGTCAGGTGAGTCGAGGCGAGGAGCCCGGACCGTGCACCGGGCTCCTCGCGGCGGAGGGACGAGCCGTGTCCCGTCCCTCACTCCGCGAGCACGCCATCGAGCTCGCCGACCCGTCGCAAGACCTCGTGCCTCGCCGCCGTGCGGAGCCGATGGTCCAGGATGAGCTTCGAGCGCTTGAAGGGTTCGAGCCGGTCGATTCGCTCGAGCCCCGCCAGGAGGTCATCGCGCACGAGCTCCTCGTGGGGCTCGTTCATCGCGGTGGTGAAGAGGTGGACCTCGTGCCTCCCATCGGGTCCACGCACGAAGCGGAAGCCGCAGCTCCAGTCCTTGGAGTCGTTGCGTACCAGCCGGAGCGTGAGGTCCGGGACCTTCAGCCTCGGGACGAGCGGGATGAGGGCCAGCGCATCCGCGGCGGAGGGGCCACTGACGTAGACGCGGAGCTGGAGGCGCTCCAGCCTGGACACGAGTGGTGACTCCAGGAATCGAGCGGCCCACCAGTGGAAGGCGAAGATGTCCAGGTGGCGCAGCGAGGGGAACGCGCTGGGGTCCTGGGCCAGCTCCACCCATTGGTCCAGCGCGCCACGCATCGCGAGGGACTCGAGCCCGGGCCGCTTCGCCAGGTCCTGGGTCCTCACGTCGCTGTTCACGAGCGAGCGCAGCGACTTCATCACCGGGTCCGTGGTGACGTCGTAGTCCCCGCGACCTTCCAGGTGCTCCACGGTGGCCCAGAGCGGATGACCCGCCGTCTTCTGGATGGCGCTCCGCAGGGCGCTCGAGTTGCCCTGCTTCAGCGCGGCGTGGGACAGGAAGCCCCGCGTGAAGACGCAGTCGGGCTTGAGCACCTCGTCGAGCGGACCGAGCAGCTCCTGGCGCGCGTTCTTGAGAAGCTCCCGCTCGCGTTTGCGCTCGGCGGTGGTGAGCGACCGACGCGTGGCCTCGAGCTGCAGGGCGATGAGCTCGCCGCGCGGATGGCCTTGCTCCAGCAGCACATCCGCCAGCACCGCGCGCGCCTCGTTGTCTCCTGGCTCCTCCAACACCCGCGCGAGCATCGCCTCCGCGTCCCCGACCTTCCTTGGCGCGACGGGCTCCGCCCCCCGCGGCTCCGCGTCGACAGGGAGGACGGCCCCGTGGGCTGCATTGGAGTGTTCGCCCACGGCCCAGGCCTTCCGAGGCGCGACGGGCTCGGCCTCCCGCATCTCCGCGTCGACGTGGATGATGGCCTGGTGGTCCGCGGCGGAGAGCTCACCTTCGCGGGCCGCGGCGTCGAGCTGGGCGCGAATCCGGTCGACGTGGCTCGCGAAGAAGGCCTCGGCGTCGTCCTCCACGTCGTAGCCCTTGCGCGCCTTCAGCACCGTGCTCGCGGCACGAGCATCCCGGATGCGGCGCGCCAGGGGCGCAAGCCTCGTCCAGAAGGGACGCGCGCCAGTGCTGGTGAAGGGAGGCTCCGCGAACTGGCTCGCGACCCAGCGGTCGATGCGCGGGTCCTCGGGCCAATCCGCGAGCGTCTCCAGTCGGGGCCTCGCCTTCACCGAGCCCTTGTCGAGCAGCGCCGCGAGCAGCGTCGTGAGCGTCGCGGAATCCCGCCTCCCGGCGAGCGCGTCCCAGTCCTTGGGTGCGGGCAGGTCCCTCGCGAGCTTGTTGCCCAGGCCGACGATGCGCTCGGCCAGCACCGTGTGGGGCGCGGCGCGCCAGCGGGTGAGCAGGTGCTCCAGGACACCCGCCCAGTCCCCCTGCTTCGTGGCCTCCTCCAGCGTGGGCGACTTCTTCTTCGGCGCGGAGGGCATCGAAGACCTCCCCTACCGGGGGAACGTCGCGAGGGTGAGGGACTCGGGCGGCACGGTCAGCTCGCGGAGCATGAGCGTGTGCCCGGACAGGTAGCGCCAGCCGACACCGTCATGGCGGAAGTCCGAGGCCTCGACGAAGGAGCGCTCCTTGCCCTTCTCGAACACCTTGGCGAAGAAGAGCACCTGGGCGTTGCCCTGGGCGTCCGGCGCCTGTCGGTCCATCACCACCAGCTTGGGGAACTGGTGCCCCTGGGCGAAGACGCGCAGCTCCCGCACCACGTCGGCCTCGGGCCGGGCGCGGTCCGGGTGCTGGGGGTGGAGTGTCTTCCACAGGTAGGCGGCCTCACGCTGGGCGAAGGCGCTGTAGCGGCTGCGCATCAGCCGCTCGGCGTCGGGGGCTTCCGCCTCGCCCTTGTGGAAGGGGGCGCAGCACTCGCGGTAGCGCAGGCCGGAGGAGCAGGGGCAGGGTGGGGCAGGGGGCATGTCTCGGGAGGGGAGCCTACCTGGACCGGTGTGGGGGCGGGAGCACCGCATGCTCTGCGAGCCACACACGCACAGGAACGCCCTTGCTGGCGGCGGTGTCCGGGCATACATCCCGGGACCGCGCCTATGAGCCTGATAGAAGCCATCGTCCTGGGACTGGTCCAGGGTCTCACGGAGTTCCTGCCCATCAGCTCCACCGCCCACCTGCGCATCGCGCCGGAGCTGTTCGGCTGGAAGGACCCGGGGGCCGCGTACTCGGCCGTCATCCAACTGGGCACGGTGGCCGCCGTGCTCATCTACTTCCGCAAGGACATCGTCTCCCTCGTCACCGCCTTCTTCAAGGGCCTGGCGAAGCGCGAGCCCTTCGGCACCGTGGAGTCGCGCCTGGCGTGGTTCGTCCTGGTGGGCACGCTGCCCATCGGCCTGTGCGGCCTCGCTTTCAAGAAGGCCATCGAGACGCAGTTCCGCTCGCTCTACGTCATCTCCGGCAGCCTCATCATCCTGGCCATCATCCTCTTCGTGGTGGAGAAGCGCGCCTCCCACAAGCGGACGCTGGCGGACATGACGTGGAAGGACGGCATCCTCATCGGCCTGTGGCAGGCGCTGGCGCTCATCCCGGGCTCGTCGCGCTCGGGCACCACGCTGACGGGCGGCCTGTCGCTCGGCCTCAAGCGCGAGGACGCCGCGCGCTACTCGTTCCTCTTGTCCATCCCCGCCACCACGCTGGCGGGCATCTTCGAGCTCAAGCACCTGTTGGAGGCCACCGAGCGGCCCAGCGCCGTGTCGCTCTGGGTGGGCACGCTGGTGGCGTTCGCCTCGGGCATGGCGGCCATCGCGTGGTTGTTGAACTACCTGCGCTCGCGCACCACGTTGGTGTTCGTGGTGTACCGCGTGGCGCTGGGCGTGCTGCTGCTGGTGCTGCTCCAGATGAACGTGCTCAAGCCGCTGTCGGGCGTGGAGAACGTGGACGTGCCGCCCGAGCCGGGCAAGCAGCAGCTCGAGAAGCAGATCACCGACTGAGTCGCGGAGGCGTGGCGTCGTGAGCGTGGAGTCGTTGTTCCAGGCGGTGGAGGCGCGGTTGTCCACGCGCCCCGCGCGCGGCGTGGACCTGCCGGGGCTGGTGCTGCGCGAGGCCTCCGTGCTGGTGCCGCTGTTCGAGCGCGACGGCGTGCCCCACATGGTGTTCACCCGCCGCCCGGCCACGCTGCGCACCCACGCCAACCAGTACAGCTACCCCGGCGGAGGCCGCGACGCGGAGGACCTGACGCCGCTGCACACCGCGCTGCGCGAGACGGAAGAGGAGCTGGGCATCGACCGGCGCGGCGTGCGCGTGCTGGGCATGCTGGACGAGGTGCCCACCATCTCGCAGTACCGCGTGCGGCCCTTCGTGGGCGTGATTCCAGGGGACGGCCGCTACACGCCGAGCCCGGAGGAGGTCGCCTTCATCCTCGAGGTGCCGCTGGCGCGCCTGCTGGACCCGGCCATCCTGCGCGTGGAGCGCAAGGAGGTCTTCGGCGCGGAGCGGGACCTGTACTTCTACACGTACGAGTCCCACGTCATCTGGGGCGCCACGGCGCGCATCCTCCGCGACTTCCTCACGCAGCTGTCGCAGGTGCCGGACTTCGAGTCGTTCCTCGGCGCGCGCGGCTAGAACTGCAGGTAGACGTACGGCCGCGCCTCCACGGACGCCAGGTGGCGGATGCCCAGGCCGAGCACCACGAGCGCCATCGCGCGCACGGGCACCGGCATCCGGACGAACGCCTCCGAGGCCACCGTGTACAGCTTCATCGGCACCGCGTGGAAGAACACCGCCGCGGCCAGCATGCCCCACACCAGCGGGCTGACGTTGGCGATGCCCGGCACGCCCGCCATCATCCGCGCGTAGAATTCGCCCGCGTCCGTCATGGAGTGCGCGCGGAACACCACGCGCGTGAGCACCACCAGCGTGAAGGTGGCCAGCATGCCCGCCGCGATGCGGGGGACGCCCGGGTTCTCCGGCTTGCCCACCGACCACTCCCAGCAGCGCGTCAGCCCCAGCGCCACGCCGTGCACCGCGCCCCAGACGGCGAAGCGCCAGTCCGCCCCGTGCCACAGGCCGCCCAGCACCATCACCGTCATCAGGTTGAAGAGCACGCGCGGCTTGGACACGCGGTTGCCACCCAGCGGGCGGTACAGGTAGTCCCGGAGCCACGTGGACAGGCTCATGTGCCACCGGTTCCAGAACTCGCCCACGTTCTTCGCCAGGTACGGCCGGTTGAAGTTCTCCGGGAACTTGAAGCCGAACAGCGCCGCCACACCCAGCGCGATGTCCGAGTAGCCCGAGAAGTCGTAGTAGAGCTCGAAGGTGTAGGCCACCGCGGCGACGATGCACTCGGCGGAGGCGTACTTCTCCGGCGCGGCGAACACCGGGTCCACGATTCCGCTGCCCAGCACGTCCGCGATGACCAGCTTCTTCACCAGGCCCACGGCAATCCGGAACATCGCCCGGCCGCCGTCCTCGGGCGTCAGCGTGGGCACGTCGCGGAAGCGCTCGAGCAGCTCCGACGCGCGGATGATGGGGCCGCTCACCACGCGCGGGAAGAACAGCATGTAGAGCAGGTGCTCGAGGAACGAGTGCTCGGAGCTGGCCTTCCCCCGGTACACGTCCACCGTGTAGCTGATGGCCTGGAAGACGTAGAACGACAGGCCCAGCGGCAGAATCAAATCGAACGGCGTCTCGCGGACGTGGATGCCCCACGAGGCGGGAATCAGCGAGAGCGCCGTCTGACGGAGCAGCTCCAGGTACTTGAAGCCCGCGAGCAGCCCCAGGTTCGACACCACCGACAGCGTGACGAGCAGCTTGCGCACGCCGGGCGACTGCGCGCGGCCCATGCCCTTGACGAGCACGTGGTCCACCGTGACGCCCGCCAGGAAGATGAGCAGCGGGAAGGGCGTGAAGGCCGTGTAGAAGAAGACGCTGGCGCCCAGCAGCACCAGCATGCGCGGCCAGTAGTGACGGTGCACCGCCCAGTAGAGCGCGAACACCGCGATGACGAACACGAGATACTGGAGGCTGTGCGACAGCACGTCAGTTCCCCTCCATGCGCGCGGTGGGCTCGCCCTTCTTGCGCGCCTCGTAGGCCGACAGGAAGTCCCGGGCGAAGCTCGCCGCCAGCCGCTCGTAGCCCTCGGGCGTCAGGTGCACACCGTCCGCGTGCCCGTACACCGGCCGCGAGCGCTGCCAGCGCAGCATGGCCCGCTCACCGCCCATGGCCGCGCGAGCAGACCAGTACGCGCACCCCGCGTCCCGCGCGACGCGAGGCAGCGTGCCCAGCACCGTCGCCAGCGAGGGCGCCTCCGTCCAGTGTCCGCTCGCGTCCTTGGCCAGCCGGTCCGTGGGGCCCAGCACCAGGCACTCCGCGTTGCCCGTGGCCTTGCGCAGCCGCGAGATGAGCGCCGTGTAGTCGCCCGACAGGCCTTGCGCGTCCAGACCGACGAGGTTCGCCTCGTTGGTGCCGTACCAGAACACGAGCAGGTCCGGCCGCCGCGACGCGAGCTGCGCGTCCACCGCCGCCGCGTCCATGTCCCGCAGGGTGAAGGACGTGGAGCCGGGGAGCCCCAGCGCGTCCAGCACCACGCCCGGCGTGTCGTACTCCAGCGCCGCGCCCAGCACGGTGACCTGGCTGTTGGGCGCCGCCGCGACCTCCACCTCGTGCGAGGTGCCGGTGACGGGGAAGGAGCGGATGCGCACGGTGGGCGCGGTGAGCGGCTCGGGCGGAGGCGCGTCCGGGGGGATGTCCTCGCCGTCCACGCGGATGTCCGGCGACGCCACGTCCGGCACGTCCAGCGCGTACAGGTCCAACCGGCCCGTGCGCGACTTCTCCTCGGGGCAGCCCTTGCAGAACTGGATGCGCAGCTTCGAGCCGGGCGCGCCCACGGCGCGGATGCCCGTCAGGCCCCACAGGCCGCCCGGCGTCGAGTCCAGCGCGTCCTCCACCTTCCACTCCCCCGTCAGCTCGCGCGCCACGCGCGCCTTGTCCAGGCGAGGCGAGGACTTGCCCGCGGCGATGAAGCCCCGGCCCGCGTCGCCGAAGCGCTTGGAGAGCACGTCGCGCACCGCGTCCGTGAAGTAGTGCGACGCGGTATGCGACGCGCCCAACTGGGCGATGCCCACGCGCAGCGCCTCGCCGGACTCGCGGCGGCGCAGCTTGTCGAAGGTCCGCGCCAGCGCGATGTCCGCGTCCTGCAGCCCCGGCGTGTCCGCCACCGGCACCAGCGCGGTGTGCGCCTTGGCGAAGCTGCGCTGGAGCGCCAGGTCGAAGAGGTGGCCCAACAGGTCGGAGCCCTTGGCGCGCGGGTGCACCAGGTCCTCCAGCATCAGCCCCGCCTCCAGCCACCGCAGCGCCGCGCCCTCGCCGCCCATGGCGTTGTAGGCGTCCCAGAACGCGCAGCCGCCCAGGCGCGCCTCCTCGCGGAAGATGTCGGAGACCTCCTTGGACCCTCGGCGCGGCACCGGCTCGCCGCCCATGGTCCGCACGCCCGCGTCGATGGGGGACATCACCAGGCACGCCGCGTCCGGCACGTTGGTGCGCACGCGGGAGACCAGCTCCTTCATCTGCGCGCGCACCTCCTCCAAGGTGGTGCGCTCGCGCGAGTAGAAGAACGCCTCGTTGCCGCCCACCATCAGCACCACCATGGACGGCTTGCGCTGGCGCAGCTGCGCACGGAAGGCCGCGGGCTGGGCTCGCAGGTACACCTCCGCCATGCCGCCCAGCAGGCCCACCGTGTCGTAGATGACGCCCGGCGTGCCCGTCTCCAGCGTCACGCCGTGCAGCTCCACCCGGCCGGACGTGGTGAGCGTCAGCGTCCTGGCGCCCTCGGGCAGGTTCACCCGGGCGAAGGCCGCCTCCGACTTCGTCTTGGAGAAGCCGCGCGTCTGGATGCGCTGCAGCGGACGGCCGTCCACCGACAGCTGCACGGAGCCGCTGGAGGGCTGGGCCAGGAAGAACAGCTCCGCGACCCTGGCTCCTTCCGCGTCGTACTTCGTGTTCTGCGAGCCGCCCGCCGCGGTGAAGGCCACACCCGTCCAGCCCACCCTGTCTCGGGGCCACTTGGTGTCCACCAGCCGCTCGATGGTCCACCCGTCCGAGCCCCGTCCGGAGCGCGTCCACCGGCCCGCGCTCGCGGGGCGGGTGATGAAGAGGAAGCCCTTGCCGCCCGAGCCGAAGCGCTCCTGGAGCCTGTCGCGCACCACGTCGGTGATGTAGTCGGACGCCACCAGCGAGTCGCCCAGGTGCACCACGCGCACGGGCGTGCGTCGGGTGTCCGCGCGCAGCTCGCCCAGCGCCTTGTGGAACGGGGCGAGCCCGTCCTCCTCGCACGTGCCATCCGAGCGCGCCTTGCGGCAGTTGAGCTCGATGTCCACGTGCTGGGCGCTCATCTTCTCGCGCAGCGCCTCCAGCTCCACGGCGCGGGCCAGGGAAGGCGCGCTCAGCTCCTCCAGGCCGATGCCCGGCACGGTGGGCACCACGGGCTGGTCCGGGGGGAGCGCGGCGACGTCGGTGCCCGCGTCCTCGCCCGCCTCGTCCTCGGGGGGCGCGGTGGGCTTCGTCGGCTGGCCGGCGGCCACCTCCGTCTCCGGCGCGGGCACGGGCTGGCCCCCCAGGAACCTCGCCGGGACGGTCAGCGCGACCAGCTTCTCCTGCAAGGGACCGCGCTGGAGGGAGGGCAGGGGGCGCCACGCCTCCGGAATCGGGGCGAGCGAAAGCCCCAACGTCAGCGCGATGGTGAGGAGGAGCGTCAGCCCGGTGGATCTGGCCTTGAGGAAGTCCAACAGCGCGGCATGAGACTGGCTTTTCGGGGGCGGGTCAAAACTCCCGCCACTTCCGGCCGCTTCGCCGTCCGGAGGGCGTCCGGCCGGGCGGGGTGGGCGGGAAGGTGGGAGTCGCAACGGCTCTGGAGGGGCTGGCTTCGTCACGGCTGCCCTCTTTCCCGGAAAGGCCGAAACGGTATGGTGCGCCGCCAGTCACGCCGGGGGGAAGACCCTGGCGCTTCTCGCTGGCTCCGAGCCGGCACTCGCAGGAGTCGTACCCCGCATGGCCCTCTACCCCGTCATCATGGCCGGTGGCTCCGGCACGCGTTTCTGGCCGCTGTCCCGGCAGGCGCGCCCCAAGCAGTTCCTGCCGCTCGCCTCGAAGCTGCCGCTCATCACCGACACCGCCCAGCGCCTCAAGGGCCTGGCCACGGTGAAGAACACCTTCATCGTGTGCGGCCCGCTGCACGCGAAGGCCGCCGAGAAGCTGGTGAAGGGCCTTCCCAAGCCCAACCTCCTGGTGGAGCCCGTGGCCCGCAACACCGCGCCCGCCATCGCGCTCGCCGCGGTGCAGGTGGCCGCCCGCGACCCGAAGGGCGTCATGGTGGTGCTGCCCTCCGACCACCACGTGGCCGACGTGCCGGGCTTCAAGCGCGTGCTGGAGCAGGCCGCGCGCATCGCCGAGGGGGGCCACATCGTTACCCTGGGCATCCAGCCCCACCGCCCGGAGACGGGCTACGGCTACATCCAGGTCGGTGACGCGCTGGAGGGCGGCGGCCGCGCGGTGAAGGCGTTCAAGGAGAAGCCCGACCCCCAGACGGCACAGGCGTACGTGTCCTCCGGTGAGTACCTGTGGAACGGCGGCATCTTCGTCTTCCGCGCGGACGTCATCCTGGCCGCCTTCGAGCAGCACATGCCGGAGATGAAGAAGGGCCTGAAGGCCCTGCGCGAGGCCGCCGGCAAGCGCACCTTCGGCGCGGTGCTCAAGAAGGTGTTCCCCAAGCTGCCGTCCATCTCCATCGACTACGGCGTGATGGAGAAGGCCTCCAACATCGCGGTGCTGCCGGGTGACTTCGGCTGGTCGGACGTCGGCTCCTTCGCGGCCATCCCCGAGGTGCGCCCCGCGGACGCGCACGGCAACGTCATCTCCGGCGACCTGGCCGTCGTGGTGGACTGCAAGGGCTGCATCGTGCTCGCCGACAAGCGCCCGCTGTCCGTCGTGGGCCTCACCGACGTGGTGGTGGTGGACTCCGGCGACGCGGTGCTGGTGGTGCCCCGCGAGAAGAGCCAGGACGTGCGCAAGGTGGTCGAGGCCCTCAAGGCCCGCAAGCTGCAGAAGTACCTGTAGGTGCAGGCGCCCAGTGTGCGCTGGAGAAACTTCCGACCCCGGGGCTGAAAGAACTTCCGCTCCGTGGGTAACGGGGTTCTCCGCTTTCTCGTCCCGGCGGGAGGTTGTCGTGTCCAGTCGCTGACGAAGTCGGGGGTGCACGCCGGTTGCAGGGCCGTCGCCGCCCGCCCCATCCCGGGGCGGACGGGGCGGAGCTCGAACATGGCTTGCAATCACTGCGCGGTGGAGCATCCGGTGGGGTCGGTGTGTCCTCGGGCGCCGTCCCTGGAGGGGCAGCGGCATGGCCCGCTGGTGCTGGGCGCGGCGTTGGGCTCGGGGGCGTTGGGCACGGTGTACCTGGCGGAGCACACGCCCACGGGGCACCGCTTCGCGGTGAAGGTGATGCACCCGCACCTGGCGGCCCAGCCGGTGGTGCGCTCGCGCTTCCTCATGGAGGGCCGCGCGCTGCGCTCGCTCAAGCACCGCCATGTCGCGCGGGTGCTGGACGCGCGCATCGGCCCCGCGGGGCTGCCGTGCCTGCTGATGGAGCACGCGGAGGGTGAGCCCTTCTCGAAGCTGCCCATGCCGCTGGCTCCGGCGGAGGTGGTGCTGGTGCTGGCCCAGGCGCTGTGCGCGCTGGAGGTCGCCCACGCGCAGGGCCGCGTGCACGGGGGACTGAGCGCGGACAGCCTGGTGCTGACGTGGGATTCGCGGGGCGAGCGGCGGGTGAAGGTGCTGGGCTTCGGCTCTCGCGAGGTGCTCACCGCCAGCCTGTCCCGCGAGGAGCGCGCGTGCGGCATGGTGGTGGGCTCGCCCGCGTTCCTCGCGCCGGAGCAGTGGGCGCAGGACTCGGTGGACGGGCGCACGGACATCTACGCGCTGGGCGTGGTGGGCTACCTGCTGGCCACGGGCCGGCTGCCCTTCGGCTTCGGGCGCGTGGGGGCGCTGTCGCCCGCGGCGCCGCACGAGCTCAACCCTCGCGTGCCGCGCGCGCTCTCGGACGTGCTGCTGCGCGCGCTGTCCCAGAGCCCCGGGGAGCGGTTCCCGGACGCCGTCTCCTTCCGCGAGGCGCTGCTCGACAGCCAGGGCATCGGCCGGGTGCGGCCCGCGCCCCCGCAGCGCACGCGCACGTCGCGCGGGAGCATCTCCATCTTCGGCCACATCCTCCCGGAGGACGACGCCACGCCGCTGCACCGCGCGCTGCGCGAGGTCGCCTACGAGCAGGTTCCGACGGCCGAGCTGACGCCGCCGAAGATGGAGTCGCCCCGGGGGCTGCTCGTGCGGCTGGGGCTGGCCACGGACGCGGAGCTGGTGCCGGTGCGCCTGGGGGACGTGACGGTGGACGGCTTCTTCGCCACGTGGGCGGGGGTGCTGCCTCCGCTCGCCTCGCAGCTCCCGGTGGAGCTGACGTTCAAGGGCCGCAAGGTAGCGTGCGACTGCGACGTGGTCCGCCATGTCACGCGCGAGGAGGCGCGGGCGTGGAATGGTGAGTCGGGGCTGCACGTGCAGTTCGCGGGCGAGGCGGCGCGGGAGCTCCTGGCGCACGCGCTGGGGCTGGGCTCGGGGCCGCGCGCGCTGGAGGCGGAGCCGGTGCCGGACGCGGAGCTGGCCCGGGTGCTGTCGCGCGCGGCGGTGGTGGAGAAGGACCCGTACGCGCTGCTCGGCGCTCTGCCGCACGAGGACTTCGAGGCGGTGCGCCGTCGCGCGACCTCGGCGCTGCGCAGGCTGAACCTCTTCCGTCAGCGCACCCTGCCCCTGGGGCAGCGTCAGGCGCTGGAGGCGCTGCTGCGCCGGGTGGAGGCTGCGGGCCGCATGCTGGGCGACGCGGTGTCACGCGCCGGCTACGACGCCACGCGGGGGAACCTCGCGGGGGTCGCCCGCTGCCTCGACGCGGGGCTGGCGGATGAGCAGGCGGAGGTGATGCGCGGTGCCTTCCTCGCGGCGCGTCCGCTGGCGGAGTCGCGGGCCCGGGCGCTCTTCACGCAGGGCCACGCGCTGGAGGTTCGGGGGCAGCACGACGCGGCTCTCGAGCGCTACGCGGAGGCGCTGGCGTTGGATCCGCTCAACGCCTCCTGGCTGCGCCACTACCAGGTCCTGCGCGGGCAGCCGCGCCCTGAGGTGCCGCTCTCCATCGAGAGCGCCGGCGTGGAGGTCACCGCGCACTGAAGGCGCGCGCATTCCGAAGGGGCGCTTCCAGCGGAGCGAGGGTGCGGAGGTCACCGCGTACCGAAGGCACGCGTGTTCCGGAGGGGTGCCCCCAGCGGAGCGAGGGTGCGGAGGTCACCGCGTACCGAAGGCACGCGTGTTCCGGAGGGGGTGCCCCCAGCGGAGCGTGAGCGCCGTGGACTCAGGTCCGGCCTCTACCGAGGCCGTGCTCGTGACCCTGGCGATACGGCGAGCACGCACTCGGGCCTCACCGAGGCAGCGCTCGTGGCCTGGGAGAGGCCGCTGGCACGCGCTCGGACGCCGCGCCGTCGAGGCGGGGCCCACCCGAACTTCTCCGACCCATGAGGGCTCGCCTGGAGGGCGTTCGCCGCAGGAGGCCGGTCCGACTGGAGCGCTCGCCTCCCTCGACAGAGGGAGCCCGGAGCCCCGGTCGCCCCACAGCCGGGCGGGTGTGGGGGTTGATTGGCACCCCAGGGATTCACAGGGGCGCCGAGGGAGCATCGTTCAGCAGCCCGCGCAGGCCCCCTGTCGGGTGCCGGGAACCGTTGCGCTCGTGTAGAGTCCGCCGCCCTCTGTCATGCCCTCCGGTTCCAGGAGGAGGGCGGGGACACCTTCATGAACGCGCATATCTTCCGCGAGTACGACATCCGGGGTCTGGTGGACAAGGACCTCACGGCCGAAGTGGTGGAGCTGCTGGGCAAGGGCCTGGGCACCATCATCCGCCGCAACGGCGGCCGCTTCATCGCCGTGGGCCGCGACTGCCGCGAGTCCTCCACCCGCTTCCGAGACTCGCTCTGTGCCGGCCTGACGTCCACGGGCCTCAACGTCTTCGACGTGGGCGTGGTGCCCACGCCGCTGACCTACTTCGCCGCCAACACCCTGCCGGTGGATGGCCTGGCCATGATTACCGGCAGCCACAACCCGCCCGAGTACAACGGCTTCAAGATTGGCGCGGGCAAGACGACCTTCCACAGCCACGAAATCCAGGCCCTGCGCCGCCTCATCGAGGCGCGGGACTTCGAGGTCTCGAATACGCCCGGCACCGTGACGCCGTACGACATCATCACCCCCTACAACCACTTCGTCCGCCAGACGGTGAAGGTGGGCCGCAAGGGGATGAAGATCGTCATCGACGCGGGCAACGGCACCGGCGGCGCCATCGCCGTCCCCCTGTTCGAGTCCATGGGCTTCGACGTGGTGCCCCTGTTCTGCGAGATGGACGCGACGTTCCCCAACCACCACCCGGACCCCACCGTGGTGGAGAACCTCCAGGACCTCATCGCCGCGGTGAAGCGCGAGAAGGCCGAGGTGGGCATCGCTTACGATGGTGACAGCGACCGCATCGGCGTCATCGACGACCAGGGCAACATCCTCTGGGGCGACCAGCTCATGGTCCTCTTCAGCCGCTACGTCCTCAAGGACAGCCCGGGCGCGGCCATCGTCGGCGAGGTCAAGTGCAGCTACACGCTGTACGACGACATCGCCAAGCGCGGCGGCAAGCCCGTGATGTGGAAGGCGGGCCACTCGCTCATCAAGGCGAAGATGAAGGAGGAGCACGCGGAGCTGGCCGGCGAGATGAGCGGCCACATCTTCTTCAAGAACCGCTACTTCGGCTTCGACGACGCGGTGTACTCGTCCGCGCGCCTGCTCGAAATCCTCACCCACGAGAAGCAGAAGATGTCGGAGCTGCTCGCGGACGTGCCGAAGACCTACGCCAGCCCCGAGCTGCGCTTCGACACGAAGGAGGAGAAGAAGTTCGAGATGGTCAAGCGCGCCACGGAGACGCTGCGCGCGGCGGGCCACGACATCATCGACGTGGACGGCGTGCGCGTGACGTTCCCCGACGGCTGGGGCCTCATCCGCGCCTCCAACACCCAGCCCATCCTGGTGCTGCGCTTCGAGGCCAACACGCCCGAGCGCCTCAAGGAGATCCAGGCCCTCATCGAGGGCACCGTGGCCCAGGTGCAGCGTGAGGTGGGAGGGTGAGCGCGCCTCGAATCCTGGCCATCGCGGGCAGCCTGCGCACCGGCGGCTTCAACCAGAAGCTCCTGGCGCTGGCCGTCGAGAAGGCCCGCGCGCTCGGCGCCGACGTGGACGTGGTGGACCTCAAGACGCTGGGCGTGCCGTTCTACGACGGCGACGTGGAGGCCCAGGGCCTGCCCCCGAGCGTCGTCGCCCTGCGTGAGCGGGTGGCGAAGGCCCAGGGCATCCTGCTCTCGAGCCCCGAGTACAACTCGTCGATTCCAGGCGGCCTGAAGAACGCCATCGACTGGGCGTCGCGTGCGCCCGGCCGGCTGTTCCAGGGCAAGTGGACGGCCATCATGGGCGCAAGCCCCGGCAACTTCGGCACCGCGCGCATGCAGCCGCACCTGCGGCAGGTGATGTCGTCGGTGGGCGCGCTGGTGCTGCCCACGCAGGTGCACCTGGCGCGGGCCGCGGAGGCCTTCACGCCGGAGGGCCGGTTCAAGGACGACGCGCGGCAGCAGGAAGTCGAGGCGCTGGTGACCGAACTGGTCCAGCGCGTGAAAGGCTAGAGGGGAACACCGCCATGCCGACGCTGGGAATCGACCTGGGGGGGACGTTCGCTCGAGCCGCCGTGGTGGACGAGGCGGGGAAGCTGCTCGCGTCGACCAAGGTGGCGCTCGCCGAGCGCAGCCCGTCCGGGGTGGTGGAGACCATCGCCCAGGCCGCCTCCGAAGCGGTGCGGTCCGCGGGTGTGCCGGTGGACGCCTGCGGCGTGGGCGCGGCCGCGCAGATCCACAAGGACTCCGGGGTGCTGTCGGTGGCCCCCAACCTGGGCTGGCGCAACGTGCCCCTGGGCAAGATGCTCACGGACCGGCTGAAGCAGCCGGTGAAGGTGGTGAACGACCTGTCCGCCGCCGCGTGGGGTGAGCTGCACGCGGGCGCGGGCCGTGGCGCGCAGGACCTGCTGGTGGTGTTCGTCGGCTCGGGCGTGGGCAGCGCCATCATCGCCGGCGGGCGCCTCCTGGAGGGCGCGGGCGGGGTGGCGGCCGAGCTGGGCCACATCAAGGTCGTCCCCGACGGGCGGCGCTGCGGCTGCGGCGAGCAGGGCTGCCTGGAGGCGTACGCCGGCGGCCACAACCTCATCGCCCAGTCGAAGGAGCTGCTCGTCGCGGGCCGCGCTCCGCTGCTCGCGAAGCTCGTGGAGAACGACGCCTCCCGGCTGACCCCGGTGTCGCTGGAAGAGGCGGCGGAAGCAGGCGACGAGGCCGCTCGGGAGGTGTATGAGCGGGCCGCGCGTTTCCTGGCGCTGGCGGTGGCCAACCAGGTGACGGTGTTGAACCCGGCCAGGCTCATTCTCGGGGGTGGGGTGTTGAACCACTGCCCTGGGATGCGGCGCCGGGTGTTGGACGGTGTGAGGGCGTGGGCGTCCCAGACGTCCCGCGAGGGGTTGCTCATCGCCGACGCGGAGCTCGGCGACGACAGCGGCCTCATTGGTGCGGCACTGCTGGCCGCGTGACGTGAGAGGAGTGCAGTGATGGCCGAGTTCAAGGACCAGGTCACCTACCGCGGCAAGCCGGTGACGCTGGAGGGCGACGGGCAGGTGCAGGTGGGCGACCTCGCGCCCGACTTCACCGTGTACAAGGGCTTCTACGAGTCCCACCGCCTGTCGGAGCTCAAGGGGCAGGTGGTGGTGTTGAGCGTGGCGCCGAGCGTGGACACCAAGGTCTGCGCCATCCAGCTGCGCATGTTCAACCAGCAGGCGACGCAGCTGGGGCCGGACGTGAAGGTCTGGTACCTGAGCCTGGATTTGCCCTTCGCCCTCAACCGCTTCAGCGCGGCCGAGGGCATCCAGAACGTGGCGGTGCTCTCGGACTACAAGGACCGGGACTTCGCGCGGAAGTACGGGCTGTACATGAAGGAGCTGGGCCTCCTGGCGCGCAGCACCTTCGTGGTGGACCGCGAGGGCCGGGTGGTGTTCCGCGAAATCGTCCCGGAGATGATGCACGAGCCGGACTACGACGCCGCGCTGGAGGCGGTGCGCAAGGCGCTCTGAGGCGCGCCTCGCGCCGCGCTCGACGCACGCTCAGGCGGGCACCATGCGGGCCTGCTTGAGGGCCATCAGCTCCAGGCAGCTGAAGGCGGCCACGGCCACGGCCTGCACCACGGTGAAGGCCACGCCCCAGACGGTGGGCTGCACCCAGCCCGTGGCGAGCAGCGCCAGGCTGTCCACCGTCCACAGCACGTTGGCGCCGATGATGGCCCAGACGAGCCCCCGGGGGACGAGGGGCCGGTTGGCCAGGAACACGAGCAGCGCGGCGAAGGGCAGCAGGCTGAAGCCCGCCGAGCGCAGCAGTGTGACGGGCAGGCCGAGCAGCTCGCTCAGGGGCTGGGCGGCGAAGAACATCAGGGCCCCGGTGGCGCCGCTGATGAGGCCGTCGGCGAGCAGGATGTGGCCCAGGAAGGTACGCGACGCGGGAATGGCGCTCATGGCTGTGTCCTTGGAATGCGGCGCCGGGGAAATCCCGCCGCCGTCTGGGGACACACATTGCGCGTGGGCGGTGCGCGGGTCGATTACGCGGGAGGTAATGGGCAGGCTTCCCCGTTGTTCCTAGGGTCAGGGGCATGATGATGCCGAGCCGTCCGGTGGGAGAGTTGCTGCGCGAGTGGCGTCAGCGCCGCAGCCTGAGTCAGTTGGACCTGGCGTGCCGCGCGGAGGTGTCCGCCCGCCACGTGAGCTTCCTGGAGACGGGGCGCTCCACGCCGAGCCGGGACATGCTGCTGCACCTGGCCGAGGAGCTGGACGTGCCGCTGCGCGAGCGCAACACGCTGCTCGTGGCGGCGGGCTTCGCGCCCGTCTACTCGGAGAACGAGCTGGACGGGCCGCGCATGACGGCGGCGCGCGAGGCGGTGGAGCTGGTGCTCTCCGGACACGAGCCGTACCCGGCGCTCGCGGTGGACCGGCACTGGCACCTCGTCACGGCCAACCGCGCGGTGGGTGTGCTCCTGGAGGGCATCCCCGGCGAGCTGCTCCAGCCGCCCATCAACGTGCTCCGCCTGAGCCTGCACCCGGACGGCCTGGGCCGGCGCATCCTCAACCTGGAGCAGTGGCGCGCGCACGTGCTGGCCAGGCTGCAGCGGCAGGTGTCGGCCACCGCGGACGCGACGCTGGCGGCGCTGCTCGACGAGCTGCGAGGGATGGGGCCGGTGCCGAGCCACGCGGCCGAGCCGGACTACGCGGGCGTGGTGGTGCCGCTTCGCATCATGACGCCCCGGGGCGTGCTGGCCTTCATCGGCACGACGACGGTGTTCGGCACGCCGGTGGACGTCACCCTGGCGGAGCTGGCGATTGAGTCCTTCTTCCCCGCGGACGCGGCGACGGGGGAAATCCTGCGCCGGGCCGCCGCCGAGGCCCCGCGGCGCTCCGACGCGTGAAACAAGGACGCCCCGCCTCGGCCATAGGGAAACCGGAGCGGGGCGCGGGTTTGGGGACTGCGACTACAGCGTGGGCGTACCCACGCGATTGCTGCAATACGCACTGGAGCCGCACGTGGTGCCGACGCTGGTGTACCAGGCCGTCTTGCGGGTGCCGTACTGGCGGTTGTCCGCGTGCACGTGCGCGCCGGTGGAGTTGCCCGTGGAGCCCACCAGGCCCAGCGCGCAGCGGTCGCACGTCTTGGAGCCGGAGGACACGTTGGAGTTCAGGTGGAGCTGGCGGAAGTCCCAGCCGCTGCCGCCGGTGACGACGTAGTAGTTGCCCGCGCCGCCGTTGCAGCTGGTGCCGCCGCTGCAGTTGTTCGCACAGCCGCCGTAGTAGGCGTAGTAGCGGCTGACGTTGATCATCCCGCGGTGGTTCCACACGCTGCACGTGCCATTGCTCATGTCGAGCGCGTTGTGGCTGCTGCCCGAGCACGAGTAGTACGTCGTGGAGCCCACGCGCGCGGCCGTGTCACAGATGGGACCGACGGCCGTCGCCGACGACGCGCTCGTGGACCACCCCGTCACGGCCAAGGCCACCGTGGCCAACATCCACTTCAATGCCTTCATGGAACTGCCTCCTCTGGTTGTTTCGCTGCGGCACTGCCCGGTGATGCAGGGGTCACCTCCTCAGCCGCTGCTTCTCGCGCAGCAGCAGGTGCCACTCCTGGAGGTTGAGCTTCAGCGCGGACAGCCACGCGTCGATTTCAGGGTCCATGCGCGGGTCCACGCCGCGCAGCGACTCCAGCAGGGGCCGCGCGGAGGCCTGGCCCAGCCGGGCGATGCCCTCGAGCGCCGCCTTGCGCACCGCCGGATTCGTGTCCCCGCGGAAGGCCTCCACCAGCGCGCGCCGCGCCCCCGCTGACTCCGCTCCCGGCGCGCCTCCCAGCGCCGTCGCCGCCGCCGCGCGCAGCTCCGGGGACTCGGCCTTCAGGTGCCGGGTGACGCGCTCCACCGTCTCGTGGCCCACGGCCTCCATGGACACCTCGCCCAAGAGCCTCGCCGCCACCGCGGGGTCCTCGGCCGCCGACGCCACCGCCACCGTCGTCTCCGACACCGTGCGGTCATGGCCCGAGTACACCTGTGCGCTCTCCGCCAGCAGGTTGTCGGCCACCGCCTGGCGCACCTCCGGGGAGCTGTCGCGCACCAGCTGCTCGTACGTCACCACGCCGCCGTTCTTCGCCATGAACTCCACGGAGGGCGTGGCCCTGAGGGCCCGCACCGCCGCCGCGCGCGCCGCCGGGTCCGCGTCTCCCGCGGCCCGGGCCAGCAGCGGCTGCACCAGTCCGGGCGACTCCGCGTGACTCGCCTTCGTGGCCAGCGCCGCGCCCAGGGCCTCCAGCACCTCCGGCTGGTGCTCGCGCTCCAGCGCGGCCTGCAGCTCCCCGGCGGGCATGGCCAGCGCCGCCTCCCGCAGCCGCGCCTTCACGTAGTGCTTCAGCGCGGGCGAGCCGTCCTTCATCGCCGCGCGCACGTCGCGGAGCATCGTCTCCACCGAGCACGTCTCGGGCGTCAAGAGCGGCGCGGCCGCGCTCGCCGGCCCCGCCGCGCCCAGGAGGAAGGACACCAGGAGCCCACGCCCCCATCGCTTGTTCATGAGGGCAGGCATCAGTGCGGCGCTCCTTCCTCGACGAGGCACGCGTGGTGCTCGCCCTTGCCCAGCCAGATGCGGGCGAAGTCCACGGTGCCGGAGGCGTACAGCTGCTGGAACTCGGTGTAGTCGCGCTGGAAGCGCGGGTCCTTCGCGGCGAGCCTCGCCAGCATCGGCAGCGCTCCCTCTCCCGCGGCGCGCACGGCGAAGCGGAAGATGGCCCAGCGCACGCAGACGTCGTGCTCCTTGTCGAACGCCGCCTCGTAGATTTTCAGCGCCTGCTCGGGCTCGCGCGTGACGCCCAGCCGGAAGGCGGCCATCTCCCGCACGTCGCGCTCGCGGTCCGTGGTGAGGATGTGCTCCAGCTCGTCGAAGGACTCCGGGCCGATGAGCGGGTCGGAGTACGACGGCATCTCCAGCGCGAGCAGCCGCACCGCCATGTCGTCCGAGGTGCCGGCGATGGAGAGCAGCTCCTTCCAGTACGGCGCATGGGTGCCCGTGCGCTCGAAGTCCTCCTTCATCACCCGGCCCATCGTGCGCGTGGCCACCCACGCGGTGGAGTCCGCCGTCTCGTCCAGGGCCACCGCCTTGAGCCGCGCCAGGTCCCCGGGCGACAGCCGCCGCTGCGTCTCCAGGGCGTCCAGCGCCGCCGAGCGGTTCTGCGTCGGCAGGCTCTTGTCCTCGCCCATCCCCAGGAGCGCCGCCGACACCTTCGCGTCGTGCACGGCCGGCGCCGCCTTCACGGCCTCCAGGTAGAGCCCCAGCTCCGGGGGGCTGGCCTGCTTCGCCCACTCGATGACCTGCAGCGCGCGCCCCGCGTCCTGCCCCACCAGCTCCGTCAGGCGCTCCTGGAGGTAGGTCGCCAGCAGGTTGTCGCGGTGCCCCACCGCCACCCCCAGCGCCGCGCGCAGCGCGTCCAGCGAGGTCTCCTTGTCCAGCGCCCTCAGGCCATCCCAGCACCCGGGCATCGGCAGCTGCTCCACCGCGGGCGTCGGCTCCGCGGACGGCGGCACCCCCGAGGGCATGCCCACCATGACGCCGCTGGAGGTGGGCGGCCTCGCGGCGCTCGCGGCGGGGGCGGATTCATTCGAGGAGGCAGACAGGCCTCGGGTCAGCAGCGCGACGACCGAGGCCACCAGCACCACCCCCAACAGGACCACACCGGACTTTTTGGAGTTCATCAGGACGAAGTCGAGAAGCTCGTGATTCCTTTAATTCTTGATTACTTGGAAATCGCGAGCCAGGCAACGGCTTTGTCACGGCCGCGACGCGTCGCCTGCCTCCTGCGAGGGCGGGCGTGGGGCGCGGGCCTGGGGCGGACATAGCTTGAGGGAAGAGAGCTGGTTGCTGACTGGGGGAGTCGAATGCGCGAGCCGCCACCCGCCGCGTCCGGCGTCGAGGACGCACGTGAGCCCGCTTCGGGAGCGGTGCCCTGGCATGCCCTGCCGGTCGAGCGGGCCTTCGAGCGACTGGAGAGTGGACCGTCAGGGCTGACGGACGAGCAGGCGCGGGAGCGGCTCTCCCGTCACGGGCCCAACGTCCTGGAGCGACAGAAGGGTGAGGGGCCGCTGAAGCTGCTGTGGCGACAGGTGAACAGTCCGTTCATCTGGGTGCTCATCGTGTCGGCGGTGTTGGCGGTGGTGATGGGCAAGGTGACGGACGGGCTGGTGGTGGCCGCCGTGGTGGTGCTCAACACGCTCATCGGCTTCGTGCAGGAGTTCCGTGCGGGCAAGGCCATCGAGGCGCTCAGCCGGATGGTGCCGCAGAACGCGACGGTGGTGCGCGCGGGCCACAAGCGCGCGGTGCCCGCCGCGGAGCTGGTGCCCGGGGACGTGGTGGAGATTGCCGCCGGGGACAAGGTGCCCGCGGACATGCGGCTGGTGGGCTCCAGGAACCTCCAGGTGGAGGAGGCCGCGCTCACGGGCGAGTCCGTGCCGGCGGCGAAGCAGCCCTCGGTGGTGGAGGAGGACGCGGAGCTGGGGGACAGGACGAGCGTCGTCTTCGGAGGCACGCTGGTGACGTCGGGGGTGGGGCAGGCGGTGGTCGTCGCGACGGGAGGCGCCACGCAGCTGGGGCGCATCTCGGAGATGTTGAGCGAAGCCACCGACTTGCAGACGCCGCTGACGAAGGCGCTCGCGAGCATCGCCAAGGTCATCACCGTGGCCATCCTCGTCGTGTCGGTGCTGCTGCTCGGGGTGGGGCTGTGGCGCGGGTATGACCTGAGCGAGGCGGTGGTGGTGGCCATCACCCTGGCGGTGGCGGCGATTCCGGAGGGACTGCCCGCCATCGTCACCATCGCCCTGGCCATCGGCGTGCAGCGCATGGCGGCCCGGCGCGCGGTCATCCGCAAGCTGCCCGCGGTGGAGACGCTGGGCAGCACCACCGTCATCTGCTCGGACAAGACGGGCACGCTCACGCGCAACGAGATGACGGTGCAGGCCCTGTGGACCCCGACGGGGCGCTACACCATCACCGGCGTGGGGTACGCCCCCCGGGGCGAGCTGCGCCGCGACGGGCCGGCGCTCAGCGAGTCGCTCCTGCCCGACGACGCGAAGGAGCTGCTGCTCGCGGGCGCGCTGTGCAACGACGCGGCGCTGGAGGGCGGTGACGGCGACTGGCGGATGACGGGCGACCCGACGGAGGGCGCGCTGGTGGTGGCGGCGGAGAAGGCGGGCCTGCGCGTGGAGGAGTCCCGCTCGCGCTTCACCCGCGTGGACGCCATCCCGTTCGAGTCGGAGAACCAGTTCATGGCCACGCTGCACGACGACGGCCGCGCGGGCCGCGTGGTGCTCCTCAAGGGCGCGCCCGAGGTCGTCCTGGCGCGCTGCGAACTGGACGGCGCGGCGTCACGTGAGGCGGTGCTGGAGGAAGTGGAGCGGCTGGCGCGGCGGGGC
This sequence comes from Myxococcus sp. MISCRS1, assembly GCF_026626605.1. Classification (NCBI taxonomy): domain Bacteria; kingdom Pseudomonadati; phylum Myxococcota; class Myxococcia; order Myxococcales; family Myxococcaceae; genus Myxococcus; species Myxococcus sp. MISCRS1. The sequence continues at coordinate 6,768,062 of NZ_JAPNKB010000001.1, forward strand.
ATGCGCGTGCTCGCGGTGGCGTCGCGGCAGGTGCCCGAGGCGAAGGACGCCCTGGCGCTCGAGGACGTCGAGGGCGGGCTGGAGCTGCTGGGCCTGCAGGGGATGATGGACCCTCCGCGCGAGGAGGCCATCGAGGCGGTGCGTGCCTGTCACGAGGCGGGCATCGTCGTGAAGATGATCACGGGCGACCACCTGGCGACGGCGGAGGCCATCGGCGCGAAGCTGGGTCTTCAAGAGGCGGGGATGCCGGGCGTCGCGGGCGCGAAGCTGGGGGCGCTGGACGACGCGCAGCTGGCGCACGTGGCCGAGAGCACGAACGTCTTCGCGCGCGTGGCGCCGGAGCACAAGCTGCGCCTGGTGCGCGCGCTCCAGGGCCGAGGGCACGTGGTGGCGATGACGGGCGACGGGGTGAATGACGCGCCCGCGCTCAAGCAGGCGAACATCGGCGTGGCGATGGGAATCACCGGCACGGCGGTGTCCAAGGAGGCGGCGGACGTCGTCCTGACGGATGACAACTTCGCCTCCATCGCGGCGGCGGTGGAGGAGGGGCGGCGCGTCTACGACAACCTCATCAAGTCGCTCGCCTTCGTGCTGCCCACCAACCTGGGGCTCGCGCTCATCCTGCTGTGCGGCGTGGCGTTCTTCCCCATCCAGGACATCGGCGGGAGGGCGGTGCCGCTGATGGCGATGCTGCCCACGCAGTTGCTGTGGATCAACCTGGTGGCCACGGTGTCGCTCGCGCTGCCGCTGGCGTTCGAGGCGCGCGAGTCGGACGTGATGCGCCGCAGGCCGCGCCGTCCGGACGCGCCGGTGCTCAGCCACTTCGTGGTGATGCGCACGGGGCTGGTCGCGCTGCTCATGGCGGCGGGGGCCATCGGCCTGTTCCTCTGGGAGTACTCGCGCGAGCTGCCGGCGGTGGGGCACGCGCGGGCGCTGGCCGAGGCGCAGACGATGGCGGTGAACACCGTCATCAGCTTCCAGATTTTCTACATGGTGATGTGCCGCACGCTCACGGGCTCCGTGCGCAAGGTGGGCCTGTTCAGCAACCCCACGGTGTTCATGGGCATCGGCGCGCTGGTGCTGCTGCAGCTCGCGTTCATGTACGTGCCCTTCATGCGGAGCATCTTCGGAACGGCGCCCCTGTCGCTGGAGGCCATCGGCCTGTCCGTGCTGGTGGGCGCGGTGGTGCTGCCCGCCGTCGGCCTGGAGAAGTGGCTGCGAGGGCGCAAGGACGGCGGCCCCGTGCAGCGGCCCCGCGCCCGGAAGCGGGAGGACGAGGACCACACGCCGCCACCCGGCAGACGCGAGCGGCTGCCCGCGTAGGCGTCAGCGCTCCGAGCGGACCTCGCGCGCCGCCGCATCCGGGAGCGCGGGGTCCTCCGGCTCGTACACGATGTGGCAGCGGTCCAGCTTCGGCCCGCAGGCGTGGTCCAGGTCCGCTCGCGTGTCGCAGCCGGGACGCTCCTCGCAGGTGTCCGGCAGGAACGCCCAGACGAACTGGAGCACGTTGCCCCGGCGTCCCTCGGGCAGCGCGGCGAGGAAGTCCTCGCGCCAGGTCTCGAACAGCTTCGCCAGGTGCACCGTGTCGCGGTCCAGGCGCACGTGGCGCTTGTCGCCCACGAACCGGCGGCTGGCCTCGTTGAGCTGCGCGTCGAGGAACTCGGGCTGGAAGTGGGTGCTGTCCATGCGAGGCCCGCCGCGCGTGGCCTGGAACAGCGCCAGGTGGATGCGCGGGTCGGCGTACTCCCGGGCGAGGATGCGGTGGTGCAGCGACCACAGCGTCATGCGCCGCCCGCCCACCGGCCACGAGCGTCCCCAATAGAAGCGCCCGAGCAGCGGCCCGTGCACGCTCTCCAGATAGGGATACCCATCCACCACCTGCTGGAGCACCAGCGCGTGGTAGGCATTGAGCCAGAAGGCCAGCGCGTCCTCCGACGTCGGGAAGACGTCCGGACGGTTGTGCGGCGAGAACGACGCCAGCGATTCGACGAACCGGTCCAGCTCCGCGCGCTCGCGGCCGATGGAGGAGAAGTCCACATCCCCATCCGCGCGCACGTGCCGGAGCACCTTCTCGTAGCCCTGATAGTGGAAGGGCTCCGACGCGGACGGGACGGAGGCCGGCAGCAGGCCCTGCACATACAGCGCGGCCAGGGCGACCAGCGTGCTCGCGACGGCGAACACCACGGCGGGCACCAGGAGGCGGCGGCGGGAGGGCAGGGGAGCGTCCACGGGAGCGCGCAGCATAGACCAGTGCCGCGCCGTCCCGCTGCGGTCCACCGCTCTCCCGCCAGGAGGGTGGCCCGCCTACAACGTCCGACGCTGTCCCGACGCCGAGGACTCCGCGAAGGTGTCCAGTACCCGATGCAGCTTCAGCGCATACGCGAAGTCGGGCGCCAGCGACGTGCCCTCGTCCCAGTCCCGGGCGAAGGCCGTGTAGAGCTGGCCCGTCTGGTACGCGTCATCCGTGAGCGAGCCCTGTGGCCCCCAGACGTAATGCTCCGGCGTCGGCAGCGGCTGGAGCGGCTGGTCGTCGCCCCGCGCGCCGGACACCTTCAGGTCGTGTGACAGGTACAGGTCTCCCTCCGTGCCGGTGAAGGTGGCGCCGATGACGCCGCCGTTGCGCTTGCCCGCCTCGATGTGCGCGGACAGCAGCGCGCCGCTCGCCAGCGTTCCGCTCACCAGCACCTGGTCCGGCGCGGTGACGGGGATGACCTCGCCCGTCTCAATCAACGTCGTCTGCTCCAACTGCCGGGCCACGAGCGCGGACGCGCTCCGCAGGTCCCCCACCGCGGACAGCACCGTGTCCAGGAAGTGCGCGGTGATGGTGGCCAGCGTGTTGGCGCCCTGCGTGGCGTCCGCCGTGTAGCCGTAGGCCTTGGGCCGCCGGTGTCCGAGCATCGACGTGGTGACCTGCAGCGACACCGAGCGCAGCCGCCCCAGGTACCCCTCCTGGAGCAGGTCCTTCAGGTAGCGCACCCCGGGCGCCAGCCGCCGCTGCAATCCGATGACGGTGCGCACCCCCGCCCGCCGGGCCAGCGCCTCCAGCTCCGTCGTCTCCGCCAGCGACGCGCCCAGGGGCCACTCGCAGAACACGTGCTTCTTCGCGGCGAGCGCGGCGCGCACCAGCTTCGCGTGCTCGGCCGCCCGCACCGACACCACCACCAGGTCCACCTCCGGATGCGTCACCAGCGGCTCCGCGCTGGCGAAGGCGTGCGGCACGTCGAAGCGGCGCGCCGTCTCGTCCGCGCTCTCTTGCCGCGTGGTGCTCACCGCCGTGACGTGGAAGCGCGGCAGCGTCTGCAACGCGGGCAGGTGCGCATACGTCGCCCAGCCCCACTGGGGGCTCGCCCCGATGATGCCCACCCGAATCCGGTCCGACGTGCTCGTCCTGCGCATGGCCTCACTCCCTCGGGAGGACCCGGGCGACGCTCCTCCTCGCCCACCCAGGTCCTCGTCGCCCACCAAGCTAGCGGCCGTCCTATTGTCCTTCAAGACGACTGGTCATATTGAGTGAAAACCGCCCTGGAATCATGGGGTTGGTGGAACCAGGGGGCCCTTTTTGACGACCCGGGACGCGGGGCCGTAAAAGGGGCCGATGCCGAGAGCCAGTGTTCGCGACAGGCTGCTCGCCGCCGGTCTGGAGACGCTGCGCACGCAGGGCTTCAACGGCTGCGGCGTCCAGGACATCACCGACGCGGCGGGCGTGCCGAAGGGGTCCTTCTACAACCACTTCGACAGCAAGGAGGCGCTGGGCGCGGCGGTGGTGGACCAGTACATGCGCGCGAGCACGCAGGATTTGTCACTGCTCCAGGACACCGGGCGCACGCCGCTGCGACGGCTGCGCGACTACTTCGCCCAGCAGGTGGAGCGGCTCGTCGAGGGCCGCTTCGAGTGCGGCTGCCTGTTGGCCAACTTCGCCGCGGAGCTGGCCGACCACAGCCCCCTCATCCGCGAGCGCGTCGCCGCCTCCTTCACTGAGTGGGCCTCCCACCTCGAGCACGTCCTGCGCGAGGCCCAGGCCTCGGGCGAGGTGGCCCCGGACGTCGCGCCGGAAATGCTCGCCACCTTCATGCTCGGCGCGTGGGAGGGCGCCGTGCTGCGCAGCCGCGTGGAGAAGGGCCGCGCCCCGCTGGACGCCTTCCTGCGCCTCGCCTTCGACCGCTCCCTGGAGCAGGGGACTCCGGCCTGTTCCCGCCCGTCCGGGTGACGCTTCTTGACGCGCTGTCCTGGTTGATTGGGGATTGTTGCTTTCTCGCGTCTTGAGACAGAGTGCCCTCCGGAATCAAAGGGAGGGAGTCAGCTTTGTCCATACGTGTGGGTCTCGCCCGCGGGGTGTGTCTCGCGGTCCTGCTCTGTGGCGCCGGAGCGTTCGCTCAAGGCGTCTCGGTCATCACCGGCACCATCACCAGCGCGGAGGACAAGAAGGCGCTGGGGGACGCGGTGGTGACGGCCACCTCGCCGAAGCTGCAGGGTGAGCGGGTGGTGGTCTCGGATGCGAGCGGCCTGTATCGCATCCCGCAACTGCCGCCGGGCACGTACACGCTGCGCGTGGAGCGCGAGGGCTTCGAGCCCTTCGTGCGTCCGGACATCGTGCTGCGGCTGGACCGCACCATCCGGGTGAACATCCAGCTGCTGCCCTCGGCGTTCGGCGAGGAGATCTCCATCAGCGCGGCGCCCACGCTGGACGTGGGCTCGAGCACGCAGGGCATGAGCGTGGACGCGGACTTCCTGCGCAACGTGGCGGTCATCCGCCCGGGCAGCAAGGGCTCCGCGTCGCGCTCGTTCGAGTCGCTGGCGGAGCTGGCGCCCGGCGCGGTGGAGGACCGCTACGGCGTGAGCGTCAGCGGCAGCAGCTCCCCGGAGAGCCAGTACGTGGTGGATGGCCTGTCGGTGAACGACCCGGGCGTGGGCACGCTGGGCACGCCGCTGTCGGTGGAGTTCGTCCAGGAGGTCAACGTCATCACCGGCGGCTACATGCCCGAGTACGGCCGCTCCACGGGCGGCGTGCTCAACGTCGTCACCAAGTCGGGCTCCAACGAGTTCCACGGCTCGGTGTTCGCGAACATGGCGCCGGGGGCGCTGCAACGCGAGGGCCCCTGGGTGCGACAGGAGGGCTCCGTCATCTCCGCGCAAGGCCAGCCCTGGAACCAGGGCGACTTCGGCTTCGATTTCGGCGGCCCCATCCTCAAGGACAGGCTCTGGTTCTACGCGGGCGTGGCGCCGTCGTTCAATCGCATCCGCGTGGACCGGCAGCTCAGCCGGCTGGAGTACTGTGGTCCCGACAATCCGAGCTGCGGCGGACCGAACGATCGCGACAAGGACCCGGAGACGGGCTTCGGGCTGGTGACGCCCATCGAGGGCACTCGCACCACGCGCTTCGCGGACGAGCGCTCGCTCCAGTACATGACCAAGCTGACGTACCTCTTCAATCCGGACCACAACTTGTCGGTGTCGGTGTTCGGCACGCCGCGCTCCTCGGGAGGCGCGGGCAAGTTCTCCTATAGCGATGACGGTGACCCGGAGGTGTGCACGGGCCTTGCCTGCACCGGCTTCGTGCAGGGGTCCTACGAATCCATCGCCACGCGGCGCAGCAACGGCGTGATGGACATCGTCGCCAAGCAGTCCTCGTCCTTCTTCGGCAAGACGCTCCTGGTCGACGCGACGGCCGGTTGGCACCACCAGGCGGACAGCATCCTGCCGTCGGATGGCTCGGGCCTCTTGTCCCCCACGGGCCTGGCCGCGGAGCCGAACGTCTCCTGGCGCCGTACGAGCAATCCCGGCCCGCGCTCCATCACCGACTTCGAGACGCTGCCGGACCCGTCTGTCTGTGGCACCACGCCGGAGGAACAGCGGCTCTACTGTCCCGTCAGGACCTACTCCACCGGGGGGCCTGGCACCATCAGCGAGCAGGAACTGGACCGCTTCCAGGGCAAGGTGATGGGCACCCTCCTGGTCCAGGCACTCGGCCACCACATCATCAAGGCGGGCTTCGACGCGGAGCGGATGAGCTTCTACAACCACCGCGCGCGCACGGGCGGCGCCCCCTGGCAGGAGTGCGCCAACGGCCGCTGCTTCTTCACGCTCAACCAGTACGGCTATCTCGAGGGGCCGGACCAGCCGGTGTTCCTGGCGAGCAAGGAGGGCACGTCCACGTCGGTGACGATGGGCGGCTTCATCCAGGACAGCTGGTCCATCCTGGACAAGGTGACGCTCAACGCGGGCCTGCGCTACGACGTGCAGACCATCCGGGGGCTGGACGACAAGGTGGGCCTGTACCTGCCCAACCAGTGGTCGCCGCGCGTGGGGCTCATCTACGACTTCACCCAGCAGGGACGCTCGAAGCTGTTCGTCAACTTCGCGCGCTTCTTCGAGAACGTGCCGTTGGATTTGGCGGACCTGTCCTTCCCGCAGCAGCAGCTCCTGTCGGCCACGTACGGTGCGGAGAACTGCGTGCCGAGCGACCGGGAGTCACGGCTCACGGGCTGCATGGCGCCGGGCAACCGTCAGACCATCGGCAGCCGGGAGGGGCCGAACCAGCGCTGGGACGCGCAGGGTGGAGACCGCGTGCCGGTGGACCCGAACATCCGCGCGCAGTCCGCGGACGAAATCATGGTGGGTGGTGAGTACGAGGTGCTGCTCGGCCGCTTCGGCCTGACGTACACCCGGCGCGTGCTCAACGACGTCATCGAGGACATGAGCCGCGATGACGGCAACACCTTCTTCCTGGGCAACCCGGGCAAGGGGTTCTCGACGGACTTCCCCGAGGCGAAGCGCCACTACGACGCGGTGAACGTGTACTACCAGAAGGCGTTCACCGACGGCTGGCTGGCCCAGGCCAGCTACACGTGGTCCAAGCTGCGCGGCAACTACTCGGGTCTGTTCCGCGCGGACACCGGTCAGCTGTCGCCCAACCTCACGCGCGACTTCGACCTGGTGTCGCTGACCACCAACCGCGACGGTCCGCTGCCGGGGGACCGCACGCACTCGTTCAAGGCGTTCGGCGCGCGGGAGTTCAACCTGACGCGCACGACGAGCCTGAACGTGGGTGGTGGCTATCGGAGCCGCTCGGGCACGCCGCTCAACTATCTGGGCGCGCATCCCCGGCGCAGCGGCTCGGAGACGTTCATCCTGCCGCGAGGCAGCGCGGGTCGGCTGCCGTGGGTGCACAACATCGATACCCGCGTGAGCGTGAACCAGAAGCTGAGCGGCGACTATGTGCTGAGCATGTCGCTGGACGTGTTCAACGTCTTCAACTTCCAGCAGTACACGGCGGTGGACCAGACGCTGACGAATACGCGGGTCTATGCCATCGAGCAGGGGGGCAAGCCCGCGGACCTGTCGGCGTGCCTCGTCGCCAACAACCCGGACTGCAAGGTCATCTCGACGGCGACGAACCTGCCCATCGTCCCCGCGGACATCAACCCCAACTTCAAGCGTCCCACGGCCTACCAGGCGCCGCGCTCCGTGCGGCTGGGCGCGAAGCTGACGTTCTAGGCGCTCGCCATGAAAGGACATCTGCCAATGATTCGTGGAATGGGATGGGGCGCGCTGGCGGCGCTGGTGCTCGCGGGCTGTGGGGTGGAGGACCCGGAGGCGCAGTGTGTGGTGGCGCGGGCCGTGACGGACGGCTCCATCGGCTCGTTCGCCACGGTGTACACGCTGCTGCCGGGACAGAACCCCGACCTGCAGTGCGCGCGGTTGGCGCCGGAGGCGGTGGGGATGCAGAAGTACTTCAGCCAGGACCCCAAGGCGCCGGACACGGTGGCGCTGCGCAGCGCGCGGATGGGGAAGCTGCTGGTGGACTTCAAGGACCGGCCGGACCTGGATGCGTCGCACACGCCGTACTCGGTGGGGCCGTTGGCCAGCGAGGGGCCGGGGGCGGACAATTTCTGCGACGTGCCGCAGTTGTCGACGACGCGGCTGGAGGTGCCGGCGACGGACACGCTGCCCGCGCAGAGCTTCGCGTACGAGTGGTCCAACCTGCGCATCTACAACACGCCGGGCATCCCGGGGACGCAGTTCAAGGCGGACCTGCGCTACTCGGAGAACGGGTGCACGGCGACGTACCAGGCCAAGGGCATCTGGCCGGTGGTGAGCTGCGCCACCGCGGGCAAGCCGGACGACGTGAAGTGCGACCCGTACCCGGACTTCGAGGCGGGCCGCCTGCGTGGCTCGGGTATCAATCCCGTGTTCCCGGTGAAGTGTGACCCCGTCGCGCTCATCTGCGTGCTCACGGGGGAAGTGCCGTCCGACGAGACGCCCTGAGCGAGCGTCGAGCCCCTTCCCGCTTCTGTGGATTGAAGCGGGGAGGGGGCGTGGCTCCTTGCGCGGCGGCCTGCGCGGAAGGGGCGCTGGTGAGTGAGTGTCAGGCGAGCTGACGCCGCGTGCGTCGAGTCCGTCCTGCTCCGTGCGTTGGCGCGAGCTGCAAGAGCCTCTCCGCGAGAAGACGCCCCGAGGGCCGAGTCCCTTCCTGCGCTGCACGTCGCTGCAAGCGGAAGGGGCGCGCCGGTGAGCGGCCTTCAGGCGAGAGATGCCGGGCTCGGTCTCGCCGAGTCCAGGCTCGCTCGGGACAGTCGAACGGGTGGGCTCCTACTGGAGTGGGGTGGACTTCTGGTCCACGCCCGACACGCGGCGCCACTGCGCGAGGCTGCGGGTCTCCTCGGGGTCGGCCTTGAAGGTGCCCTCGGCGGCGTACTGGTTGCCGTCCATCTTCAGGCCGGGGCGGTGCTTGCCCAGTCGCACCAGGTGCCGACCCTGGATGGAGTTGCCGCGCACGGTGAGGTTCTCGCTGGGCGCGCCGTTGGAGCCCAGCCCGAGCATCATCCCGAAGCCCTCCGTGTCGGAGATGGTGTTGCCCACCACCGTCACGTCGCGCGAGTTCTCCACGCGGATGCCCGCGCCGTCGCTGCCGCCGCTCTGGGTGATGCCCTTGATGGTGTTGCCGCGCACCACGACGTTGGCGGGGCTGGGCTGGTTCCCCTCGCGCGAGCCGCCCACCGCGATGCCGCGTCCCGCGTCGGAGATGCGGTTGCCCTCGATGCGCACGTTCCGCGCGGAGAAGTGGACGACGACGGCCTCGCCCGCCGACGTGGGAGACTTGCGGAAGCCGTACATCGTGTTGTCACGGATGACGACGTCGTGGCACGTCTTGATGTCCACGGCGTTCTCGTCGTTGTCGTGGAGTTGGTTGCCCTCGATGACCACGTTGCGCGCGGGCGCCTGACCCTTGCGGTCCGGCAGCAGGCACTGCACCGAGTCGCCCGAGTTCCCGTGGATGTCATTGCCGCGCACGGTGATGTTCCGCGACGTGGCCTGGATGACCACGCCGTGCGAGTCGCCCTTGGGCGCCCGGCGGAAATCGTGGATGTGGTTGTTCTCGATGAGCACGTCGCGCGCGCCACCGTGCGTCGCGACGCCGGCGCCCAGCGTGCCGTGGTGGATGTGGCAGCCGGTGAGCACCGCGCCGGTGGTGTCGCCCTCGAAGAGGACGGCGAAGCGCGGCTGCCCGCGCACGTCGATCTCGAAGCCCTCGATGACCCAGTGGGGCTTTCGCACCTGCACCAGCGTGCCGCCACGCGCCGTCGGAATGATGCGGGGCTTGCCCTCGCCCAGCAGCGTGATGGGCGCGTTCGGCTTGCCGGCCTTCACGGCGGGGCCATCGATGAAGACGCCCTCGGCGTACTCACCTGCCTGGACGCGGATGACCTCGCCGGGACCCGCGTTGCGCACCGCGCGGCCGATGGTCCGGAACGGGGCGCGCTTCGTCCCCGCGGCCATGTCGTTGCCCGAGGGGCTCACGTACCACTCGCGGGTGAAGCGGCGGGGACGCGGGGAGGAGGCCTTCGCGACGCTCTCCTGGCTGCCCTGCTCCCGGGCACTCGGGGGCTCTGCCGCCCATGCGGGCGTCGTGGCCCACATGGCGCAGGCAAGGCCCCATCCCAGTGTTCGCTGGCCGACCCTCATCCCCATCCCCTTCCGCACGAGACCGTCCCCAAGGTGCGCACGATGGCGCCCTGGGGAAGCGGGGCGAGGTGGGAGTTGTGCGCCCTGGCGAGCGAGGCGCCGGGACGGAGGACTCCAGGAGCGACGAACGGTCCTCGGAGCCCTCCGCCAGGGGGCTCAGGGAGGCGCGGGCGTCTTGAACTCGGGGATGAGCTCGCCGGTGAGGCGGATGCTCTTGAGCACAGCCTCGTGGGTGAGGGCGCCCACCTGGTGGAAGGACATCAGCGCGTCGATGCCCAGGGCCTCGTAGCGCTTGAGGCCCTGGCGCACCTGGTCCTTCGTCCCGACGATGAGCGAGTCCTGGGCGCTCAGCACCTCCCAGACCTGCTCATCGGGCACGGCCTCGCCGGACATGATGCGGCCGAGGATGCGCTGGGCCTGGGACTGGGGTGCGTTGGGGTCCTTGCGTCGCAGGTACTGGCCCGTGAGCCCGCCGCCAGCGGGGTCCTTGGCGAGCGCCTCCAGCTCCGCGGCGGATTTGACGAAGTGGTCCTTGGCCTCGAAGAACGTGAAGGAGCCGCTGGTGTACCAGGCGGCGGCCTTCGCGGCGCCGTTCTGCATCGCCTCGCGCTCGGTGTCAGCGCAGTGCACGAAGGTGAAGAAGGCCACCTGGTCGTTCACGAAGTCGCCGACGGGCTCACAGCGGGTCCGCAGCGCTTCGCGGTAGAGGTGGATCATCTCCGCGACTTCTTCGGGGGAGGCCCACAGCGTCACGCCGAGCGCGCCGACGCCGTTGCGTCCGGCCTGTTCGAAGGACGCGGGGCTGGAGCACGCCTGCCACAGCGGCGGGTGCGGCTTGCGGAAGGGCTTGGGGATGACGTTGATGTCCTTGACGCGGAAGTCCGGTGAGTCCCAGGAGAACTTCTCCTGGGTCCACAGCTTCGGAATCATCTGGAAGGCCTGCTGCATCTGCGAGCGGGTGGCGTCGGGCTCGATGTTGAAGACGCGCCACTCGGGGATGGTGCTGCGGGCCATGCCGAGCTGGAAGCGGCCGCCGCTCAGGTGGTCGAGGAACGCGGAGCGCTCGGCGATGCGGATGGGGTGGTTGAAGCGCGCGGGCGCGAGCGCCGCCGAGTGCCCCACGTGGATGTTCTGGGTGCCCATCGCGATGGCGGTGAGCATGACCTCGGGTGCGGAGCTGTAGCTGAACTCCACCGCGGTGTGGTGCTCCACCTGCCACCAGACGCCGTAGCCCATCTCGTCCGCGAGCCGAGCCTGCTCCAGCGTCTCACGGATGATTTGATGCTCGTGGTCCGCGCCAGTCCACCGCTCCTTCGGGTGCTGCATCTCCGAGAAGATGTCGAGTCTCATGTCGGGTCCTCCCCCTGTAGACCTCGGGTTGCGGAAGACTGTAGCACCGTGGGTGAAGCAATCCGTTCCCCTGGCCCAATCCTTGTCAGGGGGAGGGCCTGGGTTGACATCCATTGTTTGTTTCGGCGGAGGGGCCCGCAAGCGCCGGTTCCTCGTGATGGACGTGCGGGCACCCGGAGCCGAGGAGTCAAGACGCCGCGCGGCCACCGATTTCCGGGAAGCGCTCATAGGCGCGCTTGAGCGCGTCCAGATGAGCGGGGTCGTCCAGGTCGAGTGGTGCCTCCGTGAGCTGTACGACCCAGCCCCCTGTCGCCGTGCGTCGAGCCCGTGAAAGCAGCTCCGCGTCACGGGAGGGGTCCGGGAACCCAATGGCCTGTGCGGCAGCGGAGGACCAGTAGTTCAGCCACCCGAGGTGACGTGGCGTCTCAGGTGAATGGATGTCCCATGGCATCTTCAACGCGGGCAGTCCGAGTGGCGGCTTGCTGGGGCCGTATCTCTTCGGGCCGGTCTGGTCCGCGATGACCTCCATGATGGCCCCCGGTGCCACGAGGCCCCACAGCGCCCGGATGCCCTCTGCCACTTGCTCCAACACATCCGCAGCTGCCGCGAGAGCGACCGTGTCCTGCGGTAGCTTCGCATGAACCTGAAGCTGGGGCTGGCCTCCTGGACTCTCACTGGCGAGTTGTTGCCGCCCTACAACCGTCACCGGGTAGCGCTCGTCCCCGTTGCAAACAAGAGGAAACTCTCCGCGTGCGGCTGCCTCGGCGAGCCATGCGTCGCGCTTGGGTATCGCGATGAGCTGACCTTTATTTGAAACCTGCCACGTCATGCTCAGGCCGGGGAACGCCCGCTCCAAGCCGTGGACGGCAGCGAGCGGACGGCCATCGTTCTCACTGAGCGCAGATGCATAGAGGTTCAGAATGAGGCGGTTTCGAGTGCTCATCGCGTGCACCCCGTCACGACAATGTCAAAGGTGTCGTCTGCCATCTTCAGTTCAGCTTTGTGCGTAACGGTGCTGACGCCAATGACGAAGTCATAGCCACAAGTCCGTGCGATACTCCGCGCATCCTTGAACTCTCTTATCTGGTCTTCGATGACCCGTTCCCGGAGGAAGTCACTGTACGTGTCGAACTGGTAGGTCTTGATTTCCCATAGGACACGCGCACCGACTTGAAGCGCATCGAAGCGCTTGCCACCCACCAGCACGTCCATTCCAGGATATCGGTTGGGCGGAAACTTATCGGCGCACTCGTCATGGGCGGCATCCTCGCCCGCGTGCGGCACCGGGACGGGCTTGCAGTCCGGGCGGCGCTCACTCGCCACTGGCTCGGTCGGTCCTGGAGGAAACCAGTCCTGCCCTGATGGCTTGGGCTTTCGGTCTGCCGCAGGCTTCTTGAGGGGCTGCGTCTGGACCTCTGGCCGCGCGCTCGCACGGGATGCCCGCCGATACGCAGCCAACTCCTCGCTGATGGCGGCTGCCACCACGACCGCACCTGCGACAATCACGGCCCCGACGATGATTTCGGGCGCAATCAGAACGCAGACGCCCAAGCCAAGTGCGGCGGCTCCCGCGGAGGCGACCGAGCATCGTCCCGTGACATCACGAAACTCGAGCCGGTCATGGTCGAGCGAATGGAAGCACCGCTCCACCAGCACGGCCCATTCGTTGGAGGCCTCCCGCACCACACAGCGCCCGTCATCCACCCACGGCAGAGTCGCCGCTCTCTGGAGGTTGGCGACCCTGGAGTCTTGGGCCGCTGAGCCTCGTGTGTTCGACTCTGTCGTCGCGCAGGCCGAGAGTAGCAGCAGAAGTGCGGCGCAGGCGCGGAGTCGCATGGTCACGTCCGTTCAATCAGGCCGGGCTGTCGCGGGTCAAGGAGGGCCAACCGCGTCCGAGCGGGGACAGCGCCGCGCGGCCACTTCAGGCATTCTCCCGCGCATGGCACAGCCACCTCCCTTCCGGACCTACGCGAAGATGCCCGCGGCGGGCGAGCCGAAGTCGGTCCCCAGTCCCGGCGGCCCGTGGATCGCACTGGAGAAGGTCCATGGCGCGCAGCTCGTCATCGCCGTGCGTGAGGGACAGGCGTGGTTCGGCAAACGCAAGGCGTGGCTGACCGAGGAGGAGTCCTTCTTCGGATGGCAGCTCGTCCGAGCACAGCTGGGCCACGCCGCCGAGCAGATGGCCCAGGCGCTGGGGGCGGCCACCAGCACGTTGTACTTCTACGGAGAGCTCTTCGGCGGCCACTATCCGCATCCCCAGGTGCCACCCGTGCCGGGCCTGTCCGCCGTGCAGACGGGCATCTGGTATGCGCCAGACCTGCGCTGGTCTCCGTTCGACGTCCTGCTCGTGCGAGATGATGAAGACGAGGGCGTCTTGCTGGCCCACCCGGAGCTGGAGGCCGCGGCGAGGGACGCGGGGCTCATGACGCCTCCCGTGCTTCGCAGGGGAACCCGCGGCGACATGGACAGCGTCCCCACCCGGTTTCCGACGCGGGTCCCCAGCCTGTTGGGGTTGCCGACGCTCGCCGACAACGTGGCGGAGGGGATGGTCATCAAGAGCGAGCAGCGCGCCTCTCCGAGTGCCCGCGCCTCCGTCAAACGGAAGATCGACGAGTTCAGCGAGGGCCGCTTCGACGAGAGCGAGGCGTGGAGTCCGCACCAGCCCCTCTCTGTGGAGACGCTCGTGGACTGGTCTTTGAGATTGGTCAACCCCGCGCGAATCGCCAGCGCCATCTCCAAGTGTGGACGCGACCACGTCGACGCCCTGCTCGACGAAGTGGTCCTCGACGTGCGCGTGGACCTGGAGCTGGCGTTCCCGCTTGCCTATCGCTCGCTCGATGTCGCGGCGGAAGAACTCCTCTCGTCTCGGATTCGCGAGCGAGCCCGTGTGCTCATCCAAGCCGCGCTGGTGCCTCACGGTGTGTGACGACAAATGGACAGCATCCCGCCATCTTCAATCGGCCTCCCATTTTCTTCTGTCGCCGTGAATTCACGCAGTCTTCAATTTTGCGTGGGCAAGTAATTATTGATTTCCAGGCAACTCGTTCCTGAGTGGCAAGAAAACCCATTCGTCACACATCACCGAATGGGTTTCCCCTCACCCCTGGAGCGACATGAGAAGACAATTCCTGGCACTCACCGTGCTGACGCTGGCTGCGACCAGCGCCGCCGCGGCGGACCGCATGAATCCGACGGACCTGCGCCGCGTGACGAAGGCGCGTGAGCACCTCGTCCCCGCCGTCGCGAAGGAGTTCGGACCCAAGGCCCGGTTCGTCCACCTCTTCGGGCAGGGCAAGGGAATGCTGGCCGGCGTCGTCGCGGAGATTCCCGCCGACGCCCTGGGCACGGACGAGCTGCCGCTGCTGGCCATCGTCCAGTACGACGAAACCACGGGCGCGGTGCGCGTGGTGGGCCGTGAGTTCAAGTACCGCGAGGCCCGCACGGTAGGCCCCGAGGTGGCGCTGCTGGATGGCGAGGGCAATCTGCACCTGCGCGACGCCAACGGCCGCGAGCGTCTGCTGGCGCAAGGCGTGGGCGGGGACCTGTTCCCCACGGCGAAGGGCGACGCCCTGGTGGCCACGCTGGCGATGTCCCGCGGCCCCAAGCACGAGACCTCCGTGGGCCTCATCGACCTGAAGGGCCGCGTGAAGGTGCTCGCGGATGGGCCCGGCGTGGACGCGACGCCCAGCATCTCTCCGGATGGACGGACCGTGGTCTTCGTCTCCGGCCGCACCACCGTCGCATCGTTCTACGTGACGGACGTGGACGGCGCGGCGCCCAGGCAGCTCACCAACCTCGGGATGGACAGCACGATGCTGTATGGCGGCCCGCCCAAGGGCTTCGTGCCACCGCCCGTCTCCAGTCATCACATGACGTGGTTGAGCGACGACGTGCTCCGCTACAACGCGGGCGGCGGCGAGTTCTGGAAGCTGAACGTGCGGACGGGCGAGGCCTCCGCGGACCTGGGCGGTGAGAAATGAGTCTCGCGATTCGGCAACTGCTCATGCTGGCGCTGTGTGTCCTTCCAGCCCTGGCCTCCGCGCAGACGATGTTCCGCTTCCCCGCGTCGCAGCTCGCGGACCAGTGCGGCAACGGCGGCTGTACCGTGAGCGCGTACAAGGATTACGGCGGTCGGGACTACGCCTGTGGGGGTGTGCGCTACAGCGGCCACACGGGCACGGACTACGCGCTGGTCGGCGGGTTCAGCAAGATGGACTACGGCGTCTGGGCGATGAATGCCGCGCGGGGCTACATCGAGTCCAACGTGGATGGGTATTACGACCGGTGCAACTACTGGAACCAGTCCAACCCCTACGCCGCCTGTGGCCTCTACACAGCCAACTACATCATCATGCGGCACCCGGATAACACCCAGACCTGGTACTGGCACCTGAAGGCCTATACGCAGCAGTTCGCCCGGGGCACGTCGCTCGACTGCGCCTACTGGATTGCGCGGGTGGGCTCTTCCGGGGCCTCCACGGGGCCGCACCTGCACTTCGAATACTGGGTGCCGGGCTACGGCACGGATGACCCGTACGCGGGTTCCTGCGGCACTCCATACACGCGTTGGACCTCACAGGGCGCGTACCGGGGCCTGCCGGGAATCGCCTGTCAGTAGCTCACGCTTCCATCGCCGGCGTGGTGGGTTGGGATTGCCCGCCACGCCTGGCGTAGGATGAGGCGTGCACTCTCCAAGATGGCTCCTCCTGGTTGCCCTGACGTTCGCCTGCGTCGCCTCCGCGGCAAGCCCCGCTCCCAGCTACCGGACCCGGGCCATCGAGGGCTGGACGGTTCGCATCGATGACCGCCTGCTGTCAGCGGCGAACAAGCCCCTGACGGACAAGGCCCTGGTGCTCCTGGGGGCGCAGCTCAAGGAGGTCGTCCGGCTCATCCCCGCGGGGCCCGTGGCGCAGCTCCGCAAGGTGACGCTGTGGCTGTCGCCGCCCTATCCCGACGCGTCGGATGCGGCCCGGTACCATGCTGGCAGGGTCTGGCTGGGCCAGCCCGGTCGCAACATGGCGATGCTGAAGGGCATCGAGTTCTCGAACGTCCTCATCTTCGAGAAGGAAACCAGGCGGATGCCGCTCTTCGTGCTCCACGAGCTCGCCCACGCCTATTACGACCAGGTGCTCCACCAGCACGCCGACATCCGGGCCGCCTATGCGCGCGCGGTGGCAAGCAAGAACTACGAATGCGTGGAGCGTCGGCGTGCGTCCGACAAGCCCATCACGTTCGAGCGTGCGTATGCCATCCTCGACGACTGGGAGTACTTCTCGGAGACCTCGGAGGCGTTCTTCGGCCGCAACGACTACTTCCCATTCACGCGTGAAGAGCTGGCCAGTCACGACCCGGGCATGCTCATGCTGCTCGAGCGGATGTGGCAGATGCCCACGACCACGGCCACGCCTCCCGCCACGCCACCTCCGTCCGCCGACTTCGATGCGCGTTGCTACTACCGGCTGACGACCCTGTGGCAGGGCGAGGGCATGTCGCTGGACATCCTCGGGGATGGCAAGGACGACAACGTGCCCATCCTCGCCAGGTCGGCGGAGCTCACGGGTCAGAAGTGGAAGGTGACGCCGGAGGCCAACGGCTACTACCGGTTGACGACCCAGTGGCGTGGGGCCGACCTGTCCCTGGCCAGCACCGCCGACAATCGCCCCCTGCTCGTCAAGACCGCGGACGTTCCGGAGCAGCGGTGGAAGTTGATTCCGGAGCCCAACGGCATCTATCGGCTGACCACCCAGGCGCAGGGTGATGCGCAGTCCCTGGGCATCCTCAATGACAGCAAGGAGAACAACATCTCCGTCCTCTCCAAGACGACCTGCAATGACTCGGCACAGTTGTGGAAGGTGACCCCCGAGTGGCCCGTGAAGGAGGCACTGTGAGCGACGCCCCGATGGGCGTGCTGGCCACTCGTTCGGGTCAGGGCGACTCCAGGGCGAGGTCGTCCGCTCCCATGGGTCCGTCCTTGTCACGCGAGGGTCTGGGCTGACATCTATTGTTTGTTTGAAGTGAGGGTGTTTCCCGGGCGCGAGGGAATGGTCTACTTCGCGGGCTCGCACGCGCTGGTTCCCTCAAGGCGCGTGTGAGCGTTTCCCCACGGCCCGCGACCCTCCGCTCACCTTGCATCCACCTCCTTCGTCGGAGGGCGAGGCCGTTTCCTGCTCGTGCTGGAAAGGAACGCCCGAATGAGGATGCAAGCCAGGCAGCGCTGGAGTCAGTTGTGTTGGGTCATCGCGATGGTGTTCACCGTCTGGGGCTGTGGCTCCTCCGTTGAGCAGGAGCAGACGGGCTCCGTGGAGTTCATGAGCGCGGTGTCCGACGCGCTCGCGGGAGAGGACGTCACCCGCGTCACGGTGACGCTGACGGCCACGGGCGTGCCCGCGTCGACGGTGGTGTTGACGCAGGAGGCCGGGGCGTGGCGCGGCACGTTCCACCAGGTGCCCGTGGGCAGCGCGCGGACCTTCACGGCGGAGGCGTTCGATTCACAGGGCGCGCTGCGCTATCGCGGCGTGGCGGAGGGCGTCACCATCGTCGCGGGCGAGACAGCGGTGGTGGCGATCACGCTCCAGTCGCTCTCCAGTGGTACCCCGTTCGAGAACACGGTGCCGTGCATCGACTCGCTCATCGCGTCGGCGAGCGTGGTGATGCCGGGTGGGAGCATCGTCCTTCGCGCCACGGCGCACGACAAGGACACCCAGGACACGATTTCGTATGCGTGGAGCGCGACCGGTGGCTCCTTCACCACGACGGGCACGGCGACCACCACGTGGACCGCGCCGCAGGTGGCGGGTGAGTTCGCGCTGACGCTCACGGTGACGGACTCGCGTGGCGCGGCGACGAGCCTGCGCATCGACGTGCGGACGCTGTCGACGGATGGCGGGGCGGGGATGGGCAGCGCGAACGTGACGGTGTCCTTCAACATGGCACCCACGGTGCGCGGAATCACGGTCACCCGTTCTCCGGTGCCGGTGGGGCAGGGGACCACTGTCACCGTGGACGCGGTGGACGCGGATGGGGATGCGCTGAGCTACCAGTGGTCCACGACGTGCGCGGGTGCGTGGACGCAGGCGACGTCCGCCGCCGCGACCTTCACGCCGAGCGCCGTGCCGGCCGGTGACCCGTGTGGCAACTGCGCGCTCAACGTCAGCGTGTCGGACGCGCACGGTGGACGGACGCAGGGCACGCTGCGCATCTGCGTGGGCCCTGGCACCGGTCCGAGCATCCCTCCGCGCATCGTGCAGGCGTACCAGTCCGCGACCACGGTGGCGGGCGGTGAGTCGGTGACGCTGCGGGTGCTGGCGGAGGACGGAGATGGTGGGGCGCTCGGCTTTGGCTGGGCGGCGAGCGTCGGCACGCTGGGCACGGCGACGAGCGGCTTCACCTCCAGCGAGGTGCGATGGACGGCGCCGGCCTGTGTCGCGCAGGGCAGCGCGCCGACGGTGACGGCCACCGTCACGAATGCTCGCGGCTTCTCCGCGTCACACACGTTCAACGTGAGCGTGGTGAATGGGACGAACTGTGGCAGTGGCTCCGCCGCGAAGTGGGATGCGACGGGGAGCATGCTTGAGGCGCGCATCCGCCATCAGTCCCTCGTGCTGCCGTCTGGCAAGGTGCTGGTGACCGGAGGGTATGCCGGCTCGACCTTCATGCCTTCGGCTGAACTCTACAACCCGGAGACGGGGAACTGGACTTCCGCAGGCAGCATGCGCCGGGCTCGCATCAACCACACGATGACCGTGCTGCCCTCCGGCAAGGTTCTCGTGGCAGGAGGTCTTGCGAGCACGAGTGTGAACTCGCTCATGCGCGACGTGGACCTATATGACCCGCAGACGAACACCTGGACAGCAGCGGCTCCGATGACGTTCGAACGGGAGTCGCATACGGCGACGTTGCTGCCCTCAGGCAAGGTCCTGGTGATTGGTGGTACGTACTTCACGAGCGGAGGGATACGCATTCCCGAGCTTTATGACCCCGAGACGAACTCCTGGACGCCTGTTGCGACCGTGAATGCGACGATGAATCGTTCGGGCCACTTCGCGCTCCTGTTGCCGTCGGGAAAGGTCTTGGTCGCGGGAGGTGGTGCGCCAGCCGAACTCTATGATGTGGCCACGGACACTTGGAGCCTTGCTACGGGGCTGACGGGAACCTCCTGGACGCGAGCCTTCTTGTTGCCCTCCGGAAGGGTCCTCGTTCACGCCAGCAGCTCTTTGGCGGAGTACGACCCAGCACTCAACCAGCAGAGGACTGCCGGCTCCTGGATTCACGGTCGGACCTGGTCGTGTCTGCTCATGCTTCCGTCTGGGCGCCTGCTCCAGACGGGAGGCACGGAGGGTATCAGCGCGACCGCTGAGCTGTTCGACCCCTCGGTTGGGACGGCTCGCTATATCGTGAGCATGCCCACGACGCGGGCCTATGCCCCATGCTCCCTGCTTTCGAATGGCAAGGTGCTCATCTCCGGTGGCATGGGCGACACAGTCTTCAACACCGCCATCCTCTTCACCCCGTAACCCACACAGTCCCGCCACCCTCGCGTGACACGGCGCGAGGGTGACGGCCCCTCTCCGGGCACCTGTGCGCTCACAGGCTCGGGTGCCCATCCCCACGGCTCCAAACACGTGCCCCCAACCCCCGAACCACGTATGCAGGAGCGCATGAGCCGCGCTGACTCCCGTGGAATCCTCTTCGACCTCGACGGCACGCTGGTGGACTCGCTGCCGGACATCATCGACAGCTTCCTGTACGCCTTCCCCGCGAATGGCCTCCAGGCACCCACCTACGCGCAGGTGCGCGCCCTCATCGGCCTGCCGCTCGACATCATGTACGCGGAGTTCGCGCCCCAGCACGTGCCCGCGCTGTGCGCCTCCTACCGCGAGCACTACCCGCTGAACTTCCACAAGAACTCCCGCCCGTACCCCGGCGTCCTCGAACTGCTCCACACCCTGCGCGAGCGCGGCTACCTGCTGGCCGTCGCCACCACCAAGAAGAGCCCCATGGCCCGCCGCTTCGTCGACGCCATGGGCCTGGGTGACGTCCTCCACCACGTCCAGGGCACCGACGACTTCCCCCACAAGCCCGCGCCGGACGTCCTCCACCGCGCCCTCGCCGCGCTCGGCACGCAGGGCCTGTGGATGGTCGGGGACACCTCCCTGGACCTCCGCGCCGGCAAGGCCGCCGGCCTGCGCACCTACGGTGTCACCTGGGGCACTCACCCCGTGGAGGAGCTCGCCCGTGAAACGCCGGATGAGCTCCAGCCAGACCTGAAAAGACTGCTGGAGCGCCTTCCTCCCCTGTCCTGAGTGGCCCGCTATACTTGGAAAGTATGGAGCCACTGCCCGACGTCCTTCGTCACTTCCACCCCGTGCTCCCTTCCGAGTCGCTTCGCCGAGAGCCCGTGCGCGTGGAGGTGGCCGGTCGCGCCTACGCGCTGTTCCGGGACGAGAAGGGGAGCCCCGCGGCGCTCGCGGACACGTGTCCCCACCGCTTCGCGCCCCTGTCCAAGGGCAAGGTGCGCCCGGACGGCCGGCTCCAGTGCCCGTACCACGGCTGGCGCTTCGACTCGCAGGGCCGGGGCTCCAATCCCAGCCAACCCGAGCTCAAGCACTGCGACGTGAAGAGCTTCCAGGTCGTGGAGCACCACGGCTACCTGTGGCTGGCCCACCGGGAGACGCCGCGCTCGGCCCTGCCCGAGCTGCCCCTGAACGACGGCTACGTCTTCGGCGGCAGCTTCTCGGTGCCCTTCGAGGCGCCGCTGCACGTCTCGCTCGACAACTTCAGCGAGGACGAGCACACGCCCTACGTGCACACCCGCCTGGGCTGGGACGACCCGCACGCGGGCCAGGTCGAGTTCGACGCGAAGAACCACGACGACCACACGGAGGTCCATTACCGCGCCCCCCAGCGCCCCGCGCTCCTGATGAAGCTGCTCGGCGTGCGCGACGGCGACTTCTTCCACAATGACTGGCTGACGCGCTTCGACCCCGTGCAGAGCGAGTACGTCGTGAGCTGGGTGTCGCCCACGGGGGAGAAGCGGCCGTTCATCACCCGCGCCAACATCTTCTTCGTGCCGGAGACGGCCAGGCGCACGCGCCTGCATGTCTTCTCCTTCCTGCGCTGCGTGCACCCGTGGCTCACCCCCTTCCTGCCGGTGGCGGCGAAGGTGGCGCGCGAGCTCACCCGCTGGGAGATCGTCGACGACGCGCGCTTCATCCCCACCGTCGCGGACACGCCCTACAGCCACAAGGGCATGCGGCTGGACCGCTACGACAAGCCGCTCGTCCACCAGCGCCGGCTGATGGAGCGCATCTATTTCCGTCAACCCCGCGCCGTCACCGAGGACGAGGTGCCCGCGCGCGAGGCGGTAGGCTGAAGGGCGCATGAGCCTGGATGAACGCGTCCTCGAAACCCTCGTGGCCCAGCGAAGGCGCTTCCTCGCCTTCCTGGCCCCGCGTGTCGGCAGCCCCGAGGAGGCCGAGGAGGTCCTCCAGCTCGCCCTGGTGAAGGGCCTGGAGAAGGGCGAGGCCCTGCGCGACGAGGAGAGCGCGGTGGCCTGGTTCTACCGCCTCCTGCGCAACGTGCTGGTGGACCGCCACCGCCGCGCGCGGCGCGAGTCCCAGGCCCTGGCCCTCGAGGAGGCCGAGGCGCCTCGCTCCACCGAGGACACCGCCGCGCTCGAGTCCACCGTGTGCGCGTGCGTGGCGGGGCTCGCCGACACCCTCAAGCCCGAGTACGCCCAGGCCATCCGCCGCGTGGACCTGGAGGGCACGCCCGTCTCCACCTTCGCGGGGGAAGAGGGGCTCACCGCCAACAACGCCGCCGTGCGCCTGCACCGCGCCCGGCAGGCCCTGGGCCGCAGGCTCATCGAGCTGTGCGGGACGTGCTGCACCCACGGCTGCGTGGACTGCGTCTGCGAGCCGGACCGTCCCCGCGTGGGTGACGCGCCCTCATCCTGAGGTGGGGTGGAGCCGCGGTGCCTGCATCCGCGCACGCAAGGCGCGAGGGCTCGACGCGGTAGGGCTTCCCGGGGCCGTCTTGCTTCGTGGAGTCATGTGCTCCACGAAGGCTCGACGGATTCCCGCTGGACGGGCGTCAGTGCGCCGGTTGAGCGGGTTCCTGTTGCGGCTGCGAGCCAACCCCGACCCGGGCCTCGTACGCGTTGCAACCGCTCGCGCCGGAGACCTTCAGGTCGAACTTCCGCAGACTCGCCTGCATGCAGCGCTGCGTCTCGTTGTCACTGGGGTTGGGCTTGTCGCTGGCGAAGTAGCGACAACCCTTGCAGTTGCCCCACGTTCCTTCCGCCATGTTGACCTCCTCGGTGAAAAGGGTGCTTCGACTTCTCTCCGAGGGTGGGGCCGGTGGTGGGCTCCCACAAGAGCCCCGCCCACCCGCCCCGGGAAGCGGTCGCCCCGGTGCCTGGCGTCGAGCGTCCAGGCCACCGGATGGCGCTTGAAGCCTACTGCTGCTCGGGTGCCGGCTGCTCCGTCTGCACCGGCGCGTCCTGCGGCGCGGTCTGCTGCTGCAACTGGGTGGCGTCGCCGGGCAGCGGCTGCACCACGGGCGGCGCGGCGCTCTCGTCCTTCAGGTCCGAGTCGAGGCTGCGCGCCTCGAACGCACCCACCGAGCGCAACAGCTTCAGCGCCGCGACGGAGGCCTGGAGCCGCTCGGCCACCAGGCCAATCTCCGCCTGCGTCAGCGCCGTGTTCGCGTCCGCGACCTCCAGGTACGTGGCGACGCCCGCCTTGAAGGAGACGTCCGTCAGCCGCTGGCCCTCACGCGCCAGCTCCACCGTCTGCTCCGCCTTGAGGCGGTTGGCCAGCGCGCTCTCCAGGTCCAGCTGCGCCGTCTTCACTTCCTGCCGCGCCGTCAGCTCCGCCTTGCGCTGCGTGGCCAGCGACTCGGCGATGCGGGCGGAAGCCTCGGAGAGGTTCGCCTCGCGAAGCCCGCCATCCCACAGCGTCCAGTTGGCGCCGAAGGTGATGAGCCACACGTCCGAGCGGCCCTGGAAGCCCGCCGCGTTCGCCACGCGGAACTGCCCGGTGACGCCCAGCGTGGGCAGGTAGCTGAACCACACGCCGCGCTTGTTGATGCGCGCCAGCTCCGTCGTCTCACGGGCCGCGGCCACGTCCGCGCGCTGCTCCAGCGACTTCTGCACCAGCACCTCCGCCTCCGTCTTCACCGGCACCTGCGGCTCGGGAGGAGGCGCCACCTCGAAGTCCGGGCTGTCCAACGCCAGGAGCGTCGCCAGCACCAGCTTCGCGGACGCCAGCGCGTTCTTCGCGCGGATGAGGTCCTGCTCGGCGCGCGACAGGTCCTGCTCGGCGCGCAAGAGCGCCACGCGCGTCACCGTGCCGGCGTCGAAGCGGATCTTCGTGTCCTTGGCGCGGGCGCCGTTGAGCTCCACCAGCCGCTCCTGCACCGTCACCGCCTGGGCCTGCGCCGCGGCGCCGTAGTACGCCTGCGCCACGCCGAAGAGGATTTCGCGCCGGGCCTGCTCCACGTTGAGCTCCGCGACGCGCTCGCTCTTGTACGCGGCCTGGATGCCCGCCCACAGCTGCGGGGCGATGATGGCCTGACGCACCTCCGCCTGGAACTGGCGCTGCACCAGGGGCTGGATGACCACCGGCTCGGGGCCCAGCGGGCCGGGGGGGATGATGGCCGCGTTGGAGTTGCGGATGATGGCCGCGCCCACGGTGACGGTGGGCAGGTAGCCCGCCCACGCCTTGCGCGACGCCGTGTCCGCCTGCCGCAGCCGGGCCTGGGCCGCCTTCAGGTCCAGGTTCTCCTTGCGCGCCTGATTGAGCGCGTCCTCCAGTGTCAGCACGGGGGGCGGTGCCGCGGCCAGGGTGGCCGCCAGGGTCAACGCCAGAAGTGAGCTCATAACCGCCTCTGCCTCCTCGTGGAGCCCCGCGCCGGCGCGGTGTGCCCCATTTGCGTCCTCGAAGGACTTGCTACGGGTTGTGTCTTGGGTGCGCGCGCCCGGGCGTCTTGCCCGGGTGCGTCATGCTCTGTGGGAATTCAGCGCGAAGTGCCGAACCGGCTCTTATGAAGTTCGTCCGCCGCCGCATCGCTTCTTCCGCCGTCCTGTTCCGGGTCCGGCCCCACATAGGCCATGTCGTTCTATTTTGGAAGCTCCGGAATGTAGTAACCCTCAATAGTTGATGAAGTCAATTGTTTAGGTGGGCGGGGTGAATTACCATGAGGGGCATGAGCGGAAGCAGCGAGAGTCTGGAGCGACGCGGCAGGTCACCGGACGCCGGGCAGCAGGCCCCTGAGGAGGCGGGGCTGCCCAGGCAGGCGTGGACGCTGCTGTTCGAGCTGATGCACGCGCACATGCGCAACTTCCCCGCGCTGGCGGCGGAGTTCGAGCTGTCCCCGGTGCAGGCGCACGTGGTGCGTCAGCTGGGCGAGGGCCCGCTGGCGATGAGCACGCTGGCCAACTACCTGTCCTGTGACGCGTCGAACGTGACGGGCCTGGTGGACCGCATGGAGGCGCGGGGCCTCGTCGAGCGGCGCAGCAGCGAGCAGGACCGGCGCGTGAAGATGCTGGTGCTGACGGAGGCGGGCGTGGCCCTGCGCGAGCGGCTGCTCGAGCGGCTGGCGGAGCCGCCCGAGCCCATCGCCGCGCTGTCGGACGAGGACCTGCGCGCGCTGCGAGACATCATGCGCCGGGCGCTGCGCTCGCAGTGACGGCGCGCCCCCGGCGCCCTCAGTCCAGCAGGAACGTGTACGAGTACTTCATCTCCGTGGAGACCGCCTCACCGCCCTTGATGGCGGGCTTGAAGCGGAAGCGCTTGATGGCGTCGCGGGCCGCCTCGTTGAGGCCGTAGCCCGGGCCGGAGAGCACCTTGGCGGAGACGACGCGGCCCTCGTTGTCGATGGTGATGGACAGCGTCACCGTGCCCTCGATGCCGGCGCGGCGCGCCTCCTCCGGGTAGGGGACCTTCACCTCGGAGGCCACGGTGGGCTCGGAGTCCACCTGGTAGATGGGCGTGTACTTGGGCGCCGAGTACCCCTTCACGTCCTTGGGGTCCTTCGCGGTGCTGTCCACCTTGCCGTAGGACGTGTTGCCCACGGGCGCGGCGAACGAGCCGGCGCTGGTGGTGGACGACATCGTCATGCCCACCACGAGCGGCGGCGGCTTGGCCTGGGGCGTGGGCGGCGGCGGCTCGTTGGGCGGCGGCGGGGCCTGCTCGGGCGGCGGCGGCTGGGGCTTGGTCTCCGCGACCTTGATGGGCGGCGGCTTGACCGGCTTGGGCTTGGGCGGAGGCGGCTTGGGCTCCTCCTTCTTCTCCTCGGGAGGCGGCGGCGGAGGGGGCTTCTGTACCTCCACCATGACCAGCTCCACGGGGCGCTGCACCACCGGCCGGGGCCGGTCCGCCATGTGGCTCAGGTACCAGAAGCCCACGCCGTGCAGCACCAGCGACACGAGCAGGAAGGCGCCCACGAACACGAGCGAGCGCTCGCGGCGGGGAAAGGAGTTGTCTTGGAGGACCGCCTGGCTCATGTGCTGGGTCGTGCCGTCAGGGAGTGGCGGGCGCGGCCGCGGGGGCCACGTCCTTCTCGATGTTGAGGGCGAACTTCGCGATGCCCTGGCCCTTCACCGTGTCGATGAGGCGCATCACCTGACCGTAGGCGATGGTCTGGTCGGCGCTGATGATGGCGCGCGTGTCCTTGTCCTTGGCCACCGCCTCCGCGACCTTGGTGGTCAGCTCCGGCTCCGTCACCTGCGCGCCGTCGAAGTAGAGCTTGCCCTCCTTGTCGAGCACCACGTTGACCAGGCCCTGCACCGTCTCGCCGCCGTTGGCCGCGCGGGGCAGGTCCACCTCCACCGTCTCCCGGACGATGAAGTTCGCCGTCACCATGAAGATGATGAGCAGCACCAGCACCACGTCCACCAGCGGCGTGACGTTGATGCCCGTGATTTCCTCTTCGTTGTCCTGCGCGCCGCCCGCCATGGCCTAGCGGACCTCCGCGGCCCGGGCGGCCGTGTCCGGCGTGCGACCCGAGGCGCGCATGCTGCCGACGAGCGCGTGGCCCAGGGCGTTGGTGCGGCTGGTGACCGTCTTCAACTGACGGTTGAAGATGTTGAAGGCGACGACGGCGGGAATCGCGACGGCCAGGCCCACCGCCGTGGCGACGAGCGCCTCGGAGATGCCGGCCATGACGGTCTGCTGGATGGCCGCGCCCTTCACGTTGCTGGCGCCCAAATCATTGAACGCCTTGATGATGCCGAGCACGGTGCCGAACAGACCGATGAACGGCGCGTTGTTGCCCAGCGTGCCCAGGAAGGACAGGAAGCGCTCGTACTGGGGACGCTCGCGCGCGACGGTGGAGGCGATGACCTGCTCCACGGTGTCGGCGCCCTGCGCGCTGGCGGCGAGCGCCTCGCGGATGACGGCGGCCTCCATGCCCGTCTTGCCCTCGATGGCCTTGCGCCCCGCATCGAAGTCGCCCTTCGCGAGCCGCACCGCGAGCGCCTCCGAGTCCGGCAGCCGGTGGCGGGCGAAGTACACCGCGCGCTCCAGCATGATGGCGATGGAGAGCACCGAGAGGACGACGAGAATCCAGAGGACCCACTCGGCGGACGTGAGCGTGACGCCGAGCAGCTTGCTGCTGAGCCAGCCGAGCTCGGAATGCCCTGACTGGGCCAGGAGGATGGGGGGGAGCGTCATGCGCCCATCTGTTTCTCCGTCCGCCCTGAAAGTCAAATGGATCAGCCGGTTTGTCCGCTTCCCGGGCCCTCGGGCCACGACTGGAAACACATTTGTTGCCCGGCCGTCCGCCCCTTTTCAGGTCCGTCTCCCCACGCGGACTCGGAGTGCTGGTCCGCGTGGGTCCGGCACCTTCATTGGGGTGTCATCTTGAGCAGGCGGCCGTTCGGGTCGTCGGTGAGCAGGTACAGCGCGCCCTCGGGGCCCTGGACCACCTCGCGCACCCGCGCGTTGTTGGCGGGCTTGAGCCGCTCCTCGCCCACCACCCGGTCATCCTGGAGGACGAGCCGGATGAGCGCGTGCCCCGACAGCGCCCCGATGAAGATGTTGCCCTGCCACTCCGGGAACAGGCTCCCCGAGTAGATGGTCATCCCGGATGGAGATACCACCGGGTTCCAGAAGTAAACGGGTTGCTCCATGCCCGGGCCCTGGCCGGACTGGTGGATGGGGGCTCCGGAGTACTCGGTGCCGTAGCCGATGGTGGGCCAGCCGTAGTCCTTGCCGCGCTCCACCAGGTTGAGCTCGTCGCCGCCCAACGGGCCCATCTCCGCCTCCCAGAGCCGGCCGCGTGAGTCGAGCGCGGCGGCCAGGATGTTGCGGTGGCCCAGGGAGAAGATCTCCGAGCGGGCGCCGACCTGGTTGTAGAAGGGGTTGTTCGAGGGGACGGTGCCGTCGGGGAAGATGCGGACAATCTTGCCGAAGTGGCTGTTGAGCTGGCGGGCCTGGACGCGGCCGGGGAGGATGGAGCGCTCGCCCAGCGTGACGAACAGGGTGCCGTCCGGGTGGAACACGATGCGCCCGCCCGCGTGCAGCGTCGAGTCCAGCGTGGGCTTCATTCGGAAGATGATTTGCAGGGCCTCGATGCGCGGCTGGGGGCCGTCCACCAGCTTGCCTCGCGCGACGGCCAGGCCGTTGCCCGCGGTGGGCCGGCCGTTGCCCGCCTCGCGCGGCTCGTAATAGCTCCAGTAGATGTAGCGGCTCTGGGCGTAGTCGGGGCCCACCTCCACGTCCATCAGCCCGCCCTGGCCCCGGCCGTCCACGGGCGGCAGGCCCGCCACGGGCGCGGACTTCGCGCCCTGCTGCGTGACGATGTAGAGCTTCCCGGTGGGCTTCTCCGTCACCAGCATCCGCCCGTCCGGGAGGAAGGCGATGGCCCAGGGATAGTTGAAGCCACTTGCAATGGTGGTGACTTTGTAACGCGTCTGCGAAACGACGACGGGGCCGTTCGTCTGGCCAGGGAAGGCGGGAGGGAA
Source organism: Myxococcus sp. MISCRS1 (assembly GCF_026626605.1). Lineage (NCBI taxonomy): Bacteria > Pseudomonadati > Myxococcota > Myxococcia > Myxococcales > Myxococcaceae > Myxococcus > Myxococcus sp. MISCRS1. Next base: position 6,796,341 of record NZ_JAPNKB010000001.1, read on the forward strand.
GGGGGACGCGAGGGTGGCGGTGCCCTGGGGGCTGGGAGGCGGCTCGGCGGGCGTCGCCGCCTGTGGGGGAGGGGGCGCGGCGCTCTGGGCGTGGGCGGTTCCCGTGAGGGACAGCAAGAGGGCGCAGGCGAGGCTCGACAAAGACAGACACAAGCGCATGGGGCTCCTCGGCGGGTGGTGGGTGGTCGAAGGGCAGCTAACCATCGCGTGCGCGGGCCGAGGCCCGAGGCTCGGGGGGCTGTGGCCGGTTGGACAGGTGAAGGGTTCGGCGTCAGTCCTTGCGGGGCGGCGCACGTCCCTTCGGGGCATGAAGACCGTCGCGACGCTGACAGAGGACGCCGACGCTCCGGGAACTGGGAGCGCGGCCCGCACGCTCCTGGTCCTCGACCTGGACGAGACGCTGATTCACGCGCGCGAGACGCCGCTGGCGCGCGCGGCGGACCTCGAGGTCTTCGGTTACCACGTCTATCTCCGCCCGCATCTGGCGCGCTTCCTGGCGGACTGCGCGAGGCGTTTTCGGCTGGCCCTCTGGTCCGCGGCGTCGGACGACTACGTGGCGGCGCTCACCGAGCGCATCCTCCCGCCGGGGCTCCGGCTCGACTTCGCGTGGGGGCGCAGCCGGTGCACCTTCGCGGTGGACTCGGCGCGTATCCAGGAGGAGGGGTTCATGGACCCGTCGCACTACGGCTACGTGAAGAAGCTGCGCAAGCTGCGGCGCCGTGGCTACCGGCTGGAGCGCGTGCTCATCGTCGACGACACGCCGGCCACGTGCGTCCACAACCATGGCAACGCCATCTACGTGAAGCCCTTCGAGGGCGACGTGGAGGATGCCGAGCTGCCGGCGCTCTCGCGCTACCTGGCGACGCTCGCGGACCTGCCCGACGTGCGACGGCTGGAGAAGCGGGGCTGGAGGACGGCGGGGACTTGAGGGACAGTCGGGAGCCTTCCTCCTGGAGGACTCCCGCATGCCGAACAAGCCGCCCGATGATGACTCCTGGCGCTCCGTCCCTCCGCCGCCCCGGCCGCCGCCCTTGCCCGACGCGCCCGCGAGCGACCCACGGATTCCCGAGGGCAGCGCGGACTACTCCGCGGCGCTGGCGGACTCCGCGGCGTACAAGCGCGGGGACATCACCTTCGAGGAACTCCAGCGTCGCGTGCTCGCTCGGGCGCTCCCTCCGCACCCCCTGGGGGACGGGTATCTCATGATGACGCCCCCGCCTCCGCCCCCGGGCATTCGCTCGAGCTTCAATCCCCTGCGGATGCCGGGCGACTGGCGCGGGACGTGGGGGGAAGTCGCGATGACGCTCTTCGCGGGTGACATCACCCATGCGGAGTACGAGCGCCTCCACGCGGCGGCGCACCCGGGCTGCCGGCGCTGAGCGCCTGGCGTCACTCGGGATAGGACGACTTCGCGCTGGGCTTCGGCGCGTCGCGCTGGCGCCGGTACTCCTCCCAGTTCCGGCGGGACACGGCCTCGCTCTCGAGCTCCTGGCGCAGCTTGCCCGGGTACTCGGCGGCGATGATGGGGGCGAAGGCTTCCAGGGCCTCCTTGAGCGCGGGGAAGGGCACCTCATCCTTGTCGACGAGGATCTCCCAGGGCTCCGATGTCGAACCCCGCTGCATGGTGAAGCCGACGCCCTGCTCCAGCCAGGTCTGGGGCACCTCGATGCGCAGGATGCCGTGGGTGTTGCTGTCGCAGTCCTGCATGGAGACGGCTTTGGGGTACCTGTTGCGGCCCTTGGCGTCCCACCGCTTGTATTCGATGCCGCAGGCCTCGAGCGGTCGGAGCTGCTCCTGGACGGACGCGAGCTCGGCCAGGTCTCCCACGTCCGAGGTCCGCAGGAAGCCCTCCTTCTGCAGGCCGATGGCCACCGCGGCCAGTCCCCCGCCGGCCGCGAGGATGAAGCACAGCATGACGAGCACCCACCAACTGGATGGCTGCTTGCGGGGGCCGGGGAGCGCGGGGAGGGGCGCGGGCTCGTGGACGTCGATTTTCTCGAGGGCGGCGCGTCCGAACAGCGGCGCCGCGTGGTAGCCGCAGAAGAAGGCGGCGAGCCAGGAGAGGGCGCGCACCCAGTTGGCGGTGGGCGTGACGGGCAGGAAGGTCAGACCCTGGAGCCACACGAGCGTCTTCGCCGCGAGCATGCCCGTGGTGAGCACCATGGCCGTGGCGAACAGGGTGACGTTCACGAGCGTCATGAAGGTCGACGAGCGCGAGCGGGCGAGGGGCAGGAAGGCGGGGAGCAGGCGCAGCAGCTTCGGGTACACCCACCGGCCCACGAAGAACCCCGCGAGCAGCGGAATCCAGAGCAGCAGCATGCCGATGGCCTGGGCCTTGAAGAGTGGATCCATGCAGTGAAGATGCTCCGAGTGGCTCGCCCCTTGAAAGCCCCTTCGCGCAGCCGAAAGGCAAAAGAAACCCAGGGGCGAAAAGCGCCTCCGGGTCGAGGGCCTACTTGCAGATCTCCTTGGTCAGCTTGTCGCGCTGGGCCTGCTCGGAGGTGGCGCGCTTGACGGCGTCCTCCATGGCGTCGTCGGCCTTCTCCAGCGCGTCGAGCGCGCGGCTGTGGGCGCGGCCCTTCTTGGCGGCGACGAGCACCTCGCGCATGTCCTTGCGGGCCTGCTTCAGGGTGGTGAGCTGACCCTCGCGCTCGACGTACTCCTTCTTCGCCGCCTTGCACTCGGGCGTCTGCGCGGACGCGCTCGACGCGAACAGGATTGCGGAGATTACGAACCAACGCACACGCCACCTCCAGGAGAAGGACCTGGGCGCGAGTATAGGGCGGCGCGGCGACGGGGTGCAGCGGCGCGAGCACGCCGGGCTCACGTGGAGACCCGGCGCGTCGCGTGGGGCTTCAAATCTTGCGGTCCGGCACGTCGGTGAGGGCGGGGTTGCGCTCGATGACGGGGCCGAGCACGTCGTCGATGCGGCGCATCAGCTCGGGCTCCAGCTTCACGCCGGCGGCCTTCACGGTGTCGTGGACCTGCTCGGGGCGGGAGGCGCCGATGATGGCGGAGGAGACGCCCTTGTTCTGGAGCACCCAGGCGACGGCGAGCTGGGCCATGGTGAGGCCGGCCTCCTGCGCCAGCGGCTTGAGGTTCTGCACGCGGGTGAGCACGTCCTCCTTGAGGAAGCGCGCGATGAAGCGCGAGCCGGTGGGGTCGGTGGCGCGGCTGCCCGCGGGCGGCGGCTTGCCAGGGAGGTACTTGCCGGTGAGCACGCCCATGGCCATGGGGGACCAGACAATCTGACCGAGGCCCTCGTCGAGGGACGCGGGGATGACGTCTGCCTCGATGACACGCCAGAGCATGGAGTACTGGGGCTGGCTGGAGACGAAGGGAATCTTCAGCTCGCGGGCGAGCTTCGCGCCCTGGCGGATCTGCTCGCCGGTCCACTCGGAGACGCCGATGTAGAGGGCCTTGCCCTGACGGACGATGTCGGCGAAGGCGAGCATCGTCTCCTCGAGCGGCGTGGCGGTGTCGAAGCGGTGGGCCTGATAGAGGTCCACGTAGTCCGTCTGGAGGCGGGTGAGCGAGCCGTGGATGGACTCCATGATGTGCTTGCGCGACAGGCCCCAGTCGTTCTTCCCGGGGCCGGTGGGCCAGTAGACCTTGGTGAACAGCTCGTAGCCGGCGCGGCGCTGGCCCTTGAGGGCGCGGCCGAGGACGGACTCGGCGCGGGTGCTCGCGTAGACGTCGGCGGTGTCGAACGTGGTGATGCCCACGTCCTGCGCGGCCTTCACGCACGCGAGCGCGGCCTCTTCTTCCACCTGGGAGCCGTGCGTGAGCCAGTTGCCGAAGGAGATTTCACTGACGGCCAGACCGCTGCGACCAAGATGACGGAAGTTCATGGGGCGGCGAGCCTAACCAGCCATGGCGCGCCTCGCACGGCTTTGGGAGGGCAACAGTCCACCGGCCCACGCCACCCAGGCGATGTAGACGAGCTGGAAGGGGAGGCGCAGCCAGAAGTACCAGTCCGGGAAGGGCAGCACGTGTGAGGCGGAGTTGGCCGAGGCCTCGTGGAGGTTCGCGGGGAGGATGGCGACGAGCAGCGCGATGAGGCCGAGTGCCGCGAGCTTTCGGGTGCGCGGGAGGAGGAGGCCCACGCCGCCTGCGACTTCGAGCACGCCGGACAGGAGCGTCCAGAAGCGGGGTGAGGGGAGCTGCGGCGGAATCATCGCGTCGTAGCGCGCGGGCATGAGGAAGTGCATGACGCCGGCGCCGATGAAGAAGAGGCCCGCGGCCACGGCGGCGCGGCTCGCGGGGGTGGAGAGCGCGGGCAGCCTGCGCAGCGGGGGCAGGTGGAAGAGGGCGAAGAACGAGAGCAGCACGAGGGCGAAGGACACGGCGAGGCTCCTGGCGCGGAAGGTCGGGAGGGGTCCCGGCCTGACGCTGCTCAAGATGCGTCGGGGGCCCTGGCCTGGGCTTGAACGAACTGGCTGCGACGTTGGAGGAAGGAGGGCGTGGTGCCGAACATGCGCCGGAAGGTGCGCGTCAGGTGGGCGGAGTCGGAGAAGCCGGCGGCGTGCGCGGCCTCTCCGGCGGTGCGTCCGGAGGCGATGGCGCCGGCGGCGCGCTGGAGTCGGAGCCAGAGGAGATAGGGGCGCAGGGGCACGCCGGTGGACTCGGTGAAGGCGTGCATCAGGCGGCCGGAGGACAGGCCGGCGACCTCGGCGAGCGCTTCGAGGGAGGTGTCCTCGGGAGCGGGGTCGGCGCGCAGGTGGCGCAGGAGCTTGCGCACGCGCGGGTGCATGCGAGGGGCGCTGGTGGTGCTGGGGCCGGCGAGGGCTTCCAGCGTGGACTCCATCCACGGGCCGATGTCCGCGTGGGGAATGGGCCCCGCGCGCGGCAGACTGGCGAGCAGGGCGTCGCGCGCGGCCTCGTCGAAGAGTCGGACGGATTCGGTGAGGGACGCGCGGAGGCGCAGACCGTCATGGCTCTCGGGCTCGACGAAGAGGAGGACGACCTCCGTGCCTCGGGCATCGAGCGCGTGTGGGACATCGGGCCCCACGAGGACTCCGGCCGCGCGCGTGTCCTTCCTGGCCGAGTCCACTCGGATGGAGAGCGTGCCCGTGCGGCACAGCATGAGGTGCATCGCGTGGTGGGCGTGCTTCGACGACATGTCCCCGGGGCCCCACATGGCGAGCGCAGCCGGCCACACCACCAGGGGCATGTCCGGCCACGGAGCGCGAGGCGCGAGGTCAGGAGGTCGGGCGAGCAGCATCCGCCCGCAGGCTACCAGCGGTCCCTGGAGAGAATCACCGCGCTGTACGCGCCCAGGGACACAGCTCCGCGCGCGGGCATTCCATCCCGCTCTCCCCACGTGCTCCAGAAGTCGTGCACGTGCGTGCCGCCGAAGTCCGGTGAGTAGCCCTGCCAGTCGCTGTTGAACCGCACCCGCCACAGTCCATCCGAGGGCAGGCCCAGCTCGTACCCGCTGAACGTCCGGTGTCCCAGGTTCACGATGACCACCACGTCGTCACCCGCTCCCCCGTGCTGCCACCGGTGGAACGCGAGCACCTTGTCGTCGTGGTTCAGGTGGAAGACGTTGACGCCCTCGCCCCGCAGCCCCGCGCTCGTGTCGTGCCAGTTGCGCCGCAGGCGGATGAGGTCCCGATGCGCCTGGAGGATTCCCCCGAACCAGTCCGACTTGTTCCAGTCGAGCGGGTCCCCATCATCGAAGTGCCCGTCCTCCAGGAACTCCTGCCCCATGAACAACATCGGAATCCCCGGCGCCGTCAGCGTCAGCGCCGCGCCCAGCAGCGCCTTCTTCTTCGCCAGCACGTCTCCGGGATTGTACGGCGACACCTCCGTCGGCAACCGGCTGCGGCCGTTCGCCACCTCGTCGTGGCTCTCCGTGAAGATGACCCGCTGCATCGACTGGCCGTTGTAGCGGAAGTACAGCGCGTCCCGGACCGCGCTCAAGTCCCGCCACTCGTCGAACGGCGCCGTGAGCGCGGCGCGCACCGGGTGCACGAAGGCCGCGTCCCACTGCGCGTCGAACCCCGCCCCCTGCGGATGCGTCACCGCCGGGTCCGCCGCCATGTCCTCCGCGATGAGCAGCTTCCACGGGAACTCGCGCTTCACCGCCTCCGTAATCGAGCGCAGCAGGTCCCAGCCCGCCGGATTGTCCACGCCGCTCGTGGTGCGAATCTCCTTCGTCGCGTCCACGCGCAAGCCATCCATGTGGTACTCGCGCAGCCACATCAGCGCGTTGTCACGCAGATAGTCGCGCACCTCGTGACGCCCGTAGTCCGGACGCGTGTCCCCCCACGGCGTGCTCGCGCGCCAGTCCGCGTAGAAGTACACGCCCCCTCGGCCGAACGTCTCTCCATCGAAGTCCCAGTGCGGCAAGTCACTGGGCCCCAGGTGGTTGTAGACCACGTCCATGATGACGCCGATGCCGCGCCGGTGCGCCTCGTCCACGAAGCGCTTCAGGTCGTTCGGCGCGCCATACGTGCTCTCCGGCGCGAACGGGAACGTCGGGTTGTAGCCCCACGAGAAGTCCCCCGCGAACTCCGCCGAGGGCATCAGCTCCACCAGGTTCACGCCCAAATCCCTCAGGTAGTCGAGCTTGTCGATGGCGCTCAACCAGTGCCCCGGCCCCCAGCCCGGTGAGTCGTGGAACGTGCCGATGTGCAGCTCGTAGATGACCGCCTCGTGCCGCGCGGGCATCTGGAAGTGCCCGTCGTACCGCCACACGAAGTCACGGTGGTCCAGGATGACGCTGTTGCCCGTGGAGTTCGTGACGTCCGCGGCCCTCGGGTCGTTGCGCCAGCGCCAGTCGCCGTAACGGCCCTGCACGATGTACTGGTACTGCTGTCCGTTGTACGCCCCCTGGATGTCCCGGGAGAAGTTGCCCGAGGGCTCGCGCGCCAGCTCCACCGCGTGCCAGTGACTGAAGTCCCCCACCACCTGTACGCGCTGCGCATGCGGCGCCCACACCCGGAACGTCGCGCCGCCGTCGTACGGAATCACGCCCATGCCCGGACGCCATGACGGCTCCGGCTGTGGCTCCACCGGAACGAAGGCCGTGAGCGCGCCCGGCACCTGGAGCTGCTCCGCCGGTCCGAACAACTCCGGCGCCGAGCGCGAGCGCGCGGTGCGCCGAGCCACCTCGTTGCCTCGGGCCCTGCACGCCGTCTCGCTGAAGTCCTTGCGCGGCTGGCGCACCTCGTTCGATTTCGTCTCTCGCGTCGACATGGATTCCCCCCGGAAAGCGGATGCTTCGCGATGCGTCGCATTCCGACAGCGCGTCGCGGCGGGAGGCAAAGCCCACCTTGTCGCCCCCCGTTCAGTTCAGGGCAGTGCCCGGGTGTTTTCCCGTCCTTCGAGAGCAGGCGACCGTTCAGGTCGACACGAACGCCGCCCACCTGCCCCCGCCGACGCTCGACACCGAGCGGCTTGTCCGGGCACCCCGAGTGTCCGACACTGGTCCTTCCTCATGGCCGCCAGCGAAGAACGCCGCCTCCAGGCTCTGGTGCTTGCTCCGGTGCGCCGCGTCCAGCGACGCCTCAATGCCCTCGCGTGGGCGGAGGCCGGCCTCGCTCCCCTCTGGGCCACCAGCACCGCCTGCGTGCTGGCCCGGCTCCTGTTGCGCCAGCAGTGCGTCTGGGCCCTGCCGCCGCTCGTGCTCGCGGGTCTCGCATGGTGGTGGCGACGTGCCCGCGCGCGCCATGTCTCGCTCGAGCATGCGGCCGTGCTCGCGGACCGCTCGGCCAACGCGGGCGGGTTGCTGCTCACCCGGCTGGAGCGCCCCGTGGGGGAGTGGGAGCTCTCCGTCAATCAGCTCGCCCGCGAGGTGAAGCCTCCGCGGCTGAAGTGGCGGCGCCCCGTGGCGGCGCTCGCCGGCGCGCTGGTGTTCGCCCTCATCGGCTTCCTGATGCCGTTGCCCGCACCGCGCGCGTCCCGGGGTGTCCATGCCGCCGCCGCGGCGAAGGTGGACGCGGTGAAGGCACAGGCCGAGGCCCTGGCCCGCGAGGAGCCCCTGGGCGAGGCCGTGGAGGACGAGCTGCGTCGCCTGTCCGAGGAAGTGGCTTCGGGTCGCTTCGACTCGGGTGACTGGGAGGCCGCCGACTCGATGGAGCGTCGACTCGCCGAGCGCGCCGCCGAGGCCGCCGCCGAGCTGGCCCAGGCCTCCGAGGCCGCGCGTGAGCTGGAGGATGCGCTCGGCGCCGCGGGGGGCGCGGAGTCCGCGTCCCGTGAGCGCGAGGCCCTCGAGCGCGCGCTCATGGCGCTCCAGTCCGCGGGCGCGGAGGGCTCGGCGCAAGAGGGCTCCGAGAACGGGCAGCAGGGCTCGGAGCAGGGCGCCTCGAACTCCGGACAACAGGGCGGCGAGCAGGGCGCGTCGAACTCGGGGCAACAGGGCGGTGAGCAGGGCCAGGCGAACGCGGGGCAACAGGGCGGTGAGCAGGGCCCGGCGAACGCGGGACAGCGAGGCGGCAATCCGAGCGAAGGTCAGCAGGGCGCTTCGCGACAGGAGCAGGCGCGCGCCCAGTCCTCCGGTTCGGTGGACCAGATCTCGGAACTGCGCCAGTCGCTGGAGCGTCGAAGGCAGTCGCTCGCCCAGCGCTTCGAGCCGCGTGAGGGGCAGGACGCGCAGGCCCGCAGTCAACGCTCGCGTCCTCGACAAGGCTCGAGTGGGCGGCAGGAAGGAAATCGCCAGCAATCGGGCCAGGGACAAGGCGGCGAGGGGCAGGAGGGCGGTGAAGGGCAGGAAGGCGGCGAGGGGCAGGAAGGTGGCGAAGGCCAGGGCGGCGGGCGCGGCAACAGCCAGGGCCACGCGAGTCGCGCGGTGCGCCAGGGCGCGGGCTCGGGGGCTCCCTCGGAAGGGGGCGGCTCGAATCCGCTCGTCTTCGGGGGCGCGGCGGAGATGGACCCGGACCGGCTCGCGTTCGAGCCGCTTCCGGAGGGACACGGCGGCGAGGCCGGTGAGCTGTGGGGGCTCGAGGCGGCGGACCCTCGGCGAGGCACGGGGGCCCGGGGCGCGGCGCGCGGTCAGGGGACCAGCGCTCAGGGCGACGCGGCGGCGGGGACCGGCGGACAGCCGCTGCTGCCGCGCAACCGCGACCTCGTGAAGCGGTACTTTGGTGGAGAGTAGTCCGGAAGGGGAGAACACACGTGGCAGCGGAACTTCTCAGTCCCGCCGAGGCGCAGGGGGCGGCGGAGGTGGCGAACCAGCTCAAGGCCCGGCTCGACACCGTCATGCTGGACCAGCAGACCGTCGTCGAGCAGGTCGTCATGGCGGTGCTCGCGCGCGGACACGTGCTGCTCGAGGGCCTGCCCGGCCTGGGCAAGACGGAGCTGTGCAAGTCGCTGGCGAAGCTGCTCGCGCTGCCCTTCCGTCGCATCCAGTTCACCCCGGACCTCCTGCCCGGCGACATCACCGGCACCTATGTGCTGGAGGGCGAGGGCCGCCGCGACTTCGTCTTCCGCGAGGGCCCGCTGTTCGCCAGCCTCGTGCTCGCGGATGAAATCAACCGCTCCAGCCCAAAGACGCAGGCCGCGCTGCTGGAGGCCATGCAGGAGCGCCGCGTGACGGTGCTCGGCCAGACGCGCGCGCTGCCGGACCCGTTCTTCGTGCTCGCCACGCAGAACCCCATCGAGCTGGAGGGCACCTATCCCCTGCCCGAGGCCCAGCTCGACCGCTTCCTCTTCCGCATCCAGGTGCCCCCCGTGGGCGCCAAGACGCTGCGCGCGCTGCTCACCACGCGCGTGCGCGGCGCGCCGCCCGAGCTGTCCCCCGTGCTCGACGCGGACGGGCTCGCGCGCCTGTTTGCCGCCGTGGACCGCGTCCACCTGCCCGGCCCGGTGGCGGACTTCATCGGGCGGCTGGTGGAGGCGAGCGACCCGCGCCAGGCCTCCGCGCCCGAGGCCGTCCGCCGCTTCGTGCGTTATGGCGCGAGCCCCCGCGCCGCGCTCGCGCTCGCGGCGGCCGGACGCGCGCGGGCCTTGATGCACGGCCGGCCCAACGTCGGCTTCGACGACGTGGTGGCCGCCGCCCCCGCCGCGCTCAACCACCGGCTGGTGCTCGCGTACGAGGCCTCGCTGGAGAAGGTGTCCGCGTCGGACGTGGTGGGCGCGCTGCTGCAGGCCGTGCCCGAGGTGCCGCGTGACTAGCGTCGTGGTGCTGTCGGTGTGGCTGCTCCTGGGGACCCCGCCGCCGGTCGTCGAGGCGGCCGCTCCCGTGGACGTCGCCACCGCCGCCACGGCCGTGAAGGCGCCTACCGGCTACCGCGATGCGAGCGGCTCGGTGGACTCGCTCGCCCAGGACTACCTGCGCGTCACGGTGCGCCGGGGCTCGCTCAAGCCCCAGCGCGGCTACTGGGCGGCGGAGGTGACCCTCCACAACGGCGACGCCCAGCCGCACCCGGTGCACCTGTCCTTCCGACCCTCCTACGGCGACGTCACGCACGCCGTCGAGCGCACCGTGGAGCTGGCGCCTCGCCAGCGGCTCGTCACCTGGTTGATGGCGCCCGTGGCCTGGCACTCCGGCGCGCTGACCGTCGAGGTCCCCGGCCTGCCGCCCATCACCGAGCACCTGTTCCCCGACAACGACCGCTTCGAGCCCGTGCTGGTGGTGGGCAACAGCGAGTCCTTCGAGGCCGTCACGGGCCTGACCAAGACGCCGGAGCAGGAGGACCCGCTGTTCTCCGTGCGCTTCATCGACGCGCAAGAGGCGCCGCGCGAGCTGGCGGCCTACGCGGGCTTCGAGATGGTGGTCCTCACCGAGACGGCGACGAAGGTCCCCGCGGACGTGTGGGCCGTGCTGGAGTCCTATGCGCTGTCGGGAGGCCGGCTCGTCGTCGCCAACCCTCCGAGGGACTTGCGCGAGCGGCTGCAGCTGCTCCAGTCCGTCCCGCTCCAGGACGGGCCCTACGCCTTCGGCGGCGTGTGGACCTGCGACAACTCCGCGGCCACGTGTCGGCACAAGATTCAGTCGGAGCTGTCGACCCTCACGGACGACAACCGGGGCAAGACGCGCCCGCAGGGGCTGCGCTCGCGGTGGGCCTCGAAGGTGTCGTTCGGTGACGACGAGGCGCCGCTGCTGGGCACCGCCCGCGCGCCGGTGGGGCCGTTCCTGCTCCTGATGACGGCGTTCGCGCTGCTGGTGGGGCCCGGGGCCTGGTGGCTGACGAAGCGCCGGGGCCCGGTGGCGGTGCTCATCGCGGTGCCCGCCGTGTCGCTGGTGACGTGCCTGGTGCTCATCGCCTGGTCCGTGCTGGTGGACGGCTTCGCGGTGCACACGGCGCGCTACAGTCTGACGTACCTGGATGGCGCCCGGGCCCGCGCGGTGACGGTGGGGTTGTCGGGCTGGTACGCGAACCTGTCACCCGAGCCGCTGCGCCTGCCCTCGTCGAGCGTGCTCATCGCTCCGCACGACACGGAGGACCTGATGGCCGACCTGGACTGGACGGGCGGGCTCACCGTGGGAGATGGCTTCCTGCCACCGCGCACCTATCGCGAGTGGGGAGAGCTCGCGGTGGTCCCCTCGCGCGCCCGACTGGTGCTGGTGGAGACGGGCGGAGAACCCAAGGTCCAGAACGCGCTGGGCGTCGTCGTGGAGGAAGGCGTCCTGCGCTGGAACGGTCAGGTGCGCCGGCTGCCCCGGCTGGCGGATGGCGAGGAGGGCGCGCTGGGGGCCGCGGAGCCGGACCCGGGGCCCTCGCAGGCCAACGCGGCGGACACCCTGGTGGAGGTGGGCATGCCCTCCCCGGCCCAGTACCGCCTGCAGGCCGCGCTGCCGCTCTTCCGCAGGGAGCTGAAGGACAAGGAGTTTGTCGTGCGCACGAGTGGCCCGGGCCCGTTGCCCACCAGCGCCTTGAGCGCGGAGGTGGAGGCGAGCGTGCATCTGATTCGGGGCGAGGTGAGGCCATGAGCGCGTTGCTGGAGGTGAAGGGCCTCAGGCGCGACTACGGCGCCCTGCGGGCGGTGGACGACGTGTCCTTCCAACTGGAGGCGGGCAGCATCCTGGGGTTCATCGGTCCGAACGGCGCGGGCAAGAGCACCACGCTGCGCATCCTGGCGACGCTGGACGCACCCACGTCCGGCGAGGTGCTGCTCGGGGGCCACTCACTGGTGGACACGCCGGACAAGGTGCGGCCGCTCATCGGCTACATGCCGGACCGGTATGGCACCTATGACGACGTCACCGTCTTCGAGTTCCTGGACTTCTTCGCGCGCGCCTATGGGCTGACGGGCGCGAAGCGGCGCCAGCGCGTGGAGTCGGTGATGGGCTTCACGGGGCTGGGGCCGCTCGCGGACAAGCTCACCACCGCGCTGTCCAAGGGAATGCGGCAGCGCGTGGCGTTGGGGCGCACGCTGTTGCACGACCCCCAGCTGCTCTTGTTGGACGAGCCGGCGGATGGCCTGGACCCCCGGGCGCGCATCGAGCTGCGCGAGCTGCTGCGGGCGCTGGCGGACCAGGGCAAGGCGGTCATCATCTCCAGCCACATCCTCACGGAGCTGGCTGAAATCTGCGACACGTGCGCCATCATCGAGCAGGGGCGCCTGCTGGCCACGGGCAAGGTGGAGGACCTGCTCCAGCAGGACACGAACCTCGCCTCGGTGGAGCTGACGGTGCGCCTGGCGACGGGGCCGGAGTCGGAAGGTGCGTGGGCGCGCGCGGAGCGGCTCCTGCTGGAGCAGCCCCGGGTGTCGCGGGTGTCGAAGGAGGGTGAGTCCCTGCGGGTGGGTCTGGAGCTGGAGCCCGGCACGGGCGCGGACGTGGCGTCGGCGGCGCTCCTGGCGGTGCTGGTGACGGCGGGCCTGCCGGTGTGCGCGTTCGGCATGCGTGAGCGCAACCTCGAGGATGCCTTCATGACGGTGACGAAGGGGAGGCTCGCGTGAGCGCGCCCATGGAGACGACCTCGGGGGCGCCCGTGGCGGAGCCGACCGGTGGCGCGGTGTCCGCGAGCGGCGGCGGCTTCCAGGCGCGGTGGGGGGACCGGCTCAACCCCCTGGTGGTGAAGGAGGTCCGTCAGGGCTTCCGCACGCGCATCTTCTGGGCGTGCTTCGGGTTGATGCTGCTGTCGTGCGTGGTGCTGGCGCTGGTGGCCTTCGTGCAGACGCGGGACGCGGCGTTCTCCCAGTTCGGGCAGACGTACTTCTTCGCGTTCTTCGTGTGCCTGGCGGTGGTGCACTTCTTCGTGATTCCGTACAGCGCGTACCGCTCGCTGGCGCGGGAGCGCGAGGACGACACGTGGGTGCTGCTGGTGCTCACGGGGCTGGGGCCTCGGAAGATTCTGCGCGGCAAGGTGCTGTCGTTCCTGGTGCAGGCGGCGCTGTATGCCTCGGCGGTGGGGCCCTTCCTGCTCTTCAGCTACTACCTCAACGGCATCGCGCTGCCGACCATCCTGGTGGTGTTGGGGTTGAGCGCGGCGTGGCTCGTGTTCCTCACGGTGGTGGCGGTGTGCGCGGCGACGCTGGCGGACAGCCGGATGGGGCGGGGCCTGGTGCACTTCGTGGTGCTGGGCGCGTTGGGCCTCGCGTTCGCGATGGCGCTCGGCATCGCCAGCGCGCTGACGGACGCGGCGGACCGGCTGCTGCACACGGACGGGGTGTTGCTCGCGATGAGCATCTGTCTGGGGTTGATGCTCCTGGACGGGTGGCTGTTGTTCGAGGTGGCCGCGTCGCGGCTGTCCTTGTCCACGGAGGACTACACGCGTGGCCCGCGTCGGGCGGTGGCGGCGCAGATGGGGGTGGCCCTGCTCGCGGGCCTGGTGCTCTGGTGGGTGGATGACAAGAAGCACGTGGTGACGGAGGTGTTCGCCACGCTGGGGACGGTGCACCTGACGCTGGTGAGCCTGTTCATGGCCTCGGACGTGGATGGACAGGCGCGCGCGCTGCGAGCGGACACGGGCCCCTGGTCGCTGATGCGGCCGGGCGCGCTGCGGGGCTTCCGGCTGGCGGTGTTGCTGTTGGTGGGCTGGAACGTCGCGTGGTTCCTGGCGGCGCTCTTCTCCGAGCACACCTCGTCGCGCAGCGAGCCGTTCCGCATGGTGATGGCGGTGATGCCGGCGTACTCGGTCCTCTACCTGTCGTTGGCGTTGCTGTTGGGGCGGATGTCGAAGTCGGACCGGTTCTCCTCGCCCGCGGCGGTGCGGCTGCTCTTCGTGGCGACGGTGGGTATGGCCGCGGGCCTGCCGCCGCTCTTCGCGGAGGTGGTGGGGCTGGAGGCGGGCGATTCGTTGATCAACCTCCTGAACCCGGTGGTGGGGGTGGCCAACTTCTCGTCGCATGACTACTCCACGGGGCTGCCCGAGATGTCCTGGGCCATGGTGGGCTTCCTGGGAGGGCTGGCGCTGCTGTGTGCGTTCATGGCCGACCGGGTGCTGACCGAGCGTGAGAAGCGGGCCCACCGGCTGTGAGCGGGCCCGCTCCCATGGACGAAGCGGCGGTGGGGCGGCTGGCCCCGGGGCTCGCGCTGGCGCTGCCGCGAGGGCCGCACCGGGGCCGGGTGGGCGAGGTGCGCGCGTCGTCGATGGGCAGCTCGCTGGAGCTGCATGACTTCCGGGCGTATCAGCCGGGAGATGACCTGCGGCAGCTCGACTGGAACGCGGTGGCGCGGACCGATGAGCTCATCCTCCGGGTGCGGCAGGACGAGGTGTCGCCCCGGGTGGAGGTGGTGGTGGATGGCTCTCGCTCCATGGCGCTGTCGCCGCGCAAGGCCGCGTGCGCGAAGGAGCTGGCGCTGCTGGTGTGCGAGGTGGCGGCGCGGCAGGGGTTGAGCCCGACGCTGCTCACCACGGCGGTCCGCGCGGAGCGGATGCAGGGGGCGGGGTGTCGGGCGGTGCTGCGGGCGCTCGAGTTCGACGCGCGGGATGACCTGGCGACGGCGCTGGGGCGACTGCCTCCGCCCCGGCCCTGTGGGCTGCGCGTGGTGGTGAGTGACTTCCTGTTCGAGGCGGACCTGCCCGCGCTGGTGTCCCGGCTGTCGCGTGGGGCGGCGGGGTGCTTCCTGGTGCAGGTGTTGGATGAGGAGGACCTTTCGCCTTCGGGAGGTGAGGGCGCCAGGTTGGTGGACTCGGAGAGCGGCGCGGCGTTGGAGGAGCTGCTGACGGAGGACGTGCTGGCGGCATATGCGCGGCGCTTCGAGGAGCATCAGAGATTGCTGCGGGGCGCGGCGCTGCGTGCGCGTGGGCTGCTGGTGACGGCGCCAGCCACGGAGTCGCTGGCCGCGCTGGTGGCGGGGCCGCTGCATCCGCTCTTCGTGGCGGGAGGTGGCGCGTGAGCTTCGGCTTCCCGTGGGGCTTGCTGGCCCTGGGCGCGCTGGTGCCGTTGGTGGCGGCGTACTTCCTGCGGCGGCGGCAGAAGCCGGTGGTGGTGAGCGCGCTGTTCCTGTGGCGCACGCCGAGCCCTCGCGCCGAGGCGGGGCCTCGCTGGGAGCGCTTCACGCGGGAGGTGTCGCTGCTGCTGGAGGCGCTCGCGGTCATCGCCGCGGCGCTGTATCTGGCGGATGTTCGACTGGGTGAGTCGGCTCGGAGTCGACACCTGGTGCTCGTGGTGGATGGGAGCCTGTCCATGTCCGCGCGGGGGCCGGACAACGTGACGGTGCTGGAGATGGTTCGCCGCGAGGCCGCGCGTCGGGTGGAGACCGCGAAGGCCACGCGGGTGACGGTGCTGGCGACGGGCATGACGCCCCGAGTGCTCGCGGGGCCGGAGGCGGAGCCTTCGCGGGCGTTGGCCGCGCTGGAGTCCTTCAATGCGCTGGGCGCGGACCATGACCCCATCCCCACGTTGTTGTGGGCACAGGAACTCGCGGGACCGGGGAAGCACGTGGACTTCTTCACCGATGCGCCGCCGGCCGAGGGGCTCGTGGTGCCCGCGCCGGTGCGGTGGACGGCGCTGGGCACGGCGCGCGACAACGTGGCGCTCGTCTCCGCGCAGCGGAAGGACGAAGGCGGTGCGTCGACGGTGACGTTGCGGGTGGCGCGCTTCGGTGTGAGTCCGGACTCGGTGTCGGTGCGGATGACCGCGCAGCCTGGGGCGGGCGCGAAGCAGGGGACGTCGCGCGCGGAGACGGTGTCGTTCAAGGATGGGGAGACAGCCACGGTGCGCGTCACGTTCCAGGACGCGGGCGAGGTGAGTGTCTTCATCGCTCCGGATGCACTGCCGGAGGACAACCGGGCGACGCTGCCCGTGTCGTCGGCGCGGCCGCTCGCGGTGCGTCTGGCGCAGGGGCTGGGGCCGCTGGAGCGGGGCGCGCTGGAGCGCTTCGTCTCGGCCATCCCGGACCTGTCGCGCGAGGCCGCGGCGGAGGACGTGTTGCTCATCGGTCCGCAAGGCACGGATGCAAGGGTGACGGTGGGAGCCACGGGCAAGCCCCGGACCTTCGTGGGGCCGTTCTTCTCCGAGAAGGGACATCCGCTGCTCGACGACGTGCAGCTCGCGGGCGTGCGTTGGTCCGCGGGGGAGAATCCGCCCGGACGTCCGCTCATCACCGCGGGGGAAGCGGTGCTGGTGTCGGAGGGAGAGGACGGACGTGTGCACCTCAACATCGACCTGGCTCGCTCCAATGTGCAGCGTGTGTCCGCGTGGCCGGTGTTGCTGGGCAACGTGGTGCGCGAGGCGCGTCGCTCACGAGAGGGCTTCGCGCGAAGGCAGCTCTCGCTGGGCGAGCCGCTCCAGGTGGTGACGCTGCCCGGCGAGCGCTACACACTGGTGGGGCCGGAGGGAGAGAAGCCCGTGTTCGGCGCGGGCGCGGTGAGCCTGCCTCCGCCTTCCTCGCCTGGACGCTACGAACTGGAGCGCGACGGTGAAGTCGTCGACGCCGCGGTGGTGCTGACGATGGATGCGCGCGAGTCGGACCTGCGCGGACGCGGCAGCGTGGACATCCCCCCGCGTGAGTCCGGCGAGGATGCAGAGGGAGCAGGGGCCTCCGAGCGGATGCGCTGGCCGCTGGTGCTGCTCCTGCTCGCGCTGATGGGCGACTTCTACGTCACGAGGCGGGTGTCATGACCTTCGCGCTCCCGCAGGCGTGGATGCTGCTCATCCCGCTCGGCCTCTTCCTGTGGAAGTACGGCCGCAGGCCCGGTCCGCCGATGTGGCTGCGCGCCACGCTGCTCGTGCTGGTGGTCGGCGCGCTGTCCGGCCCGAGCTGCCGCCGCGAGGACGCGGGCAGTGACGTGGTCGTCGTGGTGGACCGCTCCGCGTCCATGCCTCGCGACGTGGACCGCACGGCCCAGGAGCTCGTCTCGCACCTGGAATCCCAGCGGCGCCCCGGCGACCGCGTGGGCGTCATCACCTTCGGCCGCGAGGCCCGGGTGGAACAGCCCCTGTCCTCGGTCGGCGCCTTCGGTGGCTTCAGCCGACCGTTGGACGCCGAGGCTTCGGACCTCTCCGCCGCGCTCGACGCCGCCAATGTCCTCATCCCGCAGGAGCGCACGGGCCGCGTGCTCGTCCTCTCCGACGGCCGCGCCACCGGCACGGATGCACGAGGCGCGGCGCGCAGGCTCGCGGCCCGAGGCATCGCCGTGGACTGGCGACAGCTCGCCCGGCCCGAGCCCGCGCTGGACGTCGCCGTCGTCTCGCTCGACGTGCCCACCGTCATGGCCGCGCGCGAGCCCTTCCAGTTCTCCGCCCAGGTGTACGCCTCGGCGGCCGTCACCGGCACCGTGCGCCTGGAGCGCAACGGCCGCGTGCTCGTGAAAGGTCCCTTCGACTTCCTGCCCGGCCCCAACGTGCTGCCGCTCAGGGACCTCATCGAGGAGCCCGGCCTCGCGCGCTACCAGCTCACCGTGGAGGTCCCCGGCGACGGCGTGGTGGAGAACGACAAGGGCCTCGCGGTGCTGCGCGTCGAGGGCCCGGGCCGCGTGCTGCTGCTCACCCACCAACCCAAGGGCACGCTCGCGCAGGCGCTCCAGGCCACGGGCCTGCTCGTCGATGTCCGCGCCCCCTTCCGCCTGTCCCTCGATGACCTGGACGGCGTGGGCAGCGTGGTGCTCGAGAACGTGGACGCGAACCTGCTCGGCGAACCGGGCCTCAACGCGCTCGCGTCCTACGTGGAGCAGGCCGGCGGCGGGCTCGTGATGACCGGCGGACGCGAGAGCTTCGGCGAGGGCGGCTACCGTCGCTCGCCCATCGAGCCCCTTCTCCCCGTGTCGCTGGAGATGCGCGAGGAGGTCCGCCGCGCCTCCATCGCCATCAGCATCCTGATGGACTGCTCGTGCTCCATGGGCGTCACCGTGCCCGACGGGCGCACCAAGATGGAGGTCGCCGCCGAGGGCGTCGTCGCCGCGCTCTCGCTGCTCAACCCCCAGGACGAGGCCTCCGTGCACATGATCGACACGGAGACCCACGAAATCTTCCCGCTGCGCTCGGTCCAGGCGGGCCTGCCCTTCGACAAGGTCGCCCAGGGCTTCAGCGGAGGCGGCGGCATCTACGTGGGCGAGGCGCTGCGTTCCGGCCGCAAGCAAATCCTCCAGAGCGACAAGGCCACGCGCCACGTGCTGCTTTTCTCTGACGCGGCCGACTCCGAGGAGCCCGACGACTTCCGGCGCACGCTCGAGGAGCTCCAATCCAAGTCGGTGACGGTGTCGGTCATCGGCCTGGGCACACCGAAGGACTCCGACGCCAAGCTCCTCATGGAAGTCGCCCAGCGCGGCGGCGGGCGCATCTACTTCGCCGAGGATGCGATGAGCCTTCCGCGCATCTTCAGCCAGGAGACGCTCGCGGTCGCCCGGGCCACGTTCATCGACGAGCCCGTGTCGATGGAGGCCGCGCCCGACCTGCCGCTCCTGGGCCGGCTCCCCTCCGAGGGCCTGCCCCAGGTGGGCGGCTACAACCTCACGTACCTGCGCCCTCAAGCCAACGTGGCGCTGCGCACGCTCGACACCCACGCGGCCCCGGTCCTCGCGATGTGGCCCCGAGGCGCGGGCCGCACCGTGGCCTTCACCGCCGAGGTCGACGGCCCGTTCACCGGAGAGCTGCGCCAGTGGGCCTCGCTGCGCGCGACGCTGGAGGCGATGGTGCGCTGGACGCTGGCGGGCGCGTCTCCGCTGGGCGAGGCGGTGGTGCGCTCCGAGCGCCGCGGACACCTCCTGCGGGTGACGCTGGACCTGCCTCCCGAGGCGCCGCTGCCCGGCACGCTGCCCTCGATGATGTTGCTCGCGGGCGATGGCAAGTCGGAGCCGGTGGAGGTCCCCATGCGCTGGGAGGACGACGACCGGCTGGTGGCGGAGCTCCCGCTGGAGGGGAGCGGCACGTGGCACCCGGTGGTCCGCGTGGGCACGCGCGCCTTGAGGGCACCGCCCGTCGCGCTGCCATACGCCCCGGAGTTCGAGCCAGGAAGTCCGAAGGAGGGACTGGAGCTATTGCGCGCCCTCGCCGCCGTGGGCGGAGGCGTGGAGCGGCTGTCCATGACGGGCCTCTTCGCCGAGGCCCCCGAGTCCGAGGGCCAGCTCGCGCTGGCGCCCTGGCTCATCTCGCTGGCGATGCTGGTGTTGCTCTCCGAGGTGGCCGTGAGGCGCTTCCTCTCCGCGCCCCGGCAGCGCGTGGCCACCGCGACGTCACAGGGCACCGCCACGCCGAGAGGGGCCGCTCCCGGCGTGACGATGCCCGCACCCGACAGCACACGGGGCGCCTTGGAGTCGCCCGCGTCCACTTCGAGCACCCCGGAGCCGAAGACAGACACCTCCGGGGCGAAACCATCAGGGGAGGGCGGCGTGGACTCGGCGCTGGAGGCCGCGCGCGCCCGCTCCCGTCGTCGACTGGACCGGTGAGCGGCGAGACGCACCGCCCACCGGTGGACCTCAGGGGTCCGGGACCAGGTACGGCGCGGCGCTCACCGGGTTGCCGAACTCGTTCTGCAGGGTGATGCGGATGGAGCTGCTCAGCGGCCACCGCCACGCGTCCGCGAACACGTCGGACAGGTTGACGTTCGCCGCGCGGCTGGCGGCGAGCACGAAGTTGTCCGCCGAGGAGTACGGGCTCGTCACGCTGCTCAGCGCGCCCACCTTGCGCCAGAGCTGGAAGACGAAGGCCCAGTTGTGCTGGCGCTTGAGGCGCATCACGAAGGACGCGAACAGGTCCGTGGTCCCCAGCCCGTTGAGGCCCTGGTTGGCCAGGAGCGTGTTCGTCCAGTCGTGCTTGTAGCAGAGCGAGCTGTTCGAGGGCGTGGGCGTGCTGGTGGCCCCCGCCGTGCCGCACGCCACCGTGGCGGACGCGTACGTGTCCACCAGCTTCTTCACGTTGGTGTGGAGGGTGGAGTGGCTCGAGGAGACGGCGAGCCCCGTGTACTCCATGGACAGGAACCGCATCAGCACCGCGTAGCCCGTCGTCATCGCGTGGGCGTAGTTGCTGTTCGTGGACGAGAGCTGGCCGCTGTAGAACCAGAAGTTGCGGCCCAGCTCGTAGAAGCCCACCTGGTTGTGCAGGCTCAGCGCGGCGTCGGTGCAGATGTTCGCGTTGTACAGGTCGTACTTGAACTCGATGCCCGTCTGGGCAATCTCACCGCAGGCCGGGTCCGACGCGCTCGGGCAGCCCGTCACGTAGCCGGACGGCAGCACCGCCATGCTGTCCAGGCCCTGGTAGTTGCGGAACAGCGAGGGCGTGCGGCCCGTGACGTCGCTGTAGAAGAGGTAGCCCCGGTCGAACCCATCCACCAGCAGGCTGATGCGATTCACGTCACAGGTGGTGGTGTCCGGCGTGCGCAGGGCGACGTACTGCCCCTTCCACACGAAGAGCGAGTGGACCTGCCCCTTCTGCGACGTGTAGTTCGCGCGCAGCTGGCAGTACCAGGAATAGGCGTCGTTGAAGTTGCGGTACGCGGCCTGGAAGCCATTCGTGTGCTGCGTCTGGCACGCCTGGTTGAGGTCCATTCCCAGGTACTGGCCATTCTTGTAGCAGGACCAGCCATACGCATTGTTCGCGGTCAGCGTGGCGAAGGCTCCCGAGCCGTAGCGCTGCACGCAGTGTGCGTTGAGGTCCATCGGTGGATATTGGAGGGCGGCCTGCGCGCTCCCCGGCGCGACGGCTCCCCAGACCAACGCCACGGCTCCAACGGCCCCAAGACATGAACGAGCAATCGCGGAGCGCCTGGCGCCCCACGGCTGGTGCTGAGACATGTGGTGATTCCCCCTCTGCGAAATGACGCGGGCCGCCCCGACCTGGAGGTGTCGTCACGGGATGAGGGGGCGGCCCGCTCCCCTTGAAGCTCACAGGGTAAAGACGAGATACACGGAAAGAGCGGGATGCACAACTGGGTCAAAATAGTTCCCTACTATCAAAAGTTGATGCTCGGTTCATGCGGTCAGGACCACCCCAGGAGGTGGGAGGGATTCGGGGTAAGAGGGCGGCCGATGACGGACGCACGGTGGACGCGCGTGGGACTTGGGCTGGGACTCCTGGGGTTGGGGGTGCTGGCCGCGCGGCTGGCCTTGCACAAGGCCTTCAGCATCGACGAGTTCCAGTATGCCCATGCGGCGTGGCTCGTCTCGAAGGGGCAGGTGCCCTACCGGGACTTCTTCGAGGTGCACTTCCCGCTCGTGTACCAGGCGCTGGCGCCGCTGTTCTGGCTGCTGGGGGACTCGCCCAGGGGCGTGCTCGCGTTGCGCGCGGCCATGCTGGTGCCGCTGTTGGGGAGCTGTGTCGCGGTGGCGGTGCTGAACCGGCGCGAGGGCCCGGTCGTGCGCTGGCTGGGGCCGGTGCTGCTGCTCTCGCTGGTGCCCTTCACGCGCTTCGCCACGGAGATTCGCCCGGATGCGCTGTCCACGGCGCTGTTCCTGGGCGCGCTCGCGGCGCTGTCGGTGCGGCCGGGGACGCGGTGGCCAGGCTTCGTGGCGGGGCTGGCGTACGTGGCCGCGCTGTGGGCCTCGCAGAAGGTGCTGTTCTTCGGCGGGGTGGTGGGCGCGGCGCTCGCGGTGGACCTGATGGTTCGGCGCGGACGTGCACCCGCGCTGGTGACGCAGCCGGGGATGTTCCTGTCGGGCGCGGGCGTGGGGCTCGCGGCGGTGGCGGCGTACCTCACGGCGACGGCGTCGTGGAGCGCGTGGTGGCAATGGTGCTTCGTGTGGGCCGCCGAGCACCAGCGTCACTATCCCGGCTTCTCGCCGTGGGACTACCTGGGGCCGGTCTTGCGTGAGCAGCCGTGGCTCTTCGGCCTGGCGGGGCTGGGCGTGGCGGCGACGGTGAGGCGGTGGTGGAGCACCGGCCCCGAGCGCTGGGCGGACGCGGACCTGCCGTTGCTGCTCGCGGTGGTGGCGACGTTCGGCTCGTACGCGCTCCAGCGCGCGCCCTTCCCGTACAGCCTGCTGCCCTGGCTGGGCGTGCTCGCGCCGTTCATGGCGCGTGGGGTGGGCTTCCTCGTCGAGCACGTGCGCGCGAGGGTGGCGCTGGGGGTGGCATTGGGAGCGCTGGTCTGCCTGCAGGTGTGGAGACTGGAGTCGCTGCTCGACGGGGACGGCAATGTCAGACAGCGGGAGGTGCTGGAGCGCATCGCCACGCTCACGGCGCCCGAGGACGTGGCCTATGACAACTCCGGTGGCTACGTGAGCCGGCCGCACGCGCACTTCTACTTCTACACGGACGCGTACCTGCGCGGCGCCATCCCGGACCTGCTGGCGCGCGAGGTGCCCGAGGCGCTGGTGGAGAAGGGCTGCGTGCTGCGCGTGGATGACCTGCGGACGTCCGGGTTGCCGCCCGGGCTGCGCGGGTTCCTCGACACGCACTACCAGCCGTACGACGGGGACCTGTTCCTCTGGGGACAGCGGTACGACGTGACGAACGGGGACAGGCTGGAGGACCGCTTCCTCGCCGTGCGTCAGGGCCGCTACTTCGTCGAGCCCGCGTCCGTGCTCGAGACGGGCGCGCTGTTCATCGATGGCCAGCGGGTGACCCAGGCGGAGCTCGTGCTCGAGCGCGGCGAGCACCCGGTGCGCTACGAGGGCCCCGCGGAGCACTTCCACCTGCTCTGGCTGCCTCGCGACGGCCGGCGGTGGACGCCGAGGCCGGACGCGAGGCCCACCTACTCACGCCTGTTCTGAACGGGGCGGGAGCGCGATTCACCGCGGTCCCGCCTCCGTCCGGACGGCTACTTCACGCAAGGCACCTGTCCACCGGCCTGCTCGTACGCACGGACGCGGCTGGCCAGGTTGCCGTTGTCGGTCTCCGGCGACGTCTGTCGGCCCTCACCCGCGCCGAAGGAGAAGCCCACGGAGTGCGCGGCGGCGAGCTCCGCGGTGTGCGAGAAGAAGTAGTCCACGCGGTTGTCCTTCCAGCGCGTGTTGTTGTTCGGCAGGCTCATGTTGCCCACCGGCAACTGCCACCAGAAGTTCGGCTTGCCCAGGCGCTCGGAGATGGCGGCGGCCCAGGTGAAGGCCTGGCGGAAGTGGGGCAGCTTGCGGTTGTCCACGTCCCACCACGTCTCCTCGCCGATGCTGTCGTAGAAGCCCGCGTCGCGGTCCGACGCCTCCACGACGATGAAGTCCGTGTCCGCCGCGCCCAGCTTCGACAGGAAGTCGGCCACCTTGCGCGCCTCGGCCGCGATGTCGAAGGACGCGTTGGTGTTGAGGTACACGTCGACGCGCGTCGACCAGGGACTCGCGTGCAGGCTCACCTTCGCGTTCGGCGCGTACTTGCGCGCCATCGCAATCATGCAGCGGCTCAGGCCCGACGCGGTGTTCGCCATGCCTCCGCAGTCCGTGTTGTTCGCGCTCGCCACCTGCGCGGGCACCGAGTCCGGGTTGCCATTGGAGAAGAACTGGAGATAGCCCCACAGGTCCGGCTCCAGGTGGAGCAGGGCGCGCGCGCTGCCCACCTGCTGCAGCGTGAAGCGATAGTCCGCGAAGTAGCGCCGCATCACCGCCGCGTCGTTGAGTGCCGTGAGTTGCTGCTCGCCCTCGCCCGAAGGGCCCACGCTGCCCAGCAACTGCTGGTAGTACGTGATGAACGGAATCTGCGGTTTCTTTCGCCCCGCTGCCGCAGATACGAACGTGCGTATGTAGTCTCCCGGTGGCTGCGACAGGTCCTGCCAGCACCCCCACCACGAGCATTCTCCGTTCGCGCAGGATGTTCCCCCAGCGCTGCACCCAGAAGTGCACGACGTGCACACGTTGTTCGAGTCCACCAGTCCGCTGGCGATGTACAGGTAATGCACGTCGAATGGAGCGCTGGCCGCAGTGCTGTCCTCCATTTGCGCGCCTACCAGTAGCCGGTCCTTGCCCAGCGACTCCAGGAACGTCTCTCCCAGGCAGTCGCCGCTGGCGGTGCCACCCCCATCCGGATTGTTCGTCCCGCCATCCGCCGCGGGTGTCTTGTCGTCGTCATCCGAGCTGGAGCAACCGCCCAGCACCGCGAGGGACAAGCTGACCACCACCAGACGCTTCAGCCACATCGAGCAGGGCATGTGCATACGCCCGGGACGCTAGCCCGACGCGCCGCGTGAGCCTCAAGTCCCCTGGACTCCAGGACAGCGCTCGCGCTCATGGCGCCCATCCAGCTTGGCGCCAATAATCTGTCATTCCTTCAATTCAAGAAATTCTTGAGACGTGAGGCAGGGGCCGGGTAGACGAGAAGGCTCCCCCCCTGCCGGGCCCGCTGGGAGGCGAGCGCTTCACTCGCGGGCACGGCGCATCTCCCCTCGAGGCCGTGATGAAGACGCGACTGTGGTGGCTCATGGTGCCCGCGCTGTTGGCGGTTGGCTGTGGCCCTGTCGAAGAGGAGCAGGACGAGTTCGTCGACGAGCTGACCGGACAGGTGTTGCAGCGAGCCACGGTGAAGTACGACATGCACCGGCTGCTGGAGGACGACAACCTCCTGGGCCACCAGTGGATTACGACCGAGCAGGTGCAGGCCTTCCTGACGCAGCAGGGCTCGTACCTGGCCACGTATCGGGACCCGGCCTTCAGCAACAAGACGGCGGCGGCGCTCATCGTCGAGCGCTCCAAGGCGTTCGGCATCAGCCCGCTGTACATGCTCGCGCGCATCCAGGTGGAGTCCAGCCTGGTGCAGAGCGGCACCTCCAACAACCTGAGCAAGGCGACCGGCTGTGGTTGTCCCGACAGCAGCGGGTGTGACGCGCAATACGTGGGCTTCGGCAAGCAGATTGATTGCTCGGCGAAGAAGCTGCGCGGCTACTTCACGGACCTGGACGCGGGGCGGGCCACCGTGTCCGGCTGGAAGGTGGGCACGACGAAGGCGACGTTGGACCCGTGCTCGGTGAAGCCGACCAACAAGGCCACCGCGGCGCTCTACACGTACACGCCCTGGGTGGGCGCGTACGCGACGCAGTGTGGCCGCACGACGGTGGGCGGCTCGTCGCTGGTGTCGGTCATCTACCACCGGTACGCGGATGGCGGCTTCAACTGGGGGGCCCCGACGTCCACGGGCTGCGTGTCGGAGACGGCGGGCACGACGGTGCCGGAGCTCGGCTGCGTGCAGAGCTCGTCCGATGCGATGTGGCGCCAGTGCGTCTCCGGCGTCTTCACCGCGGGCAGCACCACGCGCCCCACCAACTGCACCCAGGCGTGGCCGTGGTGCTCGTCCGCCACGCTGGGCCGCTCGGTGCCCGCGCGCACCTGCGTGCAGTCCTCGTCGAACCAGCAGTGGAGCCAGTGCGGCGTGGGCGGCGCGTGGGTGAGCTCGCCCATGGCGCCCAACAGCGGCGCGGGCCCGGTGGGCGCGTGCTTCGAGATGTACTGGCTGTAGCCCCCTCGCGCTTGGAGGGCGGCCCTCAGTACTCGTTGGTCCAGATGAGGTCGAGGCCGCCCGAGCGGGCGTCGCCGTACTGTCCTTCCAGGCTCCAGCGCGGTCCGAACTGGTACTCGAAGCGGACCGCGTTGGAGTTCTCTCCCTGCTGGATGTTGGCGCCCACGCGTCCGGTGTAGCCGACGTAGATTTTGTCGGTGACGTAGGTGCCCACCTCCAGCTTGGTGCCGGCGATGCCCGCGCCGCCGGCTTCAATCGACAGCACGTCCAGCGGCAGCTTCGCGGCCAGCGCCTTGCGCGCCTCGTTGGCGACGAGCGAGCCCACCACGGAGGCCGCCTGCGCGCTGGCCGTCATGGACGCGCCGGAGCCTCGCTCCAGCGTGCGCCGGCCGGTGGCGAGCAGCGTGTAGATTTCGGACTCGGGCAGGGGCGGCTCGCTCGTGGGCTTCAGGGTGATGTCGCGGCCCTGGCCCCGGATGGTGACGTACACCGTGATGTTGGAGCTCTCGGCGCGGTGCTCCGCGGTGACGTTGATGTACGGGACGGTGGGCGGGCCGGTGAAGCTCACCAGGCTGTCGCGCTGCACGTCGAAGCGGCGGCCCAGCACGTCCACGCGGCCGCGCAGCACGCGCACCTGTCCGAAGAGGCGCGCCACGTCGGTGTACTCGACGCGGAAGTCCTCCGACAGACCCAGCTCCACGTTGAGGTCGCTGCCCTTCACCCAGATGTTGCGCGGCGCGTTCACGTTCACCCAGTACGCGCGCTGGGGCTTCGGCTCGTCGCCCGTCTCCAGGTCCTCCTCCGCGTCGGCGGGCGTCGGAGGCTCCGTGGCCGGACCCGCGGCGACCTCGGGCTCGGGGTCTCCGGGCGAGGGCTGCTGGGGCTGCTTGCGCTTGCGCCGCTCGATGGGCTGACCGTTGCGCACGAGCACCACGTCGCCGGGGCGCTCCAGGTCCTGGAGGTCCTTGCGCTTGGCCTCGGGCAGCTCGACGGTGGCCTCCGGCACGGAGACGTTGCGCAGGTTGACCAGCCGCTCGGAGATAGTGCCCTCCACCTTCGCGCGCAGGCTCAGCACCGCCATCAGCTGGTCGTCGAAGACGATGGGGAAGTCGCGGGCGCGCAGCGGGTAGGGGTTGTCCTGGGGGCTGGTCAGCTCGTACTCGCCCCGGGGGGTGCGCGTGGCCGTCAGCGGCGCGTCCAGCCAGACGGTGCCGCCGCCGGCCTTCATGGACAGCGTGTTGATGGCCAGGCGCTCCTGGCTGGCCTCCAGCGCCAGCTGGATGTCGCGGTACTCACCCAGCCCCATCAGCGCGAGCTTGCCGTCCTTCCACTTCATCGACCCCTGGAAGGTGGGCACCGCGAGCGTGCCCGCGAGCTTCGCGTCCGCCTGAATCAGCCCGCCGATGCTGCGCAGCATCTCCGCCGCGCCGGACAGGAACGACGGGTCGAAGTCCTTCGCCTGCAGCGTCACCTCCATGGGCGCGCGCGAGGTGTCCAGGCCGCGGCGAATCGCGGGCAGCGATACGTCCAGCTCCAGGCCGCCGTCCACCATCATGGTGCCGCCCGACGGCGCGGTGAGCAGCACGTCGAACTTGGAGCGCGCGTCCTGGTAGCCGTACTGCAACCGCGCCTGCCCCAGCGCCAGCGCGCCCATGCCCAGCTTCTGCACGCCGGCGGTCAGCTCCATGCGCGGCGCGTCCAGCGTGCCTCGCGCGGCCAGCTCCACCGCCAGCTCGCCCTGCAGGCCCTTCTGGGACGACGGCGCGCCCGTCCGCTGCGCGCGCTCACCCGTGGCGCGCGCCTTGGCCACGCCGGGCAGCTGCTGCAGCGACACCGGGCCCAACCGGCCCTTGAGCTGGAAGGGGATGTGTCCGTAGACCTCCTGGTCCTGCAGCGCGCCCAGCGGCGCGTCCAGCGTGAGGTCCAGCTGCGCCAGGGGCCCGTCCTCGCGCTGCGCGGCCAGCGTCACGCGCACGTCCTGGTCGTCACCCACCACGCCCAGCTGGCTGTTCATCGGCGGCAGCCCGTACGCGGTGAGCCCCACGCCCAGCACGCTCAGGCGCGCCTGGGGCACCAGCGCGGAGCCGGTGAGGTTGAGCTGCACCGACACGTTGCCGCCGGGCTTCTGCAGTCCGCCCACGCCCTCGAACTGGGCCAGGGGCAGCTCCGCCACGCGGGCCTCCAGGTCCACCGACGCGGAGAGGAGGTCCTCGGCTTGCGGCGGCCGCGCCATCATCCCGCCCACCGTGAAGGGCGTGCGCAGCACCACGTACGTCTGCTGGGTGCCCAGCCCGCGCATGTCCAGGCGCGCGTCCAGCGTGCCGTCCTCCTTGTCGGAGGCCGCGCGCAGGTCGAAGTCCAGCGGGGCCTTCAGGGCGAAGCCCGGGGGCGGCGCGCTGTAGTTCACCTGCTGGCCGAGCAACACGAAGTCCAGGCGCGGGTCCCTCGCGGTGCCGTCCACCACGAGCTGGGCGGACACGGTGCCGCTCACCGGCTCCGGACGCTCGAGCAGCTTCATCACCCCGGCCAGGTCCACGCCCTCGAGGTTCGCCTTGAGCGACAACGTGTCCTTGCGCCGCTTCAGCACGCCCTGCACCGGCACGTCGAAGTTCGCGGTGAGCTTCGCCACCGGCAGGCCCGCGGAGAGCGTGCCCTGCGCGCGGTCCTTCACGTACGTCGCGTCCAGCGCGAGCTGCAGGTCCTCGTAGCCCTTGGCGCGCCCGTCGCTCCAGCTCAGCTTCACCTGCGCGTCCGGACGCGGCATCCGGCCCTGCGCGGTGACGAAGCCCGACACCGTGCCGCCCAGCCCCAGCGACTCCGGCACCGCGACGCGCGGCAACAGCGACAGGTCCACCGCTTCCAGGTCCACGCGCGCCGTCAGCCGCTCGTTGACCAGCAGGGCGCGCACGCCCAGCGCCTGTCCGCCCGAGCCGAGCCGCAGCGCGGGCTCCACCTCCACCTTGCCCCCGCCGAAGCCCACGTGCGTGGGGCCTTGCAGCTTCCACGTCGCCTCCGGCCACGACAAGGTCAGCGCCTCCAGCGCCAGCCCCATGCCGTCGTCGTCCACCAGCCCCGCGAGCGTCAGCCCCAGCGCCGTGTCGCCCATGACGCGCACGCTGGCCTCCAGGCGGCGCTCCTCGGTGGCGATGCCCACGGACACGTCGCGGAACATCCGCTCGCCCACCTTCAGCACGCCCACCACCAGCGTCGCGTCGGTCGTCAGCGGGCGGGTGGCGTCCGGCACCTCCGCGTTCAGCGTGAGGTTGCGAATCGCGTAGTCGCCGTAGGTCAGCGACGTGAAGTTGCCCTGCGCCACCACGCCGGGCGCGCGCACGGGGCCCTCCACCTTGAACTCCAGCGTGCCGCTGCCGGAGATGGGCGGCACCGCGCCGGGCAGCAGCTTCGTCAGCGAGTCGGACAGCAGGGCCAGGTTGCCCGCCGTCAGCCCACCGTCGATGCGCACCGCCTGCGTCGTGCCCTGGCCCTTGGCCTGGAGCGAGGCGCCCGGCACCAGCACCAGGAGCCGCGACAGCGTGTACTGGCCATCCTTCGCCTTCGCGTGCAGCTCCACGGGCCCCAGTGGCTGGCCCTTGAAGCGCGACGGCGACACGGTGAGGTCCACCTCGCCGTCGAGCGTCTCCAGGCGGGTGCCGCCGCCCTTCGCGCTCAGGTCCGCGGATAGGCTCGTCTTCGGCCCCTCGGCCACCAGCGCGGACAGGTCCACGCCGCGCAGCTTCACGGTGACGCCGTTGGTGCGCAGGCGCTCCAGGTCCACGTCGCCCTTCAGCTCGAGCGTCGCGTCCGCCGCCTTGCCGGACAGCTGGGCCTGGGCCAAGTCACCCTCGATGCCCGCCGTGCCCTCCACGTGCACGGGCACCAGCAGGGGCCACGAGGGCACGAAGCCGCGCGGCAGCTCCGGCGGCACGGTGAGCTTGCGCACCACCAGGTCCGCCTTCAGGGCGCCAGGAGGCTGGCCGGGCGGCGTCTCCGCGGGGAGCTTCGCGTTGGCGCTCGCGTCCAGCAGGAGCCCCGCGAGCTCCAGCTTCACGTCCGCGTCGAGCGCGCCCTCCTCGCCGCCGCCCTTGAGGCTCAGCTTCACCGGGCCCTTCGTCGGCTGCGTCAGGGCCGCGGTGGCCTCCAGCGTGGCGCCGAAGCCCTGCGTCGCCGCGGCGAAGTGTCCGGAGGCCGTGGCGTCCAGGTCCTCCAGCCGCGCGTGCCGCTCGCCGCCGTCCTCCAACTCCTGCCGGAAGTCGACGTAGCCGTCCTGGAGCACCAGCGCGTCCAGGTCCACGCGCAGCTTGCCGCGCGGACCGGGCGGCTCCTCGGGCTTGGGCACGCGGGGCGCAATCGCGCGCGACAGGTTCAACCCGCGCTCGTCCTGCGCGAGGTAGAGGCGGGGCGCCTCGATGCGGGCCTCCGTCAATCGGACCTGTTGCTGGAGGAGTCCGCCCAGCCGCACGCGGGCCTCGACGCGGGCAATCTCCGCGACCAGCTCTCCCTCCGGGTCATACAGCTTCACCCCGGTGAGCACCGCGCCCGGCGGCGCCAGGTCCAGGCCCCCGACTTCGAGCCTGCCGGAGAACTGCTCGTTGGCGATTTGAAGCCCCTTGCCCACCAGGAACCGCTCGCCCGGCGCGGACGTTGCCCAGACGAGCACGCCCACCACGGCGAGCACGATGAAGGCCAGGCCGCCCAGCAGCCCCCACAGCAGTCGTCGCCCCCAGCGTCGCCGGCTCAAAACGCCTCTCCAATCGACAGGTGCAGCGCGCACTGTCCGTCAGGGGCCCCCGCGAAGGTCGCCTGCCGGGAGGTGGGTCCATCCGGCTTCCACTTGCTGCCAATGCCGAAGCATCCACCGGAGGACGGATAGATGTACCCCGGCGTGGCCACGGGCAATCCCTGGCCCAGGTTGAGCCGCCGCGCGATGTCCAGGCGGATGGGGCCCACCACCGTCAGGTAGCGCAGCCCCAGGCCCACCGCGTGGTAGTGCTCGGGACCGAACAGCCGCGGCGCGCGCGGCGAGTCGAAGCCCTCCACGCCCACCAGGCCCGAGTCCCAGAACGTCGCCAGCATGATGCTCTCGGTGATCTGGTAGCGCAGCTCCAGCGAGGTCTCTATCAGGCTGTTGCCGCCCACCGGCACCGTCTCCCACTCCTCGTTCTGCACCGGGGTGTCCGGCTCGCCGTCCCCGTTGGTGTCCTCCTGCTTCTCCAGCGCGGCCAGGGGCGACAGGCGCTGGCCGTTGAAGCCGCGCATGGACGTGGCGCCGCCGGAGAAGAAGCGCGTGACGATGGAGCTCTGCGAGTTTCCCGCCGGGTTGAGCGTCCCCATCCGCAGCTTGCCCGCCAGCACCACGCGCTTCTCCTCGCCGAAGGAGCGGTAGAAGCGCAGGTCCGGCAGCAGCCGCACGTAGTTGAAGTCACCCTGCAGGAAGCCGCCGCCCTTCTGCACGGACATGCTCACGTAGTAGCCGTCGCGCGGCTCCACCGGGTCGTCGCGCCGGTCCCACGCGAACGCGACCTCCAGGAAGGAGAGCGACACGTCACAGCGCGTCTGCCCCTCGCCGCAGCCCAGGATGACGGGCGGCACGCGCGAGTCCGCGCTCACCCGACCCGACAGCCGGTACACCTGGAGGTTGTAGGACGGGAAGACGGAGAAGTTGCGGTGCGGCTGCCAGATGACGCCCGTCTGCAACCGGCCGCCGTAGAAGTCGTAGGCCTGCTCCAGGCCCTTCTCCAGCGTGAGCGAGGTCTGCTGGCGCAGGTCCCGGAAGAGGAAGCGCGGCTGCTCGTACTCGCCCGTCACCTCGAACACGGGGCCCTGCTTCGACGTGCTCAGGATGTTGGGGATGAAGGCGTAACCGGCGCGCCCCCGCACCGTCACCCGGCGCAGGCCGCCCAGGAAGTTGCGGTGTGTCCACTCACCCAGCGCGCGGACCTCCTGGCGCGCGGCGTCCACGCCGATACCACCACCCAGCCGCACCGAGCGGAACGGCGCCTCGCGCACGTCCACCACGACGGGCACCGTGGCGGACTCGCGGTCCGGCGCGCCCCGGTTCACCTTCACCGCGCCGAACACGCCCATGCGGAACACGCGCGCCTGCGCCTCCGCGAGCGCCGTCTCGCTGTACCAGTCCCCCTTGCGCAGCGCGCCCTGCACCTGCTCGATGATGCGGCGCGGAGGCACCTCGGGGTTGGCGTCCGTGGCCACGAAGGTGTTGCCGAAGCGGTAGCGAAGCCCCGGCTTCACGTCGAGCCGCACCCGGGCCAGCTTCGTGTCCACGTCCACCTGGACCTCGCCCGACACCTCGGCCTCCGCGTAGCCCTGCTCGCGCAGCTGCTCCTGCATCGCGCCCTTGGACTCCTCCCACGGCCCCTCGCGGAAGATGTCGCCCTTCTTGAAGGGCAGCTTCGACTCGAGCCGCTCGCGGTGCTTGCCGCGCTCCTCCTCCGGCAGCGCCTGCAGCCCCTCGATGGTGATGTCGCCGATGCGCGTGGGCTCGCCCTCGTTCACCTCCACGAAGAGCTCCACCGCGTCGCCCTTGGGCTTCACCTCGCTGTCCACCACCTCCGCCTGGTAGTAGCCCTGGGCCTGGTAGTAGCGCTCGATGCGGCGCAGGTCCGCCTGCCACGCGTTGGGGTCGAAGTAGTTGGGCCCGCCGAACGGCCAGAACGCCCACCACGGCGTCTGCGACGTGAGGATGCGGTCCTTGATGTCGCCCTCGCTCACCTGCTTCGTGCCCTCGATGTCGAGCCTGGCGACCTTGGGTCCCGGGGGCGGCGTGGACGTGGTGGCACAACCCGCCATGCTCAGGAGCAGGGCGACGGTGGCGATGCGGAGGAGTCGGAGCAGGTCAACGGCCACGGACTGTTCATACCCGGAAGGCAAGAGGGGCAGCGCGTCTTGTGGAGGACGACCTCCTCCCTTTGTCGCATTCCAACGTCTCTTCATCCCGGCCTCTGTCGGCAAGTCCTTGCTCGAAACACCTCGACACGTGCAAGCCGCGCCAAGGTGCGCCAGATTGGGGGCCATGCTCCTGTCCCGCCGAATCAGAGTCCTGGTGTTCTGCGTGGTGTCGGCGCTCGCCTCCGCCTGCGGCGTGGATGACGACGAGGTCGTCAAACTCCGAGAAGGTGAGAGCCTCGCGGACGCCGAGTACTGCGGCTCCTTCGGCTGCGAGCAGATCTACGAGTTCTGCGCCGAGGTATTCCTGGAATTCGGCCGCTCTCCGCCCATCTGCGTCACCGAGGACGTCTGCGACAGGCTCGAGTGCGCGAACTCCAACCGCCGCTGCGCCATCTTCGATGGCTTCCCCGGTCAGGTGAAGTGCATCGACTGAGGTGAGGGCCACGCCACCGCGCCCGGGTGCGAATCACCCCGGGCACGGCGCATGGGCAGGCGTCGTTCAGCGGCGCGCGGAGGCGGTGAGCCAGGCCAGCTTCTCGGCGGCCTCGCGCGTCGTGGCGTCGTTGAGCAGCGAGCCCACGTCCTGGGCGATGCGATAGGCCCAGTTCGAGTCGCTCATGGAGCCCGGCAGGTTGATGCGGTCCCGGGTGCCGAGCACGTCCTGCCAGGGCAGCACGCACAAATCACTGCCCGAGTTGAGCGCCGCGGCCAGCAGGGCCCGGTGCACCTCCGGGGTGAACTCGCGCGACACCGGCACGCCGTGGAGCTCCGGCCACGCGCGGGCGGCGGCCTGGCGCTCGTCGTCGCGGGCGCCCTCCCACCACTCCACCATGGTGTCGGTGTCGTGGGTGCCCGTCGTCACCAGGGAGATGGCGGGGAACTGGTGGGGGTTGCGGTACGTGTTGTCGTCGCGCTCCCAGCGCATCACGCGGTAGCCGGGCAGCTTGAGCTCCGCGAGGATGTGGCGCACGAAGGGCGGAATCACGCCCAGGTCCTCGGCGACGATGCCCGCGCCCTCGGAGAGCAGCTCGAAGTGCTTGCGGCCCAGCCGCTTGTGGCTCTCCTCGTCCGGCGGGATGAAGCGCCCGGTGGGCGTCTGCTCGTCGCGAATCCACTGACGGAAGTAGCCCACCGCGTGGTCCACGCGGCGCAAGTCGTAGTAGCTGGCCGCCTTCTTCGCGCGCGCCTTGAGCCAGGCGTAGTCGTCCTTCTGCATGGCGACGAAGTCGAAGTAGGGCAGGCCCCAGTCCTGGCCCGTGGCGGAGAAGTCATCCGGCGGCACGCCCAGCCGCGCGTCGCGGCGCAGGATGGTGGGGTTGGCCCAGCAGTCCGCGCTGTCCTGGCCGATGATGAACGGCTCGTCGCCGCACAGGAGCACGTCCTGGGCGCGGGCCTTGGCGCGCGCGGCGTTCCACTGCTCCTCGGCCACCCACTGCAGCCACGCGTGGTAGCGCACCCGGCGCTCCAATTCCTTCCCCTTGGCGGCGAGCGCCTGGGGCTCACGGGTGCGAAGCCCCTCCGGCCACTCCCACCACGCGCGGCGGTCCTCCTGCTCGCTGATGGCGGTGAACAGGGCGTAGGTCTCCAGCCAGCCAGCCTGGGCGTCGCGCCACCGGGCGAAGGCGCGGGCGCGCTCGGACTGGGAGGCCCAGTGCTGGGCCTCGAAGGTGTCGAACGCGCGCGCCAGGGCGGCGTCCTTCAGGGGGAAGACCAGGTCGTAGCGGATGCGCGGGGCGCTCCGGGCCTCGGCCAACTGGCGGCGCTGCTCGTCGGAGAGCGCGGCCTCGCCGCCCGAGGCGGTGAACTCCGGCAGCGCGTGCAGGTCGATGAAGAGCGGGTTGAGGCCGAACGCCGAGCGGGTGGCGTAGGGGCTGGAGTCACCCGGCGCGGTGGGCAGCAGCGGCAACAGCATCAGCAGGCGCTGACGCCCGAGCTTCATCCAGGAGAACAGGCCGTCGAGCGCGCCGAAGTCACCGATGCCGAAATCCGTCGGGGAGCGCAGGGAGAAGAGCGGAAGCAGGAGACCGGAGAGCCGGCCGGGGGTGGACATGGTGCGGCGCAATCTGCACCAGCCCCGCGCTGGAGTGAACTGGTCCGGCGACAGGAAGTGCAGGGCCGTTTTCCGCTGGTGGACGGTTGTCCATTCCAAGGCGCAAGTCGGCCCTGACCGGTACACTGCTGGACGTGAGCGTGTTGCCTTCGTCCTTCTACGCGCGCCCGGCCCTCGTCGTGGCGCGGGAGCTGCTCGGTACGCTGCTCGTCGTGCAGGCGTCCGACGGCGCCCGGCGGGTGGGGCGCATCGTGGAGACCGAGGCCTATATCGGCGAGCACGACCTGGCCTGCCACGCCGCCAAGGGGCTCACCCCGCGCACCGAGGTCATGTTCGGCCCGCCGGGAAAGGCCTACATGTATCTCATCTATGGGATGCACCACTGCTTCAACGTGGTGACGGACGCGCCCGGGGTGGGGGCGGCGGTGCTGGTGCGCGCGGTGGAGCCGGTGGAGGGGCTGGACGCAGGCGCACGCACGGACGGGCCCGGCAAGCTGTGCAAGGCGATGGGGCTGACGCTCGCGCACAACCGGGTGGACCTGGCCTCACCGGGGCTGCACCTGCTCCCGGGTGTGCCGGTGGAGGAGGGGCGGGTGGAGAAGGGCCCCCGCATCGGCGTGGAGTACGCGGGGGCGTGGGCGGACGAGCCCTTCCGGCTGTGGGTCCGGGACAGTCAACATGTCAGCAAGCGGCCTGGGACGAGGCGTCGCAACCGCGCTTGACGAAGGCGCTTCCGGCTGGTTGGGTGCGCCCCGCCATGTCCGACGAGGTCGCCACGGAAGATGATCGCCAGCTCCTCGCCCGCGCGCAGGACGGGGACATGTCCGCCTTCGAGGCCCTGGTGGGAGCCCACCAGGACAAGGTGTACGGTCTGGCGCTGCGGATGACGCGCTCGGAGGCGGACGCCGCCGAAATCACCCAGGACACCTTCCTGTCGGCCTACCAACATCTCAAGGATTTCCGCGGGGATGCGGCCTTCGGCTCGTGGGTGCACCGCATCGCGGCCAACCATGCGCTCATGCGCCTGCGCCACCGGCGGGTGGCCCAGGCGGCCGAGGCGGAGCTCCAGGGGCCGGAGTTCACCCCCCGGGGTACGCTGGCGGACTACCCCCAGACGGACTGGAGTCGGGACGCCGAGGAGAAGGCCCTGGACGCGGAGCTGGGCCAGGCCATCCGGCAGGCGGCGGACCGCCTGCCCGAGGGGTATCGTGAGGTCTTCCTCTTGAAAGACGTGGACGGCCTCAGTTACGAACAGATTGCGGAAGTGACGGGGGATTCCATCCCCGCCATCAAGAGCCGCCTGCACCGGGCTCGTCTCGCGCTCCGGGAAGCCATCGACGCCTTCTACAACCGCGACAATCCCGGGCCGTGAAACGCGAACGGGGGGCTCCGCATCTTCCGAAGCGAGGACGAGGGCGCGCCGCAGCCAGCCGAGGTTCGGATGTACACCTGTAAAGACTCCATCAACCTCCTGCTGGAATACCTCGAGGGCGAGATGTCGCCCGAGGATTCGCGCCATCTCCAGGAGCACCTGTCCGGGTGCAGCCCCTGTGAGGAGTTCCTCCGCACGTACCGGGCGACGCCTAGTCTGTGCAAGCGCGCGCTGGCGGCGAGGATGCCGAAGGAGGTCAGCACCAAGCTGACGGACTTCCTTCGCTCCAAAATCAAGTCCGCCTCGTGAACCTGAAGCAACTCTCGCTCCCGGAGCTGGAGGCGGCGCTCGCGCCGCTCTCCCCGTCCCCCACTGCGGTGCGCAAGGTGTTCGCGGCCGTCTTCGCCCACGGCCGCAAGTCCGTGACGGAGGTGGCGCGCTCGCCGCAGGTGCCCCGCCGGGTGACGGACTACCTGGAAGCCCACGCCGAGATGCCGAGCCTCCAAATCGTGGAGCGCCGCAAGGCGGACGACGGCTTCGTGAAGTACCTCTTCGACTCCCCGCTGGGCGGGCGGATTGAAGCGGTCCGCATCCCCATCTTCGACGAGAAGTACGTCATCTGCGTGTCCAGCCAGGTGGGCTGCGCGCTGGCGTGCGACTTCTGCATGACGGGGAAGTTGGGCTTCAAACGAAATCTGTATACCTGGGAGATATTGGACCAGGTGCTGCAGGTGAGGGCGGAGGCGGACCGGCCGGTGCGGGGTGTGGTGTTCATGGGGATGGGCGAGCCGCTGCTCAACTACAAGGAGACGCTGCGGGCGGCGGGCATCCTGTCGAACCCGGCGGGGTTCTCGATTGCGGGCACGGCGATTACGTTCTCCACGGCGGGGCATGTGCCGGCGATTCGGCGCTACACGCGGGAGGGGCATCCGTACCGGCTGGCGTTCTCGGTAACGAGCGCGATGTCGGAGAAGCGGGCGAAGGTGCTCCCGATTGAGAAGACGCATCCGTTGCCGGAGTTGATTGAGGCCATCCGCGAGTACAGCCAGGTGCGGCGCGAGCGGGCGATGATTGCCTATGTGGCCATCTCCGGCTTCAACCTGGAGCGCGAGGACGCGGAGGCGCTGAAGGTGGCGTTCGAGGGGATTCCCATCAAGGTGGACCTCATCGACGTGACGGACCCGACGGGGAAGTACCTGCCGCCGTCGGCGGAGGAGCTGAGCGCGTTCCGGGACTACTTGCAGATACTGAAGGCGCCGGTGGCGCGGCGGTACTCAGGGGGCAAGGAGATTGGGGCGGCGTGCGGGACGCTGGCGGCGACGCAGTACGGCGGCACGGTGATGCCGGTGCCTGGGGCTTCGACCCCGACTCCGTGACGGTGGGCGCGGGCTCACTGCGTTGGCGGCGTCAGGTCTTCGCGGAGGATGCGTTCTCGCCAGCGCCGTGAGCGCTCGGCGAACAGGTTCTCGTTCTCCTCCAGGCTCAGGTCTTTGGGCATCGAGGCCTCGAGTCGCAGCGCATCGTCGTAGATGAGCAGGAAGCGCGCTCGATGTTCCCAGCCGTCGAAGCAGGGAGCGTGGAAGGACGCGTCCTGATACCCCCAGAGTGAATGCCCCTTGGGGATGAAAGCGGGGAACATCACCGGAGCGTCGTCGATGACCTGTTTGCAGAGGATGCATCGACTGAGGCCGGGGAAGAATTGCGCCATGGAGAAGTCCGTTGGAGAGCGCTCGACTACTGAGTGGGGTCTTGGGTTGAGGTGTTGCTCTTGAGGAGCAGCTTCGCTCCGCTGTGGGCAAGCCGTTCTCGGAGCAGCTCCATCTCGACACGTGTGCCCTCCGCCAATTGACACGGCAGCGACTTCAGGAGTTCGCCCGTGGCTTGAAGGCTCAGTCCCATGACGTGGCGGATTGAGTGCAGGACGTGGAGTTTCTGCGGGCCCGTTGCTTCGAGATACAGTGCCCATTTCCCGTGCGTCTCGTAGAAGAGAGGGCGGAGGTCTTCCGGGATGCGGGAGTCGTCGCTCTCGAAAGCGTCACCGCATTCGAGGCAGTGGAACGAGCTGGCAAATCTCAGCCCCTCGCTCCTTGCCGTCGCCGTGTGGGTACACTGTTGGAGTGTGCCGCACTGACGACACGACATGCTCGTGGTGATTGTCTCGCGAACCATCTCGTCGCCTTGATCCTACGAGGTCCTCTCGCTGTTAGCGAGGCATCTTCGCATCCTCTTCGTTGTGGAGGGAGAAGATGGCGTCCTTGCCATG
The DNA here is from genome assembly GCF_026626605.1 of Myxococcus sp. MISCRS1. Taxonomy (NCBI): domain Bacteria; kingdom Pseudomonadati; phylum Myxococcota; class Myxococcia; order Myxococcales; family Myxococcaceae; genus Myxococcus; species Myxococcus sp. MISCRS1. Next base: position 6,834,576 of record NZ_JAPNKB010000001.1, read on the forward strand.
CTCTTCCACGAGGAGCCTATGCGCCTCGTCCAAGCTGGCCGCTCAGAAGCTCGCTCTCTGTCCGGGACGAGTGGGATCTTGTGTCCAGATGACAGCTTTGTACTCTCTCAGCTTCTTCTCGGTCACGTCTGAACTCCTTGCGGCTGGCGTGGTCACCGAATCGTGTTTGCATCCTCTTCGTTGTGCAGGTCGAAGACTGTACCTGCGCCATGCTTCTTCTCGAGAAGCTCGTAGGCATCTTCAAGGTCGGTTGCCATCATCGTCACAGGGAACCCTGGATTGGGGCGGCCTCCAATTCTGATGATTGCCTTATATTCTCTCAGATTCGGCTGGGTCATCTCTTCTCTCCTCAGGTGACTCGGATGGAACGAACAAGCTGTGGCTCGTCCAACACGCTCACGTCAGAAAATCGGAGCTGGGCGAGTGTGATCTGCTTTGCCGCTCGTACAGTCTCCGGAGGGAGCGCTTCGATGCGGATGGCTGTCTCGGGGCGGGCGATGAGTTGATAGGGGCCTCCGAGAGGAGACGCGTCGAAGGCGAAGATGCCGCGCTCCGCCATTCGCCTCCACACATCCTCAGGCTCAGAGGACTGGTCTGGCTGTGGGATGGCCGTCGTGCAGGGCTTCATCCCTGCAATCAGCTCCAATGCCCGGTCGTGGAGTGGAATGTCGCGGAGGAACTCATCCGGCGCGTATCCTCCACCTGCGGTGCTGAAGAACCCGACGTGGCCCACGCCGTCACAAGCGAGTCAGTCGTACTCGAATCCTTGAATCGAAATCCTGGTGACCATGGGTGAAGGTAGCTCGGGCTTGAGTGGGAGTGAGTGTCAGAACGTCCCGGCCAGGTACTTGTGCGCGAGGGCTTCAAGGTTCTCCTGGACGCCCATCGCAATGGCCTTGTGAAGGAGTTCCACGCACGAAGGGACATCATCGTTCGGAATGCGTTCACCCGGGATGGTCCTGTTGTGGCGGAGCAGGACGAGCAGGCTCCATGTCGCCTGCTCCCTCACTTCGAGTGATTCGTGGACGCAGAGGCTGGGGAGGGCTCTGGCGAAACGCTCCCGGTCCCAGCCCCGCATCCTGAAGGCCAGGAAGAGTGCATTCCTGATTTGACGCGTCGACCCGTCACGCTGCTCGACGATGTTCATCACGAACTCGAAGCCGTCGAACTTCTGGGAGATGAACTGGAGTTCATCCCGAACGCTGCTGCTGTCCAGCTCCGCCTTGAGTCGCCTCCAGGGTGACCTGGGGCGGATATCCGCGAGCGGCGCCAGGGCCCGGTGCCTGTGCTTCTTCGCGAACACGACATCCAGCGCGTAGTCAGTCCTCCCTCGCCAGTTCCCGGCGGATTCCTCCAGCACATGCAGATAGGTGCTGAGGTCCTCGGGAGACAGGCTCGGGAGCTCATCGTGGATGAGCGTGATTCGTCCAGTGGGGAGCCAGGAGAGGTTCCTGAGGGACCTGGAGAGCGCGTCCCACGTTCGCCTGAAGGAAGCGGGCAGTCGCAGCGCGGCTTCGAGCGCCTGCATCAACTGCTCGGTGCCAGAGGTGCCCGCGGAAACGCGTCCGACATGTGTGCCCTTGGGATGCAACCCTTCGACGTTCTTCACGAAGTAGATGGACATGGGGCGTGGGTGACCCGAATGGGCGAGGCTCATGGAATGCCTCGGAGGCATGGGCCCGTGCAACCTCCGGGCCCTGACGCCTCTGAGGTGAGCCCCTCAACCCCTCCCGTCCATTGTGCGGGACTCGACTCTGGGCCGCAGTCCCGGACCGAGTGAGGACCACCTTGAATTGGAGCAAGACGAAGAGGGGCTCGGGCGGCGTGAAGCCCGTTTGCTCGAGCATGCCAGTCGGAGCCGCATCGGACTCGATGGGAGCCATCCTCGCGTCGTAGTGGCCGGCACGGCCCGAGCCGAAGACTGGGATGATGTAGTGGACGAAAAGTGTGGTGTCGGCGTGGGGCATGACGTGTCCTCGAAAGCTGGATGCGGCGTCGAGGATGCGCGCCAAACTGGCAGATTGGTAGAGCAGGCGTGCAGACCACATCGACAGATTGCAGGGCCGATGGCGGCCGCGGGCGTCCTGAATGACAAAAAGGTTTGCGCCCGATTGCTTTGAGGCGAGGCCCGGTAAAATGCCCGTGGGGTGGGAGCACAGTCCAGGCTTGAGGCCGTGGTCTGTGCTCTTCCGTCGGTAACGGACGCGCGATCTAGAAACTCGCGAGCCCATCCTCAACTGGCTCAAACTGATTCATCTGCCTGGGTGGCTATCGAGGTGTCTTGGCATCTTCCTCGTTGTGTAGGTTGAAGACAGTGCCTTTGCCATGCTCTTGCTCAAGGAGTCTGCGCGCCTCGTGCAGACTGGTCGCCAAGACGGTCACTCGCTGGCCGGGGCGAGTGGGATCTTGAGTCCAGATGATAGCCTTGTACTCCCTCAAGTTCTTGTTGTTCATATTGTGTCTATCTGTATGGCTTCAGGCAGATGTCGCTATGGCAGAATGCCCCGATGACGGTGCCTGCTTTTTGAAGTACGTCGGAAATTCCTTCGGGTGTCATCCTTGATACGTCATAGAAGTGTACTTCTGCATAATCGCCAAATTCTTCGATGTCCTGTACTAGAAAGCGGGCCTCTGCAGAAATGGTGCCATTGAGTTCACCATGTGCTCCGGTGAGTATGTGCACATCGCCCTTGTAAAGACCACTGTTCACGTACGTCGCGAAGTCTTCCTGACGGATCACACCGGAGGATGTCCAAACTTCTCCACCCGCCGCATTCTTCGACATGGAGAAGAATCCACGACCGTTGCTCATGCTTCGCGACCGGACGACACCTCCGACCTTCTCCATCAACCTGCGCGCACTTGAGACAGGGGTTCTGAGCGCGGCCGCAACGCTCCCTCCTGATTCGAGGGCTCCCAGAATGCTCGCGCCAGCGGCGAGTGTGTAGAAGGCCGTCTTCCCCGCACCGAGGACGCAGCGGCCTGCTTCTCCGTTGCCGCAGGCTGACTCTGTTTCGAGGTAACTCTCACCCGCTGAAACGAATGGGATGAACTCGTTGACGGCGAGGCTTGCCGCTGCGAGTTTGCTGACAGGGGCGTACCTGTCATATGCCGTCGACGCGTTGAGCACGCTGTCGAGTTGACTGCGCACCATCCCTGTTGCTGCCCGACAGCCGAGATGCGGACCGCAGGGATTGTTTTCAAGACCGGCGTTCAGACGTGAGGAGGCCTCTGTGAGGAGCGACGTCAGTGCAGACTTCGACGAGCCGGAGCTCTGTCCGATGTCATTCGTGTGATGAGCATCGGGCTGGGTCTTGGCGTCGTCGAGCGACTCGACGCTGGGTACCTTGAAGTCTGTGTTGGGCAGGAACAGCGACGGGCCAGGCATGGCCAGATGCCGCTCCAGTGAGCTCCTGATGAGGCTCTGGTTTGACAGCGGCGCCCCCGTCCATCCAGGGCCCCAACTGCTGACCAAACTCCCTCCGTAGGGCGTGAAGCCACTCGGGTCCGTGTATCGGAGGGGGTTGTTGAGGACGTACGAGTACGCGTTGTAGGCCTGAGCGGAGCCCGGCTCGGCGATGACCGGGTCCACGCTGAGGAACTTCATCATCCGCGGGTCGTAGATGCGCCCGCGCATGTTGATGAGGCCCAGTTCGTCATCCTGCTCGTGTCCCGTGTAGCCCTGGCGCGCGCCCGTGTGGCTCGTCGTGGAAGCCTGCGCGAGGTTCGTCGCCTGTCGCCTTCCGCCGAAGGGCTCGTACTTGATGCGTTCGAGCACCGTGCCGAAGGCATCCGTCACCGTGTCGGGGCTGCCCTGCGGGTCGTTGAGGAAGTAACGCGTGGACTCTGACGTCGAGCCCTCCTGCCAGGACACTTCGGCGACGACACCCTCGGGGCTGGGGATGCTGACGATGTGGGTGACCGTCGAGCCCTGCTTGCGGCGCTGGTAGAGGCCTCCGACGTAGAGGGTCTCCTCCTGTCGATCATCGGAGTGCTTGCGGACACGGGTGCCGGAGGCGTCGTAGTCGAAGCGGACGGTGCCGCTCGACGAGGTGATGCTCTCGGGCAGGTTGGAGGGTGCGTACTGCACGGAGCGCACCAGTGCGCCTTGGGCATCACGCATCGCGAGCTGGTTGCCGCGGTGGTCGTACTCGTAGGTGAAGGACTCGGCGCCCAACTGGGCCTGCTTGACGGCGTGAGGACCACCCGACGTACCGCCGGTGTACTGGAAGCTCGCGGAGGGCTCCCAGCCGGAGACAGGCGAGCGGCTGAGCATGTTGCCGAGCTTGTCGTACTGGAACTGGACGTCGAGCGTCTGGCAGTCCTGCTGGACCTTCCAGCGCTCGAGCCGGTCCAGCGCGTCGTAGGTGTACTTCTGCGTGACGCCGACCATGAGGTCGTGGCGCGCCGCGAGGTTGTCGTTGTAGGTGTAGTCGTAAGCGAGGCTCTGGATCTTGTTTCCGTTGTGGCGAGCCTCCTGGAAGCGCAGGCGTCCCTGGCTGTCATACTGGAAACCCCTTGCAACGCCATTGCCGTAGTGGGCTGTCTTGAGCCGACCCATGCTGTCTCTCGCGTACGCTCGCCAGTAGACTGCAAGTGGGCGCGTCGTGTCGGTCGAGTAGATGGTCGCGAGACTCCCTTGGTTCGTGAAGGAGTACCCCACTGTGAACGGCACTCCATCTCGCGCGACAGGGTAGGTGAGCCGATTCACTCGCCCGAAGTCGTCGTATTCGCGACTCATCACCAGCGTGTCGCCGCCCACTCGCAGCGCAGTGTCCGTCTCGCGCCCGAAGAGGTCGTACACATGGTCCCTGATGACGACTCCATCGGGGTTGCCAGAAGGCGTGCGGGTCGCACGCGACAGTCGTCGCATCGCGCCCGGACCACTGTCGTAGACGTAGTCCAAACGCTCCTTCTCGTTGGTCGCCGAGAGGACGCGCCCCAGGAGATCTCGCTGATACGTGGTCGTCAGCCGGCTTGTCGTCCCTGCGGGAGCATCAGACTGACTCTTGAGCTCGCCAAAGGCGTTGTAGAGGAACAGCCTTGTCCCCGCGCCGGGGTCGACTGATCGTTCCACGCGCCCAGACGCATCGTAGAAGTGGGAACTCCGGTTCCCAGCGGGGTCATCAACGTTCTCCAGGCGACCGAAGGGGCCGTAGGTGTAGGTCATGGTTGCTTCCAGGGCCGTTCCAGGCGCCTCGGTCGCCCGAGTCAGCAGCCCACGGAAGTCGACGAGCGTCCGCTTCATCTGCCCGGCCGCATCGATTGAGACGGCTTGCGAAGTGTAGGGGGTCGTCGATGCGTACAGGAGTGTTTCGACGAGCATGCCGCGAGGCCCTGTGGCCGAGTCGCCGATGCGGCGCGCCGTGACTCGTCCAAGCGGGTCGTACTCGAATGCCTCCCAGGTCGGCATCTCCGTCGTCAGTCGAGGGGCTTCCTGCTTCACCACGCGACCCAGGTCGTCATATTCGGTGGTGGAGAGCACGGTCTGTCCATCGAATCGCAGCGCACGGTGCGATACCGGGCGGCCGAGGACGTCGAACGACGTCGTGGCCTCAGTCACTCCTGCCGCGCCGGTATTCGTGCTTGCCTGGACGCGGAGCTGGGGCGTCGAGCCCTGCCACTCGTAGAAGCTGCGCACGATGGACTTGTCCGCCGGAGCGGTCGATGGCCCCTGATAGAGTGGCGTCGCGATTCGCTCGCGGCCGAAGCCATCGTATTGAATGCGCATGTGGACCCCGTTGGGGTCTTCCGTCTGCGCAAGAACACCGAGACCCGGGTGGAAGAGGTAGCGCCAGGTGGCGCCCTCTGCGTCCGTGGTCGTCGCAAGTTGCGTCTGATCCAGGTCGTCGTAGCTCACCGACTCCGTGCGCACTTCCCCGCTGCCATGCAGGGAGACCTGCACGACGAGCCCCTTGTCGTTTCGGGCGAAGATCGCCTTGAGATACGTCTCCGAGGTCGTCGGCGTCACCGCCTCTCCTGCGAGAGACGGTGCTGTCTCGGTGCTCTCCAGTTGCCCCCGTGTGCCGTACGTCATCCGCTTCGTGTGGACATTGGCCGCAGCGGGCTGTCCCTGGCATCCAAGCTCCACGCTTCGGGCGCACGACATCCAAGAGGTGGTGGCGGTCCAGACCCCGGTGGGCACCCAGTTCACGGAGTCGAAGTCGCCAGGTTCAATGCTCGTCCGAACCTGTTCGGTCTTGTCGGCCCCGTGGATGAGCGATGTCTGCGAGATGGGGGTGCCCTTGTCGTCGAGCTCGAGCAGGCTCTCTTTCTCGGACACCACGGTCGTCGAGGTACCCTTGACCTCTCGTACCGTTTCCACGAATCGCCGCGCGTACTGCTGGTAGGCGGGGGCATAGCCTTGCGGCGTCCTCGCATACGTCCAGTTCCGCTGGGTCCGCAGCGCGGTGTTGGCGTCCACCTGGACTTCAATCACCTCCTCGCGCGGGAGGTGCGCTTGGAGCGCGGAGGCCCTCCGGTTCGGGCCCTCCACCATGGAGATGTTGTCGAAGCTCGTGGTCGTCCGGGCGCCCGTCACCTCGTCAATGACGATTCGCTGGCCGAAGCCGAGCCACCCCAATCCTCGAGTGTCGGAGAGGCCATCTCGATAGAGGTATCGCCATCTGTTCACCCGACGCTCGTTGACGTTGAGTGCCATGCTGGAGACGACGCGCATCGACTCAGGTGCGAGGCGGAGCCAGGGCTTCTGGGCATCCTCGATGTAGGAACTCGAGTAGAACGGCTCGATAGGAGGAGCACTGCCGAGAGGGTTTTTCTGTGACAGGGGGGTATAGGTGAAGGAGTAGCTGGCGTCTTGATTGAACCTGACGGCCTTGAGGACATCCGTCGCGTGGCTCCGCAGTGCGACGCGAAGGTCGTTTCCCTGCCTGTAGGTGAAGTCCAGCAGGCCATCGTTGTTCACGTCGACGACCTGGGCCCATTCGAGGTTGTCTCCGCTGGGAACGGAGGTCAGTTGTTCGAAACGGGTGAAGTCTCCCTTCGGGCCAGCCAGCCACAGTTTGACAGGGGTGTTTCGCTTGAAGATGGCCAGGTCGATGCGCCCGTCACCGTCGAAGTCACCGTGTTCCGTCTTGGCTCCATCCAGCAGGGTAGCAAGGTCGCTGGAGAGCACGGTTCTCTGGACGGGGTTGAACCCGCTCCCAGAGTTGAGTTGGACCCAAAGCTCTGGCGCTGTATCGGTCACGTACATGTCGCCAAGCGTGACGGCATCACTCAGTCCATCTCCATTGACGTCAATGAAGTCAAACGTGAAGGCTCGCGTGGAGCCGAAGTATGGAGGCCGCTGTGGTGGTTCTTTGATTCTGGTCTTGATGACCTTCATTTCAGCTACGTTCGGATTGGTATCGGAAAACTCCGAGTAGGAGAGCGCATCGAGAAGGCCACCTCCGTTGAGTCCGACGCCGAGGAGGCTCATCTTTCCGCTGCCATCGAGATCTACGGCACGGACGCCGAAGCGAGAAGGTAAGAAGAATCCGGGAGAAGTCAGCTTGGTGGTGCGTTTGGTCGCGGGGAAGACTTCGATGCTCTTCAGGGGCGAGGGAAGCCAATCCTCGTGTCGTCCCATCCAGACTCGGTCGTTTCTCACGTCCCCGTCGACGTCGAGCCAGTATTGAGAGTTTGGCTCTGAGCCGGCGATCTCCGTGGCTGCTGATTCTTTGTGGACATAGCCGTACATGGGCGTGGGAGGATGGTTTGGTTTGTTTTTTGGAACCTCCCAAAAACACGAGAGGGCCGTTACGGAAGACTTTCCGAAGCCATCCCAGTCCGTCACTACGGGAAAGAGATCTCTCTCGTGTCTCTTGCCGCAATAGTCGCCATCTCCTCCATCCTCGAAGATGACGCTGCCTTCGATATTGAACCAGGGGTACCAGAGCGCTGCGCCAACGGAGTCAGATGCTTCGAGCATGGGAGACGCTGCATCCGGGAATCGAAGAACCCGCATGATGTCTCGCCAATTCTCTTTTGTGTAGTCCGTGAGAGGGTTTTCCTCTGACGGATAGTGGAGATCCAACTTCTGGATTCGCTCGGAGCGGACGAAGTATGCGACACCTCGACGTCCGGCTCCCAAGCCAAAGGAGTTGAGACCCGCTCCTGCCGCGGCATCGCTGACATTCGTGGCAGGAGGAGTCTTGAACTCCCACGAGCCTTGCTCCCATTCGAAGTGCAAAGGCGGCTTGCAGATGCTGCTGCCATCGCACTCGCGCAGTGTCGTCAAGAGACTGCGCTTGCTGACAGTTCCTTCGGTGTAGTCAAAGTCGTAGTAACGCAGCAGGACCGTCGAGAGAGAGGCTGCCCCAGGTGCCAGCCCCGGCCCCTTCATGTTGATTCGCGAGAGCCTGAAGTCACGGCCAACCTGAACGCCGCTCAGGTATCCCGAGAAGGCATCTGCCCGCTCTTCATATTCGAAGGTGACCTCTCGGTGCCCTGGCTCGATGACGCCGGACGCGTTGCGAAACTGGGTGTAGACGATTCGAGTGGGGCGATGCCAGAGACCCGTGTTCGCTCCAGCGGGAGCTTGCGCATAGAAGATCTCCATGCGGTTCCCAAATGGGTCTTCGACAGAGGAAAGGGCCCAGGCGATGGCGGCCGCCTGCTCGAGACGAAGGATGGCATCGTTTCTCGCCCCTGTGCCGCGACCATAGGTTCGGACGAGCCCATCCTTCCCTCGAACTTCGAACGTGTCTGGATCGATGGAACTGTTGCCCGGGGGGATGCGAATGGATGAGTAGGTGTCCTGCTCGGTCTTGAAGTGGTTCTGCCCGGAGGGGGCGGGTACGAGCCTCATCCCATCCAGACAGTAGGCCCTCGAGTAATGGTTGATCTCCGGGATATAGACCGTGAGGTTCAGTTCGACAGGGTGGAGCTTTCCATCTCTCGCAAAAGAATTGGGGCAGCGTGTGATCTGCGACAGCCCCGCGAGGTTGAAGCCCGGGCCAAGAATGCCGTCGCTTCCCTGGCTGTCGTAGACGATGGAGAGAGAAGGTTGGATTCCCGCGCGACCGGGAGGAACCCAGAGGGGGATGGACACCGCGGCTGAGCCGCTGGCCGTGACGTCCGCCGAGAACGGGATGGCCCCTGGCGTCGACTGCCCCGCCGGCCCCGTGGCGAGAATCGTGTCCTGCCTCAGTTCAAAGGGTATGCTCTGGGCCGCACCCAGCGCCTTGGTGAGTTGCGTGCTGTGCTCTACCTCCTGGTCCCGAGGACTGGATGGCGCGCAGCTGACGAGCTGGGCTCCATAGACAAAGAGCATGACGTGCGCGGCGAGGAACCTGCGCAACGAGGAATGATGATGGGGTTTTTCTGGACTCATGATGGCAATGGACTCCGAGCAGGACGGAGGGCTTCCGCCTGGGGATGCAGTCAATGGACTCGTGTCACTGGCACTGCGACTGTTCGCAGATGCCCGCTTCATCGATGTTTGCGTTGCAGTTGTTGTCGATGCCGTCACAGACTTCCGCGGCGCCGGGCCTCACGGTGGACCGGGTGTCATCACAGTCTCCGCCAACTCGAGTCGTGCCCTCGGGTTGGCGGCACGCTCGTGTGCTCAGCCAGGTGGCGCCATATCCGTCTTGATCCTGGTCGGCGTAGAAGTCGAGCCATGCATTCGAGTGGGTCGAATCGTCAGCCAGCCCATTGCAGTCTTCGTCGATGCCGTTGGCGCAGACTTCCGGGGCTGGGGCTCCGGGAACGCACATGCCGTAGTCCCCCCACTCGCACACTTCTCGTGGAGGCTTTCCGTCACGGCTCGGCTCCATCCAGCATGCCGTGGTGCAGGCGGGAACACTTCGCGCGCAAGCTCCTTCGCCACAGGTCTTCGGGGGGACATCGTCCACCTGCCCATTGCAGTTGTTGTCGATCTGGTCGCAGATTTCCTCGGTAGGAGGCTGGGGCGTGCAGGACTGCTCGACGCCATTGCGGCATGCCGGGACGCTGTTCGCGCACGCGCCGACGCCGCAGGTCTTCTGGGCCGACGGGTGAACCGCGGCGTTCTTGTCGTTGCAGTCCTGGCTGTTCAGGGACGCCCCAGAAGGGACGCTGCAACCACTGCCAATGGGGGCGCTCGCGGCGCCGAAGCCGTCGCCATCCTCGTCACGGTAGAACGTGAGTTGCACGCCCTCGTCCGTCATTCCATTGCAGTTGTCGTCAACCCCATTGCAGCTCTCAGCGGGCTTGGGAGAGCCAGCGACGCAGAAGTTGGATCTCCAGGTGCAGACCTCGACGGGCGGCTTCCCGTCATGGCGCTCTTCCAGTTCGCAGATATTGGCGCACGCGGGCACCGTGCGCTGGCAGATTCCAACACCGCAGGAGATCGGAGGAAGGTCATCCACCTGGCCATTGCAGTTGTTGTCGAGCTGGTCGCAAACCTCCTCGGTGGGAGGTCGGGGCGTACAGACCTGCTCAACTCCATTGATGCAGGCTGGGATGCTGACCGCGCAGGCTCCAATGCCACAAGCCTTCACGACGCCCGGCTTGACGGCGGACGATGCATCATTGCAATCGGTCGCGTCCGTCACGTAGCCGGAGGGCTGGCCACATGAGTCCTTCCAGGTCGCCGGCGATCCAAAGCCATCGCCATCCGCATCGCGGTAGTATCTCCGCCACTGCCAGATGGAGGCGTTGTTGTCGTTGCAGTCGCTGTTGTTGCTGACCCAGCCGGGCTGGGCACAGGCTGCCTTCCCGACGCCCGCGCCCTTCCCGTCACCGTCCGCGTCACGGTAGAGGGTGAGAATCAGTCCTTCGTCGATGAGCCCGTCGCAGTCGTTGTCGACGCCGTCACAAACCTCCTGAGTGCATTCGGGGTCGGGGTCGGGGAACGGCTCGCAACCGTTGCAGGCCATGGGGGCAGCGATGGGGCCCGCGTCAGCCTGGGACATCGGCAGCGTGGGCTCCGAGGCGAGGACCGGTGTGTGACGAGAAGGACGAGGAGTGCCGTGAGATGCAATGCCTGGAGCGCAAGGCGGGGTGGCGGGCGACGCGCTTGAGTCATGGTGAGCCTTCGGTCGAGCGACGAGGGTCTCGCGATGCCCTGGCTTGCGTCGGGATGGCCGTGTTCGGCCGTGCCGTCCAAGTGGGCTCGCGTGGTCCGCTGTTGTGCAACGGACGCGCCGGAGACCTTCCTCGACGGAGGGCTGCGCGGGGCTCGGCACGAGTCCGCAACACGGGACTCGAGTCCAACGCCGATGATGCACAGCTAGAAGCTTGCTGCTGGGGGGACTGGGACTCAGCCCTGGGACGCCGTCCCGGACTGGGTGAGGAACACCTTGAACTGGAGCGAGACGAAGAGCGGCTTGGGCGTCGTGAAGCCCGCCTGCTCGAGCATTCCGGCCAGGACCGCGTCGGACTCGATGGGCGTCACCTTGGCGTCGAAGAGCTTGCGACGGTGGTCCAGTTCCTCCTTTGGGATTCCATGGGCGCGCAGGCGGCGGAACTCCACATCCGTCAGCACCGGGTCCTTTCCGACGCGGCAGCCGATGACCAGGGGCGCTCCGGGCTTGAGCCGACGAGCCACCTCGCGCAGCAGCTCCATGCGGGCCGCATCCCCCTCGACATGGTGCAGGATGCCCATCATCTGCGCGCCGTCGAACGGAGGGCCCTCAGGAAGGCTCTTCAGCTCCCCCACGTGGATGTGCGTGCGAGAGAGCAACCCCTCGGTCTCCAGGCGTTTCCGGGCCACGTCGAGCATGGCCGAGGAAGGGTCGATGCCCGTGAAGCGCCAGCCCGGGACATCGAAGCGCAGGTAGGGCACCAGCTCCATCCCCGTGCCCAGGCCCACGGCGAGCAGGGAGGCGTCCTGCTGGCCATCGAGCCGGGACGTCATCGCGCTGGCCACCAACTCGTACATGGCCTGGACGCCCGCGAGGCTGAGCGCGGCCTGGGCATCGTAATGAGCGGCGCGGTCCGCGCCGAAGCCCGGAACGATGTGCTGAACGGAATGTGCGGAGTGGTCGTGAGCCATGACGTGTCCTCGAAGGTCGGGTGAGTCTTTCGAAGATGCGCGCCGGGCCGTCAGTCCGGTAGAGCGCGGATTCAGGCCACATCGGCGGATTGTCGGGCCTGCGTCCCTCCCACGAAGAAGGGCCCGCGACCCGTGGGTCGCGAGCCCTTCCTCAGCTATCTCGAGCTGGCGCCTGCGCCAGCCCGGTCAGCGAATCGTGTTCGCTTCCTCTTCGTTGTGCAGGTCGTGGACGGTGCCCTTGCCATGCTTCTCCTCCAACATGTCGAAGGCCTCTTCGGGGTCCGTCGCCATCACGCTCACTCGCAGGCCCGGCCGAGTGAGGTCCCGAGTCCAGATGAACCCTTTGTACTCTTTCAGCTTCTTCTGGGTCATGTCGTGCCTACCTGAAGGGCGCGAGGCAGCGGTCACTGTAGCAGAAGGCTCCGAAGATGCTCCCCTCGCTTCGGAGGATGTTCGTGATCTCCTCGGGAGACAGCTTGTTGATGTCGTGGACGGTCACGTTGGGCGCGTTTCGCCAGCGAAGCCTGTCTTCCTTGTGGAGTCTCATGTCCTGAAGCAGCCTGCCATTCGCCTGCCCATGGGTTCCTGAGAGAATCTGCACATTGCCCTTGAGGCGGGCTTCATCCACGAGGTGCGCGAAGTCCATCTGGATGATCTCCCCGTTGGAGGTCCAGACCTCTCCGCCCGCCGCGTTCTTGCTCATGGAGAAGGTGCCACGAGGTGGGAGCGTTCGACCCCTGAGCGAGCGGGTCACCTGGTTCATCGCGCTGCGCGCGCTCGAGACCGGAGCCTTGAGGACCCCTGCCACACCAGCGCCCGATTCGATGAGGGACAAGAGGCTGGCGCCAGAGGCCAGCGTGTAGAACGTGGTCTTGCCCGCGCCCACGGCGCAACCGCCCGCGTCTCCCTTGCTACAGGCCGACTTGGTCTCGAGATAGCTCTCACCCGCGGACACGAACGGGATGAACTCGTTGATGGCGAAGCTGGCCGCGGCGAGCTTGCTGACCGGCGCATAGCGGTCATAGAGCGTCGACGCGTTGAGCATGCTCTCGAGCTGCGACCTCGTCATCGCCCGGCTCAGATGGCAGCCCACCATCGGACCGCACGGGACCTTGTCGGCGACCGCGTTGAACGTGCTCGACGCCGTCGTGAGCAGGGACGTCAACCCGGACCTGGACGACCCCGAGCTCTGTCCGATGTCGTTCGTGTGACGCGCATCGGGCTGGGTCCTCGTGTCATCCAGCGACTGGATGCTGGGCACCTTGAAGTCGACGCTGGGCAGGTACAGGGACGGGCCCGGCATGGACAGGTGGCGCTCCAGTGCGCCCATGATGCGGCTCTGGTGCGACTGCGGCGCTCCCGTCCAGCCACCCCCCCAACTGCTGACCAGCTCCCCGCCATACGGCGTGAAGCCGCTGGGGTCCGTGTAACGGGTGGGGTTGTTGAGAACGTACGAGTACGCGTTGTAGGCCTGAGCGGAGCCCGGCTCGGCGATGACCGGGTCCACGCTGAGGAACTTCATCATCCGCGGGTCGTAGATGCGCCCGCGCATGTTGATGAGCCCCAGCTCGTCGTCCTGCTCGTGCCCGGTGAATCCCCGGCGCGCGCCGGAGTGGTTCGTCGCGGAGGCCTGCGCCAGGTTCGTCGATTGTCGCCTTCCTCCGAAGGGCTCGTACTTGATGCGCTCGAGCACCGCGCCCGAGGCATCCGTCACCGTGTCGGGGCTGCCCTGTGGGTCGTTGAGGAAGTAGCGCGTGGACTCCGACGTCGAGCCCTCCTGCCACGACAGCTCGGCGACGACGCCCTCGGGGCTGGGGATGCTGACGATGTGGGTGACCGTCGAGCCCTGCTTGCGGCGCTGGTAGAGGCCACCGACGTAGACGGTCTCATCATCCTGCCCGTTGTCGGCGTACTTGCGGACGCGGGTGCCGGAGGCGTCGTAGTCGAAGCGGACGGTGCTGCTCGGCGCCGTGCCGCTCGACGAGGTGATGTTCTCGGGCAGGTTGGCCGGGGTGTACTGCACCGAGCGCACCAGCGCGCCCTGGGAATCGCGCATCGCGAGCTGGTTGCCGCGGTGGTCATACTCGTAGGTGAAGGACTCGGCGCCCAGCTGCGCCTGCTTGACGGCGTGTGGGCCGCCCGAGCTGCCGCCGGTGTACTGGAGGCTCGCGGAGGGCTCCCAGCCGGAGACAGGCGAGCGGCTGAGCAGGTTACCGACCGGGTCGTACTGGAACTGCACGTCGAGCGTCTGGCAGTTCTGCTGGACCTTCCAGCGCTCGAGCCGGTCCAGCGCGTCGTAGGTGTACTTCTGCGTGACGCCGACCATGAGGTCGTGGCGCGCGGAGAGGTTGTCGTTGGCCGTGTACTCGTAGGCCAGGCGCTGGACGTCGGTGAGGTGCTTCTTGGCCTCGGTGAAGCGCAGCCGTCCCTGCGTGTCGTAGCGGAAGACGCGCGAGACACCGTTGCCGTAGTGGGCCGTCTTGAGCCGGCCCATGCTGTCGCGCTCGTAGGCCCGCCAGTAGGTCGTGATGCTGTTGGAGCGGTAGACGCTCGAGAGCTCCCCCCGGTCGGTGTACGAGTAGTTGATCGAGAAGGGCTGACCGTTGAGCTGCGCCGGATAGGTGAGGCGACCGACGCGACCGTAGTCGTCGTACTCACGACCCAGGCTGCGCGTGGTGCCAGCCACCTTCTGGGAGAGGCCCGTCTCCCGGCCGTACACGTCGTAGAGATAGGCGGTGTCGACGGCCTCCACCGAGGTCCCCACGGGCGTGCGGCTCGCGCGGGTCAGCCGCCCCTTTCCTCCCGGCCCCTCGTCGTACCAGTACTGGAGGGACTCCTTCGGATTGGTCGCCGTGAGGACTCGGCCGAGCAAGTCCCGCTCGTACGTGGTGGTGATGCGGCCGGCCGCTCCCTCCGGCGCGTCGGAGTGGCTCTTGAGTTCACCGAAGGCGTTGTAGACGAACAGCCGCGTCCCGGAGTTGGGGTCGACCGTGCGCTCCAGCCGCCCCACGGCGTCATAGAAGCGCGAGCTGCGAATGTTGGCCGGGTCATCCGTGTGCTCCAGTCGGCCGAATGGGCCGTAGGAGTACTTCATGGTGGCGGCCTTCGCCGTGCCCCAAGCCTCGGTCGCTTCGACCATCAGCCCGCGGAAGTCAGTGAGCGACTTCTTCACCTGTCCGAGCGCATCCGTCGACGTCGCCTGGGCCGAGTAGGGCTGGGGCGCCGAGTAGGCGATGCCCTCGAGGAGCCTCCCGTTGGGGCCCGTGCTCCCATCCGCGAAGCGGCGCGCCGTGACGCGGCCGAGTGCGTCGTACTCGTGCAGCTCCCACGTGGGCGGCTCGGTGCTGGTCCGGGGCAGCTCCGTCTTCACCACGCGCCCGAGCACGTCGTAGGTGAGCGTGGTGGTCACCGGCTGACCATCGAAGCGCGGGGACTGGGTCGTCACCGGTCGGCCCATCGTGTCGAACCGGATGACGGTCTCGTCGAACACGCCGTTGCCCGTGGCGACCCGCGTCCGGTGCTGCGGCAGCGTGCCGTTCCACTCGTAGAACGTCTCGACGACGGACCTGTTCGCCGGCGCCGCCGAGGGGCCCTGGTACAGCGGCGTCACGATGCGCTGGCGGCCGAAGCCGTCGTACTGCAGGCGCACGTGGGCGTCGTTCGGGTCCTTCGTCTGGGCGAGCACGCCCAGGCCCGGATGGAAGAGATACCTCCAGGTGTGCCCTTGGGCGTCGGTGGTGCTCGAAAGCTGGGTCTGGTCGACGCTGTCGTACGTCACCGTCTCGGAGCGGGTGACGCCGTTCGCGCCCTGCTGGGAGACCTGCTCGACCAGTCCCTTGGCGTTCCGCGCGAAGGTGGTCTTGAGATAGGTCTCGGATGTCGTCGCCGTCGAGGTCTCGCTGACGAGCGACGGCTCGTTCTCGGTGGACGACACCTGTCCCTGGGCGTCGTGGGTCACCTTCATCGTCCGGACGTTGGAGGCAGCGGGTTGCCCCGCGCAGCCCGTGCTGTTCGGGAGCAGTCTGTCGCAGGACATCCACGAGGTCGTGATGGTCCAGGTGCCTCGGGGCAGCCAGGTGGCGGCGTCGAAGTCCGGCGTCGTGACGACCTGCTCCTGCTCGGTCGTCAAGGCGCCGTGGGTGAGCACGGTCCGCGACACCGGGGTGCCGTAGGCATCCAGCGTGGTGAGCGTCTCCTTCTCGGACACGGGCGTCACCGCGCCGCCCCGGCGCTCGCTGATGGTCTCCGAGATGCGCGTGGCGTACTGCTGATAGGTCGCGGCATACGGCTGCGCCACCGTGCGCGCGTACGTCCACTGGCGCTTCGTCTCGAGCCGGGTGTTGGCGTCGAGCGGGACTTCGGTCAGCTCCTCCACCGGGAGGTGGGCCAGCGGCGCGATGGCCTTGCGCTCGGTGCCCTCCTTCGCCGAGACGTTGTCGTAGGTCGTCGTGGTGCGAGCCCCCGTCACCTCGTCGATGACGATGCGCTGGCCGAAGCCCTTCCAGCCCAGGCCGCGCGTATCGGAGAGCCCGGTGCGGTACAGGTGCCGCCAGCTCTGGATGCGCTGCTCGTTGGAGTTGACGGACAGGCGCGAGACGACGCGCATCGACTCCGGCGCCAGGCGCAGCCACGGGGTCGTGGTCGTCTCCGTGTAGTTCCGCAGGTAGAAGGGCTCGCTCGGCGTGACGGCGCCGTGCGGGTTGGCCTGGGAGAGCGGCGCGTACTCGAACGAGTAGCTCAGGCCGGAGTAGCCCTGGTACGTGGCGAGCTGCACGTTGCCGTGCACCCGCTTGAGCTCGTCCACCGGCTTCTGGCGCCGGGCGATGCGCAGCTCGTTGCCCACGCGATAGGTGAGGTCCAAGAGGCCGTCGTTGTTGACGTCGATGACCTGCGACCAGTCCTTGCTGTCGCCGCTGGAAGGAATCGACAGGTTCAACAGCTGGGTGAACTCACCCCGCGGGCCCGCCAGCAGCACCTGGACGGGATGGCCCGGACGGAAGACCGCCAGGTCCACGCGACCGTCCCCGTCGAAGTCGCCGTGCTCGGTCTTCGCGCCCAGGAGCGCGGTCTTGAAGCTCTCCGGGAGCTCCGTCTCACGCATCTCCGTGAAGCCCTTGCCCGTGTTGAACTGGACCCGGAGCTTGAGCTGGGTGTCGGTCGCCTGCAGCTGTCCCAGCGTCACCGCGTCCTGGAGGCCGTCGCCGTTGACGTCGATGAAGTCGAAGGTGAAGGCGTAGAGGCTCGGGAAGAAGAACGGCAGGCCGGGCGGCCGGCGCAGCGTGGTCGGCACGATGTTCAGCTGGCCCGCGGTGGTGCTGCCCGAGGTCACCTCCCGGAAGCTGACCGCATCCAGGAAGCTGCTCGCGTCCGGGTGCGAGCCCAGGCCCACCAGGCTCAGCTTGCCGGTGCCGTCCAGGTCCGCCACGCGCACGCCCGCGCGTGTGCTCTGGGCGTAGAGCGCCGGTGACATGGTGTTCGCCCGGGTGGCGGGCACCATGGGCGGACGCATCGTGGAGGGGACGGGCTGGGTGATGACGACCCGCCGCACGATTTGACTGTTCGGGTTGCTCGTATCCTCGAGGTCGACCTGGTGCCGGCCCACCCAGACGCGCTCGTTGCGCCGGTCACCATCCACGTCCAGCCAGTACTGGGGATTCAGCTCGGAGCCGACCCAGTGGATTTCATTGACCGTCCGCGAGACCTGATGCGCATAGGCGGGCGTGAGGTAGGGGCTGCCCGGGAACACGTTCCAGGCGCACGAGAGGCCCACCACCGAGGATCGGCCCGAGCCGTCCCAGTCCGTGACCAGGGGGAAGAGGTTGCGCTCCGCGCGATTGCCGCAGAAGCGGTTGGAGTCTCCGCCACCGAAGGGACCGCCATCCGCGTCGAGATAGGGATACCAGAGGACCAGGCCGCTGGCCTCTGACGAGTCGAGCGTGGTGGAGGCGGCGTCCGGGTACTGCAACAGCCGCATCCGGTCCTCCCAGTTCTGGATGGTGACGTCCGTGACGTACTCGGGGGGGCCCAGGTCGCGCTCCTGCATGAGGACGGAGCCGGTGAAGTACGCGAGGCCCTGACGGCCCGCGCCCAGCCCGAAGGCGCTGAGCCCCGCGCCCGCCTTCGCGTTGCTCACGTTGACCGTGGGCAGGTAGTCGAAGTCCCAGGAGCCCTGCTCCCAGTCGAAGCGGACGGGCGTCTTGCAGACGTCGGCGCCATCGCACTCGCGCAGCTCCGTCAGCAGGCTGCGCTGGCTGACGGTGCCCTGGTAGTACTTGAGCTTGTACGAGCGCAGCGCGACCTTGGAGAGCGTGCTCGCGCCGGGCGCCAGGCCCGGGCCCTTCATGTTGATGCGTGACAGCCGGAAGTCGCGTCCGACCTTCACCCCGGAGAGGTATCCGGTGAAGGTGTCCGGCCGGGACTCGTACTCGAAGGTGACCTCGCGCTGGCCCTCCTCGACGGTGACCTGCGTCGAGCCGGTCTCCGGGTTGACGACTTCGCGGCGGAAGCCGGTGTAGGTGATGCGCGACGGGCGGTGCCAGGCGACGGACGAGGCGTCGGTGGCGGGGGCCTGGTCGTAATGCACATCCATCCGGTTGCCGAACCGGTCCCGGACGGAGGCGAGCGCCCAGGTGAGGGTCACCGCCTGGTTGTCCTCCGACGTGATGGTGTTGTTGGCGCCGCGGATGGGCGTCGAGTGGAAGCCCCGGACGAGCGCGTCGTCCCGCTGCGCCCCGGAGACGGTGGTCGTCCTGCCGTAGGTCCGGATGAGCCCGTCGCGCCCCCGCACCTCGAAGGTCAACGCCTCCAGGTGGTTGCCGCCGGTGATGGTGATGGCGGTGGAGGGGTCCGCCTCCGTCGTGAACCTGTCCCAGGTGGAGCCCACCAGCCGCGAGCCATCCAGACAGTAGACGCGGGTGTAGTCCTGGACTCCTCCGGAGAGCATCCAGTGACGCGTGTCCGCGGCCAGGAGCTTCCCGTCGCGCGCGAACGAGTTGGGGCAGAGCGTGATTTGCGACAGGCCCGCCAGGTTGAAGCCCGGGCCGAGCAGGCCGTCACTGCCCTGGCTGTCGTAGACGATGGAGAGCGAGGGCTGTATGCCCGCGCGTCCCGGTGGAGTCCAGAGCGGAATGGAGACGTTGGCCGAGCCGCCCGGCGACACGTCCGCGGTGAACGGGGTGATGCCCGGGGCCTCGGGGGTGGCGGACGTGGTGGGGAGGATGGTGTCGGAGCGCAGCTCGAACGGGACGTTGTCGAGCGCGGCCCGGGCCCGCGCGACTTCGCCGGCGCCGCCAGGTTCGTCGGAGGGTGAGCCCGCGGGCACGCAGCCACTCAACAGCTGCGTGCCATAGAAGAACAGCATCGCGTTCGCCGCGAAGCGCTTGAGGCGCCCCGGGGGACGCGGAGGTCGTGAGTCGTGTCTCATTGGGGAAGGACCGTGATGAGTCGGAAGGGGGGTTACTGGCAGAGGGACTGGTCGCAGACATTTCCTTCGTCCAGCGTCCCCGAGCAGTTGTTGTCGATGCCGTCGCAGACCTCGGCGGCGCCTGGCTTCATGTCGGCGCGGGTGTCGTCGCAATCCCCGCCCGTGCGGACCGTGCCCATGGGCTGGTAGCAGGCCCGCGTCGAGTTCCAATCCGCGCCGTAACCGTCATGGTCCTGGTCCGGATAGAAGGTCAGCCACGCGGCGCTGTTGCTCGAGTCATCGGCGATGCCGTTGCAGTCCTCGTCGATGTCGTTCGCGCACACCTCCGCGGAGGGCGCGCCGGGCGTGCACAGGCCGTACTCGCCCCACTCGCAGACCTCCTTGGGCGGCTTGTCGGGCTGGGTCTCCACCATCTCGCAGAGCTCACCGCAGGCCGGGGCGGTGCGACGGCACGCGCCCGTGCCGCAGGCGATGGTGATGTCGTCCACCGCGCCGTTGCAGTCGTTGTCCGCCTTGTCGCAAATCTCGACGCCGGGGGGACGCGGGGTGCAGGTCTGCTCCACGCCGTTGACGCAGGCCTGGACGCTGACGCGGCACTCGCCGACGCCACACTGTTTCACGGCGCCGGGCTTCACGTTGAAGTCGTGGTCGTTGCAGTCCGAGGCATTGGACGCGGCTCCGCCCGGGACGGTGCAGGCCATGCCGATGGGCGCGCCCGCGCCGTACCCGTCACCGTCGTTGTCGCGGTAGTAGGTCGTCATGACACCGTCGTCGATGGTGCCGTTGCAGTTGTCGTCGATGTTGTTGCAGGTCTCGGCCCTGGCCGGGCCCGGGGTGCAGCTGTTCGCCATCCACTCGCAGACCTCGACGGGCGGCTTGTTGGGGTTCGTCTCCACCAGCTCGCAGACGTCGGCGCAGGCGGCCACCGTGCGCTGGCAGTAGCCCGTGCCACAGGTGATGGGCGGCAGGTCATCCACCACGCCGTTGCAGTTGTTGTCCAGCTTGTCGCAAACCTCGGCGGTCGCGGGCTTGGGGACGCAGGCCTGCTCCACGCCGTTGACGCAGGCCTGGACCGTGCGCGCGCACTCGCCGACGCCGCAGGACTTGATGACCCCCGGCTTCACGCCGGCGTTGGCGTCGTTGCAGTCCGTGGCGTCCGTGACGTAGCCCGCGGGGATGCCACAGGAGTCCTGCCACTGGTTGGGATTGCCGTAGCCATCTCCATCCGCGTCCCGGTAGAAGCGGCCGGCCTGCCAGACGGACGCGTTGGAGTCGTTGCAGTCCGTGTTGTTGGTGACCCAGCCGTAGTCGACGCAGCCCTGGACCGCGGCGCCCGCGCCCTTCCCGTCACCGTCCGCGTCTCGGTAGACGGTGCGCCGGACACCTTCGTCAATCTGCCCGTCGCAGTCGTTGTCGACGCCGTCGCAGATCTCCGGGTCGCAGATGGGCTCGGGCTCGCAGTCGGGACAGCCCGGGGGCGGCAGCATCTGCGCTCCCGACTTCGCGCTGGGGCTCGAGGTGGAGCTGGAGGGCGTGCTCGCCGGGGCCGCGAGGACCAGGCTGGAGGCAAGCAATGGGAGTAATGCCAAGACATACGAAGGGAGTCGCCACACACGCGTGTGGGACCCAGGTGGTCGTTTCATGAGGTGCTTTCGTGGTGAACGAGCGGGGCGCTCGCGAGGCGCGAACGGGCGGCCATGGCGCACTGCTCGCCGTCAGACGGTGAATCCTGGCGAGTGTGCACGCGTGGGCCCGGTGCTGCGTGGACGCGCGCTTCCCTCATAAAAGAGGAATCACTCAAAAATCAAGCAGGCCAACCCATACCCAGAGAGCGCGCTCGGCCAGGAATTGCAGAGGGGCCGGGTATACGTATCGACGAATTGTCTTGGGTTGCCGGGGCTGAAAATCAGCCCGCTTTCCACGTGCTACGTCGGGATTCTTCCGGACATTGGAGCTGCAATCGGTGCATGCCGCTCAGGGCTCGGGTTTCGCGGGTGTCGGCCGGCCGGTCCGGGAGCCCGAGCCGGCTCCAGGATGCGAGGCCCTGGGGGGCGGCTGGCGCCAGCCGGGCTTTCGCAGGGCGTAGAACACGAAGGGCACGGCGGCCAGGGAGAGGACGAGCCCAGCCAGCCGCGCCACGTAGGCCGCGGCGTTCTGCACGCCCAGCTGCTTGGGGGGCACGAAGCCGACGAGGAAGGCGAGGACACAGGCCACCAGTCCGACTCCCGCGAGCACGGGCAGCATGGGCGCCCGGTAGCCCCGCGGCAGGTCGGGCTGCGTGCGGCGCAGGCGCAGCGCGGAGAGGAACAGCAGCCCATACATGGGGATGTAGAGCTGCGTCGTCATCGCGTCGAGCGCCCAGTAGACCTGGTTGACATCCCGGGCGAAGAAGAACAGCAGCGCCAGCAGGGCCACCAGCACCGCCTGCGTGGCGAGCAGGCCCGTGGGCGTGCCGTGTGTGTTGGTGCGCTGGAAGAAGGGTGGGAGCAATCCCTTTCGCCCCACGAGCAGCAGGCTGTGATTGGGGCCGAGTATCCACGTGAGCACCGTGCCCAGCGTGGCCACCAGGAACAGCACCGCGATGAGCGGCGCCACGCGCCTCATCCCGAACGTGGACAGGTAGGTCTCGAATGCCTGGATGAGCCCCGCGCTCAGGTCCACACGGGTGCGCGGCACCGCCACCGCGACGCCCAGCGTGGCGAGCACGAAGATGCTGGTGGCGAGCAGCGCCATCACCACCATCGCCTTCGGATAACCGTGCCGCGCGTCGCGCATCTCCCGCACGTGCACCGCGCTCACCTCCACGCCGCCGAAGGCCAGGAAGTTGCCCACCACCAGCACGAGCCCGCCGATGCCGGACCACGGCGGCACCCAGTCGCGCGCGCCCAGCGGGGCCGCCGAGCCGTGCCCACCGACGAGATAGACCACCGCCAGCAACGACAGCAGCGCCGTGGGCAGGACGATGCCCAGAAGCACGCTCCACACCGAGAACAGCGAGGCGTGTCTCACGCCGTGCATCGCCACCGCCGCGCACAGCCCGAAGCCCACCAGCACGAAGGCGCCGTTGAACGGTCCGCTGCGCGCGAGGTCCGGCGACACCACGAAGGCCAGGTTCCCCGCCGCGAACGACAGGAGCAGCGGATAGAAGATGACGTTCTGCACCCACTGCTGCCACGCCGCGCAGAATGCCCACTTCTCCCCGAAGGCCTCGTGCACCCACGTGAAGACGCCGCCCGGCCAGGTGCTGCCCAGCTCCGCCGCGACGAAGGCCGCGGGCAGCAGGAAGACGAGCGCCGGGATGAGGTACAGCACCACCGAGCCCAGGCCGTACTCGGACATCGCCGCCACGTTCGTCAGGTTGATGACCGCCGAGGCCGACAGGAGTCCCATCGCGGGCCAGCGCATCCCGTGGCCCGGTTGCTTCGTGGACAGATGGGGGGACGGTCCTGACATGGTGGCGCTCCTCTTGGCTCAGGGAGTTCCCAATGCCACCCCGCCCCGTCAAGGTGCGCCCCGGTGGGGAACGTGCTCGAGCGGAAGCGCCGCGGCCGAGATGTGGCGTTTCGCGTGCTCGCCCGAGCCCCGCGTCCCAGTCGACAGAGCTGGGTACGGCTGGAGTGACGCAGCGACGGCGCGTTTGGGGTTGTCGGGCCGTAAATCCAGTCAGGCTTCAACGACTCCTCGCCAGGGGTTCGTGTTGCCCCTGGGATTCGTTTCAGGACGGCGCCGTGGCACAGGGGCTCGGTGTTCCGAGGGAGAGAGGGCGGGATGCCACCGGACCCCAGTTCCCTTGTAGGCTCGCATTCCATGGGTTCGACGGTGAGCGCGTTCCTCGACGACATCTCCACCCGCGACGGGCTGAAGGCGGCGCGGGCGCGAATCGACCAGCTGGGAGAAGCGCGGGCCTACCCGGCGCTGGTGGCGGTCGCGGCGGAGCTGGAGGCGCGGCTGGCCTCGACGCCCGCGGAGGGCCGGGAGCGGCTGCACGCCCTCTCGGACCACCTGGAGGAGGTGCTGGCCAAGGGCCAGGACGTGGACAGCGCCCTGACCCTCCTGGAGGTCGCCCGTCAGCCGCGTGACGCGCGCTACCAGGGACGTCTCTCCGCCGCGCGACGGGAGCAGGAGCTGGCGGCGCTGCTGGGGACCCATCGCAACGCGGCGAGCTTCGTGGAGCTCTGCTCCCACCGGCAAGGCCCCGAGGACCTGCTGGAGCTGTTCGCGTGTGGCGTCCACGAGTTCGTGCTGCGCGGCGCGGACCTGTCCTCGGTGCCCGGTGTCCTGGCGCTCCAGGAGGAGCTGTCGCGGCGCGGTCATCCGCTGGCGGCGCTGCCCCTCCAGCGTCGACGCTGGGAGTCCTCGTTCGGACGCATCATGGGGACGGAGGAGATCGACCCGTACGACACGCTCGGGGAGCGGCTGTCGTCGGCGTCACGGGAGGACGAAGAGGACGAGTACACCGCGCCCGACATCCGGCTGGCGACGCAGGACGAGCCCGTGCCTCCGGGGCTCGCGGCCGTCCTGGTCTCGGAGGACGGGGAGAGGCCTCACGAGGCCATCGAGCAGCGGGTGCTCAAGCTGCGTCCCGCGCTGCCCAAGGCGCCCTCGGACACGATGACCTCGCTGCTCATCGACCTGGGCCTGCCGCTCATGAAGGACGCGGCCTTCGTGGTGTGCGAGCGGGACACGCTGTCGCGCGTGTCCGACTTCTTCTTCTCCCGGGTGGCGTCCCGCGCTCGTGGGTGGTTGGGCGCGGCATATGGGCGTCTGGCGTTGTGGCGCACGCTCGAGGCGCTCGGTGGCATCGAGGTCTCCTGGTCCAGCGATGCCCCCGAGAAGCGCTGGAACGCCTGCACCTGGTACCAGTTCAAGGGCTCCTGGCAGGACGCGCGTCCCCCTGTCATGGGGGTCGTCTGTCTTCGCCCCGGTGGGACATCGCTCGCGCTCGTCGCGGTCCACGAGCGGGCGTCATACTTCTAGGGACCTGCGCTTCCACAGGCGGAAGGCCCGCTTCGCGCCGTGGCCATCGGGGTCGCGAGGCTGGTTGAACTCCAGGAGCCGCTCGTTCTTCAGCTCGTTGGCGATGAAGCCCACCGCGCCGCCGCTCTCGTAGCCGCGCCACGTCTGGCTGCGCTGGATGGCGCCCTCGAAGAACCGCCGGCCCTCGGGCGTGTCCTCGACGAGCCCCTGGTAGACGAGGAACCGCCAGGCCTCGTCGGCATTCCCCTGGAGGTCGACGACGTGCAACGAGGTGGTCAGCCTGTCCCAGTAGCGCGGAAGAATCATGGTGGCGACTCCGACTCCCGAGTTCGAGCGGAGCATAGCCGACGTCCCGGGCACGGTGCTGTCGTTGCACTGTTCACCAACGGCCACTCACGCTTTCCCCTCCGCGAGGGCTGCCTTATGACGAGTGCCTGGCACCTGGAGGAGGTCGTTCGCGCGGATGGTGGAATACATCGACCAGCTCATCGGAGCGCTCGGTCCCCTGGGGCTCCTGGTGTTGGGCGTGGCCGCGGCGCTGGAGTACGTGGTGCCTCCCTTCCCGGGGGACACCATCACCCTGCTGGGCGGCGTGTACGCGGTGCGCGGTGAGCAGTCGATGGTGCTCGTGTTCCTCGTGGTGACGGCGGGCAGCGTGGTGGGCGCGGCCATCAACTACGCGGTGGGCCACTGGCTGGCGGGGCGCTTCGACGCGAACCCGGGGCGCAGCTACCTGGGCATCAGCCACGCGCGGCTCTCCGAGGTGCAATCCCGGATGCGGCGCAACGGGCCCTGGCTGCTGCTGGCCAATCGCTTCCTGCCTGGCATCCGCGGGCTCATCTTCGTCGCGGCGGGTGCCTCGCGCGTGCCGCGCATCAACGCGCTGGGGCTGGGGGCGCTGTCCGCCATGGCGCACACGGGGCTGGTGCTCGCGTTGGGGGCCGCGGTGGGCGGAAATCTGGAGCGGCTGTCGGCGCTGATGAGCCGCTACCAGTACGCCGTGGTGGGGCTGGTGGCGGTGGGCGCGGTGGCGGTGTTGGTGCGCATGTTCGCCCGGCGACGGGCTCCGGCCCCCGGGCCTTGAGTCCTCGGGACGACGGCATTCCACGGCGACGTTGCATGGGGCGGCCCGGGCGCGCTTGAGTCGAGGGATGGCCTCGCGCACCTCTTCGTGGACGCTCCTGCTCGTCGCGCTCGCGCTGTCGCTGACGGGCTGTCGCTGTGGGGATGACTCGGGCACGGGCGACGCGCGCCAGGGCTTCCGTCCCCAGGAGACGGAGGTCGACTTCGGTCGCGCCCTGGAGGGCAGCCTCACGCGCAGGCAGGTGACGCTGCTGGCCACCGGACGCGCGAGCCTCACCGTGACGGCGTCCGTGGGCGCGCCCTTCAGCGTGGCGAGCGCGGAGGTCACCGTGCCGGGCAGCGGGACGACGGTGGTGGAGGTGGACTTCCTCGCGGCCAATGGGCCCGCGGAGGGGACGCTGACGCTGACGGGCGCGGGGCGCACGGAGACGGTGCGCCTCACGGGCCTGGGGGTGCGGCCGCTCACGTGTGTGCCATCGAGCCCCTGTCACGAGTCGAGCTTCGACCTGGCCACGGGCACCTGCATCGAGCGGGCGCTGGAGGATGGCGCCACCTGCATCCCCACCAGTCGCTGCGTGGTGAACGGGCGCTGCGAGTCGGGTGCGTGCGTGGGCTCTCCTCGCACGTGTGATGACGACAACCCGTGCACGGTGGACGCGTGCTCGCCCTCGCAGGGCTGCGTGACGGCGCCGGTGGTGTGTCCGACGCCGAGCAACCGGTGCAAGGTGGGCGTGTGCGACCGGGACGAGGGTTGCCAGGAGGTGGACGCCGAGGACTTCATCCCGTGTGGGCCAGGGGACTGCAAGTCGGCGCGGCTGTGCTTCAACGGCTCGTGTGACGAGTTCGCCACGCCGGATGGCATCGTCTGCGCTCCCGCCACCGCGTGCCGGGGCGAGGGCACCTGTCAGGATGGTGAGTGCGAGCGGCCCGACGCGGGGGAGCTGGAGGCGGAGTTCAGCCAGCAACTCGGCGGTGAGCCCGTGGGGGCTCCCGCGCTGCTGGTGCAGGACGGTGCGTTGTTCTCTTCCGTGTGTGACGAGGATGCGGGCTGCCGGCTCGTGTCCTTCACCCAGAGCGGGCTGCTGCGCTTCGAGTCGCCCTATCCGGATGGGGGCGCACGCACGCTGCTGGCCGCGTCCGATGCGGGGGTGGTGGTGGCTGCGCCGGAGGGGCTGGAGTCGTATGCCCCGCGCACTCCGGGCGCGCGACAGTGGGAGGCGTCGTGGACGTCGCTCGGTGCTCCTTCGGATGCGGGGCCGTGGCTGGGGCACGTGGAGGCGGGGCAGGTCGCGCTGACGGCGGCGGGGGATGTAGTGGCGCATGTGGCGTGGGGCCCGGTGCCGGAGGATGGTGGCGCGGTGGCGGTGCCCGAGAGCACGCGGTGGGTCTGGCTCGCGGGAGGTGAGGATGCGGGCACGGTGCTGCGCGCGGGGCCCGTGGAGGCGTGGCGCGGTGAGGCGCGGCTCGCGCTCGATGCGGAGGAGGCGGCGTTCCGGTACACGGTGGATGGGCGGCTGGAGCGCGCGGACTTCGAGCCGGATGGAGGCTCGCTGCTCATCTCGGAGCTGGCGGACGGTGGTGTCCCGGGTGGGAGTGCGTCGCTCGCGGTGGCGGGGGGCACGTTGTTCGTGGGGACCCGGGCCTTCGTGTCCACGGATGGCGGCGCTCCCGTGACGGTGGACTGGGACGCGGGCTCTCGGACGCTGACGCCGTTGGCCGAGCCCGCGCTGCTGTCCTCCGCGGGGAACCCTGGCTACGTGTTCGCGCGCTCCTGCTCGCGCACGGATGGCCTGCCGTGTGCGCCCGACGAGGAGCGCACGGTGCTGCGCGCGGTGGACTCCACCACGGGGTTGGTGGCGTGGGAGGTGGACGCGCTGCCCTTCGAGGAGGTGCCGGGCTCGTTCCACGACGCGACGCTCATCGAAGGTGACGCGGTGGGCGTGCTCGCCGACGCCGAACGCACGGACGGGCGACAGGTGTGGCTCCAGTTCTTCGCGCGAGGGAAGAAGGTGGAGATGTGCGCGCTCCCCGGACGACCGACGCGCGTTGCGGGCAGCACGTTCTCCGGCGGCCGGCTGCTCGTCGTGTTGGAGCGTGATGGCGTCTGGCGCGTGGAGGCCTACGGGATGGGTGGCATCCAGGCGTCGCCCTTCGGCTGGCCCCAACGACACGGGAGCCCGTCGGGCGTGAGGCGCGAGGCGCGCTGAGTCACTCCGTCGTGTTCGTATCCACCCAGAGGGTCTCGAAGCGGACCTGGGGCGGCGTCTGGTGCAGCCGCAGTCCCTGCACGGCCGCCGAGGCCGCCGCGTGCACGCGCTCGTGGTACAGCGGGATGAGCGGGCAGTCGTCGCGGAACAGGTGCTCGGCGCGCACGTAGAGCTGCTGGCGCAGCTCCGGGTCGATGGACACGCGCGCCTCGGCGGTGATGCGGTCCAGCTCCGGGTTGCGGTAGCCCACCGGGTACACCGTCTGCGCGCTGGAGTTCAGCAGGAAGTAGAGGAACGTGTCCGGGTCCGGGAAGTCCGCCAGCCACAGCGTGCGGAAGGCCGACATCTTCCCGTCGCGCAGCCGCGTCAGGTACTCCTCCGGCGCCAGCTCCACGTGCTCCAACTGCAACAGCCCCGCCTGCATCAGCGGACGGAACAACACCGCGTCCTCGGTCGACGTGTCGCGCCCCACCGGGTGGTGCAGCGTGAGCTTCAGCCGGCGCAGTCCCGCGTCGCGCAACAACTGCTCCGCCAGCGCCACGTCGGGCGACGGCAGGGGCGCCATCTCGGAGCCCGCCAGCAGCTCCGGCGGCGTCAGCGTGCGCGCCACCCGCGCACCCGGGTGGAACTGCTCCACCAATCCGATGATGTCCATGCCCGCGCGCAGCGCCCGACGTACCCGCACGTCGTCATAGGGCGGCTCGCGCAGGTTGAGCGCCACGAAGGCCGTGGAGGGCGTGGTGCTCGCCAGCACCTGGAGCGACTCCAGACCCGGCACCTCCACGTGCTCCGCCGAGAGGAACGACACCAGGTCCGCCGTGCCCGCGCGCAGCCTCGACACCGCCTCCTGTCGCGAGTCGACGAGCTGGAACTCCAGCCGGTCCAAGAGCGGCGTCCCCGAGCGCCAGTAGGACGGATTGCGCTCCATCACCACGCGCTCCGGCTCCAGCGACATGACGCGGAAGGGGCCCGTGCCCACCAGCCGCCCGCTCCCATCCATCCTCGCCACCGACGTGGCCGTCAGCGCCATCAGGTGCAGGAAGAACGCCTTCGGCTCGCGCAGCCGTATCTCCAGCGTGGCGTCGTCCAGCACCTCGATGCCCGTCACCTCGCGCGCCAGGCCCGACGAGAACTCGGGCGCGCCCTCCACGTCCTCGAGCAGGCTGCGGTCCGGCGAGCGCACCGCCGGGTCCAACAGGCGCTCCAGGTGTCGCTTCACATCGCCCGCCGTCAAGAGCGAGCCGTCGTGGAACGTGACGCCCTTGCGCAGATAGAAGCGATAGCGGCGCGCGGACGGGTCCGCGTCCCAGCGCTCGGCCAGGTCCGGCTCCAGGCCGCCGTCCTCCAGTCGCACGAGCCCGGAGAACGAACACGCGGTGAGCTCGGAGAGCTGGTTCTCCACGCTGAACAGCGGGTCCACCGCCTGGCGGTTGCGCAGCGAGGCGGACTGGTGCAGCACCACGCGCAGCGTGCCGCCGGTGCGCGGCTGGGGCAGGCGGAAGCGGAACACCTCCGTCTCCAGTCCCACCGCCTCGTGGCCCAGCTGGTCCACCGTGCGCGTCAGCCCGTCGCCGATGCGGATGACCCGGCGCGCGTCCTCGCGCACCTGCGCCACCTCCTCGCGGATGGACGCGTCCGCGCGGGTGAGCACCACGTTGGCGGTGCGCAGCTCTTCAATCGCCGCGCTCAGGCGCACCACGGACTCGGACAGGTCCCGTCCCGTGCGCGCCTGGTCCTCGGCCTTCTGCGAGGCGCCGTGGCCCACGCGGGCCATCTCCTGCGTCTGGCGCACCAGCTCGCGCGCGTGGCCGGCCTGCTCAATCGCCATGCGCGTGACGTCCTCCACGCGCCGGGCCACGCGGCGGCTCGCCTCGACGACGGTGGCGCCCTGGGCCTCCAGCCGCTGCGTCTCCGTCACCGTGGCCTCCACGGCGCTGAAGGTGCGCTGGGTGATGGTGCGAATCTCCACCAGCGCCTCGGACGCGCGGTCACCCAGCGCGACGCCGGTGGTGGCCTGCTCGCGGCCCTCGTGCACCAGCGTCACCGCGGTCATCACCGCGTCGCGGATGCCGGACACCATGGCGGCGATTTCGCGCGTGGAGCGCGTGGTGCGCTCGGCCAGGTTGCGAATCTCGTTGGCCACCACGCCGAAGGGGCGGCCGTGCTCGCCAGCCTGCGCGGCGATGATGGCGGCGTTGAGGGCGAGCAGGTTCGTCTGGTCGGCGATCTCCTGGATGACGTCGACGATGCGGCCAATCTCCGCGGAGCGCGAGCCCAGCGTGCCCATCAGCTCCGCGGCCTTCCGGACGGTCTCCTCCACCCGGTACATGCCCTTGACGCTGTCGCCCACCAGCACCTCGCCGCGCTCGGCGGTCGCCGTCACGGCCAGGGCCAGCTGATTCGTCTCGCTGGCGCGCCTTCGCACGGAGTCGATGCCACCCTCGACCAGCGCCACGAAGTTCTCCGCCTCGGCGGCGAAGCGCGCCAGCTCGTCACCCGAGGACGCGATGTTGGCCAGCCGCTCGCTCATCGCCTGCATCAGCGAGGTGGTGTGGTTGGCGAAGTCGTTCACCTGCGACAGCGACTCCACCACCTGCTCCAGCCGCTCCGTCATCTCCAGCAGCGCGCCGGTGGTGTCCACCGCGAACACCTCCAGCTGGTGCACGCGCTTGCCCACCACCTGGAGGCTGCCGCCCATGCCGCTGACGGAGTGCAGCGTGCGCTCCACCGCGCCGCCCTGGCGCCGCGCGGCCTCCAGCAGGCTCAGGGCCTGCTCACTCACCTCGTTGCTGGTGCGGTGCAGGTTCGCCGTCACCCGCTGCACCTGCGACAGCGCGCGGCGCAGCGACAGGATGAGCCGGCGGACGTCTTCATGCCCCTCGTAGCGGAAGCCGCCCGTGGTGGTGAGGTCGCCCTCGGCCAGCTGGGCCATGACGCGCCGCCGGGCCAGCCTGCGCAGCGCCGCCCAGCGGAACCACGACAGGTAGCCGCCCACGATGTAGAGCGTGGGCGTGGCGAACAGCAGCGCCGTCCACGCGGACACGTCCAGCCGCTGGCCGGTGAGCTGGAGCACGCCCCCCAGCACGAGCGCGGAGAGCAGACCGGCCGCCAGGCCGAACGCGAAGAGGTACCGTTTGGCGCCCATGGACCCGGGGAAGGGTACTCCGCCTTCTCGCGCCGGTCCTCAAAACGCCGCAGACTCGCCC
Source organism: Myxococcus sp. MISCRS1 (assembly GCF_026626605.1). Classification (NCBI taxonomy): domain Bacteria; kingdom Pseudomonadati; phylum Myxococcota; class Myxococcia; order Myxococcales; family Myxococcaceae; genus Myxococcus; species Myxococcus sp. MISCRS1. Next base: position 6,865,452 of record NZ_JAPNKB010000001.1, read on the forward strand.
CCCTCGTGCCCATCCTGCTCGCCCTCCTGGCCCTGGCCCTCCCCGCGAACCCCGTCAGTCCGGGCTCGGCGCGGGCCCACCCGCCCGAGGAGGAGACGGCCCGCTACGTCTTCGCCTGGCGCGGGGTGCCCGTGGGGACCGTGACGCTGACGCGGGAGGCGGCGGCCTTCCGGTACGACAGCCACCACCTGCACACGAGAGGGGAGGACTCGGGCGCGCGTCGACGCACGGCGTTGCTGGAGGTGGACGCCGAGGGCCGGCTCGTCGGCCGCCCGGTGGTGCCCCAGGCGCTGTGGCTGTGGCGCGGGCCTCCCACCCTGGGTTGCGTCACGGGGCGCGAGGAGCTCTCCGGCCGCGAGGGCCCGCACTGCGTCACCGGTGGGACGGCCCCCTGGGTGGAGGGCACGCTCCTGGGGACACCCTTCCGGGCCCGCTACGACGCGCGTGGCCTCATGGATGTGCTGGAGGTGGGCGAGTCCCGCTTCACCGTGGCGTCGCCGGACACGCGGCTGGTGGCGCCTCCAGACTTCTTCGCCCAGGGGCTGCCGGTGCAGGGCGAGCGTGGGGCGCTGACCCTGGTGCCGGCGCTGGAGGTGCCCGCGAGACTTCCGGGCATGACGCCCTGGACGGCCCGGGCCGCGAGGGCGCTGGCGGCGCGGGTGCACGCGGCCTTCATCGAGAAGGGACCGAGCGCGGCGGACTGGCGCGAGGACGGCGAGGGCGAGGCGGGTGGGTGCCTCGCGCACGCGCTGCGCTTCGCGGCCGGAGCCCGCAAGCGGGGCGTGAAGGTGGCCCTGGTGCACGGGCTGTTGGTGGTGGACGGCGGGCCCGCGAGGCCGCACGCGTGGGTGCGCGTGGCGCTGGAGGACGGAGGCACGCTGGAGCTGGACCCCACGTCGATGGACCCGGTGCGCGAGGACACGCACCTGCCCGTGGCGCTGGCGGATGCACGGGGCCCGGCGCTGGAGGCTGGGGCCCGGTGGCTCGCGCTGCTGCGTGGAGACCACCGCGTCGTCCGACGTCCGTGAGTGCGCTGCCCATGGCGCTGGCGGATGCTCGGGGCCCGGCGCTAGAGGCCAGCGTGCGCTGGCCCTCCAGGGCAAAGACCACCGCGTGGTCCGACGTCCGTGAGCGCTACTCGAACGGGATGATGGAGAGCTTCGCGCCGGCGCTCGCGCCCAGGATCTCCTTGGCGCGCGCGGGCAGGTAGGCCACCTGGTTGTCCAGCCGGGCGTGGCAGCGCACCGAGCGGAAGCGGTTGCGGCCCGACTCGCGCTCGAAGGCGACCAGGACGTCATCCCCCTCCAGCTCGAAGTCCTCGGCCGCCAGCTTCACCGTGCGGTATTTGCGCACCAGCGTCACGTCACCGGTGTTGGCCTCGAAGTGGGGCCCGCCGTCGAACGGGTCGATGCGCTCCACGTACCGGAAGCCCACGCGCTCCAGCATGCGCTGCACGCCGCGCGTCTGCGGCCCCACCTCGCCGAGCACCTTCTGCACCCGGTCCGGGAAGAGCGACGCGTAGATGTCCGACGCGGGGAACAGCTCCTTGATGAACTCCTTGTTCTGCCGGCTGAGGCGGTCCGCCTCCAGGTACGTCAGGCCGGTGAACTTCTTGCCGCACGCCTCCCACAGCAGGCTGCGTCCATCCGGCAACAACGGCGGGAGCAGCTCCGCCAGCACCCGGGGACGGAACAGCCGCCGGTGCATGGCGATGAACAGGAAGCGCACGTAGGACAGCTGCTTGCCGGGCTTGTCCGGCGTGGCGCGGTAGGGCGGGTCCACCACGAGCCCGCCGATTTCGGTGGGGCCCTCGTAGTTGTAGGCGATGGACAGCACCTTGTGCCGCAGGTGGCGCTCCAGGGACGCGGAGTAGTGCTCCCGCTCGCTCACCTCGTAGTAGATGTGCGGCGCCTCGTACGTGCCGTGCTGGGCGATGATCATCGACGTGCCGATGATGAGCCCGTTGCGCATGTCCTCCAGCACGAAGAGGTACTCGCGCTCGAAGGGGTTCTTCACCTTCCCGGCGAAGCTCTTCACCGACTTGTCGATGATGCTCTCGAGCGTCTCCTCGTTGTTCGGCAGGTTCACCGTGTTGAGCACGGCGGCGAGCCGCTTGAGGCCGGCCAGGTCGGTCTTCTGGACGTCACGCAGGACAAGCATGGGTGCACCCGGGACGCTGCCGGAACGGAGCGCCGGAAGGGGTGGGGACCATACACCACACCCCCTGCGAACGGTCAGCCCATGGCTCCCTTGTTTCCTTGTGTGACGCGCCGAGTCATAAGCTGAACTCACCGGTTCGGCCGGGTGGTGCGCGCCCGTTCCACTCGCCGAAACATTTATCAGACATCCATCCCCCTGCCCGGATGCTCGCTCTGTTGTCAGGCAAGAGGGAAGAATTTGCCGGGGGAATGAAACACGGAATCGTTTCGGCTACGGTCTGTCGAAGGTTGGCTTTCAAACCTTCGCAAGGACATGTGCCATTGAGAGTCTTTGTCCCTGGATTGCTGGCGATGTTCCTGCTCCCTGGCCTGGCGTCGGGGGAGGTCATCTGGCGCGGTGACTTCGAGACGGGCAACCGCTCGCAGTACACGCGCGAGCAGATGGTCAGCTCGGACCGCCTGTTGGTGGTGAGCAACCCCGTGGCCGAGGGGAAGTACGCGCTCAAGGTCACCGTGAAGCAGGGCGATGATCCCATCAACTCCAGTGGCAACCGCAACGAGCTGGTGTACCTGGGCAAGGAGAAGGAGGGCTCGGAGTACTACTACCGCTGGAAGGTGATGTTCGCGCCGGACTTCCCCAGCGTGGACACGTGGCAGCTCTTCACGCAGTGGCACCATGATGGCTGCTGCGGCTCGCCCCCGCTGGAGTTCTACGTGCGCGGCGAGGAGATGCGCATGGCGCTCAACTCCGACTCCACGATTCCGTGGCGCGGCAAGCTCGTGCGAGGCGTCTGGCACGAGTTCATCCTGCACGTGAAGTGGTCCGCGAAGGCGAGCACGGGCTTCGTGGAGCTGTGGCACAACAAGGAGAAGGTGCTCGCGAAGCGCGCCGCCGCGACGATGTACGCGGGGCAGAACAACTACCTGAAGCTGGGCCTGTACCGCAGCGATACCGTGAAGCCGGTGGGCGTGCTGTACCACGATGGTTTCATCCAGGCGACGACGCTCGCGGACGTGCTGCCCACGACGCCCACCCCCACGCCTGACGCGGGCACGCCCGTGGACGCGGGCACGCCCGTGGTGGACGCGGGGACGGCGGATGCCGGGACGCCCGAGGTGGACGCGGGGACGCCCGTCGCAGATGCGGGGACGCCCGTCGCGGATGCGGGCTCCCGGCCGGACGAGTCACCGGGCGGCGTGATTCCTCCCGGCGGTCTGTCCCCGAGCGAGGACGACGAGGAGGCCGTGGGCTGCAACAGCTCCGGCGGTCCGCTCGCGGGGATGGCGCTGTTGGGGTTGATGGGGCTCATCGGCGCGCGTCGGCGTCGGCGCTCCTGAGCCTGCGTGGAGGGCTCGGGAGCGGCGTTCCCGAGTCCCCCGCTCACAGCTCCTGGGCCTGCTCGCGCTTCTTCTCCAGGGCCTCCAACTCGGTGGAGCGCTTGCCCAGGTGGGGCTCCAGGAAGCGGCTCACGTAGTCGAGCGTGAGCCTGCGGGTGTCGGGCTGCTGCCAGCCGGTGAGCTGGAGCTTCGTCTCCGTGTCCTTCCACGACTTCTCCACGACGTAGTCGGACTGCGCCGCGAGCGCCTCGACGCGGACCTTGTTCTCGTAGGCGAGGTCGTCCGCGGTGGTGCGGGAGCGTCGGGTGCCTTCACCCAGGCTGCGGTTGTAGGACTCCGCGCTGCGCACGCGCGCCTCCGCTTCCTCGGCCGTGTCCCGCCGCGAGGTGGGCTCGCCGTACTTCATGGACAAGAGCTCCGAGAGCGCGTCGAAGTCCTCGCGCAGGGGCGCGCCGGTGTCGAAGCGCAGCGACACGACGGCCAGCTTGTTCAGCGTGAACTGGAAGTCCACCGTCGCCGGGCGGTCCGTGACGCGCAGGGCGACGCGCAGGTCACCTTCGGACGACGTCGTCCGGGCCTCGGGGTAGAGCGCGCGGACCTCGTCGGGAGACATACCCCACCGCGTCTCCTGGAACCCGCTCTTGCCTCGGTAGTTCGCCAGCTCCTCGGCGGCGAAGGCGCTGTTGGACTCGCGGATGGACTCCCGGCGCTCGAGCAGCGCTTGCTGTCGGGCGGAGCTTCCACAGGCGGCGGCCAGCAGGCACAGGGGGAGAAGTCCGGCGAGGGGGCGAAGCATCTCAGGCTCCTGGGGGCGGGGATTCAGCTCCCTGGACGACCGGAGGCTCCGGAAATTCACGCGAACCGGGGTGGCGGCGCTTTTGACAGGGCACTGTCAATCAGCCAGCCTGTGGGCATGGCGAAATACACGACGGCCGGGTCGACCTTCACGGACCTGGTGCTCGAAATCTTCCAGAACAACGGCCTCTTGCTGGCGGCGGGGGACCGGTTGGCGGCGCCGTCGGGGCTGACGAGCGCGCGGTGGCAGGTGTTGGGGGTGGTGGACCACGAGCCCGCGCCGGTGGCGAACGTGGCGCGGTCCATCGGGTTGACGCGGCAGAGCGTGCAGCAGACGGCGGACGCGCTGGAGGCGGAGGGGTTCATCGAGTACGAGGAGAACCCGCACCACCGTCGGGCCAAGTTGATGCGATTGACGCCGAAGGGGCGCGAGCGGCTGCGCGAGGTGGAGGCCCGGCAGCTCGCGTGGGCCAACAAGCTGGGCGGCAAGCTGACCGCGGCGTCCTTGAAGACGGTGGTGGGCACGCTGCGCGAGGTGCGCGAGGCGCTGGAGCAGGACGCGTCCACGAACGCGTGAGTGGGGATGCGCACGCAGCGTGAATAGGGCGTGTCGGCGTGCGTCATCAGGCGCATGCACGACATCTTGCGCCGCACGGTGCTCACCGCACTGTTGGCCACGTCCGCGACGGCGTGGGCCGAATCATCTCAGTCCCCCGACGTCACGGTCTCCCCGGTGCCGTTGATTGCCCTGGCTCCTGGCCGGGTTGTCTACGCCGACTCGCAGGGCTCGCGGAATCTCGCCGAGTGCGAGTACGTGGAGGAGCGCAAGTGGCTGGCGGGACCCGAGAAGGGGACGCGGTTCCAGGAGAAGGAGCCGTGCTCGCTCTGGTTCCTGGCGGTGCATCCGTCCACGGGCCGTTGGGCGATGTCGCTCTCCGTGGGTGGGGATGAGGGGCACGAGCGCCTGGTGAGCGTGACGCTCGCGGGGCGGAAGCTCGAGGTGCCCCGGAGCAAGTCGGGGCGCGCGAAGCAGGGCTCCTTCCTCGTGATGGGGGACCTGAACGGGGTCGTGGGGGTGACGCCCGGCGTTGCTTCGCAGTGGACCGAGAACAACGTCCACCACTCGCAGATGCCGATGATGTTCACGGAGGATGGCGCTCGGGTGCTCGTCACCAATGGAACGGTGACGACCACGGATTGGTGGAGCTGGAGCTTTGGTCCGAAGCCCGAGGGCATTCGCGTGTTGCCGGTGCACCAGACGGACACGGCGGGCAATGATGTGCTGCCAGGCGAGTCGCGCACGGTGCTGCGTCATGACAAGGGGGGTGTCCGCATCGCCACGATGGACCCCACTGGGACGAAGCCGTGGAAGGTGGGGCCGCCGCTGAAGCTGAGGCGCAAGGGGATGCTGTCGCCCATGGTGATAGGGGACACGATGGTCTTCTATCGCGAGGGGACGCAGGACGAGGGCGGCAACTGCGAGGGCGCGGACTCGGCCACCTATCGGCGCCTGGACCTGCGCACCGGTCAGGAGCGGGTCTGGAAGACCCATGACACCTACTGCAGCAGCTACGAGCTCACGGCGGGGAGCCCGCGGCGCAAGTCGGTGTTCTTCATCGAGAGCAACTACTACGAGCGGAAGCTCTCCCAGTTGTACGAGTACTCGGTCGAGCGGGACGAGGTCCGGGTGACGAAGGCCGAGGGCTTCGAGGGCGCGCACGACATCAGCGAGGATGGGCGGACGCTGCTGCTCTTCGACCCGGGACGCTCGGTCGCCGTGTTCGATGCGGATACGGATGAGTACGTGTGGCTCAAGGGCTTTGGGCGAATCACCGACGCGGGGCTGTTGGACCTGCGCTGAGGGTCGTCAGGGCTCGCTCTTGGCGGAAGTCGAGCAGGCCCTGGTCGGTTCGCGGTGAGCCTACCAGCCCTGGTGGTCGAGCCAGCTTCGGAGTGCCTTGGTGATGTCCTCGGGCACGTCCTCCGGCGCGTGGTGGCCCGCCGGGCCGAGGGGGACGATTTCGAGGCGAGGGAACTGGGTGCGGGCCCACTCGATGGTCTTGGGCGCGCTGAGGCTGCCGCCATCGAACGTCAACAGGAGCGCGGGCTTCCCGGTGGGCTGGGCGAGCCAGGCGTCGTAGCGCTCGATGACGGCGGCGACATCGGCGGGGCTGCCGTCGATGGGAATCTCCCGGGGCCACTGGAGCATGGGGCGCCGTGACGCGGCGTCGGGGTAGGGCGCGTAGTAGGCCGCCCGGGCGCTGTCGGTGAGGCCCGTCTTGACGCCGTTGCTGAGCGAGCGCTCCAGGAACTCGTTCTGCTCGAGCACCATCTGCTCGCCGACGCCGGGTGTGCGCAGTGCGCGGAACAGCTTCTCTCCCTGGGGCGGCCATTCGCTCCAGTGCATGGGGCGCAGGAAGGTCTCGAAGACGACGACGCCGCGCACGCGGTCCGGGTGCCGAGCGGCCCAGTCGAGGGCGAGCACGCCGCCCCAGTCGTAGCCGACGAGCACGACGTCGCGCAGACCGAGCGCGTCGAACCAGGCGTCGAGGTATCGCGCATGGTCGGCGTACCGGTAGGCGATGTCGGGCTTTCCGGAGCTCCCCATGCCGATGAGGTCGGGTGCGAGGCATCGACCCTTGTCCGCGAGCCGGGGCGTCACGTTGCGCCAGACGTACGAGGAGGTGGGGTTGCCGTGGAGGAACACGATGGGTGAGCCGGTGCCCTCCTCACGGTAGGAGAGGAAGGAGTCGAGGACGGGGAGTTGGTGGGTGGTGGGCATGGGCGTGGGGTGGGGGATGACGGGTGCGGATGCGTGGCACGCGATGAGCGCGCCGGTGGCGAGCCAGCCGAGCAGTCTGTGCATGCCCCAATATGTGCCCGGAGCGTCCTCGCTGGCCGTGATGGTTCGTGAGCAGTAACCTCACGGAGAATGAGCATTCAAATCGGGGCCATCGACCTCAACCTGCTCCTGGTGCTCCACACCGTGCTCGCCGAGCGCAGCGTGGTCCGAGCGTCGGAGCGGCTCCATGTGACGCCGTCGGCCATCAGCAACAGCCTGGCGCGGCTGCGTGCGCTGCTCGGAGACCCGCTGGTGACGCGCAAGGGGCGGGGAATCGTCCCGACGCCCAGGGCGCTCGCGTTGGCTCCGGCGATTGGTCGCGGGCTGCGGGAGATGGAGCTGGCGCTCCATGAGGTCCCGTTCGAGCCGGAGCGCTGCACGCAGACCTTCACGTTGGCGGTCGCGGATGCGGGGCAGCTGACGTGGGTGCCGCGCATCGCGGCGCTGATGCGTCGGGAGATGCCGGACGCGCGGCTTTCCGTGGTGGGCATCGACTCGCTCGTGTCGCTGGGGGATTTGGGGTCGGGGCAGGTGGACCTGCACCTGGGGCTCGCGGGGAAGGGGACGGGGCTGCACCTCGAACCGTTGCTGACGGAGCGCACGCTGCTGGTGGCGCGCCGAGGGCATCCGGTGCTGGGCAAGCGGCTGTCCGCGCGGGCGCTGGGAGGGCTCCAGCATGTCCGGGTGGAGATGGTGCCGGGGAAGAGCTTCCGTGACGCCGTGGGGGCCGCGTACGCGCGGGCGGGGATTGCTCGGGAGGTGGTGATGGCGGTGCCGTCGTTCACGGCGGCGGCGGCGGTGGTCGCCACGACGGACCTGGTCGCGACGCTGCCGGAGTCACTGGTCAGCGAGAAGGGGGCGAGGTTCGCGGTGCAGGCGGTCGATGCGCCGATTCCTCCGCACACGGTGCGAATCTCGATGTGCTGGCACGAGCGCACCCACGTGGACCCGGCGGCGCGCTACTTCCGCGAGCTGGTGCGGCGCGGTGTCCTGGCGTCCTGACGTGGTCCGGGCCGACCCTTCGGCGTGTCCTCGGCGGGCATGATAGAGAATGGGGATGGAGTCGTTGGCGGCGACGTGTCCTCTTCATCCCGAGCGCCTCGCGGACGGGGCATGCAGTCGATGTGGCACCTTCGTGTGTGAGGGCTGCCGCAGGTGGCAGGTGGGGAGGATGCTGTGCCTTCGCTGCCACAAGGTGGCGCTGGGGGAGAAGCCATCCAGGAGGGCGACGCTCGCGGTCGTCTTCGCCACGTTGGGGTTCTGCGGATTCGTCCCGGGGCTCGTCGGACTGGTGCTGGGCTACCAGGAGCTGGCGGCCATCCGCGCGGGCACGTCGCCCGGGTCGGGCGAGGGCTGGGCGGTGCTGGCGCGCAATGTGGGGTGGTTCCATCTGGTGGTGCTGGTTGTCATTGGCGTCGGGTTGATGCTCCAGGTTTGAGGGATTCTGTCGGGTTGCGTGTACGCTTCGCGGTCAGGCCGATGGACTCCCTGGAGTCCGAGGGTCGACGTCTTCTGACGCATCAAGTGGGGGCATGAATGGCTACGAGGAAGTTTGCTCTGGAGGCAGGTGGTCCTCTGCGTCTCGAGTTTGTGTGGGGGATGTTCTGGAGGAACTTCACGGTGGTCCTCGACGGCCAGGTCGTGGGGACGTCTGAAGGCGGAGCCTCCGCGCTGAAGAAGGGGGTGCGGTTCACGCTGCCGGACCGGACCGTGCTGGACGTGCAGCTCCAGTCCGGCGTGCTCAGCGCGGAGCTGGCGGTGAAGCGCAATGGACTCCCGTTGCCCGGGTCGTCGACGGACCCCGAGCAGCAGATCAAGACCGCGGCCTACATGCTGTATGTCCTGGCGGGCCTGAACACGCTGCTGGGCGTCATCGGCATGCTGACGGCGAGCGAGGAGATGGAGGCGCTCGGGCTGGGCATCGGCTCCATCGTCTTCGGCGCGCTGGTGGCCGTGTTCGGCTTCTTCACCTACCGCGCCACGCGGTTCGGGCCCATCCTCGCGGTCCTGCTGTACATCGGCGACACCGTGGTGACGTTGATGGACTCGATTGATGCCGGTGGCAAACCGAACATCTTCGGGTTCGTCGTCCGCGTGTACATCATCGTCACGCTGGTCAAGGCCGCGCAGGCGGCGGGTGAGCTGAAGCGGCGGGAGCAGGAGAACGCCGGCGTGTCACTCCAGCCCTGAGGCTCCAGGCGCGAGTCGTCGGATGGATGTGACGACTCGCGCCGTGGGACTCAGCGCTGTCCCGACTCCAGGCCCGGGCGGTCGTCGAAGAGCTGGACCCAACGGCCGTCGAAGCCGCCGTTCGCGGGCAGGTACCAGGCCCCTGGCAACCAGAAGCCCTGCTCCACGCCGTCCGTCGAGTCCGTGAAGCCCGCGTGCACGAAGTAGTCGTGCTGCCACCAGAACGAGGACGGCGACGTCGTGTAGCCGCTCGCGCTCGCCCGCGTCTGGCCCCGTGAGTCCACCGCCGTGCTCGCGTAGGCGTTGTCGTGGAAGGCGTTGGAGCCGCCCCCTCCGAAGTCGGAGGCGCTGTCGTTCATCTCGTACGTCCCGACGAACCACTTCTTCGCGATGTACCCCTCGCGGTCATCGTCGTTCTCCACGTCCCGCGTCTTGGGGAAGAAGCGCTGCATGCCCGCGCTCACCTCCGTGGCGCCGCCCTCGTTCACCAGCGCGCTCTCCAGGTAGAAGTCGATGGGCCCCGCGTCCAACCAGTGCGTCGCGTAGCCGCCGTGCTGCCAGTGCGTGGGCAGGATGTCCGCCAGGTCCTGGAGCTCATACGTGACGCGCTTCACGTTGGGCCAGGTGATGGTCTTCCCGTTGTCGTAGCGGCTCGCCAGCGCATCCGCCGTCGCGTACGTGAGCGCCCGCGCTCCGAACGCCGCCACCGCGTCCGCCGAGCCCTCCGGCACGAAGGCATAGTGCACGTTCTTCCGCCCGCCATCGTTGTTCACCCCCGCCTCCGCCTTGCCCGCGCTCGCCATCCGCCCCGCGAAGAACGCATACGGGTCCGTCACGAAGCGCAGCTCCTGCCCATGCGCCGCCGCGAGCTTGTCCGACCACTCCGCCTGCCAGATGAGCAGGTGCTTGCCCGTGGCCGTCTGCATGAAGTTCAAGTCCACGTGTCCCGCGCGGCGCACCACGTTGCGCTTGTGCTGCGTCACCACCGCGTACGCCACGGACTCGCCACTGCCCGGTGCGCCCACCGCGTTCGTCACCAGCATCTCCACCCGCTCCCAGTCGTGGAGCTGGTAGTCCCCGGCCGCGTTCTTATCGAGCGCGTGATACACGTGGTAGATGAGCTTCAGGTTCTTGCGCCCATCCATGAACTCGATGAGCGACGTGTAGAGCGTCGGACGGATGCGCCAGGCGTCATACGCGCTCGGCCCCGCCCGCGAGGCGTCCACGTACTGGGGGATGCGCTTCCAGTTCAGCTTGTTGTTGGAGAAGTTCCCGTCCCGGTCGAAGTCGAAGCTCGTCACCCAGTCATAGCCGTGCCGCCCGTCGTTCCCGTTGCCCCGCTTGAGCAGCACGGGCGCGTAGTACTGGAGGAACGCCTGCCGCTGCTCCGTGGTCAGTGTCCACGCCTGCGCGTAGGCGCTCGTGGGCCAGCTCAGCGCCGCGAAGGTCAGGGCCAGCACGCCGTACAGGCCAAGCCGTGAGTACCGGGGAGCACGTCTCGTGATGTCTGGGGTCATGCCCCCAGCAAACCACGGCCTTCCCTCTCAAGATGAGCAAAGCGAGAATAAGTCACTTTCTCGAAAGGGCGCTCATCGGGGTGTGCGAGGAGGGGACCTTCGTGGCTGTCTGGCCTGGATGAGCGCGCCCAGCCCATCGAGGACGCGCTGGAGGCCGAAGCCGAAGGCATGGTCCGGACTGTAGGCGGCCCCGTGGGCTGCTCCCGCCGCGGCCCCCACACGTGAGGCCAGGGGATAGCGGGCCGGGTCCATGACGCGGGCCAGCAGCGGCTCGTTCGCCTTCCACCAGGCCTCCTCGGTCTTCGCCGTCTCGACGGAGGCCGCGCGTGCTCGGCTCGTGCTCCTCGCGGAGGATTCGACGAAGCCCAGCACGAAGGTCAGCGCCGCATCCATCTCGACATCGTCCAGGCCGAGCCCTTCCAGCGCGCCGAGCTCGTGCTCGTACTTCGCCATCAACCCAGGGCCCAGGGGCGGGCGACTGGTGGCGATGTCGCTCATCCAGGGGTGCCGCTCGTACAGCGCATGGTTGTCGCGGGCCACCGCCTCGAGCCGGGCGCGCCAGCCCGTGTCCTCGGGCGCGCGACGCGGCATGTCCGCGTAGAGCTGGTCGAGCATCAGGTCCACCAGCTCCGCCTTGCCCGGGACATACGTGTAGAGCGTCATCGGGCCCACCGAGAGCCGCTCGGCCAGCTTGCGCATGGTCAGCGCTTCCAGGCCCTCCAGGTCCGCCAGCTCCACCGCCGAGGCGATGATGCCGTCGACGCTCAGCGTCGGCTTGGGCCCCCGCTGCCCCGCCGAGGGGACGTCCTTCCTCCAGAGCAGCTCCAGCGTCCGGGCGGGGTCCCCCGCGCCGCTGCGATGTGTCGCCATGCGCTCTCCAGTGCCAGAGCCCGCCTTGACTGGCTACTCCGTACATTGTACGTAGATTCTCGTCCACATCGAGCCGGAGGCCTGTCCGCATGCGCATCACCGCATCCGCCATCTCGCTGAATGTCGAAGATGTGTCCGCGTCCGCGGCGTTCATGAAGCGCCACTTCGGGTTCACGGAGGACATGTCCGCGGACGGGTTCGTGTCCCTGTCGCGCAAGGACGCGGGGTTCAACCTCATCTTCCTGCGCACGGGGCTCGAGTCGCTCAAGCCCGAGTCGCTCAAGCACCGCAAGGCGGAGGGCATCCTCGTCGCGTTCGTCGTCGACGACATCGACGCCGAGTACCGACGGCTGCAGGACGAGGGCGTCCGAATCCTCACGCCCATCGAGACCGAGCCCTGGGGCGAGCGCTTCTTCCAGGTCGCGGATGACAATGGCGTCATCCTCCAGCTGGTCCAATGGATGCACCCGCCTCCGGAAGGCGTGGTGAGTTGAGGCCGCGCGGCGACCTGCTTGAAGCGACCCGAGGCTCGTGCGAGGTGTCGGCCATGCGCGACGAATCGAACCGTGGTGATGGCGGCGTGCCCCATCTGAGCCCCGAGGAGTTTCGTGAGCTGGGCCACCGGCTGGTGGACTGGGTCGCCGACTATCAGCAGCGGCTGGAGTCCTTCCCCGTGCGCTCGCAGGTGGCGCCGGGGGAGGTCGCCTCGAAGCTGCCCCTGCGTCCTCCGGAGGAGGGGCTCGACGGGGTGAAGGGCTGGGATGCGGTCCTCAAGGATTTGGAGGACGTCATCCTGCCGGGCGTGACGCATTGGCAGTCGCCGTCGTTCTTCGCGTACTTCCCCGCGAATGCCTCGGGGCCGGCGGTGCTCGGGGAGCTGTTGTCGGCGGGCCTGGGGGTGCAGGGCATGCTCTGGTCCACCAGCCCCGCGGCGACGGAGCTGGAGACGCGCGTGGTGGACTGGCTCGTGGACCTGCTGGGCTTGCCCGAGGACTTCCGCTCCACCTCCGCGCGAGGTGGTGGTGTCATCCAGGGCACCGCGAGCGAGGCCACGCTCGTGGCCATGGTGGCGGCTCGGGAGCGCGTGCGTCGTTACGGCGCCCCCGCGAACTCCGAGTGGGTGGCCTACGCCTCCACCCAGGCCCACTCGTCCGTGCTCAAGGCCGCCATGCTGTGCGGCGTGGCGCATGGCGCGGAGGACACGACGCATGTGCGGCTCATCGAGACGAACGACCGCTATGGGATGCGGGCCGAGCTGCTGGAGCGCGCCATCCTGGAGGACCTCGGCGCGGGGCGCGTGCCCTTCTTCGTCTGCGCCACCGTGGGCAGCACGTCATCCGGCGCGGTGGACCCGGTCCGCGCCATCGGCGAGGTGATGGCTCGCACGCCGGTGCGCTCCACCGGTGGTTGGCTGCACATCGACGCGGCGTGGGCGGGCTCGGCGCTGGTGTGTCCCGAGCACCGGGGTTTGCTCGACAGCATGAACCGGGTGGACTCGTTCGCCTTCAACCCGCACAAGTGGCTGCTCACCAACTTCGACTGCAATGCCTTCTTTACGCGCGACCGGCAGGCGCTGCTCGACGCGCTCAGCGTGACGCCGGAGTACCTGCGCAACGCCGCGAGCGCGAGCGGCGCGGTCATCGACTACCGCGACTGGCAGGTGCCACTGGGTCGCCGCTTCCGTGCGCTCAAGCTGTGGTTCGTGCTGCGTCACTACGGCGCGAAGGGGCTGCGCGCGCACATCCGTGAGCATGTGCGCCTGGCGCAGTGCTTCGAGTCCTGGGTGAAGGAGGATTCGCGCTTCGAGCTGGTCGTGCCCCGCTCGCTGTCGCTGGTGTGCTTCCGCTTGAAGCCGCTTCCGGGTGAGGCAGTGAAGGACACGGATGCGAGGAACCGCGAGCTGCTGGAGCGCGTGAATGCCTCCGGCAAGGTGTTCCTCACGCACACGGTGTTGCCCTCGGTGGAAGGAGCGCCCGCACGGTACGTGTTGCGGATGGCCATCGGCGCGGCGACGACGGAGGAGCGACATGTGCGTGCCGCCTGGGAGTTGCTCGTCGCCTCTGTCCGCTGACACCGCGTGCGAGGGAATACACGCGCGAAGGGCGTGCCCTTCGGCCGACGGCGCGCCCGCGCGAACGCAGATGAGGCTGGAGGGCTCTTCTCCCGTCCGCTGACACCGCGTCCGTGTGGCACGTGGGCTTCCACGTGCGCCTTTACATGGCGAAATGAAATGAGTCTCGGTGGCGGGCGTTCACACCCGGCCTGCGTCATGGGCCCTGCCGTGCACCACACCCCTACCCGGAGTCATCTCTTGTCGCGACGCGTCCTGTTCCTGCCGCTCTGCGCGCTGTTGGCCTGTGCTCACGCCTCTCCCGCGGATACAGCTTCGCGCGCTCCTTCCCAGACCCTCAGCTCCGGGCGGATTGCGCCTGAGGCCACGAGCGCCATGACCCGCTCCTGGATGGCCCAGCGTGAGGGAGACCTGCCCAAGGCCCAGGACGAGCTCCGTCGCGCGTGGGACGCGGGGCACCATGCTCCCGAGCTGGCTCGGGTCGCGGCGAACGTGGCCGCGGAGGCGAAGGACACAGCGGCCGCCTTCACCTGGCTGGAGCGCGCCCTGGACGTGGGCTACGCCGACCCGGGTGGACTGCTCCACGCCAAGGCCCTGGCTCCCGTGCGCGAGCTGCCGGGCTACGACGCCCTGGTGGAGCGCGCGCGGAAGAACGCTCGCGAGGCTCGCAGCACCTGGGGTGTGGGCTCCGGACTGGAGAAGACCACCCCGAGCGAGGCCGGCCTGTCCGAGCCCGCGCTCGCCGCGCTGCTGAAGGCCGCCGAGGACTCAGGCTCGGCGGGCCTCGTGCTGCTGCGCCACGGCAAGCTCGTGGGCGAGTGGTACTTCGGCGGTGACACGCACCGCATCGAGGCCATGTCCGCCACCAAGGGCATGGTGGCGCTGGCCATCGGCCTGCTCATCGACGAGGGGAAGATTCCCTCCCTGGACACGCCCGTGTCCGCCTTCTTCCCCGAATGGAAGGATGGCCTCAAGGGACAGGTGACGGTGCGACACCTGCTCAACCACACCTCGGGACTGGCCGCGAACCGGAGCGCGCTGGACATCTACGCGTCGAACGACTTCGTGCGCTACGCGCTCGACTCGGAGGTGACGGACACGCCGGGTAGCAAGCACGCGTACAACAACAAGGCCACGAACCTGGTGGCCGGCATCGTCGAGCGCGCGTCGGGCGAGAAGATGGATGTGTACCTGGCTCGACGGCTGTTCGCGCCGCTCGGCATCCGAGACTTCCGCTGGGACACGGACCCGTCGGGCAATCCCGTGGGCATGGCGGGCCTGCAGCTCCACCCGTTGGACTTCGCCAAGGTGGGGCAGATGCTCCTCCAGGGCGGGACGTGGAAGGGCCAACGCATCCTGAGCGCGGAGTGGATTCACGCGATGGGCGGCGCGCCCTCGCAGCCGCACATGCCCACGGGCGGCCTGCTGTGGTGGCTCCTCTACGAAGAGGGAATGAGCGTCACGCTGGGCTCGGACATGCTGGAGCAGGCGCTCCGCAATGGCTTCCCCGAGGCGTCGCTCGCGCCGCTGCGGGAGATGGCGGACCGGCCTCTGCCCCAGAAGGACTTCTACCCGGCGTTCATGGCGAAGCTGGGAGGCGACTCGAACCGGGTCCGGGACTTCATGATGAAGTCCGCGCCCTACAACCTGAAGCAGGCCGTGGAGGGGTCGCCGAGCGGCTTCGCGGCGGTGGGCCAGGGCGGAAACCGGGTGCTCGTCCTGCCCAAGTACGACCTCGTGGCCGTGCGCATGTCGGACCCCGACGAGCGCGTCTCCGACGAGGTCCTCGAGTTCACCGCGTTCGCCGACCTGGTGCTCCGCCTGGTCCGCCCCGAGCCCACCGCCCGCTGACCCGCCTGCTCGCGCCGGGTCCCTCGTGTCCGGGGGCGTGTGGCATCATGCCGTCCGCTCATGGTGCCGCACCGTCCCGTCTCGCTCGTCCTCAGCTATCAGTACCCGGGCAAGTACGCCTTCACCGTGCTGGCGGGCGCCGTCGAGTCGGACCCGGCGCTCGCGGACGTGAAGCTGTTCTTCCCCCGTGAGCGCGAGACACTGCTCGCCACCCTCAAGGAGCGCCACGACGCCGGGGACACCGTGGTCGCCGCGTGGTCCTTCTACTCGGCCAGCTTCGCGGCGTCCGCGGAGGAGCTGGCCTGGGTGCGCGAGCGGCTGGAGGGGCGCTCCGTCCTCTGCATCGCGGGCGGCGTGCACGCGACGGCCGAGCCGCTGCAGACGCTCCAGGCCGGCTTCGACCTCATCGCCATCGGCGAGGGCGAGCACTCCCTGCGCGAGCTGCTCGGCCGCGTCCAGCGCGGCGAGGAGCCCCGTGACACGCACGGCGTGGCCCACCTGAAGGACGGCAAGCTGGTGCAGCACGGGCGAGGGGAGGGCGTGAAGCTCGACGACTTCCCGCCGTTCGCCGCGCGCAACGCCATGTTCGGCGCCATCGAAATCACGCGTGGCTGCATCTACGCGTGCCGCTTCTGCCAGACGCCCTTCATGAGCAAGGCGCGCTTCCGCCACCGCTCCGTGGCCAACGTGGCGCACTGGGCACGGGAGCTGCGACAGTCGGGCCGCCGCGACATCCGCTTCATCACGCCGACGTCCATGTCCTACGGCACCGGCGACGAGACGATGAACCTGGCCGCGGTGGAGGAGCTGCTCGCGGCGGTGCGCGAGGCCATGGCCCCCGACGGGCGCATCTACTACGGCACCTTCCCCTCGGAGGTCCGCCCCGAGCACGTCACGCCCGAGGCGCTCGCCGTCCTCAAGCGCTACGTCCACAACGACAACCTCATCATCGGCGGCCAGTCCGGCTCCGAGCGCATCCTCCAGAGCACCCGCCGGGGCCACGACGTGGAGACGGTGGTGCGGGCCACCCGGCTCGCGGTGGAAGGCGGCTTCGTGCCCAACGTGGACTTCATCCTCGGGCTTCCGGGCGAAGAGGCCGACGACGTCGCCGCCACCGTCGCCCTCATGGAGCGACTGGCGGAGCTGGGCGCGCGTGTGCACGGCCACACCTTCATGCCGCTGCCCGGAACGCCTTTTCGAGATGCGCCCCCAGGACGCGTGGACGCCGAGACGCAGACGAAGCTGGACCGGCTCGCGTCCCAGGGGCGGCTGTACGGCCACTGGAAGCAGCAGGTCGCCCTCGCGGAGGGCATCGCCCAGCGGCGCCGGCCCCGAGCGGGCTAGCGTCCCCCGTCACTTCGTCGGGCCCGCGCGCGGCGAGGCGCTTAGGATGGGAGCGCGATGTCCTCCGACGAGACTCCCTACTGGCTGCTCATCTCCGTCCTCTTCAGCTCCCAGCCGCTGACGCCCTCGCTCGCCATGACGCTGCACCAGACGGCGTACGAGCTGCACGAGCGGGGTGAAGGGGTGAAGGAGGTCGCCGGCGACATGCTCAGCGGCAAGGTGCACAACCTACGCAAGAACGTCGCCCTGGGTGGCATCGCGGGCCCCGCCTTCGAGGCGGAGATCGAGACCGAGCGCGGCTCCGGCGTGGTGCGCTTCATCCTCACGAGGCAGGGACTGGAGATGATGCGTCAGCAGCCCGCGACGCCGCCCCGTCCGAAGTACCTCAACTGAGGCCACGGGCTCCCGGTCGCCTGCTCCCTGTGCTGCGTGCGGTGCCCGGTGTCTCCATCTTCGAGGCACGGGCTCACCTCAGCACCCTCGAAGGAGCGACAGCCATGGACCCGAAGGACTATCTCAAGAAGCCGCTCGGCATCCCCCTGGACCCCGCGAAGCAGAAGGACCCGGAGGAGGATGGAGACCGCGTGCCCGCGGAGGGCCGCGCCGAGTTCCTCAATGACGTGACGGAGCAGGACGGCGGCCAGCGCACCGACGTGGGGCCACCGTACGACGGCTCGGGAGACTTGCAGCAGGGCCAGCGCGCCGAGTACCTCGAGCGCGCCGAGCGCAAGGAACCGAAGAAGGACTGACTGGCGACGCGCGGGGCTACTCGCGGTCCAGCGACACCTTGTTGCGGTTGCCCATGTGGAAGATGGAGTTGTTCAGCGTCGCCGCGGACAGCTCGGCCAGCTCCATCATCACCTTCTGCTCCTCGGCCTCCTTGGAGCCCGCGGCGGCGGTGGGCGACTGCGCCTTGCCCTGCCCGGAGGCGCCGTCCTGGATGGGAGGACGGCCCACGGCGGCGAGGTAGGAGTTCATGATGCCGCTGTGCGGCGCGCTGCCCACCGAGTTGAGCGCCGACTGCACCACCAGCCCGCCGGTG
The DNA here is from genome assembly GCF_026626605.1 of Myxococcus sp. MISCRS1. Taxonomy (NCBI): domain Bacteria; kingdom Pseudomonadati; phylum Myxococcota; class Myxococcia; order Myxococcales; family Myxococcaceae; genus Myxococcus; species Myxococcus sp. MISCRS1. Next base: position 6,883,471 of record NZ_JAPNKB010000001.1, read on the forward strand.
GACATCAGCGGATCACCCGGCCGGTTCGCGGGGGACATCGCCGCGCGCTGGTTCTGCTGGATGAGCGAGCCGAACCCGACGTTCGCCGACTGCACGCCGGCCTGGGGACGGGGGACCTGGACCTGGGGACCCGTGAACGAGTTGATGCGGCTCATGGCTGGCTCCGTGGCGGTCCGAGGGCGCAATTGGCGCGGATCTCGGAGGTCTGCCCACATTATCGGGCAACCCCGGGAGAAGTTGCGTCCGGGGGCCTGACGCCTGCTCGAAGGGCGGAAAAACGACCAGAGGCCGCGGGGTTAGGACCCCACGGCCTCCGGTGTCAGGCGTCTTCAGGCGCCGCCAGGGCGATTAGAACTGGTGGGCCTCGGTGGACTCGTGGAGCGCCAGGGTGCTGGCGGAGCCGCCGGAGATGACCTCGGCGACCTGGTCGAAGTAGCCGGTGCCGACCTCGCGCTGGTGACGCGTGGCGGTGTAGCCGTCCTTCTCGGAGCCGAACTCGCCCTGCTGGAACTCGCTGTAGGCCGCCATGCCGCGGTCCTTGTACTTGCGCGCCAGCTCGTACATCGAGTGGTTCAGCGCGTGGAAGCCGGCCAGGGTGACGAACTGGAACTTGTAGCCCATGGCGCCCAGCTCGCGCTGGAACTTGGCGATGGTGGCGTCGTCCAGGTTCTTCTTCCAGTTGAAGGACGGCGAGCAGTTGTACGCGAGCAGCTTGTTGGGGAACTTCTCGCGGATGGACTCGGCGAACTTCTTGGCCTGGGCGAGGTCCGGGGTGCTGGTCTCGCACCAGACGAGGTCCGCGTACGGCGCGTAGGCCAGGCCGCGGGAGATGGCGCAGTCGAGGCCGCCGTTGATGCGGTAGAAGCCCTCGGAGGTGCGGCCGTTCTTGCGGTCGATGAAGGCGTGGTCGTACTCGTCCGCGTCGGACATGAGCAGCTTGGCGCTGTCCGCGTCCGTGCGAGCGACGAGCAGCGTGGGCACGCCCATCACGTCGGCGGCGAGGCGCGCGGCGGTGAGGGTGCGGATGAAGTGGCTGGTGGGCACCAGCACCTTGCCGCCCATGTGGCCGCACTTCTTCTCGCTGGCCAGCTGGTCCTCGAAGTGGACGCCCGCGGCGCCGGCTTCAATCATGCCCTTCATCAGCTCATAGGCGTTGAGCGGGCCGCCGAAGCCGGCCTCGGCGTCCGCCATGATGGGCGCGAACCAGTAGCGGTCGCTCTTGCCCTCGGCGTGGTCGATCTGGTCCGCGCGGCGCAGGGCGTTGTTGATCTTGCGCACCACGGTGGGGACGGAGTCGACCGGGTAGAGGCTCTGGTCGGGGTACATCTGCCCGGCGGAGTTGGCGTCGGCGGCGACCTGCCAGCCGGAGAGGTAGATGGCCTTGAGGCCCGCGCGGACCATCTGCACGGCCTGGTTGCCGGTGAGGGCGCCGAGCGCGTTGATGTAGTCCTCGGTGTGGAGCAGCTCCCACAGCCGCTTGGCGCCGACCTCGGCCAGCGTGTAGCTGATGGGCAGCGTGCCGCGCAGCTTCAGGACGTCCTTGTCGGTGTAGTTGCGCTTGATGCCCTCGAAGCGGCGGGCGTGGAGCTTGGCGTGAGGGGAGGCGTCCGGGGTGGTCGTGGTGGCGTCGTACATCGCAGGCTCCTCGGTGAGGCGTTGAAGGGTTGGAAAGGGTTCAGCGGTTGGCGTCGAGCGCCGCGTAGGCGGGCAGGGTGAGGAAGTCCTCGAAGGCGGGCGCGGTGGACAGGCGCTCGAAGAGCTCGCGGGCGCGGGTGACGTGCTCGCGGCCATACTTCTCGTGGACGCCCTCCTTCTCGAGGTGGGCCATCTCCTCGGAGAGCAGCGTCTGGAACAGCTCGGGCGTGACCTTGCGGCCGTCGTCGAGCGAGGCGCCGTGGTGCAGCCACTGCCACACCTGGGCGCGGGAGATTTCGGCGGTGGCCGCGTCCTCCATGAGGTTGTAGAGGGGCACGCAGCCCAGGCCGCCGAGCCACGCGGCGGTGTACTGGATGCCCACGCGCAGGTTGTGGCGCAGGCCCTCCTCGGTGCGGGTGCCGGAGGGGACCTTGAGCAGGTCGGCCTCGGTGACGCGCACGTCCTCGCGCTTGTTGGCGAGCTGGTTGGGCCCCTTCATGTTCGCGTCGAAGATGTCGCGGGCGATGGAGACCAGGCCCGGGTGGGCGACCCACGTGCCGTCGTGGCCGTTCTTCACCTCGCGCAGCTTGTCGGCGCGGACCTTCTCCAGGACGGCCTCGTTGGCGGCGGCGTCCCCCTTGATGGGGATGAAGGCCGCCATGCCGCCCATGGCGTGCACGCCGCGGCGGTGGCAGGTCTGGATGAGCAGCTGCGAGTAGGCGTTGAGGAACGCCTTGTCCATGGTGACCTGGCCGCGGTCGGGCAGCACGACGCTGGTGTCGGACTGGAGCGTCTTGATGAAGCTGAAGATGTAGTCCCAGCGGCCGCAGTTGAGGCCGGCGGAGTGCTCGCGCAGTTCGTACAGGATTTCGTCCATCTCGAAGGCCGCGGGGAGCGTCTCGATGAGGACGGTGGCCTTGATGGTGCCGCGGGGGATGCCGAGCGTGTCCTGGGCCATGAGGAACACGTCGTTCCAGAGGCGGGCCTCCAGGTGGCTCTGCATCTTGGGCAGGTAGAAGTAGGGGCCGGTGCCGCGGGCGAGCTGCTCGCGGACGTTGTGGAAGAAGAAGAGGCCGAAGTCGAAGAGGGAGCCGGAGATGGGCTTGCCGTCGACTTCGACGTGGCGCTCGGGCAGGTGCCAGCCGCGAGGGCGCACGAAGAGGACGGCGGGCTTGTCGACCAGGGCGTAGTGCTTGCCGTTGTCGCCGGTGAAGGAGATGGAGCGGCGCACGGCGTCGCGCAGGTTGACTTGCCCGCGCACGACGTTGTCCCAGGTGGGGCTGTTGGCGTCCTCGAAGTCCGCCATGAAGACGTTGGCGCCCGAGTTGAGGGCGTTGATGATCATCTTCCGGTCCACCGGGCCGGTGATCTCCACGCGGCGGTCCTGGAGGTCCGGAGGCAGCGGGGCGACCGTCCACTGGGCGTCCCGGACGGACTTCGTCTCCGGGAGGAAGTGGGGGCGCTCACCCTTGCGCCAGGCGGCCTGGACCTGCTTGCGGCGCTCCAGGAGGCCCTCGCGGCGCTCCCCGAAGGCGCGCACCAGCTTCGCCACGAAGTCCAGGGCGGCCGGGGTGAGCACCTCGGCGTAGTCGGGGTGCCACGGCCCCTTCACCTCTACGCCAGCGCTGAAGGCCGGGCTCTTCGAAGAGGGGACTTCCGTGGGCATCTCGGCTCCTTGGCTTGGTGCGTTGTAAATCTACGGCAACGGGTCGGAAAATGAATCTTCCGAGGGCGAAATGGAAGTGCGCGTCAATTTCTGCCTGCTTGCCTGTAATGCTGTCAACAGCCGGCGGATTAAATCTGTAAATCAACAGACGTGACGCGGGGTTGCGAGCAGGGGGGCGCCGGGTGCCGGGGACGCAATCAGCGACGGCGAGGTGCGTAGGTAGGGTCGAGGGTGCTCGCCGCCAAGGGGTCCCCTCACGGGAGACACGTCATGGACGCGATGAAGCGGTGCTCGGGGTGCGCGGAGGAGATTCGGATGGAGGCCTCGCGCTGCGCCCGGTGTGGAATCCGGGTGGAGCGGCTGCACCGCGGCGTCGAGGGCCGCGCCGTGGCCGGCGTCTGCGCGATGCTCGCTCGCGAGCTGGGAATCGACGTGGCCCTGGTGCGCGTGGCCGTCGTCGTGGCCACCTTGTTCTCCGGCGGCACGCTTCCGCTCGTCTACGTCCTGCTCTGGGCGTTCACCCCGACCTCCGCGTTGGGGCGGGCTCCCCTGCAGCGCACGCTGAACTGGTTGTCGCGCTTCGGGGAGTCGGAGACGCCTCGCTTGGAGCGGCGGGTCTAGGCACACGGCCAGGGGGCACGGCTCGCGGGCCCCTCGGCTCGCCGTGGGTCCCCCCGCCGGCGGGCGGGGCCCCCCACGCCGGCCGTCCCGCTCCTCTGTGTCACGCGTTCGCGGTGCCCTGCTTATCGGCGCGTTCTGCTCACGGCTCGACGGTTCTCCTCGTCTCCCGGTGACCCGTTGACCGGCCTGTTATGCGTGGGCTCCAGGATTCTCTCCTCCAGGAGCCCGCCCTTGAGCACTCGCGACGTCCGCATCGAGAAGGACACCTTCGGCCCCATCGAGGTCCCCGCCGACCGCCTCTGGGGCGCCCAGACGCAGCGCAGCCTCCAGAACTTCGACATCTCCACCGAGCGCATGCCTCCCGCGCTCATCCGCGCGCTCGTGCTCGTCAAGAAGGCCGCCGCCCTCGTCAACGTCGAGAACGGTTCGCTCTCCCGCGAGAAGGGCGACGCCATCGTCCGCGCCTCCGACGAGGTCCTCGCCGGCAAGCATGACGCGGAGTTCCCGCTCAGCATCTGGCAGACCGGCAGCGGCACCCAGACGAACATGAACACCAACGAGGTGCTCGCCAACCGCGCCTCGGAGCTGCTCGGCGGCGAACGCGGTGAGCAGCGCCGCGTCCACGCCAACGACGACGTCAACAAGGGGCAGAGCTCCAACGACGTCTTCCCCACCGCGATGAGCGTCGCCGCCGCCACCGCCATCGCCGAGCGGGTGCTCCCCGAGCTCGACGCGCTTCGCGACGTGCTCGCCGACAAGTCCCGCGCCTTCATGGACGTGGTGAAGATTGGCCGCACCCACCTCCAGGACGCCACGCCCCTCACCCTGGGCCAGGAGCTGAGCGGCTATGTCGCGCAGCTCGCCCATGCTCGCGCCCACCTGGAGCGCGTGCTGCCCCACCTGCACGAGCTGGCCCTGGGGGGGACGGCTGTCGGCACGGGGCTCAATGCCCCCAAGGGGTACGCCGAGCGCGTCGCCCAGGAGATTGCCCGCCTCACCGGCCTGCCCTTCGTCACCGCCCCCAACAAGTTCGAGGCCCTGGCCGCCAACGACGCCCTGGTCCACGCGCATGGCGCCCTCAAGGGCCTGGCCTGCGCGCTCTTCAAGATCGCCAACGACATCCGCTGGCTGTCCTCCGGCCCCCGCTCCGGCCTGGGCGAAATCACCATCCCGGAGAACGAGCCCGGCAGCTCCATCATGCCCGGCAAGGTCAACCCCACCCAGAGCGAGGCCCTCACCATGCTCTGCGCCCAGGTCATGGGCAACGACGTCGCCGTCAGCGTGGGCGGCGCCTCCGGCAACTTCGAGCTCAACGTCTTCAAGCCCCTCATCATCCACAACGTCCTGCAGAGCTGCCGGCTGCTGGCCGACGGCATGCGCAGCTTCCGCCTCCACTGCGCCGTGGGCATCGAGCCCCACCGCGCCCGCATCCAGGAGAACCTGGAGCGCAGCCTGATGCTCGTCACCGCCCTCAACCCGCACATCGGCTACGACAACGCCGCGCGCATCGCCAAGAAGGCCCACAAGGAGGGCAAGACGCTCAAGGAGGTCGCCGTCGAGCTGGGCCTCGTCACCGCCGAACAGTTCGACCAGTGGGTCCGCCCGGAGAAGATGACCGGCCTGTAGGCGCCGGGTGTCCTACACGCCGTCGTCCCTCCTCCGGACGCCCCGTCGAGGGCCCACCGGGGGAGGGGACGGGGTGGAACCGTGGGCCAGCGCACGCTGCGGGAAGAAGGGGCGGGCGCGCGCGCGGCAGGACGATTAGGGTAGGGGAGCCATGAACGTCCCCTTCGTCATCGAGACCACGCACCGCGGCGAGCGGGCGTACGACCTGTACAGCCGGCTCCTCAAGGACCGCATCATCATGCTGGGCACGCCCGTCAACGATGACGTGGCCAACATCATCGTCGCCCAGCTGCTCTTCCTCGAGTCCGAGGACCCCGACAAGGGCATCAACCTCTACATCAACTCGCCCGGTGGCTCCGTCACCGCCGGCCTGGCCATCTACGACACCATGCAGTACGTGAAGTGTCCGGTGTCCACCATCTGCGTGGGACAGGCCGCCTCCATGGGCGCGCTGCTCCTGCTCGCCGGCGCCAAGGGCAAGCGCTACGCCCTGCCCAACAGCCGCATCATGATTCACCAGCCGCTCGGCGGCGCCCAGGGCCAGGCCACCGACATCGACATCCAGGCCAAGGAAATCCTCCGCCTGCGCAGCTACATCAACGGCCTCATCGTCAAGCACACCGGCCACACCATCGAGCGCATCGAGAAGGACACCGAGCGCGACTACTTCATGAGCGCCGAGGACGCGCGCCAGTACGGCCTCATCGACGAAGTGGTGGAGAAGCAGCGCCTCATCTCCCCGACGCCGTCGAACAAGTAATCCGTCCTCGCACCCCCGCTCCTCATGGCGGAGCGGGGGCGCCTGGAGACGTCGCGCGGGATTCCCGACGCCCCTGGAGGCGCAGGTTCCGCGCTGGTGCTCCGAGCAGGCGCAAGACTCGCGCGCCTCCGAAGTCGCTCTCCAGGGATGCGGGTGGCACGTCCCATGCTCAACTTGTGGACATGTCCAGGCTCAGCTCGCGCCCCCTCCCTCGACTCCTGCTGACCGCCGCCTTCCTGGCCGGAGCGGGCTGTGTCGGGCCCACCGGCCGGCCGCCCCAGCCTCCCAGCTCGGCCTCCGTGCAAGCGGAGCTGGGCGAGCGTGACGTCATCCAGGCCGGCGAGGAATACGCCCGCAACAACAGCCTGGTGCTCTCCGAGGCCGGCGAGGCCGTGGAGATACGCCCCAACTACTGGCGCATCCGCTTCGGCCTCAAGGACCAGCCGGGCCGCGGCATCGAGCTGGAGTTCGACGAGGTGGCCCGGCGTGTGACGCGCACCCAGGAGATTGAAATCCTCCCGGGCTCCACCGTGTCGCCCGACAACGTGCCCGGACGGGGCGCGGATGTCCCGGCCGGGGGGCAGGGGCGCGGTCCCGTCCCCTGACTCAGGGCAGCGCGGTGATGCGGTCCAGCGCGGGCGCCACCAGGGGGCTCGACTGGGAGCTGTGCGCTTTCAGGTAGGCCTCCAGCGCGTCACTGTCGATGGCGCCGCCCAGGCGGTTCGTCCCCTGCGTGAGCACCGCGAAGCCATCCCCGCCGCCCGCGAGGAAGTTGTTCACCGTCACGCGGTAGGTCGCCGCTGCATCCAACGGCTCGCCGTCGAGGCGGATGGACGCCGGGTCGACGCGGCTGCCGATGGGCGCCGACGCGCTGAACGCGTAGGTGAAGCCCGCGGACGGATGGAGGATGCGGGTGACGACGTTGGGGCCCACCTGCTGCCACTGTCGCTCCAGCAGCTCCTCGATTTGCGCGCCCGTCAGCGTCAGGGTGACCAGGCTGTTGCCGAAGGGCTGCGTGGTGAAGGCCTCGCCGAAGGTGACCTCGCCCTGGGCGATGTCCGCGCGCACGCCGCCCGGGTTCATGAAGGCCACCCGCGCTCCGCCCAGGTTCGCCGCCCGCGTCGCCGCGAGCTGCGAGTCCGCGATGACGAAGCCCAGCGTGGACTGCCCCGCCGGGTCCGCCTGGGTGAAGGGCGTCTTGAGCGTCTCGGCCACCCAGCCGATGACCCGGTTGGCCAGGGGCGTGGCGAGCTGCTGGTAGCGCGTCACCAGCTCCTTCACCGGCCCGTCCTCCTTCACGTCGCGCGTGACGATGAGGTTGTTCGCCTTGGCCTCCACCACGTCGCCGGTCGCCTTGCTCAAGGTCAGGTCGATGTCGGTGACGAGCCGCCCCGCCGACGCGGCGCTCGTGACGACCTTGCCGTCGATGACGCAGTTGTAGGCCTGGTGCGTGTGGCCGGTGACGATGACGTCCACCGCGTCGTCGATTCCCTTCGCGATGGCCACGATGGGCCCGGAGATTCCGCCGCCCTCGCCCTTGCCCCGGCACTCGTTGATGAGCGAGCCCGGCGCGGGCACGCCGCCCTCGTGCACCACGACGATGATGGCCTCCACGCCCTGCTGGCGCAGCTGGGGCACCAGCGCGTTCACCGTCTCCACCTCGTCCTGGAAGGCGAGGCCCGCGACGCCCGTGGGCGTGACGATTTGAGGTGTGCCCTCCAGCGTCATGCCGATGAAGGCGACCTTCACGCCCTCGAACTCGCGCACGTCGTAGCGGGGGAACAGCGTGCGGTCCACGCCCGTGGCCACGTTGGCCGCCAGGAACTTGAACCGCGCGCCCCCGAAGGCGTCCCCGTCCTGACAGCCGTCCTGCGGATGGCAGCCGCCGGACTGCATGCGCAGCAGCTCCGTGCTGCCCTCGTCGAACTCGTGGTTGCCCACCGCGACCAGGTCCAGGCCGATGAGGTTCATCGCCTCGATGGTGGGCTCGTCGTGGAAGAGCCCTGACAGCAGCGGGGAGGCGCCGATGAGGTCTCCCGCCGCCACCACCACCGTGTTGGGGTTGGTGGCCCTCAGGGCCGCGATGTGCCGGGCGAAGTACGTCACGCCGCCCGCGTTCACACGCACCGGCCCACCGTCGGCGTCCACGCCCGTCTGAATCTGTCCGTTGCTGCCCCCGGGCGGCTCGAGCTGCCCGTGGAAGTCGTTGAACGCGAGGAGCTGCACGCTCACCGTCTCGGAGCCCGCGTCCGCCGTGGGACGCTGGGCGCGCGATACGCCTTGGCAGCCGCCGTGGGCGAAGAGGAGCACGCCGGAGAGGAAGGCTCCGGCGAGGAGGAAGACGCCGGGGCGCGCGCCCGGGCGCGGAGTGGACCGTGACATGAGGAGGGGGGCTCCCGAGGGTCAGGACAGGGGCGGGAACCTACTCCGCCCGGCGCACCCTGGCGCGTCTTCGTGGAGGCCGCTCGAGGCCCGTGACGCGCGGGGGGACAGGGACACGGCCCCGTCCCCCCGGAACGACGCTACGGCAGCCGGGTGACGCGATTAAGCGCCGGGGCGGGGAGCGGGTTCGCCGCGCTGCTGCGCGCCTTCAGGTAGGCCTCCATCGCGTCGATGTCCATGGCGCCAGTCAGCCGGTTCGTCCCCTCGGTGAACACCGAAAAGCCATCACTCCCACTCGCGATGTAGTTGTTCGCGGTGACGCGGTAGTTCGCCGCCGGGTCCACCGTCACGCCGTTGATGCGGATGGACGCCGGGTCGACGCGGCTTCCGACGGGCGCCGACGCGCTGAACGCATAGGTGAAGCCCGCCGACGGAAGCAGCATGAGGGTGGCTCCCGACGGCCGCCACTGTAGCTCCAACACCTCATCGATTTGCGCGCCCGTCAGCGTCATGGTGACCAGGCTGTTGTTGAAGGGCTGTGTGGAGAAGGCCTCGCCGTAGGTGACCTCGCCCTGGTCGATGCTCGCGCGCACGCCGCCCGGGTTCATGAAGGCCACCTGCGCCCCACCCAGGTTCGCGGGCTTCGTCGCCTCGAGCTGCGAGTCCGCGATGACGAGGCCCAGGGTGGACTGGCCCAAGGAGTCCGACTGGTTCCTGAGCGCCTGCGCCACCCAGCCGATGACCCGGTTGGCCAGGGGCGTGACGAGCTCCTGGTACTTCGTCACCAGCTCCTTCACCGCGCCGACCTCCTGCACGTCGCGCGTGACGATGACGTTGTTCGCCTTCGCCGCCACGACGTCGCGCGTCGCCTTGCTCAACGTCAGGTCGATGTCCGTGACGAGCTGCCCCATCGACGAGGCGCTCGTGACGACCTTGCCATCGATGACGCAGTTGTAGGCTTGATGCGTGTGGCCGCTGACGACGACATCCACCGCGTCGTTGAGGCCCTTGACGAGGCCCACGATGGCACCCGCGATGAGGCCGTCCGAACCCGCGCCCTTGCATTCGTTCACCAGCGAGCCCGGGGTCGCGATTCCGCCCTGGTGCACCACCACGACGATGGCTTCGATGCCCTGCTGCCGCAGCTCCGGCACCAGCGCGTTCACCGTCTGCACTTCGTCCTTGAAGGTGAGCCCCTCGACGCCCGAGGGAATGACGCTTCCCGGTGTGGCCTCCAACGTCATGCCGATGAAGGCGACCTTCACGCCCTCGAACTCGCGGATGTCGTAGCGGGGGAACAGCGTGCGGTCCACGTCCGTGGCCACGTTGGCCGCGAGGAACTTGAACTTCGCGCCCGCGAAGCCATCCCCGTCCATGCAGCCATCCACCGGGTGGCAGCCGCCGGACTGCATGCGCAGCAGCTCCGTGCTGCCCTCGTCGAACTCGTGGTTGCCCACCGCGACCAGGTCCAGGCCGATGAGGTTCATCGCCTCGATGGTGGGCTCGTCGTGGAAGAGCCCCGACAGCAGCGGGGAGGCACCGATGAGGTCCCCGGCCGCCACCACCACCGTGTTGGGGTTGGTGGCCCTCAGGGCCGCGATGTGCCGGGCGAAGTACGTCACGCCGCCCGCGTTCACCCGCACCGGTCCACCGTCGGTGGCCACGCCCGCCAGAATCTGGCCCGAGGGCTCCTCGAGCTGCCCGTGGAAGTCATTGAAGGCCAGGATCTGCACGCTCACCGTGGAGGGGCCTGAGTCCGGCGCCCCCGCGTCGGGCCTCCCCGCGTCGGGCGTTCCCGCGTCGGGTCTCCCCGCGTCGAGCGTTCCCGAGTCGGGAGCCCCCGCGTCGGGCGTCCCCGCGTCCGTGCCCGCATCCGGGGGCGGCTGCTGGACGGGGTGCTGCACGCAGCGCTGGTCCTCGCAGGCCCACTCCTTGCCCTCGTCCGGTGCGCCGTTGTCGTAGCGGCAGTCGGTGGGGTTCCGGCAATCGCGCTCATCACCTCCGCAGCCGCCATGGACGAAGAGGAGCATGCCGGTGATGAACGCTCCGGCGAGCAGGAAGGGGCTGGGGCGCGCTCCCAGAAGGGACGAGCGCGGTGTGGCTTGAGGCATCGAGAGAACTCCAACGCACGGGGGCGGTGAAACCTACCCCGGTTCGTGGATGGATGGCTCGACTTCACGGCGGAACGGTGGAACCCGTGTCTCGACACGGGGTTGCTGCTGTGGCCCTGCTTCAAGGAACGGGCGGCGGTGCTTCGCAGCCGCACAGCAGCAGCTCCGCGGGGCCTCCGGTGCGCCCCACCAGGATGGCCACCTGGCCATGGGCGCGACCGAAGCGCTCCGCCTCCGAGCGGGGCAGGCCCGGGACGAAGAGGCTCTGCTCGGACCAGCTCCCGTCCTCGGCCTCGCCGATGGCGGGGGCGATGACGAAGCCGCCCGCGACCAACTGGGAAATCAGCCGTTCCTGGGCTCGCTGGTTCTCGTCCCTGCCGCGCGGCCGTGAGCCCGGGTTCCACGCGGTGAGGAACGCCCATTCGCGGTGGCCGCGCGCGGTCAGCTCCGCGTCGAGCGCGGGGTGGAGCCGACCGACTCGCAGCACCTGCTCCACGCCTCCGGTGGAGGCATGCGGACGGATGACGTAGCGCGTGGCCCGGTATGCCCCCAACAGCCGCTCCTGGTCGAGCTGTCTCATTCCCGCATTCTCGCGTCGGCGCCGCCTCCGTGTCAGCCCCCCGGGCCTCATCAACGTGAGCCGCGGTGTGTCACATGTCTTCCCCGACACGTGTCTTGAATCACGCAGTGGGCGGAGCGCTCCTGGGGACGCGCGCCGCGAGGGCGGGGGCCAGGTCCGGTCGGGGCGACGCTCCGGGAGCGCGGGCGGCCCGGTCCGCCTTCCGCTAACGTGCGGTGCGTCAGACGCGTGGAGCGCTCCGACGGGAGGCACGAAGATGGATTCGCTGGATGCTCGGTTGGAGCGACTGGAGCGCCGCTGCCGGCGGCTGCAGGGGCTGACCTTCTCGGCGCTCGCGGTGGCGGGGCTCGGGCTGGGCGTGGCCGCGCTGAAGCCCGCGCCGACGCTGGGAGGCGGAGAGCTGGTGGCCTCGCGTCTGGTGCTCAACGATGCGCACGGACAGCGGCGCGCGTCGCTCGGACTGGATGACGCCGGCACCACGGGCCTGGTGCTGCATGACCAGGCGGGGCGTCCGCGCGCGCTCCTCGGCGTGGCCCAGGACGGCTCGCCCCGGCTGCGCTTCTCCACCGCGGAGGGCGAGTCCCTCGCCGAGCTCACCGTCTACTCGGACGAGGCCCCGCGCCTCACCCTGTCCAAGCCAGGGGGCGTGGACCTGTTCGCGGTGGGCCTCCAGGTGGATGGCTCCTCGCGCCTGGAACTGGCGGACGCGGATGGCCGACCCCGCGCGATTCTCGGCGCGGATGAGCACGGCTCCCCGGGCCTGCTGCTGGTGGACCGCCGGGGCCAGCCGCGCGTGGAGCTGCGCGTGAGCCCCTCCGAGGGCGCCAGCCTCCGCGTGGAGGGCCGCAACGGCGAGGTCTTCCAGGCGCCCGCCGTCCTTCAGTGAGTCGCCGCCCCGCTACGGCTGGGGCGGGACGACGCGGTAGCCGCGCTGGAGCAGGGGCGTGAGTCGGTCGGAGATGTCCCACGACTCGACCACCTTCCCGTCGCGCATCCGGTACAGCGAGTGCCCGGCGAGCGCGAGCGGCCGGGGCTTGCCCGCGTCGTCCAGGTTCAGCGGGTCCGTGCCGGCGGCCTTCCAGTGCACCAGCACCAGGTCCTGGTCCGCCACCACGTGGAGGATGTCGAAGCGCAGGTCCGGGAACGTCTGGAAGGTGGCCTCGGCCTGCTGGAGCACCACGGCCGGGCCCACCACGTCCTTGGGCGCGCCCTGCGAGTGGTCCACGTAGTCCTCGGCGAACAGCTCCGGGACGCGGTCCAGCTTGCGCAGGTTGTAGAGCTCCTCGGTGAGCAGCCGGGCCCGTTGACGGTTCTGCTCCTCCTGCTGTGCGGCGCGCTCCACCGGAGACACGGACGCACACGCGGACAACATTCCAAGAACGCAGAGCCACAGCGTCGTGGTGGTTTTCATGGCCCGGGAAGCTGGGCAGCCTCGCCCAGCCCGTCAGCCCCCCAGGGCCCCCAATTGTTCAGCGGGCGTCACGCCGACAGATGCCCCAGTCCGATGGGCGCCGCGATGCACGTGTCCGGAATCCCGAAGGCATCCACCAGCGCCACCGCGTCCGGCCGCAGCTCCGTGCACAGCTTCACGATTTCCTTGCGGATGGCCAGCGCCTTGCCGCCCTCCATGAGGCTGTTCTCCTGGAACCAGCCGCTCGCGGCCTCCAGGCAGGACAGGCCGTAGAGGTCGCACAGCCGCCCGAGCACCACCTTGAGGCCCGGGTCCTGGACCGTGTTCACCCCGTGGATGAACTGCTCGAGCACCACGCGCTCGATGTGCGCGTGCGCCAGGGCGACCAGGTGCGCCTGGACCTGGTTGAAGGCGGCGAAGGCCTCCACACCCGCCGTCAGCCGCTTGCGGATGCGCCGCGCCACCGAGGCGAGCAGGTCCTCCTCGCGGTAGCGCAGGAAGCGCAGCTGGAAGTCGTCGTCGCGCAGGTGCTCGCTGCCCGTGCGCCGCACGGCGATGGGGTTCTTGTCCGCCATGGCCGTGGCCTTGTCCGCGATGAGCTTGAGCACCGCGTACACCCGGTCGTCCTCGAAGCGCTGGCGGTAGTCCGTCAGCAGGCTCTTGGCGACCAGCTGCATGAGCACCGTGTTGTCGCCCTCGAAGGTGGTGAAGATGTCCGTGTCGTCCTTCAGCGCCGACAGCCGGTTGGCCTCCAGGTAGCCCTGGCCGCCGCACGCCTCGCGCGCCTCCTGGAGCACCGCCGTGCAGTTCCAGGACGCATACGCCTTGAGGCCCGCCGCCAGCGCCTCCACCTCCATGGAGTCCTCCTCGGTGCGCTTCACGTAGCGCTCCACCAGGTGCTCCAGCGCGAAGTCGAGCGCGTACGTCTTCGCCAGCGGCTTGAGCAGGCGCAGCTGGTGCGTCTGGTGGTCGAGCAGCCGCACCTCGGGCGCGCCGGGCGGGCCGAACTGCCGACGCAGGTCCCCGTAGCGCACCGCGATGGTCAGCCCGCTCTTGGCCGCGCTCAGGGACGCGCACGCCACGCTCACCCGGCCCGCCACCAGCGTGCCCAGCATGGTGAAGAACCTGCGCCCGTCGCTGGAGATGGAGCTGGTGTACTCGCCCTCGGCACTCACCTGTCCGAAGCGGTCCAGCAGGTTCTCCCGGGGCACGCGCACGTGGTCGAACCAGATGCGGCCGTTGTCCACGCCGTTGAGGCCCATCTTCCGGCCGCAGTCCTCGATGCGCACGCCGGGCAGCACCTGTCCGCGCTCGTCGCGCAGCGGCACCAGCAGCGCGTGCACGCCCAGCCCCTTGCCGCCGACCTCCAGCTGCGCGAACACCGTGGCGATGCGCCCGTGGCGCGCGGCGTTGCCGATCCACTCCTTGCGCGCGCCCTCGGACGGGGTGTGCACGATGAAGTCGCCGGCCTCCGGGTCGTAGCGCGCCACCGTCTCCACGTCGCGCACGTTGGAGCCGTGGCCCAGCTCGCTCATGGCGAAGCAGCCGGGCAATTCCAGCGTGGCGACCTTGGGCAGGTACTCGCGGTGGTGCTTCTGGGTGCCGAGGAAGAGGATGCTCGCGCCGAACAGGCCGAAGTGCACGCCCGCCTTCACCACGAGGCTCAGGTCGAAGAGGGCGAGCGTCTCGAACGAGGCGATGAATGCGCCCAGGTCCGCGCCGGCCTCGTCGCCCTCCGGGAACGCGATGCGGCCCAGGCCCTGGTCCGCCAGCTGCTTGAGCCAGGCGAAGACCTGCTCGCGCTGCTTGTCCGTGTCGAGCGTGCGCTGATAGCGGAAGGTCGGGTCCTCCAGCCACTTGCGCACCTGGGAGCGGACCTCCGGGTACTTGCGGTCCAGCACCGCGCGCAGCGCCTCGGGGGCGAAGGAGGTGGGCTCGGTGGGGCCGATGCGGCGCGGCTCGTGCGCGGCGGAGGGCACCAGGGCGCGGACGGCCTCGCGTCCGGAGACGCCCAGCACGGCCTCCAGCGAGGCCAAGGCGCGCACCAGCTCCGGCATGCTCGAGGGCAGCTCCTTCGAGTCCGCGACGAGCTCTGTCAGCTTCGCGCCCAGCTCGGAGAGGCTCTCCTGGGGGCTGAGCCTCAGGCGCTCGGCGGAGGCGCGGATGTGCTCGCGCACCAGGGCCAGCTCGTTGGAGCTGGGTGGCATCAGCGGATCCAACCAGCGGGCGAGCACGGTGTTGGAGCGCAGGTCCAACCACGGCTGGGCGCGCGCGGCGGTGCCCAGCATCCGAATCTCCGCGGGCGTCAGCTCACCGTCCGTCCAGGCCACGTACAGCATGGGGACCAGGGGGGCCAGGCGGGGCAGCGACAGCAGCTCCTTCGCGGTTGGACGAATCTCTTCCACCATCAGTCGGCTCTCCAGCAAGCGAGGGAAGAGGCCCAGTGTGGCCAGCCCGGTGCCGGGCGGCAATGGGAGAGAGCACCTGCCTGTCGGGCAGGCGGCCAGGCCCTGCATGCCGGGGTCGGAAAGTGTCCCTAGCTTGCCACGTCATGGACGAGCCCCAGGACCTCTCGGAGACGGAGATTCTTCCCCAGCCCGGCGCCCACGGCTTCGATGCGGGGAGCGAGCGCGGCAAGCACGAGATGAAGGGGCCGTTCGAGCTGCCTCCAGGGCCTCAGGGCTTCTCGTTCTCTCTTTATCAGTCCACCGGCGCGGCGCTCATGACGGGCCACCGCCTGGAGCTCCTGGACAACGGCGCGGTGTTCGACCGCATGGTGGAGGACATCCGCGCGGCGCGGGAGAGCGTCCACATCCTGGTCTACATCTGGCGGCCCTGCGACGTGTCGGACCGCATCATCGACGCGCTGGTGGACCGCGCCCACGCGGGCGTGGCGTGCCGCGTGGTGGTGGACCCGGTGGGCAGCGAGGAGCTGAGCGGGGACAAGGACTTCGACCAGAAGGTGGAGAAGGTGCTCTCGGCCGCGGGCGTGGAGGTGCACTACTACCGGCTGCTCGCGGGCAAGGTGATGGGGCGGCTGCTGGGGCGCTCGCACCAGAAGCTGGTCATCATCGACGGACGCATCGCGTACACGGGTGGCTTCGGCTTCTGGAAGGTGTGGGAGGGAGACGGGCTGTCGCCGGAGGAGTGGCGCGACACCAGCGTGCGTGTCGAGGGGCCCGCCGCGCGCGACATGCAGCTGTCCTTCTCGCGCTACTGGCAGGAGTCGGGCGGTGGGCTGCTGCCACCGGACACCTTCCCGGAGCCGATGCTGGTGGGGGACGCCGAGGCGTGCTTCGTGGAGAGCGCGGGCAAGCTGGGCATCACCGACGCGGAGCGGATGGTGCGCATGGTCATCGCCGCCGCGCGCGAGCGCCTGTGGATCGCCAACGCGTACTTCTCACCGCCCAACGAAATCCTGGAGCAGCTGGAGGAGAAGTGTCGCCAGGGCGTGGAGATTCGCGTGCTGGGGCCCGGGCCCGTGCATGACGTGAAGCTCATCCGCGCCTCGCAGCGCTCCACCTATGAGCGACTGCTCGACGCGGGGGTGCGCATCTACGAGTACCAGCCGTCGATGATGCACGCGAAGACGATGATCGTGGACGACTGGCTCGCGGTGGTGGGCTCGACGAACATGGACTCGCTGTCGCTCAACAAGCTGGGCGAGGGCTCGCTCATCATCCACGACAAGGAGTTCGTCCGGAAGATGGAGCGGTGCTGGGCCAAGGACCTGCGCGTGTCCAAGGAGATCTCGCTGGAGAACGGCGGTCGCACCAACCCGTGGCGGCGACTGGCTCGCCGGGCCACGCAGCTGGTGGGGCACGACCGGTAATCGTCAGCGAGGGTTCGTCACGCCGACCTGCCGGCAGGCGCTGAGCACCGGGCACGTGGAGCACTTGGGGCGCGAGCCCGTGCACACGTGCTTGCCGAAGGGTACCAGCAGGCGGTTGAGCTCCACCCAGTACCTGCGCGGGAGCTGGGTCTCGAGCGCGGTCATGGTCGCCTCGGGCGTGGTGGCCTTCACGTAGCCCCAGCGGTTCGTCACACGGTGCACGTGGATGTCCACGCTGATGGCCTCGTGCCCGCAGGCGATGCCGAGCGCCAGGTGCGCGCACTTGGGGCCCACGCCCTTGAAGGACTGGAGGACCCGGGCATCGCAGGGCAGGGTGCCCGCGAACTCGTCCCGCGTGCGCACGGCGATGGCGTGGAGTTGATGGGCCTTGGCTTCGTGGAAGGTGACGGGGCGGATGAGTGCGTCGATGGCGGCGGTGCCCAGGCGCGCGAGGGCCTTGGGTGTGGAGGCGCGCTCGAGCAGCCGGAGCGCCGCGGGCAGGCTGACTTCATCCAGGGTGCGGATGGAGAGGATGCAGGCGACGAGCTGCTCGAAGAGGCTGTCGTGGCCCCGGGCGGACAGCGCGAACATCGCCGCGTCCGCGAAGTCGCGCACCGTGTGACGTACGCGCGCGAGCACGTCGTCGATGTCGAAGGGGACCTTGTCCGAGCGGGGCGCGGGCTCGGAGACCACGGCTGCTTCGGGCCGTGCCCTCACGGTCCTCGCGCTCGTCGGTGACGGTGCCCTGCGGCGTCCGGGAGGCTTGGGTCCTCTTCCCGCCATTCAGTCCCCCTCCTTGTCCGAGAAGATGGGGACAGGGAGGAGCACGGACCCGAAGGGGCTTGGGGGCCGGTGGCAGGGCAGGGGGGCGGGGGCGCTTCAGCTCGCGGGCTTCGTGAGGTCCAGCGCGTACCAGTGGTCGCAGCCGAAGTGGCCCGTGCTTCCCATGGGGGCGCAGAGCGGCTCGAAGCCGAGGCGGCGGTAGAGCTTCTGCGCCTGGGTCATGGAGGCGAGCGTCTCCAGGTAGCAGCGCTGGAAGCCCGCCTCGCGCGCGAAGTCGAGACAGCGGCGCAGCATGCGCTCGCCCGCTCCCAGGCCACGCGCCTCGGGGAGGAAGTACATCTTGCGCAGCTCGCACACGCCCGGGTCTCCGCCCTCCAGCGGGGCGATGCCGCCGCCACCGATGACGCGGCCCGCGCGCTCCACCACGAAGTACGCGTGGCGCGGGCGCGCGTAGGCGGCGCTCATGGTGTCGACCTCGGGGTCGTGGATGGCGAAGCCGGGACCATCGGCTCCGAACTCGGGCATCACCGCGCGGATGACGCCCGCCACGGCGGCATCATCCGTGGGTCGGATGGGACGCAGGGTCAGCTCGTCGTTGCTCATGGGGGCGGACGCTCCCACGGAATGCGAGGTGGGGCCAGGGGGACTCCGGGCGTGACGGGTGCGTCGGAGTGCGTGCACCCGTTGTGCACCTGCCTGCACAGGTGCCACCCGGGCGACGCACCTGGAATGAGGGGGCGGCTTTCCACGCGCTGGATATCCCAGGCATTCTGGGTGGCATGTCCGTTGTAGAGGGGGAGCTTCATGTACTGCCCTGATTGCCGACAGGAGCGCCTGGGTCAGTTCCACCAGTGCGCACTCTGTGGCACGGCGATGACCTCGCGGCCTCGTTCCGAGCTGGACGCGGAGCTCGCTCACGTCCACTTCCTCCTGTCCGAGCTGGCGCGCTGGGATGCCACCGAGGTTCCCCCCAACGTCCGTCGCTTCCTGTCCGAGCGCTACGAGCGTCAGGCCCGAATCCTCCTCTCCGTGCTCGCCGAGTCGCCGGCGCCGGTGACGGCGAGTCGGGTGGAGCCGCCGCGCACGGAGGACGGCGCCGCGGCGGCTGGCGGCGGAGCGCCTTCGCGCCCCGGTGAGTGGCCCGCGGTGGTTCCCGATGTGGATGGGGTGCACGCGGGGGCCACGGTGCTGCCCGTGACGGGCTTCGTGCAGGGAGCGGAGACGGTTGCCGCGGAGGCCGCGTGGCGGTCGAGCGAGGCCGTGACGCGCGATGCCGCGGAGCCGTTCGTGCGGGGCCCGGGAGATTCCGCGGCGAGCGGCGCTTCGGTGATGCGGGAGGCGGGCGGAGCGTGGGGCGCGGAGGCGTCCTCGCAGCGCTCGGGCGAGGCGGTGACTCGGGAGGCGGACGGAGCTTGGGGCGCGGAGGCGTCCGTGGCGAGTGGCGCCTCGGTGATTCAGGATGCCCACGGCGCAAGGGGTGTCACGGCTGGCGCTGATGTGGCCGCGGAGCATCCGCAGGCGGGTCTGTCGTGGCGCGAGGGTGATTCTGTTCCTCGCGCGGACGCGTCGGTGGCGGGTGGTGCCTCGGTGGTGCGCGATGCTCACGGTGTGAGCGAGGTCACGCCGGGCTCGGAGCGTCCGAAGACGGGCCTGCCGTGGGGCGAGGGTGAGTACGTACCTCGTCCGGATGCCTCCGTGACGCGAGATGCGAGCGGCACGTGGAGCTCGGGTGAATCCGCGTCGCGTGCCGATGATGGGCACGCGTCGAGCACATCGGCGGCGTGGCGCGCGGAAGGTGCTTCCTCTGCTTCGAGAGACGAGGCGAAGCGTGAGGCCGAGCGCGCCGCGAGGGCGGCATCGACGCGACGTCCAGGTCCTCGCCCGTCGCCGCATGCTCGCGTGTCCGGTGCGGGCGCCGAGGCGCATCCGCTCCCCGAGGACGCTTCCGCGCCGTCGTTCGAGGCGCCGCAGCCTGGGGGCCCGACGGCCCGGTTCGTCGAGCAGGCCTCGTCGTGGAATCGCGTGTGGAAGCCGTTCCTCTACGAAAGCATCATGTGGTTCGTCGGGGCCTTCCTCGTCCTCTCGGGCCTGCTCTACTTCGTGTTCGAGCGTTGGGCCGGGATGAGCTCTGTCAGTCGCTCGGTGGCCATCTTCCTGGCCACGGCGGGAGCCTCCGCGTTCTTCTCCATCATGGGCGCGGTCCTCGGGCGGCGCGAGGCCCTGCGCGGTCCGGGGCGCATCCTCGGGGTCATCGGCTCGGCGGCGGCTCCCCTCGCGGGCATTGCCTTGTCGCCCACCGGGTTCGGCGACGGCAACCTGGGGCCGTGGTGGCTCACTCCGGTGCTGCTGGTCTGGGCGGGAGTCTCGGCCTGGTTCGTGCGCAAGCCCGCCGAGGCCTTCGATGCCCCCTCGCGTCCCTTCGTCCAGGCCTCGCTCGTCGCCAGCATCTTGATGATGGGACTGGCTCCGCTGGCCGCGAGGCTCGGGGGCGCCGCGCTGTGGCTCAACCTCCTGCCGTGCGTGCTCTTCTTCCTGCTGTCCTCGCGCACCCCTTCGAGTCCTCGAGAAGGGAGCGCGCTGGCCTTCGCGCTCGCCGCGCCGCTGTACCTGCTCATCGCCTACGCGGTGCGCCTGCACCTGGCGCTCGTCCACGCGGGGGCTCCGCCCGAGGCGGGCCTCTATGCGCCCTTCGTCGCGTTCCTGCTCGCCTCCGCCCATCGCTTCCGTGCCCTGCCCGCCGAGCGCGCGACGGACACGCTGTCGCTGGGCGTGGTCTCCCTCCAGGCGATGTGCCTGGTCGCCGCCATCGGTGCCCCGCCGCCGACGTTCTTCGTCACCGCCGCCGTCATCACCTGGACGCTGCTGTCGCTGGCGAGCGGCGCCCTCCATCGACTGCCATGGGTGTATCCCGCCTATGCCGCGCTCTACTTCTCGTACGCCACCAGCGGCCAGCTGGTGCCGGGGCCGCTGAAGCGGCTGCTCGACACGCTCAAGGCCTCGCTCGGCTATCCCGTCGCGGAGCGGCTGCCCGTGCAGTACGGCGCGCTGACGGCGCTGCCCTTCGTGCTCGCGGGCGTGGTGCTCGCGGTGTCGCGGCTGTGGCGCGGTGAGCGCACCGGACAGGCGCGCGACGTCGCCTTCGCGGAGGTGCTGCTGCGCTGCACGGCCGTGGCCGGCGTCCTCTTCTCCTTCCACGGAATCGCCGGTCCCGACGCGCGCCCGGCCCTCTGGAGCGTGCTCGGCATGTCGGTGGTGTGTCTGGGCACCGGCCTGCTCGTGGACCGCTTCTACCTGAAGGTCGTCGGCGCGCTGCTGATGCTGGTGGTGCCGCCGCTGGCCATCCAGGTCCTCTCGGTCGAGGCCGCGTCCGTGGCGGCCGGATTGCTGGCGCTCGGACTGTCGGGCGTGTCCCTGGTGTGCACCGCGCGCACGCGGACACTGGTGGCCCCCGTGGGGGGATTGCTGGCCACGGCCGGCTTCCTGATGGGGCTGCTCAGCGACTTCGGCTTCACGCCGATGGCGGGCGCGGTGCTGTGTGGCGCGAGCATGCTCGTCATCGCGTGGAGCCTGCGCAACGCGTACGTCGTGGCCTACGCCGTCCTGCTGGCGGCCGCCCTGGTGCCGAAGCTCGCGCTCCAGGTGTCCGTCACGGCGATGGCCTTCTCGCTGGTCTTCGTCGCGCTGGCGCTCGCCGTCGTCGCCGAGCGGGGACGGCTGCTGCGGCAGCTGAGCGGGGTGGCGGTCTTCTACGCGCTCTTCGGGTTCCTGGCGGGAATCATCGGCACCGTGAGTGGCCTGGGCGTGGTGATGCTCTTGTCGGCCGGAGCCATCGCCGTGGTGTCTCGCACGCTCCCCCTCGCGCGGCCCCTGGCGGTGTTCCTCGCGGCCTTCGCGCTGCTGCCGGACCTGGGGCGCTCGTTCTCGCCCTGGGGCGGGCTGATGACGCCGGCGATGTCCATGGGGGCGTTCATCCTCTGGGCCCTGGGGTCTTCACTGAGCGCGGCGCGCTGGGGGCGCAGCCCGAGCACCACCGTCGCGGCGCTCGTGGCGTGGACCTTCCCCTTCCTCGCGGTCGCGGAGGCGAAGTCCTCTCAGGAGAACACCTTCATCCTCGCCACGGCCTTCGCCGCGCTGCTCACCGCGAGGGCCATGCCCGCCGCGCTCAGCGTCGGCGTGGCCGCGCTGTACGCCGCCATCGGCCTGTACGCCACGGGGCCCATGGCGCTGCTGGGCCTGGCCACGGTGCTCGCCGTCCTCGCGGTGCTCGAGGAGGTCCCCGCGGTGCTGCGGGTGGGCGCGGGGGGCCGCCGCTTCGCGATGGTGGCGACGGTGGCCTCCGCGCTGGTGATGGTCCCCACGGTGGTGCGCTGGGACGATGCGCCCCCTGCCTGGATGGCCCTGGGCGCCATGGCGCTGCCGCTATTGTGGACGCGCGCCACGCGTCAGCCCTTCTTCGCGTGCCTCGGTGTGCCCTTCGCCTTCGTGGGCTTCCTGGCGATGGGTGGGGACACGCCCACGTGGGCCTTCGCGCTGCCGCTCTTGTCGCTGGCCGTGACGCGGGCGGTGGAGCATGTGCCCGGCTTCAGCACCCTGTTGCTGCGCTCGAACGAGGTGGCGGTCCGCAACCGGCTGTCGCTGGGCATGCAGGTCAGCCTCGCGCTGCTCACGCCGATGGTGCTGCTGACGTCGTGGATGGGGCCGCTGCCGGTGTACTTCCTCACGGCCTCGCTGGCGCTGATGCCCGGGCCCATGCCGTTCCTGCGCGTGTGCGGCGCCTCGCTGCTGCTCATCACCGTTCCGGAGGCGCGGCCCATCGTCACGGTCCTCCTGCTGGCGCTCGCGCTGGCCGAGCACCACGTGGCGCCGAGGCTCTGGGCCTTCTTCCGCAGTCCGCCGGACGCGCAGCTGCGTCAGGTCTCCGTCATCACCGCGCTGGTCATCGCTGCGCTGCCCGTGCTGGAGGACCCGTCGCCATCGAGGCTCGCGGGCCTCGCGGGTGTGGTGGCCGCGTCCGCGTTCCTCCTGTCCCTGCGCTGGCTGTTGGTGCCGGCGCTCCTGGGACTCGCGCTCGCGTGCGTGGGGCAGACGGAGACACGCCACTTCCTGGAGTGGCGGCCCGAGGCGGGGCTGCCCATCGTCGCGCTGGCGCTGGGGGCCGCCGTGCTGTCCGCCTTCTGTCAGTCGGGGAGCGTGCAGCGCTCGCTCAACAAGGCCGTGGAGCGCTTGATGCCCGGACTGGGCGGCACGTGGAGCGAACCTCTGTGGGCGGGGAGCACGGGCGTGTTGGGGCTGCTGCTCCTGGCGAGGCTCGCGGCCACGGGGCCTGGAGCGCTCGCGCCGCACGTGGCGCTGGGGGCCGGAGTGACGTCGCTGGTGTTGATGGCGACGCGCGAGCGGTGGATGGCGAATGTGGCCACGGTGCTGCTCGGGTTGTCGCTGGTGGCGGCGGTGCCCTTCGTGTGGGTGCCCGCCGCTGTCAGTGGCGCGGGGCTGGCGCTGTGCGTGGCGGGCATGTTCCTGGATGCGCGAGGGGTGCGCGTGGGCGCGGCCCTGCACCATGGCGGTTGGGTGCTGGCGCTGATGTCGTTGTCGGCGCTGCGCGACCTGCGGCACATCGGGACGCCGCTGTGCTTCGTGTTCGGTCTGGGGGCGGCGTGGGCGGTGGTGTGGCGCCGGAGCGAGCGCGAGGCGGCGGGCTGGCTGGCGTCGCTCGTGGCGGCGCATGGCGTGATGATGCACCTGGGCGCGGTATTCTCCACGGGGCGTGGCTCGGAGTTCATCCTCCCGTACCTGGGCGCGCTCAGCGGGCTGCTCGCCGCGCTCGCCCTGTTCGTGGCGGGCCGGGAGGTGCGTCGGGGCGTGGGGCTGGGCTTCACCGTCGTGGCGCTGATGGAGGTGATGTTCGGCCTGGGGGTGCTGGGGCCGCAAGGGGACGCGCTGCGCGAGGCGCTCGTCGCGTGCGGAGCGCTGGCGGTGCTGCTCGTCGCGCTGGTGCGCCATGCCTCCCGGGAGGAGGACGAGCCCGCCGCGTTCCTGGCGCAGGCGGTGCTCGCGCTGGGGTACCTGTCCATGCGCATGCTCGGCATGGGAGCGCAGCCGAACTCCGGAGACAGCCTGGCGGCGCTGGTGGGCGGCGCGCTCTTCACGGGCCTGTACTTCTTCGTGCAGCGCGAGGGCTCGGGGCTCACGGTCTTCCGGAGGCCCGCCTTGTGGGGCGCGTACCTGTTCCCGATGGCGGGGCTGCTCTCCGCGCCGTGGGGCGAGCCGCTCCAGGTGGCCGCGCTGCTGGTGGGACACGCCGCGCACTTCGCCGCGCTGGCCTCGCATCCGACGCGCAGGGGCTCGGCCTCGCTCGCGTCGGTGGTGGCCTTCAACGTCGCGCTCTTCCTGGTGTGGCAGGGCACGGGGCACGGCGAGCCGCAGTTCTACGTCATCCCCGCGGGCCTCTCGCTGCTCGCGCTGCTGCGCGTGTTCCGGGGCGCCATCGAGCAGGACACGTATGCGCGGCTGCGCGCGGTGGCCGTCACCGTCATCTACGTGGCCGGCGCGTGGAAGCCGCTGATGTTCGACGACGGTGGGGCGATGCTCCTGTGCGTGTTCCTCTGCGTGGTGGGCGTGGGCTTCGGCATCGCGTTGCGCATCCGCTCCTACGTGTACCTGGGCACCGCGTTCCTGGTGACGTGTGTGGCGGCGAACCTGGTGCGCTTCGGCATGAGGGACCACCGCGTCGCGGCCGCCTCGCTGTTCATCATGGGCCTGTTCGTCATCGGCTCCATGGTGATGCTCAGCGCCCACCGTGCCGCACTCCTCCAGAGGTACACGCGGGTCCGCGCACTGCTGTCCACCTGGGAGGGGTGACACTTCGAGTTCTTGGCGACGGGCCCCACCTGTGGGATTGAATGCGGCCGCCTTTGTTGGAGGGTCGTCGGTTGTCCAGTCCTCGCCTGCTCGCCATCGTTCCGCTGTGTGCCCTCATCGGCTGCGCCACCGTGAAGTCCCGCGACGTCGGGACCGCTCCGGAGGTGGTGCCTTCTTCAGTGCCGGAGTCCACCGGGGAGGGCACCCAGGTGCCCGCGTCCGACACGACTCCGGCAGTGGCCCCCGAGGCTGCGTCCGCGAGCGAGATGGTGGCACCGGTGGTCGCGGAGGCACCTCGCGGCGAGCGTGCGCCGGCCGTCGTCGCCACCGTGATGTCCGAGGAGAAGGCCCGGCCGCTGGTGACGGGGGTCATCTCCGCCGCGCTGGAGGCCGTCGCGCTGGTCACGAGTCCGGCGACGGACTCCGCGGGGTTCTGGGAGGCGTACCGCACGCCGATGCAGCTGGCGCGGCTCATCGTGTCGCGCTCGATGCAGCTCGTCGGTGAGCGCAACCTGGGGCGCGTGAGCCGGGGGATGCCGAACGACTGCTCGGGCTTCGTGCGGCTGGCGTATCTCTCCGCGGGCATTGATTTGGTGGCGCACGGCTTCCTCGCCGGGGAGAACGCCGTCTCGGCCATCTTCCGCCGCGCGACGCAGGGGGGCCGGCTGCACCAGCACGCGCCGCGTCCGGGCGACCTCGTCTTCTTCCGCGAGACCTATGACCGCAACCGCGATGGTCGCCGCAATGATGGGATGACCCACATCGGCGTGGTGGAGGCGATTGGAGAAGACGGCACCGTCACCTTCATCCACCGAGGCAGCAAGGGCGTGGCCCGCAGCCGCATGAACCTGGCTCATCCGGAGAAGCACCAGCTCTCCCAGGGTGGCCCCGTGGTGAACGACTTCCTGCGCCCGGCGAGCAAGGGCTCTCGCGCCTATGTCACGGGGGAGCTCTTCGTCTCCTACGCGTCTCCCGAGGGGCTGTAGATTTCCAGTCGACATCCCGCACCCCGCGTGGCTTTGAAGCTCCGCGAGGTTGTTGCGTCATGTCGGGCATGAGAATCGCCCTGCTTGTCGGTGGTCTGTTGCTCGCCTCGGGCTGTGTCGTGCACTCGCGCTCCGAGCCGCGTCCCGGTCCCTCGCGGCCTCCGCCGCGCCCGTCCTCCATGTCCTACAAGGAGGCCGTGGACCGGGGCTTCGGGGAGTGTCGCTCGCGCCGCTATGACTGCCGCCTCAAGGAGGCGCACCGCACCGGACGCGATGTCTGGAAGGTGAAGTTCGAGGCCTCGGCGCCGGGCGCCCGGGGCCACCTGCACCTCGAATACGACGCCTTCTCCCGCAACCTGCTCAGGGTGGACGAGAAGGTGAAGGCACGCCGGGACAGGGACGACGATTGGGATGACGACGACCACCACCATCACGGTCGCGGCAAGGGCAAGAAGAAGGGGCACGCCCACCGCGACGACTGACGCGCGCCGCGCCGCGCCCGGGACGGGATTCCCGGGCCTTCAGCCGCCCTTCTTGTTCAGCCGCTGCAGGGCCCGGTTCGCCTCGGCCTGACCGCAGTCTCCGCTCTTGCCGACCTCCAGCTCCGCGAGGCGGACGAGGGCGGGGACGGCGTCCATGTTGCCCAGCACGCCCAGCCTCCGCGCGGCGAGCCGGCGCAGCTCACACTCCTTGGCCTCCAGCGCCTTGGCGTAGCCCTCGACCAGGTCGAACCCGTCCGTCTCCTTCGCGGCGTCCAGGTAGCGCACCGCGCCCCACTGCTTGAGCGAGAAGTCGCTCTCCACCAGGTCGATGAAGTACGGACGCACCCGCTCCCGGGGGATGTTGCTCAAGAGCTTGCGCAGGTCGTCGGAGTCCTTGCGGCCGTAGTCCTCCGCGAGCCCGTCCAGAATCGAGTCCTCCACGCCGGCGCGACCCTCGTCGTCCAACGTGGCGAGCAGCACCCGCTCCTTGTCGTGGTTGCCGAGCGCGTGGTGCGTCGCCGCGAGCGCACGCCGCACCGAGGCCTGCTTCTGCTCCTCGTTCGACGTCGCGTTCAGCAGCGCGAGCGCCTCCTCCGTCCTGCCATCCTCCAACAACGACAGCGCCTTCACCGCGGGGCGGTTCAGGTGCCACACCCATGCGGCGACGAGCAGCAGGAGCACCCCCACCACCGCACCCGCGTGCTTCGGCTTCGCGCGCGCCAGGGCCACGGTGGCCTGGGCGCGTGCCTTCAACTTCGCGGGCGTCAGCTCCTCGCGCAACCACGGCCCCGCCACTCGCAGCGACTGTCGGGGCGAGAAGTCGCGCACGCGCTGGAGCCGCTCACGGGCCCGCTGGGTCATCGAGGCCCAGGCCACGCCCGTCCTGCGCAGCGCCGGAGCGATGTGCACCGCGAGCGCGCTCTGCTTCTCGAAGCGGCCACCGAAGGGCGGCCCCTCGGCCATCCGCAGGCAACGGTACAGCTGGAGCTGCTCCTCGCGGCCGGGCAGGGTGATGGAGCCACACGGCTCCACCTCCGCCTCGGCGCGGTTGCGCGCCAGGTTCACCGCCTCCGTGAAGGTGACCTCGCCCGCGGCGGCGACGTGCTCCACCGTCTCCACCACCTCCATGGGCTCGCCCAGCACGGTGTCGGCGGTGAGCAGCACCTCGCCCGCGTGCAGGCACACGCGCACGTTCAGCCGCTCCCCGTCGGGCAGCGCCTGGTTGTGGCGCCACAGCTTGTCCTGCATCGCCATGCCGCACAGCACCGCCGCGGTGGGCGAGCGGAACACCACCAGGAGCGCGTCGCCGCGCTTCTGCACCAGCCGTCCGTCGTGCTCCTTCACCAGCGGAATCAGCAGGCGGTCATGCGTCTCCAGCATCCGCGCGTTCTCTTCGTGCGTCTGCCGGCTGGTGCGCTCGGTGAAGCCCTGGATGTCGGTGAGCATCACCGTCAGGTTCTGCGGCTTCACCACCGAGTTGCTGCCGGACAAGGACGGGCCCGCGCCCGACGGCCGCGTGCCGAAGGCCGCCGTGCCCGTGCGCACCATGCCCGGCGGAAGACTGTGCGCGCCCGAGGTGGCCACCGCGCCGTACGCGGCCGTCCCCTGACTGATGCGCTGGGACGTGGCGGGCACCGGAGCGTCCGCGCCGCCGAACACGGAGGTCCCGGTGGGACCGGGCGTGGCCACCACGGGCGTCTCGCCCGTGCCGAAGACGGACGTGCCCGAGGGTGAGGTGACGGTGGCGGGCATCCCGACGTAGGCGGGCGTGCCCAGCCCCGGCGTCAGCGAGGAGAGCGAGGCGTGGGCCGCGGCGAGGGCATCCGCCAGCTCGTGCGCGCTCTGCGTGCGCTTGGCCGGGTTCTTCTCCAAGAGCTTCATCACCAGCGACAGCAGGCCGATGTAGCGCGACAGCGACGGGGCGGCCCGGTCCAACGGCAGCGGCGCGTGCGAGGCGTGCTGCGCGAGGAAGTGCCGCGCCTGGGGCCCGTCGAACGGCAGGCGCCCGGAGAGCACCCGGTAGATGAGCACGCCGAAGGTGTACAGGTCGCTGCGCGTGTCCACCTTCGCGCCCACCGCCTGCTCCGGCGACAGGTACTCGGGGGTGCCGAGCACCACGCCCACCTGGCTGACGTTGCTCTGCGCGTCCGGCTCCACGAGTCGCGCGATGCCGAAGTCGAGCAGCCGCGCCTGCTCACCGCGCGCGCCGGGGGAGATGAAGACGTTCTCCGGTTTCAGGTCGCGGTGGATGATGCCCTTGTCGTGGATGGCGGCCAGGCCCTCCGCGAGCTGGTGGAGCAGCGGCAGCGCGCGCCCCGGCGGCATGGGCCCCCGGGTGAGCACGTCGTAGAGGCTCTCGCCCTCCACGAACTCCATCACCAGGCAGGCGTGATCTCCCGACTCGCCGAAGTCGACGATGTGGACGACGGCGGGGTGCTCGACGGCGGAGAGGAGGCGGGCCTCGCGCTTGAAGCGCTCGGCCATGCCGGGCTGGGCGTTGAGGTCATGGTGAAGGACCTTGATGGCCACCTTGCGGCCCAAGGAGACCTGTTCACCCAGGTACACTTCCCCCATGCCGCCCGAGCCCAACGGACGGAGGACTCGGAAGCGACCGTCGAGGACGAGAGAGTCGGGAGCCAGCACGCCGGGCGCATCTTGTCCGACTTCGCGTTCGCGCGCATGACGAACCGCACGGGGGCGGCCCTGGGGCCGCTCTGCCCCTCCGGCTGCCCCCCGGGCGGGGGATTGCCATAAATTTCGGGGGCTTGGGCACCGTGGTAGCGTCCGGGCTCCCGCGATGGCCAACGAGAGCGACTCCCCCAAGCCCACCGCGGCGCCCGATGCGCGCGCCGCCGCACCCGAGCTGCGCCTGCTGGACCGCAGGGCCTTCGTGGGCTTCCCCGCGCTCGAAGTCACGCCCGGGCTGCGCATCTCCGACTTCGCCCTCCAGATTCCGGACGTCAGCTTCCCCTTCAACGTCAGCGCCGGGGCCACGCGTTATCAGCGCAAGAAGCTGAGCTTCGGCTTCCTGGAGCTGAGCGTCGACGCGGACCTCGTCACGCGGCGGGTGGCGGAGCTGGCCGGGAAGCTGGCGGGCATCGAGGAGCTGCGGCTGCACTTCCGTCCCGGCTACCTGGAGGGCCAGGGGCGGCTGCCCGCGCCGGAGCGCACGCCGTTCACGTTCAAGGTCGCCTTCGACGCGGATGGCGAGAAGCTCGCCATCTACCTGTACGACGTGCGGCTGTACGGCTTCTCGTCGACGCCGTCGGTGCAGGTGCCGGGGCTGTTGTCCGCGGCGGTGGGCGCGCTGGCGCTGGTGCCCGACGTGGAGGTGCGCGGGGCCTCGGGGTTCTCCACGCGCGTGCTGCCCGCGCTGTGTCAGCTGGCGGCGGTGAGCCGTGGCTACAAGATGCCGTCCCTGGACACGGCGCGCCTGTCCGCCGCCGAGGTGTCGAGCACGGGCCTGCGGCTGCGCTTCGCGGCGGGGGGCCTGCCGCCTCCGTCCGCGCCGGACGAGGAGCTGCTGCTCACGCTCGAGGGCGCGCGGGCGTTCGCGGACGCGGAGGGGCTGGTCGCCCAGGGCCGTCTGGCCGAGGCGCGGCAGGTGTATCTGCAGGCCGGGGACGCGCAGGACGCGCACCCGTTCGCGGCGGAGCGGCTGTTGTCGCTGCTGGTCGCGGACCCCCAGGCGCACGAGCTGGCCCTGGACGTGGCGGCCACGCTCCAGCGCAGGCGGGACCGGAGCCCCGCGGCGCTGTGGGGCGAGGCGGTGGTGCGCGAGCGCCGGGGCGAGGGGGCTCGCGCGGCCGAGCGCTATCTGGCGCTGTGCGCGCTGGCCCGGCGCACGTCCGAGGAGGCCGCGGCCTTCTTCTCCGCCGAGGCCGCCGCGCGCTGCTCGCGCGACACCGCGCCCCAGGTCGCGGTGAAGGCGCTGCACGAACTGCTGGGGCTCAAGCCGGACCACCTGCCGTCGCTCAAGGCGCTGGCGCGCGCGTCGGACCAGGCGCGCGACAGGGCCGGCGCGGTGCGCGCCTATCGCCGGCTGGCGGCGCTCGCTCGCGACCCGCACGAGGCCGCCGACGCGCACGTGCACCTGGCCCGGCTGTGCGCGCAGACGGAGGACGACATCGCCGGCGCGCGCCTGCACTGCGAGGCCGCGCTGCGACTGGCGCCGGACCAGGCCGATGCGCTGCTGCTGCTCGGTGAGCTGTGTCACCGCGGCGGCGAGCACCTGCGCGCGCTGAAGGCGTTGGACCGCCTGCGCGAGGTGTCCATGGCCCGGCACGAGCTGGACCGGGTGGGCCACGCCGACCTGATGGCCGGCCGCGTGTGGGAAGAGGGCTTGAAGCAGCCGGAGAACGCGCTGCTGCGCTACCGCGAGGCGGTGTCGCTGCTGCCCGGCGAGCCCGAGCCGCTGTTCGCCGCCGCGCGCGTGGCGGAGGGACTGGGCCGGCTGCAGGAGGCGCTCGCGGGCTACCAGCAGGCGCTGGAGCTGGCGGGGCCGGCGCCGCGCTCGGAGGGCATCCGCCACGCGGCGCATGCCAGCCACCACGCGTTGGCCAGGCTGTACCGCTCGCGGCTGGGAGACCCGGCGCGCTCGCGCGAGCATCTGGAGTCCGCGCTTGCGCTGGACCCTCGCGACGCGCTGGCGCTCGAGGAGCTGATTCCGTACTTCCGCATCACCGGCAAGTCGCTGGAGCTGGCCGACGCGCTGGAGAAGTCCGCCGCGCTCCAGGACGAGCCTGGCAAGCGCGCCGCGGCCTGGGCGGAGGCGGGCGAGCTGTACCGCGGGCGACTGCAGCAGCCGGAGAAGGCGGAGCGGCTGCTGCTGCTCGCGCTGGAGGCGGACGCCGACCACCGGCCGTCGCTGGAGTCGCTGCTGGCGCTGGCCGAGGCGCGCCGCGACGGTCCGCTGCTCACGCGGTGCCTGTCCGCGCTGGCGCGGCTGTCCACCGACGTGAAGGAGCGCGCGCAGAAGTACCGGCGCCTCGCGGTGGCCGCGCGCGACCTGGCGTTCGACCTGGACCTGGCGGTGCACTCGCTGCAGGAGGTGCTCCGCGCGGAGCCGGATGACCTGCCGGCGCTGGGTGAGCTGTGCGCCCTGCAGCGCAAGCGCGCGGACATGGCCGGGCTGGCCGTGGCGCTGGAGGAGCGCGCGCGGGTGGCCGAGGCACAGGGCGACAAGCGTCTGGCGGCGGCCGCGCTGCGAGAGCTGGCCGGAGTGCTGGAGGCCCGGCTGGGGCGCGTGGGCGATGCGCTGGTGGCGCTGGAGAAGGCGGCGCGGCTCGCGCCCGACTCCGCGGTGCTGCTGGACCTGGCGGACCTGTCCCTGCGCTGCGACCGCCCCGAGCATGCGCGGCGCGCGCTGGAGTCGCTCTTGTCCACGCTGCCTCGCACGGCGGCGCCGGAGAAGCTGGCGGACGTGCGGGCCCGACTGGGACGCGCGTGCGAGATGCTCGGCGACCGCGAGGGCGCCATCGCCGCGTACGCGCAGGCGTTGCCCCTGCGCCGGCTGGACGACGCGCTGGCCGCGCGGCTGGAGGCCCTCTACACGGAGGCCGGCGAGACGCAGGCCCTGGCCGAGCTGTGGGCGGGCCGCGCGCAGGCCCTGATGGGCGCCGAGCGCGCCGAGGAGGCCGCGCCGCTGTTCCTGCAGAGCGCTCGCGCGCTGCTGGAGCGGGGCGAGAAGTCCGCGGCGCTGCTGCGCCTGTCCGCCGCGCTGGAGGCGAGCCCCGAGGGCCCGCTGGCGGCCGAGGTGCTGGAGTCGCTGGCCGAGCTGGAGCTGGAGCGGGGCGAGAAGCTGGAGGCCGCGCGCCTGTACGCGCGCCGCGCCGTGCTGGTGCCCGAGGACCGCGCGGGCGCGCGGCTCCTGTTCCGCGCGTCGCTGCTGGCGGCGGGGACCAGTCGCGAGGAGGCGTTCCTCGCCGAGGCGCTGGAGCGCGATGCGTCCTTCGCTCCCGCGCGGCAGCGCCGGGGTGAGCTGAAGCTGCCCACCGATGCGCGGGCCGCGCTGGACGACTTCGAGGCGGTGCTGGCGCTGCCTCCCGTGGACGCCGACGCGCCTCGCGAGGCGGAGCGCGTGTCCCTCACGCGCAAGGCCGCGGGCGCCGCCGTGCGCGCGGGCCGGACCGACTCCGCGCGCCGCCTGTTGGCCGAGTACTGCATCCGCGCGCCGGAGGACCTGGACGCGCGCGTGGAGCTGGCCAGCCTGCACCGCAAGGCGGGCGCCCGCGAGGCGCTGGCGGACCTGCTGGTGGAGCTGTGGCCGCGCCTGTCCGGCGAGCCTCGCCGCGCGGCCCGTCGCGAGCTGGCGGAGCTGTCGCTGTCGCTGGGGCGCGCGGGCGCGGCGATGGACTCGCTGCGCAGCCTGCGCCTCGAGGAGCCGCACGACACGTGGGCGGCGCAGGCGCTGCTCGACTTGCTGCCCCCGCCGGGCACGGGCTCCGTGGAGGAGGAGGCCGAGCGTCTGGAGCTGTTGGGCGCCCTGGTGACCTCGTCGTCGGGAGAGGAGCGCGCGGAGTTGCTCGCGCGCCGCGCCGTGCTGCACCGCGCGGCCCACCGGGTGTCCGCCGCGCGAGAGGACTTCTCCGAGGCCGCCACGCTGTCTCGCCGCCCCGCGCCGCTGCTGCTGGCGCTGGCGGAGCTGGCGCGTGAGTCCGAGGACGAGGCGGGTGAGCTGGAGGTGTGGCGTCGCGCGGTGGTCGCCGATGCCCAGCTCGGCGCGCGCGCCCGCGAGCGACTGCTCGCCCTGGGGACGACGCTGGCGGAGAAGGACGTCCGGCCGCTGGCGCGCGAGGCGCTGCTCGCCGCCGTCGCCCTGTCGCCCTCGGAGGCGGAGCGCTGCGACGCCTGGTTCACCCTGGCCGACCTGGCCCGCCGTGACGAGCGTCCGGACGAGGAGGCCACCGCGCTGGCCGAGGCCGCGAGGCAGGGCCCCACGCCCCGCCGCGTCGAGGCGCACCTGGCCCGCGCCGCGCTGCTCGAGTCGCGCGGAGCGCTGGCCGATGCGCGCGAGAGCCTGCGGGCGGCGCTGGCGCTGGCGCCCCGACACGCGGGCGCCACGGCGTCGCTGCTGCGCGTGCTGCGCACCCTGGGAGACTGGGCCGCGCTGGCCGAGGTGCTCGCGGCCGAGGCGCCCCACGCTGGCGCGGGCGAGGCCGCGACGATGTACTCGGAGCTGGCGTCGCTCTACCTGGAGCGACTGGACCAGCCGGGCCCCGCCGAGGCGGCGCTGCGCCACGCGCTGCGGCTGACCCCGGACGACGCGAACGCGCGACGCCAGCTGGTGTCCCTGGTCGCGGGCCGGGGCGAGCTGCGCGAGGCCGCGGCGCTGCTGGAGACCGCCGCCGAGAGCGCGAGCGCGACGGAGGCCGCCACGCTGCTGCGCGAGGGCGCCGCCTACGCGCGCGACGCGGAGGACCTGGAGCGCGCGCTGAAGCTGTCGCGCAAGGCGCACGCCCTGGTGCCCGCGCGCGGCGCGGAGCTGGCCTCGCTGGCGGAGCTGCTCTACCTGCGCGGCGCGGTGGTGGAGGCGCTGCCGCTCCAGGAGACGCTGGCGCTCGCGGTGGACTTCTCGGGCGACGCCGCGTCCGTCGACGCCGCCGAGGCCACCTGGCTGCGGCTGGGCGAGCTGGCGGAGAGCGCGGGCGAGACGAAGCGCGCGGTGGGCGCGTACCGGAAGCTGCTCGCCGAGCGGCCCCTGTGCGAGGCCGCGGTGCAGCGGCTCTCCGCGCTCCTGGAGAAGGACGACCCGCGCGGCGCCTTCGAGGTGCTCGTCACCCACGCGCGCTCGCTGGCGCCGTCCGAGGACACGGTGCGGCGGCTCGTGGTGCTGGCGGACAGGGCGCGCGCGTCGCTCGCGGACGCGGGCGTCGCGGCGTCGCTCTTGTCGCACGCGGCGCAGATGGCCCAGACGCCGCTGCCCCTGCGGCTGCGGCTCGCCGCGCTGTACCGCGAGACGGGTCGCTCGCTGGAGCTGCTCA
This sequence comes from Myxococcus sp. MISCRS1, assembly GCF_026626605.1. Lineage (NCBI taxonomy): Bacteria > Pseudomonadati > Myxococcota > Myxococcia > Myxococcales > Myxococcaceae > Myxococcus > Myxococcus sp. MISCRS1. The sequence continues at coordinate 6,917,186 of NZ_JAPNKB010000001.1, forward strand.
CGGAGCTGCGTCAGGTGGCCGCGCTCAGCCTCCAGGTGGGCGACGTGGCGGCGACGCTCGCGGCCTACGACGAAGAGGCCCGGCTCGCCGAGTCCACCGGCCGCGCGGACGACGCGCTGCGCGCGCTCGCGGATGCACGCGACCTGCTGGCGTCGCGTGGCCGTCCCGCCGAGGCCGCCGTGTCCGAGCGCCGCCGCGCGGAGCTCTTGCGCGACGTGAAGCTGGACCTCTCGGCCGCGGAGGGCGCGCTGGACCGGGCCTTCTCGCTGGCGGAGGACCTGGGCACCGCCCGACTGGGCGCCGCGCTGGCCGAGCGCCGCGACGACGCCGAGGCCGAGGCCCTGTGGCTGGAGCGCGCGCTGCCGCTGCTGGACGACGCCAGGCAGGCCGCGGCGCTGCGGCTGCGGCTGGCGAAGCTGCACCTGGGCGTGCTCGCGGACGCGGAGGAGGCGGAGCGCTTCCTGCGCGAGGCGCTGCGCGAGGACCGCTCGCTCGAGGAGGCCGAGTCGCTGCTGGCCCGGCTGCTGGAGCGCGACGGCCGCATGGCGGAGCTGGCCGCCTGGTACGAGGAGTGCGCCGAGGGCGAGCCGGACGCGGAGCGCCGCGCAGAGCTGCTCCAGCGCGCCGCCGTGCTTTACCGCGACAGGGCGGGGCGCCCCGACGCGGCCGCCGCGGCCTTCATCGCCGCGCGCTCGGCGCGCCCGGACGACCTGGACCTCACCGCGCAGGCCGCGGAGCTGTTGCACGAGGTGAAGCGGCACGCGGACGCCGCCGAGTTCGACGCGGTGCTGCTGGAGGCCGACCCGTTCCGCGAGCCCGTCTTCACCCGGCACCGTGCCTTCCTGGAGGAGTCCGAGGACAACCAGTCGCTCGCGGAGCTGATGTTGCGGCGCGCCCAGCGTCAGTCCGACGTGGACGCCGCGGCCAGCTACCTGGCGGCGGCCCGGGCCTTCCGCGCGGGAGGCGCCCGCGAGCGCGCGCTCCTGTGCGAGGACCGCGCCTTCGAGCTGGACCCCGCGAGCGTCGAGGCCTTCGAGCAGGTGCGCGAGCGCGCGGCCACGGACGTGCGCCGGTTGTCGGAGCTGCTCGCCCAGCGCGCGCGAGCCCTGCCTCGCGAGCAGTCGCTGCCCCTCCTGCGCGAGCGCGCCACGCGCCTGCTGGACGCGGGAGAGGCGCTGCTGGCCGCCGAGGCCTTCGACGTGTACCTGGCGAGCGCGGGCGACGATGTGGAAGCGCTGTCCGCCCGCGCGGAGCTGGCGGCTCGCAGTGGTGGCCCCGCCGCCGCGCGGCCGTATGACCGGCGGCTCCTGGACGCGGGGGGAGACGCGCTGCCGGTGCCGGTGCGCGCGCGGACCTGGCTGCGGCTGGGCCACGCGTCGCTGGGGGCGAACGCGTACCACGACGCGGCGGATGCCTTCGAGTCGGTGGTGTCGCTGGAGCCTGACGGCGAGCGCGGCCGCGAGGCGCTGTCGCTGCTGGCGGAGGTGCACTCGCGCACGGGCAACGCGCCGGGCCTGTACCGCGCCTCGCTGCAACTGGCCCGGCGCGCGGAGGACACGGCGACGGCGGAGGTGCTGTACCGCCGCGCGGCGGACCTGTTCGAGGACCCGAGGGAGGCCATCGACGCGCTCCTGCCCCTGGCGCGGCTGCGTCCCGCGGACGCCTCCGTCATCGACCGCGCCGTCGCGGGCCTGCGCGCGATGGGCCGCCACGGCGACCTCTTGGCGGTATACGAGTCCGGCGCCGAGGCCGCGGGAGGCGCACGCGCCGCCGAGCTGCTCCTGGCCGCCGCCACCGTGGCCGCCGAGTCGCTCGCGGACGCGGACGCGGCGTGGGAGCTCACCCAGCGCGCCGCCGAGGCCGCGCCCGAGGACGTCACCGCGCTGCGTGCCCTGGTGACGGGGCTGCGCGAGCGCCGCGACACGGGCCGGCTGCGTCAGGCCCTGGAGCGGCTGGTGCCGCGCCTGGAGGACGCGGACGAGGCGGCGCTGCTGCGGCTGGAGCTGGCCGCGCTGCTGGAGGCCGAGGGCGAGACGTCCACGGCCCGCGAGGCGCTGGAGGCGGTGGTGGAGCGCGGCGCCTCGGGCGCGGGCTACGCCGTCGCGCTGGAGGAGCTGGAGAAGCTGCTGACGGACGCGCCCGCGCGCCGGGCCGAGGTCCAGGTGGCCCGCGCCGAGCTGACGTCGGGGCGCGAGCGTCGCTCGCTGATGCTCGCGGCGGCCCGTGCCTTCGAGAGCGCGGGGCGGCTGCCGGACGCGCTGAAGGCGGCGAAGGCCGCGGCGGCCGTCGAGCCGGACGTGGACGCGACGCTGCGGGTCGCCCACCTGTACCGGGCCTCGGGCGAGGCGCCCAAGGCCGCGACGGCGCTGCTGCAGGCGGCCCGGCTCGCGTCTCCGGACGAGCGTCCGCCGCTGCTGCTGGAGGCCGCGGACCTCTGGGAGAAGGCGGGCGAGCACGGCGAGGCGCTGGAGGTCATCGAGCGCATCGCCACCGAGGCGCCGGACATGCTCGCGCCGTCGGAGCTGGCGGAGCGCTTCGGCCGGCTGGGCGCCTTCGCCCGCGCGCTCGAGGTCGGCTTCGCGCCCGCCATGCTGGCCGGCGAGCTGACGGACGCGCTGGCCATGGCCGCGCAGGCCGGCGACGCGGCCCGCACGCGCGAGGCGCTGTGGGCCCTGGTCGCGCAGGCGGACGCGGACCCCGCCCACGCCTCCGCGCTCGCGGACGGGCTGCGCGCGGAGCACGACGCGGAGGGGCTGCTGGAGCTGGCGGCCCTGTCCGTTTCCAGGGACGCCGCCTTCGCCGTGGCCCTGCGCGACGAGGTGCTGCGCGCCCCGGACGCGCCGGAGCTGCAGCGCCTGCGCGCGCTGGAGGAGCTGTCGACCGACGCGGGCTTCGCGGCCCGGCTCACGCTGCTGTTGCCCGGCCTGGAGAAGCACCCGGAGGTGCTCTCGGAGGCGGTGCTGAACCGGGTGCGCGCGCTGCCGGACGCGTCGCGTGTGGAAGCGCTCGCCATGGCGGCGGAGGGCTGGACGTCCCGCCGCAAGTCGCTGCTGCTCGAGCGCCACATGCTGGAGTTCAGCCTGGGCCGCTTCGACGCCGCCGCGCGCACGCTGGGCCAGCTCATCGAGGTGGAGGAGGACGCGCGCGCACGCGCCACCCTGCACCTGGAGCAGGGCGAGCTGTTGCTCAGCCCGCTGGAGCGGACCGACGAGGCCCGCGCGGCCTTCGAGCGCGCGCTGGAGGATGACGCCACCTGCGTGACGGCGCTGCACAACCTGCTCGCGCTGGTGGACGAGGCCGAGGACCCGGCCGTCTTCGTGTCCCTCGCCGAGCGCCTGGTGGCCACGGAAGGGCCCGCCGCCGCGACGCAGCACCGCGAGCGCTGGGCGGACGCGTACGAGATGCTGGGCCAGGTGGCCGAGGCCGCCGCCCAGCTGGAGGCGCTGCCGGAGACCGAGGAGCGCCTGGCCCGCCGCGCGAGGCTCGCGGAGGAGCGGGGCCTGACGGGCGAGGCGCTGCGGCTTCGCGAGCGGCTCACCGACGAGCCGGGGATGCTGGAGTCCATCCTGCGCGGCTACCTGGACGCGCAGCTGGTGGCGCCCGCGGCCCGGCTCGCCGAGCGCCTCTTCGACGTCGCCGGCCTGTCGCCGGAAGTCCTCCGCCTGGCCTGTGAGCGGCTGTCGCCCGTGTCCGAGGGCGCCGTGTTCGCCACGCGCGTGTGGCCGGGGCTGTTGCGCGCATCCCCGCTGGACGTGGATGGCTGGACGCTCTACGCCGAGGCCCTGCGGCTCGTCGGACGTCAGGACGCGGCCGAGCGCGCGGATGGCATCGGCGCGGCGCTGTCCTCCAGCACGGCGCTGGTGACGCGCGTGCCGGTGTCGCCGCTGCCTTTGCCCTCGGGCTTCCAGCACGCGCCGCCCGCCCGGGTGCTGCCGGTGACGACCGAGAGCTTCCCGCGCCTGTTCGCCGCGCTGCGGCCCGCGCTGACGTCCCTGGGCGCCGGGGCGCTGTCGGTGGGCGTGGACCCCATCGGCGGGGTGGAGGCGTACCTCACCGCGCCGGACGCCCTCGTGCTGGGCGCGGGCGCGCTCGCGTGCTTCGACGCAGTGGAGCTGGGCTATCTGTGCGCGCTGGCCCTGGCGCTCGGAGAGGCGGGCGTGAAGCTTTCCCGCCCGGGCGAAGTCCCCGGCTTCGACGAAGCGGCCGTGGCAGCCTTCCGCGCGGTGCCCTCGTCGCTCGCGGCGGGGCGCGTGCTGGCCCGGCTGGATGCCAAGGTGCGCGGGGGTGACCCGGCGCGGGTGGATGTGGGCGCGGTGCTCGCACAGGGGGAGACCTTCCGGGCGGTGGCCCTTTGCGTGCTCGACCTCGGGTAGCCGTGTAGCCTGCCCGGCCGTATGCGCCTGAAGCCCCTGCTGCTCTCCGTCCTCCCCGCCGCCGCCGTCGTCGCGGCCATGGCCTGCAACACGGACCCGGTGTACCCAGGCAACCAGTTCCTGGGCACCTTCCAGTTCGAGGCCCGACTGGACCCGGCGAACACCACCTGCGACGCCTCCATGCCGGAGTTCGCGCAGGTGGACGACGCGGGCGTGTTCCGCTTCGAGGGCACGTTCTCCCGCAACGAGGACGGCGGCCCGGGGTGGTTCACCGTGCAGGGCTTCAACCGCGACGCGAAGTTCGAGGGGCAGCAGGTCGACTCCATGCTCCGCGCGACGTCGCTGCGCGCGTCCTGTGGCAGCACCTGCAAGGACTCCCAGATTGAGGAGTCACTGAAGGTGACGCTCTTCAGCGACAGCCAGGCGCGGCTGCTCAACCGCGACTGCAACGGCTTCGACGGCGGCATCCCCGACGCCAGCCCGCCGGCCCCCACGGAGAGTGGCTACGACGTGGCGCTCGCGTGTGGCGCGCTGACGGACGTCTTCCTGCCGGGCTCGTGTACGTGTAATCCGACGACGTGCAGGACTGCGTACAAGGTGCAGGGAGTGCGGAGGGACTGATGACGAAGCGTGCGGTGGTGCTGACCTCGGGGGGCCTGGACTCGACGACGTGCGTGGCCATGGCGAAGGCGAAGGGCTTCGAGCCGGTGTGCCTGGCGGTGGCGTATGGCCAGCGGCACGCGGTGGAGCTCGAGCGGGCGCGCGAGGTGGCGACGGCCCTGGGCGTGAAGGACTTCCGGGTGGTGGGCATCGACCTGCGCCAGGTGGGCGGCTCCGCGCTGACGGCGGACATCGACGTGCCCAAGGACCGGCCCGCGGACGAGCTGAGCCACGGCGTCCCGGTGACGTACGTGCCCGCGCGCAACGCGCTGTTCCTCTCGCTGGCGCTGGGACTGGCCGAGGTGGTGGGCGCCACGGACATCTACATCGGCGTCAACGCGGTGGACTACAGCGGCTACCCCGACTGCCGGCCGGAGTTCATCCGCTCCTTCGAGGCGATGGCCAACCTGGCGACGAAGGCGGGCGTCGAGGGCGCGCGCTTCACGGTGCACGCGCCGCTGTCCGGCCTGACGAAGGCGGACATCATCCGCGAGGGCGTCCGCCTGGGCGTGGACTACGGCATCACCCACTCCTGCTACGACCCGGACGCGCAGGGCCGCGCCTGCGGGCGCTGTGACAGCTGCCTGCTGCGCAAGAAGGGCTTCGAGGAGGCCGGCGTGCCGGACCCGACGCGCTACACGGTGGAGGCCGGAGCATGAGGACGTGGGTACTGGTGGCGGCGCTGGGCCTGTCGACTCCGGTGCTCGCGGAGGATGCGGGGAAGAAGAAGGCCAGGCCCGCGAGCACCTCGCCGCTGGTGGACGCCTCCACGGTGGTGGAGGACCTGGCGCTGGACCTGCGCTATGCGACGGAGGACAACTTCCTGAAGAAGAAGGTGTACCCGGACACGGCGCGCTGTCTGCTGCTGCCGGAGTCCGCGCGCAAGCTGAAGGCGGCCGCGGACGTGCTCCGGCCCAAGGGCTACCGGCTCAAGGTCTACGACTGCTACCGGCCCCGCGCGGTGCAGTGGGAGATGTGGAAGATCATGCCCGTGCCCGGCTACGTGGCGGACCCGCGCAAGGGCTCCAACCACAACCGGGGCGGCGCGGTGGACCTGACGCTGGTGACGCTGGACGGGCAGGAGGTGGAGATGCCCACCGCCTTCGACACCTTCACGCCCGCCGCGCACCACGGCTACGCGGGAGGCACCGAGGCGTCGCGCCGTCATCGCGAGGTGCTGCGCGAGGCGATGCTGGGCGCGGGCTTCACGCCCAACCGCATGGAGTGGTGGCACTACGACTTGCCGGACGCGAAGTCGCGGCCGGTGCTGGATGTGCCCTTCACGCCGGAGAAGCAGGGCGGGCAGGCGGGCTGACGGTGCCATGATGGAACCGTGATGATGCCGGCGGGCCGCCTGCGGCAGGCTTCGCACCATCCCAAGGAAGGCCGTGCCCGGTGTCCGCGTGAAGCCCTCGACGAAGAGCGCCCTGCTTCGCTCCCTCTGCGGAGTCCTCCTGTGCCTCGCCGCTCCGGCGTGGGCCCAGGTGGGCGAGGTGACGGGCGTGGTCTCCGAGGCCAAGGACGCGCGTCCCCTGGCGGGCGTGAAGGTCCACGCCACGTCCCCCGTGCTGCCCTCACCGCGCACCGTGACGACGGATGAGCGGGGCCAGTATCGGCTCGCGTCCCTGCCGGTGGGGCTCTACACGCTGCGCTTCGAGAGGGAGTCCTTCCAGCCCGTCACCCGCGAGGGCGTGCGCGTGGAGGCGGGACGGACGCTCGGCGTGGCGGTGGCGCTCCAGGCGCTGCCCGTGCCGCATCATCCCTTCGCGTCCCTGACGCCGTTCGCGCCGCCGCTGCGACTGGAGTCGGACGGAGTCGCCTGGATGGCGGTGCCCCGCGAGGGAGACATCCGGGACCGCGCGCCGCCGTGGGCGCTGCCCCAGGTGTCGCTGCTCGCCGCCGAGGGCTCCGGTGAGCGCCGCTATGTGCCGGGCAGCAAGTTCCTGCGCGACTCGGACCTGCGGGGCCATGGCGTCAACCCCACCATCGACACCGAGGAGGAGAACGCCTCCACGTACCCGCTGCGGGTGAGCACGGCCTCGTACGCGCTGACGCGGGGCCACCTGGAGCGCGACTCGCTCCCGGCCGAGGAGGCGGTGCGGGTGGAGGACTTCGTCAACAGCTTCTCTCCCAAGGAGGGCGGCGAGAACGCGGGTCCGTTCATCGTCGACGTGGAGGGGTTCCCCTCGCCCAGCCGCAAGGGCTACCACGTGGTGCGCGTGACGCTGCGCACGCGCGCGGCCTTCAGCGACGTGGGCGTGCAGCTCGAGTTCGACAAGCGCGCGGTGGCCCGCTATCGCCTGGTGGGTTACGAGAATCCGTCCGCGACCCCTCCGGAGCCGCTCGGCGACGACGTGACGCCGGACCCCGTGCCCCTGGCCGCGGGCGCGTCCGTCACCGCCATCTACGAGGTGAAGCTGATTGCTCCGGCCATCGCCTTCGGTGTCCTGCGCATCCTCTACGAGGAGGGCGAGGACACCATGTGGCGCCGCGCGCACAAGCTGTTGCCCTCCAGCGCCCTGCGCTCGTCCATGGCGCGCGCCTCGCCCGACACGAGGCTCACCTACGTGGCCGCCGCCTTCGCGGAGAAGCTGCGCGGCTCGCCCTGGACGCGCTCGCTCGACTGGGCGCGGCTGCACGCGCTCTGGCAGGACCTCGGTGAGCCGCTGGTGAGCCGGCCGGACGTGGCGAACCTGGGCGCGCTCATCAAGCAGGCGGGCTCGCTCGACGCGCGCAAGGAGCGCCCCGGCTTGGACGGCGCGAGCCTGGACCCCGACCTGCTCCCGAGCTCCGGGAGGTAGCCGCGACGATGCTCCGCCGGCTGCTGCCCATGCTCGTCGCGCTGGTGCTCGGCCTCCTCGGGCTCGCCTGGGGACTGGGCTCCCTGCACCGCATCTTCGCCGAGGAGCGCGAGGACGCCCGGCGCTCGCTCGACTCGCGGCGCGAGGCCCTGGAGCAGTACGCCCGCGCGTCCCTGACGCAGACGCTGAGGGACCGTCTGGAGGCGGCGCGGCCCGCGCTGGAGGCCGCGGTGACGGACCCGCTGGCGCCCGCCACGGGACTCTACCTGCGCGAGCGCGGCACCCAGGTGCTGCCCCGGCTGGCGCTCCACGACACCGGCGAAGACGCCCCCGCGAGCGAGCGGTACGCGCGGCTGCGCGCGGGCACCGAGGTGGCGGAGGACAAGGACGACCCATGGGCGGAGCGGCTCGCGAGGACGCGCGCGGTGGAGACGGCGCTGGCCCGAGGCGACCGACGCGCCTCCACGGTGGCGCTGATGGCGCTGCTCCAGCACCGCTCGCAATACGTGCTCGCCTCGACCCGGGATGTGCCCGGTCTGCTCGTGGTGCTCGAAGCCCTGGCGGAGAAGGGCGACCCGGTGCCGCAGCTCATGCAGGCCCTGGTGCGCGAGGGCCTGTCGGACGGCCGCGGGGGCCGGTTGGACGGCTTGCAGCGCCTGCTGTTGTCGCGCCGCTCGCGCTTCACGCCCACGGACTTCCAGTTCCTGCTCACGCGCGTGGCGACGCTCTCGTCGAAGGTGGGCGCGCCTGTTGAGGACTTGCGGGCCCGCGCGAGCGAACTCGTGAAGAGCCCCTTGCCGCTGCCGGACTCGCTCCCCGGCCCGGCCCTGGTGCGCGCGGGGTGGTACCTGGAGCCGCGCGGAGGCAACCAGGTGCGCGGCGTGGCGGTGGACGCGGGTGTGCTGCTCGCGTCGCTCACGCGGGAGATGCGCGAGCGCGGGCTCCTGGACGCGGAAGGAACGGTGAAGCTGCTCGGTGACGCGCCCGTGGTGGCCGTGGACGCGCTGCCCTTGTCGGTGGTGACGCCCGAGTGGGGCCGCGCCGAGACGGCGCTGGAGCGGCGCTACCGGCTGAAGACGGGCATGGTGCTGTTGTGCGCGGGGCTGGCGGTGGGCATCGCCGCGCTGGCCTTCCTCGCGCAGCACCGCAAGTACCGCTTCCTGGAGCTGAAGAGCGACTTCGTGGCCACGGTGTCCCACGAACTGCGCACGCCGCTGGCCTCCATCCGCCTGCTCGCGGAGACGCTCGAGTGGCGGCTGGCCGAGGGCGCCGAGGCGCGTGACTACCCGGGCCGAATCGTCCGCGAGGCGGACGGCCTGGGCTTCCTGGTGGAGAACCTGCTGTCCTTCAATCGCATCGACAAGGGCCGCTGGGTGGCGCGGCTGGAGCCGGTGCGCCTGGAGGAACTGGTGGCGCTGATGCGTCGTGACTTGGAGGCCTGGTCCAAGGTGCCGGTGGAACTGGAGGCGCACGTGGGCGAGCTGTCCCTGCGCGCCGACTCCCAGCTGCTGCGCCTGCTGCTCTCCAACCTCGCGCGCAACGCGTGCGCCTACAACACCCGGCAGCCGGTGCGCCTGCGCGTGGAGGCGCTGCCCGGCGGGCGCGTGCGCTTCTCCGACAACGGCGTGGGCATTCCGCCCCAGGACTGGGAGCGCGTCTTCGGCGAGTTCGTCCGCCTGCCCGGCCAGGGCCGCGAGGTGCCCGGCAGCGGCCTGGGCCTGGCGCTGTGCCGCCGCATCATGCGTCTTCACGGAGGCACCCTGCGCGTGGTGGCCTCCAGTCCTGAAGGCACCACCTTCGAGCTCTCGTTTCCTCCGACTGCGACGATATGAACCCCACCCAGCCCACCATCCTCCTCGTGGAGGACGATCCGAACCTGCGGCTCGCGCTGCGTGACAGCCTGGAGCACCAGGGCGGCTACGCCGTGGAGGAGGCCTCCTCCGTGCGCGAGGCCCGCGAACACCTCTCCCGCGGCGCCTTCCAGCTCATCCTCCTGGACGTCATGCTGCCGGACGGCGACGGCTACTCGCTGTGCCGCGCGCTGCGCGAGGAGGGCGTCGGCACGCCGGTGTTGATGCTCACCGCGCGCACGCTGGAGGACGACGTGGTGCGCGGCTTCGAGGCCGGCGCGCAGGACTACCTGGGCAAGCCCTACCGGCTGCGGGAGCTGCTCGCGCGAGTGGGCGCGCTGGTGCGCCGCGCGGGAGGCGCCGCGCCCGCCAAGCAGGTGCGCTTCGGCGGCTACCGGATGGACCTGGACCGCCGGAAGGTGGAGAACCCCGACGGCGCGAGCGTGGAGCTGACGCGCACGGAGTTCGACCTGCTGGCCTTCCTGGTGAAGGAGCGCGAGCGGGTGCTGCGCCGGGACGACATCCTGGACGCGGTGTGGGGGCGCGACGTCGTCGTGGACCCGCACACCGTGGACAACTTCGTCTCCAGCTTGAAGAAGAAGCTGGGGTGGAACAGCGCCTCGCGCTTCGCCATCCAGACGGTGCGCGGGGTGGGCTACCGCATGGAAATCGAGGCGCCCTGAGGTCCCTCAGCGCAGCGGGTTGTTGACCACCTGCCGCTCCAGGGACTCCAGGCCCGCGCGCTGCGCATCCGGCGTCCGCGTCCGGGCTGTCTGGACGAGCGTGAGCGTCTCCGGCGCGTCCACGCGCAGCACCGCCTGGGTGAGGGCGCGCTGGGTGTCTCCCGAGTAGTCCGTCCACGCGTGGACCAGGGCCTCCGCGGCCATGCGGCGCACGGCGCCTTCCTCCTCGCGGTGCTTCACCTGCGGCGTCTTCCAGGCCCACGCGGAGCCGATGTCCCCCAGCGCCTGCGCGACGCGGCGGGCGACCTCCGGCTCGGGCCGTGCCGCGAGCGCCTCCGCCAGCCGCTGCGCCACCGTCAGCCTGCGGCAGGACCCCATGGCGCGCAGCACCGTGAGCCCGCGAGTGCCCGACTCGCCAGACAGCGTGATGAGCAGCGTCGCGGCCTCGTCCGACTCCAGCTTCGCCAGCGCGGTCGCCGCCGCACGGCGCGCGGGACGTCGGGTCTCCGGACCTTCGAGCAGGTGCTTCCACAGGGGCAACAGCCGCGCGTCCCGCAGCTCGCCGGTGGCTTCAATCATCCCCACTTGAAGGGCCAGCTTCGCGGAGTCGCGCTCGGGCTGGGATGCCTGCCCCGTGTCGAACGCGAGCCGCTCCACCATGGGCCACAGCCCCTGGGGACCGAGCTGACGGAACAGCGGCGCGACGGCGGCGAGTGTCCCGCGCTTGCGCGCATCCCAGACGCCCACCTGGGCGACGGCCGCCTCCAGGCGCGTGAAGGCCTCGGGCGTCTGCTGCCGCGCCTTCGCCACCTCCTCGCGCAGCGCGCCCAGGCCGTCCGTCTGTGCGAGGGCGGGCAGGGTGAGCAGCATCAACAGCAACGACACGGCGGCGCGCGGGCCGCGTGACAGCGAGGCGCTCATCGACCGCCCTCCCACCACTTCACGGGGGACGGGACGCGCGCGGCGTTCGTCGCGCAATGCACCTCACCACCCCCCACGTGGTAGAGGTCCCAGGTGTCGGACCAGTGCACGCGGATGCCGTGCGGTGCCAGGGCCTGCTCCAGTTGCGCCTTGAAGAGGTCCTTCCCGTCGATGACGGGGCCATGCGGGTCCGGCGCGATGACGAGCGAGCGGGACACCGACAGCAGGTTCACCGTGCCGGGCTGCAGCGCCGTCGCGCCATTGGTTGAACCCTGGAACAGGAAGGGCACGCGGACGACCTCCGCGTCGGTGATTCCCGTCTCCTCGCGGAGAACGGCCAGTTGCTCCTCGATTTCGAGCGCGGCCATCGCGTTGGTGTCCATCACCCCGGCGTGGTCCAGCAGCGTCGACACCGTCATCTCCGCCGGCTGCTCCATCACCCAGCGCTTGCCCTCGAAGAGCTTCGCCTCGCCATGTCCGCGCGCCTGCGCGTCCATCAGCATGCGCCGCGCCAGGGCGGGGTCGGCCACCAGGGCGACCCAGCCGCGCGGCGAGTCCACCGGCAGGAAGCTGACCGTCTCATCGACATGCGCCACGGCGAGCCACGACGTGTCCAGGTACACCACGGGCTGGACGGCCTGCGCGTCGAGCATCCGCGTGAAGCTCGGGTCCAGTTGGAAGTCGGGCTCGGAGTCGGGGCCTCGGCCGCGCAGCAGCCGCCCCAGCGGATACTTCACGCCGTCCTTCTCGTAGGGCGGGATGACCTCCGTGTTGCCCATGGAGTTGAGGGTCTGCGATTCGGGCGACAGGCCCGACTGGTACTGCTGCACCGCCGCCTGGTCCCGGCCGCGCAGCCAGTAGACGATGCGTCCGGCCTCGCGCAGCGGCACCGGGCGCTCGCCCGCGTTGACGTTGGCCGAGCGGAGGTTGACCTGGATGACGTGCTGTCCGTCGCCCTCGGTGGGCAGCGCCATGTACGCGGGCTCGAAGTAGTCCTGGGCCCACAGGTCATCCACCGCGAACTCGGAGAAGAGCGTGGGCTCCCTCGAGCTGACGAGCGCGCCGCCCAGGTCCTCGCGGAAGCGCGCCGACGCCTCGGTGTCCAGGCGCGACACGTAGACGTTGCGCACCGGCGTCAGGTGATGGAACAGCACCACGGGCGCCACGCGCATCATCACCGTGTCCCGGAACAGCTCCTGCGGCCGGTCCACGTGGTAGATGGTCAGCGTCACCTCCACGCGGCCATCCCACACCGCGGCGTCCCGGACGATGTCGTTCGCTTCGATGGCCAGGTCCACGCCCTCGCGCAAGTCCCGGGCCGACAGCGGCAGCACGTTGGCGATGCGGAACGACAGGAACTCCCCATCCATGCGCTTGAACAGACGCACCTTGTCCGAGCCCGCGCCCGTCACGGACACGCTGCCCACCGCGTAGCTCGGCGCTCTGGGCCACGGCGCGACACGCAGCCGCGCGAGGTCCTTCAAGTCCTCCTCGCCGTTGACCTCGGTGTCCTGGGAGTCGTTGCAGCCGGCGAGCTGCTCGTCGCTGAGCTGGGTGAAGGACGGACTGAAGGGACAGGCCTTCTGGTCGTCGTCGATGTTGGCCAGGAAGATGGCGCCACGCTCGGCGCTCCAGGTCTCCTCGCCGGCTTCGTCCCGCTCGTCGACCACGCCGTCGCGGTTGACGTCCGCGAGCAGGTCCACGTGCGGCGCGAACGGCGCGGTGAGCCGGTCCGAGTTGCTGCCGGTATCACCACCGGAATCGAAGAGGGCGGAGCACCCGCCGAGCATCACCAGCGAGAGCAGCCACCCCAGGGGCGCGGGGGTCTTCATCGTTGGCCTCCATACGAAAAGCAGCGGGGCTCGGGTACAAGCAACGGTTGGTGCGAGCCAGCAGGTGTTCAGGAGGCAAGGGATGTTTGACAGGGTGGGCGAGCAGGCATCTCGGAGCGCGGGTCGTAACCTCGCGCGTGCTCGTGGGTTCTCGGAGGCAGCCATGCGCCTCGTGTCCCTCGGTTTCCTGTCGGCCTTGCTGCTCTCATGTGCGAGCACTTCACACCCGGCGCGGAGTGAGGCGCCTGTCGAGGACTTCGGGCCGGGCGCGGAGGTGCACCTGCTGCAGCGATGGGCCTTCGGGCCGTCGGCGCGGGAGCTGGCGGAGGTGCGTCGCCTGGGCGTGCGCGGTTGGGTGGAGGCGCGGCTCGTGCGTCGGGACGCGCCGATGTCACCGGCGCTGGCCGGGAAGCTCCAGGCCCTGCCCACGTTGGAGATGTCGATGCCCCAACTGCTCGACGCGTACCCGAACCGGAAGGAGCGGGAGCAGGCGCTCCTGGATGGCCGCGAGCTGGAGCGCCCGGCGCGAATCGGTGAGGAGCTCTCCGCGGCGAAGCTGCTGCGCGCCGTCGAGGGACCGAATCCGCTCGAGGAGGTGCTGGTGGACTTCTGGTTCAACCACTTCAACGTCTCCGCGGACAAGGGCGTGGTGCGGTGGATGGTGACGTCGTACGAGCGCGACGCCATCCGTCCGCATGTCTTCGGGCGCTTCCGGACGTTGCTCGGCGCCACGGCGCGCCACCCGGCGATGCTCGTCTATCTGGACAACTGGAGGAGCACGCGTGACGGCATGCCGGAGCGGGGCCGCGCGCGGAGGGACGTGGAGGACGAAGGCGAGGTGGAGATGGACGCCGAGCCCAGGCCGGGGCTCAACGAGAACTACGCGCGGGAGCTGCTGGAGCTGCACACGTTGGGCGTGGAGGGCGGCTACTCGCAGACGGACGTGCGCGAGGTGGCGCGGTGCTTCACGGGGTGGAGCGTGAAGAAGCCGCGCGAGGCGCCCCAGTTCGTCTTCCGTCGTCGGGCGCATGACCCGGGGGCGAAGCGTGTGCTGGGGCAGGAGTTCGCGGCGGGAGGTGGGGAGGCGGATGGGGAGCGGGTGTTGGACGTGCTCGCGCGGCATCCGTCCACGGCGCGGCATCTGGCGACGAAGCTGGCGCGGCGCTTCGTGTCGGACTCGCCGCCGCCGGCGCTGGTGGACCGGTTGGCGAAGGTGTTCCTCGACACGGAAGGGGATTTGTCGTCGGTGTATCGCGCGCTGTTGGACGCGCCGGAGTTCTGGGCGCCCGAGGCGCGTGGGGCGAAGGTGAAGACACCCTTCGAGTTCGTGGTGTCCGCGTTGCGTGCGACGGGGGCGGAGGTGCAGGTGCAGCCCCGGCTGGTGCAGGCGGTGGCGAAGATGGGGGAGCCCCTGTACCGGGCGCCTGCGCCCACGGGCTTCCCCGAGGTGGCGGCGCCGTGGGTGAACAGCGGCTCGCTGGTGGCGCGGCTGAACTTCGGGTTGGACCTGGTGTCCGGCAGGATGCCTGGAGCGCGCGTGGTGATGGAGACCGTCGCGTGGCCCGCCGCGCCCACGGCGGAGGCGTGGCTGGAGGCGCTCGGGCTCGCGCTCCTGGGCACACCGCCGTCGGAGGCGACGAAGGCGACGGTGCTCGACGCGCTCTCCCGCCGGAAGGAATCGGCGAGCGCCGAGGCGGAGCGAGGGCCCGTCGACGTGGCCCTCATCGCCGGCCTGCTGCTGGGCTCACCGGAGTTCCAGCGGCAGTAGGGGCCGCTCGTGCACGAGGTGGGACGACTCAAACCTCTTCGAACTTCGCACCGAAGACACCAGTGGCCTCCAGTGCCTCCTTGAGCTCTTCGTCGACGATGATGGGCGTTGGCCATCCCCACAGCCGGAACACGCGCGCCTCACCCACCTTCGCCCTGTCGATGCGCAGTCCGATGACGGACCGGTACTGCCCGACAAGCTCCGCGTGCAGTGGCTCATCCGCCGTGATGCGCTGTACCTCTCGGCATGCGGCATCATCGATGCCTCGAATCTCCCGAGTCACGTTCAAGATGAAGTAGGGCTGGGATTGCCCCTCGACATCGACAGGGAAGAGCTGCACGTCATCCGAAGCCAGTTCCCGGAAGATGGTCGCGACACGCTCCGCGACAATGGGGGTCAACCCCGTACCGGCGAATGCGATGTCGAGAGGCTCTCCCGGTTGTTCGACCGGGACTCGCAGCCGCTCTTGAAGCCCGACAGGCTTTCCCTGCCCGAACATCCAAGGGTCTTCGAGCGGCTGGCCCCGGGCATCGACCAGGTCGTCCAAGCGCCAGCGTCCGCCCTTCAGGTAGACATCCATCTTCATGCTGAAGAAGCGTCGTTCCATGTCTATTCCTGGGACCCCTTCGTGATGAGGGTGCGCAGCACGGAGCCCTCCCTTACGAGTTCCCGAGCAATCTGGGCAAGTTCTTCCACCAGCAACGCCCGACAGCGCGCTGTTCCCCGGCACTGTCGCGTCATGCGCTCGATGCGCTCGAAGACGGCCTCGTGGTACTCGCGCGGGTGAGGGCCCTGGTGCCCTTTGATGCGCACGAGGTTCGCGGGGTCATCCAGCTTCATCCCCGCACGCTTGAAGACGCGTTCGAACTCCGGAGTCCAGGGGCCGCCGTTCACGTCGGAGACCGTGTTCTTGTCCGTGCAGATGTGATGCACGTTGCCTTCGGCGTCCCCCTGGATGCCCCCGACAGCGCCCACCATGGGGGCCGTCCCCTCTCCAGCTCCCATCGCGGTCGCGGCGACCGCGGTGGGCGCGAGCGTCACGTTGAGGACTCCGGCCGCGGAGACGGAGATGGCCTGGACCTCTCCGCCCAGCGCTCCAGCGAGCAGGAAGCCCCCTTCCAGTGGGGCGCGGCTCGCGGCCTGCGCGAAGCCCGGCAGCCTCGGGCCCTGGGCCGCCATCGCGCTCCTTCCTCCGAGCGCGGAGAGGGCAACCACCACCAGGACCCGAGCCCCGTTGTCGCCCAGCACCTTGCCGAAGCGATGTCCGGCTCGTGCCAGCTCCTCGACGCTCATCGCGTCGCGGGACTCGTCCATGAGGTGCAGGAAGCCCTGCCCGAGGTTCCAGACAGGCCCCGTTCCCAGGTAGGCAATCAGGGATGCGGTGAGGGCGACGGCCACCAGCTTCGTGATGGGCTCCGGCGCGACGAGCATCACGAGCGCCGTCCCAATCATCGTCGTCACCATGGCGCGCAAGGCCGCGGCGTTCACCATGTCCCGAATCGCTTCCTCGACGCCGTCCCAGACCGTGTCGAGGGCGAAGTAGAGCGCCATCATCCGCCGCTCCATGGGCCCGAGCGTCAACCCACCGGCAAGCATGCCCATGCAGGTGAGAGGCTCTTCCTGGCGCTGACAGATGCGCTCGTACGCGGACTGGGACTGCTGCCCGTGGACACCATCGACGAGCCCTCCAGACGAAGCGAGCAGTGCGCGTGGGTCTCCTTGCTCCATCTCGCGGAACGCGACATCCAGCTTCATGTCGAGCACGAGCTGGGTGACCGCGTGCTTGAAAGCGTCCTCGTCCATCTCGACAGGCGCGGACTGGACGGGCGTGTAGGAGATAAGCCCTCCGCGCCCCGTGTCGAGATGGACAATGCGAGTCGATGCACACCCACTCGCAAGCAGCAACAGCGCGACAACGCTTGAAGCTCTCATGTGACCCCCGGATTCGACCGCCAGCGAAGCGGCGAGCGAACCGGGGCATACCAGTTGCCACTGACGTCCTCAGAGATGCATCATCACTCATTCAACCTCGAAGGTTCATGGCCTTCGTGGTCGATGACCGGCTGCAGACACATCGAGGCCGTGGTCCCACCAGTCACACAGGCGCACATGCCCGCTGATGCGGGCACACCGGGAAAGTGGGCTTGTGCCGGCGCCGCGCCTCGAGCGGTCCGGCCGTCACTCCGCGGACGCGCCTTGCTGGAACCCCTCCCTCTGGGGCTTGAAGGGCGAGGCGCCACCCACGAGTTCATTCCGGGGCGGAGGGTTGCTCGTGGGGCACTCGACGCCGGAGAGGTAGTCGAGCCCGTGGAGGTCGTGGTTCTGGAGGAAGCGGCGGATGAGGTCGGCCATCTCCTCGGGACGCTCCATCAGGACCAGGTGGTCGGCTTCCCGGATGGTGGTGAACAGCGCGCCGGGAATCGTCGCGGCCAGGTTGCGCACATGGGCTGGCGGAGTGAGCGGGTCGAACTCGCCGGTGAAGGCGAGGACGGGGCGCTTCAGGATGCGCAGGCTCGGGTCCCGGGCCTCGGCGATCAACCGGTTCTGCACGTCGGCGTAGCGCAGCGCCTCGCGCGGCGTGACGGCATGGAAGGCCTTCTCCACCAGCACCCGCGTGGCCTCCGCTTCCCGCACGTGGTTGCGCGGATCCTGGTTCATGGTCGCCTCCACCAGGCCCTGCACGAACGTGTCGAGCTCTCCCTCCAGGATCTGCTCGGCGCGGATGTCGATGCGCACGGCGGACTGGTCGGGAAGCTCCGTCGCCGCCCCCACCAGGATGAGGCGGTCGATGCTGTCCGGATAGCGGTGCGCGAACTCGTAGGCCGTCGAACCGCCGTAGGAGATGCCGATGACGTTGATGCGCGGATGGCCCAGGTGCGCGCGCAGGTGCTCCAGACAATCCGCGAGGAAGTCGAAGCCGAACTCCGGCGCCAGGTCGTCCGCCACGCCCGTGCCGGGCAGGTCCGCCATGATGAGCGTGCCGAGCGGATGCAACAGGTGCTCGAGCTTCGGCAGCGCATACATGTCCTGGAAGGCGCCGCTGATGATGAGCAGCGGCGACTCGATGAGCGGCTTCTCGGGACCCGGCACCACGCGGTAGGCGTAGCGCAGCCCCCGGAAGCTCACGAACTGCGTCTCGGACGTCGAGTCCCCCGCGAGCAGCGCCGCCAGCGCGTTGACCGTGCGGCAGCGCAGCACCTCCGCCCAGCGGACCTCGCGCTCGAAGGCCGTCTCCAGTGCCCGGTGCAGTTGCGCCAGTTGGATGGAGTTGCCGCCCACATCGAAGAAGTCGTCGTCGACGCCGACGTCGGGCTGTCCGAGCGCGTCGGCGAAGAGGCGGCGAATCTTCCGCGTCGAGTCCGTCGCTTCCACCACCGGCTGGATGGCCTCGGTGGCCTCGGCCGCAGAGATGGAGACCGGAACCCCCGCCGCGTCCACGATGCGAATCGGCGCGAGGGAGATCTTCGCCAGTTCGACATGGCGCGAGGCGCCCCGAGCGACGATGCGGCGCAGCGCGCGCGGACGGCCGTCCAACCTCGCGCGGAAGTGATGTCCTCCCGAAAGGAACCCGACCCAGCTGACGGTGTGCGGCGCGGCGGCGGCGATGGCCAGCGACTCCAACGCCTGCGCGGGCTCCATGATGGCGTGGCCCCGCGCCGCGGCCTGCCCCGTCACCTCCAGGTCCGCGGTGCGCTCGTCGCGCCAGTAGCTCCAGCCGATGCTCTGGCAGACAGGCGCGTCCGCCGCCCCGCGGCTCTGTGCGTGACACTGCTCGGCGAAGGCCTCGAGCGTGGCGTTGCCGGCGGCATGCGCGCCCTGGAGCGCCCCGCCCACGGCGCCGACGACCGAGGAGAACAGGATGAGGCGACAGCCGGGGCGTTGCTTCGCGACGCGCCACAGACTCCATGCACCCGCGAGCTTCGGGTCCAGCGCGGCGGCCAGGTCTCCGGGCGCGAGCTGGAGCAGGGTCTTCTCCGCGTAGTGCCCCGCCAGGTGCAGCATCCTGTCGACCGGCCGCGACCAGTGCGCCTCCGCCTGCTCGATGGCGGCGCGCACGGCGTCCGCGTCTCCGACGTCGACGGCGCGATACAGCACCTCGCCTCGACTCCGCAGCGCCGCCAGGGCCGCGCGTGACACCTCGGGCAGGCCCGCCTCGGGCGTACGGCCGAGCAGCAGCACCCGGGCCTGGTACCGGGTGACGAGCCACTCGGTGAGGACCCGACCCACGTGACCCAGCCCCCCGGTGATGACGAACAGGCTGTTCGGCTCGAAGCCGGGCACGTCGATGAGCGAGCCCTCCGCGTGCGTGGGCACCATCCTCGCCACGTGGCGACCCTCCGCCCTCCAGGCGACGAGGGGCTCGACGCTGAGCGCATCGACCTCGGCCAGGATGCGGCGCGCGTTGCCCTCCGAATCTCCAGCGGGCAGGTCCACGTGGCTCGTGCGAAGCCAGGGCAGCTCGAGCTGCGCGGTCGCCAGCAGGCCGCGCAGGGGCGCGTGATGCACGGCGACCTGGTCGTCCTCACCGACGCGCAGGCTGTGGCTGGCGATGACCTTCAACAGCACCTGCTCGGGCCGCTGCGCATCGAGGGCTCCGAGCAGCGGGACGAGCCAGCCACACGCCCGCAGGCAGGCCTCACGCTGCGCCTCGAAGGACTCGGGGACGCCCATCGCGGAGGGCGCGGAGAGGTGGAGGATGTGTCGGGGCAGCAGCCCCTCCTCGCGCAGCTGCTTGAAGAGCTGGAGGTGGTGGATCGGGTTCTCCACATCCAGGCGATAACGGCGCGGTCCCTCTTGGATGAGCCCGGGCGTCGAGGCCGGGATGAGGGTGACATGCGGCTGGTCGCGACGCTCCAGCTCCTGGCGGAGGGCCTCACCCAGTCGCGCGTCATCCTCGATGAGGAGCGCCACGGAGGTCCGCTCCGCGCCATGCACGTCGGTGTCCAGCGGCGCCGCGGGCCAGGTGGTCCGGTAGAACCACGCGGGCAGCCGCTCGTGCGTGTCCGCGCGAGGCTTCGCCGCCTCCAGCTTCGCCGCGTAGCGACTGGCGAGCTGCGTGCGCTGAATCTTGCCCAGGTCCGTCTTGGGGATGTCCGCGCGCTCGACGGGGACGAGGTGGTGGGGCTGGACGCCATGGTTCCTGGCCACCGCGGCGCGGATGCTGCGCAGGGCCTCCTGCTCGTTCGTGCCCGGCAGCAGGTGGAAGAAGAGCGCGAGCTGGTCCGTCGACGCTCCACTCAAGCGGAGCGCACACGCGGCGGTGAACGAGCGGTCGATGAACGGCAGCTCCTCCACGGTGGCTTCAATCTCGTGGCCGAAGTGGTTGGCGCCGTTGATGATGATGGTGTCGCGCGAGCGGCCGGTCAGCGTCAGGCGCCCGTCGCGCAGGAAGGCGCGGTCCCCGGTGCGGAACCAACCGTCCTGCGTGAAGGACTCGCGGTTGACGGCGTCGTTGTCGACATAGCCTCGCAGCACCGACGGCCCTTGAATCTGCAGGGCGCCAATCTCTCCCTCGGGGAGCACGTGGTCCTCGTCGTCCACGATGCGCAATCGCACGCCCGGGATGGGCGGACCGAGCGCCACGACGGCGTCCTCATCCGACGACGTGGAGAGGTTGAAGTCGGAGTGGTAGGTGACGCCCGACGAAGTCTCCGACATCCCCCATGCCGGCCATATGGCGGAGTCGCGCAGGCCGTGGGACGAAAGGGCCCGCAGGAACTCCCGCGCCGTCCTGGAGACGATGGCCTCGCCCCCGTTGACCAGGATGCGGACCCGGGAGAGGTCCCACCGCCGCGCCGACGGCTTGCGACCCAGCTCACCGACAATCAACCCGAAGGCGAAGTGGGGCGCCCAGCTCAGCGTGGCGCCGTGGCGCTCCATCCAATCGAGCCAGCGCAGGGGCTCGCCGAGGATGAGCTGCGTGGGGACATGCACCTCGGCGCAGGAGGAGAGGATGTCCCGGGTGTGGACCATCGCCAGGCTGCCGCCGTGCTCCAGCGGCATCCAGTGGAAGGACACGTCCTGGGGGCCCGTGTTCATCACCCGCGCGGTGCCACGGGCCTCGGTGAGGATGGCCTTGTGGCTCAGGGGCACTGTCTTGGGCGTGCCCGTGCTGCCGGAGGTGAACAGGAGCAGCGTGATGTCGTCGGGCGTCGCGTCCAGGTGCGGCTTCGCCGGCTCATGGCGGGCGAGCTCCTCGACGGTGGCCGTCCTCACCGTGTGGCCGTGGCTCGTGGCGAACGCCTGGAGTGAGGCCTGTTGCGAGGCGTCGATGAGGACGAGGGGCTCGCGCAGCGCCTTCCAGGCCGCCAGCAGCTTGCTCACCCCGGGAATCCCCTCGGCGTACTCGGCGGGAGTCGCGATGGGCGCGGGCACCAGGCCCGCGAGGATGCAGCCCCAGAACGCGGTGATGAAGTCGCGCGTCCCCGGCAACTGGAACATCACCCGCTGACCCGCCGTGAGCCCCTCACTCCTCAGCCCTCCGGCGACTCGCAGGGCCCTCGACAGCAGCTCGCGGTAGGTGTCGGTCCGCTCCACGCCCTCCGCCTCGACGTGGACGATTCTCTGCTCCGGCGTCCGCGCCACCGCCGCGAGCAGGACCTCGGTCAACGTCCGCTCCGCGCCAGAAAGGGCCGGGCCACCGTCGGCGAGCGCTTCCCGGACCGAGTGTCCGGCAGTGCTCGTCGCGATGGCCGGAAGGTTGCTCCGGTCAACCATGGGGGAGGAGTCCGGCGCGCGTCGGAGCCTCAAGGCTCCGGGCGTGGAGTCCGCGTCGCCGACGGACACCTGGAAGTGTCCGGAGCCCAGCAGGGCGTCGACGACGCGTTGGCAGTGCGTGACGAGTGTCTCGTCGAGCACCGCGAGGCCCAGGTCCTCCAGGTCACCTGGACGTCGCGAGGGCGGCAGGGCATGGACGAGGACGATGTCCAGGGGCCCGAGCTGTCGAGGACAGTGGGCGCGCAGGTGCTCGAGGATGGCTTGCTCGGTCAGGGGGCCTCGGGTGGCCACGTGGACCCGGAACCCCTCCTGGGCCGTCCCCGAGCTGGCGGTGCGAGGGGTGACGACACAATCCGCGACGGTCCTCATCTTCAAGACTGCGGCGCGAACGACGGCCTGCGTTTCGGGGTCCTGGTTCGACGACAACCGCATGGGCGCTCCCCCTCGAAGAATTTTGAGGGGGGATGGATAGGCAAGGCCTTGGGCACCGCCTACCGGTCCTGGCGTACGAGGCGGGTATCCGTGATTCCTTTCCAGACACGGCCGCTCCGCGCCCCGTCGGAGATTCGACGCTCCAGCGGGCCGTGACAGAACCCTTCATGCACGCTGGCCACGTCTGTCCTTCGTCAAGAGCCAGTCGCGGACCGCGAGGAATCGCGCGGTGGGCGCGGCGGCCTTGCGCCAGGCCACCCAGAGGGTCCCCGAGGGACGACGCGCTGCGCGTCGCGGTGCCTCGAGCGCTGCGACTCGGCCCTCGCGCAGTGCCGGCTGGACCAGGTAATCGGGCAGCACCGCCAACCCCACGCCCGCCTCCGCCAGCGCGAGCATCTCGTCGAGGTTGGCGATGCGGCAGACCACCTGCGTCGGCAGCGGCTCCTTCGCGCCGAAGGCCGCGCGCCACCAGGGCAGGAGCATGGCCAGGTCCGAGTCGAAGGCGACGAAGCGATGCGCGGCGAAGTCGCGGGCGCTCCTCGGTGTCCCCCAGCGCTTCAGGTAGCCGGGGGAGGCCACGGCGACGAACTGCTCCTGGGCCACCGGGTGCAGCTCCAGGCCCGGGGCCTCGGGCAGCAAGCCGACGATGCCCAGGTCCAGCTCGCCGTCGAGGAGCCTGCGCGCGACGCGGCTGGGGACATCGAAGCGGACGTCCAGTCGCAGCTCGGGATGCGCCGCCAGGAGGGACGGCAGCCGCGGGCGCAGCCAGTAGCGGAAGAAGGGCCAGGGGCCGCCCAGCGCCACCTCGCCGCGCACCACGCGGTGGGTCTCGGAGGCCTCCTCCACGGCGGCGTCCAGCGCGGGCAGGTGCTCTCCCAGTCGAGCGACGAGCGCCGCTCCGGCGGGGGTGAGCCGGGCCCTGCGCCCCACGCGCTCGAACAGCGCGACCCCCGTGTGTCGCTCGAGCGCCTTGAGCTGCTGCCCCACGGCGGACGCGGTGATGCCCAGTCGCGCCGCGGCGGCGGCGTGGGTCCCCGCGCGGCTGACTTCCCACAGCGTCCAGAGGGCTTCACGATTGCCAAGCATTGCTTGAGCTTATGTGAAGAAGCCCTCGGTTTTCTGGGCGGACCTCCAGGCGTATCCCTTTCGCCGTGGGGCCCCTCCTCGTGGGCCCGCGAGGGAGCCGTGTCATGGAAGAGATGCTGACCGCCGTGAAGATTTTGCTGATTGTCACCAGCCACTCGCAGTTCGGGGACACGGGAGAGAAGACCGGCTTCTGGCTGGAGGAGCTGGCCGCGCCCTACGAGGCGCTCGTCGACGCGGGGGCGCAGGTGGACATCGCGTCCCCGGAGGGTGGCGCCGCGCCGGTGGACCCTCGCAGCGAGAAGGAGCAGACCGAGTCCACGAAGGCGTTCCTGTCGGACGCGCAGGCGAAGAAGAAGCTGGCGAACACGCTCAAGCTCGCGAAGGTGAAGGACTCGTACGACGCGTACTTCGTCGTGGGCGGGCACGGCGTGATGTGGGACCTGTCGAAGCACGCGCCCACGCACAAGCTGTTGTCCGCCGGGTACGCGCGGGGCGCGGTGGTGGCGGCGGTCTGCCACGGGCCCGCGGCGCTGGTGGGGGTGAAGGGGCCGGACGGGCAGCCGCTGGTGAAGGGCAAGCGCGTGGCGGGCTTCAGCAACGCGGAGGAGAAGGCGGCGAAGTTCGACGCCATCGTCCCGTTCGCGCTGGAGACGCGGCTGAAGGAGCTGGGAGCCCGCTACGAGTCGGGCCCGCTGTGGGAGAGCTTCGTCGTGGCCGACGGCCGGCTCGTCACCGGGCAGAACCCGGCGTCGTCCGCCGCCACCGCGCGCGAGGTGCTCCGCCAACTGCGCGAGAAGAAGCAGCCCTGACGGAGGCTCGAGGCGGCTCCACCTGAACGATGTGCCGTCATGGGGGCGGAGGTGCGCTCGTAACCTCCGGACCGAACGGGTGTTGAATGGGCGGACCTCGCCGCCTCGCGGGGCCGACCACCCTGGAGTCCCAGCCGCATGCCCCAGTCCCTCTCTCGACGCCGTCTGCTGCATGCGCTGGGTCTGTCCGGAGTGGGGCTCCTGTTCACGCCAGGTCTCCTGCGTGGCGTCCAGGCGGGCACACCTCCTTCACGGCGCACGTTGGTGACGGTGTTCCTCCGGGGCGGAGTGGACGGACTCTCGCTCGTCCCGCCTGTCGAGGACGCGGCCTACCACCGCGCGCGCCCCTCGCTCGCGCTGAAGTCCACGGGCGAGGGCGCCGCGCTGCCCCTGTCCTCACCCTTCGGCCTGCACCCACGTTTGGAGCCCCTGCTCCCGCTGTGGAAGGAAGGACAGCTCGCGGTGCTGCACGGCGTGGGACTGCCCACCCCGGTCCGCTCGCACTTCGATGCCCAGGACTTCGTGGAGTCCGGAACGCCGGGCCGCAAGTCGACGCCGGATGGTTGGCTCAACCGCGCGCTGGGCTCCGAGGCGCAGGTCCCCTCCGCGCCGCTGCGCGCCGTGGCGCTGCAGTCCACGCTGCCCCGAGCACTCTTTGGTGACGCGGGCGCGCTGGCCATGGGGCGACTGGAGGAGTTCCGGCTGCGCGTGGGCAACCGAGGAGCACGGGCCACTCGCGGCTTCGAGGCGCTCTATGCCGGCGCCGTGGACGACGCGCTGCGGACCACGGGGCAGGGCGCCTTCGAGGCCCTCTCGCACCTGGACGAAGAGCAGCTCGCCCGGCTGCCGCCCACCTCCGGCGCCGAGTACCCACGCGCGCCCCTGGGCCAGCGACTGGCGGACATCGCCCGGCTCATCAAGGGCGACGTGGGCCTGGAGGTCGCCGCCACGGAGATGGGCGGCTGGGACACCCACGCGGCGCAGGGCGCGGCCACGGGCACCTTCGCCAATCGCTGCGCGGAGCTGTCCGGCGCGCTGTCCGCCTTCGCGCGCGACCTGGGCCCACGGCTCGAGCACGTGACGGTGGTGGTCCTGACGGAGTTCGGCCGCACCGTGCGGGAGAACGGCAGTCGAGGCACGGACCACGGCGTCGGGAGCGCGATGCTCGTGCTCGGCGGCGGTGTGCGCGGAGGTCGGGTGTACGGGCGCTTCGAGCCCCTGACCGCGGACCGGCTCCAGGATGGCCGGGACGTGCCCGCGTGGACCGACGTGCGCGCCCCGCTGTCGGAGGCCCTGCGCGCCTGCCGCCCCGGCGTGGACCTGACCCGGGTGTTCCCGGGGTACACACCCGGCACCGCGCTGGGCCTGTTCACATAGCGCGGTCCGGAATCGGGCAGACTGGGCGGGGCCATGGTCCGCCTCCGCCGCATGCTCACCCTCCTCCTCTCCGTCTTCGCGGTCCTCTACGTCGCGCTGTGCGTCGCGGCCTTCGTCTTCCAGCGCTCGCTGCTCTTCCCCGCGCCGAAGGCCGCCACCCTGCTCCCCGCGGCGCACGGCTTCAGCCGTCTGCCGTTGGGCGCAGGGGCCTACGTGGACCTGCTCCAGTTGCCAGGGCCCGAGGGCGCGCCGACCGTGGTGCACTTCCACGGCAACGGGGAGCAGCTCCTCGACCAGCTCGACCTGGGCCTGTTCCTCCAGGCGAACGGCCTGGGCTTCCTGGCCGTCGAGTACCCGGGCTACGGCGCCTCCCCCGGAGCACCCTCCGAGCAGGGCATCTACGCGGCGGCGGAGGCCGCGCTCGCGCTGCTGCGCACCCAGGGGGTCCCGCCGGAGCGCACGGTGCTCAGCGGCCGCAGCCTGGGCACGGGCGTCGCGGTGGAGATGGCGCGCCGGGGCCATGGCGCGCGCATCATGCTGGTGGCGCCCTACACCTCCATCCCCGACATGGCGGCGACGATGCTGCCCTTCCTCCCCACCTCGCTGCTCGTGAGGGACCGCTTCGACACCCTGTCGAAGGCGCGGGGGCTCGACCTGCCGGTGCTCATCATCCACGGTGAGCAGGACACCCTCATCCCGGTGGAGATGGGGCGCCAGCTGGGCACCCGCTTCCCTCGCGCCACGGTGGTGACGGTGCCGGACGCGGGGCACAACGACGTGCTGGAGCGCTCGGGGCCGGACCGCGTGCAACGCATGGCCGCGTTCGCGCTCGGCGGCGACTGAGGCTCCAGCGCACGCCGTCGTCAGTGCACCTGCGACGCGGACTGCGTGTCGATGGAGACCTCGCGCATCAGCTCGGCGGTCTCCTCCGCGCCCAGACGCTTCACCAGGTCCGCCTGCGCCACCATGCCGCAGACGGTGTTGTCGTCGTCGAGCACCACCATTCGCCGCACCTGGTTCTGCTCCATCAACGCCAGGCAGTCCTCCAAGGGGGTGTCGCGGTACACGGTGGCCGCGGGCGCGCTCATCGCCGCCGTCACGTCCAGCATGTAGGGGTCCTTCCCCTTGGCGATGATGCGGCAGGTGATGTCCCGGTCCGTGATGATGCCCAGCGGCCGGTTGTCGGCGTCGATGACGGGCAGGGCCCCGCAGTCACACTCGACCATCCATCGCGCCGCCTGTTCGATGCCCGTGTCGGGCAGACAGGTGACGGGATTGGCGGTCATGGCTTCTCCGACCTTCATGGCGACCTCCCAGGGAGAATGAGTCTCCCCAGGAAGGTGCGCCTCGAGGTCCCAAGTCGCGGCGGGCAACAAGGCGAGGGCCCGTCACGCGCCGAGGACTTCAATCCCGAGGGAAGCGCTCCTCGTACTCGGCCTCCAGGCGTGCGTGGGTGGACCAGAAGCCGCGAGGCGTCTGTCCGCGCAGCTGGTCCTCGAGGATGCCCAGGTGGGTGTCCCAGCCGCTCGCGACGCTGACGCGGTCCTCGCGCGTGACGAGGCGCCGGTGCGTGACGACGAGCAGCACGTCCGAGCCCCGAGCGCTCAGCTCGAAGGTGACCTCGGAGGGGGCGCCCGTCTGCTCGGCCCAGGTGTAGCTCAGCACGTGTGGCGGCTCGCAGCGGAGCACGCGCCCCGTGTGGCGATGGCCATCGCGCATCACCTGATAGCGCTGGGGCACCGGCTCGTGGGAGAGGTGGGCGTGCTGGAAGCGCAGCTCGATGCTTCCACCTTCGCGCAGCTCCATGTCCCCGGCGGCGAGCCACTTCCCGCGCAGCTCCGGGTCCGTGAGGAACGCCCACACGCGCTCCAGCGGCCCCGGCAGCACGCGCTCCAGGCGCACCGTCTGGGGCTCGGTGACGACGCCGTGTTCAGCCATGGCGCGGGGTCTCCACGGCCAGCTCGCGCGCCAGGGTGGTGAGCATGGTGGCCCAGCCCGCCTGCGTGCGGTCCGCATACTCCGCCCACGTGTCCGACATGACGTGCGTCAACGTCAGCTCACAGCCCGCGTCCCTCGGCCGGAAGTCCAGGGTGACGCGGCTGATGTTCTCCTCGCTCATCGGCTCCTCGCGGATGGCCCACGTGAAGACCAGTCGCTGGGGACGGGCTATCTCCAGATAGGTCCCGATGTGGTCGATGTCCTGACCCTGCCTGCGCACGAGGAAGGAGAAGCCGCCGCCCACGCGCGCGTCGAGCCGCAGGTGCACCACCTCCTCGTCGCGCACACCCGGGCCCCACATCCACCGGCCGAGCGTCTCGGGGCTCAGCCACGCGTCGAAGACGCGCTCGGCGCTGGCGGGGAAGAAGCGGGTGAGCTGGACCTGGACCGTCTTCGAGGCATTCACCGGGTGCGTCCTTTCTTGGGGGAAGGGGGCGTGGGAGCCTCGCCGCGCAGCAGGCTCTCCAGCATGTCGAGCCGCTCGCTCCAGAAGCGCTCGTAGTAGCGAATCCAGTCCTGCGCGTCCGACAGCGGCCGGGCGTTGAGCCGGCAGACGTGCGTGCGGCCCTTCACCTCGCGGTGCACCAGCCCCGCACGCTCCAGCACCTTGATGTGCTTGGACGCAGCGGCCAGGGACATCTGGAAGGGCGCCGCCAGCTCTCCGACGCTGCGCTCGTGCACCGACAGGTTGCGCAGCATCGCCCGACGTGTCGGGTCGGACAGCGCATGGAACGTGTGGTCGAGCTGGCTCGTGTTTTGTTCAACCATGAGGTTGAATATAGAGTCGCGCGTGACGCTGTCAACCCACGTGGGCCGCGGGGAGGCTGGTACGCTGGTGGTGTCCCTCGACCCCGGAGAAGACCCATGTCCCGAGCCCCCGCGCCCGTCATCGGCATCATCGGTGGCAGTGGCCTGTACCAGATGGATGGCCTGAAGGACGTCGCGTGGAGGAAGGTGTCGTCGCCCTTCGGCGAGCCCTCCGACGAGCTGTGCTTCGGCACGCTCGAGGGCACGCAAGTGGTGTTCCTGCCCCGCCATGGCCGCGGGCACCGCATCGCCCCGAGCGACATCGACTTCCGGGCGAACATCGACGCGCTCAAGCGCAGCGGGGTGACGGACCTCTTGTCGCTGTCCGCGGTGGGCAGCCTGCGCGAGGACCTGCCGCCGGGCACCTTCGTGGTGGTGGACCAGTTCGTGGACCGCACCTTCGCGCGGGAGAAGAGCTTCTTCGGCACGGGGCTGGTGGCGCACGTGTCCATGGCGAAGCCCACGTGCTCGCGCTTGGGGGAGGCGGTGGTGGCCGCGTGCGAAGCGCTGGGCGTGGCCGCGCACCGGGGCGGCACCTATCTGGCGATGGAGGGGCCGCAGTTCTCCTCGCTCGCGGAGAGCCGGCTGTATCGGACGTGGGGCTGTGACGTCATCGGCATGACGAACATGCCGGAGGCCAAGCTCGCCCGAGAGGCGGAGCTCTGTTACGCGACGGTGGCCATGGTGACGGACTTCGACTGCTGGCACCCCGAGCACGACGCCGTCACGGTGGACCAGGTCGTCTCGGTGCTCGTGGGCAACGCGGGCAAGGCGCGCTCGCTGGTGAAGCAGGTGGTGCCGCTGCTCGGAGGACACGAGGGGCCCTGTCGGCAGGGGTGTCAGCGCGCGCTGGAGCACGCGCTCATCACCGCGCCGGACGCCCGCGACGCGGCGATGGTGGAGAAGCTGTCGTCGGTGGCCGGACGGGTGCTCGGGCGATGAAGGTCCACGGCAAGCCCACCCGCGCCGTCTGGCTGGAGCCGGATGCCCGCGCGGTGGGCATCATCGACCAGACGCGGCTGCCCCACGCCTTCGTCACCGCGCGACTGGAGACGCTGGACGAGGCCGCGCACGCCATCCGCGCGATGCGGGTGCGGGGCGCTCCGCTCATCGGCGCGACGGCCGCCTACGGGGTCTGGCTGGCCTTGCGCGCGGATGCCTCCGACGCGGCGCTGACGCGGGCCCTCGCGGTGCTGGGTGAGACGCGGCCCACCGCCGTGAACCTGCACTGGGCGCTGGAGGAGATGCGCCGTGTGCTGACCCCGCTGCCGCCCGCCGAGCGCGTGGAGGCGGCGAAGCGGCGCGCGGCCGAGCTGTGCGACGAGGACGTGGCCATCAACCGGGCGCTGGGCGAGCACGGCCTGAGGCTCCTGGAGGCCGCGTGGGAGAAGAAGGGGAGGAAGGGCCGGCTGGAGGTGCTCACCCACTGCAACGCGGGGTGGCTCGCGACGGTGGACTTCGGCACGGCGCTCTCGCCCATCTACCTGGCGCACGACGCGGGCCTGCCCGTGCATGTCTGGGTGGACGAGACGCGCCCGCGCAACCAGGGCTCGCAGCTGACGGCGTGGGAGCTGGGGCAGCATGGTGTCCCGCACACCGTCATCGCCGACAACGTGGGCGGCCACCTCATGCAGCACGGGCAGGTGGACCTGTGCATCGTCGGCACGGACCGCACCACGGCCCACGGTGATGTGGCGAACAAGATTGGCACCTACCTCAAGGCGCTCGCGGCGAAGGACAACGGCGTGCCTTTCTATGTGGCCCTGCCCTCGCCCACCATCGACTGGAGTCTGCGCGACGGCGTGCGGGAGATTCCCATCGAGCAGCGCGATGGCTCCGAATTGAGCGACGTCACGGGCCGGCTCGCCTCGGGGGAGGTGGCCACGGTGCGGGTGACACCGGAGGGCAGCCCCTCCGCCAACTACGCCTTCGACGTGACGCCCGCGCGATTGGTGACAGCGCTCATCACCGAGCGGGGCGTGTGTCCGGCGAGTGAGGCGGGCCTGCGCTCGCTGTTCCCGGAGCGCGCGGAGGTGGGCCCGTGAAGGACGAGCGCGTCGTGCGAGAGGCGATGATCGCCACCTGTCGCAAGATGAACGCGGCGGGGCTCAACCAGGGCACGAGCGGCAACTTGAGCGTGCGCGTGGACGGGGGCTTCCTGCTGACGCCCACCGGCATGGACTACGAAGTGCTGGTGCCCGAGGACATGGTCCTCATGCGCATGGATGGAAGCCACGAGGGCCCCCGGCGTCCGTCGTCCGAGTGGCAGCTCCACCGGGACATCCTGGAGGCCCGTCCGGAGGTGGGCGCGGTGCTGCACGCGCACTCCATGTTCAGCACCACGTTGGCGTGTCTGCGCCGGGGCATCCCGGCCTTCCACTACATGGTCTGCGCGGCGGGCGGCGTCGACGTGCGGTGCGCGCCGTACGCCACCTTCGGCACCGCGGAGCTGGCGCGAAACGTCCTGGACGCGCTGGAGGGCCGCAAGGCGTGCCTGATGGCGAACCACGGCATGCTGGCGCTGGGGCGGGACCTGCCCTCGGCCTTCAAGCTGGCGGTGGAGGTGGAGACGCTCGCGGCCATGTACTGGCGAGCGCTCCAGGTGGGCGAGCCCGTGCTGCTCGACGACGCGGAGATGGCGCGCGTGCTGGAGAAGTTCAAGACCTACGGCCAGCAGTCCGCGCCCACGCCGAGCGGAGCGTGAGCACCGTCACGCCTGGCGAGCTGTCCAGCCAGAAGGGCCGTCCATCATGGGTGCCGCCAGCCACGAAGGGCCGGCAGCCCGCGCCCATTCGCATGCAGCGCGGAGTGTGAGCACCGGGACCGCCCTGGTCAGGGCCGCGCGTAGCCGGTGCCGCGAGCCCCGAAGGGCCGACAGCCCGCACGCAGGCTCACGCCGAGCGGAGCGTGAGCACCGTCACCTCGGGCGGGACGCCCAGGCGGAAGGGCAGCCAGTGTCCGGTGCCGCCGGACACGTAGAGCTGGTGGTCGCCCCGGCGGTAGCGGCCGAGCATGTACTGGAAGGCGAAGAAGAAGAACGGCATCCCGAAGAAGGCCACCTGGCCACCGTGGGTGTGGCCCGCCAGCGTCAGCCGCGCCCCGCGCTCGGCGGCGTGGTCGAAGAAGTCCGGGTGGTGCGTGAGGCACAGCACCACCTCGTCGGGAGAGACGCCCTGGAAGGCCTGCTCGGCGGACTGCTTCATGCGCGCGGCCTTCACGCGGTGGCTGCGGCCGGACATGGGGTAGTCCACGCCCACCACGCGCACGCGCTGACCGCCGTGCTCGAAGGTGTGGGACTCGTCCACGAGCAGGCGCACCGGGCCGCCGCGTGACTGGGACTTCGCGTAGGCCCCGACGACCTCGTCCAGCCCGCGCCAGTGCTCGTGATTGCCGAGCACCGCGAGCATGCCGTGCGGCGCGCGGCACTCCTCCAGCGCGGCCATGGTGGCGTCGAGCTGGTCCAGGTCATCGATGAGGTCCCCCGTCATCACCTGGAGGTCCACCTTGGCCTCGTTCATCGCGGCCACCGTGTCGCGCAGGTACTGGGTGTCGATGAAGGTGCCCACATGCACGTCGGTAATCTGGCCGATGCGGAACCCATCCAGCGCGGCGGGCAGGCCCGGCAGGCGCACCTCCACCGACTCCACCTTGAAGCCCATGGAGCCGCTGGCCAGGCCCGCCGTGCTCGTCCCCACCGCGAGCAGCGGCACCGCGCGCCCCGCGTTCGTCAGGAGGTTGCGCCGGCTCATCCGCGCGGACGTCAGCGACTCCAGGGCGCTGGCCTGCGTGGAGTGGGTGGCGGGTGTTCCGCTGGGGACGGACTCGGGGGCCTCGGGGACCGGGGCCTGGGTCGTCATGACGTCAGGGGAGGCCTTCGCCCGGGCGCGGCGGTCCATCCACCGGCGCAGCAGGGCCAGGGGGCCACCGACGAGGAAGATGATGATGGCGGAGATGGACCAGCCCGTGGCGAGGATGCGCAGCAGGGCGGGGACCTCGGCGGTGCGTCCGGCGATGGCGGGCACCAGCCAGACGGCCAGGGACAGCGCCGAGCCGCCGAGCAGCACCCACCGGCGCCACCCTCGCGCCATCGCGGGCCAGAACGACTTCAGGACGGTCCAGGCGACCACGTAGACCAGGAGGAGAAGCAACGGCCTGACCATCAACACGCTCCCAAGCGCACGAGAACCGCAGTCATAGCGCCGGGCCGCATGCCCCGCCGCACGAAGTGGCTGAATGTAGGTGATTCCCCTGTCACCGAGGCTCGCCCGGGCGCCAGGGCGTCCTCCCTACGTCCGCGCGGCCCGGGACATTCCCCAGGGCGTGTGGGCGTCAGCCCCGGGCGCTGGGGCTGGCCATGCGCAGGTGCGCGTGCAGCGTCTCGGTGCGCAGGTAGAGGAACTGGGCATCGCCGAAACCCAGCGCGTCGCCATCCGTGAGCAGCACGTCCTGCTCGGGCGTCAGCGCGGCGGTGTTGACCCACGTCCCGTTCATCGAGCCCACGTCCCGGACCGAGCAGTCCCCCGCCGAGGCGTGCCACTTGAGCGTGGCGTGGTGCTTGGACACGGACGGGTCCGGGACGATGAGCGTGCAGCCCTCCATCCGTCCCACGGTGAGCTCCTGCCCGTCCGCGGCCGGACGCAGGAAGTGGACCTCCAGCGCGTCGAAGCCGCGCAGCATGACGAAGAGCCGGTCCACCAGCCGGGTGCGGTGCGCCATGCCCACCGTGCGCGCCTCGCCCAGCCGCATCGCCACCTGTTGGAAGACGGGCTCGGGCGGCTGTTGGACGAGGACCACGGGCCCGGAGGCGTCGAGGAAGGCTTCCAGGGTTGCCAGGGCGAACGGGCGCAGTTGCTTCACGGACGGCATGGTGGCCGCAACCTACCCCGAAGCCGCGGGCCCTGGCGCGCACCCGCACGCACCCGGCCGCCGCCGTCCACCAGCGAACGCTCCCACGTGAGCACATGGAGCGGGTTGGGTCCGGGTTCTTCGGAAGGTTTCATGGAGGCACGCGCGAGGCTCAATCCATGCGCAGTGATTGCGAGTGGCTGTAATCCCAGACCCGAGACGAGGCTGAAAACATTTCAGCTAGTGGCTATCAACGATGGAGAAGGCTCGACAATCATTGCATATCCCCCCACGGAGCTCGGGTCGGTGGGCTCCATCACCAGGAGAAGCGCATGAAGGCACTGTCATTCGTGATGGTCGCGGCTGTTTCCATGGGCGTGCTCGCCGGTTGTGGCGAGGGCACCACGCCGGAGGCGACAGTCGACGACAAGGGGCCCCGGTACGAGGCCACGCTGAACGATGGGAGGTCCGTGATCGTGCGGGACGCCTCGGGCGAGAGCAACGTGAGCGCCCAGGCCATCGAAGGTGAGCGCACCGTCACCCAGGCCGCGTGTTGGGTGACGTTGCAGTGGTGCAGCGAGCCGGGCACCGGCGACATCGTCTGCACCCAGAACGGCGGCTGCACGACGGCGCAGTTCATCGCCGCGTGCATCTCGCTCGCCGAGGATATCTGCGGAATCTGATACATCCGTGGAAGCTCAGCGTCAGCCCCAGGTGAGGGCTGACGCTGCATGGTGGTGCGTGGCGCGGTGTGTCGTGAGATGAGGCTTTGCGCTCGCGGCGTGTCCGGTGACACTCGTGTGACACAGACATTTGTGTTCGCGCGAGGAGCGTCCAAGCCATGTGGAAGCGGATGAGGAAGCACGGCGGCTGGGTGTTGGCGGCGTCGTTGTTGGCGTTGAGCGGGTGCTCGGACTCGGACGATGACCAGCCGACGCCGGACGCCGGGGCGCAGCCCGACTCGGGGACACCGGACGCGGGGGCCCCGGACTCGGGCTCGGAGCTGCCGCCGCTGCAGGTGCCGGAGGGCTGCAACCCGCTGGCGTCCGAGCATGACTGCCTGTTGCCGTATCCCTCGGACTACTTCCTGAAGGAGGACGCGGCGCTGCCGTCGGGGCATCGGGTGACGCTGAGCGCGGCCGCGAAGCTGAAGACGCGGGATGGGACGCCGTTCGACTTCACGGACCTGCATCCGGCGGATGGGTATTCGCATGGCACGCAGATGCTGGCGCTGTTCCCGGGCGGGGTGGATGACACGGGGCTGCCCCCGGTGACGCGGCCCACGGCGGCGACGTCGGGGAGCACGGTGTTGCTGGAGGCGGAAGCCGGCACGGGCGTGCTGCACTTCGCGGAGCTGGACCCTCGGGCGGCGGCGGACGCGCGGCGGGCGCTGCTGGTGCGGCCGGCGGTGCGGCTGAAGGGTGGGACGCGCTACATCGTGGCGCTGCGCGGGCTGAAGGCGAAGGACGGCGCGCCGGTGCCGGTGCCGGAGGGCTTCCGCCGCATCCGGGATGGACAGACGGCGGGGGATGCGCTGCTGGCGCCGCTGGCCCAGCGCTACGAGGCGGACATCTTCCCGGCGCTGGAGGCGGCGGGAGTGCCGCGCGCGGAGCTGCAGCTGGCGTGGGACTTCACGACGGAGACCGAGGAGAACGTCACGCGGGACATGTTGGACGTGCGTCGGCTGGCGATGGAGGCGATGGAGGCCACGCCGCCGGTGGTGACGGTGACGGAGGTGACGAACGACGTGGACGCGAACATCGCGCGTCGCATCAAGGGGACGCTGCGGGTGCCGCTGTTCATGGAGACGGCGCAGCCCGGAGTGCTGCTGGCGCGGGATGCGCAGGGGCGGGTGCGGCGCAATGGCGAGGCGGAGGTGCCCTTCACGCTGCAGATTCCCCGGAGTGTCTGGGGGCAGGGCGTGGCGCCGGTGCGGCTGCTCCAGTACGGGCACGGCTTCTTCGGCGGGCAGGGGGAGGCGGACGGTTCGTTCGTGCGGCCGTTCGTGCAGGCGACGCGGATGGTGGTGATGACGGTGGACTGGTGGGGCATGTCGCAGGCGGACGCGCCGGGGGTGGTGGGGGCGATGGCGCAGCAGCCGGGGCAGACGATGCGCTTCTCGGACCGGGTGCATCAGGGGATGGTGAACCAGATGGCGGTGACGTACGCGGCGCGCACGACGCTCCGGGACGTGCCGGAGCTGAGCGACAACGGGGTGCTCGTGTACGAGCCGGGGCAGACGTACTTCTACGGCATCAGCCAGGGGCACATCCTGGGCGGGACGTACGTGGCGCTCTCGCCGCATCTCGAGCGCGCGGTGTTCAGCGTGGGTGGGGCGGACTTCTCGCTGATGATGTTCCGGGCGAAGCCCTTCGCGCCGTTCCTGCAGGCGATCGCCGCGGCGGTGCCGGACGCGCTGGACCAGCAGAAGTTCGCTGCGATGACGCAGACGGGGTTCGACCGCATCGACCCGCTGACGTACGCGCCGCACGTGTTGAAGACGCCGTACGAAGGTGGCCCCGCGTCGCGCAAGGTGTTGGTGCAGTACGGCCTGGGCGATGCGCAGGTGCCCAACGTGGCGACGGAGCTGCATGCGCGGGCGATGGGGCTGACGCAGCAGCTGCCGGCGACGTGGCGCGTGCCGGAGCTGCCGGCGGTGGAGGGGGTCCTCGACGGCGCGGCGCTGGTGCAGTTCGACTTCGGGTTGCCCTCGCCGCTGCCGGGCACGGTGGCGAACCTGCCGGCGGACGACAACCCGGTGCATGAAGGGGTGCGTCGCAACACGAAGGGCCGTGAGCAGGTGGACCTGTTCCTCAGGCCCGACGGCAAGGTGGAGGCCACCTGCGGCGGCGTCTGCCTCGGCGCGAACTGACGCGGTGGGCTGAACGTGTAAGCCGTAGTTGCAAGTTCGTGGATGGCTCCGCGTTGGTTCGGAAATCGTGCGCCGTGAGGCGTGTGGCTTGCAGCGGAGACGGTCCGCGCTCGTGAAGGGGCGCGGACCGTCCAACCTGTGAGACTGCATGCATCGTCTGAGTGAATCGCCGGGCCATACGGCCCCTGTCGTGATGGGGCCGCGAAGGAGGGTAGGGAGTAGACAGCACGACCTGGGGGGTGAGACACCCGGGATGGACCTCGCGCCCCTTCGGGCCGAAGTCCGTCGAGGCGAGAGTGCTCGGGCTCGACAGGGAGGGCTCATGACGCGGTACTGGCTTTCGTTCGACTTGGGGCTCCGGGGCAACTACGACGACCTCTACCGGTGGTTGGCGAAGCTGGACGCGCGCGAGTGTGGTGACGGCATGGCGACGTTCACCACGGAGCAGACGCCCGTGCAGCTCAAGCGGGCCCTCAAGCCCTTCGTGGGCAAGAAGGGGCGGGCCTACCTGATTGGCTCCGACAAGGAAGGGAAGTGGAGCGGCAAGTGGCTCTTCGGCAACCGGCGTCCCGCCCCGTGGGTCGGCTACGTCGAGCTCGCCGGTGAGGAGCAGGACGACGCATGAAGGTCTGTGTCGATGTCTGCTTCCTGCTCGCGCTCTATGACCCGAGGGATGGTCTCCACGGCGTCGCCAAGGCGCTGTTCGAGAAGCTGTTCGACTCGACTGCCCACGAACTGGTGGTGCCCTGGCCCATCCTCTACGAGACGGTGTCGACGCGCATGGCTCGCAGGAGCGCGTCGATGGGGCTGCTGGAGCGGGACTTGAAGCGCCTGCGGCAGCGCAACCGGCTGTCGATGTTGTTCGACCGGAAGATGCGCGAGCAGGCGCTCGCGGAGTGCTTCGAGGAGCTGACGAAGGACGGTGGTTACCGCGCCCTGAGTCTGGTGGACCGGGTGGTGCGGCTGATGCTGCTCAGTCGGAGCCACCGGCTCCACGCCCTCGTCACCTTCAACCGGGGCGACTTCGAGGACGTGTGCCGGCAGCGGGAGATCCAGCTCATCGACCAGCAGGGCTGACGAGCTTGGGGCCCACCGTCCTTCCACGGACGGCGGGCCCACCGTGCCTCACCCCGCGGCGGTGCTCGGGTTCTTGATGAGGTGGTCGCCGTAGTCCTCACGGAGCTTCGTCTTGAGGAACTTCCCGGTGGACGTGCGCGGAATCTGCTCGATGAAGAGGTAGTCGTCCGGCAGCCAGAACTTGGCGAACTGCTTCGCCAGGTGCTCCGTCAGCGCCTCCTTGCTCACCGCCTGCCCCGGCTTGAGCACCACCGCCGCCAGCGGGCGCTCGTCCCACCGCGCATGCCGCCCGGCGAACACCGCCGCCTCCAGCACCGCCGGGTGGCTCATCAGCGCGTTCTCGAGCGCCACCGACGAAATCCACTCTCCGCCTGACTTGATGACGTCCTTGCTCCGGTCGCAGATGCGCACATACCCATCCGCGTCCAACGTGACGACATCCCCCGTCCTGAACCAGCCATCCGCCGTGAAGCGGTCCGCGCCCTCGCCGCCGTAGTAAGAGCCCGCCACCCACGGCCCGCGCACCTCCAGCTCGCCCATCGTCGCGCCGTCCCACGGCAACGCCTTCCCGTCCTCCCCCATCACCCGCGTCTCCACGAACGGCAGCGCGAAGCCCTGCGAGCTCTGCGCCCCCAGCTGCGCCTTCGCGTCCGCGTGGCGAAGCGCCTGCTTCACCTTCGCCATCGTCCCCACCGGGTTCATCTCCGTCATGCCCCAGGCGTGCGTCACCTCCAGCCCGTGCCGCTGCCGGAAGCCGTCAATCATCGCCGGCGGCGCCGCCGAGCCTCCAATCAACATCGTCCGCATCGCGCTCAGGTCCCACTTCTTCGGGTCCTGGTCCAACAACGCGAGGATGCCCAGCCAGATGGTCGGCACTCCGCCCGCCACCGTCACCTTCTCCGCCGACATCAACTCCAGGAGCGACGGCGGGTCCAGGTGCGGCCCCGGCATCACCATCCGCGCCCCCGTGAGCAGCGCGTCGAACGGCAACCCCCACGCCGCCGCGTGGAACATGGGCACCACCGGCAACACCGAGTCCGCCTCGCCGATGCCCGTCAAATCCTTCATGCAGCACACCAGCGTGTGCAACGTGATGGACCGATGGCTGAACAGCACCCCCTTGGGGTTGCCCGTCGTGCCCGACGTGTAGCAGAGCATCG
This sequence comes from Myxococcus sp. MISCRS1, assembly GCF_026626605.1. Taxonomy (NCBI): domain Bacteria; kingdom Pseudomonadati; phylum Myxococcota; class Myxococcia; order Myxococcales; family Myxococcaceae; genus Myxococcus; species Myxococcus sp. MISCRS1. The sequence goes on from NZ_JAPNKB010000001.1 coordinate 6,955,254, forward strand.
CCGCGCTGTTCTCCTCCAGCGTGGGGAAGTCGAACGTCTCCGGCTCCGCCGCGAGCAGCTGCTCGTAGTCCAGCGTCCCCTCCGGCGCGGGCCCCGCGTCCGGGATGACGATGACATGGCGGATGCTCGGCACCTGCGCCGCGAACTTCTCGAACAGGGGCCACAGCGAGCGGTCCACCAGCACCACCGTGTCCTCCGCGTGCCGTGCGATGTAGGCCAAATCATTCGGATGCAGTCGCAGGTTGAGCGTGTGCACCACCGCGCCCATCGCCGGAATCCCGAAGTACGCCTCCAGGTGCCGGTAGTGGTTCCAGCTCAGCGTCGCCACCCTGTCGCCGGCCTTCACCCCCAGCCGCTTCAGCGCGTTCATCAGCCGGCACGTGCGCTTGTAGAAGTCCGCGTACGTGTAGCGGTGCATCGACTTGTCCGGATTGCGGCTGACGATTTCGGAGCGCGGGTAGTACGTCCGCGCGCGCTCCAGGAAGTGCGTCAACGTCAGCGGGAAGTCCATCATGCGGCCTGGCAGCATCGGCACGTCCCTTCGAGGCGAGGGTGGGGCGCCGATGCTACCGGATGCGCGCTCGGGCCAGCGTCCCGCGTCACTCGCGGCCCGAGTGTTGCTGCGTTGCGTCAGCCGAAGAACACCTGGGCGACCTCGAAGAACTCCGTCGGGACGCGCTTGAGCTCCTTGGTGGCGGCGGCCAGCTCCACGCTGACGATTTCGTTGCCCTTGAGCGCGGCCATCTTCCCGAACTCGCCCCGGGCGACCATGTCGCACGCGTGCACGCCGTAGCGCGTGGCCAGCACGCGGTCATGCGCGGTGGGCGCGCCGCCGCGCTGGATGTGGCCCAGCACGGACACGCGCGTCTCGAAGCCCGTGCGGCGCTCGATTTCCTGCGCGACGATGTTGCCCACGCCGCCCAGCCGGGGCCGTCCCGCCTCGTCCAGCGCGCCGCTCGTCACCAGCTGCTCGCCCTGGTCCGCGGACAGCTTGATGCGCGTGCCCTCGGCCACCACGACGATGGAGAAGCTGCGCCCGCCCGCGTGGCGGCTGCGGATGTGCTCGGCCACGCGCTCCAGGTCCGCGGGAATCTCCGGCACCAGGATGACGTCCGCGCCGCCGGCGATGCCCGCGTAGGTGGCAATCCAGCCCACGTGCCGGCCCATCACCTCGCAGACGATGACGCGCTTGTGCGACTCGGCCGTCGAGTGCAGCCGGTCCACCGCCTCCGTCGCAATCGCCACCGCGGTGTCGAAGCCGAAGGTGAAGTCGGTGCCGTTCAGGTCGTTGTCGATGGTCTTCGGCACGCCCACGATTCGCAGCCCCTCCTGGGACATGCGCGTGGCGGCGGACAGCGTGCCCTCGCCGCCGATGGCGATGACGGCGTGGATGCCGTTGCGCTCGATGGCGCGCTTCACCTTCTCCAGGCCGTTCTCCACCTTGAACGGGTTGACGCGCGAGGTGCCCAGGATGGTGCCGCCCCGGTGGAGGATGCCGGAGGTCGTCTCGCGGGTGAGGCGGAAGTGGTTGTCCTCGAGCAGGCCCTTCCACCCGTCGCGGAGGCCCATCATCTCGAAACCGTGGGCGGAGGCGCGGCGGACGAGGGCGCGGATGACGGCGTTCAGGCCGGGGCAGTCACCCCCGCCGGTAAGCACGGCGACTTTCATGAAGAATGTTTTATCGCGCCTTGCACCCGACGTGCTGATGAAGTTTGCCCGAGCGCCCTGCGACGGGAGGAGCGGCCCCTAGCCGAACACCGACGGCCGCCGGTGCGTCCACGGGTGCGCGGCCTCCAGCTGCGACGCCAGCCGCAAGAGCGTGGCTTCATCCCCGAAGCGGGCGATGAACTGCACGCCCACCGGCAGTCCCTCGGGACTCCAGTGGAGGGGCACGCTCATCGCCGGGTTGCCCGCCATGTTGGCCATGGGGCAGTAGGGCGTGAAGCCCGCCGCGCGGAACAGGGGAGCGAGCGGCGCGTCGGGCAGGGACGCGAACGTCCCCAGCACGGGCGCGGGCTCGGTGACGGTGGGCAAGAGCCACACGTCCACGTCCTCGAAGTGCCGGGCGAAGACGCGGCCGAAGCGCAGGATTTCCGTCTGCGCGTGCAGGTAGGCCGACAGGCCCTGGCTCAGCCCGTGTTGATACAGCGCCCAGGTGAAGGGCTCGAAGTCCTCGGCCGAGGGCGCGCGGCCCAGGCGGCGCGAGAGCCCCTCCACGGTGTTCACCACGCCACAGGCCCAGGCCGTCATGAAGTGCTGGCCGAGCGTGTCGTCGCCGGAAATCTGGAGGTTGCCCTCGAGGACGGAGTGGCCCAGGCCCTCGAGCCGCTTCGCGGTGGCGACGACGGCGCTGAGGCACTCGGGGTGGACGGGGGCGCCCACCGCGTTGCGCAGCGTCAGGCCGATGCGCAGCCGCCCCGGGGGTGCGCCGACCTCCAGGCCGTAGGGACGGGCCTTGGGCGGGGCGTGGTAGGGCGCGCCGAGGTCGGGCCCCTCGGTGGCGTCGAGCAGCGCCGCGCTGTCTCTCACCGTGCGGGTGAGGGCATGCTCGCCTATCAGCCAGTGGACACTGTCGGCCAGCTCCGGCCCGGTGGGGTTCCTGCCCCGGCTGGGCTTGAGGCCGAACAGGCCACACGCGGACGCGGGGATGCGGATGGAGCCGCCGCCGTCGGAGGCGTGCGCGAAGGGCACCATGCCGCTGGCCACCGCCGCCGCCGCGCCGCCGCTGGAGCCTCCCGGCGTGCGCGTCACGTCCCACGGGTTGCGACACGGTCCGTGCAGCGAGCCCTCCGTCGTGGGGAGCAGCCCCAGCTCCGACGTGTTGGTCTTTCCCAGGACCACGAGCCCCGCGCGCAGGTAGCGCTTCACCAGCTCGCTGTCATGGCCCGGCGCGAAGTCCTTCGCGAAGCGCGAGCCGAAGGTGAGCGGGTAGCCCTCCTGCGCGGCGAGCAAATCCTTGAGCAGGAAGGGCACGCCGGTGAAGGGGCCTTCGGGCAGCGGAGCCTTCGCCCTGAGGCGCGCGGTCTCGAACTGCGTCTGCACCACGGCGTTGAGCCGGGGGTTGCAGCGCTCGATGCGGGAGATGGCCGCGTCCACGAGCTCCAGCGGAGTCACCTCCCGGCGCCGCACGAGCTCGGCCTGGGCGGTGGCGTCGAGGCTGATGAAGGGGTCCATGGGCGGGCACTCTACCCGTGCGTGCGCCACGCGCGGTATGACGCGTCGCGTCCGCGCGGTGTCGGCGATGACAGCAGTTGCTGCAACAGTCACGGACATGCCTCTGGGTGAACGGCTTCGTGACTCCCGGGTGGTGTTGAGGGGGCAAAGAACATGTTCGTGTGCGCGGCTCTTTTCGAGCGAGGAGCCTCCATGAACATCCGGGTCTTCGAGTCCGAGCAGGAAGCGGCCGCCGCGTGCGCCGCGCGCATCGCCGAGGCGGTGACGGCGCACCCGTCGTTGGTGTTGGGGTTGCCCACGGGGCGCACGCCGCTGAATGTCTACCGGGAGCTGGTGTCGCTGCAGGCCCGGCGGCGGCTGGACTGGTCGATGGCGCGGACGTTCAACCTGGAGGAGTGGGTGGGGTTGTCGCCGGAGGAGGGCGGCAGCTTCCACGCGTACATGGAGCGGCACCTGTTCCGACATGTGAACCTGTCGAAGGAGCGCATCCACTTCCTCGACGGCGCGGCGCCGGACCTCGCCCAGGAGTGCGAGCGCTACGAGGCGGAGCTGATGGCGGAGGGAGGGCTGGGATTGGTGTTGGTGGGCGTGGGCGCGGACGGGCACCTGGCGTTCAACGCGCCGTCGGACAGCCTGCGCGCGCGCTGTCACCGGGCGAAGCTGAGCCGGGGGGCGCGCGAGGCGAACGCGATGTTCTTCGGGGATGACGCGAGCCGCGTGCCGCTGGAGGTGCTGACGCTGGGCATGGGCGCGCTCATCCAGTCGCGCCGGGCGATGCTGCTGGCGTTCGGCGCGCAGAAGGCGGAGGCGGTGAAGGCGCTGGTGGAGGGGCCGCTGACGCCTTCGTGTCCCGCGTCGTTCCTGCAACTGCACCGCGACGTGGAGGTGTGGCTGGACGTGCCCGCCGCGAGCGCGCTGGCGGGCCGCGTCCAGTAGGGCCTCAGCGCGAGCTGCTCGCCAGGCGCGGGGCGAGCAGCTGGCGCAGCTTGCCGAGCAGCGTGAGGAACTCCACGCGGTCCTCCTGCCCGTGGGTGGCGTCCGCCGCGAGCGAGTGGATGCGCGAGAAGTTGCGCTCGTCGGTGGTCAGGGTGCCGCGCAGCAGGTCCGCGGTGCTGGCGACGGCCGCGGCGAAGCGCAGGTCATCCGAGGCGCGGTCCAGCGACGCCTTCACCTGCTCGCGGTTCAGCACGAAGCGCTGCTCGGCGGCCTCGGAGTCACCCGGCTTCTTGGCGCGCACGCGCACGGTGGCCACCGTGTCCCCCTCGCCCGTCAAGTCCAGCTCGTAGAGCGCGGTGACGGTGTGGCCCGCGCCCACCTCGCCCGCGTCGACGTCGTCCTTGCGGAAGTCCGCGTCGGCGATGGCGCGGTTCTCGTAGCCGAGCAGCCGGTAGGCGCGCACCGCCGCGCGGTCGAACTCGACCTGGATCTTCACGTCCTGGGCGATGACCTCCAGCGTGCCACCCAGCTGGTCGCGGAACACGCGCTGCGCCTCGCGCTCCGAGTCGATGTAGTAGCAGTTGCCGTTGCCCTGGTTGGCCAGCTTCTCCATCAGCTCGTCACGATAGTTGCCCATGCCGAAGCCAATCGTGGACAGGGTGACGCCCTCCTTCACGTACTGACGGATGCTGCCGAGCATCGTCTCCACCGTCTGGTTGCGGCCCAGGTTGGTGTCGCCGTCCGTCAGCACGATGACGCGCGAGACGCGCTGTGAGCCCGCCATGCGCACCGCCTGACGGTAGGCGAGCTCCAGCCCGTCCCCCATGGCCGTGCCACCACCCGCGGAGAGCGAGTCGATGGCGGCGTTGATGCGCTGGCGCTGCCTTGCGGGCGTGGGCTCGAGCACGGTGGACACGCCGCCGGCGTAGGTGGTGATGGCCACGGTGTCGTGGGGGTTGAGCCCCTCCACCGCGAGCTTCACCGACTTCTGGACGAGCGCCAGCCGGTCGGGCCCCTGCATGGAGCCGCTGGTGTCCACCAGGAAGACCAGGTGCGTGGGCTTGCGCTCGGCCTTGGCGACGTGGCGTCCCTGGAGGCTCACCCTGAGCAGGTGCTGGCGCTCCGCGAAGGGCGACGGCGCGGCCTCGAGCGCGACGTGGAAGGGGCCCTGGCCCGGGGGCGGCGCGGGGATGGCGTAGCGGAAGTAGTTGACCCACTCCTCCACGCGAACGTTGGCGGGGTGGGGGAGCTGGTGCTCCGTCACGGAGCGGCGGAACTGGGTGTAGGAGGCGGTGTCCACGTCCACCGCGAAGGTGGAGAGGGCGTCCTCGCGCACGTCGGTGCGCGGATTGATGGCCTGGGGCGCGCCGCTGGGGGCCGGGGCCTGTGCGACGGGGACGCTGGCCCGCTGCTCGGTGTCGGAGTCGCCATAGGCGTCGTTGTTGCCGAAGCTCCTCATGCTCTTGCGCTGCAGGTGCTCCGAGCCCGAGGCGACGGCCTCGTGGTTCCCCGCGAGTGACGAGGCGCTGGCGCCGAAGATCTTGCGGATGTTGTCGCCGTACAGCGTGACGGCTCCGCCGAGCAGCGCGAGCGTGACGAACAGCGTGACGAGGATGCGGGTGAATCGCTTGCTCATGGGGCCTCGGGGCGTGGCGGAGGAAGTCATTGCGTGGAGGGACTCGTCTCATGGGGGCCCCACCGCGCGCGTCCGTCATCCGCCCGAGGTCGGTCATCGGGAGGAGGTCGGTCATCCGGCTGATGCCCTCATGCACGAGGACCCGGAGGTGTCGCGCCGGTCTGGACGTCTGGGATTGCCGCTCCGGCCCTGTCATCCAGTGAACAGCCTTGGAAAGAGGCTTGTTGACGGTCTGCCAATAAGAAGGCATCCTTTCTGGCGAAGCAGTCACGAGTGGCCCCCATGCGCTCCTTCCCCTGGTCCTCGATTGCCGAGCAGGTCTCGCTCCTCGCGCGCTCGAGTGGAGTGACGACCGTGCGTGGGACGAGGGCTGTCGGGTGCGCTCGGCGAGGCGCCCGACGATGTCCCTCCGCGCGCACTTCCGCCTCGCTGTCAGGGATGCCCGCCCTGGAGTCCGCCGTGGTGGCGGGGCTCCGGACGGGCCTGGCCTGCTTCCCTCCGTGTCTTGGCGGCCGGGAAGCGGGAACACGCAGCGAAGGAGCGTTTCATGCGCGTCGTCAGGAAGTCACTCACAGGAAGCAGTCACGCCGTGTCATTCATTCGCACGTGGGTTGCCGTGACGACGCTGGCGGTACCCGGCGTCGGCGCCGCGAATGACTTGTTGAAGAGCAGTCGAGGCGGTTCGGTGCAGTGGGACTTCTGCTACGGCAAGGCGGACAGCACGCTGTTGCCCGTGGACCCGCGCACGCTGGTGCAGCCGGGCATCAGCAACGGCAAGGCGGTGCACTTCAACGCCTATTGGAAGAACTGCCACGTCGACCCGGTGGCGGTGAAGGAGGTCGGCGCGGCGAAGACGTGCGGCGAGCTGCGCGCGCGCTTCGACCACGGCGAGGGCCTGTTGACCAACGGCCACCCCGGCGTGGGCGCGCTGTTCACCGGCACCGACTACACCGTGCCCGAGGCCGCGTTCGGCATCGCGACGTTCTCCGCCGCGCAGTACAACGAGCTGTGGCGGGTCTGGGGCTTTCCCTTCCGTCCCGACAACTTCGACACCCTGGTCTCGCAACGCTACGGCTCGGGGTTGAGTCCCAAGCGCAACCCCTATCCGCTGCCGGGGCAGTTCCCCAACCTCTCCAACGGTGGCAGCGGACAGCTGCCGGAGATGCTCACGCAGCTGCGCAATCCGGATGGCAGCTGGAGCGGACGCATCGGCGTGACCTGCCACGCCTGCCACAGCGGCATGGTGGGAAAGCCCTCGGATGGTCCGGGGATGGGCGTCCAGGTGGGCGGTGGCAGCAGCCTGGCGGACCTGGACCTGTTCCTGAGTGATTTGCTGCCGCTGGGGTATCCCGCGTCGCTGGCCACGTTCCTGAACCTCAACCGCACGCGCGGCACGAACAACGCCAGTGACATCAACCTGGCCTTCCTGTTCCCGGACGAGAAGCTGCTGCGCCCCTCGGAGGTGATTGGGCTCATCAACTCCGGCTCCACCGCCGGCATGGACACGCCGGCGTGGTGGAACATGGGGCACCGTCCGGTGAAGTTCGTCGACGGGGTGTTCCCGATGGATGCGCCGCGCGTGGACATGGTGTTCTACACGCCGTTCATCGGTCTGTTCGGAAGTGCCGGCGGGCCGCTGAGCGAGGCGGGACAGGACTGGATGCGGGAGAACGGCCCGTCGCTCAACACCTGGGTGGACGCGCTGAAGTCCCCGCCGTATCCGCTGCCCATCAACCCGACGTTGGCGGAGCAGGGGGCGGTGCTGTTCCACACGCTCGACATGTGGGCGCCCTCGCGCAACAACACGGTGCCCCGGCCGCAGGGCAACGGCTCGTGCGCGAGCTGCCACGGCGCGTACGCGCCCCGGTACGTCAACGACCCGTCCTTCCTCGCGTCCCCGACGCTGGAGGGCATGGCGAGCTACATCGTCCCGCTGAACATCATCGGCACGGACCCCGTGCGCGTGAACACGAACAACGCGGCGGTGCAGTCGGCGGGGGCGAAGAACTTCTTCGGCTATCCGACGACGGCGGGGACGGACCAGGACTGCGGTCCGCAGAACCAGCCGCACATCCGGGGCAACCGGCCGCTAGGCTATCTGGCGCCGCCGCTCTACGGCGTCTGGGCCACGGCGCCGTACTTCCACAACGGCTCGGTGCCGAACGTGTGGGAGGTGCTCAAGCCGTCGGACCGCAAGCCCATCTGGCGCCGGGTCTCCACGCCGCCGCGGTGGGACCAGCCGCTGGTGGTGATGGGGTTCGACACGGACCTGCAGCGCGCGTTCGACTCGACGAGGCTGGGGTGGAAGTACGACACGATTGCCTGCAAGTGGCGCGGGCCGTTGAACCCGGCGGTGTCGCCGTACATCAACTGCCAGCCGGGGGATGAGTTCACCACGCCGCTGGCTCAGGAGTTGATGAACGTGCTGTTCAGCAACCTGATTGTCTCCTGGAACATCCTCTTCCCGCCCACGCGCACGCGGCAGCAGTTGGAGGACCGGAAGATCTACAACACGAACGCCTTCGGCCAGGACAACGGCGGGCACGAGTTCAACTCCGTGCTCACCGACCCGGAGCGTCTGGCGCTCATCGAGTACATGAAGACGCTGTAGGCGGCAGGTCGAGCGCTGATGGCATGCGGGCCCGCTGCTTCCTCTCGGGAGGTGGCGGTGTCCCGCGTGCGCACCGAACGCCTCCTCCGGGTCCTCTGCAACTGAGGGCATCCACCCTCGCTGGATGACCTCCGCATGGGGGCCGCGGCGCTCAGTCGGAGTGTCGCGCTTCTCCGCGCGCCCGGCCCCTGTATGGCAGCACGAACAGGTACAGGCCGGTGAGCAGGAGCAGGAGGAGGGGAGGCAGTGCCAGATACGCGACCCAGACGGGCGGCGATTCCTGGCCCATGACGACGATGTTGGCGATGACCGCCACCGTGAAGGCCACGGACAGCCAACGGTGGGTCTGACGGATTCCTCGGCTCCAGCTCATGGGTTGCTCCTGGGATGAATCCCCACTGTGGAGTCGCGTGCGGGGGATTGCTTCTCGAAACCTGCTCGATCGGCCTGCGCTACGTGCCGGCGGACAGGGTGGAACCAAGGGCTACACGACCGTCAGCGGTGCGGTGTCCACGAAGACACAGGCCGCGAACACGGGGGCTCGCGGATCCGGTCCTCTTCCGAGAAGCCCTGCCTGGGACGTACTGTCTTCATCCCAGGCCTGGCGCACGGATAGGGTCGCGTCCGTGCCACGGGGCAGTCTGGGGTTGCGCCGTGTGCTAGCTTCGGGCCTCGACTCCAACGCCTGCTCAACGGAAGAGACGAGACCCTCATGTGCTACAGCGGCTGCCCGTTCGAACCCGGAGAGTTCGCCGAAGGCCTCATCCGGAATGAAGGCTATCCCGTGCTGGATTTGTGCGCGAAGTGCCGCAAGATGTTGCCCCAGGCGCGTGGATACTGTTCGGGCTGTGGTGAGACCATCGAGTCTTCCACGGAAGAGGGCGGGACGCTGGTGAAGTGTTGTAGCGCCGAGATGATGCGAAAGGTCCGCGAAGGGAACCTCTTCGCTCAGACGTGGAATGCCGAGCCGATGAAAGGCTCGACGCTCGGGGCGTATGTCAACATGAGCATCCAGTTGGCCAGGCTGTCGCACGAGCACGACATCGGCTTGATGTTGTACCTGGGCGAGAGCCTGACGCTGGTGAAGCGCTGCATGGGATGGTTCGTGAACGAGCGCCTGGAGGAGACGGGCGTCCTGCGCAAGCTGCCCGGCGTGAAGGTGACCGGCTCGCTCACGACCGGAGGGGAAAGCGCCATGCCCTCCTTGTCCTGGCAGGAGTACTTCGCCCAGAAGCTGGCGAAGGGCGTCGAGCTGGCCAGGACCTGGAACCCTTCCGGGCCGACGAACCTGACGGTAGGGATTGCGGACTATGGCGTCAGTGGCGGGAGCTTCAAGGCGCTCTGCAAGTACCTGAGCACCCGCACCTTCCCGGGCGTGGAGAAGTTCCAGGTCGTGATGTTCTGCTCCGAGTCCTCACGGGAGAAGCTCCTGACCGCCGTCCAGGCCTACAACAACCAGGGCAAGTTCGCCGAGGCCCTGGTCCTCCCCTTCGAGGCCTTCCTCCCGAACCCCAAGCTCGGAGGAGACACGCCGAAGAACTTCCAGGGGCGCGGCTCCATCAAGCGCGCCTGGGATGACTTTGGTGAGAAGCGCCGGTACCGCGACCTCGAGGACTCGGGAGTCGTCTCCGAGGAGGACGCCTACTTCGAGCGGATGAAGACGGAGATCCACGACCTGCTGAGGTCGGGCAACTTCGACCGCGGATGAGGGCCGTGGCGGACCGGCTCCCTCGGTTCGCGCGGCTCAGCCCTGGCGCGTGCCGGGCGTCACAGCGGGCTTCGCCTGGGTCGCGCGGGTCGGGGCCTTCGCGGGCGCGCTCTGTGACTTTGCCGGAGTCTTGGCCGAGGGCGTGGGCCTCGCCGCGACAGGCTTCGCGGCCTGCGGCTTCGGTCGAGGCGCCGTGGCTCCCGTCTTCACAGCCGTCGTCGAAGAGGGGCGCCTGGGTTCCGCCTTCGCCGCCGCGGGAGGCGAGGACGCCACCTTCGTCGTCTCGGGCTGGGGCCGAGCGGGGGCCACGGCCTTGCGCGCCCCCGTCTGCGCCGGCCTCATCGCCGGAGCCGGCTTCACCACCACCGCCGCGCGCACGGGCGTCTCCACGGCCACCACGGGCACGGGCCGCGCGCGCGCCGCCACCACGGGCCGCGCAGGCGGCTCCGGCCGCGTCCGAGCCCACGCCGTGAGCACCTTCGGCACGTAGTACTCCGTCTCCCCGTTCCTCGGCACGCGCCCGTTCACCGCGCCGGGCCCCGCGTTGTACGCGGCCACCGCGAGCCGCACGTCACGGAAGCGCCGCAGCTGCTCGGCCAGGTACCGCGCGCTCCCATCCAGCGCCGGCTCCGGGTCGAACGGGTCCTCCACGCCGAGCATCTTCGCCGTCGTCGGCATCAGCTGCCCCGGGCCCATCGCACCCGCCGGGGAGATGCGGTGCACCCGCCCCTCCGACTCCACCAGCACCAGCGCGTGCAGCAACCCCTCGGGCAGCCCGTGCCGCCGCTCCGCTCGCGTGATGAGCGGCTCCAGCGGCTCATGCCCATCCCACAGACACGAGGGCCGATGCGCCGCGTACGAGCGCAGCGCGTTCACCTTCATCTCCAGGAACGAGGGCGACAGGGGCGAGATGTGCGTGTCCCCCAGCCACGCGACGGCCGTGTTGATGAGCACCAGCGGCGCCACCGCCGCCAGCCCCACCCACGCCCACCACGGAATGCTGAAGCCACCCAGGGCCCGCTTGCGTCCCACCTCCCCACCCTTAAGGGCGCTTTCCCCCTCCGTCCAACTTCCGGCGCCCCCCAGGTCCACCCGGCGGCACCCTCAGTCCATCCAGCACCAACGTGGTGAGCGCGTCCGGCAGCTCCAGCGGGTTGCCGATGTCCTCCTCGCTCAACACCGCGAGCAACAGCCGCTCCACCGCCCCCACCACCGCGAGCCCGCTCACCGCCGGGCGGATGGGCCGCAAGAGCCCGTGCGTGTGCGCCTTCTGGGTGATGGCCACCGCGTGCCGGGACACCTCGCGCGACAGCTGCGCCACCTTCGTGCGCGCCCCCACCGCCGGCCCCCGGCTCTCCTGCAGGTACAGCCGCACCACGCCCGGGTACTGCAAGAGCGCGCTGGCGATGACCGCCGCCATCGCCCGGTACGCCTCGAACATCGCCTCCACGCCGCGCGCCCCCGCGAGCGCCCGGCCACACGCCTCCAGCCCCGACAACAGCTCCGCGCGCACGGGCGAAAGCAGCGCCTCCACCAGCGCCGGTTTGTCGGCGAAGTACCGGTAGAACGTCCCCTTGGCCACCCCCGCCGCCTGGGTGATGTCGTCGATGGTGACCGCGTCCAGCCCCCGCTCCACGAAGAGCGTCAGCGCCGCGTCCTCCAGCGCCTTCGTCCGCTCCCGCCGCGCCGTCTCCCGCACGCCCCCCGGACGCCCCGGACGCTTGTCCGCCTCCCTGGCCCCTCGCTTCGGACTCACCATCGTGCGCTCCGACGCATCGCGTGATACATAAAGAGTGACCAAATAGTCATGATATCGAGGGCGGGGCGTCGACCGGGCGCTCCGTGGGAGAGCGACGATGATTGGCATCCCTCTGGGCTGGGCGTACTCCAATTTCGGCGAATGGGCGCTGCACAAGTACGTGCTGCACGGCCTGGGGCGCCGCCGCGGGAGCTTCTGGGGCTTCCACTGGCACGAGCACCACCAGGCCTCGCGCCGGCACGACATGCTGGACGACCAGTACCTGCGCTCCTTGTGGACGTGGTCCGCGCAGACCAAGGAGCTCTTGGGGCTGGCGCTGCTGGCGCTCGCGCACGCTCCCCTGTTGCCGGTGGCGCCGTTCTTCGTGGGCACCGTCTGGGCCTGCGCGGCCAACTACTACCGCGTCCACCGCCGCGCCCACCTGGACCCGAAGTGGGCCCGGGAGCACCTGCCGTGGCACTGCGACCACCACCTGGGCACGGACCAGAACGCCAACTGGTGCGTCACCCATCCGTTCTTCGACAACGTCCTGGGCACCCGCCGCGAGTACCTGGGCGTGCAGCCCGTGCACGCGGGAGAGCGCCATTCCGTGGCCTCTCCCGCGCACCCGTGAGGCGGACCTAGAACACCAGGTCGAAGTAGTTCGCCTTGGCGCGCACGCCCGCGCACGCCTCCAGCCGGGCGCTCCAGTCGCGCGTGGGCAGCGAGCCGCGCGCGGTGAAGACCAGCTGCAGCGAGTCCTCGCGCGCCATGTCCAGCAGGTTCACGGCGCCGCTGCCCGTCAGCCGGATGGACTGGGTGGGCGTGGTGCTGGCGCGGCGGTACTCACCGATGAGGATGCTCTCGGAGGTGCCAGGCTTCACCACGGACACGCTGGCGCGCTCGATGCCGCTCAGGTCCGTGCTGGACGTCACCTCGAAGCCGCGGAGCCTGAGCTCCGTCTCCACGTCGGTGTCCTCGGGGAGCACGTCGTCGAAGTCGCCCAGCGGGAAGTCGAGCGCGTACTCGATGTCGGCGGAGCCGGGGAAGGCGGCGGGGAAGTCCACGTTCGGCTCGGCCTTGCAGATCTCCTCGGCCTCCGCCTCGATGAAGAACAATGAGTCGCAACCGGTGGCGACGAGCGCGCAGGTGGAGAGCACCAGGGCGCGGAAGGAAGTCGTTCGCATGGTGGGGGCTCCTGGCCTTAGAAGAAGTAGAAGAGGAACCCCACCTTGACGGAGGGGATGGTGGCGCGAACGGTGAGGTTGCGGGCGGTGATGTCCGACTCGTCGGTGGCGTCCTCGATGAGGGCGGTGGCGTCCTTCACCCCCATCCGCACGTAGCTCAGGCCCAGGTGCAGGAAGAAGTTGAAGCGGCTGGCCGCGCCAATCTCCAGGCCCACGCTGCCGGCCACGTAGTTGTAGCTGATGTCCTGGATGGCGGACGTCGCCCGCGAGGGCTCGGCGCCCAGCCAGTCCACCACGTCGTTGTAGTCCGAGCCGAAGTAGTACCCGGCCTCGGCGTTGATGGACGGCGCGATGAAGGTCTGCAGGGGCAGGATGCTCAACCCGCCGCGCAGGCCCAGGCTCAGCGTGTTGGTGGTGGGCCCCGCCTGCAGCCGCAGCCAGGGCACCGGCTTGAGCACCGCGGACAGGCCGATGCCGTGCGGCGCGCCCGCGTCCACCAGCAGGCCGAAGCGGTAGGGTGAGTCGCCTCCGCCCTCCTGGGCGTGGGCGGCGGCGCCAGTGGCCAGCGCCGTGAGGCAGGCCAGCGCCGTGCCGTGTCGTCGTAGGAATGCCGCGCGTCGTCTCGTCGAGGGTGTCGCCGTCGTCATGTGCTGTTCCACGAAGGGAAGTCCCGGCCCGGGCGAGCATCATTCGGCGCCACGCTCCGAAACGGAAGTCGCGCGCTCGAAAATGATGCCGGCGGCCGCTTCGAGGCACGGAAAGCCCCGGGTTCCCGGCGCCGGCCCCGAGGAGGGGAGGCTCCTCGCCCGGTGTACACCAGGCAACGAAACCTCCCACACGCCTCGGGCCCTGCAGGCGACGTCAGCCCTGGAGCGCCTCGGTGCGGCCCTGGCGCGCGTTGACGGCCTCGATGACCTGCGCGGGCGCAATCACGCCCTGGCGGCCGAGGATGACGGCGGTGGACTCACCCTCCGCCACCACCTTGCCGTTCGAGATGAACTGGTGCGTGGCGTAGAAGTACTTCTCGTCCCAGCGCGAAATCGTCATCGACACCGTGTACTTGCGGAACGGCGGCAGCGCCTTTTTGTAGTCCATGGTGTGGCGCACGATGATGGGCGCCCACTTGTTCTTCATCATCAGCGCCGCCAGCCCCGTGCGCACGAACAGGTCCACCCGGTTCAAGTCACACACCGTGAGGAACCGCCCGTTGTTCATGTGCAGGTTCAGGTCCAAATCATTGGGCAGCACGCGCTGCTGGAGGGTGCTGGTCAGCGCGTCCACCTTCATCTGCGGCTTCCACAGCGAGGACACGAGCACCCACAACATCCGGAGATAGAGATTCATGTGCTTCGCGCTGCTCCTGCAGGAAGAACGAGATGAGGCGGGACGGCGGATAGTAGCCAAAGCCGGAAGCGTGGCGGTACATGAAACCCAGATGGCCCCCGTGCGGTGTGAGCTCCAGTTGCACGTGGGAGCGCAGCTCGCCCGGTGAGGGCAGCGTGTCGGGCGCCACCAGCGGGTCGTCTCCGGCGTTGAGGATGAGGAAGGGCGTCTGGATGTCGCCCAGGAACTGCCGGCTGCTGCAGCGGCGGTAGTAGTCCTGGGCGTCGCTGAAGCCATGCAGCGGCGCGGTGAACACCTCGTCGAAGTCGCGGATGCCGCGCAGGCCCGACAGCGCGCCCAGCCGCGAGGCGTACTCGGGCAGGTGTGCCTTGAGCCGCGCCACGCGCTGGTAGGAGCGCAGCACGCGCAGCTGGTAGAGCTGGTTGATGCCCTCGTACGCGCGGGCGGCGGTGCTGGCCAGGTCGAACGTCAGCGACACGGCGGCCGCGGCGCGCAGGTGGCTGTGGTGGCCCGTCTGCGCGAGGTAGCGGATGACCATGCTGCCGCCCAGCGAGAAGCCCACCGCGTACAGCGGCGTGGTGGGCTCCTGCTCGCGCACGGTGGCGACGAGCCAGCCCAGGTGCTCGGTGAAGCCCGCGTGGTAGAAGGGCGCCAGCCGGTTGGGCACCGCGCCGCCCCGGTGGCAGAGCACCGCCGCGCGCAGGCCGCGCCGGGACAGCTCTCCCAACAGCGCGCGGATGTACGTGGAGTCGGGCGTGCCCTGCATCCCGGGCAGCAGGATGAACAGGGGCCCTGAGCCCTCGCGGTTCAGCCAGTGCACGTCCACGAAGTCGCCGTCGGGCAGCTCGTGCCGGCGCTGCTCGATGGCCACGTCGAAGCGCCGCGGGTCCAGGTGCGGCGCCACCGTCTGCACGTGCGAGTGCCTGAGCCACCACGGGGCCTGGAAGCCGGAGGCAAGCTCACCCACGGACGGCCTCGACGGGCGGCGTGGCCGTGTCCTCGGGCAGCGGCATGCCGATGCGCGCCATGACCTCCAAATCCTTGGGCGTGTAGGGCCGCGTGCGGCGGCGCACGTAGTCCGCGCCCAGCACCAGGTTGAAGTTGGACACGCCGCCGTAGCGGTGGTGCAGGAAGTGGTTGCGGTAGATGGCGCGGCCGTAGCGCGTGCGCAGGAACCACGCGAGCCACCGGGGCGCGGTGCGCTGCCCCTCCTCGAACGGGCGGTGCAGGTACGGGTGCACGAAGTGGCTCATGAACGGCGGCAGGAGCAGCGTCACGCACCCGGCCAGGAAGGCGATGGGCTTGAGCGTGAAGTAGAAGAGCGGGAAGAAGATGACCAGCGGCGAGACGAAGACGAACGCGCCCTCGCCGTGCAGCTTCGTGGCGAACGCGCCCTTGATGATGGTGACGCCGTGCTTGCCGCGCTGGAGCAGCTCCTCGGTGAGCTTCGTCTTCTCCTCCTCGTCGCGGAACTGGGTGACGTGGTCCCCGCGGAAGGTGCGCACGTGGTGGATGGTGTGGTGGGAGAAGTGCGTGTTGATGAGCGGCCGGAACAGCCACGGCGCGCGCTGCCAGAAGCGCACGGCCTTGGGGCGCGCGTCGGACACGTACTCGTGCATGAAGGACTCGATGTACGAGGCGATGACGTAGCCGAGCACGAGCCCGAGGAGGACATGGATGAGGTCGGACATGGGAGTCAGTGCTCCTCTCCGGAGAGGGTGAGCAGGCGGTCCAGCCGACCGGGTGAGGGGGCCGGAGCCGCCAGGAGCGCGGGTGCGCCCCGGGGTGGGGTGGGGGGAAAGCCCGTCATGCGGCCTTGCGACGCGTCGTAGACCTTGAGGCGGAAGGCCTTCAGCGACTCGAACAGGCCCAGGCGCACGCCGTGGCCCTCCAAGTCATGCTGCTGCATGTAGTCGCGCAGCAGGTAGCCAGGCACCTGCGGCTTGAGGTGGTGCACGTGGTGCAGGTTGATGGCGCCGAAGGTCCACTCGAGCACGCGCGGCAGCACCAGGAAGCTGCTGCCCTTGAGCGCGGAGTCCTTGAGCGTCCAGCGCGCGTGCGGCACCCAGTACGGCTCCTCCACCTGGTGCTGCACGAAGAACAGCCAGATGCCCAGGCCCGCGGCCACCTGGGTGATGAGCAGGTGCATCAGGAAGAAGCGCGGCCAGTCACCGAAGGCGAGGAAGGCCGCGTGGACCGCGACGAGCGCCAGGTTCGTCACCCAGATGGAGCGGCGCTCCGGCACGCGCGAGCGCGCCACCAGCGTGGGCAGGCGGAAGCGGAACATGAACTGGAACACCGGGCCGATGCCGAGCAGCACCGCGGGGTGGCGGTAGATCCGGTAGCGCAGCCGCTCGACGGGGCGGAGCGCCTGGTACTCGTCCGCCGTCATCGTCACGATGTCGCCCGTGCCCCGGCGCTCCAGGTCGCCGCTGGTGCTGTGATGCACCAGGTGCATGGCGCGCCAGTACGCGTGCGGCGCCAGCGTGAGCAGCCCGAGCCACGTGCCCACCCGGTCATTCATCGACGGGCGCGCGAAGAGCGAGCGGTGGGAGCAGTCGTGCTGGAGGATGAAGACCCGCACCAGGGTGATTCCCGCGAGCACCGCGAGCCCCAGGCCCAGGGCCATGGAGCGCGCGAGGGCCACGTAGCTGGCGGCGGTGAGCAGCAGATAGGCGCCCGCCGTGCCCACCACGTGGAGCAGGCTTCGGGTGGTGCGGGGTTGCCAGCGGGCTGTCGGTGCGGGGTGTGGGGTGTGGGGTGTGGGATGAGCTGTCATGGTTGTCTCGACGCTGCGGGCCGGCCCCCCGGAACCATTGATTTCTCCATCAATGGACATAACCGCCGTGACGCGTCGCGACAAGGGCTTCGCAGGTTTTGCGATGATTTGGTAGTTTTCTTGGTTGGTTGTGCGTCTGGGACTGTCAGGGGCGCAACAGTCGATGGAGGCTCACCTCGAGCTGGCTGCGGATGAGGGCCAGCAGGCTCTCCAGTTCGGACGGGGCCAGCTGGAGCCGGCGGACGAGCGCGTCGCGGGTGCGCTCGACGAGCTGCTCGCGGGCCTGGGCAATCCAGCGCGCGGCGGTGGAGCGGGAGGTCTGGTACATGAGGCCCACGGAGTCCACCGAGAGGTTGTCGACATGGTGCAGGCGCAGCAGGCCGCGCTCCCGGGGGGAGAGCGTGGCGAGGGCCTCCTGGAGACACTCCCGGAAGTCCTCCTGATGCCGCGCCCGGATGAAGCTCAGCTCCGCGTCCCCTCCCACCAGCGCGTCCGCGTCCGAGGGCAGCGCGTCCAGCGCCACGTGACGGGGCACCTCCGCGTGCAGGTCCGCGAGCAGCCGCGTGGCCACCGCGCGCACCCAGCGCTCCAGGGGGCCTCGGCCCGTGTACGTGGCGATGCGCGGCAGGGGCGCGCCCTCGGCGACGAGGAGCCGGTGGCGCAGGCGCTGCTTCAGCTCGGCGACGCGCTCGGCGTCCTCGGCGGGGAACCACGCGCCCACGCGGGCGAACACGCTCGCGTCCAGCAGGGCCAGGGCGGTGGTGTCCGCGTGCGCGCACGCGTAGGTCAAGAGCAGCTCGCCCGCGTGCACCTGCTCCAACAGCGCGCACGGGTCCTTCGACGCGGGCATGCGCGCGGCCAGGTGGCGCACGAAGTCCTCGGGCTGGAAGCACAGCGTGGGTTGCTCGTGTCGGGCGCGGGCGAGGAGGGCCTGCAGCCGCGCCTCCAGCGTTCCAAGGTCTTCTTCCGACGACGTCTTCACGGGTGTCACGGCGACGAAGGTCCGACTCAGCCCCAATGCATCCCCCATGGCGGGGGAGTCTATCCGGGGATGGGTGAAGGGGGGACGGCATGGGTGAGGGCACCTGTCCGGATGAGGCGGAGCTGGCCGACCTGGTGCAAGGGTTGGTGTCGGGGGACGCGCTGGCTTCGCTGGAGCGTCACCTGGATGGGTGCGGGCTGTGTCGGCGCGTGGTGGTGGTGCTCGCGGGAGGCGAGGCGCGCGCGGAGTCGGTGGCCGCCTCGGCGGATGCGGGCGTGCCCCGGTTGGAGCGCGGCGCCCGGGTGGGGCACTACGAGGTGCTGGAGCACGTGGGCCTGGGCGCCATGGGCGTGGTGTTCGCCGCGAACGACCCGAGGCTGCACCGCAAGGTGGCCCTGAAGTTGTTGCGCTCGGACTGGGTGAAGGAGGGCGGCGCGGAGGACGCGCGCGAGCGCTTGTGGCGCGAGGCGCGGGCGCTGGCCCGGCTGTCCCATCCGCACGTCGTCGCGGTGCATGACGTGGGGGTGCATGGGGAGAGCCTCTTCATCGCCATGGACTTCGTGGAGGGGACCACGCTGCGGCGCTGGCTGCGGGCGGAGCCTCGGCGGTGGACGGAGGTGCTGGGCCGCTTCCTCCAGGCGGGCGAGGGCCTGGCGGCGGCGCATGCGCGGGGGCTGGTGCACCGCGACTTCAAGCCGGACAACGTGCTGGTGGGCGTGGATGGGCGCGTGCGGGTGACGGACTTCGGGCTCGCCCGGCTGACGCAGACCTCGCTGCCGGGGGGCGTGGAGTCCGCCGTGCTCGACGGGGCCTCCTCCGGGGACGCGGGGACGGTGACGCAGCCGGGGGCGCTGCTGGGGACGCCCGCGTACATGGCGCCCGAGCAGTTGGAGGGACGGCCCGCGGACGCGCGCAGCGACCAGTTCAGCTTCTGCGTGGCGTTGCACGAGGGGCTGTATGGCCGGCGTCCGTTCGAGGCGAGCTCGCGCGCGGCGCTCGTGCAGGCCATCCGCGCGGGGCCTCCGGTGTCGTCGGGGGAGGCGCGGGTGCCGGCGAGGATTCGCCGCGCGGTGCTGCGGGGCTTGAGCGCGGACCCGACGGCGCGGCATCCCTCGATGGAGGCGTTGCTCGCGGCGCTCACGCATCGGCCCCGGTGGGAGCGCTGGCGGATGGCGGCGGTGTGGGCGGGGGCGGCGACGCTCGCGGGGGTGGGGGCGGGGTTCTGGCTCCGGGAGACCACGCGGTGCGCGGGCGCGGACGGGCACCTGGTGGGTGTCTGGGATTCGGCGCTGCGAGGCCAGCTGGAGGCGGTCTTCACCGCGTCGGGTCTGCCATTGGCCCAGGAGGGCTTCGGCGCGACGGCGCGGCGGCTGGATGCGTATGCGGAGGCGATTGCCCGGATGGAGCGGGACTCGTGCGAGGCCACTCACGTGCGCGGTGAGCAGTCCGGGCGGATGTTGGATTTGCGGGGCATGTGTCTGGACCGGCGGCGCGAGGCGCTGCGCGCGTCGGTGACGCTGATGCTGCAAGGGGACGCGGCGGTGCTGGAGCGCGCGCCCCAGGCGGCGCACGCGCTGCCGGACCTGCTGCCCTGCGCGGACCGGGAGGCGCTGGCCAGCGTGGTGCCGCTGCCCGAGGACCCGGTGGTACGTCAGCGATTGCAGGGTTTGCAGGCGCGGCTCGCGGAGGGCATGGCGTTGCAGGAGGCGGGGCAGCACGCGCGGGCGCGGCAGGTGGCGGAGGAGGTGCTCCAGGCCGTGCGGCAGACGGGGTATCGGCCGATGGAGGCGTCGGCGCTGTTCCTGCTGGGGTTGGTGGAGAAGGCGCATGCGCGCTTCACCGAGGCCGCGGGCGCTTTCGACGCGGCGCAGCTGGCGGCCCTGGCCGGACGGGATGATGACCTGCTGGTCCGCGCGCTCATGGGGCTGGCGGACTCGGAGCTCCAGGGGCATGCGCGCTACGCGGAGGCGGAGCGGGCCGTGCGGCTGGCGGAGGCGACGCTGGAGCGGCTGGACATCCGGCAGGCGCCCGGGGCGGCCGGAGAGCTGCATTTGTTCCGGGGGCACCTGTTCCATCGCAAGGGCGAGGCTGTCCGCGCCCAGGAGGACTTCCGCCGCGCGCTGGAGCTGTTCGAGCAGGCGCATGGGCCCGAGTCCCCGCGGCTGGACGCGCCGCTCACGGCGCTGGGGCTGATTCTCAACCTCCAGGGGCACTACGAGGAGGCGCGCGGTTACTACGAGCGCGCGCTGGAGCTGCAGCAGCGCGCGTATGGCCGCGAGCATCCGGTGTGTGTCAGCCACCTCAACAACGTGGCCACGGCGCTGCGGCTGCAGGGGCGGGTGGAGGAGGCGGTGGCGCGCTACGAGGAGGCGTTGTCGCTGGGGGAGCGGCGCCTGGGGGCGGCGCATTCGTCGACGAACATGGTGCGCGTCAACCTGGGGGACGCGCTCCAGCTCCAGGGCAAGCTCACGGAGGCGCTGGCGCGCTACGAGGAGGCGATGCCCGCGTTGCTGGCGGTGCACGGGGACACGCACCCGCGGGTGGCCTCGGTGCTCACGAGCATGGGCACGGCGTACGCGGACCTGGGCGAGTCGCGGCTGGCGCAGAAGTCCTATGGGGAGGCGCTGGCCGTGCAACGTCGGCTGCTGGGGTCGGAGCACCCCGACCTGGCGCTGACGTACAACAACCTGGCCTCGGTGATGTTGGACCTGGGGGAGCCTGGGAAGGCGCGGCCGCTGCTGCAGCTGGCGCGTGGGTTGTGGGAGAAGTCGCTGGGGCCGGAGCATCCGCGGGTCGCCTCGGTGTTGCAGAACCTGGCGAAGGCGGACCTGGCGGAGGGGCGGCTGGGCGCGGCGCACGCGGGGTTCGAGCGGGCGCTCGCGATGCGGCGCAAGGGCCTTGGGCCCGAGCACCCCAAGCTGGTGTCGACACTGACGCTGCTGGCGGAGGCGAAGCGCAGGCTGGAGGGGCCGCGCGCGGCGCTCGCGACGCTCCAGGAGGCGGTGCTCCTGGCGGGCAAGGCGCAGGTGACTCCGGCGGACCGGGCCAAGGCGCTGTTCTGGCTGGCCCGGGCGACGTGGGATTCGGACGGCTCGCGCGAGCAGGCGAGGACGCTCGCGAGGCAGGCCGAGGAGGCGCTGCGCAAGGCGCCCCGGACGACGGAGGCGCTGGCGCGCGAGGTGCGGCAGTGGCGGGCGCGGCATGACGCGTCGACGTCCCAGCGGGCCACGGGAGAGGCGAGGCGGCCGTGAGCCCCCGAGGGCTCAGGGCGCGGGCTGCCTCCACACGGGCAGGGTGAGCCGGCTCCCGGGCAGCCAGGTGATTTCGAGGGGCGTCTTCGCGTCCGCGAGGCGCTCGTCGCTGACGTCCTTGCCCGTGCCCAGGTTGAGCTGGGATTGCGCGTGCTTGTTGATGGCGACCACCGCGACCACCTGGCTCCCCACCTCGAGCCTGCGGCTGGTCATCCGTCCGCTCTGGAAGGTCAGGCGCTGGCGCTTGCCCGGAACGAGCAGCCGCCGCTGCTCGCGCTCCGCCACGTGGCTGGCGCGCTGGAGCACGTAGGACAGGTACACGTACTCCCCCTTCGCCGTGCGCTCGTAGAGCACCACGTAGAAGTCGAAGTCCTTCTTGTTGGTGATGAAGTCGAGCCGCCCGGCGAACAGCCCGCTCACCTCCAGGGCTTGCGTGAGCGGCTCGCCGACGTAGACGAAGCCGTCGCGCGGCGCCTCGAGCGTCGTGGACACGATGTCCGACGGCTCGTAGTGCGGCCCAGGCGAGCGGTCCTTGAAGTCCACGCGCAGCCGCTGCCGGGTCCCCGCCACGGGCGCCACTGTCGTCAGCCGGTGCGGAGCGCCCGTGGCCGAGGGCGCGAGGAACAGCTCCACCGCGCCGTTGCTCACACGCGCCAGGTCCGGCGCGTGCTTCCACGTGTTCGCCCCCATCACCTGGTAGTTGACGCGGTCCTTCAGCAACGCGGGCAGCGGCCCCTGTCGCAGCACGTGCTCCAGCCATTGGTAGCGCAGCGCATGCACGTCCAGTCGGGCCACGGGGTCGATGCGATAGCCCATCAGCTCGTCGCTCGACGCGTGCTGCCCGCCCATGTGGTCATACGGCCCGATGACGAAGTAGTGACGGGCGTCCGGCGCGTGCCTCAGGTGCTCGGTGAGGTAGTACATCGCGCTCAACGAACAGCCGTCGTAGTAGCCCGTCGTGGTGAGCACGGGGATGCGGATGCGCGCGAACTCCTGACGGTACGGAATCATCTTCCGCCAGTACGCGTCGTACGTCGGGTGCTCCAGCCAGCGCTGGAAGAAGGGATTGGGACGCCCGTCCAGCCGCTCCAGCGCGCGATAGGGCTCGCCGCTCGTGTACCAGCGCTCGTGGAGCGCATCCCACCGCGCCAGGTCGAAGTAGTCCGCGTCCGCCAGGCCCTTGTCGAGCGTGACGTAGCGCGGCCAGCGGTAGAAGAATCCCTGGAAGACGTTGCCCTGCATCGGCACGTCGATGCCCGGCGCCACCGGCACCGACGGCATGATGGCCTTGAGCGCCGGGTGCCCTCGCTTCGCCGCGGACCACTGCGTGAAGCCCTCGTAGCTCCCCCCGAACATCCCCACCTGCCCATCGCTCCACGGCTGGCGGCTCACCCAGTCGATGACGGCGATGGCGTCGTCCCCGTCATGCTCGAAGGGCACCGGCGCATCGGGGCTGTTGCGCTTGCCTCGCGTGAGCGCCGTCACCCCCGCGAAGCCATGCGCCGCCGAGCGCACCGCCTCCTGCTTGTTGAAGCCGTTGGCGTAGATGGTGAACGACATCGCCGTGGACAGCGGCGCCTGGGTCTTCCGGGGACGCGCGACGGTCACGGACACCCGTGCCCCGTCGGGCGTGGGCACCAGGACGTCCTCCTCGATGACGTAGCGGCGCGCCTCGTCCCGGACCCACAGGGGCTCGCTCGCGGGCAAGAGCTCCTGGAACACCTGATGGACCTGGTAGTGACGCACCAGCTCCACCGCCTGGGCTCGTGTCAGCCGCCCCGCCTTGCGCGCCTCGGCGAGTCGGGTGTCCAGCTCCCGTCGCGCCCGCTCCAGGTCGAAGCGGAACATCCCCCGCGCATCGAGCGCGACCCGGTCCTCCAGCGCGCCGAAGGTCCGGTCGAACGCCCCGCGCAGCGCGTCGGCGTACGGCGTCCCGCGCTCGGCCTGGGCCTGCTTCGCCAGCGCGTGGGCCTCGTACTGCAGGAAGGTGATGCCCTGCGTCGCTGGGTTCGCCTCCAACAGTGGCCGGAGCTCGCGGATGGACGCGACCGCGCCCGCGAAGTCACCTGACACCAGCTGGAACCGGAAGCGCTGGCCCAGTCGGGTGGCCAGGTCCTCGTCCGGAGGGTCCTTCAGCAGGGCCCTCGCGAGCACGGGCATCGCCTTCGCGAGCGCCTCGGGGGATTCGGACGTGGGGGACGCGAAATCGGCGGGTGTGGCTTTCGCGAGCGTGGCGAGCAGCAGGGTCAGCAGGAGGGCGCGCGGCATGAGTTCTTTCGAGGAGGTCCACGATAGGACGCGATGCCCGCGCATCCATGGACACCTGGTGCGGCCCAGGCGTCGAAGGTGCGCCCCGGGCCTACTTGTCGTGGGTTCATTCGTGTGCATCGCGCGTGTGCTCCGCCGGACGAAGCGGGTGTCGTGGCTGGGTGCCTGTTGGGCTCGCGACGTCGGCGCTGTCCCCGGGAGCACTTCCGGTGCCCCTCGGTCGGTGCGACCTTGCGAGCCCGGATATCACGGAGCTCACAGGCTCCGTGGAGGCCGGCCCAGGACCTGGGGGGACCGGATGATCGACGAAGTCGATCAACGCTTGAAGGCATGGGTGAGCCGCGTCGCCGGCGAAGCGCCCGTGTACCTCGGCGTCCCGGACCGGGAGGCCATCGAGCGCGGAGTGTGTCTGTACCTGCTGGAGCTGGGGCCCGCGCCTCCCGCGCGAGGTGGACGCCGGGGGCCGCTGCAGTTCTCGGTCTGCTACCTGGTCACCGCCGGCGCGGAGGCTCCCGAACAGGCGCACCGGCTGCTCGGCGAGCTGGTCTTCTCCGCGATGGAGGAGGCGGAGTTCGAGGTGGACCTGACGCCCGTGCCCGCCACGCTCTGGGCGGGGCTGCGCGTGCCGCCGCGCCCCGGCTTCCGGCTGCGCCTGCCGGTCCGACGCGAACGGCCCGCGTCCGTGGTGCACCGCGTGCGCTTCCCGGTCATCACCCAGCTGGTGCCCGCGGAGGCGCCGGCCGCCGAGCCCCAACCGCTGCCCATCCACTTGCCGCTGAAGGAGGACTGACGTGCCGAGCTCCCTCGCCGAAGTGGAGGAGGTGACCCATGACTGACGCCAAGGCGCCCGAGGTGGCCCCATCGCAGCAGGGGATGGGCGCGCGCGTGGACCCCTTCCGCGCGTACAACTTCAAGCTGCTCATCGACGGGGTGAGCGAGGGGCACTTCACCCAGTGCACCGACCTGGAGGTGGAGGTCATCACGCCGCATCCCCGTGAGCGGCTCGCGGGGCCCGTGATGCACGGGGATTTGACGCTGCGCTACGGCGTCACGCAGTCCCCGGAGCTGTGGAACTGGTTCCTCGCGTCGATGAACGGGGGACCGTCGCGCAAGAACGTCTCCGTGCTGTTGTTTGACGGGGATGGGATGACGCAGAAGCTGCGGTGGGACCTCAACGAGGCCTGGCCGAAGAAGTGGCGGGCGGCTCCGCTGGACGTGCTCGGACAGCAGATCGCCGTCGACTCACTCACCCTCGTCTTCGAGTCCATCACCCGTGGTTGAGCGCGCGAGAGGACAGGTGTCCGGTGGGTGGCTGCGCTCCGTCGCCCGGCGGATGAAGGACTGGGCGCGGGCGGTGCTCTCCGAGGAGGAGGCGGACTTCGCCGCGGCGCTCTCCCAGGCGCGGTTGACTCCGGAGCGCGCGTGTCCCACGACCCGCGGGCCGCCCATCACCGCGCCCCGGGGGCCACCGATGCCCCTGGCTTCCATCACGATGGTGACGGCGCCCGCGGTGAGCGTGGGGCCGCCGGAGCACTGGGTGCGGGACGTCCAGGCTCGGCGCGCCATGGGGCCTCCGGCGGACTGGGTGGCGCGGGTGCGCAAGGTCGCGCCCCATCTGGTCGAGGGGATGACGGACGAGGTGCCCACGCCGCCCTTGAGTGACGCGCATCTGTCCGCTCGCGCGCGCATGATGCTCTCGGGCAACGCGACGGACCCGGAGCCTCGGCGTCCCCTTCCACCTCCCGCGATGTCGCCCTCCATCCGCACGCGGCCTCCTGCTCCGCGTCTGTCCCGTCGGGTCGAGTCCCTCGCCACGACAGAGAACCCCGCGCCGATGTGGCGTGAGGGAGGGGCTTCTCCGCCGCCCGTGAGTACCTCGCCCACGCGGGACTCCACCGAGGTGGCGGCTCCGGGAGGGGCCGGGGCGCAAGGGGCCTGGGCTCATCCCTTCGCGTCGCCGCCGCACGCGCCCATTGAAGCGGAGCCCGCGCCGCTGCCCGTGGAGGGGCCCACGACGCCTGTCCCGCTGATGCTGCGGGGCGCGCCGTTCCCCAATCCGGTGCGCGTCGAGTCCACGCCGGTGTCTCCCTCGGAGGTGTGTGTGCCGCCGCTGGGGGAGCTGGACAACGATGATGGGCTCAGCTCGTCGGGACTGCCGCAGGGCATCTCCGCGTCCCAGGCCTCCGGTGTCCAGGGCCCCGTGGCCGTGCCTCGTGCCCGCTCCACCGCGGAGCTGTGGATTCCGCGCCGGCCCGGTGCCGAGGCCGCGCCCGTGCACGAGGAGCCGGCGCCTCGCGAGCCGCACGTCGCGAGCGGGCCTCGGACGACTCCCGGGAGGACGGAGACGTGGCCGGACGAGAGCGGTCAGGAAGAGCCGAGGCAGGCGGCGCATCCCGTCCAGGAAGAAGCGGGGTACCCCACCGCTTCGTCGCGGGACACCGACGACGAGGACGCCGCGCGCGAGCTGCGGCTGTGGGCGCAGATGCGCCGGCTCGAGCGGGAGCAGCGAGGTGAGTGATGGCCCGAGGGGCCTGCCCCATTTCGCATGAGGGTGCGCGAAGCGGTTGAGCGTTCGATGCCCGAGCCGTGCGTCGTGGGGGGGCGCCTCGGGCCCGGCGTGCACCGGGTGGTCCGCCGCTCCAGGGGATTCGTGCCGTCACGAACCCGCGTCATCTCCTGGCTCGGCGGGCAGGGTGTCCCACCAGCGTGGCTCGTCCGGACTCTCCTCGAGCGCAGGGAAGTAGAAGAGGCTGCCCCAGCGCTCCTGGGCCCGCTGGCCCACCTCGATGGCGAGCACACGCGCGTCGCCCATCGTCTGGCCACTGGGGCGCATCGTCACCAGCGGGACGCAGGTGAAGCGAGGATGCGCGGTGGATGCACCCGGCAGGATGGCGAAGACATCGAGAGACCATCCGAACGAGTCGCCATCCCATTGCACCTCGATGGCCACGGGAGGATGGGGGAGCGCATCGAGCGCTTCACGTGCCCGCGCTCGCCACGCCTCGGGAGCGCTCTCCCTCCACCGGCGCGCCGCCTCCGCCTCGCCGAACGCGGGATGGAGCGTCTCCAGCTCCTGGGAGCGCCAGGTGAGCTGCTCGACCGCCGTGGCGAGCGGACAGCTCGTCCGCTTCCGCAGCATGGAGATGGCCGCGAAGAGCTCACGGGAGAGCAGGAGCGGGTCGACCTCGACGAGGACCTCGGGTGGGATGGACGGGCTCATGTTCCTGGGTGGGTCGCCGGGGAAGCGCTGCACGCGCCGGGACGCGGCGCGCAAGGACGAAGTGCTGCGCGGCCCCTGACCTGGGCGCTGCTCCCGTCCCCCTGCCTCGCCGGCTATGCTGTGCGCGCAATGTCCGAACGCACCCGAACCGGCGCCGCCCTGTCGGAGTCACGGGCGTCGGAGGGGGACCTGCGCCGCCGCCTGGAAGGGCGGGTGGAGCTCATCGAGTCAGCCCTCCGACGCTACCGCCTGCTCGCCGAGCAGCTCGAGTCCCGTCGCTGGCGACGCAAGGTGTGCGCCGCGCCGAGCCTGCTTCGTGAGGTCAGGGAGCTGGAGGGCTCGCTGACCGAGGCCCTGGAGCGCACGGAGCGCCGATGCGAGCTGGAGGGCTGTCCCGCCGACGCCCGGATTCCCACGTCGGCGCGGCGCATGCGCGACCTCCAGGCGCGAGTCTCCACCCTGGTCGACCGGCGGCTGGATGAGCTGCTCCGCCGCCCCGAGTCGCTGCCGCTGCGGGATGCCCTCGTGAAGCTCGAGGAGGTTTGTCTCCAGGATGTCTCGCTCGTGCGGACACCGGGGGAGCCCTTCTCGCTGCGCATCGGCTCGGCGGGAGGAGGGATGCAGTACGTGCTCGCAGCGCAGTTCGTCCTGGGCTTGTTCCTGGGCACGGTGCTGTTCGATGGACTGGGCAATTCGTTCAATTGGGGGATGGCGCTCGTGGTCACCGCGGTCGCGCTGTGGCTGCTGCTCCTCCTCACCGCGAGCCTGTTGCGACGTCGTACACCCGGCGTCCTCTGGCTGACGCCAGAGCGGCTGGTGTGGCTGGCGCCGGGAGGCGATCCGCCGGTGGTCGTGCGGTTGGACTCACTGGGGGACGGCGCCGTCGAACCAGAGGGGCCTTGGGGCACGTTGGCGGTGCGCGGTGACCGGTATCTCCACCTGCCTCGCTTCGGTCGCGAGAAGGTGGAGCGGCTGCGCGTGTTTCTCGAGTTGTTCCGCGTGCCCCAGGTCCGTGCCAACGCCTCGCGCGCCGAGCGGCCCGTGACGCTCGTGAGCTATCCCGCGCAGCTTCGTCGCAACAACCTCTGGACGCCGGGGCAGCTCGTGCTGTCGCACCGGGGCGTCTACTTCATTCCGGGCCTGGACTCGGACCCAGGTGCGGCCTTGTTGAAGGCCGCGACGGGGCGGAGGCTCGACTCACGCGTCGAGCTGACGTGGGTGCTGGAGGCGCTTCGCTGGCAGCCCGAGTCGGAGCTGGATGCGTTGCTGGCGCGGGCCATCGCGCAGACCCAGGGCGCCGCCTGGGCCTCCGTGGACGTGCGCGTGTCTCCCGACGTGGAGGAGGAGCAGGACGTCCACTTGTCGCGAGGGAAGGAAGTCCTCGTGGGCAAGCCGGCCTCGGACGACCGAGGCACGGTCCTCCAACTGCTCCACGGCTGGGGTGTCGGAGGGTAACGGTCGCTCCCAACCCGAGCGCCTGGCTGTCTATCCTGTGAGCGCGATGTCCGAACGCGTCCGAGCCGCCAGCGCCGTCCTGTCCGAGCCGCCAGCGTCGGAAGAGGACCTGCGTCTCCGCCTGGAAGGCCGGGTGGAGTTCATCGAGGTGGCCCTCTATCGCTACACGCCGCTCGTGGATGCGCTCGCATCACGCCACTGGCTGCGCCACCTGCGCGAGAAGCCGGACCTGTTGCGCAAGGTCCGCGAGCTGGAGGGTTTGTTGCCCGAGGTGATGGAGCACCTGGAGCGCCGGGGCAAGGTGGAGGGCTGGCCCCGGGGCTCACGGATTCCGCGCAGGTTGCGTCGGCTGCGCGTGGTCCGGGAGTGGGTCTTCAAGCTGCTCCATCGCAAGGTAGGCCTGCTGTTGCTGCTGACGGAGGACACGCCCCCGCGTGAGGTACTCGCGAGGCTGGAGGACTACTGTCTCGAGGACGCCCCCGTCGCGCCGACACCGGACACCGCCTTCGCGATGCACGTCGGCACCACGTCCCAGGTGATGCGCTACCTCAGGCCCTTGCTCATCCTCGCGGGGGGCTTGCTGGGGGCGGTGATGCTCCTGGGGCTGGCGCTCTCGTTCGACGCGTTCCTGGTGTTTGGCTTCGTCCTGTCCTGCCTGTGGCCCATCGCCGCCATCGCCATGGCCCTGCTGACCCTCCAGACCCCCGGCTCCGCCTGGCTGACGCCGGAGCGACTCGTGTGGCTGGCCCCGAGTGGGGAGCCGTCCGTGTCCGTGCGACTGGACTCGCTGGGTGATGGCGGCGTCCAACTGGAGCACGCTCGAAGGGGCACGCTGCGGCTGCGAGGCAATCGCGGTGTCCGCCTGCCCCGGCTCGGTCGCGAGAAGGCCGCGAGGCTGCGCGTGCTGCTCGAGTTGTTCCGCGCGCCCCAGGTCCGGGCCAACGCCGAGCGGCCGGTGGAACTGGTGACCTGGCCCGCGCGGCTTCGTCGCGGCGGGGTGTGGACCTCGGGCCAGCTCGTGATGTCGCCTGGGGGCGTGTCCTTGCTTCCCGACCCCGAGGTCGGCGCCGCGCTGTTGAAGGCCGCGACGGGGCGCACGCTGGACGGGCGCGTGGAGCTGGCCTGGGTGCTGGAGGGGCTTCGCTGGCAGCCCGAGTCGGAGTTGGAGGCCGTGCTGTCACGCGCGGTCGCGGCGACCGGTGGCACGGCCTGGTCTTCCGCGGACGTGCGGGTGGCTCCAGGCCTCGAAGGCGCACGGGAAGTCCACCTGGTGCGTGGCGAAGAGGCGCTCGTGGGCACGCCCGGCGCGAAGGAGCGGAGCGCCGTCCTCGCGCGCCTCCACGCCTGGGCATCCCGCGGGCCGACCCGGTAACCTCCCCCGAAGCCATGTCCCGACAAGACCTCGCCAAGCGGGCGCCTCGCGAAGGCCCCTCCTCCGAGGACGTGCGCCTCCAACTGGAGGGCCGCGCCGAGGTGCTGGAGTCCGCGCACGCGCACATCGCCGCGCTGGAGTCCGCGCTGCGCAGCCGCGCCTGGAAGCGCAAGCTGCGCGCGAAGCCCACGCTCGTCGAGGAGTGGCTGGAGCAGCAACCCCGCGTCGCGGAGGCCCTGGAGCACGCGAAGCGCCGCGCCGAGCGCGAGGCCTGGCCCGAGTCGCTTCCCCTGATGCGCGTGCTGCGCGAGCTGGACGCGCGCTCGAGGCGGCTGGCACCGCTGGTGCGTCGGCGGCTGTCCCGCCACGCGTTCGTGTCCGGCCCCATCGCGCTGGCAACGGAGCTGCGCCGGCTGGACACGCTGGCGAAGCAGCAGGTGTCCCAGAACCTCCAGGAGGGCGAGGTGCTGCTCTTCCAGACGCAGCGCTCCGGCTCCGTGCCTGTCCGTCAGACACCGCTGCGCTGGTCCTCACTGGCGCTGGCGCTGCTGGGCGTGTCCGCGCTCATCTTCTTCCTGCCGGTAGATGGGCGCCCGGTGGGAGGCTGGTTGTTGATGGCGCTCCTCGTCGTCCCGATGGTCATGATGCTGCTGCGCTCCGGCTGGCTCACGATGACGAACGAGCGGCTCATGTGGACGCCGGTGTTCGGCGAGGCCGTGTCGGTGCCCCTGTCCTCCATCGCGCCGGGCGGAATCCAGGTGGGCAGGTTGTTCTCCTTGAAGGTGGATGGGACGCCGGGCGTCACGGTGCCCTACCTGATGGAGGCGAATCTGGTCGCCACGCTGCTCGAACTGCACACGCAGGCTCCGCTGCGAGGGCTGGCGCGCTCCGGAGTGCGGCTGGAGAACGCGGTCCTCTATCCGGCGACGCTGCGAGAGGATGGGCAGGGGCGCTCGGGCTGGGCGGTGCTGCGGCCGAGCGGCGTGTCCTTCGTCCCCAATGGCCAGGGCCCCCAGGCGCTCGCCACGGTGCTGGGGCGGCCGAGCGCCATCCAGGCCGAGGTGAACTGGGTGTTGGACTCACTGCGCTGGCTGCCCGACTCGGAGCTCGACGGGGTGCTGGCGCGCGTGGTGGAGGCCACCGGGGGCGTGAGCTGGTCGGCCTGGGAGACCTCTCGACGCGGCGATGTGCCGCTGTGGAAGCGACTGACGCTCTCCCACGGACATCGAGTGCTCAGCGGGCAGGTGGAGTGGTCCTCGCTGGGCGCGACGGAGAAGGTGCTGGGCTTCTGGCCGGAGGGCGGAGGCCACCCGAAGTGAGCATGCCCACCTCGGGTGCCTCCCGTGGGTCACTCGCTCAGCGCTGGACGTCGTACCGCAGCAGCACCACGCCGTTCTGGTAGACCTTGGTCGAGCGCAGCGCCAGCTCGAGGTGCCTGTCCAGCCTGGACACCAGCGGGATGCCCGAGCCGAGCAGCCGCGGGTTGAGCTTGACGAGCACCTCGTCCACCAGGCCCGCGGCGAAGAGCTGCGCGGCCAGGGCGCCACCGCCGGACAGGTAGATGCCCTTGCCCTCCTTCGCCTTCAGCGCGCGCACCGCGCCGACGACGTCGTCCGAGATGAGCTTCACCCGGGGATTCGGCGCCTCCTTCATGCTGCGCGAGACGACGAACGTCTCCAGGTACGGGTAGGGGTCGGTGACCTTGAACTTCAGGCCGACGTCATACGTCCGGCGGCCCATCAGCACCGTGTCGTAGTCGTGCCGCAGCGTGGCCATGTACTCGGTGGCGTGGTCGCCTTCGAAGACGAAGCAGTCGAAGGAGTCGTCCTCGCGGGCGATGTAGCCGTCGAGGGTGGTGGCGACGTGGTACGTGAGCTTGCGCGTCTGGGATTGCATACGGAGACCTCGGGAGTGGCTGGGTCCCGCCGCGCGCACGGGTGGCGCTCCGCGCCGGAAGGCCGCGGTGGGACAGGGAAGGGACGCGTCACGGGCCGCGAGGGCTCGTGGCGCACGCTCTGGATGCCTGGGGAACAACTCCGCTGTCCGCGTGGACTCACGCCGAGCACGTTCGACGCCCGCACGGACTCAAGACAGAGCCGAGGGCGAGGTGCGCTTCGAGGAGCGGAGGTGTCAGTTGGAGGAGGTCATGGACAGCGCGGTTGCCCGCGCCGTCAAACACAATGGACCCGCCCTCGCATGAATGCAAGGGCTTGATTGTCGCTGTGTCCCGCTCCAGCACCGGACGAGCGTTCGTCCGATGTCACGCGAGGGAATGTTCTTCAGAAGTCGAGGATGAAGGTCTCGAGCGCCTCGTGCTCGGGGTCCGTCATCGTCGAC
Source organism: Myxococcus sp. MISCRS1 (assembly GCF_026626605.1). Taxonomy (NCBI): domain Bacteria; kingdom Pseudomonadati; phylum Myxococcota; class Myxococcia; order Myxococcales; family Myxococcaceae; genus Myxococcus; species Myxococcus sp. MISCRS1. Next base: position 6,987,252 of record NZ_JAPNKB010000001.1, read on the forward strand.
GGGTCATGGTCGTTCGGGTCGTCGCCGAAGATGGACAGGCCCGGAGGCACGGTGGTGCCGATGCACAGGATGCGGCGGGGCTCGGTGCCCACGCCGTCGCCGTCGTTGTCCGGGTACAGCACGGCCCAGCGGATGAGCGCCGCGTTCGCGTCATCGCAGTCATTGCCCGTGGCCTGGATGAAGTAGGGCGCGGGGAGCGTGGCGGCGGCGCAGCGCGTGCCGGACTCGGGCGTGGTGAAGCCGTCCCCGTCGCGGTCCACGTGCCGATACGAATGGCTCATCCAGCGACTTGAGTCGTCGTCCGCGCAGTCGCTCCCCAGCAGCGACCTGTTCGCGGGCGTCTGCCCGTTCGTGCACTGGTCCTCCGCGACGCCCGCGCCCACGCCGTCCCCATCCAGGTCCGGCCACGTGCGCAGCGTCTTGTGCACCGACGCGTTCATGTCGTCGCAGTCCGGGCCCACGGAGAGGTTGAGGTGGCCGGCGGGCAGCGCCTCGCCCGCGCAGAGCTGGCCCGGGGCGGCCACGGTGTACCTGTCACCATCCACGTCCCGATAGGCATAGGACAGCCATTGCCACCGCGCGGCGTCGTCGTCCGCGCAGTCCTCGCCCGTCGTCGCGTAGCCCGAGGGCCGTGTGGTGCCCGCGCACACGGGGACCCTGGGGCCCACGCCCACGCCGTCTCCATCCGCGTCCCGGTAGAGGTCCCAGCGCACGCGCACCGTGGCATCCCGGTCGTCGCAGTCGTCGCCCTTCCCGGTGGTGAGGTAGCCCGGCGGAAGCTCCGTGCCGGCGCAGACGTTGCCGGGCGACCACACCGTGTCTCCGTCGCCATCCGCGTCGCGGTAGGAGTAGTCGAGCAGCCGCCAGCGGGTGGCGTCCTCCGGCGCGCAGTCTCCACCAAAATAGACGTAGCCCGCGGGCGGCGTGTCGCCGATGCACAGGGCCAGCATGTCGCCGTCGCCAGCCCCGTCCCCGTCCTTGTCCGTGTAGACGCCGCGTACCTGGAACCGCGTCGCATCCGCTTCGTCGCAGTCCTTCGACAGCCAGTGGTCGACGTACCCCGGTGGCAGGGGCGCGCCCTGGGGCAGGCAGAGGCTGCCGGGCGACTCCCGGCCATACCCGTCCAGGTCCTCATCCCGGTACAGGTAGACGCGAGTCTGGCTGCGCGTCGGGTCTGTGGGGTCGCAATCGCCTGAGTGGGCCGCGTAGCCCGCGGGGAGGGGGTCCTGGGCGCAGATGGAGAAGGTTTCGATGCCATCTCCCACGCCATCCCCGTCCGCGTCGGGGTAGACCCAGGTGGACGCCTGGTAGCGCCTGTCCTCGTCATCGCAGTCCAGCGGTCCCGGCTGCTCGCGGTAGGGAAGCACGTGCTCTCCCACGCAGGCCCTCACGAGGTTGGGACCCGTGGCCCCGTCCCCGTCGCGGTCCGGATACAGCCCTGGGACTTCCCGCCAGGTGCCAGGGTCCGTCGGGTTGCAGTCTCCCTCCACGGCGGACCAGCCCGGGGGCAGGTCGTGGGCGCCACACACCTTCTCCCGGAGGCCATGCCCCCGGCCGTCCCCATCGGTGTCCGCGTACCCCCAAAGCTCGCGCCAGCGCTGGCCGTCCGTCGGAGCGCAGTCCTGCGCGTCCAGGACGCCATCGCCGTCCGAGTCCGGTCGTGTCTCCTCGCCGCCCTTCTCGAGCCCGCTGCCACAGCCGACCTGGAGTGTCGTCAGGGCCAGCGCGAGCGGCAGCCAACTGCCTCGCATCGTGCGCATGGATGTGCCCCTCATCCTTGCCGTCAGGGCGCGGGCTGCGCCGTACGACGCGTGAGGCGACAGGACGGCTGTCCGCCAATCCATCGCTGGACCTTCAGCTCGAGCAGGTAGCGCCCCGGACGCGTCATGGCCAACAGCGCCATCCGGTCGCACCGCGAGCCATGCTGGCTGGCGTCGTAGTACGCGGGGTTCGAGTAGAACTCGAACTCGAAGGTCCGCGGGGCGCTCTCGCCCTGGAGCACGCCCCGTATCTCGATGACGTTGGCCTCCGTGATGGCGTAGCTGTCCACCGTCTCGAAGACGTAGGGCACGTCCACCTGGGGCGTCTCGCTCCAGGCCAGCGTCGAGGGCAGCAGCGCGGCCGCGGTCGACAGCACGAGGTTTCGGAGGACTCGACTCGGGGACATGTGGGGCAACCTGGGACGGGGGTGGGCAGGGCGCACGAAGCCCCGCCGCATATACACCTCGAGGGGATTTTCCTGGCCTTTCCCCGGGATTTCCCGCCGGTCATCCAGGCGACCGGCGGCCCACGGCGCGCCTTGTCATACGCGGGCGCCTGCAATACGCCTGAGGCCCATGTCCTCCGACGCCGCGCTCCCCGCCGACTTCCTCGCCGCCCTCGCCGAGGGCTTCCCCCAGGACTTCCTCACCCGGGAGCCCGAGGAGCTGAAGGAGTACGGCCGCGACTGGACGCGCGTGTACACCCCGGCCCCCAGCGCGGTGGCGCTGCCCCGCACCACGGACGAGGTCGCCCGGCTGCTCGCCCTCTGCCACCGGCACGGCGTGGCGGTGGTGCCCTCCGGTGGGCGCACGGGCCTGGCCGGCGGCGCGGTGGCGGCCAGGGGGGAGCTGGTGCTGTCCCTGCGGCGCATGGCGCACATGGGGCCGGTGGACCTGCTCGGCAACACGGTGCGCGTGCAGGCGGGCGCGGTGACGGAGGCGGTGCACCGCCACTGCGCCGAGCACGGCCTGACGTGGCCGGTGGACTTCGCCTCCAAGGGCTCCAGCACCGTGGGCGGCAACATCGCCACCAACGCGGGCGGGGTGAAGGTCATCCGCTACGGCCTCACCCGCAACTGGGTGCTGGGGCTGCAGGTCGTGACGGCGGAGGGCCGCGTGCTGGAGCTCAACGGCGCGCTGGAGAAGAACAACACCGGCCTGGACTTGCGCCAGCTCTTCATCGGCAGCGAGGGCACGCTGGGCGTCATCACCGAGGCCACGCTCAAGCTGACGCAGGTCCCCGGCAAGCAGGACGTCTTCCTCTTCGCCGTGCCGGACGTGGCCGCGGTGCTGCGGCTGTTCCGCGACGCGCGCGAGCAGACGGCCTTCGTCATCTCCGCCTACGAGTTCTTCACGGACCGCTGCCTTTCCCGCGTGCAGCGCCACCGCAAGCTGCGCTCACCGTTCGAGGCCGACAGCGGCTGCTACGTGCTGCTGGAGGCCGAGTCGCGTGACGCCTCCGCGGTGGAGGCCTGGCTGGGCTCGCTGTTCGAGCGGGGGCTGGTGACGGACGGCACCCAGGCGCAGGGCGCCGCGCAGGCCCAGGAGCTGTGGGCGCTGCGCGAGGGCATCAGCGAGAGCCTGTCCGCCACGGGCCTGCCCCACAAGAACGACATCTCGCTGCCCGTGGCCGGCCTGGAGGCCTTCTGCGCGGAGCTGGAGGCCGTGTTCCAGGCGCGCTACCCGGGGTGGGAGATCTGCCTCTTCGGCCACATCGGCGACGGCAACCTTCACGTCAACGTGATGAAGCCGGACGCCATGGACAAGGCGGAGTTCCTCGCCCACACGAAGCAGGCGGACCCCACCATGTTCGAGCTGGTGAGGAAGCACGCGGGCAGCATCTCCGCGGAGCACGGCATCGGCCTGTTGAAGAAGGACTACCTGGGCTACTCGCGCTCGGAGGAGGAGCTGGTGCTCTTGCGCGCGCTCAAGCGGACCCTGGACCCCCGGGGACTGCTCAACCCGGGGAAGGTGCTGGACGCCTGAGCGCGGCGCGGCGCGCGGTCAGGAGACGATGCGCGTCTTGATGTCGGTGGTGAGGCCCGCGATGGCGTCACACACCGGGCGCGACACGTCCTGGTCCAGGTCCATCACCAGGTAGCCGATGTTGGCGTCGGTGCTGAGGACCTGGGCGTGGATGTTGGCGTTCAGGTCGGAGACGATGCGGTTGATGTCGCGCAGCACGCCCGGGATGTTGCGGTGCACGTTGAGGATGCGGTGCGTGCCGGGGATGAGCGGCGCCTCCACCATGGGGAAGTTCACCGCGCCCGTCGTCGCGCCCGTGCGGAAGAACTTGGAGAGGCTGACGGCCACCTCCTTGCCGATGGACGCCTGCGCCTCCTCGGTGGAGCCGCCGATGTGCGGCGTGAGCACCACGTTGGGCAGGTTCTGCAGCTCCGTCACGAAGCCGTCCGAGTTGCCCTCCGGCTCCTCCGGGTACACGTCCACCGCGGCGCCGCCCAGGTGCTTGGACTTGAGCGCCGCCGCCAGCGCGGCGATGTCCACCACCGTGCCCCGGCTGGCGTTGATGAGGCTCGCGCCCCGCTTCATCTTCGCGAACTGCTCGGCGCCCATCATCATGTGCGTGGACGTCAGCGCGGGCACGTGCAGCGTCACGAAGTCCGACTCGGCGAGCAGCTCGTCCAGCGTCGCCACCGAGCGCGAGTTGCCCAACGGCAGCTTCGTCATCACGTCGAAGTACACCACCCGCATGCCCAGGGACTCGGCGAGCACGCCCAGCTGCGAGCCGATGTGGCCGTAGCCGACGATGCCCAGCGTCTTGCCGCGCACCTCGTGGCTGCCGGTGGCCACCTTGCGCCACTGGCCGGTGTGCACCTCGCGGCTGCGGTCGAAGAGCTGGCGGGTGAGGACGATGATTTCCGCGATGACCATCTCCGCCACGCTGCGCGTGTTGCTGAAGGGCGCGTTGAAGACGGGGATGCCGTGCGTGTTGGCGGACGTCAGGTCCACCTGGTTGGTGCCGATGCAGAAGGCGCCGATGGCGAGCAGCTCCTCCGCGTGCACCAGCGCCTCGGAGGGCACCGTGGTCTTGCTGCGGATGCCCAGCAGGTGCACGCCCTTGAGCCGCTCGGCCAGCTCCGGCGGCTTGAGCGCGGAGCTGACGCGCTCCACCTGGAAGCCCTCGGCGGCCAGCAGCTCCTCCGCGGACGGGTGGATGTTCTCCAGCAGCAGGGCGCGGAACGGACCCTCGTTGAGAATCGGGCGCGTCGGGGACGGCGGGAACCGGGCAGTGCTCATGTCGCCGTGCGTTATTCCCGGGCCCCCGGTGTGTCAAGCGCGGCTTGAGCAGGCGGGAGAGGCCGGTGTCTCGGGCAGGCAGGCCGCTGGCCCGGCGTGCGTGGAGGAAGTGGCCCCGAAGACAGAAGCGGGCGGCCCGTCTTCCACGGACCGCCCGCCCCGGTGAGTCAGGTGACGTGTGTCAGCGGGGACTACCGGAGCGTCCAGGCCACCGTGCCGGAGCAGGTGGTGGCGCCGTAGCAGCCAGCGCGAATCTGGTACGTCCCGCCCGCGCCCGCGGGCACGGTGTAGGTGGCGTGGGACAGCGAGCCGCAGGCGTCGTCGTTGCTCGTCACCTGCTGGCCCGCGCTGTTGTACAGGCGCAGGAAGGTGTCGCCGGTGCCGGAGGCGCCCGTCATCGAGCAGGTGCCGAAGGACAGCGACTGGCCGGCGGTGAGGGTGACGTCCTGGTTCGTGGTGCCCGTGCGCGCGCTGTTGGTGGCGGTGGCGGAGAAGTCGAACGTGCCGCTGGTGGGCGCGGGGGTGGAGCCGCCGCCCTCGAGCTTCCAGGCCACGGTGCCCGAGCAGGTGGTGGTGTCGTAGCAGCCGGCGCGGACCTCGTAGGTGCCCGCCGCCGTCGCGGTGAAGCTCAGCTGGGAGCCCCGGCCGTTGCACGCGTCGTCGTTCTCCGCGACCTGCAGGCCACTCGGGCCGAACAGGCGCAGGTACGAGTCACCGACGACGGCCGCGTCCGGCACGCCGCAGGTGCCCACGGTGATTTTCTGCCCCGCCGTCAGCGCCACCGTCTTGTTGGTGGTGTTGACCGTGGCGCTGTAGGTGTTCTGGGCGGAGAAGGTGAAGGTGGTGCCGCCCGTCGGAGGCTGCGTGGTGCCGCACAGGCGCTGGCTGGTGGCCACCTTGCAGAACGCGGTGATGGCGGGCTGGACGTAGGTGATCTCCTCGCCCCCGCAGCCCGTCTCCGGGCAGTTGTTGACGACGTAGCAGCTCCCGCTGCGCACGTAGTCCTCGTCGCCGCGGACCAGGATGCCCGCCAGCGTGTGGTTGGCGGTCTCGTAGACGCCCGAGCCGGAGTTGCCCGCGAAGGTGTCCGTGGTGGCGATGAAGTAGTCCAGGGTGCTGGCGCGCGCGGTGCGCACCTTGCCGCCCGAATCAATCTTGAAGGGGATGCCGCTGCCCGAGCCGATGACGGCCACGCCCTCGCCCGCCGTCAGCGCGGTGTTGCCCGAGCGCACGGGCGCGGGGGTGAAGCGCGGCGCGGCGGAGCGGTCCAGCCGGATGATGGCGTAGTCGAGGTTCGTGCTGCCGCTGCCGGAGTCCAGCCGCCGCGTGACGATGGCCTTGCAGGAGAAGATGTCCGCCGTCGTCACCTTCTGCAGGGTGTCGGCGCCCGTGTTGTAGTAGTTGAAGACGAAGCGCGTGTCGGCGCAGTCGGCCGCGTTCTCCACGCAGTGGCCCGCCGTCAGCACCAGGTCATCGTCGATGAGCGTGCCCGAGCACCACGCGGCCGCCGGGTCGTTCCAGAAGCGCTGGTTGGTGCACAGGTTCTCGTACTCGCCCAGCGTGTAGGCGTAGAAGCCGACGTCGTCCGGGTTGGACGTGTCGAGCATGTCCGGGGACATCAGCGCCACGGTGGACTGCTCGGCGCGCTGGCGCAGCGTGGCGTTGGCGTGCGCGTACACGTCGAAGCGGTCATCCGTGCCGTACACCACGGGGCTCTCGCCGGAGCCCGTCTCCTCCGGCACCTCCGGCTCACCCGTGGGGGACTCGGGGCCCGGCTGACAGGCGGTGACGGCGACAGAACACAGGAGCGCGCCCAAGAGCTGCCGGGCGGCGCCATTCCGGATGTGGTGCATGAAGAGACGACTCCTGAAGTGGAACGGGCCCGCCCGCAAGGCCGGGCGGGGCTCACATTATAGGAGCCCCCCTGGCGCGAAGGCAGAGGGCCCAGAGAATCTGGATGAAAATGCCAGCGCTACCTCTGGGGCGCGCTGGTTTGGGAGGAGTTCGCGCTTTACGGTGGAATTCCAGAAATTCGCTTCGTCCCTGCGTGGGAGGACGTTCTGAGGAGGGCAATGGCTCTCTGGTTGGGCTCAGCGATGCGCTTGCCGAGGCAGGCGCATCACCGGAGGCATTCCACGTCGCTGGCTCCGGCCCTGTCGCCTGCGGAGGTCGAGCCCTCCCACCTTGTCGCTTTCGTGGCCCTGCCTCGTCTTGTAGCGCCTCATGAGCCGAATCGCCCGTCCTTCAATCCCGTGATTTCCGGGGAGCCCTTCTCGCCAAGTGCACTTGGAGGACGCGGTCCGCGAGAGAATGAGCCATCGGCGTGGGGCCGAGGTGGGCCGTGCGCTTCTCCGACCACGGGCATGAGACCGACATGACCCGGACGACAGGCGTCATGAAGGTCTCTAGCGCGGGATGGCAGTCCACGTCCTGAGACCCTGGCGTGGTTTCGCTTCGCTGCGCGGTACTGGAAGCAACCTGCGCTGCTGGCAATTCAGAGGAAGGGTGGAGAGCCCCATTTCCTGGAAGGCCAATTGCAGAGGCGACGTTAGGCTGATGCGTGTTGCGCTTCATTGATGTGTCGTTGGTCCGAGGATGCTTGCGCCGTGCATGTTTGTGTGGGGCGCGCAGGTTTGAATTGACTCTGGGTGATGGGTTGGGGCATTGGCTGTGATAGTCAGACAGGGCCGGAACATGCAGAGGGGGACTCGATGATGTCGAGCCGATGGGTATTCGTGTGTCTGGTGGTGCTTGGTGCGGTGACGGCACGTGCGGATGGAGGGATTGCGAATTGGTTGGAATTGTCCGCCCGCCAGGAATCGGTCGGAGGCGAGGCGCCTTCCAGTCCAATGTCGCGGCGAGAGATTGACTTCGAGGAGAATGGTCAGACGCAAGCCTATGAGCTCGCGCGGGCCGACTGGGAAGCCCGTCGCGATGTTGCCCAACTCCAACTCTCCGAGGCCCTGACACGGGCGAGGCTCGCGCTTGGGCATCCACCGCCGTGGTGGAGGAGGTTCTGGCATTTGCCTGGGCCCTCTGATGCCGAGCGAGCCACCCTGGAGCAGTCACGTGATGCGCTTTTGAGTGCCATTGCGCCCTTGAAAGCCCTCCGGCTGGAGGATGAGGCCGCGAAGGCGCGTCACCAGCAGGTCCTGGTGGAACTGGAGCGTCAGCTCGAAGGGCTCGAGGTCGAGATGAGGGGCGGTTACGCCCGTGCCTGGCGCATGGCGTGGGGTGAAGGCCCTCACGTGGGTATCTCGCGGCTGAAGTCAAAGGCCTCGGCCTGGGAGGGCGGGCTCATGGTGGACGATGTGAGTCAGGTGGCTCGCATCGAGAAGGTCGTCGCCACGGACCTTCAGGAAGGCGTCGTCGGACAACCGCTCCCTCAGCCGGTGACGGTGCGCGTGACAACCGTGGATGGTGACCCCGTGTCAGGGGCGACGGTCACGTTCAAGAGGCATGCTTTGGCTGAACCCACGTTCCTTCCCGTGACAGGGGGAACGACGCCCCAGGTGCAATTGGAGGCGCTTACGGATGAGAACGGGCTCGCCTCGGTCCGAGTCCTGCCTGGTACGAACATCCTCCGGTATTTCTTCGAGCGACAGGCCACTCCGTACGCGATTCGCCTGGGATACAACGCGGTGACTGCGGAGACCTCCAACGGTGTCCAGAGCTTCAAGCTGGCGTCGCCGTTCGTCCATGTGGGCCATCCCGACATCCCCTATCAAATTGAACGTCTGGCCAACGTGACGGCCGCCCAGGAGCCAGGGGTGCAGCTGTTCTCACCTTTGTTCGGGCGGGTCCTGGATCGGTACGGAAACGCTTGCCCCAACAAGCAGGTGGTCTGGACCCAGACCACGGCGACGGGTCGGTTCTTCCGCTACCAGGACGTGACGACTCCGCAGGTGCTGGACACTGCCAGCCCGATGCAGCTCGCGACGCTTCAGGAGTGGTCGGACACGAGCGGATGGATTGGTCCTGGCTACATTCCTGGCCCCAGCACGGGCTACTACTATGTGACGGCCACGGTGGGGGCGCTGAGCAGGACTATCTGGGCAAACGTCACTTCGACCGTGCGGTACACCTTCCGGACGACGAGCAACGACGATTTCAACGGAGCCTTCCAGACGTCCAGCCCCAAGCTCAAGGCCGTCCAGATCCTGAGATGGCCCCAGGGGGCCCCGGGTTGGGTGCACGTGACGGGGCAGGAGGCGGACTTGGCCAACGTCGCGGTGGGTATCTGGACCCGGGTGCAGTCAGGGACGGTCCTGGATTTCATCCAGGCGACTCCCAGCACCGTGGGGAGTGCCCCCGGAGATGACGACAAGACGGTCATCTTCCGGCAGCGGTTCCTCGCAAGGAATGAGTCGCAGCAGGTCTATCTGCAAGCGGCAGCCTACGAGCGCCGTGCCAACAATCAGCTCGTCCAGGTGTGCTGTGTACGCGACCTGTTTGGGTGGAACACCTCGACGATTCCCACGCTCCGGCTCGAGCGCAGGTTGTCTGGCGGGGTGAGCATTCCGCCTCAAGGACTGGCGCTGACATCGGACTCGGCTCTGGCCTTTTGGTCGGGGAATCAAACGTCGGACCAAATCTACGCCCGAGTCGCCGTCCAGTCCCAGGTTCCAGGTGACGCGGTCCTCAACCTCTCGGCGCACCAGCGCGACGCCGACAACGACCTTATCCTGCCCGCGGCGGCGAACGCCGAGCGCATCCTGCCGATGCTGGCGGGGACCCAGGGTGGTCGCGTGCGTATCGAACTCTACGCGAAGGACTACGCGACGACCCCCCCGACCAAGGTGCTGCAGGCCGCGGAGGACGTCGAGGTGCTTCATCCTGGTTCGGACATCCTGTTGTCGGGCCTTCCGCTCGGGGCTCGGTGGATGCTGCCGGCGTGGGATTTCGCCTCCGCGCAGAAGCCGGCTCCTGGGCAGCCTCCGCATGACGATGCACAGGCACCGGTGGCCTACCCGGCGCGGCTGGGTGTGAAGGTCTTCACCCAGGGGCGGCTTGTCGTCAGCCGGGGCGCGACGGAGCTGGCCTCCGCCAACGTGCGGACGGGGGGCGTGGGCATCACGGAGGTCGTTGCCTTGAGTGGCTCGGTCAGCCTGGGGCTGGACGGCTTCGCGCTGGTCGAGGTGCCGCCCGGGACGATGGGGACGGAAGACATCCGGGTCTCCCTGGTGCCGGAGAATCCCGCCCAGCAGACCTTCCACGAGGATGTGCCCCTCACGACCCGGGTGGGGAGCGTGGGTAAGCTCCCAGTGGCCCACACCTTCGTCAAGGGCGTCAGCGTGGTGGATGGGCATCTGGTGAAGCAGGCCTCGGATGTCGAGTCCGCCAGTCGAGGTGTGGGGCTTGCCTGGACACGGACATACTCCTCTGGGGCGAGCGAGGAGGGGCTGCTCGGCGCGGGGTGGTCGCATGGCTACGAGGGCGCGGTGTTGTCCGCCGGCGGCGGGTTCCGCTACGTGGTCGTGGGCGGCGAGGGGAGTGGGCAGACCTTCCAGTGCACGGAGGAGGGCGTCGGGTGCGTGCCCCAGCGAGGCTTCCACGGAACGTTGCGCGCGTCTGGGGTCGGGGCTGGACGTGAACTCATCTACCGCGCGAAGAGCGGCGCGGAGTATCGGCATGGATACCTGGACACCTCCGTGTATCCGGCCAGATATCGGCTCACCGCTGTCGTTGCGCCGACGGGACACACGCTGTCGCTGCGCTATGGCGATGCCTCGGTGGACAGGGCACTGACGCGCGTCCGTGACGACTCGAGCGGCAGGCTGCTCCAGCTGAGCTACCAGCGCTTGGCGGGCCGGCTGCGCCTCCATCGCGCGGAGTTGCACCACGCCACCAGCGTGGATGCCACGGCCCTGACGCCGCTGAACGTCTGCGTCCAGTATGGCTATGACAGCCAGCAGCGGTTGTCCTCGGTCGCGCGTTACGACGGAGCTTGTGGGAACGGCGCTCCGGTCAGGACGGAGTCGTATTCCTATGAGACGGGGGCCGCTGAGGTGGGGCGCACTCGGATGTCCCAGCACATCGGGCCTGATGGCCAGGTGATTCGCTACACCTACCACAGCGCCTCGGAGGCGATGCCTGGCGAGGACGACTACCTGCTCCTGATGAACAAGGACGAGCGGGTGAAGTCGGTGGTGGAGACACTCTCCCTGCAACCGCTTCGCGAGGCCACGACGACGTTCGCGTATAGCATTGCACCGGAGTCGCGCACGGTGCTGGGGCAGTCGCTCGCCACCTTTGCCACGGAAGTGAAGGGGCCCAGGCTCGAGGTACCCGCGACCCGCTATCGCATGCTCGCGACGGGCGCGGTGGCGGAGCTGGAGCGGCCGTTGTCCATCGGGGTGGTGGCGCGCACGGGAGCGCTCTGGGACTCGGTCCATCGCACGCGGGATGCCGAGCACGATGCCCGCGGGAGGGTGACGCGCTTTTCCTATGACGCGAAGGGCAACCTGATTGCCCGTCGCATCGAGGGCGGTGCGCTGCCCGCATCGGGAACGGCTGCGGCCACGGTGGCCGTCACGGACGCACAGGGCCAGCCCGTGGCGGAGGTGGTGGAGAAGTGGGGCTATGACGCGGGCTTCAACACCCAGGTGTGTCATGTGGACACGGAAGGATATGCGACGGTGTCCCGGGTGGACTCCACGGGCGACGCGCCCGAAGTCCTGCTGCCATTGGGTACGGGGCGGTTGTTGGAGACGCGCCACTATGCGAACCGCGTGCCGCGTCAGGTACTGACGTCGACGGGGACGTGCGAGCAGGCGGTGGCCTCGCTGACGACGTCGCCCCAGGACGTCGTGCTCCAGTGGAGGTATTGCGGCGTGGAAAGCACGCCGTGCCCGACGGGTGCGCTCACCGGTGACTGGGTGGAGACGGTGGGGGCGGACGGCCACGTGGAGACGGCCACCGCCTATGACGTCTACGGCCACCTGCAGTCCAAGACGCTTCAGGTGCAGGGTGCGTCGACAGTCGCGGTGCAATACACGTACGACGCGCGAGGCCGGCTGTTGACCGAGCTGGACGGCCTGGGCCGTCATCGCGTCCAGGAATGGGATGCGCTGGACCGTGTGAAGAAGGAGGTGCGCAACACCACTCAGGGCCTCGGGGTGACGCGCTCGCTGGAGTACTCCGCGAGCGGTCAGCTCAAGAAGGAAGTCGTGGGTGAGGACTTCCTGCGCGAGCACATGCTGGATGCGGCAGGGCGCCGCGTGCGCACGGTGGAGTCGGGAGGGCGTCTCGTGGGGCCGCTGGAGACCCATTACGCCTACGATGAGGCGGGAAACCAGACGGCCGTCACGGATCGTCGTGGTGTGCGTACGTCCACGACGTATGACTTCGCGGACCGGCCAGTGGAAGTCTCGGTCTCCGTGGCGGATGGGGCGCGCTTCACCGCACAGGGAGGCAGCACCGATGAGGTGAGTCTCGTCCGGACGGTGTCTCGCCTCGGTTACGACGCGGTTGGCAACAAGGTGTGGGAGTCGGACCTGTCCGGGTTCGACCGGACGTACCGACTGGATTCTCTCTACCGGGTGGTGGAGGAGCAGGGCCCCGAGGTGCCAGGCGCGACGGATTCGTCGTCGGCCGTGCGGTATGCGCAGACGTTTGCGTATGACATGAGGGGCCTGCGGGTGCGTCAGGTGGATGGCAACGGCCATCCGAGCACGGTGGAGTACGACTTCCTGGGCCGCGCCGTCGTCCTGACGGATGCGAACGGTGGGGTGGAGCGTCGCCAGCACGACGGCCGTGGCGACGTCACGCGGACTCGCTGGGAGGCAGAGGGTGTCCAGCACCGGATGCGTGATGCGACGTATGACGGCCTGCGCCGTGTGCTCTCCACGACGGAGACGGTGGCGAAGGCGTCTGGCCAGCACGTCTACACGACGCAGACGGTGCATGACGATGTGGCGCACGTCGAGTGGACGCGGGATGCGCGTGGTTTCCTCCACGCCCGGCACTTCGATGGACTGGGCCGCGCGTTCAAGGTCGTGGTGGACGCGGCGTCTGGGCCGCTGACCCGTCAGCCGGACGTGGCGGGCGCAGGTGCGGCGCTCGCGCTGACGAGCACTGTCGAGTACGACAAGTACGGCCAGGTGGCGGCCAATGTCGACGCGCTCGGGCGGCGCACGGGGACGGTGCACGATGCCCTGGGGCGTCCGAAGACCGTGAATCGTCCGATGGGCGTAAGCGAGAGCCTGACCCACGATGGTGAGGGGCGCGTCACCAGGTCCGTGGATGGGCGCGGTGTGGAGCGGCGCTACACGTTCGATGCCCTGGGACGGCCTCGTGACGAGGTGCTGGTGGAGAGCCTCTCGCGGTCTGGGCAGGTCCTGCCAATGCGCCAGCGCACGTACGTGGATGAACCAGACTCCGAAGGTCTGACTCGCGAGGAGCTGCGGGATGCGCGGGGGAACCTCGCGGTGGTCTTCCGGGATGGGCTCCGGCGAGAGGTCCGTCGCGTGGATGCGCTGGGGCATGCCTGGGAGGCCCGGTTCGACGCGCACTTCAAGCGACAGGAGAAGAACGCGAAGGGCCATGTCACCCGGTTCACCCAGGACGCCGTGGGCCGGCCGCTGAGTCAGACGGAATACCTGTCGGCGGGGGGCGCGGCTGCGTACACCCAGAGCTGGGAGTACGACGACGAGCGCCGTGAGCAGACGCATGTGGACCGACGCGGTGTGCCGAGCGTGCTCCAGTCGGATGGCCTGGGGCGAAAGGTGCGCTTGGTGCGTGGCCAGGGACAGGACGTGGCGGAGGAGTCCTGGGAGCACGACGCCGCGGGACAGGTGGTGCGCGCGGAGGATGCGAACGGCCATGCGACGGTGCGGGTGTATGACGGCGCGGGGCGGATGTTGGCGCAGACGCTGGGGGAGGGGACAGCGGAAGCTGCCACGACCACCTTCCAGTACGACGCCGCGGGGCAACTGACGCAGCAGAAGGGACCCCGCGTGACGGGGAGCGCCTTCGATGTCCGCTTTACCTACGACGACCTGGGGCGGCGAGTGCGTGAGGAGAACGCGCTCGACCAAGCCTCCGTCCGGGCCTACGACGCCGTGGGCAACAAGGTGTGCGAGAAGCGGCCCTTGGGGCACCCGACGCTGGCGCACGGCGGCGCGGTGGGGCTGACGTTGGCGCAGATGCAGTCGCACGCATGCTCCGGCACTCACGTGACGGAGTATGCGTACGACGAGCTTGGGACGCTGCTGAGCGTCACGGACGCGGCGGGCGGGCTCTACTCTTATGTCTACGACGCCACGCGGAACCTCGTGGCGAAGCAGGACGCGAATGCGAGCCTCACCACGTACGAGTACGACGCGCGCAACTTGCGTACGGCCGAGCACCAGCACCTGGATGCCCACTCGCGGCTGACGCCCGCGCAGCGGAGCAGCGTGCCGCTGTTCGAGAGTGGCGCGACTCCCTCGGGCAGCATCGGGACGCTGACGTCGCGGTACACGTATGACGCGAATGGTAACCGGGAGTCGCTGGTCGACCCCAAGGGGCAGCGCACGACGTATGTGCATGGCCTCTTCGACTTGCTGGCCTCGCGAACCTATTCGCAGCATGCGTTGCCACGAGCGCTCCCCTCGGTGAATGCGGAGGAGTTCACGCACGACGGCAATGGCAACCTCACGCGCGAGACCCAGGTCAAGCTGACCAGTTCGGGAACCGTCAGCGAGGTCACGTCCTACACCTACGACGTACTCGACCGGGCGAAGACGCGCCTGCGCGAGTTCGACGGGAAGCAGGTGTCCTACGGGTACGACGCGATGGGGAATCGCACGCGTGTGACGGACCCGGATGGTGTCCAGACGACGTACACCTATGACGCGCTGGGGCGGGTGAAGACCGCGACGCTGCAGGCGGGTGTGGTGCAGTACTCCTATTGGCCCGATTCGTTGGAAAAGGGGGTGACATGGCCGAATGGTGCTTCGGAAGGTCGCTGCTTCGACGCGGCCGGGCGCCTCACGAAGCTGGTGGTGGCTCGGGGGACAGTGTCCTCCACGTGCCAGCCGAGCGAGGGGACGCTCAGCCAGTACTCGTACACATATGACGCGAACGGGAACCGACTGACGCAACTGGAGGCGCGTACGTCCCCCCAGACGCAGGTGCTGAGCGCGGACGAGCTTACGTCCTATGGGTACGATGTCCTGGGACGGCTCACGGGGGTGTCGAGTCCGGACGGAGTCACTTCGCTGTATCGAATGGATGCGGTGGGCAACCGCACGGGCGAGCGCCAAGCGCCGACGACGGGGGTGAACCCCATGCTCGGGCCGGATGCCTATGACTGGGTAGACCCATCGATGCTCACGCGGGATGTGACGGCAACGTTCAACCGGGTGGACTGGCTGCAGGGGCTCGTGGATGACAAGGACGCTTCGCGTAACGCGACGTTCGCCTACGACCTGGCTGGAAACCTGGTCCTGCAGATGACGCAGAGCGGGACGCGCACGTTGACCTGGGACATTCGCCAGACGCTGACGGTGGTGGCCCGGGATGGGGTCGAGGCGGGGCGGTACGACTATGACGCCAATCTCCAACGCCTGCGGCGGAGTACTCCCTCCGAGAACGTCGTGTATGTGCTGGATGGAGCCTTCGTGTTGCAGGAGGCGGATGGCAGCAAGTCGCATCGTCCGACGACGCGCCGATACCATTACGGAGACAGGCCCCTGGCGGTCAGTGATCTTGCGAACCCCGCTACGACGAGCTTCCTGATGACGGATGCGCTGGGCAGCGTGGCGGACGCCATGTCCAGCAGCGTGGGAGGTTTCATCACGGCGGCGCGTCAGTACGACGCGTGGGGCAATCACCGAGCGGGCTCGGCGCCCACGGCTAACGAGTTCAAGCTGGGCTTCACGGGCCACCAGTTCGATGTGGAGACGGGGCTCACCTATGCGCGAGCAAGGTATTACGACGCTGAATTGGGCGTCTTCATCAGTAGCGATTCGTATCAAGGTGCGCTGGATGACGCTCCGAGTTTGCATCGATATGTGTATGCGTTTTCAAATCCGCTAAAATGGAGAGACGTTAATGGGCACGACCCATGGAGTGGCGACGCACTTATCGAATCGCGGCTGAATGCTGAGGGACAGCTTTCCGAGGAAGACTGGAGCACGATGCAGCAGGGGCGTGGGCTCGGTGTCGTTGCTGGCTTTGCGATGTTGAGTGGATGGGGGGTGGTCAAGGCTGCATATGACGCCGCGCTCGTGAAGCTAGGATTGGCGGGTGGCGCGGCTGTTGTCGCCGAAGGCTTGGCTGACACGGTGGGTGTTGCGACTGGCGGATATGGGTGCGGAGTGGTGCAAGATCCGTCGGCCTGCCGTGACGCACTGCTTTCAGCCACAGACCTGGTCACAGGTCCCTTCACTCCATTTGCGGAAGAGAGCTTGGCTCGACGCATGAAGTCGGGCTTCAGCAGTCCCCACAGGCGTGGGCCTCATGCCGAGGTCATAAAAAATGCTGGGAGTGCTCGCTCCACTGTCGTGGAGGCTCCTGGTGGGGGCGTGATTCGGGTTCCGTTCTCCGAGACCAAGACAACACGGGCCGCCGACGACGATCTGGTGCGTGCAACAAAGCAGGCTGTTGCAAAAGAGTTGCGTGGGAAGACGATAGAGGCTGACCAAGTGGCAGACTTGTTGGAAGGTAAATCTGCTCCAGGGGAGAAGGTGAAATTCCGATTCGAACCCCAAAAGAAGCTCGATGATAAATCTCGCGAAATCGGTGGAACAGTGGGGACTCGTGCGTTCATGTATGCGGATACCGTCTACGCTGCAACTGAGCAGGCCGAGAATGGACCTGCGCTCGTTCGGCTCGGTGACGTACTCCATGAAGGTGTGCATCAGATTGACTACTTAAGGAATCTTCATTTGCCGGGAATGAGATTCGAGTCCGGACATCAGTTGAAAGTGGATGGACAGATGACGCCAGTCGGGGGGCAGGTTCGGGTACGGGCGCTCGAACTTCGCGCGTTTCGTGCCGAAGAGGCCCTTCGTAGCTCTCTGGGCCTACCGAAGCTCTTCAGTTCGGACATGGCTTTGCGTAGATTCATCGTCCAGAATTATGAGCAGGTTTACCTGGAGCCATGACTGATTCCATGAAGGGACTTGAGGGGCGATGACACTTCGACGCACAGCGACTGGTAGCTTGTCCGAAGGGCTCGGTATGGCTCGATGGGGCGATGATGAAGCAACCCTTCGGTCGGTCTATCCCGAGGCCTTTGTTCGGCACATGCCAGTAGTTGGTGCGCCGCTCGTTGTCCCCAGCCTGTTCAAGGGGCCTTCTTCTCACGGAGTAAAGGGTTATTTTTTTCTCGGTCCGCGAGGGGTCGAGTACATCGTTCTCAGTGAGGGCTCTGAAGCAGGGGAGGTGGATGTTCTCCCTTGCGTGCATTCTCTCGCCCATCGCTTCGGTTTTGGCCCCATCACCGAACTGAAGCGGGATGTATGGGACGTTAACGGAGTGCAGGTATTGCTTCAGCTTTGCGAACCACAGGAGGAAGGTGGCCCGGTTTCCGAGTTCTACTTGCGAGTGAATCACCCAGGATTGACTTGTCCCGAGTTTCGGATCTTTGAAGGTCGACCATTGTTGCCGAAGCGTAAGGCTCGGGCTCAGTCCGCTTGGGACCACGCGGTGGTGTCGGCCTCGGTTCGGGCAGACTCGTTCGTGGAGTGTCCTTTCTGTGGAAGGGCATTCAGTCTGGCCGATTCAGCGAGATGGAATGGCTTACGCCACCTCACATGTGGTCAGCGTATCCAGCTAGACCGAATGCCGAACACTTGAGGAAAAGACGGCTCATGTTGTCTCGACCGCGAACAAGGAGGCGGGTGGATTCAAGAGGTGAGAGGGCAAGGGCCGCAGTACCTGGGCGGACTGGTGGAAGAGGTCGGTCCGCGTGCTGCGGTTCACGGGGACACCGCCACGCTCCATCTGCTGGGCCAGGTGGTGCCGGGGCATCGCGTCCGCGCACTTGGAGACGACCACGTGCGCCGGGCGCGTGGGGCGAGCAGATGGGGCAGGCGCTCCGCGAAGGTGCGACGCGCGCACTTCGAGTTTCGACAGCGAAAGCGGCGCACCTGCAAATGAAGCTCAATACGGCGCCCGGTGGCAGGTAGGTCGGCCTGACGACGGACGTAGGTGCTGTGCAGCGCATCACTGAAAGTGAGTGAGTGCCAGAGGCCCGGGGTAGCCTCGCCTCCTGGCAAAGTCAAGCGCAGGCGTGCTTGGGGTGGCCTCTGCGGACCCTCTTCGTCCCCGGAAGGGACCTCACTCCGCCTCGGGGTTGCGCAGCCACTCCAGGGCTTCCGGCTTCGTCTCGAACGTGCGCGTGGGGATGGTGAGCATGGCCCGCTTCGTCATCCGCCACGCCTGCAGGCCGGAGGGGGCGTCACTGACGACCCGCGCCGAGCGCTTCATCCCGTGCAACTGCGCGTACGCGTTGAGCGCCGCCATGGAGGCCACCACGTCGGTGGGCATCACCCGCAGCTGGGACTGGTCCACCAGCGCGGACCACTCCCCCGCGAAGCCGACAATCGCCTTCTTCACCTCCGTGAGGTACTCGGTGAGGTCCGCCGAGGTGACCTGCGGGGGATAGACGACCTCGAGGATTCGGTCCTGCGCGTGAACGGTGATCTGGAATGGCATGGGCGGTGACGGCTCCGAAGGCGCGCCATCCTAGCCTCAGCCGGTGACACTCCGATACCCGACGCTTCACCTGCCCCCGAAGACGGGTGGCAAAGGCCACCCTGTCCAGAAGCGCCGGGAATGTCAGACCCCCCGGCTAGTGACGTCCCTGCCGCCGAACCGGTACTGGCCTGCGTCGTAGGGCGTGGCCGGCGGTTCGAGCCGGCAAGGGGGTTACATGAACAGGAAGCTGTATGTCCTGGGCGCGGTGCTGGGCACCGTGCCGGGGCTGCTGCCGGGAGCCTGTCCGCCGGGGGATTTGCCCGCCGGAGAGGCACGACGGGAAGCCCAGGCGCCGGTGTCGGCGCATGGCAAGGGCAGGACGGAGCGCCGGGCCGTGGTGGCTCCGCCCGAGGCTCCCAAGGCCGTCCGGAGCGAGGACGCACGGGCGATAGGCGCGCGGGAGACGGAAGCACCCCGTCACCCGTGCGAGCTGATGACGGTGGTGAAGGTCCCCTGCGATGAGCGCCTGGAGACCTGTGAGTACACGTATTGGGAGTGCCCGGCGGCGGTGAACCCGCTCCGGGCCTGAAGCAAGTCGAAGAGCGAGGCCCCTCATGATGCGCACCGACCGACAGGCAAGCCCCAGCACCCCCACGGCCTGGGGCGCGGACCCGCTCGTCGGGCAGGTGTTGCAGGGCCGTTTCCAGGTGGTGGCGCCGCTGGAGGGTCCGGGCACGCAGCGGGTGTACCGGGCCCTCCAGCTCCCGCTGGAGCGCACCGTGGCGCTGCGCGTGCTGGGCGCGCCCTTCGAGGACCTGGAGGCCCCGCGCCGCTTCTTCCAGGAGGCCCGCGCCGCGGCCAGGCTCGCCCATCCCCACACCGTCACCGTGCTGGACGCGGGGCGGCTGGAGGACGGGACGCTGTTCGTGGCCACGGAGTGGCTGGAGGGGCGCACGCTGCAGGAGGTGCTCGCCTCGGGGCCGCTGCCGTGGGCGCGGGCGGTGGCGTGGGCCCGGGCGCTGGGGCGCTCCCTGCGTCAGGCGCACCAGCGGGGCGTGGTGCACGGGGACGTGTCCCCGGGCAACGTCGTGCTGGTGGAGGAGGCGGGGGCGCACGTGAAGCTGCGCGGCTTCGGGCGCACGCGGCCCGTGATGTCGGAGTCGGCCCGGCTGTCGGTGCGGGAGCTGACCGAGGGCGACGCGGGGCTCGGCGCGCCCGCGTACATGGCGCCGGAGCGGGCGCGGCACGTGGCGGACGCGCGCGGGGACATCTACTCGCTGGGCGGGGTGCTCTTCCACATGCTGATGGGGCGGGTGCCGTTCGAGTCGGATGACCTGCTCGAACTCGTCTTCGCCCACCACAAGGAAATGCCTCCGCGCTTCTCGGAGCTGCGGCCCGACCTGGCCGTGCCGGAAGCGGTGGAGGCGGTGGTGCGGCGGTGTCTGGAGAAGCGCCCCGAGCAGCGCTTCGCGTCCATGGAGGCCCTGCTGGAGGCGCTCGGGGACGCAGCGTCGCGCGAGGTGGAGCCCGAGCAGGCGCCGGTGCGCGCGGCTTCGGACGCGCACCGGACGCGGGGGCCTAGTTGGTGGGGCCGTTGGCGGGCTTCTTGAGGTACTGGTCGAGGAACGCGCGGGTGCGGGAGTAGGCCTCCTCCTCGTTCTTCTTCTTGGTGAAGCCGTGGCCCTCGTCGGGGAAGAGCACGTACTCGACGGGGACCTTGCTCTTGCGCACCGCCTGGACGATTTCGTCCGACTCCGCCTGCAGCACGCGCGGGTCATTGGCGCCCTGGATGACGAGCAGCGGCTGGCGAATCTTCTCCGCGTGGAACAGGGGGGAGATTTCGCGCAGCATCGCCTCCTGCGTCTCGGGGTTGCCCACCTCCTGGTAGAGCGCCTGGCGCCGTGACTCCCAGTGGGCGGGCATGCTCTTGAGGGTGCGCAGCCAGTTGGACACGCCGAAGATGTCCACGCCCACGTTGAAGACGCCCGGGTGGTACGTCAGCGCGGCCAGCGTCATGTAGCCGCCGTAGCTGCCGCCGATGATGCCCACGCGCTCGCCGTCCACGTACGGCAGGCTGGCCAGGTACTTCTTCGCCTCCACGCAGTCGAGCAGCGGCTCCTTGCCGTGCTTCTGGTCATCCGCCGTGTAGAACGTCTTGCCATAGCCGGAGCTGCCCCGGTTGTTGATGGCCAGCACCACGTAGCCGTGGTTGACCAGGTACTGAATCATCGGGCTGTAGCCCTTGCGGGACTGGCCACCGGGGCCGCCGTGCACCCAGATGAGCGCGGGCGCCCGCGTCTGGGCGGTGGCCTGGTGCGGCTTGAAGAGGATGTTGGGAATCACCATCCCGTCGAACGACTTGAAGCGCACCACCTCCGCGTCGACCAGGTCCTTGGCGTCGATTTCGGTGGTGAGGTTGTCCGTCAGGCGCGTGGCCTTCTTCGTCGTGAGGTCGAAGACGTAGAGGTTGTTGGGCGAGCGGTCCCCGCGGTGGTGGAAGGCCAGGCGCTTCTCACCGCGGCCGATGGACACGCTGGTGATGTCACCCTCGGGCAGCCGGGGCAGCTCCAACTGCTTGCCCGTCTTCGTGTCCTGCACGCGGATGACGGTGCTGGCGTCCGCGTTGATGCCGGTGACGCGCAGCGCGCCGTTGCGGGAGAAGTACGTGTACATCACGTCCCAGTCCGTCTTCTCCACCTCCTCCATCTTCCCGGTGGCGAGCACGTAGCGCACCACGCGGGTGAACTCGGAGCCCTCGTCGGTGATGAGGTAGAGCGCGGTGGAGGTGGTGTCGAACTCGGCGGGGCTCCAGGTGGCGGTGCCCTGGTGCTGGCTGATGTGCTTGCGCTCCTTCGTGGCGAGGTTCAGCAGGTACACGTCGCTGTCGGCCGTGGTGTTGGTCTTCTCCAGGGCGAGCCACTGCTCGTCCGCGGACACGGCGCCCACGTCCAGGCCGTCCTCGTTCTGGTACAGCCGCGTGCGCTCGAACGTCTTCGCGTCGTAGCGGTACAGGTCCATGAAGCGCTCGTCGCGCTCGTTGGTGAGGACGTAGAAGCCCGCCTCGTCCTGGCTCCAGCCGAAGAAGACGGCGCGGTGCTTGTCGCCCGGGGTGAGGTCCTTCTCCTTCCCGTCGGGCGTGCGCACGTAGAGGTGGTGCTGCTCGTTGCCGCCCTGGTCGCGCGTGAAGAGGATGCGGTCGTCCTTCGGGAAGTAGCTCACCGCGAAGGTGCTGTCCGTGGTGGAGCGGGTGAGCTGGGTGGGCTTGCCGCCCTTCACCGGCGCGGAGAAGACGTTGTAGATGCCCGTCTGGTTCGACGAGTACAGCACCCGCTGCTCGTCGGAGGAGAAGGACGCGCCCCGAATCAGGGTCGTCTTCATGAACTGCTCGATGGTGTAGTGCTTCGAGGGGCGCGTGGACGCGCGCTCGACCTTGGCCTTGCCGGGCGCGGCGGCCTTGGGCGCGGCGGGGTTGGCCAGCGCGAGGGTGGGGACGAGGGTCGCGAGGGCCATGGCCCGCGAGACGGTGAACCAGGACGGCATGGTGGACTCCAGTGGGGGTGTGGAACCCGGAAGCGGCGTCGCCGCCCGGTGTCCCGCCTTGTACACGAACGACGTCGGGCGGGATTGCATGCGCTCGCGAGCCCGCTTCAAGGAGCGAGCGGGCGAGGGTTTTTCGCGGGAAGAGGAGCCGGGGCCCTCCGGGGTTGTGTTGGACGATGCAAGACCCCCAGAGGCCCCTGGTCCGACGCGCGCTCGAGCCTGTCCGTCACCGCGAGCGCAACCAACTCGTCCTGCCCGTCCCGGAGCGTCCAGCCGAGGAGGCTCTCGCGGAGGCTCGCGTGTGGCTCGACGGCATCCACGCGCGGATGCTGGAGGCCGACGATGACGTGCTGCACCAGGACATGCACTCGCTGCACCTGGGGCTGCTCACGCTGCGGCGCCGCTGGAGCCCGGAGGACTGGAAGGCCTTCTGTCAGGACACCGCGCGCAAGCACCCGCTGCGCTCGTTCCTGCACCAGTGTCCCTTCACCCGCCGCGCCTTCGAGCGGCCCCGGGGGTACGCGGGCGACGCGGCGCTCATCGACTACCTCTACCTGGACCACGCCGCGGATGAGCTCCACGCGGGCCGGGAAATCTATCGGTACATGCACCAGCAGCCCAGCGCGGTGAGCGTGCGCGAGCGGCGGGACCTGCTCGCGCGCGAGCTGGACGCCACGGCCGAGCGGGTGCCAGGCGAGGCGCGCATCCTCTCCGTGGCGTGTGGCCACCTGCGCGAGGCGGAGGCCTCGGCGGCGGTGCGGGAGCGGCGCGTGCGGGAGCTCATCGCGTTCGACCAGGATGCGCTGAGCCTGGCGGAGATCTCCCACCACCAGCCGCTCGACGTGGTGAAGCCTCACTGCGGCTCGGTGCGCGCGCTGCTCGCGGGCAAGGAGTCCTTCGCGGACCTGGATTTCATCTACTCCGCGGGCCTGTACGACTACCTGTCCGACTCCGTCGCCACGCGGCTGACGGGGCTGCTCTTCAACATGCTGCGCGCGCGGGGGCGGCTGTTGGTGGCCAACTTCGCGCGCTTCCCGCCGGAGACCGGCTACATGGAGGCCTTCATGGACTGGTGGCTCCTGTACCGCGAGGAGGATGAGCTGCGCGGCTTCCTCGGCGAGGTGCCGCTGGAGCGGCTCGCCTCCGTGCGGCTGTTCCGTGACGGCCAGGACAACGTCATCTACCTGGAGCTCGTGCGCCGCTGACGAACTCAGTGCACCGGAGGGCCCGGGGACTCCTGCGGTGAGGAGGCAGGCCCGGCGCGGGGCAGGGTGACGGTGAAGGTGGAGCCCTCACCCGGCGTGCTCTCCACGGCGATGGCGCCGCCCAGGGCCTGGACGATTTCGCGGACAATCCACAGGCCCAGCCCGAAGCCGCCGTAGTGGCGCACCGACACCGCGCGCTCGAAGCGGCCGAAGATGCGCGCGCGGTCCTCGTCGGCGATGCCGATGCCGGAGTCGCGCACCCGCAGCAGCGCCTGTCCGCCCTTCTCCTCGCCCAGGGTGATTTCAATCGGCTTGCCGGCGCCGTACTTCATCGCGTTGGAGAGGAGGTTGCCCACCACCTGCTCCAGCCGCATCGCGTCCCAGGAGCCGGTGAGCCGGGGGACGCGCGCGTCGAGCCGCACCGGGCACTCCGCGCGCACGAGCGCCTCGCGGCTGCGCTCCAGCTGCCCCTGGACGAGCGCCACCAGGTCCACCTCCGAGAGCTTGATGTGCAGCTGCCCCTGGGCGAGCCGGGAGATGTCCAGCAGGTCGCTCACCAGCCGCCCCAACCGCTGCGTCTGGGCGGAGGCGGACTCCAGCTTGGTGGAGAGCTTGCGGGGGGACAGCCCCGCGTCTCCGCTGGCGCGGACCTGGGCCTGGAGCCCCTGGATGTGGAGCTGCAGCGAGGTGAGCGGCGTCTTCAGCTCGTGGGCGGCGATGGAGAGGAAGTCGTCGCGGCGGCGCACCGCCTCCTGCTCGGCCTCGAAGTTCTCCGCGTTCTCCAGGGCGGTGCCCGCGAGCACGGTGACGAACTCCGCCAGGTGCTCCTCCACCTCGCCGAACAGCGCGCCCACCTGACGGTGCGTGGCCAGGACGCACGCCACCGTCTTGCCCCGGACCTGGAGCGGCGCGCACAAGAGCGAGCGCACCCCGGCGAGCTCCATGCTCTCGCTCGCCCCGCCCGGAAGGCCCTGGCCCATCACGGTGATGCGGCCCGTCTCCATCGCGCGGGCGATGGCGGTGCGGCTGGGGCCCTCGGTGTCCTCGTCCTCGGTGAGCTCGCGCGGGTCCACGATGGCGCAGTGCTCGGCGCGCAGCAGCTCCAGCATGGACTGGCGCACGGCCTCGAACACCGCCTCGCGCGACAGGGCCGAAGCAAGCCGCCTCCCCGCCTCCAGCACGCGCGGGAAGCGGTCCACCAGCGAGAGCGCGCGGGTGCCACCCGGCTCCGTGACCTCGGGCGAGAGGCGCTCCTCCATCTCCGCCAGCTCGCGCGTGGCCACGGACAGGTCCGCCTCCGCGTCGGGCCAGCCGAGGGCGCGGCCCAGCTCTCCTCGCGCCTTCAGGCTCCGGGCGTGCTCGTGGCGCATCTTCAGGTCGCGCGCGGCCTGGAGGGACTGCTCGAGCCATTGACGGGCCCGGCGCTCCTGGCCCCGCAGCGCGGCGACCAGGGCCCGCTCCCGCAGGGCGTGAGGCAGGTTGTTGCGGTAGGTGCGCGCCAGGGCATGCGCGGCCTTCGCCGTCTTCTCGGCGCGCTCCAGCAGGGCGCGGCGCCTTCCGGCGGCCAGGGGTGAGGTGGCCTCCGCGAGCTGGCGCAGCGCGGTGGCGAGCAGCGGGGTGATGGGGGCCACGTACTCCTGACGCAGGTGGGCCTCGTCGACGAGCCGCGCGGCGCGCTCCAGCACCGCCACCGCGCCCGCCGCGTCGCCCTGGCGCATCCGGTGGAGGGCGTCCGCCTGGAGCACGCCCGCGAAGCTCTGCGGGTCCGGCTGGTCCGGGTTGGTCAGCTCTCCTTCCAGCAGCGCGCCCGGCAGCCTCCCGTCGGACGCCTTCGCCCAGGCCTCCAGGCCCAGCCGCACCGAGTAGCGGTCCCCCAGCGCGAGCGCGGCCGCGTGCAGCCGCTGGCTCGTCTCCAGCGACTCGCGCAGCCGGCCCAGGCGGTAGAGGGCCATGGCCACCTGGAACGTGGCGTTGTTCACCTCCCACGGGTCTCCGGTGCGCTCGAGCAGCCGGATGGCCTGGGTGCACTTCTCGATGCAGTCCTCGAAGCGCGAGGACGCGTAGCAGGCGAGCCCGTAGAAGTGCAGCGTCTGGCCCTGGCCCCAGACGTCGTTCTGCTCCTGGCGCAGGGACAGCGACTTCTCCGCGTACGCGTAGGCCCGCTCGAACCAGGGCAGGGTGGTCAGCGCGGGCGAGTGCTCCGAGTACGCCTGCGCCAGCTCGGGCGTGGGAGGATAGCGCTCCGCGAGGTTCAGGTCCCTCAGGTGCGCCCACAGCACCGCCGCGCGGCCACGTCGGTACCAGTAGCCGTACGCGAGCCGGCTGTAGAGCCGCACGGCCTGGAGGTCCTCGGTGCCGCCCTCGATGGGACGCCGCGCGAGGAACCAGCGCGGCGCCGCCGTGTGCGCGGCCTGCGCGAGGATCTCCCACGCCGCGCTCGCGCCGGTGAGCACGCCCCGGGGCGGCACCCAGCGTCCCATCAGCTTCAGGCCCTGCTCCAGCGCGACCGTGGCCTCGCCGAAGTCGCCGCGCTTGAAGGCGAGCTCACCCAGCTGGCCGAGGATGCGCGCCTGCTCCTGCTTCTCCCGCGCCAGCGACTGCGCGCGCTCCAGCTGCTGACGGGACTCCTCGTAGCGGCCGCGCAGCATGAGGACGTTGCCCAGGCCCGCCGCCACGCGGAAGCGGGTGCCCGCGTCCGCGCCCGCCGCGCCGCGCTCGGCGATGCGGTAGTTGAGCTCCGCGGACTCCAGCGCGAACCGCCCGCGCGCCAGCTCCGCCGCGACGAGCGCGTGGGGCAGCGCCTGCGTGTACTCACCCGCGGCGTCGAAGTGGTAGGCCAGCTCGAACGAGTCCTTCGTCGGCTGGGCCGCCGCCGAGCGCGCCGCCTGCCGGTGCAGCTCCCGCCGTCGCTGCGGCGTCAGCATGTCCAGCAGCACCTCGCGCAGCTTGTCGTGCACGAAGGTGTAGCGCGTGCCCTCCTCCCACAGCATGTGACGGCGACGCGGCTCCTCCAGCGCGGCGCTCAGGTCCTCGCGGGACACGCCCGACAGCGCCTCCAGGCGCGACAGCTCGAAGGACTTGCCCAGCACCGCGCCCACCGACAAGAGGCGCCGCGAGGCCAGGGGCAACAGACGCAGACGCCGCACCAGGAACCCCGCGGCCTGTCGGGACGAGCGCGCGTGCGCCATCGCCGCCGGCTCCACGCTCCAGCCGGAGGGCCCCGGCACCAGCACGCCGTCCTCCACCAGCCCGTGCAGCACCGCGCTCGCCATGAAGGGGTTGCCCTCGGACAGCCGCGTCACCAGCTCCGTGGCCTCGCGGGGCAGCGTGCCCGCCATGGACTCCGTCAGGCGCGTCACCTCCGCCGCGCCCAGCGCGGACAAGCGCAGGTGCACCGTGGGCGCCAGCTTGCGCAGCACGTGCGTGGGGCCGATGTCCTCGCCACGGAAGGCGACGATGACGAGCACCCGTCCCTGTCCTTGTCGCCTCGCCTGGGACCAACCCTCCAGGGCCCGCAGGGTCAGCTCATCCGCCCACTGACAGTCGTCGAGCACCACCACGGCGGGCTCGTCCCGCGTGCCCAGCGCGCCGAGCAGCGCGGTGAGTGCCTGGATGCCACGGCTCTCACCCAGGGACTCGGGCCCCAGCGCCCGCGCGGAGGCGTGCGGCGCGGGACACAGGAGCGGCTCCAACTGCGGCAGCACCATGCACAGCCCCGCCTCCTGTCCGACGAGCCGCCCCCGCAGCGCCTCGGCCAGCGCGGGCCGCGCCGCGAGCGCCTGGGTGATGGCCGAGGCCACGCCGGTGAACAGCTGGAAGGGCCGCCGCGCCGCCTGGTCCTGCGCCTGTCCTTGCAGCACCCACGCGTGGTGTCTCGGAGCGCGGGCGGAGAGCTCCTCGAGCAGCCGGCTCTTGCCGCCGCCGGACTCGGCCTCCACCACCACCAGTCGCCCCGGGTCCGTCAGTGTGTGCGCGAGCTCGCGCTCCAGTGTCGCGACCTCCTCGTGGCGGCCGACGAAGGAGGGCTCGGTGAGGCTGCGCCGGGCGTCCCTCGCGCCGATGATGAGCTCCGGCTCCGCGTGGCCCTGGGAGAGCGCGTCCTCCAGCTCCAGCAGGTCCGCCAGCGCGGAGGCGGCCGACTGGTAGCGGTCCGAGGGGTCCGTCTGCAGCAGGCGCGAGACCAGCTCCTCCAAGGCGCGCGGCGCGTCCACGCCCACCGCGCGCAGCCGGGGCCGCGCGGACAGGTGCTGCCGGAGGACCTCGCCCACCGAGTCGCCCGTGAAGACGGGCACCCCGGCCAGCGACTCGAAGAGGACGACGCCCGTGGAGTACAGGTCCGACGTGGCCTCCACGGGGCGATGCAGCAGGCCCGCCTGCTCCGGGGAGAGGTAGCGCGCGGTGCCCACCGGCAAATCCCGCAGGGACGCATCCAGGCGCTCGCTGCGGGCGAGCCCGAAATCAATCAGCGTGGCGCGCGACAGCGGCTCGCCGGACACGATGAGGTTGGCGGGCTTCACGTCGCGGTGCAACACGCCGTGGTGGTGGGCCTCGGCCAGCGCGGACAACAGGCCCCGGCCCAGCGCGAGCGCCTCCGGGACGCTCAGCACGCCGCGCTCCAGGCGCGCCTCCAGGGACTCTCCCGGCAGCCAGGGGGTGACCAGGTACAGCCAGTCCTCCGAGGTGCCGATGTGGCGCACGGAGACGATGAAGGGGCTGTCGAGCCGCGCGAGCGTGGCGGCCTCGTGCTCCATGCGGTGACGCGCGGCGGGGACGAGCGCCGTGGTGGAGGTCACCTTGATGGCCACGCGCTCCCCGGTGCGCACGTCCACACCGGCCCACGTGGAGATTCCCCGGCCGACCTTCAGGCGCTGGACGAGCTCGAACCGGTGGCCCAGTCGGCGGCCCGGCCGCGGCTCTCCTGGAACGGCGCTGGCGGATTGGATGCCTTCAGCCATTCAGTGCCCTCACGCTCCACTCCATGACGCAAAGGCGCCGTGGTTGGCCGCGCGTCCCGTCCTTCCCGGCAACGTTGGGTGTCGGACGGGCGCCGCCAAGGGAGTGGCCGGAGCACGCTTCCCGTGCGCCGACTCAGCCTTCAACAGCCGCACGCGCTCCGCTTCCCTCCTGCTTCTCGGCCATGCGGGCAGGCTGCTCGGACAGCGGGGGGGCGGGCGTGTCTGACTCGGGTGTACCCGCACGTCGTCCGGCGGGCGACGGGGCAGGGGGCCGACCTTCCGGCAGGCGGGTGGCACATGCTACGCCGGTGCGTGAAGTCGCCGCTCCTTCCCTCCCCCTGAGGACCTGCTCCATGACGAAGTTCTCGCAGACGTTGCTGGCCGCGCTCGCGCTGTCCCTGCTGCTCCCCTTCGCCTCCGCGCGCGCCTCTGACTATCCACCCGACTACCCCATCTGCAGCGTCTACGACTCCGTGACGACGGGGCCCTTCGAGGTCATCCGCCACACGCGCCGGCTGCCCGGCCGGCTGGCCACGCTCACCGTCAGCTACCGGGGCTTCCTGCGGGGCCTGTACCCGGACCATCAGATCTCCATCTACGTCAGCCTCAACGGCCGTCAGCAGACGCTGGCCGCGAGCGCGGGCGCGAACAACGACGCCTATGTCTTCCTGAACGCGGGGCCGCGCGCGTGCACCAAGTGCATGCGGTACATGAACACGCCGCTGTGCAACGCGCACTTCGCGGCCGGAGGCCAGGAGGGCGTCTGGGTGTGCGAGCAGCCCTCGGCGGTGGAGAACGACTTGTTCTTCTATGCCTTCGACCAGAACGGCAACCAGAACGCGTGGGACATCCACGTGGCCGCGACGGCCGGCGGCCAGTGGGACAGCAATCTGGGCAACAACTACTTCGCGCGACTGCCCGCGCGGTCGAGCTGCTGGTAGTTTTCCGTCGAGAGCGTTCGCGGCCTGCACCCGAAGCTTGACTCCCCGAGAGCCCCGGCGGAAAAGCCGGGCTCATGAGGCGGCCCCCGCTGTATCCACCGGGCCGCGGGGAGCCCGGGATTGAAGCTCGCGACGCTCAAGGATGGAACCCGTGACGGGCGGCTCATCGTCGTCAAGCGGGACAACTCGGCCTATGCGCTGGCCACCAACGTGGCGCTGACGCTGCAAGCGGCGCTGGATGACTGGGACACGAAGGAGCCGCAGCTGCGCGCGCTCGCCCAGCAGCTGGAGACGGACAGTGTGCAGAGCCGTCCGCTGGACGTGAAGGCGCTGCATGCGCCGCTGCCGCGCGCGTACGAGTGGATTGACGGCAGCGCGTACATCAACCACGTCATCCTGGTGCGCAAGGCGCGCAACGCCGAGCCGCCGGCCACGCTGAAGACGGACCCGCTGGTGTACCAGGGCGGCTCCGGTGACTTCCTGGCGCCCACCGCGGACATCCCGCTGGCGGACGAGGCGTGGGGCATGGACTTCGAGAGCGAGGTCTGCGTCATCCTCGGCGACACGCCGCAGGGGACGAAGGCGGAGGACGCGGCCAAGCACGTCAAGCTGCTGATGCTGGCCAACGACGTGTCGCTGCGCAACCTCATCCCGGAGGAGCTGGCGAAGGGCTTCGGCTTCTTCCAGAGCAAGCCGGCGACGGCGTTCAGCCCGTTCGCGGTGACGCCGGACGAGCTGGGCTCGGCGTGGCGCGAGGGCCGGGTGCACCTGCGCATGCGCTCGGTGCTCAACGGCGTGCAGGTGGGCGACACGGACGCGGGGCCGGAGATGCACTTCTCCTTCTTCGACCTCATCCAGCACCTGTGCAAGACGCGCAGCTACACGGCGGGCACCATCCTGGGCAGCGGCACGGTGTCCAACGCGGACCGCGCGCGGGGCATCTCTTGCCTGGCCGAGCAGCGGATGATTGAGACGATTGAAGAGGGCAAGCCGAGGACGCCCTTCATGAAGCCCGGGGACACCATCGACATCGAGATGTCGGGTGAGGACGGGCAGAGCGTGTTCGGGCGAATCTCCCAGAAGGTGGTGAAGGTCCCATGAAGGGCCTTCGGCTGCACAACTACTGGCGCAGCTCCGCGTCGTGGCGGGTGCGCCTGACGTTGCACCTCAAGGGCCTGCCCTTCGAGTACGTGGCGGTGCACCTGCTGAAGGACGGTGGGCAGCAGAACTCGGACGCGTACCGGGCGGTCAATCCGATGCGCACGGTGCCCACGCTGGAGTGGACGGAGGCGGACGGCACGGAGCGCAGGTTGTCGCAGTCGCTCGCCATCGTGGAGCTGCTGCAGGAGCGCTTCCCCACGCCGTCGCTGTTCCCGGAGGACAGCTACCTGCGGGCGCGGACGAGGATGATGGCGGAGTACGTGAACTCCGGCATGCAGCCGTTGCAGAACCTGGCGGTGTTGCAGCGCATCAAGAGCGAGCTGAAGGGCGACGACAAGGCGTGGGGCGCGTATTGGAACGCCCGGGGCCTGGAGGCGCTGGAGACGATGGTGCAGCCCACGGCGGGACGCTTCTGCGTGGGGGACACCGTGTCGCTGGCGGACGTGTGCCTGGTGCCGCAGCTGTATGGCGCGCGTCGGTTCGCGTTGGACTTGTCTCCGTACCCGACGCTGCTGCGCATCGAGGCCGCGTGCGCGGAGCATCCCGCCTTCCAGGCGGCGCACCCGGACCGTCAGCCGGACGCGGCGCCGGCCTGAGGCGTGGTCGAGGAGCGCCCCGTCGTGGATGGGGCGCTCCGAGCATTCAGGGTGTCGGCGCGAAGGTCGTGTCGATGCGCAGCGCCCGAGAGAGCGTGAGCGTCACGGGCGTCTTCGCGGCGATTTCGAGCAGGCGCGCCTTCTGCTCCTCGGTGACGGCGGGGCCGACCGACAGCACTCGCTCCACGCGCTCCACATCGTTCTCGCGCAGCAGCTTGAGCTTCACGGTGAAGGGGCTCAGCTCCCAGCCCTTGCGCGACGCGTACATCTTCAACGTGATGGCGGTGCACGCGCCCAGGGAGCCCACCAGCAACTGGTAGGGCGCGGGGCCCTGGTCCGCGCCGCCGAGCGCCGCGGGCTCGTCCGCCTGGAAGTGGTGCTTGCCGGTGCGAATCGACTGCGTGTAGCCGGCCTGGCTCTCGACGACGGCCGCCGCGAGCAGCGTGGAGTCATGGGTGGTCATGAGGGCCATGAATCCAGGGCGCGGCCCGGGTGACAAGCGTCCACCCGTCCCACATGCGTCGAGCCACACGGATGTTTCGAGCCACCCTCCCTCTTCCGGGGGTAGCGTCCTCGGTGGATGTCACCCCTGGAGCCCCAGAGCCCCTCCGTGCCGGACCGCGCCGCCGCGCTGCGCGAGCTGGCGTTGCTCTTCCTTCGCCTGGGCACCACGGCCTTCGGCGGCCCCGCCGCGCACATCGCCCTGATGGAGGATGAAGTCGTCCGCCGTCGGCGCTGGCTCACGCGCGAGGAGTTCGTGGACCTGCTCGGCGCGGCCAACCTCATCCCCGGCCCCAACTCCACCGAGCTGGCCATCCACATCGGCCACCGTCGCGCCGGCTGGCCCGGCCTGCTGGTCGCGGGCACGTGCTTCATCCTCCCCGCGTTCCTCATCGTCCTCGGCATCGCCTGGGGCTACTCGCGCTTCGGCGCACTGCCAGACGTGAGCGCGCTGCTCTACGGCGTCAAGGCGGTCATCATCGCCGTGGTCGCTCAGGCCCTGTGGGGACTCATGCGCACCGTGGTGAAGGGGCCACTGGCGGCCGTCGTGGGAATCGCCGCCGCCACCGCGGCCTTCCTCGGCGTCGATGAGCTGCTGCTGTTGTTGCTGTCGGGACTCGCCGTGTTCGGCTGGCGCGCGGCGACACGTCACGGAGGAGCCTCGGGGCCTTCGGCTGGAATGCTCGTCACGCCGTGGAGCACGCTGCTCCCGCTGGGCGCCGCGTCGGCCGCCGTGCCCTTCACGCAGCAGGGCCTGTTCCTCTTCTTCCTGAAGGTCGGCTCGGTGCTCTACGGCAGCGGCTATGTGCTGCTGGCGTTCCTGCGCTCGGACCTGGTGCAACGGCTGGGCTGGCTGACCGAGGCGCAGTTGCTCGACGCGGTGGCGGTGGGACAGGTGACGCCCGGCCCCGTGTTCACCACGGCCACGTTCATCGGCTACGTGCTCGGCGGGCCCGTGGGCGCCACCGTGGCCACGGTGGGCATCTTCCTGCCCGCCTTCGTCTTCGTCGCGCTCAGCGGCCCGCTGGTGCCCCGACTGCGCGCGTCCTGGGTGGCGGGGGCCTTCCTGGACGGCGTCAACGTCGCGTCCCTCGCGCTGATGGCCGTGGTGACGTGGCAGCTCGGCCGCGCAGCCCTGGTCGACGTGTGGACCGTGGGGCTCGCCGTCGTGTCGGCCGTGCTGCTCATCCGCTTCCGCGTCAACTCCGCCTGGCTGGTGCTCGGCGGAGGCGCGGTGGGGTGGCTCGTCCGAAGTGCTAGCGGGGCGTGAGCTTCGCCTCGCAGCGGAAGACCTCGACACCGGACAGGTCCGAGCGCCGGTCGATGCACGTCAGCCTCAGGTGCTCTGCCTCGCGCGTCGCCTCGCAGTGACGGTTGCCGTCCACCGCCGTCCCACCCGCGTCGGGCCGCACCACGCCGCCATCCGCGTCCACGTGGAGGGTGTGCGCCCGGTCATGCAACGACCAGTCACCCCGCTTCAAATCCACCTTGGCGCTGGCGCCGCCGTACTCGGGGAAGCCCAAAGGCTCGTTTCCCACGGCCGTCAGGTCGCACGAATCCTCGGGGACCCTCAATTGAAAGGAACCGTTGCCACCGCAGGTGTTCTCGGTCACGTCGAAGGTGACCTCCTGCGCGTCCTTCTCACAGTCGGGCGCGGAGTCCGCGACGAGCAGGACACCGGTGGCGGCGAGCACGGCGACGGAGGCGAGGTTCCTCAGCAACGGCATCATGATGGAACTCCTGGGGATGCGAGGGGCACGGCCCGCGCCTGGGACAGCAGCGAGGCGCGGCCGTACAGCACGGCGAGGACGACGAAGGGCAGGGTGAGCAGGTCCGAGACATCCGCCACCGCGCGGAAGCCACTGAGCCCCAACGGCGCGCCGATGGGACGCAGCCACTCACAGAACAAGTCCGCGAACGGCTGGGACACCTTGAGCGCGGTGAACAGCCCCGTCGTCATCAGGGCACCCACGCCCAACCTCACGCGGAGACTCCAGCGCGTGACGAGCGCCAGCAGCGCGGACACATAGAGCGGCAGGAAGAAGCAGATGGCCACATCCGACAGCTTCCCGGTGAGCGTGTTGTGGAAGGTCGGCTTGAGGACGCGGTCATTCACCGCCATCAGCACCACGGCCGCCAGCGGCACGGGCGCGAGGAACTCCGACATCGACGGCAGGGGCCTGGTCCCCCACGCGCGCCAGCTCACTTCAGCGCCTCCGAGCCCATCAGCGCCTTGAGGAGGATGGCATCCGTCAACATCTCCACGGGCGCCCGGTCATCCGTGAGCGGCTGCGCCGAGGCCACCGGCTGCAGCTCCCCCACCACGCGTGTCGCCAGGGGCCGCAGCGACAGCGGCAGCGAGGACGTCCGCGCGCTCAACCGCTCCCCCATCCCCTCCGGGCCCGCGTAGAGCAGCGTGTTGCTCTGGTTGCGCGCATCCGCCGCCAGCACCTGCGGGAACACCGTCGCCAGCGTCCCACCCACCGCGCGCACCACCGCGCGCTCATCCCGGAAGCGGCCCACGTTGAAGCACGCCACGCCGCCCGGCTCCAGGTGCGCGGCCACTTCTTGAGCGAACTCGCGAGTCGTCAGGTGGAAGGGCACGTACGGGAAGCGGAACGCGTCCACGATGATGGCGTCGTAGCGCCGCGTGTCCCGGCGCAGGAACGTGCGCGCGTCCGCGATGTGCACCTCCACCTCCGTCCCCAGGCCGAAGTGCTGGCGCGCCAGCTTCACCACCATCGCGTCCAGTTCCACGCCCACCACGTAGGCCCCCGGGTACGTCTCCCGCAGCCCGCGCGCGCTCGTGCCCGCGCCCAGCCCCAACACCAGCACGCGCGGCGTCCGAGGCTCCGCGCGCGCCATCGCCGGCGTCAGCAGGTAGTGCGCGAACACCTCGTCTCTCACCGGCTGGCCCGGCACCCACGTGCTCTGCACCGCGAAGCCCTCGTCGAAGACCAGGCTGCGCGTGCCGCTCGGTGACTCCAGCACCTGGAGGAAGGCGTGTGGCGACTCGGCCACCTCGAGCGCCTGCGGATGTCGGGGCAGCGCGTGTGTCCCCAACACCAGCGCCGCCGCGGGCACCCCCACCGCCACCGCGCGCCACCGCCACCCAAGCCCCCACGTCGCCGTCAGCCCGAGCATCCCCGCGAAGCACGCCATGGCCCGCGCCGTGCCCAGCCACGGCAGCACCACGAAGGCCGCGAGCAACGTCCCGACGATGCTCCCCAGCGTGGACGCCGACGACAGCCTTCCTGCGTGCGCCCCCGCCGATGTCACGCCCCCCAGCCCCACGCGCACCAGGAACGGCCCCACCGCGCCCAGCGCGAGCAGCGGCGGAATCGCCACCAGCACCACCAGCGCCACCCGCCCCATGGCCTCCATCGGCCTGCCCGTCATCACCGCCGTCGTGGCCCCCGGCAGCAGCACCCTCGCGAGGAAGGGCAGCGCCGTGAGCAGCAGCGCCGCCACGCCGAGCGCCACCCGGAGTGGCTCCAGCCTCGCGGCCCGGTCCGCCACCCTGCCGCCCAGGTGCGCCCCCAGCGCCAGCCCGCCCAGCACCAGGGAGATGAGCGCCGCCCACACCGGGGTGCTGCTCCCGAAGTAGGGCGCCACCAGTCGCGAGGCCGCCATCTCTGACGCCATCACCGTGGCGCCAGAGAGGAAGGACAACCACGTCAGCGAGGAGGGCTTCATGGGCGGGGGCGCCAACAGCAAGCCCCGTTCCATATTCAACAGCCCGTAAGTCCGGGCCCCACGGGCAGACACACCGCGAGGCCCGCGACACCCCCGTCAGCGAGCCGTGGCCCGACTGACAGGATTGTCGTGCTCACCCCTTGAAGGGCAGGGCGGCCACCTTCACCGTCTCGGGGCCCTGAGCCAGGGTCAGCTCGGTGCCGGGCTCCAGCGAGTCGCGGTGCACGTACCCCAGGGCCACCCGCTGTCCACCCTGCGCCGGCGAGCGCACCACGCTGGTGAGCCAGCCCACCTTCTTCTCACCCCGACGCAGCTCCGTGCCCGGCGCCGCCTCCACGTCGCCCAGCAAGAGCCCCGTCAGCTTGCGGTTCATGTGCCCGCGGAAGGTGGCCCGGGCGATGACCTCCTGCCCGATGTAGCACCCCTTGTTGTACGAGATGGCGCTCGGGCCCAGGTCCGCCTCCAGGGGGATGGTGGTGTCCACCATGTCCTGCCCGTAGCGGGGCACCCCGGCCTCCACCCTCAAGAGCTCCAGCGTCTCGAAGCCCAGGGGCTTGAGGCCCAGGTCGGCGCCCGCCTGGCTCAGGGCCCGCCACACCGCCTCCAGGCCCGCGCGCGGCACCCACACGTCCACCCCGTGCGGCTCCAGCCGGGTGTTGCCCACGAACAGGACGTCCTGGCCGGCCAGCGTCCCCGGACGGGTGGCGTGGTGGGGCAGCGGGGCGAAGTCGGTGCCCAGTACGGCCGTGAGGAGCGCGCCCGTCCGGGGCCCGAGCAGCCGCAGGAGCCCGTGGTCGGCCGTGGCCTCATGCAGCTCGGCGTCCTCGGAGATGAGGTATTTCTCCAGGAACTCCCGGACCTTGGCGCCGGTGCCGGGCTCCACGTCCACGAGCAGGTCCGCCTCCCGCTTGAGGATGCGGGCGTCCGCCACCATGGCCCCCTTCACGTTCACCAGGGCGGCGTAGGCTGCGGTCCCGACGGGGAGGTTGTTCACCTCCTGTGTCACCATTCCATGTAGGAAGGTGACCCGGTCCTCCCCGGTGATTCGGAGGACCTCACGATAGGAGGCATCGTGCAGGGCCACGGCCTCACGAGCGGCCTGGTAGGCGTCCTCGGCGTTCCCGTAGTCGGCCACGACCTCCCGGCCGCCGACCTCGATGAAGCGGCCCCGCGCTTCTTCGTGAAGAAAATGCAGCGACAGCGGTTCCATGTCCGTCGCTATATAGAGGCGAAGGAGCGAATGCCACGAT
Organism: Myxococcus sp. MISCRS1; assembly: GCF_026626605.1. Classification (NCBI taxonomy): domain Bacteria; kingdom Pseudomonadati; phylum Myxococcota; class Myxococcia; order Myxococcales; family Myxococcaceae; genus Myxococcus; species Myxococcus sp. MISCRS1. The sequence goes on from NZ_JAPNKB010000001.1 coordinate 7,023,744, forward strand.
GGATGTGAAGCACCTGTCGTCCTTCCAGGACTTCTCCCCGGAGAAGCTCCGGAAGCACAACGTCTTTCAATCCGAGCGCTTCTTCCTGGATGTCTACTGCCTGGCGCCCGGGCAGGCCCAGAAGCCGCACCACCATGTGACCTCCGACAAGGTCTACGTCGTCCTCGAGGGCACCTGCCGCTTCCGCGTGGGTGCCGAGGAGGAGGTCCACACCGTGGGCGCGGCCGTGTTCGCCCCCGCGGGCGCCGAGCATGGGGTCACCAACGAAGGCCCCGCTCCCGCCCGACTGCTCGTCCTGATGACCCCGCCCCCGGAGCATGCATGAGTTCGAAGTCCTCCTCCAAGGCCGCCGTGGCGCTGCTGGTGCTGGGCGTGGCCGCGAGTGCCCTGTCCATCTTCCAGTGGAGCCAGCTGCTCACGCTGCGCGCCGGCGGCGCCACCGTGTGCGGCGTGTCCGACACGGTGAACTGCGAGACGGTGTGGAACTCGCCTTTCGCCACCCGGTTGCATGAGCTGTTCGGCATCCCCGTCGCCGGCCTGGGGCTGGTGTGGGGGCTGACGGTGGTGGCGCTGTCGGCGGTGTACCTGGCGCGCGAGCGCTCGGGCAAGTCGGTGGCCCCGGCGTCGCAGGGGCTGAAGCTGACGGCGCTGGCGGGCGTGGCGTCGGTGTTCGTGTTCGCCTTCGCCAGCTACCAGACGGGCGTGGTGTGCCCCACGTGCCTGGGCACGTACGCGCTGGTGGCGCTCATCGCGGGCGTGGCCTTCAAGGGCCTGCCGAGCGTGGCAGGCGAGTGGGGCCCGGCGCTGGGCTGGACGGTGGGCGCCACGGTGCTGGTGTTCGTGGCGGTGGCCCTGCCGGGTCGCTCGCTGTCGACGCCCGCGCCCAAGGCGGGGGCGCTGTTGCCTCCCGCGCCCACGGAGGCGTCGGCGAACGCCACGACGGGGGCGGCGAGCGCGAACAGCTCGCCCGCGTCGCTGGAGGCGTACCTGAAGGGGCTGCCGATGGACCAGCAGCAGTTCATCTCCAACGCGCTGGCGATGTACCGCCGGGACACGCCGAAGCCCGCCGCGGCGCCGGCGCGGCGCCTGTATGGCCCGGCCACCGCGCCGGTGAAGATCGTCGAGTGGACCGACAGCAAGTGCCCCCACTGCAAGTCGTTGGTGGAGGAGCTGGCGGTGCTCAAGAAGCGCGTGCCGGAGGGCAAGCTGTCCCTGGAGGCGCGGCAGTTCCCGCTGGACGGCGCGTGCAACCCGGCGATGCAGCGGCGCGGGCCGGACGCCCCCACGGTGCGGTGCGTGGCGGCGAAGGCGCAGATCTGCCTGGAGGGCGCGTCGGATTTCTGGGAGCTGCGCGAGAAGCTCTTCGCGGCGCAGGCGATGCTGGACACGGAGCGGGTGATGGAGATCGCCTCGTCCGGCTCGATGTCCCGCTCTCAGCTGGAGTCGTGCCTGGCGAGCGCGGACACGGCGGCGAAGCTGCAGGAGGACACGTCGTACGCGCTGCGCTACCACTTCACCGGCACGCCGCTGGTGGTGGTGAACGGCCGTCAGGCGCTGCCGTCGGCGCCGTTCCTGTACGCGCTGGTGATGGCGGAGGGCAACCCGAGCGCGCCCGCGTTCGACGTGCTGCCGCCGCCGCGCGCCATGCCGATGGACGACCACGCGGGCCACAACCACTGAGTCCCGGACGCCATGGGCAAGCGTGACAAGAAGGCCGCGCCCGCCGCGCCCCCGGCTCCGTTCCACAACCCCTTCGCCGCGCTGGCGGCGAAGCGGGAGGAGCTGCCGGTGGGGACGGTGGCGCCCGTGGCCGCGCCCCCGAGCAAGTCCGAGCCGAAGGGCCCGGCGCGCGCGGTGGTGCGCATGGAGCGCAAGGGCCGCGGTGGGAAGGAGGTCACCGTGGTGGAGCACCTGGAGCTGCCCGCGCCCCAGCGCGAGGTGTGGCTCAAGGCGCTGAAGAACTCGCTGGGCTGCGGCGGCGTGGTGGAGGACGACACGCTGGTGCTCCAGGGCGACCAGCGCGAGCGGCTCCCCGCGCTGCTCGAGGCGCGCGGCGTGCGCAAGGTGACGGTGGGCTGACGGGGCGGGCCCTTCGCTTCGCGGCCCGGTGGACGTCGTCCCCTGGCCACGAAAAAGCCCGGGCGCCTTCGACAGGCGGCCCGGGCTCGGGGTGCCACGGCTTCGTGACGACTACAGCGCGGCGATGATGGCGTCGGTGAACTCGCGCGTGGTGGCGCCGCCGCCCAAATCACCCGTGCGGACCTTGGCCTCGGTGTAGACCTTGTGGATGGCGTTCTCCATCCGGCGGGCCTCGTCGCGCATGTCCAGGTAGTCCAGCATCATCACGGCGGACATCATCAGCGCCGTGGGGTTCGCGATGCCCTTGCCCGCGATGTCCGGGGCCGTGCCGTGCACCGCCTCGAAGACCGCCGTGCGCTCGCCGATGTTCGCGCCGGGCACCACGCCCAGGCCGCCCACCAGACCCGCGCACAGGTCGCTCACGATGTCGCCGTACAGGTTCTCCAGCACCATCACGTCGAAGCGCGTCGGGTCCTTCACCAACTGCATGCAGAGGTTGTCGATGATGACTTCCTCGTAGTGGATCTCCGGGAACTCACGGCCCACCTTGCGGCAGCAGTCCAGGAACAGGCCGTCCGACAGCTTCATGATGTTGGCCTTGTGGACGGCCGTCACCTTCTTGCGGCCGTGCTTGCGCGCGTACTCGAACGCGAACTTCGCGATGCGCGTGGAGGCCTTCTCGGTGATGATCTTCAGCGCCTCGACGACGCCCGGGACGATGATGTGCTCCAGGCCCGAGTAGAGGCTCTCCGTGTTCTCGCGCACCACCACCAGGTCCACGTTCTCGTAGCGCGTCTTCACGTTCGGCACGCTCTTGACGGGCCGCAGCGACGAGTACAGGTCCAGGCGCTTGCGCAGGCCGACGTTCGCGGAGGGAAGTCCGCCGCCCACCACCGTGCCCGTGGGGCCCTTGAGCGCCACGCCGCTGCGCAGCACCGCCTCCACCGACTCGTGGGGCAGGTTGGTGCCGTACTTCGCCACCACCTCCGTGCCCGCGTCCTTGTACTCGAACTCGAGGGGAACCTTGAGCGCCTCGAGGACGCGAATGGTGGCCGCCATCACCTCGGGGCCGATGCCGTCGCCATTGAGGACCGTAACAGTGCGCGTGTTCGCCATGGGTGCGGATTCACAGCACAAATCCCCCGCTCCCGGAAGAACGAAAACTTCCAGCCGGACAGGTCGGCACATGGGGGCCATGAGCACGCCGAACCCTCCGGGGCCACCCGGCCTGCGAGCGAGGGCCGGGGCCTCAGTGCTCGGACGCCGCGTCCGGGCGACGGGGGGCCCTGCGGGTCGGCCGGTGCCTGCGGCGGATGGCGTAGGGCCGGTAGAAGGACTCCCACAGCGCGGCGCGTCGTCCTCGGGGCCGGGTGCGCAGCTCGCCCAGGGGCGCCCGGATGAAGAACGAGGAGATGAACAGGTAGGCGGCGCCGATGGTGATGAGCGCCAGCACCGCCATGACCAGGAACCCGGGTATCCACGCCACGTGGGCCCGGGCGACGAACTCGCCGAAGTCCTCGGGCGGCTTCGGGTGGCTGTAGACCTTGAAGAACCAGGTCATGAGCAGGACCAGCAGGATGGGCCCGTAGGTGCGGTTGAGCCGCGTGGAGATGGCCGACATCAGCGACAGCTGGATTTGCGGCCGGGACATCTCCACCGCCAGCTCGCGCAGGGCGTCGGGGTCCACCGGCTCGCGGCGCAGCATGGGGGCCCACCAGCCGTCCTCCAACAGGCGCACCCGCCGGTTCCACAGGTCGTAGTAGCGGTAGCGGCGCGCCTCGACGAGCAGGAAGGACACCACCATCCAGATGCCGACGAGGAAGGTAACGTGGGAGCTCTGCGGCGTGGCGAAGCCGAGCGAGATGACGGCGGCCGTCGTCGTCAGCGCCCAGTTGGTGGTGGTGTCCAGGCGCGTGCGCCAGGTGTCGGAGCGGCTCAGCTCGCCCCGGAAGAGCTGCGCCATGGCCTGCTGCGACAGCCATGGCGACTCCAGGAGGTCGTTCTTGATGGGCTCGTTGAGGGGCATCCGTTCCTGGAAGGTGGGCTGACGCGCGAGCGGGTGCAACGGCTCGCCCGGACGCCAGGGGGCGATCCGCGCGCCTTCCGCGAACGGCCTGTCGAGGGGCAGCCGACCGGGCGTGTCTGGACGGCGTCGGGGACGGGCAGGCGGGCGGGCGCCTGGGTGGCCATGGCGGGCGGCCATGCACACCTTGGCTTTTCAACGTGGCCCGTCTCGACCCCATCGAAGCCTTGTCGGAGCTGCTCCAGGGAGAGCAGGAGCGTGTGACGCGCCTGTGGGCGAAGCGTCTGCGCGCGGAGGTGTACGAGGTGGAGATTCCGGGCCGCGACTTGCGCGCTCCCCTGCGGCGACTGGTGGGGGAGATGGCGCGGCTGCTCAAGGACCGGGGCGAGGACGCGGTGCGGCTGTGGCCGGAGGTGGCGCGCTCGCACGGCGCGGACCGGTACACGCAGAACTTCGAGTCCGAGGACCTCACCCGCGAGTTCAAGTCGCTGGAGGAGGTGCTGCTGCACGTCTACGCGCGCCACCACGGTGGGCTGATTGAGCCCGAGGTGGCGGGCCTCATCGCGGAGCTGGTGTGGGAGGGGGACGCGGCGGCGCAGGCGTCGTACGCGCGGATTCTAAAGACGGAGGAGGTGCGCTTCCGGGAAGCGGCGGTGATGGAGTCGGTGCTCAACCACGTGGACGTGGGCATCCTCCTGGCGGAGGTGGACGGCACGGTGTCCTTCGCCACGCCTCCGGTGAGCCGGCTGATGGGCGTGCCGATGCGCGCGGTGGTGGGCGGGCGCGCGGTGAACACGCTCGCGCCGGTGCTGACGCAGGTGAACGCGCGGCACGCCTCGGGTGAGCCCTTCAAGGTCGCGGACATGCCCTTCGTGCGCGCGCTGAAGGAGCAGGGCCCGGTGCGCGGGGTGATGATGGTGGTGGAGCGCCCCGGCGGCGGCGAGGTGACGCTGGAGATGAGCGCCACGCCCGTGTGGGAGGAGGAGGGCGAACTCGCGGGCGCCATCCAGACCTTCACGGACCGCACGGAGTCGGCGAACAAGACCAAGGCGCTGGAGAGCGCGTACGGGGAGCTGCGCCGGCTGCAGGGGCGGCTGTTGCAGCGCACGCGTCAGCAGGCGCTGGGGCAGCTGGCGGGTGGCGCGGCGCACGCGCTCAACAACTTCCTCAACGTGCTGCGGCTGCGAATCACGCTGTTGCAGCGCGAGTACAAGCCCGAGCACCTGGACGCGCTCGACAAGACGGTGCAGCAGATTGGCGAGCTGGTGGCGCGGCTGCAGGAGTTCAACGTCCAGCGCACCGAGGAGCGGCCCGTCGACGTGAAGGTGGACCAGACGGTGCGCGAGTCGCTGGAGCTGGCGCGCGGCGAGCTGGAGCAGCGCGAGCACCCGGTGTACGTGGAGCTGGACCTTCACGACCCGGGGGCGGTGCGCGCGGACGCGGCCTTCTTCCGCGAGCTGGTGGTGAACCTGCTGCTCGCGGCGCGGGACAGGATGGAGGAGGGCGGGCACCTGAAGGTGACGACGCGCGAGGAGGGCCCCGCGTGGCTCTCGCTGCGCATCCAGGACCAGGGCCCGTCGTATGCGTCGGAGGAGCTGTCGCACCTGTTCGACCCGCTGCGCAGGGACCCGGGGGCGCCGCAGCTGTCCTTGTACCTGGCCGTGGCGCGCGCGCAGGTGCAGCGCTGGGGCGGCGAGCTGACGGCGGAGAACGTGTCTTCGGGGAGCGGCGCGACGTTCGTGGTGCGGCTGCCCCGGGTGCGCGTGCCGTCGCCGAACGAGCCCACGCCGCCTCCGGAGAGCGTGACGCGGCCCCCGGTGTCGGCGCCCCGGCGCTTCCAGCAGACGCGCCGCGTGCTGGTGGTGGACGATGATTTGGACAACGCGCGGATGATGGCCGAGGTGCTGGGGGAGGAGGGCTACGAGGTGCAGGTGGCCCACGACCCCACCGTGGCGTTGGGCATGTGGGACCGGCGCCGCTACGACGCGGCCCTGCTGGACGCGGTGATGCCGGAGATGAGCGGCTGGGAGCTGGCGCGCGAGCTGCGCGAGAAGTCGCCCCAGGCGCTGCTCGCCATCGTCACGGGCATGGATGTGCGCGGACAGAACCGGGCGAATCTGGCCCTGGTGGACGCGGTGTTCCGCAAGCCCATCGACGTGGGCGCGTTGGATGACTTCCTCGCGCAGACGGACGGTGGGGAGGATGAGGAGACGTCGTCGGACGAGGAGGCTCCCGCCAGTCCGGGGCCGGATTCACAGCACTAGCGTGCTGCTGGGACTGTTCCGCGGTGGAGCACCGACAGGGGCCGCCGCCGGCCCTCCACCGCGGCCTTCACATCGCGCCGTCACGCGCCAAGCCAGGACGGGCATGGTGCCCGCAGGACCCTCTACCCACCATCCAACATCAGGGCATGTGAGTGTTTCCTGTTGGGTTGTTTGTCCATTCCGTCGGTGGGTATTCCCTGACGCCGTGGGGTGGTTGTCTGGCGTTGGGTTTGCGGGCGCGGTGCGGGGTGGTTCTTGAATCGGGCCTGGGCGTCTAGAGTCGCGGGCGTGAGCTTCTTGCTGGAAGTGGAGCGCATCCGCCGCAAGGTGGAGGCGGGTGAGGTCCTGAGTGACGCGGAGCTGGAGGTGCTGCGCGCGCGGGTGAGGGACGAGGACGGGCCGACGCCGCGCCTGGCGGTGGCGCACGCCCTCATCAACGCGGGCGCGGAGCGTGAGGCCCTGCCGCTCCTGGAGGCCTTGCGGCGGGACTTTCCCCAGCACGTCCCGGTGCAGTTGGGGCTCGCCCGGGCGCTCCTGGGGTTGGAGCGGCACGGAGACGCGGAGGCGCTGCTGCGACAGGTGCGCGCGCGGGAGCCGGACGACCCGGAGGTCCTCAAGGTGCTGGCCGTGCTGGCCCTGCGCCGGGGCGAGATGGACAAGGTCCAGGCCTACGTGAAGGACGCGCTGGCGAGGGATCCGTTCGACGCGGAGGCGCGGCTGTTGAAGGAGGAACTGGAGGCCGCGGACCTGCCTCCGCCGCCGGTGCCTCAGGAGCAGGTGCTCCGGCCGGAGTTCACCGCCGCGCTGGCGGGGGCGCTCACCCGGGCGCGCGTGGCGTTCCGTCGACAGGGCAAGGACCTGCTGGTGAAGCTGGCCTCGGGCGGAGTGGGGCGCGTGGACCTGGGCTCGCTGTACGCGGCCTATCAGGAGGCGCCGGGCACGCAGGGGCTGGCGGCCTATGTCGAGGCGCTGGCGGTACGGCTGGACGGACTGGACTCAGGGCTCGGGGCGTCGGATGCGGCGTCGCTGGAGGCGAGGCTTCGGCCCGTGCTGCGGCCGGCGGACTTCGCGGCGAAGGCGGTGGGGGCGCTGCACCGGGAGGGGCCCGCGGGGCTCTCGGTTTTCTATGTGCTGGAGGACGCGGACTTCGTGCGCTACCTGCCGGAGTCGGCGCTGAAGGACTCGGGCCTGACGGTGGAGGCGGTGGACGCGGCGGCGTGGAGGAACCTGGAGCCCGCGCCCGTGAAGCCCGTCATCATCGACCGGGGCGAGGTGCGGCTGGCGGAGGGCTTCTCGGGCCTGTGGGCGGTGGCGGGCGGGGATGGGCTGGACGGCGCGCGGATGCTCACGGCAGGGCAGCGACGGCTGCTCACGGAGCAGGTGGGCGAAGGCGCGCTGTACGTGTCCCTGGTGCGGCGCGAGATGACGCTCGTCGCCAGGGCCTCAGATGCCTCGGCCCGAGCCGTGCTCACGGAACTCTTGCCGACCTCGGAGGGAATCGCGGGGCTATTCCTGCTGACCGAGGATGGTTTCGCCCGTGCCCCTGGACTCGAGGAGGGGCGTTGATGAGTGCTCCCTCCTCGGAGTGGGGCTCCGCCCTGCGGACGATGCGGAGGCTGTTCGAGCATGAGCCCACGGACAAGGAAAGTCTCAAGGAGTGGCAGAAGGAGGCCATGGCTTTGCTTCTACGGTTGGACACCATCCCTGAGAGCAATGACATGGAGGAAATCGCCTGGCACTTCCTCGACGATGCGGACATCCGTGTGAAGGACGAAGGGTACGCGCGAGTTCAACGAGAAGGGTTCGAGAGCTGGCTGAAGGACGCTGAGCGCGCCCTGCCGCCAGAGTGACCCGAGCGCGAAGCCTCAAGGCTCTGAAGTCCGTCGTTCGGTGAATGGCGTGGGTGGGGCGAAGTGCCAGCCTCACCCCGCGGTGGCGGACATCGGCAACCGCTCCACGAACAACACCTCGCGATAGCCCACGGTGACGAGCAGCGCGCGCAGGGCCCGCTCGGCGGAGTCCCGCGCCCGCTGCTGCAGTCGCGTGTCCGCGCGCACCTCCCGCTCGAACGCGAGCCGCGCCTTCTCCAGCAGCTGCGCCGTCTGCTCGCTGTCCAGGTTGGAGTCGATGACCTCCGTCTCCCCGGGGCGCAGCGCCACGCGCACGTCGATGGGCGGCATCACCACGTACACCTTCGTCCCCGCCACGTGCAGGTTCGACGGACCGAACCGCTGGAAGTCGAACCCCAGGTACGCATCCGCGAACACGATGGCGCGGCCATGTGGGTTCTGGATGGCGTGCCGCGCCCAGTTCATCACGTCCTTCCACAAGGCATCCGTCACCTGAGGCTCGGGCGTGAAGGACACCTTCTTGTAGAGCGCGACCTCCAGCGTCTCCAGCCGCGCCACCTCGCGCATCTGGCTCACCACGGACGCGGTGTCCGGCGGGGCGGGGATGCGCGGCCTGAGCAGCCAGCCGGCCCCCAGGGCTCCGGCCGCGATGCCCAGCAGGACGGCGAGGATTCGCGTGAGGTGCGTCATCATGGCCCCCGAGTTTATCCCCTTCCGCGCCGCCCGCGTCTGGGGCACGGTGCGCTCAGGTGGAGTCGGCACGCTGCTGGAAGGAGCACGTGTGGAGTTGTCGGTCCAGGAAGTGGAGGCGCTGGGCGCGCGGGGGTATTTCACGCGCCCGGCTTTCCTCGGGGATGCAGCAGCCCTCGCGGCGCGGGCAGAAGCGCTGGCGAGGGCGGAGTCTGGAGTACTTCATGCCGCGGGCATCCGGAGAGGCGCGGACCGGACGCTCGACACCCGCGTGAGGGGAGACCTCATCGGCTGGGTGACGCCTGAGCCCGACACGGCGCTCGGCGCCCTCTGGCGACAGTTCGAGCAGCTCGGCCAGGCGCTCTCGGCGGGCGCGTACCTGGGCCTGGGACGCTTCGACCTCCAGCTCGCCTGCTATCCCGGCGGCGGAGCGCACTACTCACGCCACTTCGACGCCTTCCCCGGCAAGTCCAACCGCAGGGCCACGGCCATCTGGTACGCCAACCCGGACTGGCGCGCCGAGCACGGTGGTCTGCTCCGCCTGCACCCCGAGGGAGAGTCCCCCGTGGACGTGCCGCCGAGGCTCGACACCCTGGTGGTCTTCCTGAGCGAGCGCATCGAGCACGAGGTGCTGCCCACCCACGCCCACCGCCTGGCGCTCACCGCCTGGTTCTACGGCCGCGACGCGGGCTGACTCACAGCGGCGGCGCGAGCAGCACGACGGAGTAGCCCACCGCCGTGCGTGTGCCCGGGTTCTCGTACGAGTGCTTCTGGTCTCCCCGGAAGACGACCACGTCCCCGGGCTTGAGCAGGAAGCGCTCGCCGCTGGCCACCAGCACCAGCTCGCCCGACTCACAGGCCAGGTACTCCCGGGTGCCCGGCGTGTGGGGCACGCCCGTGATTCGCACGCCTGAGGGCAGCTCCACCCGGTCGAACTCCATGCCCGGCAGCGGGTCCGGGAGCAGCTTGCGCAACTGCCCCGCGCCCCGCACACGCGTCGTCAGGCTGTCACGCGGGTAGTGCCGAGCGCTGGCCCGAGGCTTCGCCACCAGCTCCTCCAGGGACACCTGGAGCGCGGAGGCCACGCGGTGCAGCACGGACAGGGTGGGGTTGGACGTCCCCGATTCCAGATTCGCCCACGTGGCCCGGGGCACTCCGGCGAGCTTCGACAGCTGGGCCTGCGTGGCGCCTCGCGTCTCGCGCAGCGTCCGGATGTTGCGGGCGAGCCGGCTCGGCAGGTCCTCTTCTTCCAGGGGCATGGGATGGCAATCTGCCAAAGGATTGGCGTGGACGCCATTTCATCAACGCCCCCCGGCTATCCCTCCCGGCAAGGAGGACATCCGAATGGACTTGAAGGGAAAGGCAGTCCTGGTGACGGGCGCGAGCCAGGGGCTGGGCAAGGCCCTGATGGGCCACTTCGCGCGTCGGGGCGCGCGGGTGGTGGGCGTGGCCCGGCACGCGCAACCGATGGAGGCCGTGGCCGAGTCCCTGCGCGCCGAGGGCCTGGAGGCGCACGGGCTCGCCTACGACGTGGGCGACAAGGAGTCCATCTACCGGCTGGTCGGCGTGGCCGCGTCGCTGGTGGGGCCCGTGGACGTGCTGGTGCACAACGCGAGCACCCTGGGGCCCACGCCGCTGCCGCTGCTGCTCGACACCGCGTGCGAGGACCTGCAGCGCGTGCTCGAGGTCAACCTGGTGGGCCCCTTCCGGCTCTCCAAGGCGGTGGTGGGCAACATGGTGGTGCGAGGGGGAGGGCTGGTGGTGACCATCACCTCCGACGCGGCGGTGGCGTCCTATCCGCGCTGGGGCGCCTACAGCGTGTCCAAGAGCGCGCTGGAGCACCTGGGCCGCATCTGGGCCGCGGAGCTGGAGGGCACCGGGGTGCACTTCCTCAGCGTGGACCCGGGGGAGATGGACACGCGCATGCACGCCGACGCGATACCGGACGCGGACCGCGCCACGCTGGCCCGGCCCGAGGACGTGGCCGCCCGAATCGTCACGCTGGTGGAGCGCCCGCTTCCGCCCAGCGGCTCCCGCCTGGAGGCCTCGCGCCTGGAGGCCGCATGAAGCCCGCGCGCTGGCCCGGAGACCATCCGGAGGAAGGGCGGCTGTTGCACGTGGAGCCTCGCGCGGGCCGCTTCAAGGATGCCCATCTGGCGGACCTGCCCTCGCTCCTGCGCGAGAAGGACCTGTTGGTGGTGAACGACGCGGCCACGTTCCCCGCCTCGCTGCAGGGTCGCACGGCGGCCGCGGAGCGCATCGAGCTGCGCCTGCTGTCGCACGAGCCGGACGGCACGTGGCTCGCCGTGCTCTTCGGCGCGGGGGACTGGCGCAAGCGCACCGAGGACCGTCCCTCGCCGCCCGTGCTCGAAGCCGGGGCCCGCTTCACCGTCGTGGGCCTGTCGGCGCGGGTGGTGGAGGTGCTGCCGCCCTCCCCGCGCCTGCTGCGCGTGGCCTTCGAGGACGACGGCGCCGAGCTCTGGTCCGCGCTCTACCAGGGGGGCCGTCCCGTGCAGTACGCGCACACCCTGGCGCCCCTGTCCCTGTGGCACGTGCAGACGGGCTACGGCGCCAGGCCCTGGGCCGTGGAGTCGCCCTCGGCGGGATTGCCCCTCACCTGGAACCTGCTGCTCGCCCTGCGCCGTCGCGGCGTGCGGCTCGCGTCACTCACCCACGCGGCGGGCCTGTCCTCCACCGGGGACGCGGTGCTGGACGCGGCGCTGCCCCGGCCCGAGCGCTCGGACATCCCCGCCGTCACCGTGGCCCAGGTCGAGGCCACGCGCGCGGAGGGAGGCCGTGTCGTCGCGGTGGGCACCACGGTGGTGCGCGCGCTGGAGGGCAGGGCGGCGATGAATGGCGGAGGGCTGGTGGCGGGAGAGTCGGTGACGGACCTCCTCCTGGGGCCGGGCTTCGTGCCGCGCGTGGTGGACGGCCTGCTCACCGGCATGCACGAGCCGGGCACCAGCCACCACGCGCTGCTCCAGGCCTTCGCTCCACTGTCCCTGCTCGGAGACGTGGCCGCGCACGCGGAGGCGAAGGGCTACCTGGGGCACGAGTTCGGGGACTCGTGCCTCATCCTGGACACGTGAGGGCCCACGGCTCACTGGAGCTGCGAGGGCTCCAGCTCCACCTTCACCCAGCCGGGCTTGCGCAGGTCGAAGTTGCGGTAGGCGTCCAGCGCGCTGGCCATGGGCTCCACGTGCGAGAGGATGGCCGTGGGGTCCACCTCGCCGGTGCGCACCAGCTCCAGCAGCCGGGGGATGTACTTGCGGTGGTTGCAGTTGCCCATGCGCAGCGTGAGGTTCTTGTTCATCGCCGCGCCGATGGGGAACGTGCGCACCTGCTGCGGGTAGACGCCGATGATGGACAGGGTGCCCGCCTTGGCCAGGCCCTCCACTGCCCACTGGAGCACCTGCGCGGGTGCGTCGCCGGGCACCCAGTTGTTGCCGTCCGGGTTCGTCTTGGGCGCGGCCTCCTTCACCTCGCGCTTGTGCTCCGCCTTCTGCGCGTGGGCCTCCTTCGCGGCAGGGCCCGCGTGTGCGTGCACCGCGTCCACGCCCACCGCGTCGATGGCCCGGTCCACGCCGATGCCGTTCGTCAGGCGCAAGAGCGTCGCCACCGGCTCCTCTTCATCGAAGTTGATGACCTCCGCGCCCTGCGCCCGCGCCAGGTCCAGCCGGTCCTCGTGGCAGTCGATGGCGAAGACGCGGCCGGCGCCGAGGAGCTTCGCGCTGACGATGGCGAACAACCCCACCGGGCCGCAGCCGAACACCGCCACGGTGTCGCCCGGTTTGATCTCCGCCAGCTCCGCGCCGAAGTAGCCCGTCGGGAAGATGTCGGAGACGAGGATGGCCTGCTCGTCGGTGACGCCGTCCGGAATGCGCACCAGCCCCGCGTTGGCGAAGGGCACGCGCACCTTCTCCGCCTGCATGCCGTGGAAGGGGCCCGTCGGCGCGGGGCCTCCGAAGAAGGCCGTGCCCGCGGCGGCGCCGTTGGGGTTCGCGTCGTTGCACTGCGAATGGTAGCCCGCGCGGCAGTACACGCAGTTGCCGCAGGCGATGGTGGACGGGATGACCACGCGGTCGCCCACGTTGAAGTTGCGCACGTCGTCGCCGAGCGCCTCGATATAGCCCACGCCCTCGTGGCCCAGGATGGTGCCCGGCTTCATCCCCGGCATCGTCCCGCGAATCATGTGCAGGTCCGTGCCACAGATGGCGCTCGCCGACAGCTTGACGATGGCGTCCGTGGGCTTCTCCAGCCGGGGCTCCTCCACGTCGTCGAGTCGGATGTCCCCAATCCCATGGAATACGATGGCCTTCATCGGACTGCTCCTTCCCCCGCCGGGGGCCCGTGTCTGGAAAGACGAAAGGGCCCGCCCGCGGACGGACCCACACGCCTTGCAGCGTGGGCATCCGTCCGGGTGGGAGCAAAGTGCGCACAGCCTCCTCTTCCGGCCAGCAGCCGGGGAGCCGTGCGTCAGCGCCCCGCGGTGTGGTGCACGTGGAAGGTGAGCTTGCGGCCGAAGACGCGGCGGAAGGGCACCACCTCGCGCTCGGCGTTCCACAGCTCCAGGTCCACCGGCTGACGCGCGTGCAGGTGCAGCGCCACGCCGTCACGGCCGTTGGTGGCGCGGAAGTCCTTGATGGGCTGGTGGTGGCTGTGGTCCAGCGAGTTGGCCACGCGCAGCAGGGTGGCGAGCTTGCGCACGGTACGGGCCTCGGTGGGCGTCAGCCCCGCCATGCCCGAGTGCGCCAGCTCCGGAGGGCTCCTGCGGTGGTAGCGCGCCACGCGGGCCACCAGCTCCCGCTCGCGGTCCGACAGGCCCGGGATGTCCGCGTGCCGGATGAGGTAGTACGTGTGCTTGTGGTGCCGCTCGTAGTTCACCGCGTGGCCGATGTCGTGCAACAGCGCGGCCGTCTCCAGATACGGGCGCACCGACAGCGGCAGCTGGTGCAGGGCGGCCAGGTCATCGAAGAGCCGCAGCGCCAGCCGCGTCACCTGCTTGGCGTGCTTCTCGTCGAAGAAGAAGCGCTGGCCCATGGCGATGGCCGCGTCGGACAGGCTGTGGTCGTCCGGCGGGTGGTGCGCCTCCTGGCGGTAGAGCAGGTCCACCAGGATGCCGTCGCGCAGGCCGCGGTTGACGACGCTGACGGACTCCACGCCCAGGTACTTCGCCACGCCCTCGAGGATGACGGCGCCGGAGACGATGATGTCCGCGCGCTTGGGGTCGAAGCGCTTCCTGCGCCGCTCCACCGGCATCTGCGCCAGCGCCTCCACCGTCTGCGTGAGCTGGCGCACGGTGGCGTTGCCGCTGTTCTCCGCCGCGGCGAAGGACACCACCGCGTTGATGGTGCCCGACGAGCCGAGCGCCACCCGGGGCAGGTGCGGCAGCTTGGGCGGCAGCGTCTTGCCCAGCACCTCCGACACGAAGCCGCGCATCAGCCGCAGCTGCTTCGTCGTCACCGTGCGTGACGCGTCGAACACCTCCGTGAGCCGCACCGAGCCCAGCCCCAGGCTCCACAGGTTGTCGGGCCGCTCGCCCACGGCGGTGGCCACCTCCGTGCTGCCCCCGCCGATGTCGATGAGCAGCGAGCGGGTGCCCGGCGGCTTGCGGTGCAGCACGCCCAGGCAGATGAGGCGCGCCTCCTCCTTGCCGCTGACGACCTCCAGGTTGAGGCCCGACTCCTCGCGCACGCGGCGGACGATGTCCGGGGCGTTGCGCGCCTCGCGCAGGGCGCTGGTGGCCACCGCGCGCACCTGCGCCTTGTGGCGGCGGCACAGCGCCGAGTACCGGCGCAGCGTGGACAAGAGCCGCTGGGCCGTGGCCTCCGGCATGGTGCCCGTGGCGAAGACGCCCTCACCGGGACGGATGGGGTCTCGCTCCTGGTGCAGCGTCTCGAGCGCCCCGTCGGCATCCGGCCGGGCGAGCTCCAAGCGGACGGCGTTCGTCCCCACGTCGATGGCGGCGAGTACGGGCTGGAGGGGGTGGCGTCTTGGCATGGTCGGGCGTCAGGGCAGTGTAGAGCCCCCGGACGCTCGGCGCAGCACGTCATCGACGGGAGCAGCCACCCGGCGGAGCGCTCCCCCACGGCCCGTGTGACGTCCTCGTGACGCCCGGGGGCCTTCAGCGCTTGCGACGCCGGCCGATGAAGCTGGCGAAGCGCTCCGCGAAGCGCGCCACCGCCAGGCCCACGACGTCCAGCAGCCACCGCTGCAGCCCCGAGCGGCCGCACTGGTCGAGCAGCACGTGCCGGGACATCGCCACGTGCTTCTCCAGCCACAGCGCCGCCTGCGCCGCCACGCCGGGCTCCTCGGCCTCCACCAGCGTCTCCAGATTCACGAGCGAGAGCGGGTCCAGGTTGAAGCTGCCCACGAGCAGCGTCTGCCCATCCACCACCGCCGCCTTGGCGTGCAGCGTGGACGCGGTCCACTCGTGGATGCTCACGCCCGCGCGCAGGAAGGTGCCGTACAGCCGCATGGTGGCGGCCCTGGCGAAGATGACGTCGCTGCGGCCCGCGAGCAGCAGCGACACCCGCACGCCCCGGCGCGCCGCGCGCGTCAGCGCCCGCACGAAGGCCGCGTCGGGCAGGAAGTACGCGTGGGCGAGCAGCACCTCGTGCTTCGCGCCGTCGATGGCGGACAGGTAGCGCTTCCTCAGCCGGTGGCCTCCCGCGAAGCCGGACAGGAACAGGCGCACCGCCCCGGACGACAGCGCCGCCGCGCCCGCCGTGAGCTTCTCGCCGAGCTGCCGGCAGATGTCGCCTCGCAGCTCCACCGCCAGGTCCGCCCACCCGGGCACGTCCCCCTTCGCCGCATACGCATCTCCGATGTTGATGCCACCCAGGAACGCCACCGTGTCGTCGACGAGCAATATCTTGCGGTGGTTTCGCCACGAGCGCCCCAGGCACAGCGACGTGAGCGGGTTGTACACCCGCACCTTCGCGCCCGCGGCCCGCAGCGTCTGGGTGAGGTACGTGCTGTTGCCGATGCTGCCCCAGCCGTCCACCACCACCTTCACCGACACGCCCCGCTTCGCCGCGGCGACGAGCGCGTCCACGAAGAGCGCGCCCACGCCCTCGCGCTCGAAGGTGTAGACCTCCAGGTGGATGCGATGCCGGGCGAAGGAGATGGCCTCCAGCATCCGGGGGTACGCCTCCGTCCCGCCATCCAGCAGCGTGCACCGCTCATCCTCCCGCTCCGGAGCGAGCGCTCCGGGGACGAGGGCGGGGATGGGCGACGGGCGGACGGCGGCTTCGGGACGCATCACCTGGCCACCCTACAACTCTCCCGGGCCCAGGGGGACGGGCCCCGGGGGGAGCCAGGGGACTTCACCCGTCGTGCTTGCGTGCTCCCTTGCCCTTCCCCTTGTGACGGCACTCGTCGCCGTCCCAGTACTGGCTCGGGTGGCATTGCTTGCTGTTGTGTTTGGACTTCTTCGACTTGGACGGACGGTGGTCGTGGTGCACGTCCCGGTGGACGATGCAGCCGCCGAACATGCAGAGGGCGAGGAGGGGGGCGAGCAGACGCAGTGTCATGGTGTCGAGGGGGAATGCGGGGGCCTGTGGTCTCGGACCCGGCGGGTGTCGAAGCGGCCACGTGAGACATCGACGGTGCGCGTCCACTTCTGTACCCTTCGCACGTGCCTGCCGCGGAAAGAAGCGTGCGTCATCGCAAGATTGGCGCGTATCGAGTGCTCGGAGAGCTGGGCCGAGGTGGGATGGCCGTCGTGTATCGCGGCCTCCACGAGATGATTCAGCGCGAGGTGGCCATCAAGGAATTGCTGCCCGAGGGCAAGCGAGACCGCGAGACCTTGTCCCGCTTCCGTCGGGAGTCGCTCGCGCTGGCCGCCTTCCGCCACCAGAACATCGTCACGCTCTACGACCTGGTGGAGAAGAACGACAGCCTGTTCATGGTGATGGAGCTGGTGGACGGGCCCACCCTGCACACGCTCATCAAGGAAGGGCCGCTGCCCCCGGACGTCACGGGCGTCATCGCCGCGCGCATCGCCAGCGCGCTGGACCACGCGCACTTCCGGCACATCATCCACCGCGACCTGAAGCCCGCCAACGTCATGCTCACCAAGTCCGGTGACGTGAAGTTGATGGACTTCGGCATCGCCAAGGACGTGGGCCTGGAGGCCCTCACCCAGGCGGGCATGGCCGTGGGCACCCCGTCGTACATGTCCCCGGAGCAGGTGACGGGCGCGCCGCTGGATGGCCGCACCGACCTCTTCTCGTTGGGCGTGCTGCTCTACGAAGCCCTCTCCGGCGCCCGGCCCTTCCACGGCAAGACGGCGGGCGAGGTCTTCGCGCGCATCCGCGACGGCAAGTACACGCCGCTGAACAAGGTGGCCCCCAACGTGCCCACGCCCCTGGTGCGCATCATCCAGCGCGCCATGGAGGTGAAGCCCGAGGACCGCTTCCCGGACGCCGCCGCCATGCGCCGCGAGCTGGACGTGTTCCTCGCCCAGGAGGTCCAGGTGTCGCACGCGGGGCTCCTGGTCGCCTTCCTGCGCCACCGCCAGAAGCTCACCGAGACGGAGGCGCAGCAGCTCTTGCGGCCCCAGGAGCTGGACGCGGCGGCGGAGGTCTTCGACACCTCACGCACTCGCTCCGGCGGCAAGCTCAAGTGGGCGCTGGCCGCGCTGGCGCTGGCGTCCGCCGCGGGCACCGGGCTCTACTTCACCCAGGCGCAGTGGGCGCCGCTCGTCCAGCAGCTCACGCGCTGACGAGGACAGGAGGCAGTCATGGGACGCATCGTCACCTTCGTGCTGGGCTTTGGAGTCCTCGTCGCCGCCGCGTGGTACGTCCTGCAGCGGCCGGCCAGGACGGACCCCAAGGCCGCCGCCGCGCGGCGCCTGGAGAACGTGCACAAGGCCGCTGATCGCGTGGAGACGGACCTCAACAAGAAGGCCGACGCCATCTTCGACAAGGTGGAGTAGGCCCCACGCGTCCGGAGGGACGGCGCCTCGGGGCGACCGTCCACCCCGCCGGGTGCTTACGCCTTCTTCTTCTCGTGCGTGACGGTGACGATGGTGCCGATGCCACCGCGCACGAACCAGTCACCGACCACCGTCAGCTTGCGCGGCTGGATGGCCTTGATGATGTCCTCGGCGATGGTGTTGGTGACCTTCTCGTGGAAGGCCCCCTCGTTGCGGTACGCCCACATGTAGAGCTTCAGGCTCTTGAGCTCGATGCAGCTCTGGTCGGGGACGTACGTGATCTTGAACCGGGCGAAGTCCGGCTGCCCCGTGAGCGGGCAGAGGCAGGTGAACTCCGGGACGTCGAACGCGATTTCGTAGTCGCGCTCGGGCGCCGGGTTGGGGAAGGTCTGGAGGTCCTTGGTCGGCTGCGAAGGCATGGCGCTGTCGTCTAGCACACCATCGCTACGTGTCATCCACGACGTGGAGTGGGGCCTTTCGGGAGGCCCGCCGGGGGTTCTGTCGAGCCCTCAACGCGGCACCCGTCCACCAGCGGGGAAAGCGGGGGGGCCCTCGGTTGCGCCTTCGCCGCGGGGTTCATAATCCCGGGAAGGCCCCCGCCACCTTCCCGAGCACATGACGCTTCCCCCTGACGTCGAAGAAGCCTTCTCGTGTCTCCCCCAGGCCCTGGTGCGCGTCGGTCCCGACCTGTGCGTCCAGTGGTGTGAGGCGAGCTTCGCCCGCAAGACGGGCATGGCGCTGAGTCCCGGCCACAGCCTCCTGTCCGCGCTGGAGCAGGGCCGGAGCCTGGAGGCCATCGAGCTGGCCGTGCGCGAGGGCCGCGCCCACACCGGCCACGTCATCACCCGCGAGCTGCACCAGGTGCGCGTGCAGGTGAAGCCGGGCCGCGAGGAGGAGGTGCCCGGCGCCTGGCTGGTGGTGGAGCCCTCCGGCGTGGATGACGACGGGGCCTTCTCGCTGGCGGTGCGCGAGATTGCCCGCGCCGTGGGCGAGTCGCTGGAGGTGGACAGCGTCTGCGCGGCCGCGGTGGTGGCGCTGGTGAGGTGTGCCCAGGTGCGCCGCGCGGAGGTGTACCTCTGCGAGGAGGACGGCACGGAGCTGCGCCGCTCGGCGGTGTCGGACCTGGCGGGGACGGAGTCGCCGGAGGACTCGTTCGACCCGTCGGAGGACCCGTTCCACCAGGCGCTGACCCTGCGCCAGGCGCAGCTGGGCATCCAGCGCGGGTATGGGGACTCCTTGGGCTCCATCTTCGCGGCGGTGCCGCTGTGCGCGCCGCGTCGGACGGTGGGGCTCCTGCTGCTCTACAAGGAGCAGGGCACGTCCTTCTCCGCGAGGGAGCTGGAGCTGTGGACGGCGGCGGCCAACCAGCTCGCGGTGGCGGTGGAGAACGCGCGGCTCCTGAGGGAGGCGAAGGCGGCGCTCCAGGTGCGCGAGGAGTTCATGTCCATCGCGAGCCACGAGCTGAAGACGCCGCTCACGCCGCTGAAGCTGGGCCTGTACACGATGGAGCGCCGGCTCACGCTGGGGCAGCCGTTGGAGCTGTCCACGGTGCTGAAGTCCAAGCGCCAGGTCGAGCGGCTGGTGGGCCTGGTGGACGACCTGCTGGACGCGTCGAGGCTGGACGCGGGTCGGCTGGCCCTGGATTTGGCCCCGCTGGAGCTGGGGCAGCTGGTGGCGGAGGTGGTGGACCACTTCCGCGCGGCCTTCGAGCGCCCGTTCGCCGTGGAGGTGCCTCGCGAGCGGGTGTGGGTGCGAGGCGACAGGGACAGGCTGGAGCAGGTGTTGGTGAACCTGCTGGAGAACGCGCACAAGTACAGCCCGCCCGGGGAGCCGATTGTGGTGCGGGTGGAGAAGCTGGCGAGCGAGTCGCGCATCCACGTGCAGGACCACGGCATCGGGATTCCGGGCGCGGACCAGTCACAGGTGTTCCAGCGCTTCTACCGGGCGCGCAACGTGTCGCACCGCAACTTCGGAGGCCTGGGGCTGGGGCTGTTCATCAGCCACTCCATCGCGAGGCTGCACGGGGGCGGGCTGACGCTGGCGAGCGCCGAGGGGCATGGGAGCACCTTCACCGTGAGCCTGCCGCGCATGCCGGCGCACGAGGTGAAGATGTTGCCCCGGCGGGTGCTGCTCCTGGACGAGGACTCGGCGCAGGAGGCGATGGCCGAGCGCGTGCTGTGCGCGGAGGGCTTCGAGGTGCTCACGGCGAGGGACGGGGCGGAGGCGCTCCGGCGGGCCACGCACCTGCCGGTGGACCTCATCGTGCTGTCCACCTCCGCGACGCATGGACAGGCGGGGGTGTTCCTGGAGACGTTCGCCACGCTGCCGCGCGCGCGTCCGGTGCCGATTCTGCTGGCCGGGGATGCCCGGCCGTGGTGGGCGCAGGAGGAGACGTCCCTGTGCACGCGGCCGTACGTCGCGGACGAGCTGGTGGCGCGCGTGCGCAACGTGCTGACGCAGGAGCGGCGCAGGACGGCGACCGCGCCCCACGTCGTCGAGGAAGTGGCCCAGGTGGGCCTGCTGACCCGGGCCTGAGCCCGCTGAGGGGCCGCGTGGCCTCGCGGCACCCGCGCGCCGGAGCTCTATCTCGCGGCCCCAGCGCTCGAGTGGCGAGGGGGCCGCCCCCGCAAGGCCTCAGTTCGCGGGAGCGAGCACGCCGAAGTCCACCGGCGTGAGCCCCAGCCGCGACAGGGCCTCCTTCGCCTTCGGGTCCACGAACGTGGCCAGCTCCACCTCGCGCTGCGCGGCGTAGCTGCTCTTCACCTTCTCGGGGCGGTAGCCCGGGTGGCACATCAGCTCGATGACGCCCTCGGAGGGGAGCGCCACCAGCTCCGCCTCCAGCCGCTCCAGCGTCCAGTACGGGTCATCGCTCGTGTCCCCGACGAAGTGCGTGTTCGTGGGCACGCCCAGCTTCTTCAGCGCGTGGCGCATGATGGAGTCGAGCGCGCGCACCGGCACCTTCGCGTCCCTGGCGGCCTTGGCCACGCCCTCCAGCACATTGGCGTGCAGGTGCAGGTGCCGGTGCACGTCGATGTGCTTCGGCGCGCGTCCGGTGAGCTGGGTGAAGCGCTCCAACTGGGCGCGGGTCTCCGCCTCCACCACCTCCGCGGACAGCCCGGCGGCGCGGCCCTCGGTGAACTGCCCCTGGGCGCCCAGCGACTCGCGGGGGAACTCGCTCCACACGGGCTGGCCCCGGGCCAGGTCCAGGTGCAGCCCCAGTGACAGGCCCCCCGACTCCTGGGCCGCGGCCTCGGAGTAGGGCGTGTTCACCATGAGGGAGGCCGAGGAGACGACCCCCTCTCGCATGGCCTTGAGGATGCCTCGGGTGATGGCGGGGTCGTGCCCCAGGTCGTCGGCGTTGATGACGAGCGTGCGTGTGCTCACGAAGAAGTCTCCTGTGCGTCAGGGGCGCGGCCGGCCCTGGAAGAAGCGCCAGGCCTCGAGCGAGGCGTCCAGGTCGCGTGTGGGGTTGCCCGAGCTGACGGGGCTGCCGGGCCACGTGTGGTTTCCACCCTGCACGGTGCACAGCGACGCGGTGGCGCTCTCCGGAGCACATCCGGTGAACGCCACGCAGGTGCTGTTGCCCCGCTGATACGTCTGCTGCTCCGGCCCACCGCAGCCGTTGCGCTCCGCCTGGCTGCGCACCGAGTCCCGCGCGGAGGGGTAGGGGCGACCGAAGGGGATGTTGCTGCCCCCCTCGTAGAGGATGACGGTGTCCTCCGTGCCGTGGATGTGCAGCACCGGCACGGGCCGGGACGGCGCGCACCCGCTCGAGGGCGCCATGCCGGACACGGGGGCGACGGCGGCGAAGCGTCCCGCGCGCTCACAGGCCAGCCGGTACGAGAAGAAGCCCCCGTTGGAGAAACCCGTGGCGAACGTGCGCCGGGGGTCCACGCACACGTGCGTGTCCAGGTCCGCCATCATCGCGTCCACGAAGCCCACGTCGTCCACCTGGGATAGCTGGGACGAGCCGCAGCACGCGCCCCCGTTCCAACCCCGGGTGTTGTCCTGCGGCGGAGGCGGCGGGCCGCCGTTGAGCTCCTGGGCGCTGAGCCCGCGCGGGTACACGACGAGGAAGCCCTCGGTGTCGGCGAGCGTGGACAGCCCCGTCTGCCGCTCCAGCTGCTCCGGGTGGGAGCCATAGCCGTGGAAGGCGACCACGGTGGGCGTGGGGCGGGTGGCGTCGTAACCCGGGGGCACGTGCACCCGATAGGCGCGCTCCCGTCCGTCGTGGGTCACTGTCCAGTCGTGGGTACCGGGGCCTGCGGACAGTCCCTGGCAGGCTGCGCGGTCCGGCACCTGGGGCTCCGGCATGGGCGTGCCCGCGTCCGGCGGCGCCTGGGGCTCCGGCAAGGTGTCGGGGGACGAGGAACAGCCGGGAGCCGTCAGGAAGAGCAGTGCCAGGAAGGGGCCGCGGTGCATGGAGGGGAAGCTAATTCCCCGCCTGGCACTCCGCCGCGAGCCGCGTCGCGCGGTCGGGGAATCGTTCCTCCAGCGTACGCTTCACCTCGGCCACCGCCACCGCGTTGCCACCGTGAGCGTGGAGCTGACAACGTGCGGCCAGGGCCCGAGGGTCCTCCGGCGCCAGCTTGTCCGCCTCCCGATAGGCGCGCTCGGCCCCCGCGCTGTCGCCCTGTCGGAAGAGGACGGCCCCCAGGTAGTAGTGCGCTACGGCCAGCCGGCCGTCCTTGCGCAGCGCGCGCCTGAGCAGCGCCGCGGCCTCGTCCACGCGCTCCTGCCGGAAGCGCACGAAGCCCAGCTCCGCCAGGCTGACCGCGTCGTCCCGCTCGCGGGTCCAGGCCGACAGCACCGAGGCCGCCTCGTCCAGCCGTCCGCTCTGCGACAGCATCCGCCCGAAGCGGGGCGCGACCTTCGGCGAGCCCGGCTTCAGCACGTACGCCTTCGCCAGCGCCGCCACCGCGCCCGGCAGGTCGCCCTGTCGCTCGCGCAGGTCCGCCAGCATCAGCGCGGGGCGCAAATCCTTGGGCGCCAGCGCGAGCGCCTCATCCAACGCGCGCTCGGCCCGCTTGCCGCGGTTGAGCTCCGTCGCCGCGCGGGCCGCGAGCAGGTGCGCCTCCAGCTCCTTGGGAAAGCGCGTGGTGAAGGACTCCGCCAGCTCGGCCACCTCGGGGAAGGCCCCCGCGTCGACGAGCAGCGCGCCCGCCTGGGCCAGCTCCTCTGCCGTGGCGCGCACGTCGGTGCCCAGCCCGGAGAGCAGCGCCTTCTTCTCGGCCGCCGTGTCCGCGGCCGTCGCCTTCGCCAGCCGCTCCTGGGGCGCCGCCTCCGCGCGCTTCAGGTACCAGACACCTCCGCCCCCGAGCGCCGCCAGCCCGAGCGCCCCGGCCAGGATGGCCGCCACGCGCGAGCCCCCACGGCGCGAGGGTCCGCCCTCGCCGATGCCGGAAGGCGTGCCGCGCGTGGGCGGCGTCGAGTCCGTCGGAGAGGGGACGCGCGCGGGCTTCACGACCTGCGGAGCGACGGGCTCGACGGTCGCCGTGCGCGCGGGCTCGGGGAAGGTCTCGTCGTGGACCGTGGCGCCCACATCCGGCAGCACGGGCCATCCCGTGGGCACCGTCATGGCGGCGTGGGGAGCCACGTGGGGCTCGTAGCGGCGCGGGCCCGGCGGCGTGCCGCCATGGGATGGGTCCGCCATGCGCGCGCGTCGGAGGGCCTGGCGCTTGGGGTCCTTCTCCGGCGGGAAGAGGGTGTCGACGTAGGCGGCGACCTCCTCCGCGGAGGCGACCTCGGCGGGGCCGCCGATGGCCTCGATGGCGTCGATGAAGGACTCGAGGCTGTCGAACCGCGCGGCCGGGTCCCTCTGGAGCGCGGTGAGGCACACCAGCTCCAGCGCGCCGGGGACGGACGGGTCGAAGCCGGTGGGCGGACGGACGCGGCCCTCGGCGATGCGGCCCAGGACCTCCTCGGCCGTCATGCCGGTGAAGGGCCTGCGGCCACACAGCTGCTCGTACAACATGACGCCCGCGGCGAAGAGGTCCGCGCGGTGGTCCACGGGCTTGCCGGAAATCATCTCCGGCGACATGTAGAAGAACTTGCCCTTGAGCACGCCGGGCTCGGTGCCCGCGCCGAGCGCGTCCGCCTTGGCGATGCCGAAGTCGATGACCTTCACCGCGCCGTTGACGCCGACGTGGATGTTGTCCGGCGTGAAGTCGCGGTGGACGATGCGCAGGGGCCGGCCCGCCTCGTCCACGGCCCGGTGCGCGGCGTCCAGGCCGCGGCAGGCCTCCACGAGCACGCGCAGGGTGATGCCCAGGGGGACGCGCTGGCCGCGCTCGGCGGCCTCCTGGCGCAGCTCCGCGAACGAGCGTCCCTCGAGCAGCTCCATCGCGATGAAGGGCTCGGTGCCCTCCATGCCCAATTCGAGGATGGCGACGACGTTGGGGTGGCGCACCTGCGCGGTGATGCGCGCCTCGTTGAGGAACATCTGCACCACACGCCGGTCCGAGGCGAGGTGGGGCATCAGCCGCTTCACCGCGACGGCGGGCCCGCGCTGCCCGTCATCCTCGAAGCGCCGCCCCAGGTAGACCTCCGCCATGCCGCCCGTCGCGATGCGCGCGGACAGACGGTAGCGACCGACCCAATAGGTGTTCGGACCCGACTCCAAGATGGCGCCAGTCTATGTGGAGAGCCTGTCTTCGTGCCCCCTCAGAAGTTCGAGGGGGCATGCCCGCTCGGTCTCGTCCGGGCCCGCTCGCCCGGCGCTCCCGTCCTGGAGGCTGACGCGGTCCGCGTGGGAGCACGGGGTTTCCACGTGGCGAGGGCCTCGCGGGACACGTCCTCTCCACGACGTTCGTGCGCGTCGGCAAAGTGTCCATCGGTGACCTGGGCTCGGGCCTCGTGGGCGCCTGGGCGGCGATCTGCCGACACGTGCCAGTCCAGGGCCCCGCCTCGTCGCATGGGAGCGCTCGTTCTTCCGGGCGAGGCTGGCCCGCAGGGCCTGGGCGGAGCTCGCTGTCGGAGGAGGCGCTCCGCGGGGGCCCACCTCGTCGGAGAGGCATGCCCCGCCGAGAAGCGCTCATCACTTGGGGGCTCGCCACCGGAGCGCCGATGGGTGGGTGAGGCTCGAACGAGGTGGGCGATGCGACGCTCGACAGGGGGCCCCGTCTCGTCAGGACGAAGCTCGACCAAGCCTGGAGGGCGCGATGCCCGGCGGCGCGAACCATGTGCCCTGGTGTGTTCGTGCGACGCGCCTCCATCACCACTCCCACCTCGAGGTGTGCGCCGGGGTGTGACGGACCCCGCGCCCGAGCTCAATGAGGGCCACCACGTCCGACGTCGCGGGTGGTGCGGTGTGCCTTACGCGGGGTGTGGGCGCCCCATCTGCTCGCTCGCGCGATGAGGGAGTGAGAGTGCTAACGTCCGGGCCCGCTGCCGCGCTTCGTTCTTCGTTCGGAGGGATGTTGGGAACCGTCCTCAAGGGTGGTTACGTCGTCGAGTTGGAGCCCGCGGTGGTGGAGCGCGTGGACCTGCGCATCGAGGGCGAGCGCATCGTCGCGCGAGGGCCGGACCTGGCGCCCCAGCCGGACGACGAGGTGGTGGCCCTCTCCGGCAAGCTCGTCTTCCCGGGCCTGGTGAGCGCGCACCACCGGCTGCACGCCGTGCTCGGACGGGGCATGCCGCGCAAGGCGATGGAGACGTACCAGGACAGCCTGGAGAAGGTGCTCTGGCCCTACGAGGACGCGCTGGACCTGGACGCCGTCCAGGTCGCCGCCTGCGCGGGCGGCCTGGAGGCGCTCCAGTGCGGCACCACCACGGTGGTCAACCTCCACTCCTCCCCGAGCGCGGTCTCCGGCTCGCTGGTGCGCCTGGCGCGCGGACTCCACGAGGTCGGCGTGCGCGGCGTGCTGGCCTACGCCGTGTCGGACCGCAACGGCGCGGTGGGCCGCGAGGAGGGCCTGGAGGAGACGGTGGGCTTCGCGCAGAAGGCGCAGGGGCGCTTTCGCGGACAGGTGGGCGCGGGCCCCTGCTTCACGCTGGGCCCCGACGCGCTCCAGGGACTGACCGAGGCTGTGAAGACCGCCAACACCGGCCTGCACCTCCCCCTGGCCGAGGACCCGCTCGACGAGCGACTGTCCAACGAGCGACACGGTGACTCGCCGGTGCCCCGGCTCCTGGCCGCGGGGCTGTTGTCGCCGCGCAGCCAGCTGGCGCACGTGGGGCACCTGGCGTGGGCGGACCTGGCGCAGGTGATTGCGACGGGCGCGTGGATGGTGCACACGCCGCGCGCCAACCAGGGCCTGGAGGTGGGCTACGCGCCGGCGCTGAAGTTCGGCGCGCGCGCCACGCTGGGCGCGGATGGCGTGTCCGCGGACCTCTTCGCGGAGGCCCAGGCGGCGTACCTGCGCTCGCGCGAGGCGGGGCAGGTCATCGACGTGCTGCGCTACCTGGCCAACGGCCACCGGCTGGCGTCCGCGCACTTCGGCGTGCCCATGGGCTCCATGCGCGAGGGCGCGCTCGCGGACCTGCTGGTGCTCGACTACCTGCCCGCCACGCCGCTGACGGCGGAGAACCTGGCGTGGCACGTGGTGTTCGGCCTGGGCAGCCGCCACGTGGAGGCGGTGATGGTGGACGGGGTGTGGCGCATGTGGGCGCGCCGGCCCTTGTCGGTGAACCCCTCGGTGGTGGCGGAGCAGGCGCGCGAGGCCGCGGCGGCGGTGTGGGCGCGGATGGGTGAGACGACGTAGGCCCTCGGGGTCGCTTGCCCGGGAGTGACGGGTCCGCTCTTATCCGAGGCATGCTCGCTCCCGTACTGCTCGCAGGCCTGCTCAGCGCCGCCATCCCCGCCGTGGGGGACACCGCCCCGGACTTCACGGTGAAGGACACCGACGGCAAGGTCTACATCCTGTCGGAGATGGTGAAGCAGGGCCCCGTCATCGTCGCCTTCTTCCCCAAGGCCTTCACGGGCGGGTGCACCAAACAGCTCAAGGCCTTCACCGCCCGGCACGCCGAAATCGAGAAGCTGCAGGGGCGCGTGCTCGCCTTCAGCACGGACGACGCGGAGACGCTCAAGCGCTTCAAGGCGGAGCTCGCGGCGCCGTTCCCCTTCATCCCCGACCCGGAGGGCAAGGTCGTCGAGTCCTACGACGTGAAGATGCCCCTGGTGACGGTGTCCAAGCGCTACACCTTCGTCGTGGGCGAGGGGCGCAAGGTGCTCAAGGTGGACGCGGGGGGCGACGCCATCGACCCGTCGGGCGCCATCACCTCCTGCTCCCAGGCCCAGCCCGCCGCGAAGGAGCCCGCTCCCGCCACGCCGGCGCCCGAGGCGAAGCCCAAGCCGTAGCGCCCGCGCTTCAGCGTCCGGAGCGCGGCGGCAGCTCGCGGTTGTCGAACATCTGCGCGGGCGAGTCGTCCACGAAGGTGTCCTCGAACCGCCCCTGCGTGTACTCGCGGATGACCTTGCGCCAGAAGGACGTGGCCGCGTGGTTGGCGGGCAGCTGGGACACCTCCCACAGCCCGCGGAAGCGCTCGAACACGGCGACGGCGGCGCGCCGGCCCAGGCCGTAGCCCCGCTCGCCGCGCAGGATGAAGAACTCGCTCATCCGGAAGTCGCGCCCCGGCGTCATGTACGGGAAGGGCGCCTGGGCCACGAAGGCGAAGCCCACCGTGCGGCCCTCCCAGCGCAGGAGCAGCGGGTGGACCTCCGACGACGGCGCCAGCCACGTCGGCAGGTAGTTGGGTGCCCAGTGGCCCTGCTCGTCCAGGCGGTAGCCGACCCCGAACTCGCTCAAGTCGTGCAGATAGAGCGGGTACAGGTTGCGCAGCAGCGGATGCTCGGCTGGGGTCGCGCGGCGTAGCTCCAAGGACGCCTCCGGAAGGGGCGCAGCATGTCCCATCCCCCGCGTGGCGACCACCCTCGCCACGCGGGCTCTTTCGTGGGGTGACACTGACCCCCGGCTCGGGGTCAGCGTCAGTGCGTGACTTCGGACGCGCCGACGGGCGCGTCACCGCGCGCGTGGTGCCGGGCGTGCTGGGCGAAGAGGAAGCGACGCACCGCCGCGCGGGTGAGCAGCCCCCGGGTGGCGATGCCCGTGGGCGCCGCGACGGGCAGCGCGTCCACGTCCTCCTGGTCCATCAGCCGCAGCGCTTGCGCCAGGTCCGTCTCCGGCGTGAGCACCGGCAGCTTGCGCGACAAGTCACTGGCCACCAGCAGCGGGTAGACGGACTCGTCGCGCCACACCTCGCGCAGCTGCTCCACCTGGACGATGCCGTACACCTCGCCCGCCGTGTCCAACACCGGCAGCGCGCCCGTCTCGGACGTGAGCAGCAGGTCCGCCAGCGGACGCACCGGCAGCCCCGCGGGCACGGGGGCCACGTGCTCCATCAGCGTCTGCACGTGGGTGCTCTCCAAGAGGTCCGCGTCGCTCAGGACCTTCGCCGCCTTGCGCTCGATGAGGTAGTGGCACAGCGCGGAGGCGATGGTGCACGTCACCATCAGCGGGAGGATGATGTCGTGGTTCCCGCTCAGCTCGTACAGCATCATCATCCCGGTGAGCGGGCCGCGGTTGAGCGCCGCCACCGCGCCGCCCATGCCCACCAGCGCGTACGCCCCGCTGGGGCCGGTGCTGGCCGGGAAGAAGTAGTGCACCAGCGTGCCGAAGGCCCCGCCCGCCATGGCGCCGATGACGGCCGCCGGGAAGAAGGTGCCGCCCGAGCCGCCCGAGCCGATGGTGACCGCGGTGGCCACGAGCTTGAGCAGGCACGCCGTCACGAGGAAGAAGAAGGGCAGCTTCCCCACCGCCGCCAGGTTGATGTAGTCGTGCCCGCTGCCCCACACCGTGGGGCTGATGAACGCGAGCACGCCCGCGCACAGCCCGCCCAGGCCCGCGCGGAACGGCAGCGACTTGCGGCCCAGCCACGGCGACAGGGTGCCCGGCATCCGT
The DNA here is from genome assembly GCF_026626605.1 of Myxococcus sp. MISCRS1. Lineage (NCBI taxonomy): Bacteria > Pseudomonadati > Myxococcota > Myxococcia > Myxococcales > Myxococcaceae > Myxococcus > Myxococcus sp. MISCRS1. The sequence goes on from NZ_JAPNKB010000001.1 coordinate 7,052,489, forward strand.
CCGTGGAAGAAGTGCTCCACCCCGTGCAGGAGCCGCACGAAGGCGAAGGCCAACAGGCCACAGCCGATGCCCAGCGCCGCGTACGCCAGCACCTCCGAGCCGCTCACCAGCTCGTACGGCACCTGCCGCAGCATGGGCGCCTCGCCCAGCACGCCCTGGCTCACCAGGGTGCCCGCCACGCTGGCCAGGATGATGGGGGAGAAGACGCGCAGCTCGAACTCGCGGAGGATGATCTCCATCGCGAACACCGCGCCGGCGATGGGCGCGTTGAAGGACGCGGAGATGCCCGCGCCCGCGCCGCACGCCAGGAGGATGGACAACTCCCGCCGGCTGAAGCCCAGGACGCGCCCCACGCTGGAGGCGAACGCCGCGCCGCCGTACACGATGGGCCCCTCGCGTCCGGCCGAGCCACCCGAGCCGATGGTGATGGCGGACGCCACCAGCTTCAACAGGCCCCGGTCCGCCGGCACCACGTTGGCGCCGCTCTTCACCGCGCGCACCACCTCCGGCACGCCGTGGCCATGCGTCTCCGGCCTGTCGCGCAGCAGCCGCCCCACCGCCATGCCGCCCAGCGTGGGCGCCAGCAGCATCAGCCACCAGGGCAGGTGCGGAATCGCGTCCGCCAGCGAGTGCGAGTGGCCGAAGACGCTGTTGAGCGCGGCCAGCGCCACCAGCGGGTAGTAGAGCGACAGCGCGCCCAACGTCAGCAGGGCGAGCAGCCGCAGCCGTCGCTTCACCTCGTCGCGAGGGCCCCCCGGCTCGATGACCCGCGCGAGCAGCAGCCCGCCCAGCGCCAGCGGCGCTCCGACGATGGCGTACTCCGGATGCCACCGCGCGGAGGCGAACGCCTCCCACAGCGTCAAGAGCTGGCTGCGGCGCAGCGTGTGCGCCAGCTCGGCCGTGCCGAACGTCAGGCCCGTCACCAGGCCGATGAGGTTGGCGAAGATTCCAGCGGCCAGTCCGCTGTAGAGGCCCACCACCGCGCCCGCCACCGGCAGCACCGAGGGGCCGGGCAGGCGCAGGCGGTTGGAGGCCTGCAAGGTCGCGTGTATCAGACGGCTCAGGTGTGCTCGCGCCCGCGCCCACAACGCGCGCTGGGAGGACGTCCCGGGCGGAGGTTCATCGGCATTCATTGGTCCTCCCACTAACCCATCGCGAACGCGGATGCTTCAACGTTCGTGAAGGGCCTGTCGGAACCTGGGCACGGCTCCGAGCGAGGGAGGAGCAGGCGGCCTAGGGCGCGTGGCTGCGGGTGGGCAGCAGGGCGCGCAGCAACAGGGTGATGCCCCCGAGCGCCAGCCAGGGGACCACGTGCCCGGCGAGCAGGTGAGGCGTCGTCCCGTCGGCGCAGTGCAGGTGGAGCACCAGCAGGCTGACCCCTCCGGCCGACAGTCCGGCGGCGAGCGCGCGCACCGGGTGGTACGCGGAGCGACACAGCAGCACCAGCGTGAAGGCGAGCGGCACGGCGGTCACCGCCAGCTCGGTACCCGCGCAGCCGAGGATGCCCGCCATGAGCGGAGCCGTCCGCACCCCGGAGCCCGACAGCACCACGGTGGCGCCCACCGAGAGCATCACCGCGATGACGCCACCCCAGGGCACCGTCCTGCGATGAGGCGCCAGGGCGACATAGGCCCCGGAGGACAGGAGCGCGGTGAGCAGCAGCCCCACGCCCACGATGACGGGCACGTCGGCCCGGTTCGCCACCCAGGCCCCGTGGGCCAGCACGGCCAACGCCGTCATCGCGATGGCGCCGTGCACCCCCAGGAGCAGCAGCAGCTCGTGCCACCAGGGCCGGGCCCGGGGCCGCCGGGCCAGCGCCTCGTACGCGAAGCTGTGGGCCGCATCCAGGGACGCGCCCTCGCTCGCGAGCCGCTCGGTGGACGGCGCCAGCACCTCTCGCGCGAGGGGGTGGGAAAGCTTGCCAGGCGCCCCCATCAGGTCGAAGCCCCCCGTCATCGCCCGGCAGTCCGCGCAGGTCGCCACGTGGGACTCCAGCTCCGGGGGCAGCATCTCGCCCAGGCGGTCCATCACCCGAGAACACTCCGGCGTCATTCCATCGTCTCCGTGCGCAGGGCCGTGAGCAGCTCGCGCAGCCGCGCATAGCCCCGGTGGGCCCGCACCTTCACCGCGCTCTCGGTGAGGCCCAGGGTGTCGGCGATTTCGGCGAAGCCCATCCCCTCGAAGCGGTGCAGCAGGATGGGGATGCGCTGTCCTTCGGGGAGCTGGTCCAGCGCCTGCCGCACGGCTCGCTCCAGGCCCACGTCGCGCGGGCCGGTGCGCTCGTCGGCGACCACGGGCAGCTCGCCCTCGGGCGTCAGCTCCTCGGGCCGGCGTCCCCGGCGCTGGAAGTCCCGTGCGGCGTTGGTGGCGATGGCGTACAGCCACGGTTTGAAGCGCGAGCCTGGCTGGAAGCGCCCTCGCGAGCGCACCAGGGACATGAAGGTGTGCTGCACCAGGTCCTCGGCCGTGGCCTCGCTGCCCGTCAGTCGGGTGAGGTAGCCGCGCACCGGCCCCGCGTGGCGCTGGAAGAGCGCGTCGAACGCCGGGGGATGTCCCTCGCAGAACCGCGCCATCAGCACCTCGTCGGGGTCGGCGGCGACACAGGCGCGCACCGGGTCCTCTGCGGTACGCGCGGGCGCTGAGGCGGGTTTCATCGGCGGAGGCGGAGGCGGAGCCACGGACCGGCGCACTCTATCCCGTCACGGTGGACCCGGAAGCAAGGCGCGCCGCCGGGCTGCCGCTCACGGCTTGAGCAGCGGCTCGGGTGTGGGTGCGGAGGAGGGCAGGTGGTCCGCGGCGGCGGCCAGCGCCTCGCGCACCTTGCCCTCGGCGGCCATCTTCGCGGCGAGGAGCTGGGCCTCCGCCGCGGACCTCGCGGCGACCAGCTGCGCCTCCGCGGCGGACTTCGCGGCGACCAGCTGCGCGCGAGCCCCACCCGCGCCGAAGAAGCTCGTGGGCGCGGCCAGCTCGGCGCGCTCCTCGGCCGTGTACTTGAGGTACGAGTACTTCGTCGCCTCCGACGGCAGCCGCAGGCCCTCCACCACCTTGAACCAGGAGAGCACCTTCAGCGAGTAGTAGCTGAGGTCCACCTCCCACCAGAACCAGCCCTGGTTGGCCGTGTTCTGGTGGTAGTGGTGGTTGTTGTGCCAGCCCTCGCCCAGGGTGATGAGCGCGAGCAGCCAGTTGTTCCGGCTGGTGTCCGTCGTCTTGTACCGGCGCTTGCCGAAGATGTGGCTCAGGGAGTTGATGGTGAACGTCCCGTGCCACAAGAGGGTGGTGCTCACGAAGTAGCCCCACACCAGCATGGAGAACCCGCCGATGAAGTAGAGCGCCACGGCCAGCGCAATCGACGGCACCAGGTGGAAGCGGTTGAGCCACACCAGCTCCGGGAAGCGCGCGAAGTCCTTGATGCCCTCCATGCGCGTCTTGCCGTACTTGTCGCAGAGAATCCAACCCACGTGGCTGAACCAGAAGCCCTTCTGCACGGGCGAGTGGATGTCCTCCCCCTGGTCCGAGTACCGGTGGTGGTGGCGGTGGTTGGCCGCCCACCAGAGGACACCCTTCTGCGTGGACGTGCTGCCCACCAGCGCCAGGATGAACTGGAAGACGCGCCCCGTCTTGAAGGCCCGGTGGGAGAAGTAGCGGTGGTAGCCCGCCGTGATTCCCCACATGCGGACGATGTACAGCCCCACACACACCGCCAGGTCCACCGGCTTCGCCCCCACGACGAAGGCGAAGAGGCACATGACGTGGACGCCGAAGAACGGGATGGACGACAGCCAGTTCAGTCGCTCGTCGTCCGCTGGAGCCGCGGCAGGAGAGGATGTCTGCAAGGGAGCCTCGTGAGCGGAAGGAAGGCGGCGGACCCGAAGGTGCGCAGCCTCATCCCGCATCAACACCCCCTCCTGTCATGCCTCTGTCAGGAGGCGACGGATTGCTTCAGCTCCGTCAACCACTCCTCGAAAGCGGGCTGGCCGTGCAGCGCCGTCAGGTCCGAGTCGGACGCCGCATACGCCGCGTCCCGGAAGCCCAGCTCGCTGGCGCGCCGCAGCATGCGCATCGCGTCCGTGACGTTGCGCGCCCGGGCATGGGCACACGCGGCGTCGTACGCGATGCTCGCGCTCGGCGCGTGCTCCAGCGCCGCCTCGCCCACCGCCGCGGCCTCCGAGTACGCGCCCCGGATGAACAGCACGCGCTCGGCGCAGGAGTACGCCGCCGCGGGCTCCACGCCCGGCAGCTTGAGGGCCTCCGGCGCGCGGCCCAGGCGGATCAACGTCCCGGCGTACTCGTGCATCACCGTGCGGTCCGACGACGTCTGCCAGGCCTGCTTCCACCAATCCAGGGCGCGGGCGTCATCCCCCACCAGGGAGAAGGACGCCGCCACCGCGTGCGGCTCCACCTGAAGTCCCTGCACCTGGGAGAAGTGGTCCAGCGCCTGCCGCCCCTGGCCCTCCTTCAGCGCCACCCAGCCGAGCAGGTGGTGGGCATGGCTCGCCAGCTCCGCCGTCAGCCCGTCGCCGCCCTCCAGCACCTGCGCCCCCAGCCGCCGCGCGTCGTCCATCCGCCCCGCGTCCAGGGCGAACTTCCCCTCGCGCAGCTTCTGCGCGAGCGGGTTCTCCAGCGCGCCGCTGCTCAGCGTGCCCGAGGCGCTGGAGCCCAGCGCCTCGGTCAGCATCCGGAACGCCTGGTAGCCGTACATGGCGAAGAAGATGCCGGCGAAGAGCCAGCCGGTGCTCAGGCTGTAGCCCACCACCGCCACGCACACGAGCAGGGCCAGCCCCTGGGACACCACCATGCCCCGGCGCGGTCCGAAGATGCGCGTGGACAGGGTGTTCACCAGCCGCCCGCCGTCCAGCGGCAGCACGGGCAGCATGTTGAAGATGGCCCAGATGAAGTTGGCCCCCGCGAAGGTGCGCAGGAAGAAGTCCAGCGCGGGTGAGCCCCCGCTCAGGAACAGGTACCCCACCAGGCACACCACGCCGAGCATCAGCCCGAACAGCGGGCCCGCCACGGTGATGACCACGTCCCGCTTCCAAGGAAGGGGGCCGGGGGTGTCGGTGGGCAGGGTGTGGCCGCCCAACCAGACGAGCGCGATGCTCGGCCGATAGCCGAAGAGGCGGCTGGCCAGGGCGTGCCCCAGCTCGTGGACCAGCACGGACACGAAGACGATGAGCATCCAGGAAAGGACGAACACCCCCATCGCGCTGGCCTGCCCCAGCGCGGGAGCCCCCGCGACCTGGGCGAAGGGCCAGCCGTTCTGGGCCGCGCGCATCGACGTGTAGGCGATGATGGCGGAGACCAGCAGGTGGCTGGGGTGGACCTCGACGGGAATGCTCCCGAGACGAAAGCGGAACATGGAGACGGACCTTAACCGTTGAAGGGCGGTTGCGCAGTCCGGAGCGCACATCCCGCGACCGGTTCTTTCGATTCCGCTAGGTTCCTCAGGCCCCATGCTGCGACTCGGCCCCTTCACGCTCGCGAACCCCTACGTCCTCGCCCCCATGGCCGGCGTGTCCGAGATGCCCTACCGGGTGCTCGCCTTCCGCATGGGCGCCGCCCTGTGCCCCACCGAGCTCGTCAGCTCCCAGGGCCTGATGCGGGCCAACCAGCGGACCTTGATGTACCTGCGCTTCGACGCCCAGGTGGAGAGGCCCTACTCGCTCCAGCTCTATGGAGGAGACCCGGAGGCCATGGGGCTCGCCGCCAGCGTCGGCAGGTCCCACGGCGCCCAGCTGCTCGACATCAACATGGGCTGCCCCGTGAAGAAGGTGACCAGGAACGGCGCGGGCAGCGCGCTGCTCTCCGACCCGCCCCGCGCCGCCGCCATCGTCCGCGCCATGCGCGAGGCCTCGGGCCTGCCCGTCACCTGCAAGATTCGCTCGGGCTGGGACGCCCGCTCCCGCAACTACCTCCAGATGGCGGAGGCCCTCCAGGAGGCGGGCTGCGCGGGGCTGGCCATCCACCCTCGCACCCGCGAGCAGGGCTACTCGGGCAGCGCCGACTGGAGCGTCATCGCCGACGTGAAGCGCCACTTCCCCGAGCTGCCCCTGTTCGGCAACGGCGACGTGAAGAGCTGCGAGGACGCGCGCCGGATGCTGGAGACCACCGGGTGCGACTTCGTGATGATTGGCCGCGCGGCCCTGGGCAACCCTTGGATTTTTCGCGAGCTGAATGGAGGCGAGCCGCCCACCCCCGAGGAGCGCTGCGCGCTGGTGCTGGAGCACTTCCACGCGCACCTGGCCTTCGTGGGGGACCCGCTCGGCGCGGTGCGCTCGTTCCGCCGGCACCTGGGCTGGTACGCCCATGGCCTGGTGGGCGCGGCGGTCTTCCGGGCCCGGGTGAATACCCTGGACGCACCGGAGGCCGTCGCCGACGCGGTGCGCGCCTTCTTCGCCACCGCGGACCGCGCCTCGAACTCGGGCGCGACCTCCGAGGAGGAGCAGGACGTCGACTACCGGGCGGCGCTCGGCTGAGCGGGCCCGGAATTTCTTACAGCGGGGCCACGAGCTTCCGCCCGGTGGCCACCCGCCGGAAGTAGTCGCACGCGGGCGTGGGCCTGCGCTCCAGCGTGTCGAAGTCGACGTGGTAGAGGCCGAAGCGCGGGCCCCAGCCCTCCAGCCACTCGAAGTTGTCGAGCAGGCTCCAATAGAGGTAGCCCTGCACGTCCACGCCCTCGGCCCGCGCGGCGAGCACCTGTCCCAGGTGGGTGTGCAGGTACTGGGGCCTGCGCGTCCCGCTCCGGTCGTCGATGCCGTTCTCCGTAATCCACACCGGCTTGCCGTAGCGCTTCACGTCGCGCAGCGTCTGGAGGAAGCCCTCGGGCCAGTCCTCCCAGCCGATGTCCGTCAGGCCCCGCCCCTGGGTGTCGCGGTACTTGAACTCGATGAACGGCGGCCGGGGCACGAAGCGCAGGTGCGCGCGGCTGTAGTAGTTCACCCCCACGAACTCCGCCGAGTCGCGCGCCTCCGGGATGTCCACGCGGGTGGTGGCCACCCCCGGCATGTTCACCCGCAGCTTCCCGGTGGACAGCGCCTCATGGAAGGCGTGGTTGTAGGCCTGGCCCCCCAGCCGCACCAGCGCGCGGTCCAGCGGGTTCCACCAGCGGTCCGGCGCGAAGGCCAGCATGTTCTGGGAGATGCCCGTCTCCACCCGGCCCAGCCTCTCGCCCACTTCCCGCCGGGCCACCACGTGCGCGCGCACCAGGTTCTCCAGCGCCTTCATGGTGAGCGCCCCGTCGGCGATTCCCGGGGGGATGGCGCCCTGCAGGTAGCCGCCCAGCAGGAGCACCATGGGCTCGTTGAAGGTGATGACCCGCGCGTCCAGCCCCTCGAGCAGCGCCGCGCACCGGCGGGAATAACGGCGGAAGACCTCCACGCTCTCGGGCTGGTGCCACGGCGTCTCGCGGTGGAACCAGGTGGGGTGGGTGAAGTGGTGCAGCGTCACCACCGGCGTGAGGCCATGGGCCTTCATCTTGAGGAGCCGCTCCCGGTACCCCTCGAGCGCCGCCTCGTCGAAGCGCCCGCGCTCAGGCTCGATTCGCGCCCACTCCAGGGAGATGCGGAACGCGGTGGCCCCCACCGCCGTCGCCAGCCGGTAGTCCTCCTCGTAGCGGCTCCAGTGGTCCACCGCCCGCCCGCAGCGCGCGTGGGGCTCCTTCAATCTTCCAGCGCGCTCCCACTCGGCCCAGTCGTTCTCGATGCCGCCCTCCACCTGGTACGCCGACGTCGCGACGCCGAAGGTGAAGTCCGCGGGGAAGGTGCGCTCGGGGGTCCTCATCGTGGCCGCGCACCGTAGACGCCGACCTCCCTCGCGAAAAGCGCCGCGTGCCGCTCGGGCCTTTGCGCGGCAGCCGACAGTGCGTCCGCGCGAGCGCGGAAGCGAAGGCCTCCGTCGCGTCCGGAGCCGGAAAATCGGCCTCGCGCGCGATTCGGCGATGCGCCTCCGAAGTGTCCGCGAACCTCCGTTCGAGGCCCTCGGCACCGCTCGATGCCGAAAAATCGGCCTCGCCGCGCGATGCAATACATCACCATGCGTTGACACACTGGTGTGTCGCCCGTACCATTCACTTCAAGCACTCACTTTCATCAGGAAGAGTGCAGGGCCCCGGTTGACTGGGGCCAAATCACATGGAGGGTTCTGATGGCCGCCAAGAAGAAGACCGCGAAGAAGACCAGCGCGAAGGCTAAGAAGACGACCACCCGCAAGACGGCTGGCAAGACCGCGACCAAGAAGGCCGCGGCCAAGAAGGGCGGCGCCCGTAAGACGGCGGCTCGCGCCAAGAAGGCCCCCGCCCGTAAGAAGGCGGCCCGGGCGAAGAAGACCAGCGCGACGGCGGCCCCGGTTACGCCGGAGTCCTGAGCAGCAGGTCGTCATTCGCGGACGTCGGTTGACGTCCGGTGAACGGCTCGGCGAAACCCGCCGGGCCGTTTTTCTTTTGTCCGGACAGGAGGTTGCCCGTGTCGCTGCGTCCCGTGGAGCTCTCACAGGTGGTGGCGGAGGTGGGCAGTCAGCTGACGGGTGCGGTGGCCCAGAAGGCCTGGTGCCCCCTGCCGAGGCTGGCCTACCTGGAGCTGCGGGTCCCCGGACGCTCCATCCTCCTGTGCCTGTGCGCGGAGGGAGACCTGGCCCGCGTCTCCGCCGCCACCTCCCGCTTCCCCACGCCGGGCGAGCCCGCCCCCTTCCAGCGCTGGCTCCGCCACGAGCTGACCGGCGCGAAGCTCACCGGCGCCCGCTTCATGGAGGCCGAGCGCGTGGTGCGGCTCGACTTCGAGCGCGAGGAGGTGCGCCGTCACCTCGTGATGGAGCTGGGCTCTCCGGGGGGGCTCCTCCTCTCGAGCGAGCAGAACCGGGTGCTGATGCTCTCGGGCGAGGGCTTCGGACCCCGCCGCAATCTGTACCCAGGCGCTGCGTGGACACCGCCGGAGCCCATGCCCGCCGAGGCGCTGGAGAAGGCGCTCAAGGTCGCCTCCCGCCTGGTGCCAACAGAGGGAGAGGTGCTCCCTTATTCCCACGCGGCCGAGCGGCTGCTCGGCGCCCGCGACCAGCAGAGCCGCGCCGAGTCCATCCGCCGTCGCCTCGCGCAGCCGTACCGCGCCCGCCTCAAGCGCTCCTCGCGCACCCTGGAGAAGGTGAGGGCGGAGGCCGCGCGCGGGCCGGAGGCGGAGAAGCACCGCCGGCTGGGAGAGCTGCTCGCGCAGAACCTCTTCCGCCTCAAGCGCGGCGCCACCGAGGTGACGCTCACCGAGTACACGGAGGAAGGCGCCCAGGAGGTCCGGGTGCCGCTGGACCCGAAGCGCACGCCCAAGGAGGAGGCGGACTGGCACTTCCACCAGTACCGGCGCCTCCTGCGCGGCGTGGAGCAGGCGCGCCACCGCGAGGCGGAGCTGGCGCGCGAGGTCGCCCACGCCCAGGCCGCGCTGGAGCAGGTGGAGCGCATGGACGAGGCGATGTTGTTGGCCCAGGTGGAGGTGCTGCACGTCTCCGCGGGCGGCGAGGCGACGCCGGAGGGCCGGCCCTTCAAGGAGTACGTGGGCCACGCGGGCGCGCGCATCTGGGTGGGCCGGGGCTCGGAGGACAACGACACGCTCACCTTCAAGCTCGCGCGGCCCTGGCACCTGTGGCTGCACGCGCGCGGCGTGCCGGGCAGCCACGTGGTGCTGCCCCTGGAGAAGGGACAGGAGCCCGCGCAGGAGGCGCTCCTGGACGCGGCGCACCTGGCGCTGCACCACTCGGGGGCGAAGGGCGAGCCTCGGGGCGAGGTGAGCTACGTGCCGGTGAAGTTCGTGCGCAAGGTGAAGGGCGGCGCGCACGGGCAGGTGACGTACACGCGCGAGAAGACCTTCGTGGTGCGAATGGAGCCCGAGCGGCTGGAGCGACTGCTCAAGTCCCGTCACACCGAGGTGCCCGCTCCGTGACGGATGCCGCCCCCGGAGTGTGAATCACCCGGGGACTCGGGGCGGACGCGGTTGACGGGCTGACGGAGGGCAGGCGGGCAGGGGCCTGCGGCCTTGAGTCCGGAGCCTTGGCGGGTACGATGCGCGACGAGTGACCTCCGAGTTTTTCCGTCAGATGTCCCTGTTCCCACGCGGCCTCTCCGCGGCCAGTCGGGCCACGGCGGCGGCCGCGGAGCCGCGTGCCCCGGACGTCGTCGCGGAGCTCGAGGCGCAGCTGGCGCCCCCGGCACCCCGTCCTCCTCCGCCCCGCAACCGGGTGCCCGAGGAAGCGCCGCGCATGCTCAACGTCTCCTCCACGCGCGAGGACATGTGGAACCGCGCGGAGTCGCTCGCGTGGCGGCTGAGCGCGGAGCTGGGGATGCCGGTGAAGCTGGCGGTGACGGACAACCGCTCCACCATGGTGTCCTTCCGTCGGGGAGGCAACGCGCTGCAGCTGCGCCTGCACCACATGTTCCTGGACGCGCCGGAGACGGTGGTGCGCGCGGTGGCGGACTACGCGGGCCGGGGCCACCGCACCGCGGGCGTGCTGCTGGACGAGTACATCCGGGGACAGCAGCCGCGCATCCGTCAGGTGCGGCGCGAATCCGACGCGGACCTGAACCCGCTGGGGCGCTGTTTCGACCTGCAGGCGCTTTACAACGGGGTCAACGCGACATTTTTCGACAACGTCATCCAGGCGCGCATCGGCTGGGGGCGCATGCCGCCAAGGCGGCGTCGGAAGTCCATCCGCCTGGGCGTGTACGACCATCAGACGCGGGAGATTCGCATCCACCCCGCGCTGGACAGGCCCGAGGTGCCGGCCTTCTTCGTGGAGTTCATCGTCTACCACGAGATGCTCCATCAGCTCTTCCCGAGCACGGGGCGGGGCGGGCGCCGCGTCCACCATCCGCGCGCCTTCCGGGAGCGCGAGCGCACGTACCCGCACTACACGGCGGCGCTGCGCTGGGAGCGGGAGAACCTGGGCGTGTTGTTGCGCGGTTGATGGCTCTTCTGCTCGCTGGCTCATTTACCGGTTTACCGAGCGAAGCGACCCGTGGTGCGTGCTTGACGCCTCCATGAGGTCCACCCATCCTCCCGAGCCATATGCGACGAGCGAAGATTGTCTGCACCCTCGGGCCCGCGAGTCAGAGCCAGGAGATGTTGGAGGCGCTGCTGGAGAACGGCATGGACGTGGCGAGGTTGAACTTCTCCCACGGCAGCCACGAGCAGCACGCGGAGAACATCGCCAAGCTGCGCGCGGCCTCGCTGAAGGTGCGCAAGGCGGTGGGCATCCTGGGTGATTTGCAGGGCCCGAAGATTCGCACGGGCCGCTTCACCCAGGGCAGCACGGAGCTGAAGGAGGGGGGCACCTTCCACATCACCACGGACGAGACGGTGCCGGGCACGGACGACATCGTGTCGACGACGTACCCGTTCCTGGCGGCGGACGTGAATCCGGGGGACCGCATCCTGTTGGATGACGGCCTGCTGGAGCTGAAGGTGCTCCACACGGACAAGCAGAAGCTCATCAAGACGGAGGTCATCCACGGCGGCACGCTGAAGAACAACAAGGGCATCAACCTGCCCGGCGTGGCGGTGCGCGCGGAGGCGCTGACGCCGAAGGACCGTGAGGACCTGGTCTTCGGCATCAAGGCGGGCGTGGACTACATCGCGCTGTCGTTCGTGCGGCAGCCGTCCGATTTGGACACGGCCCGTCAGGCGATGGCCGAGGTGGGCCGCACGGTGCCCATCATCGCCAAGCTGGAGAAGCCGGAGGCGATTGCGCGGCTGGACGCCATCCTGGACAAGACGGACGGGGTGATGGTGGCGCGCGGCGACCTGGGCGTGGAGATTCCGCCCGAGGAGGTGCCGGCGGTGCAGAAGGACATCATCCGGCGTTCGAACCTGCGCGGCCTGCCGGTCATCGTGGCGACGCAGATGTTGAACTCGATGATCGACAACCCGCGTCCCACGCGCGCCGAGGCGAGCGACGTGGCGAACGCGGTGTTCGACGGCGCGGACGCGGTGATGCTGTCGGGCGAGACGGCGAGCGGCAAGTTCCCCATCGAGTCCGTGCAGATGATGGAGCGCATCATCCTGGCGGCGGAGTCCTCGTCGCGGGTGCAGGGGCTGTCGCCGCGCATCGACTCGCCGCTGGGGGTGCCCTCGCACTTCCCGGACGTCATCGCGCGCGTGGCGTGCGAGGCGGCGAGGGCGAGCAACGCTTCGCTGATTGCCGCCTTCACGCTGTCGGGTGTGACGGCGCGGCTGTTGTCGCACTACCGGCCGACCGTGCCGATTGTGGCCTTCAGCCCGAACCAGGAGGTCCGTCGGCGACTGGCGCTCCTGTGGGGCGTGGTGCCGCGGGTGCTCGAGCCCATCCAGGACACGGAGGCGATGGTGCGCCGCGTGGAGGAGGAGCTGCTCGCGCGCGGACTGGGTCGCAAGGGTGACCGCATCGTCATCGTCTACGGCGCGCCCGTGGGGCAGCCGGGGAAGATCAACAGCCTGCGGCTGCACACCATCGGCTGAAGCCTGACGCCGTGAGGACCTGGGGCTCGCTGCTTCGCGCGGCGGGCCCCATTTGTTTTCTGAGGTCAGTGAAGTGCCGTGCTTCGAGGGCCGAGTCCTGGACGAGGGCGGAGCCGGAGCGAACCGTCGCCCGCCAGGCCAGGCCAGGCCTGGACTCGGCGAGGGTGGAGCTCCTACGCCGTGCTTCGACGGCCGAGCCCTCGGCGAGGGCGGAGCTGGTGAATGAGCTGTGCCAGAGAAGCCGGTCCGCTACTTCGGCGCGTGCTTCAGGGCGCGGCGGGGAATCTCGGCCTCGACGAAGATCTTGAACAGCTCGGGGTCGAGCTGCCCGTTCTGCGTCTCCTTCTTGAGGATGTCGAGCGCGAGCGTGTGCGGCACGGCCTTCTTGTAGGGACGGTCGCTGGCGGTGAGGGCGTCGTAGATGTCGGAGATGGACATCATGCGCGACTGGACGGGGATGGTGCGCTCGGGGATGGCGCGGGGGTAGCCGGTGCCGTCGAGCTTCTCGTGGTGCGCGTACGCGATTTCGGGCACGCGGCGCAGGGCGCGCGTCCACGGAATCTGGGTGAGGAAGCGGTAGGTGTGCTCGACGTGGCTCTCGATTTCGCGGCGCTCGTCGGCGGAGAGGGTGCCGCGGGGGATGGAGAGCGACTGGATTTCGCGCGGCAGGAGCAGCGGCTGCGTCTGGCCCGCGTCGTCCTGGAAGTTCAGGTGGCCCAGCTCCGTGAGCCGCTCGAAGCCGCCCTGCGCCAGCACCGTGGGCCGGTTGCAGGTGAGGACGAACTCGAACACCTCGTGCAGGTGCTTGAGCTCCGTGTCGAGCCGCTCGGTCTCCTCGGCTTCAATCTCCGCGAGGGCCGAGTCCCCGCGCTTCTTCACCGCCTCGAACCGCCGCCGGTAGCTCTGCAGCTGCAAATCCTTGCGGGCGAGTTGGAAGCGGGCGCGCAGCACCTCGAGCTCATGCGGATAGAGCTTCTCCGCCTTGACGAGGACGTTCTCCCGCACGCCGACCTTGCCGAAGTCGTGCAGGAGCGACGCGTAGCGCAGCTCCTGGATCTCGGTGGCGGAGAAGCGCACCTGGGTATACGGGCCGGTGGACTGGTGCTCCAGCGCCTGGGCCAGGGACACGGTGAGGTCGGCGACGCGGCCCGAGTGACCCGCCGTGGTCGGGTCCCGCTGCTCGATGGCGACGACGGACGCGGAGACGAACCCCTCGAACAGGCGGTTGATCTCCTCGTGGAGCAGGGCGTTCTCGATGGCGCCCGCGGCCTGCGCGCCCAGGGCGAGCAGCAGCTCCTCGTCCTCGGCGTTGAAGGCCAGGTCACCGAGCTTGTTGAGGGCCTGGATGACGCCGGTGACGTCGCCATTCGCGTCGCGCATGGGGACGCAGAGGATGGTCTTCGTCTGGTAGCCGCTGGAGACGTCGAACGAGCGGTTGAAGCGGGTGTCCGCGTAGGCGTCGGGGATGTTGATGATGGTGCCGGTGTGGGCGACCTGTCCGGCGATGCCGCTGCCCACGGGGAGCCGGATTTCGTTCTTCGAGCCCTGGGCCACCTTGCTCCACAGCTCGTTGCGCTCGCGGTCCAGGATGAAGAGCGAGCACCTATCCGCCTCCACCACCTTGGTGGCCTCGTAGAGGATGAGCGGCAGCAGCAGGTCCAGGTCCCGTTCGGCGCTCATGGCCTTGGCCACGTCGAGGATGGACGTGAGCTTCGCCAGGCGGCGGGTGAGGTCGGGCTGCGGCGGAGTCGGCTGCTGCGCGAGGGCGGAAGAGGGCACCGGGTGGCTCCGGGCGAGGTGTGTCCTGCGGTTGTGCAGGATTCCAAGGTTGTAACACGCCCGGGCAGGTGGTCGCCCTGGGGCCCGACCTGCTTGGTTTTCTGCTTTAGAACGGACGTCGGGGAATTCCTTCGCTGTCGGGGTGGAAGGGAGCGGGGTATGTAGCGCCCCCATGAGCCGCCGCCCTGTCCGAATCTCGCCCTCGCTGTTGTCTTCAGACTTCGGTCGCCTGGCCGAGGAGGTCCGCGACATCGAAGCCGCGGGCGCCGATTGGATTCACGTCGACGTGATGGATGGGCGCTTCGTGCCGAACCTCACGATTGGCCCCGTGGTGGTGGAGGCCATCAAGCGTGCGGCGACGAAGCCGTTGGACGTGCACCTGATGATTGTGGAGCCGGAGAAGTACGTGGAGGCCTTCGCGAAGGCGGGGGCGGACGTGCTGACGGTGCACGTGGAGGCGAGCCCGCACCTGCACCGCACGCTGCAGCAGATTCGTCATGCGGGGGCGAAGCCGGCGGTGGTGTTGAACCCGAGCACGCCGTTGTCGGCCATCGAGGAGGTGCTGGGGGACGTGGAGATGGTGTTGTTGATGAGCGTGAACCCCGGGTTCGGGGGGCAGGGGTTCATCGAGTCCACGGTGGGCAAGGTGCGCCGGCTGCGCGCGATGTTGGACGCGCGGGGGCTGGACACGGACATCGAGGTGGACGGGGGCATCAACGCCGAGACGGCGAAGAAGGTGGTGGAGGCGGGGGCGACGGTGCTGGTGGCGGGCAGCTACGTCTTCGGGGCGAAGGACCGGGCGGCGGCCATCCGTTCGCTCCGGGGGTGACGGCGGGGTTCAGGCCCGGGTGCGAGCCACGGTGGTGGCGAGGCGGGCGACGCGGGTCATGAAGGTGGGGTCGAAGGGCTTCACCTCGTAGTCGTCGGCGCCGAGCTCGAAGCAGACGTGGCGGGTGAACTGGTCCTCGACGCCGCTGAGGATGATGACCTTGCACTCGCGGGTGGCGGGGTCCTGCTTGAGCTGGGCGAGCAAATCCCGCCCGTCCTGGTGCTGGTTGATGTCCAGGATGATGACGGCGGGTCGGTGGAGGCGGGCCAGCTCGAGGACGCGCTCCGACGTCGTGTCCGAGATGCACGTCAGGCCGGACCGCTTCGCCTCCCGGGCGAGGGCCGACACGATGAGCGGTTCATCATCGGAGATGAGGACGACGGGGGGCATGTTCGTTTGGAGCTGCACGGCCAGCTGCCTTCTCGGCCCAAGGGGGACTGGTGAATATATCCGGAACTACCGGAATGTCAGGACAATTGTAAGAGGGGAGGGAGGGCGAGGGGAGGGGCGAGGGTCTTTTCGGACCGCAGGAGGGAGGGGAGTGGGGGAGGGGAAAGAAAAGGTGATCCGAGGACGTTGACTCAGCCGTGTGGCTCGGGTACTACCGCCGCACTTTCGCCGGTCCCGAGGAGTACCCGCCGGCGGACGGACATATCGGGGAGTGGCTCAGCCTGGTAGAGCACTTGGTTCGGGACCAAGGGGTCGCAGGTTCAAATCCTGTCTCCCCGACCATTCAAAGGGCGCGGAATCCTTGGAGAAATCCTCGGTTCCGCGCCCTTCGTTTTTCCGCTCCTCGCCCGGTGGTAGCGGCCGGGTAGCGGAATCCGTGCGAAGCGGTGCGAAGCCGTGGGGCGCGGGAGTAACCCCGGGCCGGTGGACGGTGAACTCCGCGTCGATGACTGGGGCGCCCGGCAGGGTGTCCACGGCGGCGCGGAGGTCCTCCACCTCGAGGTGTCCGTAGGTGTCCGCAGTCAGCTTTACGTCCCGGTGCCGGAGGATGCGCTGGACGTGCTGGAGGGGGACGCCCGCGCGCAGCAGCAGCGTGGCCGTGGTGTGCCGCAGGTCGTGGAAGCGCATCGGCCGGGGGAGGGCCCGGGGCCAGAGCTTCATCCCGCAGGCCGAGCAGGTCCGTACGGTTACATCAGGGTGGCACTCGGCGTGGGGCTTGCCCTGTGCCTTGCACCGCCGGCAGACATGCTCGTAACCCTCGACCAGTCCCGCGCGGGCCAGGGCATGGCGCAGCACCTTCTGCGGGTCCGCCTCGGGCGAGCGCATCCGGCCCTGGGCATCGGGGAAGAGCAGCTCGCCCGGCGAGGCCGCCATTGCGGTGCGCAGGTAGGACACCAGCGGCTTGGCGATGGGGATGATGTCCGCGTGGCCGCCCTTCGTGGTCTCCTTGTCGTAGGAGCGGGCGATGGTGAGCGTGCCAGTGGCGAGGTCCACGTCACGCTTGCGCAGGCCGAACAGCTCGCCCTTGCGCATGCCGGTGTAGAGGGCCGTGGCGAAGAGCGCGCGCCACTCGTCGGGGACGTGGGGCAGCAGCAGGGGCACCTCCTCGGCCCGCAGCGTGGCGTGCACCTTCCGGGACTCCACGTCCTTCACCAAGTTCGGCCCCGTCCACACGTCGGCCTTTCTCGCCCGGGAGTAGACGGTGTGCAGCGTGCCGCGAAGGCCGTTGATGGTGGAGGGCTTCAGACCCGCCGCCGCCATCCGGCGGAACTGGTCCTCGATGTCCGCGGCCTTCACGTGCCGCAGGGGAATCGCGCCCAGCGGTGAGTCGAGCACGTGTCGCTGGAGGCGCTTGCGCTCGTTGTACTCGCGCTCCGGCGGGCAGCGGTTCTTCAGCCACCACTCACACAGCTCCGCGAGCGTCATCGTGGTGTCGGTGGGCAGCTCCTCAAGCCCGAGGCGTTGCCGGGTGGCCTTGCGCTCCAGCTCGTCGGCGTAGGCCCGGGCCTCGGACTTCGTCCGCGCGTCGGTGCGCACGAGCCGTCGATGGTCGGTGCCATCGGTGTAGCCCACGTACCAGCGGTCGTTCTTTTGGTAGACGGTCGCCATGGCGTTCTCCTAATCGGGGCGGGGCTTTTTCCCGCTCCTCTTGCGAAGAGGACGTGCTCGGTAGTCCCGGATACGGACTACCTGGCCTCCTCTTTCACCTCGAAGCCAGGCCCGAATGTCTTCGGGAATGAAGCGCACGGCGGCACCGAGGTGTACGCAGGGGATCGTCCGGGTTGCGACGCGCTGGTACACCCACGAGGTGGAAAGGTTGAGGTAGGCCGCGAGGCCGCGCACATCCCAGAGCGCCTCCCCGAGCGGCTGCTCGGAAGAGGGCTGGGGATGGCCAGCAGGATTGACCTGGGCGACGGCAGAAACCTTCTTTTCTTCGGACACGACGTCACGCGCGCTGGCACAAGCGCGTCCAACGACGAAGTGCCGGTCCGCCCATGCCGCGACGTTGCGTCGCGAGGACCGACGGTCTGCTCTCCGGAGGCATCCTGCAAGGAGGCGTGAGTCTCCCCCGGTCAATCTCAACTGCCATGTGCCGAGGTCAGCCGAAGCATCCCTCGCGCTGGTGAGTTCGTGGGTTCGGCCATGCCGCCGAAGAGCCACGGCCCGCCTTGGCGGCCCCTCGATATGGGAGCGGGCAGGCGATTCGCTCGGTCCGGCCCCATCCCCAATGAATTCATCCCGAGCCCGATTTCCGTCAAGGCCAACTGCGGCCCACCTCGACGCCAAAAAACTACACCGGCAAATATGGCCTGAGCTCCTCTTCGATGCCTCGGAGGTAGCCGTCCGGGTCGGCGCGGAAGCGCCGGCCCATGACGCGAGGGACGCGCCGCTGTTCCAGCTGAGCGCGCAGCGTCCGCCAGGCGTCGAGGTCTCCCGGTGCCAGGTGGGTGCCGTCGAGCGCCGGGAGCAGTTGGGCTGCAGCGATGGCGGGCAGCCGGACCCCACCGCGCACGACGAGGCCTGCGCTCCCGCGCACCCGGCCCGAGGCTCGCCGCTCGTGGAAGCGACAAGTGCCGAAGAGGTGTTCCAGGTCATTGTCGGTGCGCGGCAGCTCCGGCACGTCGTAGCAGTGGAAGAGGCCCTTCCAGTAGCGACGCGTTTCGAGCAGGAAGTGGGCGAGTGCCTGACGCAGGACGCCCTGATGACGTCGGCGTGTCCAGCGCACCATGGCGGCCAGCAGCGCGGCGAGCCGGCGTCGCACTCCTGCGGCGTCCAAGCCAGGCTCGTTCTTGAGGATGGCCGCAGTGCGTTCCACCCACCGGTAGGCCCGCGCAAGGGCGGGCCAACTCGCGGCAGTGGCCCTGAGTGCGTTGCGCAGCACCGCGTGCAGGCGGCTCAATTCTGGTGGGAAGGCCCCCCTTTTGACACCCGCTCCAGGCTCTTCTCAATGGCGCCCAGACGTCGGCGCAGTAGCAGTCCGGAAGGGCTGAGGGGTGGGCGGTGGTCGTCGGTGAGGGCGCTGCGGACGGCCGCCGCATAGGCTTGCGTGGCGCGAGCGCCCGCATCCTGACGGCCTTCCAAGGTCCGTTCGACCTTCCTCACCTTGCGCACCCGCTTCTTCAATTCCTTCTTCGCATGCCGGTCCGCCTCGTAGAGGGGACGCGCCGCTTCACGCAGGTAGTGGAAGTGGCAGAGTTGGTGCGGCACCTGGGGCAATGCGTGGGCCAAGGCGTTTCGAATGCTCCGCTGCCCATCGGACACCACGCCGACGATGGGCACCCGCCCCAGCGCGCGCTTCACTTCTTCGAGGAGCGGTACCAGTTCCTGCTCCCCGCCGGACAGCAGGGGCCGCGCCAGCAGCACCTGCCCCGACAGGCACTCGCGCACCACCCAAAGCACCTCGTGCCCCACGTCCGGAGCAAGCCCATCAATGGCAAGCACTGCCCGCCCCTGGCGTTTGAGCGCCGCTTGCAGCCGCCCGGAGTCGAGCAACGTGAGGCTGATGAGCTCGTCGTAGCGGTCGAGCAGGTTGGTGCAGGTGCGCTCGGAGACGGCGACGCCCTTGTGTCGTAACAGGGCGTGGATTTCCGGCACGCTGCGGTGCTCCCGGTAGCGCTGCGCCCCGATGAAGGCCAGCACGTCCAGGCCGAACTCGTGCTCGGGCAGCACCCAGCGCCCCTCCCCCTCGGCCCGCAACGACACGCCCTCCAGCAGGCACCCCTCTCGGTGGCACACCCGCACCTGCACTGACAATCCCACGCAGCCGGTGAGCGTCGTCACGCAGCGGAGGGAGCGCCAGTCCGCACGCGTCCGCGCGCCGCACGCCTCGCAGCGCCGACGCTCGCTGTCGACCCTCACCTCACGGGTGGCAACAGGGCGAGCAGTCGTTCGAGCCATGGTGGTATCCCCCTTCAGAAGGACAACACCTGGGGCTCAGGCCATATTTGCCGGTGCAGTTTTTTTCGCTCAACTCCTGGCGGGCCTGCTGCTGGCGAGCGGGGTCTGCTCGCAGGAAGCGGTAGGTGGGCCGGTAGAGCCGCACGCCGTGGCGGCGGCAGAAGTCGCCCATGGCCGTCTCGCGCACGCGGATGCCTGTCTGCTGGCAGAGGAAGTCAGCCAGGGCCACATGCGTCCAGTTGGCGCGCTTGAGGCCGCAGGCCCGGGGGCCCTGGCGTATCCAGCCCAGAATCGTAGGCGCCAGCTGCTCCGGGATGAGGGGCGTCTTGCCCGGCGCCCACTGAATCTTCAGCCCTTCCAGGCCGCCAACGCGGTAGCGGGCCAGGAAGCGCTGCACATTGCGCGTCGTGGTGCCCACGTCCTCGGCAATCTGCTGCTGAGGTCGGCCCCGGGCGGTCATCAGCACCGCCTGGCACCTGTCGCGCAATCGGCGGTCCTCCGTCGTGCGGAAGCACGCCTCCAGCTCGCTCCTCTGCTCTTCACTCAGCTCCAACCGGCTCACACACTTTCAACCGGCGGAGCGCGACGGATTCTTCCGAGCCGTGAATGAGGCCCTTCGCCTCCGCCGAGAACGCGCACGACTGGGTGACGCGCTTCGTGGACTGGTACAACATTGAGCACCGACACTCGGCCATCTGATTCGTCACACCCGACGATAGGCACTTCGGCCGCGAGACGGCGCTGCTGGCCCGACGCCACGGGGTGTACCAGCGTGCTCGAGCCCTTCACCCCGAGCGCTGGAGTCGAGGCACGCGCGATTGGTCACCGGTGGGGCCCGTCCGCCTCAACCCCGCGCCTAACCTCATCCTGCATCAGCAGGAAGTGAGGGACGCCGGCTGAAACCTCTCACGCGACAACTACCTTGACGCTCACCGGTCCTTGGTTCTTCTTGATGAGAGCGAGCACTCGGCCGAGCCGTCCTTCGGAGACCTTGGTTTCCCCCTGCGGTCAAGCTGGACAACCGTGGCCACTTAGGCCGATCCTCCGACCCCGGCGGCCAAGCGGCCTCGCTGACCAGCTTCAAATAGGACCCCGTTCGTGAGCGCTCTCCAGAAGATCCTCGACCAGTTCCGTGCCGTCGCCGTCACGCCCCGCGAGCGTGGCACCTACTTCGAAGAGCTGACCGTCGCGTACCTCAAGAACGAACCCGCGTACCGAGAGCTGTACCGTAGTGTCGAGACCTACGCTGCCTGGGCCGAGCGCCACAATCTCGACAAGCGCGACGTGGGGATCGACCTGGTGGCGGAGACCGTCACGGACGAGGTCCATGCCATCCAGTGCAAGCTGTACGCGCCCGACTACCGCATCCAGAAGGCCGACATCGACAGCTTCTTCACGGCAGCGGGCAAGAAGCCGTTTACGCACCGGATCATCATCAGCACGACGGTCCTGTGGAGCGAACACGCTGAGGAAGCACTCCGCAACCAGCACATCCCAGTAACGAAAATCGACCTGGCCACTCTCGAGAACAGTTCTATCGATTGGGCGCAGTTCGCCCCGCGAAAGAAGCTTGTCCTCAGGGCGAAGAAGCAACCCCTTCCGCACCAGAAGACAGCCCTCAAAGCGGTGCTCGCCGGGCTCAAAGAACACGACCGCGGCAAGCTCATCATGGCGTGCGGCACGGGAAAGACATTCACCAGCCTGAAGATCGCCGAGGAAGTTGCTGGCGAAGGCAAGCGCGTACTGTTCCTCGTCCCGAGTCTTGCGCTCCTGTCGCAGACCCTCACTGAATGGACGCAGGAGAGCCAAACGCGCCTCCAGAGCTTCGCCGTCTGCTCCGATTCGGACGTGGGAAAGAAGCGCAGCAAGGACGACGACGTCGTCCAGACGCTTGTTCACGAACTCCAGTATCCGGCGACCACGAGCGCCTCGCGGCTCGCGACGGAAATGAAGAAGCGCCATGACGCCAAACACATGAGCGTCGTGTTCTCGACCTACCACTCCATTGATGTGCTGCACGAGGCTCAGAAGGAGCACGGACTTCCCAAGTTCGACCTCATCATTTGCGACGAGGCGCACCGCACGACTGGTGCCAAGTTCGAGGATGAGCAGGAGAGCCACTTCATCAAGGTTCACGACGATAAATACATCCGCGGGAACAAGCGCCTGTATATGACGGCGACCCCGCGGATTTATGGCGACACAGCTAAGGCCACTGCCGAGCGGGACAACGTCGCCCTCTGCTCGATGGACGACGAGAGGCTGTACGGACCGGATCTTCACGTCCTCACGTTTTCTGAGGCGGTGAAACGAGGACTGCTCGTTGATTATAAGGTCATCGTACTTGCCATCGAGGAGTCGCACGTCAGCCGTCGGATACAGAATCTCTTGAAGGACTCGAATAACGAGCTACGAGTCGACGACGCCGCGAAAATCGTAGGCTGCTGGAAGGCGCTCTCAAAGCAGGGACTACTCGAAGAGATCACCGACGACACCGGCCCGATGAAGCGGGCGGTTGCGTTTTGCCAAGTCATCGAGCGCCAGAAGGGAGCCAAGGTCCACAAGGTCGGATCGAAAAACATCGCCGAGATGTTTCAGGCGGTGGTCGAAGCCTACCAGGAGGGTGGAACGGCACCCAGCGATGATGCTGCGTCGACGCATCTGCGGTGCGAGGCGCAGCACGTCGACGGCAGCATGAACGCCTCCGAGAAGGAGGCGAAGATCAGCTGGCTCAAGGCAGAGACGCCCGACGACACGTGCCGCATCTTGAGCAACGTGCGCTGCTTGTCCGAGGGCGTCGACGTGCCAGCCCTCGACGCCGTTCTCTTCCTCACGCCCCGCAACTCGCAGGTGGACGTCGTGCAGTCGGTCGGGCGCGTGATGCGGAAACCTGCGGACAGCAGCAAGAAGCGCGGGTACATCGTTCTCCCCGTCGTCATCCCCGCGGGGGTCGAGCCTCATGACGCCCTGAACGATAGCCAGACGTACAAGGTCGTGTGGCAGGTCCTTCAAGCCCTGCGGTCTCACGACGACCGCTTCGACGCGATGATCAACAAGCTTGAGCTCGAAGCAAAGGACCTTACAAAGATGGAGGTCATCGCGATTACCGACAAGATCGCGAAGCGCTCAAGTTCAAAGAAAGACGACGCGAAGAAGGAGGCCGCAAAGCGGGCGGCGAAGGGCGGGCACACCATCGGGGTAGCAGAGAACCCGATTAGGTACCCCGTACAGGATGAACTCGAGTTCGAGATTGGCGAGATCGAGCACGCCATCTACGCAAAGCTCGTCCAGAAGGTGGGTAACCGTCAACACTGGGAGGAGTGGGCAAAGGACATCGCGAAGATTGCCCGCACGCACATCGACCGCATCACCGGAATCCTTGAGAACGAAGGCAACACGCGAGAGCGCGATGCGTTCGCACGTTTCGCAGAGGAACTGCGCGATGACCTGAACGACAGCATCACGGACGGCGAGATTGTCGAGATGCTCGCCCAGCACCTCGTCACCAAGCCGGTATTTGATGCCCTCTTTTCGGGCTACAGCTTCGCGACCGAGAACCCGATATCACGCGCGATGCAGGGGGTACTCGATGTGCTCCAGGATCATCGTCTCGGCAAGGAGTCGAGCACGCTTGAGGCATTCTACGAATCAGTGAAAATGCGCGCCGAGGGAATCGAGAGCGCCCAGGGCAAGCAGAAGATTATCGTCGAGCTGTACGACAAGTTCTTCCGCAACGCATTCCCGAAAATGTCGGAGCGGCTCGGTATCGTCTACACGCCGGTCGAAATTGTCGACTTCATCCTGAAGAGTGTCGATCACCTCCTCCGCACCGAGTTCGGACAGACGCTCGGCAGAGAGGGCGTACACATTCTTGACCCGTTCACCGGCACTGGCACCTTCATCACGCGGTTGATCCAGAGTGGGCTCATCTCGAAGGAGGAGCTGTCGCAGAAATACGCGAAGGAGATCCACGCGAACGAGATCGTGTTGCTCGCCTACTACATCGCCGCAATCAACATCGAGGCCGCGTACCACGGGATCTTCGGCGGAAAGTACACGCCCTTCGAGGGAATCTGTCTCACCGACACCTTCCAGCTCTACGAGAGGGACGACCTCGTTTCACGCGTGCTGAAGGACAACAGCAAGCGACGCACGCGGCAGAAGAAGCTCGACATTCGGGTGATTGTTGCGAATCCGCCGTACTCGGTGGGGCAGAAGGATGACAACGACGATGCTGCCAATATCCGTTACCCGCGTTTGGATGCTCGCCTCCAAGCGACCTACGTGAGTCGATCAACTGGCAATCCCAGGAGTCTTTACGACAGCTATGTCAGGGCCATCCGCTGGGCCAGCGACCGCGTAGGGACCAGCGGTGTCATCGGCTTCGTGACGAATGCGGGATTCATAGACGGCAAAGCTGCTGACGGCTTGCGCAAGTGCCTCGCTGAGGAGTTCAGCAGCATCCATGTCGTTCACCTTCGGGGCAACCAGCGCACATCCGGCGAGCTCTCGAAGAAGGAGGGCGGCAAGATTTTCGGGAGCGGCAGCCGAGCGCCAATCGCCATTTCACTGTTTGTAAAAAAACCGGCATCCAATGGGAATGGGAAGATATACTTCCATGACATTGGCGACTATCTCAGCCGAGACGAAAAGTTGGGAAAGATCAGTTCCTTCGGGAGCATCGCCGGTATCGCTGAGCAAGTTGGTTGGAAGACCATCACCCCTGATGTTCATGGAGACTGGCTCGCTCAGCGCGAGGCCGGCTTCGAGAAATTCATCTCGATGGGCGACAAGTCAACCCAGGCCGCCGCAGTGCTCTTTGCCGACTATTCAAGTGGAGTTAAGACCAACCGGGATGCGTGGGCATACAATGCGTCGAGAAAGACAATGCTCCACGCCATGGCTCGCATGATCGCCTTCTACAACGACGTTGTAGATGAAAAGATCACGAGCAACATCAACGACAGCTCCAAGATTGGCTGGTCGTGGGTGCTTCGCCGGAGACTCGAGAAGGGCCTGCGTGGCAGCTTCTCTGACGCGAAAGCAATCATTTCCCTATACAGGCCCTTCGAAAAGCGTTGGCTGTATTACGACGGCTTCTTTAATGAGAACCGCTATCGAATGACGCGTCTGTTTCCTGAAGGGAGAGAAGACAACCGCCTGATCGTCGTAAAGCAGCGCTGGAGCGGCCTCGGACAATTGGCCTTGATGGCAGATCGAGTCGTGGACGTGCAGTCGGATGGGGGAACCCAATGTTTCCCTCTCTACCTCTATGACGGCCGCGAGGACGCGGACGAGGGCGACAAGTCGCAGAGCCAGCTCTTCGCCGCTGCCAAGAGGGCGCCTACTACTGGCCTCTCGCGACGGGACGGGATCACCGACGTGGGCTTGGCCCACTTCCTGGCTGCCTATCCCGGCGAGACCATCACGAAGGAAGACATCTTCTACTACGTCTACGGCATTCTCCACTCGGCCGACTACCGCGAGAGATACGCTGACAACCTTGGCAAGGAACTCCCCCGTATTCCCCGCGTGAAGAAGGCCGGTGACTTCTGGGCGTTCAGTCGCGCCGGCCGCACGCTCGGCGAACTCCACGTTGGGTTCGAGCAGGTCAGCGAGTACCCAGCTCGTATCGAAGGCCCCGCCAAACCCACCGGAGCGAGCTACCGAGTCGAGAAGATGAAATTCGGCAAGGGTAAGGACAAGAGCGTCATCCACTACAACGACTTCATCACTGTTCGCGACATCCCGCTGGACGCTTACGAGTACGTCGTGAATGGCAAGTCGGCGATTGAATGGGTGATGGAGCGGCAAGGCGTTACCACCGACAAGGCGAGCGGCATTGTGAAGGACGCGAACGCCTGGGCGAACGAGACTGTCAGAGACCCGCGTTATCCGCTATCCCTGCTGCTGCGCGTCATCACTGTGAGCCTTGAGACGATGAAGATCGTCAATTCTCTCCCTGAGCTGGAGATTCTTGACGAGAGCGCTTCGTCAATCGGACCGAGCGCCTCGGTTGCCTGAAACAACCTAGCGCTTTGGCGGCGTTCGGAGCTCGGGGCCTAGTCCTAATGAACGGCCAGGAGCTCGCCTGCGTCCTCCATGGCGTCAACCATATCTGCGAGATGCTCCGGCGGAAAATCCGCCGGGCAGCAGAGACTGGGGGCGTCTTCTTCCGTCCTTACATCGACGGGTGAGGCAAAGCTTGCTGCGCCCGCGGAACCGGATCAGAATTAAGCGAGAGGTCCCCTCCATGCCCGTCGACTTCGCCGCGAAGGTATTGGCCGTCCTTTCCGAGCACGGAGCCGTGACGCGGATTCAGCGGATCGAGAACGCGCCAGAGTCCGGTTACCACGTCTACGCGGTCTTCAACGGTCCCGACGTGCTCCAGATCGGGCACGGCAAGGATGGGCGGATGCGGAGCTGCATGCGCGGTGCGCTGGCGAAGCGCCACAACAAGGCATTTATTTGCGCTCTCGGAGAGAAGGTGCTCGGGAGGCGGAACGAGTACGCGTTCATCGAGGTCGATTCGAAGGAACAGGCGGAGCGGATCGAAGAGCACGTGCACGCGCAGTTCGGGATCCGCACCAACGACGATGCGGCCTGCTTGATTTCCGGCCTGACAGATGTGGGGCCGGTCTCCGTCGAGCGCGTGAACCGCTGGCTCTGGCAG
The DNA here is from genome assembly GCF_026626605.1 of Myxococcus sp. MISCRS1. Taxonomy (NCBI): domain Bacteria; kingdom Pseudomonadati; phylum Myxococcota; class Myxococcia; order Myxococcales; family Myxococcaceae; genus Myxococcus; species Myxococcus sp. MISCRS1. The sequence goes on from NZ_JAPNKB010000001.1 coordinate 7,078,581, forward strand.
GAGGTGGTGGGCCTCTCGGCCTATCGCAACTTGTCGCCCGGCCGAAAGGTGATGGCTGAGGAGCTGATGGACCTCGTGACCTGGTGCACGGTTCGAGAACGTGGGCCGGGGAGGAATCGGCTGACCGCTCAGGGGGACCTGCTCGAAGGGCACACCCTTGCGAAGCTCGACAAGGCGCATCTCATCCACATCTTCCAGGAACTCACGGACGACTACCTGCGGTACGGCAGCCACAAGCTCACGGACGAGGCATTCCGGGCCCGTGAGCAGGGCTACCAGTACGCTCCCAGGGGTGCGAGGTTCGAGATCGTGCTCGAGGGTGCGGTGGGTCGGCGCGTCGTCATGCCAGTGGCACCTGTCAGGCCGGCGGCACCTGCCACGCCGGGGGCACCTGTCGCGGCGCGGGTCAACGGAGCGCGGGTCCTCTCCCAGAAGTCCCGGCTCGAGTTCAGGCTCACCGAGCTCGACGGGCTCGCGCCGGACAGATGGATCGAGTTCAGGATCTTCAATTCAGGGACCAACAGCGATCCCCGCCGCATCGACGTCGTGTTCTGTTGCCAAGTGCGGGACGTCTACAGCTTCTTCGACGTCGACCAGGACGTGGACTGGAACGAGAACGGGAAGCACAGTTGGTCGAGGTTTCCCCAGTGGGCCATGAGATACGTCGTTCCTGGCGGGATCGTCGGTTAGGCTCCGAGTACCGAGAGACGTCGAAGGATTTGAGCTTCAACGCATCGGCGCTCGTCGAGCTACTGCGGATCACTGTCAAGATCCCCATCGGTCAAGCTCCCCATCGCGCCGACCGACTCGATGTGCGGCTCGCGAGTCCGGGAACTCGCAGCCCGGAAGATTCGCCCAGCCCTGCACCCCGCCCGGCGAGAAAGGCGGCCCGGAGACGGCAGGTATCCGTCCGTTCAGTGACGTGGCGTAAGCCGTTGAAGACGGACGAGGTCCGTGCCCGACAGAGGCCGGGGCCGGAGGTGTGTTCAGGAAGCGGGTTGGGGGTGTGACTCGGGCGGGCCGGTGGTCTGCCGACGCTTCCACTCGTGAGGCAGCAGCTCCGCGATGCGCGAGTTGGGATGCGTCTGGACGCGGAGCAGGACGTCAGCCAGGTATGCCTCAGGGTTGACGCCGTTGGCCTCGCAGGTGGCCACCAGGGTATAGAGGCCCGCGAGGTTCTCACCCGCAGCTTCGTGCCCGACGAAGAGAAAGTTCTTCCTGCCGAGGGCAATGAGAGTTTCATTGTGCGTCACCTCTTCGGGGCGTTGTCGACCGCTTCACGCGACGGCGGGGCTTGCTCGCGCCGCGAGGGCTCCTACGTCGCTTGTGGACGGCCTCAAGCACGTGTGTCGCTCGCAGGTCCTCCGCTCGAATCTGCCACGGAGCATCCGGCATCACCTGCTTGGCGGGGAGAAGCCCACACTGGATGAGTTTTCGAATGGCTTGGTTCGGCACGCCGAGGGCTGCGGCAGCATCCCGCATGGTGAGCCAGCCGCTGTCCTGCCGGCCAGAGGCGTAGGCTGGAATTCGGGCCGTCCGTCGGTACGCAGCGACGCGCCTATGGGTCCACGCAAGGCCGTGGCCAGTTCGGTGGCCCGCCTGGTTGAGACGTACCGCCATGGCCGCGTCCGACTGCTCGCCAGCCATCGCACGAATCATCGCATCGGCGTTGGCGGAGGCACGCTTGCGGTGCTCTCCCGTGGCGGGCTTGCGTGCTCGCACCTCTGAGTGCTGCCCACCCCGCCAGTGAATGATGAGCACCAGCTCTCGGCGAGCATCGTCGATGTCGACGACTACCTCCTCAATCAGGGTACGCACCAGTCGCTGCTTCAAGGCGGCATCCGCCCCTGAGGCGTCCCATGCTGTGCGCAGGTCGCCTGCCAAACGTAACAGCGCTTCGCGGTCCGGGACGGAGGCAGACGAAGGCTCCCGCTCACTGACGCGCTGCTCGCATGCACGCAGTTGCGTGAGTGCCGCATTCCATCGCGCTTCCAACTCGGCGGCGACGAGTCGATTGTCCGGGTCAACGGCTTCGTAGCGACGCTGTGCGAGACGCACCTCGTAGTTCGCCTGCTCCTTCTCGAGTTCGAGGGCGCGCCGCCGCTCGGCGTGTTGCTGCTGGGCAAGGTCCATGGCGGCTATTGCTGCTTCCACGGCGACGGGAGCGACGGCTCGCAGCACCTCGGCCGCAACGAGGTCGTCCGGCCGAGAGGAGCCGAAGGAGATGCAGGGCGCGGTGCCGTGGGCCTCCCGGCCCCGGTGACAGAGGTAGCGCGCGCGGCGCGGCGGACGCCCGGTGTACGCCACGAGGAGCATGCGCCCACAGCGGCGGCAACGCAGCAGGCCCGAGAGCAGGGCTCCTCCGCCTCTTGCCGACTTCGCGCTGCCAGCAGGGCGGCGGTGCGCGTTGCGCCGCAGGCGTTCCTGGTTGCGCTCGAACTCTTCCCAGCAAATGTAGCCTGCATGATGGTCTCTCAGCAGCACCGTCCATAGGTGCATGGGACGGGGGTGCCCGTAGCTCTTCGTAAGGCGCCCCTCGACAAGCTGGGTGCGCTGGGTCGACTTCCCATACGCATACACGCCTGCGTAGACAGGATTCTGTAACACGCTGATGATGTTGCGGTAGGTCGGTGGCGTCCAGCACCTGGGTGCCCCCCACCGCTTGCCATCGCTCGGCCGTGGGAACAGGTGGCGCTCACGGCACATGGACAGATGCACCTGCCGTGCGCTCTCCAGGCGCGCGAAGAGTCGGAATACCGTACGGATGGCTTCCTGCACGCGCCGGTCCGGGTCTATTTCCAAGGCAGGCCCCTGGGCCCACAGGTAACCGACCGGCACGGGAATATGGAGTTCCCCGCGCCGTGCCTTGGCCTGCGCTCCGTCGATGAGCCGGCGGCGCATCAGGGTCAGCTCGAATTCACTGATGGTCCCCTTCAGTCCGAGGAGTAGCCGGTCATTCGGCACGCTCGGGTCATAGGCACCGTCGCCGTCGACCACGCGAGCATCCACAAGGCCACACAACTCCAGGAGGTGGTGCCACTCACGACCGTTGCGCGCCAGCCGGGAAGCCTCCAGGCAGAAGCCGGCTCCGACGCGGCCCTGGCAAAGTTGTGCTACCAGCGCCTCGAAGCCCGGACGGGCGATCGTCCCGCTGGCCGAGCGGCCAAGGTCTTCATCGATGGTGACGACGTCACGGAATCCGTAGGCGCGCGCCAGGTCAGCGAGCGCATACTGGCGGCGCTGACTCTCCACGTTGTCCTGAACCTGCGCGACGGTGGATTGACGGACGTAGACGATGGCGCGCCGCTGCAGGACCGTCTCCGGCAACTCAGTACGGTTCATCGCCGGCCTCCGTCGCGGCGCCGGCGCCGCGGCTTGGCGGAGGCACCGTGCGCAGCAGGAGCTGCGCGAGCAGCAGTACCACTTGGTGGTGCTGCTCTTCGGTGACCCGGGGACTCGGCGCCCTTCCGAGCGGGAGCGAGAGCTGTTTCGGCTTCCTTTCCTGGTGGTTGGCCATGCGCGACCTCCACCCTCAAGCCTGAGGTGGTTGCCGACGCGTGCTCGGATGCCTGCGCGTCGAGCAACCGGCGCAAATCGCGAAGTGCCTCCAACGAAACCCGCGGAATGCCGAAAGTCAGCGTCGCGCAAGCCGCCCGCTCCAGCATCCAGGCGGGGACAACCGCTCGCGAGCCATCAAGCAGTTCGCAAATAGCGACTTGCTCTCCTTTGCGATGTTCTCGGTACAGGACTGGAACCTGCTGGCCCACCAAGGGGTGCCATTGGTATTGGACCTGGGCAACTTCCGCGATGCTTACGGCAGAATGAACGGGGCGTTGCCGCTTTTCTCAGAGCCGCCTCGGAGCGGCTGTTGTCCAAAGGCAGTCGCGCGTCGTCGAGGAAGCGCGTCAGCGCGTCCCATTGCTTCGTCGCGTAGGAGAGGGCCTGCCCCATGGGACTCTTCGGCGGGTGGAGCGGCGTCTGGACTGCGAGCCACGTCGACAGACGCGCGAGAATGCGAGTGCTGGACTCCTGGCGCAGCGCGCGGTGCGCGGCGGTACCCACGAGGTCCGCGTCCCGCGCCTGCGCTTCCACGCGGTAGAGCTCGAGGATGAGGTCCATCGCCTCCCGGGCTTCAGGCGCGGTGGACAGCGCCTCGAAGAAGCGACGACGCAGGTGGGCCTAGCAGCCGACGCGCGTGCGGCCCTCCGGCAGCGTCACCGCGTTGTAGCCAGTGTACCCGTCCACCACGAGCGCGCCCGTGGTGCCTCCCAGCACGTCCTTGGGCGTCTTGCCCGCGCGCCCCAGGCTGAAGCGGTAGCCGATGAGCCACTCTCCCTGGGGCGTCTGGGTGAGGAATGTCCACAGGTAGCCCCGGCGCGTCTTCTTCACGTCCAGCACGCGCAGTGGCGTCTCGTCGGCCCACACCACCTCCGCAGAGGCGATGCACTGCAGCAGGTGCGAGGACAACGGTAGCAGCACCTCGGCGGACTGGTGGAAGAGGTCCGTCAGCGTGCTGCGGCTCATGGGGACCCCGCCGCGCTCCATCCGCTGAGCCAGCCGGTGCAGGGGCATGGCGTCCGCGCACTTGGAGACGACGACGTGGGCCAGGAGACCCGGCCCGTACTCGCCCTTGTCCACCACCTTGGGCGGCGCGGGCGCGGTGACGACACCTCGGCCGCAGGCGCACGCCAGGACCTCTTGCTCGTGCACCTGCTTCTCGAAGAAGGCCGGCACGTACTCGTACACCACCGTCCGGCGCCCCTCTCCCAGGGGCTTGAGGGCCTCGCTGCCGCACGCTGGGCAGCGCCGCTCCTCGGCGGGCACCTCGTGCGGGACTTCGCGCTCCACGGCCCCGGCGGCCTTACGGGCCGCGCGCTCGCGTCGCGTCTGCAGTGCGCTCGCGGCCCGGGCCGCCTCGTCCTCCGGGCTGGTGGACGACGGCTTCAGTTCCTTTGCCACCGGAGGCAGCTTTTCCGTCTTGCGGCCGAAGACGCGCCGCTCCAGCGCCGCCATCTTCGCCTCCAGCGACGTCATCCGTTCGCGAAGCTCTTCGGCTTCCTCGCGCCAGGGACAGAAGTGGTCTTGGGGCAGCTCGCGGGGCACCTGGTACCAACACCTCGCGGCGCCACGGCCTGTCCTCGCGCTACGAGGACGTGCGCCCGGGTGGCGTCCAGACGGGCGAGCGTTTGACGTCGGTGACATCCATGCCGCCCAGCAGCATCGCCAACTGCGTCGCGTCCAGGTGCACCGCGCTCGCGTCCGCGTCCACCTTCGGCAGCCGGAAGCGGCCCGTCTCCAGTCGCTTGTACAGCAGCACGAAGCCTCCCCGACTCCACGTCAGCACCTTGATGCGGTCGCCCCGCCTCGAGACGAAGGCGAAGAGGTGGCCGGAGTAGACGTCCTCGCCCCAGGCGGACTTCACCAGCGCCATGAGGCCGTCAATCGACTTGCGCATGTCCACCGCCTCGGTGGCCAGCACCACGCGCACGGACGCCGGAAGCGTGAACACGCGCTCACCCGCCCAGCGCGGTGACGAGCCGGGCGACGTAATCGACGTCGGCGCCCGCGGGGAACCGCAACCTGGCTCCGCTGGCCAGCGCCACCTCGAGCAGCACAGGACTCACCTGCGCGACGGCCGATACCTCCACCGGCAGCAGGCGCACCTCCTGCGCCTTCCGGGGGCGCTGACGTCGGCGCCGGTATACCCACGACTGCAGCGTGCTCAGCCTCAACCCTCGCTGTGCGGAGAACTCCTTCTGCGTCAGGCCGCTCGCCTCGAAGGCCTCGGCGACCTGGAACCACTCCTGCTTCTCAGCCGGCTTCGACATTCCGGCCAGGGTCCACCACGACTGATACCCCGGCAATGCCTCCCGCCACGTCGCTCGCCGGACGGTTACGCCGCGCCTGCGCGTCCTCGCCCTTCAGTCGGGCATTCTCGAGGGCGAGGGCTTCGAGACGCTGGCCCCCTGTGTCAGGGAGTTTGACGGGCACTCCGGTCATGGCCTCAACCGTGGAAGTCGAAGATGTCGACGGCTTCCTTGAGGACGTTGAGCGCGGCATCTCGCTGCGATGACGTGGTCTCGGCGGGCAGGACGATGTTCATTCGCAAGGGAATGCCCTCCGCCGTGAAGGAGCCATCGAGCACCAGGGGAATGATGTTCCCCGGGTCCTGGCTACCCTGTGGCAGGTGCCTGGCGATGTTGTCCAGCCGCAGCAGAGTGGGGCGTGAAGCCTTTGCATTCCGGTCCTTGGTGACGCGCTCCAGCCGGTAGACGAAGGGGAACAGGTTCCGGATGCGGCTGTCGAACTCCTCCAGTTTCGACATGACGAGGTGCCCCCGCTCGTCCACGCCCACCTTCATCGGCTCCTGCTTCTTCGCCTCAGGCAGCGTCTGGAGCTTGCCCGTCTTCCTGCGCGCCTCCGTGAGGGCCTTGAGTTCCTCGTCGTAGTCTGCGCGCGGTTGTTGCCCCAGCCGGCGGACGCGCTGAAGCCACAGTTCCGCGGTGAGCGGCTGCTGGAGCCGGACCCGAGCATGCCGGGCACAGCGCACCCCGAAGTCCTCCAGCAACACCACGTCGAGGTGGTTCTCCGAATAGTAGCGGGCTAGGGCCTCGAAGGTCGCAGTGGCGGCATCCGCCTCGCGGAACAGGTCCTCCCGGGCCACCTCTCGCAGCAACGGCACCAGCGCGGGACTCGCCGGCGGCTGGGCCAGGGCCGAGGCCAACTGGCGAATCAGGCGAGCCCCCTCCTGGGGGAACTTCACCCGGTACTCCTTCAAGACGGCCGGAATCTGCTGCGCCCCCTTGCCCAGCTCCGGCGTCGTCCTCATGAGGACGACCCACTTGTCCAACCACTGGGTGTCCCAGGGAACTGGCTGATTGGCCTGCGCCAGGGCATCCGCAGCATCCCCCAGCAGCGTCACGTAGTCCGCGCCCTTGCGCTCCCCGGCCGGGATGGACGACAGGGTCTGCCCGAAGAGGCGAATCGCGTCATCCTCCCGGTTGTCTAGGAAGGCGTCTCCCGCCTTCTCCCGAAGCTCCTTCCAGGTGTGCGGCTCAAGCACCGTTTCCAAGCTGCCCCTTACCTCCGAGGCGGATGGACGCTGCTCAGGGTCGCGAGAGAGCATCAGCAGAAGCAGGCTGGCTAGCCGAGTGGGCATGCGTGCTTCTTCCAGCAGGCGCTCCAGCCGCTCCGGTGTGCTGAACGCCTCACGCGGCTCGCACCCCGTCAGCACCCGGAGGAACAACGCCCCCAGCGAGTAGATGTCCGCGGGAGGGGTACGCCGGCCGCCCAGCGCCTTTTCCGGCGCGATGTAGCCGGGTGTGCCGAGGGCAGTCGTGCCGTCCTGGACGGGCTGCGTGTCGAACCCGGCGATGCCGAAGTCGATGAGGGTGGGTTCCCAGACCCCCATCTGCTGCGCCACCATGATGTTCCTGGGAGACAGGTCCTTGTGGACGATGTTCTCGGCGTGGCAGGCGCCAACGGCGTCGACAATCTTTTTCAGCAGGTGGACCTGGGCGACCACGTCGCCGCCAGGAAGAATCGTCTGCGCCGACGCGGGCTTCGTTCCCAGGACGGACTCCAGCGTCTCGCCATTGATGTAGTTGAGGACCACGACTCCACCGTGGCGATCGTCGATGCTGGCCCCCAGGAAGCCGACGACGTTCGGGTGGCGGATGCGGGACAGCACCTTCTTCTCCCGCTCGATGCGCTCGTGCAGCCCCACCGTGCCCTCAGGGTAGATGCGAAGCACGACGTCGTGCCCGCCTTCCTGCACGTTCTCCGCGAGCCAGATTTCCGCCTCTCCGCCCTTGTCCAGGAACTTGCGCTTCCGGTACCGCCCCAGCACCAAGTCCGGGTCCGGGCGAGAGGTGACGGGCTGGAGCTTCACCTTCTCCGGATCCAGCGCGGCGAGCTGCCGGCACAGCCACTCCCCACGAAGGTAGTGGCGCCCCCCTTCACGGGTCTGGATGAGGCCCATCTGGGCCAGCTCATCCAACTGGCGCTGAGGCTCTCCCGGCTCGAACTCCACGCTGTTGCGCTGGAGCCACGCATCCACGTCCGTGATGCGGACGTAGCCATCGAAGTCGCCCCGCTCATTCAGGGTCGAGGCCACCGCGCGCAGCACGGTGAGCTGGCGCAGCGTCGCTGCACCATCGTCCTCGTCCTCGTGGAGCATGTACTTGACGAACTCGGCGAGCCGCCCCGTCTGGGCATCGTCGTCCAGCAGGAGCGCGTCCGCATCCGCCACCGTGCACCAGCTCCGCTGCTGGTGCCGCAACATCTCCACCAGGAGGCCGCCCAGTCGATTCAGCACATAAGGATTGCCGCCGCTCAGGCTGATGAGCCGCCGGCGCGTGCGCCCGTCCAACTCCAGGGGAACCCGCTCGCGCAGGTAGCGGTCCGCCTCCTCGTTGGTCAGTTCCTTGACCTCGAAGGACTCCACGGCATTCGCCAAGTCGGTGGACTCCTGGACGAGCCCCTTGAGGCTCTGCAGGCCGCTCAGGACGAAGGCGACCTCTAGCTTGCCGCTGCGCTCATTGAAGTGCCGCAAGGCCGCCAGCAGCGCTAGGCGCTCCTGCTTGGAGCCCAGACCGGCAATCCACTTCTGGAACTCGTCGAGCAGCAGCAGGACCCGCGTCTTCTCCTTGAGCGACTCCGAGAGCCGGTCGAACCAGTGCAGGAAGCGCTGGGACATCTCGTCCGCCCGGCTCAGGTCCGTCACGTTCATCGCGGCCGCGTCCACCCCGCTGCGGGCCAGCGCCTCCACCAGCAGCTCGGACAGCGTCGAGAACGCGGTGGCGGCCGTGGTCATCCGTGGTCCGTTCCACACGTGGCGGCGAACGGAGAACAGCTTCTGTATCTCCCGGTCTCCCTCCAGCGAGGCGCAGATGGAGCTCTTTCCGCGCCGCCGCCGGCCGAAGATGACCGCGCGCACGGCCCGGCCCTGGCGCAGCCGCCCCCGCAATTTCTTGAAGCACGTCTGCACGGACGAGGACGACAGCCGGAAGGTCTTCTCGTCGTTGAGGTCGACGGGCTCGCCGTTGAAGCCCGTGATTTCCGCCTCCGCGAGCGCCCGCTCCTCGAACCGCAGCGGCAGCACGTAGCTCTCATCCTGCCCGCCGCCGAACCACGAGGAGCGAAGGGACAGCCGCAGCTCGCTGAACTGCTCCGCCTTGTCCGGGTCCAGCTCGAGCCGGCAGGCGATGACCACCGAGGACGTGTCCTCCAGGTTCTGGTCGCTCAGCCACGAGACGTGGAGCTCGGTAGGGGCGGAGCTGATGGGCGAGTCGCCCTTGGCGGGCCGACTCACCAGGATGCTGATGCCCCCCACGGCGGCGTCGCCGCCATTGCGCACGCGGATGGGGACTTCCACGAACCTAGCGCCGGGAGTGAGGGACAGGCCCTTCTCCGCGGCCTTGGGCAGCGCGATACCGGGCTTGGGGGCTGCATTGCTCCCGCGGCCCCGCTCCCAGAGCCTGCTGCCCATCGCCGCGACGAAGTCCGTGACGAGCGGCTGGAGGGACTTCAGCTTGGGCACGTCCGGCCGGGCCCCGCGCCGGGACTGCCGCTCTGCGTCGTCGAGGAAGTCCTCAATCGTTTCGGAGTCTTGGGGCTCGGCCCCGAGCGCCTGGAGGACGGCGTTGCGGCACTCAAGGCTCTTGTCGCGGCCGACGAGCGCCGCAGCGATGCCAATGCCGTCCAGCAGCCGGCGGGCCACGGCGGCCGAGGTCCGCGCTAGGGCGCCCACCGCCTGCGCCAGGGGCAGGTGAAGCCCTGGCGCCACCAGTTCCGCGCAGGCGCGCGCCAGGGCAGGGGACTTGCTCGCGGCCTCCGCGCACTCCAGCAGCCCTCGCTCCAGCTCTGCGGGAGTTCTGGAGGAGAGAACTCCCGCCAGCCGCCTGCGGCCCCGGCCGTCCAGCCGGTCCAGGGCCGCGCAATGAAGAGCCATGGCCGCCACGGCGACGTCGAAGTGCGGGGCCATGGGGTCCTTGCGAACCACCTCCTGGAGCTTCGCCGCCTCTCCCAGGAACTCGAGACATTGCGCCAGGGGCCGTATGGGCGTGTCCGCCCTGGCCACCGAGCCCCACAGGACCAGCAGGTTGCGGGCCGCGGCATTCACGGCGGCGGCGTCGGAGGCCGACGCGGGCACCTGGACGAGCACCGGCTCGTTGGCCCGGCCATCGACGGGCAGGAACGAGGGGACCTCTCCCGTCACTTCGTGGCGTGCTTCCTCGCGCAGACGCCCCAGCAGGCCCGCCGACATGAGCGCCGGGACAGCTCCTGTCACCCGGAAGCGCAGCTCGATGTCGCGCTCCTTGCTCCTAGGCGCGGGCGCCTCCTCGCGCACTCCCGGGGCCTCCACCCTGGAGCCGTTCGCGCGTGCCTTGAGCGTGGTGGCCACGTTCCGGTCGAACTGCTGGATCCTTTCGAGCAGGCCTTGCGCCCCCGCCGACGCGTCAGGCGGGGGGAGCAGCTCGATGGAGCCATCCAGGGAGGCCTCACCGAGCCGCTGGAACAGCGCCTCGACCTGCTTTTCGCACCGGGCGACCTCGGCCTCCAGCGCGGCTGGCAGCTTCGCCAGCCCCATGAGGGTGCAATCGAACGGAGCCACCGTCCCGAGCGACTTGCCCACCGCACTGGCGAGCTGATGGGCTTCCTGCTCCACGGAGGCGGACGCATCCGAGAGGTGCTGGATGCTCTCGGCAATCCGGCTGCCTAGGGTCTGCAACTGCCTGCCCAGGTCCAGCGCGGACCCGAAGGACTCGAGGGAGATGGATGCCAGGGAGCCGGTAGCGTCTTGCAGCCGCGTATTGGCCAGAGCGAGCCGCTCTCTCGTCGGCAGTTTCTCAATGGACGCCCTCAACCCCGCGCAGAGCGCCTGGACACAGGCGCGGTATTCGGCCAGCCGCGCACGGTGGCTCTCCTCGCTGGCGGGCGGAGGGGCCGCGGGGGCCGGGGCCTCTTCCGGCGGCTTGTGCCGCGTGCCAGAAGCGCCCACCGGGCGGCTGGGAGGCTGGAGCGGCCCCGACGGGAGTGCCAGGGGCGACTCCAGGGCGTGGAGGATGCGCTGGATGTCTCCCGAGAGGAACGCGATGAGGACGTTGATGAGGTCCAGCAACTCGTGCGGCGTCTCGTCGCGAATCTTCCTCAGGCTCTCGGCGGAGCGCTTGAGCTGCTCCCATTCGCCGGTTTCGAAGGCTTGGCGCACCCGGCTGAATGCGTTGTGGGCGCGATGGTCCAGGGTCGGGTCCTGCGAGGCGGTCAGGGCGATGCGCTGCAGGGTGCGCACGGCACTAGCCTGTCGCCCCCGGTCGTCGAGCGCCTCCGCCAAGAGTTTCGTGAGTTGGTCCGCGTCCGCGACGAGCCGCTTAAGGGTGGCGCCGTCGGCGCGCTTGGCCTCTTTCCCCAGCAGCCCCGCCTCCTTCGCGACCTGCCGCAGCAGGCTAATACCCAACTGGGCATTCACCTTGCGGAGCACGTCCTTGAGCGTCGTGCGCTCCTGCGCGGACAGGCTCTTGAGCGCGGTGGCGGACTGCATGCTGACCTCCAGGGTACTGGCGGGCACGGAGACCTCTTTACGGGCAGGAGCCGGTGCCGGCTTCGCGGGCAGGGGAGTGGAGTACGCACGCACGGCCCATTCCGGTCCCCGCTCCCTATGTTGGGCGTGGATGAGAGGATAGCGTGCCGCGAACCCGTAAACCCAGCTAGCGCCAGAGGATGCTGTGGGTTGGATTAGACTCACGGCGGTTCCGCCTGTCCTCCTGATGTCCAGGCAGACTGCCGGGTCAAGTCCCGAATCGTGTGTAGTTGTTCGGAGGGGGGTTCGGGGGAGGAATGCTCTTTGGCGGTGTCAAGCAGCGGCAGTGTCTGGGGTTGAGTTGAGCAGGGTCATGTCGAGGTAGCGGCGGTCGTCCCAGATACCAGTCACTTCGAGGGCGACGGCGGTGATGAGACGCAGCGCGCTGGCACGGTCCGGGAAGGCGCCCACGGAGCGGATGCGGCGCTTCACTTCGCCGTGCAGACGCTCCAGGCCGTTGGTGCTGCGCAGGCGCTTCCAGTGGGCCTTGGGGAAGGAGAAGAAGCAGGTGGCGGCGGCGAAGCCCTCGCGCAGGCACTCCATGGCCTCGGGGACCTGGCGGCCCAGTCCGGACTGGAGCGCCTCCAGACGCTTCCTGGCGTCCAGGAGAGAGGGGGCCTCGAAGACGGCCGAGGTCTCCTTGCCGAGGCGTCCTCGCAGGCGCCAGGGAGTTTTGGCGAGGACGTTCCGGGTGAGGTGCACCGTGCAGCGCTGGAGCTGGGCCTCGGGCAGTGCCTGCCGGGCCGCGGCGGCCAGTCCCGCGTGCCCGTCGGCGATGACCAGGCGCACGCCCCTCAACCCTCGCTCGAGCAGTTGGCGCAGCAACTCCAGCCAGGAGTCCTGCGACTCGCTGCCCCCCAGAGTCACGGCCAACAGGTGCCGGTGCCCATCCTCTCCCACGCCGTAGGCCACCAGGGCCGAGACGTTCTGCACCGTGCGCGCCCACCGGGCGTCCAGGAAGGTGGCATCCAGGTACAGGTAGGGGAAGGCCTGGGTGAGAGGCTGGGTGCGAAGGCCCTCCACCTTCTCTTCGAGGGACTTCGTCACTCGGCTCACCGTCGAACGCGAAACCTCCTCCCCCATGAGCGCTCGCGTCACCCGGCCCATCTTCCGCGTGGAGACGCCCTGCACGTATGCGCTGGTAATCGCCTCGTCGAGCTCTTCGCTGCGCCGCTTGTAGCGACCCAGGACGGCCTCCGCCGAGCCGCTGGCCCGCGTCCGGGGCACGGCCACCTCCAGGTGCCCCATGGACGTCAGCAGGCCTCGCAGGTAGCTGCCGTTGCGCTGGTCCTTCCGCCCTGCCACCTGCTGCCAGCGCCCGGCCCCCACCAGCCCTCGAATCTCCTCCTCCAGCAGCATCTCCAGCGTCATGCGGATGGCTCCCAGGAACAGGCCTCGCACGTCGGTGCGCACCTCCTCGTGCGAGGGCGCGGCAAACTCGGTATCGTCCACTTCAGGGAACTCCTCGGCTCCCCTGCCAGGGGGAGACCGTCTCGGTTGGTTTCACCGAGGAGCTTCCCTCTTTCCCGCTCGTCCCTGCTCGCCGACTACACACTTATAGGGACACGACCCTCAGGTTCCTGGACGGGGTCTATCTGGATCCGGTTGATATCTCGGAGCCCCCATCCAACTCCTCGTTGCCGGGCATCATCGAGAACGATGGCATCTATGTGCTGGCGGCCAATGACTACATCGACCAGCGGGCATACACCATGAAGCGCGTGAGAATCGCCACCAAGCCCGACGCGACTTGGAACTGCGAAATCCATGCGGACAACCCAGAGACGCTCTGGGGCCATCGAGGCCGTTTCAACATCGTGAAGACGGACCGGGTTCACTTCGCCGCGCAGGTGATTGGGCTGGTTCGTGGTGCGGCCCCGGAACCCGAGCCTTCGGTACATTGAACTTCGGCTCCATGCCCACGCGACGGGTACAATCCCCCGGGTTTGCTGCTTGTCGTAGAGGCCGGATTGGGAGTACGCGGTGCCGCATTGGCGGGAGTTGCTTCCTGATAGACGAGGCAGCCTCCCCCTGGGTGGAGACCTCGTACGCACGGACGCGTCGGGCCCGGCGGACGCCGCGGTTGCCATTCTTGGCGTGTACCCTGCCGCGACGAAGCTCTCCAGGTGGGAACATGATGGGCTGGTGTGCAACCTTCCGACTCAGGTCGAGCGGACCTCTTTCGAGCCTGTCTCTCGCTCCGGAAGGGACCTGGATGCGCGCTACCTCGCGCCGCTCGGTCTCAATCGGAGCTCCGTCCTCATCACGGACCTCTGGCCCTATTACCTGTCCACCACGGTGTCCGGGAAGCGCGGCCGCTCGATGGCGGACAACGTCGCGCGCTACGAGGCAGAGACAGGGAGGCGGACTGCCGTGGAGCCACGGCCTGCGCCAGATGAGCTCCTGGCGCGCTCCCGGGAGCTGCCGGGTAATCTCGACCGACTCGCAGAGGTTCTCGGGAATCCAGCGCTGAGGCTCTTGCTGACGCTCGGCACCGAGGCAGCCGCGTTCGTTCGAGGACTGACGTCGATACGAGGTGCTCAGAAGCATCTCTATGGGGCGGCCGTTGAGCTGGAGCCATGGGGGCGGCCGCTCTCGATCGTGCATCTGACGCACCCAGGGAATCTGATGCGCAAGCTCTCGGGATGGCAGCGGCGCCACGAAGACTGGTGCTCCGCTCTCGGGCACACGCTTGTCGCTCAGGCGTGTCGACGTTGAACTTGCGCTGGATATTGCCCCGCCAGGTCGGAACTCACGAGGGCATCCAGCCTGAGTGCCTGGCGGGGTGGAGACGGTCCAGTTCCGCGTGCCAGTGGGTGACCTGGTCCGAAGACACATCGAGGCGCGCGAGCCATGCCTGGAAGTAGCGCTCCAATTCGACGGACCGGGGATGTACTCCCCGGTGATGTCGAAGGAAGTCCTTGTAGTTCTGGACCTTGTCGGCGCGGAGCATGTCGTTGACCTCGGGCTCCGTGCTGAGCGCGATGTCTTCGGGCCCCATCAAGTCCGGTCGATGGGACAGGGCCGCGTTGGCCGTTTCCCGGTAGCCCAGCGCGAGCGCGAGGACTCGCGGGTCATCACTCACGCCATCGACCGGCGGCAAGGAGAGGTCCGCTCCCGTGGCGAGCGCTCGGGCCCAGGCTGCTGCGCGTTCGTCATCGTCCTGCACCAGGGGATGCAGGCAGTACGCGCGTTGAGCCCGGTCGCTCGCGCCCAGGGCGCGTAGCACCCACAGCCCTTCGTCGATGTGGTGCATGTACGGTACGCCGGAGCGTCGAGCGCGACGCTGTCCGTAGAACGTCTGAATCGCGAGATACTCGCGGGCACTCGCGTCCATCCCGTGAAGATGTCAGTCGGCGGCGATGGGCGCCATCTTCAAGCGCCACGGTGTCGTGGGGCATGGCGCGACCGGTGCCGGACGCGTACCGTCCAGGGCACTCCGAACTCCATGCCGACCGTCCTGGCGCTACTTCACATCCTGGGCTGCGTGCTGCTCGCCGCCGTCTTCTTCGCTCCCGCCGGAGTGCCCACGCTCGTCCATCTGCTCAAGGGCATCCTGCGCGAGTACAGCCTGGTGATGCTGGTCCCCGCGCTCCTCACCGCGCTGGTGGCCGTCTGGTGCGCTCACGTGGACGTGTGGAAGTGGCTGCGCTGGGCGACCCCCACGTCCGCGCTGCTCGTCGGAGTCCTCGCGGCATGGCCCGCTGTCTCCGCCTGGCGGATGGCCCGTGCGAACGACCTCCCGCTCGACCTCCGCGCGTATCTCCGTCCTCTCGTCGGTGCGCGCCCCCTCCCGAGTCAGACGGTTCGCTTCGCCGAAGCCGCGGGGCGCGAACTGCACGCCGACATCTTCCTTCCCCCAGGCGCTCCATCCACTCCACGCCCGGCGGTGCTCTACTTCCACGGTGGCGGTTGGCGCGGCGGCGAGCGCGCGTATGCCCGCGCCTGGGCCGACTTCTTCACCGCGAAGGGCTACGTCCTCATCGCCCTCGACTACCGGCTCTTCCCTCCCGCCACCGGCATGACCGCTCCGGGAGACGTCAAGTGCGGCATCCGCTGGGTCAAGGACCACGCGGCGTCCTACGGCATCGACCCGTCCCGGCTCGTCCTGTTCGGTGAGTCCGCGGGTGGGCACCTCGCGATGCTGGCGGCGTACTCCGCAGGCGATTCCCGCCTCCCGTCCTCCTGTGGCGCCACTGGAGACACGTCCGTCGCGGCCGTCATCAGCTTCTATGCGCCGGGCGACCTGGTGTTCCACGCCGCGCACAACGCCGACACGCTCGTGGGCTTCACCGGTGCTCCACTGGACGGTCACCGAGAGCTGTACGAGCTGCTCTCTCCCATCCACCACATCGGTCCACGCGCTCCTCCCACGCTCCTGCTCCACGGTGGTGCCGACAGCGTCGTGCCGCCCGAGGCCTCCCAGGCGATGGCCGCCCGGCTCGCGCAGTACGCAGTACCCCACGCCCTCTTCACGCTCCCGTACGCGGAGCACGGCTTCGACATCTGGGACGGCGGCTTCGGCCGACAGCTCGCCCGGGGAGGGGTGGGACATTTCCTCCAGCAGTACGTGCCCGTCGAGTGACGCGGGCCGGGCGTGAATGAAATCCCCGGCCCCCCGTCATGAAGAGCACACGGTGAGCGGGACAGCGAGAGCGGCCCCGCCGCGGTGATTCCAGACAAGGAGAGGTCCCATGTTGGCGGTTCGCGGTGGCTCCGAGGGTATTCGTGCGCGTGAAAACCGGTCGTCCGCGAAGGGCAGGGGATGGATGGCGCTCGCGCTGCTGCTCCTGCCCATGACGGCGGCGGCGGGTCCCGGGCCGGATTACCGCTGGGACGAGTCTCGCAACCGCCCCGGTCCCAACCGCTGCCACAGCTCCTCGGAGTGCGACGGCGCGCGCACCTGCAGCCCCGCCGGTTGGTGCCAGGGCGAGGCCCGCCCGACTCCTCCGCCCCCGCCGCCGGGCCGGGGCCATGGTCACGACCGCGATGAGCCGCGCCACCAGCGCACCACCTTCATCCGCAGCAAGCTCGCGGGGCTCGTGCTCGACATCGAGGGCAACAACCGCTCGCTCGGCGCCGGACTCATCGCCCACCCCGCGAAGTCCCACCGCGAGGGTAACGACAACCAGCAGTGGGAGCTGGTGCCGACCCGCGGCGGCTACCTCATCCGCAGCAAGCTCAACGGACTCGTGCTCGACATCGATGGCGCGAACAAGGCGCCGGGAACCCGGGTCATCATGTGGGAAGCCCACGGCAGCCCCAACCAGGTGTGGAAGCTCGTGCCCGGTCGCGCCCGCGGCACCTACTACATCCAGAGCGCCCTCAATGGCTTCGTGCTGGATATCGAGGGCGCCAGGAAGGATGGCGCGGGTCGGCTCATCGTCTACCCGATGCATCGCAAGGCGGCCGACAACCAGCTGTGGCGCGTGGACCTCTGAGTCACCCACCTGAATCCGTGGGACCGTGGCGGCACTGCTCGAACAGGGTGCCGCCTTCGCCGTTGCTGGAGCCGCCTCGATGCACGTGGCCCGCGAGGGCAGGCGCGTGTCGGCTGGTTCACGACGGCGGCTCGCGACTCGCAGTGCTCCCGCCCGAGGCCCCGTGTCGGGCTTGTGAGCCGTTGGCTCGCTCTTCGAGACTGGACGCCCACGCCGACACCTTCGTCCAACTCCCGCGCGCGCGGCACTCTCCTGGGAGTCGTCATGCCTGTCTCGCGCAGGTGCGCTGTGTCCCTCGTGTCCCTGGCCGTCCTCGTCTTCGCGTGCTCTCGCGGGTCGCCCCAGCCGCAGCAGGACGAGCTCCCTCCGTTCTACCGCACGCCTGACTCGCTCCCGACCTCCTCTCAGGGCGATGTCCTCCGGCACGAGCCGCTCACGGGCTTCGCCGCGTTGGAGCAGGCGGGGAGCAACGTGCGCGTGCTGTACCGCTCGGATGCGGTGAAGGGGGACCGGCCCATCGCCGTGTCCGGAATCATCGCGCTCCCAAAGGGAGAACCGCCGGAAGGTGGCTGGCCGGTGATTGCCTGGGCACACGGGACGGTGGGCGTGGCCGACAAGTGCGCGCCATCGCGCGATGTGCTGGGCTCGAGCGCCCATTGGTACAATCAGGCGCCGCAGCGGTTGCTGAACTACTTCCTGGGCGAGATGAAGTGGGCCGTGGTGATGACCGACTACGAGGGGCTCGGCACGGAGGGGCGGCACCCGTACCTGCTGGGACGCTCGCAGGCACGAGGCGTGCTCGACAGCGTGGTGGCGGCGCACAAGCTGTACCCGGGCAAGCTGTCGAAGAAGTACGCCATCGTGGGCCATTCCCAGGGAGGACAGGCCGCGCTGTTCTCCGCGGCCGAGGCCCCGGAGCGGCTGCGAGGCAAGGACCTGGAGCTGGTGGGCGCGTTGGCCTATGCGCCAGGGTCCGCGATGCACCTGACGTTCCCGCTCGCGGTGCAGGTCGCGGAGGCCTCGCCGGACGCCGCGTTCATTCCACTCTTCCTCACCGGGGCCGCGGAGGGAGACCCCGACGGAGTGAAGCTGGAGCAACTGCTCAAGCCGCAGGCCCTGAAGCTGTACGCGGAGGTCGACACGAAGTGCCGCACCGAGCTGAGCCTGACGGACTCGTGGGGGAGCTTCATCCCCAAGGGCAATGTGATGAGCGAGACCGCGAACTGGCCGCCGTTGCTCGCGCAGCTGCGCGCGATGCACCCGGGATATCTGAGCATCGGAGTCCCGGTGCGGCTGGTGCAGGGGCGCCTGGATGCGCGCGTGAATCCGGCGCAGACGTGGGTCGTCCGCAACGAGCTCATCGCGCGTCAGGCCTCGGTGGAGTACGTGGGGTGCCCGGTGGCGGACCACTTCGGCGTGTTGGGCGATGACATCCCTGGCACCGTGGCCTGGCTGACCCAGCGTTTCGGAGGAAGCGCTCCTCCCGATGTCCTGAGCTCGTGCCAGGTCCTCACCGAGCTGTCATCCGTGACGCCCTAGCAGGAACCCACGCGCACACACCACGCCCTCAAGACCCTCCTCGGGACTCACCCCACGTCGGCTGAATCCAGAGCGCTTCGCGTGGAGGTCGGGGCGTGACCTGCCGCGGACAGACGCGCCTCGTGGGCTCCAGAGGAGGTGCCTCTGTGGGGATGCGCCTCGCCGCAGGGTGGATTTTTCTGACGGCGGTGGTCGCATCCTGTGTGTGTTTGACTTGGAGCGGCTGAAAGGAAGACGCTGGTTGGACTCATGGCTGTTCATGAGCCCACGAGGAGAGGTGACCATGCGAGGCTTCATTGCTTTGGCTGCGTTCCTGACCCTGTCTGGCTGGACCGGGCGCACGGAGGCGCCGGCGGCATCCCCCGAGGAGTCGCCCTCCGCGGAAATCATCTGTGCGAACATCACAAGCGAGTCCCTCTGCCGCATCAAGGGATGCGTCTGGGATTCGGAGTTCGGCACCTGCGGCGATTGAGCCGAGCCCCTCGGTCCAGGCCCTCGGGCAGGTGAGTCAACCGGGCCATTGACATGCGGCCCGGTCTTCCCTGCACTGTCGTCATGGCAGCGCCTCGCGAGGTCCCCATCATCCTCGGCGTCTTCGTCGCCCTGGCCGCGATGATGGCTCACGTCATCGCGACCCGGCTGGATGTGTCCTCGCCTCGACCCGAGGGCCCACGTATCGCCCCGCTCGCCCCGGAGGCTCGGGCCCCATCGGCCTGGGACTGGGGCGTCATCGTGGGCGTCGGCGTCCTGGGGCTCGTGGCGCTCGGCGCGCAGGTCCACTCCCGACGCTCGCGGTTGCTCCAGGAGGCCGCGATGCCCCCGCCCTCGGCGGAGGAGGCGATGTCTCCCGGGCCGTCCGTCGCGCAGGCGCGGGCCTTCCTGGCGTGGCGCGGAGCGCGAAGGGTGCTGGCGCGACGCACGGGCCTCGTCCTGGCGGAGTGGAGCGCGTTCACTGCGCTGTCGCTGTGGCTCATGCTCCGCGCGCCTTCCGGGGACTGGCTGTCGTTCGCCCTGCCGTGCCTCCTGCTGGTGTTCCCCGCGCGCGTGTACGTGCGCTATCGGGAGGGGGAATCCCTCTGGGTGCCATGGATGCTGGGCCTGTCGGTGGTGGTGCTCGCCGCGACGCGCGAGCCTCGGTGCACGTGGGGGCTGCTGCTCATCGCCGGCGTGTGCCAGGTCTGCGTGTGGCGGCAGGAGCGGGGCACGTCGTCCGGGTGACGCCCTCGGCTCAGGCTCCGGAAATCACGGCGATGGCGGTCTCGGGTGTCATGCCCTGGGCCACCAGGGAGAGCAGCAGCGACTGTCTGAACTCCTGGGTGCGCAGAATCCAGCCGGGGATGATGTCCGGGAGCGAGGCGCTGACCATGCTCGCCGGTCCCAGGAGCGTGCGTCCCCATCGCTCGATGATGGTGCGGGCGAAGGCATCACTCTCGGGCGTGCGTCGCGCGGTGCTCCCCGTCCTGGGACGACGGGCTGGCGTGGACGTGGCCTCGGGCTCGGGCGCCAGCAGGCCGGTGAACACCCGCATCAGCGTGGAGGTGACCACGCCCACGCCGCCGCCGAACGCGGACAGGCCGCCCTGCAGGAGCGTGCCACCGATGATGCGGGCCATGCCGCCCTCGACGAAGCGCAGGCCGGCGTTGCCCGCCATGTGCTCGAGCAGGGTGATGGGGAGCAGCCGCGCCGCGGCCCCACCTGAGGGCAGGAGCCTCGCGAGCGTCTGCGCCGGGAGCCCCGTGGCCTCCAGGATCGCGCCCTGCATGATGCCGCAACTCGTGGGCGTGCCGCGCAGCCAGCGAAGGATGGCATTGCCTCCACGCTGGGCGACGGCGACCGCCTGCTCGATGGTGACGGCGGCCTCCGCGGCCTCGATGACCACGTAGGCGTTGGCTCTCCGCGCGACGCTCTCCGCCAGCTGGGGCGTCAGGGCCTGGGGCACCTCCTGGAAGAGCACGCGCAGCGGACCGCCGTGGAGCTTCATGATCTGCCCCGCGGCGTTGCGGGCGTAGATGACGGCGTGATTCAGCCCGCCTTCCGTCACCGCGACCATGGCGCCGCGTCCCAGGGCTCGCTCCAGCTCGGTGGCCGCGGCCGCCCGCGTGGCGAAGACCGCGCCGCCCTCGCGACCGAAGGCCGCCGCTGTCTCGCGCGCCATCGCCTCCGTGAGGATTTCGCCGCCCTCGCGAACGACCAGCTCGCCCGCGGCGCGCCGGGCCACGGCGGTGCGGTAGACGGAGACGGGGACGCGGATGAGCGCCCGGCCCGCGACGCCCGCGGCGCCCAGCGTGGCGAAGTCGACCATCAGGAAGCCGGTGCCCAGGGCGCGCTGGAAGAACGACTCCGCCTCCCGAATCTGCTGGACCGAGCCGTAGACGGGCACGAGCGCCCAGAGGCTCCTGGAGGGGTCCGGGGCGCCCTCCGCGTGGCGCCGCTGGTTCTCCTCGGTGCTGTCGGAGGTGGCCCACGTGACGACGCCCGCCACCAATCCGATGCCCGCCAGCACGAGCCACGGCGCGATGCGGTGCAGGTCCTCTCCGGCGCCCTCGGTCAGCTCGTAGGGTGACTGGATGAGGGCCGCGCGGGTGGCGCGCTCGGCCTCGCGCTCGGAGGGCCAGGAGGGCTCGCTGATGCGGCCCCGGCCACCCCCGAGCCGCGCCTGGACGGTGTGCGCCAGCTCGTGCCCCAGGATGTGTCGCCCCGCGCCGCTCGCGACGTCGACGTCGCCTCCCAGGACGATGTGGTCGCCCAGCGTGAAGGCCGCGGCGCCCACGGACCTGGCCGCTTGTCTCGCGCCGGGGCCGGTGTGCAGGCGGACCGGTGACAGGTCGTAGCCGTAGGACTGCTCGAACGGCGCCCGGAGCCAGGCGGGGACAGGGTTGCCACCCGCGAGTCGGGACAGGGAGGGGGAGGCGTCACCCACGGGCGCGCGGGGCGTCAGCGCGGCGCGGAGCAGGTTCGTTCCGAACGTGCCCACCGTGGCCGCGACGGAGGTCGGGATGGCGCCCAGCGCCGGCCCCGGGCTGACGGGAGCGCTGGGGGCCTGCACCCTCCCCAGCGGCCGGGTCGTCGCGCCGCCGGGCATGGGACGCAAGGCGCGGGCGGGCGGGTACAGCGCGACGGTGCCGATGTCGAAGCGAGGAGCCCTGTCGGCGGACTCACCCGGGGAGACGTCCGAGGTGGGCGCGGCGGAGGGCTGTGCGGCCACCGCCCGGGTCACACGTGGAGGCGTGGCCTTCGGCGCCGGTGCGGGCGTGGCTGCGCGAGTCGCGGAGTGCAACGAGCCCATGGACGTCCCCCTCGTCGGACCTGCGGGGACATTGTACCCGAAAGGGGGGCGGAGGGCTGTCCGCCCCACCTCGGCGCGACGTCCCGGCTCAGCGCGCCTGGGAGATGCGGTTGTTGGTGCCGGTGTTGCTGATGCGCGGCCTCTTGCCCTTCTGCGGGCCCTGCTTCCAGACGACGTTGTTGTCGCTGCCCGTCGTCTCGATGCGGCGCACGGTGTGGGCGCTGACCTTGTTCTCGCTGCCCGTCACCTCGATGTACTCGCAGGTCCCGGTCAGGATGACCTGGTTGCTGGAGCCGACGATCTCCACCTTGCCGCCTTCGCCGCAGTCGTGCTTCACGGTGCGGTCGGAGTCGACCAGCTCGAGCGAGCCCTCGCTCTGGGACGTCGTCTCCGCCGCGTCGTCGTCATCACGCGCCGCGGCGCCGTTGGCCTGGATGTCGACGCCCCCGCCGCGAACCCGGGCCGAGCCGTCGCGAGCCTCGATGGTGGTGCCTGGCGCCTTCACCCGGACGTTGCCGTCCTTGCCGACCTTGACCGACGCGGCCTCGTCCTCGTCCTGGGCGCTGGCGGACATCGACCCGAGCACACATGCGATGACGACGAAGGCCTTCGACTTGAATGGGTTGCGCATTGCGGTGGACCTCTTGTGTGGATTCACGCGCAATGTACGCACCGGCGGCGCGGAGATTCAAAATCCGCGCGATGCCTCGGGCGCCAGCCCCTGGATTGCAGTGGCCCTTCATCTGGGCACCCGCAGCGGCAGGGGCATGGCGGCGGTGTCCGAATCGTGCTTTCACGGGCGCCCATGACGGATGCGGACACCCCAGGTCGGTGGCTCGTCGAGCAGGCGGTCCGGCGACTCGTGGCGGAGTGGTCGTCCCGTGACGAGCAGCGTCGTCCTCGGGGGGCCTGGGTGGTGCTATGGGGGTCCATCGCGCGCGACGAGGACCTCGAAGGGGCCACGGTGACGGTGCCGTTGCTCGCGGCCTGGTTCCTGACCGACGCCGGCTTCGTGCGGCGGGACGTGTGGAGCTACCTGCGCCACCGCGCGCTGCGGTGCTCATCCGTGTTCTCTCCGCTGGCGACCGAGGTGGGCGTGCTCGAGGTCGCGCTGTACCGCGGTGGGACCCAGGTGTACGCGGCGAGCCACCTGGGGCCCAGGGACGCCTGCGGCGTGCGCCTGGAGCGGGGGCCGGACGGGCGGTTGATGGAGCAGCGCGTCTGGGTCTCGTGACGGTGCGCCGGGGGCCGATGTTGGACGTCAAAGGGACCGGGGAGAATCGGCTCAGTGCGTGCCGGGACTCTCCTCCGCGGACTTCAGGAACGTGTCCCACGCGGTGAAGAAGCTCGCATTGAAGAGCCTTGCTCTGCCATCCGAGACATGCACGCCGACGAGGTAGTGCTTGCCTTCGCGTGTCACCCAGACAGGGCCTCCGCTGTTCCCGGTGGCCGTTTCGATGTCGTACGTCATGAGGTTGTTGTCGATGCCGACGACGACGCCGCTGCCCAGGTGGAGCGTGTGCGCATCGGAGATGTCGCCGCCGGGATACCCTCCGAGGAAGAGCGCTTCGCCGACGCGGGGCACGACCTGCGGGTCCACCAGGAACGGGTCATCACTCACGACGCTCGTCCCCAGGTCGATGAACGCGAAGTCGAACTCGAACTTCCGCTCCGAGCCATGCAGGCGCCATGCGTAGCCTGGCGCGGAGACCCGCTGTTGGATGTGTTCCCGATTCAAGCTCGCGATGACCGTCTGCGCCGTGGCCGTCTTCTGGTTGCAGCTGACGTCCACGTGGTCGAGCCATCCCAGGGGATAGTCGTAGACGTTGTGCGCCGCCGTGATGAGGTAGCGACCCTGGGCCAGCGCGGCGCTCCCATTCGAGTAGACGTCGCCGATCCACAGCTTCTTGATGTTCCGCCGCCGGGTCGTCAGATGACACACGGCTTCCAGGGGTCTGGAGAGCTGTGTCACCGGCGACTGCTGCTGCCTGGCGGAGGAGGGCGTGGTTGGATGCGATTCATCCGGATACGGGTACGCGCCGAGGATGGAACAGCCAGCGGTCGATGCGGCGAGCACTGCCCAGAGCGCGGGATGTTTGCGGAGCATTGTTCCTGGAAGGGGCTGTGGGAGGGGAGCGGCGTGCGACAACGGCGTGGCCTGGGGTGTGTGGGGCGTTACACCCGCAGCGTACCTGCCTCGACGCCCCTGGCTCGAGCCTTCCATCGCATCTCGGACCGAGAGAATTCTCGGATGGCGATGCTGTCCAGTCCTGGTGCGATTTCCGCGCGGGCCATTCGGGGCCGTGGCAGTTTTCGGGGCCATGTCGCGTGCCCGGGAATCGAAGAAGGTGGATGTCGCTGCGCTGATGAAGAAGGCGGATGCGCTGCTGGACGAGATGCCGCCGCAGCTCGACCAGGCGGTGGTCCTGCTGCGTCAGGTGGTGGCGGAGGACCCCGAGCATCTGCTGGCGCTCCACTCCTTGAGCTGGTCGCTGGACGCGACCCGGCGCATGGAGCCCCATCGCTGGGCGCTCGAGGTGAAGGCCGAGCACTGGGCACTGCGTGACCGCATCCTCGCGCTGACCCGGGGCACGAAGCCCGGTGGCAAGCTGACGCTCGCGCAGAAGGCCCGCGCGTTGGCCCTGAGCCAGTGGGCCGAGGACGTGGTGCGAGGCACTCCGACTGTCGCCCAGCTCGACGAGGTGGAGGCCGCGCTCGACGAGTCCGAGCGCCTGCGGCCCCTGCCGGACCAGCAGCGCGGACGCCGCGGGCTCCAGGCCTGGCGCGCGCTCACCCAGGGCAAGAAGGAGCAGGGCTACCGCGAGCTGCTCTCCCTGCTGGAGGAGAACCCCGGCATGTCCGCCCAGGGCGTGACGGACGACGACGACCCGCTCAACTTCCAGGGCCTGGAGGGCGCCTTCTCCGACGAGGGCTTCCACACGTGGCTGCGCAAGCAGAAGCCCGCGAAGAAGAAGGGCAAGGCGCTCGACAAGGGACTGCTGCTCGCGGCGGGGCTCGATGCCCAGCCGTTCTTCGGCCCGGGCTTCGTGGGCAACAGTCGCACGGGCCGGGTGCTGGCGCTGCTCGCATTGGGCGCGGACCTGGAGGCGAAGGACTCCCGCAAGCAGGGCGTGCTGCACCTCGCCGCGATGGTGGATGACGCCGGGCTGGTGAAGGAGCTGCTGCGCCTGGGGGCCTCCACGGATGCTGTCGATGGAGACAAGTCCACGCCCCTCCATGCCGCCGCGGAGCACGGCAGCGTGGCCTGCATCGGCCCGCTCGCGAAGGGAGGCGTGCCCGTGGATGCGCTCGACGGCTCGGGGCGCACCGCGCTCTTCGAGGCCCGGACGGCGCAGGTGGCGAAGGCGCTCATCGACGCCGGGGCCAATCCCAACGCGGGCAAGGGCTGGACGCCGCTGCACCAGCACGCGCGCTTCAAGGAGCGTGGGCCCGTCATCGAGGTCCTGCTCGCGGCCGGCGCGGACGTCACGCTGAAGAACTCCAGCGGACAGACGCCGGTGCAGGAGGCGCTGGAGCACAAGCACGCGGCCCTCGCACAATTGCTGGGCGCCAAGGCGCCCAAGGGCAAGAAGGGCGCCCTGGATGTGCGCCCCCTGCTGGAGGCGCTGGAGCGTCGGCGCAAGGCGGTGCTCACGTCCTGGTACTACGAGGGCGAGGACGTGGACGCCATCGAGCAGGTCCTGAAGGGGCTGGAGCTGCAGGGTGCCACGTCGTGGGACGAGCTCGCGGCCGCGCTCCGGGGCGAGTTCCCCTGGACGGTCATGGCCCTGGTGGAGCTCGCGCGGGACGTGCTCCCCGCCGAGGAGAAGACGCCTGTCTTCACCCAGGCGCCGCGCTTCGTCCGGGGGAACCTGGTGGTGAAGGGCGACGTGCACCTGGACGCGCCCCTGCTGGTGACGGGGGACCTGACGGTGAACGGGGTGCTGCGCAACGCGGGCCTGGAGGGACTGCTCGCGGTGGGAGGCACGCTGCGCGTCAGCGGGTTGGACACGGACGGCGAGGTCATCGTCGGCAAGGACGTGGAGGCCCAGGTCGTCTGGGGCCACGGCAACGACGCCTCGCTGCGGGTCGGCGGCGTGGTGAAGGCCGAGGTGGTCATCGCGGATGACCACGACGTGCAGGCGAAGGTGAAGGCGGAGCACCACTACGCGAATGGTGGGTTCGACGCCTCGGACGCGGCGCTCAAGAAGGTGTTCGTCCCGAAGGCCTTCAAGGGCAGGACGCTGGACCGGGAGAAGCTGTTCGACCTGCTGAGCAAGACCGGTGTCGTCCGGCTGTAGTCGGGCGCGCCTGCGCAGCGCGGTTCCAGCCGTGACGGGCCCGTGGGTCCATGTGGACGCACGGGCCCGGGCCGTCAGCGCACCTGGCTCACCAGCCACGTCTGGGCATCCGGGCGGCTCCAGAACTCATCCCAGCCGCTGTGGGTGGTGCCCGGCGTCACCGTGACCTGAATCTCCCCGGTGTAGTTGGGGCACTGGCGCAGCTGCGTCAGCACGCCGTCGGTGGGGTTGGTCCACTTCCACGCGTTGAACGTCCCGTCGCCCGAGTTGCCCGCGGCCCACAGCGGGAAGTCCGCGATGCTGCACAGCGGGTTGGCCACGGGCGACGTGTACGCCAGCGGCATCCCGCCCGCATAGGTGCTCCGGTACTTGAGCAGCTGGTCATTCACCCCCGCGCCGCCGAAGGACAGGCCCGTCATCGTCACGCGGTCCGGGTCGATGTTGAAGCGGGTGATGGCCTCGAGCACCAACGCGTGCGTGAGGTCCACGTTCCAGTACGTGTCATACGGCGGCGTCGCGCCGATGCGCGGCGCGTGCGGCGCGATGACCACCGCCGGGTACGTGGTGACAATCGCCTTGCCCGGGATGAGCTGCCGGATGAACCCCTCCGGATTCGAGAGCACCGTCGTGTGGTCCGAGCTGAGCGTCGTGCCGCCCCGGCCATGCAGCGACAGGACCAGCGGGTACTTCTTCAGCGGGTCCGCGCCGTACTCGATGGGCAGGAACACCGCCGTGTCATACGTCCCGCCGCGCGACCACACGTGAATCTTCCCCGCGCGCGCGTCCGCGGCCTGCGTGCCCGCGTGCACCTTGACGCTCACCGTGTCCGACACCGCGGCCCCGCCGTTGTCCGTGGCGGTGAACCGGAAGATGTACGAGCCCGGCGTCAGGTTGCTCGCCGTCACCGTCCGCGTCGTCGCCCCCGTCAGCGTGGCCGGCGTCGGGCCGAAGGCCTGCTGCCACTGGTAGGTGGCGATGGTGCCGTCCGTGTCGCTCGCCGTGCCCTGGAGTTGGACCGAGCTGGCCGGCTGCACGATGGCCGTGTCGTTCCCCGCGAAGGCCGTGGGGGGCTGGTTGGCCAGTCGCGCGCCGCGCAGCTCCAGCTCCCGCACCCGGCACAGGCCGTCGCTCGACGCGCGCTTGCACGACAGGCGCACGTAGCGCGTCTCCAGCGGCTGCGCCAAGGCGAGCGTCCACGTGGGCTGCGTGTTGTTGATGACCGCGCCACCGGGCACGGGCTCGAAGCCGGCCGTGGTCGCCAGCCGGTGGTGGAAGTCGAAGTCGAGCATCTGCTGGCCCACGGTGTTGTCGCGGCCCGAGTACAGCGTGATGCCCTCGATGCGGTGGACGGCCTGCAGGTCCACCTCAATCCACTCGGGCGTCGTCGCCGAGGGCACCGAGGCTCCGGCCCACCGGTCCTCCGTGTTCAGGATGCCGTTGAAGGCCTTCGCGTTCGCGAACTGCGTCGGATACCCGTTGGGGTGGATGGAGGACGCCGTCGAGGGCTTGTTGAGCGCGACGTTCGTCGTCTGCGCCCAGGCGGGGAGGGCGACCAGCGAGAGGACCGCGGCGAGGAGGCTCGGGGGATGCCAGCGCATGAGGGGGACCTTTCAGCAGGGGAGGTGGCGAATCGTCACCGTGTTGCAAACGCACCGGCGCGGCGGAAGTCGCAAAGGTCGGGTGTCCTCCCGCCCTGTCCCCGGCACGGTGGATGCCGGGGACAGGGGGAGACGCGCCTACTGTCCCAGCACGACGCGGAAGATGCGCTCGTTGCTGTTGTTCGGGATGCTGTCCTTGTCACCCTGGTTGGTGGTGGTCAGCCAGAGGTTTCCGTCCAGCGTGGGCTCCACGGTGCGCAGCCGGCCGTAGGTGCCGACGAAGAACTGCTGCACGTTCGTCAGCTCCGTGCCGCTGATGACCTCTCGGTAGAGGCGGGTGCCCCGGGCGCAGGCCACGTAGAGGACGTCGCGCACCACGGCGATGCCCGAGCACGAGCCCGCCGCGGTGGTGTAGGTCTGCTTCGGCGCGATGTAGCCGGGCGTCGCGCAGCCCGAGCCCCCCTGGGACACGGTGCCCTCGCAGTTGGGCCAGCCGTAGTTGCCGCCGCGCTGGATGAGGTTCGTCTCGTCCATCACCGAGTTGCCGAACTCCTGCTCCCACAGCCGCCCCTGCGAGTCGAACGCCAGCCCCTGGGGGTTGCGGTGGCCGTAGCTCCACACGTAGTTGCCGAAGGGGTTGTCGGACGGGACGGTGCCGTCCGCGTTGAGCCGCAGCACCTTGCCCGCCAGGTTGTTGAGGTCCTGCGCGTAGGCCGCGTTCTGCGCGTCACCCGTGGCCGCGTAGAGCTTGCCGTCCGGTCCGAAGCGCAGCCGCCCGCCGTTGTGGAACTTGTTGCGGCCGATGCCCTGCAGCAGCACCTGGAGCGACGCCGTGTTCAGCGCCCCGTTCTCGTACCGCAGCCGGACGATGCGGTTGTCCGTGGGCGAGGTGTGCATGACGTACAGCCAGCGGTCCGTGGCGAAGGTGGGCGAGAGCACGATGCCCATCAGCCCGCCCTCACCGTCGGTGCTCTGCACGTTGGGCACCGTCCCCACCGACGTCTTCTGTCCCGTCACCGGGTCCAGCCGGATGATGTCCTGCGCGTCCCGGCGTCCGTAGAGCACCGCGCCGTCCGGCAGGCTGACCAGGCCCCACGGGATGTCCGTGTCCGTGGCCACCTGGGTGACGGAGCAGACGGGGTTGGTGCAGGCCTGGCCCGTCGTCACGCTCGCCGTGGTGCTCTGTGCGGACGCGTTGCCCTGCGCGTCCCGGGCGAGCACGCTGTAGACATAGGCGGTGTTCGCGGACAGGCCGCTGTCGACGAAGGTCGTCGCGGGCGGGGCGCCGGGCACCGTGGCCACCTGCACGCCGCCCCGGAACACGACATACGCGCTCACGCCCACGTTGTCCGTGGACGCCGTCCAGTTGAGCGTGACGCTGGTGCCCGTGGCGGTGGCGGTGAGGCCCGTGGGGATGCTCGGGGCCTGGGTGTCCACCTGGCACGGCGGCGGGGTGATGCTCAGCGTGGCGCTGCCCTGCGACACGTTGCCCGCGGCGTCGCGCGCATTCACATACAGGCCCCACGTGGCGCCGGGGACCACCGTCAGCCCGGTGGAGAGGACGGCGCCGGAGACGGACTTCATGAGCTGACCGTCGTGGTAGACGTCGTAGAAGGCGACGCCCTGGTTGTCCGTGGACTCGGCCCACGACAGCGTGGCCGTGTTGCACGTCAGGTTCGTCACCACCAGCCCCGTGGGCACGGTGGGCGGCTGGGTGTCCGCCGGCAGGTTCCACTGCTGGTTCGTCTGACCGTTGCAATCCCAGACGATGACCGGCGAGCTGTTCGCGGTGGCCCCGCCGGACACGTCCAGGCACAGCGAGGACGCGGTGTGGACCACCGTGCCGTTGGCGTTGCGCACCCAGCGCTGGGCGGCCGCGCCCGTGCAGGCGCTGATGACCGCGCGCGCTCCGGCGGTGGCGGTGGCTGGCTGCACGCACCAGGCGCCGTCGAACACGCGCAGCTCGCCCTCGGGCGTGAAGAGGAACCGCTGGTTCCCCTGCCCGTGGCAGTCGTAGATGTTGAGGCCCTGGCCCGACGTCTGGCTGTTCTGCGACACGTCCAGGCAGCGGCCGGACTGCGCGCTGATGAGCCGCGTGCCCGCCGTCACCGCGGCGGACTGAGACCCGAGCTCCTCGCCGCCTGGCTCTGGCGTGGCTTCACAGGCGGCGAGGGTGGTGAGACATGCGGCGAGGATGATGCGGCTTGCTGCGACGGGCGGCGGACGACGAGTCATTGCCACGCTCCTTGTTTTCCGCCTTTTCACGGTATCCAGGTGCGGGCTCAAGCAATCTTCGGGTGTGGTGCGCCGCGGATGTTGAACTCCAGGCACGAGCGGCGCGCCCCTGTCGCACCTCGACGGGGGTTTTCGCAATCCGATGACATCTTTGCGGCGGGAGCGGAAGCTCGCGCGAGGGCTCGGCGCTGAACCCAGACGGGCCCGAGGGCCTCGTCGCACCGTCTTCGCCGCGCAGGATTTGCGCGCCTTTTCGGTGAGCGCGCATTCCTTTCGCCTCGGGTGTGGCCGTCAGCCGGGCCGGGGTTTTTGTCCAAGTCTTGTTCAAGTTCTACTTCCGCATCGCATGGGCATTGCTAGGTTGCGCGGCGTGCTCTGCGCGCCCCGCACTGTCCTGGCCGTGAGTCTCGGCATCGCGCTCGGCGTCGCGGTGGGGCTGGGAGGCTTCACCTTCGTCTACGCGAAGGGCGCGTCGTATCTGCGGGACGACCCGGCCGCGTGCGCCAACTGCCACATCATGAATGAGCAGTACGACGGCTGGCGCAAGAGCAGCCACCACGCGGTGGCCACCTGCAACGACTGTCACACGCCGGCGGGCTTGATTCCCAAGTACTACACGAAGGCGAGCAACGGCTTCTGGCACTCGTACTACTTCACCACCGGCACCTTCCCGGACCCCATCCGGCTGCGTCCGGGCAACCGGGTGGTGACGGAGAGCGCGTGCCGCAAGTGCCACGCCTCGATTGTCGAGGCCATCGAGACGCCCCCCGCGGGCCACGCGCAGGTGGCCCCTGGTGAGCAGCTCCAGTGCCTCACCTGTCACAACTCGGTGGGCCACCCCGAAGGCTCGGGCAACCCCGAGCTCATCCGTCAGGAGATTGCACGATGACCGAGCCCCAGAAGGCTCCTGGGAAGCGGCGCTGGTTGAGCGGCGTCCGGCTGGTGGTGGCGGTGGCCGTGGCGGCCGCGCTGG
This sequence comes from Myxococcus sp. MISCRS1, assembly GCF_026626605.1. NCBI lineage: Bacteria > Pseudomonadati > Myxococcota > Myxococcia > Myxococcales > Myxococcaceae > Myxococcus > Myxococcus sp. MISCRS1. The sequence continues at coordinate 7,109,535 of NZ_JAPNKB010000001.1, forward strand.
CCTCGGCGGGCGTCACCGCGCTCCTGGTCAACATCATGGAGCGCAAGCAGGAGGCGCGAAATCCGTTCTACCGGGTGGTGGAGCTGGACGACACCATCACCGACCCCGCCGTGTGGGGGAAGAACTTCCCGCTCCAGTACGACAGCTACAAGCGCACCGTGGACCAGCAGCGCACCCGCTACGGCGGCAGCGAGGCGGTGGCGCGCACGCCCACGAAGGCGGACCCGCGCTCGGTGGTGGCGCAGAGCCGGCTGGAGGAGGACCCGCGCCTCGTCACGATGTGGAGCGGTTACGCCTTCGCCACCGACTTCCGCGAGGAGCGAGGACACGCGCACATGCTCGAGGACCAGGTCTTCACCGAGCGGCAGCACGTGACGGCGCAGCCGGGCACCTGCATCCACTGCCACGGCAGCGTGTACGTGCCCTACAAGAAGCTGGGCGACGGGGACCTCATCAAGGGCTTCGAGAAGATGAACCAGCTGCCCTTCGCCGAGGCCCGGAAGCTCGTGGACCACCCGGTGTCCTGCATCGACTGCCATGACCCCACGACGATGCAGCTGCGCGTCACGCGCCCCGGCTTCATCGAGGGCATCGCCGCGCTCAAGGCCAGCCAGGGCGTGCCCGACTTCAAGGTGAACGAGCACGCCACCCGCCAGGAGATGCGCACGTACGTCTGCGGGCAGTGCCACGTCGAGTACTACTTCAAGGGCAAGCAGAAGCGCCTGACGTACCCGTGGGCCAAGGGCATCCACATCGAGCAGATCATGGCCTACTACGACGAGGACGGGCACACCGACTGGACGCACAAGCTCACGGGCGCGAAGGTCCTCAAGGCGCAGCACCCCGAGTTCGAGATGTACAACCAGGGCATCCACGCCAGGAGCGGCGTGGCCTGCGCGGACTGCCACATGCCCTATCAGCGCGAGGGCGCCATGAAGGTCAGCGACCACCACGTGCGCAGCCCGCTGCTCAACATCAACCGGGCCTGCCAGACGTGTCACAAGTGGAGCGAGGCGGAGTTGCTCAGCCGCGCGGAGGCCATCCAGACGCGCACCTTCGAGACGCGAAACATCGCCATGGACGCGCTGGTGGACCTCATCCACGACCTGCAGAACGCCCAGAAGGCGGGCGTGTCCGACGAGGCGCTGGCCAAGGCGCGGGACTACCAGAAGCGCGCCCAGTTCTACCTGGACTTCGTGGAGGCGGAGAACTCGATGGGCTTCCACGCGGACCAGGAGGCGGTGCGCATCCTGGGCAACTCCATCAACTTCTCGCGCCTGGGACAGAACGCGCTGCGCCCCGAGGGCGGGGCCTCCACCTCGCCGGACACGCGGCCCCAGGGTGCGCCGAAGCCGGTGCCCGCGGCCGCGGAAGGGACGCAGCAGGGCTCGCGGTGACGCGTCGGTGAGACACGGGGCGGAGGGGCTTCCCGCCCCGTGCTTCACGTCACGCGAGACGACTCAGGGACAGAAGCAGGCGCCCCGGCAGTCGAAGTCGCGATAACAGATGTTGGTGCCACACGCGGCGGTGCAGGTCTCCAGCGTGCCGTAGTAGTTGCTCGTGGAGTTGCACGTCCACTTCTGCGGGCAGATGGCCATCGCCGAGACTTCACCCTCGGAAGAAGGCGCCTCGCTGGAGATGGCCTCGGGCGCCTGCTCGGGCTCGCTCGGCGCGCCACCACCACAGCCGGTGATGGAGAGCGTCAGGGCGGCGACGGCCGCGATGAGCGACGAGGTGATTCGCATGGGAGACTCCTGGAGTGCTCTGTGGGGGCCAGCGGGGGATTGCTGGCTTTTGCAGGCTATTCCATGAATTCTTGCCCCCGCAACCCTGCGGTCATCCGGTTGCAAGAGGCGCGTCGTCAGTCCAGCAAGGACGGGATGGGGATGAGGGCGTCGAGCGGCTGGCCTCGGCCGAGCTGCCCGTCGGAGTTGCTGCCCCAGGACCAGACGGTGCCATCCGGCTGGACGACCAGCATGTGCTCGCCGCCCACCGCGAGAGACGTCGCGCCGCTGGTGATGCCGGACACCTGGACGGGGGCCGCGCCGCCACTCCAGGCGCCGTTGCCGGCCTGACCCCAGGGCGTGTTTCCGCCCGTCCACAGCTCGCCGCTGAGGGTGATGGCCGCGGACGCGTCCTCGCTGGTGACCACCTCGAGCATCCCCGGGATGACCATGGGACGCGGGCTGTAGTTGCTGGGGCTGCCCAGTCCCATGCCGGCACGGGAGGCGCCATGGCCCCAGCTCATCCCGCTCCCATCCGCCAGCAGCGCCATGCCGTGGTGGGTGCCGCCGCCGATGGCGAGGACATTGCTCAGCCCCGGAATCAGGACGGGTGTGAGCCGCTGGGTGGTCGTGGTGTCGGCGAGCTGGCCATAATCATTGCGTCCCCAGGCCCAGGCGGACCCGTCGTAGCGGATGGCGTAGGACGTGTGAGGTCCCGCGACGACCTTCATCACGTCGCTCAGGTTGGAGACCTGGACGGGCGTGGTCCGGGAGACGAGCGTTCCATCCCCCAGGGCGCCGTGGGTGTTGTCGCCCCAGGCAAAGATTGTCGAGTCGTCGCGCAGGGCGAGGCGGTGGGTGGCGCTGGTCGAGATGGCGATGATGTTCTGGAGTCCCGGCACCTGCGTGGGCGTCAGCGTGCCGCCGCCCCAGGCCCAGACCGTGTTGTCGTCGCGCAGGGCCAGGGACGTCCGGCCCGCCGCCGCGATGGCGATGACGTTCTGGAGTCCCGCGACAGGCGCTGGGAGGACGCGGCGCGAGGTGGTCCCATCGCCCAGCTGCCCCGCCTCATTGGAGCCCCAGGACCAGACGGTGCCCTGGGCGCTCAGCAGCAGGGAGTGCGCGGCGCCGGCCGCGACGGCGAGGGCGGGCTCGGTGAGCGGGATGAGTCCGGGGAGCGGATACAAGGTGACGGCGCCGTCACCGCGCTCGCCCTCATGGCTGGTTCCCCAGGTCCAGAGGGTGCCATCGCTGCGCAGCGCCAGGGCATGCGTCTCGCCTCCGGCGACCACCGAGACGCCCGTCAGCCCCGACACCTGGACCGGGGTGGCGCGGCGCTGCTTGGTGCCGTCTCCGAGCTGGCCCTGGGTGTTCTCGCCCCAGCTCCACACCGTGCCGTTGGACTTGAGGGCGAAGGAGGTGTCGAGGCCCGCCGAGACGTCGGTGACACCCGTGAGCCCGGCCACCTGGACGGGGGAGAGGTGGAACGTATAGGTCGTCGGGTCCTGCATCCCCCAGCTCCACACGGTGCCGTCCGACTTCGCGGCCAGCGTGTGCCTGGGGCCGATGCTCACGGCCACGACGTTCGTCAGGCCGGGCACCTGCACGGGGACCATGCTGTTGCCCTGGGTGCTGCCGATGCCCATCATCCCGAACTGGTTGCTCCCCCAGCACCAGAGCGTGCTGTCCGAGCGGATGGCACAGGAGGTCATGTACCGGGCGAACACGGCGACGACGTTCGTCAGCCCGGGGACGGGCGCGGGGGCGTAGCGGGTGCTGTCGACTCCTCCGTCGCCGAGCTGGCCTTCACCGTTGTAGCCCCAGGCCCACACCGTGCCATCGCCCTTCACCGCGAGGGTGTGCATGTCTCCGGCGGCCACCGCCACGACGCCTGTCAGGTTCGGGACCTGGACGGGCGTGGGGCGAAAGCCGACGGGGCCGTAGGGAAAGTCAGGGGTGCCCAGCTGTCCATGGGTGCCATCGCCCCAGGTCCAGACGGTGCCGCCCGAGCGGAGCGCCACGGAGTGGTAGTCGCCCGTGGCCACGGAGGTGATGGACGTCAGGCCGGGGACCTGGACCGGCGTGGCGGTGCTGGCCGTGCCGGGCTGGCCGAGCTGGCCTCGGAGGTTCTGCCCGGCGGCCCACACCGTTCCATCCGAGCGGATGGCGAGCGAGTGGCGGCGATTCGCGGCGAGCTTGACCCGGGGCCGCGTGCGGGAGATGGCGGCTTCATGTCTGCCTTCAGCCGGATTGTCGACGCCCGCCTCCTGCTGACCACACCCCACGGACAGCAGGAGTCCCAGCGTGATACCCAATACACCGCGCAACCGTGATGACGACGGATGTGACATTCGACCCTCGTGTGAGATTGAAGCGGCGTCGAGACGAGGGCTGGGACTTCTTATTTAATGAGGATAGTCAGAGAGAGGCGTGGTCGCGGTGGACCCTTGCGCCAGTCCTCGAGGATGCCTCTGTTTCAGGCGTCGCGCGTGAGGCGGAAGCGCTCGTAGCGCTCTTCCAGATAATCGGGACGGGGGCGCTGGGCGGGGAGCAGGGGCAGGACTCCCAGCGGCTTGCCCGCGAAGCCCTTGAGCCCGTGCTCCAGCGTGGGGCCGTCCTGCTCGGCCATCAGTCGCCGGGCGATTTCGATGACGCCATCGGGGCGGATGCCCAGCAGGTCCGTGTCGAAGGCACCGTGGTGCAGCTTGCACAGCGAAAGGCCGTTGGGCACCTCGGGTCGGCCACGCACGTCCCGGTCCGGGAGGATGTGGGCTGCGTCCAGCAGCTCCCGACGCGGGAAGCGGCAGATGGCGCAGCGCTGCTCATAGGCGCGCAGCACGTGCTGTCGGAAGGCGACCTGGTGCAGGCGCTTCTTCACCTGCACCGTGGTGTAGCGGCGCTCCAGGCCGAGCAGCTTCGAGTCCGCCACGTAGCTCCCCGGTGCTCGCACCTGCGCTTCCGGCAGGCCGGACGCGACGGTGAAGGACTTCGTGGCCAGGTCCACGCCGGAGATGTAGACGGGCCAGATGGGCGCGTAGAGGCCGGGCTCGATTCCGTAGAAATAGATGAGCGGCGCGTCCAGCTCCATGGCGCGCACGAGCCTGCGGTTGTCGCGTCCGTCGACGTCCTCCCCCTGGAACCGATAGTCGAAGCCCTCGTCCGAGGGGAGGTCGTCGTAGCGCGCCTCGCGCCCATGGCGTGGCACGGTGGTCTTGATGGAGAGCGCCGTCTCTCGCATCTGCCGGGGCCAGAAGATGCCGCGGGCCCGGTTGGCGAAGTGGAGCGTCTCGCCCTGGTAGGTGAAGCCCGCGTCGATGACCTCCCAGGGCAGCACGTCCCCATGGCGACGCACCCGCTCCTGCAGGGCGTTGATGGCGGCGACGCGGATGGGCCAGTCGGAGTCCGGGGACATGGGCACCCACCGCCGTGGGAGGCTCCGGGGCGGGGATGACCAGGCTACCAGGTTGGCGTCCAGGCGGTGTGTCGGCGCGCGTCGACGCCACTCGAGAGCCTGTGGCCGCGCGGCCACGCCGAGTCCGGGCAGCCACGGCTTCACGGGGGGGCGCCATGGGCTTGGGGTTTGCTTGGGTGGGAGGGGATGAGTCCCTCCAGCCACGTCGTGTCGCTCGTCTGCGCTGTCCTCGGTGCCGCTCCGTCGCCGCCCGCGACGGTGCGGGTGATGGCATACAACGTCCTCTACTCCTCGCCGGCGGAGGACATCGACAAGTCCCTGGAGGTCATCGAGAAGGAGGCACCGGAGGTCCTCTGCCTGCGCGAGCTGACGCCTGGGTTCGCGGCCGCCTTCCGCAAGCGCTTGGGGAAGGACTATCCCCACCTCGAGCTCATGCCTCGCAAGGGGGCCTGGGGCGTGGGGCTCGCCAGCCGACACCCGCTGCGGCGGGTGGAGCGCTTTGCCCAGAAGCCACACCGCATGCCCGGGCTCGAAGCGGACGTGGTCGTCGGTGGGCGGGCGCTGAAGGTCGCCTGTCTCCACCTGATGCCGCCAGGGGCCTCGCATCGCCCGGAAGACAGCCTCCTCGAGACGCTGAGGAAGAACGCCACGCTCCGCAAGCACCAGGCGGAGGCCCTGGTGAAGCGCTACGCCAAGGAGCGCGGCCCGGTGCTCCTGTTCGGAGACATGAACGAGTCGCGCACGCAGGAGGCGATGACGACCTTCGCCGCCGCGGGCTTCACGCATGCCTGTGATGGGCCGGACGCGCTGTGTGGAGACACCTGGCCGGGCGCGGCGTCCGTGGTCCCCAGCTTCGTGGAGATAGACCACATCCTGGGACGACAGCTCTCGTTATCGGACGCCAAGGTGCTGCACGGTGGTGGCTCTGACCACTTCGCGGTTCGCGCGTCCGTCACGCTTCCTCCGTGAGCGTTTGTCCCTCCGGGCGGAGCGTTCGTCACGCGCCCGGGCGGTTTCGCCACATCCCCCGCATCGGGTTCGTCGGCGCCCGGTACGACACGCTCCTCCAGCGCCACCGGCGTCACCGGCGGCCCGTAGCGAGGAGCGTGTGCATGCATCGCCCGATGTCCTTCAACAGCCTCTTCCTGGCGAGCGCCCTCACCCTGGCCTTCGTGCCCGGGTGTCAGGACGCCCCGCCTGTCATCGACCCCGAGCCCCTGGGCACCGTCTCGCAAGGGCTCACCTGCGGCGGCAGCCTCATCCCCGTGATGTCGGCCCGCGACAACCCCGTCAGCGGCCTCGTCATCGCCTCCAGCGAGTTCAACGCGTCCAACCCCGCCTGGCACGCGGTCGACGGCAGCGACAGCACCATGTGGCTCACCGCGAGCGGCCAATCCACCGCCTGGCTCACCTACGAGTTCTTCGACGGCGCGCGCACGCTCTCCCACTACGCCATCAAGTTCTCCAATGGCTCACTCAACAACCGCGCGCCGCGCGACTGGACGCTCCAGGGGTGGTCCGGCAGCGCGTGGAACACGCTGGACACCCGCACGCAGCAGACGAACTGGGGCGGCGCCGAGGAGCGTGAGTTCTCCATCACCACCCCCGGCGCCTACAGCAAGTACCGTCTGATGGTGACCGAGGACAACACCGCCGGCACGGGCGTGGATGTCCTCTCCATCGGCCGGCTGTCCTTCTACAACTGCGCCTGTGCCACCATCGTCAACCAGGTGCCCGCCATGACGAGCGCCACCGCGCCCTCGGGCACCGTCACGGGCTCCGGCTTCCTCCAGGCGGGCAATGAGCCGTGGAAGGCCTTCGACAACGTCGACACCTCCGCGTCCATGTGGCTCTCCTCCAAGGCGACGCCCTCCTGGCTCTCCTACGAGTGGCCTGGCGCCTCGCGCATGCTCACCCGCTACGCCCTCAAGTTCCCCAACGGCGAGGCAGCCACCCGCGCTCCGAAGAGCTGGACCCTCCAGGCCTGGAACGGCACCGCCTGGGTGGTCGTCGACAGGCGCGTGGACGAGTTCAACTGGGCGAGCGCGGAGCGGCGCGAGTACCCGCTCAGCCTCCCCAGGGCCTTCAACCGCTTCAAGCTCGACATCACGGATGACAATGACCCGCGCGCCGGCGTGGAGACCGTCGCCCTCGCGCGCGTGGAGTTGCTCGGCTGCGAGCGCGACACCACGCCGCCCATCGTCCCCTCGTTCTCCGCCTTCACCCCGCCGTCGCCCGGCAACCAGACGGCCATCACCCTCAACGGCGTCACCGAGGGGAACGCCACCGTGCGCCTCTTCTCCGGCGGCACCTGCGCGGGCTCGCCCATCGCGACGCTCACGGCCACGGGCTCGGGCGCCTTCTCCCGCGCGCTCACCGTGGCGACCAACACCACCACGACCTTCTCCGCGAAGGCCGAGGACCTGGTGGGCAATGTCTCCGCGTGCTCCGCCGCCGTCAGCTACACGCACGACAACGTCGCACCCGTCACCCCCTTCCAGCTCGCCTTCGTCCCCAGCGACACGGGCTCCGAGCTGAACCCGCAGCTCGAGGGCCGCACCGAGGCCGGCGCGGTCGTGCTCGTCTTCCGGAGCGCCAACTGCTCGGGGTCCGTGCCGACCACCGCCACGGCGCACGCCACCACCGGCGTCTTCAGCACCAACCGGGCGGTGTTCGCGAACACGGTGACGACCTTCTCCGTGCGCGCCGTGGACGCCGCGGGGAACCTGTCGGGCTGCACGTCCGTGGCGTACACGCATGACTCCGTCGCGCCGGCCGCGCCGACCTTCACGACGGGGCTGGTGCCCCTGTCCCAGGGCTCCATCGTCGCCGGCATGCGCGTCCAGGCCGAGCCCCGCTCGCGCCTCTTCCTCTTCTGGGGGAATGACTGCGCCAACCCGACGAGCACCGATGTCGCGGTGGACAGCGGCGGCAGCGCGCTGGTGCCCCTGGTCGCGAGCCAGGTCGGCGTCCCGATGTCCCTTCGCCTCCGGGACATGGCGGGCAACCTGTCGCCGTGCGTGGCCGTCGAGGAGACCTGCTTCGCGGGTTTCCGCGACTGCGACGGTGACCCGGTCAACGGCTGTGAGACCTCGGTGATGGAGGACGCGGCGAACTGCGGCGCGTGCGGCACCGTGTGCGCCGGCGCGCCTTCCGCCAGCGGGGTCTGCGGCGCGGGCACCTGCGGCCTCGCCTGCGCGGTGGGCACCTTCGACTGCGATGGCAGCCCCCTCAACGGCTGCGAGTCCAGCACGGCCTGCGCGCCCGGCGTGTGTCAGGTGTCGCCGGAGAACGAGCTGCTCATTACGGCCCTGCCCGTGGTGGAGGACCCGGTGCGGACCGTCAACGGCGGCGCCTGGACGTTCGGCACGCTGATGCGGCGCATGAACGGCGGCCAGAATCCGTCCGAGATGATTCGCACCTGGCTCAAGACATGGGAGACGAACCAGGTCATCGCGGGCCTGCCCGTCGCCGGGCGCCCGAGCATGCTCCCCGATGTGCTCACGCCCTGGGAGACGCGCAGCGGCGGCCCGTCCGCGCCGCTCGACTTCAACACCGCGCCCTTCCGGCTGCTCGCCATCGTCAACCGCATCGACCTGCGCAGCGAGGGCACGCACTCGGGCGAGGGGCGCTTCGTCTTCGGGGTCACCACGCCCGCGGGGCTCGACCTGCCCTTCACCGTCATCCTCGAGTACATGCTGCCCGGCGACGGCCCGGAGGACATCCAGCGCTGGGCGCGGGACTGGCACGAGCTGGGCTCGCTGCCGCTCGGCAGCCCTCTCTACAACGCGAAGCTCCAGGCCCTCACCGACCGCTTCACCGAGCCCTTCGTCGCGCAGGGCCGCTTCATGGGCAGCGCCATCCACCAGGTGCGCACCAACGAGAACGCGCTGAACCCGCTGTGGGAGCTGCGCGAGTTCCACTTCGGTCCGAACGGGCTCGTCCCGTCCCCCGTGGCCCTCACGCCGGAGCTGAGCCTCAACAACTCGCCCCGGCTCGCGAGCTTCGTGCAGGAGAACGCCGCGGCCATCCTGGCCGGCACGCACGAGGTGCCCTCGCTGTACCAGGGACAGGCCTTCGTCGCCGGCTCGGCCCTGACGCCCTTCGGCCTGACGTGGTCCATCCCCGGTGCGGACCCGGAGGTCCGGCATCGCTTCTCGCTCAACACCTGCAATGGCTGCCACGCGGGTGAGACGCAGACGCCGTTCCTCCACGTCTTCCCGCGCTCCGCGGGAGCACCTTCGTTCCTGTCGCCCTTCCTCGTCAGCGCGCAGCCCGTGCCGGACCCGCTCACGGGCACGCCCCGCGTCTTCAACGACCTGGGACGACGGGATGACGATTTGGAGACGCTGGTGTGCGGCGCTCCGCAGGCGCTGGCGCCGAGCCTGGGCTCGGTGGGGGAGGGGCTGCTCGCGCCTCGCTCGCTGAGTGGCTCGTCGGCGCCGAAGTCGGACGCGGTGCCGGGCTTCCCGCCGCGCTCGAACCTGCCCCCGGGCCGCGTGCACTGACGCGCGGACGTCGTCACCGGAAATGAACGGGCCGGGCTCCATGTCACGTGCATGGAGTCCGGCCCGAGTGTTTTCGCGAAGTGGGTCCGGCTACTTCTTGGAGCTGCGCAGGTAGCGATAGAACTCCGAGTCGCTCCCGAGGAAGAGCGAGGTGGAGCGGTCCATCACCTGGGGGTAGGCCTCCAGCGTGCGCATGAACTGGTAGAACTCCGCGTCGCGACCGAAGGCGTCGGCGTAGATGCGCGTCGCCTCGGCGTCGGCCTTGCCGGTGATCTCCTGCGCCTTGCGGTAGGCCTCGGAGCGGATCTCCTTCAGGTCGCGCTCGCGCTGGCCGCGAATCTCCGCGGCGCGGCCCATGCCCTCCGAGCGTGAGCGCTCCGCGGTGCGCCGCCGCTCGGAAATCATGCGCTCGAAGACCTTCACCTGGACCTCGTCGACGTAGTTGATGCGACGAATCTGCACGTCGACCAGCTCCACGCCGAACTCCTTCACGATCTCCGCCGCGCGCAGGCGGATCTGCCGGGTGAGCTTGTCGCGGCCCTGGGCCACCTGCTCCTGCGACTCGCCGCGCTCCTCCTCGGTGGTGTACTCGTCGTCCTCGAACGGGCGGTTGGTGGAGCGCACCGCCTCAATCAGCGCGAAGGACGCGATGGTGTTGCGTGTCTCGCCGTCGATGATGTCGTCCAGCCGGGACTGCGCGTTGCGCTCGTCGCGCAGGCGCTGGAAGAAGCGCAGCGGGTCGACGATGCGCCAGCGGCCGAAGGTGTCCACCCAGATGTACTTCTTGTCCTTGGTGGGAATCTGGTTCGGGTCGCCGCGCCAGTCGAGCCAGCGCTTGTCGAAGCGGTTCACCGTGTCGACGAAGGGCTGCTTGAAGTGCAGGCCCGGCTCGGTGATGGACTGGCCGCGGGGCTGGCCGAAGCGGGTGATGACGGCCTGCTCGTGCTCGCTCAGGGTGTACGTGCTGGAGAAGCCCAGCACGATGGCGAGCACCGCGACGCCGAGGACAATCGTTGCCACGCGGCTCATCGCTGGGCCTCCGTCGTGTGCGCCGCGCCGGCGGCCGCGGAGTCCGGGCCGTCCATGCGCAACATGGGCGTGAGGCCCTTGAGGTTCTCGTCCATGACGACCTTCTGGCCGGTGCTGGTGAGCACCTGGCTCACGGTCTCCAGGTACATGCGGCGGCGGGTGACCTCGGGCGCCTTGCGGTACTCCTCGTAGACGCGGGTGAAGCGCTCGGCCTCGCCCTTGGCGCGGTTGACGCGCTCGATGGCGTAGCCCTCCGCGGAGCGCAGCGCCTCCTCGGCCTCGCCCTTGGCGCGCGGGATGGCGCGGTTGAGCTCGGCGAAGGCCTCGTTGATGGCGCGCTCCTTCTCCTGGATGGCCTGGTTGACCTCGTTGAAGGATGGCTTCACGGGGTCGGGCGGGTTGACGTCCTGGAGGACCACCTGCTGGATGTCCACGCCCGTCTCGTAGCGGTCCGCCAGGTCCTGGAGGAGCAGCTTGGACTGGGTGGCCACCGTCTGGCGGCCGGTGGTGAGGACCTCGTTGACGGAGTGGTCACCCACGACGGCGCGCATCGACGCCTCGGAGATGTCTCGCAGCATCCCCTCCACGTTCTTCACCTTGAAGAGGTACTTGTACGGGTCCTTGATCTTGTACTGGACGATCCACTCGACCACGGCGACGTTGAGGTCGCCGGTGAGCATCAGGGACTCGCGCTTCATGTCGGAGCCGCTGGCGGCGTAGGACGTGTTGCGCGCGCCCACGGACTCGGTGCGGAAGCCGAACTCCGCCTTGAGCTGGCGCTGCACCGGCACCTTGACGATGCGGTCGATGCCGTACGGCAGCCGGAAGTGCGGACCCGGCTCCACCGTGTCCACGAAACGCCCGAGCCGCAGGATGACGCCGACCTCGTCGGGCTCTACCTGCGCGTAGCTGGTGAACAGGCCCACCAGCAGGGCCAGGCCGACGCCACCGAAGAGCAGCCGGCGGCCCAAGCCTCGTTTGAGCTGCCTGCGCAGCTCATCCAGCACATCACCAGGATCCCGGCCATTCGGCTCGGGCTTCAATACGCGGGGGTCCCATGCCATCCTTCAGTCTTTGGACTACATAACATCCAGATGCAAGCGGGAACCCGGTCGCCGAGTGAAACAAGGGGCCACCTGGTTCCCTGGTGGCCCTCGTGAGATGGCGAGCACTCGGGGCCGGCCGTCCGGCTCACCGCGCGAGGCGAAGGCGCAGGGAGGGGGCGAGCTTGAGGGAGAAGACGCCGAGCACGCTCACGGCCTGGCTCGCGAGCATCACGAAGCCCAGGGTCGACAAGGTGGCGGAGTGGACGAGCATGAGGGCCACGCTCCCCAGGACCCAGGTGCCGTCCACCAGCAGGTGCACCAGGAGCATGCTCGTGGCGACGGGCGATTGGGTGGAGGCCCAGACGTTGATGCCGGCCCATGGCACCAGGAACACGCCCAGGCCGAAGAGGAAGGACGGCGGCAGCGTCCATCCCGCGAGCGTGGTGAGCGGGGTGGCGACGAACAGCAAGGTGACGCCCATGCTGAAGGCGGCGAAGGCATCCAGGCGATAGACGAGGCGGTCGTTCATGGGGAATCCTCGGGTGATGGGATGCCTCGAAGACTCGGTGTTGCCTCGACTGCCCCGCAATGACCTGGGAGGGAAGTGTGTGGCCACCTCGCGTGTGGGCGCGCGATGAAGCGGACCGCGCTCCGGGAGGTCGAGGTGTCGACCCGGCGTCCGCGCAAGGGTGTCCCGAAGCCCCGGAGCGAGCTGGGGGCGTTGCTCAAGGACTGGCGCGCGTCGCGGGGCAAGAGCCAGCTGGCGCTGTCGTTCGACGCGGAGGTGTCGCCCCGGCATCTGGCCTTCATCGAGTCGGGCCGGACGGAGCCCAGCCAGGACATGGTCCTGCGATTGGCGGAGGCCTTGGGCCTGGGCTTGCGTGAGCGCAACGCGCTGCTGGTCGCGGCGGGGTATGCGCCCCAGTTCGGTGAGAGTGATTGGAACAGTGAGGAGATGCGCGAGCTGCGACAGGCGGCGGCGCTGATTCTCGGCGCGCACGAGCCGCACCCGGCGCTGGCGCTGGACGCGGCGTCGACGGTGCTGGATGCGAACGCGGGGGCGCTGGCGATGATGGGGCTGGGGCGCGACGCGCTGGGGCGCACCAACCTGATGGACCTGGTCTTCGCGCCCGGGCGGGTCCGCTCCGCGATTGGGAACTGGCAGGACATCGCGGGCTACCTGCTCGGGCGGTTGAAGGAGAACGCGCGCCTGCGGGGGCCCGGGTCCGAGGTCGCGAACGTGCTGGCGCGAGTGCTCACGTACCCGGACGCGCGAGAGCTCCCCGCGAGGATGCCTGGCCGCTCCGCGGGCGTCCTGGTTCCGCTGACGTTCGTGGTCGATGGCGTCGCCACGCACTGGTTCACGACCGTGACGACCTTCGGGGCGCCGCTGCATGCCCTGGCGGAGGAGGTCACCATCGAGCAGTTCTACCCCCGCTGAGGTTCGGGGTGGGCGTGAGGGGTTGCGAGGTCTGCCTTCTGTCCTGGCGGCATTCTTCCAGTTGGGTGCTCTCGCGTGAGGGATTGGGCTTCTGTCCTCTCCAGGCAATGGCATAGGGTTGTCGCCAAACCCTGCTCGTGCAATCGGGAGGTACTGTCATGGACAGCGTGAAGTCCTACTCAGACTTCGAGAAGGAAGTGGACCCCCACGGGGATGCGCGGGCCGAACCGCTCATCATCCAGTTCGGCTTCCCGGGCAGCGGCTCCACGTTCGTCTGGCAGGTGCTCAACTCCATCCTGGGCAACGTGAAGAAGACCCACAAGTGTCCCCAGTTCCGGCCGGAGGACCGCGTGGTGGTCACGGTGCGGGACTTCCGAGACATCCTCTGTACCTACTTCAAGCGCGCCAACCTGCCCGTCACCAAGGCGAGCATCGACTTCCTGGTGAAGGAGCACGCGGAGGACAACTCCTCGTTCAGTGATTTGTACCGCGTCAGCGAGACGTGGGGTGACCGGAAGAACGTGCTCTGGCTGCGGTACGAGGACTTCTTCGGCAACTTCGACTACCTGTTCGGGCAGATCGAGAAGTTCTTCGGGATGAAGCTCACGGACGAGCAGAAGGCCCGTGCCCGCTCGAGCTACTCGTTGGAGGCGAACAAGGCGCGCTCGGAGCGCGTCGCCGTGGTCTGCCGGCAGGAGGGCGGGGCGGGGTGGATCGACGAGAAGTGGCAGGCCTACACCATCGACGGCATCAACGGGCTGCACGTCACGGGCGATGGCTCGGTGGGCAAGTGGCGGCAGATCATCCCGAAGGAGTGGCACGGCTACGTCAACGAGCTCCTGGCGGAGCCCCTGAAGCGCTACGGCTATCCGCTGGAGTCCTGAGGAGGGGTTCCCCGCATGAAGCTATCGGCTCGTGGTGAAGAGGTCCTGGCCGCCATCAACGACTCGGGCCTGAGCGTCGAGGAGAAGGCCGTGCTCGCGCGCGCGCTCCAGAAGAGCGTGGCGCGGGCGGGGCTTCTCCTCGGTCATCTCTCCTTCGGCGTGCGGGACATCGCGCGCGCCATCGCGTTCTACGACGCAGCGCTGGCGCCGCTGGGCTACACGCGGGTGTGGAGCTCGGAGCGCTCGGCGGGTTACGGCCCGGAGGGAGAGGGGGACACGCTGGCGCTGTTCCTGCGGCCGGAGGCCACGCCGCCCGGTGACGGCTTCCATCTGGCCTTCAATGCGCCGAGCCGGGAGGCCGTCGACGCCTTCCACGCCGCGTGCTTGAAGCACGGGGGCAAGGACCAGGGGGCTCCTGGCCTGCGTCCTCACTACAGCGACACGTATTACGCGGGCTTCGTGACGGACCCGGATGGGCACAAGCTGGAGGCCGTCCATCAGCTGGGATGAGCTTTCCGACGCGTGCGCGCTCGAGCGCCTCTTTGATGTCCTCGGACACGATGAGCGCGATGGTCCATCCCCATGTCCGGAACACCTTGGCGTCGCCCACTCTCGTGGGGTCGATTCGCATGCCCGCGACGCCCCGGCCAGCAGGACGACGCGGTACGCGCGCGTGCCGGACGCGGAGACGAAGAATCCCATCCATTAGGATCGACGCGTTCAGCAGGGCTTGCCCGAGGAGGGCAGGTGGAAGGCCGGCGCAGGATGCGCGCGGCCCTCCGGCGCGAGAAGGACCCGTTACCCGGGAGTGACGGGTCCACTTCGCGCTCTGCCTCACGGACGCTGCTGCGCGAGCATCCAGCTCAGCACCTTCGGCTCCTGGTAGACGCGGTCCCAGATGGAGTGGCCGCCATCATGGAAGAGGGTGAAGAGCACCGGCTTCGCGGGAGCATTGCCGCCGGCATCCTGCGCCGTCTGTCCGTCGACCCACTCCCACCGCGCGGGGCCCTGACGGAAGAACGCCGTCTGCGCGCGGCTGGGGTACGTGTACGTGTCCATGACCGTCCCCGTGGCGCCCATGGCCTGTCCCAGGCGCGTGAACCAGTCCCGCGTGCCCGTGTACGAGGCGGGGTCGTTGATGGCGTGCGAACCCCAGACCGCCAGGTTGGCGTTCACCATGGCCTGCGCGCGGGCGACGGAGGAGCCGTAGCCGCCGTTGCAGACCGGAATCGCGGCCGCCAGCTTCGCGGGGAAGGTGGACGCATAGGAGAACGTGCCCGCGCCGCCCATGCTCAGGCCCGTCAGGTACACGCGCTTCCTGTCCACCTTGTACGTCGACAGGATTCGCTCGATGAACGGGTCCAGGCTGTCGAGCGCCTCCTGGTCGTTCCAGAAGTTGGAGGTGCTCGTCTGGGGCGACACGAGGATGAAGGGATAGTCCTTCCCGTTCCTGTCGATGTACGACTGGAGCCCCATGTTGCGGACCCGGCCGAGCTGGGTCGGCCCGCCGTCTCCCCGCTCACCCGCGCCGTGCAGGAAGATGACGATGGGCCAGTTCGTGCCCGCGTCGTAGCCCGGCGGCAGGTACACGACGTGACCGTAGTTGCCCTGGAACACCCTCGTGGTGTCCTTGTAGATCTCCACGGTGGTCCCGCGTCCGTTCAGGGCGGGCTCCACCCGGACCTTCGTGCGGGAGCTCGCCGAGGCGCCCTGGTCATCCGTCACGCTCAGCTCGAACTCGTAGAGCCCCATCACCAGGCCGGAGGCCGTGGCGGACAGCGTGGTGGCGCTCGTCAGCGTCGCGGTGTTGGGACCGGAGACCTGTGTCCACTGCCGTGACACCACCGTCCCGTCCGGGTCGCTCGCCGTGCCCGTCAGCTGCGCCGACGACGTGGGCAGGATGAGCGTCTGGTCCAGGCCCGCGGAGGCGGTGGGCGGCACGTTGGCCGTCGTGCCCGCCGGGGTGCCGTAGACGACGATTTCGTTCGACGCGCCGTACATGCTGCGCGCGAAGTGGAGGTAGCGCGTGCGCTGGCCCACCGTCAGCCACTTCCACTGCTCCCACCCGTTGGTGGTGAGGGAGAGGGGCGTGGACCAGGCCCCCGGCGCCCCGACGCTGAAGAAGACGGTGCCGGAGTCATACGTGTCGAACACGCCGACCTCCGTCACGTCGTACAGCTGCCCCAGGTCGATGACGAAACCCATGGGGTACTGGTTCTCGTTGTAGACGACGTTGCCCCAGGTTGTCGCGGGCTTGAACGTCGAGCCCGCGCGCGGGTCCCCTATCAGGGCCTGCTCGTCATACAGGTTCTGATAGACGCCCAGCGTCGGACGGACGCCGTCGGGTTGGACGTTGGCGGGGTCGATGACCAGCTTCTGCCCCACCAGCGGCGACGTCACCGTGGAGAGGGATTGTTCGACGCCGTCCCCCTCCTGTTGTGCACCACAGCCGACCAGCATGCCCAGCGAGGCGAAGCCACACAGCCATGCTTCACGAAGCCGCGAACGAATCACGAAGGCCTCCTCATTCAGGATGGTGAGGAGGCCAAGGACAATCCAGATTAATCAGTGAAGTCCAGATTAATCATTTTCTGATGTTCCTGGGATGGGGTTGCCGTTGCAACCCGACTTCATTCCCGGGCTTCAGTCGTCGTCGTGGTCGTCGTCCTCGTCACCGTCCAGGTCGTCGTCGTCGAAGGCGTCGATGGAGCGGCGCAGGTTGTTCTCGATGGTGGAGCGGGCGGACGCGTCGCGCGGGTCCAGCCGCTGTCCATTGCCATCGACGAACCAGCCGGTCGGGTCGATGTTGAGCGTGATGTTGGGCTCCTGGCCCTCCTTCACCTCGAAGCGCGCCTCGCGCTCCTGCTCCAGGCGGACGCTGGAGACGAAGCTGAAGGGCTGCCCGTCGATGTGGCCATCGATGATGACCGAGGCGCCGAGCTCGGCGAGCTCCCGCAGGGGCGCGTCCTGGCCCGCCTGGGCGACGGTGACCTTGCCGATGTCGAACTCGATTTCATCGAAGATGCCGGGCGTCACCCGCAGGTTGCCCACGGGGACGATGCGGCCATTCAGGTCCTCCGCGGACAGGTCGATGAGGACGGGCCCCAGCCGCTGCTCGTCGTCATCGCGCGGGCGCAGCTGGTCATCGTCGTCGTCGTCCCGGTCATCGTCGCGATCATCGCCCTCGTACTCGAGCTCCAGCTCGCGCACGGACAGGCGCACCCGGTCCAGCGTGATGCCGGCGGCGGGCTCCTCTTGCTGAGCGCTCTTGCCGACGGCCTGGGCGCCACGCGCCGCGCCCACCCGGGTGCTCAGTCCGACCTTGACGCTGTCCTCATTGCCGCAAGCCGCGAGCAGCATGGCGGACACGCACAATCCGATGAATCGCATACCTTCCATCTCCTGGTATCGAGGGACCTGGCGAGCGGCGTCTCCGGCCTGCCGCCGCCCGAAAATCCCGGTCTGGAAATGAAGGAGCCTTGAGGCCCGAATCGGCCACATCACCTCGCCTGCATGAAGGGCGGCGTGGCCGAAACGGGGCCCGTGACTCCTTCCCATGAGACAGGTACTGACTGGGGAGACATGGTTTGTGCGCGTGCCTCGAGATGGGAGTGCCTCCGGTGGTCCGGAGCCCTCTTCGTGTGCTCCCAGGTGGACGCACGTGGGGATGCGTGGGGGATGGGCGGGGGAGAGCGGGCGTGACGGAGGAGGAGGTCGCCACCTGCATCCGGCGGGCAGCCGAGGGGGCTCAGGACGCGCACCGCGAGCTGTACCAGCGCTTCCATGGGGCCGTGCGCCGCGTGGCGCTGGGCTACTCGGCGCTGGGGCCCGCGGAGGTGGAGGACGTGGTCCAGGAGACCTTCGTCCGGGCCTTCCGCGAGCTGCCCCGGCTCCAGCACCCCCGCGCCTTCGGGAGCTGGTTGGTGACGATTGCCCGCCACCACGCGCAGTCGCTCAGCCGGGGCGCCCAGCTGCGAGGTCGCGCGGCGGAGGACCTGGCGCTGGAGCTGGAGTCGACCACGCCCGCGATTCCTCCGGCGCTGGAGCTGGAGCGGCGCGTGGCGGTGGTGCGCGAGTTGATTGAAGCGCTGCCCGAGGGCCCCGAGAAGGAGACGGTGCGCCTGTTCTATCTGGAGGGTGAGCTGAGCGCGCGGGAGATCGCCGAGCGCCTGGGGCTGGGCAAGAGCGCGGTGACGATGCGCCTGGAGCGCTTCCGCGCGCGGGTGAAGCGCCAGTTGCTGTCGCGGCTGTTGGCCGCGGGAGTGGGATGAGCCATGGGTGACGCGAGCAGGCACCTGGATGCGCACAGCTGGCGGGCGCTGCGGGACAAGTCCCCCGACGCGGTGGCGTACTTCGCCGACCACCTGTCGCGGCCCTGCGGCGAGTGCGAGGCGTTCCTCGAGAAGAACGACGACGCGTTCGGCCTGGAGGCGATGACGGACGAGGCGCTCGGGAGCCTGGCTCCTGTTCGCGAGGACGCGGTGGGCTGGGCCCGCTTGCGCAAGCGGCTCGGTCCGCCTCGGCGCCTGTGGCTCTCCGGCGCGGTGGCGGTGGCTGTCGCCGCCATGGTCACCTTCGCGTTCCATCCCGCGATGCTGACGGGCGGGCAGCCGGGCACCTCGGTGCGACTGAAGGGCGGCGCCGCGCTGTCGCTGGAGCTGACGGCGCTCGCCCGGATGCCGGATGGGAACCTGCGCCCGCTGACGGATGGAGCGCAGCTTCCTCCCGAGGCCGTGGTGCTGGTGCGCTATCGCGCGAGCGAGCTGGCGGACGCGCTGCTCGCGCTGGAGTCGCCCGACGGCTCCGTGCAGATGCTGGGCGCCTACGCGCTGGAGGCGGGGACGCATGACCTGCGCGAGGACGGTGAGCTGGCGGGCGTGTCCCTGGAGGGCGAGCAGGGCCCGAGGACCCTCGTGCTGGCCGCGTGGCCCCGGGGGGAGGGCTCCCGGGAGGCTCGTGACGCGGCGCTCGCGCGAGGACGGGTGCCGGAAGAGGCGACGCTGGCCCGGCTCGGGTTGCGGGTGACTCCGGAGGGCGCTCGCTGAGCGTGGGCCCTTGATTCGCTTCCGGCTCCAGTTCGTCTTCTGTCTCGTGCTCGTGGCGCTCTCGGCCTGCGGTGGCGCGCGGGACAAGGGGAAGGCGGTGAAGGTGCGCCTGGACCCGGCGCGCCTCGCCTCGGCGCACGAGGGGGAGCGCCACGCGCTGCTCATCGGCATCGACCAGTACGACGACGACTCCTGGAACGACCTGCGCTACCCGGGCAAGGACGCGGAGGACCTGGGGCGCGCGCTGGCGGACCCGAGGCGTGGAGGTTTCGCCTCGGTGACGGTGCTCAACCGTCCGGAGCAGACGACGCGCGCGGGAGTGCTGGAGGCGCTGCGGACGCTCCAGGCGCGCGCGTGGAATCCGAGGGACGTGGTGGTCGTCTACGTCTCCGGCCACGGCACGCTCGCGCGCGACACGCGGGGCGAGCTCCAGCGCTACCTGGTGATGCGCGACACGCGCTTCCGGGACGTGCAGGGCACGGGGCTGGAGATGGCGGTGCTGGAGCAGGCGCTGGAGCGGCTGGGCTCGCTGCGCCGGGTGCTGGTGCTGGCCACGTGTCACAGCGGCACGGGCAAGTCGCTGCTGCCGGAGTCGGTGCGCTCGGAGCTGGAGCGCACCAAGGCCGCGTTCCTCCCTCGCCCGTTGGAGGAGGACAGCCGCGCGTCGCTCGTCCTGTCCGCCAGTGATTGGGGCGAGGCGGCGCGCGAGGACGACGCGCTCGGCAATGACATCTACACCCACTTCTTCGTCCAGGCGCTCGACGGGCGCGCGGACCGCAACCGCGACGGCGCGGTGAGCGCCACCGAGGCGCACGACTGGGCGCGCCGCCACACGTGGACGTATACGCAGGGGCGCCAGCGCCCGAGCGTGCGGATGACGGAAGTGGGCGCGGACCCGGTGTTGCTCTCCGGCTCCCTGTCCCAGCCCGGCCAGCCGGAGGTGTTCTCCTACAGTCCTCGCCTGGAGGGCTTCACGCTCAAGGTGGATGGCGTGGACGCGGGGGAGCTGCCCGGCGGTGTGGCGCTCCCGGAGGGAAACCGCCGGCTGGGGCTGCACAAGGGCGGCGCGGTGTTGTGGGAGGACACGGTGGTGCTGCGTCCCGGGGAGCGTCGGGCGCTGGACTCGATGCTGCGCGAGCAGGCGGAGGGGCCTCGGCGCACCGTCTCGCTCGACATGGGCGTGCTGGGCTTCCTGGATGCCCGCAGCCGGCGCGAGGTCCTCCCGCGCACGTTGATGGCGGGCGCGGGCCTGCGGTGGCATGGGCTGCTGCTCGAGGAGCGGTTGGATGTGGGCGTGGACCTGGCCGTGGGGCAGGGGCGTCAGGCGCTCCAGTTGGAGCTGGGTGGGGCGGTGCCGGTGCGACACCGGGCGGTGATGTTGGGGCTGACGGTGGGGCCGTCGTGGGAGTGGGGGCGGCTGGGCGTGTCCACGGGGCCTCGTGTGGCCGCTCTGTGGATGGAGCGCTCCTTCCAGTTGGACCTGTTGAAACAGGATGAGCGCTACTTCACGGTATGGCCTGGCTGGATGGCGGGAGTGTCATGGAAGCTGGGGGCGCGGTGGGTGCTGGAGGCCAAGGGGCAGCTGCTCTGGGCCTATGTGCCCGTGGACGGACGCACTCGCGCGGTGGGCTTCGGTGGCTTGTGGCTGAGCGGAGGGTATCGCTTCTGATGCGTGCGCCTGGACAGCCGTGGCTCCTGTCGATGCTCGTCCTCCTGGGGGCCTGCGGCGGCTTCAACAATGGTCAGCTGGGGGAGGGCACCGTGCGCGGGCGCATCCTCGGCGCCGATGCCGACGTGGCGTGGGTGAGCGTGTTCGGCGAGTCCGAGCTGATGACCGGTGTGTCCTCGGACGGCCGCTTCGAGCTGGAGGGCGTGCCCGCCAGGACGGTGGAGCTGTTCGTGCTGGCGTCGCGCACGCACGCGGCCCGGGTGCGGGTGGTGCCGCAGGGGGCTCGCATCATCGACGTGGGAGACATCGACGCGCCGCCGGGCGCCTTCATCACCGTGCGGCTGCGGGGGCCTGACGGCAACGTGCCCGAGGAGGGGGAGGTGGAGGTGGATGGCACGCCCTTCGATGACCTGCCGGTGGACCCGTCGACGGGCGAGCTGCGCGTGGGGCCCCTGCCCGAGGGGTGCTACGAGCTGGAGGTCGACGCGAAGGAGCACGCGAAGAAGGAGGAGCAGGTCTGCGTCCGCGAGGGCGAGGAGCGCCTGCACGACGTCGTCCTGGA
Organism: Myxococcus sp. MISCRS1; assembly: GCF_026626605.1. NCBI lineage: Bacteria > Pseudomonadati > Myxococcota > Myxococcia > Myxococcales > Myxococcaceae > Myxococcus > Myxococcus sp. MISCRS1. The sequence continues at coordinate 7,130,855 of NZ_JAPNKB010000001.1, forward strand.
GAAGGCCGACGACGATGACGAGGAGGACGACGACTAGCGGACTTCAGACGCCGGTGACGCCCCGGATGAAGGCGAGCATCTGGTCGCACGTCGCATGCAGGTCCATCCGCTCCTCGGCCATGCGGCGGGCCTCGTGTCCCATGGTGCGCAAGGTGTCGGGGCTCGACACCAGCGAGTCGAGGGCCCTCGCGAGCGCCGGGTAGTCGCCCGCGGTGACCAGCCGCCCGTCCACGCCGTCCCGCACCAGCTCGCCCACGCCGCCCACGGGTGTGGCCACCACCGCGAGGCCCGCGGCCTTCGCCTCCGCGATGGCCCACGAGGACATGTCCGCCATCGTCGGCAGCACGAACAGGTCCGCCGCCTGCGCCAGCCCAATCAGCTCGGGCGAGTTGGGCCGGACGCCGGTGTGGACGCGGACGCCGGGCGGCGCCTCGAAGGTGTCGGACGTCACCAGGTCCAGCCGCCAGTTCCTCAGTCGCGTCTCCCGGGCCCAGCGCAGGAGCAGGTGCCCGCCCTTGCGGCCCAGGTCCCCTCCGACGAAGAGCAGCCGCACCACGCCGTCCTGTGCCTTGCGTTCGGGCGCCGGACGCCACAGCCGGGTGTCCACGCTCGGCCAGACCACGTGCACGCGGGCGCGTGGGACGCCGTACTCCTCCACCAGCGAGCGCTTGGTGAACTCCGAGAAGGACAGCATGCCCTTCGCGATGGAGTAGGTGCGGCGGTGCAGCGCGTTCTTCGCCTTGCCCACCCAGCCGGCGTGCTGCGAGCGCAGGCCGTAGTAGCGGAGATAGTCCTCCAGGCCGCTCGGCGTGGCGTCCGTGGAGACCACGCTGGGCACGCGCCCCATGAAGTCGTGCGCCAGGTGCGCCATGCGCTGCGTGTGGACCACGGCGGCCTGCACCGGGGCCCGCGCGAGCGCCTGATTCAACGCCGAGCGTGTCCTCAGCCCTCCGCGAAGCGACAGGCGCGAGCGCACCAGGGGCAGGCCCTCCCAGAGGTCGTCCGCGTGCTCGTCGATGGGCAGCCACACCGGCGTGATGTCGGTGCGCGCGGCCATGGCGCTCTTGAGGTTCTGCAGGAAGACGGCGTTGCCGAGCGTCGTCTCGATGGCGAAGGCAATGCGTGGAGGCGCCGACATCGCTTGCACGTCCGTCCGTCGCAGCTGGCGGCGACATGCCGCGCACGGCACCCACCTAACTTCAGTCCGTGGGCCTTGTTAAGGCCCATGAGCCTCCACGGCGCGGTTCTCAACGTGCGAGAAGATGCATGGTGGATGTGCCGACATCGTCACACCAACCTGAACCGTCCTTCAGTTATCGCCAGGCGCACGGCGGCCACCGTGGCGGCGGCATCCTGCTCGCTCGTGTCGAGCACATGACCCTCCGGGAGGGACGCGTCTCGGAAGCCGCGCCAGATGCCACGCAGCACGGCGGCGTCCGTCAGTGCGTCCGACGTGGTGCGCGCCTGGGCTCGCGCCACCGTCCGGGCCTCGTCCGGCAGGAGGATGACCAGCCGGAGGTCGAGTGGGTGTGTGCGCGCGGCGGCCAGCCAGGGCGCGAAGAACCAGGGGCCGATGACCCCATCGACCACCACCTCGTACCCGCCCGCGGCATAGGCCGTGGCGCTCGCGACCAGCGCGTTCATCACCGTGGTGTTCTGGTCATGGGCCTCGGTGCGCCAGGGTTCGAGGTAGCCCTGGCGCACGTAGGCATAGAAGTCATCCGAGGGAAGGTGGACCGCCCGCTCCTCGGGTGACTGCTCCGCCAGCCTCCGTGCCACGGTGGACTTTCCGACGCCCGACGGGCCGGAGACGAGGATGACACGCGGTGCGCTCATGTTGCCCAGCGTACCCCGGGGCCCCGGGCGAGGTGCTCCGGCTCACAACAACGGCGCGATGGTCAGCGTGGCGGGGCCGTCCAGGCGCGTCAGGCCGGACGGCGAGTTGCAGCCGTTCTCCAGGTCCTCGTTGAGGTAGGTGATGGTCTGGACGGCGCGGTTGCCGGCGAACTTGCCGGCGGTCACCGTGCCCGTCTGGACGAAGGCGAAGGTGGTGCTCTGCAGCGAGACCTTCACGGTGGTGAAGAGGACGGTGGAGGTCTCTCCGGTGTCCCACTGCAACGTGAGGGTGCTGCGGTAGGTGGAGAGGAAGTTGTCGCACGAGTTGCCGGGGAACAGGACCGGCCCCACGGACCAGGTCGCGGTGGTCACACGGGGGCCGAGCACGGTGGCGCACAGGCTGTAGGTCGTCTCTCCGGTGATGAGGACGTCCTGGGGCTCGTTCGTGAGCCCGGGGTTGAAGGTCACCGAGTTGGTCCCCGAGGGACAGCTCACCACCGCCGCTTGCGCGAAGGCTTGATGGGCGGGGAGCGCCGCCACCAGCAGTCCCAGCAGCCGCGCGAGCGCGCCCCATCGGTTCCAGGAAGATTCACGAGCAGGTCCGGACATGGCTCCTCCGACTTCCGCCGCCGACGTGGCGGCGATGGCGCGTACGGTGACCCGGATGCGGGGCGTCGCGGAACTGTACCCGGGTCCACGTCTGTCCTGGGATGCGGGCGCAATGTCTTGCGGGGAGTCCGTCGCCGCCCATGACGCAACCATGACTGACTCATGGAAAGGCAAACGCCCTGCCTCCGTCCGCGCCGCGTACCTTGCTTCGCGAGTGCTCGAGTCGTCGTTCCCCCAGTGGCTCCGTCGCGGGGCCAACGCGCGAGGAGGCGCGTTTCGAATCACCATGAACTTCACCCTCATTGGCTTGTGGGGCCACATGGGCCCCTTCGCGAAGCTCATCGTCATCGTGATGGGCGTGATGTCCGTGTTGTCATTGCTCATCCTCGTCGAGCGCGCGCTCGTCTTCCGGACCGCGCGTCGCAACTCGCGCAGGTTCGCCTCGGAGCTGGCCACGCTGCTCGCCAACGGGGACTTCGACACCGCCGCTCACGTCAAGCTGGGGCCCGACGTGGGCTACCTCGGCCGCACCATCCGCGCCGGCCTGACGGCCTATCGCACCGCCTCCGATGACGACCGCAACGAGGTCATGGAGTCCGTCGCCCGGAACCTGGAGCGGCAGGCGCAGCGCGAGGTGCAGGGCATGAAGCGTGGCCTGGGACAATTGGCGACGGTGGCCTCCACCGCGCCCTTCGTGGGGTTGCTCGGGACGACGATGGGCATCGTCACCGCGTTCCAGCAGATGGGCGAGGCGGGCGCGGGCGGCATCGGGAACATCTCCACCGGCATCTCCGAGGCGCTGGTGACGACGGCCTTCGGCCTGCTCGTCGCCATCCCCGCGGTCATGGGCTACAACTCCCTGCAGGGCTGGGTGGACGCGCGCGCCGTGGACCTCGCCGAGGCGAGCAACGAGTTCCTCGACGTCGTGGCCCGGGTCCTCAAGCGCTCCCGCGTCGCGGCGGGCTGAGCCGGGCGCCGCGCGCGGCCTTCCGAATCCTCCTGGAAAATACGGCCGGGAATATCCGGGCCCAGGCTCGTTCAGGTGCCGAGGCCGGGAAGCAGAAGCGCGACGCGCTCCTTCCCGTCTCCGGCGTGCCATTCGGGCACGCCCTCCTTCGAGGGGGACCTGGACCATGAAGATTCGGACTCAAAAGAAGCAGTGGCTGGCAGGCGCGCTCGCGGGCGCCCTGCTCGTGCCGGCGGCGGCGCTGGCGAACGAGACGCACGCCTACGGCATCGCCAACTTCGGCGGCTCCGGGCAGTGCTCGGGCTCGTCGCACTCGGTGCACACCCAGACGGCGTCGGCGTTCGCCAGCTACTTCACGTCGCTGCGCAACTCCGGCCTCTGGTCCGACGTGCGCACGCTCTCCAACATGAACGTGACGCGGGACCTCTGGACGGACCCGGCCAAGGGCGCGGTGGGCGAGTCCAACGACGCCGCCCTCAACGCGGGCGTGGACGACGCGGACGTCATCTTCATCCACACGCACGGCGGCCACGAGGTGTCCACGCCGCGCAGCTCGCTGGTCATGGGCAGCAACAGCCCCTCCTGCTCGGCGCTCACGGACAGCCACATGCGGCTGGGCAACGGCAAGCTGGACATCGCCGTCATCAAGGCCTGCCGGTCCGGCAACATCGAGGTCTGGGAGCGGGGTGGCTACCGCCAGCAACTGGTGACGGCCACCAGCGGCTTCAGCGTCTGGAATGCCTTCCACGGCGACTCGTCGTGCGGCGGCTTCGTGAAGGACTACCTCGAGGACTACCTGGAGGACTCCCGCAACGACGGCGTCGGTGAGAACTGGATTGATGAGGCCTACGACTGGGGCGTCATCTACGACGACTGCCCGGTCTCCATCGTCTTCGGAGACTCGAAGGCGAAGCGCAAGAGCATGTACGAGGCGGGTGGGTGGAGGGACCGCAAGAACACCGGCAGCAAGACGGGCTCCTCCTACTTCTACGTGAGCGGCTGCAACCCGGACAACGGTCGCAAGCTGCCCTGAGCCTTCCTCTCTCCACCCATCCATTCTTTTCGGACCTTGAAACCATGAAGACCCAACTCATCCGATTCCTGACCGCATTGCCTCTCACCGCGCTGCTCGGCTGCGACACCGCGGCGCCCCTGGCGGAGGAGGGCCAGGACACGGCGCCCGCGCAGGTGGCCCAGGCGGCGACCACCGTCAGCTTTGCCTTCGACTCCAGCGGCATCGCCGCGCTGCCCTCGGGCGCGCTTCCCACGCAGTTGCTGCCGGCCTCGGCCTTCAACGAGGCGATGGTCCAGCGCGGGCTCATCGGTACCTCCGAGTCCTTCACCGTCGCGGAGGAGCTGGGCACGCGCCGCGACCTGGAGTCGCCGTCCTGGCGGTTCGAGCGGGACATCTCGTCCGGCCGCGTGCTGGTGCTGAACAAGGTGGAGAGCGGCCCGGCGACGCCGCAGGAGCCCGGGGTGTTGCAGCGCAACGCCGTGGCGCGGCTGCAGCGCTGGGGCATCCCTTCTGGGGAGATTGGCGAGATTCGCCAGGTGCAGTCCTTCCTGCAGAACGAGGAGGTGGGCGAGGTCTCGCCCGCGGAGCTGCACCGCCACAAGACGTTCGTGCTGCGCGCCATCAATGGCATCCGCGTGCAAGGGCACCGCGCGGTGGTGACGCACGGCGTGGACGGTGGCTTCCAGCGCGCGCTCATCCGCTGGCCGGCGCTGGCGCGTGAGGGGCACCTGCTGCGCACCCGCCTGAGCACGGCGGAGATCGAGCGCAAGGCGACCGAGGCGCTCGTGGCCGAGGGCCTGACGACGGGCCGCGTGCGGCTCAGCTGGAAGTACGTGCCGCGCCAGCTCACCGACGGCACCTGGGCGCTGACGCTGCAGGTCAACGCCTCGCTGCCCTCCGTCAACACGGACACCCACACCGAGGAGCCTCGGGTGATTGACGTGGATGTGAACGCCGTCCCGTAGTCGCGGTGTGTCACCTGCTCGCCCCGGCCTCTTGTGGGCGGGGGAGGGTGGCAGGGTGGCGGCTTCGCTTCCCGCCGCCTCCAGTTGAAAGGGCTCGTCATCCTCAGGGGGGCGAGCCTCTTCGCCCACGCCGAGTTGGTGGAAGCGCTTCGTGCTCACGCCGTGGCGAGTGGCCCGGCCGGTCTGCTCCCTGCGGGTCTTGCAGGTTTTGAGTTGCAGTAGGGCGCTACACGGAGGCCCAGCTTCCAGACGGCTGGACTATTCCAGTGTGCGTTCTCCTTGCCGATAGGGATTCGAGCATTTTGGACCTGTCACGTCGTTCAGATGTGGAAGGGCTGGTAGTAGCTTGAGTCTGCCTTTGCGCGACCCCTGTTGCGCTGGCACTCGGAGCGTCCTGCCCATGTCCAATCCGTCTGACTCTCGGCCTGCCGGGAGCGCTGTCCCATGTCGCCCGAGCATCGCGCGCGTCCATGGCCTCTTCGAGTCGGAGATGGGCCTGCGTGTGACGATGGAGAGCGTCGCAGGGTTGCCGCTCAACACCCTGCTGTCCGTTGCCCAGGCGCGTGACCGCGGCTTCTCCGAGGCGCTCATCCTCTACGGGAACGCGGAGGTCGCGGTGGCCTTGGCCTGCGTGCATGCGCGCATGGGCGACGCGAGCTTCGCAATCGGCATCGTCAACCCGGTGGCAACGGAGCCCGGTGCAGCTCCGCGCCGTCGCACGTTGACGAAGCCGCTGACCGCGTAGCGGCGGCACCCCGTTCCCTTCACCACCACGGAGCCACCATCGGCGCGGCGCGAGTCGCTCCAGCCGACCGGGAGGCGTGTGTTCTTCGTGCCTCATCCCGGGGCACGCACAGGAGGCGTGTATGCACAGGAAGCGAAGCTGTCTGGCCGCCGCGCTGCTGCTGTTGCCGGCGACAGGAGGGGCCTCGGAGCCTTCGGCCCCGGAGGAAGAAGCCTCCAACGCTTCGGCCGCACCACCCGCGCGCAAGTGGCACTACCTGACGCGCGTGGAAACCACGTCGTTCGCGTTGCTGCCTCGCGCTGGCGCGGGGGATGACGAGGGCTTCGTGCAGGTGGCGCCCACGTTCATCCTCGACGGTGGTCCAGAGTTCGGCGTCAACGTGGGAGCGCCCGTGCGCTTTCGCCTGTGGGGCGGGAACGACGGCGGGACCCTCGTGCGTCGCGAGGACTGGGACACGCTCTCGGACTGGGGGCAGCTCGTTCGCGGCCTCAAGTTGGGGTCCGACGACGCGCCGGTAGGCGTCTGGTTCGGCCCGCTGGAGGAGTACAAACTCCTCTCCGGCCATCTCGTCCGCCGCTACTCCAACCGCGCGAATCCCGACTACCACCCGGCTGGGGGCATCTTCACTGGCACGTTGGGCCCGCTCTACACGGAAGCGTTCGCCTCGGATGTGCTCGGCGCGCGGCTGGTGGGCGCTGAGCTCTCCCTGGACCTGGAGCACCTCCTCTTCGGGCAGCCCGAGCAGCGGGGCCGGTACACGCTGGCCCTGTCCTCCGCCCATGACTTGGGGAGAGCGGGAGGAACAGCGCCGTCGATGACGTTGGCCCACCTGGATGCCATGGCGGTGATGGTGGTGCGGCCTGGAATGGAGGCCTACGTGAACGCGGGGTGGGGCGGGCAGCCGGGAGAGGGCGGTGCTTGGGGCGCTGTCATGGGAGGCGGGGTGGACTCCCTCTCCGAGAAGTTCAACCTGCGCCTTAGGCTGGAGGCGAGGCGCCAGCATGGCGGCTTCCGACAAGGCTACTTCGGCGCGGACTACGAACTGGCGCGCTTCCTGGCGGCGGGCCCTGACGGCGTGCCACTTGCGGAGGCTCACTTCCCGGACGGCTACTCCGCATTCGGAGAAGCCCTCGTGGAGTGGGATGCAGTCAGTTACGGAGGGCCCTACAAGCACCTGAGCCTCTCGGTGGGCGCGGAAGCCTTCTCGTGGGGGCGCGTCGACGTGGACGGTCGCGTTGCGGTGCAGCTCTTCGAGCGCGCCTTGGAAGTCGCGTTGAAGGGGCTCGCGGTTGGAGCTTGGAAGCCCGGGGCTCGCTACCTGGGCGCGGCGGAGGTCCGCTGGAGGTTCCTCGGCGGGAAGCTCTACGCGATGGGGACGGCCGGCACGCTGCTGTTCCCCACGGCGGAAGGGACGCTGCGGCCGGGGGCCTTCGCCTCGGCGGGCGTGGGGGTGGACAATGCGCGCTGAAGCCCTGCTCCTGGTCGTGGTGCTGGCCACGGGATGCGCGTCGGTGCCGCATGCTTCCGGGCGTGGTGGAACGCTGAACTACACGCCTCGCGGGACGACCTCTCCCGAGCGGGTGGACGTGCTGAGTGACGAAGGTCCTCATGCCTCCGGCTCCCCTCCGTACTCCCTCGCGGGCTCTGGGGCTGGGCAGCGCCTCTTCCGTCATGTCGGGCCACGAGGTGAGGGAACGAAGGCAGCACCTGGCACCGCATCTGGAGCTGTCGGAGGCAGAGGCCCGCAAGCCGCCTCGGCGCGGCAAGCCTTCCTTGACTCCCTCGACGAGGTGAAGGACTCGCTGAAGGAGTCCGAAGCCATGTTCTCCAAACTCGCGAAGAGCGCTCCCGTGTTCAGTGGCAGGGCTCTCAGTGAGGGAGCGTTCACGCGCTATCTCGACCAGGGCACCCATGAAGTGGCGTGGATTCGCGGCGCCCTCGGAAGCGCGACGATGCTGGCGGGGGACGCGTCGGAGGTGGGGGACTCGGAGCTGGAGTTGGCCCTCCTTCGCATGGCGGGTCCACGGCTCCAGTCCGCGATGTTCGGTGCCCTGCTGTTCGCCACCTGGGTGGACTTCCTCCAGCTCTCCGACGTCCTGCTGCGCGAGTGCCCGATGTGCGGCGACGAGAAGCTGTTCGTGGACCTCCACCGCGTTCAGGGCTTGATGGAGCCCACGCTCGCGGACCTCGCCTCTCGCGACCCCGAGCGAGTGGAGGCGGCGGCACTCGCGATGCCTGAGCTGATGGGGAAGCTGACGCGCGAGTTCAACAGGATGCACGCGGATGCCAGGGCCGCCATGGAGACCGGAGGCAAGGTCATGGTGGCGGCGCAGGTGTTGGAGATGCTCGCCATGATTTCCACGCTGAAGCTGGGGATGCCCAGGCTTCCACCTTCCGCCCCTGCGACGCTCGGCGTGGGACTCGTCATGAGTTCAGGCGGCGTCATGGCGGGCTCCCAGCTCGTTGTCTCCGCTGAGTGGGTGGAGATGATGCGAAGACTGGTGCAGGCAGGCGTCATCTCACTTCCCGTCGTTAGCGCGGCGGTCCGCATCCACAGTGGACAGGTGATGATGGCGCAGGCGCACCAGGACTTGCCCGAGGGCGTGCGAGAAGCGCTGGGGGACAGTCCCGAGGTGCGCGGTATGCGGGTGACAGGTAGAGCTGGGGCGGGCATGTCCGAGGTGCCAAGGCACCATGTCATGCCGAAGGAGCACCGCGAGTGGTTCGAGCAGCGCGGCTTCAAGGGCGACATGGACATCGACCAGTTCTGTGTCCGCCTGGAGCAGGCCCATCACGAGGCGATTCACGGAGGGGGGAACTGGAGGCTGGGACGCACATGGCCCGGGGAGTGGAACCGGATGATCATGAAGGTGCTGCGGGAGGCTGAAGCAGAAAACGGCCAGAGGTTGACGCGGAACGAGATCTTGAGGCTCATCGCGGGATACTTGAAGGAGTACGACATCCCGATGAAGTTCATGAAGGGGACGAGCCGATGACCGACGGGCGTTCGTGGCAGGGGAACTGGAAGGCCCGCCTGTATGAGCGCGTCCGAGCGCGCGGCTACGATTCGCTGACCGCATTTGCCGAGGCACGCCCGACTGCTTCGCTCGCGGCACTGGCCGAGGAACTGGGGCCTGACGATGTTGCCGGAGTGCAGGTGTTCAGCGGGCTCGTAGCTGAAGCGGAGCGAAGCCATCAGGTCACTCGTTTGGTGCGTGGGCAGTTCGTGCGCGAACTGCATGCGAGCCTTCCTACTGGGTGGCCCTCTGTACGGGATGACACAAACCGATTCGATGTTGCCCAAGCTCTCGCTCGCTGGAGTAGCTACACCCCGGAGACGCATGAGGCGCGCGTGAAGCACGCCAGAGCTGCGCTTCGCACAAATCCGCCGCCGCCCGGTTGGCGTCCGATGGGCCCCGACGATGAGCTGCTCCGCATCCTCCTACCCGACGACGAAGCCTGAGCCGGAGATGGTGGCCCCGCCAGTGGGTGAGGCGGGGCACCACGTTGTAGCGCCGCCACGAGTCAATCTGGACGTCATGCAGAAGAGAAGGCGATGAGCGACGGAGCAGCTTGGCAGGGCAACATCAAGGCTCGCCTGTACGAACGGGTCCGCGAGCGAGGCTACGACTCGGTCACTGCCTTTGCCGAGGACCGCCCCACCGCATCCCTCATCGAGCTTGCAGAGGAGCTTGGCCCGGATGACGTTGCGGGCGTTCAGGTTTTCAAGGGACTGGTCGCCGAGGCTGAGCGCAACAAGAGGCTCACTCGATTGGTGCGCGGGCAACTCGTGAGGGAGTTGTACGAACATCTCCCTGGTGGCTGGCCTGTCGCACTGGAGGGAGAGGCACGAACGGATGTTGCGATAGCGCTCGGACAGTGGTTCGCCTACACCCCGGAAACACACCAAGAGCGTGTTGACCGCGCGAGTGACGCTCTCTTCGCCAATCCCCCGCCCGTTGGCTGGCGCCCGCTCGGTCCTGATGTCGAGTTGCTTCGCACGCTCCTGCCGGACGACGAAGCCTGAACGAAGTGGGTAGCCCCTCGTGGCCGGAAGCGGCGGGAACTGGCGGCGGGGGGCGGGTTCGATTAATGCTGCGGGGAATCAGGTGGGGGGAACGCTCGTGAACCTGCAAACCGAGTTCGCCGCGGCGGTTCGACGTCAAGACATCCACTTTGCTGTCCGCAGCCTGCTGGAGCCCGTCACCCAGCCGCAGTTGGCCACGCTGGATTCACGGCTGCTCGCGTCCCTGCTGGAGCTCTACTGCCAGCCGCTGCTCATCGACATCGCCGACCGCAATGGCCTGCGCGTCGTCGATGCACCTCCCGAGGTGTATCCCCACTTCACGCTGCTGAAGGACGACTCGGACCGGGCCAAGGTCGCCGTCGACATCGAGGTGCGCTGGTCCACCGGGATGTCCGGGGGCGTGGTGATTCGCGAGCCGCTGGTGCAGAGCCGCTTCCCGCTCGACGAGTACACCGCGCACTGGGTCATCTGTTTCTCGTTGGACGTGCGCGCCCCATCCGAGCGCATCGAGTGGCGCGTCGAGAAGCGCCAGCCCGGCGAGCGCTCCTCCCTGAATGGCTGGCACCCGGAAGCGCCGCCCGTGCCGGAACTGGCTCCCCGACTCCGGTAGCTACGGCGCGGACCTGGGCGTCGTCGCCGCCCCACTGGCCGCTGGCGTGGGAGCCTGGGGCTTCGCGGGCTCGGCGGCCGGCGCCTCTGGCTCATGTCCTCGCAGCGCGATGGCGGGCAGCGACACAGTCAGCGCCCCCACGTCCAGGAAGCCGTGGAACCCCTCCGAGTGCACCTTGGGGAGCATCCGGATACCCACGGGCGTCTGGGGACGAATCTCCACCACCGGGCCCGGGGTGATGCCCATCACGTTGCACGTGATGTCCCCGTTCAGCTCCACGTCGCAGCCCCAGCGGCGGCCCTGCGCGTAGCCCACCTCCAGCACCTTCACGTCCGGGTGCTTCTCCACCACGTGCCGCGACAGGGGCACGAAGTCATCGTTCCAGTCCGCGTCCCCGAGCCGCGTGTGCGCATTGCCCGCCAGCACCAGGAACACGTCCTGGGGCCGCGCGGCGCGAGGCTTCAACACCTTGCCCGCCATGTGCGCGTCACGCGCCTTCCCCTGGCTCATGTCCGTGTCCATCGCCACCACGGAGATGGCGCGTCCCTGCGCCTTCAGCGCCCGCGCCCGGTCCAGCAAGTCCATCATCGCGCGGCTGCCTCGGCCGTCCTGCTGCACCTTGCGCCAGAAGTGGCCCCCGAGCAGCGCGTCCTGGTCCGCCGGCTTGCCCGCGCTCGCCAGGTACGCATCGATACGCGCCTGCTCCTTGTCGGGCACGGTGAGTGCGAGCGTGACGGCATGGCCCGCCTGCGAGGCCTCGCACATCAAATCTCCCACGCTCGCCGGCACCTCCCGCGTGCCCAACTGCTCACCGATGAGCACCGTGAGCCCCGCCTTCAGCAGCGGCTGGAACCCAGGGACCTTGCGCTCACAGGGCTCCTGCACCGGCTCCTTCCACCGCCGCAGATAGAAGGTCGGATCCCGCGCGAACGAGTCATCCCGCGACAGCTTCAGCGAGCCGGTGAGCGTCTCCAGCGAGGGGCGCGACTCCAGAATCAGGGTGAGCTGCCGCTCCAGCTCCAAGTCCCGCGTCCCCTGCGTGGCGCCGTCCAGCTCCACCCACGCCGCGGTGTCCCGCTCGCGCTGCGCCAGCTCCACCGGCGCGCCCCGGGCGCGGAACTCGTCCTCGAAGCGCTTCATGCCCACGAAGCGGTTGTGGATGGCGCCGCTCGCCTCGGGCTTGATTTCGACGTCGTTGCTGAAGGCGACGCGCTTCATCCGGAAGATGCGGATGATGCACTCGCGCTCGGAGAGGGACTCGCTGGACACCAGGTAGCGCGTGTGGTCGCCGTCGCTCTGGTAGCCCCAGGACTTCGTGCCGATCTGCGCCGCGCGCCACTCGGTCAGCAACAGCCGGGGGTCCTCCATGGGCTGGAGCACCCAACCTTCGTTCTTCAGGAGCTTCGCGGCCTCGGCGAGCGCCCGCTCCGGCGGCATCAGGAAGATGTGCTCGTACTTCGGCTGCTCCGGCTCCACGGGCGGCGGGGCGGGCTGGGTGGCCTCGGCCTGCTCGGGGGGACGGACGTTCCTCGCACAACCCGCGAGCAGCAACACCAGACCAGCCAGGGCTCGGTGCATCGATGGCCTCCCTTGTCGCGTCGGAGAACTCAGTGGCGGGGCTGGAACGCTCGGGGTCGAAAAGGATATCGGGGAGCCGCAAGCCCCCAGGGCGACGCACCACGTCGAGCACGCCCGCTCCCCGGCTGGAGGGCCCGGGGGGACGCAGGCCCCGTCGCCCGTCATCGCGGCGAGCAGGCGTCCTCCAGGGGCGTTATCCACGCGCCCTACCTTCAGAGAAGGAGGAAGCGTTCCATGAGCGGCACCTCGTCACGACCTGTCGAAAAGAGCGGCGTCTTCAAGCTGGGCGGAGTGCTGCCCATCCATCGCCTGGGCTATGGCGCCATGCAGCTGACCGGCCCCGGCATCTGGGGCCCGCCGAAGGACCGGGCGGAGGCGGTGCGCGTGCTGCGCCGCGCGGTGGAACTGGGGGTGGACTTCATCGACACCGCCGACTCCTACGGCCCCTATGTCAGCGAGGAGCTCATCGCCGAGGCCCTGCACCCGTACGCGAAGGGGCTGGTCATCGCGACCAAGGCGGGCCTGGTGCGCACCGGCCCCAATCAGTGGCACCCGGTGGGCGCGCCCAAGTACCTCCGCCAGGAGGTGGAGATGTCCCTGCGCCGCCTGAAGCTGGAGCGCATCGACCTGTTCCAGCTGCACCGCATCGACCCGAGGGTCCCCGTCGAGGAGTCGCTGGGCGAGCTCAAGGCGCTCCAGAAGGAGGGCAAGCTCGGCCACATCGGCCTGTCGGAGGTCTCCGTCGAGGACATCCAGCGCGCGCGCAAGGTGGTGGACGTGGTGTCGGTGCAGAACCGCTACAACCTCACGGACCGCGTGCACGAGCAGGTGCTGGCGTACTGCGAGCAGGAGCAGCTGGGCTTCATCCCCTGGTTCCCGCTGGCCACCGGCGGGCTGGCGAAGCCGGGCGGCGCGCTCGACGCGGCGGCGCGCAAGCACCAGGCGAGCCCCGCGCAGATTGCCCTCGCGTGGCTCCTGGCCCGCTCGCCGGTGATGCTGCCCATCCCGGGCACCTCCTCGGTGAAGCACCTGGAGGAGAACCTCGCGGGCGCCGAGCTCTCACTGAGCAAGGACGAGCTGGCCGCGGTGGACGCCCAGGCCTCGGGCCGCTGAAGGCGACGGCGCCCCGGCGGGCCGGCCCAGGTGCTCGGGCTGGCCTCCGGGGCGCCATCACTCCGCTCCGGGACTCAGGGGTTGGTCCAGATGCCCCAGTTCAGGAAGAAGTTCCGGATGGAGTTGCGCAGGCTGGTGGTCTGCGGCGTGCCCTGCGACGTGCCGTAGGTCCACACGGCGGCGTGGCCATAGGGCCCGTTCGGGCAGGAGGACTGGCCGTGGATGGCGATGGAGTGGCCATTCGAGATGGACGCCGACGCGAAGTAGGGGAAGGTCGGGGAGTAGGCATACACGTAGCCGTAGGAGTCCACGCGGCCGATGGTGCCGACGTTGGAGAACAGGGACACGCCACTGAGCTGGTTGAAGAACCCGCCGTTGCTGGCGCTCGTGTTCAACAGATACGTGCCGTCCACGCGATAGGAGCCCTGCTCGTACGCGGTGGCCGCGCCGGGGCTGGTATAGGCCGCGAAGGTGGAGCCGCTGATGCGGCCCTGGTGGTCGAAGCGCACCCGGCAGGTCGAGGTGCACGCGGCGATGCTCAGGCGGGGAACGAGGATGGGGAAGCGCGGGCCACCCGGCCAGGTGACGATCCACTCGATGTAATAGGTGATGATCCACCGCGAGCAGTTGAGCCGGAGGTTGACCTGGCTGATGCCGGAGAACCCGTACGAGATGCCATTGCGCCCCAGGGCGGTGAGCGCGTGCTTGGCGCCGGGGCCGTTCGTGCCGCTGACGATGCCTCCGCTGTTGTTGATGTAGACGCTGTAACCGGAGCCCGAGGGGCTCTGGCCATAAACGGCCTGCCACACGCAGGTGCAGGGGCCCTGGACCTGGAGCTTCGAGAGCGCCAGTGAGTAGGCCACCGCCTGGCCGCGCAGGGCGGGATTGATGGCGACGACCTCGTCCAGCAGGTCGACCTCCTTGCCCTCACCGGCCTTCGCGGCGACCTCGGCGAGCGCCGCGTCCAGCTCCTCGCTCACGTGCAGCACGTCGCCGCTCGTCCCCGCGCCCGGCGCCACGGTGAGCTGGCACTCCTTGTCGTCAGGGCAGTCGAGGTTGAGGTTGTAGGGCTGCGTGAGGAGGGTCTCCTTGCCCTCCCTGTCCTCGAGCACCAGCCGCTGGGACCAGCCCGTCTCCCAGAACTCCTTGATGGCGCCATCCAGGGAGATCTCCGTCTCCTTGCCGGGCTCCGGCTGCACCTCCACGCTCGCCGTCCCCTCGTCCTTGCCGTTGTAGGACGTGAGCACGAGGCCGGAGGGGAGCTCCTGGTTGTCGGCCCACTGGATGCGGACCTTCAGTCCGCCTTCGCCCACCAGGGAGAGCCCGGTGATGGTCGCCGCGGCGCCCTTCTCCGCCTGCGGGTCGGGGTCGGCGGCGCGGGCCATCGGGGCCAGCAGCAGGCCTCCGAGCGCGAGCACGGACAGGGGCAGCGAGCGCAGCGGTTGCAGCACGAGGTCCAGAAGACCCCGCGTGGGACGGTATGACATGGGGAAACCCCTTATGAGACACGAGGCACGGCCGACAGGGATTGCCGGGCGTGGTGTCTGTCAAAGCAGGTCTCGTGCCCGTGACATGGATTGTTTGTTTTTCCTGAGACAGCCCCCGGACCTCCCCGACCCGAGGGGAGGTGGGAGTGTCGACCGGTGGACGAAAGGGCGTAACCCATTCCGCCACGAATCCGTCCGACGCGTGGCGAGGAGCGCTACAGCCGCGTGAAGGTTTGATTGGCAAACGGGTGGTGAGGTCTGACTCATCCCGCGATACGGCGTTGGATGAGCAGTCATTGCCCCGGGCCCGCCGGTGAGGCGCGGGCCCGGGTGCGACAGGCTCAAGGCGCGCCGAACGCCTGGGTCCAGTAGTGCTTGTAGGTGCTGGAGGGCGCGTTGTAGTAGCCGACGCCGATGTGCACGAGCTGCGCGTTCATGATGTTCACGCAGTGGCCGCTGCTGGCCATCCAGCCGTTCACCACGGCCGTGGGCGTGGCGTAGCCCGCCGCGACGTTCTCCGCGGCGCGCCGGTAGGAGTAGCCCGCCGCCGTCATGCGCTGCCAGGGCGTGGAGCCGTCCGAGCCGGTGTGGCTCATGAAGTTGTTGACGCCCATGTCCTTGGAGTGTCGCCGCGCCGCGCACCGCAGTTGGTCGTTCATGGTGAGCGCGGGCGCCGGGGGATAGGCCGTGCCGCCGCAGGTCGCCCCGGCCGCGCGCCTCTGGTTGACGAGCACGAGGACCTGCTCCTCGAACGCGGCCCAGGCCGGGTCCCACGTCGCCACGTCGCTACAGATGGCGCTGGCGGTGACGGAGCCGGTGCCGGAGGGCGCGCCTCCCGTCTCCACGTGCATGGGAGGAATCAGGGTGCCTTCCTCCGGGGCGCCACCGGGGCCACCCGCGGACGGCGTCTCGGGCCCACCACAGCCGCCCATCAGCGCGGCGCCCATCAGGAACAGGGGGACGGAGCTCCATCGCATCGCGAATCCTTTCGAGTCAGAGGTGTGGCCATCTCCGGACGAGATGGTCTCCTCATCCTGGCGAGGACCGACGGGATGTCGAGAGGGAACCCGGCGCCCGGCTGCTCGGGCGAGGGGCCATGCGCTCAATGCGATGCAAATCTTACCAGGACATCGTGGCGCTCCTGGCCCCCTTCCTCACACGTGGCTTGTCTTCCTTTGCCGGCCGGAATGTTCCATCACCCCTGTCCGCGTCACTTCGTGGGAATGAAGCGCGCTACCGGGGCCCCTCGCGGAAGATGGCGCCGGCCAGGGTGGCCACGCTCGTCACGGCCGCGAAGGCGACGAGGGCGGCGGAGACGAGCGCGAAGAGGGTGGGCAGGCCCGCGCCGAAGTGGGAGACGGCGAGCCAGCCCAGGCCCGCGGCGATGAGCATGCGCGCGGTGCCTCCGACGACGGGCCAGAAGACCCGCGCCACGCCCTGGGAGGCGAACCCGAGCACGAAGCCCAGGCCCAGCAGGCCATAGAACGGCGCGACGATGCGCAGGTACAGCGCCCCGGGCGCGAGCACCGCAGGGTCCTGGCTGAACAGGTGCAGCCAGAGGCCGGGCGCCACCGCCACGACGAGTCCGATGGCCGACGTCACCCCGAAGCCCAGCCAGGCGCCCACCCACGCGGTGCGCCGCGCCCGCTCCAACTGCCCCGCGCCCGCGTTGGTGCCCACCATCGTCAGCACCGCCGTCCCCAGCCCGAACAGCAGCGGCACCAGCAGGTAGTCCAGCCGGGAGGCGATGCCGTAGCCGGCGAGCGCCTCGACGCCGAACAGGCCCACCGCGCCGGTGACGACGATGACCGTGAGGTTCGGCTGCACCGCGCTGAACGCCGTGGGCAGCCCCACGCGCAGGATGTCGCGGACGAGCCGCCCCTCCAGCCGCGCGGGCGAGAGCCGCAGCGAGGTGCGCCCCGATGCCAGGTGCTTGAGGAGCCAGAGCGCGGCGCCCAGGTAGAACAGGTCCATGGCCAGCCCCGCGCCCGCGATGCCCAGCGCCGGCAGCGGCCCCACGCCGAAGATGAGCGCCGGGGAGATGACGACGAGGACCGTGGCGCCCGCCAGCGTCACCTTCGCCGGCAGCTTCACGTTGCCCGCGCCTCGCAGCGCCGCCGCCAACAGGTTCACCACCCAGAACGGGATGGCCCCCAGGAACAGGTAGTTCGAGTACTCCACCGCCGCGTCCAGCGCCCCCGCCTCGCCGCCCAGCGCGCGGTAGAGCGCGGGGCCTCCCAGCCACGCGAGCAGCGTGGAGACGAGCCCCAGGCCCACGCCCATCACCACCGCGTGCCACACCAGCGCGTCCGCGTCCTGGCTGCGGTGCGCGCCCACCGCCCGCGCCACCGCGGAGGCCACCCCGCTGCCGATGCCCCCGTTGGACATCATCGTCATCAACATGAAGATGGGGAACACCAGCGACACGCCCGCCAGCGCGTCGGTGCCCAGGAAGCTCACGTACCAGGTCTCCGCCACGCCGACGAAGGACTGCGCCACCAGCACCACCGTGGTGGGCACCGCCAGCTTCAAGAGCGTGGGGAGGATGGGCCCGTGCAGCAGCGCCTGCCGGATGTCCGCGCCCGTGGTGCCCGCCTTCTGCTCGCCGCTGGCCTCGGCCTCCGAGGAGAGTGCGCTCTTCACCTGCATGGTTCCCGCTCCCGCGTGACGTATGATGAGCGTAATATGGTGTCGCGCGGGAGACACCGGAAAAATCCGGGGGAGCTCAGGTGAGCAGGAAGCTGTCGTCGGGGCGTGTGGGTGGGGGGAGGGGCTCGCCGGCCAGCTCCAGCACGGCGCGCTCGATGTTCCGCGTCAGGGCGTCGAGCGGCAAGTCGTTGGGCTCGGTGCCGAAGGGGTCCTCCAGCTCGGAGGTCACCATGTCGAGCGCGATGAACGTGTATGTGACGAAGACGGAGACCAGGGGCGTGGACCAGCCCAGGCTGCCGGCCAGGGCGAAGGGCAGGAGCAGGCTGTAGATGTAGACGGTGCGGTGGAGCATCACGCTGTAGACGTAGGGGATGGGGGTGCTGGCGATGCGCTCGCAGCCGCCGAGCACCTCCGAGAAGCGGTCCAGGTTGGCCTCGAGCGGGGCGACGAGCAGCTCGCCCAGCCGTCCCTCCCGCCGCATCCGGGCCACCCAGTCCGCCAGCGCCAGGATGACGCGGGGGGCGCGCTGGCCGGCCTGCTCCACGCGCTCGCGCACGCCCGGGGGCAGGGCGTCGAGCGCCACGGGGGTGCCGCGCAGCTGGTGGTTGAGCGTGAGGGCGAGGGCGCGGAGCAGGTCCGTCACGTCGCGGCGCTCCTCGGCGGAGAGGGCGGGCGTGGGCAGCGAGAGGGCCTGGCGCATGAAGGAGCGCGAGACGATTTGCAGCGAGCCCCACAGCTTGCGCGCCTCCCAGAAGCGGTCGTAGGCGGTGCTGTTGCGAAACCCCAGGAAGATGGCGAGCGCCACGCCCAAGAGGCCGAGCGGACCTTCCCGGAGGTTGAACTTCAGGTTGAAGGGCAGCGGCTGCAGGACGACGGCCAGGCACGCCAGCGCGAGGAAGAAGCCGAGCCGGGGGAAGATGCGTGGCATGACCGAGCCACGCCAGACGAAGAGCATGCGAAGCCAGTGCATTCGCGGGCGGACAATCATGCCGCCCCTGTAACACGCGAGGCCGGGGCAGGGTGGGGACGCCCCGGCCTCGTTGAAGGCGGACTCATCGGGGGCATCCGCGCGGACGAGCCCTCGCCCGTCGGCTCAGCGCACCTCGGGGCAGTCCCTGGCGTGCCTCCAAGGGCTCACAACAGCCTGGTCAGGACGAACGTCACGGACCCGTTGAGCGTGGCGAGCCCTTCTGGCGACGCGCACTTGTTGCCGAGCAGGTCGTTCGCGTAGGTGCTGACCCGCACCATGGTCGCGCCCGCGAACCTCCCCGACCTCACCGTGCCCGTGTCGGTGATGGTCGTCGCCACGTCTCCCACCCCGACGACGGTGGCGGAGAAGAGGACCTCGGACTCTCCCGGGGCTGGGTTTCCCGGCTCACTCCAGATGAGCCGCAGCGTGCCGTAGCTGGAGTGCAGGAGGTCCAGGCACGACGCGGCCTTGATGGGGCCGGTCCGAGGCACGAAGGTGGCGGTCAGCCCCGAGAGCAGGCAGTTGGACAGCACGCCTCCCGCCGAGGCCACCACGTCCTGCGGTTCGTTCTTCAGGGGCGGGTCGAAGGTGGAGATGACCGTGCCTCCGCAGGTCACCAGCGTCAGCAGTCCCTGCTCGGCGGCGCCGACCTCTGCCGGGCTCGTCGAGGCTCCTGGCTCCGGCTCCAGCGCTTCCGGTCCGACACCACACCCCGCGATGACGAGAAGCCCCGCGACGAAGCCCGACACGTGACAACGCATGAATGCCCCTTGGGTTGATGGGCATACATCATACGGATACGTGCCCTGGCGCCGTGGGGACCGACACCTGGGGGCAAGGAGGCTGTCGGGTTCCTGGCGTGACAAGCATTGACCAGACGGCACTTGGACCTGGGGCCACATCGAGGAGGGGTCAGGTCTGTCTTTGCGCGCGGCGGGTGGGCCTTTCGTGGCGATGTGGGTCCAGGGTCACCTCGCGCAGCCGCGTTCCCACCCGGACGATGGCCTGGAGCACCGGCAGCAGCTCCTCGCCGAGCGGGGACAGGGCGTACTCCACCGAGGGCGGTGACGTGGGCCGCACCTCGCGCGTCACCGCGCCCTTCTCCGTCAGCTCCTTCAGCCGCGTGGTGAGCACCTTGGGTGAGATGCCGGGGATGTCATGCAGCAGCTCGCCGAAGCGCCGCGGGCCGCCGGACAGCTGCCAGACGATGTTGGTGGTCCACGCTCCGCCCAGGAGCGACATGCAGGCATGGATGGGACAGCCGGGCGGTGGCGGTGGGGCCTTGCTCTTGCGCAGCTTCAGGGACATGGGGACTTACCGCCAGGTGAGTGGAGTTACCGCGGGGTGAGTGGAAAGTGCGCTCACCTTAGCCGCACTACTTTCCAAAGGTAACCCAGCCCCGTTACTCATGCGCCGTCGTTCCCATCCACCACGAGGAAGCCGATGAAGCTCTATTTCGCGCCGGGCGCCTGCTCGCTGTCCCCCCACATCGTCGCGCACGAGGCGGGCCTCACGCTGCAGCTCGAGAAGGTCGACACCCAGACGAAGGTCATGCAGTCGGGCGGTGACTTCTGGAAGGTCAACCCCAAGGGCTATGTGCCGGCGCTGGAGCTGGAGCCGGGCGACGTCCTCACCGAGGGCCCCGCGCTGGTGCAGTACCTGGCGGACCTGCGGCCCGAGGCGGGGCTGGTGCCTCCGGCGGGCAGCCTGGAGCGCTACCGCGTGCAGGAGATGCTCGGCTACATCAACTCCGAGCTGCACAAGACCTACGCCCCGCTCTTCCGCAACAACACGTCGGCCGAGGTGCGCGAGGAGCGCACGGCCTACCTGTTCAAGCGCTACCAGCTGCTTGAGGAGCGCCTGGCCACGCGCCCCTACCTCTTCGGGGACACCTTCGGCATCGCGGACGCGTACCTGTACACCGTCACCCGCTGGGCGAAGTACGTGAAGGTGGACATGTCCGGCTTCCCGAACCTGCTCGCGTTCATGGAGCGCGTCACCGCGCGTCCCGCGGTGCGCAAGGCGCTCGAGGCCGAGGGGCTGCCCGTCTGACGTCCCGGCCTCACATCCGGGCCAGGATTTCAGTCCGCTTCGACTCGTACTCGTCGGGGGGATGTGTCCCGCGTCGACCAGTCGGCGCAGGTCCTCCATCGCCTTCGCGGGGTCGTTCTTCCGCTGGAGGCGGATGGCGGTGTGCCACTGCTCCAGGAGGGGGGGGCTCGGACCCGGAGGCCCCTCCGTCAGGCGCGGGCCTGCCCCACGAGGACTCCCCCTGCAATCACCAGGGCGACGCCGATGAAGACGAGCACCAGCTCCTTGCGAGTCTTGTGCTCGCCCAGCAGGAAGACGCCGCCGAGCGTGGAGATGATGACGCCCATCTGCGACACGGTGAAGCCGGTGGTGACGCCCACGCGCTCGTCGGCCAGCAGGAGCGCCAGGTTTCCCGTCGCCCAGATGAGGCCGGGGAGGATGTTGAGCCAGGTCTTCTTCACGAAGGGCCGGCCCTCGCCACGCAGTGACAGCAGGAAGGCCGTCGTCAACAGGCCCACCGACTGGGGGAGGATGGCGTCCCAGCCGTTGACGCCGAACCACTTGGGGATGATGACGTAGGCGACCAGCCCCGCGCCGCAGAGCAGGAGCGCCGTGAGCCCCGCGTTGCGCTGGGCGGGGCTCGCGGTGTCGCGGACCTCCTTGTAGGACGTCATCGCGACGCCCAGCATCACCACGACGAGCCCCGTCGTCCCCAGCGCCACCTTCGCGGTGGTGGGCCACTCGTGGAATACCAGGACGCCAATCAGCGAGGTGCCGAGCAGTTGGAGGCAGACGATGGCGGGCATCGCCGTCGACACGCCGAGCAGCGCGAACGAGCGGAACTGGTTCGTCTGGCCCACCGCGCAGCAGGCGCCGGAGGCGAAGCCAGCCAGCACCACCGTGCGCGACAGGTGCGGTGAGACGACGTTGAGCGCGAACAGGGCCAGCGCCAGCGCGCCCAGCGTGCTGCCCAGGACCTGCTGCTTGGGAAGACCGCCCACCTTCGCGACGAGCAGCGGTTGGATGCCCCAGCACAGGGGCGGGATGAGCACGACCAGGTTCTCCAGGCTCATCCCCATGCTCCCCGCCTACGGCCCCCCGGAATCTAGGGCTGGAGGACGTGGCGGGAATCGGCCCCGTGGGCAGCGCCATGTGGGGCGGGGGACAGTGACGGCGTTGTCCCTCCGCCCGAGGGCCGGCTACGGGCGGTGGCTGCGGCGCTGCTGGAGCAGCCAGTCGTAGAGCTCGAGCGTGGCGTAGGCGGTGTCCCACGTCGAGCCGTCGTGGCGTCCACCCGGGATGACGGTGAAGCGCATCGCGCTGGAGCCCGCGCCGCAGCGGGTGTCCAGCCAGTTCTTGAGGTTGCTCGGGCGGCTCGGCGTGTCGAACTCGCCCTGGAAGGACCAGATGGGCAGGGCCTTCAGGTTGCAGACGTTCGCGTCGTTGGTGGGCGTGGACGTGAAGGCGATGGGGACGATGGCCGCGAGCGGCCCGTTGTCCGTGATGCCCTGCTCGAGGCTCCGGTTGGCGCCGCCGCTCAGGCCGGTGAAGTAGATGCGGTCCGTGTCCACGCGGTAGTCCTTCTTGGCGTCCTCGACCAGGGCCAGCAGCGCGTCGTTGTTGAACCAGCCCGTGCCGGAGTTGGTGAACGGCAGCCGCTGGTTCGGGGAGATGACGATGGCCTTCATCGCCGCGCGGAAGCTGGCGGAGTTGAACTGCCGCGCCAGGCCCTCGGGGTTGGCGAGAACGCCGGAGCGGTCCGTGGCCAGCGTGGCGCCGCCCAGGCCGTGCAGCGCGATGATGAGCGGCCAGCGGGTGGTGCGGTCCGCGTTGTACTGCTGGGGCAGGAACAGGGCGTAGTCGTAGCGGACGTTGCGCACCAGCGTCTGCTGTCCGGCGGCGCACGTGGTGGGCGCCGTCGACGCGACCCCGGGTCGGCCCGACAGCTCCAGCTCGCGCAGTCGGCAGTAGGGCTGGTCCTTGCACACCACCCGGACCTTCGTGGTGGTGACGGGCGCGGTGAAGGTGAGCGAGCGCTGCGTGGTGTTGGTCGGGTTGCCCTCCACCACGGAGCCCGGAATCGTCTTCCAGCAGCCGCCGTCCCAGCTCTGCAACTCGAACGCGGTCATCGCGTAGGACGACGTCGCGCTGGTGGACAGGTGCAGCGTCGCGCCGTGCACTTCGTGGGCGCTCCCGAGGTCGACGTCGAAATAATTGTGCGTCTGGAAGTGGTAGCCGGACTCCCAGCGCGTGGTGAGGTTCCCGTCCACGGCGTTGGAGGGCGGCAGGTTGGCGTTGCTGCTGCCGGCGGAGACCGGCTTGCCGAGCGCCACGTTGGTGAGCGTCTGGGGCGCGGGGGCCACCGTCACGCTGACCTCGTCCGTCCCGGTGGCGCCGTCATTGTCGGTGGCGGTGAGCCGGAAGACGGCGGTGCCGACCGTCAGTCCCGTGACGCTCAACGTGGCGGTGCTGACGCCGGAGAGCGTCGCGGTGGGACCGCTCACCTGTGTCCATGCTAGCGAGACCACCGTGCCGTCCGCGTCGGTGGCGCCGCCGCTGAAGGTGACGCTGTTCGTGGGCAGGGTGATGGCCTGGTCCGGGCCGGCGTTGGCCACCGGCGGGATGTTCACCTCGGTGGCGTGCGGCGTGCCGAAGACCCACAGCTCCTTCACGCGGCAGTTGTCCGCGAGCGGGTCCTTGCAGGAGAATCGCACCTTCTTCGCCGTCACCGGCTGGGTGAACGTCGTCGACACCGCGATGCTGGTGTTGTTCGTCTGGCTCGCGCCGGGGATGGGCTTCCAGCCCGTGCCGTCGTCGTAGAACAGCTCGTAGCTCTTGATGGGCCGGTCGGCGCGGAAGCCCGTGTAGAGCTCCATGCGCACCAGGTCGAATGTCCCCTGCAGGTCGATGTCCAACAGGCGCGTCTCGTTGTAGACGCCAGGGCACCAGCGCGAGTCATCGCTGTTGATGTCCCCATCCACCGCGTACTCCGGCAGGAAGCTGCCCTGCGTGGCGCTCGCGGTGGCGGGCTTGTGGAGCGTGACGTTGATGGGCTCCGCGAGGGCCGCGGCCTGTCGCGAGAGGGCTTCAGGGCCGCCAGCTTCCTCGGGGGTGCCACAACCCAGCAGCACGCCCATCACCAGGGTGCACAGTCGAGACGGAATCCTTCGCATGGTGTCCTCCTCCTCGGGCTCTTGGAGAAGAACGGGGCCGCTCGCGGCAAGTCTCATGGCCTCCGTGTTTTGCGCGGGTGTACCGTCCACCCGGGTACCGAGAGGTGGGGAACATGCGCGTCGCAGTCGCTCCTGGATGGCTCGTGGTGTTGCTCGTGTCCGCGTGTGCACACCCTGCCTCCTCGGAGCGGACGGGGGCCACGGGGTGCTCGGCACCCGGGACCCTGTGCTGGGACTTCGAGGAGGGGCGACTGCCGGAAGGCTGGACACCGTTCCGTGACGAGTTCAGCGGCCAGCTCCTCGTGGATGCCACGCGTGCACATGGTGGCAGGTATGCGCTGCACGCGAGCCAGCTCGTCGGGGGGCGCGAAGGCGAGCAGGGCGGTCCGAAGAAGACGGTGCGCTTCCAGCTCCCGAAGGACTTCGGCCCCGTGCTCTGGGGGCGTGTCCACGTCTACGTGACACCCGCGCGGCCGGCCTCGCACGCGGGGCTCTTCAACGCGCGGTATCCGCGCCCGGGGAGTCAGGACACCGCGTTCGAGGCGCTCGACTGGTACGAGGTGGCGACGTACCAGGAGAAGTACATGGCCATCTGGCATCCCCCGGAGCCGCCCGGCTTCCCGGAGTGGGTGCAGGTCTCCGACACGCCGCTCGTGCTGGACCGGTGGGCCTGCGTGGAGTGGCTCTTCGACGGCGCGAACGGTGACGCGCCCCAGGCCGCCGAGCCTCGCGTGTGGCTCGACGGCGTGGAGCTCCAGTGGCCTCGCAGGTTCGTCTTCGCCGACCCGCCCACCCAGACACCGCCCATGCGCGAGAAGGCTCGCGACTTCACGGTGCTGGAGGCTGGAGTGTTCCTCTACCAGGGCCTCTCTACGCCCACGGACTGGTGGCTGGATGACCTGGCCGTGGGCCCGCGGCGCGTGGGCTGCGAGTGATGGCGGGCTTCAGGCTCCGCCCGTGGGGCCGTGGAGCTTGAGCACGTAGAGGAAGTCCGGGACGGTGAGGCCGCGCGCCACGACGAGCCCGTCGCGCAGGATGAGCGTCTCCTCCAGCGAGTCGTGGAAGTGCGCCAGGGGCGTGGTGTCCAGGCGGCGGTGGAACGCGACGGGCGCGTCGCCGAGCACCTCCCAGTACGCGCGGCGTGTCACCTCGTCCGGCGGCGCGTTGCCGTCGAGCACCTCCCGGGGCGCGCCCGTGGCGAGGTCGAAGAAGCGCGTCTTCTGGTCATCCGAGCGGGTGACCAGCACGTCCCCCTCCATGGCCACCTCGAACGGCAGCGCGGGGTGCGGCACCTCGTACACCCGCCGCCCCGTGTCCGCTTCGTACAGGCGCACCCGGTCATCCAGCGTACACACCGCCACCCGCGAGCCATCCGCGGAGAACCGCGCGGCGATGACCGGCTCCTCGGAGACCTGGAGCACGCGCCGGAAGCCCGCGGGCAGGTCGAGCAGCTCCAGCTCCCCCGTGGCGCGCCCCACCGCGATGCGCGGCACGCGCTCGGCCGCCGTGTACGCCACCGCGGGCTTCATCAGGGCCTGGGTGTCGAGCACGAGCCGCCCCGTCTTCACGTCGTGCACCTGGAGCCGTGAGAGGGCCTCGTAGCCCGACACGACATGGGCGCCGTCCGGCGTGAACTCCACCATCGTGACGACGGCCTCGGGGCCCTTCAGCGTGTGGAGCAGCCGTCCGTCGGCCACGCGCCACACACGCACCACGCCCAGCTCGAACGTGCCCGCGAGCAGCGTCGAGTCCGGGGAGAAGGTCATCACCTGCTCCATCGTCATCTTCCGGGACGCGTCCCGCCCCTCCAGCGGCTTGTCGGTCAGCTCCGTCGTCGGCGTCATGCGCGCCACGTCGAACAGCTGGATGCCCCGCCGCCAACCGTCATCCAGGTAGCGCGTGACGGGATAGGCGGCCCACGCCTCGTTCGGGCTCAGGTTCCAGGGATGAAGGCCGGAGTCGTGGGCATCACGGGGCGGCTCGCGCACGCGGCCCTGGGCGTCGATGACGAGCATGCCGTCCATCCGCTTCGCGACGGCCAGGGTCCCCTCGGCCCGCCCCCACAGGTGCTTCACGCGGTGCTGCTCGGACAGGAGCCTGGGCGGAATGGGCGCGTCGAGCCTGCTGAGCAGCACGCCGCCATCGACGGCCGTCAACGCGAAGTGCCTCAGGTCCGGCGAGAAGGCCGCGCCGCGCTCATGCCCATCCGAGGAATAGGGGCGCGACCACACCGTGGCGCCGTCCTTCACGTCCAGCATCTCCAGCCGGTCGTATCCCAACAGGCCCAGCCGCGAGGTCCCCAGCCACTGCACGTGGGAGTAGCGCGATTGGCCCTGCAGGCCGCGCACCCGCTGCCAGGTCTTCGTCTCCGCCACGCCCACGTCGTCGAGGTCCGCCCACGCGAGCCACTCGCCGTCCGGACTGAAGGCCACCGTGCTCACGGAGCGCTGCGTGTCCAGCCGCGCCACCTGCTCGCCCGTGGACACGTCCCACACGCGCACCGTGTCGTCCGACGCGCCCGACACGAGCCAGCGGCCCGAGGGATGGAACGCCACGCTCAACACCGACTGCTGGTGCCCCTTGAGCGTGCGGACCTTCTCGCCCGTGTCCAGGTCGTACAGGTGGATGCGCCAGCCCAGGTTGCCCACCGCGAGCAATGTGCCGTCCGGGCTGAAGGCCACCGACGTCACCTGGCCCTCCTGGCGCCCGAACACGTGGAGCTGCTCGCCCGTCTCCACGTCCCAGACTCGCGCGTCATGCGCCCTGGAGCCCGAGGCCAGGCGCTTGCCGTCCGCGCTCCAGGCAATCCCACGCACCTCGCCCTCGTGGCCCTCCATCGTCTGGAGCCGCTGGCCCGTCGCCACGTCCCAGACCTGGACGTTGTCGCCGTCCTCGTGTGAGCCGGTGGCGAGCCGCGCCCCCGTCGCGTCGAACGCCGCGCACAGGACGTGGGCCTCGTGCCAGAGGTACGTGTCGGCGCCGTCCAGTGCGCCACGCAGCGGCAGCAGGGACTCCACCCAGGCCGCGCCGCCGGAGGCCTCGCGCTGTCGTCGCCACCATGCCGCGAGCTGGTACAGGTGCGCCTCCGGGTCGTCCCAGGGGCCCTGTCCCGTCGTTGCGTAGTGGGGCGCGGCGTCCGGCGCGTCGTACCAGCGCAGCCGGTTGTAGAGGCACTGGAAGAGGGCCTCGGGGTGCTCGCCCAGGAAGTCCGCGTCGAGCGCGACGGCCTTGCGCAGCACGCCGAGCGTCCGGGGGCCCACGGTGGGCCCGTCCTCGTGCAGCACGCGCGTGTCCGCGGGTGTCCGGGCGAGCGCGTCGTCGAGCGCGGCGAGCAGTCCGTCCACCCCTTCGGCGGCGAGGAGGGATTCGAGGGTGGAGAGCTCGGTGAGGGAGGCGAGGTCGTGGGGCATGGAGGGCCGCATTCTCGCGGCGACCCTCCATCGGGTTCAATGGGTGCGACGGGTCTGCGCCGTGCTGGTGGCGCGCGAGCCCTCGGAGGCCGGGGTGTCGCGCAGGGCGTGGACGGCCTCGACGATGTGCGTCGCGTCGATGCCCGCCGCGGCGAGCAGCTCCTCGGGCTTGCCGGAGCCGGGCAGCTTGCGCACCGCGAGGCGCTTCACGCGGGGCAAGGGCTCGGTTCCGTCCGAGAAGGCCTCCAGCACCGCGTCCGCGAGCCCGCCCTCGGCCCAGTGGTCCTCGACGACGAGGAGCCTACCCTGGGTCTCCTTCGCGGCCTGCCGCAGCGTCTTCACGTCCACGGGCTTCACCGAGTACAGGTCGATGACGCGCACGGACACGCCCGCGTCCTGCAAGCGCGCGTGGGCCTCCAGCGCTTCATGCAGCGTAATCCCGGCGGCCACAATGGTGACGACGTCCCGGTCGGAGCGTCGGAGCACCTTGCTGCCGCCGATGGGGAACTCCTCGGTGGGCGCGTAGAGCACGGGCGTCTTGGCGCGCGTGGTGCGCAGGTAGCTGATGCCGCGCAGGTCCACCAGGGCGGCCATCAGTCGGGCCGTCTGGTTGGCGTCGCTCGGGTAGAGCACGGTGCTGCCGGCGACGGCGCGCATCATCGCCAGGTCCTCCAGCCCCATCTGCGAGGGACCGTCCTCGCCGATGGACACGCCCGCGTGGCTGCCGCACACGTGCAAGGTCGCGTTGGACACGGCGGCCATGCGCAGCTGGTCATATGCGCGCGACAGGAAGGCGGCGAAGGTGCTGACGAAGACGCGCTTGCCCAGCACCGCCATGCCCACGCCGCTGGACACCATGTTCTGCTCGGCGATGTACATCTCGAAGTACCGGTCCGGGTGCGCCTTGCGCAGCTCCTCCGAGTACGTGGAGTTGGACACCTCCGCGTCCAGCGCGACCAGGTCCGGGTAGGCATCCCCCAGCGCCGCGAGCGCGTCGCCGTACACCTTGCGCGTGGCGACCTTCTCGTCCGTGGCGTAGGTGGGCAGCTTCAGCGGCCCGGCGGCGGGCTTCGCGGTGGGCTTCGTCACCTCCGGCTTCCTCACGTCGAAGCGCAGGTTCCGCTCGCCGCCGAGCTCCTGGATGGCCTCGCGCGCCTTGTCCTCGGGCAGGGGCTTTCCGTGCCAGTGCTCATGGTTGGCGATGAGCGAGTAGCCATGGCCCTTCTCCGTCTTGAAGACGAGGCACGTGGGCCTGCCCTTCGTGGCCTGGGCCTCGGCCAGCGCGCGGTCGATGGCGCCCAGGTCATGTCCGTCCACGGCCAGCGCATGCCAGCCGAATGCACGCGCGCGGGCGACATAGGCCTCGCCGTTCCAGCCCAGCTCCGTCTCGCCGCTCTGGCCCAGGCGGTTCATGTCGATGAGCGCGCACAGGGTGTCGAGCTTGTAGTGTGCGGCCTTGTCGAACGCCTCCCAGACCGAGCCCTCCGCCGTCTCGCTGTCGCCCATCATCACGTACGTGCGGAAGCGGCGCTGGTCCAGGCGCGCGGTGAGCGCCATGCCCACGCCGATGGCCAGTCCCTGGCCGAGCGAGCCGGTGGCCACGTCCACCAGCGGCAGCACATGCGGGTTGGGGTGTCCCTCCAGGCGACTGCCGAACTGGCGCAGGGTCAGGAGCTCCGCGTCGTCGATGGCGCCCGCCGCCTTGAACGCGGCGTAGAGGACCGGGCAGGCGTGGCCCTTGGAGAGCACGAAGCGGTCATTGTCCGGGGCGTGCGGGTGCTGGAAGTCGAAGCGCAGGTACTTCTGGAACAGCACCGCGACGATGTCCGCCGCGGACATGGACGAGCTCGGATGTCCGGAGCCCGCCGCCGTCGTCGCGCGGATGCTGTCGACCCGCAGCTGCGCCGCGAGCCCTGCCAGTGTGTCTGCCATCGTCTCTCTCCAGGCTGGGGGACCTCCGTAGGGTGTTGATGGCGGGGCCCCGGGTGAAGCGGCGCGGGCGCGCGCGGGGAGAGGGCGGACGAGGGGCCTCTCCTCGCAGGGCAACCCGACGAGGGGGCTCCCGTGTGCAGGCCCGCTCACGCTCCGGCGCGCGTGGGCAGATTCAGAGCCAGGGGTGTGAACCGCCATGAATCCACTGCGTCAGCTCGAGGAATTCGGCCAGGCCGTCTGGGTGGACAACCTCCAGCGGAGCTACATCACCCAGGGGACGCTCCAGAAGCTCATCACCGAGGATGGGCTCAAGGGGCTGACCTCCAACCCCACCATCTTCCAGAAGGCGGTGTCGGGCAGCGAGGACTACGAGGACCTCTTCCAGGCCGCGCGGGGCCAGGGGCGCTCGGCGGATGACGTCTACGAGCAGCTCGCCGTGCGCGACGTGCAGGGCGCCGCCGACATCCTGCGCTCCGTCTACGACGCGCTGAAGGGGAAGGATGGTTACGCCTCGCTCGAGGTCTCCCCGCGGCTCGCGAACGACACGAAGGCCACGCTCGACGAGGCGCGCAGGCTCTGGAAGACGCTGGACCGGCCCAACGTGATGATCAAGGTCCCCGGGACGGAAGCCGGGGTGCCCGCCATCGAGCAGCTCACGGCGGAGGGGCTGAACGTCAACGTGACGCTCCTGTTCAGCCAGGAGCGCTACCGGCAGGTCACCCACGCGTACCTGACGGGCCTGGAGCGCTTCGCCAAGGCGGGCGGAGACTTGAGCAAGGTGTCCAGCGTGGCCTCGTTCTTCGTCAGTCGCATCGACGTCGCGGTGGACAAGGAGATTCAGCAGCGATTGAAGGCGGGCGTCACCGCGGAGCAGCGCAAGGTGCTGGAGTCGCTGCACGGCAAGGTGGCCATCGCCAACGCGAAGCTCGCCTATCGCATCTACCAGGAGGTCTTCAGCAGCCCGCGCTGGAAGGCGCTCTCGGCGAAGGGCGCCAAGGTGCAGCGGGTGCTGTGGGCGAGCACCAGCACGAAGGACCCGAAGCTGCGGGACGTGCTCTACATCGAGGAGCTGATTGGCCCCGATACCGTGAACACGATGCCGCCGGCCACCATCGACGCCTTCAGGGACCACGGCAAGGTGCGCACCACGTTGCTGGAGGACCTGGCGGGCGCGAAGGAGACGATGCGCCAGCTGGAGGCCGGGGGAGTGTCGATGAAGAGCGTCACCGAGCGGCTGGCCGTGGACGGCGTGCGGCTCTTCGAGGAGTCGTTCGACGCGCTCCTGAATGCGGTGGAGGCGCAGCTGAAGAAGTCTTAGGCGGCGCAGTGTGCGGACCCTCCATGTCTCTGGCATGGTGCCGCGGACATGCGACGACTCCTCCTGGCCTGGTTGTGCTGCTGCGTCCCGTCCCTCGTCCTCGCGCAGTCGGTGGTGAAGGAGGAGTGGGTCGTCACCACGGACATGTGGGGCAACGCCCTGCACCAGGGGCTCACGCTGGAGCGCTCGGGGAAGAAGCTGTCCGGCACGTTCGACGGTGACGCGCTGGAGGGCGAGCGCACGGGCAACGAGGTCCGCTTCAACGTCACCGACTCACGGCAGGCGCGCTACGTCTACACGGGCAAGGTGCGGGGAGACCGGCTGGAGGGAACGGCGGACGTGCCGGACACGAACGACAAGAAGGCGCGGGTGAAGCGGGCCTTCACGGCGCGCCGGATTCCGGAGCGGCCTTCAGGCCCACCGCGTCGGCATGAGTTCACCCCGACGTCGTGGTCCAACGAGTTCTCGGCGGACCGGGCGCCGGTGCTGACGCTGTGGTCCGGGGACACGGTGAAGACGACGACGCTCGACTCCGGTGGCATGGATGAGCACGGTGTCTCACGCGCGCTGTATGGCAATCCGCAGACGGGGCCGTTCTTCATCGCGGATGCGCGGCCGGGGGACATGCTGGCGGTCCACTTGAAGCGCTTGCGATTGAACCGGCGCAGCGCGGACAGCCTGGACAGCATCGTCGGGCGGGCCATGACGCCGTTGTTGGCGTCGAAGGCGACGGAGCTGGGCAAGCCGGTGCGCTGGACGTTGGATTGGGAGAAGGGCGTGGCGCGGCCGGAGTCGCCCACGGAGAAGCTGAAGGACTTCACGGTGCCGCTGCGGCCGATGCTGGGCGGGCTGGCGGTGGCGCCGGGCTTCGGCTCGCCCCCTGTCTCCACGGGAGACACGGGGCGCTTCGGTGGGAACATGGACTTCAACGAGGTGGTGGAGGGCAACACCGTGTACCTGCCCGTGTTCCAGCCGGGAGCGCTGCTCTACGTGGGGGACGCGCACGCGGGGCAGGGGGATGGCGAGACGTCTCAGTTCGCGCTGGAGACGTCGATGGAGGTGGAGCTGACGGTGGAGGTCATCCGGGGCAAGGCGCCGTCGATGCCGCGAGTGGAGTCCCCCACGCACCTGATGGTGTTGGGACAGGCGGGCTCGCTCGACGATGCGCTGCGCCAGGCGACGAGCGGCCTGACGCAGTGGCTGGCGCAGGACTACGGGCTGTCGCTCTCGGAGAGCGCGCAGGTGATGGGCACGAGCGTGCAGTACGTCGTCGCCAACCTCGCGGGGCGCAGCGTCGGTGTCGCGGCGAAGCTGGACAAGGCCCGGCTGGCGCCGCTGCGGCCCTCGGGGAGATAAGCCCCCTCGCGTCGTCGGTCCTTACTCCCAACTGCTCCCGTTCCACGTCCGGGTGACATTCACCGTGGACGCCCCCGTGGTCTCCACCCAGCTGAGCACGGGGCGCTCCTGCACATCCCAGCTCAGCACGGGCTGGGACGCGACGGAGTCCTGCGCGTCATTCACGTTGAGCACACCACCCAGCGGATGCCACGCCTGCCCATCCCAGCGCGATGCGCGCAGCTCCACGTTGCTGAAGTGGGGCGACGCCTTCTTCAGCCACGCGACGGTGGGAAAGCCCCGCTCGTCCAGCGCCAGCGTGAACGTGTTGACCGCGCTCCCCGGCGGCCCACCCAGCCGCAGGTCCACCGGACCGACTCCGTCCCCGAGCTTGCGGTACACCGTGTTGTTGAGCACCGGCCCCGAGCGCTTCACATACACGCGGTAGATGTCCTCCGCGTAGTTCGTGTTCACCTCCAGCGTCTCACCCGTGTCCCCAATCCACGCCACGACGCACCCGTCGAACCCCTGGTCCGAGTAGTACGCCTGGAGCACCTGCGGCGTCAGGTAGTCCTTGTAGAGGTCGCAGTAGGGGAGGTTCGACCCCGCGTCCCGGATGGCCTGCAACGTCAGCCCCACGCGGGGCGGCAACGCGGTGAGCGCCTGTGACGACGAAGCCGCGTCAAACGACGGTGACACGGCGTCCTCTTCCGCGCAGCCCGCGAACAACCCCGCGCACACCACCGCCGTCAACAAACCCCGAGCCTTCCTGCCTGGGACGAATCGCATGTGAGCCACTCCTGTGGGAGGTGAAGCGGCCCAAAGCTAGGCATGCGAGTCTTTCACGGCCGTCGAGTCCGCCATGTCTGTTCAACGGCGGACCCGACTCATGTCAGGGAAAGAAGAACGAACGGTCGCAAGCGAGACTGCCTCCCGCGCGATACAGCATGTCTTGGTAGACGATGGTGTTGTTGATGGAAAACGCGCTCGTCACCGACGCCACGGTGACGCCGCCTCGCACCAGCCGGAAGCGCGGCGTGCCCTGCTGCAGCGGCACCCGGAACGATTGGATGCCCGCCGCCACGTCCCTGCGCTGAACGACGCCCGCGAACTCGATTTCGAGCGTCCCGGGCGCGGTGAGGAAGGCGAGCAGCTCGACCTCGTTCGCGGCCGCAGCCCCGCCCCGCAGCTCGTAGGGCGCGCGCTGCTTCGTCAGGTCCGGCGCGGCGCTCGTCGAGTGCACGCGGTGGAAGTAGTAGAGCGCGTCCCGGGCGATGGTCGGCTGGACGCCCGTCTTGAACCAGGCGGTGTAATACGCCGTCAAATCGAACGCCGCCCACTGCGTGCCGGACGAGGGCGAAATCTCCGTCGCCTCCGAGTAGTCGTTCCAGGTGATGAGCTGCACCCAGTCCGCGCCGCCCTGGATGGCCGCGTCCCACAGCGCCCGGTACGCCTGGGAGTTGTTCGCCTCCGTGTAGACGAGGTCCTTGGGCCGCGAGTCCTGCACGGCCACGGGCGCCATCCACTGGAGCCCCATCCCGTGCGCGGTGCCCACGTTGGTGCGCTGTCCCGCGGCGCTACCGAGCGTTCGGTTCCCCCACGTGGACGTCCCATGCAGCGGCACCACCGCCTGGAGCGTGTTCGTCGCCGCCACCCAGGGGCGCACGTACACGGGCCACAGCGCGGAGGGGATGCCCCGCGCCTGGAGCGCCTGCAGCACCGACGCCCACCACTGCGGCGTGCGGTTGTCCGCCATGTACGGCGAGAGCAAAAGCCGCCCGTCCGGCAGGTGATACACCGCCGGGTGCGAGGCCACCGAGCCGATGGAGCTCACGAACGCCGACAGCGCCTCCGCGTCCGTGCCCGAGTACGTGGAGCTCATGTCCGGCATGAGCACGATTCGAAAGCCGCTGTCCACGTTGCTCGCCGCCTGGAGCAGCTTCAGCAGCCGGTTCCAGTGCGTGCCGGTGTGGTTGAGGATGTCATACGTGAAGCCATCCAGCCCCAGCGTCGCCGCGCGCCGCACCTCCACCTCGAAGTTCGCCAGCTCGTAGTCCACGCCCGAGGCGCGCGGGGCCTGGGGCAGGGGGCGCTGCTTGAGCAGCCCGCCGCAGTACGCGAACTTGGAGTTCTCCCCGGTGGGCTGCAGGTAGTTGCGCGCGTAGTAGTCGACCGAGGGCTCCCGGTTGTCGAGCGAGAGCGGGTAGGGCGAGAAGTAGTGCGCGAACACCTTCTTCGGCGACGCGCGCAGCGTGCTCAGCGCCGGCAGGTTCAACGCGAAGCACGGCGTGGCCGGGGCGTCCTCCACCTCGGCCGTGAGCGACGCATCGAAGCTCAGGTCCGACGAGTTCAGCGTGGACTGGTGCACCTCCACCGCCACCACGTTGGTGCCCGCCACCAGCGCGGTGCTGGGGATGCTCGCGGTGTGCCACGCCTGCTCGGCGCTGTCGGCGATGACGGTGCTCGCCAAGGTCGACGCCGTCACCGTGCCCGAGGGCAGGTTGCTGCGCAGCACCTCCTGGCCATTCAGGTAGACGATGGCGCCGTCATCGCGCAGCAGCCGCAGCACCACGTTGCTCAC
Organism: Myxococcus sp. MISCRS1; assembly: GCF_026626605.1. Lineage (NCBI taxonomy): Bacteria > Pseudomonadati > Myxococcota > Myxococcia > Myxococcales > Myxococcaceae > Myxococcus > Myxococcus sp. MISCRS1. Next base: position 7,165,206 of record NZ_JAPNKB010000001.1, read on the forward strand.
CCGCGCCGGGTCCGCGACGGTGAAGGCCCGGCGGAACCACGTCGTCACGTGGCGCGCGCTGGTGCTCGGGCCGTAGGCGACGACGGTGGCCTCGTCCCCGTCGCCGTACCCCAGCTGCGCGGGCCCCTGGGCCCACGACGTGTCCGCGTAGCCCACCGACGTCCAGCCCGCGCCCGGGTCCACGCCTGTGTCGCGGTAGCGCCACGTACTCCCCGCGGCGATGAAGGTGATGGCCTGGAGCGCCCGCGCCTCGGCCGTGTCGCCAGGGGGCTCCGAGACAGGCTCGGAGGTGGTGGGGCCACAGGCGCTCAGCCAGGGAACGAGCACGGCGAGCCAGCGCGCTCGGCGGGAGGGAATCCGATTCATGGGGGCGTCTTCCGAGGGGGTGAGGGAAAGACAGGCAGACAGCCCGTCCTCTCGTAACACGCGACAGGCGGTGAATCCGAGACAAACTCGGCGATGGCTGTGTATTGCGCCGTTGTCGCCAAATTCCACCCGCCAGCCGGCGTATCAGCACATCCCATTTTCGGGCACCCTTCCCCCGGATGTGGGAAGGCGGAGGTGTGTCCCACGGGGGGCTCCCAGTGGAGAGCCCGTGGCACCCGCCTTGCTGTCGGGACCGAGTCGCTGGTTCAGCTTGGGAGATTGGCATGACGGGCCTGGTCCAGGAGTTCCGCCTCGCGCTGCGCAGGTTGCGCGGCTCGCCGGGGTTCACGCTGGTGGCGGTGTTGACGCTGGCGCTCGGCATCGGCGCCAACAGCGCCATCTTCAGCGTGGTGGACGCGGTGCTGCTGCGGCCCCTGCCCATGGCGGAGTCGGAGCGGCTCGTGCGCTTGTACAGCTCGGATGGCTCGCCGGGTGACTCGCCGTCGTCGGGGCCGGACTTCGTGGACTTCCGCGAGCGCACCCGCTCCTTCTCCGGGATGACGGCGGTGCGCAGCGGCGAGCAGAGCCTGGCCAGCGACGGCGCGGCGCCGGAGCGGCTGCGCGGCACCACCAGCACCGCGGACTTCTTCGACGTGCTGGGCGCGCGGGTGGCGCTGGGCCGGGCCTTCCGTCCGGAGGACGAGCAGCCGGGGCAGGAGCGGGTGGTGGTGCTCGGCCATGCGCTGTGGAAGCGCCGCTTCAACGCGGACCCGGAGGTGCTGGGCCGCTCGCTGTGGCTGGGCGGTGAGCGGCACACGGTGGTGGGTGTGGCGAGCGAGGGCTTCAGCTTCCCGCTGGAGACGCAGCTGTGGGTGCCCTTCGTGTGGGACGAGTCGCTCACCGGGGCCACGATGCGCGCCACCCACAGCCTGCGCGTCTACGCGCGGCTCAAGCCGGGCGTCACGCTGGAGGCGGCCCGCGCGGACGTGGCCGCGGTGGCCCAGGCGCTCGCGGTGGCCTACCCGGATTCGAACGGCGGGTACCGCGCCACGCTGGTACCGCTGCGCGAGGCGCTGCTGGGCAATGTCCGTCCCGCGCTCCTGTTCCTGCTGGGCGCGGTGGGGCTGGTGCTGCTCATCGCGTGCGCCAACCTCGCCAACCTGCTGCTCGCCCGCGCGGTGAGTCGTCGGGGGGAGCTGTCCGTGCGCATGGCGCTGGGGGCCAGCCGGGGCCGCATCCTGCGCCAGCTGCTGGTGGAGAGCGGCGTGCTGGCGGCGATGGGGGCGGGGCTCGGGGTGCTCCTGGCCGGGTGGCTCCTGGATGTCCTGGTGAGCCTGTCCCCGCAGGACATCCCCGGGCTGGCCCAGGTGGCCATCGACGCGCGTGTCGTCGCCTTCACGTGCGGACTGGGGCTCGTCACCGCGCTGCTGTTCGGCCTGTTGCCCGCGCTCCAGGCCTCCCGCGAGAGTCCGGCGGTGAGCCTGCGCGAGGTGGGCGCCAAGGGCGGCACGCGCGGTGGTGCTCGCGCGCGTCACCTGCTCATCGTCGGCGAGACGGCGCTGGCGGTGGTGCTGCTCGTGTGTGGAGGGCTGCTGCTCAAGGGCTTCCACCGCCTCTCCGACGTGGACCCCGGCTTCCGTCCGGACGGGGTGCTCAGCTTCGAGCTGGACCTGCCGGAGAGCGCCTACGGCTGGGCGTCGACGCGGAACCAGCGCTTCTACGACGCGCTGCTGGAGCGGCTGCGCGCGCTGCCGGGCGTGCAGGCCGCGGGGGCCGCGCTGGGCGTGCCGCTGGACGGCCGCTACATGGTGACGGGGATGTGGGACTCGGCGCGGCCGGAGCCCGGGCCGGGACAGAGCTGGGGCGTGCAGGTGGGCGTCATCACCCCCGGCTACGCGGAGGCGCTCGGCCTGCGGCTGGTGTCGGGCCGGTGGCTGACGTCCGCGGATGGCCTGGGCGAGGGGCAGCGCGCGCTGCTCATCAGCGAGGAGGCCGCGCGGCGCTACTGGCCCGGGGAGAGCCCGCTGGGGCGCACGGTGGAGATGGGCATCAACTTCGGCCTGGGCCGCTTCGGCGGACAGGTGGTGGGCGTGGTGGGGGACACGCGCAACAACGGGCTGGAGAAGGCCTCCTTCCCCCAGGTGTACGTGCCCTTCTCCCAGGCGCTGTACGGGAAGATGACGGTGGTGGTGCGCACGAAGGACGCGCCGCTCTCGCTGATGGCCCAGGTGCGCGAGGAGGTGCGCGCCCTGGACGCGAGCCTGCCGCTGGGCAGCGTGCGCACCCTCGAGGACCTGATGGGCGAGGCGCTGTCACGGCCGCGCTTCTACATGCTGGTGACGACGGGCTTCGCGCTCCTCGCGCTGCTGCTCGCGGCGGTGGGCCTGTCGGGTGTCATCGCCCACGCGGTGAGCCACCGCACGCGGGAGTTCGGCATCCGCATGGCGCTGGGCGCGCGCGGCGTGGAGCTCATGCGGCTGGTGCTGGGACAGTACCTGCGGCTGACGCTGGTGGGGCTCGGCGTGGGGCTCGGGCTGGCGCTCGTCGTCAGCCGGCTGCTGGAGGGGCTGGTGTACGGCGTCGCCCCGTGGGACCCCGTGACGTATGGCGCGGTGGCGGTGCTGCTCGTCGGCGTGGCGCTGCTGGCCAGCTGGGTGCCCGCGCGGCGCGCCACGCGGGTGGACCCCATCATCGCGCTCCGTCAGGAGTGAGCGCCCGCCCGGCCGCCTGCCTTGGGGCGGGCCGGCCGACGCGGGCCTGTGTCCCGGGTTGTCCTCTCCGGAACAGTCTCCAGCTTTCAGGGAACCATCCTTCCCAAGGAGACTTCCATGAAGCTTCCACTGATGGCGGCCGTGGCCGCACTGACGTTCTGGGGTTGTTCCAGCCACTCGGCGAGCACGCGGCCGGACAGCCCCTCGGGCTCCAGCGTCCCGAGCGCCACGGGTGGTTCGGGCTCGGTGGACGCGGCCGAGCAGGAGCGTCAGGCGCGCGAGGATGAGCGCGACGCGAACGAGAGCCCGGGTGAGGCCGCGGACGTGGTGGACAACGAGCGCCGGGACCGGGGCGGGGCGCCGACCATCTACGACAACGAGGCCACGGGTGGCTCCGGTACGGGCACCCAGGTGACGACGCCGGACGGCGAGAAGTGGGACGTCATGGAGGAGCCGGGTGGCTCCGAGCCGCGTGACTCGACCGAGGGCACGGGTGGCTCGGGCGTGGACGCGGCGGACGGCACGGACGGCAGCCTCGATGACGACCCGGCTCCCACGGGCGCCGAGGAGAGCCAGTAGTCCCTCGAAGGTGGCCTGAGGCCTTCCGCGTCGGTGCGCCCCGGCGCGGAAGCGCGGTCTCCCTCTAGAAGATGGAGTCCTTGTCGGTGAGGTTGTAGACCTCCTGCACGCCGCGCAGCAGCTGGGGGAAGTCCAGCTCCAGGTCCCTCAGCAGGCCGGTGCGCATGTCGAACACCCAGCCGTGCACGGTGGGGAAGCCCTTCTCCACGTACGAGCGCTGCACCGCGGCCGTCTTGATGACGCTGATGCACTGCTCGGTGACGTTGAGCTCCACCAGCCGTGCATAGCGCGCCTCGACGTCCTCGAGCGCGTCCAGCTCCGCCTTGTGCAGGCGGTAGACGTCGCGCACGTTGCGCAGCCACGGGTTGAGGATGCCCAGGTCCTTGGGCTGCATGGCGGCCCGCACGCCCCCGCAGCCGTAGTGGCCGCAGACGATGATGCGCTTCACCGACAGCTGGCGCACGGCGTAGTTGATGACCGACATCACGTTCAGGTCGACGTTGTTGATGAGGTTCGCGACGTTGCGATGGACGAAGACGTCCCCGGGCTCCACGCCCATGATTTCATTGGCGGGCACCCGGCTGTCGGAGCAGCCGATGTAGAGGTACTCGGGGCTCTGTTCCGCGGACAGTCGTTCGAAGTACTGCGGGTCGTCCTTCGTCTTGGCGGCGGACCAGCGGCGGTTGTTCTCGAAAAGCTGTTCGTAGGAGGGCACGAATCGGTGGCATCCCTCCATGGGCTCCCCCGCGTCAACGGGGAAGTGCGCTCGGAGGGTGACAGCGTCAGCGGGCGAGCTGAATGGGCCGGGAGGTGGAGGTCCGGAGCTGACGCATGTCGACCAGGATGTCGTAGGCCCGCGCCTTGGGGAGTACCGGCCCCGCGTCGAAGCGGTAGCTGGCGCGCACGTCGGGGAAGCGCTCCCGGGCCGCCAGGGCGAAGAGCTCCTTGGCCACCCACTCCGTGTCGACGGACACCGAGCCGAACTCGTCCAGGTAGCGCTGGGGCGCGGAGGAGTCCGTCTGTCGGGCGGTGAGCACGAAGACGCGCGGCGTGCGCGTGGGGACGAGCGCGGCGGCCCCCTGGCGCATCAGCTCCAGCTCCCGCAGCTGGGGCCAGGCGAACAGCTCCAGCGACTGTTGATGCGCGAGCAGTCCGCTCACCGCGACGAGCAGCGCCAGCGCCGCGCCGGCCACGCGCGGCCCGTGTCGGGGCCAGTGCTCGCCCAGCTTCACCACGCCCGCGAAGAAGAACACGCTCCACACCCCCGCGAGCGCGAAGAGCGTGCGGTAGGTGGGCCAGCGCTCACCGGCGAGCAGGCTGGCGCAGTACGCGACGCCGGACAGCCCCACCAGCGCCAGGAGCCACGCGGCCACGCCCGTGCGCCCCGCGCGCCGCCACTCGACGACGAGCGTCAGCAGGAGCAGGCCCAGCGTCACGCCCACCATGGGCCAGTAGCCCCACGCGGGCGTTGTGTCCGTGTCGTCGATGGCCGTCAGCGCCAGGGCGTTGGGCAGCACCTGGGTGACGAACCACGCCGCCTTGTCCAGCAGGTGTCGCTCCAGCGCCATGCGCGGCGAGGGGGTGAACAGCCCCACCGCGAAGCTCACGCGCGTGACGACGTACGCCAGCCCCAGCCCCACGCCCAGCACGGACACGTGGCCCAGGAGCCAGCGGGCCGGAGCGCGCACGTCCTCGTGTCGCCGCGTCACCAGCACCGCCGCGAGCAGCACCGCGTAGAACGGACCACTGGCCTGGTAGATGAGCGTCGACGCCGCCAGCGCCAGCGCGCCGCCCACCAGGAGCAGCCGTCCGCGGACGCCGCCGAGCCACGCGCCAGCTGGCCCGATGGCCTGTCTCGTCAGCGCGAAGGCCCCCGCGCTCGCGAGCAGGGCCACCGCCTGCGGCCAGCAGATGCTCCAGTTGGCGACGACCTGCGCGGACGGAATCAGCGGGATGAACGCGGCCAGCAGCGCGGCGGGCACCTGCTTCCAGCCCTCGGCGCGCAAGAGCAGGTAGAGCACCACGGCGAGCAGTCCCAATCCGAGCACCGCCAGGGCCCGCAGGCCGCGCAGCCCGTCCAGGTCCTCGGCCGCGCGCGTGGTGCGCTCCAGCATCCAGCCATACAGCGGACGGCCCATGGCGCCGCAGACGCGCAGAATCTTCCCGGGCTCCTCGCGCGCCTCGCGCAGGATGGCGTAGTCGTCCCTCAGGCCGTAGCGCAGCGAGACGGCGCTTCCGTAGACGACCCAGGGAAGCAGCAAGAGCAGGGCGGCCGTACCCCAAGCCCGGAAGAAACCTGTCGTGAAGCGTGTCCGCAGGGGAGAACCTCTGAAGGCCGACACCCTAGCAGAGTCGTATGACGCGTCTCGGCATGCGTGGAAACGAGGCTGTCCACGCCCAGGCCACATGCCCATCCGGACGCACGAGCAGTCCGTCCACGCCCCGCAGCGCGCCTGTGTCGGCGGAAGTCTCCAGCGCCAGGGCATTGACGCGGGGGCGCCAGCCAGGTGCGGGCTCCCAGTCCGAGGACGGCGCGGCGGCGGGTGTCGCGTGCAGCCACAGCCAGTGGCCGTCATGGAGGCCGGAGTAGAGCGAGCGCTGGCCTCCGTCGGCGAGTCGCAGCGTCCAGTCCGGGAGCCTGCGTCCCGTCCAGCCCGGCAGGGTGCTCGGTGAAGGCGCGGGGATGGGTGCACCAGCGAAGGCGACGTCCAGTCCGCTGAGCTGTTCGGCGAGCCGCTGGTTGATGGCGGGCAGGCGCAACAGGCCGTTCATCAGCTCGCGCAGCGCGAGGACCTCCGGGGTGAAGCCCATGAGCGCGGACTGGGCCTGGGTGTTGCTCAGGAGCGACTGCCCCACCGGATGTCTCTCCTGGTGGTAGCTGTCCAGCAGCGTGGGCGGCGCGCCCTCGCGCAGCACGGCGGCCAGCTTCCAGCCCAGGTTCATCGCGTCCTGCAGGCCCACGTTGAGCCCCTGTCCACCGGCCGGGTAGTGCATGTGCGCCGCGTCTCCGGCGAGCAGCACGCGGCCTCGCCGGTAGTGCTCCGCCAGCCGCGTCTCGTCGCCGAAGCGCGACAGCCACCGGGGCTCCTTCATGCCGAAGTCGGAGCCGGCCACGCGCGTGAGGCTCTCACGCAGCTCCTCCAGGGACAGCGGCTCGCGTGGCGAGGTGCGCTCGCGCCGGGCGTCGGTGACGATGGCGCGGTACTGGCCCTGGCCCAGGGGCACGATGACGGCGTTGCCGCGCGCGTTGGTGAGCGCGAGGAACGGCGTGGAGGGAGGGTGCTCCAGCGTGACGTCGCCCAGCATCGACGTGCGCGTGGAGTCCGTCCCCGGAAAGCCGATGCCCGCGAGCTGTCGCACGACGCTGCGCGCGCCGTCCGCCCCCACGGCGTAGCGGGCGCGGCAGCGGAACGCCGTCCCCTGGACGCTCCCCGCGAGCACCACGCCCTCCTCGTCCTCGTGCAAGGACTCCACGACGTGGCCTCGGCGGATGTCCACCCCCAGCCCGCGCGCGTGCTCCGCCAGCAGGGCCTCGGTGAGCGCCTGGGGCAGGAACAGCGTGTAGCGGAACGTCGTGTCGAGCCCGGAGAAGTCCAGCCGCGTGTCCAGCAGGCCGAAGTGCCCGGTGGGCAGGGGACGCCCGCGCTCCAGGAAGGGCGCCTCCAGCCCCCGCAGCGCCAGCACCTCCAGGGAGCGCGGATGCATCGTCAGGGCGCGTGACTCCCGCACCGGCGCCTCCCTTCGCTCCAGGACGCACACCTCCACGCCCGCGAGCGCCAGCTCGGCCGCCAGCATCAACCCGGTGGGGCCGCCTCCGACGATGGCCACCTCGACGTCCAGCTCCATGACCTGCCTCCTCATCACGAATCTAACGTTGTTAGTTTTCATCTAACGGCGTTAGATTGGGCCGTCAACACGAGGTGGCACGGGCGCATGCGCATCCAGAAGGAGCAGGTGGTCCAGGCGGCGTGGGCGCTGGTGGATGAGGTGGGTGTGGAGGGGCTGACGATGCGCTCGTTGGCGCAGGCGCTCTCCATCCAGGCGCCGTCGCTCTATTGGCATTTCCCCAGCAAGCAGTCGCTGCTGGAGACGATGGCGGACGCGCTGCTGGCGGACGTGGCGGTGGAGCGCCCGACGGGGAGGAGCTGGGAGGTGGTGGTGAAGGCCGTCGCGGGGGAGCTGCGGCGCGCGTTCCTGAGCCACCGGGACGCGGCCCGGGTGTTCGCGGGCACCGTCGTCGCGACGGAGAACACCTTCCGCGTCAGCGAGTGGCTGATGGAGGCGCTGACGCAGGCGGGGCTGTCCTCCAAGGAGGCGGGGTGGACCACCTTCACGCTGCTCGACTACGTCCTCGGGTTCACCATCGAGGAGCAGTCGTTGGGCACGCGCGACGCCCAGGCGCCCCCGGTGGCCGAGCAGATGCGGGCCCTGGCCACGCCGCGCTTCCCCCACGTGGCCCGGGCGGTGGAGGCCCTGGTGGACCCCGACTTCGACGCGCGCTTCACGTTCGGCCTGGAGCTGCTCCTGGCCGGCGTGCGTGCTCGTAGACCCGCGCGCGCGCGGTGACCAGGCGACAGCAACCCTGCCCTGGGGGCGCGCCCCTGGGTGCGCCGCGTCTGCTCTTGCACGACCGGATGTCAGACTATTGGAAGCGCTCCTTGACGTCGCCCCTCCACGCATCCACCTCAGCCCTGGTGGCCGTGCGTGCGCGACGAGAAGGATGTGGTGAAGCTCCGAGCCGATGACCGAGAGGTGTCCTGGGAGCGCCCGTCGCGGCCGGGGTTGTCCGCGTCACGGCTGCCTGCTCACAATGTGACCATCGAGGGTTGGGTGGTGGAGTGGCTCGCCCTGCACTGGCAGATGCCCACGGCCTCCATCGACACCCGGCGCCCCCTGGTGGAGCAGGGCCTCGACTCGATGGGGGCGATGCGGCTCACGTACGACCTGGAGCAGTGGCTGGGGTTGCCCCTCACCCTGTCGTTCCTCTGGGAGCAGCGCACCATCGAGTCGCTGGCGCGCGCCCTGGCCTCGCCGGACACGCTGTTCTCCCTGTCGCCCGTGAGTGATGCGGGCGACGCGGCGGGGGGGCTGGCGTCGGACACCGCGCCCGCGTCCTCGGGGCAGCGGCGGCTGTGGCGGCTGATGCGTCCTGTGCCCGACAGCCCGCGCTTCCACGTCCATTTCGGGCTGCGGTTCGACGGGCCGCTGGATGTCGACTCGCTGAAGCTCGGCCTCGAGGAGCTGGTGCGTCGGCACGAGGCCCTCCGGACGACGTTCCGCGAGGGCGACGGCGCGTTGACCCAGGTCGTCTCGCCCGCGGCGCGACTGGAGCTGCCGGTCGTCGACCTGCGGGGCGGAGGTGGGGGCGCGCCGGAGGAGGCGCTGGACTCGTCCTCGTTCCGCGCGATGAACGATGCCCAGGCGCGCGCGCCCTTCGACGTGGCGTCCGGTCCGCTGATGCGCGCCGCGCTGGTCATCCTGGCGGAGCAGACCCACGTCCTGCTGGTGACGCAGCATCAGCTCATCACGGACGGGCCGTCGCTCGGGGTCTTCGGGCGGGAGCTGGCCTCGCTGTACCGCGTCTTCCAGGCCGGGGTGCCCTCGCCGCTGGCGCCTCCCGCGCGTCAGCCCGTGGACGTGGCGCGCTGGCAACATCGCTGGTCGACGAGTGACGCGGCCCGCCTGCAGCGCGAGTACTGGCGCGCGCGGCTGGAGGGCGCCCCGCCGCTCTCGCTGACGTCGCGATGGACTCGCGAGGAGGACGCGGGAGGGCAGGGCGGCCTGGTGCGCTTCGAGGTGCCCGTGGCGCTGACGGCCGCCTGGAAGTCGCTGGCGAGCACGGAGGGCGCCACGTTGTTCACGGCCCTGTCCGCGGTGTTCGCCGCGCTCTTGCGCCAGGTGTCCGGCCAGGAGGACGTGCTCGTGGGCACGGTGGTGGCCAACCGGGGACGCCGCGAGCTGCGCGACGTGGTGGGCCTGCTCTCCAACACCGTGGCGCTGCGCTGCGACCTGACGGGCAACCCGTCCTTCCGCGAGCTGCTCCGGCGCCACCGCCTGCGCACCACGGAGGACCTGGGCCACCAGGAGCTCCCCTTCGACGAGGTGGCCGCGAGCCTCCCGCACGGGCTGCAGGCCGCGTGTGTGTTCGAGAGCGCGACGGGGGTCGACCTGTCCATCCCCGGCCTGTCCTGCACGCTGCTGTCGGACACGCCGGACGCATCCGTGCCGGGGTTCGCCCGCCATGCGCTGACGCTGCTGCTGCGCGAGGACCTGGCGGGGCTTCGCGGCGCCTTCGAGTACGCCTCCGCCGTCTTCCATCCCGCGGAGGTGGAGCAGCTGGCCCGGGCCTTCCGTCACCTGCTGGGGCGCATCGTCGAGGCGCCGGACGCGCGGCTGGACGAGCTGGCCCTGTCCGACGAAGCGCCGCGTCAGGCGCCGGGCGGCGGACCCGCGAGGACCTCCGGCACGGCGGACTCCAGCGCCTGACGGGCCTCTTCGAAGTCCCGTCGCGCCAGGTCCACCCACTCCCGGAGCTGCTCCAGCGGCTCGTGCGGCGCGCGCGTCTCCAGCGCCTCGCACCGGCGCGACAGCCGGGCCGCGCCGAACAGGGCCGCGCTGGAGCGCAGGCTGTGCGCGTGGCGGGTGAGCGCCGCCGCGTCGGAGGTCTCCAGGGCCTGCTGGAACGAGGACAGGTGCTTGTCGGCGTTGCGCAGGAAGTCGCGCACCAGCGTGGCCAGCTCGCCCCGGTCCGGGCCGGTGAGCAGCTCCAGCTTCTGCACCGCGGAGGCGTCGAAGCCGGGCGCCTCGGGCGGCGGCGCCAGCGGGAGGTCGGGCAGCCGCGCCGCGCTCTCCAGCGCCGCCATGAGCAGCGTGGCGTCCACCGGCTTCGTCACGAAGTCGTTCATCCCCGCCTGGAGACACAGGTCCTTGTCTCCCTGGATGACGCTCGCGGTCATCGCGATGATGCGGGGGCTGCCATACCGGGGAGCGTCCGCGCGGATGCGGCGCGTGGCCTCCAGGCCGTCCATCTGCGGCATGTGCACGTCCATGAAGACGACGTCGTAGCGCTCGCGCTCCAGGGCGCCCAGCGACTCCACGCCGTTGCCCGCCACGTCGGCGTCGTAGCCCAGCTTCTTGAACAGGCGCAGGCCGACCTTCTGGTTGATGGGGTTGTCCTCCACCAGGAGGATGCGCAGGGGCAGCCGCTGGCCCAGCGTGGCGTCCAGCTCCGCGGAGGCGCGGGTGGCCACCTCCTCGCCCTCGCGCAGGACGACCTCCACGCTGAAGGTGGAGCCCAGGCCCACGGTGCTGTGCACGCGGATGGTGCCGCCCATCAGCTCCGCCAGCCGCAGGCTGATGGCGAGCCCCAGGCCCGTGCCGCCGTAGTGGCGGCTGGTGGACGCGTCCACCTGGCTGAACGAGCGGAACAGCCGGTTCATCCGCTCCGCGGGGATGCCGATGCCGGTGTCCTGGATGTCGAAGCGCAGGGGCCAGCTGTCGGGCTCGAGCCCCGGCTTCAGCTCCCCGCGCGACACGCGCACGCTGACGCCGCCCTCGTGCGTGAACTTGAGCGCGTTGCCCACCAGGTTGACCAGCACCTGCCGCAGCCGCGTCTTGTCGCCCCACAGCGCGTCGCGCACGTCCGCGTCCACCGTGTGCTTCAGGTACAGACCGCGCGAGGCCGCCTGCGGCCCCAACAGGCCCAGGCATTCCTTGAGGCTCTGGCGCAGCGAGAAGGACTGTCCGTCGAGCTCGAACGCGCCCGCTTCTATCTTGGAGAAGTCGAGCAGATCATTGATGAGCCGCAGCAGCGCCTCGCCGCTCGTGTGGATGACGTCCACGCTCTCGCGCTGCTCCTCGGTGAGCGACGTCTCACGCAAGAGCTGCGCCATGCCCAGCACGCCGTTCATGGGTGTGCGGATCTCGTGGCTCATGTTGGCCAGGAAGCTGGACTTGGCGGTGTTGGCGGCGTCCGCCTCCGCGCGCGCGGCGTCCAGCGCCAGGTTCTTCTCCCCCATGCTGGAGAGGGCGTCCTGGGCCTCGGTGACGTCCAGCAGCGCCCACAGCCTGCCGCGCGCGGAGCCCCGGCGCGCGGGCACGCAGGAGACGGACAACGTCTGGTGTGGTGACTCGAAGCGCCAGAGCATGTCGCGCAGCTCCGGCTGGCTGCCATCGAACAACCTCGCCATCCGCTCCTCGATTTGCGCGCGGTTGGTCGCGCGCTCTCGCAGCGAGGCCATGGCGCGCGACATCTGGTGGGCGGGCACCTGCCCCTCGGGCAGCCCGAGCATGACGGCGCCCGGCTTGTTCACCCACGTCTCGACGCGGTTGTGCTCCAGGAACACCAGCGCGCAGGGCACCGCGTCGGTGATGGCGTCCACGCGCGCGCGCAAGGTCTCCGTGGCGCTCTCCAGGTCGCTCTCCCGCGCGCAGGTGAGCAGGAGCCCCGTCAGGGCCTGGAGGCAGGCGCGCTCGGCGGGAGAGAAGCCCGTGGGGCCCTGGCGCACCAGCACGAGGCCGCCCTTGCGGTCATCGACGGAGTGCCACGGCAGCACGGCCATGGCGCCGCGCAGCGACTCGGGGACGCCGCTCTCCAGGGGACGGGGTTCATGGAAGCGCCACGTCGAGTCCTCCGCCAGGGGGCCGCGGAAGAGCGCCTCGCCCAGGTGCGCCAGCCGAGGGCGCTGCGCGGGCGTGCCGGCCAGCTCGAACACGGTGAGCGGGTCGATGCGGCGCAGGCTGACGGCCACGTCCGCGCGACAGGCCTGACGCACCACCTCCAGCAGCCGGGTGAGCTGGCCGCCGTCGCGCGTGCCCAGCGCTCGCACCGCGGCCACCATCAGCTCCGCCAGCGCGGGGTCCACGGTCAGGGAACCGGGAGGGGGCCCCGGTTCCGTCACTTCCGTCGAGGAAGCGCTCACGCCGCCGCGAGGGCGCTTGCCGCGAGGGCGTCCGAGATGAGCGTGTTGACCTCGTTGGGCGCGCTCAGGTGCGGCAGGTGTCCCTGGTTGGGGACGTAGCGGATGTTGCCGCTCGGCAGGCTCCTGGCCAGGTACTCGCCCACCGCGGTGGGGACGGCGAAGTCGTTGAGCGGCTGGACGACCCAGGTGGGCACCTTCAGCCGGGTCACCTGCTCGCGGTAGTCCGACTCGAAGATGATGCGAATCACGCCGACGGCGATGTCGGGGCGCAGCGCCAGCAGCGAGTCGGCGAAGCCCTTGACCATCTCCGGCGTGGCGGCGGGACCCATGGCCGCCTGCGCGAAGCCGCTGGCCCAGGCCTCGAAGTGCTGCTCGATGGTCTTGTACAGCTCGTCGACGGCCTGGCGGTCGAACCCGCCCTTGAAGTCAGGCGAGTTGAGGTAGCGGGGCGAGGCGCCGATGAAGAGCATGCCCCGGAAGAACTCGGGTCGGACCAGCCCCGCGAGCACGCCAATCATGCCGCTCATCGAGTGGCCCACGTAGAACACGTTGCGCGCCTTGACCGACTCGAGCACCTCCAGCAGGTCCAGCGAGTAGCTCTCCAGGGCCGCGTAGCGATGCGGGCTGTAGTCCTCCAGGTCCGTGCCGTGCGTGCCCACGTGGTCGAACAGGACGATGCGGTGCGTGTCCTCGAAGGCGCGCACCTGGTGGTGCCACGCGCTCTGGTTGGTGCCGAAGCCGTGGGCGAAGACAATCACATCGTCGCCTCGGCCAATGACCTGCACATTGTTTCGAGTGGTGACTGACTTGGTCATGGCGCGAGTCTAGATGATGCGGGGCGCACGGGACGATGCAGCCCGCATGCTCGCAAGTCGACCACCCGACGGAACGTCACGACTCGCGCAGGCGCGCTCACGTTGCCGCACAAGGCGGCAGTGTACCGAGGGCCAGTTGACCCGCGGGAACCCCGTAGTCGCGCGGGACATGCAGGCGGGTCATGACGGACAGTCGCCGCGTCGGCCCCGGCACATCGCGTGCGAAGTCTGTCCGGGGGCGCCCACTCGCGGGCCCGGAGGGTTGAGGCGCGCGAGGCGTGCGGGGACAACGGCGCGTGGGGAGGAGCGCGCATGGGACTGTCGATGTTCCTGACGATGTGGGTGGGGCTGATGTCTGTCGCTCCAGCGGGCAGCGAGGCCCGGCTGCCCGGCAGCACGGAGTGGGCGCTCAGCCAACCGGCGACGGGCGCGCAATTGGAGGGCTACGCCAGCGCGACGAGCGTGCAGCGGGGCCAGTCCATCGACATCCACGTGCGGACCGACAGCCCGCATGCGGTGCGCTGGGAGCTGTACCGCATGGGCCACTACGGCGGCGCGGGCTCGCGGCGCATGGCGTCCGGAGGTCCCGTCACCCTCGGCCCGCAGCCCACGCCGGCGGCGGACAGGACGACGGGGCTGGTCGAGTGTCGCTGGCCGGTGAGCTTCACCGTGGCGACCCAGGCCTCGTGGCCCAGCGGGGTGTACCTGCTCAAGCTGGTGCGTGACGACGGGCCGCAGTCCTACGTCATCTTCGTGGTGCGCGCCGACGAGCGGAAGAACACGGGCGTCGTCCTGATTCCGTTCACCACGTTCCAGGCCTACAACGCCTGGGGCGGAGAGAGCCTCTACGCCACCTCCCTGGGACTGTCCGGAGGCCACGCGAAGGTCGCCTCGTTCGACCGGCCGTACCTGGATGGCAATGGCGCGGGCGAGTACTTCCATGCCTCGCACCACTTCGTGCTGTGGGCCGAGTCCAAGGGCTACGAGCTCAACTACGTCACCAACGTGGACCTGGACCGGGACCCCTCGCTGTTGCTGGGACAGAAGCTGTTCATCTCCGTGGGGCATGACGAGTACTGGTCGCGTCCGCTCAAGCAGGCGGTGGACGCGGCGCTGGCGTCGGGGGTGAACCTGGCGTTCCTGGGCAGCGACACCAGCTGCTGGCTCATCCGCCTGGAGGCGGGGCCCACGGGCACGTCGCGGCGCAGGCAGGTCTGTTACAAGGACGAGGCGCCCCAGGAGGACCCGAAGGCGGGCACGAACCTCATGACGGTGCGCTGGCGCAACGCGCGCCTGGGCGAGCCGGAGAACGGCCTGGTGGGCGTGATGTCCGACGCGTGGGGCCTCATCCCGCAGCCCTACGTGGTGCGCACGCCGGGCGCCTGGCCCTTCGCCGGCACGGGGCTCGCGCAGGGTGACTCCCTCCTCTCCGTGGTGGGCTACGAAATCGACCGCGCGTGGAGCAACGGAGCCTCGCCGCCGGGGCTCGTCGCCCTCGCCGAGTCGCCGGCCATCAGCAGCAGGGGCGAGCCCAACTGGCACACCTCCACCCTCTACACCGCGCCCTCGGGCGCGTTCGTCTTCGCCAGCGGCGGCATCTCCTGGTCCCACGGCCTGTCGCATCCACACTTCGCGGACCTGCGCGTGCAGCGCATCACCGACAACGTGCTGCGCAGGGCGGGCCTCGTGCCGCCGCTTGCGGGCGACACCTTCGGCGCGGACGACCCCAGGCCCGTGGACCGCACCGGACAGTCCGCGGGCGTGTCCACCTTCGCGGGGGCCGCGTTCCAGGAGGGGTTCGTCAACGGCCCCGCGGCGCAGGCGCGCTTGCGTCGGCCCGTGGGCGTGGCGGTGGACGCGCAGGGCAACGTGTTCGTCGCGGACACCGGCAACCACGCGGTGCGGCGCATCGCCAACGACGCGGCGCGCACCGTCACCACCATCGCGGGCACGGGCACGCCGGGGGTGGGCGAGGGGGCCGGCGCGACGACGGCGCTGCGCTCGCCGCAGTCCATCGCCATCGCCACCGACGGCACGCTCTACGTGGCGGACACGGGCAACCACCGCGTCGTCCGAATCGCCCGGGACGCGCGCTGGACGGTGACGACCTTCGCGGGTTCCAAGGACGGACGCCAGGGCAAGGCGGACGGCGTGGGCACCGCCGCGCGCTTCCAGACGCCCTCCAGCGTGACGTTCGCCGGGACGGACCTGTATGTGGCGGACACCTTCAACCACCGGCTCGCGCGCATCACCCCGGCTGGACGGGTGAGCACGCTGATTGGCGCGCGAGGCTCGGGCAGCACCAACGGCCCCGCCAGCCAGGCGAAGCTCCACCGGCCCACGGGTGTGGCCTTCGGCGGTGGCGCGCTGTGGGTGGTGGACACGGGCAACCGCCTCATCCGCCGCGTGGCGATGGACGCCTCCTTCACCACGTCCACCGCCGCGGGCGCCGTCACCGGCGGCTTCTCGGACGGGGCGGGCAGCGCGGCGCTGTTCCTGCCGATGCTCGGCGCGGCCTACGTCCAGGACCGGCTGCTGGTGACGGACACGGGCAACGAGCGCATCCGGGCCGTCGCCTCCGGCCGGGCGAGGACGTACGCGGGCACGGGCGCGCATGGTGCTCGGGATGGCGCGGCGGAACAGGCCACCTTCAGCCTGCCCGCGGGCATCGCGGGCCTGCCCAACGGGGACGTGCTGGTGGTGGACCAGGGCGCGTCCACGGTGCGCAAGCTGCTCGCGCCCGCCTCGGGGGGAGGCTCGCGACCCGTGCCGCGCATCACCGGTGGACCCTTCTCCGGGACGAGCGCGCCCTTGAACGTGTTCCTCGACGCGACGACGAGCACCGCGACGGGCGCGGGCCGCTGGATTCAGCGCTTCCGGTGGGAGCTGGGTGACGGCACCACGTCCGACGCGGCGTACCTGGAGCACCGCTACACGGGCGTGGGCCGCTACACCGTCACGCTCACCGCCACGGACGACCTGGGGGCGAGCGCCTTCGCCACGCAGGTCATCCAGGTGGGCCCGCCCTGACGACGGGCCCGTTCAGGCTCAGGACTTCAGGAAGGCGAGCAGGTCCGCGTGGAACTGCTCGCGGTGCGTCACCGTCAGGCCGTGCGGAGCGCCGGCGTAGACCTTGAGCGTGGAGCCCTTCACCAGCCGGGCCGCCGCGCGCGCCGCGCCCTCGATGGGGACGATCTGGTCGTCATCGCCGTGGATGATGAGCGTGGGGACGTCGAACTTCTTCAAGTCCTCGGTCTGGTCCGTCTCGGAGAACGCCTTGACGCAGTCGTAGGCGGGCTTGAGGCCGCACTGCATGCCGGCCAGCCAGAACGCGTCGCGCGCGCCCTGGGAGACCTTGGCGCCGGGGCGGTTGGCGCCGAAGAAGGGCGTGGTGAGGTCCTGGAAGAACTGGGAGCGGTCGGCGAGGACGCCCGCGCGGATGTTGTCGAACACCTCGATGGGCAGGCCGCCCGGGTTGCTGGCCGTCTTCGCCATGAGCGGAGGCACCGCGCCCACGAGCACCGCCTTGGCCACGCGCTTCGTGCCGTGCCGGGCGATGTAGCGCGCCACCTCGCCGCCGCCGGTGGAGAAGCCCACGAGCACCGCGTTCTTGACGTCGAGCGCGTCGAGCACCGCGGCCAGGTCGTCCGCGTACGTGTCCATGTCGTGACCGGACCACGTCTGGGTGGAGCGGCCGTGGCCCCGGCGGTCGTGCGCGATGGCGCGGTAGCCGTTCGAGGCGACGAACTGGAGCTGCTCGTCCCAGCTGTCCGAGTTCAGCGGCCAGCCGTGGCTGAAGACCACGGGCTGACCGGTGCCCCAGTCCTTGTAGAAGATGCGCGCTCCATCCTTCGTCGTGACGATGCTCATCGTGCCGGCTCCTTCGGGAAGTGACTTCCTCGAGAGCCAACGTAGCCAGGTGCACATCCGCGCCCCACCCCAAGCCGAGGCGCGCCTGACTCCCCCGGATGGGGGAGCCCGGGGGGCCGTGGGTCGGGATGCGGTCGGCTTCGTCAGTTATGCGCCACTGCGTCCACCAAGCGTCCGATGACGAACGTGGCGAGGGACTCCGTGCGCCGTGTGCGGGGTGGCTGGCCTAGGGTCCGACGCGTGGACCCCGTGGATACTGGTGACGCGCGCGCGAGCGTGGAGGTGGGCCGGAGGCGGGCGCCTCGGCTGGACGTGGGTGCCTGGAAGAGCGCGGTGGCGCGCGTGGTCTTCCTGGCGCTGACGTGGTGGGCGCTGTGTGACGGCGACCCGAGCAGCCTGACGTTCGGTCTGGTGGTGGTGGGCGTCGTGGCCGCGGTGAGCTTCGTGTTGAGCCCTCCGCGTCGCCATGCGTGGACGCTCCGGAGCGTGGCGGGCTTCACGCTCTTCTTCCTGAAGGGCTCGGTGCACGGCGGCTTCGACGTGGCCAGGCGCGCCCTCTCTCCCAGCCTGCCCATCTCCCCCGTCCTCGTCCGCTACCCGATGCGCCTGCCCGAGGGCGCGCCCCAGGCGCTGTTCCGCATCACGCTCTGCCTGATGCCCGGCACGCTGAGCGCGGACGTGGAGGGCGAGGAGCTGGTGGTGCACGCGCTCGTGGACCGGGGCCAGGTCATCCACGAGGAGCTGGCGGGCCTGGAGCTCCGTGTGCGCCGCCTGTTCGGCCTGGGGGGGACACCCCCGCCGCCGGAGGGCGCTCATGCATGAGCTGCGCACGGGCCTGGCCCTCTTCCTGCTCTTGAACATCCTGGCCGGCATGGTGCGCGTCGTTCGCGGGCCCACGCTGACGGACCGCTTCATCGTCGCGCAGCTGTTCGGCACCACGGGCGTGGGTGTGCTGGTGCTGCTCGCCGGGAACGAGGGGAGCGCCCCCTTGCGGGACGTGGCCCTCATCTTCGCGCTGCTCGCGCCCGTCACGGTGGTGGCCTTCGTGCGCTTCGCGGTGGGCAGCGACGCGGAGGACGCGCGCGCTCGTGGGGAGGCGCCGCGCCGATGACCCTCCTCGAAGGTGTCTCCGCGGCGTTCATGCTGGCGGGCGCGGGCTTCTGTCTGGCGGGCACGGTGGGCGTGCTGCGCTTCCCGGATGTGTACTGCCGGCTGCACGCGCTCACCAAGGTGGACAACCTGGGGCTGGGCCTGGTGGTGGTGGGCCTGGCGCTCCAGTCGGGCTCCTGGGCCACGGCGCTCAAGCTGCTGTTCGTCTGGCTGTTCGTCCTCGTCGCCAGTGCCTTCACGTGTCAGCTCATCGCCCGCGCGGCGCTGCGGCGGGGCACGCCGGCCTGGACTGGATGGCGGGAGTCATGATGGACGGGCTGCTCGACGCGAGCCTGGCCATCTGTCTGCCCCTCCTGGCCTGGCGGGTCCTGAGGACGGAGGCGCTGTCGCAGGCAGTGGTGCTCTTCGTGGCCTTCGGCCTGTTCTCCGCGCTGGGCTGGGCGCGGCTGGACGCGCCGGACATCGCGCTGGTGGAGGCCGCGGTGGGCACGGGCCTGACGGGCGCGCTGCTCATGCACACGCTGAGCTGGACGGAGGACGACTCCTCGGACGTGCGCGCCCGCGCGCGGCGCAGGCCCTGGGCGCTCTTGTGCACGGTGGCCCTGACGGCACTGCTGGGCTGGGCGGTGCTCGCGCTGCCCGCCGACAGCCAGGGCCTGGGGCGGCTCGTCGCCGCTCGCCAGGGGGACAGCGGCGTGGAGCACCCCGTCACCGCGGTGCTCTTGAACTTCCGGGGCTACGACACGCTGCTGGAGATCGCCGTGCTGCTGGTGGCCGCGCTGGGCGCGCGCGCGGTGAATCCGCGCAGCGAGCGGCCGGACAAGGAGGCGATGGAGGACCCGCTGACGGGGGAGCTGTTCCAGCTGATGACGCCCGCGCTGCTGCTGGTGGCGGGCTACCTGGTCTGGGTGGGCGACCACGGTCCGGGCGGAGCCTTCCAGGCGGGCGCCATCCTCGCGGGCGGCGGGGTGGTGGCCATCCTCACCGCGCGCATGGGCACGCCGCGCATGTCGTCGTTGCGGGTGCGCTGGGCGCTGCTCACCGGGCCGTTGATGTTCATCCTGGTGGCGGTGGCGCCGCTCGTCTCCGGAGGGCGGCTGCTCGAGTACCCGGAGCAGTACGCGGGCACGCTCATCTTCGTCGTGGAGGCGGCGCTGACGGTCTCCATCGCCATGGTGCTGCTGATGTTCTTCCCCGGGACGCGTCCGCCCCGGGCGCTGCCGGAGCAGCGGCCGTGAGCCCGTGGGCCGTCTATGCGCTCTCGGGCGTGGCGATGTTCAGCGTGGGGCTGGTGGGGCTCTTCTCCCACCAGCACGTCGTGAAGCGCATCCTCGCGGCGAACATCGCGGGCTCCGGCGTCCTGCTGGTGCTGGTGGCGCTCGCGCGGCGGGGGCCCAAGGGCGTGCCGGACCCGGTGCCGCACGCGCTGGTGCTCACGGGCATCGTGGTGTCGGTGAGCGCCACGGCGCTCGCGGTGGCGCTGGCGCGGCGCATGGCGCGGCTGCAGGCCGAGCAGTCCCACACCCCGGAGCGTGAGCCCGTCCCCGTTGGGGAGCGCTCATGACGGGAGCCTCGGCCTTGATGGCGTGGCCCGTCATCATCCCTCTGCTGGGCGCGGTGCTGGCGCTGCTGGTGGGACGGCCCGCGGTACGCCTCATCGCGGGCGTGACGTCGGTGGCCACGCTCAGCATGTCCGCCGTGCTGGCATGGGAGGTGGCGCATCGGGGTGTGCTGCGCCAGAGCATCGGTGGTTGGGGCGTGCCGCTGGGCATCGAGTGGCGGGCTGACGGGCTCGCCGTGCTGATGATGTTGACCATCGCCCTGGTGGGCTCGCTCACCAGCGTCCATGCCCTGGACCACCTTCCGGACCGCGAGGACCGGGAGTTCCTGCCGCTGTGGCTGCTGGTCTGGTGCGCGCTCAACGCGCTGGTGCTGTCGGCGGACGCCTTCAACCTCTACGTCACGCTGGAGCTGACCACTCTGGGCGCCGTGGCGCTCATCGCGGTGCGGCGGGACTTGCCGGGGCTGGACGGAGGGCTGCGCTACCTGCTCTTCGCGCTGCCGGGCTCGCTCTGCTACTTGCTGGGCATCGCGCTGTTGTACGGGGCCCATGCGGCGCTGGACGTGGGGCTGCTCGCCGAGCGCGTCCAGTCCGGGCCGGTGACGTGGGTGGCGGCGGCGCTGGTGACGGTGGGGCTGTGCCTCAAGACGCCGCTGTTCCCGCTGCACGTGTGGCTGCCACCGACGTACGCGGGCGCGCCCACGCCGGTGACGGCGCTGTTGTCGGCGCTCATCTCCAAGGGCTCCTACTACGTGCTGTTCCGGCTGTGGCTGGAGGTCTTCGCGCCGGTGATGGACGCCCAGGTGGCGCAGCTGCTCGGGCTGTTGGGCGCGGCCGCGGTCATCTGGGGCTCGTTGCTGGCGCTGCTCCAGTCGCAGCTCAAGCGGGTCGTCGCGTACTCGAGCGTCGCGCAGATCGGCTACATGTTCCTCGTCTTCCCCATGGCGACGGAGGATGCGCGGGCGGGGGCCATCTACCTGGTGGTCTCGCACGCGGCGGCCAAGGCCTCCATGTTCGTGGCGGTGGGCAACATCCACCAGGCGGTGGGAATCACCACGCTGGGCGGGGTGCAGGGCCTGGCGGGGCGGATGCCGTTCACCTTCCTGGCGCTCGGCCTGGGGGGCATCAGCCTGATTGGCATTCCTCCGAGCGGGGGCTTCATCGCGAAGTGGCTGCTGCTCAACGCGTCCATCGCCACGGGCCAGTGGTGGTGGGGCGTGGTGCTGCTGGTGGGCAGCCTCCTGGCGGCGGCGTACGTCTTCCGCATCCTCCGGGGCTCGTTCCTACCGCTGCCGGAGGGCGTCACCGTGCGCGCCATCCCGCTGGGCAACGAGCTGGCGCCGTTCGCGCTGGCGCTCATCGCGCTGGTGCTGGGGCTGGTGCCCTGGTTCCCGTTGGGGTTGCTGGCGGTGGGGGCGGCGCGATGAAGAACACCTGGCTGCCCCTGTGCGTGCTGCTGAGCTCGCTGTTGCCGGGGCTCATCATCTTCCTGCTCGCCGAGGAGGCGCGGCGCACGCGCACGGCGCTCAACCTGACGGCCGCGGCGACGAAGCTGCTGCTCACGGCGGCCATGGCCTGGGGCGTGTTCCAGGGGCGTCAGTACGAGACGCGCGTGACCTTCTTCCCCAACGCGGACCTGGTGCTGCGGGCGGACTCGTTCAGCCTGCTCTTCATCACGCTGTCCGCGGTGCTCTGGTTCGTGACCACCATCTACGCGGTGGGCTACCTGGAGGGCACCGGGCACCGCAGCCGGTTCTTCGGCTTCTTCTCGCTGTGTGTCGCCTCGACGATGGGCATCGCCCTGGCGGGCAACCTCCTGACGTTCTTCCTCTTCTACGAGATGCTCACGCTGTCCACGTACCCGCTGGTCATCCACCGCGGGACGAAGGAGGCGCTGCGCGCGGGCAACGTGTACCTGCGCTACACGCTCAGCGGGGCCACGCTGCTCCTGGCGGGCGTGGTGCTGCTCTACACGCTGGCGGGCACGGTGGAGTTCACCGAGCGGGGGGCGCTGTCGGCCGTGGTGGACCACCGCGTGGAGTTGACGGTGGCCTTCGCGCTGCTCATCGGCGGGCTCGCGGTGAAGGCGGCGCTGGTGCCGTTCCATGGCTGGCTGCCGGTGGCGATGGTGGCGCCCGCGCCGGTGAGCGCGCTGCTCCACGCCGTCGCGGTGGTGAAGGCGGGGGCGTTCGGCATCACCCGCGTCATCTACGACGTGTATGGCGTCTACCTGGTGCACGACCTGAAGGTGACGCGTCCGTTGGCCATCGTCGCGGCCATCACCATCCTGTACGGCTCGCTGAAGGCGCTCCAGCAGGGGGACTTGAAGAGGCGGCTGGCCTACTCGACGGTGAGCCAGGTGGCGTACATCGTGGTGGGGGTCTCCATCTTCGGCACGGTGTCGACGATTGGGGGGCTGGTGCACCTGGTGCATCAGGGGGTGATGAAAATCACCCTGTTCTTCTGCGCGGGGAACTACGCGGAGGAGCTGCACCTGCACCGGGTGAAGCAGCTGCGCGGAGTGGGGCGGCGGATGCCGCTGACGACGGCGGCCTTCACCATCGCCGCGCTGGGGATGATTGGGATTCCGCCCGTCGCGGGCTTCATCACCAAGTGGTACCTGGGCATCGGCGCGCTGGAGGCGAACGAGTCGTGGCTGGTGGTGGTGCTGCTCTTGAGCAGCCTGCTCAACGCGGGGTACTTCCTGCCCATCGTCTACTCGGCGTGGTTCCAGGCGCCGACCGAGGACTGGAAGCCGAGCCCGCGTCCCCACGGGTGGGAGATTGGCTGGGCGCTGCTGTTCCCGACGGTGGTGACGGCGGTGCTGTCGGTGGCCGCGGGGCTGTTCGCGGGCGCGGAGCTCAGCCCGCTGGGCTGGACGAGGCTCATCACGGACCGGGAGTTCCGGCCATGAGCGGATGGCAGGAGGTGCCCTCGCTGCTCGTCCTGGCGACCCTGGGCGTGCCGCTGGTGCTCATGGTGACGATGATGCCGCCGGCGACGCGCAAGGTGGGCGCCCTGCTGGCGCCGTGGGCGGCGCTCCCGACGGTGGTGCTGGGCTTGAGCGCCGGGGCGACGGTGTACTGGCCGCACGTGCTGTTGGGCATGCGGCTGTACGCGCCGGACGAGGTGACGCGGACGTACCTGCTCTTCACCGGCGTGTTGTGGCTGTTCTCCGGGCTCTTCGCGCGAGGGTATCTGCGCGAGGACGGGCGGAAGGCCTCGTTCTGGGGCTTCTACCTGGCGACGCTGGTGGGGAACGTGGGGGCGGTGCTCGCGCGGGACATGGCGAGCTTCTACCTGTTCTTCGCGATGATGACCTTCTGCGCGTATGGGCTCGTGGTCCATTCGCGGGAGGAGCGCGCGGCCCGGGCGGGGCGCGTGTACATCATCATGGCGTTGGTGGGCGAGGTGCTGCTGCTCGCGGCCTTCTTCCTCATCGCGGGCACGCGCATCAACCTGACGTTCGACGAGGTGCCGCGCGTGGTGGCGCAGTCGCCCGAGCGCGCGCTCATCTGCGTGCTGATTCTCGCGGGCTTCGGCGTGAAGGTGGGCGTGCTGCTGTTGCACATGTGGCTGCCCCTGGCGCATCCGGTGGCGCCCGCGCCGGGCAGCGCGGTGCTCAGCGGCACCATCATCAAGGTGGGGGTGCTGGGCTGGCTGCGCTTCCTGCCGCTGGGCGAGGCGAGCGTGCCCGAGGTGGGGCAGGTGCTCGTGGTCCTGGGGCTGGCGGCGAGCTTCTACGGCGTGCTGGTGGGGCTGACGCAGAAGGAGGCGAAGACGGTGCTCGCCTATTCGAGCATCAGCCAGATGGGGTTCTTGACGCTCGCGGTGGGGCTCGCGTTGGGGGCGCCGGAGGCGGCGGCGGTGTTGGTGGGCGCGGTGCTCGTGTATGCGACGCACCACTCGCTGGCGAAGGGGTTGTTGTTCCTGGGCGCCGGGCTGGTGCACGAGACGGGGCGGCGGGGCTGGCGCGCGGTGGTGGTGTGGGTGGGGCTGGTGTGGGCAGGGCTGGAGATTGCCGGAGCGCCGCTGACGAGCGGGGCGCTGGCGAAGCTGTCGTTGAAGTCGGCGGAGGCGGTGGCGCACGCGCCGGAGGTGGTGTCGACGCTGTTGTCGCTGGCGGCGGTGGGCAGCACGCTCATCATGGCGCGCTTCCTGGTGACGGTGCTCCCCGACGCGCCCGAGCAGGGGACTGGCGACACGGGAGGGATGTGGCTGTCGTGGGTGCTGCTGCTCGTCGTGGACACGGTGCTGTTGGTGTGGCCGCCGGTGGGCTCGGAGTTGCTGCCCAAGCTCCTGGAGCCGAAGAATCTGTGGTCCTCGGCCTGGCCCGTGGCGCTGGGCGTGGCCGTGAGCGCGGTGGCGTGGCGCATGGGCCGGAGCGTCCTGGAGATACCGGCGGGGGACGTGCTGTGGCCGTTGTCGAGGCGGGTGCTCCCCGGGTGGCGGCTGTTGACGCGAGGCGCGGAGCGCGAGGACTCGAAGCCGGGGGCGCTGACGGTGCGCACGCTGCGCGGGTTCGAGCGGATGCGCGACCTGTTCCTCCACGCGGTGGGCCGCGGGGAGGAGGGGCTGAGCCGGCTGAGCCACGTGGGCTTCCTGCTCCTGGTGTTCCTGGGTGTGTTCCTGTTCCTGCTCGTGCGCTGAGCCGGAACGCCCGCCCGGGCAAGGCCCGCGTGCCGAGCACGCGGGCCGGTGAGGCTCAGCCGCGCTGGACGCGCAGGCGGGCCGGCAGGCCGTTGAGGCTGACCTCCTCCTCCTGGCCGGTGAAGCCCTCGGGCCCCACATGGATGGCCGAGGCGAGCGTCTCCCGCGCAATCAGCGCGCGGCCCTCGTCCGTCACGCGCTTCACGCGCGCATCACCGTCCACCCACAGCTGGATGGTGTCCGTGTAGCCCAGCTCCAAATCCTTGCGAGCCCCCTGCACCCGCGCGAGCAGCTCGCGCACGAGCCCCTCGTCGATGAGCGCTTCGGTGAGCTGCGTGTGGAGCACCACCACGCCGGCGCCGGTGCCCGCCGCCGCGAAGCCGGGGTTGGCCTCCACGAGCGTCTCCAGCTCCTCACCGGTGAACACCAGCTTCTCGCCGCCCAGCTCCAGCGCCACCTGCCCCGTCTGGAGCAGCTCGCGGTGCAGCGCGCGCCCGTCGCCCGTGTCGAACGCCTTGCGCACCGGCGCCAGCTTGGGCCCGAGCCGTCCGCCCACCGCGCGCAGGTTCGGCCGCACCCGGAAGCGCACCACGTCCGCGTCCGGGCTGCCCGGCTCCACGAAGCGCACCTCGTGCACGTTCAGCTCGTCCGCGAGCAAATCCTTGTACGCGGCCAGCCGCTCCGTCAGCTCCTTGCGCGCGAGGATGATGTCGGCTCGCGCCAGCGGCTGACGCACCTTGAGCTTGTTGTCCGTGCGCACCTTGAGGCCCGGCGACACCAGCTCGCGCACCGCCGCCATGTCCGCGGCCAGCTCCGCGTCGATGAGGCTTGGGTCCGCCTGGGGGAAGTCCGCCAGGTGCACGCTCTCCGGCTGCGTCGTGGGCCAGGGCTTGCGCACCAGGTTGCCCCACATCTCGTCGGCGAAGAACGGGATGAACGGCGCGGAGAGGGCGGCGATGGTGGTCAGCGCCTCGTACAGCGTGAAGTACGCGTCCTGCTTGTCCTGCTCCAGCCCCGCCGTCCAGTACCGGTCCCGGCTGCGGCGCAGGAACCAGTTGGACAGGCCGTCCACCAGCGCCACCAGCCGCTGGGCCGCGTCGTACACCTGATAGGTGTCCAGCGCCTTCTCCACGTCGCGCAGCGCCAGCTGCACCTCGGAGAGAATCCACCGGTCCAGGAGCGGGCGCTGCCTCACCTCGCGCCAGCCCTGGCTCTGCTTCACCGCCTCCCACGGCGCCGCCTTGGCGTCCGGGTTGCCCTTCGCCGGGTTGAAGCCGTCGATGTTCGAGTAGATGGTGAAGAACGAGTAGACGTTGCGCAGCTTGATTTGAAAGTCCTTCTGCAACAGCCGCACGTTCGCCAGCGAGTGGCGCGTGTTGGACCACGTGGGGCTCGCCGCGTAGAAGAACCAGCGGAACGCGTCCGCGCCGGGGGCCTTGGCGTTGGGGTCCTTCACGGTGACGCGCTCGGAGGCCGCGAGCCTCGGCACCTCCACCGGCATCACGCCCGCGCCCTTGGCGGACGGCGCCACGCCCAGCTTCTCGTGCTCCGCGGGCCCGAGCAGCACCACGCGGCGCTTGAGCTTCTTGTGCGCCTTCACCGTCACGGTGACAAAGACGTCCGGCCGGTCCGGGCGGAACACCTGCACCTTGGCGCCCTCCACCAGGTCCAGGCCCTCCAGGTCCTCGCGCGCGATGAGCGCCACGCCCGGCTCACCCGGCATGCCCGCCTCGGCGGCGGTGAGCACCGCGAAGTCCATGCGCACTTCGTCGAGGATGATTTCGGGCGGCGTGTAGTTGCCCTTGGACTTGGACTCCTTGCGGCCCTCCTTGTCGGAGACGTGGCCCAGCACGATGCAGCTCTTGTACGGGTGCGGCCACTCCCGCTGGGGCACGAGGCCCAGGCGCGCCTGCGTCTCCTCGTCGAAGACCAGCGTGCTCACCATGAGCAGGGAGTAGAACCACCCGCGCGTCTGGTCGATGGCCTCGGAGATGAAGTCCGCCGGGAAGGCGCGGTTGAAGATGGCGTGCGAGCCCTCCGCATGCGGGAAGCCCCACTGCGCGAAGGGCATGCAGCCCGAGTCGAACCACACGTCCACCACCTCGGGCACGCGCACGAAGCGGCCCGGGGTGCCCGGCTTCTCGTACGTCACCTTGTCAATCCAGGGCTTGTGGACGATGAGGTGGCGCGCGTTGGCCTCGTGCGGCTTGCCCTTGAGGAACGCGGCGAGCTCCGACTCCACGGCGCCCAGGTTGCTGCCGGGCTTCTGGCGCAGCGCCTCGAGCGAGGGCACCGCCTCCACCTCGCCCGTCTCCGAGTGGACCCACAAAGGCAGCGGCGTGCCCCAGTAGCGCTCGCGCGACAGGGCCCAGTCGACGTTGTTGGCCAGGAAGTCGCCGAAGCGGCCTTCCTTGATGTGCTCGGGCACCCAGTTGACGGCGCGGTTGTTGGCGATGGCGCGGTCCTTCACCGCCGTGGTGCGGATGTACCAGGCGGGGCGGGCGAACTGGATGAGCGGGTCGTCATCCGCGCGCCAGCAGAACGGGTACTCGTGCTTGTACTGCTCGGTGACGAGCAACAGGCCCCGCTCCTTGAGGTTGCGCTGGATGTCCTTGTCCGCGTCCTTCACGAACTTGCCGGTGACGAGCGGCACGTCCTCGGAGAAGGTGCCGTCCGGCTTCACCGCGCAGAACAGCTCCATCGCGTGCGGCTGGGCGAAGCGCTCGCGGTCCTTGCGGAAGGCGTCGTAGTCGTCCTCGCCGAAGGCCGGGGCGATGTGGACGATGCCCGTGCCGCTCGACAGCGTGACGAAGTCGGCGGCCAGCACGCGCCAGGCGCGCACGTCGTCGCCGCCGTCTCGCAGCGCCAGCCGCGTGTCCCCCTCCTTGGAGAAGTACACGTCGAAGGGCGGCAGGTAGCGCTGGCCCACCAGCGCGCGGCCCGGCTGCGTGTCGAGGACAGGCAGGTCCTTCTTGAGCTTCTTGGCCAGCTCCTCGCGCAGCGCGGCGGCGACGATGAGCTTGCGGTCGCCCGCGTCCACGGTGACGTAGTCGACGCCCGTGTTGACGGCCGCGTACATGTTGGACGGCAGCGTCCAGGGCGTGGTCGTCCAGACGAGCAGCGAGGTGTCCGGCGCGTCGCGCAGCGGGAAGGCGACGTAGACGCTCGGGTCGTCCACCGTCTTGTAGCCCAGGCCCACCTCGGCCGAGCTCAGCGCGGTGCCGCCCTGCGGCCACCACCAGACCACCTTGTGGCCCTGGTACAACAGGCCCTTCTGGTGCAGCTCCGCCAGCGCCCACCAGACGCTCTCCACGAAGGGGCGGTGGTAGGTGACATAGGCCTGGTTCAGGTCCACCCAGAATCCGATGCGCTCGGTGAGCCGCTCCCACTCGGAGGTGTAGCGGAAGACGGACTCGATGCAGCGCTCGGTGAAGGGCTCCACGCCATAGCGCTCGATTTCCGCCTTGCCGTGGATGCGCAGCTCCTTCTCCACCTCCACCTCCACGGGCAGGCCGTGGGTGTCCCAGCCCGCCTTGCGAGGCACGTAGTGGCCGCGCATCGTCTGGTAGCGGGGGAACAAATCCTTGATGACGCGGGTGAGGACGTGGCCGTTGTGGGGCAGACCGTTGGCGGTGGGCGGGCCCTCGTAGAAGACGAAGCTCTTGGCCCCTTCGCGCGCCTCGAGCGAGCGCTCGAAGATGCGACGGTCCTTCCAGAAGGCGAGGATGCGGCGTTCCTCGGCCGGGAAGTCCATCTCCGCGGGTACGGCGTCGAACAGGGCGGGGGGCGCTGACTCAGGCATGGTGGGTGCTTGATAGCACCCGGAGCGAGGGAGGGAAGGGGGCCCGAGGAGGGATGCGCTCCTAGTTCCAGGGATAGGACGGCTCGTAGGTGCTCGTGCCGCCCAGGAGGAAGGGGAGCTTGCCTGTCAGGACGAGTCCCACCTCGCGGCCCTGTCGGACGCGGCCGGGGACGCCGTCCGGGCCGAGCGCGCCGCCCTTGTCGCTCAGGGGCAGGCTGATGCGCACGCCCAGCGAGCCGTAGATGCCCGTGAGGAAGGGGGTGAGCTGCAGGCCCGTGGTGGGCAGGTGGTCCTCGGTTCCGGTGAGGTGGTAGGCGCCCAGCTCCAGGCCCGCGAAGAGCAGGGTGCCCTGGATGCCGCCGGCGAGGCGGGCCTCCCCCTGGGTCATCCACTGGGCCTGGGCGAAGGCGCCCAGGCTCTGGACTTCATGGACCCAGTTGAGGGTGGACTCCAGCCCCAGCCCGTAGCGGGGCTTGCCCGTGAGGTCGTCGATGCTGACGAGGGGGCCGACGGTGAGCCAGGTCTCGTTCTTGGGGAAGGAGACCTGGGCCTGCGACGCGAAGGGGAGGAGGACGAGGAGGGCGCAGAGGAGGCGTGGGTTCATGGCGTGCTGGAGTTGCAACGCACGGACCTGGAGGAAGTTGCAGCGGAGGCAGGGGGTGGGACGTGTGCAGGGGACTGCACGGTGCGCAGCGGCTGGCGCACGCTCATGAAGTCGAGCGCGGGGCGCGGACGAAGAGCCGGCGCGCGGTGCGCAGCAGCAGGTCCTTGTAGCGAGGCTGGGAGTAGCCGCGCTCCAGGGTGAGGTGCTCCCAGTTGCGCACGGACAGGAGCGTCCAGAGCAGGTCGGTGGCCTCGCGCGGTGTGTAGTCGGGGGAGAGGGTGTGGTCGGTGCGCAGGGCTTCGATGGCGGCGGCGCAGCCTTCGCGCATGTCCTCCATGCGCTTCTTCCAGGCCTCGGCGGCCTCTTCGTCGGTGTCGGCCATGGCCATCAGCGCCTTGGCCACGCCGCGAATCTCGGGGATGTAGTCGGCCCAGGCGCCGACGTATGCGTCCAGGCGCTCCGCGCCGCTCTTCGCGGTGCGGCTGGGGACCAGGCGCGTGCGCACGTCCTTGAGCTCGTCCAGGTAGAGCGTGGTGGCGATGAGCAGGGCGGCCCGGGTGTTGAAGTGCAGATAGACGGCCTGACGGCTGACGCCGGCCTTCTTCGCGATGTCGCTCATCCGGACGGCCTGCCCCTGGCGTGTCTCCAACAGGTGCAGCGCGGCCGCGAGGATGCGGGTCCGGGTCTCCGGCGGTTCACTTGACATGATGTAAAGTCGCGAATATCTCTCGCGGAGTCAATTGACACGGTGTCAAGCGAGGGGCGGCGATGCGAAACCGGATGACGAAGGCGGTGTTGCTGGTCGTGGGCGCAATCGGGGGGGCGATTGGCGCGGCGTTGTTGTTCACGCCGCAGGCGTTCCACGGGTGGAGTGGAATCGACCATGGGGGGCAGGTGAGTCTGTTGAGCGAGGTGCGCGCGCCAGGAGGGGCATTGCTGGCGTGTGGGCTGCTCATCATGGCCGGCGGAATCTGGAGCCGGCTGACGTTCACGTCGCTGGCGGTGTCGACGACGCTGTACCTGTCTTACGGCATGTCGCGGCTGCTGAGCCTGGCCGTGGACGGCACGCCCGCGCCGGAGCTGGTCGCGGCGATGGTGGCGGAGCTGGTGATTGGCGCGCTCTGCGCGGTGCTGTGGTCGAAGAGCGCGCAGCCGCTGGGGCGCGCGGAGGCGCTCCCGGGGACTTGATGGGTGCTACGTACTTGCAGCCTTCTGCTCAAAGCCCATGACGAAACGGTTCTTCGAGCTTGCTCCCGACATGTCGCTCCCTGGGCGATGTTCTCTCGGAATCCCCACGGACATGAGTGGCCGCGAGGTCGAGGACCCCTGGCTGTTCAAGAAGGGGCGTCGCATCGAGAACCCGGGTCGATTGAGGATTCCCGTGGACGTCCCGGGCAGGACTTTCGATTTCACCCTCGCGGGGATTTCGACACCCGTCGTCCACGTCCGAGTGGCGACGCTGCTCACGGAACTGGCACCCGAGGATGTGCAGGTCATCCCGGTGGAGATTCCGGAGTACCCCGAGCAGTACAGCATCCTCGTGGCGACGAAACTCATCGAGTGCATCGACGACGCGGCGTCCCGGGAGGTGGAGCGGTGGACCGCCGAGGACGGACGGCCCGAGAAGGTGGGCCAGTACCGGGACGTGGACGGGCTGAGAATCGACCCGTTGAAGGTGGGTGAGGCAAAGCTCTTCCGGACCTGGGGCTGGTCCGTGGCGCTCATCGTCTCCGAGGACCTCAAGCTCGCGCTGGAGGCGCTCGGTATCACGGGGATGCGCTTCACCGAGGTCTGAGGTCCACCGTATGGTGGCGCATGGGAACGAAGGAACAGGACGCCCGGGAGCGCATCCTCCGGGCGACCATCATCTGCATCGAGCGCGACGGGCTGGATGCCACCGGCATCCGCGAGATTGCCCGCGAGGCGCAGGTGAACAGCGCCGCCATCAGCTACTACTTCCGCAGCAAGGAGAAGCTCATCACCCAGGCCCTGGACTCCACCCTGGACCAGGCCTTCACCCACGTCCTCCTCGACTTCGACAGGCTCCTCGACGAGGGCCTCTCCGTCCGCGAGGCCTTCGAGACCCTCCTCGAGGACGTCGTCGGCAACGTCGGCCGCTACCCCCGCATCGCCCACGCCCACCTGCACGACGCGCTCGTGCACCAACGCTACGACGGCGCCGCCGTCCAACGCCTCAACACCTTCCTCGAAGCGCTGTCCCGAAAGCTCGCCCCCGCCACACCCCACCTGAAGGAAGCACGCCGCCGACTCGCGCTCACCCAGGTCTGGTCCTCCATCCTCCTCGTGTCCATGCTCCCCCGCGTCTTCGACCAGGTCCTCCTGCTCGACTTCCGCACCCTCGACACCCGCCGCGCCTGGGTGAAGCAATACACGCGGCTGCTCTTCCCCTCCTGAGCCCCCGCCTCCGGCGCGAAGCGTCAACTCCAGTGCAACGGCTGCTTTCCCGCCGTCTTGAACACGTGAGACTTGAAGTCCTTGTGAGTGTTCACTCCTTGGCCGTCTAGCTCCGCGTCGCCAGAGGGCTTTCCGCAAGTCCGACAGTTCCTGAAAATAGCGATTTTCACGCCCCGCAGATGCGGGCTCGACTGGACGCGTGCTCCCAGAGGGGAGTGTCTGTCTTTCGCGTTTCGCGGGAGGACCGCATGCGTCAATCGTCGAAGTGGGTCGCCTGTCTCGTGCTGTGTTGCAGCGCGCTGGCGTGGGCACTCCAGCCCTCACAACCGAGCCCGTTGGCGAGCCAGGCGTTCTTCAAGCCGGAGCTGTACCTGCCCGTCTCCAACGTGTCCCTGGATGAAGCCCGCTCGAAGCTGAAGGGCGCGGCGCCCGGCGCGTGGGACGACTTCTTCGCCCGCAACGGGCGCGACTTCCACGTGTACCTGGACCCGCTGACGGGCATGCCCTCCGCCGTCCAGGGCGCCATCCCCCTCATCCCCGGCAAGGGCGTGGGCAACACCGTGACGCTCGGCTCGCTCCAGCAGCAGCTGGGCCGCTCCACCGGCGAGGTCGACGAGGCCGTCGTCGCCGATGCACTCTTCAAGTTCCTGAGCGACAACGAGGCCGCGCTCGGCGTGGACCTGCGCCAGCTGGGCCAGCCCCGCGTGAAGCAAGTCACCGACGTGCTGTGGCACGTGCTCATCCCGCAGGAGGTCGACGGCATCCCCGTGCGCCACGGCAAGCTGGTCGCCACGCTCAGCCACGGCAACATGGTGCTCCTGGGGACGGAGGCGTGGAGCAACGTCACCGCGGCCACGAAGCCCACGCTGAGCCCCGAGCAGGCCCTGACGCTCGGCGGTGAGCGCTTTGGCCTCCTGGAGACGCCGAGCACGCTGTGGCAGGAGCCCACGCTGGAGCTCGCCCCCCTGGCCCGCGCCGACGCGGCCTTCGGCGAGGGCTACCGTCACCAGCTCGTCTGGACGTATGGCTTCCAGAACCCCGGTGAGGTGGAGCGCTGGAAGGTGACGGTGGACGCGCACTCCGGCGAGGTGCTCGCGCTCGAGGACGACAACCACTACCTGGACGCCACCATCAAGGGCGGCATCTATCCGTTGAGCAGCACCGGCATCTGCCCCGACAACACCACCTGCGGCACCATGCAGCTGGACACGCCCATGCCCTGGGCGAACACGGGCCTGGCCTCGCCCAACAACTTCACCGACGGCGCCGGCGTCTTCAACTACTCCTCCGGCAACGTCACCACCACGCTGGCCGGCCGCTACGTGCGCGTGAGCGACACGTGCGGCTCGCCCAGCACCAGCTCGGCCACCGGCAACCTCAACCTGGGCGGCGCCAACAACCAGCACGACTGCACCACGGGCGGCGGTGGCGCGGGCAACACGCCGGCCTCCCGTTCCGCCTTCTACGAGCTCAACCGCATCGCCGAGCTGGGCCGCGGCTGGCTGCCCAACAACACGTGGCTGCAGAACCAGCTCACCGCCAACGTGAACATCAACAGCACGTGCAACGCCTTCTGGAACGGCTCCACCGTCAACTTCTACCGCAGCGGCGGTGGTTGCCGGAACACGGGCGAAATCGCGGCCGTGTTCGACCACGAGTGGGGCCACGGCATGGATGACTTCGACTCCGGCGGCGCGCTGAGCAACTCCAGCGAGGCGTACGCGGACATCGCGTCCATCTACCGGTTGCAGGCCTCGTGCGTGGGCTATGGCTTCTTCGCCACGACGAACCTGGGCTGCGGCATGACGCCGGACGGCACGGGCTACAACCAGAACGAGGCGCAGGCGGGCGGGACGTGGTGCAACACCCGCTGCTCCGGCGTGCGCGACGCGGACTACCTGGCGCACGCGAACCAGACGCCGGCCACGCCGCAGAACTTCGTGTGCTCGCGCTGCTCCTCCGGCACCGGCCCCTGCGGCCGTCAGGTGCACTGCGCCGCGGCGCCCGTGCGTCAGGCCGCGTGGGACCTGGTCGCTCGTGACTTGCAGGCCGCGCCGTTCAACTACGACTCCAACACGGCGTTCATCATCGGCAACAAGGTCTTCTACCAGGGCAGCGGCAACGTGGGCTCGTGGCACGCCTGCAACTGCTCGGCGGGCACGTCCGATGGCTGCGGCGCGAGCCACGGCTACATGCAGTGGCTGGCCGCGGACGACGACAACGGCAACCTCAACGACGGCACGCCGCACATGACGGCCATCCACGCGGCGTTCAACCGCCACGGCATCGCCTGCTCCACGCCCGCGCCCGCCAACTCCGGCTGCGCCACGGGCCCGAAGACGGCGCCCACCGCCACCGCCACGCCGAGCGACGGCCAGGTGGCGCTCGGCTGGAACAGCGTGCCCGGCGCCAGCGAGTACTGGGTGATGAAGACGGAGGGCTACGCGGGCTGTGACTTCGGCAAGGTGCGCGTCGCCACCGTCACCGGCACCACGTACACGGATGGTGAGGTCGCCAATGGCCGGCAGTACTGCTACTCCGTCGTGCCGGCCAGCTCCAGCGCCTGCTACGGCCCCGCCGCCGCGTGCACCTGCGCGACGGCCGGCGGTCCGTGCACGCCCCCGGGTGTCGCCACCCTCTCCACCCCGGCGGATGGGGCGGCCAATGTGGCGCTGTCGCCCGTGCTCGACTGGGCGGACGTGGCGGGCGCGACGTCGTACGAGGTGCAGGTGGCCACCGACGCGGCCTTCGGCACCGTGGTGCGCTCGGCGACGGCGCTCTCCAACAGCACCTGGAGCGTGACGCCCGCGCTGACGGCCAATACGCAGTACTTCTGGCGCGTGCGAGCGGTGAGCGGCTGCGGCGCCGGCAACTACAGCGCGGCCTTCCGCTTCACCACCGCGGACACCACCTGTCAGCCCGCGGCGGCCCCGGTGCTCGCCACGCCGTCCAATGGCGCGACGGGCGTCGCGCTGTCCCCCGTGCTCGACTGGGGGGATGTGACGGGCGCGACGTCGTACGAGGTGCAGGTGGCCACCGACGCGGGCTTCTCCAGCGTGGTCCGCTCGGCCTCGACGCTCCCCACCAGCACCTGGAGCGTGACGTCCGCGCTGACGGCGGGCACGCAGTATTTCTGGCGGGCGCGCGCGGTGGATGCGTGCGGCGCCGGCAACTACAGCGCGGGCTTCAGCTTCACCACCCAGACGGGCGGAGGCGGCACGTGCACCACGCCGCCCGTGGCCACGTATGACGCCACGCTCGGCACGCCCGTCTGCGGCAACGGCTGCGGTTGCGACACCGGCACGCTGGTCAACAGCCGTGGCAGCCAGTTCCTGGCGGCGGAGCCGAACGAGCCCAACACGCTGGATGGCTGCCCGGATGGTCCGTTCGGCTTCTACCACCTGGACGAGAGCATCGACCGTGTCGTGCTGCGCAGCGTGGACGGCGGGCCGATTACCCCGGGCAAGCAGGTCAAGGTGGACGTGACGGTGTGGTGCTACGACGCCACGGACAAGCTCAACCTCTACTACGCCCCCGTGTCCGGCTTCCCGCTCTGGTCCACGCTCGTCACCGGCCTGCAGTGCACGGGCAGCGGGGCGAAGACCTTCAGCCACACCTTCACCGCGGGCAGCAGCGTGGGTCAGCACGTCCTGAGGGCCCAGTTCGTGGAAGCGTCCAGCCCGCAGCTGAGCTGCACCTTCGGCTTCTACGATGACAACGACGACGTCGTGTTCGGAGTCTCCGCCGCCGTCGCGTCCAGCCCCACCCGGCCCCAGGCCGTGCAGGGCCGCGCGAAGGTGACTCGCTGAGCTTGCTCCGGCGCCGCCAGCCCGCTCGTGTCAGGGGCTGGCGGTGCGCCAGGCGCGCCTCTTGGTGGAGTATCGCGAGACTCAGTCCACGCGGCGGCCGGTGAAGCTCACCACGTAGTTGCACGTGGGCGTGTCGAAGTTGGCATCCATGAGCTGGGTCCTGAGGTCGATGAATCCCTCGACGCGGTCTGCCTCGAGCGAATCGCTTTCGATGACGAAGCGCTGCACCACCGTCCCACTGCCGGTGTCGTCCTCGATGAAGGTCTCGAGGCCCACGAACTGGAACGGGCCTCGTTCGACCGAGGTTCCGTTGACGATGAAGGGCGTCTCATCCAGGGGGACCTTGTGGAGCTGGGTCCGGAAGTAGCCAGGGACCTCGATGCGCGTGTCGCCATGCTCTCCCGCGGTGATGGTCCATCGCTGCTTCGTAGAGACCTCCCAGGCAGCCGAGAAGCCCTTCCGGCCGTTGTCGCAGACGTAGGGCACGGCGCTCAGCTCGGCCTCGTTCAGCTCGATGTCGTAAACGCTCTTCTCGAAGCCGCACCCCGTCGACAGCATCACCACGGTGCCGATGGCTCCCAATCTCGCGAACGTCGCCTTCCGCATCCGATGCCTCCTCCGTTGGGGCCGTGAATCACCACCGCGTGCCCTGATGCAATGAGACCTCCTCCGAGGAGACAGGTTCAAGGAGGTGTCTGGATGCCACTCATCCGGCAACCATCTGCCTCCCACGGGGCGTCTCGCGTCTTCAGCACGCTCCGTGCGGCGCTGGGGCGACGGTGAAGTCGAAGCCCTCGGTGGGAAGGGTGTCCGGGAGCCGTTCCACCGGATGGAATCGCAGCCGGGCGCACGCACTGAGCCTCGTGTCAGTGAGGCACGGGCAGGGCTTCATGCTCCCGACACAACAACTGGCTGTCCTCGCGAGACAGCGGCTCGCGCGTCAGTCCGCAGCGGAAGCGCCCCGAGCCTTCGCGCTGGAAGTGCTTGCAGGTGGCGCAGGCGCCGAAGCTGCGCTGGGCGTTCGCCGCCTGCAGCGCGCTCAAGAGTCCGGTGAGCGCCTCCTCGAGTCCCTCGCCATCGCCGGGCAGCCGCGCCAGGGCCCGTTTGAAGAGCTCCGGTGGCAGGGCCGCCCTCAGCACGGCGCGGCCCTCGTCCGTCAGCAGCAGGTGGACGACGCGCCGGTCCTCCGTGTCCGCCTCCTTTCGGAGCAGCCCCTTCTCCTCCAGCAGCAGCAGCGTCTGGGACACGGTGCCCTTGGTGAGCCCCAGGTACTCCGTCAGCGCCGCGGGGGTGTTGCTGTAGCGATTGCACGCCTGCAGGTAGCGCAGCGCCTGCAGGTGCACCGGCTGCAACCCATGGGGCAGCCCCGCCGCCCGCTCCTCCGTTCGGAGCAGGTTCCCGAGTCGCTCGAGCAGCGCGTAGAGGCGGTCGCCGGCCATGGGTCAAAAGGTATCGTGTCGATACTGAGTTGACAAGCGAAGGGGACGGGCGCATTTAGTGTCGAGTCGATACCAATCGACCCGCTGAACCACCCGCAGTCCCTGGGAGCACCCCATGACGACGCCCCTGATTGCCCCTGTTGGCCCCTCGAACACGCCCGCGGCCTCCGAGCCCACGCTCGCCGCCCTGAAGACGAAGTTCGGGGGTGTGCCGAAGATGTTCTCCACCTTTGCGCACTCGCCCGCGGCGCTGGAGGCCGTGGCGGGCTACTTCAACGCCATGGGCGGCGCGAAGCTGTCCGCGCGCACGCAGGAGGCCATCGCCATCGCGGTGGCGGAGCTGAACCGCTGCACCTACTGCCTCTCCGCGCACACGGCGCTGGCGAAGGGGCAGGGGGTGAAGGCGGATGAGCTCACGGGGTTCCGCTCGGGGCGCTCGGCGGACCCGCGCGAGCAGGCCATCCTGGACCTGGCCGTGGCCATCGCCCGGACGCGGGCGGCGGACGTGGGCCCGCAGCTGGCGCAGGCGCGCAAGGTGGGGCTGAGCGACGCGGAGCTGGTGGAGGTGGTGGCCGCCGTCGCGCAGAACGTGCTCACCAACTACCTCAACGTCGTGGCGGGCACCGAGGTGGACTTCCCTCGCGTCGCTTGAGTCCTCGCGGAGGTCCGTGGCGTGTTCGCACCGTGTGAGGCCGAGCGGGAGGTCCCCGCCCGGCCCCGCGCGATAGTCGTCATCGCGCGTGCGGCGGCGCCGCGCACGGTGGACGTCGGCCCTCGGGATACCCATCCACGAGGTCATCGCACTCGCAGCCGCGACGGCCGTCCGGGCCCAGGCTCCACACCTCCACGGCGTCTGCCTCGACCGAGTAGCCATAGGGCCGCTCCCAGGGGTCGAGCGGCACGGCCCCGATGATGAGCCCGCTCGTCACCAGGGCCTGGAGTCCTTCTTCTCGCGTCGGGTATCGCCCTGTCTTCATCCGGTAGCCGACCAGCATGCGCCGGAGGTTCTTCAGGTCGTACTGGGCCCGGTCCAGCTGCGCCGCCTTGTAATTGGGGAGGATGACCGCGAACACATTGAAGCCACAGCAGGACAGCAGGCTGAGCGCCACCACCCAGGGCCACACCTTTCGTGGGCGCGGGCGGGAGTCCGGGAGGGGCGGTGGGGCGTCGGTGTCATTCATGGGCGCGGTGGCATTTCAAACCCCATGCCCGCATGGCCTCCTCGTGCGCCAAGGTCTGCTCCTGACTCCAGGCGCGTCATCCCGTCAGGGTGGTGCCCCGGGAGCGCGCCGTATTGGCAGGCAGGTGCTCGCCGATGGAGGCACCACGCGGCCCCGAGTCCCTCGCGGCGTCTGTGATTGGGTGAGACGGCCCGGAGCATTCTCCTCCGGGCCGCCCGTTGCCGCGAGGAGGACTACGGGCTCAAGGAGATGCTCCCCGCCCAGGAGCCGTAGGAGGACGAGGTGACGCCGTAGCGGCTGGTGCTCGTGTAGCTGCTCTGGCCCGGCTGGATGGTGACCGTGACATCTCCACCGGAGGCGGGAATCGCGCCCGCGTGTACGGCGGCCGCGCAGACATCCGAGTCATCGGTGTACAGGTCCGTGCCCCAGATCGACGCGCCCAGGCTCACCGTCGGGCAGCCGCAGCGGATGGCCCTCCCGGTCTGCCCGCGATAGGACGTCAAGTTGTAGGTCGAGCAGAGCGGCGTCGTCTGGGGCTGTGGAATCTGCGCCCCGATGAAGCGGTAGCTCCCGCCCCAGTAGCCGTAGGAGGACGAGGTGACGCCGTTGCGGGTGGTTCCGATGAACGTGCTCTGGGCCGGCTGCACCTCGACGGTCACCTTCCCCCCGCTGGGGGGCATCACCCCCGCGTGCACCGCGGCGCGACAGATGTCCGAGTCATCGGTGTAGTTGTTCGTCCCCCAGACCGAGCCCGAGCCCCCCGAGGAGCAGGCGCAGCGAAGCTGCTTCCCCGTCTGTCCGCGATACTCCGCGACGTTGACGCTCCCGCAGGGCTTTCCATAGAGCGCGAACAGCGCGTCGGCGTCCGAGCTGGTGAACTCGCCGCTGCTGTTGACGTGAGGGCAGGTGTTCATGACGGAGCCGTCCCACGTGGCGGCCTCGGGCGTCCCCGAGATGGGGATGGCGCCCACGCCCATGTCGCCCTCGTTGTGGCCGTAGTACTGCAGGCAGCTGATGTAGATGTTGTAGTAGTCCGAGTGGCGCAGGCCGAGCGCGTGGCCAATCTCGTGGGTGATGGTGTGCTCGGTGACGTCGAGGGAGAACTCGCCCAGCTGGGTCGTCATCGTGATGTTCGCGTAGGGCAGCCCGAGATCAGGGAAGCCCGCCCTGCTCACGTTCTCGGAGGTGGGCGCGATGGTGATGTTCGCGGTGCAGCCGTCGGTCGGACCGCGCGCGAGGGTGAAGCGCAGCCCCAGCGCGTTGTAGTTCTCGATGGCCAGGTCGAGCCCCTGGCGCAGGAAGATGTAGTCGTCGTACCCAGGCGCGGGGTTGATGCAGATCTTCGTCACGTGGGCGCCGACGAGGTTGGTCGTGCGGAACTGCTCCTGGCTCCCCTCGGTCGCCTGAAGCATCTCGCGGGACGCCTGGAGCGTCACGTGCGCGTCGCCGCCCACGAACACCGCCTCGTCGATGACCTGGATGTCCCGGGCCGGGTAGCCCGCCTCGATGAGGTTGGCGATGATCTCCTCCTGCTCCATCTGAGGCTCGACACCGCCACAACCGGCCAGCCATGCGACACCGGTCGCGGCGAGGACTGCTGCCTGCTTGAACATGGATGCTCGTCTATCTGACAACGGGGAATGCGCCGCCCGGCGTGGGCTTCGCGCCAGGTC
The DNA here is from genome assembly GCF_026626605.1 of Myxococcus sp. MISCRS1. NCBI lineage: Bacteria > Pseudomonadati > Myxococcota > Myxococcia > Myxococcales > Myxococcaceae > Myxococcus > Myxococcus sp. MISCRS1. The sequence goes on from NZ_JAPNKB010000001.1 coordinate 7,204,712, forward strand.
TCATAGCGTGCCCCCACCCCAAGTCCTCAGTGACATGTCTGGATGATAAATCCCTCTCGAACCCCGAGATTCGAGACAGCTGAGCGCTGTCAGAGCTTGCTGCTGAAATGGTCTCGCACGCTGGCGAAGACCTGGTCCGCGCGCGGCGCCGGTGGCGCTGGCCGCATGGGACGTCAGGACGACCTTCCCACAGGCCGCGAGGGTGGGAGGGACGTCCGGCGCGTGCTCGAAGACACCCTGGCTGGCGTCGGCGATGCGCCCTCCTGGAGCGCGCGGATGAGCGCCGCCTCGTCGACGATGGACCCTCGCGCGATGTGGCTCAAGAACCCCCGGGGTCCCCATGCGTCCAGCGCCTGTGCTGCCATCAGGCCACGAGTGCCCGCGCCCTCCTGGCAATACCAGCGCCGTCCCGCGCGGGGCGCTCCGGGAGCCACCTTGGCGAAGGGGCCGGCGGGACGCATGAAAGGGCGCCCCGGGCCGGGCACCTCGGCGCCCCCGGTGTTGGAATGGCCCCTCCCCGCGGGGCTGGCGACAACCCCTTAGTCAACGCTCCGTGACGGAGTGCGCCATGTCAGTCATTGTCATGGGATACAGCATCTGTGTTCATTTGAAGGCAGGGCGGTATGCGGGAGTGTCTGGGTCGTTCCCGGGTCCAGGTAGAATTTCAGCTTGCAGGCAATTGAAGGCCTGCCGACCAGGAGCGCACATGCAACGACTTCCCGCCCCAGCGTTCATCTTCAACCTCACCACGTCGTATCTGGCCCCGCGGTGTCTGTATGCGGTTGCACAGCTCGGCGTGGCGGACGTGCTGGGGACGACGCCGATGAGCACGGAGGAGCTGGCCAAGGCGACGGGGGCGCACGCGGACTCGCTGCACCGGATGCTGCGCCTGCTGTCGGCGCAGGGGGTGTTCGAGCGGCGCGCGCAGGGCTGGGCGCACACGGACTACTCCGAGCACCTCAAGGCCAACCACCCGCACTCGCTCAAGGCGCTGGTCATGATGTTCAACGACGACATCAACTGGCGCAGCGCCCAGTCGCTGACGGTGTCCGCGCGCACGGGGCAGACGGCGTGCGACACGGTGACGCCCGGCGGCCTGTGGCCGTATCTCCAGTCCCACCCGGAGGACGCGCGCATCTTCGACGCGGCGATGACGGGCAAGTCGCACATGGCCATCGCGGCCATGCTCCAGGCGATGGAGTTCCACCGCTACGAGCACATCGCGGACATCGCGGGTGGCCGCGGCCACGTGCTGTCGGCGGTGCTCGACGCGACGCCCCGCTCGCGCGGCACGCTGTTCGACCTGCCCCACGTCGTGGAGCACGCGCAGGCGCATGCCCGCATGCAGAAGCAGGGCGGTGACTTCTTCGTCGGGCCGCTGCCGCGCGCGGACGCGTACATCGTCAGCAACATCCTCCACGACTGGGCGGACCCGCAGGCCATCTCCATCCTGCGCAACATCCGCCAGGCGGCGCCGGCCCACGCGGAGCTGCTCGTGCTGGAGATGATGCTGCCGGAGGGGCCGGAGCTGCACCCCGCGCTGGTGATGGACATCGTCATGCTGTCGCTGGCGGGCGGACGCGAGCGCACCCAGGTCCAGTACGACGTGCTCTTCGCCGAGGGCGGCTTCAAGCTGGACCGCGTCGTCCCCACCCAGGGCCCGTACTCCATCATCGTGGGCAAGGTGGCGTGAGCCGTCCGCCCGACGCGGGAGGAGGTAAACCCTCCATTTCGTTGAAGATGTCACTGTGTGACAAGAACTGACCCGCGGGTCCGCGTGCAGGTCGCGCGGACTCCGCGTGGAGTCGGGCTAGGCTGGTGGCCTCCTTTCCCCTCAGGAGCCACCTCATGATTCGGAGTCTCTGGGCGCTGTGTCTCGTCGTCTGCCTCACGTCGGCCTGCTCCTCGGAGGACCCGCCCGATGAGGGCCCCGACTCGCTGGGGGACGCGGGGACGGCGGATGGTGGGCTGACGCCGGACGGTGGCAACCCTCCCGCGGACGGCGGTGCGGGCAACCCGGATGGTGGCGGCGTCACCGAGGCCGCGTGCGAGCCGTTCGGCCGCTTCGGCCCGCCGGGCAACACCCTCACGCTGCCGGGGCCCAACGCCACCAACGGGGAGATGTACATCCCCAACGTGCAGACGCGTTACCCCGACGTGGACTGGAGCACGCTGGACCGGCTCTACATCCCCGCGGGCAACTACACGCTCATCAACCTGGGCAACCTGCCGCAGCGCCCGGCGAGCCGGCCGCTGGTCATCACCAACAAGGGCGGCCAGGTGGTCATCCGTCCCAAGGCGGGCAGCACGCAGGGCTACATCTGGTCCATGGGCGGCGGCTCGAACTGGGTGCTCACCGGCCGGTATGACCCGGACTCGGGCACCGGCCACGCGGACTTCCCGGGCCACCGCTGCGGCCAGTACGCCACGTCGCGCAACCGCTACGGCATCCTGAGCGATGGCATCTTCCTGAGTGAAGGCCACATGGGCGTGGGCATCGGGGACGCGCACAGCTTCGAGCTGGAGTACCTGGAAATCACCCGCTCGGGCTTCGCCGGCGTGCGCATCAACCGCGCGGCGAGCGGGGGCGTGGCGCCGCCGCTCAACGACATCAAGCTGCACGACCTCTACATCCACGACACCGCGAGCGAGGCCATCTACTTCGGCTCCACGCAGGGCGCGCCCACGCCGCTCGCCACGAACCTCAAGGTCTACAACAACCGGCTGGTGCGCACCGGCAGCGAGGCGCTCCAGGTCCAGAGCCTGGGCGACGGGGCGGAGGTGCACCACAACGTCTTCGCCTTCGGGGCCATCGACTGGCGCGCCGTCTTCCAGCAGTACCAGGACAACAACTCCCAGGCCACGGTGCGCTCGGGCCGCATCCGCTTCCACCACAACGTCTTCGTGGGAGGCGCGGGCGCGCTGCTCAACTTCTTCGCCCAGCCCGAGTCGGGCGACGGGCCGCTCGACGTGGACTTCACCGACAACTACTTCGCGGACACGCTGTCTTTGGGCATCTGGTTCGGTGGCACCGTGGGGACGGGCTCGAGGTTCCTCTGGGAGCGCAACGCCTTCCGCGGGCTGGAGTTCGGCTACCAGAGCGTCTATCCGACCTCCTCGGACCCGGGCGTGGTGCTCAGCAAGGCGAACACCGTCACCTCGCCCATCACCTTCAAGGACAACCGCTGGGAGGGCGGTCGCCGGCTCATCGCGGGGCTCACGGGCGGCACCGGCACCGTGGGCACCGTGACGGCCACCGGCAACGTGAACGGCGCCGTCCCCGCGCTCACCTTCGTGAACACCGGCCTGCCGGCGGGGACCGCGACGCGCGCGCTGGAGATGTGGACGGACCGCGCCATCCGTGCCCCCAACTCACCGGAGGTGACGTACGCCGCGGGCGCGCTGGTGATGCACGACGGCCAGCTCTACCGGGCGCGCGCGCAGAACACCAACAAGGTGCCGCCCCAGAACGCCGCCCTCTGGGAGCTGCTGCCGCCCCCCGCCGATGACCTGCGCACCGCCCCCGGCACCGAGTGGCACACGAAGGGCGTGGGGCTCCTCGACGTCGCGCCGTGAGCAGGCCGTGAGCCTTCCAGACGGTGTCTCCGGGCGCGGCCTTCGAGACGGCCTTCGCGGCCACCCCGTTGCCCTCACGGACACGGTGGAGGGTCAGGGCGAGGCCCTCGAGTACGCGCCGAACGGCTCGGGCTGCTTCACCATGAGCGAGTCGGGGACGCCGTTCCGGCTCGAGCGCGTCGCCCGTCAGTCGCGGGAGGGGTGCTCCCGGGCGCCGCCACGGGCTCCCGGGAGCACTCCGGTGGGTCAGGTGCTGGAGCCGTCACAGCCCCAGGCGGCGCCGTCGCAGCGAATCCAGTTGCTCCCGTAGTCGCACTCCCAGGTGCCGTTGCACCGGAGCACCGAGCCGTTCTCGCAGATGAGCTCCAGGAAGCACGGGCCGGGATAGGCCGAGGGGTCCTTCTGCTCGTGCTCCTGCTCCGAGGCGCCCGCGACGGCCGCCGGAGGAACCACCGCCGCCGCGAGTCCGACCACTGCGCCCAACGTCACCGCGAGCCACGTCTTCATGGGGACCGCCTTTTCGTGAAGGGAAGCCCAAAGACTAACATCATCCGGTGACATGGGTTTCAGGGTGGCGGCTGTTCCAGCCTTGTCGACAGGCGATGGCTGGGGACACGGATGTTTTCATTCGGGTAAGAATCATGGGGTCCCCGGGACTCCCTCCCTGGACACTTCGAGGACGACGTCATGGACCAGCTCACCGCGATGCGGGTGTTCGCCCGGGTGGTCGAGGCCGGCACCTTCACCCGGGCCGCGGACACCTTGAAGATGCCCAAGCCCTCCGTGACGAAGCTGGTGCAGGGGTTGGAGGCGCACCTTCAAGTGAAGCTGCTCCAGCGCACCACGCGGCGGGTGACGGTGACGCCGGAGGGCGCGGCCTACTACGCGCGGACGTCCCGGCTGCTGGCGGACCTGGAGGACATCGAGGCGGACGTGTCGAGCGCGCGGACCCGGCCCCGGGGACGTCTGCGGGTGGATGCGGGCTCGTCGGTGTCCAACTTCCTGCTCATCCCCGCGCTGCCGTCGTTCCGGGAGAAGTTCCCGGACATCCAGCTGGAGCTGGGGGTGGGGGACCGCTCGGTGGACCTGGTGGGGGATGGCGTGGACTGCGTGATTCGCGGCGGCGTGTTGCCGGACCCGGCCCTGGTCGGTCGGCGCATCGGTGAGCTGGAGTTCGTGTCCTGCGCCACGCCGGGCTACCTGAAGCGAAGGGGCACTCCGGCGCAGCCCACCGACTTGCAGGATGGCCACGACATCGTGAGCTACTTCTCCACGCGGACGGGGCGGGTGATTCCGTTGTCGTTCCTCCAGGGCGAGGAGCGGCTGGAGGTGCTGGGGCGCGCCAGCGTGGCGGTGAACGAGAGCACGGCGCATCTGACGGCGGTGCTTGCGGGGCTGGGCGTGACGCAGCTGCCGGAGTTCGTCGTGCGCCCGCATCTGGCGAGCGGCGCGCTGGTGCGGCTGTTGCCCGAGTGGCGATGCGAGCCGTTCCCGGTCTTCATCGTGTATCCGCAGAACCGGCACATGAACGCCAAGCTGCGCGCCTTCGTGGACTGGGCGGTGGAGCTGTTCGCGCCGTTCCGCGCGCGCGGTGAGGTCCGTCAGGCGGCCTCGGGACGGTGAGCGGGTGGCGTGAGGCGTAGCGGTCCGTCAGCGCGCGGCGTGGGCGAGGGCGGAGGCGTCCTCGAGGAGCTGCTCCAGCCCCTGGGGGTCCTCCGTCACGCGGTAGTAGCCGCGGAGCCGACCCGCGGCGTCCACGAGGACGAAGTGCTCGCCGTGGAAGAGGGAGAGGAAGTCGTCCTCGTCGGCTTCCTCGGCACGGCCCATCATGACGCGGAAGCCCTTCAGGACGGTGGTCTCCACCTGTTCCAGGGGGCCCGTGACGAGGCTCCAGTTGGCGGTGTCGAGGGCGTGGTCCCGGGCGTAGGCAGCGAGCCGTTCAGGTGTGTCGTAGCGCGGGTCCACGCTGAAGGACACGAAGTGCACCGGGACGTCCTGCTCGCGGGCGCGTCGCTGGAGCCGGGCCATGCGCTCGGTGAGCAGGGGGCAGACGGTGGGGCAGCGGGTGAAGAAGAAGTCCGCGACGACGACGCGGCGCTCCAGCTGGGCCTGGGTGAAGGCGCGGGCCTCCTGGTCCCGCAGCTCGAAGTGGGGCAGGGGACCGAAGTCGGGAAGGCTTCGGGCTTTCGCCTCGAGGGTCCGTGATTGGAGCCAGGGCCACGCGCCCACGACGAGCAGGCTGAGGCTCGCACCAATGGCGAGCACGGGGAGGAGGCGACGGCGGGGCCTGGTGTTCATGGGCGGGGTGCTCAGTGCTGGAGCCCGCAGGTGTCGAGGCATCGAGCGTCCTCTTCCACCTGACGAGCGGTTTCGGGGTGGGTGAGGGCGTTCGTGTAGATGCCGCGCACGGAGCCCAGGGGGTCGACCAGGAGCAGCAGTGACGTGGCGTCCTCGGCGGGATGTCCCCGCGTCACCGCGCGCATCGCCTGCTCCAGGGCGTCTCCCCGCCACAGCCTGCGCCAGCCGCGGGGCAGGGGACTGGGGAGGGGGACGGGTGGTTCGTCCCGTGTGACGAGGAGGACGTCCACGCCGAGCCCGGAGGCCTCCAGGCTCGTGTGCACCGCGAGCAGGCCAGCGGGCTGGAGTTCGGACTCGGAGAGGAAGTGGAGCAGGGTGACGCGGCCTCGGAGGTGTTTGTTCTCGAGCGGGCGGCCCGCGTCGTCGCTCAGTGAGAAGGCGGGCAGGGGGCCGTAGTCGGGGAGGACCGTGGGATGGGTCGTCGCTGGACGTCCTTCGTGCAGCGTCTTCCCGATGACGCCGACGAGCGCGGCGCACGTCAGCACGAAGAGGAGGATGCCCAGCCACTCCAGCAGCGTGAGGAACCAGAGCATCGCCGAGGACGGGCGACGGTGCGTCGGCGGATGAGCGGGCGCGGACATCGTGCTGACGACATTGACTCAAGCTCTGTCGTGGCGAACGCGGTGAATTGTCGCAGGGCGCGGGACGCATGCCTGGTTGCGGCAACATGTCGCAAGGGGACGGAGGATTTGTCTGGCTACAGTCACCGTGGGGCGTGATGAAGACACGCGTCCATGGAGCGTCGACGTGAGGACATGGGTCGTGTGGATGATGTTGTCGGGAGCGCCGGCGTTCGCGACGCCGCGCGCGCAGGCCGAGGCGAGCACCGCGGAGTCCGTGGTGGGGATGACGCAGAGTGCCTCGGGACGGTGGCACGTGAAGGTGCTGTCCACGGCGACGCCGCTGAAACGCGGGCCACAGCGCTTCACCGTTCGCGTCTCGGATGCGGCGAACGGGAAGCTCGCTCAGGGACTGGAGTTGCGCGTGCAGCCGTGGATGCCGTCCATGGGACATGGCATCGATGAGGCCCCGCGCGTCACGTCGCGCTCGGATGGCGTGTTCGAGGTGTCGGAGCTCGACCTGTTCATGCCGGGGACGTGGGAGCTGCGCTTCACGCTCGCGGGGCGGGAGCAGGACACCGCGAGCGTGACGCTCAAACTGGGCAGATGAGGTGCGCGTGAGGACCGTGCCCGGGTCGGGCGAGGACTGAGGCGTCCGCGAGGGAAGCGGCTCAGGTGCTCGCCTTCTTCTTCGCCGGGGTCTTCCTGGCGCCTGCCTTCTGTTTCGAGGTCGCCTTGGTGCCGGTCTTCTTCGACGCCACTTTGCGCGCGCTGGCCTTCTTCGCCGGGGCCTTCCTGACGCCTGTCTTCTGCTTCGAGGCCGCCTTGGCGCCAGTCTTCTTCGCCGCCGACTTCTTCGCGGGCGTCGTCTCCAGGCCGCTCAGCGCCTTCTTCCACTGTTGGATGTACTCGGCGCGCGACGCCGCGTCGGGGAGCCCTTCCATGTGCAACGCGACGGTGTGCCCTCGCGCGGCCGGGAGGACGCGGAGCTGCGCGGTCCTCGGTCGCGGCCAGTCCGCGCGCGTCAGGCGGATGCGCAGCAGGGCCGGCGCACGCACCCGGACCGCCAGGACCTCCGTCCCATCCTTCAGCGTCGTCCGCTCACCCTCCTTCAACGCCGCGCGCGGCGAGGAGAGCCACCGCCCCAGGCCCGAGCCCTCGGCCCAGTTCCTCCAAGCGTCCTCGGCGCTCATGTCCATCGTGTGGCGAGCCCCTGCCGCATACGTTCCATCCGCCGCGAGACCTGCGAGCATTCTCCATCTCCTTTGCCGCCCACGATGGACAGGCGCGCACGTCCGGGCAACCGGGAAGTGACGCTGCGGACCCCCGCGGCCTTGGTGTAGAGGAGCCTGGTGACCCCACCCCCGTCCATCGCCGTCGACTTCATCGAGGAGGAGACCCGCCGCTATGTGCGGAGCTACCGCTCGGCATCGCTGTGCGCCGGCGTCACCTGGCGCGGTGAGTGGCATGTCCAGACCTACCGGAAGCAGGGCAACGCTCCCGCCTACGAGGCGGTCTTCGGCCTGGGCGGCCTCACGCAGGTCTTCACCGGCGCGCTGCTCGCCCTGCTCGTGGACAAGGGCCAGGCGCGGCTGGACATGACGCTCGGCGAGGTGATTCCCCGCGCGCTGCTTCCCGACGCCGACGCGGGGCGCATCACCCTGGAGCAGCTGGCCACCCACACCGCCGGGATGCCCCACCTGCCGCCCAACCTGGACGCGCCCGAGTCGCGACCGGAGGACCCGTTCGGTCACTACTCCGCCCAGCGCTTCGGCGACTTCCTGCGCGGCTACCACCCGACCGCTCCACCCCCGCGCCCCTTCTCCGAGTCCCTGCTCGGCATGGGCGTGCTGGGACATGCGCTCTCACGCCGCGCGGGCGTCAACTACGGGCACGCGCTCCGCGACTGGCTCTTCAAGCCGCTGAAGATGAGCGACACCTCGACGCGCGTGACGGAGGAGCTGGCGCCCAGGCTCCTGCCGGGCCACACCGCGCGAGGCCGCCCCGTGCCCGGATGGACCTTCCCCGCGCTCCCCGGCGCCGGCGCGCTCCACTCCACGACGCTCGACCTGCTGAAGTTTCTCGACGCGTGCCTCGGCCGCGAGGACGCGGGCCTGGCGCGTGCGCTCTCGATGACCTGGGTTCCCCGCGCGGAAGCGGGCAAGGTGCGCATGGGGCTGGGCTGGTCGCTCTCCCAGGTGAGGGGCCACACCGTGGCGTGGTGCTCGTCGGTGATGGGGGGCTATGTGGGCTTCATCGGCCTGGCGCCCACGGCGGATACGGGCGTGGTGCTGCTGGCGGACCACGGGTGGTCGCTGTTCGCCGCACTCCGGGGGCGCGTGCCCCTGGAGGGGCCGGGGTTCGCGCTCCTCTCCCGCCTCATCGCACAGCCGCCGGAGTAGTTGGCGCGACACCCCTTCCGAAAAAGGTTGCGGCCTCATGACGAGGGCGTGGCAGGTTACGCCCACCGACACCATGGTTGAGTACGACCCGCATCGTTGGTGGAGTTACTTCCACTACCTCAAGGGCTCGATGGTCCGCGAAATCGTGGCCCGAGTCATGGTCTGCGTCCTGTGGTCCCTGGGCGTCGCCCTCTTCCACACCCACGTCCGCTCGGTGAGCATCCCCGCCACGGTGCACACCCTGGCCGGAATCTCGCTGAGCCTCCTGCTCGTCTTCCGCACCAACTCCTCCTACGACCGCTTCTGGGAGGGCCGGAAGCTCTGGGGCGGCATCGTCAACGAGACGCGCAACCTGGCGCGCGCCTCGGGCGTCTTCCTCCAGTCCCAGCCCGTCCTCTACACCGCGATTCTGAGGTGGACCGCGGCCTTCCCCTTCGCCTCCGCGTCGTCGCTGCGAGGCAAGGCGTCGCTGGGCCCGCTGGCGCAGGAGCTGCCCGCGGACGAGGTGGCCCAGGTGATGGGCGCCCAGCACGTGCCCTTCGCGGTGACTCGCAAGCTGAGCTCGCTGCTCGACGCCGGCCGCCGCGAGGGGCGCTATTCCGAGTACGTGCAGATGCAACTGGACCAGAACGTCCAGCTCCTCCTCGACTACCTCGGCGGCTGTGAGCGCATCCGCAAGACGCCCATCCCCTTCGCGTACGTCATGCACCTGCGCCGCGCGCTGCTCGTGTATTGCTACACGCTGCCCTTCGCCTTGCTGGACGCGCTGGGCGGGCTGACGGTGCTGGCCACGTTCATCGTCGCGTACGTGTTCTTCGGCATCGAGGAGATTGGCGTCGAGATCGAGGACCCCTTCGGCCACGACGACAACGACCTGCCGCTGGACCTCATCTGCTCCACCATCTACGCCAACCTGACGGCCATCATCCCCGCGCAGCCGCAGCCGACGCAGCCGCCCCCGACGACGTGAGCCCTCAGCGGCCCGTCACGGGCACCGCGTCCGAGGGCGCGTCGCGGACACACAGCCAGAGGCCATCCTCGGGCGTACAGCGTGTGCCCGGGATTCGCTGGAGCTGGGCCACGCGCGCGGGGATGGACAGGTAGACGGTGCGCGAGTCCAACCGGCCCGCCGCGATGTCCGCGTCCAGGCCCAGGCAGTACTCCTGGGCGCGAGCGTCGTCGAGCCGTGTCACGTAGCCGCTGTTGAAGGTGAGGCCCAGCAGGTACGCGCGGTAGGCCCAGCGGTGGTAGTCCATGGGGCCCGCGCGGCAGCCACGGCCGGAGCTGTCATGCATCTGCGGTGGGTAGAGGACCAGGTGCTCGCGTCCCTTCGACGCCGCGGTGAGCTCGGGAGAGGGGGGCGTGCCCCAGCGGCCCGCGCCCTGGTTCGCCTGTCGGCCCTCGCCCAGGTTGAGGTCCATCACCTGGAGGCCGAGCAGCAGGCCCGCGAGCAGGGTGGCGCGCGCGGGGCTCAGCCTCCTGGCGAGGACCAGCGCTCCGCCCAGGAGCACCAGGTAGTAGAGCGGCCAGATGAAGCGCCCCGAGGAGCGGAACGCCTCGACCCATGGCAGCACGGGCCGATAGAGCGCGGACAGGTCGGCGACGTCCTTGCCCAGGAAGGTCACCCGCGAGGACAGGGCGAAGAAGGCGAGCCCCACGGACAAGACGCTCACGGGGAGCCAGCGTCGCCACAGCGCGAGGTGCGGCGTGGGCTGGCGCGCGAGCAGGACGGCCGCGAGCAGGGCCCCGAGCAGCCCTCCGGCGCCGAGGTAGCCGAACCCCTCGTACTGTCCCCCGAGCCGAGGCAACAAGGGCAGCAGGCGCGACCAGTTGTAGTGGTGGCCGTGCGGGTTGAAGAGCGTGTTGAGGTCCGCGGAGAACTCACCGAAGCCGCCCGCGCCCACGGGAGTTCGGGTGCCCAGGTAGCCGAACACGAAGAAGAGCCCCAGCATGGCCGCGACACACGCCACGGCCGCGAGCAGCGGCACCTTCACGGGCAGCTGTCGCTCCAGCGCGGTGCGCACGCAGAGGGAGATGGCGAGCGGCAGCGTCATCACCGCGATGACGGGGTGGATGCCCGCGGTGAACACGCAGAGCGCCAGCGCGAGCCAGAGGGCCTGGCGTGCCGCGCGCGCGTCTGGCTGGGGGATGAGGTGCAACCCCACGAGCAGGACCAGGGGCCAGTGGGTGCAGAGCGCGACGTGCGACAGGGCCATCCGCGACAGCAGCGTGGGGGACAGCACCAGCAGCGCGCCGACACACGCCTGCTGTTGCTTGGTGGCGCCCAGACGCTGGGCGACCCAGGCCGCCGCCGCGCCCTGCAGCATGAGACACAGGCACAGCCACGGGCCGACGTACTGGAAGGTCGTGGGCAGCAGCGGGGAGAGGGGCCGCAGCAGCAGGCCCACCCAGGGCATCGAGTCCGTGTACCCGAGTGAGGTCCCCAGCGGATGGATGTAATTGGGGGTCGACCCCAGCGGGAAGCCCAGCGGGGCCTGCCGGAAGTAGAGCCACCCCATCAGGTGCTGGCTGAAGTCGTCGCGGATGAGCCAGCCGATTTTCCCAGGCTGGAGCGCTCCGGCGCCGAGGGTCGCCAGGAACGTGAGCAGCCCCGCGAGCGCTGCCAGGAGTGGTCCCTGCTGCTCGTCGCACCACCGGACGAAGGGGGGTCGGCGCGACGTCTCCGGGGACGGGGACGCAGGGGCGGCGGGGGACAGGGCGGTGCTGGAGTCACTCGCGTCCGACATGGGCGGTGCTTGAGCACGGGACTTCCCGCCCCGTCAAGGCGGGGCGGGCAGCGGAGCGCTCCACCTCGGGCGCTGTCGTCGTGACGAGGCTTGACGGCCCGTCGTCCGGCGCGGGTGACGGAGGCGTGAGCGCCCGGCCTCTACAGTCCCGCGAGCCGTCCCAGCACACGCGTGGTGTCCTTCTCGAGGAAGTCGACCAGCGCCGCCGCGCGCGTGTGCCGGATGAGGGGCGCGTTCTGTCCCGCCCACAGCGACAGCAGGTCCTCGCGTCCTTGCCGGGCCGCCGCCTGGCGCAGCGGCTGGGTGAGCCAGTTCTGGATGGGGTAGGGCGGCACCTCCCGCTCGTGCGGCGTCATCTCCCGCAGGAAGCGGTTCTTGATGCCGCGCGCGTAGCGTCCGGAGAACACGCGCGTGAGCACCGTGCCCCGAGCGGACTCCTGGCGCAGCGCCTGCCGGTAGACGTCGCTCGCGTTGGACTCCTCGCACGCGAGGAAGGCCGTGCCCACCTGCACGCCCTCGGCCCCCAGCGCCAGCGCCGTGGCCACCGTGCGCCCATCCGCGATGCCACCCGAGGCGATGAGCGGCGTCTTCACCCGGTCCGCCAGCTGGGGCACCAGCGCCGTCGTCGCCGGGGACTCCTCCGCCGGCCGGAGGAACGAGGCCCGGTGGCCTCCCGCCTCACTGCCCGAGGCGACGATGAGGTCCACCCCCGCGGCCTCCAGCGCCAGCCCCTCGTCCACGTTCGTCGCCGTGCCCGCCGTGAGGATGCCCGCCGCCCGGCACGCCTCCAGCACCCGCGCCGAGGGGATGCCGAAGATGAAGCTGAACACCGGCGGCTTGAGCGCGAGCACCGCCTCCACCTGCGCCTCGTAGTCCTGGGAGAACGCGCTCGGGCACGTGGGCTGCGCCAGCCCCAGCTCGTCGTACCAGGGCTTCAGCCGGTCGACGGCCGCCTGGAACTCCGCGGGCGTCGGGCGCAGCGCCTTCTCACCCTCCAGCGGCACCCACAGGTTGATGGCGAACGGGCGCGAGGTGAGCCCCCGCAGCTCGCGGACGGTGGCCTCGATGTTCTCGGCGCTCAGGTGATGGGCACCGAACGAGCCGAGCCCCCCCGCCTCGGACACGGCCGCCGCCAGCCGCGTCGAGGACATCCCTCCGCCAAACGGCCCCTGCACCAGGGGGAGCCGGGTCCCCAGCTTCCGTGCCACGCGCGTGTCGGTCCACATGGAAAAGCCCTCGTCGTCGTTCCAGGTGCCCTGTCGTAGCGAGGCGCCCCCGCCCTGTCCGGGTAGACGGCCCGCCATGCCCCCTTTCCAATAAAGGCGCGAAGAAGCCCGCCTTGTGGGAGCAGGCCGCCACGGCGCTTGCCCCGGTGGGGGGCGGGTGCCACCCTCCCGCGCCTTGGCTCTTCGCGAGGGACACCATGCAAGCACCCGGACCGAGGATTGAAACCGCGCGCCTCATCCTGCGCCCCACGGCGCTCGAGGACTTCGAGGGCTTCGTCGCCCTGATGTCCGACCCGGACTCGGCGCGGCACATCGGCGGGGTGCAGCCGCGCTCCGTCGTCTGGCGCGGCATGTGCGGGATGGCCGGAGGCTGGGCCCTCCAGGGCTTCTCCATGTTCTCCGTCCTGGAGCGCTCCACGGGCCGGTGGATTGGCCGGGTGGGGCCCTGGTGCCCGGAGGGCTGGCCCGGCACCGAGGTCGGCTGGTCCCTGCTGAAGGAGACGTGGGGCCGTGGCTACGCCACCGAGGCCGCCAGCGCCGCCATGGACTGGGCGGTGGACCACCTGGGCTGGACGGACATCATCCACTCCATCGCCCCGGAGAACGCCCCCTCCCAGCAGGTGGCGCTCCGGCTGGGCTCGCGCCTGAGGGGGCCCGGCAGACTCCCCGCCCCCTTCGAGGCCGCCACGGTGGAGCTGTGGGGGCAGACCCGCGAGGAGTGGCGGGCCCGCCGCGCGGCTCCGTCCATTGGCTGACCCCACGCGTGGGATTCCAGGGCACGACGGGGGCCCTGGTGTTATGTCCGCCGGTGGGCTAGTCCTCGCCCCGGGGGCGTGTTCACCCCGCCAGCTCCCTTTCTCACCGGGCAAGGGAGCGATTAGATTCGAGGTTCGGTTCACCCGAGCCATGCCGTAACTTCGCGACCTGCCACACCCTTGGGTAGCAGGTCCTACACCCCTTCGAAGGAGCGCAACATTCTTCGTGATCAGAGAAGCAGCCGCGGCCAGAGCCGCGACCAGAGGACCAACCGCCGCATCCGCGCCCGCGAAGTCCGCGTCATCGGCTCGGGCGGCGAGCAGCTCGGCGTCATGCCGCTCGAGGCCGCGCTCGAGAAGTCGCGCTCCGAGGGGCTGGACCTCGTCGAGATCAGCCCGATGGCTTCGCCGCCAGTCTGCAAGATCATGGACTACGGCAAGTTCAAGTACGAGGAGAAGAAGAAGGCCTCGGAAGCCAAGCGCGCCCAGGTCGTGGTCCACCTGAAGGAAGTGAAGCTCCGTCCGAAGACGGAGGACCACGACTACGACTTCAAGGTCCGCAACACGCGCCGCTTCATCGAAGAGGGCGACAAGGCGAAGGTCGTCATCCAGTTCCGCGGGCGTGAAATCACGCACAAGGAGCAGGGCACCGCCATCCTCGACGACGTGGCGAAGGACCTGAAGGATGTCGCCGTGGTGGAGCAGCCGCCGCGGATGGAAGGGCGCTTGATGTTCATGATTCTGGCGCCCAACCCGAAGGTGGCCCAGCGCGCCCGCGAGCAGGTCCGCGCCGCCGCGGCCGAGGCCAAGCGCGGCCCGCCGCCCGGCGAGAAGGCCGCCGCGGAGAAGCCTTCCGCCGAGAAGCCCGCCGCCGAGACGCCCGCCGCGCCCGCCGCGGCGAGCACCAGCACCACCACCGAGGAGAACGCGTCCGCACCCGCGTCCACCCCGGCGGGCACCACCCCCTGAAGAAGACGCCCCGCACGCGGTGGATGACCTCCACCGCGTAGGGGAGACGCTCCCGGGCCGCGCCGGTCCTCTTCCAGTCTCCCTGGAATGAGGTGGCGCGGCGGGAGGCATGAGGCGGACAGGCGCAGGGTTGTCCGGTGAAAGCGGTCCAGGCGAACAACCCCTGTCGAGCCGGTGTAGGCTGATAGGTTGGAAGCGCCTGTAAACCGAACTCAGCCCCATGCAGCAGAAGCTCGCCGCCGACATGTCGACGACCGCCGTGCAGACGAAAGGCCCACCCGCGACGGCCCCGCGGAGTGTGCCAGCGCTGACTGTCGTGTCTCATCCCCACCCCCAGCGCATCGGAGAGCAGCTCCTCTTGGAGGTGCTCGCCAGCGTGGGCCGGACGGCGGCCTTGTCGCGCAACGCCCCGGACTTCTCGCGGCCCGGGGGGCTGCTGGCGCTGCCGTTGGGAGACCCCTTCCTCAGCCGGACGCCGGTGCTCTTCGAGCCCGCGGCCCAGGGGGGGCTGCGCCTGCGGGTGCCGGAGGATGGCACCCAGGTGTGCGTGGCCGGCGAGTCGGTGGCCGGGGGCCGGGAGTTCACCCAGGAGGAGCTGGTGGCCGGGGTGCCGCTGGTGCTCGCCGAGCGCGTGGTGCTGCTGCTGCACCTGGCGTCCACGGCCGCCCCGTCGGTCCACCGGGATTTGGGGCTGGTGGGGCAGAGCCAGTCCATCCAGCAGCTTCGCGACGACATCCTGCGGGTGGCGGACCTGGCGGTGCCGGTGCTCATCCGCGGCGAGACGGGCACGGGCAAGGAGCTGGTGGCGCGCGCCATCCACGAGCAGGGGCCGCGCCGCTCGGGGCCGTTCGTCAGCGTGAACCTGGGCGCGCTCTCCAAGGAGCTGGTGGCCGCGGAGCTGTTCGGCGCGCAGCGCGGCGCGTACACGGGCGCCAGCCGCGACCGGGACGGCTTCTTCCGCGCGGCGCACGGCGGCACGCTGTTCCTGGACGAGGTGGGCGAGGCGCCCGCCGAGGTGCAGGCCGCGCTCCTGCGCGTGCTGGAGACGGGCGAGGTGTACCCGGTGGGCGGGCACACGCCGGTGCCGGTGGACGTGCGGCTGGTGGCCGCCACGGACTCCAACCTGGAGGCGCGCATCGAGGAGCGCCTGTTCAAGGCGCCGCTGCTCCACCGGCTGGCGGGCTTCGAGCTGCGCGTGCCTGCCCTGCGCGAGCGGCGCGAGGACATCGGCCCGCTGTTCCTCCACTTCGCCCGGCAGGAGCTGGAGACGACGGGCGAGGGCTGGCGGCTGTCGCCCACGGACCCGCGCGCGGCGCCCTGGCTGCCCGCGTCCGTCGCGGTGCGGCTCTTGCGCTACGCGTGGCCCGGCAACGTGCGGCAATTGCGCAACATCACCCGGCAGCTCGTCATCGGCAGCCGCGGCCTGCCCGGCCTGCGCGTGGACTCGCGGCTGGAGCAGACGCTGGACGCCGAGTCGCTGCCGGTGCCCGGGCGGGTGCTGGCCCCGGCCGGCGCGGGTGTCCCCGAGGCGGCGGGGGAGGCGAAGTCCTCGCGCCGCAAGCCCTCGGAGGTGGGGGAGGACGAGCTGCTCGAGGCGCTGCGCGCGTGCTCGTGGGACCTCAAGGCCACCGCGGACTTCCTCGGCATCCCCCGTCCGTCTGTCTACGTGCTCATCGACAAGAGCTCGCTCATCCGCACCGCGCGGGACTTGAGCCCGGAGGAAATCACCCGCTGCTTCCAGGAGTGCGCGGGAGACCTGGACAAGATGGTGCAGCGGCTGGAGGTCTCCCGCCGCGCGCTCCAGCGCCGCGTGCGCGAGCTGGGCCTGTCGGACGCGTGAGCGCGCCGGACACGTCAGTCCCCGGGGGTGACACGTCGTTGACGTGTCCGCGTGCGCGCGCCGTGCGCGGGTGAAGCACCCGCTCCGAGGGACGGACACGTCGGTCGCCTCTGGTACGGTGCCTGCAACCCACACCGCGCATCTGCGGTTCCAACCCGGAAGGAGTCACGGCCCATGACTGTCACCGTCACCATCACGTCCGACGACATCATCTACAGCCCTTCGAACATCGTGAAGCACGGCGAGGAGGTGGAGTTCAAGCTGCAAGGCATCTCCTCCGCCCTGGTGGTCTTCAAGGACGGGACCACCTGCCTCTCGGGGCCGGGCTCCTTCACCCTGGACACGTCCAATCCGCTGGCGCAGGAGAGCGACCAGCAGGTGACGCAGACGTGCCTCAAGCGCCTCTACCCGTTCGACGTCGTGGTTCCCGCGCCCCCGCCGTCCCAGGCCGCGAGCTTCATCGGCTCCAACGCGGAGACGAAGAAGGGCGGCCTGGACGTGACGACGGACCCGCCCGAGGACCCGAAGAAGTAATCGGGCGTGGGGCTCAGGGCGCGGCGGGCCGGACGGAGAGCTCCAGGTCCGGTGCCAGCCGCGCCTTCCACGTCGAGGCCAGGTGCGGGTTGCTCGCCAGCGCCTGCTCCGCGTCCTCGCGGGCGCGCGCCGTCCACGCCTGACGCTGCTCCGGGACGGCGGTGCCCTCCGCCAGCGCCCACAGGAGCCCGGCGCGCAGCAGCCGTGCCCGGGCCCACTTCGGCCGGGCGGCGAGGATTCGCTCGACGCCCTCCAGGGCGCGCGTCAGCTTCCCGGTCGCGTCCCCGCCCTGGCGCGCCTTCCAGCGCCCCCAGGCCAGCGCCAGCTCGCTCGACGCCAGCACGTACTCCTGGCGCCGGGGGGACAGCGCCACCGCCTGGGCGAGCGCGTCCTCGGTCCGCCGGAAGTCCTCCTCCTTCGCGGTGCCCAGGCGCACCCGCTCGCGCGCGTGCACGTCGAGGAGGGCGCCCTGGTAGCGCCACGCGTAGCCCAGGCGCGGGTTGAGCTGCCGGGCGCGGTCCAGCGCCTCCTGCGCGCGGGTGAGCCCGGGCGCCACGGCGCGCCGCTCCTGCAGCGCGTGCGTGGCCGCGAGCACGTGCACGCGGGCCAGGTTGGTCCAGATGTCCGCGTCGCCGGGCATCATCTCCAGCGTCTTGCGGTAGGCGGCCTCCGCCGTCTTCAGGCCGAAGGACGGGTCCTGCCCGCGCGCCAGGAGGAAGCCCGCGCGCACCGCCTCCACCTCGCCCAGGTTGTTGTAGGCGTAGCTCTGCTGGGGGGCCGCCTCGCGCGCCTGCTCGAAGGCCTCGCGCGCCTCCGTCAGGAGCGCCTCCACGTCCTCGCCCTCCTCCCAGCGCTGCTCGGCCCACCACAGCAGGGCCGCGCCCAGGCCGTTGGCGAGCTGGGGCAGCTTGGGGTTGATGTCGCGGCCCTGACGGTAGAGCGCGAGCGCCCGCTCCAGGTCGGGCCTCGGGTCCTGGCCGTGCTCCTGGCGCCAGCGCGCCAGCTGCTCGGACACGTCCGCGCCCTGGTAGCAGGCGATGACGTTGCGCGGGTTGAGGGCGAGCGCGCGCTGGATGGCCTCCAGCGCGCGGGTGAGGTCCCCCTGCGCGTCCGGCGCCCGGGTGAGGCCCGCCCTCGCGCGGTAGGCGTTGCCCAGGTTGATCCACGCGTCGGCCTGGGTGTCGCGCAGGCGGATGGCGGCCAGGTAGGCGTCGATGGCCTTGCCCTGGTGCTCCAGCGAGTCCAGCCCGAGCCCGCTCTCGTAGTCGGCCCACACCTGATGCGTCACGCCCAGGTTGGCGTGGAAGGCGTAGTCGCGCTCCTCGGGCCCCAGCTGCTCGAAGGCCTCGATGGAGTGGCCCAGCTGCTCGCGCGGGTCCTGGGAGAGCCGCTGCAGGTGGCGCGCCCACAGCCGGTGGATGATGGCCAGGTCCAGCGTGACGCGCTCGGCGGGGGGCGCGAGCTTCAGCGCGGCCCTGGCCGCGTCGATGGCCTTGCCGAAGAGCGCCTCCACGTCCGTCGCGTTCTGGTTGGCGTGCTGCTCTCCCAGCCGGCGGTGCAGCCGCGACAGCACGATGAGCGAGCGGTGGTGTCCGGGCGCGGCCTGGAGCGCGCGTCCCAGGGCGGCGAGGCCCCGCTCGTACGGGGGCTGCACGTCGCCGGAGCCGTACAGCTCCATCACGAGCGCCGCCAGCTCCAGGCGCCCCAGGGCGTAGTGCGTGTCCGGCTGGCTCTCCGCGGTGGAGATGGCCTGGGCATACGCGCGCCGCCCCGCCTCCAGGTCCGCCTGGGAGCCCGCGCTGTCGCCCTGGTGCCAGCGCGCGGTGGCGCGGGCCAGGTGCACGTCGCCGCGCAACAGGGGCGCCTCGTAGAACCAGGGCCAGGTGTTGCCCATGGCGTCCAGGTGCGCCAGGGCCTCCTCGTGACGGCCTTCATGGAAGGCGAACAGGGCCTTCACGTACAAGGGCGGCGCGGGCACGTCCGGCCCCTCGGCCTGGCGCAGGTAGGCCAGCGCCGGGTCGCGGTAGCGCTGCTCCAGCTCGCGCCGGCGCGCCTCGCGCTGCTCCTGGCTCCTCCGCTCGACGTCCAGCAGCAGCTTCTCCCGGTACTGGTCTCCCAGCACCAGCGCCAGCGCCCAGGCGGCGCGGGGCTCGCGGTAGCCGTGGCGCCACGCCGACTCCAGCCGCGCCCGGGCGCCCTCCACGTCGCCCAGGGCCAGGAGCGCGCGGCCCAGCGCGTAGTGCCCGGGGCCCACCGCGTGCTCGCCCGCCTCGCGCACCTCGACCTCCAGCGCGTCCATGCTGGCGCGCAGGGCCTGCTGGTCCTCGCGCGTGTCGTGCAGGCGCGACAGGAAGGAGTAGCGCGCGGCCGCCTCGATGCGCTCCACCCGCTCGGTGAAGCTGCGCGTGAGCCGCTCGCGCTCGGCCACCTCCTTGCGCGCCACCACCGCCTGCCCCAGCGCCAGTGCCACCACCGTCAGCGCCGCCACCGCCAGGCTCAAGGCCACGCGGTGCTTGCGCGCCTTCTTGCGCAGCCGGTAGCCCACGCCCCGCCGCGCCTGCACCGGCTCCCCGCCCAGGAAGCGCTCCAGGTCATCCGCCAGCGCGCGCGCCGAGTCGTACCGGGCCGAGCGCTCCTTCTCCAGGCACTTGAGGACCACCGCCTCCAGGTCCTCGGGGATGTCCCGGTCCACCGCGCGCGGCGGCAGCGGCTCCTGCGTCTGCAGGCGGGTGATGACGTCCTGGCCGCTCCCCGCGAAGGGCGTCTGGCCGGTGAGCAGCACGTACAGCGTGGCGCCCAGCCCGTAGACGTCCACGCGCCGGTCCAGCCGGGACGTGTCCCCGCGGGCCTGCTCGGGGGCCATGTAGTGCGGCGTGCCCATCACCACGCCGCTCTGGCCCGCCTCCTCGCGCCAGTCGCGCGCCAGGCCGAAGTCCATGACGAAGGGCGCGTAACCCCCGTCCTCGGTGCGCTCCACCAGGATGTTGCCGGGCTTGATGTCCCGGTGCACCAGGCCCGCGCGGTGGGCGGCGTGCACGCCCTCGGCGGCCTGCCGCAGCACGAGCACCTTCTGCTCCGGCGTGAGCGTGGCGGCGAGCTGCCCGAGCGGCTGGCCGTCCACGTAGCGCATGGCGATGTAGCCGCGCCCCTGCACCTCGCCGACCTCGTACACCTCGCACACCCGCTCGTGGCGCACCCGGGCCTGGGCCCGCGCCTCCGACAGGAAGCGCCTGGCCAGCTCCGGGTCTCCGCCCTTCACGAACTTGAGCGCGACGTTGCGGCGCAACAGCGGGTCATACGCCAGGAACACCTGCCCCATGCCTCCCTGACCCAGGAAGCGCACCGGCTGGTAGCGGTTCCAGTCCGGCACCGGGAAGACGGGGGCCTCGCTCGCGTCA
Organism: Myxococcus sp. MISCRS1; assembly: GCF_026626605.1. NCBI lineage: Bacteria > Pseudomonadati > Myxococcota > Myxococcia > Myxococcales > Myxococcaceae > Myxococcus > Myxococcus sp. MISCRS1. Next base: position 7,225,077 of record NZ_JAPNKB010000001.1, read on the forward strand.
TCCTCCAGGGCGGCGACGGGGGGCGCCACCGGGGGCGTGCGCGGGTCCAGCGTGGTGGCCTCCAGCGGGGCGCCCCCACTGGCCGTGTCCTCCAACGGGGGGCCCAGCTCCTCGCGCAGGGTGCTCAGCGTGTGCTCGCTCACCCCGCCGCGAGCGCGCAGCAGCTCCAGCGGGCTTCTGCCCAGGCCGAGCGCCTCCTCGCGCAGGGCGGTCGCCTCCTGGGCGGAGACGAGCCCGTAGTCCAGCGCGAGGAGCAGCTCCTCCTCGTACCTCTCCTGCGTCTTCCCCGCCTTGTCCACGGCCCCCAGCATACGGGGTTGCGCGACGAGGCGGGGAGACCCGCCGGGAGGTCCACGAGTCCCCGGGGCAGGGGACTGGGGGAAGGGATGTGGACCCCCCGGCGGTGGAAGACGGACTACCGACGCGCCTTGCGGCGGCGCAGGCCCAGCAGGGCCAGCAGGGCCAGGCCCGCCGACGAGGCCGGCGCCGCGCTGCAACCGCCGCCCGCGAAGGCGCGCGAGTTGAGCACCGTCCACCGGTGCTCGGCGGGCGTCGGGTCCACGTTGCCCGCGCTGTCGATGGCGCGCACGCGCAGGACGTGCTCACCCTCGCGGACGTCGTAGGTGTCCTGGCAGGCGACGTAGGGCCCGTTGTCCAGGCTGCACTCGAACGTCACGCCCTCCTCGTTGGAGGCGTAGGCGAACGGGGACTCGGTGTTCCCGGAGCTTGCGCCCGGCGTGCGGCTGAAGGACGTGTCCGGCGCCTGCGTGTCGATGCGGAACGTGTCGACGTTGGAGGGCCCGCTCTCGTTGCCCGAGGTCGGGTCCGTGGCCGTGGCGGTGACGGCGTGCGAGCCATCCGCCAGCGGCGTCGTCGGCGTGCAGCTCCAGTTGCCGCTGGCGTCGGCGGTGGCCGTGCACACCACGGTGGTGCCCTCGCGCACCGTCACCGTGGCGCCCGGCGTGGCGGTGCCGGAGATGGCGGGCGTGGCGTCGGCCAGCACCGAGCCGTTGGCGGGCCCCGTGATGACGGGCGCGCCGGGCACGGTGGTGCTGACGGTGAACGTCACCGGCGCCGAGGGCGGGCTGGTGTTGCCCGCGCCGTCGGTGGCCGTGGCGGTGAGGGTGTGCGGACCCTCGGACAGCGGCGTCGTCGGCGTGCAGCTCCAGTTGCCGCTGGCGTCGGCGGTGGCCGTGCACACCACGGTGCCACCCTCGCGCACCGTCACCGTGGCGCCGGGCTCCGAGGTGCCGCTGATGGGCGGCGTGCCGGTGGACACCGTGGAGCCACCCGCGGGGCCCGAGATGACCGGCGCGCCCGGGGCGGTGGTGTCCACGATGAACGTCGTCGGAGCGGAGGTCTCGCTGGTGCTGCCCTCCGGGGTGACGGCCGTAGCGGTGAGGGTGTGCGAGCCGTCCGGCAGCGGCGTCGTCGGCGTGCAGCTCCAGTTGCCGCTGGCATCGGTGGTGGCCGTGCACACCACGGTGGTGCCCTCGCGCACCGTGACGGTGGTGCCCGGGGCGGACGTGCCGCTGATGGGCGGCGTGCCGGTGGACACCGTGGAGCCATTGGCCGGACCCGTGATGACGGGCGTCGTCGGCGGGGTCAGCTCGACGATGATGGTGGCCGGCGGAGCCGTCTCCGTGGCGCCCACCTCCGTGGAGGTGAGGACCACCGAGTGCGTGCCCTCGGGGATGTTGCCCAGATCGCACGTCCAGCGGCCGGCGGCGTCCACCACCACGGTGCACACCGGCGTGGTGCCACCGTCGACGTAGACGTCGATGGTGGAGCCCGGCGAGCCGGTGCCGCCGATGACCGGGTCCGTCACACCGCCCGGCGCCGGGTCCGTCAGCACGGGGATGAGCTGGCAGATGGACAGCGAGTCCACCCGGTAGGCCACCTGCGTCTCCGTGTTGTTGTTGTCGGCGCAGTCGGTGTCGACGAGCGCCAGGCGCACCTCGCCCGAGAGCGCGTCGAAGTCCTGGTGATGCCCGAAGCCCAGGCCCATCGCCGCGTCGCGGGTGGCGGAGGCCGGGCCCGACAGCGGCAGGCGGCCCAGCGTGAAGCGCTGGGTCCCCGCGCCCGTGACGTGGTTGAAGCCGAACAGGCCCGGGTACCAGTTGTCGGTGCCCGAGTAGCTCACCGCGCCGGAGACATAGGCCGCGCGGTAGCGGCCCGGCACGGTGAGCGCCGCCTCGGCGGCGAGCGCCGCCAGGTCCGGCTGGGCGATGTCCGACACGTTGGTGCACTGCGAGCGACCCAGCCGCGTGTAGAGGGCGTGCACGTCGGTGTTCTTGCAGCCGTGGCCCGCCTCGATGGTGCAGGTGGCCGAGCAGCCGTCGCCCGCGGTGGTGTTGCCGTCGTCGCACGCCTCGGCGGCGGCCTTGATGCCGTCGCCGCACGTCACCGCGCACGCGGAGGGCTGGCCCGCGCAGCTGTAGCCCGTCTCGACGGTGCAGGTGGCCGAGCAGCCGTCGTTGGCGGTGGTGTCACCGTCGTCGCACTGCTCACCCTCGTCCAACAGCCCGTTGCCGCAGACGTTGGCGCTGATGCAGACGTTCGAGTAGGGGTTGCACAGGCCGCTGTCGCAGACGCCGGACGCGGCGCAGGGCTGGCCGTTGGACCACAGGCAGCGCGGCGAGCAGGTGTCACCGGACTCCAGATTGCCGTCGTCGCACACCTCGCCGCCGGCCACCGTGCCGTCGCCGCAGGTGGTGGCGCAGGTGCTGGGCTGACCGCTGCACGTGTATCCCGGCTCCTGGGCGCACGTGTTGGAGCAGCCGTCGCCGGAGGTGGTGTTGTTGTCGTCGCACGTCTCGCCGGGGTTCACGACGCCGTTGCCGCACGTCTGGCTGCACACGTTGCCCGGGGGCGGGCAGCTGTAGCCCGGCTCCACGGCGCAGGTGGCCGAGCAGCCGTCCCCCGCGACGGTGTTGCCGTCATCGCACGTCTCCGCGCCGGCGCGGATGCCGTCGCCGCAGACGGTGGTGCACGTGGAGGGCGCGCCGGAGCACTGGTAGCCCGACTCCACCGCGCAGCCCTGGCTGCAGCCGTCGCCGTTGGAGGTGTTGTTGTCGTCGCACTCCTCGTTGGCGTCCACCGCGCCGTTGCCGCAGGTGGCGACACACACGGACGGGCCGCTCGCGGGGCGGCTGCACGAGTAGCCCGGCTCCGGCTTGCACTCGGTGGCGCAGCCGTCACCCGGGTTCAGGTTACCGTCGTCGCACGTCTCGCCCGGGTCCACGGTGCCGTTGCCGCACGTCTTCACGCACGGCTGGCCCACGGTGGGGCAGGTGTAGCCCAGCTCCAGGGTGCAGGCGTTGGAGCAGCCGTCGCCCAGGTTCGTGTTGCCGTCGTCGCACAGCTCGCCCGGGTTGAGCACGCCGTTGCCGCACGTGGGCGCGCAGTTGGAGGGCGCGCCCGAGCACTCGTAGCCGTTCTCGACGCGGCACGCGTTGGAGCAGCCGTCGCCGGACATGTTGTTGCCGTCGTCGCACAGCTCGCCCGGGTCCACCGCGCCGTTGCCGCACGTGGCGACGCAGGCCTGGCCGGGGGTGGGGCACGCGTAGCCGGACTCCACGCGGCAGGACGCGTTGCAGCCGTCGTTCGGCGTGAGGTTGCCGTCGTCGCACTGCTCGCCGGAGTTGAGCAGGCCGTTGCCGCACGTGGCCGCGCAGGAGCTGGGCTGGCCGCTGCAGCCGTAGCCGGGCTCGATGCCGCACGTGGCGCTGCAGCCGTCGCCGCTGGACGTGTCGCCGTCGTCGCACTCCTCGCGGGGGGACACCACGCCGTCGCCGCAGCGGTCGTCGTAGGCGTCCACGAAGAGGTAGCGGAAGGCGTTGGGGGGCGACGCCTCGTTCTCGTTGCACAGCTCCAGCCGGTTGAGGCCCGTCTTCCAGGCCGCCGTGGTGCCGAACTCACGGATGATGCTCTTCTGCCACGGCGAGCCCGGGGGCTCGCTCACGGTGACGGGCGTGAAGGGCTGCCCGTTGACGGTGGCGCCGTCGAACGAGTTGTCGTTGAACGTGGCGATGCGCATGCGGAACTGCGCGACGTTCGTCGTCGAGGGGATGATGAAGTCCTGGTAGACGCACGTGGGGGCACCCAGCGGGGCCACCATGAAGGTGGCGGTCTGGATCTCCTGCGGCCAGTCCTCGGCGCTGCGCGCGCCGACGGCCGCGCCCGTCGTGGTGCCGGAGTAGAACCAGTGCGGGTCCGCGCCGGATTCCAGGCGGCGGTTGTTCTGGTCCACGCCCGTGTTGAAGAAGGCGATGCCCGCCCTCACGCAGCGGCTGGGCGTGCCGGAGCAGGCGAAGCCGGGCTCCACCTCGCACATCCGGTTGCAGCCGTCGCCCTCGGTGCGGTTGCCGTCGTCGCAGACCTCCTGGTCGAAGTTGGGCCACTGGCGGTTGTTGAACGCGCCGTTGCCGCACAGGGACAAATCACACGTCGTCGAGCAGCCGTTGCCCTCCTGCGTCGTGTTGCCGTCGTCGCAGGCCTCGCCCGGGTTGACCTCGTTGTTGCCGCACAGCGACGCGAGCGAACAGGCCCGTCCGGGGACGTGACACAGGTAGCCTGCCTCGATGGTGCCGGTGGCGGAACAGCCGTCGCCGCTCACCGTGTTGCCGTCGTCGCACTCCTCTCCGGGCTGGATGCGCCCGTCACCGACGACGGGGGCGGCCAGCTCGGAGCGCTGCGCGCCGGGCGCCTCGGTCGAGACGAGCGCGGTGGGCTGCTGCTCCTGGCAGCCGGTGAGGGTGGTGATGAGCGCCAGGGCGAGCGCGGCCACGGACGGGCCCGTCCGGGCCCGCTTCATGGCGATGGGATGCGTGTCTGATGATGGCATGGAAGGTCTTTCCTCACTTCTCGAGGGTGTCGGTGGGCTCGCCGCTCTTCGTCTCGACGCCATCGGCGTCACCGACGATGCGGAACTCCACGCGGCGGTTCTTGGCGCGGCCGGCCTTGGTGGTGTTCTCCGCGATGGGCTTCTGGGGACCGAAGCCGCGCGGCTCCAGCCGCTCGCGCTTGACGCCCTTGCCCTCCAGGTACTTCACCACCGCCTCGGCGCGGCGCTGCGACAGGTCCAGGTTGTAGTCGGCCTTGCCCGTGTTGTCGGTGTGGCCCTCGACGCGCACCTTCTCGATTTCGGGGTGCGACACGAGGATGGCGGCCACGCCGTCGAGCAGCTTGAAGCTGCGCGGGCTGATGAGGTCCTTGTTGTTCTCGAAGAAGACGGCCTCGAGGATGCGAATCTGGCCCTCGCCAATCTGCGCGAGCTGCTTCTGCTTGCAGCCGTGGTTCTTCACCGGTCCCGGCTCGTCCGGGCAGTTGTCCAGCCGGTCCACCAGACCGTCGTTGTCGCGGTCCTTGTCCGGGCAGCCGCGGTTCTCCTTCGGGCCCGCCTCGTTCATGCAGGCGTCCTTGGCGTCGAGCACGCCGTCGTTGTCGTTGTCCGGGTCCGGGCAGCCGTCCTCGTCCTGGAAGCCGTCCTTGTCCTCGGGCTCCTTCGGGCACGCGTCCTTGGAGTCGGTGACGCCGTCGTTGTCGGAGTCCGGGTCATCCGGGCAGCCGTCCTCGTCCTGGAAGCCGTTGATGTTCTCCGGCTGGGCGGGGCACTTGTCGGCCAGGTTGGGGATGCCGTCCTTGTCGTCGTCCCCGTCCGGGCAGCCGTTGAGCTCGGCGAGGCCGGGCGTGGTGGGGCAGCGGTCCTGCGCGTTCGTCACGCCGTCGCCGTCCGCGTCCAGGTCGGGACAGCGCGCGGGCTCGTGGGGCTGGCCCGCGACACATGCGGGCGCATCGTCGCGGGGGCCGAAGTTGACGCCCGCCAGCACGCGGAACTCGGGCGTGCCGGGCGTCCGGCCGAAGCCCGGGCCGCCCATGACGTAGAACTCGGTGCCCGCCTTGACCGGCGAGCGCAGGCCCAGCAGCACCTCCATCGACTCGGGCGCGTCCGCGAACGGCAGGGTGCCGCGCACCACCAGCTCCTCGCGCAGGCCGAACAGGTGGGCCGTCACGTTGACGCCGCCGTTCATCTCCACGCCCAGCTCGTCCTGCAGCGGGTCCGCGTTGGGCGTCAGCGCGTACTTCTTGGTGCGCACCAGCGCGCCCACGTCCGCGCCCACGCGCCAGCCGTCGCCCACCTTCTTGCCCAGGCCCAGGCGGGGGGTGAAGACGAAGCCCTGGTCCCGCGTGAGCGTGTCCTTGCTGCCCAAAGGCAGCGCCGCGCCCAGGTGCAGGCCCACGTCCAGCGGGCCACCGCGCGCCTCGGACAACAGCCCCGCGCGCGCCTGCGCCCACGGCGTGCCCAGCGCGAGCGTGGACGGCGTCTGGAAGCCGAGCGCCGTCGTGTCCGGGCCCCACTGCGAGACGATGGGAACTTGAAGACCCAACTCCAACCAGTCCGTCACGGCGTAGGCGCCGCTCAGGTGCACCGTCACGCGGTCCGAGATGATGGTGCCCACTTCATCGTCGTTGCGCAGCAGCACCAGCGGCTTGCGCTCGTAGTGGGCCGTGAGCCCCAGCCGGAAGGTGCCGTCCGGGAGCAAGTCACCGGTGGACAGCACCAGGCTGTCCTTGGCGCCGGGGTTGAGCTGCAACCGCTCCAGCTCCAGGTTGGGAATCCGCTGGACCTGCGCTTGAGCGGAGAGGGCCCAGAGAACGGCCAGCCCTCCGAGCAGGGAATGATGACTTCGAGAATTCAAGGGTTCCTCCACGTCCGGGCGTCGCACTGAGCGCGCGCACGGCCTTCTGCCACGACTGTGTGGGTATGGACAGCTGCATGGCACGGGCCATCGCGTCACCGAATGGGACGTGAGGACCTGCGAGGCTTTGCTGACGTGTCAGGAGGTCCATTGGCCCGCACCGACGCGCCATTGACGTGTCAGCGAAAGGGGGCGGGTGCTGGCATACCCTCCCGGAGTCTCCCCCTCCGAGAGGGTGGGAACACCTCACGCTAGCGCAGCGGCAAATCCAACCAGGAGGGTCCGCCCACGGTCAGCGTGGCGTTGAGGGTGTTGGCGCCGAGGTAGAGCGGGTCCTCGGTGTCGACCACGAGCGCGAGCTGATGCCAGGCCGGGACGTCATACGCGGTGGCGGGGAACACCAGGTCCAGGTCGAGCGGCGTGCCTGGCGTGGCGCCGTGCCAGCTCAGCGGCACGTGGGTGACGAGGCCGCCGAAGTCCCCCACGGCGTCATAGAGATAGGCGACCACGGTACCGGAGGCCGTCGTCGGGGTGATGCGCAGCCGCAGCGTGGCGGTGCCGCGCAGGGACAGCTCGCGCGAGGACGGCGGCGAGGTCCACACGCCCGCGCGCAGCCGGTTGACGCCCGGCAGCCACACGATGGGAGGGATTCCCGTCAGCGCCTGCAGACCGTTGGTCAGCAGCGGCACCCCCGCGTCGGCGATGGTATCGACGCCGCCCCAGAGGGTCCGCGCGCCGCTCGTGGATGGGGCGCCTCCGAGCGTGCCGGTGCCATCGAGCAGCCGGATGGCGCCCAGGCCGAGGCGCTGGGTGCTGGAGGAGACAGCGGCCCAGGTGGAATAACCCTCCACGTCGCCGTCGTAGGTGCGCAGGACGAGCGGCGGCTCGTTGGCGATGCCCGTGTCGATGCCGGCGACGTGCTGGTCCAGCCACCGCGTCACGCTGGTCCACACGGGGTTGGGCAGGCCGACCAGGCCCGTGGCCTCGACGACGGCGTGGTCCCCGGGCGCGAGCTCCAATCGCTTGGGGCCGGTGAGCTGGCTGAAGAAGGAGACGAGCTGGTTGGGAGGGAACATGCTGTCGCCGTACGCGTTGGCGATGAGGATGGCGGGCGCGTTGGCGTTGATGCGGTCCACGTAGGTGGAGGCGGAGCGGAGGCGCCCCCACTGCTTGAGGCCCTCGATGTCCCGGTTGGCGAAGTAGTCGTCGATGCGGGTCCGCAGCTCGGGGCTGGGACGGCCGAGGAAGCGCGCGGCCAGGTCCAGCAGCGCCACCGCCTGGGGCCTGCGCGTGTCACCGCCGTACAGCGACGCCACCAGGTCCGTCCATCCGGAGAGCGCGGCCACGGCCTTCACGCGCGAGTCGAAGCCGGAGGCGATGAGGGAGATGCCCGCGCCGTACGACACGCCCGCGAGGCCGATGCGCGCCGCGTTCGTCGGCGTGTTCGCCACCAGCCAGTCGAGCACGCGCGAGGTGTCCGCGATGTCCGCCGGGCCCGCCGTGTCGATTCCACCCCCCGACGCCCAGAAGCCCCGAGGCGTGTACGACAGCACCACGTAGCCCCGCTCGGCCAACGCCTTGGCCTGGGCCAGGTACTCCAGGTCGTTGAGTCCCCAACTGGAGATGAACACGACGGCCGGGTGGGGACCGGGCGTCGTCGGGGCGATGTGGTTGGCCTTGAGCACCACCCCGTCGCCCACCGGGATGTCCACGAACTTGAAGCCCGTCGTCGCCGCGGCCGTGAGCACGCCGTGGGCAACCGGGAGTGGCGAGGGCACCGCCGCCGTCGCGAGGACGGGTATCAACAATGCGACGAACAGGGACGAACGGGGGAACCACCGCGAGAGCAGACGCTGCGCCATGGAGCACCTCACCGGACTGCGAGGGGTCGCTCACGGTAGAGAGGGATTGATTCGTCAATCAAGGTTCCCTGATACGGCGTGTTGAGCAGGTTTCATCGCGAGGGGAGGGTGTAGCGGCCTTCCTTGTGGAGCTCGCGGTGGATGCCGTGGAGGAGGTCCGCGGCGCGCAGCTGTTGGGGCATGCGGATGACGGCTTTGAGACACGCGTGGCGGAGCACGTTGATGATGGCGCCGCCGGACAGCTCGTGCTCGCGCGCGAGCTTCGCGAGGTCCACGTCGGGGGCCAGCGGGAAGGGTTTGTCCTTGAAGCACGCCTCCCACAGCCGCAGGCGCTGCGCGGGGCCGGGCATGGGGAAGTGAATCATCGACTGGAAGCGGCGGGCGAAGGCCTCGTCGAAGTGCGCGCGCTGGTTGCTGGCGAGGATGGCGATGCCGGGGAAGTCCTCGATGCGCTGGAGCAGGTAGGAGATTTGTTGATTGGCCGCGTGGTCATTGGCGTTGCGTGACTCGGTGCGCTTGCCGAAGAGGGCGTCGGCCTCGTCGAAGAAGAGGATCCAACGTTGGAGCTGGGCGTGGTCGAAGAGGCTGGCGAGGTTCTTCTCCGTCTCGCCGATGTACTTGGACACCACCTTGGACAGGTCGACGCGGTAGACGGGCAGGCCGGTGGCCTTGCCGAGCAGGGTCGCGGTGAGTGTCTTGCCGGTGCCGGGAGGGCCGTGGAAGAGCGTGCGGTAGCCGGGCTTGAGCTGCTTCTTCAGGCCCCAGTCCTCCAGGAGCGTCCCCTGGTGGCGGGCCCAGGTGATGATGTCCTCGACGTCGTCGCGCAGGGGCGCGTCGAGCACCAGGTCCTCCCAGCCCTGCATCGTGGTGATGCGCTGCGCGGGGAACTCCGGGCCGAAGGGCGGCTGGTAGTGGGCGCCGGTGGTGAGGCGCTCGAGGGCCTCGGGGGTGAGCTGGAGCGCGGCGGACAGCGGGGGCTCCTCCGGGTGACGGCGCTCCAGTCGCAGCACGCGGCGCGCGAACAGCGGGTGGTCGGGGTGGAAGAGGGGCAGGTGCGTCAGCCGCGCCTGGAGGTCGTCTCCGGCGAGCAGGAACAGCGCAGTCTCGCCGGTGGGGAGGATGCCGCCGTGGGACTGGCCCACGACGCCGCCGAACTCGGTGAAGCGGCGGTCCAGGGCCTGGTTGCGCAGGAAGAGCGGGTCCAGCGCGGCGGGCTGGAGGTGGGGCAGCGCGGCGAGGATGAGGAGCAGTCGCTCGGCGGGGGTGCAGTGGAGTTCGCGGAGCAGCTCGGCGTAGGGGGCCTCGAGGGTGGGGAGGGGTGGCGGCGGGAGGGTGTCGAGGAGCGGCGCGGGCAGGGGGCTCCCGGCGTGTTGTTGGAGTCGGAGGTCCAGCCACTGGGTGAGCCAGGCGACCTCGGCCCGGAGGCACTCGGCGTTGGTGGAGGGCGAGCGGAGGTCCATGGCGCTACCAGGAGACGTAGAGGGGTTGGGGCATCCAGGGGTAGGTGAGGATGGAGAGGCTCCAGGGGACCTGGTCGACGAGCACGTCGAGCGTCTTGCGTTGCACCTGGAGCTTCCAGCGGTCCTCGAGTTGTTCGAGGCGTCCTTCGCGTTGGAGGAAGGTCTCTCGCAGGCCCGCGACGGACGTGCCGGAGAGGATGGCCCAGTTCGCGATGAGGGCCTTGAGGAGCCGGTCGCAGAGGGACTGTTCCTGTGGGGTCATCTCGATGCCGCTGGGGATGGGGGTGGGGACGGAGAGGCCGCAGAGAATCTTGTTGAGGACGAGCAGGGGCTCGGGGGCGCTGGTGCGGCCGTCGACGAGGTACTGGAGCAGGTGCACGGCGCGCGTGGCGGGCTCGGGGTCCAGGCGTGTCTTGCCCTGGTCATCCACGTGCGTGAGGCCCAGCTCGCGGAAGAGGTGGGGCAGGAAGGGGCTGGTGAGGATGAGGCCCGCGTTCTCGATGTAGATGGGGTTGCCGTCGTTGGCACCGTGCTCGTCCGCGCCGAGTTGGAAGGAGGTGCGCTGACGCGAGGGTTTCGTGGCGCGCGCGGGCGGGCGGGGTGGTGTGGTCCAGGCGGCGAGGAAGGTGGAGCGTCGCTGGCGGAGCACGGAGGCCAGGCGGGGGAGGGACTCGTGGTGGGCCAGTTCGATGGCGCGCTCCAGGAGTCGCTCGGCGACGCCGCGTGAGTCCCGGTGCGTGGGGTGGGCGCCGCGCAGGCGGGTGGAGAAGTGCTCGAGGAACGCGGCGATGAGCTGCTCGAGTCCGAGGCTTGCTCCGGGGCGTCTGCCGAGCAGCTCCAGGACGAAGCGCCAGAACGCGGAGCGCTCCGTGAGGGAGGGCACGTCGGAGGGCGCCACGTCCTGCCATGCGGCGATGAGGATTTCGACGGTGGACAGGAGCGCGGTGTGGAGGCGGGGCGCGAGCACCGCGGCGATGCGCGCGAGGAGCGGGTCCGGGAGGATGCGCGCCCAGTGTTCCTGGAGGTGGCGGCGGTGCACGTGACGGCGGATGAAGCCGTGGAGCACGTCCGGGGATTCGTCGAGGAGTGACTGGAGCAGGCGGAGCAGGGCGTCGTCGGAGAGTCCCGCGTAGCGGTCCGCGCTCTCGGCGAGCAGGAAGGCGAAGAGGGCTTCGCGTGCTTCAGGACTGTCGTGCGTGCCGGCGCGTGGAGGGAGTGGAGCGGACTCGGAGGGGCTCCGTGGGACATCGAGCGGGTGGGCGACTCGCGCGGTGGATGGCCGATGACCGCTTGCTTGCGATGCGGTGGGGCGATGGAGGGGGGCTGACTCCGCGCGCGAGGAGGTGTCACCGGGTTGAAGAGGTCTGGCCCCCGCCCGTGGGGCTGTGTCGGAGGGCTGTGTGTCTCTTGCGTGGAGGTCGCCACGTTCGTGATGGACGTGCTTCACGGTCGCGGCGATTGCGTCCGTGTGGCCGTGCGCGAAGTGCTCTGTGGGGAGTGATGCGTGTGCCGCGGGAGGTGGTGCATCCGTGTGGTGCACCGTTGGATGTGTCGCAGGCCCGGAATGCGCGGCACCTCCCGTGTCGACGTTGGGAGGTGCTGAGTCGCTCACGCGCGCATCGAGGGCACTGAGGCTGGAGGGGACTTCGCTTTGTGCGTGCCGACTTGCGCCGTCGTTGCTGAAAGGTGCCGAGTCCCGCGCCGGTGGGACCGAGTCGCTGTGAACGTCGAGTGCATCGGTCCGCGCACGTGCGGACGCCTCGCTGCGACGGAGGAGTTCCTGGGTTCGTTCGTGCGAACTGGGGTCGTCGTGGCCGAAAGGTGCCTCGTCGTGAGCATGCGGAACTGAGTCGCTGCGACTGAGGAGTTCCTGGGTTTGTTCGTGCGAGCGGACGCTGTCATCGCCAGGAGCGGGCGCGACTTGGGTGCGAGAAACCGAGTCGGTGCGACTGAGGGATGCCCCGGCCCGTCCGCCCGAGTCTTCGCCCTCGAAGCGGAGGGGCACCCCGCTTGGTGCTTGCGAAGCTGCGTCGGTGTGACTGAGGGGTGTTCCGGCCCGTCCGCCTGGGGCAGCGCCCTCGAAGTGGAGGGGCACCCCGCTTGGTGCTTGCGAAGCTGCGTCGGTGTGACTGGGAAGGGGGCCAGCTCGTCCGCCCGAGTCTGCACCCTCGAAGTGGAGGGGTACCCCGCTTGGTGCTCGCGAAGCCGCGTCGGTGTGACTGGGAAGGGGGCCAGCTCGTCCGCCCGAGTCTGCACCCTCGAAGTGGAGGGGTACCCCGCTTTGCGCTCGCGAAGCCGCGTCGGTGTGGCTGAGAAGGGGGCCGGCTCGTCCGCTCGAGTCCGCACCCTCGAAGCGGAGGGGCACCCCGCTTGGCACGCGCGAAGCTGCGTCGGTGTGGCTAAGGAGGGGGCCGGCTCGTCCGCCCGAGTCTGCACCCTCGACGTGGAGGGGTACCCCGCTTTGCGCTCGCGAAGCTGCGTCGGTGTAGCTGGGGGATGTCCCGGCGAGTCCACGAGAGTCTGAGCTGTCATGACTGAGTGATGCCTCGTCCCGAGCGAGCGAATCGGCGTCGCTGCAGCTGAGATAAGCACGTGAGCCTGATACGTCGTGGCCGGGGGATGCCGCGTCGCTCAAGAGCGAAGGTGCGTCGTTGCGGCTACGAGAACGTCCGGTTCGTTCATACGAGTCGGACTCGTGGCCGAGGGATGCCTCGTCTCCAGCGAGCGAAGGTGTATCGCCAGATGCCCCTGTTCGTTCGTGCGATTCGGATTCGTGGCCGATAGCTGCCGCGTCGCCTGGACGCGAAGGTGCGTCGCTGCGGCTGTCAGAACTCCCTGCTCGTTCATGAGAGTCGGACTCGTGGCCGATAGGTACCTTGCCGTGCTCGCGTGAAGCGGAGTCGCCGTGGTCGAGACCTTCCTCCGCCTGCTCGTTTGCGGCTGGAGCTCCTTGGGCAACGGAGTCTCTGTCCTGTCTGCGCGAGGCCGCATGGCCGAGGCCCAGAGGAACGGTGTCTTCTTCGCGTGATGTGGGGCCGCCTTGGTTGAAGGCTGCTTCGTCTTGTCCATGCGGAGCGTGGTGGACGGAGACACTGCTCTTTCCGAGCGAGGATGCGTCGCCGCGGTCGAAGGATGCCGCGTCTCGCCAGAGAGCGACCGAGTGGCTGTGGGTGCCGGATTCAACAATCTGCACGCGAGGGGCCGAGTCTCCGTGGTCAGTACGGATGCCGTCCGGCGTGCGCGAACTCGTGGCCGCATGAACGGGCGGAGCTCGTTCGCCCGCGCGCCACCGTACGTCGCCATCCTCGTCGCGAGGAGCCTCCCTGAGCGGACCATCAACGTCTCCGGAAGGTGACGTGCCACCTCGCTCACGAAGGTGGTCGAGCGCCGCACCGAAGACCTCCGCATGTTTCTGGAGCACGCCTCCCGATGCGCCCCAGTCCGCGATGACGCGCGACAAGAACCCCTGGGCTTCCAGGGGCATCTCCGCACCGAACAGTCTCCGCAGCAGTCGGCTTACGGTGCTCCGGGAAAGCGGAGCCGTCTCTCCCAGCAACAGCAGTTCATGGAACACCGTCTGCCGCGCACCCTCGATGCCGCCCGGCAGCACCCGCTCCGGAAGCTCGCTCATCGCCCGGAGCAACGCCCGCATCGACCGGGACTCGCGCGGACGCAGCAAGTCCATCGCCCTGCCGAGAACATCCTCCCCACTCCGGTCGACGAGCACCGTCCGCAAGTCCTCCGTGTCCCGCAGCGCCAGGAGGAAGTGCCGACTGTCCTCGGGAAACGACGTCAGCAGCGCGCCGAGCAACTCCTCCACCGTCGGCCCTGCCTTCGTCCCGAAGCGAAGTCGGCTCACCAGCGCGGACTTGAGCGCATGTGCCTCCCACCGCGACAGGTCCGCGTCACGAACTCCCCAGTCCTCCGTGCCTCCCGGAACCCGCGTCGCCGAGAGCTCCTCCAGGACCACCGGCTTCCCATCCAGCAGCGCCGCGAGCAGTCGCGCGAAGAACAGCGGCTTGTCCTCGGCGCGCGCCGCGAACACGGGCAGCGCCGAGCGCAGCGGACTCCCTTCATCTCCGGGGCGCGGCATCAGCCGCACCAGCAGCTTCGACAGCACCTCCTCGGGAATCCGCCGCACCGCCCGGACCAGCCGTGCCAACGAGCCACCCGATTGCTCCCAACCGAGCGCCCGCCGCTGCAGCGAGCGAGGCAGCTCCGGCAGCGTCGCGACGACCCGCTCCGCCGTCAGCTCCGGCATGCGCACGAGCGTGGCCCACGGCAGCTCCCCATGGCGGAGGTAATACCGAAGCGCCTCCGCCAGCTCATACCGCGCCGACGCCGACTCCGTGGTCGCCAGCTCCTCATCGAGCACCGGAGTCTCCACCTCCTCGACCTCGGGGAGCGGCAGCTCGCGCACCAGCTCCCCGATGACGGACGACAGCGACGCCAGCACCGGGTGCCGCTTCCGCACCTGCTCCAACCCGGAGTCCAGCGTCGTCAGCAGCTCCGGATAGTCCAGGCCCTGGCTCTCCGAGACCCCCTCGAGCAGGAGCTTCAACGCGCTCTTGCGGTTGAACTGCGAGCCCGCGTCCTTCACCAGGTACGTCAGCGTCAGCGACCAGAGCAGCCGTGACAGCGCCCGGTCACTCAGCGGCAACACCGGCTCGATGCGATGGAGCGCCTGGAGGCTGACGATGTAGTCGATGAGCAGCGCCGCGTGCTTCGGCTCCAGGAGCATCACGAGCTGCTCCAACTGCCGCTGGTCGAGCTGCAACACCAACCGGTCCAACACCCGCCCGAGCGTGGCGTGCTTGCCCACCAGCCGCACCAGCGAGGCCGGAGAGCTCCGGGCAAGCTCGGCGAAGAGCGCGCCGAACGAGAACGCCACGCCATGCGGTGCCCAGAAGGGCAGGGTGCCATGCAGCAGGTAATGCTCCAGCAACTCCAGCCGAAGCTCCTCCTCGGTCCGAGGCCGGTCCTCCGCCTGTGTCGACGAGCGCCGCTCCCGCACCGCCTGCTCCACGGCCTCCTGGAGTCGCAGGGAGAGCCGCTCCTCCACCACCCGCTCGAAGTCGTCGAACGGCACCGTCCCCAAATCCACATCGAGTCGGTCGAGGCGCAGGTGCAGCCCGGGGACATCCACCGCGTCGAACACCTTCTCGATGATGGCGAGCAGCCGACGCCGGTTGAAGTCACTCAGCCGGGGCTGGAGCGCCAGCGCCTGCTCCTCCGACGCCAAGGTCACCCGCAGCGTCTGCTTGCGGAGATGATGCCGCGAGCCCGTCATGCGGTGTCCGCCCCGGACTCACGGGCCGCCGCTTCCAGGAAGTCCCTCAGCCGCGCCGAGGCCAGCGAGAGCCCGGGCTCATCTGCCTGCCGGAGCGCATTCCTCCAGGCCCAGTAGAGCCGCTCGAAGGCCGCCATGCGCGAGGACCCGAGGAACAGACACTCCGCGACCACCAGCGCGGGCGCGTTGCTCCGGATGACCTCGCGCGCGAACGACTGGAACTCCGGCTCACGCCACTCGCCCGTCGCCGTGGAGATGACCGCCGTCACCGTGAAGCTGTAGGGGAAGGCGTCCTCGCCCTCGCGCCGGGCGGACCGCAGCAGCAGGTGCTCCACGATGTAGAGCTGCGAGCGTTGCCGGTTGAGCTGGCGCGCCTGCTCCACGAGCGCATGCGCCCGCGCCACCGCGCTCTCCACAGTCGGAAACTTCCCCGCCAGGTGCCAGCCCGCCTCGGAAGGCGCCTTGCACACCAGGGACAACGAGGACTCCCCCGGCAGCGTCCCCACGCGGAAGTGCTCCACCGCGCCCGCCGCGCTCAGGAACTCGCCCCCCAGCATCTGGGAGCGCAGGGGCGGCGCGGGAGGACTCTCCGGCGCGGGCAGCGAGGCGACGGGCGTGAAGCGCTCCTCGAGCATGTCCTCATATCGAGCCAGCGCGCGGCTCTCCGGCGCCGTGCTCGCCGAGTCCGAGAGATTCAACCCATGCTCATCCAGCCCATCGATGAGCGTGCGCGAGTCCGCGACGGGCATCCCCAGCTGGATGCGGCTCTTGATGGCCATGCCCGCGACGTTCCGCGGCCCGGGGCGCTCCAGCGCGTCGATACCGCGTCCACGCGAATGCGTGCTCTCGACCAGGTGCTCGAACAGCGCGAGCTTCGCGCGCAGCACCCGCTCGGCCTGGAGCGCGTCCGGAGTGCCGTCCCACGACGTGCCCGCGACGGAGTCCTCGTCCAGTTGCTCCCCGCAGAGCGCCAGCAGCACATCGAGGAACCGGTTGCGGCGCGCGGTGACGGGGTCCTGGCTTGCGACCAGCTCCTCCAGTCCGAGCGCATAGCCCGGCGAGTCCCCTCCCTCCGAAGGCTCCGCGAGCAACGGCTCCACATCCGGAACCGCGTCGGTGAGCAGCTGGAAGAAGTACGTCCGCTGCAGGTCCGGGTCGCCGGAGAACAGGTCCCGCACGTGCGCGAGCTGCGCGAAGAAGTCCGTGAGGAGCTGCTCGAACACGAGCAGGTAGCCCTTGAGCTGGCGCGCCTGGGCCTGACGCAGCGGCGGTGCGCCCTCGGGGAGGCCCGCGGACCCGATGCCGTAGACCATGGGGTACTGCGTCTGGATGGAGGTGTACGCGCGGAAGTCCTGGCGCTGACCTCGGGGCATGCCGAGGTACTCCTCGTATTGGCTCCCCAGCGGATAGGTGCGGCGCTGCTCGGCCCACAGGCGCTCCAGCTCACGGCGCACGCGCGCGGGATGGGGCTTCACCTCCACGCCGTTGCGCAAGAGCCGAATCGAAAACCCGCCCCGCTTCGCGTCCGTGCGCGTGTCGAGCCGCAGCACCTGCTCCGGCGCCACCGGCAGCGCGCCGTCAGGTCCGGTGGCGACCTGGCCACCCGCGCGCAGGCTCACCCCTCGGACACTGGAGACGCCGGGCGTCTGCGCCATGACGCGGATGAGGTCCTGGAGCGCGATGGACGCCGCCTTGGGCTGCAGCTGCGCGTCCGCGATGAAGCCGTTGCGCAGCAGCGGCCCCTCCAGGATTTCATCCGGGGTCCGGCCCGCGTCGAGCAGGGACTTGAGTGACTCGCGACGCGGCTCGGGCGCGAGGAGGTTGCCGACGCGGAAGAACAGCGCGGCGAGGATGTCCTCGGGCGTCCGACGCTCGTCGATGCTGGCCTCGGCGGTGACGACGGCGTCGAGCGGCTCCAGGAGCGAGACGTCGCGGAGGTCCTCGCACAGGGCGCGGTGCCGGCTGTAGACGCGGCGGACGGCGTCGAGGATGGCGTCGGGGGAGCGCTCGTCGGTGGCGCAGTCGTCGCGCCCCGGCGCGAGAATCCTCACGTCGTAGAGCCCCTGGACCTCTCCGGTGGTGACGGGGGTGAGCCAGACATTGGCGACCTGGGGCACGCGGTCGATGAGCAGCTTGCGGTAGTCGCGCTCCGTCACCGGGTCGCACGGGAGGATGTCGAGCGCGGGGAAGAGCCCCTGTCGCGCGGGCTCGATGACGCCCGTGACGGGGTCCACCAGCAGGTCGGCGAGCGGGAACGTCGCGCGGTAGGACAGCTCCGTGAGCGCATAGCAGAGCTGCTGCAGCGTGGTGACGCCGGAGTCACTCGCGTTGTAGTCCGTCCATATCTTCCCCGAGAGCTCCTGGAGGAGCGCGGTGCCCGCCTTCTCGAGCGCGGCGTAGTCCAGGCCCACGTTCGTGGGCGGCGTGGCGGTGACGGTGACGGGCTCTGCCATGGTGTGCTCCGAAAGGGCTCAGTAGCCATCCGCGGCCAGCAGGGCGGCGGGCGCGTCCGCGGCGCTCAGCGCGTGCCGGGTCTCCGAGGTGAGGAAGTACCAGTCGGACTCCAGCGTCTCGGGACGCGGCGAGTGCTCCAGCTCCAGCGAGAGCAGCTCCTCGACATAGGGGCGCGTCTGGATGAAGTCGGAGACGTCCGCGCTCGAGCCGTACTCGCCCTGCCGTGTCGCGCGGGACGCATCGAAGTACCAGGGGGACAGGTACTCCACGAGCTCGCGGTCGAGCCGCTCCAGGCTCGCGCCCGTCTCCTCTCCGGCGCGGAAGCGCACCGCCGCGTCCACCTTCACGCGGACGTAGAGGGGATTGACGGCGCGGACCTGCGCGAAGCCGCTGGCGCGCTCCGCGAGGAATTGCTCGACCTGCTCGAGCAGCTCGGACGTGGCCTGGGGCACCGTCGGGTCCGCCGACGCCGACGCGTCGCGCCCAGGCACCACCACCACGAGCACCGCGCCCGGCACGCCGGACTGACGGGGCGCGTGCGCGGGCAGGGCCTTCACCTTCCAGAGGGACGGGAAGCGCTCCAGGGCCAGCCGCTCGTAGTCCCACGCCAGCACCGCGCGCTCCTTGTGGCGCAGGCGCTCCGAGGCGCGGACCTCGAACGTGTGCGCCGTCTCCGGCGGACGTCCTCCGAACGACGCCATCGGCTGGGAGATGCCGCCGATGTCGGGCAGCGCCTGCACGGACTGGGTGATGCTCCCGGCGGGCACGGGCGTGTCCACATCGACGCCGGGCGCGCTGCGCGTCGCCGTCACCGCGTGCGGCGTGAGCGCGAGCGTCCGGGGGAAGTCGTCCGCCTCCTGTGGGACGGAGGCGCGCAGCCACTGGTAGTCGCCCTCGTCGGCGACCTTCGGCATCAGCGTGCTGCCTCGCGAGGTGAAGGTGGGCAGGCCCAGGGTGAGGATGCCCGTGCCCTGCAGTCCCCGCGTCGAGTCCGAGAGGACCTGGTCCGGAGGCAGCTGGTTCCATCGTGTCGCCGTGAGCCACTCCCACTGCACGGTGGGGACCTCGCCCGTCCCGGTGAAGGTGCCGCTCAGCTGGAACAGCATCGTGAGGCCCTGGGCTTCGTCCAGGCCGGTGAAGCCGAGGTACAGGTTCGCGGGGGCCTTGAAGTGGGGGAGCAGCGCGACGGGCCGCTGGGCGTCGACGGTCACCTGCTTGAAGCCCTCGAAGGGCAGCAGGTGGAAGAAGCGCGCCTCGTCGAGCAGGCAGTGCGCGGAGTAGTGCACGGCCAGCGTCCGCACCTGGGGCAGCCAGGGGGGATTCGGGTACTTGATGTCCTTGAGGAGCCGCGACTCCTTCGTGGAGGGTTGCGAGCCGTCGGGCAGCTCCGCCAGCACCGCGTTCAGCACGTTGACGGTGTAGAGCGAGTCACCGAAGGCATACGACGGGGTGGCCAGCCGCAGCTCGAGCGCGCTCGTCGCCGGGTCGTAGTAGTCGGGTGGCGTGCCGGGGGCCACGTCGAACTGCTTCAACACGGTGTCCTGGCACAGCGTGCCGCGCGGCTCGGGCGGGGGCGTGTCGCAGTCCGGCTTCGTGCGGAAGAGGCAGCAGCGCACGCCCTCCCGGGGGGCGTCCTCGCTCGGGGGAGAGCCGGGGCACCGCGGCGCGTCGGGCAGCACGAGGGGCTGGAGCGTCCAGGCGCCGGGGCGGAGCACGCGCAGGTCCGCGCTGAAGCTCGTGTTGTCGAAGAGGTCCTCCGTCGGCAGCCCGTCCGGCCCCACGCGATAGTCGCGGTAGTAGCCCGCGAAGCCCTCCGTGTCCGAGGGGAGGTTGAACCAGTCGAGCGCGAGCGAGAGCGTGTCGAGGCGTTTGACGAACAGCTCGGTGTGACGCAGGCGCGCGTACGAGCCCACCACGGGCGACGCGCCGAAGAGGGCCCACGGGGTGCTCGGGTCCACCTCGCCCTGGGTGTTCTCGATGCTCACGCCCGTCAGCTCGCGCACGTGGACCTGCAGCTCCAGGTTCTGGAAGGCCACCGCGTCGAGCAGCGACACGGGATGGACCTCGACGCCGTTTCGCAGGGCGACGGGCTCGGGGTTCAGCAAGGCGCGCAGCATGGGCAGGTCCGGCGCGGGCGCGGCGCCGTTGGGCACCACGGCGGGCGCGGACGGGGGCAGCTCGAACCAGAGCCCGAAGAACGTGACCACGGGCACCACGCCCACGGGCCCGAGATTCGCAGGGAGGATGGGCTCGTAGCGCTCCACCGTCAGCCAGCCCTCCTCGATGGAGACCTGGAGGGTGAACGACTCGCGCAGCACCTGCAGGAACACGGTGCTCGCATCGAGGCCGGTGGCCTCGGCGAGCACCTCCAGTCGGGAGCTCAGGAGGCGAGCGGACTCGGGCGAGAGGGGCACGTTCAACGTCACCACGCGGCTGCCGCCCGTCAGGCTCAGGTAGCCGGAGGCGAGCGCGAAGCCGAGCGTCGCGGGGCCGGTGACGGTGGTGGCGGTGACGCCCTCCCGCACGGCGCCGAACGTCGCCCAGCCTGGAAGAGGCTCCACCGCCGGGTCCGGCGTTGCATCCGGCTCGAGCGGCATCTCCGAGACGAGCACCTGCTTGACGACGGTGAGTGGCGTCGCGCCCTCGACGGGCGCCGCGACTTCCGGAACCAGCGGTCCGCTCAGCACCCGCAGCGCGAGGCGTCGGGCCACGGTGGCGCGCGAGACGCCCACCGCGGTGTCCGAGGCGAAGAGGATGTCCTGGCCATCCGGACGCTTCCCCGCGGGGAACAGGGTGCCTCGGGGAACGACCTCACTTCGCACCGCCTCGTCATCGGCGAGCGTGAAGGTGAGGTACGTGCTGTCCGGCAGCGCGCCGCGAGGTCGCAGGCGCAGCACGTCGCGGTAATAGAACGACGCATACCGCCCCGACACCGAGTTGACGGTGTCCTGCGCGGTGCGGAAGAGCCGCACGAACGCCATGTAGAGCGCCAGGTGCGGAGGATGGTCTCCATTCGCCAGCACCGAGGGCAGCACCTGCCGCGCGAGCCCCTGGAGCTGCGAGAGCGAATCCAGGAAGGCCCCCAGCAGCGGCTCCAGCTTCGCCATCGCCGAGCGCGCCCGCGCCTCCTTCGTCGCGCCGCGATACGCCGAGCCATCCGCCGGCAGGTCCTCCAGCCCCCAGAGCGGCGACATCCCAGCGACGTCCAAGCGGATGAGCCGCCCCAAGGCCTGCGGCCCGGCCGCGCCCTTCGCCAGGCTCACCAGCGAGCGCAGCGCCCCAGACAGCGGCCCCTCGACGGCCTTCACCAGGTCCTGCCCCAGGAGCCGCGCCGCCTCGCCCTGCGCGCCCAGCCCCGCGCCGCGCAGCCAGAGGTCGAACCGACGCGCGAGCCCGAGGATGAGCTCGAAGCCCTCCGAGAGCGTCTGGAAGGCGCGCTCCGGCGTCCGCGACAGGTCCACCTCCCGCGTCGTGCGCAGGAACCGCTCCTCCACCGAGTCCGTGTCCAGCGCGTCGATGGACGCGAGCACCATCACCGGGTCCGCGAGGAAGAACTCCGACCAGTTCCCGTCGCGCTGGTTCTTCAAGTCATAGAAGTAGACGAGCGCCCCGAAGCGCGGCGCGAAGTCGAGCAGCTCCGAGCGCGTGCGTCCGTCCACCGGCGCATACCCGTCCTCCAGCGCGCGCAGCCACCGCGTGAGCTGACTGGGCGCGTCGTTGAGGGCGACCTTGTTGTCGAGCGGAGCCATGGTCTAGGGCCCCGTGACCGGGATGCTCCCCTCCTGCAGATAGAAGGGATAGACGAGGTTGCTGCGCGAGTTCGTCTGCGTGACGACATAGGACACGGTGATGGAGAGCAGCCCGTCCACCGAGGCGTCCTTCTGCACCGTCACCGCGTCCACGACGATGCGCGGCTCCCAGTAGAGGATGGCCTGCTGGACGTAGTCCTGTATCTGCCGCGTCAGCGTGGTGTTCACGCCGCGGAACACCATCTGCCGCAGCTCACAGCCGTAGTTGGGCAGCATGGTGCGCTCGCCCAGCGACGTGGACAGGAGCACCCAGAGGCTCTCGCGGATGTCCAGCTCGCCGCTGGCCATCATCACGCCGCCGGTGCTCCGGGAGAACGTGGGCGGGAAGCTCCAGCCGGTGCCGAGGAACGAAGGGGCCTTGGTCTCCATGGCGCCTCACCCTCCAATCATCACCGTGGGCAGGCCCACGAGCACGGTGCCGCCATGGGCCGTCTTGTCCCCCAGCCGCGCCGCGGGCAGCCCCATCACCTTCACCGTCATGGAGCCCTTCACGATGGCGTCCGGAGGCCCCACGCAGATGGCGATGTCGCCCACCTTCGCCGCGGGCAGCCCGCCGATGAGCACGGTGACGGCGCCAGGGCCCGCGATGGGGCCCCCGACGTGCGGCACCTGCACGGGCCCCACGGGCGTCGTCATGGGGCACTGATGGAAGTCGGTGAGTCGGGCTGCGGGAGGCATGAGGCACTCCTTTCAGGCACGGCACTCAGTTGATTTTGACCAGCGTGCCGCGCACCGTGAGGACGCCGCTGGACGTCACCTCGGCCTGCGCGTTGCCGCTGGCCGCGAACTTCATCGAGGCCTTGTTCGTCACCTGCGCGCCGCTCACGGAGACATTTCCCGTGGCCTCGAGCGTCAGGTTCCCACCCGCCTTCACCGCCACGTTGCGCTTCGCCGAAATCTTCACGTCGGACGCGCTGTCCAGCGCGATGCCCCCCTTGGACAGCGACACGGTGTTGCCGTTGCTGTCCTGGAGCGAGAGGGCCCCGGACGTGTCGTCCAGCTTCACCGTGTGGCCGCCGGGCGTCTTGATGAGGATGACCTTCTTCTCGTCGTCGAACGACAGCTCCAGCTTGGAGCGCGTCACCACGGCCTTCTTCGTGTTCTGCTCGTCCGGCGCCGTCGCGGGCGCGCGCTGCTTGCTGTACACGGAGCCCAGGATGATGGGGTCTCTCGGGTCCTCGTTCATGAAGCCCACCACCACCTCGTCGCCGACCTCCGGATAGAACAGCGCGCCCACGCCCTTGGACGCGTAGAACATCCCCAGCCGCGCCCACACGCCCTGGCTCGGGTCCTGGAAGAGCGGCAGCCCCACCAGCACGCGCAGCTCCCCGCCGGGGTCCTTGGCCACCTGCTTCACCACGCCCGTCTGCAGCCCCTTGACCGGAGGAAGCTGCCCGGACGCCCCGGGCGCCGCGATGTCCGGGGCCTCCGACGTGAACCAGCGCGAGGACAGCCCGAAGTCCACCGTCGTCAGCCACCGCCCGTCCTCGATGTGGTGCTGCACGCCGCTGATGAAGGCCGTGCCGTTGAAGCGGGGCCCCAGCCCGCCCAGCTCCAGCGTCTTGCCCACCTTGGCGAGCGCGCTGCCCTGGAAGCGCGCCGTGCCGCGAATCTTCGACAGCTTCGACAGGAGCAGCTCCGCCGAGGCCCAGTCCTGGAGGTCCGTGGACGTCAGCTCCGCGCCCGTCTGCACCACCACCTTCTTCGCGCCGAAGACCTTGGCCAGCTCCGCCGAGGAGACGTTGCCCTGCTCCTTCACCGACACCGCGCGAGGCCCCGACTCGATGAGCTTCTGCGCGCCCGCGTCCCAGGTGTAGCCCTTGATGGAGGACGCATCGAACTGCGTCGTCGCGTCCAGCTCCGCCTGCAGGTCCAGCAGCGTGGTGCCGTACGCCACCGCGAGCACCGGCGCCTGGCGCGTGTCCGGCTCCGCCACCGTCACCTTCCCGCCATCCGCCATGACGACCAGGCCGTTGAGCTGCGCCCGCGTCACCATCAGGTCCCAGTCCGTGGCGTAGTACTGGACGATTTCGTCGTGCACGCCGGTGGTGGCCTCCACGCTCCCGGACAGCCCGTTGCGCGACAGCAGCGTCTGGATGAGCGCGCTGTCCTTCACCTTCTCGAAGAAGCCGCTCTTGCGCTCCAGCGTCATCTTCAGCGCCTCGTCGCTCAGCTCCACCACCAGCTTCGAGCCCGACGCCGCGTCGATGTCCAGCCCCTGCCGGCACACCACGCCCTCGAAGATGCGCGTGTTGTCCCCGTCGTAGCCGGCGGAGATGCTGACGCGCGCGCCGGGCAGGAAGGTGGACGTCGCGCTGATGGGGAAGGTGCCCGTGGACGCATCCCCGTCGAACAGCACCAGCTTCGCGCGCGGCAGCTTGTTGACCCCCAGCCACGTGTCCACCGAGACGACGCGGAACGTGGAGGGGATGAGCGCCCCGTTCGCCTGGATGGCGAACGTCGTCAGGGCGCCCGCCCTTCGCCGGCGTGGGCGTGCTCATGTCTGGCCTTCCTTCAGCGGCGGGAAGATGAGCTGCGAGCCCACCGTGAGCCGCCGGAAGTCGACCAGGCCGTTGACCCGGGCCACCTCCAGGTAGAGCGTGCTGGTGCCGTAGATGCGGAAGCACATCAACGGCAGCGTGTCCCCCGCCTTCACCGTGCGCACGTGGGTCAGGTCCGGAGAGCTCATCCGGGCCTGGAGCGCCAGCTCCACCTCGTCGTTGTAGCCGAGGAACGTCCCCTTGGCCCGGGCGCGCAGCGGCGTGCCGTCCGGCTTGAACAGCGTGTACGTCATGCTCAGCTTCGACAGCCGGCACTTGAACAGGAACGTGCCCCACGACAGCTTCAGGTAGTTGGGGCTGTGGATGTTCCCGTTGTAGGTGAAGGCCAGGTTCTTGAACTTCGACACCTGCTCGGAGATGCCGTCGTCGGTGAAGGGCATCAGCCCCGGCAGCGGGCTGGGCACCACGCCCGTGCCGTCGAACACCAGCTCCAGCTCCACCGTGTCGGAGGGAATCCGGTTGAACTCCGGCGAGCCCCCGCTGCTGCCCTGCGGCTGCACGTCGTTGTACTTGACGCAGTACGTGTGCGAGTACGACGCCGGGTTGATGTACACGGTGTAGCGGCCCACCTCCGACGTGAAGTCGGACTTCTGGTAGGCGAAGACCATCATCTTCTCGAGGCTGCCGGAGAACCCCATGGTCAACGCTCCCGCTGGGCCTTGAGCACCTGGAGCACGCGCCGCACGCACTCCTCCATCATCCGCTCCTTCTCCGCCTTCTCCTCCGCGTGGTTGCAGTCCGCCACCGGCGTGCTGGACACCTCCAGGCCGTCCTCGCCCGAGCCGCCCTTCACGCTGACCTGGATGCCCACCTCGTTGACCTCGAGCGGCATGCGCGCCTCACATCAACCGAGAGGTGAGCTGGGCCAGCTTGATGGCCACGGAGGCCGGGCTGCCCAGGTTCACCCGCTCGAAGTAGTTGTAGGACAGCTCCAAGGACTCGGTGAGGATGCGGTTCTCCTGCGAGCTCATGGGGGAGACCTGCCAGCGCAGCGGCCACGCGTTGACGAAGCCCCACGCCACCAGCGGCAGGCCTTCCTCGTTGAGCAGCAGCACCAGGATGTTCTGCGGGAGCAGGGGCAGGGACAGCCCCGAGCCCACGCTCTGTCCGAACCACTCCGCCAGGAACGAGTCCCGCGTCACCACGCCCCGCTTGAGCACCAGGTTGGAGTACCGGGCCGCCTTGGGCAGCTTGTGGATGAAGCGGTTCTCGCCGCCCTCGGTGACGTCCTCGGTGTCCCAGCGCGCCTCGATGCCGGAGATCTCCTGGAACGACGCGTCCAAATCGCTCGCCGCCGCGAGCAGCGTCGCGGAGCCGAGCACGGAGACGCTGAAGTAGAACGCGCCTGGCGGATAGTAGGGTTCGGACATGGCGATGAGAGGGGATTAAGGCGCGGCGACGACCAGCGTCTCGAAGGCGAGCTCGAGCGTCTCCACGGCCACCTCGTTGCCCTCGGACTTGAGGTCCGTGCCGGAGAGCTTCGTGGGCCACGCGTTGTTCAGCGTCCACGTCATCTTCGGCGCGCCCTGCTCATCCAGCAGACTGATGATGACCGTCCGCCGGGCAATCGTGTTCATCTTGATTTCGTTGTACCAGTCCCAGAAGCGGGCATCGTTCACGAAGATGCCCTTGCGCATCCTCACGTTCCCCACCTTGGCCAGGCCGGGCATCTTGATGGGATAGAAGCTGGGGTTGTTGCCGTGCCGGTACTCGATGACCTGCGTCTCCGTCTCCAGGCCATCCACTTCCTGGAAGCTCACGGAGGTGTCGTCCCCGAGCTGCACGGAGAAATAGAATTTCGGCAACGGCCAGATGTCGTTCTGAACTTCTCCTGCCATGGCGGCTCCTCGTTCGGCTTGAATCGGGTGGAATCAGTCGTGGAACGGCACGAAGGCGCTACGCGCTGGCGCCTTCCATCTTCTGCTTGAAGGTCAGCTCGATGAACTCCGCCGGGCGGATCATCTGCAGGGTGACCTGCACGACCATGTAGCCCTCGAGCACGTCCTGGGCCGTCATGGTGCTGCCCAGACCGCACTCCACGCTGAAGGCATCCGACGCGGTGGCGCCGAGCAGGCCGCCCTGCGACCACAGCCCCTGCAGGAAGCTGGACACCATGGACGTCACCGACGCCCAGGTGCTGCCGTCGTTGGCGGAGAAGACGAAGCGGTCCAGCGAGCTCTTGATGGACTGCTCCACGTAGACGAGCGTGCGGCGCACCTGGATGTAGCGCCAGTCGTTGCTGTTGCCGTCCAGCGTGCGCGCGCCCCACACCACGGAGCCGCGGCCCACGAACTCGCGCACGGCGTTGATGGCCTTGCCGTCCACCGGGACGTTGAGGTCCGCCTGCTGGTCGTTGTTGAGCTTGAAGGTGGTGCTGGTGACGGACGTCAGGCTGACGTTGGCCGGCGCGTTCCACACGCCCCGGTTGGTGTCGTTCCACGTGTAGATGCCCGCCATGGCGCCGCTGGACGGCAGCACGTCGTCCTTGCCGGTGATGACGCGCAGCATGTCCGTGAGCAGGGGCAGCGCGGCGGTGAGGTTCTGGTTGAGCGCCAGCACCTCCTCCTCGAGCGTGACGGTGCCAATCTTGTCGATGTCCGCGTCCACCGCCGTCTTGCGCGTGGGGTTGGTGGCGTAGAGGTTGGCGCTCTCCAGCTTGAGGATGTCCTTGAGCGTCGCCTCCAGGGTGATGTTCCGGTAGTCGAAGTCGCTCACCTCCTGCACGGAGGTGTGCAGGAAGGGGAAGTACGCCATGCCGTAGTTGAGGAACTTGTCCCCGAGGATGCCGCGGTAGTCGGTGATGACCTGCGTGAGGGTGTCCTTGGTGACGGTGGCGGAGCCCCACACGTCCAGGAGCGCCACGCGGTCCTTGAGCTGCCCGCACTGGTCGAGCATCTTCGAGGAGACCTTCTGGTAGTCGGCCAGCGTGGTGAGGTTCACCGCGTCCGGGACGACGAGCATCGTCGGGCCCACCTGCTCGGCGATGACGTCCAGGCCGCCCTTGAGCGCGTCGGCGCCCAGCGTGGCCGTGTAGTCGCCCACGGAGACGATGTACGCGGTGCCGCCGCCGTTCGCGTAGAACAGCCGCAGGCTGTTGAAGAGGTTGAACTGGGTGCCGGTGGAGTTGACCAGGTTGTAGTACTTCCAGGTGGGCGTGGCCGCGTCGTACACCTTGAAGTCGTAGTCACCGGCCTTCTGCTTGGCGGTGTCGGTGACCTCCTCCAGCCGGAAGAGCGGGTCCGGCGCGCCGCCGAACACCTGCTGGTAGTCCGCCAGCGAGTTGATGAGGATGGGCTTGTTGAGCACGGGCTTGCCGCTCAGCTGGGCCGTCTGGGTGTAGCCGATGAAGGCGGGCACCGCCGTCTGGATGCCGACGACGGAGGGTGGGAAGGCGTCCAGCTCGGTGACATAGACGCCGGGAGTCTTGCGTGCGGGTCGGGTGGCCATCGGGTCCTCGTTTCGTGGGTGGCGCTGCTGCTGCTCTGGGGTTTCAGAGGTTCAGGAAGATGTCCGAGTAGTCGCGCGTTACTTCCGGCGCGGCCCGCGAGTCACGGGAGCGCCGGGTGGGGCGCGTGCTCCGGGGCTTGCCGGGCGCAGGTCCGCTCCGGGGCAGCACCAGCGCGGGCGTGGCGACGGGCACGCGCGACATCAGCGTGTTCTCGAAGAGGCCCTGGGTCCTCAGCCCCTTGAGCTCGAAGACGAAGCTGGAGAGCTCCTGCAGCGGCAGGTCCTGGTCCGCGATGAAGCACTGGGTCACCCCCGCGCCCGGGACGGGGACGGGGACGGGGCCGGAGAAGGTGACGGGCTGGGACGTGTCCGTGTCGACCAGGCGCAGCTGCTCGTAGGTGACACCCTTGGGTGGCACGACGAAGTAGCACCAGCGCGTGCTGCGCCGCTCGAAGCGCAGCTGCAGCTCCAGCGGGACCACGCGCGCGCCCTCTCCCTGCGGAGGCACGTCGCACAGGGGATACAGCCCCGTGTCCTGCGGCGAGGGCTTCGCCAGCACCAGGTCGATGAAGCCCAGCGGCGCGGGGTACGCCTGCGTGTAGAGGACGACCTCCTGGTCCAGCACCTGTCCGTCGGCGGCGAGCTGCCGCAGGGTGTAGAGCCCCTCTGGTACGGCGACGAGGTCCAGGTAGAGGACCGAGCCCACGCGCTGCTCCTCCCCCGGCCCCTTCGCGCGCGCCTGCGCCACCTGCGCGCAGGTGATGAGGTAGGGCGTTCGCTGGGCCAGCAGGGACCTGGGGATGCTGCACGGCTTGCAGAGGACCTGCTCCCCGGACACGTCCATCACCACGACGCGGTCCACCGCGTCGCTCACCAGCACCACCTGCACCTGGGTGCCCACCACGCGCTGCCGGCTGTCGGCGGTGACGTGCTCACCGGGGTTGAGCAGGATGGGCGGGGTGAGGGCGCCCTCGCAGTGGAGCGGCTGGTCCGTGGGGGACGGGGGGCTGCCCACGAAGTGCGCGCCCAGGTTGTTGAAGTAGAGGTTGTAGAGGTTGGGCTGGAAGTCGCTGGGCAGGTCGGTGAAGTTGACGAAGTAGGGCGTGTCGGAGACGAGCACGAAGGACAGCCACGTCCACTGGCCCTGCTGGCTCCTGCGCTCCACCGCGGAGAGGAAGGCGTCCAGGCGGTTGGAGTCGAAGAGCACGGAGAAGTCCGTGCCCTCGTCGAGGAAGAGCAGGCCCCAGTCGCGCATCCTCACCCGCGTGTCGGGCGTGGGCTGGCAGCGCAGCGCGGGGCAGCGGTCATCCGAGCCGTTGAAGTACGTGTGGCGCAGGTCCACCGTCACCAGCCTCTCGTAGGCGTAGCGGCGGGCGGGCCCGTCGTTGCCGTGGGGCGCGGGGCCGGGCTGTTGCCGGGGGCCGGGCCTCAGCCGTGAGGGGCCGTCCAGGGCGCGCTCGTAGGCGCGGCGGGCGCGGCTCATGGCTCCTGCTCCCGGGGCTGACCTGGCGCCTCGACACCCTTGGCCGCCGGCACCTGGGCCTGCATGGCCGTGCCCCGGTAGGGAATCATCCGGACCTTGTAGAAGACGGACGGCAGGTACTTCACCCCCGCCAGCCCCATCAGGTGGTTGAGGCCCAGGAGGTCCAGGTTGACGAACTCGAAGGTGAGCTTGTCGATGTCCGGGTCCAGCCCGGGCAGGCTCTGCTGGGTGAACCAGGGCGTCTGCTGGAAGTAGCTGATGACCTGGGAGATGGCCTCCAGGCCCACCGCGTATGCCTGGTCCTCGAAGTTGGCGTACAGGAGGACGAAGAGGTCGATGTAGAGCGGCGGCGAGACGATGCCGTACGTGTCCTGCGACACGGGCACGTTGCGGTTGTACGTGCTGACGATGGTCTCGTGCTGGAGGTTGGCCAGGTACATCACCACCGCGTCACGCGCGGGCGCGGCCGGACGGCCCTCGGGGTCCGTCAGGTTGGAGAGCACCACCCAGGGCTCCTGCCGGGGTGCGAGCTCCGCGTTGCGGATGAACTCATCCAGCCGCGCGCGGATGAGCTCCAAGGTGCCTCCAATCTTGCCCAAGACATACCTCTCTCAGCGCGCCCCCGGGGCACGTCTGTCTTCAAAGGTGGAGTGAGACCCGGAGGGCCGCCGGGCTTCTTCACGAGGGCGCACCGGAAGAAGGCGCGACGTCGTTGCCGCTGAATGCGCTCACGCGAGGGTTCTGCTCGCGGAGTGAAGTCACAGTAACAGGTAAAACCTGTGTGTCAAACGAGGGGGATTGGGCAGACGTGGCGGGGAGGATGTTTGTTGAAACCCGTCGTGTCTGTCTTTGGCGTCTGGGGAAGGAGGCCGCGCGGGGAGGGGTGGCGGGGCGCGGTGATTCCGACGCGCGGCATTCCCCTCCCCGAGGGACGCACGGGGCCCCAGGCCCGTCAGCCGTGGCGCACCTGGAGGGTCCGGGCGGCGGGTGTTCCCGGACAGCGGGGGTCGGGTGGGGCGGCCCGGGCGTCGACGGGAGAGGGTGAGTCAGCGCCGCCCGGGCCGGATTGTCGGCCTCGCGCGCGTTCGGGCGGGGGTGGGACGGAGGTAGGGCCCCGCAAACGAATGAGTCCGCCCTTCTTTCGAAGGACGGACTCGGTGTGGTTCAGCGTCCCCGATGAAGGGGCCGATGGGAAGGAATCAGGCGAGCGACGCGGCGTCCAGGCCGGCGTCGGCCATGAGCAGCGCCAGCTCCGCCTTGAGCTTGTCCTTGGCGCGAATCTCCAGCTGGCGGGCGCGCTCGCGGGAGAAGCCGAAGTGCTCGCCCAGCTCGCTGAGCGTCATCTCGGAGTCGCCCATCACCCGGTTCTCGATGATGAAGCGCTCGCGCGGGTCCAGGCGGCGCAGGGCGCGCTGCACCAGCTCCCGGGTGAGGCCCGCCTGCTGGCGGTCGGCCACCTCGTCCTCGTGCGAGGCGGTGGCGGACTCGACGAAGTCCAGGTGCGTGGCGTCGCCGTCCTCGCCCACGGGGGCGTCGAGCGACAGGTCACGCCCTCCCATGCGCTGCTCCATCTCGCGCACCTCGGAGGCCTTCACGTTCAGCTTGCGGGCGATCTCCTCCGCGTTGACGATGTTCGCGTCGCCGGCGCCCATGCGCTCCAGCTCGCGGCGGGTGCGCGCCAGGCTGAAGAAGAGGCGGCGCTGCGCCTGCGTGGTGCCCAGCTTCACCAGGCTCCAGTTGCGCAGGATGCAGTTCTGGATGTACGCGCGAATCCACCACACCGCGTAGGAGATGAGGCGGATGCCCTTGTCCGGGTCGAACTTCTGCACGGCCTTCATCAGGCCGATGTTCGCCTCCTGGATGAGGTCCGACATCTTCAGGCCGTAGGAGCGGTACTCGTAGGCCACCTTCACCACGAAGCGCAGGTTGCTGGTGACCAGCTGGTGGCCCGCCATCAGGTCGCCCTTGCGGAAGC
Organism: Myxococcus sp. MISCRS1; assembly: GCF_026626605.1. Taxonomy (NCBI): domain Bacteria; kingdom Pseudomonadati; phylum Myxococcota; class Myxococcia; order Myxococcales; family Myxococcaceae; genus Myxococcus; species Myxococcus sp. MISCRS1. The sequence continues at coordinate 7,256,119 of NZ_JAPNKB010000001.1, forward strand.
GCCGCGACAGCTCCTGCTCCTGGGGCTGCGTCAGCAGCGGGTACTGGTTGATCTCCGAGAGGTACGTGGAGAGGGAGTCCGGGGAGGAGAAGTGGGAAGAATCCTGCATGGCGTCTCTCGGGGAAGGGGGCCGTTGGGAGCCGCGCCTCGGCGGCACGGGTGGGGTCCTTCGCAATGCGCATGCCACGGGCCACTTGCGCCATTTCCCAATGAGTCCAGGGGTTTGCATCGAGGCCCAGGGGTGCTTAAGGGCGGACCTCTTTCGTTTTTACAGGGGGCAGATCCGAAGAGTCTTCCGACTGTCTTCCAGTCGACGGAGCCTGGGAGTGGGTGTCGGGAGGAGCGCGGGCGAGCGGGGAGGCGGCTGTGCGCGGGGCGTCTCGGGTGGGTGGGATCGTCGCCACCTTGGGGGGATGGCGGACCTGTTCCAGCTCTTCGCGGTGTCGGCGGTGGTGATGGGGGTGTCGCAGACCGTCGCGCGTGAGCGCATCTTCGCGCCGCTCCGGGCGCGGCTGGGGGGCAAGGAGACGTGGTGGGGGTATCTGGTGTCGTGTCCCTACTGCGTGTCCCACTACGTGGCCTTCGTGCTGGTGCCGTTGACGGGGACGTACGCCATCGACGTGGTGGTGGGAGGCTGGGTGGGGTGGGGCTTGAGGTGGTTTCTCTCCGCGTTGCTCGTCACCGTCATCGCGGCCTTCTACCGGGTGCTCTTCTGGTTCGTGGACGAGAGCCAGGGGCTGGTGCGCCGGCGTCAGCGCACCGAGGACGAGGAGACGGCGACGAAGCGGCTGGTGCGAAGACAGGTGGAGCAGAAGGTCTCGGGTGAACCCCCGGAGCCGCTGCCTCCGTCACCTCACTGATTCGCCGGCGCGGCGTTGCTCGCGCGGACCCGCTGGAGCGCGTGCTCGAGGGCCCTTCGCTGCAGATGCTCCCGGGGCATGCCGGGGGTGCTGTCCAGCTCCTCCAGGGCCTCGGTGAGCAGCCGCTCCGCGCGGGCTCCCTCTCCCCGGGCCAGGAGGATGCGCGCGTGTCCTGCGAGCACGGTGCCCCGCGCGATTCGCGGCGCCAGCGCGAGGGCCCGCTCGCTCGAGGCCAGCGCCTCGTCATGGCGTCCCGCCATCGCGTACAACGTCGCCAGCCGGGCCGGCGGGTTGTAGTCCCCGGGCAGCTCCCGCGCGCTGCGCTCCAGCAGGGCCAGCGCCTCGTCGGGCCTGTCCCTCAACGCCGCCGCCATCACCCGATGCGAGTCGAGCGCGGCGCGCTCCTCGGCGCCCCTCGCGTGCCGGGCCTGGGCCGCCAGGAACGTCCACCACCGCTCCGTCATCCCTCGCAGGCCCGCCGTGTCCCCGGCCAGCTCGTACGCCTCACAGGACAGCTCGAAGAGCGACGAGCGCTGCAGCGGGCTCAACGCGTCCTCGGGCGCGTCGAGGCCCCGCCGGGCCTCCTCGGCGAAGCGGTCTCGCGCCTCCTCGGTGTCGGCATCCAGCGCGCAGCCCATGCCCACGTACAACAGCCGCGTGCGGTCATCCGCGCGCGCAAGTCCCGGCAGCTCCCTCTCCGCCACCCGCACGCACTCCTCGGCCGACCCCGAGGCCGACAGGGACTTGAGCCACGACACCACCGTGCCCGCCCGCCGCGCGTCCGCCGCCGCCAGCCCCGTCAGCGCCTGCCCATAGCCCTGGGCCGCCTCGGCGTGCCGACCCTGGAGCGCGAGCTCATCCGCCCGCGCCAGCAGCTCCGTGTCCCCATGGCCGCGCTGGAAGGTCCGCTCGGCCTGGGCCAGCAGGCCCAGCAGCTGGGGCTCGGACACCGCGCCCAGCGAGCGGGTGATGACCGCGCCATGCTCCGGCTCCAGCACCAACAGGGTCGGCCACGTGTCCACCGGGTAGCGCTGGAGGAAGGGCAGGCTGCTCTGCGCATCCGTGTTCATCGTCAGCCACACGAAGCGGCCCGCCCACGCGCCCAGCGCGGGGGACGTCAGCACCGTCGCGCGCAGGGAGCGACACGACTGACACCAGGGCGCCCACGCCTCCACGAAGAGCGGCCGCCCGCCCTCCTTCGCCTCGCGCAGCGCCCCCTCCCAGTCGTCCTCCAGGAAGACGGGCCGTGCAGGAGGGGGCGTGGCGCGCTGCGTCGTGGTCGAGGACGTCGCGCACCCCCAGAGCAGCAGCAGGGCGCCGACGGCGGGTCGCATCGTCATGGATTCTCCAGGGTTGGCCAGGCTCGATGCCGTCCCCGGACACCCTGGGTGCTGGCGCGGTTCCCAGCAGGTGGGGCCCCGAAGCAACTTCCCGATGCCCGTGTGAGAAAATGATGGGAACGCCCAGCACCCCCATGGGCCGGAGCCCTTCATGAGCCCCATCGACCGCAACCGCCCCGTCTCCACGCCCGTCGCCCCGTCGCAGACCCAGCGCGCGTCGCTGAAGAACCCGCTGGGCGGGCTGGTGGAGGCCGCGAAGAACGGGCTGAAGGAGGTCCCGCGCTTCCTGGAGCAGGGCAAGGACGTCTTCGAGGCCACGCACCTGAGCGAGGTCAAGCGCCTGTTCGGCGGCGACGCCAGGCCGGACAAGACGCTGGACGGCAAGCTGATGGGCGCCAAGGGCCAGACCTTCCCGCCCGGCACGCCGCTCAAGGACATCCCCGGCGTCACGCCGCAGAACAACCCGAACCCCGACAAGACCGTTCTCTACATCAACGGCATCCTCACGCCGGCCGCCAACCAGCTCAGCGAGATGCGGGCCATCGCGGAGAAGGCGGACGCGCGCGTCATCGGCATCCACAACGCCACCGAGGGCTTCGTCGCGGACCTGGCCCAGTGCGTGGGCGACAAGCTGGACAAGGGCAAGAACCCCGCCGTGGACACCCTGGCGGACACCGTCTACGGCGAGCTGAAGGCGGGCCGCGAGGTCCACCTCATGGGCTACAGCCAGGGCGGCCTCATCACCGCGCGCGCCCTGTTCGACGTGGAGCGCCGGCTGCGCATCGAGGACGGCATGTCCTCCGCGCAGGTCGAGAAGCTCATGGGCAAGCTGAGCGTGGAGACCTTCGGCGCGGCGTCCACGCGCTACCCGGACGGCCCCCAGTACGTGCACTACATCAACAACGCGGATGCCGTCCCCACCCTCACCGGCCTGGGCGGCAGCTTCGACCCCATCGCCTTCGCCAAGGACGCGGGCAAGGGCGCCGTCGTGCACCGCTTCACCGATGGCAACCTGAACCTCATCGGCAACCACATGATGGACACGATGTACGTGAAGCACCGCGTGCCCTTCGAGCAGGCGCGCGCCGGACAGTTCTGACGTCGTTTCAGACGACGACCTTCCATTGGCCGAAGTGGTGGCGAAGAAAGACCTTCGAGGGCCCCTCCCCGGCACCTCGGGTGGCCATGGACCTCAGCCGGAACTTGTCCCTCCTGCTCAGGTCCCTCCAGGGCAGGAACGGGTGCGCGTGACGTGAGCGCCAGAGCACCACGCCCCTCCAGCCCCCTTTCATCGACTGGTCGTAAAGGAAGGACCCGAGCTTCTGGGTGAGCGACACGGGCTTCAGCTCGGGGCTGAGCAGGAAGTCGAGCACGGCGAGCTGTCTGGATTCGACGGCCCTGACCACGGCGCTCGCGATGACCACCGAGCGCAGGTTCGGGAAGGCGTGCTTCGCGAGCAGGGCCTGGACCTCGCTCACGGCCCCTTCGTCGACGGCGCGGTAGAGCGTCTGGGTTTGTTGCTGCTCGCGCCAGACCGAGAATCGCCAGAGCAGGACCAGCGCCGCGAATGGCAGGACCCCAAGACCCCAGTCCCTGAGTGTGTTCATGGGACCGTCATAATCGCGGACCCGCTCCCTCGAAAGGAAGCGGGCGCGTCCTGCGTCATCGCCCGGGTGGCTTCAGGTCCGCGGGCAGTCCCCCCGACGTCGGCGGGCGCTCCAGCGCGGAGGGCGTGAGCCCCTGGGTGGAGAGGGGGCCCGCGTCCTGCTGCGGGCCCGAGGGCTTCTTGTCGTCGTCCGAGCACGCGCCGAGCACGGCGCAGGCGGCGAGTACGGCGCACAGATGGCGGTTCATCGTTCCTCCTTCCCGCCTCAGTACTTGACCCAGATTTCCGTGCCGGGATGAATCTCCGTCAGCGGCGTCGTGTCCGGCTCGGACGCGATGAGCTCCTTCGTCACCGGGTTGGCGCTGTACGCGCTCTTGCCCGACCAGACGATGAGCGCGTCCTTGAACACGCTCAGGTCATGCACGTGCTCCTGCACGACGTACTTGTTCCAGCCCGGCGTGCGCGCGGGGTAGATGAAGACGGCGGGCGCGGGCTCGGCCTGCGGCTCGCTGCCTGCGTCCGTGGTGCCATGCTGGTGGTCTCCGGACGTGCCCACCCACTCCACCGTCGTCTCCTGGCCCTGGGCGTCGCGGCAGGTCTGCGTGGTGGGGAAGTACACCATCGCGAACGGCGTGTTCGGCATGCGCGCGCGCAAGGAGACGCGGTGCGCATGCGTGTCCGCGGCCAGCACCTCGGCCGCGGAGGAGCGGGTCCAGGTGATGGACTTCACGTTGCCGCTCGCGTCCTTCTCCACCACCGCCTTGCCGAACTGGGAGTCCAGCGGGCGCACGGAGGTGACACCCTCGGGGATTCGAATCTGGAGCCGCCAGGTGTCCGCGCCGCTGCAGCCGTGGCCGACCGTGAACTGCACCTCGTAGGACGTGCCCTCGATGGCGGGGCCGGCCCCGGAGGTGCCGATGTGGGCCTGGGCGGCCGTGCCGACCAGCAGGCCCGCGGACGCGAGCAGGAGTGGGAGTGAGGTCTTCAAGCAGGGCCTCCAGTGGAAGGGATTGCGCTGGAGCACCGGGTTAACAGACGGCCCGCGCGCCACCGATGTGGCCTTTTGCCGCAGCCCCGGGGGCACCCCAATCACTTGCCTGCGACAATCATCCGGAGACCGGAGGGTGCCGCGACAATTCGCCGCACCTGTCCATGACTGACCTGGGGCTCACCACACGCCCTGCTCTCGCAGCAGGGTCCCCAGGGGCCGCGCGCCGCCGCGGTGGGACTCGAAGAGGCTCGCGGCGAGCTGCCGCGTGGGGTGGGCCCAGCCGATGCGCTGCTGCCCCTCGTGAGTCACCGGGCCGCAGTGGATGAGGGACGCGCGCAGCTCCTCGTCGGAAGTGAACACCGCGTGCTCCAGGGGCAGCGGGCTCTGACTGGCGAGGAACACCTGCCGCCCTCCCATCTCCCCGAGCGCGGCCTCCACCCAGCGCGGGTGCAGGCCGTTGGCGGGCTCGTCCAGGATGGCGAAGTCCTCGTTGACGTCCAGGTAGTACAGGAGCGACAGCAGCCGCTTCTGGCCGAAGCCCAGCTCGGCCTGTGACAGCTCGCCCCCGTCGCGGCGCGCGAAGTGGAAGGTGAAGCCGCCGAAGCCCACGCGCCCGCCGTTGTCGTACGAGCGCTTCTCCAGCACCTCCACACGCAGCCGCCCGGAGGCCATCCCCGCCATGTCCACGAAGCGCGCGAGGAACGAGCGCTCCAGCGCGTCATGGCGCAGCTCCAGCGCGTCCACCAGGGGCTCCAGCTCCACGCGCTCCTTGAGCCACCCTGGCATCCAGGACGGCAGCGCCATCAACCCCAGCGGGAAGATCTCCCCGTCGTGCGCCTCCATCGCGTAGCGGATGGCGCCCAGCTTCTCGTACATCCCCAGCGCCTCGTCGAAGCGCTGGGGCGCGAGCAGGAAGGTGCGGCGCAGGAGCGTCTTGAGCCGCTCCTTGAGCCCCGCGTCGATGTACTGCGCCGTCATGAACAGCAGCGTCCACACCGAGCGGTCCAACAGCGACCAGTGCATGGTGCGAGACCACGCGCTCTCTCCATCCACCTTGCAGTCCAGGCCCTCCGAGTCCGCGCGCAGCACCAGCCGCGTCGAAGGCGACGACAGCCACAGCTCCACCTCGATGAGCGGCTGAAGCCCCGCTTCGTGCGTGGGCACGCGCAGCGGCAACAGCCCCGCGCCCTGCCGGGGCGTCGCGTCCGCGCGCTCGGGCACCCGCGTGTCGTTGCGCGCGAAGACGTGCAGCTTCATGCCCGGGAAGGCCAGCTCGTACTCCAGCGCGAAGCGCTCGTGGATGAGGCCGGAGAAGTCCGAGCCGAGCACGGTGGACAGCAGCTCCAGCAGCGTGGTGCGGCCGGTGCCGTTCTCACCCAGGATGAGGTTGAGCGTGGGCCCGGGGGTCAGCTCGGTGCCGGGGGCGACGCCGCGGTAGTGGTGGACGGTGAGCCGGGTGAGCTTCATGCGAGGTCCTCACCCGGCAGCTTCGTGCTCCCGGGGTCCGACGGGAATACTCCACCCACCGGAGTGTCTGGTGTGCCGCCCGGAGCATGACGCGTCCGGGCATGCGCGAAGCGTTTGGTGGGCTCCGGACTCGTCTATACACTCCGCGCGCTTTCGCACCCCTCAAGAACCCTGGATGCAGAATCCAGAAAGGATGAAGTGAGGACGATGAAGAACGTTGCCCTCGGTTGTCTGTTCTCGGCGCTGGTGGCCCTCGTCGCGGCCCCCGCCTCCGCCCAACTGGAGCTGCCCGCGGCCAGCCCCTCCGCCAAGGTGACGCAGGAGGTGGGCGTCACGTCCATCTCCGTCGACTATTCCAGCCCGGCGGTGAAGGGCCGCAAGGTCTGGGGTGACCTGGTGCCCTGGGACAAGCCGTGGCGCTCGGGCGCGAACGCGGCCACCAGGATTACCTTCAGCCACGACGTCACCTTCGGCGGCAAGGCCGTGCCCGCGGGCACGTACTCCATCGTCACGCTGCCCTCGCAGAAGGGCTGGAAGGTGATGCTGAACAAGGAGCTGGGCCTGTTCTCCACGCCCGCCCAGTACTCGCCCGCGAATGACATCGCCACCGTCGCCGGCACCACGGCGGCGATTCCCAACCGCGAGCGCCTGACGTACGTGTTCAGCAACACCACGGACGACACCACTTCGCTGGACCTGGAGTGGGAGAAGCTGCGCGTCTCCGTCCCCATCAAGGCGGACACCGCGACGCTGGCCAAGGCGAACATCGAGAAGGCGGTGGCGCAGAGCGCCAGTGAGCACGCGCAGGCGGCCCGCTACGTGGCGGAGTCCACCAAGGACTACGCGGCGGCGCTGAAGCTGGCGGACGCGTCCGTGGCCATCGACTCCAACTGGTACAACCAGTGGATTCGCGCGGACATCCTCGCCAAGAGCGGCAAGTACGCGGAGGCCCGCAAGGCCGCGCAGATTTCGTGGGACCTGGGCCAGAAGGCCCCGAACTTCTTCTACAAGGACCAGGTCTCCAAGGCCCTGGCGGACTGGAAGAACAAGTAGTCCGCCGTCCCGGTGGAGCCCTCCTTCAGCGTCGGGGGGCTCCGCCCGCGAGTCGCCGGTAGAGCGACTCGTACCGGTCGATGGCCGGCGCCTGCCGGAAGCGCTCGACGACGTCGGCTCGCGCTCGGAGGGAGAAGGCCCGCCACCTCGCCGGGTCCCGCAGGAGGCCCAGCACGTGGCCCGCCATGGCGCGCACGTCACCCAGCGGCGCCAGCAGGCCCGTCTCGCCGTGGCGCACCACCTCCGGAATGCCGCCCACGTCGCTGGCCACCACGGGCACCCCGCAGCTGAGCGCCTCCAGCGCCGCGAGCCCGAAGCTCTCCTGCTCACTGGGCAGCAGGAACACGTCGGACGCGGCGAGCACCCGCACGAAGCGCTCCTGCTTGCCGGGGAAGGCCACGCGGTGGGAGAGCCCCAGCTCGCGCAGCATCCGCTCCGCGGGCTCGCGCTCCGGCCCGTCGCCCACCATCACCAGCCGGCACGGCCGCTCTCGGTGCACCTGGGCGAAGACGGCCACCACGTCGGTGATGCGCTTGACGGGGCGGAAGTTGGAGACGTGCACGAGCACGGGCTCGTCGTCGCCCAGGTCCGGGAAGAAGGCCTTCAGCTGTGAGCGCTCACGCGCGGGGGCGTATGCCTCCGTGTCCACGAAGTTGGCGATGACCTCGATGGGGAAGCTGTCGGGGATGGCGAAGCCGCTCCACGTCGCGTCGCGCAGGAAGGCGGACGGCGTCGTCACCGCGTCGCTCTTCAGGATGGAGAAGCGCGTCATCGGCAGGTAGCTGGGGTGCACGCCGACGAGCGTCGTGTCCGTGCCGTGCAGCGTGGTGACGACGCGCGGCGCCTGGTCACCCAACACCTCGCGCGCCATCCACGCCGCCGTGGCGTGGGGCACCGCGTAGTGCACGTGCAGCACATCCAGGTGCGCCTGGGTGGCGACTTCAATCATCTTGGACGCCAGCGCAATCGGGTACGTACCGGAGCGCTGGAGCGCGGGGTAGTCGCTCTCCTTCACCTCGTGGAACGACACGCCCCTGGGCAGGGCGGCCAGCCGCACCGGCGGCTCGCGCGCGATGAAGTGGACCTGGTGGCCCCGCTCGGCCATGGCCAGGCCGATGCCGGTGGCGACCATGCCGCTGCCACCGAATGTCGAGAAGCAGGTGATGGCGATGCGGAGGGGAGGGCTCATCGGCGGTGAGGGAAGAACAGGGGCTTCTCGAAGCTATTCCGGCGGAAGTGCTCCACCGGGTCGACGAGCCCCAGCGTCTCCCGCACCACGTACGGCTCGCCGTGGGCCACGCCGACCTGGGCGCCGTAGAAGCGGTCCCTCGCCTCCAGGGAGGAGAGCGACAGCGGGGAGCCCACCAGCGTCGCGGGCGCGCCCGGGCGGGGTTCCACCTGACTCGCGTAGCAGCGCACGGCCGCCGTCTTGGTCTCGTAGACGGAGGACACGTCCACCACGAAGCTCGGCTCGGCCAGGTGGCGCAGCGGATAGTAGAGGACCTGTCGGGGCGTGAAGGCCGCGCCGGGGGGCTCGGTCTCGAACTTGCGCACGCCGGAGAAGAACAGCGCGCGTGTCACCAGGGCGCTCGCGGCCTCGTGGTCCGGGTGGCGCTCCTCCTCCCACGGCACGATGACCAGCTCCGGGCGCAGCCTGCGCAGCACCTCCACCACGCGCGCGACGGCGGACGCGCGCACGCGCTCGGCCTCGGGCGCCTCGAAGCCGGCCCACGGGCTGAGCCAGCCGTCGGGCAGCTCCAGGTTCTCGCGCACGGCCAGGCCCAGCACCCGCGAGGCGGCCTGGGTCTCCTCCGCGCGCGACTCGAGCGTGCCGCGCGAGCTCTTCTCCCCTCGCGACAGGTCGATGATGCCCGTGCGGTGGCCCTGGCTCGCGAGCCGCGCCATCAGCCCGCCGCAGAACAGCTCCACGTCGTCCGGGTGGGGACCGAAGGCCAGCGCCTCCAGCCCGTACGTCGCGCCGCTCGCGCTCATGGCGTCAGGTCCTGGAGGTCGCCGGAGAAGGGGATGCAGGCGTCGAGCACCTGGCGGGTGAAGGCCCGCGTGCCGAAGCGACACGCGTGGTAGGCCATGCCGTGGATGCGCTCCTGCGGCGCGCCCTCCGGCAGCAGCATGGCGCGCAGCCGGTCCACGCGCTCGGTGGTGACCTCGTCGCGCAGCGCGAGCGCCGGCCGTAGCGGGCCGACAAGCGTGACACCGCCGCGCGCACGGTGCCGCGCGTGCGCTTGAGCGCGTCCAACAGCCGCGGGTCCAGCTTCAGCATCGACTCGCCCAGCGTGTCCAGCTCGGCGGAGAACGCGCCGAACAGCCGCGCCTCCACGGCGCCCGCGGGCTCGTAGGGCTCGGCCGCGTCGCGCGTGGCCAGCTTCGTCAGGAGCGCTTCACGCGGCTGGCTCGCCTCGTCCGCGGTGAGGCCCAGCTTGTGGAGCAGCCTGCGCGCGCGGTCATCGAGCACCCGGAAGCGCGCGCGCGGCACCACGAGCGGCATGGGCAGGCCCGCGTGCGCGTAGAGCGGCGCCAGCTGCGCGAAGTAGGAGACCTCGCCCGGGCCGCCGACGTACGCGGCGGTGGGCAGCCACGTGTCCTGGAGCAGCGGGCGCAGGAGCGCGGAGGTGGTGAAGCGCAAAGGCTCCTGCTCCAGCGCGCGCAGCAGCTCCTCTGTGGTGACGGTGGCGCCGCGCGGGTGGCCCACGAGGCTCCACGTCTGGGGCCCCGCGGGGTCCAGCCGGTAGCGCGCGCCGTCGACCTCGTCCGGGGAGAAGAAGCCCAGCGGCGAGCCAGGGCGGATGTAGACCTGCTCGGAGAAGCCCGCGCGGGTCAGCTCCTCCACGCGCTGGGTGAGCGCGGTGGAGAGGGTGGCCGCGTGCTCGAGCGAGCGCCGGTGGATGGGCGCGGCCAGCGGCGCGAGGCGCGCGTCCCTCGGGTCGAGGAACACCAACCCCTCTTCGGCGAAGAGGGTGGAGAGCACCTCGGTGAAGGCCTCCGCGAGCGTCGCTTCGGGGCGGTAGGCCCACTCGAGCAGGGAGAGGTGCTCCTCGGCCTGGGGCTCCGCGCCCAGCTCCGCGCGCAGCGCCTCCAGGGCCTTGAGGACCCCGGGGCCCAGCTTCTGGTGGGCGATGGGCGCGCGTGAGAGGGCCGCGTCGGGGAGGTCGAGCGACACGCGACAGCGCGCGCCCCTCGGGCTCGCGACGAAACAGTGGTCGACCTCCGGCAGGTCGTGGTCCTCGGTCTGGAGCCAGAAGACGGGAACACAGGGGCGGCCGGTTTCTTCCCGGAGTTTTCGGGCCGCGACGATGGCGGCGGCGGCCTTGTAGAGCGTGAAGAGGGGGCCGAGGAACAGCCCCATCTGTTGGCCCGTCACCACGACGATGGTGCCGGGCTGGGCGAGCTCCTCCAGATGTCGGGTCCTGGCGGGGCTCGGCGCCAGCCGGGCGTTCTGGGCTCGCAGCACCTCGAGCAGCGCGGGCGGGACGGAGCGGGTGGAGGCAGCGGCCGCGGCCTCCGCGCGAGCGGCGCGGTGGCGGAAGCGGTCGGGCAGGAAGGCGAGCGCGCGTGGGTCTCCCTGGAGCCACGCGGTGGGAAACGAGGGCGTCACGGTGCGCGGTGATAACAGGTCGCCTTTGCTCCGGCACGCAGAAGGACCGTGGCGCACACTCGACGTGCCAGCGTGGCTGGCCGCGTCATCGCGGATGAAGGCCGCGCGCGCGTGAGGCGGGTCCTTGTTGTAGGGTCCGCGGCGGATGCGAACCCTGCTCACCTTCGGCATGACGCTGGCCATGAGCCTTGGAATCGGGACCACGGCCTTCGCGCAGACACCTCGACAACCGCACGCGGGAGAAATCGCGGCGGGCCTGCGGCGCCTCGGCGTGACGGGCAGCGTGCTCTACGTGGCGGCCCACCCGGACGACGAGAACACGCGCTTGCTCGCCTGGCTCGTCGGAGAGCGCGGCCTGCGCGCGGGCTATCTCTCGCTCACGCGCGGCGATGGCGGACAGAACCTCATCGGCACCGAGCAGGACGAGCTGCTCGGGCTCATCCGCACCTATGAGCTGCTCGCCGCGCGCCGCGTGGACGGCGCCGAGCAGTACTTCACGCGCGCGCGGGACTTCGGCTACACGAAGTCCGCCGACGAGGCGCTGCGCATCTGGGGCCATGACGCGGTGCTGGCGGACGTGGTGCTCGCCATCCGCCGCTTCCAGCCGGACGTCATCGTCACGCGCTTCAACACGAAGCCGCCCAACCACGGACACCACACCGCGTCCGCGCTGCTTGCCGCCGAGGCCTTCGCGGCCGCCGCGGACCCGTCGCGCTTCCCGGAGCAGCTGTCGCTCGTGAAGCCGTGGAAGGCGGACCGGCTGCTGCACAACGTCTCCACGTGGAGCCTGAAGCCGGACGCGGACATGTCCGCCTATCTCAAGGTGGACGTGGGCGGGTACGACGCGCTGCTCGGGCGCTCGTGGGGAGAGATTTCCGCGGAGAGCCGCAGCCAGCACAAGAGCCAGGGCTTCGGGGTCCCCGCCGAGCGCGGTCCGTTGCTGGAGTACTTCCAGCCGCTGGACGGCACGCGCCCCAAGGCCGACGTCTTCGAGGGGCTGGAGCTGTCCTGGCGCCGCTGGAAGGGCACGGAGAGCGTGGCCCGCGCGGTGGAGGAGGCGCAGAGGGGCTTCGACGCGCGCGCGCCGTATCGCTCGGTGCCCGCGCTGCTGAAGGTGCATGAGGCGCTGTCCGCGCTGCCGGACGAGCACCCGTGGAAGGCCGTGAAGCTGCGCGAGACGGAGGCGCTGGTGGCCGCGTGCGCGGGACTGTTCCTGGAGGCGCGGGCCGCCGAGGCCACGGGCACGCCGGGCACGTCGGTGGCGGTGACGCTGCACGCGCTGAACCGCTCGCCCGCGGCGCTGAAGCTGGTGAGCGTGACGCTGCCGGGTGGGGAGCGCGTGGCGGTGGACTCGGTGCTCGCGGAGCACGCGCCGCTCAAGCTGGAGAAGAAGCTGGCCCTGCCACAGGACGCGGCCGTCACCACGCCGTACTGGCTGCGCAAGCCCGCCTCTGGCGGCCTGTTCGCGCTGGACGACTCGGACCGCGCGCTGACGGGGCTGCCCGAGGCGGGGCCGGCGTTGTCGGTGTCGTTCGTGTATGAGGCCGCGGGGCGGCGCATCACGGTGACGCGGCCGGTGGTGCACGTGTGGACGGACCCGGTGCGCGGGGAGCTGTACCGCGCGTTCGAGGTCGTCCCCGCCGTCACCGCGACGCTGGAGCGGGACCGGGTGATGTTCCCCAACGGCGCGGCGCAGTCGGTGGCCGTGGTCCTGGGCGCGGGGCGTGGGGACGTGAGCGGCAAGGCGCGGCTGGAGCTGCCGAAGGGCTGGCGCTCGGAGCCCGCGGAGCATGCGTTCCAGTTCGCCACGCGCGGTGATGCGCGCACCGTGCACTTCAAGGTGACGCCGCCCAAGGGCGCGACGGAGAAGGGGCGCCTGCGCGTCGTCGTCGACGTGGGCGGGCGCGCCGAGTCGTGGCGGGTGCGGACCGTGTCGTACGAGCACCTGCCTCCCCTGGCGGTGCGGCAGGACTCGGAGGCCACGCTGGTTCCCTTCTCGCTGGCGACGAAGGTGAAGCGGCTGGGCTACATCCCCGGCCCCGGGGACAAGGTGGCCGAGAGCCTGGCGGCGGTGGGCTACGAGGTGACGGTGCTGCCCGAGGAGCGGCTGGACGCGGAGAAGCTGGAGCGCTTCGACGCCATCCTCGTCGGCGTGCGGGCCTTCAACGCGAACCCGCGCCTCGCGGTGCACCGCGAGCGACTGCTCGACTACGTGAAGCAGGGTGGGCGCCTGGTGGTGCAGTACAACACCAACAGCCGCGTGGGACCGCTGTCGGCGTTCGTCGGGCCGTACCCGCTGGAGATTGGCCGCGAGCGTGTGACGGACGAGACGGCGGTGATGACGCCGGTGTCGGCGGACGAGCCGCTCTTGCGCGCGCCCAACCGGCTGACGTCCGCGGACTTCGACGGCTGGGTGCAGGAGCGCGGGCTGTACTTCGCGTCGAAGTGGGACGACAAGTACCGCCCGGTGTTCGCGATGAACGACGCGGGCGAGGAGCCGCTGAAGGGCTCGTTGCTCGTCGCGCGTCATGGCAAGGGCGTGTTCGTCTACACGGGCCTGGCCTTCTTCCGTCAGCTCCCCGCCGGGGTCCCCGGCGCCTACCGCCTCCTGGCGAACGTCCTCGCGCAATGAGCCCTCCCGTGAATCCCTCCTCGTCTCCCGCGCCCGTCGAGAAGCGGCCGGAGCTGGATGACGCGCCGCCGCTGCTCGGCTCGTGGCGCAACATCTACCTGCTGGTGGTCGGCTCCTTCGTCCTCTTCGTCGTCCTGTCGGCGGCGCTCACCTGGGTGTACTCGTGACCTTGCTCGACTGGGGGGTGTTGGTCGGGACGATTGTGTTCATCGTCTCGTGGGGGTTGTGGAAGTCGCGGGGCTCGAAGAGCACGGAGGAGTACCTGCGGGGGACTCGTGAGCTGAAGTGGCCCACCATCGGCCTGGCGGTGATGGCCACGCAGGCCAGCGCCATCACGTTCCTCTCCGTTCCGGGACAGGCCTACGAAGACGGCATGCGCTTCGTGCAGTTCTACTTCGGGCTGCCGTTCGCGATGATTCTCATCAGCGCGGTGTTCGTCCCCATCTACTACCGGCTGAACGTCATCACGGCGTACCAGTACCTGGAGTCGCGCTTCGACCTGAAGACGCGCCTGTTCGGCGCCTTCCTGTTCCTGGTGCAGCGGGGGCTGGCGGCGGGCATCACCATCTACGCGCCGTCCATCATCCTCTCCACGATTCTGGGCTGGGCGCTGGAGCCCACGGTGGTGGCGATGGGGGCGCTGGTCATCCTCTACACGGTGACGGGCGGCTCCACCGCCGTCAGCCAGACGCAGAAGCAGCAGATGGTGGTGATGATGGGCGGCATGGTGGTGGCCGCGCTGGTCATCCTCTGGCGGCTGCCCTCGCACGTGTCGTTCGGTGACGCGGTGGACGTGGCGGGCGCGTTCGGTCGGATGAACGTGGTGAGCTTCGATTTCAACGTGCAGGACCGCTACAACTTCTGGTCCGGACTCACGGGCGGCTTCTTCCTGGCGCTGTCGTACTTTGGCACGGACCAGTCACAGGTGGGCCGCTATCTCACGGGGCGCTCCATCACCGAGAGCCGGCTGGGGTTGTTGTTCAACGGCGTGTTGAAGATTCCGATGCAGTTCCTGATTCTCTTCGTCGGAATCCTGGTCTTCGTCTTCTACCAGTTCAGCACGCCGCCCCTGCTGTTCAACGAGACGCTGGGCGAGCGGATGCGAGGCTCCGGGCAGGCGGCGGAGTACGCGGCGCTGGAGACGAAGTGGGAAGAGGTGCAGTCGAGCAAGCGCGCGCAGGTGGAGCGGTACCTGTCGGCGGAGGACGAGGCTTCGCGCACGGGTGTGCGTGAGGCGCTGCGTGCCGCGGCGGGAGAGGCGAGCCAGGTCCGCAAGGACGCCAAGGCGCTGGTGACGCGGGCGCTGCCGGGGGCGGAGACGAAGGACTCGGACTACATCTTCATCGGCTTCGTGAAGCAGTGGCTGCCCAGCGGGCTGTTCGGTCTGCTCATCGCGGTCATCCTGTCCGCGGCGATGAGCTCCATCGCGAGTGAGCTCACCGCGCTGGGGGCGACGACGACGGTGGACTTCTACCGGCGGGTGTTCCGTCCGGAGGCCTCGGACCGGCACGTGCTCATCGCGTCGAAGTTGTTCACGGTGTTCTGGGGATTGGTGGCGGTGGGGTTCGCGACCTTCGCGTCGCTGCTCGACAACCTCATCCAGGCGGTGAACATCCTGGGCTCGATTTTCTATGGGACGGTGCTGGGCATCTTCCTGGTCGCGTTCTTCCTCAAGTTCGTGCGAGGGCATGCGGTGTTCGCCGCGGCGGTCATCTCGCAGGCGACAGTGATTGGGCTCTTCATGCTCAGTGACATCGGCTACCTCTGGTACAACGTCATCGGCTGCGCGCTCGTCGTGGCGCTGAGTCTGGTGGCGCAGTCGGTGCTGCCGCGTGGACCGGAGGCCGCTCCGGCTCCGGGGGCCTGAGCAGGGCGCGGGCTACGGCGCGTCGCCGAGCGCGGCCCGGGTTGCCTCGATTTCCGCGAGGGACATACCTCCATCGCGGAGCCAGCGGCCTCCGCCCGGGCCCTTGCATCTGCTGGCGCAGAAGGCGTCCTTGTCGTCGAGCGGGAGTCGCAGGCCATCCGAGAAGGTTCCGTCGTGACAGGCGCACACGGTGCCGATGTCCGCGAAGCCGACGTAGGCCACTCCGAAGACCGCGCTGCTCAGGATGGCGATGAGAAGCCAAGGCCGTTGGCTCATGGGTGGACCTGTGTGGACCGGGGCATGGCGTGAGCCTAGCCGGATGGATGCATTCGAGCGCAACGGGCTTTCAATAGAAGACATCCCCTGGAACTGGACGGCCTCGCGTTCCGCGAGCTGCGCACTCGCTGAGCCGTCGCGGTCCGCGGAGTCGGCTCAAGCCGCCACGGCCTCCGTGATGCTCATCGCCGTCGGCGTGGGCAGGATGCGCGAGAGCTTCAAGTCCGCCTGGGCGAAGAGCTCGCGGAAGTCCTCTTCCGTCCGCTCGCGCCCCGGAAGGGAGGCCAGCATCATCACGTCCAGCACCTTGCCCCCGTGCGGCCCATTGCCCGGAGGAATGACGGTGTCCACCACGAGCACGCGTCCACCCTCCGCCATCGCCGACCGGCAGTGGCGCAGCAGCGTGACGCACGTCTCGTCGTTCCAGTCGTGGAGGATGCGCTTGAGCACGTACGCATCCGCCCCCGCGGGCACGGACTGGAAGAAGTCCCCCTCCACCAACTCGCACCGCTCCGTGAGTCCCGCCCGCGCGACCCGCGACCCCGAGAGCACGTGCGCATGGTCGAAGAGCACGCCTCGCGCCTGGGGCGCCGCCTGGAGCACCTCGATGAGGAATCCGCCGTGCCCACCACCCACGTCGACCACGCGCCGCAGCGGCGTGAAGTCGTAGCTGCCCGCGATGGCCTTGTTCTCCATGTCGGAGAGGCTGGACATGCCCTGGTGGAAGATGTCCCCCTGGACCGGGTCGCTCGTCAGGTAGTCGAAGAAGGGCTTGCCGAAGATGCGGTCGAACGGCGTCTGCCCCGTGCGCACCGTCTGCGTCAGCTCGCCGGTGGGGGCCCAGAAGATTCTCTGCGTCAGCATGCGCACCGCGCTGAGCAGCGAGCCGGGCGCATCCGTGCGCAGGTACTCCGCGGCGGGCGTCAGTGAGAAGCGTCCTGCTTCATCCTCGGCGAAGACCTCCACGCTCGCGAGCAGCCGGAGGACCCGATAGAGCGACTGCGCATGCACGCCCAGCTCCTCCGCGAGCGATGCCGCGCTCCGAGGCCCCTGGACCAGGCGGTCCGCGACGCCCAGCTCCGCCGCCGTGGACAGCGCGCCGGAGAGGATGAAGCCAAAACCCAGGTCGACGATGCGCTGCGCGGGATGCACGGTAGGTGGAGTCATGACGACATCTTCACGCAGTCCTCCGACAGGACGCCAATGGCCTGACACACCCGCAGTCCCAGGTGGATTGGCGTGCCGCGTCAGCGCGACGTCAGAGCAACGACTCGATTTCGGTCGTCAACGCCTCCACGGAGGGCACGTCGTCCTCCTCGAGCGGCGCGCTGACGTGGAGGGTGCCGCCTTCGAGCCCCAGGTGCCTGGGCCCTCCCTCGATGATGACGCGCTGGATGCCCGCCTTCACTGTCTCGCGGCCGAGCTCGGCCTGTGCTGTCGCCTTGAGCGCCCCAGCCACGGCATTGGCGAGCAAGACCAGCCCCCGGAGCGGCTCACCGTCCGCGGTCTTGTCGATGGCGGGCTCCCAGCTCAGCTCGCCGCCCAACAGGGCCACCAGCTCCTTGCGCTGGGCCTCCATCAATCGGCGCGCTCCAAGGCGCGTGGGTGCGGGCTCGGCGAGCGGGGACAGGCCCTCGGGCGCCAGCGTCCCGACGAAGCCCGCGGCGTCATGCACGGTGAGCGCCTCGATGGACCCCAGCGCGACGTACGTCGCATCCGTGCCCGCGTCATTCCGCGACGGTGCGCCGCCGCGAACGAGGACGAACACCTCCTGGCGCAGCTGCGCGAGCGCCAGGATGGTGCCGCTCAGCTCCCGCCCGCTGCGCAGATGCAGGGTGACGCGGGGCAGCCGGACCTGCTCCCCGCGCAGCTCGCGCTTCTGGAGCGCCGCGAGGTCATCCAGCACCTCCGCGAGCGGCCGCGCCGACAGCGCACGCAGCTTGCGTTCGTCCTCGGTCATGGGCGGGGCCTAGAGAATCGCCTCGATGGCGCCGCGCAGGTCGTCCTCTCCGTAGAGCTTGTCCGAGTAGCCGTAGAAGCTCTCGCGCACGAAGAGGGTGTTGTCCTTGATCTCCACGCTCTTGTCGCCCGGGTTCTCCGCGCTCTTGGCGACGTTCTGGAAGACGATCTTGCTGAACTTCGCCTTCGCGGCCTCCTTCCCGAGGTCATCCGCGCAGATGCTCTTCATCACGGTGACGACGAGGCCCGGGCCGTACGACTCGTAATAGTAGTCGTAGCAATCGAGGATGGTCTTGTCCTCGGGGAAGCTGGCGGTGTCGATCTCGAATGGCATCTCGAAGCCGATGGCGGCATTGAGCTCCGACTGGAAGCGCGGGGAATGAGAATCCCGGATGGCCACGATGCGACGACGCTCTGCGAGACCCATGGTGTGTTCCTGTCTCTGAAGGGTGTGGGACGAAAGCACGCAGTGTCCCCACCCCGGTCTCCCACGTCAACCGGATGGGGCCTCCCAGGGAAGCCAATGGCATGACATCCCGGGCGTCCCGGGCTGTTTGTCCTCCTGCCGCCGGCTGGACAATCTGTGTCGCAACACCTCGCACCCAACTGTGCAGGTCCGCCATGGCGCGAGTGTGAAACATGGTCGCGCGCACGCGAATGCGTTAGGTCTGCGCTCCCACCGCCGTCGCACGCGCTGCCCGCGCGCAGGGAGGCACGTTTCCCATGTTGGACTCCGCCGTACCGTCCTCTTCCGCTGTCTTCGAAGTGAAGGGCGAGGATGGCCATGTCATCTCCGACGACTTCTCCCGCCTCGACCTGGACCTGGTGCACGGCTTCCTGACGAAGACGTACTGGAGCCCGGAGATTCCCCGGGAGACGGTGGAGCGGGCCTGGCGTCACTCGCTGGCCTTCGGCCTGTACGCGGCGGATGGCGCGCAGGTGGGCGGCTGCCGCGTGGTGACGGACCGGGCGACCTTTGCCTACCTGGCCGACGTGTTCGTCCTGGAGTCACAGCGTGGCAAGGGCCTGAGCAAGTGGCTGATGCGGGTCGTCTTCTCCCACCCGGACCTCCAGGGGCTGCGCCGTTTCATGCTGGCGACGAGAGATGCACATGGGCTGTACGCGCAATACGGTTTCACGGCGCTGACGGCACCGGAGCGAATCATGGAGCGCGTGGACCCGGACGTGTATCGACGAAAGACGCAGGACGCGCGCTGACGCAAGCGGCCCCGGCCGGGCTATCTTCGCCCGGACGAGGAGCGGCCCATGGCGAATGGACAGAGGCGGGGCGCGGGGCCCGGCCGGAACGAGGAGCCCCGCATCGCGCCCGAGGACGAGGACGCGACGCGCGACATCCCGATGTCCTACGCCCCGGAGGAGACCCGCGTGGCGCCTCCGGACCCGCCCGCTTCCGAGACTCGAATCGGTCCCCAGGACCTGGTCGACGAGCAGGAGGACATCGTCACCGAGGCGCGCAAGGGGCAGAGCGTACCGCCGCCGCGAGGTGTCGCCGGTCGAGGCCCCGAGGCCCGTGGCGCGGCCCGGGGCCAGGAGGTCATCGTCACCGAGGCCCGCTCCCATCGGAGCCCCTCCACGGGCGATGCACGCGCGGGCCGGGGCCAGGAGGCCATCGTCACCGAGGCCCGGCCCAGCCGACCTCCCGCGCGAGGAGGCGCGGAGAGTGACCTGCCACCGAAGGGACGCACCGCTGGCCGCGCCCCACCGGAGGACCCCAGGGGCCGCGCTGGTGCACGCGGCGCCCAGGAGCGCATCCAGGAGTTGGACCTGGATGAGGACGAGGACACCAACGCGTCCGCCGCTCACGCCGGAGGTGACGACGAGGAGTTCCAGCTCTTCACCAGCGGCGGTGTCGAGGACGAGCACCTGCCCTTCGCCACGGAGCTTCGAGGCGGAGGCTCGGCCCCGGCTGCGGGGATGCGAGGAGGCTCGGCCCCGGCAGCGGGGATGCGCGGAGGCTCGGCGACGGAAGTGCGAGAGGGCGCGGCCCCGGCGGCGCGAGGTGGCTCGGCTCCCGCGGGGATGCGAGGAGGCTCGGCGGGGGAGGGGCGAGGTGGCTCGGCGCCAGCGACGGAGGTGCGCGGAGGCTCGGCACCCGCGACGGAGGTGCGCGGAGGTCCAGCCCCCGAAACAGAGGTCCCCGGTGGCCCTCCCCGCGTGGAGCGGGTGAAGGTCCCCGCGAGCAACTGGCTGTCACGCGGGAGCGAGAAGCCGCAGGCCTCCGGCGGGCTCGCGGCGGGCGTCGTACGGCTCAGTCCCCTGGAGCCCGCGGCGGGCAAGGTGGCCGCGGCGGCCGAGGAGGGCCCCGCGCTGCGGACGATGTTCGCCAACCACTCCGCGCTGCTCGCGGAGCAGCTGCGCGAGGCCCTGTCCAAGAAGATGTACGGGCGCGGACCGCACCGCGTGCTGCGCATCGACGAGCCCGAGGGCCCCAGCACCGCGGGCGGCAAGCTGGCCCGGCAGAACATCTCCCTGGTGCCGCGCAAGGGCTCCGGCCCGTCCCTGGTCTGCGGCTGGGTGGACGTCTCCAAGCGCGAGGCCCAGCTGCGCAACCACGACGCCGTGGCGAAGCGCTACGAGTCCCACCACGGCGAGCCGCTGGAGCTGGTGGCCGAGGAGTACGAGCGCTTCCTCAACGACGTCGAGGAGGTGCTCGCCAAGGCCGTCATCAAGGTCCGCCTCATCGTCCCCGAGGAGCAGGCCGGAGCCCGGATGGTGGCTCCGGCCGTCCAGGCCCGCGCGAAGGGCGGCGTCCCCATGGTGCTGGTGCTCGTGCTCATGGGGCTCGCCTTCGCGCTCGGCCTGTTCGTCGGGAAGACGCCGGGCTGAAGCCCGCGTCAGGCCGGCGGCGGCGCCTCGCGCGCCCAGTGGCGGTGCGCGGCGATGGCCTTGGCGAACATCTGCCCGAAGCCCCGCGTCTCGTTCTTCGCGCTGCGGATGACGCCCAGCGCGTCATCCAGCCCCTTCGCCATCGGCGTGGAGAACCCCGCGGCGTCCAGCATGGAGGTGGCCGCGCCCGACAGCGCCAGCGCCTTGCAGTGCACGTACGCCTCGCGCACGAAGTCCACCGCGAGCGGCACCTTCTTCAGCGTGGCCACGCTGCGCTCGCCGCCGGGCACGTAGACGGCGTCGTACAGGACGGAGGACGCCGTCAGGTACGTCTTCACCGGCTTCTCCTCGCCGCCGTCCGCGCTGGCGACGGGGCCGAGCGTGGGGCCCACCACCTCCACGATGGCGCCCAGCCCCTCGAGCGTCTTGCGCACCTGCGACAGCTCCCGTCCGGCGAACCCGTCCGCGACGAGCACCGCCACCTTGCGCGTCATGATGGAGTCATGCGGCGTGTTCAGCTGGCTCAACGCCGGTGACGCCGTCAGCTTGGAGACGGGCTTGCTCTCCGGCTGCTTGCCGAGCCTGGGCGGCGCGACGCCCACCGCGTTCGCCACGCGCACGGCCATGTCCCGGTCGATGTTCACCAGGACCTTGTTCACCACGCGCTCGCGAATCTCCTCGCGCTCCACCTTGCCAAGCTCGAACTCGAGCGCGGCCACCAGGTGCTCGCGCTCGGGCTTGGACAGGCTGTTGTAGAAGAGCGTGGCCTGGCTGAAGTGGTCCGCGAAGCTGCCGCTGCGCGCGCGAATCTTGTGCCCCTCCACGCGCTCCTGGCGGTGGACGAAGGCGGACTTGGGGTTGGCCAGCATGGGGCAGCCGCCGCCCAGCGAGTTGGGGTGGTAGTTCGC
Organism: Myxococcus sp. MISCRS1; assembly: GCF_026626605.1. Lineage (NCBI taxonomy): Bacteria > Pseudomonadati > Myxococcota > Myxococcia > Myxococcales > Myxococcaceae > Myxococcus > Myxococcus sp. MISCRS1. Next base: position 7,277,538 of record NZ_JAPNKB010000001.1, read on the forward strand.
GCGGCTGGTATTGATGCTCTGGCGCCCGAAGCCGTCCTGCTGGTGGTTGTTCACCGGGCAGACGGGCTTGTTGATGGGCAGCTCCGCGAAGTTGGGTCCACCCAGGCGCGTCAGCTGCGTGTCCAGGTACGAGAAGAGGCGCGCCTGCAGCAGCGGGTCATTGGTGAAGTCGATGCCCGGCACGACGTTGGACACGCAGAAGGCCACCTGCTCCGTCTCGGCGAAGAAGTTGTCCGGGTTGCGGTCCAGCACCAGCTTGCCGACCTTCTGCACCGGCACCAGCTCCTCGGGCAGCAGCTTCGTCGCGTCCAGCAGGTCGAAGCCGTACTTCAGCTCGTCGCCCTCGGGGATGAGCTGCAGGCCCAGCTCGTACTCGGGGAAGTTCCCGGACTCGATGGTGTCCCACAAGTCGCGGCGGTGGAAGTCCGGGTCCTTGCCCGACACCTTCTGCGCCTCGTCCCAGACGAGCGAGTGCGTCCCCAGCACCGGCTTCCAATGGAACTTCACCAGCGTCGCCTTCCCCTTGGCGTTGACCAGCCGGTAGGTGTGGACGCCGAAGCCCTCCATGTGTCGGAAGGAGCGGGGGATGGCCCGGTCCGACATCAGCCACATCACCATGTGCGCCGTCTCCGGGACGAGCGACACGAAGTCCCACAGCGAGTCATGCGCCGAGGACGCCTGCGGAATCTCGTTGTGCGGCTCGGGCTTCACCGAGTGGACGAAGTCGGGGAACTTGATGCCGTCCTGGATGAAGAAGACGGGCATGTTGTTGCCGACCAGGTCGTAGTTCCCCTCGGGCGTGTAGAACTTGGTGGCGAAGCCGCGCACGTCGCGCACGGTGTCCGCCGAGCCGCGCGAGCCGCCCACGGTGGAGAAGCGCACGAAGACGGGCGTCTTGAGGCTGGGGTCCGTGAGGAAGCGCGCCTGGGTGTAGCGCTCCAGGGACTCATAGACCTGGAAGTAGCCATGCGCGCCGGCGCCCCGGGCGTGCACGGCGCGCTCGGGGATGCGCTCGTGGTCGAAGCGCATCATCTTCTCGCGGAAGTGGAAGTCCTCCAGGAGCGTGGGGCCGCGCAGGCCCGCCTTCAGCGAGTTGTCCGTCTCCGAGATGGGGATGCCCTGGTCCGTCGTCAGCACCGTGTCCTCCTGGTGCATGCGGTAGGGCTCCAACTGCTCGTTCTTGCTGGGAGGCGGCGGTTTCGGCTTCGACGGAGTCTTTCGCGGCGGCATGAGAACTCCCGGACGGCGAGGAACGCGCCGGCACCTGGCGCGCTCGCGGTCTACGCCTCGCGCCGCATGAGAGGGGAACGGCGCGTGCCCCGTGGCACGCGAGCGTTCACCACCCGCCATGTCTGCCTTCAGGAGGGCCGAGAGGTCGACACTCCGGACGCCAGACGCGACGACGCCCCCGCGCTGGGGCACGGAGGCGTCGGGAGTCAGCGTGGCCGAGGCGCGCTCGGCCCTCGCCGTTCACGGTGTGGGCTGGGCGACGACCGGCGCGGCGGCAGCGGCCTCGGCGGCGGCCTTCTCCTCGGCGGCCTTCACGGCGGCCACGCGCGCGGTCTCGGCCTCGGCGCGCTTCTTCACCTCCGCCTCCACGACGCCCTTCAGGTTGGCGAGCCCCTTCTCGAAGTCCTTCCCCACCATCGCATCCATGTCCATGAGCAGGCCGAAGGCCTTGCCCATGAAGTCGTTGGTGCCGCTCATGGCCCAGGTGACCTCGGTGCCGCCGGCCACCGGCTTGAAGTGGAAGTCCGTGAGGTTCGTGGCCGCCCAGGGCTTGATGAACTCCAGCTTGACGCGCACGTGCTCGGGGGCGCGGCTCTGCTCGATGGTCATCCGGCCCTCGCCCACCTGCTCGTTGCCGGTCCACGCGTAGCCCGCGCCGACGCCGCTCTGGGGGCCGGAGTAGGTGGTCTTCATGTTCGGGTCCAGCGCCGCCCAGGGCGACCACGCGTTCCACTGGTGGAAGTCGTTCACCTGCGCGAAGGCCACGTCCGAGGGGCCGGGCAGCGTCGCGGTGCGCTGGATGGTGAACTCGGCGGGGCGGGAGGCGATGACGCCCACCAGGATGAGGATGGTGGCGGCGAGGCCGACGAGCAGCTTCTTGAGCATGGGGTGTGCGGTCCTTGTGTCCGGGCGGCCGCCAGCAGGGCGCCGACCCGGGGGCGCGTCATAGAGGCTCCCCGCCGGCCGGCACAAGGCACCCCGTGTCGAACGCAGGGCTTCTCTGGGGTGGAAACGAAGCGGGGCCCGACCCGGACGTACCGTGTCGAGCCCCGCATGCCCCGGGCGCCTTGGAGGGCGCGAGGAATCAGTTGTAGGTGGCCGTGTACGTGCCGGCGGGAGCGGCGTCGATGAACGCGAAGCTCACGCCCTTGATGGTGCGAATCACGGTGGTGACGGGGGCGCCGGCGCGGGTGACGGACGTCAGGTTGCGGCCGTTGGCGGCGCGCGTGGGCACCATCAGCGACAGGTTGCGCGCCGGGTTGATGACGTTGAACGTCAGCTGCGTCCCGGTGAAGGCCAGCGACGACACCTGCGTCGCCTCGCGCGCGTCGACCCAGTCGAGCAGCTGGCGCGCGGTGATGACGGGCACGCCGTCACGCTTGGCGGCGGCGATGATGGTCGCCGAGCCGGAGGTCCCCGCCGACGAGTGCGAGTCCACGTGCATGTTGGCGTTGATGGCGGCGTAGTAGCCCTTGGTGCCGAGCGCGTTGGCCAGAAGCGTGTCGATGTGCGTGGAGAGCGTCTGCCCGGACTCGTCCGTCAGCTGCGTGGCGAGCTGGTAGACGTCCAGCGGCGTGCCGTCCAGGTCCGCGAAGCGCATGGCCAGACCGGTGCCGGTGAAGAGGCCCGGCCGGTCGAGCACCCACTCGTGGGGCCAGTAGTAGTAGTTCGTGTCCAGGCGGATGCCGTGCAGGCGCGACACCTTGGGCTGGGTGGACCAGTCGCTGAACGCGATGCAGTGCGTGCGATTGGTGGTGGGCGCGGGCACCAGCGGATAGGCCTGCGAGAAGCCCTGGAGCTGCGGGGTGAAGAAGGCCGGGTCCAGCGTGTTGGCCGTGTAGTCCGCGCAGCCGGTGTTCACATGCAGGGCGTACTCGAAGCCCTGGGCCACGTAGCTGTTGGCCTGGGTGGCCGTCAGCCCGCCGACGTAGTCGTAGACGGTGCCGCGGATGCACTCCCAATCCGCCACGCTGCAGCCCGGGGCGCTGTCGGTCAGGTACTGGTTCCACCGCGTGGTGGTGAGGCCGCTGGGGTGTCCGTCGCCCGTCATCACCACCAGGGCCTTGTGCGAGCGAGGGAAGTACCACAGGCGCGGCAGCGGCACGGAGCTCGTCTGATGCAGCACGTTGGCCAACAGGCGCTGCTGCTCGTCCGCCTGGGGAATCTGGACCTTGTCCATGTTCACCCAGTCCGGCTGCGGGTCGAACGCCGCGTTGCCGTAGAACATGTCGTTGGCGCGAGCGCCCGGGCCGATGGTGGAGCCGTCCCGGTTCTGTCCCTGCCACGCCGGGTTGCCCTGGCGGGTGAGGACCACCGACTTCGCCAGGTCGTACATGAAGGCGGTGGCGGTGCCGCTGCCCACGGTGCGCTGGCTGATGGCGGTGTACGTCGTCGGGGTGGCGGCGTCCGAGTAGAGCGTGGCCACGGTGCGCGTGCCGGCGGTGACGGTGCGGCGGTCCGCGGGGCCGTGGTACTGCATCGTCTCCGCGGTGATGCCCGTGCCCGGCGCCTGGGTGGTGTTCACCAGGAGGTAGCCATTGCTCAGCGTGCCCTGCGAGGCATTGAGCCCGAGCAGCGACTGGAGGTTGGCGGCGGGGCGCAGCGCGATGAGGCTGCCGCCCGCGTTCACCCAGTTCGTGATGAGCGTCACCTGGGCGGCGCCCAGCGTCTGCTCGCCGAGGATGAGGACCTTGTAGTCATTGAGCGACACGCTGACGCCCAGGTTGCCCGCGTCGGTGGTGGCGAAGGACGCGATGCCCTCGGCCTCCAGGATTTCGCGCAGGTAGTCCGTGAAGGGATTGCCCGGCGCGGTGGCCACGAGCACGGGGCCGGCGCCCTGGACGCCCGGACGGGGCGGCGGGCCGTAGGACTCGAAGATGACGTCCACCCAGTAGTTGGTGTTCTGGTGGCTGCCGCTGGGGAAGGTGGACGCGGAGGCGTAGGTGTAGACGCCGTTGCCGCCGGAGGTGGTGGCGCCGGGCAGGGCGTGCAGGGGAGGCGCGTCCACACCGTTGGCCAGGCCGTTGTTGTTGAACGAGTAGCCGCCGAGCGGCGCGAAGTACGACGCCACATAGGTGGTGCCGGCGGTGATGGCCACGGGCGAGGAGAACGTCACCTCCTGCCAGCCCACCGCCGTCTCGTTGGTGAAGGTGGCGGTGGCCAGGTTCAGCCCGGTGGCGCTCCACAAGTTGCCCACGTGGGTGCCGTTGTTGCCGGCGCCCTTGTAGAAGCGCACGCCCTTGACCTGCCCATCCACGTCCGAGCGGAACTTCACGCCCAGCTCCACGGGCAGCGTCTCGGTGGAGGTGGCGTTGGCGGGCAGCGCGTTGGGCGGGAAGATGCGGTAGGCGCCGTCCTGCGGCTGCGTCGGGGGCGGCGCGCCGGTGGCCTGGAAGACCACGTCCACCCAGTAGTTCGAGTTCTCGAAGCTGTTGACGGGGAAGGTGCCCGCGGCGCCATAGGCGAAGACGCCGTTGCCGCCGCTGGTGGCGCCCGGCAGCGCGAACAGGGGCGGGGTGTCCTGCCCGGTGGAAAGTCCGCCCTGCTCGAAGGCATAGGCGCCCACGGGCGCGTGGTAGGACGCGATGTACGTCGTGTCCGCGGCGATGGTGACCGGCGTGGAGAAGAGGACCTGCTGCCAGCCGGTGGCCGTCTCACCCGTGAAGGTGGCGAACGCCAGGCGCTGGCCATTGGCGCTCCACAGGCTGCCCACGTGGGTGCCGGTGTTGCCCGCGCCCTTGTAGAAGCGCACGCCCAGCACGTCGCCGGTGACGCTCGTCTTGAACTTCACGCCCAGCTCCACCGCGGCGGAGTCATTGGTGACGGAGGCGACGGGAGGCGTGGGGTTGGAGGGCCACAGGGTGACGGGCTCGGCCGGGCGGAAGACCACGTCCACCCAGTAGTTGGAGTTGCCGAAGGCGGTGGCGGGGAAGGAGCCCGCGGCGCCGTAGGTGAACACGCCGTTGCCGCCGTTGCTGGGGCCCGCGAGCGCGTGCAGCGGGGGCGCGTCGTGGCCCGCGGCCAGGCCGCCGTTGTTGAACGCGTAGGCGCCGTTGGGCGCGTGGTACGAGGCCACGTACGTCGTGTTGGCGCTGATGCGCACCGGCGTGGAGAAGAGGACCTGCTGCCAGCCGGTGGCCGTCTCGCTGGTGAAGGTGGCGAAGGCCAGGCGCTGACCGGTGGCGCTCCACAGGCTGCCCACGTGGGTGCCGGTGTTGGTGGTGCCCTTGAAGAAGCGGATGCCCAGGATGTCTCCCTCGACATCCGAGCGGAACTTCACGCCGAGCTCCACGGCGGAGAAGTCATTGGTGACGGACGCGACGGCGGGGGTGGAGCCGGGCGTGAACAGGGTGAAGGTCGGCTGGGCTCGGGCGGCGGCGGGCAGCACGAGCAGCACCGCGGCCAGGAGCGCCAGCGTGGGGACACGCGGCACGCTCGCGACCCGCGCGGGTCGTGACTTCGGGGGTGTCATTCGGACTTCTCCTTGGGGGGATGGCACGACAGGGCAAGGCAGGCACGGCGGCGCCATGTCTAACCCAGACATCGTGCTCATTTCCAATCGAAGTCGCTGACTGAACGTTCGCGATTCATTGCCATCTCGCGCGATTTTTCGTCTGTATCGAGCGCGCGCTGAGATGGGAAACCACGTCGGACAATGGAGGTGCGGGGTGCTCCAGGTGGGTGTCTCAGGGCATGTCAGACGCTTGCTGTAGAACGAGCGGCCCCGAGCCGTGTCTCGACCTGGTGACGAGCGACCCGTGTGTCTCGGGTCGCTCGGGGAGCCGCGTGGAATCAGGCCGGCAGCGAGCCCTCGCCGGTGGAGAGGATGTTCATGAAGTCCTTCACCTTGCGCACGTAGGTGGCGTCACCGGTGCCGGCGGGGATTGCATCCGGGTTGCTCTTGTCCACGCCGTTGGGGCCGGAGTTGTAGGCGCGCAGCGCCAGGTCCCAGCCGCCGAACTGCTCCTTCATGTCCTTCATGTAGCAGGCGCCCGCGAGGATGTTGGTGGCGGGGTCGGACAGGTCCTTGCCGGCCAGCTCCGGGTGCTTCGCCTGCAGCTCCTTGAACGTGTTGGGGTTGACCTGCATCAGGCCGGTGTCCGTCAGCCCGTTGCCACCGTTGGTGGTGACGGCGGCGAGGTCACCGCGCGACTCTTGCCAGATCTGCGCGGCGAGCATCTCCGCGGGCACGCCCGTCTTGGCGGCGGCGGACTCGATGGCGCTCCGGAACTTCTCCAGGCCCGGGGGCAGGTTGCCGCCGAGCTTGCCCGAGCCCTCGGTGGGCACCGAATCCGTGCTGGTGGGCGGCGTCAGCGGGGAGGTGCCGAAGCTGGAGGGCGGCGTGGAGGCGTCGCCGATGCTGGGAGGCGGAGGTGGGAGGACCGGGGCGCCCGTCGGCGTGGGGTTGAGGTCCAGCGGGGGACGGCCGCTCGACGCGGGCGCGGCGGAGAAGCCGCTGGTGTCGAACGGGGACGTGCCGGGCTTGGTGCCTTGCAGCCCCCCCTGGAGTCCCTGCGCGCCGCCCTGGGCGGACAGCTGGGAGACGACCTGGACCAGCGTGTTCATCACCGAGAGGGTGCTCTCGAGCAGCTTGCCCAGGTGGGCCTTGTTGGGGGAGCCCAGGTCGAAGCCGTCCTGCTGGAGCCCGGGGCCGCCCGTGCCGCACCGCTGGGGCGTGGTGGGGCGGATGCAGCCGCCAGTCTCCGCGCCGCGCAGCGCGGAGGTCTGGGGGGCGGACACGGCGGTCTTCTGCAGGGGCGCGATGCTCATGGCGGAGGCCTCGGGGGAAGGAGTGTGGCGACCCGGGAGGCCATAGCAGCGCGTGTGCCAGCGCCTCCGGGGAGGAGGGCGGCGGGCAAACCCTGGATGTTGCTGGGAGGCGCGAGCGCGGGCGGCTCACGCCCTGGTGACGGCAGACATCAGGCCGATGTTCGGCCTCACCAGGGGGCGTGGATCAGCACTCGGGGAGGCCGACGCTGAGGTTGGCCACCTCGAGCACGTTGACGGCGAGGCCGCCGCGGGCGGTCTCCTTGTACTTGTCCTTCATGTCGCGGCCGGTGTCGCGCATGGTCTTGATGACCTTGTCCAGGCTGACGAAGTGGCGGCCGTCGCCGGAGAGGGCCATGCGCGCGGCGTTGATGGCCTTCACGGAGGCCATGGCGTTGCGCTCGATGCAGGGCACCTGGACGAGCCCGCCGATGGGGTCGCACGTGAGGCCCAGGTTGTGCTCCATGGCGATTTCCGCGGCGTTCTCGACCTGGAGCGGGGTGCCGCCGAGCACCTCGGTGAGGGCGCCGGCGGCCATGGAGCAGGCGCTGCCGACCTCGCCCTGGCAGCCGACCTCGGCGCCGCTGATGGAGGCGTTCTCCTTGTAGAGCACGCCGATTGCGCCAGCGGTGAGGAGGAAGCGCACGACGCCGTCCTCGTTCGCGCCGGGGGAGAAGCGCCAGTAGTAGTGGAGCACGGCGGGGATGATGCCGGCGGCGCCGTTGGTGGGGGCGGTGACGACGCGGCCTCCGGCGGCGTTCTCCTCGTTGACGGCGAGCGCGTAGAGGTTGACCCAGTCGAGCACGGTGAGCGGGTTGGTGAGGCCGGCCTCGGGGCGGCTGAGCAGGCGCTGGTACATGGAGCCCGCGCGGCGCTCGACCTTGAGTCCTCCGGGGAGGATGCCGGTGGACGCGCAGCCGCGGCGCACGCAGGCCTGCATGACCTCCCAGATGCGCAGGAGGCCCGAGCGGATGTCCGCCTCGGAGCGCCAGGTCTTCTCGTTGGCCATCATGAGGGCGCTGATGGGCATGCGCTCGCGCTCGCACAGCTCCAGCAGGGTGGCGGCGGACTGGAAGGGAAAGGGCAGCGGGGTGGCGTCCGGGCGGAGGGGGGCCTGTCCGGAGGTGGCGGTCTCGTCGACGACGAAGCCGCCGCCGACGGAGTAGTAGACGCGCGAGGCCAGCTCTACGCCGTCGGCGCCGAACGCGGAGAAGCGCATGCCGTTGGGGTGGAAGGGCAGGGTGCGGCGGCGGTGCATGACCAGGTGTTCGCCGTCGCGGAAGGTGATGTCGCGCTGGCCGAGCACGCTGATGCGGCCCTCGGTGCGCCAGCGGGCGACGATGGCGGGGATGCCCTCGACGTCGACGGCCTCGGGGGTGTCGCCGCGCAGGCCGAGCACCACGGCCTTGTCGCTGCCGTGGCCCTTGCCGGTGGCGCCGAGCGAGCCGAACAGCTCGACCTTCAGGCGGGTGAGTTTTTCCAGATGCCCCCCTTCCGCCAGGCGCACGACGAACGAGCGCGCGGCGCGCATGGGCCCCACCGTGTGGGAGCTCGAGGGACCGATACCAATCTTGAAGAGGTCGAAGACGCTGACAGCCATCGCGGGCGCAACATGCCACGTTTCCACTTCCGTCCCACCGTGACGTCGCGGTTCCCTGTGAGGCGCGTGACTTCTTGGCGTGCCAAGGAGAACAGGGTTGTCGGGACACCGAGCAGGCATGCACGGGGGAATGACGCGCGTCACCGTGGAGGACGCACTGCGTCGCGACTGCGGGCTGTGTGGCGGCTGTGGTGGACGGAGTGTTCCTGGGGGACTGGAACCCGCGTGTCGGGCGTCAGGCGACGGAGCGTTCGGGGAGGGCGATGACGGTGGCTTCACCGCTGCGCTCCTCTTCGTTCATGGCGAGTGACTTGCGGTACTCGGCGGCCTCGGCGATGCGGGTCAGCTCGAAGTCGCCGTGGTGCTTGCGCACGGCCTGGGCGATTTCGTCGAGGGTGGCGCGGAAGAACTCCTTGCGCTCGTTGACGCGGTTGACGCGGCGTTGGGCGAAGGTCTTGTGCAGGGCGGCTTCGAGCGACGGCGCGTCCGCGGTGCGGATGATGGCGTGGACGTCGAACTCGAAGGGGACGGAGGCGTCGCCGAGCTCGTCGATGCGGTCCTGGGGGACGAGCCGTCGAGTCATGCCGACCTTGTAGATGTTTTCGCCGAAGGAGCCGATGTTGGAGATGACGTAGACGTGGCCGGTGCGGGTGAGCTGGGCCTGGGAGATGGCGCGCTGGCGCTCCTGGTCCTCGACGACGCGCCGCTCCAGCTCGGCGATGCGCTCCAGGAGCTTCGCTTGCGCCGAGCCCTGGCTCTTATCCAGCTCCTCGCGGGCCTTGCGCAGGGCCTCTTCGTCGCGCTGGGCCTCGCGTTCGGCCTCCAACTTGGCGCGCTCCAGCTCGCGCTGGGCGGCCTCCTCCTCTCGCATCTGCTCTCGGATGCGGCGCTGCTCCTCCTTCTCCTCCTGGCGCTTCTCCTCGTACTCGTGGGCGAGGCGGAGCTCCGCGAGCTTCAGCTTCACGTAGGGCTCGGCGATGGAGCACTGCTGAATCTCGGTGAGGGCGTTGATGGCCTCGGCGGACTTCTGGATGCGGGCCTCCATGGCCTTGATGTTCTTGTAGGTGACCTTGGCGACACAGGCGTCGGCCTCGCCGTTGAAGGCTCGCAGGATGAGCCTGAGGGTGCGGTCCGTCTGTTTCTTGCCTTCGGCCTTGCTGCCATTGACCTCCCATTGGATGCGACAGGACGCGGCCTGCTTGTTCTTGAGCAGGGCTTTCTGTTCCTCGCGGAGGCGGTCGAGGCGCTGCTCGTACTTCTCCGAGGAGGAGAGGTTGTAGATGGGCTTGTAGAGGCCGTAGGAGCGCAGGACGGCTTCTTCCTCGAGCGGTTGCAGCTCGGCCCGTAGGTTGACGATGAGGGCCTCCAGGCGGGCCTTCTCCTCGCGGACCTGGGTGGCCTCGGCATCGAGGCGCGTGCGTTCCAGCCGGATGGCGTGGTTCGTGGAGGAGTTGATGCGCTCCACCTCCTCCCTGGCGTCACGGATGGCGGTGTCCGCGAGCTCTCGCTCCCGGGCCAGCTCCGCCGCCACGCGGGTCCGCTCGGTGGCGAGCATGTGCTCGGACTCGGCCTGGGTGCGCTCCAGCGCGGAGAGGATCCGCTGGCGCTCGGCCTCCACGTCGAGAATGGGCTTGAAGCGCGCCTGGAGGGCACGCAGGCGCAGCGCGGTGCGAACCAGGAGCCCCAGGGACAGCAGGCTCGAGAGTGCCAGGACCCAGACGACAGGTTGCATGCAGGTATCCCCCGTGAAGTCCCCGCGTCCAAGGTCCGCGGAGGTGACCCACTGTGAGCCTGTGGGGCGGCCAGGGGAATCACACCCGGGTGGTATTCCCCAATGCCACCGTGGAAGCCCGCTTCCGTCATGCTCCCCAGATCCGAGTCTTCGAGCGAGGGACCGACCTGCTCACGGATGTGGAGCCGACGATTCTCTCCGCCCAGTACAACACCCTCAGTCCCGTTGCCGAGGAGGTCTACGTCCACGCGGTTCCCGACCCGGCTGCGTTTCGAGAGCTCTGTGATGCGCACTGCTCGCGGGAGGCCATCCTCCAGGCCCTGCAGTCCTGAGTGGGAAGGATGAGGGTCCCTCGTAGGGGCCTATGAATCCCGTCCACCATGAGCATCGAACTGTATGCGCCCCCACCCCTGGGTGGATGAGGCGGGAGGCCCCATCCGTCCAGGAGCCTTGGTTCGAAGTCTCTCGCGGTAGACGGCTGTCCATGCTGCGGGACACCGATTCGGTGGCTGCTCACTCTGGCGATTGAGCGCGTGCGGAGCTGGACCGGGCCTCTCGGCAGCAAGGGGCAAGACCCCTATCTTGTGTGTGGGATTGGAGGCGACATGCCTCTGCTTCCCTGGAAAGCCAATTGCAAGGGGGTCGTCAGCTTGGGAGTGCTCCGCACTTCTCTGCGCCTTCGCGAATTGATGACCCAGGACAGGGCCTCTATCGGTGTGTGTGCGGAATGGCCCGCCTGGACCTGGTGTGTGAAATATAGACGTCAGTGATTGGGGTGGACATTGGGACCGAGAGATAGGCAGGGGGGCTCGATGATGTCGGGTCTCTGGGTACTTGTAGCGTTGGTGCTCCTTGGGGGAATGACCGCACGCGCCGAGCAGAGGGCTCCGACGTGGGTGAAGACCTATCCGCCGGTCGCAGAGGACGCGCCGTTCGAGCTTTCCAGTCCGCTTCTGCGGTCCGAAGCGAGGGAGTTGGGGGAAGACGGGACGCGAGCCTATGAAGATGCTCGTGCGGTATGGGAGTCGCAGCGAGACGTTGCTCAATCCGAACTCTCCGAAGCATTGACCAGGTCCCATGACGCCCTTGGCGAACGGGCTCCTTGGTGGACGCGATTCTGGCACTCTCCATGGCCGTCGGACTCCGAGAGGAGTGCGCTCGAGAAGTCGCGCGAAGTGTTGCAGGAGGTCCTGCAGCAGCTCCATTCCAAGCGCGACGGAGATGCGGCCACGCGTGCCTATCGCGCGGACGTTCAAGCGTCGATCGAGCGGCGGCTCCACGACCTCGAGAAGCGCATGCAAGGCGGCTACGCACGTGCATGGCTCCTGCTGCGGGACGGAGATCCGCATGATGGAGTTCTTGAGTTGAGGTCGAAGTCCTTGGCCTGGGAGACCCAACTCACTGTCGATGATGTGAGCCAGGTCGCTCGCATCGAGAAGCTCTCCGCCACCGACTTTCAGGAAGGTGTTGTCGGTCAGCCACTTCCGCAGCCCGTCACTGTGCGCGTGACGACCGCCAACGGAGAGCCGGTGTTGGGGGCTCCGGTGACGTTCAAGGGGGGCGCTCCTTCGGTGCCAGGGTTCCTCTCGGTGTCGGGGGGAACGACCCCTGCCACGCAACTCACGGTCCTCACCGATGAGAACGGCCTGGCATCGGTCCGGGTCCTCCCGGATACGAACATCGCCCGGTACTCCTTTCGTCGACAGGGTACGCCCCACATGCAGCGGCTTGGGTACACCCTGGTGACGGCGGAGACCACGAACGGCACCGAGACCTTCGCTCTGTCAACCCCCTTCGGTCATGTCGGTCGGCCCGACGTTCCGGCGGTCATCGATCGCCTGGCGAACCTCAATGACCTGCATGAAACCGCGATTCAGCTTTGGACGCCGCTCTTCGCGCGCATCCTCGATCGCTACGGAAATCCCTGCACGAATCAGAAGGTGTCCTGGACCCAATCGATGACGACGGGGCGCTTCTTCCGGTTTCAGGGGGTGATGAGTCCCCAGGTGCTGGATACCACCAGCCCGCTGCAACTCATGGCGATGGATGACTGGGCAGACATCGATGGTTTGGCGGGGCCCGGCTACATCCCAGGGCCCACCCGCGGGTTCTACTACGTCACCGCGGCCGTGGGCACCCTCAGCAAGACCATCTCGATCAACGTCAATAGCACTGCGACGTATACATACCGGGTCACGAGCAACCACCACTTCAACGGAGCCTACGAAACGACTTCTCCTCTGAAGATGGTCAGCCAGATCCTGCGGAGGCCGCTGAACACTCCGGACTGGGTCCCTGTGACCGGCAATGAGCCCGACCTGCTCGGTGTCATGGTTCGCATCCAGACCTTGGACGAACTGGGAAGTGTCCAGGTGGCATCGGTTGACGTGCCCCCGAGTCAGGTCGGTTCGGATCCATTGGATGACGACAAGACGGTGGTCTTTCGTCAGCGATACCTGCTGCCTGATGGCTGGCAGCGGGTCATCTCGTATGGGTTTGTCTACGAGCGTCGTGCCAACAATCAGATTGAGCAGGTGTGCTGCAACCGTCCGCTCTATGGCGTCAACTCGTCCACGACTCCCTCTCTTGCGTCGCGTCGGGTTCTTCCTGGCGGCCAGGTTGTTCCGACGGGTGGACTGTCGCTGACCTCTGACTCGGGTTTGGGGGCATTGGTGGTGAATCGCACCTCCGACCGAGTCTATGTCCGAGTTTCGGTGCAGCCTCATGCTGCTGGAGACGCTGTGCTGGCTGTCGGGAGTTATGAGCGAGATGCCGACAACGACATCGTGCTGCCCGAGGCGAGCAATTTTCAGTTCATTCTTCCAATCTTGACCGGAACTCAAGGTGGACGGGTTCGCTTCGAGGTCTTCGCGAAGGACTACGTCGGAGTTCAACCCGTGAAGGTCCTGCAGTCCAGCGAGGAGGTCGAAGTCCATCGGCCCGACTCCGACCTCATTGTCGCGGGCCTTCCGCTGGCGGCGAAATGGATGTTGCCCGCCTGGGATTTCGTCTCGGCCCAGAAGCCCGCGCCGGGTCAGCCTCCCGATGAGGATGCACAGTCCCCCATGGCTTTCCCCGCGAAGATGGGGGTGAAGGTCTACATCGATGGGCGCCTCGTGGTTTCTCGGATGGGGACGGAACTGGCCTCGGCGAGGGTGCGCACGAATTTCTCGGGCATCACCGAGGTGATTCCCCTGAGCGGTTCTGTGACCCAGGGGCTCGATGGCTTCGCATGGGTGGATGTGCCTCCGGGCTCGGTGGGGACCGAGGACGTGGATGTCACACTGGTTCCGGAGAACCCCACTCAGGACCCCCTCCACAAAGCCGTGCCGCTGACGACGCTCGTGGGGAGCATGGGCAAGCTTCCCGTCTCCCATACCTTCGTCAAGGGTGTCAGTGTCGTGGATGGGCACCTGGTGCGGCAGGCCACGGACGTCGAGTCTCCGAGCCGAGGTGTCGGGCTGGCGTGGACGCGAACGTACTCCTCGGGTGTGGCCGAGGAGGGGCTGCTGGGGCCGGGCTGGTCTCACGGCTACGAGGGCGCCGTGCTGCCCGTGGGGGGCGGATTCCGCTACGTGGTCGTGGGCGGTGAAGGCAGCGGTCAAACGTTCAACTGCACGGGGGAGGGCGTGGGATGTGTGCCTCAGCGCGGCTTCCACGGAACCTTGCGTGTCGAGGGGATGGGGGCTGGCCGTGAGTTCATCTTCCGCTCGAAGACGGGCGTGGAGTATCGGCATGGCTACTTCGACACCTCGGTGTTCCCGGCCAGGTACCGGCTGACGTCCATCGTCGCTCCGACGGGACACAAGGTCTCGTTGCGCTACGGCGATGCTTCCGTGGACAGGGCGCTGACTCGCATCTACGACGAGTCGAGTGGCCGCTTGCTCCAATTGAGCCATCAGCGGCAGTCGGGCCGCATTCAGCTCCATCGCGTACAGTTGCATCACGCGACCAGCGTGGATGCCACTGCGCTGACCTCGTTGGATGTCTGTGTCCAGTACGAATACGACGACCAGCAGCGGCTGATCGGGGTGGCGCGCTACGACGTGGGCTGCGGGGGGGGGCACGCCGGCCAGGGTGGAGTCATATGCCTACGAGAACGGCGTTGCCGAGCTGGGGCGGACGCGGATGTCTCAATACACGGGGCCGGATGGTCAGGTGGTTCGCTACACCTACCATGATGGCAGCGCCCCGATGGCGGGTGAGAGCGACTACCTGTTCCTGACGAACAAGGACACGCGGGTGAGGGCCGTGCAGGAGACGCTCTCAACGCAGCCGCCGCAGGAGGCCACGACCCTGTTCACGTACAGCATCGTGCCCGAATCGCGGACCGTGCTGGGGCAGTCGCTCACCACCTTCTCCACGGAGGTGAAGGGGCCTCGACCGGAGGTACCCGCGACGCGATATCGGATGATTGCCACGGGTGGTGTCGCGGAGCTGGAGCGGCCGGTGTCCGACGGAGTGGTGGCAACGACGGCTTCGCTGTGGGACCGCCAGCATCGGACGCGAGAAGTGGAGCAAGACGCTCGGGGGCGGGTGACACGCTTTGCCTATGACGAGAAGGGCAACCTGATTGCCCGTCGTATCGAGGGGAGCGCTCTCGCGTCTTCTGCCGGTGTGGCGGCCACGGCGGGCGTGAAGGATGCCCAGGGGCAGGTGGTCTCCGAAGTGGTGGAGAAGTGGGGCTATGACGCGAGCTTCAATGTGCTCGTCTGTCATGTGGATCCAGAGGGGTATGCGACGGTGTCTCGCGTCGACTCCACAGGGGATGCACCCGAGGACCTCCTGCCGTTCGGCACGGGGCGAATCCTGGAGACGCGTCGCTATGTGAATCGGGTTTCGCGTCAGGTCCTGTCCTCCGTAGGGACGTGTGCGGACGCGGTGTCCTCGCTGTCGGAGTCTCCTCAGGATGTGGTGTTGCGGTGGAGGTATTGCGGTGTCGAGAACGCGTCGTGTCCGACACGCGCGCTCACGGGTGACTGGGTCGAATCGGTTGGCGCGGATGGACACGTGGAGCGCGCAACCGCCTACGACGTCTATGGGCAGGTGCAGTCGAAGACGCTCCAGGTGAATGGCGCCTCCACGGTGTCGGTGGACTATTCGCACGACGCCCGGGGTCGCTTGCTGGCGGAGTGGGACGGACTGGGGCGCCATCGGACCCAGGAATGGGATGGGCTTGACCGCGTGGTGCGGGAGGAGCAGCTCAACACCCAGGGACCGGGGACGGTTCGCGCGATGTCGTTCACTCCGGGGGGCGTGCTCTGGCGGGAGGAGATTGGAGAAGACTTTGTCCGGACGCACGATCTGGATGCGGCAGGTCGACGGGTGGTCACGCGGGAGTCCGGTGGTGGGCTGACGGCTCCACTGGAGACCTGGTTCGCCTACGACGAGGCGGGAAATCGCACGTCGGTGACGGACAGACGAGGTGTCCAGACGTCCACGGAGTACGACTTCGCTGACCGTCCGGTGAGGGTCAGGGTGTCGGTCGAGGATGAGCCTCGATTTCTCGCCAATCGAGGGAGTGCCGACGAGGTGGGGCGTACGCGGACGGTGGCTCGGTTCGCTTACGACGCCGTGGGCAACAAGGTGTGGGAGTCGGACCTGTCTGGCCATGACCGGACGTACCTGCTGGATTCGCTCTATCGCGTCATCGAGGAGAAGACGCCCGAGGTGCCGGGGGCGGCGGAGTCCTCGGGGGCGGTGCGTTACACGCTGACGTCCGCGTATGACCTGAAGGGCCAGCGGGTTCGGCAGGTGGATGGGAACGGGCACGCGAGCACGGTCGAATACGACCTGTTGGGGCGTGCGACGGTCCTGACGGATGCGGCCGGGCGCGTGGAGCGCAGGCGCCATGACGGGCGGGGCAATGTGACGGAGGTGCGGTGGGAGGCCGGTGGCGTCCAGCACCGCATGCGAAGCGCGACGTATGATGGTCTGGGCCGCGTGCTCTCGACGGTGGAGACGGTGGCGAAGGAGTCGGGCCAGCACGTCTACACGACCCAGACGGTCCACGACGACGGCGCGCATGTCGAGTGGACGCGCAATGCTCGAGGCTTCCTTCAGGCCAGGTACTTCGATGGATTGGGCCGAGTCATCCAGACGGTGGAGGACGCGAGCGGCGGTCCGTTGTCTCGCCAGCCTGACGTGACTGGGATTGGGCCCGCGCTCAATCTGACGAGCACGGTGGAGTACGACTCCTACGGGCGTGTGGTGGCGCAGGTCGACGCGCTCGGGCGCCGTACAGAGACGGTTCATGATGCCCTGGGGCGTCGGACGATGGTGCTTCGCCCGATGGATGTGTCGGAGTCCCAGACCTTCGACGGCGAAGGAAACATCATTGGCTCGTCGGACCCGCGCGGTCTGGAGCGGCGCTTCAACTTTGATGCTCTGGGACGTGTGCGGACCGAGGAGATCAAGGAGAAGTTCTCCAAACAGAGCATTTGGCTCACTTGGAGTCAGCGGGCCTACCAGGATGTCCCAGGGCTCGACGGTCTTGTCCAAGAGGAGGTGTTGGATGCGCGGAACAATCTGACCGTGCTTCACCGGGATGGACTCAAGCGAGAGGTTCGCCGAATCGACGCGGGAGGGTACGCCTGGGAGACGCGCTTCGACGCGCTCTACAAGCGACAGGAGAAGGACGCGAAGGGGCAGGTGACGCGGTTCTCGTACGATGCTGTGGGGCGATTGGTGAGCCAAACCGATCACGAGTCCGTCGGACAGTCTGCGGCCTACAGCCAGTCCTGGAGCTACAGCGACGCGGAGCGCAAGCAGACGTATGTGAATCGTCGGAACGTGCCCACGGTGAGTCATTCCGATGGCCTTGGTCGCAAGGTTCGCGTGGTCCGAGGGCAAGGGGACGCGGTTGCCGAGGAGTCCTGGAACTATGACGCGGGGAGCAATGTCGTGCGCTCCGTGGATGCGAACGGATACGCGACGGAGCGCCTCCATGACGGCGCGGGGCGTGTGCTCGCTGAGACGACAGGCGCGGGGACTGCGGATTCGGCGACGTCGACATTCCAGTATGACGCTGCTGGGCAGTTGATTGAGAAGAAGGGCCCACGTGTGATCGGGTTCGCCTTCGATATGCGTTACTCCTACGATGACCTGGGTCGTCGGGTTCGTGAGGAGAATGCGCTCAACGAAGTCACCATCCGTACCTTCGATGGGATGGGCAACCTGGAATGCGAGGTGAAGCCTAATGCTCAGCCCACGCTGCCTCATGGTGGCGCAGCAGGCATGAGTATTGACTCGCTGTTCGAGGAATGCCGATCGAGCGTGCCGTCTGCTCTTTTCTCGAGCGACGAGTTCGGAAAGAGGCTGACGGTCTACGACGAGAACTCGCTTGTCCATATTTTCATGTATGATCCCGCGCGAAATCTCATAGCGAAGCAAGATGCCAACGGGCATCTCACGACCTACGAGTATGATGCGCGGAATCTCCGTACGGCAGAGCATCAGCATCTCGACCTCCACAGGCCCATCACGGGAGGTCGTCAGAACGTCATCCCTCTGTTCGAGGCCGGAGCCGCGCCCTTCAGCAATGTGGGAACCCTCACCTGGCGGTACACGTACGATGCGAACGGGAACCTGGCGTCAACGGTTGACCCTAAGGGGCAGCGGACAGTCTACACGCATGGGTTGCTGAATCGGCTGACAGAAAAGGCCTACTCGCAGCATACGTTGCCTCGGGAACTACCCTCGTTGGAGGCCGAGAACTTCCTGTACGACGGCGAAGGCAATACGACGCAGGTGAATCAGCTCAAGAAGACCTCGAATGGCGACGTCAGTGAAGTGACGACGTTTACGTTCGATGCGCTCGACCGGGTCAAGACACGACTGCGCCAGTTCGACGGGAAGCAGATTGCGTATGAGTACGACGCCATGGGGCACCGCACACGTGTGGTGGACCCGGATGGAGTCGCGACAGTGTACGGGTACGATGCGCTGGGGCGGTTGAAGAGCGCGGGGCTGCCTTCGAGCGGAGGTGTGTACTACTACTACTGGCCCGACTCACTGTTGAAGAGGACTGAGTGGTCCAGTGGTGTGACAGAGCACCGCTGCTATGACGTGGCTGGGCGTCTCACCCAGATGTCGGTGGTGCGTGGCTTTGGTAGCGGGAGCTGCTCGTCGGGAACGATCAGTCACTATGCGTATACGTATGACGCGAATGGGAACCGCCTTACACAGGCCGAGTCGCGCCAGTCGCTTCAAACGAACACGAGCGGCCCTGTCGAAGTGACGTCATATGGCTATGACGTCTTGAACCGCCTCACGGGGATTGCAGGGCCTGACGGGAAGACCACGCTCTATCAGTTGGATTTCGTGGGAAACCGCACGGGCGAGCGCGAGGCTCCGACGTCAGCAGTGGCGAGCCTCGGACTCGGGCCCGAGGCATTCGAGTCGGTGCCGGAATCGGCGCTGACTCGGGATGTAGCCACAACGTTCAATCGGGTCGACTGGCCACGCTGGTCCGTGGACTTGAAGAACTCCGCGCTGGATGTCCTGCACGAGTACGACCTGGCGGGCAACCTGGCGAAAATGACAACGCGTCCCGCTGAGGGGCAGATTCCGGACAATGAGCGCACCTTCGCGTGGGACGTCCGGAACACGTTGACGGCGGTGTTCGACAACGGGGTGGAACTCGGGCGATACGACTACGACACGGACCTTCAGCGTATCCGGCGGAAGACGGCTTCCGAGAACGTCGCATACGTCCTGGATGATGGATTCGTGTTGCAGGAGATGGATGGAAGCCAGAGTCCGTGGGCGCCACAGCGCCGTTATCACTATGCAAAGGGACCGCTGGCGGTCAAAGACAGTGATGCTCCGAATGGGATCCCGACTTTCTTGCTCTCAGATGTTTTGGGTAGTGTGACAGATGGCATCTCTGCCAGAACGGGCGGCTTCGTTACGGAGGTCCGACGGTACGACGCGTGGGGTAATTACCGGGGGGATTCGACGCCCACGGCCGGTGAGTTCAAACTTGGCTTCACGGGACATCAGTACGACGTGGAGACGGGGCTTACCTATGCCCGGGCCCGGTACTACAACGGCAAGGTGGGGCGGTTCATTAGTCGAGATAGTTTTGAGGGTGATGTGGGCGATGCTCCGAGTCTGCACCGGCACGTGTACGCCCGTGCAAACCCTTTGGGCTACGTTGACCTGAATGGGCATGAGGCGACGTCGTTGACGGACTTCGGTAAGCAAGCCCAAGGGCAGTTCTACAGTGCCGAACTTGCGCAGCTTAGCGATGAGCAACTCGTAGATATGCTGCACGAGAGTTCTCAGGTGTACAGAGGGGCTTCTGCTTCATCGAAACTGCAGGAACTTGTTCAAGATCGTGGGCAGCTAGAATCTACGGTTTGTTTTTGGCTTGCGTGCAACACCAGTGCGACGGAGTGGCGTGTTGAACAGGCGCGGCGTGCTCTTGGAAATGCTGGAAGTCGGACGAGTAAGTACTTGTCTGGGCTGCCAATTGTCCGAAAGCTAAGGTCTGCTGGAAGCCAGGTGGAAGAAGTCGTTGAATCTTTCAAACAGAGCGCTGGTGAGACTGCTGGGTTTGCTGTCACTGACGCCATTGCCTCAAAGCAGGCCTCTCGCATTGGAGATAGGTTTGCGAGCGCAATGGGGGAGGCAGCTGAACTTGAGGCTCAGTTTGCTCTGTCTGCCGGAGAGGAGTACGTTAAAGGGAAGGCCCTGGAGGGAATGCTAGCCGGTGGCTCTGCCTTATTGACGCCACTTACGTCGAAGCCCAAACCGATTGCTGTGGGACTTTCGAAGTCGCTCAACCATAATCCAGGTCTAGTTGGCCGATTTGCTGATAAAGTGGGGGCGACGACTTACTGGGATGAGTATCCGGGGGCGCTGCCTCCTGAAGGGGAGATTGTTCAGCGAATGGTTTCTCAATTCGAGAAAAGAGATATCAAAGTGAATCTCAGTGGGCTTGAGCAGTTTCCTGTGGGGGGCATGAAGGGGAAATTGCCGCGAAAGGAAGATGTTGAGCGCGGGTTGTCCGCGGTGCTTCGGGAGCGGTATAAGGCTATTACGGAGGTTGAGATATCGCATGTCCTCTTGAATCAGACGTTTTTTGATAGGGCGGAGTTTTATCTTCACGGGCGCAAGGTGACCGGTCTCGATCGGAGTGCTATTCTTGAGGGGATGAAATGACGGTGGATTTGTGCAGAATAGGGCGACAGTTGGAGGAAGTTGGGGTTGTTAATGTTTATCTCTCTGAGTATCGAATTGTTCATGGTTATGCTCATCTTCTCCTTACTGGAGAGTCTGTTCATGATGTGAGGGCGCATGTCTATCTCCGCGATTGTAGTTTTATAAGTGGTATGACGCTGGTGGCCAACAGGAGGGTGCTCCTTCGCGATGAAGGGGATGCGGGGGCGAATGTGCTGGTTTTTTCGACGCTTCCTGAGGGTCTTACCCTGAGGTTTGTGGGAATTTCAGTCGAATATCCAGGCGCGTGAATCTGGGGGGGGGAGTGCGTGAGGTGGTGAATGAGACAGGATGTGGTGATTCGTGTGCTTGTGGTTCAGGGGTCGCGCATCCTGTTTCGTTTGTCTGTTGGTTTTGGGGCGTGTTTGTTGTTGGTGATTTGATGGGGCACTGATGAGTCGTATTGTGGTAATGAGTGTTTGCGTAGGAAGGTAGTTTTTACGAGTGTTCTGAATAGACTGATGCGATTCCGCGCAGCGTGAGCATCGGAGACGCTGCTGTCATACCTCACGTGGCCATTTAGGTCGTCGAGAAGGTTGAGGTTTGTTGGAAAAGCGCTGGATTTCTTCTGATGCTGTCTCTAGTGCTACCCGGTCACATGCGCGACGGCCCACGCGGAGCCGCGCGAGCGCGGAGCGGGCGCAAGCATAGAGGACAGTGGCCGATGCGGCGCAGCAGCAAGAGTTGGAGTTGCCGCCGCACCTGGGGCAGTGTCCATCGCAGCTTCCTCCGCGGGGAAAGCGCCCGACGCAGAGCGAGGAAGCCATGGGCCACCATGCAGAGCGTGGCGTGGTGATGGAAGCCTCGCCAGCTTCTGCCCTCGAAGTGGTCCAGGCCGACCTCGCCCTTCATCTCCTGGTAGTCGCGCTCCACCCGCCAGCGCAGCCTGGCCATGCGCACCAACTCCTTCAGCAGGGTGTCCTCCGGCAGCGAGGAGAGGTAGTACTTCGTCGGGCCTGCCTCCCCTCGCGGCCACTCCACCAGCAACCAGACTTCCTCGCTGGGCGCTGCCCGCTCCATATGTCGCTCCGCGGTGCGTACGCGCAGCGCGGCGAATCGCGACGACTGCACGCCCCGGCTGCCCTGCCGCCACTGCACGCGGTGGAATGCGGACCGAGGCAGTTGCGCCGCCAGTTGAGCGATGAGCACTGGGCGCTGCCCGTTGGCATCGAAGTAGCGCGTCCGAGGGCGGCCCCTCTGGTGCGGCACCCGCTGGGGCGCCTGCGGCTGGGCGTCAGGGGCCCAGACGTTGGTTTTCGACGAGACGCCCACCCAGCTCATTGGCGAAGTGCGCGCGCCACTGCCCGCCGAGCGTGGCAAGTCATGCCGCTACGATTACGAGTACCAGCGCAACGGCACCGCCAACCTCTTCGTCTTTCTGGATGCGCACCGCCCCTGGCGCCACGTCGAGGTCACCGACCACCGAGCCGCCAAGGACTTCGCTGCGCGCATGCGCGAGCTGGTGGACGTGCACTACCCCCAGGCAGACACCATCCGAGTGGTGCTCGACAACCTCTCCACGCACAGCCCGGGCGCTCTCTACGAAGCCTTCCCGCCCCAGGAGGCCCGCAGGATTCTGAAGCGGCTGGAGTTCCACTTCGTCCCCAAGCACGCCAGCTGGCTGAACATGGTGGAAATCGAAATCGGCGTGCTCAACCGCCAATGTCTCGACAGACGCATTCCCGATAAAGCTGCTCTCAAGCGGGAGGTGGCTCGCTGGACGCGGACGCGAAACAAGGAGGGTGCTCGCATCCGCTGGCGCTTCACTGTCGAGAGCGCCCGCGCCAAGCTTGGGCGGGCGTATCCCCAGGCTCAGGCGGCGGTCGCTGCTGCCGCCTGAACCCTTCAAGGCCTCTGTGTCGAGGTACTAGCTTCAGTGAGTTGGCTCGATTCCCATCGAGGGCAGGGGCGTGGAGCCCAGGACCTTGGGGCGAACGGCGAGCAGCCGGAGGCCGTTCGCCACGACGAGCAGGGTGCTGCCTTCGTGCAGCACCACCGCGGAGCTGATGCTCGTCAGCCCGAAGATGGAGGCGACGATGAGCACCGCGCTGATACCCAGTGAGATGACCAGGTTCTGCTTCATCACCGAGGTCGCCTGACGGGCGAGGCTCAGCGCGAAGGGCAGGCGGGACAGGTCATCGCTCATCAGCACCACGTCCGCCGTCTCCAGTGCCGCGTCGGAGCCTGCACCACCCATCGCCACACCCACCGAAGCTGCTGCCAGCGCGGGCGCGTCGTTCACGCCGTCGCCCACCATCGCGACGGAGCCCGTACGCCCCATTTCACGGACTGCTATGACCTTGTCAGCGGGCATCAGCGGTGCCCGGGCCTCGTCGAGCCCCACTTGCTCCGCGATGGACTTCGCCACCCTTGAGTTGTCTCCCGACAGCATCACCGTGCGACTGATGCCCTGCTGCTTGAGGGTGGAAATGACGTGCCGTGCTCCGGCTCGCACCGTGTCCGCCACCCCGAGCACGCCGAGGTATCGGCTCGCCTTGCGCACCACCATCGTCGTCTGGCCTGCCTCCTCCAGTCGGTCCACCCATGTCTGGATTTCCGCGGGCACGGCGCCCCCCGCGAACAGCGCGAGGCTGCCCACGTCTACCCAATCCGTGTCGATCCGCGCTCGCAAGCCCTTTCCGTGGATGGCCTCCATGTCACTGCCTGCCGGTGGCTTGATGTTTCGTGAGGCCGCTGCTTCCACCACCGCGTGCGCCAGGGGATGTGCTGAGAGGGCTTCCACCGCCGCCGCCGTGCCGAGCAGTTCTTCCTCCGTCACTCCGGCCACGGGCGCCGTACTCAGCAGTTTCGGCTTGCCCATTGTCAGCGTGCCCGTCTTGTCGAACGCGATGGCGTTCACCTTGCCGAGCAGCTCCAGGTAGATGCCTCCCTTGATGAGCACACCGCCTCGCGCCGCGGCCGCCACCGCGGACAGCACCGCCGATGGGGTCGAGATGGCCAATGCACACGGCGATGCGGCGACCAGCAGGGACACCGCGCGGAGGATGGCTTCCTTCAGCGGTGTGCCCAGCACCACCAGCACCACCGGGAACACCACCGCGCCAATCATCACCAGCGGCGCGACGGTGCGCTCCAGTCGCTGCGCGAAGCGCTGATTCGGCCCCTTCTGCGCCTCGGCCTCCGCCACCATGTCCACCACTCGCGCTAGCACGGACTCCGAGGACAGCCGGGTGACCTCCACCTCCAGCAGGGCCTCGCAGTTCACCGTGCCCGAGAACACCTCGTCCCCTGGCACCTTGGCGACTGGCATCGACTCGCCCGTGATGGCGGCCTGTTCCAGTGAGCTCTTTCCCTCCCGAATGATGCCGTCCAGTGGCACCCGGTCTCCCGGGCGCACCACGACGCGGTCTCCTCGCTGCACCTGCGCCACGGGGACTTCGACCAGCTCCGCGCCTCGGCGCACTCGCGCGACTTCGGGCCGCAGGGCTCCAAGTGACTCGATGGAGCGTCGCGCCCGGTCCATCGCCCTGTGCTCCAATGCGTGGCCCGCGCTGAAGAGGAAGAGCAGGAATGCTCCCTCGAACCAGGAGCCCAACACCGCCGCTCCCAGCGCCGCCACCACCATCATCGTCTCGATGTCGATGCGCAACTGGAGCAGCGACTTCACCGAGCCTCGGATGGCGAAGAACCCGCCGCTCAGGATGGACAGGGCCCACAGCACCGTTGGCACCAGTTCGGGCACAGGGGCGAAGCGTCCGAGCAACCAGCCCGCGACCAGCAGCACTCCCGAGGCCACCACCAGCGGCATCTCAAGGAGCGGCGCCAGTCCACCTCCGTGCGCGTGGTGTGAGCACGCGTGCCCGTGGCTCGGCACCTCCAGCGTGTAGCCCAAGGACTTCGCCCGGGACTCGATGTCCTTCGGCGAGACCTCTTCGCTGTCGTACTCGACGACGAGCCGCTCGCTCGCGTACGCCACGTTCGCGGACAGCACACCCTTCACCTTGGTGAGCCCGTGCTCGATGGTCGTGGCCGAGTCCGCCGAGCTCATCCCTCTCACGAACCAGGTGTGGTCCTTGTACCGCTTCGCCACCTGCGCGCTCGTGCGCTGTGCCGTCGCGAGCAGGGCTGTCGAATTCACCAGCTTCGGATTGTAGTGGAGGCAGACCTCCGCGTAGCCCTGGTCGCGGCGGATGTGCACATCGAGGATGCCGTGATGCGCCTCCAGCGCCTCTTCCAGCTTCTGGAAGCGACCTTGGTCGTTCATCTCTCCCGGCAGCGCCCCCTCTAGGTCTAGCTGGAGCGCGACGCCACCACCCTCCGCCGCGCGATAGCCCGGGGGGCGGATCTTCTTCGGCTTCGGGTGGTGGTGATGATGCCCGTCACCGTGGTCGTGGTCGCACGCGGCGCCGTCCGCGTGTGCGTGGCTGTCGCCGTGCGCGTGGTTGTCCCCGCCGTGCGCGTGGTCGCAGTCCGGGCCGTGTTGATGCTTGTTCCCGTGCGTGTGTGCCGGACCGTCGCAGTGCTGGCTGACCGCCCCATGCTGGTGGCCATGGTCATGCGTGCAGCCTGCGCCATGCTCGTGCCCTCCTTGTGCAGGGCCATGGTCATGAGTGCAGCCAGGGCCATGTTCATGGGCGGGAGCGTGGTCATGCGTACATCCGGGCCCGTGGACGTGCTTCCCCGGGTCCTTCGTCCCCACGAGCTTCAGCGACTTGAACACGGGCTTCGCGGCGGGCCTGCCCACCGCGCGGGACGGTGCGTCGCCATGTCCGGCGTCGTGCTCGCAGCCCGGACCGTGGACGTGCTCGCTTGTCTCACCGCTCTTCTTCTGCTCGGACATGGCGTGTTCTTCCTGAACCGTGAATCCTGAAACCTGAAGCTCGAAACCCTAGTGACGATGACCACCGTGCTTGCGCCGGGGAGCCGGCTCGGGCGCTCGCGTCGGCTCGGGCGCCGCTTCCTCCTCGTCCCCGTGCTCCTCCGGAATCGGCTGCGTGAAGCGCTGTCCCGCGACCTCCAGGGTGAACGCCTTGCACTCCGCTGGCACGTCGAACTCGAGCACCGCCGGCAGCCGTCCCTCGTACGACTTCAGCGTGCGGCCCTGCTCGTCGTACACCGTGCCGCCCGCGGCCACCGTCATCGTCTCGTCCACCAGCACCGCCACCAGCTCCGCCATCTCCTCCATGCGGTCCGCGATGCGGTGACACCACAGATGGCCCACGCCCGGGTACGTCTCGTGGGAGATCTCCTCCATCTGCTCCTCGTCCACCTGGTCGCCCACTCCCACGAAGACGAAGCTCATCCTCGGCAGGCGACCCGCGGCAATTTCCTTCGCCACCTGCGTCGCATACGCCCGCACGTCGTCCCCGTCCGAGAGCTGCGAGTCCGTGATGATGACCGCCAGCCCCCGCCGCGCCCCCTTCGCCACCTGCTGCTTCATGTGCGCGACGAAGTCCCGCAGCACCGGCAGCATCACCGTCGCCTTGCCGTAGGCGCGCGGCCCCGGGAAGCGGAAGTCCTTCGCCTGCACCGCCGACAACAGCCCCACCTCCTCCAGCTGGCTGCCGTCCCCCGTGGCCCAGTACGCCACGCGCACCTGTCCGTCGCGGTCCTTGCTCGCCAGGTACTCCAGCATCCACCGCATCTGCGGCTCGACCAGGTTCTTCACCGGCGCCAGCTTCGCCAGCACACCCCGAGGACCGTACTCGTCCTCCATGCTCGCCGAGCCATCCATGTAGAGGGCCACGTCCAGCCCCTCCACCGTGGGGTCATGCAGCAGCGTGGCCACCACCTTGTTCCCCATCCGATGCACGTCCGAGAACGGACGCACCACCACCTCGTGCCCGGCCATCAGTGGTGGTCCTCGTCCTCGTGGTGGTCCTCGTCCGGCAACGGCTGCGTGAAGCGCTGGCCATTCACCTCCAGCGTGAAGCTCTCCGCGCCCTCCGGCACGTCGAACTCCAGCACCGCCGGCAACCGGCCCTCGTACGTCTTCAGCACCCGGCCCTGGTCGTCGTACACCGTGCCGCCCGCGGCCACCGTCATGTTCTCGTCCACCAGCACCGCGACCAGCTCCGCGACCTGGCCAATCTCCTCGGCGATGCGGTGGCACCACAGGTGCCCCACGCCCGGGTACTCCAGATGGGCAATCCGCTCGAGCTGCTCCTCGTCCACGCCGTCCCCCACGCCCACCAGCACGAAGTTCATCCGGGGCAGTCGCCCCGCGACGATGTCCTTCGCCACCTGCGCGGAGAAGCGCTCCACTTCCTCCGCGTCATGCAGCTTGCCGTCCGTGACGATGACCGCACAGCCGCGCCGCGCCCCGTGCTGCACCTGCTCGCGCAAATAGCGCACGTAGTCCTTCAGCGCCGGCGTCATGAAGGTGTGCCCACCGGGCTTCTTCGCGCCCGGGAACCGGTACTGCTGGACGTCCACGCCCTTGAGCTCGCCCACCACCTCCACGTCCTTGCCCGACGCGCCCGCCGCCCAGTACGCGACGCGCAAGAGGCCGTTGCGGTCCTTCGTGGCCAGGTACTCCAGCATCCACCGGACCTGCGGCTCCACCTGGTTGGCCGGGTCCTTCAGCGGCGCGTCTTGCAGCCACTCCAGGAAGGAGCGCCTGGGGCGCTCGTACTTGTACTCGTCCTCCATGCTGCCGGACGCGTCCATGTAGATGGCGACGTCCAGACCCTCCACCGTCGGGTCGTGCAGCAACACCGCGCGGACCTTCCCCTCTTCGACATGGAGATCCGAAAACGGCTCGACCGGCTTCTCGTGACCCATCGTTCCCCCTGCTGGATGCGCCGAACGCTATCACCTTCCAAAGGGCCGGAAGGTCCAGCGCAAGCGGGGGCTCAGTCCTCGAAGTCGGTCATCCAGTCGGGCTTCTTCGCCGTCGCGGAGGGCTCGCCCGGCTCACGCAAACCTTGCGCGGCGGACGGCGCCGAAGCAGCTCCGAAGTCCTCCATCCAGGCAGGCGTCCCAGCCCGAGCGGGCGGCGGCGCCACGGGCCGGGTCCTCGTCAGCCGAGGCTTCGCCGCCTGGGGCTTCTGCGCGGCATGCGCGGACAGGAAGTCCCGCATCCACTCATCCGGGCGCGCGGGCGGCGACGGAGCCCGAGGGGGCAGGGGACGTGCGGGCACCGGAGCCACCGGCACCGGCGCGGAGACCGGGGGCAGCCGGTCCCCCGCGCCGACCTGTGAGCGCAGCACTCGCTCCGTCTTCGTGGGCCAGCCGGGAAGCACCGCCAGCGCCTGGCTCGCCAGCTCCAGGAACTCGGGCGCGCCCGCCTCGGGAGGAATCCGCACCTTCTCCGCGCGCAGCCACTCGGCCATGCGCGTGAGCACTCCCGGGTGCTGACGGCGCAGCACCGCCACGTCGCCCTTCACCTCGTAGCCGCGCAGCTCCAGCTCCGCGACGGCCATGGCCCGACTCGGCACCGGCAGCTCCAGCTTCGCCAGCGCCGCGGGCCCTCCGTTCGCCTCCGCGTCCTCCTTCAGCTGCGTGAGCACGTCATGGAGGATGCGCGCCACCATCGGCCCG
The DNA here is from genome assembly GCF_026626605.1 of Myxococcus sp. MISCRS1. Lineage (NCBI taxonomy): Bacteria > Pseudomonadati > Myxococcota > Myxococcia > Myxococcales > Myxococcaceae > Myxococcus > Myxococcus sp. MISCRS1. The sequence goes on from NZ_JAPNKB010000001.1 coordinate 7,305,593, forward strand.
TTGGAGGCGTTGCCCACCTGCAGCTCCGGCGGCACCACGGGCCACGCGAGCACCGCTCCGCCGCCCTCCTCGAGCTCCTCAGGACGGTCTCCCGGCAACAGCGCGTGATAGCCACGCGGCGCTGCGGGGCTCTCCGGCGTCTGCGCGTACTCGAAGGCGTACGGGGCCTGCCGCGTCAGCCCTGCGAGCACATCCCCGCGCGTCACGGTGAGCTGCCCCGGCACGCGCTTGGGCGACGTGTTCGGCCAGGGACCGGACAGGTGTCCATACAGGTACACCGGGTCGTTGAACCCCTCCGCGTCGGCGGGGTGTTCGACGAGCTCCACCTCGAAGAAGTACACCGTCGACGCCGCGATGCTGTGGGGCGTGCGACCGGTGGCGACCTCATGGTGCGCGAGCTGCGCGAGCGCCGAGGCGGGCAGCCGGCTCCGCTCGCTCGCGGGGATGAAGTGCACGGCCCCCAGCGCGTCGAGTCCGACGACCCACTCCGACCGCGCCATGTGGTGGAAGTCCAACAGGAACGTATCCACCACATGGACCACCGAGGCCGCGTCCGACAGGACGGGCACCGGCGGCGTGGTGGCATGGGGAACGAAGTAGCGGGGCAGTATCACGAGGGTGGCGTGAGGCTCGCGCAAACCCCACGAGCCACGCAAGCACCCCGGCTCATCGCCAGAACGCCGTGTGCACGTCGCGAGCCTCCTGCAGGGGGATGGGGCCCTCCACCTGCGTGGGGCTGCTGCCGCGCTCGAACACCTCGCGGCACGACATGGCCAGCCCTCCCCGGGCCGTGCCCACCAGCTGCGCGAACTCCGCCGACGACAGCGAGAACACCACCCGCCGCACGCCGCCCCAGAAGATGGCGCCCGCGCACATCGCGCACGGCTCCGTGCTCGCGTACATCGTACAGCCCGCGAGCACGTCCGGCGTGAAGCGCTTCGTCGCGTCCCGCATCAGGTTCGACTCCGCGTGCCCCGTGCAGTCGCGCTGCGTCACCACGGTGTTCTCACCCTCGAGCAGCACCTGCCCTTGCGCATCCACCAGCACCGCGCCGAACGGCTGGTCACCCCGGCTGCTCGCGCGACGCGCGGCCTCGATGGACTGAAGAAGGAATCGGGTCTCTTCCGGACGCATGGGGCGGCCTCCTGTTGGGGGCCGGCAACCTAACGACGCGTCACGTGGGGCGCCACGGTTCCTCGGGGATGGCGGGATGTCCGCCGCTCGACCCGAGGTGCTGCCGGGGCCTGGGCTCCGAACGAGTCCAGGCCCCGAAGGCACGACTACTGGTCGTCGCAGGGCGTGCCCAGGCGGATGCCCTCGTACACACCCAGGTCGTTGTAGATGAGCGGCAGGTTCTCCTCGACGGGCACCTGGCGCAGCTCGAGCGACTTCTTCTTGTTCTCGATCCACACCGAGCTCTTCGCCTTGTCCAACACCAGGCGGAGGTCGCCCTTCTTGGTGGAGAAGATCTCACCCTCGGAGTCGGCGATGACGTTGGTCATCTTCTGCGACTTCAGGCCGCCGCGAGGCCCGATGAAGACGCGGTAGTTCTTCTGCTCCGGCGTCTTGATGCCCTTGTCGACGAAGTAGTAGTTGCCCTTGGTGTCGCGCAGGAGCGCGTACGGGGCGAACTCCTGCGGGTTGGGGGCGTAGCTGGCCTTGCGCAGGATGTCCGCGCCCTGGGCCGTCTCCACCACGGTGAGCGGGATGTTCTTCTCACCACACCGCATGGTGCACTTCTTCTCCTTGCGGTCGAACTCCACCTCCGACACCACGCGCCAGTCCTGGCCGCGGAAGTTCGGGTTGGCGGACTTGTTGAAGAAGCGCGGGTCCACGAAGCTGGTGCCGGAGGTCCAGGGCATGGACGGGACCTGCACGAACTGCTTGCCGTCGCCGTAGAAGAGCTGGTCTCCGCCGCGCTCCTCCTCGGGGGTGACGACGACGTAGTGGCCCTTGCCGTCGGTGCAGACGGCGGTGGACTCCATGACCATCTTCTGGCCCAGGTTCTCCTCCTTGCCCCAGGGGGGCTGGATGCTCTCGGAGGCCAGGGACGCGCTACAGGCGAAGGACACCGCCACGGCGGCGATACGCTGGAAGTTCATCTCAAATCTCATGGACTAAAGGTTCGTCTTGAAGAACTTCGTGGCGAATTCCTGCTGATTGGACGCGTCGCGGGAGGTGGTCCAGATGAGCTTGTCGCCCTCCACCTTCGGCTCCAGGGCATCGCCGAAGCGGCAGCTGACCTGCTTGAGCTTCTCCTTGACGGTCTGCTTCGCGACGTTGGAGACGGTGCACAGCTGCTTGAGCGACGCGAGCGGCGCCTCACAGTAGCTACTGATGCTCAGCTCCTTGAGCTGCTCGTCGTTGATGGACGTCCAGTCGATGGCGGCCGAGAGCGACGTGCCGCACGCGGTGTTCGCGTCCTGCACGTGGGTGACGTAGTCCTTCTCCTGCTTGGCGATCTCCCCCTTGCGGTCGAACGCCATCAGCTTCGCGACGGTGCCGTCCTTCTTCTGCTTCTGGTGCAGGTCGTAGACGTCCTCGGCGTCGAGCGCCTTGCTGCGCTTCTCGTCGAAGGTGACGCGAATCTCCTTGGAGCGGCCCGGGACGTAGAGCTCGTACTTGGAGTTGCGCATGTACAGCACCGTGTAGCCACGGCCGCGCCACTGGGTCTTGTAGCTGTGCTGCTCGCTGCTCATGGAGCTGCTGTCGTTCAGGTCGAACGGCAGCACCTTGCCGTCAATCTCGGAGCCGGTGCCCTGCACGCGCAGCAGGTACTTCTTGTTGGAGCGCGGGGCGAGGGGAACGACGGCGACCTCCTCGCCCTCGGGGCCGACGAACACCTTGCCGGCCTCCACGGGGGACGCCGCGAGGCTGGCGGTGGACCCCAGCACGAGCGTGGTGACGAATACCGCGACCAGGTTTCTCAAGAAATTCACCTCGGGAATCAAGGGGCCGTCTCCTGGACGGCGCCGTGTGTCAGAGCTCGATGTCGTGCTGCTTGCAGAACTTCCGGACCCGGGCCTGCTCCGCCCGGGAGACCTTCGGCCACTGGGCCTTGGCGTTGCTGAGGTCTCCCTGACGGCAGAAGGCCCGGGTGAGCAGCGAGTAGGACGCCAGTGGGATGACCTTGGGTTCCCGCCGCTGGCTGCTCCGAGCCAGACGGATGGCCTCCGCGGTGTCTCCCCCGTTTAAAGCACGCTCCGCGTCCGCCAAAAGCTGGCGAAGCTCGTCCGACAGCTTTTCGGGAGTCTCGGGTCGGGTGGAAGGACGTGTGGAGGGGGGCGGGTTCTTCGTCGCCACCCCCGTGGGGTCGTCCGGAGGCGGGTCCACCGGCGTCGGGGTGGTGCCCGTCGGCACGGGAGTCGTCCCCGTGGGCGTGTCGGTGCCCTGGGCTACGGTGTTGGGCGGAGGCGTCGGGGTGGTGCCCTGGGTGCCCGTGTTCGGGGACGTCGGGGTGGTGCCCTGCGCGCCGGTGTTCGCCGTCGGCGTGACGGCCTGCGTGCCCGTGGCGACGGGCGGCGTGGGCTGAGGGCCGTCCTTGGGGCGGGTCACCCACCAGCCGCCCGCGATGACGACGACGAGCGCCGCCACGGCGATGGCGGCCAGGGGCGCGCGACTCTTCGCGGGCTGGCTCGCGGTGCTCGGGGCCACGGCGGAGGGCACCGGCGCGGGGGCGACCAGGCTCTGACCCGCGACGGGAGGAGGGAGCGACGGCGCCTGCTGGGAGATGAGCGTGGGGTCCAGGCCCGGCGGGTCCATCAGCGGGACCTTGGGCGTGGCGGCCTGCGCCTGGGCGACGCCCATCTGCCCGGTGCCGCCCGCCGCGAAGCCTCCAGCGGGAGCCTGCGCCTGGGCGACGCCCATCTGCCCGGTGCCGCCGCTGGCGAAGCCGGCCTGCGCCTGGGCGACGCCCATCTGCCCGGTGCCGCCGGACGCGAAGCCGCGCACGGGCTGCACCACGCCCTGGTTGCCCGAGGAGCCCGGGGCCAGGGTGTCGTCGAAGGCGAGGCGGCCCGTATCGGGGCCCTTCTGGAGGCTGCCCGGCGGCAGGGTGTTGGACAGCGACGGCGGCCCCTCCGAGGGCAGCGCGACGCCGGAGGGCGTGCCGGAGGGACGCGGCAGCGCGGCGTGGGAGCCGGTGGCGGAGGAGAGCGTGTGCAGCGGGCTGCCGGTGAGCGCCTCCACGAAGGACGCGACGTCCTGGAAGCGGTCCTGGGCGCGCTTGGCCAGGGCCTTGTCCACCGCGGCGATGGCGTGGGGCGGGGCCTCCGGACACAGCGGGGCGAGCGGCGGGGGCGGCTCGTAGACGACGCGGAAGATCATCTGCGCGATGCCCCCCGCGCCGAAGGCGGGGGTGCCCGTCATCATCTCGTAGACGATGGCGCCCAGCGCGAAGATGTCCGTGCGCGCGTCGATCTCACTGTTGCGCCCCTGGGCCTGCTCCGGCGACATGTACTGCGGCGTGCCGATGAGCATCGCCTCCTGGGTCTGCACCGTGCCGGAATCGAGGACCTTGGAGATGCCGAAGTCGAGCAGCTTGAGCCGCTCGCCCACCACGCCGCCCGAGTCGGTGGGGACCAGGAAGACGTTGGCGGGCTTCAGGTCGCGGTGGACGATGCCCGCGCCGTGCGCGGCCTGGAGCGCCGAGCCCATCTGCCGCGTGAACGAGTAGACGTCCGACAACGGCAGCCGCCCCCGCTCCAGCCGGGCCTGGAGGCTCTCGCCGCGCAGGAACTCCAGCACCAGGAACGGGGTGTCGTCCTCCAGGGTGTCGTAGTCGAGCACCTCGACGATGTTGGGGTGGCCCAGCCGGGAGGCGATTTCGGCCTCGCGGCGGAAGCGCGCGAAGATCTCCGGGGTCAGGTGGTCTCCGCCGCGCAGCACCTTCACCGCGACCTGCTTGCCGGGCAGTCGCAGGTGTTGGGCCAGGTACACCGAGCCCATTCCGCCGCGTCCGAGGATGGAGACGACCTTGTAGGTGTTGCGCAGGACCGTATCGATGGACAGGTCACCGTCGGACGGTCGGTTCATGGGGTTGTGGCTCGCACGGGATTCAATGGGGAGTTTCCGCCCCATTCCATCCTCCCACCCCACCGCGAGGCAACCCTCCCGGGGCGTGATTCCGGACGGAGGGCCTCTCGGCCCATGAGAAGCACTGGTGGCTTTCCGCCAGCCTGCTAAGGAAGCAGCCTGTATGACGAAAGTCGCGCCCCAGCAGTCGCTCGAGGTCCGGGTCCGCCGCATCCACCGCCGTGACCTCAACCGGACCTGGGAGTTCCTCAAGCTCGTCTTCCGCGACGTCAATCGCGAGACGGTCGAATACCAGCGTCCCCGCTCCAAGCGCCGCTTCATGGAGGTCTACACCTCCGAGTGGATCGAACAGCTCCTCTACGAGGTGGACGGCGAGATTGTCGGCTACTCCGAGTGCGCCTTCGAGGCCACCGGCGACGACAACTGGGTGAACCCGCGCTGGTTCGAGAAGCGCGGCATGCGGCCGCTCTTCGTGGAGGAGCTCGCGGTGCACCCGGACTACCAGGGCCGCGGCGTGGGCAGCTTCATGTTGGATCAACTCCAGCACCTGGCGCGCACGCGGGGCTGCACGCACCTGGTGTTGGAGGTGGCGGAGAACAACGAGTCCGCGCTGGCGTGGTACCGGGCGAGGACGTTCTACAAGCTGGATGCCGCCATCTTCCTCGCGCAGAAGGTGCCGGGAGAGCCGGACCTCTTGCCTCCTCGCCGACTCAAGCGCCGCGTGAAGGCGGCGGAGGGCGAGGAGCCGACCTCTCCCACGACCGGCCCCGCGCCCGCGGCCACGTCGGCGCGTGGGGGTGGTGCGCGCAAGGGCCGCGCCGCCGCGAAGAAGGGCTGAGCCCCGCTGGATGACAGGTGCGTGGGACCCGGGGGCCATGGGCCCGGGCCCACGTGGACCGCATGCTCGCGGGCCGTGTCTCCCCTTCGCGGGAGCGGACCTCGGGGCTTGCTCGGATGAAGACGCGATGGCGTGGGGGATGGCTGCTCATCGCCTTCCTCCTCGCGAGCCCTGTGTGGGCGCAGGACGCGCACTACTGGACGCGGCAGTTCGGCAACCGCGCGTGGCTGCTCGGCGGCGCGCTGCTGGGTGACCCCGCGGACATCAGCGCCGTCTATTACAACCCCGGCGCGCTGGTGCTCGTCAGCAACCTGGAGCTGGAGCTGACGGGGAACGTCTTCGAGTACTCGCGCCTGGCACTGGTCAACGGCCTGGGGCCCGGCCGTGATTTGACGACGTCGCGCTTCGACGCGCTGCCCGCCTTCATCGCGGGCCCCCTGCGCTTCAAGTGGCTGGGCCGCGCGCGCATGGGCTACGCGCTGCTGACGCGCCAGGGCTTCGAGACGCTGCTCACGCGTCGTGACGACTTCTCCGGGAGCAACCTGCTGGGCGTCCAGGGGCTGGAGCAGCTGTCCTCCGACGTGCGGCTGGAGCACGGCGTGAAGGAGCTGTGGGCCGGCGTGAGCTGGGCCTATCCGTTGAGCAAGACGCTGGGCGTGGGAATCACCCCGTTCCTCGCCGGGCGTCAGCAGCATGGGGACTTCCTGGCCATCTCCCAGGGCAGCGGCGCGGACGGCGGCTCCGTGCTCGCCGCGGTGAACCGTGACTATCGCGTCCAGCACCTGCGCCTGCTCGCCAAGGTGGGCGTGTGCTACCAGCGTGAGCGCTGGGCCCTGGGCTTGACGGTGACGACGCCAGGGCTGGGCCTGTTGGGCAAGGGCGAGGTGGGGCTGGAGCGCGCGCTGAGCCAGCAGGGGCTCCCCATCCAGGGACCCGCGCGCATCTCCGACTTCCAGTCGAGCGTCCGCGCGCGCTTCCAGAGCCCGCTGTCGGTGGGGCTGGGCGGCAACGTCCTGCTCGGCGGCACCACGCTGCACGCGGCGGTGGAGGTGTTCGCGCGCGTGCCGGTGTTCCGCCTGCTCGACAGCGACCCCATCCCCGTGGAGGGACCGGAGCGTGTGCTCGACAGCGACATCTTCTACGGCTCCGAGCCGGTGGTGAACACGGCGCTGGGCGTCGAGCACCGCGTGGGGGACCGGCTGCGCATCTTCCTGAGCGTCCACACCGACTTCAGCGCCGCCATCAAGCTGCCCAACACCAGCACGCTGCTTGCGACCAGTGACCTGTACCACGTGGCCACCGGCCTGCATTTCCCCGTGCGCACCACGCGCGTCACCGTGGGCACCGACCTGGGGTGGGGCCGTCAGTCCACGCAGCGCTTCTCGGAGTTGCTGGCGCTGACGGGGCTGCCCCCTCCGAGCGAGACGCAGCGACTGCACGTCTTCCACGCCACCCTCATCGTCGGAATCACGCTGGGCCTCGGGCGGAACACCGAGGACACCTCGGCGCGCTCCGATTCGGAGGCCGAGCTCCCCTAGTCGCGCGCGGCGCTCAGAAGCTCAGCGTGCCGAGCAGCTCGAAGGTGTTGCGCAGCACGTGCACGGGCTCGTTCAGGGGGCCTGCGAGCGCGACGGGGGGCGCGAGGTCCCGGATGCCCAGCTCGTGGCGCGACAGCACGTAGCCCGCGCGGATGCCACCGTCCAGGCCTCGCAGCCCGGGGAAGAAGCCTCGCACCAGGATGATGTCCAGGCCCGCGCCCAGGTGGAACGTGTTGGGCCACAGGTTGCGGAAGAAGCCGGGCAGGCGGACCCAATAGGAGTTGGGGTTGGCCATCCGCTCGCCGTTGATGGCGCCGTCCTCGAGCCGGTACCACGTCAACCCGTAGCCCAGCTTGACGTACGGCTGGAAGCCGCCGGGCAGGATGTTGTAGCGGATGCTGCCCGCGTACTCCCACATGTTCAGCTTGGAGCGCAGCTGGAAGAGGGTCTGCCGGTCCGCCAGCGGGACGTCGAGTCCCACCGTGCTGCGCGAGTGCAGCAGCGTGTTCTCCGACGTGAAGCGGTCGCCCAGATAGAAGCTCACCTTCAGCGTGGCGGACACGGCCGTGTCCACCACCGGCTGGATGAAGTCGGACGAGGCGTTCTCGATGCTCGGGTCCAGGGCGAGCAGCTGCGGGGCCCACTCGGCGAGCTGGCGGTCATTGAGGAGCAGGCCCGCGAAGTCCTTGTCGAGCAGGCCCACGCTGACGCCGGCCTCCACGCTCGCGCGCCGCCGGGGCAGCTTCGCCTGGGGCGTGTAGACGGGCTCGTGCTTCTCCACCACCGCGCGCACGGGCAACCCCAGCACGCGGTAGACGAAGTCGAACGGCGGCAGGCTGATGAGCACGGCCACCGGCCCGTTGAGGAAGCCCAGGTTGTTGGAGAAGTTGTCCTGCACGTCGAGCGGGAAGAACCACGGCAGCTCTCCGGGCGCGTAGCCGATGAAGCCCGCGTTGGGCGCGGGCCGGTTCCAGCCCTCGCTGAAGGCCGGGCCGGTGATGGACAGGTTGCCCATGTCCGAGTGCGAGATGATTCCCGCCAGCGGCGACTTCGCGGACGGGTAGCCCCAGCGCAGCGGGAGGATGAGCCAGGACCACTCGCGGCGCACGGACGGGTCCTCGATGGCCAGGTCGTAGACGCGCTCCCAGTCGGGCACCAGGTCGATGCGCTCGGCCATGTCGTAGCGCACCACGCCCTCGGGGAGCGGCCGCTTCGGGTCGCCGAGGTACTCCTGGTGGTCGAAGCGCTTGGGCACCGCCTCCGTGGAGCCCGCGGGCCCCACGCCCTTGAACACGCCGGGCAAGGGATAGGTGGCGTGAGACTCGCGCGCATGCGGGCCGGGCGAGGCGAGCAGCTGCTCCAGGCCCTTCGAGTCCGCGCCGATGTAGCCGATGGGGTGCGTGTTGATGCGCGTCTCCGCCTCGTCCGCCCAGACGTAGCTGCGCACCCGCGCCAGCAGCTTCTTCTCGCCGGGCCGGTCCTCGCCGCGCAGCTCCATCAGCTCCTCCCAGCGCTTGCGGGGCAGGTACGCGTTGGGGCGGGCGAAGTCGAAGACCATCGCGTTGTGGTGGAAGAAGTACTCGGTGCGCTTGAGCACCAGCGGGTCCGCGCCGTCGGCCGGCCAGCCTCCCGAGAGGATGCGTCGCAGCTCCTCCTCGGTGAGCACGCGCTCCACGGCGGACAGCGGCGTGATGACGGCGCTCACGTGCTCCCAGTCGCCCTCGTGGTTGTTGCCGCCCGCGTTGAACGGGTAGAAGAACCAGTACTGGATGAACAGCTCGTAGCCGAGCAGGCCGCGCTCCGCGTCGCGGACCTCCGCGAGGAACGGGTGGGCGTAGACCTTCTCCGTGCCCAGGTAGCGCCGCGCAATCTGCCCGGGCTGCGGGCTCGCGTAGGCCTCGTGCCACGTGTCCGGGTCATACCCGGGGAAGTCCAGGTACATGACGGTGAAGGGCGCCTGCTCGGCGGCCACCGCGTCCTGGCGCAGGCGGGGGATGGTGGGGTGGTCCGGGTGGAACTCCTTCAGGAGCGCGATGAGGCGGCAGTCGTCGCGCGCGTCGCGGCCGGACGACTCGGTCCTCAACAGGCTCTCCGGCGCGCCGTCCTCGGGACACGGGTGGCCGAGCGTGGAGAAGTTGATGGAGTCGCTGCGCATCAGCACCGAGCCGGGCTTGGCGAGGTCCCACGTGTCCAGGCTCAGCAGGAGGCCCCCCGGCAGGTCCCGGAACACCTTGTGGTCCATGGGGAAGGTGTACGTGTTCTTCACCAGGATGGGCGCGAAGCGCACCGCCAGCGCTTGCAGCACCCGGAAGCGCTCGTCGTCGATGCCGTCGCGCGGCGCCTCGTCGCGGTAGCCCGGGTCCGCCGGGTCGCCGTAGAGCGCGAGCGCCTGGCTCGCGCTCGTCTGGCGGACGATGCGCGGGTAGGAGAGCGGGACGAAGCGGAAGTACTCCTCGCGCGTCGGCGGGCCGGAGGCGCTCGCGCCCGAGGGACCCGTGACGAGTCCCACGAGCAGCAGCACTCGAGCGGCGTGGACCGCGATACCTCGGCGCATGGTGTCCCCCCGGGACTGGCGGCTCCCGACTCACGAGGGGCGCGCGCGAACGGCGGGGAGACTAGGAGCCGCGCTCGGGCCCCATCGCGAGGCGGGCGTGGGGAGCGTCGGACAGCGTACGGATGCGTGGTCGGCGGTGGACACCCGCGTGCCGGCGCAGCCGGTGGTCAACAATCCCGTCGGGCACCGGGCGCGAAGACCCGGTGCCCCGGTGGGGCCGTCAGGCGGGCAGCGGCTGTGTCGAGTCCGGGGTCGTCGGCGCGGGCTCCACGACGGCCGGCGTGCTCGGGGGGGCGGCGTGCGGCGCGGCGAAGCCGGTGGACTCGCCCATCGTCTCGCCGTGCTGGCTCAGGTCCAGGCCCAGCTCCTCGTGCTCACGGGGGACCCGCAGCGGGACGATGCGGTCCACCAGCTTGTAGAGCACGTACGAGCCGACGAAGGAGAAGACGGACACCAGCACCAGCGCGGCCAGGTGCTTGAGGAACGTCGTCGTCTCGCCGTGCACCAGGCCCACGTCCTTGGCCAGCACGCCTGTGAGCACCATGCCCACCACGCCGCCCAGCCCGTGGCAGGGGAAGACGTCCAGCGTGTCATCGAGCGAGGTGCGGTTCTTGAAGTGCACCGCCCAGTTGCTCACGAAACTGGAGACCAGGCCCACCATGATGCTCTGGCCCACGGTGATGAAGCCCGCCGCGGGCGTCACCGCCACCAGGCCCACCACCGCGCCCACGCACGCGCCCAGGGCGCTGGGCTTCCGGCCGCGCAGCCAGTCGAACGCAATCCACCCGAGCATCGCCGCCGCGGACGCCGTGTTGGTGGTGGCGAAGGCCAGCGTGGCGAGCGACGAGGCCGACAGCGCCGAGCCCGCGTTGAAGCCGAACCAGCCGAACCACAGCATGCCCGTGCCCAGCATCACGAAGGGCAGGTTGGCCGGCGTGTGCGCGGCGTTCTCCAGGTGCGTGTGCCGGCGGCCCAGCACCAGCGCGCCCGCCAGCGCCGCGAAGCCCGCGGACATGTGCACCACCGTGCCGCCCGCGAAGTCCAGCACCCCCCACGTGCGCAGGAAGCCCTCCGGGTGCCACGTCCAGTGCGCCAGCGGCGCGTAGATGAAGAGCGTGAAGAGCACCATGAAGAGCACGTACGCCTTGAAGCGCACCCGCTCCGCGAAGGCGCCCGTGATGAGCGCCGGGGTGATGATGGCGAACTTGAGCTGGAACAGCGCGAACAGCAGCAGGGGGATGGTGGGCGCCAGGTCCGGATGCGTCTCGCCCCCCACGCCGCTGAACATGAAGAAGGTGCGCGGGTCGCCGATGAGGCCGTGGAAGCTGTCACCGAAGCAGAGGCTGAAGCCCACCACCACCCAGAGCAGGCTGATGACCGCCATCGCGATGTAGCTCTGCAGGAGCGTGGACACGACGTTCTTCAGCCGCACCATGCCGCCGTAGAAGAACGACAACCCCGGCGTCATCAGCAGCACCAGCGCCGTGGCGGTGAGGATCCACGCCGTGTCCGCCGGGTTGATGGGCCCCCCTTGCCGGGTCTGCGCCGCCGGCGTCACCAGCATGCCCGCCACGCCCACACCCACCAGCAGGGCCACTGCCAACCACTTCTTCATCGCGCCTCCCCAGCAAGGACTGACGCGATGCAGTATGGGTAGGGTGGCCGCTGATTTCAATTCCCCAGGGGCTAATTGTGGGTTCTGGAGGATAAATATGCGGATTTTTAAGCTAAAACCATGGAACTTGGGCCTCCGAGACAGGCCTGGCTACTTCACGACGATGCCGCCGTCCTTGATGTCCAGGTCCTCGCCGCCCTTGAGGACGACCTTGCCCTTGTCCGTCTGGACGGTGCAGGGGCCGGAGCCCGGGATGGTGAGGGAGGCCGTCTGGTTCTTGCCGAAGGACACGTGGGTCTTCACGCCGCTGCACACCGCGCTCCACGTGTAGTCGCGCGAGTCGCGGTTGGAGTAGCGCACGGTGATGGCCGCCGAGGCGGTGGACGACACCAGCAAGCCGGCCACGAGGGTGGCAATCGAGAGTCGGGCCTTCATGAGTCCCCCAAGGGGTGTGGAGTGGCGCAGTCATAGCCGCTGGGACTGACGCGCGCTCGTGACGTGTGAACGCCACACCCGGGATGGCGGTGCTCACCCTCCCGCGGGTGGAGTCCTACGGGGACATACGAACCGACGTGGCGCGATGGGCGGTGCTCAGGCCCCAGGCGCGGCGCCGTGCTCCAGCTCCTCGGGGTGCAGGTGGAACCAGCGCGCGATGAGCATCACCTCCTGCGCCTCGTGGGCCTTGAGGCCGAGCGTCTCGGGCTCGGGGCGCTCGAAGACCTCCCGCGCGCGCGCGGCGAGCGCTTCGTGTTCCTGGGGTGTGCGGGGCGCGGGGCGCTCATCGCGCACGCTGCCTCGTCGCAGGATGTAGACGCGGTCCTCTCCGGCGTAGCCGGGCACGGTGTACACGAAGGACAGGCGCTTCATCGTCCGTCCCAGGGAGACCATCCACCCGCGCAGCGCCTCGAGCCGCTCCGCGCGGTCCCTCAGCTCCGCGGCGTACTCGAACTGGAGGCGGCGCGCGGCCAGCGCCATGCGCTCGCGCAGGAGCACGAGCGGCGCGTCGGACGTCCCCTCCAGGAAGGCCCGGGCCTGGGTGACGCGCGCGTGGTACTCCGCATGCGTGCAGCCCGCGGCGCAGGGAGACAGGCACCGCGAGAGCTGACCGCGCATGCACAAGGGCTCCAGCTTCACCGGGAAGAGCTGCCCCTGGTCCGCCAGCCGCATCGGCGTGTCCGCGGCGCAGTCGCGCAGCTCGAGCAGGTCGTTCACCGCGCGGACCACCTCGGACACCGCGCCTGGCCCGTGGAAGGGGCCGTAGTAGTCGCCGCTGGCGCCGTTGACGCGCCCCACCACGTGCAGGCGCGGGATGGCCTCCTTCGTGAGGTGCAGGAAGCAGTGTCCCCGGTCCCGCTTGTGCTCCACGTTGTAGAGGGGGCGGTGCTGCTTGATGAGGCGCAGCTCGCGCAAGAGCGCGGCGAACTCGCTGGGCGTGTGCTCCCACTCGACGTGGTGCGCGTGGCCGATGATGTCCGCGGCCTTCTCGCCCGGCTCCGCGCGGAAGTAGGAGAGCAGCCGCGAGCGCACGCGCACCGACTTGCCCACGTAGAGCACCTCGCTCGACGGCCCCAGCATCCGGTACACGCCGGGCCGGTTCTCGGCGTGCGCGCGGACGTGGTCGAGGAGCGTGGCGATGCGGGAAGACATGGTGCGGAGGCGCACGGCGCCACGGGCGCCGGACGGGACACCGTACACCTCGCTGGAGGCGGTGGGGGAATGGCCGCGCCGGCCGCGTCATGCCTGGGTGTGGGGCGAGCCGCCCGGCACCACCCTGGCGAGTGGGCGAGCGGCGCCGTGCAACCAGGCTCCGTGTCGGAACGTGTATCCCTGGGTTTGTGAAGTTTTGTCAGGTGACTTGTTTCGATGAGTTAACGTCGTTAAGTGGATGGCCGATGTAAACCCGCGCCCACGAGAGGGCCGGGCCTTGGCCCGCCCGAGCCGGTGCGGGCGGGAGTCGCGTCATGATGCGTGCCCCGTCGTTGAGCCTGTGCGCCGCGTGGGTGAGCGGTTTCGCCGTCCTCCTGTTGGGTCTGCAGTCGGTGGCGGGGTGCTCTCCTCCCGCCACCGCGGCGTCGGAGCGCGCCTCCCGTGAAGAGGCTCCGGTGCGGGTCCGCTCGGCGGTGGTGATGGAGGAGGAGGTCGCCCAGCCCGTGCGGGCCAGCGGCGCGCTGGCCGCGAAGCAGGAGTCGCGGCTGTCCTTCAAGCTGGGTGGCATCGTCCGGCAGGTCTCCGCCGAGGAGGGCCGCGCGGTGACGCGCGGGCAGGTGCTGGCGGCGCTGGACCCCTCGGAGGTGGGCCCGCAGGTGGCGCAGGCGCGCGAGGCTCGGGACAAGGCCGCGCGGGACTTGGAGCGGGCCCGGAGTCTGTTCGAGGCCCAGGTCGCCACCCGCGTGCAGCTCCAGGACGCCGCCACCGCGTTCGAGGTCGCGGAGGCGGGCCTGAAGGTCGCCACCTTCCAGCAGCGTCAGACGAGCCTCGTCGCGCCCGCCGCCGGCCGCATCCTCCGGCGGATGGTGGAGCCCGGCGAGGTGGTGGCGCCCGGACAGGCGCTCTTCCTGTTCGCCAGCGAGGAGGACGGCTGGGTCGTCCGCGTGGAGCTCGCGGACCGTGACGTGGTGCGCGTGAGGGAAGGGGACTCCGCGGAGGTGTTCCTGGATGCCTATCCGGGGCGGACCTTCCAGGCGCGGGTGCGGGAGATCGCCAGCGCCGCCACGCAGGGGCTCGGCACGGCCGAGGTGGAGCTGGAGCTGCTCATGTCCCCGTCGGACGCCGCGCCGAGGTTGTTGTCCGGGCTCTCCGCCAAGGCGCGCGTCTTCCCCTCGGAGCGGCGGGCGCTGCGCTTCGTCCCCGTGGAGGCGCTGCTGGAGGGGGACGGCGACACGGCCAGCGTCTTCGTCCTGGCCCAGGACGGCCAGCGCGCGACGCGGCGGCGGGTGCGCGTGGCGTTCCTCTCCTCCGAAACCGGCCGCGCGGCGTTGTCCGAGGGCGTCGAGGCGGGCGCCCAGGTCGTCACCGATGGAGTGTCCTTCCTGCGCGAGGGCCAGCCGGTGGCGGTGGTGGAGGCGCGATGAGGCTGTCCACGGCGGCGGTGAAGAATCCCCAGCTCACCCTGGTGGTGTTCGCCATGTTGGTGGCGCTGGGCGTCTCCAGCGCGCTCTCCATTCCTCGCGCGGAGGACCCCGTCTTCCCGATGGCGAGCTTCACGGTCGTCGCCGTCTACCCCGGCGCGAGCCCCTCGGACCTCGAGCAGCTGGTGGTGGACCCGCTGGAGGACGCGTTCGAGGAGCTCGACGACGTGAAGGAGGTGTCCAGCCAGATGGAGGACGGGCTGGCGCAGGTGGAGATTGAATTCGAGTCGTCCTCCGACGTGGGCGACAAGCACGCGGAGGTGCTGCGGCAGGTCACCGCCACCCGGCCCAGGCTCCCGTCGGGGCTGGTGCGCCTGGAGGTCATCCGCCACAGCGCGTCGAACGTGAGCGTGGTGCAGCTGGCGTTGGTGGGGCCGCACGTCCCGGCGCGCGAGCTGGAGCGGCGCGCGGATGACCTCTCGGACCGGCTGGGGCGCGTGGCGGGCGTGAAGAAGGCGGAGGTCTTCGCGGCGGCGAAGCAGGAGGTGCGCGTGTCCCTGGACCCCGAGCGCCTGGCGCGCGTGGGCGTGTCCCTGGACCAGGTGCTCCAGGCGCTCACGGGCGCCAACCTCAACATCCCCGCGGGCAGCGTGGACGTGGGCACGCGCCGCTTCAACGTGAAGACAGGCAGTGAGTTCACCTCGCTCGAGCAGGTGCGCGCCACGGTGGTGGCCGGCGGCGCGTCCGGCGTGGTCCGGGTGTCGGACGTGGCCGAGGTGTCCTTCCGCGACCAGGACGCCGTGCACCTGGGCCGCTACAACGGGGAGCGCGCGGCCTTCGTGGGCGTCACACAGAAGGACGGCGGCAACGTCTTCGCGGTGCGCGACGCGGTGCTGGAGGTGGCCCGGGTGTGGGCGGAGGAGCTGCCGTCGGGGATGCGCCTGGAGACGGGCTTCGACCAGTCGCTCCAGGTGAAGAGGCGGCTGGGCGGCTTCGCGGTGGACTTCGCGCTGGCGCTGGCGCTGGTGCTGGTGACGCTCCTGCCGCTGGGCTTCCGGGCGAGCCTCGTCGTGATGGTCTCGATTCCATTGTC
This sequence comes from Myxococcus sp. MISCRS1, assembly GCF_026626605.1. Lineage (NCBI taxonomy): Bacteria > Pseudomonadati > Myxococcota > Myxococcia > Myxococcales > Myxococcaceae > Myxococcus > Myxococcus sp. MISCRS1. The sequence goes on from NZ_JAPNKB010000001.1 coordinate 7,321,333, forward strand.
CCTGGCCCTGGGGCTGGCCGCGCTGCACCACGCGGGCTTCACGCTCAACCAGCTCTCCATCGTCGGCTTCGTCATCGCGCTGGGGCTGCTGGTGGATGACAGCATCGTGGTGGTGGAGAACATCGCGCGCTTCCTGCGCATGGGGCGCACCCGGGTCCAGGCCGCCATCGAGGGGACGTCCCAGATTGGCCTGGCCGTGCTCGGCTGCACCGCCACGCTGGTGCTGGCCTTCGTGCCGCTGGTGTTCCTGCCCGGCACCTCCGGCCAGTTCATCCGGGGCCTGCCCATGGCAGTGGTGTTCACCATCCTCGCGTCGCTGCTGGTGTCGCTCACCGTGATTCCGCTGCTGTCGAGCCTGGTCCTCTCGAAGGACGAGCACCCGGAGGGCAACCGGGTGCTGCGCTGGCTCCACCACGGCATCGAGCGGGTGTACCGGCCCGTGCTGCACCGCGCGCTGGCGCGTCCCGTGCTGACGCTGGGGGTGGCGGCGGGGCTCTTCGCGGGCAGCCTCGCGCTGGTGCCTGTGGTGGGCTTCAGCCTCTTCCCCAAGGCCGGCGCGCCCATGTTCTACGTCCAGGTGGAGACGCCCGAGGGCACCAGCCTCACGGAGACCGACCGCGCGGTGCGCTTCGTGGAGGCCGTGCTGCGCCGCCGTCCGGAGGTCCGCTCGGTGTCCGCCAACGCGGGCCGGGGGCAGCCCTCCGTCTACTACAACGTGCAGCCCAGCCCCGAGCGCCCCAATGTGGGCGAGGTCTTCGCGCAGCTGGAGTCGTATGACGCGCGCCAGACGCCCGCGCTGCTCGACCTGCTGCGCGCGGAGCTGTCCACGTACCCGGGCGCGCGCATCGAGGTGCGCGAGTTCGAGCAGGGGCCGCCCATCGAGGCGCCGGTGGCGGTGCGGCTGGTGGGGCCGGAGCTGGAGCCGCTGCGCGAGCTGGCGGACCGGACGCAGCGCGTATTGGAGAGCACCCCGGGCACCCTCTACGTGAAGAACCCGGTGCAGACGCGCCGCACGGACCTGCAGGTGGAGGTGGACCGGGAGAAGGCGGGCCGGCTGGGCGTGCCCGCGGCGGAGGTGGCGCGCGCGGTGCGCTTCGGGCTCGCGGGGCTGCCCGCGGGCTCCTTCCGGGACGAGGAGGGCGACGACCACCCCATCCTGGTGCGGCTGCCCCTGGAGTCGGGCGCGTGGCCCGCGCTCGGCGCGCTGGAGCGGCTGCACGTGGCGAGCGTCACCGGCGCCCAGGTGCCGCTCGGACAGGTGACGCGGGTGCGACTGGAGGCGGGCCCCAATCGCATCACCCATCACGAGGGCGAGCGCTCCGTCACCGTCTCCGCGAGCGTGGCCACCGGCTTCATCAACGACAACGTCATCCAGGAGGCGATGCGCCGGTTGGACGCGGAGGTGAAGCCGCCCGCGGGCTATCGCCTGGAGATGGCGGGAGAGCTGAAGAGTCGTCAGGAGAGCTTCGACGGCGTGTCCGCCGCCGGCATCATCGCGGCGTTCGGCGTGCTGGCGGTGCTGGTGCTGGAGTTCCGCACGTTCCGAGGCGCGCTCATCGTGGCGTCGGTGATTCCGCTGGGCCTGGTGGGCGGCATCGCCGCGCTGTGGCTCACCGGCAACACGCTGTCCTTCACCGCGTCCATCGGCTTCATCGCGCTGGTGGGCATCGAGGTGAAGAACAGCATCCTGCTGGTGGACTTCACGAACCAGCTGAGGGCCCGGGGCCTGTCGGTGGACGCGGCCATCGAGCAGGCGGGCGAGACGCGCTTCTTGCCCATCCTGCTCACCACCCTCACGGCGCTCGGCGGCCTGTTGCCCCTGGCGCTGGAGAACAGCAGCCTCTACTCACCCCTGGCGTGGGTCATCATCGGCGGGTTGATTTCCTCCACCGTGCTCACCCGCGTGGTGACGCCCGTGGTGTACAAGCTGCTGGCCCCGGAGGTGGAGCCCGAAGCCGAGGCTCGCGAGCCGGCCGTGTCCGGCGGTAGCGTCCTGTCCCCCGGAGGCGCGGTGTAGCGGCACGAGCGAGGCATCATGGGCATCAAGGAGCGGCGAGAGCGGGAGAAGCAGGCGACGCGGCAGCGCATCCTGGACGCGGCGCGCGAGCTCTATGGCCAGGAGGGCTACGAGGCGATGACCATGCGCCGGGTCGCCGAGCGCATCGAGTACAGCCCCACCGCCATCTACGTCCACTTCAAGGACAAGGCCGCGCTCGTGCGGGAGCTGTGCACGCACGACTTCCTGCGCTTCGCGGAAGTGCTCAACAAGGTCGCCCGGGTGAAGGACCCGCTGGAGCGGCTCAGGAAGATGGGGCGCGCGTACGTCGACTTCGCCCGCGAGCACCCCACCACCTACCGGCTGCTCTTCATGGACCGCCTCCCCGCCGAGGTGGGGTCCAAGTCGGAGGAGTCCCTCGAGCAGGACAACCCGGAGCAGGACGCCTATGCCTTCCTGCGCAAGACGGTGCAGGAGGCGAAGGACGCGGGCTGCTTCAAGCCCGAGCACCAGGACGTGGAGCTGGTGAGCCAGGTGGTGTGGGGCGGGGTGCATGGGCTGGTGGCCCTGCATCTGGTCAAGACCCAGGAGGACCCGTGGGTGGACCTGCGCCCGCTGCCGCGCGCGGCGGAGCTGATGGTGGAGCTGCTGCTGGAGGGCCTCGCGAAGAAGCCCTCCAGCCCGGCGGGGCTCAAGCGGGCTCGATGAAGTTGAGCCGGTAGCCATCCGGGTCGGTGACGACGACCTCCCGGGTGTGCCAGGGCTGCACGGCGGGACCTTCCACCGGGGCCCCCTGGGCCTGGGCGCGCAGGAGCAGCTCGTCCAGTCCGCTGGGGCCCTCGACACGGATGCCCACGAGCACGCCCAGCCCCCGCCGTCCTTCCAGCTGGAGCTGCGCCGGAGGGGCGACGAGGTAGACGTCCACCGCGCCCGCCCACTGGAGGCGGACGAAGGGCGGCTCGGACTGGGTGCGCTCGAAGCCGAGCGCCTCGTAGAACGCGAGCGAGCGCGGCAGGTCCGTGACGAGCAGCTTGACGAACGCCGTGCTCACTTCTTGAGGCCTTCGGCCACCAGGGCCGCCTGCACATGGGGACGCTCGGCGACGCGGGCCTGGAAGGCGCGCACGGCCGGGAACGGCTCCAGGTCCACCTTCATGGGCGCCGCCCAGTTCAGCACGGTGAACAGGTACGCATCCGCGACGGTGAACTGCTCACCCATCAGGAACGGCTGCTTCGCCAGCACGCCGTCCAGCGTCTTCAGGCGCTGCGCGATGCGCTCCTTGTAGATGGCCTTGCCGTCCTCGGGGAACGCCGGGTTGAACAGGGGGCTGAAGGCCTTGTGCAGCTCGGTGGAGATGAAGTTGAGCGTCTCCTGGAGCTGGTAGCGCGGCAGCGTGCCGTTGGCCGGGGCCAGCTTGGACTGGGGCGCCTGGTCCGCGATGTACTGGACGATGGCGGGGCCCTCGGTCAGCACGTTGCCGTCGTCGAGCACGAGCGCGGGGACATAGCCCTTGGGGTTGACCGCGAGGAAGTCCGCGCCCGTCTCCGTCTTCTTGGAGCGCAGGTCGACCTTCTCGACGTCGAACTTCAGGCCCGCCTCACGCAGGACGATGTGCGGGGACAGGGAACAGGCGCCATTCGTGTAGTAGAGCTTCATGGTGCAAGACCTCGCGTGTGGGATTCGCGGCGCGCAGTTGTGCACCTTCCCGAGGTGGGATGCCACCGTTTCCGTGGTGCTCCCACGGCCTGCCTCGTCGGTCGGACGGGTGTCGCTCGGGTGACGACGTGGGCTCCTGGGTCCACCGGGCCCCGCTGCCCGGGGGGCGCGCGCGGTGGTAGTTCTCTGCCTCCCTGACCCCCGAGCAAGCCGCGGCCTCGCGTGCGCTCCATCAGGCAGACATGGCCGGCGTCCACCCCGGCCTGGAAGGACCCTATGCGCTTCAAAGCCACTCTGTTGCTACCCCTCGCCCTCCTGGCGTTGGGCGCGATGCCGGCGTGCTCCGGCGACTCCGACGACCCGAAGCCCGATGCCGGTGATTCGCCGGACTCCGGCACTTCCGACTCCGGCACCCCGGACTCCGGTACGCCCGACTCCGGCACGCCGGGTGGCGGTGATGGCGGCACGGGCACCGCGTCGTGTCCGTCCCATGCGCTGTTCTGCGAGACGTTCGAGAGCGGCCAGGGCAGCTGGGATGAGCAGAAGACGCACGCCACCATCACCGCGGATGGCACGAAGCCACACACCGGCTCGCGCTCGCTGCACGTGGTGACGGAGGACGGCATCGACGAGAAGCAGGGCGAGGGAGAGGCCATCGCCCGGTGGATCCGCTCGTTGAGCCCCACGTTCAGCACGCAGTTGTTCGTGCGCGCGCACGTGTTCATGACCTCGCTGCCGGGAGACTTCGGGCAGATGGGGACCTTCTTCGTCCTCTTCTCGGACGCGGGCAATGACTTCGGCGGCTTCGAGCTGCAGGTCATCCAGGACACGGGCTTCGCGCTGGATGACTGGTCCGCGCGCAACGGCCAGGGCTGGAACCGCCAGGGGCCGCCGGTCAACCTGGGCATGTCCACCGGCCGCTGGGTGTGTCTGGAGTGGGAGGTCCGTCGCCCCACCGCGTCCAGCACGCACGGCACCACCACGGTGTACGTGGATGGCGCGAAGGCGCACGAGTTCACCGAGATTGGCATGCGCTCGTTCAACACCTTCATGGTGGGCTACGGCTTCGTCCATCCGCAGGGGCCGTCCGCCTCCGAGACGTGGATCGACAACGTCGCGGTGAGCAGCACCCAGCGCATCGGCTGCGAGTAGCGCCCCCGCGCCTCCGGGCCCCCTCCCGCTCCGGGGCCCGGGGCCTTCGCGCGTCGCCTTGTCAGGTTGAAGGATGAAGCTTCGTGTTTGTGTGACACGAAGCTTCGTGCTCACCACGGGGCTGGCATCGAAAGGCAGCGGGTCATGTCGTTGAAGGAGCTTGCGCGCCAGACGGTGCGCATCACGGAGCAAGGACAGTACGTGGCGCCCTCGGGCCGGGTGGTCCAGGTGGGCGACCTGGTGGAGCGAGCGGTGCGGGGGACGGTGCTCTACCGCCCCGAGGACTTCTCGGGACTGACGCCTCGGGGGCTGGCGGCCGGCACGGCGCCGCGCATCGAGGTGACGGGCGAGAAGACGGGGCAGGCGGCGCGCAGGCTGGTGGAGGAGGAGGGGCTGACGCGTGTCGCGGCGCTCAACTTCGCCTCCGCGAGGAACCCGGGCGGCGGCTTCCTGGGCGGCGCCAAGGCGCAGGAGGAGGACCTGGCGCGCTGCTCGGCGCTCTATCCCTGCCTGCTCACGCAGCGCGAGTACTACGACGCCAACCGCGAGGAGCGCTCGGCGCTCTACACGGACCACCTCATCTATTCGCCGGACGTGCCGTTCTTCCGCGACGACTCGCTGGAGCTGTTGGAGCGGCCCTTCCTCCTCTCGATGCTCACCGCGCCCGGGCCCAACGCGGGCGTGGTGCTGCGAGAGGACCCTCGGCAGCGGCGTCAGCTCCACGCGGTGCTGCGGGCGCGCGCCTTGAAGGTGCTCCAGGTCGCCGCGCATCAGGGGCATGAGGTCCTGGTGCTGGGGGCGTGGGGCTGCGGCGTCTTCCGCAACGAGCCGGCGGAGGTGGCCCAGGCCTTCTCGAGCGCGCTGACGCAGCTGTACGGCGCCTTCTCGCGCGTGGTCTTCGCCGTGTACGAGCGGGGCGGGGACGGGCCGAACCTGCGCGCCTTCCAGGAGCACTTCGGCGGCGGAGGGGCGCGGATTTAACTCCGTTTAATCCCACGCCCGTCCCGATTTGGACGACAACTCCCTGGAGCAGCCGCTCGAGGGGGAAGCCGATGCATGGGGACTGGCGCAGTGTTGGGGACTCGCGGGAAGAGACGTCACTCGTGTTCCGGCGGCTGGATGCTCGCACCGTTCGCGTCCTCGGCGGCCCCCGGGAGATGTTGACGGTGCTGGAGGACTTCGCGCGCGGCGAGGGGGGCGCCGCGGCGGAGGTGCTCGAGCCCGGCGTCTGCGCGAGCTGGCGAGGCTGGCGGCTGGATGTCGACGCCACCGAGGTCCTGGGGCGCGCGTCGTACGCGCAGCTCATGGGCCGGGGCGGCCTCCAGCCCATGCGCGTGGCCACGGGCCTGGCGGGGCGGGGCCGGGAGCTGAGCGTCTTCACCCAGGATGCTCGCACGGGCCGGGAGGACTTCCGCTACACGCTGCTGCTCGGCGACGTCGTGCTGGGCATCCGGGGCGAGGTGGACGCGCCGGAGCGCCACGTCTACGACGTCACGCTCCGGGGCGTGGCTCAACTGCTCGTGCGTGCGCTGCGGCGGGTGCATGCGCGGTGCGCGGCGCACGGCGACACGGCGGTGCTCGTCTTCACGGCGGAGGAGGCGGAGCAGCTTCGCCAGGGCGCGCGGGACTGGTGCGCGGCCACCGGGGACGAGGGGTGCCCGGAGTGGGTGTCTCACGTGGCCGACGCTGAGTCCGCGGAGGAGGCCCTCCGGGGGCTCGTCACCTCCACCGACGACGCGGCCCGCATCGCCGAGCATCTCTTGGAGCTGGGGGCCTTCCTGCTGGAGTCCGAGGCGGCGAATGCCCGGGACGGGGCCGGGGTGGAGTTGCCCGCGTGGCGTCAGGAGTAGCGCGCGAAGGCGGACGCGGCCATGGGCACCGGCTCCGAGGAGAGCTCCGGCTCCGTGGAGGTCAGCGGCGGGTAGGCATCCACCGGTGACGCGCGTCCCACGACGAACTCCGCGGCGCTTCGCAGCTTCTCCAGCGCGCGCTCGGTGCAGTGCAGGGTGATGAGCGGCAGGAAGCCGGGCTCGCTCATCCACTTCACCGCGCCCAGCAGGTGGTTCGCGCTCAGGAACCGCATCACGTCATCCCGCAAGGCACGGCTCTCCTCGCCTGCTGCGACGAGGGCGGCGCGCCTGTCTCGGGGAGGCGGAGCCGGACGTGGCTCGCGCTCCTCCCGGGGCATGATGATGGTCTCGATCCACATCGGAGCGCCCTCCGGACGTAAGACCTGGGGGCTCGCTGACCGGGTACGGCTGCTTGCTCCCTGGCCCTCAGGTAACCGGGGAATGATGCGCGATTTCACTTCCGGTTGTTTTCGTCCGGGCGCCAATTCCTTCTCGACGGGCGACAAAATGTGAAAAATCGGAGTGATATTGGAACCCACGATGTCGGCTGGGGACTCACCGGGTAGGTGCGGCTCGCGTGGGGCGCACACCCCAGGTGTCCAAGGTGGGACATACGAATGGGACAGGAGGGTGTGTCAGGCTGGGGCACATGAGACCTGGCCGCGCGCTGGAGTTCGAGACGTTGTTCCCGCCGTCCCTCACACAGGGTGAGGGGAGGCGAGCGTCCCGGGCCGGTGACCCGCGTCAGGTCGTGACGAGGTGAGCATGCGCGCCGGCACGACGCCTCCTCCCCGTGGTCGTCGACGTGCCCAGGGCACGGCCTCGCGAGGGAAGCGGGAGCCTCGCGAGGCGGTGGCGCGGACATCCACGCCGCGAGGGGTGGGGCCGCCCGCGGTCTTCGTCGGACGCAAGCAGGAGCTCCAGCGGCTGAGCGGCCTGCTGCGCCGCGTGCGCACCGGCGTGGTGTACGGCCTGCCCGGGGTGGGCAAGTCCGCGCTGGTGGCCGCGGTGGCGGCGCGCCATCGGGGGCCGGTGGTCCACCGGCGCATCGCTCCGGGGGACGCGCTGGACTCGGTGGTGGACGACGCGCGCCGGCTCTTGCGCGAGGCGCCCGTGGCGCAGGCGTTGTCGGACGACGCGCGCCTGGAGGACCTGGCCCGGGAGCTGGATGCTCGCGGGGCGCTGTTCGTGGTGGATGACCTGCACGTGCTCGCGCGCGAGGAGCGCGTGGCGTTGGTGGAGGGGCTCGGCGGGCGGCTGCGAAAGGGCGCGCTCCTGGCCACCTCGCGCGAGGAGCTCCCGCGCCTGGCGACGAGCCCGGACCGCATCGAGCTGCGACTGGATGGGCTGCCGGAGTCCGCCGCGAAGCTGCTGTGGCGTCAGCTGGACGCGCTGTATGGCGCGCGCGAGGGCTTCGCCGCGGCCTGGGCCCGCTCCCGGGGTGTGCCGTTCCTCCTTCGCCGCGCGCACGCGAACGACGCGGACGTGGAGGAGCCGGTGCGCGCGGCGCTCTCGTCGCTGCCGCCGGATGAGCGGCGCGTGGCCGCGGTGCTCGCGCTGTCGGAGCTGCCGCTGCCCGCCTCCGCGCTCGCCGACGTGCTGCCGGACGGTGGCGCCGGCGAGGCGCTGCGAAGGCTGTCGGCCCGGCTCCTCGTGGAGACGGACGCGCGCGGCCGCCATGGCGTGCACGACCTGGTGCGCGAGGCGTTCCAGTCGCTGCTCGGCGCCGAGGAGTCGCGGGCCGCACACGAGGCGCTGCTCGCGCTGCTGTCACGCGAGCCGCTGCCAGAAGTGGTGCGGGTGCGTGCGATGTCCCGACACCTGCAGGCCCTGGGGCGGCACGAGGAGCGTCGGGCCTTCATCGTCGGGGAGGCGGAGGCGCTCGTGCGCCAGGGCGCGGCCGGGGAGCTGCTCACGCTCCTGGGCTCGCTGCCGCCCGCGCTGTGCACGCCCGACGTGGGGCTGGCGCGGGCCCGTGCCCAGGTGCGCCTGTTGGACCTGCGCCGTGCCTACGAGGAGCTCTCGGCGCTGCGCGCGTCGCTCGGTGAGGACGGGGACGCGGACCTGCGCGAGCAGGTGGGCACGGTGCTGGTGCGCGTGGCGCTCTTCTCGCTGCAACTGGACGCGTGTGAGCGGACGCTGCAGTCGATGCCCATGCCGCGCGACGCGGAGGTGTTCCTCCAGCAGCTCCTGGCGTGGGCCGCGCTGCGCTTCTTCCAGGGGCGACTGGATGAGTCCCTGGAGATGCTGGACGCGGCGTGCTCCGCGTCCGAGGACCGGCGCGTGCTCGGCTGGGGGGCCTATGCCCGCGCGCTGATGTGTTGGATTGAAGGCCGGGACGACGGGCTGGAGGAGCCGCTCAACCAGTGTCTGTCCTTGCTGGAGGACGCGCCGCTCAACTCGCGCGGGCCGCTGGTGGCCGCCATGTCCGCGGGCATCCTCAGCAGGCTCGGCCGCTTCGCTCAAGCAGAGGCCGCGCTCGCGGGCGCGCGGGAGAAGCTGGGCCAGCTGGGCGCGCCCAGGCTGGCGCTGGAGCTCGACTGCATCGCCGCCCTCGTCCGGGGCGAGCGCGGAGAGCGCGGGGCCTCGCTCGCGGGCCTGCGGGAGACGTCGGCCCGCGCGCAGCAGGGCGGCTATCTCTTCATCCACCACCTCTCGCGCGTCAGCGCCGGGCGCATGCTGCTGGAGCTGGGGCGGCGCGCGGAGGGGCTCGCGCTGCTCGACGAGGCCGCGGCGGACGCGAGGGCCCGAGGCGCCGAGGGACTGGCCCGCGCCGCCGAGTCCGCCCGTTCCGCCGACGTGCTGAGACAGGTGGAGCGCCCGTCGGTGGTGGAGCCTCGCGAGGTGCGTCCGGGCATGGCGGCGCGGCAGCGGGCGCTGGCGGCGCTGGCCTCGGCGACGGCGGGGGACAGCGTGCGCGCCGAGGGACTCCTGGCCTCGCTGGAGCCGCTGGCGCGCGGCGAGGACTTCGCCCTGGAGCGCGCGCTGGCGCACCTGGCGCGGGCGCTGCTGCACCGGCTGGCCGAGCGCGCGGCGGAGTCGCGTGCCTCGCTGGAGGCCGCGGCGCGCTCCGCGGCGGAGGGCGAGGCGGACCCGGAGCTGATTCCCGAGCTGGCGCGCACGCTCGCCTCGCTGCGGGTGGTGACCTCCACCGGCGCGCGCCTGGCCGTCGAGGCGCCCGTCGCCGCGTCGGACGCGGTGGTGCTCGACGCGCGCCACCACGCGCTGCGCGCGGGGGCTCGCTCCGTCTCACTCGCCAAACGCGTGCTCCCGCGAAGGCTGCTCTACGCGCTGGCCCGACGTCCGGGCCGCACGCTGCCGAAGGAGGACTGTGTGCGGGCCATGTGGGAGGCGGCCTATGACCCGAGGCTGCACGACAACGCGCTGCGCGTGCACGTGCGTCACCTGCGGGAGATGCTGGAGGGCACCGGCGCGCGGCTGGTGTTCGAGGACCCGGGCTATCGCCTCGACGTGCCACCGGGCTTCGCCTTCGTCCGCGATGAGCCCGGCGCGTCCTAGAGCGGCAGCTCCACCGCGAAGGTGGCGCCGCCGCCGGGCGTGTCCTCCACGTGGATGTGGCCGCCGTGCGCCTCGACAATCTGCCGGACGATGTAGAGGCCCAGGCCCATCCCGCCCTGTCGCCGCGCGTTGTCGCCCTGGGTGAAGCGCTCGAAGATGCGCTCGCGGTCCTTCACGGGCACGCCCGGGCCGCTGTCGCACACCGTCAGCTTCGCCTTGTCGCCGTGCCGCGTGAGCGACAGTGACACGGGGTTGCCCGCGCCGTAGCGCAGGGCATTGGACAGCAGGTTGCTCACCACCTGCTCCAGGCGCAGCCGGTCGAAGCGGCCTTCCATCGGCCCGTCCACCTTCGCGCTCAGCGGCACGCCGGTGTGCCGGGCCTCGTCGCCGAAGCGCGCCACCAGGTCCGCCACGACGGCGGCCAGGTCTCCATCGGCGAAGTGGAAGTCCAGCTTGCCCGTGCGGATGCGGCTGACGTCGAGCAGGTTGTCCACGAGCGCGCCCAGCCTGCGCAGCTGGCGCTCGGTGGTGTCCAGCTTCCCCTGGACCTTGGGTGAGCCGAGCGTCTCCTGCGGTTGGCCCTCGGCGAGCCTCCGCAGCAGCTGGGCCTGCAGGCGCAGGGACGTCAGCGGCGTGCGCAGCTCGTGGCTCGCCAGCGAGAGGAAGTCGTCGCGCGTGCGCACCGCCTCCTGCAGCGCGAACTCCGTCTCCTTCAGCGCGGTGATGTCCAGCAGCGCGCCTCGCACCACCATCACCTTGCCCGTCGCGTCGCGCAGCACCCGCGCGCGGCTGGTGAGCCAGTGCCAGGAGCCATCCGGCCAGTGGGTCCTGAAGGTGGAGACGTATGAGTCCGTCTTGCCCGCGGCGATGTCATTCAGCTGCGTCTGCACGGCCGGGCGGTCGTCGGGGTGGAGCGACTCGATGAACCGCTCGTGCGTCCACTCCGCCAGCGGATGGGGATAGCCGTAGAGGCGGTCATGTCCCTCCGAGCGGAACACCTGACCGGTGGCGACGTTGGTCTCCCAGACGGCCATCTGCGCGGAGTCCAGCGCCACCTGGAAGCGCTCGCCGAGCTGACGGAAGCGCTCCTCGGTCCTGGCCACCTCGCTCTCCGCGCGCTGCCTCCGGGTGATGTCCGCGGCGAGCACCACGTCTCCTCGCCCACCACGCGGACATTGACGTCCAGCCAGACACGCGAGGGCAGCTCCGCCAGGAAGCGTCCGCCCTCGCGAGTGGAGAGCGCGGCCATCAAGCGCTCGTGCAGTACGGTGCCCGCGAGCGCGGGCTCGGCTGTCCAGGGCTCCTGCCCCTGCAGCTCCTGGGCGGGCACGCCGAGCAGCGCGGCGGCGCGGCCATTCACCTCGCGGATGCGCCCCTGGGCATCCAGGCAGAGGAACGCCTCGCTCATCATCTCCCGCAACACACACAGGCGGGCCTCGGCGGAGAGCGCAGCTTCGTCGGCGGGCGCGGCGGGCATGGCTCCCGTGGGGATGACAGGGGTGTCCGTGGGAGGGAAGGACACGGTGGACGGCGAGGGGCTCATGTAGACCTGAACCGTCCCCTGGCCCTCCAAATGCGTCAAGTCATCCGCTCCGCCTGGGGAACCACGCTGCGGCGCGGCGTCCGCACGACGGGACATCCACCAGCCCCGACCTCGGCCCCTCCACAGGCCGGCCCCGCGTCGAGGGCGGGACATGCGACTCAGGACCCGCCCGTCGGCGCGGTCGGGTCCACGATGGGTTCCGGCATGACCCACGTCCCGGTGGGGTCCAGGTACGCCTGGTCGAAGGCGTAGAGGATGCCGTTCCAGCGGTCCCAGAAGTCGGCCCAGTTGTACTCGGTGGGCGGCGACGTCAACGGGTTGCCGTCGCGGTCCGGCTGGCTGTTCGCATAGTCGGCGTAGTTCCAGATGACCGTGCCGAACTCGGTGCGCAGCAGCGGGGTGAGGGCCCGCAGCAGCGCGACGCGGGACACCTCGTCCGAGCGGGGTGAGGCGGGCGAGAAGACGGGCTGCGCCATGTCGTGCTGCTCGCGCCAGGCGATGTAGTTGTTGGCCACGGCGATGAGCGCGTCGCGGGTGGCGGGGCTCGTGGACAGGCGGGCCTGCTCGTAGAGTGCGAAGGCCGCGACCAGCAGGCTCTTGTAGTGCATGTCCGGGAAGAGCTGGTCGAACTGATAGGGGCGCGGCGTGTCGAACGCGTGCGCCAGCGCGTAGTCGTAGGCCTGCACGGCCTGGGCGGGCACTGCGTCCACCAGCGTGAACTCCGTGAGCACGCGCTCGGGCGTCACCGCGCCGACGGCGCTCCGGCGCCACGCCAGGTAGAGCTGCCCCGAGCCGCCGATGTCCGAGAAGATGGCGAGGTTGCCCTCGTGCAGGGTGCGCTCCAGCGTCAGCACCAGGTTCTCGACCTTGTCGAGCGGCCAGAAGCCCGGCGAGGACTGGTAGAGCGCGGCGAAGCGCGCGGCGGTGATGCTCAGCGTGCGCGCGTCCAGGAGCGCCGCGGTGTTGAGCGAGGTGATGAGCGCGCCGAGCGAGGCCGCCGCGTCCGTGGGCACTCCGCGCAGCACCAGCTCCAGGCCCAGCTTCTCCGGCGTGGCGAGCAGCTGGAGGTCGAGCCCCACGCGCTGGAGCGCCTGGAGCACCGACAGCGAGGGCTGTCCCCGCGCGGCGGCGATGATGCGCCTGGCGATGGCGGTGCCGAGCATGCCCTCGCCACCGGTGCGCGAGGCATTGGGCGCGAAGGTGAACCAGGTGGGGCGCACGGCGCTGACGCCACCGGGCTGCAGGGCCGGGTCCAGCACCGCGCCCAGCTCGTAGGCGATGGCGATGTAGCCCTCGGTGATGCGCTGGTTGTCCTCCAGCGGAGTCGTCGTGGGCTGGGCGCTCGCGGAGGCGCAAAAGAAGGCCACGGCGAGCGCGAGCCCTCGAAGGGCGTGAGAAGAACGGAGTGCAGGGAGTCGTCGCATGGGGAGTCCGCCGGGAAGACGTGGGGTCCTGGGGAGGTAGTCACTGCCCAGGCTCTTCCAAAGGCGTGGCGGCCCCGCGCTATTGCGGCGCTGTCGGGTATCCGACGGATGGAGGGGCTTGGGAGCCCATGTGCTCCATGAGGCGTGCTGCTGGCGCGGCGCGCTCAGAGGTGGCGGACGGCGTGCTCCTCCCACAGCGAGCCCGGCGCGGTGAACACGTCGGCGGGCTGGCCTTCGAGGACCCACCAGGCGCCTCGGGCCACCTCCTCCTCGAGCTGTCCGGGGGACCATGCGGAGATGCCCTCGAAGGTGAGGGATTCACCGACGGGCAGGTGCGCCTCGCGGCGTCCTTCGTACCAGGCGATGCCCTCGAGGAGGGGCTGTGCTCCCTCGGGGGCCGGGCGGCGCAGCGTGAGGGTGATGTGGAGCGTGGGGTTCACCGGCCCGCCCCAGCGGTCCACGCCCTCGGGGAGGCGCTCGCCCTGACGGGTGCGCATGCGATTGAGCACCACGCCCCACGTCCTGCGCTGGGCGCCCGCGTCGAGGAGCAGCACCACGGTCTCGTCGAAGTTCTCGGAGACGCGGCCGGGGCGCGCGACGAGCAGCGAGCCCGCACGGAGCGGCGCCGCGGGCAGCTGCTCCAGGGACTTGATCGCGTCGATGGCGCGCGGGAAGAGCACGAGCAGCGCGGCCGCGACGAGCAGCAGCACCCAGCCGAGGTGCCAGCGCGAACGGCGCATCATGAAGCGGGGACCGGACGTGGGCGGGCTCCGGCCGGGTGGAGGAGGGGCGCGCTCACGGCTTGCGGTGGGGCCGCGCGGGAGGCGGGGCCTCCGACATGTGTTCGGCCTTGAAGCGGGCCAGGGCCTGCGCGGGGTCGATCTCCTGGAGCTGCTCGGCCCGGGTCTTCTGGGGCGAAGTGTACGGCGTGAGCTCCGAGGGGGCCTGCTGCTTCGAGCCGCGCAGCCAGCGCCGTGTCAGCGAGAAGAGGACGTAGATGCCGAGCGCCAGCAGGCTGTACTTGAGCAGCCACTTCGCCACGCCGATGAAGAGGCCGACCACGGCGATGGCGACGAGCAGGCCGAGGCCGCCGATGACGAGGACCTCGCCGGCGCTCCACGAGGACTCGCGCTCGTCCGAGCCTGTCGTGTCAGGGGACGCCTGCTCCTTCTGGATGAGGGTGGGCTGCTGAGACTCCATGAGAATCTCCCGACCTGGGCCTGACTGACGCGACCGCGTGTGACTCAGCATAGGAGGGATGCCGTTCGACGGACAGTACGGACAAGCGCGAGCGGCGGTGTCCCGGGCTCATACCGGTTACAGGCGTCGCCAGGGATTCATATCGGTTACAGGGCCTGGGCGGGTCCATCCCGGTGACGCGGGCAATCCGGTGCTCTGTCCGCTCATGGGACGAACATCGAGACGCAATGGGGTTACACGGGCCGCCGAGGGGCGAGCCGGTCCAGGTCCGCGGGTGTGTCCACGTCCTCGCCGCCTCCGGGGAGCGGCACGATGGCGACGCGGGTCGGCTCGTGGGCAATCACCCCACGTGCGCCCTGGGCGGGAGACAGGGCCTCCAGCTCCGGGAACACGGCGCGGGAGAACAGCGCGGGGACGCCGTGCGTGCCGTCGTATCCAGAGGCCACGATGGGCGCACCGGTGGTCCGCCAGGTGTCCACGAGGGCTCGGAGATGTGATGCCGTGACGCGGACCTGGTCACAGAGCATGAAGAGCACCGCGTCCACGTCGGGGGTACCCGAGGACATCGCCGAGAGCCCCATCGTCAGGGAGCCGCCGGGACCGCGCGCCCAGTCGGGATGCTCGATGATTCGCAGGGGGAGGTCGACGAGCTCGGGGGCGATGATGTCCCGATGGGCGCCGAGGACCACGAGCACGGGACCTTCGCCG
Source organism: Myxococcus sp. MISCRS1 (assembly GCF_026626605.1). Taxonomy (NCBI): domain Bacteria; kingdom Pseudomonadati; phylum Myxococcota; class Myxococcia; order Myxococcales; family Myxococcaceae; genus Myxococcus; species Myxococcus sp. MISCRS1. The sequence continues at coordinate 7,336,381 of NZ_JAPNKB010000001.1, forward strand.
AGGGACAGGGCCGCTTCGGCGGCGCGTCGGATGAGCGTCTTCCCCTCGTGGACGACGAGCTGCTTGGGATGTCCGAGCCGAGACGAGCCTCCCGCCGCGAGCAACACCACGCCTGCTTGCGCACGGCCCGCCCTCACGCGAGCTTCCGTACGGGGGGCGGCGCCACCGTGTGGATGGGCGCGCGGCGCTCGCGCAGCTTGCCGCCCTCCCGCTCCGACACCACGGCCTGCAGCTCGGCGACGATGGACAGGGCAATCTCCTCCGCGCCCTCCGCGCCAAGGTCCAGCCCCACCGGGGCATGCAGCTTCTCCAGCATCGTCGCGCTCGGCGCGGTGGCGAGCCCCGCGAGCAGCCGCTCCGTGCGGGAGCGTGGACCCAACACGCCCAGATACCGCAGCGGACGCGGGAGCAATCCCGCGAGCAGCTCCTGGTCCTGCGGCAGGCTGTGCGTCATCAACACCACCAGCGCGCGAGGTGACACCGGAACCGACGTCGCCGCCTCACCCGTCTTCGCCGAGACCACCGCGTGCGCGAGGGGGAACCTCCGTCGCAGCGTCTGCGCGGGACGGTCCGCGACCACCGTGACACGCCAGCCCAGGCTCGCGGCCTGCGTCACCACGGGCGCGACGTCGAACCCGCTGCCGAACAACACCAGCTCATGGGGCGGCTCCACCACCTCCACCAGCACGTCCGCGCCGCCACACGGTCCGCTCCACGTGCGGCCCTGCTCCATCGCCTCGCGGGCCGCGACGCGGACGGCATCGCCCAGTGCGCCCGCGATGTGTCCCGCCTCCACGCCATCGTCACGCACCATCCACCGCGTCCCCACGGCCTGCGCGGGGCCCTGGTACACGGTGGCGATGACGGCGCGACGTCCCAGGTTCCGGGCCTCGTCCGCGAAGACCAGGGCATCGGCCGGGCCGGGCTCGCAGCGCTCCAGCAGCACGTCCACGACACCATTGCAGCCGAGCGCGAAGGACAGGCTCCCCTCGTCCTCGATGCCCTCTCCCGTGGAGTCGTAGCGGAGCACGCGAGGCCCGGTGCTCGTCCAGAAGAACGCCTTGCGGACGATGTCGGCCTCCAGGCACCCGCCGCTCACGCCTCCGGCGAGCCAGCCGTCCTCGCCCATCAACATCCGGGCACCCGGCTTGCGGTACGACGAACCCGACACGGCGACCACCGTGGCCAGTACCCAGGGCCCACGGGAGCGCGCGCGAGCGCGGAGGATGGCGTCCAGGTCCTTCATGTTGGCCCCGAGCCTAGCAGACGGCCGCTGACGTCACCGCGCCACAGAGCCGTCACCCGGCCCGGGGGAGACCGCGTGTGTTGGAGACCGGGCAGGGGCTCGCGCGGCGAGTCGCGCGGCCTGGGCGCAGAGGAACACGAGCAACACCGGCTCGATGAAGTACTTGAACCGCATGTTCTCGCCCTTCTCGAAGAGCACGCTCACCGAGACGACGAACATCACCGGCAACACCAGCCCTGCTACCTGGAGCCAGTCCACACGACGCTTCAGCTCCCGCGCGGCCCGCGCTCCCGCGAGGAGCACCAGCACCCAGAGCACGGGCGACGAGAAGACGAAGTCGAGCGGCGCTCGCCACGGCAGCCGGTCCACCAGGACGTTGGGCTGGTAGCGGCTGGACGGCACGCCATACATCACCGCGTTCTCCGCGAACGAAGCGAGCGTCGCGGAGAGGGGCCGCTCGAAGAGGGCCCGACGGCACACGTACTTCAGCCCCACCGAGTACCGCAGGGCATCCAGGTGGTTGTAGTTGTAGTAGCCCCCGAGCTTTTCGTCCGTGCGCAGCACCGCGGCGCTGGACGGTGGCGGCAGGGACCTGGGCAGCACGTTGTCGGGCAGCCGCACCGCGCCGAGGTCCGGCTCGCCCAGGCCGATGGCCCGACAGAAGTTGAGCCCGTCGAAGCTGGACGTCATGGACGTGTTGAACAGGGCGAGCTGCTTGGCGACGTAGGGGCCCGCGAAGAGCGCGACGACGACGAGATAGCGACCCACGCTCCGGGCCGAGGCCCCCCGGAGCGCGAGACACAGGGCCACCAGTGGGAAGAACGGCCACTGGAAGATGGAGCGCAGGAAGAAGAGGACGAGCGACGCGGCGGCGAGCCGGGCGATGGAGCCGTCCTCACGTGGGGGGCGCCACAGCTCGAAGCAGAACCACAGGAAGGCGAGGGCGCTGGCGGCGGTGCTGTCCAGGAGGGTCGCGAAGGCGAGGGTCCCCGGATGCAGCGCCATCAGCACCGCGGCGACGCGGGCGAAACGCCGCCCCGCCACCTGGAAGACCCAGGCATGCACGAGCGTCACCGTGCCAGCGAACACGAGCGCCCAGACGACATAGGTCCAGCGGTCCACGGCGTCGACCAGGGCCAGGTCCTCGAGCGGGCCCTGGAACAAGGCCAGCGCGGCGCGGAGCACGTCCAGCAGGGGCGGCTGGATGTGCAGATACCAGAGGGAGCGCAGCGGCTCGTCGCGCAGCTCGCGCAGTGACAGCGTCTGCATCATCCGCTCGGAGCTCCACGCCTGGAAGCGCAGCCCGTCTTGGGTGAAGCGGCGCAGCCCCGCCTCCAGCACGAGCAGGAACAGGAAGGACGCGGCGAAGACGACACCCCGCTCGCGTCGGCTCGCGACACGGGCGTCGGGCATCGCGGGCGCGTCCGAGGCGAGGGGAGGGGATTCGGCCACCAGGGGCGAGTCTCGCAGCCTCCCGGGGTCCTCGTACAGTTCACGGAGTGTGACCCGGTCCTCCGGGCGGGCGCGGGGAATCACCCGGGGGACTGGATGATTCCCCTGTCTCAGGCTGTACTTGGCTTTCGCATGCCCATCCTGCGTCAGGCCCACGCGCTCCAAGCCCTCCGCGAGCTCGGTCGACTGGCTCCAGACCTCGCCCGCGTCCGCGCCAACCGCTCGTTGGAGGACAGCCTGCGCAGCCTGAGCGAGGCCTGTCAGACGACGCTCGGCATGGAGCTGGAGACGCTCATCCTGTTCGACGCGCGCTCCGTCGTGCGGTTGTTCGGGCACGCCGAGCAGGCGCGCATCCTCGCCCACCTGATGGACGAGCGGGCACGCACGCTCGCCGAGCACGGCGACTTCGTGGGCGCCCTCTCGGACACCGTCTACGCGGGGCAGTTGCTCATGTGCTCGCGCCAGCGCTTCGGTGTCCACAAGGACGCTGGCGCCGCCGACGCGCTGGAGCGCGAGCTGCCCAAGCCCGCGCCCTGATTCGACTCAGGAGGCGCGACCCGTGACGCGCGCCCGGGGCCTGCGCACCCTCTCGGCGCCGCACGCGGCCGCATGACGCGCGAGCGCCTCGTCGAGCGCGGCGTCGTCCAGCTTCACGCCCTTCTGCCGCCACAGGTTGTCCACCTGGAGCACGCCCTCGCGCACGCGCGCCTCCAGCCGTCCCACCAGCTTCCCTCGATGGAGCAGCGGACAGACGTACCACCCCCACTCACGCTGCGCGGCGGGCTTGTAGACCTCCCACGTGTAGTCGAAGCCGAACGCCACGCGCACCAGCTCCCGGTCCCACAGCACCGGGTCCAGGGGCCCGAGGATGCGCATCCTCGCGTCGGGCTCCGGCTGCTCCCGCTCCCGGAAGCCCACGGGCGCCAGGTAGCGCCGGGGCGAGCCGGGAATGCTGACCGCCTCCAGCACGCCCTCGTCGACCAGCGTGTCGGGGAGCGAGGAGGTGCGCACCTCGGTCAGCGTGGACCAGTGGGGACCGCTCGCGCGGCTGAGCAGGCCCGCGGCCTCCACGCGCTCGGTCAGCCCCCAGCGCTCGAACGTCTGCGTCACCCGCGCCTCGGCCATCCGGGGCAGGGCGCGATGCGGGACGTCGTACAGCTTGCCGCCCGGGCCTCGGCCACACACCACCACCTGACAGCGCGTCCACAGGATTTCCAGCGCCATCGCCGTGGCGCGGGCCGTGCCCTTCCAACCACTCCAGTCGATGGGCACCACCGCGCCATGGTCCTTCAGCTCGCGCGACGAGGAACGACCGCGCGCCGTCACCTCCTCGAGCACCGCGTGCAGCACCGCCTCCGGCACCCGCTTGAGTCGCTCCTCCAGTCGCCACCAGGGCGCCTGGGCCGCGCGCTCGCGGTAGTAGGGGAACGCGCTGGCGGGCAGCAGGCAGCGCTCCTTGGCGAAGTGCTCGAAGGCGTGCCCCGGCAGCAGGTGTCGGTACACGTCGCCGCGCGCCAGCCCGTCCACGCGCGCGAGCGCCACCAGGTCCGCGTTGGTGCCGATGACATCCAGCGGGTCCAACTGGATGCAGCGCAGGCGCTTCAGGAGCGCGCGCGCACCCCGGGCCCCCTGCAGCGGGAAGGGGCGCGCGAGCCCGAGGTGCGCGACGAGGAAGCGTCGGGCCTCGTCTGGCGGAAGCACGGTGGCGGGAGGATGCGAGGGCACGGTGTGGACTCTAACGTCGCCACGGCCGCTTGCCGGGGCCATGTGGGCTCAGGGGCCGGATTTCTCGGCGACGCGCTCCACGATGTCCCTGGGCAGCCGGAGGGCCCGCTCGAACTCCAGGCGCACCGGAGCAGGCACGGGAGGCGAGCGCGCGTCGAGCTGCGCGAGCAGCCGCTCCCCCAGCGCGAGGAACTCAAGCCCCTGTCGCGCGAGGCTCCGGCAGAACGGGCGGAGCTCCACCTCGACGCGTGGGGTGATGGGCGTGCCGCTCGCGCTCCGGTCCTCCAGGACCAGCGTGTCCCCGTGGCGCCAGAGCTTCATGGCGGACTCCTCCCAAGGGGCGGCCCGTGCCTCGTCGGCACCGTCGAGGAGCTTGTCCAACGCGAAGAACCAGCTCCACGTCATCCAGAGCTCGTCGACCGAGTCCTCGTCGCTGAAGGCCACGCCGCCCACGTCGATGAAGAAGCCTCCGACGAAGCTGCAGCAGCTCACGCGGGGACGACGGAGCACCTCGTCGAGGTACTCCCGCTCCAGGCCCTGGAGGTCCGCGAGCCCCACCCACCGCTGCTCGACGAACACCCGGAGGTCGGCACGGAAGGACGGAGCGGACATGGCCCCGACTGTACCGTGCAACCTCCTTGCTCGTGTAACCCCATGGCTCGGACGTGGGCCACGGGGACCGCGTCAGTCGCGCTCGCGCGCGTCGGGGTCCTCGGGCTCCGGCTCCAGGCGCGCCTGCCGCTGGCTGGCCTCCCACGACGCCTCCGCGTCGTTCGCATGGACGATGGCGGCCTCCGCGTCATCCTGGGCGCTGGCCCAGGTGGTGTGCCCGCCGGCGTAACCCTCCAGGGGCCGCGGCCCGCGATGGGCCTCCACCTCCAGGTCCCGCTGCTCCTGCTCGCGGAGCCGTTGTCGCTCCTGCTCCCGCTCCCGTTGATGCTGTCGCTCGAGGATGGAGTCATCCGCCATGGCGCCGTCACCTCCTGGCTCCAAACCTGCGGACGAGGGCCGGGCGCCGCAGCGAAGCGACGCCAGGGCCCGGTGGGTCGCATGCTCGGAGGGCGGCCGGAGTGCACCGTCACCCTCCGTGACGTCAGCCTTCGCGCACGCGCAGGACGACCTTTCCGGTCGCGCGCCGGGCGTCCAGTTCGCGCAGCGCCTGCGCGCCCTGCTCCAGGGGGAAGACGGGGCCGACGACGGGCTCGAGCACCCCCTGGTCCGCCATCGCCTCCAGGTCCTTGGCGATGGTGGGCGTCAGCGACGGCTCGTGGATGAGGAAGCCGCCCCACGCCACGCCCACGACGTCGATGTTGCGCAGCAGCAGCTTGTTCACCGCCACCTCGGGGATGCGGCCTCCGGCGAAGCCCACCACCAGCAGCCGTCCCTCCGGCGCCAGCGCCTTGAGGCTCTTGTCGAAGATGTCCCCACCCACCGGGTCCAACACCACGTTGGCGCCCAGGCCGTCAGTCAGCTCCTTGAGCTGCGTGAGCCAGGGGCCCGAGGACAGCAGCACCTCGTGCGCACCCGCCTTGCGGGCCACCTCCGCCTTGCGCTCGTCGCTCACCACCGCCACCACGCGTGCGCCCGCGCCTCGCGCCACCTGGATGGACGCCGTGCCCACGCCGCCCGCGGCGCCGTGCACCACCACCGTCTCTCCCGCCTTCAGCCGGCCCCGGCGGTGCAGCGCGAAGTGCGCCGTGTGGTAGTTCATCACCACGCCCGCGGCGGCCTCGAAGCTCCAGCGCCGGGGGATGCGGAACACCATCTCCGCGGGAATCGCCACCACCTCCGCGAAGCCTCCCAGCCCGAAGCTGAAGGCCATCACCCGGTCTCCCGCCTTCACCGACGCGCCCTCGGGCGCCGAGCGCACCACGCCCGCCACCTCCACGCCCGGCACGAAGGGCAAGGGCGGCTTCAACTGGTACTGCCCCTTCGTCAGCAGCAAGTCGGGGAAGCTCACCCCCGCCGCCACCACGTCGATGAGCACCGCGTCCTGCGCCTCGGGCTCGGCAAGCTCCACCAACGCCAGCCCGTCGGGTCCGTCCAGTCGCTGCAGCTGAAGTGCGCGCATGTGCCTTCCTCCCGGGACGCAAGCCTCGCGCACCCGTCCGCTTCCGCAAAGCAACTCCACGCGCGCGCCGCTGTCAGCTTCGCCCTGAAGGGCGCGTCCACCGTGAGGATTTCCGGCGTCCGTCCGGTGTGGCCCGACACGCACTTGGGTGCTTGGGGGCGCTGGTTCGACTCCAGCTCTCCCGACTTCAATCGGGAGATAGCTCAGCGGTAGAGCACGAGCCTGAAAACCATGGCCGCGCCACTCGGACGCCGGATTTCCATCCTCCCAAAATTCCCCGGAAATGCCGCGAGAAATGCGGTCCGCGCGCGGACCCCGTGAAGGCCCTTTCGGCCACGCATTTTCGCGAAATTCTGTTCACACCAGGGTTACCCACTACGTCGGGCGACTCGGCGGAAGCGGCGGGTAGGGCTCCGATAAGTTGCTGAAATAGCTGGGGCTTCTGGCTGAAACTCGCAATGTGAGAATAAGCTACTTAGTAAAATTATCGCGCAACCTTGAAATACACAACCATCCTGTGACACTGTGCTTTCTAATCTTTCCGTTTAGGAGGATTACATGGTGAATCAGCGAGTACGCGGTGTTCTTGGTGTAGCGGCGCTGTCCTTCCTCGTTGGTTGCAACGAGTCCACCCCTGCTCCCGAGGCCAAGCCCCAGGACACCGCGACGAAGAGCGCGGCGGCCCTGCAGCTGACCGGGAAGAAGGTTGTTGCTACGGATTCCTCCGGTGTCGCCAAGTTCATCACCGGCGACCTCGGCCCCGCACCGCAGGCGGCCGCGGGCTTCTCGGCCCTGGGCCAGGCGGACCTGGCTCCGGTGGCGGCGCTCATCGCGCCCCAGCTGAACCTGAACCCGGCGGACCTGGTCCTGAAGAAGACGTTCACGGACCGCCAGGGCGACGGCCACGTCGTCTACGGCGTGAAGGTCAACAACATCCCCGTGCTGTACGGCCAGCTGCGTCTGACGACCCGCGGTGGCAAGGTCATCGCGGCGTCCACCAACACCCGCAGCGACCTGAAGGCCACGGCCAAGGCGAGCGTGGACGTGTCGGTGGCGAAGGACGCCCTGCAGGCGGACCGCTCCACGTTCGACGGCCTGAAGATCGAGGACGGCCACGAGCTGGTCTATTTCCGTGACGGCGACGAGCTGGTGCTCGTCTACAAGCTCATCCAGTCGGGTGAGCGCCGCGACGGGACGCCCGTGCGCGATGTCGTCCTGGTCAACGCGACCAACGGCGACGTGATTGCCCGCCACCCGCAGATCAAGGAGGGCCTGGCCCGCCGGATGCACAACGGCAACAACACCACGACGCTCCCTGGCGCGGTGGTTCGCACCGAGGGCCAGCCCGAGGTCGCCGACCCGGTCGTCAACACGAACTACGACCACCTGGGCACGGTGTACGACTGCTACAGCGAGCTGTTCGGTCGTGACTCGTACGACAACGCCGGCGCCACGCTGGTCAGCACGGTCCACCACCGCGTCGCGTACGTGAACGCCTTCTGGAACGGCACCCAGATGGTGTACGGCGATGGCGACGGCGTGAACGCCAGCAACCTGGCCAACTCCCTGGACGTGACGGCGCACGAGCTGACGCACGCCGTGACGGAGTTCTCCTCCGACCTCATCTACGACAACCAGTCGGGTGGTCTGAACGAGTCCTTCTCCGACATCTTCGGCGCGGTGTGCGAGTGGTACGGCGACGGCAACGTCGTCAGCGCGCGCACGTGGCTGGTCGGCGACGACGTGTGGACGCCGAACATCCCGAACGACGCCCTGCGCTACATGGCGAACCCCACGCAGGACGGGGACTCGCTCGACTACTTCCACGACTACGACGACAGCGTGGACGTGCACTACAGCTCGGGTATCTCCAACCTGGCGTTCTACCTGCTGTCGCAGGGCGGCACGCACCCGACGGGCAAGACCACCATCTCGGTCACCGGCATCGGCATCGAGAAGGCCGCGCAGATCTTCTACCGCGCGAACAACACCATCCTCGAGTCGGACGCCACGTTCGAGGACGCGAAGGTCGCCACCGAGCAGGCCGCCGCGCTGCTGGGCTACACCGCGGATGAGATTGCCTCGGTGACCAACGCCTGGAAGGCCGTGGGCGTGGGCGTGCCCATCATCGTGGACACGACCCCCATCCAGAAGGACGTGCCCATCACCGGCATCGGCTCCACCAGCGGCCAGAAGAAGTACTACGAGTTCAACCTGCCCGAGGGCGCGTACGACCTGAACGTCTCCATCGCCGGCGGCACGGGCGACGCGGACCTGTACGTTCGCTACAACAACGTCCCCACCACCAGCCTGTACGACTGCCGTCCGTACCGCGCGGGCAACGCCGAGTCCTGCGCGTTCGCGACGCCGAGCCAGGGCCGCTGGGTCGTCATGCTCAACGCCTACAGCACCTTCTCCGGCGTGACGCTGACGGTGACCTGGAAGGGTGGCTACATCCCCGTGCAGTCCGGCATCGCGCTGAAGAACCTCTCCGGCGCGGCGGGCTCCTCGAACGTGTACACCATCGAGGTTCCGGAGCGTAAGCCCGGCACCGGCATCAACAGCCTGTACATCCAGACGGGCGAGGGTGAGGGCAACCCGGACATCTACGTGAAGCGCGGCTCGGCGCCGACGAAGTTCGACTACGACTGCCGCAGCGTGAAGGAGCACCAGTCCGAGGTGTGCAACCTCATCAACGTGCCGGCCGGCAAGTACTACATCGAGATCTACGGCGCGAAGGGTGGCTACGAGGGCATCGCGTTCATCGCGTCGCACAAGTAATCACCTGATGTAGACGGCGCGGCCCCGAGGCCGCGCCGCTCCAAGGCCCCGGTCGTCCGTTTCCTCACGGACGTCCGGGGCCGATTCATTTCCAGCGGCGCGAAGCCCTCAGTGCGGGCGGGTGGCGGGGCCGGGGAGGATTTCGCGCAGGCACCGCTCGATGCCGCCCCGGTGCTTCCACTGCATGGGGTAGCCCAGCGACACCTCCTCGAAGCGCACCCCGTCGCGCCACTGCGTGAGCGGGATGTGCAGGTGGCCCGTCACCACGACCTCGGCGCGGTAGCGCGTGTGCCAGTCCTCGGTGCGCCTGGTGCCGCACCAGATGGAGAAGCGGGGGATGCGCGGCAGCCGCACGTGCTCGTGCCGGAGCGGGTAGTGGTTGACGAGGATGGTGCTGCAGCCCGGTGGCAGGGCGTCCAGCCGGGCCCGGGTGGACTCCACGCGCGCGGCGCACCACGCGGAGCGGCTGGGGTACGGGTCCGGATGCAGGAGCACCTCGTCGGTGCACAAGAGGTCGTCCTCGAACGCCCACTCCAGTGCCTTGTCCTCCGGCACGTGGTCCGGGCGGAACGAGTAGTCGTAGCCCAGGAACATGGGGACGATGACGCGGTGGGGGCCCTCGCCGGGCCAGCGCGGGTAGGGGTCCTCCGGCGTGAGCGCGCCGTGGCCGCGGCACAGCGCCACCAGTCGCTGGTAGCGCGCGTCGCCGCGCAGGGAGGGTTGCTCGGAGGGCATGGTCCACAGCTCGTGGTTGCCCGGCACCCAGATGACCTGGCGGAAGCGCGCCGTCAGCGTGCGCAGCATGAAGTCCATCTCGGACAGTGTCTCGCCCACGTCGCCGGCGACGATGAGCCAGTCGTCCGGGAAGGCGGGCAGGGTCTGCAGGGCCTGCTTGTTGTCGGCGTGGCGCAGGTGCAAGTCGCTGATGGCGTAGAGCTTCATGGGGCGTGCGTCACCTTAACGTGCCCGGGGGGCATGCGCCGCCACGGCTCAGGCCCAGGGGTGGGCGGTGGCTTGTCCCAGGGCGCGGAGCCGCGAGTGGAGCTCCCGGGGATGCGCGGCGCGGTCCACCCAGGTGATTTCGCGCGGACACGACCTGGGAGGTGGGCGCACCGCGTGGAGCGCGCAGGCGGTGTGCGGGTGACGCGCGCGCACCGCCTGGAGCAGGTGCAGCCCGTCTCCATCCGGCAGCAGGTCTCCGCAGACGACCACGCGCGGCGGCTGCTCGTGCACGAGCGCGAGGGCCTCCGCCATGTCGCGCGCGAAGCGCTTGGCGCCGGGGAGGTCCCGGACGAGCCGACGCCACGCCGACAGCGCGAGGGGGTCTTCATCCACGAACAGGAAGGTGACGAAGGGCTGCGTGCTCATGGCTTCGACGTGGCGCGGGTGAGGTGACGCATCAGGTCTGCTTCCCATAAGACTACCTGGGAAGTTCTTGGATGCCAACCTCTCAAGTCATATCGACATGGACGAACCCGTTAGGTTAACGAACATGGAAAAGACCCTCGCATCCCGCCTCGGAGGAGCTGCGCGCCTGGCCCGCACCCGGCTGAACCTGACGCAGGCCGACGTCGCGGAGCGCATCGGTATCGCGAGCGAAGTCTACGGGCGGCTGGAGCGCGGCCACATGTTGCCGAGCATCCAGACCTTCCGGCGGCTGTGCGTGGTGCTCTCCATCTCCGCGGACGAGGCGCTGGGGCTCAAGCCCTCGCAGGAGGTGAAGTGGGCCGCGGAGCCTCCCAGCGAGTATGGCGAGTCGGGGGAGCTGCGCCGGCTGTTGCGCCGGGCCAAGCAGTTGGACCGCAGCGCCATCCGGCTGTTGAGCGTGCTGGCCGCGCAGTTCAAGCCCAAGGGCACCTGAGCCGCGGCTTGTCCCCGTTACTTCCGGGGGCTCGTCGTGGAGAGCTTCGACAGCCGGTCCTTGAGCTTCTTCGCGGAGGGGAAGCCGTGGAAGAGCACGACCTGGGGATGGGCCTCCAGCGTCTCTCGCTCGGCGGGTTCCTTCGTCAGCAGGGCGCGGTCGACGCCCAGGAGCAGCCCCGCGTCGGGTCGGGTGCGCAGCTCCGCGAGGCGGCGGGTGAGGGCGCTCGCGTGCCAGGCGTGGAACAGCTCCAGGGCGACCTCCTGACGCGAGCCGCGGTGGCGGAAGGTGAGGTCCGGCACGCAGAGGCTGGCGGCGCCCACATGGCGGGGCAGCGGCGTCAGGTCCAGCTCCCACGCGTCATCCTCGAAGCTGGAGGACAGGGAGGCGACCTCCTCGGGGACATGACCCAACGCGGCGGGTAGGGGAGAGACGAGCGGGTCCTTGTCGCTCAACATCAGCGTGGCCTGGTGGCGCGAGGGCTCCACAGTGGCCTTGAGCTCCCAGCGCTCCAGCACCGGCACCACGGACAGGAACGAGGCGAGCTGCAGGCCGTACTTCTTCTGCAGGGCGAGCATGGCGCCGGGGCCTTCGACCTCCAGCTCCCAGTCCGGGCCATCGCGTCGGACCTCGGCGACGAGCCGGCAGAACTTCAGCCAGCGCAGCACCTTTCGCACGCGCAAGAGCTCCGGTGCGCGAGCCCGCAGCGTCAGCCGCCGCGCGGACAGCAGCGGCCCCTGGGCGAGGGCGAGGTTGTAGCGGTCCACCAGCGCCTGCGCCGTGGGGGGCTCGCCGTCCCAGCCGAGCAGCTTCCGGTTTCCGGGCAGGTCCGCGTACAGCGCCGCGCGCGCATCCTGGAGCGGTGTGGAGAGGGCCTGCTCGAGTCGGGCCTCGTACGCTTCCACCGTGGTGTCGGGCGTGAGGGCGCGGAGCACCTGGGCGGCGGTCTTCAGTCGGGCCCAGCGGGTCTCGGAGACATCGGGCGCGGGCTCCTCGAACGTGAGCCGGTCCACGAGCAGCTTCACGAGACCGCGCGCGATCTTCGGACGCGACCAGGCGCCCGCGAGCAGGCCGAGGCCTTCCTCCACATCGTCACAGATGGCGCCTCGCGAGGCCTCGATGGAGGCGAGCAGCTCTGTCGCGAGTGCGAGGAGCGCCGGGTCGTCGCGCTTCACGAACGCGGGACGGAGGATGCCCTTCTGCGTGCGGTACGCGAGCAGCTCCCGCGTCAGCATGGCGCGCCTCCCGAGGAGAGCGCGGGGGCGCCATGCTTCACGAACTCGAGACGGAGGATGCCCTTCTTCACGCGGTACGCGAGCCGGGGCGGCATGGCGCACTTCCCGTGGAGGGTGCGGGGGGCGTCAGGCCTCACGAAGGCCAGACGGCGGATGCCCTCCTGCGTGCGGCATGCGAGCCGGGTCTGCACGGCGCGCCTCCCCTGGAGCGCGCGAGGGACGCGGGGACGTCGCGCTTCACGAACGCAGGACGGAGGAGGCGCTTCTGCGCGCGGTATGCGAGCAACTCCCGGGGCGGCATGGCGCGCCCCGCGAAGAGCGCCTGGGGAAATGGAAGCCCATCGACGAACGGGACGGCGGTGGCTTGCGTGTCGCGGGGCTCCACAGGTGAAGGCCCAGGGACGCGCGTCACCCCCCGGGAGTCCGGGCATGGTGGCTGGGCGCAAGCTGCCGGAGCGCTGACGTCGCATCTCAGCCCTCCTCCAGGTAGGCGTCGTGCTGCCTGCGCCGCTCGCTGATGCCGCTCTCCGCCGTCTGCGCGGAGCAGACCTCGTACAACATCGCCCTCTTCCCGGGGCGCTTGCGCAGGATGCGCCCCAGCCGCTGCACATGCTCGCGCACGCTCCCGCTGCCACTGAGCACCACGCCCACACGTGCCTCCGGGACGTCGACGCCCTCGTTCAACACGCGCGAGGTGAGCAGCACCGGCAGCTCCCCCGAGGCGAACGCCGCGAGCAGCGCCTTTCTCTCCGGTATCGGCGTGTGGTGCGTGAGCGCGGGCAGCAGCAGCCGCCGCGCCAGCGTGTACACCGTCTCGTTGTCGTCCGTGAAGACGAGCACCCGGTCCTCGCGGTGCTCCAGCAGGATTCTCCACAGCACCTCCTGCTTGCCGCTGGAGGTGAGCGCGATGCGGCGCTGCTCGCGATAGGCCCGGTACGCCGCGCGGCCCTCGTCGCTGCGCTGACTCTGCGCCAGGAAGCGCGCCCAGCCCTCCGGCGCCGACAGCCGCACGCCCAGCTTCCGCACGAAGCCCAGATACAACGCCCGGGCCTCGTCGTAGCGCGCCTTCTCCTCCGCCGTCAGCGGTACCTCCACGCGCTTCACTTCATAGGGCGCCAGGTACTCCCCCTGGAGCTCGCGGATGTCGGTGCGGTGCACCAGCGGCCCCAGCAGTTCCTCGACGACCCGCTCGCCGCCGTCCGTGCGCTCCAGGGTCGCGGTGAGCCCCAGCCGGTACGGCGCCAGCGAGCCCTCCGCGATGAACCGATAGCTGGGCGCCGGCAGATGGTGACACTCGTCACACACGAGCAGCCCGAAGCGGTTGCCGTGGAACTCCGTCTGCATCGCCGCCGAGTCGTACGTCGTCACCGTCAACGCCTGCCGGTCGTTCACCCCGCCCCCCAGCATCCCCACCGGGAGCGAGAAGTGGCGCGCCAGCACGCCCTGCCACTGCGTCATCAGGTCCAGCGTGGGCACCACCACCAACGTGGGCCGCTTCACGTGCGCGATGGCCAGCACCGCGAGCAGCGTCTTGCCCGCGCCTGTCGGCAGCTCCACCAGCCCCTTGCCGCCCGCGCGCGTCCAGGCATCGAGCGCCGCGCGCTGGTGGGGGAACGGCTGGATGGGCACCGTCAGCTCCGCCTCGAGCGGTTCGAAGCGCTTCGCGCGGTCCGTGTACGTCACCCCCAGCTCGCGCAACCGCAGCACCACCTCGCGGTAGTGCCGGGCGGCGGCGCGGTACACCCCCGTGCGCCCGTCCTTCTGGAAGAGGGCGCCCAGTCGCACGTCGTCCGGCAGCGTGGGTGCCACCAGCGTGCCGCAGTCGAAGTGGAGCTCGAGGGGGGCGTCCATGGGGCGAGCGTTGGACGTAGCCGGTCGTTCCCCCTTTCGCCAGCCTCTTGAGAAGTCGAGAGCCCCCGCGAGTCCGAGCGTGCCACCTTGCGGCCGGCCCGGCGTTCGGGGTACCCACCCGCGCCCATGCGTTTTGTCTCGCTCGTTCCCCTGCTGTGTGGGCTGGCGGTCGTCGCCCAAGGTGGTCTCAACAAGCGCTTCGCCGGCCAGTGGGGCCTGCTGAGCGCGGTCCTCATGAACATGGTGGTGGCGACGGTGGCCACCTTCGCCGTGTACGCGGTGGCGCGCACCGTGCCCGGGCTCTGGCCCGAGGCCGCCGCCGCCGAGGGGCGCTTCTCCGGCTTCACCCCCTGGCACCTGCTGCCCGGCCTGTGCGGCGTGGTCATCGTCGTGGGCATGCCGTGGGCCATCGGCCGGCTGGGCGCGGTGCAGTCCGTGCTGCTGCTCATGGCCGCCCAGCTCGTCACCAGCCTCATCTGGGATGCGATGGTGGAAGGGCGTCCGGCGACGGCGGCCCGGGTGTTGGGCTCGGCGGTCGCCTTCGCGGGTGCGGCCATCGCGGTCTGGAAGGGTTAGCTTCCCAGGCAGATGCGTCGCGTCCTCATCGCCAGTCCCCATGCCGCGTCGCGGGAGCTGCTCCGCCGCGTGCTCGCCGTCGGCGACGAGCGCCTGTCCATCTCCGCCACCGGCGACACGGACGACGCGCTCGCCGCCATCGCGTCCTCGCCGCCCGCGCTCGTGGTGGTGGACCTGCGCCGGCAGGACGAGGACCACCCGCTCTTCCTGGGGCTGTTGCGCAAGCGCTACCCCACGCTGCCCGTCATCGCCCTGGTGCCCGGACGGATGCGCATCCTCGATGGCGTCCGCGAGCGCGTCGTGGACGCGCCCGGTGAGTCCGCCGAGTCCCTCCACCAGCTCCTGGAGTCGCTGCGCACGGCGGTGCGCGAGCTGGTCGCGCAGGATTTGCTGCGCGTCCTGCGCACGCCGGTGGGGCGGGCCTGAGCGCCTGTCACAGGCGCAGCCGGTAGCCCAGTCCGCCCGCGAGGACGCCGCCGACATTCACGTCGCCCGTGGTGACGAAGTCGAGCGGCGCCAGGTGGTAGTGCGCCTCCAGGAAGAGGCCCCCTGGACCCAGCGGCAGCTCCACGCCGAGCAGGGCCTGGAGCCCCAGTCCGCCGCCGCTCTCCGACGCCGTGGCGCCGAACAGGTCCGACGTGGCGCGGTGCAGGTACAGCCCGGGGCCTCCGCCCACGTACGGCGTCAGTGAGCCGAAGGCCCGCTCGAAGCGATAGACGGCCGACAGCAGGAAGGCCACCTCGCGCACCGCGAGCGTGTAGCGGCCATCCGGAGGCGGCGCGCCGAAGCCTCCGAGCTGCGGGTCCGTGAGGACGCCGGACGTCTGCGGGCGGTGGTAGCCCACCTCCAGCGTCACGGCCAACCGTCGCTCGAGCCAGGGCGTGACGTAGCCCAGCTCCAGCCCCAGGTAGAGGTCTCCGCCCAGCGACGTGGTGGACTTGAAGTAGCCCACCTTGGGCGCGAGCAGCACGTTGCCTCCCTCCGTGGGGGCGGGCTTCGCGCCGGAGGTGAGCGCCGCGAGCGCGACGAGCACGAGGGCATTCATGGCTGCACGGCTCCAGGGACGTCGAGGGGCGCGGCCTGCTCCCAGGTGAAGCCAGGTCCGCCCACCACCGTGAAGCCCTCCGTCGCGGGCACCTCGCCCAGCGCGCCCGCGGGGTCCAGGACCTCGAGCGCATAGGGGCCGCCCACGACGATTCCGCCCGGGCAGGTGGGGTCACCTCCAGGCTCGTCGAACCCCGAGCACGTGGGCACCACCGCGCGCAGCTCCTGCGGCGACACCAGCTCCACCGAGCGCAGGGGGATTCGCTGCGTCTGGGACGGCGCCGACTTCACGGGGGCCACGATGTAGACCTCGGGCACGGCGCTGAACGCGCGCTGGGCTCCGGTGGGCGTGTTGCGGATGAGGACGGTGGTGTCGGCCCGCTCCGTGCCCGAGCGCGGTGACACGGTGAGGAGGCCCAGGCGCGGGTAGCGCACGTCGAGCGCGCCCGTCGCCACGGCCTCACACCCGTCTCCATGCGCGAGCACCAGGCTGTAGACACCCTCGGGCGTGCCCGGCGGCAGCTCGGACTCCACGCGCGTGGGCGAGACGACGGTGACGAAGAAGAGCGGCTGGTCCTCCACGCCCTCGCGGCGCAGGGAGAGCAGCGGGCTGGTGCCCGGCTGGAAGCCCTGGCCCTCGATGACGATGGGGTTGGAGTCCGCGGCCGAGTAGCCATCCGCGGGCGGCATCACCCGCGCCACCGAGGGCGGCTCCACCACCAGCAGCGCGTCCGGCAGCCGGCCCATGCCTCCCAGGGGATTGGCCACCTCCACCGCGTAGCTGCCCGGGGAGAGCTCCACCGGCGGCGAGCTGTCGCGCGTGGGCACGTCGAGCAGCAGCAGCTCCGGCCGCACATAGAAGACCTGCTCGCGCGTCAGCGTGTACGTGGATGGGCCGCGCAGGGTGACCTCCGGCAGCTCCACCGTGGGCGCGTCGGTGAGCACCTCGCCCGGCACGGGGGAGAAGCGCCGGCCCTGGAGCTCCAGCCTCCAGCCCGTGGCCCCTCCCTGGGCGTTGCAGAGTCGGGTGAGCTCGCCCACGCGGGCTCGCGGATTGACCACCCGCTCCACGGCGGGCGTGGGTCCCTCCGTCGTTCGCGAGCACCCACCGAGCACGAGCACGGCGGTGGCGATGGCTGTCAGGCGCAAGGCGCTCCCTCCCCTTCGGCTGCGAGGTCGCGCACGTTAGGACGCCCTCCCCGGAGGTCCGGAGATTTTTCCGGTTTCGGTCCCCCAGGCCATCCCGCGGGACGGGGGCTCCTTCGCAACCCCTCGAAGTCATTGGTTTCGAGCGGCGTCCGAGGGACGGCACGGCGGATGCTATGGCCACGCGCCGCGGGGGACGACGCGGGTCGGTGGGGGGCGATGGGGGCGGGTCGGTGGGGGGCGCTGGGGGGGACGAGAGCGCGTCGTCGCGAGGGGAAGGGCGGGGACGAGTCGGTGCCTGGAGTGGGGAGGC
This sequence comes from Myxococcus sp. MISCRS1, assembly GCF_026626605.1. Lineage (NCBI taxonomy): Bacteria > Pseudomonadati > Myxococcota > Myxococcia > Myxococcales > Myxococcaceae > Myxococcus > Myxococcus sp. MISCRS1. Next base: position 7,353,682 of record NZ_JAPNKB010000001.1, read on the forward strand.
AGGGCTTGTCGGTGGGACGAGGGATGGGGGCCGGTCGGGGGGAGCAGGACGTCAAGCGCGGCGGAGCTTCGGGCGACGCGAGCGGCGTGGCGGGTGGAGGGGGAAGGGCGGGGGGCGAGGAGGCGGGCTCCGGTGGAACGAAGCAGGCATCCGCCGGAGCCTGGTCCACCTCGTTGAAGGGTGGCGAGGCCATGCGCACCGTTGGTCGGCGGGGGTGGGTTGCCCCGATGACGACGGTTGGCAAGGTCAGGGGCCGCGGAGCGTCGCGGCGGCTTGGGGTGGGGATTCGACGCATGGGGACGCGGTCCACGCTGCTCGCGTTGGTGGTGCTGCTCGTGGCACCGATGGCGAGCGCATTCGAGGCAGGGGATATTCGCCGTCGGGCGACACAGGACCCCGAGCGGGTCGCGCCCTTCGGGTTGATGCTGGACGCGGGGGTGACGGAAGGCGCGGGGTTGTCCATCTCGTTCCGTCCCGCGCGGGTGGTGCGGCTGCACCTGGGCGCCACGCACAACGGAGTTCGCGCCGGCGCGCGGGCGGGGCTCACGCTGTTGCCGCTGCGAAGCCGGGTGTCGCCCGCCTTCAGCGTGGAGATTGGCCACGCGCAGCCCGCGGACGTGCGCGCCCTGGAGCGCAGGCTGGCGGACCTGTCACTGCCGCCGCTGCCGTCGCTCGAGCGCGTGGGCTACACGTACGCGAGCGGACTGGTGGGCTTCGAGGTCAGCATGCCCCGGAGCATCACCTTCTTCGTGCGCGGCGGGGTGAGCTTCATGGAGCTGTATGGCCCCAGCTTGAAGGACCTGGACGAGCCGCTCCGGGGCACCGTCGGGCCCGCGGAGGACCGGTCGTGGATGCTGCGCACCGTGCGCCCCACGGCGAAGCTCGGCTTCATCCTGAACTTCGGCTAGCGGAAGGTGTCGAAGAAGGCCAGCGCCTGGTCTTCCGCCCAGAAGCGGGGACGGTGCAGCTTGCCGGCGACGAAGCCCACGTGTCCGCCGTGCGGGGTCAACACCACGCTCAGGTGCGGGTTGTCCTTCGCGTCCGGCGGGATGACGGGCGCCTGCAGCATCGGGTCATCCGCGGCGCTGATGAGCAGCGTGGGCTTGCGGATGGCGTGCAGCCTGGGGCCCGACGAGGACTCGGCGTAGTAATGCTCCGCGCTGTTGAAGCCGTGCAGGGGCGCGGTGACGGCGTGGTCGAACTGGCGCACCGTGCGCGCCGCCTCCATGGCCCGGCCGTCGAAGGCGTTGGGGAAGCGCTTGAGCTTCGCTCGCGCCTTGCTCTTGAGCGTGCGCAGGAAGCGCTCGCGGTAGATGCGGTGGAACGGGCCGGGACCATCCAGCTTGGCGCAGCACGCGTCCAGGTCGTACGGCGCGCTGATGGACGCGGCGGCGCGGACGGGGGCCTCCTCGCCCTGGTCCTCGAGCAGTCGGCAGAGCACGTTGGCGCCCAGCGAGAAGCCCACGGCGAAGAGCGGCCCGGTGACGCGGGCGCGCAAGTCCCTGAGCAGGCCGAGCGTGTCGTCGATGTGGCCCGAGTGATACGTGCGCGCCAGCCGGTTGGGCTCACCGCTGCAGGAGCGGAAGTTGAGCGCGGTGGCGCCCCAGCCACGCTGGGCCGCGCCCCGGAGGATGGCGGTGATGTAGCCCGCCTGGGAGGAGCTCTCCAGCCCATGCAGGGCCACCACGTGCGGCGCGCCGCTGGGGCCGTCGAAGGTGTCCAGATCGACGAAGTCACCGTCGGGCAGTTCGCGCCGCTGGCGCTTCAGCGGAGGAGCGTGACGGGGACGCACGAAGTTCGCGTAGATGGTCTGCGCGTGTTCGTTCGTCAGGCCCGGCGCGGCGATGAAGGGCTCGGTCGGCTGGAAGCTCACGGCCGGGGGATAGCGCCCCGGCTCGCGGGGGACAAGGGGCCGTGTCAGGCCGGCTCGTCCGGGCGTTCTCCACCGGGCGCTCCGGCCTGAAGCCGGGCGGCGGCCTGCCGGGCGCGCTTCATGGAGGGGCAGCCCTGCTCCTTCACGGCGCGGGCCTCCTCCGTCAAATCGAAGAGGGCCAGGTACTTGTGCACGCGCTCGTCCAGGGTGGGCGCCTCGATGAGGCGGCACACCTCGTCGGCCTGGTAGTCGCGGCAGATGCTCGGCCGCTGCTCGTAGATGGCGCAGAGGTTGTCGGGCAGCAGGTGCGGGCACCTGAGCCCGAGCGGCTTGTCGAGCGCCGCGATGTCCGGCGCCACGCAGCAGGCGCCACAGAGGGTGCATTCCATGGGGCCTCCGCCTCGTGGGCTCAACGTGGGACGGCCTTCTTCACTTCCCCGCCGTTCGTCACCGTGAGGACCACGCCCTGGCCCTTCTTCCACGACAGGAACTCGGCCTCCGTCTTCGGCTCCAGCACCTGCTCCTTCACCCCGTCGTCCTCGTAGCGCACGTTCACCACGTACGTCTCCTCGCGCCGCTGACGGTCCTGCGGTCCCACCTGGAGCGTGGGCCAGCGCGGGGCGCCGTCCTGGCCGGAGGCCTCGCGCCGGTCCACCTTGCGCCACTCGTGCGTGTCATAGGTGCACCGCCGCGCGTAGACGGGCTCGTTGCGGTAGCGCGTCTGGTCCTGACAGTCCTCGTAGGACTCGTTGCAGTACTTCGTCACGTCCTCGCAGACCTCCTCCGCGAAGCCGTTGCCCTTGTCGCGTCGGCGGCACTTCTCCTCGGTGCCACACGCCACCTTGCGCGTCTTGGAGCGGCACACGCGCTCGGTGCCGTCCGCCACCTTGCGCGTGCCGCGCTGGCGCTCCACGCAGCCGCGCACGTTCTCCACGCCGGCGATTTCTCCCGCGCCGTTGACGGGCATGCGCGCGCTCGCCTGGCGCAGCTCGTCCGCCCAGCCCTCCTTCTCCACGCGGGTGAAGCGCTCCTGCACCACCGCCACCTTCCACGACGTGCCCGTCACTTCACCCGGGTAGTCGTGCGTCTGGTTCGACCAGCCCGAGTACACACAGGTTCCGAAGCAGCACGACAGCAGCGCGCCCAGCAACAGCCACATCCCCAGCCGGGGCTTCTTCTTCGGCGGCGGCGCGGGGGCGGGCGCCTGTCCCGACAAATCCTTCCGGGGCCCCACCTTCGAGTCCGACTCGCGCTCGGCGTTGCAGTGCTTGCAGCGGGGATGGTCACCCCGGTTGGCGGCGCCGCAGAAGGCGCAGAACCAGTCCTCGCCCGCGTTCGCCAGCTCCACCGCCTTCTCGTCCGTCACGCCCTCGCGCAGGGACTTGCCGCTCGTCGCGTCCACGTCGCCGAAGTCGAAGTCCGACTCGTCGCCCGACAGCTCCCGCGGGTTGTTGCACGTGGGGCAGCGCTTGTGCCGGGCGAGGATGCCCTTGGCGTCGCACGAGGTGCAGTTCCAGGTGCCTTCGATGATGCGCGTGCGCTTGGCCATGTCGGCGCATCCTATCCGCGCGTCACACCCAGAGGGCGCGCGAGAAGGTCACCCGCTCGGCGGGTGGCAACCCGGCCCTGAGCGGTCTCAGCATGGGCAGCGAGCCCTCCCGGGCCACGCGCGTGGCGCCCGGAATCCGCGCCAGCCAGGGCAGGGTGCCCGGCTCCTCCCAGACGACCACGCGGGATAGGCCCGCCCGGTGCGCCACGCCCCGCGCGGCCTCCATCAGGGCCATGGAGTCCTCGAGCGACTCCGCGTCGAACAGCAGCACCACCAGCTCGCCGTAGCGGGCCATCATCGCCCATAGCGCGAACGAGCGGCCCACCACCGCGCCGCAGGCCTCCGGCCGGGGGCGACGCAAGAGCTCCGCGTAGACCCGCTCCCGCTCCAGGTGCCAGTCCACCTGCGTCGGGCTCGGCCACAGCAGGAAGGGCACGTCCGGACGCTGCAGGCGCCCCATCACCTCCGGCACGTCCCCGTCGCACAGGAGCGCGTCCACCGCGTGCGTGGACAGTCCACCCATGGCGGGCAGGTTCCAGTCCCACGCGGGCGCCTCGCGATAGCCCGAGCGCCGGTAGAGCGGCGCGCCCACGTCCGAGAAGAGCAGGGCCGCGTGCCGGTCCGGGCCCTCCTGGGCGACGTGCTCGGCGACCTGGTCCATCAGCCGCGTGGCGTGGCCGTGGCCGCGCAGCTCGGGCACCGTGAAGACGCTGGCGATGGCCTCGCTGACGCCGGGCGTGACCACGCCGTCCGGGCCGCGCAGGTGGCTGTCGGTGCGGAACGTCTCGCACGAGGCCAGCACCTGTCCGCCGTCGTCGACGAGCAGCCAGGTGCGCATGCCCTCGCGGCACCAGGGATGCGCGCGCAGCCGCACCTCGCGCTGGTGGAACTGCTCCACGGTGAGGGGCGAGCCCCAGGCTGCATGGGTGACGCGGTCGCGCTCGGCTTTCTGGGCGTCGGTGGCGAGGACCAAGGGCATGTCACGCCAGGGTATCGCCACCCGGCCATCCCGTGCATCACCCGGCTCCCACAAGGCCGTCCGTCCGCCTCACAGGCGCGTGCTGTACGGGAAGCGCACGTGGAACTGGAGGTAGGCCTGGCCCACGTGGAAGATGCCGTCGCGCACCCGGTCCGGCAGCCCCAGCCCGCCCAGCTCCTGCGGCACGTAGAGCGCGGACTCCCAGCCCAGGCTGATGAGGAAGCTCTTGGAGAGCTGCAGCTCCAGGTCCACGCCCAGCTCCGCACCCGGCCTCACGAAGTGCGTGTCCGCCAGCGTGTCCGAGTGCAGGTACGCATACGTCAGGAGCACCCCACCACCCACCGCCAGCCGCACCGGGCCGGACGTCAACGGCAGCCCCAGCCCCAGGGGCTTCCAGGTGACGCCATACATGCCGGTGTCGCGCACCTTGGGGGAGATGATGAGCGAGTCGGGGATGAAGATGGACGGGGAGATGCGCACCTCGTCCACGCTCTTGGCGTACTTGCGGTAGCGGGACGGGATGGCGCGCTGGTTCTTCTTCAGCCAGTCCTTGTCCAGCACCGCCTCGACGGAGAGCTTCAGCCCGGTGTGGATGGGCTGGTCGTCGAAGACAGGCCCGAAGAAGAGGAACGCGGCGGGCCCCACGCCCACGTCCACGGGCACCGTGACGTTCCGCGCGGCGGCCACCACGGGGGACAAGAGCAGGCACAGCGACGCGATGCGGGCGAGGTGCATGGTGGGAATCCTCCTGGGTGAAGCCAGCCCCGCCCCGGAATTAAGCACAACCCGCGAATCAACCATTGCCGCACCGCGCGTGTTTGGAGCAGGAAGGAGACGCGCCGGCCCGGGGGGAGCCGAGGACGTCTCGCGTCGCCCCGAATCCAGGTCCGGCGGCACCGAGACGACTGGAGAACCGATGCTTTCCGCCGCCCTTCTGATTGCCACCTCCCTGCAGGCCCAGACGCCTGCGCCCACGCCCGCCGCGCAGGAGCCCGCGGCCCCCGTCGCGGCCGCGCAGGCCACCACGTCCGAGGAGCGCGCCGCCGCCGCCGCCGAGCGCGCCGCCGCCGCCGCCGAGCGCGCCGCCGAGGCCAGCGTCCGCGCCGCCGAGGCCGCCGAGCGCGCCGCGGGGGTCATCGCCGGCACCCCGGCCGCTCCGGGCGCCGCCGCCCCCGCGGACGAGAAGAAGAAGAAGGAGGAGTGGGACATCACCCTGGGCCTGGGCCTCATCTCGCTGACGGGCAACGCCTCCACGCTCACCTTCAGCGGCCTGGCCAGCGCGCAGCGCACGACGGAGCACTGGATTGTCGGCATCCGGGGCTACGGCAACTACGGCCGCAGCCGCCCGCCCGAGGTGGCCGGGGAGGAGCAGGAGTCGCAGCTCGTCGCCCTCAACGCGGGCCTGGAGCTGCGCGGAGACCGCCGCTTCACGCAGATGCTCAGCGGCTACCTGCTGACGGGCGCCGAGACGGACCACGTCAAGAGCGTGGAGTCGCGGACCATCGGCGAAGGCGGTCTGGGCGTGCTGTGGTGGGACGAGAAGAAGAAGGACGAGCGCGAGTCCTACCTGCGCACGGACCTGGCCTTCCGCTATGCGCGCGAGACGCGCTTCCAGTACTACCCCTCGCGCCTGGACCTGCCGGACGTGGACATCGGCGGCCCCCGCTTCGGTGTCGCCTTCCGCTACGGCATCACCAAGGACGTGCTCTTCAAGGAGGACGCCGAGGTGCTCCTGAGCGTCATCGGCGACTCGCGCGTGCTGGTGAACAGCCAGACGCAACTGGCGGTGAACCTGACGGAGGCGCTCTCCCTGGGCGTCAGCTTCCTGGTGAAGCACGACAGCAAGCCGCCCGAGGGCAAGGTGCCCACGGACACCGCGCTGGCCTTCAACTTCCAGGTCGCGCTCTAGCCCGCAAAAGCAACGCGGCGCCGAAGGAAGGTCCTCGGCGCCGCGGCTTGATTCGAAGGGGCGGGTGAGTGCCCCTCGAGGGACGTCAGTGGCTCGGCGCGGGAGGCGTGTCCTTCAGTTCCGGGGGCTGCACGCCGCCGCCGAAGCGGCCGCGCTGCGCACCCGTGCCGATGTCCGGCGGCTGCAGGTCGCTGTACTGCGAGCCCGGCGGGTTGGCGCCGCGGAAGCGCGTGCCCAGGTCCGCCATGGGGATGACGAGCGCGAGAATCACGAAGACGATGGACACGGCGAAGATGAGCCGGTTGACGCCCTGGTGCTCCGCGAGGTGCATGAAGTACAGCGTCACCAGCGTGCCCTTCACCGTCGCGATGACGATGGCGAGCAGCAGGCCGAACGACGGCAGGTGCATCCGGCCGGTGACGACGGTGACGACCGTCAGCACCAGGAGGACACCCCAGATGAGCCAGTAGCGGCCCGCTCCGTGGTGCTCCGTCATGTTCTTCTCTTCCTGATGGGATTCGTTGGCGATGGCCATGGTGGTGTCGCCCTCAGACCAGGTACAGCATGGGGAACAGGAAGATCCACACCAGGTCGACGAGGTGCCAGTACATGCTGCCCAGCTCGACCATCGTGTAGTTCTTCGGACCGAAGTCGCCCTTCTTGAAGGCGCGAATCATCGCCACCGTCAGCACGCCCATCCCGATGAGGACGTGCAGGCCGTGCAGCGCCGTCGAGCAGAAGTAGACCGTGAAGTACAGCGAGATGCCCGGCAGCTGGATGTCCGGGTAGCTGTAGTAGCGGCCCGGCAGCGTCCCGACGTGGAACTTGTGGCTGTACTCGAAGTACTTGATGACGAGGAAGGCGACGGCCATCAGGAGGGTGAGCGCCAGCATCACGCCCACCTTCTTGTTCTCGCCGTGCTTCGCGTGGTGCACCGCGAGCGCCGCCGTCAGCGAGGACGTGATGAGGACCACGGTGTTCACCGTGCCCATCGTCAGGTCCAGGCTGCGGCTGCCCGCCGCCCACGCCTCCGGGAAGAGGAAGCGGTAGCAGCCGTAGCAGACGAAGAGGCCGGCGAAGAGCAGGATTTCCGTCGCCAGGAACAGCCACATCCCCAGACGGGCGGCGTGGTTCTGCACCTCGAGCGACGCGAAGTGCATCGCCAGGCGCGGCGTGTTGGCCGCGCCGTCGGCGGTGTGAGCGCTAGACTGCATCGGGAACCTCGGCCTTCTTCGGGTCGACGTAGAAGTGGGGCTCCTCGGGGAACGTCGGCTGAGGCCCCACGAAGTTGTGCGTCGGCGGAGGAGACTCGCTCAGCCACTCGTAGCCCTTGCTGCGCCACGGGTTCTTGCCAGCGGCCTTGCCGTAGACCAGCGCGTACGCCAGGTACATGGCGATGATGATGAACCCGAAGGCCAAGAGCGTCGCGCCCGCGGTGGAGGCGACGTTCAGCGCCTGGAAGCGCTCCGGGTAGTCATAGTACCGGCGCGGCATGCCGTTGTTGCCCAAGAGGAACTGGGGGATGAACGTGGCGTTGAACCCCAGGATGATGAGCGCCGCGGACACCAGGCCCCATCCCTCGTGGTACGTGCGCCCGAACATCTTCGGGAACCAGTAGTGCAGGGCGGCCAGGAAGGCCATGATGGTCGCGCCCACCATGATGAAGTGGAAGTGCGCCACGACGAAGTACGTGTCGTGCCACGCCACGTCCAGCGACACCGTGCCCAGCGCGATGCCCGTCATGCCACCGAACACGGTGAAGAACAGGAAGCCGCAGAAGTAGGCGAAGGGCGTCTTGAAGTCGACCGCGCCCTTGTAGACGGTGCCCACCCAGTTGAAGACCTTGATGGCGGTGAACACACCCACCAGCATGGTCAGCACGCCGAACACGCCGGCGTCGAAGGTGGACTGGCCGGACACGAACATGTGGTGGCCCCAGGCGAAGAAGCCCACGAAGGCGATGCCCAGGGACGAGTACGCCACCGCGCGGTAGCCGAAGATGTTCTTGCGGCTGTACGTGCTGACGATCTCGCTCATCACGCCGAAGGCCGGCAGCACCATGATGTACACGGCCGGGTGGCTGTAGAACCAGAACAGGTGCTGGAAGAGCACCGGGTCGCCGCCGCGCGCCGGGTCGAACATGCCGAAGCTGAACAGGTTCTCCACCGTCACCAGGACCAGCAACAGGCCGATGACTGGCGTCGCGAGCACCTGGATGCAGCTCGTCGCGTAGATGGCCCACACGAACAGCGGCATCTTGAACCAGGTGATGCCCGGCGCCCGCATGGTGTGGCAGGTGACGATGAAGTTGATGCCCGTGGCGATGGAGCTGAAGCCGATGATGAACGCGCCGAACAGCACGGGCGCCACCGTCGTCGTCGTGTGCGTGCTGTACGGCGTGTAGAACGTCCAGCCCGTGTCCAGGCCGCCGTTGAGCATGCCCCACAGCGCCAGCACCGCACCCGCCAGGTAGATGTAGAGCGAGGCCAGGTTCAGTCGCGGGAAGGCCACGTCCTTGGCGCCCAGCATCAGCGGCAGCATGAAGTTGCCGAAGACGGCCGGAATCGCCGGAATCATGAACAGGAAGATCATGACCAGGCCGTGGAGCGTGAACGTACGGTTGTACGTCATCGCGTCCATGATGGTCGGGCCCGGGGTGAGCAGCTCCACCCGGATGAGCAGCGCGAAGATGCCGCCCACGAGGAAGAAGAGCAGGACCCAGAACAGGAACATCAGGCCGATGCGCTTGTGGTCCACCGTCAAGAGCCAGCTCTTGATGGTGGTGCCGTCCACCAGATAGCTCGGGTGGTGGTCGTGGTGCTCGTCGTGCGGGGCGGCCCCCGCCGTGTCGATGCTACTGGATGGGGTCATAGGCGGGTCCCTCGGAGGCGCCCTCGCGGACGTTCGGAGTGCGAAGCGACTTGATGTATTCGACGATGGCGGCCGTCTCGGGGCCCTGCAGCTTGCCCTGGTACGTCGGCATCACGTTCTGGTAGCCCGCCACCAGGTGGGCTCCCGGGTCCATCATCGACTGGGTGATGTAGGCCTCGTCCACCCGGATGTCCTGACCGTCGTCGAGCTTCTCCACGCGGTCATACATGCCGAGGAAGGTGGGGCCGATGTGCGCCGAGCCGTCCACCGAGTGGCACTTGAGGCAGCCCTGCGTACCGGCCAGGATCTGCCCCTGCTCGACCATCCGGGCGACCGGCGGCACCAGCGAGGTGTCCGCGAGCGCGTCCTGACGGTCCTGCAGCCGGCCGCGGCGCTGCTCCTTGATCCAATCCTCGTACTCCTCCTCGGGGAGCACGACGACCTCGGCCAGCATCTTCGAGTGCGACAGGCCACAGTACTCGGTGCAGAGCACCTGGTACGTGCCGGGCTTGGTCGCCTCGAACCAGATCTGCGTGTAGCGACCCGGCAGCGCGTCCATCTTGATGCGGAACGCCGGCACGTAGAACGAGTGCAGCACGTCACGGGACGTGATGAGCAGGCGCACGGGACGGTTGGCGGGGACGTGCATCACGTTCACGCCGTTGGGGCCCTCCGGGTAGGAGAACTTCCACATCCACTGCTTGCCCATGACGTAGACGTCCATCGCGTCCTTGGGCGGGGTGGTGACCCAGGTGAAGTCCCGGAAGCCGATACCGAACCAGGCCAGGAAGAACACCAGCGGCACGGAGACGAAGAGGAACTCCGTCTTCAGCGTGGGGACGACGTACTCCGTCGCCTGGGCGGGGAGCCGCCGGCGGTACCGGAAGAACATGAACAGCGCCGCGAGGCCGACACCCGTGGACATCACCATCGTCGTTCCCACGACGAAGTGGTGCAGCAGGTCGACCCGTTCCGCGAACGTGGACGCGCTCTCCGGGAGGAACAGAAGGTTGTTGAGAAGCTCGCTCATGCCGCCGCGCCTTTCTTCAGCTCGCGCCTCCAGAAATAGATCAGCATCGTCGCCAGGGCGAAGAAGACGGCCAGTGCGCCCAGGCGGATGAACCCGAAGATGTAGAAGCCATACCGCCGGGTGGCGGTGTCATACTTGAAGCAGGACATCACCACGCGGTCGAAGCTGGTACCCACGCGGCCGCCGGCCGCCTCCAGCAACGCCAGCTTCATGTCCTTGGGAGGGAAGTCCGTCCCGTACAGGTACCGCGACAGCGTCCCTTCCGGCGTGAGCACCATCACCACCGCGGGGTGGGCGTACTGCCTGGTGCTCTCGTCGTACGTGTACTTGAAGCCCACCGCGTCCGCGAGGCGGCGGATCTCCGCGTCCGTCCCGGTGAGGAAGTGCCAGGGCGCGCTCTCGGGCTTGCCCATGGACTGAAGGTGCTTGCGCCGGCGCTCGCTGCTCATCGCCGGGGTGTCCTCGGGGTCCACGCTGATGGTGACCGCCTCGTAGTCGCGGCCCAGCTCCAGACCCAGCTCCCGCATCGTCTTCACCTGGGCGTTGAGCACCAGGTTACAGAGCATGGGGCAGTTGTAATAGACGAGCGTCAGCAGCGTGGGCAGCGTCTTGGGCAGCACCGTCCCCAGCGTCACCTCCTGGCCATTGGAGTCCAGGAAGCGGGTGAGGGGAGGAACCGGGTCACCCAGGTGCTCCTCCACGTCCACGCCCTTGAGCTGGGGCGGGGCGTCCTGCTGGGCCTCGACGATGGAGCGGGGCGTCTTGCCGCCGCCCGGCATCGCCGGGGCCGGGGTCGCCGTGCCCAGCACCAGGGCCACCGCGACGAGCATCCCCAGGCGGGGGGCGCACTGGGGGATGTGGGAGAAGAGGGACATCATCGCGAGCGGCTCTTACGTGATGCTGGCGGCGGAAGCTACTGCCGAGGAGCCGGGGTCGGCTCCTGGGGCTGCTCGGGGGCCGGCGCCGGGGCGGGCGGAGGCGGGGCGTTCTGCTTCGTGATGACCGTCTTCATGGCCTCGTCCAGGGACGGATGGGCCTTGACACCCGGCTGGTCACCCCAGCCGGCCTTGAGCGCCTGCTGCTGGCCGCCGATCTTCTCCTCGGCGTGCCAGTCCTGCTCGAACAGGCGCTGGTTGACGATGCCCACCTCGTACTGCCCCATGGCCGCGGGAATCGGAGGAGGACCGTCCGGCTGGGCCTCCTTCATGGTGCGCACCTGGATGGCGTAGGCCCAGACGATGCCCACCGCGAAGATGACGAGCGAGCCGACACCGATGCCCACCACCTTGCTCATGACGATGTGGTCTTCCTCGGCGGCCACACCGTGGGCGCCGACGATGACACGCGACTCGAGCTCAACCTGGGTCTTCTTCATGGCTGCACGTACCTCAGGGACTCCGCGATGTAGGGGTCCTTCACCGGCATCGTGTAGCTGTTGCTCGCGTTCTTCAGCGCGAACCCCACCGCGATGCCGCCCACGCCCACGAACGAGGTGACGAGCGTGATGATGCTGAGCGGGTTGGCCAGCAGCTGAGGCCCGGCACTGCCCGTCAGCGCCGGCCAGATGAGCCAGTACAGGTCGAACGCGTGGACCGCCAGCAGGTAGAAGGCCACCAGCGACAGCTTGCGGGGCTGCAGCTTCAGATTTCGCGACAGCAGCGTGAAGAACGGCAGCACGAAGTGCAGGAAGAACAGGGCGATGGACGACGGCTTCCACGCTCCGAAGATGCGCAGGCCGTACCAGGGCGCCTCTTCCGGGATGTTGGCGATCCACACCAGCATGAACTGGGAGAAGGCGATGTAGGCCCAGAACGCCGTGAAGGCCAGCATCAGCTTGCCCAGGTTGTGGAAGTGGGCCGTCGTCACCAGGTTGCCGAACAGGCCCTGGCCCCGGGCGTACGTCGCGACGATGGTCAGGATGCAGAACGCCGACAGGAAGCTGCCCGCGAAGTAGTACACGCCGAAGATGGTGGACTGCCACAGCGGCGTCAGGCTCATCAGCCAGTCGAAGGACGCGAAGGTGATGGTCAGCGCCAGGGGAGGGAGCATGCCCGGGGAGAAGCGGCGCAGCCGCCGGGTGAAGTCCAGGCCACCCTCGGTGTCCTGCTGCACGCTCAGCTTGCGCAGCTTCCACGCGGCGAAGATCCACACCGCGAAGTAGATGACGTGACGGATGCCCATGAAGTCCGGGCGCAGGTACCAGTGGATCTTGTGCGACAGGTGCTCGGCTTCCAGGCCGGTGATGCTCGCGGCCAGCGGCGAGCCCGGCCACCAGGGGTACAGGTAGCCCGCCATGAAGACCAGCGGGATGATGAGCGCCACGAAGACGGGGATGGTGGACGCACCCGTCTCCATCGTGCGGCGCAGCAGGATGAGCCACTTGGCCTTGGCCGTGTGGAAGATGGCGATCATGATGATGAACGCCACGCTGATGCCCACCCAGTAGGTGAACGCGAGCAGGTAGCTGTGGGCGGCGATGCCCTTCGCGTCGGTGGCGAAGAAGATGGCCAGGGTGGCCAGGATGCCCAGGACGCCCACGCCGAACGCCGGCACCATGTACTTCGGCGTGCCGGTGTAACGCTCGAGGGGAACGGAGGCTTCGGCTGCGGGGCTCATCGGTTCTCCTGCGGGACGGGCTGCTGACCGGCCGTCCGGATGTTTCGGGCTTCCTGGAGGGCTCGCACGTAGGCGACCACGGCCCAGCGCTCGCGCACGTCGAGCTCGCCAGAGAAGGACGGCATCACGCCGTAGCCCTCGTTGATGGCCGTGTAGAAGTGACCCGCCGGCTTGGTCTCCAGCTCCAGCAGCGACGGAGGCAGGCGCAGCGCCATGTTCTCCGCCACCACGCTGTTGCCGTCGCCGAGCACGCCGTGGCACTGCGAGCAGACGATGTTGTACTTGCGCTGGCCCAGCGTCAGCAGCGCCTGGTCCACCGTCACGGGGATGGTGGCCGTGGGCTGGCCGTTGGCGCGGCCGGTGACGGCCGTCTGGCGGGCGATGGGGTCCTTGATTTCGGACACGCTCGCGAAGCGCTCACGCGGAATGGTGTTCGCCGGGGGCTGGCGCATGGCGCGGCCATCCGCCCAGAAGTCCGAGGCCTCGTAGTACTCGTACTTGGCCTGGTGCTCCATGCGCTGCAGGAACTCCGAGGGGACGTCGCAGCCCGACAGGGCGACGAGTCCGGCGGCGGGGATGAGCCACCTCATTCCTTCTCTCCCGTGACGACGGTCACCTGGGTGGCACCCAGGGCCTTGAGCTGGTCGATGACGGCGGTGGAGTCCTGGCCCGTCGCGTGCGGCACGCTCAGCCAGTAGCCGTGCGTGGACGCCGTGCGGAACTCCTCGGACTCGAAGACGGGGTGGTACGGCTGCGGCAGCCGGCTCAGCCCCAACAGGCCGAAGAAGATGCCGAACGCCGCGAACAGCACCGACAGCTCGAAGGTGATGGGCACCCACGCCGGCAGCGACAGCAGCGGGCGACCGCCGATGTTCAGCTTGTAGTCGATGGTGTTCATCCACGTCTGCATGGAGAGCGCCGTCACCAGGCCCGTCAGGCCGCCGCACAGGGCGATGAAGGGCACGCGGGACGGCGGGAGGCCCAGGGCCTCCGAGCCGCCGTGCAACGGATAGGGGGAGTACGTATCCATCCCCTGGAAGCCCTTCTCCCGCATCTGGCGGGTGGCATCCACGAGGATGTCTGGCGTCGCGAACTCGGCCAGCACCCAGGAATCGAGGACCTTGGCTTCCATGACTCTAGTGCGCTCCGTGGCTGTTGTGGTGGGCGGCGTGCTTGAGCTCGAGCTGGAGCTCCTTCACCTCGCTGATGGCCACCGCGGGCACGAACTTCAGGAACAGCAGGAACAGGGTGCCGAACAGGCCCAGCGTCCCCACGTAGATGCTCCAGTCCACCCACGTCGGCGAGTAGATGCCCCAGGACGACGGCAGGAAGTCCTGGCTCAGCGACGTGACGATGATGATGAAGCGCTCGCACCACATGCCGATGTTCACGGCGATGGAGGCGACCCACATGATGGGGATGCTGGTCCGGCACTTCTTGAACCAGAAGATGTTCGGCGTGATGACGTTGCAGGCGATCATCAGCCAGTACACGCCGGCGTAGGGGCCCGTCGCGCGGTTCACGTAGAACGTCCAGAACTCGTACTGGTTCTGCGAGTACCACGCGATGAAGTGCTCCATCAGGTACCCGTAGGAGACGAGCAGGCCCGTCGCCAGGATGACCTTGTTCATGTTCTCCAGGTGCCGGTCCGTGATCACGTCCCTGAGGCCCAGGTACTTGCGCGCCGGGACGATGAGCGTGATGACCATCGCGAAGCCACTGAACACGGCGCCGGCCACGAAGTAGGGCGGGAAGATGGTCGCGTGCCAGCCGGGCAGCAGGGAGACGGCGAAGTCGAACGAAACGATGGTGTGCACCGACACGACCAGCGGCGTGGAGAGGCCGGCCAAGAGCAGGTACGCAATCTTGTAGTTGTGCCAGTGACGACCGGAGCCGCGCCAGCCGAGCGCGAACAGGCCGTAGATGGTCCGCTGCAGCTTCGTCTTGGACGAGTCACGCAGCGCGGCCAGGTCCGGGATGAGGCCCACGAACCAGAACAGCGCGGACACCGTGAGGTACGTGGAGATGGCGAACACGTCCCACACCAGCGGCGAGCGGAACTGCGGCCACGCGCCCAGGGTGCTGGGGTAGGGGAACAGCCAGAAGGCGAACCAGGGACGGCCCGTGTGGAGCAGCGGGAACAGACCCGCGCACATGACGGCGAACAGCGTCATGGCTTCGGCGAAGCGGTTGATGCTCGTGCGCCACTTCTGCTGGAAGAGCAGGAGGATGGCGGAGATGAGCGTACCGGCGTGGCCGATACCGACCCACCAGACGAAGTTGATGATGTCGAACGCCCAGCCGACCGGCTGGTTGTTGCCCCACACGCCGATACCGCGGGCCAGCGTGTAGGTGACACCGATGACGAGCAGACCCAGCGCGCTGAGCGACAGGCCGAAGAGCATGAACCAGCCCTTGCCCGGCTTGCGCCAGACATGGTCCAGCAGCGTCTCGTTGAGTGACTTGTCGTCGTGGTGCGGCGCGACGAGGTCCCGTGGCTCGAGCGGGTCGAGCGGGTGGTGGGCAGCGGTCTCGGCCATGGCTTAGTGGCTCCCTTCCTGCGGCGCGGCCTTGGCCGGCTCGAGGGCGGTATTCGGGTTGCGCACGCGGATGAGGTGCGCGGTGCGCGGACGGGTGCCCAGCTCGTGGAGGAGCTTGTAGGCGCGCACGTCCTCATGGAGCTGCGAGACGAGCTGCTTCTCGTCGTGGAGGGAGCCGAAGACGATGGCCTGGGCGGCGCACGTCTGCTGGCAGGCCGTCTTGAGGTCGGCCTCCTTGATGAGCTCCTTCTTGACGCGCGCGTCGATGCGAACGCGCTCGATGCGCTGGACGCAGTACGTGCACTTCTCCATGACGCCGCGGTTGCGCACCGTGACGTCCGGGTTCATCAGCATCTTCTCGGTGGCCGTCTTGTCCGCGGTGTAGTGCAGGTAGTTGAAGCGGCGGACCTTGTAGGGGCAGTTGTTGGAGCAGTACCGCGTGCCGACGCAGCGGTTGTACACCATGTCGTTCAGGCCCTCGTCCGAGTGCACGGTGGCGTTCACCGGGCACACGTACTCGCAAGGCGCCTTCTCGCAGTGCACGCACGCGACGGGCTGCATGACCATCTTCGGGTCGTTCTCCGGACCCTCGAAGTACCGGTCGATGCGCAGCCAGTTCATCTCGCGGCTGACGGCCACCTGGGCCTTGCCCACCACGGGGATGTTGTTCTCGGCCTGGCAGGCGATGACACAGGCGCTGCAGCCCGTGCAGCGCGACAGGTCGATGGCCATCGCCCACTTGTAGCCGTTGTACTCGAAGGGCTCGAGGTTGTCCTGGATGCCCAGCTTCAGCTCACCCTTCACGCGGTGCAGGGTGTGCTGGGTGGCCTCGGAGGGGTGCTCCAGCTCGGACAGCGGCATGTCCAGCGCGATGGGGCGGTTCTCCATGCGCCAGTGCGTCTGGGTCAGGCTGAACTTGTGGGTGCCGCGCACCTTGGTGAGCGTGGCGCCGCCGTCGAACCAGGGGTTCTTGCTGGTGCGAATCAGGTTGGCGTTGAAGCCCACGCCCTTGGCGACCTGCTCGTGCAGGCCGTCGCGGCCGTAGCCCAGCGCCACCGTGACGGTGTCGTCCTCGTGACCGGGGACCACCCACACCGGGACCGTGAGCTTCTGGCCGGCGTAGGACAGCTCCGCCAGGTCGCCGGGGGACAGGCTCAGCTTCTTGGCCGTGTCCGGGCCGACGAGCGCGGCGTTGTCCCAGGTCATCTTGGTGATGGGCTCGGGCAGCTCCTGCAGCCAGGAGTTGTTGCCGAAGCGGCCGTCGTAGACCTTGTAGTCGGTGATGAAGTTCAGCTCGAGGTCACCGGTGGCCGGGGGCGTGTAGCCCGTGACCAGCGAGGCCGCGGCGCCGAAGTCCGGGGCGGTGGCCACGGCGGCGGACGCGGTGTTCTCGATGAAGCCCTGGGACACCCAGGTCTCCCAGCGCGCCTCGAAGTCCGCCGCGTTGGCGGACTGGCCGCGCCAGTAGTCGCGCAGCAGCTGGTAGGCGGGGCGGAAGGGCTCGTCCAGGAACATGGCGAGCAGCTCCGCCTCCGGCACGCCCGCGAAGAGCGGCTGGATGAGCGGCTGCGCGATGGCGACGGTGCCGTCCACCGAGCGGCCGTCGCTCCACGTCTCCAGCGGGTGCGCCGCGGGGATGAACCAGTCGGCGTGCGCGCTGGTCTCGTCCTCGTAGAGGCCCGTGTAGATGACGTTCAGCTTGGCGCGGTTGGGGTGGTCCTTGCTGAGCACCTTGGCCAGGCCCACGTCCGCGGGGAGCGTGTAGACCGGGTTGTAGGCGGTGATGACCAGCGTGTCGACGCGGCCCGCCTCGATGTCCTCGACCAGGGCGCGCGCCTGCGACAGGCCGGTGGCCTCCGCGATGGACGCCTGGACGTAGCGGATGGTCTTGTTGGCGTTGCCGAGCGCGTCGTTGATGGCGTGGGCCAGCGCGTGCACGGCGGCCGGCTGACGCTCACCCGCGATGACGAGCGAGCGGCCCGGACCGGCGGCGCGCAGGTCGGCGGCGACCGCCTGCACCCAGTTGCCCATGTCACCGCGCAGCTCCGACTTGGCGGCGGCGGGACCGGCGAGCGACGCGGCGCTGCCACCCACGGCCTGGGCCACGGCGGCGGCCAGCCCCAGGATTTCGCGGGACTTCAGGCGCTTGCGGTGGTCGGCCATGCCGCCGGTGATGGAGAAGCGGGCCTCCGCCATGTAGAGGCGGTTGAGCTTGCCCTTGCGCGGGTCGCGGCGGTCGGCGAACTCGCGGATGTGGCGCAGGTTGCCCGGGCAGCTCTCCAGGAAGTCCGCGTCCAGCGACAGCACGACGTCCGCGTTGGCGAAGTCGTACAGCGCGGTGACGTGCTGGCCGCCGAACAGCGTGCGCAGCGTCTCCGCGCTGGTGTCCTGGTTGGAGGACGCGCTGAAGAAGCGCGCGTTGGGCAGCTTCTTCAGGATGCGGTTGCGCAGGTCACCCGTCAGCGGGGAGCCCACGGCCTCCGTGAGGAAGCGCACGCGCGAGCCGCCATTGGCCGCCTTGGTCGACAGCCCGGCCAGCGTCTCCTGGAGCACGCGCAGGGCGCGGGGGCTCTTGCCCTGGCGCAGCACGCGGGCGCGGCTGGGGTCGTACAGGGACAACAGCCACGCCTGCTCGAAGGTGCAGGCGGCGCCCTGGTTGATGGGGTGGTCCGGGTTGCCCTCGATCTTCACGGGGCGACCCTCGCGGGCGGTGATGAGCAGGCCGGAGGTGTGGCCCGACAGCGTCATCGCGGACGCGTAGTGCAGCGGGTTGCCGGGGGTGACCTCCGGCGGCGTCTTCGTGTACGGCAGCAGCTTCTCGTCCTGGGGACGGGTGCTGCAGGCCGTGGCGCCGGCCAGCGCGAGCGACGCGCCGAGCAGCTGCATGAACTCGCGGCGGACGAAGCCGGAGGGGGGCAGGTCCGCGCCCGCGGGGAACTCGGGGCGGGTCTCCTCCATGTACTCGGAGGCGCCGAGCTTCTCCTCGAGGCTGCGCCAGTACGTCTGGCCGTAGCCGTGCTCGGAGGCGTTCGCGTGCTGGGCGGCGTGGTCCAGCGCCTCACCCACGGCGTCGGACGCCTTGGCGGGCCGGTCCGAGACGACCGGGAGCGCGAAGGAAGAGGACTCCTGCGACGGGGTGCCGTCGCGCTTCGTGTTCATCGGTGGCATGTGGAGCAGCTCTCGCGCGAGTGGACGTCGTACTCTTCCTTCAGCTTCTTGCCGAGCGCGGCGGCCTCGGCCTTGTCCTTGGGCGGGGTCCACGTCATCGACGTGATGAACTCCGCGGGCCGCAGGTTCGGCTCGGGGTTGCGGTGACACTCGAGGCACCAGGCCATGGTCAGCGGCGCGGCCTGCTCGATGGCGCCCATCTGGTCCACGCGGCCGTGGCACGTGGCGCAACCGACGCCCTTGTTCACGTGGATGGCGTGGTTGAAGTAGACGAAGTCGGGCAGGTTGTGGACGCGCACCCACTGGATGGGCATGTCCGCGAAGAAGGCCTTGCGCACCTCGGTCAGGTACGGGCTCTTGTTCCAGACCTGTGCGTGGCAGGACATGCACACGGTGGTGGACGGGATGCCCGCGGAGGGCGCCTTGTCCACGGACCAGTGGCAGTACTGACAGTCGATCTTCTCGTCACCCGCGTGGTGGCGGTGGTCGAATTCGATCGGCTGTTCGACGGGCATCTGCTGGTTCGTGACGTACGGAGACCGTACGTACGCCATGAGGCCGCCGATGCCGATGGCGGGCACGGCAAGAAGCGCCGCGGCGGAGAGCCGAGACACCGTGTTCGTCCAGCGTGGAAACAGAGGGCCGCTCATACCAGGACCATGGGCAAGGGGGCTTCAACGACTACGGTGAACGAGGAGGAGGAAGAGGCGAACGCGTGACTCGACGCGAACAGCGGCGGAACGATCCCGGCCCCGTGGGGGCGGGGGGGCGGCTCCTGGCGCGCGGAAGACGAAGCAGTCACGTCCAACGAAACCTCTATGGATGTTGCCGCGGGCGGGTCCCTCCTCCTGTCCAACCCAGCGCGGCGCGGGACCATTGACCATCGACACCGCAGTGTCAACCATTCTGATGTTGTGGCCGTGGGATACCATTTCCTCGCGCGGAGGCGGGAAATCGCGGTCCGGAAGCGATGAATCTCTCTTCTGGCGGGCGGAAGCGACGTTGAGTCGTTTCCGTCTGAGACGGATCAACTCCCCTGTTTCAGCCGCCCCCGGATGCGCGTGTCGGCCCTCACAGACAGGTCGTGTCGCGCGGGTGCGTGGGCTGGCTCACTCCGGGTCGGAGTCCTCGTCGCCCCCATCCGGTGCGCGCCAGCGTTCGCGGCGGCGGGCGAGCAGCTTCTCGACCAGCTCCCGGGCACGGGCATCGCGGTGGTAGTGGGGGTCGTGGCGGGTGCCCTTGCCCTGGTTGCAGCGGGCGCACGCCAGGGCCAGGTTCTCCAGGGTGTCGGTGCCGCCGGCGGTCCGCGGGACGATGTGCTCGATGGTGGCCCGGCTGATGGGCTCCCCATCCAGGCCCACCAACAGGTGGGCGTTGCAGTGCAGGCACTTGCCCAGCCAGGCCTCGCGTCCGCGGTGTTCGGTGCGCTCGAAGGTGAGGTCCGTGGCGATGATGCCCAGGATCCTGCGGCGCTTGGCGGTGCTCATCCTACACCTCGACCACGGAAGGGCCGGCGAGGGCGAAGACGCGCTCGCCGGGGCGGCGGGTCATGTCGAAGCCGCCGGTGAAGGCGCTGAAGGCCGGGAGGACTCCCACCTGCTGGCCCAGGTGGAAGCATGGGAGACGCAGCCTGTCCCGGCCAGCCGACAGCCGCACCGTGGGGTGCAAATGCCCCGCCCACACGTAGCGACCTGTCTCGGGGGTGGGGTGGTGGGCGAAGCGGAAGGGCCCCTCATCCAGGTGGGACTCGTGGATGTCCAGGCGCCACGCGTCCGGCGGCGGGCCGGCCCTGAGGTCATGGTTGCCCCGGATGAGGACCATCGTCACGTCGGCGTGGGACTCACGCCAGGCGGCGAGTCTTTGGACGAGGGTGGGGGTGAGGCCCTCGCGGGCGTGGACCAGGTCGCCCAGGACGAGCAGCCGGCGCGCGTCGGTGGAGCTGAGCGCGGAGGACAGCCGGGCCAGGTCCTCGTCGAGCACGCCCAGGGGGAGGGGGATGCCGTGGCGCTGGAAGCTCTCCGTCTTGCCCCAGTGGAGGTCGGCCACGGCGAGCGTGCGGGCTTCGGGCCAGAAGAGGGCCCGCTCCGGGAGGAGCTCCAGCGGGGTGCCGCCTACGCGGACCTGGCATCGTCGCGGGTCCATCGCTCCTTCATTCGCTCCACGCGCTCCAGGAGGGACTCGTTGGAGACGCTGGCGCTGATGCGCTCGACGACCAGGGGGAAGGCCAGGGGTGTGGGCCTGCGGACATGGACCTGCTCCACGGGGCCCGCCTCCAGTCGCTCCAGGGCGTGCTCCAGGCGGCCCTGTTCGAACTGCTGTTCGAGCACCTCGCGTCGGGCCTGGAGCAGCAGCAGGTGTCCGGGGTCATGGCGGGCGAAGACGTCGTGGAGGAGGGCGGCGCTCGTCTGGACCTGGCGCGTGGACTTGCGGGCTCCGGGGAGGCCCGGGAGCACCAACCCGGCGACGCGGGCGATGTCGCGGAACTGGCGCTTCGTCAGCTCACCCACGTTGACGCTCTCCAGCACGTCCTCCTCCAGATGCTCGCGCGTGAAGAGCGCGGGGCGCAGCGCCTCCTCGAAGGGGAAGGGCGCGGGGGTGACCAACTCCAGGCCGTAGTCGTTCACCGACACGCTGAAGGTGGCCTTCTGCAGCCGCGTCAGTCTCAGGGCGAGCAGGGCGGCCAGGCCCTCGTGCACCCGGCGGCCCTCGAAGGGGTAGAGGAAGAGGTGGTGGCCGTCTCGCGTGTGACACAGCTCCGCGAGCACCGTGTTCGCCGCGGGGATGCGGGACAGCTTCTCCTGGGTCTCCAGCACGGGCCACGCGGCGGCCAGCTCATCGGAGGTGACGTCGCCGTGGCGCGCGGCATCGAGCGTGTGGCGCACCGCGGCCGCCAGGCAGGTGGACAGCGGCAGTCGGCTCCCGCCCCAGCGCGGCGTTCGCGTCACCTTCGCCTTCGCGGGGCGCACATAGGCGGTGAGCCCCTGGAGTCGGTTGAACTCGAGCTTCTTGCCGCCGAACTGGAAGGTGTCTCCCGGGCGCAGGCGGCTGACATAGGACTCCTCCACGCTGCCCAGGCGGCCCCCGGTCCAGTAGCGAAGCTCCACCATGGCGTCCGAGGCGATGGTGCCGATGTTGAGCCGGTGCAGCCGCGCGACGCGCGTGTCCTTCACGACGAAGCGGCCGTCGTGCTCCTCCACGCGGCGGAACTCGGGATAGGCGCTCAGCGTGGGGCCTCCCTCGCGCACCAGCGTGAGCGTCCAGTCGAACTCCTCGTTGGTGAGGCTCGCGTAGGCGGAGGCGCTCCGGACTTCCTCTCGCAGCGCCTCGCGGGTGAAACCACCGCCGAGCGCGCAGGTGACGAGGTGCTGCGCGAGCACGTCCAAGGGCTTGCTGGGCGGAAGGCGTGGCTCCACCTCCTTGCGCGCGAGGGCGTCCCTGGCCGCGGCCATCTCCACCAACTCCAGCGCGTGCGTGGGCACGAAGAGGATGTTGCACGTGGCGCCGGGGCGATGGGCTCCGCGTCCCGCGCGCTGGAGCGTCCTGCCGATGCCCTTGGGGCTTCCGACCTGGACCACGCGCTCCACGGGGCCGAAGTCCACGCCGAGGTCCAGGGAGGAGGTGCACACCACGAAGCGCAGCGTGCCGTCCTTGAGGCCGCGCTCCACGCGCTCGCGCTCCTCCTTGTCGATGGAGCCGTGGTGCAGCGCGAGCAGGTGCTCCCACTCGGGACGGGCGAAGCGGAGGCCCTCGTACCAGCGCTCCGCTTGTGAGCGCGTGTTGGTGAAGATGAGCGTGGACTGCTTCGGGTCCAGCCTCGCCGCCACGCCGGCCAGCATGGTGAAGCCCAGGTGCCCCGCCCAGGGGAAGCTGTCGACCGTCTCCGGGAGGAGCGTCTCCACTTCCACGGGTCGCTCCATGTTCGCGCTGATGAGCGTGGGGGTGTTCCCGGTGCCGACGACATGGCGCGCGGCCTCGTCCAGGTTGGCCAGTGTCGCGGATAGGGCCCAGGTGCGAAGTCTCGGCGCGAAGTGACGAAGCCGCGCCAGGGCAAGCTCTGTCTGTGTTCCCCTCTTGGAGCCGAGCAGCTCGTGCCACTCGTCGACGATGACGGCGCGCAGGCAGGAGAACAGCTCCGGTGCCCGCTCGTTCGACAGCATCACGGAGAGGGACTCCGGGGTGGTGATGAGCACCTCGGGGAGCCGCTCGCGCTGACGCTGACGCACGGATGACGAGGTGTCACCGGTACGGCTCTCCACGTCCAGGTCCGTGTCCAGCACGCTCAAGGGTTCGAGGAGCGCCCGCTCCACGTCTCGCGACACCGCGCGCAGCGGCGTCACGTAGAGAATCTGGAGCCCCGTCTCGCCATGCTCCACCACGTCCGCGAGCGGGCCGAGATACGCGGCATAGGTCTTCCCCGCGCCGGTGGGGACGTGGATGAGCCCGCTGTCGCCTCTCGCGTACGCGGCCCAGGACTCCTCCTGGAACGCATGGGGCGTCCAACCCTTCGACGAGAACCAGGCGCGCAGCCGCTCCATCGGCGGCGGGCCTCCGGTGACTCGCTCACATGGGGTCGTCCGCTTGCGGCGCTTGGGAGGGGAGGGTGTCTGGGTTTCGCCTCGGAGCGCCTTGCGTCGGGCCTGGAGCTGCGCCTTCAGCGAAGGCGACCTACGCGCCGGCATGGAGCAGCTCCTTGAGCGAGTCCAGTGAGTCGGCGTCCTGGGGCTTCTTGTCCGTGCGCCACCGGGCGATGCGTGGGAAGCGCAGCGCGACGCCGGACTTGTGACGCGGTGAAGACTGGATGCCCTCGAAGTGCAGCTCGAAGACCTGCTCGGGCTCCACCGAGCGCACCGGTCCGAACTTCTCCCGCGTGTGCGAGCGAATCCACCGGTCCAGCTTGCCAATCTCCTCGTCCGTCAGCCCCGAGTACGCCTTCGTCACCGGCAGCAGGTCCGTCCCGTTCCACACCGCGAAGGTGTAGTCCGTGTACAGCGACGAGCGTCGCCCGTGTCCCGGATGCGCGTAGAGCAGCACCGCGTCCACGGTGAACGGGTCGATCTTCCACTTCCACCAGTCGCCCCGCTTGCGGCCCGTGAGGTATGCGGAGCTCTTTCGCTTGAGCATGAAGCCCTCGACGTTGCGCTCGCGGGCCTCGCTTCGCGTGTGCGCCAGCGCCTCCCACGACTCCGCCTCCACCGAGGGCGAGATGGGGAAGCGGGGATGTGTCTTCAGCAAGGTCTCGAGTCGCCCGCGGCGCTCCTGCAGCGGCAACGAGCGGATGTCCTGTCCTTCATGCTCCAGCAGGTCGTAGACGATGAAGGCCGCGGGGGCCTCCGCGAGCACCTTGGCCGTCAGCTTCTGTCTGCCGATGCGACGCTGGAGCCGCGCGAACGGCAGGGGCTTGCCGTCCTCGTACGCGAGCACCTCGCCGTCCAGCACCGTGCCTTCCGGCAGGGCCTTCGCGGCCTCGGTGATTTCGGGGAAGCGCTCGGTGAGCAACTCCTCGCCCCGGCTCCACAGGTACACGTCTCCGTGGCGGTGGATGAGCTGGCCCCGGATGCCGTCCCACTTCCACTCGACCAACCAGTCCGAGAGTTCACCCAACGCGTCGGGCGGCTGCTCCAGGGGAGAGGCCAGATAGAACGGATACGGCCTGGAGCTCTCCGCGTCGGAGACATCCGGCGAGATGAGCTGCTGGAAGAACTCGCGCGACGGCGTCCAGGTGCCCATCAGTCGATGCGCGACATCTGGCGCGGGCAGCCCCGCGACCTTCGCCACCGCGCGCACCACCAACGTGGAGGACACGCCCACGCGCAGCTCGACCGTGAGCATCTTGTTCAAGAGGAACACCTCGCGCCGGGGCATCGATCGCCACCAGGACACGACCTGTTCGCGCTGCTCGACCACGTCCAACTCGCGCAAGGGCAACAGTCGCTGGGTGAGCCACACCGAGAGCGGCAGCTCCTCCGGCTCGGCGGGCCGCTCCAGGTTGTCCAGGAGCAGCGCGATGACCTCGGCCAGATCTCCGACGGACGCGTACACCTCCGCGAAGAGCCAGTCGGGGATGCCCGTCAGCTCCTGCGTCCATCCGACGAGCAGCTTCGTGGTGAGCAGCCGCTTCAGCTTCTGTCCCGTGAGGAAGTACAGCGCCCACGCGGCGTCCTCCGGGGGCGCCTCCGTGAAGTAGCGCGTGAGCGCGTCCACCTTCGCGTTGGTGGACATGGTCTGGTCCAGCCGCTCGTACAGGTCCGCGAGTCTTCGCACGCGTCAGTCCTCCGCCTCGCCCTCGAAGGGCGTGGCCAGCGGGGAGGCATCCACACCCTTCTCTCGGAGGTATCGCGCCAACGGTTCCGCGGAGCCGTGCGTGGTCAGTACGCGCTGCGCTCCAGTGTCTTCCACCGTGCGCAGCAGGTCCGGCCAGTCCGCGTGGTCCGACAACACGAAACCCCGGTCGAAGCCGCGCCTGCGCCGGTTGCCGCGCACCCGCATCCACCCCGAAGCGAAGCCCGTCTCCATCTCCCCGAAGCGGCGCATCCACGTGGATCCGCCCGCGCTCGGTGGCGCCAGCACCAGCGCCCCCGCGAAGGACGTGCCCTTCTCCACCTCCGACACGAGCTGCGTGGGAATCATCTTCACCCCCGCTTCCCGGTACGCATCCACGAGGCCGTGCATCGCCCCGTGGATGAAGGCGGGGCGGTCGGTCAGTCGCGCCAGCTCCGCGAGGATTCGCTGCGCCTTGCCCAGCGCGTAGCAGAACAACACCACCGAGCGCCCCACCGCGCGGTTGGCGTCCCACCACCGCAGGATGTCCTCCGCCACCAGCCGCGCGTCGTCCCAGCGGAAGATGGGCAGGCCGAACGTCGCCTCGGTGATGAACGTGTGGCAGCGCACCACCTCGAACGGCGCGCACGTCGGGTCCGCCGCGCGCTTGTAGTCGCCCGAGACGACCCATACCTCGCCCCGGTGCTCCAGGCGGAGCTGCGCGCTGCCCAATACGTGCCCCGCGGGATGAAAGCTGACGGTGACGTCGCCAATCTTCAGCGGCTCGCCATAGTCCAGGGTGTCGATGGCGGAAGTGGCCCCCACGCGGCGCCGCAGCAGGGACTCGCCTGCTCGGGCGCCCAGGTAGCGCTGATGGCCGGAGCGCGCGTGGTCGCCATGGGCGTGGGTGATGAGGGCCCGCTCCACCGGCTGCCAGGGGTCGATGTGGAAGCCCCCGGGCTCACAGAAGAGCCCCTGGGGCGTCACCGTGACGAGCGGCCTTCGAGGATTGAAGGAGACGGAGGCGTCCACAGTCCTTCTGAAATAACGAGGGCTTCCAGGGGTGACCACCCAGGGTGCGCGTGCCTCTCACCTGGGTCGCTCGCCGGCATGCTCGCCAGGCGCCCCATCGCCCGAGCCGGCTTGCCGCGCACGGAAACATCCCGTCGTCGTGAAAGGGCGCGATGTCCCTCGCCCGGGGCGGGGCTCCGCGCTACACCGGTGGGGCCGTCGCGAACCGTGGTTTCTGCTCGCGAGGAGTGAGGCGCGGGCGCGGCTCCCCGTCGCTGTCCGGGACGGGTGATACTGGTCGCGGGGGAAAGGTCATGACGATGGATGCACAGGAGCGGAAGGCGGCGTATCGCCAACGCGCGGAGCAGGGCGAGTCGGTGCCGGTGTCGGTGGAGTTGCCGGCGGACCTCGACACGCCGCTGTCGGCGTATCTGAAGCTGGGCGGAGGCTCGCGCGGCTTCATCCTCGAGTCGTGCTACGGCGGCGAGCGCTTCGGGCGCTACAGCCACGTGGGCACCCACGCCGCGGGGCGTGTGCGGCTGGACGCGCGGGGGGCCACGTTGTGGCGTGGCTCGCGCGAGGAGCGCCGCGAGGGCAAGCCGCTGGACGTCCTGCGCACGTTGTGGCGAGAGCTCGCCGTGGCGCGACTGCCGGGCGAGGCCCCGTTCCTGGGCGGGCTCGTGGGGTACATGGGCTACAACTGCATCTCGTGGATGGAGCCCACCGTCCCGGACCGGCACCCGCGCGACACCTCGTTCCCGGACTCCGAGTGGCTCATCTGCGAGGACTTCGTCACCCACGACTCGCGCACCGGGACGCTCAAGGTCACCGCGATTGCCCGGCCGTCGCTCCATGGCAGCGTGGCCCACGCGCTGAAGGACGCGGAGGAGCGCGCGCAGGCCATGGCGGAGAAGCTGCTCAAGCCGCTGCCTCCGGAGGCCTACGTGCCGTCGCCTCGCATGAAGGGGGACTCGGCGCCCATCGCCTGTTGGGACCGCGCCGGTTACGAGGCCGCGGTGGAGCGCTCCAAGGAGTACATCCGCGCGGGTGACATCTTCCAGGTGGTGCTCGCCCGGCGCTTCGAGGCTCGCGGCGCGCCTCCGCCGCTGTCGCTCTACCGCGCGCTGCGACGGGTGAATCCCTCGCCGTACCTGTTCCTGGTGGAGATGGGCGAGGCGCGCGCGCTGGTGGGCGCCTCCCCGGAGCTGCTGGTGCAGGTGCGAGATGGGGATGTGGTGGTGCGGCCCATCGCGGGGACGCGTCGACGCGGGGCCTCCGAGGCGGAGGACCTGGCGCTGGAGAAGGAGCTGCTCGCGGACGAGAAGGAGCGCGCCGAGCACATCATGCTGGTGGACCTGGGCCGCAACGATGTCGGCCGCGTGGCGGCGCCCGGCTCGGTGCGCGTCGAGGACCTGATGGTCATCGAGCGCTACAGCCACGTGATGCACATCGTCTCGCAGGTGCGCGGCAAGATGGACTCGAAGTTCGACGCGCTCGACGCGCTGGCCAGCACGTTCCCCGCGGGCACCGTGTCCGGGGCTCCGAAGATTCGCGCGATGCAGATCATCGACGAGCTGGAGGTGCAGCGACGCGGGCCGTACTCGGGCGCGGTGGGCTACCTGTCCTTCTGCGGCACGCTGGACGTGGCCATCGCGCTGCGCACCTTCTTCGTCGACGGTGACAAGACGTTCTGGACCGCGGGCGCGGGGCTGGTCGCGGACTCGGTGCCGTCGAAGGAAGCCGATGAGACGGAGGCCAAGGCCGGCGCCATGGCCGCCGCGCTCCGGCTGGCCCGCGAGGGAGGTGGGCGATGATTCTCGTCATCGACAACTACGACTCGTTCACCTTCAACCTCGTCCAGCTCCTCTACACGCTGGGCGCCGAGGTGAAGGTGGTGCGCAACGACGCGCTCACCGTGGAGGCCATCGCCGCCGAGGGCGCGTCGCACCTGGTGATTTCCCCGGGGCCCTGCACGCCGCACGAGGCCGGGGTCAGCGTGGCCGCCATCGCGCAATCGAAGGTGCCGGTGCTCGGCGTGTGTCTGGGGCACCAGTCCATCGGCGCGGCCTTCGGCGGCAACGTCATCCGCGCGCCCGAGCCCGTGCATGGCAAGTCCGCGCGCATCCGGCATGAGGGCTCGGGCGTGTTCACCGGCGCGAGCCAGGGCTTCCAGGCCGCGCGCTACCACTCGCTGGTGGTGGAGGCGTCCTCGTTGCCCGCGTCACTGGAGGCCACGGCGTGGAGTCAGGACGGGCTCATCATGGCGCTGCGCCACCGCGAGCGGCCCGTCGTGGGCTTCCAGTTCCACCCCGAGAGCGTGCTCACTCCCGAGGGCCCCACCCTGGTCCGCAACTTCCTGGAGGGGCGTTTCTGAGAGGGGACATCGCCCTGGGGTACGAGGGGATTGTCGGGCTGGCGACACTGTCTGGCGCCCGACAATTCCGACGTTCTTGACGGAAAAACCACACGCATAGCGTGGGCCCTTCCGGCGACCGAGGCTCCATCCAGGAGTCGGCGCCGGGAGGAGCCCACGATGAACGTGCGAAGTGCGATGTCTCGCGGTCTGGTCGCGATGTTCGGCGCGCTGGTGCTGGGCGCGTGTGGTGGGGAGCCGTCCGCCGAGGCCGGCGCGGGCGTCCCGATGGACGAGGCGGAGCTGACCACGGTGGACTCGTCGCTGGGCCAGTGCCCGGGCTACGACTCCTGCGCGAACTGGTCCCCCTGGTACGCGGTGGGTGGCAGCTACTGCGGCGCCAACGCCAGCACCTGCGGCTCGACCTGGGTCTGCGAGGAGGACCCCTGGGGCTGTCCGAACGGCGTGGCTCCCGAGGCGACCGTGTCCAAGGATGGCCAGGAGCTGCTGCCCCCGTGTTGCGGCATCCTCTATCGCGAGCCCAACCCGGCGCTCATCGGTATGCAGGAGCGCTACCGCGTCTGCTTCAATCCGGCGGGTGCGTCGTGCACCGACTACGAGCAGACCAGCGGCGGGGTGTTGAGCTGCGGCTGCTGAGCCTCATGGCTTGAGATGGGTGGTGTCGTTCCAGCCGGCGAGCGCCGGCTGGGCGGCATCCGGCCCGTCCGCGCCGAGCACGCTGATGGAGCCGGTGCTCAAGAGGAACAGGCGCCCCTCGGAGGGCGCGAGCCCCAGCCACCGCGCCGCGAGCACTCGCAGGAAGTGGCCGTGGGAGAAGATGAGGATGTCGCCGGTCTGTTGACGCAGGTCGGAGATGACGCGGTCCGCGCGAGCGCCCACCTGCTGTGCCGTCTCGCCGTTGGGGACGCCGTCCTTCCACACCGTCCAGCCGGGATGCTCCACGCGAATCTCCGCGCCGGTGCGGCCCTCGTGGTCGCCGTAGTCCCACTCCATCAAGTCATCGCGGCGCACGGCTCCTTCGCCGTAGCCCGCGAGCGCGCAGGTCTCGAACGCGCGACTCAAGGGGCTGGTCCAAACCTGGGCGAAGTCCCACGCGCGCAGGGGCTCGCCGAGCTTCGCCGCCATCGTCCGGCCGGCCTCGAGCAGCGGGACATCGGTGCGTCCCGTGTGCTGCCCACCCCGGCTCCATGCCGTCTCTCCGTGACGAACGAGCACCACCTGGGGACCGCGCGTTTTCATAGGGGCCGGATTGTGCCACCCGGAGAGGGCAGGGCGCGCGTTTCATGAAACACGCGGTGGCGATCGGACAGTAGCCTCGCGGCCATGCACTCCCTTCGTTCGATTCCCCATGTGTCGTTCGTCCTCGCGTCGTTTTTGGCGCTGACGCTGGCCCTGCCCGGACACGCGCAGTCCGCCGCGGCGAAGAGTGACGGCACGATGCTGCTGACCATCTTCATGAAGCACGACCAGGGCAAGACGCTGGAGGAGATCAACGCGCACCTGGACCGCACGGGCTTTCGCAAGAGCTTCCCGCCCGCGGGTGTGGAGGTGGTGTCCTGGTACGTGATGATGGGCGTGGGGCAGGTCGTCACGGTGCGCCTGCCTCCGGAGAAGCTGCGCGAGGTGAACCTCGCGTTCGAGAAGGGCGCGTGGGGCGCGTTCCGCACGGAGTTCTACCCGACGTACGATTACCGGCCCATCTGGGAGAAGACGCGCTCCGCCACGCCGTGAGCGCGGTTGGGTATGCTCGGGGCTCGCGTGTCTTCTCCAGAGCCTCCTGCCCCCGCCCTGCCTCCGAGTGTTCCGCCGCGTGACGCGCGGGTGTCCCAGTGCTTGTTGCTGGTGGCCTGTGCGTCGGCGCTGACAGCGCTCTACTTCTCCCGGGTGTTCGCCACCGGCGAGATGTTCAGCGCGCGCGACTCACTGTACGTCTACCTGCCGGCGTTCCATTACTGGCGCGAGGCGGTGCTGGGCGGGCGGATTCCGGAGTGGCTGACGCTGGATGGCTTCGGTCAGCCCTTCGCGGGCACGCTGGTCGTCGCGCCCTTCCATCCGAGCAAGCTGCTGTACCTGCTGCTCTCGCTGAACCACGCCTTCAACGCGAACATCCTGCTGTGCTTCCCGGTCGCGCTGCTGGGGGTGTATGCGCTGACGCGGTTGTGGGAGGTGCCTCGCGCGGGGGCGTTCCTCGCGGGGATGGCGTATGCCTTCAGCGGCTACCTGGTCTGCATCACCAACAATCTCTGCTACCTGATGGCCGCGGCCACGGTGCCGTGGGCGCTGTGGGCCACGGAGCGTCAGCTCCGCGTGCCGGGGGCGGGGAGGTTGCTGGCCGCGGGGGTGTTGCTGGCGCTGGTGCTGCTCGCGGGGGACGTGCAGGCGTTCTGCGTGACGTATGGGTTGGTGGTGTTGCTGGCGCTCTCCTCGCCCGTGGAGTCGCGGCGGGCCCGGCTCGTGTCCGTGTTGGGAGTGCTGGGGGTGGGGACGTTGCTGGCCTCGCCGCAGTTGTTCTCGTCCGCGGCGTTGATGGGGACGGCTCAGGCGGGTGGCAGGACGCTCGACATCGCGCAGGAGTACGCGGTGCACCCGCTGCGGCTGCTCGAGCCGTTGCTGGGGGCCTATCTGGAGATGCCGGACGAGCGTCCGGACGTGACGCTGGCCATCGTCACCAAATTGGCGCCCTCGGGATACGCGAGCTTCTGGGTGGGCTCTCTGTATCTGGGTGTTCCCGTGCTGCTGCTCGCGGGGGTGGCGGCTTGGTTGAATCGCCGCTCCCGGAGGTTGTGGCTCTGGGGCGGCGTGTGGCTGTTCGTCTTGGGGCTGTCGCTGGGGCCCGCGCTGCCGCTCTACGAGGCCCTGTACACGTGGGTGCCTCCTTGGCGCGTGTTTCGCTATCCGACCAAGCTCGTTCCGTTCCTCGGGCTGGGGGTCTGCTTCCTGGCGGCCCTGGGGTGGAAGCACGTGTTCGAGGGGGAGGGCCGGCGGGTGTTCCTTCGGCTCGCGGCGGCGGTGGGCGTGGGGTGTCTGGTGCTCATCGTGGGCGAGTCCCTGGGGCGGGGGTTCACCGCGTTGCTGCTGGTGCCTCGCTGGCCGGAGATGCCCGGGGAGCTGCGCGAGCTGCTGTCGCGGCAGTTCGTGCTCGTCTCTGGGGTGGCGCTGGTGAGCGCGGTGCTCTGTGTGGGTGGGGTGCTGTGGACGCGTGGGAGCGCCGGGGTGTTGTTGGTGACGCAGTTCGTGTCGGGCTTCGTGGTGGGGTTCGGGAGCTACGAGCTGCTCACGCCGGAGGTGTTGTCCACGCCGCCTCCGTTCGCCGAGCACATCCTCTCGCAGCCTCGCGAGGATTCACGGGTGCCCATCCGGGTGGCCTCGCACTACGACGTCGCTGGCGTGACGTCGCTCATCCCGGGGATGGATGCTCGGCAGTGGCGCTCGCTGGTCGCGGCGCAGACGCTCATGCCGGACACGCCGGGGCTGTGGGGCATGGAGAGCGCGGATGGAACCCTGCCCGCCACGAGTCGACGGGTGCGTGCGGTCGTCTGGGATGTGACGCCGTGGTTCCTGGAGCGCGCGCCGCTGTTCTCCGTCGCGTACTCGGTGCATCCGCTCGTGGAGTGGCAGGTGCTGGAGGCGGCTGGGAAGAAGAACGCGGTCACGGACCGGTCCATCAAGGCGGTGTTGGTGGAGCACCCGGAGGTGCTGCCTCGGGCGTTCCTGGCGAATGCGCGCTGTGTCGAGTCGTACGAGGCGGCGATGCCGGGACTGGCGGACCCGCTCGTGCGTGCCGGGCAGGTGGCGCTGGTCGAGTGTGGCGAGGGTGGGGCCGGGCTTGCGTCCGGGGACACGTCTCCCGTGGGGGGACAGGTGAAGGTCGAGCGCTACGAGGCGGAGACCTTGGAGTTCGAGGTGGAGAGTCCTCGCGACGCGGTGCTCATCGTGAACGACGCGTGGTTCCCTGGGTGGACGGCGACGGTGGATGGAGTGGAGACGCCGATTCTTCCGGCCAACGTCGCTGTGCGCGCCGTGCCCGTGAAGGCGGGGCGACATCGGGTGACGCTGACCTATCGGGATGTTGCCGCGCGGTGGGGACTGGGCGTCTCCGCGATGACGTTCCTGGGACTGCTCGGGTTCGCGGTGGTGCGTCGGCCGCGTGAAGCTTCGTGAGAAGGGTCACGGAGCACGGAGTGGTGCTTCCGTGCCCGTGTCCCGCTCGACCTCAGCGCTTCAAGCCGCGCTTGATGTCCGCGCACAGCGCCTTGACGGCCTGCGGTCCATCCGAGTGCGCGGCCCGGACGAGCGCGCTGCCCACCACCACGCCATCCGCGTGCGCCGACAGCGTCCGCGCCTGCTCCGCGCTGGAGATGCCGAAGCCCGCCACCACCGGCACCGGCGACGCCTTGCGCACCAGGTCCAACCGCTGTGACAGGTCCGGTGGCAGCTCCGCGCGCATGCCTGTCACTCCGGCCACCGACACGCAGTACACGAAGCCGCGCCCGTCCTTCGCGATGGCCTCGGCTCGCGCACGCGGTGTCGTCGGCGCGCACAGCGGAATCAAGTCCACGCCCGCCGCGTCGAACGTGGCGCGCAAGGCCCCGCTCTCCTCGGGCGGCAGGTCCGGCAGGATGGCTCCCGACACGCCGCGCTCCCGCGCCAGCTTCGCGAACCGCTCCTCGCCCATCGCCATGATGACATTCACATACGTCATGATGACCAGCGGCGTCTCCGGACAGCGCCGATGCACCTCCGGCACCACCTCGTCGAGCACCCGCTTGAGCGTGGAGCCCGCCTTCAACGCGCGCTCCGATGCACCCTGGATGACCGGCCCGTCCGCGATGGGGTCGCTGAACGCCACGCCCACCTCGAGGATGTCCGCGCCTCCCTCCACCATCGCAGTGAAGACCTCCACCGAGCGCGCCAGGTCCG
Organism: Myxococcus sp. MISCRS1; assembly: GCF_026626605.1. Classification (NCBI taxonomy): domain Bacteria; kingdom Pseudomonadati; phylum Myxococcota; class Myxococcia; order Myxococcales; family Myxococcaceae; genus Myxococcus; species Myxococcus sp. MISCRS1. The sequence goes on from NZ_JAPNKB010000001.1 coordinate 7,386,780, forward strand.
GGTCTCCCGCCATCCCGTACGCCACCAGCGCGCCCTCGCCCCGAGCCTTCGCCCGCGCGAACGCCTTCGCGATTTCGCCGCTCACGCCTTCACCCCCACCGCCGGCGGAACCCCGCGCGCCGAAATCGTCGCGACGTCCTTGTCCCCTCGACCCGAGCAGTTGATGACCAGGTACTTGCCCGCCCCCAGCTCCCGCGCCAGCTCCCGGCCTCGCGCGAACGCATGCGACGTCTCCAGCGCCGGGAGGATGCCCTCCATGCGCGCCACCTCGTAGAACGACGCCAACGCCTCGTCGTCCGTCGCCGTGCGCACCTCCATCCGCCCAATCTTCGCCAGGTGCGCCAGCTCCGGCCCCACGCCCGGATAGTCCAGACCCGCGCTGATGCTGTGCGCCTCCTGAATCTGTCCGTCCGCGTCCTGGAGCACCAGCGAGCGCGAGCCATGCAACACGCCCTCCGTCCCCAGTGTCAGCGACGCCCCGTGCTGGCCCGAGTCCAGCCCGTGCCCACCCGCCTCCACGCCGATGAGCCGCACGCTCGCGTCGCCGATGAACGGATGCAGCACGCCAATCGCATTCGAGCCGCCGCCCACACACGCGACAATCGCATCCGGCAACTGGCCGAAGGCCGCCATCGCCTGCGTGCGCAGCTCCTTCCCGATGATGGACTGGAAGTCGCGCACCACCGACGGATACGGGTGCGGCCCCGCCGCGCTGCCGATGACGTAGTGCGTGTCCGAGACCTGCGACACCCACGTGCGCATCGCCTCGTTCATCGCGTCCTTCAGCGTCCGCGAGCCCGACTCCACCGGCCGCACCACCGCGCCGAGCGCCCGCATCCGGAAGACGTTGAGCGCCTGCCGCTCCACGTCCAGCGCGCCCATGTACACCTCGCACGGCAGCCCGAAGAGCGCGCACGCGGTGGCCGTCGCGACGCCGTGCTGGCCCGCGCCTGTCTCCGCGATGATGCGCTTCTTGCCCATCCGCTTCGCGAGCAGCACCTGGCCCACGGTGTTGTTGATTTTGTGCGCGCCCGTGTGCGCCAGGTCCTCGCGCTTGAGCCACACGTTCGCGCCGCCCCACGCCTCGGTGAGCCGGCGCGCCGGCGTCAGCGTCGTGGGCCGACCCACGAACTCACGCAGCACCCGCGCCACCTCGGCGTCGAACGTCGGGTCCGCCCTGGCGGCCGTGTACGCCTCTTCCAACTCCATCAGCGCCGGGACGAGCGTCTCCGGCACGTAGCGCCCACCGAAGCGGCCGAAGCGGCCGGTGGAAGTCTCCGTGTTCATCCCTGTCACTCCCAGAGGTTGATGGACTTCGCGGACCGCACGAAGGCGCGCACCGCGTCCATGTCCTTGATGCCCGGGGCCGACTCCACCCCACTGGCCACATCCACTCCGTAAGGCCGCGTCGCGCGCACCGCCTCCGCCACGTTGGAGGGCCTCAGCCCTCCCGCCACCAACACCGGCACGCCGCTGCCCGACACTCCCGCCACCAGCGACCAGTCGAACCCCACGCCCCCACCGCCGTACCCCGGCGCCGCCCCGTCCAGCAGCAGCCCCGTCACGTCGCCCACCCCCACGTACGCCCGCGCCCGCGCCACGTCATCCGCGCCGCGCACCCGCAGCGCCTTGATGACCGGCACCCCGAACCCCGAGCAGGCCTCCGGTGGCTCGTCCCCATGGAGCTGCACGGCCGTGAGGCCACACTCCGTCACCGCCCGCCGGATGTCCTCCGCCGCCGCGTTGACGAACACGCCAATCAGCGCCCCCAGGGGCGGCCGCGTGCGCCCGAGCTTCGCCGCCGTGGCCAGGTCCAGATACCGGGGGGAGGGCGGATAGAAGTTGAGCCCGAGCGCGTCCACCCCCGCGTCCCACGCGGCCCGAGCATCCTCGAGCCGCGTCACGCCACACACCTTCACCCGGACACTCACGGCGGCGTGCCTTCCTGTCCGAGCAGCCGCGTGAGCGCCCGTCCCGGCTCCGCGTCGCGCAGGAGCGACTCGCCCACCAGCACCGCGTCGGCGCCGGCCTCTCGCGCGGCGACCAGTTCCGTCACCGACTTGAGCCCGCTCTCCGCCACGAGCACGCGGGCCCGCGAGCGCAGCCTGGGCATCACCCGCAGCGCCGTGCCCACGTCCGTCTTCAACGTGGCCAGGTCCCGGTTGTTGATGCCCACCAGCTCCGCGCCCGCCGCCAGCGCCCGCTCGGCGTGCGCCTCCGTGTGCGCCTCCACCAGCGCGGCGACGTTCACCGCGCGCGCCGTGGCCAGCATCTCGCGCAGCTCACCGTCCTCCAGCGCATCCGCGATGAGCAGCACCGCGTCCGCGCCCCACAGCGCGCTCTCCTCCACCTCGCGCGCCGCGACGAGAAAGTCCTTGCGCAGCACCGGCACCGACACCGCGGCTCGCACCGCGACGAGGTCCTCCAGCGCGCCTCCGAAGTCCGGCCCATCCGTCAGCACGCTGATGGCGCTGGCGCCCGCGGCCTCGTAAGCCCTCGCCACTGCCACCACGTCCGCGTGCGGAAACGCCCCGCCAGACGGACTCTTGCGCTTCACCTCCGCGATGACGCTCACGGGACGCCCGGCTGCTCGTCGCAGCAGGCCGCCCGCGAAGTCACGCGGCTCGGGACGGGGGCGCGGCGACAGGGGAGGCCGCTCCGCCAGCTCCCGTCGCTTGCGCGCCATGATGAGGTCCAGCGTCCCCGGCGCGACCGGAGACGACGTGCTACCGCGCTGGCCCCCGCTCACGACACGGCCCCATGGATGAGCGAGGCGAGCTTGCGCGACGCCGCGCCCGAGTCGATGGCGTGCTCCGCCTTCTTCACGCCCTCGCGCAAGTCGTTCGCTTGCCCGACCACGACGAGCGACGCCGCCGCGTTGAGCAGCACCGCCGTGCGCAGCCCGGAGCGCTCACCGTCCAGCAACGAGCGCAGCCGCTTCGCGTTCTCGTCCGCGTCACCGCCAGCGATGGCCTCGCGCGGCACCACTTCGAGCCCCGCGTCCTCGGGCCTCACCGTGAAGCAGCGCACGGTGCCGTCCTCGCGCAGCTCCGCCACCTCGGTGGGCGCGCAGGGCGAGATTTCGTCCAGCCCGTCGTGGCCATGCACCACCCACGCGCGCCGACTGCCCAATCGCCCCAGCACTCGCGCCGTCTGCTCCACGCGCTTGCCGTCGAACGTCCCCAACAGCTGATAGCGCGCGCCGGCCGGGTTGGTCAGCGGTCCCAGCAGGTTGAACATGCTGTGGAAGCCCATGTCCCGCCGGGCCTGCGCCACGTGCTTGAGCGCGCTGTGATGCGAGGGCGCGAAGAGGAACCCCACGCCGTATTCGTCGATGTCGAGCGCGACGCGCTCATGCGGCCGCTCCATGGACACACCCAGCGCGGCGAGCACGTCCGCGCTGCCGCACCGACTGGAGACCGCGCGGTTGCCGTGCTTGGCCACCGTCACCCCCGCCCCGGCGGCCACGAAGGCCACCGCGGTGGAGATGTTGAAGGTGTGCGCGCCGTCCCCGCCCGTGCCGCAGGTGTCGAGCACCACCTGCGCGCGCGGAGACAGCTTCGCCGCGCAGGCCCGCATGGCCTCCGCGGCGCCGAGGATCTCGTCCTCGGTCTCACCCTTCATCTTGAGCGCCGTCGCCAGCGCCCCCACTTGAGCAGGCGAAGCCTCGCCCGCGAGCATCAGGCCCATGACCCGGGCCATCTCCTCGCGGGTGAGGTCGCGCCGGCCCACCACCTTGCCCAGCGCTTCCTTGAGGGTCATCGCGCGCTATCCCAACCGCACGACTTCACGGCCCATGGCCTGTGCAATCGCCCGCACTTCGTTCATGGACTTGTCGAACTCGGAGAAGTCCAACGACTGGGCGCCGTCCGACTTCGCGCGCGGCGGGTCGGGGTGCACTTCCACGATGATGCCGTCGGCGCCCACCGCCACCGCCGCCCGCATCATCGCCGGCACCGCCTTGCGCACGCCGATGCCGTGCGAGGGGTCCACGAAGACAGGCAGGTGCGACAGCTGCTTGAGCATGGGCACGGCGTTCAGGTCCAGCGTGTTGCGCGTCATCGTCTCGAACGTGCGGATGCCGCGCTCGCAGAGGATGACCTGGGTGTTGCCGCGCGCGACGATGTACTCGGCCGCCATCAACAGCTCCTTGATGGTCGCGCTCATGCCGCGCTTGAGCAGCACGGGCTTGCGCCGCTCGCCCACCGCCTCCAGCAGGCTGAAGTTCTGCATGTTGCGCGCGCCAATCTGGAGGATGTCCGTGGCGTCCGCCACCGCGTCCAGCGTCGCGGTGTCCTTCACCTCGGTGGTGACGAGCAGGCCCGTCTCCTGGCGCGCCTCGGCCAAGAGCGCGAGGCCGTCACCCTTGAGGCCCTGGAACTCGTAGGGGCTGGTGCGCGGCTTGAACGCGCCGCCGCGCAGCATGGTGGCGCCCGACTTCTTCACCGCGTGCGCGGTCGACAGAATCTGCTCGCGCGACTCCACCGAGCACGGCCCGGCGATGACGTGGAAGGACGCGCCGCCGATGGTGAGGTTGCCCACGCGCAGCTGCGTGTCGTCCGGCTTCACCTCACGGCTGACGAGCTTGAACGGCTGGGAGATGGAGACCGCGTCCGCGACGCCGGGCAGCACTCGGAAGGGTTCGGGCTCCACCGCGCCGGGGTTGCCGGTGATGCCGATGGCCGTGCGAGTGCCCCCTGGAATCGCGTGCGGTTGCCAGCCACGGCGGCGGATCTCGTCGTTCACACGCTCGATGTCCTGGGCCGTCGCGTCTGGTCGCATCACGATCAACATGGGGTAACCCGCCTTCTCTCCACTCAGGTGACGCCGGGAAGCCCGGCGTTTCGAGGCTCTTGCATGTGGCGCCTCGCCTCCCAGTTCTGCACAAGTGTTCGCTCCCGAGCAACCCGGACGACGGTACTGGTTGCGGCCCGCGCGCTCGCCGCACCAGCATGGAGGGGAGCCAGCGTGGATGTGGGAGAGCGCGTGTCGAACCCGGACGTCATCGTCGTGGGCGCGGGTCTCGCGGGGCTGGCGTGCGCGCGAGCGCTCGTCCAATCCCGCTTGAAAGTGGTGGTCCTGGAAGCCGGGGATGCTCCCGGTGGCCGCGTCCGCACGGATGCTCATGAGGGCTTCCTGCTGGACCGTGGGTTCCAGGTGTACCTGACGGCCTACCCGGAGGGGCGGAAGCTGCTCGACCTGGAGGCGCTGCGGCTGCGGCGCTTCATGCCGGGCGCGAAGGTGTGGCGACAGGGGAGGCTGTGCACGGTGGCGGACCCGCTGCGTCAGCCGGTGACGGCGCTCTCGCACCTGCTCGACGTGCCCGGGACGTTCGGCGACAAGCTGCGTGTGCTGGAGCTGCGGCAGCTCTCGCGCTCGGGCGAGGACGAGGACGTGTGGCTGCGTCCCCAGCGCACCTCGCGGCGCTACCTGGAGGAGCTGGGCTTCACGGAGGAGATGGTGGAGGGCTTCCTGCGGCCCTTCCTCGCGGGCGTCTTCCTGGACCGCTCGCTGAACACGTCCAGTCGCTTCCTCGAGTTCGTCTTCCGGATGTTCGCCTCGGGCGAGGCCGGGGTGCCGGAGCAGGGGATGGGGGTGATTGCGGAGCAGCTCGCCGCGAAGCTGCCTCCTGTCGCGCTGAGGAGGCATGCACCCGTGGCCGATGTGTGGGGCCACCGGGTGCGACTGGAGGACGGGGAGATGCTGGGGGCGAAGGCGGTGGTGGTGGCCACGGACCCGCTGGCCGCGGCGCGGCTGCTCCCCGGGATGCCGGTGCCGATGATGAACGCGGTGACGTGTCTGTACTTCGCCGCGCCGGAGCCGCCGGTGGAGGGGCCGTGGCTGCTGCTCAATGGTGACGGGAAGGGCGTGGTGAACAACGTCGCGGTGATGAGCGAGGTGTCGCCCGCGTATGCGCCCCCGGGACAGGCGCTCGTGTCCGTGTCGGTGCTGGGCGTGCACTCGGATGAGGCCGCGTTGCGCGAGCAGGTGTGCGTGGAGCTGGCGGAGTGGTTCGGCGCCGCGGTGGCGGACTGGCGGCACCTGCGCACGTACTCGCTGCCGTTCGCGCTGCCGGCGCAGACGGTGGCCGCGCTGGAGCCGCCGCATCGGCCGGTGCGACTGTCACCGGGGCTCTACGTGTGTGGTGACCACCGGGACAGCGCGTCCATCCATGGCGCGCTCGGCTCGGGGCGGCGCGCGGCGGAGGCGGTGCTGCTCGACATGGGGTTGTGATGGGGTGGGCTCGCGCGGCGAAGCATCCCTGCGCGATGCGCCGCGAATGGTGCGAGTGAACGCGAAGGTGCCGCGCGGAGAGCACACCATGGAGGCGCGCCCGGCTCTCCAGCGCATGAAGCCACCGTCGGTTGTGAAGCAAGCCGCCGCGCACGTCAGCCGCGCGCGGCGTCACGGACCTCGCTTCAGCGAGCGCCCTTCTTGCCCTTGCGCTTCGTCGCCGCGCGAGCGGTCTTGGCCTTCGCCTTGGACGCCTTGGGCTTGCCCGAAGTGGAGCGCTTCGCGCTGACCGCGGTGCCCCGGCGCTTGCCACCGGTCCGCTTGCTCGTCGCGGTGGGACGCCGACGCTTCGCGGCCTCCTCCGTGCGCTCCGTCCGGGCCACCTTGGCGGCCTGCTTCCCACGCGCCTTGCCGCCCGCGGCCTTCTTCGCCCGCGCCGTACCGGCCTTGCGCGCGCCCTTGCGACGCGCACCCTTGCGTCCGCCGCTCGTGGCCGCGGTGGCCTCCGTCGCGGGGGCCTCGCTCACCACGGGCGCGGGCGCCACCTCGACCGCGCTCACCACCACCTCGGCCTGCACGGGCGCCGCGCTGATGACGGGCGCTGCCGCACGGGCCCTCCGAGTCACGCTCCGACGAGGACCGGGAGTCGCCACGCGCCGGGCCCGCGCCGACGCGCCCAGGAGGCTCTGCGCCTCACCGGCCTCGTCCGCCCACTGCAGCGGGAAGTCGTCCGCGGTGAGCGGGCCCGAGGCGAGCAGCAGCGGCGCCGCCAGCTCGTCCGCGCCCGAGGCCACGGCGGCCATCGCGGTGACCAGGCTCAGCGTCGTGGGCGTCGCTCCACCCAACGGATAGAGCGCCACCGAGCCCATGTCGTTCCAGCCGACGACCAGGTAGCGGAAGGACTCCGGGTAGCGCGCGCGCAGCGTGCTCAGCACCAGCACGAAGGCATTGAAGCCACCGTCGTCGAAGCGCACCAGCCACTGGTTGCCGAGCGGCTGACGCACGCGACGGTGGGGCTTGCTGAGCTCCGCGCGGACCACTCCCTGGATGGCGGAGCGGACAGAGGCGTCCGCCGTCGGGAGGATGTCGCAAGTGAAGACGGCGAAGGAGGTCTGGGACATCCAGCCATCATTCCCTATCGCTCACAAGGCTGTCTAATTGTGCGCCGGCGAATCGCGCGAAAGGCGGCGAAAGGACCCTCCCGCGCCCGGTGCCCGAGGACCTCCACCCGTCGCGAGTGGAGGCCCTTTCACCCCAGTACCGTGCCCTAGCTCGCGGCCTGCGCCGGGGCCTCCGGCTTCGGCGCGTCGGGCACCGGCGCCTTCACCGCCTGCCCCGCCACCTGCGTGAGCAGCGTCGTCAGCCGGCGCGCGAAGCGGTTCGGGTCGGAGATGGTGCTGCCCTCGGTGAGCAGCGCCTGGTCATGCAAGAGCTCGATCCACTCGGCCACCTGCGCCTGGGCCGGGTCCTGGGCGTGGAGCGTCTTCAGGTGCTCGATGACCGGATGCTTGGGATTGACCTCGAGGATGCGCTTCACCCTCGGCATTCCCTTACCCCGCTGCTGCAGCAGCCGCTCCAGGTACGCGGGCGAGCCGCCCTCGGGGACGACCAGGCACACCGGCGAGTCCGTGAGCCGGTCCGACACGCGCACCTCGCGCACCGAGTCCTGCAGCACGTCCTTCATCCGCGACGTGAGCCCCTTGAGCCCCTCGCTCTTCTCCTCGTGCTCCTTCTTCTGCTCGTCCGTGGACTGCAGCTTCAGGTCCGCCTGGAGCGCGGACACCAGGGGCTTGCCCTGGAACTCGCGCAGGCCCTGCGCCGCCCACTCGTCCACCGGGTCCGTCATGAAGAGGACCTCGTAGCCGCGCTGCTTGAGCGCCTCCAGGTGCGGGCTGTCCTCCACCGCCTTTCGGGACTCGCCGTAGATGTAATAGAGCGCCTCCTGGCCCTCCTTCATCCGCGACACGTAGTCCGCCAGGGACGTGAGCCCCTCGTCGCGCGAGCTCTCGTAGCGCAAGAGGCCGCCGACCTTGTCCTTGTGCTCGGCCTCGGTGGCCAGCGCCTCCTTGAGCACCGTGCCGAAGGCCTTCCAGAACGTCGTGTAGTCCTCGGGCTTGTCCTTGGCGAGCTTCTCGAGCAGGTCCAGCGACTTCTTCACCACGTGCTTGCGGATGGCGCGCACCACCTGCGAGTCCTGCAGCAGCTCGCGCGACACGTTGAGCGGCAGGTCATCCGAGTCGATGACGCCGCGCACGAAGCGCAGCCACTGCGGCACCAGCTCCTCGCAGCGGTCCATGATGAACACGCGCTTGACGAACAGCCGCACCCCGCGCTGCTGCTGCGCGTTCAGGTCGAACGGCGGGTTCTTCGGCAGGAAGAGCAGCCCGGTGAACTGCTGGTTGCCGTCCGCCTTGAAGTGCGTCCACGCGAGCGGCTTCTCCCAGTCGTGCGTCAGGTGCTTGTAGAACTCCTGGTACTGCTCGTCGGTGATGTCCGACCTGGAGCGCTGCCACAGGGCGCTCGCCTTGTTCACCACCTCCAGCGAACTCTCCGTCTTCGCGTCGTCCCCCGTGCCCGTCGTCTTGGTCACCTGGAGCTTGATGGGGTGGCCGACGTAGTCGGAGTACTGCGTAATCAGCGAGCGCACGCGCCACTCGTCCAGGAACTCCTTCTGGTCCTCCTTGAGGTGGAGGATGACGGAGGTGCCCCGGGCCGCGCGCTCGGCGGGCTCCACGGTGAAGGTGCCGTGCGCCTCGGACGTCCACTTCCACGCCTGGCTGTCCTTGCCGGCGGCGCGGCTGACGACCTCCACGCGGTCGGCGACGAGGTACGCGCTGTAGAAGCCCACGCCGAACTGGCCGATGAGCTGCATGTCCTTCTGGCCGCGCTGGGTCATCGCCTGGATGAACTCTCGCGAACCGGAGTGGGCGATGGTGCCCAGGTTCTTCACCAGCTCGTCGTGCGACATGCCGACGCCGGTGTCCTCGATGGTGAGGGTGTTCTTCTGGGCGTCCGGGATGATGCGCAGCTCCAGCTCCGGCGCGTCCGCGAGCAGCTCCGGCTCCGTAATCGCGCGGAAGCGCAGCCTGTCGAGCGCGTCCGAGGCGTTGGAGACCAGCTCCCGGAGGAAGATCTCCTTGTGGCTGTAGAGCGAGTTGATGACCAGGCTGAGGAGCTGGTTGATCTCCGCCTGGAAGGCGTGGGTTTCCCGCTGGGGGGAAGCGTCGACGGTCATGGGTTCAAGGCCTCCGGGGCGCCCCGTGTGGGCGCGAAGCGTCGTCTCCCCATAACCATGCAAACCGGCCTGTCGAGGGCCGTCGCCCGAATGCCCCCGGCGGGCCCGGCGCTGGACGGCCAGGCCCCCGGGTCGGCCCTCGGGAGGGCTAGAGGGGAGGGTAGATGGGCGGGTAGTTGTAGCCGAAGTTGTTGTCCCAGTACGTCTGCCCGTTCACCTCGTACCGGATGTAGTACAGCGGCGTGCCGGACACGGCCGGGATGCGCGCCTGCCAGCGCTCCACGCCGTACGCGTTGGGGCTGGAGATGTACGCGTAGCCCACCGAGTAGCCGGGGACGAAGGACGCGGCGACCTCGTGGGACGTGGCCCAGTTGTCCGTCGTGTACACCACCGTGACGCTCTTGGTGTAGGCGAGGTTCTTCACGTCGATGCCGATGTCCACCTCACCCGTGGGCTGCCAGTAGCTGCTGCCCACCAGCACGTTGGCCCGCGGGAGCAGCGGCCCGTTGGTGCGCACCAGCTGGTAGTTGGCCCCGCCGTTGTTGTCCCAGTACGTCTGGCCATTCACCGTGTACTTCGCCACGAACTCCAAGTCCCGCGTGGGCTGCGGGGACGTGCCCCAGCTCTGGTACTGCCGCGTCACCTTCCACAGCTCGTGGCCCGCGCCCGCGTCGCCCGCGTAGCTGGCCGCCAGGTCGAGCCACGTCCCGTCCGGCTGCTTGTCATGGATGGCGACCTGCTTCTCGTAGGCCAGGTTCTTCACCACCAGGAGGTAGGTCACGTCCTGCCACGTCTGCCCATAGCGGCTGCTCACGGTGCTCACCGCCTTGAGCAGCCGCACCTCGTCCGTCGCCAGCGCGGAGGAGGAGAACAGCCCCACGCACAGGGCCACCAGCAGCCCCGGCAGCGCGCCCCGGCGGGACAGGGGGTCGGTTCGAGTCGTCGTCATGAGAAGTCCTCGCGTGCCCGGGTTGAGGGGCACCTGGGTTGCCCGGGAAATCCAGGCTTGCGCATGTTGTCAGCCGGCTCCGACGCGCGCCGCCAAACCGTCGTGGCTGGAATGTTCCGATGCGTACAGGAGCACGGGAGCGCTGGGAGGGGGCGCGACGTTGGGGTAGGGAAGGGCCATGAACCGAACCCTCCTGTCCGTGCTCGGTGCGGCGATGCTGTCCGGCTCCGCCCTCGCCGCCGAGCACGCCGCCGCCCCCGCCGCCCTGCCCGACGCCGCCGAGCTGCAGCGCCTCACCGCGCGCTTCGCCCCGGTGGAGCTGAAGGTGGACTTGAAGGCGCTGCCCGCCAACGAGCGGCAGGCGCTCGCGCGCATCGTCCAGGCCTCGCAGCTGATGGACGCGCTCTTCCTGCGCCAGCGCTGGGCGGGCAGCGAGACGGTGCTGCTGGGGCTCACGCGAGACGACTCGCCGCTGGGCCGCGCGCGCCTGCACGCGTTCGTGTTGGACAAGGGCCCGTGGAACAGCCTGGACGAGGGGCGGCCGTTCCTGCCGGGTGTGCCCGCGAAGCCGGAGGCCGGCAACTTCTATCCGGCCGGCGCCACCAAGGAGCAGGTGGAGGCGTGGGTGAAGTCGCTGCCGGAGGCCCAGCAGAAGGAGGCCACGGGCTTCTACACCACCATCCGCCGGGGCACCGACGGCAAGTTCGTCTCCGTGCCGTACAGCATCGAGTACCAGGGGGAGCTGGCCGAGGCCGCGCGCCTGTTCCGCGAGGCCGCGCAGCTGACCAAGCAGCCCACGCTCAAGGCGTTCCTGGAGTCGCGCGCGGACGCGTTCGGCTCGAACGACTACTACGCGAGCGAAGTCGCGTGGATGAAGCTGGACGCGAGCATCGAGCCCACCGTGGGGCCCTACGAGGTCTACGAGGACGGCTGGTTCAACTACAAGGCCGCGTTCGAGGCCTTCGTCGGCCTGCGCGACGACGCGGAGACGCAGAAGCTCGCGAAGTTCAGCGACCACCTGCAGGACCTGGAGAACCACCTGCCCATCGACGCGAAGCTGCGCAACCCGAAGCTGGGCGCGCTGGCCCCCATCCGCGTCGTCAACAGCCTGTTCTCCGCGGGTGACGCCAACCGGGGCGTGCAGACGGCCGCGTACAACCTGCCCAACGACGAGCGCGTCACGGAGGCCATGGGCTCCAAGCGTGTGATGCTCAAGAACGTGCAGGAGGCCAAGTTCCAGCGCGTGCTGGTGCCCATCGCCAAGGTGGCGCTGTCCGCCAAGGACCAGCAGGACGTGGCCTTCGACGCGTTCTTCACGCACATCCTGATGCACGAGCTGATGCACGGGCTGGGGCCGCACAACATCACCGTGGGCGGCAAGGCGACGACGGTGCGCCAGGCGCTCCAGGTGTCCTCCAGCGCGCTCGAGGAGGCCAAGGCGGACATCTCCGGCCTGTGGGCGCTGCAGCGGCTGATGGACACGGGCGTCATCGACAAGGCGATGGGCCGCACCATGTACACGACGTTCCTGGCCTCCGCGTTCCGCTCCATCCGCTTCGGCATCGACGAGGCGCACGGCAAGGGCGTGGCCCTGCAGCTCAACCACTTCCTGGACACCGGCGCGGTGAAGGTCGCCCCCGACGGCACCTTCTCCGTGGTGCCGGAGACGATGAAGAAGTCCGTCACCTCGCTGACGAAGCAGCTGATGGAGATTCAGGCCAAGGGTGACCGCAAGGCGGCCGAGGCGCTCCTGGCGAAGATGGGCGTGATTCGTCCGCCGGTGCGCAAGGTGCTCGAGCGGCTCAAGGACGTGCCGGTGGACATCGAGCCGCGCTACGTCACCGCGGAGGAACTGGTGCGCGAGGCCTCCGCCCCCGCGGCCGACGCCGGCGTGCGGAAGTAGCCACGGCCGACGGCCCGCTCGCCGCGCCGGGGTGCTTTCCCGTGCGCGGCGGCGCCGTCATCCCCATGAGTCAGGTGAGATGGAGACCACGGCCCGTCATCGCGCACCACCGCTCGGCCCCTGGGGCGTCGTCATCGCGCTCGTCATCATCGGCGCGTGGGGCGCGCACCTGACGTGGATGCTGATGTCCCCGGGGTGGCTGCCCCTGGACTCGCCCCTCACGTGGATGCACGTCGCCTTCCAGGCGTGGCTGTGCACGGGGCTGTTCATCACCGGCCATGACGCCATGCACGGCACGGTGGCCCGGCAGGGCTGGGTGAACGAGGTGGTGGGGACGCTCGCCTGCTTCCTGTTCGCGGGGCTGTCCTACCGGCGACTGGTGCTGAACCACCACGCGCACCACCAGAACCCCACGGGCGACGACGACCCGGACTTCTCCGCCCGCACCCAGTCCTTCTGGCCGTGGCTGGGGACGTTCATGGTTCGTTACACCACGCTGCCGCAGCTGGGGGTGATGGCGGCCAAGTTCAACATCCTCGTCTTCCTGGGCGTGTCCCAGCCGCGCGTGCTCGTCTTCTGGGTGGTGCCGGCCGTGCTGGGCACGTTGCAGCTGTTCTACTTCGGCACCTACCTGCCGCACCGGCGCCCGGACACGCCGGACATGGCGCCGCACCACGCGCGCACGCTGCCGCGCAACCACGTGTGGGCCATGCTGTCCTGCTACTTCTTCGGCTACCACTGGGAGCACCACCAGTCCCCCGGCACGCCCTGGTGGCGACTGTGGCGCGTCAAGGATGCTCGCGCCGTGCCGCAGCGGGCGGGCGATGTAACGGCCGGGGACGCTGGGCCGTTATAAAGGGTCATGAGCGACAAGCCGCCCGTGGAGCCGCCCGGCTCCGAAATCACCTCCGAACGGCTCTACCTGCGCCGCCGGGACTTCCTGCGCAACGCGGGCCTGTTCACGGGCACGGCCGCCGCCGTGGCGGGGGGCCTGTACCTGCTCACCCGCAAGCAGCGCCGCTTCATGGACGCGTATGTCCCCGACGCGGGCGCCGTCACCGGGCCGGTGGTGAAGGCGAAGGGTGAGTTCGACACGGACGAGCCTCGCACCCCGTACGAGGACGTCACCACGTACAACAACTTCTACGAGCTGGGCCTGGACAAGAACGACCCGGCGCGGCTCGCGCATCACCTCAAGCCCCGGCCGTGGACCGTCACCGTGGACGGGGAGGTGCACGAGCCGAAGACGGTGGACATCGACCAGCTGTTGTCCTGGTTCACGATGGAGGAGCGCGTCTACCGGATGCGCTGCGTGGAGGCCTGGTCCATGGTGATTCCGTGGCTGGGCTTCCCGCTGGCCGCGCTGCTGTCCCGGGTGAAGCCCACCAGCCACGCGCGCTACGTGACGTTCACCACGCTGATGGACCCGGAGCAGCTGCCCGGACAGAAGCGGCCGGTGCTGGACTGGCCCTACCTGGAGGGGCTGCGGCTGGACGAGGCGATGCACCCGCTGACGTTCATGGCCATGGGGTTGTACGGCAAGCAGTTGCCGGCGCAGAACGGGGCGCCGCTGCGGCTGGTGGTGCCGTGGAAGTATGGGTTCAAGGGGGGCAAGTCCATCGTGCGCATCTCGCTCACGCGCACCATGCCGCTGACCACCTGGAACATGGCGGCGCCGCACGAGTATGGCTTCTACGCCAACGTGAACCCCGCGGTGTCCCATCCGCGCTGGAGCCAGGCCACCGAGCGGCGCATCGGCGATTTCGAGCGCCGGCCGACGCTGCCGTTCAATGGCTATGGCGAGCAGGTGGCGCACCTCTACGCGGGCATGGACCTGCGCGAGAACTTCTGACGCCATGGCCTCGTCTCCTCATCCGTGGCTGAACCCCGCGCTCACCGTGGGCGGGCTGTTGCCCCTGGCGCTCCTGGCCGTGCAGGGACCGCTGGGACAACTGGGGCCCAACGCCATCGAGGCGGCGCTCAACCAGACGGGGCTGCTCGCGCTGGTGATGTTGCTGGCGTCGCTGGCGTGTACGCCCGTGCGGCTGCTCACGCGGTGGACGTGGCCCGCGCGCGTGCGCCGCACGCTGGGGCTCCTGGCCTTCACGTACGCGTGCGCGCACCTGCTCACCTACGCGGTGCTGGACCAGGGGCTGGCGTGGCGGGCGCTGGGGGAGGACGTGCTGAAGCGGCCCTTCATCACCGTGGGCTTCACCGCGTGGGTGTTGCTGGTGCCCTTGGCCGTCACGTCCACGAACCGCTGGGTGAGGAGGCTGGGCTTCCCGCGCTGGCAGCGCCTGCACCGGCTGGCCTACGTGGCCGCGGTGCTGGGCGTGGTGCACTTCGTGTGGCGGGTGAAGCAGGACGTCACCGAGCCGCTCATCTACGGCGCGGTGCTCGCGCTGCTCTTCGCGGTGCGCGTGGGTGAGGCGATGCGAAAACGCCGGGCCCGCGCCGCTGCGGCGGCCCGTACCCCGGCGTGAGGTGAGGGCGGCTCGCCCGTCGTGCTGCTCGCGAGGTCTCGGGAGGAAGGCGTCCACCCGCTGAAGGGTTCGCGCTGCTTCAGTGGCTCGGAGCCTGACGCAAGGGCGGCTCGCCCGTCGTGCTGCTCGCGAGGTCTCGGGAGGAAGGCGTCCACCCGCTGAAGGGTTCGCGCTGCTTCAGTGGCTCGGAGCCTGACGCAAGGGCGGCTCGCCCGTCGTGCTGCTCGCGAGGTCTCGGGAGGAAGGCCTCCACCCGCTGAAGGATTCGCGCTGCTTCCGTGGCTCGGAGCCTGACGCAAGGTCGGCTCGCCCGTCGTGCTGCTCGCGAGGTCTCGGGAGGAAGGCCTCCACCCGCTGAAGGGTTCGCGCTGCTTCCGTGGCTCGGAGCCTGACGCAAGGTCGGCTCGCCCGGTGTGCTGCTCGCGAGGTCTCGGGAGGAAGGCGCCCACCCGCCAAGGGGCTCGCGCTGCTTCTGCGGCTCGGGCTCCGTCGTGAGGACGGGGCCCCAGGTGCTACTTGCGCGGCAGCGGGAGGATGGTGTCCACCAGCGTCATGAGCTGTGCGCAGCTCACCGGCTTGCGGACGAAGGCGCTGATGCCGGCCTTCTGACCCAGCGCGCGCACCTCGGCGACGTTCGGGTCACCCGTCATCATCAGGATGGGGACCTTGGCCAGCCGGGGGTTGGCGTTGGCGCGAATCTGCGCCGCGAAGTCGGCGCCGTTCATCCCGTCCATGTGGAAGTCGGTGAGGATGAGGTCGATGCCCTCCGCCTCGGCGACCTTCAGTCCCTCTTCGGCGGACTCCGCCTCCAGGAACTCGAAGTTGCGCGCCATGAGGTAGATCTTCAGCAGCGTCCGGATGGAGCGGCTGTCGTCCACCAGCAGCACGCGCTGCGGCGCGCCGCCCGTCGCGGTCCGGCTTCCACCAGGGCGCGCCGGGTCCGTCGTGGTGCGGTTGGGAACGGGCTCTGGGGAGGGAAGGGTACCGGCCTTCATCGGATCACGACCTCAGGTGGGGCTGTCCCCCTGCAGACCCAAGCATGTTGACGGAAGGACATGGCGAAGTCAAAGCACCGTCCTTCCTCTCTTTTTTCCCGATGTGGGGCGTCGCACACCCTTGCGCGCCACGAGGTGGGGCTCAGGGGACCTCAAGCACGAAGGCCTGACTTTCGACGCCCGGAATCCCGATGCTCGCCGCCAGCGGCGGGGCGAGCTCGTTGGGGACCCGCCACGTCTGCCCCGTGGATTGGATCAGCACCACGGAGTAGCGGCCCTTCGGCAGCCCGTCCAGGCGGGCCGGGGCGGCCGCGTCGCTGGCATCCAGGGCGATGGGCTGCACGGCCACCTGGAGCTCCGCCAGGGGGACGGGCGTCATCCGCGGCTGGCCGTTCTCATCCGTCAGCGCCGCGAGGATGGGGTCCATCACCAGCCCCGCCGCGAGCACCACCAGGTCCGGCCTGCCGTCACGGGTGCCGTCGGCGCGCAGGTAGTCGATGCCGTCCGCGTCGAGGACGCTGTCGCGGTCCTTGTCGTTGTCCTCGAGCAGGCCCGGCTCATCCGCCAGCTTGCGCACCACGACGCGCGGCCAGACATCCGGCACCCCGTCGCGGTTGGCGTCGTCCGGCACGCCGTCGCGGTTGGCGTCCACGTAGCTGACGAGGAAGGCCTTGGGCCGCTGCGTCACCGGGCTGGCCTCCACCACCTGCGGCGTCAGCCGCAGCACCTTCATGGGCCCGCCCGCCGCCAGGGTGTTGTCTCCGCCGCCGGCGACGGTGACCTGGAAGGCGGGCCGGTCCACCGGCACCTGCGCGGTGGCCTGCGAGAAGCTCACCGTGACGTTGGTGAGCGGCTGCGGATGGCCCTCCTCGTCCTTGGTGACCTCCAGGACCAGCGGCTGGCCGTTGGTCAGGTCCACCGCGGCGCCGCCGATGTCGCCCGTGTTGGGCTCGCTGGTGACGCCGTACCAGGGGTTGAAGTCGGGGACGTGGCAGGGCGTGACGCCCGTCGCGCAGGTGTCCACGTCGATGAAGCCGCGCAGCATGTACTTGCCCGCGCCCACCAGGCTGAACGCGAAGGGCGCGGTGAAGGGGCCGGGCGAGTGGGTGCCGAGCGCCGGGCCGAACAGCTGTGCCGCGGGGATGACGGTGAAGGCCACCGGACGACCGCTGCCCTGGGGCGGCGGCAGCGGGCGCTTCTCCACGTCGTAGAGGAACACCACCGCGTTGCCCCGGAGGGTCGACTGCACGACGAGGCTGCCCTCGATGCGGGCGGTGTGCAGGGCCTGCTGGCCGTCCGCCGTGGGGACCACGGACGGGGACTCACAGCCCAGCACGAGCAGGGACGAGGCGAGCGCGACGAGCGCGGAGTGCTTGAACGAGGAGGTGCGGCTCATGGAGTCACCGTCAGCGTCGCGTAGACGCGCCGCTCGATGCGGTTGCCGAAGGGGTGTTGGGAGTGCGCGGCGCCCAGCTGGCTGCCGATGAGCGCCACGTCCACCAGGTTCTTCACCGCCGTGTAGCCCACGCGCGCGTTGATGATGGTGTGGGCGCCCAGCGGGTTGGAGGCCAGCTCGATGCGGGTCGGGTCCGCCGCCGCGGGCTCGCGCTCAATCCAGGTCGTGGACGAGGTGTAGGCCAGGTCCACGCCGAACTCGAGGTCCGCCTGGGTGCGGTAGGTGACGCCGCCGTACAGCTTGAGCTGCGGCACCTGGCTGCACGGGCCGCACTCCGCCTTGTCCTCCAGGTCCGAGGAGACCGTCTGGAAGGCGGCGCTCGCCTTGATGCCCAGGCCGTCGATGAGGGCCAGCGTGAGGCCGGCTTCCGCGCCGCGCGCGGTGTAGATGGAGTCCTCGTTGACGAAGCGCGAGCGGCCGATGAGGTAGTTGCCCGTGGCCGCGTCGTAGGACTCGCCCACCGGCAGCCGCTCGAAGTTGGACAGGCCGATGAGGTCCTTCACCCGGTTCTGGTACAGGGCCACGTCCCAGTCCATGCCCAGCTCCGCGGACTCGCCGCGCCAGCCCAGCTCGAAGGCGGTGAGGCGCTCGGGGCGCAGGGCCGTGTTGCCCGTCGTCAGCGCGCTGGCGCCGTTGACGCCCTGCACGGGGACGAGCAGCCGCGTGTAGCTCTCCAGGAACGTGGGCTCGCGGAAGGCGGACGCCGCGCTGATGCGGAACGCGTGGCCCTCCACGGGCATGAACAGCGCGGACACGCGCGGCGAGTGCGCCAGGCCCGGCGAGCCCCCGTCCAGCAGCGGGTGCCGGTCCACGCGGTAGCTGGCGATGAGGCGCAGCGGGTCCGCCAGCCGCCACTCGTCCTGCACGAAGGCGGCGGCGTGGACCTCCTCACGCAAGGGGCCCAGGTAGTCCCAGCCCACGCGCTTGAGGCGGCCCTCCACGCCGACGTTGAGCTGGTGCTCGCCGCCCAGGTGGAAGGCGCGCGCGAAGAGCAGCTCCGCGTTGAACAGGTTGGAGCTGACCTCCGTGCCCAGCGAGCGCTGACCGATGGGCTCGTACTGGGGACCGGCGCTGCCGGAGATGTGGTTCCAGAACGTCTTGAGCTTCAGCGGCCCCAGCTCCACGTCGCCCTTGGCGTACGCGTTGAGGCCGTCCATGAAGTAGTTGCGCAGAAGGCCCAGCGGATAGATTTCCGTCGCGTAGCGGTGCACGCCGCCGGACAGGCCCACCGTGCGGCCCTCCGCGAAGCTGTACACCGTGGACAGCGTGGCCCGGGCCCCGCGCATGCCGATGTCCGGGTCCGGGTCCCTGAGCACGATGTCCGGCCGGTCGCTGGCGTAGTCGCGGCTCCACTTGTCCGCCTGCGAGTACGCCACCGACGCGCGGTAGCGCAGCGCCCCGGAGCTGCCGTGGCTCAGGAACGAGCCCGCCACGCTGTGGCCGGTGCCGCCCGTCACGGTGAAGCGCGCGCGGGGGCCGGAGCCGGGGGCCTGGGTGATGATGTTGATGACGCCCAACATGGCGTTGGCGCCGTAGAGCGCGCTGCCCGGGCCGCGGATGACCTCGATGCGCTCGATTTCATCCAGGCCGATGGGGATGGACGACCAGAGCGTCAGGCCGAGGAAGTCCTGGTACTCGGTGCGGCCGTCGACGAGCACGAGCACCTTGTTGGCGATGCGCTGGTTGAAGCCGCGCATGGACACGTTGGCGCTGCCGATGCCCAGCGACATCACGTCCGCGCCCGGCACGCGCCGCAAGAGCTCCGGCAGGCTGGTGGCGCCCGACAGGCGGATGTCCTCCGCGGTGATGACGGTGGTGGCGTTGGGCGCCTCCAGCGAGGACTGGGCGCGCCGGCTGGCCGTCACCACGCGCTCCTCGTAGGGCACCGCGCCGTCGTCGCCCGTGGCCGCCTCGGACACGCCGGGCAGCACGGAGGGCACGTACGTGGAGGGCGCGGGCGTCGCGGGGCCCGAGGGCATGGACTCCGCGCGCTCGATGGCCTTCTCCAGCCGCTCCAGGAGCCCCGCCAGCTGCTGCTGGGACTGGACGCTCGCGGGCGGCGGCGGCATGGGCAGCGCGGAGGTGTCCGTCGCGGCGGCGGCCTCCGCCTCGCGCTGCTTCGCCTCCAGCGCCGCGACGGTGGTCTCCACCGTGGCCGCGTCGGGCGGGTTGCTCGCCAGGTAGCGCCGGTAGGTCTCCAGCGCCTCCGCGGAGCGGCCCGCGTCCTGGTACGCGCGCGCGATGTTGAAGAGGACGTTGGGGTGCGGCTTGATGGCGTACGCCTGCTCCAGCTCGGCGATGCCCTGGTCGTACTCCTTCCGGGCGATGAGGCTCATGCCGGTGCGGAAGTGACGACGGGCTTCCAGGCGTGCGTCCGCCAGGGCCTGCGACGCGCAAAGACACAGCGCCACGAGGCCCACTCGACGAAGGGATTTGAAGTGTTTCACTAGTAGGGGTTGTCCTTGAAATTGTCGCGCGACTCAGCGGGCCGCTGGGGGCGGGCCGGCGCAGTCGGCTTCTTCTTGAGCCTGTGGCGGATGGTCTGTTCGGTGCCGGTGCCCTCGGCCTTCACCGTGAGGGGCTGGTAGCCCTCCAGCGTGAAGGTCAGATCCGCGCTCGCCCTGCCTTCACCGTCCTGCCGCACCTTGTACGTCACGGGGGTGACACCCAGGTCCTTGTTCCCCGCGCGGACGCGGGCGCCCATGGGCTCGCTCTCGATCTTGAAGAGCACCGAGGGCGCGTTGCCGGGCACCAGCGGCGCCAGCGCCAGGTCGTCGTCCACGGCGACGGCCGTCGACCCCGGGGGCGCCTTCTCGGGCGCGGGGGGCGCCTTGGGCGCCATGGCCTGGGTGGGGACGGCGTTGGCCGGCAGCGGCTTGAGCTTGGGCTCGCGCATCATCATGGCCACCGCGAACAGCCCGCCGCCAATCACGATGGCGCCGCCGAGGATGGCCAGGGGCAGCAGCAGGCCCTTGCCGGACTTCGCGGCGGGCTCCTCCACGGCGATGTCCAGCGCCATGGTGCTGGGGCCGGAGCCGGCGGCGTTCACCGGCCCGCTGATGGGGCCGCTGCGAGGACCGCTGCCGGTGCCCGTCAGGCGCGGGCCGCTGAAGACGCCGCTGACGCCCACCACGTGCGACAGGCGGCGCATGGCCTCCAGCACCTCGTCCATGGACTGGTAGCGCTCGGAGGGAATCTTGGCGAGGCACTTCATGACGAGCGCCTCCACCTCCGCGGGCACGCCATGGCTGGCCCAGACGGCGCCGAAGGCGGGAGGGGGCTCGTTGATGTGCTTGACGATGACGTCGATGCTCTGCGCGGCCAGGAAGGGCGGCTGGCCCATCAGCATCTGATAGAGCACCACGCCCATGCTGTACACGTCGCTGCGCGGGTCGGCGACGTTGCGCGCCTGCTCCGGCGCCATGTACTGCGGCGAGCCCAGGATGATGCCCGCCTGGGTGAGCGACGTGTCCTGCGGCACGTCCGCGTCGCCGATGAAGGACTTCACCAGGCCGAAGTCGAGCACCTTGACGATGTCGTGGTCCGTCTCCTGGTTGAGGACCATCACGTTGGCGGGCTTCAGGTCGCGGTGGATGAGGCCGACCTTGTGCGCCTCGCGCAGCGAGCGGGCGATCTGCTGCGTGATGTTGAGCGCGCGCGCCCACGGCAGCGGGCCCACCTGCGTGAGCAGCTGGCCGAGCGTGAGCCCGTCCAGGTACTCCATCGCGATGTAGTAGATGCCGTCGTCCGTCTTGCCGTAGTCGATGACGGTGACGGTGTTGGGGTGGCGCAGCTTCGCGGTGACGCTGGCCTCCAGGAAGAAGCGCTTCTGGAAGCCCGGGTCCTTGCCCTCGTCGTTGTAATGGGGATTGAGGACCTTCAGCGCGACCAGCCGGTCCAGCGGCGCCTGCACCGCCTTGTAGACGCGGCCCATGCCTCCGGCGCCCAGGGTCTCCAGGATGCGGAAGCGCTCGTTGAGGACGCGCCCCAGCAGCGGATCCACCATGTCGGGCGGCGCGCCATTCGTCGGGGCGTTGTTTTCAATCATGTCTGCCCCCACCGACCGGGAAGGCACACGACGCTCCGGTCGAACATGCGTGCGGATGCTAACACCGCAATCGTCCACTGCCCAAGCGACCTGCCAGGTTGGCGCAGTGCATCAACGGCCGAGAAACCGGCCCGGGCGCCGCAACGTCCGGCACCGGACACGCGGCCGGTGGATCAGCCGGCAGACGCGGACTGGGGGGCGGGAGCGTGAGCGACTCGGAGTGTGGAACAAGGTTTTCGGGATTTCATGAAGCCTCCGCGAAGAGGGTGCGCGCGGTTAGGGTGGCGGGATGAGCGTCCACCTGACCGAGTTGCTTTCCAGCGCGCCCGCCTACCCCCGGCGGGTGGTGTGCATGACGGAGGAGACGACGGAGGTGCTCTACCGCATCGGCGCGGGGGAGCTGGTGGTGGGGGTGTCTGGCTTCACGGTGCGGCCGCCGGAGGCGCGCAAGAAGCCCCGGGTGTCGTCGTTCCTGGACGCCAACTTCGAGCGCATCTTGGAGCTCAAACCGGACCTGGTGTTGGGCTTCTCCGACTTGCAGGCGGACCTGGGCCGCGAGCTGTGCAAGCGGGGCGTGCCCGTGTACCTGTTCAACCAGCGCTCGGTGGCGGAGATCCTCCAGTCGGTGCGGCTGACGGGCGCGCTGGTGGGGCGCGCGGAGGCGGCGGAGAAGCTGGCGGAGGAGCTGACGGCGAACCTCACGCGCCACGCGGACGCGGCGGAAGCGCTGCCGCGCCGGCCGCGCATCTTCTTCGAGGAGTGGCACGAGCCGCTCATCTCCGGCATCCGCTGGTGCTCGGAGCTGGTGGAGCTGGTGGGCGGCGAGGACGTGTGCCGCGAGTCGCGCGCGTCGCAGGGCGCGAAGGGGCGCATCTTCGAGCCCGAGGAGGTGGCGCGCAGGAACCCCGACGGCGTCATCGCCAGCTGGTGTGGCCGCAAGGCGAAGCGGGACAAGATTGCCGCGCGTCCGGGCTGGGAGAGGGTGACGGCGGTGGTGGAAGACCAGCTCTACGAGGTGAAGAGCAGCCTCATCCTGCAGCCGGGCCCCGCGGCGTTGTCGGACGGCGTGGAGAAGCTCGCGCGCATCGTCTCGGCGATTGCGCGCGGGGAGAAGCTGCCCGTGCCGAAGGGCGCGGACCTGCGCGGCGGATGACGGAAGTCCGGACGCCGCGTAGGGGGCGGGCTCCCTCGATGGAGGGAGCCGGTGCGACAGTCGAGCCGGAACGACAAAGGGGCCCCTATGCTCGGGCCCGAGGACACACGCAACGCAAGGAGGCAGGACGTGGAAGGATTTCCGCTGAGGCTCACGTGGAAGGGCTCCACCGCGAGCGAGTACAGCCGCAACGCGGTGGCTGGCACGGATGGCAAGCCGGACATCCTGGTGAGCGCGGGGACGGGGTATGGCGGTGAGGACTCACGCTGGAATCCGGAGGACCTGCTCGGGGCCTCGGTGGCGCAGTGCCACCTGCTCACGTTCCTGGCGCTGGCGAAGAAGCTGCGGCTGGATGTGCGCTCGTACGAGGACCAGGTGACGGTGTTCCTCGACACGGTGGAGAAGGTGAAGCGGGTGAACAAGGTCCGCCTCGCGCCGCTCATCCGCGTGGCGCCGGGCACGGACGTGGAGAAGGTGCGCGAGATGTTCGTGAAGGCGCACAAGTACTGCTTCATCGGCCAGAGCATCACCGCCGAGGTGGTGATGGAGCCGACCATCGAGGTGCAGTCCGAGGCGTAGCGCTCAGCGCTTCCTGCGCGGCTTCTGCTCGGACACCTTCTTCACGACGGCGTCCGAGCACGCCAGGGGCCGGCCGTCCTCGGCGCGCAGCTCCAGGGGGCGCACCGGCCTGCCGTGCTCCGTGTCGACCAGTCGGGAGCGGGGCTCGTCGGGTTGGAAGCAGTGGTGCTCGCCCCACTGCCGCAGGGCCACGATGACCTGGAACAGGTCCTTGCCCTTGGGCGTCAGCGCGTACTCGTGGAACGCGCTCCCGTCGGACGCGGCCACCGTCTCCAGGATGCCGTGCGCGACGAGGTTGCGCAGGCGGCCGGAGAGGATGTTGCGTGCCACGCCCAGGTTCTTCTGGAGCTCTCCGAAGCGGCGCAGGCCGTCGAACACGTCCCGGAGGATGAGCAGGGACCACTCGTCACCGAGGATGTCCACGGTCCGCTCGACGGGGCACTCGGCCTGGCTGTGGGGTTTTCGCTGCGCCATTCGGAAACGGAGGTTGCCACATCCCCTCCGGCCCGTTAACTCCCCGCTGGTTTCATTTTGAAACCAGATGCGGGCAGGTGGTGGATGCGACGGGAGTCCAAGGTGGTGGAGCCTGCGGGCAGGGGGGCGCCCGGGCTGTCGGGCGCGGTGACGGGGTTGTTGGCGGTGGCCTGCGGGCTGGCCGTCGCCAACGTCTACTACGCGCAGCCGTTGTTGGATGCGATGGCGCGGGAGCTGGGGTTGCAACCCACGACGGTGGGCGTGGTCGTCACTGTCACGCAGGTGGGGTACGGGTTGGGGCTGTTGCTCCTGGTGCCGCTGGGAGACCTGGTGGAGCGGCGTCGGCTGGTCGCCCTGCAGATGCTGCTGTCGGTGGCGGCGTTGACGCTGGTGGGGCTGGCGCCCTCGGGCGCGGTGTTGCTCGGCGCGCTGGCGGTGGTGGGGCTGCTCGCGGTCGTCACGCAGGTGTTGGTGGCGTTCTCCGCGTCGCTCGCGTCGCCAGCCGAGCGGGGCCGCGTGGTGGGGCTGGTGACGAGCGGGGTGGTGATAGGCATCCTGATGGCGCGCACCGTGGCGGGCTTCCTGTCCGATGTCGCCGGGTGGCGCTCCGTCTATCTCGTGTCGGCGGGCGCGACGTTGCTCGTGGCGCTGGCGCTGCTGCGGGTGCTGCCTCGCGAGCGTGCGCGCACGCGGCTGTCCTATCCGGAGCTGCTGCGCTCGGTGCTCACGCTGTTCGTGGAGGAGCCCGTGCTGCGGGTCCGCGCGGTGCTCGCGCTGTTGGGCTTCGCCGCGTTCAGCACCTTGTGGACGCCGATGGTGCTGCTGCTGGCGGCGCCGCCGTTCTCGCTCTCGCACACGCAGGTGGGCCTGTTCGGCCTCGCGGGGGTCGCGGGCGCGCTGGGGGCGTCGAGGGCGGGGCGGCTGGCGGACCGGGGCTTCGGGAATCGGACGACGCTGTTCGCGCTCGGGCTGCTGCTGGTGTCGTGGGTTCCCGTCGTGCTGACGCAGACGCACCAGTCGCTGTGGGCGCTGGGGTTGGGAATCATCGGTCTGGACCTGGCCATCCAGGCGTTGCATGTGACGAACCAAAGCGAGCTGTACGCGGTCCGCCCGGAGGCGCGCAGCCGGTTGGTGGCGGGCTACATGGTCTTCTATTCCATCGGCAGTGGCGCGGGCTCGCTCGCGTCCACGGTGGTGTTCGCGCACGCGGGTTGGGTGGGCGTGTGCGTGCAGGGGGCGACCATCGCCGCCGTGGCGCTGGGGTTCTGGGGCGTCACGCGACTGGCGGCGCGGGAGCGGGGATTCGCGAGGGCTCGCCGCGTCTCGTCATGACGTGGGGGCTCGATTCGTGAGACGCCTGCCCTCCGGTCCCGGGGGTGATTCGTGGAGCAGGTGGTGCGCAGGTCGCCGCTGTACACATTCGTCATCTGTCCGAACAACAGCGGCAGCACGTTGCTGGTGCGGCTGCTGGCCACGTCGGACCAGGTCTCCGTCTTCGACTCGATGAACCACGAGGGACAGTGGCTGGTGCACCGGGATGACCCGGAGGCGATGCCCATCCCCGATACCGAGTCGGACGAGCTTCGCAACTGGACGACGAACGAGGCGAAGTTCGCGGACCCCCAGCGCTACCACTGGGAGCGCATCAAGGCCGTCTGGCATCGCGCGTGGGATTTGGGCAAGGCGGTGCTCGTGGAGAAGAGCCCGCCCATGGTGATGGCCGCGCCGCTGTTGCAGGAGCAGTTCGCGCCCGCGCGGTTCATCGTCTCGGTGCGCAGTCCGTATGCCTTCGCCGAGGGCGTGCGGCGCAAGCGCGGCTATCCGCTGTCCGTCGCGACGGCGCATTGGGTGCGCTCCAGCCGGCTGCAGCTCCGCAACCGGGCCGTGCTGCGAGGCTCGCTCTTCTTCCGGTACGAGGACCTCTGTCAGTCCCCGGAGACCATCGCCGCGAGAATCCTCGAGTACATCCCGGAGCTGGGGCGGCTGGATGTCGGCCGCGCGTTCGACATCATGGGCGAGCGCAGCACCATCCGGGACTTCAACGGGGACTCGCTCGGACGCATGAGCGCCGCGGACCTGGAGGAGATCAACACGGCGCTCGCGGGCCATGAGGACGTGCTGGAGGCGCTGGGCTACGAGCGCCTCGTCCGGGCTTGAGCGGGTGGGGATGACCGCAGTTGCTGGCGAAGCCGTGCGTAGGAGGGGATGCCGAGTGGCACCTCGATGTCCGCGCGCCAGGTCGCGGCGAGCGCGTCGTGCACCGCCGCGGACAGCTCGAGGAGTCTCCCACGCGGCCGGCTCGGACCTTGGTGGTCTGGACCTCGGGTGGGAGCGCGGTGAGTCGATTGACGGCCTCGGTCGTCGGGTGGTCGTCGAACTGGGACTCGTGCGCGTGCATGAACTCGAAGGTGGACTGCTTCGTCACGAGCGCGACGAGCGCGTCGTCCAGGGGGATGCCCATGAAGGCGCCGATGCGTCGGACCGCGGACGCCAGGTCCTCCTTCATGTCCTCGTAGGCGAGCAGCAGCACGTCGTCGCGCTCGCGGACGCTCCACCAGGCGCGCAGGTGTTCCCAGTAGCGGCCGAAGCGCGCGTCCTTCAGGAAGATGCCGAAGCAGAACTCCTCCACGCTGACGGAGTCGGGCTCGAACATCCAGCCGTTCACGTAGTGGTAGAAGGACGTGAGCGTGTCCGCCGGGTCTCGCATCACGTGGATGTAGCGCCCGCCCTTCGGCACCCGCTCCCAATGCAGGTGTGTCTTGAACGCGCGCGGTTTCGCGACCTGGGGCCCCGCGAGGTCGACGCCCGGGAGGGGTGGGCTCTCCAGCCACGGGACGACGAGGGAGATCTCCTCGAAGCCCATGTCGCCGCGCGTGCGCAGGCCGTGGACGATTTGCTGCGTCCACGTGGTTCCGCACTTGGGATAGGTGGCGACGAAGATGTCTGTCGGCTCCACGTGGAAGTGCGCGGGGCCGGAGATGGGCTCGCGCCATGCGCGCAGGGCTTGCAGCTCCGGAAGAGATTTCGGCAGACGAGATGATGGCTGACGGTGCGCGGCGTCCAACGTGGTCATGCGGCCTGTCCCCCAGGTGGAGTGACTCCACCCGCGCGGGAGCCTAGCGTCAGTCCGTGCACGCATCGCGTGCCGCGTTCGTCACGGGCCTTGGTCGAAGGCGGTTCGACGCGGGATGTCACCTCGACGCGGGGAGTTATCGCGCGGCCAGGATGGCGCGGAGGTCCTCGGGGATGTCCATGGGTGTGAAGATGCCCACGTTGGCGCCGCCCGTGTTGCCCAGCGGCGCGCGACCGAGCCACGAGCCCGGCGCGGCCAGGATGAGTCGCGGCAACTGTCCGAGCAGCTCCCGCCAGTCTCCGTGTCGAACGGCCCAACGGAACATGGCGCCGTGGACGCGCAGGTGGGGCCACGCATGGGCCTGACTCAGGACGTGGGCGCGCTCCAGGAAGCGCCAGGCGTCTTGATGGGCACCGCGTGCATGGGCTTGCTCGGCGCGGCGCAGCTCGAGGTCGAAGTGGGTTCGCAGGGTCGGGGTCATCGGAGGTCTCGGTGGGGCGCTGGCGAGGGGGGCATCGTCAGGGCGAGGGAGTCGAGGTCGGCGGCGGGGCCGGACTCGCACGGTGCCGTCAGGCGCATGCGGCGTGGCGGGTGTCACCAGGGGCGCAGGGGTGGCAGGTCGCGGCGAGCGCGGGTTCGAGTTGGAGTGTGACGTGCTCGATGCCGAACGTGTCGTGCAGCCGGGCCTTCAGCGAGGGGACGAGCGCCTCGGTGCCGGACGGCGCATCCACCACGAGGTGGGCGGTGAGGGCCGACTCGGTGGTGCTCAAGGCCCAGACGTGGAGGTCGTGCACGCCGGTGACACCGGGCGCCTGCGTCATGAGGCTTCGCACCGCGCCCAGGTTGATGTTCGCGGGAACGGCCTGCAGCGCGAGGTTGAAGGAGTCCACCAACAGCCTCCACGTGCTGACGAGGATGAGCAGCGCGATGCCGAGCGTCACCACCGGGTCCAGCCACGCCTGCCCCGTGAAGTAGATGAGCGCGCCGCTGAGCACCACGGCGAGCGACACGCCCGCGTCGGCCGCCATGTGCAGGAACGCGCCCCGCACGTTGAGGTCGTTCTTGCGCCCCTTCCAGAACAGCAGGGCCGTGGCGGTGTTGATGACGACGCCGATGCCCGCGACGCTCATGACGGTGAGGCTGGCGACGGGCGCTGGCTCGCCGAAGCGGCGGAGGGCTTCCCAGCCGATGGCGCCGACAGCGACCAGCAGGATGAGCGCGTTGAAGAGGGCCGCGAGGATGGAGGCACCGCGCAGGCCGTAGCTGCGCCGCTCGGTGGGCTGGCGTCGGGCGAGGACGCTGGCACCCCAGGCGAGCACGAGCCCCAGCACGTCGCTCAGGTTGTGGCCCGCGTCCGCGAGCAGCGCCAGCGAGCCGGAGAGGAAGCCGTACAGCGCCTCGATGGCCACGAAGGCCAGGTTGAGCGTGACGCCGAGCGCGAAGGCTCGGCCGTGTGACGTGGGCGCGTGGCTGTGTGAACCCGACATGGGGAAAGGGACCTCCAGGAATGGATGGCTCCGGGGGCGAGCGCTCGAGGACCCACGAGCCGCGACCCGCCGTTCATCGAGGAAGACGCCACCTTTCGCGCGGTATTACAGCGGCATTTTCCGAGGGTTTTCGACGGCGAGCGTGCTGCCAGCGGGGCCGTTGCTTGGGAGGCTCCGCGCGGCGGATTCGGTTCCGACACAGGGCCCTGGTCGTCCAGCGACTCGGGCGACAGCCACCACCGAGAGGCCCGCGCCAGGAGCCGCACCGAAGGCGGTGCTCCGTGCACGTGGTGGTGCTGTCTGGGGTCCTTGGACCTGGGCGGTTCTTGCCCGAGCGATAGCCTGGACCTCACGGAGGGGGCCGACGTCGACGGACCGCGCCATCCGAGCTTCCCGCGATGAAGATGCTCGCCAGGAATGCGGCGCATGCCAGGATGGTGGGGTGGCGCTACCACTGGTTGCCCTCATCGTCGTTCCTCTTGCCCTGACTCCACTCCAGGCGGAGCCTGTCGTCGCGTTGCTGTCACCTGCCGCGCTTGTCGCGACGCCACAGGGCGTGCAGGCGGCCCCCAGCCCCGAGAAGCGGGCGCCTGTCGTTGCGTCTCCGCCACGGGTCGCGCTCGTCGCGACGCAGCAAAGCGAACTGGCGGAGCCCGTCTCGGAGACCCCGACTCCCGCCGTTGCGTCGCCGCTACTGGGCGTGACGCAGCAAAGCGAACTGGCGGAGCCCGTCTCCGAGACACCGGCTCCCGTCGTCGCGACTCCGCCGCCGGACGCGCCCGTCGCGACACAGCAGGGTGAGCAGCCCGAGGGCGCCACGGTGGAGCCTCCACCCGCGCGCGCACCCGGGCTGACGCAGGAGAACTACGAGGAGGCCCTCGTCGTCGAGTCGCTCGTCCGGCATGGCCGCCAGGTGGACCCCTCCCCGGAAGGAAAGCCGCTCTCGGATGTGCTCGTGGACACCGAGGAGGTGGTGGCCGAGAGCGACCCGTATCCTGACTTCCTCAACATCTTCCACGTGCGCACGCGCGACGAGGTCGTCCGGCGCGAGGTGCTGCTGCCGCTCGGTCAGCCCTACTCCACGCGCCTCGCGGAGGAGACGGCGCGCAACCTGCGCGCACTGCGCCTGTTCTCCGTGGTGCGAGTCGTCCCGCTCGTCGGCAAGACGCCCGGCACGGTGTCGCTGCTCGTCGTCACCAAGGACATCTGGTCGCTACGACTCAACAGCGACTTCTCCGCGGTCGGCTCGCTGCTCCAGTACCTGCGGCTGCAGGGCACGGAGCAGAACTTCCTGGGCCGGGGCAAGAAGCTCGCGGTGGACTTCATCCTGCGCCTGGACACGCTCAGCCTCGGACAGAGCTACACCGACCCGCGCGTGCTAGGCAGTCGCTGGTCGTTCACCGAGTCCGCCGCCATCATCATCGGACGCGAGAGCGGCCAGGCCGAGGGCTCGCGGGGCAGCGTCTCCGTGAGCCGGCCCCTCTACTCGCTGTCGACGCCGTGGAGCGTCAGCTCATCCGTGGCGTGGAACGTGGAGACCAATCGCGTCTACCGGGGCGCGGACATCTGGCAGCTCCCGTTCCCCGGTGGCCCGACGGTGCCCTACGTGTACCGGACGGAGGAGGTCGCGGGCGCGGCCTCGTACACGCGCTCCTTCGGCCTGCGCTACAAGCTCAACCTGAGCGGCTCCGTGGGCGCGTACCACTACGCCTACGACCCGCCGAGGTCGTCGATGTTGACCGAGGACCAGTCCGCCTGGTTCCGGCGCAACTACCTGCCGCGCGCCGAGGACGCGGGCTACGTGTCCATGTCCCTGCGCGCCTTCGAGGCCCGCTACGAAGTCCTCCGCGACGTGGACTCCTATGTCCTCTCCGAGGACTACCAGATGGGGCACTGGCTCTCCGCGACGCTGCGCTACGCGCCACCCGTCTTCGGTGACGACACGCACTTCACGGAGGCAGGGCTGGCCGCGCGCTACCGCCTGCGCTGGGGCGAGGCGCTCACCACTGTCGCCGCCTCCGGCTCCATCCGTCGACAGATGGGCGACGCGGCGACCTGGAACAACCGCCACTGGGCCGCGGAGCTGACGCAGGTGTCGCCCAAGGTGCTCGGAGGACGCTTCGTCGCGCGCGGCCTGCTGGACGTCAACATCGACGACCTGTTCGACCGGGTGACGCTCCTCGGTGGAGGCAACGGCCTTCGCGGCGCGCCCGCGGACGAGTACTCCGGCAAGCGGATGTTGCTCGTGAACGTGGAGTACCGCACCGCGCCGCTGGTCATCAAGACCGTGCACGTGGGCGGCGTGCTCTTCCTCGACTCGGGCAGCGCGTTCAACGACAGGCCGGACATGGTGACGTCCGTGGGCGTGGGCCTGCGGCTGCTCTTCCCGCAGTTCAACGTCAACCCGTTCCGCATCGACTTCGGCTACGTGCTCAACGGCGACCGGCCTCCCATCGGCAGCCGCTTCACGTTCGCCGGCGGCCAGGTGACGGACCTGCGCCCCAGCTTCCTCGACTCACCGCTGTAGCCCCGCGTCGCTCACGGGGGCTCGACGCGCAAGAGCTCCCGGAACAACACCTCGGCGACATCCCGGAACAGCTCCCCGGACGCGAGCAGTCCGCCGCAGTGGTGCGGCTCCCTCGCGAGCGTCAGCGCCACCGCGCGCTGGAGCACCGCGTCCCAGAAGGGCTCGGAGCCGTCGGGCAGGAGGAACTCTCGGATGATGGCGCGCGGCCAGGGCAGCACCGTCGTCGGGTCCGCGTCGCTCAGCGAGGTGAAGCAGTCCAGGTCCACGTCCAGCAGCACCCGCTCCGCGTCCTCCATCACGTTCCGCACCGCGTCACCCGGAGCAGGGTGGCTCCACGCCTCGGACGCGCGGTCCACCGTGGGCACCACCACCAGTCGGTGCGAGCGGCCTCGCGTGTCCACGTAGGTGTCCCCCGCGAAGGCGCCCCGGGGCCGCGTCCGGGCGATGAACAACGCATCCGCCACCAGCCCCGCCTCCATCGCCGCGAGGATGTGGTCGTAGTTGCGCACGTCCAATTCCCACCGGGCGTGCTCGTCCAGCGCTCGCAGGCCCGCCGAGCGGTCCGGCACCGCCTCCGGCCTCCGGGGCACCACCACGTCCAGGTGGCGGTCCAGCGTGACGAGCAGCGCGGCGGGACCGGAGTCCCCCAGAGCCATGGCCCAGGAGGGCAGGGCGAGCCGGTGGGGGTCGAAGACGTACGCGTCCGTCGGCCCCCGGCCGCCTCCCAGCCCCAGCCGGATGATGCCCGCCAGGCGCAGGTGGAGCAGGGCGTCGTCGTCGGTCTTCATGCCTCGGGAATCCTCGCGTCCGTCGCGGGTTTGCTCAGCTTGCGCGGCGGCCGAGTGTAGGCTTCCCCGCACCTTTCCGTGAAAGGAGCCCCGCCGCTGGCGGGAGTTCGACTACGCATGCGCCAGGTCCTCGCCGCAGCGCTCATTTTCGTGAGCGCGCCCGTATACGCCCAGGAGATGAAGCCCCTCACCATGCCCCAGACGGCGCACTCGCAAGACCCCTTCTTGAGGCAGCTGTCGGAGACCCGCAACTTCTCCAGCGGCCGCCCGGTGAGCGTACGGGTCACCCCGGACGAGAAGCAGGTCCTCTTCCTGCGCACCCAGGACACCTCCAACGTCCAGACGCTCTACGCGTTCGACGTGGCGACCGGGGAGGTGAAGGAGGTGCTCACCCCCGAGGCGCTGCTCAAGGGCACCGAGGAGACGCTCACCCCCGAGGAGAAGGCCCGCCGTGAGCGCATGCGCGTCAGCGCCCGGGGCTTCACCTCGTACCAGATCTCCGACGACGGCACGCGCCTGCTCGTCCCGCTCTCCGGCCGGCTCTATGTCGTCGAGCGCGCGAGCGGCAAGGTGACCGAGCTCAAGACGGGCCCCGGCGTGCTGGACCCGCGCTTCTCCCAGGACGGCAAGCAGGTGGCCTACGTCCGCGAGAACGACGTCTACCGAATCGACATCGCGGCGAACAAGGAGCAGCGCGTGACGAAGGGAGGCACCGCCGAGAAGACGCACGGCGTGGCCGAGTTCGTCGCCCAGGAGGAGATGAGCCGCTTCTCCGGCTACTGGTGGAGCCCCGACGCCAGGCGCGTCGCCTACACCGAGTCCGACACCTCGGAGGTGGAGAAGCTCACCATCGTCGACGTGATGCACCCCGAGCGCGGCGGCGAAATCTTCGCGTACCCGCGCCCCGGCAAGCCCAACGCCAAGGTGCGCCTGGGCGTCACGGCCGTCACCGGTGGCAAGACGACGTGGGTGCAGTGGGACGCGGCGAAGTACCCGTACCTGGCCACCGTGGTGTGGCCCAAGGGCGGCCCGCTCACCATCCTGGTGCAGAACCGCGTCCAGACGGAGCAGCAGCTGCTCGCCGTCGACCCGGCCACGGGCAAGACGCGGGAGCTGCTGGTGGAGAAGGATTCGGCCTGGCTCAACCTGGACCAGGACTTCCCGCTGTGGCTGGACGATGGCTCGGGCTTCCTCTGGTACACCGAGCGCAACGGCGGCCCGGAGGTGGAGCTGCGAAAGGCGGACGGCTCGCTCGACAAGAGCTTCGTCAAGCCGGACGCGGGCTTCCGGGGCATGACGCGCTTCGTGCAGAAGGACCGCACGCTGTTCTTCAACGGCGGCCCCAACCCCACGCAGAGCGTGTTCTGGCGCGTGAAGGACGGCGGGGCGCCCGAGCGCGTGACGAAGAACGGCGAGGGCATCGAGGGTGGCTCCGCCTCGCGCGACGGCGGGGTGTTCGTCGTCAACACGTCCAGTCTCAAGAGCATGAGCCGCACGGAGGTGCTGCGCGCGGACGGCACGCGCGTGGGCCAGCTGCCGGAGGTGGCGCAGGAGCCGCCCTTCGTCCCCAACACGGAGCTCAGGCAGGTGGGCCCCAAGCGCTACTGGGCGTCCATCACCCGCCCGCGCGACTTCAAGCCCGGCAAGAAGCTGCCCGTCATCGTCGACATCTACGGCGGCCCCACCACCACCGTGGTGCACCACAGCATGGCCGCGCACCTGATGTCCCAGTGGATGGCGGACCAGGGCTTCCTCGTCGTGAAGTTCGACGTGCGCGGCACCCCCCTGCGCGGCGCCGCCTGGGAGCGAGAGGTGAAGTACGACTTCGCCACCGTC
Organism: Myxococcus sp. MISCRS1; assembly: GCF_026626605.1. Lineage (NCBI taxonomy): Bacteria > Pseudomonadati > Myxococcota > Myxococcia > Myxococcales > Myxococcaceae > Myxococcus > Myxococcus sp. MISCRS1. The sequence goes on from NZ_JAPNKB010000001.1 coordinate 7,420,000, forward strand.
ACCCTGGATGACCAGGTGGACGCGCTCCAGGCGCTGGCCAAGGAGCTGCCCGAGCTGGACCTCAAGCGCGTGGGCATCCAGGGCTGGAGCTTCGGCGGCTACATGGCCGCGCTGGCCGCCCTCAAGCGCCCGGACGTCTTCAAGGCCGCGGTGTCCGGCGCCCCCGTGGTGGACTGGCTCGACTACGACACGCACTACACCGAGCGCTACCTGGGCCTGCCCCAGGAGCACCCCGAGGCGTACGAGAAGAGCTCGCTGCTCACCTACGCCAAGGCGGACAAGCCCATCGGCAAGCTCTTGCTCATCCACGGCACCGCGGATGACAACGTCTACTTCTTCCACACGCTGAAGCTGAGCGACGCCCTGTTCCGCGCCGGCAAGCCGCACGAGCTGCTCCCGCTGAGCGGCCTGACGCACATGGTGCCCGACCCGCTGGTGAAGCAGCGCCAGTGGGAGCGCGTGATGGAGCACTTCAAGAAGAACCTGTGACGGGCGCGGGCCCGGGCGCGTCCGCGCGCCCGGGGGACGCTCCGGAAAGCAAGAGGCCCGGTTCCCTGGGGACAGGGGCCGGGCCTCCGTTCGTGAGCCCCTCGCGGGGAAGGGCTCATCGCAACGACGTCTCAGGCGGCGCGAACGTTCTGCGCCTGCAGGCCCTTGGGGCCACGCGTCACTTCGAACTCCACCTTCTGACCCTCGGCGAGGGTGCGGAAGCCGTCCATGTTGATGGCGGTGTGGTGGCAGAACACGTCCTCACCACCGCCGTCCTGGGTGATGAAGCCGAAGCCCTTCGCGTCGTTGAACCACTTCACGGTACCGGTTGCCATTGCACTTCCTTCAGTCTCGCGGGGCGACGCGTGAGAGTCGCCCGTTCTTCCCGCCCCCCGACGACCGGGAGACATGTCCGGTTTTAGTGAAACGCCTGCCTGGAAGTCCAGCCAGCGACCTGAAATGCCCGGTTTGCATTGAGGCCGGGCATCTCAGTCAATACTGACGCGTCGCGTTGGCGGCCTCAGACGTCGAGCAGGAGCCGCTCGGGGTCCTCGATGCACTCCTTCACGCGCACGAGGAACTGGACGGCCTCGCGGCCGTCGATGAGGCGGTGGTCGTAGGTGAGGGCCACGTACATGATGGGCCGGATGACCACCTGGCCGTCGCGGGCGACGGGGCGCTCGACGATGTTGTGCATGCCCAGGATGCCCGTCTGCGGCGGGTTGATGATGGGCGTGGACAGCATGGAGCCGAAGATGCCGCCGTTGGTAATCGTGAAGGTGCCGCCCTGCAGCTCCGGCAGGGTGAGCTTGTCGTTGCGCGCCCGGGTGCCCAGGTCGCCCACGCCCTTCTCCAGCTCCGCCAGGGACAGCTTGTCCGCGTTGCGGATGACCGGCACGACCAGGCCGCGGCTGCCGCTCACCGCCACGCCGATGTCGTAGTAGTGCTTGAAGATGACGTCTTCGCCGTCGATCTCCGCGTTGACCTGGGGGAAGGCCTTGAGGGCTTCAATCGACGCGCGGACGAAGAAGCTCATGAAGCCGAGCTTCACGCCGTGCCTGGCCTGGAACTTGTCGTTGTACTTCTTGCGCAGCGCCATCACCTCGCCCATGTCCACCTCGTTGAAGGTGGTGAGCAGGGCGGCGTTGGACTGGGCCTGGACCAGGCGCTCGGCGACGCGCTTGCGAAGCGGCGTCATGCGCACGCGCTCCTCGCGCGCGGCGTTGGGGCGCGGGCCCGCGGGCTGGGCCGGGGCGGCGGGCTGGGAGGGCGCGGCCGGGCGGTTGAGCTGACCGAGCACGTCCTCCTTGGTGATGCGGCCGCCGGCGCCGCTGCCCTTGAGCTGGCTGACGTCGACCTTGTTCTCCTCCGCCATCTTCCTGGCGGTGGGGGTGATGCGCGCGTCGGACTCCTGCGCGGGCGCGGCGGCGACGGGCGCCGGAGCGGGCGCGGCGGGAGCGGCCGCCGCGGGCCTGGCGGCGGCGCCGGCACCGGCCTCGATGAGGCCGAGCACGTCGCCCACGCGCACCTTGTCACCTTCCTTGAAGGCGACCGACGCCAGGGAACCGGCCGCGGGCGCGGGCACGTCGATGGTGACCTTGTCGGTCTCCAGGACGACGAGCGGCTCGTCCGCGGACACCGCGTCACCCGGCTTCTTGTTCCACTTGCCGACGACGGCCTCGGTGATGGACTCGCCCAGGGGGGGTACTTTCAGTTCAACGGCCATTCTTGGTCCCTCGGAAGATGGCTTCCTCGATGATGAGCTGCTGCTCGATTTCGTGAGTCTTCGGGAAGCCGGTTGCGGGGCTGGCGGCCTCCGCGCGCCCGATGTAGCCCAACTTCACGGGTTGCTGCGAGCGCGACGACACCAGGTCATGCAGGCGCGGGAACATGAAGTGCCACGCGCCCGCGTTGCGGGGCTCCTCCTGCACCCAGTAGACCTCCGCGAGCCTGGGCAGCTTCGCCACCAGGTTCGCCAGCTCGTCCGCCGGGAACGGGTAGAGCTGCTCCACCCGGACGATGGCGATGCTGTCGTCCTTGCGCTCGTTCCGCGCCTTCACCAGGTCGTAGTACACCTTGCCGCTGCACAGGAGCAGCCGCGTCACGCCCGCGGGCGCCACGCTGTCCAGGATGACCTCCTGGAAGCCGCCCGTGGCCAGCTCGTCCACCTTGCTGGTGGCCTCCGGCCGGCGCAGCAGGCTCTTGGGCGACATGATGACCAGGGGCTTGCGCACCGGGCGCACCACCTGACGGCGCAGGAGGTGGAAGATCTGCGCGGGCGTCGTGGGGTAGCAGACCTGGATGTTGTCCTCGGCGGACAGGTCCAGGAAGCGCTCCAGGCGCGCGCTGGAGTGCTCGGGGCCCTGGCCCTCGTAGCTGTGTGGCAACAGCAGCGTGATTCCGCTCAGCCGGCGCCACTTGCTCTCCGCGGCGGCGATGAACTGGTCGATGATGATTTGGGCGCCGTTGGCGAAGTCGCCGAACTGGGCCTCCCAGAGGGTGAGGCCGTCCGGGACGTCCAGGCTGTAGCCGTACTCGAAGCCGAGCACGCCCATCTCCGACAGGGCGCTGTTGACGACCTGGAAGCTGGCGCGGCCGGTGGAGAACTGCTGCAGGGGCGTGTACTTGGCGCCCGTCTGCACGTCGTGCAGCACCGCGTGGCGGTGGCTGAACGTGCCGCGCTCGCAGTCCTGGCCGGACAGGCGCACCGGGTGGCCCTCGGAGAGCAGCGTGGCGTACGCCAGCGACTCACCCTCGCTCCACTGCAGCTCCTCGCTGTCGAGCATGCCCAGGCGCTTCTTGATGACGGTGCGCTCCACGTCGCGGTGCACGTGGAAGCCCTCGGGCACCGTGCACAGCCGCTGGAGCGCGTCGCGCAGCTTCGCCTTGTCCACCGCGGTGGACACCTGGGGCGCGTTCTTCACCGAGCCGCCCTGGTAGGCCTTCCACAGGCCCTCCAGCGCGCTGGGCTCCTTGAACTCGCTCTCCTGGCGCGCGCGGGTCAGCGCCGCGTCGAACTCCGACAGGCAGCGCTGCTTGATGGCCTCCGAGTCCTCCGCGCTGATGCGGTTGGCGTCCGCCAGCGCCTTCGCGTAGCGCGTGCGCACCGTCGGGTGCTTGCGGATGATGTCGTACATCGCCGGCTGGGTGAACGAGGGGTCGTCGCCCTCGTTGTGGCCGTAGCGGCGATAGCAGATGAGGTCGATGACCACGTCGCTGTGGAACGTCTGGCGGTACTCCGCCGCCAGCCGCGCCACGTGCACGCAGGCCTCCGGGTCATCTCCGTTCACGTGGAACACGGGGATGTCCAGCATCTGCGCGATGGCGGTGGCGTAGATGGAGGAGCGCGAGTCGTGGGGGTCGGTGGTGAAGCCGACCTGGTTGTTGATGACGACGTGGAGCGTGCCGCCCGTCGTGTAGCCCTTGAGGCCCGACAGGTTGAGCGTCTCCGCGACGACGCCCTGGCCCATGAAGGCCGCGTCGCCGTGGATGAGCAGGGGCATCACGCCCACGCGCTCGGTGTCGCCGAAGCGCTCCTGCTTGGCGCGCACGCGGCCCTCGACCACCGGGTTGACGGCCTCCAGGTGGCTGGGATTGAACGCGAGCGACAGGTGCACGTTCTTGCCCTGGCGCGTGGTGTGGTCCGACGAGAAGCCCATGTGGTACTTCACGTCGCCGCGGCCCAGGTACGCCCGGGGGTCCTTGGGGCCGTCGAACTCGCTGAAGATCTGCCCGGGCTGCTTGCCCAGGATGTTCGTCAGCACGTTGAGGCGGCCGCGGTGGGCCATGCCGATGACGACCTCCTTCAGCCCCAGGCCGCTGCCCACCTCGGCGATGGCGTCCAGCATGGGGATGAGGGCCTCGCCGCCGTCCAGGCTGAAGCGCTTGGCGCCCACGTACTTGGTGTGCAGGAAGTTCTCGAAGCCCTCCGCGTAGGACAGCTTGGTGAGGATGTGGCGCTGGTCCTCCACGGAGAACGCGGTGCGGTTCTCGCTGTGCTCCATCCGCTGCATCAGCCAGCGGCGGCGCTCGCTGTCGAGGATCTGCATGAACTCCACGCCGACGCTGCCCGTGTACGTGCGGTGCAGGCGCGCGAGCAGCTCGTCCAGCTTCACCTTCTGCTGCGGGAAGACGTTGTGCGTCTCCACTTCCTGCTCGCGCTCCTTGGGCGAGAAGTGGCCGTCATCCACCATGCTCACGTCCGCCACGTGGGCGAGCGCGGGGCGCGGGCGGTTGAGCGGATCCAGGTCGGCGCGCAGGTGGCCGCGCAGCCGGAACGCGAAGAGCGCCTGGTCCACCTTGGACTGCAGCTCCAGCGCCTGGGCCTGGGCGGTGCTCTGGGCGGCGACGGGGGCGGCCGCGGCCGGCGCGGCGGCGGGGGCCTGGGCGGCTCCCGCGGCCTTGCCGTTGCCCTTGCCGGGCGCGACGGCCGCCGCGGGCACCTCCAAGAGCTTCGTGCTGAAGATGGGACGGCCGGCACCATCGTTTCGCTCGAAGATCTCTCGCCAGCTTGCATCCACGCTGGCGGGGTCCTCGAGGTAGCGGGCGTAGAGCCCCTCGATGAAGTCGATGTTGGCGCCGGAAAGGAACGAGTCCTGGAAGTTCGCCATGGCGGTGTCGTCTTTTACTGGATGACCGCCCCGTTGGGGGTTTTTCGAGGCGTCTTTGTTGGGCCCTGGCGGCACCCCAGGGGAGGGGCCGCTCCAGGGGAGCAGCCCAAGTCATGCCGCTGTTGAGCCCAGCTTCACCTGGGAACACCCTGACACCCGAGGACTCCCAGCACCCGTTTCGTCCCGTTTCGGTCGAAAGGAGTGCTAGACAGCCCGCTCCCCCAACCCCTTCTCCCTCCCAAGAGGCCGCCTCACATGCTGCTCCAGGGCAAGAAGCTGCTCATCACCGGGGTGCTCACCCCCCAGTCCCTCGCCTATGGCATCGCCGAGCACGCGCTCCAGCAGGGCGCGGACATCCTGCTGACGGGCTTCGGTCGGGCCAAGTCCCTCACCGAGCGCAGCGCCAAGCGCCTCAAGCCGGGGCTCGAGGTGCTGGAGCTGGACGTGACCAACCCCGAGCACTTCAAGGCGCTCACCGAGTCGCTCAAGCAGCGCTGGGACCGCGTGGACGGCGTGCTCCACGGCATCGCCTACGCCCCGGACGACGCCCTGGGCGGCAACTTCCTCAACACGCCCTGGGAGAGCGTCCAGACGGCGTTCCGCATCTCCGCGTTCTCCCTCAAGGAGCTCGCGGTGGCGTGCGCGCCGCTGATGCCGCCGGGCGGCTCCATCGTCACGCTGGACTTCGACAACCGCGTCGCGTGGCCCATCTACGACTGGATGGGCGTGTGCAAGGCCGCGCTGGAGTCCACCGTCCGCTACCTGGCCAGGGACCTGGGCCCCAAGGGCATCCGGGTCAACGCGCTGGCGGCGGGTCCCTTGTCCACCATGGCCGCCAAGGGCATCCCGGGCTTCAAGGCGCTGGAGGCGGGGTGGGGTACCCAGGCCCCACTGGGCTGGAGCGCCAAGGACAGCCACGACATGGTGTCCAGGACGGCGTGTGCCCTGCTGTCGGACTGGCTGCCCTCCACCACGGGCGAAATGATCCACGTGGACGGTGGTTATCACGCCGTGGGTGCGCCACCGGTGCCCCCGGAGTCCGTGGCGGGAGCCCAGCCCGCAGGCACCAAGCCTCCGAGCGAGTAGGCGCCACCCGCTCCCGGCGTCGAGGTCATCCGACACCTGCCCGCCCGCCGTGAATGCGGACAGGTCCCCCCGCTTTCTCCCGTGAGAGCGCTCACGGTAGAGTCCTCCCACGTTTCGCAGGGGACGGCCGCATTGGCCCAACCCCTGCGCAGGAGCCGTGGCACCGTGAGCACCAACAGCACCAACATCTTGCTGGTGGACGACAGCCCGACCGTTCGGAACATCGTCAAGATCTACCTCATGAACCTCAAGGTAGGGACGGTGGAGGCGGAAGATGCATCTCGTGCGCTGCAACTCCTCAAACTCGTCCCGGTGAATCTGGTCATCGCGGACATCAACATGCCCGGGATGGACGGCATCACCTTCGTCAAGGAGGTCCGGGCCAGCAAGAACGCGCAGCTGCGCACCGTGCCCATCCTGCTGCTCACGGCGGAGAAGGACGTGGCCCTGCGCCAGCGGGGCACGGAGGCGGGCGCCAACGCGTTCATCCAGAAGCCGGTCTCCCACCACGAGCTGACGGAGACCGTCCGTCAGTTCTTGACCAAGGCTTGATGCCGTGAGCCTGCCGTCCCTGCTGCTCGTCGACGACAGCGACGCCATCCTGGCGCTCGAGCGCGCCATCCTCTCCGGCCACTACACCATCCACACCGCGAGCAACGGCCGCGAGGCGCTGGAGAAGGTCTCCCGACTCAGGCCCGCCGCGGTGCTGCTGGACCTGTCGATGCCGGAGATGGACGGCGACGAGGTCCTCCAGCGGATGAAGGCGGACCCGGCCACGTCGGACATCCCGGTCATCATCATCTCCTCGGAGAAGTCGCGCGCGGAGGCGTGTCTGGGGTTGGGCGCGGAGACGTTCCTGGCCAAGCCCTTCCGCGCGGATGAGCTCCTGCACGCGGTGGGCGAGGCGCTGGCCAACTCGCGCCGCCGCGCGCGCACCGGCTCGCTGCTGGTGTTGCGGGTGACGGTGGGCACGCTGGAGTTCGCGGTGCCGCTGGACGCGGTGCGCGAGGTGCTCCTGCATCCGGCGACGCGGCCGTTGCCCACGGCGCCCTCGTACCTGCGCGAATACGTGGAGGTGCGCGGCGAGGCGCTGTGCGTGCTGGACGTGGCGCGCCGCCTGAGCGTGGAGCACTCGCTGCCGCGCGTGGAGCGGATGCTGGTGGTCATCCAGGTGGACGGGGTGGCGCTGGCGCTCGCGGTGGACACGGTGAAGGACCCGGAGGAGTACGCGGCGGCGGACATCGACCGGCGCGAGCGCGTGGGCGGCACGGACCATGGTCCGCTGCGCGAGGGGCTCATCGGGATGTTGCGCGCCGGGGGGCACCTGCTGCCCATCCTGGATCCGCGGGTGTTCGTGGCGCGGGGCCTGTTGCAGGACCTGCCCAAGATGGTGGAGGCCGCGGAGGGCCAGGCGGAGCGCATGAGCGCAGAGCTCGACCCGCGGCTGCTGACCCGAGCGCGGGAAGTGGTGTCCTCCATCACCGGCTTCCGCGACGACGCCATCGCCTCCGAGGCCATGGAGCGCGTGGTGCGCGGGGAGCTCGCGCGCGGGCGCTCGTCGGCGGACCTCCTGGGGGAGATGCTCTTCCCCCAGTCGCCCTTGTCCGGGACGCTGGTGCGCGCGGCGCTGGTGGGGGAGACGTACTTCTTCCGGCAGCCCGAGCACTTCCGCTACATCTCGCAGGTGGGCGTGCCCGCGGCGCTGCGCAAGGGCGCGCTCGCGCTGCGCGGCTGGAGCGCGGGCTGCGCCACGGGCGAGGAGGCCTACTCCCTGGCGGCGGCGCTGCTGGCGTCGGTGCCGCACGGCTTCCCGGTGGAGGTGCTGGGCACGGACCTGCACGAGGCCAGCCTGGAGACGGCGCGGCGCGCGTCCTACGGCACCTGGTCGCGTCGCGAGTCGGCGCCGCGGCTGTTCCCGCTCTACCTGGACGCGCCGGAGCGGCAGGTCACCATCCTCCCCGTCGTGCGCCGCATCACCACCTTCGCGCAGGGGAACCTGCTGGCGCCCCTGCCCGAGCGCTTCGGCCGCTTCGACTTCATCCTCTGCCGCAACGTGCTCACGTACTTCTCCCCGGCCGCGCGCGAGCAGGCCATCTCGCTCTTGACGCGGGCGCTCAACCCCGGCGGCTTCCTGTTCCTGGGCGCCGTGGAGGCGGACCGGGTGCCGCCCGGCATGGTGCGCGAGGGCCCGCCGGAGCTGCAGACCTTCCGCATGCTGGCGCCCGGTGAGCTGACCACGCCCGCGCCCGCGCCGCGCCCGGTGGAGCGCGCCGAGCCGCCCGCGCCGTTGTTCCGCAAGCCCAAGGCCACGCCCGTGCCGGTGGTGCCCGCGCGGGTGACGCCGCCGCCCCCGCCGTCCCGGCTGCACCTGGAGGCGCTGGAGCGCATCGAGGAGGGAGACGTGGAGGGCGCGGCGGCGGTGCTGGAGTCGCTGGTGCGTCAGGCTCCCGACTACCTGCCGGGGCTGCTCGAGCTCGCGCTGCTTCGGGAGCGCACCGGGGCGCGCGAGGCGGCGGTGCCGCTGATGCGCGCGCTGCGGGTGCGCGCGGAGCGGCTGGCGCCGGACCACCTCGTGGACGGGCCCGAGGCCCTGCCGGCGCGGTTCTATCAGGCGTCCGCTGACGCCTACCTCAATCAAGGGGCCCTCGAATGAAAATCCTTCCCAGAAGCATGGAGGAGGCCCAGGAGCAGGAGGCCGTCGAGCTGCTCGAGCGGCGCGCCTCGCGTCTGCGCGAGCAGGCCGAGACGACGGTGGAGGAGGCGGTCCACTGGATTGCCGAGTTCCCGCTGGGCGAGGAGCGCTACGCGCTGTCGCTGGAGATGCTGCGCGCGGCGCTGCCCCTGCGGATGGTGACGCCGGTGCCGCTGTCCTCGCCGCATGTGGTGGGCGTGCTGCGCTTCCAGGGCCAGGTGCTCTCCGCGCTGAGCCTGGCGTCCATGCTGGGCGGGCACGGCTGGCGGCAGGATCCGGCGGTGCTGCTGGTGGTGGACCGCGGCGACGGCGAGCTGTGCGCGCTGGACTGCGAGGCCATTCCGCGCCCCACCACGCTGCCGGCGAGCGCGGTGGAGGCCGCGCGCGTGCGGGCCGAGGGGCCGGTGATGGAGGTCTTCACCCAGGACCGGCAGCTCATCCACCTCATCGACCTCAAGCGCCTGTTCACCACCCGCTCGACGGGAGGACGCAATGCCCGTTGACCCGATGCTGCAGGGACTCGTCACGGGGTTCGCCGTCGAGGCCCAGGAGGTCATCCAGAAGGTCACCATGGACCTGCTGGAGCTGGAGCGCGAGGGCCTGGACTCGGGCGCGCTCGCGAAGCTCTACGTCCGGCTGGGCCGGCACCTGCACACCCTCAAGGGCAGCGCGTCCAGCCTGGGGCTGCAGGACCTGGGCGACATCGCCCACAAGCTGGAGGACGCGCTCGCGCCGCTGAAGGCCACCACGCAGAAGATGCCCCGGTCCGTGGTGGACGTGCTGCTGCACGGCCTGGACCTGTTCATGCTGCGCGCCCAGGCGCACGCGGATGGACGCGGGGACTCGCTGCCGGACCCGGCCGCCGCGCTGGCGCAGCTGGTGGCGGACGGCCCCGCGCCGGAGTCGGTGGGCGCGCAGGCGGCCGCGGGCTCGAACGGCGCCGCGGAGCCAGAGACGAACGGCGCCTCGGAGGACGCCGGGTCCCTGGAGCTGTCGGCCCAGCTGGACCCGCAGGCGGAGTCCGCGGACACGGGCTGGCGCGTCAGCGTGCGGCAGGTGACGGCGCTGATGCGCGAGGTGGAGCGGCTGCGCGAGGTGCGGCTGCGCGTGGAGGAGCGCGGCCGCGAGCTGGACCGCGTGGTGACGGTGCTGGCCAAGCAGGGCCTGCTGGCGGAGACGGCCGAGGCGCGCACGCTGCTGTCCGGCACGTCGCGCTCGCTGCGCACCGATGGCGAGGAGACGAGCGACATCGTCGACGCGCTGGAGGAGGGCCTCAAGGCCATCACCACGCGCCCGGTGCGCACCATCCTGGACCCGCTGCAGCGCATGGTGCGTGACTTGTCGCGCCAGCTGGGCAAGGAGGCGCGGCTGTCGGTGGTGGGCTCGGAGCTGTCCTTGGACCGGCGCCTCCTGGAGAAGCTCCAGGGCGCGCTGGTGCACCTGCTCCGCAACGCCGTGGACCACGGCCTGGAGCTGCCGTCCGAGCGCGAGAAGGCGGGCAAGCACCACGAGGGCGCGCTCACGCTGCGCGTGGAGCAGCAGGGCAACCTGCTCTTCCTCGAGTGCGCGGACGACGGCGCGGGCATCGACGTGACGCGGGTGCGCAAGGTGGCCGAGTCGCGCGGCGTCATCGCCTCCGACGAGGCGGAGCGGCTCAACGAGAACCAGCTGCGCGACCTCATCTTCCGGCCGGGCTTCAGCACGCGCTCGGACGTGACGGACACGTCGGGCCGGGGCGTGGGCCTGGACGCGGTGCGCGCGTCGGTGGAGGGCCTGCAGGGCCGCATCGAGGTGAACAGCACGCCGGGCCAGGGCACGCGGTTCGTGATGACGCTGCCGGTGGACCTGGGCAGCTCGCCCGTGCTGGTGGTGCGCGCGCTGGAGCAGCTGGTGGGCCTGCCGATGCTCGCGGTGGAGGCCACGCAGCTGGCGCGCGCGGACTCGCTGCGGCTGGGCAAGCGCAAGGCGCATCTGGAGTACCAGGGGCAGCTGTTGCCGGTGGTGGACCTGGGCGCCAGGCTGGGCCTGCGCGCGCTGGCGCCGCCCGCGGAAGGCCAGCCGCTGCTCATCGTGCAGAGCGGAGGCAAGCGCGTGGCGCTGGGCGTGGACGCGGTGGTGGGGGACCGCGACCTGGTCATCCGGCCGCTGCCCTCCGAGGTCCGCGACGTGCCGGCGTGGCAGGGCGCGGCGACGCTGAGCCGAGGCGAGCTCTTGCTCATCTGCCGGCCGGACTGGCTGGTGACGGAGTCGGGCCAGACGCAGGTGACGGCGCAGCGCCGGGCGCTGGTGGTGGACGACTCGCTCACCGCGCGCGCGCTGCACCGGGCCATGCTGGAGGCGGGCGGCTTCAGCGTGCACCTGGCGGCCAGCGGCGCCCGCGCGCTGGACCGGCTGGCGACGGACACCTACGACGTCGTCATCTGCGATCTGGACATGGAGGAGATGGACGGCACCCAGCTCATCGCCCGCCTGCGGGAGAAACGGGAGACGGCGTCGCTGCCGGTCATCCTCGTCTCCGCGCATGACAGCGCGGCGGCGCGGGAGCGGGGCCTGGCGGCGGGAGCGGATGGCTACCTGAGCAAGCGCGAGTGCGCCGCGGGCCGCCTGCTCGCCGAGGTGCTCGACGTCATGAGCCGCAGGGGAGCGCGCGCGTGAACAATCGACGCCCCATCCGGGTGCTCGTGGTGGACGACTCGCCCACCATGGCGAACACACTGACGGCCCTGCTCACCGAGGACCCTCGCATCGAGGTCGTCGGCCGCGCCGGGGACGGCAACCGCGCCGTGCAGCTGGCGCGCCTGCTGCGCCCGGACGTCATCACCATGGACCTGCTGCTGCCGGGGCTGGACGGCCCCAGCGCAATCACCGCCATCATGTCCCAGGCCCCCGCGCGGGTGCTGGTGGTGAGCGCGGTGGCCGAGCAGCGCGGCGTGGACCTGGGCTTCCAGGCGATGAGCGCCGGCGCGCTGGAGCTCATCGGCAAGCCCAACGTCACCAACGTGGAGGAGCTGCGCCGGTGGGGCCGGGACCTGGCCCACTCGGTGTGTCTGATGGCGGAGGTGCCGGTCATCTCCCGGCGCCAGCGCGCCAACGTGGTGACGCCGCCGCCCATCGGCGCGCGCGTGGACGTCTTCGGCGTGGTGGCCTCCACCGGTGGCCCGCCCGCGCTGGCGGAGCTGCTCTCCAAGCTGCCCAAGGATTTGCCCGTCCCGCTGCTCATCGCGCAGCACATCACCGTGGGCTTCACGCAGGGCATGGTGCGCTGGCTGTCGCAGGTGACGCCGCTGACGGTGGACGTGGCGCGGGACGGCGAGCGGCTGGAGCCCGGCCGCGTGTACTTCCCGCTGGACGGGCACGACCTGCTGGTGGACCCGGCGGGGCTGGCGCGGCTGCAGCGCAGCAAGGGCGGTCCGTGCCCCAACGGGGACGTGCTGCTGTCGTCGCTCGCGGCGTCGTTCGGCCGGCGCAGCGGCGGGGTGGTGCTCACCGGCATGGGCGAGGACGGCGCGCGCGGGCTGCTCGCCATCCGCAAGGCCGGTGGTGTCACCTTCTCCCAGGACGAGGCCACCTCCGTGGTCTACGGCATGCCCCGCGCGGCGCTGGAGATCCACGCCACGGACCAGGGCGTGCCCCTGGCCTCGGTGCCGGAGCTCATCCTCCAGAGCTGCATCCCCCCCAACTTCCGGGCCGGTGGGCGCGGAGAGGGTGGGGTGGGACGATGAGCCCGTCAGTGCCCCCTGTTCGTCGCGGGCCGCTTGCTGGTAGTCCCGAGTCGTTTGTATTCACCCCGCGCCCTCGCGGGTGTCGTCCCGACGTCTTCCGGGTGGTGATGCCGTGAGCACCGAACAGACCTCGTTCACCACGCAGCTCGGCCAGCAGTTCCGTCAGTCGCTCGGACTGGCGCCGAAGCTCGTCCTCGTCACCACGCTCGTCAGCGCGACGGTGGCCGCCATCCTCACCGGTATCGCCACGCGGCGGCTGGAGGCGGACCTCGTCTCCAGCCACATGGGCGAGGGCCAGCTGCTCGCCCGCAGCCTCGCGGTGGCCGCGGAGCAGGGCGCGAAGATGGGCCTCACCACGCTCCAGCCCCTGCTGGACGTCTCGCGCACCAGCGAGGACGTCGCCTACGTCTTCGTCTCGGACGCGGGCGGCAACGTGGTGGCGCACAGCCTGACGGGCGCCTTCCCCGAAGCGCTGAAGGCGTCCGCGGTGGCGCAGGGCGAGGTGAGTGAGGAGAACGGCTGGGGCGAGGTGCTCGAGTTCGAGACCGAGGGCCGCACGCTGCACGCCTCGAACGTGGCGGCGCCGGTGGCCGGTGGCCGGCTGGGCACGGTGCACGTGGGTATCTCCCGCGACCACATCGACGACCTGGTGTCCGCGCTGCGCTGGCGGATGATGGGCTTCGCGCTGTTGCTGGTGGCGCTGGGCGTGGCGGTGGCGGCGGCCTTCGGGCGCAGCATCGTGCGCCCCATGCGCGAGCTGACGGAGGTCGCCGGCCACATCGTCGAGTCCGGTGACCTGACGCGCCCCATCCACGCCAAGAGCGGCGACGAGGTGGGCCGGCTGGCCAACTCCTTCGCGCAGATGGTGGCCCGGCTGCGCGAGGTGACGCTCAACCTCCAGCAGGCCGCGCAGGCGCTGACGCAGTCCACCGAGCACCTCAACACGTCCTCCACGGACCAGGCGCAGACCATCTCCCGGCAGGCCGCCGCGCTCCAGGAGACGCAGGTCACCGCGCAGGAAATCAAGCAGACCTCCATGCTCGCCGCGCAGAAGGCGGAGAGCGTGCTGTCGGTGGCCGAGCGCGCGGACGCGCTGGCCCGCGCGGGCGAGGCCTCCATCGAGCAGACGATGGCGGGCCTCAACGACATCCGCGTCCAGGTGGGTGAGATTGCCCAGAAGATTCTCGAGCTGGGCGAGCGCACGCAGCAGATTGGCGGCATCACCCAGACGGTGAAGGACCTGGCCGACCAGTCCAACATGCTCGCGCTCAACGCGGCGATTGAATCGGTGCGCTCGGGCGAGCACGGCAAGGGCTTCGGCGTGGTGGCGCGCGAGATTCGCGCGCTGGCGGACCAGTCCATCCAGGCGACGACGCGGGTGCGGGAGCTGCTCGACGACATCGCCAACTCGGTGACGGCCGCGGTGCGAATCACCGAGCGCGGCGCCGAGCGCATGGAGGCGGGCCTGGCCCAGGTGCGCACCAGCGGGCAGAACCTGCGCGAGCTGTCCTCCATCGTCCAGGACAACGCCGCCGCCGTCCGTCAGATTGCCGCCGCGGTGTCCCAGCAGAACGTGGGCATCAACCAAATCACCCTGGCGGTGAACGACCTCTCCAAGATGATGGACGAGACGGTGGCCCGCATCGGCTCCACCGGCGAGGCCGCCACCACGCTGCAAATCATCTCCGAGCAGCTCTCCAGCGCGGTGAAGATCTACCGCGTCGAGTAGCGCGGCTGCTGGAAACGTCAGAGGCCCCGACTCCCACGGTGGGAATCGGGGCCTCGTTCGTTTCGAGGGCCTTGCTCGCGCGGCGCTACGCCGGCACGGGCTCGGCGGGGGCGGCGGTCGTCTGGAGGTCCAGCTTGTCGCCGCCCTTGTCCACGTCGTAGCGGGCGGTGCCGCCGTTCTTCAGCTCACCGAAGAGCAGCGCCTCGGCGAGCGGCTTCTTGAGCGAGTTGTCCACGAGGCGGGCCATGGGCCGGGCACCGAAGGCCGGGTCATACCCACGCTCGGCCAGCCACGCGCGCGCGGCGGGCGTCAGCTCCAGCTTCACCTTGCGCTCCTCGAGCATCTTCTGGAGGAGGCGGACCTCCTTGTCCACCACCTTGAGGATGATTTCCGGCGGCAGGCCGGAGAACAGGATCCACCCGTCCAGCCGGTTGCGGAACTCCGGCGTGAAGGTGCGCTCAATCGCCTTCTTCGCGCGCGTCGCGTCCGCGGGCTTCGCGAGGTCGCCGAAGCCGATGGACTTGGTGCTCATCTCCTGGGCACCCGCGTTGGTGGTGAGGATGAGGACGATGTTGCGGAAGTCGGCCTTGCGGCCGTTGTTGTCCGTCAGCGTCGCGTGGTCCATCACCTGGAGCAGGATGTTGAAGAGGTCCGGGTGGGCCTTCTCGATTTCATCCAGCACCACCACGGCGTACGGGTGCTTGCGCACCGCGTCCGTGAGCAGGCCGCCCTGGTCGAAGCCGACGTAGCCCGGCGGCGCGCCGATGAGCCGGCTCACCGTGTGCTTCTCCGAGTACTCGCTCATGTCGTAGCGCAGGAACTCCACGCCCAACGTCTGCGCCAGCTGCTTGGCCAGCTCCGTCTTGCCCACGCCCGTGGGGCCCGAGAAGAGGAACGAGCCGATGGGCTTCTCCGGCGCGCGCAGCCCCGAGCGCGCCAGCTTGATGGCGCTGACCAGGTCCTTGATGGCCCCGTCCTGCCCGAAGATGACCGCCTGCAGCTCCTTCTCCAGGTTCTGGAGCTGGACGCCCTCGCTCGCGGACACGCTCTTGGCGGGAATCTTCGCCATCTTGGCGACGACGGCCTCCACGTCCGCGCCGGTGACGGTGTTGGTGCGCGCACCTTCCGGCTTGAGCTTCTCCGCCGCGCCCGTCTCGTCGATGACGTCGATGGCCTTGTCCGGCAGGAACCGGTCGTTGATGTGCTTGGCCGCCAGCTCCGCCGCCGCGCGAATCGCCTCGGGCGTGTACTTCACGCCGTGGTGCTCCTCGTAGCGGCTCTTGAGCCCCTCCAGGATGAGGACGGTGTCCTCGACGGAGGGCTCGGCGACTTCAATCTTCTGGAAGCGCCGCGACAGCGCGCGGTCCTTCTCGAAGGAGGACTTGAACTCCTGATACGTCGTCGAGCCGATGCAGCGCAGCTTCCCGCTGGCGAGCGCCGGCTTGAGGATGTTGGACGCATCCATGGAGCCGCCGCTGGTGGCGCCCGCGCCGACAATCGTGTGGATCTCGTCGATGAAGAGGATGGCCTCCGGCTGCTCCTGGAGCGCCTTGAGCACGCCCTTGAGCCGCTCCTCGAACTGGCCGCGGAACTTGGTGCCCGCGAGCAAGGAGCCCATGTCCAGCGAGTAGACGATGGCGTTCTTCAAGGGCTCGGGGACGCGGCCCTCGTGGATGTAGAGCGCCAGGCCCTCGGCGATGGCCGTCTTGCCCACGCCCGCCTCGCCCACGTAGAGCGGGTTGTTCTTGCGGCGGCGGCAGAGCACCTGGATGGTGCGCTCCAGCTCCTTGTCGCGGCCGATGAGCGGGTCGATGCGCCCCTCCTTGGCCTCGATGTTGAGCTGCGTGGTGTACGTCTCCAGCGGGCTCTTGCGCGGCGACTCGCCCTCCTCGTCGTCGTCCCCCGCGGGCGCGTGCCCGTTGCTGGCGCCGCCCTCCTCGCCCTCGCCCGCCTCATCCTTGGAGATGCCGTGGGAGATGTAGTTGAGCAGGTCCAACCGGGTGACGCCCTCCTGCTGGAGCAGGTAGAGCGCGTGGCTCTCCTCCTCGCGGAAGAGGGCCACCAGCACGTCGCCGCCGTCGATGAGCTTCTGCTCGGCGGACAGGGCGTGCATGGCGGCGCGGTGGAGCACACGCTCCACGCCGATGGTCTGCTGGGGGTCGGCCTCCGCGTCCTCGGGCAGCCGTTCGACCGTCTCCTCCAGGAAGGAGACGAGCCTCTCTTGGAGGCGCTTGACGTTGGCCCCACACGCCTTGAGGACCTCACGGGTGCGCGAGTCCTTGGTGAGCGCCAGGAGCAGGTGCTCCAGCGT
Organism: Myxococcus sp. MISCRS1; assembly: GCF_026626605.1. Classification (NCBI taxonomy): domain Bacteria; kingdom Pseudomonadati; phylum Myxococcota; class Myxococcia; order Myxococcales; family Myxococcaceae; genus Myxococcus; species Myxococcus sp. MISCRS1. The sequence continues at coordinate 7,436,639 of NZ_JAPNKB010000001.1, forward strand.
CAGGTACTCGTGGCCCATCTTCCGCGCCTCCTCCAGGGCGGTGCGGAAGCTGGCCTGCAATTCTTTGGCAATCAGCGGTCCTGCCACGGTTCAACCTTCCTCGGGTTCCATGGACAACCGCAGCGGGAACCCATTGTCCTGGGCCGCGGCCTCCACCGTCTTGAGCTTCGTCTCGGCGACCTCGAACGTATAGACGCCGGCCACTCCGACTCCGTTGTAATGGACGTGCAGCATGATCTGCACGGCATCCGACTCCGACTTGTGGAAGACCTCCTTGAGGACGGCCACCACGAACTCACGCGTCGTGTAGTTGTCGTTGTGCAGAAGCACCTTGTAGAGGGTCGGCTTCTTGAGCTTCTGCTTGGGGGCGGTCTCCGTGGCGACGGAGCCGTCGTTGTCATGCTTCTGCGCCATATTCCTATCCGACTCCCTCTGATGACCTGGGAAGCGCGCCGTTTCAGGCCACTCCCTTGAAACCTGTCTCCGCCCGCCACTGCGGCAGCCCGCCCTGGACGGCTGCCCGCTCGTGCTCCAGGAAGCCGCGCACCGCCCGGTCCAGCCCCGGGTGGAGCAAGAGGTGGGCACTGTACGTGAGGCGCGGCTCGAAGCCCCGCGTGAGCTTGTGCTCGCCGCCCGCGCCCGGCTCGAAGCGTGTCAGCCCCTGGGCGATGGCCTCGGCCACCGGGTGGTAGAGGCACACGTTGAAGTGCAGGAAGGGGTGCTCCTCGAAACACCCCCAATAACGCCCGTACAGGACCTGGGGCGCCCTGAAGTTGAACGCGCCCGCCACCAGCCGGCCTTCCCGCCGGGCCTCCACCAGCTCGCAGCGGTGACGGAAGCCGGAGAGCATCCGCGCGAAGAAGTCGCGGGTGAGCAGGCGCGCGCCCCACGGATACTTGTCCACCGTGGAGGCGTACAGCCGGTGGAGCGTGTCCACGTCCACCTCGCACAGCGCGTCGCCGCGCAGCGTCTTCAGCTCGAGGCCCTGCTCGGCGGGCGCGCGCAGCTCCCGGCGCACCTGGTTGCGCCGCTTGGAGTGGAAGCGGGCGAGGAAGTCCTCCATCGTCCGGTAGCCCGCGTTGTCCCACTGGTACTGCACGCCCAGCCGCAGCGCGTAGCCCTGGGCCTCCAGCGTGGGCAGCTCTTCCTGGGTGGGGAACAGGACGTGGATGCCGGAGAGCTGCTCGGCGCGCGCGAACTCCAGCGCGCCCTGGTACAGCTCCGCCTCCCGTGCGGCGCGGTCCTCGCCGGGGGCCACCAGGACGCGCCGGCCGGTGGCGGGCGTGAAGGGCACGGTGAGCACCAGCTTCGGGTAGTAGCGCAGGCCCGCGCGCTCGGAGGCGGTGGCCCACGGCGCGTCGAAGATGAACTCGCCCTGGCTGTCGTCCTTGAGATAGGCGGGCGCGGCGGCCACCAGCCGGGAGCCGCGCCACAAGGTCAGGTGGCGGGGGTGCCAGCCGCGCTCGGGCACCGCGCTGCCGCTGTCCTCGAGCGCTGCGAGGAAGGTCCACTCCAGGAAGGGCAGGGCCGCCTCGTCCACGAGCCCGTCCCAGAGGGAGGCGGGGACCTCGTGGATGGAGGGCAGGATGCGCAGGGTGGTGGGCAGCGGGGTGGACATCGGCGGCGCACGGTGGAGCGTGGGGCCAGCCTATAACGACGCGGGGCCCCTCATGCCACGGCCGGCCGGCCCCTACTTGCCGCGTGTCAATTCGGCGGCAAGGAAGCGGCCCGCCTCGGCCATGCCCTCGTCGCCCCGTCGACGTCCCTCCTCGGTCTCCATCACCCGGCGGGCCGCGTCGCTGGCGGTGCCCGCCTCCAGGTCCGTCAGCACCAGGAAGGCGCTCCAGGCGGGCGTCACCTCCGCCACGCGGCCCGGGCGCAGCGGGCGCTCCGACAACGTACCGGCGACCTTCTCCAACAGCCCGTCATCCGTGAGCCGCTTCGTCTTGCCGCGCATCGCGGTCCACGCCGCGTCCAGCAGCGCCGCGAGCATCCGCCCGGACATCGCGGATGTCAGCCGCTGCGCGGCCTCCTCCTCGTCGAGTCGGTGCGCCTGGGCGTAGGTGGGCACCAGCTTCGCGACCACGACGGCGCGGGTGGCGAGGTGGGCGAGTCGGGGAGGGTAGGACATGAACTCTCCTGGGCCCGTGCGGGCCCGGGTTACCAGCGGACGAGCAGACGGTAGCCCTCGACGTTGCGCTCCTCCACGGTGATTCGCGGCTGGGCGTTGGCCAGCTCCATCATCCGCTCCAGGCCGCCGGCCATCAGGTCCGGGCGGTTGTAGCGGTCCGTGAACACGATGCGCCGGCCCCGCTCACCCACGGGCGTCTGGGTGACGTCGATGTCCGTGCGCCCCATCAGCGCCAGGTAGCGCGGGATGCGCTCCGCCGCGCGCGCGGGGCCAATCATTGGCAGGGCCACCGCCGCCACCCGGCCGACCAGCGTGGAGGCGAAGCCGTCCACCAGCGTGCGGCCCACCCGACGGTAGGCCTCCTCGTCCGTCAGCGCGCCGAAGACCTCCCGCCTCGCCAGCAGCACCGCGCGCTGGAAGACCTCCACCGGATAGTCCACCTCCGGCCGCTTGATGTCGTAGCCCAGCGCCTCCAACTCCTCCACCAGCCGCCCGGAGACCTTCAGCCCCCGGACGAACAACCCCTCCAGCACGCTCGTGGGGATGCGTGGAGCCGCGGGCGCGGTTGACTCGACGGAGCGACGCAGCGGACTCGAGGCCATGTACGGCTCACCGGGGTGCAGAGGTCCTCCCACCATAGATTGTTTCAGGTTCCACCGCGAATTCAGGCTGTTCTTTTATTCCCGGTTGAGAAGGCGAGGGACCTGGTGGGAGGGGCCCGAGCGGACGTTTGATTCCCCGAGGGTCGGGTTGCTATGGGGTCCCGAGCGCCTTAGAGGAGTGGCCGAGGAGAACTGCATGTCGGTGAACATCCAGCTTGAGTGGACCCCCAACCCCAGCACGCTGAAGTACGTGGTGGATCGGCGCCTGTTGGCGGGTGGCGCGGTGAGTATCACGAATCGTGAGGACGCCCAGGCGAAGTCGCCGCTGGCGCACAAGCTGATGGACGTGCGCGGGGTGACGGCGGTGATGATCGGCTCGAACTTCGTGACGGTGACGAAGGGCGAGGACGGTGAGTGGGACGAGCTGAACGACCAGGTGATGGAGACCCTGGACACGCACCTGACGGCGAACGAGCCGGTGGTGGACGAGGCGGCGGTGGCGGCGGCGCGTCAGGTGTCCTCGGAGGGAGGTGGCTCGGTGGAGTCACGCATCCGAGAGGTGCTGGACGCGGAGATTCGTCCCGCGGTGGCGATGGACGGCGGTGACATCACGCTGGACCGCTTCGAGGACGGCATCGTGTACCTGCACATGAAGGGCTCGTGCGCGGGGTGTCCGTCGTCGACGGCGACGTTGAAGATGGGCATCGAGGGGCGTCTGCGGGAGATCATCCCCGAGGTGCTCGAAGTGGTGTCCGTCTGAGGCGCAACGTCAAGGCGTCGCAGGTCCGGCGGGAGCTCCTGCCGGACCAGTCGAAGGCGCTGTTGCGCGAGCTGCACCTGCTCACGCGCGAGGGGCACCTCAACGCGGATGCGCTGCGCAAGCTCAAGCAGGTCAACCACCTGATGGGGCTGATGCGTCCGGCGGTGGAGGACGTGAAGGCGCGCCATCCGGAGTCCGCGGTGTTCGTGGACGCGGGCAGCGGCAATGCGTACCTGGGGTTCGTGCTCTACGAGCTGTTCCTGAAGGACGCGGCCGGGGGCACGCTGTTGTCGGTGGAGGGGCGGCCGGAGCTGACGGAGCGCGCGAAGGGGCGCGCGGAGCGGCTGGGCTTCTCGCGGATGACGTTCCAGACGGCGCACATCGACCAGGCGGCGTATCCGGAGCGCATCCACCTGCTGATGGCGCTGCACGCATGTGACACGGCCACGGACGACGCGCTCATCGCGGCGATTCGTCACGGGGCGGACCACGTGGCGGTGGTGCCGTGCTGTCAGGCCGAGGTGGCGGCGCAGCTCAAGGAGCAGCGGGCGGCGGGGAAGGGGAGCATGGGGCTGTTGTATGCGCACCCGTGGCACCGTCGCGAGTTCGGCTCGCATCTGACGAACGTGGTCCGCGCGCTGACGTTGGAGGCGTTCGGGTACCAGGTGACGGTGACGGAGCTGACGGGGTGGGAGCACTCGTTGAAGAACGAGCTCATCCTCGGGCGGCGCGTGCACCGGGACAATCGCCGGGCGCGGGTGCAGTTGGAGCGGCTGTTGGCGGAGACGGGTGTGAACCCGAAGCTGACGCGGGAGCTGGGCGTGAAGCCCGCGGCGTCGGGTGCGACGGAGCTGCCCGCGGAGCCCGTGGCGGAGGCTCCCGTCGAGCAGGCTCCGGTTCCGTCCGAGGGTTGATGCGCCGAGGCCGCGAGTGCTGCTCGCGGCGTGGGCCTCGCGATGAGCTGAGGCGTCCGAAAGGCGAGGCCGTCGGGCGCCGCTCGAGGTGTTGGCCCGCGATGCGTTGAGCCAAGGAGTCCGAAAAGCGAGGCCGTCGGGCGCCGCTCGCGGTGTTGGCCCGCGATGCGTTGAGCCAAGGAGTCCGAAAAGCGAGGCCATCGGGCACCGCTCCTGCGGCGGAGACACCGAGGCCGCGAGTGCTGCTCGGCGCGCTGGGGCGTAGTCATCTCGGCGAGCGAGGAGCGAGGAGCGCTCGGTGTCGGTGATGCGCCGCCTTGGTCAGAAGGGCGCGGGGCAGTCGAAAGTCACGCGCTCACCGGTCCCTGGATGCAGGAGGGTGAGTGACTCCGCGTGGAGCATGAGCCGCTCGCCGTCGCGGCCGTAGAGCCGGTCGCCGACGATGGGTGCGCCGAGACCGAGCGGATGCGCGGCGTGGACGCGGAGTTGGTGCGTCCTGCCCGTGAGTGGGAAGAGGGCCACGCGCGTCCGACCGCCGCGACGCTCCAGCACACGCCACTCCGTCACGGCGGGCTTGCCGTGGATGGGGTCGTGAATCTGTCGGGGCCTGTCGTCGAGGTCGACGCGCATCGGGAAGTCGATGCGACCCTCTTCCCCCGTGACGATGCCGTCGACCCAGGCCACGTAGCGCTTGTGCACCTCGCGGTGGACGAACTGGCGTTGCAGCGCCGAGTGCGTGCGGGCATCGAGCGCGGCGACGAGCAGTCCGGAGGTGTCCAGGTCCAGCCGGTGCACGAGCAGGGGACCGGTGGCGTCGGGATGGCGTGCCCGCAGTCGCGTGAGGACCGAGTCGCTCAGCGAGGCCTCGCGCCCGGGAACGGAGAGCAGCCCATGGGGCTTGGCGATGACCACGAGCCAGCGGTCCTCGAACAGGATGCTCAGTGCGCCTGGAGTGGTGGACGGAGGCGTGAAGGTCCTTGGTGGCGCGACGTGGAGTCCCTCCAGCATGAAGGGCAACAGGGGGCCGCACTTGTCGCGACAGGCCGCGTAGTACGCGCCGGTGACTCGTCCTCCGGAGGGAGGCGGCGCGCCCCACCAGAACTCCGCGAGCGCGACGGGACGCAGCCCGTGAGCCCGTGCATATGCGAGCAGCTTGGGCGCGGCGCAGTCGGCGGCGCCCGAGGGCGGCTGGGCTCGCTCGTAGAGGCCGCGCAGGAGGCGGCGCTCTCCACGCGCATTGGTGATGACGTAGGTGTCGTGGATGCGCCGCATGACGGCGCGGCTCACCATGTGGCGCAGCCGGTCTAGTGCGCGAAGCCGACGCTCCAGACGCAGCAGCTTCGGCTCGAGGCTGCTTCGCTCTGAAGCATGGGTGGTCTCCAGGCGTCGTCGCTCGGCCTTGTCGCCACGGCTCTCCTGGTCGAGCGCGTGAAGACTGGTGCGCAGCGCCGCTGCCTGGGTGGCACCCTCGCCATGACTCTCGGCCGGGCGCGAGGCGGGTGACTCCACCGTTCCACCCGGACGAACCACCCATGCCGGCGCGGCTCCATCGTCACGGCTTGATGCGCTGGGCACCTGTTGTGGACGCTTCGAGGACGCCCCGGTCAGCTCCGCCCTGCGTGCATGCCGCTGCTTTCGTCGGACCTCGTGCCGCTCACGCAGCGCCGCGAGCTCCGCCGCGTGTCTCGCGGATTGCTCCGCATGTGCTGCCCGCAGGGTCAGCAGCTCGGGAGAGGCCCGCATGGCCTCCGCGCGGGCGAGGAGCGCCTTCACGGTGGCCTCGCCCTGGGGCTCAAGGCTCGCTCGCGCCGCACGGTCGAACAGCGGAGGCACATACCCCACCACGTCCCAGTGTCCAGCGAGCATCCCCGAGAAGGCCCGGAGGAACCCCAGACGCCCGTCGGGAAGCCGCACCACCAGCACCCCGAACATCTTCCCACCCTCGCGCCCCTCCAGCGGCGACGTGGGGACGCCCGGAGCCACCCACCCCTCACGAAGCTCGCGCTGCAACACCTCCGCCGCCTGCCTCGCCAGCGGCGAGGGGCCCAGCTCATCGAACGGGCTCGGCAGGCCGCCCCCATCGAGAGGCGCCTCCCATCCTGGGTCGAGCAAGGTGATGCGCGCGTCGTCCACGTCGCCACCGCTAACACGAAACCCAGGCCCACGGGGAACGGGCCTGGGCACCCGGCGACGGACCTACTCGAGCGCGACCTTCTCCGCGGGCCGTCGCTGGAAGCGATACAGCACGAAGCCGACCCCGAGCGCGATGGCCCCCGCGATGAGGTTCTTCTTCTCCGCGCTCAGCGCGAACACGACACACAGCGACGCCGCCGCGATGGGAATCACCGGCCCGCCGGGGATGCGGAACGCGTTGGCCGGCTGCTGGAGCTTGCGGCGCAGCACCGGGACGGCCACCGCCGTGCCGAAGTACGTGGCCAGCCGGGCCACCACGGACAACGTGGCGAGCACCTCGAACGAGCCCGAGAACGCCAACGGCAACGCGATGCCCGTCTGTACCAGGATGGCCGCCGTGGGCGTGCGGAAGCGCGGGTGCAGCGTGGCGAGCACCGCGGGGCCAAAGCCATCCCGCGCGAGCGCATACAGATACCGAGGCCCCGCGAGCACCGTGTTGCTGTTGGTGCCCAGGATGGACAGCGCGCCGCCCACCGTCATCATCAGGCCGCCCCAGCCCCCGAGGAACCTCGCGGCGGCATCGGCCAGCGGCGTCTTCGCGTCCACCACCCCGGGCAACGTCCCCAGCGCCACCCACTGCACCGCGGTGTAGATGAGCGTGACGACGCCAATCTGCACGATGAGCGCGAAGGGCACGTCGCGGCGCGGGTTCTTGAACTCCCCCGCGGGCGCGGCCGTGTTCTCGAAGCCCGCATACGCGAACAGGAGCAGCAGCACCGCGGCGCCCAGGCTGCCGGTGCTCTTGGGCTCCACGGAGGTCGCCAGCGGCGCCGACACGAAGAAGATGCCCACGCCGATGAAGACCAGCAGCGGCACCGTCTTGGTGATGGCCAGGAAGACCGCGGTGCGAGCGCCGCTCTTCACCCCGACGACGTTGATGGCCGTGAGCGCGAGCAGCGGAATCGCGATGGCCAGGCTCTGACCGAAGCCCGCATTGGCGCCGGGCCACAGGTAGCCGAGCGCCCGGGAGAAGCCGACCGACAGCGAGGCCACCGAGGCGACGCGGGCCAGCCACGTCATCCACCCGACCTGGAAGCCCACCAGCTCGCCGAAGGCCTCGCGCGTGTAGAGGTACGCGCTGCCGGGCTTGTCGAAGTAGCTGGCGGCCTCCGCGAAGCAGAGCACGAGCAGCAGCACGGCCAGCCCGGCGAGCACCACGGCGCCGGTGCTCGCGGAGCCCAGGTTCGCCGCGGCCGCCGCGGGCAGCAGGTACACCCCGCTGCCGATGACGTCATTGATGGAGAAGCCCACCAGCTCCCAGCGGGAGACGGCGCGCCGCATGCCAACGTCTTGGGGACTCGAATCGCTTCCAGTCGTCATGGTGGGGTGGGGCGCCCGGGGGTGCTGACAGGGTGGGAGCAGGAAGCATACGTGCGTCGCCGCCTGTTTCGTCGAGTCCCTGGCGAAGGTCTCGCGGACTGCCCGTTCACGCGTTGCTGCACGACTCGAACACGAGGGGGAAAGAATGTCCTCGAATTGGTGGGGCGCAGTGCTTGCGGGTGTCGTGGTGTTGTCCTCCACGTCAGCCCGCGCGGATGTCCGTATCTACAATCAGGATGCCGAAGTTCCCATCTGGGTGAACTGGGACAGCTTCGAGGCGCAAGGGATTCCGGCCAGTTGGCGTGACCCCTTCATGTCCTGTCTCTACAACGCCATCGTGAAGTGGCGCACCATCGGCGCCTTCCGACTCAAGCCCGCCGTCTATGGCTACACGACGCGCACGGTGGCGTCGTCGGGCGAAATCATCGTGCAGATGAACGAGAAGCACGGCGATGGCTCCCGGGTGGCCTCCACCTTCGGGACGGGCAGCGCCATCACCATCATCTTCCACCGCAAGAGCTCCAACGGGACGCCCTGGACCTTCACGCCGCACCGCAACACCACGGGCGCCATCGACATGCAGGGCGTGGCCATCCACGAGTTCGGGCATGCGTTCGGCCTGGACCACGAGGACGGCATCACCACGGCGGTGATGTTCCCCTCGGTGCATGCGGGCATGCGCCATGGCCCGACGACGAAGGACTACACGGACGTGCGCGCGCTCTACGGTGCGCGGGATTACGACCGCGTCTACATGAAGCGCTCCACGGACAACGGCGTCTCCTGGAGCGCGTTCCCCACGAACCTCTCCGGCATCGGCGTGACGACGTCCATCGACCCGACGGCGCTGCGGGACACCAGCCAGACGGTGTTCTTCTACACGGGCGCGGGGAAGAACCCGCAGTGGATTCGCGGCAACTCGGACGGCTCCGCCTATGACACCAGCAAGTGGTTCGTCTTCGGCGGCGAGCGCAGCATCTACGGCACCACCGGCCATGGCTGGAACAATGACTACATCATGGCGTGGGTGGACCCGCTCAACGACGCCATGCAGATCCGCATGGTCAAGTCCACCGACGGAGGCGTCAGCTGGTTCGGCGTGGGCAACGTCGCCGGCGCCACCACCATCGGCACGCCGGCGGTGCACAAGCTGACCGACACCGTGTGGATTCTCGCGTACGCGAAGCTCGACCGCGCCAATCCCAACAATGACGGTCAGGTGGTGACGCGCGTCTCCACCAACGGCGGCTGGAACTGGGGGCCGGAGGTCGTGGTGCCGGTGCCTGCCTACTACCGGGCGCTCGCGGGGGTCTCCATCACCAGCTCCGGCAACAGCTTCATCCGGATCGGGTTCAGCTGGTCCGATGACATCCTGCACTCGAAGTACCTGGTGCGGACGCTGAAGCTGCACTGGGACGGGGCGGGCCTGGTCTACGACGGGATGCTGTACGGCACGGATGAGACGCGCACCCAGCCGTCGCTGGCGAAGAGCCTCAGTGGCATGCATCAGGCCGTCCGGGGCACCAACTTCGCGGGGGTGCTGTACTCGCGGACGTCGCCGAACGATGGCTCCGCGTGGGGTACGGCGGGGCCGGAGATTGCGCCGGGCTCGCTCGTCACGCCCTCGTTGTCCGCGCACAGGGACTACAGCTTCGTCTTCGCGCACTACCTGCAGTGAGTTCCTCCGGGGCGCCCCATCCCGTCTCCGCCTGGGGCGGGGTGGGGGCCTCGTTCCTTCGTCGTGCGAAGCGAGGAGTGATTGACATGCATGGGACCACGCTCACGCGGCTTGGGCTGATGGTGCTGTTCGCGGTTTCGGTGTCGGCGAGGGCTTCGTCCTCCATGGGGCCGATTCCGCCCGAGGACATCGTGCGGCAGGGCACGTCGGTGGTGGTGGGCCGCTTCCTGGAGGGGACGTCGGTCCACTGGCGCGAGCTGGGCGGACAGTTCGACGACCGGGGACGCCCCATCACGGTGCGCGAGGTGTACACGCTGCGCGACTTCGAGGTCCTCGAGGTCGTCGATGGCGCGCCACCGCCGGCGCGGCTGCGCATCCTGACCGTGGGCGGCACGGTGGAGGGGATTCACACGCCGGAGAGCTTCAACGCGCCGCCGCCTGGAGTCGCGGTGGGATTGGCGTTGCTGCCCGTGGAGGGGCAGGGCGAGACCTTCCTCATCGTGCACGTCCGCTCGTTCGAGGCGGACTCGCCCGCGAAGCTCGCGTCGTTCCGGGGCTTCGTGCGTGAGGCCCGCAAGCCCGTTCCGGAGTCGCCCGAGGACGCGCTGGCTCGAGACCTCGAGCGGCAGCAGCCCCCGCCTCCGGACCCGGCGCTGCAGGTGACGGACGAAGCGACAGGGCCCAAGGTGCCAGAGGAACCTCCTGTCGAGGAGGTGGGGCCCGGGACCCGAGCGACGCCTGAAGATGCTCGCGGGACGCCGGATGTCGTTGCTCCGCGGGGCGCGCCAACGCCCGCCCAGGACAGGGCACCATCGGAGCGAGAAGTGGATGCCGAGTCAGCGCGTCAGGTGCCCCCTTCTCCCGCGGAGGCCGCGACGAAGGCCGTCGAGGATTCGGACACCTCGGCGATTCATGTTGGCTGGGCGGGCTCACTCTTCGCCATCGTCGTCGCGGTGGCCATCGTCGCCCGGGTGACCTTTCGTCGCCGCGATTGAGCCGAGGTGCCGAACCTCCGTGGTGGCTCGCGGAGGTGAAGACCGCGTCACAGGTCGAGACCGTTGCTCCAGTCGGCAGGGGTGCGAGGCCGTCGATGGACGGAGCGCTGGCGGCGCCCTCCGCGAGGGCCACACTTCCCGGGGACACGTGCGTGGCTGTTCAGCGGTGCGGCGTGAGCGCCTCCGTGAGGAGCAGCTTGCAGCGCAGGCCGCCGTTGCGCACGGGCAGGCTCCGCGCCTCCGGCAGGTTCAGCGCCTTCACGAGCCCCGTGTCCTCGGGGACCAGCAGCGCCGCGCGCCAGCCGGTGAAGCCCTTGCGGAGCGTCTCGCCCATCGCCCGATAGAGCGCAGGCAGGTCCTCGCCCTCGCCCACGCGCTTCCCGTAGGGCGGGTTCGCCACCAACAGCCCGGGGCCTCCGGGGGGCGCCGTCAGCGTCTTCACGTCCTTGCGCTCCAGGGAGAGCGTCACGCCCGCGCGGCGCGCGTTCCTTCGAGCGGTTCCCAGCGAGCCCGCGTTGATGTCGAAGCCGTGCAGGGCTCCCCGTGGCGCGGCCAGCGCTTCCGACTCCGCCCGCGCCTTGCGCTCCGCCCAGCCATTCGCATCGAAGCCCGGAAACGATTCGAACGCGAAGCCATGCATCAAGCCGGGCGCGCGCTTCATGGACATCCACGCGCCTTCCACCAGGAAGGTCCCCGAGCCGCACATCGGGTCCACGAGCGGCTCCGTGCCGTCGTAGCCCGCCAGCGTCAGGATGCCCGCCGCGAGCGTCTCCCGCAGGGGCGCGCGGCTGATCTCCTGTCGATAGCCGCGGCGATGCAGCGGCTCGCCGCTGGTGTCGGCGCTCACCGTGAAGACATCGCCCTCCACGCGCACGAGCAACGTGAGCCCGGGACCGCCCTCCTCGTCGAGCGGCCCCGCGCGGGCCACCGACTCCACGCCCCACGCCTCCGCCGCCGCGTCCATCACCACGTCCGCGCCCGGGACTCCCGAGCGCTTCAGCGTCACCGACATCCGAGGTGGCGAGCGACGGTCCCAGATGCGCGACAGCTCCAGTCCGCGCAGGCCCCGGACCAGCACATCCTCGTCGTTCGCCCGGAAGACGCCCAGTCGCAGCAGCACACGGCTGGCGGTGCGCAGGCGCAGGTTCGCCTCCTGATGCAGCCCGGTGGGCCCCTCCAGCTCCACACCGCCCTCGGCGCGGCGAGGCTTCCATCCGAGCGCGGCGCACTCCGACTCCAGCGCGGGCTCCAGTCCAGGAAGGGTGGAGACATAGACATGCTCGGAGGCGCGGGCGTTCGTCACGGGAGGCCCATTGTCCGTGCTCCCGTGCGGACCGCAACGACTCATTGCGGCCTCGCTCCCCGAGGCCGAGCGCTTCGTGGCGAACCGAAGTGACTGAGCGCGGGGGCGCCCGAGGACACCTTCCGTGGCGGGGGCATCACTCGCGCCTCGCGTCCTCCACGCCAAGGCGCGGGATGCGGGCCCGCGGTCCTGCCCGTGGAGCTCCCGTGCAGGGCCCCACGGGCCCCGACACGCAAGCCCTCACGGGGCTGGCGCGGAGGGCGGCTCGTGCAGCCGTGTCACGGACAGCGGAGTCGGGGGATTCGCGTAGACGCCCTGGTACTCGGGAGGCAGCAGCCGCGCCACGCGGCGCATCATCGCGTCCGCCAGCGCCTGCCTCGCGTCCTCCGCGCCGACGGTCTCGGGCTCCAGGTCCTCCATGCGGAACGCCGGCCCCACCCGCACACGGACCTGCGCGTGGTACAGCCGCTCACCCCCCATGTCCGAGTCGTTGATGGGCATCAGCTTCTCGGTCCCCATCAGCGCCACCGGCACCACGGGCACCCCCGCGCGCTTCGCGATGAGCGCCACGCCCTTCTTCGCCTGCAGCAGCTCGTGCGTCCGGCTCCGCGCGCCCTCGGGGAAGATGAGCACCGAGCTGCCGCCCTTGAGCGTCTCCACCGCGCGCCGCATCGCCTCGATGTCCGGCGAGTTGGGCTTGATGGCAATCGTCTCCATCACCTCCGAGGCCAGCCGCGTCATCACCGTGCCCTGCAGCTTCACGCCCGCCAGGAACACCAGCTTCCGGGGACGGAAGGCGCGGTCCAGCGTGAAGCCGTCCGCGTTCGACAGGTGGTTGCAGATGTAGAGACAGGGCACGTCCGGGAGGTTGCCGCGGCCCTCCACCACCTCGTCGGCCAGGGCATCCCACACCCCGTCCATCAGGGTACGCACCACGTGGCGCCGGACTCCCTCCGGCAGCCGTGCCATCAGCGAAAAGAGAATGCGGAGCACGCGTCGGTCGCCTCCACCTCGGGACGGCTTGAGAGCATGGACAAGTCGGCGCCCAGGCGTCCGACCTCTTTCACCCATCCTTCAGCCCCACCACTGGCCACCAGAAGATGTAGTCCCAGCCCCCTCCCCGGTCAGCGCCCGCGTCGAGGCAGCCCCCTGCCCGCATGCCGTCCCGTCGTGCAGCCAACGCTCCGGACCGACTCCGGGACGGGCCACCCGAGGCCCTGTCACGGACCGGTATCCCACGCAGCCCGCGTCAACCCCATCGGCGAGCACCCCGGGTTTGGGCTAAGGGAGGGGCCATGAGCGCCGCCGAAGCGAGCCCCTCGCGCAGCAGGAAGCCCGTGGAGTACGAGGTCACCGTCGACCATGTGCGGGTGGACACGCACGACACGGCCACCCTCTTCCTCGACTTCGGGGACGTCCGGCCCGACTACAAGGCCGGCCAGTTCATCAACATCGACCCGCACCAGTTCCCCGCGCTCGGGCGCTTGTCCGCCTACCTGCAGGAGCAGAAGGGGCGCAAGGAGCCCCAGCGCTCCTACTCCCTGGCCTCCGCCCCCCACGAGCGCCACGTGGCCATCACCGTGAAGGACGAGGAGTTCATCCCCGGCCTCACCCGCTACCCGCCGCTGCTCTCGCCCTTCCTCGTCCACGGCCGGCTCACCGGCGCGCGCCTCAAGGTGCTCGGCTTCATGGGCCCCTACGTGCTACCCGACGACGTGGAGACGCGCACGGGCCACGTCGTCCACCTGGTGGCCGGCTCGGGCGCGGTGCCCAACTTCGCCATCCTCAAGGACGCGCTGCACCGCGGCCTGAAGACGCGCCACACCGTCCTCATGTCCAACAAGACGTGGAGCGACATCCTCTACCGCGACGAGCTGGAGGCCCTGGCCCGGCGGCACGCGGACCGCGTCCGGCTGGTGCACACCCTCACGCGCGAGCTGGACGAGTCGCGCTTCGGCGGCGACGTGCGCAAGGGCCGCGTCCACCAGGCGCTCCTCGAGGAGCTCATCCCGGACCGCGACACGTGCCTGGTCTACGCGTGCGGCCCCGCGATTACTCCGTGGGACCGACGCAAGGCGCTGGAGACGCGCACGCCCGCGACGCCGCGCTTCATGGAGACGGTGCTCGGCCACCTCCACGCGCTCGGCATCGACGACAAGCGCATCAGGCGGGAGACCTACGGGTAGGCTCCAGCGGGAGCACCACCTCGAAGCGCGCGCCCCGCTTCGGCCGACCACTGGCGCGCACCTGCCCGCCATGCGCCAGCACCACGCGCTTGACGATGGCCAGCCCCAGCCCGCGTCCGTTGGCGCGCGTGAGGAAGAAGGGCTCGAAGACGCGGCGCGGGTCCACGTCGGGGATGCCCGGGCCCTCGTCCTCCACCGTCAGCCGCACGCCCTCGTCCCCGGGCTCCACGCTCAGCTTCACGCGCCCGCCCGGAGGCGAGGCCTGCACCGCGTTGCGCACCAGGTGCGTCACCGCGAGCTGGAGCAGCGTCTCGTCGCCCATCAGCTCCGGCGTGTCGGGAGCCTCGTCCACGGTGAAGCGCAGCGTGGGCGCGTCCGGAGGGCCGTGCATCTGCCCCAGCGCGCGCCGCACCAGCTCGCCCAGGTGGACCCTCCGGGGCCTGGGCTCCAGCGGACGCACCACGTCCAGCAGGTCGCGGACGATGTCCTCCAGCCGGATGGCCTCCTCCTCCAGCATGCCCACCGCGGCCTGCCCCGTGGGGCCCAGGTGCGCCTCGCGCCGCAGCACCGCCACCGCGTTGAGGATGGCGCCCAGGGGGTTGCGCACCTCGTGCGCCACCACGCCCGCGGCCTCGCCCAGCACCATCAGCCGCTCCTGCGCCACCAATTCGTCCTGCAGCCGTGACACCTCCTCCAACCGCTGTGAGGCGACGCGGTGGTGGCGCACGTTCTCCAGCACGCCGCCCACCATCTGCGCGAACAGCTCCAGCGTGCTCGCGGCGGCGGGCGTGAGGTTCAAGCCCTGCGCGGAGAGGATGCCGAAGGGCTGGCCCTCCACGAAGATGGGCGCGTCCAGCGCGCGGATGCCGGGAGGGTAGGCCCGCTGGATGTCCTCGAAGACCTCGCTGCTGTGGATGCGGTGGGCCGCGCCGAGCGCGTCCTGATGGAAGGCCGCCTTGCGCCGCGAGAGCACCTCCGCCAGATGGGGCAGGGTGGTGAGCGGCAGCCGCACCTCGGTGACGGGCATGCCGTACTTGCGCTCGGCCAGCGCGACGATTTCGGGCTCCTGCCGCATGGGCCCGTGCCGGAAGGTGTCGCCCTCCACCAGGAGGATGGCCGCGTAGAAGCCCTGGCGGTGCACGGCCTCCACCGCCGTCTCCAGCACCTCGTGCTCGTCCCGGGCGTGGAGCAGCTCCGTGGCGGCGGCACCCAGGGCCTCGGTGAGCCGGCGCGCGGTGTCCTCGCCTCCCGCGTCGTGCAGCAGCACCACCGTCTCGTCCGGCGACGCGCCGGGCGCGTACGTGGCCGTCAGCGTGCGCTCCTGTCCATCCGCGCGGCGCATGCGCAGCCAGAGGGGATGCTCGGGACGGTTGCCGTCGCGCACGAGCGCCTCGTGGAAGGCCTCCACCCAGCCGCGCTCGGCGGAGATGAAGCGCGCGATGTGGGCGGAGACGGGCGTGGCCTTCAGCTCCTCGAGGGAGATTCCCAGCAGCGAGGCCATGGCCTGGTTGGCCACCAGGACCTGCTCTCCCCGGATGACGGACGCGGCGGTGGGCAGCCCGTCGAGCAGCCAGTAGTCAGGAGGCGTGGCGGGGGCGTCGGGAGGCACGGAGGTCATCCTGGAGGGCCGTCGGGAGGGGGATGCAATCGTCGGCGCGGTGTCCCGTAGGAAGGGGGGAGGGGGCAACACGAGGGACGGAGGACACCATGAACAACTTCATGAATGTGATGGGCCGCGATGACCTGGAGCTCAAGGCGGTGATGGCGGTGATGGCGACCTTCGTGATGACGGGCGCGGTGCTGCTCGGACAGCTGCTCTAGGCGTCCTGTCCGAGCGGCCCCTACCGCTCGGGCCTACTTCGGGGGCTTGCGGCTGACGAACTGCTGGATGAACTCGCGCTCCTCCTTGCGGAGGCTGCTGAGCCGCAAGCCGTAGCCGCGAGGGTTCTTCCCGTCGTCCAGCGAGTTCTCCCAGATGACCGAGCTGCGCAGCGTCATCACGCGCGACGGGTCATCGAAGCGCAACGTCAGCTCCACCAGCGTGCCCAGCCGCAGCGGCTTGTCCGTCGCGATGAACAGGCCGCCGGAGGACAGGTTGATGATGCGGTGGTCCGTGAAGATGCCGGTGTTCTGCATCGACACCTTCACGTCCGCGTGGATGCGATCATCCTGGCGGCGCTCCAACCCCACGAACTCCGCGCTGGAATAGGTGGGCGCGGCGGCGGCCCGCCTCAGGGGCACGGCCGGGGGCGGCGGCGCGGGCTGCGGCGGCGGCAGGGTGTGCGTGCGCTGCACCGGCGGCGCGGCGGGCACCCGGGCCGCCACCGGCGCCGAGGGCTGCATCACCGGCGGCGGAGGACGCGGCGGCGGCGCGGGCTGCGGCGGCGGCTGGGGCCTGGCGGCGACCGCCACGGGCGGCGACGCGTACGCGGGGGCGGCCACGGGCGGCGGCGCATGGACGGGCGCGGCCACCGGCGGCGGCGCGTACGCGGGGGCAATCGAGGGCGGAGGCGCGGGCGGCAGGGGCCCGTTCATGTCCAGCCGGGGCGGCACCGGGCGGGCCTGCTGGTAGGCGCCTTGCGAGTAGAGGACCTCCACCTCGCGCATGCAGCGCGACAGGAAGTCGAAGATCTCCGCGGACACCTTGCGCAGCTCCGGATGCGTCTCCGGGGCCAGGTGCTCGGGCGCGAAGCGCTTGGCCATGCGGAAGAAGGCCAGGCGCACCTCGTCGAGCGAGGACGAGGGCTTGGCGCCGAAGACCTCGTGTGGAGGCAGGTTCTGCAGCCCCTTGAGCTGGGTGCGCAGGCGCTCGGCCTGCTGCTGCTCCACCGACTGTGACGGGCGCGCGGCGGTGAACAGGTCCGCCAGCTCCGGCAGCTCCTGGAGGGCCACCCATTGGGTGCCATCGCGCGACGCGCGCACGGCGGCCTTCATCCGACCGGAGGCGATGAGCTCGCGCAGGGCCTGGAGGGCGATGGGCCCCAGCACGCGGCCGAGATTGTCCGCTACCCAGTAACCGACAGCAGGAGACGACACGCAGACACCTCTGAAGTCAGTGAGCCAACGCCTGGCGCACGGCCGAGGCGATTTCCAGCGGATGGAAGGGCTTACCCACGAAGCCCACCGCGCCAGCGGCCATGGCCTGCTCCACCACGGGCTCCGCGTCCATGCTGCTGATGACGAGCACTCGCGTGCCGGGCGACACCTGCTTGATGGCGCCGAGCACCTCCAGGCCGCTCTTCTTCGGCATGAACAGGTCCAGGAACATCACCGCGGGCTTCTCGCGGGCGGCCACCGCGAGGCCCTCTTCTCCGTCGGCGGCCTCGAGCAGTCGCAGCTCGATGCCCGTGTCGGCGATGACGTCCTTGAGGATGCGGCGCACGAAGCTGTCGTCGTCGACGAGCAGCAGTGTCGGGGTGTCGGACATGGCGCCGCATGATACTTGGACCGCGCAACATCCGCGCGAGGGTCTGCGTCGCCTGCCTGCCTTTTTGGGTTAAGGGGTGAGCATGTCCATTGACCAGGCCCTCTCTCACTTCGAGTCCCAGAAGAACGCCTACCTCGAGGACCTCATGGCCCTCGTGCGCATACCCAGCGTCTCGTTCCCCGGCTTCGACGCCGCCCGTGTCCGGCAGAGCGCCGAGGCGACTTCTCGACTCTTGAGGGACCGTGGGTTTGAAAACATCCAGCTACTCGAAATCGGAGATGCCCATCCCTATGTGTATGGGGAGGTCCTGCGGGCGCCAGGTGCACCGACGTTGCTGTTGTATGCCCATCACGACGTGCAGCCGGCGGGGGATGAGTCGCTCTGGAAGAGTCCTCCGTTCGAGCCCACGTTGCGCGACGGGCGGCTGTACGGGCGGGGCACCGCGGACGACAAGGCGGGCATCGTGGTGCACACGTCGGCGGTGGACGCGTGGTTGAGGGGCGCGGGGAAGCTGCCGCTCAACGTGAAGGTGCTCATCGAGGGGGAGGAGGAGATTGGCAGCGGGCACCTGTCGGAGTTCCTGCGTCGGCACGCGGCGCTGTTGCAGGCGGACGCGATTGTGCTGACGGACACGTCGAACTTCGACACGGGGCTGCCGTCCATCACCACGGCGCTGCGGGGGCTGGTCACGGTGGACGTGGAGGTGCGGGGGCTCAAGCAGGCGGTGCACTCGGGGATGTGGGGTGGGCCGGTGCCGGACCCGGTGATGGCGCTGTGCCGGATGCTGGCGACGCTGACGCACGCGGACGGCTCCATCGCGATTGAAGGGTTGGGTGAGAAGGTGAAGCCGCTGACGGCGGGGGAGCGCGCGAGCATCCAGTCGTTGCCGGGGGACGAGGCGACGTTCCGCGAGCAGGTGGGGTTGTTGCCGGGGGTGGAGGTGCTGGGCGGGCGGCACCCGTACGAGACGAACTGGCGTCAGCCGAGCATCGCCATCAACGCCATCCAGGCCAGCAGTCGGAAGGACGCGCGCAACATCATCTGCGACGCGGCGTGGGCGCGCGTGGGCATCCGCATCGTTCCGGACCTGGACCCGGCGGACGTGGAGCGGCGGTTGAAGGAGCACCTGCGCAAGGTGTGCCCGTGGGGGCTGGAGGTGGAGTTCCAGACCGAGGGCGCGTCGGGGTGGTGGTACACGGACCCGTCGCATCCGGCGTTCCAGGCGGCGTTCCGCGCGCTGGAGAAGGGGTACGGGACGAAGGCGGTGGCCATCGGCTGTGGCGCGTCCATTCCGTTCGTGGAGCCGTTCGCGCGGGAGCTGGGCGGTGTGCCCGCGCTGCTCATCGGGGTGGAGGACCCGTACACGTACGCCCACTCGGAGAACGAGAGCCTCCACGTGGGCGACTGGGAGAAGTCCATCCGCAGCGCCATCCACATCTACGAGGAGCTGGCGCGGGTGCTCACCGCGCGGTGATGCGGGTGTCCCTGACGGAGGCCGCCTTCGTGACTCAGGCGCCTTCGTCGGGGAGCAGCGTGCGGAGCAGTTCGTCGTCGGGTCCGAGCGGGCGCCAGCCAGGAGGTGGTGGGCTGGCGAGGAGCACCTTGCGCACCTGTCGCACACGCTCTTCATGGGTTTCTGGCGTGTACGCGGACCAGCGACCCAGCGCCATGGCGACCTCGAAGCGGTTCGAGTCGTCCAGGTTGGGCGGCCAGCCGTTGGGGAGGCCTTCGGCCAGCTCGCGCACCAGCACGTCGCGAACGAAGCGCGTGACCTGCTTGTTCTGCTCCGCTTCGTACAACAGTCCGCTCAACAGCTGCACCGCGGCAACGTCGTTGCCCAATTCGTCGGCCAGGAGGTGTAGCGGAACAGCGAGGCGCGCATTGGCAAAGGCGGTCAGGGAGTCGAAGCCTCGCTCGCGGACGCGTTCGTACAGACGCGCCTTGATGTTGCCCTGCCATGCGCCTCCGCCGCTCATCGTCCTCTCCCACGGGTGAAGCTCATCGGGATTCTATAGTCCCGCATGCTCTTCGCGACGAGATTCAGGATCTCGTTCCGCGTCAGGGTTCGGCCCGTGGCGGATTCGGCGTCACCCAGGGCCTTCATGATCATCCGGTTCCATTCTCCCGGCCAGGTGCGCCCCAACTTCCAGTTCGCCCCACCATGAATCGCCTCGTGATCCGCCTGCTCGAGACGCACGCAGAACTGGTCGATGTCCATGTCTCCCCTGAAGCCGCGTTGCTCGAACCAGGCGCGATGCTCCTTTGGCAGGACGTGGTGCTTGGGGGCTTCGGACATTCCCGCGCCCGCCTTGCCAGTCACCTGCATGCCACGCACTTCGGGGCTGTCGCCCAGGGCGTCACGCACGCCCTTGGGCAGGTCCTGGCGCGTCTGCGACATCATCACCTGACCGCCGTGGATGCGGACAGCCGCGCTCACGACAGGGAGTGAGATGACGCCCGCCTGCACCAGTCTTCGCATCATCTCCACCCATTCGGCGGAGACGACGAGCTGCGAGCCCGCCATGACGCCCCCTGAACTCATCACCAGGCCCGTGCCGAGCGTCGCGGGTGTCGATGGGGGTAACCGGGGCAGCGACATCTTCAACGTAGAGATGAGCGCGAGCATCTCCATCACCTGAATGGCCACCATGATCTTGCCGCCCGATTCCATGACCGAGCGTGCATCTCGATGAATCGCGTCGAACTCTCGGGTCAGCTTCCCCATCAGCTCGGGCATCCCGGTCGCCGCCACTTCGACGCGCTCGGGGTCCAATGACGCAAGCTCCTTCAGGGTGGGCTCCATCAATCCCTGGACATGGTGCATGTCCGCGAACAGCTTCTCGGTGCCGCACATGGGACAGTCCCGCAACAGGGCGTCAGCAAGCTGGAGGAAGTCCACCCATGCGGCCAGCAGCACGGTCCCGAAGAGGGCCGCCTGGAGGCGAGAGCCCGACATCCGGAGCAGTGCCAACTCCATCTCCGGGTCCTCCACGTCCGATGCCACGGTGACTCGCACACTGGCACTCCCCAGGGCGCGGCGAACCCACTCCATCTGGCTCGCACCGTGGTCGAGATAGCGCGTGAACACACCGTCGAGCCCCCGGCCACCCAAGGATGTGGGGCGTGTGGCGAGTTCTAGACGCGCGGCTTCGATGCGCTTCGCGGAGTCCTTGGCCTCGTTGATGGCGGCCAGGACCGCTTCGCGAGTCAGCGCGGTATCCGGCTCGACGCCAGCGACAAGTCGCGTGGTTTCTCGTGCGCGCACCTGTCGCGAGAATCGTTGTCGTCCCCGCTCGCTCGGAACAGGTCGCGAACCCTCCTCGTGCGGCTCGTATTTCAGCGCCCCGCCGCGTTCGATGGGATGCATCCCCGAGGCGCAGCCTGTCAGCAGCAACCCCAGGACCATCAGTCCGGCCACGCGCATCTTCCACTCCGGATCCGCCAGGAGGAAGGGTCCTGGCAACATGGCCCTTTCCGCGGTTCCCATCCAGGGGCGTGCAGGAGCAGCCTCACGCTACTGCTCTCCTCTCCTGGATTGAACGACGCCTCAGGTCCATGCCGGCGGCCGGCCGTGCTGGATGCTGCTATTTCTTTCCGAACCCCAGGTGCGCGAGCGCCGCCTTCACCCAGTCCTTGATGGACACGGTCTCGAAGGGCACGGCCTCGCGGCCGGGGTACTTCTTCTCGAAGTACGTCACCGCCGCCACGCCCATCGCGAACGCGGTGCCGCCGCTGGCCGCGCCCTTCAGCAACCAGCCGGCGACCGGAATCCAGCCCACCGTCTCACCCACGATGGAGCTGGCCGCCTTGCGCGCCACGATGCCCGCGCCCAACGTGGGAATCATCCCGAGCGACTCACCCAGGCTGAGCTTCTCTCCGTAGATGCCCGCCACGTGATAAATCATGTACGCCTCGATGGCGGACGTGAGCGCCGTGTGCGCGCCCGGCACCGGGATGGGCAGCGCGGCGGCCCCCGCGGCCCTCAACGCACTCTCCTCCACCCAGCTTCGCGCGGCCTTCTCTGCTGACATGTGCTCGTCTCCCGAGGACTGACCCGTCCCCACCACCTTAGGGACTCCCCGGGCCGAGCGAAAGCACGCGGCGCCCCCTCACCCTGGACGGAAGCGGTCCGTGGCCTCCAGCAGCGCCGCCGTCGTCCCCGGCTCGTTCGCCGAGTGCCCCGCGTCCGGCACCATCACGAACCGCGCCTCCGGCCACGCGCGATGCAGCGCCCACGCGCTCTCCGGCGGACACACCACGTCGTATCGCCCCTGCACGATGACCGCCGGGATGTGACGGATGCGCGGCACGTCCTCCAGCAGCTGCGTGTCCGAGCGCAGGAACCCGCGATGGAAGAAGTAGTGGCACTCGATGCGCGCGAACGCCAACGCGAAGTCCCCCGTGCTGTTTCGCGCCACCAGCTCCGGGTTGGGATGCAGGTAGCTGGTGTGCGCCTCCCACACGCTCCACGCCCGCGCGGCCTCCAGCCGGACCGCCATGTCCGCGCTCGTCAGGCGGCGGTGGTACGCGCCCAGCAAGTCCTGCCGCTCCTCGATGGGAATGGGCGCGAGATACTCCTCCCAGGCCTCCGGGAACAGCGCGCTCGCGCCCCGCTGGTAGAACCAGTCCAGCTCCTGCTTGCGCAACAGGAAGATGCCTCGCAGCACCAGCTCCGTGACGCGCTCCGGATGCGCCTGCGCATAGGCGAGCGACAAAGTGCTGCCCCACGAGCCCCCGAAGAGCATCCACCGCTCGACGCCCAGGTGCTCGCGCAGCCGCTCCAGGTCCGCCACCAGGTCCCACGTAGTGTTCTCCTCGAGGCTCGCGTGCGGCGTGCTGCGGCCACAGCCCCGCTGGTCGAACAGGATGATGCGGTACGCGGCCGGGTCGAAGAAGCGCCGCTGCCGCGCGTCCGTGCCGCCACCCGGGCCCCCATGGACGAACACCACGGGCTTGCCCTGGGGGTTGCCGCTCTCCTCGAAGTACAGCTCGTGGAGCGGGGACACCCGCAGGCGGCCCATGCGGTAGGGCTCCACGGGCGGGTACAGCGTCCGCGACGACCGGGACGGGACGGACATGCGCCTTCCGGGACTGCGAGAGAGCCCGAACGCTAGCGGATGCGCGCGGCTCCCGCGACGCCACGCCCCCGGCCCGCATGCGCGGGTGTTCGCGTGTCCTCTCGCTCGGCGTGGAGACTGTCAGGCAGGGCACAGCCCCCAGGCTCCGGGGCACGCCAGGCGCGATGTGACGGCGAAGTTGCCCGCGTGCGACGTGGTGTTTGCGGGGGTGGTGGATGCTGCGCGCAACTCCACACCCCGGAGCGTTCCATGAACATCGCTTCCCTGATGAACCCCCCTCGGAAGAATGCGCAGGACACGTCGACCCACCTCACCACCCTGGTCCGCGTCCAGGCCACCGTCCTCGCCCAGGGCGCGCTCACCGTCGCCAAGGACCAGGTGAAGTCCTTCCGCCACATGCTCGACGTGCTCACCGGCGCCTACGCGCAGGCCCGTCCGTAGCACCGCGACCGCGCAGGCGGCCATCCCTCGCGGGCATGACGACGCGCGAGCGGCGTGAGTGCTCGAGAGGGGAGGTCAGTGCCTCCCACCGGAGGCTGAACCCCTTCGACGTGCCCCAGAGGCGACTCCGGGGCGCGTCAGCGTGAAGCCGACGTCGACGTGCTCGCGGGGCGTGTCGGTCCCCGAGGGGCACGTGGACGTCTCAGGAGGGCGCGCCGGGGCTCGGGCTGGTTCCCGGGCTCGAAGGCGCGTCCTCCTTCGGAGGCGGGGGAGGCACGCCCTTGCCCGCGGGCGCCACCATCCGCACCTCCGATGTCTCCCCGAGCGCCAGGCCGTCGCCCTTGGGCTCCGTCTCCGTCACCGCGATGACGTCACCCCGGTGCAACTGGAGGAAGCGCTCGTTCTTCTCGTTGCGGTGGCGCTCCTGCATCGCCAGGCCCACGCGGCCCTCGGGCCCGCAGCCGATGTAGCGGTGGCGCCCCTTGCCCTCCAGCGGCTCGGAGACGATGCGGAACAGCCTTCCCGGCGGCGTCTGGGGCCACTCCTCGCCCTTGGGCGCCAGCATCAGGTAGCTCATCTTCAGCGCTTCCTTGTGCAGGCTCGCCGCTCTGGCCAGCTCCTCCACGACGCGAGGCATCGGCCACGGCCGCTCCGCGTGGCACCAGTCGGTCTCCTTCACCAGCGCCGGACACGGCCCCCGGTACATGCACGGCGCGCGCACCGCGTAGCCTCGCGCCACCAGCGCGTCGCGCACGTGCAACAGGCCCCGGCTCGTCTCGCGCAGCGCCGGCTCCATCACCAGCAGGCTGCCGCCCTTCTTCACCTTCGCCAGCACCGCCTCCAGCAGCGCCGCGCGCGGGTTCGTCGCCGCGTCGCCCGTGCCGTACAGCTCGTTGATGACGTGCCCCATCGTGATGAGGTCGAACTGTCCCTCCGGCAGCGCCGCGGCCTTCTTCGTCGGGTCCCACTCGCGCGTGGCCAGCGCCTCGCCGGCCTCCGTCGCCAGCGCGCGCGCCAGGTTCAGCGCCGGCTTGCTGCGGTCCGCCGCCGTCACCTCCTTGGCTCCCGAGTCCATCGCCGCGAAGGCCACCGGCCCCGGGCCACTGCCCAGGTCCAGCACCTGCCGGGGCCGGTTCGGCAGCTCTCCCAACACCTGCCGGGCCTGCGCGTAGGACACCGGCCAGTAGAAGAGGAGATAGGCGCCCAGGAGTTTCGGGTCGTCCATGTAGCGCGCGCCCGCGAGCTGCCGCTCCCGCGTCAGGCCCATGGACAGCTGCCGCACGCCGGCGCCCACCTCCTTGACCTCCTGCGGCGTCAGCTTCGTCTCCGGCCCGTCCCCCCGGCCGCGCGACTGGCGCCACACGGCGATGAGCCGCGGCATCCACCGCTCCAGGTCCTTGCTGTATGCGTTGCTCATCCCGCCAAGCCTTCGACCGAGGGGCCGCTCCCGGCAGCGGCCCGTGTCAACCCGTTGTCACCGCGCCACTTGCTCAACTCCACGGTCGCCACCCGGGGGCGTCCGCGTTAAACCCTTGTCGCACATGATCTCCGTCCAAGGGCTGCGCAAGCACTACAAAGTCCACAAGCGCCCGCCTGGCCTCAAGGCGGCCCTCCGCTCGCTCTTCCACCGCACCTACACCTCCGTGAAGGCCGTGGATGGCATCTCCTTCGACATCCGCCCCGGCGAGCGCGTGGGCTTCCTGGGCCCCAACGGCGCCGGGAAGACGACCACGCTCAAGGTCCTCTCCGGCCTCTTGCACCCGTCCGAGGGCGAGGTCCGCGTCGACGGCCACGTGCCGCGCCTGCGCGAGGAGGCGTTCCTCAAGAAAATCATGCTCGTCATGGGGCAGAAGCAGCAGCTCCTGTGGGACCTACCACCGGCGGAGACCTTCGAGCTCAACCGCGCCATCTACGACGTGCCCGCGGCCCAATACAAGCAGACGTTGGACGAGCTGGTGGGCCTCCTGGAGATTGGCGACCTCATCGGCAAGCCCACCCGGCAGTTGTCCCTGGGCGAGCGCATGAAGTGCGAGCTGGCCGCGGCCCTCATCCACCGCCCCCGCGTGCTGTTCCTGGACGAGCCCACCATCGGCCTGGACGTGTCCATGCAGGCCACCATGCGGACCTTCATCAAGGACTACAACGAGAAGTACGGCGCCACGCTCATCCTCACCAGCCACTACATGGACGACGTGGCCGCCCTGTGTCCGCGCGTCATCGTCATCGACAAGGGGCTGCTCTCCTACGACGGCAGCCTGGACGCGCTGGTGCAGCGCGTGCGCCCGGAGAAGCGCGTGGTGCTGCGCCTGTCCGAGCAGGTGGAGGCGGGCCGGCTGGAGCCTTTGGGCAAGCTGGTGACGCACGAGGCGGGGATGGCGGTGCTCCAGGTGCGCCAGGACGCGGTCAACGCCACCATCTCCCGCGCCCTGTCGGGCCTGCCGGTGACGGACCTCACGGTGGAGAACGCGCCGCTCGAGGAGGTCATGAGCGAGCTGTTCGCGGAGAACAAGGCGCGCCGTGAGTCGACGGCCCAGGTGGTGCCGGCGTGAGCGCCCGAGGCGTGCTGCGCGCCCTGCCCACCATGCTGCGCGTGGGCTTCGCCGAGTCGATTGCCTACCGCGCGGAGATGTTCGTCTGGGTGCTGTCCACCACCATGCCGCTGGTCAACATGGTGCTGTGGATGGCGGTGTCCAAGGACGCGCCCGTGGGCAACTACGGCCAGGTCGACTTCGTCAGCTACTTCCTGGCCACCTTCGCGGTGCGCCAGCTCACCAGCGCCTGGGCCGCGTGGCTCATCAACTGGGAGGTGAAGCAGGGCACGCTGGCCATGCGCCTGTTGCGTCCCGTGTCGCCCCTGTGGGCCTACGCGTCGGAGAACGTCGCGGGCTTCCCCATGCGCGTCGTGGTCGCGGTGCCGGTGGTGCTGGTGAGCGTGGCGCTGGTGGGCGCCGACAAGGCGGTGCCCCAGCACGCGTGGGGCTGGGCCCTGTTCATCATCGCGGTGCTGGGCGGCTGGGCGATCACGTTCCTGGCCAACGTGGCCATCGGCGCGCTGAGCCTCTTCATGGACAGCAGCCAGAAGATGATGGAGGTCTGGATGGTCCTCTTCTTCGTCTGCTCCGGCTACATGTACCCGGTGGAGCTGCTGCCCGAGGGGCTGCGCACGCTCATCGACTGGCTGCCGTTCCGCTACCAGATGGGCCTGCCGGTGGAGCTGATGACGAGCGCGCATGATGTGCCCACGGCGCTGGGGCTGCTCGCGCGGCAGTGGGCGTGGGTGCTGGGGATGGGCGTCCTGGCGGTGACGCTCTGGAAGCAGGGCGTGAAGCGCTTCGCGGCGTTCGGAGGGTAGGGGCATGGTGCGGCGTTATCTGCGACTGCTCGGCGTACAGCTCAAGGCCTCCGGGCTCCAGGCGCTCCAGTACCGGGCGGACTTCCTCACCGAGGGCTTCACGTCCCTGTGCTGGGTCTTCACCGCGCTGGCGCCGCTGTTCGTCGTCTACGGGCGACGGCCGGCGGTGGAGGGGTGGACCTTCGGCGAGTCGCTGCTCGTGGTGGGCTGGTTCACCCTGCTGCAAGGCGTGCTCGAGGGGGCCATCAACCCCAGCCTCACGGGCGTGGTGGAGCACATCCGCAAGGGCACGCTGGACTTCGTGCTGCTCAAGCCCGCGGACGCGCAGTTCCTCGTGTCGACGCAGCGCTTCCTGCCGTGGCGCGCCTTCAACGTACTCACCGGCCTGGGCCTGTTCGTCTACGCCTTCATGCTGCTGGGCCGCGGGCCGTCACCCCTGGGGCTCCTCGCGTCCGTGCTGCTGCTGGGCACCAGCACGCTGCTGTTGTACTCGCTGTGGATATTGACGGTGAGCGCCGCGTTCTTCGTCGTCCGGGTGGACAACCTCACCTTCCTCTTCTCGTCCATCTTCGACTTCGCGCGGTGGCCCTCGTCGGTGTTCAAGGGCGTGGCGCGCGGCGCGTTGACGCTCGTCTTCACCTACGTGATTCCCCTCGCCCTGATGACCACCTTCCCGGCCGAAGCCATGTTGGGCCGGCTGCCGACGGTGTCCCTCGTTGGCGCGGTGGCGGGCTCGGCGCTCTTCGCGTGGGTGGCGCGGCGCGTCTGGATTCGCTCCATCGGCCATTACACCTCGGCCAGCAGCTAATCCCTTTCATCTCGCCCGGTTTCGCCGGGCCGACGAGCGCTTGTCGACTCGGCGGTGGGGTGTATCAACCCCACCTGTCGCAGGGGTGGGACGTGTTTTTTCAGAGGCTGGATTGGCCTCGCTCCCAGGGATTGGGTTAAGCGCCGCCCTGTGCGGGCCATCGGGCCCCACATCCCCCTCGGGAAAGGACCTCCCTCCATGAAACGATGTATCAGGCTCGGCCGCCTGGCCGCGCTGGTGACGGCGCTTGTCCTCACGGGATGCTCACACGAAGAATTTGCAGAGCCGTCGGAAGCCAGGGGGGCGGGTGCGGGGCTGACCGCCGCGCCCGTGCCGGAGCTGGGCTGGTCGTTGACGGCGAGCATGACGTTGCAGCGGGTGGACCACACGGCGACGGTGCTGCGCTCCGGCAACGTGCTGGTGGTGGGGGGGCAGTCCTCCACGAGCGCGGAGCTGTATGACGTGGCGGGCGCGCGCTGGCTCACGGGCGGCACGCTGAACGCGGCGCGGCGGCGGCACACGGCGACGTTGCTCGGCAACGGCAAGGTGCTGGTGGTGGGGGGCGACTCGGCGGCCTCGGCCACGGGCACCGCGGAGCTGTATGAGCCGTCCCTGGGCTCGTGGGCGCCGACGGGTAGCCTGGACTCGCTGCGCTCGGGCCACACGGCGACGTTGCTCGGCAACGGCAAGGTGCTGGTGGTGGGCGGGGAGAACGGCGCGGGCGCGGGGCTCGCGAGCGCGCAGCTCTATGACTCGGCCACGGGCACGTGGTCCCAGACGGGGGCGCTGCGCAGGCCGCGCGTGGGCCACACGGCGACGCTGCTGCCCAACGGGCGGGTGCTGGTGGTCGGCGGACGACAGGGGCCTCGGGGCGCGTTCCTGCGCGACGCGGAGCTGTACGAGCCGTCCACCGGGACGTGGAGCGTCGCGGCGAGTCTGCTCGTGGCGCGCGCGGGCCACACGGCGACGCTGCTGTTGTCCGGCAAGGTGCTGGTGGTGGGCGGTTTCGTGGACGAGTTCACCGCGACGCGCGGCGTGGAGGTGTTCGACCCGGGCATGGGGAGCTGGAGCCCCGTCACGCAGGCCTTGCCGGCGGAGCGCGCGCAGCACACGGCCACGCTCCTGCACTCGGGTGAGGTGCTCGTCACCGGAGGCTCGGACGGCAACGAGCCCTACCTGGAGACGGCGCTGCTGTATGACCCGGCGCAGGGGCGCTGGACGCAGGTGGCGTCCATGAGCACGAGCAGGCTGGGCCACACGGCGACGTTGCTGGTCCAGGGCGACGTGCTCGTCACGGGCGGAAGCCCCGACAGCGTGCAGCGCTCCGCCACGGCCGAGCGGTACTCGGTGCCCACGCCGCCGTGGCGCCTCACCACGAGCATGGCGACGACGCGCTATCAGCACACGGCGTCGCTCCTGGGGTCGGGCAAGGTGCTGGTGGCGGGCGGCACGATGGGCGGCGCGGGCCTGGGCGGCGCGGAGCTGTATGACGAGGCCCAAGCCACGTGGACGGCGACGGGCAGCCTCGTCACCCCGCGCTTCCTGCACACCGGGACGGTGCTGCCCTCGGGCAGGGTGCTGGTGGCGGGAGGTCAGGCCTCCGGGTCGTCCTACCTGTCCTCCGCCGAGGTGTACAACCCGGACACCGGCCTCTGGAGCACCACCGGCGCGCTCGCGGGGACGCGCTCGCGGCACACCGCGACGTTGCTGCTCTCCGGGCAGGTGCTGGTGACGGGAGGGCGGTCTTCGTCGAGCTTCAGCAGCATCCAGGCCACGGCGGAGCTGTATGACCCGCCATCGGGCACCTGGCGCGCCACGGGCTCGATGAGCGTGAAGCGCATCAACCACACCGCCACGATGTTGTTGTCGGGACACGTGCTGGTGGCCGGTGGCACCACGCCCACGGGGGACACGGCCACCGCGGAGCTCTACGACATGAACACCGGGGTGTGGTCTCCCGCGGGCTCCATGTCGGGCACGCGCTATGGCCACGTCGCGGTGTCGCTGCCGGGAGGCCGGGTGCTGGTGGCGGGCGGCTGGGGGCAGGGGGGCGCGTTGGCCTCGGCCGAAATCTACGAGCCCGCGCTGGGCCTGTGGATGCCGGTGGCGCCCATGTCGAGCAGCCGCTACGGGGCGATGGCGTCGGTGCTGCCGTCGGGCCGGGTGCTGGTCATGGGCGGGGACGCGGGCGCCGCCACGGGGCTGTTGCCCACCTCCGAGGTGTATGACCCGGCCACGGGCCTGTGGACCTCCGCGGGCGCGCTGTCCAATCCGCTGTCGAGCGCGGCGGTGTCGCGCCTGGCGGGCTCGGACCGGTTGCTCGTCACCGGCGGGCTGGGCTCGAGCGGCGCGGTCTCCACCGTGGAGCTCTACTTCCCGGCGCCCTGAGACGCGGTGTCATGTCCCGCGCGTGCGGGATGCCGCGGGCGGGACGTGGCGTGGAGGGCCGCGCTCACGCGCCGGGAGGCGGCGCCTCCGTCTCCTCGGACTCCACGCCGTAGTAGGCCAGACACTCCACCTCGCGGCCCCGCACGACGCGCCGTCCATCCAGCGGCCCGCCGTGCGCGGTGACGACGGTGCACTGGCCCTCGTCGCCGTCCTTGTCGAAGTAGAGCACCACCCACTCGCGCGTCGCGTCCTGCTGGTGCGCGAGCGCCGTGTTGGAGAACAGCGCGCGCACGCTCCACCCGTCCACTTTGCGCCGCAGCACCGGCAGCCACGCCTCGCCCGTGGGGTTGAAGCGCCGGGGCGCGATGGTGCGCAGCTCGCCGGCCTCCGCGCGCCGGCGGTACTCCTCGTCCACCTGGAGCAGCAGCCCGACGTCCGGCTGGGGACCGCCTTCCTCCCGTTGCTCCTGCTTGCGCGCCAGCCCGCGCCGGTTGCGGCCCAGCCGCGCCGCCAGCAGGTCGCGCACCTGCTGCCCGCGACGAGGACCGAAGCCCTCCACCGCCTCCAGGTGTCCGTCGTGCGCCGCCTGCTCCAGCTCCTCGAGCGAGCGCACCCCCAGCTCCTCATGGATGCGCCGCGCGAGCTCCGGCCCGATGCCCGGCACGCTGGCGAGCAGCTGCTCGGGAGAGGACTCGTCCTCCAGGCGCTGCAACAGCCCCAGGTGCCCGGTGCGCACCAGCTCCGCGATGGAGGCCGCGATGCTCTTGCCCACCCCGGGCAGCTCCCTGAGCCCCGCCTCGCCCTTGGACGCGAGCAGCTCCGCCACGGAGTCCGGCCACTTCCCCACCGTCGCCGCCGCCTTGCGGTAGGCCGATACCCGGAAGGGCATGGCGTCCTGCTGCTCGAGCAGGTCCGCCACGCGCTCCAGCGCGTCCGCGAGGCTGATGTTGTCCTTCCATTCGACGCCCATGGCTCCCTCCAACTTGGAGCGTCGCGTCCCAGGCGGCCACCCCGACCTGGGACACCGGGCGGGCAGGGGAGCGCCCGCTCCTCAGGGCGTCGGAGCCGGCGCGTCCGCCACGATGGCGTCCGCTTCAATCTCCACCAGCATCGCCGGGTCGATGAGCTTGCTCACCTCCACCATCGACGTGGCGGGGCGGATGGCGGCGAAGAACTCCCCGTGGGCGCGGCCCACCTCCTCCCAGCGCGAGATGTCCGTGACGTACATGCGCGTGCGCACCACGTCCTTCAGGCTGGCGCCCACGGCCTTCAGCGCGGCCTCGATGTTGCGCAGGGTCTGCGTGGCCTGGAGGTAGGCGTCCCCGGGGCCCACCACCTGGCCCTGGGCGTCCGTGGCGGTGGTGCCGGAGACGGAGACGAAGGGGCCCACGCGCACCGCGCGCGAGTAGCCCACGCGGGGCTCCCAGGGAGTACCTGTCGAGTGGTGGGTCCGCTGCATGGCCGCCTCCAGGGGCGAGAAAGGGTGGGCGGACCCTCCCACGGGCGTCGGGCGGACCGCCAGGGGCTCCTTGCTGGCTGCAAGGAAACACGGCCCGTGGTAGTTGGCCTCGGGTCATGACGAACGAGCTCGACAGGGAGGTCGCCCGGCGGCGCACCTTCGCGATCATCTCCCACCCCGACGCGGGCAAGACCACGCTCACCGAGAAGCTCTTGCTCTACGGCGGCGCCATCCACCTGGCCGGCAGCGTCAAGGCCAAGCGCGCGAGGCGCCACGCCACCAGCGACTGGATGGAGCTGGAGAAGGAGCGCGGCATCTCCGTCACCTC
Source organism: Myxococcus sp. MISCRS1 (assembly GCF_026626605.1). Lineage (NCBI taxonomy): Bacteria > Pseudomonadati > Myxococcota > Myxococcia > Myxococcales > Myxococcaceae > Myxococcus > Myxococcus sp. MISCRS1. The sequence goes on from NZ_JAPNKB010000001.1 coordinate 7,468,002, forward strand.
GTCCGTCCTCCAGTTCTCCTACCGGGACCACGCGGTCAACCTGCTGGACACCCCGGGCCACCAGGACTTCTCCGAGGACACCTACCGCACGCTGGCCGCGGCGGACTCGGCGGTGATGCTCATCGACGCCGCCAAGGGCGTCGAGCCGCAGACCAAGAAGCTCTTCAAGGTCTGCCGCATGCGCGGCATCCCCATCTTCACCTTCGTCAACAAGCTGGACCGCTACGGCCGCGAGCCGCTCGAGCTGATGAACGAGCTGGAGCAGGTGCTCGGCATCCGCTCGTACCCGATGAACTGGCCCATCGGCATGGGGCCGGAGTTCCGCGGCGTCTACGACCGGCAGGCCCGCGTGGTCCACGTCTTCTCCGCGGAGGGCTCCCACGGCGAGTCGGAGGTCGCCGAGCGCTCGGTCTCCATCGACTCGGATGAAATCAAGACGGTGCTCACCGAGGCGGAGCTGGCGAAGCTGCACGAGGACATCGAGCTGCTCGACATCGGCGGGGACGAGTTCACCCGCGAGAAGAGCGACGCGGGGCAGTTGACGCCCATGTTCTTCGGCAGCGCGATGACGAACTTCGGCGTGCGCCCGTTCCTCGACGCGTTCCTGGACCTGGCGCCCGCGCCCACCTCGCGCCCGACGACGAACGGCCCGCGCGAGCCGAACAACCCCAGGTTCGCGGGCTTCGTCTTCAAGATTCAGGCGAACATGGACCCCGCGCACCGCGACCGCATCGCCTTCATGCGCGTGGTGAGCGGCCGCTACGTCAAGGGCATGAACGCGTACCACTCGCGCCTGGGCAAGGAGGTGCGCCTGGCCAAGCCCAGCCAGTTCATGGCCGCCGAGCGCACCGCGATTGAGGACGCCTGGCCCGGGGACGTCATCGGCCTGTTCGACCCGGGGCAGTACCGCATCGGCGACACGCTCGCCGAGGGCACGGATGTGGAGTTCGAGGGCGTGCCGCGCTTCAGCCCCGAGTACTTCGCCGTGGTGCGCTCCAAGGACCCGCTGCGTCGCAAGCAGATGGAGAAGGGCCTGGAGCAGCTGTCGGAAGAGGGCACGGTGCAAATCTTCCAGCAGCTGGCCATGGGCATGAAGGACCCGATTGTCGGCGTGGTCGGCGCGCTCCAGTTCGAGGTCCTCCAGTACCGGCTGGAGCACGAGTACGGGGCGAAGATCGCCCTGGACCGGCTGCCCTTCAGCCACGCGCGCTGGGTGGTGGGGCCCAACTTCGACCCCAAGTCCTTCGACTGGGAGGGCAACCGTCAGACGGTGCAGGACCGCGACGGGCTGCCGCTGGTCCTCTTCCGCGACGACTGGGCGCTCCAGCACGCCGAGGACAAGCACCCGGACCTGAAGTTCCTCAACGAGGCCCCGCAGCTGCGCAAGGCGCTGGCGCTCAACACGGGGAGCTGAGGCTCCCCGCGCGGCGGGCGGCTACTTGTAGACGTTGACCGTGCCGCCGCGGAACTGGGAGTCGCGAAGGACCAGGCCCTCCTTGTAGAGGCGGGCCGCCTTGGGGCCGACGAAGAAGTCCTTCGGCTGGCCCCGGCGGTACGTCTTCTTCACGTGCTCCTCGATTTCGAGGAACAGGCCCCGGAAGCGGTCCGGCGCCGCGTTCTTGCGGCCCGTCTGCGCGGTGATGTCCAGCTCCGCCCAGAGCTTGCCGGAGACCAGCTCGCCCTCCTCGTTGGTGCGGCAGCGCTCCATGAAGATGACGGGGGAGCGCACCTCGTCCACGCGCCAGCTGCCCTTGTCCGGGCCGCGCTTCACCTTGTCGACGATGGCGGGGCCAATCTCGCTGGCCACCAGGTACAGGTCCTCCTGGGGCAGCCGGTCCATGTGGTCCTGGTGGGCGCGGAACGTCACCCAGTCCTCCGGGACGCGGCGGGGGTACACCTCCAGCACGAAGCGCTCCAGGTAGCGGAAGAAGGCGAGCTCGTCGTCGGGGGTCATGAAGAACTGGAGGACATTGGCCATTGCCGGGCCCTCATACCCTTGTGTCCTCCGGGGCGGAAGTCCGGGGTGAGGCGCGCTATAGAGTCCCCATGGATACCTGGCTGCTCTCCCGGATGCAGGAGCTGAAGGACCTCCAGGGGCTCATCGGCCTCGCCACGTGGGACCAGGAGACGTACCTGCCCCCCAAGGCGGGTCCGGCCCGCGCCCAGCAGCTCTCCACCCTCCAGGGGCTCCTCCACGAGCGCCTGGTGGACCCGAGGCTGGGAGAGGCCCTCTCCAAGGCCTCCGTGGACCCTGGGCTGACCGGGGACGAGCAGGCCATGGTGGCCGTGCTCCAGCGGGAACGGGAGCGCGAGGTGCGCGTGCCCGCCGCCCTGGTGCGTGCCCTGGCCGAGGCCCAGAGCCATGGGCTCCATGCCTGGAGGGAGGCCCGCAAGGAGCGCCGCTTCGCCCGGTTCCAGCCCGCGCTCCAGCGGCTGTTGTCGCTGCGCCGCGAGCAGGCGGACGCCTACGGACATGACGGTGAGCGTTACGACGCCCTGCTGGAGGGGTACGAGCCGGGCATGAGGGTCTCCCGACTGACGCCGGTGCTCACGGCGCTGCGCGAGCAGCTGGTGCCCATGGTGGGGAAGCTCACGGGGACGGGGAAGCGTCCTCGGCCCGTGTTCGACGGGCGCCGCTTCGACAAGGACGCGCAGTGGCGCTTCACGTTGAAGCTGCTCGAGGACATCGGCTTCGACCTGGAGGCGGGGCGGCAGGACTTGAGCATCCACCCGTTCACCGGGGGCACGCATGCGCTCGACGTGCGGCTCACCACGCACGTGGACGAGTCGAATCCGCTGTCGGCCATCTTCAGCACCATCCATGAAGCGGGGCACGGGCTGTTCGAGCAGGGCTTCGCGCCGGAGCTGCACCGCACGCCGCTGGCGGCGTCTCCCTCGATGGGGCTGCACGAGTCGCAGTCGCGGCTGTGGGAGAACCAGGTGGGCCGGGGCCGGCCGTTCTGGGAGCACTACTTCCCGCTGCTGCGTGACAGCTTCCCGGAGGCGCTGAAGGGCGTGGACCTGGAGGACTTCCTCGCGGCGGTCAACGAGGTGCGGCCGTCGCTCATCCGCATCGAGTCCGACGAGGTGACGTACAACCTGCACATCGCCGTGCGCTACGAGCTGGAGCTGTTGCTCTTTCGCGACGCGCTCCCGTTGGACGACGTGCCCGCGGCGTGGAACGAGCGCATGGAGCGCTATCTGGGGGTCACGCCGCCTGATGACACGCAGGGCGTGCTCCAGGACATCCACTGGGCCTGGGGCGAGCTGGGGTACTTCCCCACGTACTCGCTGGGCAACCTCTACGCGGCGTCGCTCTACCGCGTCGCGGGGCGGGAGCTGCCGGACCTGGACGCGCAGCTTCGCCAGGGGAAGATGCTGCCCCTGCGCGACTGGCTGCGCGACCGCGTGCACCAGCATGGCTTCCGTTTGCCCGCGGAGGAGCGGATGCGCGTGGTGACGGGGCAGGGGCTCACCGACGCGGACTTCCTCACGCACCTGCGCTCGAAGTACGGCGCGCTCTACAGCATCACGCTCTGAGTCGAGGCGCGCTCACTTCCCGGAGCGCACCGCGGCCATGATGAACTTGGGCAGGAGCTCCTCGCGGAACTTCCGCCAGAGCGCGACGTGGTTGTAGTTGCCCGCGGTGAACATCACGACGAGGTCCAGCTCGGGGACGACCATCACGAGCTGGCCGCCGTTGCCGCAGGCCTCGTACTCGGAGAACACGCGCTCGCCGACCTTCAGCTCATGGCGCCACCACGTGTAGCCGTAGGTCTGCTTCTCGTTCATCGTCGCGTGCTTCGCGATGGACTGCTCCACCCAGCGCTTGCTCACCACGCGCCGGCCGTTCCACGTTCCTCCCGAGAGGTACAGCTGCCCGAGCTTCAGCGCGTCGCGCGGGCGCATGTAGATGCCGCCGCCCAGGTACTGCTCGCCGTCCGGCATCAGGTCCAGGTGGTAGTCGCGCATCTGGAGCGGCGCGGCGAGGTGCTCGGTGAAGAACTCCGGAATCCACCGCTTCGTGGTGTTGCGCAGCACGCCGCCCACCAGGTTGATGTTCGCCGAGCAGTACACGCCCTTCGCCCCCGGCTCGGACACCATGGGCAAATCCAACGTGTACTTGTACCAATCCGGGACGGAGTCCTCGAGCCGGTCCTCGTTGCCCGGTGACTCCGCGTCATCGTCATCACACGCGAGCCCCGTGGACATCGACATCAGGTGCGCCACGTCGAGCCTGCGCTTGCGCTCATCCAGGTGCGCCACCTTGCCCTGGTACTCGGGGAGCAGCGAGAGGACGGGCGTGTCGACGGTGAAGGGCGCGCCCTGGTCCAGCGCGATGCCCACCAGCACGGAGGCGTAGGTCTTCGCCGCCGAGCGCAGGTCATGCGGACGCTCCTTGTCGAAGCCCTGGAAGTACTCCTCGACCACCAGCCTCCCCCGTCGAGCCACCAGCAGGCCCTGGATGGCCGGCGCCGACTCCGGGCTCGGCTCCTGGTCGAGAATCTGCTGCACCAGCTCACGCAGCGGCTGCGCGTCCATGCCCACGTCCGCGAGTGACGCCGTCTTCCAGCCGTCATCCTCGGCGACAGGGGGCCGGTAGACGTAGGGGCCCGGCGCGGGCGTGCGCGCGTACAGGCCCACCGCCTGCGAGCGCTCCCGCCGCGTGAAGTCGAACGTCGTCTCGAAGGGCGGGTAGTGCAGCGACAGCCGCTCCGAGTCCGCGTCGAACGTCCCCTGGTACGTGGCCCCGCCCTTCGTCGGCGTCAGTCGCACGGTGTTGCCCTCGACGCTCACGCGGAACAGCACCCGGTTGCCCACGTTGCGCTCGGGGTTGCGCAGGAAGGCGGTCACGGTGCCGTCGGTCTCCTTGCGCACCACCAGGTACAGCGAGAACCGGTCCTCCAGCGGCGCCACCTGTCCACGCCACACGTCCGCGCGCAGCGCACGCAGCTCCACCGGCGAGGCGAACTTCATGCCGCTCATCTGGACTCGCGGCTGAATCCAGTGGCCCCGGATGCGCTTGCCGTCCTTCGAGCGCGTGGCGCGCAGCTCGCCCTGTCCGCCCGGCAGGACGACGGAGACCTGGGTGCCCTCCACGCGCGCCGGAGCCTCGAAGCCGGCGATGCGCGCGCGCCACGTGTCTGCCTCGCGCGTCAGCGTCAATTCACCCCGGACCTGGGGACCGAGGACCCGCTCAGCGCCCCAGGTGCCCACCAGCCGCTCGGCGGATACCGGGGGCGCGGCGGCGGTCTGGCCACGCGCGGGGAGGGCGGAGAACACCAGCCCGAGGGCGAACAGGAAGTTGATGGTCGAGTTGTAGATGCAATTCATCTCGGAACGATGGTAGCGCGGGCTCGGCCGGATGTATCCCGGCATGTCTCGCGCGGGCCCGGGTCACGAGGATGTGACGGGGCGAGCGTCCCGGCGGCTCAGAACGAGAACAGCAGCGGGCGGCACGAGCGGGCCAGCCGCAGCGCGTCCCGGGCGAGTGAGTACGAGCTGGCGTCATCCGCGTCCAGCCAGGCCGCGCGGGCCACCTGGTTGCTCAGCTCGAAGCACAGGTTGGTGGTGTGCCGCGCCAGCCGGCTCTCCTTGCGCAGCGCGCGCACGTTGAGCTCGCACAGCTCCGCGCACTGCCGCAGCGCGCGCACGGAGGCGCTGCTCAGCGTCTGGCCCTGGGCCAGCAGGCGCGCCATGCCCGCCTCGCACGACGCCTGACACTGGAGGCTCGCATCGATGCAGCGCGACACGTCCGCGCGAGCACCGCCCAGTCTCGCTCCCGTCATCGCAGGCACCTCCGTTGCGCCCACCAGGGTATGCACGCCGAGCGGCGGAGCAACTGGAAGTGGGCCATGGGATGCCCGATGTTAAACGTTCACCATGCCGAAGCTCACGCTCGTCCCGAATGAAATCGAGGAGTACGCCCGCGCGCACACCGCGGCACCCGCGCCACTGTTCGAGGAACTCAAGGACATCACCCAGTCGCGCACGACCTCTCCCGGAATGCAGGTGGGCCCCGTCGAGGGCGCCTTCCTGAAAATGCTCGTCTCCCTCACGAGTGCGAGGCGCGTCCTGGAAATCGGGACCTTCACGGGATACTCCGCTCTGATGATGGCGGAGGGGCTCCCGGGCGACGGTGAGCTCATCACCTGCGACATCAATCCCGAGACGGCGGAAATCGCGCGCGCCTTCTTCGCCAGGAGTCCGCAGGGTCGGAAAATCCAGCTTCGACTCGGGCCTGCCCTGGAAACCCTGAAGACGCTGCGGGGTCCTTTCGACCTCGTCTTCATCGACGCGGACAAGGGGAACTACGGCGCCTATTGGGACGCGGCGGTGCCGCTGGTGCGTCCGGGCGGGCTCCTGGTCGCGGACAACGTGCTGTGGTCCGGGCGCGTGCTCAGCCCGGAGTCGGAGTCGGACCACGCGATGGTGGCCTTCAACGCGAAGGTCGTGGCGGACGCGCGCGTGGAGCCGGTGCTGCTGACGGTGCGTGACGGGATGATGCTCGCGCGCAAGCGCTGACGTCAGTAGCGCGCGAGGAAGCGCGTGAGGCCGGGGCGCAGGGCCTCGCGCTGCGCGATGCACTGGTCCACGCGCTCCAGCGACTGGGCCAGCACGCGCTCGCCGCCCTCGACGTCGCGGGCGCGCGGGCCGAACACCCGGGCCACCTCGTCGCGGTGCGCGGCGTCGCAGAAGAACCCGCCGCCGCCGAGCAGCCACGTGGTGAGGTCGCGGGGCAGCCGCTCGCGCAGGGCGTCGAAGTGCTCGTGCAGGAAGGTGAAGGCCACCTCGCGCGTGGGCGCCTCCGACAGGAGCCCGAAGAGGATGGCCAGCGCCTCGCGCGTGTCCACCTTCGCGTCCAGCAGCAGCTCCAGGCTCTTCTTCGCGAGCGTCACGTCGCGGAAGCCGCCGAGCGTGGCGAGCAGCAGCCGGCGCTCCTCGTCGGTGGCGGTGCGCGCGGCCGCGCGCAGGCGCTCGTGCAGCTCGGCGTCACCCGCCGCGGCGGCCGCGTTGAGGACGGTGGCCCGGTCCTCGGGCGCGAGCGTGCTCCGGTCCTGGAGCCAGCGCAGCGTGAGTCGTCGCGCCTCGGCGCGCAGCCTCGGGTCCTCGCCCTCGGTCGTCGCCATCGAGAGCAGGGAAGGGCGCATCAGCCGCGTCTCTTCACTCTCCCCGGGGCGCGACACGAAGCCCACCGCGCGCGCGCGTCCGCCGAAGAGCCCGCGCACGAAGCGCGCCCGGTGCGAGCGCAGCGAGTCCGGCACCAGGTCCCGATGCACGCTGTCCACCACCTCCGCCGCGCTGCTGACCAGCTCCGCGTCGCCCTCGCCCAGCCGCGCCACCAGCGTGAGCGCCTGGCCGACGTCCAGCTCGCCGCTGCCGACGAGCGCCCGCGCGTCCGCCATCAGCACCAGCCGCTCGGGGACGGTGAGGCGCGCGCCGCCGCGTCGCGCGAGCTTCTCCAGCCCGTCCCCCCGCAGGAGCGCGTGGTAGTAGCCGCGCGCGTCCGCGTTGGGGTGCACCCAGTCCGGGCAGCCCTTCGCCTCGGGCAGCGCCAGGGTGTCACGGGCGCCGGTGAGCACCGTGCATGCGCGGCCCTCCTTCTGGCCCACCGCGTAGCGCACGCACAGCGGCACACGCCAATCCCGCGTCCCGGAGGTGTCCTTCGCGCCGAGGGGCAGGTAGCGCTTCTGCTCCAGCGCGAGCCGGGGCGCGCCGTCCTTGGAGCACTGGAGCGTCATCGCCACCAGGGGCACGCCGGGCTGGTCCAGGAAGGTGGAGAACGCGGGCGCCACGTCCTGCCCGGCCTCGAGCGACAGCGCGTGGAAGAAGTCCTCCGTGGTGGCGGTGCCGCGCGCGTGGGCGCGCAGGTAGTGCCGCACGCCGCGCTGGAACGCGTCCTGTCCCACCCACGACTCGAACATCGCGAGCACCGCGGCGCCCTTGCCGTAGGTGATGCCGTCGAACGCGCCGTGGATGTCGCCGGGTGACTCAATCGGCTGGCGGATGCTGCGCGCGGTGACGAGCCAGTCCTCCTGCATCGCCTGCCCGCGCGCCTCCACGCGGCGCACGTCCGCGCGCCACCCGGGCTGCCAGCGCTTCACCATCTTGAAGGCGAGCCAGTCCGCGAAGGACTCGTTGAGCCACAGGTCGTCCCACCACGCGGGCGTGACCAGGTTGCCGAACCACTGGTGCGCCAGCTCGTGCGCCTGCGTCTCGGCGAAGCCGCGCTGTCGCCACAGCGTGTCCGTCTCCGGCGTGCGGAGCATCAGCGGCGCGCCGAAGGTGATGAGGCCCGGGTGCTCCATGGCGCCGCCCACGAGCCCCGGCACCGCGAGCACATCCAGCTTCGAGTACGGATAGGGCGAGCCGAACCACTCCTCCAGATGGGCGAGCAGCGGCGCGGTCACGGACGCGGCGTACGCGGCCTCCGCTCCCCGCCCACGGGGCACCAGCATGCGCACCGGCACCTTCGCCTCGCCCGCCGTGCCCGCGTCCACCGCGTCGAAGGGCCCCACCGCGAAGGCCACCAGGTACGTGGGCAAGGGCGGCGTCGTCTGGAAGCGCACCGTCTTCCAGCCCTCGGCCCCTGGCTCCTCGGCACGCACGGGCATGTTGGAGAAGGCGGCGTCCTTCGCGCGCACGCGCAGGGTGAGCGACCAGGGAATCTTGAAGCCGGGCTCGTCGAAGCAGGGGAAGGCGCGCCGCGCGTACAGCGGCTGGAACTGCGTCATCGCGTACCAGCGGCCCTCCTCCTCTTCACGGAAGACGCCGCTGTCCTCCTTGTCGTACGCGCGGCCCGAGTACTCGACGTGCAGCGTGACGGTGCCCGACGGAAGCGGCGCCTGGGCGACGAAGGCGAGCAGGTCCTCGCCCACCGGCATCGCCTCCACCGGCACGCGCGAGTCCGCCGTCTGGACGTGCGCGCGCCGCAGCGCCAGCTCGGTGCCGTGCAGCCAGAGCACGCGCGTGGGCTCCGACAGGGACAGCTCCACGTCCACCTCGCCGCGGAACGTCTCCTGACGCGGGTCCAGCTCCAGCGTCACCGACTGCCGCGTGGGACGCACGCCGGCCTCCAGGCGCAGCCCGGGTGGCACGAGCGCTTGGGGCGTCTCCACGGGCGCGGGCACGACGCGAGGGCGAGGCATCGGCGTGGGCGCCGCGTCGCGTGAGCGCCCCAGGCACCCCACGTGGAGGAGCGTCAGCCAGAGTCCGAGGATGGCGCCAAGGTGTCCCAACCGCATCGAGGAGCTCCGTCCCGTCCGACACATGCGACGCGTGATGGTGTCCATTCCATCACCGCCGCGACAGGGACGGTAGCGCCTCGATGGGGGTCGCGGGTGACGCGCCCCTCGGAGCGAACGCGCGGTGCGTCAGCCGCCCTGCACGGGGAAGGCGGCGAGCAGCTCGATGAGGGCGGGGCCGTACAGCTTCAGCCGCTTCTCGCCGAGGTAGGGCACCCGGGCGAGCTCCTCCAGGTTCGTGGGCGGCTGGCTGAGCAGCGCATCCATCAGCGGGTTGGTGAGCACCACGCTCGGCGTCACCTTGCGCTCGGTGGCCTTCTCCACGCGGAACGCCTTGAGCGCGTCCTCGCGCTTGCGGCGGTTGGAGTCCTTGGGGCCCTTGTTCTCGCGCTCCGGCGCCAGCTCGCCCTTCTGCGACTTCTCGCGCTGCTCGCGGACGATGGCGAGCACCTCGTCGCCATGGGCCCGCACGAAGACGCCCCGCACGCCGGCCGCGCGCGCCAGGTCCTTGGGCGTGGAGGGCAGCCGCGTGGCGATGTCCGCCAGCGCCATGTTGGAGAGCATGCGCCCCATGGGCACGTTCTCCTGCTCCGCCCACTCCAGCCGCTTCTTGTGCAGCGCGTGCGCAATCGCGTTCGCCAGGGTGAACTGCGCGGGGGACAGCCCGGTGCGCGGCAGCTTGGGCTTGAAGTCCGCGCCCACGTCGGGCCGGGCGACGGCCTCGTCACACAGCCGCTCGCAGTCGAGCGTCACCTCTTCCAGGATGTCCGCGTCGATGCACGCCTGCCGCACCTGCCGGCCCAATTCGCACAGGTAGCGCACGTCGTTGGCGATGTAGGTATGCATGCCCGGGGGCAGCGGGCGCAGAGAGAAGTCCGACTGCTGGTGCTCCTTGGGCAGCTCCACGCCCAGCTTCTCGCGGGCCACGTCCGCCAGGCCCACCTTGGGCCAGCCCAGCAGCGTCGCGGCGCGGTGCGTGTCGAACAGGCCCCGCACGCGCACGCCCGCCTCCGCGAGGAACTGCAGGTCGCCCTGCGCCGCGTGGAAGTACTTGGTGCGCTCCGGGTCGGCCAGCAGCGGGGCGAGCAGCCGGGCCTCCACGTCGGGCTGGAGCGTGTCGAAGAGGAAGACGTCCAGGTCCGTGGCCACCTGGAGGAAGCACAGCCGGGCGCGGAAGGCGTGCATGGAGTCGGCCTCCAGGTCCACGGCCAGCTCACGCGCCGCCTCCAGCTTCTGGAGGGCGCTTTGGGCCCCTGCGGCATCCACCACGTCCACGTCACCCTGCGGGTAGGTAGGCATCGAGCTGAGCAGGCTAGCGGACCGGACCGCCTGAATGACGTGTTTTTTCCCGGGCCGCCGCTAGGATGGCCACGCCGATGAATGACGTCCAGCGCCTGGAGAAGAGTCTGCTTGGCCACATGGGCCGAGCCATCGCGGACCACCGCCTCATCGAGGACGGGGACCGCATCATGGTGGGTGTGTCCGGGGGCAAGGACTCCTACACCATGCTCTACCTGCTCCGGGAGCTGCAGCGCCGCGCGCCGGTGAAGTTCGACCTGCTCGCGGTGAACCTGGACCAAGGACACCCGGGATTCCCCGGCCACGTCCTGGAGGAGTACTTCCAGCGAGAGGGCTACGCGTACAAGCTCCTCAAGGAGGACACGTACAGCATCGTCCTGGAGAAGACCCCGCCGGGGAAGACGCAGTGCGCGGTCTGCTCGCGCATGCGCCGGGGCATCCTCTACACGGCGGCGGTGGAGCTCGGGTACAACAAGATTGCCCTGGGCCACCACCGCGACGACCTCATCCACACGCTCCTGCTGAACCTGTTCTTCGCCGGCTCCATCAAGGCGATGCCGCCGCTGCTCAAGAGCGACGACGGGCGCAACGTGGTCATCCGGCCGCTGTGCTACGCGCCGGAGAAGGACATCGCGAGGTTCGCGGAGCTGAAGGCCTTCCCCATCATCCCGTGCGACTTGTGCGGCACGCAGGAGAACCTGCAGCGCAAGCGGATGCAGAAGCTGATGGAGGAGCTGGGCAAGGAGATTCCCAACGTCCGTCAGAGCGTGCTGAACGCGATGGCCAACGTGCGGCCGTCGCACCTGATGGACCGGACGCTCAACCCGGACCCGCTCAACGCCGGCGGGGCCGAGTCGGGGGCGCCCACTCAAGACACGCAGGACACGCAAGGGGGAGCCAGCCCATGGCTCGAGAGCAGGCAGTGAGCGCGCGCAAGGAACGCAACGCCGCGCTGGTGGAGGTGATGTTGCTGGCGGCGATGGCGGACGGCCGTGTCTCTCAGCGGGAGATGCAGACGTTGCTCAGCCGCGTGCTGGAGCGGCCGGAGTTCGAGGGCACGCGTCCGGAGGAGCTCAACGCGCTGGTGGAGTCCAGCGCGGCCCGGCTGTCGGAGGCGCGGGATTTGGAGGACGTGCTGGCGTCGTTGCGGCGGCGGCTGCCGGACCACAAGAACCGGATGCTGGCCTTCGGGCTGGCGGCGGCGGTGGCGCTGGCGGACCAGCGGGCCACGCGCACGGAGCTGGGGCTCTTGAAGACGTTCCAGGCCGCGCTGGGCATCTCCGAGGACGAGGTGGCGCAGATCATCGACGTCATCGAGAACGGCGGCAGCCTGGCGGAGGCGCTGGGCGAGCCGCTGGAGCGGCTGTTCGCGGAGGTGATGGTGCTGGTGAGCGCGGCGGACGGGCGGCTGAAGGAGGCCGAGGCCCGGGCGCTGGTGGAGAGCTTCGCGGCGGACCCCCTGTTCGAGAACGTCAGCCCGGAGCGCGCGCAGAGCTTCGTGAGCGAGGCGGTGTCGGCCCTGTCCGCGGAGGGGCTGCCCCAGCGGCTCCAGGTGCTGGCCCACGGCCTGACGACGCACACCCAGCGGCTGAAGGCCTTCCGGCTGGCCACGAAGATTGCCCACGCGGGTGGGGAGCCCAGCCTGCCGGAGCAGCGAATCCTGGACCTGCTCCAGGCGACGTTCGGTCTGGCCGACGACGAAGTGGCGCGACTGGGCAGGGAGGGGTAATCAGGGGGCGGTCATGACCCTTCAAGTCCCTTCCGCGACCCGACACTCGTTCCGCTTCGGACTGCCGCCGTCATTGGGCAGTGAAACGGCGCGGGAGCGCGCGGACCGGCTGGCGGCCTTCCTCCAGCGGGCCATGGGCAAGCTGGTGGAGGTGAGCGTCGCGTCCAGCTATGAGACGCTCGCCAAGGACCTGCTCTCCGGGCGCGCGGACGCGGCGTGGGCGCCTCCCTTCGTGTGCGCGCGGATGGAGGCCATGGGGGTGCGGGTGGTGGTGCGCGGGGTGCGCCGGGGCATGTCGTCCTACCGCTCGGCGCTGGTGTGTCGGGCGGGGGCGGGGCTGTCGGTGGACCGGCTCAAGGGCGCCACGGCGGCGTGGGTGGACCGGGATTCGGTGGCGGGGTTCCTGCTCCCCACCGCGTACCTGAAGGCGCAGGGCCTGGAGCCGGCGCGGGCCTTCTTCGCGCAGCACTTCACGGGCTCGTACCGGGGCGCGCTGGAGTCGGTGCTGGACGGCAAGGCGGACGTGACGAGCGTGTTCTGTCCGCCGGCCTCCACGGGGCTGACGTACACGACGGGCGTGGAGGATGTGCTGGGGGCGGGCGCGGGGCGCCGCTTCGAGCTCATCGCGTACACGGACGAGGCGCCCAACGACGGCGTGCCGGTGGCCATGGGGCTGCAGCCGCAGCTGGTGACGGCGCTGGAGACGACGCTGCAGGGCCTGCAGTCGTCGCCCGAAGGCGTGGCGCTGCTCAAGGACATCTTCAACGCGGAGCGCTTCGAGCCCGCGCCGCGCATGGGCTACCGCGCGCTGTACCGCGTGGCGCTCGCGAGCCTGTAGCGCCTGGCGTGGGGTGGGCCGCATGCCGCGACGCGGCGCGCGTTTTCGCGTGGACGTCCGTGCGAGCGCATGCAGGATGCCGCGCATGAGCGAGCTCAAGAGCTACGAGGGCGGCTGTCACTGCGGGCAGGTGCGCTACGAGGTGAAGCTGGACCTGTCCCAGCCGGCCATCCAGTGCAACTGTTCCATCTGTCAGAAGACGGGGACGATGCTGAGCTTCACGCCGGTGTCGCAGTTCACGCTGCGCTCGGGCGAGAGCGTCCTGACGGACTACCAGTTCAACCAGAACATCATCCACCACCTGTTCTGCTCGAAGTGCGGCGTGCGCTCCTTCGCGCGCGGCAAGGGCCCGGACGGCTCCGAGATGGCGGCCATCAACGTGCGCTGCCTGGACGGCGTCGACCTGAACACGGTGAAGACGTTCCAGTACGACGGCCGCAGCAAGTGAGCCGCCGCGCCTCCGGGACACGAGGTCGCGGTGTCCCGGGGGGGCGTGGGAGGTCGTTCCGACGCGGGGCAGGGGATGTGATGCAAACACCAGCACCTCGGACTGCGAGCACCTCGAGGTGGGCCCGCGTCCTCGCGGTCGTGGCCAGTGCGTTGCTGTGTCTCTACGTGTTCCGTCCGCTCGACGGATACCTGGGGGAGCTGGCCTCGCTCGCCTTCAGGGAGGACACCGTCTTCGCGCCCGGCTATTCGGCCTTCAAGTTCTGGCGGATTCGCCGGGGGATGACCGAGGCCGAGGTCGAGCGGCTCGTGGGCGGGCCGCTGAAGACGTGGACGCCTCGGGATGTCGACCTGGATGAAGTGTATTGGAGCTACTCCCACTCACCTGGGGATACTCACTACCGCATGCGTCTGGTGTGTTTCCGTGACGGCCGCGTCCACGACCTCCACACCGAGTTCTATGTCGACTGAGGTCGAGCCGAACGCGAGGGTGCCGGGGCTACGGCTCCTCGGGTTCCTCGGGAGGCTCGGGAGTCCGCGTGGGCACGCGCTTGGGCGCCGAGCCCGCTGTCCTGCCCGGAGGCGGTGAGGGCGCCTTGCCGGAGCCGGTGCCTCCCTTGGCGGGCATCGGCGCGGCGGACGAGGTCGAGCCACCGCTTCGCGTGGGCGCCGCCGAGCCACCACTCGTCCCGCTTCGTCCGGCCACCGGCACCGCAGCCGCGGAGGACCCCGTGGGCGCGCGCCGGGCGGGCGCCATGGGCGAGGTGGACGACGCGGACACACCGCCCGGGTCCTTCACCATCGCTGGCGCCGAGGCCGAGGAGCCTCCAGGCTTGCGCGCCGGCGTCCCCGCGGGCGTCGGACGCGCCGTGGGCCGCTGCCCGGAGCCCGCCGTGTCACCCGCCGCCGCGGCCGCCGCGGCCGCCTGCTGACGGGCCGCGAGCCTCGGGTCGTAGTGGATGACGGTGGGCTCGGCCGCGAGCCGCTCCTCCTCCAGCTCCTCCGAATACGTGTCCTGCATGAACGCCGCGAGGTGCGCGGGCGTCGCGTGCAGCTTCTGCTGCACCAGGAACTCATCCAGCGCGAGCTGCACCTCGCCCGCCGACGCGAAGCGCTCCTCGCGCTTGCGCGCCAGCGCCTTGAGCACGATGGCGTCCAACGCCTTCGGGATGTCCGGCATCACCTCGGACGGAGGGACAATCTTGGTCCCCACCACCGCCTTGAGCGTGGCGATCTCCGTGTCGCGCTTGAACAGCCGCTGGTGCGTCAGCAGCTCGTAGAACACCGTCCCCAGTCCGAAGATGTCGGAGCGGTGGTCCAACGGCTCGCCCCGCGCCTGCTCCGGGGACATGTACGCGTGCTTGCCCTTGATGGTGCCCACCACCGTCTGGGAGAACTTCCCCGACGCCTTGGCCACCCCGAAGTCGATGAGCTTGACCCCGCCGTTGTAGCCGACGAGCACGTTCTGCGGCGACACGTCCCGGTGGATCAACGCCAGCTTGCGCCCCGACGGGCTGCGCGCGTTGTGCGCCGCATCCAGCCCCGCCGCCGCGTCCGCGATGATGCGGCACTTGAGCCCCAGGGGAATCGTCAGCTTGCGCTGCTGTGCCCTGAGTCCCAGCGGCCCCACCGCCTCGCCGTGCACGTACTCCATGGCGATGAAGTACTGCCCGTCCACATCGCCCAGGTCGTAGATCTGCGCGATGTTCGGGTGGTTCAGGTGCGCGGCGATGCGCCCCTCGTCCAGGAACATCTCGATGAACTCATCGTCCTCGGACAGGTGGGGCAGCAGCCGCTTCACCACCAGCAGCTTCTGGAAGCCCACCGGCCCCTTCTGCCGGGCCAGATAGACGGCGCCCATGCCGCCGATGGCGATCTTCCGGAGCAGCTCGTAGCGGCCGAATGTCTCCACGTCGACGCCACGATAGCCGCGCCGGGGCCACATGCGGAAGCCCGCGGCGCGTCATTTCCCCGCCACACCAAAGGCCCCACCTCCCGGAGGACGTGGGGCCCCCCGCACTCAGGGGCTCGAGGTAGGCGGCGCCTTGCACACGCTGCGGTAGCGCACCTCCACCGCCTGCCCGGGACGAGGCACCGCCGCGCCGCCGAAGACGATGGAGTTGGTCGCCCCGTCGTACGACCACTGGCTCTCCGGCACCTGCTGGCCCTGCACGTACACGGACATCTCCGCCTGGCCCGTGGGCGTGGTCGTCAGCGGGAAGTCCGCCTGCAAATCGCCAGCGCGCTGGATGACCGAGTCGAGCAGCGGCCGGTAGTTGCCCTCGCAGATGGACTCCGCCCGGCCACCCGTGCCGCGCGCCACCTCCACGAAGCGGTCCGCGTCGCTGCCCGCCGTGGTGCAGCGGTTGTCGGTGGGCACCAGCGCGTACAGCTGGCTGCGGTGCGACATGCCCGTGCCCTTCAGCGTCTGGAGGAACTGGATGTAGCTGTCCGGCGCGAAGCCCGAGTTGTCGTCCTCGTCCGCCAGCACCACCACCGCCATGCGCGCCGCCGGCCGCGTGAAGCCCCAGTTGCCGTCGTTGGGCTGCGGGGTGCGCGGGTCATCCGTCTGCTCGGACAGGGGCGCCGACAGGGCCTGCCGCATCGTCTCCAGGCCCTGCACCAGGTTGTGGCACAGGCCCACGTCGATGTTCGCCTGCAGGCCCGCCGCCGCGTTGGGGCTGGAGCTGGACAGCACGCGCGCCCGGTTGCCGTCCACCGGGAACAGGCGCCCGGCCTCGCCGCCGTTGGCCCCGCCGCCGCACTGCGGCCCGCGCTGCACCAGGCCCGTGCTGGTGACGCCCATGCGCACGTCCACGTTCTGCTGCCGCGCGTAGTCGAGCCAGCCCGGAATCGCCGCCTTCAGGCGCTCCTGGTACGGGTCCATGGTCGTCGTGTTAGAGACCACGAAGAGCACGTCCAGCTGGCTGTCGGTGCCCTGCGTGTAGCGGTCCACCTGGATGCCCTCGTGGTTGGTCTCGCCGAGCAGCGGCACCAGGAAGGGCGTCGGGTCCGTCGCGGTGCGCAGGTACAGGGGCGAGTAGTGCTGGCCCAGCACGGTGCGCGAGTAGTCCACCTCCAGCTCGAAGCCCTCGCCCGCCTGCAGCGTGCGCGGCTGGGGGATGGGCGTCAGCAGCGAGAACTGCGTGCTCGTCCCCTGGCCGATGTCCGCGCCCGTCACCGTGAGCGGCTCGCTGCACCGGTTGGAGATGTACGTCTTGCGAGGCGCCGCGGCGCAGTCGTAGCGGATGGGGCCGAAGTCCACGTAGGACGGCGTGGCCACCAGGCAGCTCTGGCGCGACACCCCCTTGAGCGGCAGCGTCACCGTGGGCGCCGCGGGGTTGTTCACCGTGAGCTTGAGCTCACCCGTGTACTCGCCCTCCGTCTGCGGCCGGAAGGCCACCATGGCGCTGAAGGCCGTGTCGTAGAGCACCACGCCGCCCGTCAGCCGGCCGCCCGGCATGAAGAACGCGCCGCCCGCGTCGTTGGACAGGTGCACGTCCTTCACCGCGCACTCGGCCCGGCCGGGGTTCTTGAAGCGGAAGCCCAGCACCGCGCCGCGGCCCGGCACCACGTTGCCGAAGTCCATCATCGGCTGCGGCGACAGCTCGTACACGCACGGGCCGCTGGTGCGCGAGCGACCGGTGAGGATGATTTCGCGCTCCGCGTTGAACAGGTCATCCGAGCGCACGCGCAGCCGGGCCCGGAAGCTGCCCTCCACCGTCGGCTCGAAGTAGACCTTCAGCTCCAGGGCGTCGTTGCCCGGGGCAATCTCCAGCCCGCCCGACTCCAGCGTGGGCCACGCGCCCGACGCCCACGGCAGCCGCTGCGTGCCGCGCGTGGGCACGTCCACGTTGAACTGGTTGCTGTCTCCGTCGGACGCCACGCCCATGAAGCGCAGCGAGCCGTTGGTGCCCGCGTTGGTGATGCGGATGACCTGCTCCACCTTGCCGCCCACCGGCAGCTCGCCGAAGTCCAGCGCCACGGGCGTCACCGCCAGCGTGGGCCGGCCGCCTCGCGCGTCCAGGATGACCTCCGACTGGCGCGGCTTGTCGGACGCGTACTGCACCTTGAGGTCACCCACGTTGGGGCCGGAGAAGCGCGCCGCGAACTCCATGGGCAGCTCCACCACCTCGCCCGGCGCCACCGTGGAGCCCTCCGGCTTGGAGAGCGGCACGAAGGCGTGGTCGCTGGTGATGAGCTGCGAAATCGTCACCGGCCGCCAGGTGATGTTGCGCGCGCGGGTGAACGACTTGGTGCGCTCGTGCACCGGAATCAGGTCGAACGGCACGGGCGCGGGGTCGAAGACGAAGGCGCTCGCCACCGAGTTGCCCTTGAGCTCCACCACCGACGGCGTGCACGCCTCGCACGAGCGGACCTCCAGCCTCGCGTCCATGCTGCCCAGCGCGCGCGGCAGGTACTGCGTGCCCACCTCCACGGTGGAGTTGGGCGGAATGGTAATCGTGTCGGGCGTGAAGGGGTCCGGCCAGTCGCCGCGCACCGCGAGCGTCAGCGGCAGGTCCACCGGGTTGTTGATGGTGACCGTCAGCTTGCGCTCGCTGTCCACCTCCAGCGTCTCGTAGTCGAGCACCGGCGGGAACAGGCCAATCTGCGTCGGCGTGCCCAGGCCGGTGACGCGCACCTGCGCCTGCGCGCCCTGGTTGGCGTCCGTGGAGACGAACACCGTCTCCTCCGTCACGCCCTCGGCCAGCGGATGGAAGCGCACCTTCACCAGGTGCGACTCACCGGGCATCACCCGGCCGCCACCGTCCGTCAGCTCCACCTCGTATGAGGGGTTGCCGATGATGGCCAGTGCCTCGATGGCGAAGAAGGGCACATAGCCGACATTGCGGATGCGCACTTCGCGCTCCCGCCACTCGCCCACCGGCACCTCGCCGAAGTCGAGCACGTCCATGTCCACCACCGCGGTGGCCTGCACCGAGCGGGTTTCATTCCCCTCGTGACACGCCATCGTGGTGGTGACGAGCACCGCCAACGCGAGGACTCGCCCCCTCAACCCCATCCCCATTGTCCGCTCCCTCACCCTTCTCCCCACACGCCCCCGGATGGGTCCGGTGCGTGATCCGCCGAGGCGCGGTAATCCAAATCGCATACCAACCGAAAGGACGAGGACGCTGTCCTGAATTCAAGGGGTTGGGATGCGCAGTGGCGGTAAGGAGCCTGGGGTGGAACCGACTTGCCCACGGCTGGGAAAGAGTTTTCCGGGCGTTCTGACCGGGTGACAGCCCTTCAGCGGATGAAGTCCGCGAGCGCGCGGGCGACATCCTGGGCACGCTCCATGTGGACGTGATGCCCACCCGGGAGCACGAGCGGAGGGCCCGAAAGTGTACGCAGCGCCGCGAGCCGCCGGTCCAGCTTCGCCGCGTCCGGCCACAGCCCGTCCTGGCCCCGGACGAGGAGCACCGGGCAGCGCACCTGCTCCTGCAGCGCCAGCCACTGCGCCTCGTCGTGTCCGTGCGCGAACCTCCGGCGGTGTCGTGGATCAAACGTGAAGACCACGCCTCCTTTCTCATGGGGCCGGGTGCCGTGCCGGGCCAGGTGCAAGGCGGCGGCCGGGGGCAGGGTGGGGTTGTTCTCCCTCAAGCGCGCGGCGGCGGCCGCCACGTCCGGATAGGGCTTGGAGTTCGGCGGCCGGCGCGCGTCGTTCATGAAGGCGCGCAGCCGCTCCACCGCGTACTCGGGCGGGCCGCCGGTGGGGCCCAGGCTCTCGATGAGCGCCACGTCCAGCACGCGCTCGGGCCGCACCGCGGCGTACGTCAGCGCGATGATGCCGCCGAGCGAGTGGCCGACCAGGTGGGCCTGCTCGAAGCCCAGCCCGTCCAGCGCGGCCTCCACGTCCAGGAGGTGGTCTCCCGCCTGGTAGTTCGCCTCGGGCGGGGCGTGGGCGCTCTGGCCCATGCCTCGGAAGTCGAGCAGCGCCACGCGCCAGTCGGCGGGCACGTGCTCGAGCACGGCGTCGAAGCTGTGGGAGTGGTCCAGCCAGCCGTGGAGGAACAGGACGGCGGGTCGGGCGGGGGCGCCTGGACGCACGCGCACGTGCAGGCGCAGGCCCTGGGCGTCGACGAAGCGGGATTCGAGAGAGAGGGACACGGGCGGCTCCTGACCCGTGCCTTATCTCATGGTCTGCCTAGCGGACCGGCGACGGCGGACGCGGCGGCCCACCCGTGTCCGGCTTGGACATCACCATGGCCAGCTGCCGGGCCTGGTTCTCCGTGGCGCACCGGTACTCCTGCACCTTGCCGTTCTCCTTTTCGATACGGAGAACCCAGACGTCGTTTTCCTTCGTCACGTTCGGACGTTGAGACATGTGGCGGTTCCTCCCCGCCACGGCGGTAAGCATGTCTCATGCCCGACAACGGGGCTTGAGCCAAATACCTGATATCCGGGTGCGCTCCCCCGCACAGGTGGGTGGAGGTGACAAATTTGGTTCGCCGTTGCGACAATTTTTGGAGGCTGACCCCGACAGTCCTTGCGTAGTACCCCAGGGCTGGGTCGGCGTGGACCTGCCGATGTGAGGCATTGCGCTCAGGGGGCGTCGGGCCACTCCCAGGCGGAGCGGTAGCCGGCGCTCGTTTGAGTCCCTTCGATGAAGCGGGCGTAGAAGGGGTGGCCGCTGAGGGTGGCGGAGTCGCCCACGACGAAGAGGTGGCGGCGGGCGCGGGTGAGGGCGACGTTCATGCGGCGCAAGTCGTTGAGGAAGCCCACCTGGCCCTCGCTGTTGGAGCGGGTGAGGGAGACGAGGATGGCGTCCTTCTCGCGGCCCTGGAAGGCGTCCACGGTGTCGACCTCCACGTCGGGGGCGAAGGGCTCCAGCCGCTCGCGCAGGCGGTGGGCCTGGGCGCTGTAGGGCGTAATCACGGCGAGCTCGCGCTGGGCCAGGCCGTGGCCGAGCAGCGCGCGTACGCGGGCCTCGATGAGGTCCGCCTCGCCGGTGTTGAAGAGGCTGTGGGTGGTGGGCTCGACCTCCTCGTCGAAGCCCTTGCCGGCGGTGTCGAGGAAGAGGACGGGCGGGGCGTCGACCTCGGTGCCCGGGGGCAGCACGTCCTGGAGCGTGTGGTCCGCGACGGAGGGGTGCGCGCGCAGCTGGCCCGCGTACATCTCGCGCGAGGGGAAGTCCATGATGCGCACGTTCATCCGGTACTGCTCGCGCAGCATGCGCTTGACGCCGTCGCCATGGTCCTCGAGCAGGCGCTCGAAGAGGCTCACCGCCAGGCCCGCGCGCGCGGCTTCTTGTGAGAGCACGGTGGGCGGCAGCTGCTGCGGGTCTCCGGCGAGGATGACGATGGGGGCGCGCAGGAAGCCCAGCAGCGCGAGCGGCTCGGTGGCCTGGGTGGCCTCGTCGAGCAGGGCCAGGTCGAACTTCTCGCCGGCGAGCACGCTGGACTCCAGGCTCGCGAGCGTGACGCAGACGACGTCCGCGTTGGCGAGCACGGAGCGCACGGCCTTCTTCTCCAGCGCGCGGGCCTCGTCGAGCATGGCCTTGGCTTCCGTGGTGGAGGCGCGGGCGTTGGAGAAGCGCTCGCGGCTGCGGCCCTGGGTGCGCTGGCGCCGCGCGTAGCCGAGCAGGGAGAACGCCTCGTCGAAGAGGTCTCGGGAGATGACGCGGTCGGGGTGCTCCTCCACGACGATGTCCAGGGTGTGCTCCTGGAGTCGGGCCGCGACGCGGGCGGGGTGGCCCACGCGGATGGCGCGCAGGCCCTTGGCGAGGCACAGGTCCAACAGGTGGTCCACGGCGGCGTTGCTGGCGGCGGTGCACAAGAGGCGCTGGCCTTTGGCCACGGCCTGGGCGGCGACCTCTGCGAGCACGGTGGACTTGCCGGTGCCCGGGGGGCCGTGGACCAGGAAGAAGTCCTCGGCGGCGAGCGCGCGCTTCACGGCGTCGAGCTGCTCGGGGTTGAGGGGGCGGCTCGGCTCGAAGTCCCTGGGGGTGTCGGAGCGCGGGGGCTCGTTGCCCAGCAGGACCTCGCGCTTGCGGCGCTCCAGGCCCTTGTCCATGGCCTTCACGCGCTGCAGGCCCGCGCGCATGCGCTCGTAGGTGATGTCGTTGGGGACGACGTCCAGGCGCAGGAGGCCCTCGTGGACGTAGGGCGGCGGGGAGCGGTCGAAGGCGAGCTGCAGGCGCGTGGCGCTGGCGCGGGAGACGAGGGCGCGCGCGGGCTCGCTCACCTCGGCGCGGCGGGGGAGCACGGCGACCAGGTCTCCGTTGTGGAGCCGGGCGGGCAGGCGCGCGCGGTCGGCGCGGGCGAGCGTCAACAGGACGCGGCCTCCCAGGCCGACCGCCTCCTCCACCGTCTCCAGGTCGAGGACGGACAGGCCCTGCTCCTCGCGCTCGTGGAGGGACAGGCCCTGGGCGAGGGTGGCCAGGCGGGCTTTCTCGGCCTCGCGCTCCTTGGCGAGGAGGGAGCCGAGCTGGTCGAAGAAGGAGACGTCACGGGCCATGGCGCCGAGTCATGCCACGCGGGCGAACCGGGCGGCCAGTGTCTTGGGTGGGCCCGTGTCGCCCGGAGGGCGGAGCGGTGTTCCCGTGCACGTCGCGATGGTCAGCGCCGAGGCCAGGCCAGCGGACTTTCGCGCGGCGAGGACGCGAAGGACGGCCGCTGGCGGCGCTCCGTGAACGATGGATGCGGACGTCCGAGGCACGCCGCCGGACTCGAGGCGCTTCGGGTGCGCCGCTCGTCAATGTGGGGGCGACCTCGGTCCATCCGCGCGAGGCGGGAGGGCGCCTCGGGGGGGCGATGCACCACCGGGGCCGACGGGCCGACCCCGGTGGTGTCCCGTGAGCCATGCGCTCACGGACGAGGTGTTCGGGCACGCGAGCCGAGGCCCGCTTCCCGGTCCCGGCGCGAAGGCGCTACGGGACGATGAGGCCGCCGCTCACCACCAGCGCGTACTTCGCGTCGATGACGCGCGTGGAGAGGTCGGCGTCCTGGACGATTTCGTCGCCCAGCACCTCCACCTTCCAGCTGCCCGCCTCGGGCGAGACGAGGAAGACGTTCTCGACGGTGTCGACCTTGTTGGACACGCCGCCCGCCGTGGAGACGTTGCCCGCGGACAGGCCGTTGTTGCCCCAGTAGACGATGCCCGAGGGCGACGTCACGCGCAGCGACAGGTCATTGATGCGCGCCTGGGCCGCGCCCACCGTGCCGGCCGGGTCCGTGTAGACGAGCGTGACGTTGAACTCCTTCTCGGTGCCCGTCACGGAGACCTTGTACTCGTTGACGCCCAGGGGCAGCAGGGTGTCCGTCTCGTTGATGATGCTGGTGGAGCCGGAGCGGTCATGCAGCCGCTTCAGGTCCGCGGTCCCCCAGCCCTGGCGCACGCGCGTCAGGTCCGCGTTGTTGCCGGTGACGTTCCAGTTGTAGCGGTGCGCCAGGTTGATCATCAGCGCCTTCGCGGTGGCCATCTGCGGGCGGCTGTCGAACACGTCCGCGCCGCCGCCGAAGCCCGCCCACACCCCCTCGTGCCACATCTGGAACAGGAGGCCGAAGTGGCCCGCCGTCTGCGGCGTGGCCGCGCTGGTGCCGCTGAAGTTGTAGTACGACGTGTTGCTCGAGTTGTTGGCCGAGCGGACCGCGTCGTAGAAGAACGACAGGTCCGGCTTGATGCGCCCGTCGGCCGCGGGGCCGATGCTCGCGCCGCCGTTCCAGCGGTCATCGTCGCGGTTGGCGTTGTCGTAGTGGTAGAAGCCGCCCACCGACACGATGTTCTTCGCCCACGCCTGGGGCCGCGAGTTGCGCGTGCCGGAGTTGCTCTGCGACTGGGTGCTCAGGATGGGGTGCTTGAACAGGTAGTCGTCCACCTCGGCGGAGATGGTGGTGTACGCGGTGCCCAGCGTGCTGCCCACGCTGGAGGTCTGGAACACGGCGCGGTAGGGGCCGGCCGGGTCCGTCAGCTCGCGGTTGATGTCGTAGCGCGACTTGGGGCCGCCGAACTGACTGGACTGGCTGTAGAGGAAGAAGATGCCCTGGCCGTCCGGCAGGAGCCCCTTCGCGGTGGCGTCCACGCCCCTGGCGAAGTTGATGCTGTAGCAGCTCGTCCCGTGCGCGCTGCCCGCGCTGGACGTGCTGTGGATGAGCGGCGGCGTCGCCCACTCCTGGTGCGTCGTGCGCAGCTCGGTGTCGAAGATTTCGCCGCGCACGCCCTGGCCGGTGAAGCCCTCGGCCGTCTGGATGTAGTTGGCGCCGCCGACCTCGCGCACGTTGTTCATGTCCACTTCACCCGGCCCGCCCCACCGGTCGATGTACTGGACGGCGTTGGAGCGCGCGAGCCGCTCCAGCTGGTCCTGGGTGAGCGTGGCCTCCACGCGCAGCCCGCCGGCCTCCACCAGCTCCACCGTGCCGCCCAGCTTGCGCACCGTCTCTGCGACCTCGCCCTGACGCGCACTTCCGCGCTCGCCCACCATGATGGAGTAGCGCTGCGGCTCCAGCTTCGCCGCGCGCCCCGTCAGCGACTCGCGCAGCACGTCCTCCACGCGGTACTCGGGATGGTACGGCCCCACCCAGCGCACGAAGGGCAGCTCCGCCACGCGCTTGCGCGCGTCCGCGTCCAGCTCCACCAGGTACGTGTGGTCCGTGAGGAAGCGCAGCACCTTGCCGCCCTCGCGCTCCAGCGCCTCGCGCAGCTCCGGCAGCGGCGTGGCCTGCAGCTGCACCAGCGAGAGCGTGTTCCCCGTGTCCGCGGCCAGCGCGTCGGCCACCAGCGGCGCGCCCTGTCGCACCGGGTCGAAGCTCACGTGCGCCAGTCGCACCTGGTACGAGGTGGGCTGCGCGCGCCCGAGCAGCTCCGTGCCGCCGCGGCTGTAGGCGAAGAAGTCCTGGCGCTTGCCGTCCGCGCCCGTCTCCTCCCAGACGTGCAGCTGCAGCGTCGTCTTGGGGACGGACAGCGTCCTCAGCGACTGGATGGTGTTGTCCGTGCGGTGCAGCACGCGGCCCGCGCCCGTGACGAGCGCGTGACGTCCGCCCGCCGTCGCCACCAGGCCCGTGGCCTGCTTCGCCGAGCCCAACGCCGCCGCGTCCACCACCCGCGCGGGGAGCAGCGACGCGCGCTCCACGCGCGAGGGGGACTTCGAGGCCGCGAGGACCGGAACGGGGGCCACCATGCCCAGGCCCAGGGCCATGACGGAGAGCCGACGCCAACGTAACGCATACGACGAGAGTGAGGTCTTCATGGGTGTCTCCTGCTCGGGTTGCGCTTCGTGCTGCGGCCGCCTCTTCCGGACTTCAGTCCGGACGGCGGATTACGACAACTCTTGAAATCAATTAATTCGAGACTTAATTGTTAATCGAGCAAAGCCAGTCGAATCAACACATTCGCCGCGAAAGGTGCGCGAGCTGTGCAGCGGCGTACAGCGCGAGCGAATCCGGGTAGACGCGAGGCTCCAAGCCCGCGCGACGTGGTGAGTGGCGCGTGGGTATCCCGCGAGCGGTGCGCATGCGCGGCGCGGGGTCGAGCGTCAGCCGGTCTGTCGGCGCCGCGTCCGGAGGGCTTCCGCCATGGAACTCATCCTCTTCATCGGGTTGCAGGCCTCCGGCAAGAGCCGCTTCTTCCGCGAGCGCTTCGCGGACACGCACGTGCTGGTGAGCAAGGACCTGTGGCCGCACGCGCGTCGCAAGGAGGCGCGTCAGCGTCGGCTCGTCACCGAGGCGCTGGTGGCCGGTCGCTCAGTGGTGGTGGACAACACGCACCCCGACTGTGAGCAGCGCTCCCCGCTCATCGCCCTGGGGCATGGGCTGGGCGCGCGGGTGGTGGGCTTCTATTTCGAGTCGCGCCTGGAGGACTGCCTCGCCCGGAACGCCCGGCGCGAGGGTCGGGCGCGGGTGCCGGAGGTGGCGCTGTACGCCACGGTGAAGCGGCTGTGCCGGCCGCGCCGCGAAGAGGGCTTCGATTCGCTGTACCACGTGCGCTGGGCCGCCGAGGGCGGCTTCATCGTCGAGGACTGGAAGGAGGACACGGATGCTGGACGCTGACGAGCTGGCCGGACGCATGCGACAGGGGGAGTGTTTCCACGCGCTGCGCCTCCTGCCGGGCGCCTGGGCGGTGCTGCGCGTGGACGGGCGGGGCTTCTCGCGCTTCACGCAGGAGCGCTTCGAGAAGCCCTTCGACCCGCTCTTCCACCGGTGGATGGTCCGCACCGCGAGCACGCTGCTGGAGGAACTCCAGGGCGTGTACGCGTACACGCAGAGCGACGAAATCTCCGTGCTGCTGCGGCCGGACGCATCGCTGTTCGACCGCGCGGTGGAGAAGCTGGTGTCGCTGTCGGCGGGCCTCGCCAGCGCCACCTTCACGCACGCGGCGGGCGTGCCGGCGGTGTTCGACGGGCGCGTGTGGCTGGGCGCGGACGAGCGCGCGGTGCTGGACTACTTCACGTGGCGGCAGGCGGACGGCAGCCGGTGCGCGTTGCAGGGCTGGTGCTACTGGACCTTGCGCAAGGAGGGCTTGAGCGCGGCGCAGGCCACGCGCGAGCTGGACGGCAAGCCGGTCGCCTTCAAGAACGAGCTGCTCTTCCAGCGCGGCATCCACTTCAACGAGCTGCCCTTGTGGCAGCGCCGGGGCTCCGCCATCTTCTGGGAGCGCTACGTGAAGGAGGGCGTGGACCCGCGCGATGGCTCCAGGCACCAGACGACGCGCCGCCGGCTGGGCGTGGACTCGGAGCTGCCGATGAAGGAGGCCTACGAGCGCTACCTGCGAGGCGTGCTCGCCGGGTCCACGCCGGAGCCGCGCTAAGTAGGTCGCCACAAGTTCCGAGACAAATGCAGGGACCTTGCCCGTTCCCGCTCCGCCTCGGATTCGCTCAGGAACATTTGGCGACCTACTTAGCCGGAGGTGACGGCGTCCAGCGGCATCACCCGCCACAGCCGGGGCTTGTCGTACTTGGGCGGAATCATGCCCGGCGGCCAGCCCTCGGCGGTGACCTCGGCGTATTGATAGCTGCGCCCGCCGTGCCTGAGGCGGGTGCCCGTGCCCGGCAGGCCCACGCCCACCGCCGCGTGGGCCAGCGGGTCCGAGTAGAGCATCACCGCCTCGATTCCCACCTGCCGCAGGAGCATCACCGCGAGCAGCGCCTTGGAGTCGCAGTCCCCCCGGTTCCTCGCCGGCACCAGCGCCGGGGGGATGATGCCGAAGGGCTCATCGGTGGGCACCTCGTACTGGATGCGCTGCACGAAGCCGAGGATGAGCCGCGCGGCCTGCTGTGAGTCCAGCCCGCGCTCGCGGATGGTGACCATGAAGCGCTCGCCCAGCGCCTCCACGGGCCCCGCGTTGCCGCGCATCAGCTCCTCGTAGATGCAGCGCATGTCCGCGGAGCAGCCGCTCGGGGGCTGGTAGGTGAAGCGCTCTTGGCCCAGCGAGCGGTAGCGCAGCCTGCGCCCGAGCACCTTGTGCTGGTCCTCCAGCCACGCGTCCAAGAGCTCACCCAGGCCGTACCCCAGCCGGCTGCCCGGCGGCCGCAGCCCCTCCGTGTTCCAGTCGTACGTGAGCGCGCGCGAGGGCGACGTGTCGGCCGGGATGAGCACCAGGCCCAGGTCCACCACGTCCGCGCTCGGAGGCAGCCCCGGCTCCACGGCCGGCGCCTTCGTGTCCACCAGGTGCCCCACCATGCCCACGCCCAGGCAGCACAGCACGCTGGTCAGCGCGAACCCGGCGAGCAGCAGCTTCAGGGCCGTCTTCAGTCCGGCGCTCGTGGACATGGCCTCGTCCGTCGCCTCCCGTGTCAGGCCGGCGCCACCAGCGTCCCCTCGGGGAGCTGGGGGAAGGGGATGAGCCCGTTGAGGGCCGCCTGGAGCCCGGGCGCCGTCAAGAGCGCGAGCACCAGGAGGATGGCGGAGAGGATGAGCCCCGCGGCGACGTTGCCCTTGCGCACCTCCGCCAGCTCGTCGATGCCGGGCGTCATCCGGTCGAACAGGAGGATGCCCAGCGCCAGCACGGTGACGCCGACGATGAGCGACAGGCCCACGTGCAGCGCGGCCACGGCGACGAGCCCCGGCACCATGGACCATTGCAAGTGAGGGGCGCGCACGGCCAGGTCCACCGCGTCCGACGTGGCCTGCACCGCGTGCTGCACCAGCAGCCCCAGCGACACCAGGCTGGAGGCGTGCACCAGGCCCGCCGCCACGTTGCCCTGGCGCAGCTCCTCCTCCGGCCGGGAGCCGAGGATGCGGCTGAGCCCGCGCAACGCCAGCCAGATGCCCAGCGCGGCCACGAGGCCGCCCAGCACCACCTTGATGAGCCCGACGACGAAGAGGGTGAAGTCCATGGGGAGCGCGAGCGACGCGTCACCCGCGCCGCCACGTCCGGACTCTACACCCTGTGGGGCGTCAGCGGCTCACCCGTACTTGAGGCCCGGGATGAGCGCACCGGCCGTCCAGCCGCGGTTGTGGGCGCTGAAGATGTTCACCCCGTACGCGGAGCCGCGCGCCTCGATGGTGCGCCCGTCGCCCAGGCTGATGGCCACGTGGCCGGGGCGGTACAGGAGCGCTCCGCGCGTGCGCAGGGCCTCGTCCACGGAGATGGTGGTGCCCTTCTGCTTGAAGTACGGCAGCTGGTTCATCGTGCCGTCGGGCACCTTGACGCCCGCCTGGTGGGCCGCCCACTCGACCAGCTCCGAGCAGTCCCACTTCGACGGGTTCTTGTCGCTCATCTTCGTCTCCGCGCCGAAGACGTAGCGGTCCCCGCGCTGCGCGAGCGCCTTCTGCACGAAGGTCTCCGCGCTGCCCTTCGTGCCCGGCTGCTGCGCGGGCGGCCTGGCTCCGCCCGTCTTGTTCAGCGCGCTCCACGTCTTCGGGCCCACGATTCCGTCCTGCACCAGGCCCTTCGCCTTCTGGAAGGACAACACCGCCGCCTGCGTCTTCGGCCCGAAGATGCCGTCCACGGGGCCCGGGCTGAAGCCCGCGGCGGCCAGCTTCTTCTGCAGCGTCGTCACCGTCGGGCCCTGGGAGCCCTTCTTCAAGGTGGGGGGCGTGGCGGCCGCGGTGGCGGAGGTGGAGACTCGACGCGAACCCGCAGGGGAGACAGTCGACATGGGGGACCTCCGTTTAGTTGGCAAAAACGGTTTCCCTTGTTGTCGGTGAGAGGCTTTGAAAGTTGTCATGCCCTCCCGGGCACGTCAGGGTCTGGCATTGCGGACCCACCACACCCGGAAGAAATGCAGACGACGTCCTTGGAAAGTTCCAACCAGCTCGACGTGCTCGTCCATGATTTCGAAGCGGTCCGTGAGGGCCGCGGGAGCGAACGGGCCATCCTCTTCCACCCAGAGCACATCTTTCCCAGGCGGGATGGGGGGCTCTCCCCAGACGTCATATTGGCTGAAGCGGACGGGGCCGGCGGTGCCCACGGGGACGCGGGCGTAGTGTGCGATTTGTGACGCCAGCTGATAGTTGCCGGCGAACACCGCGACGACGCTGTCTGGCTTCATCCCCGGGAAGAGCTTCTCGGGCGTGGACAGCTGGCTGAGCACGTCCCAGCCGTGGGTGCGCCACAGGGCTGTATCGCGTTTGAAGTTCAGCACCGGGAAGAACAGGTGCAGCGTCACCGCGAGCACCACCGCGAGCCCCGAGGCGGCCGCCGCGATTTGCCAGGGCCTGCGCATGCCCGCGACGCCCACGCAGACGCTGACATAGGCCATGGTGGTCCAGTTGACCTCGCCGCGCGCGCGCGACGCCGCGTAGCCGAAGAACAGCAGCGGCACGAGCGCGGCCATGCGCAGGAGGAACTGCTCGCGCGGGCCCTTGAACGCATAGACGAACGCGAGGGGCAGAATCACCAGCCCACCGAAGGCGAGCTGCCCCGCGATGAACTCACCGAGCGTGCCCCAGCCGCCCTTGCCCTCGAGGCCGTGACGCAACTGGAACGCGATGCCCACCCAGTCATGGCGCGCGTTCCACAGCAGCACCGGGAGGAGGCACAGCGCCGCCAGCGCGCCCGTGCCCCACGCGCCCTTCGGCAGGCGGCGCACCTTCACCGCGGTGATGAGGAAGGCCACGCCCAGGAGCACCGCCGGGAACTTGGCGAGCAGCGCGAGCCCCGACGCCACGCCGGCCCACACCCAGCGCTCGCGCCACAGGGCCCACAGGGCCAGCGTCCAGAACAGGAGCAGCGGCGAGTCCGGCGTGGCCCAGACGCCGGCCACCATGCCGCCGGGCACCACGCTCCACAGGGCCGCGGCGCTCCAGGCGGCCTGACGGCTCTGGTACACGTCGCGCGCCAGGCCCCACACCGCGGCGATGGTGCCCGCGCCGCACACGAGCGCGGTGGCGTGGATGCCGAGCAGGGCGATGAGCCACGCGACGAGCGGAGGGTGGTCGTAGTAGCCCCAGTCGAGCCGCCGCGACCATTGCCAGTAGTAGGCGGTGTCGAAGTAGACGTCGGTGCCGAACGCCAGCATGAGCCTCACGATGAGCGCCACGCCCACCAGGGCGATGCACGTCTTCAGTCCGAGGCCGACGGGGTTGGGCGGGGCGGGGGCGAGGGAAACCATGCTCACGTCTTGTCGACAGCGTACCCTGCTCGCGTTCGACAGTGGAGGGTCGCGCCATTGGGACTTGCTCCGGATGGCGGGGCTCCATATGCCCTGGGTCCGGCAGTTCCCGCCCGGAGACCCCATGGCCACCCACCCTCCGTCGTCCGGCTCCACCAACCGTCTGGCCCAGGAGCCCTCGCCGTACCTGCGCCAGCACGCCGACAATCCGGTGGACTGGTTCGCCTGGGGCGATGAGGCGCTCGCTCGCGCGCGCGCCGAGGACAAGCCCATCCTGCTCTCGGTGGGCTACTCCGCGTGCCATTGGTGTCACGTGATGGCCCACGAGTCCTTCGAGTCGCCCGACACCGCGCGGCTGATGAACGAGGGCTTCATCAACATCAAGGTCGACCGCGAGGAGCGGCCGGACCTGGACCAGATCTACCAGGGCGTGGTGCAGCTGATGGGGCAGGGCGGCGGGTGGCCGCTGACGGTGTTCCTCACGCCGGACCTGAAGCCCTTCTTCGGCGGCACGTACTTCCCGCCGGAGGACCGCTATGGCCGGCCGGGCTTCCCCCGGCTGTTGATGGCGCTGCGGGACGCGTGGGCGAACAAGCGCGAGGAGGTGCTGCGGCAGTCCGAGCAGTTCGCCGAAGGCCTGGGGGAATTGGCCGCGTATGGGCTGGACGCGGCGCCCGGCGTGCTGTCCGCGGAGGACGTGGTGACGATGGGCAAGCGCATGGTCCAGCAGGTGGACCCGGTGCACGGCGGCTTCGGTGGCGCGCCCAAGTTCCCCAACCCGATGAACTTCTCGCTGCTCTTGCGCGCGTGGCGGCGGGGCGGTGGCGCGCCGCTCAAGGACGCGGTGCTGCTCACGCTGGAGCGCATGGCGCTGGGGGGCATCTACGACCAGCTGGGCGGAGGCTTCCATCGCTACTCGGTGGATGCGCGCTGGTTGGTGCCGCACTTCGAGAAGATGCTCTACGACAACGCGCAGCTCGTGCACCTGTACGCGGAGGCCGAGCAGGTGGAGTCGCGTCCGCTGTGGCGCAAGGTGGTGGAGGAGACGGTGGAGTACGTGCGCCGCGAGATGACGGACGCGGGCGGCGGCTTCTTTGCGGCGCAGGACGCGGACAGCGAGGGCGAGGAGGGGAAGTTCTTCGTGTGGCGTCCGGAGGAGCTCCACGGGCTGTTGTCGCCCGAGCGCTCGGCGCTGGTGATGCGGCACTTCCACGTCACGCCGCAGGGGAACTTCGAGCACGGGGCCACGGTGCTGGAGGTGGTGGTGCCCGCCGACACGCTGGCGCGGGAGCGGGGGCTTCCGGTAGCGGAGGTGGAGCGCGAGCTCGTCGAGGCGCGGCGCGTGTTGTTCGAGGCGCGCGAGCAGCGGGTGAAGCCAGGGCGGGACGACAAGATTCTCGCGGGGTGGAACGGGTTGATGATTCGCGGGCTGGCGCTGGCGTCGCGGGTCTTCGAGCGGCCGGACTGGGCGCGGCTCGCGGTGGCGGCGGCGGACTTCGTGCTGGCGAAGCTGTGGGATGGGACGCGGCTTTCGCGCTCGTACCAGGAGGGGCAGGCGCGCATCGACGGGTTCCTGGAGGACTACGGGAACCTCGCCTCGGGGCTGACGGCGCTGTACCAGGCCACGTTCGACGTGAAGTACCTGGAGGCGGCCGAGGCGCTGGTGAAGCGGGCGGTGGAGCTGTTCTGGGATGAGGAGAAGCGGGCGTACTTCACGGCGCCGCGCGGTCAGAAGGACCTGGTGGTGGCGACGTATGGCCTGTTCGACAACGCGTTCCCCTCGGGGGCCTCCACGCTGACGGAGGCGCAGGTGGCGCTCGCGGCGCTCACGGGCCACGAGCACCACCTGGAGCTGCCGACGAAGTACGTGGGGAAGATGCGCGAGGGGCTGGTGGCCAACGCGATGGGCTACGGCTACCTGGGGCTCGCGGCGGACGCGCTGCTGGAGGGCGCGGCGGGGGTGACGTTCAGCGGCTCGCGCGAGGCGGTGGCGCCGCTGTTGAGCGCGGCGAACCGCGTCTACGCGCCGACGTTCGCGTTCGGCTGGAAGGAGGAGGGGAGGCCCGTGCCCGCGCTCCTGAAGGAGCTGTTCGAGGGACGCGAGCCGGTGGGCGGCAAGGGCGCCGCGTACCTGTGCCGGGGCTTCGCGTGCGAGGTGCCTCGCACGGACGCGAAGGAGCTCGTCGAGCGACTGGCGCTGGCGCCCCGGGGGGCGTGAGCACGTCCCCCGGAGGTTCGCCGCGTTACTTCACCTCGACGACCTTCAGCGTGCCGATGAGGGGCGTGATTTCGGCGTTGCCCTCGTAGCCGAACGCGAAGTGCGTGGCGTCCGCGACGGGCTGGTTGAACGTGGGGTCCATCTGCGTCCACTCGCCCACGAACGCCTCCACCCACTCGTGCCAGTACAGCGCGGGCACGCCGTCCTGGTTCACCATGTAGATGACGCCGTCCACGCGCCGCGCCGGGATTCCCGCCGCGCGCAGCAGCGCCACGCTCAGCAGCGAGTGCTCCGTGCAGTCACCGCGCTTCTGGCGCAGCACATCCGTCGCCCGGTCCGCGCTGGCGCCGTAGTCCTTCTCCAGGTGGGTGGCCACCCACGTGTTCACCTTCTGCGCGGCGCGGTACGCGTCCTTCTCGTCCCCGATGATCTTCTTCGACTGCTCGCGGATGGCCGGCGCGTCGCTCTCCACCATGAGCGTGGACTTGAGGTTCTCCCCGCCGTCCGGGTCCGTCAGCGGCCGGGGCTTGCGGTTCGCCGTCGCGGGCGCCGCGGCCAGGAGCGTCACGTCCACGCCGCCATCCGGCCGGGCCGTGAACTTCTGCCGGTACGTCTCCACGCGGAACTTCTCCGGCAACCCCTGCACCACCAGCTTCACGTTGCCGGGCACCGCGCGCGCCGCCTCGGGCAGCGGCTTGGGCAGCACCACGCGCGTGAGGCCGAACACCTCCACCAGGTCCATCCGCTTGGCGACCGCCTCGGTCTCCTTGCGCGCCTGCATCGTCTTGCCGAAGTCCACCAGCACCATCTCCCCACGCTGCGTCACGTAGGAGTCCACCGGCACCTTCTCCTTCTGCGACAGGCTGCTGGCCTTGCCCAGCTTCACCTTCACCCCGTTGAGCGTGCGCTGCTCCGGGGCCTCCACCGTCGTCGACAGGCCGTAGGTCTCCAGGTCCATCCCGTCGAGCGAGAAGCCCTCCACCTTCGCCTTGCGAAAGAGCGCCACGCGCGCCTGGTCCGCGTCCTCCACGTGCTCCTTCGGCGCGGGCAACAGCGGCAGCACCTCGTCCGCGTAGCCCACGCGCTTGCGCACCACGCGCAGCTTCCCGTCGGGCGTCGTCGTGCCCTCCAGCGTCTGGTCGCCACCATCCCCGCGCTGCGTCACCGTGAAGGACAGGAGCCGTCCGCCGGCCTTCGCCTCGTAGACGCGCTCCTCGCGGTGGTTGCGCTCCGACAGGCGGGTGCCGACCAGCGCCTTGAACACGAGCTGGTTGACGCTCTTCACCTGGGGCACCGCCCCGGGCACCAGCACCAGGTCCGTGAACAGCCAGCCCACCTTCTTGTCCATGAGGTACAGGCCGAAGAACTCGCCGCCCTGGGGGCGCGGCGCCTTCAGCACGTCGGACGCGTCGGCGGGGAGGGAGACGGCCTTCGCGGGCGCCGCGGCCTTGGCGGGCGCGGCGGCCTTCGCGGAGGGCGCGCCCGTCAAGAGGGCGCACAGGGCCACGAGGGCCAGGGACATCGGTCGGAGCGTGCGGGTCATCACGCCCCTTCTAACGGGGGAGGCGGGCAAAGTCTTCACCCGCCCCACACCCCGTGCGGTGGACTACAGCCGCTTGGTGAGGATGATGAGGTCGTCGCCCACCTTGTAGAAGTCGCGGATGCGCGCCTCCTCGCCGTACTTCATGGACGCGTAGAAGCCGCGCGTGGGGCCGTAGGCCTCCGTGGCGCTCGTCTCCACGCGGATGAGCCGGCCGTTGCGACGGCGCAAATCGCCCTCCATTCCGGACACCAGCGCCGCGCCCACGCCCTGGCCACGCACCTCCGTGGCGGACGCAATCCAGTACAGGTCGTACGTGTCCTCCGTCATCGGCGTGGGGCCGTAACAGACATAGCCCACCAGCTGACCGGCCCGGTCCGCGACGATGATGGCGTAGTCCGTGTTGCCCGACTTCAGGGCCTCGCCCACCAGCTCGATGGCGACCTCAACCTCCTGCGGCGAGAAGGTTTCGATCTTTCGAATCAGCGCGGCGAGGGGCTCCCGGTCCTTTTCTTCGATGGGACGGATGTCCATGGGCTCTTTCGGTAGCGACCTCCACCAGCCGGGCGGCCAGCGCGGCGTAGTCCAGGCCCGCGGAGGCCGCGGCCCTGGCGAACCCGGCTCCCGGATGGAGGTCGCAGTTGGGGTTGATATCGATGACGTAGGGCACGCCCTCCGGAGACACCCGGAGATCGACCCGGCCATAGTCCTGACAATCGAGTGCTGCGAAGGCTTCCAGCGCGACCTGCACACAACGAGCTTCCAGCGCCGCATCCACCTGGCACGGCCCGGCGGGCGTATCCCGGTACTCGTCGGAGCCCGCCTCCCACTTGGCGCTGTACGACACGATGTTCGGCCGGTCCTCGAAGGTCCGTCCGAAGTGGATTTCCGTCAACGGCAGCGCGCGGCGCGGCTGGTTGCCGAGCAGCGGCACGTAGATTTCGCGGCCGGCGATGAACTGCTCCACCAGCGCGGGCTGATGGAACTCGCGCAGCACCCGCTCGCAGGCGCGCACCAGCGCCGCCCGCTCGTGCACCACCGAGTCCCCGCTGATGCCCATGCTGGCGTCCTCGCGCGCGGGCTTCACGATGAGGGGCCAGGACAGGTCCACCGCCAGCGCATCCTCCAGCCGCTCCACCACCCGGAAGCCCGGGGTGGACACGCCGCGCGCACAGAGCAGCTCCTTCGCCTTGGGCTTGTGCAGCGCGAGGCCCAGCGAGAGGGCGGACGAGCCCGTATAGGCCAGGCCCAGCGCGTCCAGCAGACACGGGACGGCCATCTCCCCGCGGCTGTCGGCGGCGAGCGACTCGCAGAGGTTGATGACCAGGTCCGGCTGCCGCCGCCGCAGCGTGTCCACGAAGTCCAGCCGGTCGCCCTCGATGGCGAGCGGCTCGGCGAGGGTGTCGCCCTTCGTGAGGGCCTCGGCGAGCGCCGCGGCGACCCGCACCACGTCCTCGCGGGCTTCCCGGCCCGGGTCATCCTGGAGGAGCTCGTGGTCGCGGTTGTGCAGCAGAATGATGTGCATTCGGAGGTGGCCGAGGGTTAGCACGTCCCTCGGTCCTCGCCCAGTCCGCAGGTGACGGTTGGTTACCTCCTGGGCTACCTCCCGCCAGGGCTTGAAGTACGGTGGAATACCTCCGGTGGGGGTATCCAGGAGTATGGAAAGGGCATCATGCGCATCCGCGACCCCATCCACGGCACCATCCCGGTGAGCGACGCCGAGAAGGCGGTCATCGACAGCCGGCACTACCAGCGGCTTCGCTATGTGCGGCAGCTCGGCTTCGGCGACCTGGCCTTCCCCGGGGCCACGCACACCCGTCACATCCATTCGTTGGGCGCCATGCACGTGGCCGCGCGGGTGTTCGCCGCGGTGGCCTCGCGCTCCACGCTGCCCGAGGACGTGCGCGAGCGCTTCTGCACCGCGGTGCGTCTGGCCGTGCTGTGTCATGACCTGGGGCACATGCCGCTGTCGCATGCCTCCGAGCGCATCGCTCCGAAGCGCTCGCTCCTGCGGCTGCCCGGCTGGCTGGACTCGGCGGCCGAGGGCGAGCAGGCCACCCACGAGGACTACACGGCCAAAATCCTGCTCGACAGCTCGCTGACGCCCATCATCGAGCGCGAGTTCGGGCGGCTCGGCATCACCCCCATGGCGGCGGTGGCGCTGATCACCGGCGCGCGTCCGCCCAAGGACCCGGGCTTCACCTGGCAGGGCGTGGACTGGGCGCCGCTCTTGCGCGCCATCGTCTCCGGCGAGCTGGACGCGGACCGCATGGACTACCTGCTGCGAGACTCCTTCTACACGGGGGTGAACTACGGCCGGTACGACATGGATTGGATCATCAACAACCTCAATCCGGCGGTGAAGGACGGGCGCGCCTATCTGGCGTTGAGCCGGGCGGCGGCGTTCGCCTTCGAGGACTTCCTGCTCAGCCGCTACCACATGTTCGTGTCGGTCTATCTGCACCACACGTCGGTGAGCTTCGACTACATGCTGCGGCGCTACTACGAGGAGTCGCCGGGCGAGTTCGAGATTCCCTCGGACCCGGAGGCGTTCCTGCTCTGTGACGACTCGGCGCTCTGGTACACGCTGCGCCGCTCGCGCAACCGGTGGGCCCAGCGCATCATCACGCGGCAGGGCTTCAAGCTGCTGGCGCAGTTCACCGAGCGCGACGCCGGGTATGACCTGGACGTGCTGCGCAGCGCACTCGTCTCGTCGGGCTTCGAGCACTACGTCGTCGAGTCGGTGAATGTGCTCAGCAAGTACGCCTCGGGGCCCTCGAGCACGGGGCCGAGCCTCTTCATCGTCGACGCCTCCACGGGTCGGCTGACGGAGGTGGCGCGCTACACGCCGCTGTATCAGCGCTACAGTGGCGCGGTGCGCCTCACCCGGCTTTATGTGAGGCCGGACCAGTCGGCCGCGGCGCACGAGCTGATGGGCCAGCTGTTGGGCCAGACGGTGCGAACATGAGCGAGCGACTCCCCGGTCTGGGCCTCGGCCTGGACCTGCAGCATGTCCCCAGTGAGCCCAGGGGCTCGGCCGTGGCGTTGTTGTACCGCCGCGTGGGCGCGGGCGTGGAGGTGTACTGGGTGAGGCGCGGCAAGGCGCTGGCCTTCGCCGGCGGCTTCTATGCGTTCCCCGGTGGGAAGCTGGACGCGGCGGACGCGCAGGTGCCGGTGCGGGGTGTCACGGGCGAGGAGGCCGCGCTGCGCTCGGCGGCGGCGCGCGAGCTGTTCGAGGAGGCGGGCGTGCTGGTGGCCGAGGGCGCCGAGGCGCTCTCGCAGGAGAAGCTGGACGCCCTGCGCAAGGCGTTGCTCGCGGGGAAGCTCGGGTGGGGTGAGTTGCTGCACGCGGAGGGACTGGCGCTGCGCGCGGACGACTTCCGGGGCGCGGGGCGGTGGATTACGCCGCCGTCGGTGCCGGTGCGCTTCGACACGCACTTCTACCTGGTGGAGCTGCCGCCCAAGGCGCGCGCGGAGCTGTGGCCGGGCGAGCTGTCGGAGGGGGCGTGGATTGCGCCCGAGGCGGCGCTGGCGCGGTGGAACGCCGGCACGGCGCTGCTGCATCCTCCGGCGGTGCATGCGCTCCAGGTGCTGGGCTCGTTCAAGGACGAGGCGGATGCGCGGGCGCGGCTGCTGACGCCGCCGTACTGCCCTGGGTACATCTCGCAGCGCATCGAGTTCCAGAAGGGTGTGCGCGTGGTGGCGCTGGAGACGGCCACGCTGCCTCCGGCGACGCACACGAACGCGTACGTGCTGGGCAACGGCGAGCTGTTGCTGGTGGACCCGGGCTCCGGGGACGTGAAGCAGTACGCGAAGCTGTTGTCGCTGGTGTCGAGCCTGAAGGCGGAGGGGTGCAAGCCGGTGGCGGTGGTGCTGACGCATCACCACGGCGACCACGTGGGCGGCGCGCGCGCGGTGAAGGAGCGACTGGGGATTCCGCTCTGGTGTCATGCGAAGACGGCGGAGTGGCTCGACTTCCCCGTCGAGCGGCTGCTGGAGGATGGCGAGGTGCTGGAGCTGGCCGGGGATGTGCCGCAGCGCTGGCGCGTGTTGCACACGCCGGGACATGCGCGGGGACATCTGTGTCTGGTGGACGAGCGCAGTCACTCGGCGGTGGTGGGGGACATGGTGGCCGGCGTGGGCTCCATCGTCATCGACCCGCCCGAGGGCAACATGCGCGACTACCTGGCGCAGCTCGCGCGGCTGCGCGACTGGCCCGTCACGACGCTGTACCCGGCACATGGGCAGCCGCTGCCGGATGGTCCCTCGAAGCTCCAGGAGTACCTGAACCACCGCGCGCAGCGTGAGGCGCTCATCTTCGACGCGGTGCCCGCGGACGGCGTCTCGCTGGCCGAGGTGGTGGAGCGCGCGTACGCGGACACGCCGCCGGTGATGCACCCGGTGGCGGAGCGCAGCGCGCTGGCCACGCTGGAGAAGCTGGTGGCCGAGGGCCGCGTGCGCGAGGAGTCGGCTCGCTACTTCCGACAGGGGAGCTAGAAACGCCCGATGAGACCGAAGCGGGGCCCGTGCTCGGTCATCCCGGCCACGGGCATCAGCCGCACGCCGGTGTCCGCGCGCGTGGGCGCCACGGGCTTCACGGCCGAGTGCGACTGGTGCGACAGCTCGTAGCCCGTGGTGGCGCCGATGACGGGCAGGAAGAGCAGCAGCGCGGAGACGGCCTTGTCGTCGTCGGCCCCGAGCACGAGCGAGCCCAGCAGCGCACCACCCCAGCCCACGAGGCTCCCTCCGACAGTGGCGAGGATGGTGCCCTTGCCATCCATCAATCGGCCGCCCGCCCACGTCCCCGCGGGCACGCCGATGACGACGCCGGTGAGCCCGCCCACCAGCGAGACGACGTTGCACTCGTCACAGCCCACGGTGGGCGCGCCCAGCAGGTAGCCGACCACGAGCCCCACCGCGCCGCCCGCGATGCCTCCCGCGGTGCCTCCCACGAACTCCACCGCGATGCGCGGGACCGGGTCCTCCACGGCCGCCTTGCGGCTGGGGCGGGCCTCCTCCGCCACCTGCGTCCCCGCGTCGTCCGGGGGCGTGTCCTGCGTCCGTCCGCTCGAGCCCTCGTCGTCGTCCTCGTCCGGGTCGGTCCTGTCGCCAGGGGACACGGGGACGAGCGGAGGAGGCGTCAGCTCGGGCGCGGGGCGCTTCGCGGGCTCGTCCTCGGAGACGTGCTGACCCCACGCGGGGCCCGTGCTCAGAAGGAGCAGGCCCACCAGGAGGACAGGATGCGCGCGCGAAAGCCTCACCCGCACACGCTACCGCAGGCTGGGGTACTCGTCGCGTCAACTGGCGGACACCTCGGTGACGCGCTCGGGACGGGCCCGCCGACGCAGCAGCACCAGGGCCAGCGGCGCGGCGGCCAGGAGCACCTGGGGCACGAGCGAGAGCAGGTCCGGATAGATGCCCAACAGGTCGATGGTGACGAAGCTCACCGGATAGAGCGGCAGCGCGCCCACCTCCTGCAGCGAGTGCAGGCCCTTGCCCAGCAGCATCACCGCGGTGACGACGAGCACCACCGTGGAGATGTTGAAGAGCGTCTTCATGGGCAACCGGAAGCCGAGCCGGTTGATGAAGAGCACCAGGATGACCAGCGCCACCGAGCCCACCAGCGCGCCCCACGCCACGCCCGCGGGCGAGTCCAGCGCCAGGCCCTGCAGGAAGATGGCGGTCTCGAAGCTCTCGCGCAGCACGGCGGTGAAGGCGATGAGGAACAGGCCGAACAGGCTGCCTCGCCCCAGCGCACCCTTCATCTTCTCGCGCAGCTCCCCCATGAACTGGCTCATGTTGGAGCGCGCGTTGAGCCACAGCGCCGCGTACAGCAGCATGCCCACGGCCACGAGCGCGGCCACGCCCTCCATCCACTCGCGCTCGGCGCCGGCCAGCAGGTGGCGGCCCAGCACGTAGGCGATGGCGCCCACCACCAGCGCGGACATCCAGCCGGCGTGCACCACGCGCACGTGCTCGGTGGCCTTCATCTTCTTCAGGGCCGCCAGCAGCGCGGCGACGATGATGGCCGCCTCGAAGCCCTCGCGCAGCAGGATGAACACGGTGAGCCACAGCGTGGACACCAGGTCCGCCGCGCTGCCGCTGTCCCGGCGCGCCTGGTCGAGCAGCGCAATCAGCTCGCGCCCCTCGTCCTGCAACCTGGGGCTGCTGGTCTCCGCCGCCAGTCGCGCCTTGAGGAAGCCCTGCTCCAGCTTGAGCACCAGCGCGGAGTCGCGCGAGGTCAGCTTGGGCTCCACCGGCTCCAGCCCGTTGAGGTACGCATCCAGGAGCGCGGCCTTCGCGGCGGACGGGTTGCCCGCGGCGCCCTGGCGCATGGCCTCCTGCACGCCGTCGCGCGCCGCCATCAGCGAGCGCTCCTCGTCCACCTGGGGCAGCTTCCGACGCAGGCACGCGAGCTTGTCGGCGCCGAAGTCCTTCACCAGCTCGTCGTCGGTGGCGTTCGCCAGCCGCTCCAGCGACGCGCGCGGAGGCGTCCCCTCGCACGGGGGCAGGCGCAGGGTGAAGGCGAAGAACGCGAGCGACCAGCGCTCGTCCTCGGTCAGCGTGGGGAAGGCGGGCATGGCGGTGCCCGGCACGCCGAAGCTGGTGGTGTTGAACGCCTTGTAGGGCGTGAGGCCGCCCATCAGCTCCGCGTCCTGGAAGTTGGCGGGCGCGGGCTCCATCGTCGCGGCGATGGGCAGGTTGGCGCTGCCGTCCGCGGCGTGGCAGGCCGCGCAGTTCGTCTGGAAGAGCTCGGCGCCGCGCTGGAGGTCCGGCGGGTGACGGGGGCTGCGCGCGAGTCCACCGACGAGCACCAGGTCCTGCACCAGCGCGCCGCAGTCGCGGCTGACGCCCTCCGGGTCCTGCGACTGGTCCACGCGCGCCTGGATGGCCTTCACGCGGGGGACGAAGACCGAGGCCTGCGCACCCAGCTCCCGCGCCGCGGATACCGCCTCCGCCGCGAAGCTCTTCTGCTCCTCCAGCTCGAACGCGGACTGGGACTCGATGGCGGCCGGGTAGTCCGCCTCCAGGTACTGGAGGATTCCCACCAGCCGATGCCAGGTCCGCTCCTCCGCGCCGCTCTCGGCGGCGAAGGCCGACCCGGGCACCATGAAGAGCAGGACGAGGACGACGCGGACCACATGATTCATGCGTCCCGTCTACCAGCGGGGCCCGGTCGTTTCAATTCTGCGACTCAATCTCAAGATGGGGACTTCAGGCGGGAGTCGGAAGGCCCGGAATGGGGGCGGGGTTGCCCAGGGCTGTCCACCGTTCGACCTCCAGCGAGTGGATGCGCAGCCGGGCGATGCGCCAGTCGCCGCCGCGCAGGTGGCCGAGGGCGAGCGAGGCCACGGTGAGCGCGCCGATGGAGACGGCTCCGATGGCGAGCGCGCCCAGGCCGGTGGCGCCGATGGCGGTGGCTCCGACGGCGAGCGCGCGCAGGGCGCGTGGGCGGAAGCGGCGCTGACGTTGCTGGGCCTCGAGCTGACGCGAGAGGCGAGCGAGCGTGGTGGTGTTGGCGAGGGTGAGCGTGGCGCCGAGCAGGGAAGCGGCGCGCCAGGGCAGGCGCGGCGCGGGGAGCCAGGGGCTGAGCGTGAGTCGAGGGCCGAGGGAGGTGCGCATGCCGTTCCAGGTGCGCACGGCGCGGGAGCGAGACAAAGCCGACGTGGAACGCCGCGCTGCTCGACGAGGGAGCAGCGGCGTCAGCGCTCGTAGGTGAGGAACGCGTACGGAGGCTCGGACTCCGGGTGCGGGTCCTCTTCGATGAGCCGCCAGCCCGACAGGTCCACCTCGGGGAAGAATGTGTCACCCGGGTAGTCGCGCGCGATTCGCGTGAGGTAGAGCCGCTGGATGCGGTCCATCGTCTGCGCGTACAGGTCCGCGCCCCCCGCGATGAAGACCTCGTCGTCGCCTCGGGCCTCGGCCTGTTGGAGCGCCTCCTCCACCGAGTGCGCCACCGTGACGCCCGGCGGCGCGAAGTCCTTCCGCCGCGTGACGACGATGAACGTACGCCC
Organism: Myxococcus sp. MISCRS1; assembly: GCF_026626605.1. Classification (NCBI taxonomy): domain Bacteria; kingdom Pseudomonadati; phylum Myxococcota; class Myxococcia; order Myxococcales; family Myxococcaceae; genus Myxococcus; species Myxococcus sp. MISCRS1. The sequence continues at coordinate 7,509,825 of NZ_JAPNKB010000001.1, forward strand.
CGGCAGCGGACGCCCGATGGACTCGTACGTCTTGCGGCCCATCACGAGCGTGTGGCCCATGGTCAGCCGCTTGAAGCGCGCCAGGTCCGCGGGCAGTCGCCACGGCAGTTGGTTGTTCGCGCCGATGACCCGGTTCGACGCCAGCGCGACGATGGCCGACAGCCTCATACGGCCACGGGCGCCTTGATGGCGGGGTGGGGCTCGTAGCCCTCGAGCGTGAAGTCCTCGTACCGGAACGCGAAGAGGTCCTTCACCTCGGGGTTGAGCTTCAATCGCGGCAGCGCACGCGGCGCGCGCGAGAGCTGCTCGCGGGCCTGCTCCACGTGGTTGAGGTACAGGTGCGCGTCGCCAATCGTGTGGATGAACTCGTGCGCGACCAGGCCCGTCGCCTGCGCCACCATCATCGTCAGCGCCGAGTACGAGGCGATGTTGAAGGGCAGCCCGAGGAACAGGTCCGCGCTGCGCTGGTAGAGCTGGCAGGACAGCTTCCCGTCGGCCACGTAGAACTGGAAGAGCACGTGGCACGGCGGCAGCTTCATGCCCGGAAGGTCCGCCACGTTCCACGCGCTGACGATGTGCCGGCGCGAGTCCGGGTTCTTCTTCAGCCCGTCGACCAGGGCCTTCATCTGGTCGATGTGGCCACCGTCCGGCGCGCTCCACGAGCGCCACTGGTGTCCATACACGGGGCCGAGCTTCCCCTCGGCGTCGGCCCACTCATCCCAGATGGTGACGCCCTGCGCCTGCAGCGTGCGCACGTTGGTGTCACCCGCGAGAATCCACAGCAGCTCGTGAAGGATGGACTTCACGTGCAGCTTCTTCGTGGTGACGAGCGGAAACCCCTGCGTCAAATCGAACCGCAGCTGGGGGCCGAAGACGCTCAGCGTGCCCGTGCCGGTGCGGTCGCCCTTCTTCGTCCCGTGCTTCAGGACGTGGTCCAGCAGGTTCAGGTAGGGCTGCATGGGGCCCAGGCGTGTAGAGCCCGTCGTCCCCCGTGGCAAGCAGGAACGAAGCGCACTGACAGCAACCCTGCAATCTCGCACGGTTCCGCGGATGCCCTTCGGATTGGACGTCCGACGCGTCCCGCCGGTAGAAGCCAAGCCCATGAAAATCTACACGAAGCGCGGAGACGCCGGAGATACCGGTCTATTCGGGGGCGGCCGAGTCCCGAAGGATGACGTGCGCGTGGATGCCTACGGCGAGGTGGACGAGCTGAACGCGACGCTGGGCCTGGTGCGCGGCTTCTCCCCGCCGCCGGAGCTGGACGCGATGCTCCACCGGCTGCAGGACCAGCTCTTCACCGTGGGCGCGGTGATGGCGACGCCCATGGACGCGAAGGCCGCCTCGCACCTGCCTCCGCTGAAGGAGAGCTGGGTGACGGACATGGAGAACGCCATGGACCGGTTCGACAGCGAGCTGCCGAAGATGACGCACTTCATCCTGCCCGGAGGCACGCAGGCGGCGGCCGCGCTGCACCTGGCTCGCACCGTGTGCCGTCGCGCCGAGCGCCGCGCCGTCCCCCTGCTGCGCGAGGGGGCGATTCCCAAGGACGTGGTCATCTTCCTCAACCGGCTCTCCGACCTGCTCTTCGTCATGGCGCGCGTGGCGAACCACCGCGCGAATGTGCAGGACGTGAAGTGGATTCCGGAGAAGCCGTCCGAGTCCTGAGTCTCTTCAAGGCGTCGTCTTGCTCCCCACCGCTCCGCTTCGTGACCTCGCCCGCTCGGTGGGCTTCGACCTGGTGGGCTTCGCCCGCGCGGAGCCCATCGAGCCGCGCTTCCTCTTGAGCTGGCTGGAGGCGGGCTACGCGGCGGACATGGACTGGATGGGCGAGCGGGCGGAGGAACGCCTGGACGTCGGCCGTCTCCTGCCGGGCGCGAAGACGGTCATCTCCTTCGTCAACAACTACTACCGCGACGAGGAGCCGTCGAAGGGCTCGCCCATCGCCCGGTACGCGCGGGGGCGCGACTACCACTCCACGCTGCGCGACCGGATGAAGGCGTTCCGCAAGGCCACCATCCAGATGGCCCCGGGGTTGGGCACTTATGGGAGCGTGGACAGCGGCCCGCTGATGGAGAAGGTGTGGGCCGCGCGCGCGGGCCTGGGCTATGTGGGCAAGAACGGGTGCTTCATCACCGAGCCCTTCGGCTCGTGGGTGCTGCTGGCCACGCTCGTCATCGATGCGGAGGTGGACGAGTACGCGGACGGCCCCACGGCGGACCGGTGCGGCGCGTGTCGTCGGTGTCTCGTGTCGTGTCCCACGGGCGCGCTGGTGGGCAACAGCCAGGTGAACGCGGGAGCGTGTCTGTCCTACCAGACCATCGAGAACCGCGAGCGCGAGGTGCCCGAGCCGTTTCGTTTCAAGTTCAACAACCTCATCTTCGGGTGCGACATCTGTCAGCAGGTGTGTCCGTTGAACCGCAAGCCTGTGTTCGCGGAGCACCCACGCTTCGCTCCTCGAGCGGTGGCGGAGCTGGGCACGCTGGAGCTGGCGGGGCTGACGACGGAGCAGTACGAGCAGCTCATCCCGGGGACGGCGCTGGCGCGCGCACGCTACGACGTGCTGCGCCGCAACGCCGTGTACGCGCTGGGGGTGGCCAGACAGGCGGACGCGCGGCACCTGCTCGAAAAGCTCAGCGACGATTCGAGCGAATTGGTACGTAGCGCGGCGCAATGGGCACTGCGCCAGCTGGTCCCCTGAACTCCTCCACGCCTTCGCTGCGCGGCGTCTACGCCGCCCTCCTCATCCAGGTGCTCATCAGCGCGGGGACGTACCTCGCCGCGAAGCGCGCCATGGCGGAGCTGCCGCCGCTCACGGTGGTGTTCTGGCGCTTCATGCTCAGCGGGCTCGTGTTCATCGCGCTGCTGGCGCTGGTGCCCGGGCCCAAGCTGCCTCCGCGAAACGCTTGGGGCCGCATCCTGTTCCTCGGGCTGATGGCGGGCCCGGTGAACCAGCTGTTCTTCTTCACGGGGCTGTCGCGCTCCACCGCCGCGCACGGCGCGCTCCTGTATTCGCTCATGCCGCTGGGCGTGTACGTGCTCAGCCTCGCGCGAGGACAGGAGCGTGCCTCGACGCGGACGCTCGCGGGCATCGCCGTGGCCTTCGTGGGCGTGGTGGTGCTGCTGCTCGGCCGAGGGCTCGCGGAGGCGCGCGGCTCGCTGACGGGCGACCTGCTCATCCTCTGCGCGGTGATGGCGTGGGTGGTCTACACGACGGAGGGCAAGCCCTTCGTCGCCATCCATGGGCCGCTGCGCGCCACCGCGTGGTGCATGACGATGGCCACGGTGATGATGCTGCCGTTCGCGCCGTTCGTCGCGAACCCGGAGGCGCTCGTGGCCACGAGCACGCTCGCGAAGGGCTGCATCGTGTACCTGGGCCTGCTGACGTCGGTGGTCGCGTACGTGCTCTGGTACTACGCGCTGTCGAAGGTGTCGGCGTCGAAGGTGGCCATCTTCTCCAACCTCCAGCCCGCCGCCACGGCGCTGGCCGCGTGGGCGCTGCTGGATGAGGCCCTGCACTGGGAGATCGCCGTGGGCGGCGTGCTGGTGCTCGCGGGCGTGCGGCTCACCCAGACGGCCGTGACGAAGCCGCCGGTCCTCGCTCCCACGACGGACCGTCCCGCGACCTGAGGACCTTTTTCTTTCGTGCCTCGCTTTCGCGGTGCCGACGGGGCCTTTGGAGGGATGTTAAGCATTCTTGACATGGAGTCTTGAATGCTTAACATTGTGCGGTACGTGAAGGGAGCGGTTCATGGAGACGCAGATGTCGTCCCGGGAGCGGTTCGCGTGGGTGTTCCTGGTGTTGCTCGTCATCAGCTACGGGACGTACTTCACCGCGGTCGCGGTGCTGGACGCGCGGGGTGAGCTCACGTTCTGGTCGCAGATCATCATGCTGACCGCGTCGGCGGTGTTCCAGGGCGTGGTGCTCGGTGTCTCGGCGATTGTCGGCCGGATGCGTCGGGCACCGGGCGAGAGGACCGGGCCCGACGAGCGCGACCGGGCCATCGCGCATCGCTCCGCGTCCGTCGCGTACTACGTGTTGATGGGCGGGATGATTCTCGTCGGCTGCATCATGCCGTTCGGCGCCAGTGGCTGGAAGGTGGCGAACGCGGCGATTCTCGCCATCGTCATCGCGGAGCTGGTGCACACGGGCCTGACGGTGTCGGGCTACCGCAGGGGCTTGCGTGCCTGAGCCTCGGCTGACCAACGAAATCCGCACGCTGCGCTTCCTCGCGGGCGAGATGACGCAGGCCGCGCTCGGCGAGAAGGTGGGCCTCACGCGTCAGACGATTGCCGCGATTGAAGCGGGCAAGTACTCGCCCAGCCTGGAGACGGCGTTCCGCATCGCGGAGGTCTTCGGCAAGCCGCTCGAGGCGGTGTTCCGCTGGGAGCGCTGAAGCCCGACACCGCGCCTCGAGGGCACTTCCCGAGGCGCGGTGTTCCCACTGGGGCCGGCTACTGCGGGTCCCATCCCGCGTTCACCGTCACGCGGTCCAGCGCGCGCACGGTGACGTAGGGCACGAAGCCCGCGGCGCGCGAGCGGGTGTACGCATCCGCGATGTGGGCGGACTGCGTGGCGTAGTCGGTGGACAGCACCAGCTTGCCCGCGGCGCGCACGCGAGCGGCGTTGGTGCGGTTCTCCTCGCACCAGCCCTCGTCGCAGGCCACGTCGTCGGACCAGTACATGTCCTCCATGCCCAGCCCGTCGATGGCGGGCAGGTAGGCCGGGTCGTCGACGAGCTCCGGCGAGTTCTGCGGCACCACCTTGAAGTCCGGGTTGCGCGCCTTCGCGTACGTGTTGATGCGCGCGATGAGGGCCACCATCTTCCGCGCGAGGTCGGCGCGGTTGGTGCCGGCGGAGTTGTCGGGAATCTCCTCGTACGTGACGACCATGTCGAGGTAGCAGCCGTTGAAGCCCGCGGCGAGCGCGCGGTCGATGCGGCCCTGGACGATGGGCCACCAGCGCTCGTCCCAGTACTTCACGTACTGCTCGTCGGGCCAGCCGGACACGGGGCCGAGCTTCAGGTCCGCGGGCACCTGGCTCCACTCGGGGCGGTACTCCTCGATGGCGCCAATCTCGAAGTAGGCGAGCACCTGCTTGCCCCGGGCCTTGAGCGCCGAAATCTCCGCGGCGGTGAAGTAGCCGCTGGAGCCGTCGCGCACGAGCTCGACGATGGCCAGGTCGAACTTCGACGCGGCAATCGCGTCGAGCTTGCCCTGCGGATAGTTGGTGAGCTGGTACGTGAAGCTCTTCACGTTCGCCCAGGACACCTGCGTGCCCGCGTCCGTCGGAGTCCCCGCGTCGGTGGGCGTGCCCGCGTCCGTCGGAGTCCCCGCGTCGGTGGGCGTGCCCGCGTCGCTCGCCGCCACCTGTACGCGCACGACGAGCAGGTCCAGCAGCGACGCATCCGCGGTGGAGTCCGTGCGGTAGCGCAGCTTCACCGGGCCGCCGGACAGGAAGCGCGCGGGCGTGGGCAGGGCCAGCGACGTGGCCGTCCAGCGCCACGACTGCGCGAAGGTGTTGTCACCCACCAGGGCCCAGCTGTTCGTCGAGTAGTCCCACGCCTCGATGAGCCACCGCATCTGCGCCTTCGCGGGGCCCCGGTAGTTCACGCCGACCTCGGCCGCGACGACGCTGTCCGCGCTCACGCCCGTGGGCAGCGGATAGGTGCACGTGGCGGAGCTGTTCGGCGCGAACTCGACGTACTCGGCCCAGCGGTCCTGCGTTCCGGACAAGGTCTGGGTGTTGAGCCCCTGGCCGCTCTGTCCCGAGGGGAGGGCGCCGCGCTCGAACTGGAGCGTGGCGCAGGGCAGGGTCCGCGCGTCGGGCAGGATGGCGTCCTGTCCGGTGTCGAAATCATCGTGCGGGGCCTTGTCGCCACACGCGGCCAGCAGGGCCAGCCAGCTCCAAGCCAACAACCACTTCATCGCGACTCGCATGCAACGGCTCCTCAGGGGTGTGGAGTAGCGAGCCGGCCTTAACGCCGCGCGACGTGTGCGAGCAACGTGAAGTCTGTGCGCACGTCGTCGCTGCGCACGGACTCCCCTTCATCGCTGGAACATTCGTCCGAGCCTGGACGCGGACACGAACCTCGCCGTCCGAATCAGTCCCCGTTCGGGTCCCACTCGGAGATGTCGTACTTGGGGTCCGGCGGCGGCTTGGGGCGCGGAGGCGCCGCGGGTGCGGCAGGCGGCGCCTTCTTCGCGGTGGGCGCGGGCGCCGGCGCGGGCTCGTCGTCGAGCAGCGGGTCCTTCTTCTCCTCGGTCCGCGGGGCCGCCGGGGCCTCGGTCCGGGCGGGCTCCGAGCGCGGCGACGGCCTGGTCGCGGCGGTGGGCGTGGGCGCGGGCGGCGCGTCCAGCGGCTCCAGGTCATCGGAGATGTCCGCCGAGGGCTCCGGTGTGGGCTTCGGCTCGGAGTCCGACGCGCGATAGACGCCCTGCCGAGACACCGGCGGCGGAGGCGGCGACGTGTCGAGCGGCGCGGGCGTCGGCTCCTTGGGCGGGCTCGTGTCCTCGGCGGGAATCTCGTCGGGCGAGCGGTACGCACCTCGCGGCCCGGGCGGACGCTCCGGACGCGCGTCGCCGAACGGGTCCTCCTCGCGGTTGGTGGTGCGCCGGGGCTCCGCGCTGGAGTTGGCGTCACCGAACGGGTCCTCCTCTCGGTTCACCGGCTTGCCCGGACGGCGCGACGGGCGACGCGGCTCGTCCGCCACCACGCCCGACGGCAGCCCTCGAATCGCCGAGTGCCGGTCGCTGCACTCCTCGCGGTTCTCCGTGCAGATGGAGAGGCACTGGGTGAGCTTCTTGAGCGTGCGGCCGCTGCCGCCGTACTCGATGGAACAGTCCTCCTTGCAGGTGGCGTAGTCCTCCTGACAGCCGGAGGGGACGGTGCCGCGCTGGGCGCTGACGGGGCTGGCGGCGAGCACCAGGAGCAGGACGGGAAGGGAACGCATGGCAATTGCGAAAACTACCAGTCTTCGTGCCTCCCGGCGCCAGGGGGGCGCGGTATGGTCCGGGGAGCGCGGCCGGAGCGCCCAAGGAGGAACATGGCTGTCAGGGTGGGCATCATCGGGAGCCATGGTCTGGAACACCTCCTGGGGTTCAATGGTCGTCTGGAGACCCACACCCTCGAAACGCCCTTCGGTCCCCATGCGGGGCCGCTGTTCTCCGGGGAGTTGGACGGCGTCTCCGTCGTCTACGTTCCACGCCACGGCCAGGGCCACCTCTTCAACGCCACCCGCGCCCCCTACCGCGCCAACCTGTTCGCGCTGAAGCAGCTGGGCGTCACGCACGTGCTCTCCACCAGCACCGTGGGCAGCCTCCAGGAGCACCTGCCGCCGATGCAGCTCGTCGTGCCGGACCAGGTCATCGACCGGACCTACCGGCGCCCCTGCACCTTCTACGACGACGTGGCCGTGCACGTGGAGCTGGGGCAGCCCTTCTGCGCGACGCTGCGCAAGGCGCTGTCCAACGCCGCCCTCGCCTCCAACGCCGTGGTGGCCACCCAGGCCACGTATGTCTGCATCGAGGGCCCCGCGCTCAGCACCCGCGCGGAGAGCCTGCTGTACCGCACCTGGGGCGGGGACCTGGTGGGCATGACGGCCATGCCGGAGGCGCGGCTCGCCCGGGAGGCGGAGCTGCACTACGCCCTGGTGGCGCTGCCCACCGACTACGACTCCTGGCAGTCGCCTCCTGAGGGCCAGGAGCACGAGGCCCTCCTGGAACGGCTGTCGCAGAACGTGCAGGCCGTCACCTCCAAGGGCGCCGCCCTCATCCGCCGCGCGCTCTCGCGCATCGCGGAGACGCCCGTCACCTGCCGGTGTGACTCCGCGCTGGCCATGGCGCTGTGGACCGAGCGCTCCCGCATCCCCGACGAGGTCCGCTCGCGACTTCGTCCACTGTTGGGCAGATACCTCCCGCCGAACGTCGTCTAGCAGGGCGAGGGCTCGGCCGGCCGCCTGCTGCCGAAAGGCGTCACGCACCCCACCTTCCGATACCCGAGAGTGGGGAGCGAGGAGGGAAGGATGCGGCTGCCGCGGCTCAAGTACCTCACGTGGCGCGAGTTCGCGCGGCGCTTCGTGAAGGAGTTCCAGGAAGACACCGTCACGGACATCGCGGCGCAGCTCTCCTACTACCTGCTGTTCTCGCTGTTCCCCTTCCTGTTCTTCCTCGTCACGCTGGTGGCGTACCTGCCGTTCGCGCCCGGCGCGGTGGACGCGATGCTGGAGCGCCTCCGCCCGCTGGTGCCCGGCGACGCCCTGGGCCTTGTGACGCAGCACCTGACGGCGCTGGTGGACCAGCCCCGGCCCCGGCTGCTCACCGTGGGTCTCGTGCTCGCCCTGTGGTCGGCGTCACGCGGCGCGGACGCCCTGCGCAAGGCGCTCAACCTGGCCTACGACGTGCCCGAGTCCAGGCCCGTGTGGAAGACGCAGGGCCTGGCGGTGGTGGTGACGCTGGTGGGCACGCTGCTGATTCCGCTGTCCTTCGCGGTGTTCCTCCTGGGCGGGCGGCTGGGGGCGTGGCTCGCGACGCGGCTGCAGGTGGAGGAGGCGTTCTACCTGGTGTGGTCCTGGGCGCGCTGGCCCTTCACCGCGGGCCTGGTGATGCTGGTGGTGTCGCTCTGCTACTACCTGCTGCCGGACGTGAAGCAGCGCTTCAAGTACATCACCCCCGGCTCCATCCTGGGCACGCTGGCGTGGATGGGGAGCACGTGGGGCTTCACGCAGTACGTGGAGCACTTCGGCAAGTACAACGTCACCTACGGCTCCATCGGTGGCGTGGTGGTGCTGCTCTTGTGGCTCTACATCTCCGGGCTGGTGTTCATCCTGGGCGGGGAGATCAACGCCATCCTCGAGCACGCCTCCGCGGAGGGGAAGGAGAAGGGCGCGCGCGACTTCGACGAGCCCGCGCCCGCCGAGCCGCCCCTCAAGACGCCGGGGGCCGCCAAGAGCGCCGCCAGCGCGAAGCGCTCGAAGATGGCCTTCTGGCGCTGGCGTCGGCGCGTGGCCCGGGGGAAGTCCCCCGAGCCCTCCGCGGCGGAGCAGCAGCCTCCGCCCTCCACGCTGCACTGACGACGCCCGGGGCTAGCGCGCGCCCAGCTTCTGCTTGATGGCGGGCAGCTGGCCCGGGCTGTTGTTGGTGCCGCGCAGGTTCTTCTCCTTGATGTACTTCTCTAGGTCGCCGATGCGCTGCCGGTTGGTGGGGTGGGTGCTCAGCCACTTCATGACGCCCGGCGTGTCACCGCCCTGCGCCTGGAGCTTCTGGAAGAAGGTGATGAGGCCCTTGGGGTCGAAGCCTGCGCCGGACGAGTAGCGCGCGCCGAACTCGTCCGCCTCCAGCTCCTCGCTGCGGCTGTGCGCGAGCAGCGCGCCGCCGCCCACCAGCTGCGCGGCCACCTGCGCGGCGGCGCCGGGGTTCTGCCCCAGGGCGAGCTGGGTGACGGTCTGGATGCCCATCTGGTTGACCATGGCGCGCGCCGAGTGGCGGCCGACCACGTGGCCCGCCTCGTGGGCCATGACGCCCGCCAGCTCCGCCTCCGTGTCCGAGGCGAGGATGAGGCCCGTGTAGACGTAGAGGTAGCCGCCGGGCGTCGCGAAGGCGTTGACGGTCTTCGGGTCGTCGATGACGTTGATCTTCCACTTCACCCCAGGCCGGTCCTTGGTGGCCTGCTTGAGGATGGGCGCGGACAGGCCCCGCACGTACTCGACGATGGTCGGGTCCTCGACGTATTTGATCTTCTCCTTCTGCTCGAGCTCCTTCTTCACCTGCTGACCGATCTCCTCCTCCTGCTCATCCGAGATGAAGGTCTTCGCGAGAGCCTTCTCCGCCTGGACGCGCTGCGTGGTGCAGCCCGTCGTCACGCCCATGACGAGGGCGAGGCTCCATACCGCCGAGAGAATCCGCTGCATGACCGAATGCGCCTTTCTTGACCGGTTGATGCGTTGAGAGAGCGACTGACTGCCCGGACTCTTGGGCAGCGTCCGCCTCCACGGCAAGCCCCTCGTGACGCTTCCGACCGACAACGGACCCGCGTCGCTCGGGCGTCGCGCGGCTCGCGTGCCCTCCGGTGGTGCGTGCGAGCCTTGCGGCGGTGTCGGAGGCCATCGACGTTTGATGCGTGGGGTGTCGGTCGTGGGTGACACCGCGAGGAGGTCGACATGGCTCGTCCGGTCTGGGTGGGCTCGCTGAGCTTCGGGCTGGTGACGCTCCCGGTACGGCTGCACGGCGCCGTCTCTTCCCGGCAGGCCCGCTTCCACCTGATTCACGACGCGGACGGCGCCCGCATCCAGAACAAGCGGGTGTGCTCCGCCGATGGCGAGGAGGTGCCGCTCGAGCACGTGGTGCGGGGGTACACGCTGGAGGACGGCCGGCAGGTCACCGTGACGAGCGGTGAGCTGGACGCGCTGGACCCGGTGTCGAGCCGGGTCATCGCGCTGGAGGAGTTCGTGGACCCGGTGGAGGTGGACCCCTTGCTGCTGGACACCTCGTACCACCTGGTGCCGGCGCGCGGCGTGGAGCAGGCGTATGCGTTGATGACGGAGGCGCTGCGCGTGTCGGGACGCGTGGGCGTGGGGCGGGTGGTGCTGTATCAGAAGGGCCACCTGTGTCTGGTGCGGCCCCACGCTCGGGGGCTCGTGCTGTCCACCCTGCACGCCGTGGACGAGGTGGTCTCACAGGAGCAGCTCTCCGAGCTGGAGCTGACGGGCGCGAGCGTGGCACCGGCCGAGCTGGATGCCGCGCTCAAGCTCATCGAGTCCCGCTCCACCACGTTCGACCCCCGGCGTCATCCGGATGAGCACCGCGAGCGGGTGATGGCCTTCCTGGAGCGACGGGCTCGCGCGCAGGCGAGGTCGAGGCGTGTGCCCCGGGCGGCGCCGGAGGTGGGTGCTCCAGCAGGCGCCAAGGTACGAGGTCCGGAGGTGACGCCGGTGGAAGGGGCGCTACGGCTGCGTCCACGGCTGGCGGCGCGGGAGGTTCGGGAGGACTCGGGAGGGCTCGGCTCGAAGCCGTTCCGGGTGGAGCCAGGGGTGGGGGGGGCGCCGGATGATCCACGGGAGGCCTCGACGCCCGGGTCGACGACTCCGGAGGGCAGTGGCGGCCTGGGGGCGCCGGATCCGAAGAAGCCTCGCGGCTGAGCGCGTCCGGGGCCCTCCGCAATTAATGCGTGGGCCGGGCTTGGGGCCGGTGCTATGTGCCCGGGCGGATGCCCGAGTTACCCGAAGTGGAGATCGCCCGGCGCAATCTGGTGCGCTGGTTCACGGGCCGTCGACTCGTGCGCGCGGAGGCGGATGACACCCGCGTCTTCCGCGGCGCCGACCGTGCGCGCTTCGCTCAGCTGCAGGGGCGGCTGGAGTCGCTCGTGCGCCGGGGCAAGTACCTGCTCTTCTCCTTCGAGGAAGGCCGGGGCCTGTTGGGCCACCTGGGCATGACGGGCAAGTTCGTGCGCCGCGCCCCCACCGACGTCGTCCCCTACAGCCGCGCCCGCTTCCACCTCGACGACGGCCAGGTGCTGCACTTCGCCGACGCGCGCATGTTCGGGCGCATGGAGCCGACCCCCGCCGCGGGCCTGCGCTCGCTCGACGTGGTGAAGGCACTGGGGAGGGACCCGCTGGCGGACGGCCTCACCGCCGGCCAGCTGGAGCAGGCCGTAGCGTCCTCGAAGCAGGACCTGAAGGTGGCGCTGATGGACCAGGGGCGCATCGCCGGCCTGGGCAACATCCACGCCGCGGAGGCCCTGTTCCGAGCGGGCCTGCACCCCGCGCGCAAGCCCTCCACCCTCACCCCGGAGGACTGGAAGCGCCTGGTCCAGGCCATCCGGGAGAGCATCGACTTCGGCCTCGAGGAGCAGCAGGGCGAGGAGCCCGTGTACCTGGAGGAGGGTGGCTCGGAGAACCCGTTCCTGGTGTACGGCCGCGGTGAGGGCCCGTGCTCCAGGTGCGGCTCGCCGGTGGAGTCCTTCACCCAGGCGGGACGCACCACCTACGCCTGTCCGAAGTGCCAACCCCGGGGGAGGGCAGGGAAATGACCCCGGGCGTCCTGTCGTCAACGGCGCGAACCGACGTCCCGGTTGGCGTTGACACCCCCCTGTCCCATGGCTTGAATCGCCCGCCTTTCCGACCCGGCCGCCCCGAGCGGCCCTGGAGATCGTTGCCCATGTCTCACGTCCTGCTGGCGGCGCTGCTCGTCGCTTCCTCCACGGCCACCGCCCAGGTGCCCGCCGGGGGCACGCCTCCGCCCGCGCCCGCGGAGGCCGCGCCCGCCCCCGCCCCCGAGGCTCCGGCCACCTCCCCCGAGCAGCCCGCCGCCGCCACCACCGTGCCCGCGGCCGAGGCGGTCACCCAGGACGACCTGGAGGCCACCAAGCAGGAGCTGCGCGGAGAGATTCGCGCCGAGGCCGCCAAGCAGTCCCTCAACGGCGAGGAGTGGAGCGAGGAGTACCCCGAGGAGAAGCGCAAGCTGGAGGTCTTCCAGCTCGACGGCTACTTCCGCCTGCGCCCCACGCTCTTCTACAAGTTCGACCTGGGCCGCGTCCCGGCCACCATCGCGGGCCAGGACCTCTTCCCGCGCTCCTCGCGCACGTCGGCGAACACCCAGTCGTTCGCCACCATGCGCCTGCGCCTGGACCCCACGTTCAACATCTCCGAGCAGGTGAAGATCAAGCTCCAGGTGGACGGCCTGGACAACCTGGTGCTGGGCTCCACGCCGGACACGCTCTACCCGGGTGACGCGCGCAACGTCTTCACCATCTTCTCCGAGGACCAGGAGTCGCTGGGCAACACGCTGTCGGACTCCATCAAGCTGCGCCGCGCCTACGGCGAGGTGAACACGCCGGTGGGCATCCTGCGCTTCGGCCGCATGGGCAGCCACTGGGGCCTGGGCATGCTGCGCAACGACGGCAACTGCTTCGACTGCGACTTCGGCGACACCGTGGACCGCATCCAGTTCGTCACCGAGCCGTTCGCCGGCTGGTACGTCACGCCGATGCTGGACTTCAACTCCGAGGGCTCGGTGTACCGCACGGGCGCCCAGGGCGAGCCGGTGGACCTGACCCAGGCCGATGACGCCCACAGCTGGGTGCTCGCCATCGCCCGCCGGGACACGGACGCGCAGATCCGCTCCAAGCTCGACAACAACCAGGGCGTGCTCCAGTACGGCCTGCACTTCACCTACCGCACGCAGAACTACCAGGACATCACCAACGACACGACGGGGCAGGTGAGCTTCATCCCCCGCGACGCCAAGCTGTACGTCCCGGACTTCTGGCTGCGCTACGAGGAGCGCTCCTGGCGCATCGAGATGGAGCTGGCGGCGGTGCTCGGCAGCATCAACAGCCGCGGCCTCAGCCTGAACGAGGCGATGGCGGACCCCAGCCTGCGCGTGGCCCAGTTCGGTGGCGTGCTCCAGGGTGAGGTGAAGGCGGTGGAGAACAAGCTGACGGTGGGCCTGGAGCTGGGCTTCGCCTCCGGTGACAAGGCGCCGGGCTTCGGCAACTACCCGGGCCGCACCGGCTCGGGCAACCCGAACGGCCCCAACAACTACACCCAGCCGGGCGACGTGGAAGGCCCCCAGTACCGCTGCGACGCGGGCGGCTGCGCGGATGACGCCATCCGCAACTTCCGCTTCAACCGCGACTACCGCGTGGACCTCATCCTGTGGCGCCAGCTCATCGGCGGCATCACCGACGCGTTCTACATCCGCCCGTCCGTGAAGTACGCGGTGGCGCCGGGCATCGACGTGTACGGTCGCCTCATCTACTCGCAGGCGCTCTACGCCGAGTCGACGCCGTCGTTCACCAGCAAGTCGCTGGGCATCGAGCTGAACGCGGGAGTGGACTACACCACCGAGGACGGCTTCATCGCGGGCCTGGCCTACGGCATCCTCTTCCCGATGAGCGGCCTGCAGCAGTACCAGGAGGTGCTGCGTCGGGACCTGGAGACGCCGCACACCATCCGCGGCTGGCTGGGCGTGAAGTTCTAGTCATGAAGCGCGCCCTCTCTTCGCTGAGCATCGCCGCCCTCCTCGTGCTGGGGGTGGTGGCGTGTGGCATCAAGGGCGCGCCCAAGCCGCCGCTGGCGCCGAGCGCGCCCGCGACGGAGACGCCTCCTCCGCCGTCGGACACCGCGCCGACGACGGTGGCGCCCACCGGGCCCTCCGTGTCTCCGACGACGGATGGTGGCGTGGTGACGCCGACCACCACCACCGACGCGGACGCCGGAGTCCCGTGAGCTTCTTCACCTATCGAAAGGGCGTGCTGCACGCGGAAGGCGTGCCGCTGCCCGCCATCGCGGACGCGGTGGGCACGCCCGCCTACGTCTATTCCACCGCGGCGCTCACCGGCCACTTCAGCGCCGTCGTCGACGCCTTCGGCGAGGCCCGGCCCCTCATCTGCTACTCGGTGAAGGCCAACTCGAACCTCTCCATCCTGCGGCTGTTCGCGGGGCTGGGCGGGGGCTTCGACATCGTCTCCGGCGGAGAGCTGGCCCGCGTGCGGCAGGCGGGCGGCGAGGCCGCGAAGACGGTGTTCGCGGGCGTGGGCAAGACGCCGGAGGAGATGGCGGCCGCGCTGGACGCGGGCCTGCTCCTGTTCAACGTGGAGAGCGCCGAGGAACTGGAGGCGCTGGACGCGGTGGGCCGGCGGCTCGGGAAGAAGGCGCCGTTCGCCCTGCGCGTGAACCCGGAGGTGGACGCGCGCACGCACCGCTACATCGCCACCGGGCTGAAGACGTCCAAGTTCGGCGTGCCCTTCGAGGAGGCGGTGGCGCTGTACGAGCGCTCCAGGAAGATGCGGGGCCTCAAGGCCTTCGGCCTGGACTGTCACATCGGCTCGCAGCTCACGCAGAGCTCGCCGGTGCGCGCGGCGCTCACCAAGGTGGCGGGCCTGTACCGCGAGCTCAAGGCGCGCAAGCACCCGCTGGAGTACCTGGACGTGGGCGGTGGGCTGGGCATCACGTACACGGACGAGACGCCGCCGTCGGTGGCGGAGTACGCGCGCGTGGTGCTCGCGGCCACGAAGGACACGGGCGCGCGGCTGGTGCTGGAGCCCGGGCGCTCGCTGGTGGGCAACGCGGGCGTGCTGCTCACGCGCGTGCTGTACCGCAAGCAGACCCCGGCCAAGCGCTTCGCCATCGTCGATGCGGGCATGAATGACCTGCTGCGGCCCGCCCTCTACGAGGCCCACCACGGCTTCGTCCCGCTGGTGAAGCGGCGGGGCAAGGAAGTGGAGGTGGATGTGGTGGGGCCGGTGTGTGAGTCCACCGACGTGCTGGCCCAGGCGCGCTCCCTGGTCCTCCCCCAGCCGGGCGAGCTGTATGCCTTCCTCAGCGCCGGGGCTTACGGCATGAGCATGGCTTCCAACTACAACTCCCGCCCCCGTCCGGCGGAGGTGCTGGTGGCCGAGGAGGCCTGGCGGGTGGTGCGGGAGCGCGAGCGCACCGAGGATCTCTGGCGCGGCGAGCGGGCCTGAACATATAAGCGCCGGCATGAAGACCTTCGAAGGCTCCATGACGGCGTTGGCCACCCCGTTCCGCAACGGCGCGCTCGACGAGTCGGCCTACCGGGCGCTGGTGCGGCAGCAACTCGAGGGCGGCACCAGCGTGCTCATCCCCATGGGCACCACGGGTGAGTCCGTCACCATGTCCGCGGACGAGCGCGCCCGCGCGGTGCGCGTGGTGGTGGAGGAGTCGAAGGGCCGGGCCCTGGTGGTCGGCGGCGCGGGCTCCAACAACACCGCCGAGGTCATCGAGGGCGTGGCGCGCGTGCGGGACGCGGGCGCGGACGGCACGCTCATCGTCACGCCGTACTACAACAAGCCCACGCAGGCGGGCCTGGTGGAGCACTTCCGCGCGGTGGCCAGGGCGCACCCGGGCTTCCCCATCATCGCGTACAACGTCCCCGGCCGCACCGGCGTGGACCTGCTGCCGGAGACGGTGCAGCGGCTGTGCGACTTCCCGGAGGTGGTGGCCATCAAGGAGGCCACCGGCAACATGGCCCGGGCCGTGGACATCCTGGAGAAGTGCGGCGAGCGGCTGACGCTCCTGTCCGGTGACGACTTCACGGTGCTGCCCTTCATCGCCTGCGGCGGCAAGGGCGTCATCTCCGTGTCGTCCAACGTGGCGCCCCGGATGATGGCGGACCTGGTGGCGTCCGCGCGGGCCGGCGACATCGCCAAGGCGCGCGAGCTGCAGGTGAAGCTCAACCCCCTCCACCGGCTGCTCTTCGTGGAGTCCAGCCCCATCCCCGTGAAGTGGGGCCTGCACCTGCTGGGTCTCTTCGGGCCGGAGGTGCGGCTGCCGCTGGTGCCCATGACGGAGCCCAACGCGGCGAAGCTCGCCGAGGAGCTGCGTCAGCTGGGCCTGCTGAAGCACTGAAGCCGCTCTGCCGAGCGCCACACGCCACGACACGCCAGGAGCGCGGCCCACCATGATTCGCACCGTCATCACCGGCATCACCGGACGCATGGGCAGCACGCTCCTGCGCCTGTCGCGCGACGCGGAGGACCTCCAGGTCGTCGGCGCCACGGAGCGGCCCGGCAGCGCCTCGGTGGGCCTGGACGCGGGGCTTGCGGCGCGCATCGGCGCGCTCGAGGTGCAGGTGTCCGACGACCTGGGCCGCGCGCTGGATGCGGCCAAGGCGGACGTGGTCATCGACTTCACCAGCGCGGAGGTCAGCGTGGCCCACGCGAAGGCGTGCGCCGAGCGCGGCGTGGCCTTCGTGTGCGGCTCCACCGGCTTCTCTCCGGAGGCGTCGCAGGCGCTGGCCGAGAGCGCGAAGCAGGTGCCCATCGTCGCCGCGCCGAACATGTCGGTGGGCGTCAACCTGGTCATCCGCGTGGCCGCGGAGCTGGCGCGTGTCCTGGGCCCGGGCTTCGACGTGGAGGTGCTGGAGGCGCACCACCGGATGAAGAAGGACGCGCCCAGCGGCACGGCGCTGCGCCTGGCGGAGGTGCTCGCCTCCGCGCTGGGCCGCACGCAGGACGACCTGACGTTCGCGCGCCACGGGCAGACGGGCGCGCGCCCCGCGAAGGAGATTGGCGTGCAGACGCTGCGCGGGGGGGATGTGGTGGGCGAGCACACCGTGTACTTCTTCGGCGAGGGCGAGCGCATCGAGCTGACGCACCGGGCGACCAGCCGCGACCAGTTCGGGCTGGGGGCGCTGCGCGCGGCGCGCTGGGTGGTGGGTCGCCCTCCGGGGCTGTATGACATGGCCGACGTGCTTGGCTTCCAGAGGACTTCATGACCACCGCCCGCTACTGCCGCTTCCTCTATGAGGGCCGCGCGCACCATGGCCGCGTCGAGGGCACCGAGGTGGTGGTGCTCTCCTCGGCGCCCTGGCTGGCCGGCGTCAAGGACACGGGCATCCGCCGCTCGCTGTCCGCGGTGACGCTGCTGGTGCCCGCGGACGCGTCGAAGGTCGTCTGCATCGGCCAGAACTACCGCAAGCACGCAGAGGAGATGGGCAAGCCCGTGCCCGTCGAGCCGCTCATCTTCACCAAGCCCTCCACCGCGCTCAATGGCCCCCGCTCGCCCATCCGCATCCCCAAGGCGAGCCAGGAGGTGCACTTCGAGGCGGAGCTGGCGCTCGTCATCGGCGAGAAGCTCAAGAACGCCGACGAGATGACCGCCGCGCGCGCCATCTGGGGCCTGACGTGCTTCAACGACGTCACCGCGCGAGACATCCAGAAGCGCGAGACGC
This sequence comes from Myxococcus sp. MISCRS1, assembly GCF_026626605.1. NCBI lineage: Bacteria > Pseudomonadati > Myxococcota > Myxococcia > Myxococcales > Myxococcaceae > Myxococcus > Myxococcus sp. MISCRS1. The sequence continues at coordinate 7,527,513 of NZ_JAPNKB010000001.1, forward strand.
AGCACACGCGCGCCAAGGGCTACGACACCTTCGCGTGCGCGGGGCCGTGGGCGGTGACGGGCCTGTCGCCCGCCGACCTCCAGATTTCCTGCCGGGTGAACGGGCAGGTGCGCCAGGACAGCCGCACCTCCGACATGGTGTTCAGCCCCGCTCGCCTGGTGTCGTTCATCTCCCACATCATGACGCTGCTCCCAGGGGACATGATTTCCACCGGCACGCCCTCGGGAGTGGGGAAGCTTGCGGCCGGCGACTCGGTTGAAGTGGAAATCGAGGGAATCGGGACGCTGCTCAATCCAGTTGAGCTGGAGCCGTGAGCACCATCGTCTACGTCGGGTTGGGCTCGAACGAGGGGGACCGCGAGTCCCACCTGGTTGCCGCCCTCACCGCGCTGTCCCGCATCGATGCGGTGGCGGTGCTTCGTTGTTCCTCTCTTTTCGACAGCGCCCCCGTCGGGCCGCCGCAGCCGCGCTATCTCAACGCGGTGGTGGCCCTGGACTGCGCGCTGTCCCCGCAGCGCCTGTTGGTCATCCTCCAGCAGATTGAGAAGGACCTGGGTCGACGCCGCGAGCAGCACTGGGGCCCGCGCACCATCGACCTGGACATCCTCTTCTGGGAGGGACAGGTGGTGGCGGATCCGCACCTCCAGGTGCCGCACCTTGAATTGCACAAGCGTCGCTTCGCGCTGGAGCCGTTGGCGGAGCTGGCGCCGGACCTGCTGCACCCCGTGTTGGGGACGACGGTGAAGGAGCTCCTCGGGAAACTCGCCCCGCAGGATGTCCGCAGGAGTGAAGCCACCTGGTGGCCCGAAGCGAGCCTGCCGAGCAACGAGACATGAACCTCTCCCTGGCCCTGGCCACCGCGGCGCTGCTCGCCGCCGAGCCCTCTTCGCTGCCCCCTGGTCACCCGCCCGTCCCCCCGGGGACGCAGGCGTCCCCCACCGCGCCGTCCATGGGTGGAGGGGGCGCGCTGCCGCAAGGGCATCCTCCGCTCGAAGGGCAGACGCCGACGTCTCCGGACGCGCTGCCCTCGGGGCACCCGCCGCTGTCGGGCACGGGCAAGGCGCCTCCGTCCGCGGACGAGCTGCTGCGTCAGCTCGACTCCACGGAGGGGCTGAAGGGGCGCGAGAAGACGTTCGAGATCGCCGCGTCGCTGGGCCGGCTGTACTACGTGAACGGCCGCAACGTGGACGCGGACACGTACCTGCAGCAGGCCGAGGAGCGCGCGAAGCCGGTGCGCGACCTGTTCCTGGCGCAGAAGAAGAAGCTGGGCAAGACGCCGGTGCCGACGGCGGAGGCCGCGAAGTGTGGCTTCACGCCCGGGCAGCCGCTGGAGACGATGGGGCAGGTGGCGAGCGAGCGCGCGAAGAAGGGTGACGCGGCGGGCGCGGCGGCCTGTGCTCGCGCGGCGCTGGAGCCCGTGCTGGAGACGGGGGTCATGCGCGCCAACGCGCTGTACCTGGGTGGGGACTCGGCGGCGGCGCTGGCGGCGTACGGCGCGGTGCTGGAGGTGGAGCCCCGGCACGAGGAGGCGCTCTACGGGCGCGCCTCGGTGTTGTTCGAGACGAAGGGCGAGGACCTGGCGGCGCTGAAGCAGGCGCACGAGGGGTTCGAGGCGGTGCAGGCCCTCAACCCCAACTCCGCGCGCGCGGCCACGGCGAAGCGGATGTCGGCGCTGGTGGACGAGACGGTGAAGGCGGGTGGGCGCGCGAAGCTGCTCGCGGCGCGCGCCGAGGACCGCCGCATCCGGTTGTCGCAGGCGCTGGCCGCCGCTCCCGCGCAGGACGCGCCGCGTCCGCTGACGCCGGAGATGGTGGACGCGGTGAAGAACACCGAGCGCACGCCGGAGCTGGAGCAGGGCCTGACGAAGCTGGTGGAGGAGGGTGAGGAGCACCTGGCGAAGGGGCGCTACCAGGAGGCGCTCGGCAACTACACGCGTGTGGTGCCCTTCCAGCCGGAGAACGGCCGCGCGAAGGCAGGCATGGCCTGGGCGCTGGTGGGCCTGGGGCGGCCCATGGCCGCGCGCGTGTGGGGCGTGGCGGTGCAGTCGGACCCGGCGTCGGTGGAGAAGCTGGGCGACATGCTGCTCGAGAAGGGTGACGCCAAGGGCGCCAAGGCGCTCTGGGAGAAGCTGTCCTCGGACGCGCCCGACTACAACAAGGCCGGCCTCCAGGCGAAGCTGTCGCGGTAGGTGTCAGCTGGGCCCGCACCGCCAAGAGGCGGTGCAATGGGCTCGTGGCATCGCGGGGAATCCCGCCCGTCGCGAGATGCCAGGATGTGCACCGTGTGGTCCGCACTGCGTCGGCGGTGCGTTGACGCTGGTGGTGGAGGTCCGTCCGTCCAGGCGAGCGAGATCGATGCTGACGCGGGCGCTGCCTGGGGGCGCTGGCCCTGGCGAACGCAGGGGCGTCCGTACCGTTCAGGGATGCCGGTGCTTGCGCGGGCGCGGCACCACCGAGTTGATGCGATGGCGCCGTGCTTTGAGTCCACACGCGGCGAGGTGCTCCTTGAGGCGCGCGTGGGTGGCACGAACCCACGGACCCCTCCGGTGGGCACGTCGGCGAGCGCCCGCGCGTCGCGGCCCGTCAGACGAACTTCGCGGCGAGCAGGTCCTGCACGTCGAGCAGGCCCACGGCGCGGCCCTCGACGTCCACCACGGGCAGCTGGTCCACCTTCAGCTCGCGCATCTGCGCGGTGGCCGAAAGCGCCAGCGTCTCCGGCGTCACGCAGCGCGGCTGCTTGCCCATCACGTCGCGCACCTGAATCTTGAAGTCGGTGAGCCCCTGCTCCACGCGGCGGCGCAGGTCGCCGTCCGTGAAGATGCCCACCAGCCGCCCCGTGCGGTCCACCACGCAGGCCGCGCCCGGCCGGCCCGGTGTCTTCGTCATCACCCCCACCACCTCCGACAGCGTGGCGGTGTCGCGCACCAGCGGGTTGGCGGGCCCCGTGCGCATCAGCTCGAACACGCGCTGCACCGAGCGGCCCAGCTTCCCACCCGGGTGGAGCAGCGCGTAGTCATCCGTCCCGAACGGCCGCGAGCGCAGCACCGCCATCGTGAGCGCGTCGCCCAGCGCGTGCAGCGCCGCCGTGGACGCCGTGGGGACCAGCCCCATCGGACACGCCTCCTCGATGTGGCCAATCTCCAGCACCACGTCCGAGCCACGCGCCAGCGCGCTCTGCGTGTCCGCCGTCAACGCGATGACCGGCGTGGCCATGCGCTTGAACGACGGGAGCAGCCGCACCAGCTCCTCCGTGGAGCCGCTGTTCGACAACGCCAGGATGACGTCCCCGCGCGCCACCCGGCCCAGGTCCCCGTGCACCGCCTCCGCGGGGTGCAGGAACACCGAGCGGACACCCGTGGACGCGAGCGTGGCGGAGAGCTTCTGGCCGATGTGGCCCGCCTTCCCCATGCCCGTCACGATGACCTGTCCCTGACACTCGCGCACCAGCCGCACCGCGCGCACGAAGGGCGCGCCCAGCCGCGCCGTCACGCCGAGGATGGCGCGCGACTCCGCCTCCAGCACGTCGCGCGCGCACGCGAGCAGGGCCTCGTCGTCCAGCTCGGACGTGGGGGCCGGGGTGGAGCGGCCGGGGAGGGCGCGCAGACGGGGCTTCTTGGCGGCGGAGCGTGGGGAGCGGGCCATGGCGACGGCTTCGCCTTCTACCTCCCACTCCCGCCTGGGGCCACCCTTGACGCGTGGGGGGGCATCGGTTACGCGCCTGCTCGCCCGGCTCCCTCGGAGCCGACCCCATCCCTCGCCCTCATTCGCGGGCCCATCCAGGAGAGTGACCAGATGAAGTTCTTCATCGACAGCGCGGACGTGGAGGAGATTCGCAAGGCCCACGCGATGGGCTGCGTGGACGGCGTGACGACGAACCCCTCGCTCCTGGCCAAGGTCGGCCGCGGCCTCGAGGAGACCATCCGCGAAATCTGCTCCATCGTCGACGGCCCCATCAGCGCCGAGGCCGTCTCCCTGGACGCCGAGGGGCTCATCGCCGAGGGCCGCACCCTGGCGAAGATCCACGACAACGTCGTGGTGAAGATTCCCATGGGCGTCGAGGGCGTGAAGGCCGTCAAGGCGCTCACCGCCGAGGGCATCCGCACCAACGTCACCCTCATCTTCTCCGCCAACCAGGCCCTGCTGTGCGCCAAGGCCGGCGCCACCTACGTGTCGCCCTTCGTCGGCCGGCTGGACGACATCTCCCAGGACGGCATGGAGCTCATCTCCAACATCCTGGAGATTTATCAGAACTATGACTTCGACACGCAGGTGCTCGTCGCCAGCGTGCGCAACCCCGTCCACGTGCTCCAGTCCGCTCGCATGGGCGCCCACGTCGCCACGCTGCCGTACAACGTCATCACCCAGCTGGCCAACCACCCGCTGACCGACGCGGGCATCAAGAAGTTCCTCGCGGATTGGGAAAAGGTCCCCAAGGCCGCGAAGTAATCACGTGCCTCGTCCCCGGGTGCCAGAGGACAGGCCCCTGGGGCGTCGGCCGACCCCCCGCGCACCACTCACTTCCCAGGCGGGTTGGGCTGGAGATTTCTCGTGACGGCATGTATTCGTTGACTCCCGAGTCAACACGTCGACCCCATCACGAGGAATCTCATGGAATTCGAGCTCTCCGAGGACCAGCGCGCGCTGCAGCAGACGGCGCGGAAGTACGCCCGCGAGGTCGTCCGCCCCAAGGCGGCGCACTACGATGAGACGGCGACGTTCCCTCGGGACCTGCTGGCCACCGCGTTCGAGCTGGGCCTGCTGAACATGGCCATCCCGTCCGAGTACGGCGGGGTGGGCCTGTCGCACCTGGACCAGACCATCGTCGCGGAGGAGCTCAGCTGGGGCTGCGCGGGGGTGGCCACGTCCATCATCGCCAACGACCTGGCCAACCTGCCCATCATCCTCGCGGCCACCGACGAGCAGAAGAAGCGCCTGCTCGGCCACTTCGCCGAGAAGCTGAAGTTCTCCTCGTTCTGCCTCACCGAGCCCGAGGCCGGCAGTGACGTGGCCAACATGCAGACCACGGCGCGCCGCGAGGGTGACGAGTACGTCATCAACGGCGCGAAGTGCTTCATCACCAACGGCGGTCACGCCGAGCAGTACACGGTGTTCGCCACCGTGGACAAGGCGAAGAAGCACAAGGGCATCACCTGCTTCGTCGTCGAGGGCCGCCCCAAGGGGCTGTCCGTCAGCAAGCACGAGAACAAGATGGGCCAGCGCGCCAGCGACACCGTGTCGCTCACGTTCGAGGACGTGCGCGTGCCGGTGGCAAACCGCATCGGCGAGGAGGGCCAGGGCTTCGCCATCGCCATGGCCACGCTGGACAACAGCCGCCCGCTGACCGCCATGTTCTCCGTGGGCATCGCCCGCGCCGCGCTCGAGCACTCCATGGAGTACGCCTCGCAGCGCAAGACGTTCGGCAAGCCCATCATCGAGCACCAGGCCATCCAGTTCATGATTGCCGACATGGCCATGAACACCCACGCGGCCCGCATGCTCACCTACGAGAGCGCGTGGCTGTTGGACCAGGGCAAGCGCAACACCCTCCAGTCCAGCTACGCCAAGTCCTTCGCCGCCGACATGGCCATGAAGGTCGCCACCGACGCGGTCCAGGTCTACGGCGGCTACGGGTACATCAAGGAGTACCCCGTGGAGAAGCTGATGCGCGACGCGAAGCTCATCCAGGTGTACGAGGGGACCAGCCAGGTCCAGCGCCTCGTCATCGCTCGAGAACTGTTCAAGTAGAAAAGCAGAACTGGGCCCGGCGGCCGTTTCCCGTTGCCGCCGTGGTGCCCGGATGCCTATTAACCCAGGCCGTTCGCGCGTCGCGTCAATCCAAGCGCGCCGGACTGTTTTCCAGCCTTCTAAAACGCCTCCCGCAAGGAGAAGCCGCCGTGAAGATCCTCGTCACCGCCAAGCGCGTGGAAGACCCCGAGTCGAAAATCAAGGTGAAGCCCGATGGCTCGGGCATCGTCCAGGAGGGGCTCAAGTACAAGATCAACCCCTTCGATGAGATTGGCGTGGAGGAAGGCCTCCGGCTCGTCGCCAAGCACCAGGGTGAAGTGGTGGTGGTGTCCATCGGCGGCAAGGAGGTGCAGGAGCAGCTGCGCCACGCGCTGGCCATGGGCGCGCACCGCGCCGTGTGGGTGAACCACACGGGCCCGTTGGACCAGCTGGGCATCGCCGGCCTGCTCCAGAAGGTGACCGAGAAGGAGAAGCCGGACCTGGTCATCCTGGGCAAGCAGTCCATCGACGACGACCAGAACCAGGTGGGCCAGTACCTGGCCGAGTTCCTGGGCTGGGGCCAGGCCACGTTCGCCTCCAAGGTGGAGTCGCTGGAGAGCGCCGAGGAGAAGAACAAGGAGCCGGCCGTCAAGCTCACCGCGGACAAGAAGGCCGTCCAGGTGGTGCGTGAGGTCGACAACGGGCTGGCCACGCTGGAGTGCCAGCTGCCCGCCGTCGTCACCACGGACCTGCGCCTGAACCAGCCGCGCTACGCGAGCCTGCCGGGCATCATGAAGGCCAAGAGCAAGCCCATCGAGGAGCTGACGCCGGCGGGGCTTGGCGTGGACGTGGCCCCGAAGATCCAGGTGCTGAAGCTGGCGTCCCCGCCCGCGCGCAAGGCCGGCATCAAGGTGCCGGACGTGGCCACGCTGGTGGACAAGCTGCGCAACGAGGCGAAGGTCGTCTAACCCTCTCGGAAGATACGGAGACACTCCAATGCCAATCGTTCTCATCGTCGCCGAGCAGCAGCCGGACGGGAACCTCCGCAAGGCCTCCCTGAACGCCATCACCGCGGGCAAGCAGCTCGCGGACAAGGCCGGGGCGGAGTTGCACATCGCCATCCTCGGCAAGGACCCGGCCAAGGTGGCCGAGGAGCTCAAGGGCACCGGCGCCAAGGCCGTGCACGTGGGCGCCGCCGCGGAGCTGGAGCACTACCTGGCGGAGACGTATGCCCCCGCGCTCGCCGCGCTCGCCACCGAGCTCAAGGCGGACTTCGTGGGCATGGCGTCCACCGCGCAGGGCAAGGACCTGATGCCCCGCCTCGCCGCGCGTCTGAAGGCCGCCATGGCCACGGACATCACGGGCCTGGGTGGCTCGGGCGCGGACATCACCTTCCACCGCCCGATGTGGGCCGGCAACGTGTTCGCCGAGGTGAAGCTCACCACGCCGGTCAAGGTGTTCACCGTGCGCGCCACGGAGTTCACCGCGGCCGCCGGTGGCCAGGGCGCCGCCGAGGTGAAGACCTTCGCGCCGAAGATCGAGGCCTCCAAGACGAAGTTCGTCGAGTTCAAGGAAGTGAAGAGCGCTCGCCCGGAGCTGACCGAGGCGCGCGTCGTCGTCTCCGGTGGCCGTGGCACCAAGGGCGACTTCAAGGAGATCGAAGCGCTGGCCGATGACCTGGGCGCCGCGGTGGGCGCGTCCCGCGCGGTGTGCGACGCGGGCTGGGTTCCCAACGACCTGCAGGTCGGTCAGACGGGCAAGGTCGTGGCGCCGGCGCTGTACATCGCCGCGGGCATCAGCGGCGCCATCCAGCACCTGGCGGGCATGAAGAGCTCGAAGACCATCGTCGCCATCAACAAGGACGCCGAGGCCCCCATCTTCCAGGTGGCGGACTACGGCATCGTCGCGGACCTGTTCAAGGTCCTCCCCGAGCTGCGCTCGGAGCTGCAGAAGCTGAAGTAGCGCTTCGGGCCCGTTCGGGCTGACGAGGGGCGGGAGTGGGGACCTCAGGGCTCCCACGCTCGCCCCTTCGTCGTTTCCGGGGGCACACCCGACGGCGGGCGAGCACGCCCCCGTGGGCTTGCAGGGGCGCAGGGCGGGCGAGGCCCATGGTCGCGAGGCACTCGCCCCACGCCCCGTGGGCTTCCAAGGGTATGGCGCGGGCGGGGCGCATGGCCGCGCAGCGCCCGCGCGCCTTGTCGTGTCGCTACAGCTCGATGTCGCTGTCGCGGCCACCGCGGGCCGGGACGTTCTCGTCGGCGCCGGGGGGCTCCGGGGGAGGCGGCAGCGGCTCGTCGTCCTCGGGCGTCTCCTCGCTGGGGAACGCGTCGGGGGCATCGGGCGCGTCGTCACGCAGGTCGATGCGGCTGCCGTCCTCCAGCTCCACGGCGAGCGTGTCGTAGCGCCACTCGTCCTCGCCCTGCTTCGTCGCGTCGATGAAGAGCGTGCCGTCGGCCTGCGGGCCATCCAGGGGGATGGTGAACTTCGCGTGCGTCTGGCCGTTGATGGACTGGACCGCCGACTGCTTCGGCAGGCCCGTCTGGATGGGAGTGCCGAGCGCGCGTCGCACCTGCGCGTCGGACTGGGCGATGGCCACCGCGTCCGTGTACGCGCCCATGTTGCTCAGCGACTTCATGCCGAGCCCCACCATCGCGAAGCCCAGGCAGCCGCACGAGGCCAGCAGGCCCAGGCAGCCCACGGGCACCACCCACTTCCAGTTCCGACTCCACCAACCCCGCTGCGGCACCAGCGAGCCCTCGGGCGTCGCGTCCATGACCTCACTCCTCCTTGCGCCGCCCTCCGGCCGGTGGGTGGCGTCCTCCTCTTAGCGGGACCCAGGGGCGGTTGATAGGGCCGGGTCCGGGTCGGTTGGTGTGGGAGAGCGAAGGGGCTACATTCCGGCGGACGAGGGGAAGGCACGAGCAGGGCCGGACTTCCCCGGAGGTGGCGTGTGCCGCCGCGGAAGACGCCTTCCACCGAGGTGCTGCTGGACGTGCTGAGGGCGCTGCCACCCGGGCAGAAGCTCTGGGTGCGCGGTGTGGGCGGGGGCCTGTTCCCGCTGCTGCGCGCCGGTGACTCCGTGCGGGTGCTGCGCTGCGGGCCGGACGCGACGGCGCGTGGTGACGTGGTGCTGGTGCGCCAGGGGCGGATGCTGACGGCCCAGGTGGTGGTGGCCACCCAGCCGTGGAGCACGGCGCCGCTGCTGGGCGCCGAGGAGCGGTCGGACGGGGAGCTGCTGGGGCGCGCCGTCGCGCTGCGGCGTGGACGGTGGCTGCTGCCGCTGCCCCGGCCCTTGGGTCCGGCGCTGTGGGTGACGCAGTGGACGCTGGCGACCGCGTGGGCACAGCCCCGGACCCGGCTAGTCTATCGGGGCGTGCGGGACTTCTTCTTCTCCAACTGGTCCAGGCCCCTGCGGCGCCACCTGGTGGGGCCGCTGGAGATACGCCTGCTGCGGGCCGAGGATTTGGACGCGCTCGTCACCTTCGCGAGCGAGCGCCTGGTGGTCTCCGCGAGCTTCCTGCGCCGGCAGCTGCGCGAGCGCTGGGGGCTGGAGCCGACCGAGCGTCGGGGCGCGGCGGCGGGCGCGCTGGACTCGAAGGGGCGGCTGCACGGCTTCGCGTGGGTGGACTCGTATCGCCAGGAGGGGTTGCCCCTGGACGGCGTCTGGGTGCGCTCGCTGGTGGTGGCGCCGCAGGCCCGGCGGATGGGTGTGGCGACGCAGCTGCTGGAGTGCCTGCTGGAGGAGTCCCACCGACAGGGCGAGCCCAGCGTGCAGGCGGACGTGGACGAGGACAACGCCGCGTCGCTGAAGACCTTCGAGGGCCTGGGCTTCCGCCTCGCCACGGAGGCGCTGACCCGGCGCACGAACGAGGCGTGGGACGCGGCGGGTCGCTCCAAGCGCCTGGTCGTCCTGGAGCGGGCCTCCGCGCCCTGACGCGACGGGGGTTGCGCGGCACCTCGGGGTAGGCGAAACGTCGTGCCCTCCGTGAGCGCCTCCACTCCCGACAGCCTGGGCCGTGAGCCGTCCTTCCTGGGGAGACTCCGCGGTCTCCAGGCGGACGGCGCGCTCGTCTTCATCACCCTCATCTGGGGCGTCACCTTCGTGGTGGTGAAGGACGCGCTGAGCTACGCGGACCCGTTCACCTTCCTGTCGCTGCGCTTCGGGGTGGGCGCGGTGGCGCTGAGCGCGCTCGCGGGCCGGCAGGTGCTGAACCCGAGGAACCTGCGTCACGGTGCGCTGCTGGCGACGTTCTTGTTCCTGGGCTTCGCGCTCCAGACGTGGGGGCTGACGTTCACCACGCCGTCGCGCTCGGCGTTCATCACCGGGATGTGCGTGCTGTTCGTCCCGCTGCTGACGCTGCTGGTGTTCCGGCGGGCGCCGAAGCCCGCGGCGCTGGTGGGCGTGGCGCTGTCGGCGGCGGGGCTCTACCTGCTCACCAGGCCCGCGCCGGGGGAGGGCGGCGGGTGGTTGAACCTGGGGGAGATGTTGTCGCTCGGCTGCGCGGTGGCGTACGCGGCGCACATCACCTTCACGGAGCGGTACGCGTCGAAGGAGGGCGTGCTGGGGATGGTGGCGGTGCAGCTGTGGGGCGTGGCGCTGATGTCCGCGGCGTGCCTGCCCTTCGTCACGCGCAGGGTGGAGTGGCAGCCCTCGCTGGTGATGGCGGTGCTGGTGTGTGGGCTGTTGCCCAGCGCGTTCGCCATCAGCGTGCAGACGTGGGCGCAGGCGCGCACGTCCGCGGTGCGCGCGGCGGTCATCTACGCGCTGGAGCCGGTGTTCGCGTCCATCTACTCGGTGGTGCTGGGCTACGAGCGGCTGGGCACGCCGGAGGCGATGGGCGGCGGGCTCATCCTCCTGGGGGTGCTGGTGGCGGAGCTGGGCTCACCGGCCTGGGCGTGGTGGAAGTCACGCACAGTCCAGGGGCCGGGCTGACGCCCCCCGAGCGGCCATGCGGCGGGCCGAAGAGAAGCGGCGCGCCGGGCCCGTGACGCGCTATATCCGCGAGCCTTCCCATGAGTGTGGAGCTGCGTCGAAACGGGATGCACCTGACGGGCACCCTCCTGTCGCTGGACGCGAAGCGCAAGTCGCCGTTGTGCTTCGTGAGCCATGGGCATTCGGACCACATCGCCCGGCATGAGCGCACCATCGCCACGGCGGCGACGCTGCGCTTCATGGAGCACCGGCTGGGGCCGGTGAGCGCGCCCCTGGCCGCGCCGTACCGTCGGCCGTTCGAGCTGGGGCCGTTGGTGTTGGAGCTGCTGCCAGCGGGGCACATCCTGGGCAGCGCGCAGCTGCGGGTCATCCGCTCGGATGGTCGGCGCGTGGTCTACACGGGGGACTTGAACGTGGTGCCGTCGCTGACGGCCGAGGCGACGGAGGTGGCCGAGTGCGACACGCTGGTCATCGAGTCGACCTTCGGGCATCCGCGCTATCGCTTCCCGCCGCGTGACGAGGTGATGGGGCAGGTGGAGGCGTGGGTGCGTCGGCAGCTCGAGCGGGGCGCGGTGCCGGTGGTGCTCGGGTATCCGCTGGGCAAGAGCCAGGAGTCGATGAAGTTCCTCGCGGGCCGGGGGTTCTCGCTGGTGGCGCACCCGTCCATCTACGAGGTGGCCCGGCTCTACGGAGAGCTGGGGGTGCCGATTGAAAACCTGCGCTGCTACACGGGGACGGTGGAGCCGGGCGAGGTGCTGTTCTTCCCGCCGCACCAGGCGCGAGGTGGGGCGCTGGCGCACCTGTGGCCTCGGGGGACGGCGGTGTTGACGGGGTGGGCGATGGACCCGGGGGCGGCGCGGCGCTACGGCGCGGACGTGGCGTTCCCGGTGTCGGACCACGCGGACTTCCCGTCGTTGAAGGCGTACGTGAAGGCGACGGGGGCGAGCGAGGTGATTACGTGCTTCGGCTTCGCGGAGGAGCTGGCGCAGGCGCTGCGGGACGACGGGGTGGATGCCCGGCCGCTCGGGGGCAAGCCGCAGCAGCTCGCGTTGCTGTGAAACGGCGGGGAGCGGAGTAGAAGAGGGGCATGCCTCCGTCTCCGCAGCTCTTCGGCCGCGCGGTCCGAGTCCTGGTGTGCACCGAGAAGAAGACCTTCGTCACGCGCGAGCTGGCGGAGGTGCGCGTGACGTTCGAGGGCATCGACGGGGACAGGCACGCGGGACACACGCGGCCGGCGGACGTGCGTACGCCGTGGTACCCGAAGGGGACGCCCATCCGGAACACGCGGCAGCTGTCGCTGGTGTCGACGGAGGAGCTGGCGGTGGTGGCCCAGACGCTCGGCATCCCGAAGGTCCTGGCGTCCTGGCTGGGGGCCAATCTGGAGCTGGTGGGCATCCCCCGGCTGACGTTCCTGCCGCCGGGCTCGCGCATCTTCTTCCCCGAGGACGCGGTGCTGGCGGTGGAGGGGGAGAACGAGCCCTGTATCGGGCCGGGCAAGGTGATTGGCGAGCACCATCCAGACAAGGAGAAGCTCGCGAGCCGCTTCGTGAAGGCCGCGTGGGAGAAGCGGGGGCTCGTGGCCTGGGTGGACCGGCCCGGCGTCATCCGCGCGGGGGATGAAGTCCGCGTGATGCTGCCGAAGCCGGTGACGTACGTGTTGCCCGAGCGATAAGCGCTACGAACGCGCTCTGGTTCTTGTCGTATCGCCCGGAGTGGAGTTCGGGCGTGATGCGATGCGGTGCCCGTCATTTCATGGAGAGGAAATGCTCGATTCGCCGCGACGCGGGGTGGCAGTCGTTCCGGTAGGCGGCATGTGGCTGCTGCTCGCCATCGCTCTTTCGGTAGCGGGTTGTGCGACGACCTCCGCGGGTTCTGGCGGAGGTGTCTGGCTGGGACGTGGCGCCCTCTCGCCAGAGGACGAGACCGCGATGCGGCGGGCCTCCGAGGCAGAGGTCTCTCGGGTTGTCGAACAGGTGGGAGCGGCTGTTGCCGACATCGGCTCGGTAGGGGCCCATCTGACGCTGACGTTCTGGTTGGAGCGAGGTGCTCTGACCTGGACGAGTTATGAGTCGCGCGAGCGAACCGGGCTCCGTGGACGTCCGGTTTCCTTGGCGGACACGAAAGCTGCGCTGAGAGACGTGCTTGCTGGCTACGGCATGGAGCGCACGGGTCAGGTGGTGTTGTCGCTGCATCGGGACGAGGCCGAGTGGCGGGTGGACTATGCGTTCCATCGACACGCGGAGCGACCGCCCGAGGCCAGGACGCTCCCAGTGCATTGGGGAGACGATGCTGAACGCGATGCTGTTCCAGAGGAACTGGCGCGCCTTCTGGCCGGGGTGGGGGCTCCCCGGAGTGGTGAGGCCTGGCTGGAGGCTGACGCGGCGCTAGAAGACGGTCGCCTGGCGCAGTGGGAGTTGCACCGCTTCCATGTGACTCGGAGTGGAGCAGGCAGCTCCTCAGGGGTACCGCCTCGGCTTGCTCATGAAGTGGGGCGGCTGGCTCGAGCGTTTCAGGAGGGCCTGGGGGAGCGCACCGTCCGGTTTGGAATCCGGTTGGCGCAAGGGGACGGCGGAGGGTGGGTGGAGTCCGCGCGAGTCGTCGATTTCACGCCGCCGCAGGGACTCGAGCCAGAGGTCGCGGCCGAATACCGTGCGATGCACGAAGACATCTTGCGACGGTGGCGCCAAGGCGTCTCGGATGGTTTCACCTGGTTGGCGCAGCGGGGCGTGCAGGAACTGGCGCTCTGGTACGTGGGCGCCATCGCCATCAAGGGAGCTGGCATCCTCGCCGTGCGTGGCGGTGGTGTCGTTCGCAAGGCGCTCCAGCAAGGCAAAGAGGCTGCGAGCGGCTGGCTGCGGACGATGTTGTCCCGTGTTCCCCAGAGCGAGGGCCGTGCTTTCGAGCGATTGTGGGCGAAGGTCCAACTCGAAGGGGAGCGGGCTCTCACCACCAGCGAACGCAGTGAGCTGCGCGCGCTCATGGCCCGCATCGAGAAGCTGGCGTCTACGCCGCTCGACCTGGGCGAGAAGCACGGACTGCGAAAGGCCGCGCGAGCCGCCTACAAGAAGGTCCACCCCGACCTGGCCGCCACCATGGATGCGTTCCCCGAGCGCTACCCGGTCCATCATCGGCGCCCCCTGGAATACGCACATTTGTTCCCTGCCGAGGACATCAATGCATCGAGTCGGCTCGCCGTGGTCCAGGACTTCATTCACGAGCGGGTCAGCCGACTCTGGACGAAGTTTCGGACAGCGCATCGCACCGCGACGCGTGACGAGGTCGAAGCGGCGACGAGGGTCATCGACTCGCATTTCGAGTCCTGGTACCACCGTGTCGATGTCCCCCGAGGAGAGCAGGTCCTCATCGAACGGGCGGAGCAGGCGGCGCTCGAAGCGCTGAGGGCTCGCTTCCCGATGGTGAACTGAGTGGGAGCTAGACGATGACGCAGCCCGCACTGCCTGGATTCGACCGGTTGCTCGCCGTGTGCAGACAGGCATCGCTCGAGATGCTGCTGACGCCTCCCGCCCGGCATCCACTCCGGGAGGGACACCGTGTCGCCGGACATGTCCTGGACCCGCTGCTGGCGGCCTTCTATGCGCGGTCTGGCAGCGCGAGGTTCGCGGAGGACGTCTATCTGCTCCGCGTCAACGACGAGGAGAACCAGCTCGAGGAAAAGAACCAGTGGTGGCGCGAGAGTTGGCAGGAGCGACTGGGTTTGTCGGTCTGCGTCTTCGGTGGTGAAGCCTCTCTGGCGTACTACTTCGCGACAGTTCCTGGTCTCGCGGACGCGCAGGGATGTCAGCCTGTCGTCGAGGTGAGCAACTACGAACTCGATGGGCCGGTCGTCATGCCGCTCGCCTCGACAGTGGACCGCTTCTTCGACCTGTACGCGCGCTACCTGGAGGCGCTCCTCTCACACGAGGACTACGCGGAGCGGGGTTATACAGCGCTCGGGTTTCCCTGGCAGGTTCCGCACCTGGTTGCACGCGATGAGCACCTCGTTCGCCTCATCGACGAAGGTCGCTTCGATTTCCCGCAGGCAGGTCACGAAGCACGTGCCTGGGCGCTCCGGGTCATCGAGGCCCATCGACGCATCATGTGAGGTTGGGGCCGCTGCTGCTCAGGTGACCCAGGTCGTGCTCGCCGCGTGGGACAGATGCACGCGCTGGAGGAAGCGCCGCATGTGGAAGGCGATTTCGTTCAGGTGCGTCTCCAGCGCCCAGTGTCCCGCGTCGAGCATGTGCAGCTCCGCGTCCGTCACGTCGCGCAGGTAAGCGTGGCCCGCGCCCTCGGGCATGTAGCCGTCGTGCGGTCCCCACAGGACCAGCGTGGGCGGGCGGTGCTCACGCAGGTACGCCTGATAGCGCGGCATCCACGCGAGCGTCGTACGTTGGTCCTCCAGCAGGTGGACCAGGTTCATGCGACGGTCGAAGCGCTGCACCAGCGCCCAGTGGAGTGTCCACAGGTCCGGGCTGATGCGGTCGACGAGGTGCTCGGGAATCTCGCCGATGAACTCGTCCTTGAAGCCCTCCTCGCTCACCGCGGCCACCAGCTTCCTGAGGCCCTCCGGTGTGGGGTTCGCCCACTGCTCCTTCAGCATCCGGTACTTGGGGCCGAACTGGTCCTCGTAGATGTCGCCGTTCTGGATGATGAGCGCGGCGACACGCTCCGGTGCGCGCAGCGCGAGGCGGAAGCCGAACTGTGAGCCGTAGTCATGCAGGTACAGCGCGTAGCGCGTGAGCCCCAGTGTCTCCACAAAGCGCTCGAGGAAGCGTGCGTACCCATCGAACGTGTAGCTGAACCGCCGGGGTGACGGCGTCGCGCTGTAGCCGAAGCCCGGAGCGTCCGGCGCAATCAATCGCCACGAATCCGAGAGCTCGGGCAGCAGGTTGCGGAACTGGAAGGACGAGCACGGATAGCCGTGGGGAAGCAGCACCACCGGCGCATCCTCGGGCCCTGCCTCGCGGTAGAAGATCTCGAGGCCATCCACGTCCACCGTCTTGTGCTGGACCGCCAGCATGCTGGTGCCTCCCCCGGATGTCATGGACAAGCTGGGCATCACATCGCTTGCTCGTGACCACCTCGCGGAGAGCTTCCGCCTGGTCGCCTGCGGACCCTTCGGACGGGCGTGGGCGGCGGCTCGCTCAGTCCATGCTTGCAGCAGCGCGAGCCCCAGGTGCGTGTGCCGCTTTCTCCAGGCGAGGATTGCGAACAGCATCGAGAGGAATGGAACCCAGGACCCAATCGCGATGAGCCACCATCGCACGGGGAACATCGGGTCCTCCCTGTGCGGAGCCTTGTAGGGCCCGTCGACGTAGATGCGCTCGAAGGGCACCATCGACATCGCGTAGGGCACGGCTGCGAACAGGACGACGGCGAGCAGCAACTGCGCCATCAGTCCCCACTTGGACCATCCATCCAGCGGCACCGCCGACACCCGAGCGTCGTCGACCATCCCCCGAGCGTGTGCGAGCCGCGCGCGCACCGTCAACCGTGCGCCACAAACACCGCGGGGCCGCCAGGTCCCGAAAAGGGAACCCCAGCGGCCCCGAGGGCTCACACCGTGCAACGCGCCGTCACTCCTCCGGCGATTGGACGATGAGCTTCTCCTTGCCACACACGTCACAGCGCAGGTGGATGAACAGGTCCCCGTCGCTCTCCTCGGGCACCTCGCCCTCGGGCACGCCGAGCTCCGCCTTCGCCAGCGCCGCCACCTTGGTCGGGATGTCCTCCGCCTTCAGCGACTGCACGTACGTCATCTCCCGGTTGTCGCACTCGCGCGTCTCCGGGCCGTTCAGCCACGACGGCTCCATCCCCTCCGGCAGCCGGCTCACCAGCTCCAGGTTGGTCACCGACTCGGCCAGGTACGCCAGCCGGCGCAGCCGCGCCTCCTCGGGCAGCGCCGAGAAGACCTGGAAGCCCTCGAACAGCGCGTCACGGTCCTCGCCCGTCGCCTCACGCGCCAGCTGCATCGAGAACTCGCTCGACTCCAGCGCCTCGTCCCAGTTGTTCTCCGGGTTGAAGCCCGCCTCCAGGAGCGCCGTGTACAGCTGCGTCGCCGCCAGCCGCTGCCGCGCCACCGGCAGGTGCTCCACCACCTCGTGCGTCAGCCGCAGCTCCAGGAGCGCGCCTGTCGTCCGCGGGTCGATGGAGCCCGTCAGGTCATCCACCTCCACCTCCTCGCGCAGCGCCTTCTTCAGCACCTGCGCCGCGGAGAAGCGGAACAGCGGCACCACGCCCACCTCGCGCAGGTACATGGCGCCCACCGCCGCGTCCTTCGCGCCCAGGTGCAGCGCCTTCTGCGCCTTCTCCACCACCGAGCTGTCCGCCAGCGGCTTCTTGTTCTCCAGCCGCGTCTTCACCGCCTCGCGGTAGAGCGTCTCCAGCGAGCTGCCCGGCGGCATCCGCTGCGGCACCAGCGGCCTCAAGCCCGGCACGTCCAACACCCACAACGGGGGCATCGCCAGGCGCTTCAGGCCCCGGAAGAACAACGAGCCGGGCGGGTCCTGCGGCTTGAACGGCGGCAGCTCCTCCTGCGCGGGCTCACCCTGTAGCAGCGCCGAGGCCTGCACCCCGAGCGCCTTCTCCCGCTGTTCGCGGGTGAACGCCGTGATTCCCTGGGCCGGCGGAGGCGGCGGAGGCGGGGCCTCCTCACCGTCCAGACCGACGACGCGGTCCATGTCCACGTCGTCCATCTCCAGGTCATCCAGACCCTTGGCGCCCGTGAAGTCGCAGCGCAAGAGCTTCAGCTTCTCGAAGGTCGCGCCCTCGAGGTTCGCACCCCGGAAGTCACAGTCCTGCAGCCGTCCGCCGTGGAAATAGGCGTTCGACAGGTCCGAGTCCCGGAAGTTGATTTTGGACAGATCGCACCGCTCCCACTCGGAGCCCACGAGCCCGAGGCCCGACAGGTCCGCGTTCGCGGAGAAAAGTTGCGTGAAGGTGGCGCCAGTGTGCTCGGTCGGGACCTGACCGCCCTTGCGCAGTCGGTTCCACTCGGCCGACCCGTTCTGGAGGAGCTTCTCGATACTGGGGGCTTTCGGCATGGACCGGGGATTATTCGTATGGTCTGGTCCGCGCGCCAGCACAAATGATCGAGTACCGAATCGAGACCGACACCGCCGGGATGCGCCTGGACAAGCACCTGCGCAAGCGCCTTCCCACCGTTCCCGTCAGCCACCTGTTCAAGATGATTCGCACCAAGAAGGTGCGGGTGAACGGGAAGCGCGCCCAGCCCGAGCAGTTGCTCGCCGAAGGAGACGTGCTCACCATCCGGGGCGACGAGCAGACGCTCAAGGGGGAGGACCGTCCGAAAGTGGACCGTCCGCCCCCGCCGGTGGACCCCAGCCGGCTGGTGATTCTCAGAGAGGACGATTGGCTGATGGCGGTGGACAAGCCCAGCGGGATGGCCGTCCATACCGGCTCCGGAATCACGGGGGGCACGCTGGTGGACTACGTGCGCGCCTACCTGGGGCCCAAGGCCGTCCGCAACGACTTCACCGCGTCCCCCGCCCACCGGCTGGACCGGGAGACCTCCGGCGTCATCCTCGTCGCCAAGCGGCGCCCGGCGATGGTGCACTTCACGGAGGTCTTCACCCACGGGCTCTCCAAGAAGCGCTACCTCACCCTGGTGAAGGGGAAGATGCCCAAGGAGTCCGGCGTCATCGACCTGCCCCTGTCGGAGCACCAGCAGACGGCCGAGTCCAAGGCCCGCCGCGGGGTGAACATGCAGGAGGCCCTCACCCGGTGGAAGGTCGTCAAGCAGTCTGGCGAGGTGGCGCTCCTGTCCTGCGCCATCGAGACCGGGCGCACCCATCAGATAAGAAGGCACCTGGCGGCCATCGGGCACCCCGTGGTCGGCGACAAGAAATACGGCGACTTCGCCTTCAACCGCGACGTGCAGGCGCGCTGGGGGCTCAAGCGGTTGTTCCTGCACGCCGAGCGCATCGAATTTCCCCACCCGGAGGGCGGGGGCAAGGTGGCCGTGGAGGCCCCCCTCCCACCCGAGCTCCGAGACGTGCTCAAGCGGGCCGCACTGCTGCCCTGAGGCATTGGAAGCCCGCGAGGTTTCGAAACACGTATGTCCGACTCCAAGACGACTGACCGCAGCCGCTCGAAGCTGGTGCTGAAGGGGGTCCCCCCGGGCCGCTGGTGGAAGGTGCTGCTGAAGCTGGGTGGGTGGCTGGCGCTGACGGGTGCGACGGCGGGCGCGGTGGGCCTGGTCGCCATCTACTACGTGTACGCGGACGGACTGCCCGCCATCCCCAAGGTGGACGAGTACTGGCCGCCCATCGTCACGGAGGTCTACACCGACGACGCGGTGCTGGCCGGCGAGTTCTACAACGAGCGGCGCAAGGTGGTGCCCTACGAGCGGATTCCGAAGCGCCTGGTCCAGGCCTTCATCGCCAGCGAGGACTCCAGCTTCTTCGACCACTTCGGCGTGGACGTGCTGGGCACCGCGCGCGCGGCGTTCAAGACCATCGGCTCCAAGCTGGGCCTGCGCTCCGGCGGCATCCAGGGTGGCTCCACCCTGACGCAGCAGACCGCCAAGGCGGTGCTCATCTCCGCCGAGGGCTACAAGTCCGCCACGGCCAAGACGCTCACCCGCAAGATTCGCGAGGCCATCCTCGCGCTCCGGCTGGAGCAGTCGCTGACCAAGGAGGAGATCCTCTACCTCTACCTGAACAACGTCTTCCTCGGGCACCACAGCTACGGCGTGCAGAGCGCGGCGGAGAACTACTACCGCAAGGACGTGCGCGACCTGACGCTCGGGGAGATGACGCTCATCGCGGGCCTGCCCCAGGCGCCCAGCCGCTACTCGCCGTTCCTGCGCCCGGAGGCGGCCAGGAAGCGCCGCGCCTACGTGCTGCGCCGCATGCTGAACGAGGGCATGATCTCCCAGGCCGAGCACGACACGGCCAACGCGGAGGCGGTGAAGGTGTTCCCCGTGGAGGACGTCTTCCACGAGTTCGCCCCGTACTTCGTCGAGCAGGTCCGCAAGGACGTGGTGGACCGTTACGGCAACCCGGTGCTCCTCAAGGAGGGCCTGAAGATCTTCACCACCATGGACAGCGAGCGTCAGCGCGCCGCCCAGGACGCGGTGATGGAGGGCCTGTTGTCCGTCGACAAGCGCCAGGGCTGGCGCGGGCCGGTGAAGCAGCTGACGGCCGATGAGCTCAAGGTCTTCCTCGACAAGTCGCGCAAGGCCATGGGCCAGGACGAGCTCGTGGAGGGGCGGCTGTACGTGGCGGCCGTCACGAAGATTGATGACGACGGCAAGGGCGCGGACATCCAGGTGGGGCCGCACACGGCGCGGCTGCCGCTCCTGGGCATGCGCTGGGCGCGCAAGGTGAACCCGGAGGGCTACTACCCGGCGATGATGATTTCGTCGGTGAAGAAGGCCATCGCGGTGGGCGACCTGGTCGTGGTGCGCCACGTGACGAAGAAGGACCTCACCGACGACAAGGAGCAGTGGGACAAGAAGCTGGCCGAGGACATCCCCGCCGAGGGCGTGAAGCTCTTCCGGCTGGAGCAGACGCCCGAGGCCCAGAGCGCGCTCGTGTCCGTGGACCCCCACCGCCAGTACCTCACGGCGATGGTGGGCGGCTACGACTTCGACGACAACGAGTTCAACCGCGCCTTCCAGGCGTGCCGTCAGCCGGGCTCCTCGTTCAAGCCGTTCGTGTACTCGGCGGCGCTCGAGCAGCTCAACTGGTCGGAGGCCACCGTCATCGTCGACTCGCCCATCGTCGAGCACGACCCGGACAACAAGGTGTCCTGGAAGCCGGCCAACTACAGCGAGGAGTTCGTGGGGGACGTGCTCTTGCGCACGGCGCTGGTGAACTCGATGAACATCCCCGCGGTGAAGACCTTCGGCGCGGTGGGCGTGAAGAACATGGCGGCGTGGAGCACGAAGCTCGGCATCACCACGCCCATGAACATGGACTTCTCCGCGGCGCTCGGCTCGTCGTGCGTGTATCCGGTGGACCTGGCCAACGCGTACGCGACGTTCAACCGCTACGGCCGCAAGAAGCCCACGTACTTCGTGCGCAAGGTGGAGGACCGCTGGGGCCGCACGCTGGAGGACCACACCGCGTTCGACGACGCGTGGGCGCCCCTGCAGGACCGCGTGGCCGCCGGCTACGCGCGCCTGTTCGAGCCCGGTGAGCAGGTGATGAGCCCGGAGGTGGGCTTCATCCTCACGCACCTCCTGCGCGGCGTGGTGCTCCAGGGAACGGGTGGCCCGGCGACGCGGCTGGGCAAGCCCGCGGCCGGCAAGACGGGCACGACGAACGACTCGTTCGACGCGTGGTTCGCGGCGTACACCCGCGACCTCGTGACGGTGGCGTGGGTGGGCTACGACTTGAACCCGCATCCGCTCGGCCGCTACGAGACGGGTGGCCGCGCGGCGCTGCCCATCTGGCTCAACTACATGAAGCGCGCGCTGGAGGGCCGGCCCCAGTCGGAGTTCTTCCCGTGGCAGTCCATGGACCTGGTCCGGCTGCACATCGACAAGAAGACGGGGAAGATTGCCCCCGCCGGCTCGAAGAACTCCGAGCTGATGTTCTTCAAGAAGGGCACCGAGCCGAAGGACGCCGTGCCCGACAAGAACACCGTCGACGTGGACCAGTTCATGATGGGCGCGCAGTAGCGCCCGTCACGGCCGCTTCGAGTCTCCGGGCCCCGTGCGCCTCCTCCGGGAGGACGCGGGGCCCGAGTCGTTTCAGGCGCCCTGGCGGAAGCGGCGCGCGGGCTCCACGTGGCGGAGAATCGCGGCGCGCAGCGCACCGACCTCCGGCCCCGCCTCGAGCACCGAGCGCGTGGCGGTGGGGATGACCTGCGCCTCGCGACCTGCGAACAGCCGCTTCAGGTCGTCGAAGCCCGCGCCCTGCGCGCCGATGCCCGGCGTCAACAGGAGCGCGCCGCCCAGCCGCTCGATGACGCTCCGGTCCGAGTCCGGCAGCGTGGCGCCCATCACCGCGCCCGCGGGCAGCACGCCCGGGCCCGCCTTCTCGTTCAGCTCGCGCAGGCCGTCCGCCAGCGCCTCGGCCACCGTGCGTCCATCCTCGCCCTTCGACTTCTGGAGCGAGGTGCCCTCCGGGTTCGACGAGCGCACGACGAGGAACGCGCAGGCGCCGGACGCCCGTGCCCGCTCAATCGTCTTCACCAGCGCGCCCAGCCCCAGGTACGCGGTGAACGTGGCCGCGTCCGCCTGGTAGGCGCTGTCCGGGCCGAACACCGACTCGGCATACGCGTCCATCGTGGAGCCGATGTCGCCGCGCTTCACGTCCAGCAGCGCGAGCGAGCCCGCGGCCTGGAAGCGCTTCATCAGCTTCTGGAGCACCTGGAGGCCCGCGGGGCCGTGGCGCTCGAAGAAGGCGCTCTGCGGCTTCACCACCGCCACGCTGTCACCGGCGGCCTCCGCGATGCGCTCGCAGAAGTCGGACAGGCCCTGCGCGGTGTCGGGCAGTCCCCAGCGGTTGAGCAGGTCCCGCGACGGGTCGACCCCGAGGCAGAACGGCGAGCGCTCGTCGGCGAGCCGGGCGAAGCGCTGGGCGAAGGACGGAGGAGTCGTCGAGGACATGGGACCTCAGCGCAGCCGGCGGGCGGCCGCGTCGAAGAGGGGGTTGGGCAGCACCTTCGCCAGCCTGGACGGGATGGCCAGCTGCCACGGGAAGGAGACCTCCGTCTCACCGCGGAGGATGGCCGAGCCCATCAGCTCCACGGCCGCGTCCGTCTCCATCAGGAAGGGCATGGGGAAGTGGTTGGCGGCGGTCATCTCGCTCTTCACGAAGCCCGGGAAGATGCAGGTGACGCACACGCCGGTGCCCGCCAGGTCCACGCGCAGGCTCTCCATGAACGTGGCGAGGAACGCCTTCGACGCCGAGTAGGCCGCGTGTCCCGCCAGCCCCCGGTGCGCCGCGAGGCTGGAGATGCCCACCACGTGACCGCGCCGGCGCTCCACCATGCTCGGCAACACCGCCGTCAGCGTGGCGACCGCGCCCGTGACGTTGGTGTCGATGATGGAGCGGACCTTGTCCCACTCCAGCCGCTTGCCGTGCGTGACGCCGCCGACGCCCGCGTTGGCGATGACCAGGTCCAGCCCGCCGCACTCCGAGTCGAGCTCGCGCAGCTTCTCCATGAGCGGCTCCGCGCGCGAGACGTCCAGCTCCACGGGCTCCACCGTGGCGCCCGCGGCCTGGGCCTCGGCGGCCAGGGCCTGCAACTGGGGGACGCGCCGGCCCGCCGCGAAGACGCGCAGGCCCCGCCGGGCCAGCCAGAGCGCCAGTCCGCGTCCCAATCCGCTCGAGGCGCCCGTCACCAGCGCCGTCCGGTAGCTCATCTCCGCCATGGTGTCTCCTCGTGAGGTGGCCGCGAGGGTGCTTCTCGCATGGTTGAAGAGGAAGGGGGGACACAAATCCAAGTCGCCCGGTGGAACCGCCAGAAGTCCACGGACGCTGGAGCGCCGCCTCGCCCGGCTGGTGGGAATGACGGGCGCGAGGTGTCGTCACGCCGACGCGCGGCGGCCTTTGGGGGAGGCCCGGGCGTGGGGGTGATGACGTGTGCGCCGCGCGTCCTCACCTTGAGTCAGGAGGAGGGGCTCGACCATGCTCAACTGCGTGCTGGCGGTCGATGACGACCCGGACATCCTGATGGCCTTCAAGGACGTGCTCGAGCTGGAGGGGCACCGCGTGCTCCTGGCCCGAGGAGGCCGCGAGGCGCTGGAGCTGCTCGGGCGAGGCGAGCGACCGGACGTGATCCTGTTGGACCTGATGATGCCTGACGGCAACGGCTGGGAGTTCCGGGACCGGCAACTCGCCGACGCCTCGCTCGCCTCCATCCCCGTGGTGGTCATCTCCGGCCAGGGCGTGAGCGCGCGCGAGGTGATTGCGCTCGGCGTGGACGACTACCTGCGCAAGCCCGTGGACGTGGAGCGCCTGCTGGGGGCCGTGTCCCGCTTCGCGGCCTCTGCCGAAGGGGACTCGCCGCACGCATGAGGAACCGGGCCCGCGCCAGGTCGAGCGCGCGGGCCCTTCTCGTCACTTCCTCAGTGCAGGCCGGACGGGGCCTGCTCCAGCTTCTCCATCACCTGGTCCACGGAGAAGCTCGACGGGCGCTGGCGCGGGGGAACTCGCGGAACGTCGAGAGGAAGCGGGCCACGGCCTGCTGCGCGGGCACGCAGTAGAACGCGTGGTCGATGAGCCAGGCCTGGTAGCCGACGGCGTCCTCGGAGCGCACCAGCGGGTCGGCGCGCAGGTTGAACGCGAGCGGGGCCCGGCGGACGGTGAAGGGCTCGCCCCAGGCGTCGATGCCCTTGGACTCAGGCCGTCGCGAGTCCTCCGCCTGCCCGAGGGCGTCGCGGCGAGCGAGCCGTCGAGTCACCCTGGAGGGCGGGGTGTGCGTCCAGCGTGAGGGCGCTCACCTCGAGTAGCAGGTGTCGGAGTCCTCGCACGCGTGCGCTCCGCGACGATGGTTCGATGCCAGGGGAGGCCGTGCCCGCATGACTGACGCTCGAACCGACGACATGCCCTCGAGCGAGGACGCCACGGTGGCGGTGCTCCTGGACCTCGCGCGGGCGCTGCACCTGTCGTACGTGCCGGCCTTCGGCGTGGAGCAGCGCGTGCGTCGCGCGGCGAGGGCGTGGGGGCTGGAGGTGGAGGTCTTCACGCTGCAGACGCTCGCGGTGACGGAGGTGCGCTCCGGCGCGGCCCGCCGTGTCGACATCCAGCGGCTGCCCTTCAATCCCCACTGGAACCTGCGCCGGGCCGCCGGGCTCCTGCTCCTGTCGGAGTCGATTGCCCGCGGGCGGCTCGACGTGCCGGGCGCGCGCGCCGAACTGGACCGCATCATGACGCCGCATCCCGCCCACCCCGAGTGGCTCGTGCTGCTCGCCTATGGCGTGTACGGCGGCGCCGTGGCCGTGCGCGTGGGAGGCGGCCTCTGGGAGCTGGTGGCGGGGCTCGTCGTGGGCGTGCTCGCGGGAGCCATCCACTTCGGCACGCTGCGCTCCATGCGCGTGGACCTGCAGAAGAGCTTCCTCGGCGCGTTCCTCGGCACGCTGCTCGCGTTCGGGCTGACGTTCGTCCTGCCGTCGTTCGACGCGGCGCGGGCGCTCTTCGGGGGCATCACGCTGCTGGTGCCCGCGATGGTGGTGACGCTGGGCTCGGCGGAGCTGGTGGGAGAGTCCGTGGAGGCGGGCCTGTCACGGCTCACCTATGGCCTGCTGCGCTTCTTGATGCTGGCGGTGGGAATCATGGCCGCGGCCACGCTGTGGCGCTTCTTCGGGCCGCTGCCACTCCAGCTCCGCGCGCAGTCACTGCCACACACGGCGGTGCTGCCCATCATCGCGGTGGGCGGCCTGGCCCTCACGGTGTGCATGTCCGCGCGCCGTCGCGACACGCCGTGGATTGTGGGCGCGGTGCTGCTCGCGTGGGGCATCCAGGAGCTCACCAAGGGCGTGCTGGGAGACCGGGGCAGCCCACTCGTCTCCGCGTTCATCCTGGGCATCGCGGGTCAGCTCTACGGACGGATGCCCGAGCGGCTCTCATCCACGCTCATCATGCCCGGCCTGTTGCAGCTCGCGCCCGGGTTCATCGGGACGCGGGCCATCCTCGCGCTGCTCGGCGTGCCGGGGCAGGGGGACGACGCGCGCGTGTTCGACATCCTCCTGGTCGCGCTGCAACTGGTGCTGGGCCTGATGTTCGCCTTCATGCTCGGCCTGTCCCACGACGCCCGCGCTTCGGCGGAGGAGCGGGGTGAGCGTCCGGCGCGGACGAAGCCGCCGGAGCCCTCGGGGCCGCGAGGCGGAGGACTCCGGAGACCCGCCGAGGCGAACTAGGACAGCGCGCTCCAGTACGGCTTGAGCGCCTGTCGGCTCTCACGCAGCGCCTCCCGCGCGTCGGTGTGCGTGTCGCCGGTGGGGAAGCTGTCGGAGCGGCCCGCGAGCACCTCGACGCAGGCGTGCACGGACTGCGAGAGGCCCTCCAGCGAGTAGCCGCCCTCGAGCAGCAGCACGAGCCTGCCATCGCAGACCCGCTCGGCGAGCGAGCGCAGCGAGGAGCACATGGCCGCGAAGCCCCGCTCGGTGACGTCCATGCCGCCAATCGGGTCGTGCTGATGCGGGTCGAACCCGGCGGACACCACCACCAGCTGGGGACGGAAGGCCTCGGCCACGGGGAGCAGCAGCTCCTCGAAGAGCATCCCGTAGTCCGCGTCCGAGTTGCCTCCCGGCAGGCCCACGTTGACGGTGTAGCCCTCGCCCGCGCCCTGGCCTACCTCGGGGGAAGCGCCGGTGCCCGGGTAGTAGGGGAACTGGTGCACCGACTGGTACATCACGTCACGCCGGCCCCAGAACGCCGCCTGCGTGCCGTTGCCGTGGTGCACGTCCCAGTCGAGCACCAGCACCCGCTCGGCGCCCAGCCGCCGCCCGGCCTCCGCGGCGATGGCCGCGTTGTTGAAGAGGCAGAAGCCCATGGCGCGGTCCGGCTCCGCGTGGTGCCCCGGCGGACGCACCAGCGCGAAGGCGTTGCGCGCCTGGCCCGCCATCACCGCCTCCACGGACTGCACCGCCGCGCCCGCCGCGAGCCTCGCCGCGTCCACGCTGTCCGGGGACACGACGGTGTCCGCGTCGATGCGCGCGGTGTGTCCGTTGAGCTGGCGCAGGCGCTCGAGCAGGGCGGGGGTGTGCACCGCCAACAGCTCCTCGTTCGTCGCCGAGCGCGGCGAGCCCATCACCGTGCCCCGCACGGGGGTGCTCGCGAGCACCCCGAGGATGCGCTGCAGGCGCGCGGGGGACTCGGGGTGGCCCTCTCCCGGGTCGTGCTTGAGGAAGAGGGGGTCGGTCAGCAGCAGGGTGGGCTTCATCAGGGTAGGACCTTACGCATCCAGGCGCGGGGATGTCAGGCTCCCGCCGGGCGGAGGGGCGGCCGAGGGGCCTGACCCCGGTTCTTGCCCTGCCGGTGTTTCCATTCCTACAGTGGCCCGCCTTGGCTCCGCGCTTCAAGAAACCCGGCCTGCGCAGCATCCTGCTCGGCTCCTTCGCCGTGGTGCTCGCCCTCATCCTCGGGACGCTCTACTTCGTCGTCCCGTCCCGGGTGGAGGACTTCCTGGAGACGCGCCTGACGAAGCACGGCGACGACAAGGCGCTCCAGGCGTCGCGTGACCTGGCCAACCTCTCCCTCACCATCCTGCCGCCCCTCCTGGAGACGCTCCACGGCGGCGACGACGACTTCGCGCTCATCGCCCTCATCACCCCGGATGGCCGCGTGCAGGCCGTGCATCCCCCCAGCGCGGAGGGGTGGCTGCTCAACAACCTGCGCGAGCAGCCGTCGAAGGACCCCGCCACGCTGGACGGCGCCGTCTTCGAGAACGGCAACAAGGCCAGCGTCCGTCCGGTGTCCCTGCACGAGGGGCCGGCTCACGTGCTGGTGGCGGTGAACTTCAGCTCGCTGGAGGAGGTCGTCACCTCGCTGCGGCACGTGGTGCTGCTGGCGTTCGGCATCGGCCTGGCGCTCTTCCTGGTGGTGGCCTTCTTCATCTCGCGCGCGTTCATCCTGGTGCCGCTGGACGCGATGATGACCATGGCGCGGAGGCTCGCGGAGGCGGACCTGACGGGCCGCGTGGACGTGGGCTCGCGCGACGAGCTGGGCCTGCTCGCCGAGGCGCTCAACCGCATCGCCCAGAGCTGGCGCGACACGCTGGGCCGGGTGCGCGGTGTGTCGGACGTGGTGGCCGGCGTCATCGAGCAGATCCACCGCACCGGCACCACCGTGTCCTCGGGCGCCAGCACCGTCCAGGCCCGCGTGGAGGAGACGTCCTCCTCCATGGTGGAGATGATGGCGTCCTTGCGCGGCATCGCGGAGAACGTGGAGGTCCTCTACCAGAGCGCCGAGGAGAGCAGCTCCTCCATCATGGAGATGGCCGCCACCAACGACGAGGTGGCGGAGAACGTCACCGCCATGGCCGCCAGCGTGGAGGAGACCACCAGCGCGATTGAAGAGATGACCTTCTCCATCAAGGAGGTCGCCAAGAACATCCAGGAGCTGTCCGCCTCCACGGAGGAGACGTCCTCGGCCATCAGCCAGATGGACGCGGCCATCGGTCAGGTGGAGGCCAACGCCAAGGAGACCGCGCGCCTGTCCGAGCAGGTCTTCGACGACGCGCAGACGGGCGTGGAGGCGCTGCGCAAGACGCTCACCGGCATCGACCGCATCAAGGGCTCCAGCCGCGCCGCCGCGGACGTCATCGACAGCCTGGGCCGGCGCATCTCCGAGATTGGCAACATCCTCAACGTCATCGACGACGTGGCCGAGCAGACCAACCTGCTCGCCCTCAACGCGGCCATCATCGCCGCGCAGGCCGGCGACCACGGCAAGGGCTTCGCGGTGGTGGCGGAGGAGATCAAGGACCTGGCCGAGCGCACCGGCGCGTCCACCAAGGAGATCGCCGAGCTCATCCGCAGCATCCAGGAGGAGAGCCGCAACGCCGTGGTGGTGATGAACCAGGGCGCGCGCAACGTGGAGGAGGGCGTGCAGCTGGGCCGCGAGGCGGAAGGGGCGCTGCGGAAGATCAACGACAGCACCCAGAAGTCCACGCAGATGGTGAAGGCCATCGCCCGTGCCACCGTGGAGCAGGCCCGCGGCAGCAAGCAGGTCACGGCCTCCATCCACCGCATCAGCGAGACGGTGCAGCAGATTTCGAAGGCCTCCAACGAGCAGGCCAAGGGCGGCGAGCAGATCATGAAGAGCGCGGAGAAGATGAAGACGCTCACCGCCCACGTGCAGCGCAGCAGCCAGGAGCAGGCGCACGGCAGCAAGCAGATCACCCGCTCCATCGAGAGCATCAACGAGATGGTGACCCACCTGAACCGCGCCCAGAAGGAGCAGACCAAGGGCAGCGAGCAGGTGCTCAAGGCGGTGGAGACCATCAAGGGCGTCTCCGAGCACCAGACACGCTCCGTCAAGCAGCTGGAGGAGGCCATCGACAACCTCCAGCGGCAGGCGGAGATCCTCCGGGGCGAGGTGCGCCGTTTCCGTGTCTAGCCGTGCGCGCGGCCCGCGAATGGCTTAAGGACAGGAGGACATGCCGACAGAGCGACAGGTGTCCGAGCGCTGGGTGGTCTTCCTGATTGGCGCGGTCCAGTTCGTCAACATCCTGGACTTCGTGATGGTGATGCCGCTGGGGCCCGACTTCGCCAAGGGCCTGGGCATCGCCTCGTCGCATATCGGCACCATCGGCGGCGCGTACACGGCGGCGGCCAGCGTCGCGGGGCTGTTGGGCGGCTACTTCCTGGACCGGTATGACCGGCGCCGGGCGCTGGCGGTGTCCATGCTGGGGCTGGTGGTGGCCACGGCGGCGGGAGGGCTGGCCACGGGGCTGTCCACGCTGATGCTCGCCCGGGTGGCCGCGGGCATCTTCGGCGGGCCCGCCACGTCGCTGTCCTTGTCCATCATCGCGGACCTGATTCCGGTGGAGCGGCGCGGACGCGCGCTGGGCGCGGTGATGGGCGCGTTCTCCGTGGCCTCCGTCGCGGGCGTGCCCATGGCGCTGAAGCTGGCGGAGCACGGCGGCTGGCGCCTGCCGTTCTTCGTCGTCGCGGCGCTGGGCCTGCTCGTGGTGGTGGGCGCCATCTTCTTCCTGCCGCCGATGCGCGGACACCTGACGGGTGCCACCGGACGGGCCCCGAGCGTGGGCGTGCTGGAGCTGCTCGGCCGCCGCGAGGTGCAGCTGTCCTACCTCATGACGGCGGTGGTGATGATGGCGGGCTTCGTGCTCATCCCCAATATCTCCGCCTACCTCCAGCAGAACCTGGGCTACCCGCGTGACCTGCTCTGGTTCCCGTACTTCGTGGGCGGCATCGTCAGCTTCGTCACGCTGCGGCTGGCGGGGCCGCTGGTGGACCGCTACGGCGCCTTCAGGCTGGGGACGGCGGGCTCGGTGCTGCTGCTGGTGGCGACCTACGTGGGCTTCGTGGACTACCCGCGCTGGCTGCCGATTCCGCTGCTCTTCGTGCTCTTCATGACGGCCATGGGCGTGCGCAACGTGTCCTACAACACGCTGACCTCGCGCGTGCCGGACAACCCGGTGCGCGCGCGCTTCATGTCGCTCCAGTCCGCCATCCAGCACATGGCCTCCGCGGTGGGGGCCTTCCTCAGCGCGCAGCTCCTGACGGACCTGCCGGACGGCACCCTGGGCGGCATGACGCGCGTGGCCTGGGTGTGCATGGGCCTGACGGTGGCGCTGCCGCCGATGTTGTGGGTGGTGGAGCGGCAGGTGCGCTCCCGGGAGCAGGCGCGCGCCCTGGCGGTGCCTGCTTCCCAGGGGCTGGCCGTCCCCCTGTCTCCCCAGGCGCACCCACACCAGTAGTCTCAGGCCCTTGGAAAGGGCCCGGCCGTCCCCCGGCCACGGTGTCGGGCGGACGTCCGGAAGCGTCGAGCGGTTGCGCCAGGGGGCCTGGGGCGCGATAAACCGGGCTGCTTCGGGGAGAGCCGTCAGGACATGTTCAACATCGGCGCAGGCGAAATGGTGCTCATCGCGGTGGCCGCGCTGCTCATCCTCGGGCCGCAGCGGTTGCCCGAGCTGGCGCGTGCCATCGGCAAGTTCATGCGGGAGTTCCGTCGCCAGACGGACGAGGTTCGCAACGTGGTGGAGCGCGAGTTCTACACGATGGACCAGGACCTGAATCGCGAGCCTCCGCCTCCGGTGCGTCCCACGCCCGTCTTCCCGCCCTCGCCCGCGCCCCAGGCGCTGCCGCCCGAGGGGCTGCACCAGGCCGCCGCGCCCGGGGAGCCCGGCGCCGAGCCGCCCTCCGAGGAGGCGCCTCGCGCCCGCGCCCCGCTGGGGCTGGACGGTGACGAGCACCCCATGGTCCCCGAGCCCGTCGCCGAGGCCCAGCCGGGCCTCCAGCCGCCCGAGCCGCAGCCCGCCGAGCCGGCTTCTTCTTCCTCCCCGTCCGCCGCCACCGAGAGCGTGGGCGCGGATGGCCTGCCTCGACTCGCGCCGCTGCCTGGAACGGTGGCGCGCAACGCGCCGAAACGGAGCTGACCCCTGAGTCCCCAGCCTCTCGCCGACTCCGAGCTGCGGATGAGCTTGATGGAGCACCTGTCGGAGCTCCGCTCGCGGCTGCTCAAGTGCACCCTGGCCGTGCTCGGGCTGGGCCTGGTGTCGCTGCTGTTCGCCAAGCCCATCTTCGGCGTGCTGATGCGGCCCGTGCTGGACGCGCTGCCGGAGGGCAACCGCGCCCTCATCTACACGTCCGGCATCGAGGAGCTGAACGTCCTCATGAAGGTGGGCGTGTACTGCGGCGTGTTCCTCACCACGCCCGTCATCCTCTGGCAGATCTGGGGCTTCGTCTCGCCGGGGCTCTTCCCGGAGGAGCGCAAGTACGCGGCGCCGTTCGTCCTGTTCGGCTCGCTCGCGTTCATCCTGGGCGCGTGCTTCTGCTACTTCGCGGTGCTGCCCTCCATGTTCAAGTTCCTGCTCAACGAGGAGGAGACGCTCGCGCTGGAGCAGCGGCTGGACACGGCGCGGCTGCGCGCGGATGACGCCCTGCGCTTCCTGCGCGTGGGCGACGCGGAGCGGGCGGGGGTGCTCGCGAAGGAGACCAGCGCGTCGCTGCGCGCGGAAGGCGAGGGGCAGCTGACCGAGCCCGCGCGCTCGCCCTCGCAGGCGGTGGAGCTGAAGTCGCGGCTGGACGGCCTGGGCAGGCTGCTGGACGCGGCGGCGGACGGCTACGGCGTCCAGTCGCGCGCGGTGTTGCGGCAGGCGGTGGAGAAGAAGGTCGCGGCGGTGACGGCCTACGGCAAGCAGGACTACGTGGCGGCGTCGGTGGCCATGGACGAGGCGGCGAGCCTCTTGGCGGGCGTGGCGCCCACGCGCAGCGAGGAGCTGTCGGGGCTGTGGAAGCTGGAGAAGGAGCTGTCGGCGGGCGAGGCGCGGCACGAGGCGGAGCGGTGGACGCGGCCCATGCTGACGATGCACGAGCAGTTGTCGCTGGTGCTGCTGCTCATCCTGGCCTTCGGCATCATCTTCGAGCTGCCGCTGGTGATGGCGCTGTTGGGCATCGTGGGCGTGGTGCAGTCGCGCTGGCTGTTCAAGTACCAGCGGCACGCGTTCGTCTTCTGCCTCATCGCCGCGGCCATCATCACGCCCACCGGTGACGTGGTGAACCTGTCGCTGATGGCTGGCCCCATGCTGATGTGCTACGAGCTGGGCGTCTTCCTGGTGTGGCTGGTGGAGCGGCGCCGGGCGCGCAACGCGGCGGAGACGGGCATCACCCCGGTGTCCTGAGGAGGGGCGGCAGGCCATGTTCGGCTCCCGAAGACACCTGAGAGCCAACCTGCGCTACCTGCGCGCGTTGCTGCGCCGCTTCCGCACCACGCTGGTGCTGGCGGCGGGGCTGTTCGTGCTGGGGCCGCTCTTGTTCCACTGGCGCTACATCGGCCCGGACGGGGTGCCCATCTCCTTCGGAGAGGCGCTGCACCACGTCTACTTCCTGCTCTACGGGCAGCCGTCGCTGCCGTACGTGCATGACTGGGCCATCGAGGCGCTCAACGTGGTGATTCCGCCGGCGGGCATCGCCCTGGTGGCGGACGGCGTGGTGCGCTTCGCCTACCTCTACTTCGCCCGACACAAGAACGACAAGGAGTGGATCGAAGTGGTCACCGAGACGATGAAGGGCCACGTCGTGGTGTGCGGGGCGGGGCGGGTGGGCTACCGCGTGGTGACGCAGTTGAAGGAGATGGACAAGGACGTGGTGGTCGTGGAGAAGCGCGAGGACGCGGCCTTCGTCTCCGCGCTTCGGGATGAGAACGTGCCGTTGCTCATCGACGACACGCGCAGCCCGCTGTGCCTGCCACGCACCAACGTGAAGCACGCCTCCGCGATTGTGTGCGCCACGGACGACGACCTGGCGAACCTCAACATCGCGCTGGATGCGCGGAAGTTGAACCCGAACATCCGCGTGGTCATCCGCCTGTTTGACGAGGACTTGAGCGGCAAGGTGCGCGACACGTTCAAGGCGGAGGCCCTGTCCAGCTCATCGCTCGCCGCGCCCGCGATGGCGCTGGCGGCGATGGACCCGCGCATCATCCACTCGTTCCACCTGGGCAAGCACCTGATGGTGGTGTCGCTCTTCGAGGCGCGCGAGGGCCTGCCGGGGCTGAACATCTCCGCCATTCGAGATCGCTTCGGTGGGCTGGCGTTGTCGCTCCTGCGCGACGGCCACGAGCAGCTCCACCCGGTGGGGGACGAGGTCATGCGCGCAGGGGATGTGCTGACGGTGCAGGCGTCGTATCCGGAGTACTGCCGCCTGCGCGCCTTCACCAACGAGGCGGACCCGCCCATCTTCGCGCACCAGGACCAGATTGGGCCGGTGTGGCCGCGCAAGGCGGGCTGACGTCACCCGCTTCAGTCCTCGGACAACCCTGTGTGAGACTGCCCGCGTTCGTGCTTTACGGGCGGTATTCCCGGGGGGATTCCATGAGGTGGGTTGGCATCGTCGCGTTGCTGTTCTTCTCGGGAGCGTGCGCGACGACGCGCGTCGTCCGCGTGGACGTGGGTGGTGGCAGGATGGTGGCTCACGAGTCCGTGGACATCGAGCCGGTCGAGGTGGGCGAGGAGGAGTTCAAATCAGCCCTCACCCGGCTCATCCTTGAGATGCGAATGGATGTCGCCTTCCGCGAAGCCGATGCGGTGGACCAGCAGGGGTGGTCTCGCTCCAGGACGTTGCTCGCGTCCTCGAAGGGCCTCTCAAGAGAAGGTGCGTCTCCAGAGTCGCTCTACGCGAGTATCTGTCCCGAGGGTGACGAGTGCCTGACCCTCGTGGGAGGGACAGGACTGACGTTCTCGCGCAAGGACCGGACGTTGATGGCGCTGTCCTTCGCGCTCGATACCGTCTGGGAGAGCGTCGAGGTGGAGGTCGGGAAGGTGCTGAACCCGGCAGTGCTCAAGGCGCTGGTGACCTCGGCCGCATTGACGGTGCTCCTTACGATGGCGCTCCCCGAGCCGGTCACGAAGGTCATCGCGGTCGCATTGTCGGCTGCGATGGTGGCCTATCTGGGCCTCATCCCCGTCTGGGAGATTGGGCAGGGGTTCGTGCGACTGTGGGACGACGCGGAGAAGGCCACGAGCGTCATCGAGCTGCAGGACATCGGACATCGCTTCGGCAAGGTGCTTGGGACGAACGGCACCCGCGTCCTCGTGCTGGTCGTCATGACCGCCCTGGGTGGGAAGGGCGCGATGGCGTCCCAAGGTCCACGGCTCCCGGGCTTCCCCCAGGCCGCGGTTCGAGCGCAGGCCGAGGCCGGCTTTCAGCTCGGTGCCGCCATGAATGGCGGTGTGACTTCAATCGCGATGCCTGCTGCTGGTGTGTTGAACGTGGCGGTGGCTCCGGGAGCTGCCGCTGTCCTGGCGATGTACTCGGACGGGCGATTCCCTGGAGATGAGGTGGGCCCCGTCCATCACATCTGCACCAACAAGAACCCCATCTCGGATGCGACCGGTGGTCCTTGGACACCTCGATGCGAGAAGGTGTTCCAGAAGGCCGGGATGACGCTCGAGGACGTGGCCAATAAAGTGAGGCTCCAAGGACACGAAGGGCCTCACCCCGAGCGCTATCACACCGAAGTGGTACAGCGTCTTGAACGTTCTGTCGCACTCTGCCGGACGACGGAGCGGTGCCGGGTCAGTTTGATGAAGGAGCTTGCGAGAATCGCCAACGAACTGTTGACCCCGGGCTCCGACTTGCGGAGCTTCATCGTGAAGGTGGAGGGGTGAGATGGAGCGTCATTTCTACTGGGTGCGGTTGGGGAATGTACCGCAATGGCTCCTCGAGACGCCGACACGCGACTCGGGCCAGGCTTTTGACGAACCCTGGATGTTCGTGGACGGGCGCGCCCTTTCGGACGTGGGTTCCCTCAAGGCTCGGGTTTCGCACCCGGGTGCCGAGCGGGCCTTCGTCTTCTCTACGATTGAGGAAACGCCCATCGTCAGCGAAGCCGCTGCAAGCGTCTTCAGGACGCTGAGCCCAGATGACGTCCAGCTCTTCCCGGTCTCAATCGAGGGCGTGCCTGAACGGTACTTCGTGGTCAGTGCACGCAGGGTGGTCGATGCCATCGATGAGGCGAGGTGCCGGGAGGTGCACCCTCATGACGAGGGCGACGCCTCTGCTGAATACGCGGACGAATACCAGTGGATCTATGGCCTGCGCATCAACCCCGCGAAGACCGGAGGCGCGCAGGTCTTCCGGCTCAGGAAGTTCAAGGTAGCGTTCATCGTCTCGGAGCAAATCAAGGCAGCCCTCGAGCAGGTCGGGAACCTGGGCGTGTCGTTCGAGCGGGTGACGTGAGGGCCGAGGGGATTTGAGCGTCCTGCCGCGAGAGCCCCGAGGGCAGGGTGAGTGCCCTCGTGAGCAGCGCCGCCAGTGGCGCCCACTCGATGAGGAAGCCATCGTGGCCGTGTGGGCTGGACAGCTCCGCGTGCTCGGCGTGGACGCCATGGGAACGCAGTCGCCGGGCCAGCGCCTCCATGTGCTGGGGGAAGAAGAGCAGGTCCTGGTCGATGCCCACGCACAGGGCGCTCGCGCGGATGCGCTCCAGTCCTCCATGCGGCGCTCTCGAAAGGTCGTGGTGGTCCATGGCCCCCAGCTGCGCCAGGTACGCGCGCCCGTCGAAGCGCGCCTCCAGCTTGCGGCCCTGGTGCTCCAGGTAGCTCTGCACCGGGTGCAGCGCGCGCGAGGACCACGTCGCGGGACGCGGCTGGTTCGTGTCCAATCCCGGCTCCGCGCGATACGTCAGCATGGCGAGCTGCCGCGCCAGCTCGAGGCCCCGGTGTGACGACTCGGGGAACCCCGGGTCCAGCAGCAACGCCTGCCGGGCCACGTGGTTGAGTCCCACCACCCACGCGGAGGCCGACTCCGCGGCGGCGATGGGGGCCATGCGAGCGAAGCGCTCGGGCGCGAGCGCGGCGAGGCAGAGCACAATCATCCCGCCCAGCGAGCCACCGGTGACGAGCTCCACCTCCTGGATGCCCAAGGCGTCGAGCGCGAGGAGGATGCTTCGCGCCTGGTCCCACGGCGTAAGCGTGGCGGGCAGGTGTTGCTCGTCCTGGCGCAGGTCGCCCTTGGCCAGCACGGGCGCGGGGCCAAAGCGCGAGTCGTCGGTGCGTCGGGGGAACCCCTCATCCGCGGGACCGACGGTGCCGTAGCAGGAGCCCAGATTGTTGAAGCACAGCAGCCGCATGCGCGTCGGGTCCAGCACCCGGCCCGCGCCGATGAGAGGTTCCCACCAGCCGCCCTCGCCACCCGTGCGCATGTCGCCGGTGAGCGCGTGCACCAGCAGCACGGTGGGGACGCGCGTCGAGGGCCGCGCTCCGCCGTGACGACGGGCACGCTCGGCGGCGTGGCGCAGCTCCTCGCGCGTGCGGCGCACGAGTCGCGGCGTGGTGGCCTGGGACTCCTTCTCCGAGAGGAGGTGCGCGTGGGACTGGAGCCAGGGCAGGTCGTCCTCCGGGCCCCACCACCAACCACGCACCAGGTGCGGAGTGATGCGAGCGCCGGCTTCCAACGTCAGCTCGGGCGCGGTGACTTCGAAGAGGCGCGGCGAGGTCGCGCGAGTGAGGGGAGCCAAGGGATGTCTCCGGACAGACGGGTGGCTGCGCGGGCGCGAGCGTGCGCCCGTGAGGGAAGTGGAAGTGGGGTGTGAAGTGAACGGACGGCGGGGCTGGCTTCGCTGCGCTCCTGCGGGTGATGCGAGGGCGCTACGGGAGGGCCAGGAACGACGAAGCCCACCGACCCTCGCGGGTGGGTGGGCTCGGTGGCTCGCCAGGGTCGGACGCGACGTCAGCCGACACAGGCGGGCGAGAGCCCACCGGTCATCGACATTCGACGCATGGCGAAGAAGGACGTCATGGCCCCAACGGATAAACGCTCACCCCTCGCGAGTCAAGTCGACCCATGGAACTGGCACCCCATGCGGCGGACATCCGACATGGGATTCCGTGAGGACACGTGATTCTCCGTGCCGGCTCGCACGTCACGGCGCGGTGACCATCGCGTTCGCCGGATACGGGGCGAGCGCACCGATGTGCCCGGGCTGGGCCTTCACCCGCGCGAGCCACCGGGACACCGCGGGGAAGTCCTCCAGGGACAGGCCCACGTCGGGCGCGAGATGCGCATAGGCATACAGCCCGATGTCGGCGACGGTGGGACGCCCGCCGACGAGGAAGTCCTCATGTTGGAGATGCCGCTCCAACGTGGCGAGCGCGGCGCGGCCGGCCTCGACGCGCACGCGAAGGACCTCGGGAGGGTGCAGGCGAGCGCGCCCGGTGAGCACCCAGAAGCGCGCGGTGCCGATGTTGGGCTCGACGCAGTTCTGTTCGAAGAAGAGCCACTGGTGGACCTGGGCGCGCTCGAAGGCGTCGCGCGGCAGCAGCGGTGTGTCCTCGGCGAGGAACAGGAGGATGGCGTTGGACTCGGCGAGGAATCGTCCGGGCTCCGGCTCCAGCACGGGGATGCGTCCGGCGGGGTTCTTGTGGCGAAGGAAGTCGGGCGTGTGGCTCTCGCCCGCGAAGATGTCCACGGGGACGAGCTCATAGGGCCGGCCGAGCCAGGACAACACGTGGCGCAGCTTGTAGCCATTGGCGGAGGCCGCGCAGTCGTAGAGGCGCATGAGGACACTGTAAGCGCCCGCCAGCGGGCGGACGACCCGGTCCTTGCTGTGAGCCGGAGGGGGATGGCCGCAAGAACCGGGTTGAAGGGCGCGGGCCCTGGGGCCATACCCAGGGATGGACACACCTATTGGGAGCCGGGACATGGCCAACAGCGACTACGCCCGAATCGAGCAGGCGATTCTCTACCTCGATGCGCACGCGCGCGAGCAGCCCTCGCTGGACGACGTCGCCGCGCACGTGGGCCTGAGCCCCTTCCACTTCCAGCGCCTGTTCACCCGCTGGGCGGGAATCAGCCCCAAGCGCTTCCTCCAGATTCACACGCTCAGCTCGGCGCGCCGGCTGCTGGCCGAGCGGCGCAGCGTGCTCGACACGTCCTTCGCCGTGGGGCTGTCCGGAGGTGGTCGGCTGCACGAGCTGTTCGTGACGCTGACGGCGATGACGCCCGGGGAGTTCAAGCTCGCGGGGGACGGCCTGACGATTCACCATGGCGTGCACGCGTCGCCCTTCGGGGACTGCCTCATCGCCGTCTGCGAGCGAGGCATCTGCGGACTGCACTTCCTGACGGGCGAGTCGGAGGTCGAGGCGCTGGAGTCCCTGCGCGAGCAGTGGCCGAAGGCGAGCTTCATCGAATCCACGAAGCTGACGGCGCCGTGGGCCGGACGCATCTTCCCCCAGACGCCGCCGCGTGAGCGCACGCCGCTGTCGGTGCTGGTGAAGGGGACGCCGTTCCAGGTGCAGGTGTGGCAGGCGCTGCTGCGCGTGGCGCCGGGCGACGTGGCGACCTACGAGGACCTGGCGAAGGCCATCGGCAGACCCAAGGCGGTGCGTGCCGTGGGCTCCGCGGTGGGGGACAACTCGGTGGCGTTGCTGATTCCCTGCCACCGCGTGCTGCGCAAGACGGGCGTCATCGGCGACTACCGTTGGGGCAGCTCGCGCAAGCAGGTGATGCTCGCGTGGGAGACGCTGCGCCGCGAGGCCGACAACGAGGACGGGGACCGCGAGGCCCTCCAGTCCGGACTGGCGTGACGCGGCTCAGCCCAGCGCGGCGAGCGCCGACACCTTGGCGATGATCTCCGGGGCGGCCTGCACCAGCGTGGCAATCAGCAGCAGCCAACCGATGACCCCTGAGACGGCCCTGCCGACAAGCCGGATGACGAGCGACAGCACGGCCCCCGCGAGTCCGATGGCCGCGGACACCCGCTCGATGCGTCCGAGCAACTGTCGCGCGTCCTCTACCGACGCCTGCGCGTCGATGAACAGCACCGAGTCGCAGTCCATGTTGAGCCGGCAGCCCATGTCCAGCCGGGGCGCGGGGGGCAGAACCTGTCCGCCCAGGAAGATGCCCACGCCATCCGCGAACGCGGTGGCCGCGCGGCCAATCGCGCCCAGCACGTCATTGGCGACCTGGAAGAGCGAGCGGAAGACGTTGCGCGCCAGCGTCTTGAAGAACTCCCCGACGGACCGGAAGATGCTCACCACGCTCTCCCCGAGCCGCGTCACCTGACGCTTGAGCCACTTGAAGGTCCGCTTGAGCCCGTCCCACAGGAAGAAGTCCGAGTTGTCGACCTCGCTCGTCCAGTAATCCTGGAGCTCGGCCTGGTTGTTCTCGACGAACTTCACGAGGTCGTCGCGGGAGACGTCCTCCTCGTGCTGCTGTCGCACGAAGTCCTCGAAGAGCGCGGGCGTCACCTGCGTGGTGTGCAGCAGCACCAGCGCCTCGAACGTGGGCCGCGCCGGGCTGTTCCTCCAGTACTGGTCCAGCGCCTTGCGCAGCTTCGACGCGATGACGGGCTCGCGGATGTCTCCCATCGGGTAGCCGTTCAGCCACAGCTCGTTGCGCGCGAGCCGCAGGAGGAAGCGCCGCGACGCGGTGGGCAGCTTCTTCTCCTCCAGCTCCCGCTCGGGGAGGAAGCTGCGCAGCTCGGGCGTGCCCTGGGCCACCTTCTCCAGCAGCTCATCGTGAGACATCAGCAGCCGCAGCGTCTCCCGCTCGGTGATGCTCGAGGACGCAGTCAGGCCCAGCTCGAACATCACGGCCCGGAAGCGCGCGAGCTGGATGCGCAGGTTGTTCGCGTCGCTCGGGTCGACCTTGACGTTGTCGCGCAGGCCCAGCGTCGTCAGCCGCAGCTGCGCGGCGCGCAGGAGCACGGGCTTCGCCACGCCATGGGCGGGGTACCACCGGTCGATGTCGAGCGGGTCCTCCAACGTGACGAGCTCCTGGAGCGCATCCCACGTCGCCTGCTCGATGGTGGCGCCGCTGGGCGCGAGCCCGATGTCCACGCGGAACGGGTTGAGCCCCTTGAGCAGCGCCGCGTCCATCTTGTCGCTGGTCGGGTCGCCGACGTCGTAGCCCAGGTGGCTGAGGCGCAGTCGGACAGCACGCACCACCAGCTTGTAGCGCTCGTAGTTGGCGCCCTGGGACGAGGGCGTCAGCTCCGAGAGGGGCACCAGCCCCGCGTGCTCCTCCAGGACCTGGAGGTTCTCCTCCAGGTTCATGGCGGTCTCCAACGGGTCGAGCCCACGTCCCTTCAGCGGCACGCCTCGCGCCGCGGGGAGCCGTGTCGGCGCGTCGAACAGCGCCGCGATGCGGACCGACTCGGGAGAGGACGGCATCGTCGCTCAGCCCTTCTTGACGATGTCCTTGAGCAGGTCGCCGAAGAAGTCCACGACGGACTTGCGCGCGGCGATGCTGGTCTCCACCGACTTGCGGTGCAGGTCGAGCAGCTCCTGCAGCCGGGGGATGTCCTGCTCATCGGTCTGGAAGAGCTTCATGTCGCCGTCGAACTTCACCTGCGTCGCGGCGACGAGCTTGATGGTGGCCTGGGTCGTCGCGCTTCCCACGGAGCTCGTCGTCAGGTTGTCCCAGTCGATGGTGGGCTTGCCGCCGGTGGTGTTGATGATGTGCTTCACCTGACCGGTGTAGGTGATGACCTCCAACGTGACGAGGTCGTCGACCGCCGTGTTGAGCTTCTCGATGGCTTGCTTGAGTCCCATGTGGTGTTCCCCCTCGAAAAGGCTCGCGGAGTCACGCGAAGCCCGTAAGCCGGGGAGTCTAGCGTGGGCTCGAACGCCGGCGTCAACGTCGGCGGTGCGTAGGGTGGAGTCCACACGGGTCGTCGACGACCTTCGAGACGCGTCTGCCATTGTGTAGGGTCGTCCCGGGATTCCGTCACATGGCCTTCCTCGCCCTGGCTCCGCACACCACGCTCTCGCCGCAGGTCCTCGGTTATTGGTTCATCGAGGACCTGGAGGGTTCGTACGAGGGCAAGCCCATCCGCACCACGCCCACCGCGGCGGCGGTGCTGACGCTCAACTTCGGCCGACCGTGTGGGAGTGAGTTCTCGGCCGGAGCGCCGCGCGCCTCGTTGCTGGGCGTCCAGAGTCGTCCGCGCAGCTGGAGCTCCGGGGAGGGGTGCTCCTTCGTCATGGTGATGTTGCGGCCGCCAGGACTGGCGCGGCTGTTTCCCTCGACGGGGTTGGAGAGCCGTGACGACCTCATCGAGCTGGGCGGGCTGCTGGGGGACGGGCCCGCGCGAAGGCTCTGTGACGACCTCGCGGCGGCGGGGACTCCCAGGCGGGTCGCGGACCGGCTGGATGCGTGGCTGCTCCAGCGGATGCGGATGGGCGGTGAACTGGAGCGGCTCGAAAGGGCCTGGGGGACGTTGGCGAGGACCTCTCGCGTGAGCACGACGGCGCGAGGAATGGGGGTGTCGACGCGACAGCTGGAGAGATGGTTCCGGGCGCACGTGGGTTGTACGCCCAAGCAACTGCTCGGGCTCGACCGCGTCCAGGCGAGCCTCCATGCGACGCAGACGGGGCAGGGTGACCCGCTGCACGGGTTCAGCGACCAGGCCCACCAGATTCGCCAGTGGCGTCGCTACCTCGGCGTGACGCCGGGACGGTACGAGCGAAGGAAGTGGTCCATCCTCGCCGAGTACTTCGCCCAGGCGCGAGACGCCGCGCCCGACGGACTCGCGCACTTCTTCTGAAGGGCGGGCTCGCGTGCCTGCGCCCTGAAGAACGTCGACCCCATGCGTCGCCGGCGGGCACGGCGCCGCACCAGCGCGCCTCCCCGCGACGGCAGGGCCGCGGCGAGGAATGGAGGCGAATCATCGCGACAAGGGCGCCGCTC
This sequence comes from Myxococcus sp. MISCRS1, assembly GCF_026626605.1. Taxonomy (NCBI): domain Bacteria; kingdom Pseudomonadati; phylum Myxococcota; class Myxococcia; order Myxococcales; family Myxococcaceae; genus Myxococcus; species Myxococcus sp. MISCRS1. The sequence goes on from NZ_JAPNKB010000001.1 coordinate 7,568,964, forward strand.
GCGTGAGCGGAGGGCCCACGGGCATGTCGCATTCGTTCAAGACCCGCGCCGCGCCCGGCTCCAGATTGTCGCTTCGCAGGCAGCGAGGAGACACGGTGATGTCGGGACGGCAGGAGGCAGTCATCCACGGAGAGCCCGTGGAGTATCGCGAGGGAGAGACCCTCTGTGAGGGATACGTGGCCTGGGACCGTCGGGAGGACCGCCGACGTCCCTGCGTGCTCCTGGCGCATGCCTGGGATGGACTCAACGCGCCCATCCGCGCGAAGGCGGAGGAGTTCGCCGCGTTGGGCTACCTGTGCTTCGCGGTGGATGTGTACGGCAAGGGCGTGCGAGGCGGCGTCGCGGACGACAACTCGCGCCTGATGGGTCCCTTCATGGAGGACCGAGCGATGCTGCGTCGCCGGATGGTCGCTGGCTTCGAGGCCGCGCTGCGCCATCCGCGGGTCGACCCGGAGCGCATCGTCGTCATCGGCTACTGCTTCGGTGGCCTCTGCGCATTGGACCTCGCGCGCAGCGCCGTGCCGGGCCTGAAGGCCGCCGTGAGCTTCCACGGAGTCCTCGTGCCTCCGAGGCTCGGGCCTCAGCCCCCCATCACGGCCAAGGTCCTCATCCTGCACGGCTGGGAGGACCCCACCAGCTCGAAGGAGGATGTGCTCGCGGTGGCGCGCGAGCTGACGGAGGCGGGCGCGGACTGGCAGCTCCACGCGCACGGCCACGCGATGCACGCCTTCACCTATCCAGGGCTCCACAACCCCGAGGCCGGGCTCCAGTACCATCCCGACGCGGCCCGGCGGACCTGGGCCGCGATGCGCGCGTTCCTCGACGAGGTCTTCGTGGACGCCGGGCCCCGGTGAGCCGCCTGCTCGGACTCAGGACATCTTCGCGACGAGCTTCAGCGGCAGGTTGCGCAGGAAGAAGCCGACGACGCCCCACGGCCATCCGGGAACGTAGGCGCTCGCCGGCTCCTTCTCGATGGCCTTCACGAGCGCGCGCGAGCCCCGCTCGGAGTCCACCGCGAAGGGCAGGTTCTTCGCCCCCGCGTTCAGCTCCGTGTGGATGTAGCCGGGATAAATCGTGGAGACCTTGATGGGCGTGCCGAGCAGCTCCGCGCGGATGCCCTCGGTCAGCGTGGCCAGCCCGGCCTTCGTCGCCGCGTACACGGTGAGGTGACGGGGCAGCCCGCGCATGGCGCTCATCGAGGAGATGGTGACCAGGTGTCCGTGGCCCTGCTTGCGGAGGATGCCGACGGCCGCTTCGCACTGAGCCACGGCGGCCACGAAGTTCGTCTGGGCCGTCTTCGCGTTGGTGGCGAAGTGGCCTGTGCCGATGCGCTTCCCCACGCCGATGCCCGCGTTGATGATGATGCGGTCCAGCCCGCCGAGGTCCTGGGCGAACGCCTCGAAGACCTCGAACACCCGCTCGTGCTCGTTCACATCCAGCTCCCGCACGGAGACCTGGATGCCGGGGTGCTTCGAGAGCAGCTCCGTGCGCAGCGCCTCCAGCCGGTCCGTCCGTCGAGCGCACAGCGCGAGATTGCGTCCCCGCGCCGCGAACTCGCGGGCCATGCCCTCACCCAGTCCCGAGCTGGCGCCCGTAATCAGGATGTTCCTTCGCATGGCCCCAAGCTCCTTCAGCGGTAGGTGATGAGGGCCTGGTTCGCCCCCTCGAAGTGCGTGTGCTCGTTGAGCGAGGACAGGTAGCGCCCGCGCTCACTGTAGATGACCTTCGTCACGCCGCAGTTGGCCAGCGTCCAGTTGAGCCGGAAGGCGTGCTCGTCGGGAATCTGGAGCAGCTGCTGACAGATGGCGGTGACGGGGCCGCCCGAGGTGAACACCAGCGCCGTCTTGGACGGCCCCAGTCCCTGGATGAGCGCGTCGAGCGCGCGCAGGCAGCGCTCCCGGAACACGGGCCAGGGCTCGGTGTACTCGGCGTCATGCTTGCCGGCGACCCAGCGGGCCACGGCCTCGGTGAAGAGTGCCTGGAACGCGCGGCGCGGCTCCGGCGTGGAGGCGAGGTCCTCGGCCAGCGCGGCGTGGTTGGCGTAGCGGGGGGTGTGGCGGACGACCAGTTCGTCGTGGTCGAACTCGTTGAAGCCGGGGCTGCGGGTGGGCAGCAGGTCCACGCCCATGGCGGCGAGGCACGTCTCCGCCGTCTGCCGGTGGCGGGTGAGCGTGCCGGCCACCACCGCGTCGAGACGCGGCAGCCGCGTCTTGAGCGCCTCGCCGAGCACTCGGGCCTGCACGAAGCCGGTCTCGGAGAGCTGGTCGTAGTCCTCCGCGCCGAAGGACGCCTGTCCATGGCGGATGAGGTACACGACGCCCATCACCGCCCTCCCTTCTTGATGAGCCGCTTGCAGCGCCAGTCGTAGTACGTCACCAGCGTCCAGAAGTTCTTGAACGCCGGGTTGCGCGTCTGCTTGTGGTGATAGCGGTAGTAGATCTGCTGGATGATGCCGGCGAGCCGGAAGATTCCGAAGACCTCGTAGAAGGTCCAGCTGGCGGGCTTCAGGCCGGAGCGCTGGAGGTAGTAGTCGACGACCTCCCGGCGGCTCATCATGCCCGGCATGTGCGTGGGCTGACGGCGCGTGGCGCGCATGAAGAAGTCGTCATCCGACTCGACCCAGTACGCGAGCGCGCTGCCCAGGTCCATCAGCGGGTCGCCCAGCGTGGCCATCTCCCAGTCGAGCACGCCGATGACCTGCGTGGGCTCGCCCGGGTCCAGCACCACGTTGTCGAAGCGCCAGTCGTTGTGGATGACGCAGGTGGCGATGTCGTCGGGGATGTGGTCCTTGAGCCAGTCGCGCACGTATTTGAAGCTCGGCACGTTCCACGTGCGCGCCTTCTCGTAGCGGTCCGACCAGCCCTCCACCTGGCGGCGGGGATAGCCCGCGCCCTTGCCGAGCGATGACAGGCCGACGGCCTGGGCATCCACCGCGTGCAGCTCCAGCAGCTTGTCGATGACGTTGACGCACAGCTTGCGCGTCTCGCCGGCGCTCAGGTTCATCCCGCGCGGCATGTTGGCGCGGGGGATGATGCCCTCGATGCGCTCCATGACGTAGAAGTCCGCGCCGATGACGGACGCGTCCTGGCACAGCGCCACCATCTCCGGCACGAACGGGTAGGCGGGCCGGAGCGCCTTCTGCACGCGGTACTCGCGCGACATGTCGTGCGCGGACTTCGCCTTGGTGCCCGCGGGAGGGCGGCGGAGGATGAGGTCGCGCTTGGGGTACTTGAGCCGGTAGGTCCAGTTGGACGCGCCGCCGGAGAACTGCGTCACGGTGGGCAGGCCCTCGAGCGTCGGTACCTGCTTCTTGAGCCAGGCATCGACGGCGGGGACGTTCAGCTCCTCACCGGCGCGGACGGAGCTGGGTGAATCCAGGGTGGATTTCGGGGCGGCGTGGGTGGCCATGGTGCGTCACCTCTTGGAGAAGCCGCGCTTGGCCAGCTCGATGCGGGCGATGACGCCCTTGTGCACCTCGTCCGGGCCGTCCGCGAGCCGCAGCGTGCGCGCCTGGCCGAAGAAGCCCGCGAGCACCGTGTCGTTGGACACGCCCGCGCCGCCGTGAATCTGGATGGCGTCGTCGACGATGCGCTGGAGCACGCTGGGGGCCACGACCTTGATGGCGGAGATTTCGGTCATCGCGCCGAGGGCGCCCACCTGGTCCATCTTCCACGCCGCGTAGAGCGTGAGCAGGCGGGCCTGGTCGATGGCGATGCGGGCCTCGGCCACGCGCTCGCGGTTGCCGCCCAGGTTGAGCAGGGGCTTGCCGAAGGCGGTGCGGTTCATCCCGCGGTCAATCATCAGCTCCAGCGCCCGCTCGGAGGCGCCGATGCAGCGCATGCAGTGGTGGATGCGGCCGGGGCCCAGCCGGCCCTGGGCAATCTCGAAGCCCATGCCGGGGCCGCCGATGATGTTGGAGACGGGGACGCGGACGTTGGTGAAGTGCACCTCGCCGTGGCCGTGGGGGGCGTCGTACTCGCCGAAGACGGGGAGCATGCGCTTGATGGACACGCCCGGCGAGTCCAGGGGCACGAGCACCATGGAGTGCTGGTGGTGGCGGTCTCCGCCGGTGTCGGGCGTGCGCGCCATGAAGATGGCGATCTTCGCCTTGGGGTGGCCCAGGCCGGTGGTCCACCACTTGGAGCCGTTGAGGATGACCTCGTCCTTCTCGACGACGGCGGTGGCCTCCATGTTGGTGGCGTCGGAGGAGGCGACGCCGGGCTCGGTCATGCAGAAGACGGAGCGGATTTCGCCGGCGAGCAGCGGGGTGAGCCACTGCTTCTGCTGGGCGGGGGTGCCGTACTTCCAGAGCACCTCCATGTTGCCGGTGTCGGGGGCGTTGCAGTTGAAGACCTCGGGGGCCATGAGGCTGCGCCCGGTCTCCTCGGCGATGGGGGCGTACTCGAGCGTGGACAGGCCCGGGGCGAGCTTCTCGTCGGGGAGGAAGAGGTTCCAGAGCCCGGCCGCGCGAGCCTTGGCCTTGAGGTCCTCCATGACGGAGGACACGGGCCAGGTCTTCCAGTCACCGCCGCGCGAGGCCTCCATGACCTCCTGGTAGTAGCGGGCCTCGTTGGGCTCGATGTGCTCGCGCATGAACTGCTTCACGCGCTCCAGGTAGTCCTTGCCTCTGGCGCTCGGCTCGAAGTCCACGGTGCTGCCTCCTCTCACGAGAGGCGCTCATCCTTGGCACCCGGCCCTTGTTGAATCCACTGAATGTTGGTCATGTGTCGTCATGAGCCCAGTTCAGGATTCCACCCGGCGCCCCGGGCCCCCGGACCTCAACCTCTTCCGGGTGTTCGACGTCGTCTATCGGGAGCGGAATCTGACGCGCGCGGCGGAGGTGCTGTTCCTCAGTCAGTCCGCGGTGAGCCACGCGCTGGCGAGGCTGCGCGAGCAGCTGGGGGCGCCCCTGTTCGTCCGGCAGGGGAGGGGCGTGGCGCCGACACCGTTGGCGGAGCGGGTGGCGCCGGAGATTCGGGAGGCACTCGCGCTGCTCCAGCAGGCGGTGCACCACACGCGCGGCTTCGAGCCGGCGCGGGACGTGGGGACCTTCACCCTGGCGATGAGCGACATGCTGGAGCCGTCGATTGTGCCCCGGCTGGTGGCGCGGCTTCAGGAGCGGAGCCCGGAGGCACGCATCAGCAGTGTGCGGTTGGAGCGGACGCGGCTGGAGCGCGATTTGGCTTCAGGGCGGCTGGACCTGGCCATCGACGTGGAGCAGCCGACGAGCGCGGAGCTGCGGCACACGGCCTTCACGCGGGACGCGTTCTGCGTGGTGAGTCGCAAGCGCAGGCGACTGGACGTGGCGGCGTACATGGCGGCGAAGCACGTCACGGTGTCCTCGCGCCGCACGGGGCTGGCGGTGGAGGACCTGGTGCTCAGCCGGCTGGGGTATCAGCGGGAGGTCACGGTGCGTTGTCGGCACTACGAGACGGCGTGCCGCATCGTATCGGGCTCGGACCTGTTGCTGACGATGCCGCGGCGGCGCGCGGAGGAGATCAACGGGGTGCTCGACGATGACCTGCACCTGTTGCCCATGCCGCTCGCGCTGCCGCGACTGGAGCTGCACCTATACTGGCACCGCTCCGAGGACAGCGAGCCTCGGAGTCAGTGGTTGCGCTCGGAGCTTCAAGCCCTGGCGAAGGTGTTGATGGGGCCGCGGCGCGGCGTGTGATGGAGGTGAAGGCTTCTTCAGTTCACGCAGTCCAGGTTGCAGTCCGCGAGCTCGCCCACGCAGGCATTGAGACAGATCATGAGTGGGAGTGGGTCGGTCAGCGTGAGCTTGCAGTCCGCGATGCACTGGATGGACTCTTCTCGACATTCATTGGTGCAGTTCACCAGCCCGGTCGCGTGGACGGTTCCGTCCGCGACGGGGGCGTCGTCCAGGACGGGCACCTCGGCGCGTTCATCCTCGATGGGACCGCAGCCCATCGCGAGCAGCAATGCGCCCACTCCAGCCAACCACGACATGCGATTCGACATGGTGATTCCTCCCTGCGCGAGTGAAGAGAGGATCGTCGCAGTCGCATCGGCGGGATATTGTACGCAGGTTCACTCGTCGGAGGACGCTGCCGTGGGTGCGGGCTTTGGGGGCGCGGAGGCGGATGTCCGACGGTTCTTGCATCGATGACGCGGTGATGGAGGGGGCGGGCAATGTCTCCAGGCAGCACGATGGAACAGTTCTTCACGGCATCAGGCGTTCGGCTCCGGCGACGAGGTGCCCGTCCGGGGGCCTTCAACTGGCTGTTCCTCCCGGGCGGGCCAGGGATTGGCGCGGAGAGCCTGTTCGGACTGGCGGACGCGCTGGATGTCCCGGGGACGTGCTGGATGGTGGACCTGCCAGGAGACGGGTCCAATGTCTCGCCTCCGGGGGCTCCAGCGAATCCCCATGACGTGTGGCCCAGGGTGCTCATCGAGGCTGCCCAGGCGCTTCCGAACTGTGTCTATCTGGGGCACTCCACGGGAGGCATGTATCTGCTGTCCGTGCCGGAGTTGGAGTCGCTCCTGGTGGGGCTCGTGCTCGTGAGCACGGCGCCGGACGCGGGCTGGCGTGCGCCGTTCTTCGAGATGACCCAACGGCATCCGCTGCCCGAGGTCGACGCGGCGACCCGGCGCTACGAATCCGAGCGCACGGATGAGCGGCTGCGAGACATCGCGGTGGCGTCGGCGGAGTGGAACTTCACGCCGGAGGGCGTGACGGAGGGGCGAGAGCTGCTGCGACGGATGCCCTACAACCGCGCGGCGGTGGACTGGTCGGACCGGAACTTCGACGAGACGTATGTCCACACGTGGTGGCCGCGCACGCTGCCCACGCTCATCATCAGCGGCGCCGAGGACCGCATCGTCCAGCAGACACCGTGGTCACAGGCCGCTTTCCAGGGACCGCACATCCTCCACAGGACCGTGGCAGGAGCCGCGCACTTCCCCTGGATTGAACGTCCGGAAGCCGTGGCCTCCGCGGTGCGTGAGCTTTCAGTGCGGATTGCGCCACGACCGTGAGCGCTTACCGCGCCACTGGAGGTATCCCTGGTCTTTGCGGGGACGCGAGCCCATGTTGTCGTCGATGCCTCAGTGGAATCAGGTGCTCCAGTGCGCACCAGGTGAAAGCGGACCATTCCGAGGTGTCTGCAAGATTGTCGGTCAATAGGCGTGTCCACCGTCTATGGGCTGCCTGCGTCCGACCATCCTCCAGGTGTTGCTCAATCTCCTCAATACTTGGCAGCAACTTTTCCCGCACATGGCCCTGCGCGCGGTCCGCGAGTTCTTCGAGCCTCAGGATGATGATGGTTGCAGAGCCTTCGTCGGTCAGTCCTTGTGGCGTCCAGATCCAATCTCGCCTGTCGAAGCGCGTCTCCAGGGGCGTCCAGGTGATGTGGTCAAGGGGATCCTCTCCTCCAGCAGGATCGATGAGCAATGGGTGCTCTGCCGCTACGCTCACGAGCGGTTCCGGTGGGGGGATGGGAGCCGACGTTGGGGCGGCAGCGGACGCGGTTCCCTTTCTGAGCGGGAAGTAGTTCGCCTTGTGGCCCGCGTCGTTGCATCGGTTGCACGAGAACAAGAGGTTTGACCAGGTCCACGTCAGCCACCAATAGTGCCCTGGGTCAACCTGTCTTGCTTCGCCTGGCAAGTGTCTCCAGGCTCCATCTTTGGGGCGATAGTGTTCGACGGGAGAGCTGCTGAAGTCGGTCTTGCGTTCGCACCAGGCGCACTTCTCATTCTGTGCCTTGTACAGAGCCAGCTTCGTAGCACGGGAATTGTATCCGATGAGCTCGTCGGAGAGGTGTGTCGACGGAGCGCCGTGAGAGTTGAATACTTGAGCGCTTGTCGCCAGGCGTCTCGTCGCTACGCGCTTCAAGCCGCTGGGCGCTTCTCCACGGAAGACGCGAATCATGCCGAGCCCCGGGATGACTCCTGCGCCGCCTCGATATCCGCGAGTGCCTTCTTTCCTTCCAGTGTACCGAGCCTGTGAATGAGCTCCTTGCGAATCTCTTTGCGCAACTCGCCCCGTTCCTTTCGCTGGGCGGGAGTAGGCGCCGGATGCACGCAGAGCACCTTGAACCTCCGGAGCTTCTCTCCGAGTGGATTGGGAGTTGTCCCTTCGAGCCCGAACCAGGTCCGGTACAACTCGCCCCCAGTCATGATTCGTGGATCGGGCTGATGCTCGACGTCTTGGATTCCGGGGCGGAATTGTCCGCCGAGAGCCCACCCTCCCTGGACGATGTTGCCAGTCTGCTCTTCGACCGTGAGCCGGATGACCTCGTGTGGGGCCAGTGACGATAGGACGATAGGCGAGTGGGTTGTCGCGATGAACTGGAGACGAGGGAAGACCCTACGGAGGCCGGGAATGAAGCGTGCTTGCCACGTGGGATGGAGATAGAGGTCGATCTCGTCAATCAGCACGAGCCCCTCCATTTCGTCCGTAGTGACCTCCGTCTGGGCTTCGAGCAGTACATGGCCAATCAAGTCCGCGATCCACGCGAACGTCGATTGATACCCATGGGAGAGCGCGATTCCCGCGATTGCTACCGGGTCCTGCCCCTTCGCCATGACTTGGTAGAATCGGTCGCTCTCAATGAGCGCGGTGCTCGAACGAGCGCCCCCCTGTCCTCGCAATTCAAGACGCGCGAGTTCCGGAAAGAGATCTTCTCCACCGAGTTTGACAGCCTGATTGAGCATCCGACTGAAGCGTCGAGACGTCTCGCCCGGCCTGCGATTCTCCGTTCGGTCCTTCTCCAAGAAATGGTTGGCGAAGCCCGTCGACGCGAGTTGCTGCTGGCGGAACAAGGGCTCAAGCCGCTCGATTGAGGGGCGCGCCAAGGTCGGAACCTTGGCGGCATCGGGGAGTGCTCGTGAAATGCCATAACCCGCGACGAACCACAGCGGAGCGTTCAACGACCTGGCTTCCGCGAGTGGATCCTCCGGGCCCCTTTTCCTCAAGGTAGAGCCGTAGTTGGAGCCTGCGTCTAAGGAGGTCACGCCAGGAGGCAGGTGCACCCATGAGAAGAGGTCCCACTCCGGCGACTTGGCCGACAGGCGGGGATGAACTGCTTTACCTCCCCTTCGAGATTGAGGGCCAAACGTAAACGTCGCCTCGATGGACATGGAGTCTTCGCCACGCCGATCGCGCAGATGTTTCACTGCCGGGCCCGCGAGGCCACTGACTTCCTTGAATCCCGCGGCGGCGAGCGCAATGGCCTGCAACAGCGTCGTCTTCGCTGTTCCATTCTCGCCAATCATGACCGTCCACATGCGCGGCGCCCCGCGATGCGTGAAGTCGAGATCAAAGGCCGCGAGTCGTTTCAGATGCTCGACCTTGAGGTGGCGGATGTACATGGTCAGAAGCTCACATGTCGAGGGTGAGTGCTGCAAGCAGAGGCGGGCTCACACCTCGATATCGAACGCGAGCGACAGCCGCTCATCGGGCTGCACATGCAGCAGCCCCTCGCCCGTCGCGAGCGCACCCGCCGCGGCGGTCCATGGCTCCACGCAGACGAAGTCCTTCCCCTTCAGCGTCCACACCACCATCACCTTGAACTCAGGGCTCCACGACAGGTGGATGGGGCGCAGGCCCGGCCCACGCGACAGCCGGGTCTCCTGCTTCGAGTGGTCCCTCAGGTGCAGGTCCACCTCGTCCGCCGTCAAATCCCACCTGGTGAACGGCACCTCGCGCTTGGTCCGGTTGTCCCAGCCGTGTGTCGCGTCCGTCTCCACCGTCGTCACCGACTTCGCCGCGTCCGGCACCCGGAAGTAAGGATGGAAGCCCAGGTGCACGGGCAGCGGCTCCATCCCGGGATTCTGGATGTCGAAGTCGATGGTCAGCCTCCGCCCCACAAGCGAGAACGTGAGCTGCGCGTCGAACTCCCACGGATAGACACGCAGCGTCTCCGCGTTGGACTTCAACCCCAGCACCAACAACGAGTCCTCCGCCTGCCGCACCGCCCACGCCAGCTTCCGGGCGAAGCCGTGCTGCGACAGGCTGAAGGACTTGCCATGCGCCGGATAGGTGTCCCCAGGCAGCGGACCCGCGTTGGGGAACAGCACGGGGATGCCCCCGCGCACGTTCTTCGTCGGGTCCGCCACGGTGGCCTCATCGAGGTAGAGGATGTCTTCGTCCCCCACCATGAAGCTCGTGACGAGCGCGCCGCGTGAAGGGATGACCTCCACGCAGCAGTCGTCACCCTTCAACGAGTACGTCTCCAGCCCCGCGATGCCTGGGAATGCTCGGCTCATGCGAGCCTAGATACCCCCATCGTGGGGGTCGCTGTCCATGAACGGATACGGCACCTTCGTCGGCGGGGCGAAGTTCTCCTTCACCGTCCGAGGACTCGTCCAGCGGATGAGGTTGAGCAGCGAACCCGCCTTGTCGTTCGTCCCCGACGCGCGCGAGCCACCGAAGGGCTGCTGTCCCACCACCGCGCCCGTGGGCTTGTCGTTGATGTAGATGTTGCCCGCCGCGTGCCGCAGCTCGCTCATCGCCGTGTCGATGGCCTTCCTGTCCCGCCCGAAGATGGCTCCCGTCAGAGCGTACGTCGCGCTCTGGTCCACCTCGCGCAGCGTCTCCACGTACTTCCCATCCGGGTACACGTGAACGCCCACCAGCGGCGCGAAGACCTCCTCGCGCATGATGCGGTGACGCGGGTCCTGCAACTGCACCAGCGTGGGCTTCACGAACCAGCCCTCCTTCCGGTCCGTCTCGCCACCCGCGACGATGCTCGCGTCCTTGTCCTGCTTCGCCAGCTCGATGTACGAGGAGACCTTCTTGAAGGACTTCTCGTCGATGACGGCGCCCATGAAGTTGCGGAAGTCCGTCACGTCTCCCATGCGGATGTCGCCGATGAGCGCCTGCAGCCGCGGCTTGAGCTTCGTCCACAGCGATTCCGGCACGTACACGCGGCTGGCCGCCGAGCACTTCTGGCCCTGGTACTCGTAGCCACCGCGCACGATGGCCACCGCGAGCGCCTCCACGTCGTCCGCCGCGGACGCGTGCGCCACGATGAAGTCCTTGCCGCCCGTCTCACCCACCAGCCGGGGGTACTGCTTGTACTTGCCGATGTTCTCTCCCACCGTCTTCCACATGGTGTTGAACGTCGGCGTGGAGCCGGTGAAGTGGATGCCGCCCAGATGGGGGCTGGCCAGCGTGGGATTGCCCACCGTGGGCCCGTCGCCGTTGAGCATGTTGATGACGCCGTCGGGCAGGCCCGCCTCGCGCAGCATCTCCATGAAGTACCAGGCGCTCAGCGCCGACGTGGACGACGGCTTGAACAGCACCACGTTGCCCATCAGCGCGGGCGCGGTGCACAGGTTCATCGCGATGGACGTGAAGTTGAACGGCGCCACCGCGAACACGAAGCCGTCCAGCGGGCGGTAGTCCAACATGTTCCACGTCTGCGGCGAGGACTCCGGCTGGATGGCGAGAATCTGCTCGGCGAAGTGGACGTTGTAGCGCAGGAAGTCGATGGCCTCGCACGCGGCGTCGATCTCCGCCTGGTGGGCCGTCTTCGACTGACCCAGCATGGTGGACGCGTTGATGATGGGCCGGTAGCGCGTGGCGAGCAGCTCGGCTGCGCGCAGGAAGATGGCCGCGCGCGACGAGAACGACATCCGCGCCCAGTCCTCCTTCACCGCGAGGCCCGCCTGGATGGCCTGCTCCACGTGGCTCGCGTCGGCCTCGTGCAGGGTGGCCAGCACGTGCGAGTGCCGGTGGGGCATGCGCACCGTGTCCGTCTTGCCGCTGCGCACCTGCTTGCCGCCGATGATGAGCGGGATGTCGATCTGCTCGCCGCTCATGCGCTTGAGCGTCGCCTGCAGTTCGAGGCGCTCGGGCGAACCGGGCGAGTAGGGGAGGATGGGCTCGTTGCGGGGAGCCGGGACGCGGGGGAAGGCGTTGATCACGCGAATGACCTCGGGACGGAGCGAAAAGGGCGGGGGAGCATAACCAACCGGCTCCTCCGGGGAAGCGTCGAAGCGGGCCGTCGTCCGCGCCCGGACACCCGCTGTCAACCCCTGACGCGCCCGGCTATTTCCCTCCGGAGCCCCTCGTCAGCCCACACCCAGGGAGGGGGGCACATTGACCGGGCGACATAGCGCGCGGTTACGATGGAGGCATGCGCATCCCGCCTCCGAGCCCCGCGATGCCGCCTCCTCCCGGCCTCCCCGCCCTGGAGGACGCGCTCCGCAGGGACCTGGAGCGGCTGGAGTACCCGAAGCGCTCCTGGGTGCTCCCGCGACACACCCGTGACGGCAAGGCCGTGCTGGACGTGCTCATCATCGGAGGCGGGCAGAGCGGCCTCACCGCGGCCTTCGGGCTCTTGCGCGAGAAGGTGACGAACCTGCTCGTGGTGGACGACGGCGAGCAGGACCTCGCGGGACCGTGGAAGACCTTCGCGCGCATGCACACGCTGCGCACGCCCAAGCACCTCACCGGGCCGGACCACAACCTGCCCAACCTCAGCTTCCAGTCCTGGTTCGAGGCCCAGTACGGCGAGGCCGCCTGGACGTCGCTGGAGCGCATCCCCAAGGAGCTGTGGGCGGACTTCCTCGGCTGGTACCGGCGCACGCTGAACATCCCCGTGCGCTGCCGCTCTCGCGCCGGAGCGCTGACGTGGAGCGCCGAGGACGACTGCTTCCAGGTGCCCATCGAGGACCTGCGCACCGGCGCCACCGAGGTCCTCTTCGTGCGCAAGGTGGTGCTCGCCACGGGCATCGACGGCTCGGGGCGCTGGGAGGTCCCGGCCATCGTGGCGAACCTGCCGCGCGAGCTATACGCGCAGACGCGCGAGGACATCGACTTCGAGGCGCTGCGTGGCCGCAAGGTGGGCGTGCTCGGCGCGGGGGCGTCCGCGTTCGACAACGCCTCCGTCGCGCTGGAGCACGGCGCGGGCGAGGTGCACCTGTTCTACCGGCGCAAGTCGCTGCCGTGCATCAACCCGTACCGCTGGGCGGAGTTCGTCGGCTTCCTCAAGCACCACGCGGACCTGCCGGACGCGGACAAGTGGCGCTTCATCCACCGCATCTTCGAGATGGGGCAGCTGCCCCCGGCGGACACGTACCGCCGCGCGTGCGCCTTCCCCCAGTTCCACCTGCACGCCCAGAGCCCGTGGCTGGACGCCGAGGTGGTGGACGGGCAGGCCCGCATCACCACCCCGCAGGGGCAGTACACCTTCGACAAGCTCATCGTCGGCAGTGGCACGGTGACGGACCTGGCGCTGCGGCCGGAGCTGGCGAACGTGCACACGGACATCGCGCTCTGGAAGGACCGCTTCACGCCGCCCGAGGGGCAGTCGCACGCGGACCTGCTGCGCCACCCGTACCTGGGGCCGGGCTTCGAGCTGCAGGAGAAGCAGCCGGGTCGCGCGCCGTACCTCCGCTCCATCTTCAACTACACCTTCGGGTGCCTGCTCTCGCTGGGCTTCGGCGGGGCGAGCATCTCCGGCATGAAGTACAGCCTGCCCAAGCTGACGGCGGGCGTGACGCGGCAGCTCTACCTGGATGACCGGGAGGCGTTCTTCCGCTCCCTGGAATGCTTCGACGAGAGGGAATTCGAGCCATGAGCAGGGGTGAGTTCGGGCTGCGCAGCCGCCGCGTGCTGGCGGGCGGTGGGCTGCGCGAGGCGGTGGTGGTGGTGAAGGACGGCCGCGTGGAGAAGGTGGCCGGGTCCTCCGAGGCGCTCGGCGCGCTGGCGGTGACGGACGTGGGCCACCACGTGGTGATGCCCGGCGTGGTGGACTGCCACGCGCACATCAACGAGCCCGGCCGCACCGAGTGGGAGGGCTTCGAGACGGCCACGCGCGCGGCGGCGGCCGGAGGCATCACCACCGTGGTGGACATGCCGCTCAACTCGCTGCCACCCACCACCACGCTCGACGCGCTGAAGCTCAAGGCGGACGCGGCCCGGGGCGCGAGCCAGGTGGACCATGGCTTCTGGGGCGGCGTGATTCCCGGCAACGCGGGCGAGCTGGAGGCGCTCATCGACGCGGGCGTCGCGGGCTTCAAGTGCTTCCTGTGCCCCTCGGGTGTGGATGAGTTCCCTCCCGCGGACCGCGCGGTGCTCGACGTGGCCATGCCGATTCTCGCGCGGCGCGGTGTGCCGCTCATCGTGCACGCGGAGCTGGAGTCAGCGCTCCCGGAGGTCCGCGCAGAGGGGGCTCGCACGTACCGCGCCTATCTCGAGTCCCGGCCGCGCAGCTGGGAGCAGGACGCCATCCGGATGATGATGGAGCTGGCGCGAAAGCACCGCTGCCGCGTGCACATCGTCCACCTGTCCTCGGCGGACGCACTGCCGCTGCTCATCGATGCGCGGCGCGAGGGGCTGGACGTGTCGGTGGAGACGTGTCCGCACTACCTGAGCTTCACCGCCGAGGAGATTGAGGACGGCGCGACCCACTTCAAGTGCGCGCCGCCCATCCGCGAGGCGGAGAACCGCGAGCGGCTGTGGGAGGGGCTCGCGCGCGGAGACATCGAGCTGGTGGTGTCGGACCACTCGCCCTGCACGCCTGCGCTCAAGCTGCTGGAGCGCGGTGACTTCGGCGCGGCCTGGGGCGGCATCGCGTCGCTGCAGCTCAGCCTGTCGGCGGTGTGGACCGAGGCGCGCAGGCGGGGCCACGGCCTGGAGTCGCTCGTGCGATGGATGTGCGAGGCGCCGGCCCGACTGGTGGGCCTGAGCGGGACGAAGGGCTCGCTCGTGCCGGGCGCGGACGCGGACCTGGTGGTGTTCGACCCCGAGGCCACCTTCACCGTCGAGCCGTCGCGGCTCCAGCACCGTCATCCCCTGACGCCGTACGCGGGCAGGACACTCGCGGGCGTGGTGGAGCGCACGCTGTTGCGCGGAGAGACCATCTACGAGCGCGGGCAGCCCTTCCCGCGCCCCACGGGAAGCTGGGTGCGCCGGCCGTCCTCGGCGCGCATCGCCGCCTGACATCATTCCATCGGGAGAACACACGAAAATGCATGCACCCGAAGAGGGGAAGCTGCGCGTCGGCTTCACGGAGCTCATCGACCTGGCCGCCGAGAAGGTCGGCGGACAGGCCCTGCTGGCCAGTGACGAGTTCTTCGCCGGCAAGGAGAACCTGCTCAAGCCCGGCCGAGGCGTCTTCATCCCGGACAAGTACACCGAGCAGGGCAAGTGGATGGACGGCTGGGAGTCGCGCCGCAAGCGCGTGCCCGGCCACGACTGGTGCATCCTGAAGCTCGGCCTGCCCGGCGTGATTCGCGGCGTGGACATCGACACGAACCACTTCCTGGGCAACTTCCCCGAGTACGCCTCCGTGGACGCGCTGGAGGTCGAAGGCTCGCCGTCGCCCGAGTCGCTGGTGGACGCGGCGTGGACGCGCATCCTCCCGCAGCTCAAGCTGCAGGGTGGCACGCGCAACCTCTTCGCCATCGCCGACGAGCGGCGCTGGACGCACCTGCGCCTCAACATCTACCCGGACGGCGGCGTGGCGCGCTTCCGCGTGCACGGCGAGGTGCGGCCGGACCTGGCGCGGCTGACGCGCGAGAAGGGCGCGGTGGACCTGGCGGCGGCGGAGAACGGCGGCACGGTGGTGGCGTGCAACGACGCGTTCTTCGGCACCAAGGACAACCTCATCCTGCCCGGCCGCGCGGCCAACATGGGCGAGGGCTGGGAGACGCGCCGCAAGCGCCTGCTGCCGGGCTTCGACTGGATTGTCGTGAAGCTGGCCGTGCCCGGCACCATCGAGCGCGTGGAGGTGGACACCGCCTTCTACAAGGGCAACTTCCCGGAGAGCGCGTCACTCGAAGGCCTCTACCTGCGCGAGCCGCTGGTGGACTTCGCCAACGCGCACGACCTGGCGTGGACGGAGTTGCTGCCGCGCACGAAGCTCCAGGCGGACCACCGTCACCACTTCGAGGCCGAGCTGAAGGCGAAGGGGCCCTTCACCCACGTGCGCCTCAAAATCTTCCCCGACGGCGGGGTCAGCCGGCTGCTCGTCCACGGACGTCCGGCGTGAGCGCGCTCGAGCGACTCAACACGCTGCCCCCCGACGAGGCCCGCGCGGAGCTGAAGCGCTGCTGCGGTGCCTCGCGTTGGGCGGAGGCGATGACGAAAGCGCGGCCCTTCCGTGACGCCGAGCACCTGTTCTCCGAGGCCTCCCAGCAGTGGAGCCGCACGGGCCCGGAGGACTGGCGCGAGGCCTTCACGCACCACCCGCGCATCGGCGACGTGGCCTCGCTGCGCGCGAAGTTCGCCGCCACCGCGAGCTGGTCCTCGCAGGAGCAGGGTGGGGTGAGCGGCGCGGGCGAGGAGGTGCTCCAGGGACTGGCCGACGGCAACCAGGCCTACGAGGAGCGCTTCGGCTTCATCTTCCTCGTGTGCGCGACGGGCAAGAGCGCCCGGGAGATGCTCGGCCTGCTGCGCGCGCGCCTGGGCAACGCCCCGGAAGAGGAGCTGCGCATCGCCGCCGGTGAGCAGGCGAAAATCACCCGCATCCGATTGGAGAAGCTGCTGGCGTCATGAGCACCCTGTCCACCCATGTCCTCGACACGCACCGCGGCCGCCCGGCCTCCGGTGTTTCCATCACCCTGGAGCTGCAGGGGGCCCACGGCGACTGGCAGGAACTGGCCCGGGGCGTCACCAACGACGACGGCCGCGTGCGCGACTTCCTGCCCGCGGGCGCCCGCGTGGAGACAGGCGTCTACCGGATGTCCTTCGACACGGGCGCGTACTTCCGCTCGCTCGGTGTGAAGGGCTTCTATCCGTCGGTGTCCGTCGTCTTCGAGCTGGCGGCGCCCGACGAGCACTACCACGTGCCGTTGTTGCTCAGCCCCTTCGGCTACTCCACCTACCGGGGGAGCTGACCTCAGGCCTTGGTGACGACCTGCGCGGTGGGAGCCGCCGCCGACACGGGCGCGCTCCCCCGCCGCAGCAGCGCGTGGATTTCGGCGATGAGCAGCGCGGGCTTCACGGGCTTGACCAGGTAGGCATCCGGCACGGGCAGGCTCGCGTCGCTGTCCGAGCGGGGCGCGAAGCCGCTGACGAAGACGACGGGGATGTGCTGGAGCGAGGGCTCCTGACGGAAGCGGCGGCACAGCTCGTACCCGTCCATGCCCTCCATGTTCACGTCGGACAGGAGCAGGTCCGGGGGCTGGGCCAGGGCCTTCTCCAGGCCCTCCTCGCCGCTCGACGCCGCCGTGCAGTCGAAGTCCCCGGACAACAGCAGGCGCAGTGTCTCGCGCATCGTCCACGAGTTCTCGACGATGAGGACCTTGGGCTTCACGGTGCTCGGGCTCCTCCAGTGCCGGCGGCGCGCCGTGGGGCGACGACCGTCCGAAACCACGAGCATCACCGCACCACGCCCGCCGTCGCAAGGGGTCTGCCCCCACCCCTGGACAGAGGTACAAGGCCGAGCGGGCGTGGGGGGCCTACTCCTCGGGCGGGGGATTCTCCAGGCCGCGCCGGGACACCTCGGAGTCGGGCTCCTCGTCGCCGCGGGCCTCGCGCTCGGGGACCTGCTCGTTTGTCCACTCCTCCCCGCGCTCCACCCGGGCCTCCCAGTCCGTGTCACGCGTGGGGTCCACGTCCCCGGCGCCTTCGTCCGCGAGCCGACGGCTCACGTCGCGCGCGCCCTCATCCTGCGCGTCCTCCACCTCGCCGCGATTCCTCGGCTGGAAGTCCCCGCGCGTCGGCCGCGTGTCGTTGGGTCCTCGAGGAGTGCCCGCCATGTTGCACCTGCCTGGGTGTGGGTGTCGCCTGCCCGACTCAACCTCCGAAGTCCCGATGCGCGGGACAAGTGCTGGCGGATATCAGGCCGCCTGCCTGGGCGGTGGGGGGCAGGGGTTTCTTCCGTGTCGTCGGAGCGTGTCCCGATACATGGAAACGTGATATTCCATCGACTTCTGGATTCTGCCGACCTTCCGGTCCCGCCTTCGTGAGCGACGAAGAGAAGACAACCGTCCTGGACGAGCGCAGCCGTCCTCCGAGCAGCACGTGGGGGGAGCGCATCCGCACGCCCGTCACCCTGCCGGGGGACGCCGCGGGCGTGCGACGCTCGTTGGAGCTCGGAATGGTGGTGACGGGGCGCTACCGGGTGGAGGGCCTCTTGGGCGAGGGCGGCATGGGCCGCATCTGGCTGGCGGAGGACCTGCACGAGCGGCGCAAGGTCGCGCTCAAGGAGATGCAGGTCCCCGCGGGGCTGACGGCGGCGAAGACGGAGGAGCTGGTGCTGATGTTCCGGCACGAGTTCTTCGCGATGAAGAAGCTGCAGCACCCCGGCACGCTGAAGGTGTTCGACTGGGGGATGACGGAGGCCGGCAACCGCTTCATCACCATGGAGGTGGTGGACGGGCAGGACCTGAGCACCCTGGCGCGCGAGTCCCCGCTGGACACGCGCACGCTGTACCGGGTGCTCCTCCAGATGGCGCAGGTGCTGGCGTTCATCCACTCGCGGCTGTACGTGCACTGCGACATCAAGGCGAGCAACGTGCGCATCACCCGCTCCGGCGCGGTGAAGCTGATGGACTTCGGGGTGATGCACCAGCTGGGCACCCCGAGCCCCGGCAAGCTCAAGGGCACGCTGGAGTACCTGGCCCCCGAGTGGCAGCGCGGCGCGAGCATCGACGGGCGCGCCGACCTCTACTCGCTGGGCGTCATGGCGTACTACCTGGTGACGGGGAAGCTGCCCTTCAAGCGCAACACGCCCGCGGCGCTGCTCGCCGAGCACCTGACGCGGCCGCCGCCCAAGCCGTCCTCGCTGGGGCCGGTGGACCCGCAGCTGGAGGAGATCATCCTCCTGCTGTTGGCGAAGGACCCGCGCGAGCGCTTCCAGGACGCCGCCGAGCTGATGGAGGCGCTGTGCCACGCCAGCGGCGAGCCGATGCCGGAGGAGCCGCTGTCGGCGCGCTCCAGCTACCTGCACGTGCCGGAGGTGGTGGGGCGCGCGGCGGAGCTGGAGTCGCTGATGAACGGCCTGGCGGAGGCGGACTGGGGCCAGTCGCGCGCGGTGCTGCTGGGCGCTCCGGCGGGCGTGGGCAAGACGCGGCTGCTGCAGGAGTTCGAGCTGCAGGCGAAGCTGGCGGAGCTGCCGTTCGGCCGGGGGCAGTGTCGCGCGGAGGGGCAGGCGCCGCTGACGCCCATCGCGCAGGCGCTGCGCGCGCTGATTCCGCACACGCCCACGGAGGTGATGGAGCGGCTGTCGCCGAGGCTCGCGAGGCTCTTGCCCGCGATGTCAGCGGAGGGCTCGGGCGTGGCGCAGGTTCCGGGCGAGGAGAAGCTGGGGTTCTTCGGCGCGCTGGCGGAGTGGGTGCAGGGGCTGGGCAAGCGGATGACGTTCGTCCTGTGCTTCGAGGACCTGCACTGGGCGGACACCGCGTCGCTGGAGGTGCTCAACGTGCTCATCCGCGCGCTGCACGGCACGCGCGGCATGGTGGTGTGCACGTTCCGCTCGGGGGAGCTGAGCCGGCTGAGCCTGGCGTTCCAGACGGTGGACGAGAAGCTCACCTGGCGCATGGATTTGGAGCCGCTGGCGGCCGAGCACGTGGGCACGCTGGTGGGGCTGGCGCTGCCGGGCCTGGAGGTGCCGGAGAGCTTCGTCGCGCGGCTGCACGAGACGACGGGGGGCAACGCGTTCTTCGCCACGGAGTGTCTGCGCGCGCTGGTGGAGGAGGGCGCGCTGACGCGCGTGGGTGGACGCTGGACGGCGGAGGAGGGGCTGGACACGCGGCCCTTGCCCGCGAGCATCCAGGCGGCGGTGCTCGAGCGCCTGTCCTCCGCGCCGGTGGAGCAGGTGTCGCTCTTGAGGCGGCTGGCGCCGGCGGGGCGCAGCCTGGAGCTGCCCATGGTGCGGGCGCTGGCGGACCTGCCGGAGTCGGAGCTGTTCGCGGTGCTGGATGGAATCGTGGAGCGGCAGTTCCTCCAGGAGGAGGAGGGCCGGTACGTCTTCACGCACGACACCGTGCACCAGGCCGTCTACGACAGCATGTCGGAGGACGAGCGGCGCGCGGCGCATGCGCGGGTGGCGCTGGCGCTGCAGACGCTCTACTCGCAGCGGCCGGACCTGACGCGCACGGTGGGCTGGCACTACCTGCGCTCGTCGGAGCCGGAGCTGGCGATCGGTCCGTTGCTGGACGCGGGGCGCGCGGCGATGGAGGCGCAGGCGTTGCTGGAGGCGACGCTGCTCTTGAAGGAGGCCTCCACGCTGCTGGAGTCCGCGCCGGACTTCCCGGGGCGTGACAGGCTGCTGTTGCGCATCTGGGTGACGCTGGTGGAGGTGGGCTACGCGAGTGACCCGCCCAGCTCGCTGGCCTTCGCGGAGAAGCTCTTCGCGCACTGGGCCTCGACGGTGGACCTGGAGGAGGGGCGGCGGGTGGCGCTCGCGCAGCTCGACGGGGCGTGCTCGGCGCCCGAGGACGAGCGGCCGGCACGCCTGAGGGAATTGTTCCGCGAGCGCGAGGCGGACGCCCAGGTGGCGCCCGCGGACATCTTCTGGAAGCAGGCGGAGCTGCGCATCCTCCAGGCGATGGCGCTGGCCATCGTCGGGCGCACGAAGGATTTGGACGCGTTGCTGGAGCGGGTGCGGCGCGAGCAGCCGGAGGTGTCGCCGTACCGGGCCGCGACGTTGTTGGCGCCGGCGGTGCTCAGCGCGTACACGGGCCGCTCGGCGGGGGTGGTGGAGGCGCAGTTCGAGCAGCTCACGCGGCTGCGCGGGCTGCGCGAGGTGATGGGCCGGCTGCCTCGGCGCCTGGCGTGGGCGTTGGGGATGGGCGGCTACATGATGAACATGAACCTGGCGCTGCGCGGCGAGCCGCTGGACGCGCAGGCGACGCGGGATGGCTACGCGGTGGCGGAGGCGCACGGCTTCACGGACGTGCGGGCCTTCCACCTGTTCACGGTGGTGACGCGCGCGGCGTTCACGGGGGATGCGGCGGCCTTCGTGCCGGCGTTCACGGAGAAGAGTGACCTGGTTCGCCGGCTGGGCAACCCCCGGTTGATGGAGCGCAACCTGGCCATCTTCACGCCGCCCTACTACCTGGAGCGCGGCGAGCACGAGCACGTGGCGGCGGTGGTGGCGCGCGGCGAGGCGCTGGCGCGGGTGCTGCCGGAGGACCGCTGGCTGCAGTGCCACGTGCAGACGTACCAGGCGTGCCGGGACGTGCTGTTCGAGGACGCGGCGGCGGTGCGCCAGTCGCTGCCCCGGGCGCTGGCGGCGGCGCGTGAGAGTGGCCTCCGGATGGAGACGCTCTTGCGTGTCTACCAGTCGCGCTTCGAGCGCGAGCAGGGGCACCTGGAAGCGGCGCGCGAGGCGGCGCAGACGGCGCTGTCGCGGTCGATGGACCCGGTGCTGGCGAATCCCTGGGACGAGGTGCTGGCGCGCCGGGCGATGGCCGCGCTGCTGCCGGGCGAGGACGGGCTGACGCACCTCAAGCGCGCGCTCGCGCTGGCGGAGCTGACGGGCAACGTGTTGCAGGTGGGGCACGTGCGGCTGGCGCTCGCGGAGCGGGCGATGACGATGGACGCGGCGGTGGCGGAGCTGACGGCGGCGGAGACGGCCTTCACCGAGGCGCGGGCGTCGAACCTGTTGGCCCAGGCGACGTCGCTGCGTGGCGCGCTCCAGCGCAGCGCGGAGTCCCGACGGAGCGCTTGAGACGGCTCGCGTGAAGTGACCGCATCATGGACGGAACGCTCCGGCAACGTGCGGGCGCGCGAGCCCACGTGAAACGCAGCACCACTGAGGGAGCACTGCGCGCTCTGGCAACGCACGGGACGCGATGCTCTCTTGGAGTGGTGTGGTGCCGCGCTGCGCGGGAGCCGGAAGGTACGCCGCCTCACGTCACGCGCAGGTGTCACGGCGAACAGCCGGCGCCAGGAGGGTAGAGTGCGCGGCATGGCCCTCCCGCCCCTGCGCTTCTGTTTCGACTATCTCTCCCCCTACGCCTACCTCGCGTGGACGCGCATGCCCGCCATCGCCGCGCGCCATGGCCGCGTGCTGGAGCCCGTCCCCGTCCTGCTCGCGGGCGTGCTCAACGCCACCGGCAACATCGGCCCCGCCGAGGTCCCCGCCAAGCGCGGCTACATCTTCAAGCACACCTTCCGCATCGCCCACGAGCTGGGTGTGCCCTTCGGCCCTCCGCCCTCGCATCCCTTCGTCCCGCTGCTCTCCTTGCGCGTGACGGCCGCCGTGGACGACCTGGAGGCCCGCGCCCGGCTGGTGTCGGCCCTCTACGCGGAGGCCTGGGGCGGCGGGAAGGGCGTGGAGTCGCCCGAGCAGGTCACCGTGGCCCTGCTCGCCGCGGGCCTCGATGCCCCCGCGCTGCTCGAGGCCGCCGGCCGCCAGGACATCAAGTACCGCCTGCGCCGCAACACGGAGGAGGCCATTGCAGTCGGCGCCTTCGGTGTGCCCACTGTGTGGGTCGACGGTGAGCTGTTCTTCGGCGTCGACTCACTGGGACACCTGGAGCGCTTCCTCGAGGGCAAGGACCCGCTCCAGGGCGTGGACCTGGAGCGCTGGCGCGCCCTGCCGGCGACCGCCTCCCGACGCTGAGCGCGGGTGGTGCGAAAGCACCTGGAGTTTGCGCTAGGGTGCCCCGCTGGCCCAAGCCCCAGGGGGCGGGCCACGTCTCCAGGTGCTCACCGAATGAACGTCCTCGCCGAGCTGGGCATCGTCGTCGCGGGTCTCGTGCTCGCCATCGTCCTCCTGGCGCTCAACTTCTGGCGCGCCGTGCTGTTCCTCTTCCCCCACACGGTCCGCGTGGAGCCGGAGGCGCCCGCCGACCAGATGGACCTGCCCCTGGAGCTGGCGCAGGTCTCCATCCACCTGCAGGCCCTGGGCTTCGTGGCGCTCGGCAGCCACGAGGAGAAGCCGCCGCTCCAGAAGGCCACGCGCTCCTACGACTGGGCCCACCCCACCGAGCGCGTCTTCGCCACCGTGTACCAGACGGCGGACGGCGAGCCCCGGCTCTACTTCCTCACCCCCCTGGCCCCGGAAGGCTTCGTCATCACCGCCGGTTATCGCCGGCCCGCGCTCGACGTGCCCGGCGTCTACCGGAGCGGTTCACTGGCGGACGCTCCGCCGGAGCGTCTGCTGCGAGCCCACCTGCGCCGCATGGAGGGCCTGACGCCCGCCAGCGACTTCTCGTGGGAAGGTCGGGTGGAGGCCGGACGTTCCTGGTATCGCGGGCTCGGCCGGAAGGAGATCCGCCGGCAGAACCTGCAAGGGCTGTTGTGGACGGTGATGGCGCTTGCCATCGTCGCCAGCGCCTTCCTGGGACGGCGCGCGGCCTGAAACCCCGCCAGGACCATCACTGCGCGCGTGCACCGCGCGCCCCTTGGGAGTAGGTAGACGAGCACCATGAAGAGCGTGTCCAAGACCGAGGAAATCTTCTTTCTTTCCGGCAAGCGCACCCCGTTCGGCACCTATGGCGGCAGCCTGAAGGACCTGAGCGCCACCGACCTGGCCGTGGAGTCCGCGAAGGCCGCTTTCGCCCAGTCGAAGGTGTCCCCGGAGCTGGTGCAGCACGTCGTGTACGGCAACGTGGTGCAGACGAGCGCGGATGCCATCTACCTGCCCCGCCACGTGGGCCTGAAGACGGGCGTGCCCGTCCCCGTGCCGGCCCTGGGGGTCAACCGCCTGTGCGGCTCCGGCTTCCAGGCGTTCGTCACCGCGGCGGAGCTGATGCTCACCGAGCAGGCGAGCTGCGTGCTGGCCGGCGGCACCGAGTCCATGAGCCAGGCGCCCCACGTCATCCGCGGCGCGCGCTGGGGCCTGCCGCTGGGCAAGGGCAGCCTGGAGGACATGCTGTGGACGGCGCTGACGGACAGCTACACCGGCCAGCCCATGGCGCTCACCGCCGAGCAGCTCGCGGTGGACTACGCGCTCACCCAGGACCAGGTGGACGAGTACGCGGTGCTCACGCAGAAGCGCTTCGCCGCCGCGCAGGAGGCGGGCCGCTTCCAGGATGAAATCGCGCCCATCACCCTCAAGGGGAAGAAGGGCGACGTCGTCGTCTCCAAGGACGAGCACAACCGCCCGGAGACCACGGTGGAGGGCCTGCGCAAGCTGCCCAAGGTCTTCAAGAAGGACGGCGTGGTGCACGCGGGCGCGGCCAGCGGCATCTGCGACGGCGCCGGCAGCATGGTGATGGCGACGGGCAGCTTCGTGCAGAAGCACGGCCTGAAGCCCATCGCCCGGCTGGTGAACTGGGGCGTGTCCGGGTGTGACCCGAAGGTGATGGGCATCGGCCCGGCGCCCGCCATCCGCCAATTGCTGGAGCGCGCGCAGGCGAAGCTCTCCGATGTGGACCTGTTCGAGGTGAACGAGGCCTTCGCGCCCCAGTACCTGGCGGTGGAGAAGGAGCTGGGGCTGCCGCGCGAGCAGACCAACGTCAACGGCGGCGCCATCGCGGTGGGCCACCCGCTGGGCGCGTCCGGCGCGCGCATCACCACGACGCTCGTCTATGAGCTCAAGCGTCGCGGTGGACGCTATGGTATCGGCTCCGCCTGCATCGGGGGCGGTCAGGGCATCGCCGTGTTGGTCGAGGCGCTCTGATGCCCGAACACGACTTCCAACCGGGACGCGAGATGACGAACGAGGTGGATGCGAAGACGGCCCGCGAGCGGGCCAAGGCCATCGCCGAGCAGCGTCGGGCGGAGCGCCGCAACCGCAAGCGCAAGTGCGTCGTGTGCGGCGTGGAGGAGAGCGACAAGACGCCCCTCACCGCCCACCCGGAGGGCATCGGCCCGGCCTGCAAGGACGAGGTCTCCTGCCAGAACCGTCGGGCCGCCGCCTCGCGCCCGTGACCCGACACAGGGCCTGGCGGGGCGTCCACCCGCGCGAGGCCCTCGCCCGCAGCGCCGCCACCCGTTGTCGACTGCGTGACGGTGGGAGCCCTGGCGCCACGCGGGGTCGGGGTGGGGCCGCCAGGACCGCTCAAGGCCGGTAAATCGGGCCCGTTTCTTGATAGCGGAATCGTCTCGGGGTAAACGTCCAGAATCTCAGCTTGAGACGAGGGTCGGAATGGGCGTTACGAGCTTCACGGGAGTCAAGGTGTTCTCCACCACGCTCGCGCGTGATCGCGAGAACATGGGTGAGAACATCACCAAGTGGCTCAAGGAGAATCTGGTCAACATCGAGGTGGTGGACAAGGTGGTGACCCAGTCCTCGGACAAGGAGTTCCACTGTCTGACCATCACGATTTTCTACCGCGCGAAGACGGCCTGATTCGGCGGTTCTCGACGCTGGACGTCGACGTACGAGGGCGCTCTCCCGGGACCGGGTGGGGCGCCCTTCGTCGTTTGGGGTTGCGAAGCCGGCGGGGTTCCACCACCTTTGGTCGACTTGTCGAGCCCGTAGTGGAGGAATGAATGCGACCGATGCGCAGCTTCGGCGGCCGGGGTGGCGGTGGTGGGGTCCCCGGCCTGGAGACCACGGCGTCCAAGCTGGCGGTGGGCCTGGTGGCGGGCTCCGTGCTCTTCCTGGTGCTGCGCTACCAGGGCGCGGGCAACAGCCTGCTCCTGCTGCTGTCGCCCAATACCGTCTTCGGCAACCTCTTCCTCTGGCAGCCCTTCACCTACGCCTTCATCGAGAGCGAGCCGTTCAGCATCCTCTTCGGCGCGCTGCTCTTGTGGTCCATCGGCGGGTGGCTGGAGAGCTACTGGGGCTCGAAGCGGCTGTTGATGGTGGCGGTGGGCTGCACGGCGCTCGCCGGCTTCGTGCTGGGCGTGGTGGGGCTCTTCATGCCGCTGCCGGCGGGCTACCAGGGCGGCTGGGTGATGGGCTCGGTGCTGTGGGTCGCCTACGGCCTGGTCATCGGCAAGGGGCAGACGAACTTCTGGGGCATCCCCCTGTCGGGCAACGCGTTCGCCGGCATCGGCGCGGGCTTCGTGGTGCTGCGCGTGCTGACGGCGGGCTTCTTGAGCCAGCTGCCGCACGTCGTCGCGCTGCTGCTGGTGTTCGCCTACGTCAAGGGCGCCAGCCCCAAGCGGTTCATGCTGCAGCTGCAGCACTGGCGGCTGCAGCGACAGCTGAAGGACCGCTCCAAGCACCTGCACGTGGTGGGCAGGAACAAGGACAAGCCGGACCGCGACCAGTACCTGAACTGAGCCGAAGGGCTCAGTGGGCCGCCTCCGGGTGGCCGTACTGCTTGAGCTTGCGGTAGAGCGTGGCCACGCCGATGTCGAGCTGCTCGGCGGTGCGCGCCCGGTTGCCCGCGTTCTGCGCCAGCACCGCGAGGATGTACTCCTTCTCCATGTCCTCGAGCCTGCGCGGGTTGCCGCTGGGCATGAGGCTGGGCGGCGCGGCGCGGACCTCCTCCGGCAGGTCCTCGCGCTCCACGCGGCTGCCCTCGCACAGGGCCACCGCGCGCTCCAGGGCGTTGCCCAGCTCGCGCACGTTGCCGGGCCACTCGTAGCGCAGGAGCTGGTCGGCCGCGTCCGGTGACAGGCCCGACACCTTGCGGCCCAGCCGCTCCGCGGCCTCGGCGAGCAGCAGCCGGGCCAGGGGCAGGATGTCCTCGCGCCGCTCGCGCAAGGGGGGGATGCGCAGCTCGATGACGCGCAGGCGGTAGTAGAGGTCCTGGCGGAAGCGACCGGACTTCACCTCCTCGCTCAGGTCGCGGTTGGTGGCGGCCACCACGCGCACGTCCACCTTGCGGCTGGTGTTCTCTCCCACGCGCCGCACCTCCTTCTCCTGCAGCGCGCGCAAGAGCTTGGCCTGCATGGAGGCCGGCACCTCGCCCACTTCATCCAGGAAGA
The DNA here is from genome assembly GCF_026626605.1 of Myxococcus sp. MISCRS1. Classification (NCBI taxonomy): domain Bacteria; kingdom Pseudomonadati; phylum Myxococcota; class Myxococcia; order Myxococcales; family Myxococcaceae; genus Myxococcus; species Myxococcus sp. MISCRS1. The sequence goes on from NZ_JAPNKB010000001.1 coordinate 7,595,662, forward strand.
GGGTGCCGCCGTGCGCGGCCTCGAAGAGGCCCGGCCTGTCGTGGGTCGCGCCGGTGAAGGCGCCCTTCACGTGGCCGAACAGCTCGCTCTCCAGGAGGCTCTCGGTGACGGCCGCGCAGTTGACGGCCACGAAGGCCTTGTGCGCGCGCGTGGACTCGTCGTGGATGAGGCGGGCGATTCTCTCCTTGCCCACGCCGCTCTCGCCGGTGACGAGCACCGTGGAGTCCACCTTCGCCGCGCGGCGGCCCAGGTTGATGACCCGCTGCATGGCCTCCGCGCGCGCCACCATGCCGGCCGGGTCTTCCGTCACGCCCACGCGCGCGAGCGACTGGCGCTTGGCGCGCAGCTTGCGCTCCGCCTGCTTCAGCGCGTCCGTCACCTGCGCGAGCACGCCCTCCATGCACTGCGTCTCGTAGAAGCGCAGCACCTCCTTGCACTCGGTGGTCCACTCCTCCGAGGGGCGGCCGACGATGTGGCACGCCGCGTCCCCCTGGCCCACGCAGCGCAGCTCCGTGCAGTAGATTTCCCGGCCGTTGACGTAGCTCATGTACCCGGACGCGAAGCCGGTGAGGCTCCAGCACACCGGGTGGTCCGCGCGGCCCAGGTGCAACAGGTGCTGCTCGGCCTCGTACGAGTCGCGCCACTGCGCCTCGGCGAAGGGCTCCGGGCCCTCCTCGGGCTTGCGCTCCATCCGCTCCACCCGCACCTGGCCCTGCAGCGTGTGCAGCCGCCCGCCCGCGCGGCGCCACAGGGACTCATCCGTCCAGGGCACCGCCCCCTTCATCGCCTCCGCCGTGCGCCAGCCGTGCGCGTAGCCCAGCCGCGTGAAGATGCCCCGCGCGGCCGTCATGCCCATCAGGTTCACCAGCTCCTTGCGGAGCAGTCCCAGCGCCACCGGGTCCATGAGCAGCACCCGCTGCCCCGCGAAGTGGATGAGCCCGCCCCCCGGTTCGAAGGACAAGAGCTCGCCCAGCCCCAGCTCGAATTGACCCGCCACGGTGTCCCGCTCCTTCCAAAGTGATGCCTCTCTCTATCGTTTTGAGATGTTTCCTGCACGACAGGTTGTGGGGTGGGAGTCATTTCAGGGGGTTGGAATCCCGGGGACGTTGGTCCTGGGGTTGCAGTAGAAGGCGCCATCATGGGAGGCGGCTTGGACAGGCGAGGAGTGCTGCAGGGCATGGCGGCGGCCGGGGTGGCGGGCGCCCTGGGCACGGGCTCCGCGAGCGGGCAGGCGAAGGCCCCCGCGCTCTTCGTCTCCCATGGCTCGCCGATGGTGGCGCTGGACACGGACGCGTACCCGCGGGCGCTCAAGAGCTTCGGTGAGGGCGTGTCCACGGCGAAGGCGCTCGTCGTCGTCTCCGCGCACTGGGAGACGCCCGGCGAGGTGCGCGTCACCGCCAGCGAGCGGCCGCCGCTCGTCTATGACTTCCACGGTTTTCCGAGCGCGCTGTACCAGCTTCGCTACGCGGCGCCGGGCGCGCCCGCGCTGGCCACGGACGTGGTGGGCCGGCTGAAGTCCGCGGGCCTCGAGGCCGTCGCGGACGGCGAGCGCGGGTTGGACCATGGCGCGTGGATACCGCTGCTCCACACGTTTCCACGCGCGACGTTGCCGGTGGTGCAGGTGTCGATGCCGCTGGGCGCGCGCGCGGCGGACATCGCGAGGATGGGCGAGGTGCTGCGGCCGCTGCGTGAAGAAGGCGTGCTGCTGATGGGCAGTGGTGGCATCGTCCACAACCTGCGCCGGGTGAATTTCCGAGAGAAGGATGCGTCCCCGGAGCCGTGGGCGCAGTCGTTCGACACGTGGGTCGCGAACAAGTTGGAGGCGCGCGACTTCACGGGGCTTCAATCATGGTTGGATGCACCGAATGCGACGCTCGCGCATCCAAGGGCCGAGCATTTGTTGCCGCTGTACTTCGTCCTCGGAGCCGCCCTCCCCGAAGACCGCATCACCCCCGTGTTCGAGGGCTTCCATCACGGAACCTTGTCCATGCGCAGCTTCGCGCTGCGCGCCTGAACCCGCAGTTCATCATTCGAGGAGCACACCCCTATGAAGACGACCCTGAAGAGCGCGATTGCCCTGCTGGTGGCCCTGCCGTCCCTCGCCTTTGCCGCCACGTGGGACGTGGACCCGGCCCACTCCAGCGCGGGCTTCACCGTGAAGCACATGATGGTGTCGAACGTGACGGGCTCGTTCAACATCAAGCAGGGCGCGGTGAACCTGGACGACAAGGACATCACCAAGTCCACCGTGGAGGCCACGCTCGACGCGGCGACGGTGAACACGGGCAACGCCAAGCGTGACGAGCACCTGAAGGCGCCGGACTTCTTCGACACGGCGAAGTACCCCACCATCACCTTCAAGTCGACGAAGGTGGAGAAGGCGGGCGAGGGCAAGCTGAAGGTCACCGGCAACCTGACCATGCACGGCGTCACCAAGCCGGTCGTCCTGGACGTCACGGGCCCGTCGAAGGAGTCGAAGGACCCCTGGGGCAACACCCGCACGGGCGTGTCCGCCACGACGAAGCTGAACCGCAAGGACTTCGGCCTGACCTACAACACGGCGCTGGAGACGGGCGGCGTGGCGGTGGGTGAGGAAGTCACCGTGAACCTGGACCTGTCCCTGACGAAGAAGGCGGACGCCGCCGCCCCCGCGAAGAAGTAGTCCGCGGGTCGCTCGACAGCGACTGAAGTGAATGAAGGGCCTCCACGGTGTGGGGGCCCTTCTTGGTTTCGTGCGTGGGCGCTTCGTGTCGGCGCGCGCGTGGAAATGAAAGAGGGGCCGCCACGGTGGTGGGGCCCCTCGGGTGTGGCTTTCGTGGAGGGCTTCAGCCCTCGGCGACGGCCTGCACGCTGGCGCGGTAGATGAAGATGCGCGCGGTGTTGGTGCGCTGGTCGGCGGGGACGACGAAGAAGCCCGGGGTGGTGCTCTTGAAGTCCTGGGAGAAGCCCGCGACCTGGCGGCCGTCGTTGAAGGTGACGCGAATCTTCTGGCCCTCGGCCTGGGGCTGACGCGCGCCAGCGGGGAGCATGAAGAAGATGGCCTTCACGCGCTTGCCGGGAATCTGCTCCGGGGCGAAGCCGCTCTGCTGCTCCAGGGAGATGACCTCGTCGAGCAGGTCCGCGTCGCGGATGGTGCCGCGCTTCACCTGGCCTTCCACGGTGTGGATGATGACGCGGTGTTCGCCCTCGATGAACGAGGTGATGGAGTCGGCGTGCAGGGGCACGGCGGCGGCGAAGAGCGGCTCCCTCACGGCGGCGAGCGGCTGCGGGCTCGCGGCCAGGGAGGGCGTGGCTCGCGCGGGAGGCGCGGGGTAGGGCGAGCGCAGGGCCGCGCTCATCGCCGCGGCGGCCACGGCGGTGGCGGGCGTCGGCGTGGGCTCGGGGGCCTCTTCCACCAGCTCGATTTCGGCGAGCTCCTGCTCTTGTTCCTGCTCGAGCTCGACGGGGACCTCCTCCTCGATGGAGGCGGAGAGGTCCGTCGCGGGGGCGCCGAACGCGTGGCCGTTCTGGGCCTGCCATGAAGAGGCGGGCGCGGCGGGCTGCTCCTCGGCCCAGGAGACCTCCTCGGCCTGGATGGGCTCGGCCGGGAGCTGCTCGGTGGCGGAGAGCTCGACCATCGGCTCCACGTCGACCGGGGCCTCGCTCCACTCGGCCTGCGCGTTGGACGGCTCCTCGGTGGCGGTGTTGTTCCAGGTCGACGAGTCCTGGGCGGAGGACCACTCGGACTGGACGGCGTCGGCCGGGAGCTCTTCGGTGGTGGACCACTCGGGCTGAGCCGTGTGGGGCGCGTCGGTCGAGGACCACTCGGCCTGGACGGCGTCGGCAGGGAGCTCTTCGGTGGCGGACCACTCGGGCTGAGCCGTGGGGGGCTCGGTCGAAGCAGTGGGCTCTTCAGAGAGGACGGCGTCGGCGGGGAGCTCTTCGGTGGCAGCCCATTCAGGCTGAGCGGTGGGGGGCTCTGCGGCCGACGCGGACCAATCGGTCTGCACGGCGTCCGCCGCAATCTCCGGCGTCGCGGACCACTGGGACTGTTCGGAGGGGGCCGCCGTGGCGTTGGCGGACCACTCGGCCTGGACGGCGTCCGCGGGAAGCTCTTCCGTCGTGGAGGCCCACTCCGGTTGCGCGGCAGTTGACGAGGCAGACCAGTTGGTCTGCACAGCATCTGGGGCAATCTCCGGCGTGGAAGCCCACTCGGGCTGCGCCGCGTCCACGGGAATCTCTTCGGTGGCGGACCAGTGGGGCTGAGCGGCAGGAGCCTCCGTCGAGGCTGCGGACCAATCGGACTGCACGGCGTCCGCAGGGAGCTCTTCCGTGGCGGACCACTCGGGCTGCACCGCATCCGCGGGAAGCTCTTCGGCGGCGGCCCACTCGGGCTGCGCGGCAGGCGCCTCCGTCGAGGATGCGGACCAATCGGTCTGCACGGCGTCCGCGGGAAGCTCTTCTGTCGCCGCCCACTCGGGCTGCGCGGCGGGAGTTTCCGCGGAGGTCTCGGACCAATCGGACTGCACGGCATCCGCGGGAAGCTCTTCGGTGGCGGCCCATTCGGGCTGCGCGGCGGTCGACGAGGCAGACCAGTCGGTCTGCACCGCGTCTGGAGCAAGCTCCGACGTGGCCGCCCACTCGGGCTGCGCGGCTGGAGTCTCCGCAGAGGTCGCGGACCAGTCAGTCTGCACCGCATCCGCGGGAAGCTCTTCGGCGGCAGCCCACTCGGGCTGAGCGGCGGGAGTCTCCGTCGAGGTGGCGGACCACTCGGCTTGCACGGCATCCGCGGGAAGCTCTTCCGTGGCGGCCCATTCAGGCTGCGCCGCAGGGGGCTCCGCCGTGGACGAATACCACTCGGCCTGCACCGCGTCCGCGGGAAGCTCTTCCGCGGCAGACCAGTCAGTCTGCGCGGCAGGCGTCTCCGTTGATGACGCAGTCCACTCCGTCTGAACGGCGTCCGGGGCAATCTCCGGCGTGGTCGCCCACTCGGGCTGCGCGGCAATTACATCTGTCGAGGAGGATGACTCTGCCTGCACGGCGTCCGGGGCAATTTCCGGCGTCGCCGCCCACTCGGGCTGCGGAGCGCTCGCCTCTGTCGCGGACCACTCGGCCTGCACGGCGTCGGCAGGAAGCTCTTCCGTGGCGGCCCACTCGGGCTGGGCGGCGGGCGTCTCCGTCGAGGTGGCGGCCCACTCGGCTTGCACAGCATCGGCGGGAAGCTCTTCCGTGGTGGCCCACTCGGACTGCGCGGTAGGCGTCTCCGTCGAGGACGAAGACCATTCGGCCTGCACCGCATCCGCAGGGAGTTCTTCGGCGGCGGCCCAGTCGGGCTGGGCGGCGGGCGTCTCTGTCGACGTGGCGGACCACTCGGACTGCACGGCGTCGGCGGGAAGCTCTTCCGTGGCGGCCCACTCGGGCTGGGCGGCGGGCGTCTCCGTCGAGGTGGCGGCCCACTCGGCTTGCACCGCATCGGCGGAAGCTCTTCCGTGGCGGACCACTCGGCCTGCACGGCGTCGGCGGGAAGTCCTTCGGCGGCGGCCCACTCGGGCTGAGCGGCAGGTGCCTCCGTCGTGGACGAAGACCACTCGGACTGCACGGCGTCGGCGGGAAGCTCTTCGGTAGCAGCCCACTCCGGCTGAGCGGTAGGTGCCTCCGTCGTGGACGAAGACCACTCGGACTGCACGGCGTCGGCGGGAAGCTCTTCCGTGGCGGCCCACTCGGGCTGCGCGGCGGGAGTCTCCGTCGTGGACGAGGACCACTCGGCCTGCACCGCGTCGGCGGGAAGCTCTTCCGTGGTGGCCCACTCGGGCTGAGCGGCAGGCGTCTCCGTCGACGTGGCAGACCACTCGGCCTGCACCGCGTCGACGGGAAGCTCTTCCGTAGCGGCCCACTCGGGCTGCGCGGCGGGAGTCTCCGTCGACGTGGCAGACCACTCAGCCTGCACGGCATCGGCGGGAAGCTCTTCCGTAGCGGCCCACTCGGGCTGCGCAGCGGGCGTCTCCGTCGACGTGGCGGACCACTCGGACTGCACGGCGTCGGCGGGAAGCTCTTCCGTGGCGGCCCACTCGGGCTGCGCGGCAGGCGTCTCCGTCGACGTGGCGGCCCACTCGGCTTGCACCGCATCGGCGGGAAGCTCTTCCGTGGCGGCCCACTCGGGCTGAGCGGCGGGAGTCTCCGTCGAGGACGAGGACCACTCGGCCTGCACCGCGTCGGCGGGAAGCTCTTCCGTAGCGGCCCACTCGGGCTGCGCGGCGGAAGTCTCCGTCGACGTGGCAGACCACTCAGCCTGCACGGCATCGGCGGGAAGCTCTTCCGTGGCGGCCCACTCGGGCTGCGCGGCAGGCGTCTCCGTCGATGAGGCAGACCCGTCGGTCTGCACCGCGTCCGGAGCAATCTCCGGCGTGGCCGCCCACTCAGCCTGCGTATCAGGCGTCTGCGCGGAGGACGCAGACCACTCCGACTGCACGGTGTCCGCGGGAAGCTCCTCGGCCGCCATCCATTCGGGCTGCGCTCCAGGCGACTCCGTCACGGGCGCGGACTCATCCGTCTGCACGGCGTCAGCAGGAAGCTCTTCCGTGGCGGCCCACTCGGACTGCGCGGCGGTGTTCTCCGACGTGTCGTGTGCCTGCTCCGTCTCGGACGCGCTCCACGCGGCCGAGGTCGCGTCCGCCGCGGCGTCGGTCGCCGGGGCCTCTGCTCCCGCCTCACCCGTCGACCACTCCGATGACGTGGTCGCCGCGAGTTCGCCCGCCGAGGCGCCTTCGCTCGTCGCGCTCCACTCGGGCTGTGCCTCGGACGTCGACCACTCGGTCGATGCGGCCTCCGCCGTCTGGTTTCCCGTCGCGTCCCAGGTGGGCTGCGCGGCCTCGGCGTTGGCCGAAGCCCATTCCGGCTGCAGCTCGATGACCTCCGAGCCCTGCGCCGCCGCGCTCCACTCCGCGGAACCACCCTCGGCCGGCGCCTCGCCGGAGGACCACTCCGCGCCGCCCGTCGTCTGTGACGCCATGCCCGCGCTGCTGGCCAGCGGCTCCAGCTCGCTCGACTGCGTGCTCCAGTCCTCCTCCGCGCCGCCGTAGGCCGGAAGGTCCAGGCTGCGCTCCGCTGATGCGGTGAACTGCCCGGGCTCCAGGAAGTCTCCCGCGGTCGCGAGGGGAACGGCCTCCTCGGGGCTGCCGCTCAGGTCGAACGCATCCTGCGACGCGGGCGCGGCCTCCGTGTCGACCTCGATGGTGTCCGCCTGGAGGTCGGGCCCCACCTGCACGGAGCGAAGCTCCAACGAGGGAACCGTGCTCGAGCTGAAGGGCAGCGGCGTCGTCGAGACCGCCTCCGCTCCAACCTCCGCGACGTCGAACGTGGGCGACTCGCCCGCGGATGCGCCGTCCTCGCCCGAGGTCGCCTGCGTGGCCGTGGAGGCCATCCACACCTCGGCGTCCGTCGCCTCCTGCGTGGGCTCAGGCTGCGTCGAGGCAGCCGTGTCACCCGTGGACGCGGACACCTCGCTGACGTCGGAGGCGTCGAGCGAGATCTCCTCGGCCGTGCCCGCATCGACGTCCCCAGCCGAGAGCTCCACGGTGGAGGACGACGCGTCGCTCACCTCCGAGGCCTCGAGCACCAACTCCTCCGCCACATCACCCGCGTCGAGCGCGATGGGCTCGGCGGACTCCATGGCGCCGACATCGATGATGTCGTTCGCGTCGGCGACCTCCGTCGGCGAGGACTCGAGTGGATCCACCGCCAGCGGAGCCGAGGCCCACGCCTCGTCCACGGGGGCCGACGAGAGGTCCTCCGCGAGCACCGGCTCGCTCTCCGCCGAGGCATCGAGCAGCTCGACCTCGGACGAGGGAACCTCCACATCGGAGGACTCGAGCGAGGTCTCCTCGACGGGCTGCGCCTCCAGCACCGGCGTCTCGGCGACGTCCGGCGTCGTCTCGACCTCCAGGGAGAGGTCAGCGAAGGACGACTCGAGCGAAGACTCGGGCGCCTGCGCGGCGGCCGCGGGCTCCTCCGCGCCACCCAGCGCGCTGAAGTCATCCTCGGCGCTCGTCGGAACCTCCACGGGCGTCGCCGCCTCGGACGCCGACGCGACCTCCGCCTCGGAGACCTCCAGCACGTCCTCGAAAGAGGTGGCGTCAGAGGCGGGCGCGCTGACCTCGGGCGTCGCGGCGGGCGCCATCCACGGCGCGGGCTCGCTCAGCGCCGGGATGTCGATGTCGTCCGAGCTGAGGTGCAGGTTCTCCGGCTCGGCGGCGGGCTGCGGCGCGTAGGCGCTCGGGTCCTGCCCTGCCCAGCCCTGCTGCTGCGCATAGGCCTGGTTCGGATCGTACCCCTGCTGCGCATACGCCTGGTTCGGATCATACCCCTGCTGCTGCGCGTAGGCCTGGTTCGGGTCGTAGCCCTGCTGCGCATAGGCCTGGTTCGGGTCGTAGCCCTGCTGCGCGTAGGCCTGGTTCGGGTCGTAGCCCTGCTGCGGGTAGCCCGCGTAGGCCTGGTTCGGATCGTACGGCTGCTGGGCGTAGGCCTGGTTCGGGTCGTACCCCTGCTGGGCGTAGGCCTGGTTGGGGTCGTAGCCGGCGGGGTAGGCGTACCACTGGCCATCGGCGCCGTAGTAGCCCTGGGCCTGGTTGGGGTCGTAGCCGGCGGGGTAGGCGTACCACTGGCCGTCGGCGCCGTAGTAGCCCTGGGCCTGCTGGGCATAGGCCTGGTTGGGGTCGTAGCCGGCGGGGTAGGCGTACCACTGGCCATCGGCGCCGTAGTAGCCCTGGGGCGCGGCCTCCGGCTGCTGCCACGCGGAGGCGTCGGCGGGCGCATCCTGGATGCCGAGGAGCCCACGCAGCTCACCCCAGCGAGCCTCCTCCACGGGAGACAGGCTTCCCAGCTTTCGCTTCTCGTCGAGGAAGCGAAACTCTCTCATTGCCGCGCGCGTGTCCGACATCCGTCACCTTGCTGCGGACGGCGGACTGCCCGGTTACCGTCGCAGCGCAAATGGGGGGGCTGCGAGTGTAGGTGACTCCCGGGGAGGGGTAAACCAAATGGACCGAGCTTGCCCGGCCGCTACCTCTTCTGGACCGACTCCTCGACCTCTTTTTCGAGGTCATCCATGGTCATCCCATAGTGGGTCAGTAACGCCTTCTCGAAGGAGGGCTGCCCCCGGCCCCTGCATACGGCTCGGGTGAGGGTCATCAGGCGGTAGGCCCCCTCACGGCGCATCATCTCCTTAACCCCCAGTCCGGAGATGTCGTACGCCATCCCCGCGTTGCCCATCCGGATAGGGGGGATCTTCGTCATCGACCGGAGGCTCATGACGCGAGCGTCCGACGTGGAGAGGAGGGCGTGAATCTGCTCCATCATGTCCGGGGTGGGGCCCGGGATGTCCAGGTACTTCCACTCCACGAACATGGCCACGCCCTCGCTGAACCACATGGGGAGGAAGGCCGTGTCGAGGTCACCACTGCCGCAGATCTCCGCCATGACGGCATGGACGTACTCATGGACGATGGTCGCCTTGTTCTGGCTGTTCAGTTCGGCGGCGTTGTTGATGTGGATGGCGTTGGTCTTGTAGATGCCCGCGACGCTGTTGGCGACCCTGTCACCGAACACGACGCGGAACTCCGCCGACGTGTAGAGGACGACCGTCACGGGCTGCTCACGCGTCTCGCCCAGGACCTTCTGGACGAAGTGGTGCGCCGTATCGAGTATCTCGACGATGCGGCCCTCGTACTCGGCGCGCTGGGCGAAGTCCCGGTCGTTGTTGAAGTAGGTGATGACGTACCGGCTGTTGGCGCGCACGCGCATGCCCAGGGAGTTCACGCCGGACTCGAAGCCGACGCGCGGCGTGCGCACGCTCATCCCTGGCCGCGTCTCCAGGGCCACGACGGTGGAGTCGTCGCCCGCCTGGGCGCTCGCCGGCCGTGTCTCAGCGCCCCGGGAGGGGGAGCCCCCGAGCTTCTTCTCGATGCGCGACGCCTCCGCCCGCGCCGAGTCCTCCTGCAGCGTCTGCTGCCGCGCCTGCTGGAGCAGCTTCTTCGCCTCCGCGGCCTCGCGGCTGCGCGGGGGCACCTTCTCCAGCGCCGCCTGGGCGCCCGCCGAGTCCTGCTCCTCCAGCAGCAGCTTGCCCAACTCCAGCGGGAAGGCGCCGTCCTTGGGGAAGAGCGTCACGCCCTTGACCAGGGTCGCCTCGGCCGCGGCGCGCTGCTCGGTCTTCCGGGCCGCGCTCGCCAGGCAGCGCAGCGCGGGAGCGGACTCCTGGAACACCACGGCGCGCTCGCCCAGCGAGTACGCCATCACCGCGTCGTCCTTCAGCAGGGCCTGGCAACCCTTCACGAGCGCGCCGGACACCCCGGCGCGCTGCTCGGGGGGCACCGCCGTCGCGTCACCGGAGGAGAAGGCCAGGTACAGCTCCTCCCAGGCCTTCTGTCCGGAGAGCTCCTTCGCCTTCTGGGCGGGGGTTTGCGGAGTGGCGGCGACCAGCAGCGCGACGAGCAGGGAACGCATGGGCCCAGTATGGCCGACCCCCTCGGGCCGCGTGCAAGGCCCCCTCCCGTTACTTCCGGGCCACCTGCCAGCCCAGCTCCTCCAGGGCCTGCTCCAGCTCGCGGATGTGAGAGGGGCCCGTGGTCTCCAGCGTCACCTCCACCATGGCCTCGCCCAGCCCCGCCTTGGAGAAGGCGCGCTCGTGGTGCAGGTCCACCACGTTGGCCCTCAGGTCCGCGATGCGCGTCGTCAGCCGCGCGAGCATGCCGGGCCGGTCCGGCAGCCGCACCTCGAGCTGCACCAGGCGGCCCGCCTTCACCAGGCCCCGCTCGATGATGCGGCTGATGACGTTCATGTCGATGTTGCCGCCGCTCAGGATGATGGCGGTGCGCTTGCCCTTCGCCTGGGGCACGTGCCCGTTGAGCACCGCGGCCACGCCCACCGCGCCCGCGCCCTCCACCACGCTCTTCTCCTGCTCGAGCAGCGTGAGGATGGCGGCGGCGATCTCCTCCTCGTCCACCGACACGATGGTGTCCACGTACCTGCGCACCATCTCGAAGGTGAGCTCGCCCACCCGCTTCACCGCGATGCCGTCCGCGATGGTGGTCCCCGCCGCCGGCAGCTCCATCAGCTTCCCCGCCGCGACGGAGGCCTTCATGCTGTCGATGGTGGACGTCTGCACGCCGATGACCTGGATGCCGGGCTTCTTCTCCTTCAGCGCGCAGGCGATGCCGGAGATGAGCCCGCCGCCGCCGATGGGCACCAGCACCACCTCCACGTCCGGCCACTGCTCGAGCAGCTCCAGGCCGATGGTGCCCTGGCCCGCGATGACGTGCGGGTCGTTGAAGGGGTGCACGAAGACCAGCCCCTCGGCCTGCTGGATGCGCAGCGCCTCCGCGTAGGCCTCGTCGTAGTTGGTGCCCTTGAGCACCACGCGCGCGCCGTAGTCGTCGCGCGTGCGAGACACCTTGATGAGCGGCGTGCGCTCCGGCATGACGATGGTGGCCTTCACCCCCAGCCGGCGCGCGTGGTACGCGACGCCCTGCGCGTGGTTGCCGGCGGACGCGGCGATGACGCCCCGCTGGCGCTCCTCCGGCGACAGCGTCAAGAGCTTGTTGAGCGCGCCGCGCTCCTTGAAGGCGCCGGTGCGCTGGAGGTTCTCCAGCTTGAAGTACACCGCGCCGCACTCGGTGCGCTCGGTGAAGTAGTCCGAGGCGGGGCAGGGCGTGGGCCGGATGGCGTCGCGCAGACGCTCCCGCGCGGTGAGGATGTCCTGGAGGGTGACCATGAGCGTGCGCGTCTAGCGGAAGCGCGCCCCGGGCGGAAGGGACAGCCTGCACCGGACCTGGGGCCCCGACGCGTTGCCGCGATGCGGCAGGCTCGCCCGCCCGGGGGACGGACGGGCGCCCGGAGTATCAGATGCCGCGCAGCACGGTGGCCTTGCCCACCCGGCCGATGGCGAGGATGTAGGCCGCCGTCCGCATGGAGACCTTGCGCGAGCGGGCAATCTGCGCCACGCGCTCGTAGGCCTCCTTCATCGTCTTCTCCAGCTCCGCGTTGACGCGGTCCTCTTCCCAGGACAGGTGCTGGAGGTTCTGCACCCACTCGAAGTAGCTCACCGTGACGCCGCCGGAGCTGGCGAGCACGTCCGGCACCACGAAGATGCCGCGCTTCTCGAAGATTTCGTCCGCCTCCGGCTGGGTGGGGCCGTTGGCGCCCTCGATGATGAGCCGCGCGCGGACATGGTTGGCGTTGTCGCGGGTGAGCACGTGGCCCAGCGCGGCGGGGATGAGCACCTCGCAGTCGGCCGCGAGCACCTCCTCGTTGGTGCACGCCGTGCCGCCCGTGAAGCCCGTCACCGTGCCGGTGCGCTTGACGTGCTCGAAGAGCGACGGGATGTCCAGGCCCGCGGGGTTGCGGATGCCGCCCAGCACGTCCGCCACGGCGACCACCACGCCGCCGTCCTCCCACAACAGCTGCGCGGTGTGGCTGCCCACGTTGCCGAAGCCCTGCACCGCGAAGCGCGTGCCCTTCACCGGCAGGCCCAAATCCCTCAGGATTTCACGGCACACGTACAACAGGCCGCGCCCGGTGGCCGCCTCGCGGCCCTTGGAGCCGTAGAGCTCCAGCGGCTTGCCCGTGACGACGGCGGGCGAGTGGCCGTGGTAGCGCGAGTACTGGTCCATGATCCAAGCCATCACCTGGGGGTTGGTGTTGACGTCGGGGGCGGGGATGTCCCGCGTGGGACCGATGACGTCCTGGATCTGGTCGACGAACTTGCGCGTCAGCCGCTCCAGCTCCTTGAGGCTCAGCTGCGACGGGTCGCACGCGATGCCGCCCTTGGCGCCGCCGTAGGGCACGTTCACCACGGCCGTCTTCCACGTCATCAGCGACGCGAGCGACGAGGACTCGTCCTGGTTCAGCGCGGGGTGGTAGCGCAGGCCGCCCTTCATGGGGCCGCGGCTGTTGTCGTGCTGGATGCGGTAGCCGAGGAAGGTGCGAATCTCCCCGGAGTCCATCTCGATGGAGACCTGGACCTTCACCTCGCGCAGGGGCGTGGCGAGCAGCGTTTCGATGGGGGTTCCCACGTCCATGATCCGCGCGGCCTTGCGGAAGTAGTAGTTGGTACCCTCGACGGCGCTCATGATTCGCAGGGCTCCTGGTGGCGGTGGACCCGGGTGGGCCCGCACCGCGCGCGAGACCTTAACAGAAGGGGTGCGCTACCATAGGAAACTGCCATGTCACCCGGTCCCCCGGATGCTTCCACGGTGAACGGACACCTGCAGGGCCTGGCCCGACGGATTCGCGCGCTGAGGGAGCGCCGGGGCCTCACCCAGGAGGACTTCGCCGTCCGGTGCGGCATCTCCGTGTCCTTCGCGTCGCTGCTGGAGCGCGGGGAGCGCAGCCCCAGCTACGAGACGCTCCTCCAGGTGGCCTCCGCGCTGGAGATGCCCCTGTGGGAGCTGCTCCGGGTGGAGGACGTGGACGACGCCGGGGGCCACCGGCTGGAGGGCTTCGCGCGCACCCGTCACCTCTCCCGTCCGGACGTGGACCGGCTGCTCGAGGTGGCGGAGGTGATGTTCAGCGGCGGCCCGTCGGCGACGCGGCCCGCGCGGCCCGAGCCCGTCCCGTGCTCGCAAGCGGGCTGCGAGCGGCCCGTGCTGGCCCGGGGCCTGTGCACCGCGCACTACCACCGGGAGCGGCGCAGGAAGGCCGCCGCGTCCGAGGAATCCTGAGAGGAGGGCTGGCGCACGGCCCGCCTGGGACTGACGCGCGGCACGCCTCGCGCGGGGCCCTTGTCCGAGCCCTCCGCGCCCATGGCGTCCGGCATGGCCCGAAAGCCCGCCGGACGCCCATGCGGTGTGACTACTTCTTGCGAGCGCGCTCGACCTTCAGCGTGCGCTCACCGTGCTGCTTGCCGTGCGTCGCCTCGAAGCCCGCGGCGTCCTCGTCCGCGACGAACACGTACGCGTACGTGGGGCGCAGGTCCATGCGCACCACCTTGCCGGCCGGAGCCCCGGCGGCCTCGAGCGCGCTGGTGACGCCCGCCTCGTCCAGGCCGTCCTGCTTGCCCAGGCCCACCCACAGGCGCACCTGGCCCGGCAGGTCCGGCAGCGCCTCGTGACGCGGGCGACGCTCCTCGCGTGAGCCGCGCGGACGGTGCCGTTCAATCTTCAGCACCTTCTCGCCGTGCTGCTTGCCGTTGAGCGCCTCGAAGCCCGCCGCGTCCGCCTCGGCCACGTACGCGTAGCCGTAGGTGGGGCGCAGCAGCGCCTTGAGCACCTTGCCGGCGGGAGCCCCCGCGGCCTCCAGGGCGGCGGGCAGCTTCGCCTCGTCCATCCCGTCGTCCATGCCCAGGTTGGTCCACAGCTTCACCTCGCCGGGGCCCGCGTCCGGAGACGGGGGCGGACGGGTGCCGGGCTCACGCTCGGTGCGCGGCTTGCTCTTCTCCACGCGCAGCGTCTTCGTCCCGTGCTGCTTGCCGTTGAGCGTCTCGAACGCCGCGCTGTCCTCCTCCGCGACGAAGACGTACGCGAACGTGGGCCGCAACTCCGCGCGCACCACCTTCCCCAGGGGCGCGCCCGCGTCCTCCAGCGCCGTGGCGATGCTGCCCGGCCCCAGGCCATCCGCGGTTCCCAGGTTCACCCACAGCTTCGCCTCGCCGGGGCCCGCCTCCAGCGCGGCGGCGCCGCCACGGCCGGAGTCACGCTCCCGCCGGGGCTCGTCGCGGCGCGGACGGCGCTCGCGGTCCGGGTGCTCCGGGCGCGCCATGGGCTTCTCACCGCGCTCGCGACGGTCCTCGCGCTCGCGACGCTCGCCCCGGCCACCGCGCTCCTCGCGGTCCCGACGCCGGCCCTCGCCGCCGCTGGACTTGCGCTCGGGCGCGGGCGCCTGGCGCTCGGACTCCTGCGCCGCCTGCACCTTCTCCATGCGCAGATGGCTGAAGAAGTACTTGAGCAGGAACGCGACCAGGTCATCCGCGTTGGGCCGGTTCTTCAGCTGCGCGGCGAGCGGCAGGAAGCCCTCGAACACCGAGCCGCTGGCGGCCTCTTGAATCTCGCGCACGTGGCGCTCGGTCCACAGGCGCATCGCCTCCTCGGGGGCGGGCATCTCCTGCTTGTCGAACTTGATGCCGTACTTCTTCTCCAGCGCGGTGTAGGTGGCCAGCTCGCGCCCGGAGAAGAGGTTGATGGCCGTGCCCTTGTTGCCGATGCGGCCCGTGCGGCCCACGCGGTGCAGGTAGACGGCCGGGTCCTCGGGCAGCGAGTAGTTGATGACGTACTCCAGCCCGGAGATGTCGATGCCGCGCGCCGCGATGTCCGTGGCGACCATGAAGGCCACCTCGCCGCGCTTCACCTTGCCCATCACCCGCTCGCGCTCCTTCTGCGGCAGGTCTCCGTTGAGCAGCTCCGCGTCGAAGCCGTTGCGGTTGAGCACCGCCGTCACCAGCGCCGTGTCATCCCGCGTGTTGCAGAAGATGATGGCGTTGGGCGGCTCCTCCTTCTCCAGGATGTAGATGAGGTTGCGCGGCTTGGGGAAGGCGTCCGACACGTCGTAGCGGACGTGGTGGATGTGCTCCACGGTGAAGACGTCGCCGGAGAGCAAGAGCGTCTCCGCGTTCGTCGTGTACCGGGCGATGAGGTTCTGGATGTCCGTGGGGACGGTGGCGCTGAAGAGCAGCACCTGGCGCGACTTCGGGAGGCGGTCGAGGATGCGGGTGACCTCCTCGTAGAAGCCCTGGTTCAACATCTCGTCGGCTTCGTCCAGCACCGCGTGGTCGCACCCGTCCAGCTTCAGGTTGCCGCGGTTGATGTGGTCGAACACGCGGCCGGGCGTGCCCACGATGATGGGCGTGCCCTCCTCGAGCGCGTCCTCCTGCTGCTTCATGGAGGCGCCGCCGTAGATGGCCGCCACCTTCACGCCCTTGTACTTGGCCAGGAGCGTCAGCTCCTCCGCCACCTGCAGCGCCAGCTCGCGCGTGGGGCAGAGGATGAGCGCGCGCACGCGCTTCTCATCCGCGGGAATCTTCTCCAGCAGCGGCAGGCCGAACGCGGCCGTCTTCCCCGTGCCCGTCTTGCTGCGGACAATCAGGTCCTTTCCCTCGATGGCGGGCCGGAAGGCGCGCGCCTGGACAGGGGTGGGGTGGGTATAGCCGCGCTCCGCCAGCGCGCGGCGGAGGGGCTCGGACAGATTCATGTCGTCGAAGCCGATGTCCGCGATGTATTCGGCGGGACGCGTCGGGGCTTCGTCAGTGGCCGGGCTGCCCGGCGCGGTGGGCTCTTGGATGTCGCTCATCAAGCAGGGGCATAGCCCCTGCATTACCCTCTGGCAACAATCGCGGCACTTTGGGGTATGGAGAGCCGATGGCGAGTGGAGGGAAGAGAACCAAAGGAACGTCGCCCGGACGCCGGGCGAAGCGGGCGCCCGCGAGCGCCCCCGCCAGGGCGGATACCGTCGACGCCGAGGTCGAGGACACCGGGGTGGAGGCCTCCCCAGACCCGGATTCCCTGGAGCCGGACGAGGCCGAGCTGACCGACGTGGAGCCCGAGGAGGAGGCCGCTCCCCGGCCCGCGCCCGCCCAGGCCCTGGCCCGGGCGAGCGAGTCGGGGCTGTCCAACCGGGACCCGCTGCAGGCCTACATGGCCGAGGTGACGCGCCACCCCCTTTTGACGCGCGAGGAGGAGCTGGCCCTGTCGCGGCACTACCGCGAGACGGGGGACGTCAGGACGGCGTACCGGCTGGTGGCCTCCAACCTGCGGCTGGTGGTGAAGCTGGCCCACGAGTACCACCGCAACCCCCTGTCCCTGCTGGATCTGGTGCAGGAGGGGAACATCGGGCTGATGCAGGCGGTGAAGAAGTACGACCCGGAGCGGGGCGTGAAGCTCTCCAGCTACGCGGCCTGGTGGATACGGGCGTACATCCTCCGCTACATCATGGACAACTGGAAGATGGTGAAGCTGGGGACCACCGAGGCCCAGCGCAAGCTCTTCTTCAAGCTGCGCCAGGAGCAGGAGAAGCTCATCGCCCAGGGCTTCGAGGCGAGCCCCAAGCTGCTGGCGGAGCGGCTCAACGTCTCCGAGCAGGACGTGATGGAGATGGACCAGCGGCTGGGGCACGACGAGGTGTCCATCGACGCGCCGCTGGGTGGGGACGACGAGGGCTCGCGGGCCACGCGCGCGGACCGCTACCTGCCGTCGGGCGCGGTGCCCGCCGACGAGCGGCTGGGCGCCGAGCAGCTCAAGGCCCTGTTCCGCGAGAAGCTCGCCGAGTTCTCCCGGACGCTGGAGGGCAAGGAGCGCTTCATCTTCGAGAACCGCCTCACCTCCGACGAGCCCCTGACGCTGCAGGACATCGGCGACAAGTACGGCGTCAGCCGCGAGCGCGCCCGTCAGATTGAGGCCGCCCTGATTGCGCGGATGCGGGAGTTCATGCGCGAACACATCCCGGACTTCGACCTGGTGGCCACGCCCAAGAGCTGACGGACCGGCCCGGGCGGGGGGCTGCCCGGTGGAGAGGTGGGGGCGTTATGCTGGGCGCCCCCGTCTCCGCGGGTCGGAGGTTGCTCCATGCGCAGTCTGCTCGTCGTCGTGCTGTGCCTGCTGGCGGGGTGCTCCCGCTCGCTCCGGGAGAACTACCAGCGCGACAAGGCGGCCAGCCATGTCTACCAGCGCACGCTGCCGGACCTGTGGCCGGAGGTGAAGGCGCACCTCCAGAAGGAGGGCTACTCCTGGAAGGAGATGCCGGGCCGCTACGTGCTGGAGACGGAGTGGCGCGACGCGGGGGGCGGCACGCTGGGGCCCACGTCGTCCTCGCGCTTCCTGATTGAGGGCCACACGCTGCCCAACGGCGGCAGCATCCTCCGGGTGATGCGCGGCAACCGGATGTCGCAGGCCATCGGCGGGGGCAACGTGGAGCAGCGAATCGCCCAGGGAGGCTCCGCCCGCGCGCAGGAGGAGCAGGCCGTGGCGCGCGCCAACGCCAACACCACCGGCGTGCTGCCCACGCAGCAGAACTACGCGCGGGACCTGGAGCTGGAGCTGGAGCTCTTGCGGCGCATCGAGCCCGACGCGGCCGGCCGGCTGGCGCAGCAGGCGGCGCTCGAGTACCCCTGAGGCAGGGGCCCTCCCAGCGCCGCCCGGCGCGTCACTTCTTCCAGGGGCGGGAGATGACGCAGGCGTTGATGCCGCCCACGCCCATGGACAGCTTGCCCGCGCAGCCTTCGGGCGCGGCCTGGGCCTCGTCGAAGACGAAGTGGCCGTGGACGCGCGAAATCTGCTGGTTGAGCTCCGTCTTCTTCAGCGGCGTGGGGAACACCTGCCCGCGCCCGTAGCCCAGGTACTGCGCCGTCAGCTCCCAGCCGCCGCCCGCGGACATGCCGTGGCCGAAGGTGCCCTTGCGCGCGGTGATGAGCACCGACTCCGGCATCACGTCGCGCAGGTTCTGGACCTCCAGGTAGTCCCCTGGCGTCGCGGTGGCGTGCAGGTCCCAGCTGCCCACGTCGGCGGGGCCGCAGCCCGCCTGGGCCAGCGCCTCGCGGATGGCCAGCGTGGGGCCCTCCTTGGACGGGGTGATGATGTGGTCCGCGTCCGCGGTGACGCCCACGGAGACGGGCTCCATGCCCAGGGGCTTGAAGCCCTTGGCCGTGAAGTAGTCGTAGTCGCCCAGCACCCAGACCACCGCGCCGCCCGCGATGTGCGTGCCGCGCAGGGCGGTGAGGGGCTTGGAGATGGCCGCGTCCGCGGAGATGACGCGCGCGTTGTAGAAGCCGCCCACGACGAGCGGGTTGGGCGCCGCGTCCGTCATGCCCATGACGACGGCCTTCGCCTCACCCAGCTGCAGGGCGTTCATCGCCAGCTTCAGCCCGTAGCCGAACGACGAGCACGCGGCCACCGGCGCGAACGTCATGCCGGTGATGCGGCCGAGCATCGAAATCTGCGAGGCGGGCGTGTTGTGGATGTTCCACAGCACGTTGGAGGACACGGCGTTCCAGGGCGGCTCGGGCGCGTTCCACTTCTTCTGCAGCCGGCCGTTGCGCGTGCGCTTCTCCTTGATGACGGCCAGCTTCGCGGACTCCACGTCCGCGCCGTCCGGCACGCCGATGGCCTCGATGTCGCGCAGCTCCGCCAGGTACTCGCGCAGCTCCGTGGAGCGGCCCGTCCAGTAGTGCCACCACGCGTCCTCGGCCTCGTCGCGCACGCCCTCGTCCACCGTGGACGGCTCGGGCGGCACGCCCTCGGCGGGCTCGCGCGTCTCCAGCCACTGGCGCAGCACCGCGTTGCGCTCGGGGGCCGCCCAGAAGCGGTCCCACCGGCGCTGGGCGCGGTACAGGTCCAATGAGATGGACTGGATGGTGGGCAGGTCGCCCAGGCCCGTGCCCACGTAGACGTGCGCGCGGGGCCCCAGCGCCTGCAGCTCCTGCTCCAGGCCCGGGTTCTGCGCGAGCGACTGGATGAACGCGCCGATGGCGAACTGCGTCGGCTGCCCCATCTTCCGCTCCAGCTGGGAGAAGCGGTTGGCGGGGAAGCGCTCGTCGATCCACGGCTTGTAGTCCGCCAGCTGGAAGTCCGGCGTACCGACCAGGAAGTTGTCCGGCCCGAAGCCGTTGAAGGGGGACAGCCAGCTCTCGGAGGACGCGAGGTTCCTCTCGAACGCCTCGATGTTCCTGGACCGGGGGGCGACGACGCCCCAGCCGAAGATGCCAACTCTGCGCACGGTGTGACTTTCCTTGGGCCGCTAGGGGGCGAGCGGCTCAATCTTCAAATTGTCGAAGTGGACGCGGGTCTGCCAGCCCGAGAACCCGAAGTACTGGTTGCGCGAGCCCTCGAGGGGCGTGGCGTCTTTGAGGGTCAGGAACGGCTGGCCGTCCAGCTCCCAGGCGAGGGTGTCGCCGCGGCGGGTCAGCTTGAAGTGGTGGCGCTTGCCCGGCACCACCGCGGCCCCATCCCGCGTGACGCGGTCGGGCGTGTGCTCGCTCCTGCGGGCGATGGCGGACTGGGTGTTCTTCCAGCCGCCGAAGATGAACACGTAGCCGGTGGCGGTGTACTGCAGCCGCAAATCACCCGCGTAGAACGAGCGGCCGTCGCCCCAGGCCTCCACCTTGATGTCGCCCTGCGGGCTGTCCGTCCACGCGTCGAACTCGATGACCGCGTCGCGGGGCAAAGGGCGCTTGAGCCACACGGGGCGGTTGTGGAGCTGCTCCACCACCAGCGCGCCGTCGACGATGCGCGTCGCGGTGGGGTTGGTGACGTTCCACGCGTCGCCGAGCGTGTCGCGCTCGAAGTCGTCCGCGTACGGACCCGGGGGGATGGCCGGCGTCGCGGCCGCGACCTTGGCGGGCAGCCGGTCCGGCGTGTCCACGCGCAGGTTGTCCCAGAAGATCTGCGACTCGAAGCCGGACAGGCCCAGCCTGTCGTTTCCCGGCCCCTTGAGCGGGCGCGGGTCATCCAGCTCCAGGAACAGCTCCCCGTCGATGGACCAGCGCAACAGCGTGCCCCGGCGCTCGATGCGCCAGTGGTACGTGCGGCCCGCCTGCACCGGCGTGCCCCGCGCCTCCACCTTCACCCGGGTGTCGTCCTTGAACACGGAAGCCAGGTCCGCGGCGCCGCCCGACGACTCCGCCTTGCGCTGCGCGCGGCGCTGGAGCGCGTCCAGCGTGGGCGCGTTCAAGTCCAGCCGGGCGATGGCCGACACGGAGTTGTTCTGGCCGCCCTGCATCAGCACGTAGCCGGAAGCCGGGTCCACGCCGTTGCCGAAGAGCTCCACCCGGATGTCGCCCTCGGGCAGCTCCGAGCGCACGTCCAGCTCCACCGCCACGTCGTCCGGCAGCGGCGCCTGCAGCCACAGCGGGTTGTTCTTCACACCCGGCGCCAGCAGCTCGCCCTGAATCACCCGCCAGTAGCCGCCCGTGGTGAAGAAGTCGCGCTTCACCACGCCCGGGTCGCTGAAGTCCTGGGTGTAGGGGATTGTCGCCGTCACCTCCGCGTCACCGCGGAAGAGGACGTAGTGGATGAGGGGGAACTGGATGACGAGGATGAGGCCGACGAGCACGGCCCAGCCCCGGCGCGACAGTCCCTCGGGCTTCACCCAGGCTCCCTGAGCCAGGGGCTCCTGCCCGGGGGATGGCTCCGGGGGGGACTCCTGCTTCTCCTTCTCCTTGCGCCTGGCCTGGCCCATCAATCCTTTGGGGGTTTTCCGGGGGGAAAGGCGGCGGAATCTACGCGCCACCCGGGTGGAGGTAAAGCACGGCCGACGACCGGGGGAGGCCGGCTACTTGACCCCCCAACGTTTCTCGAGCGCCCGTTGCTCCGCCTGCCGCAGCTTCACGCGCTCCTTCTCCGCGCGCTGCTTGTCGGCCTCCTCGGGGGAGGGGCGCATGGCCAGCTGGTAGACGGAGCCCGCGATGGCGAACATGCCCGCCGCGACGATGACGCCCCAGGGACGGCTCGCCACCGCCTCCACCAGGCTGCCGAACTGGTGCAGCGCCGCCAGCGCGCCGATGACGAGCACCCACCCGCCCGCCGCGGAGGCGACGAGCGCGCTGACCACCCGGTGCAGGAGCGCGCCCACCAGCCCGCCGATGATGAACCCCGGCGCGAAGCCGAGCAGGAAGTCCTGCGGGCCGGCGATCTGCCCGGCCACCAGGCCCAGCGGCACGCCCAGGCCCACGAAGGTGATGGCGGGCGGGAAGAGGAAGCCCAGCACCAGCAGCACCCCCGCGGCGATGGACGGCGCCCGGGGGTCCAGGTCCGGCAGGCCCAGCTTCACGGCCACCGCGCCCGTCCACACCAGGCCCAGCAGCGCGCCGATGGGGCCGGCGAGCACCCGGAACACCCGGGGGCCTCCGCCGACCAAGAGCAGCGTCACCCCGAGGACACAGCAGACGATGCCCGCCCACATCGGCAGGAGCCGGTAGATGGCGACCCAGCCCGACGGATTGAACTCCTGATAGGCCCTGAGTGCCTGGAGGAGGCCTTCCATGACTTCCGACTCCTTCGCATTGCGGCGCGGCTCGAGCCGCCCCCGAGGGGCGCGGGCGCCGACGATGTAGCTTAAGCGTAGCGCTTCAGCGCCAACAGCAGCAGCACCACGAAGACGGCGGCCCCCAGCGCCGCGAAGCCGTAGAGGGCACGGGGCGTGGACGTGCGGCGCAAGAGCTCCTCGGCCTGGGCGCGGTCCTGGGGGGCCGGATTGCTCGCCAACAGACGCTCGGCCTGGCGTCGGGCCCCGGCGACGTCACCGGCCTCCTTGAGGGCCCAGGCCGCGCGGACCTCGGGGGCGCCGGGCGGCTCGGGCGTCTGTCCGCCTTTCGCCATGGGCCCGCTGTATACCGGGGAATGCGAGCACCCGTCGACGGTATATAGATGCGCTCTATGTCCGCGCGGCGCCTGACCCGACGAAACCTCCTGCTCGGCACCTCCGCGCTCGTCCCGCTGCTGTCTGGGCGTGCGCGCGCCTTCGGTGAGAAGAACCGCTTCATCCCCGCGGTGGCGAAGCACGGCGGCCGCTGGGACGGGCGGCTGTCGGGCCTGCGTCGGATTGCGTGGGAGCTGCAGCGGCGCACCTCGGTGGAGGTGGTGCCGGACGCGCGCCCGTTCGCGCTGAGCAGCCCCGACCTCTTCGAGTACCCCTTCCTGTACTTCGGCGGCGACGGCGCGTTCCCCGCGCTCAGCGAGGCGGAGGTGACCAACCTGCGCCGCTACCTGACGTACGGCGGCTTCATGCTGGCGGACGCCAACGACGGCAGCGACGGGGACGGCTTCGACGCCAGCTTCCGCCGGGAGATGCGGCGCGTGCTGCCGCAGAGCCCGCTCACCGAGGTGCCCTCCACGCACGTGGTGTTCAAGTCCTTCTTCATGCTGGACGCGGCGCCCGGGCGGCTGCTCAACAAGCCGCAGCTCCTGGCGGCCAACCTGGGCAAGCGCGCCGCGGTGCTGTACTCGCAGAACGACGTGGCGGGGGCGTGGAGCCGCAACGAGACGGGCGACTACGAGTTCGACGTGAGCCCCGGCGGCGAGCCGCAGCGCGAGCTGGCGGTGCGCCTGGGCATCAACGTCTGCATGTACGCGCTCTGCCTGGACTACAAGGACGACGCGGTCCACCTGCAGCTCATCCTCAACAAGCGGCGCTGACGCGAAGGGCCTCACCTCAAGAGCCTGGATGAACTCCCCCACCTTCAACGCCTGGAAGCTCGTCAGCCTCTCTCCGCTGCCCTCGTGGGCGCTGGTGTTCCTCGCGCTCGGGCTGCTGTTGGGCGTGGGGCTGGCGGCCTGGGGCGTGCGCCGCGAGCCCGCGCGTGGCCGTCGCATCCTCTTGTGGGCCCTGCGCGTGGGCGCGGGCGTGGCCGCGCTCTTCTTCCTGCTGGAGCCTGGCATCCGTCACCTCCAGGTCGCGCGGATGAAGAACCGGGTGGCGGTGCTGGTGGACCGCTCGGCGTCCATGGGCTTTCCCACCGAGCCGGGCGGGCCCACGCGCAACGCGCAGGTGGCCGCGTTCCTGGAGAAGGCGGGCCCGGCGTTCGCGGCGCTGCAGGACCGTTTCACGGTGGAGATGTACGGCGTGGACCCGGAGCTTTCGCCGGTGACGCCCGCGTCGCTCGCCAAGGAGCCGCCCCGGGCGGGCACCACGGACCTGCTCGCCGCGCTGCGTGCGTCGGCGGGGGCGGGGCAGGGCGCTCGCAAGCTGTCCGGCGTGCTGCTGTTCAGCGACGGCGCGGACAACGCGGAGCTGAAGGCGGGCGTGGTGGGCCGCGCGCGCGCGGCGCTCGCGGACCTGGGCGTGCCGGTGTCCACCTTCACCGTGGGCCAGGAGGCGCTCAAGGACCTGGCGATTGAGGGCCTGAAGGTCGATGACTTCGCCTTCGTGCGCAACTCGCTCACGGTGGAGGCGGAGATCCACGGCAAGGGCTTCCGGGGCAAGGAGATTCCCGTCGTCCTCAGCCAGGAGGGCAAGACGGTGGCCACCAAGACGGTGCGCCTGGAGACGAACGACGACGTGAAGCCGGTGTCCTTCACCTTCACGCCGGACCAGACGGGCCGCTTCGTCTACACGGTGTCGGTGCCCACCTTCCCGGACGAGGCGGTGGCGGACAACAACAGCCGCTCCTTCACGCTGAAGGTCATCCGGGACCGGGTGCGCGTGCTGCTGGTGGTGGGCCGCCCCTCGTGGGACGAGCGCTACCTGCGCGGGCTGCTCAAGCAGGACGCGAACGTGGACCTCATCTCGTTCTACATCCTGCGCACGCTGTCGGACGACCCGGGGACGTCGAACGACCGGGAGCTGTCGCTCATCCCGTTCCCCATGGAGGAGATCTTCGACACGAAGCTGGACACCTTCGACGTCGTCATCTTCCAGAACTTCGGGCACTCGGACCCGTCGCTGTCCATCGCCGAGTACGAGCGCAACCTGGAGCGCTACATCCACAACGGCGGCGCCTTCGTGATGATTGGCGGCGACAGCGTGCTGGGCGAGGGCCGCGCCACCATGCCCACGCTGATGGACGCGCTGCCCGTGGCCGCCGCGGGCCCCGCCAACCTGGACGCGTTCACCGCGCGCCTGACGCCGGAGGGCCTGCGCCACCCGGTGACGGCCATCGGCACCGGCGCCTCCAGCACCGAGGCCGCGTGGGGCGAGCTGCCGCCCATCCCCGGCATCAACCTGACGCGCGCGCGGCAGGGCGCCACCGTGTTGCTGGAGCATCCGCATCTCACCTCGGACGGGAAGAACGCGCCGCTCGTCGCGGTGTGGGACTACGGCCGGGGGCGCGCGCTGGTGATGGCCACGGATGCGTCGTGGTACTGGGCCTTCGCGGCGCACCGGGATGGCTCTCCCAGCCGCGCGTATGACCGCTTCTGGGGCAACGCGCTGCGCTGGCTGGTGCGGGACCCGGACCTGACGACGCTGAAGGTGACGGCGGACCCGCCCTCGGTGGAGCCGGGGCGTCCGGTGGCGGTGGTGGTGCAGGCGCGCAGCGCGGACTACCAGCCGGCGCAGGACGCGCAGGTGCGCGTGGAGCTGTTCTCCGTGGCCGCGCAGAAGCCGGTGGCGGTGCAGACGGGGGCGACGGGGCCGGACGGCGTGGTGCGGCTGGAGTTCGCGCCGCCGGAGCCGGGCCCCTACAAGCTTCTCGCCACGGCGAAGAAGGGCGAGACGGAGCTGGGCCAGGGCGAGGACGCGGTGGCGGTGCGCGCCGTGGGCCCGGAGCTGTCGGACGCGTCGGTGCGGCCGGAGCTGATGGAGCAGGTGGCCAAGGTGACGGGCGGCAAGGCGTACAAGCTGCCCCAGGACAGCCTGCCGGACGTGCCGCTGCTGGACCCGCCCGTGGTGGAGGTGGGCCGCGCCAAGGACCAGCCGCTGTGGGACCGCTGGTACTACCTGGTGGCCCTCATCGGGCTGCTCGGCGCGGAGTGGTTCGCGCGGCGCCGCTTCGGCTACGTCTGACGCGCCAGCCCGGAACAAGGGCGGCTGGGGCGTGTTCGCCAGGTGCGGTAGAGAGGGGACCTTCAAGCCCCTTCCTGGAGCCCTTCGTGCGTCACGTCCTCGCGCTACTCCTCGTCGTCCTTCCGCTGTCCCCGGCCTTCGCGCAGTCGCTGCCCACCGACTTCGACGCCACCCTCGAGAAGGCGATGAAGACCTTCGACGTGCCCGGCATCGCCGTGGCCGTGGTGAAGGACGGCAAGGTGGTGCTGTCCAAGGGCTATGGCGTGCGCAAGCTCGGGGACAAGACGCCGGTGACGGCGGACACGCTGTTCGGCATCGCGTCCAACAGCAAGGCCTTCACGGCGGCGGCGCTGGCCATGCTCGTCGAGGAGGGCAAGCTGCAGTGGGATGACCGCGTGGTGGACCACCTGCCGTCGTTCCAGATGCACGATGCGTACGTCACGCGCGAGCTGACGATTCGCGACCTGCTCGTGCACCGCAGCGGGCTGGGGCTGGGCGCGGGGGACTTGCTCTACTTCCCGCAGTCGACGTTCACCGAGGACGAGATTGTCTCGAAGCTGCGCCACCTGCCCCCGGCGTCGAGCTTCCGCAGCAAGTACGCGTACGACAACATCCTCTACCTCGTGGCGGGCAAGGTCATCGAGAAGGTGAGCGGCCGGCACTGGCGCGACTTCGTGCGTGAGCGCATCTTCGTGCCGGTGGGCATGCGCGACAGCAGCACGCTCTTCAAGGCGTTGCGCGTGAGCGGCAACGTGGCCACGCCGCACGCGAAGGCGGACGGGGTGCTCAAGGCCATCTCGCCCATGGGCTTCGAGAACAACGCGCCCGCGGCGGCCATCAACTCCAGCGTCAACGACCTGTCCAAGTGGATGATGACGCAGCTGGCCTTGGGCGTGATTCCGGGGACGGACGGCAAGAAGCGGCTGTTCAGCGAGGCGCAGTCGAAGGAGATGTGGGCGGCGCAGACGGTGATGAACGTCACCGAGCCGTCCAAGCCGCTCGCCGGGCTGCGCGCGAACTTCGCCGCGTACGCGCTGGGCTGGTCCTTGCGCGACTACAAGGGCCACAAGCTGGTGGGCCACGGCGGCGCGCTGCCGGGCTACTACTCGCGGGTGATGCTGGTGCCGGAGCTGAACCTGGGCGTCGCGGTGCTGACGAACCAGGAGGAGCGCGGGGCCATCGAGGCGCCGATGTGGACGGTGCTGGACGCGTTCATGGGCGGGCCCGCCACGGACTGGGTGGCCGCGTTCAAGGCGGATGACGACGCGAAGCGCGCCAAGGCGGAGGCCCAGGTGGCGGGGCTCCGCGGCAGCCGCAACGCCCAGAGCAAGCCGTCGCTCCCGCTCGACGCGTACACCGGCACGTTCCGCGACGCGTGGTACGGCGACGTGACGCTGACGCGGGAGGCGGACAAGCTGGTGCTGCGCTTCAGCCGGACGCCGGGCCTCGTGGGTGAGGTGGAGCACTGGCAATACGACACCTTCGTCGCGCGCTGGAAGGACCGCTCGCTCAACGCGGACGCGTTCGTGTCCTTCTCGCTCAAGCCCGACGGCGCGGTGGGGGAGATGCGCATGCAGCCCGTCTCACCGCTCACCGACTTCAGCTTCGACTTCCAGGACCTGCGCTTCACGCCCGTGAAGAAGGCGCCTGACGCCGTCGCGAAGCCCGTGCCCTGAAGAGGGGCCGCTCTGGGACTCGCCCGTCCGGCCAGCAATGCCAGACGGGCGCGTCACCGGGTGAATCGGGCCGCTACTGCTTCTCCACCACGCCGCACGCCAGGCGACCGCCGGCGTCACCGGTCGGGTCCGTGGCGTAGTCGTCCTCCTTGACGTGGACGACGACGGCCGAGCCGTCCTTGTCGAACAGCGACTTCACCGTCAGCCCGCCCTGGGCGAACGTGTCGAACTGCACCTTGCCGTCCTGGCCCACGTAGAGGTTGGGCAGGTCGCCCAGGTGCTTGCCCTTGTGGGCCATCATCCCGTGCGCCTTCTTCGTCGGGTTGAAGTGCGCGCCGGCCGTCTTGAACTCCGGCGCCTCGCACTTGCCCGTCTCGTGGATGTGGAAGGCGTGCTGGCCGGGGGGCAGGTCGTGCAGCGTGCCCTTGATGAGGACGCCCTGCTTGGCCTGCTCGAAGGTGATTTCGCCCACGTCCTTGCCCTGCGCGTCCTTCACCGTCGCCTTCGCCGTCTCGCCCTTGGGCGCCTCCTTCTTCGCCGGCGCCGCGGCGGCGGGGGCGGCCTGGGCGGGCGCGGGGGGCGTCGCCGCGGGGGCCTGGGCCAGCGCGGGCGCGGCGGCGGTGAGAACGGTGGCGGTCAGCAGCGCGCGAATCTTCATGGGTCGGGGTCCTCCTCCAGAGGGGAAATGCTGCTCAGCGAAGGTGGACACTAGCGGTTGTCCGCGCAGCCCGCAGGGAAACCATGCGGGCCGCCCACCGCCTCCTCACTCCTGTCCGATGGGTGGCACTACCAGCGGCACCGGCACCACGCGTGAAGCGCCGAAGGCCGGTGCCCAGGTGCGCTGCACCTCGGGGCCGTTGAGGAATCGCACGATGGCCTTGAAGGCCTCCTCAGGACCTCCCAGCGTCTCCGCCCACTCGAGGCCTCGCGGCGACAGGTTGGGCACCAGCGGCCCCAGCTCCTCGGCGGACGCGGACGAGCGCGTCACGCGCAGGCCCTCGTCGCGCAGCCGCTTGGGAACGAACAGCGGCGCGAAGCGCGCGTGCCGGTGGTCGTGGACGCAGCCCTCCTCCTGCAGCAGCGCCGCGGACAGGGGCAGCTCTCGCACGTTGAAGAGCAGCTTCACCGCGCCCACGTGCGGGTCGTACGGCCCGCGCAGCCGGTGGTCTCCGCGCGGAATCAGCCGCCGGTCCAGGTAGCAGTACGCCCGCGTTTCTGGAGGCAGCGTGCCCCGGTGCCGAGCGCCGCCATACCGGAAGAAGGGCCGCAGGTGCCTGGCGTCCACCTCCAGCGCGGGGCCCACCTTCAGCGCGCGCAGCTTCGGGAGCAGCTCCTCGGACAGCCCATGCACCCGCGCGAAGTCCGGCAGGTCGTCCAGCGAGGACGCCGCGAAGGCGCGGATGCGCGCGAGCAGCCGCTCCGGGTCCGCGTCCACCAGGAGCTCGTCGAAGCGCGTCTTCACCCCGGGCAGGCTCACGGGGACGAGCGTGGTGAGCGGCTCGCCCTCCGCGCTCCACCGCGCGTCCAACGCGCTCGCCTCCGGCGTCGTGGGCGCCAGCCGCCACTCGGGCGCCTCGGGGGTGAAGTGCTGCCACGCCCCCCGGCGCTCGAAGCGCGGCGGGTCCACGTGGCCCGGCAGCGAGGACCACACGGTGATGCACGTGCGCACCTGCGTGCCGGCGAAGGCGCCCGGCCCCAGGTCCACCACCTCGCGCAGCGTCAGCATGCGCAAGAGCGACTGGCGCAGGGGGGCGTAGAGGAACGCGTCCAGCAGGCTCGCGGGCGTGATGAAGGCGAGCACGCCGGGCCGCGTGGACAGCCGGTGCGCGGCGACGAGCAGGAAGAAGGCGAAGTCGTCGCGCAGGCTGGTGCCCGGCGGCAGCGCCAGCGGCAACAAGGCACGCAGCTTCGCGTACGCGCCCGCGTCCTTCAGCACCGGCGAGGTGCCGTTGTAGGGCGGATTGCCCACCCACAGCTCGCGGTGCTCGGGCGGCGTGGCAGCGAGCATGGGCTCCAGCCCGCCTCGCAGCGTGTCGCCCTCCTTCACGTCCGCCTCGGGGACGCGGGCCTGACACAGCCGGGCCACGGCCGGGTCCAGCTCCAGGCCGCACAGGCGGGCTCCGGGCCAGAGCTTCGAGGCCGCCGACAGGAAGGCCCCGGCTCCACAAGCCGGGTCAATCACCGTGAGCGGCCCTGCTCCCAGGTGCGCCATCGCGAGCGATAGCGTGCGTTCCACCAGGGGCGCGGGCGTGAAGAACGCCCCCACCGCCTTGCGGTCGATTCCGGGGAACTGGTGGACGAGCTTCTCTTCGTCGACGTCCAGCAACCTATTCGCGGCGCGTGGCATTGAGGAGTCATCCTAGCCACCCCCGCCCCTCGCGGTGATCCACTCAAAGCTTTGCAAACGCACTCAAATGTCCGGATGTGATGTCCCAATCACTTCACATGCCCGGAAGTCTGAGATTTGGTGCCCCGCAATGCGTGACTTCAGCCCGCACCGTACACCCGTGGGGGTTGTGTGTGATGAGCCTGCTCACCCAGGTTGCTTCACCAGGGCGCGGAACACGCCCATACCGGCCACCATCCCCACCACGAAGAGCGCCACCGTCAGTCCGCCCACCGGCAACACCACCAGGGCCGGTCCCGGGCAGTAGCCCGACAGGCCCCAGCCCACGCCGAAGAGCGCCGCGCCCGCCACCAGGCGTCCATCCACCGAGGCGGAGGTCGCCTCCGGGAAGGTGTCCGCCAGCACGGGGGCCGCGCGGCGGAGGATGAGCCCGCGCGCCAGCGCGTACGCGCCCAGCGCGCCCGCCATCACGAAGGCGAGGCTGGGGTCCCAAGCGCCCGCCACATCGAGGAAACCCACCACCTTCGCCGGGTCCGTCATGCCGCCCACGCCCAGGCCGAGCGCGAAGAGCAGCCCCGCGGCGCCCGCCGTGAGGGCCTGCTTCATGACGCACCTCCCACGAGATGCCGGGTGACGAAGACGGTGGCCGCGCCCGCCGCCATGAACGTCAGCGTGGCCACCAGCGAGCGCTTGGAGCCCCGCGCCAGGCCACACACGCCGTGGCCGCTGGTGCAGCCGCTGCCCAGCCGCGCGCCGAAGCCCACGCACAGCCCGGCGATGAGCGGGGTGGCCACCCCAGTGAGCACCGGCGCGCCGAGCACCTCCGGCCGCACGGCCGCGAGCACCACGCCGCCCAGCATCAGCCCGCCGATGAAGGCCACGCGCCACCCGGTGTCACCCGACGCGGGCGCCCAGAGCCCACCGGCGATGCCGCTGATGCCGGCGATGCGGCCGTTGAAGAGGAGCAGGAGGGCCGCGCCCAGGCCCAGCAGGACACCGCCCAGGAGCGGAAGGAGGAACGTGTTCATCGATGCAGGCACCTGACGAGGAAGAGAATCGAGGCAAGCGGGTGCGACCGGCTCAGGAGCGTGGCACGCCACCGGTCAGGATGTGAGAGCCCGCCTCCGGGAAAAGCATTCAAGGGCCCGTGTTGAGGCGGGTGGGTGCTCCCAGGCAGGCGGGCATGGCGCGCGGGTTCCCTCGGGGCCTCGACGCGCGGAGAGGACAGGGCCGCGGTGGTGAGACGAAGGGCGAAGGGGCGCGGCGACGCGGTGCTCGTCTCCGCGGCGACGCGGTGCTCGTCTCCGCGGCGACGCGGGGGGACCGGGAGGCGCTGCTCGCCCGATGAGCCTCCCCGGTGCACGGCTTCGGGCTGCTGCGCCTGTGCGGCTCCAGGGACCTGCTCCGGGAAACGCTGGTGACGGCGTTCCGGGAGCAGGCGCGGCTGTCGACATGGCTCTACCCGGTGGCGCGCGCTGACTGCTCACGGGAGCGCCGGAAGGAGGCGCGCGGAAGGGGCTCGCGTGTCGCTCGATGCGCCCGTGGCGCGGCAGGTGGTCTCCCTGAGCCGGCGCTCGACGACGTGGCGCACGCGCGTGAATCAGGCGCGGCCGACGGTCTCCCTGAGCCGGCGCTCGACGACGTGGCGCACGCGTGTGACTCAGGGGTGGCCGGTGGTCTCCCCGAGCCCGCGCTCGACGACGTGGCGCACGCGCGAATCGGGGGCGGCCGGTGGTCTCCCCGAGCCCGCGCTCGACGACGTGGCGCACGCGCGAATCAGGGGCGGCCGGTGGTCTCCTCCGGGCCTGTGCTCGACGGCGTGGCGCACGCGCGTGAATCGGGGGCGGCCGGTGGTCTCCTCCGGGCCTGTGCTCGACGGCGTGGCGCACGCGCGTGAATCGGGGGCGGCCGGTGGTTTCCTCCGAACCCGCGCTCGACGACGTGGCGCACGCGCGAATCGGGGGCGGCCGGTGGTCTCCCCGAGCCCGCGCTCGACGACGTGGCGCACGCGTGAATCAGGGGCGGCCGGTGGTCTCCTCCGGGCCTGTGCTCGACGGCGTGGCGCACGCGCGTGAATCAGGGGCGGCCGGTGGTCTCCTCCGGGCCCGCGCTCGACGGCGTGGCGCACGCGCGTGAGTCGGGGGCGGTGCTTTGGGATGCGCCCGGGACACTGTCCGCGTCGGACCGGCAGGCGCTGCGCCTCCGGGGCTTGGAGGGCCTGTCCGCGGAGGAGGCCGCGCGCCCGTCGGGCATCGACGTGCCCGCGCACAAGCGCCGTCTGCACCGCGCGCACGCGCCAGCGGGAGCAGCGCTCCAGCGTGTCTGCTGTCAGGGATTGAGCAAGAGGGGCGGGCCCCGGGCCCCTTGGAGGCCCGGCGCCCACCCCCGCCCTCCTCCCCAGGAGCAGTGACGGAGGAGGGCTATCTCGATGGCATCAAGCCTTGCTGGGCGTGGGAGTCGGTGTCCGACCTGTGTGTTCCACCGAGGCCGCCGCGGCCTCGGGCGCCGCCCCCGAGGGCCTGCCCGCGCCCATGTGCATGCGGTGCTTCACCTCGGCGAAGCGCTCGCTGGACTCGCGCTCCGGGAACATCAGCGACACGAGCACCCCCACGATGAAAGCCAATGGCATGGTGATGATGCCTGGATTCTTCAGCGGGAACAGGGCGCTCGTGTTCTTGAGCAGGTCCACTTGTACGGTGGGCGACAGGAAGATGAGCACCACCGCGCTGAACGAGCCCGTCAACATGCTCGCCACCGCGCCGTAGGTGGTGAACTTCTTCCACGCCATGGACAACAGCAGCGCGGGGAAGTTGGCGCTCGCGGCAATCGCGAACGCCAGCCCCACCATGAAGGCCACGTTCTGTCCCTTGAAGGCCACGCCCAGGACGATGGCGAGCACGCCCAGCAACAGGCTCGCCAGCCGCGCCACCTTGAGCTGCTCGTGCTCGGGGGCCTGGCCCTTGCGCACCACGCTGGACCACAAGTCATGGGACAGCGCCGCCGCGCCGGACAGCGTCAGGCCCGCGACCACCGCGAGGATGGTGGCGAAGGCCACCGCGGAGATGAAGCCCAAAAAGCCCGTGCCCCCCACGACTTCGGCGAGCATGGGCGCCGCCATGTTGCCGCCCTTGTCCACGCTCGTGATCGCCTGCCGGCCCACCAGCACCGACGCGCCGAAGCCGAGGATGAACGTCACCAGGTAGAAGTACCCGATGAGGCCCGTGGCGTAGAACACGCTGCTGCGCGCGGCCTTCGCGTCCGGCACCGTGTAGAAGCGCATCAGGATGTGCGGCAGGCCCGCGGTGCCGAACATCAGCGCCAGGCCCAGCGAAATCGTCTCCAGCGGGTTGCTCACCAGCGTGCCCGGCGCCAGCGTCTTCTCCCCGTACTGGCGGGTGGCCTCGCTGAAGAGCGCCAGCGGGCTGAAGCCGAACTTGTAGAGCACCGCCAGCGCCAGCGCGGACGCGCCCGCCAGCAGCAGCACCGCCTTCACGATCTGCACCCACGTGGTGGCGATCATCCCGCCGAAGAGCACGTAGAGGATCATCACCGCGCCGACGATGACGACGGCGACCTCGTAGGACAGCCCGAAGAGCAGGTGGATGAGGTTGCCGGCGCCCACCATCTGCGCAATCAGGTAGAAGCTCACCACCGTGAGCGTGCCCAGCGCCGCGGCCAGCCGCACCGGCGTCTGCTTGAGCCGGTACGCCACGACGTCCGCGAAGGTGTACTTGCCCAGGTTGCGCAGGGGCTCGGCGATGAGGAACGTCACCACCGGCCAGCCCACCAGCCAGCCCACCGAGTAGATGAGGCCGTCGAAGCCCGACATGGCGACCAGGCCCGCGATGCCCAGGAAGCTGGCGGCGCTCATGTAGTCGCCCGCCAGCGCGAAGCCGTTCTGCAGCGCGCTCACCCCGCCGCCCGCCGCGAAGAACTCGGACGTCGTCTTCGTCTTGCGCGCCGCCCAGTACGTGATTGCCAGGGTGACGCCCACGAAGAGCAGGAAGAAGAGGATGGCCGTGGAGTTGGGCTGGCCCAGCTGCGTGCCCGTTGCCGAAGGGGGATTCATGCGGATTCTCCTCTCAACGACGCAGTTCGCGCAGGGCCCGGTCGTACTTGCCGTTCGCCCAGATCATGTAGATGCCCGTCAGTGCCCAGGCCGTCACGATGACGAGCGCGCCCAGGAGGATGCCCACCGACAGACCGGGGACGAGCTGCTGGCCCATCAACGGCTTGTTGAAGGCCACCAGCAGGATGAAGCCGAAGTAGGCCACCAGCGTGGCCACGGTGAGGACGGCGGCCACCCGCCAGCGCGCGGCCGCGAGTCTTTCCAACGCCTCTTCTTGGGATGGGGAGGACATCGCTTGAGCTCCTGGGTAGGGGTGGGAATCAGCGCCGCGCCTGCACGGGCGTGGCCTTGGTGAGCAATTCGTCCAGCACCGTCGGGTCCGCCAGGGTGGTGGAGTCACCCAGGTTCTCCGTCTCGCCCGACGCAATCTTGCGCAGCATGCGCCGCAGGATCTTGCCCGAGCGCGTCTTGGGCAGGCCGTTGACCACCACGACGCGGTCCGGCGTGGCGATGGGGCCGATGACGTGACGCACCTGCTCCTTGAGCGCGCCCACCATCTGCTCGCTGGAGGTCTCCTGCCAGTCGGGCTTCACGGTGACGAAGGCGCACACGCCGGTGCCCTTGATGTCGTGGGGGAAGCCCACCACGGCGGCCTCGGCCACGGCCTCGTGCGCCACCAGCGCGCTCTCCACCTCCGCCGTCCCCAGCCGGTGGCCGGACACGTTGAGCACGTCGTCCACGCGGCCGGTTATCCAGTAGTAGCCGTCCTCGTCGCGCCGGCAGCCGTCGCCGGTGAAGTACAGGTTGGGGAAGCGCGAGTAGTACGTCTCCACGAAGCGCTGGTGGTGGCCGTACAGCGTGCGCGCCTGCCCCGGCCACGAGCGCGCCAGGCACAGGTTGCCGCTGACGCCGTTGCCCTCGATGACGCGGCCCTCGTCGTCCAGCAGCACCGGCTCCACGCCGAAGAAGGGCAGGGTGGCGCTCCCCGGCTTGCACGGCGTCGCGCCCGGCAGCGGGGAGATGAGGATGCCGCCCGTCTCCGTCTGCCACCACGTGTCGATGATGGGGCAGCGGCCCTCGCCCACCACGTCGTGGTACCAGCGCCATACCTCCGGGTTGATGGGCTCGCCCACGCTGCCGAGCAGCCGCAGCGACCTGCGCGAGGACCTCTTCACGAAGCCGTCGCCCTCCTTGATGAGCGCGCGCAGCGCGGTGGGCGCGGTGTAGAGGACGGTGGCCTTCACGTCGTCCACCACCTGCCAGAGCCGGCCGGAGTCCGGATAGGACGGCGTGGACTCGAAGAGCACGGTGGTGGTGCCGTTGGTGAGCGGGCCGTACAGGAGGTAGCTGTGGCCCGTCACCCAGCCCAGGTCCGCGGTGCAGAAGTGCACGTCGTCGGGGCGCACGTCGAAGACGTAGTGGTGCGTCGTCGCCGCGTACACCAGGTAGCCGCCCGTGGTGTGCAGCACCCCCTTGGGCTTCCCGGTGGAGCCGGAGGTGTAGAGGATGAAGAGCGGGTCCTCCGCGTCCATCCACTCGGCCGGACACACGCCGCGGTGGCGCGACATCTCCTGGTCCAGCCATGAATCACGGCCCTCCACCATGGGCACCTCGCGCGAGGTGCGGCGCACCACCAGCACGGAGGACACCTGGGTGAGCCCCTCCACCGCCTCGTCGGCGATGGCCTTGGTGGGCACGCTCTTGGGACCGCGAGGCCCCTCGTTCGCGGTGACCAGCACCCTCGCGCCCGAGTCCAGGATGCGCTCGCGCAAGGACTCCGACGAGAAGCCCGCGAACACCACCGAGTGCACCGCGCCGATGCGCGCGCACGCCAGCATGGTGTACGCCAGCTCCGGAATCATCGGCAGGTAGATGCAGACGCGGTCGCCCTTCTTCACGCCGTGGGCCTTGAGCACGTTGGCCACGCGTCCCACGTGGTGCTGCAGGTCGCGGAAGGTGATGGTCTCGTACTCGCCCGGCTCGTTCTTCGCCCAGATGATGGCGGCCTTGCCGGGGCGCTCGCGCGCGTGGCGGTCCACGCAGTTGTAGGCCACGTTGAGCTTGCCGCCGCTGAACCAGGAGAAGTCCACCTGCTCCGCGTCCACCTCGCGGATGGCCTCCGGCGGGTGGAACCAGGTGAGCCTTTGGGCCTGCTCGCCCCAGAACGCCTCGGGCTCGCGCAGGCTCTTCTCGTGGAGGGCGCGGTACTCGTCGATTCTCTTCACGTGCGCCTGGCGGGAGAAGTGCTCCTTGGGCGCGACGAACGAATCCTTCTGGGCAGTCATCGGGGGTCCTCGACGGGCAGGGGGTCAGTAGAAGAACTGGAGCTGCGCGGTGCCGGTGACGCCGGTGTCCGCGTTGGACAGGTCGCCCACGCGCGCGATGGCGACCTCGGTCCTCAGGTTGAACGTGTGCTTCTGGAACCAGACGTTGAAGCCGGGCCGGAAGATGAGCGAGTCCTGGTTCGTGACGCGCGAGTTGAAGTACTCGACGGACACCAGGGGCTCCACCTTGGCGATGCGGTAGCCCAGCTCCGCCTGGACGCCCGTGCCGCTCTGCGGGTTGTCCATGCCCTGGCGGTAGTGGAACACGCCCGTCTGGAACACCAGCTCCTGGTCATGGCCCATGGGCCAGTCCAGGAACGTGTCCGCGGAGAAGGCCACCGAGTCGTGCACGCCCGACGCGGTGGCGATGGCGGAGGGCTGGTAGTCCGCGCCCACGCCCACGGACAGGTGCGGCTTGTCGGTGAAGTAGATGCCCTGGAAGAAGAGGTCCTCCTCGCGGGTGAGGAAGTTCCAGCGCACCATCGCCACGCCGCGCGGCAGGTCATCCGGGTTGACGGTGGGCGCGTCCTCGCGCTTGGTGCCCTCGGCGCCGTTCATGATGGCCGCGCGGAAGCCCACCGGCCCCGCGAAGCCGCGCAGCTGCACGCCCATGTCCCGCCATATCTTCCCCACCCCCGCGGTGAAGCGGATGACGCTCGAGTGGTAGTCCACCGAGTTGAGCGCGATGGCGCCCTGGAGGTTGTGGCGCGAGAACGGGGCGATGAGCATGCCCACGTCCACCCAGAGCTTGTCCGCGAACTCGTAGGACACGAACGCGTCCTGGACGAAGAAGTCGACGTTGTAGTTGTTGTCCTTGCCGAAGTTGGGCTGGTCCGTCTCCATGAAGAAGGACAGGCGCTTCGTCACGTTGCCATAGACGAGCAGCCGCACCCGGCGGATGAAGAAGTCCGTGCCCACGCCCCCGCTGGGCGCCCCGTCCTTGATGACCTGTGCCTGCGATTGGAGCAGCAGGTTGATGTTGAGGTTCGCTTCGTCGTTGATGGTTATCTTGCCTGCGATTGCGGAGCCCAGCGGGAGGAGGACCACGGCGAGCGCGACCAGGAGCGGCGACGAGCGCAGGGGGGAGTGGGGCATGCACCCTCCTTGAGCAACACTCCGGCCAACCCCGCCTCCGACAAGATTCGGGACGTTGCAGGTTGGCTCGGCGCGTCAGGGTGTTACGGAAGGTGACGTGTGCGTTACCTCGGTAACGAATCGCGCAATGCGTCGTAACGAATCGTGCGCAAGCGACCTGTCGCGTCGAGGACGGTGCGGCGGTGCGTCATGCGCGGGTGCGAGGGAGGCCGAGCTTCTGGCGCTTCTCCCACAGGGCCTTGCGGCTGATGCCCAGGCGCCTGGCCAGCTCCGTCTCGCCCATGTGCTCCTGGTTCTCGAGCACGAAGCGGCGGAAGTACTCCTCCATGGAGCCGCCGCCCGTCTCCTCGGGCTCCGGCTCGGCGGGCTCGGCGGCGTCGAGCAGCTCGCCACCGGGCAGCTCCAGCGCGAGCAGGTCCGGGGTGATGACGGGGCCCTCGGAGAGGATGACGGCGCGCTCCAGGGCGTTCTCCAATTCGCGCACGTTGCCCGGCCACGGGTGTGTCATCAGGGCCTGGAGGGACTCGGGGGACAGCGTCGCGGGCGGGCGGCCGATTCTGCGGCACGCCTTCTCCAGGAGGTACTTCGCCAGCACGGGCAGGTCCTCGCCGCGCTCGCGCAGGGGCGGCAGGCGGATCTCCACCACGCGCAGCCGGAAGTAGAGGTCCTGGCGGAAGGCGCCCTCCTGCACGCGGCGGGGCAAGTCCCGATGCGTGGCGGCGACGATGCGCACGTCCACCTTGCGAGGCCGCGTGGAGCCCACCCGCCGCACCTCTCCGTCCTGGAGCATGCGCAACAGGCGCGCCTGCGCGGGCGCGGGCAGTTCGCCCACCTCGTCCAGGAAGAGGGTGCCGCCGTGCGCGGCCTCCACCAGGCCCGCGTGCGCGGTGAGCGCGCCGGTGAAGGCTCCCTTCTCGTGGCCGAACAGCTCGCTCTCCAGGAGGCCCTCGGGGATGGCCGCGCAGTTGACGGAGATGAGGGGGCCGTCCGCGCGAGGGCTCTGCGCGTGGAGCGCGCGCGCCACCAGCTCCTTGCCCGTGCCGGACTCCCCGAGCACCAGCACGGTGGCGGGGGAGGGGGCCACCTTGCGCAGGCGCTCGAAGACGTCGCGCATCGCCGCGGAGCCGCCCACCATCCCGCTCACCGAGTAGGACTGCTCCACCTCGCGCTTGAGGGCCGCGTTCTGCCGCGTGAGCTTGCCCTCGCGCAGCACGCGCTCCACCTGGAGGAGCAGCTCGTCGTGGTCGAACGGCTTGGCGATGTAGTCCACCGCGCCCAGCTTCATCGCGTCCACCGCGGACTTCACCGTGGCGTAGCTGGTCATGATGAGCACCGGCACCCCGGGACACAGCGCGATGACGTCCGTGCCCGGCGCGCCCGGCAGCCGCAGGTCCGACAGCACCAGGTCGAAGGAGTCGAGCGCGTAGTCGCTCGCGGCCTCCTGCACCGCGCCCGCCTCGGACACGTCGTGCCCGGCGCGCACGAGCAGCCGGCGCAGCTCCGTGCGGATGATGGGCTCGTCCTCGATGACCAGGATGCGGCTCACAGGGTGGCTCCCGGGACGGGACGCGCGGGGGGCGGGTGGCTTCGCGCGTCGGGCAGGCTCACCGTCACGCTAGTCCCTCCCCCGGGCCGGTTGTCCACCTGGATGGTGCCGCCGTGCTCGCGCACGATGCCCGCCACCAACGCGAGCCCGAGGCCCGTGCCCTCGCCCGGCTGCTTCGTCGTGAAGAAGGGCTCGAAGACGCGCTGGGTGAGCTCCGAGGAGATGCCGTGTC
Source organism: Myxococcus sp. MISCRS1 (assembly GCF_026626605.1). Taxonomy (NCBI): domain Bacteria; kingdom Pseudomonadati; phylum Myxococcota; class Myxococcia; order Myxococcales; family Myxococcaceae; genus Myxococcus; species Myxococcus sp. MISCRS1. The sequence goes on from NZ_JAPNKB010000001.1 coordinate 7,634,340, forward strand.
CCCGGTCCAGCACGCGCAGGTGCACGCGGCCCTCCTGGGCCTGCGCCTCCAGCTCCACGCGCCCACCCTCGGGCGAGGCATCCACCGCGTTGGTGAGCAGGTTGACGAGCACCTGCTCCAGCCGCTGCGCGTCGCCCAGCACCACCAGCCCCTCGGCGCCGCGGTGCTCGAAGCTCACCCCGCGGGAGCGCGTCGCCGAGCGCGCCATCCGCGCGAGCTGGAGCGCCTCCGCCAGGAGCGGCCCCACCTCCACGCGCGCGAAGGGGCGAGCCTCGCCGCCCACGGTGCCGGCGTGGCTGAAGCCCACCAGCGCGCGGACGATGGCGTCGATGCGTCGGCACTGCTGGAGGATGAGCCCGGTGCGCTCCTTCACCGCCTCCGCGTCGTCCAGCTCGTACTTGAGGTTCTGCGTGAGGCTGGCGATGGCCGTGAGGGGATTGCCAATCTCGTGCGCCACGCCCGCCGCCACGCGGCCCAGTGAGGCGAGCCGGTCCTGGTGCGCGAGCTTCGCGTCCACGGCCTTCTTCTCCGTCAGGTCCTCCACGAGCAGCGCCATGCCCTCGGACGTGCCGCCGCCCTCCTCGTCGGGTGTCAGTCGGGAGCGGTGCAGCCGCAGCGTGCGCTCGGCGCCGGCCACGACGACGCGCGTCTCGGTGTCGGCCTCCGCGCCGGCCGAGAAGGCGGACAACAGCGAGCCCCAGGGCGCGGGGAGGTCCGCCAGCGGGTGGCCTCGCGAGGCGTGCTCGCGCACCCCGGACAGCCGCTCCAGCGCGGCGTTCCAGATGACCACCTCACCGTCGGGCCCCACGGTGCACACCCCCAGGGGCAGGTCCTCGAGGATGCGATTGAGGTAGCGCCGCACCGCCTCCACCGCGCGCACCGGGCCCTGCATGCCGCGCGCGTCGCGCAGGCGCTCCTCCACGAAGCGCAGCTGCTCGGCCAGCGCCGCGCGGGTGCCGGGCTCCAGCCGCAGCGCCTCCGCCACCGTGAGCCTCGCGAGCACCGGACCCAACAGGCCCGAGAGGTTCCGCTCCACGCCGTCGCGCAGGCGGCGCAGCTCGGAGGGGCGCCGCTCGTCCGGGGACATGTCGAGCGACTCCAGCGCGCGGTCCACCTCCGCCGACGCGGCCTCCTCGCCGAGCAGGGGTGCCAGTCGCTCGCGGAACTCCCGCGGCGAGCCGGCCTCCACGCCTCCGGACACGAGCCCGGGGCCTTCCCGCGTGCACGCCCGCGCGGCCTCGGTCTCCGCCTGCGATTGTCGGGTGACCAGGGACACGCCCACGAAGGCGAGTGTGTTGAGCGTCAGCGACGCGAAGGTGGAGAAGCCCCACGGCTCGTCGCTCGGAAAGCCGAGCAGCGCCGAGACGCGGTGGGTCCACGCCACCACGCCCGGCGAGGCCCACAGCGGCACCACCAGCGTCACCATCCACAGCGCCGCGCCCGCGCCCAGGCCCGCGAGCAGCCCCGCGCGAGTGGCCCGCTTCCAGAAGAGCAGCCCCAGCACGCCGGGCGCGAACTGCGCCACCGCGACGAAGGACACGAGGCCCAGGTCCACCAGCCCCATCCCCCGCGTGTCGAGCAGGCGGTAGAAGCCGTAGCCCGCCAGGATGATGAGCGCGATGAGCAGCCGCCGCGCCCAGAGCAGCCAGCCGTACAGGTGCGGCTGTCCGCGCGCGTAGCCCAGGGGCAGCACCAGGTGCGTCAGGCACATGGGCGCCAGGGCCAGCGTGGTGACGATGACCATGGCGCTGGAGGCGGACACGCCCCCCAGGAAGGCCACCAGCGCCAGTCCCGTCGCGCCGCGCGAGGCGGGCACCGCGAGCAGGTGGAAGTCCGCGGGCCAGGGCAGCCCCAGCGCCTCGCCGCTCCACAGCACCACGGGGACCGCGAGGTTCATCACCAGCAGCACCAGCGGGAAGGCCCACGTCGCGGTGGACAGCGCGTCCTTCTCCGGCGCCTCGGTGAAGGCGACGTGGTAGCTGCGCGGGGTGAGGAACGCCGCCGCGCACGAGAGCACCAGCAGCGGCGCCCACGAGGCCTCGCGCGCGGGGCGCCGCAGCTGCTCCACCGCCTCCGGGTGCGCCTCCAGCCACGTCCACAATCCGTCCACGCCGCCGAACACCTGAGACACCGCCCAGGTGCCCACGGCGACGAGCGCCACCACCTTCACCGCGGACTCGAAGGCGATGGCCAGCATCAGGCCCTCGTGCCGCTCGCGCGGGGTGAGGTGGCGCGCGCCGAAGAGGACGGAGAAGACGACGAGCACCGCGCAGAAGCCCATGCCGACGAGCGTGGGCGAGGCCGACGGGCTGAGCACCTTCGCGGACTCCACCACCGCGCGCACCTGGAGCGCGAGGTAGGGGAGGCTGCCGGCCAGCATGAACAGCGTCACCGCGGTGCCCGTCGTCTGCCCCGGGTAGCGGAAGGCGAGCAGGTCCGCGAGCGAGGTGAGCTGCAGCTCACGCGTCAGGCGCAAGAGCGGACGCCACAGCACGGGCACGAGCAGGCACGCCAGGGTGACGCCCAGGTAGATACCCAGGTAGCGGTAGCCGTGCCGGGCCGCGTAGCCCACGCTGCCGAAGTAGGACCAGGACGTCGCGTAGACGCCCAGCGCGAGCGCGTACACCAGCGGGTGCTGGGTGATGCGCGAGGAGATGAGGCCTCGCTCCGCCGCATAGGCGACGAGGAACAGCACGAGCAGGTAGACGACGGACGCGGCGACGAGCGAGCCCAGCTCAAGCGTCATGGCCACCGCCCCGGTACGCGGCCCAACCGCCCAGGGCGATGACGCCCAGCCAGACGACGAAGGGCAGGTAGCCGGGCGCGTCCTCCGCCAACCACAGACGCCGGAGCGGCGAGCCGAAGAGCAGCACCGCGATGGCGAAGACGAGCAGCGACGGCATCGCGGGCGCGTCCGGCTCCGTGGGGCGCTTCATGGCGGCCGAGGATAGCAGCGCGACGGCGGGTGGGTGACAATGCGGTGACACGCTTTCCTCACGAGGCCCGAGTGCCTGAGGAGGCAGCGCGTGCTCGTCGCGCATCGAGGGGGAAGCACAGGATGGCCGAAGCGAGGGCGGTACCGGTCTGGCAGACGCGACTGAAGGCGGACCCTCAGCGTCGCGCACTCCATGGCGCCATGCTGCTGGTCTGGTGCGCGGTGGGGCTGGGGGGCCTGAAGCTCGGGCTGGACCTCCTCGTCGAGGTGCTTCGGGTGTCGTTCGACCCCGCGCCGATGGGCCTCCGTTCGGACATGCGCAACGTCCAGGCGGTGGGGCTGGTGCTCGGAGGCCTGGCGCTCATCGCCTTCCTCACGGTGTGGCTGGTGGTGGGCGTCCGCGTGGGGCGCTTCTTCCTGCGCTCGCTCTGGGGCGAGGACCAGGTCTCGATGGACACCCGAGGGGTGACGTGGAGGCGGTGGAACGGCCCTGGCAGCGAGCGGTGCTACCTTCCGTTCACGGAGGTGGCGGCCGTGCCGAAGCCCATCGGCGGCGTCGAGCTGCAACTGCACTCGGGACGCGTGGTCCGGCTGGCTTCACTGGGGCTGTCGTCGGAGCACGATGCGCTGTGGAAGATGCTGTGCACGCTCTCGGAGCTGGGGCCCACGCCGCTGGAGCCCGAGAAGAGCGTGCCCCGGGGGAAGGAGACCCTGACGCTCCCGGATGGCGTCGTGGTGCTGCGCGACGACCGGGGGGATGTGGCACAGAAGGCCTGGGTCCGCGGCGGGGTGGCGCTCCTGCTGATGTCCTCGGCGGCGATGGTGGGCTGGCGTCAGTCCATCGATGGGCTCACGGTGGAGGACACGCTGCTCGCGGTGGTGCTCGTGGCCGCGGCAATCTGGGCGGGGCTGAACGCGCTGCCCGCGCTCCAGGCGCGATGGGAGTGGGAGCTGCGCCCGGGTTCACTGGAGCGTGTCTGGCATGGCCTGGGGACTCCCGAGCGCGTGCGTCATCAAGTGAAGTGGCTCGAGCTGCGACGGACCGAGAGCGAATACGACGGGAGCACGTGGGAGGTGTTCTCGCTGTGGATTCGCACGGGCTCGGGCCAGATGGAGCTGTCCCAGGCCGGCTCGCAGCGCTCGCGCATGGAGCACCTGGGCGATTGGCTGGCGCCGCGCCTGGGCGTGCGGTTCAAGCGCGAGCTCGAGGAGTAGGGACGCCAGAGGATGGCGCTCCCCGGGACGAGGCTGCTAAGCCGGACGGGACATGGCCGAGGACACCCCCTCTCAGTTCGCCGAGCTCGCGCAGTTCACCCTGGACCGTGCCTCGCTCCGCCGGCTCCCCGAGTCCTTCTGTCGTCGCAACCAGGTCGCGGTGCTGGACAAGGTGGACCCTCAGGCCGACGGCGCGCCGGTGACGGTGGGCATGACGAACCCCGACCAGCCCTCCGTCCTGGAGCTCATCACCGAGTTCCTGCGCCGGCCGCTGCGCGTGGTGCGGCTCAACCCGTATGAAATCGAGTCCGCGCTGGAGGTGGGCTTCGGCGCGGGGCCGCGTGTCACCGCGGACGTGGTGCTGACGCCCGGCACGCGCATGTCGAATCCGCCCACCACGGTGGAGCTGGTGGAGCACGTGCTGGTGAGCGCCGTGGAGTTGAAGGCCTCCGACATCCACGTGGAGAGCTACTTCGACGACGTGGACCTGCGCTATCGCATCGACGGCATCCTCCACCAGTCGTACACGGACATCGACCCGCGCTCGCTGCCGGGCGTCGTCAGCCGGGTGAAGGTGCTGGCGGGACTGGACATCACGGAGCGCCGGCGCCCCCAGGATGGGCGGCTGCGCGCGCTCGTTGAGCGGCCCGAGGGGCGCAAGGTGGTGGACTTCCGCGTCAGCGTGGTGCCGAGCCCCGCGGGGGAGGATGTGGTCATCCGCATCCTCGACGCGAGCGTGGGGCTGGTGCCGGTGGCGCAGCTGGGCATGTCTCCTGCGATGCAGGCCGTCTTCCTGCAACTGCTGGCGAATCCGGAGGGACTGGTGCTCGTCACCGGGCCCACGGGCAGCGGGAAGACGACGACGTTGTACTCGGCGCTGGCGCAGCTGAACGACGGGCTGAAGAAGATCGTCACTGCCGAGGACCCCATCGAGTACTACGTCCCCAAGGTGAACCAGAAGCAGGTGACGCCGCAGATGCCGTACGCGACGTTGCTGCGCGCGCTCTTGCGCCAGGACCCCAACGTGATGCTGGTGGGCGAGGTGCGTGATCTGGAGACGGGCAGCATGGCGCTGACGGCCGCGGCCACGGGGCACGTGGTGCTGGGCACGCTGCACACGGCGGACGCGGTGGGCGCGGTGGCGCGCCTGCGTGGCCTGGGGCTCGACGACGTGGACGTGGCGGACTCGCTCCTGGCGGTGCTGACGCAGCGACTGGTGCGGCGCATCTGCGCGCAGTGCACGGTGGACACGCGGCCCACGGACGAGCAGTCGAAGCTGCTGGGCCGGTTGCTGGACGGCGTGCGCACGCAGGTGGGGCAGGGCTGCGCCGCGTGCAACCACACGGGCTACAAGGGGCGTCTGGGCATCTTCGAGCTCCTGGTGGTGGACCCGGACCTGCAGGACCTCATAGCCCGGGGCGAGCCCACGGTGCACCTGCGTCGGCACGCGCGGTCCCATGGGCTGCGCACGCTGGTGGAGGACGCGCTGGACAAGGTGGACGCGGGCATCACCACGGTGGCGGAGCTGGTGCGCGTGGTGCCCTATCGCCACATCCTCACCACTCGGGACGAGCGCTACGGCCAGGAGTCCGACGAGGAGGCATGAACGCGCTTCGTCGTCGCGGACGTGACAAGGGGGTGACAGACTTTTCATCGTGGGCGCGGGCCTTTGCGACCGGGGCACACGGAGGCTCATCAGGAGGCATCGCGTGACGTGGCTCACCCAGGAAGGCGAGGTCTGGCGGGCGAGGTTCGGGCCCTCCGCGCACTCACGGGTGATGATGGGGCTCGGCTGGGTGTTCTGGACGGTGGGGTGGTTGGCGGGGGTGGTGGTGCCCGGCGCGGCGCTCGGGAAGCTGGTGCTCGCGCTGCTGAGGTCCGTCCCCCTGGCGGTCGATGCGCCGCAAGGCTTCACGTCGAGTTGGGGCGCGGTGCTGGCGGTGCTGTTCCTGGCGCTGTGGTTGTGCGTCTGGGTTCCGGTGGGCCTCGTGGCGCAGGTGGGGCTGCTGTGGGCGATGTTCGTGCGGGAGGAGGTGACGGTGGACCCGCGAGGGGTGACGCGCCGCTCGATGGTCGGTCCGTGGGGGCGGTCCACGCGGATCGACTTCTCCGGGCTCGTGGATGTGTATCTCCGACGTGAAGGCCAGGCGGTGATGGGGCTGCGGCACACGGGCGAAGAGGTGGCTTTGTCCCAGGGGGGAACGGCGGAGCAGCATCAAGCGCTGTGGGCGCGGATGCGGGAGGTGTCGGGGGTGGGTGGGCCCGTCTCGGAGCTGAAGCACGTCGCGCCGATGGGGCGGGAGGTGGTGGCCGTGGAGGGAGGTGTCTGGGTCCTGCCCGCTCGGACGACCCGGGTCCGCTGGGCCTGGGTGCAGGGGGTGTTGGGGATGGTGTTGCTGCTGTCGATGCTGCTCCTGGCCTGGCGGCAGCTCTTCGACGGGACGAGCGTCGTGGCCTTGTTGCTGATGGGGGTGCTGGGAGGGCTGGCGGCGTGGATGCTGCGGTTCGCGTTGTGGACGCTGCGAGGCGTCAATGCCTGGGAGGTGCGTCCGGGGGCGCTGGTCCGCAGGTCGCGAGGGCTGGGACGCATTCACGTGGTGCGCTATCCGGTGGAGCGGCTCGAGGTGACGCGGCGCCGTCAGGACTCGGAGGACGGAGGGGACATCGTGTTCTCGCTGTGGCTGCGGTCGGCCGAGGTCTCGTTCGAGTTGATGCGGGACACGGTGGACCGGAGGCCGGTGGAGCACCTGGGGCACTGGCTCGCGCATCGGCTGGATGTGCCGCTGGGGCTCAAGGCGTTGGGGGCGGGGTGGGAGGATTCGGTGACGAGAAGACTCGACGCGTGACGGGGGTGCCCGCAGAATCGCGCGCGTGAGAGCGCTGGGGGAGTCGCGATGATGACGGTTCAGGAGTTGCGTGCGTTGAGCTCGCGGCTGACCGAGGCCTTCTTCTGCAAGCAGGTGGGGCCGTTCGTGTTGGTGCAGAAGCCGCCCAGTCCGGTGATGGCGCAGCTGGCGCTGAAGATTGGCGCGGCGCGCACGACGATGGCGCGGGACATCCCCAGCCTGGAGCGACAGCAGGTGGCGCTGTGGCTGCACTTCGACGCGCTCACGGTGGCGACGCTGCCGCCGGTGGGCGGACAGGACGTGCTCACGGTGGGGCGGCAGCCGGACTGCGACCTGGTGGTCAACGAGCCCTCGGTGTCCAAGCGTCACGCGAAGCTGTGCTGGTGGGGGCCGTCCGCGGGGTGCACGCTGGTGGACCTCAAGTCGAGCAACGGCACGTTCGTGAACGCCAAGGAGGTGGAGTCCGGGGGGGAGATGCACCTGCGGGACGGAGACCTGCTGGGGTTCGGCGACGCGACGTTCGCGTACCTGCTGGCGCCGTCCTTCTACGCGAAGATGAAGCGCGTCGGGACGTGAGACGGAGTCAGCGTGACACGCGTCCGCCTATCTCCGGGAAGCGCTCGTAGGTTCGCAGGAGCGTCTCCAGGTGGGCGGGGTTGTCGTAATCGAGGGGTGTGTCCGTCAAGCGCACCACCCACCCACCCGAGGCCGTGCGCCGTGCGCGTGTGAGCAGCTCGGCATCGTAGCGAGGGTCTGGGAACCCAAGCATGCTCGCGGTTGCCGCGGACCAGTAGTTCACCCATCCGAGGTAATGCGGGAGCTCGGGGGCGCGGAGGTGCCAGGGCAGGTGGAGCATGGGGAGCCCACGGCGCGAGCGCTCAGGCCCATCGGGTGAGCGACGGAACTGTTCGGAGATTTCCAGGCCGTAGTCATCCGGTGACGCATGTCCCCAGTAGGCCTGGGCACCTTCCGCCACGGCTTCGAGCACGTCCGTCGCTGCCTGGGGTCCCGCGACATCCAGTGGCAGATTGGCATGCACCTCGAAGATTGCCTGACCACCAGGACCAAGGCGTGCTGATTTCTGGCGACCCGAAATCATGACCGGGTGACGCTCGTCTCCGTTGCACAAGAAGGGGAGCGGCTCCTCTTTCGTCGCTTCCGAGAGCCATTCGTCGCGACGCGGCAACAGGGACATCTGGCGCGTCTTGGTGACGGTCTGCTCCAGCCGGAGCCCAGACAACGCGCGCTCCATCCCGCGGACCACGGCGAGTGCACGGCCGTCGGTTCGCTCGAAGGTCGTTCCATGCGTGATGAGGACGAGTTGCTTGTTCTGGGTCATCGTGGGAACCCCGTGACGACGATTTCGAGGGCGGGGTCCTTGCTGAGCAGGGCCCGCCGGTGCTCCGGGGTGCTCACGCCAACGATGAATCCGTATCCGCAGGCATTCGCGGTATCGAGTTCCTTTTGCAGTTGCACGAGTTCCTTCGCGAGTTCCTGCTCCTGGATGAAGCCATTGTACGTGTCGAAGCGGTGGGTCTTGATTTCCCACAGCACGCGCGCGCCGACTTGCAGTGCATCGAAGCGAATCCCGTTCACGCTCACGTCCATGCCGGGGTACCGATTGGGTGGGAAGCTGTCGGCACAGGCATTGTGGGCCACATCCTTGGAGGCACGTGGCACGGGAACAGGCTCGCAGTGGGGATGGCGCGAGCGGCCCACGGGCAGAGGTGGCACAGGCGGTTGTGCGCCCTGTTCGGAAGGGTCCCGCCCGGGCTTCCGGTTGCCTTCTGCTGCTCCGAGCGTCTGCGTCGTTCCGGAGGTATCTCCCGCTTCCTCGGCATAGCGGTGTCGTAGCTCATGCGCCTCCAGTGCATCGTGAAAGGCCGCGGCGACCACCACGACACCCAGGACGATGATGGTGCCCACGATGATTTCGGGAGCCGCCAGGACACAGAGCCCGAGCGCCACGGCGGCGGCGCCAGTGGAGGCCACCGAGCATCTCCCCGTGGTGTCACGGAACTCGAGCCGGTCATGGTCAAGGGCCCGATAGCACCGCTCCGCGAGCAGGGGCCACGGCTGGGAGGCTTCGCGAACGGCGCACCGGCCCTGGTCCATCCACGGCAGCGAGGCCGCTCGCTGGAGATTGGCGAGCCGTGGGCTCCGGGACGTGCGCTCCCGAGGCTCAGGTGCCGACGTCGCGCAGGCCGACAGGAGCAGCACAACCACGGCGCAGGCGCCGAATCGCAAGGCGACGTCCTTTCGGGGGCAAGGTGTGCTCCATGCTACCGCCAGCGTCAGCCGCCTCGCGCCAGTTTCGTGAGCAGGAGGTGGACCGCCGGTAGGATGCCGCGTGGGCTCGCGGATGTGCCCGGCAGGAGGACATCAGACGTGGAAGCGACGTCGGACGACTTTGGACCGCCGAGAGACGAGCAGGAAATCTCCGCCGTGTCGGACATCTTGATGCATGCCTATGCCATGACGCCCGCAGACTGCGCCGCGTGGCGACAGCGCCTGGACTCCAACGACCTCCGACTGCTGCGCGAAGGTGGCAAGGTCGCCGGCACCCTGGTCTCCATCCGCAAGGGACAGTGGTTCGGCGGACGCAGCGTGCCCGTCGTCGGCGTGGGCGGCGTGGGCGTCTCCCCTGTCCACCGCGGACAGGGCACCGCCAGTCGCCTGATGACCCGGCTGGTCCAGGAGGCCCGTGCCTCCGGCGCCGCGCTGTCCATCCTGTACCCCGCGACCCAGCCGCTCTACCGGCGCGCCGGCTACGAACAGGCTGGAGCCCGCTATGAGATCCGCGTGCAGATGGCCGCGCTCGAGATGGGCGAGCGCACGCTGTCACTCCGCGCCATCGAGCCGCGCGATGAGGCCGCCATCTCCGCCTGCTACAACAGCGAGGCGAGCCTCCGCCCGGGCTGGTTGGACCGCAGCGAGTTCTCGTGGACCCGCGTGCGCAACCCGCGCTCCGAGCAGGTCCACGGCTATCTCGTCGAGGGCGCCTCCGGCATCGAGGGCTACGTCTATCTCGCGCGCAGGCCCCTCAAGGATTTGCGCCAGGAACTGGCCCTGACCGACCTGGTCGCCAGCACCCCGGCGGCGGCGCGCCGGCTCCTGCGCTTCCTCGGTGACCACCACTCCCTGGGCACGGAGGTCGTCTGGTACGGCGGCCCAGACGACCCGTTCCTGCTGCTCCTGCGCGAGCAGTCGTACACCGTGAAGGTCTACATGCACTGGATGGCGCGCGTGCTCGACGTGCGGCGCGCGCTCGAGTCGCGAGGCTGGACGCCGGGGCTGTCCGGCTCGCTGCACCTCGAGGTGGCCGACGAGCTGTTCGAGGAGAACCGCGGTCGCTTCGTGCTCGACGTCCAGGACGGCGTGGGCCGCGTGACGCGCGGAGGCGAGGGCCGGCTGAAGCTGGACATCCGCCAGCTCGCGACGCTGTACACGGGCTTCCAGTCCGCGGCCGCGCTGCGCTCGGTGGGGCTCGTGGAGGCGGATGACGCCTCGGTGCGCTCGGCGATGGCCCTGTTCGGCGGCCCCCAGCCGTCCCTGCGCGACATGTTCTGACACGGCAGGCCCGCCAGGGGCCCGGGTGGCTACCGCCCCGAGGGCAGGAGGTGGTAGGAGCCCGGGACCTCATTCGTGGAGGAGCGGTCCATGCGGGCGTTCGTCACCGGCGGTTCCGGTTTCGTGGGCAGGTATCTCCTGGCGGCGCTCAAGTCGCGCGGCGAGCCGGCGCGTGCCCTGGCGCGCTCGCCCGTCGCCATGTCCACCGTGGCGGCCGCCGGAGGCGAGCCCTTCGAGGGCGACCTGTCCGACGTGGACGTCCTCGCGCGCGGCATGCAGGGCTGCGACACCGTCTTCCACTCGGCCGCGCTGGTGAAGTCGTGGGCCCCTCGCGCGGAGTACTACGAGGCCAACGTGCGCGGCACGGAGCGTGTCCTCGAGGCCGCGCGCGCAGCAGGGGTGCGGCGCTTCGTGCACGTCAGCACGGAGGCGGTGCTCGCGGACGGCACGCCCCTGGTGAAGGCCAACGAGTCCTGGCCGCTCCCCGAGCGCCCCATCGGCGACTACCCGTCCACCAAGAACGAGTCCGAGCGCCGGGTGCTGAGCGTGAACTCGGCGGACTTCACCACCGTGGCGGTGCGGCCCCGGTTGGTGTGGGGGCTCGGCGACACGTCGGTGCTGCCGCAGATGGTGGACGCGGTGCGCACCAAACGCTTCAAGTGGGTGGGAGACGGGCGCTACCTGAGCTCCACCTGCCACGTGGTCAACTGCGTGGAGGGCATGCTGCTGGCCGCGGAGAAGGGGCGGGGCGGCGAGGCGTACTTCCTCACGGACGGGGAGCCCGTGGTGTTCCGGGACTTCGTCACCGCGATGCTCAAGACGCAGGGCGTGGACCCGGGCACGAGCACGATTCCGTATGGCCTGGCGGCGGTGGTGGCCACGGTGGCGGACCTCGTGTGGGGGACCTTCGGGCTTCCGGGCCGGCCGCCGCTCAGCCGCACCGAGGTGCTGCTCATCGGCCGCGAGGTGACGGTGAGCGACGAGAAGGCCCGCCAGGAACTGGGCTACGAGGGGCGGATGCCGCGCGCCATGGGACTGAAGGAGATGGAGGCGGCGTTCCAGGAGAAATCGTCACAGGCCGCCTGAGGCGCGCCGGGTGCGTGTGCGGTAGCCTTGTGGGCGGCCAGTGCACCGGGAGGATGGGCCATGCGTAGGTTCGAGTTCGTCGAGGGAACCAGCTCCAAGTTCTGGCAGCCGGAGGTTCAGGGCAACGTCTTCATCGTCACCTTCGGCCGCATCGGCACCGCCGGGCAGCGCAAGGAGAAGGCCTTCGCCGACGCCGCGAGCGCGCAGAAGGAGTACGACAAGAAGGTCGCAGAGAAGGTGCGCGAGGGCTACCAGGAGGTGACGGAAGGGGGCGCTCCCGCCGTCGCCGTGGCCGCGCCTCCCGCCGCGCCGAAGCAGACGCCGCTGCCGCGCCGCGTGCCCGTGGCCACGCCGACGCAGGCGACGCTGGACGCCGCCGCCGAGGCGCTCGCGGGGCTCCGGGCCCGCCTGGGCTGGCGCAGCTGGGAGGTCACCTCTCGCGCCCGTCGCGCGCGCAGGGCGCTCAGGGCCCTGGGCGGCGTGGACCCGGCCGCGCACGCGCAGCTGGCCCCCGTCTTCGAGGCGCTGATGAAGCGCGTGGTGGCGACTCCGAAGGAGGGGCGCTTGCCGCTGCGCCACGCGCTGGGGTTGTTGAGCGAGCTGGACGTGGCCGCCTTCAGCCGCGCGGTGGCGCTGTGGAAGTCCGCGCCGGAGTCGGGCGAGCTGGGCATGGTGCGTCGCGCGGACTCGCTGGGCGAGCCGGAGCTGGCGCTGCGGCTGGGGCTGCTGTTGGCGGAGCGCCCCGGGTTCAAGGGCAGCGCCTCCGAGGAGGGCTGGGCGAAGCGCTGGAATCAGTTGCGGCCGCACGTGGAGAAGAAGCTGTCCGAGTCCGGCGGCTCGCTGTCCGAGTGGGTCAAGGGCGTGAGTGCGGGAAGCGAGACGCCGCTGGCGGGACGACTCTCCCGGCTGGAGGCCTGAGGCGCGACATGCTGGATGGGGGACGCGGCGGCACATGACACCCAGGGTTCTCATCGTCGTCGGCTTCATCGCCGCGCTGGGTGGGGTTCTGTACCTGACCTCGGAGCGGGGGCCCCGGTCGACGGAGGTCCCGGAGGCGGGGACATCGCTGCCTACCTCGGTGTCCCGGCCCTCGAGGCCGGGCAAGGTGGTGGACGTCACCTTCCTCTACAGCACGGAGAAGAAGGACTGGGTGGAGGCGGCGGCGCGGGACTTCGAGCGCGCGAACCCGTCCATCCGTCTGACGTTGGTGGGGCGAGGCTCGCTGGAGGCCGCGCAGGCCATCCTGGAGGGCCGCGAGCAGCCCACGGTGTGGAGCCCTGCGGACAGCGCGGTGTTGCGGATGCTCGCGTCGGACTGGGCGACGGACGCCACGCGTCGGCCGTTGTTCGCGGAGGCCGGTGAGCAGGCGCCGCGTCCGCTGGTGATAACGCCGTTGGTGTTCGTGGTGTGGGCGGACCGGGCGGAGGTGCTGCGCAAGGCGAGTGGTGGCGGCGCGGTGTCGTGGAAGGTCCTCCAGAAGGCGGTGACGAGCCCTCGGGGCTGGCCGGCGATTGGGGGCAAGGGGGAGTGGGGGTTGGTGAAGCTGGGCCACACGGACCCGACGCGCTCGAACTCGGGGCTGCAGGCGTTGCTGCTCGCGACGCTGGAGTACTACGGCAAGCGGGGTGGGCTCACGGTGGAGGACCTGCTGGACCCGGGGTACCAGGATTGGATGAAGGCGTTGGAGCGGGGGGTGACGCGCTTCGAGGCCTCGACGGGGACCTTCATGGCGGACATGGTCCGCTTCGGGCCTTCGCGCTACGACATCGCGGTGGTGTACGAGAACCTGGCGATTGCGCAGGTGTCGCAGGCGCAGGGGCGGTGGGGTGAGCTGAAGGTGTCGTATCCCGCGCTCACGTTGTGGAGCGACCACCCGGCGGCGGTGCTTCAGGGCGACTGGGTGACGCCCGCGCAGAAGGAAGCGGCGCTGGAGTGGCTGCGCTATCTGCACAGCCGGCCCGTGCAGGAGCGGGCGCTCCAGTTCGGCTTCCGGCCGGCGGACCCGGCGGTGCCGTTGAAGACCGAGGACCCGGACAATCCGTTCACGCGGCTGGCGTCCCACGGAGTTCAAGTGGACGTGCCGCCCGTGGCGGAGGTGCCCGAGGGCCCCGTGGTCAGGGATTTGTTGATGCTCTGGTCGCGCGTGCTGACGTCGGGCCGGTAGGGACAGCGTCTACCGCGTCGGCAGCTCGCGGAAGGTGAGGCCCTCCAGGGCGAGTTGGCTCACTGCATCGCGAAACCGCTCCGTGCAGATGACCATCGTGGCGAAGTCGCCCAACCGGAACAGGTCCGCCTCGGTGGGGAGGGTGGCTGCCTCCAGGATGGGCGCATCGGGCCAGCGGAAGGACTGGCGTCCGCAGGTTGCGCAGGCCGGAGGCGTGTCCGCGGGGAGGCTGCTCGGGTGCAGCCGGCCTGTCGGTCGAAGCTGAAGCTCCAGCAGCTCGGGTGGGTTCTTCTGCCGGTGTCGGAGCTCGGTGCGGCAGCCGACGAGTCCACGGACTCCGGCAGCGCGAAGTTGTTCCAGGACCTCCGACCGGAGGAGGAGTCTGATTCCTCCGACCCAGGCCAGTGGACCGAAGGCGCCGAAGGCCTGACCCACCAGCGGGCCGAAGTGCGTGCCGGGTGGAAGCTCCGCTTGGGGAGGTAACAAGGGACGCACCAGCTCGCGCAGTCGGTTGAGCTCGGAGAGAGGTTCCGGTCGAGGTCGCTCGAATGCGCGATGCTCGGCGAGGCCCGAGAGGTCGACGGAGGGATGGTCATGCCCCACGTCGCTCCAGGTGGCGCCGCACGCAGGGCACTTCACTCCGGGAAGTCGCCACCGATGCGTCGCATCGACTTCCCCGCCGTGCTTCGCGGTGGCCGCCCTGTCCTCGCCCAACAAGAAGTAACGGCTCATGCGTGCCTAGGCTCCTGGGCGGGAATAGTAGGGCTGGATGGGACCTCCGATGAGGTCGAAGCGATGAATCAGCTCTCCCGCATGCCGGAAGCTCTCCTCGGGACTTGCCCTGGGAGAGGGTCGGATGAAGTCACGCCACGCATCGTTCCAGGCTCCGCCTCGCCCCGTGCCGTCATGGATTCGCCTGTGCACGTGAAGGGGAATGGGCATCGTGTAGCTGTGAATCTTGACGCCTTGTTGCTCGAACCAGTCGGCGAGGTCTCGGGCCTGGGGGAAGATGTGGTGCTTCTCCCATCGCCCCGGAGTGAGCTGGCGTGAAGGCGGAATGACCGTCGCTGGTGCGCCATTCCAGTTCGGGAAGACCATGACCGCGCCTGGTGGGAGTTGTTGGGCTCCGCCCCAGTTCCGCCTGGGCCCTCTGCCTGGAGCCGCGCTCGCCGCAGGTGGACGCGCCGGAGGGAAGCGCGCCAGCTCGATGTCTCCGGGAGCGCGTTCGCAGGGGTAGAAGCCGCAGGCTTCGCCCAGACACAGGAGGGAGACGCATTGGTCTTCCTCGGGTGTGTGGCATTCCACCTCGGCTGCGTCCCAGGCCTGCTGCATGGGTGGCTTGCCGAGGGTGGTGCAGCCTGAGAAGGACGCGAGGACCAACGCAACCAGAGGGGCGTGCAGGGTTCGCATGGGTTGGCATGGTACGAGGGGCATCTGTCATGCCCTCGAGAAGGAGGGCAGCGCACGACGTTTCACAGTCCCATCGTCGAGCAGTGCGCCCCGTGCTGGACGCCCTGGCTTCTGGATGCACTCGAGACCACCTTGGCCGCGAGTGAGGGGAGGGGGCATGAGGGCGTTGGCATCCTGGACATGGAAGGTGTTGGGGTTGGTGTTGCTCCTGGGCGGAAGTGGAGCCCGTGCGTTCAATGACGCGGACGCGCTGAAGGTGGTGGGGTTCGCGCGGACGCAGCTTCGGAAGTCCGCGTCCGCCATGCCGAACGAGACGCGCTCTCCGAAGGCCTCACGCGCGGATGGGACATGGACGACGGTGGCCAACACGGACGAGGTCGCGTGGACGCAGGGCTTCTTCCCAGGCGGCCTGTGGCAGCTCTACCAGGTGGGGCTGGAGCCCTCGTGGCAGAGCAAGGCCGACCGATGGACGCGGCCCCTGGAGGTGCAGAAGACGAACCGGAAGACGCATGACCTGGGCTTCAAGATGTTCCTCAGCTTCGGCAATGCCTACCGGCTCACCGGAGACGCCTACTACCGCAACGTGTTGCTGACCTCCGCCGAGTCCCTGGCGGCCCGCTACAACACGCGCATCGGCATCATCGATTGTTGTGACTGGAACTCCGCGTGGGACGTGCCGCTCGTCACGGACACGATGATGAACCTGGAGCTGCTCCTGTGGGCCTCGGCGAACGGCGGGCGCGCGGAGCTGCGCACCATGGCCGTCAATCATGCGCTCACCACGCTGCGAGACGCGGTGCGCCCGGATGGCAGCTCGTTCCACTATGTGGACTACAACGCCGCCACCGGCGCCATCCGCTCCAAGGGCACCTTCCAGGGGTACTCCACCAACTCCACCTGGGCCCGAGGCCACGCGTGGCTCATCCATGGGTACACCATGGTGTACCGATACACGGGGGACTCTCGGATGCTTGCCGCCGCGCGGAAGGTGACGGACTGGTACCTGTCGCGCGTGCCGACGGACATGGTGCCCAAGTGGGACTTCGATGCGCCAGGCACGCAGAAGGACTCCTCCGCAGCGGCCATCGTCGCCTCGGCGCTGCTGGAGCTGAGTCAGCTGGAGACGGATGCCGCGCGCAAGACGCGCTACCGCGACGCCGCCCTGCGCACGCTCGACACCCTGGTGTCTCCCGCGTACTTCGCGCAGGGCACCAACAGCCCGGGACTGCTGCTGCATGGCGTGGGGCACCTGCCCGCGAACCAGGAGGTCGACGTCAGCCTCATCTACGGCGACTACTACTTCCTGGAGGCGGTGCTGCGCTTCAATCCCAACCCTCCGTACCCCTGGTACTCGAAGCTCTCCTTCTTCGAGAGCCAGCACCGGCTGGGCAGTGGCAACACCGGCGTGCGCACCATCGAGTTCGACGTGACGCCGCTCGCCTCCCGGCAGGATGGAACCATCGGCTACACGGACAGCTCCACCTCGGTGACGGACTACGCCTCGCTGAACATGACGGTGCGCATGAACCTGGAGGGGTACTTCGACGTGCGCAATGCAGGCGCGTATGCGTCACTCAGCCGGGTGCCGTATGTCAATGGCCGCACGTACCACGTGCGCATCCTCGCGGACCTGCCCGCGCGTCGCTACAGCGTCTGGGTGCGGCCGCCTGGAGGCAGTGAGGTGCAGATTGCGAACCGGTTTGTCTTCCGCACGGGGGCGCCGCCCATCGACGACCTCGGCCGCGCCTCCGTCCGGACCCTCATCGCGGACAGTGACTTCCGCGTCCTGAATCACCAGGTGAGGGCTGGCGTCACGGCGTCCGTGAGTGACGAGTCCACCGAGGCCCTGAGCGATGCCGAGGAGTCCTTCGGCTGTGGGGCGACCCCCGGTCGGGCCACGTCATCCGGAGTGCTGACCGTGCTCGGCGTCATGGCCCTGCTTCAGCGGAGCCTCTCGACGAGACGGCGACGCTGACCGGTGACAGGGGCAAGGCCCCTCAAATCACCCCATCCCATCCCACGTCATGGCGGCGGAACACCTCGCGCAGTCCGGCGACCTGTGACTCGGCAAGCGGCCCCCTGGACAGGATGTCCAGGTTGCGCCGCAGCCGTGACGCCTGGGTGGTGCCGACGATGCACGCGCTCACCCCGGGTGCATGGGCCGCG
This sequence comes from Myxococcus sp. MISCRS1, assembly GCF_026626605.1. Lineage (NCBI taxonomy): Bacteria > Pseudomonadati > Myxococcota > Myxococcia > Myxococcales > Myxococcaceae > Myxococcus > Myxococcus sp. MISCRS1. The sequence goes on from NZ_JAPNKB010000001.1 coordinate 7,651,732, forward strand.
AAGCGCAGCGCCAGCTCATCCCACTCGAGCCCGCCCAGGTCCGCCTGCATCGCCCGCATCCGGTCCCAGTACTGCCCCACGTCGTGCGCCTGGGGCCGCGTTTCGTGGCGCCACGCCGCGTTGCCCAGGGGCCGCTTGGCGATGACGCCCACGCCCATCCCCGCCGCGCGCGGCACCGCCACCTCCAGCGCCCGCTGGTCGAACACATTCACGGAGGTCTGCACGCAGCCGAAGGCCCCGTTGGCCAGCGCCACCTGGAGCGCGGCGTTGTCCCCCGAGTACGCCGCCACGCGCACCTTGCCCTGCGCCACCGCGCGCCGCAGGGCATCCACCAGCTCCGTGCGCCGCAGCACCTCCTCGGGACACGAGTGAAGGTGCATCACGTCGACGTAATCCGTCCGCAGCCGCCGCAGCGCCTGGTCCACGCCTCGCGTGATGCACTCGGGCGTCCAGTCCTCCACCCCCGGCACGCCGTAGCCACACTTGGTGGACAGGACGACGTCGCCCCGGCGCGCACCGAGGAACCGGCCGATGCGCTCCTCGGACGCGCCGTAGCTCGGCGCCGTGTCGATGAGGTTCACCCCCGCGTCCAGCGCGCCGAGCAGCAGTGCCTCCACCGCCCGGTCCTCCAGCTCCGCGCTCCCCAAGGGCCCCGCGCCCAGCCCCAGCGCGGACACCTTCAGGCCCGTCATCCCCAGCGGACGGCGCTCCAGACGTTGCACGGTGACAGCCTCCTCGCGCGACCCGCAGGGAACGGACCGGCGGGTCAGCATGTCACGCCGCACGTCGCGTCGGTCAGCGCTCCTTGCGCGCGGCCAGGTCGATGAAGCCCCGGATCCAGGCCAGGTTCACCTGGTGGCACGCGTCCAGGCTCGTGGGCGTGGTGGTCTCCAGCGCCGCCGTGTACGGCACGCCCTGGCGCATGTACCAGTCCGTCACGCTGCCGTCGTGGTACCAGATGAGGCCCGCGTCATCGGTGAAGTTGTTCTCGTCCACCTTCTGGTTGCGAATCACCGTGGCGTGCTTCGACGCGGCGTCGACGAGCGGCAGGTACGCGGCCTTGTCCCCGAAGACGTACGCATATGTCGCGGCGCCGCCCAGGTAGTTGTCCTGGTGGATGTCCAGCGCGGCGTTCGGCGCGGGCCAGCGCGCCAGGTCCGCGCGCACCGCCCGCGTCTCCTTGGGCCCGCCGTCGTAGAGCGCCCAGCGCAGGTGCGCCTGGCCGGGGTTCAGCTCTCCTCGCCACTCGCCCGGCGCCACCTCGTAGCGCATGAAGTCGTTGTTCGGCTTCTCCCCGCTGCGGTTGTAGCGGGTGCCGTCCTCGAAGCCGGAGGGGTTGATGCACGGATACACGCGCAGCCCCACGCCGCGCTCCTTCGCGTAGGCCACCACCTCCGGCAGGCGCTCGGCCAGCGTGAGCGGACCCGCGGGCTCCTCACCATGGAAGCCGGAGGTGATGACCAGCCAACGCTCACCGGGCACGGTGATGCGGAAGAGCGGGTAGGTCTGCCCGCCCTCGATGACGTGTCCGTATTCGGCCACTTCACCGAGGTTCTCGAAGGAGCGGATGCGTTGCGCGTAGTCGGTGTACCGGTATCTCACGCTCCCAACCTATGCGCGGCGCGCCTCGTCGCCTACCCATTCCTACCCGCGGGCAGACGAAGGCCGTTGAGTGGGGGACGCGGCTCCTCACTCCATGCCGGTGCGCTCGCGGAACTCCGTGGCCAGCGCCTTGCGCTGCTCGGGCGTGAGCGTGCCGTGCACCTCCAGCGCCGCGTCCGTCGCCTGGTGGGCGAACGCGCGCAGGGCCTCGATGCGCTCGTCCACCAGCGCGTGCAGCCGCTTCGCGTCGGGCGTGGCGGACTCCAGCTGGCCCACCACTTCCGAGCGCACCCCGCGCTGCTCCTCGGCCAGCTTCGCGCCCTGCTCGAGCATGCGGTCCTTCACCGCGTGGATGGACTGACGCTGGGCCTCCGTCGCGTCCAGGTCATCCAGCTTGTCGTTGAGCTTCCACGTCACCACCTGCTTGATGCGCTCGGGGTTGTGGCCCCAGCCGTGGTGCCCTCCGCGAAAGGCGAAGCCGCTGAGCAGCACGACGGCGACGACGGCGGAACTGGCGATGGCGAGCTTCTTCATCATGGTCTTCTCTCCGGCAAAGGGGCGCGCCGAAAGCGGCCCCGGGTGGCTGCGCCGTACTGGCGACGCTGCCCAATGTGCCGGCCGGGTTTTGGGCGCGCTTGTACCGGGCGTGAAGAAACATGAAGGCCCGTGCGCCTCCGGATTTCCGCCCCGGACGTGCTCGCCTGGACGCCGGGTGGGGAGGCGCGCGGAGTCAAGTTCTCCGATGGCCCGGAACCGCCGTTTTCCGACGGGGACACGACGGCGCAAGAGGCCGATTTTCCGGCCTCCAGGGCCCCTCGCGCGCGGGGCGCACACTGGACTGGCGAGCAGGGGGCGAGGGCCATACTGTTCGCCTCACCATGTCCTTTACCCACCTGCACCTTCACACCCTGTACTCACTGCTCGATGGGGCCATCCGGATGAAGGACCTCATCAAGACGGTGAAGGAGAAGGGGATGACGAGTGTCGCCGTGACGGACCACGGCAACATGTTCGGCGCCATCGACTTCTACAAGAAGGCGAAGGACGCGGGCATCAAGCCCATCCTCGGCATGGAGGCGTACGTCGCCGGTCCCAAGGGGCGTGAGGACCGCTCGGAGAAGGTCTCCCACCACCTCATCCTCGTGGCGAAGAACGCGGAGGGCTACGCCAACCTGCGCTACCTGTCATCCACGGCGTACATGCAGGGCTTCTACTACCACCCGCGCATCGACAAGAAGGTGCTCGCCGACCACAGCAAGGGCCTGTTCGCGCTGACGGCGTGCCTGGGCGGCGAGGTGACGAGCGCGTGCTTCCGCGGGGACATGGACCACGCCCGCCGCGCGGCCCAGGAGTACAAGGACATCTTCGAGCCCGGGCACTTCTTCCTGGAGGTGCAGTCCAACGGGATGCCCGAGCAGGACAAGGCCAACGAGAACCTGATGCAGCTGTCGCGGGACCTGGACATCCCGCTGTGCGCCACCGCGGACGCGCACTACATCAAGCGCGAGGACGCGCGCGCACACGAGCTGCTCATGTGCATCGCCAGCGGCAAGACGCTGGCGGACAACAAGCGCCTGAAGCACGCCACCGACAAGCTCTACGTCACCAGCCCCACGGAGATGCTGGAGTTCTTCAAGGACACGCCCGAGGCGGTCCACAACACCCAGCGCATCGCCGAGCAGTGCAACCTGGAGCTCAAGCTGGGCAAGCCCATGCTGCCCACCTTCAAGGTGCCCGACAGCCACACGCCGGACAGCTTCATGGCGGAGCTGGCCTACGAGGGCCTGCGCGAGCGCTTCAACGAGCTGGCGGCCACGGTGACCTACCCCATCGACCGCGAGCAGTACCAGGCGCGCCTGTCGCTGGAGATTGGCGTCATCCAGAAGATGGGGTTCAGCGGCTACTTCCTCATCGTCCAGGACTTCATCAACTGGGCGAAGAAGATGGGCATCCCCGTGGGTCCGGGCCGTGGCTCCGGCGCCGGCAGCCTGGTGGCGTACGCGCTGCGCATCACCGACGTGGACCCCATCCCGTACAACCTCCTGTTCGAGCGCTTCCTGAATCCGGAGCGCGTGTCGATGCCCGACTTCGATATCGACTTCTGCCAGGACCGGCGCGACGAGGTCATCCAGTACGTCGGCCGCAAGTACGGCGAGATGAACGTGGGGCAGATCATCACCTTCGGCTCGCTGAAGGCCAAGAGCGTGCTGCGCGACGTGTGCCGCGTGTTCGCGCTGCCGTTCAGCGAGGGAGATCGCATCGCGAAGCTGGTGCCGGAGGTGCTCAACATCACCTTGAAGGAGGCCATCGAGATGGAGCCTCGCCTCAAGGAGATGATGGAGAAGCCCAGCAACATCGGCGAGGTGGAGGGCAAGCCCGTCACGACGAAGGACGTGCTGGAAATCGCGCTCGCGCTGGAGGGCCTGCACCGCCAGCCCGGCATGCACGCGGCCGGCGTGGTCATCGCCGACAAGCCCCTGTGGGAGTTCGTGCCCGTCTACCAGCCGCCGGGTGAGAAGACGCTCATCACCCAGTTCGCCAAGGACGAGGTGGAGGCGGCGGGGCTGGTGAAGTTCGACTTCCTCGGCCTGAAGACGCTCACGGTGATTCAGCACGCGCTGGACCTGGTCAAGCGCAACCACGGCAAGGACATCCCCCGGCACGAGATTCCGCTCAACGACGACAAGGTCTGGGAGCTGATGGCCAAGGGCGACACGGCCGGCGTCTTCCAGATGGAGTCCAGCGGCTTCACGGAAATGGTGGTGAAGCTCAAGCCGTCCTGCTTCGAAGACGTCATCGCCGCCGGCGCCCTCTACCGCCCGGGTCCGCTGGACTCCGGCATGGTGGACGTCTTCATCAACCGCAAGCACGGGCGTGAGAAGGTGTCGTATCCGCACCCCGCGCTGGAGCCGGTGCTCAAGGACACGTACGGCGTCATCGTGTACCAGGAGCAGGTGATGCAGATCTCGCAGGTCCTGGGTGGCTACACCCTGGGCCGCGCGGACCTGCTTCGCCGCGCCATGGGCAAGAAGAAGGCCGAGGTCATGCAGGCCGAGCGCGCCGGCTTCCTCGAGGGGTGTGCGAAGAACAGCGTCGACCTGAAGGTCGCCGGCGAAATCTTCGACCTGATGGAGAAGTTCGCCGAGTACGGCTTCAACAAGAGCCACTCGGCGGCGTACGGCCTGGTCACGATTCACACGGCGTGGCTGAAGGCCCATTACCCGTGCGAGTTCATGGCGGCCCTTCTCTCCAGTGAGAAGGACAACACGGACAAGGTGGTGAAGCACATCGGCGAGGCGCGCGAGTCGGGCCTGCAGGTGTTGCCGCCGGACGTGAACCAGTCGGACCTGCAGTTCGGCGCGGTGGACGGGAAGATCCGCTTCGGGCTGGGCGCCATCAAGGGCGTGGGCGAGGGCGCCATCGAGTCCATCCTGGACGCGCGCAAGGACGGGCACTTCAAGAGCCTGTTCGACTTCTGCGAGCGGGTGGACAGCCGCAAGGTGAACCGCAAGGTGCTCGAGGCGCTGGTGAAGGCGGGCTCGTTCGACTTCGAGAAGCGGCCGCGTCGGCAGATCTTCGACACCATCGAGAAGGCGATGAACCGGGGCTCGGCCAGCCAGAAGGACAAGGCGGCGGGGCAGAGCTCGTTGTTCGGGATGCTGGCGGGGCCGGCGTCGGGTGGGGCGGGGCTGAAGGACGACTACGTGGTGGTGGAGGAGTGGTCGGAGAAGGAGCGGCTGGCGCTGGAGAAGGAGGCCATCGGCTTCTACGTGTCGGGCCATCCGCTGCATCAATACGACAAGGAGCTCAAGCGCTACGCGAAGCCGATCACGGCGGTGCAGCGCGCGCGCAAGGACGACAAGCTCACGGTGGCGGGCGTCGTCACGGTGCTGCGCGAGCGGCCCACGAAGACGGGCAAGCGCATGGCGTGGGTGACGATTGAAGACCTGTCGGGCTCCATCGAGCTGGTGTGCTTCCCGGGCAAGGAGGGGACGCGCAGCGTGATGGGGAGCAACGGCAAGTGGACGAAGCAGGGGCCCAAGCCGGGGTTCGAGAACTGGGAGCACCTGCTGAAGTCGGACGACCCGATCCTGGTGACGGGGACGGTGCAGATCAGCCAGCGCGACGAGGACTCGCCCACGCCGGAGCTCATCGTCGACAACATCCAGAGCCTGAAGGAGGTCCGGGAGAAGCGCACCAAGCGGCTGGAGCTGCGGGTGCCGGCGGACCTGCTGACGGAGGACCGGGTGGCGAAGCTCAACGACCTGGCGAAGAAATACGCGGGAGCCACGCCCGTGGCCGTCAGCGTGCTGTTCCCCGGTGAGGCGGAGGCGCTCATCGGGAACACGTCCCTGAAGGTCCAGGTGCATGACGACCTGCTGCTCGCCGTGGACCGACTGTTCGGGATGAAGGTGGTCGAGTTCGGGTGATGAAGGGGCGCTGTCACGCGCCGCTTTCGCGTGGGTGAGGTACGGTGCGCTCACTCTCGCGGGAGGCCGTGATGGACGCCACGTACAAGTCGCTGCGCATCGAAAAGGCGGATGGAGTCGCCGAGGTGGTTCTGCTGGGCCCCGGGCGTGGCAATGCCATGGGCCCGGACTTCTGGCGGGAGATGCCGGAGGCCATCCGCGCACTCGATGACGATGACTCCGTCCGTGTGGTGCTCGTCCGTGGCAACGGCGACCACTTCACCTACGGCCTGGACCTCATGGGCATGATGGAGTCCCTGGGGCCGCTGCTCACCGGCGACAACAACCTCGCCCTCGAACGCACCCGTCTCCTCAAGCTCATCGGCGACATGCAGCAGGCCACCGAGGGAGTCGCCCGCTGTCGCAAGCCCTTCATCGCCGCCGTGCATGGCTGGTGCATCGGTGGAGGCATGGACCTCATCGCCGCGTGCGACTTCCGCTACTGCTCGCGCGACGCGAAGTTCTCCCTGCGCGAGGTGAAGGTCGGCATCGTCGCGGACCTGGGCGCCCTCCAGCGGCTGCCCCGCATCATCGGCGAGGGCCACACCCGCGAGCTCGCCTATACCGGCGGCGACGTGGACGCCGAGCGCGCCCTTCGCATGGGGCTCGTCAACGAGGTGTTCCCCTCCGCGGAGGAGATGCTCACCCAGGCCCGTGCCACCGCGCGCCGCATCGCCGACAATCCGCCCCTCGTCGTCCAGGGCGCCAAGCAGGTCATGGAGTTCTGCGCCGACAAGTCCACCGCCGATGGCCTGCGCTACGTCGCCGTGTGGAACTCCGCCTTCCTCCAGTCCCATGACCTCGCCGAGGCCTTCTCCGCCTTCGCCGAGCGCCGCCCCGCCAGGTTCCTGGGCCGCTGATTCCACCGACGTCCAAGTCTCGGGAGTCCCTCGGAATGACGGAGACGGTTGGCTTGCTGGGCTATGGGCGCTTCGGTCGCGCCCTCTCGGGGCTGCTCGCGGACGCGGGCATCCCCCACCGCGTCCATGACCCGAAGCTCGATGAGGTCCCTCCCAAGCTCCAGGCCGGCTCGCTCGCGGAGCTGGCCGCTCGCTCCTCGCTGCTCGTGCTGGCGATGCCCGTCACCGCCATGCACGACGCGCTGACCTCGCTGCGCCCCTTGCTGTCCCCCACCCAGCTCGTCATCGACGTGGGCAGCGTGAAGGTGAGCCCCGTGCAGGCGCTCGCCACCGTGCTGGGACGCGACATCCCCTGGGTCGGGACGCATCCGCTCTTCGGGCCCGCGAGCCTCGCGCGCGGGGATGCCCGGCGCACCGTGGTGTGTCCCAACTCGCTGCACCCCGAGGCCGCCCAGCGGGCCCGCGCGCTGTTCGAGCGGCTCGGCTGCGAAGTAACGGAGATGACTCCCGAGGCACACGACGCGCTGATGGCTCGCACGCATGTGCTCACGTTCTTCCTCGCGCACGGGCTCGTGAAGGCCGGAGTGGGGAAGGGCATTCCCTTTGCTCCGCCCAGCTTCCAGCCCGTGGCTCGACTCGAAGAGTACGCGCGCACCGAAGTGCCCCACCTCTTCAACGTCGTGCAGTCGGAGAACCCCTACGCCCGCGAGGCTCGCGCGGAGCTGCTCACGGCCCTCACCGAGCTCCACCAGGGCCTCGAGGCCTCCGCGAAGGCCGTGCGCAGCCCCACCGCGCCTCCCGCCCTGCTCGACGTGCGTCAGCGCATCGACCAGGTCGACCGGGAACTGGTCTCACTGCTCGCGCGCCGCGCCCGACTCGTCCAGGACGCGGCCCGCGTGAAGTCCGAACACGGGCTCCCATTCCCCGACGCCGAGCGGGAAGCCTCCATGCTCGACACCCGACGCGCGTGGGCGGAGCACGACGGCCTCCACACCGGCTCCATCGACGAGGTCTTCCACTTCGTGCTGCGACTGTGCCGCGACACCGTCACCAGGCCCGACGAGGAACCCTGACCCTCAGCGCTGCACGGTGAACGTGGGGTTCAACACCTTCATCGTCCCCTTCGTCACCCCGAACTGCTCGTGCACCGCAGCGCGGCGTACGGTCTCCGCCGGGGAGATGCGTCCCGCGAGCAGTTCCTGATACGCGCCCAGCACCCGCGTGGCCTCCTCGCGCGACTCACGCACGAACTCCACGCGGAATCGCCGCACCCCACGGGCAAGCAGTGACGGCACCAGCGACGCCGCGCTCTGCGCCTGCGCGTTGAACACCGTGTTCCGGCACCCCACGTCCACCACCACCGGATGCTCCAGGCCCTTGTGGTCGCGCAGCGACAGCCGGTGCTTCTCACACGGCCGTCCACAGCTGCGGTAGTCACGCCCGTGCGACAGCGTGTGCGAATACACGCAGTGCTCCGTGTGGAACGTGGAGATGTGGTGGTGCACCGTCACCGCGAAGCGCTCCGCCGGCAGGTGCTCCAACATCGCGCCCAGCTGCACCGCGTCCAAATCGTGCGCGAAGGTCAGCGTGTCCAGCCCCAACCCCAACAGATGCAGCGCCGTCACGGAGTTGGTCACGTTGAGCGAGAAGTCCCCATGCAGCGCGGGCCGCGTCTCGCCCGGAGCGAACGGACGCTCCAGGAAGTGCATCATCGCGCCCCAGTGCCGCGCCAGCACCGCGTCCGGCTTGAGCTTCGCGATGCGCGCGTCGTAGCCCTCCTCGCCGGGCTTCTGCACCCGCACCGTCGCAATCGTCACCTTCAGCCCCGCCGCCTTCGCCCGCTCCACCGCGCGCTGGAGCCCCACCAGCTCCATCCAGTCCAGCTCCACCTCCGGCAGCCCCGCCGCAATCACCGCCTCCAACTGCTCGTCCGTCCGGCACAGCGGCAACAGCCGCGCGCCCTCGACGACCGACCGGGCGACGACCCGCGCTCGCGCCGAGCCCCGCACCTCGTCCAGCACGGACGACTCGCGCACCGTGCGCGGAAGGCCCCGGGACACCGACTCCGTCAGCTCCGTCACCAACGAGCGCCGCAGCGCCTTGAGCTCCGACACCGGCAGGTGCATCCCCGGCGAAAGCCCCGACAGCTCCAGCTCCGCCAGATGGAACGGCGTCCCACCCAGCGCAGCCAGCTTGTCCTTCAACAGCGCCGCGTCCAGTCCTCCCGCCCGCGCCTGCGCGAGCGGCGTCGTGCTCGACGCCGTCGACACATGCCCACCGCGCGCCGTGCCCGTCACCACCAGCGGCGTCCCCGCCGAGCCCGACACCGTGAGCGTCAGCGGTACACGCCCCTCGGGCTCACCCTGTGCGAGCAGCTCCTCCGTCTGCTTCACCAGCGCGGGATCACTCGTCACCCAGACGCGTTGCCCCGCCGCGACGCGCGACATGTCCGGCCCGGGGTTGCCGAAGCCGAGCACCCACCCGTGTCCCTTGCGCTCCACGCGGAACAACGGCCCACCGGCCTCGTGCTTGTCCTCGGGATGCCCGTCGTCGAACACCACGCCCATGCCCGGACGCGGTGACAGCTCGGCGGCCACGGGCGCCTCCGTCTCCAGCGGAGACGACACCTTGCCCTGCGGCGCTCCAGCTCGCGTGTCCGCGCCCAGCCCGCCCGTCCACGGACGCCCCTTCGGGTCCTCCACGACGCGCACATCCCGGCCGTGCACCGACTCCACCACGCCCAGGAACGCACCGCGGTGCTTGGGGAAGCGCCCCTCCACCAGCGTCTGATGGTCCGAGCCCGCGAAGAACCCGTGCGAGAAGCCCCGGCTGTACGACAGCGTCATGTCGGCCAGGTCCTTGCGCAGCGCGCCCGTGTCGCCCTGTCCCGCGGCGACTCCATCCACCCAGCGCCGATAGCCCCGCACCGCCGTGGCCACGTACTGCGGCCCCTTCTGCCGACCTTCAATCTTCAGCGAGTGCACGCCGACCTCGACCAGCTTCGGCACCGCCATGACGCCCGCGAGGTCCTTGGGGCTGAGCAGGTAGCGCACGTCGCCCAAGTCCTTCGTCTCCCCGTCCACCACCAGGTCGTACGGCAGCCGGCACGACTGCGCGCACTGTCCCCGGTTCGCCGAGCGTCCACCCCACGCCTCGCTGGTGAGGCACTGGCCGCTCCACGACATGCACAGCGCGCCGTGGATGAAGACCTCCAGCTCGATGTCCGTCTCCGACGCCAGCCGCGCAATCTCCGCCACCGACAGCTCGCGCGGCACCACCACGCGCGTGGCGCCCAGGCCCCGGGCGAAGCGCGCGCCCTCCGCGCTCGAAATCGTCATCTGCGTGGAGGCATGCACCTCCATCTGCGGACACACCGCGCGCGCCACCAGCGCCACCGCCGGGTCCTGCACGATGAGCGCGTCCACGCCCGCCGCGGCCACGCGCCGCAGGATGTCCTCCACCACCGGCAGCTCCGGCTCGAACACCAACGTGTTCAAGGTCAGGTACGCCCGGGCGCCCGCGCGGTGCACCATCGCCAGCGTCTCCGGCAGGCGGGCGAGCGAGAAGTTCTCCGCTCGGGCGCGGGCGTTGAAGCCCTCGTCCAGGCCGAAATAGATGGCGTCCGCGCCGCTGGCCAGCGCGGCCTTCATGGAGTCGAGGTCACCAGCGGGAGCGAGGATTTCAGGACGACGGCGCATGTCGGGACCTCTAACACAGAGGGCCTCTGCCCGCGTCCGTCCTCAATCGCTCGTGGACGCGGTGCGGCAGGTTCTGGTCAAGTCGCCGCCCGGTTGCTTCCACAGGAGACGAGTCATGGCGGATGGCGTTTTCAAGGACGGGCTGCTCGCGGGCAAGGTGGCCTTCATCTCGGGCGGCAGCAGCGGCATCAACCTCGGCATCGCCGAGGCGTTCGTGAAGGCCGGGGCCAAGGTGGCCATCAATGGCCGCAACGTGGAGAAGCTCGAGGGCGCGGTGAAGGGCCTGCAGGCCCACGGCACCGCGATGGGCGTGCCCGCGGACGTGCGTGACTACGCCTCCGTGGAGAAGGCGCTCCAGACGGTGCGCGACGCGTACGGCGAGCTGGACATCCTCATCTGTGGCGCCGCCGGCAACTTCCCCGCGCCCGCCCTGGGCATGTCCTCCAACGGCTTCAAGGCCGTGATGGACATCGACGTGCTGGGCACCTTCAACCTGTGCCGCGCGGGCTTCGAGCACCTGCGCAAGCCCGGCGCCTCCGTCATCAACATCTCCGCGCCCCAGGCCTACCTGCCCATGGCCATGCAGGCCCACGTCTGCGCCGCCAAGGCGGGCGTGGACATGCTCACCCGCGTGCTGGCGCTCGAGTGGGGCGGCGCTGGCGTGCGTGTCAACGCCATCACCCCCGGCCCCATCGAGGACACCGAGGGCATGCGGCGCCTCGCCCCCAGCGAGGAGGGCACCCAGAAGCTCGCGCAGCTGCTGCCGCTGCAGCGCTTCGGCACCAAGGCGGACATCGCGCGCCTGGCGCTCTTCCTGTCGTCGGATGCCGCGTCCTACATCACCGGCTCCATCATGGTCTGTGACGGCGGCCAGTCCCTGCTGGGCGGCGCCGCGCTGATGGGCGCCCTGGGCATGTAGCCCCCCGCGGGTACGTCTTCGGGGGTAGGTCTGATAGAAGGCGACGCGAGCGGTACCTTCCCTGGGGGGGCCGCTCGCGTTCCGGAGAACCGCATGTCCGTCAGCCTTCGTCCGTCACCCCGGCTTCTCGGGTGGGTCCTGCTGTGCCTCGGTCTGTTGCTCGGTTGTGGCGAGGACTCACCGCCCCAGCAGTTCGCGCCCCCGCCGCTGCTGCCGGACGCCGTCGCCTCCACGGTCCTCCTGACGCCGGCGCGGCAGCTCGTCGCGAATGGTGAGGACCGGGGCGAAATCACCGTCTTCATGAAGGACGAGGACGGCGCGCCCATGGCCGGCCGCACCGTGGCGGTGGCGGTGTCGGGTGAGGGCAACGTGGTGACGCAGCCGGGCCGGACGGATGCAGCGGGGGTGGCGGTCGGCTTCGTGGTCTCCACGCGCGGCGGCGTCAAGCGGGTGACGGCCTCCGTCGCGGCCGAGGGCGGCTCGGTGGTGCTCGTGTCCCAGCCCACCTTCACCTTCGTCTCATCGGTGGCCACGCGACTGGAGTTCTCCACGTCCGTGGTGGATGGCTCGGCGGGCGCGCGGCTTCCGGCGTTGGGAGTCCGCTTCGTGAACGAGGACGGACGGCTCGTCGCGGATGCCACGTCCCCCGTGACGCTGTCGCTCCCCGTCAACCCCGAGGGCGCGGTCCTGGAGGGGACGCTCACCGTGACGCCGGTGAACGGCGTCGCGCGGTTCGACGACCTGCTGGTCCGCAAGGCGGTGGTGGGACGCAGGCTGGTGGCGAGCGCGCCGGGGGTGGCGGACGCCATCCTGGACTCGTTCAACGTGCTCCCGGGGGTGCCCGCATCCCTGGAGGTCGAGGGGCTCGAGGCCGTCGCCGTCGCCGGCACGCAGCGCTCCGCGCAGGTGACGGTGCGCGATGCCTCCGGCAACGTGGTCACGACCTACCGGGGCACGCTCGGGCTGCTCGCCACGGATGCCTCGGCCTCGCTGCCCCCGTCCCATGCCTTCACCCCACAGGACATGGGCCGCTTCACCTTCACCGGCATCACGCTGAACCGCGCGGGCAGCCACCAGCTCACCGTGCGCGACGTGGACGTGGCGGTGCTCAGCACGCGGCGGACGGTGGGCGTGGTGGCCGGCGCCGCGTCGGTGCTCGCCATCACCCGCGCGCCTCCCGCGGCCTCCGTGCGCGGCGAGCTGTCGCAAGTGACGGTGGAGCTCCACGATGCCCACGGCAACGTCGCGCTGGTGGGCGCCCCCCAGGTGACGCTGGCGCTGGAGGAGGGCATCCCGCTCGTGGGCGTCACCCAACTGGCGCCGGTGGACGGCGTGGCCCGCTTCACCGGCCTGCGCGTGGACTCGGATGGCGACCATCACCTGCTCGCCACGGCGAGCGGGCTCGCGCAGGCCCGGAGCCAGACGCTCTCCATCATCGATGACCTCCCGCCGGCGCAGCCCACGCTCGCGCTCGGGACGCCGGGCACCGACTCGGTGACGCTGACGTGGACCGCCGTCGGAGACGATGGCCTCCTGGGCCGGGCCACGGCGCAGTCGCTGCGCTACTCGATGTCGCCCATCGTCACCGCCGCGGACTTCGACGGGGCCACGCCCGTGGGCGGTGTGGGGGCTCCCGCGGAGCCTGGAACCGCCGAGTCCGCGACCATCGGGGACCTGACGCCGCAGCAGACCTACCACGCGGCGCTGCGCGTGACGGACAACCGCGGCAACACCACGCTCTCCAACAGCCTGGCCTTCCAGACGCAGAGCAACGACGTGACGCAGGTGGCCTTCACCCCGCAGCCCGCGTCGGGCACCGCGGGGCAGCCGCTGGTGGAGGTGGTCGTCTCCCTCCTGAATCCGCAGGGCGACGTCGTCACCGCGTCCACGCTGCCCGTCACGCTGTCGCTCGTCGGCGGCGCGGACTTCGAGCCGGTGCAGGTCTCCGCGGTGGCCGGCGTGGCGCGCTTCACGAACCTGGTCCTCGAGGAGGCGGGCACGTACCGCTTCGTCGCCACCGCGAACGGGCTGACCGTGCAGAGCGAGGAGTTCGACATCGACGCGGCCGCGCCCGCCGAGCTGGTGCTCACGGGGCTCGCCTCCACCGTCGCCGCGGGAGACGAGTCCACGGTGACGGTGACGGTGGTGGACGCGTTCGGCAACCCCGTGCGGAACTTCACGGGCGCCGTGGCGCTCACCTCCACGGACCCGGACGCGGTGCTCCCCGCGAGCCACACCTTCACGACACAGGACGAGGGCGTGCACGTCTTCGGCAGTCCGGTGGTGCTGGTCACCACGGGCCTGCAGCGCGTGACGGCCACGGGCCCGTCGCAGCTCACCGGCTCGGTCGAGGCGCAGGTCACAAGCGGGGTACCCCACCACTTGACGCTCGAGGGGCTCCCCGCCGAGGTGGAGGCGGGCTCCGAGCACGTGCTCACCCTCAGCATGAGGGATGCGTTCGACAACGTCGTCACCGACTACATGGGCATCGTGGAGCTCGAGTCGAGTGATGCGCAGGCTGAGTTCCCCTTGACGCTCGACTTCGCGGCCCCGAACGCGGGGCAGCTCACCTTCACCGCGGCCCTGAAGAGCACGGGCACGCACACCCTCACCGTGTCGGAGGCGGGGGGCGGGCTGTCGGTCGAGGTCCAGGCGGAGGTGACGCCAGGGCCGGCGGTGTCGATGCTCCTGTCGGTCGCGACACCGATGCCCACGGTAGGTCAGCCGGTCGACGTCACGGTGACGCTCCAGGATGCGTACGAGAACCCGGCCTCGGGCTACCGGGGCACCGTGGAGGTGCGAGTGGCCCAGGACCCGGGGGCCACCCTCCCGGCCCCCTTCACCTTCACCGAGGCCAGCGCGGGCGTGCACGTCTTCAGCGTGACGTTCTCCGAGTCGGACACCATGACCGTCCTGGCCGAGGACACCGAGGACCCGGCGCTGACCGCGTCCCAGGAGGTGAACGTGCTGGACGCCCCGCCGTCTCCGGCGCTGCCGGTCCGGACGCCCCCTCGTCGGTAGTCCAGCCGACAGCCGGGGAGGGCCCACGTGCCCTCCCGGGGTGGGGTGGGGGCGGCCCACTGTCGGCCAGCGTGCCGTCCGGCCGTGAAAGGCTGCTGCTCGTGAGCGGCGGGCGGATTACCTTTGCCCCGCATCCTTCCGTCGCTCCTCGGAAGAACGCGAGGAGCGTGGGTGAAACCCGTCAGCACGCTCAGGAGAGCAGCCCGTGTCTGAAACGCCCGTCACCGACGCTGTCCGCCTCATCACCTGTCCGCCCGCCGAGTTCCGGCGCTCCGGAGAGGCCGCCATGGAGGCCACGCGCGCCGGCATCGCCCGCCTCAAGGGCCTCAAGGCCCCCTACGACGTGGTCCAGGTGCTGGAGCTCTACGACGAGGCCATGGCCTCGCTCGACGACGCGGCTGCCCGCGCGAGCGTCGCCCGGCACTCTCACCCGGAGGCCGCCATGCGCGACGCCGCCGAGGCCGCGGAGCAGGAGCTGGAGACGCTCGCCACCGACATCCGCATGGACCGGGGCGTCTATGACGTCCTCGCCTCGCTGGATGTGTCCGGCCAGGACGCGCAGACGCGCAAGTGGGTGGAGAAGGTGCTGCGCGACTTCCGCCGCTCCGGCGTGGACCGCGACGACGCCACCCGCGCGCGCGTGAAGGCGCTCAACGACGAGCTGGTGAAGATTGGCCAGGAGTTCAGCCGCAACATGCTCCAGGACACGCGCACCGTGTCCCTGCCGCCCGCGGCGCTGGACGGCCTGCCGGAAGACTACGTCCGCGCGCATCCGCCGGGCGCCGACGGACAGGTGGTCATCACCACCGACTACCCGGACATCATCCCGTTCATGACGTACTCGCGCGACGCCAAGGCCCGCGAGCAGATGTGGCGCGCCTTCCGGCTGCGCGGCCACCCGAGCAACACCGACGTGCTCGAGCGCATGGTGGCCCGCCGCCACGAGCTGGCGACGCTCCTGGGCTTCCGCAACTGGGCGGCCTTCGCGACCGAGGACAAGATGATTCGCGACGAGCAGGCCGCCGCGGACTTCATCGAGCGGATTTCCCAGGCGTCCGGCGCGCGGATGCAGCGGGACTACGCGCTGCTGCTCGAGCGCAAGCGCCGCGACGTGCCGGACGCGGCGCGCGTGGACCCGTGGGACCAGGCCTACCTGGAGGACCGCATCAAGGCGGAGCAGTACGCGTTCGACTCGCAGGCGGTGCGTCCGTACTTCGAGTACTCGCGCGTGAAGCAGGGCATGTTGGATTTGACGGCGAAGATGTTCGGCGTCACCTACCGGCGCATCACCGACGCCACGGTGTGGCACCCGGACGTGGAGGCCTACGACGTGCTGGAGGACGGCGCCGTCAAGGGGCGCTTCTACCTGGACATGCACCCGCGCGCGGACAAGTACAAGCACGCGGCCCAGTTCACCCTCACCAGCGGCAAGGCCGGACGCCGGCTGCCCGAGGGCGTGCTGATGTGCAACTTCCCCAAGCCCGGCGCCGAGCCCGCGCTGCTCCAGCATGACGACGTGGAGACGTTCCTCCACGAGTTCGGCCACCTCTTGCACCACATCTTCGGTGGCCACACGCGCTGGGCCGGCGTGTCGGGCGTGCGCACGGAGTGGGACTTCGTGGAGGCGCCGTCGCAGATGCTGGAGGAGTGGGCGCGCGACGCGCCGAGCCTGCAGACCTTCGCGAAGCACTATCAGACGGGCGAGCCGCTGCCCGCGGAGCTGGTGACGCGGATGCGCCGCGCGGAGGAGTTCGGCAAGGGCCTGTGGGTGCGCCAGCAGATGTTCTACGCGGCGCTCAGCCTGGAGATTTACCGGCGGGAGCCGAAGGGCCTGGACGCCACGGCGCTCGTGCGCGAGCTGCAGGGCAAGTACACGCCGTTCCCCTACGTGGAGGGGACGTACTTCCACCTGTCCTTCGGGCACCTGGAGGGGTACTCGTCGAACTACTACACGTATATGTGGTCGCTGGTCATCGCGAAGGACCTGTTCACGGTGTTCCAGAAGCAGGGCCTGCTGTCTCCGGAGCCCGCGAAGGCCTACCGCCGCGCGGTGCTGGAGCCGGGTGGCTCCGACGACGCGGCCCGGCTGGTCCACGCCTTCCTGGGCCGCGACTACGACTACACCGCCTACGAGGCCTGGCTGAACAAGGCCGCGTGAGCGTGACGCCGGGCTGACGGGTGGGGTGCTCCGCTGATGGGGCACCCCATTCTCGTTTCCGCGCACGCCCCCCTCGCCGGAGCTTCGTTTGACGCATTACGTTCGATAATGATAATGAGTCGCACAATCAAATAGTGCGACTTCACGCCCAGGCTGGTATGTGGGGCCGCGCTTCCCGAGCGACCTCTTGCGTTCGCATGCGAGCGCACCGGCTGGATGAAACCGTGAGCACTTCTGACAAGCGTTCGTTCCTTCCCTTCGCGATTCTCGGTGTCGTCGCCTTGCTGGCCGTCATCGGCGTGGTGGTGAAGCTCCAGCAGCCCTCGGCGGAGGTCGTCACGGCGCCGGCGGTGGAGCCCGCGTCCGGCGCGAAGGCGGCCACCGTCACCGTCCAGCACGCGCGAGGGGAGTCGGTGGTCCCCTTGAATCCGCGGCGGGTGGTGGTGTTCGACCTGGCAGCCCTGGACATCCTCCAGGCGCTGGGCGTGGACGCGGTGGTGGGCGTGGCGGGGGACCAGTTCCCGCTGCACCTGGCCCCATTCGCGGACGCGAAGTACCCGCGCATCGGCACGCTGTTCGAACCGAACTACGAGGCCATCAACGCCGTGCGCCCGGAGCTCATCATCACCGGCGGCCGCTCCAGCGCGAAGTACGACAGCCTGTCGCGCATCGCCCCCACGGTGGACGTGCCCATGGGCGGCGCGCGCTACATCGACACCGTGGTCGCCAACACCGAACTGCTCGCGCGCATCTTCGGCAAGGAGGAGAAGGCGCGCGAGCTGGTGGATGGCCTGCGCCAGTCGCTCGCGAAGCTGAAGGAGACGACGGCCAGCCGGGGCAAGGGCCTGGTGGTGCTCGTCACCGGTGGACGCATCAGCGCCTATGGGCCGGGCTCGCGCTTCGGCGTGGTGCACGAGGACTTCGGCGTGCCCGTGGCCGCGGACGGGCTCAAGGCGTCGCTGCACGGCGAGGCCATCGGCTCGGAGTTCATCCGCGAGAAGAATCCGGACTGGCTCTTCGTCATCGACCGCGACGCGAGCATGGGGCAGCAGGGCGGGGCGAAGCAGGTGCTCGACAACGAGCTGGTGCGCCAGACGACGGCGTGGACGAAGGGGCAGGTCGTCTACCTGGACCCGCTCAACGCATACCTCATCGGCGGTGGCATCCAGGCGGTGGGCCTGCTGCGAGACCAGGTGGCCCAGGCGTACGCCACGCCCGCTCCCTGATGCGCTTCTTCGTCGCCGGCCTCGTCATCCTCCTCCTGGCGCTGGGCAGTCTGCTCATCGGCGTCGGCGACGTGTCGTGGCATGCGCTCGTGACGCCGAGCCCCGATGAACAGGCGCTCCAACTGCTGGTCATCAGCCGCATCCCCCGGCTCCTGGCGGTGATGCTGGTGGGCACGTCGCTGGGCGTGGCGGGGCTGCTGTTGCAGATGCTCGTGCGCAACCGCTTCGTGGAGCCCTCCACCGCGGGCTCCGCCGAGTCCGCCAGCCTGGGGTTGATGGTCGCCGCCGTCCTGGCGCCGCAGCTCCCCGTGGTGGGCAAGATGCTGGTGGCGGCCCTGTTCGCGATGGGGGGCACCGCGCTGTTCCTGCTCATCCTGCGCCGGATTCCGCTGCGCTCGGTGCTCATCGTCCCGCTGGTGGGGCTGGTGCTGGGCAGCGTCTTCGACTCCGTCACGACCTTCTATGCGTACCGGCTGGACCTGCTCCAGTCGGTCAACGCGTGGAAGACGGGAGACTTCTCCACCATCCTGCGCGGGCGCTACGAATTGCTCTGGCTGACCTTGGGGCTGACGTGCTGCGCGTATGTCGCGGCGGACCGCTTCACCGTCGCGGGCATGGGCGAGTCGTTCACCACCAACCTGGGGATGAACTACACGCGCATCATGGGGCTGGGGCTGCTCATCGTCTCACTCGTCACCGCCATGGTGGTCGTCACGGTGGGCATGGTGCCGTTCCTGGGCCTGCTGGTCCCCAACCTGGTCAGCATGTTCACGGGGGACAACGCGCGGAAGGCGATTCCCTGGGTGGCGGTGGGAGGCGCGGGCTTCGTGCTCCTGTGCGACATCCTCGGCCGGGTGGTGCGCTTCCCGTATGAAATCCCGGGGGCCACCATCGCGGGGGTGCTGGGCAGCGTGCTCTTCCTCTCCGTGCTGTTGAGGCGGGACGCCCGTGTCGGTTGAGAGCCTGATGGTGGAGCGGCGCCCGGAGCGCACGCTGTTCATCCTGGGCGGGGTGATGGTGGGCGTGGCCGTGCTGTTCCTGCTCTTCGGCGCGAGCGGCCAGTGGGACTTCGTGCTGCCCTTTCGCGGGCGCAAGCTGGCGACGGCGCTGCTGGTGGGCTACGCCATCGCGGTCTCCACGGTGCTGTTCCAGACGGTGTCGGGCAACCGGGTGCTGACGCCCGCCATCCTCGGGTTCGACAACCTCTACGTCTTCATCCAGACGTGCCTGCTCTACTTCCTGGGCTCGGGCAAGGCGTCGAGCCTGGACCCGAGGCTGCGGTTCGGCGTGGAGGTCCTCATCATGGTGGCCTTCTCGGCCGTCCTGTTCTGGGGGCTCTTCGGTGGGGGAGGGCGCAGCCTGCACCTGGTGCTGCTGACGGGCGTGGTGCTGGGCGTGCTCTTCCGCAGCCTCGCGTCCTTCCTGCAGCGGCTCATCGACCCCAACGAGTTCATCTTCCTCCAGGACCGCTTCTTCGCGAGCTTCAACAACCCGGACCAGGAGCTGCTCGTCGTCGCCTTCGCGCTGACGCTGGGCGTGTCCGTGGTGGGCTTGCGGATGCTCAAGACGTTCGACGTGCTGGTGCTGGGGCGGGAGACGGCCATCAACCTGGGCGTGGACCACCAGCGCACGGCGGCCATCATCCTGGTGCTGGTGGCCATCCTGGTGTCGGTGTCGAGCGCGCTGGTGGGGCCCGTCACGTTCTTCGGCCTGCTGGTCTCCAACCTGGCCCACACGCTGGTGCGCACGTACCGTCACGCGCTGGTGCTGCCCGCCGCGGCGCTCATCGCGGGGGTGTGTCTGGTCGCGGGGCAGTTCGTCCTGGAGCAGGTCTTCGCGTTCAACACCAGCCCCCGCGTCATCATCGACTTCGTGGGCGGGCTGGTGTTCATCGGGATGCTGATGAGGAGGGCGCCGGTATGATTGAGGCCAGGAACGTCACCAAGCGCTACGGCGGCTCGCTCGTGGTCGACGACGTCACGCTGACGCTGCCCGTGGGCGGAATCACCTCCATCATCGGGCCCAACGGCGCGGGCAAGTCCACGCTGCTGTCGATGATCAGCCGGGTGATGCCCCTGTCCTCGGGCGTGGTGCTGGTGGACGGGCTGGATGTGCGCACCACGCCGGGGGACGTGCTCGCCCGGAAGCTGGCCATCCTGCGCCAGGACAATCACCTGACGTCGCGGCTCACGGTGCGGGAGCTGGTGACGTTCGGCCGCTATCCACACTCGAAGGGGCGGCCCACGGTGGTGGACCGCGAGCACGTGGAGCGGGCCATCCAGCACATGGGCCTGGAGACGCTCTCCGAGCGGTTTCTGGACGAGCTGTCCGGAGGCCAGCGCCAGCGTGCCTTCGTGGCCATGGTGTTGTGTCAGGACACGGACCATGTGCTGCTGGACGAGCCGCTCAACGGCCTGGACTTGAAGCACTCGGTGGCGATGATGAAGCAGCTGCGCACCGCGGTGGACTCGCTGAAGAAGAGCATCGTCATGGTGCTGCACGACTTGAACTTCGCGTCCTGCTACTCGGACCACCTCATCGCCATGCGCGACGGCAAGGTGGCCTTCCAGGGACGCCCCCAGGACATCATGCGACCCGACATCCTGCGGGCCGTGTACGACCTGGACATCTCCATCCAGTGCATCGACGGCGACTGGATTGCCACGCACTACCGCTGACGCCCAGCTCCGTGATGGAAGCATGACGGAGGCGTGAGGACGGGCGGATGCTCCACGTCCCCACGTGGGCGCACACTTCCTTCATCTCGTGCGGAGGGCGTGCCATGCGTGAGGAGTCCAGTCGTCATTCCAGGGTGCGAATCGGAACGCTGTTGCTCGGGCTGCTGCTCGCCCTGAGCGGGACCCGCGCGGAGGCCTATCCCATCGCCCCGATGACGCTCTGGGAGCTGACGCTGGAGGCGGAGCTCATCGTGTGGGCGGAGGTCGAGGCGGTGACGACGCGGGCCTTCAAGGACTACGACGAGTACAAGCTCAGTGGCTTCGAAGAGGGCGTCGCGCGACTGCGGGTGCGGGAGGTCTGGAAGGGCACCGCCCATCCTGATGAGCGGGTGGAGGTGGCCTACTTGCCTTTCACCAGTTGCCCCGCGCCCCCGCGTTATGAGCAGGGCCTGCTCGTCGTCGCGTTCCTGACGCGCTGGAACGGCACGTGGTCGACCGTGGGGTTGTCGTACGGGACGCGCTACCCGACGAACAACGATGAGGCCCAGGCCTACCGGCGCGTCGTGGAGCTCGCGGTGAAGGCCCAGAAGCAGGCGAGCCCCCGCGTCCCGTATCGCGAGGACGAGCAGGCGCTGGCCTCGGCGCCCGTGGACTGGGAGGTGCTCGCGGCGAGCCACCCGGCGACACGCTGGGACGGCCTGTTCCGGCTGGTGCCCACGGGCGACGTGATGCGGGACTTCTATGTCGGCGGAGTCGACAAGTCCGTGCGGCTGTCCCCGGAGCAGCGCGAGGCGCTGGCGCGAGGTTTCGTGACGCATCCGCCCCTGGACCGCTCGTTGCCGATGTTGCTGTTGCCCCTGCGCGGCCATGCGAGCGCGGAGGTGGATGCCGCGGCGGCACGGGCCCTGGAGACGGTGCTGCTGGACTCCGGGCCGTCACGGTGGGCGCTGCTTGCCTTCGACCTGCTCCGGGAGCGGCACGGAGAGCCCCTCGTGGCGCGCGTCATGCCGGAGAGCGAGGACCCCATCACCCGCGCCTGGGAATCCGCGCAGCCGGGCGGCGTGGGGGCCCGGTCGAAGGCCGTGTCGTCGCTCCCGGAGGAGTGGCGACGCTTCAAGCAGCGCCGCCGCCTGTCTCCCAAGCTGCTGCCCCTGCCCGTCGAGCCCCCCGTGGCGGGCGTCGGTGGCGAGACTCCGCTCTGACCCTCAGTTGCGTCCCCACCGACGCGGGCGCTCGAAGCGGAAGAAGCCGCTGGCCTCCTCCTGGCCGATGCTCTCCGCCTCGGCGCCGAAGTAGCGCGCGCGGATTTCGACGAGGCGCGCCTCCAGCTCCTCACCGGAGAGCTCCTTCGCGAGCGTCTGACGCTCCGCCATGTACTTCAGGCCCGCGTCCCACCGCGCATCACGACTCTGGTCCAGCGTGTCCCAACGCTTCAACGCCTCTTCGTCCAACCCCAGCTCCCGGCGGATGGCGCGCAGGTTTCGCGAGCGCTCCTCCGCGGACATGGCGCCCAGATCGGTCTGCACCGAGGACACGTCGAGGAAGCGGTTCATCAGCTCCTGCTGGTGCCGCTCGAGCACGGCCCCGAGCTGCTCCCCGTGCACCTCCTGGAGCCGCTGCTTGAAGGTGGAGAGCTTCTCCTCCACGCTCTTGCCCTGGAGCGAGTCGAGCGAGCGCAGCGTGTCGCCGATGGCCTGGTTCTTCAGCTCCGCCGCCCAGATGCGGTCCGCCACGTCCTTGCCGAACAGCCGGTTGCGCGCGTCGCGGATGGCCGCCCGTCGCTCCTGCTCGCTCAAGCCCTTGAGGTAGTGGTCATTGTCGCGGACCCACTTCTCGTAGTCCTCGCGGTTGCGCAGCATCGCCGCCAGCGTGTCGTAGTGCTCCGGGAAGTGCGCCTTCAGGAAGGCCAGCAGCTCCTCCCGCCAGCGGTCCGGATAGCGCTGCTGGAAGAAGCGCATCAGGTCCTCGACGAGGCGTATCTGCGCGTGCGGCTCGCTCAGGTTCTTCCCGTAGCGCCCCTTGAGCGACGCGGCCAGCTCCTCCAGCTCCGTGTCCGTGGGCTCCGGGACCGGGGCAGGGGAGGGCCGCGCGCCGCTCGTCGTCACAGGGGGCACCGCGCCGCCCGGCACCGTCGGCGCCACGGCCGCTACGGGCACACCCGGCGGCTGCACGGGCGTCACCTCCGGCGCGTCCTCCCGCAGGAGCGTCACCCCGAGCCCCGCGAGGAGCAGCACCCCCGCGCCCACCAGCAAGACCTTCAAGCTCCGTCGCATGGCCATGTCTCCGGGCAGGGCGTGGGGAACCGGGAGGCCCTGCACCGCGGCCTCCCGGTGTGCGGCGCGTCAGTCGACCTTGGCGATGTAGTCGATGATGGCCGCGTAGAACTCCATCTCGCTGAACGTGTCGGGGCCGATGCCGATGACGTCCACGTGGTCCTGGTTGATGACGCTGGACATGGAGGTCTGCTGGAGCGCGCTGGGGGCGTTGATGTTGCTGACGTAGCCCAGCGCCGAGTCCTGCGCGACCAGGTCCGCGCCCAGGCGCTCCGTGTAGCGCAGGCGGTAGCCCATCTGCTGCGAGTTGATGCCGACCAGGCCGTCGTCATCCTGCTCGTTGCGGATGCCGTCACCCCTGCCCGCGGCGCCGTCGTTGTCGCAGTCGTCCGCGCACGCGCCGTCCCCGTCGATGTCGAAGAAGAACTGCCGCACCAGCCACAGCGCCGGGTTGACGCTCAGGCCGCTCTGCGCCGTCACCAGCGAGGCGTAGTGCGCCGCGTACGAGGCGTTGATGGGGTTGGCCACGTTGAAGGCCTTGGCGCCCGTCGTCTTGCCGTCGCTCGCGTCCGCGTCGTTGTAGATGAGCGCCTTGACCGCCGCGTAGCCGTCATTGCCCGGCCCGTAGACGACGTCACCGTAGATGCGGAACAGCGCGTCCAGCACGCTGGTGATGCCGGGGCCCAAATCGAGGATGTACTTCGCCACCGGCGAGCCACGGTGCGGCGAGGACACGCTCACCAGCGCCTTCACCACCGTGTAGCCCTTGCGCTCGCGCAGCACCTTCGCCGCCTTGCGCGCGTCGATGCCGCCCTGCGAGTGCCCCACCAGATTCACGTACGCCGAGCCCGAGGAGGCCAGGTAGCCCTCCACGTCGTTGGCCAGGTCCAGCCCGCGCACGTCGGAGCTCTGCAGCGGCTGCACCGCGGCGGCGAACGCCTTCTGCTTGCTGTTCAGGTCCCCGTTGCAGCTCACCTCCAGGAACTCGTCGCACGGGTCGCCCACGAACACGCCGTAGTCGTCACCCCAGTAGTCGTACCCGAGGATGTCGTCGAACCCGCCCAGCCCGTGCGCGAACACCACGGGGTACGTCGTCTTCTCCGCGGCGAGGGCCGGTGCGGCCACGCCCAGTACACCCACGGCCAGGACTGCCAGGAACAGCGGCGGCTGTTGCTTCATGGGGACTCCTTGCTGGTGAGGATTGCCTGCTGCAACCGATGCACGTCGGACCCGGAACCGGGACGCCAGCCTTCGGACACTGCGAAGGCCCCCACCGGTACGGCCCAGACCTTCCCCACGACCAGGCGAGTCCCGAACTCCGGGCGTATCAGTGCACCAGGGTTGATTCGCGAGTCAATACATCGCGCCGCGTCAGCCCCGCCGGACGAGACGGACGTTCTGTGGTGCACTGCGTTGTCTGTGATTGCGCGACGCGTCGTCCTGGTGCGTTGACTTCTGTCGCGCCGTGTCGACGCCGGGACCGTCCCGCTCACCCCTCTCAGGATGGAGGGGGAGCGCGGGGCCCCGTCCCGTCACTCGAGCGACGGGGCGGGGCGGACCCGAAAGACTACGGCTCGACGGGGGTCTGCTGGATGCGCCAGATCTCTTCCGCGTACTGCTTGATGGTGCGGTCGGAGGAGAAGATGCCGGCGCGGGCGACGTTGATGATGCACTTGCGCGCCCAGGTGTCCGCGTCCTGGTAGGCGCGCACCACCTCGTCCTGCTTGGCCGCGTAGGACGCGAAGTCCGCCAGCACCAGGTAGCGGTCCTCCTCCAGGAGGCTGTCCACCAGGGGCTTGTAGAGGCCGCGGTCCTCCGGGGAGAAGAAGCCGGTGGAGATGAGGTCCAGCGCCTCGCGCAGCTCCAGGTTCTTCTCGTACTCGTCGCGCGGCCGGTAGCCGGCGCGCTTCCTGGCGATGACCTCGTCCGCGGTGAGGCCGAAGAGGAAGAAGTTCTCGTCGCCCACCGCCTCGCGAATCTCCACGTTGGCGCCGTCCAGCGTGCCCAGCGTCAGCGCGCCGTTGAGCATCAGCTTCATGTTGCCCGTGCCGGACGCCTCCATGCCCGCCGTCGAAATCTGCTCGGACACGTCCGCGGCCGGGATGATGCGCTCGGCCAGGCTCACCCGGTAGTTGGGCGCGAAGACGACCTGCAGCCCCGTCGTGCCCGCGTCGCTGTTGACCACCTCCGCGATGCCGTTGATGAGCCGGATGGTCAGCTTGGCCAGGTGGTAGCCCGGCGCCGCCTTGGCGCCGAACAGGAACGCGCGCGGGTGGATGATGGTGCCCGGGTCCCTGCGCGCCCGCATCCACAGCGCGACGATGTGCACCGCGTCCAACAGCTGGCGCTTGTACTCGTGCAGGCGCTTGATCTGCACGTCGAAGATGGCCTCCGGGTTGAGCCGCACCGAGCGGAGGTCCTGGATGTGCCTGGACAGGTCCTCCTTGTTGGCGCGCTTCACCTCGCGGAACGCCTTGCGGAACGCGGGGTCCTCCGCGTGCGGCTCCAGCTCGCGCAGCTTGTCCAGGTTGGTGGCCCAGCCCTCGCCGATGCGGGACGTAATCAGCTTGGACAGCCGCGGGTTGCACCACGCCAGCCACCGGCGCGGCGTCACGCCGTTGGTCTTGTTGTTGAAGCGCTCCGGGTACATCGCCGCGAAGTCCGGCAGCACGTCCCGGCGCAGGAGGTCGGTGTGCAGCGCCGCCACGCCGTTGATGCTGTGGCTGCCCACCACCGCCAGGTGGGCCATGCGAATCTTCTTCTCCGGCCCCTCCTCCACCAGGCTCATCCGCCGCAGCTTCTCCTGGTCATAGGGGTAGCGGATCTGCACCTGGCGCAGGAAGCGCTGGTTGATTTCGTAGATGAGCTCCAGGTGGCGCGGCAGCAGCCGCTCGAACAGCGTCGCCGGCCACTTCTCCATCGCCTCCGCCAGCAGCGTGTGGTTGGTGTAGCCGAACACCGCCTGCGTAATCGACCAGGCCTCCTCCCAGCCCAGCCGCTTCTCGTCCACCAGCACGCGCATCAGCTCCGCCACGCCGATGGCCGGGTGCGTGTCGTTGAGCTGGATGGCCGCCTTCTTCGGGAAGTCCCTGAAGTCGGTGTGGTTCTTCAGGTAGCGCCGGACGATGTCCGCGATGGAGCACGCGACGAAGAAGTACTGCTGCTTGAGCCGCAGCTCCTTGCCCGCCTGGAACGCGTCGTTGGGGTAGAGGACCTTGGAGATGACCTCCGAGTCGTTCTTCTCCACCACGGAGCGCTCGTAGTCGCCCGCGTTGAAGAGCAGCAGGTCGAACTCCTCGGACGCCCGCGCCTGCCACAGTCGCAGCGTGTTCACCGTGTCGTTGTGGTAGCCCGCGATGGGCGTGTCGTACGGCACGCCCACCACCGTCTTGCCGCCCACCCAGCGCGCCACCGGCTTGCCGTCCGGCCCCTGGTGGTGCTCCACGCGCCCGAAGAAGCGCACCGGCACCGCCTTCTCCGGCCGCACGATTTCCCACGGGTTGCCGAACTTCAGCCACTCGTCGGCGCGCTCCACCTGGTAGCCGTCCACGATGTCCTGCGTGAAGATGCCGAACTCGTAGCGGATGCCGTACCCCATGCCGGGGTAGCCGAGCGTCGCCAGCGAGTCCAGGAAGCACGCCGCCAGCCGCCCCAGGCCGCCGTTGCCCAGGCCCGCGTCCGGCTCCATCTCCAGCAGGTTGGTGAGGTCCACCCCCACCTCCCGCATGGCCTCGGCGGCCGCGTCGTGCATGCCCAGGTTCAGCAGGTTGTTGCCCAGCGCCCGACCCAGCAGGTACTCCGCGGACAGGTAGTAGGCGCGCTTGGCGTCCTTCTCGTAGTACGTGCGGGCCGTGCGCACCCAGCGGTCCGCCAGCCTGTCACGCACCGCCAGCGACAGCGCCATGAAGCGGTCATGCGCGGTGGACGTCTCGTAGTTCTTCCCGCGCGAGTAGCGCACGTGGTCCAGGAACGAGCGGCGCATGGACGAAGCGTCGCGCCCGGTGCGGCCCCCATCGTCCGCCGTGGACGTGGACGGGGCGGCGGGGCGCTGCGAGGAGGAAGAGGCGGGAGAGGCCATGTCGCGAGAGGTCTCCATCCGAGGTGTGTCGTCGAGTGGGATGCAACGAACGCAGAGGGCCGTCAGGGTAGCGCAGCCGGAAGGCCCGGCACATGCGGAAAGCGCGGAGCCAGGGAGGGGGAGGATGCTCCCTGGCAAGGACCTGGGACGTCCAGGGACGATGTGACACGCGCGCCCATCCGCTCGCTTTCCCACACGGCCCTCGTGGAAGGGCCGCCCTCCGGGGCGCCGTTTGATGTAGAAATCAACGCTCATGGCCTTCCCGAAGAATGACTTGGACCAGCGCCTGGCGCTGGTGCGGCCGGAAGACACGGTCCGCGGCCTCATCTTCAACGCGGTGTTGATGCTCGCCGAGCGGCAGCTGGGCCCGGACTCCGCCGCGCGCCTGCGCGAGCCGCTCTTCAAGCGCTCACCGGTGGACTTCTTCTCCTACTCCGCGGTGGACGCCATCCGGTTGCTGTACGCCACGTCGGAGGCGCTGGAGCGGGCGGGGCGCTACCCCACGCAGGAGGACGCGGTGCGCGCGTGCGGCGCCGCGGCCGTCACCGGGTTCTTCTCCTCCACGGTGGGCCAGACGCTCACGCGGCTGATTGGCAAGGGGGACCCCAAGCGCCTGTTGTCCAACGCGCCCACGGCCTACTCCACCCTGGTCAGCTACGGGCGCCGGGAATACAGCGTGTTGCACGAGCGCCACGTGCGCCTGTCCTTCCAGGGCGACATGCAGCCGGTGCAGTTCCACGAGGGCGTGCTGCAGGAGGCCCTCAAGGCCATCCAGTGCAACGGCCGCGTCGTGGGCACGCCCCACGGCTACTTCGCGGCGGACTACGACATCACCTGGGAGTCGTAGCCCGCCGGTACCGCCTCAGGGCGCGGCCGGGGCCTGCCCCGCGACGGCGGCCACGGAGACGGCCTCCATCTGCGAGGCCAGCTCCTGCGCCTTGGCGAGGAAGTCCGGGAGCAGCTGCTTGGGCAGCGGGTCCGCGCGGGGGAACTGCTGGTTGAGCGGGTTGGTGTAGCTGCCGCCGCGCTTCATGCCGAAGTGCAGGTGCGGCCCGGTGGAGCGGCCGGTGTTGCCCGAGTAGGCGATGACCTGCTTCTGGCTGACGCGGGCCCCCACGCGCACGCCCTCGCCCAGCTTGGACAGGTGCATGTACTGGGTCTCGAAGCCGTTGGCGTGGCGCAGCACCACCATGTTGCCCGCGGCGCCGGCCCACCCGGCCTGCGTCACGGTGCCGTCCGCCACCGCCCACACCGGCGTGCCGATGGGCGTGCCGTAGTCCACGCCGTTGTGGTTCTTCAGGTACTGGAGCACCGGGTGGAAGCGCGAGCCGAACTTGCTGGTGACATGCGCGTACTTCAGCGGGCTCTTGAGGAAGGTCTTCTTCGCGCTGGCGCCGTCCTCCTGGAAGTAGTTGGGCTGGCCGTCCGGCAGCACGTACCGGTAGACCTTCTTGGGGCCGACCAGGCCCCCCTGGTACTGCGCGGCGAGCACCTCGCCGTAGCGCAGCACGCGGCCCTTGGAGACGAACTTCTCCACCAGCGCGCGGGCCGTGTCGCCCTTGCGCACGTCGCGGTAGAAGTCGATGTCCCACGCGAACACGTCCGCCAGCACCATGCCGATGGCCGGGTCCTCGCCCGAGTCCACCGCCGCCTCGTAGAGCGACGTCTGGATTTCGAGCGACACCACCGACACCTGCTTCTCCACCTCAATCGCGCGCTTGCTGCCGACGAACTTCTCGCCGTCGCGGCGCACCTGCCACTCGTCCACGAGGCTCTGGCGGTAGTCGAAGAAGTCCAGCTCCCCGTCGCGCAGGACGATGCGGAACTGGTCCCCCACGCGGGAGCGGCGGAAGTCGAACACGCCCTCGAGCGCGGAGATGACGGCCGTCACCTGCGCGTCCGGCAACTGCGCCTCGTGCAGCGCGCCCGCCAGCGTCTGGCGCGGTTCGATGCGGCGGTTCTTGATTTCATACCGGACAGCGGCCTCCGAGGAGGTCACCGCCAGCAGGGCGGCCAGGGCACAGAGGGGGGAGAATCGCATGGGGCGGGCGCGAGTGTAGTGGACACCCCCGCCCCTGCCCAATCGACGGCTCGGGAAATCCCGCGCTCGGCTGCTCGGCTGCTTCGGGAAGCGGGGCCTCAGGCCGGCCGTCGGCGACGGGCCGCGAGGAGCATCAGCGCGCCCACGAGGCCCAGGGGCGCGCCCCCTCCCGCCGAGGCGCAGCTGTGCATCCCGGGGCGCTGGGGCGGCTCGAAGGGGGTGCCCCCATCCGGCTCCTCACCCGCGTCGGGTGGGGGAGGACCGGCATCTGGCGTGCCCGCGTCCGGGGTGCCCGCGTCCGGGGTGCCCGCGTCCGGGTCCGTCGGCTTGGGCCTCACGGTGACGGTCACCCTGTCCGTGGCGGCGACATCGGCCACGCGGACGGTCAGCTCGAAGTCGAGCTGGAGCTCCTGCTCCGGTCCCACGTCCGGGGCGGTGAAGCTGGGGGCCGCCGTGTCCGCGTCGCGCAGCGCCACGGCGGCGCCGCCCACCTGCCGCCAGGAGAACGCGAGCGGCACCGAGCCCCGGTCCGAGCTGCCCGAGCCATCGAGTGTCACCGTGGCGTCGGCAATCACGCGCTGGTCCACGCCCGCCTCGGCGAGCGGACGGCAGGGGGCGGTGGACTCCGCGACGCGCTCGAGGAAGGGGGGCGTGGCCGTGCCCTGCACGGTGATGTTGTCGACCTCCCAGCCGTGGGCCCGGAAGACGAGCGACGAGGCCGCGCGGAAGCGCAGCTTCACCGTCTTGCCCTGCAGCGCGGTGCCGAAGTCCAGCGTGACGCGCTCCCGCTGCGGCCAGCGCGGGTTCCTCGCGGCGTAGGCGGGACGGCCACCCAGACTGTTCCCGGTCCGGGTGTCGAGCGTGCCGGTGTAGCCCGGCGTCACCCAGGCGGTGACGTCCTTCCAGTCGTCCGGCTGGTTCGCCACCACCTCGGTGAGCTCGATGACGCCGCCGTTCCAGTAGTCGAAGGTGTTCGGCCCCGGGTTGTGCCGGAAGTCGAACCCATGCCGATGGTCGAACGACAGGACGAACGTGTTCCCCGAGGGGATGCTCAGCACGGGCGTCTGCAGCGCCGTGTCGGAGAACTCGTAGACGTCCGGCGCGAACCAGACCTGGTCCCGGGCGTCGAGCGGTGAGGGGACGACGCGCCAGCGCTGCTCCTCGGTGCCGCCCAGCACGGTGGAGGTCCACGTCGTGCGCAGGCCCTCGACCGTGTCCGTCATGGCGGGCGCCAGGTCATAGTGGAGCAGCACGGAGTGGGCCTGCTCGACGCTTCGCTGACACGCCTCGCTGCTCTCCAGGGTGACGCGGTAGCTGGCGCTTCGCGCCGACGACAGCGACGCGGCGAGCGCGATGGGGACCTCGACCACGCCCGTGCCGAAGGCCGCGACCTCGGCCACGGTGAAGGAGGCCCCCCGGGGGAACGTCAGCAGCGCGTCGTCGCTGACCACCCGCACCGTCGCGCGCTGCGCGGGGAGGGGCCCGTGGTTCTGGACCTCCACGCGAACGAGCCCCTCTTCCGAGGCGTCGAGCACGCCGTCCGCGTCGCACGAGCGCCGCCCGTCCACGATGCGCACGGCCGCCAACCGGAGGTCCGAGTGGGCCTCGCCGTCCTCCACCACCGCGTTGTGCTCGGTGGAGTCCCGGGGCGGGGAGACCGCGCACGTGCCAGCGCCCCGTCGCGCGAAGGCCCGGGCCATCGCCTCCAGGTCGTCCCGCCGCCCACGGGCCCGGGCCGCCATCAGCAGCGCGTCCCGCTGCTCGGTGAAGGTGGCGTCCGCGGGCGCGAGCTGCAGCGCGTCCACGACGTAGTCCGCCATGCGACGCCGCGTCTCCGCGAAGGGGCGGGCGTTCTTGCGCCCCTCGTCGAGCAGCGCCTGGTAGGCCTCGAAGAGCAGGGTGGCCCAGACCTCGCCCGCGTTGTGCATCTGCGCGTTCTCCAGGCCGTTGTCGCGCAGATAGTCCTGGTCGGGCAGGCCCGCGTCGTTGGCGATGTGGCGCAGCCGCAGCCCGTTGAGGTCGAGGTTCGTGGAGTAGGGCGTGCGACGCACCCCGAAGTACGTGCTCTGGCCGAAGGCCTGCGCCGCATGGGCGCCCACCGCGTACGTGCCCTGGGGCGCGTCCGTCTCCCGCACCATCATGAGCAGGGCCAGGAAGTCGCTCCAGCCCTCGCCCATGGCCCGGCACTGCGGCTCCGCGCAGAGCGTCAGGCGGCGGGACAGGATGTGCCCCCACTCGTGGGCGACGATGGTGTTGTCCAGCGAGGCGTCGCGCAGGGGCACGGGCGCGCGCGTCATGGCGCCGGTCAGCGAGCCGCGCGACAGCAGCTCCTTGAGCGCCAGGCCGTCCTCGAGCGTGATGGAGAGCGTGGCCAGGCCCGTGGTGAGCGTCGCGTCCACGTCGAGCATCTCCGGAGGCGGCTCGCCGGGGACATGGTTGATGACGACCAGCCCGGCGGCCCCCGCGTTCTCCGCGTTCACCGCCTTGAGCTCGTAGATGCAGCCGCCCCGGTCCGCCAGGACGATGGCCCCGGTGACGTCGTTCTGGAGCGGCTCGCACGCGTCGGTGCCCGCGCCCGTGCCGTCCTCCGCCAGGGCCAGCGGATGCTGGGACTGCTGGATGCGCTGCGGGCCGAACTCGGCCTTGCCCGTGACGTAGCGCGTACCGCCCACGGTGAACGCGCGCGCCTCCTCCGTGTCCCAGAGCGAGAACTCCAACCGGGGCGACAGCCCGTCCCGGGGCACGTACGCGCTGGCCAGGTTTCGCGCCTGCGCGTCCGGGCCCAGGTTCTGCGCCTCGGCCAGCACGGGGTCTCCCCCCAGCCCTCCCGGAGCGTGACTCACGTCCTGTGCGTTGCCCGCCGCCTCGTCGAAGCCCGAGTCGTAGAAGTAATCGTGCAGCCAGTTGGTGGTGTAGAACAGTTGCACCACCGAGGCGGACACCTGCTCCACGCTGTCGAGGGGCGCGGCTTCCGGGTCGTAGACGTGGGGGAAGTCGCGCGTGCCGGGCGTCACCTGCGCGCGTCGGTCCTGGCCCTCGGTGTAGCCATCCGGGTCGAAGTGGTCCGCGTAGGCGTGGACGTTGTTGCCCCAGGTGGTCGTGGCGCCCTGGGGGAGCCACGGGAACACGCGACCCGACTGCGCGTGCACCCGCCCCTCGTGCGTGAGCTGTCGGGGCGCGACGAAGCCGGGCTCGGCCGTCTCGGGGTTGCCCGTGCGGTGCGGCGAGTAGTCCTCGTGGGGGTTGTCCGCGGGCGTGCCGTCCGCATCCGCCCAGACGCGATACGAATAGGCGTCCTGCGCCACCCGGTCCTCGCGCAGCAGCACCTGGCCCGTGGCCGCGTCGAGCACGTGCAGGAAGCCGCGCGCGGGGGCGTCCCCGGCCCGCGTGGAGAGCGCGTCCACGGCGTAGGCGGGCACCAGCCGGCCCCCGGAGGGGAAGTACAGCCGCGTGACGCGCGCGGGCTCCACCAGCCGCAGGCCCGCGCGTTGGAGCGTGCCGCCGGGCGCCAGGTCGAAGCGGGGCGCGTCCGCGTGCGCGAAGCCGGCGGCCACCACCTCGCCCACCAGCGACAGCCCATGCACATCCCCCAGGGCCCGCAGCACCGCCTCGGACGCGGGCAGCGTGAAGCCTCCGCCCCGCGTCAGCCGCGTCGCGTCCGCGTGCATCGCCGCCACGCCGCCGTGCAGGTTCCCCGTGAGCCCCACCAGCTCCAGCCCCCGGTCCAGCAGCACCTTCAGCTCGGTGCGCCCCACCTCCAGGCCCGCCACCCGCTGGCGGAAGAACACGATGATGCCGCCCCGGCCCGTGTCGTGGACCCGATGGACATACACCGACGCCAGATCAGCGGCACTCAAACCATACAGTGACGCTTGTTGTTCCAGATAGACGCGGGCCGCGGCCTCCGGGGTGTCATGGACACGCAGGCCTGGCGCCGCGCCACGCTGCCCGGCCCACACCACCGTGGGGTGGCCCCGCGCCTCGTCCCGCGACAGCACTGTCACGATGTGAGGTTTTTCCGCCGCCCCGTCGGCCCGCGAGCGCGAGTCGACGGGGCCTGGCGTGGGGGGCTCCACCGCGCACCCGCCCCAGCAGGCGAGGGCCAGTACCACGACGGAGACACCGCTCCCTGGACGCTTGGGCACTTGACCCCCCACGAAATGTCGCGCGAGTCCCCGCGAGGGGACCCGAAGCCTTCATCGACAGATATCACTATCCCGCAGCTGGCCCAGATGGCCAACCGCATTGCCTGTCATCGAGCGCGCGTAGAGGCCGCCCACCCAGGCTCCATCACTGAAGGAGACGTGGGCATGGGGTGCAAGGACTGTTCCGTAGAAGCCATAGTCAAACGCGGTGAGCGTGGTGGCCTCCGGGAGGTTGAAGAGCACGCCGTGCTCGTCGATGCCGCCGGCGAAGACATGTCCGAAGTTGGTGAACAGGGGGGAGGTGCCTCGGACGTTGATGACGACGAGCGAGGTGGCGGGGGCTTCGATGGTGAGCAGCGCCGCGCTGGCGATGGCGCTGGCCTGGACGTGGAAGACATTCACCTTGGGGTGGGTGCCCCGCAGGAAGATTCCACCCCAGGGCTCGAGGGTGGTGGTGCCCTGCTGGGGCAGGGCGGCCAGGTCCGCGGAGAGCTTGCGCAGCGAGCCGAGGACGTCGGTGAAGGGGATGGGCGTGCCGCGGGTGACCGAGCCGCGCGGGAAGGTGAGGGTGCCCGCGGGCAGGTAGCGGTCGCCGAACCGGGCGTGACCCCAGACGGTGCCGTTGTTCAGGTTCAGGTCCCTCCCGGCGACCAGGAGGTTGTCGGTGTCGGTGTCGGGCAGGTTCCAGCCCACGCGGAAGTCCTTGAGGAAGATGCTGCCGCCGGCGGCGACGCGGCCCGCCACGTCATTGCCCTGTCGGTAGTCCTCCGCGACGAGGAGGTTGTAGTCAGCCAGGCGGACCTGGATGCAGTGCTCCACGCGCTGCTCCACGACGGTGACGGAGATGCTGGTGACGGCCGGCCCGTTGCGGATGACGATGGTGGCGATGCCAGGCCCCTGCGCGGTGACGACGCCCGCGGTCGACACCGTGGCGATGGCCTCGTTCGATGACGAGTACACCGTCCCCACCGCCTGGGAGGTGATGTCGCGCTTGATTCCGTCGTTGTAGAGGCCCGTCACCACCAGGTTGCGCGTGGAGCCCACCCCGTGCAGGACGCCATCGCCGTTGAGCACGGAGATGAGGTTGAGCTGCGCGGAGGAGACGACCTGCAGGGACACGGGCGGCGACGACCTGCGCTGGCGCGCGTCGTCGATGCCCGTGGCGACCAGCTGCACCGTGCCGATGGCGTGGGGTGGCACCTGGAACGTGGTGGTGAAGGGCGCCTCGGGGATGACGACCGCCTTGTCGGTGCTCGAGACATAGACCAGGTGGGGCGCGAAGCCGCCGGTGCCCTCGGTCACCACGGTGAGGGTGCTCCCGGGGCTCACCGCCGTGCCGGGCGCGGGGGACACGATGCGCATCCCGCCGGAGGCCAGCAGGGGCGAGGGGCGCTCCCACCCGGTGATGACGGGCAGCGGCTCCTCTTCCGGCGCGAGCTGCTCGTCGTCGGGCATCCACGCGCCGCCGCCTCCCGCGTCCGGCGGCGGGCAGTTGGTGGCCGCGACGGGGGCGGGGAGGGACGGGGCGAAGCTGTCACTGGCCACGGGGCTGTTGAGCAGGTTGACGATGCTCGCGTAGTAGCTGGTGTTGGAGGGCGTCTTGAAGTGCTCGAGGTCCGGCACGCTCGCGTCCATGGCGAAGGACGTCGTGGCGGTGGTGGGCGCGCCTCCGCGCTGGTCCGCCTCCGAGGCGAACATGTCGTAGTCCTTGTCGCAGAACAGCCGGCTGGGCTGCGCGGCCTGCTGCGGGTTGCGCGAGGTCTTCGCGCGCATGATGAGGTTCCAGTTCGCGGGGGGCGTGAGCTTGTCCACCAGCGGGTGGTACGCCTCCATGTTGGTGTAGAGGACCTTGATGTGGTCGAAGAGCATGCCCTGTCCCTGGGGACGCTCGATGTTCTTCCCGTTGAGGCTCACCAGCACGTGGGTGGGCACGTTCGTCACGCCCACGGAGGTGAGCAGGGGGTTGCCCGGCTGCAGGTCCTCGAAGGACGTGGTGCCCGAGTTCACCTCGAGCGAGACGTTGAAGTCCCGGAGCATCTCCAGCTTCAGCTCGTCCCAGGCGACCTGGTAGCTGGCCGTCCCCTTCATGTGGTTGCGGGTGTCGACGATGGCCTTGGCGATGGCGCTGCCCGCGTGGGGCGTGTTCAGCAGGATGAGCCGGTTGAGGTCTCCCTTGTTGAAGTTGTCGGCGCGCAGGTAGTCGCTCCTCGCGGCGAACCTGCGCGCCATGATGCCGCCCATGCCGTGGGCGAGCGCGTCCACCTGGGTGACGGCGATGTAGCGCAGGCGCATCTCCAGCAGAGCCTCCCGGATGGCCTTGCCGAGCGCGGCGCGGTTCGCCTCCGAGTCGATGCTCTCCGAGCTGGTCGTCGAGTAGTCGGCGCACGTCACGTCGAACAGGATGTTGGAGGAGATTCCCGCGTGCCACTCCCAGTACTGGCAGTCGGACCACAGGTCATGGATGGCCACGATGGGCGGACGGACCACCTCGATTTCGTGGGTGTCCGGGAAGGGCGTCCCATTGGCCGGGGTGTAGAGGGTGGAGAGCGTCACGGCGCGCTTCTTGAGCAGCCTGTCGGCGGTCTCCTGGCCCGGGCGGATGAAGTCCTCGGGCGCGGTGTAGAGCGCGAAGGCGTAGTACTGGTTGGTCGCGACCTGCTGGGCGGTCGCGTCGATGACGTTGGTGGGGGCGTCCGAGGAGCCCACCAGGCTGAGCCCTCCGTTGGCGGGCAGGTGCGTGTCGCCCAGCTTGAAGCGCAGGGTGCCGGGGCCCGGCAGCCGCGCGCGCAGCAGGATGACGCTGACGCCGTCGGCGGCGACGCCGCTGGCGGGCGTGCCCAGCGTGGCGAGCCGGCCCGGGTTGGTCTCCACCTTGCGCAGCAGCGGGTCGATGAGGATGGGGTTGGGGTCGATCTTCTCCAGGCTGGAGATGCTCACGTTGTCGATGACCACGCTGGAGTCCAGGATGCCGTCGCCCAGGTCGCGGATCTCGAAGACGAGCGTCACCGGCCCGCCGCCGGCGATGGCCACGTTGACCGTCTTGAAGTCGGTGATGCCCGCGTCCGGGAAGAGCTGGATGCCGTCCGGGTAGGTCGCCGGGAAGAAGTCCACGCCCGAGGGGTCGTCCGCGAGCAGCACGTCGAACTGGGTGTCCTTGGCGCGCGTGGCGGAGGCGTCGAAGAAGTGCGCGCTGTTGACCGAGGTCTGCTCGGCCAGGCGCGTGCCCTGCGCGTCCTGCACGTGCGCGGTGAACTGGTCGTTGTACTCGCTGCCCACGAAGTCGGGCGACTCGGCGCTCAGGAAGCGGTAGTCGAACGACAGCCGCGTCATGCCCGCGGGCACGTTCAGGGTGAGCCGCAGGGTGACGACGTCCCCCTCGGCCCCCTCGGGGGCGAAGTCGGTGCCGGGCTCGGGCAGCCGGGCGCGGTCATTGACGTAGCCGGTGCCCAGCACGATGAGCGAGGGGCCCTTGCGCGGGGTGATGATGCCGTAGTTGGACATGACCTTCGTCGTCTGGTCGGGCGCGGGCGCGGTGAGCTGGCTGCTCACCAGCATGCCCGCGGGGATGTCCAGCGCCGCGGCCAGGTCGGGCGCGGTGGCCTGCGCGAGCTGGGCCGCGGGTTGCACGACCTGGCGGCTCGCGATGCGCCGCCGCTCCGCGCGCTGCGCCTCCTCCCGGAGCGTCGCTTGGGATTGCTGTTGGGGCGGTGAGGCTTCGGGAGGGCTGGCGTCGCCACATGCCAGGGCCAGCGCGAGGACGAGCGGGAGCAGGGGGACGTTGCGAGGCTGCATCAGGTTCACTCCGAGGTCTGGGGCGGCGGGAGGCGAACGGCGGGGCGGCAACGGGCACGGCCATCCAGCGGACTTCCACTGGATGGCCGGCGGTCTGGAAGGGTGATGACGTCGGGCGAGGGGCGCGGAGGCCTTCGGGGCCGCGCCCTCGCTGCTGGGCGGCTACTGGCGCCGGGCGGCCAGCTTGTAGTCGCGGTGCCACCGGGACGGCAGCGAGGCCAGCACGTCGGCGCTCTTCTGCGTCTGGGCGATGGACTCGTACTTCTGCTGGATCTGCCCGTCACCCACGACGAAGCCGTTGGCGTAGACCACCGTCTGGTCCTGGGCGAGCGCGAGCTTCTCCGCGTCCGAGCCGACCTTCACGTTGTACACCTTGCCGGCGTACGGCTCGCGGCTGACCTCGACGAGCCTGCTGGGGCCCGCCTGGGTCATCACCACGTCGCCCTGCTTGAGGGCGCGGGCCTGCACCATGCCGCGCGCCAGGACCTGGATGGGGTGCATCTCCGTCATCAACAGGCTGTGGCCCGCCGCGCTGCGGATGCGCACCATGGGCACCGTCTCGGTGCCCACGGCCGTGTCCATGACGGTGAGCGTGGGCTGGTGCGGGTTCTTCACCTTGTCGCCGGCCTTGAGCGACTCCACGGGCGCCACCTTGCCCTCGGCCAGCGCGATCTGCGTCCCCGCCGCCAGGCAGCTGTTGGTGACGGTGATCTTCTTGAAGGTGTAGTCCGGGCGCGGCACGGCGCGGTCGTTGCTCAGCGTCACGGAGGACTGGTACGTGGCGCCGCCCGTCCCGACGACGGGCAGGACGATCTTCAACGTGAGCTTCACCTCGTCCTGCACCTGGCGGCAGCCGTCGTCGAAGAAGGCCGCGTGGGCGCCCGTCAAATCCCAGGAGAAGGTCTTCTTGTCGGCGCTGAGGGAGGCGCGGTCCCAGAACTGCCCCATCCTCGCCTCGATGAGGTTGCCGTCCGTCACGTCGCAGCCGCCGCCCGCGTTGGTGAGGATGAGCTTGAGGTGGCCCACCTCATACGTCGGCGTCCCCAGGGCCAGGTCCGCCTTGAACTGGTTGATCTTCGCCTGGTCGAAGGTGTGGGGCGCGGAGGTGAGCGACAGCTGCCCCTTGAGGGGCAGCTTGATGGCCTGCGGGGTGCCGGTCAGGTCGTAGTCGCAGTCCTGGGTCCACGTGCGGTTGAGGCACACGGAGATGAGGTTGTCGTTGAGCACCGTGTCCACGGGCGCCTGGACGGTGAGCGCGGAGTACGTGGGGCGCGTGGAGGTGGTGCCCGGCGGCGAGCCGAACTCCGAGTAGAGGTACGAGTCCTTGAACCCCTCGACGGAGTCCTCGACCTTGTACGAGGAGACCCGGTAGCGGCCCAGCTGGGTGAGCCCCAGGTTCGCGGTGGTCGGGACGGTGAGGTTGGTGCCCTGGTCGTACTCCTCCGCCCAGGCGAGCTGGGTGAGCGGGTGGCCCGTCTGGTCGGTGAAGTTGGTGTCCGTGTACGTGTAGTACGTGCCGCCCGGGAAGGTGGACGTGGACACGCCCTGCCCGTCGTTCTCCTCGCGCGTGGTCTCACCCGCGTTGGCCGACTCGATGGCGTGCATCTCCTTGCGCTCGGCGGACGTCGCCAGCCCGGCGTCCTCCGACGACAGCTGGCCCGGCGCGAAGCCCCGCGACACGTGCTCCTTCTGGCGCGCGGCCAGCGCCTCGAACAGGTACGGCGAGTTCTCCGGCGTCTTGCCCGCCAGCTTCAGGCGCGCCTTCGCGAAGCGGTACTGGGCCGGGTCCGCCAGGTTCAACCGGACGCGCACGTCCGGCTTGGCGATGGAATGCAGGTAGGCCTCGTCCGCCCGGTACGTGGTCCACTCGGCCTGGCTCAGCCGGGTGGCGTCGCCGAGCCCGCGCAGCGTGCGGCCGAAGTCCGCCACCAGCTGCTCGTGGGGACTGGAGGTGCAGCCCGACAGCAGGGCCAGGCAGGCGGTGCTACCCATCACCAGAAAACGACGTGCTCGTGACATGGTGTTTCCTCCTCCGCTTGGAACGGCTCTCACATGCAGACTTGCTGGAAGTCGGGGCAGCAGTCGTTGAACTCCAGGCAGCTCGGGTCGCAGAAGCAGCCCTCCGCGCCCACGCCGCACAGGCCCACGCAGCTGTTGGCTTCGCCCACGCAGAAGCCGTTGCCCTGCGTCAGGTCGCTGAAGAGCAGCGAGTCGGGCGAGCCCTTCAGGTCCTCCACGCACTCGAGCGTGGCGGAGTCGCGCAGGTTGGCGACGATTTGCGCGGGCGTGGCGGTGCGGTGGGTGCCCAGGTATTGCGCCACCGCGCCGGCGACGTGGGGGCTGGCCATGGACGTGCCCTCGTCGACGACGCTCGCCACCGCGTCACCCATCCAGGCGCCGAGGATGCTCACCCCCGGCGCGAAGATGTCCACGCACGGGCCCCAGTTGGAGAACGTCGCCCGGACGTCCGCGTCGTCGACGGCGCCCACGGTGATGACCAGGGGCTCGCTCGCGGGGGACTGGGTGCAGGCGTTCAGGTCGTCATTGCCCGCGGCCACCACCACCGGGATGCCCGCGTTGACCAGCGCCGCGGCGGCCAGGTTCGCCGGCACGTACAGCGGCCCGGTGATGCTCACGTTCGCGACGCAGGGCCCGTCCTGCCGGGGACAGTCGGCGCGCACGAAGTCCATGCCCGCGATGATGGCCCCCCAGGTCCCCAGGCCGTTGCACCGCAGCACCCGCACCGGGTGCACGGTGGCCTCCTTGGCCATGCCATAGAGCGTGCCCACGGCGGTGCTGGCCACATGGGTGCCATGGCCGTGGCAGTCCTCGATGCCCCGGCCATCCGGCACGAAGCTCTGTGACGAGCCCACCCGTCCGGTGAACTCCGAGTGCTCCGTGTTGAGCCCCGTGTCGAGCACGTACACGTGCACCCCGGCGCCCGTGTTGTCGAAGTCGTTGTACTGGCCGTCGCGCCCCTGGCGCTGGTCCACCCGGTCGATGCCGTCCGCGGGGCTGGGCACCGTGGCGCTGAGGGTGACCTGCTGGTCCTCCTCGATGAGGGCCACGCCCGGCTCGGCGCGCAGCCGCTCCACCTGGGCGCTGTCCAGGCGCGCCGCGAACCCGGGGATGAGCTGGTAGCGGTGCCGCACCTGATTGATGCCGCCCGCGCGCGCCACCCGGCCCACAGCCGAGTCGATGGCCTGCCCCGTGATGCCCTCGGAGAAGACGACGATGTACTCGTCGGGGACGCGCCGCGCCTCGGGGGCGCGGCCCAACGGCGCCAGCTTCGGAGCCGAACCGGGCCCCTGGGCGGAGGCGCCCTGGGGCGGGCGCTCCTCGCAGGCGATGAATCCCAGGACGAGCGCCCCCAACAAGGGCAGGGCCTCAAGCTTCATTCCAAGCAAGGGATGGGCACGTCGGGGCAGGGGCCGCATGGTGTCTCGGTCTGGGTGGGCCGAGCGACGCCCGCGCCGACACGGGGCCTCTCGGGATGGACGGGGGATGTCCGCGGCGGCGGAGGGCTTCCGCTACCGCGGGGGGAGGCGTGGACGTGGATGGCGTGAGCGCGAGCCCCAGGCGGGCCCGAGCGACGTTCGCGTCTTGAAGACGCACGCCCGAATCAACCTATGCATCAATTCTCGATATTCACTTTGGGTGAATTGTTTCATCGAGGATGCGCGTGAGGCTGAGATGCAGATGGCTCTCCACGCTGCGCAGGACGCTGGTGAACTCCTGGGAGGAGAGGTCCAGGCGTTCCTTGAGCAGGCGCCGCGTCTCGTCGTGCACGGCCTGCTGGGCGCTGTGCAGCCAGCGCGAGACGGTGGACTGGTTGACGCCGAAGAGGGTGCCGAGCTTCGGGGTGGAGAGGCGGTCCACGAAGTGGAGGCGCAGCAGGTAGCGGTGCTCTCCGGGGAGGATGGCGAAGGCGTCCTCCAAGGCCTTCCGGAACGCGTCGTGGTACCGGCGTTGGATGGCCTCCAGCTCGGGGTCGGGCGCGGGCGTGGGCAGCAGCTCCAGGACGGTGTCGCTCGACGGGCAGGGCTCCTGGGACTTGCGCAGCAGGCTCAGGGCCGTGCGCAGGGCCACCACCCGCACCCAGTTGGCCAGGGTGCCCCGGCCGGAGTACTCGGCGATGCGGGGCGCGGCGGCGGTGCGCACCAGCAGCCGCTCACGGACCTGCTGACGCACCTCGTCCACCATCGCCGCCGGCAGCCGCATGTGCGCGAGCACCGTCGGCACGCTGGCCATGTGGTGCCGCTCGAAGGCGGCGAGCGCCGTGCCCAGTCCCTGCACGCAGCCGCACGCCAGATAGAGGTCGCCGGCCTCGAGCCGCTCCAGCGCCGTCCCCCAGTCCTCGCCCGGCGCCAGGCGCGGGAGGTGGAGGGCCAGGTGTCGCATGAAGCTCTCGGCGCCCAACGGGATGTCCGGCCAGTGCTCCCGGCCTTCGTTCCAGAGCCGTGACAGCCACGGCTCCAACACCTCGGGCGTGACGTCCTCCGGCGGGACGCCCGCATGCGCCAGGAATAACGGTGCGAATGCCAAGCCCCCCTCCTCCATGCCGCCATTATAACCGATGGAGCCTGACTTACTCTGAGTGCGGGTTAATCTGAGTGAAGGTCGTCTTTGGGCATGAAAGGGGAGAGTTTCTCGCTTTACCGGATGAAGTCCGTTTTGTGAGAGGCTCTGACCGGGGGCATACAGGGGGGTGTCAAATCCTTACATCCGGCTGCCTGTGCGAGGAAGACGTGGTGGCGCTCGTCGAGGAGCGGCTGGACGGCGCGGCGAGGGGGCGCGTCCATCGCCACGCCGCCGAGTGCCCCGCGTGTCGGGAGCTGCTGGTCGCCGTCATGCGCAGCCAGACGGGGAGCGTGGACGCGCCCGCGCCTGCCTGGGGGCCCACGGTGGCGCGGACCTGGGTGCCGCCCGGGGTGCTGGACGAGTTCCACCTGGTGCGGCTGTTGGGGCGGGGGGGCATGGGCGCGGTGTACCTGGCGCATGACACGTCGTTGGACCGGCTCGTCGCGCTCAAGCTGAGCGTCGCG
This sequence comes from Myxococcus sp. MISCRS1, assembly GCF_026626605.1. Classification (NCBI taxonomy): domain Bacteria; kingdom Pseudomonadati; phylum Myxococcota; class Myxococcia; order Myxococcales; family Myxococcaceae; genus Myxococcus; species Myxococcus sp. MISCRS1. The sequence goes on from NZ_JAPNKB010000001.1 coordinate 7,693,737, forward strand.
CTGGAGCCGGACACCAGCACGTTGGACAGCTTCGCCATCGAGGCGCGCGCCATCGCCCGCATCAAGCACCCCAACGTCGTCACCGTGTTCCGGGCGGGGCAGGTCGAGGGGCGGCCGTATCTGGTGTACGAGTACGTGGACGGCAAGAGCCTGGCGGAGCTGGCGCCGCCCCTGCCGTGGCGGTACGTGCTGGACATCGCGCTGGGGCTTTCGCGGGGCTTGAGGGCCGCGCATCAGCGCGGGGTGCTCCACCGGGACGTGAAGCCGGGCAACGCCATCCTGGACGCGGATGGCAGCATCAAGCTGCTCGACTTCGGGCTCGCGGCCTTCGTGGGGACGGACCGCTCGAAGCCGTGGGCCGTGCCGGGCGTCGTCGGCACGCCGCGCTACATGGCGCCCGAGGTGCGCCTGGGGGCGCCGGCCACGCCGCAGAGTGATTTGTATGCCCTGGGGCTGCTCGTGTACGAGCTGTGCACGGGGCGTGTCCCGCATGTGCGCGCCTCCGGTGCGGACCTGGAGGCGGGCCGGGTGGCGGCCGCGCTGGTGCCGCTGGTGGACCTGGTGCCGGGAATCGACCTGGACTTCGCGGAGGCCGTCGAGCGCTGTCTGGAGGAGGACCCGTCCGCGCGCTTCGGCCGCGTGGATGCGCTGTGCACCGCGCTGGAGCGTCTGGTGTCGCAGGGGCCGGCCGCAGGCTTCGCGCCCGTGCGGTCCGCCGCCATCGCGGAGACCCGCCCGTGAGCGGGTCTCCGGCTGCTTGGGGCGCTACAGCTCCACCTTCTTCTCCGTCTGGTTCGTCCCGTCGAAGCGCAGCATCACGCCCTTGTTGTCGTAGCGGGTGATGATGTTGACGGGGCGGCGCCACAGGGACTGGAGGTTGCGCAGCGTCTCGCGGGCGTAGTCACCCTTGAGGTCCTGGCCGTCGTGCTTGTGCGCGAGCAACAGCTCCCCGCGGTTCTCGTGGTTGCCGTCCACCACCTCGATGATGGGCTGGCCGAAGTTGGTGAGCCCCTGCAACAGCTTGCTCTTCACCTTGCGGAACTCGCGGTCGAGGATCTCCCACGAGTTGCGCTTGTCGTTGAAGCCATACACGAAGAGCTTCTGCTCCATCGCGAACTCGGGCGTCAGGAACGTGTCGATGAAGGTGATGTCGTTGTAGTGCTTGCGGACCTCGAAGATCTTCTCGCGTCCGGCGCCCAGCTTCTTGTCCCAGTTGCGGCGGGCGCGCAGGTCATCACACTCGTCCCACTCCTTGCCGAAGCGGCCCTTGTTCCAGCGCTCCTCGATGTCCCGCCACAGCTCGATGCCCAGCTTGTAGGGATTGATGGCGCCGGGGCGCGTCCCCATGGTGCCGGAGTGGTGGTCCGCGTAGTCGATGATTTCGTCGTCGCGCAGCGCCCTGCGGGTCATGATGGTGGAGTGCCAGTAGCTGGCCCACCCCTCGTTCATGATCTTGGTCTGGCCCTGGGGCGCGAAGTAGTAGGCCTCCTCGCGGAGGATGGCCAGGATGTCCGACTCCCACGGCTCCAGCGGCGCCTCCTCCAGGAGGAAGAGCAGCACGTCGCGCTGGGGGCGCTCGGGGAACTTCTTGGCCCGCTGCTTCTCGTCCTCCACCTTCTTGCGCTGGGAGTCGAGGAACTCGGACGGGTTGATGTAGCCGCGCATGTACTCGCGGCCGACCTTGAAGCCCTCCACGCGCTCGTTGGACTTGAGCTCGTCCTCGGCGCGCCTGGGGTCCGGGTTGCGCCGGATGTGGGGCGAGTGCTGGTCGATGAGGTTCTCCAGGCTCAGGGTCCGGTCGATGAAGTCCTCGACCTTCTCCACGCCGATCTTGTCCACCCAGCGGCGCACCCGCGTGGCGTGGTTGGCCATCTCGTCGATCATCCGCCGGTTGGTGTGGCGGAAGGAGAAGTTGTTCTTGAAGAAGTCGCAGTGACCGTAGACGTGGGCCATGACCAGCTTCTGGTCCACCTCCGGGTTGCTCTCCATCAAGTACGCGTAGCAGGGGTCGTTGTTGATGACGAGCTCGTAGATCTTGCTCAGGCCGTACTCGTAGCCCTTGGAGAGCTGCTCGTACTCCATGCCCCAGCGCCAGTGCGGGTAGCGGGTGGGGAAGCCGCCGTAGGCGGCGACCATGTTCATCTCGTCGTAGGACACCATCTCGAAGACGGTGTCGAAGAAGTCGAGTCCGAACTCCTTCGCGTAGCCGTGGATCTCATCCCTCAGCGCGGCGAGACGGGGCGTAAGGCTCTTGGGCATCGGGAAGTCTCTCCGGAGGACAGGTGGGGGCGCTGGCTCTTCAGCGTCCCTTGCCGAGGAAGTCCTTGATGGACGCGTAGATGGCGTCCTTGTCCGCGATTTCGCTGAGCGCGACGTTGGGGGTGTCACCCACCGCCTCGCGAAGGTCCTTGATGAACTGACCGCTGCCGTAGGGGGACTCCACCTGTCCGTAGGCGAACTGGTTGACGTTGGGCAGCACGTCGTTGCGCAGCATCTCGATGCACTGGCGCGTGTCGTCCGCGCTCCAGTTGTCCCCGTCGCTGAAGTGGAACGGATAGACGTTCCAGGCGCTCTTCGGGTAGTCGGCCAGGATGATGTCGCGGCAGAGCTTGTAGGCGCTGGAGATCATCGTCCCGCCGGACTCGCGGGTATGGAAGAACGTGTCGCGGTCCACCTCGCGCGCCACCGCGTCGTGGATGATGTAGCGCGCCTCCAGGCCCTTGTATTGGTGGCGCAGCCACGTATCGAGCCAGAAGCTCTCGATGCGGACGATCTCCTTCTGCTCGTCACCCATGGAGCCGGACACGTCCATCATGTAGATGATGACGGCGTTGGTCTCCGGGAGGTCCTGCAGCTTGTAGCTGCGGTAGCGGCGGTCCTCGCGGGTGGGGATGATGACGGGCCTGGCGGCGTCGTAGGTGCCGGCGGCGATTTGTCTGCGCAGGGCCTGCTTGAAGGTGCGCTTGAAGTGGCGCAGGGATTCGGGGCCGGTGGTGTTGATGCCGGTGTAGCGAATCTTCTGGGTGATGATCTTCTCGTTCTGGCGCCGCTCGATGTGGGGCAGCTGCAGCTCCTCGCCCAGTATCTGCGCCAGCTCCTCGAGCGTGACATCCACCTCCAGGGCGTGGTCTCCCTCACCCTGGCCGGCCTGGTGCCCGTCCCCGGGCTCCACCGCCCCGGGGCCGAGCTGCTGGCCCACCTCGCCGTCACCCTGTCCGACGCCGCCCTGCTCCTTGTGGCCGTACTTGAAGCGGGGGATGTCGATGAAGGGGATGGGGATGCTGATGGCATCCTTGCCCTTCTTCCCAATCATCTCGCCCTTCTGCACGTACTTGCGCAGGTTGGCTTTGATCTTCCCGCGGACGATCTGTTTGAAGCGGGAGTGGTCCTGGTGGATCTTCAAGGTCACGACGGCTCGCCCTTCTCCTGAGGTGGTTACTCCTTCGCGTCGCCGCGGGCGAAGATGCTCGCCACGAAGTTCAACACGTCGGTGGAGCAGATCTCGCAGTAGCCGTAGTTCTTCATCATCCGGTCCTTCACCAGGTCGATCTTCTCCTGGGTCTCCTTGTCCACGACGGAGGAGACGAGGTTCTTGAGCTTGATGCTGTCCTTCTGGTCCTCGAACAGCTTCAGCTCGAGCGCCTTGTGCAGCCGCTCGTTGGTCCGGTAGTTGAAGGTCTTCCCCTCCACCGCCAGCGCGCCGATGTAGTTCATGATTTCGCGCCGGAAGTCGTCCTTGCGGCTGTCGGGGATGTCGATCTTCTCTTCGATGGCCCGCATCAGCCGCTCGTCCGGCTCCTCGTAGAGGCCGGTGTACTTGTTCTTGACCTTCTCCTTCTGGGTGTAGGCCTTGATGTTGTCGATGTAGTTGCCGCACAGCTTGCCGATGGCGTCCTCGTCGGCGCTGATGGCGCGCTGGACCTCGTTCTTGACGATGTCCTCGTACTCCTGCTTCACGGAGGTGAGCAGCTCCTTCATCCGCTTGCGCGCGTCCTCGTTGTTGATGAGCGAGTGCGTCTTGAGGCCCGCCTCCAGCTCGTTGAGGACCATGAAGGGGTTGATGCAGCCCTCGCCCTTGTCGCTCACCAGCGCGTTGGAGATTTTATCCTGGATGTAGCGCGGGGAGATGCCCTCCAGGCCCTCGCGGATGCTCTCCTTGCGCAGCTCCTTGATGTTGTCCTCGGTGAAGTTGGGGAGCGTCTTGCCGTTGTAGAGCTTGAGCTTCTGCAGGAGCGACAGGTTGTGCTTCTTGGGCTCCTCCAGGCGCGTGAGCACCGCCCACATGGCCGCCATCTCCAGCGTGTGCGGCGCGATGTGCTTGCCCTTGATGGCGCGGGAGTTGAAGTCCTTCTCGTAGATCTTCACCTCCTCGGCGAGCTTGGTGATGTACGGCACGTCGATCTTCACCGTGCGGTCGCGCAGGGCCTCCATGAACTCGTTGTTCTCGAGCTTCTTGTACTCGGGCTCGTTGGTGTGGCCGAGGATGACCTCGTCGATGTCCGTCTGCGGGAACTTCTTCGGCTTGATTTTGTGCTCCTGCGACGCGCCGAGCAGGTCGTAGAGGAAGGCGACGTCCAGCTTGAGCACCTCGACGAACTCGATGATGCCGCGGTTGGCGATGTTGAACTCGCCGTCGAAGTTGAACGCGCGCGGGTCGGAGTCCGAGCCGTACTCGGCGATCTTCCGGTAGTTGATGTCACCGGTGAGCTCGGTGGAGTCCTGGTTCTTCTCGTCCTTGGGCTGGAAGGTGCCGATGCCCACGCGGTCCTTCTCGCTGAAGACCAGGCGGTTGACGCGCACGTGGTCCATCACCCGCGCGAAGTCACCGTGGTACTGGGTCATCAGGTCCTTGAAGACGAAGCGGCAGGCGGGGCACAGCTCCGAGCCGTCCGGGATGGTGTAGCCGGAGTCCGGCGGCGACAGCTCCTGGTAGACCTTGGCGCGCCACTCGCGGGGAACCAGGTTGAGTGGCTCCTCGTTCATGGGGCACTTCATCTTCTCCTTCACGACGGTGCCGTCCGGCAGCTTCTTGTCGGTGGTCCAGGAGAAGGTGTACGCGGCGCCCTCGGGCGTCTTCGAGTAGTCCTCGGTGCCCTTCTTGAGCAGCCGCGCGATGGTGGACTTGGACGAGCCCACGGGGCCGTGCAGCAGGATGACGCGCTTCTCGGTGCCGTAGCCCTGGGCGGCGGACTTGAAGACGTTCACCAGCTTCATCAGCGGCACATCCAGGCCGAAGATGGCGTCCTTGCCGCCGAACTTCTCGTCGCTGAAGAAGTGGTAGCGGATGAGCTTCTTCTTGTTGTCGATGTACTCCGTCTTCCCGTGGCTGAGGATCATGTCGTAGATCCTCTGGAAGGCGGTGCGTGTCACCTTGGGGTTCTTCCGGACGATTTCGAGGTACTCCTCGAAGTTGCCTTCCCAGTTGAGCTCCGCGTAGGTCTTCGCGTCCTGGAGCGCGGCGATTTTGGAGACCCACGAACCCTTCTCAGCGTCCCTCATGTCTCTCCCTCGGAAGCCGGCCTGGGGTGCGAGGCACTCGCGCCCTAGGGGGCCAGAATGGTGAACCTGGAGGGCTGGATTGCCATTCCACAACCATCCCGCCGAGGTCCCAGGCACGACAGCCCTGCAGCCAATTCGGGACCCCGCCGCGGAATGGGACCGCGCGTTACGCTCGTGTCAGGGGCAGGACGCCGGAACAGGCGCGCCCCCTCCACGGGGTGAAGAGGCAAGGGTGATTATAGGGCGGCGCGTGCAACGGGGTAGGTGCCCCCCCGGAACGCGAGGGGTATTGAACGCCTGACGGCCTTGCCGGAGGCGGACTGTTGGCTGGTTGTGGGGCGGCGTCTGTGTTCCTTCCACATGTCGGCGGTGCAGGTGAGGGGCGCCAAGACATCCCTGACAGCAGCCAGGCGGGCGTGCCTGCACCGAAGGGTGATACATTCGCCACGCGGTACACGTTGGCTCGGGCCCGCTGTGCCTCCGGGGCGCGCGAGGGCGGCGGTGTGCTCGCTCCGGCGCGCGGTTCGCTGAGGGTGAAGTCGGCTGCGGGGAGGCTGGAGAAGACGGGGTCGCCGGCTTGGCTTTGGGCCGTGCCTGCGTATCCTGCCGCGCGTCATGGCGACCGCACCTACCTCTGTCTCCCACCCTCCGTCCTCCGTGCCGAGTCTCGCGGCGGTCCCGTCCCCCGCGCCCGAGCCGAGCACGCGCCTTCTCATCGGAGTGCTGTTGGCGGTGGCGCTGGTGCCCCGGCTGCTCGTCTTCTTCGTGAACGAGAACCTGTACGGCGACGCGGTGGTGCGCACGGAGCTGGCGGAGCGGTGGCTGCGCGCCCCGCACCTCATCACCGCGTACGGTGATGGCGCGTACCAGTTCGGGCCGCTGCACCTGTACCTGGTGGGCATCGCGCTGTCGGTGTTCGACCGGGAGGTGGCCGGGCGCGTGGTGAGCCTGCTGTTCGGCGTGCTGTCGGTGGTGCCGTTGTTCGCGCTGACGCGGCGGCTGTTCGACTGGCGTGCGGGCGTGGTGGCCGCGCTGGTGTTCAGCGCGTGGGGCATGCACCTGCAGTTCTCCACCACCGCGGGCAGCGAGGCGGTGTCGCTGTTCTTCATGCTGGCCGCGTTCGCGTTCTACGCGGAGGGGGTGGACGAGAACCGCTTCGCGCCGCTGTTCCAGGCCGCGCTGATGCTCAACCTGGCGTGCGCGCTGCGCTACGACGCGTGGATGTACATCCCGCTGTTGTGCCTGGGGCTGTTCTTCAGCAGCCAGGACAAGGTGGCGGCGGTGACGCGCGCGGTGGGCTTCGGCCTGGCGTGCCTGCCGTTCCCCCTGTTGTGGATGCAGGGCAACGAGCTGATGCACGGCGACCCGTTCTACCCGGTGAAGGCGGTGGAGGACTTCCACCGGGACTGGGTGCTCTCCTCGGCGGGCTCGGGGGCGGCCATCGGCTGGCGCGCGCAGCAGCTGTTCTTCTGGCCGGGCGTGGCGCTCTTCACCCTGACGCCGGGCGTGGGGCTGCTCGGCCTGTGGGGCATGGTGAAGGCGTGGAAGGCGCGGCCGGACACGCGCTGGCTGGTGGCGGCGGCGGCGGTGCCCGCGGCGTACTTCACGTTCCGCGCGGTGGTGCTGCTCAACTTCGTGCCGCTGGGGCGCTTCACGGTGACGCAGCTGGCGGTGGTGCCGGTGTTCGTCGCGTTCGGCTTCTGGGCGCTGATGGGCTCGCGCGGCGAGGGCGCGCGCAAGGCGGTGGCGGGGGTGTCCGCGCTGCTCGCGGTGGTGCTGCCGGTGGCGCTGGGCCTGTACACGTTCCGCGACGACGGGCGCCTGCAGACGTCGCTGCGGCCGGTGAGCCCCACGTCGACCAACCCCGTGCCGGTGATGCGCGTGGCGGACTTCGTGAAGGCGGAGGTGGCCGAGAAGGGCGGGGCGCTCGCGCTGGATACGGACCCCAACTACATGGACCTGCAGGTGGCCTTCTTCTCCGGGCTGCCCGAGGAGCGCATCGCGCGCGTGCGCTGGGACACCTTCCGCAAGCTCCTGGGGGAGGCACGGCCGGAGGTGCTGGTGCGCTTCGACCAGGGCTCGCTGGCGAAGGACCCCGGGGTGAGGCTGGAGGGGCGCACGCTGACGTTGGACGGCGTCGCCTACGAGGAGCTGGACGGCTTCACCGCTCCGCTGCACGTCTACCGGCGCCGGCCGTAGCCGCCCGACGGCGTCACCCGGAGTGTCCGGGCTCGTCGTCGTAGTCGTCCGGGTGGTAGTCGGTGTCCCTGGGGCGGCGCGCGTCCAGCCAGCCCTGGAGGATGAACTGGGCGGCCACCTGGTCGATGACCTCCTTGCGGCGGGCGCGGCTGACGTCCGCTTCCAGGAGCGTGCGCGTGGCGGCCACGGTGGACAGCCGCTCGTCCCAGAGCTCCACCGGCATGCCGAGCGCCTGCGTCAGGGCGTCCGCGAACTTGCGCGAGGCCTCCGCGCGCGGGCCCTCCGAGCCGTCCATGTTGAGCGGCAGGCCGAGGACGAAGCGGTCCGCCTCGTGCTCGCGCGCCAGGGCGCCGAGGGCGGCCAGGTCCGCCTTGAGGGACGTGCGGCGAATGGTGGTGACGCCCTGGGCGGTGAGGCCCAGGCCATCCGAGACGGCCACGCCGATGGTCTTGGTTCCGAAGTCCAAACCCAGGGTTCGCATGCGTGGCGCAACTTAACCGCATCCTCCCTCACGGACCGCGCCGTCCGTTGACGGGGACGTGCCCGGGTTGTCAGTCCGGCTAACCGACGGAATTCGCTCGCGTGGTTGCCGGGCCGCCTGCCGGCACCGTCGCTGCAACCCCCACGAGTCATCGCGCGGCACTCCATCAACCCGCCGCGTGGGAGGACTCATGGTGGACTTCTTGAAGAGCGCGACGAACCTGCTGGCCCGCCCGGAGGGCACGGCGATGGAGGGGGCGGGGGACGCGGGGACTCTCTCTCCGCTCGTCTCCAGCTCCATCAAGGCCGCCACGGGCGTCATGACGGGCAACGTGCTGCAGGCGGCGACGGGCGTGGCGGGCGTGGCGGAGGAGCTGAAGAAGAACCCGGCGGCGAAGACGGAGTACGCGACCTCGGCGGGGGCCGCCGGGAAGACCCAGGGCTATGCCCCGCTGCTGCCCGCGAGCACCAGCGCGTTGGACCCGAAGATGCTGGAGTACGAGGCCGCGCTGAAGGTGCTGGAGGCGAACTTCGAGCAGCTGGACCTCGCGGACGGGAAGAAGTCCGGCTCGCTGTCGAAGGAGGAGCTGCGGCGCGCGGCCAACGACGCCAGCCTGTCCCCGCAGCTTCGCGACGCGGCCCGGTTCCTCACGCAGAACGCGGCGCTGTTCGAGCGGGTGGACTCGCGGGGGCTGCTCTCGTCGCTGATGCCGGTCCTGGGGAGCATCTACAACGACGACCGCATCAAGCTGTCGGGCGTCCGCGCGGAGCTCAAGCGGGTGGGGGAGGAGTTCGCCCGTTATGGCCGGCCGACGGCGCCGCCGGTGTCCCCGCCCAAGCAGGAGGACTGCCCGCCCGGCACGACGCCTCCGCCCACCACCGGTGGGCCGTCCCCGGGGCCGCGTCCCACCCCGCCGGGCAATCCGTCACCGGGGACCGGAGGTGGCACGGGCGGTACGGGAGGCACCGGTGGCACGGGTGGTTCGAATGGCTCGGGCGGCGCGGGGCCGGTGGGGGGCGGCAAGCCGCCCACGTCGAAGGACCCGGACTTCCGCGAGTACCTCGAGGCGGTGGCGGTGCTGCGCGACAACTGGGGGACGTTCGACACGGCGTCGGGCGTGAAGGATGACCGCGTGACTCGCGCGGACATGCTGGCGCTGCTGAACAATCAGGGAGCGTCCTCGACGCTGAAGAAGGCCGCGCAGTTCTTCAAGGACCACCCGGAGTACTTCGACCGGCTGGAGATGGCGGCGGGCATCGACGGGCGCGACGGCATCATCGGCTGGTTGGATGTGAAGGCGGAGCTGGAGCAGTCGAAGGACGTGAAGACGAACACGCCGAGCAAGGCGAGCTCGAGTGTTCGCGGCATCGTCGACAACCCGCGCATGAGCATCGAGGACAAGGTGCAGGCGATCCTCGGCGCCATCTCCAGCGACACGGACACCGAAATCATGGAGGTGATGGAGCAGATGGCGACCGCGGGCGAGGACCGCGCGACGCTGGGCACCACGGACGTGGACAAGAAGAAGGCGGCGAAGCTCGACGGGGACATGCGCGAGCTGGAGCTGCGGCTGCAGCGGCTGCTGGAGAAGCGCAAGGCCATGTTCGACCTGATGAGCAACATGTCCGCCAAGTTCAACGAGATGGCGAAGACGGCCATCTCCAACCTGCGCGGAGCCTGAGTCCATGGGCCGCGTCATCAAACACGAGGGAGTCGAGGGCATGCGGATGGAGACCGGGGCGGTGCACAGGATGCGGTCCTTCGCGCGGGGCGAGGCGACGTGGGCGGAGGTGGAGGGGATGACCTTCGAGGAGGCGAAGGCGATTGCGCAGGTGGGGTGTGACCTGGCGGCCGCGGGGCGGCTGGAGGAGGCGCGCATCCTCTTCGAGGGGCTGGTGGCCGGGAATCCTCGGGACGCGGGCGCTCACGCGGCGCTGGGCACCGTGTACCAGAAGCTCGGGCGGCTGGAGGAGGCCATCGCGGAGTTCAGCGCGGCGCTGGCGCGGGACGCGGGGCATCCGGTGGCGCTGGCGAACCGGGGGGAGCTGTACCTGCGCAAGGGGGAGCGGCAGGGCTTCACGGACCTGTCGAAGGCGGTGGAGGTGGACCCGCACGGTGAGACGGCGGCGGGGCGCAGGGCGCGGGCGCTGGTGAAGGCCATCACGCTGGTCGCGGTGGAGAAGCTCAAGCAGGACGCCCAGCAGCCGTAGCTGGGTGGCGTGGGGGGGAGGAAGTGCCGCTGGCGCTCGGGGGAGTGGCCCGGCGGCGGCTGTCGGCGGGTGGGCTCGGGTGGAGAGGGGAGGGGAAGGGGAGAGCCCACCTGCCGGCCGCTTTTTCACGTCAGGGCGCGGGCAGGTCGGCCAGGCGCTCGCCCACGGGGGGATGGCTCATGCCCTTGAGGACGACCCAGCGCGGAGGGTCGGGGTCCATCTTGTTGACGCGCGCGGCCTTCACCAGCATTCGGCGGAACGCGTCGACGTCGTGGGTGAGGTTGAGGGCGAAGCGGTCCGCCGTGCGCTCGCGCTCGCGGGAGAAGGCTCCGGCGATGGGCGCGCCCAGCAGCAGCACGAGCGACAGGAGCAGCGAGAGCAGCGGCAGGGTGCGGATGTCCGCGAAGCGCGAGGTGCCGAACCAGCTCCGCGCGGCCGCGACGCGCAGCATCCGGTCGATGGCGAAGAGGAGCGCGACGACAGCCAGGGAGGAGGCGATGCGGCCCGGCCACTTCTGCTCCTGCACATGGCCGGCCTCGTGGGCCACGGCCGCGAGCACCTCGTCCTCGGAGAGTTCCTGGAGGATGACGTCGTTGAGGACGATGGCGCGCGTGGGGCCCTGGCCCGCGAAGTACGCCTGGATGCGCCGCGAGGCCACGGAGGTCTTCTCCACCAGCACGTCGGAGAAGGTGATGTTTGCCTGGGCCATCAGCGCCGTCATCCGCGTGCGCAAAGGCCCCGGGGGCAGCGGCTCCTGCTCGAAGTAGAGCCGGCCCCGGTACGTGTCCAGCGCGGAGGAGACGAGCATCAGCAGGGCCACGGGCACGCCCAGCACCCACCACCAGTGGCGCGTGCGACGGGCCAGTCCATACAGGCCGATGACGAGCGCGGCGATGGCGAACCCGCCCAGCAGGTGTCCCTTGAGCATGTCCCGGGCGAAGGCGGCCGGGGTGTAGTTGGACATGCCGTGCTGGTGCTCCAGCGTGTACGCGAACCAGATGTCCACGGGGGCGTAGACCAGCTTCACGAACAGGTCCGTCATCAGGGCGAAGAGGACGGCCGCGCCCCAGCCGGACTCACCCCACAGCCGGTCCATGGCGCTGAAGAAGGCGCGGCTGACGGGCGCGGTGCGCAGGAAGCCGAAGCGGCGCTCCAGCCCCGCCGCGGCCGCCGTGGCCATGCGGAAGAAGGGCCGCACCAGCACGCCCAACATCAGCGCCAGCAGGGCGAACCGTGCGAAGGGGTTCACCGCCGCGCGGATGTAGTGGGGCAGGTGGTAGGCGTGAATCTCCGCGAGCTGCTCGGGCGTGAAGAGGGGCTCCATGGCAGGGCCCCAGGCTACGCCGCCCGGCCCGGGGCTGCCCAGTGCGGCGGCCTCCGGGCGACTTCAGCCGCGGCTCACGTGTGGGGCTCGTCCTTCGACGCGGGAGGCTCGGGAAGGGGCTCGCCCTCCGCGTCCGCCAGCAGCAGGGCCTTCACCTTGGCGAGGCTCTCGCGCGTGCGGTCCACGAAGCTGCTCTGCGAGCCGATGCGCTCGGCCGTCTCCAGGGTGCGCTCGTAGATGTTGATGGACTTGGTGAGCAGCACGCGAATCTTCTTTCGCAGCTCCTGCCGGTAGACGACGGCCTCTTCCGCGTTGAGCTCCGCGGGGGCGGGCGAGCTCACCATCTGCGCGTAGAGGTCCTCGTACATCGCGCCGATGCGCGAGCCCGACGCGGTGGCCCAGTAGCCGTTGCCCACGCGGATGGAGCGCAGGTAGTGGCCCTGCGAGGAGAGCAGCAGCTCCGCCTTGTAGTTGAGGTCCTCGGCCAGCTTGTCCGCGCCCTTGGAGGGGTCCAGCTTCACGTCCTCGTAGTCCAGCCGGTACAGCTCTCCCACGAAGAAGTGCGCCTGCGCGGGGAAGTAGTCGTCCACCTCGTCCTTGTCGGACAGGGCCTCGTAGGCGGACAGGGCCTTGCGCAGCGTGGCCTCGGCGGCGTCGGTGCGGCCCGCCTCCAGCTCACACACGCCCTGCTGCACGCGCGCCTCGATGCGGCGGTTGACCGGGATGTCCTCGCGCGCGGCGAGCGTGGCCAGAAGGGCCACGGCCTCGTCGTAGCGCTCCAGGTGGTACTGCGTCTCCGCCACGCGGAAGGACGCGTCCAGCGCGTCCCCCTGGCCCGCCTTCGGGTCCGCCAGCTCGGAGAAGCGCAGCCACGCCTCCTCCCACTCCTTGAGGCGCTGGTGGGCGAGCCCCGCGTTGTAGAGCGCCGCGCGACGGTGCTGGCTCTTCGGGTGGAAGTCCACCAGCCGCCCGAAGAAGCGCGCCGCCTGCTTGAAGTCGTTGGCCGCGAAGGCGGACGTGCCCCCGGCGAAGAGCTCCTCGTCGTTGAGCTTGTCCAGCTCCAGGTCCGCGGTCACCGTCACCGCGTCGAACTCAATCTCCTGCTTGGCCGGGGCCACCTGGGCGGTGTCCGAGCTGCCCGCCGCGCCCGTCGTCCGACATCCGGCGACACCCAGGCCCAGCGCCAACACCCAGCCCCAGCGACTGACCGACATGTACCTTCGCTCGTTCCGCGTCACGGAATGCGTCCTCCTGGCCCTGCCGTCTCCGGACAACGCGCCGTGCCCTGGAGTTCCCACCGCCGAGGGGGGGCGCGCCCAGTTTAATGCGTCCGGGGCGCGCGCGCCGCCGTCCCGCCTGGCCGGCCCCCGGGTGGCTGCTGGCCGCGACGAGGGGTGAGCCCGGGCCCGCTCAGAAGGTGTCGTCTCCCAGCAGGTAGCGTCCGGTCTGCCACAGGCTGGTGATGTCGTGGACGTCCAGCCCGAAACGCGGCACCCGGATGAGGGGGATGCCCGGGCAGGCGGCCTGCAACTGGGCGATGCCCTTCTGGTCCTGCTCGGCCAGGACCTGGAGCTCGCGCAGCGTCTCCTCCACCTTGGCGCGGCGGGTGGGCGTCAGCGTGGCCGCGTCCGCCCACATGGCCTCGGTGGGCAGCGGGTGCACGCGGTTCACCACCAGGGACACCACCTCCATGCGGTGCTGCTTGAGGAGGCTGTTGAAGTGGATGGCCTCGTCCATGCGCTCGGGGTGGGGGCTGGTCACGAGCACGAAGCCCGTCGTCTTATCCTCCAGGAGCGAGCGCACGCCGCGCGCCCGCTCGCGGAAGCCCTCGTTCATGCCCGACAGGGACAGCATGAAGCTGGAGAGCTCCTGGAGCATCTCCGTGCCGGTGAACTTGGACAGCGCGCGCAGCACGTAGCCGCTGCGGTTGAAGAGCGACAGGCCCAGCTTGCCCGCCTTCAGCGCGGGCGCCAGCAGCCACTTCGCCGCCTCGTTGTCCAGGAAGTCCAGCACGCGGTTGGGCGCGTCCAGGAAGTCCAGCGCGTGCGCGGTGGGTGGCGTGTCCAGCACGACGAGCTCGTACTCGCCCTTGCGGCGCAGCTCCCACACCTTCTCCATGGCGATGTATTCCTGGCTGCCCGCCAGGGCCGTGGAGAGCGACTGGTAGAAGCGATTGGCGAGGATGCGCTCGCGCTGCTCCGGAGGCGCGACGCGGGTGATGAGGTCATCCCACGTCTGCTTCATGTCCAGCATCATCGCGTACAGCGCCGCGCGCGGCGTGACGCCCAGCGGCTGCAGCGCGGAGGCCGGCACCTGCGTCTCCGCGTTGCCGAGCGCGGACAGGCCCAGCGAGTTGGCCAGCCGCTTCGCCGGGTCGATGGTGCACACCAGGCTCTGACGGCCCTCCACCGCCGCGCGCAGGGCCAGGGTGGCGGCCACCGTCGTCTTCCCGACACCGCCGGAGCCGACACAGATGAGGACGCGCTTGTTCGCGAGCGCGGGCGCGAGGGCCGTGGTGCTCACCGCTCCCCCATCACCAGTGTTTCGAGGTGACCCATGACCTGCTCGATGGCGTCCCGCCCGAAGGCGGGGAGGAACAGCCGGGGGATGTTGAACACCGGCGTGTGAAGGTTGCGCTCCAGCTTGGTGCCCGCGAGCACCGTCAGCGCCGCGCGGTCATGGTGCGCCTGGGCCACGTGGTGCAATTCGGGGTGGCCCGCCAGGGCCTCCAAATCGGCCTCCGTGAAGCGCTCGGGGATGGCCTGGTTGAGCACCGCCGCGTGCGTGCGGAGGTTCACCCGGTCCGTGAGCGCGGCGTGCAGCTCCAGCGCCTCGTTCACCGGCATCTCCTCCGGGAGCGCCACCAGGATGGCGGCCGTCACGGAGGGGTCCACCAGCAGGTCGCGCATCTTCTGGGCCTCGCGCGACATGGGGCCCGGGGGCACCGTCTGCACGAGCACCTGGGGCACGCTCAGGAAGGAGATGGCGTGGCCGGTGGCGGGCGCGTCCAGGACGATGGTGTCGAAGCGCCAGCGCCCGTCCGGCAGCTTCTCCTGCAGGTGGTACATGATCTTCCCCAGCAGGACGAGCTCCTGCAGGGACGGCACGAAGCGCAGGAAGTAGCGCACCAGCTTGTTCTCGAAGACCGTCTTGTAGAGGGCCTCGAAGCGCAGGACCATCAGCCCGTACTCGCGCATGGCCTCCTGCGGGCGCACGTCCACGGCCCAGAGGTTCTCCTCCAACAGCTTCACCTCGGGGCCGGCGGGAGGGTGCTCGAGGAAGCGGCTGATGCGCTCCTGCGTGTTCACCTCGCACACCAGCGTCCGACGCCCCGCGCGCGCCGAGCGCAGGGCGAGCGCCGCGGCGAC
This sequence comes from Myxococcus sp. MISCRS1, assembly GCF_026626605.1. Taxonomy (NCBI): domain Bacteria; kingdom Pseudomonadati; phylum Myxococcota; class Myxococcia; order Myxococcales; family Myxococcaceae; genus Myxococcus; species Myxococcus sp. MISCRS1. The sequence continues at coordinate 7,708,818 of NZ_JAPNKB010000001.1, forward strand.
GGTGCTCTTGCCCACGCCGCCCTTGCCGGAGACCACCCACAACCGCTTGTCCAGGAGCCCTGCCATAAGCGAGCGGCGAACCGTAGGAATCGAGTCTCCAGGAGTCAACGCGTTTGGCCCGGGGTTGTTGCCTTGCTTGACACGTCGCGTTGCCCCCTCGCAGAGTGCGGCGTCTTTTTCCCGACGTCCCGACGGTGGGGTTCCACCGGGCGGGTGAAAACCAGGCGTCCCATGCTGAAGAACAACCCGGTGATGAAGAAGCTCGTGGAGACGGGCGAGGAGCGCGTCGGCAAGCTGGCGCAGCAGCTGCTCTCCAACGAGAAGTTCGTGGCGGCGGTGCAGACGCTGGTGTCGCGCTCGCTGTCGGCCAAGGGCACGCTGGACAGCGCGCTGCGCTCGGCGCTGTCGGCCATGAACCTGCCTTCCACGGCGGACCTGGAGCAGCTGCGCTCGAAGGTGGATGACCTGGAGCGGCTCTTGGCGTCGGTGGAGAGCAAGGTGGACACCCTGGTGGCGCAGAAGGCGCCGTCGAAGAAGTAAGCACCCGGACAGGTCCGGGGGAGCCCGAGGCCACCATGCGGCGCATCGCCTTCATCAACGAGAAGGGCGGCACCTGCAAGACGACGCTGGCGGTGAACACCGCCGCCTGGCTCGTCAGGGAGCGCGGCCTGCGCGTGCTGCTGGCGGACCTGGACACGCAGGGCCATGCGAGCAAGGCGCTCGGCCTGGACGTGCGCACGCTTCCTCGCAACGTCTTCCACCTGCTGACCGACGACACCGTCGCCCTGGCGGACGTGGTGCGGCCGTCGGCCGTGGCCGGCCTGGACGTGCTGCCCTCGTACAAGGAGATGGCGGACTTCCCGGTGGTGGTGGCGTCCCACGCGCGGCGCTCGCACCGGCTGGCGGACCGCCTGGAGGCGGCGAAGGACGCGGGCTACGACGCCGTCGTCTTCGACTCGCCGCCGTCCATGGGGCTCACCACGCGCAACATCCTGGTGGCCGCGACGGAGGTGGTGGTGCCGGTGGCGCTGACGTACCTGGCGCTGGATGGCTGCGCCGAGGTGGCGGACACGGTGCGGCAGGTGGGCGAGGCCGAGGGCCGCTCGGACCTGAGCGTCACCAAGGTGGTGCCCACGCTGTACCGCAAGACGGCGCTGGCCACGGCCATCCTGGAGCGGCTCAGGGCGTACTTCCCGGAGTCACTCGCCACGACGCCGCTGGGCTACGACGTGAAGGTGGACGAGGCCCAGAGCCACGGGAAGACCATCTTCGAGTACGCGCCCCGCAGCCGGGGCGCGCAGATGCTGGCGGCCATCGCCTCGGAGATTCACGGCGGGCCCGCTCCCCGGAAGCGGAAGCGGGCGGCGCCCAGGGCCTGACGGCTACTCGGACTTCTTGGACTGCTCGAGCTGCTCGAGCTTCTTCTCCAGCTCCTCGAGGCGCTGGGTGAGCGACTGCATGTCGCGGCCCAGGGCGGGGAGGTTGCCGGTGAGGTTCTCGACGACGTGCTTCACGCGCTCGTCGATCTTCTTCTGCCAGTCCTCGAAGGCACGCTGGCTGGCCTTGAGCAGGTCGGCGGGGGACAGGCCACCGGCGGGCAGGTTGGCGTCCGCGGCCTGCTGGGGCTCCTCGGGAGGAACCTCCAGGCCGGCCTTCACGGCCTCTTCGCGGCGCAGGAGCTTGTCGAGGCGGGACTCGGCCTCCTCGCGGATGGAGGCGACGCGAGGGCTGACCTCCTTCTGGATGAAGCCCGAGATGGACTCGCCGGGGTGGCGGATGATCTCCCGCAGCACCGACAGCGGCATCTGGTTCTTCTTCTTCTCCTCCTCGAAGATGATTTGCGCGAGGGTGACCGAGGTCAGGTCTTCTTTCGTGCGGTTGTCGACAATCCGCACCTCGGTGCCCTCCTTGATCATCGCGGCGATCTCATCGAGGGTGACGTACCGGCTCTCCACGGTGTCGTAGAGCTTCCGGTTCGTGTACCGCTTGATGATCTTCGGCTCCTTGCTGCTGGGAGCGCCTGCTTGCTCGGCCTCGCTCATCGGTTTCTCCGCCCCTTTTGGGCTCGACTCCAAGCCAGCTTCCATGCCTGAGTCTCGCAGGGGCGAACCTCGTACCAGAGGGGTTGGAGGCGAGCAAGCAGCGAGAACCCGTCTCGCCGGACCCGCCCGGTGCCTCTATACTCGTGCCTGCCCCAGGCCTGCTGAATGATCGTCAAGTGCGCGCGGTGCCAGACGCGGTTCAAGATCCCCGACGAGAAGGTGACCGAGAAGGGGGTCAAGGTCCGCTGCACCAAATGTCAGAACACGTTCCGCGTCACCCGTGAATCAGGCGGGGAGGATGCCGGTGCGTCCTCGCCTTCCTCGTCGGCCGGGCAGGCCGACCCCTTCGCCGCCTTCGGGGCCGCTGCCGACCCCAAAGGCGTTGAAATCACGCGGCCCGGCTTCTTCGCCCAGGGCGTCGCGGCGACGCGAACAGCCCCCGCGGGCCCCCCTGGGGGCGGCTCGTGGAACAGCATGGATGGGGACCTCGACACGGAGGACGGCGTCTTCCGCGAGCCCACCCGCGTGGGTCCCATCCCGCTGCCGCCGGCGCAGTCCTCGGGCCCTCCCGTGGCCGGGGCTCCTGGCGTCGCCGCGGTGCGCAACGCTGGCGCGGTTCCACTGCCCGGGGCCGCGCAGCCCGTTCGTCCGCCAGTCGACACTTCCTCGGGCTTGTACGGTGGCGCGGTGCCTCCGCCGGTCGATGAGGCCGCCGCATCGCGGCAATCGGGGCCCGTGCCCCTGCCCGGAATCGCGTCCCGGCAGCCTCCGGGCGTCGCGGCGCCTCGGGGGGCGCCAGCCCGCACCGCGCCGCCTCCGCCTCCCGGGGCGGGAAGCGCCGCGTCGCGAGGCGCGGACCCGTTCGCTGATTTCCTCGCCGCGCCCGTTGGGGCGGTGGGTGGGGCGGATCCGTTCGGTGCGTTGCCTGCGCCCGTGGGGCCTGGCGCGAAGCCTCCCGCTCCTCCGGTCGATGCGGATCCGTTCGCGTCCATCGACATCGATGACGCGCTGCCTGCGCCTCGGACCGCCGCTCCTCCCGCGGCCGAGGATGACCCGTTCGCGTCCATCGACATCGACGACACGACGATGTCGGCGCCGCCTCCGTTCGCTCCGGCGAGTGCTCCGGTGGCGGGGCAGAACGCTGCTCCTCGTGGCGTGACGGGGCAGCCGCCTCCTCGGGCTCCTCAGGCGGGGGCACCTGGCGCCCCGCGTGCTGGTGCGCCAGCGGCAGGGCGGCCCCCCGCGCATGGGGCGGCGGGTGCCTCGCCGTTCGCGGCGCCCGAGGATGCGACGCTTCCGGGGCGTCCTCCGGCTCCACCGTCGGATCCGTTCGCCTCGCTCGACCTGGATGTAACGCAGGCGGGTCGACCTCCGGCTTCTCCGGCGGACCCGTTCGCTTCGCTCGACCTGGGTGATGCGACGCAGGCGGGGCAGCCGCCGGACCCGTTCGCGGCCCTTGACTCGAGCGACGCGACGCAGTCGGGTCGTCCGCCTGCTGCTCCTGGTCGCGTGGAGCTCTTCGCGGCCCTGGCTCCGAACGAAGCGACGCAGGCCGGGCGTCCGCCTTCGGCGCCCGCTCGCGCAGGAGGCGCGCCGCTCAATCCGAATGACGCTGCGCAGGCGGGACGTTCCCCCGCTGCGGCTGCTCGTGGAGGCGCCGCGCCGCTCAACTCGAGTGATGCGACGCAGGCCGGACGGCCTCCCGCCTCGGCTGCTCGCGGGGGAGCCGCGCCACTCAATCCGAATGATGCGACGCAGGCCGGGCAGCCTCCCGCCTCGGCTGTTCGTGGAGGCGGCGCGCCGCTCAACCCGCGCGATGCGACGCAGCCGAGCCGTCCACCTGCTGCTCCCGTGGACCCCTTCCTCGCCCCGAGCGACGCGACGCTCCCGGGGCGTCCTCCCTCGGCCGCGGACCCGTTTGCTTCCCTCGACCTGGGTGACGCGACGCACCCTGGCCATTCGCCCACCGCCGCGTCACCGGGACATCCCCCTTCGTCGCCTCCCGGCGCGCAGGACCTGTTCGACCTGAACTCGGACGGTGGCGAGGCCTTCGGCGAGCACGCGGGACTCGAGGCCTCGGACACCGGGCGCGCGGCGCTGTTCGGTGACGTGTCACCAGGCGCTCTCGACCACGATGGCTCGCACGGCGGTTCGTTGGGCTCGCTCCTGGACGACGTGCCTCCCGTGGACGCGGGCCAGGGTGGAGGCGTCACCCTGGGACGCGTGGGGAGCGGGGTGGGGCAGCGCGAGGTGCTGGAGCTGGACCCGAGCATGTCCGCCGCGCCCGTGGTGTCCGTGGCCAAGCCCACGGCCCGGCCCGAGGACGTCGGAATCCCCCAGGCCCGCCCGCCCAGTCGCGCGCGCAAGGTGACGGCCCTGTTCGTCAACCTGGTGGTCGCCGCCGCCCTCGTGGTGGGTCTGGGCGCGCTGGGCTGGGTCTACCTGCACGAGGGCCGGGTGGACTTCTCCGTCCTCTCTCCCGAGCGCCTGCGCTCACTCGTCGTCCCCGCGCCCACGCCGCTGGTGGCTCTCGACGTGTCCAATGGCCTGTACGAGACGCAGTCCGGCAAGCCGCTCTTCTTCATCCGAGGGGACGCGGAGAACCGCACCGGCTCGGCGACGCACCTGCGCGTGCGCGGCGCCCTCTTCGATGGGAACCAGCGCGTGCGCTCCGTCGAGGGCCTCGCGGGCTCGGTGGCCACGCCCGAGGAACTCTTCGCGGTGAGCAACACCGAGTCGGCCCAGGCCCTGCGCCAACGCATGGACTCCTCCGCCGTCTCCGTGGCCCCCGGCGCCAGGGCGCCCTTCCTGCTCGTCTTCCACGAGTACCCAGCCGCCCTCGATGGCTTCCGCCTCGAAGTCACGGTGGAGGCCGTCCCCGCGCCCGCCGCGGCCACTCCTCCTCCCGCCGAGCCCTCCGCGCCGGCCCAGGCCAAGCCCACGGAGTGAGCCGCCATGCCCTCGCTGGAGGAAGCTCGCAACGTCGCCCGATTCCTCCACGCGCTCGGAGGCGGTGCGTCGGTGCGTCGCAAGGCGGCCGCGAGGGAGCTGTCGCGCGGAGACCCGCTCGACGCGAATGAACTGGTAGGGCACCTCATCTCCCTGGCCCGTCAGGGCTGGGAGCCCGCCACCTGCGTGCTGTCCGACTTCATGGCCGCGCTCGCGCAGGAGGCCGAGCACATCCCCCACGTGGGCGCGCTGCGCAGGCTCGCGCATGTGCAGTCGCTCGACACCGTGGCGGACCTGTTCGCCCAGGGCCCCGCGAAGCGCGAGATGAACCCCGATGCCGCGGCGCGCGCGGACGCCAACGCCTTCTCGCAGTCGCTCGGGCACCTCAAGCAGCAGGCCCGGCTCACCCGGGACCCGGACACGCTGTCGCGACTGGCCACGGTGAGCAACCCCTCCGTCCTGCGCAACGTCCTCATCAACCCCCGCCTCACCGAGGAGCTGGTGGTGCGCGTGGCCGCGCGCCGTCCCGCGCGTCCCGAGCCGCTGCTCGAAATCTGGAGGTCCCCGCGCTGGTCCGTGCGCCACGCGGTGCGCCGGGCGCTCGTCTTCAACCCGTACCTGCCTCCCGAGGTGGGCGCGAAAATCGTCCCGCTGCTCAACACGGGGGACCTGCGCGAGCTCATCTCGGACAACGCCGTGCACGCCTCGCTGCGCGAGCAGGCCTCCCGGCTCCTGGCCGAGGGCCCCGAGTCCCTCCGCCCCGCGAGCCCTCGCGCGACGGAAGTCCCCGGAACTCGCATCGGGCACCACGGTCCGGACTGAATCGAGGCGCCTTCCTCTTCACGAGGCCCCGAGCGCCGGAAACCCACGTTGGACACGACGGCGCGGGCACGCGCGGACAGTCGAGAAGCAGCGGGGAGGGGCGGCCGACCTAGCGGCGGCGCGGGGCGTCCTGCTCGGTGTACTCGGCGTCGGTGGAGCCCCGACGTGAGGACGGCAGCGACTTGGCGTCGATGAGGTCCTCGCCCTTGGACGCCTTGCGGAACGAGTAGACGAACTTGCCCACCGCGTTGCCGAGCTGACCCATCCGGGCGGCCGAGAAGACCACCAGCAGGATGAAGCCGAGGACGATGAATTCTCCGAGGCCGAGGCCCATGATGAGGGCACAGTGCAGCAAAGGGGCGGGGGAGGCAAGCCGCGCGTCCAGCCGTGGACGCCTGCCCGCACTTCGGCTGCACGCGCTGGCCGCTTCCGTCGCACACTGCGCCCATGCTCCTGCTTGCCCACCGAGGCGCCTCCGCCGACGCCCCCGAGAACACCCTGGAAGCCTTCACCGAGGCCGCCCGTCAGGGCGCCGACGGCGTGGAGCTGGACGCCATGGTGTGCGGCTCGGGCGAGGTCGTCGTCTGTCACGACGAGCGCCTGGAGCGCCTGGCCCGCCTGCCCTGGGAGGTGCGCACCACCCCCTGGTGGAAGCTCCAGAAGGCCGACGTGGGCTCACCCCTCGGCTTCGCTCCGGCCCGCATTCCCCTGCTGGAGGAGGTGCTGCTGTCACTGCCCCCACAGTTCATCGTCAACATCGAGCTCAAGTGCGAGCGCTTCGATGACGACGGCCTGGCGCGCAAGGTGGCCCGGCTCGTGCGCGACCTGGACATGGCCGAGCGCGTGGTCATCTCCAGCTTCAACCCGCTGTGCCTCTTCCGGCTGCTCGACGCCGCGCCCGAGCTGCGCCGGGGTTACCTCATCGACCCGGACCGGCGCTGGGGCGTGCAGGCCTACGCGGTGAGCCCGCTGGTGTCGTCGCACTCGGTGCACCCGTACCACGTGGACTGCACGCCGGAGCGGGTGGCCACCTGGCGCGCCGCGGGGCTGCGCGTGGCCGCGTGGACCGTGGATGACGCCGCACGCGCGAGCGAGCTCGAGCGCATGGGCGTCAGCTACCTCATCACCAACAGGCCGGGCGCGGTGCGTGAAGCCCTGCGTGCCGCGGCCTGAGGGCGCCGCTCAGAAGTCCAGGCCCAGCGTGGTGCTGAACGCGAAGACACCCGGCAGGCCCCGGTCCTCGCTCGCGCCCGGGTCCTCGACGCTGCCCGTGCGGGTGATCGACAGCTCCGCGCCCAGCTGCAGCACGCCGCCGATGAAGCGCACGCCGCCGTAGAAGCGCTGGTTCACGTTGTCGCCGAAGGACACCTTCCGGTACGGCGCCGTACCCTCCAGCGCCGCGCGTGAGTCGTTCCCGGTGGAGTCCTCGTAGGAGCGGTTCGGCTGGAAGTCGATGCGGCTGCTGGTGGCGCCCACGAAGCCCAGGTCCAGACCGCCGTAGGGCGTCAGCGTCACCATGCCGCCCAGGGGGAACTGCTTGCCCACGCCCAGGTCCAGGCCCATCACCGTGAGGCTCAAGTCCCTGGTGCCGAACAGCTTGGTGACGTGGCCGCGCACGCCCACGTCCGGCAGCCACGTGAAGCCCTCGTTGACGGCCCACTTCACCTCGCCGGTGGCCACCACCTGGCTGCTCTTCTCCACCCAGCCCACGCGCCCACCCAGCTCCAGCGAGAAGGGCAGGCCCTTGCGCACGTGGAAGGAGGGGATGAGCACCGTGGAGGGCTGCTCCGGGTTCTCGGTGGGGATGCGCACGCTGTCCGGAAGCGACACCACGGACAGCTCCGCGTTGATGGCCCAGGCCGAGTGCCCCGTCGTCTCCGGCGGCATCAGGTTCGCCGAGGTGATGGCGGCGCCCATGATGCGCGCGAAGGCCTGGAAGTCCGCGTTGGCGGAGGAGTTCGCCGTCGTCGGGTCCCCGAACTCGGAGATGCGCAGGTCGTTCTGGTCCGCGTACGCGGTCGCTCCCGAGACACACGCCGCCAGGGCGAGCCACCGACTGAACGTCCGCATTCGAGTCACCGCCTCCCGAGCACCCGCCGGCCGGGGGCGCCCCACGGCGTCGGACGCTAACGCCTGCTCGCGAGGAGCGTCAACAAAACGGGCGGCCCCTCCCGCCAGTCTCCGTGAGGAGGACTGGCGGAACGGACCGCCCGGAAGGCTGCGTCCGGCCCGTGGGCCGGAGGACTACTGCTGCCGAGGCTTCACCGTCCCGGCCGGCTGACCCGGCGCGGGCACCGTCTGGGCGACCTCCGCCGGACGGCGGCGGATGACCAGGGTGCGGCGGCTGGCGAAGTCGGTGCTCTCGCGCGCCACCACCAGCACGTTGTTGTTGCCCTCCTTGAGCGTGAACTCGGTGGAGAACTTCAACGTGTTGGGCTCGCCCTTGGCCGGGTCCACGCCCTTGAAGAAGACCTTCTGGTCATTCACCAGCACGTAGACGTCCAACAGGCCGTTGGGGTCCGTCACCACGCCGGACAGGGTGAACTTCTCCCCGTTGGCCACCAGGCCGCCCTGGGACGGGTCCGCGTCCAGCTTGATGTCCGGCGGACGGCGCGTCGTCGTCCAGGCCATCTTGGGCGCCACGGGCTTGCCGGCCTTCACCTCGCGAGCATCCTGGGTGCGCACGAAGGCGAAGCGGTTCTTCTCCAGCTCCACGCGCAGGAAGCCCTTCGTCGAGGCCTCCACCGGCAGCACCGCGGCGGCGTTCAGCTTCGCCACCGGGCGGGCGTTCTCCACCGGCGAGCCGAACAGCTCCACCTTCTCCGCGATGCGCACCGAGCCCTTCTTGGGCTCCATCGTGGCCACCGCCGCGTCCTTCACCGGCAGCTCCATCTTCTCCATCACGAACTCCTCGAGGGGCTCGTCGATGATGGCCAGCTTCAGCGGGAAGGTGTCGCCCTTGTAGCCCTTCTTCACCTCCACCTGGAAGCGCGCGGACTTCGTCTCACCCGACTTCAGCTCGCCGAGTTTGAAGCGGCCCTTCTCGATGAAGATGTTCGCGTCGCCGCCGTTCTTGATCTGCGTGAACGAGTCCAGCGCCGTGCCCGGACCCACGTTCGTCACGTCCAGCAGCACCGCCACCGACTCACCGCGCTGCACCACGCCGTCGCCGTTGCAGGCGGCGCAGTCGTCGATGACCTGCCAGTTGAACGCGAAGGACGGACGCGGCAGCTCGGCGAAGTTCAGCTCCGACACGCGCGTCTCCGGCAGCGCGCCCTGGTCGTCGAAGAAGCGCACCGTCACGTCGTCGCGGCGGCTGGTCAGGTCCTTGGGCAGGCGCACCTTCACCTTCCAGGACTTCTTCTCGCCCGGGTTGAGCGCGCCGAAGATGAACTCGCGGCGGTCCAGGAACGCGTTGTCGCTCTCGGTCCAGGCGCGAACGCGCTTGAGCGGCTCGCCGCCCTTGTTCTCCGCCGTCACCACCATCTCCAGCAGCTCGCCGGCCATGATCTTCGCGTCCGGGGACGGCGTCAGCGTGCCGGTCAGCTGCACGTTCTTCGGCGTGGGACCGGCGCTCCAGTCCACCCCCAGCGCGGCGATGGCGTTGTTGATGCGCGTCTCCTCCTCGCGGCGCTTCTGCTCGATGAAGGACTTGCCCTGCTCCAGCATCTTCTGGCGGGTGGTGGCCGGCGCGCGCAGCACGTAGTCGCGCGCGAACTGCACCTCGAAGTCCTCCTTGATCTCATCCTGGGACTCCGCGTCGAGCTGGTCGTCCAGGTCCTCGCCCTGGCCCGCCACGTCGAGCAGCGGGTCGTTCTCGCCGTGGGGCTTCTTGTCCACCTTCTCGGTGGCGGCGGCCTTGGGCTTGGGCTCCTCCTTGGCGGCGGCGGCCAGCTTCTCCTGCTGCTTGGGGTCCACCTTCAGGTACTTGAGGCTCTCGCGCGGCTTCTCGCGGTCCAGCACGTCCTCGCGCTTCTTGGCGACGGTGGTGGAGTCCGGGTTGCCGAAGTGCTGGTCCAGGTCCGCCTCGCCCATGGAGCGGCGCGACGCGAACACGTCCACGCGCTCGTCGGTGACGCGGGTGGGCACCAGTTGGATGTCCGGGACGATGCCGACCTCCTGGATGGAGACGTCGCCGGGCGTCAGGTACTTCGCGATGGTCAGCTTCAGCGCGCTGTCGTCCGGGAAGTCGTACAGCACCTGCACGCTGCCCTTGCCGAACGTCTGCCGGCCGATGATGACGCCGCGGTTCAGGTTCTTGAGCGCGCCCGCCACGATTTCGGACGCCGACGCGCTGCCCGCGTTCACCAGCACCGCGATGGGGTAGGCGTCCTCGCCCTCCGTGGGACGCGCGCGCTTCTCCTCGCGCAGCTTGTCCGACAGGCCCACCGTCGCGACGATGGTGCCGCTCGACAGGAACGTGTCCGACACCTGGATGGCCTGCTCCAGGAGCCCGCCCGGGTTGCCGCGCAAATCCAGCACCAGGCCCTTGAAGCCGCCCTTGGTGTCCGCCTGCTTGCGCAGCTCGCCCAGCGCCGCCTCCAGGTCGCGCGTGGTGTTGCCCTGGAAGTTCTTCAGCCGGATGTAGCCGACGTTCCCGGAGAGCATCTTGTGCTGCACGCTCTCGATGGAAATCATGGCGCGCGCCACCGTCATCACGCGCGGCTTCTCCCAGCCGTCGCGCTCCACGGTGATGGTGATGCGGCTGTCCACCGGGCCGCGCAGCTTGGACACGGCCTCGTTGAGGTCCATGTTGACGGTGGACTCCTCGCCAATCTTCTTGATGCGGTCATCCTTCTGGATGCCGGCGCGGTGCGCGGGCGTCTTGGGCAGCACCTTGACGACGGTGAGGTTGCCCTCGCGCATCTGGATGACGAAGCCCAGGCCGCCGAACTCGCCCTTGGTGGACAGCTTCATCTCCCGGTACAGCTCCGGGCGCAGCAGCACCGAGTGCGGGTCCAGGGTCGACAGCATGCCGTTGACGGCCGCGTACTCGATGTCGCGCGTGTCCTCGATGGGGCGCATGTTCTTCGACAGGAAGTCGAAGACGTCCTTGAGCGCGAACGACATCTTCCACAGCGAGTCGACGTGCGCGATGTCGAACTCGCGCGACTTGCCGTTGACGTTGACCGCCAGCTTGCCCGTCTCCGGGTTGCCGTCCACCAGCACGTCCGGGACGCTCTTCTCCACGTACTCGAGCGAGGAGATCATCATCTCCTTCGGCTTGATGCGCTTGGGGTCGACGTAGTTCTCCTTCACGTAGAGGATGACCTTGGTCAGCACGCGAAGGCTGTTGAGGTCATGCGGCGCCTTCTCGCCCTTGGCGGAGGGCAGGCTGCCGTCCCAGGTGCCCTGCCCCTGCCCGGCCTCCGCCGCGCCCATCATCAGCGGTATCGGCGCGCGATGGCTGCCCACGAGGGCCCATGCTCCGAGGAGCACGGCTACGGCGGAGATGCGGCGGAGAAAACGCGGCATGTGATTCATCCAAGCTGGAGCACCGTGCGGCACTCCGGGGTGTGACGTGAAATGCCTAGAAAATCCGAACCCTTGAAACGGTAGCTGGGCATTGAAGCGGCCGGGCAAGCCTAATCACGGCTTTCTGGTGCTTCAAGGCGTCGACTCTCCGCTGAAGAGGCAGAACGTCCCTGGCGGGCACTGCGTTCCCGCCCTGCTGGCTCCGACAGCCGGTGGAGGCGTTTATTTCAGGGCAGCGCCCCCCGGCTGGCCCCGGGAGGGGGCGGCAGGAGGCCCGCCTTCAGGAACCCCCGGTAGAGGAGGGTGCCCGCGACGATGGCCACCGGGAGGAAGAACGTATTGAGGATCGGCACCCAGAGCAGGAGGTAGACGCCCGCCCCCAGGCCCAGGCAGAGGGCGCGGCGCTGGCGGAGCATCCGGCGCACCTCGGCGAAGGGGTACAGGTGGCGCGTCATGGGGGCGGCCAGGAACTCGCCCGCCATCCAGGTCATGGTCCACAGGGCCCCCAGCACCGTCCACAGCACGCTGCCCACCCCGGGGATGAGGTGCAGGGGTAGCAGGAGCGTCAGCCCGGCGAGCAGGAAGAAGAGCCGGGCGAGCGTGTGCAACAGGCCCGTGGTGATGCCCCGCACGAAGCCGGCCAGGGTGAAGGGCGGGCCGTCGTTTCCTCCACAGAGGGCCTCGGTGGCCTCCGACAGCGGGTCCTGCAGGGGCGCGAGCAGCAGGGGCGGGACGATGTTGGCGCCCACCACCCAGAGCACCAGCCCCGCGAGCACCAGCACCGTGTACCAGGCGCCCCGGCCGTACCAGGACTCGGGCTGGGTCCAGACGGAGCCCAGGGCCAGGGGGGCGTAGTGGTACAGCAGCCACGCCAGGCCCACCAGGGCGATGGCGGTGACGACGGCGCACAGGGCGGACAGGGCGAAGAGGCGGCGGGAGCGCAGGATGAGGCCCGCGGCTCGGCCGAGCAGTCCCAGGCCCTGGAAGAAATCGGACAGGCGCGGCTGGGGGGACACAGTGGGGATGGGAGAGGGAGGGCTCATGGCGGGCCAGTGCGCGAATCGACAGCGGGTCCGGAGGTCCCCGTTATATAGGGCGCGCCCATGTCACTCGACCTCAAGCGAGCCGCCTCCGAGCCCATCACCTCCGTCGATATGCTGGTGTCGGGATTTCGCGCCGCCGAGAAACCCCAGGGCGAGCTGCGCCTGGGGCTCGAGCACGAGAAGCTCCTCTACCCCGTGGGCTCGTCCGAGCCGGTCCCCTACGAGGGTGACTCCGGGGTGGGCGCGCTCCTGAACCGGCTGGCCCCCGACGGCTACGTCCCGTTCCGGGAGACGCCCGACTCCCCCGTCATCGCCCTGCAGCGCGAGCGCGGCGAGGCCACCATCTCCCTGGAGCCCGGCGGCCAGTTCGAGCTGTCCGGCAGCCCCTTCCACACCGCGCGCGAGGCGCACGCGGAGAACCTGGCCCACCTCAAGCAGGTGAAGGCGGCGGCGGGGGAATTGGGGCTGCGGCTCGTCACCCTGGGCTACCGGCCCACGGGGACCACGTTCACCCAGCCGTGGATGCCCAAGAGCCGCTACCTGGTGATGCGGCGCACCCTGCCGGAGCGCGGCCGGCTGGCGCTGAACATGATGTTGATGACCGCCACCGGACAGGTGTCGCTCGACTGGAAGGATGAGGCGGACTGTGTCCGCAAGACGGTGGTGGTGGCCCGGCTGTCCCCCATCATGAACGCGCTGTACGCCAACAGCCCGCTCGTGGACGGAAGGCCCTCCGGCTATCTGTCCTTCCGCAACCGCGTCTGGGATGAGGTGGACCCGACGCGCTGCGGCTACCTGCCGGCGTTCTTCGACGGCTCCTTCTCCTACCGGGCCTATGTGGAGTGGGCGCTGGACGCGCCGCTGCTCTTCCTGCGCCGCCAGGGGCAGTACCTGCACCCGAAGCTCACCTTCCGACAGTTGATGGAGCAGGGCTTCGAGGGCAAGCCGCCGGACCTGGCGGACTGGACGGACCACCTCTCCACGCTCTTCCCGGAGGTGCGGCTGAAGAAGGTCGTCGAGGTGCGTGGCGCGGACTGCTGCAACCCTGCGATGACGGGCGCGCTGGCGGCCCTGTGGCGCGGCATCCTGTACGACGCCACGGCGCTGGACGAGGCGGAGCGGCTGTTGCCCAGGCTCACGTACGTGGAGCACCTGGCCTTCCACGACACGGCCCGGCGCGAGGGCCTGGCGGGGCGGCTGGGCGCGCGCGAGCTGTACCGGCTCGCGGAGGAGATGGTGGGCATCGCCCGGCGGGGCCTGAATCGGCTGGACGCGGCGGATGCGCCGCTGCTGGAGCCGCTCGCGGAGGTCGCCGCGTCCAAGCGCTCTCCAGCGGCGGAGTTGCTCGAGGCGTGGGAGAAGGACCCACGCCCCGAGACGGTGCTCGCGCTGCGCACGGTGTGAGCGGACGGGCTAGAAGCGGCCGCCCAGGGTGAGGTTGGCGTTGAAGAGGCTGCCCTTGGCGGCGCTGGTGGTGCCGGGGCGGTCCACCATGTTCTCGCCGCCCAGCAGGCGGTAGGTGGCCCGGGCGCCCGCGAAGAGGACGCTGCCCAGGCGGTAGTCCACGCCGGCGGCGAGCGGGAGCTCGGTCATCCAGTCGCTGTCGTAGACGCCATCGGCGCCATCGGAGGGGTCGACGTAGCTCAGGCCCACGCCAGCGCCGACGAAGGGCCGCCACTTCTCGTCGATGAGCGGGCCCGCCTTGGCCATCAGCCCCAGGTTGTTGCGCCACAGGCCCGCGTCCTCATCGTCGATGCGCCGCGAGTCGACGGGCATGCGCTGCAGCTCGTAGCCGACTTCGATTCCCACATACTTCCAGGCCTGGGCGTCGGCGTTGATGCTGAAGAGGGGGCCCACGCCCACGTCTTCGCCCAGGTCCCCCGTGAAGCTGCCCAGGCCCAATCGCACGTCGAGGCCGACCTCGGGCTGCTGCCTCACGTCCAGGGCCCCCGCCACCTTCTGGGCCTCAATCGCGAACGCGGGGCTCGCCAGCGCCACGGTCGCCACGGCGACTCCTCCCACCATCGAACGTCGCATCGACTACCTCCTCGTAAATCCGGTCAGCGGAAAGCTGGGCATCCGTTGAGTCGGCTACAGAGAGAGGCCACTGGAGCGGCGGTGGTTCGGAAGGTCCGACAGGAGCCGGACGAAGGGGCGCTCAGCGGCGGCCGAAGAGCTTCTTCAGCCCGGAGAGCAGGCCACTGGGACGCGCCTCGGGCTCGCCCACCAGCGGCGAGCGGGCGACGAGCGCCTCGCGCCCCGCGTCGTCCAGGTCCTCCAGGGCGAGGGAGACAGGCTGGCGGCGCACGCCTGGCAGCGTGGCCTCGAGGGACAGGGCGGCGTCGGCGGTGAGCGCGAAGTGCAGCTCCACCTCACCCGGGCGCTCGACGTTGAGCGAGAGGCGGCCGAGGTATTCGTTCTCCGCGACGAGCGGCGCGGTGCCCTGGAAGAGGGCGAGCTCCAGCGGGCCGGGCGCGGGCACGGGGATGACGAGTGTCTTGCCCGCGGGCAGTCGCGTGGTGCGCTCGAGCACGCGGCGCTGGGTGCCTCCGCGCTCGGCGACGCCGATGGGGGCGGAGAGGACCTCGGAGACGGAGGCGGCGGGCTTGCCGCCCTCGGCGAGCACGATTCCGTGGCCGAGCAGGGCCGCGCCCAGGGCCACGGCGCCGCGCGCGTCCACGTCGTCGCGCACGGGGACGCCGAGGCTCTCCTCCAGGCGGCGGCGGACGAGGGGCGTGCGGCCCTGGCCACCCACGAGGAGCACGGCGTCGAGTCCCTGAGGCGAGAGGGCGTTGGAGTCGAGGACCTCGCGCACGACGGACGTCACGCGCTGGGCGAGGTCCGCGGTGAGGGCCTCCATGCGCTCGCGGCTGAGCGGGGGGACGCTTCCCGAGGGCAGGCAGACGTCCACCTGGTCCTTCTCGGTGAGGGCCATCTTGGCGGACTCGGCGGCGCTGCGCAGGGGGCCCCAGTCGAGCGGGTGCTCGGGGCGGGGGATGCCCTGGGCCGCGAGGTCGCTGGCGAGGGCCTCGGCGATGCGGGCGTCGAAGTCGAGGCCGCCCACGGTGGGGTCTCCGCCGGTGGTGATGACCTCGAGGTCGTCGCCGGTGACCTGGACGACGCACACGCCGAGCCCGCCGCCACCGAGGTCCACGACGAGCACGCGCTTGCGAGCCAGGCCCTTGCCGTGACCGTGGGCGAGGGCCGCGGCGGCGGGGGCGGTGAGGATGCGCTGGGCATCGAGTCCGGCCATGGTGGCCGCGTCACGCAGGGCGGCACGCTGTCGGTCGGTGAAGTGGGTGGGGGCGCAGATGACGGCGCGAGTGGCCTTGCGGCCGACGAACGTCGACGCGGCGTGCTTCAGCTCGCGCAGGAGTAGCGCGGTGACGAGCGTGGGGGCGACGAGGCGTCCCCCGAGCTCCACGGAGGCATCCCCGCTCGGGTCCGCGGCGACGGGGAAGGGGAGCTGTGGGGCAAGGGTGCGCAGGCGGGGCGAGCGTGCGCGCAGGCCGAGCAGTCGCATGAGCCCGGGCGCGGCGCGACGTGGGGCGCGAGTGGCCTCGACCTGAGCGGCGGGGCCGACGAGCAGCTCTTCGTTGCCGTCCACGGCGACGAGGGCGGGGAGCTCGTGGCCGTCGGTGCCCGGGAGCGGGACGAGCTGGGCGATGCCGTCGTGGAAGACGGCGACGCGCGCGTGAGAGGTGCCCAGGTCGATGCCGAGGACGACCTCGGGGAGCGAGGGGGAGGTGGTGGGCGCGGAGACGGGGACGTCGAGCAGCGCGCGGCGGCGATTGCGCGCGGTGTCGGCATCTTGTGGAGGAGTCGGGGCGTCGCTGGGCGCGGTCCGCGCTTCGGTGGGGGGACGTGTCGCGGGAGTGGGGGCGGTGGTGACGGACGTACCTGCGGCACCGGGACTGTTGGGCGGTGCAGCGGTGGCGTGTGCCGACTGACCCGGTTCTGTCGTGCCCGTGGTGGCGGTCGCGTCTGTCGTACCGACGCTGGTTGAGGCAGTGGACTGTGTCGACGGGGCCGAATCTGTCGTGCCCTCAGTGTCTGCCGCACCGACGCTGGTCGATGCCGTGGACTGTGTCGACGAGGCCGACTCGGTGGTGACAGCCGTGGCGGTCACGTCTGCGGTACCTGCGCCGGTCGATCCAGTGGGCTGTGTCGACGAAGCTGACTCGGTCGTGCCCTCGGTGTCTGCCGCACCGTCGCTGATCGACGCAGTGGGCTGTGTCGACGAGGCTGACTCGGATGTGCCCGTGGATGCCGTCGCGCCTGCCGCACCGACGCTGCTCGATGCCGTGGACTGTGTTGTCGGGGTCGAATCGGTCGGGCTCGTGGATGCCGTCACGCCTTCCGCACCGACGCCGGTCGATTCAGTGGGCTGTGTCGACGAGGCCAACTCAGGCGTGGTCGCCGTGGTGGTCGCGTCTGCTGCCTCGAAGCTGCTCGGCGCTGTGGGCAGTGTCGAAGCCGACTCGGTCGTGTCCGCGGTGGTGGTCACGCCTACCACACCGATGCCGCTCGGCGCTGTGGGCAGGGTCGTCGAAGCCGACGCGGTCGTGCCTGTCGATGCGGTTACGCCTGCAGCATCGATGCTGGTCGATGGAGTGGGCTGTGTCGTCGAAGCCGACTCAGTCGAGCCCGTCGATGCGGTTACGCCTGCAGCATCGATGCTGGTCGATGGAGTGGGCTGTGTCGTCGAAGCCGACTCAGGCGAGCCCGTCGATGCGGTTACGCCTGCAGCATCGATGCTGGTCGATGGAGTGGGCTGTGTTGCCGAAGCCGACTCAGGCGTTCCTGCGGTGGCGGTCACGTCTGCTGCACCGATGCTGGTCGATGCAGTGGTCGGCGCTGCCGCGGCCGACTCGGTCGTGCTCGTAGATGCCGTTACTTCCGGTTCATTGAAGAAGTTCGACACAGGCTGTGTCGACGACGCCGATTCGGTCGTTCCCTCAGTGGCAGGCACGCCAGCCGCGCCGACGGTGGTCGATTCAGTGGGCTGTGTCGACGAGGCCGACTCGGTCGTGCCCGTGATGGAGGACACCTCGTCGGCCCTGGTGATGTTCGTGAGGCTGGGCGTCGACGAACTGGATTCTGTCGTGCTGCCCGTGGCCACGGACGTGTTGAGGGGCACTTCTGGGCCACTGGAGACATTCGCGGTGCTGGACTCCGCCGAATCGGTGGTCTGGGTCGACGCAGTGGGTTCTGTCGTGCCCGTGGATGCGGATGCTACGGCGAGGGTGACGCCTTTGGTTCCGGGCCCCGAAGAGGTCGTCGGGTCGACTGACTGGAAGGCCCCGGCATCGCTCGTTGGAGCCGTCTCCAACGTGTCCGCAGCGTCGGGGCTCGTTGACGCCTCGACGCCGGTAGACGAAGTCGTCGAAGGCTCCGAACCGTCCGTCACGGCCTCGAAGCGAGACGCATCACTCGCTGTCGAGGCAGGAGTCGATGGCCGCTGCGTCGACTCGGACCGTGCTTCCGAGATGAAGTCTGAATCGGCACTCGTCGCAGGTTCCGCTGTCTCAGCGGGCTCCGCGGTCGGCGATGAAGGCGGGGTGTCCCGCGCGTCGAAGTCGTCGCCGAAGAGCGCCTCAGCCGTGAGAGTCGACCGCGATTCTGGCGAGGCCGTCGTCCCCAGCGGCTCCGCCGTCAGCGGCCGCGCTCCAGGGGGGCCGGAAGCATCGGCGGGCTCGTCGTCATCGGGACCGAACAGGCTCGCGGTGATGTCGAAGTCGAGCCCGGTATCGCCCACGGATGCATCGGGAGGCGGAGCGGTGCTCGCATCCACCTGCGCGTGTGCCGGCTCCGCCTGATTGTCAGCCGTGCCCGCCGTCGTCGATTCCGAAGTGACGGGCCCTGTCCCAGAACCTTCGTCATGCCGGGCCACGGCCTCATGCTCAGGCTCCGCGCGCGATGCTTCAACTCCCGCGGACGGTGACGCGGCTTCCGAGGCCGCATCACGTGGAGCCTCGACGTCAGCGGCCCGCGACTCCGCCTCCGAACCGAAATCGCGCGGAGCCTCGTACGCAGGCGCGGGAGGCGCAGCCTCCGCGTCCGACGCCCGCTCACCCAGTTCGGACGGACCAGGCCGGGCCGCCTCGGAGTTCGTGCCCCCGGGACTCATCGGCGGTGCCGCGGGTGCCGGCGTGGGCCGTCCCTTGCGCACCAACCCGGGAACCAGTTGATGCGGCGCGGGCTCGGGCGGCCCCTTCCTCGCGACGACGCGGTCGACGAGCGCCTTGCTCGCCGCGTCCAGCTTCACGAAGCGCACCGTCATGCCGGAGCGCCCCGCGCCCGACTCCACCTGCGCCTTCACCACGACGCCCTCGCCGCGCAACAGCCGGCTCCCATCCGCCAGCACGAACTCGAACGCGAGCCCCGTCCCCTCGGGCTTCAGCGCGCGCGTGGCGATGAACACGCCGCCGCGCGCCACGTTCGAGCCATACTTGTCGATGAACTCCTCCTCCGTGCCGTACGGAAGACGGATGCGCAGCGGAAGCAGCTTGGGAACAAGCCCGCTCATCGCAGGGGGATCCGCACCTCTCCCCCCGTCCCCGGGATGACCAGCTGGAGGTCACCTTCCTTCAGGGCCGGCGGGGGCAGCTCGAACATGAGGATGACGTCCGAGCGCTCCTCGAGCGCCCACGTGCGGCGCAGCGGACGCGTCCCCGCGAGCACCTGCGCATCCCGGGCAATCCCATACGTCGCTTCCCGCGCGCCCACCACCCGCGCCGCATCCCAATCCATCGTCACCGGCGCGGGCCCCACGTTCTGCGTCACCAACTGCACCCGGAGGAACAGCTCCTCCGTCGTCATGCTCAGCTTCCCCGAGCCCTTCACCGAGTGCGAGGACTCCAGGCCCGTGAGCTTCACCGCCACCGTGTCCACGTGCACCGTGGCATTCGACTCCGGCAGCTCCAGCCGCCGGGGCGCCGCATCGTCCAACCCCGCGGCGAGCCCCGCGAGCTGCGCGTTCGGGTCTCCCCGAGTCGACTCGGGACCGGGCGTGGGACGGCCGCCCTGGTTCACCCGGTCCACCTCCTGACGCAGCTTCTGCAGCGTGCGCTCGTCCGCCGTGCCCAGGGCCCCGGACGCAGGCTCCTCCTTCGTGCAGCCCCCCAACAGGAGGGCCGCGGTCAGGAGCTGCGTCAGCGACACCAGGGCCAGGCGGACACGGGGGCTCACGCGGCGCCAGCTCCCTTCACCAGCTCGTACAGCTTGTCGAGCGCGGCGGGCAGCTTCGCCGAGTCCGGTCCACCGGCCTGCGCCATGTCGGGCTTGCCACCGCCCTTGCCGCCGACCTCCTTGGCCATCTCCCGGACCAGCTCACCCGCGCTGATGCCCTTGGCCACCACGTCCTTCGTCACCGCGACGAGGATGATGGCCCGGCCGTCCTTCTCACCACCGATGGCCACCACGCCCGACTGGATGCGGTCCCTGAGCTGGTCCGCCATGCCGCGGAACACCTTGTCGTCCGCCGGGTCCACGCGCGTGGCCAGCACCTTCATGCCGTTGACGTCGCGCGCCTGCTCCAGCAGGTCCTTGCTGCCCGCCGTCTGCGCCTTGACGGAGACCTCCTCCACCTTGCGCTCGAGCTCCTTCACGCGCTTCTGCGTCGCCTCCACGCGCTTGACGACGTCCTTGGGCGACGTCTTGAGCAGCTCCGCCACCTTGCGCAGCTCATGCTCCTGCTCGCGCACGTGCTGGAACGCGCCCACGCCCGTCAGCGCGATGATGCGCCGCACGCCGGACGCCACGCCGCTCTCGCTCGAAATCTTGAACAGGCTGATGTCGCCGCTGCGCTTGACGTGCGTGCCGCCGCAAAGCTCGGTGGACTCCGGGTGCACGGTGACGACGCGCACCGTCTCGCCGTACTTCTCACCGAACATCGCCACCGCGCCGGACTTCTTCGCGTCCTCCAGCGTCATGACGCGCGTCTGCGCCGCCGCGTTGTCGCGAATCCAGCCGTTGACCAGGTCCTCGACCTTCTCCGACTCCTCGGTCGTCATCGGACCGAAGTGCGAGAAGTCGAAGCGCAGGAAGTCCGCCGCCACGACGGAGCCCGCCTGCTTCACGTGCTCGCCCAGCACCAGCTTGAGCGCCTTGTGCAGCAGGTGCGTCGCGGAGTGGTTCGCGCGGATGGCCTTGCGCCGCTCCACGTCCACCGCCGCCTGCACCATGTCGCCGACCTTGAAGGTGCCCTCGGTGATTTCCACCGTGTGGACGATGAGCCCCTGCACCGGGCGCTGCGCGTCCAGCACCTTGGCCTTCGCCTTGCCGCCGTGGCCCACGATGTCGCCGGTGTCGCCCAGTTGTCCGCCGGACTCGCCGTAGAACGGCGTCCGGTCCAGCACCAGCTCCACCTTGTCGCCCTGGGACGCCTGGACCGCCTCCACGCCGTCGCGAATCAGCGCGCGGATGCTGCCCTCGCCCTCGTGGCCCTCACCCTCGTAGCCCAGGAACTCCGACGGCCCCAGCTTCTCGATGAGCTTGAGGTAGACGTCGCCGATGGCCTTGTCCTTGGTGAGCTTGCCGCCCTCGTTGCGCTCGGCCTCCTTCTTCAGCTCCGCGTCGAAGCCGGGGAGGTCCGCGTCGAGCCCGTGCTCCCGCAGGATGATCTGCGTCAAGTCCCACGGGAAGCCGTAGGTGCCGTGCAGCAGGA
The DNA here is from genome assembly GCF_026626605.1 of Myxococcus sp. MISCRS1. NCBI lineage: Bacteria > Pseudomonadati > Myxococcota > Myxococcia > Myxococcales > Myxococcaceae > Myxococcus > Myxococcus sp. MISCRS1. The sequence continues at coordinate 7,729,817 of NZ_JAPNKB010000001.1, forward strand.
ACACGTCCGCGCCGGACATGAGCTTCTCGCCGGACTGCTTCAGCCGGGCGACGCTCTCGTCGATCATCCTCATGCCGCGGTTGAGCGTGCGGCGGAAGCTCTCCTCCTCGTGCTCGGCGACCTTGAGGATGAAGGGCCGGCTGTCGCGCAGCTCCGGGAACGCGTCACTCATCAGCTCGATGACCCGGTCCACGACCTTGAAGAAGAACACCTGGTCCAGGCCCAGCAGCGTGCCGTGGCGGATGGCGCGGCGCATGATGCGGCGCAGGACGTAGCCCCGGCCCTCGTTGGAGGGCTGCACGCCGTCGGAGATGAGGAACGCCGCGGTACGGCTGTGGTCCGCGATGACGCGGTGGGAAGCGCCCGTCTCCTGCGAGTACGGCTTGCCGGAGACCTCCACCACCTTGGCGATGATGCTCTGGAACAGGTCGGTGTCGTAGTTGGAGCGCTTGCCCTGCACGACGGAGGCGATGCGCTCCAGGCCCGCGCCCGTGTCGATGGACGGCTTGGGCAGCGGAATCAGCGGCGCGTCCTTCTCCTTGCGCTCGAACTGCATGAACACGAGGTTCCAGATTTCGAGCCACCGGTCGCAGTCGCACGCGACCCCTTGACACTTCTTGCCCGCCGCCTCCTCGACACAGGGGATGTCGTCGCCCTGGTGGAAGTGGATCTCGGAGCAGGGGCCACACGGGCCCGTCTCTCCCATGGACCAGAAGTTGTCCTTCAGGCCGAGCTTGTAGATGCGCTCGCGGGCGACGCCCTGCTTCGCCCACAGCTCGAACGCCTCTTCGTCCCACGGGATGCCGCCCTCGCCGTTGAACACGGTGATGGCCAGCCGCGCGGGGGGAAGGCCGAGCGTCTTCGTCACGAACTCCCAGCCGTACGCAATCGCGTCTGCCTTGAAGTAGTCGCCGAAGGAGAAGTTGCCGAGCATCTCGAAGAACGTGTGGTGGCGCGCCGTGTAGCCCACGTTGTCGAGGTCGTTGTGCTTGCCGCCGGCGCGCACGCACTTCTGCGACGTCGTGGCGCGGCTGTAGTCACGGCGCTCGCGGCCCGTGAAGACATCCTTGAACTGCACCATGCCCGCGTTGGTGAACAGCAGCGTCGGGTCGTTGGCGGGCACCAGCGAGGAGGACGGGACGCGGCGGTGTCCACGCTCCTCGAAGAACTTGAGGAACGCCTCTCGAATCTCGGAGGCGGTCAGGGCGGAAGGCATGGTGTGGGTATATGCCACAAGAGTGGGCCGCGCAGGAGTTCTTGGAGTGTGCATGGAGGGGTGGACGCCCCGACCGACGAGACTCCGACAACCCCCGAGCCGCCTGGATGGCCGGTGGGGGAGGGGACACCGGACAGGGGCCGCCTCCCGGAAGGCCCCGCGTCAGTGTCCGTGTGACATCGTCTGCTTCACCTTCACCACCCGGGCGGGCATGCCCGCCACCACGGCCAGGGGCGGCACGTCCGCCGTCACCAGGGCGCCCGCGCCAATCACCGCGCCGTCCCCCACGGTGACGGGGCCGATGATTTGAGCCCCCACGCCCACGTAGACGTTGCGGCCGATGCGCGGCACGCCGGGCACACCCACCTGCGGCTCCACGCTGACGTTCTGGGACAGGAAGCTGCCCTCGCCCACCTCCACGCCGGGGGCCACCACCACGCCCACGCCGCCGTAGCCCAGTCCCACCGAGGCATGCAGTCGCGCGTCGATGTCCACGTGGCTGTGCAGGAGCCGGTCGCCCACCGCGGCCACCATGCCTGGCAGCATCGGGACACCCAGCGTGCGAAGCCGCCTCGCGGCCCGGTAGAAGGTCAGCGCCGTCGGACCCATGTCCCACCCCGTCCCGTCCCCCGGCGGCCCGACGACGGCCGGGCCCCGGGGCGCTCCTCGGCCCAGGACGCCATCCCGGAGTGGGAGGCAGCGGGCGTCGGAGGGGGCATCCAGGAGGACGGGCGCGTCGAAGCCATGGCTCCGCGCCAATCTAGGGGGAGCCCGCGTCCCGGCCAGTTGCTCGTTGGCCAGGGGCCCGCGAGCGTCCGCCAGCCAACCTCACCACGCCCCCTTGGACCTCCAAGTGCCACCGGTCCGACACTCGCCCCGGTGGCCAAGGGGGGCTCAGGAGGCTTCGCCGTCGCGCAGGCGCTTGAGCGCGTCCTCGACGTACTGCACGCCCTTGGCGGTGATGGCCTTGCCCTTCTTGGTGTCCTGGGCGTACCCGGCGTGCAGCCTCAGGGCCTTGGCCGCGTTGGGGGCCGCGTAGGTGACGCCCAGCTCGCCCCAGAAGCGCGACGTCGTCCCCGACGTCACCTCCATGTCCAGCTCCGCGGCGCGCGCCAGGTAGAGCGGAATCAGTGAGCGCACGAGCTGGTCCTTCAGCTTGCCCGCGGAGGCGAGCTCCTCGTGACGCGGATGCGTCCGCAGCGCCGCCATCAACCGGTCCACCGCCTGTCCCGCGTCCGCGGTGGGCGATGCGGCCGCGGCCGGGCTCTCGCGCTTCTTCGCGCGGGGCTTGCTCCGGGGGGGGCTGCTCTTGCCCGGCTTCGGCGCGGGAGCCTTGGGGGCGCCCTTCGCGCTCTTCGTCACCTTGGCCTTTCGCGCCTTCGCGGCCTTCGTCGGAGGCGCGGGCTCCTCGGCCGCGACCTCGGCGGCGGGGGCTGGTGGCTCCTCGATGATGGGGCGCGGGCGCGGGGTGCGCTCGACGCGCGTGGGCTCGGGGGCGCCGGGGGGCGCGGGGGCGACCGGAGACTCCCTGCGCTCGATGGGGCGGGGCGCGCCATGGCCGTTGTGGGCGGGGGGAGGATTCGGGCGCGCGTAGCCCAGGCGCGTGCGCACCTCCTCCACCACGCCGCTCAATCCCACTTGCTGCAGCAGACCTTCCAACCGGGAAGCGAATGACACCGGGCATGCCCTCCTGGACCGGGCGCACGTTACCCCAGGATGGCCCCAGGTCGGATCCACGACGCCTACGAGGGGAGGGGAGGTGGGTGTGAACGGCCCGCCCTCCAGGCAACTGTTCGTCACCGGGCACACGGCGCTACACTGCGAGTCGCCCTCCCCCGCCATGCGGCTGCCCGCTCTCTCCCTGCTCCTGCTCCTCCTCGCGCCCGGCGCGACCCTCGCCCAGGGGGATACCCGTCTTGCGTTCCTGGGGCGCCAGCTCCAGCAGGGCAAGGACCCTCGCTCCCGCTCCCAGGCGGCGCTCGTGCTGGGCGCCACCGAGGACCCGGAGGCCGTGGCCGTGCTGTGCCCTGGCCTCAAGGACGCAAGCGAGCTGGTGCGCGCCGCCGTCGCCAAGTCGCTGGCGAAGCTCCTGGAGTCCTCCGCGCTGCCCTGCCTGGAGGCCCACAAGGACGAGGCGGACGCGGCGGTGCAGGCGGCGGTGCGCGAGGCGGTGAGCGCGCTGAAGGAGTACCAGGCGCGACCGGCCCGGCTGTACATCGCCATGGAGGGGATGAAGGACCTGACGCGCTCGCTGCCGCCGGAGCTGGTGAAGGCCACCGAGGCACGGCTGCGCTCGCGGCTGGTGCGCCGGGGGGCGGTGCTGGCGCCGGCGAAGGAGACCAAGGCGCAGGCCAAGGGCGCGCTGAAGAAGCTGGGCGTGCGGGGATTTCGCATCACCCCGGAGGTCCACCCCATGGAGGGTGGGGGCCTGCGGGTGGCCATCGTCTGCATGACCTACCCGGACCTGTCCCTGCTGGGGCAGGTGGACGTGAAGGCCGGGGGCGCGCAGCCCGCGGACCTCCTCAAGGCGCTGGTCCCCCGCGCCGTGGAGGACGCCGCCGAAACCTTCGAGTGGAGCAACGACACATGACGACGAGCAGCACGGCGCAGCAGGCGGCCCCCAAGCGGCGCTGGCGCAACTTCCTGCTGGATACGAGCTTCCAGCTCAAGCTGACCGCGTACATCGTCGGCGTGACGCTGGTGCTGTCGGCGCTCTTGGGCGTGTTCCTGGTGCGCTCGGCGCGGGCGCTGATGCAGGAGACGGCGACGGCGGTGGAGGCGCGCTCGAAGGCCGCGGAGGTGAGCCGGGAGCTGTCCAGCGCCACGCTCTCCAACGAGCTGCTCGCGCGCATGGATGACCCGGCGTTCGAGGCCGCCTTCCGGGAGAAGGCGCAGACCATCGACGCGGCCTACGAGCAGGAGCGCGCGGCCATCGTCGCGCAGCGCGCGGAGCTGGAGTGGCGCCAGCGCGCGACGTGGTGGGTGCTGGGCGCGTTCCTGTTGGCCTTCATCGCCGTGGTGGCGCTGGGCACCATCGTCGTGACGCACCGGGTGGCGGGCCCGCTGCTGCGCATCCGGCGCATGGTGGGGGAGGTGGCGGAGGGCAAGCTGCGTCCCCCGTCGTATGGCCTGCGCGATGGTGACGAGCTGAAGGATTTGTTCGACGCGACGCGGACGATGATGCAGCGGCTGCGCGAGCAGAGCGAAGAGGACGCGCGGGCCTTGGCGAAGGCGCTGGAGGTCGCGGAGCGGAGCGGGGCGTCGGGTGAGTCGCTCGGCGAGCTGCGCGCGCTGGAGTCCCGCTTCCGAGCGCGCCTGGACGCTTGAGCCGCGCTTGGCGTGGCGGGGCGTCAGGCGAGCTGCGCGCGCTGGAGTCCCGCTTCCGAGCGCGCCTGGACGCGTGAGCCTTGTTCAGCGCGGAGCGGGTGAGTCCACGAGGAGCCCCGTCTGCTTGAGCACGCCGTGGATGCGCAGGCGCGCCTGCGCCCACGGCAGCGCCTCCACGCGGTAGCCCTCCAGGGCGTTCATCAGGTACGCGCGGTAGCTGGGGTGCCCCGGGTCCGCGATGATGACGACGCCCCGGTCCGTGGTGGAGCGGATGAGCCGCCCCACGCCCTGCCGCAGCAGGAGCAGCGCGCGCGGCAGCCGGTACTGGAGGAATCCCTGATACTCGCCCCCCGCGCGGGCCAGCGGCTCCTCGCGCGCGGCGACCAGCGGACGCAGCGCGGGCTCCAGCGGGAGCTTGTCGATGAAGACGCACCCAACGCCGCGCCCAGGGATGTCCACGCCCTGCCAGAAGCTCTTCGTGCCCAAGAGGACCGTGCCCGTGTCGCGCTCCTGCCGCGCCGCCAGGGAGCGGCCGTGGCCTCGGGACTGCCGCAGCACCTCGATGCCCAGCGGCTCCAGCCGGTTGCGAGCCTCCGCGCCCACGCGCTCCATGCGCCGCGTGGACGCGAACAGCCCCAACAGCCGCCCGCCCATCGTCTGCGCGAGGCCGGAGATGCGCGTCGCGGCCCAGTCGACGAAGGGTTCCTCGTGCGCGCGCGGCGCGTCCGTCACGAGCACGACGAGCGCCTGCTCGTGCAGTTGGAAGGGCGATGGCGCGCGCAACAACCTGGGCGCGGGCTTGTCGCCCCGGCCATCCAGCCCCAGGCGCTTCAGCACGAAGGGCGTACCGCTCCCGTTGCTCGGGCCCAGCGTGGCCGAGGTGAGCACCAGCGCGCGCTTGTTCGCGGCGAAGTCGCGCGACACGTGGAAGGACACATCCACCGGCTGCGCGCCCACGCTCCAGCGCTGACGCCGGGGCTCGGCCGTGGCCGAGTAGCATCGCCCCGCCGCCGCCTCGCCTGAGAGCTCCGTGGCCAGCGTCGAGAGTTCCCCCAGCTCCGTCGTCGCGCCGGACAGCTCGCGCTCCAGCGCCGGCATCCGCGCCGCCAGCTCCGGCAGGGCCTCCAGCACCCGCACCGCGAGCAGCGTGTGCAGCGCCTGCAGCGCGCCGCGCACCAGCTCCAGCCCCTCGCGCACCGGTGCCCACGCGGGCAGCGCGCGCACGGCCTCCGTCACCCGCAGCTCCGGGGCATATGCGCCCTCGTCCGGGTCCTCTCCGGCCGCTGTCGCCGAGGGCTCACACAGCTCCGTCACCCGCGCGCCCAGGTCCCGCGCCTCGTCCATCAGCCGGCGCAGCGCATCCTCCACCTGACCCATCAGCGCGCGGGACTCCTCGCGACGGGAGGCGGACAGCGCGCGCCGCAGCTCGGCGAACAGGCCGTGTCGTCCGTCTCGTCCGTGCAGCCGCTCGGTGAGCCGGTGGAAGGCCAGGTCCGACAGCTCCACGGTGAGCGCCGTGGTGGCCACGTCCTCCACCTCGTGGGCCTCGTCGAGAATCAGGTGCTCGAGCTTCGGGTAGCGCGCGGGCCACGCGAAGGCGAGTGACTGGTTGATGACCAGCACGTCCGCCTCGCGCGCCTGGGCCACCGCCGAGTGGTAGAAGCACCGGTGGTGATGCGGGCACTTGTCGCCCAGCGTCGTCGCCGCCTCGGAGCGCACCGCCGGCATCAACCCCATCAGCACCGGGAAGCGCTCGCGGAACCAGTGGCTCAGCCGGTCCAGGTCTCCCTCGACGCTGCGGCGCAGGTACGCGCGCAGGTACGCCCGGGGCGCGCGGGCGTTGTGCCCCATGCCCGGCTCCACGCGCGTGGCCTCCAGCGCGCGGCGGCGGCACAGGTAGTTCGACTGGCCCTTGAGCAGCGCGTAGCCGAACGTGCCCCCCAGCGCGCGGTGCAGGCGCGGCAGGTCCTTCTCCAGCAGCTGGTCCTGCAGCGTCTTGGTGTGCGGCGCCACGCCGACCTTCCGCCCGTTGCGCGCGGCGAAGAGGGCCGCGGGCGTCAGGTACGCGAGCGACTTGCCCGTGCCCGTGCCCGCCTCCACCGCCACCTGCTCGCCGTCCGACAGCGCGCGCGCCACCGCCTGCGCCATGTCGAGCTGCGCGGGCCGGCTGCGGAAGCCTTCTTCACGCTGCTCCAGCGCTCCACCCGCGCCCAGCACCCCGGACACCTCGTCGGCCCGCACCGGCACCACCGGCGTCTCGGCCTCGGGCTCCGCGACCGCGGGCACGCCCGCCGCGCGGCGCCGCTCCGGACGTCCGCGCAGGAAGCCGCCTTGCGTCTCGAGCGCGAGCGGCGTGGGCCTCGCCCGGCAGGCCGCGTTCAGTCGCGACAGGAGCTCCAGCAGCGGCCACTCGTCGTAATCGAACGCGCCCTCATCGAGGACGTCAGCGGAGCCCAGCCGCCGCGCCGCCCGAGGGTCCAGCGTGGCCACGAGGTCCGCGAGGTCCTCGCCGCGCCCCTCGCTGATGCAGCGCTCCATCGTCTGCACGAGCACCGCGTACACCGCCTCGCAGTCGGACACCGCGCGGTGCGGCTGGCGGATGCCCAGCCCCGCCCAGCGCAGGAGCGACTCCAGCGAGTGGCTGGGCAGCTCCGGGTGCAGGTAGTGCATCAGCTCGCACGAATCGAGCACCGGCGCGCGGATGGAGCCCAACAGGTCCGGCAGGAAGCCCTTCTCGAACGAGGCGTTGTGCGCCACCACCGTCCAGCCCGTCAGCCGCGCCTTGAGGTCCTCCAGGTCCACGCCGAAGCGTGGCCGGCCCTCCAGGTCCGCGTCCGTCAGGCCCGTGAGCCGACGAATCGTGAGGGGCAGGGGCTTGGACGCCGAGTACAGCCGCGCGAAGCGGTCCACCTCGCGCCCGTTCTCGAAGAACAGACACCCCAGCTCGATGATTTCGTCGGCACGTGGATCCAACCCCGTGGTCTCGAGGTCCAGGAAGACATGCCGCGTGAAGAGCTCCGCCGCGCCGCCCATGCAGGGCCGGCACACTACTCCTCCCCGGCGCGGTGCCCAGATTTCGGCCTACGTCTTCACTCCACCAGGAAAACGCCGGAAATCATCTTCCCCATGGCGCAGCCGTACACCAGCTTGCCGGACGTCTTGGGCGTGAAGGTGATGTCCACCGGCTGGCCCAGCGGCAGCGCGGTGTTGATGCCGTAGTCGTCCATCACGACTTCCGTCGCGCACGTCTGGTCCGTCTTGCGCGTCACCACCAGCTTCACCGGCTCGTCCTTCTTGAGCTGCACGGGGCTGGGCTCGTAGCCCTTCTCCGTCACCGTCAGCTCCACCACGCGCACGCCGTTCTCCCGCTTCTCCGGGACGGTGGGCGCGGGGGCCGCGGCGGCGGCGGGCGGGGTGTCCTTGGTGCAGCCCTGCTGGGTGGCGCCCACCATGGCGGCCGTCGCGGCCAGCGCGAGCCAGGGCTTGATGATGCGGGAGAAGAAGGGGCGCATGGAGTGGGTGCCTCGCTCGGCGAAAGATGGAGGAAGGGGCGGCGCCCCCGCGAAATTCCGCGGCCTTGGCTTCAGGCCTCGGTGGCGGGAGCGCTCGCGGCGACCGGCTCGAAGCGCAGCAGCGCGTGGAGCGGGACGAACACCTCGTGGCCCGTCTCGCCCAACAGCAGGTCGAAGCGGCCCACGTGCATCAGCGGCAGCTGCAGCGTGATGCCGTTGCGCAGCACCAGCTTCACCTGCTGGCCCAGGTGGTCCAGGAACGCGCGCGGGTCCGAGTACGGCCGCTTGTCCGGCTGGCGGGCCACCGTGGCGGGCTTCTGGGTGAGCTTCGCGTCGCGCTCCAGCCCGGGCAGCAGCCGCTCCCACTCCCCGCGCCGCGCCAGCAGCACCACCTGCAGCTTCTCCAGCCGCCCGGTGCGCTCCAGCGTGAAGGCGATGGGCTCCTCGGCGACCAGCGTGTCCAGGAGCGAGCGCTCCGCCAGCACCACGGAGACCTCCGTCTTGCCGGCGATGAGGCCCGAGAGCAGCTCGGCGACGACGGCGTTGTCCACCTCGCCGCGAGCCTGCTTGATGGCCGCCTTGCGCTGGGTGCGCTCCTTGCGCGCCATGAACTCGGCCACCGTCATGCCGCTCTGGAGTACGCCGAACGCGTCCCCCAGCGACAGCCCCGGCGTCTGGCCCATCAGCTCGTAGACCTGGTCGAAGCGCTTGGCCTCCTCGGCGTGGAGCTTGCGCCAGATGCGGCACTTCATCTTGCCTTCCAGCTCACCCTTGGCGATGCGCGCCGGCACGTGCTCGCGCTGCGCGAGCGCGAGGATCTGCTCGGGCGTGGGCGGAGGCCGGGGCGCCGAGGAGCGGAAGCCCCCGGGACGGCCACCGAAGCCGCCGGGACGTCCACCCGGGCCACCGGGCCCTCCAGGCGAGCGCGGAGCCATCGGCCGGGCGCCCGGCGCCACGCCCGCGGGGCGGGGGGCGCTGGAGGCCACCGGCACCGATGGACGCGGCGCGGGCGAGGGCGCTGGCGCCGTGGGGCTCGTCGGGGCGGCCGCCGCCGGGGTGGCGGGACGGGGCGTGGGCGCCACGCCCGCGGGACGGGGCGCGACGGGGGCCGCCGGACCCGCCGTGGTGGGACGGGGCGTGGGGCGCGGCGTGGGCGCAGGGGAGTCCGAGGGGGACGGACTCTGCCCAGCGCTGCCGGGCGTCGAGGCCGGCCGCCGGATGACTTCGACCGCGGGGATGACCCGCCGTGTCTTCCGATCGTTCACAGTCGTACGTTACCTGATGCGAGGAGCCCGGGCATGCCCGGCTTCACGGCTGGAGGGAGGCTGAGAGGTCCACTTTCCACCCAGACGGCTCCCGGACCATCCGGACCTCATGGGTGCTGCCTGACGAGCGCACGAGCACGGTCGCCTCGTCGCCCGCCTCCCGGACCAGGGAGACCTCCGTAACATCCGGAGGAGGGGGGACATTCGCGAAGAACAGGCCCAGGGGCTCGGCCTTCACCGCGCCACCGGAGGCATCGCTCACCGCCTGCGCCCGCTGCTGGAGGGCCGCCTGCGTCGGCTGGGACAACGCGCCCCAGGCCTGACGCAGCTCACCGCGCTTCACCAGCCGGTGGAAGGAGGTATAGGCGTCCTGCGGTGTGCCGAAGCGGGGCTGGTTGCAGCCGCCCATGCCCACCAGGAGCAGGGCCAGCAACCAGGGCGTCGTCGCGGTCAGGCGCATGGGAGTGGGGTTTAGGTCAAACCAGCGCCGGGGGAAAGCCTCTGGTGAGGCAGTGTCACGGAACGTGTTGCTGGACACGGTTTCGCCCCGCTCCCTTGGCCGCGTAGAGCCCCGCGTCCGCCGCGCGCAAGAGCGCCTCCGCCGTCTCCAAATCCGGGGAGGGCACCGTCGCCACGCCCAGCGACGCCGTCAGTCGCACCTGCTGGGGCCTTCCGTCCGCGCCCACGTGCTCCACGCCCAGGGCCGCGATGGCCTCGCGCACGCGCTCGCACACCTTGAGCGCGTCCTGGGGCGCCGTCTCCGGCAGGAGCGCGATGAACTCCTCGCCGCCGTAGCGCGCCAGCATGTCCACCTCGCGCAGCCGCGCGCGCGTCGTCTGGGCCACCGCCTTGAGCACCTGGTCCCCGAAGACGTGGCCGAAGGTGTCGTTGATGCGCTTGAAGTGGTCGATGTCCAGCATCACCAGCGACAGGGGCGACTGGTAGCGCCTGGAGCGCGCGAACTCCTCGCTCAGCCGCTCCTCGAAGCAGCGCCGGTTGTACAGCCCCGTCAGCCCGTCCGTGCGCGACAGCGCGAGCAGCTCCTCGCGCTTCTTGGCCAGCTCCTTGTTGGCCCGGTCCAGCTCCCGGTTCTTCTCCACCAGCGCGTCCTGGAGCACCTTGAGCCGCAGCATCGACTTCACCCGCGCCGACAGCTCCAGCATGTCGAAGGGCTTCACCAGGTAGTCGTCCGCGCCCAGCTCCAGCCCCTCCACCTTCCCGGCCGCCTGGCGCGCCGTCATCAGAATCACCGGGATGAAGCCGAACCCGTCCTCCCCCGCGTTCGCCTTGATGATGCGGCACACCTCCACGCCGCCCAGCCCCGGCATCTCCACGTCCATCAGGATGAGGTCCGGCCGCGACTCGCGGATGGCCGACAGGGCCTGTGTCCCGTCGTGCGCCTCCTTGAACACGTAGCCCCGCGGCGCCAGCCCCTCGCGCACGTGCGCCACATGCGCCGGGTCGTCGTCGACGATGAGCACCGTCCGCCCACTGAGCTCCCCGCCTGTCCCCGCCCGACGCGCGACCTCCTGCGTCTTCTTCCTCTCGCCGTCCGCCATGCGGTTGCGCCCCCAGTGCAATCATCCCGCGCTGCCAGAATGGCTCTGATTCTCACCCGCCGTCCCCACGGAAGCCAAGGGGGACGGCAAGTGCCCGTCACTTCACGCGCTCAGAGCGGCTTGCGCAGCCGCGCCCGGTACACCGGCTCTCCCGACGACAGGTACCGCCGCTCCCGCGTGGAGGGCACCTCCTCCGGGTCATACGGGTGGAAAACGCCGGAACCCAAGGGGTTGTGGAATCCCACGGATTCCAGGATGGACAGCATGTTGACGGCGCGGTCCTGGACGTCGGTGCGCATGTCGAAGAGGCCGCCGGGGACGAGCTTCGCGAGCAGGAGCTTCGCGAAGTCGGGTTGGACGACGGCGCGCTTGGCGTGGGAGCGCTTCCACCAGGGGTCGGGGAACTGCAGGTGGATGGCGGACAGGGAGTTGTCCGCGAAGATGCGGGGCACGACGAAGCGGGCGTCGGACTCGACGACGCGCAGGTTCTTCATCTCGGCCTTGGCGGCGCGGTCCTGGGTGTCGCGGGCGTACTTCTTGCGCCACTCGAAGGCGACGAAGCGCACCTGGGGGTTTCGGCGGCAGTACTCCAGGGCGTGGCCGCCGGCGCCGGAGCCGATTTCGAGCTCCAGGGGGCCCGCGAAGCCGAACTCGGCGTCCCAGTCGGGAGGGGTGGCCATTTCGACGAGGTGGAGTCCGACGGGGTCTGGCAGCAGGCGAGGGCGGGGCATGTTCCAGGCGCTCCAACCACGGCCAAGCGGGGTCTGGCCAGGGAAAAACACTGGTATAGGGGGGGGCATGAAGGTCTTCCACTCGGTGGCGGAGGCGGGCCGGGCGCTCGAGGGCCGGGCGCTGGCTCTGGGCAACTTCGACGGCGTGCACGTGGGCCACCAGGCCCTCTTCGCGGAGGCGCGCAAGCACGCGTCCCCGGCGGCGTTCACCTTCAACCCCCACCCGGGCAAGGTGCTCCAGCCGGACCTGGCGCCCAAGCTCATCACGCTCTTGCCCCGGCGCCTGGATCTGCTCGCCGCCTGTGGGCTGGAGGCCTCCGTGGTGCAGGCCTTCTCGCGCGACTATGCCCGCACGGGGCCCGGGGACTTCGAGGCCACGCTCTTCGACAGGCTGGGCGTCTCGCACGTGGTGGTGGGCAGTGACTTCACCTATGGCGCCGCGCGCGCGGGCACGGTGGACACGCTGCGCGAGGCCGCGGGCCGCCGGGGCGCCCGGGTGCACGTGGTGACGCCCGTCACGGTGGACGGCGTCGTCGCCTCGTCGTCGCGGGTGCGCGAGTACATCCTGGAGGGCCGGGTGTCCGCGGCGTGCCGGCTGCTCGGCCGCCCGTTCGACCTGGACGGCACCGTGGTGGCGGGGGCGGGTCGCGGGCGCACCATCGGCTTTCCCACCGCCAACGTGGACACGCAGAACGAGCTGCGGCCGGCGCCGGGCGTCTACGCCATCCGGGTGCGCTTCCTCAAGGAGGCGGGCGAGGGCGCGTGGCATGGGGGCGCGGCGAACATCGGCATCAAGCCCACCTTCGGCGGCACCGAGGTCACCATCGAGGCGCACCTCCTGGATTTCTCCGGGGACATCTACGGCCGCGAGCTGCGGGTGCAGTTCCTGGAGCGGCTGCGCCCCGAGCAGCGCTTCGGCTCCGTGGCGGAGCTGACGGGGCAGATCAAGCGGGATGTCGAGGCCGCTCGCACGGTGATTGCCAGGACCGGCGCCTGACCCCCGCATTTTTCCCGTGAGTGTTCAACGGGTTGGCGGATCAGGGCGCCCGAGGGGGCGCCTTGACGGATGTGAGCCGCTCCCCTCTAATTCGCTGTCAGGAACCGTGCCAAAGGTGCTGTGGGGCCCCGAGGCAACGCCCGCGTCTCCCCTGGAGCGAGGTGGGCCCCCGCCCGCTTCGTCCTTCTTTGCCACAAGGAAGAGGCTTCACGAATGTCCGGTCGATTGGGTGAACTGCTGGTCCGCGAGAACCTCATCTCCGTCCAGCAGCTTCGCAAGGCCCAGGAAGAGCAGCAGAAGAGCGGCACGCGCATCGGCACCGCGCTCATCAAGACGGGCGCCATCGAGGAGTCGAAGCTCACCGACTTCCTCTCCAAGCAGTACGGCGTGCCGGCCATCAACCTGAAGGACTTCGACATCGACCCGGACATCATCAAGCTCGTGCCCAAGGAAGTGGCCGAGAAGCACCTGGTGATTCCGGTCAACCGCGCGGGCCCGTCGCTGATCGTGGCCATGTGCGACCCGTCCAACATCTTCGCCGTGGACGACCTGAAGTTCCTCACCGGCTACAACATCGAGACGGTGGTGGCCTCGGAGGTCTCCATCCGCGAGGCGATCGAGCGCTACTACGCGGAGAAGGGCCCCTCGATGGAGGAGATCGTCGGCGACGTCGGCGACGACATCGAGCTGGCGAAGGAGGAGACGGAGAACATCGACGAGATGGCGAAGGCCGCGGATGACGCGCCCGTCGTCAAGCTGGTGAACCTCATCCTCATGGACGCCATCAAGAAGCGCGCGTCCGACATCCACATCGAGCCGTACGAGAAGGACTTCCGGGTCCGCTTCCGCATCGACGGCGTGATGTACGAGGTGATGCGGCCGCCCATGAAGCTTCGCAACGCGATCACCTCGCGTCTGAAGATCATGGCCTCTCTGGACATCTCCGAGCGGCGCCTGCCGCAGGACGGCCGCATCAAGATCAAGATGGGCGGCGGCAAGGAGATGGACTTCCGCGTGAGCGTGTGTCCCACGCTCTTCGGCGAGAAGGTCGTGATGCGTCTGCTCGACAAGAGCAACCTCCAGCTGGACATGACCAAGCTGGGCTTCGACCCGCAGCCGCTCGCGTGGTTCAAGGAGGCCATCGACCGGCCCTACGGCATGGTGCTGGTGACGGGCCCCACGGGCTCGGGCAAGACGACGACGCTGTACTCGGCGCTCTCCAGCCTCAACGACGTGGGCACCAACATCTCCACCGCGGAGGACCCGGTCGAGTTCAACTTCGCCGGCATCAACCAGGTGCAGATGCACGACGACATCGGCCTGAACTTCGCGGCCGCGCTGCGCTCGTTCCTCCGCCAGGACCCGGACATCATCATGATTGGTGAGATCCGCGACTTCGAGACGGCGGAGATCGGCGTGAAGGCGGCCCTCACCGGCCACCTGGTGCTCTCCACGCTGCACACCAACGACGCCCCGGGCACGGTGAGCCGTCTGCTCAACATGGGCATCGAGCCGTTCCTGGTGACCGCCTCGCTCAACCTCATCCTCGCCCAGCGTCTGGCGCGCCGGCTGTGCCCGGCCTGCAAGAAGCCCGCAGACAAGGTGGACGAGCAGGCCCTCATCGACGCCGGCATCCCCCCGGACAAGATGGGCACCTTCACCCTGTACGAGAAGGTCGGCTGCCGCGACTGCAACGACCGTGGCTACCGGGGCCGTGTGGCCATCTACGAGGTCATGCCCTTCTGGGACGGCCTCAAGGAGCTGGTCATCAACGGCGCGTCCGCCTCCGAGCTGAAGCAGGAGGCCATCCGCCTGGGCATGAGCAGCCTGCGCATGAGCGGTCTCAAGAAGGTGATGGACGGCGCGACCACCCTGGAAGAAGTCGTGGGCAACACCGCGCCGGACCGCTTCTAGTCACTCCCTCCCCCAGACTGACCGAAGGACACCCCCACCGTGGCCAACCTGCACCAGCTCCTCAAGGCGATGGTCGAGAAGGGCGCTTCCGACCTCCACATCACCACCGGCTCCCCGCCCCAGCTGCGCGTGGACGGCGAGCTCGTCCCCTTGAAGACGGCGCCGCTGACGCCCGTGGAGACCAAGCAGCTCTGCTACTCCATCCTCACGGACGCCCAGAAGCACAAGTTCGAGGAGGACAACGAGCTGGACCTGTCCTTCGGCGTGAAGGGGTTGTCGCGCTTTCGCGCCAACATCTTCATGCAGCGTGGCGCGGTGGCCGGCGCGTTCCGCACCATTCCGTTCAAGATTTTGACCTTCCAGGAGCTGGGCCTGCCGCCCATCGTCGCGGAGCTGGTGAAGAAGCCCCGCGGCCTCATCCTGGTGACGGGCCCCACGGGCTCGGGCAAGTCCACCACGCTGGCCTCGATGATCGACAAGATCAACACCGAGCGTCATGAGCACATCATGACCATCGAGGACCCCATCGAGTACCTGCACCCGCACAAGAACTGCCTGGTCAACCAGCGCGAGGTGGGCGCGGACACCCGCAACTTCAAGACGGCCCTCAAGTACATCCTCCGCCAGGACCCGGACGTGGTGCTGGTCGGTGAGCTCCGAGACCTGGAGACCATCGAGGCGGCGCTCACCATCGCGGAGACGGGCCACATCTGCTACGCGACGCTGCACACCAACAGCGCGGTGCAGACCATCAACCGCGTGCTGGACGTGTTCCCGCCGTACCAGCAGCCGCAGGTGCGCGCCCAGCTGTCCTTCGTGCTGGAGGGCGTGATGAGCCAGGCGCTGGTGTCCAAGGCGGGGGCCCCGGGCCGCGTGCTGGCGCTGGAGGTCATGGTGCCCAACCCCGCCATCCGGAACCTCATCCGCGAGGACAAGGTCCATCAGATCTACTCGTCCATGCAGGTGGGACAGGCCAAGTACGGCATGCAGACCTTCAACCAGGCCCTGGCGGCGCTGCTGCTCCGACGGGTCATCTCGCAGGACGAGGCCTTCGGGCGCTCCAGCGACCCGGAGGAGCTGCGCAACATCCTGGCCACGGGCGGCGTGGTACCGGGGGCCCAGCGGCCGGCCGGGGGAGCGGCGGGTCGTTAGTTCCTGGTTTTGAGATTCAGCGGTTAGACTCGCGCGCGCGTCCGCGGAGGTCGAGCTCATGGCAGCACAGGCAGTCCAGAAGTCAGCTTCCAAGAAGAACACCGCCCAGTTCCTCTGGGAGGCGAAGACCAAGAGCGGTGAGACCAAGAAGGGTGAGATGGAGGCCTCGGATTCCGAGGCCGTCAACGCCCGTCTGAAGTCCCTGGGTCTCAACCCCGTCAAGGTGCGCAAGAAGAGCGCGCTCGACGGCGACATCACCCTGCCGGGCATGGGCGGTGTGACGGGCAAGGACATCCTCGTCTTCACCCGTCAGTTCGCGACGATGATCGACGCGGGTCTGCCGCTGGTGCAGTGCTTGGACATCCTCGCCAGCCAGATGGACAACCCGGCCTTCAAGAAGGTGCTGCTGGCCATCAAGGGCAAGGTGGAGCAGGGCAGCACCTTCGCCGACGCGCTCAAGGAGCACCCGAAGGTCTTCGACGAGCTCTACGTCCAGCTGTGCGCGGCCGGCGAGGTCGGCGGTATCCTCGACACCATCCTCAACCGGCTCGCGGCCTACCGCGAGAAGAGCGAGAAGCTCAAGCGCAAGGTCAAGGGCGCGATGACCTACCCGGCCATCGTCATCCTGGTGGCCGTCGGCGTGACGGCGCTCTTGCTCCTCAAGGTGACGCCGGTGTTCGCCGCCATGTTCGCGGACTTCGGCTCGGCGCTGCCGGCCCCCACCCAGTTCGTGGTGGACCTGTCCGCATGGGCGGAGGCGTACTGGTTCCACGTGGTCGCCTCCATCACCGTGGTGGTGGTGTCCTTCTCCTGGAGCTACAAGCAGCCCAAGGGCCGCAAGTTCTGGGACAAGGTGTTCCTGAAGATGCCGCTGTTCGGGCCCGTGCTGCGCAAGGTGGCCGTGGCGCGCTTCACGCGCACCCTGGGCACGATGATCTCCTCCGGCGTGCCCATCCTCGACGCGCTGGACGTGACGGCGAAGACGGCCGGCAACAAGACAGTGGAAGAGGCCATCTACTACGTGCGCGGGAAGATCGCCGAGGGCAAGAACATCGCGGGGCCGCTGCTCGAGACGAAGGTGTTCCCCTCCATGGTGGTGCAGATGATTGGCGTCGGTGAAGCGACGGGCGCCATGGACACCATGCTCAACAAGATCGCCGACTTCTACGACGACGAAGTCGACACCGCCGTCAGCGCGCTGACGGCGATGATTGAACCCATCCTGATGGTGTTCCTCGGCGGCGTGGTCGGCGGCTTCCTCATCGCCATGTACCTGCCCATCTTCTCCATTGCCGGTGCCATCAAGTAGCTCCGTCGTCTCCAGCGTGCGCGCGGACGAGGCCGAGAGGCTCCGCGTGCGCCTGGTCTGGCTGGTGTTGTTCCGCACGGTGGCGGCGAGCCTGTCGCTCGTCATCACCGTGGGGCGCCTGCTGATTCAGCCCCTCGAGGAGCCGAGCCGGGCGGACTCGCTGTCCCTGGGCGTCATCATCGCGGCCTATGCGTCCACGGTGGTGGTGGGCATCCGCCTGCGGCGCGAGAGGGCGGGGCGGCTGGACGCGTGGGTCCAGGTGCTGGGCGACGTGGTCATCGCCACGGGCCTCGTCTACCTGAGTGGTGGCTCCGACTCGCCGCTCACGTTCCTCTACAGCCTGGCCGTCATCGGCGCCGCGGTGGTGCTGGACTGGCGCGGCGCGCTGTGGGTGGCGGCGGCGGGCGCGGTGTCGTTCTCCTCGCTGGTGGTGGTGCTGCGGCTGACGGACGCGGCGCCGCTGGGGCCGGTGTTGTCCAGCCGCGGCCTGTTCGTGCTGGGCAGCAACCTGCTGGCGCTGGGGCTCATCGCGGTGCTGGCGGGCTACCTGTCGCGGCAGCTGTCCGCCACGGGCGGAGCGCTGTCGGCGCGCGAGGCGGACCTGCGCCGGTTGGGTGGGCTGCAGCAGCAGATCCTCTCCTCCATGCCTTCGGGGCTCATCACCTGCGACTCGCAGCGCCGCGTCACCTTCGTCAACGCCGCCGCGCGCGCCATCCTCCAGGTGGAGGGCGTCGAAGGCGTGGGCCAGCCGTTGGAGGCGCTCCTGCCGGGGGTGGCGGTGCTGGCGCCGCGCTCGTCGCGAGGCGAGCTGGTGGTGGGCGCCGAGCATGGCCGCCGGCGCATCCTCGGGCTGTCGGTGACGCCGCTGGAGGGCGAGTCGGGCGCGCTGCTCATCGTGTTCCAGGACCTGACGGAGCTGCGCAGGATGGAGGAGGACCTGGAGCGCTCGGACCGGCTGGCGAGCCTGGGGACGCTCTCCGCGCAGCTGGCGCACGAGCTGCGCAATCCGCTGGCGGCGATGCGGGGCTCGGCGCAGCTGCTCGCGCAGGAGCGCTCGAGCGACGTGGTGGTGCAGAAGCTCACCAACATCCTGGTGCGCGAGTCGGACCGGCTGGGGCGGCTGGTGGAGGACTTCCTTCGTTTCGCGCGGCCTCCGGAGCCGGTGCGGCGGGAGGTGCCGCTGGATTCACTCCTGACGGAGACGGTGGACATGCTGCGCGCGGACCCGCTGGCCCGGGACGTGCGGGTGGAAGTGTCCGCGCGCGAGCCGCTGATGGCCGCGGTGGACCCGGACCAGCTGCGTCAGGTGCTCATCAACCTGGTGCGCAACGGCTTCCAGGCCGCGGGGCCCAGGGGTGAGGTGAAGGTGGGATTGGCTAGGAGTGAGAAGGAAGCGCAGATTCGGGTGTGGGACTCGGCGGGGAGCATCACGGAGGAGATGATGGGACACCTGTTCGAGCCCTTCTTCACCACGCGGGACGGGGGCACGGGGCTGGGGCTGTCGACCGCGCATTCCATCGTCCGCGCGCATGGGGGCTCCATCCGCGTGCGCTCGGACCCGGCCGAGGGAACGGAGTTCGTCGTGGGGTTGCCGCTGTGACGACCATGCAGGCCCAAGAGGGCGCCTTCCGGGGCCATGTCCTCGTCGTGGATGACGAGCTGTCCATGCGCGAGTACCTGGAGCTCCTGCTGCACCGCGAGGGTTACGTGGTGACGAGCGTGCCCGGGGTGAAGCCCGCGTGCGAGGTGCTCGCGCGGGATGGCGTGGACCTGGTCATCTCCGACATGAAGCTGGGGACGGGCAGCGGTCTGGACGTGCTGCGCACGGCGCGTGCGCGCAAGGAGCCGCCGGAGGTCGTGCTGATTACCGCCTTCGGTTCGCCCGCCGCCGCGGTGGAGGCGATGCGCGAGGGCGCGTACGACTACATCTGCAAGCCCTTCGACAACGACGAGCTGCGGCTCCTGGTGCAGAAGGCGCTGGAGAAGCGCCTCTTGCGACAGGAGAACACCACCCTGCGCGCGCGGCTGTTGCCCGGGCTGGGCATGGCGGTGGGGCAGAGCGCCCGGATGCAGGCGGTGTGGTCGCTGGTGGAGAAGGTGGCGCCGGGGCGCAGCACGGTGCTGGTGACGGGGGAGAGCGGCACGGGCAAGGAGCTGGTGGCGCGGGCCATCCACATGCGAGGCAGCCGGGCGGCGCAGCCGTTCCTGCCCTTCAACTGCGCGGCGCTCAACGAGGGCACGCTGGAGAGCGAGCTGTTCGGCCACGTGAAGGGCGCCTTCACGGGGGCGTTGCACGAGCGCTCGGGGCTGCTGGTGTCTGCAGGTGAGGGCACCGTGATGTTGGACGAAGTGGGGGAGATGCCGCTGGCCACGCAGGTCAAGCTCCTGCGTGTGTTGCAGGAGCGCAAGGTGAAGCCGGTGGGCAGCGCGGCGGAGGTGCCCTTCCAGGCGCGCGTCATCGCGGCGACCAATCGGCGGCTGGAGGCGGAGGTGAAGGCGGGGCGCTTCCGCGAGGACCTCTTCTACCGGCTCAACGTGATTACGCTCGAGCTGCCGCCGCTGCGTGAGCGCGCGGGGGACATCTCGCTGCTCGCGGGCCACTTCCTGTCGAGGATGGCGGAGGAGCTGGGGCGTCCGGCGCTGCGCTTCGCGCAGGAGACCCTGGACCTGCTGGAGCGCTACGCGTTCCCCGGCAACGTGCGCCAGCTGCAGAACATGGTGGAGCGCGCGGCGACGCTGTCGGACTCGGACCTGCTGGGCCCGTCCACGCTGCCGCCCGCGGTGCGCGGCGAGTCGGAGCCGATGTCACGCCCGGGCGAGCCGGGCGAGCCGTCGCTGGGCACGGGCTTCAACCTGGAGCGCCACCTGGACGACAGCGAGCGGCGCTACCTGCTGGCGGCCCTGAAGCAGGCGGGCGGCGTGAAGACGCGCGCCGCGGAGCTGCTCGGGCTGTCGTTCCGCTCATTCCGCTACCGGCTGGCGAAGCACGGCCTCACGGATGAGCTGGAGGAGCCGACGGGACGCGGGTGAGGCGGCGTTTCAGCCCCGCGGTTCCTCGGGACGTGAGGCGCGGAGGACGCGGGTCGTGGAGAAGCGGTTGAGCACGGGGACGCGCGCGAGTACCCGTTCCATCAGCCCATAGGCGTTCTCCAGGGCCCCGGGAAAGCTGGGGAAGAACACCGGGAGGTTCTCCAGACGCAGCTGCTCAAGCCCCGCGTGCCGTGTCCACTCGCGTGCGTTGGCGGACGTGAGCTGGAACAGCCCCTTCTCGATGGGGTCTCTCAGGTACATGAGGTTCGCCGGGTGGAGCGGGTTGGGCTCCACGCAGATGACGTGGCCTCCGGCGCGCACGACCCTGCTCATCTCAGCCAGCATGGAAGGCTGGGAGGCCGCGTGATGGAGGACATCCACACAGAAGACGGCGTCGAACGAGCGATCCTGGAACGGGAGTCGCTCACCCACTGCGGTCCGGAGCGTCACGCGGGATTGGTGGTGGGGCGCCAGCCGCTCCCGGGCCTCGCGCAGGGGCGCCTCCGCGATGTCCACGCCGGTGTACTGACAGTCCTCGGACATGCGGTCCAGGAAGTACGTGAGCTGCAAGCCCTTGCCCACGCCGACCTCGAGCACCTTGCGACAGCCGGCAAGCTCGTCCGCGAGGAACGCGAACTTGCACTGCATTGTCCGTGGGAAAGAGGGGTGACCGAATACGCGAGTCGCGACGCGGGCGGGGTCCACTTCGAAGAAGGACTTCTGCTGTCCGTGATGCTCGTGGAATGAGCTCACCGAGAACCTCGTGTGATGGAAGTGGAGAGCGCGAGGTCGGGCATTCAGCCCACCTGTGCGACGGAGGACTGTTGCGATGCACCGGCCTCGGGGGAAAGAGGGATGGCGAGATAGCTCAGGCGCTTGGTCTCGAGGGCCAGCTGACTGGTGCTCTCCAGCACCAGCCCGAGGAAGGCCAGCAGCGAACCGAACAACACCATGCCCATGGCCAGGATGGCCGTGGGGAAGCGCGGCACCTGACCCGTCTGGAGGAACGTCATGAAAACGGGAACGGCCAGCAACACCGCGAGGAGGATGGTGCTCAAGCCCAGGGTCCCGAAGAACTGGCGGGGGCGGTGCAATCGCTGCAGCCGGAGGATGTGAGAGAGGATCCGGAATCCATCCCGCCAGGTGTTCAGCTTGCTGGTGGTTCCCTCCACCCGTTTCGAATAGCGGGTGGGCACCTCGCGCACGGGCATCCGGAGCTGGAGCGCGTGGATGCTCATCTCCGCTTCGATTTCGAAGCCTTCCGACATGCAGGGGAAGGACTTCACGAACCTGCGGGACAGGATGCGATAGCCCGAGAAGATGTCGGACTGGCCCTTCTCGAAGAGACGGGCCACCACTTGATTGAAGAGCCAGTTTCCCGCCACGTGGCCCATGCGGTACGCCTCCTTCTGATGATGGATGCGCGTTCCGATGACCATGTCCAGGCATTCCTCGGAGAGCAGGCTCACGAGTCGTCCCGCCATCGAGGCGTCATACGTTCCATCACCATCCGCCACCACGTAGATGTCCGCATCCACGTCCGCGAAGGCGCGCCGGATGACGTTGCCCTTGCCTCGTCGGGACTCGCCGCGCACGAGCGCTCCCGCGGCGCGGGCCACCTCGCTCGTGTCGTCCGTCGACGCGTTATCGTAGACGAGGATGGCAGCGGATGGCAGCGCTTGGCGGAACGCGAGCACGGTCTCCCGGATGGCTGGCCCCTCGTTGTGGCAGGGAAGAATGACCGCGATGCGTGGGGCTGACTGGGTCATGGGACAGGGGCGTCCAGCAGGGGGCGTGGAGTGCCACCTTGCGGCGGCCCTCCCAGTCTAGCGCAGGAATCCTCTCCCGCGTCGTTCCGCGTAGCGGTGGCTGGCTACTCTCCCATGGACAAGGCGCGAGCAGGCGGACCATCCTCGATGCCCCTCCGATGATTCCTTCCCGCTATCGTGCCTCGCTCATCCCGCTCGCTGCTGCCTGCGCCTGTGTGCTCGCCTACTGGGCCTTCTGGGAGTCGCAATTCGATGGCTTCATCCTGAATCTGGGCACCATCAACTTCCCGACCAGCCGCTGGCTGACGTTGGCGGCCATCCTCGCGTTCCTCGGACTTCCCCTGGTTGCCTTCGTGACGCTGGCGGGCGGGCGTATGGTGAGAGGCGAGCAGTTGGAGGCCTGGCGCTCCGCGTGGCGCGATTATCCCGACCGCCGAAGCGTCCTGCTGGCGGGCGTATTGGGAGCGTTGGTGCCCATGGCCATCCAGGCCTCGGTCCTGGTCTACACGCCGGTGACGGACGATGAGGCCTCGTACCAGTTCGCCGCGGAGTTGCTCAGCTCGTTCCGGCTCTACGTCGCGTCTCCGCCGATGAAGCTGTTCTTCGACAACGGGTTCCTCATCAACGATGGGAAGATGTACAGCCAGTACTTTCTCGGCTGGCCCTTCTTGTTGGCCTTCGGTGTGAAGGTCGGGTTGCCGTGGCTGGTGAATCCGTTGCTGTCGGGGGCGACCGCGGTGGGGTTGTTCCTCATTGCGAGGGGCTGGTGGGGTAGCGCATGGGGCCGGGTGGCGGTGGTGCTGTACCTGGTCTCTCCCTTGACGATGATTGGCGCGGCCACGCTGATGTCCCATACCGCGGCCATCTTCGCGCTGACCTGGATGCTCTATGCCGTCCAGCGCATCGAGGCGCGGGCGGGCCTTGGCGCCAGCGCCTGGGTCTCACTGCTGTTCTGTCTGGCTTTCTGGACGCGCCCCGCCGTAGCAGTGGGGCTGGGGACGCCATTCCTGGTGATGTGGGCCCTGCGTGTCTGGCGACAAGGAGGAAACGCTCGTTGGGGGCACGTCGGTGTCTTCGTGCTCATTGCGCTCCCCTTCGCGGGATTGTTCCTGCTGGCGAACCAGGAGATGACAGGCTCACCGTGGATGACCGGCTACCACGCGGGGGTTCGTTATGCGCAACAGAACGGCTACCGCTTCGTGTCCTTCGGGCCATCCCAGGTGAAGAGTGACAGCTTCCTGTATTTCCTCACGGATAGCTCCGCGACGTTGGCCGCGGGGCGAATGGTCCTGGCCCTCTTCCGTTTGAATCTGGATTCGTTCGGCTGGCCCCTGGGGTTTATTCTTGTCTTTCTGGCGAGAGGCGTCCCCGCGCGCTGGCTGGCCGCAGCGGTGCTCAGCTTCTGCGTCGCACATCTGCCGGTAGCGGACCCGGGGGTGGATACCTTTGGCCCCGTCCACTATTCGGAGCTGATGCTGCCCGTCGTGTTGTTGTCCACCGTGGGACTTCGCACTCTCTGGCATCGCGCGGAGGAGTTGGGCTTCAGCCGGTTCGTGCCTTTCGTGCTCGTGGGATTGGTGGTGGCCAGCGCGACGATGTATCTACCGCCGCGCATCCATACCCTGCGCCGGTTGACGACGGACGTTCGTCGTCCGCGTCTCGCGGTGGAGCGGCGGGTGCCTGACAACTCGGTCGTCTTCGTTCGTCCCGGCTTCGCTCCGCCGTGCACGTCAGCTCCCGCCAATCACTTCGTGTTCTTCCGGCAAAACAACGGGCCGGACCTGGATGCGCCGGTGCTCTGGGTGAATCACATCAACGTGGAGCGGGACCGGCAGTTCATGCGGACCGTGTTCCCGCAGCGCTCGGGCTTCATGTTGGTGGTCAATCGCCAATGTCAGCCTCAAATCATCCCCCTGGACGAGGCGACCGCCTCCGCCTTCCCTCCGTCGGTGCCCGAGCGTCCCGGTGACTTCCCCGAGGATGCGCCATGACCTGCGTGGTCGCGTGGGCCAGGAGTCATGAATGCTGAAACAGGAAGCTCGATGGCTGGGGCGCGCGCTGGCCGCCGCGCCCTTGAGCCAGGTGTCTCCCTTGCTCAACATCGGCAGCTCCACGCGCTACTTCCGTGAGATCCAGCAGCCGTGGATAGAGCGGGAGCTGTTCTCTCCGCTGCGGCGGCGGGGTGGTGTGGTCATCCACCAGGACATGAAGGCGGCGGATGGCGTGGATGTCGTCGGGGCGCTGGAGGACCCGCGCTGCCGCGCGAGACTCAGCGAGCTGGGTGTGCGTTCAGTGTGTTGCACGAACGTGCTCGAGCACGTGGAGGACCGCCGCGAGTTCGCCCACCAGTTGATGGAGCAAGTGGCTCCGGGTGGATTGTTGTTCCTCTCGGTGCCTCGCGCGTTCCCGTGGCATCCGGACCCCATCGACACGTTGTTCCGACCGACAGTCCCCGAACTGATGGCGCTGTTTCCCGGAATGCGGCTGGTTTCGTCCGCGATTGTTCCCTGCGGGCGCCTGGGCAGCCTGGTCGCCAATGACGTGCCCGGGGCCGTCCGGCGATTGCTGAAACCTGGCGCAGGCGCCGCGACGGATGCTCCCCGTGCGTCGATGGCGCACTGGCTCTGGCCTTGGCTGGTGCGGCCTTTCGAGGTGACGTGCGCGGTGCTGGAGCGCGTCTGAGTTCCTTGTCGGCTGTGAGGTCAGCTGCCGGACACGAGATGGGCAAGGGTGCGCTCGTACTCCGTCACGAAGCGCTCCAGTCCCCAGCGCGCCTTGGCCCAGTCCGCGATGTCGCCCCGCGGCGGCGGGTTTGACAGGACCTCTCGCAACGCCTCTGCCTGGGCGCTCAGTCCTTCCTCCAGCCTGACGCCGGGCGCATTGGAGACATTGGCGACGAAGGACGGGTCGCGTGAGACGACCGCGGGGAGGCCCGTCAGCATGCCTTCCTGGAGGGTGAGTGGCAGGCCTTCTCCGACGGAGGGCAGGAGCAGGGCGTCCGCGCAGCCATAGAGCAGGTGCATGCGCGCGTGGTCCACCTGCCGCAGGTGCACCGTGTTCGGGAGGTCCGAGACCTCGCTGGCCAGCGGGCCGTCTCCCGCCACCACGAGCGTCACTCCCTCGGAGGCCAGCAGTCGTTGAAGCTCGGCGACCCGGTGCACGCCCTTCTTGGGAACGAGCCGCGCGGCGAAGAGCACCAGTGCGCCCGTCTCCGGGAGCCCGAACTCCCGTCGTGCCCCCAGCCGCTCCTGCTCGGACAAGGGCTTGAAGCGCGGGTCGAAGCCCAGGGGGATGATGCGCAGGGGCTTCTTCACCCCGACGCGCTGGAAGTAGTCCACGACGTGGGGGCTGTAGGTCACCACCTCACTGGCGGCGCTCAGCAGGGTCCGCCCGAGCGTGCGGTAGGCAGCTGCCTGCACCCAGTCGAGCACTCCGCCGTAGGGCACCTCGCCCACGTGCTGGGTGACGAGCAGCGGCTTGCGACGGCCCTTCGAGAGCGCGGTGGTCAGCGAGGAGGAGAAGTAGAGGCAATCGTGGACGTGGATGACGTCGGCCCAGCGGACCTGCTCGTCGAGCTCCTTCCAGCCGGAGGGCGCCCACAGCGGCATGGGGACGTGCAGGTTCTTCTCGAGCCAGTTCCATGCGGAGACCCGGACGAAGGGGCCTGTTGTTCCCGGCTCCAGGGGCGTGGAGGCGGCGATCCACCGGACATCGTGGCCGCGACGCTGGAGCCCCTGGAACAGGGTGTCGATCATGATTTCGATGCCGCCGGGGTGGGGCGGCATGAAGTTGGAGACCTCGAGGATTCGCATGGAACGGGGACCCTGTCGGCGCCCGGTCCATGGGCGCGCGCGGACGAGTATAGGCGCGGACCTCGGGCTGTCCCGGACGGACTTGGGCTCCATCCCCCAGGTCTGGCGTGGAACCGCCCGGCAGGCGCCTTGCCCTCGTTGCGACCCGAGGTCCCGGCCCTGCCGGCGAAGAGAAGCCGGTAGACTCCCGCCCTTCGTGACACCGATGGACTCCGCCGACTCCCGCTCCTTTCGCCTCGCGCCTCGAACCCAGGTGCTGCTCGTCGCCTTGACGGCGGCACTCGTCTACGCCGGGACGTTGTTCAACGGCTTCGTCTACGACGATGCGCAACTGGTGGTGGACAATCCCTGGCTGCGCTCCTGGAGCGAGCTTGCGAACGCGTTCCAGCGTCCACTGTTCCCAGTCGAGGACGGGGCTATTCCCACCTCGGCGCGCGGTCCCGCGGCGAGCTACTTCCGACCGCTCGCGCACGTGCTCTTCTTCGCACAGCGCGCTGTCTTCGGGCTCGAGGCCTGGGGCTTCCACCTGGTGTTGCTGCTGCTGCACGCGGCGGTCTGCGCGCTGGTCTTCTGGCTGTTGCGCGCCTGTCTGAAGGTGAAGGAGTCCGGAGCATCGTCCTCGGCAGAGTGGGGCGCGCTGGCGGGTGCGCTCCTGTTCGCCGTGCACCCCGTGCACACCGAGTCGGTGGCGTGGCTGAGTGGCTGCATGGACGTCGCGGCGACGCTCCTGGTGCTCCTCGCGGTGCGACTCATGGTGGCCGGGCCCTCGTCCTGGGGACGGGGCGTGGGGGCGGGGCTCCTGTGGGGGGCCGGGCTGCTCTTCAAGGAAGTGGCCGTGGTGTTCCCCGCCGTGCTGTGGGCCACCGACAGGGCCGCGGGCGTCGGCGTTTCCCCGCTCGGGCTCAAGGGCTGGGTGCGTCGCTACGCGCCGCTCGGCGTGGGGGCCCTGGGATACGCGGCCCTCCGCCTGAATGCCGTCGGTCTCTCCGTACCTCTCCAGGGCGGCGAAGGGAGCGCGGGGCTGTATCCGGTCCACCTGCTGGCGTTGGTGGGGAAGCTGTGCGGCAAGCTCTTCTGGCCTCATCCGCTCGTGGTGACGATTCCCTCACGGGTTGAGCCCTTGGTCTCGGAGGTGGTGCTGGGGAGCCTCCTGCTGCTGCTCCTGGCGGGAGTGCTGTGGCGCTCCTGGCGCACGTCCCCGGCCGTGTTCGCCGGAGGCATCTGGCTGCTGACGCCGCTGTTGCCCATCTTCCTCATGCAACTGCGTGGCGTGGAGGCCTACGCGGAGCGCTTCCTCTACCTGCCCTCGGTGGGCTTCTGTCTGCTGATGGCGGCGGGGGTGAAGTGGATGCTCGAGCGCTGGGCCGCCCAGGCCCGCGCGGTGGGGCTCGTGGCGGGTGGTGTATTGGTGGTCTTCGCCGCGTTGACGCTGGCTCGGGTTCCCGCCTGGCGCGATGACATCGCGTTGTGGGAGGACACCCTCACGAAGACGCCGGAGGAGCCGAGCATCCACGCCTACCTGGGCGCGTCCTATCTCAAGGCACGTCGGGTGGAGGAGGCGGTTGCGCCGCTCCAGATTGCGGCCGAGGCGATGCCCCACCTCTACCAGCCGCAGAGCGACCTGGCCGTGGCGTATGCCCTGCTGGGACGCATGGACCTGGCCATCCCTCAGCTCGAACGGGTTCATGCGATGCGCCCTCGCGAGCCCGTCGTCCTCCACAACCTGGGACTCGCCCTGCGCAAGGCGGGGCGCCAGGAGGAGGCGGTGGAGCGCTTTCGGGCGGCGCTGCGGCTTTCTCCCCGGCGCGCCGACTCTCACCTGGAGCTGGGGCGCACCCTGCTGCAGCTGGGGCGCGCGGGGGAGGCCGTGGCCCCGCTCGAGGAGGCGCTGCGCTTGCGGCCCGACTCGGCGCCCGCGCGGGAGGGACTGCGGCAGGCGCGACTGGCCGCGGGCTCCGCGCCATGATGCGCGCGAGGCCCTGGGGGCAGGGCCTCGGTGCGACAGGCGCTTCAGCGGAAGTCGCGCCGCTCGAAGATGAAGATGGCGGCGGCGGTGAACAGCGCAGCCCAGCCCAGGCCGTAGCCGATGCCCGAGAAGAACGTGGATGCGTCCACCGGCAGCGCGTACGTCGCCTGGGGGCGGAAGTTCATCCGCTCCAGGTTGGGCAGCAGGTAGTAGAGCACCGTGGCCACCGTCTTCACCGGGCCATCGTCCAGCCTGCGCGCGATGTCGAACAGGTCATTGGCCAGGTGGCCGGCGAAGTAGATGCCCGTGGTGGCGATGGCCGACACGGCCGGGCCCGCGAAGCTGGAGAAGAGGATGCCCGCGCTGGTGAGCACGAGCAGTTCGAACCAGAGCCCCACCACCGCGAGGGCCTGGGTGGCGTTGATGCTGACCTGGAAGAGCGCCAGCTGACTCAAGAAGATGAGCATCATCGCCACCATCAGCACGGCGAGCGTCAGCATGTTGCCGGCCAGCCGAGCCAGCAGGAACTGCGAGCGCGACACGGGCTTGCTCACCACGAGGAAGATGGTGCGCCGCTCGATTTCGCGACTCAAGAGGCCGCTCGACAGGAAGATGGTGAGGAAGACGAGGATGAGGCTCATCATCCCCAGGCCGAAGTCGGTGAGCACACGGTCGAACGTGGCGACCGTCACCTCCGTCACCAGCGTGGACGACAGCAGCACCACCGCCGCGAAGGCGCCCACCACCACCGTGACGCGGTTGCGGCGCGCCTCGCGAAACCCGTTCCAGACCATCGCGCCGAACGCGCTCATGTGTTGATCTCCCCGCCGACGCTCGTCGCCCGCCCTGAATCCTTCAGGGCATCCATGAAGAGCTGCTCCAGGGAGAACTTCGCCGCCTGGAGGCTGTTGACCCGTCCGCCCGCCGCGAGCACCTGCCCCAGCAGCCGCTGGCTGTCAGAATCGGCGACCTGAAGCAGCACGCGCCCATCCAGGGCTTGCGTGGATTCAAGCGCCACGCCCAGGTTCTTCACCTGCTCCATCTTCAGCCCCTCCACCACCACCTCCACGGAGGGGACCTGCGCGGAGAGCAACTGCTGCACGCTGCCCTCGCGCACGCGGCGGCCGCCCACCAGCACGGCCAGCCTGTCGCAGAGCGCCTCCACGTCCGGGATGATGTGGCTGCAGAAGAGCACCGTGGTTCCCCTGTCCCGCTCGGCGAGGATGAGGTCTCTCATCTGCCTGCGGCCCACGGGATCCAGGCCGCTCGTCGGCTCGTCGAGGATGAGCATCCGGGGCCTGGCCACCAGCGCCTGGGCGAGCGCCACGCGCTGCACCATGCCCTTCGAGTAGCGGCGGATCTGCAGCTTCTCCGCGTGGCTCATGTCCACCGCGCCCAGGACCTCCTTCACGCGCAGGTCGAGCTCGTGGCCGCTCATGCCGCACAACTGTCCGGCGAGCGTCACGAACTCGCGGCCGGTGAGGTACTCGTACGGCGCGGGGTTCTCCGGGAGGAAGCCCACCAGCCGCCGGGTCGCCGCCTGGTCCACCGGCTGGCCGTACAGCAGCGCGGTGCCTCCGCTGGGGCGCACCAGGTTCATCAATATCTTGATGGTGGTGGACTTGCCGGCGCCATTGGGGCCGAGCAGGCCGTAGATCTGCCCGGGGCCGACCTCGAGGTCGAGACCTTGGAGCGCGCGGACCGTGCGGTTGAACCAGAAGCCGACCTTGTACGTCTTGGAGAGGCCTTGGGTCTGGATGGGAGGAGCGTCAGGGCTGGGGGTCGTCATGGCTCTCTACGACGCGGGGCTTGGGGACGATGCGCTCGCCCTCTTCGGTCTTCAGGTTCTTGATGAGCTCGAGCCGGAACTTGGCGGCGGAGGAATAGCTCCGTCCATCCTCGCCGATGAAGAACTCACCGCCCAACGGGTCGGTGGGCAGCTTGTCCAGGTCTCCAGCGGGGACGAGCACCGTGAGCGTGTCGGGCAGGTGGCCTTCGCGGGCCTTGTAGCGCTCGATGGCCTCATCCAGACGTTGGAGCATCCGCTCCTGGAGGATCTCGCTGACCCGACGCGCGTAGTACTCGCGCGTCTGCGCGTCTTCGGCGCCGTCGCGAAGCATCATCGCCAGGCTCAGGCTGGTGTCGAAGTCTCCCGCCTGGGCATACAAGCGCGTCGCCAGGGCGGAGTACCAGTCGGGCGCGTCCGGGGCTTTCGCCAGCTCCTCGATGATGGCGGCCGCCTCCTTGTAGCGGCGCTCGAAGAACATGAGGTTGTAGGCGAGCTGGAAGTGGATGCGCTTGTCCTCGGGCGTGTTGGCGATGCCCTTGCGCAGGATGGCCGTGGACTCCTGGACGTTCTCGTACTGTTCGCGGCCCAGATGGATGGGGATGGTGATGCCCGCGAACGTGTAGACCTTCGAGAAGCGAGGGTCGAGGTCCGTGGTGAGGTCCGCGTAGTAGTAGATTTCGCGGTACTCGGCCGGGTTCGTGGCGGCGCCCACCCTGTTGATGGTGAGAATCCAGAAGTAGTCCGAGACGAGCGCGAGCTGCGCCTTGAACAACACCTTGAGGAAGCCGGCTCGGGGTAGCAGCGGGCGATCACCCAGGTAGAGCGGAGGGGAGGGCCGGGCCGCCAGCGGCACCACCAACAACAACCCAGCGGCCAGGAGCATGGAAGGCAGCTTGCGCATCGGTCCTTGGAAACGAAGGCGGGGCACCCAGTCGCCTGGGCGCCCCGCTGGTACCACAGGATGGCCCGCTCGAAGCGAGTCCCTGGGGGTATTAGCAGCTCACGTCGTTGTAGGCGTTGCCCGGCTCGCCACCACCGATGGAGGTGGTGTCAACGCCGCAGGTGTTGGTGAGCGTGGTGGGGGAGGACGCGAAGGACGTGATGCCCCACGTGTCGCCGGCCGGGTCATTGTCCACGTTGCCGATGGCCGTCGCGTTGAACTCGCAGTTGGGGCAGTCGGTGGCGGCCGGGGTCACGCCAGCGGTCAGGGGCGCGGAGGCCGTGGGGGTCTTCGCGAAGCGGGCAAGGTCCTGGCCGATGCAGCCGGCGCCGTACGTACGCGCGCTCACGGCCTGGGCGATGTTGCACGTGCCGGTGATGCCGTAGCTGAAGCGGTTGCCGGGCTCGGGGTCGAAGCCGACGACCTTGAAGTCGGTGACGTACTTGTCCTTCTCGCCGAAGTACGCCTTCTGGGCCGTGAAGATGGCCTTCAGGTTGGTCTTCGCCTCGGACTGCTTGGACTTGGCCTGGAAGCGGATGAAGTTCGGGATGGCGATGGCGGCCAGGATGCCGATGATGGCGACGACGATCATCAGCTCGATGAGGGTGAAGCCACCCTTCTTCTTCAGGAGACGGTTCAGCATGTCGGGAGTGCTCCGCAGGTGCAGAGGGGGGTTGAACGACTGCCCGGATTCTTAGCACGAAGGGTGCCATGGCCAACAGTCACCCCAACCTGAGGATTTCCCACGAGGTCGGGCAGCGCTCCCCGTCAGGCAGGGCGCCTGGTTGCCAAATTTTGTCACTGCTTCTGACGGAAATCGTCGATCCAGGGGGCTGACCTCTCCGGGCGCGACGCTAGGATGCCGGGCTCCGTGACGGACTTCTCCCTCCTGCCGGGCTGGGCCGGGCCTCTCTTCAGCGCCTTCCTCCTGGTCCTCGGCCTGTGTATCGGCAGCTTCCTCAATGTCGTCATCGCGCGTGTCCCCGAAGGACTGAGCATCGTCCGGCCCGGCTCGCGCTGTCCCCGGTGCGGGCACGTGCTCTCCTGGTACGAGAACATCCCCGTGCTCTCGTGGCTGGCGCTGAGGGGACGGTGTCGTTCGTGTCACGCGCCCATCTCGCCGCGCTACGTGCTCGTCGAACTGCTCACGGGACTCTTGTTCCTCGCGTGCCTGAGCCGCTTCGGGTGGACGTACGAGCTGTTCCCCGCGCTGGTGCTGGTGTCGCTGTTGATACCGCTCACCTTCATCGACCTGGCGCACTGGATACTGCCGTTCTCGCTGACGGTGCCGGGCATCGCCGCGGGGCTGTTGCTGGCGGTGCCGCGCGGCGCGGACGCGGTGGTGGACGCGACGGTGGGCGCGGTGCTCGGCTTCCTCGTCTTCCGCCTGATGGAGTACATCGGTTGGAAGGTCTTCAAGAAGGAGGCGTTGGGCGGCGGCGACAAGTTCCTCGTCGCGCTGCTGGGTGCGTTCCTCTCCTGGCGAGCGCTGCTCGGCATCCTCTTCCTGTCCTCGCTCCAGGGCGCGGTGGTGGGGATTGCGCTGCTCGCCCTCACGGGACGCGCGGGGCCCGCGGCGCAACCTCCTGCGCCGGACGCGCAACCCTCTCCGACGGGGCCGGGGCCCGCGCCGGCCTCGGATGCGTCTCCGGCTGGTGATGGGGCGTCGGGCGTCGCGTCGACATCGACCTCGAGCGGCGTCACGCTGCCCTCGTCGGATGATGTGTCGCTGCCAGGGATGGCCGCGCACCCGGCGGGCGGCGCGCCCATATCCGAGGCGGGGCCGGAGGAGGAGCCCGAGCCCACCATGACATGGGAGTTCACCCGGCCCGGCATTCCGCTGTGGAAGCGGCTGCTCCTGGTTCCCTGGTGCCTGCTCGTCCAGCCGATTCCCGACGCACCCGTGGACGAGGAGACGGGCGAGGAGGAGGAGTGGGTGCCTGGCCCCACCAACATCCCCTTCGGACCGTGGCTCGCGCTCGCGGGGCTGGAGGTGCTGTTGCTCGGTCCCTGGCTGGCGCGGGTGCTGCCCATGGACATCGCGCTGCTCCTGGGAGGCGCGCCGTGAGCCGCGCGGGCACGCGATGAAGTGGCGCATCGCCAGCGTGGCGTTCCTGCTGGCCTCGCTCTGCACCGGCCTGTCCTGGCTGTCATTGCAGCCCGTCCTCATCCGGCTCCTGGACCTGGGGCGGCGGCTGGCCCGCCCGGGCACGCCGGACGCGGAGGTGCTGTCGCAGGTGCGAGGGTTCCTGCCGCTGGCGCTCGGGCTGGACCTGGTGGCGCTCACGCTGCTGGCCTACGGGATTCTGTATCTGACGGTGGGGCGCCCGCTGCGCTCGGCCGAGGAGATGGTGGAGCAGCTCGGCCGCCTGGAGCCCGACCCGCACCTGTCGCCCACGCAGGGCGGCCCGCTGCTGTCGCGCATGCAGCGCGCGCTGCAGCGGCTGGCGGATGCGCTGCGCCAGGAGCAGTCCCTCACGCGCTCCCAGATGGAGTCCCTGCGCGAGGCGAACACGCGGCTGACCCGCGCGCAGACGGAGCTGGTGACCTCCGAGCGGCTCGCCACCGTGGGACGGCTGGCAGCGGGCGTGGCGCACGAGGTGGGCAACCCGCTCGCGGGCATCCTGGGCTACCTCTCCCTGGCACGGATGAAGGCGCCCTCAGCGGAGCTGAAGGACTACCTGGAGCGCATCGACCATGAGGTGCAGCGCATCGACCGCATCGTGCGGGGGCTGCTCGACCTGGGTCGTCCCGAGACGGCCTCTCCGGGACCCGTGGATGTCGGCTCGGTGGTGGAGACGTGCGTGCGACTGGTGCGGGCCGCGCCGGAGCTGGCGGGCGTCTCGGTGGAGCTGTCGCTCGAGCCGGGGATGCTGGCCCGCGCGGAGCCGGGGCCCTTGTCGCAGATCCTCATCAACCTGCTGCTCAACGCCGCGCAGGCCATGGGAGGGCAGGGCAGCGTCAGCGTCACCACCCGGCTGGAGGCGGGCGAGGCGCGGGTGATGGTGACTGACCAGGGGCCGGGAATCCCGCCTGACGTGATGCCCCGGCTGTTCGAGCCCTTCTTCACGACGAAGGGACGCCAGGGCACGGGCCTGGGACTCGCGGTGTCGCTGCGACTCGCGCAGGTGATGGGCGGGCGACTGGGCGCGGAGAACCTCCCCGAGGGCGGCGCGCGCTTCACCCTGGCCCTCCCCGCCGTGTGAGCGGGCCAGAAGCTATCTCCTCCCGCGACTCTGGGGGATGATGGAGGCAAGGCCGCCATGTCCCTGTTCCGCTCCATCCTCGTCGCCGACGACGAGCCCTCCATCCGCCACATCCTCACGTTGGTGCTCACCGACCGGAAGTACGAGGTGCGCGCCGTCGCGGATGGAGAGGAGGCCCTGAGGGAGCTGGCCGCGCGCGACTACGACGTCCTGCTGTGTGACGTGCGCATGCCTCGCAAGGACGGCCTCACGCTCCTGCGCGAGGCCCAGGCCGCGCACCCGGGGCTCACCGTGGTGGTGATGAGCGCCTACGGCTCGCAGGAGCAGGCGCTGGAGGCCGTGTCCGCGGGCGCCTACGACTACGTCCAGAAGCCCTTCAAGCCCGAGGAGATCGTCTTCGTCCTGCGCAAGGCCGAGGAGCGCGAGCGGCTGCTGCGCGAGAACAAGCGCCTGAAGCAGTCGGGCCTGCCGTCGCTGCCCCAGGGCCACATCCTCGGCTCGAGCGCTCCGTTGCAGGCGGTGCTCCGGCAGGTGGCGAGGCTGGCGCCCGTGGACACCACGGTGCTCATCAGTGGCGAGAGCGGCACGGGCAAGGAGCTCATCGCCCGGGAACTGCACGCGAAGAGCCCCCGCGCGCCCCTGCCCTTCGTCGCCGTCAACTGCGGCGCCATCCCCGGCGGGCTCCTGGAGAGCGAGCTGTTCGGCCACGCCAAGGGCGCCTTCACCGACGCACGCACCGCCAAGCGCGGCCTGTTCGCGGAGGCCGACGGCGGCACGCTCTTCCTGGACGAGGTGGGCGAGCTGCCGCTGCCCGCGCAGGTGAAGCTCTTGCGCGTGTTGCAGGAGGGGGAGATACGCCCCGTCGGCGAGAGCCGGGTGGAGAAGGTGGACGTGCGGGTGGTGGCGGCCACGCTGCGCGACCTGGGCAAGCTGGTGGAGAAGGGGGAGTTCCGCGAGGACCTCTACTACCGGCTCAACGTGGTGAACGTGCGGATACCGCCCCTGCGCGAGCGCCGCGAGGACGTGCCGCTCCTGGCGAGCGCGTTCCTCCATCGCTTCAACCGCGAGCTCAACCGGGAACCCCCCGTGGAGGGGCTGTCACCGGAGGCCGAGGCGCTGATGTCCGCCTACGCGTGGCCGGGCAACGTGCGCGAGCTGGAGAACGCCATGGAGCGCGCGGTGCTCCTTGCGGATGGCCCGCACATCCTCCCGGCCAACCTGCCCGAAAGGCTGTGGGCCGCCCCCACACCCGGACCGGCCACGGCGGGGGATGGCGGAGTGCAACAGGTCGGTAGTGACCTGTCGCTCAAACGGGCCATCCGGGACCTCGAGGAGTCCTACATCCGGGCGGCGCTTCGTCGGACGAAGGGCAACCGCACCCGGGCGGCCGAGGTGCTGGACATCAGCCACCGGGCGTTGCTGTACAAGATCAAGGAGTACGGCATCGACCCGGACGCCGAGGCGGAGCGGGGATGACCGGGTGGGGTGTGCCGTCCCCATTTGACCAAATGCGTCCGAGGCCGGAAAATCGGGCCTCCGCGACCGTGGTGGGGGCCTGGCGCAGCAAGAACGCAGGGGTCCCGGCCGAACGGAGAGCAGGCGGGCTCCGGGCACTTTTTAGGTGGGGTTGACGGCCAGTGCTACGCTGGCCGCCTCTCGACGGAGTCAAGAATGGCGAAGGGCAAACTGGCACTCGGTCTGGACATCGGATCGACCTCCATCAAGATGATCCTGCTCAAGGAGCAGCGCAAGCGCGGCGAGGTCGGCTTCGCGTTGCAGAGCTTCGGCATGAAGCCGCTGCCTCCGGAGGCCATCGTCGATGGAGCGCTGATGAACTCCACCGCCATCGTGCAGGCGGTGCAGGAGCTGATGTCCGAGCTGAAGGTGAAGGGCAAGGACGTCGCCATCGGCGTGTCCGGCCACTCGGTCATCATCAAGAAGATTCAGATGCCGCGCATGTCCCAGGAGGAGCTCGAGGAGAGCATCCAGTGGGAGGCCGAGCAGTACATCCCGTTCGATGTGAAGGACGTGAACATCGACACGCAGATCCTCGACGGCGGCGGCAACGACGCCACCGGGCAGATGGACGTGCTGCTGGTGGCCGCCAAGAAGGACATGATCAACGACTACACCACCGTGGTCTCCGAGGCGGGCCTCGCGCCGGTGGTGGTGGACGTGGACGCCTTCGCCGTCCAGAACATGTTCTCCGTCAACTACGACCTCCCGGAGAAGGAGACCGTGGTCCTCATCAACGCGGGCGCCTCGGTGGTGAACATCAACATCATCGCCAACGGCGTGACGGTCTTCACCCGCGACGTCACCATCGGTGGCAACCAGTTCACCGAAGAAATCCAGAAGCAGCTCAACGTCTCCTACGAGGAGGCCGAGGCGCTGAAGATCGGCGGCAACCGCGCGGACGCGGACGCCGTGGTGCCCCAGGATGTCGAGCGCGTGCTCTCCAGCGTGGCCGAGCAGGTGGCCGGCGAAATCCAGCGCTCGCTGGACTTCTACGCGGGCACGGCGGCGGACTCGAACTTCACCAAGGTCTACCTGTCGGGTGGCACGGCGAAGATTCCGGCCCTGTTCAAGACGATTGAAGCGCGCACCGGCGTGCCGGTGGAGATCCTCAACCCGTTCCGCAAGATCGAAGTGGACAACCGCAAGTTCGACCCCGCGTTCATCATGGACGTGGCGCCCATGGCCGCGGTGGCCGTGGGACTGGCGCTCCGGCGTCCGGGCGACAAGCTGGCCTGACCTGTCCACCTCCTGGAGACGACGCACATGATGATTCGCATCAACCTGCTTCCCGTCCGGAAGGTCCAGACCCAGCAGAAGGGCCGGCAAGTGCTGGTCCTCTTCGCGCTGGCGCTCCTCGGCGCCGCCGTGGGCAACTACTTCTGGTACGACGACCGTGATTCCGAATACCAGCGCAACGCTCAGGGCATCGCCCAGACGCGCGCGAAGATCGCCGAGCTGGAGAAGGTCATCGGCGAGGTGAAGAACATCAACGCCCGCAAGGCGGAGGTCGAGAAGAAGCTCGCGGTGCTCGACTCGCTGCGCAAGGGCCGCAACGGCCCGGTGCGGATGATGGACGCGCTCGCGTCCGCCACGCCCAAGAAAGTCTGGGTGAAGGGCTTCGTCGAGTCCGCCAGCGCGGTGTCCATCGACGGCTCGGCCGTCAGCCACGACGAGGTCGCCGAGTTCATGCGCGGCCTGAACGGCGTGGTGTGGACGCCCAAGGGCATGGGGCGCCTGGTGGACCAGCGCCGTGACGCGAAGACGTCCCGCGTGGAGCTGCTCACGGCGGAGGCCACCATCGAGGAGTTCCCGGCCGGGCAGATCACCCCGTTCTTCACCAACATCGACCTGACGAGCGCGGTGCAGACCAAGGCGTCCGCGGGTGTCACGGGCATGCCCCCCCTGGTCGACTTCAAGATCACCCTCAGCGCGAACTACGCCATCTGACCGAGGCCCCACCATGGACAAGTACCTGGACCAATTCGTCAAGGCGTCCCCGGGCGTCAAGTTCGGTGGCCTCGCCGCGGTCATCATCCTGATGACCGCCGCCAACTACTTCCTGCTCATCGAGCCGACCGAAACGAACATCGAGCAGCAGCTGGCCGAGCGGCGCACGCTGGACCTGGAGCTGGCCGAGAAGAGCGAGATCGCCCAGAACCTCAACGAGCGCCGGCGCGAGATGGACGTGCTGGAGCAGAAGCTCGCCGAGGCCCTCACGGAGCTGCCGGAGAAGAAGGACGTCGAGGAGCTGCTCGCGCAGATCAACGACATCGGCAAGAAGAGCGGCCTGGAGATCTCCCTGGTTCAGCCCGACCGCGAGTACGTGGGTGGCGGCGAGTTCTTCGCCCGCATCCCCATCCGCATGACGGTGAGCGGCAACTACCACGAGATCGCCATGTTCCTGCAGGAGATGGCGAACATGCGCCGCATCGTGAACGTCAACAACATCAACCTGGGGCAGCCGACGCTGAAGAACGAGAAGGTCGTCCTTCAGAGCAGCTTCCTGGCGACGACCTTCCGGTTCGTCGAGACCCAGAAGAACTAGAAACTTGATCCGTCCCGGAAGTAGGGCGACAAGGGGATTGAGGATGAAGATGTTCAAGGCCACCATGACGACCGCCGCGCTCGCGCTGACGCTCGCTGCCTGCGAGGACGAGGCTCCGCCGCCTCCTCCGCCGGTGGCGGCTCCCGCGCCGGCCGCCCCCGCCGCGCCGGCGGAGACGGCCCCCGCCGCGGTCGAGGCCGCGGCGGCTGCGCCGTACGTCTACTCGTACAACCCGGTGGGCAAGCGCGACCCGTTCCGCAGCCCGCTGGAAGAGCTGGGGCCGGTGAACCCCAACATCGCGGCGCCCACCTGCACGGAGCCGCTGTGCGCGTTCGATCTGGACCAGCTCAAGCTGGTCGCGGTCGTCACGGGCGACGCCAATCCACTTGCCATGGTCGAAGACCCGCTGGGTCGAGGCCACATCGTGCGCCGCAACACCCGCGTGGGGCGCCAGGGCGGCAAGGTCACGCAGATCCTCCGTGATTCGCTGACGGTGACCGAGGTGTTCTCGGGCAACGGAGAGATCATCAAGAATCCGGTGACCCTGCAGCTCAAGCCCGATGATCGGCAGGACCCGAGCTACAATTTAATGACGGGCAAAAACTACGGGGAGTAGCGCCCCCGTGGCGCGCCCGCGGGCGGCAGCCCGCTTCCAACTTGGTGAGGGGACGCATGCTCGAGAGGAGCGCTGTGACGAGGGGCAAGTGGATGTTGGCGACTGCATTCGCGGTCGCCCTTGCGGGCGCCAGCAGTAGCGGCGCCGAACTGAATACGCTTCGGGACCTGGATGTGTCCCGTACCGGCTCGGGCGCCCAGGTGGTGGTGACCGGAACCCGGCCCCCCACCTTCACCGTCTTCCGGCTCAGTGGGCCGGAGCGGTTGGTGGTGGACCTCTCGTCGGCGGATGCGACGGGTATCAAGGGCCACCATGACGGCTCCGGACCGGTGTCCGGCGTCGTGGCGTCGCAGTTCTCGGACGAGCGCGCGAGCGTCGGCCGGGTGCTGCTGGCGCTCGACAAGGCGTCCCAGTACGACGTGCGCGCGGACGGCAACCGCGTGGTCATCTCCGTGGATGGAGCGGCTTCCGCCCCCGAGGCGAAGCCCGCCGCGCCCGCGACCGTCGCGACGGCCCCCGCCGCCCCGACGACGCCCGCGCCCGCAGCCGAGGTGAAGCCCGCCGTCGTCGCGGAGGCCCCCGTGAAGCAGGAGGCGGCCGCGAAGCCCGCGCTGCCCGAGAACGTCGTCGCCGCCGAGGCCGACGAGCGCGAGGTGGCGCAGCCCGCCCAGCGCATCACCCAGCTCGCCTACGCCGATGAAACCCTGCGCATCCGCGCGGACGGCGACATCGCGCGCTACGAGGTGCTGGAGTTGGCGGATCCGCCCCGGCTCGCGGTGGACCTGTACGGGGTGGGCC
Source organism: Myxococcus sp. MISCRS1 (assembly GCF_026626605.1). Classification (NCBI taxonomy): domain Bacteria; kingdom Pseudomonadati; phylum Myxococcota; class Myxococcia; order Myxococcales; family Myxococcaceae; genus Myxococcus; species Myxococcus sp. MISCRS1. The sequence continues at coordinate 7,768,788 of NZ_JAPNKB010000001.1, forward strand.
TGGCGGCCCGCGCGCCCCGCATCAACGGCGCGACCCTGAAGGAAGTGCGTGTGGGCGCCCACTCGCACAAGGTCCGGCTGGTGCTCGACGTGCGCGGCAAGATGCCCGCCTACCGCGTGGACCGCGCGGACAAGGGCCTCGAGGTGGTGCTCGGTGGCGCGGTGGCCCGCAAGGCCGCGCCGTCGCCCGCGCCGCAAGAGGTCATCGCCTCGGTCGCCGAGGTGGAGCCCCTGCGTCCGGCCCCCGTGGTCGTGGAGGCTCCGGCCACCGCGTCCGTGGTCGAGGTCAAGGACCTGTCGTTCCAGGAGGGTGGGGCGGGTGGCCGCGTGGTGCTGAAGCTGTCCGGCACCGCGGGCTGGAAGGTGGACCGTCCGGACCCGCGCAGCGCGGTGCTGACGCTGGACAACGCCCGGCTGCCCAAGAAGCTCGAGCGCAGCCTGGACACCAGCGCGCTGGAGACGCCGGTGAAGATGATCAGCGCCTTCAGCGTCCCCGGTGAGGGCCGGAAGGTGCGCGTGGTGGTCGCCGCCGACGGCGCCATCGAGGAGAAGGTCAGCCAGAGCGGCAACACCCTGTCCTGGCGCCTGGACGTCAAGGGCGTGAAGACGGACGAGGTGTCCGTCGCGCAGCGCACCGCCGGCTTCACCGCCGAGGCCCCCGCCTACGCCGCCGAGGGCGCGCCGCAGCAGGCCCGCTACCGCGGCAAGCGCGTGTCCTTCGAGTTCAAGGACATCGACATCCAGAACCTCCTGCGCGTCATCGCGGAGATTTCGAAGAAGAACGTGGTCGTCGCGGACGACGTGAGCGGCCGGGTCACCATCCGCCTGCGCAACGTGCCCTGGGACCAGGCGCTGGACCTCATCCTGCGCACCAAGCAGCTGGGCAAGGAAGAGTTCGGCAACATCATCCGCATCGCCCCGCTCAAGACGCTGGAGGAGGAGGCCCGGCTGCGCCAGGAGCGCAAGAAGTCGCTCCAGCAGCAGGAGGACCTGCTGGTCAACCTCATCCCGGTGAACTACGCGGTGGCCTCCGACATGTCCGCCCGCGTGAAGGACGTCCTGAGCGAGCGCGGCACCGTGACGGTGGACACGCGCACCAACGTGCTCATCGTCAAGGACGTGCGCTCCAACACGGAGAAGGCCCGCTCGCTGGTGCGCAGCCTGGACACGCAGACGCCGCAGGTCCTCATCGAGAGCCGCATCGTCGAGGCGAGCACGACCTTCAGCCGGCAACTCGGCGTGCAGTGGGGTGGTCAGGCCCGGGCCGCCGCCGCCACGGGCAACTCGACGGGCCTCATCTTCCCGAACAACGTCGCCGTGACGGGTGGTTCGCCGAGCGTCGGCGCCCAGGGTGTGCCCGCCGTGCCGAACTTCGCGGTGAACCTGCCGGCTCCGGTGGGTGAGAACGCCGGTGGTGCGCTGGGCTTCGTCTTCGGCTCGGCCGGTGGCGCGCTGCAGCTCAACCTGCGCCTGTCCGCTGCGGAGACCGAGGGTACCATCAAGACCATCTCCGCGCCCCGCGTGACGACGCTGGACAACAACACCGCTCGCATCAGCCAGGGTGTGTCCATCCCGTTCAGCCAGACGTCCGCGGCCGGCGTGAACACGACCTTCGTGGAAGCGCGTCTGTCGCTCGAGGTGACGCCGCACATCACCCAGGACGGCAGCATCCTGATGGCCATCAACGCCTCCAACAACCAGCCGGACCCGGCCAACACGGGCGCCAACGGTCAGCCCTCCATCCAGCGCAAGGAGGCCGTCACCCAGGTGCTGGTGAAGGATGGGGACACCACGGTCATCGGTGGCATCTACGTGCGTCGCGGCTCGACGCGGACCAACTCGGTGCCGTTCCTCTCGAAGATTCCGGTCCTCGGGTTCTTCTTCCGGCAGACGAACGACACGGATGAGCGTCAGGAACTGCTCATCTTCATCACGCCCCGCATCCTCAACCGGCAGACCATTGCGCAGAGCCTGTAAGGCATCGCGCCTCTTCTCCGAGGAGAGAGTACGCTCATGAAGCCCATCTATCTCGCCGCGCTGCTGGCGTTCGGCTCGGTGTCTTGCGTCGACGACGTCCCTCAGCTGCAGGTCCTCCATGCCGCCCTGCCGGACCAGGACTGCACGATTCCGGAGGATGAGGCCATCCTCCGGGGCTCGCTGGACATGTCCCTGGCCTTGAACTACCGGCTGGGGCTCATCGTCACCTCGAACCGCATCGGCACGGAGGTCCTCGTGGGAGAGGGCGGCCAGGTGTCGAGCCCGGGGTCCCAGGTCGTCTACATCACCTCGATGGACGTGTCGTATCAGACGGAGCCGGACCTCGGTATCGAGGACGCCAATGTGCGGCTGTTCGGCGGCTTCGAAGGGGGAGAGGGCGGCAGCCTGCTGTTCAACTTGCTGACGCCGCAGGCCCGGGATGCGCTCGATGCCGCGACGTTGACCGGAGCCGTGGTCGATACCTTGATCACCATCAAGTTCAAGGGGCATACGAGCGCCAACAGCAAGGTGGAGGCGAACGAGTTCGCCTTCCCCCTTACGGTGGGCCGTTCGGGTTACACGTGCCCTGCGGGTCAGCGCTTCGCTGCTCCGACCGCGAACTGCGACCTGCGTGGTCACAACGGCATCGTGCCGGAGTGCGAGGACATCCCCGCCCCGTAGCCGTAAGCGCCGCACCGCTCCACCCAGGAACCCCCACGAGCCCATGTCCTTTCGCACGCACCTCGAGTCAGTCGTCAACCAGGTGGACGGAGCCCTCGCCTGCAGCGTGATGGGCTTCGACGGCATCTCCGTGGACACCTACCAGCGCGAGGAGGCGGGCGAACTGGACCTGGGCGGGGCCTGGGTGGAGTACGCCAACCTCCTCACGCAGCTGCGCCACGCCGCGGAGACGCTCAAGACGGGCGCGGTGAGCGAGGTCAGCGTCAACAGCGACAAGGTCCTCACGCTGATGCGCTTGGTGTCCCCGGAGTACTTCCTCGTGCTCGCCCTGCGCGCGGATGGCAACTACGGCAAGGGCCGCTATGTGCTTCGCGTGACGGCCCCCAAGGTGAGCGCGGAGCTCTAGCCGCGCCCTCTGTAAAGCAGTCGTCCGGACGACGCGGCGCTCCGCAGCTTTCCCCTTCCCATGGGAGGGGGCATGGGCTAGACACCCCCGACTTTTCAAGCTTCCGTATTTTCGAGTCTGAAGGAGTCGGTCCCCATGGCCGGTGTCATCGATACGTCCGAGTTTCACAACGGTATGAAGATCGAAATCGACGGTGAGCCGTTCGTCATCGTCGAGTTCCAGCACGTGAAGCCCGGCAAGGGTTCCGCCTTCGTCCGCACCAAGATCCGCAGCCTCACCACGGGCCGCGTCCTGCAGCCGACGCTGAAGTCCGGTGAGAAGGTGGGCCGCCCCGACATCGAAGAGAAGGACATGCAGTACCTGTATGTCCAGGGCGAGGACTACTACTTCATGGACAAGCGCGACTTCGAGCAGACCTTCATCAGCGAGAAGGCGCTCGGCGACGCGAAGAACTTCCTGAAGGAGAACACCGACGCGACCATCCTGTTCTGGAACGGGAAGGCCATCAGCGTCACGCTGCCGAACTCGGTGGACCTGAAGGTCATCAAGTGCGACCCGGGCGTGCGCGGCGACACGGTGTCCGGCGCGCTGAAGCCCGCCACGCTGGAGACCGGCTTCGAGGTCAACGTCCCCCTGTTCATCAACGAGGGTGATGTCCTCAAGATCGACACGCGCGACGGTGGCAAGTACCTGACCCGCGTGGCCACCGCGGGCTAGCCCAGGACGCCCGAGGGAGGGGACGCGAGCATGGCAACCAAGCGCAAGTCGACCCGGGCCTCCGTGCCCGCCAGCGCGTCCGCTCCGGCGAACGCGGCCAACGCGGGCAACACGTCGCTGGACGTGGAGGCCCTGCGGGAAATCGTCAACATCCTGGAGGCCTCGGACGTGACGAGGCTGGTGTGGAAGCGCGGGGAGGAGAAGCTCTTCATCCGCCGCGGCCACGCCCCGGAGACGACCATCGTCCACCACGCGGCCCCGTCGGCCGTCCCGGTGGGCCCGGCGGTGGAGTACGCGGCGCCCGCGCCCCGCCCCGTGTCGTCCGCCCCTGCCGCCGCGTCCGTGGCCGCCCCGGCCCCCGCGGCTGAGAAGGCCCCGGAGAAGCCCGGCCACGTGGTGACCAGCCCCTTCGTCGGCACGTTCTACCGGACGCCGGCGCCGGACCAGCCGGCCTTCGTTGACGTGGGCACCGTGGTGAAGAAGGGCCAGGTGCTCTGCATCATCGAGGCGATGAAGTTGATGAACGAAATCGAGTCCGAGGTCTCCGGCCGCGTGGTGGAGATCCTCGTGGAGAACGGGCGGCCGGTGGAGTTCGGCCAGTCCCTGTTCCGCATCGAGCCGGCCTGACGCTGGCGGGCGCGCCCCTCGCCCCACGACGGGCGCGCGCCCCACGCCCACCGCTCCAGGAGACACCCCCGTGTTCAAGAAGGTGCTGATCGCCAACCGCGGGGAGATTGCCCTGCGGGTCATCCGCGCCTGTCGGGAGCTGGGCATCGCCACCGTGGCGGTGCACTCCACGGCGGACGCCAACGCCCTCCACGTGCGCTTCGCGGACGAGGCCGTCTGCATCGGCCCTCCGTCGTCCAAGGAGAGCTACCTCAACGTCCCGCAGCTCTTGTCCGCCGCCGAAATCACCCGCGCGGACGCCATCCACCCCGGCTACGGCTTCCTGTCGGAGAACGCCGAGTTCGCCGAGGTCTGCGAGAACTGCAAGATTCGCTTCATCGGTCCGCGCCCGGAGATGTTGCGGATGATGGGCAACAAGGTGCGGGCCCGGCAGGCGGCGCGGGAGGCGGGCATGCCGCTGCTGCCCGGCAGCCCCGGCACCGTGAAGGACCCGCGCGAGGCGGAGGAGTTCGCCCGTCAGATTGGCTTCCCCGTCATCCTCAAGGCGGCCGCGGGTGGCGGCGGCAAGGGGATGAAGATCGTCCGCGAGCCGAGCGCGCTGGCGCAGGCGTTCTCCACCGCGCAGGCGGAGGCGGTGGCGTCGTTCAACAACGGCGACCTCTACATCGAGCGGTACGTGGAGAAGCCGCGCCACATCGAAATCCAGATCGTCGCGGACGAGCACGGCAACATCATCCACCTCAACGAGCGCGAGTGCTCGGTGCAGCGGCGGCACCAGAAGCTCATCGAGGAGGCCCCGTCCCCGGCGCTCACGCCGGAGCTGCGCGAGCGGATGGGCCGGGTGTCCGTCGAGGCGATGCGCAAGCTGCGCTACAACAACGTCGGCACCATCGAGTACCTGCTCGACGAGCGCGGCGAGTTCTACTTCATGGAGATGAACACGCGCATCCAGGTGGAGCACCCGGTGACGGAGCTCGTCACGGGCGTGGACCTGGTCCGTGAGCAGATCCGCATGGCCTACGGCCACCCCCTGCGCTTCAAGCAGGAGGACATCCAGATCCGCGGGCACGCCATCGAGTGCCGCGTCAACGCCGAGGACCCCATCACCTTCGCGCCGTGGCCCGGCAAGATTACGGGCTACAGCGTCCCGGGTGGCTACGGGGTGCGCGTGGACTCGGGGGCCTACGAGAACTACACGGTGCTGCCGTACTACGACAGCCTGCTGGCCAAGCTCATCGTGCACGCGGAGGACCGCGAGACGGCCATCCGCCGCATGCAGCGCGCGCTCGGCGAGTACGTGGTGGAAGGCATCCGCACCAACATCCCGTTCCACCGCGCGGCGCTCGGCGAGGAGTCCTTCCAGGAGGGCAACTACGACACGCGCTTCGTGGAGCGGCTGCTCGCGAGTGAGACGGGTTCCCGTCGACTCAAGAAAGCCGTGGAAGAGACGCCGTAGCGCACGTCCGCCTACGTGGCGCGTCCGTCTAATGGGCGGGTGTGCAAGCAGGTGAGCTGGCCCCGGGGGGAGCCGGGCTGTTTCTTGACCCGCGTCGGAGGATTCCGTTAGCCTCCGACTCTCCCCCTTTTGAAGATAGAAACCCGCGAAGTTCCAAGGGGTTTCGGCTCGCCGGAAGCCCACGCTCGATGGACAAGAACAAGATCATCGAAGCCGCCGCGAAGCTGGTCGCGAAGGGCGCGTACGACAAGGCCATCAAGGAGTATCAGAAGGTCCTGGAGGTCGACCCGAAGGACATCCGGGTGCTCCAGAAGATGGGGGAGCTGTACCAGAAGAAGAACGACAACGCCCAGGCGGCGCACTTCTTCACCAAGGTCGCGGAGAGCTACTCCTCGGACGGCTTCTTCCTCAAGGCCGTCGCCCTCTACAAGCAGGTCCTCAAGCTCAACCCGAACCTGCTCGAGGTGAACCTCAAGCTGGCGGAGCTGCACCAGCAGCTCGGGCTGATGTCGGAGGCGATGGCCTACTTCCAGATCGTGGCGAACCACTACGACAAGGCGGGCGACACCAAGTCGTCGCTCGACACCTTGAAGAAGATGGTGGACCTCGACCCGGAGAACGTGGCGTCGAAGATCAAGCTCGCGGAGCTGTACGCGCGCGAGAACATGTCGCGCGAGGCGGTGCAGGAGTTCAAGCGCGCCGCCGAGTACCTCAAGCGCAACGGCCGCGGCGACGACTGGGCCCGCGTGGCCGAGCGCCTGTCCACGCTCGAGCCGGACAACCTGCCGCTCGCCAAGGAGCTGGCGACCTCGTACCTGCAGCGCGGCGACCAGAAGCGCGCGCTCGCGAAGCTGCAGGTGTGCTTCAAGGCGGATGGCCGCGACGTGGAGACGCTGTCGCTCCTGGCCCAGGCGTTCCAGGGGCTGGGGCAGACCTCCAAGACGGTGTCCGTCTACAAGGAGCTGGCGAAGATCCACCAGGAGCGCGGCCGGCTCACCGAGGCCGAGGCCGTCTGGACGCAGATTGAAGTGTTGGATCCGCAGGACCCGGAGCTGCTCGCGCGCCGCGCGCCGGCGCCGGCTCCCGCGCAGCCCCAGCCCGTGGCGGCGCCGCAGCCCCAGCAGCCCTCCGCGCCCCAGCCGGCCGCCCGCGCCGCGCCTCAGCCCGCGGCCCAGCCGCAGCCCGCGCCCGTCGCGGCGCCGCCCCCCTCGCAGGCGGGGATGGCGCGCGAGCAGCTGGCGAAGCTGCTCACGGAGACGGACGTCTACGTGAAGTACGGGCTCCACGACAAAGCGCTGGAGCACCTGCGCAAGGTCTTCTCCGTCGACCCGGAGAACCTGGACGCGCACGAGAAGGCGTATCAAATCTACGTCGCTTCGGGGAACACGGCGCAGGCGGGCGAGCAGCTGTTGAACGTGCTGCGCCTGTGCACGCGCGCCGCGGACTCGACGCGCGCGCAGCCGTACCTGGCGACCATCCTCCAGCAGAACCCCGCGCACCCGGAGGTGCCGGCGTTCCTGTCGGTGCTGCGCGTGGAGGGCCCGGTGACGGCCTCTCCGTCCGCGACGGTGGTGGAGTCGGTGGGCGAGGACGCCATCCTGGTGGACTCCAGCGACGACGAGGTGCTCGTCGCGCCGCCGCCCGAGGACGCGCTGCTGCATCCTCCGGGGGACGAGCTGGCGCTGGCCACGCTGCCCTCGAGCGACTCCGACGAGGTCATCGACGACGAGCACGACGCCACCGTCGTCAGCGAGGAGGCGCTCGTCGGCGAGGCCATCACCTCGGGCGAGCACGACGTCTACGACTCCCCCGCGCCGGAGGACCTGGCGGCGGCGGCCGAGGACGAGCTGCTGGTGTCGGGCGACGACGGGATGGTGCTCACGGACGAGCCCGGCCTCGCGTCCACGGACGACGAGCCGCTCGTCGAGTCGGCCGACCTGGACGGGCCGCTCTCCGACGACGGGAGCTACTCGCTGGGCGACTCGGACGACGAGGCCACGTCCACGATGGCGGCCATGTCGCTGGGCGACGATGACGACGCGCCGCCGCCGACGATGGTGCGCGCGCCCACCCGTCAGCTCCTCCAGGACGCCGCGCCCGACACGCGCAAGCAGGCGACGCTCGTCGAGGAGGCCTCGCTCGACGTGGACGAGGTCCCCACGCGCGTGGGCATCGCGCCGCTGGACGCGTCGATGCTCGACGACCTCGAGGAGCCCGCGGGCTCCGACATGCCGTCGCTGGGCGACTTCGAGGAGGAGGAGCCCACCGCCTCGCACGCCATCGTGGCGATGGACGACGCGCCCCTCGACGAACCCGAGTCCCTGCCGGAGACCGACTTCGGCTCGGTGGAGGAGGAGCCCCAGGACTTCGGCTCGCCCGTGGAGGAGCCTCAGGAGGAGGCCGCCGCCGAGCTCGCCGACGACAGCGTCAGCGAGCCGGAGGAGGAGCCCGCCGCGGAGGAGTGCGACGAGGCCGCGTTCTTCCTGGACCAGGGCCTGCTGGAAGAGGCGCGTGAAATCCTCGAGACGGTGAGCATCGCCTTCCCGGGCCACGCGCGCGCCACGGAGCTGATGGAGCGCCTGGAGGCGCTCGAGGCCAGCGGCGGCGTGCCGCCGGAAGAGGAGCCGCCCGAGCCCGTGTCGGTGCCCACCGTGCTTCCGGTGACGGAGCCGGCGGGGGAGCGCGACGCGTTCGACCTGGCGGCGGAGCTGGCCGGCGAAATCGACAACCTGGGCGACGACACGGCGGCGGCGCCCGCGGCGGAAGAGGACTTCCAGTACTCGGTGGAGGAGGTGTTCTCCGAGTTCAAGAAGGGCCTGGCCAAGGTGGTGAAGCCCGAGGACGTGGACACGCACTACGACCTGGGCATCGCCTACAAGGAGATGGGCCTGCTGGACGACGCGCTCCACGAGTTCGAGGTGGCGCGTCAGGGCTCCATGGGCTCCAAGCGTGAGCTCGACTGCCTCACGATGATGGGCATGCTGCACCTGCTGCGCGGTGACGGCGCGTCCGCGGTGGCCACCTTCCGCGAGGGGCTCGCCAGTCCCCACGCCACGGGCGAGGCCGCCAAGGCGCTGGGCTTCGAGCTGGCCCAGGCCTGGGAGGCGAGCGGCGAGCCGGGCAAGGCGCTGCACCACTACCAGCGCGTGGCGGCGATGGACGCGAAGTACCGCGACGTGAGCTCGCAGGTGTCCCGACTGTCCGCCAGCACGTCACCGGAAGACGACCCCCTCCCCATGCCCGCGCCCGTCGCCACCACCAACGGCACGAAGAGCCCTGGCGGCGGTGCAGCCGCGGCCGTGGCCAATCCCCCCGTGCCGGCCGCCGGCGCGCCCAAGGCGCGCAAGGTCGGTTACGTGTAGTTGCCCCCGAGGTCCGGCGAGCCCATGACGACCTACCTCGATTTCTTCGACCTCACCCAGGAGCCCTTCTCCAACGCTCCGGTGAGCCGCTTCTATTACAACTCGGCTCAGCACTCGCAGGCGCTCACCCGGCTGATGCACGCCGTCAGCTACATGAAGGGCCTGTCCATCCTCGTCGGCGACATCGGCGCGGGGAAGACGACGCTGGCGCGCCGCATGCTCGACTCGCTTCCCGAGTCCGAGTACGAGGCCGCGCTGCTCGTCATCATCCACTCGGGCATCACCGCCAACTGGCTGTTGCGCCGAATCGCGCTGCAGCTGGGCGTGGAGAACCCCGCGCAGGAGAAGCTCGCGCTGCTGTCGCAGCTCTACCAGCGGCTCCTGCAGATCTACGAGTCCGGCAAGAAGGCCGTCGTCCTCATCGACGAGGCGCAGATGCTGGAGACGCGGGAGCTGATGGAGGAGTTCCGCGGGCTGCTCAACCTGGAAGTGCCGGAGCGCAAGCTCATCTCCTTCGTGTTCTTCGGCCTGCCGGAGATCGAGAAGAACCTGAAGCTGGACCCGCCGCTCGCGCAGCGCGTGGCCATGCGCTACAAGCTCGAGCCCTTCACGGCCGAGTCCACCGAGGCGTACATCAAGCACCGCCTGCGGCTCGCCGGCTGCCCGCGCATGCCGTTCTCGCCCGAGGCGCTGCTGGCCGTGCACGAGCACTCGTCCGGCTCGCCGCGTGTCATCAACACGCTGTGCGACAACGCGCTCTTCGAGGCCTTCCTGGCCCGGGCGGACACCGTGTCCGCGGACCTGGTGAACCGCATCGGGAAGAACCTGGGCCTGCAGGGCATCAACTCGGCCGCTCCTGGAGCAGCCGAGCGGGCGAGCGTGCCCGCCACGAACCTGCCCCGAGCGGCCAACAACAAGCTCGACCTCGCGGAGATAGACCGCTACCTCGAAGGGCTGGGTAAGCTCTAGGGGCTTTGGCCACACAGAGCCGCAACGGTGCGCTTCGAGCGCTGCTGCTCGTGCTCCTCGTCATCTCGGGGAGTGTCCTCGCGTTGCGCATGCCCGCCACGTGGGAGGTGGCCTGCACGGTGGCGCGGCGGCACCTGCCGGACGTGCTCGGCCTGGACGTGGGCATCGGCCGCTGTGAGCTGGATCCGCTCGGCTCGCGCGTGCTGGTGCACGGCTTCTCGCTCTTCCTGCCGGGCGCGGACACGCCGCTGTTGGCGGCGGACCTGGCGGAGGTGCAGTTCGGCTTTTTGCGCCCCCTCTCCGGCAGGCTGACGTTCGCCGCGGTGCGCGCGGTGCGTCCGCGGCTGTCGCTGGACGTGTCCCAGCCTCGCGAGCGCCCCGAGACGAAGTCGGAGGGCTGCTTCCTGGACCCGCTGGAGCGGGTGCGGGTGGCGCGGCTGGACATCGTCGGCGCCGAGGTGCGCGTGGCGCTGCCCGAGGGGCGCCGCGTGGAGGTGGCGGACCTGGATGTCCGCTGGGCGGAGCGCTGGGGCGTCATCGAACTGGACGTGGAGGCGCGCCGGGGACTCGTGCGCCTGGGGCCCGGAGGCCAGGAGCTGGCGCTGCAGCGGCTGGCCATCGCCGGTGCGGTGGACCCGGACGAGGCACTGCTGGAGCTGGAGCGCGCAGAGGTGTCACTGGATGACATCAGCACCACGGTGTCCGGACGGGTGGATTCGCTCTGCCAGCCGCACCTGGCGCTGGACGCGCAAATCTTCCTGCCGCTGCGCACGCTGTCGCAGGCGAAGCTGTTGCCGAAGCCGGCGACGGGCCACCTGTGGAGCCGCGTGTCCATCGCCGGCAAGCCCGAGTCTCCCGCGGTGTCGCTGGAGCTGTCCGGCAACGGGCTGGGCTACGAGCGCTTCGGACCCGCCAACATCTCCGCGCGGCTGTCCTACGCGGGCGACGAAGTGCGGCTGGAGGAGGTGGTGGTGCCGGTGGGCATGGGGCGGGTGCGCGCCACGGGCAAGCTGCTGCTGACACCGCTGCTCCCGCTGGAGGTGAGCCTGAAGGCGGAGGATGCGTCGCTGGCGCGCATCCTCGACAAGGCGGGCGTGAAGGGCTCGTGGGTGGACTTCCCCGCGTCGCTCGAGGCGCAGCTGTCCGGCAACCTGCTGCCGCGCTTCTCGCTGTCCGGGCCGCTCGACTTGCGCACGGGCCGCTTCCGGCTGGCCACGCGCGCCTATGACGCCCCCGCCAGCGAGGGCATCCACATCCTGGAGTTCGACAAGGGGCGGGCGCAGGCGCAGGTGCGGCTGCAGACCGACCGCGTGTCCTTCAACCACGTCCAGGCGGAGGTGGGCCGCTCGCGCGTGCAGGCCGACGTGGGGCTGCTCATCGGCAATGGCCTGGGGTTGGACATCCACGGTCAGGGCGAGGTGGACCTGTCGGACTTCGGCCACATCGCCGGACTGAAGTGGGCGGGGCGCGGCAACGCGACGTACTCGATTACGGGGCCCGTCTCCGAGGTGAAGGTGGAGTCGGGCCTGTCGTTCCGCGACTTCGTCTTCTGGGGCTTCAACCTGGGCGTGCTCCAGGGGAAGCTGGGCTACTCGGATGGGGTGCTGGCCTTCCCCTCGTTCACGGGACAGAAGGGGCGCACGCAGTACTACGGCAAGGCGGCGGTGGGCTTCGGCCGGCTGCTCAACCTGAAGCTCGAGGTGAACGTCCCGCAGGGGCGCACCGAGGACCTGGTCGACGTGGTGGCGGGCCTGACGCCGTCGCTGGCGGTGATGCAGGGCACGCTGGGCGGCACGGCGTCCGGGCGCGTGGAGGTGGACAGCCCCATCGAGAAGCTGGAGGGGCTGGTGGCCTTCGACGTGAAGGACACCACGTACTACGGGCGGCGCCTGGGGGACGGCTCGGCGCGGCTTCGCTTCGTGGACGGCAAGGCCATGGTGCTCGAGCGCACGGAGCTGAAGGGCCCGCTGGGCCGCACCTGGGCGGAGGGCACGCTGCTGTTCGCGGGCGGGCTGGACTACCGCTTCGGCGGGGACGGGCTGTCGCTCGGGGAGACGGTGGGGCCGGAGCTGGCCGAGCGCATGGGGCTCACGGGGACGATGGTGATGGACGGCGTCGTTTCCGGCACGTCCGACATCCCCGTGGTGGACGTCACGCTGAAGTCGCCGCACATCGCGCTGGATGGTCGCAACCTGGGCGCCATGGACCTCACCGGACGACTGGTGGGCAAGGACTTCGAGGTCTGGGGCCGGCCCTTCCAGGACGCCAGCGGTCGCGTGAAGATGAAGGTGCAGGACACGTGGCCCTACGACGCCTCGCTCACGCTGGCGCTGCCGGAGATTCGCACGCTGCTGCCGGCGGAGCCGCTGTGGGCGGGCGTGTCCGGCCAGGTGTCCGGCTCGCTCACGGCGAAGGGGCCGCTGATGGAGCCCCAGGCCGCGCAGGTGCGCGCGACGGTGGACCGTCTGGTGCTGTCGCGTGACGACGTGCGCGCGGAGAACACGGCCCCCATCTCGCTCGCCTTCGAGAAGGGGCGGCTGGAGGTGCAGCCGTTCCGCTTCCTCGGGCCGTACGTGGACCTGAACATGGGCGGCTGGATGACCACGCGCGGCGGCATCGGCCTGACGCTGCGCGGAGGTGGGGACCTGCGCCTGTTGGAGTCACTGCTGCCGTCGATGGTGGAGCGCTCCACGGGGCGGCTCACCGTGGACGCGGAGGCCACGGGGACGCTGGAGGCACCCTCGGTGGTGGGCAGCGCGGAGCTGTTGGACCTGCGCGTGGCGATGCGGGATCTGCCCATCAACGTCCGGGGCATGTCCGGGCGCGTGGAGCTGACGGGCCAGCGCATGTTGCTGGAACACCTGCGGGGCCTGGTCAACGAGGGCAAGGTGTCCGCGCGCGGTGACGTGCGGCTGTCGCGCTTCCTGCCTCAGCGGTTGGGACTCACGGTGCAACTGGACGAGGTGCCCTACCGGCTCACCGAGGACCTGCCGGCGACATTCTCCGGGCTGCTCCAGGTGGTGGGGCCGCCCAAGGGCTTCACCGTCACGGGCGGCATCGACATCGTCAAGATGCGCTACCAGAAGGCGCTGGACGTGGAGGCGCTGCTGAAGTCCATGCAGAAGCGCGCGCCGGTGCAGGCGCCCTCGCCGTCCGCGGCCCTGGGCGAGGCGCTGAAGCCGTGGGTCATCTGGGATGTGAACGTCCACTTCGGGGACGTGCGCGTGGACAACAACCTGGCCAAGGCGCGAATGCTCGGGGACGTGCGGCTGACGGGGACGGACCTGCGGCCGGGCCTCTTGGGGCGGGTGGAGCTGGCCGAGGGCAGCCAGGCGTTCTTCCGCAACAACCCGTTCACCATCAGCCAGGGGCAGCTGGAGTTCCAGGACGCCAACAGCCTGGAGCCCGTCTTCGAGGTCCAGGCCCAGACGCAGGTGCGTGAGTTCCTGGTGAAGCTGCACGCCTTCGGCAAGCCCACGGACCCGCAGATTCTCCTCTCGTCGGAGCCGGCGCTGGTGGAAGGGGACATCGTCTCCCTGCTCACCCTGGGGTTCACCTCGTCGGACCGGGACACCGCGGCGTCGGCCGGAGCCGGGCTGGCGGCCGAGGCCCTCTTCAACGCGTCGGGTCTGGACCGGCAGGTCCAGCGGTTTCTTCCCAGCAATCCGGTGCTGAGGGATTTGTCCCTCCAGATATCCACCACCTACAATGACGCCACCCGACAAGCGGAGCCCACCGCGCAACTGGAGTCGAAGTTCCTCAGCGAGCAGCTTAAAATCGGGATGACTCAACCGGTGAGTGGGCGCGGAACGCGGGCGCGTGCCGAGTACCGCTTCGACGACAGACTTTCCGCGCAGGCCCAGTGGGACAACGAGAACAGCGAAGCCTCGTTTGGCAACCTCGGGCTCGAGCTGAAGCTCAGCTGGGAGGTCGAGTAACCCGCGCCGCGGTGGCGCTGGGGCTCTGGCTGTGCGTCCTGGCCTCGTCCTCCGCGCGCGCCCAGGCGCCCGAGGCCCGCGCCGCCGGTCAGAACGTGGTGGCCGTGGAGCTGCACCTGCCCGGAGGCGAGGACGCCGAGGGGCTCAGCGGCCTGGTGGCGGTGCGCAAGGGCCAGGCGCTGATGCCTTCGTTGGTGCGCCGCTCGGTGGAGCGGTTGTGGGCCACGGGGCGGTTCTCGGACGTGGTGGCGCGCGCGGAGGAGGTGCGCGGCGGGGTGCGACTGGTGTTCCAGCTCACGCCCGTGTCGCGGTTGGCGCGGCTTCGCTTCGACGGGAACCAGGTGCTGACGGACGGGGAGCTGCTCGACGCCAGCGGCCTGCTGGAGGGCGGCCCGCTGGACCAGGAGGAACTGGAGGGCGCCGTGTCCGGTGTGCTCCAGGCATATCAGCGCAAGGGCTACGACTCCGTGCGCGTGACGGCCACGCAGGAGCCGCTGCCCCTGGGCATCCAGGTGTCGCTGCACGTCACCGAGGGGCAGCCGACGCTGGTTCGACAGGTGAACTTCTCCGGCAGCCCGGGCCTGCCGCTGCCCCGCTTGCTGGCGGCGCTCGCGATGCGCCCCGGTGAGGTGTTCGACCGCGTGCGGCTGGACGCGGGGTTGGACCAGCTGCGCACGGTGTTGCGCGAGGCGGGGCACTGGCGCGCGCAGGTGGGCGCGCCCGCGGTGCTGGTGGAGGGGAGCGCCGCGTCGGTGTCGGTGCCGCTGTCGGCGGGGCCTCGCTACAGCGTGCGCTTCCATGGCAACCACCGCTTCACGGCCGAGGTGCTGGAGCGGGTGCTGGCGTACGACGTGGCCGAGCCGCTCGACGAGGTGGTGGCCGGACGGCTGGCGCGGCGGGTGGAGTCGTTCTACCGGCACCGGGGGTTCCACGACGCGCGCGTGCGTCCGCGCGAGGTGCTGCGGCCGGATGGTGAGGTGGCGGTGCTGGCCTTCGACGTGGACGAGGGCCAGCCCCTGCGCGTCAGCGAGGTCCGCTTCCATGGCAACGCGTCGCTGGGCTCGGGCACTCTGAGAGAGGTGCTGGCGGAGCGCATCCGCGCCGGGGAGCTCCAGCCGGAGCTGGACCTGCGGCTCCAGGACGACCCGCTGGACGTCGAGGGTCGTCACGGCCGCGGGCCTGGCGCCACGGAGCCGGTGCCGGACCCGGCCACGGTGTACGTCGAGGACGCGTGGCTGGAGGCCACGGAGTCGATGATGGAGCAGTACCGTGAGCGGGGCTTCTTGTCGGTGGTGGTGACGCTCCGGGGGCTGACGGTGGATGCTCGCACGCGCACGGCGGCGGCGGACTTCGACGTGGTGGAGGGGCCCCAGACGCGCGTGAAGCAGGTCGTCCCCGACGGGTTCCCGGACACAAAGGCCGCGCGCGCGACGGCCTCGGGCATGGGGGTGCACGAGGGCCTACCGCTGAGCTTCGAGGCGGTGGAGGCGGCGCGCGTGGCGCTGGAGCGCGGGCTGGGCACGCAGGGCTACCTCTTCGCCCGCGTCACGACGAAGTCCTCGCTGGAGGAGGGCGACCAGGTCGCGACGGTGGTGTTCAACGCGGACACGGGGCCGCAGGTGAAGGTAGGCAAGGTGCTGGTGCAGGGCCTGACGCGCACGGACCCGGACCTCATCATGGCCAACCTGAACCTGGAGGAGGGGCAGCCGCTGGCCATGGACTCGCTCACCGAGGGTCAGCGCAGGCTCGCGCGGCTGGGCTTGTTCCGTCAGGTGGACGTGACGCTCGCGGACCCCACGCGGCGCGAGGCGTCCAAGGACGTGGTGGTGACGGTGCACGAGCGCCCTCGCCTCGATGGACAGGTGTCCGGCGGCTACTTCCTGGTCGACGGTCCTCGAATCACCTTGGACACGGCGTACCGCAACCTGGATGGACTGGGCCTGAGCCTGCTGGCGCGCGGCAAGGTGAACTACGCGGGCTGGAGCGCGGAGGCATTGTCGGCGGACCGGCGGATTGCGTGTGAGCAGTCGGGCGGCGCGGCCTCGGCGGGCTGTGACGTGGAGCTCCAGGGACTGAGCGGACTGGGTGGCCGTGGCAACCTCGCGCTCTCGCAGCCTCGGCTGTACTTCCTGCTGCCGTTCGAGGTGGGCGCGCGACTGGACCTGATCGCCGAGCGTGTGCACCGGCCCTCGTACGTGTCCTCGCGGCTCGCGGCGGCGGCGGCGTTGGACTGGGCGGTGGCGTCCTGGTTCAACGTCTCGCTGTCGTACGAAGTGGAGAACAACCGGCTGCGCTCGCGCGCCGGCGTGCTGGAGCTGCTCAACCGCGCGGACCAGGAGCGGCTGCGCTATCCGTTCGGCGACTTCGTGCTGCACTCGCTCCGGCCCGCAATCACGCTCGACTTCCGTGACGACGCGACGAACCCCCGGCGTGGGCTGGTGCTCATCAGCAGCGCGGAGCTCACGCGTGGCATCAGCGTGAGCCCCACGGATGTCGCGGGCAACGCCGTGCCTGCGTTCCCCATCAACGGTCTGAAGCTGGCGAGCAGCTTGAGTGGTTACATTCCGCTCGGGCGTCGAGCGAGCCTCGCGCTGTCGGCGCGCGCGGGCACCATCGTCCCGATGGAGACGGGCGCGCAGCCCATCGGCTCGAAGCTGTTCTACCTGGGCGGCTCGTCGAGCCTGCGCGGCTTCCGCGAGGACGGCGTGCTGCCCGAGGACGTGCGCGAGGCGCTGCATCAGCGGCTGCGGGACTGTCGCTCGCTCATCAGCCCGACGGGGTGCTCGGGCGAGCTGAAGGCGGTACTCGCGGGGCAGGTGCCGGCGAGCCAGGGCGGTGAGCTCTTCACCTTGGGCAAGGCGGAGCTGCGGCTGCCTGCGCTGACGTCGTTGGACCTGGGCCTGTTCTTCGAGGCGGGCAACCTGTGGCTGGACAGGACTCGGCTGGATTTGGAGCGGCTGCGCTACGCGGCGGGCATGGGCCTGCGGTACATGACGCCGGTGGGCCCCCTCGCGTTCGACGTGGGCTTCAACCTGGACCCGGACGAGGAAGTGAACGAGGCGCGCACGCAGTTCCACTTCAGCATCGGGACGTTCTGATGAGGCTCGGGTCCACGGGGTGGATGGCGCTGCTGCTGACGGGCCTCTGGGGCGCGGGGTGCCGCCACACGCAGGACGTCACCGACGCGCCGGAGCGCCCCAAGTGGATGCCGCCGGAGGGGACGTGTCCGAAGGGCGCGCTGGTGCAGATGGAGCGGCTGGGGCTCAAGCCTGGCGACAAGCTCCCCGTCATCGTGGATGCCATCCAGGACCACCCGGGACCGGCGCGTTACAACTACAGCTTCGTCATCGCGCTGCCCCGGGACGAAGGGGAGAAGGTGCTTCCCGGCGCTCGCATCGGCGGGCGGCTCTATGTGACGAAGCACCGCGTGTTCGGCCGCTATGACCGCGTCTTCCTGCCGGAGAGCGGCGCCATGTCCGTGCCGTTCTGCGGAATCCTGCTCGACGCGAGGTGGGACCGCGATGGCGAGGGGTTGATTGCCTACCCGAGTCCGATGAAGGGGTTCTCCGTGGTGCAGGACAACACGGGCGTCATCCTGGTGGTGGACAAGTACCCGTGAGCGCCGTCCGCGCCGCGTGAGGTACAGTCCCCGGCGTGTTCTACGCCTGTGTCCGTGCCGTGGTGGCGGTGTGTCTGCGCCTGTTCTACCGGGTGAAGGTGAATGCCTCCGGCGCCGAGCCCGAGGGGCCCGTGCTCTTCGTGGGCAACCACCCCAATGGACTCATCGACCCCGGGCTCGTCTTCATCCTCACGCGCCGCAAGGTGACGTTCCTCGCGAAGGCGCCGCTTTTCCGCATGCCCGTCATCGGCTGGCTGCTGAAGGGGCTCGACGCGCTGCCGGTGTACCGCAAGCAGGATGACCCGACGAAGATGGGCGGCAACGAGGGCACGCTCGACGCGGCCAAGGGCGCGCTCGTGCAGGGGCGCGCAATCACCATCTTTCCGGAGGGAAAGAGCCACTCGGAGCCGGGGCTCGCTGAGCTGAAGACGGGCGCCTCGCGCATCGCGCTGAGCGCCGTCCGAGAGGGCGCGCCCGTGCGCATCGTCCCCGTGGGCCTCACGTACGCGGAGAAGCACGTGTTCCGCAGCGAGGTGCTCATCGACGTGGGGCCCGCCATCGACGCCACGGCGTTCCAGCCCGCGGATGCGGCCTCCGAGCAGGACTCGGTGCGCGCGCTGACGGAGCGCATCGCCGAGGGGCTGCGCGCGGTGACACTCAACCTGGAGCAGTGGGCGGACCTGCCGTTGATTCAGCTGGCCGAGCAGCTCTTCGCCTTCAAGCAGGGCGGGGCGCTGGATGCGGAGCGACTGCGTCTGTGGGCTCGTGGCGTGCAGCTCTTCCGCACCCAGGAGCCGGAGCGCTTCGAGGACTTGCGCGCCCAGCTCACGTCATTCAAGCGCCGGCTGGACCTGGTGCACGCGACGGGGCCGTCGGACCTGGCGCTCGTCTACCGGCCGGGCAACGTCACGTCGTTCATCGTGAAGAACCTGCTCGCGCTGGTGTTCGGGCTGCCGCTGTTCGTGCTGGGGCTCGTGCTGTTCTGGCTGCCGTACCAGGTGCCTCGGGCCGCCAGCCGCAAGGCGGAACTCGACGTGCAGGCCACGGTGAAGTTCCTCACGGGCTTCGTCGTGATGCTCGTCTGGTGGGCGGCGCTCACCGTGACGGCGGGCGTGCTGGGGGGCGCACTCCTCGCGCTCTTCACGTTCGTCGCGGTGCCGCCGCTGGCCCTCTTCACGCTCTACTTCTCCGAGCGCTCGGATGTGCTGCGCCGGGACGTGGACGTGTTCTTCATGCTGGGCAACCGCGCGCGCCTCAAGGCGCTGCTGCTCGCGGATGGCGAGCGGCTGGCGACCGAGGTGGAGCGACTGGCGGACGAATACCGGCCGAAGGTGGACGCCGCCGTCAGGCGGTAGCGCGCTCCCGGGGAACGGCGTCCCGGAACAACCTCGCGCCGACGAGCAGCGCCAGTCCGCCGAGCAGCACGGGCAGGGCATTCACCGCGATGGCGGTGCGCAGGTTGGACGCGTCGGCGATGTTTCCGATGAGCGTGGGCGAAATCGCATCCCCGAGCAGGTGGATGCACAGCACGTTGAGCCCCATGGCGAAGGCGCGGAACGCGGGCGGCACGCAGTTGACGATGGCCGCGTTGATGGGGCCGCTGTTGAGGAAGATGAGGAACTGCGCGGCGCCGATGGCCGCGAACGTGGGCCCCACGTCCTTCAGGTGCACGGCCAGGTACATGCACGGCGCCGCGAGCAGGAGGCCGATGCCCGACATCCACAGGCCACCGCCCTCGCGCTTGCGGTCCAGCTTGTCGCCCAGCCACCCGCCGGCCACGGTGCCCAACAGGCCCGCCACCGCCGTAATCGCGCCGAAGAGGAACCCGGAGCTGTCCGCCGACATCGCGCGCTCACGCACCAGGTATGTCGGCATCCAGAATCCCAGGCCGCCGATGGAGAACGTCATCAGCGTGTAGCCCGCCGTCACCGCCCAGAAGGCCGCGTTGCGTCCCAGGCCTCGCAGGCCGACCATGAAGGGCAGCTTCACCTGCGCGTCCGGGCCGTCCATGGCGCCACGCTGGGGCTCCGGCATGAAGAACGCCATCGCGCCCAGAATCAGGCCCGGCACGCCTCCGGCGAAGAAGGCCACGT
Source organism: Myxococcus sp. MISCRS1 (assembly GCF_026626605.1). NCBI lineage: Bacteria > Pseudomonadati > Myxococcota > Myxococcia > Myxococcales > Myxococcaceae > Myxococcus > Myxococcus sp. MISCRS1. Next base: position 7,788,632 of record NZ_JAPNKB010000001.1, read on the forward strand.
GCCACGAGTACTTCTGCGTCAGCCACCCGCCCAGGCCGTAGCCCGCGGCCGCGCCCACGGGGATGGCGATGTAGAAGAGCGCCAGCATCCGCGTGCGCCGGTCGCGAGGGTACAGGTCCGAGATGATGCTCGGTGCCACCGCGCCATAGCCCGCCTCGCCGATGCCAATCACCGCCCGCGCGACGAGCAGCGCGATGAACGACGTCGCGAGCCCGCTGGCCCCCGTGGCGAGGCTCCACAACAACACGCCACCTGCCACCAGGAACTTGCGGGGATACCGGTCACCGAGGAAGCCGCCCAGCGGCGAGGCCAGCATGAACACCACGATGAACATGGTGCCCAGCAGGCCCGACTGGGTGTCGTTGATGCCGAACTCCTGCTGGATGCCCGGCAGCGCCACCGCGACGATGTATCGGTCGAGGTAGTTGACCAGGTTGATGAGCGTGAGGATGAGCAGCGCGTAGCCGGCGTTCGCCGCCGGGGCCACGGGCGTGGTGGCGGGCGAGGGGGACGACGGAGACGGGGGAGGAGAGACGCTCACGGAGGGCGCGCTCATGAACGGGAGGCCCCCGCGCCGAAGCGGTGCGCGAGCAGTCCCCACCTCAAGCCCCGGTCACTCACCCGGCAGCCATCCAGCCCCAGCGCCTTCACCGCCTCCAGCAGGATGAGCGCACCCGCGGGGATGACGTCCGCGCGCTTGGGCTGCATGCCCGGCAGCGTGCGCCGCTCCTCGAGAGGCTGCTGGCACAGCTGGTCCACCAGCGCGCTCAATTCGCCCACCGACAGCGTGCCGCCGTGCACCCGCGCCGCGTCGTACGGGTCGATGGCGTGCTTCACCGCGTACACCGTGGTCACCGTGCCCGCCACGCCCACCAGCACCGAGGCGGGAGGTGGAGGCGGCAGCGCCTTGAACGTGTCGCGCAGGTGCGCCTGGATGCGCGCGCGGTCCTCGGCGGACATCGGGTCCGAACGCACGAAGCGCTCGGTGAGCCGCACCGCGCCCACGTCGAAGCTGTGACGGAAGTCCACGTGGCCCGCGGGGTTGCCGTAGATGAACTCGGTGGAGCCTCCGCCGATGTCCAACACCAGCAAGGGCCCAGCCGCCTCGCCCGAGAAGTCCGAGCTCACCGCGGCGAACGACAGCTCCGCTTCGAGCTGCCCTGAGATGATCTCCACCGTGACGCCCGCGCGCGTCTTCGCGGCCTCGAGGAACTCCGCGCCGTTCACCGCGTCGCGCGCGGCGCTGGTGGCCGACACCGCGATGTCCTGCGCGCCCTGCTCACGCGCCTCGCGCGCGAAGGCCTCGAGCACCGACAGCGTGGCCTCCATGCCCTCGGCAGACAGGCGGCGGGTGGCGTCCACGCCGCGTCCCAGGCGGGTGATTTCAGCGCGCTCGAGGACGGCTTCGAAGCGGCCGTCCCCGGTGCGCTCCGCGACCAGCAACAGCACGGAGTTGGTACCGATGTCGATGGTGGCGAATCGCGGCATATGTGTAGCCAGCCTACTCAACGCAGCAGCGCTTCCAAAGCGTCTGCCAGCGCGGCGTACTCGTCCGGGGTGTTGTAGAGCTGCGCGGACAGTCGCACGTGCCGCTCGGGCGGCCGGGGCCACGCGACGATGGGCACCTCGATGCGGTGCTCGTCGAACAGGCGCAGGTGGAGCGGGTCCAGGTAGAGCGGAGCTTCGGGCTCCAACGGGTAGCCCGGTGGCAGCGTCACCACCGCCATGCTGCCCACCATGTCCTCGGGGCAGGCGGGGGAGACCTTCAGCCGCTCGCACAGGAGGGCCCGCGCGGCCAGGGCCTTGCTCCGGTTGGCCGCCATCACCTCGGGCCAGCCGCCGGGTAGCAGGCCACCCACCACGCGCAGTGCCTCCGGGACGCAGAGCACGGCGGATGGGTCATGCGTCCCCGTCCAGTCGAACAACAGCCGGTAGCGGGAGCGGTCCGTGCGGGGCGAGTTGCGCCCATGGCTCACCGCCAGCGGCGTCAGGCCCTGCTGCAAATCCCTGCGCACGTGGAGGAACGCGGCGCCCTTGGGCGCGCACAGCCACTTGTGGCAGTTGCCCGTGTAGTAGCCAGCGCCGAGCGAGCGCAGCGACAGCGGCACCTGTCCCGGCCCATGCGCGCCGTCGACCAGCGTCTCCACGCCGCGCGCGCGCAGCTCCGAGACGAGCTTCGCCAGCGGCATCACCAGCGCCGTCTGGCTGGAGACATGGTCCACGAGGAACAGCCGCGTGCGTGGCGTCACGTGCGCGAGCACCGTGTCCACGATGGACCGAGCGGACGTCACCGGCCACGGCAGCTTCGCGACCACCACCTTGGCGCCGCCGTGCTCGGCGACGAAGTCCAGCGCGTTGCGGCTCGCGTTGTATTCGTGGTCCGTGGTGAGCAGCTCGTCGCCGGGCTGGAAGCGCAGCGAGCGCAGCACCGTGGTGACACCGCTGGTGGCGTTGGTGACGAAGGACACGTCCTCGGTGTCCGCGTCGAGGAAGTCCGCGAGCACGCCGCGGGCCTCGTCCAGCAGGGGCTCGATTTCACGGTGCAGGAAGCGGACGGGCTCCGCCTCCATCCGCGCGCGCAGCTCCGACTGCTTCTGGAGCACGGCGGTGGGGCACGCACCGTAGGAGCCGTGATTGAGGAAGCGGACCTGGGGATCCAATCCCCAGTGGGAACGGAGGGAGGCGCTCATGCGCGGGGACTGCACCCGAGCACGCGCCCCCTGTCAACGCTCCGCGAGTCCTACGGCTGGCTGTCCGCGAGCGGCGCCCAGTCGGGCGTCAACAGCGTGCCCTTCTCCGCCCGCAGGGGCAGCTGGTTGTTGCCGTCCGCCGTCATCACGAACAGCTGCGTGCCGCCCGCGCGCGTGGAGGAGAACAGCACCAGCCGGCCGTTGGGGGAGAACGCGGGCTCCTCGTTGTTGCCCTGGTCCTGCGTCAGGCGCGTGACCTTGCCCGTCTCGACGTGGATGGTGAACAGGTCGAACGCGTTGCGCTCGTCGCGCGCGGTGAAGACGATGAGGTCGCCGCGAGGAGACCAGTCCGGCGTCTGGTTGTAGTTGCCCTGGAAGGTGAGCCGCCGCACGCCCGAGCCGTCCGCGCCCATGATGTAGATCTGCGGGCTGCCACCGCGGTTGGACACGAAGGCGATGCGCTTGCCGTCGGGAGACCAGGTGGGGCTGGTGTTCAGGCCGTAGGGCGTGTCGGTGACGGCCTTGGCGCCGGAGCCGTCCGCGTTGGCCACGTAGATTTGAGCGCTCTCACCCTCGGCCTGCGAGTACGCCAGGCGCTTGCCGTCCGGGGAGAACGCGCCGCCGGTGATCATCTGCCCGTCGGAGACCACCATGCGCGCATCGCCACCCGGGCGCTGCACCCAGAGGTCCGGCCGGTTCTTGCGGTACGACGTATAGGCCACCTGCGCGCCGTCCTGGCTCAGCGAGGGCAGGATGTTGATGCCGCCCTTGGTGAGCGTCACGGCGTTGCCGCCGTCCCAGTCCGCCACGGCGATGTCGCGGTTGTTGCCCGCCTTCTTCACGTAGGTGATGCGCGACAGGAAGGGGCTGGGCTCGCGGGTGAAGTGCCGGTAGAGCGCGTCCGCCAGCCGGTGGGCCAAGAGCGACGGGTTCTTCACCGGCGCGTCCTTGGTCACCTTGAGGTCCTCGCGGCCGGTGCCCACGTTGTACAGGCGCAGCTCTCCGCGCAGCGTGCCGGCGTCGTCCGCCAGCGAGACCTTCACCAGCGCCTCGGCGCCCACGTCCGCCCAGCGGCTGAAGGTGATGGTGCCCGCGGCCATGCCCTCCTTGGGGTCGGCCGTGAAGCTCTTGCGGTCCAGCACCTGGAGGATGCCGGACGCGGTGAGGTCGAAGGTGAAGGCGGTGTCGAAGGCGTTCGCCGCGCCCTTGGCGCCCTCGTTCTGGTTGAGGGGCGTGGCCACCGCCACCGGCAGCGGGCGGAAGTTGGCGCCGGAGATTTCGATGGTCGGCGTCTGGGCGAAGGCCGCCAGCGGGACGAGGAGGAGGGAGAGGAGCAGGGCTTTCATAGGGCGTTGAACATCAGGTTGACGCCGTTCTTCTGCAGCGCGTCTCGGAGGTGGTCGGGAGGAGGCGAGAAGGGTGAGGCCTTGCGCACGGCGGCGACGACCGCCGAGTCGAACAAATCATTGCCGCTGGGCTTGGTGAGGCTCACGTCCAGCACCTCGCCCGCGCGCCCCAGCCGCAGCGCCACGAGGGCCTTGAGGTGCAGTCGCTCGGACTCCGGAATCGTGTCCGCGACGCTGTAGTTGCGGCGCACCTGCGCCTGCAAGAGGCCGAAGTAGCGCTCGCCCTCGGCGGTGGCGGAGTCGCCGTCCGGGTCGCCGTCCTCGGCGCCCTCGGGCTCCTCCTCGGACGCCTTGGCCGTCTTGTCGAACGCGCCGAACAGCCGCTTGCGCCGGTCCTCGCCGTCCTTCTCTCCCTTCACGGGCGTGGGCTTCGGCGCGGACGAAGGCTCCGGCTTGACGCCGGGGATGGGCACCGCGACGGCGGCGGAGGAGGGCGCGGGCGGCGCTTCGGGCGCGGGCTTGGGCGCGTCCACCTGCTTGGGCGGCGGCGGCAGGGCTTCCTTGCGCGGCAGCAGCTTGGAGTCGCGCGGCTTGCCCTGGCGCACCAGCGTGGCGCGGATGGGCTGCGCGGTGAGGTCCACCTTGGGCCCGGCGTTGAGGTGGGCGTACAGCATCCCCGCCAGCAGCAGGGCCACGTGCCCCACCACCGACGCGATGATGAACGGCGACACCCGTGAGCTCTTGCTGAGGAGCAGGCTGTGGCTCACCGCGGAGTGCATGGGCTAGCGCTTCGCCTCCTTGGGCTTCTTCGAGGTCGACTGCGTGTTGGACGTCTTGGAGCCCGTGGAAGGGTCCGTGATCATCCCCACGTTGTTGATGCCCGCGCGCTGGGCGGCCGCCATCACCTCCACGACGGTGCCGTAGGGCACGTCCCGGTCGGCGTGGAGGAAGACCTCCTTGTCGGCCTGCACCTTGGCGTTGGCGGCAAGCTTCGCCTCCAGCTCCTCGAGCGCCACCTCCGCGTCGCCGATGTAGACCTTCTTGCCCGCGTCGATGGAGAGCACGACCTTCTTCTCGGTCGCCTCCACCGGGGCCGCCTTGGTCTCCGGCAGGTTCACCTTCACGCCCTGCTGGATGAGGGGCGCGGTCACCATGAAGATGATGAGCAGCACCAGCATCACGTCCACCATGGGCGTGACGTTGATCTCGCTCATCGTGGTGCGGCCACCGCCGCGATTGCCTCCGCCCATGCCCATGGTCGAGGTCCGCCTACCGGAAGAAGTGACGCTTGATGATGTTGAGGAAGTCCGCGGAGAAGTTGGACATCTCCGTGTCGAACACCTTGATGCGGCTGACGAACGAGTTGTAGGCGACCACGGCCGGAATCGCCGCGAACAGGCCCGCCGCCGTGGCGAACAGCGCGTTGCCCACCGGCGCCGCCACCGTGGCCAACGTCGCATTGCCCTGCTCGGCAATCTGGTTGAACGCGCTCAGGATGCCGATGACCGTGCCGAACAGGCCGACGAAGGGCGACGCGGCGCCCACCGTGCCCAGGAACGACACGCGGGCCTCCAGCTCGGTGATTTGCGACGTGGACGCCCGCATCAGCGCGCGCTCCACGTTCTCGATTCCGCCCAGCCGCTCCGCCATGGCGCCCTCGGCGCCGCCTTCCTTGGCCTGCGCCAGCTTGGTCAGCTCCTCGTAGCCCGCACAGAAGACCTTGGAGAGCGGCGAGGCGTCCAGCTTCTGGGCTGTCTGGTAGATGGCCTCCAGCCGGGAGGCCTTCCAGAAGGTGTCGAGGAAGGTGAGAGACTGTGCGCGAGCCTTGGCGAGCTGGGTGGCCTTCATCGCGATGAGGGCCCAGGAGGCCACGGAGACGCCCATCAGGAGCAGCAGCACGGCCAGCTCGATGAAGGACGCGTCGCGGATGATCTCCACGTAGTTCATGGCGCCGAGCGCCAGGGGCAGGTGGGGCGTCATGGGGTGGAGCGCGTAACACTCCGCTACAACTGGGTCAAACAAACGGGGCAAGCCCGGCTGCTTGAAGTGGATTGGCCGTGCCGGTGAATAATTCCCGGGAGGGGTCGTCCGAGGTGACTGAAACGGGCCGAACACCTCATCACCCCAAGACAGGTTGCCCCCCATGAACTCCCGACTGCTGGTTGCATTCCTCTGCCTGGCGGCGGTCTCCTCCGGCTGTATCATCCACGACGAGCCCGCCTACGAAGGTGACGTGACGTTCCGTTGGACCCTCGCGGGCCTGCGCTGCGACGAGGACCCGGATGTCCGGGGCGTGAACATCTACATCCCGGGCGAGCGCCTGGAGAACGATGGCCGCTACCCGTGCCGCGCCAATGGCTTCGACGGCATCGTCCTGCACCGCTTCCAGCCGGGCACCTACAGCTTCCAGTTGGAGGCGGTCAGCTACGTCAACGAGGTGCTGTACGAGGGCAGCGGCACCTTCCGCATCAACGGCGACCAGACGGTGGAGATCGACTTGCTGCCGCCGGGCGTCCCGCCGTCCTACGCGTACCTCGAGTGGCAGTTCCCGGGGAACGCGAGCTGCAACTCGGCCGGCGTGCGCTACGTGGACGTGCGCATCGACAACAGCGAGTGGGGCCGCTTCGACTGTGAGGCCGGCAGCAACGGCAACGCCATCAAGTCGCTGTACGTGGACCCGGGGGAGCACAACGTCATCATGGTCGCGCTCGACTCCCGGCTGCGCGCTGTCTACGAGCACAACGGCCGGCTGACCACGCACTATGGCGCGCCGACCTCGTACATCGGCTCCATGCGCTCCACCGCCACCGGCGTGACGCTGGGCTGGGAGTTCCAGGACGGGCCGAGCCGCTTCAACTGCAGCCAGGCGGGGGTGACGCACGTGGAGATCCGCATCGACGGCGGGCCGTGGGAGCGCTTCTCCTGCTCGGCGGGCAGCGCGGGGGCCACCATCACCAACACCAACCTGGGCGCGGGCAACCACGACCTGCAGCTGGTGGCGGTCGATGCCCAGAACAACCCCTGGTACTACTACACCGGTTCGTTCTCGGTGCCGTCGGGTGGCTCGGCGAACGTGCTGGCCTCGCTGTGGGTGATTGGCGGCGCGTCCATCAAGTGGGAGCTGCGCGCCGGTGGCTCCGCGCTGAGCTGCTCGCAGGCGGGCATCAACGACGTGGCCATCAACTTCCGCGACGTCTTCACCGGAGAGCTGGTGTACGGCATCGTCGGTGACGTGCACGGCTGCAACGACGCGCCGGTGGTCTTCGAGTTCCTGCGTCCGGGCCGCTACCAGGTGGAGATGTTCGCCCGGGCCAACAACGGCGTCGAGTACCGCTCGGTCGCCAACAGCGTCACCGTGGACGTGGTGGGCCACTCCTTCCCGGGCCCGAACAATGCCCTGCTGGTGTCGCTGTTCCCCAACTAGTCGAACCCACCCGTTCGCGGGGTGAACAGAAGGGCCGGGGCCAGGTGCCTCGGCCCTTCGTGCTTGCGGGGGTGGGCCCTGTCGCTGGCATCAAACGTGATAGGGACACGGGACATGCGGCAAGGCAGCCACAATCCCATCGGCGTATTCGACTCCGGCATCGGCGGGCTCACGGTCCTCAAGGCCCTGATGGCCCGCCTCCCCCACGAGAGCACGGTGTACCTGGGCGACACCGCGCGCGTGCCCTACGGCACCAAGTCCGGCGAGGTGGTGACGCGCTACTCGCTGAAGAACGCGGAGTTCCTGCTGGAGCGCGGCATCAAGCTGCTGGTGGTGGCCTGCAACACGGCCTCCGCCGCCGCGCTGCCCGCGCTGGAGGCCTCGCTGCCGGTGCCGGTGGTGGGCGTCATCCAGCCGGGCGCCTCCACGGCCCTGGCGCGCACGCGGGGCGGTGGGGTGGGCGTCATCGGCACGCCGGGCACCATCCGCTCCGGCGCCTACCAGCGGGCCCTGGAGGCCGGTGGGCCGCGGGTGCGGGTGAAGGCCCGCGCCTGTCCGCTCTTCGTGCCGCTGGCGGAGGAGGGGTGGACCACTGGGGACGTGCCGCTGCTGACGGCGCGCGAGTACCTGGGGGACTTCGCCCGGGACGGCGTGGACACGCTGGTGCTGGGCTGCACGCACTATCCGCTGCTCAAGGGCGTCATCGCGGAGGTGGTGGGCCCGGACGTCGCGCTGGTGGACTCGGCGGAGGCCACCGCACAGGCCGTCGCGGCGCTGCTGGAGCAGAAGGGGCTGCTGGCGCCCGCGACGGGGGAGAAGCCGCCTTCTCACGACTACTTCGTCACCGACGTGCCCGAGCGCTTCATGGAGGTGGGGGCGCGCTTCTTGGGCCGCCCCATCACCCACGCCGAGCAGGTGGACCTGAAGTTCTGACGGCGTGGGCCCGGCTCCGGGCCCAGCGTGCTCAGGCGGAGGGTCGGGTGGTGACGGTGGCGGGCGCGGCCTCCTCCGTCGTGGTGGCCTTGGTGAGCAGCTCCTTGGCGGCCTGGACGACGGGGGGCTCGGCGGCGCCCTCGGCCTCCACGAGCGCGCGGGCGGCCTCGTCGCCGATGTCGTCCTCGCGCGGCACCAGCCCGGTGACGCGGGTGATGAGCCGCTCCATCAGCGGGAAGAAGGACACCAGGTTGAGCGGCCAGTTCAGCCAGCCCACGGTGATGCAGTAGTACTTGTTGAAGGGCGCCGTGTGGTGGATCTGGTGGTGGGCCGGCGGCAGGATGAGGTGGATGCGCTGCAGGAAGCCGATGAGGGCCGGCGGCGCGTCCATGTGCGACCACTTGTGGAACTGGTTGGTCGCCATCACCCAGAAGATCATCGCGCCCAGGAAGCTGGACACGAACACCCAGCCGGAGCTGGACAGCGGCATGCTCACCGCGGCCACGGCCACCGGCAGCGAGATGAGGCAGTTGTTGCCGTTGGTCTCCACGAAGTCGTGGCGGGTGATGGCCTTCTCGTCGACGTGGTGCTCGCGGAAGGGGCGGATGAGCGCCTTGCCGAGGATGGGCATCTCCGTGGAGCCCCACGTGTCCCCCATCCAGTGCACGAAGCCGGAGACGAAGTCCGCGGCCAGGTAGCCCAGCAGCACCGCGCCGAGCAGGAGCCACGGTCCACCGTGCGGGTTGTTGTAGAGCCGGTAGACCAGGAGGAGCTCCAGCGCCACGAAGCTGACGATGGCGCCAATCTCCATGGCGCGGATGGCGGGGGAGTAGCCCTCGGCCAGGACCTGGGCGTCCTGCAGGCGGACCTTGTTCTTGATCTCGTTCGTCTTCTTCATCCGTGGCGTCCCTGGGCCGGGGGTGTCGTGGAGCACCACACCCATAGCCTGTACGTACCCCAGCCGCTTTTGGCTTTTCAACGGACCGGAGTCTCGGGCGCACTCGAAGGCCGGGTCGCAAGGCAGGCGGGCTCCCGCCGCAGCTTTTGCGTCATGCCCGGCGGGCAGGCGCGCGGGACGGACATGCGGGGGCGAGGCTTACCTTGCGACGTGGGGAAGCGGCTGGTACGGTCCGCCCACTCGGCAATGACGAAAACCTTCGAGAAGGCCGTCACCGGCTTCAACCACAACATCAAGCACAAGGGGAAGGTCTACCACGTCCAGACCGAGGACTCGGGCGTCAACAATCCCCACATCATCACCCACCTGTTCGTGGGCGGGAACATCCTCGCGTCGAAGAAGACGTCCTACTCGGACATCCTCAACGCGGAGAGCCTGGCGGAGGTCGTCCGCGAGTTGATGGAGGAGCAGCACAAGGAGATGCTGCGAAACCTCATCAACGGCGTGTACGACAACTACGAGTCCGCCGTCCGGTCGTACCAGCCCGGTCAGCTCGCCTCCGAGGCCGACCAGGCCCAGGCGAAGCTGCAGACCGGCCAGCCGATGGCCCCCAAGCCGGTGGTGGTGCCCGTCGCGCCTGTCGCGCCCGTGTTGCCTCCGGAGGTCGCCGCCGCTCGGGCCCTCAAGGAGAAGCCGAAGATCAACGAGGTCGGCGTGGAGACCCTCTTCGGCGAGGACCTCATCTCCGAGAAGAGCCTCGACGAGGTCATCCTCAGCTACCTGGCGGGAGAGGGCGAGCAGTAGCCCCCCGCCGTTCGTCGCCCCGGTGGCCTCGTGGCCCCGGGCGCGTCGACTGTCCTCCAGTCGACACCTCCTCCCGCTTCGCTAGGGCAGCACCCACCGGACCCAGGTGGCGCCGTAGACCGTGAGCAGCAGCGCGGCGAGGACGTCCAGCAGGATGCCCGTGCGCATCATCACCGGCAGGCGCACCACGCCGCTGCCGAAGACGATGGCGTTGGGCGGCGTGCCCGCGGGCAGGGCGAAGTCGCACGAGGCCGCGAAGGTGCTCACCGCCAACAAGGGCCGCGAGGCGGGCAGCACGTTCAGCATGACGTTCGTCGTGGCCGTGTTGGAGGCGATGGCCGACAGCAGGATGGTGGCGCTGGCCACGGTGCCGTACTGGACCAGCCCCGGCAGTGACTCCAGTTCCGACAGGCGCGAGGTCATCCAGGAGGCGAGCCCGCTGGCCTCGATGCCCGCCGCCAGCGCGAAGCCTCCGCCGAGCAGCAGCAGCGTGTCCCAGGGCACCCGCCGCAGCGCGGCCACCGACAGCCGTCCCAGCACCAGCAGCGTCACGGCGCCCACGATGGCCACCGCGGCCTCGTAGTGCTTGCCGCCCAGCTTGAAGCCGTCGAAGGCGCGGGCCACCCCTGGCGCGAGCAGCGCGCGCAGCGGGTCGCCGAAAACCCACAGCACCGCGGCCACGAGGAAGACGACGCCCACGGTGCGCTCCCCGCGGGACATGGGGCCCAGCTGCTCGAGCTCCCGGGCGATGACGTCTCCGCCCTGGCCCGGGCCCATCCGGTCCTGCCGGGCCCATCTCCACAACACCGCCCACGCCACGGGCAGGAAGAGGAGGACGAAGGGGAGGGCGGCGACCATGTACTCGATGAAGCCCACGTCCGTGCCCAGCCGCCGCGACACCACGCCGGCGAAGACGGAGTTGGTGGGGCTGCCAATCTTGGTGCCGATGCCGCCGAGGTTGGAGCCGTAGGCCACCGCGAGCATCAGCGCCGCGCCGAAGTGCTCCAGCGGGCGGCCCTCCGACGCGCGCAGCTGGGCGAGCAGCGCCATGCCGATGGGCACCATCATCACCGCGGTGGCGGTGTTGGAAATCCAGAGCGACACGGCGGCGGTGGCCGCGAGCATGCCGAACAAGAGCCGCTGGGGGCCGGTGCCCACCGCGCGCATGATGAGCAGGGCGATTCTGCGGTGCAGGCCCCACTGCTCCATGCCGGCGCCCAGCGCCATGCCGCCCATGAAGAGGAAGATGTACGGGTCCAGGAAGGGCAGCACGGAGCGGCCCGCGGCCACCGCGACGCTGTCCGTGTCGAACACGCCGAGCACCGGGAAGAGCACGACCGGGAGCACGGCCGTCCAGGCCATGGGGACGGCCTCGGTGAACCACCAGAGGGCCATCCACGCGGCCACGGCGGCGGCGGCGGCGGGGCGGTGGTCCAGGCCGGGCAGGGTGTGCAGACCGGAGGGAACCCCGTAGATGAGGCCAGCGGCCAGGGGGCCCGCGACACGTCCCACCCACTGTCCCGTCGTCGCGCCGCGCGCGGCCTGCTCACCCATATGGCGTGGGACCGTCGCACAGGTGGTGCCGGGGGTGGGAGGGGAAAGCCGGTCCTCCCGCCGGGCGTGCGTGGGTCGCCCGCGCCCGGCCGTGGTAGGTTGGCGTCCTCCCGCGCCGCGCCATGATTCAATTCTTCCACGTCTACAAGGCGTATCCCGGCGATCCGCCGGTGCTCTCGGACATCAACCTCAGCGTGGAGAAGGGCGAGTTCCTCTTCCTCACGGGCCCCTCGGGCGCGGGCAAGACGACGCTGCTCAAGCTCATCTTCTGCGCGGAGAAGGCCACCAAGGGGCAGATTCTGGTGGGCGGCCGCAACATCGCCCGCATCCGCGAGTCCGCCGTCCCCTACCTGCGCCGCAACATCGGCGTGGTGTTCCAGGACTTCAAGCTGCTGCCGCACCGCACCGTGGAGGACAACGTGTCCTTCACGCTGGACGTGCTGGGCGTGCCGCGCGCGCAGGCGCGCGACAAGGTGCGGCGGATGCTCAAGCTGGTGGGGCTGGAGCACAAGGCGGACTCGTTCCCCCTGCGCCTGTCGGGTGGAGAGCAGCAGCGCGTGGTCATCGCGCGCGCGCTCGTGAACGATCCGACCATCCTCCTGGCGGACGAGCCCACCGGCAACCTGGACCCGGCGCTCACCGTCGAAATCATGGACCTGCTCACGCAGGTGAACATCCGGGGCACCACGGTGGTGGTGGCCACGCACGACGCCACGCTGCTCGCGCGCTACCAGAAGCGCACCGTGCGCCTGGAGCGCGGGCAGATTGTCTCCGACGAGGACGGCGTCAAGGCGGCGCGGCGGATGGTGGTATGAGCGCGCTGGCGAAGACGCGGTACTTCTGGCGCTCGGCGGCGGTGGGGCTCAAGCACTCGCCCTTCGTGCACTTCATCGCCGTGACGACCATCGCGATTGCCCTGTTCTCCGCGGGGCTGGCGCGCGGCGGCGCCCGGGTGCTCGACAACCTCCTGGCGTCCCTGGGCGGCGAGGTGGAGGTGACGGTGTACCTGGCGCCGGAGCTGGGCCAGGACGAGGCGCACGGCGTGCGCGCCCGCGTGGAGGCGCTCAGCCAGGGGCAGGTGACGCTGGTGCCGCCGGACGCGGCGCTGGCGAGGCTGCGCACCGAGCTGGGTGATTTGGGCGAGGCCTTGTCGGAGCTGCCGGAGAACCCGCTGCCCGCGGCGCTGGAGCTGCGTGTGCCGCCCGCGCAGCGCACGCCCGAGGCGCTCCAGGCCCTGGCGAAGGAGCTGCGACAGCTGCCCGGCGTGTCCGGCGTGGACTACGGTGAGCAGGCCGTGGAGCGGCTCACGGCGATTGCTCGCGCGCTGAGCTTCGGGGCGATGGTGGCCTTCGTGGTGGTGCTGGGCGCCACCGTCGTCATCGTCGCGGCCACGCTCCAGCTCGCCATCTATTCGCGGCGCGAGGAGATTGAAATCCAGAAGCTGGTCGGCGCCACGGACCGCTTCGTCAAGGCGCCCTTCCTGCTGGAGGGGCTGCTGCAGGGGCTGCTCGGCGCGGGCGTGGCGCTGTTGGGGCTGTGGGCCTTCGGCAAGCTGGTGGGGCCCACGCTGGGCTCGCTGTTCGCCTTCCTCCTGGGGCCGGGCGTGGCGGCGCCGTGGGTGGAGCCGCGCCTGGTGCTGGAGCTGGTGGGCGCGGGCTGTGGCCTGGGGCTGGGCGGCAGCTTCGTGGCGGTGGGCCGCTTCCTGCGCGTATGAGCCGCGTCCTCGTCCTCGCGCTCGGCCTGGCGCTCCTCGGCCTCCCCGCGCGCGCACAGAAGCTGGAGGAGGCGGAGCAGTCCGCGCTGCGCGAGAGGCTGGCCGCGCAGCGCGCGACGCTGGCGCTGGTGGAGGCCAAGAAGCTCACCGTGCTCGAGGGCCTGGAGCTGATGGAGGAGATGGTCGCCTTCTCGCGGCGCCGCGTGCGCGCGCTGGAGGCGGACCTGGCCGTGTTCCGCAAGCGCGTCATCCTGGCTGAGCGTGAAGAGGTGCTGCTGCGCGAGGCCCTGCGCGTGCAACTGCGCCGGCTGTCCCCGCGGCTGCGCACCCTCTACCGCGTCATGCGCCGCCGCCCGCTGGAGGTGCTGCTGTCCGCCGAGGACTTCTCCGCGCTGGTGTGGCGCGCCCGCGCGTTGGAGGCGAGCATGGCCGGAGACCTGGACCTGCTGCGCGGCGTGCAGCGCGTGGCTCACCTGCAGCGCCAGTCCACGCTGGAGCTCAAGCGGCTGCAGACCTCGCTCGCCGCGCGCGTGGCCTTCCTCCAGGAGCAGGAGCGGCTGGCGCGCGCGCAGCACGAGGCGCTCGAGGAGGTGGTGGGCTCGCTCGCGGGTGAGGCGGAGCTGGCGCGCCGCGCGGTGAAGGAGCTGGAGCAGGCGGACGCGGAGCTCTCCCAGGTGGTGCGCGAGCTGAAGGAGGCGCCCGCCACGCACGGCTTCGGCGCGCTCAAGGGCAAGCTGCCCTCGCCCACGCGAGGCATCGTCGAGGTGGGCTTCGGCAAGGTCGTCAACCCGCGCTTCAACACCGTCACCGTGCAGAAGGGGCTCGACATCCGTGCCGCCTCCGGCACGCCCGTCATCGCCGTGGCCGATGGCACCGTCGTCTATGCCGGCTCGCTGCGCGGCTACGGCAACCTGCTCATCCTCGACCACGGGGACGGCTACCACACCCTCATGGCCCACCTGTCGTCGGTCACCCCGGAGGTGGGCGCCCCCGTCGTCGCCGGTGAGCCGGTGGGCGAGGTGGGGGACACCGGCTCGCTCAAGGGCTCGTACCTCTACTTCGAGGTCCGCAAGGCCGGGCAGGCCGTCGACCCCGCACCCTGGCTGGCCCCGACGCCCTGACGCATTGCGGCACGCTTGAGGCGGGCTTGTTATCCTGGGTGAAGGGATTTCGGCACGAGAGGAGCGAGCAGGCGCATGGACCTCATGGGCGGAATGCAGAAGGCGGTGCGACGGGTGCTGGTGGCCCGGGGTGTCCAGTCCTCGACAGTCGACGTCGGTGGACAGTCGGTGCACTTCTACTCGCTGAAGGGGCAGGGGAAGGGGCCGCCGGTGGTGCTGGTGCACGGGCTGGGCGGCTCGGCGAACGGCTTCGGGCGCACGTTCTTCGGCCTGTCGAAGCGCTTCTCGCGCGTGGTGGCGCCGGACCTGCCGGGCCATGGCTTCTCCGTGCAGTACTGCGGCGGCCAGGTGTGCGTGCGCAACCAGTTCGAGGTGCTGCGCGCCTTCGTCGAGCAGGAGGTGAAGGCGCCCTCGTACGTGGTGGGCAACTCGCTGGGCGGCGCCATGTCGGTGAACCTGGCGGCCGAGTCTCCCCAGTGGGTGCGCGCGCTGGCGCTGGTGGCCCCGGCGGGCGCGGAGCTGCCGCTGGAGGAGAGCACCGCGCTGCTCAACGCGTTCAAGGTGGGCACGCCCGCCGAGGCCCGCGCCTTCACCCGGCGCCTGTTCCATCAGGCCCCGCTGCCGGCGCTGCTCCTGGCCACCGAGCTGCGGCGCTTCTACGACACGCCCACGGTGAAGGCCCTCACCGCCGAGGCGCTCGAGTCGCGGCTGAGCCTCTCGCCGGAGGCGGTGGGCAAGCTGTCCATGCCGGTGCTGTTCCTGTGGGGCGGCAGCGAGCGGCTGTTGCCCTCGCGCTCGCTGGACTGGTTCCGCTCCCACCTGCCGGCCCACGCGCAGGTGAAGGTGGTGCAGGGCTTCGGCCACGTGCCGCAGATGGAGCGTCCGGACGAGCTGGTGTCGCACCTGGTGCGCTTCGCGGATGCGTCGGGCCTCTGAGGGCCGGGTATAGACTGGGACGCCCTTCGAGCTGTCTTCCGCGAAAGGACGTACCGTCGTGACGCGTCTCTCCCAGCCATGGCGCGCGGCGCTCGCCGCGCTCCTCCTCGTGTCCGGGCCCTCGGCCGCACAGGAGAAGAAGGACGCGGGCGGGAGCAGACCTCCGGGGAAGGCGGAGCGGGCGGAGAAGGACGACGCCACCTATCGCCAGCTGGAGACCTTCGCGCGCGTGCTCTCCTACGTGGAGAACAACTACGTGGAGCCGCCCGACCGCGAGCGGCTGGTCTACGGCGCCATCCAGGGGATGCTCGACACGCTGGACCCGCACACCGTCTTCATGCCGCCCGACGTGTTCCGGGAGATGAAGATCGACACCTCGGGCGAGTGGGGCGGACTGGGCATCGAAATCGCGCGCAAGAACGACCGCATCATCGTCGTGGCGCCCATCGACGACACGCCGGCGGCGCGCGCGGGCCTCAAGGCGGGCGACGAGCTGGTGGGCATCGACGGTGAGAGCACGCGGGGCATGGACGTGGGCCGCGCCATGCAGAAGATGCGCGGGCCCGCCGGTGGCCGCGTCCTGCTCACCATCCAGCGCCAGGGTTTCACCGCGCCGCGCGAAATCGCCATCATCCGGGACCACATCCGCATCGTGTCGGTGGAGGGCGCGCTCTACGGAGGCATCGGCCACGTCAAGGTGAAGAACTTCCAGGAGCGCACGGACCAGTACCTGCGCAAGGAGCTGGACCGGCTGCGCGGCCTCAACGGCGGCAAGGAGCTGCGCGGGCTGGTGCTGGACCTGCGCAACAACCCCGGGGGCCTGTTGGACCAGGCGGTGGCGGTGAGCGACCGCTTCCTGCCGGGCAACCTGCCCATCGTCTCCACCCGGGGGCGCGACGGGCGCAACTCCACCGAGGAGCGCAGCAAGGACCGCGACACGGAGAAGAACTACCCCGTCGTCGTGCTGGTCAACGCGGGCAGCGCGTCCGCGTCGGAAATCGTCGCCGGCGCGCTCCAGGACCATGGCCGCGCCACGCTCATCGGCACGCCGACGTTCGGCAAGGGCAGCGTGCAGACGGTCATCGAGCTGGAGGACGGCTCCGGCCTGAAGCTGACGATTGCCCGCTACTACACACCCAAGGGCCGCAGCATCCAGGAGCGCGGCATCACCCCCGACTACGTCGTCCCGGACGAGGCGGGTGGAAAGCCCGGGCGCGAGGCGCCACGCGAGAAGGACCTGCAGCGTCACTTCCGCGCGGAGGGCTCGGAGGAGGCCTCGTCCCAGGCGTCCACGCTCAAGGGCCCTCCGGAGAACCTGGTGCCCTGGGACGTCGCCGCGCCGCTGAAGGACCCGCCGCTGAAGGTCGCGCTCGAGTACCTCAACGGGCTTGCGGCCCCTGGTGGACGGCCTCCGGCGCGCGCCGAGGGTCGCTGAAGACACTGCTTCCCCCTTGCTTTTCGCCGCGACCTCCGTTTGATGGCGGGCGGACAAAGGTGAACGAGTGATGCGACCTTCGAGCAATCGCGCGATGCACGCGGCCCTCAGCGGGTGGTTGGTGGGCATGCTGGCCGTGGGCCCCGCCGCCGCGCAGTCGAGCCTCCCCCTCAGGCTGACGCCCCGAGCAGTCCCCTCCGCCTCTCCGTCCTCGGTGACGGTGGTGGCCATCCCGCTCGATGCCACGGCGCGCACGGAGGCGGCGCGGCTGGCGTACTGGGCCGAGCAGTCCGTGGCGCGCTCGGGCCGGCTGGAGCTGGTGCGTCTGTCGGAGGCGCTGGACGCGCAGGGCAGGGCCGAGCGCGAGGCGAAGGCCGCCGAGGGCACCCAGGCCATGAAGGACGGCCAGGCGGCGTACGACGAGCTGGACACACAGAAGGCGCTCGAGCGCTTCGACGTGGCCGCCAAGGCGTTCGAGGCGGGAGACCTGTCGCGCGGCTTCGGCGACTTCGTCCGCGCCCGGGTGATGAAGGCGGCCTCGCAGGTGGCCAACGGCGAGAACGCCGCCGCGCAGCTGGAGATTCGCGCGGTGCTCGCGGTGGACCCGCGGGCGCAGTTCTCGTCCAACTTCTTCCCGCCCGACGAGATGGCCTTCGTGGACAAGGAGCGCAAGGCGGCGCTCGCTGGCTCCACCGTCGCGCTGACGGTGCGCACCGAGCCCGTGCCCGCGCAGGTGTACGTGGACGGACAGTTCCGGGGCGTGTCGCCCGTGTCGCTCCAGGGCCTGACGGCGGCGGACCACTTCGTGACGGTGATGGCGCCGGGCTACGAGCTCGAGCAGCGCCGCGCCCGCGAAGGGGAGACGTCGCTCACGCTGCGGCCCTCGGCTTCGCAGCGCGCGTTGCAGGCCATCACCGAGCGCGTCGTGCGCAAGCCCGACGGTGTCGAGCGGGACATGGCCCTGCGCGAACTGGGCGCGCTGGCCGGTGTGTCCCAGGTGCTGGCGCTGCTGGTCCAGGGCGGCACGGGCACCGCGCCCGTGCGGGTGACGGGCCTGCGGCTGGACGTCACGGACGGCCACAACCTGGGCTACGCCGTGGGATCGGTGCCCGTGGGCGAGGCCATGGCGACGGGCTCCGACACGTTCCTGTCCTCGCTGGTGGGCGCGGACACGGCGAGGCTCGCGGGCAACAAGCCGGTGACGCACTTCTCGAGCGGCGGCAGCAGCAACCGCAAGACGATGGGCTACGTGCTGATGGCCACGGGTGTCGCGCTGCTGGCGGGCGGCATCTACTTCGGCATGGAGGCCTCCTCGAAGGAGGATGACTTCCGCCGCGCGCCCCAGACGAGCCCCCGCGCCAAGGACTTCAAGGACACGGGCAAGACGTACGCCCTGGTGGCCGACATCGGCCTGGTGACGGGTCTGGTCTCCGCGGGTCTGGGCAGCTACTTCGCCTTCGCCGGTGGTGGAAGCAGCTCTTCGTCCTCCTCCTCCTCCTCCAAGGCCGCGGCCACGCCCTCCCGTTCGCGCGCCACGCCTCCGCCGTCCAAGGCCGCGCCCTCCAAGAGCGAGTCCCTGGACATGCCGCCTCCGCCCAAGGGCACCCGGCCCGTGAGCGAGCCGCTCCCCATGCCTCCGCCCCCGTCGAAGACGACGACGCCCGCGCCGGCCAAGACGACGCCCGCGCCCCAGGCCACCGAGCCGGCTCCGGCGCCGCCCCCCGCGCGCGACACGAAGCGCTCGCGCGACGAGGACGCCGCCCAGCGCGAGGAGGAGCTCAAGAAGCGCCGCGAGGAGGTCGAGCGCCAGCGCCGTGAGCTGGAGGAGCGCCGCAAGCAGGAGGAGGCCGATGCGGAGGCCAAGCGCAAGCGCGACGAAGAGGAGAAGCGCAAGCGCGAGGAAGAAGAGAAGAAGAAGCGGCCGTCCATCGACGAAGACGATCTCCGGAATTACTAGCCATGCGACGTCCCCTTCGTTTGCTCATCCCCATGGCGGCCCTCTCCCTGGGCCTGTCCGCGTGCAGCCTCCTGGTCGACTTCGACGAGGAGGGTCAGCCCTGCGATGACCGCAACCAGTGCCTGGAGAACTACGTCTGCAAGGACGGCAGTTGCACCGCGGACGACACCCCTCGGCCCTCCGATGGTGGCACCGACGCGGGCACCACGGATGCCGGCACCGACTCAGGCACCCCGGACGCGGGTGGTGACGCCGGCCCTGTCCCGGGCCCCGGCCCCGTGGACGCGGGAACCGGTGACGGCGGCTTGTAGTCGCGGGCGCGAGGGGCGGTAGTTCCTACAGCCCCTGGCGCCCCGTGGCCGGGCTGCCGCGCCGCGTCCCCGCGGACACGCCCGCCTGGCCGCCCCCTGGTCCTCGCAACCCCGCGTCTCCACTCGGGAAGCGTGGCCTGGCCGCCTGTGTCCCACCCCTCGGGGTGGGGTTGGCATCCGCCGTGCTCTGTCGTGAACCCACGGAGGGTTTCATCGACATGGGCAAGCGCGTCGGAGTGCTGATGGGCGGGTGGGGTGAGGAGCGGGAGATTTCGCTCAAGAGCGGGGAGGCCGTGGTGGCGGCGCTCGAGTCCCGCGGCCACCACGTCACCCGGATATTCGCGGGGCCGGGCCTGGACCGCGCGCTGCGGGCCGCCGAGCTGGACGTGGCCTTCATCGCGCTGCACGGGCGCATGGGCGAGGACGGCCGCGTGCAGGGCCTGCTGGAGCTGCTGGAGCTGCCGTACACGGGCTCGGGCGTCCTGGCGTCCGCGCTGGCGATGAACAAGCCCTTCGCCAAGAAGCTCTTCCGGCTGCACAACCTCCCCACGCCCCAGGGGTACCGCGTGGGCCGCGACGATGCGTCGCGCGCCCTGGAGCTGCATGGGGACCTGGGCTTCCCCTGCGTGGTGAAGCCCGCCTGTGGCGGCTCCTCGGTGGGCCTGGGCGTGGTGCGCGAGCCCCAGGAGCTCGCCCAGGCGGTGGCGCAGGCGTGCCGCTTCGGGGGCGAGGCGCTGGTGGAGCGCTTCGTGTCCGGGCGCGAGGTGACGGTGGGCATCCTCGGTGACGCGGTGCTGGGCAGCTGCGAGGTGGCCACGCCGCGCGAGGGCTTCGACTTCGAGGCCAAGTACAAGGGGGGCGCCCGCTACTTCCTGCCGCCCCGACTGTCCGCCACGCGGGTGGCCAACGTGGAGGCGCTGGCGCTCGCCGCGTACCGCGCCCTGGGCTGCCGGGGCTACGCGCGGGTGGACCTGCTGTGCTCGGACACCGACAACGACGTGGTGCTGGAGGTCAACACGCTGCCCGGCTTCACCCCCACCAGCCTCCTGTCCAAGATTGCCGGCCACGCGGGCCTGGACTTCCCGGAGCTCGTCGAGCGCATCCTGGCGCTCGCGACGCGCGACGAGGCGGGTATCCTGGACGCCCCCGAAGTCACCCCCGCTCCCGTCGTCGACGAGCCCCGCCGCGCCGTCAGCTGAAGCGACGCCCCGACAGCCCCAGGCCTCCTGCCCGGCTCCCCAGGGCGTTCCTCCAGGCCCTCGTGACCCGCTCCGACGCGGTGGGTCACGATGGACCTGAACGGAACGTTCAAATTCGGGGAATAATTTGACACGTCCTTGACGCCTCCCTATTGTCCGGCGCGATCAGTCCCGGAAGGTCAAACCCTTGTCTTTTCGGGCACATACGGGGCGGGGGCTCAGCGGACCCAGGAGGCGGCGGTCGGCGTGAGGACGGGATTCCGGAGCCGCCGCGTATGGAAGGACCGCGGGCCACGGGGGCCGTGCGGGAGGGGCTGAGCGTCACCGATGACCACCGTCGAGATCATCTTCCTGGGCGTCTATTTCAGCGTCCTGTGCGTGCTGGCGGTCTACGGCTCGCACAGGTACCGGATGGCGTTCCTGTACTACCGGCACAAGTTCAAGCTGCCGACGCCCAAGGGCTCCTTGAAGGAGCTGCCTCGCGTCACCATCCAGCTGCCCATCTTCAACGAGATGTACGTGGTGGAGCGCCTGGTGGAGTCGGTGTGCCGCATCGACTACCCGCGCGACCTCCTGGAGATCCAGGTCCTCGACGACTCGACGGACGAGACGTGTGGCATCGCCCGGGCGTGCGTGGAGCGTCACCGCCAGAAGGGCCATGACATCGTCTACATCCACCGCGTCAACCGCGAGGGCTTCAAGGCGGGCGCGCTGGAGAACGGCCTGAAGTCCGCGCGCGGCGAGTTCGTCGCCGTGTTCGACGCCGACTTCGTGCCGAGCCCCGACTTCCTGCTGCGCACGGTGCCGTTCTTCTCCGACGCGAAGGTGGGCATGGTGCAGGTGCGCTGGGGCCACCTCAACCGTGAGTTCTCCATCCTCACGCAGGCCCAGAGCATCTTCCTGGACGGCCACTTCATCATCGAGCACACGGCGCGCAACCGCTCCGGCTGCTTCTTCAACTTCAACGGCACCGCCGGCATCTGGCGCCGGGGCACCATCGCGGACGCGGGCGGCTGGCAGCACGACACGCTGACCGAGGACCTGGACCTGAGCTACCGCGCCCAGCTCAAGGGCTGGCAGTTCGTGTTCCTCCCGGAGGTCATCTCCCCGGCCGAGGTGCCGGTGGACATGAACGCCTTCAAGAGCCAGCAGCACCGCTGGGCCAAGGGCTCCATCCAGACGGCGAAGAAGCTCCTGCCCACCATCCTCAAGAGCGACCTGCCGCTGGTGGTCAAGCGCGAGGCGTTCTTCCACCTCACCAACAACATGGCTTATCTGTTGATGGTGCTGCTGTCGGTGCTGATGCCCATCAGCATGGTGGTGCGCTTCCAGCACGGCCTGTACGGCACGCTGTTCCTGGACCTGCCCTTCTTCGTGTCCGCCACGGCGAGTGTGTGCTTCTTCTACGTGGCCGCGCAGCGCGAGCGGGGCGTGAAGGGCTGGGAGCGGGTGAAGTACCTGCCGTTCCTGATGAGCCTGGGCATCGGCCTGGCCATCAACAACGCCAAGGCCGTGGCGGAGGCGCTGCTCAACCAGCAGTCGGGCTTCGCCCGCACGCCGAAGACGGGCGCCGAGGGCAAGAAGGTCGTCGCGGTGAAGAAGGCGTACCGCGGCAGCAAGACGCTGATGCCGGTGGTGGAGCTGCTCTTCGCGGCGTACTTCACCGGGGCGCTGTGGTTCGCCATCGACGCGCGCATCTACACGTCGCTGCCCTTCATCATCCTGTTCCAGGCGGGCTTCCTGTACGTGGGCGTCTCCAGCCTGATGCAGGGGTTCGCGGGCCGCGTGAAGCTCAGCGACGCCGCTCCCGCCGTCAACGCGGCCGAGGAGCAGGCGCGCCGCGCCGCCTGAGGTCAAGCCGTGCGCGCCCCGGGAGGTCTTCCGGGGCGTGACGCGAAGCCGGGCGCCGGGGACCTTCAGGGGCCCGCGTCCGGCGTCTCCCGCAGCAGCACCTGCTTGAGGCGCACCGGCGGAGGTCCGGTGCGGGAGGGCTGGCAGCCCTCGTCGATGGACGTGCTGGCCACCGCGCGCAGCGTGAGGCCCGCGTCGTCGCATGCCACCAGCTCCGTGGGGAACACGACGGGGCAGGGAGCGCCCGTGCCCGTGAAGCCCGTGGCGCGCGTCTCCCCGACGAAGCCGCCCGGTGTGCGCTGCAGGACGATGGTCGCCCCGCTCGAGTCGGCGCCCGGGGTGCCCGCATCCGTGTCCGCGAGCGCGCGCACCACGGCCAGCGTCAGCGTGCCCGCGTCCTCCTCGCCCCGGTAGCGGAACGCGGGGTTCTCCTCGTGGCGGTACTCGCCCGCCTGGCTGCTCTCACAGCCGGGCGGCACACGGATGGGCGGTGGAGGTGGGGAGCGCGTCTCCAGGGTGGGAGGCGCCTTGGCGGGGCACGCCGTGAGGCAGAGGACACTGAAGCCGAGGGCCAGCGATGGCAGGGCGCGGTGCATGGGGCGCGGATATTGGCTGAATGGACGTGCGAGCGGGACTTCGTTTGATTCCCCTTGGACGACTCTCTAACCTTCGGACCGTCATGAGCATTCGACGCCTCGTCCTCTTTTCGCTGGTGGCCGTCCTGGCGGCACCGTCCTCCGCGCTCGCTCAGGCCGACGACCTGCTCGCTCCACTCACGCCGTCGAAGTCGGCGACGAAGAAGCCGGCCAAGCCGAAGGTGGTGAAGAAGAAGAAGGCGGAGAAGGCGACGGCGAAGAAGCCGCCGAAGGCCGCCAGGCCCGCCGCCACCGCGAAGGGCTCGAAGAAGAAGAACCTCCCGCCACCGGATGACAGCCTGCTGGCGCCCCTGGCGCCGGTGAAGACGGAGCTCGCCGTCGTCATCGCCGGGGGTGTCCGGGGCGCGCGGCTGACGCTGGATGGCCGCGACGCGGGCGCGCTGTCGGCCACGCCCATGACGGTGCCCGTGGCGCCCGGCGACCACCTGCTCGTGGTGCGCAAGGCCGGCTACGAGGACTATTCGCGCCGGTTCACCGTCAAGGAGGGCTCGACGCAGGACGTGAAGGTCTCGCTGGTGGCCACCATGGGCTTCGCGCGGGCCATCTCCGATGTGGCCGGCACCAAGGTCCTGGTGGACGACGTCGAGGTGGGCACGGTGCCCCTGAGCGACATCCTGCTCAAGCCCGGCTCGCGCGAAATCGAGTTCCGCGCGGAGGGCTTCCGCCCCGACATCCAGCGCATCAACGTGCTGGCCGGCACCAACTACGAGCTGGTGGGCAAGATGCGGCCCCTGGTGGACACCGCGGTGGCGAGCAACACGCCGCGCGAGGACGTGCCCGCCAACCCCGTGCTGGACCCGTCCTCCACGTCGCAGGGGGATGACTACAACCCGGCCCTGGCCTTCAACGAGAAGTCGCCGGACGCCGAGCTGGAGGGCTCCAGCAAGCCCTGGTACGGCCGTTGGTACGTCTGGGCCGGCGTGGGCGCCGTCGTGGCCGCGGGCACCGTGGGCGCGGTGATGGCGACGAAGGAGCCGGGCATCAAGCCCCCCAACCTCGGGACGGCCTGCAACAACGGCCCCTGCGACATCGTGCTGGGGGGCGGCATCCGCCCGGTGCGCGGCAACGGTGGCGCGCAGAAGCTGGCGCCCGTGGGCGGGCTGCGCTTCTAGCCTCCCGAAAGGCCGGGTCCCCTCGGATGGGTGGCGCGGCCCCGGAGGTTCCGTCTCACTCCCCGCGCAGGTCGTCCTCGACGGCGCGGGGCTCGGGCGCGGAGAGGACCAGGTACACGTCCGACACGCGTCCCACGCCCCAGGTGTCCAGCACGGTGGTGCGTACCTTGAAGGGCTCGGACTCCGGCAGGAACTCCGTGAGGTCCACCTCTCCCGGCTCGAAGGTGAAGGCGCGGCGCCCCACATTGTCCACCTGCTCGTTGCCCAGGTGGACGCTCTCGGTGAAGCCCACGACGGCGCGGCGCTTCACCTGTCCCTTGGCGTCGGTCACCTCGAACAGCAGGAAGTTGTCCACGCTGATGCCGAGCGTGCCCTTCGCGTCCCCGTAGAGCCGCGCGCGCATGCCGTCGCGCTGGAGCACGGGCGTCTCGCCGAAGGTGACGACGCGGGGCGTGCGCTCGCCCTCGTCCGTGTCCACCTCCACGTCCTCGCGCACCTTGTCCAGGGTCTCCGTCTCCTGGGGCGGCGTGTCCACGACCAGGCGGACGGAGCGGGGAGTCGTCGGGGCGGCGGTGGGCGCGGGGACGTTGCGCGCGCACGCCATCCACCCCAGGGTGGCGGCCAGCAGGAGCGTTCGAGAGTGCATGTCCCGCAAGGCTAGACGAGCCGTGGTGGCCCGGGTCAATTAGCATGCGCTTCATGCGCCCAGCCCTGCTCAGCCTGCTGTCGTGGTGCCTGCTCCTCGGACAGCCGGCCCGGGCGGACATCCCTCCGGAGGTGGCGCTGAGCCTCCAGCACCTCAAGCCCGCCGAGCGCGAGCGCGCCGCGAAGGCGCTGGGCCCCCTGGAGGAACTGCCGCGCTACCGGGTGCAACTCGACGTGAACCCCGAGACGCGCGAAGCCACCGGGCGGGTGCAGGTGGAGGTGCTGGCGCGTGAGCAGCCCATCAAGGAACTCTACCTGCGGCTGACGCCCAACGCCCTGGGTGGCAAGCGGGTGGTGTTGTCCGACGCGCGGATGAACACCGCGCCCATCGTCCTGGAGCAGCCGGAGCCCACGCTGTATCGCCACCGCCTCGCGGAGCCCATGCCCGTGGGCATGGCGGTGGTGCTGGACGTCGCCGTGCGCGCGGTGGTGCCTCGGGGGGAGAAGGGCGGGGGCGGGCTGCTGGCCGGCGCCGGTGGCGGGAAGAAGGGCCCTGGAGACCATGGCGCCTTCTCCATCACGGAGGACTTCGTCAGCCTGGTGGGCGTGGTGCCCCAGGTGCCGCCGCTGGACGACAAGGGGCAGCCGTGGGCGGGGCCGCAGGGCATTGGAGATCTGGCGCTGTATGCGCCGGCGCATGTGCTCGCGTCCATCACCGTGCCGTCGGGCTGGGTGGTGCACGCCACCGGCGCGGCCATGGGCGAGGTGCCGGAGCGTGACGGCCGGGTGCGCTACGCCTTCGCCGCGGGCGCGGTGCGCGACTTCCCCATCCTCGTGTCGAAGGGCTACGCGGTGTCCACGGCCACGGTGAACGGCGTCACGGTGGAGAGCCACTACGCCGCGCGCAACCAGGACGTGGGCGAGCGCGTGCTCAAGTACGCCACGTCCGCGCTGGCGGAGTTCGAGAAGCGCCTGGGGCCCTTGCCGTACACGCACTTCCGGGTGGTGGAGGCGCCGTTGTCCGGAGGGGCGGGCGGGATGGAGTTCCCCGGCCTCATCACCGTGGCGACGTCGCTGTACCGCGGCGTGGTGGACCCGCTCGAGATGGTGGCGGGCCACGTGGATCTGGAGCAACTGAAGGAAGTGATGGAGGCGCTGGGCCCGTTGGGCGCGGGGGCACCGATGGCGCAGATGGGCGAGACGCTGGAGCGCACGCTGGAGTTCACCGTCGCGCACGAGGTGGCGCACCAGTACTTCGCGGGGCTGGTGGGCTCGGACCCCATCAACGCGCCCGTGGTGGACGAGTCCCTGGCGCAGTACGCGGCGCTGCTCTACATCGAGTGGAAGCACGGCAAGAAGGCCGCCGAGTCGATGCGCAAGGAAGCGCTGGTGGCGCCGTACCACATGTACCGGATGTCGGGCGGCGAGGACGCGCGGGCGGACCGGCCCACGGGCGCGTTCGATGGGGAGATGGAGTACGGCGCGCTGGTGTACGGCAAGGCACCGCTGCTGCACCACGCGTCGCGCAAGCTGGTGGGCGACGCGGCCTTCTTCCAGGGCCTGCGCTCCTACGTGGACACGTACCGCTTCAAGTGGACGTGCAAGGAGTGCTTCACCAAGGAACTCGCCAAGGCGAGCCCCGGCAACGGCAAGGCGCTCGAGCGGCTGCGCGTGCGCTGGTGGCAGGAGGCTCGCGGTGACGATGATTTGGGTCTGCCCAACCTGGACTCGGTGATGGACACGCTGGGGGCGGGCAGCGGCCTGGACGCGGATGCGCTGGACGCCCAGGCCAAGGAGCTGCTTGAGCAACTGCTGCCCTCACTGTTGGGACAGTGAGGGCAGGACGCTTCAGTCGAAGAGCGCCTGGACGAACTCGCGCGGCTCGAAGCGGCGCAGGTCGGCGACCTTCTCGCCCACGCCCACCCAGACCACGGGCAGCTTGAGCTCGTCGCAGATGCCGATGATGACGCCGCCCTTGGCGGTGCCGTCCAGCTTCGTCAGGGCGATGGCTGTGACGCCCACGGCCTCGTGGAACTGCTTGGCCTGCTGGATGGCGTTCTGGCCGTTGGTGGAGTCGAGCACCAGCAGCACCTCGTGCGGCGTGCCGGGCATGGCCTTGTCCATCACGCGCTTGACCTTCTTGAGCTCCTCCATGAGCGGCGCCTTGGTGTGGAGCCGGCCCGCCGTGTCGGCGATGACGACGTCGGCGCCCTCGGCCTGGGCCTTCTTGATGGCGTCGAAGATGACCGAGCCCGGGTCTCCGCCCTCGGCGCCCTTCACCAGCTGCGCCTTGGCGCGCTCGGCCCACACGTCGAGCTGCTCGGTGGCCGCCGCGCGGAACGTGTCGCCCGCGGCCAGCACCACCTTCTTGCCCTCGCCGGTGAGCTTCGCGGCCAGCTTGCCGATGGTCGTCGTCTTCCCCGCGCCGTTGACGCCCACCACCATGACGACGTGAGGCGGACCGCCGCCCTCCAGCGAGCGCGGCACCGGCAGGTCGACGATGCGCGCCACCTCCGTGCGGATGAGGTCCTTGATGCGCTCGGAGTCCTTCAGCTCGCTGCGCTTGAGCTTCTCGCGCGCCACGTCCACCAGCGTGCTCGCGGTGCGCACGCCGATGTCCGCGGTGAAGAGAATCTCCTCCAGCTCCGCCAGCACGGACTCGTCCACCTGGCGCTGCGAGCCGAACAGCCCGTTGAGGCGGGCCATGAAGCCCTGGCTCTTGGTCTTGTCCAGGCCCTGGGCCAGCGTGCGGCCGGCCTCCGCGTCCACCTTGGCGCGGGCGGCGGCCTCCTCGGCGCGGCGGGCCTCCTCGACGGCGGCGGCCTCGCGGGCCCGCTCCTCCTCCAGGAGTCGCTGGGCCTCGGCCTGCTCACGCTTGCGCCGCTCGCGGGCCTCGTCGTCGGCGGCCTTCTTCGCGCGGTACTCGACGCGCTTCTCCTCCTCCTCTCGCTCCTTGAGGGCGCGGGCCTGCTCCTCCAGGCGGGCGCGCTCGCCGGCGTCCGTGGTGGTCCGGGCCGCGCGGCTCAGCTCCTCGCGCTGGCGGGCCAGCTCCTGGGCGCGGGCGTGGGCCTCGTCCACCTCGCGCAGCCGGGCGGCCTCCTTCTCCGAGGGGGGCAGCTCGACGCGCAGCTCCGGCCGCTCGGCGGGAAGCGCGGGCTTCTCCGGGACGGGGACGCCGGGCTTCTTGCCCGGCTCGGGCGCGCGCTTCTTGAAGAAGAGCTTGCGGGCCGCCAGCACCATCAGCAGGGCGAAGAGGGCCGCCCCGCTGATGCCCACCACGTCGCCCGTGGTGAGGCCGTCCGAGGGGGGCACGCCCGTCCCGGGCTGGGTGGTTTCCCCGCCCGGGGTGGGGGCGGGGGAGGGGGCGGGCGGCACCTGCGCGGTCAGGGCGTCGAGGGCATTGGGGGTCTTCATGTGCGCGGCTCCGCATACACCAACACGCCGGTGGATGCAGCGCCCCCGGCCGAGTAGAAACAGCGGGCCATGCGCCTCAAGCTCCCCACTGTCGTGCTCCCGTCGGTTCTCCTGCTGGCCAGCGCCTGCATCGTCGAGGCTCCCGGTGGTGCCAGCGCCGAGCAGCGCAAGGCCGCCACGGTGACGCAGGTTCCGGCGCTC
Source organism: Myxococcus sp. MISCRS1 (assembly GCF_026626605.1). Taxonomy (NCBI): domain Bacteria; kingdom Pseudomonadati; phylum Myxococcota; class Myxococcia; order Myxococcales; family Myxococcaceae; genus Myxococcus; species Myxococcus sp. MISCRS1. The sequence goes on from NZ_JAPNKB010000001.1 coordinate 7,816,833, forward strand.
TCCGTGCGCAACGGCGCGAACCTGGGAGGCAAGGTGGAGCTGGTGGCGGCCACCGTGCAACCCGGGCGGCTGACGCCCGGCGAGCGCGCCCAGGTCACCCTCTACTTCAAGGTGCTCCAGGCCATCGATGAGGACTACCTCATCTTCGTCCACGTCGAGGACGCGGGCGGCCGCATGGAGCGGATGAACCTGGACCACAAGCCGGCCAACGGCATGCTGCCCACGTCCCAGTGGAAGCCGGGCGAGACGGTGAAGGACGAGTTCTCCATCTACCTCCCCGCGGACGCCAACCCGAAGGCGCTCAACATCTGGCTGGGGCTGTGGGACCCCCGCACGGACACGCGCCTGACGCTGACCAACCCGGACGCGGTGCGCAACGACGGGAAGAACCGCCTGCTGGTCGCGCAGGTGCCCGTGGCGCGGTGAGGGAAAAGCGTCGGAGTGGGCCGTAAGCCGGGTTCTGTTCCCGCCCCTTTCGGGACGGGCGATGAACATTCATCTAGGGCCCTGGTTGCCCAGGGGCCTCATCAGCGAGCAACCCGAACGCATGGGGCGGGCAACCCCTGTCCCCCGGACAGCGGGGACGCGCTCCTATTGGCTCTTGCTCCAGGTGGGGTTTACCGAGCCGTCCGAGTCACCCCGGACGCGGTGCGCTCTTACCGCACCGTTTCACCCTTACCCGCCCCTCGCGGAACGGGCGGTCTGTTTTCTGTGGCACTTTCCTGCGAGTCGCCTCGACTGGCCGTTAGCCAGCACCCTGCCCTCTGGAGCCCGGACTTTCCTCCCGCCACCCAGGATTGCAGTGGCCGGCGTTCATCTGGACCACTCCGACTCCTGCCCCTTACAACAGGCCCGGGAGGGCGGTCCACTCCGGGCCGCGAGGCTCAATCCCAGGGGGGCTCCCGGGCAGGGAAGCGGGCGCGCTCCTCGTGGGCCCACCGTGCCATGGCCTTCGGGTCCACTTCCTCAAGGGGGAACTCGACCCAGGCCGTGCTGTGCGCGCCCTGGCCACGTGGGGGCGCCCAGGGCGGCCGTGACTCGGCATCGAAGTGGACGCGCAGCCGCCGCTTCCCGCCCTTCACCGGCACGAGGGAGAAGGAGAGGTTGGGCTCGAGGAAGTGATAGGCGGGCCGAGGGCCCCGCATGTCGACGGTGCCCATGTTCTCGAACCAGCGCGCCAGTGAGAGCAGTTCCCCTGTCTCCAGACTGGGGTCCACCTTGGTCCAGGGCTCCTGTCCTGGCACCTGGACGGTGAAGCGGATGAGCAGCCAGTTCAGGCTGTCGACGGTTCCATCCGGGAACTGGTAGCCGACGATGTCCAGCCGAAGCGAGTGGCCGTGGGAGGCCCGTAGCTCGAGCGCCATCCGAAGAGCCTACATCCGCTCGTCGATGGCCCGGTTGCTCATGGCGTCCGCGTCCGCGTTCTTCGCGCGCGGGATGTGGTGCAGCTTCACGCGGGTGAAGCCCGACAGGAGCTTCTTCGCCTCGTCGAACAGCGGCCGCAGCGTGGCGCTCTTCACCTGGTACTGCCCGCCCAACTGCCGGATGAGCAGCTCGCTGTCCGCGTAGACGTCCACCTCGCGCGCGCCCAGCGCCTTCGCGTGCTTCAGGCCCAGCAGCAGCCCCATGTACTCGGCGTGGTTGTTCGTCTGCGTGCCGAGGAACCGGCCCAGGCGGGCGACGACGTGTCCCTCGGCGTCCGTCACCACCGCGCCCGCGCCCGCGGGCCCCGGGTTGCCCCTGGCGGCGCCGTCCGAATAGACGCGCACGCGGGGCAAGGGCTCGGAGGGTGGGGGAGGGGACAGCGCCTCGGCGGGCGCCCGCGCCACCTCGTCCCCGAGCGGCGGGGACGGGTCCAGGCGGGTGGCGGCCTCGTCGAGGAGCTGCCCCAGGTGCTCCCGCGTGAGGCCGCGGAAGGCGCGCACCGTCGACGAGAGCGGCTCCTCGCGCGCGATGTGGCGGAGGATGTCGACCAGCGACGGCGCGGGCATCCGTGCGGCCTACTTCGCCGCCGCGGGCGTTTCCTGGAGCGCTTCCACCGCGTAGATGATGCGGTTGCAGGACGGGCAGATGTCCGTGCCGAGCGAGGTGCGCAGCTGGTTGTAGAGCTGCGGGGGCACGTTCATGTTGCAGCCCTGGCAGGTGCCGGCCACCACGCCGACCAGCGCGGGCAGCTTCTTCTTGCGCACCACCTCGTAGCGCCGCAGCAGCGTCGAGTCGACGCCCTCCGCGACACCCGCGCGGCGGCCCTCGAGCGCCTTCACCTGCGCCTCGGACTCGCCCAGCTTGCCGCGCAGCTCACCCATCCTCGCGGACAGGCCCTGCTGCTTCGTGGCGAACTCCGCCTCCTTGCCCTTGAGCGCCTCGCGAGCCTGGCCGAGCTGCTTCGTCAGCTCCACCTGCTCCTCGGCCATCGTCAGATTGGCCTTCTTGGCGATGTCGATTTCACGGGCCAGGGCGGAGTACTCGCGGGTGGAGCGCTGTTCTGCCAGGCGCGCCTCCCACTTCTTCACCTTGTCCTTCTCGTCCGTGATGTTCTGCTCGACCTGGGTCTTCTGCCGCTCCATGTCGGCGACCCGTGCGCGCTCGGCCTCGATGGCGCTGCGAGCCACCCCCAGCTCCCGCTCCAACTCGGCAATCTGACGGGGGTGGATGTCCGCGGCCTTCCGGAGCGATGCGACCTCCAGGTCCACATTCTGAAGCTCCGCCAGCGCCTTCAATTTCTCCCGCAAAGTTGCTGCCTCCCACAGAGCCGCACCGTGTACGGCCGCGCGCTCTTGTACCAACAAGGATGATGGGGGTCCAACGCCCAAATCGACCCAGAGTCATCCCCCGGGCGCTCGGGGCGCCATCCACCATTTGAAAGAGCTTCACGCACCCGTTAGACGGGAACACGTGCTCCGCGCCACCTTTCTCCGCTCGCTGCCCCTGTTCGCGCTCGCCTTCGCCTGCCGCGAGTCCTCCTCGCCGCCCCCGTCCGTGCCCGCGGCCCCTCAGGCGCAGGCCCCCGCGCCCGCGCGCCCCGCGGCCGACGTGAAGTGGGGCGTCATCGAGGGGCGCGTCCGGCTCACCGGCACCCCGCCGCCTCCCACCTCGTCGCCCACCAGCGGCACCGTGGTGTCCGTGTGCGGCGAGCAGACGGAGGACCGCTCCCTCGTCGTGGGGAGCGAGGGAGCGCTGGCCTACACGGTGGTGTCCCTGAAGTCGGCGAGCGCTTTGCCCGCACCGGCCCAGCCGCCCGCCGAGCCCGTGCTGGACCAGAAGAAGTGCATCTATGAGCCACCCGTCCTCGCCGCGCGCGCCGGCGGCCAGCTCACCCTGCGCAACTCGGATCCGCTCGTCCACAACGTGCGCGCGTCCTCCAGCACCAAGCGCTCCTTCTTCAACGTGGCCATGCCCCTGGAGGGGATGAGCACGCGCAAGCCGCTGCCCGAGGAGCCCGGCGTCGTCCCCATCCGCTGCGACATCCACCCGTGGATGCGGGCCGTGGTGCGGACGTTCGACCACCCGTACTTCGCCACCACCTCCCCGGACGGCCGCTTCCGGCTGGAGGTCCCCGAGGGCGCCCACACCCTCGTCTTCTGGCACGAGCGGCTGCCCCAGGCCGAGAAGACCGTGAATGTCCGCGCGGGCGAGCGCGTCCAGGTGGAGCAGGACTGGGCCGTCACGGACCTCCAGCAGTAGCCCGCGCCGGCCGTTTCCAACTTTCTTGGCGAAAGGGCGGAAGGTTTTCGCCCCAGCACGTACTAGGAAGTGCGGCGTGTGCGTCCGGATTTCATTTCCGCTGCGACAGGAAAATTGCTACGCTGCTGCTGGGTTTCAACACGAGAGGGGGGCATGACGATGCAGCCCAAGAAGCGGACCACACTGACGAGCCCGATGCAGACCCTGGAAGCGCCCCGCAAGGAGCCGCGGCCGGTGGGGATGCAGGAGATGGGACCTGGCCTCTACGAGCAGATCCGCCGCGCGCTCACGGAGCTGGCGCTGGCATCGGGGACCTGAGCGGAAGCACGTCGGTCGTGAAGCAGGCCCGGCACGCGCCCCGCGAAGGGCGCACCGGGTGGACACAAGCCGCCTCGTGAGGACGTCCGAGGCTCGCAGGCCTCCTGGCGCTCGCCAGGAAGCCCGCACACCCCCTGAATCAGGTGTCGTCGTCGTCGGGCTCGGCGGCCGCGCTCTCGTCGTCGTCGAACGAGTCGAGATCCTCCTCCTCTTCCTCGCTCGCGGCTGCTGGCTCCTCGGGCTCGGGCTCGATGACCTTGGGAGCGGCGGCCAGGCGGCCACGGCGTCCCTCGGGCTGAGGCTTCAGTGCGGGGCTTTCCCGTTGGTCCGCGCCGCACTTCGGGCACAGCGGGTCAGGCTTCTTCATGTCGTAGAACTTCGTCTGACACTTGAAGCAAACGAACTTTGAACCGAGGTCCTTCGCCGGCATTCGCCACCTTCTGAATAAGGCGAGAGAAGACAGGGGCAGAGGCGGGCTCCATAGTTGGGCCGCACGGCGGAGTCAACCGATTGGTTTGCGCGGGAGATTTCTAGCGGTAGCATCCGGGACCTCGTTTTCCCCCCGCGAGCCGGACGCTCCCCTTGAACTTCACCTGCGACAATTGCCAGAAGCGGTACTCCATTGCGGACGAAAAAGTCCGCGGCAAGACGGTCAAGGTCCGTTGCAAGAACTGCCAGAACGTCATCACCGTCGAAGGACCCGCCGAAGAAGAGAGCACCCGCGTGGTGTCGCTCGCGGACGTGGAGCGGCTCAGGGCGCAAGAGCGCTCCCTGGCCGACCCGTCCGTCAGCGTCCCCGCGCCGGTGGCCTCCGCGCCACCGGTGGCCAAGGCGCCGCCCGCGGCGCTCCAGACGCCCTGGGACGATGAGCCCACCAGGGCCGCGCCCTTGCGCGCCACGGGCTCGCCCTGGTTCGTGATGGTGAAGAACAAGCAGGAGGGCCCGCTGGACGAGGGTGCCCTGCGCGAGCTCATCGCCACGGGCACCATCAGCGGCCGGAGCTTCTTCTGGCAGCAGGGCATGGCGGACTGGAAGCGCGGCGCGGACGTGCCGGAGCTCGCCGGTCTGTTCGTTCCCCCGCCCGCGCCGGAGCCTCCTCCGCCGCCCCCGCCGCCTCCCGTGGCGGAGCCGCCCGCGCGCGCCGCCGCGAAGCCCGCGCCCGCTCGCCGCGAGCCGGAGCCGCAGCATCCGGTCTTCTCCGAGCCGGAGCCCCAGTTCCCTCAGGAGCCGGAGCCGCAGGCCTTCCAGCAGCCCGAGCCGGAGGAGCCTCAGTCGGCGCGCCAGTGGGTGCCGGAGGAGGATCCGGACACGACGTACTTCGGCGAGCCGGACCCCCGGAACCAGCCGCAGCCCGCGGGTCGCAAGGGCGCCGCGCCGGCCGCGACCGCCGCGCCGCTCAACGAGCTGTTCTCCGACCTGGATCTGCCCGAGAAGGGTGGAGAGCAGGACGAGGCGCAGGGCGGCAATCCGTACGACGACTCGCAGGGCGAGGAAGGCGGTGAGGAGACCCAGGCGCCCGCGAAGCGTGATCCTCGCGAGAACACGCGCCAGGTGGCCAAGAAGGCAGGCGTGACGCGGCGCAACTCGCCGATGAAGTACGTCGCCGTCGTGCTGCTGGTGCTCCTGCTGCCGCTGGTCGTCGCCTACGTGTTGTCGGAGGCGCTCGGGGTGATGCCGCTGAAGGTCACCACGGTGGATGCGCAGGGGCAGGCGGTGGAGCAGTCCGTCTTCACCGGCGCGGGTGTGGGCGCGCTGCGCGACAAGCTCCTGGGCAACACGCCGCCTCCGGTCGCTCCGATTCCGAAGGCGCCGCCTCAGGCCGCGCCGGTCCCCACCGAGCCCAAGGCGGTGGAGCCGAAGGCCGCCGAGCCCACGCCGGGCGCGGAAGGAGCGGCTGCGGCTCCGACGCAGGAGCAGGTGCAGGCCGTCTACAACGACGCGGAGAAGAAGGACGTCGCCCCGGAGGTTCGCGAGGGCGCGGAGGTCGCTGCGGCGGACTCGGAGGACGTCGGTGGGCCGTCGGACGAGGAGGTGGAGCGCGTGGTGGAGCAGGCGCAGACCTCGTTCCGCGACTGCGTGGAGCAGGAGCTCAAGCGCAACCCGTCCTACAAGGGCGGCAAGGCGACGCTCACGGCGACGGTGGGCACGTCCGGCGCGGTGAAGGAGGCGAAGTTCGACCGCAAGGAGCTCAACGGCAACGCGAACGCGGTGGGTTCGTGCATCCGTGAGCGCGCCCGGCGGATGACGTTCTCCAGCTTCTCCGGCGAGGACATCGAGCTGGAGATTCCGCTGGTCCTCTCCGGTCGGTAGCACGTCCGGCTCGGCCTGGGTGGCCTCCTCGTGTCGGAGGAGGCCACGGGCCTCGAGCCGCGGTCGTCGAACGGGAGCACGGGCGTCCTCGCCCCTTGGGTGCGCGCACTCCTGGCCAAGGCCGGTGACGAGCGCGCGGGGTGATGCCTCCGGACATCACCCCGCAAACGGCTGTCACCAGCAACGCGGGCCTCCACGAACCGAAGGCCTGTCCATGGGCCCAGGAAGTACGGGAGCTTGGCGCCCATACCAGGTCGCACGGGGACTGGCACACGCGGTGCTTAGGGGACGGGCATCCCCTTGGCTCCGAGAGGCCCTGTCCCATGGCGATCTCCTCCCTGTCGCGTCCGACCTCCCCCTCCTGTGCGAAGCGCCTGCCCGAGGCCGCTCAGGCTCCGCAAAGTGTCGTGGTGAAGGTCGTCAACCCGGATGGCTCGGCGGTGAAGACGGTGGACTCCGCGAAGCAACCCCAGGAGTTCGCCGCGCTGCTGAAGAAGCTGGGCCTGACGAAGGAGTCCCTGCTGAAGGGCGACGCAGGGAAGGGGACGTGCCCGAAGCCCACCGAGTCGCGGAGCTTCCAGCAGAACTGGAGCCGCGACAGCTTCGAGCCGGCAAAGGCTAGGCCGCCCCAGCCCGCGCCGGCTCCGGCTCCCGTGCAGGCTCAGGACGCGAAGCGTCCATCCTCGGGCAAGAGCGCGGACGCGGTGGCCCAGGACATCGCGAAGGAGGCCACGTCCTGGAAGTACGACTACTCGGGCGGCAAGACGTGGGACGCCGCCATGAAGAACGCCAGCAACTTCGACGCGAGCAAGTCCGGGGTCTGCGTGGACATGGCCATCGAGGCCGAGCAGCGCTTCGAGAAGGCCGGCGTGGATGCGCGCGTCGTCTTCGGCAAGACGGCCCAGGGCGAGCATGCGTGGGTGGAGTTCAAGGACGACAAGGGGCAGTACCAGGCCTTCGACCCCACCGCCGCGGCTTGCACCAAGAAGGCCGACGACGCCGTCACGCCGTATGACGGCGGCGCCTACCAGTACCAGGGAGTCACCGAGCGGCACGAAGCCGTCACCTGAGGTCCCCACCGGGCCCCGGCACTGGAGAACGGTGCTCGGCCGCTGCGCTGGGGAGGCCACCTGCGAGCCTCGCGTCGCCCCGCGCATGAGGCTCAGGCGCCCGCTGGACGGTGGACCTCGGTGCGTCCGAGGCCCAGCGCGCCATGGGCTCTGATTCGCGTCGCACCCCGCTCAGAGGTCGAAGTCGCCCGGTGGTGGCGTCCTGCCCTTCTTCGCCCGCTCACGGGCCGCGCGGACCTCCTCGCGCAGCGCCTCGGTGGCCTCCGGGTCCACCGTCATCGTGTCCAGGTGGATGACGTCGCCTTCACGCGCGCCTTCAGGGAGCGAGGCGAGGGGCCTGGTCACCTCACGCCCGTCCACGACGAGCACGGCGACTTCATCCTCGATGCGGTCCAGAGTGGCCCGCGACTGGGTCGGTTTCTTCTTCACGGGTTGCAGTCCTGCGCGGGCCGCCGCTCACGAATGGCCTCCTCGCGCGTCTTGTAGATGATGAGGTTCTCGGCGTGGATCTTCCGCGCGCCGTCGCAGTCGGGGATGTGGAATTTGTCGCGCTTGCGGCTCGCGTGGTACGGCCCCTTGTACTTCTTGTTGTTGCGCTCCTCCTTGGGCGGAGCCGCTGGAGCCTCGGTCGTCTTCACCGGCTCGACGGGCACCTCCTCGACGACGGGCTTCTTCTCGACCAGGGGCTTGCCGGCCCAGAAGTCCGGGAGCGGCGTGGGGCCCTGGCCCACCAGCGTGTAGCGCATGTCGCTGGGCGTGCCCTGCTTGAGCCGCTGCGGAGAGATGACCAACGACTTGCCGTCGCTGACCACCTGCACCTCGCCGTGCTCGTCGGTGCGGAACACCTCCAGGTGCGCGGCCTTGAGGCGCTCCAGTGTGGCGGGCGCCGGCGCCTTGAACGCATTGCCCGCGCCCACGGAGATGACGGCGGCGCGAGCCCCCACGCGCGTGAGGAACGCCGCCGTGGTGGCGGTATCGAGCCCGTGCGCCCCCACCTTGAGCAGGGTGGACTGCACTGGCACTTCACGCGCGAGCAGGTACTCCTCCGTCTGCGCCAGCGCATCACCGGTGAACAGCACCGACGTCTCGCCGTACGACAGGCGCATGACGATGGAGTTGACCTCCAGCGCGGCCGAGGGCGCGTCCAGCAGCGGCTCGCTGGGCGCACGGGGCCACAGGATGGTCAGCGATACGCCGTCCCCCAGGTTGATGCGCTGGGGCGCGTTGGGCGTGGACGTGGGCGGCGCGGGGGAGACGACCTGCACCCGGCGCTCACCGAGCTTCGTGAGCAGCGCGTCGTAGTCCGGCGGCGCGGTGGGCAGCTGCGGCTCCATCAACTGGCGGGCCCCCACCCGGCGCAGCACCGCGTCCAGCGCGCCGTGGTGGTCCACGTGGGGATGCGTGAGGACCACCAGGTCCAGGGGCTTGGTGAGCAGCTCCGGCAGGCGGTTCACCAGGTGCCGGGAGGCGCTCTCAGGACCCGAGTCCACCAGCACCGTGGTGCCGTTGGGCGCCACGATGAGCGCCGCGTCCCCCTGGCCCACGTCGAAGAAGTAGACGCGCAGCTTCCCGTCCGGGGCCGCGCCGAAGTAGCGCCGGGCCTCCGGGGCTCGGGCGGCGGGGTCCGGCGCGGGCTCCTTGCAGGCCCCCAGGACGAGCAGGGTGCCCAGCAGGGCGAGTAGGCGCGAACTCATGGATGGCAATCCTCGGAGGGGCGACGCTCGCGCAGGGCGGCTTCGCGGTTCGGGTACACGGTGCGCTCCGACTTGGAACGCTTCAGGGTGGAGCACGTCTCGCGGTGGAATACCTTGCTGCCCTTGAGGCCGATGTAGCGCTCCTGGCCCTCGGAGCCGCCTCGGGACGAGGCTCCACCCGTGTCGTCGCGGGATTGTCGCGCACCGGCCCCCGGACGTTTCGTCTCGGGCGCCGGGGGCGGCACCAGGACGGGGACGGAGGGAGCGAGCCCCTGGCCGCCGGACACCACCACCATGGCGCCGTCGCCTCCGTGGGTGCGCAGCGTGACGGTGTTGCCGTCGCTGGCCGCCACCACCTCGCCGTCCCGGTCCGTGCGCAGCACGTGCGCGCCCACCGCGCCCAGGCGCTCCAGCGTCTCCGGTGCGGGGTGGCCATAGTCGTTCTTCGCCCCGCAGGAGATGACGGCGGCCTGGGGCTTCGCGGCGGCGAGGAACGCGGCGGTGGAGGAGTGACGGCCTCCGTGGTGCGCCACCTTCAGCACGGTGGTGCTCAGGTCCAGCCCCTTCTTGAGCAGCATGCCCTCCGTGTCCGGCTCCGCGTCGCCGACGAGCAGGAACGCCGTCTTCCCATACGTCAGCTTCGCGACGATGGAGTTGGAGTTCGCATCCGAACGCGTCCCGACGAGGAAGGGCTCCTTCGGCGCGCGAGGCCAGAGCACGGTGAGCGAGACGCCCTCGCCCAGGCCGATGGTGAGCAGCCCGTTGGGGGACGAGGGGCCCGGCTCCGGGTTCATCACCTGGCCCACCGTGTCCCCGACGACCTCCAGCAGGTCGCGGTACGCCTCGCTGGGGTGGTCGAAGCCGGGGTCCATGAACCGCCGGGCCCCAATCGTGCGCAAGGTCTGCGCGAGCCCACCCAGGTGGTCCAAGTGCGGGTGCGTGAGGATGACCAGGTCCAGCGGCCCGTTCACCAGCTCGCGCAGCCGCTTGTTGAGCCGCTCGCGCGCCTCGGGCGGGCCGCCGTCGATGAGCACCGTTTTGCCCGTGGGCGAGATGACGAGGGCCGCGTCGCCCTGGCCCACGTCGAGGAAGTGGACCGTCAACGGCTTGTCGGACGTCGCGGTGAGAGGGGAGGGAAGGCCCGCGGCGAGACCCGGCAGCGTGGCGAGCAGGAGGGCGAGGAGAGGGAACCAGCGGAGACGGGACATCACGAGGGGGACTCTACCGCCACGCTCCCACCCTCGGCACGTCAGGTGTGCGCGGGAAACGAACGACTCTCCCGAGCGCTTCCCGAGGACCGCGAAGTGGGCTAAGGGGCCGCCATGTCCGACTCCAAGGACCTCTCCAAGTTCGTCGAGGAGCTCGCCGACCAGGTCCGCCGCCACGTGTCCGAGTGGACGGCCACCCGGGAGGACTCGCCCGGCGAGTTCCCTGTCGACCTCGCTCCGCCCGCAACGGCCCGCGTGGACCCGGCCTCCATCCGCTCGGCCGCGGACCTGGCGCCGTACATCGACCACACGCTGCTCAAGCCCGAGGCCCGCGCCGAGGACGTGGCGAAGGTGGCCCGCGAGGCGCGTGAGCATGGCTTCGCCACCGTGTGCGTGAACAGCGCGCAGGTGGCCACCGCGGCGAAGGTGCTCGCCGGCTCCAGGACGGTGCCCATCGCCGTGGTGGGCTTCCCCCTGGGCGCCAGCCTCTCCTCGGCCAAGGCCTTCGAGGCGCGCGAAGCCATCCGCGCCGGCGCGCGTGAAATCGACATGGTGCTCAACGTCGGCGCGCTCAAGGCGCGCGAGCACGCGCTCGTGTTCCAGGACATCCGCGCGGTGGTGGACGCGTGCCGTCCGGTGCCGGTGAAGGTCATCCTCGAGACGTCGCTGCTCACGGACGAGGAGAAGGTCTTCGGCTGCCTGCTGTCGAAGTCCGCGGGCGCCGCCTTCGTGAAGACCTCCACCGGCTTCGGCTCGGGCGGGGCGACGGTGGAGGACGTGGCGCTGATGCGACTGACGGTGGGCGAGGGCGTCGGCGTGAAGGCCTCCGGCGGCATCCGCTCCTCCGAGGACGCGCTGAAGATGCTGCGCGCGGGCGCCAACCGACTGGGCGCGTCCGCGTCGGTGGCCATCGTCAACGGGCAGGTCTCCACCGCGAAGTACTGAACCGGCGGGCCCTCGATGAACGCGAAACAGCGAGACGAACTCAAGGCCCTGCTGCTGGCGCTGCACTCCGAGCTGACGGAGAAGGTGCCGGCGAAGATAGAGCCCAACCGCACCGACGATGCGCGCATCGGCGGCGACGAGGACGAGCAGCCCCTCAACGAGATGATGCAGGCCATCGCCTCCAACCGGAACCGGAACATGGACGGCGTGCTGGCCCGCGTGCTCAAGGCGCTGGGCAAGCTGCGCGACGAGCCGGACTCCTTCGGGGACTGCGAGGAGTGCGGCGACGAGATTCCGCTCGGTCGCCTCAGGGCCATGCCCTACGCCGAGCTGTGCGTCACGTGCCAGGGCGGCAAGGACGGCCCCAAGGGCCGCGCCACCCGCCGCAAGCTCACCGACTACTCCTGAAACCCCACAGGCGCCCGGGCACGACGTCGCGTGCGCCCTCTTTCGAGACACGAGGCAACGAGGCTCCATGAGCGACAGCGGATTGAGAGAGCGGGCAGAGGCGTGGCGCCTGGCGGACCCGGACCCCACCACCGCCGAGGAGCTGGCGCGGCTGCTCGCCGCCAATGACGAGGCGGAGCTGGCGGACCGCTTCGTGGGGGACCTGGAGTTCGGCACCGCGGGCCTGCGCGGCGTGCTGGGCGCCGGTCCCAACCGGATGAACCGCGCCGTGGTGCGCCGCACCACCGCGGGCTTGGCGCGCTACCTCAAGGCGCAGGTGCCGGACGTCGCCACCCGGGGCGTGGTGGTGGGACGGGACGCGCGCCGGCTGAGCGCGGAGCTGGCCGAGGACACCGCCGCCGTGCTCGCCGCCGAGGGCATCCCCGCGCACGTCTTCCCCGAGCCCGTGCCCACGCCGCTCACCGCGTACGCGTGCCTGAACCTCAACGCCGCGGCCGCCATCATGGTGACGGCCAGCCACAATCCACCCGAATACAACGGTTACAAGGTGTACTGGGGCAACGGCGCTCAAATCATCCCCCCGCACGACACGGGCATCGCCGCGGCCATCGCGAAGGTGGAGCCCGCCAACCGGGTGCCGCTGCTCGCGCCGGACGCCGCGCGCAAGCAGGGCCTGTGGCGCGACCTGCCGGACTCGATGGGGGATGAGTACCTGCGCGCCATCCTGGGCCTGCGCGTGCACAAGAAGGGCTCGTCGACGCTGTCCATCGTCTACACGGCGATGCACGGGGTGGGCGGTGTCTGGGCGGAGCGGGCCCTTCGCGACGCGGGCTTCCCGCGCTTCACCCCGGTGGCCGAGCAGCAGCAGCCGGATGGGCGCTTCCCCACGGTGCGCTTCCCCAACCCGGAGGAGCCCGGCGCCATGGACCTGTCGCGCGCCACCGCCGAGCGCGTGAAGGCGGACCTGGTGCTCGCCAATGACCCGGACGCGGACCGGCTGGCCGTCATGGCGCGCGAGTCCACGGGCGGCCTGCGGATGCTCACCGGCAACGAGGTGGGCGTGCTGCTGGGGCATTATCTCCTGACCCAGGGGACCCAGCGCGCCCGGCCGCATGTCGTCACCACCATCGTCTCCTCCACGCAGCTGGGCGACATCGCCCGCTCGTTGGACGCCGCCTATGACGAGGTGCTCACGGGCTTCAAGTGGATCGCCAACCGCGCGCTGGAGCGCGAGCAGGCCGAGGGCACGCAGTTCGTCTTCGGCTACGAGGAGGCGCTCGGCTACACCGCCGGCACCGTGACGCGCGACAAGGACGGTGTCGGCGCGGCGCTCGTCATGGCGGACCTGGCCGCGTGGTGCGAGGCGCGGGGCACCACGGTGCTCGGGTACTTGGAGGAGATTCAGCGCAAGCACGGCCTCTACGTCGGCGCCCAGCGCAACGTCACGCTGCCGGGTGCGGCCGGCGCGCAGGCCATCCGCGGCATCATGGACGCGTTCCGGGCCCGGCCTCCCTCGCACATCGGTGGCGAGGCGGTGCGCGCGGTGCTCGACTACCAGCGCGGCGTCAACGGCCTGCCTCCGTCCAATGTGCTCGCGCTGGAGCTGGAGGGCGGCGGCCGCGTCACCCTGCGTCCGTCCGGCACCGAGCCCAAAATCAAATACTACTTCGAGCGCAAGGAGACGCCCGCCGCGGGCGAGCCCCTGGCCCAGGCCCGCGCGCGCGCCGAGTCCCGGCTGACCGCCTTCATCGATGCCTTCGTGGCCCTGGCCCGTGAGCGGGGCCAACCCACCTGAGTCCTGAATCACTCCTCAACTCCACACCCCTGGCCGCGCGCAGTCGCTGCGGCCCCTCACCGAAAGGCATCGTGTGAAGCGCCTCGTCCCTGGACTCCTCCTCGCTTGTCTCCTGGCCCTCCCCGGCACCGCGCTGGCGCGTGGGCAGGGCTGGTCCATCCTCGCCGCCGACACCCTGGGGCGGGGCAACACGGCCTTCTCGGGGCAGATTGGCTGGCCGGGCCTCACCCTGGGCGTGCTCCACGGCACGTCGGAGAAGGTCGATATCGGCGGCAAGTTCAGCTTCAACTGGGGCCGTGAGGGCTGGGTGCGCCACACCTCTCCCGGCATCAAGCTGCAGGGCTGGCTGCGCGTGGAGCTGGCGAAGACGAACAACGTGTCCTTCGCGCTCACCTTCCAGCCCGGGCCGCTCTTCTACTTCGATGACGGCGACACGGACGTGGGCCTGGCGCTGCCCGTGGCCTTCGTCGTGGGCATCCCCGTCAGCAGCGCGCTGATGGTGAACGTGGGCCTGGACATGCCCTTCCACGTGTACTTCGGCCGGAGCATCGGCCCCGTCATCCCCATCCTGGTGGGCGGCGGCCTGGAGTACTTCATCGACAGCAAGCTGGCCGTGTCCTTCAACCTGCGCATGGGGCCCGCCCTCATCCCCGACTGGGACGAGAGCGAGTTCGCCATGGAGGCCCTCTTCGGCATCGCCTACCGCTTCTAGGCGCGGCTACCAGGAGGACGTCTGCTCGGGCAGCTCCACCGTGAAGGTGCTGCCCAGGTTGACCCGGCTCTGCACCGTGAGCTTGCCGCCCATGGACTCCACCAGGGCGCGCGCCACGGTGAGGCCCAAGCCAGCGCCCTTCTCCGGCGGCTTCGTCGTGTAGTAGGGCTCGAAGACGGCCTGCAGCTCGTCCTCGAAGATGCCGATGCCCGTGTCCTTCACGAAGAGGCGCGGGCCGAAGTCGCCGAACATGTCCGGCATCTCCACGCCCACGTGGATGCGGCGCGGGCGGTCCATCACGCACTCCACCGCCTCGGCCGCGTTGGCGAGCAGCTCCACCAGCACCTGCTCCAGCTGACGGCGGTTGAACACCACCGCGATGGGGTCCTCGGGCAGCACCACCGTCACCTCGGCGGTGAGCAGCCGGCCGTTGTCCCGCAGGCGCTCCACCACCGCGGGGACCAGCTCCCGCAGGTCGAAGCGCTGGATGTCCTTGGGGTTGGTGGGGCCCAGCGACAGCAGGTGCTGGCCGTACAGCCGCATCTGCTCGCCCGCCACGCCCAGCTTCTTGAGCTCCTCGGCGTCCGGCGGCAGGCCCTGCACCGCGCGCTCTCGCACGTGCCCCAGCGCCCGCTGCAGGCCCTCGCCGATGTGGCCCAGGTTCTGCGCCACGTCCGCCGCCAGCGTGCCCACGCGCGCCAGCCGCTCCATCTCCACCCAGCGGGTGCGCGGGTCCAGCAGCTCCTCGGCCCGCTGGCCACCGCGCTCGCGGTGCGCCTTGAGCTCCAGGAGCGTGTGCACGCGGACCTTCAGTTCCAGCGGGTCCAGCGGCTCGGTGGTGAGCAGATCATCCACCCCGGCCTCCAGCACCTGACGCCGCGTCTGGCGGTCCGCCCGCCGCGTCAGCATCAGCACCGGCACCGGAGGCCCGCCCAGCTCCGCCTGGAGCCGGCGATAGGCCGCGAGCCCGTCCGTCCCCGGCCGCTCCACGTCCAGGAGCACCAGGTCCGCGGGCTGATGGGCCTGCGCCCCGCCCGCCGGCAGCACGTCATAGCCCGCCGGGGCCAGGATGGAGCACAGCCGCTCCATGCCCTCTGACTCCACGTCCACCGCCAACACGCGGGGGCGATACGCCTCGGTCGTTCCCGTCGTCTCCAGCATCACCCACCCCCGCCGTGTTGACCGGGCCGACCGGGCCCGGGGTTCACAAGGAGTCCCTACGAACCTTGCGTCTGAATGGATGAAACCTCCCCCCGGTGGCCTCCTCCATCCCGGCGCGGCCCGACACTTGGGCTACATGCCAGTCGCGTGCCGGACCGTGCGTCGACGCTCTGTGTCTCAATCCCGGAGAAACCCGGAGATCACCCCAGTAACGGCAGGGGGTTGGAGTGTCGGCTTCCTCCATTGCCCGAAGGAGCCGACGTTGGCCACCCGACACCTGGGTGTCACCCATGACCAAGAATCATTTCATACCCGGGTGTAGAAGGACACCACCTGGGTATTCGAGGCTCAGCGGGACTCCTGCTCGTATGGGACGCCGAGTGCGGCGGGGGTGCTGTTTCGCTGTCCCTGGAGCGTGAGGACCACGAGGGTGAGGACGTAGGGCAGGGCGAGCAGGACGCCCTGGGGCACGACGTCCAGGAGGCCCGGGGCGCTGGAGGCGAGGCCGATCCGGAGCGCGTTGCCGAAAGCGAAGAAGGCGGCGGCGAGGAAGGCGCCCAGCGGCGTCCAGCGTCCGAAGACCATGGCGGCCAGGGCCATGAAGCCCAGGCCCGCGGGGGTGTGCTGCTCGAAGCGGTCCAACACGGTGGTGGAGAGCACCGCGCCGCCCAGGCCCGCGAGCAGTCCGCCGCCCAGCACCGCGCCCCACCTGAGCGCGGGGACGGACAGGCCCAGCGTGGCGACCGCGTGGGGCTTGTCGCCCACGGCGCGCAGGCGCAGGCCCAGCGGCGTGCGCGTCAGGACGAGCTGCAGGAGCACGGGGAGCAGCAGCGCCAGGTACGTGGGCGCGGCGTGGCCGGAGAGCGCGCCCAATATGGGCACGGACGACAGCCCCGGCAGCTCCCACGTGGAGAGCTGCTGGATGGAGGGCGTGCCGTTGGGGCCGAAGTGCGTCTCCAGGAGGAAGGTGCCGCCGGCCAGGGCCACCAGGTTGAGGGCGATGCCGGACACCACCTGGTCCGAGCGCCAGCGGATGCACAGGAAGCCGTGCACCGCCGCGAGCCCCGCGCCCGCGAGCATGCCCATGACGACGGCCAGGGGCGTGGGCATGACGAGCGCGGCCACGGCGGCGCAGAAGGCGCCCACGCGCATCATGCCCTCGACGCCGACGGCCACCACGCCCGCGCGCTCGGAGAGCACCGCGCCCAGCGCGGCGAAGACGAGCGCCGGGGCGGCGTCCAGCGTGGCGAACAGCAGCCGATGGAGGACCTCAAGCATGGGGCACCTGCGCGGTGGGCGCGGCGGGCGAGGCGACGGGGGCGGGCGCGGCGCGCCGGCGCAGCACGGCCAGCCAGATGAGGCGGCCTGCGACGAAGAGCAGCGCGAGGCCCTGGATGAGCTCGGGGAAGCTCTTGTGCACGTCGAGCAACTGCATGCGCGTGCCGCCCGCGCGCAGCACGCCGAAGAACAGCGCCGCGGCGCCCACGCCCAGCGGATGGTTGTTTCCGATGAGCGCGATGGCGATGCCGTCGAAGCCGTAGGGCGCGCCGAGCGTGCCCGGGTAGCGGCCCTCGGTGCCCAGCACCAGCACCGCGCCGGCCAGGCCCGACAGTGCGCCGGCCAGCGCCATGGCGAGTCCCGCCCGTCGCGCCACGGGGATGCCGGCGGCGCGCGCGGCCTCGTCGCCCAGTCCCACCGCGCGCGTCTCGAAGCCCGAGCGCGTGCGCGTCAGCCACGCCCACACCGCCACCGCGGCGAGGGTGGCCAGCACGAAGCCCAGGTTCAGTCGCGAGGCGTCACCCAGCAGGCGCGGCAGCGCCGCGGTGGGGTGGATTTCGGCGGTGCCGGTGATGGAGGCGCCGGCCTCCGCGGTGCCGCGCAGTGGGCCCACGACGAGCCAGTTGTCGACCAGCCGCAGCGCCACCCAGTTGAGCATGATGGTGGAGATGACTTCGTGCACGCCCCGGTAGAGCCGCAGCAGGGCGGCGATGCCCGCCCACGCGGCTCCGGCCAGCGCCGCACCCAGCAGCGCCGCGGGGATGTGCAGCACGCTGGGCAGCGCCACGTGCGCGCCCACCACCGCGGCGGCGAGCGCGCCCAGCAGCATCTGCCCCTGCGCGCCGATGTTGAACAGGCCCACCTTGAAGGCCACCGCCACCGACAGCCCGGTGAAGGTGAGCAGCGCGGCCTTCATGGCCGCCTCGCCCAGCGGACGGGTGAGCACGGTGGCCGGCGCGTCCTCGAAGAGGAAGCGGGGCCAGTCACCCACGCCGCCCCAGAGCATCTGGAGGTACGCCGCCGTGGCCGTGGCGAGGCCTCCCTCGTCGCGCGTGAAGGCGATGAGCAGCCAGCACACCAGCAACGACAACAGCACCGACAGCACCGACGGCAGGGCCTGCCGCGTGCGCTCACCCATGGCCCGGCTCCGCTCCCAGCATGCGACGTCCCAGCTCCTGCTCGTCGTACTCGGGCCGGGTGAACTGGCCCGTCACGCGCCCCTCGAAGAGCACGTAGACGCGGTCCGCCAGCGCCAGCACCTCTTCCAGGTCCAACGACACCAGCACCACGCCGGTGCCCTGGGCCCGGGCCTCGCGAAGCCTCGCGTGCACCTGGGCCACCGCGCCGATGTCCAGGCCTCGCGTGGGCTGCACCACCACCAGCAAGCGGGGCCGCGCGTCCAGCTCGCGCGCCACCACCACCTTCTGCTGGTTGCCTCCGGACAGGGCCTGCAGCGGCAGCGTCGGCTCCGGCGGGCGCACGTCGTACGCGGCGAGCAGCTCCGTGGCCCGCGCGCGACGTCCGTCGAAGTCGATCCACGGCCCCTTGGCGAAGGGCGGCCGGTTGTGCCGACCCAGCGCGATGTTCTCCTCCACGCTGAGCGCCTTCACGACCGCGCGGCGCAGCCGGTCCTCGGGCACGTGGCCCACGCCGCGCTCGCGCGCCTGGGCGGGCGTCAGGTGCGCCAGCTTCCCTCCGAGCAGCGTCCCGGTGCCCGACGTCAGGGGACGCAGGCCCGTGAGCACCTCCGCCAGCTCGCGCTGGCCGTTGCCGTCCACGCCCGCGATGCCGACGATTTCGCCCGCGCGCACCGTGAGGTCCACGCCCTGGAGCGCGGGCCGGCCGTTGTCTCCCTGGGCCTGCAGCCCCGACACCTCGAGCAGCACCTCGCCCGTGGAGGGCGTCTCGGGGGCCTGCGTGGCGGTGTCCGTCGGAGCGGCGCGCGCGGTGTCGCCCACCATGAGGGCGGCGAGCGCGCTCGCGGAGGTGTCCGCCGGGCGCACCTCGGAGACCAGCCGTCCCCGGCGCATCACGGCGATGCGGTCCGCCACACCGAGCACTTCCTTGAGCTTGTGGCTGATGAGCACCACCGAGCGCCCCTGCTCGACGAGGCCGCGCATCACGCGCGCCAGCTCGTCGGCCTCCTGGGGCGTGAGCACGGCGGTGGGCTCGTCGAGGATGAGCACCCGCGCGCCCCGGTGCAGCGCCTTGACGATCTCCACCTTCTGCTGCGAGCCGACGGTGAGCGTGTCCACCCGGGCCCGGGCGTCCAGCGCGAAGCCGAAGCGGGCGCACGTCTCGGACACCTCCGCGACGGCGCGCTCGTAATCGAACAGGCCCCGGCGCGTGGGCTCGCGGCCGAGCACCACGTTCTCCGCCACCGTCAGCGTGGGCACGAGCATGAAGTGCTGGTGCACCATGCCGATGCCCCGGTCGATGGCGTCGCGCGGGCTCTTGAGGCGCACGGGCGCGCCCTCCACGGACACCTCACCCGAGTCCGGGTGATAGAGCCCGTAGAGGACGTTCATCAGGCTGGACTTGCCCGCGCCGTTCTCGCCCACGACGGCGAGCAGCTCCTTCTCGCGGATGTCGAGCGACACGTCGTCCAGCGCCGTGACGGCGCCGAACCGCTTCTGGATGTGCCGGAGGGAGATCAGGGCGCGGCGGCCTGGAAGGAGGCGAGGTCCGCCGGGACGGAAGGCACCTGGATGTCGCCGGAGATGATGCGCTGGCGCAAGGCCTCCACCTTCTGGAGCGCCTCCGCCTTGCCCGGGAAGTCCACCCGCACCTCGGCCATGGCCACGCCGTTCTCCTTGATGCCCAGCACCTGCTCGCTGGCGGTGAACTTGTCGTCCACCAGGTCCTTGGCCGTCTGGTACACGACCAGGTCCGTGTGCTTCAGCATGGAGGTGAGGATGGCCTCCGGCGCCACGTGTGACTGGTCCGAGTCCACGCCGATGGCATAGACGCTCTTGCCCGCGGCTCGCGCCTCCTTCACCGCCTGGATGACGCCGATGCCGTCCGAGCCGGCCGCGTGGAAGATGACGTCCGCGCCCTTGGCGATGAGGTCCTGGGCCACCTGCTTGCCGGCGGCCATGTCGTTGAAGCTGCCGGTGTAGACGGACATCAGGGCCTGGGCGGCCTCGGGCTTCGTCGTCTTCACGCCCGCGCGGTAGCCCACCTCGAAGCGCTGGATGAGGGGCACCTCGATGCCGCCCACGAAGCCCACCTTGTTCGTCTTCGTCACCAGCCCCGCCAGCGCGCCCACGAGGAAGCTGCCCTCGTGCTCCTTGAAGAGGACGGTGCGCACGTTGGGCAGCTTCAGCGCCTTGCCCTGCGAGTCGAGCACCTGGCTGTCGATGAGCAGGAAGCGCGCCTTCGGGTTCTCCTGGGCGGAGGTGCGCACGGCGTTGGCCAGCAGGTAGCCGTTGCCGATGGTCAGCTGCGAGCCCCGGTCCACGAGCAGCTGGAGGTTGGGGATGTAGTCCTCCTGGGCCTTGCTCTGGAGGACCACGGGCTGGATGGGCAGCGGCTTCAGGGTGGCGGCGATGGAGGACAGGTGGGCGGGGAGCGACTTGCTCACCTCGTCCGGGGCCGCGTCCACGTACTTGCCGCCCTCATAGCGCTTGCCGGCGGCCCACAACTCCAGGCCGCGCAGGGCGGCGTCGTTGAAGGAATGGTCACCCCGGCCGCCCACGTCGATGACGAGGCCGACGGGGAGGGGCTTCTTCGCCGCCTGCTGGGAGGTGGCGGGAGCGCCCGCGGGGGGCGACTCCTCCTTGGACTTGGTACAGGCGCACAGGAGGGCCGTGAGGGCGAGGACCTGGAGGCGAAGCATCATGGCTGGCTATCTACCAGATGCGGCGGCGCCTTTCGCGGAAGTGCATGGGGGGCCTCGTTCCTGGTATGGGCAGTCCCCGTGCAACCCTACGAGCTCATCAAGGCGAAGCGGGATGGAGGCCGGCTGGAGCCGGCGGACATCGCCGCGTTCATCCAGGCGTATACGGCGGGAACGGTGGCGGACTACCAGATGGCGGCCATGTGCATGGCCGTCTTCTTCCGGGGGCTGGAGTCCCGGGAACTGGGGGCCTGGGCTCGGGCCATGCTCAATTCAGGCGAGGTGCTGGACCTGTCCGACACCCCGGCCGTGAAGGTGGACAAGCACTCGACGGGCGGCGTGGGGGACAAGGTGTCGCTCAGCCTGGCGCCCCTGGCGGCCGCGTGCGGGGTGCCGGTGCCGATGATTTCGGGCCGGGGCCTGGGCCACACGGGCGGGACGCTGGACAAGCTGGAGTCCATCCCGGGCTTCAACGTGAACCTGTCCACGGCCGAGTACCGCCGGCTGGTGCGCGAGGTGGGCTGCTGCCTGATTGGCCAGACGGCGCAGGTGGCGCCCGCGGACAAGAAGCTCTACGCGCTGCGTGATGTGACGGCGACGGTGGACTGCATCCCGCTGATTGCCTCGTCCATCATGAGCAAGAAGCTGGCGGAGGGCATCGACGCGCTGGTGCTGGACGTGAAGGTGGGCAGCGGCGCGTTCATGAAGCGCGACGAGGATGCCCGTACGCTGGCGAAGACGATGATTGGCCTGGGCGCGGAGATGGGGCGCAAGGTGGTGGCGCTCCTGACGGACATGGACCAGCCCCTGGGCCGCAAGGTGGGCAACGCGCTGGAGGTGATGGAGGCGGTGGACATGCTCCGCGGCGAGGCGCCGGAGGACTACACCGAAATCACCTACGCGCTGACGGCGGAGATGCTGGTGCTGGGCAAGAAGGCCGCCACCGTGGACGAGGCGCGCGAGAAGCTGCGCAAGTCCGTCGAGGACGGCAGCGCCATCCGGAAGTTGAAGGAGATCGTCCAGTCGCAGGGCGGAGACCCGCGCTCCATCGACGACTACTCGCTCTTGCCGCAGGCGCGCGCCACGGTGGACGTGGTGGCGCCGCGGGATGGCTTCGTGACGGGCATCGACACGGAGGGCGTGGGCCTGGCGGGCGTGGCGCTCGGCGCGGGCCGGCAGCGGGTGGACAGCAAGATCGACCCGGCCGTGGGCTTCACGCTGCTGAAGAAGACGGGCGAGGCGGTGAAGAAGGGCGAGCCCGTGGTGCGCGTGCACTTCAACGACGAGGCGCCCGTCGAGGGCGTCAAGGCGCGGCTGCTCGCGGCCTATCGCTTCGGCGATGCCGCGCCCGCGCCGCGCCCGCTGGTTCGCGAGCGCGTGGAGTAGGTAGGAGGGAAGGGGCGCCGTTCGCGGTGAAGCGCCCCTCGAATTGCGTTCGCGGCCTCGCGCGAGTGCGTGAGGCCGGGCGCTCGAGGTGGGGCGCCTGGGCCGAGCGGTCCATCTTCGGACCGCTCGCGCCACGGAGGCTCGTCACTCCGCCGTGCCTACGCGCCCTGGCCTCCGTCCACGTCGAGCACGGCGCCGGTGATGTAGGAAGCGCCCGGTCCGGCGAGGAACACGATGCTCTCGGCGACCTCCTCGGGACGGCCGAAGCGCCCCAGGGGGATGGTCGCGTTGATGGCGGGCTTGTGCGGCTCCAGCCCCGCGGACATGTCCGTGTCCGTGAAGCCCGGCTGCACCACGTTGACCGTGATGCCGCGCGCGCCCAGGTCTCTCGCCACGCCCTTGGTGTATCCCACCACCGCCGCCTTCGTCGCCGTGTAGTCCGCCATGCCCGGCATGCCGACGCGGCCCGTGATGCTCGAGCCCACGGTGATGATGCGCCCACCCTCGCCCATCACCTTCGCCGCCTCGCGGATGGCCGCGATGACGCCGGTGACGTTGACCCGGTGCTGCCGGTCCAGCACCGCCACGTCCTGCTGCGCGTTGTCGATGGGACTCTGCGTCGCCACGCCCGCGTTGTTCACCAGGATGTCCAGCCGCCCGAAGCGCTCGGCGACGGCCGGGATGAGCTTCGCCGCCTCCTCCGCCACCGCCTGGTCCGCCTGGAAGGCCGCCGCCCGCACCCCCTCGGACTCCAGCTCCCGCACCAGCGCCTGCGCCTTCTCCGCCGACGCCACGTAGCTGATGGCCACGTCCGCTCCCTCTCGCGCGAGCGCCCGCGCCGCCGCCGCGCCGATGCCCCGCGAACCCCCCGTCACCAGCGCCACCTTGCCTGCGAGCTTCTTCGACATGTTCGTCATCCCTTCAATGAGGTTGTGTACCGATTGGTACTGAACTGGGCGCACGCCGGGCGCGCTCCGCGCGGGACACGCGAGCCGCACGCATTGGATTCGTACCGGCCGGTACAGATATGCGGCGCTGGCCGGCCCGGGTCAAGGGGATTAGTATCGAACGGTATGAAACCAAGGACGGCAGCCGCCCCGGTGGGGCGTCCCCGGGGTTTCGACGTGGATGAGGCGTTGGACCGTGCGCTGCGGCTGTTCTGGCGGCAGGGCTACGAGGGCACCTCGCTGTCGGACCTGACGGAGGCGCTCGGCATCAACCGGCCCAGCCTCTACGCGGCGTTCGGCAACAAGGAGTCCCTGTTCCGCAAGGCGCTGGACCGCTACGTCGAGCGCCACCTGTGCCTCTACCGCGACGCCTTCGCGAAGCCCACGGCCAGGGAGGCCGTGGAGCACCTGCTCCTGGGGCTGGCGGACGCGCAGACGCTGCCCCGCGAGCCCAAGGGCTGCATCACGGTGCAGGGCGCGCTGGTGAGCGGGGCGGACGCGGCGCCCATCCAGGGGGAGCTGGCCGCCCGGCGCGCGGCGGGGGAGCAGGCCCTGCGCGAGCGGCTGGAGCAGGGCCAACGCGAGGGTGACGTCCCCGCGCACGTCGACTGCGCGGACCTGGCGCGCTACTTCACCACCGTCACGCAGGGGATGGCCGTGCAGGCCGCCACCGGGGCCAGCCGCGAGTCGCTGCGGCGCGTGGCCCGGACGTCGCTTCTGGCGTGGCCGACCTGAGCCTCGCTCCGGTCTTCACCTCGGCCCTGGAAAGAGGCATCTTCGCGCGCGCCAACGGCAGGGGCGCATGAACACGGGCGAAGCGCTGTATCTGCATCCGGGTGTGAAGGTCCGGCCCTGCGAGTGGGGCTACGGCGTCTTCACCGACGAATTCATCAAGGCCGGCGAGCTCATCGAGGAGTGTCGCTATCTCAAGGTGCTGCAGAAGCACACCCGGCACCCGCCGCTCGACGACTACGTCTTCCAGATTCGCTGGGGCGAGCGCGAGCAGCAGCCCGCGGGGGACTGGGTCGCGCTCGTGCTGGGCTACGGCATGCTCTACAACCACGCCAAGGAGCCCAGCGCCGCCTACTACCGCGCGGTGGACCGGGACCTCTTCACCTTCTACGCCCTCCGGGACATCCACCCCGGCGAGCAGATCTGCATCAGCTACGGCGAGGAGTGGTGGGACTCCCGGGGCCAGGGGGTCCCTCCCTGAGCGGGCCCGTGGCTTCGACGCGGGGCGCAAGGCGCCTCACTCCCGGTACAAGACATTCTTGGGGCAAACCCGCGTCACCCATGAAAATCGGCGCCTCCCCGGCGGGTGGGCAAGCGTATGATGGGCGGCAGATGGTGCATCAGGAACACGTGACGGACGCGCTGAGGGCCGTTCGCCGGGGGGCCTGGGAGAGGAAGCCACACCCGGGCTTCGACCTCCCCACGGGGCTTTCCCTGGCGCGGCCGGGCGGGCCCGTGACGTGTCCTCGAGCGCGCCGCGTGCCGGGGGCTGCCCCGGCGGGACTTCAACGGATGCCAGCAGTCATGCGAGCGGAGCGGGTGTGGATGCGCACCTTCCGGAGAGGGTGTCTCCGGAGGCGGGCCGTCCCGCGGGCGCTCCCGACGGTGACGCGGGCATGAGTGGCAGGACTGGAACGGCGATGGCCGAGAGGAACGACTCGATGAGCGACAAGGCCGAGGACCGGCGCGACTCCCCCCGGATTCCCATGCGCCTGAAGGTGCGCCGGGCGGGAAGCTCGACGGAGTTCGAGACACGTGAGGGCGACCTGTCCATTGGCGGCTGCGCCTGGAACGGTCCGGGGCTGGAGGCGGGGGCCCAGGTGGAGGTGCGCTTCCAGCTCCCCATCCTCCCCGACGAGGTCGAGGCCCGCGGCGAGGTGCTGCACGTGACGAACGGCCCGCAGGGGCCCGCCGCGCACGTGCGCTTCGTGGACCTGCCGGTGGAGGCGGAGCTGGCCATCGCCCGCCACCTGGATGACCGGCGGCTGGCCGGCGAGCCGGGCTGAGTCCACCCGCGGCACCTTGTTGGAGGAGGGCGACATGGCGGACGAGATTGCCTGGGAGCGGCTGTACGAGGAGGCCACCCGGGTGCGCGAGCGGGCGCACGTGCCGTACTCCCGCTTCCCCGTGGGGGCGGCGGTGCTCTACGCGGACGGCTCCGTGGTGGCGGGCTGCAACGTGGAGAACGCGACCTACGGCCTCACGGTGTGCGCCGAGCGCAACGCCCTGGCCGCGGGCGTGGCCCAGGGGCGCAAGCAGCCGGTGGCGGTGGCCGTGGTGGCCAACCCCGCGGCGCCGGTGCCCCCGTGCGGCATGTGCCGACAGGTGATGGCGGAGTTCGCGGGGCCGAACCTGCCCGTGCGCAGCCGCTCCCCGAACGGGGTCGAGGCGCGCTACACCCTGGGCGAGCTGCTGCCGCACGCCTTCACCAAGGACTTCCTCTAGAGAGAGCGCGAGTACCCGTGGATTTGCTTCTGACCGGCGGTACCGTGGTGACGATGAACCGCGAGCGCGAGGTGCTCGTGGGCGCGGACGTGCTCGTGCAGGACGGGCGCATCGCGAAGGTGGGCCGGGGCCTGAAGGCCCGGGGCACGCGGCGCGTGGTGGACGTGACGGGCAAGGTGGTCCTGCCCGGCCTCATCCATGGCCACCTGCATGCCTGCCAGACGCTGTTCCGCGGCCGCGCGGACGGGCTGGAACTGCTCGACTGGCTCCGCGAGCGCATCTGGCCGTACGAGGCGTCCCACGACGCGGCCTCCATGCGCGCGTCGGCGGACCTGACGTTCGCGGAGCTCATCCGCTCGGGCTCCACGGCGGCGCTCGACATGGGCAGCGTGCACCACTACGACTCGGTCTTCGAGTCCGCGCGGGACTCGGGGTTCCGGCTGGTGGGCGGCAAGGCGATGATGGACGCGGGCGCCAGCGTGCCCGCGGGCCTGCGCGAGTCCACCGCCGACTCGCTCTCCGAGAGCCTGGCGCTCTTGGAGAAGTGGCACGGCACGCACGAGGGACGCCTGCGCTACGCCTTCGCGCCGCGCTTCGTGTTGTCGTGCACGCCGGAGCTGCTGCGCGAGGTGGCCCGGCTGTCGCGCGAGAAGGGCGTGCGCATCCACACGCACGCGAGCGAGAACGCGAAGGAGACGGAGGCGGTGCGCCAGTACACGGGCGGCCGCGACAACGTCGACTTCTTCCACACGGTGGGGCTCACGGGGCGGCACGTGACGCTGGCCCACTGCGTGTGGCTGTCCGCCGAGGAGCAGGAGATCCTCCGCGAGACGCAGACGGTGGTGTGCCACTGCCCCGGCTCCAACCTGAAGCTGGCGTCGGGCATCGCCAAGGTGCCGGAGCTGCTCGAGGCCGGGGTGTCGGTGGCGCTGGGCGCGGACGGCGCGCCCTGCAACAACACGCTCGACCTGTTCCACGAGATGCGGCTCGCGGCGGTGATGCACAACCCGCGCGTGGGCCCGCTGGCGATGACGCCCATGCGCGTGCTGGAGATGGCCACGCTGCACGGCGCCAGGGCGCTGGGGCTGGAGGACGAGGTGGGCTCGCTCGAGTCCGGCAAGCGCGCGGACATCACCGTCGTGGACCTGGGCGGCCTGCACGCGGGGCCCACGCCGGAGGACGTGCTGGTGCCGCTGGTGCACTCGGCGCGCTCCAGCGACGTCACCCACGTGTTCATCGACGGGCGGCCGGTGCTCAAGGACGGCGTGCTGACCACGCTGGACGCGGCGTCGGTGCTCTCCAGCGCGAAGTCCAACGTGGAGCGCATCCTCAAGCGCAAGAAGCAGCGCGCCCGGGGCTGACGGGCGACGTCAGGCGGGCAGGCGCACCACGAAGGAGGTGGGCCAGCCCGGCGTGTCCTCCACGGCCACCCTGCCGCCGTGGGCCTCGGTGGCCAGCCGCGCGAAGTACAGGCCCAGGCCGTAGCCCCGGCGGCTGTCGCGCTCCGGGGCGCCCTGCACGTACTTGTCGAACAGCTTGTCGCGCAGGTCCGCGGGGATGGGCGGGCCGTCGTTGCGCACCGCCAGCCAGGGGCCGCGTGCGTCCGCTCCACCCTCCAGGCGCACCTTGCCGCCGGTGGGCGCGTAGCGCAGGGCATTGGTGGCCAGGTTCTCCACGACGCGCGTGAGCAGGTCCGCGTCGCCCTGGAGGGCCAGCCCCTCGGGCAGGGTGATGTCCAGGGTGAGCCGGCGCGCGCGGGCCACGCTCTCCAGCGAGCGCCGCACGTCCTCCAGGAGCCGGAGCGCGTCGAGCGGCACCTTGCGCGGCGCCAGCCGCCCCTGCTCCAGCCGGGACACGTCCATCAAGTCGGTGATCATGCGGTCCAGGCGCGCGGTGACGGCCAGTCCCGTGTTCGCGGACTCGTTGAGGGGCCCCTGGGGCAGCTCCTGCTGCATCCACGACAGCGTCATCGTCAGGGCCGACAGCGGCGAGCGCAGGTCATGGACGAGGAACTGCGTGAGCAGCTCCTTGTCTCGCTGGAGCGCGCGCAGCTCGTCGTTCTTCTCGTGCTCCTCGTCGAGCAGCCGGGCGATGAGGGTCCGCGCCTCCTCCACCTCCTGGAAGCGTCGGGCCTCCAGGGCCCGGTCCACCTCCACGCGGGTGAGGGCGCCGGCGAGCACGCGCAGCCGCCCGGTGCCGTAGTGCTTCACCGCGGCCACCATCATCAGCGTGACGACGGCGATGAGCACCGCGCCCCAGCCCACGCCCGCCTCGCGCATCAGCGCGGCCTGGGCCACGGACGACAGCGCGGCGGTGCCGTAGACGACGATGGGGCGCAGGGTGAGCCCGCTGAGCGTCACCACCAGCGCGAAGAGGCCCAGGCTGAAGCCCGCCACTCCCGCGGGGAACGGGGAGATGGGCAGCGCCAGGTGTTGGAGGCCGTACACCAGCGCGACGTCCACCGGGGCCTGCAGCACCCCCAGCCAGCTCGCCTCCGGGCGGTGCCTCACGACGAAGAGCACGGCGGCCACGCCCACGTAGGGCGCGAGCAGCAGCGGGTAGGGCGTCCAGTCCTCTCCACCCGTCAGCCAGAGCGTCGTGGTGACGAGCAGGAAGAGCGACGCGCCCACCAGCCGCACCGCCGCCCCCGTGCCCAGGATGCTCCGGCGTTGGGCATCCACCGCCCTCGCCAGCGATTCGTCATAGGAGGAATGGGGCCAACCCGGGGCGATGTCCACGCGGGGGGAGGTTTTCCCGCTTCGCGTCCGTGGAGCAAGCCCCCCAACCGGGGGAGCCCACCGGATAGCGGCTCGAGGGGCCTCACGCGGGGCTTGCGAGCGGGAAGGCGCGGGTGGACTTGTGGGTGGTCGGCAATCGCCTTAGGTGAGTTCGCGTAGCACTGATCAGAGGGGTGATGTGGCTGCTTGCACGCCCCGGAGTTCGTGTAAGGTGGCTGCAAGTAGGTCTGGACGGAGGTAGACCAGCGATATGTGGGACAGACTCAAGAGGGCGTTGCGCAGCTTCGCGGGCTTCTTCGTCTCCTCCATCGAGGATCCGGAGCTCATCCTCGAGCAGAACATCCGTGACCTGAACGACCAGGTCCCGAAGATGAACGAGTCCATCGCCATGGTTCGGGCGAACGTGACGCTGCTGGAGAAGGAGAACGCCAAGTACAAGGACGACGTGCGCGGGCTGACGGCCAAGGTGAAGGCCGCCATCCAGGCCGGTCGCGACGACCTGGCGGCGCAGTACGCGACGAAGCTCCAGGTGGAGAAGGAAGCGCTGGAGCGCAACGAGGCGCAGCTGAACACGGCGCGTCTGGCGTACGAGAAGGCGCTGAACGTCAAGAAGGCGTTCATGCGGGAGAAGGACCGCAAGACGGCGGAGGCCATGACGGCCATCCGTGACGCGCGGCGCGCCAAGTGGCAGGCCAAGGTGGCCGACACGATGGAGTCCTTCACCGTCGCCGGCATCGACTCGACGCACGACGAGATGCTGCGCAAGGTGGAGGAGCGCACCGCCGTGAACGAGGCGCGCATGCAGATGGCGCTCGAGTCGGTGGACCACCAGTCCGCGCAGATTGAAGAAGAGGCCGAGAAGATCCAGGCCAACGAGCTGGTGAAGCAGTTCAAGATGGAGATGGGGTTGATGGACAGCCCCGCCCCGGTGTCCGACGTGAGCGGGCAGACGGGGAAGACCATCGGCAAGAAGGTCGGCGTCGAGTAGCGTGTCGGCGCATGGAGAAGGGAAGAGCCCCGGACACTGACGGATGAAGCTCCACCGCGGACCAGGTCTCTTCCTCTTCTTGTTCCTGTGTGTGCTGGGCGCGGCCTGGGTGGTCGCGTCCCGCATGGGATATCTGGACACCCTCCAGGCCCGCTTCTTCCCCTCGGTGCGCGAGGCGGTGCGGCTGTCGCCCGGTGACTTCCCCGCGGGCGTGTCCGCGCCGGTGGCGGACGTGGCCTCGGTGCCGCTTCGGCCCGTGCTCATCGGCTTCACGGCGCGCGGCTCGGCGGCGAGCCTGCTGGTGGCGGCCGGCGGGGCGACGACGCTGGACAACCCGGCGGCGCCTCCGGGCGCGGCGCAGGGCGTGCTGAAGACGGCCTATGCGCTGGATGCGCGCGCGGTGCTCTTCGCCCGGGAGGAGGAACTGCGGCAGGCCCTGGCCATCGGCGCGGAGAACGGCGGCGTGGACATGGGCTTCCTGTCGGTGGACCGGCTGGCGTCCTGGGCGCCGGGCCTGCGGGACGCCGCGCCGCGCACGTTGCTGCTGGTGGGGCGAAGCCGGGGGCAGGAGGCGCTCGCGGCGGTGGGCGTCACGGACCTGGCGAGCCTTCGAGGCAAGCGCGTGGGCGTCTACCCGTTCAGCTCCACGCACTACTTCGCGCTGTGGGTGCTGGCTCGGGCGGGGCTGAGGACGACGGACGTGAAGTGGGTGGACCTGCCGTCCACGCTGGACGCGGGGCGGGCGCTACGCGAGGGCCGCGCGGACGCGGTGGTAGGGCTGTGGGGCGACGTGGAGCTGGCGGCGCGGGACAGGGGTGGGGCGGTGCTGGCGACGACGGCGGACGCGCCGCACCTGGTGGCCACGGTGCTGGTGGCGCGGGGGGACTTCGCGGCGCGCTACCCGGACGCCGTGCGGCGGGTGCTCAGAGGGATGCTGGACGCGGGGCAGGCGGTGCTGAAGGACCCGGCGGCGGGGGCGAGGATGTTGGGGGAGGTGGCGCCGTACCTGGGAGACCCGACGGAGGCCATCCGCAGCGCGCCGCCGGCGACGCTGGCGGACAATCGAGCGTTCTTCGGTCTTTCCGGCGAGGCGCCGGTCACCTATGACGAGCTGTACCAGAGCGCCGCCGCGCTCTTCCAGAAGCTCAAGCAGGGACCACCGGTGCCACTCGCGGAGGATACGAGGGACCTGGGGGCGTTGAAGTACGTGTCGGAGGCGCGCGGTCCCTGAAGCAGCGGCGACCGAGCGACCGGGCAGGGGAGGTCGGACGTGGCGAAGAAGTCTCCGAACTACATCAAGGCCGCATTCATGATGCCCGCCAACCTGATGGGGCTGGGCACGGCGGCGGCGTCCGCGGCGGTGACGGGCGAGCCGTTGCCCGCGCTCATCGCGCTGGGGTTGGAGGGGCTCTACCTGGCGCTCTTCTCGTCGATGCCGCGCTTCCAGCGGGCCATCCGCTCGCGGGAGCCCACGGACCCGGAGGCGGCGCGCAAGGCGGTGGACTCGCTGCTGGCGGACCTGGCGCCGTCGCAGCGTGAGCACTACCAGCAGCTCGTCGGGCTCAAGGAGAAGATCCTCGCCAACTACCGCAAGCTGCCGGGCGGCAAGGTGCTGGAGTCCGACAGCGAGCCCCGGCTGGATGCGCTCCTGACGTCGTTCCTGCGGCTCATCTCCACGCTGAACCAGTACCGCTCGTACCTGAACAGCTCCGACCGGGGAAACCTGGAGAAGGACGTGCGCGAGCTGGAGGAGGACGTGGCGCGCGAGACGAACCCCCGGTTGAAGGACGTGAAGCAGAACCGGGTGGACATCCTGCGCAAGCGGCTGGCGCGCTTCGAGCAGGCGAGCGAGAGCCGCGAGGTGGTGAGCCACCAGCTGGCCGGCATCGAGGACATGATGCGGCTGACGCACGAGCAGTCCATCGCCATCCGGGACCCGGAGGTGGTCAACCGCCAGCTCACCATGCTGAGCGCGGAGGCCGAGGCCACCGAGGAGTCCGTGCGGCAGATGGAGCAGTTCCTGGAGTTCACCGAGGAGACGCGCGGCCCGCTGCCGCATGGCTCGCGGGTGCGCTGAGCCCGGGCGTCCAGGGGCCTGGCCTCAGTCCTGGTCGGGCCCGGTGCGCCGGCGCGATGACAGCAGTGCCCGGGGTCGTGTGAGGAGCCACCGTGGGGCCTCCTCCAGGAACGTGAAGACGGCGACGAACACGAAGCCGAGAAGGGGCAACGCGTAGGCGCCCAGCCAGCCTCCCAGCGCGAGCCCGACGAGGCCGAGCAGGGGATGAAGGGCCCAGCCCTGCACGGCGCCGATTCCGGCGCCGGCGAGGATGCCGAGGATCACCAACAGCTCGATGAGGGTCATGGGCGGGACGCTCCTGGGAGAGGAGTGCGCTCGCCTGTTCAATCCCCGTGCCCTGGGGTCCGTCGAGGAGCCTCGACCGCGAGCAGGTGCCTGCTCGCGTCAATTTGTCCCGTGCGGGCCCGTGCGGGCTGACGTGAAGGAGCCCCAAACCGCGCCTTCCTCAGGGGCGTCAGGGCCAGGCCCTCTCCAAGATGGGAGGGATTGACCTGTCATTGAGGGTGGATGTGGCCGTTCGCGAGTGAATGGGGTCTGGCAATGAATTGGGTCCCCGTCCGCGGGGATGCGCGGTTCGTCCCAGGGCGTGAAGTGAAGAATTGCGTCTTGGAATGATGGGGTGGTGTCTGTTCTGTGGCAGGATTGAGCGCTGAAGAGTACGGGGCCGGCGAAATGGACTGACATGGATGGCGTTCGTTTGGGCGTCACGCTGGAGGACTCGCGTGTGCGCCGAGGCGTCGAGCCCGGGGTGCTCATCACCTTGGGGAGTGTCGCGCTCGTCATGGCCCTGGCGTTGCCGCGAATCCTCGCGCGCGTCAGGGATAGCGATTTCCTGGAGCTGGCGGCATCCATCCAGGACGACAGCTTCTACTACCTGCTGCCCGCGTATCACTTCAAGACGAAGCTCTTCTTCACCTTCGATGGGCACTCGCCGAGCTATGGCTTCCAGCCGATGTACGAGCTGCTTCTGGCCGGGCTCGCCTTCTTCCACGATGACTTCGAGTCCTTCTTCCGTGGCGCGATGGCGATGGGCGTGTGGCTGCACGTGCTCACCAGCTTCCTCATCGTGTTGCTGGTGATGCGAGTCGCCGATGCGAAGGCTCCATGGCTGAGGGCCCTGCAGCTCGCGCTGGCGGGCGTGGCGGGGCTCTTCTATTTCACGCGCGGCACCGTGCTGCTCAGCGCGATGACGTGCAAGGAGAACGCGCTGACGGCCCTGGTGTTCGTGGGGTTGCTGCTCGTGGCCACGACAGATGCGCGGACCCCCGAGGAGCGCCGCCGGATGTCCGGGGTGGTGGGGCTGGGGCTCTCCGCTCTGCTGCTGTGCCGGATGTTGCCCACGTCGTTGGTCATCGTGGGGCTGGTGGGGTTCGGGGCGCTGCTGCGCTGGCGGCGGCCCTTGGCGTTGCTGGGCGCGTTCACGGTGCCGCTCGTGCTGTGGTTCGGTTATGCCACCCTCGCGTTCGGTCACCCGCTGCCCACCTCGGCGCGAGTGAAGGCCCTCGCGTCCAGCTCCCTGCCCATCACCTGGGACGTGGTGTCCACGGAGGGCTGGGGCTACTTGCAGAGCGCGTTGACCTTCGCGATGGGGATGCCGGGGCGGCTCTACCTGCCTCAGCAAGATGTGGGCCGGGTGGTGTTCGGTTCGAACCAGGGCGCTCTCTGGATGACCCTCGCCGTGGCGACGCTCGTGGCGCTGGTCATCGCGGGCCTCTGGCGGACCCGTCGGGAGCTTCGGGGCTCATCGGCGGTCATCGGACTGGTGGCCGCGCTCCTGGTGGGCCTGCTCTTCGCCTACGTGGCGCAGGGCTCGCTCATCGCGACGCGTCGGCCCGGCGAGCTCACGTACTATGTCTGGTATGTCTTCGATGCACCGGTGCTCTTCGCCGTGGCGCTCGGCGTCGCGTGTGTCCGAGGGCTGTCGATGCTGGAAGACGCGCGTGAGTCCTGGCGCGAGAAGGCCCTTCCAGGAAGGCCCGCGACGCTCGCCCTCGGCGTGGTGATGGTGGCGGGGGCCCTGTCCGTGTTCATCGCGCGGGTGCCCCGGGAGTACGGCAAGCTGTCGCGGCTCCAGCCCTTCACGTCCTTCGACCCGGTGTCGCAGTCCTGGCCGCACACGATGATTCGCGCGGGGCTGTGGCTGAAGCAGAACGTCCCGCTCCAGCCTGGAGAGCGGGTGGCCTGCTACAGCTGCGGCTCCCTCGGGATGTTGCTGCCCGAGCACGTGATGAACCTGGATGGCCTCGCGAATGATGACTCGGCGCGCTACCTGCTCGGCGGCTCCACCACCACGCCGTACGTGACGAAGATGCGCCCTCGCTTCTACATCGACGTCCACCCGGTGGACTTCGACGCGGCGGGCATCCAGGTGAAGCCGCTTCACATCCTGCCGTTCGGCTTCAAGCGCAAGCCGGGCTACCTCATCGCGGAGCTGAGCTACCCGTCGCCCTGAGAGGGGCAGGCGACCGGGACCTCGCGGGACAGGGGGCGGCCAGACGTGGGACGTTGGCTGGCCGTCATACGGCCTCCTCGGCCGGGAGCCGGACGTCCGCCCCGCACAGGATTCCATTGACTCTCCGGCCCAGCCGTCCTGTCCTGCCGTCATGTTCCGCCGAGCCTGGTTTCCGACCCTCCTCCTCCTGCTCGCCGTCGCGGGCTGCTCGCGCTGTGGCAAGGACCAGGGCCCCGTCGCCCCGAGTGCCTCCGGCCCGGCGCGCTACCTGCCACGCGACGCGCAGGCGTCCGTCGTCATCCACGACCTCGGCGCGCTCGGAGAGAAGCTCGCGCGCTTCCAGCACCTGAAGGTCGCCTCCTTCGCCGCGCAGCTGCAGAGCTTCTCCTCCGCGGAGGGCTATGTGAACGCGGTGATGCGCCAGATGGGCGTGGACCTGCGCAGCCGCCAGGCCCTGGAGGCCGCCGGACTCGCTCCGGAGAAGGGCGCCGGCGCGGCCTTCCTCGGTGAGAGCCGCGCCGTCTCCGTCGTCGGCGTCAAGGACGCGCAGAAGCTCGAGGAGACCTTCGCCGGCTTCGCGCGCACCCGCCTGGGCGCCTCCGAGCGGAAGGAGGAAGGCGGCGCGGGCGGCAAGCTCGTCACCTTCAGCCGCCCCGGCTCCACCACCGCCGCGCTGGGCCTGTTCTTCATCGACGGCGGCCAGTTCGCCCTCCTCGGCGTGGGCCCGTCCGTCGCATCGCTGCGGCCCCTGGCCACGCAGCCCGAGGACAAGTCGCTCACGAAGGAGCCCGTCCTCACCGCGTCCCTCGCGCGGCTGCCCTCCAAGCGCGACTTCCACGTGTACCTCCCCGGCGGCGCGGGCCTGCTGGTGCCCGCCGGCACGGTGCAGGGCCTCACGCTCACCGGCCTCGTCGAGGAGCGCGCCCTCACCGTGCACGCCGACGCGCCGTGGCCCGACACCAAGCCGTCGCTCGCCGCGCTGGACCCGGTGAAGGACGCCGTGGACCTGCGCGGCTTTTTGCCCCAGGACAGCTTCCTCGTCGCGCGCTTCCAGGGAGACCCGTCGCACCTGGACGGCGTGTGGCCCTACCTCGTCGGCGACTACCTGACGCGCGCGGTGCAGAAGAGCGGGCTCGACGTGAAGGCGGAGGTGCTCGACAACTTCAAGCCGGGCACGGTGCTGGGCATCTCCCTGTCGCCCAAGGTGCAGCTGGGCTCGGGCATGCCCGCGCTGGACCTGCGCCGCACCAACCCGTTCCGCTTCGTGAACCTCGTCGCCCTGTCGGACCTGGAGAACCCGGAGCGTACGAAGGGCCTGCTGGAGAAGCTGCCCCAGCTCGCCACCGACTTCGGCGCCAAGGTGGAGGCCGCGGACCTCAAGGGCCAGCGCGTCTACCTCACGTCCTACCGAGCGGGGGAGGGCGCTCACTTCGCGCTCGCGCCCAACGGCAAGCTCCTGGTGGCCTCGCCCCAGTCGCAGCTGGAGGCCTCGCTCGCCGCGCTCACCCAGAAGGCCGCGGAGGGCCAGGTGGCCGCGGACCTGAAGGACGTGGGCAAGGACGCCGCCTTCAGCGCGGTGCTCGACTTGCGGCGCCTGTCGGACTCGGTGAAGAACCTTCCCTCGGAGGCATGGGGCATCGGCGGCTTCGCCATCAAGGCCACCACCGTGCGCTGGCTGGAGGCCACCGACGATTTGCGCGCGGTGACGCTGGCCGTGTCGCGCAAGGATCGCGCGCTCCAGGCCGAGCTGTCCCTGCGCCTCACGCCGACGGCTCCGTCCTCCACCACGACCCAGCCGGCCACTCCGTGATTCAAGCCCGAGACGTCACCAAGGAATACCTCGATGGCGATGGCACCCGGGTGCGGGTGCTCGACGGGATGTCCCTCCACGTGGACGACGGGGACTTCGTCGCGGTGGTGGGCCCGTCCGGCAGCGGCAAGTCCACGCTGCTGCACCTGTTGGGGGGGCTGGACATCGACTACCGGGGCGAGGTGAAGGTGGGCGGCGTGACGCTCAGCGGATTGAAGGACGCCGCGCTCGCGCGCTTCCGCAACACGCACGTGGGCTTCGTCTTCCAGTCCTTCCACCTCATCCCCAACCTCTCCGCGCTGGAGAACGTGCTGCTCCCCTCGTACTTCGGTCCCCGCACGCCCGAGGCCGTCAAGCGCGCGGAGGCGCTGCTGGAGCGCGTGGGCCTGGGCGCGAAGAAGGACCGCGCGCCGGTGCGCCTGTCCGGCGGCGAGCGTCAGCGCGTGGCCATCGCCCGGGCGCTCTACGGCGGCCCGAAGCTGCTGTTGTGCGACGAGCCCACGGGCAACCTGGACGCGGCCACCGGTGACGGCGTCATCCAGTTGTTCCGCGAGCTGCACAAGGAGGGGCTCACCGTGCTGGCCGTCACCCACGAGGACCGGATGAGCGCGGCCGCCCGGCGCGTGCTGCGGCTCAAGGAGGGCAAGCTCGTGGAGGAGCGCGCCACGTCCCAGGTGGCCTCGGGAGGTGTCCCGTGAGGTTGGATGCGCTGTCGCGACTGGTCCGGCTGAGCCTCGCGCGCGAGCGCCGGGGCGCGTTCTTCTCCGCCTTCGGCGTGGCCATGGGCGTGGGCACGCTCGTGTTCTTCATCGGCCTGGGCCTGGGCGTGGGCGCGGTCATCCGCGAGAAGATCTTCCCCACCGACGCGCGGCTGGTGGACGTGGTGCCCTCGTCGGTGTCGCTGGGCTCGCTGCTCGGCGGCGGCAAGCTGGACCGGGAGGCGGTGGAGCGGCTCACCGCGCTGCCCGGCGTGGAGTCCGCGTACCGGAAGATGAACGTGCGCGTGCCGGCGGTGACGCGCTACGACGGCGTCTTCTTCGGCACGAAGCTGCGCATGGGCATGGAGGTGCTGGCCATGGGCGTGGAGCCGGCGCTCGTGAAGGGCGACGTGCAGTTGGGCGAGTTCAAGGACCCCGGCGAGGGCCAGCCCATCCCCGCGCTCGTGTCCACGCGCCTGTTGGAGCTGTACAACAAGACCTTCGCCCCCGCGCGCAAGCTGCCGCAGCTGTCCGCGAACATGATTGTCGGCTTCGGCTTCCCGGTGGAGTTCAACCGCTCCTACGTGTCCCAGTCCGCCACCGGCCCCACCACGTCCGCGCAGACGCAGGTGGTGGGCGCGTCCGACCGCGCCATGTTCGCCGGCATCACCATCCCGCTGGAGACGGCGGTGCGCCTCAACCGCGCGGCGGGCGTGGACGCGGACAGCTACTCGGGCGTGACGCTGGTGGCCAAGGACCCGTCCCACGTGCCCGCGCTGGTGGACGCGGTGAAGGGGATGGGGCTGGAAATCGATGACCAGGAGCGGCGCATGGCGGAGAACACCGGCGCCGCGGTGGCGCTCACCACGTCCGCGCTGGCGCTCCTGTCCATCCTCATCTGCTTCCTGGCGGCGGTGAACATCGCCCACGCGCTGTCGGCCTCGGTGCGCGCTCGCGCCAAGGAGATTGGCGTGATGCAGGCGGTGGGCGCGTCGCGCTCGGACATCCGGGCCATCGTGCTGGCCGAGGCCGCCGTGGTGGGGCTGGCCGGGGGCGCCATCGGCACCGGGGTGGCGCTCGCCGCGTCCCTCGCCGTCAACCGGCTCGCCGCCAGCTACCTGCCCAACTTCCCGTACAAGCCGGACAGCTTCTTCTCCTTCCCCTGGCCCGTGGTGCTCGGGGGTGTGGTACTGGGACTCCTGGCCGCGTTGGCGGGGGCCTACTTCCCCAGTCGCCGCGCCGCCGCCACCGACCCCGCACGGACGCTCGCAGGATGACGCTTCCCTCCCGTAAGACGCTGTTGGGCAACCTGCTCAGCCTGGCCGCACTCGGTTGGATCTACGGAGGAGACCTCGCCGACGCCGTGCGGGCCCGGAGCGCGGACGTGTCCGCCCTCATCGAGCTGCCCTCGCCGGTAAGGCCCGCGGTGGTGCTCGGGCTGGCGGCCCTCGCCGTGGGCGTGGCCCTCTTCGGCGGGCTCGCGCGGGGCAGGGCCGACGACTTCAAGGGCTACCGCCTGCTGCCCATCCTCCTGGTGGGCGCGCTCTTCTTCGACCTGATGCTCGCCGAGAGCCGCATCCCCATCGAGCCCACGGACGCGGCCTCCATGGCCCTGCAGCGCTTCCAGAAGCTGGCCCAGGAGCAGTCCACCCAGGACGCCGTCGTGGAGGACCCCCGCGTGCTCCAGACCTTCCTGGAGCAGCTCGGCCGCCCGCCCTACCTGGTGCGGGGGGAGCAGCTCCCCGGGTACACCCTCCAGGTCCGAAAGGACTGCGAGGGCCCGGTACGAGAAGCCCCAGGGGTGCGCCCTGGCACGCTCCTGTACTGCGTGGCCCCCGAGCGCAAGGGCGCGTGGGTGACGCTGGTGGGCCTGGCCGCGGAGACGCGCTTCGGTCCTCCCGAGGTGCTCTCCGTCGGGGGCCAGACGCGCTTCCTGCTCGTGCAGCCCGCCCTGGGCGAGGAGGCCCCCGAGCCGGGCACCGCCTTCCGCGACGCCCAGGCCCCCTCCACGGATGTCGCCGCGGACGCGGGGAGCACCTCCAGTCTCCAACCTTGAGAAAAACGCGCCGCTACGCGCCTGTTGCCTGCTCGCCTGGAGGGCGCGTGGGGAGGTGCCGTGTGGTTGACCCTGCGGACGGGCGATCGCTAGGCTCGCGTTGAACGGACCCTCCCCCACGTGACGACCTCTCAACCGAAGCGGCAGCCCATTCCATTTGGGAAGTACCTCCTTCTGGACCGCATCAACATTGGCGGCATGGCGGAGGTGTGGCGTGGCAAGCAGTTCGGCGCGAGCGGCTTCGAGCGGCTCGTGGCCATCAAGCGCATCCTGCCGAACATCGCGGAGGACGAAGAGTTCATCTCGATGTTCATCGATGAGGCGAAGATCAGCGTCCAGCTGAGCCACGCCAACATCGCCCAGATCTACGAGCTGGGGCAGATCGCCAGCAGCTACTTCATCTCGATGGAGTACATCCCCGGCAAGGACATGCGGGCCATCTTCGACCGCTGCCGGAAGAAGGGGGAGCCGGCGCCGGTGCCGCTGGTGGCGTTCTGCATCTCCAAGATGTGCGAGGGCCTGGACTACGCCCACCGGAAGAAGGACGGGATGGGGCGGGACATGAACATCGTCCACCGCGACATCTCGCCGCAGAACGTCCTGTTGTCCTTCGAGGGCGAGGTCAAGGTCATCGACTTCGGCATCGCCAAGGCCGCGGGCAAGGCGACCAAGACGCAGGCCGGCATCCTCAAGGGCAAGTTCGGCTACATGAGCCCGGAGCAGATCCGCGGCCTGCCGTTGGACCGCCGCTCGGACGTGTTCGCCATCGGCGTGTGCCTCTACGAGATGCTTACGGGCGAGCGCCTCTTCGTGGGTGACAGCGACTTCAGCGTGCTGGAGAAGGTGCGCAAGGCGGAGGTCCCCGCGCCGTCCACGTACAACCGGCGCATCCCGGAGACGCTCGAGAAGATTGTGATGCGCGCGCTCGCCAAGGACGTGGACGAGCGCTACCAGTACGCCAGCGAGCTGGGCGACGACCTGCAGCGCTTCCTCATCACCAGCGAGACCATCTTCGGCCGCAAGGACCTCATGCAGTACATGAAGTCCACCTTCGCGGAGGAAGTGGAGCGCGAGAAGCAGCGCCTGTCCGACTACGCCGACATCCGTCCCCCCGAGGGCATGCTCGCGGCGCTGGACGCGGCCGGCTTCAGCAGCATGCCCTCCCAGGCCGCCGCGCCACAGCCCGTCGCGGCGCCTCCGCCCGTGGCCGTGCCCGTGGTGCAGCCGGTGGCCCCGCAGCCCCGGTCCACCGCGACCATGGGCGCCGTGTCGCCCGGAGGCGTGCGCCGCTCGCCCACGCTGGCCGCGCTGCCCAAGCTGACGGCGGCCACCGCCGCGCCCGCGCCGAAGGAGGACGAGGTCCAGGCCACGCAGCTCGTCTCCAGCGACCATGTCTTCGAGGACAGCCCGGAGCCCACCACGCAGCCGGGCGCCAACGTGGGCCGCACCGTCACCCCGCTGGAGACGCGCGCCCAGGAGGAGGATGAGGACGAGCCCACCACGGGCAAGACGGCCGTCCTGCCGGTGGCGCCGCCCCAGCCGCAGCCTCCGCGCCTGTCCCAGGCGTCCATGCCGGTGTTGTCGCCGTCCGGACCGCCGGTGGTGCGGCCCTCGACGACGGTGCCCACGCTGGTGCCGCCCGAAGTCGCCGCGTCGGCGCCCCGCGGCAGCCGGGGTGGGGGAGAGTCGCTGCCGCGCATCGTGCGCGAGACGCCTCCCGACGTGTCGCAGGGCATCTCGCGCTCGGCGCTCCCGCCCGACGTGTCGCAGGGGATTTCCCGCCAGGCGCTGACGGAGGGGCTCCAGGGAGGCTCGCGTCCTCCCTCGCCGCCGCCGATGCTCGGCGCGGGCGCTCCGGTGGCCAAGCCGCCTCCGCGCCCGGTGGCGCACGAGGAGGAAGAGGAGGAGGAGCGCTCGACGACGGCGGTGCCTGCGCTCGGCCGACGGGGCCTGGACAAGCGGGTGCTGTACGCCGTGTGCAGCCTCGTGGCCCTGGTGGTGCTCGGTGGACTTGGCTGGGCGCTGTCCCGTCCGGGACAGGGCTACGTGATGCTGGACCTGCAGCGCGTTCCGTCGGAGGTGCGCGGCCGCGTGCAGGTGCTGCTGGACACCCAGCCCATCGCGGTGGAGGGCCCGGGGACGTCGGTGCTGCGCGAGGTGACGGCCGGCCAGGTGATGGTGACGGTCAGCGCGGAGGGCTACAAGACCTTCGTCCGCACGCTCGAGGTCAAGAGCGGCAAGGAAGTCATCCCGGTGGAGGTGGTGCTGGAGAGCCTGGTGCGCACCGCGTCGCTGGTGCTCGTCACCCAGCCGGCCGACGCCCAGGTGAAGGTGGACGGCAAGGTGGTGCGCGAGCAGGGCCAGACGGATGCGTTCATCAAGGGCGTTCCGGTGGGCGCGGACCCGTGGGTGGTGGAGGTGAGCGCCCCCCAGCACAAGGCCGCGTCCAAGCGCGTGTCGGCGTCCGGTGAGGGGCCGACCGAGGTGGCGGTGAAGCTGGAGCCGGTGGTGTCCAAGCTGTCGGTGCGCATCGACTCCAAGCCGGCAGGCGCGGTCATCTTCGCGGGCAGCCGGGAGCTGGGGGCGACGCCCACCACGGTGCAGGTGTCGCCGAACGAGCGCCAGCTCACCCTGAAGCTGCGCTGCCACAACGACGCGGAGGTGGAGGTCCCGGCGCCCCTGGCCGGAGAATCCATCGCCACGACGACGGTTTCGCTCAAGCGCCAGCCGCGCTGCCGTTAGATTCCATGAAATCGAGCCCCGCTTCCCTTCGTGGGAAGCGGGTGTGTCGACTCCCTTCTCGTGGGGAGTGACAGGAGGCGTGTGTCCGTGAGCAAGGTACGCAAGGTCCACAAGGAAGATCCGCTGGCGGACCTCCCCCGCTGGGCGCAGCAGCTTGCGCGCAAGTACTACACGAAGACGGTGAGCACCTTCCTGCTCTACGGAGCGGTGAGGGACCTGCAGCCGCTCAAGATGGAGGACGACTCGCTGGGCTTCGGCACGCTCAAGACGTTCCTCTCCGAGGAGCTCTTCGGTGGACGGGACCACGTCCTCTTCTATGATCGCTCGTCGGGCATCCGCTCGGCCACGCCGGAGACGCAGAAGGACCTGGCGCGGACGATGTCCGGGTACGACGCGATGTACGGCACCGACTACGCCAAGGTCATGCCGAGAGACCCGGGCCGGGCGCTCCAGATTCTGGAGAACTTCCTGCGGATGCGGCTGAGCGAGGGGCGCTCGCTGGCGCTCATCATCGACTTCGCGGAGACGCTGGTGCCGGGCGGCGAGATTTCGCACCTGTCCTCCGAGGACCGCTTCGTGCTGGCCACGCTGGACAAGTGGGCGCACGACCCGCAGTTCCTCGCGGGTGACGTGTCCGTGGTGCTGCTGGCGGAGAACCTGGCGGACATCGCGCCGCGCATCTCCCGCAACCCGTACGTCGCGCCGATTGAATTGCCGCTGCCCACCGAGGAGGAGCGGCTGGAGTACGTGCGCTACAAGCTGGAGGGCAAGCGGCTGCAGTCGCTGTCCGACGTGCCGCTCGCGGGCCTGGCGAAGATGACGGCGGGTCTGTCGCGCATCAACCTGGACCGGGTGCTCACCGAGGCGCTGGAGCGCGAGGTGCGCATCACCGCGGAGCTCCTCAAGGAGAAGAAGAAGGAGATCATCCAGGCGGAGTGCCACGGCCTGCTGGAGTTCATCGAGCCGGCGCACACCCTGGACGCGGTGGCGGGTCACGCCAAGGCGAAGCAGATGCTGCGGCAGGCCGCCTCCGCGCTGAAGAAGGGGCGCCTGGAGGTCATGCCCATGGGCTACCTCTTGTCGGGCCCCGTGGGCACGGGCAAGACGTTCATGGTGAGCTGCTTCGCCGGGGAGATTGGCATCCCGGTGGTGAAGTTCCTGAACTTCCGCAGCCAGTGGCAGGGCGTCACCGAGGCCAACCTGGAGAAGATCTTCAACCTGCTCAAGGCCCTGTGGCCGGTGGCGGTGATGATCGACGAGGCGGACACGTTCCTGGGCAACCGCGACTCGGGCGGGGACTCGGGGACGAGCAGCCGCGTGTTCGGCTCGATTGCCTCCTTCATGGGCAACACGCAGTACCGCGGAAAAATCGTCTGGTTCCTGATGACGGCGCGGCCGGACCTGCTGCCCATCGACCTGAAGCGGCAGGGGCGCGCCGAGGAGCACCTGGCGCTCTTCTATCCGCAGACGGACGCGGAGCGCGACGAGCTGTTCCAGGCCATGTCCAAGAAGACGGGCGTGTCCGTGGAGGGCATCGAGTCCTACTCCAAGCTGATTCCGGAGGGCGTGCGCGCCTTCAGCGGCGCGGACATCGAGGCCGTCATGGTGCGCTCGAAGTTCCGCGCGCTGGCCGAGGGGCGCGAGGCCGTGTCCAAGGAGGACCTGGTCGCGGTGCTCGCGGACTTCGTGCCGCCCAGCTACCCGCTGGAAATCGAGCTGCAGAACCTGGTGGCGGTGCAGGAGTGCACCAGCCGCGAGCTGCTCCCGGAGGTCTACCGCACGGTGGACCGCGACCTCATCACCCGTCGGGTGCGGGAGCTCAAGGCGCTGCTCGAGGAGGGGTAAGCGGCTCGTCGGTCAGGAGACCGGCACCGGGGCTGCTGCGCCCAGGTGCGGGTCGTTCACGTGCTCCACGATGGCCACGCGGTCCCCCGCGGACAGCGCGTCGTGGAGCACGATGATGGCCTCGTTCGAGTGACGGATGCAGCCATGGGACACGTCCATGCCGAGCAGGGCGGGGGCGTTGGTGCCATGCAGCTCCTCGGCGGAGTGGCGTCCGTCCGCCCACGACAGGTCGAGGATGCGCGTGCCGAAGACGTGCTTGTCGTTCCAGAGGCGAGCCCCGGCGGCCTCGGCGGCGGCCTGGTCCAGACGTGAGCGGACGACCTTGAGGCCCGCGCGCGTGGGCGTGGCCTGGGTGCCCGAGGCGTTGGGGAAGATGTCCACCAGTCGCCCTTCCGCGTCGTAGAGGAAGGTGCGGTGCTCGCGCAGCGCGACGATGACGCGCACGGGCTGGCCTTCGTAGATGGCGGGAGGAATCCCGCGCGATTGTCCGCGGGCACCGGGCGCGGGCGCC
This sequence comes from Myxococcus sp. MISCRS1, assembly GCF_026626605.1. NCBI lineage: Bacteria > Pseudomonadati > Myxococcota > Myxococcia > Myxococcales > Myxococcaceae > Myxococcus > Myxococcus sp. MISCRS1. Next base: position 7,859,961 of record NZ_JAPNKB010000001.1, read on the forward strand.
AGCGAGTCGAGCGCCTTGAGCGTGGCCGCGTCCAGCGCGCCCGTCACCTTGACGCCCGGCAGCGTGCGGCTGGCGTGCACCTGGAAGTTGCGCAGCGCGCGGACCGTCTGGGGACCGAACTGTCCGTCCGCGCCGCCGTGCAGGGCGAAGCCCATTTCGAGCAGCGCGCCCTGCACCGCGCGGATGCCCTCACCGCGTGAGCCCGGGCCGAGCACCTCCTGTCCCGAGGCCACGGGCGACAGCTGTACGACGTCGGCGAAGCGCGCGTTGCCGAGCGGGGAAGGCGAGGGTGTCCATGTGGAGAGGCCCCAGCCGTTCACCGAGCCTGCGAGCGGGGTGGTGTCGTGTTGGGAAACCCGCGACGAGGTGGCCGGCTTCACGGCGCCGAGGCCAGCCTTGGATACGAGTGACGCGCGGGCTTGCGCATCCGCCAGGCTCGCGGGCAGCGCGAGCGTGGGCTCCAGATTCAGCGACGCGCGAGCTTGCGCATCCCCCCGGCTCGCGGACAGCGCGATTGTGAGACTCGGCTCGGGCGGCACGAGGCCCTTCGCGCTTGCGAAGCTGGAGGCCATCGGCATCACGGGGGGCAGCTCGCGCGAGGCGCGCGCTTTCGCATCATCCTGACGCGCAGACAGGGGGAGCACGGGCCTCGGCTCTGGTGGCACGTGGCCCTTCCCGCTTGCGATGCTGGAGGCCATCGGCATCGCCGGGGTCGCCTCGGGGGCCACGCGGGCGATCTCATCCGCCGGGCTCGCGGAGAGCGTGGGCCTCGGTTCGACGGAAGCGACTGTTCGCGAGTTGGCATCTGGCGCGCTGACCGCCGCCGGGTGCGCGTGTCCGCCCAACCACGGGGTGGCGCGGGTGACTGGGTCCGGAGGGAGGCCCTGGCGTGAAGTGGACCCGGTGAGGTCCACGCGCGAGCCGCCGGCCCGCACGGACGTGTCTTCGATTTGAGACGTTCCGATTCCGTGGGACGGACGTCGCGTTACCGGGATGCTGGAGACCTGCCGTGGCGCTGGCTCCACGATGTTGCCGGAGGCCCGGGAAAGGTGTGTCCCGAGGCTGCTCGGAGCGAGGAGCGGGTCGGTGTCGGGCGGGAAGGGGTGGGTGAGCGCGCCGTTCCGCGAAATGGGCGAAGTCATGCGCCCACCCGATGCAATTCACTCGCCCGGCGTCATCATGTCCGGAAGGCCCCTGTCGAGAAGGCGCTCACGGCGCGCTCAGCGAGAGGACCTTGCCCGTGGGGATGGTGCGGTGGTCCTTGATGTTGTTCCACCGCATGATGTCCTGGACGCTGACGCCGTAGCGCTGCGCGACGGACCAGAGCGTCTCGCCCTCGGCCAGCGCGTGCACCTTGCCGCCGCTCACGGGCTTGCCCGCGTTCGACGCGACCTGCCTGGCCACCACGACGGTGCCCGCGCGCTCCTGCACCTGCGCCGTGCCCTGGGGCCACACGTACACGAGCGAGCCGACCTGCAGCGTCGGGTTGCGCCGGCGCAGGTTGTTCCACTTCTTCAAGTCATCCACCGACACGTTGAACTTGGTGGCGATGACCCAGAGGCTGTCGCCGGACTGCACGCCGTACGTCACGCGCGTGCGGCCGTTGAGCGTCTCCGTCTTCACGGGGCCCGCGGCCACGGGGCCCTTGGGTGTGCCGGCCGGCACCTCGTCCTCGGGGCGGTGGGCCACGACGCCGCTGCGGCGGGCCTGGGCCACCTTGCTCGCGATGGCGCCGCCCGAGGCTCCGGCGGCCTTGCTCGCGGGGATGGGGATGACCAGGTCCGCGCCGAGCTTCAGCGTGCGCGCGCTCTTGAGCCGGTTCATCTGGAGGATGGCCTCGGAGGCCGTGCCGTAGCGCTCCGCGATTTGCGACAGCGTGTCGCCGCGCTTCACCTTGTGCACGCGGAAGGTCAGCCGCTCCGCGGGGGAGATGCGCTTGAACCCCTCGACGAACCGGGGGCCCGCGCCCTTGGGCAGCCGCAGCTTGTAGGGGTGCTTCGTGCTCGCGGGCGGCGTGCACCAGCGCTTGAGCTCCGGATTCAGGTCCTGCACGTCCTGGATGTTCACGCCCGCCGCGCGGGCCACCACGTCCAGGTCCGTGGCGTCGGTGAGCTCCACCTCGTCGAACTCCAGGGGCTGCTCGTAGTCGAACTCCTCGTCGGAGAAGCCGAACGCGGACGGGTTCTTCGCGACGAGCGCGGCGGCGATGAGCTTGGGCACGTAGTGCTTGGTCTCCTTCGCCAGGCCCTTCTCCTCGGAGAGCGCCCAGAAGTCGCGCGTGCCGTGGCGGTCAATCATGCGCCGCACGCGACCGGAGCCCGTGTTGTAGCCGGCCCATGCCAGATACCAGTGGCCCAGCTCCCGGTAGAGGTCCTTGAGATAGGTGGCCGCGGCGTGGGTCGCCTTGAGGGGGTCCCTGCGCTCGTCCACCCAGAAGTCCTGCTTGAGGCCGTACTGCTTGCCCGTGCTGGAGATGAACTGCCACGGCCCGGAGGCGTGCGCCCATGAGTAGGCGTGCGCGGAGAAGCCGCTCTCGATCATCGCCAGGTACACGGTGTCGAGCGGCATGCCGTGCTTCTCGAGGATGGGCTGCATCACCGGCAGGTAGCGCGCGGAGCGGGACATCCACTTGCGGAACCAGCGGCGGCCGGGCCCCTGGAAGAACTGGATGTACTGCGCGACCAGGGGCTGCATCTCCACCGGGATGTCGTAGCGGTCCTGGATGCTGCGGACGTCGAATGTGGCCAGGTTGGTGATGAGCGGGAGCTGCTCGGGAGAGTCGTCCTCGCGGAAGGTGGGCTCCTCGAGCGCGTCCAGCATGCGCATGCGCAGCGGGTTGGCGAGGCCCAGGCGTCGCAGCGACTGCATCACCTCGGCGCTCGGCTTCGCGGTGGGGTCCAGCGTCACGCTCTCCAGCGCGCGCATCTCCTCCAGCTCCGCGGACTCGGACTCGACGACCTCGCGAGTGGCCTCGGGCTCCTCGTCCGCGTCGTCAGGAGCGCCTGCGAGGGCGCGCGCTTCGTCGGCCTCGTCATCCCCCGGCGCTGCGTCGGTCGCGGGAGCCACCGGCTCCTGCTTGCTCGCCATGTCCGTGCCCGAGGTGCCCTCGGCCTTCACGTCCTTCGCCGTGTCGGCGGTGCCCGCGGCGGGAGGCGCGACAACGTTCGATGCGCCCTCGACCTTCGTGCCCTTCGCCACGGTCGTCGCCGAGGTCGAACCTGTAGAAGGCGAGGCGACCTCGGCTTTCGTGCCCGTCGCCGCCGTCGCGGAAGGCGAGCCCGTGGAGGGCGAGACACCCTCGGCCTTCGTGCCCGTCGCCGCCGTCGCGGAAGACGAGCCCGTGGAGGGCGAGATACTCTCAACCTTCGTGCCCTTTGCCACCGTCGTCGCGGAAGGCGAGCCGCTCGACGGCGATGCGCCCTCGACCTTTGCGCCCTTCGCTGAATCGGCCGTGCCTGCGCGCGACGGCTCGGTCGCCAGCCCGGTGGGGCGCGTGGCCGTGCCGCTGTCTGGCATGCTCGCCTGCGCGGTGGGAGCGATGGTGGTGGCCGTCGCGGGCGCGGGCTTCAGCTCAGCCGCGGCGGGCGCCGGCGTCTCGCTCGCGGCGAGCACGCGCATGCCGGCGGGAGGCGGCGGCATGGGTGGCGGCACTCCCGGCGAGGCGGGAAGCGAGGCCAGGTTCAGCACGAGGAGGCAGAAGGGCAGCATGCGGTCGCAAGAAGAGTGCGCCCAGAAGCAGGCGAAGCCCCAAGTATTCGCCCTTTTTCTTGACAGTCAAACAACGAGTCGCCCGGTATGGCCGAATGAAGCACCCACCGTGGGTGCGGCCTGCCAGGCAAACGCTGCGGGTTTACGGCTTCGCGGGTTTCCGCTCGTCCGCCGGCTTGTCGGGTGACGCGGCGTCCAGGGGCTTCCCGTGACCCGGTCCCAGGATTCGCGGCAGGTACGTCGCGAAGTCGAAGTGCGGCGAGTTCTCCGGGTTGTGGCAGGTGACGCACAGCGCTTCACCAGGCGACGCGATGATGTTGTCCGCGCTCGGCTCCTCCGAGTGCACGGAGCCAGGGCCATGGCAGCTCTCGCAGCCCACGTCCTCGCGCCCCGCCACCTTGTCCAACCGACACACACCGCCCGGCTGCTCCCAGCCCGTCACGTGACAGCCCACGCAGTTGAGGTGGTGCTGCTTGCCCACCTCCTCCAGCGTCTCCCACGCGTGGTGGTGCTTGGACTTCTCCCAGACGGGGAAGCTCTCCTCGTGGCACGAGCGACACGGCTCGTTGCCCACGAAGCCCGCCTGTCCCTTCGCGGGAGCGGGGCAGTCCTGGCCGTGCTCCTTCGCCCACGCGAGGTTCAGCTTGCCCACCTCCGAGTCGTAGCGCGCCACCAGCGCCTGCGCGTCCGGCAGCGACGGCAGCCCCGACTCCAGCGGCACGAAGCGCACCGTGAAGCCATTGACGTCGGGCGACGCGGCGGGCGGCGCCGACACCAGCGCCTGCTTGCGCGCCACCAGCTCGTCGCGCTTGCCCTGCTTGAGCGCCTTGAGCTTCGGGTCGATGCCCGGGAGGTTGATCTCCTTGTCCAACAGCGCCGTGCGCTGCTCCAGCGCGGCCACCTCGCGCTCCAGGTCGGCCTGTCCCTTCTGGAGCGAGAAGCTCCCGGGCGCCTTCGCGTAGCTCAGGTCCACGCGCACCAGCGAGCGGCCCTTGCTCTGCGGCGCGACCACGGGGACCGTGGCCTTCACCAGCCGGTTCTGCTCGCCGCTCAGCTCGGACGCGGAGCGGGTGGCCACCAGCACATCCACCGCGAGCCCCGGCAGCTCCGCCGCCTTCTGCGCCTCCTCCAACGGCGCATCCAACAACCCCAGCACGAAGTCCGCGCCGTCCGAGCGGGCCTTCGCGCTCGCCGCCACCAACTGCTCCGGCGAGTCCGCCGCCACCACGCCCACCTTGCGAGGACCCGCGGGCAGGAGCTTCACCGCGCCGTCCGCCACCTCGGGCAGCCCCAATCCCTGACGGAAGGCCGCGCCGCGCGTGTCGTCCAGCGGGCCGGTGGCGCGCACCGACAGCCCCATCATCCGCATGGCGTCCGCGAGCGCCTTCGCCTTCAGCTCCTCCTGCGGCACCTGCCCGGGCTTGAGCGTCTTCTCCCCGAAGAGGCTGTTGCCGCCGTCCACATAGTGCACGGGCAGCGCGCCCCGGCGGGCCTCGCTCACCTGGAAGGCCGCGCGGGCGATGCCACCGCGCATGTTCTCACTGCAGCCACACGGGCCCAGGTAGCCCTGCGTGTCCGCGGAGACGAAGAGGATGGCGCCCGGCGAGGAGGCCGCGGCCGTGGGGGACGCGCCCGCCTCGGGTGTCTCGGGCGGGCGGGGAGCGGGGTCCGTGCGCCTGCAGCCTCCGAGCACCAGCACCAGGCCCCAGAGGGCGGCGACCAGGACGGGGCGCGGCATGCGAATCACCAGAGGATGCTCTGCACCAGCTCGTCGATCTTCTCGCCCATGGCCTCCAGCCCGTTCTCCTTGGAGAGGAAGCCGTCGGCGCCCACCTGCTCGGCCAGCTTGGACAGCTCCACGTCCGGGAGGCTGGAGAACAGGACGATGGGGATGTCCTGGGTGCCGTACTCGTTCTTCAGGGTGCGACAGATGTCGGTGCCCTTGGCCTCGGGCATGTGGATGTCCGTGAGGATGAGGTCCGGGCGCCAGGCCTGGAGCGTCTTCTCGAACTCCATCAGCGTGGAGGTGGCGACGACCTCGTAGCCGCGCGCTTCCAGCACGGCCTTCTCCATGGCGAGCGTGATTTCGCTGTCGTCAATCAGGAGGATTCTTCGCTTCTCGGACACGTCGACCTTCCTTGGGCGCCGTTTCTATCCTACCCCCAGCCGGCGCACCAACGCCTTTCCCACGGGGTGAGAGGGGTGGTGTCCCCGACGTCCCCCTCGGCGCCCCTCCGCCAGGGGGCCAGGCCCCGACTTCTTCCGGCAAAGGGGCCGAAAAGGAGTAAGGAGGGCCGCATGATGCACACAGACGGAAGGGCCTGGATGGCCCTCCTCGTGATGGGACTCGTCCTCGGGGCGCTGCCCGCCCAGGCGCTCAACTCGGGTCTGCCGCCACCCTCCGCGGCGATGGACCGCCAGACGCCCCATGCCACGGCGCAGGGCTTCCTGTCCGCCGCGCACCGGGGGGACTACGCCTCCGCGGCCCACTACCTGGACCTGGACTTCATCCCCAAGGCCCAGCAGCCCGAGCGCGGCGCCCAACTGGCCCGCCGGCTCAAGTTCGTGCTGGACCGCAAGCTCTCCATCGACCTGTCGGCGCTCTCCAAGGCCCCCGAGGGCGACCCGGCCGACCCCCGCTTCGACCTGGTGGGCACCATCCCCCTGGACGGGGCCAACGTGAGCGTCCGGCTCCAGCGCGTGACGCAGGACGGCGCGCTGCTCTGGGTCTTCAGTGAGTCCACCGTCCGGCTGGTGGACCCCCTCTTCGAGGCGTACGGCCCCCGCGTGGCGGAGTGGCTGCCGCCGTTCTTCTTCTCCGGCACGGTGCTGGGGCTGGAGCCGTGGCAGTGGCTGGGCCTCCTGGTGGTGCTGCTCGCGTCGGTGGGGCTGTCGCTGCTCCTGGAGAAGGTGTCGCTGGCGTTCGGCCTGCGGCTCGCGCGCTGGACGAGCATCGAACTGGACGACCAGCTGGTGGTGGCGGGGAAGGGGCCCTTGCGGCTGCCGTTCTTCGCGGTGCTGCTGGCGGTGGGCACGTCCTTCCTGCTGCTGCCGCGCCCCACGCAGACGGTGTTCAACCGGGTGAGCTACTCGCTCATCATCGTCGCGGTGGCGTGGTTCATCCTGCGCTTCCTGCGGGTGTTCGCGGACTTCATCCAGAACCGGGTCAACTCCGAGAGCCGCGACCCGGCCCGGGCGCGCTCGCTGCGCACCCAGTTCGCCGTGCTGCGCGCCGTCTTCGAGGCGGCGACGTACGTGGTGGCCGCGGCCCTGCTGCTGATGCAGTTCGAGGTGGTGCGCAACGTCGGCGTGTCGCTGCTGGCCTCGGCCGGTATCGCCGGCATCGTGATTGGTCTGGCCGCGCAGAAGTCCATCGCCACGCTGCTGGCCGGCATCCAGCTGTCCATCACCCAGCCGGTGCGCATCGGCGACCAGGTGGTGGTGGAGACCGAGTTCGGCACCGTGGAGGAGATCACCCTCACGTATGTGGTGCTGCGCGTCTGGGACCAGCGCCGCATGGTCATCCCCATCACCTACTTCCTGGACAAGCCCTTCCAGAACTGGAGCAAGGTCAGCCCCGAGCTGCTCGGCGCCGTCACCCTCCAGGTGGACTACTCCACGGACGTGGACGCGCTGCGCGGGGAGCTCAAGCGCATCCTCGACAACGAGGCCAAGGCCCTCTGGGACGGCCGCGTGCAGACGGTGGTCGTCCTGGAGGCCCAGGACCGCACGCTCACCATCCGCGCGCTCGTCAGCGCCGCCAACCCGGACCGCCTCTTCGAGCTGCGCGCCCTGGTCCGCGAGAAGCTGGTCATCTTCCTCAGGGCCCACCCCCAGTGGCTGCCCTTCACCCGCACCGAGTCCCGGCAGGCGCCCCCCGTGCAGGTCGACCCCCAGCCGGACGCTCCCCAGGACGCCACCCCTCCGGGGCCTCGCGCTTCCTGAGAGAACGGCCCGGGCCCAAGGTGCGCTTGCCAGCCCGAGCGGTGTTTTGAATATTGGCGGGGGCCGGACGTCGGACGCAGTGGAATTTTCGCACCTACCGCATGTGGGAGTCTTCGAGATGAAGCGTCATTCCAGGTTGTGCGGAGCCCTCCTGTCGCTGGCCGTGGCGGCGCCGTTGACCGCGGCCGCGCAGGAACGTGGCCGCACGGATGGGCCCGAGGAATCCGAATATGGCAAGGGCGGCTACTCGGGTTCGAGCAGCACGGGCGTGTCGTTCCAGCTCGAGTGGGGCGCGGCCGTCAACGCCGAGGAGCCTCCCCGGGACGCGCCCGAAGGCCCCCCGCTCTATGTCGGCGCCACGGTGTCCTGGTGGGGCGCGGACTGGTTCGCGCTGGACGCCAACGTCACCTACGTCTTCGACGGCGGCCGCACCAACGTCATGGTGGGCCCGCGCTTCCGCAGCTGGGGCTGGCCGCTGGTGTTCTCGCTGGGCCTGAAGGCGGGCGCCATCTACACGCCCGACTACGTGGACGACGCGTCCGGCAGCGGGCGGGGCAGCAAGGAGGAGCTGCACTTCGGCATCTCGCCCCAGGTGGGCGCGGAGGTGCTCATGGGCTCGCGCGACCGGGTGTCGCTCGGGTTGTTCTACACTCCGGACATTCCCATCGGCGGTGGCGGCGTGACGCACCGGTTGGGCATGGCCGTGGGTTATCGCTTCTAGAGGGGGAGGTCCCGACATGATTGCCCAAGTCCTCGCGGCGACCCTGGCGCTGGCGGCGAGCCAGTCGCCCGTCAGCCTGTCCACGGCGAATGGAAGCCCTCGAATCGCCCTGCCGTTCCCCGAAGGGAACGTGCAGACCTACAACATCATCCAGTGGGACCCGAACAACCTGCCGCGCATCTACGAGCGCTCGGACCAGCTGCCCCTGACGGACGAGGAGCTGACCAAGCTGTCCCAGGCGGGCTTCGAGCCGGCGGACCTGGTGAAGATGATTGAAGAGCGCCGCTGCGCGTGTGACGCGAGCGCGGACGGGCTCATCAAGCTGAAGAAGGCGGGCGTGGACAAGAAGGTGCTGGCGGCGGTGTCGCGCCACGGCATCACGCCCAACCGGGAGCTGGAGCTGCTCATCACCCTGGACTTCACGGGGGAGAGCCGCGTGGCGCGCGAGGCGTTCCTCTACTTCTTCGTGGAGGACGGGGACCTCACCCGCGTCTTCACGGCGAACATCTCGGAGCTGCTGCAGCGCCGCAACCGCCACGAGATGAACGTGGACCGCAGCGACATCCTGGTGGCGCGCACCGTGCGCCGGGTGCAGCTGGCCGGCCGCGTGCCCCTGAAGACGTACGGCAAGCACTCGGTGATGGTGGCCGCCAGCGCCAGCCCCACGCTCACCCATCCCTCCCAGCTCAACGCGCAGGAGCGCTCGAAGGCGCAGACGTACACCTTCGACTATCCGCGCGCCTCGCTGATGAGCCAGTGTCGCCTGACGGCCGGCTACCGTCGCGACGCGGTGCTCGCCTACAAGTGGAACTTCGAAGGCAGCCGCTTCGAATGCGAATGGAACTAGGAGTCACCGCACCATGAAGATTCATCGCCTGCTCTTGTCCGCCAGCCTCGTCGCCTCGCTCGCCGCGTGTGGTGGCCCGCGTGCCTTCACGCGTGGCACGTACGAGGACCCGAACGAAATCGAGATGCTGTCGGACCAGTTCAACGAGAACGACCTGCAGCTCATCGCCAAGAAGATGGCGGAGTCGCTGGCCTCCTCGCCGCGCTTCTCCACGCCCCGGCCGGACGGCTCGCTGCCCATCGTCCTCGTGGGCAAGCTGAAGAACAGCACCTCCGAGCACATCGACATGCGCTCCCTGGGGGACAAGATCCAGACGGCGCTCGCGCAGACGGGCCGCTTCGCCATGGTGGACCAGGCCGCGCGCCAGGACATCGCGGAGGAGTACGAGTACCAGCAGTCCGGCTACGTGAATCCGAACGCGGCGAAGGGCCCCGGGCAGCAGGTGTCCGTGGACTTCCTGATGTCGGGCGACCTGGCCTCCATCATCCAGGAGGTCGGCCGCGACAAGCTCGTGTACTACAAGATGACCGCGAAGCTCAGCAACGTGCGCACCGGTCTCATCGAGTGGACGGACGAGAAGCAGATCCGCAAGAAGTTCGAGAAGCGCGGCGTGAGCTGGTAGCTCCGTCGACGGTGGCCGCCGGCTCGTGGTGAAGGCTCGACTGCTCATGATTCCTCTCCACCACCCTCCGGCGCGCCCCCGTGGTTGGGGCGCGCTCGCGCTGGTGAGCGCGCTGCTGTTGTCCGGCTGCGCGGGGGACTACGTGTCCCGCACGCGCGGCGTCCGTGAGTCGTATCAATCGGGGCGCTACAACGACGCCCTGGCCGAACTGGAGGCCCTGGCCAAGGACGGCTCGGCGAAGGACACGCTGCTCATCCTCTTGGACAAGGGGATGGTGCTGCACTCGGCCCGCAAGTGGGCGGAGAGCAACGCGGTGCTGGAGCAGGCCGAGAAGCTCAGCGCGCAGCTCGACGCCGTCTCCGTCAGCGAGGAGGCCGGGGCGCTGGTGACGAACGAGCGCCAGCGCGCCTACCGCGGCGAGGACTTCGAGAAGCTGATGATCTCCGTCGTCCAGGCGCTCAACTACGCGGAGCTGGGTGACGACGAGGCGGCCATGGTGGAGGTGCGCCAGGTCAACGAGCGCCTCCAGAAGATGGTCGTCGAGGAGAAGAAGCCCTACCAGCAGCTCGCCATCGCCCGCTACCTGGGCGGCGTCATCCGCGAGGACCAGCGCGACTGGGACGCGGCCTACATCGACTATGCGAAGGCGTACGAGCTGGAGCCCCGGCTGGGGGAGCTGGCGGAGCCGCTGCTCCGGCTGGCGAAGTACACCGGACGCGACCAGCTCTACGAGGAGCTGAAGGCGAAGTACCCGGGCGTCGAGCACCCTCCGCTGGCGCGGGACGAGGCCCAGATCGTCGTCGTCGTGGAGGCGGGGCTCTCCCCGGAGAAGCAGCCCGCGTCGCGCGACGTCAACGGCGGCAACCTCATCGAGGTGCCCGTCTACCGGGACCGGGGCAGCGCGCCGCAGGTGGGCGTGACGCTGGGCGAGCAGCATGTGCGCGCCGTCACGGTGACGTCCATGGCGGACGTGGCGCGGCTGCACCTGGACACGCGCATCGGCGGGATGCTGGCGAAGCAGATTGCCGGCGTGGCCGTGAAGGCGGGCCTGGCGGCGGGCGTGGGCGCGGCGACCAAGAGCGAGGAGCTGGGCGCGCTGGCCTTCCTCATCCTCAACGCCGGCAACGCGGCGGACCTGCGTTCCTGGCTTTCCCTGCCTGCGGAGTTCCAGGTGGCGCGCTTCCGGGTGTCGGCGGGGAGCCACGTGGTGCGGGTGGAGGGGGGCGGGAGGGTGTCGGAGCACACGGTGGACGTGAAGCCGGGACGGGTCGGGCTGTTGGTGGTGAGGCGCTACTACTGACGTGACGGATTTGTTGTAGGGTGCGCGCCCCATGTCGGTCCTGGCCACGGTGGCCCTCTACTCACTCATCGTCGTCATCGGCGCGCTGTTGGGCGCGCTGGTGGTGCTGTGGAACCAGCAGCAGACGCAGTTGGTCCGCTTCCTGGCCTTCGCCGCCGGCGTGATGTTGGGCGCGGCGTTCTTCCACATGCTCCCGGAGGCGTACGAGGGCGGAGGCTGGTGGGCCTTCGCGCTGGTGCCCGGGGGCTTCGTCTTCTTGTTGGTGCTGGAGCGCTACCTGGTGGCGCATGCGGGGGAGGACCTGCCCGGCGACCACATGTCCGGCCACGGCCGCCACACGGAGCCCGGTCAGGTGCTGGGGCTCACCGCGTTCCTCGGCCTGTCCACGCACACGCTGTTCGACGGAATCGCGCTGGGCTCGGCGGTGGAGGAGGGCGTGGGGTTGATGGCGCTCATCGCGATTGTCGCGCACAAGGTGCCCTCGGCGCTGTCGCTCGCGTCCATCCTGAAGACGGAGGGTCGCTCGAAGGGCTCCATCCTGCTGCTCTCCACGCTGTACGGGCTGATGGTGCCCGCGGGCGCGCTCATCTACTCGGCTTCGACGCGGTGCTGCGCTTCGAGAGCATGGCGCCCAAGGCGCTCGCGTTCTCCGCGGGCACGTTCCTGTACATCGCCGTGTCGGACCTGCTGCCGCACGTGCACCGCCACGGCAAGGACCAGCCGGGACGCAACGTGTTGGCGCTCTTCGTGGGCCTGGCGCTCATGTTCGCGCTGGCGCGGCTGGTGGGCCACCCGGCGCACTGAGGTCCTCGAGCCTCCCTGTCGTCGAGGAGGCTCGAGGGGGTGTTCGAGGTGGAGTGGCCGCTCACGCCGCCGCCGCCGGCATGGTGGGCGCGAGCGAGCCCCGCGACAGGCACCGGGTGATGCAGGCGAGCAGCTCGGTGAGGTCCCCGGACTTCCTCAGGAAGACGTCGCCCGAGAGGCTCGCGAGCCGCTCCATGCTGCTGTGGACGATGCGCGGGACGTGGCACAGCGTCTCGTCGGCGCGCAGGTGCCGGCACAGCTCCAGGCCGTTCATCCCCGGCATCGACACGTCGGTGAGGATGAGGTCCGGGGGCAGCGCCTGCGCCAGCGCGAGGGCCATCTCGCCGTCGCGGGCCGAGGCCACCTCCCAGCCCTCACCCCGGAGGGCCTCGGTGTAGATCTCGAGCAGGGTGGAGTCATCGTCGACGAGAAGGATGAGAGCCATTGCGGGTGTCTCCAGCAGAGGCGGCCTTGCCGCTGTTCCACTGTCCTGGTGACGCGCCAGGGTGGATGTGAATTCAAGCAGGAGGCCTTGGGCGCCACGCGACGGAGGTGTGATGTCCGTCGCCGGTGTGGAAGCCGCGGGAGCGCCAGGTGAGCAACCTGCCGGGCGCTCGTGGTTGACACTTCCGGTTTCGAGCGTCGGGCCCGAGGGTGAGACAGCGCCGGCCCCTTGCCCGTCTGTCCGCCCTGTCGCTGCGCGAACGGGGGCGAGGGTGCACCCTCGGGAATAGTCGGCCCGAGAAACGCGAGGTGTGCGGCAGCTCGTGGACCGACGGGGAGGCGGACGCGTCATGCTCACCGTGGGCGACCTGATGACCCGGGATGTCGTCACGCTGGACGAGACCGATGACCTGGTCCGAGTGGACGACCTGTTGAAGCTCCATCACATCCGCCACCTGCCCGTGGTGCGCGACGGCCGGCTGGTGGGGATGGTGAGCCATCGCGACCTGCTCCGCGCGCTGTCGCGGCAGCTCGCGGCTGCCGGCCACGAGCCCATCTCCGTCACCCGGCTCATGTCACGGGATGTGGAGATGGTGCGGCCGGACCTGCCGGTGCGAGAGGCCATCTACAAGCTCCTGGACCATCGCTTCGGCTGTCTGCCCGTGGTGGACCGCGAGCGCAGGCTGGTGGGCATCATCACCGAGGCCGACTTCATGCGCATGGCCGCGCGGCTGCTGACGGCCGCGGAGGCCCGTCGGGAAGACGCGACGGAGGCCTCCGCTCACTAGGGCGGGCTGGTGCGCGCGCATGCACGAGGACGCCTCCATGTCGGGTGACGGCTCCGCGCGCGCCCCGTCGGAGCCCGCCTCTCGCCGACACAACGTGTGGGGCTGGTTGCCGGGCGTGGTGCTGCTGGTCGCCTTCACGGTGTTCGTGGTGCTGCGCTTCGGGGAGGAGAAGCAGTTCGCCCAGATGCTCCAGCGCGCGAGGCCGGAGTGGCTGCTGGTGGGCGTGGCGCTCCAGTTCCTCTCGTACCTGACGATGGCGGGATGCTGGCGGGTGGTGCTGGAGGTGGAGGGCGTGAAGGCGCCCTGGCTGCGCACCGCGAGCCTGGCCTTGATGAAGCTCTCGTTCGACCAGCTCGTGCCCACCGCGGGCATCGGCGGCTCGGTGGTGGTGATGAAGGGGCTGCAGCGGGAGGGCGCGCCGCCCCGGGTGGCCACGGGCGCGCTGCTGGTCGACATGGTGTCCTTCTACCTGGCGCACGCGGTGGCCGTGGCGGTGTCCATCTTCATCCTCTGGTATCGCGCGTCGTTGCACGCGGCCCTCCTCGGACTGGCCACGGCCTTCGCGGTGCTCGCGTGCGCGGTGCCGTTCGGCATCCTCTGGCTGACGCGGCATGGTGGGTGGCAGCCGCCGCGCTGGGCACGTCGCATCCCGGGGCTCACCTCGCTGCTCGAGTCCATCTCCCAGGTGTCGCCCGCGCTGGTGCGGGACACATGGCTGTTGGTCCGAGCGAGCGCGTTCCAGCTCGCGACCTTCGCGCTGGATGCGCTCACCTTGTCGTGCATGTTCCAGGCGGTGGGGCACCCGGTGGACTTCGCCGCCGTGTTCGCCGCGTTCATGCTGGCGACGCTGGTGATGACCCTGAGCATCATCCCCGGAGGCGTGGGCACGTTCGAGGCCACCGCGGTGGGGACGCTGTCGTCGCTGGGCGTGCCGGTGGAGGTGGGGCTCACCGCGGTGATGTTGCTGCGCGGGTACACGCTGTGGCTGCCGCTGCCGCTGGGCATGGTGCTCCTGCGCCGGATGTTCGGGGGGCGCCTGCGCGAGGCGATGTCGGAGCGCTCGTCGCTGGTGTCACCCACGCACGAGCCCGCGTGAGGGCGAGGCACGCTTTGACTTGGCTTTCGAGCCGGAGGACCGGAGGATGCGCGCGCCCGAGCGGGCACGCCTCCCATGGAAAAACGCACTGACTGGTACGAGCACCCCGAGTATTACGAAGCCATCTTCGGCACCGACACCGTGCGTGAGGTGGACTTCCTCCAGGCGCTGAGCGAACGGCACGGCACGGGGGGCAAGCAGTGGCTGGAGCCCGCGTGCGGCGCCGGTCGCCTGGTGGCCGAGGCCACGAGCCGGGGACTGAAGGTCACCGGTTACGACATCTCGGAGGCGATGCTCGCGCATGCGCGCAAGCGGCTGACGCCCGCGCGCCGCCGTCAGGTGAAGCTCTCCGTGTCGCGCATGGAGGAGTTCTTCGAGCCCTCGCTGGAGGGCAAGGTGGACGTCGCCCACAACCTGGTCTCCACCTTCCGCTACCTGGACAGCGAGGCGGCGGCGCTGGCGCACCTGAAGGGGACGCGGCGGCTGCTCAAGCCCCAGGGGCTCTACGTGCTGGGCTTCCACCTCACCGACTACGCGCGGAACACGGCCGAGCACGAGCGCTGGCTGGGGAAGGTGGGCAAGGACAAGGTCGTCTGCAACACGCACGAGGGCCTGCCGGACCGGCGCGCCCGCCGCTCGCCCATGCGCAACCGGCTGCGCATCACCGGGCCGGGGAAGGACTGGCTCATCGAGACGACCTGGTTCTTCCGGACGTACGACGCGGCGCAGGCGAACCGGTTGTTCCGCAACGCGGGCCTGCGCGTGGTGGCGGCGTATGACTTCGACTACGACCTGAGCGCGCCCGTCGAGCGCGGCAGTCGACGGTTGGACCGGGTCTTCGTCCTGCAGCCGGTGCCCTCGGAGGGCTCGGTGGTGGAGGTGAAGAAGCCCTCGATGGATGCGCGGAAGAAGGTCGCGCGTCGGGCGAGCGCTCCGCGGAAGTAGCCGGCGACGGAGCGCGTCAGGAGGGGACGACGGGGCGGAGGGGGCAGTCGGTGCCGCAGGGGCCCTCGGTGTAATCGAGATGGACCCCTGTGAGGCCACAGTGCTTGCACCCCTCCCCGCCGCAATCGGGGCATTCCACCGTGCCGAAGTCGTGATGCGCTTTCAGGTGTTCGAGGACGCAGATGGCCATGGGCCTCTCCGGGTCCGCGCCCTCCATCGAGTACTTCGATGCAAGCACTCGGACCATCATGGTGAGATTCTCGTCCGCGCGGTTGTCGCGCCACACCGCGATGAGGCGCAGGATGACCTCGGTACAGGCCACCGCCACCAGGACGACCAGCAGGAGGCTCAGGACGCTCTTCACTGGAGGAGCCAGCTCGTGGCCGAAGACGACGAGCGGGTCCTGCCAGGCGATGAGCAGGATGGCGACGATGGGGGTCCCCACCAGCATCTGCCCCCACTGTTTGAGGAAGTCGGGCCTGCGTGGTTCGCGCTGCTCCTCGGGTGCGTCCATCGGATGTTCCCCCTGTGTCAAACCCCTCGCGCCGCCGAGCGCGCGCGGGGTCTAGCACGGGCTTTGGGTGAACCCGGTCATGCAAAATTTGCGGGGGGAGGTCCAATCCCTCTCAGGCCGCGGCGCCCGCCTTCGTGAGGACGTAGCAAAGCTCACGCAGCGCGGCCCTGCGCATGGAGGCCACGTCGGCGAAGCCCTCGTCGCGCGCGGCCTGCTCCAACTGCGCGGGCACCATGCGCCCCTGGTTCTCCTCGAAGTACCAGGCCCACAGCGCGCCCTCGGTGATGCCCGCGTCCTCCAGCTTGGGCAGTGAAAGCCCCGCCGCGTCGAGCACCTGCTCCTTGTCGCGCGCGCGTTCCAGCAGGGTGGCGTACTCGCCCGTCAGTCGCAGGTGGTCGGCGAGGTGCCGCAAGACATCCGGCTCCATGAGCGCCTCCACCCAGCGCACATGGGACTCGTCCCGCAGCAGGCGGGCGACGTCGTCCACGTGCTGCTCCGTCTTCCACCGCTCGAAGGACTCCGGCGTGAGGTGCCGCTCGTGGCTCAGCGCCTCCTTCGTCGCGTGCAGCTCCCCTGCATCCGGGACGCGCCCCAGCCGTCTTGCCTCCTCCACCGCGAGCGCTCGCGCCATGCTCGCCCGTCGCGCGTCCTTCAGCTCTCCGCGCAGGCGAAGCTCATCGAGGAGCGCCTCGATTCCCACGCCATCCGAGGCGCGTGCCGTCTGTCGAAGCGGCTGCCGCGCAGCGCGCCGTCGCGCCTCCTCCCACGCATCCGTGTGCTGGAAGGGGAAGCGGGTCTCCTTGGGCGAAAGGCCCGCCTCCACGCGCGCGCGAATCATGCGCAGCATCGCCACCGCGTCCGCGCGCTTCACATCCACGCGCCCCTTCGGCAGCCAGGCCTCCAGCGCCTCCACTTCCGCGCGGGGAAATCCGGACAGCAGCTTCGGCCACGCGCGCTCCACGTAGAAGAGCGCCTTGGCGCGCTGCTCGAGCGAGGCGCGAACAGGCTCGCTCACCGCACCCGCTGCCTGCGCCGCCGCGAGCGTGGCGCGGATGTTGACCATCGCCTCGGACAAGGGGCGCCAATCATGCTCGGCGCTCGCGTGCGCCACCGCGACCTCGTCATCGTCCTCCAGCACGCCTTGACGGAAGTCCTCGAAGACGGAGCCCACGCCCTCCATTCCGAAGGTGGCCAGCTCCGCGGCCCGCAGCGCCCCCATGCTCGAGGCCCCGAAGACGTGGATGCCCTCTGACATCGCCCAGAGGAGCTCCTTGTGCCAGACCGCCGGCACGTGCTCGAAGAACCCGTCGATGATGCCCAGGGCCACCGGCTTCTCGCACGCCGCGCGGTAGACATCGCCCTGCTGAGCGGGAGGCAGGTACACCGCGTCGAGCTCCAGCTTCGCCTCCTCGGCGCGCAGCGTGGGGCCGGTGAAGATGAAGACCTTCATCGCGCGTCTCCGCGCATCATCTGCCGTGCCCTTGGGCCTGGCTGATATCCGGGCGCCTCGTGCGTCGTCTCCAGTCCCGGCACCACCACCCGCACGACGGGCAGCCCCAGCTCCGGCTTCGTCAGGTCCACCGCCACCACCTGGCTTGCGCCCACCGAGCGCACCTTCGCGAGCACCCACGCGAGGTCCTCCTCGAACGTGTCCGCGTCGTGATGGGGCGCTTGTTGGAACTCCCGCACCGCGGGCTCCTCGGCCAGCCGCTTGCGCAGTCGCTCCGCCGTCACGCCCTCGCGCGCGGCCTCGTATGCCTTGCGGTGCAGGTCATCTCGTGCCCCGCTGATGCGCGTGAGTCGACTCTGCGCGGCCTCCGTCAGGGCGCGCAGCAGGGCCACCGCTCGCGAGGGATGACAGCCCATGCCACCCGCCACCGCGACGGGGCGCAGCGGCTCGGGCTCCCGGTCGACGATGTAACAGCTGAACGAGGGCACTCCGATGTCGCTCGTCGTCTCCCAGACGCCCACGGCCATGCCCGCGCGCTCGTAGAGGTCCAGCACGTGGCGACATCCGGCGTCGTCCACCGAGTCGAGTTTCAGTCGCGTGCCGGCCTGCGCCTGCTCGCCACGCACCTGCCAGAGCGCCGTCGCGTCGCGCTCCACCACTTCACACAGCCCATGCAGCATCGCCTCGAGCACGTGGTTGCCGGAGGCCAGCCCATTGCTGCTCATGAGGAACGCGCCGCTCCCCGTGGGCAGCGGCAGCGTGAAGTCCGTGTGCACCAGGTCGAAGGGCAGCCACAGCGGGCCCGAACCCAGCAGGTCCACGCCCTCCACCCAGAGCGTGCGCCAGTTGGGATGGAACAGGCTCACCGACAGGCGAGGCAGCCTGTCCACGTCGACCACGGGCGCGCGGAAGCGCAGCTCGTTGTACGTGGCCAGCTTCAGGGGCAGGGTGACGTGCTCGGCGTGGTACGCCTCCACCGACTCCATCAGCCCGGACGCCTTCGCCGCGGCGAGGCTCGTGCCCTTTCCCTGCGACACCGCCAGCGAGCGCGCGTTGGGCCGCGTCACCATCACCACCGGGAGGCCAATCGTGTCCAACCCCGTGACGTTGGCGACGCGGGTGATGCCCATGACGGGCATGAACCGTTGCACGCGCTCCAGCGTCTGCTCGGGTGTCATCACCCGGTGGGTCCCCTGGCGGAACTGCTTGGACGTCCCGGGGGACGCGCTGCTGGTGTCGAAGGTGAAAGGGCGCATCAAGGCTGGGGGTCGGGATTGCGGTAGACGGGGCCCTGCTCGCCGGCCTTCAGGTTCGCGCCCGGGCTGTAGCTCAAGAGGATGCTGTTGAGGTTGAGCAGGAAGCAGGTGATGGGCTCGGCGGCGTCGGACAGGTTCTCGGCCGCCGTGCTCGTGGGCGCCGCGACGTAGGCGGGCACCGGGAGGTTGGCGACCACCGTCTCGTTCTTCAGGAGCGTTTCCAGATCTCCCGTCAGGCTCTTGTCCTTGGGGGACAGCTTCTGGGCCTTCTGCCACTCCTCGGGCTTGAGCCAGTAGATGTTCCCGTCCGGCGCGTAGATGAGCAAATCCGACTGGTCCACCGAGCACTCCAGGCGGGCCTCGATGCGGGGGAACTCGGTGTCGTTGTTCTTGGGCGCGGCGATGACGGTGGCGGGCTTGATGTTGTCATCCAGTCCGGAAATCTCGAGGACGTCCGGCGCCGGCTGGGAGAGGCCGATGGAGCCGTCGCTGCCCTCGATGCGGAAGTTCATCTTGCTGGTCACGTTCTCGGGCAGGTTGGGACTGCGCGACGGGACGCCCCACACGGTGACCTGGGTGGAGAAGCCCTCCAGCAGCGTGACGCGCTCGGGCTTGAAGAAGAAATACACATACGGGCCTGCCATGCGCACCTCGGAGACAAGGCCACGGGCCCCGAGGCCCTGGCGGGTGGAAGGAAGCACCTGCGGTCAATCCAGTTACAGATAGCAGAGCCGCCGGGCCGACTCACAGGCCTGGAGGAGCGCGCTCCGCGCTTCCTCCTCCCGGCCCGCGTCCGCCAGCGCCAACGCCTGCGTCAATCCCTGCGTGAGCACGTCCGGCTGCCGCTGCTGGTGGGCCTCGAGCATCGCCCGGGCCTGCTCCAACGCCTGGGGCAGCGCCCCTTCCGAGAGCTCCACGGCGAGCAGGGGCCAGCGCGCGAGCCATTGGAAGGGGTACACGAGCGAGAGCGCCTGCCACAGCCGCAGCGACTCCGTGGCGGCCTGTCTCGCCGAGACGAGGTCCTGAGCGCGCGAGGCCACCCAGGCCCGGGTGGCGTGCGCCGCGCCCAGGTAGTCCGACATGCCGGAGCGAGTCGCCAGCTCCAGCGTGCGCTCCGTCGCCTCGCTCGCCTCCGCCACCCGCTCCCTCAAGCGGAGGATGACGGTGAGGTAGGTGAGGCAGCGCGTCTGCAACGTCACGTCCCCCTGCCGCTCGGCTCCGCGCAGGGACTCCTCCATCCAGCTCTGTGCCTCATCCAGCGCGCCATGGAAGAGCAACACCATGGCGACCACGCACCGGGCCCCCGCGTGCTCCGCTTCCCCCTCGGACTCCAGCGCCGCTTCCGCGTAGGCCCGGGCGTGGGCCACGGTCTCTGTCGATGCTCGATAGCGTTCGCTGCGCAGTTGCATCTGCACCAGCGAGTTGAAGAACCGCGCGCGCTGCAGCGGCGTGCCGTGGGCCCGCATCACCGGACGCACTCCCTCCACCAGGGCCCGCATCTCGTCGAGCTGGGCCAGCCAGTAGTGCACGGTGATGCGCTCACCCTGCAGCTGCACCCACTCGTGCCACCACGCGGCCTCCACCTGCCCGGGCAAGGAGGAGACGCTGTCGGGCATGGGACCCAGCTCGGCCTGGGCCTGGGCATACACCCGCAGCGCTTCCTCGTTCTGATGGTGCGTCTGCAAGGACTTGCCCACCTTCCGCAACACATTGGCGCGACGGACACGCTGGGTCTGCTCAATCCGTGCCAGGGCGTGGAGGAAGGCCTGACGCGCGGCCTGCTGTCGTCCGGTCAGCGCGAGCACCTCACCCAGCGATTCCCAGACGACATCCAGCGCCACCTGGGGCGCGTCCGGGCCGGACGCATGCGCGTTCCCCGAGGACGCCGCGGCCTCGCGCAGCGCGGACTCGTAGAAGGAGATGGCGTCACCATTGGCATACGCCGCGCGCGCCGCGTCCGCCGCCCGCGCGAACCAGCCGCTGGCCCGCTCGGGCACTCCCGCGCGGGACCAGTGGTGGGCGAGCCCCGCGGCCAGCGGCGTCAGGCCCGAGGGTGAAGTCGCGCCTTGCGTCTCCAGTCGCTCCGCGCAGCGATGGTGCAGCACGCGTCGTCGCGTGTCGGCGATGCGCGCGTAGGCCACCTCGCGCAGCTTGTCGTGCACGAAGCGCAGCCGGCCTCCTTCGGACTCCTCCAGCACCTGCCGACGCCGCAGCTCCTCCACGGCCTCCGCGCTCGCGCCCTCCGGCAGCGCGGCGGCGGACAGCAGCAGCTCTTCATCCAGCTCTCGCCCCAGCACCGAGGCGACCTCCGCCAGCGCGCGCCCGTGCTCGCCCAGGTCCGACAGGCGCCGCTCGATGAGCTCGGCGATGCTGCCGGGCAGGGGCAGGGGCCGGCCGCGGGCGCTGCCTTGCGCCTCGAAGAGCCACTCGCCGGACGGCGCGCGGAAGAGGAGGCCCGCGTCGATGGCGGCGCGCAGGTACTCCGCGATGAAGAAGGGGTTGCCGCTCGTCTCGTGCACCAGCGCGTCGACGAAGGGCTCGGGCACCTCGCGCAGCGCGAGCATGCCGCGCACCATCTGCCCCGCGCTCCTCGCGTCCAGCCGGCCCACCTCGACTCGCACCGCGTCGGACGCGCCCACCACCTCGCGCAGGGCCTGCCCCATCTGGTCCATCCGGTAGGTGCCCACGAGCAACACCGGCCGCTTCGCCAGGTGCCGCGCGTCCAGCTCCAACAGGAAGCTCAGCGTCAGCTCGTCCGCCCACTGCAAGTCATCCAGCACCAGCAGCAGCGGCTGCGCCTCCGCCAGCGCGCACAGCGTGTCGCGCAGCGCCGACAACACGCGCAGGCGCGCCTCCTGCGCGGGCAGGGCAGGGGGCTCGGGCAGCTCGCGCTGACCGGGCAGCTGCGACAAGGACGGCTCGTACGCCTCGAGCACGCGGCCCCGTGGGCCGAGCAGCCGCGCCGACTCGGCCGCGCCGCGCTCGTTGCAGCGGTCCGCCACCGCGAGCAGCAGCGGACGCAGGGGTTGGAGGGGCGCGGCGTGTAGATCCGTGCCGCCCTCGCCCATGGCCACGCACTCGCCCGTCACCACCGCCATGCGCCGCCAGCCCGCCTCCGCCGCCAGCTCCAGCGCCAGCCGCGTCTTGCCCGCGCCGCTCTCTCCGCCGAGGAAGACCCGGCCGCCCTGTCCGCGCGACGCCGCGTCGAGCGCCGCCAGCAGCCGGCCCAGCTCACCACCGCGTCCCGACAGGTCCGGCCGATACAGATAGGCCGGCGTCCGGGGCGCCGCGGCGGCGCCCTCCTCACCAGGCTCCGCGCCCAGGGCCTCGAGCGCGGACGACACGTCCTCCGCGTACCCGGGCCGCTCCTGGGGGCGCTTGGCGAGCAGCCGCAACACCAACGCGTCCAGCGCCGCGGGCACGCCCTCCACGCGCAGGCCCGGCGGCACGGGCGTCAGGTGCAGGTGCTGATGGGGCAGCGGCCCCTCTCGGCCGGGGACGAAGGGCGGCCGTCCCGTGAGCTGCTCATAGAGGATGCAGCCCAGGGCGTAGAGGTCCGCCCGCGCGTCCACGTAGTCGCCCCGGAGCTGCTCCGGCGCCATGTACGTGTCGCTGCCCACCACCACGCCGCTCACGTCCAGCGTCTCGCGCCCCCGTGAGCCGCCGAAGCGCGCGGCGATGCCGAAGTCCACCAGCACCGGCGTCCCATCCGGACGCAGGAAGACGTTGTCCGGTTTGAGATCCCGGTGCACCAGCCCGTTGCCGTGCAGGAACGCCAGCGCCGAGCACAGCCGCCGGGTCAGGTTGAGCGTTGTCTTCAGCCGCTCGCCGTCCAGCGCTCCCGTCCCCGGCGCGGGCGTGGCCAGCCGCAGCGTCTGTCCCCGGAGCAGCTCCATGGCGTACCAGGGCAGCCCCCGCGTCACGCCCTCCGCGACGATTCGCACCACGCCCGGATGCCGGAGCCGGCGCAACGCATGGATTTCCCGACGGATGCTGGCCAGCGGAACCTCCGAGGCCGCGCGCACCGTCTTCACCGCCACCGCCTCGCCCGTCTCCGGATGCTGCCCCCGGTAGACGACGCCCATGCCCCCCTGCCCGAGCACCTCGAGCAGCTCGTACGGACCAATGGTCGCCCCCACCCCAGGCAGCGTGGGAAGCCGAGAAAAATCCGTCATAAGGGGCGTCAAGCATAGCGAGCCCCCCTCACACGTCCCATCTGCGTCGCGTTGGGACGCGGCTGCGTACCAGTTGGACGCGGATTCGGGCCTCTGGAGGCCCCTTTCGGAGCCAAACCCCTGAAAAGACGTGAAATGCGTGTCTGGCATGAATCACGCATGGGATTCCGACGCGGCGCCACGGGAAACCGGGTGCCCAGCCGTCAGCGAGGTTCGGGAACGCGGAAGGAGGGGCCGCTCCTTCCGCGTTCTTCATCTCCGCTACACTGCCTCCCCTCCGATGCGGCCCTTGGCGGGTACTCTCGGATGGCACCGGACGGAGGCGAGTGGATGCACGAGGAGATGCCGCAGCTCATGAGCGCGCTGCGGGGGGCGAAGGATTTCGAGACCGCTGCGACCACCACCCTCAAGCACATGTTGGCCGTGGCGCAGGGCGCCGTTGCGTCCAGTCGGTACGCAGCCCGAGCCCGCGTGCTTCGCGGAATCGTCCACCTGCGCCCGGGGGAGGCCTATCGGCGCCTGGCCGCGCTGGATGTGGGCGCTACTGAGATTACGGATGCGAGTGTGGGGACGCCCTTCTTCACGTCGGCGACGGCGTGGCGGGCGGTGGTGGAGCATCGCTGCGCGGTGTCCATCGACGTCAACGTGGGCACGGTGCAGCCGCACGCGCCGGACGCCCCGGTGACGGGCGACCCTGGGCTCGCGGGGTTCCACAGCAACGAGAGCCGTCAGCGCTTCCTGGGCCGCCACGCCACGCACGTGTGCGTGCTGCCCCTGCGCACGCCGGGCGGCAGCATCGAGGGGATGATCTCCCTGGAGGCGGACTGTCTGGCCGCCATGGGGCAGGAGTTCGTCTGGCGCGAGTCGGGCGAGCGGCTCCAGCTGTTGGCGGACGTGGCGGCGCCGTACCTGGCCGGCCTGCCGCAGCGCCCGGTGGCGACCCCGGAGGTGGACGAGTACCTGCCGGTGGTGGGGCGCTCCATGGCGGAGCTGTTGCCCATCCTGCGGGTGTTCGCGCTGCAGGACGAGACCATCCTCATCAGCGGCGCGACGGGCGCGGGCAAGTCCCGTCTGGCGCGCTGGTGCCACGAGCGCTCCAACCGTCGGGGCAAGCCCTTCGAGACGTTGGACCTGGTGACGGTGCCCGAGGACCTCCAGATGGCGGAGCTCTTCGGTTGGAAGAAGGGCGCCTTCACGGGCGCGGTGCGCGACGCGCCCGGCAGCGTGGCGCGCGCGGACGGCGGCACGCTGTTCATCGACGAAATCGACAAGCTGTCGCTCAAGGCGCAGGCGGGCCTGCTGCACCTCTTGGAGTCGCGCAGCTACCGCCCGCTGGGCGAGGGCACCGGTGAGCGTCAGGCGGACGTGCGCTTCATCATCGGCACCAACGCGGACCTGCACGCCGAGGTGCGCGCGGGCCGCTTCCGCGAGGACCTCTACTACCGCGTCAACGTGCTGCCCGTGCGCATGCCCGCGCTGCAGGAGCGCCAGGACGAAATCCCGCTCTGGGCGCAGTACATGGTGAAGCGTCGCCACCGCGAGCGCTCCCCCGAGGGCAGCGCGCGCGTGACGCCGGACGCGGAGCGGCTGCTGGTCGGCAGCGCGTGGCCGGGCAACCTGCGGCAGCTCGACAACATCGTGCGCCGTGCGTACACGCTGGCCATGGTGGAGCACGCCGTGTCCGGTGGCGAGCTGGTGCTCCACGAGAAGCACGTGGCGCGCGCGCTCGACTACGAGCAGGCGCCGGGCGGCAAGCCGCTGCCGGACGCGCTGAAGGCGGCGGCGCAGGCCTTCGTCGCGGAGGCGCGCCGTCGCAACGCGCCCCTGGACCTGGACCTGGCGGACGCGTTCCGGGGACTGGTGCTGGGCATGGCCATCCGGCAGGTGGGGCGCGATGACGGCTTCAAGCTGTTGGGCCGCGAGAGCCTGGTGAAGAACCGCAATCACCACAAGGCGCTCAAGCGCGAGCTGGAGAAGGTGGAGGCGCTCTACAAGGCGCTGGGTGAGGACGCCTCGCCGTTCGCGGACCTGCTCTCCGAGGACGAGGCGGCCTGAGTCGACGCCAAGTGGCCCGCGGTACAATGCTCGCGCAGAGGAGCCATTGCTAGCTTCCGAGAGACAAGACACTCGGGGGTGAGAACGGTGAAGCTCCTCTCTCAATGCGCCATCGTCACGGGTGGTGCGCAGGGAATCGGTCTGGCCGTCGCCTCGCGGCTCATGCGCGAGGGCACCCACGTGCTCGTTTTCGGACGCACGGAGACGAAGGTGGTGGAGGCGGCCGAGCGTCTCAACCGCGAGGCGGAGGGTCGCGCGCGCGCCGTCCCTTTCGCTGGAGACGTGTGTCGCGTGGATGACGTCGAGCGCGCCCACGAGCGCGCCACGCGCGAGCTGGGGCTGCCCGGCATCCTGGTGAACAACGCGGGCACGGTGTCGCTGTCGCTGCTGATGGACCTGCCCGAGGACGAACTGGACCGGCTGTTCGCGGTGAACCTGAAGGGCCCCTTCCTCTGCTTGAAGACCTTCGCCCGCGCGCTCATCGCCCGGAATCAACCGGGCGCGGTCGTGAATGTCTCGTCGCTGTGTCAGACGGTGGTGTCGGAGGGGCTGGGGCACTACAGCGCGTCCAAGGCGGCGCTCGCGCAGCTCTCACGCGCGGCGGCGCTGGAGCTGGGGCGTCACAACATCCGCGTGAATGTCGTCGCGCCGGGCGCCACCCACACGCCCCAGGCCGCGGCCTTCATCGAGGGGCCGACGATGCACCGCGAGCTGTTGGCGCGAACGCCCCTGGGCCGCGCGCACGCGCTGGCGGACGAGGTGGCGCGGGTGGTGCAGTTCCTGTGCTCCGAGGACTCCGGCTGGGTGACGGGCGAGAGCCTGGACGTGGACGGCGGCAACCACCTGCGCGGGCTGCCCAACTACTGGGAGGCGCTGAACCCGCCCCGGTAGCCGCCCGACGGCGGGGAGATTCCCGTCGCGCCCCGGGCCAGCTCGTCGCACACGAGCGCCTGGAGTCGGAATGCCATGCGCGCCTCCTGGATGATTTCGCGCGCCTCGTCCTCCTCCAGCTCCAGGCCGTCGATGCGCGAGTGCAGGCGCAAGCGCAGCGCCGTCAGCTCGTCGGGCGTGGCGGAGCCGTGGAACAGCGTGCCGCGGGAGTCCTCGAGCTCGAAGGCGCTCGCGACGAGGCGCGAGCGCTCCGGCGCGGTGAACAGGTCCAGCACGCACCGCGCATAGACGTGCGCCACGAGCAGGTGCGGCGCGTCCTCGGCGACCTCGCGCAGGCGCTCGGCGTGCAGTCGCGTCTCCACGCACGCGAAGGTCTCCGTGCGCGTCTCGCCGCAGAAGTACGCCAGGTCCGCCTCCAGCGCGTCCGCGCGCCGCAGCTCCGGCATCAGCAGCACGGGCGTCAGTGACGTGCGCGCGGCGCGGGGCAGCACGCTCTCGTACGTGGCGTAGAGCATGTGGAGCTGGCGCAGGTAGCTGACGTAGTGCTGGGCGCGGACGTACTGGCCGTAGATGCCTTCCCACGAGCCGCCGAAGAGCGACTGGAGGAACACGGAGCGCTCGGCCTGCTCGTGCGCTCGGGCAGTGCCTTCCGTGAGCAGCACGGACAGGGGCGCGGAGGTGGGGGCCACGGGCTGGAGGGCCTCTGCCTCGCTCTCGCTCAGTCGACGCACGCGCGCGGACTGCTCGTTGCGCGGCAGACGCAAGGTCCCGGTGGCGCTCACTGCTTCCACCCGCCGAACGTCGGGGCCTGCATCGACGGTGCGCTCTCCGCCTCGTCGGCGTGCGGGCGCTCGGGCTCGTCCAGGTTGTGCACCGCCTCCGCCAGCGTCATGCCGATGGCGCGCAGCACTTCCTCTTCGACACGAATCGTCACCGGCCCCATCGCCAGGTGGATGTGACCGCAGGTGCAACGCGTCACCTCGGCGCATGGCCCCCGCGCGAGCACCCTCTTGCCGCATCCCTGACCGAGCATCGCGTGTCTCCTTCTTGATGATTTTGATTTTGATTATCGAAATCAACAAGATGATGCGCGAAACCCGCCCGGGAGTCAATCCCGAGGGGAGAGGGGGCTGGATGATGGGCAGCGGGCGCCAACCCCGGGAGGGTCGCTGGAGGAGGGAGTCGCGTCGGCGGATTCAAGCTCCTCGATGCGAGAGGAGCCTGAGGCCGGTAGGGCTGCGTCGTCCGTGTCACTCCCGGCGAGGGGGCTGGAGGAGGAGGGAGCCCCGTCAGCGGATTCAAGCTCCTCGATGCGAGAGGAGCCTGAGGCCGGTGGGGCTGCGTCGTCCGTGTCACTCCCGGAGGGAGGTGCTGGAGGAAGGAGCCGCGTCGGCGGATTCAAGCGCCTCGATGCGAGAGGAGCCTGAGGCCAGTGGGAACTGCGTCGTCCGCGTCACTCCTGGCGAGAGTTGCTGGATGTCAGTGGGATACGCGCTATCGGGAGTCACCGCTGAGAGGGTGCTGGATGACGCGCAGGAACCTCGTCGTCAGGAGTCGCCCTGCGAGGCTGCTCGATGACAGTAGGCGCCGCGTCGTCGGAAGGCATCCTCGCAAGGGCTACTCGATGACGGTGGGCTCCTTTTCGTTGGGAGTGTCGACGTCGGTAGAAGCGTCGGCCGCGCTGGGGCTGTCGATGGTGGGCGCTTCGACGGGAGCAGGCGCATCGACCGTGGTGGGGGCATCGATGGTGGTGGGCGCATCGACGTCCGTGGGCGCATCGATGTTGGGGTTCGCCTCGCCCTCGTCGGGAGTGTCGGTGAGGGTCGTCGCGTCGACGTCGTCAGCGGAGTTGGCGTCCAGGGGCTGGCGCTCCTTGTCACGCAGGCCCGCGAGGACGCTGTTGCCATTGTCGGCGGTCTTCAGCTCCGCGTAGCGCGCTCGCTCGTAGCGCCTGGCGTGTCCCTCCTGGAAGAAGAAGGACTCCGCACCCAGTCGGAAGCGGCCGTTCCTGATGCGGTACCTCAGCCTGTGCTCATCCGGAGCCAGGGGGACGACGGCCGAGTCCATGCGCGCGAAGGTCCCCACGCCGTCGCCGTCGAGCTTCAGCACGAGCACCCCGTCCTGGGGAAACTTCTCGTACGTGTTGTTGAGCTCCCGCGTGAGCGCGTAGTCGAGCACCATGTAATCGCCCTGCATCAGCGAGCGAGGGTCCCTGGGCGCGAGCTCCAACAGGATGCCCGTGCCGGTGGAGAGCACGCGCTCCTTCTGGACCGTGAGGCCCAGCGGCACGGCGAGCGCGAGCAGCAGTCCGACGAAGAACAGGGGCGAGCGCATCAGCGTGCCTCCACGGGGGACGGCGCCTGGGGGAAGCGGCGCGAGAGGAAGAGCCGGAGCCCGAGCAGGACGAGCCCGCTGCCCATGAGCGCGAGCGCCTTGGCGAGCAGGGTGACGCTGAGGTCGTAGTAGTACCAGGCGCCCGAGGCGAGCAGGAACGCGGTGGCGATTCCCACCATCAGGTTGCTGCGCCGATGAAAGCCGAGCGCCAGGAGCCCCACCGCGCAGATGACCGTGGGCGTGTGGACCGTGAGGACGGCGACGAGCGTGAGCGCGGCGAAGACGGCCGCGCCAGGGGCTCCGGAGGGGGCCAGGTCGTGCTCCCGCATGATGAGCCACGCGGTGTAGAGGGTGATGGCGGTGAGGCCCAGCGTGAGCAAGGGCATCGGCAGCGTCTGGGACCACTCGTGTGTCTCGACGAGGAACGACGCGAGGCGCGTGAGCATCGCGGCGGGCAGGCCGCAGGCGAGCGCGAAGCTGACGGGGCCGACGAGGTCTCCGTACTTGCCGGTCCGCAACCTCGCCTGTTGCAGGAAGAGCCAGTGGAGGAGTCCCGTGCACGCGAGCAGTCCCAGGTCCATGACCTGCCCGGACACCAGCTCCAGCAGGAGATAGAGGCTCGCCGCGCCCGCGCCGAGCGTGGCGAGGAAGCGCAGGGTGGCGTCCGGGTAGACGAAGAGCAGGACCAGGCAGAGGACGAGGCCGGCTCCGACACCGGCATTGTCCGAGCCCAATTGAGCGACCCCGGCCCCTGCCATGCCCACGCCGGCGAGCGTCAGCGCGAGCGTGAGCTGCTCCAGGAAGACGCCATGGATGGTGCGCCGGAGCGCGACGGCGGCGATGACGAGGACGATGCCTATGACGGCGAACACCTCCTCTTCATCCCAGAGTCCCACGCAGGCGAAGAAGCTCAGCAGGAAGAGCGCGGCCAGCCAGGCGCCGAAGGCGGCGAAGGCCTTCACGAACCAGGGCGAGGCGGTGCTGGTGCGCTGGTGCACCTCGAGCGTGGAGCGGGCGCGGGACCCGGCGAGCTCGTCGACATGGCCTTCTCGTCTCAGACCCTCGAGGACCTGTTGGATGGATGGGCGCAGGGACATGTCAGGACTCCTCGGAGGCGCCCGTGGCGCGGGCCTCGGCGCGCAGCCAGCTGACGGCGATGGCGACCTGGATGATGATGAGGATGGGGAGGATGAAGAGTCCCAGCTCGTCCTTCGTGCCCTCGAACACCACGCGGCCCAGGCCCGTCGTCACGAGCGTCATCGCCGAGAGCGCGCCCAGGGTGAGCAGGAACAGCTCGCCGCGCAGGTGCCGGTGGAGCGCGTACTCCGCGGCGAAGGTCCCGAGCAGCAGCACCAGGGCGGCGAGCCCGCTGAGGCGGACCTCACTGGGGATGATGATGAACGACGTGCCGACGGCGAGCAGGGGCAGCACGGCCATCGTCGCGAGGACGCGGGGCAGCCAGCGGCCTCGCAGCCAGGAGACACCCTGGTTGGCGAAGTGCTCGTGGGTGGCCCACGCCAGGCCATTGAGCATCCCGAGCACCACGGCGAGCCAGCCCTTCGCTGCGTCACCCCCTCCGAAAACCTGGTCCTGGAACAGCGCGATGCCGGTGTTCGCGAGCACGAGGAAGAGCAGCCACAGGGGCGGGAAGCGCGCCGCGAGCACCCAGGGCAGGATGAGCGCGGCCCAGCCGACGAACAGCTCGAACGCGTCCGCGCCCGTCTGATACGCCTGCCCGTAGACGGCCAGCATCGCGCCGACGAGGACCGACGAGGCGAAGAGGCTGCACTGTCCCGCGAGCGTGTCACCGAGCCTGCGCGCGAGCAGCGCGGTGCCGAGGATGCCGACGCCGATGAGCCCCAGCTTGGCGAAGCGGTGCATCTGCGCCCAGTTGTAGGCGAAGAAGTAGATGACGCCGGAGAGCACCAGCAGCGCGCCCAGGCCGAGCAGCACGGTGGAGACGAAGCGCCGCCACGCGTCGGACGTCGGTGAAGCCGTGGAGAGCGCGAGCGCGCGCTCCAGGGCGTCGGGAGGAATGACGCGGGCCTCGGCGAGCGCGCGCAGTCGCTCGGGTGTCGCATCGAGTTCGAGCAGGTCTTTCGGCACGCTCGGAGTCTATCCAAGAGTCGTACCCGACCGGGGCTCTCCTCGGCACGAGGCGCGGGGACACGCGGTGGGATGGCCGCCTGCCCACGGGTTGTGCAGCGCGCTGCACACCGGGAAGGGTGGTATACGCAGCCGTGCACGGCGGTCTTCCGCCCGTGGTGAGGTGCACATGCCCGAGATTCCGGACGAGGTCCACGAGCGCATCCAGGCGCTCTGCGCCGAGGGGGATGAACTCGCCGAGAAGGGCGACCCCGCCGCGGCGCTGCGGTCCTTCAAGGCCGCGTTCCAGCTCATCCCCGAGCCGTGGATGGAGTACGAGGCGACCACGTGGGTCTGCACGGCCATCGGTGACATGCTCTTCCAGATGGGGGAGTTCTCGCGAGCCCGCGCCGCGCTCAAGGACGCCGTCCATGCGCCCGATGGCCTGGGCAACCCGTTCATCCACCTGCGGCTGGGGCAGTGCGAGTTCGAGCTGGGCGACCTGCGGCGCGCCGGTGACGAGCTGGCACGGGCCTTCATGGGCGCGGACAAGGAGATCTTCGAGCAAGAGGACCCGAAGTACCTGCGCTTCCTCGAGACGTTGCTGCGTCCCGCCCAGAAGTCCTGATGGCCCCGCGGCCAGGAGCGCGCCATGTTCCAGGTTGGACGCAGTCGTCTCCTTCGTGTCGTCGCCTGTTGTTGGGGGATGGTGCCCGCACCGGCCCTCGCTCGAACCGCGCAGCCCGTGGCCTCGCCCATGTCCACCTCTCCGGTCGTCACCGTCCCCGAACCCCACGCGCTCGCGGAGCGGTGGGCCCAGGTCCATCTCGCGGCGCTCCCGGTGGCGCCGCTCGTCCGGCACGCCGATGTGGAGCGACACCTGAAGGACTTGAAGGCGCGCTCACCCGACTTCTTCCGGCTCGAGGTCGTGGGGCACTCGGTGGAGGGGCGCGCGCTCCACCATGTCGCGCTGGGCACGGGCTCGCGTCATGTCCTGCTCTGGTCCCAGATGCACGGGGACGAGCCCACGGCGACCACCGCGCTGTTGGACCTGCTCGAGTACCTGAGGACCCACCGTGACGAGCCCTGGGTGGCGAGGTTGCTCTCCACGCTCACGCTCCACGCGGTGCCCATGCTCAACCCGGATGGCGCCGAGCGCTTCCAGCGCCGCAACGCGCAGGGCATCGACATCAACCGCGATGCGCTCGCGCTCCAGACGCCCGAGGCAAGGACGCTCAAGAAGCTGCGCGACGAAATCCAGCCGTTCATCGGCTTCAACCTGCACAACCAGGGCTGGCGACATGGGGTGGGGGACACGGGCCGGCCCGCGTCCATCTCCGTGCTCGCGGCCGCGTTCGACAAGGCGCGGAGCGACAACTCCGGGCGGCTGCTCGCGAAGAAGGTCTGCGCGGTGATTCGCGACGCGGTGGAGACGCTCGCGCCCGGACAGGTGGGGCGCTACGACGACAGCTTCGAGTCGCGGGCCTTCGGCGACAACATGACGCGATGGGGGACCCCCTCGGTGCTCATCGAGACGGGGGCGTGGACCTCACTGCCTCCGGACGAGCCCCTGGTGCGACTCAACTTCGTCGCGCTGGCCACGGCGCTCGATGCGCTCGCGAGCGGCCGGGCCGAGGCGGCGGATGTCTCGCGCTACGAGTCCATCCCCCAGAACGAGAGCTCCGGCATGGTGCATCTGCTGCTCCGGGGCATCGGCCTGTTCGGCGCGGATGGAAGGCCCTTCACCGGCGACGTGGGCATCGCCGTCAACCGGGCCGTGCGCGCCAAGGGCAAGAAGCGGGTGCTCGCGCACGTGGGGAAGATTGAAGAGCTGGGAGATTTGCGAGTCCTCGGCGCCGTCGAGACCGTGGATGGCGCGGGTCTGTTCGCGGTGCCGCTGTCCGGCAAGGGCGCGAAGCCGGGCGATACGGTCCGGCTCACGCAGCCCGCGCGTCAGTCGCTGTCCCTGGGACAGCGTGGCGACCTGATGCTCGTGAAGGCCCTGGATGTCGCCGGCACGTACCGCATCGAGCGCATCATCCGCTTCGACCCGTGAGCCGCACACGTCGCTCCGAGGATACTCGCGCGCGTCCGCATCTCCGAAGGACGCCCGCTTCGTAGGCGTCCTCCGCGTCTCGTCCCCACCACGTCGTGGAGGTCCACGGGCATCCGCGGCATCGACGCGGGCGCGGTGCGCTACGGCGCTCCGCTCGCGGCGAGGAACGTCTTCAGCTCGGGGAGCACGCGCTCGGGACGCTCCTGATGCGGACTGTGGCCCGCGTCCACGCGCACCAGCCTCGCGTTCGGAAAGCGCCGGGAAGCCTCCTCGGCGAGCGACAGGGGCAGCACGTCCTCGCGCTCACCCCAGACCAGGAGCACCGGCGCCGTGACTTCACCGAGCCGCTCCCGACGGTGGAACACCGGCCCCATCAGCGGCACCAGGCTGTCGAAGGCCCGCGCCGCCTCGTCGTGCCCACCCGGCGCCGACATCAGCTCGTAGTCGAGCGCGCCCAGTCGCTCCCCCAGCGGTGTCGGCGCGGGCGGCATCATCCGCGCCCAGGCCCAAGGCCCCAGCGAGCGCGCCAGCCGCTCCGGTCCCGCGCGGAAGAAGGCCCGCGCCGTGCGCGCCATGTCCGGCCCCAGCCCCATCGCGTCCACCAGCACCAGCCGCTCCACCGGCACGCGCGAGCGCAGCGCCAGCTCCACCCCCACCAGTCCCCCCAGCGAGTGACCCACCACGGACACGGGCCCGGGCGCGAGCTGTTCGAGCAGCGCCTCCACGGGCGCGGTGAAGAACCCCACTCCCTCCTCCGCCGAGCGGACGGGCCCCTCGGTCGGCGAGGACATCCCGAAGCCGGGCAGGTCCACCGCGAGCACCCGGTGCCCCCTCGAGAGCGCCGTCAGGTACGCGAACCACAGGGAGGCCGCCCCGCCGCGCCCGTGCAGGAGCACCACCGTGGGGCCCTGGCCCCCCTCCAGCACCCTCAGCGCCCCCCCTCCGGGCAGCCAGTGCACCGTGGCCGTCACCGCCGGGGCCAGCTGGGCCAGCAGCCCCGCCTCCACGGGCCCCGCCGAGGGCGCCTGGGCCCAGGCCGAGCGCTTCATGGCCGCCCCCCACAGCCCCTGGAAATTCGCGAGGTGGGACGAGAAGTGGGGGACAATGGGGCCATGGACACGGTCCTCGGGGACAAGGGGACCCAACTTACCGGAATGCCCGGGCTTCTGCGGTGTTGAGCCCGATACCCGGTCAACCCTAGGCTGCCCGCCGCCAGTCTCATCCGAGGCGTCATGAACACGGACATCCGCGCGCTCACCGAACGCGTGCAGCAGGAAAGCAGCTTCGTCGAGGTCCTCAACCAGGAAACCGGCAAGGTCATCGTCGGCCAGCGCTACATGCTGGAGCGCATCCTCATCGGCTTGTTGTGCAACGGCCACGTGCTCCTGGAGGGCGTGCCCGGCCTCGCCAAGACGCTCACCGTGCGCACGGTGGCGGACGCGCTCAGCGCCACGTTCATGCGCATCCAGTTCACCCCGGACCTGCTGCCCGCCGACGTCGTGGGCACGATGATCTACAACCAGCAGGCCGCGAACTTCACCGTCCGCAAGGGCCCCATCTTCGCGAACATCGTCCTCGCGGACGAAATCAACCGCGCCCCCGCCAAGGTGCAGTCCGCGCTGCTGGAGGCCATGGCCGAGCGCCAGGTCACCATCGGCGACCAGACCTTCGGGCTGCCCCAGCCGTTCCTCGTGCTGGCCACGCAGAACCCCATCGAGCAGGAGGGCACCTACCCGCTGCCCGAGGCGCAGGTGGACCGCTTCATGCTCAAGGTGAAGGTGGGCTACCCGACGCGGGATGAGGAGAAGATCATCATGGACCGCATGTCCGGAGGCTCCACGCCCCGGGCCCAGCGGGTCATCGCGGTGGAGCACCTGGTGCGCGCCCGCGAGCTCGTCCACCACATCTACATGGACGAGAAGGTGAAGGAGTACATCCTCAACGTCGTCTTCGCCACGCGCGAGCCGGGCAAGTACGGCCTCAAGGACCTGGCCGACTACATCCAGTTCGGCGCCTCGCCGCGCGCCACCATCTCCCTGGCCCAGGCCGCGCGCGCGCATGCGTTCCTGCGCCACCGCGCCTTCGTCACGCCCGAGGACGTGAAGGCCATCGCCTTCGACGTGCTCCGCCACCGCGTGGCGATGACGTACGAGGCCGAGGCCGAGGACCTCACGCCGGAGAAGATCATCCAGCGGGTGTTCGACCGCGTCGAAGTGCCCTGACCTCCCGCCGAGCGCCCCGTGCTGCCCAAGGACCTCATCCGCCGCATCCGCAAGCTGGAGATCCGCACCCGCAAGGTGGTCTCCGACATGCTCGCGGGCCAGTACCACTCGGTCTTCAAGGGCCGGGGCATGGCCTTCTCCGAGGTGCGGCAGTACCAGCCCGGCGACGAGATTCGCATCATCGATTGGAACGTCACCGCGCGCATGAACGAGGCCTACGTCAAGGTCTTCACCGAGGAGCGTGAGCTCACGGTGATGCTCCTGGTCGACGTGTCCGCCTCCAAGGAGTTCGGCTCGAAGGAGCGCACCAAGGCCGAAATCGCGGCCGAGGTCGCCGCGCAGATCGCCTTCAGCGCCATCGCCAACAACGACCGGGTGGGGCTCATCCTCTTCTCGGACCGGGTGGAGAAGGTGGTGCCGCCGCGCAAGGGCCGCACGCACGTGCTGCGGCTGGTGAGCGACATCCTCACGTTCCAGCCCGCGGGCAAGGGCACGAACCTGTCCGCGGGGCTGACGTACCTGACGCAGGTGGCGAAGCGGAAGGCCGTCACCTTCCTCGTCTCCGACTTCCAGGCGCGCGACTACGAGAAGCCGCTGCGGTTGGTGGGGCGCAAGCACGACCTGGTCCCCGTGGTGGTGGAGGACCCGCTGGAGGAGGCCTTCCCGCGCCTGGGGCTGGTGGAGATGGAGGACCCGGAGACGGGGGACCGCTTCGTCGTGGACACGAGCGACCCGCGCGTGCGGGGCCGTTACGCGCGCGCCATGCAGGCCGCTCGCGACGAGCGCCGCAAGCTCTTCAAGAAGCTGGAGCTGGACCACGTGGAGCTGCGCGCCGGAGACGACCACGGCAAGGCGCTCGCGCAGTTCTTCCGCGCGCGGGCCCGGAGGATGGCGGCATGAGCCGGTGGATGGCGCGCTTCGCGATGGGGCTGTGCGTGGGCGCGCTGACGCTCGCGTCGTCGGCCGGGGCCCAGGCGCCGCAGGGGACCGCGCCCGCCGCGGCGAGCCCGCCCGGGGCTCCCACGCACGAACAGACGCAGCCGCTGGACGTGTCGGTGCGCGTGGACCCGCAGCAGGTGCGCATCGGCGACCCGTTCACGTACCACGTGGTGCTCACCCATCCGAAGGACCACCGCTACGAGCTGGCGGTGCCCAAGGAGACGGGGGACTTCGAGTTCCTGGACCAGACGCGCCAGCGACAGGACGGCGCGGACTCGGCCACCACGACGTTCGCGGTGCGCATGTCGGCCTTCGCGCTGGGGACGGTGCAGGTGCCCGCGCTCGCGTTCGACGTGGCCACGCCAGAGGGCCCGCGCCAGTACTCGCTGCCGGGTCGGCAGATTGAAGTGACGTCCACGCTGCCTCCGGAGGCGGAGGGGCAGGGCGCGGACCTGTTCGACATCCAGCCACCGCAGGAGGTGCCCATCCGCTCGTGGCGCCTGGTGCTGGCGCTGCTCGGCGCGCTCGCCGCGGGCCTGT
The DNA here is from genome assembly GCF_026626605.1 of Myxococcus sp. MISCRS1. NCBI lineage: Bacteria > Pseudomonadati > Myxococcota > Myxococcia > Myxococcales > Myxococcaceae > Myxococcus > Myxococcus sp. MISCRS1. The sequence goes on from NZ_JAPNKB010000001.1 coordinate 7,895,698, forward strand.
TGGCGTGGGCGCTCTTGCGCTGGTGGAAGAACCGCCCCAAGCACGTGTACGTGCCGCCCCCGCAGCCCCTGGACGTGCGCACGCGCAAGGCGCTGGACACGCTCAAGGCGGAGAACCTGCCCGCGCGGGGCCACGTGAAGGACTACTACTTCCGCCTGTCCGAAATCGTCCGTGGCTACCTGGGCGAGCGCTACGGCTTCGAGGCGTTGGAGTGCACCAGCTCCGAGCTGATGTCCTCGCTGCGCCGCCTGGCCCCGCCGAACCTCCCCGAGGACAAGCTCATGCGCTTCGTGTCCGAGTCGGACATGGTGAAGTACGCGCGGGCGGACGCCTCGCCCGAGAGCTGTCGTGACGCGCTCCTGTTCGGCTACGAGCTCGTCGACAAGACCTACGTTCCGCCCCAGCCGATTCAAGCTCCCGACAATGCCGCCGCTCCCCGCGTTCAATAACCCCGAGGCGCTCTGGGGGCTGCTGCTCGTCCCGCTCCTCCTGGTGCAGGCCTGGCGGGAGCGTCGCGCTCGCGCGCCCCTGCGCTTCTCCGCGGCGAACGTGTTCGCTCGCAGCGGCAAGGGCCTGCGCACGTACATGCTGCCGTTGTTGCCGCTCTTGCGCGTGGTGGCGGTGACGGCGGCGGTGCTCGCCATCGCCCGGCCCCAGGTGCGCGACTCGCGCGTGCGCGACCTGTCGGTGGAGGGCATCGACATCGTGGTGGCGTTGGACCTGTCCACGTCGATGGAGGCCGGCGACTTCCGTCCGCAGAACCGTCTGCACGTGGCCAAGGAGGTGCTCACCGAGTTCCTCGCCAACCGCGTGAATGACCGCATCGGCCTGGTGGTCTTCGCGGGCGCGGCGTACACGCAGGCGCCGCTCACGCTGGACTACGGCGTGCTGAAGGAGGTCATCAAGCAGCTGCGCACCCGCGTGCTGGAGGACGGCACGGCGATTGGTGACGCGCTGGCCACGTCGCTCAACCGCCTTCGCGACTCGGAGGCGAAGAGCCGCGTGGTGGTGCTGATTACCGACGGCGACAACAACGCGGGGAAGCTGTCGCCCATGGACTCCGCGAACATGGCGCAGGCGCTCCACGTGCCCATCTACACCATCCTCGTGGGCAAGGGCGGCAAGGTGCCCTTCCCGCAGGGCACGGACCTGTTCGGCAACACCGTGTGGCGCGAGACGGAGATTCCCATCAACCCCGAGCTGATGCAGGACATCGCGGACCGCACGGGCGGCGAGTACTACCGCGCGACGGACCCTGAGGGCCTCCGGCGCGGCCTGCAGAAGGTGCTCGATTCGCTGGAGCGCTCCAAGCTGATGGAGGGCGGCGCGTCCGCCACCTACCGCGAGGAGTTCCACCCGTTCCTGCTGGCCGCCTTCGGCCTGCTCGCGCTGGAGCTGCTGCTGCGCTCCACCTTCCTGAGGGTCTTCCCGTGACGCCCGTGGAACCCTGGCGCTTCACCGTGCTCGGCTATCAGGCGGGACTGGCCCAGCCGGTGTTCCTCGGCCTGGTGCTGCTGGGGGCCCTGTTGGGCTTGCTCGCGCTCATGCTGTCCCTGCGGCGCCGCTCGCGCGTGCGCGCGGTGCTGCATGAGCGGCACGCCGAGCGCTTCACGCCGGGCATCTCCGTGTGGCGTCCGGCCACGCAGGGCGGACTGTACGGCCTGGGGCTCATGCTGTTCGGCTTCGCGCTGGCGCAGCCGCAGTGTGGAACGAAGAGCGAGTTGACCAAGCGGCGCGGCATCGACGTGGTGGTGGCGCTGGATGCGTCCAAGTCCATGCTCGCGCGCGACGTGCAGCCCAGCCGGCTGGAGCGCGCCAAGCTGGAGCTGACGACGCTGCTGGATGAGCTCAAGGGCGACCGCGTGGGCCTGGTGGTCTTCGCGGGCGATGCGTTCATCCAGTCGCCGCTCACGTCGGACTACTCGGCGGTGAAGCTGTTCCTGCGCGCGGTGGACCCGGAGGTGATGCCCCAGGGCGGCACCAACGTGGGCTCGGCGCTCCGGCTGGCCAAGCAGGTGTTGGACAACGCGGACCGCGGCTCGAAGGAGCGCGTGGTGGTGCTGTTGTCGGACGGCGAGGACCTGGTGGGCGAGGTGGGCGAGGCCAGCGACGCGCTGAAGGAAGCGGGCGTGCAGGTGCTGACGGTGGGCGTGGGCTCCGAGTCCGGCGAGCCCATCCCCGTGTATGACCGGCGCGGCGAGTTCGTGGACTACAAGAAGGACGGCGCGGGCGAGACGGTGATCACGCGCCTGGACCGCGCGGGGCTGACGGCCATCGCGGAGGCCACGGGCGGCGCGTTCTTCTTCCAGCCGCGCGGCGTGGCCATGGGGCAGGTGGTGGAGCGCATCGACCAGATGCAGAAGAGCGAGCTGGAGAGCCGCGTGACGGTCCGCTACGACGAGCGCTTCCAGACCTTCGCGGTGCCGGGCCTGGTGCTGCTCGTGTTGGGGATGATTCTCCTGCCATCCACGCGCCGGAGGTCGACGCCATGAGCGCGCGGTGGCTGGGGCTTGCGTGGCTGCTCATGCTGCCGTGGACGGCGCTCGGCGCCGGGCCGCTGGAGCGCGACCACCCGATGGTCCAGAAGGGGCGTGAGGCGTACCTCGCGGGGAACTACGAGGAGGCGCTGAAGGCCTTCGACGAGGCGAAGAAGGAGCGGCCGCACGACCCGACCGTGGACTTCAACCGGGGCGACGCGCTGGCGAAGCTGGGCCGGGTGAAGGACGCGCAGGAGGTGTTCCGCGGGGTGACGGAGTCCAACCGGCCCGACCTGCGACAGAAGGCCTGGTACAACCTGGGCAACCTCGCGGCCACGACCGGGGACAGGGTGGAGGCGCTGAAGTCCTACCGACGCGCGCTGACCTTGGACCCGCAGGACGTGCAGGCCCGGCACAACTACGAGGTGGTGCTGCGCAACCTTCCTCCGCCGCAGGACAACGCGGCGGATGGAGGAATGGACGGTGGGGGAGACTCCGGGACGGATGGCGGGCGCCCGGATGGTGGCGAGGATGGCGGCACCAAGGCGGACGGCGGCGCGCCCGTGGACGGCGGCACCGACGGCGGCGCGGATGGTGGCGCCGACGGTGGGACGGAGGATGGTGGCAGCGACGGCGGCGCGGATGGCGGCGGCGATGGGGGCGCGGACGGCGGGGGTGACGGCGGCGCGGATGGCGGCGACGGCGGCGACCAGGGGCCTCCGCAGAAGGGCGATGGCGGCAGCGACGGCGGCGCGGATGGCGGCGGCGATGACGGAGATGGCGACCCGCGGGATGGCGGCGCGGATGGCGGCAGCGAGTCGGAGAGCGACTCGGAGTCGTCGGGCGCGGATGCGGGCGTGAGCCCGTCGGACCTGGACCAGCAGGAAGCGGAGCGCTTGCTGGATGCGATGAAGCAGAACGAGAAGAATCTCCAGCTCTGGCGTTTCCAGCAGAAGAAGAAGCAGAGGAAGCCCAATGAGAAGGACTGGTAGCTTCGGCGCCGGGGTGGTGTTGGCCGTGCTGGCCCTGCTGGTCTCGGGGCCGGCGTGGTCGGCGGGCCTCGAGTTCTACCAGACGGTGGACCGGCAGGAGGTCGGCAGCGAGGACACCTTCCGCCTCACGGTGGTGTCGGCGGATGCGCCCCCGGACGCGAAGGTGCGGCTGCCGCAGTCGGACGACTTCGAGGTCCTCAACAGCTCGCGCAGCACCCAGCGCTCGGTGTCCTGGTCGGGTGGTGGCCCCGCCAACATCCAGGAGGTCACCAAGTACGTGATGGTGCTCCGGGCGAACCGGACGGGGAAGCTGACGATTCCGCCCGCGGAGATGACGGCGGGGGGCAAGACGCACCGCACGGACTCCGTGCAGATTGTGGTGATGCCGGGGAAGCTGGGGCCCGCGCCCGCGCAGTCGGGCCGCAATCCGCAGCGGCTGCCGGACCCGTTCGCGAACTTCCCCTCGCGCCTGCCGGACCCGTTCGCCAACGACGAGGAGGAGGACACGCCGAGCATCCCGCGGGGCGACTCGGACCTGTTCCTGCGCGCGAGCCTGGACCGGGACCAGGTCTACGTGGGCGAGCAGGTGACGCTGTCGCTCTACATCTACTCGCGCGTGGACCTCACCAGCGTGGACGCCGTCACCATGCCCAAGCTGGAGGGCTTCTGGACGGAGGAGGTGGAGAGCCCCACGCAGCTGTCGGGCGAGCAGAAGGTGGTGGATGGCGTGCCGTACCGCGCCTATCTGCTGCGCCGCCGCGCGCTCTTCCCGGTGAAGGCCGGCTCGCTGGCCATCTCGCCGGCGGAGGCGGACATCACCACGGGCTTCCTGTTCGCGGGCCACCGCGTGCACCGCGTGTCCAACGGCCTCAAGGTGAAGGTGGCGCCGCTGCCGCCCGGTGCGCCGCCGGGCATGTCCAACGCGAACGTGGGCGCGTGGCGGCTGTCCACGGACGTGTCGACGACGCGCGTGGAACTGGGCCAGCCCGTCACGGTGAAGGTCATCCTGGAGGGCACGGGCAACGTGAAGAACGTCACCCCGCCGAAGCTCACCGGCCCCTCCGCGCTGAAAATCTATGACCCCACGACGACGGACAAGGTGGCGCCGCAGCGCAACAAGGTGCAGGGCCGCCGCGTGGTGGAGTACCTGGTGATGCCGCAGCGCACGGGCACCTTCACGCTGCCCGCGTTGGAGTTCCCCTTCTTCGACGTGCGCGCCCGCTCCTACGAGGTCGCGCGCACCGAGCCCATCACCCTCACGGTGGAGTCCGCGGCGGGCAGCCCCACGCCGCCGCCCACGTCCTCCGCGCACGTGGCGGACGCGGCCAACGAGCAGAAGAACGTGCTGACGGCGGGAGGCCTCAGGCCGGTGCGCTACCAGGCGCGCTTCGTGGCGCCGTCCGAGCCGCCGTGGAAGCGTGGCTTCTTCGTCCCGATGGTGCTGGCGCCGCTGGGGTTGCTCGCGGGCGTGGCGCTCATCGGCGGCCTGCGGGGCCGGCTGGCGACGCGGACCGAGTCGGACAAGAGCCGTCAGCAGGCGAAGGCCGCGCGCAAGCGACTGGTGGAGGCGGAGAAGCTCCAGTCGGGCGCGGACGCCGGGGCCTTCTACGCCGAGGTGGAGAAGGCGCTGCAGGGCTTCCTGGGCGCGCGGCTGGGGGGGCCCGTCATCGGCCTCACCCGCGATGTCATCGGCGAGCGCATGAAGGCGGCGGGCGTGGCGGACGAGCGACGCGGGCAGGTGCTGTACGTGCTGGAGGCGTGCGACCTGGGCCGCTACGGCGGCGGGGGTGACGCGGCGGCGCGGCAGAAGGTGATGGACGCGGCGCTCGCCGCCATGGAGGGCTGGGCGTGAGCGGCTACTACTCGCCGGAAGAGGCGCAGGACGTCTTCCTCAAGGCCAACGAGGCCTACGCGCGCGAGGACTACGCCGCCGCGCAGGAGGGCTACGAGAAGCTCCTGTCCCGAGGCCACGGTGGGGCGGACGTCCTCTACAACCTGGGCACCACGCACCTGGCGCGCGGGGACCTGGGCCGGGCGGTGCTCGCGCTGGAGCAGGCTCGCAAGCAGGGCGGCCGCGCGCCGGACCTGGAGGCCAACCTGGCCGTGGCCCGCGCCCGACAGGTGGACAAGGTGGTGGGCGCCACGGCGGAGGAGGAGTTCCTGCCGCGCGTGACGGCGGCCACGGACGGCAACGTGGTGGCGTGGACCTTCCTGGGCACGTGGGTGGGCGCGCTGCTGCTCGTGCTGGTGTGGCGGTTTCTCGCGCCGGGGCGTCGCACGGTGGTGGGCATCCTGGCGGCGCTGCTGTTCGCCGTGGCGCTTCCCTCGGGCGTGCTGCTGGCCGCGCACGCGCACGTGGATGACACGGTGCATGAAGCGGTGGTGCTGGCTCCCACCCTGGTGGCCCGGGAGCTGCCGCAGCCCGGCGCGCGCTCCATCTTCGAGGTGCATGCGGGCCTGAAGGTGCGCCTGCTCGAGGAGACGGGGCGCTTCGTGCGCATCCGGCTGCCCAACGGCCTGGAGGGCTGGGCCGAGCGCGAGGGCGTCGCGGAAATCTGAACGACAGGGCTTCCTGGAAGGAGCCTGGATGCCGGTGCTCCTGCAGGAGTAGACTGACTCAAAGGATATCGGGTTTTCCTTGGAGGTCGGTGCCCAGTGTTCGAGGTCGAGGTCCACGTCGGCAAGAACCGGCTGGTGGTGCGCATCTGGGGAGACGTCGACAAGGAAGAGGCCCAGCGCGTCGGCGATGCCGCGGTGAGTGCCATCGACCGGATGCGTCCGCGGTTCGACCTGTTGTCGGACCTGAAGGGCGTGACGTCGTTGGACTACGAGGGGACGGTGCACCTGCGGCGCATCATGGAGGCCGCGAAGGCGCGAGGCTTCCGTCGGGTGGTGCGGGTGGTGGGGCGCTCGGTGGAAGCGGCGCTGCACTTCGAGCGGACCAGCCGGGAGATGGGCTACGACGCGTATCTGGCCTTCTCGTTGGAGGAGGCCGAGCGGTTGTTGGACGGCGGAGGACCCTGAGCGGCGCGGTGTTCAGCCGCGTCTGCCGGTGAGCCGCGCGAGGAGGCCGGGCTTGCGGTCCTTGCGCTCGCCGGCGTTGGCCGCGGAGAGCGCCGTCACCTTCAGCAGGTTCTGCTGGAAGACGGTGTTGCCCGGCTCCAGCTCCACGGCGCGCTCCAGCAGCCGCGCCGCCTGCGCGTAGTCCTTGCGCTGGTGGATGAGGATGAGGGCCAGCTTGCTGTGGAGCGCGGCGGCGTCGGGGGCGCGGTCGATGGCCTTGGTGAGGACCTCGATGGCACGCTCCACGTGTCCGGCGCGCTCCAGGCGCACGGCGCGCTGGAGGAGGTCCTCGGGCGAATTCGGGGCCGCGCCGGGGAGCGGCGCATCCAGCGGCATCGAGGGACGCTGGGGACGCGTGGCGTGCTCGACGGGCGTGGGGGCCACCTTCCCGGGGAAGGGCACGGCGGGCAGGGTGGTCGCCCCGCTGGGCGTGACGAGCGGCGGGGGCGTCCGGGCGGGCTGTGCGGAAGCGGCGGGGTGCACCACGCGCGAGGCGCCACCCAACTGTGGATGCGAGCTTCGCAGCGTGGGGGCTTCATCCGAGGGGATGACAGGGCTCGCCGGGGCGGCGGGCCGCGACGCGTGCGCCGCTCCTTCGAGGGGCCCTGGCCGTGAGGGAGTCGCTCCGATGAATGCGCCGGGCCGAGAGGCTGGCGGTCGCGCCAGGCCCGCGGGCAGGGGGCGCTCCCCGGGAGCGGGGCTCGAGGCCCCACGGGGCGCGGCTCCGGGACGCAAGCCCCGCGAGGGCTTCGCGGGCGCGTCATGCGAGGGTGTATCCAGGGGCCTGTCGCGTCGGGTCGGACGGTCCTCGATGGGCTCCTCGTCACCGAGCGCCATGGGCGTCAGGTCGTCCTCGTCACCCAGGGCCATCGGCGGCAGGGGAGTCTCACCCAAGAGGGTGGGGACCTGCACGTCCCGGAGGGTGAAGGGCTCCGCCTCCTCGTCCGCGCCGAGCGGCTCGGGCTCCAGGAACTCGGAGCCGTCGAGCACGGGCATCTCGGCCGTGAGGCTGCGCTTGGGCGGCGGGGCCGGCTCGCGCCGCAGCTCCACGACGCCGCGCTCCAGCAGGCCCTTGAGGACGACCTTCACCTCGATTTCGGGCAGCCGCGCCGCGAGCGCGAGCTGCGGCACCGCGAGGACGCCATCGACGAACGACGCGATATGCGCCTCGAAGGGATGCAGCGGCTGCAGTGCGATGTCCAACCCGGCACGCAGGCGCGGCACCGTCTGCGCATCCATGGGGATGGTGAAGCGCGCGGTGGCCAGGTGGTGGGCCGCGGGCTTCTGCGGCGGCGGCCGGGGCAGCTCCATGGTCCGGGTGCGCTGGGGCGGAGAGAGCATGGCCCGGACGATGGTGGGCTCGGTGACGACGTACTCCCCGCTGGCCTGCTCCGGGTCCAGGAGCAACCCACAGTGCTCACACTGGAAGTCGTCTCGCCCCACCGTGCCTCGGCACTCAGGACATTCTAGTTTTGCCGCCATTTCAGGCCCATCATAGCGCTCCGGGACAACGGAGAACCGAAGCCTTGGAGGGAGGGGCGTGCAGGAGGTGACCTGGTGGGGTGGAATTCCGAGGGGCGCGGGTGGCGCGGAGGGCCTGCTGGCCCGGGGAGCGACCGGCCGGTCGGGGCTCGGAGACGAAGCGCGGATTTCCCCGTGAATCCCAGGCAGACATGTCGGATGCGTGGTGCTCCACACAAATGAATGGCAACCCTGGTGCGCGTGGTGTCGGCGGGGCTATACCGCGCGCGGCAGGTGGCACCGGAAGTGGGGGTGGCGCGCCCGCGAGTCATCGCCCTCGAGTCGTCCAGCGTCGCGCCGGAGAAACATGGTTGGCATGTCCCAGGCACCCTTTCACATCCTGCTCGTGGAGGATGAACCCGTCATCCGGGAGCTGGTGCGCTCGATGTTGAGCGACGGCACGGTGGATGTGGTGTGCGCGGCCAACGGGCTGGAGGGGCTGAAGCTGGCGCGCAGCCGCACCTTCCACCTCATCCTGATGGACGTCGTCCTGCCGCAGCTCGACGGCATCTCCGCGTGTCGCATCCTGAAGAGCGACCCCGTCACGGCGGCGGTGCCGCTCTACATGCTCACCGCGAAGGCGAAGAAGTCGGACATGGAGAGCGCCACGCTGGCGGGCGCGGACGGCTACATCCACAAGCCCTTCCGAGGCGCGGAGCTGATGGCGCTGGTGGAGCGGCTGCGCATGGCGCCGCCCCGCTCGGAGCCGGCCTGAGCTTCAGGGCAGGCGCGGGTGGAGGAAGCGCGCCAGGGCGATGAGGTCGTCCCAGTCCAGCTCGCCGAACTCCAGCGCCACGCCGTTCGCCTCGCGGCGGCGGATGGTGCAGGTGGTGACGATTTCGCGGTCCCCCGGCAGCGGCAGGGCCAGGGTGAGCTGACGCTGCGAGTCGCCCGGGTGGGCCAGCAGGAACAGGCCCGCCATGGACACATCGCGGGCCCGGGCCATGACGGCGCGTCCCGGCAGGAGCACCTTCACGGCGATGTCCGCCTCGACGCGCGGGTGGAAGCGCTCGGCGATGTGGGGGCCACCATTGGAAGTCTGCATCTGCTCCTCCGCGTGCGACAGGGTGCGACAACTCTGAGGCACCTGGCGTGCGAGGCAAGTTTCCGTCCCGTCCGCCCATCCCATCGTCCGGACGCTCTTCCCGGCGGGTGGAGTCCGGTGGGCGCCGAGGCAGGCGGGATTGCTCGGGATTTCTCCTGGCATGGCCCCTGAACAGGGGCTTCCGGCACCCATCGCCGGAGGTCTTGCTTGGAACCGAGTCAGCGCAGCCCGTACCTGTTGAGCACCACCCACACCCTGCCTCGGCAGACGCCGCGCAACGACTTCGGGACGGTGCTGGCGCACGCGGCGCACACCGTCGTGAACAAGGGGGCGGGCGTGGTGGGCGGGATGATTCCGACCGGCGCCATCCTGAGCGCGGCGGTCTCCAGCACGAAGCTGGCGGTGGCGCAGGTGGCGCCCATGAAGACGTCCGACTTCGCGTCCACGGCGTCGGCCTCCACGGCGTCGGCTTCCACGGCGAGCGCCTCGCTGGGAACGGGAGGCACGTCGTCGGGGAGCACCGATGCGTGGGAGCTGTTGAACGCGCAGAAGGAGCTCAGCGCGGAGGGCCAGAAGTTCAATGCGGCCTATCTGCATCTGCAGAACGAGATGCAGCGCGAGAGCCGTGAGCACAACGCGGTCTCCAACATCATGAAGGTCCGCCACGACTCGGCGAAGGCCGCCATCAACAACATCCGCTGAAAGGGCATGGCAGCCATGAGCGTGGACAAAGTGGGCGCCGTGGGGGGCCCGGGCCTGTCGCCCGTGGCGCCCGGGCGCGAGCGGTTCGGTCAGGTGTTGGAGGGGGCCCGGAACCCTGGACCGAGCGGAGGGCCTCCCGTGTCGGTGGAGGGGGCGACGCGTCCGGTGGGCGAGGCCTCCGCGGGCGTAGTCCGGGCCGAGGGCACGGGGGCGCGGGCTTCCGCGGGGTGCGCGCGGGCGCAGGCGGGCGAGCGGGTGGATTCGGTCCAGTCGGCGAGGGAGCAGCAGGCCGCGCAGGTGGTGGAGCGCGTGGGGCAGGCGCAGAAGCGACTGGACCACATCCTGGGGCTGGCGGAGTCGGGCCGGGACTTCTCGTCGGCGGAGCTGCTGTCACTGCAGGCGCAGGTCTATCGGGCGAGCCAGGAGCTCGACCTCGCCGGCAAGGTCGTCGAGAAGGCGACCGGCGGCGTCAAGCAGGTCCTCCAGACGCAGGTTTGAGCGCGCCATGTCATCGACTTCCCGAAGGTGGCTCGCCGTCCTGTTGCTCCTGGGGACGGCGGCGTGTCGAGAGCGCATCCAGCACGGACTGGATGAGCGGCAGGCGAACGAGCTCCAGACGGTGCTCATCCAGCGAGGGGTGGAGGCGCGCAAGGTCCTGGAGGCGGGCAAGAAGCCCTCGTGGTCCATCGAAGTCATGGGCGACCAGTCGACGGAGGCGGTGAGGGTGCTCGCGGAGCTGGGGTTGCCGAGGCCCGCGGCGGAGGTGGGCTGCGACGTCTTCGGTGGGAGCGGGCTGGTGCGCACGCCCACGGAGGAGGGGCTGTGCCGCGTGCGCGTGCTGGAGCGGGGCCTGGAGAAGACGCTCCAGTCCATGGAGGGGGTGCTGCTGGCGAGAGTCCATCTGGTGGTGCCCCCGCCGCCGCGTCCGGGGGTCGCGCCCATGCCATCGAAGGCGTCGGCGATGGTGCGGGTGATGCCCGGCCAGGCGGCGAGGGTGCGGCAGGGCTCGGAGGTCCTGAAGGCGCTCGTGGCCGGAGGCGTGGAGGGGCTGTCCACCGAGTCGGTGTCGCTGTTGGTGGACGAGGTTCCCGCGAGGGGGGAGGTGGCCGCGGCGCAGGGCCTGTCCTCGCCATGGCGGCTGCGGGTGCTGCTCGCGGTGCTCGGCGTGCTGGTGACGGGGCTGTCGGGAGCCCTCGTCTGGGTGGCGCTGCGGATGCGGCACTTCCGCGAGCTGAGTGCGACGCCCGTGGTTCCGCCCGTGCCCGCGCGGCCCGTGTTGTCGCCGGGTGCGGCGCGCAAGGTCGCCTGAGAGGAGGGACACTCGACATGGAAGCGACACGTGTGGGGCGGGTGCGTCGTCCGGCGCGGAAGGAGGAGGTGCCCGTGGCGCCGCCACCGCCGCCCGTGGACCTGGAGGCCACGGTGCACCGCCCGCTCCTGGTGGTTCCCCTGGAGCGGTACGCGCTGGTGGCGTGGGTGCTCGGGCGTGAGCGGGCAGGGGAGCTCTTGGAGGGGCTGGGAACGGGGGCGATGCGGCGCGCGAAGGTGCACCTGCGGACCCTGGCGGCGATGCCCTCGGCGCGGCGGCAGGCGAAGGTGGCGCTGGAGTTTGGTGAGCGGGCTGACGCCGCCGCGAGGTTGAAGGCCTTGATGGAGGAGGCGCCGGAGCCGCTTCGCAAGGAGGTGTTCCGGCGCCTGCCGCCCTATCACCGCACCCTGTTCCCCGGGAGGGTGGTGGAGCCGGTGGACCCGCTGGCGCCGCCGCTGCTGACTTCACTGGCCGAGCGGCTCATCCGCGAAGCCACGCGCTGACGTCCGTCCTGTTCTGCGTACCGGGCATCCCGAGCCCGGATTCCAACACCGTCCAACTCCGCGACTTCACGACACGGCCTCCTGGCGGGGGCCGTGCACGAGAGGGGTGCGTCGTCTCACTCCCCCCAAGAGCCTTCTTCGATGAACCTGGACACCGAACCGTCGATTCCACCCGAGCCGCGCAGACTGCGCCGGCTGGGGGCACGCAGGATGAGCCGGGCGCACCTCGTGCTCGCCGCGCGTCCCCGTGTCGCGAACCAGGGGCGTCAGGCCTTGGGGGATGTCTGCGAGGCGCTCGGCCGTGAGCTGGGTTGCTCCGTGACGGCCGAGGCCCGGTTGTTGGACGCGGTGGTCTCTCCGCTCGGTGGGCTGATGCGGCCGGCGGTCTTCGTCCTGTTGGAGCTGTCGGCGGTGGGCGGCGTGGCGGTGCTGGAGTTGGAGCCCGCGCTGGCCATCGCGGCGCTGGAGCGTATCGCGGGCGCGGGTGGCAGGGCGGGTGTGGTGACGGAGCTGTCCCGTCTGGAGGACGCGACGCTGGCGTACCTCGTGCTGGTGGGGCTCTCGGCGGTGCGTGCCCGGTCGGAGCTGTATCCGGTGCTGGCGCCGCGCCTGGTCGCGCTGACGATGCGGGGCGAGGACATCACGGCCCGGCTGCGGGGCCGGCAGCCCCTGGTGGGCGTGGAGCTGCGTGTCACGGTGGGGCAGGTGAGCGCGGGGGCCCGGTTGTTGTTGCCGGCCCCGCTGCTCCAGAGCGTGTTCCTGGAGTACCCGGTGGAGCGCGGCGCGAGTGTCTCGCCCGCGGTGCTCGCCGCATCGCTCGAGCTGAGGTGTCTGGTGGGGCGCATGCCGCTCACGAACCAGGCGCTGGACGCGCTCGCGGTGGGGGACGTGGTGGTCTTCGAGGGTGTGCGCCGTGAGAACGCGCGCCTCCTGGGAGACGGACGGCTGGTGGGCCGTGGCTTCTCGCTCGCGGGGACGTTCCATCCCGAGGGCTTCTGTCTGACGCGCGCGCAGGTCCGTGCGCCCTTCCCGGAGTCGAACATGCAGGCCTCGAATGAACGCAGCAGCGACGCAATGCCCCCGCTCCCCGTGGACGTGGAGGTGGAGCTGACGCGGGTGCTCGTGCCGCTCTCGGAGCTGGCGGCGTTGAAGTCGGGCGTGGTGCTGCCGCTGCACATCAACGCGAGCACGCCGGTGTTGTTGCGCGTGGGCGACCGGGTGGTGGCGCGCGCCGAGCTGGTGGACATCGAGGGCGAGGTTGGTGCCCGCATCCTGGCCCTGCTGCCGTGAGCGCGCCCATGAATGCCCGTCGGTTCTCGTTCTCCCCGCGCGCTCGCTTGCAGGTGGCGACGCTCCTGGTGCTCGCGCTGGCCCTGCTGGGGCCGATGGGAGGGGTGTCCATGGTCTCGGTGGCCCGGTGCGTGCTCCTCGTGGGCGCACTGGGGGGGCTTGGATGGTGGTGGAGACGGAGGGCGAGGGGGACGAGCGCGGCGAGCCTCGAGCGCTTGAAGGTCGTCTCCCGGGCGGGGCTGTCACCGCGGTGTGGTCTCGCGCTGGTGGAGGTGGAGGGGCGCGACTTCCTGGTGACCTTCGGGGATGCGTTCGCGCACGTGCATGCGCTGCCCGAGCGGAGACAGGCGGCTCCGTTCGTCCTGGCGCCGGCCCGTCGGCCTCGTCCGGGACGTGGGATGCGCAGGGGGATGCGGTCATGAGCGGCGGACTGGGGTGGCTCGTGCCGTTGGTCGCCGCGGCGTCCCCGGAAGGGATGCTCGGTCAGCAGTCCTTCGCGGGCAGTCCGCTGTCGATGATGGGGATGCTCGCGCTGATGTCGCTCTTGCCGTTCGCGGTGCTGATGCTGACGAGCTTCTCGAAAATCGCGGTGGTGTTGTCGCTGGCGCGCTCGGCCATGGGGACGCAGCAGGCGCCGCCGACGTTGGTGCTGACGGGGCTGGCGGCGGTGCTGACGGGCCACATCATGGCCTCGGTGATGGAGCGGATGTACGACGCGGGGCAGCTCGCCTACCAGGAGCTCGAGTCCGGCTCCGGTGCGCGGATTCTCGACTCGGCCGCTCGGGTAGCCGAGCCCCTGCGCGAGTTCCTGGTGAAGCATGGCAGCGCCGAGGAGCGGGCCCGCTTCGTGGACCTGGCGCGTGAGCTGCGGCCGCCGGAGGAGGCGGAGGCGGTCCAGGAGACGGACCTCTTCGTCATCATCCCAGCCTTCGTCATCACCGAGCTGAAGGAGGCCTTCCAGATTGGCTTCCTCGTCTTCCTCCCGTTCCTGGTGCTCGACATGGTCATCGCCAACGTGTTGCTCGCGCTGGGGATGCAGACGCTGTCGCCCAGCCAGGTGAGCCTGCCCTTCAAGATCCTCCTCTTCGTGGCGGTGGATGGTTGGTCGCTGCTCGCGCGCGGCCTCATCCTCGGATACCGGTGACGCGATGACCCAGGACGTGTTGCTGTCGCTGGGCCGTGAGGCCTTGTTGTTGATGGTGCTCGCGTCGCTGCCGCCCGTCGGGGCCAGCCTGCTGGTGGGCTTCCTGTCGGGGCTGTTCCAGGCGACGACGCAGCTGCAGGAGAGCACCCTGTCGGTGGTACCCAAGCTGTGCGCTGCGGTGTTCGCCCTGGTGCTCGCGGGGCCGTGGATCGCCGCCCAGCTCACGCGCTTCACCCACCAGCTCCTGACGCTCATCGCGGAGGTCTCGGTATGAACCTGGAGCTGGTTCGCTCGTCGCTGGAGGCGCTCGGGCCGGACGCCGCCGTGGTGGCGCTGTGCTGCGCGCGGCTCGTGCCCGTGGCCTTCCTGTGCCCCGTGCTGGGTGGACAGGCCACGCCGCCGACGGTGCGGTTGGGGCTGGTGCTGTCCCTGGCGTTGTTCCTCCGAGTAGAGGGAGGCGTGGAGTTGCCGGCGCCGGTGACGTCGTCGTGGACGCTGGCGGGCTGGTTGCTGCGGGAGCTGGCCTATGGCGTGTCGGTGGGGATGGTCTCCGCGCTGCCGTTCGACGCGGCGCGGATGGGGGGAAGGTTCATCGACCTGTTGAGGGGCACGTCCGCGGAGGCGAGCCTGCCGGTGTCGGGGAGCCGCGAGTCCGCCACGGGCGAAGGGTTGCATCAACTGCTCTTGGGGCTGGTGATGTCGGGCGCGGTGGCGCCGCTCGTGTTCGGCGCCTGGGTGCGTGGATTCGGCGTGGTGGGGCTGGGGGCCTTCGTGCCGACGGAGGCCGCGACGCTGCACGTGGTCGTGCTCGCGGGAGGCGCGCTGGCCACGGGCCTGGCGGTGGGCGCGCCGATGGCGGCGGCGATGCTGACGGTGGATTGCTTCCTGGCGATGGCGTCGCGCGCGGCGCCGCAGCTGAACCTGCAGGAGCTGGGAGCGCCGCTGCGCATCCTGGGGGGCGGCGCGGTGTTGTGGTTGGGGACAGGCGTGTTGTGTGAGCGATTGCTGGCGGAAGTCGTCTCCACGGGCGGGGCGCTCTCGGTGTTGGGGGAGCTGGCCCGATGAGTGGGGAGAAGACGGAGCAGCCCTCCGCGAAGCGTCTGCGCGAGGCTCGCCGCAAGGGGCAGATTCCGCGCAGCCGACTGTTGTCCTCCAGCGCGGTGACGTTGGGAGGCGTGCTCGGCTTCATGGCGGGCTCGGCGCCGCAGGTGGCGCGGCTGCGGGACTGGACGTCGCGGTTGTTCCTCGAGCAGCAGGGGGCGGGCGCCTGGGAGGAGGGGCTCTGGATTTTCATGGGCATGAGCGGGCCCGTGCTCGGCGGCGCGCTCATCGCGTCGCTGGGCGTCAGCGTGGCCACCGTGGGGTTCGAGATGAATCCCGAGCACGTGGCGCCCCAGTGGGAGCGTGTCAGCCCCGCGGCTGGGATGAAGCGGCTGTTCAGCGTGAAGCCGTGGCTGGAGCTGGGCAAGGCGCTGGTCGTGGTGGCCGTGGTCGCGATGTTCGTGTGGAGCGAGGTGGAGGAACTGGGGCCGCAGGTGCTGCGGACCGCGTGGCTCGCGGGCGGCGAGGGGCTGCCGCTCTTGCTGGGGCGCATCGAGGGGCTGGTGCACACCCTGGCCTGGGTGCTGGTGGTGTTGGGAGTGGGGGACTACCTGCTCGCCCGACGGAGCCACTTTCGTGAGCTGCGGATGAGCCGGGAGGAGCTCAAGCGCGAGCACAAGGAGAGCGAGGGAGACCCGCGCCACAAGGGACAGCGCAAGGCGTTGCACCGGCAGCTCGCGCAGGGCGGACCGGCTCGGGGCGTGGCCCGGGCCACCGCGGTGGTCGTCAATCCCACGCATCTCGCGGTGGCGCTCCGTTACGACACCCAGGAGTGCGAGGCGCCCTACCTCGTCGCGAAGGCGCGTGAGGAGGAGGCGCTCGCGCTGCGCGAGGAGGCACGTCGGCTCGGCATCCCCGTGGTGCGGGACGTGCCGCTGGCGCGGAGCCTCATCCACTACGACCTGGGGGAGCCCATCCCCGAGGAGCTGTACCAGGCGGCGGCGGTCGTCCTCCGCACGGCGATGGAAGCGCGGGACGCGGACGAATCATCTCGGAGACGGACTTCATGAAGGCCCTGACGTCGTGGTTGTCGAAGGTGAAGAGCTCATCGGACCTGGTGCTCGCGGTGGCGATGGCCGCCGTGCTGGGCGCGCTCATCATCCCCCTGCCGGCGTGGCTGCTGGACGCGGGCCTGGCGCTGAACCTTGCGGCGGGCGTGGCGCTGCTGGTGGCGGCGCTGCGAGCGAAGGACGCGCTGAAGGTGACGTCCTTCCCGACGTTGCTGTTGTTCACCACGCTGTTCCGACTGGCGCTCAATGTCTCGTCCACGCGGCTGGCGCTCGCGGAGGGGCACGCGGGCGACGTCATCCAGGCGTTCGGTGAGTTCGTGGTGCAGGGGGACTACGTGGTCGGCGGCGTGGTGTTCGCCATCCTCTCGCTGGTGCAGTTCCTGGTGGTGGCGAAGGGCGCGGAGCGTGTCGCGGAGGTGTCCGCCCGGTTCACCCTGGACGCGATGCCAGGCAAGCAGATGTCCATCGACGCGGACCTGCGCGCGGGGGCCATCGACCAGGCTCAGGCCCGCAAGCGCCGGAGGGATTTGGAGCGCGAGTCGCAGATGTTCGGCGCGATGGACGGCGCGATGAAGTTCGTGAAGGGCGACGTCATCGCGGGCCTCGTCATCGTCGCGGTGAACCTGCTCGGTGGCTCGCTCATCGGCGTGTTGCAGGGAGGGCTGTCGCTCTCCGAGGCGGCCGCGACGTTCGCGCTCATCGCCATCGGTGACGGGCTCGTGTCGCAGGTACCCTCGCTCTGCATCACCGTGGCGGCGGGGCTCGTCGTCACGCGGGTGGCCTCGGAGCGCGAGGAGGACTCGCTGGGCGCGGAGATCGGCGCGCAGTTCTTCGGCGAGGCCCGGACGCTCTGGGTCGTCGCGGGACTGTGTGGCGTCCTCGCGCTGATGCCGGGCATGCCGCACCTGACGTTCCTGGTGCTGGCGGCGGCCCTGGCGGGACTCGGGTATGCCCTGTCACGCGGCGCGGCCCGTCCGGTGGCGGCGGCAAGCGAGTCGGAGGCGTCGGGCGAGAAGGCGGGGGCTTCCGGGAAGGAAGCGGCTCCGCCGATGAGCGCGGCGCTCCCCGTGGGTGTGTCCCCGCTCACCCTGGACCTCGCGCCGGACCTGACGGTGCTGACGCAGTCCTCGGGGGGCGCGTTCGTGCATGAACAGCTCAACGCGGTTCGGGACGAGCTCTTCTTCGAGCTGGGCATCCGTGTCCCCGGCATCCGCGTGAGGACCCAGGCCGCCTATCTGTCCCCGGGGGAGTATCGAATCCTGGTGGACGAGGTCCCCGCGGGCGGCGGGCAGCTGACCCCGGGCGTGCTCTATGCCCTGGCGCCTCCGGACGAGCTCGCGTTCCTCCAGGTGAAGGCGGAGCCGGCGGTGGAGCCCTCGACGGGGAGGAGCATCAGTCGGATTCCGGAGTCGGGCCGCGGCCCGGTGGAGCTCGCCCAGGTCCAGGTGCTGCGCCCCGAGGCGCTGCTCGCCGAGCACCTGCGCGTTGTGCTGCGGAGCCGGGCGGCGGAGCTGTTGGGGCTCCAGGATGTCCAGGGCCTCCTGGAGGGGCTGGAGCCGCGTGCGCCGATGCTGGTGAAGGAGGCGCTCCAGAAGGTGCCGTTGCCGCTGTTGACGGACGTGCTGCGCAAGCTGCTCCAGGAGGGCGTGAGCATCCGGGACTTGAGGGCCATCCTGGAGGCGCTCGTGTCACCCACCACCGAGGGGGACGCCACCGCGCTCGCCGAGCGCTGCCGACAGGCCCTGCGTCGCTACCTCAGCCACAAGTTCGCGCCCACGGGGCCGCTGTATGCGTACCTGGTGGACCCCGAGGTGGAGGAGATTCTCCGGGCCGCCGGGCCCAGGGGGCTCTCGCCGGACCCGGAGCGGGTGGCGGAAATCCTGGAGGGGGTGCGTCAGGTCGCGACGGGCGGGAAGGCCGTGCTGCTCACCGCGCCGGATGTGCGCAGGTCACTGCGCAGGCTGTGCGAGGGGGCGTTCCCGGACGTGGCGGTGCTCACGTACGGCGAGCTGGATGGCGCCCTGCAGATTCGTCCCATCGGTCGGCTGTCGCCGGTGTCCCATGGGATGTGAGGGTGGGTCAGAGGCCGGTGCCGGTGCTGCCGGGGCCCTTGCTCTCGGGGGACGCCAGGTCCGCCTGGGCCTGCTGGGGGGCGGGGCGGTTGACCCTGTCGCGCAGCTCCTTGCCCGTGCGGAAGAGCAGGCCCCGCTTGGGCTTCACCGGGATGACCTGGCCCGTCTTCGGGTTGCGACCCTGGTAGCCCTGGTAGTTCTTCACGTGGAAGGCACCGAGGCCGCGAATCTCGATGTTCTCGCCGCGACAGAGGGCATCCTTCATCGACTCGAAAATCGTCTCGATGGTGGCCTCAGCCTGCTTCTGCGTCACGCCCCGCTTGGCCACGAGGATGTTGATCAGATCGGACTTGAGCATCGGACGCTCCCGCAAACCCGGTGACCCCTTCGCAACAGGGCACTCTGGCCCGTGGTCGAATCAGGAAAACATAACAGAACGCGCCGGCACTGCAAGCAGGGTGGACTCCCAACCACCTAGAAACTTTACGGATTTCCGCTGGCTGCCATTCGGGGGGGCTCCGAGGGGGCCTCCTGGGCGACTTCAGGCCGCAGGGGCGCCACCAGGTCCGTCCAGCGCGTGCGTCGCAGGCGCTCGACGCCGAGGCAGTCCGCCTCCTGGAAGAAGTGCTCCACCTGCTCGAAGCCGGTGGCCTTGGGGCCATCCCAGGTGTCCGCCCCGCCGGAGATCATCACCCCGTGCACGGCGAGGGTGGTGTCGGCCAGGGTGAGGGAGGCGGGGTCCCTGGCGGGCCTCAAGCCCCCCCGGCGCAGGCGCTCCAGGAGGCCGGCGGTGACCATGCGGTCGACCACCTCGTGGACGAGCGATTCGGGGACGCGAAGCCGGGTCGCCAGCACCCGGGGCGTGGGAGCTGGACCTCCGTCCACCCACGTCAGCGTCGTCTCCTGGGCGATGCGCGAGGCGACCAGCTCATGGGCGCGTGGGTGGGTGCCGAAGGCGAAGAGGGAGTCGCGGAAGGCGGTGTGCTCGACGGCGTAGGCGAGCCGCGCTCCAAAGAGGAGCACGAGCCAGCTGACGTAGACCCAGGCGAGGAAGAGGGGCAGGGCGCTCAGCGAGGCGTAGAGCAGGTTGTAGCGGAAGCTGCGCGCGGCGAACTCGGCGTACACCGACTTGGCCAGGATCCAACCCAGGCCCGCGACGAGCCCCCCCGCCAGGGCGGAGCGGACCCGGACATGGGCGTAGGGGGTCCAGAAGTAGAGCAGCGTCAGGCCCACCACGGCGATGAGGGTGGTGCCGAGCGCGATGAGGACGCTGGCGAAGGGCAGGCTCTGGAGGACGCCGCGCACGGCCCGCGTCCCGGTGAGCGAGGCCGCGAGGAAGACGGGGCCCAACAGGAGCAGGCCCGAGTAGATGAGCAGCCGGGTGCCCCAGGGGCGCTGGCGGCGGATGCCCCACAGCTCGTTCACCGCGCCGTCGATGTGGCGCAGCAGGGAGCCCGCGGACAGGAGGATGGCCAGGAAGCCGACGCTGCCGATGGCCACGGAGTTGCTCTGCTCGAGGAGCTGGTTGAGCACCGCGGCGGACTTCTCCTGGACGCCGGGGGCGAGCATCTCCCTCACGACGAAGCGCAGCCGCTCCTCGAAGCGGTCCTGGTGGAACGCGTTGAGCAGGACGAGGCCCACCGTCAGCAGCGGCACCAGCGAGAACATGCTGATGTAGGTGAGCGCGGCGGCGCGGAGTCGGAGGTTCTCTCCGCGAAAGCCCTGGGCCACGGTCCTCGCGGCGAGGAACGTGTCGGTCGCGAAGCGGCCCACCTGGGTTCCCTGCACGGGTTCCCAGACGCGCAGCGCCCAGTCACGGGCACGCTCGCGCGTGCTCCGCCACCACGACGCTGGAGTCGAGGGCATGGCCAACCTCAGGCGCTCCTGCCCATGCGCTGGTGCACCGCGCGGTGGCTCGGTGGGCGGTGAGGGCGCTGGAGTGGAGCGGAGGTGGGTGTCATCCGAGGCGGAAGCAGACCGGGAGCCGACGACGCTCCGCGACATGGAGTCGCAAGGCTAGCCAAACCTGTACCTCCAGGGCCAGCCCACCTCCCGTGGATAGGCGCCTGTCGCGGCACATTGACCGACATCCAGGAGGCCTCGTGCGAGCCAGGGCCGGACGCAGGCCTCATCGTTGAGAAGAGGGAGGCGCGCGCATCCGTCACGGGACGTCATGCGTGATTCGACGGTGCCTGCTCCCACAAGCGCGATTCTTCCGGCTCCTGGCCGAGGATTGGGGCGACGCGGAGCCTGATGGCTGGCCCCTCCCAGCGGTCCGGACCTGGCACCGGGCCCAGACCACTTCGCACCCATGAAGGGGCGGCAGTTCCAGTCCGTGATGCCAGAGGAGGGTGCTGCCGTTCCAATCCCGAGGGTGAGGAAGTGGGCCACTACGGAGCCCACTCCACTTGGCTTCCATGGGATGGCTGATGCCTGGGTGAGAAGGGCGGTCACCTAAGCGCCGCCCCGCCTCACCTCGCGGAATCAGGTCGAGCTACCGCCCGACGGCTCCGAGCCACCCTGGCCCGATGCCGGAGGCGTCGAGCCACCACTGCTCTCGCCGCCGTTGCCTCCCGCGGAGCCCTGGTTGCCACCGCGCTCGCCACGCTCTCCGCCCCGGTCACCGCGCTCGCCGCCTTGTTCGCCGCGAGGACGGTCACCGCGTTCGCCGCGCTCGCCCCGTGGGCCGCGGTCACCACGCTCACCGCGTTCGCCGCGCTCACCGCCACGGTCGGCACGCTCACCGCGCTCGTTGCGCTCACCACCCCGGTCGCCGCGCTCACCGCCCCGGTCACCACGCTCGCCGCCACCACGCTCACCGCGCTCACCGCCCCGGTCACCGCGCTCACCGCCACCACGCTCACCGGCCCGGTCACCACGCTCACCGCGCTCGCCCCGGTCACCACCCCGCTCACCGCGAGGACGGTCTCCGCCACGGTCCGGACGACGGCCGTCACGGCGGTCATCGCGCCGGTCTCCGCCGCCACCACCACCACCGCCCCGGTCCCTGTCGCGATCCCTGCCGCCACCACCGCCCCGGCGGTTCTGGTCCTGCCGCCCGAAGCCGCCGCTGTCCGGCTTGCGCTGCTGCATCGCCAGCTCGCCGTCACCCGAGCCAGGGGACGAGGCCACCTTGTGCTCGGGGCCCGTCGCCGAGCGACCATAGATGTCGTACTGCTCGCGGTGGTAGTTCTGCTGCGCCTTGACCTGGATGGACTTGTTGTAGCGGTCCATCAGGTGCCGCAGCTCGTTGCGCTCCTCGCCCTGGAGCAGGCGCGCGACCTCCGCGTTGCAGTTGATGACCAGCGTGGAGTCCTTGTAGCCCGGCGCCTCCCGGCGAATCTCCCGGAAGATCTCGTACGCCACCGTCGTCGCCGTCTTCACGAAGCCGTTGCCGTCGCAGTACGGGCAGTCCTCGTGCAGCACCCGGCCGATGGACTCTCGCACGCGCTTGCGCGTCATCTCCACCAGGCCCAGCTCGGAGATGCGCAGCACGTTGGTCTTCGCCTTGTCGCGCCCCAGCGCCTCCTGCAGCGCCTTGAAGACCTTGTCCCGGTTCTGCGCCTTCTCCATGTCGATGAAGTCGCAGATGATGATGCCGCCGATGTTGCGCAGCCGGAGCTGGTACACAATCTCCTTGGCCGCCTCGACGTTGATCTTGGTGATGGTCTCCTCGAGGCTCTTCTTACCGACGTAGCGTCCCGAGTTGACGTCGATGGCCGTGAGCGCCTCGGCCTGGTCGATGATGAGGTAGCCGCCGCTCTTCAGCCACACCTTGCGCTGGGTGGCCCGCTGCAGCTCCTGCTCGATGCCGTACGCGTCGAAGACGGTGTCGTCGCCCTCGTGCAGCGCCACCCTGTCGCGCAGCGCCGGGTCCTGCGCCGTCACGAAGCCCAGGATGCGCTCGTACTCCTCGCGGTCGTCGACGACGAGCTTCTCCACGTCGTGCGCGAACAAGTCGCGCGTGGCGCGCAGGATGAGGTCCAGGTCCGGATGCAACAGACCGGGGCCGCCCCGCTTCTCGTTCTTGCGCACCACCTGGTTCCACACCTCGATGAGGAACCGGATGTCGCTCTCGAGCTTCTCCTGCGGAACGTTCTCCGCCACCGTGCGCACGATGAAGCCCGTGCCGGGCGGACGCAGCCGGTCCACGATTTCTCGCAGCCGCCGGCGCTCCTTCTCGTTGGAGATGCGGCGGCTGATGCCCACGTGGTCCACCGTGGGCATGAACACCAGCTGACGGCCCGGAATCGAGATGTGCGAGGTGAGCCGCGCGCCCTTGGTGCCGATGGGGTCCTTGGAAATCTGGACCACCACCTCCTGGCCCACCTTCAGCAAGTCCTCGATCTTGTCCGTCCGGCGCTGCTTGACCTTCTCCTTGCCGTTGCCGTCGTCATCGCGCTTGTCGCGGCGCTTCTCGTCCTGCTTGTGACGGCCCTTGTCCTTCTCCTTCTCCCGGCCGCGCGGCTCGCGCGCCTCCCGGGCCTCGCGCGGCGTGCGGCGCTCACCGGAGACCTCGGCGGGACGGGCCACGGCCAGCGCGCCCTCCTCACCGGCGGGCGGCGGAATCAGCTCGCTCAGCGCGGTGGCCGCGGCCGGCGGCGGCTCGGGCTGCTGCTGCGCCGCCGCCACACCGTCCTCGGACACCGGCGCCTGGGACGCGGCCTCGGCCGACTCCGACGCGGGGGAGGGGACCTCCTGCACCGCCACCGCCACGGACGCGGTCTCCACCGAGGCCGTCGCGCCCTCCACGGACACCGACACCTCGCTGGCCACCACCGTCACGGAAGGCTCGCTGGCGGACGGCGCGGCCTCGGACGTCGTCGGCGCGGCCTCGGCCACGGCGGACTCCGTCCCGGATGCCACCTCCACCGACGGCGCGTTCGCCGCCAGCTCCAGGCGGGTGTCCTTCGGCAGGCCCTCGAGGTGCGCGGGAGCCTCGGCCGACAGCTCCTCGACCTCCGCCTCCGCCGCGTGCTCCACGGGGTGGTGGTGCTGCGGACCCCCGTTCCGGGCGGCGGCCTCGGCGGCCTCGGCCTCGGACTCGGTGGGGACGTCGGGCGCGTCCTCGTGCTCGCCCTCGGTCAGCTCGAACTGCGCCCGGGCGAAGTCCGGGTCGTAGACGACGTCGCTGACGTAGAGGAACGCGGCCTTCTCCAGGCCGATGTCCACGAAGGCCGCCTGCATGCCGGGCAGCACCCGGACCACGCGACCCTTGTAGATGTTGCCGACGACGCCCTTGTCCTTCTTACGCTCGAGATAGAACTCCGCGATGTGCCCGTTCTCGACGAGCGCCACGCGGGTCTCCCGACCCGCGGCGTTGATGACGAGGATGCTGCTCATGGACGAATCCTGGACGCGCGCGCGGTAGGGCGGACCTCACCGGACGGGAGGCGGCAAGACGCCGCGCCTGCGTGCACGCTGCGAAAGGAGAGGCGGCCTCCGGAGGCCCTCCAGTCAGGACGTCCTCCCCGGTCTGTCCGGGAACGGCACACGTCACGCTGTCGAGGGCCAAGGGGACCACCGCCTGCTCCTCCGAGTTCAATTGCTCCGCTTTGCCACCGGCACCCTGCCGGGCGGAGCCTTGTCTTCAACCGCGTTCGAGGTCCTCCACCACGCGCGTGCCGCCCGCTCCTTCCTTCCACACCCGGTCGGTGCCCTGCAGTGGGTCACCTTGGGGGGGCGACTTGGAGCCCCGGCGCAGCCGACGCGCCCGGAGGTATCCGGGAACGCAACCCGTCAAAAATTCAAGACTGGGCGTGACCTTCGCCAATGCGGAGCGTCACACAAGCGCCCAGAAACACGGGGAGTTTTTCACGCCCCCGGCACACGTGTAAAGCCGAGAAACGGCATCCATCCACTGTCGGGCAGATGCCGGGTGCCTCCCTGGCAGGTCTCAGGCCTGGGCGGGGGCCTGCTTGCGGCCCTCGGGCTTGTCCAGCCGCCCGCGGGGCCTGCGCACCAGCCTCAGGCCCGTCCAGGTGGCGTCGATGGTGCAGATTTTGTTGTCCACCAGGCCGATGTCGAGCGCCGCCTGGCGCACGAAGTCCTCGGAGAGGGTCGTCTTGACGCCCTCGCCGCCGGGCCAGCAGACCCAGATGCCCCCGGTGAGGGCCATGGCGCGCGCCAGGGCGGGCAGCCGCTGCACCAGCTCCGTCGCGTCCTGGGAGAAGAAGAGGATGACATCCAGGCCCGTCTGCGCGGTGATGAGGAACTCCACCCCGTCCGGCAGCGGATTGAGCTTCTGCACGAAGCCGCGCGGCGGGTTGATGACGGAGACCTTGGACCCGGCCCGGATGCCCAGCATGGCCGGCAGGGATGCCAGCGCGTAGGGCGTCATGATGTGCGCTCCACGATGAAGTGACGGTACTCGCCGGTGGCCTCGCCGTCCGTGCGCTCGACGCCGGTGACGCGCGCCTGCTCGGGACCTCGGTGACACCACCGGATGAACTCCTCCAGCATCTCAGGCTCTCCCTCCGCCACCGCCTCCACCGAGCCCTCCGAGCGGTTCCTCACCCAGCCCGACAGCCCCAGGCGCGTGGCCTCCACGCGGGCGCTCTCCCGGAAGAAGACGCCCTGCACCTTGCCCTGGATGCGCAGGGACACCCGCCTGGAACCGCTCATGAACCGAATGCCTCACCCTCTAGGCGTCCGCTCGCAACAGCCCGAGGAACGCTTCCTCATCCAGGATTCTTACCCCGAGTTCCTGGGCCTTCTTCAGCTTGCTGCCCGCATCGTCGCCGGCCACCACGAAATCGGTCTTGCGCGAGACACTTCCGGCGACCTTCCCACCCCGCCGCTCGACCTCCTCCTTCGCCTGCTCCCGCGTCATACCCGTCATCGAGCCGGTGAGCACCACCGTCTTACCAATGAACGGGCCTCCCGTGGCCACCTGGGGCGGGGCGGGTGCGACCCCGGCGTTGAGCAGCGCGAGGATGGCCTCGCGGTTCTGGGGCTCCTGGAAGAAGGTGTGGATGACCTGCGCCATGACCGCGCCCACGTCCTTGACGCGGGAGACATCCTCCAGGGACGCGTCGAAGAGCTGCTTGACCTGGGGGAAGGCTTCCGCGAGCGCCTTGGCGGTGGCGTCCCCCACGTGGCGGATGCCCAGCGCGTAGAGGAAGCGGCGCTGGGTGGTCGTCTTGGAGCGCTCGATGGAGGCCAGCAGGTTCTCCGCGCTCTTGTCGCCCATGCGCTCGAGCGTCATCAGCTTGGGCTTGGTGAGCGCGTACAGGTCCGCGAACGTCTTCACGGTGCCGGTGGCCACCAGCTGCGCGGCCAGCTTGTCGCCCAGGCCCTCGATGTCCATGGCGATGCGGCTGGCGAAGTGGCGGATCTTCTCCACCAGCTGCGCGGGGCAGGACGCGCCGGTGCACCGGATGACGGCGCCGTCCTCGTCCTTCACCGCCACCGCACCGCACACCGGGCAGTGCTTGGGGAACTCGAAGGGCTTTGAGTCCTCGGGGCGCTTGGAGAGCACCGTGGAGACGATCTCCGGAATCACGTCCCCCGCGCGGCGCACGAAGACGGTGTCGCCCTTGCGCACGTCCTTGCGCCGCAGCTCGTCCTCGTTGTGCAGCGTGGCGCGCGCCACGGTGACGCCGCCCACCTTCACGGGCTTCAGGTGCGCCACGGGCGTGAGGGCGCCGGTGCGGCCCACCTGGATGCCGATGTCCTGCACCAGCGTGGACTCCTCCTCGGGCGGGAACTTGTACGCCACCGCCCAGCGCGGGCTCTTGGAGACCTGGCCCAGGCGCTTGCGCTGGTCCTCGTCGTCCACCTTCACCACCATGCCGTCCACCTCGAAGGGCAGCTCGTGGCGGCCCTTCAGTGAGGCGTCATAGGCGGCGCGCACCCCGTCGATGCCCGCCGCGCGCACGTAGCGGTTGATGGGCAGGCCCAGCGACTTGAGGTACTCGAGCTTCTCGATGTGCGTCTTGAAGGCGGGCACGCCCTCGGTGGGGACACACTCGTAGAGGTAGACGGAGAGCGGACGCTGCGCGGTCTCCTTCGGGTCCAGCTGGCGCAGGCTGCCGGCGGCCGCGTTGCGCGGGTTGGCGAAGAGCGGCTCGCCCTCCTCCTCGCGCTTCTCGTTGAGCTTCTGGAAGTCCGCCTTGCGGATGAAGACCTCGCCGCGCACCTCCAACAGCTCGGGCACCTTCACCCCGTCCTGGGGGAAGAGCTCCATGGGCAGGCTGCGGATGGTGCGCAGGTTGCCCGTCACGTCCTCGCCCGTGGTGCCGTCGCCGCGGGTGGCGCCCTGCACGAAGAGGCCCTTCTCGAAGCGCAGGGCGATCGCCAGCCCGTCCAGCTTGGGCTCGCAGACGTAGTGGACGGCGGGGATGCCGAGCATCTTGCGGATGCGCTCGTCGAACTCCACCAGCCCCTCGTCCTCGAAGAGGTTGGCGAGCGACAGCATGGGGACGCGGTGGACCACCTGGCCGAACTCGTCCGCGGCCTGGCCGCCCACGCGCTGGGTGGGCGAGTCCGGCGTCTGCAGGGTGGGGTGCTGCTCCTCCAGCCCCTGCAGCTCGCGCATCAGCGTGTCGTACTGGATGTCGCTGATCTCCGGCGAGTCGAGCACGTAGTAGCGGTGGTTGTGGTGGGCCAGCTCACGACGGAGCTCGCGGGCTCGGGCTTCGGCTTTCTGGAAGTCGTCCACGGTGGGCGGTCCTTACCCCAAAACGCCCCCGCGTGAGGGCGTGTCCATGGCGCGCAATCTAGAGCGACACCCCGACATCGCGTCGACTGCCTCCCGCCATGTCCCCCGCGTGCACGGGGCCACACGCCCCGCCACGTAGGCCCCGCCTCATGCCGGCGGTGAGGCGCGCCCGCGTGATGCCCGTCGTGCGGGGCGGGGTGGGGGGCGTCAGTCCTGCCCGCGCGGGCCCACCCCCAGCGAAGAGACTCGTCGGGTCCTGGCGTGGGGAGCCACGACGCCCCGTGGCGGGTGGGAAATGTCCGCCGCCGGGCTCATGTTGCTCATCAGGAAGAGTCCGGAGGGTGGCCCTCAAGATGCCTTGACAGGCCTGGAGGGGGTCAATAACGTCCCTCGGCGGTTCACTGGCGCAGGAATTTCGACGGCGCCATCTCTTCCCCAAAACCAATCGGCCCGCGCCCGCGCAGTCCCCTCCAGGGATTCCGGTAAGGGTCGCTCCTCACTGGAGAAGGTGCTTCCGAGGCCGAGCGGACATCTCCCCCGGCAATCGAGCGTCCGAGTCCTCGGGCACCCCACACCTCCCCAAGCGTTCCCAGCCATGCGCAAAGCCCGTACTTCGAGAGAGAAGGCCGCCGACGTCGCTGTTCCAGTCGAGGCCGACGACAAGCCCCGTCGCAAGCGCGCGGCGGCGAAGACCGCCGACAGGGAGGAAGCCGAGAAGCCGTCCCGTTCGCGCCGCGCCCCTCGCCGTGACGAGGACACGGGCACCGAGGCGGAGAGCGACGCCGCCGAGGCGAGCGCCGAGCCGCCCCGCCCGGTACTGACGCCGATCTCCCGTCCGGTCCGCGACGACGACCTCCAGGAGGCGCGCATCTCCGGTGAGGACGAGTCTCCCGCGGCCACGCTGCCGCCGCCGCCGGAGGCCCCCGAGGCCCCGACCATCACGGAGGTCAGCCGCGACGGCGCTCCCATGCAGGTCATCAAGCTCAATGACCTGAAGCGGATGAAGATCACGGACCTGTCCCGGATGGCCCACGACGTGGGCATCGAG
This sequence comes from Myxococcus sp. MISCRS1, assembly GCF_026626605.1. Lineage (NCBI taxonomy): Bacteria > Pseudomonadati > Myxococcota > Myxococcia > Myxococcales > Myxococcaceae > Myxococcus > Myxococcus sp. MISCRS1. Next base: position 7,923,637 of record NZ_JAPNKB010000001.1, read on the forward strand.
AACTACCAGGGGCTGAAGAAGCAGGACCTCATCTTCGCGCTCCTGGGTGGCATCGCGGACAAGCGCTTCGAGGTCCACGCCGAGGGCGTGATGGAGCTGCTCAGCGACGGCTTCGGCTTCCTGCGCAGCGCGGACAGCGACTACCAGCCCAGCCCGGACGACATCTACGTGTCCCCGTCGCAGGTGCGCCGCTTCAACCTGCGGCCCGGCGACACGGTGACGGGCCCCATCCGCCAGCCCCGCGAGGGCGAGCGCTTCTTCGCGCTCCAGAAGGTGGACAAGGTCAACTTCACGGACCCGATGTCGGACGCGGCGCGCGAGCGCATCCTGTTCGACAACCTCACGCCGCTGTATCCGACGCGCAAGCTCAAGCTGGAGCACGAGTCGTCGGAGATGACCACGCGCATCATCGACATGTTCTGCCCCATCGGCCTGGGCCAGCGCTGCCTCATCGTGGCGCCCCCCAAGGCCGGCAAGACGGTGCTGCTGCAGAACATCGCGCACGCCATCAGCCGCAACCACCCGGACGTCTACCTCATCGTGCTGCTCGTGGACGAGCGCCCCGAGGAAGTCACGGACATGGAGCGCAGCGTGCGCGGCGAGGTGGTCTCCTCCACCTTCGACGAGCCCGCCACGCGCCACGTGCAGGTGGCGGAGATGGTCATCGACAAGGCCAAGCGCTTGGTCGAGCAGAAGTACGACGTCTGCATCCTGCTGGATTCGATCACGCGGCTCGCGCGCGCCTACAACACGGTGGTGCCCGCGTCCGGCAAGATTCTGTCCGGCGGCGTGGACGCCAACGCGCTGCACAAGCCCAAGCGCTTCTTCGGCGCCGCGCGCAACATCGAGGAGGGCGGCTCGCTGACCATCATCGGCACCGCGCTCATCGACACCGGCAGCCGCATGGACGAGGTCATCTTCGAGGAGTTCAAGGGCACGGGTAACTCCGAAATCGTTCTGGACCGCAAGCTGATGGAGAAGCGCATCTTCCCCACGCTGGACATCAACAAGTCCGGCACGCGCAAGGAGGAGCTGCTGCTGGGGCCCGGAGACCTGGTCCGCATCACCGCGCTGCGCCAGGTGCTGCACCCGTTCACCCCCATCGACGCGATGGAGTTCGTGCTCAAGCACATGCGCCCGACGGCGACGAACGCCGACTTCCTCGGCTCGATGAACCGCTAGAGGTAGCCATTGGCCCGGGGAGGACCCATGTTGGGTCCCATGCTCGTCCGCCTGCTTCCCCTCCTCGTGGGGGTGACTCTCGGAACCGTGGGATGCGATGTGGACCCCCTGGGGCCACTGCTGGACCCGCCGCCGGTGCTGTCCAGCCGCACCTGTTACACAGACGACGATTGCGTCGCGGACGCGTGCTGCGGGCTGGGAACGGCCGTCACGCACGCGGACGAGGGGCCCAACTGCCGCGGCGTGAGCTGCACCAGCGGCTGCCCCGAGGGCTCCATCGACTGCGGGCGCTGCATGCCCATCTGCCGCGGAGACCGCTGCGCCGCCGCCTGTCAGTGAGGCCGTGCCTCTCCCTCAGGCCGCGGGCGTCTGCTGCCCCGGGGTGGCGACGGCCGGCTGCGGCTCGGCGCCCGGCAGCGTCACCACAGCCTGGGGCTGCGCCTTGAGGCGCGCGTAGTCGAAGCACGCCACGAGGATGGCGGTGATGGGCACCGCGAAGAGCGCGCCGATGAGGCCGAAGAGCCGCTCGCCCGCGATGAGCGAGAAGGCCACGATGACCGGGTGGATGCGCGCGGCCTGGCCCATGATTTTCGGGTTGAGGAAGTACGCCTCCACTGCGTGGATGCCGATGATCCACAAGAGGATGGCCACGCCCTTCTGGAAGCCGTCCGCCAGCGCGATGAGGACGATGGGCACCGAGCTCAGGATGGTGCCGAAGATGGGGATGAGGCTGAAGAACGTGGCGATGGTCGCCAGCAGGAACGCGAACTTCACGCCGAAGAGCAGGAGCCCCACGAAGGTCAGCGCGCCGTTGACGACGCAGATGGTGACCTGGCCGCGCACCACGCCGGACAGCGAGCGGTCCAGGCGCTCGGCGAGCTGCCGCGCGTCCTGCGCGTACTCGGGAGGCACCAGCGTGCCGCAGTAGCGGCGGATGGCCTGCCCGTCGATGGAGAAGAAGGCCGCCACCATCAGGATGAAGAACAGCATGAAGACGCCCGCGGCCACGCTGGCGACGATGCGGCGCGACACGTTGACGATGTCGCCCAGGTTCTCCTGAACCAGGGACGCCACGCGCTTCACCGCGTCCCCCATGAGCTGCTCCAAATCCAACGCCAGGCTGAACTGCCCCGCGCCGGCCGCGTCCGCGCCCTCCAGCGCGCGGTTGGACAGCGCCACGGGGATGCCCTGGGCACTCAGCCACGTCTCCGCGCGCTGCGCGAGCACCTGCACCTGCTCGGGCGTCAGTGTGTTGGCCAGCGCCATGAGGTCGCGGCTCACGCGCGCCATCTCCCGGTACAGCTGGGGCACCAGCGCGACGAAGAACAGGTACACGCCGACGAAGAAGCCCGCGTAGATGAGCAGGATGGCCACCCAGTGCGGCACCTGCCGCCCGGCCACCTTCACCCGCGTGATTCGCGACACCAGCGGCTGCACCAGATAGGCGATGAGCGCCGCGCCCGCGAAGGGCATCACCACCGAGCGGAACGTCACCAGGACCAGGGCCACCACGAGCCACAGGGCCCCCAGCACCCACAGGCGATGGCGACGGTCGACGATGGGCGTCGGAGGCGGAGAGTCCACGGGCTGCGGCGACATGTCTCGGGCTTATGGCACCGCCCGCGCGCTGACAAGGCCCGCTCGCCCACGTTCTCGTTCGTGCCCCAAGCAGGGGCTCGCCCGGGTGCCGGGGTGACGGAAAGTTTCCCCCATCCCCGGTCCAACCGGCGGGGCTGCTCAGGCGGAGGGCTGCTGGAGGCGGAGCTTCCGCTCCAGCCGGTCCAGGCACTCGTGCATGTGCTTGCGCTTCACCCGCCCCTCGGTGGCCTCGCCCAGCCCGTGCATCTGCTCCGTCAGCCAGCGCGACAGGAACAGCAGGGCCAGCCTGTCGTCGGGGCCCAGGCCGCGCTCCAGGTAGCGCTGGTGGCGCATGTAGTCGTCATACGCGTCCGTCTCGTGGGACAGCTCCCAGCGCGTCAGCCGCAGGGCCTCCGTGTAGACGGCGGGGGAGGGGCGGGGACGGGGCTCGGTGAACAGGGGCGCGAAGTGGCCTCCGGTGTCCAGGTCCACCTCCTGCACCGGCGGCGGCCAGCGCTGCAGGTCCTGCGCGAGCAGCTTCGCCACCTCCTCCACCAGGTGCTCCAGGAGGGTGACGGGCTTCAGGTCGAAGAGATGGTCCCACCGCGAGGGCATGTCCCCTCTCTACCTCAAGAGGCGGAGGGCGGCAGCGCGCGCAGCGCCGGGGCGTGCTCGCCATACCCCGCGGCCAGCTCGCGCCGGATGACCTGGTAGACGGACTTGCGCGTGAGCAGCTCCCCATGGCCCGCGTCGGGCAGCTCGTGGTTGAAGACATTGGGCTGCCCGTCGACCTTCAGACGCGCGGAGGTCCACGGCGTCACCTCGTCCGTGCGTGAGTAGAGCGACGTCACCCGCACGTTCCGGGGGAACGCGCCGGTGGAGAGCTGGCGCAGGAAGGGGGACACGGGCGTGAGCTGCCACATGCTGCGGCTGAACCAGCCGAGCGTCGCGCATCCCAGGTACGCCAGGGGGCACCCCTGGTGCGGCGTGCCCAGCGTCACGAGGTTCTGCACCCGTTGGTCTCCACCCAGGCGCTTCACGTAGTACGTGCCGATGAGGCCGCCCTTCGAGTGGCCGATGATGCTCAAGGGCCCCATGTGCGGGTAGCGCGCGTACATGCGCTCCACCTTCTCGCGCACCTTCTCGGCCAGCGCGTCGATGCCGTGCGTGTTGAAGCGGTCCAGCGCGCCGCCCAGGTGGATGGACCACACGGCGTAGCCCTCGCGCCGCAGCCGCTGCTCGAGGACCTCGAACACCCGGCGCGTGCTGAAGAAGCCATAGAGCAGCAGCACGGGCCTGGGGCAGTGGGCGAAGTCCGTCCTCCGGACGATGCGGTTGGCGTCCGCGTCCAGGTGGAGCTGGCCGATGAGGCTCTTGAGCCGGCGGCTCCACCGGCGATAGCGCGGCAGGAAACGTTTCATGGCGCACCCGAGCGACGCGCGAGGCGCCGTCCGGGCTCAACCTGTGGATTCCCGCCACCCGATGCAGGCGGTGCGGGGCGCTCGCGAACCGCGAACGCTATCTGCTCAACGTCCCGCGTCCGCGCCTCCCGGGCCCGCGTCGGGAATCCCACCATCCCCCGTCCCCGCGTCCGTGCCACCATCCCCGGGGCCGGTGATGCAGCAGGCGGGCACCTGGTCGAAGTACAGCGCCGACTGCGAGCAGAAGACCCGGATGTCCCGGCGGTGCGCGCCGCAGCCGGTGACGAAGCGCCCGTCCTCGCACACCGGCTCGGGCGCCGTCGCCGGGTCACACGCCGTCAGGCTCAGCGCGCACACGGCCCGTGAGCGATAGAAGCGCGCGTCGCTCCGGTCTCCGGGGACGACGGTGCACGTGGCGCCCCGGTCGCACTGCTGGAAGACGGGGCCGGTGGAGCAGGGGCCCACGGTGCAGGCCGTCTCACAGTTGAGCGCCTCCCCCTCGTCACAGCGGGGCGCCTGGTCGCACGGGTTCCCATCCGAGCAGGAGGTGACGAGGAGGGCGAGCAGGAAGGACAGGAGGATGCGCGGCAAGGGAGGCCTCGGGAAGCGGGTCAGGTGAAGCGCTCCAGGAAGTTCATCAGGATTCGGCGCCCGAAGGGAGTGGGAGCAAGGCCCGCCAGCAGCCTCGGCACCTCCTCGCCGGGCACGCGCCCTCGCGCCAGCGCCTCCTTCTCCAGCCCGTCGCGCCGGGCGTCGATGACGGCGCGCAGCGCCTCGGGGCTCGCCTCCGGGTGGAACTGCACGCCCCGGACCTTGGGGCGGAAGGCGAGCGCCTGCGTGGCCGTGTTGTCGTTGCCCGCGAGCACCCGCGCGCCCTCGGGCATGCACGTGACGATGTCCTCGTGCGTGGCCTGGGTGGCGAAGAGCTCCGGCACGCCGTCGAACAGCGCGTCCCGGCGTCCCTCCTCGGTGAGGCGCACCTGCACGGTGCCCGTCTCCCGGCCGCGCGGATTGCGCGCCACCTGTCCGCCGTACGCATGCGCGAGCAGCTGGTGACCGAAGCACACGCCGAGCACCGGCGTGCCCGCCTCGGCGGCGCTCAGCATGAAGTCCGCGGCGCGCTCCATCCAGGGCTCCAGCTTCGTCACCGACAGCGGTGAGCCCGTCATCATCACCGCGTCATACGCGCGCGCGTCGCGGGGAAGCGGCGCGTCGCGGTGCACGGGGAGGATGTCGAAGCGATGACCCTCCAGTCCAATGGTGCGCAGGAACCACTGCTCGTAATCACCCACACTGAGGCGCACGGACACGGCCGCCTCGCCGGCTTTCAGCAACAAGACGTTCTTCACCGCCGCAGGTTGCCGCGTCTGGACGTCATTCCTACCCTGTCGTGCCACCTGTGTTCGCTCCTGGCCAATCCGTCTGGAACGCCCCCGTGCGCCCCGAGGAATCCCCATGATTGATGCACGCTCCCTCTCCCCACGGCTTCCCGTCCTGCAGCTGCTCATCGACGGACAGGGTGTGGACCCCATCGAAGGGGGCACCTTCCCGGTGGTGAACCCCGCCACGGGTGAGAAGGTGTGCGACGTGCCGAGCGCCACCGCGGCGGACGTGGACCGCGCGGTGAAGGCCGCCCGGCGCGCGTTCGAGTCCGGCCCGTGGAGCAAGATGTCCGCCCGTGAGCGCGGCAAGCTCATCCGAAAGCTCTCCGACCTGCTCTGGCAGCGGCGCGAGGAGTTCGCGCTCGTCGAGTCGCTCAACAACGGCAAGACGTTCCGCGACGCCATCCGTGGGGACGTGGCGCCGGGCGCCGGCACGCTCGCGTACTTCGCGGACTGGGCGGACAAGGTGCATGGCGAGGTGCTGCCGGTCGACGGGCCCTTCCACACCTACGTGCTCAAGGAGCCGGTGGGCGTGGCGGGCCTGATTGTCCCCTGGAACTATCCCACGTGCATCCTGTGCTGGAAGCTGGGCCCCGCGCTCGCCGCCGGCTGCACCGTGGTGGTGAAGCCCTCCGAGATGACGCCGCTCACGGCGATGAAGCTGGGCGCGCTCGCGCTGGAGGCGGGCTTCCCGCCCGGCGTGCTCAACGTGGTGCCCGGCTACGGAGACCCCGCGGGCGAGGCGCTCGCGCGCCACCCGGACGTGGACAAGATTTCGTTCACCGGCTCGGGGCGCACCGCGCGCCGGCTGATGCAGGCGTCGGCGGGCAGCAACCTGAAGAAGCTGACGCTGGAGTTGGGCGGCAAGAGCCCCCAGGTCGTCTTCGCCGACGCCGACATGGACCGCGCGGTGGAGGCGTGCTTCTGGGGCATCTTCGGCAACAAGGGTGAGACGTGCAACGCGGGCAGCCGCGTGCTGGTGCAGGACAGCGTCTACGACGAGTTCGTGGGCCGGCTCGCCGAGCGCGCGAAGAAGCTGCGCGTGGGTGACCCGCTGGACCCGTCCACGGAGATGGGCGCGCAGGTGAGCCAGAAGCAGCTCGACACCATCCTGGGCTACGTGGAGAGCGGGCGTCAGCAGGGCGCGCGGCTGCTCGCGGGCGGCGAGCGCGACACGGAGAGCGCCAAGGCGAAGGGCTGCTTCATGAAGCCCACCGTCTTCGGCGACGTGAAGCCGGACATGAAGATCGCCCAGGAGGAGATCTTCGGCCCGGTGCTCGCGTGCATGCGCTACAAGGACGACGCGCAGGCGCTGGAGCTGGCCAACGGCACGCTCTACGGGCTGGCCGCGTCGCTGTGGACGCGCGACGTGGCGAAGGCACACGCGCTGGCTCGCAAGGTGAAGAGCGGCGTGGTGTGGATCAACTGCTTCAACGAGTTCGACGATGCCGCGCCGTTCGGCGGCTACAAGGAGTCCGGCTGGGGCCGTGACTTGTCGCACCACGCGCTGGAGGGCTACCTCCAGACGAAGGCGGTGTGGACGAAGCTGCCCACGGACACCTGAGCATTCCCTCACCCCACGAAGGAAGGTCCCGATGCCGACCCGTTCCAAGGCGAAGGTACTCACGCACCCGGCCGTGGCTCGCAGGGCTCGCGCGAAGGAGCGCGGGGGGCCGGTGCGCGGCGCCGCCGTGCCCCGGGACTCGGGTGGCGCGGACTCGATGCGGCGCTGGCTGGACGAGCGCGGCGCGAAGAAGGTGAAGGTCGGCGCCGTCGACATCGATGGCGTCTGGCGCGGCAAGTACATCTCCGTGGACAAGTTCCTCAGCGCCGCCAAGAGCGGGCTGGGCTTCTGTGACGTCGTCTTCGGCTGGGACTTGAGCGACGAACTGCTCGACAACACGCAGGTGACGGGCTGGCACACCGGCTACCCGGACGCGCACGCCACGGTGGACCTGTCCACGGGGCGGATGATTCCGTGGGAGCCGGACACCGCGGCGTTCCTGCTGGACTTCGTCAACCCGGACGGCACCCCGTTCGAGGCGAGCCCGCGGCAGCTGCTGCAGAAGGTCGCGGCGCGCGCGCGGGAGCAGGGCTACCTGCCGCGCTTCGGCGCCGAGTACGAGTTCTTCATCTTCAAGGAGCAGCCGCACACGCTCCGGGAGAAGGGCTTCCAGGAGCTGACGCCGCTGACGCCGGGCATGTTCGGCTACTCGTGGCTGCGCACGTCGCTCAACGCGCCGCTGGTGCACTCGCTCATCGACGGATGCAACGGCTTCGGGCTGGACATCGAGGGCTTCCACACGGAGACGGGCCCCGGCGTGTTCGAGGCGGCCATCCGGTATGACGACGTGGAGCGCTCGGCGGACAAGGCTGCGCTCTTCAAGACGGTGGTGAAGGAGCTGTGCGCGCGCCAGGGCCTGTCCGCGTGCTTCATGGCGAAGGTGAACGCGAAGCTGCCGGGCTGCTCGGGGCACGTGCACCAGTCGCTGTGGGACCCGAAGGGTGAGCGCAACCTCTTCCATGAAGAGGGCGCGCCGCACGGGATGAGCCGGCTGATGCGGCACTACATCGGCGGGCAGATTGCCCTGATGCCGGAGCTGACGGCGCTCTACTGGCCCACCATCAACAGCTACAAGCGCAGCGTGGAGAACACCTGGGCGCCCACCACCGCGGCGTGGGGCCTGGAGAACCGCACCTGCGCGGTGCGCGTCATCGGCGAGAGCGCCAAGGCGATGCGCATCGAGTACCGCCAGCTGGGCGCGGACATGAACGCGTACATCGGCATGGCGGTGAGCCTGGCCGCGGGCCTGTGGGGCATCGAGAACGAAATCGAGCCGCCACCCGCGTGCAACGCCAACGCGTACGCGTCCCACGAGGCCGCGCCCCTGCCGCGCAACCTCAAGGACGCGGTGACGCTGCTGAAGCAGAGCGAGCGCGCCCGGGAGCTGCTGGGCGAGGGCTTCGTGGACCACTTCGTGCGCACGCGCGAATGGGAGGTGCGCCAGTACGAGCGCGCCGTCACCAACTGGGAGCTGGAGCGCTACCTGGAGCTCATCTGATGAGCCCGAGGGAGGAACCCGAGATGAAGCCGTTCGACATCCCCACCGAGCCCCGTGTCACCGAGATGGCGTGGCCCACCCGCATCGTGCTCGGCGCGGGGGCCCTCCAGCGGCTGCCCGCCCAGGCGCAGCGGCTGAAGATGAAGCGCCCGCTGCTGGTGACGGACGCGGGCGTGGTGAAGGCGGGCCTGGTCTCCCGCGTGCTGGAGGTGCTCAAGACGGCGGGCCTGCCGTGCGCGGTCTTCGACAAGGTGGAGCCCAACCCCACGGAGAAGGACGTCTTCGCGGGCCTGGAGGTCTACCGGAAGAACGACTGCGACGGGCTCATCGCCCTGGGCGGAGGCAGCGCGCTGGACGCGGGCAAGCTGGTGCAGCTGCTCACCACGCACGAGCCGCCGCTCAGCCGCTACGACGACGCCAAGGGCGGCGACCAGTACGTGAAGGACGACCTGCCGCCGCTCATCGCCATTCCCACCACCGCGGGCACGGGCTCGGAGGTGGGGCGCTCGGGCGTGGTGACGCTGGAGGACACGGGGCGCAAGACGGTCATCTTCAGTCCGCACCTGCTGCCGGGCGCCGCCATCGTGGACCCGGAGCTGACGCTGGGGCTGCCTCCAGGGGTCACCGCGGCCACGGGCATGGACGCCTTCACGCACTGCCTGGAGGCGTACCTGTCGCAGGGCTTCCATCCGCTGGCGGACGCGGTGGCCATCGACGGCATCCACCGCGTGAGCCGCTCGCTGGTGACGGCGGTGCGCGAGGGGACGAACCTGGCGGCGCGCACGGACATGATGGTGGCCGCGATGCAGGGGGCCATGGCCTTCCAGAAGGGCCTGGGCGCGTGTCACGCGCTGGCGCATGCGCTGACGCCCATCTCCGGCGTGCACCATGGCCTGGCCAACGCGGTGGTGCTGCCGGTGGTGATGGAGTTCAACCGCGCGGCGAGCACGGCCAGGCTGGCCCGCGTGGCGGTGGCGATGGGCGATACGTCCAACGCGCGCGAGGAGGTGCTCGCGAGCAACGCCATCGAGCAGGTGCGCAAGCTCAACGCGGCCATCGGCATCCCCGCGCGGCTGCGGGACGTGGGCGTGCGCGAGGAGGACTTGCCGCTCATCGCGCAGAAGGGCTTCCTGGACGCCTCGCACCTGAGCAATCCGCGCAAGGTGACGGAGGCCGACCTGTTGGCCATGGCCCGCGAGGCCTGGTGATTCAGGGGAGGTGACTCGGGGATGCCTGCGTCCTCCTCGGGTGATGTGCCCAGGCGCCCGTGTGGCTCGACGTGAGCGATACGCGCCGAGCCGTGCGTCCGGCTCGCGTGGTGCTCAGGCGGTGTGACACGCGCGACACGCGTCGAGGAGGTCTCGCGTCCTCCTCGGTGCCGGGCTCAGGTCCCTTCGTCCGCGGCCGCCGGCTGTGCGCCTGCGGTGCCTCCGTCGCCGAGCACCGTGGCGCCCAGGTCCTGGTCCGGCGCGGCGCCGGAGCCCGAGTCCGTCACCTCGCCGTGGGTGCCCACCACCGCGCCGGTGATCTCCGCGGTGCCTTCCTCCGGGACGAAGTCCATCGTCTCCACGAACACGCGTCCCGGCAGCCGCAGGTCCATGGCGCTGATGCGGTCCTGTCCGCGCAGGTCGTAGAGCTGCTGCGCGACGGGGCCCGCGGGGATGCGCTCGTCGGAGAAGAAGATGTAGACCTTGACCTTCCCCTCCTGTGTCGGGACGCGGAAGCTGGTGTTGGCGACGGGCTTGTTCGCGTCGCAGCGGATGGAGCGGTTCTCCCGCGTCAGCGTGAGCTGCCGGATGACGCCCTTCTCCGACACCGTGTAGAGCATGCAGTACGGAAGCTGTCCGGCGGAGGGGATGACCTCCATCGTCGCGGGCCCCGTCTTGCGGACCTGCGCCCGTGTGCCGCGGTCCTCTTTCTTGCCGTTCTGGCAACCCACGCTCATCGCCGCCACTGCCAGCACCATGCTCCAGCGCTTCATGTGTCCCTCCCGGGGCGTGGAAGATCCACCATCCGCGTTCGAAAGCCTACTCCGAGCGTCATGCTCGGGGGATGGGCTGTCGCCCGCCCGCCTGGAGGCCGCGCGACACAAAGACCGTAAGTGCACATCCGTGCGCTTCGACACCGGAGCCCGAACCCTCGTTCATTCCAGTGTCCCGCCGCGCGCACCGCTCTCAGCGGATCCTCAGTTTGCGCAGCGCGTCGACCGCTTCGTCAAACCCTACGATGACGAACAGCACCAGCGTGGCGACGAGCGCGGCGTTGACGAGCCAGCCGTTGCGCAGCGAGCCCACCCAGTCCCGCCGGTTGTTCATCCACAAAAGGGTGGCGGCGAGCAGTGGCATGAACAGCGCCCCCACCACGGCATACGCGAGCTGTGCGCGCTGCAGCGGCGCCCAGAGCATGGGCAGGGGCACGAGCGAGAGCGCCACCAGGTACAGCTTCCACGCGCGCGTCGTCCGCAGATCCACGAGGCCCCGGGCCTCTCTGCGCTGGATGCGCAGGAAGTCCGCGAAGAGGTAGGGGACGCCCTCCCAGACGCCCAGCAGGCTGGAGAACACGGCGCCCCAGAAGCCGGCCAGGAACACCCAGTAGCCCACCGGCCCGATGATGGCCTCCAGCCGCGTCGCGAGCACGGTGGCGACCCGCAGGCCCGTGCCCTCCAACTGGAGCGTCGAGCCGATGATGACCATGGCGGCGCCGAACATCCCCGTGAGCGCGTAGCCCACGGCCAGGTCCGTCTGACAGGTGCGCAGACCGCGCGGGCCCTCGCGCCCCTTCTCCCGAATCCAGTAGCCGTAGGAGAGCATCGTCACCGTGCCGCCCACGCCGCCCAGCAGCCCCAGCACCCAGGGCGCGCCCTGGTCCGGCAGCGAGGGGACGACGAGCCCGCGCGCGGCGGCGGCCCAGTCCGGCTCCGAGGCGAGCGCGGTGAAGAGCACCGCGCCGAACATCAACGCGATGCAGGCGGCCATCAGCTTCTCGAAGAGCCGGAAGCCGCCCAGGCCCACGAGCGCCAGGCCCACCAACGAATGAGTCACGCCCCACAGCCGGCGCGAGGTCTCCGGGTCACTGGCCAGGGGCCACAGCGCGTCGCCCGCCGCGCCGCACGCGGAGATGAGGGCGCCACCGGTGAAGAAGCTCCAGCCGAGCAGGTAGATGAAGAAGACGAAGCGCAGGCCCGCGCCCAGGCGGGCCCAGCCCTCCAGCACGGTGGTCCCGGTGGCGAGCTGCCAGCGGGCCACGCCCTCGTTGAGGAAGCCCTTGAGCACCGAGCCCACGGCGGCGGCCCACAAGATGGACACACCCACCGCGGAGCCTCCGAGGCTGGCGGTGAGCAGGTCTCCAGCGCCGACACCCGTGGCGGCGACGAGGATGCCAGGACCGAAGCGCGCGAACAGCCCGGGCTTGTCACTGGCGAGCGGCTGCGCGGAGGACGGTGCGTTGCTTTCCATGGCGGTGGCGCCGGAGGCTACCACCCCCATTCGAGCGACACGTCCACGTCACCCGTGCAGCCCAGGAGAGGAGGTCGCGGGCCGTCTCCCCCCGAGCCGAGCTGGCGGAGAATCGTCGCCCACGCATCGAGGAAGGCTCGTGGAGCCAACACCTTCTGGAGCGCGAGGGAGTGAGCGAAACCGGGCTCGGCCAGCTTGTCCTGGAGACGCTGTGCCTGCTGGTGGACCTCGTTCGCCGCGCTGGCGAGCCGCTCGACGCTGAGCTGACGAGGGTGGGCCCGGTAGGGCTCCGGCGTCGCATGACAGTCCTCGACGCGCGCGAGCAGCTCACCCAGGCTCGCGAGGGTGCTCTCCGAGAAGGTGAAGCGGAAGTAGGTGTTGGGGGTCGTCGACAGCTCGGTCATCGCCTCGAGCAGCTCCGCCAGCGAGGACCAGCCGAGCCACAGGTACAGCTCCCGCGGCTCATCCACCAGGTTCACGACCCACTTCGGATGGATGTCCCGCGCGTCCATGCCCACAAGTCTGCCACGACTCGTCGTCGCGCGTGTCGGGAGTCACGGCGACGGCCGGTGGAGCACGTCGCGCCTCACCCACCGAGCGCCTGCTCGATGAGGTCCGCGGCGCGCTTCGCCCCTCCCTCGTCGCGAAGCTCGCGCTGAATCGCGGCGGCCCGCTCGGCGAAGCGGGGCTCCGTGGTGAGTCGCTGGAACGCCTCGCGCAGCGCCGCCGCGGTGGCCTGCTCCGTGTCCAGCCGCAAGCCGACGCCCAGCTCGACGATGCGGTCCGCGTTGGCGAACTGGTCGGTGGCCTGGGGCACGGCCAGCATCGGCTTGCCGCACCACAGCCCCTCCTGCGTGCTGCCCATGCCCGCGTGGGTGAAGAAGACATCCGACTGCTTCAACACCGAGAGCTGCGGCAACCACGCGTGCACCTCGAAGTGGGCGGGGACCTCCCCCAGCTCCGAGCGCTGGACATGTCGACCGATGTTCAGCACCACGTGCCAGTCGGGCAAATCTCCGAACGCCGCCAGGCACTGGCGATAGAACGCGGGCTGGTTCGTGAACGTGGACCCCAGCGAGATGAGCAGCACCTTCTTCGCGTGCGCGGGCCTGCTCCACGTCCCCTGGTGGGCGCGCTGCTCGTCCAGACACGGTCCCACGAAGGTGAACCGCCGCGTGTCCACGCGGTCCGCGTTCGGCTGCATCGCGCGCGGGATGAGCACGAGCGAGCGCGGCGGCAGACCGACGAACAGCGTGGAGTCCGTCTCCGCCACGCCGCAGTCCCTCAGCCACTCGGAGAAGCGACGGTAGTAGTCCGCGCCACCCGGGGCCGCGCGCAGCGCCTCCATCATCGGCGCCATCTCCTCGGTGTAGCCCTCCCACGCGACGAACGTGGGGGAGAGCTGGAGGGCGGGCTTCCCCCAGTTCTCCGCGAGGATGCGCGCCGTGTAGCCCGCGATGTCGTAGAGGAACAGGTCCGGCCGGTCCTGCTCCCAGGCCGCGCGCAGCCTGGGCAGCTGCTCCTGCGCGTCCTTCAGGAACACCTCCAGCTGACCAATCGTGTCCTCCGGCCACTGCCGGTCCGCGACGCCTTCTCGCGGCAGCGTCGACGGATAGGGCACCAGCTTCGCGCCCGTCTGTTCGATGGGCTCCGCGAAGGAGGCGTCGTTGGCGTAGCTCACGCGATGGCCCCGGGCCACCAGCTCTCGCAAGACCTCCAGGCTCGGGTTCACATGGCCGTGCGCGGGGATGCTGACCATCGCGATATGGGCGCGTCGCTTCATGGAAGGGCTCCTGGATTGAGACGAGACGGTCCGTCTCGCTTGGCCACCATGAGGCCCGGGGTGCTTGTTGTCAAGACGAGACGTTGCGTATCGCCACCGCCCCGCTAGCGTGTGCCCCATGAGTGAGGCGAAGACTCCGGACACGGGGCGGCGCAGTGAGCGCTCGCACCAGGCCATCCTGAAGGCGGTGGTGGAGCTGGTGGGGGAGCAGGGCTACACGCGGCTGACCATCGAGGCCATCGCCGCGCGGGCGGGGGTGGGCAAGCAGACCATCTATCGCTGGTGGCCGACCAAGGGCGCGCTGGTGCTGGACGCCTTCGCCGCGCTCATTGGGGACGTCGCGCCGCTGCCGGACACGGGCGACGTGGTGGCGGACCTGAAGGGCGTGATTCGGGCCACCGTCGCCGAGCTGGGCTCACCGCGCTTCGAGGTGCCCTCGCGCGCGCTCACCGCGGAGTCGCAGATGGACCCGACGCTGGCGAAGCAGTTCGTGGACACGCTGCTGCGGCCGAACCTGGAGGTCACCAAGGAGCGGCTGCGCGCGGCGCAGAAGGCGGGGCAGGTGGCTCGGGACGTGGACCTGGACGTCGCCGTGGAGCTGTTCTTCGGCCCGCTGTTCCACCGTTGGCTCTTGCGCACCGCGCCGCTCTCCGAGTCCTACGCGGACACGGTGGTGGACTACGCCCTGGCCGCGCTGCGCCCCCGGAAGTCGCCGGGGGGCAGGGGCTGACAGAAGGCGCGGCTCACATGCCCGGGCACTGGCCGGGCTTCATCTCGTTCGCCGTCTGGTGGACCTCGCTGCTGAGCTGCTGCTGCTGGGACGGGTCCATCGCCGTGTAGACGATGACCACGCCATCCGGCGTGTCCTGGACGCTCGCGCTGGAGGGCATCGTCGGCGCGCCCGCCATGCCGGCGCCTCCCGTGCCGCTGTCATCGCGGCCGTACTGCTCCTCGGTGTCGCTGTCGCCCAGGTCCTCGCGCTGCACCTCGTCCAGGACGGAGGTCTCCTGCGCGCGCTGGGTGCTGGCGGCCTGCTCGTGCAGCATGCGGCGGCTGCGCTGCTGCAGCTCCGCCACCTGCGTGGGCTCCGGCGTGCTGAGGACCAGCGCCACGCCCTCGGGCACGTCCTCGGCCCGGGCCACCGCGCCGGGGACGGCCATGGGGCAGTTGGCCTCGGAGACGCCCTTGTGGTGTTTGCCATGGTGCTTGCCGTGGGCGTCGTCGGGCGGCGGCGCGCCCTGCGCCATCGAAGGTGGCGGCTGGGGTGGGGCCGGAGGCTGCGTGCTGGCCTGGGGCTCGGCGCCCTGGGACTGCGAGCCCCGCTTGGAACAGCCGACCGAGAAACACAGCGCCGCGGACACGGCGAGAATCGACGGAAGCCTGAACAGCTGCATGTGGATGTCCCCCTCCGGGCGAAAGCCCGACTCGCGGAAGGTGGACAGGGGGGCGGAGGCCGCCAACGTCGTCCCCACCGCGCCCGGGTCGCCCGCCCCGCCCTGGAGACGGGGGTTCCATCCTCGAGGGGACGCAGCATCGTGCCGGGCGACACCTGGGAGGCCTCAGGTGATGACTCGCGGACGCGAGGACCGTGTTCGACGGGGCTGCTCGTCGGATGCGCAACACGCCGCGCTTCGAGCCGACATCCAGGGGAGGGTGTCGTCCGTCCTGGTTCGTCGTGGAGACAGGGATTCCGACAGGGAGCCCTGCCCGACAGGAAGGAAGGATTGTGTATGAGAAGACTCGCGGTGCTCGACCTGGATGGGACGCTCACTCCGGACACGCTCGGGGGATTGCTGGTGCGCGAGCTGACGGCGCGCGGTGTCTGTGATGGGACGGTCGTGCGCGAATTCCTGGCGGCGGTCGAACGCCATGACGTGGGCGGACAGGACTTCTTCGACGCCGTCGCGGATGTCTACCGGGGCTGGGAGCGGCTCTTCGCGGGTGTGGCGGTCCCCAGCGTCGAGCGCGCCGCGGAGGATGTCTGGGCCCAGGCGCGAGGTCGCCTGTTCGGGTTCGTCCGGCCGCTGCTCCGGATGCTCGAGGCCGAGGGGTTCCTGGTGGCTCTGGTCTCCGGAGGGCCTATCGAGATGGTCCATCTGGTCGCGGAGGACCTGGGCATCGACGTGTACCGGGGCGCGCAGATGGCCATCCAACGCAATCGCTATACGGGACAGGTGCTCCAGGGGCCTGGCCGCAGCGGGGGCAAGCCGGGCATCCTCCAGGAGCTGGCGTCGCTCCACCGCGCCTCGCTGGAGCGCTCCCTCGCGATGGGCAACTCCCTCTCCGACGGGGAGATCCTCGCGCTGGTGGGCTTCCCCCTGGCGTTCGAGCCCTCACCGGAGCTGGCCGACCTGGCGGTGACTCGCGGGTGGAGCCAGGTCGACCGGCACGATGTGCTGCATGTGCTCCCGGTGCTCCTCGCGGGGGAGCAGGGTGGGGAAGGTGTGCCCAGTGCGTGAGGGGTGTTCCCGGGTTGCTTTTGCATCCGGGTTGGATGTTTGTGCTGGAGGTGAGGAGGCGCTTCGGGCGTGGGTGTGAGGGTTTGCGGTCGTCCTTGGTCCAATGGTTAGGATGGACTGTTTCCCTTCACCCCGAGGAGCGTCGAATGAAGCGATGGACTCGTGTCTGGATGGCCGTGGTGTCGTTCGTGGCGTTGTCGGCCTGTGGTGGTGTGGATGCGCAGGCTCCGCTGGAGCAGGAGCTGGGGGAGCAGGAGGCCCGCATCGATGTCTGTGGTAACGGCCTGTGTTTCCGGCTGGAGCCGCAGTCCTGTCCCGAGGACTGTCCGTACAGTGGCTACTGCGGCGACGGCATCTGCCAATCGTCCTACGAGTCCAGCGCCTGGTGCTCGGATTGCTCGGCGGGCCCGGGGTGTCTGGCGCCGGAGGCCGCGCGGCCAAGTGAGCCGGAGGGGCTCATCGATGTCTGTGGTAACGGCCTGTGCTTCCGGCTGGAGCCGCAGTCCTGTCCCGAGGACTGTCCGTACAGTGGCTACTGCGGCGACGGCGTCTGCCAATCGTCCTACGAGTCCAGCGCCTGGTGCTCGGATTGCTCGGCGGGCCCGGGGTGTCTGACTCCGTAGCGCCCGCGTCACCCGTGAGCGAGGGCCCCGTGGGTCATCACGGGGGCCTCGTCGCGGCTCAGCGAGGCTCGGGCCGCACGTAGACGATGACCTGCGGCGTCTCGTCCAGGTACAGCCCCGTCGCCGGCGTGCGCGTGTTGAACGCCTGCCACGTCTGGAACTCGTACTCGCGGAACTCCTGGTGGTACTGGTACGCGACGATGTCCGCCTCGAAGGGGCTGCCCACCGCGCGCAGGTCCGGCCGGAGCATCCCGTTGCGCTGGTAGTCGCGGAACGAGCCGCCGTGCACCTCATGCAGGAACAGCCGCGCGTTCGGCTTCGCGTGCTCGTTGATCCACGGCAGCACGCCAGTGACGTGGCTGGACCAGAACTGCCGCTGCATCCCCAGCGTCGCCGCGCCGGGCAGCCCTCCGGCCAGCTCCGAGTACGCCGCCGTCCCGTAGGGGAACACGCGCGCCGAGTACACCAGCGCGGGCGCCAGCAGCACCGCGAACACGGGCGCGAACACGGCGAGCGCGGGCACCGAGGGCTTCTTCTCGCGCAGCCGCTCCAGGAGCGCCGTCGAGCCACGCGACACCGCCTGTCCCGCGAGCAGGCCCAGGAACACCATGGACGGGAACCAGTGCTTCACTCCGCCGAAGTGCGGCACCTGGGGGTGGCTGATGATGAGGATGGACGTCACCGCGTTCACTCCCACCAGCGCCTCCACCATCGTCACCGGCCGCACCCACGCGCGCGTGCGCTCCATCTGCCCCAGCACCCCGCGGCCCGCGAGCGCGAGGAAGCCCGTCACCATGGGCGCGAAGAGGCTGGTGGGCACCGTGAGCGCCGTCTTCACCAGCACGTACGCGAGCGGGAACGGCGGCTCGCGCAAGAGCGTGCCCAGGTAGAACCAAGCGTAGTGGTTGTGCTTCGCGTGGAAGGCCAGGTACCACGCGGTGCGGTCCACCGGGTGGTGCCAGAGGTAGGGCCAGTGCAGGTAGAAGATGATGGGGCCGAGCACCGCCATCGCCGCGATGGGGACGAGCGCCCGCGTCACCTGCGCGTTCACCTTCTCCACGCCCTTGAGCAGCCACGTGCCGCCGACGGCCAGCCCCATGAACAAGAGTGTGTGGGGGCTGAGCAGGAAGAACTTCCGCTGGAAGCCCTCGCCGCCGCCCAGCGACAGGATGAGCAGCCCGTAGAGCACCGCCACCGAGGCGAACAGGCCGACGAAGCGCAGCAGCCACCCGCGCGCCTGGGGCTCCGCCTCGCTCGCCTCCCACGCGCGCCACAGCGCGAAGGGCGTCAGCACGAAGGGGAGGAACAGCGCGTTGTGCTTGGCCGTCAGCGCCAGGCCGAAGGCCACGCCGCACGCCACGCCCCAGCGCACGTCCTCCAGCGCGCGCCAGAAGCAGTACACGACCAGCAGCCACAGCGCCGCCACCGGCACGTCGAAGCACGCCAGCTCCGCGTTGAAGTACTGGCGCGGCACCAGCATGAACGCGAGCGCGGCGAACAGGCCCGCGGCGCGGCCGTACAGCGCGCTGCCGAACAGGAAGCTCAGCGCGGGCACCAGCGCCGCCAGCGCGAACGCCGGCAGCCGGAACGCGGCGGCCGAGCGCATCCACCCCAGCGTGTCGTGGAAGAGCAGGTGGCTCAGCCCGAACAGCGTCTTCATCAGGACGGGGTGCTCGTGGTTGTAGTCCCACGCGCGGACGATGGCCGCGTCCGTCAGCGCCCGCGTCGGCGACTGGAACAGCTGGCGGAACCAGCCCGCGTACCCCTCCGCCGCGGCGAAGTAGACGCTCTCGTCGCGCGTGAAGCCCACGTGGCCTTCGGTCCACCACAGCGCCACGAAGGCCAGGGCCCACAGCGCCCACGCCCAGCGCTTCTCCTCGCGGGTCGCCGGCCTGCCCGTCATCCCTTCACTCCCACCGCCGGCTCCACCGCCAGCACGTCCAGACACACCTGCCGCCGGTCCGGATTGCGCGAGCGGACCCACACCTTCACCGTGCGCGGCGCGCCCGGGGGAAGTCGCACCTCGGCCTTCTTCACGCCCTCCTGGCCCGGCGCGATCGCCACGTCCAGCAGTCGCGCGCCGCTCGCCGCGTCGTCCACGCCCAGCAGCGCCGTCGTCAGCTGCGCGTCCTTGGGGAAGGCGTACTCGAAGATGATGCCGCCCTCGAGCCTGAGACTCACGTCGCCGGGCACGCCGTCGAACTCCGCCACCAGCTTCTGGTCTCCGGGCGGGGCGGGCATCCACAGGCAGTGGCGCGGCTCGTACAGGACCTCGTGCCACTCGGCGGCCACGTAGATATTGCCCTGGCCGGGGCAGCGGTGCGCCGAGCCGCTGAACGGGCACGCCTGCCGCGCGCCGTCGTCCGACTCCAGGTACACGCGCGCGCGGGAGACGACGTCAGAGGCGGTGAAGCGGCGCGGCCGGTGGCGCCCGTTCTCGTAGAGCGTCAGCGTCAGCGAGCCCTCGCGCTCGGGCTCACCCACGGCGCGGCGCTCCGGCAGGAAGTTCTTCAGGAAGGCCGCCTCGTCCGAGCGCGGCAGCTCCGGCTGTCCCAGCACCCAGACGCGCGGGTGCGCGGACAGGTCGTCGGTGTCCGAGCCCAGGTAGCCGTAGACGGGCAGGCCCGGAGGCACGAACAGGCGCGCGCGCTCCGTCCACCAGGGGAACAGCAGCACCGCGTCACCGGGGCGGGCCTGCGACTGGAGCCGCCGGGCCACCGCGCGATAGCCCTCCTCGGTGGGGAGCTTGCCCGGCAGCCGCAGGTGGAAGAGCAGGCACAGGAGCGCGACGAGCAGCAGGCCCCCCAGCTCCAGGAGGGGCAGCGCGCGTGGGAGGCTAGGACTTCGCAAGACGAATCTTCTGCTCGCTCTTTTCCCGGCAGAAGGTGCAGAAGATGGGCTCACCCTGGGAGAACGACGGCGTCCAGGGCGGGTACATCGAGCACCGCGGGTCCAGGCAGTGGTGCAGCTCCCACAGGTGGCCGAGCTGGTGCAGCGCCTGCCGCGCCACGGGCTTGAAGCCCGTCTCCAGGTCCTTGTGCGGCTGCAGCGAGATGATGGAGCGGTCCTTGCCCTGGCGCGCGAAGCCCGGGGTGGGGGCCACGCCGCTGGGCAGCTCGCGCTCCTTGAGCTTGCGCGTGGTGAGCAGCAGCACCTTGTCGTCCTGATAGGCGCGGATGCCCTTCACCTGGTCCAGCAGCTTCTCGGCGTCCAGCGGCTCGCCCAACCCCGGGGGGATTTCGGCGCTGCCGGAGTGCTCGCTGCCAACGCCGAACGCCGTGTAGAGCGTGCGGTTGAGCTTGGCGAGCTGCTTGTCGTCGAAGGGGTCCAACGTCACGACGCGAATCACGGGGAATCACCTCGGCACGAAGAGGGCCCGCGTCAGGGCCCCCTGGATGGTGTTGGCGGTCAGTCCTCGCTGTCGGCGGGCTTGGCCTTGGGCGGACGGCCGCGCTTCTTGGGCGCGGCGGGCGCCGCTCCCTCCACTTCGGGCGGCTTCGGCTTGGGAGGACGGCCGCGCTTCTTGGGCGCGGCGGGCTCGGCGCCCTCGGGGGGCGCCTCCGGCTTCGGCTTGGGAGGACGGCCGCGCTTCTTGGGCGCGGCGGGCTCGGCGCCCTCGGCCTCCGCGGGCTTGGCCTTGGGAGGACGGCCGCGCTTCTTGGGCGCGGAGGACTCCTCATCGCCCTTCTCCTCGGACGACTCCTCGCCCTCCTCCTCGGAGGCGCTCTCCTCGTCGGACTCGGACTGCGGCTCCTCGTCGGAGGGCAGGTCCAGGTCTCCGTCGAGCCCCAGCAGGTCTCCGTCGAGCCCCAGGTCGTCCTCGTCGCCCTTCGCGAACTCGGCGGCGGTGCGCTTGGGGCGCTCGCGGCCGGGCGGGAAGAGGACCAGGTCGATGGCGTCCTCCGCGTTGACCTCGGCGGTGCCGAGCGCGGTGGCGACCTCCGACACCAACAGGTGCCGGGCGTTGTCGTACAGCTCACGCTCCTTGGTCGGCAGGGGGCGCAGCTCGCTCAGGACCTGGAGGTCCTTGACCACCTCGGCGAGCCCCAGGATTCCGCCCTGGGTCATGCGCTCCTGGTTGGTGCGTGCGCGCTGCTTCCAGTCCAGGTCGGCCTTGTCGCCGTCGGAGCGCAGGAACGCGAAGAGGTTCTTCACGTCGTCGGGGCTGGCGACCCGGCGCACACCGATGGCCACGACCTTTTGCTGGGGCACCATCAGGAGGGCGTTGTCCTCCTCGCGGCGCATCGTGACGAAGATGAGCTTCTGTCCCGCCACTTCCTTGGTGTCGATGGCGGTGACGCGGCAGACACCCTGATTCGGGTAGACGACCCGGTCGCCGACCGCGAGCTGGTTGAGTGACGCGGACCCTTCAGGCATGTCCCCCTCGCGGGCAGGTAGACGTCAAACGGAGGCCCGGGCTTAGCACCGAGTCGCGCTCGACGCCACGAGATTACCGGTGAACCGACGCCGTGCGTTCGCCCGTCCGCTGAGCCTCCAAAAGGATGCCCAGCAGCTCCTTCTGCCGCGCGTCCAGCGCCGCCTCCACCTGCGCCTGCGTCGGCTCCGCCTCGCTGCTCCCGGGACGCGCGTCCACGCGGCCCGACAGCCCCACCGTCCCGAGCACCACCGCTCCCACCACGGCCACTGCCACCAGCTTCAACATGTTGAGCCCTCCTTGTCGCTCAGGGTAGGGGGAGCGACTGGAGGATCAACTTTTCGGCGACAGGCCGCTGCACGGCTGTAGCAGGGCTCACTGCGCCGTGCGGCCGTGGCGGTGCTCGGCGGGGGCCGTCTGGCCGCCGGTGGGGTGGACCACGGGGATGACCTCCAGGAGGAGGGTGCCGGTGTTGTCGGCCAGGTTGTCGTCCGGGAAGGCGAGCTGGAGCCACGACGCCCCCCTGAGCCGGGTGGGCTGCCCCACCTCCAGGAGCGCCAGGCCGCTGGGCGAGCCCTCGGGACCGGGGCCGGTGCCCACCAGGCCGAGCACCCGGCCCACCGGGCCTCCGCCCAGGCCGCGGGTCCGGGCGGGCTCGGCGGTGTAGCGCAGCACCACGTCGTACGTGGTGCCCGGGTCCAGCGCGCGGAGCACGAAGCGGTCCGCGCGCGACAGCTTCACCGCGTGCTGGCGCGAGTCCAGGCGGAAGGGCGCGAGGCTCGCTCCCCCCAGCTCGCGGATGCGCACCTGGAGCCCGCCCCGGTTGTCGTCCCGGCGGGCATCGAGCGCGAAGACGTGGAGCACGGACGCGTGGCGCACCAGCTGCTCGTCGGGGCCGAGCACGCCGAAGGAGTCGTGCGCGGGCAGGTTCGCGTCGCCCTCCAGGAAGTAGCCGGCGTGCTCGACGGACATGGGGCCGCCCAGCGACATGCGCCCCTCGGTGTGCACCAGGTACGTGCGGGCCGGGTCCAGTTGCACGCGCGCGGCGTTGGTGACGGGGACGCGGAAGGCGTGGCTCACCGCGGACAGGCGGATGCCGCCCGGGGCCCAGTCCATCTCCGGTACGGGGGGCGCGTGGTGCGCGCGGGCCGACGTGGCGGACGCGGCCGGAGTGTTCATGCGAGGACGAAGCCGCGCGTGCACGGCCAGGGTGGTGCCCCGCTCGGCGCGGACCACCTGGCTCCACGGCACCATGCCGGGGATGTGGACCTCCAGCAGGTGCTCGGCGTCCGCGGGCAGGTGGGTGAGGAGCGCGGGCGTGAGCGTGTCCAGCGGGCGGCCATCCACGCGGATGTTGGCGCCCGGCGGCGACGAGCTGAGCTCCACGGAGAAGGTGCCGTTGCGCCCCAGCATCATCACCACCAGCGCCACGCCCATGGCCGCGAGCACCGGCGTCCCCAGCGCCATGGCGTTCGGCACGCGAGGGCGGAGCGGCACTGGCGCGTCGGTGGTCGGCGCGGGCTCGGGAGAAGGGGCCTCCGCGGTGGGTGCGTCGGAGGACGGGCCGGGGACGGCGGGGATGGGCTGGGTGGTGCGCTCGCGGCGGCCCTCGGGCGGGCGGGGCGCGGCGGGCGTCTCCAGCGGCGTTTCGAGGGGCGCGGACGGCAGCTCCCGGAGGGTGCGGCGCTCGGCGAGCGGGCGCGTCCAGCGGGCCATCTGCCCCAGGAACTCGCGCGGCAGCAGCACCGGGCGGCCGTCCGCGACCAGCTCGGTCTCGAACAGGTAGCCCATGAAATGGGCCAGCGCGCTGGTGGAGACGTCGGGCGTGGCGGTGTGCAGGTAGCGGGTGAGGACCTCCGCGAAGGCCTCGGCGGTGGGGTAGCGCTGCTCGCGCTCCACCGCGAGCGCGGTGAGGAGGATGCGCTCCAGGGCCGGCGGGATGTCCGGCTCCAGCTCGCGCGGCCGGGGGAAGTCGCCCACCGCGATTTTTCGCATCACGTCGGTGACCGAGCCCTCGAAGGGCAGTCGCCCGCACAGCGTCTCGTACAGCAGGGTGCCCGCGGCGAAGATGTCCGCGCGCGCGTCCAGCTCCCGGCCCCGGGCCTGCTCCGGCGCGAAGTAGGCGTACTTGCCCTTGGCGTCGCCCGCGTCGGACTCGTAGCCGCCCGCCATCCGCGCGCGGGCGATGCCGAAGTCCACCAGCTTCACCTGGCCCTCGAAGCTGAGCAGCACGTTCTGCGGGCTGACGTCGCGGTGGATGATGTGCAGCGGCCGGCCCCGGTCATCCAGGCGCGTGTGCGCGTATGCCAGCCCCTTGAGCACCTCCACCGTCACCAGCAGGGCGAGCGGCTGCGGGAGCGTGTACAGTCCCTTCTCACGCGCCCGGCGCAGCACGCGCGACAGCGGATGCCCGTCCACCCACTCCATGGCGATGAAGTACTGGCCGTCGACCTCGCCGAAGTCGAAGACCTGCGCGATGTTGCCGTGGCTCAGCCCCGCCGCGATGCGCGCCTCGTTGACGAACATGGAGACGAAGGCGCTCTGGTCCGCGTAGCCGGGGAGGATCTTCTTGATGACCACCGGCTTGGTGACACCCGCCACCGCCGTCATCCGGGCGCGGTAGATCTCCGCCATGCCGCCCGTCGCGATGCGCTCGAGCAACGTGTACTTGCCGAAATCGCGCCCTTCGGACGGGTGCTCCACGTGTCTTCCGGCTCCTCTGGGCGCACCGGGCCGATGTGCTACCCCACCACGACGCCCTTCGATGACCGCGTGAAGCTATCATCAAGGTCTCCGTAAACATTAACACGGGAAAATTCCGTTGAACACGCTTGCTCGATGGTTTGTCCTGCTTGGATTTCTCTGCGCGCCCCGCGTCATGGCGGCGCCCGCGGTGTTGCTGACGCCGGTGTTGGGGCAGCCGGAGCGGGTGATGTTGCAGGGGCGGGTGCTGAAGGAAGCGCCCGGTGACGGCAGCTCGGCGTTGACGCGCAACGTGCGTCGCCTGGCGGCTCGCAACTGGGAGGGCGCGAAGGTGTCGGTGCGCTTCCAGGGGGTGACGGCGACCCTCACCAGCGGGCATGACGGTGGGTTCGAGGTGAACCTCCTGCCGCCCGAGGGCAAGGCCTTCGAGGTGGGGGCGTTCGAGGCGGAGGCGTGGGTGGAGGGCGCCACCACGTCGGCGCGGGTGGAGGTGGTGCCGGCGGCGACGCCGCTGCTCGTCGTCTCCGACTTCGACGACACGGTGGTGGTGACGCAGGTGACGAAGCCGACGAAGCTGGTGCAGACGGCGCTGCTCAAGGACGCGGACGAACTGGAGGTGGTGCCGGGCATGTCGGCGCTCTACGGGTGCCTGCGGGGCGGCGTGCCCTCGGCGTTCGCGCTGGTGAGCGGCTCGCCCGTCCAGTACCTGCCGCGCGTGAAGTCGTTCCTGACGCGGCACGGCTTCCCGGCGGGGTTCGGCGTGTACCTGCGGGACCTGGGGCCCGGCTCGCTGTCCGACTACAAGCAGCCCATCATCCGACGGTTGCTCACGCAGTTCCCGCAGCCGGTGGTGCTGGTGGGGGACTCGGGTGAGAAGGACCCGGAGGTCTACGCGCAGATTCGCGAGGAGTTCCCCGGACGCGTGAAGGCCATCTACATCCGTGACGCGGGGCGCACGAAGGACCCCCAGCGCTTCACGGACATGGTGCTCTTCCAGGACGCGCGCCAGGCGGCGGAGCACGCGGTGGGCCTGGGGCTCGCCGACGCGGCCTGTGTCGCGAGCACGCTGCCGAAGCCCGCGCAGGCGCCGCCCGCGACGGCCAGCCCGTCACCCCCGTGACGTCTTGCGTTGAGGTCATGACGCGCGGCTGGATTCATGACGCACCGGGATGTCGCATGCGAGTGTTTCAAGGCGGGGAGGTGGGCCGGTCGTCGGAGGTGTCCTCGGGGACGCGGGCGGGGGTGACGTCGTGAGGTTCGGGGCGGTGATGGCGCGCGGATGCATTCATCGAGCGGCGCGAGTCTCGGGGCGACGATGGCTCGGGGGCCTTTTGTGCATGGGGCTCGCGCTCACGGGCTGTCGTGAGGAGAAGCCCGCGCAGCCCCTGCAGTCGCTGAAGCCCGAGCCGCTCCCGTCGCTGACCCCGGGGACTCAGGCCACCGCCGCCGACGACGGGGGCGCGCGGCCCCGGGTCGATGCTCCGGTCTACGGCGAGAAGCTCCCCGCCGGAGCGCTGCGGATGGCGCTCGCGGGTGAGCAGGTGCGCGTGGACGCGGAGACGTTCGAGCCGATGAACCTGGACTCCCTCGCGCGCCTGGCCTCGCGGGTGAAGGGCCGGGATGTGTTGCTCGTGCCGGACGCGGACACGTTCCTGGCGCAGGTGTCGGAGCTGTTCGCGGTGCTGCGGGACTCGGCGGGCTCGGTGTGGCTCGCGCATCCGGACGCGCCCGTCGCCTATCGGTTGGTCCTCCGCGACGAGGAGGGCTTCCGCGAGTGGCTGGCGGAGGTGGCCCCGGGAAAGCTGCGCATCATCCAGCGCGCGGATGGGTTCGAATTGAGCACGAGCGTGGGCAAGCTGCCCGGCCCGGACGCGAACGGCCCGTCGGTGCCGGTGCGCGAGGGGCGTCAGGACCTCGCGATGCTGCGCCGGGGCCTGGGGCTGTTGAAGGGGCGCTTCAAGCAGTCCGAGGACATCTGCCTGGTGCCCTCGTTCGGCACCGAGGTGGCGCAGGCGGCCAGGGCGCTCGGAGCCGTGTACACGTCCCCGGGCGAGCCCCTGTTCGAGACGCTGTGCCTCGTCTACCCGACGCCTCGGCGCGCCGGGGACGCGGGCTGAGCCTCAGGGCTCGAAGCCGAACTGGAACAGGTCCGACAGGCCGTTCGCGGTCCACGCCCGCGAGCCGACCCGCAGCGTGTCGTGGAAGCGTCCCATGACCGCGGGCCTGCCATCCGGGGTGACGGCGACGGTGCCCTCATCCAAGCCGGGGCTGCCGCGGTCCTGTCCGCCGGGGAAGGTCCGCACCCAGCGCCACGAGCCGTGGATGCGGTCGAGCTTCGCGACGTAGACGTTGGCGGCGCTCGCCGCATTGCCATCAGGAACTCCCAGGGCCGCCGTATCCGGGCTGAGGCCCTGGTAGCCGCCGATGAGGGTGACGCCGTCGTTCAGGTCCATGGCGATGGCGTCGATGTCGAAGGCGAAGTTCCACGCCCAGCGCTCCTCGCCGTCGCGTGTCCAGGCGGCGACGAAGGCGTCCTGGTCGATGCCGAGGTTGGCGGTGGATGAGTGCTCCCGTGCCGCGAAGGTGAAGGTGTTGGCGAACGTGCCGACCGCCACCACGCGGTTGCCGTGCGTGGCCACGCCGAGCGCGAAGCCGACGGCGCCGTCCAGCCGGCGGCGCCACTGGGGCTGCCCGGTGACGACACCCGCGACGAACAACGCCACCAGCACGCTCGAACTCGTTCTCATGACAGCCACCCTTCCCTGGAGGCGGAGCGCCTCCGGCCTGGAGTGAGGGGCCATGGGTGGTCATCGTGAGCGGTGTCGACGTCTGCGGGACCCCTGTGACTGTCGCTCACGCCACAGGCACGGGGCCCCGCACGTTCCGCTGCGCGGAAATACCGGACGCGAAGTGCGGAAAGCCGCGGGGAACGGACAGGCCCGCAGCGAGAAAAGGGCTGGCCCGCCTGCTTCTCCCCCTAAGATGGCGCGCTTCATAGCTTGCACGGTGGGCCGTGTGCCCGCCGGCGGAAGGGGTGTTCCTTCCGTTCACCTTGGGAGGTCTTGGATGGCCGCAGTGAATGAGCCCGCCGCGTCGAAGGAAAACCCCACCGGAGGTGCCTTCCTGTTCCAGGAGGTCGGCGCTGCCCGCGTCCTCACGCCGGAGACCTTCACGGAGGAGCAACGGCTCTTCTTCCGCACCGCGCTCCAGTTCAGCCGCGAGCAGGTGGTGCCGCAGTCCGAGCGCATCGAGCACAAGGACAACGCGCTGCTGCGCGAGCTCTTGCGACAGGCGGGCGAGCTGGGCCTGCTGAGCACGGACATCCCCGAGGCCTACGGCGGCACGGGCCTGGACAAGACGACCTCGCTCCTGCTCGCGGAGGCGATGGGCCTCAACGGCTCCTGGTCCGTGACGTTCGGCGCGCACGTGGGCATCGGCACGCTGCCCATCGTCTGGTTCGGCAACGCGGCCCAGAAGGCGAAGTACCTGCCGAAGCTCGCCACGGGCGAGTGGGTGGCGGCGTACGCGCTCACCGAGCAGGGCAGCGGCAGCGACGCGCTGGGCGCGAAGACGAAGGCGGTGCGCTCGCCGGACGGCAAGCACTGGGTCCTCAACGGCTCCAAGCTCTACATCACCAACGCGGCCTTCGCGGACGTGTTCGTCGTCTTCGCCAAGGTGGACGGTGACAAGTTCACCGGCTTCATCGTGGAGAAGGACACCCCGGGCTTCAGCGTGGGCCCCGAGGAGCACAAGATGGGCATCCGTGGCTCGTCCACGTGCCCGCTCTACTTCGAGGACGCGAAGGTGCCCGCGGAGAACCTGCTGGGCGAGGTGGGCCGAGGCCACAAGATTGCCTTCAACATCCTCAACTACGGCCGGCTGAAGCTGGGCGCGGGCGTGCTCGGCAGCATGAAGCTCAACCTGGCCAACGCGCTGCGCTTCACCCAGGAGCGCAAGCAGTTCGGCACGGCCATCGCCGACTTCCCGCTGTCGCGCGAGAAGCTGGCGCGCATGGCGATGCTCGTCCACGCGGTGGAGAGCATGACCTACCGCACCGCGGGCCTGGTCGACGCGCGCCTGGCCTCGCGGGACAAGAGTGCCCCGGACTTCGAGGCGCACCTGCTGGCCGCGGTGGAGGAGTACGCCATCGAGTCCTCCATCATGAAGGTCTACGGCTCGGAGGCCCTGGGCCACCTGCTGGATGACGCCGTGCAACTGCACGGTGGCGCGGGCTTCATCGAGGAGTACCCCATCGAGCGCGCCTACCGCGACGCGCGCGTCAACCGCATCTTCGAGGGCACCAACGAGATCAACCGCATGCTCATCACGGGCATGATCCTCAAGCGCGCGGTGAAGGGTGATTTGCCGCTGTTCTCCGTGGCGAAGAACATCGCGGACGAGCTGTCGCGCGGGGAGCGCCCCCGCGCCCGCACGGAGGACGCGCTGGCGGCGGAGGAGGTCGCCGCGGAGAGCACCAAGCGCCTGGCGCTGCACGCCCTGCGCATCGCCGCGGAGAAGTTCGGCCCGGAGCTGGAGAAGCACCAGGAGGTGCTCGCCGCGCTCTCCGACGTGATGATGGACGCGTTCGCGCTGGACTCGCTCGTCACGCGCACCCGGCAGGTGGCCGCGGGAGGGCAGGTGGACCCGGTGCGGCTGGCGCTGGTGCGCCTGTTCGCGTTCGACAGCGCCCCGCGCGTGTACGAGCGCACCCGCCGCGCCCTGTGCGCCACGCTGGAGGGCGACGCGCTGGACAAGGAGCTGACGCGCCTGCGCACGCTGGACGTCTTCACGCCGTACAACCCGGCCCACCTGCGTGAGACGGTGGTGACCGCCGTCGAGGCCGCCGGCGGCTACCCCTTCGCGGAGTAGCCTCCCGCCGCCCTCACGGCATCCGCGTCACCGCGTCCATGCCGAAGCTCACCCGCGCCTTCCACGGCGCGGGGGGCAACGAGCTCAAGGCCAGGAGCGCGTCCAGCCGCTCCTGCATGGGCGCGCGCAGCCGGCCGAACGTGGCGCCGAAGCCCGGCGTCGCCTCGGTGGCGTTCTTGCGCGGCGTGGACGCGGTCCACACCACCTCGCCGTGCAACAGCAGCGCGCCGCCCGTCAGGTCCATCTCCAACAGGAACGGCGTGCCCACGCGCACGTGGCGGGGCAGGGCGGGCGCCATCACGTCCAGCCCCACGCCGCCGCGCGAGATGTCGCGCACCAGGAAGGCCGGCGACAGAGGCGTCGCCTCCACCGCGCGCAGGTGCAAGGGCAGCCGGGGGAAGCGGCGCAGCCCCTCCTTCTCCTGCACGGAGAAGATGCGCTGGAGCACCGCGTCCAGCGCGGAGCGGTCCTCGGTGGCGCCGTAGCGCACGGTGAGCAGGTAGTCGCGCTCCGGGCGAGGCTCCACCTGCACCACCTCGCCCAGCACCTCCACGGGCCGCAGCGCGCCTCCGGCGTGCAGTTCGAAGGTGAAACGGGTGCCCAGCGGCAGGCTGCGCCGCGTGTGGAGGGTGGCGCCGCCTTGACCCACGCTGCGCGTGTACTCCCCCACCAGGGACTGCGGGCTCTTGTAGGCCACCTTCAGTCGCACGTTCGTGTTCACGCACCCGTCACTCTGCGCCCTTCTCGGGGGGAGCTCAAGTTTACCCCAGCGCCACGGGTAGGGCGCCGCGCCGCGCCAAACACCTGACCTTCCAGGTGTGACGGGTTGTCCGGATGTCGGCGTTGCACTGGCGGCGTGTTCCAACCTGTTGCGCTTTCTTGACCCCCCCCATGTGGGCGCGTATGAATGCCGCCCGGTAGTGGCAAGAAGTGGGAAGGAGTGGAGCTTCATCCCTTGATGGGCTGAAAAGGTGGATCGCCCCCCGTGTTCCGAGGCGTCTATGAGCACCAGATCGACGCGAAGGGGCGGACCAGCCTCCCGGCGAAGCTCCGGGAGACCCTGGTGGGGGCCTACGACGAGCGGCTCATCGTCACGACCGCGCTGGACCGGTGCCTGCACGCCTACCCGGTGCGGGAGTGGGAGGCGCTGGAGACCTCCCTCGCGCGGCGAAATCCCATGGAGCCCGGGGTGAAGACGCTGATGCGCCTGTACGTGGCCAGCGCCCAGGAGTGCCCGCTGGACCGGCTGGGACGGCTGCTCATCCCGCCGTCGCTCCGGACGTACGCGGGGCTGGAGAAGGACGTGGTGTGGGCGGGGATGGTGAAGGTCATTGAGCTTTGGAGCCGCGAGGGCTGGGCGAAGGCCCAGGAAGAGGCCCGCCAGGAGGCGGCCTCCGCGGACGTGATGAAGGTGCTCTCCGAGCTGCGGCAGCCGTAGTCCGGAAAGTCGACAGAGGGCTGAAGTCCCCAGAGGGTGACACCGTATGAATCAGGTTCTGGAGGTGCGGCGAGGAGCGGCGAGCGCGCTGGCGGGTGCCGGGCGCGTGGAGACGCTCATGCTGGAGGGCGAGCTGAGCGAGCAGGACCTGCTGACCCTGTGCGACGAGCTCACCCAGCGCATGCACCGGGGCCTGCGTCAGGTGGTGCTGGACCTGTCCGACGTCGGCCACCTCAACTACAAGGGCGTCAAGCCGCTGATGGCCCGCGCCGAGGCCTTCCGCCGCACCGGTGGAGATTTGAAGCTGTCCGGCCTGTCGCCGTACCTGGCGGCCATCTTCCGGGCCGCCGGCGCGCACGACGCCTTCGAAATCTACCCGCACATGAACGACGCTCGCGCCGCCTTCGGCCTCGCGCGGGCTCCCTTCGTCTGAGTGCTCGTGGGGGCCTTGGAATTCCAGCACCACACCGTCCTGCTGCGTGAAGCGGTGGAGCTGCTGCGACCGGGAGCGGGCAAGGTGATCATCGACGGCACACTCGGGGGTGGTGGCCACACGGAGGCGCTCCTGGCCCAGGGCGCGTCCGTCGTCGGCGTGGACCGCGACCCGGTGGCGCTGGCGGCGGCCACCTCCCGGCTGGGCCCCAACCCCCGCTTCCAGGGCCGCGCCGGCAACTTCGCCGACCTGCCCCGCGTCACCCAGGACCTGCTGCCGGTGGACGGCGTGCTCGTGGACCTGGGCGTGTCCTCGCCCCAGCTGGACGTGGCCGAGCGCGGCTTCTCCTTCAACAAGGACGGCCCGCTGGACATGCGCATGGGCCCGGACGGCCCCACCGCCGCGGAGCTCATCGCCACGCTGGACGAGCGCGAGCTCAAGCACATCCTCGAGGAGTACGGCGAGGAGCCCTTCGCCCGGCCCATTGCCCGCGAGCTCAAGCGCGCGCTGCCCACGCGCACGCTGGAGGCCGCCGAGGTCGTCAAGCGCGCGGTGCCGCGCAAGGCGTGGCCCAACCGCATCCACGTGGCCACCCGGACGTTCCAGGCGCTGCGCATGGCCGTCAACCAGGAGCTGGAGGCGCTGGACGCGCTGCTCTCCGCGTTGCCGGGCCTGCTCAAGGTGGGCGGGCGCGCCGCCGTCATCTCCTTCCACTCGCTGGAGGACCGGAAGGTGAAGGAAGCCTTCCGCGCGCTGGAGGGCCGCTGCACCTGCCCTCCGGGCCTGCCCGTCTGCGTCTGTCAGAGCGTGGGCAACTTCAGCGTGGTGACGAAGAAGGCCGTGTCCGCCTCGGAGGAAGAGGTGGAGGTCAACCCCCGCTCTCGGAGCGCGCACCTGCGCGTGGTGGAGAAAGTGCGATGAGCAAGGCGTCGTCCCAGCGTGGCTCCGTCTCGGTGACGGGTGTGCTGCTGCACCTGCTGCCCGCGGTCCTCCTGTTCACCCTGTTTGCGGCGGTGGGCATCCTCCACGTCACCAGCCGGGTGATGGTGGTGGACATGGGCTACCGGCTGTCGCGCGAGGAGGCCGAGAGCCGCTCGCTGACGCGGGAGAACGACCGGCTCAAGCTGGAGCTGGCCACGCTCAAGGCCCCCGGCCGGCTGGAGCGCGTCGCGCGTGAGCAGCTGGGCATGAGCATGCCTGCCGGCAGCGCGGTGGTGTCGCTGTCCGCGGAGAAGCCCTCTCGCGCCAGCGCCTCCGCCCAGGCGCCCCAGGACCCCAAGCCCGCCGTGCGCGTGGCTGGCCGTGGAGGCGCGGGCCGGTGAGGGACTTCAAGGCGACCCGGGCTCCGGAGCCCAACGCGAAGGGGCTGAAGCTGCGGGTGCAGCTCTTGTTCGGCCTCTTCCTGCTCCTCTTGGGAGTCGCCTTCGGTCGCGCCGTGCAGCTGCAGGTCTTCGAGCAGGAGAAGCTGCGGGGGATGGCGCAGGACCAGTACGTCCGCCAGATTGAGATTCCCGCCCGGCGCGGCGACATCTTCGACCGGCGCGGCACGCCGCTCGCCCAGAGCGTGGAGGTGGACTCCGTCTGGGTGGACCCGTCGATGCTGCCCGACGTGCGCCAGGCCTCGAAGCAGCTGGCCAAGGCCCTGAAGGTGGACGCGGACGAGCTGGCCGCGCGCCTGGCCCGCTCCAAGCGCTTCGCCTGGGTCAAGCGCCAGGCCAAGCCCCAGGAGGTCGCCGCGGTGAAGGCGCTGGGCCTGCCCGGCCTGGGCTTCACCAAGGAGCCCAAGCGCTTCTATCCCCAGCGCGAGCTGGGCGCGCACGTGATGGGCCTGGTCGGCATGGACGGCAAGGGCCTGGAGGGCCTGGAGAAGGCCTTCGAGGACGAGCTGTCCGGGCAGAACTCGCGCATGTCCGGCTTCCGTGACGCCAAGGGCCGCAAGCTGCTGGTGCAGGGCGCCACCGACCCCCTGGAGCGCCAGGGCGCCGCCGTCACCCTGACCTTGGACCGCCACCTCCAGTACGTGGCCGAGAAGGCCCTGGCCAAGGCGGTGGAGGAGGCCAAGGCCGTCGCCGGCATGGTGGTGGCGCTGGACCCCAAGACGGGGGAACTGCTCGCGGTGGCCAACCACCCGCGCTTCAACCCCAACACGCCCGAGTCCAGCTCCCGCGGCGGCATGCGCAACCGCGCCGCGCTGGATACCTTCGAGCCCGGCTCCACCACCAAGCCCTTCGTGGTGGCCACCGCGCTGGAGGAGAAGGCGATTACGCCCGACAGCGTCTTCTTCTGCGAGAACGGCGCCTGGCGTGTGGGGCGCCACACCATCAACGACACCCACTCCTACGGGTGGCTGGCGCCGCAGGGCATCCTCCAGGTGTCCTCCAACATCTGCATGGCCAAGATCGCCCAGGTGCTGGGCCGCGAGAAGATGGTCGCCGGCTACCACGCCTTCGGCTTCGCCGAGCGCACGGGGCTGTCGCTGCCCGGCGAGGGCCGGGGCGTCATCCCCTTCCCGAAGGCCGAAGTGTCCCTGGCCACCCAGTCCTTCGGTCAGGGCATGACGGCCACCGCGGTGCAGATCGCCGCCGGCTATGGTGCGCTGGCCAACGATGGCGTGATGATGCGCCCCTACCTGGTGTCGAAGGTGGTGGACCCGGACGGGGTGGTTCTGCTGGAGAACCGTCCCACGGAGGTCCGCCGGGTCGTGTCCAGCAAGGTCGCCCGGCAGGTGGTGGGCATGCTCGAAAGCGTGGTCGTCAAGGGAGGCACCGCGCCCCGGGCGGCCATGGATGAATACCGGGTGGCGGGCAAGACGGGCACCGCCCAGAAGGCGGACCCCGTGGCCCGGGGCTACTCGGACAAGCGTATCGCCTCCTTCGTCGGCATGGTGCCGGCCGAGGATCCTCGCATCGTCATCCTCGTGGTGGTGGACGAACCCAAGACAGACGTGTACGGGGGGCTCGTGGCTGCCCCTGCTTTCAAGGAAATTGCGACCGCCGCCATGGCCCACCTGGCCGTGCCTCCGTCTCGGACGGTGGCACCCGGGACGGCCGTGGCCGCCGCGTCCCCCGCGCCTGGCGCGGCGAAGCCGGTGGCCCGAACGGCCGTCGAGCCCGCCCGCCCGGCGTTGGAGGAAGCGGTCTCGGAGAGCCCTGAGCCCGGCACGGTGCGTGTGCCGGACGTCCAGGGAGCCGGGGGGCGTGAGGCCGTGGTGAAGCTGCTCGCCGCGGCGTTGGAGCCACAGGTACTGGGAAGTGGTCGTGTGGTGTCTCAAACCCCCGCCGCCGGCTCGCTGGTGGAGAAGGGGGCCCGGGTGACGCTGGAGATGGCGACGCGGCAATGAGGCCGCGCTTGCTCCAGGCCCCGCGCTTGCAATGCGTGTGAAGAAGGGGAAGAGATGAAGCTGACGGATGTCCTCGCAGGGTGTGGTGCCGAGCAGACCTCGGGTGGTCGTTCCGCGGTCGACGTCACCGGTGTGACCCAGGACTCGCGGCATGTGAAGCCCGGCGACTTGTTCGTCGCCATTCCCGGCACCAAGGAGGATGGTGCCCAGTTCATCGGGGAGGCCGTGTCACGCGGAGCCGTGGCGGTGGTCTCCGAGAAGCCGGTGCCCTCCTCGCAGGTGCCCTTCTTCAAGGTGGGCAGCGCGCGCAAGGCGCTGGCCCTCATCGCGGCGAACTTCCATGGCCGTCCGGCCGACAAGCTGACGTTGCTCGCCGTCACCGGCACCAACGGGAAGACGACGACGTCCTTCCTGCTGGAGGCGATGAGCGCGGCGGCCTACGTGTCCACGGGTGTCATCGGCACGCTGGGCTACAAGTTCGGCGGCAAGACGGTGCCGACGGCGAACACGACGCCGGACCCGCTGGAGCTGCACCGCATCTTCAAGGAGATGGTGGACGCGGGCGTGGAGACGGTGGTGATGGAGGTCTCCAGCCACGCGCTCGCGCAGGAGCGCGTGCACGGGCTGACCTTCAAGGCAGCGGGCTTCAGCAACCTGAGCCGCGACCACCTCGACTACCACAAGGACATGGAGGACTACTTCCAGTCCAAGCGGAAGCTCTTCGCGGAGAACCTGTCCGCCTCGGGCGTCGCGGTGGTGAACGGCGACGACACCTACGCCAGCCGCATCTACAACGAGCAGCGCGGCCAGAAGAAGATGGCGTGGAAGTTCAGCCGTCAGGGCAGCGGTGAGATTTCGGCCTCGGACGTCACGTTCTCGCTGGATGGCATCAAGGGCACGCTGAAGACGCCCTCGGGTGACATCGCGCTCAAGAGCAAGCTGTTGGGCCCCCACAACCTGGAGAACATCCTCCTGGCGGTGGGCATCGGCATCGGCGCGGGCTTCTCGCGCAGCGACGTGAAGGTCGGCATCGAGCGGATGACGCCGGTGGAAGGCCGCATGGAGCGCGTGGAGAACTACGGCCCGGGCGGAGCGCCCGCGGTGCTGGTGGACTACGCGCACACGGACGACGCGCTCAAGCGCGCGCTCGAGGCGGCGCGCTCCTTGGCCAAGGGCCGCGTCATCGTGGTCTTCGGCTGCGGTGGGGACCGGGACAAGGGCAAGCGCCCGCTGATGGGGCAGGTGGCCGCGGAGGCCGCCGACGTCGCCGTCATCACCAGCGACAACCCGCGCACGGAGGACCCGGACGACATCATCGCCCAGGTGACGCCGGGCCTGGAGAAGGCGGGGCTGCGCCGCATCTCCGCCGCCAAGGTGAAGTCCGGTGAGAAGGGCTACCTGGTGGAAGCGGACCGCCGCGCCGCCATCGAGCAGGCCATCGGCCTGGCGACCGGGGAGGACGTGGTGCTCATCGCCGGCAAGGGCCATGAGACCTACCAGCAGGTGGGCCAGGAGAAGCACAAGTTCGACGACCGGCAGGTGGCCGCCACGGTGCTGGCCGCCCGCAAACCCAGCTGAGACAAGGCGCGCGAGGCGGGCCCTCACACCCCATGGCAGCTCGATTCAGCGACGAAGAGGTGGTGCAGGCGACCGGGGCGACCCGGCGCCTGGGGCCCGGACCGACCGCCTTCGAAGCGGTCTGCACGGACACGCGGGCACTCACCCCGGGCTGCCTGTTCGTGGCGCTCGTGGGTGAGCGCTTCGACGCGCACGCCTTCGTGGACGCCGCGGCCAGGGGTGGCGCGGCGGGCGCGGTGGTGGGAAGGGGCCGCGCGCTGCCGGCGCTGCCCGAGGGCTTCGTGCTGTACGAGGTGGAGGACACGCTGATGGCGTTGGGGGCCCTGGGCCGCCACCACCGTCAGCGCTTCCGCATCCCCATCTGCGCGGTGGGCGGCTCCAACGGGAAGACGACCACCAAGGAGATGGTGGGCGCCATCCTGGCCACGCGCGGGCCGGCCCTGAAGACGGAGGGCAACTTCAACAACGAGATTGGTGTCCCCCTGACGCTGTTCCGGCTGGAGCCCCAGCACGTGGCGGCCGTCATCGAGGTGGGGATGAACCGCCCGGGTGAAATCGAGCGGCTCACCCGCGTGGTGCGCCCCGACGCGGGCGTCATCACCGTCGTCCAGCCCGAGCACCTGGAGGGGCTGGGCAGCCTGCAGGGCGTGGCGGACGCGGAAGGGGAGATGTTCCAGGAGATGGGGCCGGGCACCACCATCGTCGTCAACGCGGACGACGCGCTCATCCCCGCGCAGGCCGAGCGCAGCACGGCGAACCGGCTGACGTTCGGCCGGACGGACGGCGCGGACGTGCGGCTGGTGTCGGTGGAGACGAAGGGTCGTGACGGCATGGTGGCCACGGTGCGGCACCTGGGCCGCGAGTGGCCGGTGCGGCTGTCGTTCATCGGGCCGCACAACGCGCAGAACGCCACGGCGGCCTTCGCGGTGGCGCTGGCCCTGGGCTACACGCCGGAAGAGTGCGTGCGGGGGCTGGAGGCGGCGCGGCCGTACTCGCGGCGGCTCAACGTGCTGGACGGGCAGGGCGGCGTGACGGTCATCGACGATTGCTACAACGCCAACCCCGCGTCCATGGACGCGGCGCTGGAGACCCTGGGCACGCTGGTGCCCTCGGGCGGCCGGGCGGTGGCGGTGCTGGGCGACATGTTGGAATTGGGCCCGGGCGAGCTGGAGGAGCACGCGCGCCTGGGCGAGCAGGTGTCGGGCAAGGCGGCGCTGGTGGCGTTCTTCGGCCCGCGCTCGGCGGAAGGCTTCAAGCGCGCGGGGCTGGCAGAGGCCGCGGCGCATTTCACGGAGGTGGAGCCGCTGGTGGCGTGGTTGACGCCGCGGCTGCGCCCCCAGGACGTGGTGCTGGTGAAGGCGAGCCGCGGCATGCGGCTGGAGCGGGTGGTGGCCGCGTTGACGGGCACCCCGACGTCCTCCGGAGGAAACCACTAGTGCTGTACCTGCTCTACGAGCTCATCCAGAACACGGAGGCGGGGCGCATCCTCAACTTCTTGCGCTACCCCACCTTCCGCATCATCGCCGCCGGGGTCTTCGCGCTCGTGCTGGGCATGCTGATTGGTCCGCGCCTCATCGCGAGCTTGCGGCTCAAGCAGCACGGGCAGAGCAACGTGCGGGAGGACACGCCGGACTCGCATCAGAAGAAGAAGGGCACGCCCACCATGGGTGGCGCGCTCATCCTCATCTGCATCGCGGCGGGCACCCTGTTGTTCGCGGACCTGAAGAGCCGCGTCGTCTGGGTGGTGCTGCTGCTCACCTTCGGCTACGGCTTCATCGGCTTCCTGGACGACTGGCTCAAGCTGTCCAAGCGCAACTCCAAGGGCCTGGCGGGCCGCAAGAAGATGGTGCTGCAGACCTTCTTCTACCTGGTGGCGGTGTTCGGCCTGCTCACCACGTGGACGCAAGCGGACGGCTCGTTCGGCCCCACGCTGCTCATCAACACGCGGCTGACCTTGCCCTTCATCCCCTCGCACTGGTTCAACCTGGACCTGGGGTGGTTCTACGTCGTGTTCGCGTGGGTGGTGGTGGTGGGCACGTCCAACGCGGTGAACCTCACCGACGGCCTGGATGGCCTGGCCATCGTGCCGACCATCGTCTCCGCGATTACGTTCGCGGTGCTCTGCTACGTGGCGGGCACCACGCTGAGCATCGCCGACTCGGTGACGGTGGGGGGCACCACGAAGCTGGTGGCCACGCCGCTGTACCAGTACCTGGGCATCCTCCAGGTGAAGGGCGGCGCGGAGCTGGCGGTGTTCTGCGCGGCCATCGTCGGCGCGGGCATCTCCTTCCTGTGGTTCAACACCTACCCGGCCTCCGTGTTCATGGGTGACATCGGCTCGCTGGCGCTGGGTGGGGCCCTGGGCGGGCTCGCCGTGCTGTCCAAGAACGAGGTCGTCTCCGCCATCATCCACGGCATCTTCTTCGCGGAGGCGCTGAGCGTGATGATTCAGGTGGCCTCGTTCAAGATGACCGGCAAGCGTGTGTTCAAGATGGCGCCGGTGCACCACCACTTCGAGCTCAAGGGCCTGGCCGAGCCGAAGATCATCGTCCGTTTCTGGATCGTCTCCATCCTCTGTGGTGGCGTGGCGCTCCTGTCGCTGAAGCTGCGCTGATTCCCCCAAGGGGTGGTGCCTCCCATGTCGCTCTCGCTGTCCGGGCAGAAGGTGTTGGTGTACGGGCTGGCGAAGAGCGGCGTCGCGGCGCTCCGCCTGTTGTGTCGGCAGGGCGCGAGCGTGACGGCGCTCGACGCTCGCAGCGAGGAAGCCCTGGGCGACGTGGCCCGTGAGGTGAAGGCGCTGGGGGCCGCGCTCGTCACCGTGCCCGCGCCGCCGGGCCTGTTGGAGTCGCAGGCGCTGGTGGTGGTGAGCCCGGGCGTGCCGCTGGCGCTGCCGGAGCTGCGCGCGGCCGCCGCGGCCCGGGTGCCCATCTGGGGCGAGGTGGAGCTGGCGTGGCGCGCGCTCACCGCCGTGCCGCTGTTCGGCATCACCGGCACCAACGGCAAGAGCACCACCACGGCGCTCACCGGGGAGCTGTTCGCCAAGGGCGGCCGGCGCACCTTCGTGGGCGGCAACCTGGGGCGGCCCTTCAGCGAGGCGGCGCTCACGCCCTCGGACTGGGACGCGCTGGTGGTGGAGCTGTCCAGCTTCCAGCTCGAGGGCATCCAGTCCCTGCGCCCGCGCGGCGCCGCCATCCTCAACCTCACGCCGGACCACATCGACCGGTACGCGAGCCACCAGGAATACGGCGAGGCCAAGGCGCGCATCTTCCAGCACCAGCGCGACGGCGACTTCGCGGTGGTGAACGCCGACGACGCGGCCGTCATGGGCCTGGCGGCCCAGGCCCGCGCGCCGGTGTATGGCTTCAGCGTCACGGGCCGGCCGGTGGTGGACGCGCCGAGGCTCGCGGGGCTCGCGGTGGCGAAGGACGGCGGCTTCCGGCTGGAGTTCCTGGGCGAGTCGTACCGGCTGGACAACCGCGCGCTGCGCGGCGCGCACAACGCGCAGAACGCGATGGCGGCGGCGCTCCTGGCGCGGCTGGGCGGTGTGCCGGCGGACGCGGTGCAGGCGGGGCTGGACAGCTACCCGGGCCTGCCCCACCGGTTGGAGAGCGTGCGGGTGCTGGACGGGGTGGAGTGGGTGAACGACTCGAAGGCCACCAACGTGGACTCGGTGCTGGTGGCGCTGCGCGCGTTCCGGGACGGGGTGTGGCTGATTGCTGGTGGCAAGGGCAAGGGCGCGCCGTACGCGCCCATGGTGGAGGCGGGGCGGGGCAGGGTGAAGGGCGTGCTGACCATCGGCGCGGATTCGGAACTGCTCGCCCGGGCCTACGAGGGGCAGGCGGCGGTGCATGCGTGCGGCACGCTGTCGGCGGCGGTGGCGAAGGCGCGCGAGCTGGCGAAGGCGGGGGACACGGTGCTGCTGTCGCCCGCGTGTGCGTCGTACGATCAGTTCAAGAACTTCGAGGACCGGGGCGACAGCTTCAAGCGCCTGGTCGGAGCGCTGTGACGGCATGAAGACCTCTCCTCCGTCGAACGCTCCCGTGCGGTTCGACCCCATCCTCCTGTGCGCGGTGCTGGCCCTGGTGACGATGGGGCTGGTGATGGTGTACTCGGCGAGCGCGGTGCTGGCGCAGGACAAGCTCGGCGACAGCCTCTACTTCTTCAAGCGGCAGGTGACGGCGGCGGGCATGGGCCTCTTCGCCATGGCCGTGGCGATGAAGGTGGGGTGGCGCAAGCTGGCGCGCTGGGCGTATCCGCTGCTGCTGGCGGCCATCGTCCTGCTGGTGCTGGTGGCCATCCCCGGCATCGGCTCGACGGCGGGTGGCGCGCGCCGCTGGATTCGCCTGCCGGGCTTCAGCCTGCAGCCGGCGGAGGTCGCCAAGTTCGCGTGGGTCGTCTACCTGTCGTACTCGCTGGCGAAGAAGCGCGAGAAGGTGGCGACGTTCTCCGTGGGCTTCCTCCCGCACCTGGCGCTGTGCGGCATCCTGGTGATGCTTTGCATGCTGCAGCCCGACTTCGGCAGCAGCGTGCTGCTGGTCTTCATGCTGTTCGTGCTGCTGTTCGCCGCCGGCGCGAAGCTGAGCTACCTGGTCGGCTCCATCCTGCTCGCGCTGCCCCTGGCCTACGTGGCGATTGCGTCCAGCCCGTACCGCATGAAGCGCATCCTGGCCTTCCTGGACCCGTGGGCCCACCGGCATGACGTGGGCTACCAGGTGGCCGAGTCGCTGATGTCCATCGGCTCCGGCGGCGTGTCCGGCCTGGGCCTGGGCGACGGTCGGCAGAAGCTCTTCTTCCTGCCGGAGGCGCACACCGACTTCATCTTCGCCATCCTCGGCGAGGAGACGGGCCTCATCGGCGTGGGTGTGCTGGTGGTGCTCTACGCCATCGTCCTGTGGCGCGGCGTGCGCGCGAGCCTGGCGGCGGGCGAGTCGTTCGGCACGTACCTGGGGCTGGGCATCTCCTCCATCATCGCCTTCCAGGCCACGGTGAACATGTGCGTGGCCATGGGGCTGCTGCCCACGAAGGGGCTGACGCTGCCGTTCGTCTCGTACGGCGGCTCGTCGCTGGTGGTGCTGATGGGCGCGGCGGGCGTGTTGTTGTCGCTGAGCGCCAGCGCGCAGGGGGCGCCGAGGGGCGCCCGGTCGGGTTCGGAGCTGAGGGAGGTGGCGGCGTGAAGGTGCTCATCGCGGGAGGCGGCACGGGAGGGCATCTGTTCCCGG
This sequence comes from Myxococcus sp. MISCRS1, assembly GCF_026626605.1. Taxonomy (NCBI): domain Bacteria; kingdom Pseudomonadati; phylum Myxococcota; class Myxococcia; order Myxococcales; family Myxococcaceae; genus Myxococcus; species Myxococcus sp. MISCRS1. The sequence continues at coordinate 7,964,537 of NZ_JAPNKB010000001.1, forward strand.
GCATCGCCCTGGCGGAGGAGGTGGTGACGCGTCACCACGCCAACGAGGTCGTCTTCGTGGGCACCGAGCGGGGCCTGGAGGCGCGGGTGGTGCCGCGCGAGGGCTATCCGCTGGAGCTGGTGAAGGTGCAGGGCCTCAAGGGCAAGGGCTTCTTCTCCCTGCTCAAGGCGCTCATCGCGCTGCCCCTGGCGTTCATCGAGTCCTTCCGCATCCTCGCCCGGCAGAAGCCGGACGTGGTGGTGGGCGTGGGTGGCTACGCGAGCGGGCCGGTGGTGCTGGCCGCGTGGCTGATGGGCATCCCCACCGCCATCCAGGAGCAGAACGCGCTGCCGGGCCTCACCAACAAGGTGCTGGGCAAGGTGGTGCGGGTGGTGTTCATCGCCTTCGAGGAGGCGCGCCAGTTCTTCCCCGAGAAGAAGGTGCAGCTCATCGGCAACCCCATCCGCCGCAAGCTGATGGACAACTACCTGCGCAGCCACGTGGCGCACGAGCACTTCTCGGTGCTCGTCTTCGGCGGCAGCCTGGGCGCGCGGGGCTTGAACCAGCGGATGCTGGAGGCGCTCGACTCGCTGGGGGACCTGAAGGGCGAGCTGCGCTTCGTGCACCAGACGGGCAAGAACGACCTGGAGATGGTGCGCAAGGGCTACCAGGACAAGGGCTTCGACGCGGAGGTGGTGGAGTTCATCGACGACATGTCGAGCGCGTACGCGAAGGCGGACCTGGTCATCTGTCGCGCGGGCGCCACCACGCTGGCGGAGCTGACGGTGTGCAAGAAGGCCAGCATCCTGGTGCCGTTCCCGCATGCGACGGATGACCACCAGACGGTGAACGCGCGGGCATTGGTGGACGCGGGTGCGGCGCTGATGTTCCAGGAGTCGGAGCTGACGGGCGCGAAGCTGGCGGAGACCCTGCGCACGCTCAAGGAGCACCCCGAGCGGCTCAAGGGGATGGAGAAGAAGGCGGCGCTGCTGGGCCGTCCGGAGGCGGCGAAGGAGCTGGCCGACGTGTGCGTGGATTTGATGGTGCAGACCTGGGGCCCCAGTGGCCGCGAGCGCGCCACACCCGAAGCGAAGAAGGCGCCCAGGAGCGAGTCGTGACGAGGAACAAGCCCCCCAGTCTCTTCAAGACGCGGCACGCCGCGCAGGTGCACTTCGTGGGCATCGGCGGCATCGGCATGAGCGGCATCGCCGAGGTGCTGCTCAACCTGGGCTACCGGGTGTCCGGCAGCGACTTGAAGGAGAGCGACATCACCCGGCGCCTGACGCGCATGGGCGCCACCATCTTCGAGGGCCACAAGGCCGAGAACCTGGTCCAGGCGGACGTGGTGGTCATCTCCTCGGCGGTGCGCAAGGACAACCCCGAGGTCGTCACCGCGCGCCAGCGCAAGATTCCCGTCATCCCCCGCGCGGAGATGCTCGCGGAGTTGATGCGGCTGAAGTACGCGGTGGCCGTCGCCGGCAGCCACGGCAAGACGACGACGACGTCCATGGTGGCCACGGTGCTGAGCGCCGCGGGCCTGGACCCGACGGCGGTGGTGGGCGGCAAGGTGAACGTGCTCGACTCCAACGCCAAGCTGGGCAAGAGCGAGCTGATGGTGGTGGAGGCGGACGAGTCCGACGGCAGCTTCCTCAAGCTGCACCCGTCCATCTCCATCGTCACCAACATCGACCCGGAGCACATGGACCACTACGGCTCGCTGGAGGTGCTCCAGTCGGCCTTCGTGGAGTTCTGCAACCGGGTGCCGTTCTACGGCCTCAACGTGCTGTGCCTGGACAACCCCAACGTCCAGGCGCTCCTGCCGCGCATCGAGAAGCGCTTCGTCACCTACGGCAGCTCGCACATGGCGGACTACCGCCTGGAGAGCATCACCCTGGATGGGTTCACCACCACGTTCCAGGCGTTCCGCCGGGACGAGGCGCTGGGGGAGTTCCGGGTGCGCATGGTGGGCGCGCACAACGCCTTCAACGCGCTGGCGGTCATCGCGGTGGCGGAGGAGATGGACATCCCGCTGGAGACGGTGCGCACGGCGCTGGCCGAGTTCGGCGGCGTGCAGCGGCGCTTCACGGTGAAGGGCGAGGCGAAGGGCATCACCGTGGTGGACGACTACGGGCACCACCCCACGGAGGTGCTGGCCACGCTCGCGGGCGCCCGGCGCGCCTTCGGTCGGCGGCTGGTGGTGGCCTTCCAGCCGCACCGCTACACGCGCACGCACGATTTGTTCAAGGACTTCACCACCGCGTTCAACGACGCGGACCTGCTCTTCGTGACCAACGTCTACGCCGCCGGTGAGGAGCCGATTCCGGGCGCCACCGGTGACGCGCTGGCGGACGCGATTCGCGCGCACGGCCACCGCGACGTGACGTTCGTCCCCAAGCGCACGGACCTGCCGGCTGCGCTGCTGCCCCGGCTGCGTGAGGGGGACCTGGTGCTGACCTTGGGCGCGGGTGACATCACCCACGTGGGTCCGGACCTGCTCGGCCTGCTCGGCCATGCGGCTCCGACGAAGGGCTAGCGCGTCATGGTGGAAGCAGGCGTGAAGACGGCGCTGGCCCTCCGGTTGGAGCGGGTGCCGGACTGCGAGCTGAAGGCGGGCGAGCCCCTGGCTCCGCTCATCAGCGTCCGGGTGGGCGGCGCGGCGGAGGTGCTGGTGCGGCCGCGCTCTGGCGATGCGCTGGTGGAGGTGTTGAAGCTGGCGCGCGACGAGGGCGCGCCCTTGAGCATCCTCGGTGGTGGCGCGAACACGCTGGTGGGGGATGGCGGCGTGCCGGGTGTCACGGTGAAGCTGCCCGGGGACTTGTTCCCGGAACTCATCGACGTGGGGCCGGAGGGTGGGCTCATCACGTTGGGGGCGGGCGCGGCCATCGTGAAGCTGGTGAACGTGATGCGCTCGCAGGGGCTGGTGGGCGCGGAGTTCCTCGCGGGCATCCCCGGGACGCTGGGCGGCGCGGTGGCGATGAACGCGGGCACGAAGAACGGCGAGGCCTTCCGTGTCATCGAGGCCGTCGAGGTCGCGACGCCGGACGGGGTGGGGTGGCTGACGAAGGCGCAGGTGCCGCATGCGTACCGTCACTCGGAGCTGCCTGCTGGAGGGGTGGTGACGCGGGTTCGCTTCCGGTTGCCGCGCGGGGACGTGGCGGCGTCCAAGGTCGCGATGGACGCGGACCTGGGGTACCGCAAGCGCACGCAGCCGTTGAGCCAGCCGAACTTCGGCAGCGTCTTCACCAATCCGCCGGGTGACCATGCCGGGCGGCTCATCGAGTTGGTGGGCCTGAAGGGGCACACGCTCGGGCGGGCGCAGATCTCCACGCTGCACGCCAACTGGATTGTCAACCTGGGCGGGGCGACCGCTCGGGACGTGCTGGGGCTCATCACGCTGATGCAGACGCGCGTGAAGGAGGCCACTGGCGTCGACATGAAACCCGAAGTCAAACGCGTGGGAGTCTTCCTGCCATGACAGTCAATCGCGGCGCCTTCACGAAGGACGAGCTGAAGCACAAGCGCGTGGGCGTGTTGTTCGGCGGCCTGTCGTCCGAGCGCGAGGTGTCCCTGCGCACGGGCGCGGCCGTGTCGGGCGCGCTGCGCTCGCTGGGCTACGACGTGGTGGACATCGACGTGGGCAAGGACCTGCCCGCGCGGCTCGTCGCCGAGAAGGTGGACGTGGCGTGGCTGGCGGTGCACGGCCGCTACGGCGAGGACGGCAGCCTCCAGGGGCTGCTCGAGTCCATGTTCATCCCGTACACGGGCAGCGGTGTGCTCGCGTCAGCGATGGCGATGGACAAGGTGTACGCGAAGCAGATCTTCCTGGCGCATGGCATTCCCACGCCCGCGTATCGCGCGTTCCAGGACGAGGCGTCCGCGTTGGCCGCGGGGGACTCGCTGCCGTTCCCCTTCCCGGTGGTGGTGAAGCCCAGCCGCGAGGGCAGCAGCGTGGGCGTGCACATCTGCAAGACGCGGGATGCGTACGATGCCGCGGTGAAGGACGCCGCGAAGTACGCGGGCACGCTCATGGTCGAGCAGTTCGTGAAGGGGCGTGAGGTTCAGGGCGGCGTGCTGGACGACGAGGCGCTGGGCGTCATCGAGGTGCGTGCCGCGCGCGAGTTCTACGACTACGACGCGAAATACAAGGCGGGGACTGGCACGCAGTACCTCTTCCCCGCGCCGCTCCCCGAGGCGCAGTACGCGCGAGTGAACGAGGTGTGCCTGGGCGCGCACCGGGCGCTGGGCTGCGCGGGTGGCTCGCGCTCGGACGTCATCGTCACCGAGGGTGGCGATGTGTTCTTGCTGGAGACCAACACGCTGCCGGGCATGACGGCCACCAGCCTGTTGCCCAAGATTGCGGCGGGACGTGGCATCGACTTCCCGGCGCTGTGCGAGCGGCTGCTCGTGGGTGCATGCCTCAAGGCTTGAGCGGGCGGCTCGCCCCCTGAGTGGGGGCGGCTCGGGATGCCGGTGCTGCTAGCGCCTCGCTGATGCGGGGCGCTGACGCAAGGTGGCTCCCTTGAGCTGGGCTGCGCGTGGGCATTGCTCCCTTCACGCGGCGACGCGCTGGAGGCACTGCTTGCATCCCCGCAGATGCGGGGCACTGAGCCGAGGTGGTCCCGCCAGTCGGCCTGCGCGTGGGCGCTCCTTCATGCACGCGGCGACTCCGGACGTCTTGGTGGAACGCACTGTCCTGTGCGTGGCCCTCATGCCGCGCGCGTGAAGACTTCGGACGATTCGGCCGGCACGTTCGCTTCGGCGCGACCTGTCCACCTCGACCACCCCTGTCGTCCGCCACTGTGTGCCGTGGTGAGAGTGGAGGCGTCGTCGCGTCCTCTTTCCCAGGACTCTCAGTCTCCGCGTAGGCGAGACATGATGGCAGATGCAACGGAATGTGCGACTTTTTCGGCGCCATCCGTTCTTGAGCAGGGGCTGGATTGGGTCCGCAAGAGTGGCCCGTCGGTTCTTCACCGCGCCCCCACCTCTCATGAATGCGAACGCTCCGTGGAAGCGCAGTGTCCTGCTCATCCTGGCCCTCTGGCTGGGAGTCACCGCCTGCAAGGACTCCGAGTCCGACGACCCTCCGGTGGACGTCGTCGACTCGGGCTCGGATGCGGGGAGTCCTGACGGAGGTTCACCCGATGCCCATGTCTCGGACGGAGGAGGGGAGCCGACGGACGGAGGCGGGCCCACGTCGGATGGCGTGGGCTTCATCGGCTACACACTCCCCATGCAGGACGCGGAGCAGGTGCCTCGCAACACGCGCATCCATGTGGCCTTCGTCGATGCGCTCGACGACACCACCGTGGGACCCGCGAGCCTTGCTGTGACGGAGAACGGTGTGGCGGTGGCGGGCTCCGTCACCCATGACGCCGCCACGCGCTCCCTGGCCTTCGTCCCCGCGCGAACCTTCGCGGCCGACACGCTGGTGACGGTCACGGTCGCGACCGCGCTGCGCACCACGACAGGCAACAGCTTGCCCGGGCCCTATGTCTTCCGCTTCAGCGTGGGCGCGGAGACGGACACGAGGGCACCGACGGTGTCCTCCACCCGACCCACGCATCAGCAGCGGTACGTGGCGGTGGGCTACCCCGTGTACTCGCTCACCTTCGAGGAGCAGATGGACCCGCGGACCCTCAACGCGGAGACGCTCCGCTTCGAGCAGAAGCTGGACGACTCACCAGCCGCGCCGCTCACGGGGGCCATCTCGTACGAGCCCAGCTCCCGAACGGCCTACTTCCGGCTGAACCCGCTTCCCGCGCCGGGCGCCGTCGTCACCGGCACGCTCTCCACCCAGGCGAAGGACCTGGCGGGCAACGCGCTCACGAGCAGCTTCAGCTATTCGTTCACCCTGAGCATCGTCGCGGACAACGGAGCGCCGAGCCTCGCATCGACCTTCCCCGCTTACGGGGCGACGGGTGTCCCCGTACGCATCGCCGCCATCGAGGGCATCTTCGCGGAGCCCCTGCGCCCCGCCACGGTGAGCGTGGAGCGCTTCTATCTGGAGGAGATGGACGAGATTGGCGCGAAGCCCGTCCGCAAGGTGCCCGGCACCGTGCGCTACGATGACCGACGGATGGCGGCCATCTTCACGCCGACCTCGCCCCTCGCGTACCAGACGCGCTACCGGGTGACCATCGACGACGTGGAGGACCTCGCGGGTAACGGCTACCCGTGGATGGGCTCCAACCCCTTCTGGTTCGTCACGGAGCTCCAGCCCGCACCTCCCCAGGTGACGGGCGCGCTGCCCGTCGGGGACGCGCGCTTCGTCTCGCGCGACGGCGCGCTGCGCGTGAGCTTCGACCGTCCGCTGGACCCGGCCTCCGTCAACACCACGACCTTCTCGGTCGCGGGGCATTCGGGCCTGGTGAACTACGAGGCCTCCACCCGCACCGCCGTATTCCGTCCGGTGCCGCCGTTCGCGCCGGCCACCGGCTACACGGCCACGGTGAAGGACGTCCGCACACCCCAGGGACAGATGCTCGCCGCGCCCTTCACGTACACCCTCCGAACGGTGGACACGCGCACGCAGGTCAGCGGCGCCACGCACGGGCAGCCCGGCGGCCTGGTGTTCGCCACCGGCCCCCTGGGCACGCTGGCCGTCTGGAACGAGGACACCGGCGAGGGCGTCCAGGTGCGCGCGGCGCTCGACTCCGGCGGCGGCTACGGTGCATCACGGCTGCTCGGAGTGAGCACCTCGGCGGCGGTGGTTCCGCAGGTCGCCGTCTGGGACAACCGCTTCGCCATCTCCTGGCCGGATGCGACGGGCATCAACCAGCGCGTGGTCGCCTTCGATGGGACGACGCTCACGACCGCCGGGCCCAACACCACCGGGCGCCTGTTCAGCGCGGCCGGGCGCCTGTTCATGCTCGAGTCGAATCGCATCCGCGCCCTCTCCGGCAACCAGTGGGCGGAGGTCTTCGCCACCGGCACGCTGGGGGCGAACCCCACGTTCCTCCACAACGGCGGCGCCGTGCTGATTGCCTCCACGCCGGGCGCCAACCCCCGCGTCGCCGTCACCTATGACGGCGTCCAGTGGGTGCAGAGCTCCCTCTCGTCCCGCGCGGACGCCGACTATCTCCGCGTGGGAGACACCTTCGTCCGCGCGTGGGTGAGCGACAGGGGCACTGAGTTCTCGCGCTTCGACCGGGCCGCGCGGCAGTGGAGCGCCCCGGAGCTCATCTCCACCTCGGACTCGGACGCGGTGAAGCTCGCCACGGACGGACAGGTCATCACCGCCGTCTACGTCCACGCGAACGGCTTCCCGTACGCGGCGGACCGCGTGGGGAGTACGTGGCAGCCGGAGGTCCGGCTCGCGGAGAACTCGGTCAGCACGTTGTGGGGCGTCGCGCGGAGCCACGGCAACTTCGTGGCGCTGTGGACCGCCAGCGTCAGCACCAGCCAGCTGCGCGCCACGTCCCAGACGGGCGGCTCCTGGTCCTCGCCGGTGACGGCCACCGTGGTGACGGGGATGAGCCGCGTCCGTGACCTGCGCGTGCAGGGCGACGACCTGCTCGTCCTCACCGAGACGGGCAGCGCCACCGCCAACCATCAGGTGTGGGGCACAGCACTCACGCTCCAGGGCTGGCGACCCGCGGTCCTGCTGCGCGACTCCACGGCGGGCCGTGCCTCGTTCATTCCCATCGACTCAGGACAGGGCGTGGTCTTCGCGGCGCCCGGACAGCTCACCGTGCGCGCGTACCAAGGGGCGGGCGAGTGGGCCGAGCCCCGGCCGCTCGCGGCGCCCGCCGCCACGGGCACGGTGGGGGTGAGCTCCATCGACTTCCTGCCAGACGGGCGGGGCGTGGCGGCCTGGGAGCAGTTCGACGCCGGGGAGTGGAGCGTCTTCCTCGCCGAATACGACGGGACGTCCTGGGGGCAGCCCGTGCACGTGGCCCGTCCCGCGCGCAAGCCGCGTGTCGCTCGCCACGAGGGCCGCAGCGTCGTCGCCTATCAGCAGCCGGCCACGGGCGGGAAGCTGGACGTGCGCGTGGTGAGCTACGAGGACGACCAACTGGGCACCGCCGTCCTGCTCGAGAGCGTGACGGCCACCCAGCTCCACCTGGACATGGACCAGAGCGGCGGCGGCTTCCTCGTCGCGTGGGGCATCGCGAACGTGCGCACCTCCTACAGCGCGGATGGCCTGTCATGGTCCGCGGCGGCGACCACCCTTCCCGCGGACACCATCAACAACCGGCAGCTCGACCGGCTCGATGTCGACGCGGTGGGCGGTCAGCTCGTGGTGTCCGCGCGCCGGTTCATCGACTTCCTCGCGAGGGTGAGCCTGGGCGGCATCTTCCAGAACACCTACGGGAGCTCGGCCCACATCGACGACGCGCGGTACGTCGTCCACGGCGACACGCTGATGATGGTGGAGGGATTCTCCGACCAGATCGGCTGGCGGGCCTTCAACGGCGAGACCTGGAGCTTCCGCTTCACCCACATCCCGGAGCAGGGGGGCTACGCGCTGGTGGGCCCGTCTCCCCAGGGCCTTCGCCTGCACACGGGCAAGGCGTGGTTCCGCTGGGACGGCGCCGACTGGGTGCATGTCGCGGCGAGCAGCCGCCCCGCCAACGCCAACGAGGGCCGCATGGTCTGTGACGACAAGGGCTGTGGCGCGGTGGCGGCGTCGCCCTGGGGCTACGCGGGCCTGTTGAGCCTGTCCTACGCGGTGGGCACCGGCCCGCTCCACGCGGGGGCCACTCCGGGCGAGACCTCTACCGGCGTTCAGTACGACAGCGCGACGCTGGACTTCGAGGCGGGCACCTATCGCTTGACCTGGCACCAACTCGTCGAGGACCGCGTCACCGTGCTCCAGGCCAGCACCCGGCTGTGAGGTCCGCCACCGGGTGGGCCCGCCCCGCCTGCCCGGTGCTGGGACACCGTGTCGAAGTCCACGAGGACGGGGGCCCTCCCGCATGAGCCCGTCCGGTCGGGCCGCGGGAGGGCGGCGAGCGTTTCGAGGCGGGGATGAAAGCTCCGGTTCTCGCCGTGAGTTCACCCGCTGACGCTTCCGCGCGCGGGCTTGATAAAAGTCCCCTTGAAATCCAGCCGCTTGAAGATCAAGGTCCGCCGCCCTTCGCCAGGGGCCCGCTTGGGGCGGGAGCCTTGTTTCCTCAGGGGTGTTTCACGCGCTACAGCAACGTGGCTGTTGCCAAAAACTGGCGTGGAGATCCATCCGCGCGCAGCATGCGTGACACCGTTCCCTCACCATGGCCTTCGGACGAAGCAAAAACCGCCGCCGTCAAGACTCCGCCCAGCGAAATGAGGCGGTGAAGAGCGCGGTGCGTTCGAAGGGCCCGGGCGTCGTGAAGGTGCTGGCCCTGACGCTGACGACGGGCCTGTTGGTGTGGGGCGGGGTGGAGACGCGCAAGTGGGCGTTGTCGTCGCCCCGCTTCGAGCTGGCGGCGGTGTCCTTCACCGGCCTGGAGCGCGCCTCGCGCGTGGAGCTCTTGCGGCTGGCGGCGCTGACGAAGGGTCAGAACCTCTGGACGTTGGACACGGGGGCGCTGGAGCGCGCGATGCGCCAGCACCCGTGGGTGAAGAAGGTGGAGGTGACGCGGCGCTTCCCGAACCGGGTCTCGGTGCAGGTGTCCGAGCATGTCCCGGAGGCGCTGGCGGTGTTGGGCGAGCTGTACGTGCTGGACGAGGAGGGCGAGCCCTTCAAGCGGGTGACGCCTGGCGACGGGCTGGACCTGCCGCTGGTGACGGGGGTGGACAGGGACGGGTACGTGGCGGACCCGCAGGTGGCGCGCCAGCGGTTCCAGGCGGCGCTGGAGGTGGCGCGGGCCTACACGAGCGCGTCCCCGGGCAAGCCCGAGCGGCTGTCCGAGGTGCGGATGGAGGGGCGGGAGGTGACACTGGTGGCCGCGTCCGGCCAGGAAGTGCGCCTAGGCGAAGGAGATTCCGAGGTCAAGCTGCAGCGGTTGGCCCGTGTTCGTCGCGAACTGAGCGCGAGGGGGCTTGCAGCGGAGATCATTCACCTGGATAACCGGGCCCGGCCCGGCTGGGTGGCGGTGAAGATTTCGAGCCCCGCGTCCGAGAGGAGCGGGAGCCCGAAGCCGTAAGAGGACGCCCCTTTCACGAGAGTGGGGGGCCTGGGAGGGTTGTCATGGCGAAGCAGAAGTCGGGGGAGATCATTGTCGGCCTCGACATCGGCACGACGAAGATTTGCGCCATCGTCGGTGAGCTGACCGACAGCGGTATCGACATCATCGGTATCGGGACGCATCCGTCGAAGGGGTTGCGCAAGGGCGTGGTGGTCAACATCGAGGCGACCGTCTCCTCCATCCGCCGCGCCATCGAGGAGGCGGAGCTGATGGCGGGCGCGGAGATTTCCCACGTCTACACGGGCATCGCCGGTGGCCACATCAAGGGTTTCAATTCCCAGGGCATCGTGGCGGTGAAGGACAAGGAGGTCCGCGAGGCGGACATCGCGCGCGTCATCGACGCGGCGAAGGCGGTGGCCATCCCCCTGGACCGGGAAGTCATCCACGTGCTGCCCCAGGAGTTCATCATCGATGACCAGGGCGGCATCAAGGAGCCCCTGGGCATGGCGGGCGTGCGCCTGGAGGCCAAGGTCCACATCGTCACGGGCGCCGTGTCCAGCGCGCAGAACATCGTCAAGTGCGCCAACCGCACGGGCCTGAATGTCTCCGACATCGTCCTGCAGCCCCTGGCGAGCGCCGAGGCGGTGCTGGGCGAGGACGAGAAGGAACTGGGCGTGTGCCTCGTCGACATCGGCGGCGGCACCACCGACATCGCCATCTTCTCCGGCGGCTCCATCGTCCACACGGCGGTGATTGCGCTGGGCGGCAACAACCTCACCAGCGACATCGCCATCGGCCTGCGCACGCCCGCGCACGAGGCCGAGCGCATCAAGCAGAAGTACGGCTGCGCGCTGGCGTCGCTCATCAACAAGGACGACACCATCGAGGTCCCCAGCGTCGGGGGCCGTCAGCCGCGCGTGCTCGGCCGCCAGATCCTCTGCGAGATTCTGGAGCCGCGCGTGGAGGAGATCTTCCAGCTCGTGCACCGCGAGATCCAGAAGTGCGGCTACGAGGACCTGCTCGCTTCGGGCGTGGTGATTACGGGTGGCTCCACGCTGCTGGCGGGCATGCCGGAGCTGGCCGAGGAGGTGCTTGGGCTGCCCGTGCGTCGCGGCATGCCGCGCGGCATCGGCGGGTTGGTGGACGTGGTGAAGAGCCCCATGTACGCCACGGGCGTGGGCCTGGTCGTCTACGGTGCCAAGCACCTGGACCGGCGCATGTTCCGCATCCGCGAGGAGAACGTGTACAAGAAGGTGAAGGGCCGCATGCGCGAGTGGCTCGAGGAAATCTTCTAGCGCCTGGGACGCAGCGCGCGTCCTGTCGTAACGCGAGGGGCTCTTCCGGAAGGAGGGCCCCTCGTCGCTTTTCTGGCGGCATGCGTCAGCGGTGCCCCCTTCGTTGACGTGTCAGGGCGGCTGCCCCGCAGGGTCCTGGCAGGTCAGCCCGAGGGAGACGTGAGGGGTGGGTCATCCGGTTTCCAGAATCCGGATCCGTGATTCGGATCCGCGGGCCTGGAGGGAGGGGGGCGTCCGAGTGAACCCCCCTGAAACAGGGCGTGGACCGGAAGTGGACGGAGTGTGGCTCCTGGATTGCTATGGGCGTTCACTGCCGCACGGGCCAGTCCCTACACCCCGCGGCCCCGGTCCTATGACTCCCACATCCAAAACTCCCACTTCGCAGGTCGCGGCACGTCGTGGACGCGCTGGCTTGCCCGTCGTCGGTCTGCTGGCGCTCCTGTGTGCCGCGCTGGCGGCGCCCGCGGCTCACGCGGAGCCCGACCGCTTCCACCTCGGTAACGGAACGACGGCGCTGACGGTCAACGTCCCCAACACCGTCATCAACACCTATACCCGGGTGACGGCGGCGGTGCCGGCCGGGCAGAACTTCGTCAACGTCGCGTCCTCCACCGGCTTCGCGGTGGGCAACCTGGTGATGGTGTACCAGGCAGCGGGCCTCACGGCGCCAACCTCGGGCAGCCAGACGCCCATCGACATGTCGGTGGCGGCGAACGCCCCGGTGGGACGGTGGGAGTTCGCGCGCATCTCCGCGCTCACAGCGACGCGGCTGACCTTCTCGGCCCCGTTGACGGTGGCCTTCGCCGCGAACACGGGCACCCAGGCCATCCGCGTCCCCGAGTACACGACGGTGACGGTGAATGCCGCCGGCTCGATCGTCGCGGGGCCCTGGGACGGCACCACGGGTGGTGTGCTCATCTTCCTGGCCACTGGCGCGGTGACGAACAACGGCGCCATCCACGCGGACGGCCGCGGCTTCCGCGGCGGCATCTTCTGGAACGGCGCGGGTGACGGTTGCACTGGCATCAACCAGGCGTATCCGGGTGGCGCGCAGAAGGGCGAGGGCGTGGTGCTGTCGGCCTACGACAACACCGACCCGTTCGTCGCGGGCTCCTCGGGCTACGGCAACATCGCCAACGGTGCCGGCGGTGGCATCTGCCACAACTCGGGCGGCGGTGGTGGTGGCAGCGCGGGCGCGGGTGGCAAGGGCGGCCGGACGTGGAGCGGTGACGAGCCTCCCTCCCGTGACGTCGGTGGTCGCGGCGGTACCCAGATGATCTACTCGCCGGTGAGCACCCTGCTGTTCGGCGGTGGTGGCGGCGCGGGTCACAGCAACGACGACTTCGGCGGTGGTGGTAGCGCGGCGGGTGGCATCGTGTACATCCGCGCGGCCTCGCTGTCGGGCACGGGCCGCGTCTCGGCCAACGGTGTGGCGGGCGAGAACGCCCGGGACGACGCCAACGACGCCGCGGGTGGCGGTGGCTCCGGCGGCACGGTCTCCGTGCGCACCACCGGAAACCTGACCTGCAACAACAACCTCGTCACGGCCAACGGCGGCAACGGCGGCAGCACCACCTTCGCCGAGCACGGCACGGGTGGTGGTGGCGGTGGTGGTCGCATCCTGTTCCAGGGCGCCACCGTGGCTTGCACGGCGACTGTGACGGGTGGCCTTCCGGGCACGCAGCCCACGGCCACGGCTCCAGATGGTCTGACCTACGGCGCCATCGCGGGCGGCGTGGGCGTCATCACCACGCTCCCTGGCGCCTTCGTGACGCCGACGGCCCCGGTGGTGGTGACGCCGGCCAACGGCTCCATCACGGGCGTGCGTCCTCCCATCTCCGGCACGGCGACGCCCAACTCGTCCGTCGTCATCTCTGTTGACGGCGTGGTGCTGGCCACCGTCCCAGCGGATGCCTTGGGCAACTTCACGTACACGCCGACCGTGGACCTGGCGGTGGGCAATCACACGGTGAACGCGGTGTCCGTGCTGAACGGCGCGACGAGCGCGGTGAGCAACACGAACACCTTCACCGTGCAGAACGCCCTGCCTCCCCCGGTCATCTCCACGCCGGCCAACGGCGCGGTGCTCCTCGCGTCTCCGACGCAGATCACCGGCACGGCGTCCGGCGGCGCCACGCTGGTCGACCTGACCATCAACGGCACCACGTACACGAACATCCCGGTCTCCGGCGGCAACTGGACCTTCACGGTGCCGGGTACGCTGGCGGACGGTCTCTACAACCTGTCGGCCGTGGCTCGCGACGCGACGCGCACCAGCACGGCGACGACCTCGAGCTTCACGGTGGACACGCAGACGGTGGTCGCCGTCACGACGCCGGCCGAGGGTGCGGTGCTGACGAACCCGGTGGTGACCTACTCCGGCACGGGTGAGCCGGGCGCCACCGTGACGGTGGTGGTGGACGGCACCACGGTGGGCACGGTGACGGTGAGCGCCGGTGGCACGTGGTCGGTGCCGGTGGCGGCGCCGCTGGCCGACGGTCCGCACACGGTGACGGCCACGGCCGAGGACGCGCAGGGCCACACCGCCACGGACACGAACACCTTCACGGTGGACGCGGGCACGTCCGTTGCTGTGACGACGCCCGCTGAGGGCGCGGTGCTGACGAACCCGGTGGTGACGTACTCGGGTACGGGTGAGCCGGGCGCCACGGTGACGGTGGTGGTGGACGGCACCACGGTGGGCACTGTGACGGTGGGCGCGGGCGGCACCTGGTCGGTGCCGGTGGCCACGCCTCTGGCGGACGGGCCGCACACGGTGACGGCCACGGCGCAGGACGTCAGCGGCAACACGGCCACGGACACGAACGCGTTCGTGGTGGACTCCGGCACGTCGGTCGCTGTCACCACGCCCGCCGAGGGCGCGGTGCTGACGAACGCGACGGTGACGTACTCGGGTACGGGTGAGCCGGGCGCGACGGTGACGGTGGTGGTGGATGGCACGACGGTGGGCACGGTGACGGTGGGCGCGGGCGGCACGTGGTCGGTGCCGGTGGCCACGCCGCTGTCGGACGGGCCGCACACGGTGACGGCCACGGCGACGGACACGAGCGGCAACACGGCGACGGACTCGAACACCTTCACGGTGGATTCGACGACGTCGGTGGCGGTGACGACGCCGGCCGAGGGCGCGGTGCTGACGAACGCGACGGTGACGTACTCGGGTACGGGTGAGCCGGGCGCGACGGTGACGGTGGTGGTGGACGGCACGACGGTGGGCACGGTGACGGTGGGCGCGGGCGGCACGTGGTCCGTGCCGGTGGCCACGCCGCTGGATGACGGGCCGCACACGGTGACGGCCACGGCGACGGACACGAGCGGCAACACGGCGACGGATACGAACACCTTCACGGTGGACACGGGCACGTCCGTCGCGGTGACGACGCCCGCCGAGGGCGCGGTGCTGACCAATCCGGTGGTGACGTACTCGGGTACGGGTGAGCCGGGCGCCACGGTGACCGTCACGGTCGACGGCACCGTTGTCGGTACGGTGACGGTGGGCGCGGGCGGCACGTGGTCGGTGCCGGTGGCCGCGCCGCTGCCGGATGGTGCTCACTCCGTGACGGCCACGGCCGAGGACACGAACGGCAACACCGCGACGGACACGAATACCTTCACGGTGGATGCGACGACGTCGGTGGCGGTGACGACGCCGGCCGAGGGGGCGGTGCTGACCAACCCCGTGGTGACGTACTCGGGTACGGCCGAGCCGGGCGCCACGGTGACCGTCACGGTCGACGGCACTGTCATCGACACGGTGACGGCGGGTCCGGATGGCAGCTGGTCGCTGCCGGTGGCCACGCCGCTGGATGACGGCTCGCACACGGTGAGCGTCACGGCGACGGACACGAGCGGCAACACGGCGACGGACTCGAACACCTTCACGGTGGACACGGGTACCAACGTGGCGGTGACGACGCCCGCCGAGGGCGCGGTGCTCACCACGGGCACGGTGACGTACTCCGGCACGGCCGAGCCGGGCGCCACGGTGACGGTGAGCGTGGACGGCAACACGGTGGGCACGGTGACGGCGGGTCCGGACGGCAGCTGGAGCATCCCGGGCAACTCCTCGCTGGCGGACGGCTCGCACACGGTGACGGCCACGGCCGAGGACGCGCAGGGCCACACCGCGACGGACTCGAACACCTTCACGGTGGACACGAGCACCCGCGTGGCCATCACCACGCCCGCCGAGGGCGCGGTGGTGAACACCGCCGAGGTGACGTACACGGGCACGGCCGAGCCGGGCGCCGAGGTGACGGTGACGGTGGATGGCACCGTCGTCGGCACGGTGACGGCGGGGCCGGACGGCAGCTGGAGCGTCCCGGGCAACTCGTCGCTGGCGGATGGTTCGCACACGGTGTCGGTCACCGCGGAGGATGAGCACGGCCACACCGCGACGGACACGCACACCTTCACGGTGAACACCGCCACCACGGTGGCCATCACCACGCCCGCGGAGGGCGCGGTGCTCGACAACGGCGTCGTCACGTACTCCGGTACGGGCGAGCCGGGCGCCACGGTGACGGTGGTGGTGGACGGCAATACGGTGGGCACGGTGACGGTGAGCGCGGGCGGCACCTGGTCGGTGCCGGTCGCCGCGACGCTGGCGGATGGCTCGCACACGGTGACGGCCACGGCCGAGGACGAGGACGGCAACACCGCCACGGACACGCACACCTTCACGGTGGACACGAGCACCCTGGTCGAAATCACCACGCCCGCGGAGGGCGCGGTGCTCGACAACGGCGTCGTCACGTACTCGGGTACGGGCGAGGTCGGCGCCACGGTGACCGTCACGGTCGACGGCACCGTCGTCGGCACGGCGACGGTGGGCGCGGGCGGCACCTGGTCGCTGCCGGTGGCCACGCCGCTGGCGGACGGCTCGCACACGGTGACGGCCACGGCGGAGGACGCGCAGGGCAACACCGCGACGGACACCAACACCTTCACGGTGGACGCGGAGACGTCGGTGGCCATCACCACGCCCGCCGAGGGCGCGGTGCTCACCACGGGCACGGTGACCTACTCGGGCACGGGTGAGCCGGGCGCCACGGTGACGGTCGTGGTGAACGGCACCACGGTGGGCACGGTGACGGTCGGTGTGGACGGCACCTGGTCGGTGCCCGTGTCGACGCCGCTGGCCGACGGGCCCCACTCGGTGACGGCCACGGCGGAGGACGCCAACGGCAACACCGCCACGGACACCCACAGCTTCACGGTGGACACGGTGCCTGACACGCGCATCACCGCGAGCCCGCCCGCGAGCTCCGGTAGCGCCACCGCGGATTTCAGCTTCGAGACCGTGTTGGCCGACCCGAACGCGACGTTCGAGTGCTCCATCGACGGCGGCGCCTTCACCCCCTGCACCAGCCCCGCGCAGTTCACGGGCCTGGCGGACGGGGAGCACACCTTCCAGGTGCGCGCGGTGGACGCGGACGGCGACGTGGACCCCACGCCGGCGAGCTTCACGTGGACCATCGGCCTGGACTCGGATGGCGACGGCCTGACGGACGCGGACGAGATGGCTCGCGGCACGGACCCGAACAACGCGGACACGGACGGCGACGGCATCTCCGACGGCATCGAGGTCAACGTCGGCGGGACGGACCCGCTGGACGACGACTCGGATGACGACGGCGTGCTCGACGGCAACGAGGACAAGAACCACGACGGCATCGTCGACCCGGGCGAGACCGACCCGAACAAGGCGGACACGGACGGCGACGGGCTGCAGGACGGCACGGAGCTGGGCATCACCGAGCCGCAGGGCACGGACACGGACCTGGACGTGTTCATCCCGGACGCGGACCCGACGACGACGACGGACCCGCTCAACCGGGACACCGACGGCGGCAGCGTGTTCGACGGCAACGAGGACACCAACCACAACGGCCGTGTCGACCCGGGCGAGACGGACCCGAACGTGGCAGCGGACGACCTGGACTCCGATTTGGACGGCGTCCCCGACGCGCGCGAAATCGAGCTGGGCATGGATCCGCATGACGCGGACTCCGACGACGACGGCGTGCCCGACGGCGAGGATGGCCTCACCGACACGGATGGGGACGGCGTCATCGACGCGCTCGACCCGGACAGCGACAACGACGGGCTGAACGACGGCACCGAGCGCGGCGTCACGCGCGAGACGGCGGGCCCGGGCACCAACCTCGACTCGCCGAACTTCGTGCCGGACGCGGACCCCACCACCACCACCGACCCGAAGAACCCGGACACGGATGGTGACGGCCTGCGCGATGGCGAGGAGGACAAGAACCACGACGGCCGCCGTGACGCCGCGGAGACCGACCCGAACGACGCCGACTCGGATGACGACGAGCTGAGCGACGGCGTGGAGGTGAAGGGCTCCAACGCCACCGACCCGCTCAACCCGGACACCGACGGCGATGGCCTGCGCGATGGCCAGGAGGACGCCAACCACAACGGTGGCCTCGACAACGGTGAGACGAACCCGAACGACGCCGACACCGACCGCGGTGGGGCGAGCGACGGTGACGAGGTCGAGGGCGGCTCCAACCCGCTCGATGGCAACGACGACTTCGTCGTGGTGGGCCGTGGTTGCAGCACGGGCGGCGCGGGCACCTTCGCTCCGCTGGCGCTGCTGCTGCTCGCGCTGCCCCTCTTCGGTCGCCTCCGCCGCTCGTCGCGGGCGGTGGCGGCGGGTGTCGCCGGAGGCCTGGTCCTCGCGGGGACGCTCGTGGCCCAGCCTGCCCACGCGCAGGTGACGCCGCCCCGGGGCGCGTCGCAGTCCATCGACGTGCAGCGCTACAAGCCGGGCCCGGGCGCCGAGGACATCCTCGGTCTGCACAGCGCCCGCGTGCAGCGCCACCTGGGCCTCAACCTGGGCCTGTCGCTCAACTACGCCAGCAAGCCGCTCAACTTCCTGGACCCGCGCTCGGACCGCTTCATCACCGCGGTGGTGAGCCGTCAGGTGGGCATCGACCTGATGGGCGCGGTGGGTCTGTTCGACCGCTTCGAAATCGGCGTGGTGCTGCCGGTGACCATCCAGGGCTCGGACCCGGCGCCGCAGGTGGACGCCTCGCTGGCGGATGGCGTGAGCTCCGGCGGCATCGGTGACCTGCGGCTGGTTCCGAAGGCGCGAATCATCGACGGGGAGAACTTCGGGCTCGCGCTGGCGGTGCCGGTGGTGCTCCCCACGGCGGGCGGCAACGACTTCCTCGGAGGCTCGGGGGTGGCGGTGCAGCCGAAGCTGGTGGCCGAGTACGGGCAGCGGGTCCGCTTCGCCGCCAACGTCGGCGTGGACCTGCGCGAGAAGCAGGTGCTGCGCAACCTGACGGCGGGCAACGCCTTCACCTACGGCCTGGGCACGGAGATTCCCTTCACGCTGGGCCGCGTCCCGCTCGCCGCCGAGGCGACGGTGATTGGCGCCATCGGTCTGGACGAGCAGGACACGGAGGAGAGCCCGCTGGAGCTGCTCGCCGCGCTGAAGTACCGCTCGGCGAAGGGCTTCTCGGCGCACCTCGGCGGTGGCCCGGGCCTGACCCGCGGCTACGGCACGCCCGGCTACCGGTTGCTGGCGGGCTTCAGCTTCAGCCCGCCGCCGTCGCCCAAGCCGACGGCGCCGCCTCCGCCGGTGGACACGGACGGCGACGGCCTCTACGACCCGGACGACCGCTGCCCCACGCAGCCCGAGGACAAGGACGGCTTCGAGGACGCGGACGGCTGCCCGGACCCGGACAACGACCAGGACGGCATCCTCGACGGCGACGACCAGTGCATGAACGAGCCGGAGACGAAGAACGGCTTCCAGGACGAGGACGGCTGCCCCGACGTGGCGCCGCCGGTGGACACGGATGGCGACGGCATCTTCGACCCGGATGACCGCTGCCCGAACCAGCCCGAGGACAAGGACGGCTTCCAGGACGAGGACGGCTGCCCGGACCCGGACAACGACAGGGACGGCATCCCGGACGTGGCGGACAAGTGCCCGCTGGAGCCGGAGACCATCAACGGCGTCCAGGACGAGGACGGCTGCCCCGACAAGGGCAAGGTGAAGGTCCAGGTGGATGGCGAGCGCATCCTCATCCTGGAGAAGGTCTACTTCGCCACGGGCAAGGACATCATCCTGCCGCGCAGCTTCCCGCTGCTGAAGCAGGTGGCCGCGGTGCTTCGCGCCAATCCGCAGGTGGAGCTGCTGCGGGTGGAGGGCCACACGGATGACCAGGGCAACGACGCGGCCAACCTGGACCTGTCGCGCCGCCGCGCCGCCAACGTCCGCGCGTTCCTGGTGAAGGAGGGCATCGACGCAGGCCGCCTGGAGTCGCAGGGCTTCGGCGAGGCGAAGCCGGTGGACACCAACAAGACGGCGAAGGGCCGCGAGAACAACCGCCGCGTGGAGTTCACCATCCTGCGCGTCGGCAAGGTCGAGGTGGAGCGCGAGAGCCCCTGAGCTGACCTGAGCTGGAGCTGAACCCCGAGGGTGGTCCCGGAATCCTGTCCGGGGCCACCCTCGGTTTTTGTCGCGAGACGCGTCCTCCACCATGCGTCCTGGGCGCCTGACGGTGCGTGAAGACCCGTCACGCCGGGGTGGGGGACCCGCCAGGGCGCGCCGCCTTTCGCGAGTCAAGGGGCGAAGTGGACCCTCCACGCCACGCTGCTTGCTGCCGACGCCGCTGCGTAAGTGCGCGTCAGGACTCGGTGCCGCCTCATCCCGCTACATGTGCGTAGCGGAATACTTGCCAAAGATCGGGACTTGCTGATGATTGTGGAGGTTGGAGGCCCGCGCGCTGCATCGCGCGACGCCTGCCGAAAGGACCGCGTATGGACCAGTTCGATCAGAACAAGCAGGCCGCCAAGATTCGGGTCGTCGGGGCAGGTGGGGCAGGCTGCAACGCGGTCAACACGATGATCATGTCCAAGCTGGACCGCGTGGACTTCATCGCCGCCAACACCGATATCCAGGCGCTCGCCGCCAGCAAGGCGCCCACGCGGCTGCAGCTGGGGCAGACGCTGACCAAGGGTCTGGGCGCCGGCGCCAACCCGGAGATGGGCCGCGAGGCCGCGCTGGAGTCGAGGGACCAGATTGCCGCGGTGCTCGAGGGCGCCGACATGGTCTTCGTGACGGCGGGCATGGGTGGCGGCACCGGCACGGGCGCGGCGCCCATCATCGCGGACATCGCCAAGAGCCTGGGTTGCCTCACGGTGGGCGTCGTCACCAAGCCCTTCCTCTTCGAGGGCAACAAGCGCCGCAAGCAGGCCGAGCAGGGCATCGTGGAGCTCAAGGCCGCGGTGGACACGCTCATCACCATTCCGAACCAGCGGCTGCTGTCGCTCTCCAACGAGCCGATGCCGCTCCTGGAGACCTTCAAGCGCGCGGACGAGGTGCTGCTGAACGCCGTGCAGGGCATCAGCGACCTCATCCAGTACCACGGCTACATCAACGTCGACTTCGCCGACGTGAAGACCATCATGAGCGACAAGGGTCTGGCGCTCATGGGCACGGGCAACTCGTCGGGCGACAAGCGCGCGCTGACGGCCATGCAGCAGGCCATCTCCAGCCCGCTGCTCGAGGACGTCTCCATCGACGGCGCCACGGGCCTGCTCATCAACATCACGGGCGGCCGGGACATGACGCTCCAGGAGGTCAACGAGGCGTTGACCCTGGTGCACGACGCGGCCGACAGCGAGGCGGAGATCATCTTCGGCTCGCTCATCGACGAGAACATCCAGGACGAGGTGAAGATCACCATCATCGCGACGGGCTTCGTGCACCGCGATGCGCCCAAGGTCCGCAACGTGGCGCCGGTGGTCCAGGTCCCGCTCTCCCGTTCGCCGCAGCAGTCGGTGCTGATTGGCGCGCGCGAGGAGGTGGCCAGCCTGGTCCCCGCGAAGGGCAGCGCGCCGCGTCCGCTCGCTCCGGTGGAGTCCAGCAAGAGCATCAGCAACCGCACGTCCGTGGTGAAGGAGTCGGCGCTGCCTCTGGACGAGGACCAGTTCGACATCCCCACGTTCCTGCGCCGGCAGGGTCAGACGGAGCTGCCGTAGTCCCCGCGAAGGACTAGCGGGCGGGGAGCTGGGCCACGCTGGCCTCGTCCCGCCCGGCCAGCTTGTCCGCGCGAGCGAAGAGCGTGTCCAGCTCCTCGTACAGCGCGTCGATGCGCTCCTGCTTGCGGGGCGCCGGAATCACACCGCTCCCCGACAGCTCCTCCAGTCGCGCGCCGGCCCGCTGCAACAGCTGCAGGGCCTTGAGCAGCGACAGGCCGCGGCGCGTGCCGTCCTGGGTGAAGAGGGTGCCGCTCTGAGTGAGTGCTTCGAGCGTGCCTCGGACTCCGCGGACGCGGTCCGCGTGACGGCCACGGTAGAGGTCCATCCGCCGCGCGCGACGCGCGCCATGGAGGTCGACCACACCAACACCAGTGCCTGAGGAAGAGGAGGGCTTCACGGTGTGACAAGGTACGCCATGCCCTCCTACAGCCGCAAATTTACTGGATTGTAGGGACCTGTTGCACGGTGTCTCGCCCGTCGAGCGGGCAGGGGAGCAGGGCCCCCGCGACGAGGTGTGGGTGCGCGCGGACGGCCGTATTTGCTGAGGCATCCCGGGGCGGAAGCGTGGGAGGTTCGCGCGCGAAATCCGTGTGTGGAGGCGAGTCGAAGCCCATGACGATGGAGAAGTCACCCGGGGTGGAGGTGGAGGACCGGGAGGACGGCGTGCGGGTGCTGACGCTCTCCAACCTGGCCCGCCGCAATGCGCTCAACGACGCGATGCTGGCGCGGCTGGACGCGGCGCTGGAGCCCGCGCCGCACGTGCGCGCCTTGCTGGTGCGAGGCGCGGGCGGGGCGTTCTGCGCGGGCTATGACCTGACGCACCTGGGGCCTCCCGGGGAGGACGGGCGGCTCCCGGACGACATCCTGGTGGACTGCCTGCTCAAGCTGGAGCGGCACCCGGCGCCCAGCGTGGCGCTGGTGCGCGGCGCGGCGGTGGGGGCGGGGTTCGACCTGGCGGCCTCGTGTGACTTCCGCGTGGGCGCGCCGGAGACGGTCTTCCTCATGCCTCCGGCGAAGCTGGGCATCGTCTACTCGCCGGAGGGCCTGGCGCGAGCCTCGCGGCTGGTGGGGTTGTCGCGGGCCAAGCAGCTGTTCCTCACCGCGAGGAAGCTGGACGCGCGCGAGGCGCTGGACTGGGGGCTGCTGGACGCGTGCGAGGAGGACGCGGAGGCGCGGGCGGACGCGCTGTGCACGACGCTGGCGGGGCATGCGCCTGGGGCGGTGTCGGGGATGAAGGAGTCCTTCGGGCTCTTGGGGCGCTCGTCGCTCGGGGACTCGGAGCGGGCGCGGCTCCGGGAGCTGCGCGCGAGGGCGTTCGCCAGCGAGGACGCGAAGGAGGGGCGGGCGGCGTTCCTGGAGAAGAGACCGCCCCGCTTCACCGGCCGCTAGAGACTGGAGCGGCCGGCGAGGCGGTGGGGGTGCTTCAGGTGTCGCCGAACAGCTCGCCCATGCGCAGCTGGAGCGCGGAGGCGATCTTGTAGAGCGACGAGATGGACGCCGAGGACTCGGCGCGCTCGATTTGCGACAGCAGGGACACGGACAGGCCCGTGCGCCGCGCGAGCTGCTTGAGGGTGAGCTCCTGCGTCTTGCGGGCGTCGCGGATGGTGCGACCGATGGCGCGGTGGAGATCCGCCTCCGGGTCCTGCGACAGGCCCTTCTTCTGGAGGGCGTTGCGGACGGCGGAGATGAACTGCTCGGGCTCCATGGGCTTCTTGACGTAGTCAGAGGCCTGGGCCTTGAGCGACGCGACGGCCGTGTCCACCGTGGGGTACGCGGTGGCGACGATGACGGCGACGTCGGTGTCGTACTTGCGGATCTGCTCCAGCACCTCGGTCCCCGACATCTGCGGCATCATCATGTCGAGGATGACGAGGTGGAAGTCGGAGCCACGGAGGATCTCCACCGTCTGCGTGGGGTCCGTCGTGGTGACGACCTCGTAGCCTTCGCGGGTCAGCACCAGCTTGAGGTAGTCGCAGTTGTCCTGCTCGTCATCAACCACCAGGATGCGAATCTGCACAGCGTCTCCTCGCTGCAGGTGAACGTCGTCGAGCTGGGGCTCGGGGAGGGGGCGAGCACGCGCAGCCAATGGGGGATGGTCCGCCTCCCTTGAGCTTCTGCTATCGGTTGCTGTCGTACGCCTTCAGGAGATCCGTAACGCCCTTGCGAGAGGGGTGATTCGCCGGGGCGAGCTCCAGGAACTTTCGGTAGTGCTTGGCCCCCTCGTCGATTTCGTTGAGCCGTGCGCGGGTGATTCCCAGCACGAGGTGGCAGTCGGCGTTCGAGTCGTTCACCCTCGCGCACTTCTCCGCGAAGGTGAGCGCCTCGCGGTAGTTCTGCTGCTTGAGGAGCTCGCGCGTCTTGCTCACCAACTCGATGGTGGGGTCTTCGACGTTCGCCTTGTCGGGCTCCTTGGCGTTCGCGGGCGGGGTGTTCGCGGGGGGCTTCTGGGCCTGGGCTGCCGCCTGCGCCGCCGCGGCCTCATCCTGCTGCTTCTTCTCGAGCGCCCCGACCTGCTTCCTCAGCTCCGCGTAGCGGTCCTTGAAGAACTCGGTGCTGGCGGCGGCATCCAGCGACTTCTTGGCGTCCTCGAGCTTGCCCGCGCCCAGTGAGTTCTGCGCGTTCTCGAGTTGAGCCTGCGCATTCTTCTCGGAGTCGACCTTGCCCTGCAGCTGCTTGGCCTCCTTCCGGGACTTGTCGCCCTCGGGAAGCTCCGCCAGGGTGCTCTCGGCCAGCTCCAGGTCCTTGCTGTCGAACGCGGCCCGGGCCTTGTCCATCAGCTCCTTGTAGGTCGGCTTCGCCGGCGCGGCAGGCGTCTCCGGCTGCGCCACCGTCTCCGGCGGCTTGACGTCCTCGGGCGGCTGCTTCACCGGAACCACCGGGGGCGGATCCACGGGCTTCGTGTTCGGCACCACGGCCACGGGGTCGACAGGCTGGGGAGTCCCCCCACCAAGCTGACCCTGCTTGTACATCCAGAAGATGACGCCGCCACCCAGCAGCAGCGCGACGAGCCCGGCGACCAGCGGCAGCTTCGACATGCCGCCTTCGCTGGCGCCCTGCTCCTCGGCCTCGTCCGCGGCATCACCGGCGGCCAGGAAGCGCAGCTTCACGTGGCCCAGCTCCACCACGTCGCCGCTGTTCAGCGTCGCCTGGGCGTAGCTCTCGCCGTTGACCGTCATCCCGTTGGCGGACTGCATGTCGATGACACGCCACTCGCCGGTGTTCTCGCGCACCAGCTTGGCATGCGTGCGCGACAGCGAGCGATGATCCAACGTGATGTCGTTGTCGTCCGTCCGGCCGATGCGCAGCTCCGTCCGGATGCACGCGAACTCCTGACCGCGCAGCTCGTCCGGGGTCAACACCACCAGACGCGGCGCGTCCTTGGTGTCGATGTCCTCCAGCTTTCGCGGGCGGTCCGCCTCCACATGATCCAACCGGATGATGGAGGTGGAGTTTCGACGCTTGTCCGCGCCGTCCAGGGACGGAGGAGTGTGGTCGTTCTCCTCCCCGTCGCCGGGCGACTCGTCCTCGGAGCCCTCGGGCTCGTCGGGCTCTGATTCCTGCCGGCGCGCGGGCACCTTGGTCGTGATGGGGCCTACGGCGTTCGCGGCGCCCTCGGCCTGGAGTGCCAGGTCGTAGTCGCCGATCTGGATCAGGTCGCCCTCATTCAGGGGCGACTGACCCGCGATACGCTCGCCGTTGATCCGGGTGCCGTTATAGCTACCCAGGTCCTCCACCACGACATGGCCGTTCAACCGCACCAGTCGTGCGTGACGACGAGACACGTTACGTTCCGTCAGGCGGATGGTGTTTCCCTCCTGACGGCCGATGGTGATCTCGTCGCGCACGAAGGGAACAACGGTCTTGCGCCCCTCGTCGTCTTCGATGATGAGCTTCAGCACGGGTCCGATCCGCGTACAGTCATAGCAGAACGCCCTTTCAAACCACAAGTCATGCATCCCCCTCAAATGACAGGACTTTCTCCCCAGCAGGTGGGGCAGCCGGGCCTGTTGTCCATCGGTCAAGCGGCCGGGCAGGGGGGCGCTCGGGCGTTTCCCTGGGTCACGCTGACCCTGGTGGGGGGCCTTCTGGGGGTCCATGGCGCCCTGGTGATGCGGGGCCCCGTCGACGTGGACGCGCTGGTGCGCTGGGGCGCCAAGGCGGGGCCGCTCGTCCTGGAGGCGGGGCAGGTGTGGCGTCTGGCGACGGCCAACCTGCTGCACCGGGATGCGCTGCACCTGGCCCTCAACGTCGTCGTGCTGGTGGCCGCGGGCGTGGCGCTGGAGAAGGTCTGCCGACGTCGCGACTATGTCGCGCTGCTCGTGGCCGCGGGGCTCACCACCATGGCGAGCTCGCTTGCCTGGTCTGGCGCGGTGAGCGTGGGCGCGTCGGGGCTCGTCTATGGATGCATGGGCGCGCTGCTCGTGCTCGGACGCCGTCACCGATCACACGCCGCCTTCCGCGTGCGTTGGCTCTCCGGGGAGAGCGCGATTCCCACGGTGCTCGTGTTTCTCTGGATGGGCTGGACATCCGTGGGCGTGGACAACGCCGGGCACCTGGGCGGCCTGGTGACGGGGCTGCTCGCCGGAGCGTTCCTGGAGCCGCGCGAGCTGGAGGGCATGACGCGGCCGGGAGTGGCGCGGCCGGTGGTCGGCGTCCTGGCGGCCATCGCGGTGTCGACGGCGGTGGTGGCGGAGCGCTCGGGCTGGCGGATGGAGCGGGATGACGGCTTCGGCGTCGCTGTGATGATGCCCCAAGGATGGAGTGGCGAGGTGGACGGGCAGGGGCGGCGCACGTTCTCCAACGGGCTGCCGGGACTGGGGCGCGCCACGTTCTCCGCGGAGGCCATCGAGGCGGGGGAGCCTGGCGACGGACTCGCGCAGGCGCGGCATTTCAAGGAGGAGACGCTGCCGCTCGGTGTGCCCGGACCCGAGGGACGGACGCTCTCTATCCAGGGCCCCCAGAGCACGCAGATAGGCGGCAGGCTCGCGCTGAGGCTGCGCGCGGAGCTGGACGGGCCGGCGGGAGGAAGGCGGCTCATCGCCTTCTTCGTGCCGCGCGGCGAGTGGGTCTACCGGCTGGTCTTCATCTGGCCCGCGCAGTGGCCCGCGTACCAGGACATCGTGAGCCGGATGGTGGCGGAGCTGCGCTTCGATGAGCCCTCGGTGCTGCGCGAGGCGCGGGGACGGGCGCTCCTGTCTCCAGGCGCCGCGGGACCGCAGCGGGAGCTGGGCGCGGTGCTGCGGCGGCTGGGCGCGTCGAGGCAGGCCATCGTCCCGCTCACGGAGGCGGTGCGCCTGTCGCCCTCACACGTCGGCGCGAGGGTGGAGCTGGCGCGGGCGCTGCTCGATGCCGGGCGCGTGGACGAGGGCTGTCACGCGGCCGACGAGGCGGAGGTCTACGGCCCTTCCGACACGGGCGCGCTCGAGGCGGGCGTGCGCTGCGAGCTGTCGCGGGGCGCGCTCCCCCGGGCGCTGGAGCGGCTGGAGCGGGCGCGGCGCGTGGACCCGCAGGATGCGCGCCTGCGTGCCGCCGAGGCCGCGTTGCGCGCGGTGCTGGAGACCTCCGCGCCCCATCCCTCCCAGGAGTCGCCGCGTCCAGGCGGAATCCTGGAAGGGGGGAGCCGGCTCACTCCTCGTCCTTGAGGAGGAAGTCGTTGTTGATGACCTTGAACGACAGCCTGCCGCCGCCCAGCGTGGGCGACTGTCGCTCGACGAGCGGCCGGACGACGATGCCTTCCTTGCGGTTCTTCGTCCCGGGGTAGAGGCCCTGGGCCAGTCGCAGGTAGTGCTCCAGACCGTGCTCGAACGTGCGCGCCGCGTCGCCCGTGACGACGTGCTCCACCGGCACCGAGCGCAGCCCGTGCCGCTCGCAGAAGGCGATGTGCTCCGCGTGGCCCAGGAAGTGGCCCGTGCGCGTGTCGTGGACGCTGAAGACGAACAGGTCCACCGCGTCGAGCCCCAGGCGGTTCTTCTGGATGCCCGGTCCGCACAGCTCTCCCTGGATGGCGAAGCCGGGTGGCAGGACGGTGGCCAGCGCGTACTTCTCCGCCACGCGCCACGCCGGGTGCTTGCCGGGCTTCAACGCCCAGTTGCGCGAGCACGCCACCAGCTCACCCTCCAGCGTCCGCAAGAACGTGGACGAGGTGCCGTCCAGCTTCGTCGTCACGTAGAAGTCGAGGCCCCGAAGCTCGTCGAGCACGCCCAGCGCCGACTGCAGTCGAATCTCGTCCGTCTTCGGCACCTGGCCCGGGAAGGGACCGGCCACGTCGTTCCCCTCGGAGGGCGTGGGCTCGAACTTCACGACGCCCAGCGCGTCCTTCACGTCCGTGCCGATGGGCGGCACCTCGCCACCCAGGATGGAGGTCGGCAGCGCGAGCCCCTGGGACAACACGCCCCTGAGCCTCGCCGTCTTCACGCGGAAGCTCCGGGCCCGGAGGAACTCCGCCCAGGCCTTGCCCTCCGGAAGCTGGCTGTCGATTTCGAAGAAGACGCACGCATCCCCGGGAGCGAACTCGCCCCTCCTCACCACCACGTCCCAGCCCATCACCCGCGCCTTCAGGATGTTGTCGGCTCCGGGGATGTCCTCCAGGTGGTCGATGCGCTGAATCGAGACGAGCTTTCTCTCCATGACGGACCTCCCATCGCGCCGCCACGAGGGGCGGGCTCCCTGGTGACGCCACGTGCCTCGCGGGCTGACAGCCCCGCTGGCACACCGTGGGCCTTGTTACCTCGCGCTGAAGGCCCGCACCACCAGGCTCGCGCCCACCGTCCACGTGTCCCGTCGGAAGAGGCCCGCATCGCCCTGGACGGCGCCGCCGGACAGGCGCAGCGCCACGGGCTGGTCCGCCACGGCGAGGAACACCCGCTCCAGTGACGCGTCCGCGCGCATGCGGAAGGAGGTGCCTCCATCCACGCCGTGCGTCCATCCCGCGAGCCCCGAGGCGCGCAAGGCCCACAGCCCGTCCTCGCTCTCCAGCCCTCCGTCGAACATCAACGAGGTGAAGGGGGACAGCTCCTGCGAGGTGCCGTCCCGCGAATGGCGCAGCGTGTGGGTCGCGACGGGGCCCACGCCGAACCAGACGCGCTCGGTCTCCGAGCGAATCGGGTCCACCAGGAGCCCCACGCGTCCGGTCTCCAACGTCCACCCCGGTCCCTCCCAGACGCGGCGCTCCAGGTGGGCCGCGCGCAGCGCCACCGTCACGTCGAACGGGAAGGGGATGCGCAGCGGGCGCGCGGTGGGAATCAGGATGAAGCCCTCCTCCAGGTGGCGACGCAGCAGTCCGTCATAGGCGGTGAAGGACAGGCCGCGACGGGCGCCGTCCCACAGCTCCACGTCGACCAGTCGATGGTTGTTGAACCACGGGGTGCCCTTGCTCCGGCTGGTGCGGCCGCTGCGCAGACGCACGCTCGCGCGCAGGGACAGGGCCTGGACGCCGTCGTTCATCACGACGCCCGAGCCCACCACCAGCCCTTCGCCCGGGTCGAAGCAGACGGGGAACGGGTCACCGAGCGCGTCGTGTGGAGCACACGGGTCGACGTGGGGCGTGTCCACGCCTGGGGTGGGGGCCATGGTCAGCAGCAAGGTGAGACCGAGCGCGAGCACGGGCTTTCAGTCCCGCGCCTGCTGGGCCTTGGGCGCGGAGCGGCGCGCGGGAGCCCAGAGTGAGAAGCGGAGCCCCGCGGAGGCGGACCACTCCCAGCGCTGCGGCAGGTAGGGGATGTCGTTGCGCCACATCCCGCCCGCATCCACCACCAGCGACAGCGGCTGGTCGTTGATGGCGATGAGGATGAGCTCGTAGCCGGCGGAGACCTTGAGTCGCTCCGGCCTCAACGGGCGCCCGAGGATGGCGCGCGACAGGAGCACCTTCTCCGCTTCCACGCCGAGGCGCAGGTGATGGAAGCCATCCCGGTCCAGCGTGAGGTCCGCCTCCAGCACGGCGCCGGGGACGAGCGAGTTGACGTCGTTCTCGTAGTCGCGCTCGGCGGACGGGCCCGCGCGCACGCGCACGTACGACACCATGTCGCGCGAGTGCCACAAGTCCAGGGTGGCATGCACGCTGCCCCAGGTGAGGAAGCCGCCCTGCAGCTCACCGCGCTCCACCTCCTCCACGCGCAGCGCCTCCAGCCACAGGCCCATGTCGAGGCTGATGTCATACCGGCGCGGCTCGCCGAAGAACGTGGTGATGCGGAACAGCGGGTCATCGCGCTCGACGCTGAAGTCGTAGCGCAAGAGCGTCGAGTCGAGCGTCCGTTGCCCCAACATCACCTCCGTCTCCAGCATGCGCAGCCGGTGCAGGTGCCGGTCGTCGGCGAGCTCCAACGCGATGCCGAAGTCCAGACGCACGCGGTCCTCGCGCGGGACGCCTTCCCGCCACAGCGGGCTCCACGCGCCGCCCAACCAGATGCGTCGGTGCAGGTCGAAGTTGAACTGCATCACCCGGCCGCGCTCATCGCGATACCAGCCGGGCGGCGCGTCCGCGATGGAGGGCTCCAGCCGATACTGGCGCAGCACGTGCGCGGGGATGGACGTGTCACGCTCGAGGATGCAGCCGCGAGCGCGCTCCAGCATCCGGTCCGTCTCCCGCCCGTCCATGTCCAGCTCGTGCTGCGGGGCGATGAGGCAGCGTCGCTCGCGGGTATCGCACTGGGCCCTCCAGTACCCCGAGGGAACCGCGGGTGTGGGTGGCAACGTGAGGCACACCACGGGTCGCTCCGGGTCCTGCATGGGCAGTGGGTCGGCCGGAGGCTGGATGGCGGACGCGACGAGGGGCGCACCTTCGTCCGGGGTGCGTTCGAACAGCGGCCCCGTCGCTTCGTCGGGCGCGCGGCCCTGTCCCTCGGAGGGCGGAGGCGTGGGGGCGGGCTCGCTGTCGGGAGGAGGCGTCCCCTCGGATACCGGGGTCACCGGAGGGGCGCCTTCATCGCGGTGGGTCGGCTGCCCGTCCGCGGGCTGAGGCTCGAAGGGGGGCGGCGTGAGGAGGGGAGGCGTGGGCCGCACGGGGGCATCCCTGCCCTGGGTGGGCGGGGGCCCGGCGGGGGGCGCTCCCTCCCACTGAGCGAGCAACAAGGCACAACCCAACGTCACCGCTGACACGAGCATGGAGCCTCCGCGAACCGGACGGAGGCGGCCGTTACAAGGCCCGTGCCCCTGGCCGCTCCCCGGGCTCGCGGCATGTGGGCCTCCCTCTTCCGTGCAGGCTCCTGCACAATGGCGCGCAAGCTCCCGCACGGTGTGCCTCCGGCGGAGGTCGACCGGCGGGAGTGGCGGGGTTATAAGGCCGCGTCCTGCCCGTGACGCGCAGGCAACCGCCCGAAACGACTCAAGGAGCCCATCACCCGTGGCGAGCGACGGCGAACAGCAGGAACAGCAGCAAGCGCAGACCTTCGCCGAGTCCATCCTCGGCAAGGAGCTTCTCTCGGCGCCCTGGATGCGGCGTTGGCTGGCGCTGCCGACCACCTGGCGCGTGGTGACGTCCACGGCCTTCTTCGCGGCCCTGCTCTTCCTTCCGTACCTGGGCGCGGTGGGCCTGTGGGACTGCTGGGAGACGCACTACGGCGAAGTGGCGCGGATGATGATCGTCCGGCGCGACTACGTGTTCCCCTTCTGGGAGAACGCGTGGTTCTTCTCCAAGCCGCCGCTCACCATGTGGATGCAGGCGTTGGGCATGCAGGTGGTGGGCACCGTGCAATCCGGCGGCGCGCTGGGCCTGTACACCGAGTGGGGCATGCGCGTGCCCTTCGTCCTCCTGAGCATCACCGCGGTGACGCTGCTGTCGCTCGCCGTGTCGCGCGTGGTCAGCCGCCGCGCGGGTCTGGCCACCGGCTTCGTGCTGGCCACCATGCCGCTGTACTTCCTGCTCACCCGCCAGACGGTGACGGACACGCCCTTCGTCACCACGTTCGTCTGCGCCATGGCGTGCGCGCTCATCGGTCAGTTGGATGACTCGACGAAGCACCGCGCCGCGTGGTGGTACGGCTTCTACTTCTTCGCGGGCCTGTCCACCCTGGCCAAGGGTCTGCTTGGCGTGGGCCTGCCGGCCGTCATCCTGGTGCTCTACGCGGCGCTGGCCGTCATCCCGTGGGACGGGGCGAGCCTGGACGCGCACCTGCGCTGGCTGACGGACGGCGGCTTCCGCAAGGACGTGCGCGAGGGGCGCCAGCCGATGCCGGTGCTCTGGGGCCAGATGTTCAAGATGAAGCTGGGCACGGGCATCCTGGTGTTCTTCGCGGTGGCCGCGCCCTGGTACGTCGTGATGTCGCTCTTCAAGAGCGTGGACGACGAAGGGAAGCTCTTCTGGTACCGCTTCTTCGTGCACGACCACCTGAACCGCCTCACCGCGGGCGTGCACACCACCACGCCGGGCGGCACGTTCATCTACTTCATCGAGCAGGGCGGCTTCGGCATCTTCCCCTGGGTGGCGCTCCTGCCCGGCGCGTTCTCCGTCGTGGCGAAACTGAAGCTGCGCTCGGAGAAGAAGTCGGACCACCTGGCGCTCATCACCGTCATCTGGGTGGCCTTCGCCTTCTGGCTGCTGGCCTCCAGCGCCACCAAGTTCCACCACTACGTCTTCCCCGTGCTGCCGGGCCTCGCGGTGCTCATCGCGCTGTTCATCGACCGGCTGTGGGAGGACGGAATCCCCACGCACGCGGTGAGCCTCATCTTCGGCCTGGTCCTCTTCGTGCTCGTGGGCAAGGACCTGGCGGAGAACCCGAAGAACTTCACGGACCTGTTCGTCTACAACTACGAGCGCCCCTATCCCCAGGACCTCGTCACCCGGCCCATCGCCTTCTTCTCCCGCGCGCTGTGGACCGGCGACCTGGTGACGCTGGTGCTGCTGGCGTTCGGCGTCTACCTCTCCTTCGAGGCCTTCTCGCCCAAGACGCGGGAGAAGGTGACGCCGGGCTCGCGCGCGGTCGCGCTGCTGTTGCTCCTGGCGGGCGCGGCCACGCTGACCGCGGTGGCCTCCGGCGCGAAGGTGTCCGCCACGGGCCTCATCGGCGTCGCGGTGGCGGCGGCGGCCGCGTTCCTCGGGTGGCAGTCGCTCAAGTCGGAGCCGGAGGGCCGCTCGTCGCTGCAGCTGATGGCGGGCGTGGTGGCCGTCGTGGGCGTGGTGATGGCGGTGCGCGGGTTCAAGGCGCCGGCCGGTGAGGACTCGCTGCTGCGCTCGCTGTCGGAGCCCGTCAACGTCAAGGGCGCGCTGGGCTTCGTCTTCGCGGTGGCGGGCGCGATGGCGGTGGTGGCCACGCTGATGCGCGCGCGCACCATGCTGTTCGGCACCTTCTGGATGCTGGCCGCGGGCTTCGCGCTCTGGTTCAACTGGAACCACTGGGTGGACCTGTCCCACCACTGGACGCAGCGCGACCTGTTCTGGCGCTACTACGCGCAGCGGCAGGAAGGAGAGCCCATCGTCGCGTACCTGATGAACTGGCGCGGCGAGACGCTCTACTCCAGCAACACCGTGGAGCAGTACCGCAGCGGGGACTACAACGCGAAGCTGCGCTCGCTGGTGGCCCGGCCCGGGCGCGAGTGGGTGCTCGCCGAGCAGAAGATGCTCGCCACGCTGCGCAACGCGGTGGGCCCGGACAAGGTCGTCACGCCCGTGGACCGGGACATCAACAACAAGTTCGTGCTGGTGACCATCGATTGAGCGGAATCGACGTCCAGGGGCTGGGCAAGCGCTTCGGCGAACGCGTCGCCGTGGAGGGGCTCACCTTCCACGTGCGGCCGGGCGAGGTGTTCGGCCTGCTCGGCCCCAACGGCGCCGGGAAGACGACGACGGTCCGCATGCTCACCGGCCTTCTGACTCCCAGCGAGGGTCAGGTGTCCGTGTGGGGCCACCGGGTGGACCGGGACGGCGAGGCGCTGCGCAAGGTGGTGGGACTGCTCACCGAGCAGCCCGGCCTCTACGACCGGCTCACCGCGCGGGAGAACCTGCGCTTCTTCATGAAGCTGCACGAGCTGGACGAGGCGAAGGCGTGGCCTCGCACCCGGCACTATCTGTCGCGCTTCGGGCTGGGCGACCGCGAGCTGGAGCCGGTGGGCGGCTTCTCCAAGGGCATGCGCCAGAAGCTGGCCATCGTCCGCACGCTGGTGCATGACCCGAAGGTCATCTTCCTCGACGAACCCACCAGTGGCCTGGACCCCGAGTCCGCGCGCACGGTGCGCGACGCGGTGGCGGAGCTGGCGGCGGAGGGACGCACGATTGTCCTGTGCTCGCACAACCTGGCGGAGGTGGAGCGGCTGTGCGAGCGCGTCGCGGTGGTGAAGCGGCGGCTGCTCCTGATGGGGCCGGTGCGCGAGCTGCGGCGCGCGGGGCAGGCGCTGGAGGTGCGCGTGGAGGGTGAGGCGGAGCGCTACCGCAACGTGCTCGCGTCGCTGCCCTTCGCGCCCAACGTGCTGACGGAGGGCATGCGGCTGCGCGTCATGCTGGAGGATGACTCGCATGCGCCGGACGTGCTGGCGTGCCTGGTGGGCGCGGGCGCGCGGGTGCACAGCGCGGTGCCGGCGCAGCGGCCCCTGGAAGAGGTGTACCTGGACCTGCTTCGCGAAGGGGGAGTGTAGCCGTGGCATTCCGTCCGCGCCGGGCCCTGGCCGTGTTCTGGAAGGACTTCCTGGACCTGCGCAAGAACGTGGGCCTGCTGGTGTCCATGGCGGTGCTGCCCACCGTGATGGTGGCGGTGCCCATCATCGTGGTGTGGACGTACGTCAACACGCCCAACCAGGCGGACCTGCGCAGCGTGGCGCAGTTCTATGACCCCTCGCTGCCCCTGGGTGCGTCGGCCGCGCGCTTCCTCATCGACAAGACGCTCACCGACTGGTTCGGCCTGTTCCTGGTGATGCCCATCTTCGTGCCCATCCTCATCGCGTCGCAGAGCGTGGCGGGGGAGAAGGAGCGCAGGACGCTGGAGCCGCTGCTCGCCTCGCCGGTGACGGCCGCGGAGCTGGTGGCGGGCAAGAGCCTGGCGTCGCTGGTGCCCGCGGTGGTGATTACGTGGGTGGCCTTCATCCTGTTCTGCGTGGGCGTGGACCTGGTCGCGTGGCCGCTCGTGCAGGGGCCGCTGATGCCCAACGCGCTGTGGACCTTCGGCGTGCTGGTGATTGCGCCCCTGTTCGCCTTCTTCGGCAACGGCGTCGCGGTGCTCATCTCCGCCCGGGTGAGCGAAGCCCGCATGGCGCAGCAGATCTCCGCGCTCGTGGTCCTGCCGCTCGTCGGCATGGTGGGCGGGCAGGTGGCCGGCGTCCTGAAGGCGGGCTTCATGTACTACGCGCTCCAGGGCGCGGTGGTGCTGGTGCTCGACGGGGTGTTGCTGTGGGCGAGCATCCGCCTGCTGGACCGGGAGCGCCTGGTCAGCCGCTGGGGCTGAAATAAGGGCCGGAACGCCGCCGTTGACCGGGCATCAGAGACAGGGCCGCCCGGTGGGCGAGCGGCTAGGCAATGGCCAGTGAAACTGGCATGTTGCAGGCAGGGCAGCCGGTCGGAAAGCGGGCGCGCTTTCGTCGCGGGGGCCATGTTCTTAGAGAGGGTCGGGTGGTGGCGCGGATTTGCCGGCCGCCACGGCGGCCACGGAGGCGCTGACTAGCAATGGGTATCTTCGACACCATCAAGGGTGAGGCGAAGCGCAACTTCATCGCTCGCGCGGACACGGCGAAGGGGGAGATCATCTACAAGTATCCGGAGAACAACATCCGGATGCTGACCCAGCTGACCGTGGACGCCGACGAGGTGGCCCTCTTCGTCAAGGACGGCAAGGTCGAGGGGAAGCTGGGTGCGGGCCGTCACCAGCTCGACTCGAACAACATCCCGTTCCTGTCGCGCCTGCTGGAGAAGTTCACGGGCGGCAACCTGTTCGTCGCGGAGGTCTTCTTCGTCTCCGTCCGTGAGTTCCCGGGCATCAAGTTCGGTGGCCCCATCGGCGACGTGCGCGACCCGGAGACGGGCCTGGGCATCGGCACCATGGTGTACGGCGACTTCTCCATCCGCGTGACGGACCCGGAGAAGCTCGTGGTGGGCCTGGTGGGCATGGGCCGCTCCAACAACGAGGCGTTGCTGGGCTGGTTCAAGAACCAGGTGCTCAAGGTGACGCGCGACCGCATCGCCGAGCTGCTGGTGAAGAAGCGCTGGCCGCTGCTCGACGTGACGAGCGGTGCGTACACGGAGGAGATTGAGACGGAGGTCATCGCCGGCCTCAAGCCGCACGTGGACGACTACGGGCTCACCGTGGTGCGGATGGGCAACTTCCACGTCAGCATCAAGGAGGAGGACGAGGCGACGCTGAAGAAGCTGGGCAAGGACGTGGCGTACTCGCGCCTCGCCGGCGGCTTCCAGCAGTACGCGCAGGGTCAGGCGATGCTCGGCGCGGCCGAGGGCATGGCCAAGGGCGGCGAGAGCAGCGGCAACGCGCTGGGCGGCATGGGCATGGGCATGGGCTTCGGCATGGCCCAGCAGTTCATGAACAACCAGCAGCAACAGCAGCAGCGTCCTCCGGAGCCCGCGCAGCAGGCGGTCCCGGCCGACACGCGCAGCCCCGCGCAGCGCCTGAAGGAGATCAAGGAGCTGAAGGACGCGGGCGTGCTCTCGGATGACGAGTACAACGCCAAGCGCGCGGAGCTGATGAAGCTCCTGTAGTCCGCGCCGCTTCGCTTCACGACATCCGGGCCTCCGTCCTCCACCGTGAGGGCGGGGGCCCTTGTCGTTGAGGGGTTTGTGCGGCGGTGTCTCTACTCCGCGAGAGGTATGTCCCGGAGGAGGGCCGTCTGCGAGAAGGGTGCGGCAATCCGCTTCATCGTCCGCAGGGGGTTCTATGTCGTGGAGTGACTCTCGGGAGGCCGCGGGCCTTCCGAAACCGCCGAAACCGCCGACGCAGCCCATCCAGCCGACGCCAGCCAGGCCTCCTCTGGCGCCGCAACCACCGAAACCGCCAATCAAGCCCTCACGTCAGCAGAGCTGACGCGGGCGTTGTTGCCGCACTGGGGCCCGTCGCGTCACTGCCCGGGGCCAGCGGCGGGCATCGAGGGGGCGGCGCCCTGCGGCGTCGCATCCTGCGCCGTGGGCGCGGGCGTGCCCTCAGGCCCGGGTGCGCTGACGGTGTCCTCCGACTTCATGTCCAACCGGATGGGCACCTGCAGCGTGGTGCCCAGGCGAAGCAGCAGCACGTCCGGCTCGATGCCCGGCTCGCCCATGGCCTGGGCCACCTCGCGCGCGGACAGCGCGTTGCCCTTCGCCCACAGCGTCTTCAAGAACTCACCGGCCCCCGGCGAGTGCCACCACGACGGACCGAAGCGCGCCTTGAGCTGGGCCTGAATCTGCCCCGCCAGGAACCACGCGCGGAAGCTGTCCGCGGACTGGAAGAAGTCCTCCTGGTCGACGAGGTAGCGCGCCGTGTCCTCGGCCGTCATCGGGATGTCGTCCGTGCGCGACATGATCTCCCGGTACAGCTCCCTCGGGTCCACGTCCGCGCGCCGGTGCAGCTCCAACTGGTACAGGAGCCGGCCCGCCGCGTGACGGATGAGGTACAGCTTGTGCGCGCTCGACGTCGCCAGGTACTTCGCGCGCTCCTCGCCGCTCAGGCCCGCGTGCTCCTCCAGCCACACCGGGTCCTCCAACAGGTCCTCGAAGAGCGACGAGTACGCCTCGCCCACCGTGGGGTTGCCCAGCCGCGCCAGCTCGAAGCGCGTCTCCGCGGTGAAGGCCGCGTGCAGCGCATGCCCGAACTCGTGCAGCACCCGCGCCTGGTGCAGCACCCCCGAGCCCGGCTTGAACGACACCCGCACGTCCTCCGGCACGCGCACCGCCAGCGCCAGGGGCCGCGAGTTCTTCTTCGGCAGGTCGCGCTCGTCGATCTCCACGTTCTTCTGCGTCGACAGGTCCAGCTTCATCCCCGCCAGCGTCTCGTGCGCCTTCTTCAGCGACACGCCCTTGGGGAACGCGTCCTCCACCTCGCGCGAGCGGAACAGCCGCGGGATGTCCGCGCGGGTGATGTCCTTGAAGGCCAGGTTCAGCTCGCGCTGCGCCAGCCGCTCCATGACGACGCGGTACGGCCCCTGCGTGGCCTGCAGGATCTCCTCCGCCAGCACGCTCAGCTTGCCCAGGTCCGCCTGCCTTAGCTCGCTGCCGAAGGCCTCGTACGAGGGGAAGCCCAGCTCCTTCACCCGCTTCTCGGCCTCCTCCTCCTTGCGCCGCAAGGTCTGGTTGAGCCGCTCCAGCGCGGGCGTCGCCGCCGCGTAGAGCGCCTTGCGCCGATTGCCGCTGCGCTCGTTGGCGAGCAGCCGCTCCAAATCCCGGTAGCGCAGCTCCTTGCCGTCCAGGTTGAAGGTGAGCGACGCCTCCAGGTTGGCGGACGCGTCGTTGTGCTCGGCGAGCGCGTGCGACAGGTACTCGCCCGCGAAGTGCGAGTGCAGCGCGGTGAGGGCGCGCACCTCGCGCGGGTCCTGGGTGAGCTGGCGCAGCCGGTCCAGCTTCCGGATGTTGTCGAGCGTGAAGAGGTCCTCCTGCCCCGCGTACGTCCCGGAGACGTCCACGTGGCGGCCCTCGGTCCAGAACACCCACACCAGGCGGTGCTGGGCCTCGAGCAGCGTCTCCGCGCGTGAGGCCAGGGCTCGGACGTCCGCCGTCAGCAGCTGCTCCTCCGTCGGAGGCGGCCGGTTGTCGGCGGGAGGCGCCTTGTGGCAGGCGCTCAGGCAGCAGGCGACTGCGAGGAGGAGGGGAATCCTTGGGTGCATGTGGGGCCTCATGTTACTTCCGGCCCGCCCATGCCCAACCTTTCTCAATGGCGGGCCGCCCGCGGACGCCAGGCCCTCTACTCCGCCCTGCGACGTTTCTTCGCGGCAGAAGGCTACCTGGAAGTCGAGACCCCGCTGCTCATCCCCACCCCCGGGATGGAGCCGCACATCAACGCCTTCGAGGCCCGCTTCGTCCCGGAGACGAACGTGGGCGTCGAGCGCCCGCTCTACCTCCACACCAGCCCCGAGTACGCGATGAAGCGCCTGCTCGCCGACGGGGCCGGCCCCCTGTTCCAGCTCTGCAAGGTGTTCCGCAACGGCGAGGTCTCCACCACGCACAACCCGGAATTCACGATGCTGGAGTTCTACCGGCCCCAGGCGGACTACCACGCCATCATGGCGGACCTGGAGGGGGCGCTGGCGGAGGCGGGGCGCTCGGCCACGGAGGGTGAGCCAGGCGCGGACCCGGCCTTCTTCACGCGCACCCCCTACGAGCGGCTCACCGTGCGCGACGCCGTGCTGCGCGCCACCGGGGTGGACATCCGGGTGCACTCGGACGGGCCCTCGCTCAAGCGGGCGGCGGAGGCCATCGGTGTGCGGACGGGCGACGCGGAGAGCTTCGACGACGTGTTCTTCCACCTGTTCCTGCAGCGGGTGGAGACGGGGCTGGGGTTCGACCGGCCGACGTTCCTCATCGAGTACCCGGCGTCGATGGCGGCCTTGTCACGGCTCAAGCCCGGGGACGCGGCGGTGGCGGAGCGGGTGGAGCTGTACGCGAAGGGGCTGGAGCTGGCGAACGGGTTCAGCGAGCTGACGGACCCGGCCGAGCAGCGCGCCCGCCTGCTCGAGGAACAGGACCTGCGACGCAGACTGGGACGTTCCGTGTATGCTCTGGACGAGCGGTTCCTCGACGCGGTAGGTCGAATGCCACCCTCGGCGGGCATCGCCGTGGGGCTCGACAGAATCCTGATGCTGCTGCTCGGGGTCCAGCGCATCTCGGATGTGCTCCTGTTCCCCGCCCACGAGTTCGTGTGATTCGAGACATCGTCCGGACAGCGTTCGCGGGTGTTTCAGCAGTGGGGCTGACGGGCGCTGCGTCGTCGGCGATATCGGCGCTGTCGGTGGCCGGCGCGCATCGGGAGGCGGACAAGCTCCTGAAGCTCTGGGCGCAGGGCGTGCTGGCGTCGGCGGGCGTGCGTCACGAGGCGGTGGGCCTGGAGCACATTCCGACGGAGGGCCACGTCGTCTTCGTGTGCAACCACCAGTCGCACTACGACGCGCCGCTGGGGTTGGCCTACCTGGAGAAGCACACGCGCTTCGTGGCCAAGGCGGAGCTATTCAAGATTCCGGTGTTCGGCTCGGCGCTGCGGCTGGCGGGCAACATCCCCGTGGTGCGCAGCGGCAGCAGCCAAGACAGGGCCCGGCTGGAGGAGGCCGTGACGGCGCTGCGCGAGCGGGTGAGCGTGCTCTTCTACGCCGAGGGCACGCGCAGTGAGGACGGCCGGCTGCGGCCGTTCAAGAAGGGGGCCGCGACGCTCGCCATCCAGGCGGGCGTGCCGGTGGTGCCCATGGCCGTGTCAGGGACCCGGCTCATCCTTCCCAAGGGAGGACGGGCCGTGCGGTGGGGACAGCGCGTGGCATTGGCGGTGGGAGCGCCCATCACCACGCAAGGCCTGACGATTCAGGACCGCGAGGCGCTCACGCGCCAGCTGGAGGACGCGGTCGCGCAACTCTACTCCGAGGCGTGTCGACGCTCGGGAGACGTACCTACATGAAGAAGCCCGCACCTCAGAAGTCGTTCGCATCTCATCCCTGGCACGGAATCACCCCTGGCAACGACGCTCCGGAGGTCGTCACCGCGTACATCGAAATCGTCCCCACGGACGCGGTGAAGTACGAGCTGGACAAGGAGTCGGGCATCCTGATGTTGGACCGCCCGCAGCGCTTCAGCAGCCAGTGCCCCACGCTGTACGGCTTCATCCCGCAGACGTTCTGCGACGAGCTGGTGGCGAAGCGCTGCGCCGAGCGCACGGGCATGCGCGACATCAAGGGCGACGGCGACCCGATTGATATCTGCGTGCTGACGGAGAAGGTGGTCAGCAACGGCAACCTCCTGGTGCGCGCGGTGCCGGTGGGCGGCTTCCGGATGGTCGACGGCGACGAGGCGGACGACAAGATCATCGCCGTGCTCGAGTCCGACCTGGTCTACGGCGAGCTGCAGCACATCGCGCAACTGCCGCGCCCGCTGCTCGATCGCCTCAAGCACTACTTCCTCACCTACAAGCAGATTCCCGGCGAGGGCAAGCGCAGCGTCGAGATCGCGGAGGTGTATGACCGCCCCGAGGCGCTCGAGGTCATCCGCCGCAGCATGAAGGACTACGACCGCGTCTACGGCAACGCGCCCACCACGCCCGTGCGCAGCCGCGCGCGGCGTCCGGTGGCGCGCAAGAGCCGCGCGTCCTGACGGTGCCTCACCGGGGAGCGGGGCGGTGTCGTCCGCTCCTCGGTGATTGGGACTCAGGGCTGGTTCGGGTCCGTGCCGATGCCCTGGTACGGGTTGAAGGTGTACGTCCGGGAGAACTGTGACGACGGGCTGAAGTAGTGCGCGGCGAGCTTCGCCGGGTCCGTGGCGATTTCTCCTCGCAGCACCGGGCCGTCATTCCCGTCGTCCCAGCCCCACGGCGCGTTGGCGGAGTTGGACGAGCAGTTGCCCGCGACGAGCCCGCAGCCGCCGCTGGTGTCGCCGCGGAAGGTGCCCCAGCCGGAGAAGAGCGTGGAGAGCTCGCGGCGCTGCCAGAGCCCCTCGCCGCCGTACAAGTCGAGCAGCTTGTAGCGCACGTCCGCGGCGGTGGCGGACGCGGGCTGCTCGGCGAGCGTGAGGGAGGGGAAGTACTTCACGCCGTCACCGACGATGTCGTAGGCCGGCCACGCCTTGAGGCCATGGCCCTTGGCCTCCTGCGCGGTGATGGGATGGAGCACGCCCTCGAAGGACGCGAGCGACAGCGTGCCGTCCACGCTCTCCGCGCCCGAGCCGAGCGGGCTGCCGGTGGGAACGAAGGAGAAGAAGTCCTTGTGCGCCACCGTCACCGCGCCCACGAGCGCGCCGTACTCGCTGCCGTCGCGCTGGACGATGAGCAGCACACCCTCGCCGTCGTTCTCGTGCTCGCTGTCGAAGATGTTGTCGGACCAGTCGCGCGGGTGGAAGAACAGGTAGAGCAGGTACCAGTGCGAGCTGGTCTCGACGACGGACTGGTACGCGTGCGCGGACAACAGCCGAGAGCCCGTGTTGTCCCAGTTGTTCGTCCCGCTCCAGTCGCCGTCGAAGTCCACGCGCGTGAGGAAGTCCGACTTGCCGCCCAGCGAGTGGGAGCCCGTCACGTCCACGTCCTGGTAGTGGATGGGCGCCCACCGCTTCGTGAGCGCCGCGCGCGCCGCCGTCGAGCCGACCCCGTCAAGCAGCGCCCGCTGCGCCTCGCCGAACGGGTCGTCCTCGGAGTACCCCTCGCCGCAGCCCGCGAGCAGCCCCAGGGACACGGTGACGAGGGTGGACACCAGCACTTCGGAAACACGACGAAGAGGTGACGGCATGCCGGCCTGCCTTTCTGGAAGGCGTCACTCCACGTCATCTTGGATAAATTGTGAACACTGCTTTACTTGAAAAACGAGTCAAGGCCGGGTGGGGTGGAACGGCACCATCCGGAGGTCGTCGTGATGCGGATTCGTTCGTGGGGGTTGTTGTCGCTGTTGGGGCTGTCGACGTTGGCGGGGGCACGTGGGCTTCCGGGAGCATTCGTTCCGGGCAAGGAGCACGGGCCGTTCGTGGACGTGGTGGAGTACCTGAGCTCCGAGGAGGATTTCCGCGCCTGGTTCCAGCTGCGCGCCAACCTGCGCAAGAACTTCGATGACATCTGCGGGGACACGTTCTGCGAGGGGGACTACAGCAACATCGAGACGGTGGTGTTCCGCTGTTCGGTGGGGCAGCGCTCGGGAGTCATCGGTCAGTGCCTCTGGGTGTTCGGCGGCAGCTACGAGCACATCGATGCCAGGTCGGGGGCCATCACCACGGAGGCGCGCACGTGGGCCTGCACGAGCCCGTTGGTGCCGGGCACGACGATGGCGGCGCTGTTGAAGGCGCTGTCCGGGCCGGAGCCGATGGACGCGCC
Source organism: Myxococcus sp. MISCRS1 (assembly GCF_026626605.1). Taxonomy (NCBI): domain Bacteria; kingdom Pseudomonadati; phylum Myxococcota; class Myxococcia; order Myxococcales; family Myxococcaceae; genus Myxococcus; species Myxococcus sp. MISCRS1. Next base: position 8,006,786 of record NZ_JAPNKB010000001.1, read on the forward strand.
GCTGCCCGGCACGAGCACCACGCTCTATGACGGGTTGATCGACTGTCTCTAGCGGCTCAGCGCAGCTCGACGAGCCGCACGCGCTTGTAGATGCGCTTGTCCAGGGGCAGGCGCGTGTCGATGAAGCCGAGCGCCTCGTCGAACTCGAAGGTGAAGATGGGGATGGGCGGGCTGATGGAGAGGATCAGCTCGAACTCCCAGAGGCTGGTGATTCGCTCGCGCTTGCCCACGGCCTCGGCGGGAGGGGGCGGGAGCTTCTGGGCGGCGGCGCGGACGTCCTTCATCGCCTCGTTGTCCACCTCGGGCTGGTGGCTGGGCTCCACGAGCTCGACGTCGAGCAGGCGTCCTTGAGGGTCCTGCACGACGCGGATGAGGGCGCGGCGCGTGGCCCGGAACTCCTCGCGCATCTTCTCGCGTAGCTCCTGGCGCATGCGCAGCGTGGGGTCTCCGACCTGGCTCGCGGGGCGGCGACGGTCCTCCTCGAGGGGCTTGTTCGCGGCGAAGGCACCGGTGGCGCCGTAGTTGGCGGCGCGCTCGCCCCACACGCGGCCGTACGCGCGGCTGCGCTCCATGCCCATGTCGAAGTAGCCCTGGAGGCCATGCTCCTTCACGGCGCGGTCCGCGTCCCAGAGGCCCAGCAGTGTCTTGCCCAGCTGGCTGAAGTAGGGATGCACCAGTCCCCGGTCCACCTTGCCCCGGCCGACGCCCTCGGCGACCAGCTCCTCGACGAGCGCCTGGGGGGAGGTGGGCTCACGGGCGCCTCGGAGCTCACGCTCCTGGGGCGCTTGTTCCTCGCTGCGCCACGCGGAGACGCGCTGGGTCCGGGCCGCGAGCAGCAGGCGTGCTCCCTCGCGCCGCGCGTCGGTGGGCGCCGCGCGCGGGATGTCACCGTGTGGAGCCTGTCGCGGCACGTCGGAAGACTCAGCTGACTGAGTGTTCTCGCTGGGGGCCTGCGCCATGAGGGGCGCGTCGGCCGGAGGTGGACGGTTCGTGATGGCTCGCGTGTCGGCCAGCTCCCCGCTCGGGCTGTCATCGCGAGGCTGGGCGGACAGGGCACCCGCGGTATCGGGGCGCGGCGCGTCCGCGGTCAGGGTGTTCGCGTCGCGCTGGGGCGCGGCTCGGACGATGCCTTCCTTCGGGGCCGGGGTGGCGCGTGCGACGGCGCCGTCGGTTCGGTCGGAATCCGCTGGAGGGGCCTCAGGTGCTCGTGCGGTCTTGTCGGGCCGAGGAGGGCTGGTTTCGGACCTCCGTGGGGCCGCGCCGCTGTCACCGCTTCGGGCGCCGCCAATGGATGCGTTGGGGAGAGGCGCGCGGGCGTTCGCAACGGCATCGCCGTCATCGCCCCGGCGGTCCTCCGATGGCGTGGACGGGGGGACTGGAGGCGGGGCGGGCGGTGAGCGCACCTCCACCTCGACCCACTCCAGCGCGGGGCGCGGGGGCTGGGGCGCACGAGGCCCTCGGAGGGCGCCCTCCGGAACGCTGTCGACGCCCAGCCACAGGAGCCCATGCAGGGCGAGGCTGGCGACGAGCGCGGGGAGGAGGCGTCGGGAGGGGGCCGGCGACATGGGTTCCAGGTTTAATCACGCCTGCCCGGTGTGCTTGGGAAAGCGCGGTGGAAGGGTAGGAAACCCATCATGGCGCGCGTAGTCTCCTGTGACATCGGAGGAAGGTACCCAGGATGGCGACCTCGCTGCTCGCGACGGATGGCTACAAGTTCAGCATGGCGGAGGCCGGTTGGCCGTTGCGCCGGGAGACGTTCTATTACTCACACCGCAAGGGCGGCCTCCAGGTCATGCCGCTGGACCTGGCCGCCTATGTGCGTGCCCTCCTGCCCGAGCCCAAGCCCGAGGACTACGACTTTCTCGCGAAGTACGACTACGAGATGGGCGTGGGCTTCAAGGCGGCCATCCTCCGCAAGGAGAAGCTCTCCGTCCGCGCCATCCCTCGCGGCGCGTGCTTCTTCCCCCGCGAGCCCATCCTCACCGTCACCGGTCCCTCCGCGCTCGTCTCGTGGGTGGAGCCGCTGCTGCTCCAGCTCAACTTCCGCATCCAGGTGGCCACCCAGGCCCTGACGGACCGCGAGGGACTGGCGCGCGCGCTCGCCCGCGTCACCTGCGACGAGCAGAAGGCGATTGCCCTGGAGACGCTCGACGCGGTGGGCGTCAAGCCGGTGCCCATCACCGTGGACTCGGAGGGCTACCTGCAGCGCGTGCGCGCCACGGTGAAAGAACTCATCGACGCGGTGGAGGACCCGGCCCGCATCTTCGAGGTGGGCCTGCGCGCGGCCACCTGCCAGCAGCAGCACGAGCTGGCCCTGCGGGCCTGCAAGGACGTGGGGGTGACGCGCACCAGCAACGTGGAGGGCGCGCGCAAGCTGGGGATGATTCCCGTCGGCACCATGGGCCACGAGCACATCCAGCGCTTCGGTTCGGACGATGCCGCCTTCCGCGCCATGCGCGAGCGCCGTCCGCAGCGCTCCAGCTACCTGCTGGACACCTTCGACACGCTCACCTCCGGCATCCCCGCCGCCTTCCAGCTCATCCGCGAGGAGCCGGGCGCGGGGGACTCCATCCGCTTCGACTCGGGCAACAAGAAGCTCCAGTACCTGTACGCGGTGACGCGCGCGCGCGACATCGGCATCAAGCCCGTCAACATCCTCGAGGACGGCCTGGACGCCGAGGCCACGCGCGAGTTCGAGGACCTGCGTCGACAGGTGGGCTGGGAGCCGGGCTCGCAGTTCTACGGCTACGGAGGCCACATCGTCGCGCGGACCATGGAGTGTCCCTTCACGCGCGACAAGGTGGCCGCCATCTACAAGCTGTCGCAGACGGGCCCGCAGCCGGTGATGAAGTTCGGCAACGAGCTGGCCGAGGGCAAGCAGAGCATCCCCGGCACGCCCGTCCTGTTCCGCCGCCGCCACGGCTCCGGGCCCATCGGGTTGGTGGGACAGGAGGGCGAGCCCGTGCCGGATGGGTACTTCCCGCTGATGGAGGCCGAGCCCGAGACGCCTTCGCTGGTGGGGGCGCTGGAGGTGAACTCGGAGCCCGCGAAGATTTCCCAGACGCAGGCCACGCGCGCGCTCGTCGAGGAGCTCACGCGCAAGCACTTCCCCAAGGGACGCTGAGGACGACCCATGACGCTGCCGATTCCCCGGTTCCACGACGACGCTCGCGCCGGACAGCTCTACCTGGAGCGCACCGGAGAGGTCGCCGAGGAGGCCCTGCGCTACGCGGCCGAGCACCGCGCGCGTCCGGCGAGCGAGGACCGCGTGCGCATCGCGGCCTTCGGCATCGACGTGCAGGTGGCCTTCTGCACGCCCGGCGCCAGCCTCTTCGTCCCGGGCGCGGTGGAGGACACCCAGCGCACGCTGCGCTGGCTCTACGCGAACCTGGGGCGGGTGACGGAGCTGGTGTTCTCGCTCGACACGCACCGCGTCTTTCAAATCTTCCATCCCGCGTGGTGGCGTGACGCGGAGGGCAAGCCCCCGCCGCCGCTCACGTCCATCACCGCCGCGGACGTGCGCGCGGGCCGCTGGCGCGCCACGCGCTTCGAGGCGGAGAGCCTGGAGTACTGCGAGCGACTGGAGGCGAGAGGTCGCTACGTGCACACCATCTGGCCGTACCACGCGCTGCTGGGCGGACTGAGCCACGCGCTGGTGCCCGCGTTCTACGAGGCGAGCGCGTTCCACGCCCTGGTGCGCGACACGCCCACGCACTTCGAGCTGAAGGGCGAGCACCCGCTGACCGAGAACTACTCGGTGCTGTCGCCGGACGTGACGGAGGTGAAGGGCCAGCGCGTGGGGGAGTTCAACACGCGCCTGTTCGAGCGGCTCATGACGTTCGACCGCGTCTACGTGTTCGGCCAGGCCAAGTCGCACTGCGTGCTGTCCACCCTGCGCGACCTGCGCGAGCACATCGAGCGCACGGACCGCTCGCGGATGGGGCGCGTGCACATCCTGGTGGATGCGATGAGCCCGGTGCCCGCGCCGCCGCTGAATCCGCTGCCTCCCGCGCTCGACTTCCCGCGCATGGCGGATGCGGCCATCGAGGAGCTTCGCGCGGCGGGCATGCGCGTGGTGCGCACGGCGGACCCGCTGGAGGACTGAGCCGCGAATCCGGTGGGGTACCCCACATCCGGTCCCGCGTGCGTCGGGCCCACGCCAGTCGCCTGGGCCCGTCACGCGCGTCCGAGGTGCCCCCCGGCCTGGTCGCGTGCGTGAGCCTCCGCGCGCCGCCTTGAGGCGCGCATCCGGTGGGGTACCCCACATCCGGTCCCGCGTGCGTCGGGCCCACGCCAGTCGCCTGGGCCCGTCACGCGAGTCCGAGGTTCCGCCCCGGCCTCAGCGCGTCGTCTTGAGTCGCGCCGCCGTCCAGCGCGCCACGGCTTCCTGGAGCACCTCCGCCGCCGTTGCGCCGGGACGCGCCTGGGTGCTCAGGTCCACCACCGTGTGGAACAGGTCCAGCTCCACGCCTTCATCGCGGCGCACCGAGCCCGCGAAGAGCTCCACCGGCGTGCCGTGCTCACGCGCCAGTCGCGCCAGTCCCCCGGGGCCCTTGCCCAGCGACGTCTGCCGGTCGAAGCGTCCCTCGCCCGTGAGCACCACCTCCGCGAGCAGCACGCGCCGCTCCAGCCCCAGTGCCCGCGCCACCAGCTCGTACCCGGGCACCAGCCGCGCGCCCGCGAGCGCCACCAGCCCGAAGCCGAAGCCTCCCGCCGCGCCCGTGCCCGGCCAGCCCGCGGACAAATCCCCCACCACGCGCGAGTAGTGCGCGAGCGCCGCCTCCAACTCCTCCACGCCCTGCGCGTCGGCACCCTTCTGCGGACCGAACAACCGCGCCGCTCCATCCGCGCCCAGCAGCGGCGACGTGACGTCCGTGGCGCCCATCAGCTCCACCTTGCCCAGCCGGGGATGGCGTCCACTCGCGTCCACCCGCGCGAGCGCCGAGAGCGCCGCGCCACCGGGCGGAAGCGGATGTCCGTTCGCATCCAGGAACCGATAGCCCAGCGCCGTGAGCGCGCCCGTGCCGCCGTCCGTCGTCGCGCTGCCACCGAGTCCGATGATGAGCCGCTCGCAGCCCGAGTCCAGCGCGGCCCGCATCAGCTCACCCGCGCCGTACGTCGACGCCTTCCTCGCGCTGACGGGATTGGGCTCCAGGTGCGCCAGCCCGGAGGCCGCGGCCATCTCCACCACCGCCGTGCGCCCGTCCTCGAGCAGCGCCCACGCGGCCTCCATCGGCTTGCCCAGGGGACAATGCACCCGGCACACGCGGCGCTCGCCACGCGTCCCCGACAGCAACGCCTCCACGGTGCCAGGGCCGCCATCCGCCAGCGGCGCCAGGTCCAGCACCACCTCGGGAGAGACCTCCCGCACGCCCCGGGCCATCGCCTCCGCGGCCTCCGACGCCGTGAGGGTGCCCTTGTACTCCTGCGGTGCGACGAGCCAACGCGGCGGTATCACGACGAGGACGCTCCACCGGCCACCGGGTGGTCTCCGTTCCCCTTCGTCCTCGCAGTCAGACTTCTCCGCACGCCCACGCCTCCACAGCCGGATTGCCCGCGCAATCATGGCCTCGTCGGCGGGCGAGTTCACACTGATACATGCGTCATGTGTCACTGAACTTCTGGAATTGCCTCAATAGCTTGAATCCAAGAGTGGGATTCAATGCAGACCCGGAGCGGTGGGGTGGGTAGGGATGACCCGTCAGGGTGTCTTGGTTGACGCCCGGGCGAGGGCCTCGGCGTGCCACTCGAGCAGGGGCCGGGGCGCGCGCAGCGAGGGCTCGCGCTGCTGGGAGACGCGCTCGAGCCGCTCCAGCAACGCCCCCACGGTTTCTGCGGGCTGGCGGGCGGGGCCGCGGATGCGCTCGCAGAAGAACGTGCGGCAGCCGAAGGGCCGGTCCGCGTACACGGTGCAGCGCTTGCCGGCCGCGTCCAGGTAGGGACAGCCGCCGTCCTCGCGCGCGGGCGGCAGGGGGCGGCCCTGGGTGAGCAGCTCCCACTCGGGCAGCCACAGCCAGGGCTGGCGGCCCGTGCGGGACAGCTGGCAGCACTCACCGCTGGCGGGGCAGGAGAAGGGGCCGTAGGCGGCGTCGGCCTGGCGGAAGATGGCGCGCACTTCCTTGAGCGCGCGCTCCTTCTGGTGGGAGCCCCGCGTGGTGGGCGCTTCCTCCTCGTCATCCCAGTCCCGGCTCCGCATGTCCTCGCCCTCTGGCCGCGCGCCGGGCGCTCACATCGCGCGCAGCACGTAGCACTTCAGGTAGCGGGTCTCCCGCAGGTTCACGAGCACGGGGTGGTCCTTGCCCGCGCCGCGCCGCTCGATGATCTGCATGCGCCGCTTCGCGTCCGCGGCGGCGGAGGCGAGCATGTCCTCGAAGGCCTGCTCGTCCACGTGGTACGTGCAACTCGCGGTGATGAGGTGCCCGCCGGGCCTGAGCAGCTGCATGGCGCGCAGGTTGATCTCCTTGTACCCGCGCACCGCGGCGGCGAAGGCGTCCTTGTTCTTCGCGAACGACGGCGGGTCCAGGACGATGGTGTCGAACTTCCTGCCGTCGTCCACCGCGTCGCGCAGGAAGTCGAACGCGTTGGCGGCCACCACATCCACATTGGAGAGCTTGTTCGCCTGGGCGTTCTCACGCAGCTGGGCCGCGGCCTGGTCGGAAATCTCCACCGCCGTGACGCTCTGGGCCCGCGTGGCGAGCTGGAGCGCGAAGCCGCCCACGTACGAGAAGCAGTCCAGCGCCTCGCCCGCGGCGTACTGCGCCGCCATGACGTGGTTCTCCTTCTGGTCCAGGAACGCGCCCGTCTTCTGGCCCTCCAGCAGGTCCGCGCGCACGCGCACCATGCCCTCGTCGAAGGAGATGGGGCCCGGGGGCAATTCGCCGCGCAGCAGGCCCTTCTCCGGCGTCAGGCCCTCCAGGTTGCGCACGCCCACGTCCGAGCGGTTGACGATGCCGCGCGGCTTGAACTGCGCCTCGAGCAGGTCCGCGATGAGCGCCTTGCGCTGCTCGGTGGCGGGCACCAGGAACTGCACGCTCAGGTAGTCGCCGTACCGGTCGACCACCAGGCCCGGGATGCCGTCCGCCTCGCCGTGCACCAGCCGGTACGTCGTCTCGCCCGGCAGCGCGCTCTTGCGCAGGGCCTGGGCGGACAGGAGGCGCTGGCGGAAGAAGTCCTCGTCCACCGCGACGTCGTCGAAGCTCAGCCAGCGCAGCGAGATTTTCGACTGGCGCGAGTAGAACGCCTTGCCGATGAACCAGCCGCGCCCGTCGGTGACGCGGACGATTTCGCCGCCCTGCAGGCCCGGGTCGCCGTTGAGGTCGGCGCGGTAGATCCACGGGTGGCCCGCCTGCCAGCGCTCGACGCCCCGGCGCAGCAGGGAGACCTGGGGCAGGCCATCCGGGCCCAGCTCGGGCGAGGTGCGGTCCGGGGCCACCTTTTCGGGGCGGTGGTGGGGGCGGCCTCGGCCCTGTCCGGACGGCGGGGAGGAGGGTCTGCCGCCGCGATGGGGGCCGGAGGGGGGCTTGGAAGAGGTGGGCATGGCGTTGGGCGGCGTATACTCGCAACCCGCGTGAGATACGAGTTGCTCCTACAGACGAAGACGCCGGGCACGCCCTACGAGGCGGCGCGGGTGGATGGCCTCCTCTCCGAGCGGCGGGTGAGCGCCCGTCCGGACGGCAACCGGCTCTGGCATCTCGAGCACGGGGACGTGGAGGTGGGCGAGCTGCGCGAGGGCGGACGGGTGGTGGCCACCGAGCTGCACATCCCCCTGTCCGAGCGCACGGAGCTGGTCCGCGAGGTGGTGGCCGAGGCCGCTGGCATCGCCAGCGCGGCCGGCGCGCGGCTGGTGGACCCCCAGCTGGGGCGCTCGCTCGCGGCCACGGATGACCACGTGGTGGTGGACCAGTACCTGCGCACGGTCCGCTACGAGGGCTCCATGTCCGTGGGCTCCATGTCGTTCACCCCGGCCACGAGTGAGAGCTCGCGCGGCTTCCAGCCCGGCGCCAGGTTCTTCCTCATCGCCATCGGCGCCTTCTTCTTCCTGTACCTGCTGGTGGACTCGATGATTGGGAGCCTCGGCGGCAGGTAGACAGCGGGCGAGGGGAGGGGCGCCGCCCCTGCCGTCGGGTTGTCCAGCACGAGGGGCCGCTCGGCGTTAGGTTGGGGGCGTGTTCAAGTACTTCCTGCTCGCACTGATTCTCCCCTTCGTGGAGCTGTACCTGCTGGTCGCCATCGGCCGGGAGGTGGGTTTCCTTCCGACGCTCTCCGTCGTGCTCCTGACGGGGCTCGTGGGCTCCTGGCTCGCGCGCCGCGAGGGGAGCCGGGTGATGCGTCGGTGGCGCGACGCGCTCGCCATGCGGCAGGTGCCGGAGGAGGGCCTGTTCAGCGGCGCGCTGGTGATGCTCGGCGGCCTGCTCCTGCTGGTGCCGGGCTTCCTGACCGACGTGGTGGGCCTGTCGCTGCTCTTGCCTCCGGTGCGCCGGTTCGTCACGGCGCGCCTGCGCCGCGCGGTCGAGCGCCGCATGCGGGACGGCTCGTTCCAGGTCACCACCATTGGCGGCATGGGGTTCCCCGGTCCGTTCCCGGGGGAGCCCAGGGGCGGCACGCCGTTCCCCGAGTCCTGGTCCGACACGGCGTCGAAGGGACCTCCCGGCCGCATCCGCTCCGGCGCGTCACGCGCGGAGGTGGACGCGGAGTTCACCGAGGACGAGCCCAGGCACTAAGGCCGGCGTTCAGGCCCGCGGGCTCATGCGCGTGCCGCTCAGGCTCGCGTTGAGCGTGGTGGAGCCGGCGCGCCACGGACGGGCCTGCTCCGTCAGCCAGCGGCCCAGCCACGCCACCACCGCGCACGTCACGAGCAGCGCCACGCCGATGCCCACCGCGGCGGGGACTCCGAGCCGGGGGCCGATGCGGCCCGCGAGGCCCGCGATGTCCGCCCAGCCGTACACCACCGGCAGGTGCAGCACGTAGATCCACAAGGACAGCCGCCCGAACGGCGCCAGCAGCTTGCTCAACCGGACGGGCGCGAGGTTGACGGCGCCCAGCACCAGGAGCCCCTGACCCACGCGGTACGCCACCAGCCACGCGCTCGCGGGCGTCCAGTCCGCGGTCGTCATCCGCGTCAGCCCGAGCATCCCCGCGCCGAGCGCCAGCAGCGCCAGGCCCTGCGGCCAGCCCGGACGCAGCAGGTGCAGCGCGTACGCCGCGAACGCACCCGCGAAGAAGTAGCCCGCCCACGGGAAGAAGGGGAAGCGGCTGCCCGCGGCGCTGCCCAGGAATTGCTGCACCGCGCCCGGCAGACCCACGCCCAGCTTCCACGTGGTGGCGCTCACCAGCGGGATGCCCACCGCGAGCACGAGCAGGACCAACGGCCGGCCGCCCTGCGCGGGCACGAGCGCGAGCAGCACCGAGCCCACCAGCAACGCGAAGCCGATGCACTGGAGCGCGTCGAAGGTGAGGACGTGCGACACCATCGCGTCCGTCCAGCCCATGTCCCGCACGGCGTGCCACCCGGGCCAGTGCAGGAAGTACCCCAGGAACAGCAGCAACAGCGAGCGGCGCACCCGACGCCCGAGCGTGTCTCGCGCGGCGTTGGGCCGGGTGCCCAGCGCGGCCACCACCGCCCAGCCGCTCACCAGCAGGAACAGGGGCGCGGTGACGCCGCGGAAGGCCCAGTAGTGCTGCACCCACGGCAGCAGGCGCGCCTCGGCCGAGAGCAGCGCGTCCAGCGTGTGTCCCAGCACCATCGCGAGGACCGCCAGACCGCGCGCCCCGTCGAGCCCGGGGTGCCGGTTCGATTGCTGCTGGAAGGTGAACGAGGGGCCGAGTCGGTTCACGCGACCCGGAGCATAGGACGATGTGCTGGACTCGTCTCGAAAACGCACCACCGGCGAGGTCATCCCCACACCCAGGGACAGGCCACCTGGACGGTCCGTGGGGTGCTACATCCCTGCTCATGAAGCTTTCCAACCGGAGCGGGTTCGCCCCCTGTCTCGTCGCGCTGCTGGCAAGCCCCGTCGCGAGCGCCGCGTCGGGGGATGACTGGCTGGGCCCGGACAAGCCCAAGCACTTCGCGGCCTGCTTCGTCCTCGCGGGCGTGGGCTACGGCGCGGGCGCGCTGCTCTTCGAGCCGCCCGAGGCGCGGCTCTGGACGGGCGCGGGGCTCGCGATGGGCGTGGGCGTGGGCAAGGAGCTGTACGACCTGGGGCGGGGCACCACCTTCTCGTTCAAGGACCTGGCCTGGGACGCCGCGGGGACGGCGACGGGCCTGGGCGTGTCGTGGCTCGTGGACCGGCTCCTCTTCGGCCCCACGCCCAGCCCCCAGGCGCGGGGCTCGCTACGGGCCGCTCCGCCCGTCGTGCTCCTCCTCGGGACGCGACGGGGACAAGAGGTCCTGGTCGGGACGCGCGCGGGCCTCGACGAGGCGCAGGAGGGGCTCTCGCTCCAGCAGCGGCTCCACCGTCATCAAGGCGCTGCCCTGCTCGGCGTGGCCCCCCGTGATGAGCACGGTGACCTTGCCGCGAGGACACTGGCGCAGGCAGCCGGTGGGCATGACGCGGACTTCATCGGCGAGCCCTCGGTCGGCGAGCGAGCGCTGGAGCCAGCGCGGCAGCTCGACGCCGCCCCCGCTGCGCGCGCCGCGCATCAGGCACTTGCGGCAGATGAGGACATCGACGTCCCGGTTCGCGTCTCCACCGTCTTCATCCCGCATCCATCCTCCGAGTCGTCGAGCCGGGGCGCTCCGGGCTTGCCACACCCGGTGGACGCCCCGCTGCGTGGGCGCTGAAGCGAAAGCGGCCCGTCAAAGCTGTCGCTCCCGGGAGGTAGCGGCCAGGGCGCGGCCTCGCACCCAGGGGCTCCTCGTCCGAGGAGCAGGGGAGCGGCGGAGCGCAGGCGTCTGACGGGCTGATGGACGCGGGAAGCGCGGGCGGGGTGCGTCACAAAGACGCGGGCCCCGGCCGGAGGCGGGGCTGATAGCGTGCCGGGCCGTCCACACCCCCTGGAGTGCGTCATGTCCCGAACCCGCTTCGTCACCCTGCTCACGCTGACCTCCCTGGGCGCGTTGTCGGGCTGTGAGCGCAAGCAGGAGCCCGTCGCGCCGCCCACGACGGCGAGCGCGCCGAAGCCCCCGGGCCCCAAGCCGATGACGCCCGAGCAGCTCTCGCACTTCTTCCGCCCGACGCCGCCGGCCAGGGACGCGAAGCCCGCGCCCCAGGACACCGAGGCCCAGGTGGCGCTGGGCCGCATGCTCTTCTTCGAGCCCCGGCTGTCGAAGAACCACGACGTCTCCTGCAACACCTGCCACGGCCTGGACACCTACGGCGTGGACAACAAGGCGCTGTCGGACGGGCACCGCGGGCAGAAGGGCTCGCGCAACTCGCCCACCGTCTACAACGCGGCGGGCCACATCGCGCAGTTCTGGGACGGGCGCGCGGACACGCTGGAGGCGCAGGCGTCCGGCCCCATCCTGAACCCGGTGGAGATGGCCATGCCGGACGAGCGCCGCGTGGTGGCCACGCTCTCCTCCATGCCGGAGTACGTGACGCGCTTCCGTGACGCGTTCCCCGGCGACAGGAAGCCCGTGTCGCTGGCGAACGCGGCGCGCGCCATCGCGGCCTTCGAGCGGGGGTTGACCACGCCGTCACGCTTCGACCAGTACCTGGCCGGCCAGCACTCGGCGCTGAGCGAGGCGGAGCAGCGCGGCCTGCAGCTCTTCGTGGTGACGGGCTGCACCACGTGCCACAACGGCCCGGCGGTGGGCGGCACGTCGTTCCAGAAGCTGGGGCTCATCGAGGACTACCCGGGCCTGAAGGACGCGGGGCGCTTCGACGCGACGAAGAACGAGGACGACCGGGGCAAGTTCCGCGTGCCCACGCTGCGCAACGTGGAGCGCACCGGTCCGTACCTGCACGACGGCAGCGTGGAGGAGCTGCCGACGATGGTGCGGCTGATGGCGAAGCACCAGCTGGCGAGGACGCTGACGGACGCGGAGGTGGATGACCTGGTGGCCTTCCTCAAGAGCCTCACCGGGGAGCTGCCGCCGCGCGAGCACATCGCCGCGCCGCCCCTGCCGCCCAGCACGAAGAAGACTCCCGAGCCGGACCCTTCCTGAGCTAAACCCCGAGAGACCCATGGACCGAATGTTCTTCTATGCCCACTCCGGGCTCCGCTATCTGGTGTTGCTCGCGGGCGTGCTGGCCATCGCCTACTTCGCCTTCGGGCTCGCCACGAAGCGCCCGTTCGACAAGGGAGGCCGCATCCTCGGCTCCTCCTTCGCGGGCCTGCTGCACCTCCAGGTGCTGCTCGGCATCCTCGTGCTGGTGACGCGCTTCTACTACCCGGCGCTCATCGGCCACATCGTGATGATGGTACTCGCGGCCGGCTCCGCGCAGGCGCTGCTCTCGGTGAATCGCCGGCGTCCCCAGCCGGGCTACGCGCTGCCGCTGGCGGGCGTGGGGCTCGCGGTGCTCTTCATCATCGGTGGCATCATGGCCATCGGCCGCGGCGTGTTCACCACCACCGCGATGTGATGTGCCGCTCCAGGCGGGTGGAGCCTCGTGCTCCCCGCGTGGGCCCGGGCCTCGAGGCGTCTCTCGCCTCGGGGCCTTCGTGTTTCAGCAGGGCGGGGGCATGGACTCCATCTCGCGAGTGTCTCGCGGGGAGCCGAGCGCAAGGTTCGCCGCCGTGAGGCCCTCTTCGTCATGAAGTGCGCCGCGCGCGTGCTGGCGCGGGCACCGCGAGCCCTCTCGGGATGCCTGCTGGCAAACAGTGCGTCGGCGTGCGTCACCGCGCGCAAATGCTGCGCACCGCTCGCTTGATTTCCGGAGCTACGTGCCGATGTGAGGCGTGGAGCATCCTGGCCTTCGCGTTGCACTGACGTCGCCGCGTGCCGGGCACTGAGCCCGGCCTCCCCGCGAGGAGGGGCACGCAGCAATGCGGACACGTGAGCTGGGAGGACGGCCGCGTCAGGAGCGAACGCTCGTCCCCATCATTCCGCTCCTGGCCCTGTTGGCGGCGCCGGCCGCGCTGGCGCAGGGAGCCGCGCGCCAGGGCGCTCAGCTCTTCACCCAGCGGTGCGCCACGTGCCACTCGATGGGAGAGGGCGACCGGATTGGCCCCGACCTCCACGGCGTGCTGGAGCGCCGCGACGAGGCCTGGGTGACGCGCTTCATCAAGAGCCCCGGCGCGCTCATCGACTCGGGCGACCCGGTGGCCACCGAGCTGCTCGCGAAGTTCAACGGCGTGCGCATGCCGGACCAGGCGCTCTCCGACGCGGAGCGCGACAGCCTCTACGCCTTCATCCGCGACTGCACGCAGAAGGGGAAGGGCGGCTGCAAGCCCTCGCCCGCGGAGAAGATGGGCACGGACGCCACGCCGGAGGAGATTGCCCGGGGCCGCCGGCTCTTCGAGGGCGCGGAGTCGCTGAAGAACGGCGGCGCGGCCTGCATCGGCTGCCACGACGTGCGCGGGCTGGGCGTGGCGGGCGGCGGCACGCTGGGCCCCAACCTCACCTTCGCCTTCGCGCGGATGGGCGAGAAGGGCATGCGTCCGGCGCTGGCGAAGCTGGAGGGGCCGATGATGGGGCCGCTCTACGCGAAGGCGCCGCTCGACGAGGAGGAGCAGTACGCCCTCAAGGCGTACCTCGCGGACGTGTCCCGCGATGGCAGCCGTCCCCGGGGGGACCGTGACTTCTTCTACCTGGGGCTCGTCGGCATGGCCGCGGTCCTGGGCTTCATCGGAGTGATGTTCTCGGCTCCGTCCACGCGAGGTCAGTCGTGAGCGACGCGTTCCTCTTCAACGCCCTGCCGTACGCGGCGGCCGGGGTGGCCCTGGCGGGCACCATCTGGAGGGTCACCGCGCGCGAGCCCGCGCCGCCCACCACGCCCTGGACGTCCGCGGGGCGCGCGGTGCTGGCGGGGGTCGCCATCGTCGCGTTCTTCCATCTCTTGGGGCTGGCCGCGCCTCGCGCGATGCAGGCCTTCAACGCCTCTCCCGCGCGCCTGTTCACGCTGGAGTCGCTGCAGCTCATCGGCGCGATGCTGCTGGCCTGGGGGCTCGCGTCGCTGGGGCTTCGCAAGGCGAAGGCGGGGCAGTGGACGCCCGCGCTCACGCTGGGCCTGCTCTTCGCGCACGTGCTCACCGCCGTGTACATCGCGGTGGCGCTGCGCTGGGGCACCGCCTGGTACCTGCACATCGGTGTGCCGTACGTGCGCTCGCTGATGGCGTTCCAGCCGGACGCGACGCGGATGCTCACGGCGCCGACCGTCTACCAGGTGCACGTGCTCCTGGGCTTCGTGCTGCTGGCGCTGGCGCCCTTCATCCGGATGAACCGCGCGACGGTGCCCCAGCGCGCGGAGGAGTCGGTGGAGCCGGGCCTGCTCGGCACGCCTCGGGAGGAGACGCCATGAGCCGCGCATCCATCCGCGGGCTCGGCCAGGCCGGCGCGCTTCTCGCGCTGGGACTGGGCGGGTGCAGCGGGCCGGTGAACAACCAGCAGGGCCACATGCCAGCGCAGCCGGTGGCCTTCTCGCACGCGGTCCACGCGGGCCAGTACGAGCTGGACTGTCAGTACTGCCACGTGGGCGCCGAGCAGAGCCGTCACGCGGGCGTGCCGTCCGCCAGCGTCTGCATGAACTGCCACACGCAGGTGAAGAAGGACTCGCCCGAAATCCAGAAGGTGGCCGCCGCGGTGGCAGCCAACGCGCCCATCCAGTGGGTGCGCGTGCACCGGCTGCCGGACCACGCCTTCTTCAACCACGCCAGCCACGTCACCGCGGGCCTGAAGTGCCAGACCTGCCACGGCGCGGTGGAGCAGATGGTGCGCGTGGAGCAGGTGGAGCCCATGACGATGGGCTGGTGTCTGGACTGTCACCGCAAGACGGGCGCGCAAGGACTGACGGCGCCCATCGCTTCCGCGCCGCGCAAGGGGGAGCTGTTGGCCCTCATGTCCGGTGAGCCGCTTCCCGAGCCCTCGAAGACCCCTCGCACCCTCCAGCCGCCCTCGGACTGCTCGAGCTGCCACCGCTGAGGACCCCCGCGCCATGTCCGACAAACTTCCCCAGTACTGGCAGAGCCTGGCCGAGCGCGCGACGGATGCCTCGTGGCTCGACACGCAGCGCAACGAGTTCGCCGAGGAGCTTCCGGTGGGCGTCGCCGCCGCGCCTCCGGATGCGAGCAGCCGTCGTGACTTCTTCAAGATGATGGGCCTGAGCGCCGCGGCGGCCATGGTGGCCTGCCAGCGCGCGCCGGTGCAGAAGCTCATCCCCTACGTGTCGCGGCCGGACGAGGTGACGCCCGGCACGGCGCTCTGGTACGCGTCCACGTGCGACGCGTGCCCCGCGCGCTGCGGCCTGTTGCTCAAGACGCGCGACGGTCGCCCCATCAAGGTCGAGGGCAACGACGAGCACCCCGTGTCCCGCGGCGGCGTGTGCGCCGTGGGCCAGGCCTCCGTGCTCTCGCTCTACGACGCGAGCCGCGCCCGCTTCCCCTCGCGCGCCAGCAGCCGCGTGTCGTGGACGGACCTGGACGCCGAGGTGAAGAAGGGCCTCGCCAAGGCGACCGAGGACGGCAAGGCCATCCGGCTGGTGCTGCCCTGGGTGATGGGGTCCACGGCGGAGGCCGCGGTGTCGCGCTTCCTCGCCGCGCACCCGACGGCGCGCACGGTCCGCTACGAGCCCCTGGGCGAGCTGTCGGCGCTGGGCGATGCGTACCGCGTCACGCACGGTGCCCGCGTGGTGCCGGACTACCGCTTCGACAGGGCGAAGGTCATCGCCAGCTTCGGCGCGGACTTCCTGGGCACGTGGGTGTCGCCGGTGGCCTTCACGCGGCAGTACGCGGAGGCGCGCGACGCGGCCACGCGCAAGGCGATGGCGCGCCACTTCCAGGTGGAGCCGGTGATGACGCTCACCGGCGCGGCGGCGGACCGTCGCTTCGTGGTGGCGCCGTCCGACGTGACGCTGGCCCTGGGTGACGTGGTGCGCAGGCTCGCGGTGAAGGCGGGCCGCGAGGTGCCGGGGCTGAAGTCGCTGCCTGCCTCCAGGCTGGAGCCTGCCTCGCTGGATGAGCTGGCCGAGGCGCTGTGGGCCCACCGCACCGAGTCGCTGGTGGTGTGTGGTGGCGACGAGGTGGCGGGCCAGGTGCTGGCCGCGACGGCGAACGTGCTGCTCGGCAACGAGGGCACCACGGTGCTCCCCCGGGACGGCGTGGCGCTGGACGAGAAGGCGCTGTCGTACGGCGAGCTGCTCGCGGAGCTGGAGGCCGGGAGCGTGGGCGCGGTGGTCTTCCTCGGCGTCAACCCGGCGCACACCGACGCGCGCGGTGACTCGCTGGGGGCCCTGTTGAAGAACGTGCCCCTCACGGTGGCGCTGAACGACCGGCTGGACGAGACGGCGGTGCTGGCGCGGCTGCACGCTCCGGCCTCCACGGCGCTGGAGGCGTGGGGCGACGCGGAGCCTCGCCGGGGCGTGGTGTCGCTGCGGCAGCCCGCGGTGTCGCCGCTGCACGACACGCGCGACGCGGTGGAGTCCCTGCTGACGTGGGCCGGCGCGGCCCAGGCCCACCACGACTTCCTGCGCGCGCGCTGGGAGGCGGAGGTCTTCCCGAGGGCCGGCGTGACAGGGACGGACTTCGCCCACTTCTGGGATGACTCGGTCCGCCGGGGCGTCGTGACGCTGTCGTCAGTGCCCGCGGCGCCGCTGACCTTCCGTGAGGAGGGCGTGGCGAAGGTGCTCGCCGGCGTGGCGCGTCCCTCGGTGGAGTGGGAGCTGGTGCTGTTCCCCTCGGTCGGTCTGCGCGACGGCGCGATGGCGAACAACGCGTGGCTCCACGAGGTGCCGGACCCCATCACCAAGGCGACCTGGGGCAACCCCGCGCTCATCTCACCCGCGCGCGCCAAGGAGCTGGGCCTGTCCGACGGCGACGTGGTGAAGGTGAGCGTGGGCGGCAGGTCGGTCTCGCTGCCCGTGCTGATTCAAGCCGGCACGCACCCCAGCGCGCTGGGGCTCGCGGTGGGCTACGGCCGCACGCGGGCCGGGCGCATCGGCGACGGAGTGGGGGAGCGCGTCTCCCCGCTGGCCGCGGTGGTGGACGGGCGCGTGCGCCGCTCGGTGCCGGGGGCGACGGTGGCGGCCACGGGGGAGCGGCAGAAGCTGGCGCTCACCCAGACGCACTCGAGCCTGGAGGGACGGCCTCACGTGCGCGAGGCGGAGCTGGCCGCGTTCCTGGCCAACCCTCGCGCGGGCAACGAGGGACACGGCGGCCACGGCGGTGGCAACGGCGGACACTCGCTCTCGATGTGGTCCGGCCACGAGTACAAGGGCCACCGCTGGGCGCTGGCGGTGGACCTGAGCGCGTGCACGGGGTGCTCGGCGTGCGTGGTGTCCTGCCAGGCGGAGAACAACATCCCCAGCGTGGGGCGCGACGAGGTGCTGCGCCAGCGCGAGATGCACTGGATGCGCATCGACCGGTACTACCAGGGCGACGCGGCGAATCCGCAGGTCGTGCACCAGCCGATGATGTGCCAGCACTGCGAGAACGCGCCGTGCGAGACGGTGTGCCCGGTGCTCGCGACGGTGCACTCGTCGGAGGGGCTCAACCAGCAGGTCTACAACCGCTGCGTCGGCACGCGCTACTGCGCGAACAACTGCCCCACCAAGGTGCGGCGCTTCAACTGGTTCGACTACCCGCACGACGAGCCCCTGGAGCGCATGGTGCTCAACCCGGACGTGGTGGTGCGCAGCCGCGGCGTCATGGAGAAGTGCTCCTTGTGCGTGCAGCGCATCCAGGAGGGCAAGGCGACGGCGAACCGCGAGGGCCGGCCCCTCAAGGACGGCGACATCCAGACGGCGTGTCAGCAGAGCTGCCCGGCGAAGGCCATCCACTTCGGGGACCTGAATGACCCGGAGAGCCGGGTGGCGAAGCTGGCGAAGGACGGGCGGGCATTCCGGTTGCTGGAGGAGCTGAACATCGGGCCGTCCATCACCTACCTCACGAAGATCCGGAACACCGGGTCGGGAAGCGGAACATGAGCAACCAGCATCTGTCCCCGCTGCGCGTGCCGCTGGTCAGCGAGTCGCGCACCCTGGGTCAGCTCACGGAGGAGATTTGCGCGCCCATGGAGCGCGCGCCCACGTGGAAGTGGTGGGCGGCGTTCGCCATCGCGGTGTCCGTCCTGGGGACCGGCGCGGGAATCGTGGCGTACCAGGTGGGCACGGGCATCGGCGTGTGGGGCTTGAACAAGACCATCGGCTGGGCGTTCGACATCACCAACTTCGTCTTCTGGGTGGGCATCGGCCACGCCGGCACGCTCATCTCCGCCATCCTCTTCCTCTTCCGGCAGAAGTGGCGCACCAGCATCAACCGCGCGGCGGAGGCGATGACGTTGTTCGCCGTCATGTGCGCGGCGCTCTTCCCCGTCATCCACATGGGCCGCCCGTGGCTGGCCTTCTGGGTGCTGCCGTATCCGAACACGCGCGGCAGCCTGTGGGTGAACTTCCGCTCGCCGCTGCTCTGGGACGTGTTCGCCATCTCCACGTACTTCACCGTGTCGGCGGTGTTCTGGTACGTGGGCCTGATTCCGGACCTGGCCACGGTGCGCGACAGGCTGAAGGCGGGCGTGAAGAAGGCCGTCTTCAAGGTGCTGTCGCTGGGGTGGACGGGCTCGCACCGCACGTGGAGCCGCTACGAGACGGTGTACCTGCTGCTCGCGGGCCTGGCGACGCCGCTGGTGCTCAGCGTGCACACCATCGTGTCGATGGACTTCGCCACGTCGGTGATTCCCGGCTGGCACACCACCATCTTCCCGCCGTACTTCGTGGCGGGCGCGGTGTTCAGCGGCTTCGCGATGGTGCTGACGCTGATGATCATCACCCGGGTGGTGCTGGGCTACGAGCACCTGATTACGATTCGCCACCTGGAGAACATGACCAAGGTCATCATCGTCACCGGTGGCCTCGTCTCGCTGGCGTACGCGACGGAGTTCTTCATCGCCTGGTACTCGGGCAACCCGTACGAGCGCTTCGCCTTCATGAACCGCGCCTTCGGCCCCTACGCCTGGGCCTACTGGATCATGGTGACGTGCAACGTGGTGTCGCCGCACCTGTTCTGGTTCAAGAAGATCCGCACCTCGCCCGCGGCCATCTTCGCGCTGTCCCTGGTCATCAACGTGGGCATGTGGTTCGAGCGCTTCGTCATCATCGTCACCAGCCTGCACCGCGACTTCCTGCCGAGCAGCTGGTCCATGTACACGCCGACGATGGTGGAGGTCGGGACCTTCATCGGGACCTTCGGCCTCTTCTTCACGCTGTTCCTGCTCTTCGTCCGGGTGCTGCCCATCATCTCGATTGGCGAGGTGAAGAGCGTGCTCGGCTTCGCCAGGAGCGAGCCCGGACACGGGGCGGCCCACCCTCCGTCGCGTCCCGCCGCCGCGCACGAGGCGCCGACGGAAGACACCTCGGGCCGGCACACGCCGCCGCTCGCCATCGCCACCCGGAAGGATGTCCCCGTATGAGTGCCCCGGTTCTCATCGGCTACTTCGAGAAGGAGGAGCAGGTCCTGGAGGCCACCCGCGCGGTGCGCGAGGCGGGCCATGACCTGCGGGACGTGTACACGCCGTACGCGGTGCACGGCCTGGATGACGCGATGGGGCTCAGGCCCAGTCGGCTCACGTGGGTGTGCTTCGGCGCGGGGCTGACGGGCGCCACGCTGGCGATGTCGCTCCAGCTCTACACCAGCGTGGTGAGCTGGCCGCTGAACGTGGGGGGCAAGCCCTTCAACTCGTTCCCCGCGTTCATCCCGGTGACGTTCGAGCTCACGGTGCTGTTCGCCGCGCTGACCACGGTGGCGGCGTTCCTCTTCAGGACGAAGCTGTTTCCGGGGAACAAGCGGCCGACGTTGCCTCGGGTGACGGATGACCGGTTCGCCATCGTCGTGGCGCCGCGTCAGACGCCGGAGTCGCTGGAGGCGGCGGAGGACTTGATGCGACGCCACGGTGCGGTGGCCACGGATGTGAGGGAGGTGCCGTCGTGAAGCGGACCTGGGTGGGCGCGGCGACGCTGGGGGTGTTGTCCCTGGCGGGGTGCGAGCAGGACGAGACGCGCCCCAATTACGAGTACGCCCCGGACATGGTGTCCTCGGTGCCGTACGACAGCTTCGCGAGCAACCCGAACACGGCGGACGGCAAGACGCTGCTGACGCCGGCGAAGGGCACGGTGCCTCGCGGGCATGTGCCGCTGAAGCTGACGGCCGGGACGGAAGCGGCGGAGAAGGCGGGCCGTGAGCTGCGCAATCCGTATCCGGCGTCGCCGGAGGTGCTGGCGCGAGGGCAGACGGCGTTCCAGCGCTATTGCACGCCGTGCCACGGCTCGGGGGGATTGGGGGATGGGCCGGTGACGGCGCGCTTCCCGGTGCCGCCGTCGTTGCTGGCGGAGCACGCGATGGCGCTGCCGGACGGTCGCATCTTCCACATCATCACGCATGGGCAGGGCTTGATGCCGGCCCATGGTTCCCAGGTGGCGCCGGAGGACCGGTGGAAGCTGGTCCACTACCTCCGCTCGCTGCAGAACCCCGCGCGCACGGCGCGCAAGGAGACGCCATGAGCGCCCCCGTTCAGGCCCACGGCCCCGAGTCCCAGGGCGGCTTCGCCGTCTCGCCCGTCTTCCACCGCGCCGCGCAGGTGGCGGCGGGGGCGGGGTTGGGGGTGTTGGTGCTCGGCCTGGTGCAGGCCCGGGAGCGGGCGCTGACGAGCCTGCTGACCAATGGCTTCTATTTCCTGTGCCTCGGGTTGGGCGGCGCGGTGTTCCTGGCGCTGATGTACGTGGCGAACGCGGGGTGGTTCACCGTGTTCAAGCGCATCCCCGAGGCGTTCGCGTCGTACGTGCCCTGGGGCGCGGCGACGATGCTGGCGCTGTTGCCCTTCGCGACGACGCTGTACCCGTGGGCGAAGCCGGGGGTGATGGAGACGGACCACCTGCTGCATCAGAAGGAGGCGTTCCTCAACGTCCCGTTCTTCGCGATTCGCATGGCGGTGATGCTGGCGCTGTGGGTGGCCTTCACGTGGATGCTGCGGCGCAACTCGCTGCGGCAGGATGCTCAGCCTGGCGAGGCGCTCACGCGGCGCAACGTGACGGTGTCGGCGGTGTTTTTGGTGTTGTTCTCGCTGACCTTCTGCCTGGCGGCGTTCGACTGGTTGATGAGCCTGGAGCCGCACTGGTTCAGCACCATCTACGCGCTCTACAACGTGGCGGGGCTCTTGAGCTCCAGCGTTTGCGCCATCACGGTGGTGGCGGTGTTGTTGAACAGGGCAGGGGCGCTGCCGCAGCTCAACGCGAGTCACCTGCATGACTTGGGGAAGCTGATGTTCGGCTTCGCGACGCTGTGGGCGTACCTGTGGTTCTCGCAGTTCCTGCTCATCTGGTACGCGAACATCCCCGAGGAGACGGTGTACTTCATCGCGCGGATGCACGGTGGGTGGGAGGTGCCGTTCTACGCGAACGTGGTGTTGAACTGGGCGCTGCCGTTCGTGTTGCTCTTGCCGCGTCCGGCGAAGATGAACCCGTCGCACCTGCTGCGTGTCGCCGGGGTGTTGTTGGTGGGACGGTGGTTGGATTTGTACCTGATGGTGGCGCCGGCGCATCAGCCTCACGGTCCGGTGCTGGGCCTGTATGAGCTGGCGGGGCTGGTGGGCGTGGCGGCGCTGTTCACGCTGGCCGTCACGCGCGCGGTGCGCACGTCGCCGATGTTGCCGGTGGGAGACCCGTACCTGGTGGAGAGCCTGCATCACCACACTTGATGGGCTGAGTGAATCAAGCCCGCGAACACGGCCCCTGGGGACTGGCCCCGCTCCTTCCGGAACCTTGGGGCCCGTGTGACCGCGGCGGCGAGGCCATCCGCTTCCTCCTCAGGCGGATGGCCTCGTTTTTTGTGCGGAGAAGTGGGCCCGGGGCGTCTTCCCACGCGTTGCTGTAGGCTCCCCAGGTCTTTGCTGGGGGGAACATGCGACCTGCTGCGTACCGTCGGGCCTCACGGCTGCTCATGTGGGCGGCGATGCTGCTCCTGGGGGCGATGAGGCTCTCTCCCAGTGCCGCGCAGGCCAGGGAGCCCAGGCGGGACTCCCGACCGGTACCGGGCATGCTCGCGGCCCTGAGTGACCCGGACACGGTGGTCGTTGGACGGGCCGTCGCCACCTTGGGTGACTTCGACCTGCACCCGAGCGTCCAGGCGAAGCTCGATGAGATTGCTCGCGGTCCTGTGCTCTTGGAGTGGTTGTCGTCGGATGACGAGCGGCTCGTGGAGTCGGCCCTCACGCTGTTTCGTATCGCCAGCGATGCGACGACGCCGCACACCCCTCAGTTGGTTGAATGGCTGAAGGACACGCGCGCCCGTCCTCGGGCGGAGCGTGCGCTCGTGATACTGGGCGGAAGGGCTTCGGCGCAGGCCCCTCGCGTTGCCGAGTTGCTTCGAGATGCTGACCCGCTCGTTCGGGCGGCGGCGGCACGGACGCTGACGAGATTGGCTGGCTATGGTGGCGCGCGCTTTTACGCCCTGGAGCTGCTGAAGGACTCCAGTCCAGAGCTCCGCGTGGTGGCGGCAGTCGTCATCGAGCAAATGGAAGGGGGGCTCGTCGCCCCCGATCCACTTGTTCGCGAACTGCTGAGTGACTCAGCTGCTCCCGTCAAAATCGCGGGGGTCAAGGCATTGAGTTCGTTGCGATGGGAGGCATCTCAACACGCGCTTCATGTGGCTGCGCTGCTGAATGACCCTGACAATACGGTGAAGGTGGCGGCGATTGAAGCGCTCGGGACTATGGGGCTTGGCGCCGCAACACAGGCGCCCCACGTCGCCGGGTTGCTGAAGGACTCCAGGGTGTCCATCCAGATGGCTGCGATAAAGGCACTCGGGAGCATGGGCAAGGGAGCCGCAGCACAGGCTCCGCAGGTTGCCGAACTCTTGATAGACGACGACGTGTCAATTCGGGAAGCCGCTATTGGTGCGCTCGGGAACATGGGACCTGGTGCTGCGGCACAGGCGCCTCGCATTGCCGAAATGCTGAAGGCCTCTGAAGAAGCTCCTGTCCGAGTGGCGGCGACACTGGCGCTCGGGAAGATGGGCCGAGGGGCAGAGAAGCAGGTCCCCCTTCTTGTGAAGCTGCTGACGGACGCTGATTCGGATGTTCGCGAGGTCGCGGTAACTGCACTTGCCTCGATGGCGGAGGCAGGGGTGTTCGAAGCGTCCCAGGTTGCCAAGCTCCTGAAGTCCGAGGACCCCCTTGCTCGGAGGATGGCATTGAGGGTGTTGTGGCCTCTGGGCTCGAAGGCCGAATCACAGTCCACCTTCATCGTGGAACTCCTCGGGGACCCCGATGCTTCCGTGCGGCAAGCGGCGTCGACTGCACTTCAGGCGATAGGCGCAGGAGCCGCGGTACACGCCCCTCGCGTCGCGAGACTGCTCCGCGCCTCGAATCCAGACATCAAGATGGTGGCGGCGGATGCTCTGAGGCACATGGGAGAGGTCGCCACGGCACAGGTCCCTCTCGTTGCTGAATTGCTACGGGACCCGAATGACAATGTCCGGCTCGCAGGGCTGGATGCGTTGAAGGTCATGGGACAAGGCGCCGCGGCACATGCCCAGGATGTCGCCGGGCTGCTTCGAGCCTCCAATTCGATGGTTCGGAAGGCCGCCGTGGAGACGCTGGGGGCCATGGGGCAAAGCGCCGCGCCACATGCCCGCGATATCGCCACCCTGTTCAATGATCCGGACGCTCTCATCCGGAGATCAGCGGTAGAGGCACTGGGGTCCATGGGTGAGGAGGCCGTGGCTCAATCCCATCTCTTCGCCGACTTGCTCAAGGACTCACAGGCGATTGTCCGGAGGTCAGCGGTCGTGGCGCTGGGCGCCATGGGCAAGGCCGCCATGGCACAGGCACCTCGCGTCGCGGTACTGCTCCGGGACTCGGACGAGGAAGTGTACGAGCGAGCTCACAGCGTCCTCACGGGGCTCGCTCCACTTGAACCCAGGGCCACGGCCAAGATTGTTGAGGCGGTCCTGGCCGGCGGCCCCCGCTATCCCGAGTTGCTGGTGCTCGCGCACATCGCGGGCGAGGGCGATCCTGTCATGGAGCGGGTGCTTCAGTGGGTGGTGCGACCAGCGACCCAGAAGCCGAAGGACCTCTCTGCTGCCGAGGCGAGAGCGATGTTGTTGGCCTTTCGCGACTTCTGGCCACTTGCCGAGCAGGATTCTCCGCTCGAGGAGGCGCTCGCCGACAGCATCGAGAAGGTCGCCAGGCCTCACCTGGGAGCGTGGGACGCGTCGGAGGACCGCGAGTTCATCGAGGAGCTTCATGGGCTGTTGCTCAAGAAGCATCCGCTTCGCGCGGAGACGCTACGAGCGATTCCCGCCCAGCAGCAGCGCTGGGAGTGGCCCCAGCTGAAGTGGGTCCCGCTCCTGCACGCCACGGTGTGGATACTCCTCATCTTCCTCTATCCACGCTCCCGTCAGGTGCAGGCCGTCTTCTTCTGGAACCGGCGGGTGCGACAGGTCCTCGGCTTCCCCTATGTCGGGCTGTTGCTGACGTGGGTGCCTTTCCTCCGCAAGCGGCTGTTGTCGCCCTTCAAGCGCGGACTCACCGCCGACGCGGCCCTCGATGCCTTCGTCCCGGATGCCTACTTCCCCGAACTGGAGGCACGCGAGCCGGCCCTCAAGACGCGGGGGCGCCTCGCCAACCTGCTTCCACACCTGAGTGGCCACGTCGTCCTCGAAGGCGCCTCGGGTCTCGGCAAGTCCACCTACCTGAAGCATCTGCTCTCGAAGTCGACGCGGACCTCCGTCTTCCTGCGCGCGGACCGGTGCCAGGCGGGCGTCTTGGAGGCCATCCAAGCCAAGCTGGAGGGCTACGCGAAGGACTCCGTCTTCCTCAAGAGCCTCATCTTCAGCGGCGCGCTCGACGTCTACATCGATGGCCTGAACGAGGTGAGCGCGGATGTCCGCGCACGCGTCGTCCAGTTCATGGAGGAGAACCTCCAGGGCAACATCCTCGTCACCACGCAGCGCATCGAATGGACGCCCCCCTCCACCGCGAGGCTCCTGGTCCTGGAGCCCCTGTCCGACAGCGCCATCACGGGCTTCCTGAAGAGTCGCGAGCCCTTCCTGGATGGGGCAGCCGCGCTCGGCGGCGACAGCTACGCGACGCGGTGCGAGTGCTTCGTGAAGGATGCGCTGTCGACAGCGCAGGACGGACACGCCGGGCGCTCGCTGCGGGAGGTGCTGTCCAATCCCCTGGACCTGACAGTCGTCGCCCAGATGCTCCGCAACGGCCAGCCCCCGGACCTCTCCCAACTGCGTCAGCAGCAATACGAACTCATGGCGCGCGAGTATGCGGAGGCCCATCTCTCCGAGTTCCCTCTGGGGCGTTTCGCCGAAGAGGCCTACCAGATGCGCAAGGCGAGCCGGTCCACCCTCGACGAAGCCACCTTCAGCCTGGAGTTGCTCACCCTGGAGCGTGCGAAGCTGGTCCTGCGGCGGCAGTGGAAGCGGCCCGATGGCAAGGACCAGCAGGAGTGGCGCTTCCGGCACGACAAGATTCAGGAGTTCTTCGTCGCCCAGACCTTCCTTGACCCGTCCAAGTCGCGAGAGCTGGAGCACATGGGGGACCCTCCGTTCCGAGGGGTCTACTTCTTCCTGATGGCCTACCTGTCACTCGAGCGCGCGCAGATGTTGTGCGGCCTGCTCGTGGAGCACGCGGCGGAGACGGGCGACCACTCCGTGAGCGACGAGTGTGTGAAGCTCCTGAAGGCCCGTGCGCGAGACGCCTGCATGCCGAACCCGGGCAAGGTGGTTGAATTCGGCAAACGGAGCGGAGCCCCGAAGGAGGGGTGACATGTGCTTCAATCGTGGCCACCATGAGTGAGCCCGCGCGTTCCCAGCCTCCGCTCCGCGTCGCCCTGCTGGGCTACGGCTTCGCGGGCAAGTCCTTCCATGCGCCGCTGCTTCGCACGGTGGAGGGGCTCTCGCTGCACGTCATCGCGTCCAGCCGGCCCGAGGCCGTGCATGCGGACCTTCCGGGCGTGACGGTGCTCCCCTCGGCCATCGAGGCGGCCACGCATCCGGACGTGGACCTGGTCGTGGTGGCCACGCCGAACGAGCAACACGTCCCGCTCGCCCAGGCGGCCCTTCGCGCGGGCAAGCACGTGGTCGTCGACAAGCCGATGGCGGTGACGCTGGAGGACACCCGCTCGCTCGCGACGCTGGCGCATTCCCAGGGGCGCCTGTTGTCCGCGTTCCACAACCGACGCTGGGACAGCGACTTCCTCGAACTGAGAGCGCTGCTCGCCGAAGGCACGCTGGGCCGGGTGACGCACGTCGAGTCCCGGTTCGACCGCTTCCGGCCCGAGGTGCGCCAGCGCTGGCGCGAGCAGCCCGTCCCCGGCGCGGGCATCTGGTTCGACCTGGGCCCGCACCTGGTGGACCAGGCGTTGCAGCTGTTCGGATTGCCGGACACCGTGCACGGCCTGCTGGCCATCCACCGTGACAACGCCACAGTGGATGACTGGTGTCAGGTGACGCTCCAGTACCCCCAGCGCCACGTCGTGCTCCAGGCGTCGATGCTCATCGCGGGCGGAATGCCTCGCTTCGCGGTGCACGGGACCAAGGGCTCCTGGCTCAAGCACGGCATGGACACCCAGGCCGATCGGCTCATCGCTGGCGAACTGCCGGGCGCGAAGGACTGGGGCGAGGATGTCTGGCCCGGGCGTCTCATCCTGGGGCCCACGGGCGCGTCACGAGGAACGACGGCTCCTCGGGGTGACTATCGCCAGTTCTACGCGGGCATTCGGGACGCCGTGCGTGGCTCCGCACCCAATCCGGTGACGCCCGCGCAGGTGGTGGCCGTGGCAGCCGTGCTGGAGGCGGGGGTTCTCTCCTCACGCCGGGGGCATGCGCATCGCTTGGCGCTGACCACGGAGGAGGTCGCTTCGTTCCTTGGCGACGCTCCTCCGTGATGAGGTCAGGCCCTCGCGTGGATTGAGGGCCCGTGAAGTGGCGGCTCGACGTCAGTTGCTCTGGGCGAAGACCTCCGCGGCGACATCCTGGAAAAGGAGGAAGGGTTTGACCTTCTGCTCGAACTTCTCCTTTGCCTTGGCAATCTTTACTTGCACGCTCTCGCTGAATCCTTCAGGCGCCGTTGTCAGCGCTTTCTTGACGGCCGCTGGCGTTTCTTCGTTGTTGAGGTGGCGATTGAGCGCTATCTCGTAGTTGTTCAGGATCTCCGAGATCTGATTCATGATGATGGAGAAGCGCTGATACTTTGAGTAGAGCATGGAGATGGCTCGGCGCTGTCGCTCCATCTTTTGCCTTCGCTGTGTGGCCTCGTCAGAGGCATCCGTGTCCTCCGGTCCCTTGAAGTTCTTCAGGTCAGAGTATTGAACGGAGAATGAAGAGAGCTCGTTGAGGAAATCCTTGTTTGCTTCGCGGAACGCGCGAAACATCATGACCCGCGCGACAAGGTCATCATAGGCTCTCCGGGTGTATTCGATGAAACGAGCTTTCTCCTTGAACTTGTCTCCGTTCTGTTCGCCGAAAAGGGTCCCGACCAGCTTGAAGACGGCGATTCCGCCAAGCCCTCCAGCGGCGATCCATCCCCCGGTCTTCTGACGTGAGTCACTCCCGGATGCTGCCACCGCCACGCCGGCACCGCTGGTGACCGCTCCAGCAAGGATTCCCCAATCTTCAAGAGTATCCCATGCGTTTCGGAAATCCTTGTCGGACCAGAGATTTGAGAGGCGTGCGAGGTCATTGCTGATATCGAGCGCTGAGACGATGAAGTCAACAGTGTTGGCGCTCCCCGCGATGAGGGTGATGATTCTCATTCCACCCTTGTACTTGGCATCCACCAGCTCTTCCTGTGCGCGCCTCCCCGCTTCGTCTGCTGCCTTGATTTGATTGGCGAGGGTGGGCGCGTCGATCTTGAGAGGGGTCGAGGGTGGAGTGGCTGGGGATGCTTGCTTGATCTCGATGTTCTGGATCTCTGATTTCGTATCTTGGAAGGTCTTCTCAAGCTCTCTGTAGGTAGGCGACGTGGGCGTCGTGCCAGCCTGGTTCAGGGCCGTGCCTTCGTTGATTGCGAAGGTCAGTGTTGGACTAAGCAAGACGGCGAATGCAAGGACGCGTCGTATCGATTGCATGAGGCCCCCTCGTGGCTGCTGCTTGTTGCGGCGCCTGCTCCCGAATGTGTGCGCAGGAGTGTTCAGTATAGCGCATGAGTTGGAAGGGCGCGCGATGAGCTGAAGAGGGTGGGGTGTGGGTGATGTGTGATTCGGGTGGGGTTGCACGGACTCGTGCTGGTTCTCTTTGTCGTGTCCGCGGCGGAGGGCATGGCTGTATTCAGCCTGCTGGAGATCGAGTCGTCATACTCAATTTTTCAGCTCTTTCGTTTTGAGCAGCAATTCAATGTATTCCAGAGATAAAGGCGCGCAGGTCCGCGATGAGGGCAGGGGCCTCCACTCGCCGCGCCGGAGCGAGCGTGCCGGAGGGCGCGTCTTGCTGACCCGGGAGTGAGCGGGGCGCGCCCCAGGTCCTGCCTCCGTCGCGCGTGGCATAGCTGAACCACAGCGTGCGTGGCGGCTCCTCCTGTCGCTCCAGCAACGCCGTGCCGATGAGCACGCCCCGTCCGCGCGAGTCGAGGTCCAGGTCATGCGGCGAGAGGTACTCGCCGTTCCAGGTGGGCTGGTTCAGCTCGCGCGGAAAGGGGAGGGTGGCGCACGTCGAGGTGGCGAAGTCATTGCTCGTCACCACCACGGTGAACGACTGCCCCGGGTCTCCTATCTGCCGCTGGGTGACGACGACGAGCTTGCGGCTCTTGGATGCGAGATAGAGCCCGACCTCGTTCTCCTCGTGTTGAGGCAGGACCGCGCGCCAGCCCTTCGGACCCTTGAGGAAGAGGACGGTTCCGCTCGCGGCCGCGGCGGCTTCGCTGGGCTCCCTCAGGTAGCGCAGTGTGCCGATGAGGAGGTCGTCCCGCGACTCGACGCCCTGGAGACCTGACTCGGCCGCGTCCTCGACGAGCTTCGCGGTGAGGGGGACCGTCTTCGCGCAGCCAGGCCCTGCCTTCGGCGTGGACCCGGGTTCCCGCGCCTGGCCCGAGGCCGACAGGAGGACGACCGTCGATGCCACCGCGATGAACAGCCCCTGCTTCCCCATGTGTGTCACCTCACCGAGCATCAGAGAGGACCCGGCCCGGTGTTGTCGAGACGTCCAAGGTCCTGGCTCGGTTCCCGACAGGGCGTCGCCAGCAGGCTGCCCGGGGCGGGGGCCTCCTGCTACGGTGCGCGCGGATTCCACCGCTCGCCCCCGCGAGCCGAGAGGCGCAGCCCTTGAGTCAGAAGAAGCCCGGCCGAAACGACCCGTGTCCCTGTGGCAGTGGCAAGAAGTACAAGGTCTGCCACGCCAGTGAGGACCGCGCCCGCGCCGCGCCGCCTGTTGCCCCCACCTCGGGGCAGACCGCTGTCCGGAAGGAACTCGAAAACCCGGACGTGAGCTACCTGGCCGTCGCGCTGGACCGGTTCGGGAAGCTGCTCGCGGAGTGGGGGCCCGGGCCCGGGCTGCGCTTCGACGCGGAGGCGTTCGACAAGCACGTGGGCCAGGAGCTCGCGCGCATCTCCGAGGTGGAGACGCTGGACGCCAACCAGGCCCACCGGGAGCTGCTCGTGGGCACCGTGAAGGCCCTGGCGACGAAGTCGTTCCTGGACCGGCTCGCGGCCGTGCTGCGTGCGCGCAGCGAGGAGCCTGGACTCCCGGCCGAGGACCAGCGCGCGCTGCGCGCCTGCGCCGTCATCGCGGGCGCCTCGAAGGCGTCCAGCCGCCTGCGCCCCGAGAACAACCCCATCCTCGACGTGGTCTTCGACGTGCAGTTCCGCGAGTGGAGCACGCGCCACAAGGAGTGGCTGGCCAAGTACGAGCTGCTCGCGAGCGGGATGTCGGAGGGCTCGCTGTCGGAGGAGGCGCGCAAGGCGCTCCAGCAGGCCCGCGACGGCGACGTGGACGCGCTGGTGGACTACGTGAAGGAGGACCCCGGGCTCGCCGAGCGCATCGCCCGCGAGGCCAAGGAGCGCGCGGCGCGCGTGGAGGCGAAGCTGCGTGAGCCCTCGACTCCGCCCGTGTTCGCGCCCGAGGAGGAGCTCTGGCTCACCTGTGTCCTCTGGGAGCCGATGCAGGCCCTGAAGGGACTGCCGCAGGGGGCGGAGCCGGCGCAGCGCCGCGAGGCCGTGACAGCGCTGCTGCGCGGCGTGAAGGGCGCGCTGGACGAGGACTTCCTCGTGGGGATGCTGAACCGCATGCGCCAGAAGTCCCAGGACGCCGCGGTCGACGAGGCCCTGCGTGCCTTCTACGCGGACGCCGCCATCGCCTTCGAGGCCGAGCCCGCGCGCATGTCGCTGGCCGCGCTCCTCACCGCGAGGCAGGAGGCTCAAGGGCGCTCGGCGGAGGAGATGGTGGCGCTCGCGGACCTCAAGGCGCTCACCACCTGGACGCCCGAGAGCTTCGAGCCCTACCGGCAGCTGCTCCTCCGGATGAACCTGCCCGCGTCGGCCGAGCGCATCCAGCGCTGCCAGGAATGGCTGAAGACACACCCGGTGGCGCTGCGTGCCGCCACCCCGGAGTGACGCGCGGCTCCACCCCGTGATGCCTCGAGCGTCGCGACCTTGAGTCAGGGTCGCGACAAGCGCTGAAGCGGCTTGGCGCCAGGGTGACCCCCGACGACGCAGCCGGTCGTCTCCCCGCGTTCGTGGAAGATACCGTCGCGTGCTCTCTTCCGCGGGCGTCAACTGCCCGGTCACAACGCCCCCGCTTCGTGAGGACGTTCTTCTCCAGGGCCTGCGAGTCCTTGGCGGACACGCGCTGTTCGTCCGGGAGAAGTGCCCGCGGTTCGTCAGCCTCCAGAGCCCGCGGCTCCTACTTCTTCGGGTCGCTCTTCTCCGCGACCCGCGAGTCCTCCGCCGACAGCATCGCCACGCGGCGGGCCGCCTTGAGCACCTCATCGGAGATGGGGCTGCCCGCCGTCGCCTTCGCGAGCGTGAGCGCGCCCACGCACAGCGCATACGTCGCCAGGGCCCGCTCCCGCGCGGTGGCGCGCTCGTCCGAGGACAGGTGCGGCGTGAAGCTCTCCACCGTCAGGTTCAGCTCCTCCGCCAGCGCCTGCTTCAGCTCCGCCTCGCCGCGCACCACGTCCGACAGCACGGCGGGCAGGGCACACGGCGGCACCGGCGCGTCCCGGTGGGCCCGCGAGAGGTAGCGGCGCACCAGGTGGTTGAGCCACTCGGCGCCCTTCAGGTCCTCCAGCCCCTGCGGCCAGTCCACCCGCTGGCGACTCATGATGCGCTGGAGCGACTCGATGAGCAGCGCCTGCTTCGAGCCGAAGTGCGCATAGAAGCCGCCCACCGTCAGCCCGGCCGCGCGCATCACGGTGTCCACACTCGTCGTCAGGAAGCCCTTCTGGCGGAACAGCCCTCCAGCGGCCTCCAGGATTCGCTCATGCGTGGACTGCTTCTGCTCCGGGGGATGCGGCATCCGACTCTCACCTCGCTGTACACCATTATACACGTCATGGGGTGCGCGCCGCCTCCCATCCAGCTCCGTCCGCTTCCTCGTCACCTCCGGGTTGCGACCATATTATGTCCATAATATTGTTGAGACAGGGTGGCGCGACGTCGCCCGTGAATGGAGGGCTGGTCGATGGATGCCTACATCTTGGATGCGGTCCGGACTCCGCGTGCCCGGGCGAGGCCCGGGAAGGGAGCGCTCAGCGGGCTGCACCCGCAGGAGCTGTTGGCCCAGACGCTGAAGCAGTTGCCGCTGCGCACCGGCGTGGACGTCTCGGACGTGGACGACGTGGTGGTGGGGGCGGTGTCGCAAATCGAGGCGCAGGGCGCGAACATCGCGCGCAACGCGGTGCTCGCCGCCGGCTGGCCCCTCTCCATTCCGGGCTTCAGCCTCAACCGCTTCTGTGGCTCCGGCCTCCAGTCGATGTCGGTGGCTGCCATGGGCGTGGCCTCCGGGGCCCAGCGCCTGGTGGTGGCGGGCGGCGTCGAGCAGATGAGCCGCTACGGCCTCAACGCGGACGGGGGCGGCACGGACGGCGGCAACGTCGACCTGCGTCGGCGCTTCTTCCAGGTGCCCCAGGGCATCTCCGCGGACCTCATCGCCACGCTGGAGGGCTTCACGCGCGAGGAGCTGGATGCCTTCGGCCTGCGCTCGCAGCAGCTCGCGGCGCGCGCCCAGGCGGAGGGGCGCTTCCTGCGGAGCCTGTTCCCGGTGAAGGACCCGCACACGGGCGAGGTGCTGCTCGCGGCGGATGACCACCCGCGCCCGGACACGACGGCCCAGAAGCTGGCCGCGCTCGCGCCCGCCTTCACGCAGCTCGGCGCGCGCGTCGAGGGCCCGAACGGTGAGACGCTCGACGAGCTGGCGCTCCAGGCCTACCCGCGCGCGGGCGCCGTGCGGCACCTGCACACCGCGGGCACCGCGAGCGGAATCGCGGACGGCGCGGGCGCCATCCTGGTGGCGTCGAAGGACTACGTGCGTGCGCACGGCCTGAAGCCGAGGGCGCGGATCCGCTCGGTGTCCGCCGTGGGGAGCGACCCGGTGCTGATGCTGACCGGGCCGGCGATGGCGTCTCGCAAGGCGCTGGACGCCGCGGGGCTGAAGGCGCGGGACATCGACCTCTGGGAGGTCAACGAGGCCTTCGCCGCGGTGGTGCTACAGACGGCGCGGGCGCTGGAGATTGATATCGACCGCGTCAACGTCAACGGCGGCGCCATCGCCCTGGGCCATCCGCTGGGCGCGACGGGGAGCATCCTGGTCGGCACCGCCCTGGACGAGCTGGAGCGCACGGGGAAGTCGCTCGCGCTGGTGACGTTGTGCACCAGTGGCGGGCAGGCGGTGGCGGCGGTGCTGGAGCGCGGCTGAGCCGAGCTGTCCCAACAGCATCATCAGCATCATCGAGGTGTCCTCCCCAGGGAACGGCCCTGGGGACGCGTGGGGAAGGAGCGGCTTTAGTGGGCGAGCGCGGGCGAGGCCTCGCTGCGCGCGGACTGGGTGGACTTGCGCGCCAGCTCCTTCGCCGCCGTCTCCAGGTCCGCCAGGCCCTTCTCCTGCTGACCGCCCACGAAGGACTCCATGAAGCCGAAGGCCGTCATCGCCTTGCCCATGAAGGTGTTGGGGCCGGACATGCTCCACGTGACGAGCGTGCCCTTCTCACCGGGGCGCAGCGTGAAGTCCGCGCGGTTGACGGCGGCGAAGGGCTCGATGAACTCCAGGCGGATGGCGACGAGCTCGCCGGGCTTGCTCTCCAGGATCGTCATCTTGCCCGAGCCGATGTTGCGGTTGCCCTGGTAGGCATAGGTGGCGCCCACGCCCTCCGCGGGGCCCTCGTAGCTGCGCGTCATGTTGGGGTCGACGTTCTCGTAGGGCGACCACTGTCGCCACTCGGAGAAGTTGTTGATGAGCGCGTGGATGGCCTCCGGCGGCGCCTGGATCTCTCGGCTGCGCGCGATGAGGAACGAGTCCGGACGGGTGGCGATGAAGGCAACCAGCCCGACGATGAGCATGACGATAGCGATGCCAATGATCTTGGCCATGTGAGTTCTCCCTGGGGGGTGGGTTGGAATCCCGGCTTCAAAAGGGCGACGAACGGCCTTTCGGGGGATCGACACGACCCTCGTTTTTCCCGCGCTGGACGGCGCAACCTCCTGGCATTGCTGGGGAATCCCGGCGTGCGAAAATGCCCGGATAATTCACGCGGCGCCCACGCCCTCCGCGCGCTCACCGGGTGGCATACCTGGGGCGTGGGTGGGCAACACAGGTGTGTCGATCTCGACATGTCTCATTCGTCGCGCGAATGGAGCCACGGCTCGACACCCGCGAGAGCGGGCGAGGAGGCGTGGCGTGTGCACCGCAGAAAGGCGCGACGATGCGATTCATCCTGTTGTTGAAGGCCCGCCTGGAGACGGAGTCGGGAGGCCCGGCGAGTCGAGCGCTCATCACCGCGATGGACCGCTACAACGATGAGCTGGTGCGGGCGGGGGTGTTGCTCGACGCGGCGGGACTTCATCCCTCGTCACGCGGTGCGCTTATCGACTTCTCACAAGGCAAGCGGACGGTGACGACCGGGCCCTTCGCCTCGTCCGACGCGCTGATTGCCGGGTTCTGGATGATTCAGGTGAAGACGCGCGAGGAGGCGCTGGAGTGGGCGCGCCGGTGTCCCCTCCTGCCCGGAAGCGACGATGCGCAGATCGAGCTGCGGCAGGTGCTCGAGCCCACCGAGCTGGCGGAGCTGGCGCGCGAGCCGGTGGCGCAGGACGCATGGCCCCGCGCGGCGGGCTCACGCTCCTGAGTCGAGCGGCTCTCAGGGGGGCGAGGTGGCCGGAAGTACGCTCCGGCAGCGGGGGCATCACGGCGCGGTGGAGGTGGGCGCGCCCCTCATGCCCTTCGCGGCGAAACGTGCTCCACTGCCGTCAGAGCGAGGTGGGCACATGAAGGTGGTGGCACTCGTGGAGGCCGCGCCGGACATGCAGTCTGCGGCCAAGGCGCTGGCGGCGGTGACGGGCATGGCGCTGGCGGAGGCGCGGATGCGGTTGGCGCCGGAAGCGCCGGCGTTGCTGGCGCGGCTCGCGCCCGAGGCGGCGGAGACGCTCGTGGAGGCGCTTCGGAGCGAGGGGCTCGCGGTGCTCGCGGTGGACGAGCAGGGGCTGGGGCGTGAGTGGCTCGCGGCGCGACGGGTGACGTTCGGCGAGGACGCGGTGACGTTCAGCGCGCGCTCCGGTGAGACGCAGTCCTGGCGCTGGCGTGACGTGGCGGTGGTGCTGCGAGGCGCGAGTTCCGTGCGCACGCGCAGCGAGCACAAGGAGCAGCCCAGCAAGATGGAGGTGGCCAAGGCCTACGGGCTGGCCATCGCCTCACATGGGCTGATGCTGCCGCGCACGGGGGCGAAGACAGTGCGGCAGGAGTCGGAGGAGACGACGCAGGTCATCTACGTCTTCTCTCGCGACGGCCAGGGGGCGCTGCTGAGCGAGCACGGCATGGAGTTCTCCTGCCTGGGCCCGGCGATGCAGCCCTCGCGCATCGCGAACATGGCGGTGCTGATGCGGAGGTTGTGCGAGCGGGCACCGGAGGCCTTCCACGACGAGCGGCTCCTGCGACTGGGACGACGTCCGCTTCCCTTCGTGGTGGGCGATTCGACGCAGACGTCGACGAACAACGTGTCGGTGCGGACGGTGAGCTCGCTGCCCGGCATGGACGTGCTCGCCGAGGTGCTGCGTCAGGCCGCGGCCCTGCGCCTGCTGGAGTGACGACCTCCTGTTGGAGACCTTCGGCGCCGGCCCTGGGAGTCCCGATGAGAGACCCGGGCCGCGACAGGTGCTCGAGCCCACCGAGGTGTCGCTCGCGGGGACCCGGGGATTCTCCGCGTCGGCGGGTGGGCTCGTTCGTGTGTTTCTTGTTCACTGCCCGTGGTAGATTCGTGGGCTTGAATGAGCCGGCCCTTGGGGGGCTGGAGAAGCGAGGGGGAGATGAGTGATTGGCGCGTGAAGTCGTCACCACAGGCACGGGTGTACGTCCCGCCGCGGGAGGCCCGAGCTCAGGTGTCGTCCGAGGTCCCGGTGAAGACGGGCGGTGTGCGAGGGCCCGTGGATGAATTCGTGGGCACTCCGGGCGCGAGGGGAAGGAGCAGGGCCCATCTGCTGGACGGTGGGACCTCCAGCGTCGCGACGACGCACCTGCTCCAGGCGCAGACGCCCACGCCCGAGCCGACGCGTCCGACCTGGGACCCCGAGGCAGGGCAAGCCTTCCTGAATGACGGAGAGACGTGGAGCCCGGTCGACGTGCCGTATGAGCGATACGCGTGGCTGGGGGAGGTGCGGCGCCAGGACGACTCCGTCTACCTCATCGAGCCGGACGCGCAGGCGGTGCGCGAGGATGACAACGCCAACTGGTGCGCGACGCTGGCGTGGGACTTCCTGGGGGCCGCCGTGCCGGGGTGGTCCTCGCAGGCGACACGGGACGGCGCGGCGGCGGACTACGAGAAGACCTCTTCCGAGGCCGTCTGGGCGCAGGTCGTGGGGCAGCAGGTTCCCGAGGCAGGCCTCGCGGTGAGCCTGCCGGTATCCTCCACCGGTGAGTCGCTGGACTTCAAGGCGGTGGAGACCTTCACCTCCGAGACGGATACCTCGATGGACTCCCCGCCGACGCTGACCTCGTTGGCGGACATTCCCGTGGGGGAGTCCCGCGCCATCGTCATGCGCCCGTTGAACGGCGACGGGACGTCGAACGGCGACGCGACGGGGCACTGGGTCATCGTGGAGCGCGTCTCCGAGGACGAGTACCGCATCCACCAGTCCGCGCCCGGCAACTGGGTCATGGCGGGCATGTCGGCGCCGCAGGGAGGCACCTTCACCCAGACCTTCACCGGCCCGGATGCCGCCCAGCAGGTGAGCGACTGCGTGCAGCGACAGAGCAAATTCGCCTCGGAGAACCAGGGTTCGAGCCGCTACGGGCTTGTCGTCCTGGAGCCCACGCCGCCCCCGGAGCGTCGCAGCGAGTCGGTGGCGTGAAGCGTGGGGGCTGGGACCTCCCAGCCCCGTCACGCGTCACCTGCTGCAGCGCCTCGAGTGCCGCTGGCCCTCGAGGGCGCTACTCCTCGCCGAGCAGCAACTGGCGGACGATGGGCACGGGCGGGTAGCCGTAGGACACCACCTCGTCGTGGAAGCGCAGGAGCGAGAAGTCCTTGCCCCACTTCACGCGCGCCTCCTCGCGCAGGTCCATCAGCATCTTCTTGCCCAGCGCATAGACCAGGTACGTGGGGTCGGACGTCCCCCGACGCGCCTCGCGCTCCGCGTTCGTCCTGGTCATGAACGCCTCCTCCTCGAACAGGCGCACCGCCTGCTCGTACGTCATGCCGCGCGTGTGCAGGGACAGGCCCGCCACGTAGCGCGCGAGCCGCTGGAGGTAGAGCGCCAGCTGGTTCAGCCGCAGCTTGTCCGCGCCCTGCCCCGAGCGTCCGCCGTAGCCCTCGTCGAGCATCATCTGCTCGGTGTACAGGCCCCAGCCCTCGGAGAAGGACGCGGAGCCGAGCAGCCGCCGCACCTTGGACTCCACCCGGTTGGTCCACAGGAACTGCACGTAGTGTCCGGGATAGGCCTCGTGGATGGACACGAGCGGCAGCGCGTGGTGGTTGTAGAAGCTCATGTGCTGCTCGGTCTGCTCGGCGCTCCACGTCGGGTCCGGCGGCGTGACGTAGTAGTACGCCTCCGTCGCGCGCTGCTCGAACGGGCCGGGCGTGCTCATGCTCGCGAAGGACAGCGAGCGGTTGAAGGACGGCGTCTCCGCCACCTGCGCGCGGACCTCGCTGGGCACGGTGATGATGCGCTCACGGATGAGGAACGCGCGGATGTCCTCCAGCGTCGCGGTGGTGGTGGGCACCAGCTCCGCGGGCGTGGGGTGCTCCTTGCTCAGCTCCCGGTACACGTCCATGGGCGCCTTGCCCGGCCCGAGCCGGCCCGCCACCTCGCGGAACCGGGCCTGGGTGCGCTTCATCTCCGCGTGCCCCCACGCGAGCAGCGAGTCGATGCTCTCCGTCACGCCCTCCTCGTAGAGGAGCTTCTGGCGATAGGTGTCCTCGCCAATCGCGAAGTCACCCTTCGAGCGCGGCAGCAGGTCCTCGCGCAGGAAGCGGATGTACGCGTCGATGGCCGCGAGACACCGCGCCTGCTCCCGCTGAAATGCCCGGAAAACTCACGGGGCGCTCACGCCCTCCGCGCGCTCACCGGGTGGCATACCTGGGGCGTGGGTGGGCAACACAGGTGTGTCGATCTCGACATGTCTCATTCGTCGCGCGAATGGAGCCACGGCTCGACACCCGCGAGAGCGGGCGAGGAGGCGTGGCGTGTGCACCGCAGAAAGGCGCGACGATGCGATTCATCCTGTTGTTGAAGGCCCGCCTGGAGACGGAGTCGGGAGGCCCGGCGAGTCGAGCGCTCATCACCGCGATGGACCGCTACAACGATGAGCTGGTGCGGGCGGGGGTGTTGCTCGACGCGGCGGGACTTCATCCCTCGTCACGCGGTGCGCTTATCGACTTCTCACAAGGCAAGCGGACGGTGACGACCGGGCCCTTCGCCTCGTCCGACGCGCTGATTGCCGGGTTCTGGATGATTCAGGTGAAGACGCGCGAGGAGGCGCTGGAGTGGGCGCGCCGGTGTCCCCTCCTGCCCGGAAGCGACCGAGGTGCTGCGTCAGGGTGTGGCGCAAGGGCTGCTGGGCTGAGCGCTCGAGGAGCCCCGCACCACCAAGCCCGCTGATTCCATGTCGAGCTTTGTCCGGGCTGATGCGCGGCTGCGTCGCGGAGGCCTGCCCTGACTTGCTCGGACTCGATGCCGTCTCGACCTCTAGCCACCCGGTGTGAGCTCAAACGAGACGGGTCTCGTAATCCCTGATTTCTGGGATGGCTGTGCCCTTGTCAATCGATGAATACTGACGTCGTTGCCCGCGCATCACTCGGAGGCTCGAGGGGACGAGAGGTGGGGCTCGAGTCAGGCCGCGCAGCCTCGTGAGTACCGGGCCGTGCCGAGCCCTCACGCGGCGCCGTGGCAACGCATTGTGACGTTCATCAGGGGGTACACCATGTTGATAGCAGGAAGGTCGCGTGTCGCGACCTTGTCGTTAGCGGTGTGTTCGTTTGTCTTCACGGCCTGCCTCGATGGCGGTGTCGCGAGCGAGGAAGAGCTGAAGCTCCAGGCGCAAGAGGCTTCCTGGGACGCCGGCACGGGCATGGGCTCAGGCACGGAGGGCGTCGGAGTCTTCCCGCAGCAGCCATGGGTCGCGCCGACATTACTGGTGAACAGCCACTTCCCGGGAGGCGTCCTGAGTTTCGGGACCGTGGATGACTTCATCAACTTCTATTCGGCGCTGGAGTCCACATCCAAGGAGAGTCAGGACAGTCAGGGGACGGCGCCGTTCAGCGCGGTCGGTACCGCGAGCGCGACCATCAATTACGCTTCGTTCTGGGTGTCGTTGCAGGCGGGGCAGGTGTTGGAGCTCGGAACGTGTGACATCGCCGGTGCCTCCTTCTCGGGAGACACCTATCTTCGCCTGACGGCGGGCAGCGGCGAGGTCGCGGCGAATGACGATGCCTGCGGCGGTACGGGAAGCCGGATCTCCTACTCGGCCCCGACCTCGGGGAGTTACGAGGTCCGCGTGGGGTGTTTCTCGGATGGGGCCTGTAGCGGCACCGTGGGTTATTCAATCGTATCCCCGAGCTCGGGCGGCGGTGTCAGCGGCGTCCGTTCGTTCAAGGGCTCCGCCACCGGCTCCGCCACCACCCAATTCTCGACCCTGACGCTCAACCTCGCGCAGGGACAGACGATTGATGTCGGCACCTGCGGCCTGTCGGGGACCGGTGTCGTTGGCGATACGTATCTTCGATTGGTCGATGTGGACGGGAATGTCGAAGTCGCGGTGAGTGACGACGCATGCGGTACGACCGCGAGCCGGATCACCTACACCGCGGCCCGCACAGGCGCGTACGAACTGCGCATGGGCTGCTTCTCGTCGACCGATTGCGCGGGGAGTGTCGTCTACAACCTCTCTGCGCCGACGAGCCCCGCCGATGCAATGCCCTCCACGTTCGTCAGCGCGAAACGATACCTGGAGAACGTCCGTCCCGGAGAGCGGCCGGGAGATGCCATCGTCGACGTCGACTATGCAGAGTTCGTCGATGACCTCAAGGCCTATCTGGTGCCGGATGAGGCCCTGAGCCAGCTCGTCGACAGGGATTTGCAGATGGTGGTCGAGGGAAAGCTCTACCAGCTCACCAGCATGGGCGTCTTCCAGGTCGACATGGCCTCCATCGCCAGCTTCCGGACCTGGCTCAACGCCAACTCCTATGCGATGAACACGAACCCCAACTTCCAGTCGATTCCCGGCGAGGTGGCGCTGCCGAATGGTTCCTTCCAGGTCATTCCGGGCGTCATTCGCACCGTGGGGAACATGGGCTCGCCATCGTTGAAGCTGCTGGGCTTCGACGAGGACGGCAGCGTCGCCTCCGCCCAGGCCGCGGACGCGATGGGGCGGCTCGAGCCTGTCCGCGAGGCCGCGCCCCAGCCGGACGAGGCGAGCTCGCGCCAGGAGGATAGCCCGTTCATGCTCTCCTCCCTCTCCGGGGATGTGACGTCGTTGGGTGACAAGGGGGCGGAGCAGGGGCGGATTTCGTACTGGAGCGGGAAGGTGAATGCGCACAAGGCGCCGGGTGGCGCGTGGCTCAAGGACTCGGACTGCTCCTCGGGGGCGAACATTCCCCCGCTCACCTATTGCCGGAAGTTCTTCCCTGGAACCAACTCCGTCGTCGCGGTTCCGGTCTCGCCCAAGCCCGCCAATCTCTGGAACACGTCGGGGTGTGCGCAGACCTATTCCGGTGATGGGCTGCAGGAGTGGATTTGTGATGGGGCCTCGCCGCCCGCCCCAAGCTGCCATCAGACCCCGACGACGATCAACTACCCGGTCTACACGGTGGGCTCCAACTTCCGTCGCTCGGAGTCCATCAACTTCGGCAACAAGCGCTTCGTGTTCAAGGCGAAGTCGCCGGGCTTCCTCTTCCGCATCAGCGGAAATGAGGTTGGCTTCCACAAGATAGAAATCAAGGCCAAGGTCCAGCGCAAGAAGCGATTCCTGGGGATTGGCTACTGGGGGCCGTCGTATGGCGACGAAATCATCGTCGGCGTGGAAAACATGAAGCTCGACACGGACTTCATCGCCCCCTATCCCCAGACGTATCAGACGCTGTCGAAACCCAAGTTCAATGGGCTTGCGAACTTCAAGGTCGGCAACTGGGCGGTGGAGGTCATGAACATCTCTGTGAACTTCAATCCGCCCGGGCCCGGAAGACCCATTACGACCGACGATGTCGCAAAATGGATCAGCAGTGGCTTCAACTCGGTGGTTGGCACCGTCTACAACAACATCTGGAAGGTCATCGAGACGAACATCATCGCCGCCATCGATTTTTCGTACCTCGAGAAGTATGCGAAATACACCAAGATGGTGAATGCCCTCGATGAGGCACATCGGTTGAAGTACGCCCTGGGCAGGGGCGAGAAGCCGCAGTGCTACAGCCACAAGAACACGTGGTGGTTCGATGCGAACGCGGGCGTCCGGTACCTCGTAAGAGGAGGCGTGCCAGGTCCGCCGGGGAGCCCTCCCACCAAGGTCAATTACAAGTACTCGATGAAAGCCGGCAGCTTTTATGGCCGGGCCCGGGTTGACGGGAACTGGTACGGCATCCGCATGGTTCGGATGCCCTGAGCGAGCAGGGCTGTCGCATCCGGGGCCTGGCGCAGGCCGGGGCCCGGGGCTCCAGCGTGAGGATTCCATGATGATGTGAGTTCGCCCGGTGAGAGGCTTCGCGCCGGGCGTGCTCCTTCGGAGAGTGTGCGTTCAACATCATGAATCCGCGTCGTTTCCGTTCCGACGGCTGAAGTGTCTCGACCGAGCCTGCGCTCGACGAGCGCGGAGGGGGCGCACCTCTCCTACGCGGGCCCTCGCTGCGAGCGTCGCTCCATCGCGGGCTGCTGGGGTGCAGGAGCCCGGGCGGCTTCGCCTCGGAGCTGGTCCCTGGCGCGCTGGATGACGTCCTGGACGCGGCCATCTCTCCTCCCGCGAGTTCACGAAGGAGGATTTGCAGTCCCACGAGCTGCGACTGGGCTCTCACGCCGAGCCGTGGCAGCTGCTGATCCAGATGCGCATCGGCATCGACGGCGTCGCGGAGTTGTCATGGCCGGACCCGTCACGCTCCGCGTGCGTGTTCCAAGTGCGTCTGGCCTTCGAACACGACTGACGCGCGAGGCCCCTGCTACTTGCGCGAGGCGGCGTCCTCGCCGAGCAGCAGCTGGCGGACGATGGGCACGGGCGGGTAGCCGTAGGACACCACCTCGTCGTGGAAGCGCAGGAGCGAGAAGTCCTTGCCCCACTTCACGCGCGCCTCCTCGCGCAGGTCCATCAGCATCTTCTTGCCCAGCGCGTAGACCAGGTACGTGGGGTCGGACGTCCCCCGACGCGCCTCGCGCTCCGCGTTCGTCCTGGTCATGAACGCCTCCTCCTCGAACAGGCGCACCGCCTGCTCGTACGTCATGCCGCGCGTGTGCAGGGACAGGCCCGCCACGTAGCGCGCGAGCCGCTGGAGGTAGAGCGCCAGCTGGTTCAGCCGCAGCTTGTCCGCGCCCTGCCCCGAGCGTCCGCCGTAGCCCTCGTCGAGCATCATCTGCTCGGTGTACAGGCCCCAGCCCTCGGAGAAGGACGCGGAGCCGAGCAGCCGCCGCACCTTGGACTCCACCCGGTTGGTCCACAGGAACTGCACGTAGTGTCCGGGATAGGCCTCGTGGATGGACACGAGCGGCAGCGCGTGGTGGTTGTAGAAGCTCATGTGCTGCTCGGTCTGCTCGGCGCTCCACGTCGGGTCCGGCGGCGTGACGTAGTAGTACGCCTCCGTCGCGCGCTGCTCGAACGGGCCGGGCGTGCTCATGCTCGCGAAGGACAGCGAGCGGTTGAAGGACGGCGTCTCCGCCACCTGCGCGCGGACCTCGCTGGGCACGGTGATGATGCGCTCACGGATGAGGAACGCGCGGATGTCCTCCAGCGTCGCGGTGGTGGTGGGCACCAGCTCCGCGGGCGTGGGGTGCTCCTTGCTCAGCTCCCGGTACACGTCCATGGGCGCCTTGCCCGGCCCGAGCCGGCCCGCCACCTCGCGGAACCGGGCCTGGGTGCGCCTCATCTCCGCGTGCCCCCACGCGAGCAGCGAGTCGATGCTCTCCGTCACGCCCTCCTCGTAGAGGAGCTTCTGGCGGTAGGTGTCCTCGCCAATCGCGAAGTCGCCCTTCGAGCGCGGCAGCAGGTCCTCACGCAGGAAGCGGATGTACGCGTCGATGGCCGCGAGACACCGCGCCTGCTCCCGCTGGAAGGCCTGGTTGAGCTCCGCGTCCTTCACCGGCGCGAAGGCCTGGGGCAGCGTCTGCGCGTAGAGCGCGCGAGTGCCCTGGGCCTGCTGGAGGGCGATGTCGGTCCAGATTCGCGGCGGGTTGTTCAGCGCGGCCTGGGCGGCCGAGAACAGCTCCGGCACCTTCGTCATGCGGCCCACCGCCGAGCGCATCCGCTCCTCCAGCGGCGCGAAGTCGCGGTTGATGAGCTGGAACACCGCGTTGGACGCCTGGCCCAGCGCCGCGTTGGGGTTGCGCTCCCACGAGCGCACCACCTCGTAGTCGAGGATGCGCGCGCGGAAGTGGTTCTCCAGGATGTCGTAGTCGGCGCGGTCCTGCGCGGGCAGCGCGCGGCGGTCCACGGTCTTCGGCAGCGCCGCGAGCCGGTCCTTCAGATAGGCCAGGTGCGACGCGCGCTCCTCGGCGGTGAAGCCCCGCAGCTCGCCGTCATACGTGTGCACGCCGGCCGAGGTCGCGGACAGGGGGAAGCGGCGGAACTGCTCGTCGAAGTGCGCGTCGACGAAGCTCCGCAGCGCCACCTGCGCGGGCGCGAGCGTGGGCGCGGCCTGTGTCGACGGCGCCTCCGCGGTGGCGGTGCGCGACGTGGTGCAGCCCGTGGACAACAGCAGCAACGCGGCGAGGAGGCGTGGCGCGGTCATGTCAGCTCGACGGAAGAGAGGGGAGGTGAGCCTCGCCGAGCCAGGGGCCCACGACAAGCGCGGGACGGCGACCCTCAGTGGCAGTGCGGCGACGTGTCCACCGCGCGCATGACGAGCACCGCCGCCGCGATGAGCGGCATTGCCCGACGAAGCAGGAAATCCGAGAGCCGCGGCCGACGGCTCCACAGGCTCGACTGGAGCTGCGCGCCGAGCAGCGCGGGAAGCCCGCCCAGCGCGAAGGCGCCCATCACCAGCGCACCACCACTGAACGAGCCGCTCGCGAGCGCCACCGCGAACACGCCGTAGAGCAGGCCGCAGGGGAGCAGCGGTGTCACCGCACCCATTGCGCCCGCTCGCGCCGTCGACGAAAACTTTGCGCTCCATCGCGCGATGGTGCCCGTGAGCCGCGCGAGCCCTGGGAGGGGAGGCAGGCGCTTTCCCACCTCCAGCGCGGAGGCCACCAACGCGGCGGCCATCAGCCAGGGCAGATACGGGCGGGTGGACACGGCGAGCACGCTCGTGACGCCGCCGCCCAGCGCGCCCAGCAGGCCTCCCACGAGCGAATACGCGGCCAGGCGCGCGCCCTGATAGGCGAGCAGGGCTCGACGTCGCTCAGGGCCCTGGAGGGCGGGCAGGCCCGCGCACGCCAGCGGTCCACACATGAGGAAGCAGTGCACGCTTCCCGTCAGGCCCACCGTGAGTGCTCCCAGCGCACCCGCCACCAGCGTGGGAGTGGGAGTCAGCGCCGTCAGCAGCAGCGAGGTGTCGAGAGCCATGCACGACTCCTTCGCAACAGGCATGCCGTTCGCAAGGTGACAGCCTGCATGGCTGATCCCGCGCAAACCCGGCCCGACGAGGCCCTCTGCCTCCACTGTGGCAGCCGCGTTCCGGAGGGCGCCAGCTCGCGCGAGTTCTGCTGCGCGGGCTGTGAGGCGGTCCATGGCCTGTTGGTGTCGCAGGGGCTGACCCGCTACTACCAGCTCACGGGTGGCAAGACGTCGCCGGCGGCGGAGCCCGCGCGGGGACGGGGGCTTGCGTGGCTGGAGCCGCTGGTGACGAAGGCGGAGGCGGCGCCGGGCGCGCTGTGCTCGCTCGAGCTGGACGTGCAAGGCATCCACTGCGCGGCCTGCGTCTGGCTGATGAACGAGCTGTTCCGTCGCCAGCCCGGAGGCGCGGGCTTCACGGTGGACCCGGCGCTGGGCAAGGCGCGGATGCAGTGGCGGCGCGGTGCCTTCGACGTGGCGGGCTTCCTGCGCGCGGTGGAGG
Source organism: Myxococcus sp. MISCRS1 (assembly GCF_026626605.1). Classification (NCBI taxonomy): domain Bacteria; kingdom Pseudomonadati; phylum Myxococcota; class Myxococcia; order Myxococcales; family Myxococcaceae; genus Myxococcus; species Myxococcus sp. MISCRS1. The sequence continues at coordinate 8,051,709 of NZ_JAPNKB010000001.1, forward strand.
GCTTCGGCTACCTGTTCGGGCCCAGTCGCAAGCGGCCCGCGCCGGCGAGCCTGGATTTGCCCATCCGACTGGGCATCTGCGTGGCGCTCACGATGAACGTGATGCTGTTCTCGGTGAGCTTCTACGTGGGGCTCGCGCCCGAGGACGGCGAGCTCTTCGGGCTCTTCACGCGGCTGAGCCTGTGGCTGACCACGGTGGTGGTGCTGGTGGGCGGCTGGCCGTTCTTCCGCTCGGCATGGCAGGGGTTGCGTCGGGGCGTGCCGCACCTGGACCTGCCGATTGCGTTGGGCATCCTGCTGGTGTTCGGCACGTCGCTGGTGCAGGCGCGCGGCGGGCGGGGAGACCTGGCGTACTTCGACACGCTCAACACCTTCGTGACGCTGATGCTGGTGGGGCGCTGGCTCCAGCAGCGCGTGTTGGAGCGCAACCGCCGCTTCCTGCTCGAGGACGATGGGGCCGAGGGACTCTTCGTCCGCCGACAGGAAGGGGACCAGCTCGTCACCGTGCGGGTGTCGCAGGTGGAGGAGCGGGATCTGCTCGTCATCGCGCCGGGCGACCTGGTGCCGGTGGACGCGGAGCTGCTCGATGCCCGCGCGCGGGTCTCCACGGATTGGATGACGGGAGAGCCCGACGAGCGCGAGGTGCTCGCGGGGCAGCCGCTGCCGGCGGGCGCGTTCAACGCGGGGCGCGAGGCGGTGCGGGCGTTGGCGACGCAGTCGTTCCAGGACTCGCCGCTGGTGGCGCTGTTGCGGCGTCCTCCGGAGGGCTCGGGGCGGAGCGCGGGGCACACGCGCTTCTGGGAGTCGGTGTCGCGGCGCTGGGTGGTGACGGTGCTGGCCGTGTCGGCGCTGGGGCTCGCGCTGTGGTGGCCGTCGGGGCCGGACAAGGCGCTCGAGGTGGCGGTGGCGCTGCTGGTGGTGACGTGTCCTTGCGCCATCGGCATCGCCACGCCGCTGGCGTACGAGTTGGTGCAGGCGCGGCTGCGTCGAGAGGGCTTCTTCATCCGCGCCACGGACCTGTTGGACCGGCTGCCGCGTGTGCGTCAGGTGCTGTTCGACAAGACGGGGACGCTGACGCTCGGTCGGATGGAGCTGGTGGACCGGAGCGTGGTGGAGTCGCTCGACGACGAGGCGCGGGATGTGGCCTTCAACCTGGCCTCGCGCAGCAACCACCCGGTGAGCCGGTGTCTGGCGGAGGCGCTGTTGCGCACGGGCGCCCGCTTCGTGCCGGAGGCCCGTGTCATCGAGCACCCGGGACAGGGACTCGAGTGGATGCGAGACGGCGTGTCGTGGCGGCTGGGGCGCGCGGACTGGCGCGCCGCGCGTGGCGGTGAGGTGTCGGAGGTGGCTGGCCTCGCGTCGCTGGCCACGCAGTCGGTCAGTGTTGCTGCCGGGACCACTCCGGCGCCGGCCTCGGTGGGTGGTGCACGTGGCACGGTGCTCTTTCGCGACAACACGCGCGTCGCCGCCTTCCCCTTGCGCGAAGCGCTGCGCCCCGATGCCCGCCGCGAGGTCTCCGCGCTCCAGGCCGAAGGCCACGCGGTGTGGCTCATCTCCGGCGACGCTCCCGCGCGGGTGCGCGAGCTGGCGACCTCGATCGGGGTCCCCGAAGCGCGGGCGCTCGGCGGCCTGCGTCCGGAGGACAAGGCGTGCACGGTGTCGCGGCTGGGCTCGACGGACTCGCTGTACCTGGGTGACGGCGTCAACGACAGCCTCGCCTTCGAGCGGGCCCTGTGCGCGGGCACGCCCGCCATCGACCGTCCGGTGATGCCGGGCAAGAGCGACTTCTTCCTGGTGGGCGAGGGCCTCGCGTCCCTGCGTGAGGCGCTGCGCCTGTCGCGCGAGCTGCACCAGGTGGTGCGCCGGCTGCTCACGCTGGCCATCGGCTACAACGTGGTGGCCGTCGCCGTGTGCCTGGTGGGCTGGATGACGCCGCTGCGGGCCGCGGTGGCGATGCCCGCCACCAGCCTGGCCACCGTCCTGTTCACCGTGTGGAGCCTGTCCGCGCCCCGTGCACCCCGGCGCGACGCGGCGGGCCTCCCTCGCCCCACGGAGGTGCCCGCATGAACGTGCTCGTGCTCCAGGTCTTCGTGAGCCTGATGCTCGTGGCCAGCTCGGTGCTGCTGTTCGTCTACAGCATGCGCCACCGCGACCACGAGCAGGCGGACCGGCTCGCGCTCTTCCCGCTCGAGGAGGACAGCGCCCGCCCCGCGCGGCCGTCCGACGAGCGGACCTCGCCTTCGGCTTCCCAGGAGTGAATCCGTGCAACAACAGCGAATCGTCTACGACGACACCACGGTCCGCCGCTTCATCATCGCGGCGGTCATCTTCGGCATCGTGGGCATGGCGGTGGGAGCGCTGGTGGCCAGCCAGCTCGCGTGGTGGCAGGCCAACCTGGGCATCCCCTACCTGACGTACTCCCGCCTGCGCCCCCTGCACACCAACGCGGTCATCTTCGCGTTCGTGGGCAACATGATGTTCGCCGGCGTCTACTACTCCACGCAGCGCCTCTTGAAGGCGCGCATGGCGTCGGACCTGCTCTCCAACATCCACTTCTGGGGCTGGCAGCTCATCATCGTCGCCGCGGCGATAACCCTTCCCCTGGGCATCAGCACCTCCAAGGAGTACGCGGAGCTGGAGTGGCCCATCGACCTCGGCATCACCCTCATCTGGGTGGTGTTCGCCATCAACTTCTTCTGGACGCTGGCGAAGCGAAACGAGAAGAACCTCTACGTCGCCATCTGGTTCTACATCGCCACCATCATCACCGTGGCGGTGCTGCACATCGTCAACAGCCTGGCGCTGCCCCTGGATGGCCTCAAGAGCTACTCGGTCTTCTCCGGCGTGCAGGACGCGCTGGTGCAGTGGTGGTACGGCCACAACGCCGTCGCCTTCTTCCTGACCACGCCCATCCTGGGCATCATGTATTACTTCCTGCCCAAGGCGGCGGAGCGGCCGGTGTACTCGTACCGGCTGTCCATCATCCACTTCTGGGCCCTGGTCTTCATCTACATCTGGGCCGGCCCGCACCACCTGCTCTACACCGCGCTGCCGGACTGGGCGCAGTCCTTGGGCATGGTCTTCAGCGTGATGCTCTGGGCGCCGTCGTGGGGCGGCATGCTCAACGGCCTGCTGACGCTCAAGGGCGCCTGGTACAAGCTGCGCGATGACCCCGTCCTGAAGTTCCTCATCGCGGCCGTGACGTTCTACGGCATGGCGACGTTCGAGGGACCGCTGCTCTCCATCAAGTCGGTGAGCGCGCTGGGCCACTACACGGACTGGATTGTCGGCCACGTGCACGGCGGCGCGCTCGGGTGGAACGGCTTCATGGCGGCCGGCATGTTCTACTGGCTGGTGCCCAGGCTGTACGGCACGAAGCTGCACTCGACGCGCTCGGCCGACGCGCACTTCTGGCTCGCGACGGTGGGCATCCTCCTCTACATCGTGTCGATGTGGGTCAGCGGCATCAGCCAGGGCCTCATGTGGCGCGCCACCAATCCGGACGGCACGCTGATGTACCCGAACTTCGTGGAGACGCTGCTGGCCATCCGGCCCATGTACATCGTCCGCTTCGTCGGCGGCTCCATGTACCTGGTGGGCTTCTGCATGATGGCGTGGAACCTCTGGAAGACGGCCCGCTCGGGCAAGGCCGTCGACGGCGAGACCACGGTGGTGGTGGGCGAGGAGTCGCACCACGCTGGCGCCCCCGTGCCCGTCCCGACGGCGCCGGCCTGGGTGCAGGTCATCACCGGTCGTCCGCTCATCTTCGCCATCGCCATCCTCACGGTGACGATGTTCCTGGGCTGGGCGAAGCCGGTGCGCGCGCTGGTGTTGATGGGCGGCATCATCGTGCTGGGGGAGCTGGCCTGGATCGTCACCCGCAGGGACCGCGAGGCGGGCCGCCCTTCCTGGTTCGCGCTCATCGAGGGGCGCCCGCTGGCCTTCACCGTGCTCACGCTCATCGCCATCCTCATCGGCGGCGTGGCGGAGCTGCTCCCCACCATCCTCATCCAGCAGGCGGTGCCCGCGCACGGCGAGGCGCAGAAGCCCTACTCGCCGCTGGAGCTCCAGGGGCGCGACCTCTACGTCCGCGAGGGTTGCTACACGTGCCACTCGCAGATGATTCGCCCCTTCGTGGCGGAGACGCAGCGCTACGGCGACGTGTCGCGCGCGGAGGAGTTCATCTACGACCACCCGTTCCAGTGGGGCAGCAAGCGCACGGGGCCTGATTTGCACCGCGTGGGCGGGCGCTACCCGAACCTCTGGCACTACACGCACCTGATGGACCCGCGCGCGACCAGCCCCGGCTCGAACATGCCGGCGTACCCGTGGCTCGCGGAGAACACCATCAAGGTGAAGGACGCGCCCAGGAAGCTGACGCTGATGCAGAAGCTGGGCGTGCCGTACACGAACGCGGAGGTGGACGCGGCCGAGTCGCGGCAGAAGGCGCAGGGTGAGGCCATCGCCGCGGACCTGGCCACGCAGGGGGTCCAGGTGGCGTGGGACTCGGAGATGGTGGCCCTGGTGGCCTACCTCCAGCGCCTGGGCCGTGGACCGCAGGACGTGCCCGCGCCGTCGGATGTCGCGCCCACCGCGTCGGCGGCGGGCGTTCAGGAAGGGAGCCGCTGATGTACAAGCAATTCTACCAGGGGATGACGCTGGAAGAGCTGCCGCTCTTCGCGCTCGTCCTGTTCATCGCCGTCTTCCTGGGCGTGTGCGCCTGGGTCTTCGGGGCGCGCCGCAGCCAGGACTTCGACGCGCTGTCGCAGCTGCCGTTGTCGGAGCGCGGGGAGGGCGGCCATGAGTGACGAGAAGTCGCCGGTGCTCCATGTCTATGACGGCATCGAGGAGCACGACAACCAGCTGCCCAACTGGTGGCTGGCCATCCTGTGGACCACGCTCGTCTTCGGCGCGGGGTACTGGTTCTGGTACCACGTCGCCGAGGTGAGCCCCGGCCAGCTGGGCGAGTACGCCGCCGAGTCCGCCGAGCATGCCCAGCGCATGGCGAGCAACACGCCCGCCTCCGATGAGCTGCTGCTGGCGCTGGTGAAGGACCCGACGTCGCTGGAGAATGGCAAGGGCGTGTTCCAGGCCAACTGCGCCGCGTGCCACGGCGCGCAGGGGCAGGGGCTCATCGGCCCCAACCTCACGGACGGCTTCTGGCTGCACGGCGGCTCGCCCATGGCCATCCACAAGGTGGTGGCCGACGGCGCCGTGGCCAAGGGCATGCCCGCGTGGGAGCGCACGCTGGGGGCCGAGCGCGTCAAGGCCGTCACCGCGTACCTGCTGACGCTCAAGGGCACGAACGCACCGGGGGGGAAGGCCCCTCAGGGCGAGCCGGAGACGCCGTAGTCCTCGCGCTCCACCAGGAACCCATGCCATGGCGACAGCACCTCAACGAGACGGCCCTCCGCGCATCGACCAGTTGTCATCCATCCACGCGGATGGCTCGCGCAAGGCCATCCATCCCTCGGACGTGAGCGGGCGCTTCATCACGCGCAGGCGGGTGATGTTCGCGGTGCTGCTCGGCATCTACGTGGCGCTCCCCCTGGTGGACGTGGGGGGCCATCCCGCCGTCCACCTGGATGTGGCGGCGCGGCGCTTCTACCTGTTCGGCGCCACGTACAACGCGCAGGACTTCTGGCGCGTGCTCTTCCTGGGCACGACGCTGGGGTTCGGCCTGCTGTTCGTCACCGCGTGGCTGGGCCGCGCGTGGTGCGGCTGGGCGTGTCCGCAGACGGTGTTCCTGGAGGGCCTCTACCGTCCCATCGAGCGGCTCTTCGACGGGCCCCGCGAGCGACGGCTCAAGCAGGAGACCTCGCCGTGGACGCCTCTGCGCGTGGCGCGCGCGACGGCGAAGCACGGGGCCTACGTGGGCGTGTCGCTCCTCGTCGCGCACGCGGCGCTCAGCCTCTTCGTGTCCGCGGGCGGGCTGGTGTCCATGGTGTCCAGCGGCCCGGCCACGTCCCCGGTGGCCTTCACCTGGGCCATGGCCGTCACCGGCGCGCTGTACTTCAACTTCGCGTGGTTCCGCGAGCAGCTCTGCGTCGTGGTGTGCCCCTACGGCCGGCTCCAGTCGGCGATGCAGGACCGGGACTCGCTCATCGTCGGCTATGACACGCGGCGGGGCGAACCCCGGGGGCGGATGGTGAAGGTGCTCCCCGCGCACGCCGCGCCGCCCCGGGGCGACTGCGTGGACTGCCGCAAGTGCGTCACCGCGTGCCCCACGGGCATCGACATCCGCCACGGCCTGCAGATGGAGTGTCTGGCGTGCGCGCAGTGCATCGACGCGTGCGATGAGGTGATGGACCGGGTTGGCCGGCCGCGCGGGCTCATCCGCTACGACTCGCTCAAGGGCCTTGCGGGCGAGCCCCGCCGCATCCTGCGCCCCCGGCTCGCGCTGTATGGCCTCCTGTTCGTCGCCTCCGTGGTGGGCCTGGTGTGGACGCTCGCCCGCCGTGTGCCGTTCGAGGCGAACCTGCTGCGCTTCCAGGGCATGCCCTACCTCGTCGAGGAGGGGCAGGTGCGCAACCAGTTCGAGCTGCACCTGGTGAACAAGAACCCGGAGCCCACCACCTTCACGCTGTCCATCCAGGCGCCGCCGTCCGCGCGGGGCGTGATTCCGCAGTCGCAGGTGAAGCTCGGCTCGCTGGAGAGCTTCCGGGTGCCGCTGTTCATCCTGGCGCCCCAGGGCAGCACCGAGGTGCCGTTCAACTTCATCGTCGAGGTGGCCGACTCCGCGTCGGGCGAGGTGAAGCGGATGGAGGCGCGCTTCCTGGGACCGCCGTCCAAGGCCCGCTGAGGCGGCGGACGAAAATCGTGCGCGTCACCCGGGGGCCTCCGCGGATTGTGCGCGGGGCCCTCCGTTCTGCGGGCGCGCGACGTGGCACGCGCCTTGGATTGGGACGAGGGGCATGGACATGCTTCCAGGAGTCCCCCGTCCGTCGCCGGAGCTGCTGGGCCGGTACAACGTCTCCGGGCCGCGCTACACCAGCTATCCCACCGCGCCGGAGTGGCGACCGGACTTCGGGCCGGAGGCGCTGGAGGCCCGGCTGCGGGTCGCCGGAGCGCAGGACGAAGCCTCGCCCCTGTCGCTGTATGTCCACCTGCCGTTCTGCCACAGCCTGTGCTGGTACTGCGGCTGCAACGTGGTCATCAGCAAGGACTCGAGCGCGGCGGACCGGTACCTGGACCACCTGGTGATGGAGCTGTACCTGGTGGCCGAGCAGCTGGGCCCCCGTCGCGCGCTGTCGCAGATCCACTGGGGCGGCGGCACGCCCACGTTCCTCACCGAGCAGCAGCTGGAGCGGCTGTGGACGGAGCTGATGCGCCGCTTCACGCTCCTTCCGGACGCGGAGGTCGCCATCGAGGTGCACCCGTCCGTGACGACGTCGAGCCAGGTGTCGCTGCTCCGGCAGCTCGGCTTCAACCGGCTGTCCATGGGACTGCAGGACTTCGACCCGCGCGTGCAGGAGGTGACGAACCGGCTGCAGACACCCGAGCGCACGCGGGCGCTGCTGGACCACGCGCGGGAGCTGGGCTTCACCGGCGTGAACTTCGACCTCATCTACGGCCTGCCGTACCAGGAGCCGGAGGGCTGGGCGCGCACGCTGGAGACGGTGCTGGCGATGCGTCCGGACCGGCTGGCCGTCTACTCCTTCGCCTTCATGCCGGACGTGCTCAAGCACCAGAAGCGGATGCCCGCGGACGCGCTCCCCAGCGCGGAGGTGAAGATGGAGCTGTTCCGCGCGGCCTACGCGGGCTTCGTGGGCGCGGGCTACCGGGCCATCGGCATGGACCACTTCGCGGTGCCCGAGGACGAGCTGGCGCGCGCCCTCTCCGAGCGCCGGTTGGGGCGCAACTTCCAGGGCTACACGGTGAAGGCCGCCTCGGACGTGGTGGCGCTGGGCAGCACGGGCATCAGCGACGTGGCGGGCGCGTATGCGCAGAACGTCCGTGCGCTGCCCGCCTACTACGAGCGCATCTCCCACGGCCGACTGGCCACGGAGCGCGGGCTCTTGTTGACCGAGGACGACCGCAAGCGCCGCGCGGTCATCACCCAGCTGATGTGCAACGCGTGGGTGGACCTGGGCGAAGAGGGCGTGCGCGACTTCGCGCCGGAGCTGGAGCGCCTCCGGACGTTCGAGGAGGACGGGCTGCTGGTGCGCTCGGGCTCCCAGCTGGAGCTGACCTCGCTGGGGCGGCTGTTCGTGCGCAACGTGGCCATGGTGTTCGATGCCCGGCTCGCCCGGGCCGAGCGACCGCGCTTCTCCCGGACCGTGTAGGAGGGCGGGCAGGCGGGCCTCGCGGGCGTCCGCTCCCCTGGCGTGCTCGCCGGGCAATGACCACCTCTTCCTGGCGCCCTCGCGCGCGATGGGGAGGTGGGCATGGCGGGCCTGGAGCGAAGGACGGTTCGACGGGGCCTGAAGGGCGCGTGCCTCGTGGGCGCGCTCCTGGCCGCGACGCTGGCGGGCGCCGCGCTGAAGAAGGGCGAGGTGGTGCCGGCGTTCTCCGCCGAGGACCTGCGGGGTGAGAGGCACAGCAGTCAGGAGTGGCGCGGCCGGCGCACGCTGCTGGTGGTGCTCACCGACAAGGACGGCGGCGAGGCGATGCGGCGCTGGTTCGACGAGGCCGCCGCGCTTGGCGTCCCCGACTCGGTCCACCGCGCCTCGCTGCTCTCCTTCAAGCTGCCCTTCTTCGTGGGCCTGGGGACGGTGCGCGAGAAGGCCCGGAAGAAGGTCCCCGAGGCGGCCTGGTCCGACACCTGGCTCGACAAGAATGGAGACATGGGCAAGCGGCTGTCGCTGCCGTCCAGTCGCATGCCCCATGCCTTCGCGCTGGACGAGCAGGGGCGGGTGCTCGCCGCCGTGCACGGCGAGGTGGGCTCCCCGGAGGCGAAGGCGCTGCTGGAGCTGCTCACGCGGCCCTAGAAAGACGAGGGGCGCCGCGGTGGGATTCCCCGCGACGCCCCGGTGCCTCTTGGATGCTTCGGCTCAGCGCGCGGACAGGATGTCCTGGGCGCGCTTCTTCTCGGTGGAGAACGTGAAGGCGTTGAAGAGCAGGTAGTTGTTCTCCGTGTCGAGGATGCGCGGCTTCACGATGCGCAGGACGTTGAGCTTGTCGTCGCTGAACTGCATGCGCTCCATCAGCCGCAGCACCTGGGAGACCAGCAGGTAGTTGTCCTGGAGGCCCATGGAGAGCACGCGCAGCTTGTCGTCGGTGAAGGTCTCCCGCGAGATGGCGTCGTACCAGCGCTGGAAGGCGCTGTCGCTCATCGGCCGGACCATCGGCTCCGGCGGCGGGGGCGGCGGGCGCGGCATCACCGTGGCGAGCAGCGGGGCCTCCTCGACATGGCGGGCCACGCCGTCGAGCACGTCCTGCGCCTTGCGCACCTTGGCGCGGGTGTCACGGTCGGCCCGGTCCTCGATGTCCTCGAGGAGCTTCTCCAGGCGCGCCAGCCGCTGCGCCAGCTCCTCGCGGCCCACCACCACCAGCGTGCCCGTGGGGTTCTGCGGCGGGTAGTTCTGCCCCGGGTTGTGGCGCGGCGGGTAGTTCGGCGGCTGCGGCTGCGGCTGGGGCTGCGGCATCGGCCGGCCCGGCGGGGGCGGACGGAACTTCTCGGCGGCCGCGTCTTGCGCGAAGGAGGTGGAGGCGGACAGCAGGGCGACTGCGAGCGCGAGGGCCTTCATCGGGGCTTCCTTGTTCGTGTACTCAACATCTCGGACGAGCCGTCCCTCTTCGCATTCATTCCGCCCTGTCGACAAGGCCCCCACCCTCAGGGAGAGGGGTTTCGTTTGGACAGCACCGTTCCCTCGGGGGACAGCTCGTAGAGGAGGGGAACCCCGGTCGCCAGCTCCAGCCCCACCACCTGCTCGCCGGTGAGCTGGTCCAGCTTCATGACCAGGGAGCGGTTGGAGTTGCCGTGCGCGACGACGAGGACGTTCTTGCCCAGGCGCAGGTCGCCGCCGATGGCGCGCTCGTAGAAGGGCAGCACCCGGCGGGCGGTCATCTCCAGGGACTCTCCGTTGGGGGGCGGCACGTCGTAGGAGCGCCGCCAGAGCTTCACCTGGGCCTCTCCGAAGCGCTGGGCCGCGTCCGCCTTGTTGAGGCCCTGCAGGTCGCCATAGTTGCGCTCGTTGAGGGCCGCGTCGCGGATGATGGGGGGGCGCTGGCCCAGGGCCTCCAGGATGAGCGCCAGCGTCTCCTGGGCGCGGGTGAGCCCGGACGTGTAGGCGACGTCGAAGGTGAGTCCCTGGAGCGAGCGCGCGGCGGAGCGCGCCTCCTCGCGGCCCTTCTCGGTGAGGGGCACGTCCACGAAGCCCGTGAAGCGGTTCTCGTGGTTCCATAGGGACTGGCCATGACGGACGAGGGCGAGGAGGGGCATGGCCTCCTGCTAGCCCAACCCGGCCTTCACGGCCAAGGGGGCGAGCGTCGCAGCAGGGCCTTGGGGGTGTGTCCTGTCAGGCCGCGGAAGTCGGAGATGAGGTGGGCCTGGTCGTAGTAGCCCGTCGCCGCGGCGATGGCGCCCCAGTCCGGCGACGTCATCCGCCGCGAGGCCCGGAGGGCGCGCTGCAGGCGCACCACGCGCGCGTAGGCCTTGGGGCCCAGGCCCACCACGTCCTCGAAGGCCCGGCGGAGCTGTCGCTCGCTGACGCCCAGGGATTTCGCCAGGGCGTCCACGCGGGGCAGCTCGCGCGCCTGGGAGAGGACGCGCACGGCGCGGCGCACGACGTGGGCGGAGGGCGGCTCGAACACGTCGCCTCCGCGCAGGCGCGCCTCGAGCGTCTCCTGGAGCACGCCGAGCTTCGCCTCCAGGCCCGGGCGCTCGTGCAGCCGTTCGCGAAGCCATCCCCCCGCCGGGCCCCACAGCGTGTCGAGGGGGATGACGCGGTTGGTGAGCTCTCCCATGGGGACGCCGAAGAACGGATAGGCCCCCGCGACCTTGAAGCGCACGGCGATGGCCAGGGGTGGCACCTCCGCGCCGCCCTTCTGCAGGGGCTTCAGCCGGGTGCCGATGACGTACGCGTCGCCGCGGGTGTCGCCAAGCCGGACGATGAGCTCGGACTCTCCATCGGGGAGGCGGACATAGCCCGGTGCCTGCTCGCCACGGGGGACGGCGCGGAGGCCGCGCACGAAGCTCGCGAGCAGCCCTCGGGGAGCGACCTGGAGCGACGGGGAAGCCACCCGCAGAGCATGCGGCACGGTGCTCGGGGATTCAATCCACGGGGGCGCGGATGGCCGATTTCTCCAATCGCCCTCCACGTGCCCTCCCTACCTTGGGGACACCTCTCGCCGTTCCCTTCGAGGAGTGTGTCCCGATGCGAGTCCATCACCTCAACTGCGGCACCCTGTGCCCCGCCAGCGCGCGCTTCGTCCTGGGCGAGGGGGGCCTGTTCACCCGCGCGCGCCTGGTCTGCCATTGCCTGCTCATCGAGTCGAACGACGGCCTGGTGCTGGTCGACACGGGCCTGGGGCTCGCGGACATCCAGGACCCGCGCCGGCTGGGCCAGCGCTTCCTCCGCCGCAACGCACCCCGGCTGTCGCGGGACGAGACGGCGGTGGCGCAGGTGGAGCGGCTGGGCTTCCGGCGCGAGGACGTGCGGCACATCATCCCCACGCACCTGGACCTGGACCACGTCGGCGGGCTCGCGGACTTCCCTCGCGCGAAGGTGCATGTCTTCCGGGACGAGCACGCCGCGGCCATGGCCCCGGTGGGGCGCAGCGCGAAGTTCGGCTACCGCGCCGCGCAGTGGGCCCACCAGCCGCTGTGGCGGCCGTATGACGTCGAGGGCGAGCGCTGGTTCGGCTTCGCCTCGGTGCGCGTGGTTCCGGAGCTGGACACGGAGCTGCTGCTGGTGCCGCTGCTGGGGCACTCGGAGGGACACTGCGGTGTCGCCGTGAAGACGGAGGGACGCTGGCTGCTCCACGCGGGGGATGCGTACTTCAGCCACAAGGAGATGCACCCCGTGTCGCCGAGCAGCCCCTGGGGACTGGCGCTCTTCCAGCGCCTGCGCTCCACGGACAACGCCGCGCGCCTCGAGAACCAGGCGCGCCTGCGGGCCCTGGCGAGGGCGCATCCGGAGGAGGTGAGCGTGTTCTCCGCGCACTGCGCGGTGGAGCTGGAGCGCCACGCCCGTGTGCCGGTGCCCTCGGCGGTCCGTGACTCCGCGGCCTGAAGGGGCGGACTCACGTCCGACGACGGCGGGCGCGGTGGAGGTCGTCGTAGATGCCGAGGAAGAGGTGTCCTCCGAGCAGGAGCCCCTGCTGGATGTCCCGCCGGGCCGAGGCGTCGCTCGCGAAGGGCGCGTCGAGCTGGCGGTAGAACCCGTCCGCGTGCTCCTCGTCGAGCGTCGCGTGCGTGGGGTAGTGCACCACCTGGTCCGCCGCGAGCCACCCGCGCGCCACGATGCCCTGCCCCAGCTCCAGGGAGATGCCGCTGAACAGGTCCTCGATGATGCCGAACACCGCGAGCCCGGTGTGCGTGGACTCGAAGGCGGCGATGCCCGTCAGCGCGACGTTGAACTTGCGCACCTCCGGCCAGGACGTGTCGTCGTGGAGCCCGTCGAGCGAGGCCCCGAGTCGCTCGAGCAACAGGCGGAACGTGTGCTCATGGCCGTGGGAGAGCGTGCCCCGGCCGTGCTCGTCGAAGACGTTCTCCACCAGCGGCAGGCGCAGCTCGGGACGGGGAAGCCGGCTGGCGAGCACGGCCATGGGCCGCGTGAAGTGCGCCACCGCCGCGAAGAACTGACGCTGCGTCTCGACGAAGTCCCCTCGCTCGAAGGTGCCGTCCCGCAGCGCGCGCAGGTACGCGGAAGACTCCCGCGCGTTCCACTCGGCCTTCAGCGCGCCGACGTGGTGGCGCAGGTTCAGATTTCGGAGGAGGGAAGGTGCACCCATGCCGGGGACCCTTTAAGTCGGGTGAGGTCGAGAGAGTAGACGGTACACGCCGCGTCAGGGGAGACCCCTTGTCCTCGCAGCCAGCGGACGTGGTCCTCCAGACGCTCGTCGATGACGAAGCAGGCGAGCGACTGGGGGCTGTGCGCGGTGAGCTCCTCGCCACAGGTCTTGAGGTAGTGCCCCCATCCCCGGGTCCACGCCGAGGGCGGCGCGGCCAGGTGCACGAGCGGCCAGGGGGCTTGCGTCGACATCAACTGGAGGTCCTTGCTCCCGGAGGTGGTGCACCACCCCGCGCCCTCGAGCCGGCGGGTTGGCGCGGGGCCGAGCACCAGCCCTTCACCCCGTGGACACCCGGGCGCGTCCGCCAGTTCCAACGTGGCCAGGCGCGCGGGCGGCGTGAAGTAGAGCGCGAGCCGGCTCTGGGGGCGTCCCATCCGCAGCGGGTTCCAGCCGCGCGCGGTGCGCATGACGTCGCCCCGCGCGCCTCGCATGGCGGCGCCGTAGAGGAACCGGATGCCGCGCAGGGCGGGGATTCGGAACAGGTGGGTGAGCCCCCGGAGGATGAGTCCTCGGGCCAGCCCCGAGCCGCGCGCGTGGGGCGCGACCTTGAGGTCGCAGATGTAGAACCCGGGCAGGGCGCGGGGGCCCCGGTGGACCTGCCGCAGGACTCCCGTCACCGAGCCGAGCAACTCCTCGCCGCGCAGGGCGAGCAGGAAGTACGCCTCCCCCATGGACGAGAAGAAGGGGTGGTACTCGGGGCCGTGGTCGATGAAGAAGTGGTCGGCGCCGTCGGCGATGGGGTACTCGATTCCGCGCTCCAGCCTTCGCAGCCGCTCGACATAGGGCCCGAGCGTGTCGGGCCGGAGCACCACGTAGCGGATGCCGCTCATGTGCCCGACGTCCGTCGGAAGCCGACCTCGACGCGCTCGTAGAACAGGCTGCGGTCCTGGGCCTGGAGCCGCGCGCCGAGCGCGTCGTCGAACTCGAAGGCAGGGGCGAAGAAGCGCCTCAGGTCGCGTTGGTTGTTGAGCTGGCGCAGCAGCACGGCGCAGCCGGGGCGGGCCTTCCGCGACAGCAGCGTGGCCCACGCTTCGACGAGCGTGTCATCGGACCAGTCGAAGATGTTGGACAGGGAGATGACGTCGAAGCGGCCCAGGTCGGGCACGTCCGGTAGCGAGCCTTGCACCAGGCAGACCTGGAGCGGCGCGGTGGCGCGCAGGTAGCCGGGCGCGTCGCCGGGGCGGTAGGCGCCGAGCAGCACGTGCTGCAGATACGGATTGCGGCAGGCGTCCTCGCGTCGCAGGCCCCGCTCGAACAGCGCCTGGAAGTAGCCGGGATAGGAGCCGGGGCGGGCGTGCTGGGTGGCCGCGGGGCCGAACATGGCGTGCAGGAGCGGGTCGGCGAACGCGAGCTGGAAGGCCACGGGCCAGTAGTGCGACGCGAACCAGCCGGCGCGCAAGGCTTCGCGCTCCGACTCGGGGACGCCGGGGTCGAAGAACGTGTTGAGCTCGCGGCGGGGCGCGACGAACTCCTCCACGAAGAGGCGCAGCGTGCGGAACAGCCCCTCGAACTCGCCGCGCTGATTCAGCCCCGCGGCGTCGTTGGAGAGCACGTTGAAGTGCTGGGGCGCGGCGGTGCCCAGGCAGCGCGCCTTCTCCTTCACGTGCTCCAACTGCCTCGGGTTGAAGTCGAAGCCCACCAGCTCGAGCGTGGGGTTGTCCTTCGCCAGCGTCAGCAGGGTGCAGCCGCCGGAGGCGACGGTGAGGAGCGCGCGGGCCCGGGTGTGCTCGATGAGCGCCTGCTCCAGCGCCGGGTCTTCGCGGACGACGGCGAACTTCAGACGAGGGAGAGGTGCGCTCAAGGCCGGGTGGGGGGGCGAGGGTTGCTTCGACTCGGAGCGGGATTGTAAGTCATCAGGACGCGCCATGCCCACGCCCTCCGCAGTGCTGTCCCCCGAGTCCCTGCGCGAGCTGGAGCGGGTCGACGCCCGTCATCTGCCCCGGCTCGTCCTGTTCCTCCTGCTCCAGGGCGTGTCTGCGTGGCTCGTCGTCCTGCTGGCGAGGGACGGTGACTCGGTGGCGAGCTGGCTCGCCCGGCTGCCGCTCTACCTGGTCTCGGCCGCCGCGCTGCACGGCATCAGCCTGTTCACCCACGAGGCGGTGCATGGTGGGTTGTCCTCGCGGCCCTGGCTGAATCGACTGGGCGGGATGCTGTGTGCCTGGCCCGTGCTCCAGAACTTCGCGGCCTACAAGGTGTTGCACCTGCGGCACCACCGCGATTTGGGTGGTGGCCTGGACCCCGACCACTACGCGAACTACACGGGGCGGCGTTGGCTGGAGCTGGCGATGCACCTGGGCCGGCTGCTGCTCGGCTATCCCGCGTACATCACGATGATTCCCATCCTGGGCTTCAAGCACGGCACGCCGTCCGAGCGGCGATGGATTGCGTTCGAGGTCGCCGTGGTGCTCGTGGCGGGTGTTCTCGCGGCGCGCTTCGTGCCGTGGCAGGTGTTGCTGCATGCGTGGGTGCTGCCCATGGTCATCATCAACACGCTGGTCAACATCCGGGGCATGAGCCAGCACACCTTCCTGACGGAGAATACGCATCCGGTCCGGGGCTCGCGGACCATCCTCTCCAATCCGGTGACGCGCTTCTTCATGTGCAACGAGAACTACCACCTGGAGCATCACCTGTATCCGCGGGTGCCCTGGTACAACCTGCCCGCGCTGCACCAGTCCCTGCGGGCCGGGCTCGTCGCGCAGGGCGCGCCCTTCATCCCGTCGTACTTCTCGTTCGTCCGCGGCGTGCTGAGTGGCTCGCTGATGCGCGAGGCCCGGCGCGCCGCGTCCCCGGATGTCTGAGCGTCCCTTCCTGCACGAGGGGTTGCTCGCGGGCTTCGGGGTCGTGCTGTCGTGTGGGCTCCTCGTCGTCGCGGGAGCGGGCTCGGCGGTCTTCCTCCAGGTGCTCGGCGCGACGCTCCTGTTCATCCTCGCGGTGGTGGGGCTCGCGCGTCTGGAGCGCTGGGGACACGCCTTCCGCGTCCGATTGCTGTGCGCCTATGCGGCGACGTTCTTCTTCTATGCGTCGGTGAAGGACACCCTCCCGGCGCTCGGGCTTCCGACGAGGGATGCCGTGTTGTTCGGCCTGGACGCGTGGGTGTTCGGTGGGAGCACGCCGTCGGTGTGGCTGCAGCGCTGGAGCTCGCCGGCCGTGAACGACGTGTTCAGCGCGAGCTACCTGTCGTTCCACGTCTACCTGCACCTGGCCATGGCGTGGGCGGTGGTGGGCTCGCGGGAGCGCGCGGAGGCGTTCTTCGGTCAGGTCTTCTCCGCCTACGTGCCGGGGCTCGTGGGCTACTACCTGGTGCCCGCGGTGGGACCGGTGGCGGCGTATCCCGAGCTGTTCACCGTGCCCGTGGAGGGAGGGTGGGTGACCTGGCTGAACGCGGCCGTCGTGGCCCATGGCTCGTCCACCTACGACCTGTTCCCGAGCCTGCACGTGTACATCACGCTGGTGTTGCTCGCGCACGACAGGCTCGCGCATCCGTGGCGCTTCCGGGGGATGTTGCCGGTGGCGGTGTTGCTCTTCGTCTCCACGCTGGTGCTGCGCTACCACTACGCGGTCGACCTGCTCGCGGGCGTCGTGTGGTTCGTCGCCTTCCGCGCGCTGTATCCGCGACTGCTTCGTGGGTGGGAGTCCTGGCGGCGCGGGAGCACAGTGGAGCCTGCGGTGCTGATTCCGCCGGAGTGACGGAGGGGCGTGCGTCGCGCTGTCACGCGGGCGGCGGCGCATTGACGAAATGTCTCGCGCGGCCCGGGCGTTGAGCCCGCAACCCCCTGGAATCTCGTAGGGGGTGGCTTGGAACGGCATGTGAAGAGGAGGGGAGGCAACAGGAGGAAGCCCCATGGCCCGGTGTCGCCCGTCCAGTTCCCGCCCGACTCTCCCCACCTTCACGTTCCTGGAGCACAGCGCGCGCGGGATGCTGCGTCAGGAGGTCCTGGACTTCATCCTCGACTACGGCCTGCGGGTCCGCGCGGCGGGGGCGACGCACGTCACGGTGCTGGAGCGAGACCTCTCGCGGGCCCTGCGCGACTCGTCTCTCGCGCGGCAGGCGCGTGGCTGGATTGTGTTGGTGAGCGACGACGAGCGCCTCCTCACCTGTTACCGCCGCGCGGATGCGAGCAGCTTCCTTCGGCGCAAGTCGAAGCACCGGCTCAACGGTGGACGACCTCACCGCGACACGGGCTGGCGCAACGCGGAGGGCCGACGCGGGGTGGGGCGCGCGAGCCACGCCGGGTCATGAGGACGTGGCTGTCGCGCGGGGGATGGCGATGGCCTGGCCCCTCAGGGTGATGACCTGGGCAGCGATGCGAGCGCGCTCGACACTGTCAATCAGGTAGCGGGGACTCGCTCCCGCCGTGGGCGGGAACAGGCACTGGATGACGTCGTAACCGATGTGTCTGGAGATGAAGGTCTCCAGGACGTGGGCGTGCCGCTCGACCAACCCGGTCAGGGGCGGCCACCCGAGTGCTCGCAACCGCAGGATGTCCTCGTCGTCCTCCCGCGCCCGTCGTCGAATTCGCGGAAGTACAGCCACGAACAAGGCACCTGGCGGTCGGCGATTCTGCAAAGCATGGGTCCCCTGGGCATGAGGCTGTCCGCGTGCGGGCGGCTTTAGCGGGGTTGGGCGCGTCGGAAAAGGGCGCGCTGCTTCACATTCGGGATGTCCGGTGAAGGGCACGCCGGAGGTCGGCGCTGCGCCAGAAGGCGGGCTCCGGAAGGAGAGGGCAGTCGTCCTCGCACCTCCTGGAGCCCCGCATGCCCCGCACCGCGCTCTTCGATTCGTTCCGCCAGACCACCCGGAAGGCACTCGCCGCTTCCATCACGCGACGCGAGGTCACCCGTCCGTCCGAGGCCCGGCGCGGCGTGGACCGCCGCTCCGTGTTGAAGGGGCTGACGGTCCTGGGGCTGGGGCTCGCCGTCGGGAGCGCGCGGGCGCGGGAGGCGAATGCGCTCTCATCGCCGCGGGTGGGAATCGTCGGCGCGGGGCTCGCCGGGCTCGCGTGTGCCTACGAGCTGCGGCGCGCGGGCGTCATCGCCACGGTGCACGAGGCGAGTGAGCGCACCGGTGGCCGGGTGTACTCGATGGGCGGCGCGTTCGGCGGACCCGTCACGTTCCCGGGACAGGTCGTGGAGCGGGGTGGGGAGTTCATCGACTCCGGACACACGACGATGCTGGGCTACGCGCGCCAGTTCCATCTGGAGCGAGAGGACCTCGCGCGGTTCCACGGTGAGGTGACGTACTTCTTCGGAGGGCAGCGGTACGCGGAGTCCGCCATCCTGGCGGAGTACTGCCCGCTCATCGCCGCCATCCGCCAGGACCTGTCACGGCTCTCCGACGCGCCCACGGCCGCGCGACATACGCCCGTGGACCGCACCTTCGACGTGATGGACCTGATGACCTATCTGGAGTCCCGCGACGCGGGGCCCCTGATATCGGCCGCCATCATCGCCGCATACGAAGCGGAGTATGGACGGACGGCGGACACGCTGAGCTGTCTCAACCTGCTGTTCCTGATTGGGACGGAGCAGTGTCGCCGCTTCGAGCCCTATGGCGAGAGCGACGAGCGCTACCGGTTGCTCGGCGGCAATCAGCAGATTCCTCGCGAGCTGGCCGCGCGCCTGCCCGGTCAGGTCCGCTGGGGCGAGCGACTGGAGTCCGTACGCAGGACGCCCGCGGGAGCGCTGGCCCTGTCGCTGCGGCGGGACTCCTGGAGCTTCACCGCGACCTATGACGTCGTGGTGCTCGCCGTGCCCTTCACCCTCCTGCGGCGCGTGGCGCTGGATGGCTCGCTGGGGCTGCCGCCCTGGAAGACGAAGGTCATCCAGGAGCTGGGCTACGGCACCAATGCGAAGATGATGGTGGGCTACCAGGGGCCGGTGTGGCGCGCGGGCGGGGGCAGCGGCGCCACGTACTCGGACCTGATGCACCACCAGGCGACGTGGGAGACGAACCCGAGCCGGGCCACGACGAGGGACGCGGTGCTGACGGACTACGCGAGCGGAGCGCGCGGCGCGGCGATGGACCCGGGCAACGTGGCGCTGGAGGCCGAGCGCTTCGTGGCGGCGATGAACCGGGTGGTGCCGGGCACCGCGAGCGCGGTGAAGCGCGGCGTGGACCGGCGCATCCTCGCGCACCTGGAGCACTGGCCGAGCTCCCCCTTCACGCTGGGCAGCTACACGGCCTACGGACCGGGACAGTTCACGAGCCTGGCGGGCTACGAGGCGCCCCCCGTGGGCCACCTGTTCTTCGCGGGCGAGCACACCAGCTCGTTCTACGAAGCCCAGGGCTACATGGAGGGCGCGGCGGCTTCGGGAAGGAGCACCGCGGCGGCCATCCTGGCGGCGGCGCGAATCGCGGCCCTCGGCTGACGCGCACTGGCGAAGGTGGAGCACCGCTGCCTCCGCTTCGCGCGCCCTGGGCCTCCGGCGACACGCTTGAACGAAGGCGCGCTCCCAGCGCATTCACGGACTCAGCGAGGACTCACGCCGAGGGCGAAACGCTTGAGCGAAGGCGCGCTCCCAGCGCGTTTACGGGCTCGGCGAGGACTCGCGCCGAGGGCGACACGTTTGGACGAAGGCGCGCTCCCAGCGCGTTTACGGGCTCGGCGAGGACTCGCGCCGAGGGCGACAACCCGGCCGTCATGGCCGAAGAGGCGCCCCCAGCGCGGCACAGCACATCGGGGGTGGACTACGGCGTGGACGACGCGCGGCGCGGCGAGGTCAGCTCGCGCTGCATGGTGTCGTCGCCCACGAGCACGCCATCGGCGAACAGGGTCCGCTCGTTGGGGCCGAGTGACTCGAGCTCCTCGGCCGTGCCCAGCTTGAGGTTGTAGACCTTGCCGTCGTACGGCACGCGCTCGGTGGCGGTGATGAAGGCCGTGCCGGACTCGGTGCGCACCTGGTCCTTCACCTGGACCTTGTCCGCGGGCACCACGAGCCCGGAGGTGAGCAGCACCGGGTGCTTCTCCGTCAGCCGCACGTCGTGGCCCTGGTCATCGCGCAGCCGCACCAGCGGCTTGGGCTCCCGCCCGAAGATGAAGTCCTGCACCGTCAGCACCCGGCCGCTCGCGTTGGAGCGGACCTTGTCGCCCACCTTCAGCGTCTCGATGGGCGCCCGCGTCCCGTCCGCGAGCGTCACCTTCGTGCCCTCCGCCATGCAGCTGTTGAGCACGTTGAGGTTGAAGGGGTTGGTGGGCAGCGCCGTGCTCGTGAAGGTCGTCAGGCGCGGCACCGCGGCGGCGCCGCCACACGTCGCCATCGAGTAGAGGGTCATCGACATCACCACCGGCTCGTTGACGATCTTCTCCATCGTGCAGCCCGTGCCACCGTTGGCCGTGGTGTTCTGCGACAGGTTGACCAGCCGCTGGATGCTCGCCGTCTTCCCATTGATGGCGAACAGGTCCGACAGGTCCGCGAGCGTCGTGCAGGTGCCGCCCGAGTCCGTCTTGATGAGGCGCATCCGCGTCGTCGTCGGGCCGTTCTTCATCGCCTGGATGGTGCACGGCTGTGACATCGCGCCCGCGTCGAACGTGAGCTGCGTGGGGACGTAGATGTTGGTGATGTCGAAGGTCTGCCCCGTCTGGAACGGGAAGTAGGCCGCGGGGTCTCCCGTCCAGGGGTTGCCCGTCTTGCGCAGCGCCAGCCCCACCGGGGTCTGGGGGTATGGCGCCAGCGTGCCCTGGGCGTTGGTCACCATGGCGTAGTCACAGTCCGCGCCGCCGCGCAGCTGGCACGTGGTGAGGTTGATGTTCGAGCGGGGCTCGTTGCTCGCGAAGCGGGGGTGGTCCATCGTGAAGCTCACCGGCTCGGGCGCCAGCGTCGTGTCCAGGCTCGAGAACGAGACGTGCTCCTCGCCCGTCTGGTCGTTGTGCGCCACCATCAGCGACTCCACGACGACCTTGCTCTCCGGCGCCATCGACGGGCGCACCGACACCGCCGTGTCGTCGAACGTCTTGCCGTCGTTGTGCTCCTCGTTGGCGCTCTTGGCCAGCACCGTCAGCTTCTTGCCGGACAAGTCACTGTCGTACGCCGTCACGTCCGTGAAGACGTGCGTCGCGCCGCCCGCGCACGTGGCATAGGGGTTGAGGATCAACGAGGGCCGGTGGTCCTGCGCCTTGTCCGCCTGCTGCACCTTGCCACCGCCCAACGTGCGCGAGTCGTTCACGTGGATGAAGTGGTCGCAGTCCCAGTCGGTGGGCTTGGGGCGCGGGCCTCCCCGCACCGCCTTGGCCCGGGCGATCTCCAGTGTCTTCAGCGCGCGCGCGAAGTCGCGGGCCACCGTCGGCCCCGGCGTGTCCTGACCGCCCTGGGTGGCCTGCGCGGCGGCGGCCTCCTGGAGCCGGTGGCGCGCGTACTCGTACTGGTCGTCATCGGCCAGGTCCAGCATCACGAAGTCCTCATGAGGCGGGCGCTTCTGGAAGGCCGCCATCACGACCTCGCGCTGCTCCTCGATGCTCCTGGGCCTGGGCGTGGGCTTGATGACCCACGGGCATCCGGGCAGCAAAGACAGGCATCCTGCGAGAACGACGAGACGTGTCGCGATGCGACTGTGCGTCAAATCCATGAGCTCCCCCTCAGAGCGGGCCTGGTTCGAGCCCGGATAAACACTGTCATACGCTCCGTGTCTGAAAGTCAACGAATGACAAGTCATCGGCCTCGCTGGTCAGCCGCGACCCGGCCTGTCGCATCGCGAGCCTTTCCGGGTGTGACACGCGCGGCGGGCGGAGCGCCGGGGGACTCCAGGGGTAGGTGGCGCCACGTGGGCGTTGACTCCCCGCGGCGCATG
This sequence comes from Myxococcus sp. MISCRS1, assembly GCF_026626605.1. Classification (NCBI taxonomy): domain Bacteria; kingdom Pseudomonadati; phylum Myxococcota; class Myxococcia; order Myxococcales; family Myxococcaceae; genus Myxococcus; species Myxococcus sp. MISCRS1. The sequence goes on from NZ_JAPNKB010000001.1 coordinate 8,073,453, forward strand.
AGGGACGGGGTGGACATGGCGCAGCAGAAACTCCTCGTCCCGCATGAGGTCGCGGGAGAGCGGCTGGACCGTTTCGTCTCCAAGCACGTGCCCGGCTTCTCGCTGGAGCGCGCCCGCGCCCTCATCGCGTCGGGCGGGGTGCGCATCCGCGGCAAGAAGTGTCAGCCCACGCGCAAGCTGTGGGGCGGCGAGGAGCTGGAGCTGGAGCGTCCCGAGCCCAAGGCCTCCACGCGCCCGCCCGTCGAGGGGCCCGCGCTGGCGGTGCTCCACGACGACGCGGCCCTGGTCATCATCGACAAGCCGCCCGGGCTCGTGGTGGAGCCCGAGGGGCGCGCGGCCTCCGTGGTGGACCTGCTCGCGAGCCAGCGCCCACCCTTCGACGTGGAGGGACAGGCGCTGCCCGGCGTGGTGCACCGGTTGGACCGGGAGACCAGCGGGTGTCTGGCCTTCGCGCGCACGGACACCGCGGCGGCGGCGCTCCTGCGTGCCTTCCAGCAGAAGCAGGTGGACAAGCGCTACCGGACGCTCGTCCTGGGCCACCCGCCGGAGCAGGGGCGCCTGGAGGGGCCCTACACGAGAGACCCGAAGGACCCGCGCCGCTTCACCACCCGGGTGCACTCCGCGCGCAGGGCGGCGCTCTCCTTCGAGGTGCGCGAGCGCTTGGCGGGGGCCGCGCTCCTGGAGGTGGACCTGGACACGGGGCGCACGCACCAGATTCGCGTACAGCTCTCCGAGGCGGGCTTCCCGGTGTTGGGGGACTCGCTCTACGGCACCGAGGCCGCCCGCGAGCACCCCGCGGCGAAGGCCCTGGGCCGACAGGCGCTCCATGCATTCCAGCTGGAGCTGCCGGGCCCGTTGAACGGGGAGCTGGTGCGAGTCCAGGCCGCGCTTCCGGAGGACTTCCAGCGCGCCCTGGAGCTCTTGCGTCGCTGACGCGCCGGGCCCCCACGTTCGACGGGGAGCCCGGACCGTCGGGGCCTACTTCGCGTCCACCACGAGGACCATCCAGCGGTCCGTGGAGTGGTCGATGCGGACGTTGGCGGCGCCCGCCTCCTGGAGCTGCTGCACGATGCCTTCCAGGAAGGTCAGGTGCTCCTTGGGCGCGTCCACGAAGACGTTCTTGGGGCCGTTGCCCTTGGCCTTCGGCTTCTTGGCCGGGGCGGCGGCGCCGTTGAGGGCCTCCGGGTTGGCGGCGGCCTTGAGCTGCAGGGCGGCGTCATCGACGGCGGGCTCGGGCGCGCTGTCCACCTCGGCCTCGGGCTCCTCGGCCACCACCGGGGCGGCGGCGGCCACCTCCTCCTCGGCCTCCGCGCGCAGCTGGTTGAAGGTCTTCAGGTTGATGGTCGCCCCGAACTTCGTCTTGAAGGACTCCAGCGCGTCCTTGCTGCTGATGTCCGGCTGCTGGCGGAAGAGGGTGAGCAGGAACGCGTGTCGCTCCTGGGTCTGCTCCTGGGACGTCCTCGGCATCTTCTGTGCTCCTGTGAACCGTGAAGGGCGGCGCACCCTAGCCGACCCCTCCCGAGGAGAAAAGGTGGTCGGATGTCCCTGCGTGGACGCTCGACGCGGACCTTCGCGCCTTCGGCTGTCTCGTTATTCGCGAGGTGCGGGTGGCGGCTCGTCCGGCCTCGGGGCGAGCAGGGGACCAGGGCCCCGTGGCCGTCGGCATAGCGCGCGGGGGATGGCCAGGATTCAGAGTCATGGAGACCGCTGCCGAGACGAGCCGCTCCGCCCCCGCGTCGCCGTGGGTGGACATCTCCGTGCCGCTGCGCGACGGCATGGTGCACTGGCCGGACAACCCCGAGGTGCGCATCACCCGCTCGCAGGACTTGGACAAGGGGGACGACGCCAACGTGTCGGACCTGTCCTTCGGCGCGCACTCGGGCACCCACGTCGACGCACCCGTGCACTTCGTCAAGGGCGCCGAGGGCGTGGACGCGCTGTCCTTCGACCGGCTGATGGGCGTGGCCCGCGTGCTGGAGATTCGCGACGCGCGCGCCATCCAGGTGGAGGAGCTGAAGGCGCACGCAATCCAGCCGGGGGAGCGGCTGCTCTTCAAGACGGCGAACTCCGCGCGGCGGTGGCCCTCCCAGCCCTTCCAGCCGGACTTCGTGTACCTGTCGCTCGAGGGCGCGCGCTACCTGGCGGAGCTGGGGGTGCGCACGGTGGGCATCGACTACCTGTCCATCGGCAGCCCGGACGAGGGCGTTCCCACGCACCGCGCGCTGCTGGACGCGGGCATCTGCATCATCGAGGGGCTCGACTTGTCCCAGGTGCATGAGGGGACGTACGAGCTGGTGTGTCTGCCGCTGCGAATCGCGGGGGGCGACGGGGCTCCGGCGCGCGCCATCCTCCGCGCGCGCTGAAGTGCCCGGTTCAGGCGGAGGGGGCGCGGCGCCTGCGGCGCAGGAAGAAGGCGAAGCCCATCACCGTCGGCAGCAGCATGCCCCCGCCGACCATCAGCTTGACCCGGTGCCGCTGGGGCAGGGCCTGGGCGTAGAAGGGGCGCTCGGCGCGGACCTTCGCGAAGTTCGGCTCCAGGCACGACGCCCCGAAGGACCACTGCACGTCGTCGATGCGCGCGCCGTTGCGGATGTACGTCAGGTACAGGCGCTCGAACATCGCCGGGTCCCGGTTGGCGACGTGGAGCGCGGCGTGGCACAGCATCATCGCGTAGGCCTGAGTGCGCGGCGGCAGCAGCTCCGCGCCGCGCTGGGCCAGCCGCGCCGCCACGTGCCGGTAGTGGAATCGCTCGGTGAGGGGCGGGCCGTGGAGGGCCGAGAGCCGCTGCTCCTCCGCGCCCATGAGCGACGCGCGGGGGAACATCGCGCGGGCCCGCTGCTCGTCCTCGGTGGCGTCCCCTTCCTCGTCGTCCCGGTCATAGCGGGAGACGTCGTAGTTGCCGTCGACCCAGCCCCAGTCCGGCGCGGCCTCGGTCCCCAGCAGGCGCATGCCCTCGGAGCGCGCGAGCCTGGCCGCCGCGAAGAGCGCCTCGGCCCGGTCCAGGTCGTCCCACGCGCTGTCGGCGCGGCGCAGCGCCTCCACGTACCGACGCGCCGCGTCCTCCACCGCGGTGCCGCGGAAGGCCTCCAGGGCCTCGTCGTGCCGGCCCTCTCGCAGGAGTCGCCGCGCGAGCAGCAGGTGCAGCCGCTCGGGCATCCCGAGCGACGTGTTGCCGTCCCCGACGCTGTCGGGTGACTCCGGCTCCGACTCCGGCACCAGGTCGCAGTGGCTCTTCTCCGTGCGAGGGTGGGTGGCCGCGAAGCGCTGGAGCTCCTCCAGGCTCAACGTCCGCTCCGCGACGTAGGCGACGTCCGGCCAGGAGCAGCCCGCCCACAGTCGCTCGGCGGCGCGGGTGAACTGGCCCTGCGTCAGCGCGAGCACGCCGCGCTCTCCCTCCGCGCGGCACAGGGGGCGGTTGGTGTCGTCCAGGTACCAGTCATGCCACCACTCGCGCTCGGGAAGCCCGCGCACGGCCTCGGCCAGGTACGTCTCCGCGGAGGACGCGTCGCCCCGGCGCAGCGCGAGCTTGGCCTTCACCCAGGAGGCCAGCGGGGTCTGCTCGGAGGCGACGAAGCGCTCGGCCAGGTCGAAGCGGCCCGCGCGCCAGGCGCCCGCGGCCAGCCGGTCCGCGCCCGCGACGTCCGGCACCGCGGCCAGCGCGTCCAGCACCGCGCCGAGCCCTCCGGCCGAGGGCTCCTCGGACCATGCGGACTCGCGACCGCGCGTCCACACGAAGGTGGTCATGAGCCGCTGCGCCAGCGGGTCCTTCAGCGCGACCTGGAGGCGCTCGGGGTTGCGCGCGAGGGCTCGCGCGACGAAGAGCAGCGACACCTCCGCGCTCCCGCTGCCGTGCGAGGCCTGCTCCGCGTACAGGTGGATGGCGCCCACGTCGTCGCCCCGCTGGAGCAGCACGCGCGCCTGCATGCCCAGGCTGGAGACCGCGAGGCCCAGCGGGTCGTCGAAGCCCTCGCGGACCAGCTGCCGGGTGAGCTCGAAGCCGTACTTCGCGTCGTCCTCGAAGCCGGCGCCCGCGTTGCGGCCCAGCATGTACGCGGCGAAGGTGGAGAAGCGGCGTCGCTCCGCGGCGGGCAGCGCGAGCACCTCGAGGAAGCGCGCCCGCGCCGTCACGGCGTCTCCGGCGGTGAAGGCCTTGGCGCCGGCCTCGTACAGCGCGGTCTCCCGGGCCCCGGCGCCCTGACGCGCGTCGGGGGGCTCGTCGGGGAACTCGTTCACCGCGAACGCGTCCGAGGGCTTCGGCAGGAGCCGGTGGACCTCCAGCGCGAAGAGCCCACCGGGCAACTCGCCGAGCGTGAGCGCGCGGTCGGCGAGGAGGCGGTCCTGGAAGCCGGGGCCACAGGCCTTCGCGGAGCGGATGGGCGTCAGGGCGACCAGGATGACCACGGCGGACAGCAGGCTACGGAGCCACAAGGGACACCTCGCTTCCCCGCACGAAGCCGACGACGCGTCGCTCGCCGGCGCGCAGGCGGGGAGGCTTGCGCGCCACGAGTGAGCTCCCCCGCGGGGCATAGCCGCCCACTCCGTCGAGGACCTCCAGGTTTCCAGAAAGGGTGAGCCGGGCCGGGGCCTCGCCGTCCAGGCGGCCGGTGTTCTCGAGGACGATGTCGAGCGTGCCTCCGCCCGCGTCCACCAGCCGGGACTCCACCTGGAGCGTCAGCGGCTCCTGTCGGAGGACGGCGGTCAGCGTGGACGGGCTCCAGGCCTCCGAATCACCCGCGTGGCCCCAGCGGAACCACACGAGCCCCTTGACGCCCTGCACCGGTCGCGCGCGCAGCTCCGTGAGGAAGCGCGAGACCTCACGAGGCTCGGAGACCAGGGGCGTGCCATCGCGCAGGCGCACGCGGTAGGTGGGCAGCGCGACGTGGAAGGGTCTGCGCGTGGCCTGGGACCAGCGCTCGATGAAGCCGCGCGCCTCCTCGGGGGTGAAGAGGGTGGGGGCGCGGATGGCGTGCACCTGGACGACGACGTCGTCGGGGATGGATGTCAGGCGCTCCAGCTCGGGCGCGCCGGCCCAGGTGGGCAAGGCGGTGATGGACAGGGACAGCTCGCCGAGCAGTCGCCGCTCACGCGCGAGCCAGTCCGCGTATGCGGGCAGGGCGGTGGTGGCGCAGTCATGGTCCAGCTCCACGCCGCGCACGCGCACGCCGCGCGCCTTCCAGTCGCGGGCGATGGCGGCGACCTCCTCCAGGGAGATGCCGTCGAGGGGCGCGGTGCCATCCACGCGCATCACCGCCACGACGTCGCGCCCCGTCCTCGCGAGGGCCGCGACATCCACCGCGATGGAGACGGGGGCGCGTGTGTCGCCGGAGCGCTCCCTCGCGAGCACGCGCAGCGCGCCCACCTCCGGGGGCATCCGCGTGAGGGACTCGACGAGCGACGGGCTCCAGTCCCGCTGCCACACGTAGGCCGCGTGCCCGAGCGGCGGCGGGGGCGCGCGGGTGCAGCCAAGCATGAGGCACAGCCCCATGAACGCGAAGCTCGCGAGTCGGCGCGACGAAGACAGAAACGGGGTGCGCATGGTGAGACGACACGCATCGCGGGAGTGGATGCGACGTCAATGGTGCCACAACCGGGGCGTGCAAGCTCTGCGCGCGTACGCACCGGTTTTGTCTCGCGTCGTGAGACTGCGTGGAGCCCCAGGGATTCGTAGCCACGCGGGCGAGGAGGCGAGCACTCCGCTTGGGACGGGGCCGTCAGTTGGGCGGCGGCGGCGGGTTGCTGTGGTCGCAGTGCAGGAGGGAGGGCGGGTCGAAGCAGGTGAGCCGCTGGTCGTTCAGCGTGCAGACGCCGCGGGGCGTGTTGGTGCAGCGCACCTCCGTGCGGCTGGCCTTGCAGTCGAAGCCGCACGCAATCGCCTCGGAGGCGTTGAGGCAGCGGGCCGCGGGCATGGCCTGCGCGTACTCATGGATGACGCTGTCGGGCGGGTCCCAGCAGACCAGCCTGCCGAAGTGCGTGTCGCAGAGCCCGTAGGGTGTGGAGTTGCACGCCACCTCGCCATTGAAGATGCGGCAATTGAAACCGCAGTCGACCTTGCCGCGCACCGCCTTGCACTCGGGGCGCACCGGCGTGCGGGGCGGATGCTGGATGGCCACCCGTGGCGGGTCCCAGCAGTGGACCTCGTCGCGGAGGACCTGACACGTCCCATAGGGCGTCTGGGCACAGCCCGCCTTCGAGCCGCTGGTCCTGCACTGGAAGCCGCACAGCTCGCGCCCCTGGGCGGTGATGCACTGGGGCCTGGGCTGTTCCGGTGGCGGCTTGGGCTCGGGCGTGACCTGGGGCGGCGTCGGCGGCGCCGCGGTCAACAGCAACAGGGCAATCAAGGGGAGCATGTGGCCCCCCGACGAACGTCACCGCCGTTTATTCAAACGGTCGGCTGGACGGCCGCTTTTCGCTCAGCGGGCCCTGGAGCCGTGGGGGCGTGGGCCACCGGGACGGCGTGGACCTCGGGGCGCGGGGGCCTGGGGCTCACGCGGCGCGTCGTCCAGCTCGCGCCCATCCCGCTCCTCGGTGCGCTGACGTCGGGCGGCCTCGGCGGGTGTCTCCGGCGGGACGAGCGCGTGCGGGCCACGGCCGATGAGGTCCGCGCGGCCCGCCTGCTTCAGGGCCTCGCGGGCCAGGGGCCAGTGCTCGGGGTTCCAGTAGAGGAGCAGGGCCTTCTGGAGGCGCTTCTCACGCAGACCCTGGGCCGTGTAGACGGGCTCCATCTTCAGCGGGTCGATGCCGGTGAAGTACATCGCCGTCGCCATGGCCATGGGGGTGGGGATGAAGTCCTGCACCTGACGGGGGCGCTTGCCGTTCTTCTTCAGCCACAGCGCCAGGTCCACCATGTCCTCCAGGGTGGAGCCGGGGTGTCCGCTGATGAAGTAGGGGATGTCGTACTGCTCCTTGCCGGCCTCCTCGCTGGCGCAGGCGAACATCTGCTGGAAGCGCTCGAAGCTCTCGATGCCGGGCTTCTTCATCTTCTCCAGCACGCGCGGCGAGACGTGCTCGGGCGCCACGGAGAGCTGGCCGCCCACGTGGTGCGCGGCGAGCTCCTTGACGTACTCGGGGGAGCGCTCGGCCAGGTCGTACCGCACGCCGCTGGCGATGAAGACGTGCTTGACGCCGTCCTCCTCGCGCACGTCCTTCATCAGGCTGATGAGCGGGCCGTGGTCCGTCTGGAGGTTCTCGCACACGCCCGGGTGCACGCAGGACAGCTTGCGGCAGCGCTTCTCGATGTCCTCGCTCTTGCACTTGAGCTTGTACATGTTGGCGGTGGGGCCGCCGAGGTCCGTAATCGTCCCGCGGAAGTCACCCATGCGGCGCAGGGCGCGCACCTCGCGCAGGACGCTCTCCGCGGAGCGGCTCTGGATGACGCGGCCCTCGTGCTCGGTGATGGAGCAGAAGGTGCAGCCGCCGAAGCAGCCGCGCATGAGGACGATGGAGTGCTTCACCGTCTCGTACGCGGGGATGCCCTCGCTCTTGTAGATGGGGTGGGGGACGCGGTTGAAGGGCAGGTCGTACAGCTCGTCCATGGCCACCGTGGCCTTGCCGGCGGCGGTGTCACCCACGCCGTCCTCGAGCGGGAGGGCGGGGGCGTTCATGAAGATGGCGCGGTTGCCGTGGCGCTGCGCGAGGGGGCGCGCGTTGCCGGGGTTGGTCTCCATCTGGAAGTCGCGGCTCATGACCGCGAAGGCCTGCTTGTCGGAGACGACGGCCTCGTAGGGCGGGAGGACGACCGTCTTGCGGTCGGCGGCGCGGCGGGCGGGGTCGGCCTCGTGGGCGCGCATCTCCTCGTCGTTGATGAGGTAGGCGGTGCCGCGCACGTCGCGGATGTCCTGGATGCGCTCGCCGCTGCGCATCCGGTCGGCGACCTCCATGATGGGGCGCTCGCCCATGCCGAAGACGAGCAGGTCGGCCTTGGCGTCGAAGAGGATGGAGCGGCGGACCTTCTCGCTCCAGTAGTCGAAGTGGGCGATGCGGCGGAGGCTGGCCTCGATGCCGCCGAGGATGATGGGGACGTCGGGGTAGGCCTCGCGGCAGCGCTGGGCGTAGACGATGGTGGCGCGGTCGGGCCGGCAGTTGGTGCGGCCGCCGGGGCTGTACTGGTCGGCGGAGCGGTTCTTCTTCTGCGCGGTGAGCCGGTTGAGCATGGAGTCGAGGTTGCCGGCGGCGACCCCGAAGAACATGCGCGGCGGGCCCAGGGCCTTGAAGGGCTCGGCCGAGTGCCAGTCGGGCTGGGGGATGAGGCCCACCTTGAAGCCCCGGCCCTCCAGGAAGCGGGCGATGAGCACCGGGCCGAACGCCGGGTGGTCCACGTACGCGTCTCCCGTCACGATGATGATGTCGCACTGTTCCCAGCCGCGCGCCTGCATGTCGGCGCGGGTGATGGGCAGGAAGGGATGGGCGTAACGCGTCGTCTGGGCCATGGCGGTGGGGCGGCGTCGGCGGGGGGCTTCTCTCCTAAACACCCCCGGGCGCCCGAAGCAAACAGGGCGGGGCGCGGGTGTACACCCAAGAGGGTCGAAGGTCCTACACCCTTGCTTGGTGGGAGAGCGGGAAACACGGCGAGGGTGGGTGGCTGAGGGAGGCCGCCTAGACTTCCTCGAACTTGGCTCCGGTGACCTTGGCGCGCTCCATGGCGACCTTGATGTCCTCCGAGACGATGAGGGCAACGCTCCATCCCCAGGTGCGAAAGACCTTCGTATCGCCCACCTTCCTGGGGTCGATTCTCATGTCGACCACGTTCCGGTATTGGCCGAGCTTGTCCGGTCGCTCATCCTCTGGCAGCCAGAACTCCACCTCACTCGAGGCCTTGTCGTCGATGCACCGGACCGTCTTCGTCGCTACGAGGATTTGGTAGTCGTCCGGATAGCCTTTGAGCTGGACGGGTATCAGCTGCACATCATCAGGTGCTTGCTCCGCGAAGAGGGTAGCCACCCTGATGTGGACGACAGGCGTCATGCCGACGCCGGCCATGCTGAAATCGCGCTGACGCCCCGGCTCACGAACCGAGAGCTTCAGGCTGCTCGTTGCTCGAACGGGCCGTCCCGAGGTGAACTCCCGGATGTCCTCCAGCTCCTGTCCTTGCCCGCGCGACGGTTCACCCAGGTACCAAGAGCCGGCCCGTACGTCCTCTTTGAGCCTGAAGTATCGAGAGGGGGGAGGCATGGTGGACTTCCTCACGGTGTCACTTGCGCTGAGTCAAGAGCCTGTGGATTTCGGTTCCTGGAGTCGAGGCATCTCTGGCGAGCCTGCGAAGCTCAATCGTGAGGGCCTGGCGGCAATCTGCCACCTTCCGGCAGCTACCCAAAGCTTCGAGGAGTCGCTCCTGGACGCGCTCATGATACCGCTGCGGATGCGGGCCCTTGTGTCCGACGACTTCCACGATGTTCTCGGGGTCCTTCAGCTCCATTCCGGCCCTGGTGAAGAGGTCGCGGAATCTCGGCGTCCAAGGCCCGCCACGTGCAGCCGAGACATCGTTCTTGTTCGTGGCGATGTGGTGGCGCTCTTTCTGGCGGCTCGCCATGGCCAGCGCATTGGGGGCCAGAACGAGGGTGAACCCCTCTGCCGTCACCGCGACGGACTGCACACTCCCCGCCGCGGCGTACTGGAAACCTGCCTGGGCCTCCACGGCGAGTGCCGCGGGCGCGGATCCCGGCAGCCTCCCAGCCTTCGCGGCCAGTCCCGCCGTGTTTCCAATGGCGGCCGTTGCCAGCATCACGAAGACCCGTGCCGCATTCTCACCCAGGATCTCTCCGTAGGCTTCGCCTGCTGCACTGAGCTGCGAGAATGTCGTCGCCTGGTCCGCTTCTCGTAGCAGCGTCAACCAGCCGTCCAGCAAGCTCCACACCGTATCGACTCCGAGGTATGCGATTGCGAGAGCCGTCAAGGTCGCCGCGACGCCCTTGGAAAGCGGCTCGGGCAACGACCAGAGCAGGAGGTACATCGTGACGGAGGCCGTCAGGGTGGCCATGACGGCGCCAGGGTCCGTCATGTCCTCCAGAGCCTCGGCGGTCTCATCCCACACGGAGTCCATCGCGATGGCCAATGCCCAAGTGTATCTGCCATCGCTGGCCAGCAGGGGGCCCTCCTCCAAGAGTCGCAAGCAGTCCCCTGATTGCTTCTTTCGAGTGCACCACTGGCCGTAGGCGCGCGTCAGTTCGTCATCGGCATAGGACTCCAGCAGATGAGGGTCGTCCGCGTCCTCTCGACGCTGGAGGGTGAGTCGAGAAGGGTGGCTTTCGTATCGGTACACGCCGCTGCGGGCAGGCACTCCGAAGAAGTCACGGGCCTCCTGCATGGGGTTTCGGAACGGACGGACGTCCCGAGCCAGTTCCGTGATGATCTCCTCGTACTCGTCGTCGTCGAGCTCTGCCGCACTCACTTCCGCGCCCGACTCTTCGTGAGGAGTGACGACGAGGGAGGCTTGTCCCGTGTCCAATCGGACGACGCGACTCGTCGCGCAACCGGCGACGAGCGTCAGTAGGAGCAGCGGCACTACCCAGTGAAGCCGCATGGCGTGTTCCCCGAGAGAGGCCCGTCAAAGGCAGGCGCAACCCAGAAATACAGGAAGACGCTGACAGCGCACGCGGTCTCACCCACTTCGTCCGGAGGCCACGCCCAAGTCGCGGTGCTGTTCAGAAGAAATCCGTCGTTGGTGTCGACGCCCATGCCTGGCCGGCTGCTGGGAGCCAGCCGTACGTGAGCGCACAGCCGCGCCCCTGGGGCTTGCATTGACGTGGATCCACGCCTCCCCTACCTTCGCGCGCCCGTACCCGGCCTGGGCCGAGGGGCCCGGGGCTCGCCGACATGACGCACCGGACGCACAACGAGGTCTCCGAAGGGCGCCCCGCGCCACAGAAGGAAGACTCCGTCCGAGAGCTTCACGTCGAGTACGACGACGCCCCTGTCCCACCTCCGTCCTCCCGCACTGTCCCCGAGGACATCCCGCGCTCGCCCAATCCGCTGCTGGCCCTCTCCCGCGCCAGGCCCCAGCGCCCGACGCCGCCCGCTCCGCGCCCGGACGCCCCTTCACCCGAGGAGCCACCCGCACGCGACGTCGCCGCGCCCTCCGATGTCACCGCGTCCGAGCGCCAGGTCATCCAGGCCGCCGTCGCCACCGGGAAGCGCCGCGAGGCCTGGCGTCCTCCCGAATACCTCCCCGAGGACCTGAGCGACGCGCTCCTCTCCGAGCGCAGCCAGTACCGCGCCAAGCTGCTCCAGGACGCGCGTCAGGTCTCCCTGCAGGGCCCCGGCGTGTTGTCCCTCGTCCCCGTGCCCGCGGCGGACCCGGACTGGTCCGGCGGCTCGCTGCTCGGCTTCCTCGGCGAGGAGTGCGTCTTCGGCGGAGACGTCGTCCACCTCGACTTCGAGTCCGGCCGCGTCTTCGCCGCCCCCGACCACGGTGACGACGTGGACCGCCGCGCCCTCGCCGCGGACCGCTGGTGTTATCGGCCCTATGACTTCGCCGAGGCCCTCTGCACCGCCGCCTCCGCGTACGAGGACCGCCAGCCCGCCCTCCACCAGGCCCTGCGCCGCGCCAGCGGAGACGAGCCCGCGCCCACCCCGCGTCCCCAGGACGCCGAGCTCCTCCCGACCGACCGCCTCTGGGCCCAGCCCTGGGGCTGCATCTGGGGTCCTCCCGGCACCGGCAAGACGACCGCCGTCGCCGACCTCATCGCCCGCGCCCTGTGCGCCTTCCCCAACGAGCGCATCCTCGCGGTGGCCCCCACCAACCGCGCCGCCGATGAGCTCGTCCTGCGCGTCAGCGCCCTCCTGGAGCGCCAGCCCATCCCCCTGCGCCCCCTGGCGCGCAGCATCTTCCGCGGCGGCACCGGCGCCAGCGACGCCCTGGCGAAGCTGCCCACCGTCACGCTCGAGGACACCAAGGGCGGCAAGCTGCGCGCGAGCATCGAGGAGCGCGAGCGCGAGCTGTACCTCCAGCGCGTCCGGGGCGGCCCCGCGCACGAGCTCGCCAAGCTCCAGGCCGAGCTGCGCGGCCTGCGCGGCAAGATGAAGGACCCCACCTTCAAGGAGGCGGAGAAGGGCGACTGTCCCCTCATGGTCCTCACCGTCCACCGCGCCCTGCGACTGGTGTCGGAGCTCGAGGGCAAGTGCACCTTCGCGCGACTCGTGGTGGACGAGGCCGGCATGGTGACCCGCGCCGCCACCGCGCTCATGGCCCCCCTGGCCGAGCGCGTGACGCTCGCCGGAGACCCCAAGCAGATCGGCCCCGTCAGCCGCGCCGCCGAGGGCGCCGGACGCGGCTCCCAGAAGTGGCTGCGCGCCAGCGGCCTGTCCCACCTGGAGGACGCGGTGCGCGACGCCGCGCGCCCGGACGTGCTGCTCTTGCGCACCCAGCATCGCATGCACCCGGACATCGCCCGCGTCGTCAGCCACTTCTGCTACGGCGGCGCGCTCGAGGACGGTGACATCGTCAAGGCCCGCGCCGAGAAGGCCCCCCCCGTGCCCGCGTTCGCCGGGACACGCGCTGGCTGGGTGGTGCTCGATGGCCTCAGCCGCGACGCGAAGCGCCTGACGCACGGCCGCGGCGAGACGGGCTCCGGCTACCAGCGCGAGCTGTCCGCCGAGCTCGCCGTGTCGCTCGCGCGCGAGGCCGTGCGCGCCGGCCTCAGCGTCCTGTGCGTCACGCCCTATCGCGCGCAGGCCTCGCTCCTGCGCAGGCTCGGCAACTCCGCGGGCTTCCGGGGCGACGCGTTCAGCGCCTCCACCATCCACCGCCAGCAGGGCACCCAGTACGACGTGGTGCTCGTGGACACCGTGGCCGGAGGCCGGCCCTTCCCGCCGCACACGCTGGTGCCCATGCTCAACGTGGCCGCCAGCCGCGCGCGCGATTATCTCTTGGTGCTCGCCTCGCGCGACGAGGCCCGGGGCGCCACCATTCCCCAGCGCTTCCTCTCGCTCCTGCCGCGCCTGCGCGTCCTCCCCGGCTCGCCGCTCCGACTGGAGGCGCTGCCCCTGCCGCGCGAGGCACCCCCGCCGCCGCCACCGCCCCCCGCCGCGCCCACCAGCCTCGGCGGGGAAATCGAGGGCTCTCGCCCCACGCGGCCCCTGTTCACCCAGGAGCAGGTGTCCCTCTTCGAGCGGCGCTTCGATGACGGCCACCACCTGGTGCGCGGCGTCGCGGGCAGCGGCAAGACGTTCGTCCTGGCCCACTGGGTGGCGCGCTATCTGCTGGAGCACGAGGACACCCAGGTGCTCGTCTCGTTCTTCAACCGCGCGCTTTCGCCCCTGGTGGAGAAGTTGTTGGTGGAGGCGATTGCCCAGCGCGCCGGCCGCGAGCGGGTGCGCGCGCTCCGGGCCCGCGTGACGGTGAAGCACGTGGGCGCGCTGCGCCGCGTGGAGCCCGAGTCCTTCGACGGCGTCTTCGTCGACGAGGCCCAGGACATGGACGCCCGCGCGCTCGCCATGCTCCACGCCCTGGTCCGCCCGCGCGCGTCGCAGGACGGCAAGGGGGTGCGCTGCCTCCAGTTGTTCATGGACGACTCGCAGAACGTCTACGGCCAGGTGCCCATCGACGCGCTCAAGGAGCAGCTCCCGGAGGGGCTGTCCTTCCGGGGCCGCACCCGCATCCTCAAGGAGACCTTCCGCGCCACGCGCGACATCCTCGACGTGGCCTTCAACGTGGTGCTGGACCCGCTGCGCCAGCACGGCACCAGCGACCCGGGCATGCGCGAGTACATGAAGGCCGGGGAGCTCGCGCGCGAGGGGCTGCTGTGGCTTCCCGAGGAGACGCTGGAGGGCCTCTACCGCGTGCAGTCCACCGAGCGCGGCGGCGTGCTGCCCCAGGTGCGCGGCTTCGCCTCCGGCGCGAGCGAGGCCCGTCAGGTGGCCAGGGAGGTGGCCCGGCTCATCCGCGACGAGGGCGTGCACCCCGGCGACATCCTCGTCGTCGCGCCCGTCATGCCGTCGCAGTACACGGAGGCCCTCAACCGGGCCGGTGTGCCCGCGCACGCCTACGGTGGCAAGGGCGGCCGCGACGTGACGGACTTCCGCGTCAGCGGCGTGGACCACGTGCGCGCCACCACCGTGTTCTCCTGCAAGGGCCACGAGTGCCCCGTCGTCTTCTTCGCGGGCCTGGACGCGCTGGACACCGTGGAGAACTGGATGGCCGGCGCGAAGGAGCGCAACGCGCGGGAGAACGAGCGCATCCGCCGCGCCATGTTCTACGTGGGCGCCACGCGCGCGATGAAGCGCCAGTACCTCACCGGCGTGAAGGGCGCGCGCTTCCTGCGCGTCGCCGCGTCCTACGTGGAGACGCTCTCGGGCCTGGTCCCCACCGAGGGTGGCAGGTCCGCCTGAAACGACGAAGGCCCCGGCGCCGCACCTTCGCGACACCGGAGCCTCCTGTCCTCAGCGCCTCACGTGATTACTGATTCACGCGTCCGGGGGCCGCCGTCCGCTTGACGGTCGGGATGCCCACCTCGAGCGTGGACCAGTAGGTCAGCGCGGCCAGCCGCTTCACCTTCTCGACCAGTTGCTGGTGGCCCGTGGGGTCGCCGCCGCCGCCCGACGCGCCACCCGGGTCTCCGTCATGCAGGTCGGCGACGCTCAGGCAGCCCTCCTTGTCCGTCTGGGGGACACAGTCGGTGAGCAGCTCCACGTCGCCGACGTAGAGCGGTCCGCCCGACTGCATCGCGGAGGTGTCGCCGTCCGTGGTGGCCTTCTCGGACGAGGTCTCCCCCTGGGCGCCGCGCGTCGAGGACGGGTCGCGGTTGGACTGGGCGACGATTTCGTTGCGGCTGACGTCCACCACGTAGGCGGTGAGCCGCTGGGGGTTGGCCCGGTCGCGGAGGATGACGCGGACGAGCGCGCCCTTGGGCGCCTTGCGCTGAATCTGCTCGGTCGACGGAACCGTCTCGATGTGGCGGCACGCCGCGACGCCGAGCAGCAGGGGGACCAACAGGAGGACTTTCTTCATGGGTTTTCGAGACTCTGGGATGAGACGAGGCAACTACTCGAAGAGGAGCACCTGGCGGACCCAGGCGCTTCCCCGACTGCGGAGCCAGTCCTGACGTGCATCGCGAAGGACGCGGGCCGCGGGCAGCCCCTCGCGAATGCGCGCCAGCACCGGCTCGAAGAAGTCCGACGCCTCGGCGTCGGGAATCTCCTGCGTGGCGGCGAGCACGGCCCGGGCCCCGGACTCGACGAACGCCACCGGCAGGCCGAACGTTTCATGGAAGTACGCCTTGCTGTGCGCGGCATGACACGCCGCCAGCAGCACCACGGGCCGGCCCTGCAGCCGCTCACCGTGCAGGTCCGACGCCGTCAGCGCGTAGCGGCCGCCCTGCGCCTCCGGAGACAGCACGAGCAGCGAGCCATCCGCGGCGCTCGGGTCGACGACGCCGTGCGCGTGAATCTGCACCTCCGTGGCCTCGCGCATCGCCCGCAGCACCTGCGACGGCGTGGCGGAGGCGCCTCGCAGCGTGGCCAGCGTCGCGTCCTCGTCCTCCGAGGGGCGCCAGGCGCGCAGCGAGGGCAGGCGCAGCTCCGCGGGGGCATGCACGTCCGCCACCACCAGCCGGCGCGAGGGCTGTCCGGTGGGCTCGTCGGGGGTCGCTCCGACACGGTAGGCCCAGGCGATGTCCGGCGGCAGCAGGTCCGGCTTGCCGAGCACCGGCGGCCGCGCGAGCACGTCCACGTGGGGGCAGTCGCGCAGGGCCTGTGCGAGGCGCTCGGGGACCAGCCCCTCCACGCTCTCCAGCCGCTCACGGCGCTGGTTGTCGAAGTGGCCGACCCAACGCCCCGACGCGTCGCGGGCCACCAGGGCCGTGCGCTCGTCGTCCACGGTGACGCCCAGCGCGCAGCGCTCGGGCAGGGGCAGGGCGCGCTCCTCGGCGAAGAGGGCCATGGCCCGCTCCAGCTCCTCGTGCCGGGAGGCGTCGAGGATGAGGGACGTGAAGCTGTACACGCGCGCCTTGCGGGCGTTGACGTCCGAGCCCACGAGCGGCGCCGCTTCCTCGATGGCCTGACGCAGCAGCGCCTGCCCCCGACGGCGGTCCTGCTCGACGAAGAAGCGGCCCTCGATGTGGCGCAGCATCGCGCCCTCGCCCGCGGTCTCCAGTCGGGCCGGTGAGGCTCGCAGCGCCTCCAGGCCCCGGGTCAGCACCTCGGTGTCCTCGGCGCGGCGGGCCTGCGTGTGGGCCAGGTCCGCGATGGCGAAGGCGCGCGCCAGGGAGGGCGGGTTGCCGCAGCGCGCGGCGCGGTCCAACTGCTCCCGGGCGCCGTTGAAGTCGAGCGTGCGGTGGAAGGCGAGCGCGAGGTTGACGTAGGCCGACTCGTGGTCCGCGCAGCGCTCGGGCAGCCGCTGGATGTTCTCCTCCAGGTAGGCGCGCGCCAGCGACAGGTCTCCGTGGAAGAGGGCCACCTGGCCCAGCTCCTGGAGCAGCCGCCACTCCTTGGTCCACTCGTGCCCCGCGCGGGCCCGGGCGAGCGCGAGCAGGCCGTGCGCACGGGACTCGACGGGGCGGTGGAGCTGCCGCTCCACGAGGGCCAGGTTCCGCTCGAGCTCCAGGCAGCGGTAGTTGAAGCGCGCGCCGTCAGGACAGGTGCGCAGGGCCTCGGTCAGCCGCGTGCGCGCCTGGGGAATCTGTCCGCGCTGGATGTCGGCGCGCGCCTGGCGCTCCTCGGCGAGCAGCGCGAACCACGGGTCTCTCGTGGCCAGCGCGAGCTCGCGGTACTCACGCTCGTGCTGTCGCAGGTCCTTGGGGAAGAGCAGGGCGCCCAGGAGCAGGTCGTCCTGCCGGGCCTCGCGCAGCTTCACGAGGAAGGTGTCGAGCTGCGCCGGGGACAGCTCGTTGCGCGTCAGCCGCACGTAGTCCGCGACGAAGGGCGCGCGCGCGGAGAAGTCCGAGCGGGCCGCGCGCTGGAGGGCGTCCTCCAGGTGGGTTCCGCCGTCCACGGCGTCGAGCTGGCGGGCCAGGGGTCGCAGCGACTCGACGCGCTCGGGGGAGGTGGCGGTGCGCAGCGCATCGTAGAAGCACAGGCGGGACAGGCCGGGGTGCTGCTCCACCTGGGCCTGGGCGAGCACGGGGCCGCCGGACACCATCTGGTCGCAGTCCTGCTTGGTGCCCTTCCAGCCCTTGCGCTGGGTGTCCTCTTGACGGCGCAGGTCGGCGGCGCGATCGGCGGCCTCCTGGCTCCAACCCGGCTCCTGCTGCGCGGCCACCTGCTCGAAGGCCTCGGCGGCTTGCAGGGACAGGCCCAGCTTCTCGAGCGCGAGGCCGCGGTTCCACAGCGCCTGGGGATGACCGGGCTTCGCCTTCAGCGCGCGGTCCACCAGGGCGAGGGCCTCTTCGTGGGCGCCGCGCTGGAGGGCGAGCGCCGCGCGGTCCGAGTCCAGGTCGGGGGACGCGGGCAGCTTGTCGAGGAAGGCGGCGGCCTGGGCGGGGTCTCCGCGCAGCAGGTAGGCGGAGGCGATGCCTCGCTCGTCACCGACCTCCTCCAGCTTCGCCAGCTCGCGCAGAGACAGCGCGCGGGGCGAATTGCCGCCGCTGCGCATCACCTCGTAGGGGCGATGGCGGTCGGCGCCCGGATGGGTGAGGCGGGCCTCGAGCGTGCGGCCCGGGTCCTGCCCCAGCCACAGCTCGGGGGAAGTGGGGGACGAGTCGGTCCGCGTCACGAGAACCCACGCCGCCAGGCCCGCGGCCAGCGCCAGCGGCACCACCATCATCCAGTTCCTGCGCCGCTTGAGCTGGGGAGGTGGGGGGACGAAGGCCAGTGTGGAGTCCCCGGGTTCGTGCAGGGCGTCGTCGGCGAGGAGCTCGAGCGCGAGCAGTTCCTTCATCCGTGTCTCGCACGCGGTGCAGCCGGTCAGGTGGTGACGGAAGTTCTCCGCGTCCGCCGGTGCCAGCTCACCGTCGATGAAGGACTCCAGTCTGTCGCACTGCTCGGTCATGGTCTGGCCCTGCCTTCACTCGAGGCGGCGCTAGGGGTCAGCAGCCCCCGCAGAGCCTGCCGCGCCTCGCTGAGCCACCGTCCCACCGTTCCCTCGGGCGCATCCAGCCGCTGAGCGATGGCCCGGTATCGAAGTCCCGCCACGTGGAGCCGGTAGGCCTCCTGGAGATGGGGAGGCCGCAGCTTGTCGATGGCCCGCTGGAAGTCCTCGCGGCTGACCTGCTCCCACTGCTCCAGGGCGGCGGGTTCGCCGGAGGACTCCGTGTCCTGCACCACACGCAGCGCGGGGGCCCCCAGGACCTCGGTGCGTCTGCGACGACAATGGTCCAGGAAGCGGTTGCTCAGCGTGGTGCTGAGCCACACGCTGACGGCGCCTGGGTTCTCCGCCACCAGCCGGTCGAAGTTCCGGTAGGCGCGCTCGAGGGTCTCTTGCACCAGGTCCTCCGGGTCGATTCCACCCCCGGAGCACAGGCGTCGGGCAAGGCGAAGCAGCCCCGGTCGTCGCGAGCGTGCGAAAGCATCGAACTGGCGGTGCTGCCCGTCGTCCATCGTGGCGCGAACCCCTACACCCATCTTCTCATGTCGTTCCACCGGTGGAGCGCCCCCTCCGTACGATGTGAACGCGTCCGAGGAAATCCCTTCGGGTGGAGTGATTCGTGACGCGATGCGTTGCGGGTGGGTGCGGGTGGAAAAGACTCATGTCCAGGGAGGGGGAGGGTGATTTCCGCTCCCACGGTCCGCCCCGGAGGTGGGGTGGGGCCTGCTTCAGCCCCGCAGGGACGCCACGAGCGCCGCCCAATCCGTGCTCGCCGGAAGCCGTCCCTCGGCGTGCTCCGGGCGTCCACCCCCGCGTCCTCCCGCGGCCTCCGCCGCCCGCTTCAGGAACGCGCCGCAGCCGAACGTGGACGCACTGCCCCGCGCGATGAGCACGGCCAGGCCCTCGGGCGCGCGGCCCGCCAGGAACACCACGGCCTGAGGCCGGGACGTGAGCCTCGCCGCCACCGCGCGCAGTTGCTCCAGCCCCGCGCCGTCGAGCACCGCCACCACCTGCTTGTCCGCCGACGCCTCCAGCTCCTGCGCCAGCTCCACGGCCGTGTGCTCCGCCAGCCGCGCTCGCGCCGCGCCCAACGCCTCGCGAGCCTCGGTCAACTCACGCCGCAGCTTCTCCACCACCGTGGGCACCTCGGCCGGTCCACACGTGAACGCCCGGCTCATCGCGCGCAGCACCCCCGCCTCCTCCCACAGCTCACGCCGCGCGCGCGGCCCCGCCGAGAAGAGGACCCGCCCCTTGCCCTTGTAGCGCTCCACGCCCAGCACCCGCACCATCCCCACCTGTCCCGTGCGCGTGCAGTGCGTCCCGCCACACGGCGACACGTCGAAGTCCCCCACCTGGATGACGCGGATGTTGTCCGTCACCTTGGGCGCACGCCGCAGCGGCAGCGCCGCCAGCTCCTCCGGCGTGGGGAAGAAGGCCCGGATGGGCAGGTCCGCGTCGATGATGGCGTTGACGTGCGCCTCCGCCTTCGCCACGAGCTGCTCGTCCAGCGTGTCCTGGTCCGTGTCGATGGTGCACGTGGCCCCCAATCGCGACGACACCGTGGCCGCGCCCGCGAGGTCCAAGAGCGCCCGCGACAACATGTGCTGCCCGGTGTGCAGCGACATGTGCACGCGCCGCCGCTCCGAATCCACCACGCCCTCCAGCGCCTCACCGGGCGCGGGCAGCACGCCCTCCACCAGGTGATGCACCACCCCCGCGTCGTCCACCTGCACGTCGCGCACGGGCAGTCCCCCGAGCACGCCCTGGTCCCCCATCTGCCCACCGGCCTCCGGATAGAAGGCCGTGCGGTCCAGCACCACCGAGGGCGCGCCATTCCACGCGCCGTGGCCCACCACCCGCGCGGTGAATCGATGGAGGAAGGGGTCCGCGTAATCGAGGCGCTCGGTCGTCATGGTGCGCGGGAAATAACACGGCGCTGAAACTCCCGCGCCGCTCGCGTCACTCCTTGCGTGCGAGGGCATCGCCCCTCGTCACGCCAGGCCTCCAGGCAGGACGCCGGGCGTGCCGCATCCATCCCACTCCAGAGGTCCACCATGAAGCTCCGCGCTCCCGCCCTCCTGGCGGCCGCCGTCGTGTTCTCTTCGCTCAACCCCGCCCTCGCCGGTGACGAGCCCACCCCCGACTGCGACAAGCAGCCCAAGGCCGCCCGCGCCCAGCCCAAGCTCATCTCCGCCACCCCGCGCTCGGAGGCCCCCGCGCTGGGGCCCCGCGACGCCCAGGTGACGGTGGAGGTGTGGAGCGACTTCCAGTGTCCCTTCTGCCAGCGCGGCGCGTCCACCGTCGAGGGGCTGCGCGAGCGCTACGGCGACAAGATCCGCATCGTCTTCCGCCACATGCCGCTGCCCCGCCACGAGAACGCGAAGCTCGCCGCCGCCGCCGCCATGGCCGCCCACGAGCAGGGCAGGTTCTGGCAGATGCACGACGTGCTCTTCGACAACCAGGGCGCCCTGGACCGCGCCTCGCTGGAGAAGTACGCCAAGGCACTCGGGCTGGACCTCGCGAGCTTCAAGCGCGCGCTCGACACCAAGGCCTGGGACAACTACGTGGAGGCCGACCGACTGGAGGCCCAGCGCCGCGGCATCGTCGGCACGCCCACCTTCTTCATCAACGGCACCGGCGTGACGGGTGCGCAGTCGCTCGACACCTTCGCCACGCACATCGACGCCGCGCTCAAGCGCTGAACCCACCTCAGGCCGGGTCCCACTCGACGAGCAGCTGCCGTGGGCCCCGGTGCAGGAAGTTGGGCAGGTAGCGGACGGCCTCTCCCGGCGCCAGTCGCAGCCCGGGCAGCCGCTTCAACAGCAGCTCCATCGCCAGTCGCACCTCCATCCGCGCCAGCGGCGCGCCGATGCAATAGTGGATGCCCATCCCGAACCCCAGGTGCTTGCCCACGTCCGGACGGCGGAGCACCCCCTCGCCGGGCGCGTGGAACACCGTCTCGTCCCGGTTCCCCGACGCATAGAGCACCAGCAGCCGCGCGCCCTCGGGCACCTCCACGCCGCCCAGCGTCACCCGGCGGCGCGTGGTGCGCATCATCCCCTGCACCGGCGCGTCCAGCCGCAGCGTCTCCTCGATGGCCCGGGGGATGCGGCCCGGGTCGTCCCGCAGCTCGCGCAGCCGCTCCGGCGCGCGCAGCACCCACACGAGCAGGTTGCCCAGCAGGTTCGACGTCGTCTCGTGCCCGGCGAAGTGCAGCATGGAGATGAGGCTGATGAGCTCCACGTCGCTCAACGGCGGCGTGTCCTCGTACCGCGCCTCGATGAGCGCGCTGATGAGGTCATCGGTGGGCGCGCGTCGCCGCGCGGCGATGTGCTCCGCCAGGTACTTCTGGATGGAGACGAGCCCCCTGGCGCACTCCACCTGGCGCTCCACGGGCGCGTTGCCCGCGGACATCACCACCAGGTCCTCCGTCCACTGCTTCAGCCGCGTCACGTCCGAGTCCGGCAGCCCCATGATGGCGCCGACCACGCGCGCGGGCAGCGGGTAGCCCAGCGCCTCCACCAGGTCCGCCTTCCCCTCGTGGGCGAAGCCGTCCAGCAGCTCCGTCGCGATCGCGGACACCCGCGCCTCCATCGCGCTCAGCCGATGCGGCGCCAGGGCCTTGTTGACGATGACCCGCATGCGCGTGTGGTTGGGCGGGTCGTCATCCACCAGCGCGGGGACCTGGGGGTAGCCCTCCGCCAGCACCGCGAGCACCTCCGGCGCGGGCGGCACGGGGTTGCGAAAGGCGTTGGCCGACAGGAAGTCGTCCGGGTTGAGCACCACCGCCTTGATGTCCTCGTAGCGGGAGACGACCCACAGGTGCATCTGTTCGCTGAAGTGGACGGGAGACTCGTGGCGCAGGCGCTCGTAGAGCGGATACGGGTCCTCCACGTAGCGAGGCTCGAAGCGGCTGGCGAAGGCGGGCGGCGAGGAGGACATGGCGCTCTCGAGGGACAGTCGCGTGCGGGCTCAGGCCGTGTCCGGATGCGACTTCGGCGGGGTGGGGACTCCGCCTGACAGTCCGGGCAGGTGCATGGCGAGCGGAGGGATGCGTGGGAGGCGGACGGTGAAGCGCGTGCCCGTCTGGGGCGAGGTCTCCACGTCGATGCGTCCCTGGTGCGAGGTGATGATGCCGTGCACCACGGCCAGCCCCATGCCCGTGCCTTCACCGGCGGGCTTGGTGGTGAAGAAGGGCTGGAACAGCCGCGAGCGCACCTCGGGCGTCATGCCGTGCCCGGAGTCCTGGACGCACAGGACGGCCTCGTCGGCCTCCATGCGCGTGCTCAGGAAGATGCGTCCGCCCGAGGGCATCGCCTGCGCGGCGTTCATCAGGAGGTTGACCACCACCTGCGCCAGCTGCCCAGGACGTCCGAGCAGGCGCGGCAAGTCGCCCAGCGTCACCTCCACCTCGCAGCGCGACTGCACCTGCGTGCGGGTGATGCGCAGCGCGACGGCGATCTCCTCGTTGAGGTCGTACTCCTCCAGCGCGCCCGGGTCTCCCCTCGCGAAGCGCCGCAGGTCCGCGACGATGGCCACGACCCGCCGGATGCCGTCCGCGGTGGCGGGCAGCACGTCGTCCACGTACTCCTGCAGCTCCGGCGGCAGGTTCTTGCACGCGCGCAGGTCCATGAGCAGCGCGTTCACGTTGCTCTTCACGTAGCTCATGGGGTTGTTGATTTC
This sequence comes from Myxococcus sp. MISCRS1, assembly GCF_026626605.1. Taxonomy (NCBI): domain Bacteria; kingdom Pseudomonadati; phylum Myxococcota; class Myxococcia; order Myxococcales; family Myxococcaceae; genus Myxococcus; species Myxococcus sp. MISCRS1. Next base: position 8,096,089 of record NZ_JAPNKB010000001.1, read on the forward strand.
GTGCGCCACGCCCGCGGCCAGCATGCCCAGGCTGGACAGCCGCTCCTGCTCACGGGCGCGCCGGTGGGCCATCTCCAACTGCTCGTGGGCCAGGGCCAGCTCGTCGTGCTGGCGCGCCAGCTCGCGCAGCGTCGAGTGCGTGAGGAAGACGCGGCCCTCGGAGAGCGCGTACGTGAGCACCGACAGCAGCACGAAGCTGGCGGCGACCTCGGGCGCGGCCCCGTCCGACAGCGCCGCGCCGGCCACCAGCACCAGCATCAACCCCAGCCGGCGCCGGGCGCCCGAGTCCGCGAAGCGGTCCACCCACAGCGCGTTGAGCGGCAGGTACAGCCACACGGGCAGCGCCCAGTCGCTCACCACGCCGTAGAACACGGTGCCCACCATGTTCAGCGTGAAGCGCGTGGCCTCGGCGGCCTGGGTGTGCCGCGAGAAGAACCCCCGCGCGAGCACCACGTTGGCCCCCGTCACCCCCGCGAAGGCCACCGTCACGACGAGGACCTCGTGCCAGCGCCCCCAGAGGCTGACGATGAGCAGACCGTGGATGAGGAGGCACGCCAGCAGGGTGAAGCGCTTGAGGCGGCTGTTCACCCAATCCGCGTCGACCTCCGGGGCCATCACGCCTCGCCCAGCCCCGGTCGAACACTCGGCGCGCTCTGGGCGCGCATGGGCAGCTCCAGGCGCAGCCGCTGCGGCCCGCCCACCTCCGCCACGAAGGACAGCCGGCCACCGAAGCGCTCCAGCAAGCCCCCCACCACCTTCAGGCTGTCGTCGGCCAAGAGGCCCGCGAAGCGCTCGATGATGGACACGGCCTGCTCGGCGGGGAACGACGGGTCCGCCACCTGGACCTTCAGGACCAGCGCGGCGTCCGTGGGGCTCACCTCCGCGCTGACACCCTGGGGCGCGGCGCGGAACGGGGCGTAGAGCTGGGCCATCGTCTCGCGGTGGCGCAGCAGGCCCGACAGGTACGTCACCAGCTCCGCGTCATCCCAGGGCTTGCTGATGAACCGGCAGATTTCGCCCTCGTTCACCGACGCCACCACCGACTTGAAGTCGGCGTAGCCGGAGATGATGAGCCGCAGCGCCAGCGGGTGGCTGCGTTTGATGCGCTGGAGCAGCTCGCTGCCCGTCATCCCCGGCATCCGGAAGTCCGTCAGGACGATGTCCGGGCTGAAGGTCTTCAGCCGCTCGAGCGCCTCTTCTCCGTTGAACGCGAGCTGGACGTCGAAACCCTCGCGCCGCAGCAGCCGCCTCAAGGCGTGCGCCACCTGCGGCTCGTCGTCCACCACCAGCACCTTGTATGCTTCCATGACGCCTTGGCTCCTCTGTCGCGACACTCTAGTACGCAGTCCCGGAGAAAGTGTCAGGACCTGAATACTGGGTCACACCTGCACCTGCTACAGAGTGGGAGTCCCTGAAATGGATGTGAGCGGTGTGTGGAGGAGGGGCGGGGCGCTGCTCGTGTTCGCGGTGGTGTTGACGTCCTGCGTCCAGCGGGAGGAGCCCGGGCTGGAGCGGGTGCGGAGGGCAGGCGAGCTTCGCTGGGGCGCGGACGCGCAGGGCGGCGAGCCGTACGCCATGGAGGACCCGGACGTGCCCGGGCGCATGCGCGGCTTCGAAGTGGAGCTGGCGGACGCGCTGGCGCGGGAGCTGGGCGTGCGCGCGCGCTTCGTGCAGAACGACTGGTCCAGCCTCATCCCCTCCCTGGAGCGGGGCTCGTTCGACGTGGCGCTCAACGGCATTGAAGTCACCCCGGCGCGCAGCGGACGCATCCTCTTCACCCGGCCGTACTTTATCTTCCAGCTGCGGCTCCTGGCCCGGCGGCAGGACGACAGCGTCACGGGGCTTTCGTCCTTGCGTGGCAGGAGGGTGGGGACGCTCGCCAACTCGCAGGCGTGGGACCTGCTCCAGCGCGAGGGCATCCAGGCGGTGCCGTACGAAGGCGTGGAGGAGCCCTACATCGACCTGGAGCAGGGGCGGGTGGACGCGGTGCTGATGGACGACCTCATCGCCCAGCGCTACGGCCAGCCGAGGCCCCAGCTGCGCGTGGTGGGCGACGTGGGCGAGGGCTACTACGCCATCGCGGTGCGGCCCGGGGACGAGGACCTGCGCGCGGCGCTGGACGTGGCGCTCGGGCACGTGGCGCGCTCGGGGAGCTGCGGCGCATCTTCGCCCGGTGGAACATCGACAGCGCCCAGCAGCAGAAGATGGTGGAGTGGACCGACGCGCAGACGCGCGAGGTGCTGTCGCAGACGAGCACGGCGAAGCTCGGCTGGGGCCAGGGCCTGATGTTCCTCCAGGCGGCGCTGGTGACGCTGGTGGTGTCCGTGGGCGCCATGGCGCTCGCGGTGCCGCTGGGCGTGGGGCTGGCGCTGGTGCGCCTGTACGGGCCCCGGTGGCTGTCGGGGATGGCGTCCTTCTACGTGGAGGTGTTCCGTGGAACCCCGGTGCTGTTGCAACTCTATGTTCTGTACTACGGGCTCGCGGGCGTGCTGCGGCTGGACGCGCTGAGCGCGGCGGTGCTGGGGTTGGGGCTGAACTACGCGGCCTACGAGGCGGAGGTGTACCGGGCGGGGGTGCTGGCGGTGCCCCGGGGGCAGATGGAGGCGGCGCTGGCGCTGGGCATGTCCACGCCGCTGGCGCTGCGCCGGGTGGTGTTCCCGCAGGCCTTCCGGGTGGCGCTGCCGAGCGTCACCAACGACTTCATCGCGCTGCTCAAGGACAGTTCGCTGGTGTCCGTCATCTCCGTCGTGGAGCTCACCAAGCGGATGACGATTACCGCGGTGGATGTTCGCAGTTGGTTGTTGCCCGGGGCGCTGTGCGCGGCGCTCTACCTGGCGATGAGCTACCCTCTGTCCCTCCTGGCGAGGCGGTTGGAAGCGAGGTTGGCGCGCGGATGATTGAAGTGAAGGACCTGTGCAAGCGGTACGAGGGGCGCATGGTGCTGGACGGCATCAGCGCGGCCTTCGCGCCGGGTGAGGTGGTGGCGCTGGTGGGCCCCTCGGGCGGCGGCAAGAGCACGCTCTTGCGGTGCCTGAACGGGCTGGAGCCCTTCGACGCGGGCAGCATCCGGGTGGGGGACGACGTGCTCGGCCCCAGTGCGTCGCGAGCGAGCGGCGCCGCCGTCTCCAACATCCGCCGCCGCGTGGGCTTCGTCTTCCAGCAGTGGCACCTGTTCGCGCACCGCACCGCGCTGGGCAACGTCATCGAGGCGCCCCGACACGTGCGGGGCCTGGACGCGAGGAGCGCCACGGAGCTGGGACGCGCGCTGCTCGCGAAGGTCGGCCTGTCCCACCGCGAGGAGGCCTACCCGTCCGAGCTGTCCGGCGGTGAGCAGCAGCGGGTGGCCATCGCCCGCGCGCTCGCGATGGAGCCCGAGGCGCTGCTCCTGGACGAGCCCACCAGCGCGTTGGACCCGGAGCGCGTGGGCGAGCTGGTGGCGCTGTTGTCGCGGCTTCGCGAGGACGGGCTCACGCTGGTGGCGGTGACGCACGAGATGCGCTTCGCGCGCGAGCTGGCCTCGCGCGTCCTGGTGCTGCACGGCGGGCGCATCCTGGAGGAGGGCCCTCCCGCGCAGGTGCTGGAGCGGCCCCGACATGAGCGCACCCGGACCTTCCTGGGGCTGGCGCGGGAGCAGCCCGCCCCGGAGCCGGAGGTGTCCGCGCTGGAGGCGGGCAGAAGCGGCGTCGTCACGCTGTTCCCCGCCGCGACCGCGAGGGAATGAGATGCGCTCGGACGTGCAGCTGACAGAGGTGGGGCAAGGCGAGGGGCCGAGGGTGCTCCTGCTGCCCGGCCTGGGGGCGAGAGGCTCCGGCTTCCGCGCGCTCGCCCAGGCGCTGTCACCCCTCTGTCGTCCCGTCCTCGTCGAGTATCCGGAAGGAGCGCATGCGGCGGTGGGCGCGGGCGCGCTCGCGCGACAGGTGGCGCACGCGGCGGGCCCGGTGGACGCGGTGGTGGCCAGCTCCTTCGGTGGGATGGTGGCCGCGCACCTGGCGGCGGCGGGCGTCGCTCGCGGCGTGGCCTTCCTGGGCGCCTTCACGCGCACCACCCACCTGGGGGTGCGTGGCTTGCTCATCGGGATGATGGGCCCCATCGCCGTGTGGGCGCGGCCCGGCGTGGTCGCCGCGGGGCTGGCCGCGTGGAAGCCGGTTCCCTTCGGGCAGGTGGCGGAGGTGGTCCCCACGACGGTGGTGGAGCGCGGCACCACGTGGCATCGCGCGCTCGCCATCCAACGCGAGGCCCACCCGCCCGAGCTGCGACGGCTGGACGTCTCCTGCCTCTGCATCCAGGGGGACAGGGACGTGCTGGTGCCCCCCTCCACCGTGGAGCGACTGCTGCAATCGCTTCCACCAGGGACGCCGCACCACATGCTGAAGGGGGCGGGGCATGTGCCCTACTTCACCCACCCGGAGGCCTGCGCGGAGCTGCTGGCGCCGTGGCTCGCGAGGTTGACGTCCACCCCGAAGGTGTCGGCGGCGTGAGTCGGGCGGTGGGCCCCGGGAGGCGTCGTGAAAGGGAGTGTACCTGACGGCGGTGTGCCGCTAGCGTGCGGCCCGAATGCGGAAGCGCTTCACGGGTTGGTTCGTCGTCCTCGTCGTGTTCTCCACCGGGCTCTCCTGGGCTGCTCCCTCCGGACCGGATGCGGGCCCCGCGTCCGAGGCCGTGCTCGCGGCGCCAGCGTCGCCTGCTGACGCGGCGGCTCCCGCGGCCGAGCGTCCGCGCTCCGTGCTGCTGCTCGGTGACAGCCTCATCGCCACGGGCTTCGGGGACTACCTGCTCGCCCGGCTGGAGGCGCATCCGACGATTCGCGCGTCGCGCCGCGCCCGCTCCTCCACGGGGCTGGCCCGACCGGACTTCTTCGACTGGATGGCCGTGGGCGAGGAGGAGGTGAAGCGCCACCAGCCGGACGTGGTGGTGGTCATCCTCGGGGGCAACGATGGCCAGTCCCTGCTGGAGCGTGATGGCAAGAAGCCCGTCCACTGGGGCAAGCCCGAGTGGGAGGACGCGTACCGTCAGCGCATCGACTCCTTCGCGAGCGTGCTCGCCGCGCCGGGACGGAAGATCATCTGGCTGGAGCTGCCGGCGACGGGGCTCAAGCGCTTCGAGCAGAAGCTGGGCCTCATCCGGGGCCTCCAGCGCGAGGTCATCGGCTCCCGCGCGGACGCGCGCTACGTCGACACGCGCCCGTACTTCACGGACGCCAAGGGCAAGGCCCTGCTCCAGGCGCGCGTCGAGGGCTTCAGGAAGCCGATGAAGCTGCGCATGAGCGACGGCGTGCACTTCACCATCGCGGGCGGGCGCTACTTCGCGAGCAAGGTGTACCCCGAGGTTCTCGACGCGCTGGGCCTGCTCCAGGGTTAGCGCGCCGGGCCCACGTCAGTGCGAGTGGTGTGACGAGCCGGACTCTCCGGAGATGGAGGAGCCTCCGCCGGGAATCAGCCGGCGCACCGCGCGCAGGAGCAGCTGCTCGTCGCGGGGATTGGCGAGGAAGCCCCGCGCGCCGAGCTTCCGCGCCCGCTCGAAGCCCTCGTCGTCCGATGTGCCGTGGACGATGAGCGCGCCCTCGATGTGGACCTCGCCGGCCAGCAGTCCCTCCATGGCCTGCAGGGGCGCGAGCACCACGTCGTTGGCGCTGGTGTGGAGGACCTCCAGTGGGGTCGCGACCCGGGCCTGGAAGCCGCTGCGCGCCAGCTGCCGCGAGATGAGCACGGCGGTGACGGGAGGCCAGCCGTAGAGCAGCAGGTGCCCACCGGGGGCGGGCGCGGGCGTGGCGGCGGGCTCGGCGGGCTCCTCGAAGCCGTACAGCTCGGAGAGCGCGCGGGTGATGGCGGGGTCGGAGGCCACGTAGGCCTCGACGCGCGGCTTGCCGGTGACGGCGCGCACGGCGTCCACGGCCTCCAGCGACACGGGGGCGGGCAGGGCGATGTGGAGCACCTCGCGCTCGCCCTGCTCCATGGGCACCAGCTCCACGCGCAGGGGCACCGCGCGATACTGCCGGGCGATGCGCGCGGGCAGCAGGTCCGCCATGCCGCGCTCGGGAGGTTGCAGGTCCAGGTCCACCGCGCCCACGCCGAGCTGCGCCGACAGGCCGCGCAGCACGTCCGCCTCGGTGCACACGCCCTCGCGCACCAGCGCGCGTCCCAGGGGGACATGCGTCTCGTGGTGGTGGACCAGCCCCACCCGGAGCTGGGCGCGGTTGAGCACCCCCATCTCCAGGAGGATTTCTCCGAGCGGACGCCTGGTGCTGGATTCCATAGAGAGGAATCTTCACGCGCGGCCGCGCTTCGCGAGGGACGGGCGCACGTCCGCCCGCCCGGCTGCTCGGCCCTCAACCTCGCTGGGAGAACACGCGCTCCCAGGCCTCCTCCTGGAAGCCCACCACCACCGCCGAGGGTGTGACGAGCACCGGCCGCTTCACCAGCTTGCCATCGGCGGCGAGCCAGGCCCGCACGTCCGCCTCGCTCGCCGCGTCCACCTTCGCCTTGCCGAGCGCCCGGTAGCTCAGGCCGCTGGTGTTGAGCCACTTGCGCACGGGCAGGCCGCTCTTCGCAATCCACGCGTCCAGCTCGGCGAGGGTGGGGGGCTCGTCCACGATGGGGCGCACGCGAGGGGAGAGGCCCTTCGCCTCCAGCCACTTCAGCGCCTTCTTGCAGGTGGAACAGCCCGAATAGGAGAGCACGAGGAGGTCGTTCGCCATGGCGCGGGCTTCTATCAGCCCGGGCGCGGTTTGCGGCGCGCCTCGGCGCCGTGCTAGCGCGCGAAGCCATGCACCTGTCCGCCTCCGAGTCCGTGAAGCGCCTCTTGTGGGCCGTGGTCCTGGGGTTGTCCTTTGCCGCGTGTTCCTCCACGCCCGAGAAGCCCGGCGTGGTGCCCGGCGGTGAGGACGGAGGGACTCCGGGTGGCGGTGACGGAGGGCCCGTCATCGTGGTCCCTGAAGACGGCGGCACCGTGGTGACGGGGACCCTGGCGGGCACGCTCACCGAGGCGGGCTCTCCCTACCGCGTCGTCGGGGACGCAGAGGGCGTCGTCACCATCCCCAAGGGCCAGGTGCTCACGGTGGAGCCGGGCGTCATCCTCGACTTCAAGGGGCGCCCCGACGTCACGCAAGCCGACGTGGACCCCGGCGCGGCCGACAGCGTGATGAACCACCACGAGGGCCGCGTGGAGGTGCGCGTGTACGGCGGCATCCAGGTGCGCGGCACGGCGGACAAGCCCGTGCTCTTCACCTCCACCAATCCCCACGGCTGGTGGGGGATGAACTTCTTCGGAGACGGCTCGGTGGGCGACGGCGACCCCGTCTTCGAGCACATGGTCTTCGAGAAGGTGAAGAAGAACGACTACAACGGCAACCGCGACCGGACGCGCGGCGCGCTGTGGGCCTACTACCCGGGGCCGGTGACGATTCGCCATGCGGTGTTTCGCGACAACGAGGTGTCCGCCAAGTGCGGCGCGTTGGATTTGATGTTCACCGTGGGCTCGCGCGTGGAGGACTCCCTCTTCGAGAACAACCGCACCCGGGACGTGGACCGCTTCGCGCAGGACGGCACGTCCTCCATGGCGGGCGGCGGGGCGATGTGCGTGACGCACGGGCGTGACTCGGTGGTGCGCGGCAACACCTTCCGCGACAACGTCCTGGAGGCCTACCGGGGCGCCACCGACAGCTCGCTCGCGCAGCGCCCCCTGCTCGCGTGGCCCAACGCGCAGGGCATCTACGACCTGGGCGGCGGCGGGGCACTGCACTACTTCCAGCCGAACAACGACCTGGTGGAGGGCAACGTCTTCGTGGGGAACACCGTGACGCGCGGACCGGCGGCGGCCGTCTACCTGGAGGACGTGGGCACGCGCGGGCTCACCCTGCGCGGCAACCGGTTCGTCGGCAACCGCGCGGGCGCGGGCGCGGTGGTGGTGTGCAACCGCGGCAGCGGCGGCGTGGAGCTGGTGGTGACGGACGACAACGTCTTCAGCGACAACCTGGTGGACGGCCGCGCGGCGACGAACGTGTCGGGCGACTGCACCACGGCGACGAAGTAGCGCTACTGCGGCGGCTCGGTGCCGGTGAGCGCCTTCACCACGCGGCGCGCGGCGCGGCCCAGCCTCACGCCCGCGCGGTGGTGGAGCTTGGGGAGGAAGGCGTGCGTGGAGCCGCTCGCGGGCTTGAGCAGCTTGAGCTCTCCGCGCCGCAGCTCCTTCGACGCGAGGTGCTCGGGCAGCCACCCGTAGCCCAGGCCCTCCAGGATGGCCGCCTTCTTCGCCGCGAAGTCGTTGAGGTGCACCGTGGAGCGCAGCTCCAGCGACACCGTGCTCAACTGCAGCCGGGGGTCCGAGCCACGCACCGTGAGCAGCAGGTGCTCGGACAGCTCTTCCTCACTGATGACGCCGCGACGCCGCCTCGCCAGCGGATGGGAGCGGTGGGCCACGAGCATCGCCTCCAGCTCCGGCAACGCGTAGCTCTTCAGCCCCGGCAGCGCGGGCGGCAGCACCGACACCATGAGGTCCGCGTCGTCCCGCGTGAAGGCCGCCTCCACGCCCGCGAGGAACTCCGACGACACGTGGAAGCGCGTGCCCGCGCCCTCCGCCCTCAGCGCCTTCACTACGCGTAACAGCGGCTCGGCCGGGAAGACGCCGTCGAAGACGATTCGCAACGTGGGCTCCCACCCCGCGCGTATCTCCGCACACGTCGCCTCCAGGTCGCGCTCCACTGCCAACAACTTGCGGCAGTGCTCCAGCACCCGCTCGCCCGCAGCCGTCAGCCGGGTGCGGTAGCCCCGCCGGTCCAACAGCTCCAGCTCCGTCTGTCCCTCGAGCGTCCGCAGGGTGTAGAGCACCGCCGTGTGCCCTTTGCCGAGCGCCTGGGCCGCCGCCGCGAAGGTGCCGTGTCGTGCCAATGCGTCCAGTGCCCGGGCCTGTTCGAGGGTGACGTTCATGCCCCGCATTGTGCACGTCCCTGACAGTCATCGCTGACCCACCGTCACAACTGTAATCCTGACGCAACGCGGCTTACTTGTGAGATGCGGCTTGTTCTAGATTCAACGCTCCACTCGACGGAGGGGTTTATGACGGGAAGGCTGAGTTGGGCCCTGGCGGCAGCGGTTGCACTGGGTTCGGCGGGCGCGAGCGCGCAGGAAGTCGCGACGTACAGTGCGCCGACAGGTTTGGAAGTCACCGTCGGACTCGGGTTCCAGGCAGGCGTGGGGTACGTCTACAAGAATGGTCTGCGGCTGAATCAGACCATCGGTGATGTGAAGCTCAGCGACGCGGCCAACGGCGCGGTGCCCGTGGTGGCGGAGGTGGGCTACCGGGTGACGCCGAACTGGTTCATCGGCGCCTACGGCAGCTACACGCACATCTTGACCAAGGAGAATCCGTACTCCTGCTTCGAGGGTTGGGAGTGCGCCGCCTCGCAGCTTCGCTTCGGTCCGCAGGTCCAGTATCACTTCTCGCCCACGGCCTCGTTCGACCCGTTCGTCGGACTGGGCTTCGGCATGGTCATCCTGCGCAACGAGAACTCCGGCCCCACGCAGGTGCAGGGACCGCAGGGCCCGCTCGCGGCGAACCTGAAGCTGAAGAGCAGCACGCGGGGCCCCGAGTTCGCCAACGTCACGGTGGGTGGCAAGTGGCGCTTGGGTCACTCCCTGTCGTTCGGCCCGTTCCTGACGGCCACCGTCGGGCGCTACACCACGCGCTCGGGCGACACCACGGTGACGTTGCCCTCGCCGCTGCCCACCACGACGTCGCCGCTCGGCTACGCGGACGACGGCCCGTACGGGTCGGTCATGCTGGGTGTCCGAGGCAGCTGGAACATCTGAGCTTGTGAAGTGGGGGGCACGCGTCGGCGCGCCCCCGCAAGGACGCGGAGTGCACAACGCTCCGCGTCGCACCTTTCGGACAGGAGGTGCGGAGTCCTTTGCGAGATGCGCCAGGGCCTTCCCCCGCGCCAGAGTACGGGGCGGAACCTTCATCTCGAGAGGAGTCGCCCATGGTTCGGAAGTGGTGGTGTGGCGCAGGTGCGGTCGCGAGCGCGGTGGCCATCCTGGGAGCACCGCTGGCGAGTGCGCAGGCCCTGAACGCACCCGTCTGGCAACGACAGCTCGGAAGCGCCGCGGATGAGCAGGCGCTGGCCGTGGCCTCGGTCGGTGACGCCGTCTATGTCGCGGGGCACACCGGCGGGCAGTTCGGCGAAGCGCCGGCGGCGGGCGGACAGGACGTGTTCGTCGTGAAGCAGGGCACGGACGGCAAGGTGCACTGGGTGCATCAGGTGGGCACGGCGATGAATGACCGGGCGCTCGCGGTGACGGCGGACGCGGCGGGCAACGTCTATGTCGCCGGCTACACCTGGGGCAGCTTCCTGCCGTACGTGAACAAGGGCGGCACGGACTTCTTCGTGCTGAAGCTCAGCGCATCGGGCGTGCTCCAGTGGGTATGGCAGGACGGCACGCAGACGGATGACTTCGCCACGGGCCTCGCCGTCACGCGCACGTCGGGACAGGACGGCCTCTTCCTCGCGGGCTATTCGCTGGGCCGCATCGATGGCACGCCGACGCCGGGCAACTACGACGTGGTGGTGGCGAAGCTCGACACCGGCGGCAATCCGTACTGGATGCGCCAGTTCGGCAGCTCGCGCGGCGACGTGGCCCTGGGCGTGGCGGTGAGCTCGCGCGAGGAGATCTACCTGGCCGGCTACACGCAGGGCAGCCTCGACGGCGTCACGTCCACGAACAACACGGTGGACCTGTTCCTGGCGAAGTACGACGTGGCGGGGAACCAGGCGTGGGTGCGGCAGCTCGGCTCGAACAGTGACGACTACGCCACGGGGGTCGCCGTGGATGCGTCCGGCGCGGCCTACGTCTCCGGCTACACCTTCGGCGCGCTCGACGGGAATGTCCGCGTGGGCACCTACGACGCCGTGCTGGTGAAGTACGACGAGGCGGGCGACAAGCAGTGGACGCGGCAGCTGGGCACCACCACGACGGACTACGCACAGGGCGTGGCGGTGGGGGCTGACGGTCGCGTGCACCTGGTGGGGCACACGTCGGGCGCGCTGGACGGCAACGTCGTGCTGGGTGGCAGCGACGTGTTCGTCAGCTCGTACGACACCGCGGGCAAGCCCCTGGGCACGCGGCAGGTGGGCTCGAGCGCCTCCGACCGGGGCCAGGCGGTGACGGTGGGCGCCGACGGCGGCGTGTACGTCGTGGGCTACTCCTGGGGCAGCCTGCCCGGGAACGTCAACGCGGGCGGCTTCGACGCCACCGTGTTCCGCTTCTAGCCCCATCCGTTCACCACCCGCCAGGTGAGCGCTCGGTGCGGGCCCGTGCGGGCTGCCTCCCACCCTGTCCCCGTGCGGGGTGGGAAGCAGGTTGTTCCTGATGGGCGCGAGGGGGCGTTGTACGTTTCTCTCGCGAGGTGAGGAAGGAGCGGGTGATGGCGGACGACGCGGCCGAGCAGACGGCGCGCTACAAGCGCGAGGCGGCGGAAGCGGCGGTGGAGCGCTTCTTCCATGCGGGCATGCGGGTGGGCCTGGGCACGGGCAGCACCGCGGCCTTCGTGGTGCGCGCGCTGGCGGCGCGGCGTGAGCGCGGGCTGCTGCTCGATGTGCTCGGCGTCCCCACCTCGCTCGCCACCGAGGCGCTCGCGCGGGAGCTGCGGGTGCCGCTCACCACGCTGGACGCGCAGCCGGTGCTGGACGTCACCATTGACGGCGCGGACGAGGTCGCTCCGGAGCTGTCCGTCATCAAGGGCGGCGGCGGAGCGCTGCTGCGCGAGAAGATTGTCGCGCAGGCCAGCCGCCGCGTCGTCATCGTCGCGGACGTGGCGAAGCTGTCACCGAGGCTCGGCACGCACTGGCCCGTGCCGGTGGAGGTGCTGCCCTTCGGCTGGCGCTCGCAGTGGCTGTTCCTGGAGTCGCTCGGCGCGCGCGTGACACCTCGCGCTCGCGCGGACGGCAGTCCCTTCCTCACGGACCAGGGCAACCTCGTGCTCGACTGCGCCTTCGGTCCCATCGACACGCCCGCGTCACTCGCCGCGCGCCTGGACTCGCGCGCGGGCGTCGTGGGGCACGGCCTGTTCCTCAACCTCGTCACGGACCTCGTCGTCGCGGGCCCCTCGGGCGTCGAGCACCGCGTGCCTCCAGGTTGAGTCAATCCCTGTCGCCCGCGCGCGGCGTGCTCGTCCGCTCGGAGCACGAGCCACCCGGTGCGCCGCGTGTGGGTGGTCAGGTGTCGCGTGGGTCCACTCCCACTCCATGCGCGCAGGCTTTGCGCGTGTGGAGCGCGATGTGGACGTAGGCCACTGTCGGGCGAGCGGGAGTGTTTCTCGCGGGCTTGGAAGAGCGTGGAGCGCGGCCCTCACTGAACTCACCAAAAAGTCCGGAGGACGCGACAGGGCGCGCGGTTAGACTCCGCTGCGTTCCGGCGCTTCAAGAGGGGGTTTCCAGGGGCTGCTGGCTCAGAGGGTGCCTTTCGTATGCGAATCATCCGTTACTGCCTCCCCGCGGCGCTGTTGTTGGTGACCGCCTCCTGCTCAGGCAACTCATCCGGCGGAGACCCTCCAGAGGTCACGGAGGCAGCCCCCGCGCGCGTGCGCCGCATCACCCGCGCCGAGTACGACAACAGCGTCTACTCCATCGTGAAGAACCCCTCGCCGGTGCCCATGGCGCAGCTGTTCGCGCCCGAGGACACGCTGTTGGGCTTCACCACGCATGACCGGTTGCAGGTCACGCCGCTGCTCGCAGACCAGCTCGACAGCGCGGCGGAGCGCAACTGGGGGCCCGTCGCCGCCAACAACCTGGCCAGCGAGTACGAGTGCGCCGCGGGGAAGGACGAGGAGGACTGTGCCCGCGCGTTCATCCGCGCGCTGGGAGCCCGCGCCTTCCGGCGCCCCGTGGTGGCCGAGGAGGAGACGGACCTGCTCGAGCTGTGGAAGGCGGTCCGCAAGGACACGAGCCCCAAGGCCGCGGCCGAGTACGTCATCCAGGCCGTGCTGACGTCGGCGTCCTTCCTGTACCGCACGGAGCTGGGTGAGTCCGGCGCGCCCGCCAACCAGGTCGTGTGGCTGACGCAGCAGGAGATCGCCTCCGCGATTTCGTTCGCCATCACCGGCTCGCCGCCGGACGTGGAGCTGACGGCCGCCGCCGCCGCGGGCGTGCTCAAGTCCGCGGACGTGCGCGAGTCGCACGCGCGCCGCCTGCTGAAGACGAAGCAGTCCCAGCAGTACCTGCAGCGCTTCATCATCGAGTGGCTGGGCCTGTCCGGCCTGGAGAGCCTGAACAAGAACAACCAGGTGTTCCCGGACTTCAGCGTGGCGTTCAAGGACTCCAGCCGCCGGGAGACCTTGACGTTCATCGACCACGTGCTCGCCAACGAGGAGGCGTCCATCAAGACGCTGCTCGGCGCCGACTACACGTTCGCGGACGGGCGCATGTCGCTGTTCTACGGCACGACGCTGACGCCGGATGGCACCATCGGCCGCGTGCCGCTGCCGGCCAACCGCGTGGGCATCCTCACGCACGCCAGCGTGCTGACGACGTACGCGCTGTTCGACTCCAGCTCGCCCATCCGCCGCGGCAAGTTCGTCCTCACGCGCCTTTTGTGCCGCGAGGTGCCGCCGCCGCCGCCGTCCATCATCATCATCCCGCCCGCGGTGGACCCCACCGCCACGACGCGCGCCCGCTTCGCCGCGCACACCAACAACCCGGCCTGCGCGGGCTGCCACCGCGACCTGGACCCCATCGGCTTCGGCATGGAGGACTACGACGGCCTGGGCAAGTACCGCACGGAGGAGAACGGCCTGCCGGTGGACGCCAGCGGCTCGGTCGTCACCGAGGACGGGACGCACCCGTTCACCGGCGGCGCCGCGCTCGCGCGCTTCCTGTCGGAGAGCCCGGACGTGGCCAACTGCGTGCCGCTGCAGCTGTTCCGCTACGTCATGGGCCGCGACGAGGACACCGTCGATGCCAGGACGCTGGAGGACATGCGCAGGAGCTTCCGCGCGGACCCGAAGCTGAAGCTGGGCGACGCGCTCGTGGCGCTCGTCCGCTCCCCCTATTTCGTCCACCGGCGCACCACTTCCCCCGAGTAGCCACCATGCTCCGCAATCTCTCCCGACGCTCCCTGCTCCAGGCCCTGGCGGGCTCGACGGCGGCGCTGCCCCTGGCCAACCTGCTCGGCACCACGGACGCGTACGCCCAGGCCACCACGCCGCCTTTGCGCTTCATCGCCATCTTCACTGCCCACGGGTGCCTTCCGGAGTACTGGAACCCGCAGGGTGGGGAGACGGACTTCACGCTCGACTTCCCCAACTCCATGCTGCAGCCGCTCCAGGCCCACCGCTCCAAGCTGCTGGTGCTGGACGGCCTGGACTACCAGGTGCTCTACGAGCACGGCCTGACGGGCCACGAGGGCGGTCCGCTCACGTTCCTCACCGGCAGCAAGGTCAACACCGCCAGCGGTGACGACCTGCCGGAGAACGCCTCGCTGGACCAGGTGCTGGCGGCGCAGATTGGGGGCGCCACGCGCTTCCGCTCCATCCAGCTCAACGCCTGGGAGCAGTTCGGCGGCCAGCACGTCTACAACAGCATCAGCTTCACGCCGAACGGGGGCCGCGTGCCCTTCGAGCGAGACCCGGCGGGCGTCTACCAGCGCCTGTTCGGCAACGCGCCGTCGCCCTCGCAGGACCCGGGCGAGGCGGCGCAGAACACCGCGCGTCGCAAGAGCCTCCTGGACTACCTCATCAAGGACGCCACCCGGTTGAGCAAGCGGCTGGCGGGCGCGGAGAAGCAGAAGCTGGAGACGCACCTGGAGTCGCTGCGCGACATCGAGCGACGGCTGGGCACGCTGAGCACCACGCCCACGCCGGCGCAGCAGGAGCCGCTGCCGGCGGAGGCCGCGTGCAGTGGCGGCACGGCGCCCCCGGCGTTCGACCTGGGCCAGCTCGGCAACCTCGACAACATGCCGACGCTGACCAAGCTGCACCTGGACCTCATCGTCCGGGCCTTCGCGTGTGACCTGACGCGCGTGGCGACGCTGACGATTCCTGGTCCGTCGATGCCCTGGCTCGGCATCCACGAGGACACGCACAACGACCTGGCGCACCGCCTGGACGTGACGGACGAGCCCTTGCGCTCGGACATCCGCGGGAAGATGGTGAAGGTGCAGCGCTGGTATGCCGAGCAGGTGGCGTACCTGATGAACGGCCTGGCCTCGGTGCAGGAGGGCAGCGGCACGGCGCTGGACAACACGCTCATCCTCTGGGGCAACGAGCTGGGGGATGCGTCCGGGCACATGAACGTGCGCGTGCCCACGGTGCTCGCGGGCGGCGCGGGCGGGAAGTTCCGCATGGGCCGCTTCCTGCGGCTGCGTCCGGCGGGCTCCAACCCGCTGAACAACTGGGGCGGGCCGGGCACGCCGCTGCCGGGCGCCGTCGCGCACAACAAGCTGCTGGTGTCCATCGCCCAGGCCTTCGGGGTGAACGTGAACACCTTCGGCCATCAGGACTTCAAGGGGCCCCTGTCGGGGCTGACCTGACGGTCCTTCCTCGCGGCGGCAAGCACCACCCCGCCGCGAGGCTCTTGCCGGGGGCGAGCGTGCCGCCTCGGTGCGCGAGTCGTGGCCTCCTTCCCCCGAGCGCATGACTCCGCCTCAGTCGGGGCGTGCCTCGCGCGCATCCTCACCACGCCACCGCCGCAAGAGCTCGGACGCGCTCCCTCCGCGCTCCAGCCGCGCGTCCGTCACCTGTCCACCCGCGTCCACGCGCACCACGAACGTGAGCGTCGGCTCGCCGCGCAGGTGGTAGCGCAGGTCGGCGATGCGCACCTCGCGCCCGCCCTCCACCGGCACCACCGTCACCACGGGGAAGCGCGCCCACGCCAGCGCCTCGCGCACGGTGGGGATGGCCTTCAGGTCCGCGGGCAGCACCTCCACCGGCGCCTCCACCCGGCGGTCCTCGCGCGGCTCCCCGAACAGCGACAGCTCCCCCGCCGCGAGCACGTCGCCCGGGAGCCGGGCCACGTACCGCCACGTGCGGAACGACAGCGGGGCAGGGAAGACGCGCACCGCCTGGGCCTCGGGATAGGCCCGGTCCACGCGCCCCGTCAGCACGCCCCACGACACCACCCGCGCGCCGACATACGCCATGGAGCACGCGAGCCCCACCAGCACCGCCTTGCGCCACACCGCCCGCCGCCGCCAGGCCACCACCGCGCCCACGACGAGCGGCAGCGTCACCCACGGGTCCACCACCACCGTCCAGTCCAGGCTCAGCCGCGCGTCCGAGAAGGGCAGCAGCACCCGGGTGCCCCAGCCCGTCCACAAATCCGGCAGCAGGTGCGCGAACACCACCGACACCAGGCTGGTGACCAGCACGGGCGTCCACCGCGCGCCGCGGAACACCGCCCGCGCCACCAGCGTGGCCCCCAGGGCGACGACGGGCGTGAAGAGCAGCGAGTGGGACAACCCCCGGTGCGCGTGCAGCGCCACCGTCACCGCGTCGCCCCGCGCCAGCAGCGTGTCCAGGTCCGGCAGCTCCGCGGCCAGCACGCTCGCCAGCAGCACCGCCCGGTCCGTGGGCGTCGACCGCTCCGGGGCGCCGGGACGCACGTCGGGGCGGCGCAGCGCGCCGATGGCCAGTCCGAGCAGCCCGTGGGTGAGGTTGTCCATGGCGCCTTGGGCCTCTAGCGCCTTTGTCCCTCCAAACACCAGCGGCGGGACGTGGAGTCGCCTCCGCCGCCCCGCCGCCAGTCACCTCACGCCTCGGAAGGGATTACCCGCCGAGCGCGCCGTTGATGAGCGGCGCGACGATGCCCATGCCCGGGTCCTCGGCGTTGTAGCCGTTGGGCGGCTCGTAGATGCGCACGCGCTGGTTGTTGCCCACGAAGCGCTGCAGGAACACGTCCATGCCCACGAACTCGCTGCGGCACGTCCACGACTGCCACGGCGCGGAGATGTACTCGTACCACTTCTTCTTCTCCATCTGCTGGCAGGCGTGCGCGCCGATGAAGGTGATGATGGTGCTGCAGTGGCTGGAGTTGATGGCGCGCTCGTGCGGGATGAAGTAGCTGAAGTTGTTGTACTTGCTCAGCTCCGTCACCAGCGCCGCCTCGTCCGTCTTCCAGTACGCGTGCACGGACTCCTTGTCGTTCGGCGTGTGGAAGCGCTCATAGGAGAAGCGCGAGTAGTTGTAGTCCCGCGTGTAGCCCGTGTACGCGAGCTGGTCGTTCGGGAACTCCGTGGCCACCATGCGGTTGATGGTGCCGAAGTCGTTCTGGCTGAACGACGCGGGCAGCAGGCCGAACACGGAGTTCAGGTTCCACGACTCGCGAATCTTGTCGTGCAGGGCGCGCGACTTGAAGTTGGCGTTGGGCGCCAGGAAGATGGGGCCGGAGTCGTTGAGCAGGTAGCCCCGCGCCGGGTTGATGATGCGCCGCGCGAAGTAGTAGCCCGCCGACGTCGCCGTGCCGCCCGCGCTGTAGCCCGTCATCAGGAACTTCTGCACGTTGGGGAACTGCGTCTTCGCGTAGTTCGCCACCGCCAGCGTGTTGGTGTAGCCGTTGTGGTGCCACGTGAGCGGCGGGTTCGCGCCCGTCTGGTCCACGTACGTCTTCACGTTGTTGCCGATGTGCACGTCGCCGGTGCAGTACGGCACGTAGACGATGTTCCAGCCGTTCGTCACCAGGTTCGTCTTGCTGCGGCCCGGCAGGCCCGGGTCCGCGCCGTTGACGAGCGGCGAGACGTACTTCGCCGTGAACTGGGTGATGTAGTCGTCGGCGATGCCGTTGGGGTTCGCCGCGCCCAACAGGCCCGCGCGGCCGCTACAGGTGTCGTAGTCCCAGCACGCGCCGCCGCCCTCGAGCAGCATCAGCAGGTTGGGCGAGTTCGTCTTGTGGATGAAGAACTTGAACTGGGAGCCATTGCCACACTTCGTCCCAGGCAGCTCCACCTTCTGCCAGTTGTAGTTGTTGCCGCCATCCACCAGCACGCTGACGATGGATGAGACGATGACTTCCGAGCGGGCGGCGCTGGGGACCATCAGCGCAGCGACAGCGAGGCACGCCACGAGTACGCGCTTCATGCAGGCTCCTCCGGGTTTGGGGGGAAGTCCGGTCTATAGCCCACGTTGACACCCGAGTCAGTCTTGAATGTGTTGTTTCATGTTTCGAGCATCCGCCTGGTTTGTGATGCATTGCGGCATGACAAGCGTTGGTTGCCATGTGTGCGAGGTGCGCGGTATTCGGGCGTCATGTCCGACAAAGCGGGGTCGAAGCGGATGGGCTGGCTGGCGGGGCTCGCGGGGGGGGCGCTGGTGGCCGCGCTCGTGTTCTCCCTCTGGGAAGAGGCGCCTTTGCCTCCGCCCGAGCCGGAAGCCCCCGTCGCCGCGCCCACCCCTCCGCCCGCGCCGCCCACCCCCGCGCCGGAGCCGGTGAAGCCGCCAGGAATGACAAGCAGCGTCATTCCCCCGGCGCTCCAGGCCCCCGAGCCGGAGGATGAGCAGCCCAAGCCCTATCCCCTGGATTTGGAGGCGCTGCGCGCGAGGCTGCCCGACAACCTGTACTGGGAGCTGGGCGCGCCGACGAAGGACCCGGAGCTCATCCGCAAGCGCGAGGAGGAGACGCGGCGGTGGAACGAGCTCTTCGGCCGCGTGCAGGCGGGTGACGCCACGGAGGCGGAAATCCAGCAGTACTACGAACGACGACGCAAGGTGTCGGAGGACATGCTGCTCTTCGCCACGACGGTGCTGGAGGAGCAGGGGGACGAGCTGCCGGACCGCGACCGGGGCCTGTACGAGCTGAGCATCAACATGCACCGCACCCGGCTGTCGGAGTACCCGCGCCAGGAGGCCGACGCGCTCGCCCACCGCCGCGCGCAGGAGGCGCGTCGCCAGCAGTGGCGCCAGCAACAGCAGCAGCAGGGGGAGCAGACACCTCCCTGACGCGGGCGTGTTGGGTAGTGGAAGCTTGCGGGCTGGCGCGTGCGGGGGGCGGATTGGAGCCATGGCCCCCCTGGCGCTAGGACTTGGCGCATGGCGGTGGAGACGAGTCGGACGGGAGCGCCCGGCGCGGGCGAGCCCGAGGCGGGCTCTCCGGAGCAGGCGCACCGGTCCGCGGGGGAGCTGGAGGAGCGCGTGGCGGAGCGCACGGCGGCGCTGGAGGCCGCGCTGCGGGTTCGCGACGAGTTCCTGTCCGTGGCCTCGCACGAACTGCGCGCGCCGCTGACCTCGCTGCGGCTCTACGTGGACGGGCTGGTGCGCTCCGCGCAGGTGGGGGCGCTCACGCCCGACGACGTGCCCCGGAGGCTGGGGCGTGTCCAGGACCAGTGCCGCCGGTTGGACCGGCTCATCGCCACGCTGCTGGACGTGTCGCAATTGTCCACGCAGCGGCCCGTGTTGGATTTGGAGGAGGTGGACCTGGGCGCGCTGGTGCGCGGCACGGTGGAGCGCATGGAGGAGGACGTGCGGCGGGCGGGCTGTGACTTGTACGTGCGGGCCCCGCCGGGCGTGGTGGGCGCGTGGGACCGCACGCGGGTGGAGCAGGTCTTCACCAACCTGCTCACCAATGCCCTCAGGCACGCGGCGGGGACGCCCATCGAGGTGGTGCTCACCACGGAGGGCGGCTTCGCGCTCCTGTGGGTGCGCGACGGGGGCCCGGGCATCCGCGAGGAGGACCAGGCGCGGCTGTTCCAGCGCTTCACCCGACTGGACTCGCGGCGGCCGGGCTTCGGTCTGGGGCTCTGGATTTCCCGGCAGTTGGTGGAGCTTCACGGAGGGCGCGTGTCCGTGGAGAGCACGCCGGGCAAGGGGGCTTGTTTCAGCGTCCGCCTGCCGCTTCCCGCGCCGCCCTTGGACAGGCCCTGAAACTTGCACTCCGGGGCCTTGGAGTGTTGTCTGACGAGCAGACGCGTGGGAGGAGCCGGTGGGCCGGGACGAGGGAAGTGTTAAGCGGGAGCAGGGGCCTTGACCCGCATCCGCACCGAGCGCGTGGAACACCATTTGACCGCAGAGGGGCCTGCCAGCGACGACACCGCCCTGTGGGACCAGTTCCCGGAGAGCGTCGCCATCTGTTCCCTGGAGGGGGTGTGCCTCTACGCCAACCCGGCGCTGGAGCGCGCCTTCGGTGGCCGGCGCGAGGAGCTCTTCGGCCGCATGCCGTGGGAGGCGTACCCGGAGGTGCTGCGCGAGCAGCTCCAGGAGCGCTTCGACCGGGTGGCGGCCACGGGCGAGCCGGAGGAGTTCGAGTGGCACTTCGCGAGCCGTGAGCGCTGGTTCGTGCTGCGCCTGTTCCGGGGCCGGGGCCGCGTCTACGTCTTCTCGCGGGAGAACACGTCGGAGAAGAAGCAGGAGGCCATCCTCCGCGGGCTCTACGACGAGACGCGCCGGGCGCAGCGGCACGCGGCCTTCCTGGCGCAGGCCAGCGAGGTGCTCACCTCGTCGCTGGAGCACGACGAAATCCTCCAGCGCCTCACGCACCTGGCCGTGCCGCCGCTGGCGGACGGGTGCAGCGTGGACGTGCCCATGCCGGACGGGAGCGTGCGGCGGGTGGCCATGGCGCACGTGCGGCCGGAGATGGTGGAGGCCACCCGCGCGTACCACGCGCGCTACCCCATCCTGATGGACGCGCCCCACGGCGTGGGCAAGGTGCTGCGCACGGGCACCACGGAGTACGTGGCGGAGCTGCGGCCGGAAATCGTCGCGCGGGCGTTCCAGGACGAAGCGCACGGGCGGGCCACGCTGGCCCTGGGCATGTCGGCGTACATCATCGTTCCGTTGATGAGCCGGGGGCGGGTGCTGGGCGCGCTCTCGCTGGTGAACACGGAGAAGGGCCGGCGCTACACGCAGGCGGACGTGCGGCTGGCGGAGGACCTGGCCCGGCGCGCGGCCACGTCGCTGGACAACGGCCGGCTCTACACGGAGGCGCACGAGGCGGTGCGGGCGCGCGACTCGTTCCTGTCCGTGGCCTCGCACGAGCTGAACACGCCGCTCACCTCGCTGACCCTCAACGTGCAGGCGCTCCGGCGGCAACTGGAGGCGCACCCGGCGAGCGTCGGGGACGTGGCGTCCGAGTCCATCTCCAGCAAGGTGCTGTCCGTGCAGCGGCAGCTGTCGCGCATGTCCGGGCTGGTGCGGGAGCTGCTGGACGTCTCGCGAATCACGGCGGGCAAGCTGCGGCTGGAGCGCGAGGAGATGGACCTGGCGGCGCTCGTGCGAGAGCTGGTGCCGCGCTACGCGGAGGAGCTGGCCCGGGCCGGGTGCGCGCTCCGGCTGGAGACGCCTCCGACGGCGACGGGATGGTGGGACAAGCTGCGCGTGGAGCAGGTCATCCAGAACCTGCTGTCCAACGCCATCAAGTATGGCCGGGGCCGCCCCATCGACGTGCAGGTGGGCGTGGACGAGCAGCGCGCCTGGCTGCTCGTGCGCGACGAGGGCGTGGGCATCGCGGTGGAGGCGCAGTCGCGGCTGTTCCAGCGCTTCGAGCGGCTCGCCAGCGAGCGCCACTACGGCGGGCTGGGGCTGGGCCTCTGGATCGTCCGGCAGATCGTCGACGCCATGGACGGCCGCATCCTGGTGCGCAGCGCGGCCGGCCAGGGCTCCACCTTCACCGTGGAGCTGCCGCGTCGACCTCCCGCGGGATGAGGTGCGAGCGCGCGCCCGACGACACCACCCAGAGCTGGTGGGACGTGCGGGTGATGGCCACGTGCAGGCGGCGGCGCGTCTCGTCGTCCACGGGCCAGGCCCTGGCGGTGACGTCCGGGAGGATGACGTAGTCGAACTCCAGGCCCTTCACGCTGCCCACGTCCGTGACGTCCACGCCGGGCTCGAAGGAGAACTCCCCGTCCTTCACCCGGCGCGCCCAGGACTGGTCCGCGACGACGCGGTACACGGCGTCCGCGGACTCGGGGCTGCTGGCGATGACGCCCACGGAGGCGTGGGGCTCGCGCGCGACGAGGTCCCTCAAGGCCTCGCCGATGAAGAGCTGCGCCTGGGCCTCCACGGGGAAGTGGTGGAAGCCCACCGGCGCGCCCGGGCGCTGGGGCCGCGACGCGGACTCCGCCTTGGCCTGGGTGCCGAGCACGCGCCGGGCCAGCTCCACCACGGGCGCGGGGCAGCGATAGGAGACCTGCAGCCGGCACGTGGCGGCGTCGCGGATGCCCAGCTCGTCCAGCGCCTCCGGCCAGCCCGCGAAGCCCGCGTCCGTCTGCTGCAGCTCGTCGCCCGCGAGCGTGCAGCTCCTGCCCTTGCCCAGCAGCCGCCGCACCACGAACAGCTCGAACAGGGAGAAATCCTCCGCCTCGTCGAGGACGACGTGGGCCAGGCGCTCCAGGCCGAGCGGGCCCTGCTGGGCCTTGAGGAACATGAGGATGGGCAGGTCCTCCAGGTCCACCGTGCCCGCGAGCGCGTAGGGCGTGTCCTCCTCGATGGCCTTGCCGTCCACGGTGATGAGCCGGTCCGGGTCCGTGATGTCCTTGAGCTCCTTCGACAGCGGCGTGGAGCGCTGCAGGCGCGTGTGCTCGAGCACCTCGTCGATGGCGGTGAAGGGCAGCTCGCCCTTCGCCGCGCGCACCACCTCCTCCAGGAAGCGCCGGTCCAGGTAGGCGTCCGCGAGCCTGCGGTGCAGTCGCTCCAGCGTGGTGCCCGCCTCCGTCTTCGGCGCGCCGATGCGCGCCAGCAGCGCGCGGCGCAGGGCGGGGTGGCGCTTGAGGCGCGCGGCCAGGGGCGGGGTCTCCGGGCTCAGCTTGATGCCCGGCAGGTCGAACGCCGAGCGCGCCGCGGCCAGCAGCCACGCGTCCCGCGTCTCCACCGTGACGCGCCCCAGGCCCAGCGGCGCCAACAGCCGCCGCGACAGCCGCGCCAGGCCCTCCTCGGGGACGATGAGCTTCATGCGCGACTGCGGGAAGCGCTCCGCGTCGTCGAAGGCGATCTTCGCCAGCCGGTGCAGCGCCACCGTCGTCTTGCCGCTGCCCGCGCTGCCCAGCACCAGCAGGGGCTGGCCCGCCTCCACCGTGACGGCCTCGTACTGCTCGGCGTCCAGCAGCGCCGTGACGCCGAAGACATCCTCGACGCGCCGGGCGCCCTTTCCGGTGCCCAGGGCGCCGGGCCGCGCCGCCGTGCCCGCGCCTCCCGCCTGGAGCGAGGTGAAGTCGCGCCCCACCGAGCGCCACGTGCCGTCGGCGGCGCGCTCCAGCACGCGCGCGCCGGAGATGATGCGCGTGAGCACGCCCTTCTCGATGACGACGAGCCGGCGCACCTCGACGGTGCCCTCGGACAGCCGCTCACCGAACTGCTCCTCGAACGCGTCGCCCTCCTCGTACGAATAGAAGACGCGGGCGATGGGGGCGAAGCGCCAGTCGATGACCCGCACGCCCGCGCCCACGTCCGCGAAGGTGGTGCGCCCGAGCAGGTAGTCGCGCGGTCCCGCCTCGCCGACGAGCCGCAGGTGCGCGAAGTAGGGCGCCTGGGCGTCGGGCAGGTTCGCGGACTCCTGCCGGTCCAGCAGGGCGCGCGTCTGGTCCATCTGGAAGAACAGGTGGGGCAGGTCCGCCTCGGCGGCGGTGGCCGCGTCCTCGCGGAGCGCCTGGAGCTGCGCGACGAGCAGCCGGTTCTCCTGCGTGCGTCCGGCCTTCTGCCGGGCCGCCTCGAGCGCCTGTTGGACGCGCGACAGGAGCGCCTCCTCCTCGGCGATGAGGGCCTGGTCGGCTTCGGCGAGAGCGTGCGTGGCGTGCGTCATGGGCGGCAAGGTGAACCTGGGGGTACTGGCGCGTCAACCCGTTGGTTTTCCTGACGGAAGTGCTACTTTGAATCGTGAGAGCAAGGAGCGGGCATGCGGCGGTTCACCCCTCGGCTGGTGCTGCTGGTGCTGGCCTTCCTGTCGTGCTCGTCCTCCAGTCCGCGCACGGAGCTGCACCGCGGCCAGTCACCCTTCACGCTCATCACCGTGACGGAGGACCGGGAGGGCCGGCGCTATCTCCAGTTCGATGACTCCGGCGCACTGCAGAGCGTGGTGTGGCCCGGGCAGCCGAAGAAGCTGGAGCTGGCGTACACGCGCGTGTCCATGGTGGCGCTGGCCTTCGTACCCAAGCCCCAGCGCGTGCTCGTGGTGGGCCTGGGCGGCGGCGCGATGCCCATGTTCCTGCGCGCGGTGCTGCCCGAGGCGTACATCGACGTGGTGGACATCGACCCGGACGTGGTGGACGTGGCCAGGCGCTTCTTCGGCTTCCGTGAGGACGCGCGCCTGAAGGCCCACGTGGCGGACGGCCGGGCCTTCATCGAGACGAAGCGGCCCGCGTACGACCTCATCTTCCTGGACGCCTACGGCCCCGACAGCATCCCCGAGCACCTGGGTACCGTGGAGTTCCTCGCCGCCGTGCGGGCGAGGCTGACGGCGCGTGGCGCGGTGGTGGGCAACGTCTGGGAATACCCGCCCAACCCCCTGTTCCCCTCCATGCTCCGCACGTGGCAGGCGGGCTTCACCCAGCTCTACACCTTCAGGGTGGCCAACGCCGCCAATCGCATCTTCGTGGGCGTGCCCTACGCCGAGAAGCGGCCGCGACAGGCATTGGAGACAATTGCCAACAAGGTCGAGAAGGCGCAGGGCGTGCCCTTCGACCTGAGCGCATTGGTGGTGGAAGGTTATGACGACGCCACCACGCGCAAGGAATTGACGGGGCAGGTGTTGAGGGATGCGCCCGCTCCCGCCGCTCCGCCGCCTGCTCCTGAGTCGAAGCCTTCGCCTCCCGCGCCGTGACCCCTGGGACACGTGAGTGATTGCGTCGCGGCGGGGGCCGCGCGCTAGAGTCCCGTCCGTCTCGTCACGCCCCTGTACCCGTGTCGTCCCGGAGGATGAATGTCCCCGTCTCCTGTGGGGCCGCCCTCGTTGTCGCGCCGAGGGTTGCTCAAGCGAGGGTTGTTCGGAGGCGCGCTGCTCGCGCTGGGGGGCGGCGGTTTCCTGTGGACGCGTGAGGGATTGTCATTGCCCCTTCCGCCCGAGGGCCTGAAGGTGCTCGGCGCGCGCGAGTACGCCACGCTCCAGGCCATGGCCCGCCGCGCCTTCCAACCGCGAGACGGCTGGCCGGACGCGGACACGGTGCGCGTGGCCTTCCTGGTGGATGGGCTGCTGGCGGGGTTGGACCCGGCCGTCGCGAACGAGGTGAAGGCGGTGGTGGGTCTGTTCGACAACGCGCTCGCGGGGCTGCTCTTCACCGGACGCGTCACGCCGTTCTCGCGGCTCGGTCCCGAGGCGCAGGATGCCGTGCTCGAGTCCTGGAGGACGTCGCGGCTGGTGTTCCGCCGCGGTGGCTACCACGCGCTGCGCGGGCTCCTTTACGCCGCCTACTACTCGCACCCGGCCGCCATGGCCGCCACGGGCTACGCGGCGCCGGAGGGCTTCCACGTCGCGGACGCGCCGGTGTGGCGTGGGCCCGAGGATGGACCCTTCGCGGGCTCGGGAGGGGGCACGCCATGACGGGACGCATCCGGACGGGAGCTGAGCTGACCGAGGACCAGGCGCTCACGTGTGATGTCTGCGTGGTGGGCAGCGGCGCGGGCGGCGGAGTGCTCGGGTTGGAGTTGGCCCGGCGCGGGCTGGACGTGGTGATGCTGGAGGAGGGCGGCTACCACACCCGTCGCGACTTCGACCTGAAGGAGGCCAAGGCCTACGCGACCTTCTACCAGGAGGGTGGCAACCGGGCGACGGACGACCTGTCCATCGGCATCTACCAGGGGCGCACCGTGGGCGGCGGCACCGCCGTCAACTGGTGCGCATGCTTCCGCACGCCGCCCGAGATTCTGGAGCACTGGCGCGACGCGCACGGCGTGAAGGGCCTGGACGCGGCCACGCTCGCGCCGCACTGGGACTGGCTGGAGGAGCGGCTGAACATCCGTGACTGGCCCATCGAGCAGGCCAATCGCAACAACCGCATCCTCTGGGACGGGCTGGGCGCGCTCGGGTATGGCCGAGGCACGGTGAAGCGCAACGTGCGCGCGTGCGCGTCGCTGGGCGCGTGTGGACTGGGCTGTCCCACGGACGCCAAGCAGTCCACGCTGGTGACGCTCATCCCGGAGGCGGTGGAGCGGGGCATGCGGCTGTACGCCAACGTCAGCGCGCGGCGACTGGAGACGAACGGCGGCCGGGTGACGGCCGTGCACGGGGACATCCTCGACCCGAGGACGAACCGGCCCACGGGCAGGCGGCTCACCGTGAAGGCGAAGGTGACGGCGGTGTGCGGTGGGGCCATCAACTCGCCGGGCCTGCTGCTGCGCAGCGGGCTCACCGGACGAGGACGGGTGGGCAAGCGGCTGTTCCTGCATCCGGTGGTCGTGTCCAACGCGCGCTTCCGCGAGCGCGTGGAGGCGTACTCGGGCGCGCCGCTCACCGTGTACTCGCGGCAGTTCATCGACCGGGGGCAGGGGCGGATGGGGTGGCTCCTGGAGGTCCCCCCGCTGTTGCCGCTCCTGAGCGCGGTGGCGCTCAACGGCTTCGGCGCGGGGCACCAGGACTTGATGGCGGGCCTGCCCCACGCCAACGCGCTCATCTCCATCTGCCTGGATGGCGTCCAGCCCGGGGACGAGGGCGGCACCGTGGCCCTGCGCGGCGCGGGCGAGTACTCGCGCTTCAAGGTGGACTATCCCCTCACGGCGTTGCACTGGGAGGCCTTCCGAGAGGCGCTCAAGGTCGCCGCGCGCATCCAGTTCGCCGCCGGGGCAGAGGTGGTGCTCAGCCCGCACTCGAAGCCGGTGGTGATGCGGAGCGAGCAGGACATCCCGCTGCTCGATGACGCGCCCTACGCCCCGCTCGAGTGCTCGGTGCTCAGCGCCCACCAGATGGGAGGGTGCACCATGGGGGGGAGCCCCGAGACGAGCGTGGTGGACAGCACGCTGCGCTACTGGGACTGTGACAACCTCTTCGTCGTGGATGGCTCGGTCTTCCCCACCGCGCTGGGCGTCAACCCGATGGAGAGCATCCTCGGCGTCGCGCATTGGGGCAGCCAGCACGTCGCCGCCGCGGTGAGTGGCTCCGCGTGACAGTGATTCCAGACGGGGCGCTGATGGCGCTCCAGGCTGCCTTTGGTCTATGGACCTGGGGCTGGCGCCCGGAGGGGGCGCGGTGTGTCCGTCCCGCAGTCGCGCGAGTCCGCTTCATATGAGCTCACAAATCCAGGTTGGGAATCCTCCGCGTGGGCGGAGGGTGGTGTCGGCTGTCGTGGGGTTGCTCTGCGTCGTGCTGGGCGCGTGCTCCACGCTGCCGCAGCGCGGACAGGTGGTGATGCGGGACGTGTCCTTCCCGCTGCGCGACTTCCGCATGCCGTCGGGGCTTCGCGTGGTGGTGGAGCAGGACCCGCGAGCGCCCGTGGTGGCGATGGTGGCCCTGGTGGGCGTGGGCGGCTCCGGCGACCCGATGGGCAAGGAGGGCCTGGCGCACGTGGTGGAGCACCTGGCCTTCCGCGCGCGCCATGGGGGAAGCCCCTCGGTGTCGACCCGGCTGGAGGACGCGGCGGCCGGCTATTCGAATGCCTTCACCAGCATGGACCACACCGTGTACCAGACGGTGGCGCCCAAGGAGTCGCTGGACCAGCTCGTGAAGATGGAGGGGCAGCGGCTGTCCGCGCCCCTCTCGGGCCTCACCCCCGAGATGTTCGCGGTGGAGCGGGAGGTGGTGCGCAACGAGCTGCGCCAGCGCAACGAGACGGGCTTCGTGGGCCAGGTCTTCAGCTGGGTGCACGCGTCCGTCTATGCACCGGAGCACCCGTACTCGCGCCCCGTCATCGGCACGCATGACTCGCTGACGGCCCTGTCGCTGGCGGATGCGCAGCGCTTCACGCGCGCCCACTACCGGCCGGACAACACGACGCTGGTCATCGCCGGAGACGTGGACCTGGCGAGGGTGGAGGCGGTGCTGCTCGACAACCTCCCCCCGGAGTGGGTGGGCACCGGGGCCCCGCTGGCGGTGGACTCGCGCATGCCCCCCGTGTCCGAGCCGCCCCTGCGCGCCGCGCCCGCGCAGATGCCCGAGTACCAGGCCGCCGTCGGCTCCCCGGAGCTGTACATCTCCTGGGTGCTGCCGCGCTCCTTCGACGAGGCGAGCGCCATCCACGACTTCGTGCGGGTGAACCTGGGCCGCAGCCTGGGGGGCTCCATGCGGCGGGACGGGGACATCGCCGGGTTCTCCACGATGCTGCTGCCCGGCACGCGCGCGTCGCTGCTGGTGGTGAGGGTGGTGCTCACCCAGGGCAGCCACCCTCGCAGGTCCGCGGACAACATGCTGGACGAGGTCCAGTGGACGTGGAGCCAGGAGGCCGGCCAGGCGGGGGCGGTGCTCGGCCGCGAGTACGACTTCCAGGCCCTGCGCCGCAACGTCATCACCGGCATGGTGCTGGAGTCCGAGGAGCTGCTGTCGCGCACCGTGCGCCGCGCGGAGCTGACGCACTTCATGCTGGATGCGCGCGGGTACACGCGCTCGCAGCGGGCGCTGATGACGCTCGACGGCGGCAAGGTGACGGACTTCGCCTACAAGTGGCTCCAGCGCGAGCGCGCGCGCGTCATCCTCGTGCGGCCCGGTGAGTCGGGCGGCGCGGTGGTGGCCGCGCCCGTGGCGCTGCCGGAGGAGCCGCCTGCGAGCGCCCGCTCCGAGCGCGTCGCCCAGGCGGCCCAGGCCGCGCTGTCCGCGCCGGTGCGGACGCTGAAGCTCGACAACGGGATGGAGGTGCTGCTCGCGCCCCGGCCGGGCCTGCCCGTGGTGCGCGTGGGCGCGGTGCTGGGCGGAGGGCGCACGTACGGGCCCAAGGCGGGCGTGGCGGAGATGGCGGAGTATGGCTCCTTCCGCGAGTCCTGGTTCGAGGGCAATGCGAGCCACTGGGGCCTGCACGTCCACGGCGGCATGCACCGGGACCACCAGCGCTTCGAGGTGGCCGGGACGTCCGGCAACGTCGGCAACATGCTCGCGATGCTGGCCGAGCAGCTCTCCTCCACGCGGACCTCGTATGACGCGTGGCGGTTCCTCCAGGAGCAGCTGGTGCCGTGGCGCAAGACGTTGGACTCCCACCCGGAGGAGCGCGCGCAGCGGGACCTGATGCAGCTGCTCTACGAGCCGCACCCCTACTCGCGCCACGCCACGGGCGAGGAGCTGTCCCGCGTGTCGGAGGAGGACATGACCGCCTGGATCCGCGACGTCTACCGTCCGGCCAACACGGTGGTGGTCATCGCGGGTGAGTTCGACGTGGCGACGGTGGAGCCGCTGGTGCGCGAGTACCTGGGCGGCTGGAAGCACGGGCCGGCCTCGCCGGTGGAGGTGCCCGCCGCGCCGGGGCTGCCGTCGCCCGCCGCGAAGCCCCGGACGCTCGTGACGTCCCGCCCCGGCGCGACGCAGGGCCACCTGCAGCTGGCGTGTCGGCTGCCCACGGCCACGCCGGAGGCGGCGGCGCGCTACGACGTGATGGCGGAGCTGGTGGGCCGGCGCATCTTCGACCAGGTGCGCGCGCGCCAGGGCGCGTCGTATGGCTTCAGCGCCAGCACCTGGCTGGGACGCGGTGGCGCCTCGCACCTGCTGGTGGAGGGACTGGTGGACGCGCAGCGCATGGCGGAGGGCGCGAAGGCCGTGCAGGACACGCTCGCGTCGTTCGCCCAGGGCGTGGACGAGGCGGAGCTGGCGCGCGCCAGGAAGCGCCTGCTGTCCCGCGACGCGGTGTCGTTCGTCTCCTCGGAGTCGTGGGTCCAGTCGCTCCTGGACGCGCGCGTGCGCGGCTTCCCCGCGGAGTCGCTGGCCCAGCGCCCCGCGCACCTCCAGGGGGTGACGGCCGAGCAGGTGAAGCAGGAGTTCGACGGCTGCCTGAAGCGTCTGGTGGTGGGCGTCGTCGCGGACAAGAGCCGCGTCCTGCCGATGCTCCAGGCCCTGTCGTCACCCTGACGGGCGGCGTGCTCCCTCGCCTGGTGTCCGTCCACCCAGGCGAGGCCGGCGGGGCCCTGCGTCCTCCCGCTCCGACGCTGACTACCTTGCCTGGACATGAAGACATCCGCGAGGGGGCAGGCATGCGGTGGCAGGGAGGACGTCGCAGCTCCAATGTGGAGGACCGGCGGGGGGCGGGGTTGGGACGCCCGCTCGCGGTGGGCGGCGGGGCGGCGTCGCTGGTGGTGGCGCTGCTGGTGATGCTGCTCGGGGGAGACCCCTCGGTCGTCACCACGCCGAGCGGTGGACGCGGGCCGTCCAGCGACTACGGCACGGGCGGCTCGGGCGTACCCGATGACCCGCTGCAGGCCGAGCTCAAGGACTTCGTCTCCGTCATCCTGGCGGACACGGAGGACACCTGGCCCGGCCTCCTGGAGCCCCACGGCGTCGAGTACGTGGACCCGCGCCTGGTGCTCTTCACCGGCGCGGTGCGCTCGGCCTGCGGGTTCCAGCAGAGCGCGGTGGGGCCCTTCTACTGTCCGCCGGACCAGCGCGTGTACCTGGACCTGGACTTCTTCGACGAGCTGGACCGCCGCTTCGGCGCGCCCGGCGACTTCGCGCAGGCCTACGTGGTGGCGCACGAGGTGGGGCACCACGTGCAGAACCTGCTGGGCATCTCCCGTCAGGTGCAGGCCGCGCGGCAGCACGCGTCGCCGGAGGATGGCAACGCGCTGTCGGTGCTCCAGGAGCTCCAGGCGGACTGCTTCGCCGGCATCTGGGCGCACCATGCCCAGCGCGAGCGCCAGATTCTGGAGGCGGGTGACGTGGAGGAGGGCCTGGGCGCCGCGTCCGCCATCGGCGACGACACGCTCCAGCGCCGCGCCCAGGGGCACGTCGTCCCCGAGTCGTTCACCCACGGCTCGTCCGCGCAGCGCGTCGAGTGGTTCAAGCGGGGCCTGACGCAGGGCACCCTGGAGGCGTGTGACACCTTCGGGGCCCAATCCGTTCCACGCCGTCGTCGCTGAAGCGCCGCCACGGGGCTGATTGACAATCAGACCCCGGCTCGCGGTTGAATGCCCTCCGCGCGGTGGCCGGTCCGCGTCCATCGACGCGGGAGCGGGCGTGTTCCCAATCAAGACGTTGTGGTGTCTGGGGGTGCTTGCGGGGCTCGTCTGGGCGCCCGTCGCCGAGGCGCGCTTCGGCAAGAA
This sequence comes from Myxococcus sp. MISCRS1, assembly GCF_026626605.1. Classification (NCBI taxonomy): domain Bacteria; kingdom Pseudomonadati; phylum Myxococcota; class Myxococcia; order Myxococcales; family Myxococcaceae; genus Myxococcus; species Myxococcus sp. MISCRS1. The sequence goes on from NZ_JAPNKB010000001.1 coordinate 8,127,151, forward strand.
AAACACCCCGAGCGACTCGAAGTCGAGCACGCACGACTCGAGCGCGGACCCGGACACGCACGAGGCCTCGGCCATCGGCACCGAGGACGACGATGACGACGGGAAGAAGCCCCGCTCGCGCGACGCGTTCACCGACGATGACTGTTGCTCGGACGAAGGAGACGACGAATCGGGCGGCATCGTGGCGAGCCTGCTCAGCGGGCTGTTCCAGGGCGCCGCCCGGACCATCGCCAACACGGGGACGCACCTGTCGGAGCGGCTCGACCCGGAGACGTCCCAGCCCCTCCTGGCGGGGCGACGGCACGCGGTGCCGCTGTCCTTCCGGCTGAGCGCGCAGCGACTGGTGATGCTCGACGACGTGCGCGGGGTGGACCTGCTCGCGGGGCTGGAAGGCCAGCGCTTCGGGGTGGAGACCCGCATGATGTGGCTGAAGCAGCCCACGGATGACGGTACGCCGGGCGAGGACGACCTCATGCTCGTGTCGGCGCACCTGACGTATGCCTTCGTGGTGCACGACGCGCTCCGCTTGCGCGCGGAGGGCGGCCTGAGCACGGCCCACGCCCCGGACATCACCCTGGCGGGCCCGAGCGTGGCGCTGTCCTTCGAGGCATGTCTGTTCTCCCCGCTGGACCTCGAGGCGCGCGCGCAGCTGACGCCGCTGCCGTTCCTCCAGGTCGACGCCACGGTGGGCCTGGCCCTGCACCTGGGCAGCCTGATGCTGCGCGGCGGCTGGCGCGGCCTGTACCTGGATGACCTGGGGACTGTGGACGGCGTGGCCCACGTGGACAGGATGCACGGCCCCTACTTCGGCGGCGGCTTCACCTTCTGACGGGGACGGCGGGTCGCTAGCGGTGGCCCCGCATCTTCCACCACAGGATTCCCATGAAGCTCTCCGGAGGAGGCTCCGGAGGTGTCATCGGCTCGTCCTCCTCGCGCGTGCGTCGCGCGGGGGGAGGCGGAGGGCGGTGCACGGTGGGCAGGGGCTCCGGGCTGTGCAGCCCGCGCGAGGCGCGATCCAGCGCCTCGGCGAAGGAGCGTCGGGCCACGTCGTTGGCTTCGACGCGCTGGGGCCCCGAGACGCGCTCGAGGGCGCGGACGCGGAGGATGGCGTCGGCGCCCTCGACGCGGCGCAGGCCTCCGACGCGACCGATGGGGCCTCGGGGTTTGCGATGGTGACTCATGCCGGACCTCACGGGGGGAGACGTCAGGGTGGGGGCTGGGTGGCGATGGTCGCCGTCTTCCGGGAGATGAACTCCTCGCGGCGCAGCAGCAGCTTCGCATCCTTCTTCGGGAGGATGCGCAGCTGGAAGCGGCGCTGCGTCGGCTCGTCGACGGAGAACACGTTCCTGTCGCTCACCAGCAGCACGGCCGTGGGCACGGCGAGCTTGGGCGCGCGGTGTCCGTAGAAGTGGACCACGACATGATAGGGCCCCGGCACCAGCTTGCGCGCGTGGTACAGCTCCGGCCCCAGTCCATCGGTGATGTCCCAGTAGAGCTGGCCTCCGAGCCGCGTCTGCTTGTGCTGGTAGTAGCAGCGCTCGCCGTCGGGCTCGATGACCCACAGGTCGATGTCCGTCTGGTCCGAGTTCCAGTGGGTGGTGAGCTGATAGCCGATGGGCGCGCGGGAGAAGGCGTCGCTGTACATGCCCGACGTCCCGGGGCTCCCAAGCTCGGCGAGGCGCGCGCGCAGCTCCTGGACGATGGGCTCCGCGCGCGGGTGTCGCGCCAGCGCGGAGAGCATCCGGCCGTAGTGGTACGTCGCGACCAGGCTCAGCTCACCGGGGTGCCGCGGGAAGGGGCGGGCGAGCAGGATTTCGTAGTTGCGCGCGGCCTCGGCGTAGCGGCCGGCGGCGTCCAGCGCGAGCGCCTCTTCCAGGTAGGCCTGTCCCTCGAAGGTGCGGCTGAGCCGCAGGTGCTCGAACAGCTCCGTCGCCGCGGCGTACTGGCCCAGGGCGAGCAGGCCGTAGCCCACCAGTCGCAGCGCCTCCGGGTCCTTGGGGCGCAGCTCCACGGGGGACGAGAGGGCCCGAACGGCGCCTCCGGTGTCACCCGCGAAGGCGCGCTCCCGGGCGATGCCTTCGTACAGCGTCACATCGTCCCGGTTCTCCCGACGCGCCTTGCGGTACGTGAGCTCCGCGGTGAGGCGGGCCTCGCCGCCCGCGTAGGGCTCGTCGCGCAAGGGCTGGCGCGGATGGGTGGGCGCGAGGGCCGCGCGCTGCCGCGTCAGGGCGTCCACCACGGCGCGCCCCGACTTGGGGACGGCGTCCAGGTCCAGCCCCACGAGCGCATCCCGGCGCTGGTCCTGCTCGCGCTTGCGCAGGAGCTCCAGGTCGGTCAGCTCCACGCGCTCGTCGCTCAGGGCGAAGCGCGTGTAGTCGGCCGCCGTCTCGAGCACGAGCATGGACGCGCGCGCGTTGGCCAGGTGGTAGTGCTGGCTGAGCGCCACCACCATCCGGTCCAGCCGCACGTCGTCCAGCGCGACGAGTCGGGCGACGAAGAGGTCCGCCCAGGCGCGAGGCGCGAACGCGCTGTTCGTGTCGCGAGGCAGGGGCACCTCGAGCGTCTTCTCCTCCTCGCCCGCGCGGGTGGACACCACGAGCGCCGCGGCCCCGGGCTCCGTCAGCCGCCCGGCCACGAGCAGCTCCTGGCCCGGGAACACCAGGTGCGGGCGGCCCGCGATGACCAGGTCCTTCACCGGCGCGCCCTTCACCTCCACGCGGGAGAGCACGACGGGGCTGGCCCGGTGCGCCGTCGCCGCGGCATCCACCTGGGCTCCGGAGAGCACCGACACGCCCCGGCCTCCGCTGGCCCGGGCGAGCGCGTCGAACAGCTCCGTGTTCACCGCGGCCTCACCGAAGCGGTACGTCACCCACCGCAGCGACTCGGCGCTGGTGTGCCGGGAGATGAGCGACTCGACGGTGCTCGGGCCCCACGTGACGTTGCCGTCCGACAGCAGGAGGGCCGTCACGCGCGTGCCGGGCTGGGCGGGCTTGAGCCAGTCAGCGCCGGCACGGTCCAGCTCCGCCAGCATCCCGTCCACGTGCGACGCACCCTCCAGGTACACGCGCTCCAGCTCGGAGAACGTCTCCCGACGGCGGGCGGCGTCGTTCGTCCTCCAGCCCGTGCCGTGCAGCCAGCGGGGGCGCACGTCGAAGAGGAGCACCGCGTACTCCTTCAGCGTGGTGTCCTTCTCCAGGAGCGCGCGCAGGGTGGCGGCCTGGAGCGCCCAGGCGTTCCCGTCCTCGGTGGAGAGGGAGGTGTCCACCACCAGGACGGCGCGCCCGGTGGGCGGGCCCTCGGCCGTCGACGTCAGCTTCGCGGGCAGACGGACGCGGGCATGGAAGGCCTGGCCGGGAAGGCCCGCGTCGTCCTTGCCCACGAGCACGTCCGCGTCGGCGTCCTTCGGCGCGAGCGCGACGGACAGCGCTCCGTCACCCTTCAGCTGGGGCCAGTCATGCACCCGCCACGCGCCGAGCATTCGAGCGCTGCCCTTGGCGTCGGGAGCAACGAGCTCCTGCCGCACCTGCGTCGGGTCCACGTGGACGCGCGCGGACACCTGCACGTCCTTGCCCGCGCCGACGGGGAGGGGCCACGTGTAGCGCAGGTGCTGGCCGTCGTGGATGAGCGTCTGCTCGTAGGCGATGACCACGCGCTTGAGCGAGCGGGGCGGCAGCGGGAAGACGCGCGCGCTGAACGTGGAGGCGCCCGCCCACTCGAGCAGCGCGGGGTCGACGTTGTCGCGGACGATGTCCTCGTAGACCTCGCGGGCGCGCTTCTGCTCGACGACGCGGGCCTCCTGCACCTCGCCCCATGAGCGCTTCGCGCCCTTCGGACTGGGAGGCGCGGCGGCGGTGAGGCGCTCCAGGTCGGCGGTGCCGTCGCCCAGCGCGGGCAGCAGGTCCGAGGACTGGAAGAGGGAAGGGGCGTTCACCGCGACGGCGCCCGAGTAGAGCGCGAAGCCCGCGACGGACGCGCCTCCGGGCAGCGGATAGTAGAAGGTGCCTTCGAGCGCGTGGGGCGTGTCGTTCTCGAAGAGGTGGTCCACCACCGTGCGCGCGCGGGCGCCCTGGATGTACGTGACGACGCGAATCGCGCGGGTCTTCAGCGGCTGGTAGCGGCCGGACTCGTCACGCACCAGGACCTTGGCCGCGCGAGGCGCCGCGTCCACCTTGGGCAACACGGGCGTGGGCAGGTTCGTGGGCGGTGGAGCGCCGTCGGCCCGCTCCTTCTTGGAAGGCTCCTGCGTGAGCTCGCCACCGCCACCGCTGCTCCCGCGGATGACCTGCATGGCTTCACGCGACCGGATGACGGCCTGACGGGCCACGGCGTCCGCTGTTCGCCTCTCGAGGGAGAGAGCTTCCTGGGCCTCTCGGGGCGCGGGTGCGGCGGCGGGAGGTGGGATGGCCGCTCGGAGCGCCTGTGGCCTGGGCGGCGCGCCTCCGGGCGCTCCTTCGAGCAGCTCTCCGGTGGTGTCTGGAGGCAAGCCACTCTCGGCCCGCAGGTGGTTCAGCAGGCGCTCCATCGCCTCGTCGTCGAGGAGCGTGGGGTTGGCCAGGGCGTCGCGAAGCTCCGCGACGTCCACCTCACCCGGCTCGATGACACCGGGCACCGTCGCGGGCGCGGTGAGGCCCGCCTTGGCGAAGCTGTCGGGAGTCGTCGCGGGCTGGGGGGCCGAGGGCGGGGCCGTGGAGGCCTTGCGCTCACAACCCACCATGGCGAGGCACAGCAACAGGGCGGCGGCCGACAGTCGCGAGACGCGCATGTCGGGGGACGTTAGCCCAACACCGTGTCACGCGTGGAGGACGCCCTCCGGACGGGTGTCAGTCGAGATACCCCCAGCGGTCCTCCTCGAAGACGTAGTAGGGGCGGCCGAAGGGAAGCCGGTCCGTCCAGCCGAGCACGTGGCGCTGCTGCGTCACGTCATAGGTGAAGCCGAAGTGCGGGCCGTCGAACTTCGCCCGGGGCAGCTCGGGCAGCAGGTCGGGGACGAGCTCGGACAGCGCCTCGGGGAGCCGGCCACGTCGCGCCTCGAACTCGCGACACGCGGCGATGAGCCGCTCGGCGTTCTGCTGGGCCCGCTCGCTCCCCGCGCGGTCGGGCCGGAGGGTGACGTACACCGTCGCCGCCAGGGAGACGGTGTTCTGGACGAGCCGCGAGGCGTGGTCCTTCCACTGTCGCAAGGTGCTTCCCAGGTGTGTGCCCATGCCGCCGCCTCCGCTGTGCCGCGCATCATCGCCCGGCGCGCCGTCTTCATGCGCGGCACTGCCTATCTTTTTCGCGAGGACGACCCAGGAGGACGTGATGCCGGACATCGATGAGCGCCAACGCGCGGGCGACCCCTCGGAGGGCAGGACGGCGCGGGAGACGGGCTACGAGGAGGAGGTGCCCGGGCACACGCCCGGGGTGGCGGAAGGTGATGATGACGAGGCACCCCACCGGGAGCATCCCTTCCCGGACCCGGACAAGACGCCCGGCTGCGCGGAGGGCTGAGCAGCCATTGCCTGCACGATAGGCCCGGTGAGGCTTGGCGTCAGGCGTCTGTCCTGTGTCTTCGCGGCACGAGGTCGCCGAGACTCCGGCGGTTTCGTGCGGGGGGCATGAGGAGTTGAGGCTGAAGCACCTCGGCGCGGTCATCGCGCAACGAGGGCCGACTGCCAGCCACGCGAGGTTGCGGAGGTGCTCAGGCTCCTGCGCGCGCCGGGCGCGAAGGTGCACCGAAGCACCTCGGCGGGCTCCTCGCACGAGGAGGACAGACGGCTGGCGACCCGGTGGTCCTCCGACGCCTCCGTGCGAGATGTGCGGCGATGAGGGCGATGCCTCTCGCGTCGTCCCTCACCGTGAGGAGGTGGATGTATGCGAGGCCGCCGCCAGGACGCAGCGTGGCGTTGTTTCCCATGCCGTCCCGAGTGGCGCCTGGACTCCGTGTGTGCCCTGCCCGGTGCGGGGGACGGAACCTGAATAGACCCGAGGGAGGCGCGTCAGAAGGTACAGAGCGCGGCGCAACCCGCTGCGAAGGAGGTCGTCATGAACAGCAAGCTGATGCGAGTCCTGGTGGTGTGCTCCCTCACGATGGGTTCTCCCGTCCTCGCGCAGTCGGTTCATGGTGCCTCCCCCGTCGCGACGCAGAAGGTGACGGAGTGGGCGGAGGGGCAGCGCAACGTCTCGCGCGCGGACCGTGAGCGTCAGGCCCGACTGGAGCGTGAGCGTGAGGAGCGTGAGCGTCAGGCGCGGTTGGAGCGTGAGCGTCAGGCGCGGTTGGAGCGTGAGCGTCAGGCGCGGTTGGAGCGTGAGCGTCAGGCCCGCGTCGAGCGCGAACGGCAGGCGCGGTTGGAGCGTGAGCGCCAGGCCCGACTGGAGCGCGAGCGTCAGGAGCGTGAGCGTCTGGCCCGGCTGGAGCGTGAGCGTCGGGAGCGCGTCGAGTGCGAGCGCCGCGGGTATGGCTGGTGCGCGTCGAACTCGCCGCGCCGGGGGTAGTCGACCTCGGGTCGAGCTGGATGGTGCTCACGTAGCAAGTCCCGGTTGACGACGAACGGGCTCGGGCATCTGCTTGAGCGATGTCCGAGCCCGTTGTCGTTTCCTCGCCGCCCTCCGTCGAGGCTCGCCCGGTGGACGTCGGTGAGCGCGTCACGCTGTTGGATGCCCTGCGAGGCTTTGCCCTCTGCGGTGTGTTCGTCTCCAACAGCGCGGCCTGGTTCAGTGGTCGGGTGTTGATGCCGCCCCAGGAGGCGCGAGCGCTGACGGCGCCGCTCTTCGAGACCGTCATCAACAACCTCTACCTGTTCTTCGTGAACCAGAAGTTCGTGACGCTGTTCTCGTTCCTCTTCGGCCTGGGCTTCAGCATCCAGATGTCCCGCGCGGAGAAGCGGGGCGACTCCATCACCCGGCTCTATGCCCGGCGCCTGCTGGTGCTCCTGGGCCTGGGTCTGTTCCATCAGTACGTCATCTGGGTGGGCGACATCCTGCACACCTACGCGCTGGTGGGCTTCCTGCTCCTGTTGTTCCGCAACGCCTCCAACAGGACGGTGCTCATCTGGGCCGTGCTGTGCATGGCGGTGATACCCAGCACCGTCCAGTTGCTCTCACACCACATCCCGATATGGCTCCACGGCGCGGAGGCCGCGAAGGCCGCGGCGACGGCCACGCGCGCGGCGGAGCTGGCGGCGCGCACGCGCCTGCTGGAGGCGTACTCGAGTGACTCGCTCTGGACGGCGATGCTCGGCGGCATGCGCTTCAACGTGGAGACCTTCCTTCAACCCAACCGCCTCGTCTGGATGAGCTTCGCGCTGGGCCGCTTCCTCTTCGGGCTGCTGGCGGGGCGGCTCTTGCTGCTCCAGGACATCGAGGGCAACCGGCCCGTGCACCACCGCCTGTTGTTCTGGGGGCTCTTCCTCGGCGTCATCGGCAACGGCCTGGGGCTGGTGCTCTGGCGGCTGCGCTCGCTGGGGTTGATGGACCAGATGAGCCGTGACACGTCGATCCTGCTCAACCAGGTGCAGGATCTCGGCTGCCTCTTCCTGGGCGCGGCCTACGTCGCCATCTTCGCGCTCCTGTCCCGGCGTGGCTGGGTCCAGCGCGTCTTCGCCGTGCTGATGCCCGTGGGCCGCATGGCGCTCACGAACTACCTGATGCAGTCGGTCGTCAGTGTCTTCATCTACAACGGCTGGGGATTGGGGCTCATCACGAAGCTGCCGCCGTCACGCGTCATCTTCCTGTCGCTCGGCATCTTCGCGCTCCAGATTGTCCTCAGCCACCTGTGGCTCTCGCGCTTCCGCTTCGGACCGGTGGAGTGGCTGTGGCGCTCGCTCACGTATGGCCGTGCCCAGCCCTTCCGGCTGCAAGCGGGCAAGGGGGAGGTGGGGACAGCGGTGTCGTGAACCGCTAGCGTGGGCCCACAAACGGGGAGGTCGTGCCATGACGCTGAAGACACGAAGCGTGGTGCTGATGGGGTCCGCCGTGGGGCTCGTCGCTTGTGGAGGCCCGGGGACGGAGGCCCCGCCCCCGCCAGCCGAGACAGCGGGAGTCGTCACCTCCGCCGTGGTGCCACCGTGCACGGGAACCAACGCCTGGACGACGCTGGGGCATGATGCCCGCCGCTCCTCCACCTCCGACGGCTGCGCGTGGCATCCCTTGCGCAAGCTCTGGGAGTACGCGCCGACCGCCGGCGTGGGGCGCACGGTGCAGGGCGTCGAGCGCGTCGTGGCGAACACCGGCGGCGTCTACCTGACGTGGAACTCCAATCCCAACTACGTCGGCTCCGGCGGCAGCCCCGCGCTGGACAGGCTCGCCGTGGACACCGGCGCCAACGTGTGGAGCGTGGACCGCCAGCTCAATGACAACCGGGGCCACTGGCCGACGATGTTCACCTACGAGAAGAACGTGGGCGGCGGTGTCTACGAGGCGAAGGAGGGCATCGTCCGCAACGACGACGGCATCCGGACCTGGAGCCAGCAGTTCGGCGCCAACTACTACTCCGGAGGCACCATCCCCTATGCCGAGTACGAGCAGGCACCCAACGACAGCTGGGGCCAGTCGCTGTCGGACGGCACGCGCCTGTGGGTCTACAACCAGCTCCACTACCACGGCCCCAAGCTGGGCCTGCGCTCCTTCGACAAGCGCGGCAACCTGCTCCTGGAGCTGAACACCTACGGCTACTACGGCGGCACGCGCGTCTTCCCGCAGCACCAGTGGGACACGGCCGAGGACCGCCTGGGCTCCATCGCCGCGGACGGCGGCTTCATCTACCTGGCCGCCCTCTACAACTTCCAGTGCTCCACCAACTGCTCCGCCACCGAGCCCCGTCCCTTCGCCACGGGCCTGTATGGCTGGGATGTCGCCACGGGCACGGCGCGCTGGCCCCGCGTGGCGCTGGAGCCCGCCAGCCACATCAGCGTGTCGGGCAATCGCATCTATCTGCTGGAGCGGGACCCGGCCACCGGCACCGTGACGTTCAACATCCGCAACGCGGGCTACAACGGCGCCAGCCTCTTCCGCTCCGCGCCGCTCCCCGCCTCGCACCTCACCGGCTTCCAGGCGCCGGTGCTCGTGGCCGGACGGGCCATCTTCGCGGCGCAGGAGACCTCCGGCTCCAACCTGGGCACCGTCCTGTACTCCTTCGACGCGCTCTCCGGCGGCACGCCCCTGACGACCACGCTGACGGGGGTGTATGACGTCGTCGTCCCGTTCTACGGGCGAGACCTGCTGGATTTTTCCACCACGCCCTTCGCGGGCAGGCGCAGCACGAGCATCGCGGCGGCGTCGGGGACGAAGGACGACTCGGGCGTGAGCATCCCCACGCTGGTCATCACCTCGCGCACCGGGCTGCATGTCGTCGCCGTCTCCACGTTGTCGACCTTGTGGAGCGCCACCAAGCTGTCGCTGGTGGGCACGTCGGACGGCGGCGCGCTGCGGGACCCGGTCATCGTGAAGGACCGTGTCTACGTGGTGGACCGGAACAAGGTATACGCGTTGGGGCTATAGCCGAGGCGCTGACGCCCAGGCTGGAGTGAGAGGAAGCATGATGCGAGGGTGGCTGTTGCTGGGGCTCTGTGTCTCCACGCAGGCGTGGGCGCAGGACTATCGGGCGTGCAAGGAGCTGTTCGTGTCCCCGCTGGCGGCGAAGGTCGAGTCGACCAACGCCAGCGGCTCCGCGTGGGACGAAGGCTCCTCGGCGGACCCGGAGCTGACCGCGATGGCGGTCGACGTGGAGGGCGCCTCGCCCGTCGTCATCGGCCCGAAGCAGGAGGACGCCAGCGTCCTCCTGTGGAACAGCCTCTTCCTGGAGGAGACGCGCTCGGGGGCCTGGCTCCCGGTGGGCGTGGGCGGCTCGCTGCACCTGCTGCTCACCGACTCGGACGAGGGGCCCTCGGACTTCATCGGGGCCTTTTCCGTCACCGTCCCCGAGTCCCTGGCGCAGACGGGCACCGCGTTCATCCTCACCTCGTCCACGGGCACGCAGCAGATGCCGCTGACGCTGCGAGTCTCCGCGACGGATGGCAAGCGCACCTGCGCGGGCCTGGAGAAGGCCGGGCCCGTGCGCTACGAGCTGCCCGCGCCCATGTTCACCGCGCGGGTGGACAACGGCCTCTTCGAGAAGATTCGGGGCGCGCAGCGCTGCAAGGCCGGGAGCACCCAGCGCGAGTGCAAGCCGGAGAGCTACGACGTGCTCTACACGCCGGAGCTCCTGGAGGACACCTGGGTGACGCTCGTGTCCGGAGGCCCCTTCGCTGGTACCCCGGGGAAGTTCTTCGCGGTGGCGTTCGGCATCGAGCCCGCGCGCCGTCAGGTGGCCTACGTGGGCCGCTGCGACGCGGTGAAGAAGGCCCCCGCGCTGGGGGAGACCCTGGCCTGCGTCCTGGGCAACAAGGCCACCCTCATCAGCCTGGAGAAGGGCAAGCCCAAGACGCGCGCGGCCACCGCGCGGGAGCTGGAGGCGCTGAAGGAGCCGCCCGCGGACGCGCCCGCCGAGTCGACGCCGTCGCCCTGAGAGGACGTCCGGCACGGCGCCCCGGGGCCGAGGGCGCCGTGCGTGGGCCTCAGGCCGGCGGACGCATCGTGATGAGCACCACGCCGATGCCGATGAGCGCCAGGCCCGACAGCCGCTCCCGCCAGACCTGGGCGCGCGGTGAGCTGGAGACGCGGCCTCCGGCGACGCCCAGCCAGGCGTACCCGGCCAGCACCGGCACCTCCACCACGATGCAGGAGACGCCGTACACGGTGAACTGCAGCCCCGCGTGAGGGCCCGGCTGGACGAACTGCGGCAGCAGCGAGCCGAAGAACAGGATGGACTTGGGGTTGGCGAGCTGCTTGGCGAAGCCCTGCACGAAGGCGCCCTGCCACAGGGGCGGCTTGGGGCGCTCGGCCAGCGTGAGGCTCTGCTTCGCGGCCCACAGCGTGCTCACGCCCAGATAGACGAGGTAGGCGGCGCCCGCGTAGCGGATGGCGTTGAAGGCGATTCGCGAGGTGGCCAGCGCGGCGCCCAGGCCCGCCACGGAGACGAGGAAGTACACGGCGTTGCCGGCCTGGATGCCCAGCGTCGCGCTCATCCCCGCCCGGAAGCCCCGCGACATCGCTTGCGAGACCACCAGCAAGACGGCGGGTCCCGGAGTGATGGCGAAGAGCGCCATCGTCAGCGTGAAGGTGGCCCAGAGCGTGAGGTCCATGAGGTCGGGTGCGCGCGGCCGGAGAGTAGCTCCGGACTGTCCGTGCCGGGGCACGGACGTGGTGGGGTGGGCGCGCATGACGAGCGCTCGGGCGCCCGGTCCTCCGTCGGATGTCGGACGTGCCGCCCCGGGCCTCGTCGACGGTATGCGACGCTCGCGCGGCGGGTCGTTGGCGTGACGACGTCCCGGATGTCGCCCTCGTGGAGGAGGGCGCGGTCGGGCGAAATCCGGCCGTGGCCCGGGCGCCGTCTCGTGCTCTGCTTCGCCGGAACGGAAAAGCCCCCACGAGAGGGGGCTGGCGGCGGGGCTCTCGGGAGGGAGGGGCTCGTGGCTGGGGCCATGAGGAGCGTCACTCGTGAAGAAGACGTACGTCGGCGGCTGTCACTGTGGAGCGGTCCGGTACGAAGCGGATGTCGACCTGAGCCAGGGCACCTACAAGTGCAACTGCTCCATCTGCACCAAGGCGCGGCTGTGGCAATCCGTCATCGGCCCCGAGGACTTCCGGCTCCTGGCCGGTGAGTCCGCGCTCACCGAGTACCAGTCCCGCACCAGGCAGCTCCATCACCTGTTCTGCAAGCACTGCGGCGTGCACGCGTTCGGCTGGGGCGACGACACGGAGCTGGGCAAGTACTACACCATCAAGGTCAACTGCCTGGACGACGTGGACGTGGACGAGCTGATGCGCTCGCCCATCACCTACGTCAACGGACGCGACGACGACTTCACGAAGCCCCCCACCGAGGTCCGCCACCTCTGAGCCGAGCCCGTCGCTCAGCCTCCCAGCACCACGCGTGGTGTCGACGCGGCGCTCAGCGCGCACCTCCCGTGGGGGTGCCGAGCTCCTCCTCGTAGCGGAACTCGAAGGTCCTCCGGGCGAAGCGCCACTGGCCGTCCTGCTTCACGAATTGGTCGGAGTAGGTGCCCACCACCCGCAGGTCCTTGCCCGTCTGTCTGACGCGGAGGACCTCGTCCAGGGTGGAGCGCGCGGTGGCCCGCTCGGGGCCCTGCACGTGGACGACGATGGGCGTGACGCTCATGACGCGCAGCTCGACGCGCGCGGTGTTGCCCGTCATGCCCTCTCGGATGGCGTTGCGTCCCTCGAACGTCCAGCCCATCGGCGGCGCGGCCTTCACCTCCCAGACCGCGTCCTCGGTGAAGAGCGACTCCATGGTCTGCCAGTCCTGATGGTTGGCCGCGTCCGCGAAGCGCTCGATGAGCGAGCGCACCGCGAGGTGCTCGACGGGATACGCCTCGACGTTCGATGTGCTCGGAGACGTGGACCGGGAAGCCAAGGGGCCGCCCGTCGTCGAGCCCGCGCAGCCGAGCAGGGTGACGAGGAGCGCCGCGAGTGACGTGCGCAGGTGACGATTCATGGTGTCCATCCATCCTTCGGGTCGGTGTTCCTCCCGGCGCGCGAGCCAGACCCGGACCTCGCGGCGGGGTGTTCCGTCACGCGAAGATGTGAGCTGGCTTCAATTCAGTCGAACGCGTTGTTCCGGAGGCAGTGTTAAGGCAGGCTGAATCGATGCCGAGCCCGCTCGTGGAGACACGTCACCTCATGTTGCTCGCCGCGCTCGAGGAGCTGGGCAGCCTCAACGCCGCCGCGCGCAAGCTCCACCTGTCTGCCTCCGCGTTGAGCCAGCAACTGCGGGAGCTGGAGGACCGGCTCGGGGGCCCGCTGTTCCATCGTCAGTGGCGACGGCTGGAGCCGACCTCCGCGGGCAGGCGTCTCACCGAGGCCGCGCGCTCGGTGCTGAGCGAACTCACCCGGGCCGAGGCGGAGACGCGGGAGCTGTTGAGCGGCGCCAGCGGCACGCTCCGGGTGGCGACCGCGTGTCTGCAGTCCTACCGTTGGCTGCCGGAGCTCCTGCGCGGCTTCTCCCGGGACTGGCCCGGGCTGGAGGTCACCATCGTCGCCGAGGCGGGGGAGGCGCCCACCGAGTGGTTGCTGTCGCGCAGGCTCGACGTCGCGCTCGTGGCCGGTGAGGCCCGGCCTGGTCCCCGCATCCAGGTGGAGCCGCTCTTCCGGGACGAGCTGGTCGCCGTGGTGGGCGGGGAGCATGCGTGGGCCACCTCGCGTCGCAAGGAGGTGGAGGTCCGGGCCCTCGCGGAGGAGCACGTCTGGGTCGATGAGGGCGCGCTCGCGGCGCACACGCCGCTGGGCCGGGCGCTCGCGAAGGCGGGCAACCTCTCGCCACGCAAGGCGACGCTCATCCCCATGACGGGGGGCGTGGCACTGGAGATGGTCCGCGCCAACCTGGGCGTCACCGTGCTGCCCCGGTGGGCCGTGACGCCGTGGCTCGCCGAGGGCGGGCTGCACGCCGTGCGCGTCGGCCCTCGGGGCCTCTGGCTGGACTGGGCGGTGGCGACCCGGGCAGGGGAGCGGGAGCCGGCGCTGAGCGCCTTCGTGGACGCCCTGCGCGCCCACCACCCTGGCCCTCGGGGCCGGGTGATCCGCCGCCGCTGAAACATGTCTTGAGACAACCCACTGAAATCACGGCGAAGTGAGGTCTCCTCGCAACCTGGAGGCACACTGTGGCGATAATCCCGAAGCGCGCCATTCACGCTCTCCATCGGGATCCCCCAAACCATGGCCTCGAAGATCAGCGACACGCCTCGTCCCCTGCCCACCGCGTCGTCGCGAGCCCCGGCCGCGAAGGCCCCTCCGCCGCCCGAGAACAAGGCGAAGGCGCCCGACTTGAGCTGGAACAAGGACCGCTTCGAGACCGGCTCCACCCAGCCGCTGCCCCGCCTCCCCGCGCCGCAGCTGCCGCAGCTTCCCGCGCCGGTGCCCCAGCCGCTCCCGCAGCTGCCCGCTCCCGTGCCCCCGCCTCCGTGCCAGGGCCCGGTGGAGCCCACGCCGGAGACGCCCACCGAGCCCGCGCCGAACGTCGCGGACTCGGACCCGATGACGCACATCGCGTACCTGGCCTCGGACGAGCTGCAGGGGCGTGACAGCCCGTCGCCCGGGCTCGACGCGGCGTCGGCCTACGTGCAGGCCCACGTCGAGAAGTACGGCCTCGTCGGCCCCAACGTGAACAGCCCCGAGAACCCGTACCAGCAGCGCTTCGACGTGTACTCGTTCCTGGGCAACCCGGGCGAGAACCACGTGCACGGCGGCGAGGGGCACAAGGCGCACAAGGAGTTCGGCCACAAGCTCTTCGAGGAGGGCTTTTACCTCGAGGAGGGCATGCCCCAGGAGACGCTGGCCATGCTCAACAAGAAGTACGAGAGCGCGATGAAGGCCGAGGGCCAGCCGCTCGCGCTGGCGCGCGACGGCGGCCTGCGCAGTGTCGAGGAGCTGCGCTCGCTGGCGACGGAGTCCGGGCAGGCGGTCAACACCATGGCGCTCCTGCCGGGCTCGGGGCCCCACAAGGACGAGGTCATCGTGGTGATGGCCCACCTGGACCACGTGGGTACGGATCGTCGGGGCAACGTCCACAACGGCGCGGACGACAACGCGTCCGGCAGCGCGGTGTTGATGGCGGCGGTGCCGGAGCTGGCCGAGGCCGCCAAGCGCGGCGAACTGGACCGCTCCGTGCTCTTCATCTGGACGGGCGCGGAGGAGAAGGGCCTGGTCGGCTCGCAGTACTTCGTGGACCACCCGATTCCGGGCCTGGGCACCGAGCAGATCACCGGCGTCATCAACGTGGACATGGTGGGCCGCTGGGATGACCAGCGCCTGTCCGTCGTCGACACGGACCGTCGCGGGCAGGCGAACTACTTCCGCGACGTGGTGGAGCAGGCCAACGCGCAGCTGCCGGACCCGTTCGACCGCATCAACCGCGACATCAACATGTACAGGGACCGTCAGGACGGCGCCGTCTTCGGCCGCAAGGGCGAGGACGTGCTCTTCCTCTTCGAGGGCCTGTCCAACCCGAAGGGCGGCGGCGACCTCATCCCCGAGTACCACGAGCCCGAGGACGACATCGACCTCATCCTCCGCGACAACGGTGGCGAGAAGCCCCGTCGCGTGAAGGACCTGATGGTCAACGTCATCGAGCTCGCCGCGAACCGCACGACCGAGGAGTAGCCCTCCTTGCCTCGTCCCGGAGGGCGTCGTCGCTGACGCCCTCCGCACGGTGGCGCACTCGCCCAGTGGTGCTCCGGAATGCGTCGTCGATGACGCCCTCCGCCCGGTAGTGCGCTCGCTCAGTGGTGCTCCGGAATGCGTCGTCGCTGACGCCCTCCGCCCGGTAGTGCGCTCGCCAGTGGTGCTCCGGAAGGCGTCGTCGCTGACGCCCTCCGCCCGGTAGTGCGCTCGCCAGTGGTGCTCCGGAAGGCGTCGTCGCTGACGCCCTCGCCCGGTCGCGCGCTCGCCAGTGGTGCTCCGGAAGGCGTCGTCGCTGACGCCCTCGCCCGGTGGCGCGCTCGCCAGGTGTAGCCCCGGAAGGCGTCGTCGCTGAGGCCCTCCGCTCGGTGGCGCGCTCGCCCGGTGTGGCCCCGGAGGGCGTCGTCGCTGCGGGCCTACGACCCTGGCGCTCACCCCACCAGGCTTCGCGCCCGACGCCCCGGCCCACACCCACGGGGGCTTGTCCCGGGGCCTCGCCCCGTCGAGACTCGACACCATGCCCGCCGCCACGCCCTCGCCGCGCTCCTGGTTCGCCTACTCCGTCGACCTGTCCCCGGTGACGGCGCGTGAGCGCCTGCCGGGGCTGCCGGCCCTGCCCGCGCTGCCGGAAGGAGAGCGGGTCGAGGCCCTGGACGTGGACGTCGTCTACGACGTGCCCTCGCTGGCCTGGGGCGGCAAGGTGGCCCGGCTGGTGGATGCCCCGGGCAAGAAGCTCCCCGGCGTGCTGCGCCGGCTCTCCCCGGAGGCGTGGGACGCGGTGAGCCGGCTGGAATCGGTGATCGCCGAGGCCTCCACCTCCCGCCCCGTCAAGGTGCGCACCGCCACCGGCGCGCTGCTCTCCGCCCACGCCTTCACGCCCCCGCCCAGGGCCACCCCTTCCCCCCAGGGCCCCATCAGCGAGGCCTTCCTCGTCACGCTGGCCCTGGCCGCCGAGCGCGCGGGGCTCGCCGCCGACTACGTCGAGCGCCTCCAGGCCGAGGCGCAGATCGTCGGCACGCTCCAGCAGGCGAAGGCGGACGCACGGACCGTCCAGGCGTCCCAGGGCAAGAAGCCGTAGTCACGACTTCGTGACAGAAATGTGGGGCCATGACGCAACCGGGCACCCCGTCGGGCCGACGATAGAGAGGCCGGGCCTCACTCCGCGCCAGCCCCTGGTCGGCCCAAGGAAGTCATCGCCATGACGACGCTGCGACCCACTTCTCGTGCCAGCACCCCGTCGCCCTCGGTGTCCACCGAGTCCGCGCCCGTCAATGGCCTCAAGCCCCAGGACACCAGCGCCTGGGCCCGCTCCAGCGCCCGCGAGGTCTCCATCACCGAGCTGCAGACCAGGTTCGGCTGGACGGACCAGAGCTGGGAGGCGGGCCTGCTGAAGGCGGCGGACCAGGCGGGCACCAAGACGCGCGGGGGCAACGGCAAGGTCTCCGCGGCTGAAATCCAGGCCTACCTCACCGCGCCCACCGACGGCCGCTACCTCACCTCCACCGCGCTCCAGCAGGGCCGCGCCGCGCTCGACGCGAAGCTCACCGAGGCCGGCGGCTCCGTGAAGGTGGATGCCTTCGACCCGAAGTGGCAGGACGGGCTCGCCAAGCGCGCCGACCTGCTGGGCGGCAACGGCGACGGCAAGGTCAGCCAGGAAGAGCTCGCGGCCTACATCCAGAAGTCCAAGGCCAACCAGGTGGACGGCACGAAGTGGGTGCCCGACCAGCAGATGGCCGCCTTCCAGAGCCGCGTCGCGGAGGCCGCCGGTGAGGTGGACCCGCTGCGTCCCAAGGGAGGCGCGGGCAAGGGCCTGGAGATGGTGAAGCAGTACTCGCGGCTGATGCTGGACGAGGGCAAGAACCTGCCCACCTTCGTCAGCCACATGCTCTCCGCCGCGGACATCCACGAGACGCCCGTGGAGGTGAACCGCAACAAGAGCACCTTCGTGCGCGACCCGTCGCTGCCGCTCACCGGCATCACCGACTCGGACTACAACAACACCGGCTTCGACCGTGGGCACATGAAGCCCGCGGAGGATTCGCCCACGCAGGAGGCGATGAACGAAAGCCACCAGATGACCAACATCGCGCCCCAGTACGGCAACCACAACCAGCAGGTGTGGCGCACGCTGGAGAAGGCCATCCACGGCCTGGTGGAAGAGACGGGCGGCAAGGCCTACATCGTGACGGGCAACCTGTTCCTGGACGACAAGGGCAAGCCCCTGCCGAAGGACCAGGTGGAGACCACGGGCGCGAAGGACCGGAAGATCGCCGTCCCCACGCACAACTTCAAGACGGTGCTGCTGGAGCTGCCCAACGGCAACCTGACGATGTTCGCGTACATGGTGCCGAACCTGAAGGACGGCCCCTCGAAGAAGGAAGCCATCGTCCCGCTGCTGGAGGACGCGCGCGTGCCGGTGGACCGCATCGAGCAACTGCTCGGTCAGGACCTGTACGCCCAGCTCCCCAAGGGCATCCAGAACCAGCTGGAGAAGGACTCGAAGGCCCCCGGCGCGTTCCAGCTCGAGGGCAGCCAGTACGAGTCCATGACGCTGCTGACGCAGCGCTGAGCCTCCAGCACCCGCTCACTGCGCGGGCAGCGAGAGGTAGTGCTGGCCCAGCTCGTTGAGCACGCCGTTGGGGCCCAGCAGGCTCGCGAAGCAGGGGTCGTTCGTCCAGCGGCCGGTGAACCAGGCGTAGCGGAACACGTCCGCGCGCCGCTCGCACACGGCGACCATCTCCGTCATCTGCGCCTTCTGCTTCGCCACGGAGTCGATCTGCGCGCCGTCCCGCTGCTGGTGGCAGTTGGCGAACTCGGTGACCCAGAACGGCTTGCCGTACTTCGTCAGCCGGTTGAGCTGCCCGTCGAGCCCGTAGTCGTACCAGTGGAACGCCAGGTAATCGATGCGGGGCTCCCGGTTGCCGTTCTCCGCGCGATACGCGGCGTAGAAGGCATCCAGCCACACCACCGGGTCCGAGTAGCCGGCGAGCGTCCCCCAGTTCATCCCCGGGCCCACCAGCTTCACGCCGGTGTTGGCGGCGACGCTCTCGTAGCGGGGCCACAGCCGCGCCGCGGCCTGCGGCGACATGTTGGCCTGGTCCGTCAGGTTGGGCTCGTTGAGCAGGAGCAGGTACTGGATGTGGGCATTGGCGCGCAGCATCTGCTCGATGCGCGCGGCGTCGAAGTTCCCGTTCCACAGCATGGGGATGAAGTCCATCCCGTAGCGGGTACGGAAGTCGGTGGGGACGTTGGCGTGCGGCTGAGGGCTCCAGTTGTACCACCAGCTCACGCCCGGGGAGACCGCGGCCAGGTCCTCGGGCGTGGCCAGGTCGAAGGCGAGGCCTCGCTTGACGCTCTTGGTGAGCGGCGGCTGCTGTGTGCCCGCGTCCGTCTCCGTGGAGGGCCGGCCCGGCTTGACGGGGTCGGCCGGGTCGCAGCCCAGCAGCAGGACGAACGCGATGCAGAACGGCGCGAGCCAGCGTCTCATGAACCGTCACCTCCGCCCGTCAGGGCGCTTGGGGACGGTCATCCTAGTGTGAGGAACGGCGCCGTGCGGCTCGTCGATGAACGGGCGAGCTTCGTGGGAGGGCCCGCCGCGACGATGCTCCCACCCTCGTCTCCCGCCCCCGGCCCCATGTCGATGACCCAGTCGCTGGCGGAGACGACGCGCATGTCGTGCTCCACCAGGATGACGGTGTTGCCCGCGTCGACCAGGCCCTCCAGCTGCGTCATCAGCTTGTCCACGTCCGCCGGGTGCAGGCCCGTGGTGGGCTCGTCCAGGACGTAGAGCGTGTGCCCTCGCTGCGGCCGCTGCAGCTCGGTGGCCAGCTTGATGCGCTGGGCCTCGCCGCCGGACAGCTCCGTGGCTGGCTGTCCCAGGCGCAGGTACCCCAGGCCCACCTCGCGCAGCACGCCGAGCGCGCGGGCCACGTGGGGCTCCTCGGTGAAGAAGGCGTGCGCCGCGTCCACCGTCATGCCCAGCACCTCGGCGATGTTCTTGCCGCGGTAGCGGATCTCCAAGGTCTTCGCGTTGTAGCGGGCGCCGTGGCAGGTGGGGCAGGGCGCATAGACGCTGGGCAGGAACAACAGCTCCACGCTCACGAAGCCCTCGCCCTCGCACGTCTCGCAGCGGCCCTTGGCCACGTTGAAGGAGAAGCGGCCCGCGTCGTACTTGCGCGAGCGCGCGGCGGGCGTGGCGGCGAAGAGCTTGCGGACGTGGTCGAACAGGCCCGTGTACGTGGCCAGGTTGGAGCGCGGCGTGCGGCCGATGGGCTTCTGGTCCACGCGCACCATCCGGTGCAGCCCCTCCATCCCCTCGACGATGCGGCCGCCCGTGGTCTTCACCTCGGAGCGCTCCAGGGGCTCGCCCTCCTCGTCCTCCTCGGGTGGCGCGTGGCCCAGGTGCGTGGCGACCAGCTCCACCAGCACCTGGCTCACCAGGCTCGACTTGCCGGAGCCGGAGATGCCCGTCACGGTGGTGAAGACGCCCAGCGGGAAGTCGACGTCCAGCCCGTGCAGGTTGTTGCGCGACACGTCCTTCAGCCGCAGCCAGCCCTTGGGGGCGCGGGGCGCGTGCGTGCGCGTGGTCTGCTCGCCGAAGAGGTAGCGCCGCGTCTGGGAGCCCTGCACCTCCTGGAGCCCGTCCAGCGGGCCGCTGTAGAGGATTTCGCCGCCCTGCTCGCCAGCGGCGGGGCCCACGTCCACCACCCAGTCCGCGTGGCGGATGACGTCCACCTCGTGCTCCACCACGAACAGCGAGTTGCCCGAGCCCTTCAGCGAGTCCAATGCGCGCAGCAGGGCCTGGGTGTCCGCCGGATGCAGGCCCGCGGAGGGCTCGTCCAGCACGTAGACCACGCCGAACAGGTTGGAGCGCACCTGGGTGGCCAGCCGCAGCCGCTGGAGCTCACCGGGTGAGAGCGTGGGGGTGGCGCGCTCCAGCGACAGGTAGCCCAGCCCCAGCTCCATCAGGACGTGCAGGCGCTCCACCAGGTCCTTCGCGATGCGCTCGGTGACGAGCGCCTTCTCGGGGTGCTCGCGCGTGAGCTTCTTCAGGCCCTGGGCGGTGCCGTCGGAGAAGGGGCGCAGGAGCGCGTCGACGCGCTTGAGCGGCAGGCGGGACAGCTCGCCGTAGTCCAGGCCCGCGAAGGTGACGGACAGGGACTCGGGACGCAGCCGCTTGCCGTGGCAGACGCGGCACTCGCCGCTCTCCATGTACTGGGACACGCGCTTCTTGATGAGCGGGCTCTGCGTCGTGGCGAAGGCCTGGAGCACGTAGCGCCGCGCGCTGCTGAAGGTCCCCATGTAGCTGGGGGGTGACTTGCGCTTGAGGGCCTGGCGCGTCTCGGCCGGCGTGAAGCCCGCATAGACGGGGACGGTGGGCTGCTCGTCCGTGAAGAGGATCCAGTCGCGGTCCTTCTTGGGGAGCTCGCGCCAGGGGCGGTCCACGTCGTAGCCGAGCGTCACCAGGATGTCGCGCAGGTTCTGCCCGTGCCACGCGGGAGGCCAGCCGGCGATGGCCCGCTCGCGGATGGTGAGTGAGTCGTCGGGGACGAGCGAGCGCTCCGTGACTTCGTACACGCGGCCCAGGCCATGGCAGTTCGGACAGGCGCCCGCGGGCGTGTTGGGGGAGAACGCGTCCGAGTCCAGGTGGGGTTGGCCCGCCGGGTACGTGCCGGCGCGCGAGTACAGGAGGCGCAGTGAGTTCGACAGGGTCGTCACGCTGCCCACGGACGAGCGCGTCGTCGGCGCTCCCCGGTGTTGCTGGAGGGCCACCGCGGGAGGGAGGCCCTCGATGGCGTCCACTTCCGGGATGCCCGCCTGGTCGATGAGCCTGCGGGCGTACGGGGCCACGGACTCGAAGTAGCGTCGCTGGGCTTCCGCGTAGAGCGTGCCGAAGGCGAGCGAGGACTTGCCCGAGCCGGAGACGCCGGTGAAGACCACCAGGGCGTCGCGTGGCATCTCCACGTCCACGTTCTTGAGGTTGTGCTCCCGGGCGCCACGGACGCGGACGAAGCCTGTCGGGCGGTCGCTGGGCGTGCCTGCATGGGAGGGACGGCGGGGTCGGCTCATGAAGTGGGCTCCTGCCGGGGGTCCTACCGAATCTGATGTCGGGAGGGAGCAACGAACAGCGGGGGAGCGACGAAGCCTCGTGAGATGGCCCCGGGTGCGTGAGGCTCACTGGAGACGGGCGGCCCTGCGAGCGGGTTGTCAGACGGGGCGGTCCAGGTGGGCCACACCTCAGGCGGTGCATGAGGCCCGTTGGACGGGTGCCCCCCGAGGGGGCACCAGACGGAGGCGAAGACCCGAGTGGTGGCTCGGAGCGAAGCATCTCCTGAGGTGTTGCTCGTGGGGACTCACGTCTGGGGCCCGGCTCGCCTTCCTGCCGTCTTCGGAGTCGCGAGGCGCTTCTCCTGGAGTGTGGGTCGTTTCGTCCGTGGGACGCGAGCGGGGCTCAGCCCCGCGGAGAAAGACGCCACGTTCGAAGGCCCTGGGCCTCCGTGGTATTTTTCGGTGGCGTGGACCCCGGTTCATCCTTCGTGCGCGAGGTCTGAATGCGCGAGGCCCTGGCTCCGTCGACTTGCGGCTTTGATGACAGGAGTGCTTGGAATGCATGGGGCTGACTCCGAGCCGTTCGATGCGGTGCTGCGGTCCGCTGGCGAGCTGTCCGCCGCACGGCTTCGCGAATCACCAGGAGCCCGGGAGGCCGTGGCGCGCGCTGTCTCCGAGGCCACGGCCCTCGGTGTTGCCGCCCCGGAGTCACGTTCCTTCGCGCGACATCTCGGTGCGCTGCTCGCGCGCGCCGCGGACCCGAGGCTCACGCTGGAGCGACTGCACAGCCGGGACCTCGCGCTCGCGCTCGCGTGCGCGGAGGGCGTGCCCGCGGCCCGTGCGCTGCTGGAGCAGGAGGTCTTCCGCGAGCTGCACGTCCCCTTGTCGCGCATCCATCCCTCGCCCATGTTCGTGGATGAGGTGCTTCAGGTGCTGCGCGCCAACCTCCTGATGCCACGCACGGATGCGCCTTCACGGCTGCTCGGCTACGCGGGCTCGGGACCGTTGCTGCACTGGGTGAGCATCTCCGCGGTGCGCCTCGCGCTGCGGATGCGCAAGGCGCTCGGAGACGAATCGCTGGTCGATGCCGAGGTGCTCGCCGCGCATCCCGCGCCTGGAGGCCTGGAGCTGGGCTTCGTCCGCGAGGAGGCCCGAGGGCACGTGCGCGCGGCCTTCGTCCGGGCGGTGGCGTCGCTGGATGACGAGGACCGCGAGCTGCTGCGCCTGCACTTCGTCGAGCGGTTGTCACTCGAGCGAATGGGCGCGTTGTTCGGCCTGCACAAGTCCACGCTCTCCCGCCGGCTCTCCGCGGTGCAGTCCCTGTTGGAGAAGCGCACGCGACGCGCGCTCACCGAGCGCCTGTCGCTGCCCGAGCCGGAGGTGGACAGCCTGATGCGCGCCATCCAAGGCCGGTTGGATTTGAGCCTCTCGGGCCTGCTGGAGGCGAGGCCGTGAGCTGTCCCGACGAGAACACGCTCTCCGATTACGCGAGGGGTGAGCTGGTCCCCGAGCGCACGACGCGCGTCCGCGAGCATGTCGCGGGGTGCTCGGAGTGTCGGAGCGTGCTCGCCGCGCTGAGTGGCCTGCAGACGCCTGCCCCATGGGTCGGAACGGGCGCGCGCGTGGGGCGCTACGTGGTGCTGGGGCTCCTGGGGGAGGGCGGCATGGGCCGCGTCCATGCGGCCTACGACCCGGAGCTGGACCGCAAGGTCGCACTCAAGCTGCTGAACCTCACGAGGCTCGGGGAGGGCTCTCTCGGGCAGGCACGTCAGCGACTGGAGCGCGAGGCCCGCACGATGGCCCGGCTGTCGCACCCCCACGTGGCCCACCTGCACGACGTCGGTGAGTTCCAGGGGCAGCTCTTCCTGGTGATGGAGCTGGTCGAGGGCGGCACGCTGCGCCAATGGCTCGCGGGGAAGACGCGCACGCGCCGGGAGATTCTCGATCGCTTCGTCCAGGCCGCGGATGGGCTCGCGGCCACGCATGCGCTGGGCATCACCCACCGCGACTTCAAGCCCGACAACGTCCTGCTCACGCGTGACGCGCAGGTGCGCATCACCGACTTCGGTCTGTCCAACGCGGCCGCGCAGGAGTCCTCTCGGGCGGAAGGCCCCGCCGTCACCGGCGGCGAGGCGCTCACCCTCACGGGCGTGTTCCTGGGGACCCCCGGGTATGCCTCGCCGGAGCAGCTCCGCGGCGAGCGCGGGGATGCGCGCTCGGACCAGTTCTCCTTCTGCGTCGCGCTCTATGAGGCGCTCAACGGACAGCGCCCCTTCGAGGGCAACACGCGCGACGAGCTGCTGGCGTCCATGCGGCGCATGGAGGTGCGTCCCGAGAAACGCGGGCTGCCCTCGTGGCTCGTGGCCGTGGTCCGACGAGGGCTCTCGGTGGACCCGGCGCGACGCTTCGAGTCCATGGAGGTCCTCCGCGCACACCTCTCGCGCGAGGTCGGCGCCTGGAAGCGCAGCGCCGCCGTGGCCGTGCTCGCGGGTGGACTGGTGGGCCTGGGGTTCCTCGTGTTGGGGCCGTCCTCGAAGGCCTCCAGCGAGGTCTGTCATGGCAGCGAGCGGCACCTCGTGGGCGTCTGGGACGTGCCCGTGCGCGAGTCGGTGCATCAGGCCTTCCTGCGGACGGGGGACGCCTCGGCGGAGGCCTCGTTCCAGGCCGTGGCCTCTTCGCTGGACCGGTGGACCCGCGACTGGACACACGCGCATCAAACCGCGTGCGAGGCGACGCGGGTCTTCGGCGAGCAGTCGGAGGCGGCGCTGGGATTGCGGATGACGTGTCTGGACCAGCGCCTGGACGAGCTGTCGCGCTTGACGGTGGCGCTCCAGGGCGCGGACGCGCGGACGGTGGAGCGAGGCTTCGGACTCGGGACGTCGCTTGGCGGCGTGGTCCACTGCGCGGACGTGCGCACGTTGCAGGAGGCGGTCTCCCTTCCGCCGGACCCGAAGGCTCGCGCGGAGGTGGACGCGGTACGTGTGGAGCTGGCGCGCGCGAACGCGGAGCTGCTCGCGGGCCACACGCCCGAGGCGCTCAAGATTGCACTGCCTGCGCGGGAGCGCGCGCTCGCGACGCGTCACCGGCCGCTTGAAGCGGAGGCACATCAACTCTGTGCGTTCCTGCAGGAGGACGCGGGGGCGTTCGACGAGGCCCGGAAGTCCCTGGCCCAGGGCTCGCTGGCGGCCGAGGCGGGGCGACACCTGGGCGTGCTCGGGCGGGTGCTCAAGTCCCAGGCGTGGTTGCACGGGTACAGCCTGGGGCGCACGCCAGAGGCCTGGCCCTACTTCCATCGCGCGAGGGCCGTGGCGGAGTCCCTGAGGGACGCCGAACTGGATGCGCTGCTGGACCACGTGCAGGCGGAGCTGCTGGAGCAGGAGGGGCGCTTCGCGGAGGCCGAGCCGCTGCTGCGCGCCTCGCTGGAGGCCGCCAGCGCGAAGGGGCGGACGCATGCGCACGCGGAGCTGAGCGGACGGCTGGGCATGCTCGCCCGGAAACAGGGGCGCTTCATGGAGGCGAGGCACTGGCAACAGGAGTCGGTGCGGCTCCACGAGGCGTACTTCGGACCGACGCACCGGGACACCGGACGCGCCCTGGTGAACCTGGGCGGGACGCTGGCGATGCTGGGGGAGCTGTCCCAGGCGGAGGTCGTCCTCCACCGCGCGCTCGACATCCTTCGTCACACGTTGGGGGATGCGAACCTCTCGGTGGCCCGGGCCTGGTCGAACCTGGCGCTCGTCCATTTCGAATGGGGGCACGGCGCCCAGGCACGCGAGGCCGCGGAGGAGAGCTGGTCGGTGGCGCAGAAGAGCGTGGCCGCCGACAGCCCGGTGTTGATGGGCCTGGCGTCGAACCGGCTCGGGGTCCTGGGCGAGCAGGGCGAGCGCGCGCGGGAGCTCACCCACGCGCGAGGCGTCCTGGCGCACCGGGAGCGGGTCTACGGTGCCGCTCATCCGGAGGTGGCCCTGGACCTCCACGAGGTGGGCCGGCTGCTGCGGCTGTTGGGGCGCCAGGAGGAAGCGCGAGGTGTCCATGCGCGAGGTGTCGCGCTCCAGCAGCCGCTCGTCGCGAAGGGCGAGGTGGACGCAACGGGGCTGCGAGCCCTCGCGGACGCGCTCCTCTTCCTGGGGCAGGTGGACGAGGCGAAGCGTCACGTGGAGCAGGCACTCGTGGGCATGGAGAAGGACCTGGGGCCTTCGTCATCCGAGCGCATCGAGGCGCTGCTCCTCCTGGGAGACGTCCAGCTCGCGCGAGGCCAGCCCGCGGAGGCACTCCCTCCGCTGCGCACGGCGCTGGCCTCGCTCACGCAGCGCCAGGTGGTCTCCGCGCGAGTGCCCAGGGTGCGTCGTCGCCTGGCGCGGGCGCTGCGGCTGACGGGAGCGACTGAGGAGGGCTGCGAGCAGGCGAGGCGCGCGTGGGAGGAGCTGGGCGCCTGGAGCAAGGCCTACGCCCTGGAGACGCGCGAGGCGCGGGCCGAACTGGGACTCTGTCGAGAGTAGCGGTCGCGCTCCCAAGAACCGGTCGCACCGCCAGGTCGAGTCCCAGGGTGCGGTCGACCGCCTTCGTGAGCGACGCGGCAGATTCTTCCGCGCCAGTGCGTCGCGAGCCTCGAGCGGAGCCGAGGCCCACCACCTCAGTCGAGCAGCTGCATCAGGTCCGCGCGGGTGATGGCGGCGCCGCCACCCGAGGCGCCTCCCAGCGCGGACTCGAAGAGCGCGCGCTTCTTGTCCTGGAGCGTGAGGATCTTCTCCTCCACCGTGCCCTGGGACACCAGCCGGTACACCATGACGGGCCGCTGCTGGCCGATGCGATGCGCGCGGTCCGCGGCCTGGTTCTCCACGGAGGGGTTCCACCACGGGTCCACCAGGAACACGTGGTCCGCCGCCGTCAGGTTCAAGCCCGTGGCGCCCGCCTTGAGGGAGATGAGCATCACCGGCGGGCCCTTCGGGTCCTGGAAGGCGTCCGCCACCGC
Source organism: Myxococcus sp. MISCRS1 (assembly GCF_026626605.1). NCBI lineage: Bacteria > Pseudomonadati > Myxococcota > Myxococcia > Myxococcales > Myxococcaceae > Myxococcus > Myxococcus sp. MISCRS1. Next base: position 8,153,381 of record NZ_JAPNKB010000001.1, read on the forward strand.
GCCTCGGTTGGACGTGCCGCCGTCCAGGCGGATGAAGCCGATGTCCGCCTCCCGCAGCGCCGGCTCGATGAGGTCCAGCATCGACGTCCACTGCGAGAAGACGAGCGCCTTGTGCCCGTCCTCCACCGCCGTGGCGAGCGCCTCCACCAGCGCCTGGACCTTCGACGACGACTTCGCGTGCTGACCCGGGACGAGCGCCGGATGGCACGCGGCCTGCCGCAAGCGCAGCAGCGCCTCCAGCGCCTTGAGCACGCTGCCGCCGGCCTCCAGCTGCGACACCACCTCTTCCCGAGTGGCCGAGTACACCGCGTCATAGACGGCGCGCTCGTGCTCGCTCAGGGTGACGTGGCGGACGGACTCGGTGCGCGGCGGCAGCTCCGGCGCCACGTCCCGCTTGAGCCTGCGCAGCACGAAGGGCCGGATGCGCGCGCGAAGCCGCTCGGCCGCGCCCTTGAGGTTGTCCGAGACGGGCCGCGCCCAGCGCTCCTCGAAGTCCTTGCGCCCCCCGAGCAGGCCCCGGTTGGTGAAGTGCATCAGGCTCCACAGCTCCTCGAGCCGGTTCTCGATGGGCGTGCCGCTGAGCGCGAGCCGGAAGTTCGACTCCAGCTCGTACGCCGCGCGCGCCACCTGGCTGTCGGGGTTCTTGATGGCCTGCGCCTCGTCGAGCACCACCATGTCCCACGTCTTCGCGCCCAGCACCTCCGCGTCCAGCCGCAGCAGCGCATACGTGGTGAGCGTCACGTCGGCCGTCTCGTCCAGGGAGCGGCCGGGGCCGTGGTACACGGACACCTTCAGCGACGGCCGGAAGCGCCGCACCTCCGCGTGCCAGTTGGGCAGCACGCTGGTGGGCGCCACGACGAGCGTGCCCTTCCCAATCATGCAGAGGGTCTGCAGCGTCTTGCCCAGACCCATGTCGTCCGCGAGCACGCCGCCCAGTCCCGCCTGCCGCAGGAAGGTGAGCCAGCTCACGCCGTGCAATTGGTACGGGCGCAGCTTCGCGGTGAGGTCCTGGGGAAGGTGGGGCTCGGGCAGCTTCTCGAAGCCCTTCACCAGCGGCGCCAGCTTCTCCAGGCCGGGCGGGGGCGGGTGCTCCAGCGCCTCGCACAGGTCCGTGAGCTGGGGGATGGCGTGGTTGGCGATGCGGCCATTCGAGTCGCGCGCCGCCAGCAGGTCCGTCACGCGCTGCCCATGCGACTTCAGCCACTGGGTGGGCAGGGGCGCCCAGCCTCCGCCCTCCAGCGGCACCAGGCCCAGGCCCTCTTCGTAGGCCTTCATCACCGCGGCCGCGTCCACCATGCGCGGCGCGTCCGGGCCCGCGCCCTCCACCTCGAAGTTGAACGAGACGCCGACGCTCGGCGCGCCCACCTCCGTGGTGCCCGTCTGCACGCCGAGCACGGGCTTGAGCTTCACGTCCGGGCTGACGAAGCGCGCCGCGTCGCCGGTGAGCCCGCCGCGCCAGCGCCGCAGCTTGTCGGCGAGCTGCACGGCCTCCTTGCCCTGCACCGCCACGCGCCGGCCGGGGACCATGTTCAACTCGTCGCGCAGGCCGTGGATGAGCTTCTGCTCGGCGCCCTCGTCGCGCACGGGCACCGCGCCGCTCAGGTACACCATGCGCCCGTTGTCGATGCGCACCGTGGGCGGCGAGCCGTACACGAGCGTGGGCAACACGGAGAGCCCGCCCTCGAGCGGGTCCAGCTCCAGGGAGATTCTCGGCTTGAGCGTGCGGTCGATGGCCGGCAGCCGCTTGCTCGTCACGTCCACGGGCAGGCGCCTGGCCAGCTCCGGCAGCACCTTGCCGGTGAGCTCGCCCATCTGGTCCGGCGAGAAGGCGCGCTCCTGCGGCAGCTTCTCCAGCCGCGAACCGGAGAGGGACTGCTCGCCGAGCCGGAACAGCACGCCGCCGCCTACCGCGATGCCGGGGCTGATGACCTCGGTGACGCGCGGGTCCCTGTCCACCTTCATCACGGTCTGCTCGCCCCGGTCCTCCACCGTGACGCGGGGCAGGAGCAGCTCGCTGGAGACGGACATCAACATCCCGTCGAAGAGGATGGTGCGCGCGGGCTCCAGCGCTCGCAGCAGCGCATCCAGTCGCTCCGGCGGGAGCGCGCCGCGCGTGGGCCTGGCGAGCAGCGCGTCCACCACGCGGTCGCACGGCTCCACCTGGATGCGCGCGGCCTCCACGGGGTTCGTCAGCAGCGAGGACAGGCTGCGCGCCAGCAGCCGCGCGGTGTTGTCCGGACGGACCACCAGCCGCTCCAGCTGGAGGCCCCCGTCCACGCGCTTGAAGCGGTACACCAGCCGCTCCGGCTTGGCCGTCGCTCCAGGCCGCGCACCGGGCGCTGGGGCCGTCGTGGGACGAGCGGGCGCGGCGGGCGCCGAGGGCCGCGCGGACGCCATGGGTCGCGCGGGCGCGGCGGGACGTGCGGGAGCCGCGGGACGGGGCGGAGCGCCCTTCTGCGCGGCGTGGTGGAGGAAGAGGGCGGCGGCGACCACGTGCTCGCACGGGTCATGCTTCCCCCGGCAGTCGCACTCCCAGATTTCGTCCTCGGGATAGAGGACCGTCGTCACGGGGGCGGGGCGGCCGGTGGCGCGCACGCGCAGCACCGTCTCCTCCTCGCCGACGGACTGCACCGAGACGGCGCCGGCGCGGGCCAGGCCCATGCCGGCGGACCAGGTCTCCGGGCGCGCTTCCTCCTGGATGGTTTCGAGCAGGTCGGCGGTCGCGGACATACGGGGACCGCCTCCCTAGCGCCGCGGCGGACCCGGCGCAATCCTCGCCTGCGCCGGGTCCGTGGGAGACGGGCCTACGGGTAGGTGTCCAGGTACGCGCGGTGGCTGTTGGAGAACTCGAAGTTGGTGAACTGGTCCCAGTTGATGGACCAGGTCATCAGGCCCTTGAAGCCGGGGTAGCCCGCGGGGTTTCGCAGCACGTAGGTGCCGCCGAAGGACTGGCCCTTGAGCAGGTAGTCGAGCGCCTTGTGCACGTTGGCCGGCGTGGTGTACCCGCCGCCCGCCGCCTGCGGTGACGACGGCAGTCCGATGAGCACCTGGTCCGCGCGCAGTCCCGGGAACATCGCGCTGGTGTTGCCGCCCACGGGGAAGCCCTGAATCATCATCTCCGCCATGGCCACGTGGAAGTCCGGCGTGCTCTGCGCGTAGGCCCGGCCGTCGAGCGCCATGACGGTGCCGGTGTTGTAGTGCTGCACGTGCAGGTACGTCAGCCTGTCCCTCAGCGCGTGGATGACCGGCAGGTACGCGCCCCAGGGGCCGCCGTACGCGGACATGCCGCCCTGCACGTAGGCCGTCTCGGGCGCCATGGTGAGGATGAAGCCCGTGCCGTTCTGGTTGAGCAGCTGGCGCGTGGCCTGGATGATGTTGACGATGCGCGGCGTCGTCGGGTTGCGGAAGTCGGTGTCCCCGCCGTTGAGCGACAGCGAGCTGCCCTCCAGGTCCAGGTCCAACCCGTCGAAGCCGTACGTGGTGATGAGGTTCTGCATCGTGGTGACGAAGTTCTGCCGCGCGGTGGCGTCGTCCAGGTGCACCGTGCCGTTCGCCCCGCCGATGGAGATGAGCACCTTGCGGCCCTGGCTCTTGAGCAGCGCGATGTCCGCCTTGAAGTCCGCGACGCTCGAGTTGTACGGCGTGAAGGCCATGTTGCCGGAGCCCGCGCCGCCCACGGGCTCGGCGAAGGCGACCTGGATGACGTTGAACTTCGCGGAGATGTCGCGAAGGCGGATGTTCGTCGAGCCGTTGTCGAAGTTGTGCCAGTAGCCCACGATGAGCTTGTTGCCCGTGGGCTGCGTGCCCGTCGTCGTCGCGGACACGCTGTTGCTCGCCGCCGAGCGGTTGCCCGCAGCGTCGCGCGCCTTCGCGGTGAAGGTGTAGGTCGTGTTCGCGTTGAGGCCCGTCACCGTGACGCTGGTGGCGCCCGTGGTGGTGGCCGAGGCGCTGCCGCCGCCGTTGACGAAGACCTCGTAGCCGGTGACGGCCACGTTGTCCGTGGACGCGCTCCAGCTCAGCGACACGCTGCTGTTGCTCACGCCCGTGGAGCGCAGGCTGCCGGGCGTGGACGGCGGCACGGTGTCGACCGGCGGGCGAGGAGAGGTCGTCACGCTGTGCGCGCTGCTCGCGGCCGAGCGGTTGCCCGCGGCGTCGCGGGCCTTCACGGTGAAGGTGTACGTGGTGTTCTCCGCGAGGCCCGTCACCGTGACGCTGGTGGCGCCCGACGTGGTGGCCGACGCGGCCGTGCCTCCGTTGGTGAAGACCTCGTAGCCGGTGACGCCCACGTTGTCCGTGGACGTGCCCCAGGACAGCGACACGCTCTCATGGGTCTTCGCCGTGGACGTGAGCGAAGGTGGGGCCGAGGGCGCCTGGGTGTCCGGCGGTGGATTCCCCGTACGCTCCAGCCAGAGGGCGGGAACGTTCGGCGGCTCCCAGCCGACGAGCGACGTGTGGGACTGCCGGCAGTCGTAGCCCTTGCCGGAATAGGAGACGATGTCGCCCACCGTGTACGGCGTGTTGGGCGCCCATGCGCCCCGGTCCGCCGCCAGCACGTGCGCGGGGAGCAGGAGGCACAGCAGGGTGGTGAGGGCCACGAAGGCGGTGAGGCCCGCCCGGTGGAGGAGACCTGGAAGCTGCATGGCATCTGCCTTTCAGCTGGGGGAAGAGGCGCCCGGAGGCACCCCCTGGCAGAGAGAGGTGGCTCCCATTTTTCGGGTCAAACCTCGATTCCGGCTTCCGGCGACCCGCGCGCCGCCCCGCCCGCGCGGACGCCCATTTCCGTCCCTATTTTCGGAAGAAGGTCCTAAGAGGCGAGTCATTCCAGGGGGTTGGCGGCGGTCCTCAAAATAAATCGAGGCCGTGTCGATCTCCCGTGCGCCGGTTCGACGAAGCAATGAAGCCGGAGCGCAACCGGCGCGGAACCTCGGAACGACAAGGAGCACGCAATGCGATTCATGGTGATTGTGAAGGCGGACAAGAACTCGGAAGCCGGAGTGATGCCGGACGAGAAGCTGATGACCGAGATGGGGAAGTACAACGAGGAGCTGGTGAAGGCCGGGGTGCTGCTCGCCGGCGAGGGGCTCCACCCCAGCTCGAAGGGCGTGCGCGTTCGCTTCAACGGCACCTCACGCACGGTGATTGACGGGCCCTTCGCGGAGACGAAGGAGCTGGTGGCCGGCTTCTGGCTCTTCCAGGTGAAGTCCAAGGAGGAGGCCATCGAGTGGGTGAAGCGCTGCCCGAACCCGATGCTGGGCGAGTCCGAGATCGAAATCCGCCAGGTCTTCGAGATGGAGGACTTCGGCGAGGCGATGACGCCGGAGCTGCGGGCCCAGGAAGAGCGGTTGCGTGAGGCGACCGCCAAGAATTGAGCGCCTCGCCCCACCACCACACCCCAAGGCACGGGGCCCCGGGAACCTCGCGGGCCCGTGCAAGTCTTTTTTGTCGCCCGCACGGCCACTTGACGATGGCTGTGTTTCAGTGTGTCTGGATTGTCCATGAGGCCATGTATGGCCATGGACGAGCGAACGCTCGCTTGAGAGCGCATGCGTGGGTTCACCCGCATGCCCCTCGCGGGCGCGGCCCGCATTGCGGGAAGAAACCCGGGTAGCGTCAATTCATTCCCATGCACGGACACCACGAACGTCCGTTCATGGTTGTCATTGTTTCACGCTCCGTGGGTCCGGACACGCAATGTCAGACCCCTCATGCACAACGCACGTGTCTCATTCATCCATGCGTTGTCAGAATCGTGAGGGTTCAGCATGTCTCCGTCATCCCCGCAGGGCATTCCTTCTTCCGCTCAGGTCCTGGAGCGGATTCGTCAGTGCGCGGCGTCCGTCACGCGGTATCCGCTCGACATCCTCACGGCGGAGGCCTCGCTCGAGGACGAGCTGGGCATCGACTCGGTGAAGCTCGCGGAGATCGCCGCCGTCGTGGCGCGCGAGTTCAACCTCTCCGCGGACCGGCTGCCCAGGGGCGCGAAGGCGCGCACGCTCGGGGCCATCGCGGAGGGCGTCGCCTCGTTGCTCGCGGAGTCCGCGCCCGTCGTGGCGCCTCCCGTCGCAGCGGAGGCGACGCCCAGGGCGTCGGTCGCGGCGCGCGTCCAGGCGGCCGCCACGCCGCGGCCCGTGGGGGGCGCGTCGGTGGACCTGGAGTCGAAGGTCCGCGCCGTGTTCGCGCGGGTGACGCGCTATCCGGAGGAGCTGCTGACGCTCGACGCCGACCTGGAGGACGAGCTGGGCATCGACTCCGTCAAGCAGGCGGAGGTGGTGGCCGTGCTCATCAAGGAGCTCGGCTGGGAGGTGGCGCCCAGGCCGTCCCAGCGCCTGCGCACCCTCTCCGCCATCTGCGAGGCCATCCGCTCCCAGCAGGGCGCGGCGGCGGTGACGAGTCCTCCCGTGGAGCAGGCGCCCGGGCGGGTCGCACCGCCGTCCAGGCGTCAGCCGCCGCTGCCGTTCGAGGGCAAGGTCGCGCTCGTCACGGGCTCGGGGAAGGGCATCGGCAAGGTCATCGCCATGCGCCTGGCCGGCGCGGGGGCCACGGTGGTGGTCAACTCGTTCCACTCGCGGGACGACGGGGAGCGGACCGCGCAGGAGATCCTCGCGGCGGGTGGCAAGGCGCTGCACCTGTGGGGCTCCGTCGCGCACGAGGAGCATCTGGAGCGGCTGTTCTCCGCCATCGGCGAGCGGCTCGGCGGGCTGGACTTCCTGGTGTGCAACGCGTCCAACGGGCTCATCGGTCCGTTCGACCGGATTGCGCCCCGGGACTGGGACAAGGCGTTCCGCACCTGCGTCACCGGGACGTACGAGTGCGCCATGCGGGCCCGTCCATTGATGGCGCGGCGCGGGGGCGGGGCCATCGTCACGATGTCGACGTCCATGTCCCAGCGGTACATGCACGACCTGGGGTGCCAGGGCGTGGTGAAGGCCGCGGTCGAGTCGCTCACCCGGTATCTGGCGGCGGAGCTGGCCCCCGAGGGCATCCGCACCAACTGCGTGTCCGCGGGCCCGGTGCACGGCGAGCTGCTGGGGATGTTCCCGGATGCGCCCGGGCGGGTGGCGCGCTGGGAGGCCGCGACGCCGGGAGGACAGCTCTGCACCGCGGACGACGTGGCGGACGTGACGGAGCTCTTGCTGGGCTCCAGGACGCAGCGGGTGAACGGCGCGGTCTGGGTCGTGGACGGTGGGCTCTCCGGAACGGTGGATGGCCTGCTGCCCTCAAGGCCCGCGCGAACCCTCGGACACGATGACCGGGCGCAGCTCGCCCTGGACGCCTGAACCCTTTCGCTCGGGAGACCTGCCATGGGTTACTTCGCCGTCCCGTACGTCATCCACTTCGATGACACGATGGCCTACGGGAGCCATCACTTCCTCACCAACTTCAAGTTCCAGTGCGCGGGCCGTGAGCACCTGCTCTTCAGCCCGCACTTCTTCGAGGTGCCGGAGTTCCGGCGCGACTTCGACCGGGTGCTCCTGCTCACCTACGAGGGGTACTCGCGCAACCTCTCGCCCGCGAACCTGGGGGACAGCCTCGTGGTGCTGACCACGTTCGAGGAGCGGGGCGAGGTCGGCGTGCGCTTCTGCTTCCGGACGCTGAAGCGGGACGGGACGCCCGTGGCGTGCGGCTACCAGACGGTCCTCTGCGCGGACAGGGCCACCGGCGCCCTGTGCGCCTTCCCGGATTCGTTCCGCCCCTGCTTCGAGTCGCTGTCGAACATGTTCGAGCCCGCGTCCGCGCAGAGCTTCCGCGAGCGCGTGCTCAAGGGCGGCTCCGCCATCCAGGAGCTGTTCTCCGAGCCGGTGCGTGCGCTGGCCCGGCGTCTGCTGGAGGACCCGGCCTCGCTGGGGACCTCCAGGCTGGTCGACGTCGATGCCCTGGTGGCGAGCGCTCCGGTCGCGGTGGAGCCGGCGCGGAGCCCCACGCTCCAGTTGCCGACGGGGGCCACCGCGTTCCTCTTCGCGGGGCAGGGGTCCTTCGAGCCGGAGTTGTTCGCGCGGCTCAAGTCCCTGCAGCCCGAGCTCCGCGACGAGCTCATGTCCGTCGTGGACGTGGCCCGAGGACACGGGTTCGACGTGCGCCCGTTGGTGGAGGCGCGGGACGCGGCCGAGGTGCGTCACGCACTGGAGCAGGAGCCGCGGCTCGACCAGCTCGGCATCTTCCTGTCCGGTGTGCTCGGCGCGCGGTGGTTGATGCGCGAGGGCACGGCGCCGGACGTCTTCGTCGGGCACAGCTTCGGGGAGATTGCCGCGATGACGGCGGCGGGGGCGATGGACCTGCGCTCCGGCGCGGAGGTCGTGTGCCTGCGGGTCCTAGCGCTCGAGACGGTGCCGGAGGACCTGGGGACACTCGCCGCCGTGGCACTGGGCGAGGCGGACACGGCGCGTGCGCTGGTCGAGAGTGGCGTCACGGGGGTGACGGTGGCGGGGCGCAACCACGCCAAGCAGACGGTGGTGGCGGGGGCCCGTTGGGAGCTGGAGCGACTCCGAGCCCACCTGGAGCAGCGAGGGCAGGGCTTCACCTTCGTGTCGAGCCGGTACCCCTTCCATCATCCAGGCCTCCGGCCCGCGGCGGAGGCGTTTCGGGTCGCGCTGTCGCGGGTCGAGATGAAGACGCCGCAGGGACTCATCTACTCGCCCATCGAGCGGCGCGTGTACGCGGGAGCTCCGGGCGAGCTGGCGGAGGCGCTGGCGGCGCACCTGCTCAAGCCGTTCGACTTCCTCGGCGCGGTGGAGCGGCTGTCGAGCGCGGGGTGCACGCGCTTCCTGGACTGCGGCACGGACGGACGGCTGGCGCGCATCGTCCAGCGCATCCCGGTTCCGACGGGGCCGCTCGACGTGCGCGCCATCTCCGCGCTGCTGCCGCCTCGCTCCGAGCCGGTGGCGTCGGCTCCCGTGAAGAGCGAGCCGCCGAAGGCGGATGCGACCATTGCCATCGTGTCGCTCGGCTGCATGTTGCCGGGAGGCGCGAAGGACCCCGAATCCTTCTGGCGCAACATCCGGCAGGGCATCAGTGGAATCGTGGACCCTGGGGCCCGCGAGCCGTCGCTGGTGACGGACTTCATCGGGCCGGTGGGCACGCCGGACCGGGCCTACACGTTGCTCACGGGAGCCGTGCGTGACGAGGACCTGGTGGCGCCGGAGGGGGCGGACCCGGAGCGCTTCCGGCGATATGTCCGCGAGCAGAAGCTGCTGGCCATCGCGCTGGCCCAGTCGATGGAGGGCCTCGGGGCGCATGCTCCGGAGCGCATCCAGTGTCTGCTCGGCTCCACGGCGGAGGGCTCCTCCGAGTACGACGCCGCGCTGAGTCTGGAGGCGGGCGAGGCGCTGCTGCGCGCGAAGGGGATGCATGGCGCGGACGTGGCCCTGCTGTCTCGGGCCGCGCGCGAGGTGATGGGCGTCGAGGCCCGCTCGTCGGAGCTGGCACCGCATCCCACGCTCCAGGCGGTGGTGACGGACGTGGTGGGGCGCGGTGTCTCCACGGTGCTTCTGGATGCGGCCTGTGCGTCCTCGCTCTACGCCATCGCGTTGGGGATGAAGACGCTCCAGCGAGGGGAGGCGGACCTGGTGCTGGCGGGAGGAGTCTTCTCTCCGGGGCCTGGCAACAACTGCCTCTTCTCGCAGTTCAACGGGCTGTCGGCGACGGGGAGCAGGCCGTTCGACGCGAGCGCGGATGGCGTCATCTTCGGTGAGGGCGCGGGGGTGGTGGGGCTGATGCGCCTGTCGGATGCGCTCGCGCGGGGCCTGCCTGTTCGCGCTGTCATCCGAGGCACGGGGTTGTCGAGCGATGGCCGCAGCAGCTCCGCGAATGTCCCTCGCGTGGAGGGACAGGTGGCGGCGATGACCGCCTGTTATGCGGCGGCGGAGGTGGACCCGGCTTCCATCCAGTACCTGGAGGCGCACGGCACCGCGACGCCCGCGGGAGACGCCACCGAGCTGAAGTCGATCGGCCGGGTCTTCGCGGGCAAGCGCGCGGGCATCCAACTGGCGAGCGTGAAGGCGCTCATCGGACACGTGGGCTGGGCGGCCGGCGCCGCGTCGGTCATCAAGCTGTGCAAGGCGCTGGAGCACCGGTTGTTCCCGAGGCAGGCGAACTTCGAGCGGCCTGGCGACGCGCTGCGCGCGCTCGGCGCGGACTTCGAGGTGAGTCAGCGTGAGCAGCCCTGGCCGGAGAACGGGGCGAATCCCCGGCGGGCCGCGACGAACGGCTTCGGCTTCGGGGGGACGAACGCGCACCTGGTGCTCGAGGAGTACCGAGGCGATGCGTCGCCCGTGTCGACGCGGTCCGGGTCGATGAGCGAGCTGGTGGTCGTCGCCGCGGAGGGCGTGTACCCGGATGCGCGAGGGACGCCGCGAGTGGGCGTGCCGTCGGAGGTGGGGACGCGCTTCGAGGTCGGAGCGTTCCGTCTGCCCTCCTCGTTGAGGTTGTTGCCGGACATCGCCGAGGACATGGACCTGACGCAGGGGCTCGCGCTCACGGCGGCGAGCGCGCTCGTGGAGAAGCTGGGTGGCTTCGACGGGCTGCGCTCGGGAACGGCCATCGTGCTGGGGCTCGAGGGAAAGACGCGCAGGGGCGTGGAGGCCATCCAGAGGGTGCTGGCCGCGTCGACGCGGCGTGGGCTTCGCGAACTGGTCCTGGGGACTCCGGAGCGCGCGGCGCTGCTTCCGTTGGCGGAGGCGCTGCACGACACGGTGCTGGGGAGTGTGCGGCCGTCGGGGCCCTACACGCTCCAGGGGATGATGGCGAACGTCACGCCGGGGCGGGTGGCGGGGGCGCTGGATACGAAGGGGCCCAACTTCGTCATCGACGCGGGAGCGGCCTCGTTGGCCGAGGCGCTGAAGGCCGCGAGGGACGTGCTGGAGACGGGCTTCGAGCTGGTCCTCGTCGGGAGCGCGAACGTACTCCGACCGGGCGCAGTGGATGCGGCGAGCGCGTCGGAGGGGGTGATGTTGCTGGCGGTCACCACCGCCGAGAAGGCCGCACAGCGAGGGCTGAAGGTGATGTGCGGCTTGCGCCTGTCCTCGTCGGAGCCTGTACGAGAGGACGCCGTGACGCGACTGTCAGCGCATTCGGCGAGCGAGGGGCTCGCGGTGCTGCGCGCGGTGCAGGCGGCGAGTGAGGGACGCGCGGGGACGCTGTGCTTCCACCCGGACGCGGCGAAGGGCACGCGTCTGTCGGTGGAGCTCATCCCTCCGCAGGCACGTGTCACCGGAGCGCGAACTCATGTCATGGAGAACCCGCGCATCGAGGGGGCTCGGAATGAGGCGGCGGCCTCGACAGCGAGGACCGCGCACCCAGCCGCCGCGATGTCGACCTCCAAGGTGGGTGAGACGGTAGCGAGGGCTCAAGCCGTGAGCGCGAGAGTGGATGCGTCCGCGCCCCAGGCAGAGGCGAGTGGCTTCGACCTCCGTGCGTCCATCGGCTACCACGCCCCTGTGCTCGTCGAGCATCCAGCGCGAGTGACGCGGGCCTCGGTGCTCACGGGGCGACGGGTCCTGTTCATCGCGGGAGACGAAACCCTGGCACATGAGCTGGAGGAGCAGGCGCGCCGGCTCGGTGTGTCGGACCACCTCATCCTCTTCGCGGGCCCCGCGACGAGCACGAAGGGCAGGGTGCGCGGCATCGACCTGTCGAGCGAGGAGACCGCCGAGGCGGGACTGGAGGCCCTCGGCTTCGAGCCCCAGCTCATCCTCGCCGTCACGCGTGTCCACGGTGGCAACGCGCCCCAGGTCGTCGAGCAGACCGCCCTGCGCCACGAGGCACTCGAGCTGCTGTTCCTCGCGGCCCGTCGCTCCTACGAGAAGCTCGTCGCCGGAGAAGTCGAGCTGGCGAGTCTCTGCATGGGCGGGCTGGGACCTCGGCGTGTCCTGCATCCCGTGACGGGGCTGTTCGCGGGGATGCTCAAGTCCATCGCGAGGGAAGTCCCGGCCAGGAACGTCCGGGCCATCTCGACCACGAGCACCCTGCTGCCCGAGTCCCTGGACCAGGCGCTCCTCGAGCTGGGCTCGGAGGAGGACGAGGAAGGCCCGTCGGTCGAGGTCTGCTTCGACGGCGAGACGCGCTGCGTGCGCAGGCTGCGCCCCACCTCGTCACCGTCCTCGGGACCGGCCCTGCTCGACTCGAGCTCCGTGGTCCTGCTGACAGGCGGCGGCCGTGGCGTCACGGCGGTGCTTGCGGGCGCGCTGTTGAAGCGCTACGGCTGCACGGTGGTCCTCCTGGGCCGGAGCGACCCGGAGGCGGCGCCCGAGAGAATCCTCGTCGCGACGGACGAGCAACTCCCCGCGCTGGAGCGGGAGTTCTACACCCACGAGCTGGTCACGACGTGGGGCGTCCGGATGCCGGAGTTGCGCGCGCGCTTCGAGCGTCACCTGGCCGCCCGCGAGCTTCGCTCCACGCTCATGGGGCTCGCCCGGCTGCCAGGGCGGACCGTCTACCGCGTCGCGGACGTCACCCGGCCCCAGGACGTGGCGAAGGTCATGGACGAGCTCGTCCGCGAGTTCGGCCGACTGGACCTCGTGGTCCACGGCGCGGGCACGCAGACCTCCAAGAAGCTCAACCGCCGCCGGCTCGCGGAGCTGCGAACGAACCTGGACACCAAGCTGCTCGGGCTGCACCACCTGCACGCGGCCTGCGCCAGTCGCTTCGGACGCACGGTGCCCTTCCACGTGCTCACGTCCGCCTTCAGCTTCATCGGCAATGACGGACAGGCGGACTACGGCGCGGCGAACGAGGCGCTGGACCGGCTCTGCGCCTGGGTGGACGACGTCAACCCCCGCGCACACTGGTGCAGCGTGGGGTGGCTCGCCTGGGATGGCATCGGGATGACCCGGGGCTCCGAGTACCGGGTGCTCGGCGCCAGCCGCAAGCTCCGAGGCATCCGTGCCGAGGAGGGCGAGGCCCTGTTCCTCCAGCTCGTGGACGGCCAGCCGCGCGAGGCCATCAACGTGCAGCTCACCCAGAACGAGCGCGAGTTCTACGGCCTGCAGCTCCTCCCCGAAGGCTCCGCGAGGGCCACCGCGCCGCGCCCCGTCGTCCGCGAGGTGCGGGTCGACGCCGCGAGCGTGCCGTGCCTGGAGGACCACCTGGTGCGCGGCACCCCCACGCTCCCGGGGGCCTGGGCGTTGGACCTGATGCTCCGGGCCGCGGTGGGAGACCGGCTGCCGGAGCTGAACACCGTCACCATCGAGGACGTCCGCTTCTCACGCTTCATCCGCGTGCGGCCCGGCGGCCACCAGGCCCTGCGCGCCGAGTGCACGCCGTGGGTCGATGAACCCGGGGTGCACGGTGTGCGGGTGCGGCTGTTGGGGGACATCGTCCACGCCTCCGGCGTGGTGCTCGAGCGTGACCTCGTCTACGCGGAGGCGCGCTTCACGCTGACCCGGCAGCCACCCCAGGGCGTGCCGGGACTCGACGCGGCGGCGCCCTCGGGGCGAGGCATCCTGGTCGAGGACCCTCATTGCGCCCCGGGAGGTCCCATCGAGCTGCGCAAGATGTTCGACTGCCTGGAGGACATCCGCCTGGAGCCCGCGGCGCGCTTCGCGAAGCTCGGCCTGCCGACGCGGCGGGAGGAGGCGGGGGCCACCGTGCCCGCGCTCGTCCTGGACGCGGCGCTGCGCTTGAGCGCGATGCACGTGCACGGCGTGTCGAACGACGTCTTCGCGCCCATCCAGTTCCAGCGCGCGACGTTCGACCGGGAGCTGGTGGACGGGCGGAGCCGCGCGCCGCTCCAGCTCTCCCTCAAGGCCCTGCGCCCGCGACTGGAAGGCGACGTCCTCCAGTGCGGCACCGTCGCGGCGGTCGATGAAGCGGGGCGCCTGCGGATGCTGCTCGAGGGCGGCCTCGCGCGCCCCATGGCCTGAAACCCTTTCCACGGAATGGACCCCATGAGCTCCTCCACACCGTCGACCGTCGCCCTGCCTTTCGATGACCCCAAGCCGCTCCGCGCGGAGCTGCGCCGGGTGATGCCCGCCGAATCCTTCGAACCTCAACCCCACCGGGGTGTCATCGCGCTGGCCCTGGTGCCGGTGATGCTGGCCTCCATGTGGCTGCTCGCCTGGGGCGGGCTGCCCTGGTGGGCCTGCCTCCCGCTCTCCTTCGTGTTGGGACAGATGGTCACCACCGTGGGGCTCGCGGCCCACGAGGCGCTGCACCACGCCGTCTTCAGGAGCCGGCGCTGGGAGGATGTCATCGGCTGGGTCGGCTTCAGCCCGTTCCTCGTCACGCCGGGCAACTGGCGCGCGTGGCATGTCCAGGCACATCACAGCGCCGCGAACATCCACCAGCGAGACCCGGACATCCTCCCGCGACAGCCGGACCTCGGCACCCAGCGCTTCGCGCGGATGTTCCACGCGATTTCACCGGGCTCCGGCACCTGGCTGAGCTACGTCAGCTTCAGCCTGTTCTTCACCGCGCAGGGGCAGGCCTTCCTGTGGCACCACATCGACCAGCCCCACCTGCGCCACGTGCGCATGAACCGCGCGAAGGAGCGCATCCTCACGGTGCTCCTGGTGCTCGGCTGGGGGGCGCTGGGCTGGGCCATGGGGCCGCACGGAGCCTTCTTCGCGCTCGTGTTCCCCCTCGTCGTCGCCAACATCACGTTGATGGTCTACATCGCCACCAACCACTGGCTGCAGCCGGCGTCCGAGGAGCACGACAACCCCTTCGTGAACACCGCGAGCGTCAAGACGCACCCGGTGATGGACTGGGCCCACCTCAACTTCAGCTATCACCAGGAGCACCACATCTTCCCGGCGATGAGCCCCCGCTTCGCGCCGCTGTTGCGCAAGCGACTGCGGGAGCTGAGCCCGGAGGCCTCCACCGTCTATCCCCACGTCCAGGCGCTGCGCGCGCTGTACGCGCGCCCCGCGCTGTACTCGCCCACCGAGGCGGGGACCTGGGTGGGGCCCCACGGGACACCCACGGTGACGAGCGGCGAGCTGCGAAGCCGCCTCGAATCCTCCGCCTGACGAGGAGCGCTACTTCCCGGTCCGGGCGTGGGGCGCGTTGACGGGCTTGGACTCGGGGCTGCCCTTCTCGCGCAGCCAGATGGACAGCAGGACGAGGGCCGCGACGGAGAGGAACTCGCTCTGCCAGTTCTGGAAGGACTCGAACCAGAACCGGGAGGACACCAGGTACTGGAGCACGGTGACTGCCGCCTCACCGTGCGCCAGGGCCTCTTCGTTGCGGGCCGCGGCGCCGGTGACGGCATGCAGGCCGAAGCACACGATGAACAGCGAGAAGAGGGCGATGGACAGCGAGTGGCTGTAGAGCTTGAGCACCAGCCCTCCGCGATGGAGCGGCGCCGGGGAGCCCTCCTGGGGCTCCAAATCCTTGTCCTCCTCCTTCTTGCCGCCGTTCAGGTCCTTCGACTCACCGGAGCCCTTCTGCTTGAGGAAGGCCGCCAGGATGACGAAGGCGCCCATCTGGAAGAACTCGCTCTCCCAGTTCTCGAACGTGGCCTCCAGGAAGTCGCCCGAGCGCAGGTACTCGCCGAACCGCGCCTCGGGTTGCCCATGCTGGCGCTGCTCCTCGTTGTGATGGAGGAAGCCGGAGACGGCCTGCCCCACCCAGCACAGGAGGAACGCGGCGAGCAGGACCAGCGACAGCCCATTGTTGGACAGGAATGCGCGCGGGCCCCTCTTCGGAGACCCCGATTGAGTGGTATCCGCCATCTCCCGAAGTCTGGACACGAAATGTCGGGGTGCAGCCGCCTCGGGAAGGCGACTGTCCGCCCGCCCGGTCCCCCACCGGCTTGGAACCCTCCGGAGACACGAGACATGGCAGGACTGTTCGACCCCCTGGTGCTGCGAGAAGGCGTCGTCGCGCGCAACCGCGTCTGGCTGGCGCCGCTCACCAACAAGCAGAGCCATGCCGACGGAGCCCTCTCCGACGCGGAGCTCCACTTCCTGGAGCGTCGTGCGCAAGGTGGCTTCGGACTGGTGGAGACCTGCGCGGCGCACGTCCAGCAGGACGGGAAGGCCTGGGCCGGCGAGCTGGGCGTGCACGACGACGCGATGTTGCCGGGCCTGCGCCGGCTCGCCGAGAAGGTCCACCAGGGCGGCGCGCTGTTGTCCGCGCAGCTCTTCCACGGAGGTCTGCGCGCGGACCCCACCGTGAGCGGGCTGCCGCGCTGGAGCGCGAGCGCGCACGGCGGCGCGGACGAGTGCCGTGAGGGCACGGAAGGTGAGATTGAAGCCGTCATCGCCTCCTTCGCGAATGCGGCCCGGCGCTGCGCCCAGGCGGGCTTCGACGCGGTGGAGTTGCACGGCGCGCATGGCTATCTGCTGTCGCAATTCCTGAGCACCACCTACAACCGCCGCGCGGACCGCTGGGGTGGCTCGCTGGAGAACCGCTCGCGCCTCATCCGTCAGACCTTGGCCGCGGTGCGAAAGGCGGCCCCCTCGCTGGTGCTCGCGGTGCGCCTGTCACCCGAGGACTTCGGCCAGGCGCGCGGGTTGGACCTGGATGAGAGCCTGGAGGTCGCGCGGATGCTCACGGACGAGGGCATGGACATCCTCCACCTGTCGCTCTGGCGCGCGGGGCTCAACACCACCAAGCGCCCCCAGGAGCACGCCACGGAGCTGTTCCGCCGGGCCGTGCCCGCGCGCGTGAAGATGGTCGTCGCCGGCGCCATCTGGACGAAGGAGGACGCGGAGGCGCAGCTGTCGCGCGGCGCGGACGCGGTGGCCCTGGGCCGCTCCGCCATCGCCAACCACGACTGGCCCGAGCGCATCCATCGCGGTGCGCCCATCCACCAGCCGCCCCTCTCCGTGGACCTGCTGCGGGCCGAGGGCGTCTCCCCGGGCTTCATCGACTATCTGCGGGGCTGGAAGAACTTCGTCGCGACCTGATGCGTTGAAGCTGCATGGGCCACGACGCGGAAAAAGGGCGGTTCACTCCGGGAGTGTGCCCGCCGCGTCAAGTCTCTTGGCCGTGAAACGAAGTCTCGCGATGTGAGGCGTGTGGACTGGAAAAATGCCTGGGTCTCCTGAAACCCGGCCTTTTATGTCCCGTCCGTTTTAAATAAGTGACGCCTCCGGGCGTCTCTACACGCGTCCGACACCTCGACGGTGTGGGGCAACTCACATCACTTTTCGCGGGACCACCTTCATGACCAGCCGCACCCAGATGATGCTGTGCTCGATGTCCTTCGCTCTCATCGCCGCCCCCGCGTTCGCGCAGGATGACGCCGCGGAGGGCTACTCCGAAGAGGGTTATGTCCGCGAGGACTCGTCCGCGGGTGAGGGCAAGGGCTTCGCGCTCGGCCTGCGCGCGGGCTTCGCCGTTCCGTACGGCGACCTGGCGGGGAACCCGAACGGCGAGGGTGATGGCGCTCCGGTCGGTGACCTGGTCTCGAGCGTGATTCCGCTGGAGCTCAACGCGGGCTACTTCTTCAACAAGAACTTCTACCTGGGCGCCTTCTTCCAGTACGGCCTGGGCTCGCTCAACACCGAGGAGGTGGCTGGTGAGGAGGACCCCTGCAGCGTCGACGGCGTGAGCTGCAGCGCCAGCCAGCTGCGCTTCGGTGTCAACGCGGCCTATCACTTCGACGCGACGCCGCTGGTGGACCCCTGGGTGGGCGTGGGCATCGGCTACGAAATCCTGAACACGAAGATCTCGCTCGAGCTGCTGGGTGAGGAGCTGTCCGTCAAGACGTCCGTGAAGGGCTTCGAGTTCGTCTCCGCGCAGGGCGGCGTCGACTTCCGCATCTCGCCGAAGTTCTCGGTGGGCCCCTACATCACGGCGACGGTTGGCCAGTACTCGTCGGCGTCCCTCTCCGACGGTGAGGACGAGGAGTCGCAGGACATCGAGGAGAAGGCCATCCACGGGTGGATCAACGGCGGCGTGCGCGCGCAGTTCCGGTTCTAATCACCGCTTCGCGCCGTGGCTGTCCATGACGTCGGGCCAGGTTCGCTCCTGGCCCGACGTCGTCGTTCCAGGGCTCAGATGTATTCGTCGAACCAGTCGAACATGCGGTGATTGGCGACGGCCTGCGCGGCCTCCTGGCAGTGCAACAGGCCGGTGTCCTCCTCGGTGAAGAGCAGGTAGTCCTTGGGGCAGGTCAGCGCGTCGAAGAGCAGCTTCCCCTGGCCGCCGGAGTACGCCTCCGCGGTGCCGTCCATGACGAGCGTGCGGCAGCGGATGCGCTCGACGACGGGCCGGTTGGTGAAGGTCCTCAGCTTGAACATCAGGTCCGAGGGGGAGCTGGCGCCGTGCTTGTGCATGGCGTCGCGCATGTACCAGCGGTACAGGAACACCTGGGTCATGAGCTGGTACATGCCCGCGTCGAAGGCGGCCGGGTCGGTGTCGAGCAGCGCCATCAGCTCCGGGAAGTAGCTGTTGAAGTTGTCGAACTGCGACTGGCCCCAGTCGAGCACGCCCGGGTTGGGGATGAGCAGCTTGATGCGCCGCTCGAAGGCGGCCGCGCGCGGCACCAGGGCGCCGCCCATGCTCCAGCCGAGCAGGGCAATCCTGCGGGAGTCCACCCCGGAGATTCGCACCGCGAAGTCCACCACGGGCGTGATGACCTTCTCCCAGTCCGGGCGGAACGGCAGGTTCTGCTCGCGGATGGCCATGCCCTGGCCGGGGGCGTGGACGAGCAGGCAGTGGTAGCCACGCTCCAGCGCGGCGTCCACCACGTACTTGGACTCCTCCGGCCAGGCGTCGCGGCCCTGCTGGAAGATGAGGAGCGGCGCGGGTCCCCGCGTGCCCCGCGCCCGGAAGAGGTAGCCGGGCAGGGTGGTGTTCTCGTAGGGGATGCGCACGGGGGTGCCCGGCAGCTTCAGCAGGACGAGCGCCTTGTTGTACGCGTCCACCGCGCGGCGCCCCGTCTGCAGCACGCTCGGGTGGCTGGGCTCGGGGTGGTGGATGAGCGCGGCGCGGTAGTAGTTGGCCGCGCGCAGGTAGGCGTGGCCGGCGCTCGTCTTGTGGTGTCGGGCGAGGCTGGCCTCGGCCATGCCGCGCAGGCGGTCCGCGGTGCTCACCCACTCGGTGGGCCAGCTCCAGTCATCGCTCACGTCGATGCGCGTCGCGGTGTCCAGCACCTCGCCGATGTCCGCCTGGGCGCTGTAGGTCGCGGCCAGGAAGTGCAGCAGCTGGTTCTGCATGACGGGGTCGTCTTCCAGCAACCGCAGCTCGTACCAGGGCCGCTGGGGCTCCTCGGCCGGGGGCGTCGTGCCCGGCGTGGAGGCCGGCGCCGCCAGGACGGAAGGCGCGCGCAGCAGCGCGAGCCCGCCGGTGAGCCCCAGGCCCACGTGCAGCAGGGAACGTCGATTCAGGGTGAAACCCATGGTGTGCAATCTCCTGTGAGGGATTGCAGGCTCGAACACCGTGGCCCTTTATTTCTGTCATCACCCGGTGGAAATCACAGACATGGTTCCCGCGCGGAGAGGTGAAGACAGACGGAGGGCGGGGCGCGGGCGGCGCGAGGTGACACGTCGGCGTCGACAGGGCCCGGGCGCGCGGCTCTCGAGCACGGGAGGCCAGGGCATGGCTCGCCCGTGCCTCCCGGAGGGGATTCAATCAGCTGATTGAATCGTGCGATTGGAGGTGTCGGTTGTCAAGGTCCGCCGGCGGGCGCACCAGGGTCCACTCCACGCCCGCGCCGCGCACCAGCCGCTCGGCGGCCATCAGGCGCTCGTCCCCCATGACTTCGATGGCCTGGCTCGACAGGAGCACGATGCGGCGCACGCTCCGGGACACGGCGAGCGACACGAACTCCGCGGGGATGGGCTGCTCATGGGGCGCCATGAGGTACAGGCGCGAGGACGCTCCGAGCGCGGCCTCCCAGGTGCTCGAATCCGTCCAATCGAAGCGGGTGTCGGAGTGCCGGGAGGCGGCCCTCACGGTGTGGCCCTGGCCGCGCAGCAGCCGGGTGACTCGTCGTCCGGTGGTGCCGCTCGCGCCCAGGATGAGGATGCTCGGGGAGGAGGTCATGGCGTGAGGCATACACAGCCGCGCCTCGCCTCGGGACGCGCGAGGCGGGCGCGGAGGGATTACTCAACAGAACGCACGCTCAGGGCGTGGTGAACTGGGTCAACCAGTTCAGGTTGGGACGCAGGGACCAGGGCTGGCTGCCCGAGCGCCAGGTGGAGTCGAGCAGGAGCCCCACGCAACTGCCCGTGCGCATGTAGCAGTGGTCGGCGTTGAGGTCGCCCACCTGGCTGTCCTTGATGATGTACCAGCCGCTGCCGTTGCTCTGCAGGCAGGACGTGGCGAACGGGCAGGAGTAGCCCGTCGTGTCCGTGTTCTGCGCGCGCACCTGGGCCTCCGTCGGGCCGACGAAGACGTCCTGCTCGCCGTTGATGATGCGCAGGCGGCTGCTGGGCAGCGCGCGGTTGCCATTGGCGACGCAGGACGACAGGTTGTAGATGGAGTACTGGACGCCGGCGCCCAGGCCATACGCGGCCTGCACGCGCGAGTCGTGGTTCTTGGCGAGGATGGCCATGACGGAGCCCTGGCTGAAGCCCGCCACCACGATTCCCTTCGAGCAGTCCGCCTTGGCGCGCGAGCACAGCGTGCCCACCGCGCTGGTGGACCGGCTGCCGTCGAAGATGCAGCGCGAGCGGGCCGTCAGCGTGGAGCACGAGCCGAACGTGGCGTTGTCGTACTCGACGGTGGCCGCGACATAGCCGCGCTGCGCCATCTCCTCCACCGCCGCCAGCGCAGAGGAGTGGTCATAGTTCTCCGTGGTGCCCACCGTGTAGATGAACACCGGGTACTTGCCCGAGGCCGCGGGCTCCTGGCCGCGCAGGTTGTACGTGGAGCCGCACAGCGACGTGCCACCACCCCGGTACGTCGCCGAGAAACTGCTCAACGTCTGTGCCCCCGCGGCGGAGGACCAGGCCAGGGCCAGCAGCAATCCAAGACGGAAGCTCAGCTCGCTCTTCTTCATGACTTCTCCTCGTGGTTGTCGACAGTCATGGGAGCGCCGCGCAAGCCAGGCGCGGGCGTCCCATCCGGAATCAAAGCGGCGCATCCGGAGTCGTGTCTATCTGATTTTTCTATCTGTTCAGTTATTTCATGATTTGTTCCGCTTTGCGAAACATGGCTGGGATTGTTTCGCGAAGCGAAAGCGCGCGAGCGCGGTGGATTCCGCACCGCGAAAGGACAAGGCCTGTCGCGCGTGATAGAGGCGGCGCGCCATGTCTCCTTCGCTCTTGCTGCTGTCCCTGTTGTCGACCGTGCCCCAGGTGTCCGAGTCAACCCCGGAGGCGTCCTCGTGGCAGGCCCGTCTGTCCTTCCTGGCGAGTGACCCGAACGTGGACCGTTCGGGCTCCACGACCAGCTGGAACGCGGCGCTGGATGCGCGCTCGCCGGAGCTGACGGCGGGGCTGCGCGCGGAGGCGGAGCTGTCGTTCTTCGTGAACGCCAACAACGCGCAGGGCGTGAGCTTCGCGGACAATGGGAGCAACTTCCGGCTGCGCTACCGTCCCGCCGCCTGGGCCGCTGACGAGAGCCTGGCGCTGAGTGTCTTTCCGCTGAGCTCCACGCGGGTGTACCTGGGCTCCGTCTACCCGGTGACGTGGGGGCGGGACGTCTTTCCCTCCGGTGACAGCAGCAGCGAGCCCGCGGTGGAGCTGCGGCTCGTGCGTCAGCGCTGGGCGGCCTTCGTGGCGCTCAAGTCCGCGGAGTTGACGACGTGGGAGCTGGAGCGGGCGCGGCACTACGCGGTGCTCGCGGGCGGACGGGTCGAGCTCGCGCCCGGGCTGGGGGTGGAGCTGGAGGGGATGTACGTCGACCGGGGGGACAGTCCCGGGCTGGCCAACATGGGGCGTGAGCTGTCGGTCATCCTGCGAGGTGGCTCCGCTCGGGTGTTCTGGAGCCGGGGCGAGCCCATCGGCGACAACGTGGACCTGTCGCTCTTCCGGGGGGACCCCACCTTCTTCGAGCGGTTCTTCACGCCCTCGGCGTCCTCGACGGGGGTCTCCGCGTCGCTCTCGCTCGAGGGCAGCCTGATCTCCCAGGACCTGGAGGACGGGGACGGCGGCTTCGGCAAGCTCACCGAGACATCCCAGGCGGCGGCCCTGGATGGACGGCTGCGACTGGGGGCGTGGCGCTTCCATGCCCTGACCTGGTTCCGGACGGCGAGCTTCCTCCAGATGGATGGGCCCGGCTTCCCTCCGTTCATGGCCTTCCCGCGCGACGCGGACCCTCGCGTCGAGGTCTCCGGCTCGCTGGGCGTCGACTACCACCTGTCAGACTGGGGCCTGACGCCCGGCCTGCTGGCGCGTGTCTCCTTGCCGGCGGCGTTCAGCTCCGCCGAGGCGCTGGGGGTGGACCGGGTCTTCATCGTCCAGGGACGCAACCAGTTCCAGGTGCTGCCGGTCGGCGAGGACCGCGCCAGGGTTCTCACCCTGAAGGCCACGGCGAGATGGGACCTGGGACGCGTGGCTGGTGTCGTGGGCGAAATCTCCTACGTGAATGACCCCAACCAGACTGAGTTCCGAGACGACGTGACGGGGGTGGCGCAGCCCGTCTTCATCAAGGCGAGCGCGTGGGGTGCCACGGTGATGCTCCAGGCCCGTTTCTGACAGGCTTTCGAGCCAGGCGTGGCGCTCACGAATTCCTGATGTGCTGTGTTCTCTGAAAACGAGACACAAGAAATGGTTTCGTGGCGCAAGGAGTGGTCAGCCTTCACCCAGGTTCGCTGGCGCTCCGCGCCGTCGACATGGTCCAATGCGAAGCATGCGAAGACTCATTTGCATGCTGTGGGCGGTCCCGCTGCTGGTGCTGGCGGGATGTGGCAGTGACTCGGACTCGTGCGACGACAACACGTCGCCGGAGACCTACAAGGACGCCAGGCGGGTGACGTGTTCTGGCACGGCGGACGCGGACGTCGCCTGTTGTGGCTACCTGGGCGACGCGTGCAACTACACGCTGTGCCGCAAGAGCGTGTGCGGGGAGTGGATCGAAGAGTCCTTCTCCTGTCCCTGAGGCTGGAGCTGGGTTGATGCTCGTTTCCGGGGCCGGGCCCCCGGGGATGGGCGGTCGACCGTGTCTGTCTTGGCTGTGGTTGGGAAGTCGCCGTGGGTGTCCCCCGGGACTGTGCCCGGTGGTGTGAGGCCCCGCGCTTCCTTCGGAGCGTCTCGACTCGCGAAGCGAGGGACGCATTCCTCCGGGTGAGCACGGGGCCTTCGTGCATCCGTGCGATTAATTGCGACGCTTGTTCGCCAGGAACTCCTCGGCCCAGCGCTTCACCGTGTCCGCCGCGTCGCCGTCGGACGCGCGCAGGGCCGCGGCCAGCGTGGCCGGATTGGTGGAATCATCACCCTGGGCGGCCGTCTGGCCCTTCTTGCGAACCCAGACGCGCGGACCCGCGGGAGCGGCGGGAGCGGCCGCGGGAGTGGGCTTCTCCTCACGCGACTCCGAGCGACGGCGGCGCGACAGGATGACATCCGGCAGCGAGTGCGGCGCGGCATGCTCCACCCAGGCGGAGTGCAGCCGGCCCGTCGCGATCATCTGGCGACGCTTCTGGTAGTGCGCGGAGCAGTAGCCGAGCGTGCGGACCGGTTGGCGACAGCCGATGACGGCGCAGGCGACGGGCTGCTCGACGACGGCCTCGACCTTGGGAGGAAGCTGGGGCGCGACGGGGGCCTTGGGGGCCGCGCGCGGCGTGGTGATGGGTGGCCCGCTCATGCGCTCGGACAGGCGGCGCAGCGAGGCCACCAGCGAGGCGAACGACTCCTGCACGGCGCCCTGCACGATGGACTGGAAGGCCTCATCCAGGGACGGCGTCGCCGAGGGAGCGCCGCGCGCGGGCTGAGAGCGGGTGTTTCGGGGGGAGGGGGAAACGCGACGGGCTCTAGGCATGTCGTGGCTGGCGTAGCACGGCTCAGGTGGTTCGACTATACGTGAATGTTCACCGCTCACTGGCGGGCACTCCGGGCGAGCCGTCGAGCTGACTTCACGCTGCTCGAGCGTGCTGAGCACTGCAGTCGAAGCGCCGTCACGGTACACGCGGGTATCGATGTAACGCGGACGCTCGCGTTTCAATGCCTATGCAGTGGCGACGTCGCTGTCCCGATTGACGGCGAACACCGAGGCCACGGCCACTGTCGGCGGCTGCGCGCCACACTCGTCCCGTGGCTGCATGGGCAGCCTCCATGGTGGTCGGGCAGGCCGCGGGCCTCCGGTCGAACGTGGGAACCGTGATGCGCCTGGGGCTGGACTGGGTTGCCGTGAGCGTGCAGCTCGTCGCGGGAGTCCACCAGCCCGCGAGCCATCGTGGAGCCGCTGGGCGGTTCGTCGTCGAGCTGCTCCGCCACCACATCCGAGCCGCGCAGCCATCGACGCGGTTGGAGCGGAGTGCGTCGCGATGTCGGGAGCCCGAAAAGGTGAAGGCCCCCAAGCCACTAGGACTTGGGGGCCTTCTTTTTGGCGAGGAGTACGGGACTTGAACCCGTGGCCTCCGGCGTGACAGGCCGGCGTTCTAACCAACTGAACTAACTCCCCACAACTATGGGCGGAACAGGGATTGAACCTGTGACCCTCGCCTTGTAAGGGCGACGCTCTGCCGCTGAGCTATCCGCCCGAGGGCGTGTTCCGCGTTGCGACGGGGGGGCTTTTATAAAGGGCTCCCTCCACTGTCAAGCATACGTTTCGAAGGCCCTGATCATTCCGTCACCGACCGCGCGGAGCGTGAAATCGCCCGTGCGGTCGGTGAGTCATCCGCCTAGGGGGCGGGCTCGACGTCGACGGTGCCCAGGTCCTCGGGGGCCACGCCGTTGCTCGAGCCGCCTGGGACGCCGTCCGGCTGCCAGTCCCCGTAGCAGTAGGGGCCGGTGGCCACGCGGAAGCGCCACACGTAGCCGTGGTTCAGCGCCGCGTTGGCCGGGAGGTCGGCCTTGTACTCGTCGTCACCGCCTTGGTCGTTGTTCACCGTGCCGGCGACCCAGGTCCAGGCGGTGCTCACGCCCGGGTCCTGGTCCTTGGGGCCATGGCCCAGCTCCGCCGTCAGGGTGGTGGCCGGGGGCGGGGCGTTGGTGACGCCGTCCTCGTAGATGAACCCGTACATGGTCCGGTTGCCCGACAGGTCGCTGAGCTTCCGGGGCCACTGCAGGCGGCAGTAGTCGATGCCGGAGTGGTTGCCCACGGTGAGGGCGTGCTGCTGGCCCTGGCTGTAGCCACCCACGTCGCTGCCGTCCTTGTCGCAGTACGTCCAGGCCGAGCCGTCCGTGCTGTAGCGCAGGCTGACCGCCCGGGCCGTGGTGTAGGCCGGCCGCAGCTCCGCGGTGAATTCGTCCGTGTCGGCCTCGCCCTCGGCCTCCCGCGCGTAGGTTGCGGGCTTCCAGGTGAAGGAGGCGGGGGTGGTGGACGCGTCCAAGTCCGCGTTGCCCAGGCCCACCTGCACCTGGAGCCCCGTGCCCGCCCCCGCGCCGCCGGTAACGCCCGCGAGGCGCACCCGGCCCGTCACGGTGACGGCGTCGCCGCTGCCCACCGTCGTCCCGCTCACGCTCTGCAGCCGGCAGAAGTCCGCCGCCGCCGGCGCCTGCACCGTCAGCGTGCCGGCCTGCTCGAGCGAGAAGCCGTTGCCCAGCCCGTCCGCGTCGCAGTAGCGGTACGCGCCGCCATTCACATTGAAGCGGATGGCGAACTTGTAGCGGCCCACCGTGCCCGGGTTGGGCAGCGCGGCCTTCCACTCGTCGTTGTTTCCGTTCCCGGACTCACGGTTGAAGCTCGTCCCCGTGGTGGTCCACTGCCAGCTCGCCGCCGTCGGCTCGTCCGTCTCCGGGCCGTAGCCGACCTCGCCCTGGATGCCCGCGCCGCCGCCCGTGCCCGGGGTGACGCCCTCCATGTAGACCTGGGCGTAGATGTCGATGGGCGCCTGGCCCACCTGGTACACCTCGTTGGGGGGAGGCTCGTTGGACTCGCCGCCCAGCTTGCACCAGCCCACGGAGATGTCCTGCGCCGCGCTCACGGTGAGCGTGCCCGTCTTCGCCGGGTCGAAGCCCGTGGCCCCGCCGCTGTTGCCGTCCGAGTCGCACAGCAGGTACGCGCCGTCGTTCACCTTGAAGCGGTAGGCGAAGCGATAGCTGCCCTCGGCGCCCGGGTTGGGCAGCGTGGTCTCGAACTGGTCGTTGTTGCCGGACTCGTCCTTGTAGGCGGCCGTCGTCGTCCAGTTCCACTGCGCGGACGTGGCCGGGTTCTCTCCGGCGGGGCCCCAGCCCAGCTGCCCCACGATTCCCGCGCCGGCGCCCGCGCCCTGCGTCACGCCCTGCACGAACACCTGCGCCAGCACCTTGCGGGTGCCCGCGGCGCCCGACGCGTACGTCACCGTCTCCGGGGTCTGATTGTCCGCCGGGCCCAGCTTGCAGAAGCCGATGACCTTGGGCACCACCACCTCGCCGGTGACGGTGAGCTGGCCCAGCTTGTCCAGCTCGAACTCCTGGCCGCCGTCATCCACGCCGTTGCCGTCGCACACGCGCACCGGGCCGCCGTTGCCGCTGAAGCGCACCGCGTAGCGGTACTCGCCGTTGGTGCCCGGGTTGGGCAGCGTGGCCTTCCACTCGTCGTTGACCTGGAAGTTGTCCTTGTTGAACGCGAGCGCCGTGGACCAGTTCCACAGCTGCGAGGTGCGCGGGTCCTCGCCCGCCGGCCCCCAGCCGAGCTGACCGGACAGGCCCGGGCCCGCGCCCACCTTGTCCGTCACCCCCGCCATGTAGACCTGCGCGTAGACGGTCTTGAAGCCCGACGTCTGCGTGGTCTGGTAGTTGATGACCTCCGGGTCCTTCTGGTCCTCGCCAATCTTGCACCAGCCCACCGGCGGCTTCGGCGCCTCGTTGCCCACGGTGAGCGTGCCCAGCTTGGCCAGGCTGAACGTCAGCTCGCCCTCGGTGCTGTCGTTGACGCCGTCCGCGTCACACACGCGCCAAGCGTTCTCGCTGATGCTGAAGCGGAAGGCGAGCTTGTACTGGCCCTCGGTGCCGGGGTTGGGCAGCTCCGCCTCCCACTCGTCGTTGTTGCCGTGCTCGGCCTTGTAGACGGCCGGAATCCACGTCCACGCCGCGGAGTCGCGCGGGTCGGTGTCCACCGGGCCGTAGCCCAGCTGCGCCACCAGCCCCGAGCCCGCGCCGGCGCCCTGGGTGATGCCCGCCGCGTACACCTGGCCCTGCACCTTGAGCAGCGTGGTGTCCGTGGGGCGGTAGAACAGCTCCGGGTTGGCGCGGTTCCCGTCCGGGCCCAGCTTGCAGTAGTCCACGCGCGGCCGGGAGATGAACACCCGGCGCAGCATGTTCTCCGCCACGCCGTTGGCCATGCCGTCGCCGTCCGCCATCACCCACGTGGTGCCGCCGTCGATGGAGAAGCGAATCGTGATGACCCACTCGCGGCTCTCCCCGCCGATGGCCGGCTGGAGCAGCACGTTGCCCTTGTAGATGTCCGCCTCGCCGCTGTCGGAGTCGCCCTCGTACGTGGCCTCCTCCCAGGTGTAGCTGTCCTGCTGGAGCAGCGCGGAGTCCGCGGGCGCGAAGCCCACCTGCGCGCGCACCCCGCCGCCCTGGCCCACGCCGCGCGTCAGGCCCGCCACCGTGATCGCGCCGCGCACCAGCACGCCCACCGGCTGGCCGCCGCTGACCGCCTCCGTGTTGCCGTTGATGACCTCCGCCTGGTCGATGTTCCTGCCCGGCGGGCCCTCGTAGGTGAAGCCCTTCACCAGCACGCCGTAGGCGCCGTCGGGGTTCACCACCCGCACGTCCACCTGTGCGGTGGTCGCCGTGGGCGAGTAGCCATAGATGCGGAACGCGTTGACCACCACCACGCGCAGGGCTTCCTGCTCGCCGAGGTAGAGCTTCGCGCCGTCCTTGAAGCCGGACCCGTAGACATTGATGAGCGTGTTGCCCGCGATGGGACCGCCCGAGGGGGTGATTTCCCTCACGGTGGGCGCGGTCTGCTCGGAGGGCTGGTTGCCCTCCTTGTCATCACCACAGGCCACGGCGAGCAACGGCAACACGAGAAGAAGGGACCGCAGACAACGGGACATCGGCCATCACCCCTTGACGCCGCCAGCGGTCAACCCGCCGACGAGGTGCTTCTGGAGAGCGAAGAACAACGCCATGACCGGCGCGGACACCACGAGCGCGCAGGCGGCGAACTTGCCCCACTCCACCTTGTACTCGCCCACGTACCGCTGGAGGGCGACGGGCAGGGTGAAGCGGGTCGGG
The DNA here is from genome assembly GCF_026626605.1 of Myxococcus sp. MISCRS1. Classification (NCBI taxonomy): domain Bacteria; kingdom Pseudomonadati; phylum Myxococcota; class Myxococcia; order Myxococcales; family Myxococcaceae; genus Myxococcus; species Myxococcus sp. MISCRS1. Next base: position 8,181,538 of record NZ_JAPNKB010000001.1, read on the forward strand.
TCGTTTATCAGCGTGGCGGCGAGGACGAACTCGTTCCACGCCGTCATGAAGGAGAACAGCGCCGTCACGGCCAGCGCGGGGCGGGCCAGCGGCAGCACCACACGGAGGAACACCTGGAGGGGCGAGGCCCCGTCCATCACCGCCGCTTCCTCCAGCTCGCGCGGCAGCGTGTCGAAATAGCCCTTCAACATCCAGATGCAGAAGGGCAGGGCGGTGGTGGCGTACACCAGCACCAGCCCGGTGAGGCTGTCGAGCAGCCGCAGCTTCTGCAGGATGCTGTAGATGGGCACCAGCATCAGCGTCGCCGGGAACATCTGGGTGATGAGCAGCGCCTGCATGCCGCCCTCCTTCCCCGGGAAGCGGAAGCGCGACAGCGCGTACGCCGCCGTCACCGCCAGCGTCAGCCCCACCACCGTCGTCGCGCCGGACACGATGATGCTGGAGAGCACCTGCCGGCCGAACACCCACCGGCCCTGCACGTCCGTGCTCAGGAGCACCTCCCGGAAGTGGTCGAACGTCACCGCGTCCGGGAAGGGGTTGGCCGTGAGCGACAGGCCGTCCGACGGGGACAGCGCCATCTTCACCACCCAGAGGACCGGGTAGAGCGTCACCATGCACATCAGGCTCAGCCCGGCGTGGATGAAGGCCATCTTCAGGCCCGAGGGCTTCTTCATCACGCCGCCTCCTCGGTGCGCATCAGCCGCTTGGTGAAGACCGACCAGCCCAGGAGCACCACGAAGATGAGCACCGAGTACGCGGCGGCGAAGCCGTACTGCTCGTTGCGCTGGAAGGCCCAGCGGAACGCCTCGGAGACCAGGATGTCGGTGGCGCCGCCCGGCTCGCCTCCGGACACCAGGTAGATGATGTTGAACATGTTGAACGTCCACACGCTGCCCAGGATGACCGCTGGCAGCATGGCGGGCTTGAGCAGGGGCAGGGTGATGTGCCGGAACTGCGTCCAGCGGCTGGCCCCGTCCACCTCCGCGGCCTCGTAGAGCTCCGGGGGAATCGACTGCAGCGCGCCCAGCGCCACCACCATCATGAACGGGAAGCCCAGCCACGTGTTGGTGGCCACGTTGGCCGCGAATGCGGTGGAGAAGCGCGTGAACCAGCTCACCGGCTCCAGCCCCAGCGCCACGAGCAGCCCGTTGATGGCCCCGAACTGTTGGTGGAACATGCCCTTCCACATCAGCGCGGTGATGTAGTTGGGCACCGCCCACGGGATGATGAGCAGCACCCGATACACGCCGCGCAGCTTGAGCAGCGGGTCCTTGAGCAGGAGCGCCAGCCCCAGGCCGATGCTCACGTGCAGCACCACGTTCATCGCCGCCCACAGCAGCGTCACCACCAGCGTGAAGTAGAACGAGAGCGGCTCGGTGATGCTGTAGCCACGGCTGGCCAGGATGTCGACGAAGTTGGCCAGGCCCACGAAGGTGTACTGCCCCGCGTCGTGGTGGAACAGCGACAGCCCCAGGCCCACCGAGAAGGGGATGAACACCAGCACCAGCAGGCCCACCGCCGCGGGCGCCACGTACCTCGCCGCGCGGGCCACGTCCGGGTAGCGCTGGCGGAAGGTCATCCCCGGTGCGGGCCGGCGCAGCACCCACGCGGTGCCGCCCAGCGCCATGACGCCCGCGAGCCCCAGCCAGGGCACGGGGTTGGCCTCGGGGGGACGCTCGCGGTGCAGCGCGCGGTAGCGGCGGTCCGCCAGCGCGCCCGCGTCCTCGGGCTGGGCGCCGCCCTGGAGCACCGCGCGCAGGGTGAGCTTCATCGGCTCCCACACCCGGGCCATCTCCAGCGTGTTGGGCATGGGCGTGGCGTTCACCGCCGCCTCGCGGAACGAGGAGATGAGCGTGTCGTCCTTCACCGCCTGGAGCTGGTACGCCTGCACGTCCGCCGGGATCTGCCGGCCCACCGTGGTGCGCACCCGAGACGCCTCGCCCAGCGACAGGAAGCGCGCCAGCTGGTGTGCCCGCGGCGCCTGCTCCGTGCGGGCCGAGACGAACGCGGCCTCCACGCCCAGGAAGGGACGCAGGGGCGTGCCCGTCTCGCTCACCGTGGGCAGCGCCACCACGCGGTAGGACACCGACGGGGCAATCTCACCCGCGAACCAGGGGCCGCTGATGATCATCGCCGCGCGGCCGTCGTTGAAGAGCGTCTTCACCAGCGCCCCGCTCACCTCCTGGGGCATCAGCTTCTCGTCCTGGAGCTTCTTCACGAACGCCAGCGAGCGCGCCATGCCCGGCGTGTCGAAGCTCGCCTTGCCCGCCTCGTCGAAGAGCTTGCCGTCGAATCCGAAGAGGAAGGGCGCGTGGAAGTAGAAGTCCCCGCTCTCGTACGCGAGGCCGAAGCGGCCTTCGGCGGGGTTGGACAGCGTGGGCAACAGCGCCAGCAGCTCCGCCGTCGTCGCGGGCGGCCGGGGCACGAGCTTCGTGTTGATGTAGAGCGCCAGCGACTTGAGCGACATCGGATAGCCGAACACCTGGCCATCCACCTCCAGCGCCTCCACCGTGTTGGAGAAGTAGTCCTCGCGCTGGAAGGCGCCCGCCGTGGGCGCCACCAGGTTCTGCGAGTGGAAGTTGCGCAGCCGCTCGTGGTTGAAGATGAAGACGTCCGGGCCCGCGCCATGGGGGATGGCGTTGGTCAGCTTGGCCGCGTACGCGTCATAGGGCAGGGCGAGCAGGTCCACCCGCACGCCCGTCTCCTTCGTGAAGAGGTTCGTCGCCTCCAGCAGCGCCGTCTCCTCTCCGCCCCGGTACGCGTGCCACAGCTTGAGGGGCGCCGGGCCCTCCGCCGCGTGCGCGCACCAGGCCGCCGCGAGGAGCACCAGGGCGCAGAGTCTCCTCAAGACGCCACCTCCAGCGTCTCGCGCTGGGTGGGGTGGCGCAGGGCCTTGGTGCCGTCCTCGCTGAACACATGCAGCGCGTCCGCGACCGGCGCGAGCGCCACGTTGTCCCCCACCGAGACCTGGGTGCCCTTGTCGAAGCGCGCGGCCACCGGGCCCGCCTCCGTCGTCACGAAGGCGTAACCGTCGAACCCCAGCCGCTCCACCGCGTCCACCGTCCCGGACAGCGGCCCCAGCGCCGCCACGCGCAGGTCTTGAGGCCGCAGGCCCACCAGCACCCGCTCACCGCCCTGGGGTAGATCCTGAGGGCTCAGCAGGGTGAAGCCCTTGCCCACGAGGCTTCCGCCGTCGCGCCGGGCCTCCAGGAAGTTCATCGACGGCGAGCCCAGGAAGCCCGCCACGAACCGGTTGGCCGGGCGGTTGTAGAGCTCCAGCGGCGGCCCCACCTGCTGCAACACGCCGCCGTTGAAGACGGCCACCCGGGTGGCCAGCGTCATCGCCTCCACCTGGTCGTGAGTGACGTAGATCATCGTCGCGCCCAGCCGGCGGTGCAGCCGCGCCAGCTCCCCGCGCATCTGCACGCGCAGCGCCGTGTCCAGGTTGGACAGGGGCTCGTCGAAGAGGAACACCTGGGGCCGCCGGACGATGGCGCGTCCCATGGCCACGCGCTGACGTTGACCACCCGACAGGGCCTTGGGCTTGCGCTCCAGCAGGTGCCCCAATTCCAGCATCGAGGCGACCTCCGCCACCCGCGAGTCGATCTCCGCCTGGGGGAGCTTGCGCAGCGTCAGGCCGAAGGCCAGGTTCTCGCGCACCGTCATGTGCGGGTAGAGCGCGTACGACTGGAACACCATCGCCACGTCGCGGTCTCTCGGAGGCACGTCGTTGACCCGCTTGCCGCCGATGCTCACCTCGCCCGCGTCCACCTGCTCCAGCCCCGCGATGAGCCGCAGGAGCGTCGTCTTCCCGCAGCCGGACGGGCCCACCATGACCAGGAACTCGCCCTGTCCCACCTGAAGGTCCACGCCCTTCACGATGAGGTTGGAGCCAAACGACTTCTTGATGCCGTTCAGGGTGACTTCGGACAAGACGCTCTCGGAAAAATGGGGGGAGAACGGCCGCGCACATTACCCGGAGCCTCGCGCTTTCCCCAAACCTCCCCGGTTGGGCGCAGTGCGTTATTCTCGACGGAAGTCATCCGGAAGTTTCCGGTGTCCGTACCAATGCCCGGAGGGGGACGGGGCGGGGATGGCCGCCTTGTCAGCCCTGGAAGTCGCTTGTTATGGAAGCCGGCACCTGGTTCGTCGAGGTCTACCCCACCGCATGAGCACTCCCCGCTGGTCCCTTCCGAGGGGCATGACCCTGGTCTCGCTGCTGTTCACCCTCGGGTGCAGCGAGAGCGACTACGTCCGGCTGTATCACAGCGAGGCGCGCGCCCCGAGCTACACGGTGGAGGACGTGGAGTCCCTGAAGCACATGGGCGCCACCTTCGTGGATCAGGGGGTCAACTTCGCCCTCTACTCGGAGAACGCGACGCGCATCGAGCTGCTCCTGTTCGACGACCCGGAGGTGAACTCGCCCTCGCGCACCTATCCGCTCACCCGCTACGGGGACGTGTGGAACGTCTACGTGGAGGGCGTGGGCCTGGGCCAGCACTACGGCTTCCGGGCCTGGGGTCCCAACTGGGAGTTCGACCCGCGCTGGTTCCCCGGCTCCATCCACGGCTTCCGCGCGGACGCGGACGTGTATGGCAACCGCTTCAACCCGAACAAGCTGCTGACGGACCCGTACTCGAAGGCGCTGCACCGCGACCATGACTGGAGCAAGGGCAGCACCGCCAGCGGCCCGGCGCGCAACGAGGTGACGTACGCGGCCTCCGCCAAGAGCGTGCTGGTGCAGAGCGGCTACCAGTGGGGCGAGCTGGAGCGGCAGTACCGCGCCAACCGCGAGGACGAGCAGTGGGCGGGCCACAAGTGGCAGGACCTCATCGTCTACGAGGTCCACGCCAAGGGCTTCACCGCGGACCCCGCAAGTGGCGTGCGCTTCCCGGGCACCTACCGGGGCATGGGCGAGAAGGCCGACTACTTCAAGGATTTGGGCATCACCGCCGTGGAGCTGCTCCCCATCCACGAGAAGCCGCTGGATGGCGGCTACTGGGGCTACCAGACCATCAACTTCTTCGCGCCGGAGGTCTCCTACGCCGCGCACAAGCTGCCCCACCAGGTCATCGACGAGTTCAAGTGGATGGTGGAGGAGCTGCACAAGCGCGACATCGAGGTCATCGTCGACGTCGTCTACAACCACACCGGCGAGGGCGGGCTGTGGCGCGAGAAGCTGGAGTCCGACGACGTGCTGCCCGGTGAGCCGCTGGACTCGCTGGACCCGGCGGAGGTCGCGGGCCTGTACTCATTCCGCGGCATCGACAACCAGGCGTACTACGGGCTCAACGGCGACCGGCGCACGTACTGGAACAACACGGGCGTGGGCAACCAGACGCGGCCCAACCACCGCCCCATGCGCAAGCTCATCATCGACAGCCTGCGCTTCTACGTCGAAGAGCTGCACGTGGACGGCTTCCGCTTCGACCTGGCGCCCATCCTCGGCGAGAGAGATCAGGACTACAACCGCTGGGACGACCCGAAGAACACGGTGCTGCAGGAGATCATCGACGACCCGGTGCTCCAGAAGTACAACACCCGCATCATCGCGGAGCCCTGGAGCGCGGGCGGCTGGTACTGCATGCCGATGGGCGAGTTCCCCAACTCGCTCACCCAGCCGGGCAACGGCTGGTACGAGTGGAACGGCCGCTTCCGCGACTGGTGGCGCGCGTTCATCAACCGCGACGACTGGAAGCTCAACTCCAACGAGGGCTCGCTGTGCGGGCGCCCCGGCTCCGCGGACGGCGCGTTCCTGATGTACGGCAGCAAGGAGTGGTACGTGCGCAACGGGCGCAGGCCGTACCACTCGATGAACTTCATCACCGTGCACGACGGCTTCACGCTCTACGACCTGTTCGCCTACGAGGTGAAGCAGAACAAGTGCGGCCCGCTGAACCCGGTGTGCTGTGACACGCCCAACAGCCCCTTCTGCGACAAGGTCAGCGGCGAGGACCACAACCGCTCTCGCAACTGGGGCCCCATCGGCGACGCGCGCGCGGAGAGCATGCGCCGGCAGATGATGCGCAACGCCTTCATGGCGATGATGGTCAGCCACGGCACGCCGATGATTCTCGGAGGCGACGAGTGGATGCGCACGCAGCTGGGCAACAACAACGCCTACTCCACGCGCGCGGACAACCCCTTCAACTGGTACCAGTGGGGCGCGTACCTCGCGCGCGACGAGCGCCACCGGATGTACGAGTTCGTCAAGGCCGCCATCCGCCTGCGCAAGGAGCACGCCTACGCCTTCGCGCCGCCCGACTACGAGAAGGGCTCGCCGCTGGTGTGGAAGAGCGCACAGAACAGCGAGGAGGTGGGCTGGGACACCAAGCAGCTGATGATGCACTACCCGGACACGACGCACGGCCCGGAGCTGGTGGTGCTCATCAACATGGAGCCGCGCGCGGTGGAGTTCACCCTGCCGCCCGGGCGTCAGTGGAAGCGGCTCATCGACACGCAGGCGTACTTCGACAGCCCCGAGTACCTGTCCGCCACGGGCCTGGACCCGAGGGCCACGGGCAACTCGTGGCTGGACGCGCCGTCCCCGGTGACGGGGGCGACCTACGGGGTGCCGGAGCGGACCATCGTCGTCCTGCGCGCGGAGTAGGGGCAGGCAGGCGAGGTGCGCTATAAGCGGGGCCCGTCCATGCGAGTCCTGCCAGCGCGCCTCGGCGCCCTCCTGTTGCTCCTCATCCCGCTCGTCACCCTGGCCGACGCCACGAGGGACCGCTTCGGCGCCGCGGGCTACTTCCGCATCATGACCCGCCCGGACTTCTCGGGCGGCTCCGGCCAGCTGGGCTACTACTGGCTCTACGGCCGGCTCCTCAACGAGAGCCCCTACGGTGAGCTCAACCTGCGCCTGGACGTGCTCCAGGCCGCGCCGGGCTCCGACGAGGTCTGGGCGGAGGTGCACTCGCGCTTCTCCGGCACCTCGTTCCGTTCCGCGGACCCGGGCAATGGCTCGTTCCTCAACTTCCGCGCCGACTACCTCTTCGTGCGCGCGGGCAACATCCTGCTGGACCGCGTGACGTGGCAGCTGGGCACGCTCGAGGACCGCTGGAATGACTTGCACATCTACGACCAGCGCCCGGCGACGCTGCTCTGGGACACGGTGGGCCTGTCCGGCACGTACCAGGGCGACCGCTACGACGTGCTGCTCGCGGTGGGTGACAGCGGCTACACGCTGCGGCCCCAGAAGTACAACACGGTGCTCACCGGCGCCGCGTCCTTCCGCTACCGGCTGATTCCCGGACACCTGGAGGTCGGCCTGCGCGGCCAGCTGGGCTACGAGCCCAAGGTGCGGGGCAACCGCAACGCGCTCTACCGCTCGGAGTACGTCAACTACGAGGACTACGTGCGCCGGGAGGTGGTGCAGCGCTACTTCGAGGCCAACCCGGGCCTGGAGGACTACCTGGTGCCGGACCTGGCGCCCCGCAGCGCGCTGTCCTACCGCGCCATCGGCTACGTGGGCTTCGGCGGGCTGGGGCCGCTCATCTGGGACAACCTCTACCTCACGTTCGAGAAGAAGCACCCGGACCAGGCGTACACGGAGCGCTACCGCAATCGCGACTGGACGGTATTCATCGCGGACCAGACCGACGAGCGCTACGAGGCGTCGCTCGGCAACGAGGCGTACATCAAGCTCATCCCCGACAAGCTCGAGGCGCTGTGGGGCGTGTGGCTGGGCTACGCCTACAACAACGACAACGCCATCAAGCCGGGCGACGACGACCGCATCATCGCGTCCACGGTGGTGCGGCTGCAGTACTTCCTCACCGAGCGCGTGCACCTCCTGATGGAGACGAGCATCGCGCGCGAGAAGAGCCAGAACGGCAACGCGTACCGCAACCACGTGGACTCGGTGTTCACCAGCACGCGCGGCATCCCCGACGCGCGCGGCCTGGAGTTCGGCGACAGCGACACGCGCGACACGTGGCAGGGCAAGGTGGGCGTGGTGCTCAACCCCACCGGCCGCGGCATCTACGCGCGCCCCAGCCTGCGGCTGCTGTACGGCTTGCAGTACTCGTCGCAGCACGCGGCGTTCGGCAACTCGTTCGTGGACAGCCTGAACCAGTACAACCAGTACGTCGGCCCCGAGCGCCACTGGCACTCGGTGGTCGCCATCGAGGCCGAAGGATGGTTCTGAGACAGCGGTGGTTGTGGTCCCTGGTCCTCGCGCTGGTGGCCTCGGGCTGCCTGAAGCGGCAGGGGCCTCCGGTGCTGGCGCCGGAAGGGACGGTGGTGGCGGTGGCGTACATCCGCGACGACGCGCGGCGCGGCGCGGTGGCCAACGTGCCCGAGGGTGTGCGTCAGCGCGTGGCGGAGGTGCTGGCCAAGAGAAACCTCCAGGCGCGCGAGGTTCCCTACGACGAGTACGCCGCCGAGTTCGCGAAGGTGACGGACACGCAGCGCCGCTTCGCCATGCTCAAGGCCCGCGCCGGGGACGCGCCGCTGCTGCTCCTGGTGGAGACGCGGGTGACGTTCTTCGGGCAGGTGGGCGGGCGCTTCTCGTGGGACGTGTACGTGAAGACCACGGCCAACCGCGCCACGTCCGCGCTGGAGGCCACGAGCGACTCGGCGGACTACGGCGCCGCGCTCCAGTTCGACCAGCAGCGCGAGGACGACGCGCAGCTGGAGGTGGCCCGGCAGATTTCGGGACAGGCGGGCGCGCTGTTCGACTCGTTCCTCGCCTCGCCCATGCTGGTGCCGTCCACCGACGGTGGTCCGGGGCTGGTGCCCGGCCTGTCGGCGCCGGCCGGAGAGGGCATCGAGCCGGGCACGAGCACGCCCACCGAGCCGCCTCCTCCGCCCAAGCCCGCGCCCCAGCCGTACCGGGGCCAGTGGACGCCGCCGGAAGGCGACGCCATCTACTTCGTGATGGTGGACCGCTTCGCCAACGGGGACGTGACGAACGACGGGGTGGTGGATGCGAAGGACGCGCAGGCCTTTCACGGCGGAGACCTGCGTGGCGTCATCGACCGACTGGACGGGCTCAAGGCGCTCGGTGTCCGCACGGTGTGGCTTTCACCCGTCTTCCAGATGCGGACCGACAAGTTCTACGGGTACGGCGCCTTCCACGGCTACTGGGTGGAGGACTTCGGCCGGGTGGAGCCGCGCTTCGGTGACGAGGCCCTGCTGAAGGAGCTGTCCGCGGAGCTTCGCCGCCGCGACATGCGGCTGGTGCTGGACGTGGTGCTCAACCACGTGGGGCCGGAGACGCGGCTCACGCGCGAGCAGCCGACGTGGTTCCACGGGCTGGGGCCCATCGAGAACTGGAACGACTCGCGCGAGCTGGTGATGCGCGACGTGCACGGGCTGCCGGACCTGGCGGTGGAGCAGGAGGAGGTCTACCAGCACCTGCTCTCGCACTCGCTGAAGTGGGTGGATACGGTGAAGCCCGCGGGCTTCCGGCTGGACGCCGTCAAGCACCTGCCCATGGACTTCTGGGCCCGCTACAACGATGACCTGCGCGCGCACGCGGGCAAGGACTTCCTGCTGCTGGGCGAGCTGCTCGACGGCGACCCGGTGCTGCTGGCGCGGGTGATGAAGGAGGGCCGCTTCGGGACGATGTTCGACTTCCCGCTGGCCTTCGCGCTGGTGGATGTCTTCTGCCGGGGGCGCTCTCCTTCGCACCTGGGCGCCATCCTGTTCAACGACCGGTTCCAGCCTTCTCCCCAGTCGCTGGTGACGCTCCTGGACAACCACGACCTGCCCCGGGTGATGAGCGAGTGTGGCGGGGATGTGGAGAAGGTGAAGCGGGCGCTCGCGGTGCAGCTTACGGCGCGCGGCGTGCCGGCGCTGACGTATGGCATCGAAGAGGGGCTCACTGGCGCGAAGGAGCCGGAGAACCGGGGCGACATGCGCTTCACCGCGGACCATCCGCTGCGCGCGTGGATTGCCCGGTTGTTGGAAGCGCGTCGAGGCAGTGAGGCCCTCCAGCGTGGCGAGACGATGGTGCTCGCCGCCCGGGAGGACTTCTTCGCCTACGTCCGCGTGACGCCGGATGACGCGTTCTTCGTCGGCATCAACTCCGGGACCGAGCGGCGTGTCGCGTTCCTGCCCTCGGGGCTCGGGGATGGGCACGGCATCGAGCCGCTGACGGGAAAGCGCTCCATGCTGGGGCGGCTCGCGGAGTCGGCCTATTGGCACGTCGAGGTGAAGCCGGGCGAGGTGTCGCTGGTGCGGCTCAAGGCGGCCACGCCGGGCGGCCACGCGGCGCTGGTGGAGATGGCTCGGACCGGGTGGAAGGGGGAGGGGCCTCGACGCACCGTGGTGCTCCAGACGGGAGACGCGGCGGTGAGGGTGGTGGGCGGAGGCCCGGAGCTGGGAGGCTGGAAGCCCGAGCGCTCGCTGCGCCCGGAAGCCGGCGCCGTCACTCTGTCGCTGCCCGAGGGCGGGGTCTTCGAGTACAAGCTCGTGCGAGAGGACGGCCCGGGGAAGTTCTCCTGGGAGGGCGGCCCCAACCGCCTGCTTTTCGTCCCGGAGCTGAAGACGGAGGAGGGCCCCGTGCAGGTGCCCGTGGCGTGGGAGCAGCGCTCCGTGAAGGGGCCGCCTTTCCTCCGCTTCTGTCCGCCGTTGTTGGCGATGTCGACCTCCAAGCTGTGCACCGACTGACCGAGAGCCCGAAGTGAACGACCGACTCCTCCGCGCCGCGCGCCGCCAGCCCACCGACACCACGCCCGTGTGGCTCATGCGCCAGGCGGGCCGCTACCTGCCCGAGTACCGGGCCATCCGCGGCAACATCGCCTTCCTGGACCTGTGCAAGCACCCGGACCTGGCCGCCGAAGTCACCGTGCAGCCGGTGACGCGGCTGGGCGTGGACGCGGCCATCATCTTCTCCGACATCCTCATCCCCGTGGAGGCCATGGGCATCCACCTGGAGCTGGGGGACAAGGGGCCGCACTTCCCGAACCCCGTGCGCACCGCGGCGGACATCGACAAGCTGGGCGTGCCGGACCCCGTGGAGGGCACGGGCTTCGTGGCGGAGGCCATCCGCCGCACGCGCAAGGCGCTCAACGACTCGGTGCCCGTCATCGGCTTCGCGGGCGCGCCCTTCACGCTGGCCGCGTACATGGTGGAGGGCGGCGGCTCCAAGAGCTACATCCTCATCAAGCGGCTGATGTTCGAGCAGCCGGAGCTGGCGCACCGCCTGTTCGGCAAGCTCACCGACACGCTCATCCCTTACCTCAAGATGCAGGTCGAGGCGGGGGCGAGCATCGTTCAAATCTTCGACTCGTGGGGCGGCGAGCTGTCGCCGTGGGACTACGAGCGCTTCTGTCTGCCGTACCTGACGCGCATGGTGTCCGAGCTGAAGGCCACGGGCGTGCCCGTCATCGTCTTCGGCGTGGGCATGTCCACGCACCTGTCCCTGCTCAAGAGCACGGGCGCGGACGTGGTGGGCCTGGACTGGACGCTGCCCATGGACGAGGGCCGCAAGGTGCTGGGCCCGGACGTCGCGGTGCAGGGCAACCTGGACCCCTTGCACCTGTTCCTGCCGCGCGAGGAGCTGGAGGGCCGCGTGAAGGACATCCTCCTGCGCGCGGGCCCCACGGGGCACATCTTCAACCTGGGCCACGGCATCCTCCCGCCCACGGACCCCGAGGCCGCGAAGTTCGCCGTCGAGGCCGTGCACCGCCTGGGCACGGCGCTGCGTCAGGGCACGCTCAAACCGTAGCGGTTTCCCGCATGTCGACGTGGCTCCTCCACGCGCGCGGGCGTAACCGGACACGCCACAGTCCGCTCGGACTGTGGCGTGGAATGTCTCGCCGCGAGGTCCTCGAGCGGCGCGTCATCCTCTGACGGACGGGAGGGCATGGCGGTTGCTCAGTGGCCGGCCGCGGCGCGCCCTTCCTTCTTCTCGACCTGGAGTTCTCCGACGTGGCCTGGCGCGGCCGAACCCGCCACACCCCGAGGAGCTCCATGTCTTCGCCTCATCCCCGAGTCCACTTCAGCACCGTCTTCAGCATGCTCGCCCTCCTGGCTGTCACCTGGGGCGGCGCCGCGCGCGCGCAGACCTTCACCCACGGCATCGCGGACAACTTCGCCGCGCCGACCGAGGCGGTGTCGCCCAGCACGGGCATGCTCAACTACATCGCCGCGAACTACACCTATCCCGGCTCGCGTCCGTTCGACGACATGAGCATCGACCGGTGGTTCGCCACCACCTTCACCAACCTGCGCCGGCTGGGCCCCATCTGTGGCGCCACGCTGCGCATGGTGGTGCGCAACGGTGACACCAACGACTCCATGGGCCTGCTCTTCATGGGCCCCGCGGGCACGCAGCTGGCCACGGGCTGGGGCGCGTCGCTGGCGAGCCTGGGCATCCCGCTCTACGGCTCCGGCACCGTCTCGCTGAACCTGGCCGCGCTGCCCGGCGGCGTGAACCTCATCCCCACCCTCAACGCGCAGGGCTTCGTGGACGTCTTCGCCCAGGATGACTCGGCGGTGGACTTCGTCACGCTCGTCGTCACGCAGTGCCGCGTGGACGTGTACTCGAAGGACAACGGCGGCGACTTCGGCAACACGCCGACGGTGGACCCCATCTGGGTGAGCCCGGACATCCGCGTGTGCCAGAACGCCGGCTGCGTGGGCCACCAGAACCCGGAGTTCGGCCAGACGAACTACGTCTACGTCACGCTGCGCAACAACGGCCCGCTCGTGCCCGTGGGCAACACGGCCAGCGGCACGCTGCACGTCTACTACACGGGCTCGGGTGGCGCGGCGCTGTGGCCCATGGACTGGGCGCCCATCGGCTCCATCTCCGTGGCGGGCATCGCCCCGGGCGCCAACGTGGAGGTGATGGTGCCGTGGAACGGCGTGCCCGCGCCGGGCCACTACTGCCTGCTGACGCGCTGGGTGTCCTCGCAGGACCCGATGACGCTGGTGGAGGCGACCAACTCCAACACGCTCAACAACACGCGCTGGAACAACAACCTGGCGTGGAAGAACGTCAACGTCGTCAACCTGTCGCCCTTCGCGCCCGTGCGTGACTTCGACTTCCGCGTGCGCAACCTGCTGCGCGACAGGCCCAGCCTGGCGCACCTGGAGATCCGCAACGGCGACGTGGATCTGCCGTCCTTCCTGGAGCGTGGACAGGTGCTCGTCACGCTGCCCTCCGAGCTGTGGGACCGCTGGGGCCACGAGGGCCAGGGCTTCGAGGTGGTGGGCGAGCAGACCGTGCGCATCGTCAATCCGCAGGGCGCCCGGCTGGACGGCCTGTGGCTGGACCCGGACGGCGCGCACCACGTCAACGTGCGCTTCGTCTCGCAGGGCACCGCCGTGGAGCAGGGCCGCTTCGCCGTCGAGGTGGTGCAGCACTCGGCCAGCCCCGAGCAGCCCGACAAGGTCGAGGAGGCGGGCGGTGTCCGCTTCGACATCGTCCTGGGACCGCAGGCCGACGGAAAGAAGTAGCGAAGGCGTGTCCCTCGCGTGAGTGAGGGACGACCGAAGCACACGGGGCGGAGGCCTCACCCCCTCCGCCCCGTGGCTCCCTCGCTGGAGGAGGGAGCGCGCCAAGTGCTCGCGGATTGACTCTTGAATCAACAGAGGGTTGACGCGCCGCATCAGCGCTCATTAGAAGTGCCCCACTCGACGTCCAGGAGGGTGAGGCACACATGGCAAGCCAGAAGCGCAACAGTCACCGGAGGGTGGCCATCGTCCGGGGGCTGCGGACGCCGTTCGTGAAGGCGGGCACGGTGTTCTCCGGGCTCACCGCGCTGGACCTGGGACGGATGGTGGTCCAGGAGCTGGTGCAGCGCTCGGACCTGGACCCGAACGTCATCGACCAGCTCGTCTTCGGGCAGGTGATTCCGACGCTGACGGGGCCGTCCATCGCGCGCGAGGTGGTCATCGCGGCGGGGCTGCCGCTCAAGATTGAAGCGGCCACGGTGACGCGCGCGTGCGCGACGTCCATCCAGGCGCTGACGACGGCGGGCAACGCGATTGCGCTGGGCTACTCGGACGTGGCCATCGCCGGGGGCACCGAGGCGATGTCGGACCCGCCGGTGTTCACCAGCCGGCCCCTGGCGCACGCGCTGGCGGCGGCGTCCAAGGGGCGCTCGCTGGGCGAGAAGCTCAAGCCCTTCCAGAAGCTCAAGGCGCAAGATTTGGTGCCCGTGCCGCCCGCCATCGCCGAGTACTCCACGGGCCTGTCCATGGGGGAGAGCGCGGAGAAGATGGCGAAGGAGAACGGCATCTCCCGCGAGGAGCAGGACCGCATCGCGCTCTCGTCGCACAAGAACGCGGCGGCGGCGTGGAAGGACGGCCGCTTCGACGACGAGGTGATGCACGTGTCGGTGCCGCCGAAGTACGAGCAGACGGCCACGCGCGACAACATCATCCGCGAGGACACCAGCCTGGAGGCGCTGGGCAAGCTCAAGCCGGTGTTCGACCGGAAGTACGGCACGGTGACGGCGGGCAACGCGTCGCCGCTGACGGACGGCGCGGCGGCGCTGTTGCTCATGAGCGAGGAGCGGGCGCGGGAGCTGGGCTACGAGCCCCTGGGCTACCTGCGCTCGTACGCGTACGCGGCCACGGACCCGGGCGACCAGCTGTTGCAGGGGCCGGTGTACGCGGTGCCCACGGCGCTGGCGCGCGCGGGGCTGAAGCTGTCGGACATCGACCTCGTCGAGATGCACGAGGCGTTCGCCGCGCAGGTGGCGAGCAACCTCCAGGCGCTGGCGTCGAAGAGCTTCGCGAAGAAGGCGGGCTGGGCGGAGCCGGTGGGGGAGGTGGACCGCGAGCGGCTGAACGTGACGGGGGGCTCCATCGCCATCGGTCATCCCTTCGGGGCGACGGGGGCGCGCATCGTCACGCAGGCCCTCAACGAGCTGAAGCGTCGGAACAAGAACACGGTGATGTGCACCGTCTGCGCCGCCGGCGGCCTGGGCGCCGTGGTGGTCCTGGAGCGTGCGTGATGGCCATCCAACTCGAAGAGCTTCAGGCGAAGCAGGGCTTCTCCCTCCAGGTCGAGGACGGCGTCGCCGTCGTCACGTTCGACCTGCCGGACTCCGCCGTGAACACGCTGAGCCCGGAGGTGGGCGCGGCGTTCTCCCGGCTGCTGGACGAGGCGGAGCGCGAGGCCGACGTGAAGGCCCTGGTGTTCATCTCCGGCAAGAAGGACAGCTTCGTCGCCGGGGCGAAGATTGACTACCTCCAGACGCTGAAGACGGCAGAGGAGGCCACCGCGATGAGCCAGCAGGGGCAGGCGGGGTTCGACCGGCTGGAGGCCTTCCCCAAGCCTGTCGTGGCTGCCATCCACGGCGCGTGTCTGGGCGGCGGGCTGGAGTGGGCGCTGGCGTGCCACTACCGCATCGCCACGGACAGCCCGAAGACGACGCTCGGCCTGCCGGAGGTGCAGCTGGGCCTGCTTCCGGGCGCGGGCGGGACGCAGCGGCTGCCCGCGCTCATCGGCGCGCAGGCGGCGCTGGACCTCATCCTCACGGGCAAGAACGTGAAGCCGGCGAAGGCTCGCAAGCTGGGCATCGTCGACGAGGTGGTGCCGGTGCCCATCCTGCGCGCCATCGCGGTGCAGCGCGCGAGGGAGCTGGCGGCGGGCACGCTCAAGCCGGTGCGCGCGCACGGCCAGGGCCTGAAGTCAGTGGGGCAGAAGAAGGGGCTCGCGGGCTTCTTCCAGGGGCTGGCGAACAAGGAGCTGTGGGCGGAGGTGGCGCTCGAGGACAATCCGCTGGGGCGCAAGGTCCTGTTCGATGCGGCCCGGAAGCAGCTGCTCAAGAAGACGCGCGGCAAGTACCCCGCTCCGGAGAAGGCCCTGCGGGTGGTGCGCACGGGCCTGGAGTCCGGGCGCGAGGCGGGGCTCGCGGCCGAGGCGAAGGCGTTCGGCGAGCTGGTGATGTCGGACGTCTCCAAGCGGCTGGTGGAGGTGTTCTTCGCGACGACGGCGCTGAAGAAGGAGAACGGCACGTCGGACGCGAGCGTGAAGCCGCGCGAGGTGAAGAAGGTTGCGGTGCTGGGCGGCGGGCTGATGGGCGGCGGCATCGCCTACGTGGCCGGCGTGCTGCAGGGCGCGCAGGTGCGGGTGAAGGACAAGGACGACGCGGGGGTGGCGCGCGCGCTCAAGCAGGTGCAGGGCATCCTGGATGAGCGCGTGAAGAAGCGCTCGCTCACCTGGCGCGAGGCGGCGGCGAAGCAGGCGCGAATCACCGCGGGCACCGACTACAGCGGCTTCAAGTCGGCGGACCTGGTCATCGAGGCGGTGTTCGAGGACCTGAAGCTCAAGCACCGCATCCTCGCGGAGGTGGAGGCCGTCACCGGGCCCGACGCCATCTTCGCGTCCAACACCTCCAGCATCCCGATTACCGAGCTGGCCAAGGGCAGCAAGCGGCCCGCCCAGGTCATCGGCATGCATTACTTCAGCCCGGTCAACAAGATGCCGCTCTTGGAGATCATCACCCACGCGGGCACGGCGGACCAGGTGACGGCCACGTGCGTGGAGGTGGGGCGCAAGCAGGGCAAGACGGTCATCGTCGTCAACGACGGGCCGGGCTTCTACACCTCGCGCATCCTCGCGCCGTACCTGAACGAGGCGGCGTACCTGCTGGCCGAGGGCGCGGACATCGCCGCCCTGGACAAGGCGCTGGTGGAGTTCGGCTTCCCGGTGGGACCGATGACGCTGCTGGACGAGGTGGGCATCGACGTGGCCCACAAGGTCAGCCCCATGATGGAGGCGGCCTTCGGCAAGCGCATGGCCGCGCCCAAGTCGCTGGACGGCGTGGTGGCCGACGGCCGGCTGGGCCGCAAGAGCCAGAAGGGCTTCTACCTCTACGAGAACGGAAAGAAGAAGGAGGTGGACCCCACCGTCTACGGCCTGTTGCCGCACGGCAAGGAGCGCAAGGGCTTCGACGCCTCGGAGATGGCGGAGCGGCTGGTGCTGCAGATGGTGAACGAGGCCATCCGGTGCCTGGGCGAGGGCATCCTCCGCAGCGCGCGCGACGGCGACGTGGGGGCCATCTTCGGCCTGGGCTTCCCGCCGTTCCTCGGCGGTCCGTTCCACTACGCGGACGCGCGGGGGCTCTCGGAGGTGCTGCGCAAGCTGGAGCACTACCAGGACAAGCTGGGTGAGCGCTTCACGCCCGCGCCGCTCCTGGTGGAGATGGTCAAGGAAGGCAAGACGTTCTACCCGCGCTGAGGCGTGGGTTCCCGCCGCTCCGGTGCTTGACCGGGGCGGCGTTCTGGGACCAGCCTGCCGGCCGAATGGCCCGCTCCGCGTCTCGCACCATCGCCCTGGTCGTCCTGGTCGCCGTCCTGCTCTGCAGCGCCGCCGCCGCGGCCGGGGCGTGGCGCTACTTCCACAAGAATCCGCAGAACCCCGTCGTGCGGCTCGACGAGTACGTCACCATGGGCTGGGTGGCGTGGGATTCGAGCTGGTACATGCGCATCGCGCAGGACGGCTACCAGTACACGCCGGGCGAGCAGAGCTCGGTGGCCTTCTTCCCGCTCTACCCGCTGCTCATCCGCGCGGTGGAGACCCTGGGGCCCAACGTCTATCAGGCGGGGGTGCTCATCACGCTGTTGTGTGGCCCGCTGGCGCTGGTGATGTTCACGCGCTGGGCCAGGCTGCTCGCGGACGAGGACACCGCGCTCAAGGCGGGCCTCTTGATGGCGATGTACCCGTTCACGATGTACTTCTACGGGGCCATGTATTCGGACGCGCTGTTCGTCCTGCTGGTGGTGACGTCCTTCGTGCTCCTGGAGAAGGGGCACCTGGGGCCGGCGGTGCTGGTGGCGGCGGTGGCCACGGCGGCACGGCCCGTGGCGCCCGCGGTGGTGCTGGGACTCCTGGTTCGCAGGCTCGAGTGGAAGCACGCGCGGGGCGAGAAGTGGACCGCGGTGGACTTCCTGCCGGTGCTCTCGGGGGTGGGGTTCGGCTGCTACATGCTCTACCTGTGGCACCAGTTCGGAGACCCGTTCGCCTTCGTGAAGGTGCAGGGCGCGGCAGGGTGGGCGCAGACGCCGGGGTGGAGGACGTGGCTGAAGGTGTCGTGGTTCGAGCACGTGGTGCTCCACCCCACGGACAAGCGCGAGGCGTTCCGGCTGGCGGCGCACGCGTTCTTCACGCTCCTGGCGCTCGCGCTGGTGTGGCCCACGCGCAAGCTGCTCGGGTGGGGTTACGCCGTCTACGTGCTGGCCATCGTCGGGCTGCCCGCGTGGTCCACGAAGGACTTCATGGGGATGGGGCGGTATCTGCTGTCGTCGTTCCCCGTGTTCCTGACGGGGGCGATGCTCTTGCGTGAGCGGCCGCGCGTGCTCCAGGGGGCGCTGGCGGTGGGCGCGGTGTCGTTGCTCGTGTTGTCGTGGGCGTTCGGCGCGGACTACTACATCTCATGAGCACGCTCCTCGACGAGGCCCTCGCGTTGTACTCCCGGCTGCCAGCGGCCGAGCGGTTCCATGTGCATGCGCGTGCGTCCTCGGCGCCGCTGCTCGCGGTGGTGGAGCGCATGCCCGCCGGTGGCACGGTGGCGGACATCGGCTGTGGACACGGGTTGTTGTCCGCGCTCTTGGCGCTGTCGGACCCGAAGCGCGAGGTGCACGCGGTGGATCCGGACCCGCGCAAGGTGGGGTGGGCGCGCGAGGCGCTCGCGGGGCTGCCGCGGGTGAAGCTCGCGGAGGGGACGTTGGAGGAGGTGCTGGCGCCCGCGCTGCCGGGGACGTGCGAGGCGGCGGTGGTGTGCGACGTGCTCTACCTGTTGCCCGAGGAGAAGTGGCCCGGCTTCCTGCGCACGGCGCGCGGGCTGCTGCGCCCTGGCGGGCGCTTGTTGTTGAAGGAGGTGGAGGGGGATGGCTCCTGGAAGCACCGCAAGGCGCTGGCGCAGGAGTGGGTGATGGTGTCGCTCCTGGGGCGCACGAAGGCGAGCGGAGGAATGGTGCTCAAGCCTCGCTCGGCGATGCGAGCGCTCTTGGAGGACGCGGGCTTCACGGTGCGCGAGGTGGTGGACCTGGGACGTGGCTACACCACACCGCACGTGCTCTACGTCGCGGAGGCGAGTGCTCCGTAGTCGCTGGGGCCTCACGGTGCGCGAGGTGGTGGCGTCGGGCGCCACTACGTCCTGTGGGCGCTACGTCCGCGGAGGCGGAGTCCCCTCGGCGGGCACAGGGGCGAGGTGAATACGCCGAGCCGTAGAGCGCCATCGCACCGAGGCGCGCGTTGCTCATGCGAGGTGGCTGCAACGCGCGCAACCATGCGCAGCGGAGGCGCGGGGCATCCACGCCATCGCACGTGCTCTACGTCGCGGAAGCGAGCGTCCCGTAGGAGTGGAGCTGGATGCCTCGCTCGGCGAGCCGCGCCTTCACGCGGGCACTCGTGAGCGCCTCCAGCTCCGCCTGCCAGCCGTAGGTCCACGCCGGGTCCTCGGGCACCTGCGGTGTGCCCTCGCCAGGGTGACAGCCCACCTCGAAGTCTCCCGCCGGCATCGCGTCCAGCACCGCCAGCAGCGCGGCCTCATCCAACCGGCCCGCCTCGAACACGCCGCCCGCGCTCACCCTACGCACGCCGTGCCGAGCCCGGGGCGCCGTGCGCGCCAGCACCGTGAGCAGCGTCGTCTTCAGCGCGGGGCCCGGCGTGCGCAGCCACCGCGCGCGGGGCAGGGCGTCCGGCCAGCGCACGGGGAGCCGCTCCCGCGCGGCCATCGCCTCGACCATCGGCCGGATGCCGGGCAGCAGGTGCAGGTGCTGGTGTCCATCCAGGTGGTCCACCACCACGCCCAGCTCCCGCGCGCGCCGAAGCTGCGACTCCAGCTCCAGCTCCACCTCCGCGCGCCGCACCTTGCCCGTCAGCCACGCCTTCGCGAACTCCGCCCAGCTCGCACGCAGCCTCCCGTCAGGCGCCACCGTGGGGACCCGGTGGGAGCCCGCCGCGGGCTCCAGTCGCGTCGACAGCGCCAGGTGCAACCCCACCGCGAGCCCTTGCCCGCGCGCACGCGCCGCGGCCTCGGGCGCGGTCGGCCCCATGGCGAGCAGCGTGGCGCTGGTGACGATTCCCTCGCGGTTCGCGCGGAGGATGCCCGCGTCCAGGGACGGGTGCAGCCCCAGGTCATCCGCGTTGACGATGAGGCGCCGGGGCGGCGTGCTCACGGACGACTCAGCCCCGCGCCGAGCGGCTGTTCGCGGTGCGCAGCGGCTGCACCGACGGCGGCAGGCGCACCGGCTGCGACGGCGGCGCGGGCGTGCGCGTCTCCGGGTAGAGCTTCACCAGCTCCTTCACCATCTTCACGATGACCGACGGCGAGGCCAGCGTGGACACGCCACGCGTGCGCGGGAAGTAGTCCACGCCCATCTGGAACACGCGGAAGCCCTTGCGGATGGCCTTCACCACCAGCTCCGCGTCGATGAACGAGCCCTGGCTCTTCAGCTCCATCGACTCCAGCACCCGCCGGTGCATCACCTTGAAGCTGAAGTTGACGTCCTTGATCTGGATGTCGAACAGCGCCCGGATGAGCATGTTGTAGACGAACGAGTACACGATGCGCTTGGGGCCCTCGCTCGTGCGGTCGAACCGGAAGGCGCAGATCATGTCCGCCTCCAGGTAGTCCATCAGGTGCAGCGAGCGCTCCAGCTCCCGCAGGTCCCACGGCAGGTCGATGTCCGAGTAGACGACGATGTCCTTGGTCGACGCCGCCAGCCCCGTGCGCATCGCCCCACCCAGCTTCAGGTTCACCGGATGGTTGATGACCCGCAGCTGCGGAATCCGCTTCGCCATCCCTTCCGCAATCTCCTGCGTGCGGTCCGTCGACGCGTCGTTGACCACGATGATCTCGAAGTCGTCCGTCAGCTGCGGCAGCGCCTCCAGCGCCCGACTCACCGCCCGCTCCACGTAGTCCTCCTCGTTCCATGCGGGGAGGAAGAGGCTGATGCTGGGGTACTTGGCCACGACGGACCTCGATGCTCGGAGAAGGGGATTCCGGGCGGCTCGGTAGCAAGGCCCGGGTCCTAAATCAATCAGGGGGCTCCCACTCGCGAACACCCCTGTGCTACCGTGGAATCACCATTTTACGGGGACACTGTGACCTCTAGGCCTCATACCCTGCTGGTGGTGGATGAAGCGGAGTCAACCCTGGCCCGCCTCGCGAGGGCCCTCGGTCCGGAGGACTACTGCCTCCGTCTGATTTCCCCGGGCCCGGAGGTGGGCCGGCTGGCGAGGGAGGTGGACCTGGTGGTGTGGGTGGGCGGAAGACAGGTCACCGGTGACTGGCTCGACAAGCTGCTGGGCCAGGAGGGCCCGCCAGGTCCTCCGGTGATGGTTCTGACCCCCCGGGAACCTCGCGAGTCTTGGCTGGAGGCGCTCACCCGCGGCGCCGAGGTCATGTTCGACCCATGGGACGTGGAAGAATTACGGGCGCGGGTGGCCCGGTGCCTGACGGTCCACGCCCGATTTTCGCAACTATCCAACCAGGTGGGTGAGCTGCAGCGGCTGTCCTCGACGGACGGGCTGACGGGGGTCCACAACCACCGCCACTTCCAGGAGCGGCTGCGCGAGGAGTTCCGCCGGGCCCAGCGCTACGACGACCCGCTGTCGCTCATCCTCATGGACCTGGACCACTTCAAGCAGGTCAACGACAGGCATGGCCACACCACGGGGGACGGCGTCCTGAGAGAGGTGGCGGCGGCCCTCCAGCAGAGCGTGCGGGAGACGGACCTGGTGGCCCGCTACGGAGGAGAGGAGTTCGCCGTCCTGTTGCCCCGGACCCACCTGACGGGCGCGCTCACCGTGGCGGAGCGTGTGCGCAAGGATTTGGCGACCTTGCAGGTGGGGCCCCAGGGCTCGCTCCGGGTGACGGCATCGCTGGGCCTCTCCAGCTTCCCCCACCGCACCGTCCTCAGCCCCGAGCAGCTGCTGCTCACCGCCGACGAGGCCCTCTACCGGGCCAAGGCGGAGGGCAGGGACAGGGTCTGTCTCCACTCTCAAATGCCCCTGTTGCCGCCCAATCCCTCGCAGGGCGAGTGACCTGGGTCAAAGACCCTGGGGTGGTATTGACCCACAAGGGTGGGGGGAGTCTAGGATGACCCCACTCCTCGATTGTCGGGGAGTCGAATCATCCCGTGATTCCATGGGTTTGCGGCGCCCCACCGGCTGGCAGACACATTGCAAATGTCATGGGACGGAAAGAATCCCATGGGCCCCCTCGCCGCACAGATCACTCAGACGGAAGCAGCGCCGCGCGGGCGGCTGCTGCTCGTGGACGACGAGGAGAACATCCTCAAGTCCATCCGGCGGGTGCTGCGCCGGGGGGACTGGGACATCGAGACGGCGACGGACGCGGAGCAGGCGCTGCGCACGGTGGAGGCGTTCCGCCCCGAGGTCGTCATCTCCGACTTCCGGATGCCGGGCATGAACGGGGTGGAGTTCCTCACCCGGGTGAAGCAGCAGGAGCCGCGCGCCCAGCGCATCATGCTCACCGGCCAGGCGGACCAGCAGGCGATTGAGGAGGCCATCAACCGCTCGGAGATCTTCCGCTTCATCTCCAAGCCCTGGAACGACAGCCACCTGGTGCTGACGGTCAAGAGCGCGTTCGAGCAGTACGCGCTGCAGGCGGAGAACGAGCGGCTGTACCGGGTGACGACGGCGCAGAACGCGGAGCTGAAGCTGCTCAACGCGGACCTGGAGGAGCGCGTCGCCCAGCGCACGCGGATGCTCAGCCAGGCCAAGCGCGAGTGGGAGCTGTCGTTCGACTGCATGGAGACGCCGCTGTGCGTGGTGCGCGGGCGCGACTTCGCGGTGCGGCGGGCGAACCTGGCGTACGCGCACGTGGCGGGGCGCTCCATCGAGCAGATTCCGTCCGACATGGCCTGCTACCGGTATCTCTTCGGTCGCAACGAGCCGTGCACGGGCTGCCCGCTGCCGGCGGCGATGGAGAGCGGCAAGGGCGCGCGCGGAGAGGTGCAGCAGGGGGGCAGGACGTACGTGGTGGCCGCCTACCCCATGGCGGGGGACGAGCGGGTGGTGTGCACCTATCGCGACGTCACCGAGGAGCAGGCGATGACGCGCCGGCTCATCGAGACGGAGAAGATGGCGGCGGTGGGGCAGCTGGCGGGGGGCGTGGCGCATGAAATCAACAATCCGCTGGGGGGCATCCTGGCCTTCGCCCAGCTCATGTCCCGCGACGCGGGCCGCAGCGACGCGGACCTGGAGTCCCTGGGGCTGATTGAAGAGAGCGCGCTGCGGTGCAAGCGCATCGTCGAGAGCCTGCTGAAGTTCAGCCGACACAGCCGCGTGGAGGACCGGCGGCTGTTCGACTTGTCGCGGTGCGTGGAGGACGCGGCGGTGCTCTTCCGGGCGCAGCTGAAGACGACGCCGCGCGCGGAGCTGTCGCTCGATTTGAAGGACGGGCTTCCGAAGGTTTATGGCGACCCGGGCACGCTCGCGCAGGTGGTGTTGAACCTGCTGCAGAACGGCCTGCAGGCGCTTCCAGAGCGTGTAGGCCAGCTCAAGCTGGAGACGGGCCGTGAGGGTGACCGCTGCTTCTTCGCGGTGACCGACACGGGGTGCGGCATCGAGGAGAAGCACCTGCCGCGCATCTTCGAGCCCTCCTTCACCACCAAACCCCCCGGTGAAGGCACCGGGCTGGGCCTGTCCATCGCGTACCGCATCGTCCAGGACCACGGGGGCAGCTTCCACGTCGACACCCAGGTGGGCGCCGGCTCCCGTTTCACCGTCTTCCTGCCCATTCCCCTGCAGCTCGAGAGGTTGCCGTGAACCAAGTCAAGCGCGCCAAAGTCCTCGTCGTGGATGACGATTCGGTCGTCCTCAAGGCCGTGACGCAGATTCTCCAGCGCGAGGGCCACCCGGTGGTGGCCATTGATGACGCGGTGGAAGGTCTGACGGCGGCCAAGGACCCGACCATCGACGTCGTCGTCCTGGACATCAAGATGCCGAACCTGTCCGGCATGGACCTGCTCCGCGGCATCAAGGCCGAGCGTCCGGACGTGGAGGTCATCATGATGACGGCCTTCGCCACCGTGGAGACGGCGGTGGAGGCGGTGAAGGCGGGCGCGTACGACTACCTCACCAAGCCGTTCGAGAACATCGACGAGGTGAGCCTCACGGTGGCCAAGGCGGCCGAGCGCAAGGCGCTCAAGGACCGCACCCGCGCGCTGGAAGAGGCGCTCACCGTGCGCAGCCAGTTCGAGGACCTCATCGGCCAGTCGCCGCAGATGCGCTCGGTGTTCAAGCTGGTGGAGACGGTGAGCCACTCCACGGCCACGGTGCTCATCCAGGGTGAGAGCGGCACGGGCAAGGAGCTGGTGGCGCGCGCCATCCACTACCGCAGCTCGCGCAAGGACAAGCCGTTCGTCGCCGTCAACTGCTCGGCGCTGACGGAGACGCTGCTGGAGAGCGAGCTGTTCGGCCACGTGAAGGGCAGCTTCACGGGCGCCACGGGCAACAAGAAGGGCCTGTTCGAGGCGGCCGACGGCGGCACCATCTTCCTGGACGAGATTGGCGACGTGCCGCCGGCGACCCAGGTGCGTCTGCTCCGCGTCCTCCAGGAGGGCGAGGTCAAGCGGGTGGGCGCCAACGAGCCGGTGAAGGTGGACGTGCGCGTCATCGCGGCCACGCACGTGGACCTGTCGCGGGCGAAGGAGCAGGGCAAGTTCCGCGAGGACCTGTTCTACCGGCTCAACGTCATCACCATCGACCTGCCGCCGCTGCGGGACCGTCCGCAGGACGTGCCGCTGCTGGCGCACCACTTCCTGAAGCTGTACGCGTCCAAGGCGGACAAGAAGGTGACGGGCATCTCCCCGCGCGCGATGGAGGCCCTGACCTGCAACCGTTGGACGGGCAACGTGCGCGAGCTGGAGAACGTCATCGAGCGCGCGGTGGTGCTGACGGGCAATGACGTCATCGACGTGGAGGACCTGCCGCCCGGCTTCCAGTCGGCGCCTCAGGCCGACTCGGCGGTGGAGGTGTTCAGCCTGGCGCACCTGCCGTACGCGCAGGCCAAGCGCCTGGCGATGCGGGCGTTCGAGCGGCGCTACCTGTCGGCGCTCCTGGAGAAGAACAACCAGAACGTCTCCAGCGCGGCGCGCGCCGCGGGCGTGGACCGCTCCAACTTCCGCCGGCTGCTCAAGCAGTACGAGGTGGCGGGCCGCTCCATGAAGCCGCGCGTCCTCAAGGACGACGAGGGCGCTGAGCCGCTCGAGGCCGCGTCGTAGTCACGACGGGACGAACTGGATGAACTCCTGGCGCTGGTGAGGGACTCCCTCACCGGCGCCTGTTCGTTACGAAAGGCCTCACCCTTCGTCTTCGCCCGGCTCACGCGCACGCTCCGCGAGCTGGCGCTGGATGTCCTCGTACCGCTCGGCCAGCCGCGCCTCCTCGCCGTTGCGAGTCGGCGTGTAGAAGCTCCGTGAGCGCAGCTCGTCGGGCAGGTAGTCCTCGGGGACGTAGTTGCCCTCGAAGTTGTGCGGGTACTTGTAGCCGCCGCCGTAGCCCAGCGACTTCATCAGCTTCGTGGGCGCGTTGCGCAGGTGCATCGGCACGGGCAGCGCGCCCTCCTTCGTCACGGCCTCACGCGCGGACGTGTACGCCGTCAGCACCGCGTTCGACTTGGGCGCCAGCGCCAGGTACGTGACGGCCTGCGTGAGCGGCAGCGTGCCCTCCGGCAGGCCCACCAACTGGAACGCCCTCAGCGCGTCCACCGCCACGCTCAGCGCGCGCGGGTCCGCGTTGCCGATGTCCTCCGACGCGAAGATGACCATGCGCCGGAACAGGAAGATGGGGTCCTCGCCCGCCTCCAACATCCGCGCCATCCAGTACAGCGCCCCATCCACGTCACTGCCGCGCATCGATTTGATGAAGGCGCTGATGACGTTGTAGTGCTCCTCGCCGCCCTTGTCGTACAGCAGCGTCTTCTGCTGGAGCGCCTCCTCCGCGGCCTTTCGGTCCACGTGTGCCCCCGCATGCGCCGCGGCCACCTCCAGCCCCGTCAGCGCCTTGCGCGCATCCCCGCCCGCCGACGCCGCCAGGAACTCCAGCGCGTCGTCGTCCGCCGTCACCCGTCCTCCCAACCCGCGCGTGTCCGAGAGCGCCCGACGCAGGAGCGCCACCAGCTCCTCGTCCTCCAACCCGCGCAGCGTGACGACCCGACAGCGAGACAGCAGCGCCGCGTTCACCTCGAACGAGGGGTTCTCCGTCGTGGCGCCGATGAGCGTCACCGTGCCCTTCTCCACGTGGGGCAGCAGCGCGTCCTGCTGCGCCTTGTTGAAGCGGTGGATTTCGTCGATGAACAGGAACGTCCGCTGGCGATGCAGGTTCCAGCGCTCCTGCGCCCGCGCCACCGTCTCGCGGATGTCCTTCACCCCCGCGAGCACCGCCGACACCGAATCGAACGCGGCGCCCGTCGAGCGCGCCACCAGCCAGGCGAGCGTCGTCTTGCCCGTGCCGGGAGGCCCCCAGAGGATGAGGCTCGGGACCTGGTCCGCCTCCAGCGCCCGACGCAGGAACCGGCCCTCGCCCGTGAGGTGCTCCTGACCGACGAACTCATCCAGGGCGCGCGGCCGCATGCGCTCGGCGAGGGGCGCCCGGCGGGCCTGCTCCTTCTGTCCCGCGTGTTCGAAGAGGTCCATGGACCCCTCAAAGCTAGCGCCCCGGAGGCGGGCACGCCGGGGCGTCTGTCCGGTGGGCGGGGCCTTCGACAATTCAGGGGAGCGCCCGGGCGCCTGGCTGGATTATGAAGCAGGCTGCGTGCAGACCCTCGTCATCGTCGCGAAGAAGGACAACCCCGAGGCGGTGGCCCTGGCGTCCCGCATCCGCGAGACCTACCCGCACCTTACCATCCTGGGAGACCGCTCCCTGGCCCACGAGCTGGGCTGGCCCCGGGTGGAGGACCGCGAGCTGGCGGCGCGCGCGGACCTCACGGTGGTGCTCGGCGGGGACGGCACCCTCATCTACGCGGCGCGGCTGCTCGGCGGACGCGGGGTGCCCATCCTCGGCGTCAACCTGGGCAGCCTGGGCTTCATGACGGAGGTCCCCGTCGAGGAGCTGTTCACCACGCTGGAGGAAGTGCTCGCGGGCCGCTTCCAGGTGGACTCCCGCATGAAGCTCACCTGCCGGCTGATTCGCGGCGGACGCGTGCTCATCGAGGACGAAATCCTCAACGACGTGGTCATCAACAAGGGCGCGCTGGCGCGCATCGCCGACCACGAGACCTCCATCGATGGCGTGCCCATCACCACGTACAAGGCGGACGGCGTCATCCTCGCCACGCCCACGGGCTCCACCGCGTACTCGCTGTCCGCCGGCGGCCCCATCGTCCATCCGTCCGTGGACTGCACGGTGCTCTCGCCCATCTGCTCGCACGCGCTCACCCAGCGCTCCATCGTCGTGCCCGCCGACCGCACCATCCGCATCACCCTGCGCAGCGAGACGGCCGACACGTACCTGACGCTGGACGGACAGACGGGCCACGGCCTGCAGGGCGGTGACTGCATCGAGGTGGTGCGCTCGGCCAACCGGGTCAACCTGGTGCGCAACCCGCGCGTGGCCTACTTCTCCATCCTCCGGCAGAAGCTCCACTGGGGCGAGCGCTGACGGACGCTCCGTGTTCCTGTTCCTCTCGAAGGTGCTGGACCTGTTCCTGGCGCCGCTCACCTGGGCGCTGCTGCTCATCCTCGTGAGCCGGCTGCCCCGGCTGCGCCCCGCGCTCGCCCGAGGGCTCCTCGTCGCGGGGCTCGGGGTGCTCTACGTCTTCTCCACCGAGGCGATGTCCACGCTCTTGACGTACCAGGTGGAGGAGGGGGCCCACGACACGTTCCAGCCCGGCGAGCCCTACGACGCCGTCATCGTCCTGGGTGGAGGACTGGACCCCTCCGCGATGGAGCGCTCGGGGCGGCTCGAGTTCAACGCCGCGCCGGAGCGCATCCTCCGGGGCTATGACTTGATGCGCGAGGGACACGCCCGCTTCGTGCTCATCTCCGGCGGCTCGCTGGACCCGCGCCCCACGGCGGTGGTGGAGGCGGACGTGCTCTCGCGCATGCTCCAGGACTGGGGCATCCCCGCCGAGCGCATCGTCACCGAGGGCCAGAGCCGCAACACGCGCGAGAACGCGGTGGAGTCCGCGCGCATCATCCAGGAGCGCGGCTGGAAGCGGCTGCTGCTGGTGACGAGCGCGGCCCACATGCCCCGGGCGCAGGGGTGCTTCGCCGCGGTGGGCCTGCGCCCGGACACGCTGCCGGTGGACGCGAGGATGCCGGCCTTCCGCATGGGCCGGCTCGGGTGGCTGCCCCGCGCCGGAGCGCTGTCGCAGAGCACGGACGTGCTCCGGGAGCTCGCGGGGCGCGTCGTCTACCGGCTCCGGGGTTGGACTTCGCCCTGACGTCAGCCCGCGGCGAGTCGTCGAGGCACCTCTTCCACGGGGGCGGTGCGCTGGACGGCCTCCTCCCGCAGCCACGCGAGCGTCGTCAGCCGGTCCTCGTCGAGGATGCGCTGGGTGGTGACGCGGTCCGGGTAGCAGCGCATGAACATGTGCGTGAAGTGCGTGCCGTAGTGGATGAACTCGTCGCGCGTGGGGTCCTTCAGCGGGCGGACGCAGGCCTCGAAGTGGGGCTCGTGGAAGTACGCCATCGCGAAGCGCTCGCGTGAGGCGAGCACCACCTTGTGCGGCGTCGACAGCAGATAGCCCCGCGTGAGGAACTGCAGGATGTCTCCGGGGAACACCGTCAGCACGTCGGGGACGGGCTTCACGAAGGTCCACGGCTCGTCGTGCTCGTACATGCCCGCGGAGCTCTCGCCCTGCAGCCAGTTGCGCTTGCGCGGCTCGCCCTCGACGGGCGGGCGGACCCACAGGCCGCCCACGTCGTCCTGCGCGGCGATGACGAGCATGCCGTAGTCCGTGTGCGCGCCGATGCCTCGCGTCGTTGCGGGAGAGCGTGCGGGAAAGCGCAGCACGCGCATGTGATGCCAGCCGTCCTTCGTCAGCGCGGTGAGCGCGTCGATGTCCAGGCCCAGTCCCAGCGCGGTGAGCCGCAGGAGCCGCTCGCCCGCGGAGCCGAGCTCCTCGGTGTGCGCCGTCATGCCCAGCCGATAGGCCTCGTCCGGCCAGGGCGCCGGGCCATGGCAGGGCCAGCCGGAGTGCACGCGCGCGTCGGTGAGGGGCACGTCCTTGCAG
Source organism: Myxococcus sp. MISCRS1 (assembly GCF_026626605.1). Lineage (NCBI taxonomy): Bacteria > Pseudomonadati > Myxococcota > Myxococcia > Myxococcales > Myxococcaceae > Myxococcus > Myxococcus sp. MISCRS1. The sequence goes on from NZ_JAPNKB010000001.1 coordinate 8,210,658, forward strand.
ACGGTGAAGACCTCCGAGTAGTCGGCCTCGCCCGCGGTCAGCTCCTCGCCGGAGGCGACGTAGCCCGAGTACGTCGAGTCACTCACGCAGCGCTGCTTCTCCTCCAGCGGCTGACGGAAGAAGCGCCGGCTCAGCTCGAAGGCGTCACGGGCCTTGTCCGCCTGCGCGGGGCTCATGCGAATCTGGAAGATGCCGTCGCGTCGCCAGGCGCGAATCATCGCGAGCCCGAGCGCGACATCGGTTTCACTTCCACTCACGACGTGCGGCAAACGGAATGTCTCCAACTCGGCCATGGGCGCTCCCGGGTGGGGGTGGGCTGGGGGCGCTCCCGGAAACAAGCTGGCCGAGTCGGAAGATGCGGCGGGGGCGCTCCGCCGGCGCGCGAGTGGAGCAATCCCTCGCGTTCATCGCCAGACACGGGGCCAAATCCACCCAGGTTTCGGGCGGTCAGATTGTCGGGAAGTGGATGTGTGGGCGCGCGAATTCCGCCCAGGGTTTATTTCAGGGGAGGCGCGGGGCGGCGCGCATCGCGTGAGAGCGTCGCGCCATCCAGCCGGATGATGCGGCCCTCGGCCTTCGCGCGCGGCGCGGGCTTGCCCGAGTGCAGCGCCTGCGCGAGCAGGTCCAGCGGCGTGCGCCCGTCCTTCATCGCGGGCGTGGAGGGCAGCCCCTTGAGCATGTCGTAGCCGTCCTTGCCGCTGGTGAGGAAGCTCAGCGTGGCGAGCCGGTACGTGGCCGCGTCGTCGAGCGGCTTGCCGTTCACCTTCACGTCGACGACGCGCGAGCCCGGCGGCTTGCGTGCGTCGAAGGTGAAGCGCATGCCGGAGACCTGGAGGAAGCGGCCGGGGCGCGCGTCCTCGCGGCTCAGGCTGACGCCGTTCTCCAGCGCGGCGCGCAGCGTGGCGCCGGGAATCTCCACCACCACCAGCTCGTCGGTGTAGGGCATCAGCGCGTGCAGGTCCCTGCGCGTGAGCGTGCCGGCGGGGAGGATGGTGTCGGCGCGCAGCGCGCCCCCGTTGACGAAGGCCACCTCGGCGCCGGCCGCCTCGCGGAAGATGTCCGCGACGAGCGAGCCCAGGTTCGTCTCGCGCGAGCGCACCTGCGTGCCGCGGGCGTCGAGCGCCACGGGCGTCCTGCCCACCGGCTCCGCGAGCCTGGCGAACAGCGCCTCATAGGGCTTCATGGCCGCGTTGAACTCCGCGTCCTCGGGCACCTTCTTCGTGACGGGCAGCCGCGCCCAGGACACCTTGCGCACCTTGCCCGTGGCCGTGTCCACGTCCAGCGTGAGCCGGCCCAGCTCCAGCGCGTCCGCGGGCACCTTGAAGATGGGCGTGCCGGTGGTGCGGTCATTCGCGCCCACGTGGTCATGCCCGCCCAGGAGGGCGTCGACCTTCACGCACCTCGCCAGCTGCCGGTCCTGCGCCAGCTCCAGGTGCGTCAGGCCCACCACCACCTGCGCCCCGTCCTCGCGCAGCTTCGCCACCGCCTCCCGCGCCGCCTGGCAGAAGTCGGTGAACAGCGTGTCGGGCCCCGCCTTCGTCGAAGTCTTCGTCTCCGGCAGCACCACGCCGAACAGGCCCACGCGCACGCCACCCAGCTCCCGCACCTCGTACGCCTTGACGCCCTCGAACAGCGCGCCCGTCTTCCCGTCGACGACGTTGGCGCCCAGCCAGGTGAAGCGCGACTGGCGGATGCGCTCCTTCAGCACGTCGTCACCGAAGTCGAACTCGTGGTTGCCCAGCACCGCCGCGTCCAGCCCGAGCGCGTTCCACGCGTCCACCATGTGCCGGCCCTTGAGCGCCTTGCCGTCCACCTCCAGCAACGACTCCACCGACGGGGACAGCGTGTCGCCGCCCAGGAGCGTCAGCACGTGCGGGGCAGGCGACTCGCTCAGCACCCGCTTGCGCAGCGTGGCCACCCGCGCCAGGCCCCCCCGGCCCCCGTGCTCCTGCTGGGGCTGCACCTGGTACACGTCCGCCAGGTGGAGCAACGTCAGGCGCGTGGTGCCCGCGGGCGCCGCGCCCTGGCCGAGGCCCGGGGCCAGCGTCAGCAGCAGCGCGAGCGGCAGGAGCAGGGCCCCACGTCGGGCCAGCGCTGTCGTCGTCGTCATCGCGAGTCGTTCTCCAGGGGCGCCCGCACGGCGCCGGGCTCGCCGGAGTAGCGCACTCACGCGACGAACGCGAGCACACCCGCCTTCACCTCAGGCCCCTGAGTCACCACCATCCCAGGACAGCCAGGAAAACCGCCGCAGTGTGTCATGGGTGAAAGTTACAGAAATCTGATGAAGCCGGTTTGCCCGTACTTCACTGCGATTGCTAGGACCCGCCCTGAACAACCCTAGGGAGGTCGTCACCATGCGACACAACACATGGAGCGCGCTGCTGTTGGCCGGCTTGTTGGGCTGCGGCGAGAGCGCGCTCGAGAATCAACAGCGCTCCGGTGAGGAGACAGCGGAGGTCGTTCAGCGGCTCGGCCCCTCGGGGCGACCGGGCATGGGCGCCACCATCTACTCGGGGGGCGTGACGTTCCGGACGTGGGCGCCGCTGGCGCAGAAGGTCTTCGTCGCGGGCGACTTCAGCGGCTGGGGCTGGATTGAGCTGGGCGGCGAGGGCAACGGCAACTTCTCTGGCGACGTGGCGGGCGCGGTGAAGGGCCAGAAGTACAAGTTCGTCACGCGCAACGCCTGGGGTAGCGACGCGTGGCGCGCGGACCCTCGGGCGGCGTGGCAGGAGAACTCCACGGGCGCGAGCATCATCTACGACCACGGCGAGTACTGGTGGAACGCGCAGCAGTTCAGCACGCCGGGCTTCAACGAGATGGTCATCTACGAGATGCACGTGGGCACCTTCCACGACTCGCCGGGCTGGGGGCCGGGCAACTGGAACAGCGCCATCGCGAAGCTCGGCTACCTGCAGGACCTGGGCATCAACATGGTGAAGGTGATGCCGGCGTACGAGTTCGCCGGCGACTTCTCCTGGGGCTACAACGTGGCCTTCCCGTTCGCGCCGGAGAGCGCCTACGGCTCGCCCAACGACATGAAGCGCTTCGTGGACGAGGCGCACATGCGCGGCATCGGCGTCATCTTCGACGTGGTGCACAACCACTGGGGGCCGAGTGATCTGCCCATGTGGTGCTTCAGCGGCAACTGCCTGAACAACGGCGGCGAGTACTTCTTCGATGACGGTCGCAAGGTGACGCCGTGGGGCAACACCCGCCCGGACTACGGCCGCGCCGAGGTGCGCGCCTACATCCGCGACTCGATGATGAACCTGCTCGACAACTTCCGGGGCGATGGCCTGCGCTGGGACGCCACCAAGTACATGCGCACGATTGATGGCACGGGTGACATCCCGTCGGCGTGGCAGGTGTTCCGCTCCGTCAACAACGAAATCAACGCGCGAAGCGGCTACAAGATCTCCATCGCCGAGGACTTCGGTGGCGGTAACTCCATCACCGACAACGCGAGTGGCGACTTCGCGGGAGGCGCGGGGTTCGACGCGCAGTGGTCCGCGGAGTTCGTGCACCCCATCCGCGCGGCGGTCATCGAGCAGAACGACGCCAACCGGAACATGGGCGCGGTGGCGGCCGCGATTGGCCAGAGCTTCAGTGGCCGGACGCACGCGCGCATCATCTACTCGGAGAGCCACGACGAGGTGGCCAACGGCCACAGCCGCGTGCCGGAGGAGATCTGGCCGGGCAACGCGGGGAGCTGGGCGTCCAAGAAGCGCTCCACGCTGGCCGCGGGCATCACCATGACGTCGCCGGGCATCCCGATGATCTTCCAGGGGCAGGAGATTCTGGAGAACGGCTTCTTCTCCGACCAGGACCCGGTGGACTGGCAGAAGCTCACCGACTTCGGTGGCATCCACAACCTCTACCGCGACCTCATCCGCCTGCGCCGCAACTGGAACAACAACACGCGCGGCCTGCGCGGGGGTGGCCTCAACGTCCACCACATCAACAACACCAACAAGGTGATTGCCTACCACCGGTGGGAGAACGGTGGCCCGGGCGACGACGTCATCGTCGTGGCCAACTTCAGCAGCACCACGTTCAACAGCTACAACATCGGCTTCCCGCGCACCGGCACCTGGTACCTGCGCTTCAACAGCGACTGGAACGGGTACTCGGGTGACTTCGGCAACACCCCGTCGGCGAACACCACGGCATACAGTGGCGGCAAGGACGGCATGGGCAACAACGCGTCCTTCGCGATTGGTCCCTACTCGCTGCTCATCTTCTCGCAGTAACGCTTGAGGAACGTCCCGGGCGCCCGGAGTCAGGCGGGCGCCCGGAGGCTCCTCACACGGTGTAGCGGCGGCCCTGCTGGAGCGGCTCGATGACGCTCGCGGCCGTGTCGAAGTCGTCCGGGTAGTGGATGAGGCGCATGCGGGCGCGCAGTCCCTCCGGCAGCGCGGCGAGCTTCTCGTAGGGCGTGTGCACGCCGTAGTTCGTCTCGTGGATGACCAGGTCCGCGCGCGACAGCCAGTCGATGAGGCCCTCGTCGAAGGCGGTGTCCGCGCTGTAGCCCAGGCACCGGCCTCCGGCGTGGATGCGCAGCGCGGTGGTGGGCACGTGGTGGTACGTCATCCGCGCCTCGATGAGGAAGGGCCCGTGGCGCACGGCCGACTCGGTGGAGAGGGGCGTGTGCTCGAAGTAGTCCTCGAAGTGCTTGGGGTTGGGGGCCTCGCCGCGCTTCTCGATGAGGCACTCCATGCCCGCAGCCAGGTGGCCCTCCCACAGGCGCTCGGCGACGTCCGGGTGCGCGAGCAGCTCCAGCTTCTTTCGCAGGATGAAGAAGGAGAAGTAGCCCAGGCCCTCCAGGCCCGAGGAGTGGTCCGCGTGCAGGTGGGTGAGGGCCACGGCGCTGACGCGGTCCACGTCCAGCGGGACGCCGGACGTCAGTGACGCCTCGCGCATCATCTTCCGGATGGGGTGGGGACAGTCGATGAGGAGGACCTGGTCGTCGACCTCCACGGCCAGGCACGAGGAGTAGTGGAGCGCGGAGAAGGCGTCACCGACACCCAGGGGGATGAAAGTCATGCTCATGGCTGGCTCCGGTGGGACGGGTGGAGACGCTCGCGCAGCTTCGCCGCGACGGCGGGAGGACAGAAGTCGGAAACGTCCTCGCCCCGGAGCACGCGCGCCTTGAGGCCGCTGCTGCTCACCTCGGCGAGGTGTGCTTCCGCGGGGAGGAAGAGGGTGGCGAGCTCGGGCGCGAGCACGCGGTTGTTGTGCGCGAGCTCCGTCTCGAACTGGGCGTCGGTCGCGCCCCGGACGCCGCGGAGCAGGACGCTGGCGCCGATAGCCCGCGCGTAGTCGACGATGAGCCCCTCGGTCCACGCCACGGTGACGTTGGGGTGGGGGGCCACGGCCTCGCGCACCAGGGCAACGCGCTCGTCGGGGGACAGGAGCGTGTTCTTCGCGGGGTTGATGGCGACGATGACGACGACGTGGCCGAACAGTCGCGCGGCCTGGCGGACGACGGACAGGTGCCCGGCGGTGACGGGGTCGAAGCTGCCTGCGTAGACGGCGATGGTCATGGCGACACCTCGGGTGTTCCGGGCGTGAGCGCTTGTGACTTCGGGAAGGCGATGGTGACGAAGAGGGTGCCCGCGACGCAGAGGGCCGCGGCCAGGAGGAAGTGGCCCGTGTAGCCGAGGGCCTGTGCGCTGAAGCCGCTGAGGGCCGCAGCGGCGCCGGTGGCGAGCACGACGAGCGAGGCCTGCACGGTGTAGTCGGTGGCGGCGTGGTCGGGACGGCAGACGTCCATCATCGCGGTGAAGACGGCGGCGGTGGCCATGCCGCTGGCCACATGCTCCACGGCGCAGACGGCGGTGAGCCAGGGCAGGCCCGACACGGTGCCGCTGGAGACGAGCGCGTACAGGAGCACGGCGGTGGCCTGGATGGCGCCGAACAGGAGCAGGGCCCGCTTGCGTCCGAGCTTCACCACGAGGCTGCCGCCGAGGAGCGCGCCCACCAGGCCCGCGGTGAAGCCCACGATTCCGAGCAACCACGCGATGTCCGTGAGCGTCAGGCCCCGGTCCACGAGGAAGGTGCGCAGCATTCCCGTGGCCAGCGCTTCACCGGCCTTGTAGACGACGAGCAGGGCGAGCCACGTCCCCGCGCCCGGGCGCCGCACCCACCAGCCGAGGCCCAGGCTCACGCGGGGCGGGGGCTCGGAGGGAGGCTCGCGGTAGAGGGCCACGGGGATGGTGGCGACGAGCAGCATGAGGCCGAGGGCCACGAGGGTGGGGCGCCAGCCCGCGGCATCGAAGACCGCGAGCATCACGCCGCCGCCCAGGATCATGCCCACGCGGTAGGCGGCCACCTGCACGCCGTTGCCCCAGCCGCGCTCGGAAGGGGAGAGCAGCGTCACCGCGAGTCCATCGGTCGCCACGTCCTGCGTGGCCGCGAGCAGGTTGACGCCGAGCACCGCGGCGAACAGGACCTGCGTGCTCACGGTGGTGTCGGGCAGCGCGAGCGAGAGCAGCAGGCCCGCGCTCAGGCACTGGAGCGGGAGGATGTAGCCGCGCCTGAGGCCCCAGCGCGCCGAGCCGTGCCGGTCCATGTACGGCGCCCACAGGAACTTCAGCGCCCATGGGAGCGCGAGCAGGTGCGACAGGCCGATGGCGGGCAGCGACAGGCCCTGGTGGCGCAGCAGCACCGGGAGCGCCTGGGTGAAGAAGCCGAAGGGCAGGCCCTGCGAGAGGTAGAGGCTCGACAGGAGCCCGAGCTTCGTCACCGTGCCCAGGTCGGGGCTCGCGACGAGGCTCGCTCCAGGGAGCATCGTCGAAGGGGTGAGCGTGTCTTCGCGTTGTCCGCGCCCGCTGGGCGGGGTTGGGAGGGCGCTCATGCGGGCCTCCGCGCGGACATGGCATCGCGCGACGTCGTGTCGCGGCAGCCTGTCGCCGCGATGCGCCGAGCGAGGGCCGCGACGGGCGTGGGCCCCGTGGCATGGGCGGCGTCGCATCGCGCGGTGCCGGGCTCTTGGCCACCGGTCCAGTGTGGGAGGAGCGGGCTCATGCCTCCTCTCCATCCAGCACACCCGCGGCCATGCGCTTCACGGTGTTCGCGGCCGTGCCCGCGGGCACCAGGCCCGGCGCGCTCGCCGACAGCACGAAGTAGCCCTGCACCGCCGCGAAGAGTCCCGCCGCCAGGGCCCGCGCCTTGCGCTTGCCCACGCTCGCCGCGACCAGCGACTCCAACTGCTCCAGGTCCGCGCGCACCACCTGCTCATAGGCCGCGCGGACCTCGGGCTGACGGATGGCCTCCGCGCTGATGGTGACCCAGCCCGCGACCGCGCTCGTGTCCGCGTCGGGCCCCAGCGAGAGGAACGCGTCCACGAACGCGTCCACGCGGCCCCGGGTGTCCTCGGGCGCGAGCTTCGCGAGCTTCGCGGCCACCCGCGCACGGCCCCGCGCCGCGAGCTGCTCCACCAGGACGAGCAGAATCTCCTGCTTGTCGCTGAAGTGGTAGTGCACCAGCCCCGGGCTCAGCCCCGCCGCCTTCGCGATTTCGTTGACCGAGGCCCGCTCGTAGCCCCGCTCGGACATCACGCGCAAAAGGCCGGCGACGATTTGCTGGCGGCGCTCCTCGGTGTTGGACGGACGGGGCATGGTGGCCTTGTTTGTTGGTTGTGTGACCAACTTATAAACAGGCGAGCGGAAGTCGTCAACCCGTCCTCGGGATGGAGTGGGCTCACCGTGGGGTGGAGAGGTCCCCCGTCTGGACCGCGGTGTGTCGCCCCGAGACGAGGGCCTGGATTCCCGTCGCCACCAGCGCCGGCACCTCCAGCGAGGGCAGGTGGCTGACGGCGGGGAGCTTCATGACGTGGAACCATGGGTGCCGCACTGCGAAGGCCACCTGCGTCTCCAGGTAGTCGTGCGCGTCCGGTTGCGCGTACAGGTGCAACGTGGGCGTGGGCGGATTCAGTCCCGCGAGCGCGCGCAGGGGCGAGCCCTCCCGGGCATAGGCCGCCGCGATTTCGCGCGCCGCGCGGGCCCACATCTCCTCGGAGAACTCGAGCATGTCCTCGTGGATGACGCGCAGCACGTCCTCGTGCTCCACGCCGCGCGTCCACTCCTTGAACAGCGCGTCGCGCGTGCGTCCCCAGCGCTCCGACATGAGGCCGCGCAGCGTCGCGAGGAAGGGCGGTGGCGGCTCGGTGACAATCCAGTCCAGCAGGACGAGCTGGGGAACCCGCTCCGCGCCCAGCTCCCGGCGCAGCTCCAGTCCGAAGAAGCCCGCGTGGGACACCGTCACCGGCACCACCTGCTTCACGCCGCTGTCCTCCACCACGGCCTTCAGGTCCTCGAGCACCGCGCCGCTGTCGAAGTCGCCCTCGCCTTGCTCGGAGTCGCCGTGGCCCCGCAGGTCGACACAGAGGACGCGGTGTCGCGCGGAGCAAAGGGGGACCAGGGGCGCGAAGACCTCCCGGCGCGTGCACCAGCCGGGGATGAAGAGCAGCGTGGGCTCGCCCTCGCCGACGTCGTCGTAGCGGATGCGGGCATCGCCGGTGGAGCGCACCTCAGGCATGTCTCCCCCTGTGGAACGAGGCTTCTCGTCAGAGGGTGGACACCTGAACGGAGCGTCGCAGCAGGCGAGCGGGGAAGGGGCGGGGGCCCGGGTCGGCCCTTGCCTCAGAACGTCAGCAGGCTCGTCACGGGCGTCGGCGCCAGGCGTTTGCCACCGTCGAGGAAGCCCAGGTGGATGAGGAAGCTGAAGCCGACCAGCTCTCCACCCAGCCGCTTCACGAGCCGCCCCGTGGCCTCCGCCGTGCCGCCCGTGGCGAGGACGTCATCCACCACCAGCACGCGCTCACCCGGGGCCAGGGCGTCCTCGTGTATCTCCAGGCCGTCCGCGCCGTACTCCAGCGAGTAGCGCTCGACGACGGAGCGATAGGGCAGCTTGCCCGGCTTGCGCGCGGGGACGAAGCCCGCGCCCAGCGCGAGGGCCATGGGCGCGCCCAGCAGGAAGCCCCGCGCCTCGACGCCCACCACCTTGGAGATGTGCTGTCCCCGGAAGGGCGCGGACAGGGCGTTGATGACGCGGCCGAACAGCCTCGGGTCGGCCAGCACGGGGGTGATGTCCTTGAAGACGATGCCGGGCTTGGGGAAGTCCGGCACGTCGCGCAGACGGGCCTTCAGGTCATCGACGAGGGTGGTGTCGGCGAGGCTCGCGGCGGGCAGGGTCATGGGAAGAGCTCGGGGTTGACGCAGTGAGGAGGCCGCTGTCCGTCCAGCGCGGCCAACAGGTTGTCCACCGCCATGGAGGCCATGCGCCCCCGGGTGGCGTGCGTGGCGCTGGCGATGTGGGGCGCCAGCAGGACGTTGGGCAGGCCCAGCAGCGGACTGTCCTGGGGCAGCGGCTCGGGGTCCGTCACGTCCAGGGCCGCGCCGCCCAGGCGGCCCTCGCGCAGGGCCTCGACGAGCGCGTCCGGGTCCACCACGCCGCCACGCGCGGTGTTGACGAGCAGCGCCCCGGGCTTCATCGCCGCCAGCTCCGCGCGCCCCACCCAGTGCCGCGTCTGGGGCGTCAGCGGCACGTGCAGGGTGAGGATGTCCGCTTCGGAGAGCAGCGTGGCCTTGTCCACCCGCCGGGCCCCCGTCTCCCGCTCCAGCGCGGGCCTGGGGTCGCGGCCCACATAGAGGATGCGCATCCCGAAGCCCCTCGCGCGCCGGGCCACCGCCGAGCCGATGGCCCCGGGGCCGACGATGCCCAGCGTGGCGCCGTACACGTCCGTCCCCAACAGGAGGGTGGGGCTCCAGGTGCGCCAGTGTCCGGCCCGGACATGGGCGTCCGCCTCCGCCACGCGCCGGGCGAGGCCCAGAATCAGCGCGAAGGCGAAGTCCGCGGACGTCTCCGTGAGGGCGCCGGGGGTGTTACCCACCACCACCCGCCGTTGCGTACAGGCCGGTACATCGATGTTGTCGTAGCCGACGGCCACGTTGCTGACCGCCCGCAGGCCCGGGGCCTGGGCAAGCAGGCGAGCGTCCACCTGGTCCGTCAGCAGGGTGACGAGCCCCTCGGAGCGTGCCGCCTCGGCGAGCAGGGTGTCACGGGAGGGGGGCAGCTGCTGGGGCCAGACGTGGAGGTCCACGAGCCTGCCCAGTCGCCCGAGGGCCTCCCCGGGGAGCTGGCGGGTCACGAAGACACGGGGGCGGACGGTCCGAGCCATGGCGAACGTTGATGCTCTCATAGCCTGATGCCGGTGGCTGCTTCCGCTGGCGGACTCATCCACATTTCCCGCGAGCGGGAGCCCCCTTGCTGTGCTAGTGGCAGGGGTTCCCCGGCGCTAGGAGCCTGGGGCCTGTGCCAGCCGTGCAATCCACCGCCGACATCCGAGACGCCCTCCCTCCTCAGGACACCCAGTGGCTCAGGGCCCTGAAGGCCGAAGTCCAACCCACCATCTTCAAGAAGGGCCGGGAGGTGGCGGAGTCACGCCGCGTCTTCGGGCTCCAGCGCGAAGGGGACCACATCCGCGCGCAGGTCGCCGGTTCCACCGGCGAGCGCTATGAAGTCGTGATTGCGCTGGGGGACGGCAAGGCCACGTCCACCTGCACCTGTCAGTCGTGGAACGCGGATGGCCCCCACTGCAAGCACGTCGTCGCCGCGGCGCTCATCTATGCCGCGCGCTTCCGTCCTCCGCCTCGCCCGCAGCCGGTGGCGCCCCAGCCCGTGGAGCAGCAGCCACAGGCCACCGCGTCCGGCGCCAGCAACGAGGTGGTGGACAACGAGGCCCCCATCGAGCCGGACTCGCCTCCGGTGGACGCCGCGAACCTGCCGGCGCTCGCCAAGGTGGAGAGCTGGCTGGGCCTGTCCTCGCAGCCGGACTACGAGTTCTTCTACCGGCTGACGGCGGCGAACACGAACGCCGGTACCCGTCAGTGGGTGGTGGACGTGCGTCGTCAGGACGCGCAGACCAAGGGCCCCATCCACGTCAAGCGCACGCTGCAGACGGGCGGGCGGCTGTCCCCGGCCGACGAGCGCGTCTTCATGGCGCTCTCCCGCCACGAGCACCGCTACGACTCGCGCCTGGTGCTCTCCGACGAGGACCTGAGCGAGGTGATGGACATCCTGCGCCAGCGCCGGGTCATCTACCGGGGCACCGCGCTCATCAACACGGAGACGCCCGTGCGCCCGCAGATCCGGCTGGAGTCCCGGCCGGACGGCGCCACGGCGCGCATTGAGCTGCTGTTCCCGGACGGGGGCAGCTTCTCGCTCAAGGACGTCATCATCCTGTCGGGGCGGCGCACCTGGGTCATCCAGGCGCAGAACCTCCACCCGGTGGAGCCGGACTTCCCGCCGCGCCTTTTGCGCAAGTGGCTGCTCGAGCCCAACATGTCCTTCCCCTCGGGACAGCTGGACCGGGTGCTGACCTTCTTCGCCGCGCACCTGCCGCGCTTCCGCATGTCGCTGAAGGCGGACGACATCGAGGTCGACGAGGCGGTCGAGCCGCACTTCGTGCTGACGCTCGAGGGCAACCCGGAGAAGGTGAAGGTGCAGCTGGCCGCGCGCTACGGGCAGACCACGGCGCCGGTGTCCCCCACGGCCACGCACCTGGGCTACGCCAGCGGCGTGGGCGGGGACAGCCGCAAGCTGTACCGCCGCCGCGAGGACCTGGAGCGCGCCGCGGGCAAGCAGTTGCTCGATTTGGGCCTGCGCTTCGAGCCGCAGTCGCAGGCGTTCGACGCGACGGGTGACGTGGCGCTGGAGTTCTGGGCGCGGGGCCTGGCGTCCTTGCCGGCGGAGTGGGAGCGCTTCGGCGTGCAGGCGCCCAAGGTGCGGCTGCGTCCCAAGCTCAAGCCGCGCATCCGCGTGGGCATGAGCGGCGTGCAGTGGTTCGACCTGGACGCGGAGTTCGTCACCGACGACCAGGCGGTGGACCTGGGCGCGGTGCGCATGTGGCTGGACTCGGGGCGGCGCTTCGTGCCGCTCAAGGACGGCACCTTCGCGGAGGCGGACGCCGTCGAACTGAAGCGCGTGGCGGACCTCCTGGAGGAGGCGGGCGCCATGCCGGGCCGCTCGCGCACGCGGCTGCCGCTGCACCAGGCGGTGGCGTTGGACCTGCTCGCGGACCTGGGGGAGTTCACCGAGGTGGAGGCGAAGGCGCGCCAGGCGATGCTGGAGCTGCGCGAGACGGCGGGCGTGCCGAAGGTGGCGGTGCCCGACGGGCTGCAGGCGACGCTGCGTCACTACCAGGAGGCGGGCCTGTCCTGGCTCTGGTTCCTGCGCCGCCACGGCCTGTCCGGCATCCTCGCGGACGACATGGGTCTGGGAAAGACGGTCCAGTCGCTCAGCCTCTTGCAGAAGATGGCCAACGAGGAGGGCCGCAAGCCGTCGCTCGTGGTGGCGCCCACCAGCGTGCTCGCCAACTGGGAGCGCGAGGCGGAGCGCTTCACGCCGGGCCTCAAGGCCATGGTGTGGCACGGGCAGGACCGCAAGGAGCGCGCCGAGGACCTGAAGGGCATGGACCTGGTGCTCACGTCCTACGCGCTGGTGCGACGCGACTTGGACCAGCTGTCCCAGGTGGGCTTCCGCTTCGTCATCCTGGACGAGGCGCAGAACATCAAGAACGCGGACAGCGCCACGGCGCAGGCGTGCAAGTCGCTGCCGAGCGACACGCGCCTGGCGCTCACCGGTACGCCGCTGGAGAACCGGCTGTCGGAGCTGTGGAGCATCTTCGACTTCCTGATGCCGGGCTTCTTGGGCAGCGCGGACAGCTTCGGAGACCGCTACGAGCAGCCCATCCAGGTGGCCAACGACGCGTCGGCCCGGGACAGGCTGCGCCGCCGCATCCAGCCCTTCATCCTGCGCCGCTTGAAGACGGAGGTGGCCAAGGACCTGCCGCCGAAGACGGAGAGCGTCGCGTGGTGCGAGATGGAGCCCGGCCAGGCCGCGCTCTACCGGGAGGTGATGGAGGAGAGCAAACGCAAGGTCAGCGAGAGCATCGAGAAGGTCGGCTTCAAGCGCAGCCGCGTGTCGATTCTGGCCGCGCTGATGCGCCTGCGGCAGGTGTGTTGTGATCCACGCCTGCTCAAGCTGCCTCCCGGGACGCTCTTGCCGCCCAGCGCGAAGGTGGAGCGCTTCCTGGAGCTGGTGGAGGACCTGGTGGCGGAAGGTCACCGCGCCCTGGTGTTCAGCCAGTTCACGGAGATGCTGGAGCTGCTCAAGCAGGAGGCGGACAAGAAGGGTCTGCGCTACCTCTACCTGGACGGTCGCACCAAGGACCGCATGGGCAAGGTGGACGAGTACAACCGCCCGGACGGACCGCCCCTGTTCTTCATCTCGCTGAAGGCGGGCGGCACCGGCCTCAACCTCACGGCGGCCGACTACGTCATCCACTTCGACCCGTGGTGGAACCCCGCCGTCGAGGACCAGGCCACGGACCGTACGCACCGCATCGGCCAGACGCGCGCGGTCATCAGCTACAAGCTGATTACCCGCGGCACGGTGGAGGAGAAGATCCTCTCCCTGCAGCGTCGCAAGCGCGACCTCGCCGCCGGCGTCCTCGGTGGGGAGGGCGACGAGATGGCCCGCACGCTCACCGAGCAGGACATCCAGGAGCTCTTCACCGAGACCTGAGTCGGAACAAAGGGTTGGGGCTCCAACGGGCCCCGCCCTCACCCGCCCGCCGTCCGTCCGGTTGGGCTGAATGCCTGTGCAGTGTCAGGGGGACCTGTTAGGGTGTTCAGTGCCAGAGCCGTCGTACGGACATTGGAGGGCGCGCGTGCTGCTGGGTCTGCGGATTTCGAACGTGGCGGTGATCGAGGAGGTGGAGGTGGCGTTCGGAGCCGGCCTCACCGTCCTCACGGGTGAGACAGGTGCGGGCAAGTCCATCCTCGTGGATTCATTGGGCTTGCTGCTGGGAGGGCGGGCGGACGCGGATGTCATCCGCGCCGGCTGCGAGGAGGCGTCCGTGGAGGGCGTCTTCGCGCGGACGCCAGTCCTGGGCACACGCCTGGAGGAGCTGGGTCTGCCGGACCTCGGGGACGAGGTGCTGGTGCGCCGGGTGCTGGGGCGCACCGGGAGGGGCAAGGTCTACGTCAACGGCGCGCTGGTGACGGTGGGCGTGCTCGGGAAGCTGACGCGCGGGGCGGTGGACCTCGCCGGACAGCACGAGCACGTGAGCCTCTTCGACTCCGGCCTGCACCGGGTGCTCCTGGACAGGTACGGGGAGATGGAGGCGCCGCTGGCGACCTACTTCGGGGAGTACCAGGCGCTGCGGGAGGTGGACGCGCGCATGGAGGCCCTGGGCGGGGACGAGGCGAAGGTGCGCGAGCGCGCGGAGTTCCTGCGCTTCCAGCTCGACGAAATCTCGCGCCTGGACCCGGAGGCGGGCGAGGACGTGCGGCTGGACGCCGAGCGCAAGCGCCTGTCGAGCGCGGAGAAGCTCAAGCGCCACGGGGCGGAGGCGGAGCTGCTGGTGGCCGGCGACGAGTCCTCGGCGCTGGAGACGGTGGGCCGCGCGCTGGGGCTGGTGCACGACGCGGTGAAGTGCGACGCGACGCTTGCGCCCGTGGCGCAGTCGTTGAGCACGGCGCTGTCGGAGCTGGAGGAGGCGCAGCGGCGGCTCAACCGGTACGTGGAGGGCCTGGAGTCGGACCCGTCGCGCCTGCGGGACGTGGAGGAGCGGCTGGATGGCCTGAAGCGGCTGTGCCGCAAGCACGGCGCCACGCTGGACGGCGTGCTCAAGAAGCGCGGCGAAATCGAGGCCGAGCTGGGCACGCTGGAGAACCGCCAGGAGGTGCTGGAGGAGCTGGCCTCGGAGCGCCGCAAGGTGGAGGAGCGCGCGCGCAAGGCGGCCCTGGCGCTGTCGCGGGCCCGCACGAAGAGCGCGGTGGAGTTCTCCGCGCAGGTGCGCGAGGGCCTGGGGCACCTGGCCATGGGCAAGGCGGCCTTCGAGGTGCGCGTGACGCCTGGAGAGGTGCTGCGTCCGGACGGCCTGGACGACGTGGAGTTCTTCTTCAGCGCCAACCCCGGCGAGCCCGCCCGGCCCCTGGCGAAGGTGGCCTCGGGCGGCGAGGCGAGCCGACTGCTGCTGGCCCTGAAGCGGGCCCTGGCGGACAGCGACGCGTGCGGCTCGTACGTGCTGGACGAGGCGGACGCGGGCGTCAGCGGCGCGATTGCCGACGTCGTCGGGCGGATGATCAAGGAGGTGAGCGGCCACCGTCAGGTGCTCTGCATCACCCACCTGCCGCAGGTGGCGGCCTACGCGGACGCGCACCTGCTCATCCGCAAGGCGGTGAAGGGCGAGCGGACCGTCTCCCAGGTGACGGTCCTGGCGGCGGGCAGCGAACGGACGCGGGAGCTGGCCCGGATGATGTCCGGCGTGGAGGTGACGCGTGAGGCGCTGGGGGCGGCGGAGGCCCTGGTGCGCTCGGCCCACCGTTCCCTGGGGGCGCCCAGGACCCGCCGGGAGTCCGGACCCGAGGGGGGACCCCGGGGACGCCTCAGGCGGACGGCTTGACGCGCTGCAAGGTCATCCGTGTCCTTGCCCCATCCTTGGGTCTCACATAGCATCCTTGGTGTGTCCAACACCGCAGGGCAGACCGCGGCCTCCCGCCTCAAAGTCGTTTCCGCTGGCCTGACGGACGTCGGGCGGAAGCGTAACCACAACGAGGACAGCTTCCTCATCGACGATGAGCTCCAGCTCTACGTCGTGGCGGACGGCATGGGCGGTCACGCGGGAGGTGGTACCGCGTCGCGCATCGCCGTCGAGACCATCGACAAGGAGCTGCGCCGGGCACGGGAAGGAAAGGACAACCCCTTCCTCTCCGTGCCTCACCTCCAGGACTCACCGATTCCGGAGGCGCTGCGCACCGCCGTGGAGAAGGCGTGTCTGGCCATCTACACGGCGGCGCAGGAGGACCCACGCCTGTCCGGCATGGGCACCACCGTCATCTCCCTGGTGGTCCGCGAGGAGCACGCCTTCTTCGCGCACGTGGGAGACAGCCGCGCCTACCTCATCCGGGGCGACCTCATCCAGCAGATCTCCGAGGACCACTCGCTGGTCAACGAGCAGATCAAGGCCGGGATGATCACGCCGGAGGAGGCCAAGCACTCCCGCTACAAGAACATCATCACCCGCTCCGTCGGCTTCGAGGAGGAGGTGCAGGTGGACGTCATGGGCCTCGTGTCGGAGCCCAACGACGTGTTCCTGCTGTGTTCGGACGGGTTGGCCAACATGCTCGAGGACAAGGAGATCCACGAGGTGGTGGCCCAGGCGAAGTCCTTCGAGGACATCCCCAAGCGCCTCATCGACTTCGCCAACGAGCGCGGCGGCGACGACAACATCACCGTCATCCTGGTGCGGGTCGCCGCCTGACGGCGACTCACGAAGTGGTGGCCGGCAAACACCTCGTCAGGTCACTGTTGACCTTGACACTCTTGGAAGCTGAATGGTAGCTGCCCAAACGTTTCCAATCCTGACAGACGCCGTCAGGTGACGGAGCTGGAGGGGTGTGGCGGTGGGGGGAGGTGTTGAGCGCCGGGGAGCGACTTAGCTTCTGGCGCCGGATGTCCCACGCAAGCAGGGAGCTGTCCCGTGGCGAAAAAGTCCTTCACGTTGATGGTGATCCCGGACCACGACGCGCCGGTGAAGCGGTACACCATCCAGCGCTCGTTCCTCATGCAGGTGGGGATGGGGCTGATGTTGGTCGTGGGACTGGGCGCGGGCGCGAGCATCCACTACTTCCAGGTCGCCGCGGATGCCTCGGAGAACCGCATCCTCCGGGATGAGAACCTGACGTTGCGCTCTCAGCTGAAGTCGGTGCGTGAGCGCATCGAGCACATCGGTTCGACGCTGGACCGGGTGGAGCGTTTCGACCAGAAGCTGCGCGCGATGACGCTGTTGTCGGACCCGCAGCGCAACCTGGCGATGGGCCCCACGGAGCCGGAAGCGCGGGTGCCGACGACGGACACCCAGTTCACCCAGCTGACGACGACGGAGACGCCCAAGCTGCTGATGGGCCGGCTGGACAAGCTGAGCGCGGAGGCCACCCGGCAGGAGCAGAGCCTCCAGGAGCTGCAGGCGTACTTCCAGGACCAGAAGTCGCTGCTCGCGTCCACGCCGTCGGTGTGGCCGGCGCGCGGTTGGGTGACGAGCGACTTCGGTCAGCGCGTGGACCCGTACACGGCGGACCGGGTGATGCACTCGGGCCTCGACATCGCGGCCCCGCACGGCAAGGAAGTGTACGCGCCGTCGGACGGCACGGTGGTGTTCGCGGGCCTGGAGGGTGGCTACGGCAACGTCATCGTCGTGGACCACGGCTACGGCATCAAGACGCGCTATGGCCACCTGGCGAAGATGCTGGTGAAGGCCGGTGACCGGGTGAAGCGCGGCGCGCTCATCGCCGCGGTCGGCAACACGGGCCGCTCCACCGGACCGCACCTGCACTACGAGGTCCGCGTCAATGGCATCCCGCAGAACCCGCGCAAGTTCATCCTCGAGGAGTAGGCCGAGGCGCGCAGGGCCCCGGGCGGCTTGTTCGGGGCAGGTGGTTTGGGAGCACGTGACACGCGCGGGACGCCGGACCCTGGCAGGTCTGCCCCGGTGACAGGTGCTCCGAAGCGCGGTCCTTGGAAGGCGGGCTTACGAGAGTCCCCATGAGACCGCGAAGCCCGGTGGAGGCACCGGGCCGCTCCTTCCTCCAGATTCGACTCGGAGCCCGTGTGCCGGATGGGAATGCGGCGCCAGAAGCGACGCGTCCGTCCCGTGAGCGGCAGGTGGCCTCTCTGGGGATGGACGCGTCCAGACGAGTTCGACTCCGAGGCCGTGCTCCCGATGTGCGGCGTGGCGCCGCAGCGACGCGTCCCTCCCGTCAGAGGAACGTCGCCTGCCCGGGGATGGAGGCGTCCAGGCGCAGCCGGCGACGCTGGAGCCCCTCGGCCCTGCCGCTGCGCTGCATGACGTGCGCGCGCTCCAGCTCGGCCCAGATGAGGGGCCCGAGCACCTGCCAGTGAGAGGGCGCGTCCACCGTCACCTCCAGCAGGCTCACCGTCCACTCCGGCACCTCGGCGTCGGGCGTACCTTCGGGCAGCACGCGACGTACGTCCTGGACCAGTCGCTCGTGGGTGGGGCCCGCGAGGTCCTCCTTCACGGTGAGCTGCGAGGTGGGGACGAGGAGCGCCGCGAAGGCATCCGGGTGCAGGCGAATCACCTTGGCGCCCGGGTACTGCGCACCGAGCGACTCCACGGTGGTGCGCAGAATCGCGTCACCGACGCCGAAGCCGAAGCGCGCGTTGTGCGAAATCATGCCTTTCACGTCGGCGATGACGGCCCCCACGCGCCAGCCGTCGTGGTGGGCGTGGGTGGACAAGTCATACTCTTCCTTCAGGAGACTGCCCTGGGTGAGGGCGGGCACCTGGAGCGCGCCCGTCTTCGCGTCGGGGTGGCCGCGCCGGGCCTGCTCGGCCTGGAGCAGCGCCTCGACGGCGGCCTGCACGGGGGCCTGGGGCGAGCGGGTCAGCACCCAGGGGTACAGGGCGATGAGGGCGGTGGCGGTGGCGTCGTCGAGCGGATAGGGCATCTCACGCGCTTCTCTAGCGCGTCACGCGCCCGCGCGCAGGCGCTTCCCGCCCGACTGTCAGCGAAGCCGGTGGGCCGTCACCGTGACCTCGTCCCGGTCATGGTAGAGCTGGCGGACGGTGAGGCCCTCCCAGCCGCCCTCCTCGACGAGCGTGTGCCGCACGCGCACGAGCACGGGGTTCTTGTCCTTCATGGGCAGCTTGATGTTGGCCACCAGATGGCTGGCCCAACCCCGGCGCCCCCACTTGGCGAGCAGCTGCGCCACCTCCAGCGGGCGCCAGGCCATGTCGCAGAAGAGCCAGTCGGCGGGCTCCTCGGGCGCGTAGGCGAAGGCGCTCTCCTGCACGTGCTTCACCCGGCCATGGGACGCCAGCTCAGGCATCAGCTTCGCGGGGTCCACCGCCACCACCCGCGCGCCCCGGGACACCAGTCGCTGCGTCCACCCACCTGGCGCCGCGCCCAGGTCCACGCAGACGTCGCCGCGCCCGGGCTCGAAGGCCAGCCCGTCCAGCGCCTCCTCCAGCTTCATGGCCGCCCGGGAGGGGGACTCGACCTCGCGGCGCATGCGCCGGCGTCCACCCGGGGCCAGCGACAAGGCCTCCCGCGCGAAGACGCTGCCCACCACCGTCACACCATCCGGGGCGACGCAGAGCGAGACGAGCCGCGCGCCCGCCTCCTTCGCCCGGGCCCCATCCTCGAGCAGCCGCTCCGAGGGGAGCCGCGCCTTCACCGCCGCCTCCAGCGCCTCCGCCGTCGTCGCCAGGGGATTGCCCCGAGGGCTGTCGGGCGTGAAGGACTGGAGAAGCCACGGCCCCGTCCCAGGCAGGGCGCCGATGGACCGGGCCGCCGCCTCCGCCAGGACCTCGGGCGCGCCAGGGGGCAGGGAGGCGACCACCTGGTAGCCCGCCCGCGCGAAGGCCGGAGGAGGGCTCGGGCTCCGCTCGCTCTCCACCAGGGCATCTCCGAGCAGCCGGGGCGCCGCTCCCGCCCAGGCGAGCTCCTCGAAGAGGTGCGACTCGAAGCCCGCCCGGCACGTCCACAGCCAGCGCCCGGCCACCGGCGGCTGCGTCTGTGCGGGCATGGAGGGAATCCGCGCCCTCGGTGGGGCGGGGGGCGGCGTGGGGCGCGCTGGGGCGGCCTGGGCCTTGGGAGGGGCGGCCTTCCTGGAGGGCGGAGGGCCGGGGCGGCGCGCGGGGGGCTTGGAGGAAGCGCCCCGGACAGGCCGGCGGCGGTGATTTCGTGAAGGGGACATTGCGTGGGCTCGGTTCCGCTTTACTCTGAACCGATGCGCGCTGGGCAACCGGCCGAGAGGAAGTTTACGGAGGCGCGCGTGGTTTCCCACCAGCCCTCCCTTACATCTCCAGGGATTTCCCTTCACTCGCCGCCGTCCTTCGAGGATTCTCCGGCCGCGAGAGAGTCAACGAATGATCGAATGGACGCTGAAGAAGCTCATCGGGACCAAGAATGAGCGCGAGCTCAAGAAGGCCCGCGAGAAGGTCATCCGCATCAACGAGCTGGAAAGCCGGATGCGGGCCCTCAAGGACGAGGACTTTCCTGCCGAGACGGCTCGGCTGAAGCAGGAGATCCAGAACGGACGGCCGCTCGACAGCATGCTGTTCGAAGCCTTCGCGCTCATCCGCGAGGGCTCGCGCCGGGTCATCGGCCAGCGCCACTACGACGTGCAGCTCATCGGCGGCATGTTCCTCCACGAGGGGTGCATCGCGGAGATGCGCACCGGTGAAGGCAAGACGCTGACGGCCACGTTGCCCAGCTACCTCAACGCCCTGTCCGGGCGCGGGGTGCACGTGGTGACGGTGAACGACTACCTCGCCCGCCGCGACGCGGAGTGGATGGGGCGGGTCTACAAGTTCATGGGCATGACGACCGGCTGCGTGCTCCACGAGCTGTCCGACAAGCAGCGCCAGGAGGCGTACCGCTCGGACATCACGTACGGGCAGAACAACGAGTTCGGCTTCGACTACCTGCGCGACAACATGAAGTTCCGCTTGCAGGACTACGTCCAGCGCGAGCTGAACTACGCCATCGTCGACGAGGTGGACTCCATCCTCATCGACGAGGCCCGCACGCCGCTCATCATCTCCGGTCCCACCGAGGACAGCACGGACAAGTACTACCGGGTGGACCAGGTCATCCCCGGCCTCGTCCCGGACCAGGACTTCACCCTGGACGAGAAGCACCGCTCCGTGTCGCTGACGGACGACGGCATCGACAAGCTCCAGAAGCGCCTGGGCGTCTCCAACCTGTACGACCCGGGGGAGATTGAGACGCTCCACCACGTCGAGCAGGGCCTGCGCGCGCACACGCTCTACAAGCGCGACAAGGACTACGTGGTGAAGGACGGCGAGGTCGTCATCGTCGACGAGTTCACCGGCCGCCAGATGCCGGGCCGCCGCTGGTCCGACGGCCTCCACCAGGCGATCGAGGCCAAGGAGGGCGTGAAGATCGAGAACGAGAACCAGACGCTGGCGACCGTCTCGTTCCAGAACTACTTCCGCATGTACTCCAAGCTGTCCGGCATGACGGGCACCGCGGACACGGAGGCGGAGGAGTTCGCGAAGATCTACAGCCTGGACGTGCGCGTCATCCCCACCAACCGCGCCAACATCCGCAAGGACCAGCAGGACGTGGTCTACAAGACGGAGCGCGAGAAGTTCGAGGCGGTGGCCGCGCAGATTGAAGAGCTGCACAAGGTGGGGCAGCCGGTGCTGGTGGGCACGGTCTCCATCGCGAAGAGCGAGGTGGTGTCCAACTTCCTGAAGAAGCGGGGCGTCCCCCACAACGTGCTCAACGCCAAGCAGCACCAGCGCGAGGCGGACATCGTTGCGCAGGCGGGTCGCAAGGGCGCGGTCACCATCTCCACCAACATGGCCGGCCGCGGCACGGACATCCTCCTGGGCGGCAACGCGGAGGTGCTGGCGAAGGCGGCCGTGGGCCCCCCGCCGGAGGCCCCTCCGCCCGTGGCCCCGCAGGCCCCCGTCGAGGGCGCGGTCGCCCAGCCGGACCCGCAGGCCGCGTATCAGCAGGCCCTGGCCGAGTGGGAGCAGAAGCTCGCCGACACCCAGGCGCAGCTGGAGGCGGAGACCAAGAAGGAGCGCGAGGAGGTGATGGCGGCCGGCGGCCTGTTCATCATCGGCACCGAGCGTCACGAGTCGCGCCGCGTGGACAACCAGCTGCGTGGCCGCGCCGGTCGTCAGGGTGACCCGGGTGGCAGCCGGTTCTTCCTCTCCCTCGAGGATGACCTGATGCGCATCTTCGGCTCCGAGCGCATCCAGGGGCTGATGGAGCGGCTGGGCATGGAGGAGGGCGAGGTCATCGAGCACATCTGGCTCACCCGCGCCATCGAGGGGGCCCAGAAGCGCGTCGAGGGACACAACTTCGACATCCGCAAGAACCTGCTCGAGTACGACGACGTGATGAACCAGCAGCGGCGCACCATCTACAAGCTGCGTCGTCAGGTGCTGGCCGCGGGCGCGGGCCTGCCGCTCGTCGAGTTCACCGAGGACCCCAAGACGCGGGTGAAGAGCCGCTCCGAGCGGATGGTGAGCTGGGCGGACTTCAAGGAGATGGTGCTGGACGCGGTGGAGGACGTCATCGTCTCCACGGTGGACACGTACGCGCCGACGAAGAGCTCGGACGGGTGGGACCTGGACTCCCTCACCAGGACGGTGAAGGAGACGTTCGACCTGGACATGAACTTCGACAACGTCGGCAACCGCGACGAGCTCCAGGACCACATCTACCGGGCGGCGGAGAAGGTCTTCCGCCAGCGCGACGAGGAGTTCGGCGAGAACTTCCTGCGCTTCCTCCAGTACAACTACCTGGCGACCATCGACCGGCTCTGGAAGGAGCACCTGCTGGGCATGGACCACCTGCGCCAGGGCATCGGCCTGCGTGGGTACGGCCAGAAGGACCCGAAGCAGGAGTACAAGCGCGAGGGCTACCAGGGCTTCATCCAGACCCTGGCCTCCATCAAGGCGCAGTTCGTCTCCCAGCTCATGCGCGTGCAGCCGCGCTCGGCCACCAGCGCCGAGGAAGAGGCCGTCCGCATCCAGCGGCAGCTGGCCCAGCAGCAGCGCAAGGCGGTGGAGGGGCGGGGCACCGCGGAGGGCAAGCTGGACGAGGCCTCCGTCGCCCAGGCGGCCCGTCCTCCGGCGGCCCAGCAGGGCCCCCGCGTGGGCCGCAATGATCCCTGCCCCTGTGGCAGCGGCCGCAAGTACAAGAAGTGCCACGGCGCGGCGGAGGCCAACGTCTAGGCCGCCTGTCGCTCCCACGGTGTCCCACGCGCCGGCGCGGCGCCGCCCCGAGGTCCGGGCGGTGGTCCGCGCCGGTGGTGTCTTGGAGGGCGCAATGACGCCTGGAGGGCGGGGGAGGGGGCATTCCGCCCGCTTCCCGGCACGGCCGGTGAGGCGAAGCTTGCGCCGCCCGGAAGGGTTCTGTTAAGGACGCCCCGCCTCGTAGTCTGGGGTGGGGGTATCTACCCCGAGTCGTACCCACTTCACACACGCCCGTGCCGGTCGCCGGTGCAACCGTGGGTGAGCCCCTCCGGAAGGAGCGGCCCTCTCCCGGATGTCACGGCCGGAGCTTCGCATCGGGTGTGGCGGATGAACCGGAGAAACAACATGTCGATCGACACGCAGGAAACGCAGAACCAGCAGCAGGCCATGGCCGCCGCCGGCGGCATCACGATGCGGCAGCTCCTGGAGGCCGGCGTCCACTTCGGCCACCAGACCAAGCGCTGGAACCCGAAGATGAAGCCGTACATCTTCGGTGCCCGCAACGGCATCTACATCATCGACCTCCAGAAGACCGTCACCATGGCCCGCTCGGCCTTCCGCTTCGTGGCGGACGTGACGGCCCGCGGTGGCTCGGTGCTCTTCGTCGGCACCAAGAAGCAGGCGCAGGACGTCATCCGCGAGGAGGCCTCGCGCGCCGGTCAGTTCTTCGTCACCAGCCGCTGGCTGGGTGGCACGCTGACCAACTTCAAGACCATCAAGCAGGGCATCGACCGGCTCAAGACGCTGGAGAAGATGGCCGAGGACGGCACCTTCGAGCGCCTGCCCAAGAAGGAAGTCGCGTCGCTGGAGCGCGAGCGCGAGAAGCTCGAGAAGAACCTGGGCGGCGTGAAGGAGATGTCCAAGCTGCCCCGCTGCGTCTTCATCATCGACCCGAAGAAGGAGCACATCGCCATCCACGAGGCGACCCGCCTGGGCATCCCCGTGATAGGCCTGGTCGACACGAACTGCGATCCGGACGGCATCGACTTCGTGATTCCCGGCAACGACGACGCCATCCGCTCCATCAAGCTCTTCACGTCGAAGATCGCCGAGGCCTGCATCGAGGGCGCGGCCCGCTACCGTGCCTCGGGCGCGGCGGAGCGCGACGAGCAGGAGGAGCGCGAGGGCCGTGACGACCGCCGTGAGCGTGATGACCGCCGTGGCCCGCGCCGCAATGACCGCGGCGGCGACCGCCGTGGTGGCGACCGTGACCGTGGCGGCGAGCGCCGTGGCCCCCTCGTCGAGATGAAGGGCGCGCCGGCCGTCGCCGAGCAGCCCGCGACCGAGGGCGGCGAGGCCGCGGGCGAGACGGCGGCGGAGTAATCCCCCCGTTTCACTCCAGTGTCTTCGTGGCGGCCGGGTGGCGGAGCAGAACGCCTGTCACCCGGCCGTCCGTGTTTCCCGTCGTACGCCGTACCCCTTGAACATCAATGCTCCGCCCGGCGCATGGCGCCCACGTGGTGGCGGAGGCAGGAGAAGAACATGGCCGAAGTGACCGCCCAGATGGTGAAGGACCTCCGCGAGCGGACCGGCGCGGGCCTGATGGACTGCAAGAAGGCGCTGGCCGAGTCCGGCGGCGACTTCACGAAGGCCGAGGAGTGGCTGCGCAAGAAGGGCATCTCCCGCGCCGCCGGCAAGGAAGGCCGCGTCGCCGCCGAAGGTCTGGTGGGCACCTACGTGCACGGCGGTCGCATCGGCGTGCTGGTGGAGGTCAACTGTGAGACCGACTTCGTCGCGCGCAACCCGGACTTCCAGGACCTGGTGAAGGAGGTGGCCATGCAGATCGCCGCCGCCAACCCCAAGTTCGTCCGCCGCGAGGAAGTGCCCTCCGAGAACCTCGAGAAGGAGCGCGAGATCGAGCGCGAGCTGCTCAAGCAGCAGGGCAAGCCCGAGGCGATGCTCGAGAAGATCCTCGTCGGGAAGATGGAGAAGTACTACACGCAGGTCTGCCTCGTGGACCAGCTGTGGGTGAAGGACGACAAGAAGAAGGTCGGCGACATGATCACCGAGCGCGCCGCGAAGATTGGCGAGAAGGTCTCCGTGCGCCGCTTCGTCCGCTTCGAGGTGGGTGAGGGCATCGAGAAGAAGAAGGACGACCTCGCCGCCGAAGTGGCCAAGACGCTGGGCCAGGGCTGATTCCCCAGGGCCTCGCTGCGAGGTCCTCCCAGGCAGGCCCCGAGGGCCGCGACCCTTCCGACTCCCTGCTGGGGAGCCGGGGGACGCGGCCCTCCTCTTTTCGGGCCCCGGGAGGGCTTCCCAGGGCGCCCGGGGCGTTGGCCGTGGACGGTGTGGCCGCCTTGTCCGACTCGGGCGTTGATATGCCGCAATCCGGGGGATAGAAGCGGACGCGCATGTCCTCCGACACGACCCAACCGCTCCGATACAAGCGCATTCTCCTCAAGCTCTCGGGCGAGGCCCTGATGGGAGAGGGGAAGTACGGCATCCACCCACCCACACTCAGCGCCATCGCCGATGAGGTCATCGAGCTGGCGCAAGCGGGCGTGGAGGTGGCCCTGGTGATTGGCGGAGGCAACATCTTCCGCGGCGTCGCCGGGGCGACGGAGGGCATGGACCGGGCCAGCGCGGACTACATGGGCATGCTGGCCACGTGCATCAACTCCATGGCCATGCAGGACGCGCTGGAGAAGAAGGGTCTGCACACGCGCGTGCTGTCCGCCATCAAGATGGAGCAGATCGCCGAGCCCTACATCCGCCGGCGCGCGGTGCGCCACCTGGAGAAGGGCCGCGTGGTGATTTTCGCCGCGGGCACGGGCAACCCGTACTTCACCACGGACACGGCCGCGTCGCTGCGCGCCATGGAAATCAACGCCCAGGTCATTCTCAAGGCGACCAAGGTGGACGGCATCTACAGCGCGGACCCGAAGAAGGACCCCACCGCGCGCCGCTACCGCTCGCTGACGTACATGGATGTGTTGAAGCAGAACCTCAATGTGATGGACTCCACGGCCATCTCGCTGTGCATGGACAACAAGCTGCCCATCATCGTCTTCGACCTCACCGTGCCGGGGAACATCCGCCGCGCGGTGCTGGGCGGCGGTGAGATTGGTACCGTCGTGGGCGGCAGTGAGACGGTCTGGGCCTGACGTCACGCACTCATCCCGATTCCAGAGTTCAAGGAGAACACGCAAATGAGCGACGACCTCGTCAAAGAGCTGAAGGAGCGCATCAACAAGACGCTCGAGGACCTCAAGCGCGAGCTGACCAAGGTGCGCACCGGGCGCGCCAACATCGCCATCCTCGACAACGTCCGCGTGGACTACTACGGCACGCCCACGCCCCTGTCCGGCGTGGCCAGCGTCAACGCCCCGGAGCCCCGGCTCATCACCATCAAGCCGTGGGAGAAGAGCGTCCTGAAGGACATCGAGAAGGCCCTGCGTGAGGCCAACCTCGGCATCAACCCCATGAACGACGGGGAGATGATCCGCCTGCCCTTCCCGCCGCTCACCGAGGAGCGCCGCAAGGAGATCGCCAAGCAGGTGAAGACCAAGGGTGAGGACCACAAGGTCGCCATCCGCAACATCCGCCGCGACACGAACGAAGTCCTCAAGACGCAGCTGAAGGACAAGAAGATCACCGAGGACGACCAGAAGCGAATCACGGAGAAGGTCCAGAAGGAGACCGACGACGGCGTCAAGCAGGTCGACTCCATCGTCCAGGCGAAGGAGAAGGAGGTCATGTCGGTCTGATGGCCTTCGTGCTCCTGGCCGAGCCCGCCGCTCCGGTGGCGGGTGTGTTGCGCCGGTACCTCGAGGGCGCCGGCCACGAGGTGGCGTGGGTGGCCAGCGTCGACGAGGCGCTGCGCGCCGCCCGGGAGCGTCCGCCCTCCGTGCTCCTGGCCTCCGGCACGGGAGCGCTGGACGGCGAGGCGCTGTGCCGGGGCGTGCGCGCCCAGGGCCTCACGGCGCCCGTGCTGCTCATGTACCCGCCGGACGAGGAGCACGCCGACGAGCGCGCCCTGCAGTCGGGCGCGGACGGCAGCCTGGTGGGCCCCCTCAAGCGCGCCACGGTGCTGACGTGCGTGTCGCTGCTGGTGCAGCGCGAGGAGGCCCGGCGCGCGCCCCAGGCCGCTCCGGCGCCCGTGACTCCGGCGCCGGTGGAGCCTCCAGCGCCGCGCGCGCCGCAGGTCCCCGTGGGGGCGACGTCCGCGGACTTCGAGTTCCTCAAGCGGCTGATGTTCATGGAGGTGAAGCGCAGCCGCCGCTACCGCTACCCCATCGCCCTGCTGATGGTGGAGCTGGACCGCTTCCAGGAGCGGGCCTCATCGCTGGCGCCGGCCGCGCGCAAGGGCGCCCTGGCGGAGACGCTGGGCCTGCTGGTGGCGGGGGTGCGCGACATCGACGTGGCGGTGCCCTTCGCGGACAGCCGCTTCGTCGTCTTCCTGCCGCACACGCCCCGTTCGGGAGCCCGGGTGGTGGCCGAGCGCCTGCGCGAGAAGCTCAAGGGCGTCACCTCGCTGCCCGCGGGCACGGCCTCGGTGGGGGTCTCCGTGTCGGAGCCTCCGGCGGGCAAGGGCGCGGGGCCGGGCGCTCCCGTCCAGCAGATCAGCTTCGGCGGGATGCTGAAGGACGCGGGAGACGCGCTGCGACGCGCGCAGGCGGCGGGAGGCGACTGGGTGGAGGTGGCCAGCGACGCCAGCCGGAATCAGGACGGGTAGACGAAGTCCACGTCGCTGATGTGGTGCACCACGTCGGCGACGAACCGGAACAGCTCCAGGCCCCGGCCCTTGTCGTCCAGCCAGGTGCCGGTGGCCTCGTCGTGGCTGAAGTGGATACCCTGGCCCTGACCCGCCACCCAGATCTGCTTCACGGCGCGCTGGGTGTTGACGATGCACTTCTCCCGGGAGCGGGCCGTCAGGGTGAGCATGTCACCGGTGCTCTCGGCTTCCAGCACGTCCGGGTCGATGGCGTCCGCCGCGGCGAGCATCCGCTTGAACACGGCGGCGACGAGCTGGTTGTAGCGTGCTTCGTCCATCATGGCCGACCGGGGGCCCTCACTGGATGACGTCGAGGACCGGGTGGCCGGGGGCCGCGTAGAACAGGAGCTTGTACTGCGCGTTCTCACCCTCGGCACGCTCCAGGGCGATGACAGTGCCCGGGTTGACGGGCTTGGGGAACGACTGCATCCCCAGCAGGTGGGCGGCCAGCGCGCCCATGGTCGGCTGGTGGCCGACGAGGACCAGGTTCTCGCCCTCGTGCTCCTTGATGAGCGAGTCCACCGTGCCCACGGGCATGTCCGGCAGCAGGCTCTTGTGCACCTGCAGCAGCCCCTCGTACTTCATCGCCATCGAGAGGATCTGCGCCGTCTGCACCGTGCGAACCAGCGAGCTGGTCAGGATGAGGCTGATGGGCCCCATGCGCTCGGACAACGATGCGAAGTGTGCCGCCGTGTTCGCTCGCGCCTTCGCCGTGAGCCAGCGTGCTTCATCGCCGAGACCCTCGGGGATCTCCGCGTCCGCATCGCCGTGCCTAACCAGGAAAATCCTCAAAGTCCCTCCACCGGAGCAACCGGACCGCGGTTCGTACACGACCGCCGCCGGGTTGGTCAAAGGTAATGCGGCGATTGTTCAGTGGCCTGAACAACCTTCAACGTGACAGACAGGAGGGGGCCGCCCTCCTCCGCACGCGTCCGCGCAGCATACACGCGGGGGCTGACGAGCCGTCTCTTCAGGGAAGGAGTCCGGATGCGCAAGGCGCTGTGGGTCCTGGCGGGGGCGCTGGCCCTCTCGGGATGTAAGAAGGATGGGGCCGCGGGTAGCGAGGCACCCGGGGTGGAGGATGCGGGCGCCGCCGGGCTGGACGCCCTGGAGGCGGCCGAGGTCGGCGCGGCCTATGTCGTGACGCCCGAGAAGCTGACGGCCTACGTGGCCTACCAGCGGCGGATGCTGGAGGTGTACGGCTCGCAGGTGAAGGGGCTGCAGGGGCTGGGGGTGCTGGTGGACGCGGGCACGCCGGAGGCGATGGCGGAGGTGCGCGCGGGCCTCAAGGTGGTGGAGGCCAAGGCCAAGGCGGAGGCGGAGGCCCGGGCGTCCGCGGGGCTGAGCGTGGCGGACATCAACGGGCTGGCCCAGGTGGTGACGGCCGTCATCGGTCAGCGGCAACTGGGGCGCACGCTCCAGTACGAGGACGAGCTGCGCAAGCTGGAGGAGCTCCAGCAGAAGCTGCCGCCGGAGCAGCGCGAGGAGCTGGCCGCGCAGGTGTCCTCCATGCGCCGCCAGGTGGAGTCCTTCCAGAAGCTCACCGACGTGCGCCGCGAGTACGGCGACGCCAACGTGGACGTGGTGCTCACGCGCGAGGACGAGCTGATGAAGAACTACCAGGAGATGCTGCGCGTCTTCACCGGCACACGACGGTGAAGACGCGCGAGGCCCCTCACACGCGCTTGAGGTGCGGGGCCTTCTTGAGCAACTGCGCCAGGTACAGGTCGGCGACCTTCTCCATCACCGTGTTGCCGCGCAGCCGCTGGTTCAGGTTGACGAAGTCGACCTGGTCCAGGCGCTGGTCCTGGTTGTAGCAGGAGAAGACCCACGTCTCCTTGCCGGTGCGCGGGTCCACGTGCCGCTGGAGGCACTGGGCGCAGATCTCCTTCATCATGCACTGCATCGGCGAGTTGATGGAGCCGATGGCCTCGTGGTCCGGCTTCAGGTACGGCTGGAGCACGCCGTGGCGGGCCTCGGCGACCGCGCGCATCATCCGGTCCGAGCCGATGGCGATGATGCGGTCCACCTCCGAGAGCGGGATGAGCGAGGGCGCGGCGAGCTTGCCCTCGGCGTAGGCCAGCATGGCCTGCACCACGTTGCCTCGGAAGGCCGAGTCCTGCGGGCGCCGGGGCTCGATCGTCTCCCCGGTGTCCACGGACCACACAATCTGGTCCGTGCCCGCCTCGATTTCGTCCTGCTTGAAGGAGTCCGACTTGAGCCGGTAGCCGGCGAAGTAGACGACGCGGCAGCCCGCGGCCTTGAGCGAGCGGGCGATGGAGAAGAGCACCGCGTTGCCCAGGCCGCCGCCCACGAGCACCACCGTCTCGTTGTGGCCAATCTCCGTGGGCGCGCCCGTGGGGCCCATCAGCACCACGCTCTCGCCCGGGGTGAGCGCGGAGCACAGGCGCGAGGACGAGCCCATCTCCAGCACGATGGTGCCCATCAGCCCCTTCTCCTTGTCCACCCACGCGCCGGTGAGGGCCAGGCCCTCCATGGTGAGGCGCATGCCGTCCACCACGGGCGCGTTCCGCTCGAAGTTCTGGAGCCGGTAGAACTGGCCGGGCTGGAAGTGGCTGGCCGCGTAGGGCGCCTTCACCACCACCTCCACGATGGTCGGGGTAAGGCGCTTGACGGCGACGATGGTGGCGTTGAACGCGGCGTCCAGCTTCGCGAAGTGCGCGGCGCGCTGCTCGTCACGGCGGGCCTGGGCCACCTCGTCGTCGAAGTCGAGCGCGGCCACCTCCTTCGCGTACAGGCGGGCCACCTCACCGTAGCCGTCCTTCGCGCTGGCCATGGCCTTCACCACGTTGCCCGCGTAGGTGGGGTGGTTGTCGCCGTAGAAGGAGATGAAGTGGCCGTCCTTCGCGTACGACGTGAAGAAGCCCACCTTGGCGTCCAGGTCCTCGCTGGCCTCCACGCGCTCGAGCGTGAAGCCGTCCGCCGTCTCCACCAGGGAGTGGCCCTGGAAGTAGTCGCCGCCCTCGTCGAGCTGGAAGGTGCCCGGGTACTCGCGCTCGTAGGTGACGTTGGGCGAGGTGCCGGCGGCCACGCACACCGTGCGCGCGGGCAGCTCGAAGAACTGGCCGCTGCCCTTGAGCTTGCCGTCGACGGTCACCATGCGCTCGAAGCGCAGCGCGCGCACCGCGCCCGTCGCGTCCGGAATGGCCTCCACGGGGCTCATCCGCTCGATGAAGCGGATGCCCTCCTCCAGCGCCTTCGTCACCTCCTCGTGGTTGAGGCGGTAGGCGGGGGACTCGGTGAGGCTGCGGCGGTAGGCCAGGCTGACGCCGCCCCAGGCGCGCACCAGCTTGATGAAGTCGGGCGTGCCGCCCTCGGCCTTCGCGCGCTCACGCTCGGCGCGCACCGCGCGGCCGTGCTCGAGGAAGGTCTGGTAGGTGGCGCGCTCCTCGGCGTCCAGCCGCGCGAAGACGGCCTCCTCGCCCAGCTCCGCGGCGAGCTTCTCGTGGCGCGCGAGCGCCTTCTCCACCTGCACCGGGTAGTACGCCATCAGCTCCGTGGCGGTGTCGACGCCGGTGAGGCCGCCGCCGATGACGATGGCGGGCAGCTGCACCTGGAGGTTGGCCAGCGAGTCCTTCTTGAAGGCGCCGGTGAGCTGCAGCGCCATGAGGAAGTCGCTCGCCTTGCGGATGCCCCGGATGAGGTTGTTCTTCATCCCGATGATGGTGGGGCGCCCGGCGCCGGCGGCGATGGCGACGTGGTCGAAGCCCAGCTCCCACGCGTCCTCGATGGTGAGCGTGCCACCGAAGCGCACGCCGCCGTGGATGCGGAAGCCCTCGCGCCGGGCCAGCGTCAGGTGAATGAGCGTGAGGAAGTTCTTGTCCCAGCGCACGGTGATTCCGTACTCGGACACGCCGCCGAAGCCCTCGAGCACGCGCTCGTCCAGCTCGCGCGTCAGCGAGCGCCAGTCGCGGATGGGCGTGAGCGCGTGGCCGTTGCGGCCCACCAACTCGTCGGAGAACGGTTCGATCTTGAGGCCGTCCACGCCCGTGACGCCGAAGCCCTCGTTGAGCAGGTAGTGCGACAGCGTGTAGCCGGCGGGGCCCAGGCCCACGACCATGACGTTGCGGCCCACGTAGGGCAGCGCGTACGGCCGGCGCACGTTGAGCGGGTTCCAGCGCGTGAGCAGGCCGTAGATTTCGAAGCCCCAGGGCAGGTCCAGCACGTCCGTCAGCGCGGCCGTCTCCGCCAGGGGGATGTTCACCGGCTCCTGCTTCTGGAAGATGCAGGCCTTCATGCAGTCGTTGCAGATGCGGTGGCCGGTGCCCGGGCACATCGGGTTGTCCAGCGTCACCATGGCCAGCGCCGCCAGCGAGTTGCCCTCGCGCTTGAGCAGGTGGGCCTCGGAGATGCGCTCGTCCAGGGGACAGCCCGTGAGGGGGATGCCCAGGGGGTTCTTCTTGTAGCTGTGACCCTCGGCGACCTTGTCCTTGGCGGGGAAGCCCGTGGAGCAGGAGTCCTTCTGGCGCTCGTGGCAGAGCACGCAGTAGTCCACCTCGTTCATCACGTCGCGCTGGGTGCCCCGGCGGTCGGTGAGCTTGAAGCCGTCGCGGTGGCGCAGGTGGTGCTCCAGGCCCTCGGTGGCCTCGGGCAGCTCGGCGTCCGGACGCTGCAGGTGCACCAGCTGGTCGAACACCAGCGGCTTGGGCACGCGGTGGGTGGGCCACGTGTGGAACTGGTCCTTGGTCTCCGGGTGCAGCGCGCGCGCGTACGTCCAGCGGTCCGCCAGCGACAGCAGGGCGCGCACGGCCTGCAGCTCCGCGGCGTCATCGCCTTGCGTGACGAGGCTGGAGCCGAACGCCTCGCGGCCCTCCGGGGTCGCCACGAGCGCTGCGCGCAGGGCCGTCCAGCGCTCGCGCAGGGCAGGGGCCTTCTCCTGCTGCTCGGCGGGGAGGTTGCCGGAGAACAGGCGCTCGAGCTCCATCAGGCTGAGGACGGACTCGGCGAGCCCTCGCTCGAAGTCGCCGGTGGAGAGCGCCTCCGGGAAGCCCAGCTGGAGCATCCGCCGCATGCGGCCGTCCAGCGAGGGGAACTCGGCCAGCGTCGGGCGGTCCGGGGCGCCCTTCTTGAAGACGCGGCGCGTGATGAACTCGCGCTTGAAGTCGAAGAGGGGCAGCTCCCCCTTGAGGTGGCCCATCAGCCTGTCGAGCTCGGACTCGACGCGGAAGAGCCGGGCCACGAAGCGCGACATGTGGCGGGCCACGCGCACCAGCAGGTCGGACTCGGCGGGGCCGGTGAGGCTCTTGCCCTGGGACTTGCGATAGGCGTCGAACGCCTGGAACAGCTCCGGCTCGTCCTCGGCGAGCCGTGCGTCGAAGCTCTGGGCCAGCCGGCGCAGGCCGCGCGGGCGGTAGAGGTCCTCGAAGGTGAAGCCCGGCAGGCCCAGTTGGAGGGAGGGGCCAGGGTCATTGGGCAGGTCGGTCAGGGCGCGCATATCACTGAAGGTGTAGGAGGAACCCGGAGCAACGGCTCGCGTGCGGGGCCTATTTCGCGGTGAGCCGCCCGGAAAGCAAGCGGCCTCGCGACGCCGCGTGAAACCGGGCGATGGGAGCAAGTGGCTTCCCTGGGGTTGTAACGCGAAGGGCGGACATCAGCCGCCCTCCATCTGCTGGCCTCCGGGACAGGTCGGGGCCGTCGGCAGGATGCGCCAGGGCTTGAGCGGCCCGCACCGGGACGCTCGTGGGTTGGAATGAGGCCAATGGGTTGGCCCGACGAGGGGCGGGTGACTCGGACGGCCCGCTGGTCGCTCGCCCTTCGGGAGAGGGTGCTCCGTACCCCTCCGACATGTCGCCCTGGGGAGGGCGTATCGCACCCGGGGCCCGGCCATTCCGCTGCGGCTGTCACCGGGTATCAGTGGGGGGCAGGTTCGCGGGGAGTGGTTCGCGCGAGCCCGGAGCGGGGAGGGTGAGGTGGTCCAGTCGGCGGCGGAGCTTGAACAGCCCCCAGAACATGCGGGCCGCGTCGAGCCCGGGGATGACCTTGGAGCCGCCGAAGTCCTCCCAGTCGATGGGGACCTCCAGGCAGCGGGCGCCCTGGCGCTTGAGGAGGGCGAGCAGCTCCACGTCGAGCAGCCAGCGCTCCTCGCGCAGCACGTCGAGGAGCGGGTGCAGCACGCGGGCGCGGATGAGCTTCACGCCACATTGCGTGTCGTAGAAGTGCAGGCCGAAGTTCATGTCCGTCAGCGTGGCGAAGATGCGGCCCTGCAGGTGCCGGCCCAGGTTTCGCACCACGCGGCGGCCGGCCATGAGGATGCGTGAGCCGGCGAGGACATCCACGGCCTGGGCTTCGGGGGCGTCGGACAGGCGGACCAGTCGGAAGAGCTCGTCCGCGCTGATGGCGCCGTCCGCGTCCAGGAACGCGAGCCAGGTGGAGTCAGTGGAGGCATGGCGCCAGCCGAGCCGGATGGCGGAGCCCTTGCCGCCATTGCGAGGCGCGGCGACGTAGGTGAAGCGGTGGTGCGAGCCCGCGGCGGAGAGCCGGGCCTGGGCCTGCTCGACGCTGGCTCGCTGAAGGGTGGCGTGCTCGGGCGCGCTGCCGTCGTCGACGACGAGGAACTCCACCCGTGGCGTCGGCTGCCCAAGGGCGACGTGGGTGAGCGACGCCACGAAGCGAGGCAGGCGCTGCCCCTCGTTGTACGCGGGGATGACGACGCTGATGGACGGAGCTCCCACGCGCCGGTTTGAGCACGGTGGGGCAGGGGCGTCAACGCGAGGGGGGCGGGCGTGTGGGCCGGTACTTCAGGAGGCCCTCCGGACTCCGTGCTTGGGCGAAGCGGGAATCGCAACGGGGTTGCTGTATCGCTCATGGCCTCCGGACGGGCCGTCGCGCGACGCCGATGGAGGCTCCTCGCCCGGTGAGCGAGGTGCACCAGGTTGGCGCGGATGCTGCTTCGAGTCACTCGAGGCGCGCCGTGGCTCCACAGCACCGCGGGGAGTGGCGGGGCCTGGCGCCGCGCTGTGTCCTGGCGGCGCCGCTTGGACCGGAGGGCTCGGCGCGCTCTGGGAGCCGCCAGGAGCGCGGTGACCTCGCATGGGGCGGCGAGGCTTCGCGCTGCCCCAGGAATCCCATGGAGCGAGGTGCTCTATCGGCGTCGCTTGGGGCGACGGGACTTCGCGCCATCCTTGGGGCGGGCCGACTTGTCGGTCGGTGGCGTCTGCTCCTTCGCCGACGTCACGGTCTCCGTCCTGGTGGTGCGAGGCTTGGGCAGTACCTCCGCGGCATCGCGCGGCGTGCTCCGTGCGCCATGCCCGTCCTGCGACGACGTCGCCTCACGACCCTGTTTCGCTTCGTGACTCCGCGAGGTCGAAGTCCCCTTCTGCTGCATGACCTTGTCCGCGCCCGGCCCCGCGTCGGTGTGCGCCGTTCCGGCGGCGCGCGGAGGCCGTGGAGCAGGCGGCTCGACGCTCGTCGGCGCGTGTGACCCCTGTCTCTCCGTCCTGGACGTGCTCCTCGTCAGCGAGGGGCGTGCCGCCGTTTCCGGAGTACCCGACGTCACTGGGCCTCGCGACTCCTCGACCGGGGGGCTCGCCTGTCGCGCGCGCAGTTGCTCCACCTCGCGGCGCAGTCGGAGGACCTCCGCGGAGAGCTGGGCGTACGAGTCACGCACGTGCCCGTTGAACACGCGCTGCCGTCCCAGGGCCTCGTTGATGAACACCTGGCACGACTTGCGGAACGCCCACTTCGCCACCACGACGAGCTGCCCCACGCCGCCCCGGTGCGTCTGCAGCGGCAGCGCGCGTGTCGCGTCGGCGTTCTCCTCGAGCGCGTGCAGGTTGAACGTCAGCGGCTCCAGCCGGGGCTCCACGCCCTCGGCGGGCACCTCCACCGGCTCGGAGGTGGGCAGCCCGCGCGTTCGCAGGCGCTCCTCGATGCGGGCCAGCAGCTCCCGCGCGGGAATGTCGCGTCCCAGCAGCTTCATCGGTGCTTCTCCTCGAGGATGCGTTGCAGCTCGTCCCGGTAGGTGGCCACCACCTGCGGCCATCCCTGCTTCTTCACGTACGCCAGCCCCTTCGCCCCCAGCGCCTTGCGCGCCTCGCCCACCTCGCGCAGCCCCTGGATGAACGACGCCAGGTCCGTATAGGCGCGCCCCGCGCCGCTGCGCTCCACCTGTCCCACCAGCACGTCCGAGCGCCCGTTCACCAATACCGGCGTGCCTTGCGCGAACGCCTCCAGCGTCAGGAGCGACAGGCTCTCGTAGCGCGACGGCACCACCACCGCCAGCGCTCCGGCCAGCGCGTCGTGCTTGTCCTGCTCGGGGATGCGCCCCAGATAGCGCACGCCATCGCCCTCCAGGGACATGTGCGCGTCCCCCGCGAGCACCAGGTCCGGCGCGTCCGCGTACCGGTGCTTCAAGGCCTGATGGAACTCGAGCAGCTCGGGGACACCCTTGCCCGGCTCCTGACGGCCCACATACAGGAGGTAGTCGCGGTGCACGCCGTGCTTCTGTCGGAAGCGCGCTCCGTCCGCCGAGGGCCGCTCCACGCCCACGCCCACCACGCGTGTCCTCGCGTGGTTCGGGAAGTACTTCTCGATGATGGTCAGCTCCTCCGGCGTCAGGCACAGCAGCGCGCGGGGAAGCTCGAAGACGTCGCGGTACGCATCGAAGCGGATGGGCGCCTCGTCATGCGTGGTGGGCACGAGCAGCGAGCGGTCCGCCACCAGCGGCATGCCCCACACCGTGGGCGCATACAGGTACGTGAAGAACAGGTAGCCGTCATACGCGTCGCGCGTGGAGGCCAGGTGGTGGAGCAGCCCTGGGGCCAGGGGGCCTTGCTCGGCCACCCACTGCTCCTCGCGCAGCCGCTCGTTGCTCTTGTCGAAGAGCTTGCGCGACAGCCCGTTGAAGCCCCGGATGTTGCGCACGCGCGTGACGGGGAAGCGCAGCACGTCCACGCCGCGCACCCGGTCCGGTCCCGCGGGGAAGTGATTCTCCCAGGACAGGTGGTTCTTCGCGCACGTGGTCAGCACCGTGAGGTCCCAGTGCGGCGTGAGCCGCTCGGCCACCTGCGCGGCCAGCATCTCCGCGCCGCCCGTCACCTCGCCGTACCGCTGCACCACCACCGCCACCCGGGGCCGCTTCGGCGCCGCCCGACGGACTCGCGGCGCCGGCAGGTAGGGCTCCAGCGCTCGGGACAGCGCGCGCTGCACCGAGGGCGCGGAGAAGTGCTCCAGCCTTCGACGCTGGCCCGCGATGACGGGCTCACGCAGGGAGAGGTCCTCGCTCAGGTCCACCGCCAGCTCCGCGAGGAAGGCGAAGCGCTTCTGGTCGAACGCGATGCCCGCGCCGCCCAGCGTCTCCGGCACCGCGGCGGCGCCGTACGCCAGCACGGGCACGTCCGACGCCATGGCCTCGATGAGCGGAACCCCGAAGCCCTCGTGCTCGCTCATCGACACGAACACGGACGCGGAGCGGTACGCGGCCACCAGCTCCGCGTGGCTCAGCCGCCCCAGGAAGCTCACCCCGCTCAGCCCCTTGGCCTGCTTCTCGAGCGAGCGGAAGTAGCGGCTGCCCGGCTCATAGCCGCCGACCATCAACAGCCGCGCCTGGGGCCGCAGCCGCAATACCTCGCGGTGCAGGGCGATGAGGTCCTCGAAGCGCTTGTGCGGCATCACCCGGCTGACACCGAGCAGCACCGGCCCCGGGCCCGCCAGCCTGCTCAGGAGCTTCGCGTCGGCGCGGTCGGGCCCGAAGCGCTCCGGCTCGATGAGCAACGGCACCGTGTGGACGTTGCGATAGCCCGCGACGCGCAGCTCCGCGGCGTTGTAGTCCGACACGCCGATGGCCACGTCCACGAAGGGCGCCATGGCGGCCAGCTGCGCACGTCCGGCGAGCAGCGCGTTCTCCAGCGACAGGCCCGTGTAGAAGCGCGCGGGGCTGATGTTGTGGAAGACGAGCCCCTTGCGACAGGGCAGGTGCATCAGGCGACTGCTCAGCGGCGAGGCGATGCCGTGGTGGTACAGCACCAGGTCATCCGGCGCCGGCTTCAGCTCGGAGGCGGGGCTCGCCAGCCCTTCCAGGCCCGCGCCCACCTCGTCGGCGTACAGGCCGCCCCATACGCCCAGTCGGCGCAGGAGGAGCTGGAGGTGCAGCGCGGCCTGCCCGGTGGCGTCGCCGGGCACGAAGCTCGCTATCAACTGGTGGATCGCCATGCGCGCCCTGCCTATCACACGGCCGTGCTATGAGGCGCCCCGTGTCCATCGGCTCCATCGCTTTCGACGCCACGCTCTGGGATGAGCCCACCACCGGCATCGGCCTGTACACCCGCTGTCTCGCTGGCGCGCTCGAGGCCCGAGGCGTCTCGCTGGAGAAGCTGGGCGCGCGCGACTCCGGCGACCATCCGAGGGGCAACGGCGGCCGCACCGCCTGGACGCTCGCCCGGCTGCCCAAGCTGCTCGAGCGTTCGCGGCCCGCGCTCTACCACGCGCTGGGCAACTTCAACCTGCCCCTGACGCGCGTGCCCGGCACCGCCTACGTGCTCACGGTGCTGGACCTGATTCCGCTCATCATGCCGGACACCGTGTCCGCGAAGTTCCGGTGGCAGTTCCGGCTGTGGTTGTCGCGCAGCCTGCTGCTGGCGGACCAGGTGCTGTGCATCAGCGCGCGCACGCGCGATGACCTGCTGGAGCGCTTCCCCGAGGTCGCCTCGCGCGCGGTGGTGGTCCCCATCGGCGTGGACCACGTGAACGCGCCCGTGCTGGACGCGACCAGCGCGGACTACCTGCGCTCGCTCGCGCTGCCCAGGGACTACGTGCTCTACGCGGGCTCGCTCGATGTCCGCAAGAACGTGAACCTGGTGCTGGATGCGATGGAGCGGCTGCGCGCGCAGGGGCGGCCCGCGTCGCTCGTGCTCGCGGGGCAGAGCTGGTTCGGCTCCGGCCGCGTGGAGTCCCGCATCGCGCGGCTGCGCGCGGAAGGGCACGACATCCGTCCGCTCGGCTATCAGGCCGAGCCCGTGTTCTACGAGCTGATGCGGCGCGCGGCGCTGTTCGTCTTCCCCTCGCGCTACGAGGGCTTCGGCCTGCCTCCGTTGGAGGCGATGCGGTTGGGCACCCCCGCCATCGTCTCGACGGCGGGCTCGCTGCCGGAGGTCTGCGGCGACGCGGCGCTGGCGGTGCGCCCGGACGACGCGGAGGGGCTCGCCGAGTCCATCCACCGGCTCCTGCGCTCCCCCGAGGAGCGGCGGGCCTTCGCGGAGCGGGGCCGCGCGCGGGCCGCGGAGTTCACCTGGAAACGGACGGCCGAGGGGACGCTGGCGGCCTACGAGGCCGCGCTCCGACGCTGAGGCTCGCAAGCGTGTGTCGGGTCGGCGGGCAATCGGGCTCCGCCGAGGAGTCGTGACGGGAGGATGCGGATGCGGAAGCTCATGTGGAGTGGCCTCGTGTTGAGCGGTCTTCTCATCGGCTGTGCGAGCAAGTCCACGCGGCAGGAGCCCGCGGAGCCGGCGGTGCCCCAGGACGCGGTGGCCATTCCGGAGACGGAGACGCCCGCGGAAGAGGGGGCGTCCCCGGCGAATCGGACCGACGCCACGCCGCTCGTGGTGAAGGCGGACCCTCAGCCCCAGGACCCCATCAACATCGAGAACGCGAAGCTCGAAGGCAACGTGCTGACGCTCAACGTCGCGCACGGGGGCGGCTGCGCCGAGCACACGTACGAGCTGGCCTGGGACGGGCAGCTCCAGTCGAAGGCCGGGGCCACGCCGGTGGCGAACCTGGTCCTGATTCACGATGGCCATGGGGACCGCTGCAAGGCCATGAAGTTCGCCGAGCTCCGCTTCGACGTGAGCCCCATCGCCCAGGCGCAGTCCGGCCAGAGCAACACGCGCGGCACGGTGGACCTGTCGCTGCTCGGCGTGTCCGCGCCCGTGCCGTACTCGTTCTGAGCGGGAGCGCCGGCCTGATGCGCGTGGACGCGACATGAAGCTCACCGAGGCCCTGGCGCTGTTGGAGCGCTGCTTCGGCGGCGTGGCGGAAGGCGCGCCCCGGCTCGTCGAGGCCGAGGACGCGCGCTTCGTCGAGCGTCCGAGCGCGGTGTGGCTGGAGTATCGCTGGTACGTGTCCCAGCGCGGCCTCGCCGAGGTGTTCCTCAAGTCGGAGCGGGTGCCCGTCGAGGTCCGCGCCGACGCGGAGGCCACGGTGATTCGGGTGCACCTGCTTGGCGTCGCGGACGGGCTGGCGGAGCGCGCGGCGGGGCTGCTCGTGGGCGGGCGGCCCGCGCCCGAGCGCCTCATGGGTCTGTTCGACGACGACGGCCTGCGCCGCGAGTGTGTCGCGTTCGCGCGCACGAGCGTCACGGTGGAGCACTGGGACACGCCGGGCCCGCGCAAGCTGCTGGACGAGGCCCGCTTCCACGCGCTCGCGGAGCGACTGAGGGACACCGCTTCGACACCGGAGGAGCGACACGAGTCGGTGCAGCGTCTCGCCGACGAGCGCAGCCCTCGCGTGGTGGAGGAACTGCTCGGACTGCTCTCGCGTCAGCCCTCGTTGATGGCGCTGCGCGTGTTGTCCGAGTGGGGCGAGGCGCGCGCCAGGGCTCCGTTGAGAGCGGCCCTGGACGCGGTGCGCTCCGACAATCCCGCGGACCTGTGGACCCTCACCGCCCTGGACAGGCGGCTGGAGGCCTGGGCCCATGTGGAGCGCTAGCGAGCCACCACACCCTGCGCGATGAGGTCATCCCTCAGGCGCGTCAGCACCTTGCCCAGCAGGTTCAGCCCACGCCACTGGGACGGGTCCATGATGCGCGCGTCATCCATGCCGAGCCCCACGCCCCAGATGCGGTCCATGGGACTGGCCTCCACCAGCTCCGTGCCCTGGCTCGCGAGCAGCACCTCCAGCAGCGCGGCATTCTGCGTGAACTTCGCGCGGTTGCCCTCGTAGATGATGCGCTCGCGCTCCTTCACCCACGTCTCCTCCACGAAGCCGCGCACCTTGCGGCCCAGCGCCTTCTGCGACTTGGGAGACGCGGACGCCATGATGCGCGCGAGCATCTCTTCATCCGCGAAGAGGCGCGCCTTGCCCGCCATCATGTACTGCTCCATGCAGTTGTAGCGGGCCCCCTCCACCAGGAACTCACAGGGATGCCACTGCGAGAACGGGGACTCCTGGGTCCAGAAGAAGGTGAACCTGTCCTGCCGCCGCGTGCCTGCCATGCCGAGCCTCCTGGTTCGTGTTGGTTTTACACCAACGACCAGGGGCCCGGCATCCTGACAGGCGTCTCGGGGAGGACTCAGGCGCGCTGGGCGCCGGGCACCTTGGGACCGAGCACGTCGCGCAGCGCGTCCGTCACGGTCAGCTTGGGCGCCCAACCCAGCGCGCGCAGCTTGTCGGGCGAGCCGACGAGGCTGGGGATGTCGGAGGGGCGCAGGCGCGCCGGATCCAACTCGATGCGCGCGTCCACGCCGGCCAGCAGGAGCATCTCCTCCAGCAGGCTGCGGATGGTGCGGCCCTCGCCGGAGCAGATGTTGTACGCCTGCCCGGGCTCGCCCTTGTCGAGCAGCAGCCGGTAGGCCTCCACCACGTCACGCACGTGCGAGAAGTCCCGCACCGCGTCCAGGTTGCCCGTGCGCAGCACCGGGTCCACCGTGCCCAGGCCGATGGCGCGAATCTGCGAGGCGAACGAGGGCACCACGAAGGTCGGGTCCTGCCCCGCGCCCAGGTGGTTGAAGGGCCGGGCCATCATCACCTCCAGCCCGTAGCTGCGGTGGAACTGCACGCCGGCCAGCTCCGCCGCGGACTTGGAGGCCGCGTAGGGGCTCAGCGGAACGGCGGGCGTGCTCTCGGGGGCGCGCGTGCCCTCCGGCACCGGGCCGTACACCTCGCCTGAGCCCACGAGCACCACGCGCGTCTTCGGCGCGTTCTCGCGCAGCGCCGTCAGGAGGTTCACCACCCCCATCGTGTTCACCGCGAACACGCGCGAGGGGTTGTGGTGGCTCTTGGCCACCGAGCTGAAGCCGGCCAGGTGGATGACGCCTTCGGGCCGGGCCTCGGCGACGGCCGCCTTCACGGCGGCCTCGTTGGCCACGTCGAAATGCAGGGCGCTGCTGCTCACACCCTCGCCGCGGGGCCCGTGGGCCTCCACCACCTCATCGCCGCAGGCGCGCAACAGCGCGCACAGATGCCTGCCGACGAACCCATCCGCTCCCGTGACGAGAATGCGCATCTACCGCTGCCCCGCCTTCACGCGCTCCAGGTCCGCGTCCACCATCATCTCCACCAACTGCTTGAAGCGCACCTTGGGCTCCCAGCCCAGCTCCTTCTTGGCCTTGGCCGGGTCACCGATGAGCAGGTCCACCTCGGCCGGGCGCACGAAGGCCGGGTCGATGAAGACGTGCTTCTGCCAGTCCAGGCCCACGCGCGCGAAGGCAATCTCCACCAGCTCCCGCACCGTGTGCGTCTCGTTGGTGGCCACCACGTAGTCGG
The DNA here is from genome assembly GCF_026626605.1 of Myxococcus sp. MISCRS1. Lineage (NCBI taxonomy): Bacteria > Pseudomonadati > Myxococcota > Myxococcia > Myxococcales > Myxococcaceae > Myxococcus > Myxococcus sp. MISCRS1. The sequence goes on from NZ_JAPNKB010000001.1 coordinate 8,252,635, forward strand.
CCGGCTTCTCCTGCTGGAGCATCAGCCACATGGCCTCCACGTAGTCACCCGCGAAGCCCCAGTCGCGCTTGGCGTCCAGGTTGCCCATGGGCAGCTTCTCCTGGAGGCCGTGCTTGATGCGCGCCACGTTGTACGTGACCTTGCGCGTGACGAACTCCAGGCCCCGGCGCGGCGACTCGTGGTTGAAGAGGATGCCGCTGACCGCGAACAGGCCGAACGACTCGCGGTAGTTCACGGTGATGTGGTGGCCGTACGCCTTGGCCACGCCGTACGGGCTGCGCGGGTAGAAGGGCGTGTCCTCCGTCTGCGGCACCTCCAGCACCTTGCCGAACATCTCGCTCGAGGACGCCTGGTAGAAGCGCACCTGCGGGCGCGTGTGGCGGATGGCCTCCAGCATCTTCGTCACGCCCAGCGCGGTGAACTCACCGGTGAGCACCGGCTGGTTCCAACTGGTGGGTACGAACGACTGCGCCGCCAGGTTGTAGACCTCGTCCGGCTTGACCAGGTTCAGCAGCGCCGCGAGCGAGAACTGGTCCAGCAGGTCACCCTGGTGGAGCTGGATCTTCCCGTGCAGGTGCTGGATGCGCTCGAACTTCTCCTCGGAGGAGCGGCGCACCATTCCGTGCACCTCGTAGCCCTTCGAAAGGAGCAGCTCCGCCAGATAGCTGCCGTCCTGCCCCGTGATGCCCGTAATGAGTGCGCGCTTGGTCGCCATGGTCTTTTCGCTGTTGGCTGGAAGACGCACTTTGTACTCGACACGGTTGGCTGGAGCCAACCGTTCCCGAAGCCTTCGCACTTGAAAGGCATCCTCCGCGTGCGAAGTTACGGCGGACCCACCTGCCTGGAGCCCGGTCATGCGTCACCCTCTCATCCTCGCCCTGGCGGCGTTCCTCAGCGGAGCGGCCGCCTTCGCCCAGCCCGTGCGGGTGTCCCCTGTCCGTCAGACGACCCCGGACCCCGGGGCCAGCGGGGCGAACCTGCGCGACGTCGCCATCTGGGTGGGCAGCGCGGACGGGGGCGCCGACAGCCTGCTCTTGACGGCGTATGACAATGCCAACTCCGGACTCTTCACCTTCGGGTTGAATGGTCAACAGGTGGAGTCGGACTTCGATGGGCCCACGCTGGGCATCTCCCTGCGTGACGGCTTCCGTCTGGGCAACGACACCCTGTCGCTCGCGGTGACGGCGAACAGCGTCAACGGGTTGTCGGCCTACCGGGTGGATGGGCGGCGGGCGACGAACAAGGTGGAGCGCATCAACGTGGCGCCGCTCGTCAACAACAGCACGCAGTTCAACAGCGTGGCGCTCTATCGCAGCCCCTCCTCCGGTCGGTTCTATGTGTTCGCGGGCAACCCGTCCGGTTCGCTCCTGCAGTTCGAGTTGTCCGGTGAGGACGGTGGGATGTCGGCCACGCTGGCGCGCGACGCGCTGGATGTGGGCGGCGCCATCACCGGGCTCGTGGCGGACGAGGAGCTGGGCTACGTGTACGTGGTCCAGTCCGGCGTGGCCATCTGGCGCTACAACGCGGAGCCCAACGGGGGGACCAGCCGCACCGAGGTGGCCTCGCTGACGGGCACGGGCCGCAACCTGTCGGGCTCCGTCAGCCGGCTCGCGCTCTACCGTGGCGCCAACGCGCAGGGCTACCTGCTGGCGGCGGACACGACCTCCAACTCGTTCGGCGTGCTGGACCGCCGCACGTACGCGTTCCTGGGCTCGTTCCAGATGGTGGCGGGGGATGGCGGCATCGGCGCGGTGGAGTCGCCGTTCGCGCTGGCCGTGTCCGCGCAGCCGGTGGGTCCCGAGTTCCTCGATGGCCTGTTCGTCGCGCAGGACTCCGACAACAGCAACCAGCAGAACCTGAAGCTGGTGGGTTGGGACAAGGTGGCGCAGGCCTTCACGCCGCCCTTGCGCATCGACACGCGTCCCTCGCAGGGGGACGGCGGCACGGATGGCGGCTCCGACGCGGGCTCGGACGGCGGTGGAGGTGGGGGCGGTGGGCCCGGGCCGGGCATCCCGGGAGGGGGGGGCTTCCCCGAGGCGGACGACGGGTCGGGTTGCTCGTGCGCCACCGCGTCGGTGCCTGGCAGCGTGGTGCTCGGGCTGCTGGCCCTGGGCCTGTCGGTGCGACGTCGCCGCGAGCGCTGAAGCGCGGTTGAATCACGGCGCGCGGCGGGGTGAAGTGCGGACGCTCATGCGTTCACCGCGTCCCTTCCTCGTCGCGCTCGCGACCTGTGCCGCCGCCTGCGCCGGCACGCCCGCCACCCCGACGCCCGCCGCGTCCCCGGCCGAGCCCGTGCGGCTCACCCTGGTGGGCCTCAACGACTTCCATGGCAACGTGGAGCCGCACCGCACGCGGCTCTCCGACGGGCGCGTGGTGGAGGAGGGCGGCGCGGCCACCCTCGCCGCATACGTCGCCCGACTGCGCGCGGACAATCCGGGCGGCGTGCTGCTGCTGGATGGTGGCGACCTCTTCCAGGGGACGCTGGCCTCCAACCTCACCGAGGGCGCCGTGGTGGTGGACGTCTACAACCACCTGGGCTTCACGGCGGCGGCCATCGGCAACCACGAGTTCGACTACGGCCCGGTGGGCGCCTCGCCCATGGCGCTGACTCCGGGAGAGGATCCGCTCGGCGCGCTGAAGGCCCGGGTGAAGCAGGCGCGCTTCCCCATGCTGTCCGCCAATCTCCGCGACGCGGCCACGGGCAGGACGCCCGCGTGGCTCGGCAACGACGGCACGCACCTGCTCACCGTGAAGGGCGTGCGCGTGGGCGTGCTGGGGCTCACCACGGAGTCCACGCCGAGCGTCACCAACCCCGCCAACGTCGGCTCACTGCGCTTTCTGCCCCTGGCGTCCTCGGCGCTGGAGGCGTCGCGCTCCCTGCGCGCGCGCGGCGCCGACGTGGTGGTGGCGGTGGCGCACGCGGGCGGGCACTGCCCGGACCTGTCGAACCCGCGCGACACGTCGAGCTGCGAGCGCGGCGACGCGGAGATTGTCGACATGCTGGCCGCGCTGCCACCGGGCACGCTGGACGCGGTGGTCGCGGGGCACACGCACCAGGTGATGGGCCACTTCATCCAGGGCGTGCCCGTCATCGAGACGACGGGGCTGGCGCGCTCGGTGGGCGTGGTGGAGCTGTTCGTCGACCCCGTCCGCCGACGCGTGGAGCCGTCGCTCACCCGCATCCAGGCGGCGATTCCCCTGTGCTCGCAGGTGGACGCGGTCCATGGGGACTGTGATGGCCGGCGGCTGCGCGAGCGCGCCGAGGTGACGCTGGTGCCGTCGAGGTTCCTGGGCGCCGAGGTGCGCCCGGATTCGGACGTGGAGGCGCTGCTCGCGCCCACGCTGGCGCAGGTGGACGCGGCGCAGCGGCGGCAAGCGGGTGTGTCCTGTGCGTCGCCGCTGGCCCGGGGCTTCACGGAGGAGGGGGCGCTGGGCAACGTCGTCGCGGACGCGCTGCGCGAGGCGGTGGGCGCGGACGCCGCGGTGATGAACCCCGGTGGCATCCGCGCGGACCTGCCGGGTGGGGTGCTGTCCTTCGGCCACGTCTACCAGGCGCTGCCCTTCGACAACACGGTGGCGGTGCTGACGCTCACCGGCGCGGAGCTGGAGCTCCTCTTGAAGCTGGCGCACGGCGTGGACCGGGGCGCGGTGTTCGCGGTGTCCGGGCTGGAGCTGACGCTGGCGCGCTGCCTGGGGCCGGGGCGGCTCCTGTCCGTCACGCTGGAGGGCGGAAAACCCCTGGTCGCCGAGAAGCGCTACCGGGTGGCGGTGCCGGACTTCCTCGCGCGGGGTGGGGACGGGGTGGAGGGCGTGACGCGGCCGCTGCCTCCCGAGCGCGCGGAGCTGGCCCCGTTCCAGGGAATGGACCTGCGCGAGGCGTTGATCGCCTACGGCCGCTCCCATGGGGGTGTCCTGCCCACGCCCGCTCTGGGGCGGGTGCGCTACAGCGGTGTCGCGGAGGCGTGTCCCACCGCCTCGCGTTGAGGGAGCCAGGGCTGAAAATTCGCCCGGGGGTTGATCCGCTGGGAGTGAACGGGGCCGTCCAACCCTTGGAAACTTCGATGAAAACGCTCCCGGGCCGAATTTTCGGCCTGGGATCAGTTTTCAACGGAGGGAAGGCACCTTACTCTATGGCTCGCGAGTGCCCGTGCCGAGGTGGCCCCATCAGGGACTGCGTGCGAGGGCCCCCGAGAGCGGGAGGGACTGACATGCTCTACAAAGTGACCCCGATGATGACGCCTCCGCCGGAGAAGGCGAAGCCGCGTGAACCGGGGCAGCCGCAGCCGCGCAAGCGGCGCAAGTCCGCCGTCTACGACGCGGATGGTCACGAGGTCCTCATCTCGTTGATGTGCATCAAGTGCCGTACGCTGAAGCCGCTGGCCCAGTTCGGGCTGCGGAAGATGGCGGACGGTGCCATCCGGAACCAGCCCTGGTGCCGCACATGCCGCTCGGGCGCGGGGACCAAGAAGCCCAAGGCGGGCAAGGGCGAGGCCGCCGCGCCTTCGGAGCCGACGCCGGTGCTCCAGGTCGTCGAGCGTGCCGCGCCCAAGGAGGTCGACGAGCCCGCCTCGTCCGACGTGCTCCCGGACATCCGGGGCTGATCGCCCCGTCGAGGCTCCAGCGAGGACTCCCACGAGGTCGCGTGCCCCGCACCGACCCGTGAGGGAGTCCTTTCGGCTCGCACGGGGCTCGGTGCCCGTGGAGCCACCTCGCCGCTCAGGACAGTCGGAGTCCCGCGGGCAGCGTGTCGCCGAGCGCGCGCGCCTCGTCCGCCGCCTCCAGCGCGACGACTTCACGCACCATGCGCACCCACGTCTCGGAAGCCTTGGCTGCGACGAGCGCCTGGGCCGCGCGCTCGCGCAAGCCCGGGTCCACGTCCCGCGTCCTGTCTCCGGTGAGCCGCGCGAGCTGCGCCGCCGCGAACGGCGCACCGTCGATCTTGCGCAGGTCCAGCTCCAGCAGGAGCGTCAGCCACGCCTCGGCCGTCTCCACGTCCACGACCTTGTGGCTGCTGCCGTAGAGCGGCACCCGCGCGCCCAGCCGTCCCAGGGACCACGCCCACGGGCCACCGGACTTCGCCTCGGCCTGCAGCCGCTCGGCGATCCACCGGCCCACCTCCGCCTTGTCCCCGGGCGACAGGTGCTCCAGCGAGGCGGCCGTGCGCACCATCTCCTCCAACCCCTCGGGCTGGATGCCCTTGAGCTTCCCAGCGGCGGGCGCGTTCGGGGGCACCTTCCGCGACAGGTGCGGCTGCAGGTACGCGTAGAGCTTCTGCTGCTGCGCCTCCGTCAGCCCACCGGCGATGCGCCGCCACATCACCCAGAACTCCGTCCACACCGCCTTGTCCGTGTGGTGCTGCACCAGCGCGTCGAACAGGCTGAAGGTCTGCTCCGCGCGCCAGCCGTCCAGCGGATACCCGAAGCCCGGGCGCAGCGTGAAGCCCGTGAGGCTGTAGAAGACGCGCTCGTGGTCCTCGGTGCGTCGTCGCTTGCTCGCGCCCGCGTACAGCGTGCTCCACATCTCGCGCAGCACCGGCACCCGCCACGTCTCGCGCGGTCCCAGCGCCTTCTCCAACGTCCGCCCCAACTGCTTCACGTCCTTGGGCCCCAACGGCAGCGGCTTGTTCCCGTAGACGCGCTCGATGTTGTCCTTGGCCTCCACGAAGCGCGCGGGCATGGACTCGGTGACGGTCAGCTCGTGCGAGCCCCCCGTGCCGCGCAGCTCGAACTCCAACCTCCAGCGCTCGTCCGCGACGTCGGAGACGCAGTACAGCTCCAGCGTGCCAATCTCCGTCAGCGCCGCCTGCAGGTGTACCGGCACCTCCGCCACCTTGCCCGCCGCGCCCTTGAGCAGCGTGTGGATGGGCGGCAGCGGCTTCAGGTCCTCCGCCAGTGGCACCAAATCCCCGGGCTTGTCGATGCGGTCGCTCGTCGTCGAGTAGAGCTGGAACTGCACGGGCCTGCCGAGGGTGAGCGTGAAGGGGCGCTCGCCCAGGTCCACCTTCTGTCCCTCCTCGAAGCCGCGAGGGATGAGGCACAGGGCGGGCTGCTCCGCGCTGTCCGCGGGACGCTGCAACCCCACGTAGTACGCGCGCGCCGCGCCACCGCCGATGCGCAGGCCATGCCCACGCCGCACCAGCCCGTAGTACGCCGCGCCCCGCGCCACCGCGAGCTCCAGGGACTCGTGGCGCAACAGCGAGATGCGCGGCGCATCCGGCCACCACCCCGAGACGGCCTCCACCAGCCGCTCCGAAATCCAGGGCGAGTTGAAGACGCCGCCGTTGAGCAGGATGGCGTCGGGGCGGGGGAGGGCGCCTTCGAAAGCAGGCGTCTCGCCCAGCGCCGCGAAGCCCGCCGCCGCGTGCTGCGCGAGGAACGCCGCCAGGTGCCGCGTCACCGCCGCGTCCTGCACGTACGGCAGGCCCAACTCCTGGAGCGCCATGCGCGCGGCCCGGCGAGGCCGCTCCGTGGGCGGCGTGCGCGGGAAGAACCCATCCAGCACCAGCGCGTGGGCCTCCTCGCGAGACAGCTCCGAGGACAGCGTTCCACCCAACAGCCGGCTGCCCTCGCCCACCAGCGACACGCCGTACTTCTCCGGAGGCGCCTTGCCGAGCAGCGCCTCCTTCGCGGTGCGCGCGGCCTGGATGGCCTGCGTCCACTGCGTGGCGGACAACCGCCGCCCGTCCGAAAAGAGCTTCTCCTCCACGCGCCGGGCCAGCGCCGCGTCCATGTTGTCGCCACCCAGCATCAGGTGGTCGCCCACGGCGAGTCGCCGCAGCATGGGGCCCTCGGGCGACACGCCCGCGTGCACCAGCGTGAAGTCCGTGGTGCCGCCGCCCACGTCCACCACCAGCACCAGCCGGACGTGGGAGAGCGTCTGCTCCAGGTCCGAGCGGTGGCGCGCGGTGTAGTCGTAGAAGGCCGCCTGGGGCTCCTCCAACAACGTGAACTTCTCCAGCCCCGCCTTGCGAGCCGCGCTCACCGTGAGCGCGCGCGCGGCCTCGTCGAACGAGGCGGGGACCGTAATCACCACCTCCTGCCGCGACAGCGGCGCTTCCGGGTGCGCGAAGTCCCACGCGCGCGCCAGGTGCGTGAGCAGGAGCGCGCTGGCGTCCACGGGGGACAGCTTCGCCACGTCGGCCGGCGCGCCCCACGGGAGGATGGGCGCGGAGCGGTCCACACCCGGGTGGCACAGCCAGCTCTTCGCGCTGGCAATCAGCCGGCCCGGCACGCGCGAGCCCTGCCAGCGCGCCAGCTCTCCCACCACCCACGGCCCGCCGTCGTCACCCCAGGGCAGGCGCAGCGACTCGGCGCTCAGCTCGTGGCCCGCGGGCACGTACACGGTGGAGGGAAGCAGCGCGCGCGGCGCCACCTCCCCCTGTCGGACGAGCTGCGAGACGGGGAAGTCCTCCACGGGCGCGCTCGCGCCCCGGGCGGGGTCCACGGACGCCACCGCGCAGTGGGTGGTGCCCAGGTCGATGCCGACGATTCGCATACACCTCCGGTTGCCGGTCGGCGTTCTACTCCTTCATGCGGACGTTGAGCTCCAGCTTCCAACGCCCGTCGCCACCTTTCTCCAGGCACCGCAGCTCCAGCGTCCCCACCTCCGTCACCGCCGCCTGCAGATTGACGGGCGTCAGGTCGCCGAAGGCCGCGGGCTGTCCGGGCATGGTGGTCTCGATGGGGGCCAGCTCCTCCATCTCCCCCTTCGCCAGCTCGTCCGCCACGTCCTCCACCATCGTGCCGACGCGGTCGTCGCGCCGCATCGAGGAGGAGAAGAAGCGGAAGCTCGTGGGCTCCCCCGTGACGAGCCCGAACTCCTGCGGCGGCACGTCCGCCTGCGTGCCCTCCTCCATGCCGAAGGGCGCCACGCACAGCGCCTTCACCGGAGGCTCGAAGCCCGGCACCGCCGGCATCGACGACTCCACGCCCACGTAGTACGCGCGCGCCGTGCCGCCGCGGATGCGCAGGCCGTTCCCCTGCCGCACCCAGCCGTAGTACGCCGCGCCGCGCGCCACCGACAGGTCCAGGTCCGCGCCCTCCAGCTCCTTCGCCGGCTCGCCGCCGTCCGCCCTCAACCACAGGTTGAGCACCTCCATGACGCGCGCCTTGAGCGGCCCGGCCTTGAAGACGCCACCGTTGAAGAGCACCGCCGTCGGGTGCAGGAAGGACTTGTCGCCGACGTCCACCGGCGCGTCGTGGCTGGACTTCAGCGCCTGCGCCTGCCGGGTGAGGAACGCCGCCAGGTGCCGCGACACGCCCGCGTCCTGCGCGTAGGGCAGCGCCATCTGCGCCAGGCCCGTGCGCCGCGCCGTGCGAGGCAGCTCCGACAGCGGCGTCACCGGGAAGAAGCCGTCGGTGAGGACCCGGTCCAGCTCCTCGCGCGTCAGCTCCGTGCGCAGCGTGCCGCCGATGAGCGACGAGCCCCGGCTGGGGATGGAGATGGGCACCTTGTCCAGCGAGGTGTCCGCGTACAGCGTCTCCTTCGCCTGCCGGCATCCATGGGTGAGGGCGTTGAACTGCCACGGGTCCAGCTTCTTGCCCTCGGCCGCCAGGCGCTGGTTGAGCGTGTGCGCCAGCGCCAGGTCCATGTTGTCGCCGCCCAGCAGGATGTGGTCGCCCACCGCCACGCGCAAAAGCTCCACCTCGCCGTCCCGGTCCTTCACGGTGATGACGGAGAAGTCGGACGTGCCGCCGCCCACGTCCACCACCAGGATGACCTCGCCGGGCTTCACCTGCTGGCGGAACGTCTCGCCCATCGCCTCCAGCCACGCGTACAGCGCGGCCTGCGGCTCCTCCAACAAGGTGAGGTGCTCGATTCCCGCCGCCTTGGCCGCCTCCAGCGTCAGCTCGCGCGCCGCCGCGTCGAACGAGGCGGGGACGGTGACGATGACGTCCTGACGGGCCAACTGGTTGTCGGCCTCCTCGCGCCCCGGGGCGAAGGTGGAGTCCCACGCCTCCTTGAGGTGGCGCAGGAACCGGGCGGACGCATCCAGCGGGGACACGCGCTGCACGTCCTCCGGCGCCTGCCAGGGCAACAGCGGCGAGCGCCGGTCCACGCCCGGGTGCGACAGCCAGCTCTTGGGCGAGGACACCAGCCGCGTGGGCACCTTGGCCCCGTGCGAGCGCGCCAGCTCTCCAATGACCGAGGACGCGTCCGGGTTCCACGGCAGCGCGAGGCTCCCTGGCGGGAACTCCTGCGCCGCGGGCAGATACAAGAAGGAGGGCAGCAGCGGACGGGCCTCGAGGGTGCCGGGCGCCGTCAGTTGCGGGATGGGCAGCATGGACTGCGAGCGGCCCCGAGGCTTGCCGTCCTCGAGGTTGAAGTACGACACCGCCGAGTGGGTGGTGCCAAGGTCGATGCCGATGGAATAGCGGGCCATATCGGGCTTGAACTCCTGGGGGGCTCCCTTTTGTCCGGTCTGCCTGTCCGCCGGGTGACGCTCAGGCGAGCTCGACTTCCGCCGGGGCAAGCACTCGCGGGTCCATGGCGGTGCTCACCGCCGGGAACTTCACTTCCGTCGTCACCCAACCATGGTGGCGCAGCGTCCCGTGGTGGGGCGGGGTGCCCGTCACGTTTCCGGTGAGGCGGATGCGCTGGGCGTCGAAGCCCGCGGGCACCGTCACCGACGCGCCCTCCGACTCGGGCAGCACCGGCTTCACCGTGAAGTACTGGCCGAGCACCTTGCGGCACCCCTCATGGACGGTGCGGCACGCGGCCCCCACCTCGGCGTCCGAGTAGGCGGCCACGTTCTCCTGGAGGAAGTCCACCAGCCGACCCTCCCGCTGCAGCATCGCCAGCAGCGTCAGGGCGCTGGCGTGCTCGCGCTCGGGCGGCAGGGCAGGGGGCGGCTCGGGGGGCTTCACCGCCGGGGGCGGGGTGGCGGGCGTGGCCTCACCGGAGGGGAGCAGGTTCAGCTGCCCGGCGTCGTAGGCCCGGCTGGCCGGCAGAACCGCGCGGGCGAAGTCTCCGGAGACGAGGCAGCGCCAGAAGCAGAGCCAGGCGAGCCAGAACCGCGCGAAGAACGACAGGGAGGCGGACGGGTCAGTCATCGGCTCCGGATAACAAAGCCCGCCTGCTTTGCAATTCGGCAGTTGCTCGAAAAGCCCCAAATGCAAAGGGCCTCACGGTTTCCCGTGAGGCCCTTCGTTTGCTGCATGGTGGAGGTGGACGGGATCGAACCGACGACCTTCGCATTGCGAACGCGACGCTCTCCCAACTGAGCTACACCCCCACAAATGGCCCTGCGTGCTGCGCCCCGGCGTTTTGGGCCGCCGAAGGTGAACGGGCTAGTACCGGACCCCTTCCCTGCTGTCAAGCGCAAGCCTTCAGGTCTCATCCGTGCGATTGACGTGCCGCGCAGCGGATGCCATAAAAACCCCTCTTCTCAGGCGTACCCTTTCCGCCCGGTGTCCCTCCCCCCGGTAATGTCTACCTCCCCTTCGAAGACGTTGAGCCCGGCCGAGCTCGCGAAGCTCGAACACGCGTTCGCTTCCGACCCCTCGTCCGCCGCCTACAAGCCTCTAGCCGAAGCGTACCTGAGCATGGGTCGCTTCATGGAGGCGATGGTCGTCTGCAAGAAGGGCGTCAAGGCGCATCCGAACGCCGCCGACCCTCGCTTGTTGCTCGCCCGTGTGTACGCGGAGCAGGGCAAGGACAAGAAGGCCCTGGAGGAGGCGCTCGGCGCGCTCCAGGTCCAGCCCGAGGACAAGGGCGCGTTGCGCATGGCCGGCGCCCTGCAGCTGAAGACGGGCGAAGCCGAGCCCGGCAAGGCGAACCTCCTCAAGGCGTACAGCGTGGACCCGGGAGACCCGGACACCGTCACGCTGCTGCAGCAGCACAAGATCGACCCGCCGCGGCCGGCCGCGCCCCAGGCGCCCGTCGCCGCGCCGCCGGTGCTCGCGCCCAGCGCCACGCAGCAGTCCGCCGCGTCGCTGGCCAGCGGTGTCGCCGCCACGGCCGAGCCTGTCTCCGCGCCCAAGCCCGCGGCCACGCCGCGCGCGCCCTCGGGCTCCTCGGCCCCGGTGCGTGCCGAGTCGCCCGCGCAGCGTCCGGCCCCCGCCCAGCCCCGCCGCCCCCAGCCGGTGGTGGTGGATGAGGTGGAGGACGACGACGAGGACGACTCGCCCCGCGGCCGTCGCAATTCGTCTCAGGGTGGGGGACGCGGCAAGTGGGTGACGGTGGCGCTGCTGGGCGCCCTGGTCCTCTTCATCCCCGGCTACATGATGTACACGCGGCACACGCGCAACGTGGCCCGGGAGCTGAAGAAGCACCTGGAGGCGTCCGCGGAGCTGCTCAAGCGCGACTCCTTCGACAGCTACAAGAAGGCGTGTGAGGCGGCCGACAAGGCGCTGGAGGTGAACTCCGACTCCGGCCTGGCCCACGGCTACCTGGCGTACGCCTACGCCATCCGTTGGGGTGAGCACGGCGGCGGTGACGACGCGCGCCGCCGCGCCGAGGAGCACCTGGCCGCGGGCATGAAGGCGGGCGACGTCAGCTCGCACCTCATCGCCGCGGAGGCGCTGGTGCAGACCTACGGCGGCAAGGGCAAGGAGGCCCTGGGCAAGCTGGAGGAGACGGTGAAGGGCCTGGACGCCCAGGGGCGCTCCAGCTCGCTGCTCTACCTGACGCTCGGCCTCATCCAGATGAACGCGGGTGACCTGGACCGCGGCCGCGACTCGCTGGAGCGCGCCCAGGTGCTCGCGCCCGACGACCCGCGCATCTACTCGGGCCTGGGCGCGGTGTACCGCCGGCTGGGCCAGGACAACACGGCCTGGAAGAACTACGACCTGGCCCTGCGCTACGAGAAGGACCACCCGGAGTCGCTCCTGGGCCGCTCCCTCCTGATGCTCGACCAGGACTCGCCCAACTACCCCCTGGTCCAGTCCATGCTGAAGAAGCTGCTGGACGCCGAGCCCCCGCCCTCGCCCCGTCAGCTGGCCGCCGCGCACCTGGCGCGCTCGCTCCTGGTCAGCCGCGTCTCCGCGTCGCTGCCCAACGAGAAGCCGGACATGCAGCAGAAGCTGGTGGAGGCCACGGGCGTGCCGCTGGACGCCCAGAAGGCGCGCGCGGAGATGCTCAAGAGCGAGGAGACGGGCTTCACGCTCGACAAGCAGAACCCGGACCTGCACCTCATCAAGGGCCGCCGGCTCTTGACCGAGGGCAGCTTCGACCAGGCCGCCGAGGAGATCCGCAAGGCCATCCGCGTGGACGGCTCGCGCGCGCAGTTCCACGTCGAGCTGGCCAAGGCCCTGATGGGCAAGCAGGGCGGCGAGAAGGAGGCCGCCGAGGCGCTCCAGACGGCCCTCAAGACGATGGGCGACAGCCCCAAGCTGGTCGTCATGCTGGGCAACGCCTACCGCCGCCAGGGCAAGCTGGATGAGGCCCTCAAGCAGTACGAGCGCGCGGTGAAGGACCCCAAGGCGAAGAACCCCGAGGCCCGCCTGGCCATGGGTGCCATCTACCGCGAGCGCTCCGACTGGACGAACGCGCAGACGCAGCTGGAGAAGGCGAGCCAGGAGTTCGTCGGCCAGCCCGAGCGCTCGGCCATCGCGCTCACGGAGCTGGCGCGCGTCTACCAGGGCAAGGGCGACGCGGCGAAGGCGGACGAGACCTACCAGCGCGCCCTCAACGCCGACGAGGCCTTCTCCCCGGCCTACTACTTCTACGCCACGCTGCTCTCCAAGGACGCCAAGCAGGGCCCCAAGGCGAAGATGCTGGCGCAGGAGTACCTCAAGCGCGACCCGAGCGGCGAGCACGCCACCGCGGCGCGCACCCTCACCGGGGGCTGAGCAGGTCGGACAAGTGGGGCTGATGCGCGCGGCCAGCAGGGCGCGCACGGCCCCGGCCCCCCCCGGGTTGATGGCCCCCGCGAGTGGGGCTATGCCCCGGGTGTTTGCCTTCCCGAACCCTTCAAGACACGAGGACGCGAGCCCGAGCCACGGTGTGGGGCCGGGCGGGCGGCCGTTCGTGGCCGGCGCGTCGTGGTGACGTGTCCTTGCCCACCCCCCGGTGGTGCCTGTATGGGAGGGCGGTTCCCGCGTCGGCAGCGTCCCTGTCACGCTCTCCCCTGGAGTCCGCTTGAGCGCGCGTGCCGAGTCCGTGTCGACGACCGCGTCCGACCTGATCTCCCTGATGAAGCCCCGGCTCTCCAGCCTGGTCCTCATCACCACGGCCGGCGGCATGTGGCTGGCCCCAGGTCCCCTGTCCACGGGCCATGCCCTGGTGACGCTGCTGGCCACGGCCGGCACGGTGGGCGCGGCCAACGCGCTCAACTGCTACTGGGAGCGCCACAGCGACAAGTTCATGGCGCGCACGCAGAACCGGCCGCTGCCCTCCGGACGCATGGAGCCGGCGGTGGCGCTGTGGTTCGGCATCTCCCTGGCGGCGGTGTCCCTGCCGGCGCTGGCCCTGGGCGCCAACCTCCTGACGGCGGCGCTGGGCCTGCTCGCGCTGCTCAGCTACGTGCTGGCGTACACGCCGCTCAAGGCGCGCACCTCGGCGGCCATGCTGGTGGGCGCCGTCCCCGGCGCGCTGCCCCCGCTGATGGGGTGGACGGCGGTGACGGACCGCATCGACGCGGGCGGCTTCGCGCTCTTCGCCATCCTCTTCCTGTGGCAGATGCCGCACTTCATCGCCATCGCCCTGTTCCGCAAGGAGGAGTACGCGGCGGCGGGCCTCAAGTCCGTGCCGATTGAGCGCGGCGACGAGTCCAGCCGCGCGCAGATCGTCCTCTACCTGGTGGCGCTGGTGCCCATGACGCTGCTGCCCTTCCAGCTCCACATCGCCGGCTCCTGGTACCTGGCGGCCGCGGTGGGCCTGGGGCTGAGCTTCCTGGGAGTGGGGGCGTGGGGGTTCTTCCGCCGGCTGGGGAAGCCCTGGGCGCGCCAGACGTTCATCTTCTCGTTGATCTACCTCACCGGATTGTTCGCGGCGCTGAGCCTGGACCGCGTTCCCCGCGGCTAGGCGCGCGGGGCAGCCGGCGGAAAGCCCGCCCATGCCTGATACCTCGGTTCACACCCCTCCACCCGCGCTGCTCCACCTCGAGGGGCTGACCCGACGCTTCAAGGACCGCGTGGCCGTGGACGGCCTCACGCTGTCGGTGCGGCCCGGCGAAATCCTGGGCCTGTTGGGCCCGAACGGCGCCGGCAAGTCCACCACCTTCCAGATCCTGGCGGGCCTGCTCGCGCCCGACGCGGGGCAGGTGCGCTTCGCCGGCCGCGAGCTGTCCCTGAGCGACCCGGCGCTGCGCCGGCAGATGGGCATCATCTTCCAGCGCGGCAGCCTGGATGACCTGCTCACCGCGCGGGAGAACCTGATGCTCGGGGCCCGGCTGTACGGGCTGACGGGCGAGCGGGCCCGCGAGCGCGTGGAGTCCATGCTGGGGCTCATCGGCCTGCTGGACCGGGGCGACGAGCGGGTGGGCACGTGGTCCGGGGGCATGCGCCGCCGGCTGGAGCTGGCCCGCGCGCTGGTGCACCAGCCCCGCGTGGTGTTGATGGACGAGCCCACGCAGGGCCTGGACGAGGCCGCCTTCCGCACCTTCTGGGCGCACCTGAAGCGGTTGCGCGACGCGGAGGGGCTGACGGTGCTGCTCACCACGCACCGGGCCGACGAGGCCGAGGTCTGCGACAGGCTGGCGGTGCTCGACGCGGGGAAGCTGGTCGCGTGTGACACGCCGGCCGCGCTGGCCGCGCGCATGGGCGGGGACCTCCTCACGGTGGAGGCGCCCGAGCCGGAGACGCTGGCCCGGGAGGTCCGCGAGAAGCTGGGCGTGGACGCGAAGGTGGTGGAGGGGCGGGTGCAGGTGGAGGCCCGGCAGGGCCACGCGCTGGTGCCCCGGTTGGTGGAGTCCTTCCCGGCGGGGCGGATGACGTCCGTCGCGCTGCGCCGCCCCACGTTGGCGGATGTGTTCCTGCAGCTCACCGGGCGCGCGCTGGGCGCCGACGTGCCGGCCGTGGAGGCCGCGCCGAGGAGACGCCGATGAACGCCGAGGTTTCCACCGCGCAGCCGCCCCCCGTGGCCGAGGACGCGCGGGCACCGGGCGCGCCGGGCACGCTGGCGCTGCAGTGGGCGACGGTGCGGGTGCTGATGGCGCGCGACGTGGTGCGCTTCTTCCGTCAGCCCAGCCGCGTGGTGGGCGCGCTGGCGCAGCCCATCCTGTTCTGGTTCGTCATCGGCTCGGGCTTCGCGGGCTCGTTCCGCGTCGAGGGCGCGCAGGGGCTGGGCTACCAGCAGTTCTTCTTCCCGGGCGTCGTCACCATGGTGCTGTTGTTCAGCGCCATCTTCGCCACGATTACGGTCATCGAGGACCGCCGCGAGGGCTTCCTCCAGGCGGTGCTCGCGGGGCCGGGCTCCCGGCTGGCGGTGGTGCTGGGCAAGGCGCTGGGCTCGTCCGCGATTGCCCTGATGCAGGCGTCCTTGTTCCTGCTGCTGGCGCCGCTCGCCGGCGTGAGCGCGGCCACCCTGGACCTGCCGCTGCTCGTGGCGGTGATGGTGCTGTCGGCGCTGGCGCTGACGGGCATGGGCATGTCGCTGGCGTGGTGGGTTCGCTCGAGCGCGGGCTACCACGCGGTGATGAGCATCGTGATGCTGCCCATGTGGGTGCTGTCCGGGGCCATGTTCCCGCTGAAGGGCGCGGACACCTGGCTGTCGTGGGTGATGGTGCTCAACCCGATGCGCTTCTCCGTGGAGGGCGTGCGGCGCGCGCTGTACGGCGCCGAGGCGTCCGTGGCGGTGGGCTCGCCCCTGTCCGGCGCGGGCTGGGAGGTGCCGGTGCTGCTGGCGTTCGCGGCGGTGTTCCTGGGGCTGGCGGCGGCGAGCGTCAGCCGGCGCGAATAGCGCGGACGGGCCGTTGGACAGGTCCGCGTCCTTTGACTACGAGGGAGCGCGGACGAAGTACCGGTTCACCGAGGAGATTGCACATGACGCTGCGCACGCTCGGCCTGTCGATGCTGGGAGCCGCGGGGCTGTTGGCCCTGCCCGCTTGCAAGAAGGAGGAGGCCCCGGCCACGCCTCCGCCCGCCGCGCCCGCCCAGGCGGCTCGCGCGCCCGAGGAGAAGGCGCCGCACGCCGCCACGCCCATCCAGGCGCCGGGGCAGACGACGAACGTCCCCGTGGGCAAGGGCGAGGTGAAGGGCACGGTGACCTTCACGGGCACGGCGCCCGCCGCGGCGGACCTGCCGCCCAGCGCGGACCCTGCCTGTGAGGGGCGGGCGTCGAAGGACGAGGCGGTGCTGGTGAAGGACGGCAAGCTGCGCAACGTGCTGGTGCGCGTGCGAGGCGCCGTGCCGGGGGCCTCCACGGTGCCGAGCGAGCCGGTGGTGGTGGACCAGTCGAAGTGCACCTACGTGCCGCGGGTGCAGGGCGCGGTGGCGGGGCAGCCCGTCGTCTTCAAGAACAGCGACGGCACGCTGCACAACGTGCGCGGCGTGGTGGGCACCAAGTCGGCCTTCAACGTGGCCCAGCCGCCCTCGGGCGCGCCGGTGCAGAAGTCCGTGCCCGCCGCGGATGACGTGCTGAAGCTCAAGTGTGACGTGCACCCGTGGATGACCGCGTTCGTGGTGAGCAACCCGAACCCGTTCTTCGCCACCACGGGAGAGGACGGCACCTTCGCCATCCAGGGCCTGCCCGCGGGCACGTACACCCTGGAGGCGTGGCACGAGACGCTCGGCACCAAGAGCGCCGAAGTCACGGTGAAGGACGACGCGCCGGCCACCGTCGCCTTCGCGTTCACCGCCGAGGACGCGTCCGCGAAGAAGTAGGGGTGGCAGGGGCGCCTTCCGCGAGACGAAAGGCCCCTCGCGGCGCGGGCCTCGCGCACGACGCAGGGTCCGCTTCGATGGAAAGGGCTCCTCGCCACGTTCGCGAGGAGGCCCCGCCTACGCCGCGGGCTGCTCCAGCGAGCCCGGCGGCCCCGCCTTCTTCACCGTGAAGCCCACGCGGGCGCCACCGCCCTCGCGGTTCTCCGCGAACGTCTCGCCACCGTGGGCCTTCGCGATGCGCTGCACCAGCGCGAGCCCCAGTCCCAGTGAGCCCGCCTCGCGGGCCTCGCCGCCCCGGTCCTTCCGGTAGAAGGGCTGGAAGATGCGCTCCTCCTCACCCTGGAGGAGCCCCGGACCCCGGTCCTCCACGCAGAAGCACATGTCCTCCTCGCGCTCCTCCACCCGCAGCGTGCTCGCGCCGCCGCCGTGCTTGCGCGCGTTGTCCAGCAGGTTGACCAGCGCGCGCCCCAGCAGCGTCGCGTCGCCCACCAGCACCGCCTCCGGCAGCTCCGAGTCGAGCAGCTCGGGCGGCAGCCCCGCGCGCTCCAGCGCCTGACTCGCCAGCGTGCGCCCATCCAGTACCCGGGGCGTGAGCTGTCCGAAGTCCAGCCGCGAGCTCGCCAGCAGCTCGCCCACCAGCGCGTCCAGCTCCACCACCTCGCGGTCCACCTGGTCCAGCGTCTTGGGATTCCCGCCGCCGTCGCGCAACAGCTCCGTCAGCACGCGCATCCGCGCCAGCGGCGTGCGCAGCTCGTGCGACACCGCCGCGAGCAGCTCGCGCTGGTCCGCCACCTGCTTCTCGATGCGCCCCGCCATGTCGTTGAAGGCGACCGCCAGCACGGTGAACTCACCCGTCGCGTGGGGGAGGACCTCGGCGCGAGCGTCGAGCCGTCCGGCGCCCAGCGCCTTGGTGGCCTGCACCAGCGCATCCACGGGCTTGGCCAGCCTGCGCGCCATCTTCCCCGAGGCCATCCACAGCATGAGGCACGCGGCGACCAGCGGGAGGATCAACTTCATCTTGTTCTTGGCGCGCTCGCTCCCGTAGCACAGCCGCACCTGCCCCAGCGTGGTGTCTCCGCGCACCACCGGGAGGGACATCTCGGTGCTGTTGCACAGCCCTCCGGCCAGCACGAGCAGCTTGCCCGACGCGTCCTTCAGCTCCACGTCGATGTCCAGGTCCCGCGCCACCGACTGCGCCAGCGCCTCCCTGCGCGCGGGCTCGTCCCAGACCTCCTCGAAGCGGTGGCTCGCGAAGTTCTTGAGCCGGACCATCTCCTGCTTCCAGGTGGTGCCTCCGACGATGTTGAACACCAGGCCCACGACCAGGCCCGTCAGGGAGATGGTCAACCCGAACCACATGAACAGGCGCCGGTGCAGCCGGGAACGCACGAAGTGGCCCAACCGGCTCATGCGCCAGTGACTCCATCGCGCCTGATGGTGTCGCCGCCACCGCTCGATGTGCTCGTGCCGGGGATGCTTCCCCCAACCCCCGGAACGTCGTCCCCAGCCCGGACGCTTGTCCGACGAGGAGTCGTCGTTCGCCCACTGTCCACCTTGTCCCTGGGCCCGTGCCTCCTCCTCCTCGCGGTGGAGCCAGCGTGAGAACTCCTCGGCCTCCTCGCAGCTCAAGTCCCACGGGCCGCAGTCGTCGCGGCGCCAGGGGGAGGAGCGCCTCGGCTCGCCCTTGCCACCCTTGTCGTCCCGGTGGCCCATCAGAGGCCCTCTTTGGCGAAGACGTAGCCCACGCCGCGCACCGTCTTGATGAGCCGCGTGCCGATGTCGCCCAGCTTCTGCCTCAAGTGGGAGATGTGCACGTCGACCGTGCGCTCGCCCACCACCGTGTCGCTGCGCCCCGCCTCACCCAGCAGCGCGTCCCGGGGGATGACGCGGCCCGCGCGGCGCACCAGCGCCACCAGCAGGTCGAACTCCAGCCCCGTCAGGTCCACCAGCTTGCCCTCCGCTCGCACCTCGCGCCCGGCCACGTCGATGGACAATCCGCCCGCCTCCAACCGGTCCGCCACCGCCGACGGCTGCGAGCGCCGCAGCACCGCCCTCAAGCGCGCCAGCAGCTCCCGGGGACTGAAGGGCTTGGGAAGATAATCGTCCGCGCCCAGCTCCAACCCCACCACGCGGTCCGTCTCGTCACCCTTCGCGGTGAGCATGACGACGGGGATGCGGCTCTTGGCGCGGATGCGCTTGCACACCTCGAGGCCGTCCATGCCCGGCATCATCACGTCCAGCAGCACCGCGTCGTAGGCACTGGCCTCCAACGCGGCGAGCCCCCGCCCCCCATCCGGGGCATGCGTCACACTGACGCCGTTCTGCCCGAGGTACTGCGCGAGCAGTTCATACATGCGGGTGTCATCGTCGATGAGCAGGACGCGTGTGGACATGGACGGAGTCGATACTAACGCGGCCCGGGCGCTGGAGCCTGGGTCGTGGGGGAGGACGGCGAGCCGGCGGTCGCGGTGGCGTCCGGGGGGCACTCGGGCCCGTTGGCCGCAGGCGCTCGACGTCCCCAGCGCTCCGCGCCCCTGTCGCCGGGACAGGGACCGTGGTGGCGCGAGAGGCTCTGGAAGCCGGAGATGAAGCCTCCGATGACTCCCAGGGTGAGGACGACGATGAGGATGCCGCGGCGGGGTCGCATCATGAACATGGGGTTCCTCGATTCGTGTGTGAGAGGGTTTCAGACCATCGGGTGGTCATCGCCTCGCCAGCCCTGGTGCCCGCCGCAGCGGCGCCCGTGCCACCCGGGGCCCGCGCCGTGGCCATGGCCCCAGCCGTGCTCGAGCACGTCCGCCAACTCACGGCGCTGGCGCGGGTCCAGTGCCTCGTGCACCTGCGACAGCGCGCCCTGGAGCGTCTTGCGCGCGTTGTCCACCGCGACGTCGTGGCGAGCGAAGAGCTCCCGCAGCGCGGCGCCGTCGAAGTGCTCCCCCCTGAGCGCGGTGCCAATCGCGGCGCGGCTGGGGCGCACCTCGTCACGCAGCTTGTCGAAGGCCTCGGTGAGCTCCTCGGTCGCCTGGACGATGACCTTCTCCTGGCCCGGAGAGGTCTCCAGCCGCTCGAACAGCCAGCGCAGGCGCATCCGCCAGCCGAAGCGACCTCCCCGCCGAGGTCCATGCTGGCGCCAGCCTCGGCCACCCCGCACGGTGTAGATGAGGCCGGCCAGACAGGCCGAGCCGAACAGAAATCCGAACATGAAGGTCCTGCTCCTTCCCAGCGGAGCGGGCCGGGATGGCGCGCCTCCGTCTTGGATGGGCAGGAAGGTAGAGGGCGGGTGTGAAGCCAACGCCCGGGGCCCCGTGAAGAAACGTGAAGGGCTTTCGCACCGTCCCGGGATGAAGGGGCGAATGTGGCCTGTTGACCTCTGGAGCGATTTTCAGCCCCTGGGACTGTCCTCTGGCCGACGACCGCCTGCCCGCTGGGTGGGGGTCGGGTGGACAAAACGGTCCTTGAGGTAGATTCTCGCTTCAGTGTCGGAGCGATGTCCGCCCCGCACTGGCGGTCCGGCTGGTCCCGGGTCGCCGTCTAGCAGAAAGAAGAAGGTCACATGGCATTCGGTACTGTGAAGTGGTTCAACGACGCCAAGGGTTTCGGCTTCATCGCGCAGGACAGCGGTGAGGACGTGTTCTGCCACCACACCGCCATCAACATGGATGGCTTCCGCACCCTGCAGGAGGGGCAGAAGGTGGAGTTCGAGGTGACCCGTGGCCCCAAGGGGCTGCAGGCCCAGAACGTCCGCGCGGCGGGCTAATCGCGTCATCCTGGCCACCCTTGAGTGAGCCCGAGGCCCGGTCTTCCCTAGGGGAGGCTGGGCCTTCGTCTTTGCGGGCTCAGGGCCGCGGGGCAGGCGGGCGTGGGCGCCAGCCGCGTCGGGCCGGGCGTCGGGGCTTACCTTCGACGGGAACGCGCGGCGCATCCGCCGCCAGACGCCCGAGGGCGAAGGGGACGCGAGCCATGGGGGATACCAGCGTGAAGAAGGTGGAGAGCCGGCACTCGCCCCGGGGAGAGATGGGGCAGAAGTACCTGGCCTCCGGCGTGCGGCTGTCCATGCGGCTGTGGGAGGACGAGCCGCCAGGGGAGCCCAAGCCCGCCGCGCCGCGTGACTACGAGACGGTGGGCTTCGTGCTGAAGGGCCGCGCGGAGCTGCATCTGGAGGGGCAGCTCATCCTGCTCAACCCCGGTGACTCGTGGCTCGTGCCGCGCGGCGCCAGCCACACGTACAAGATTCTGGAGACCTTCTCCGCGGTGGAGGCCACCAGCCCTCCGGCCGCCGTGCATGGCCGCGACGAGGGCGCGCACGAGCAGAAGCCCGCGAAGGCGTGACGGAGGGGCTCAGGGGCCTGGCGGGGCCTCCTCGAGGGGCACCGCCGCCTCCAGCGCCACATCCGAGGTCGCCCGCGCGGCGTCGCCGCACTGGATGGTGCCCTTCACCCAGTGCCGCCGGTTCACGGGCGAATCCGTGACGATGATGGACGTACTGGAGCTCTTCCCGACGAAAAGGAGCGGCCCGCCCTGGCTCCCCGTGTCGAAGGACCAGTCGTACTCGCGCCCCCCACAGAGCTCCGCGGCCCGCCGGTGGAAGTAGCCTTGCAGCGTGCCCAGGTGTGTCTGCGGATTGCCGCGCACCTCAATCTGGATGACGCCCGGGGCCACCTCCATGTCGTGATAGCCGCCCGAGCCCGTCATCGGCTGGTAGGGCGTGACGCAGCCCGCGCAGAGCAGCGGCACGCAGGCGGTGAGGACTCGGCGCGAGAGGGGCATCCCCTGTCTATTCGGAAGCAGCCTCGCTTCCTGGTCGTGCACCGCTTCTTCGGAGGTGCTGCTCCAGGAGGGAGAGGATGCGCGTGAAGGTCCTCGCGCCGTAGCGGTTCCAAGGATTGTATCCTCGCGCCGAGGCGGGGTCCCCCAACCGCCACCTGGAGACCCCATGCATCCGAAGAGGCGTCATCGATGGTCTGCTCGCTGCGCGGTGCTCGGCTTGAGCGTCGCGCTCATCGTCGCGCCGGGCTGCTCGAGCGACGACTCGCCCGGCGTGGATGTCCCAAACCCGCTGACCAATCCCAAGGACGGTCCGCCGGCCGGCAACCCGAACGCGGAGGCCACCTGCGGCGTGCCCGCGGAGGCGGGGCTCGCGGATGTCTCCAGGCCCACCACCGTCGTCGGCACGGGCACGCCCGCGAGCTGCACGAGCGCCGCGTTCATCGACGCCGTGGCCAAGGGCGGCGTCATCACCTTCGACTGTGGGCCGGAGCCGGTGACGCTCACGCTCGACCGGACGGCGAAGGTCTTCAACGACAAGGGGCCGGACATCGTCATCGACGGAAAGGGATTGGTGACGCTCAGCGGCGCGGGCCGGCACCGCATCCTGTACATGAACACCTGTGACAGGAATCAGGTCTGGACCACCGCGCACTGCGACAACCAGGACCACCCCCGGCTGACGCTCCAGAACCTCACCTTCATCGACGCCAGCTCCAAGAGCGAGACGGAGTTCGACGGCGGCGGCGCGGTCTGGGTTCGCGGTGGCCGCGTGAAGGTCATCAACTCCCGCTTCTTCAACAACGCATGCGCGGATGTCGGCCCCGACGTGGGCGGCGCCGCGCTGCGGGTGTTCGACCAGTACAATGACTTGCCCGTGTACGTGGTGAACACGACCTTCGGAGGCAAGGCGGGCTATGGCGGGGCCTGCTCGAACGGCGGCGGCATCAGCAGCATCGGCGTGTCATGGACCGTCATCAACAGCCTGTTCTCCCACAACCGGGCCATCGGCAACGGCGCCAATCCCTCGCGTCCGGGGACGCCGGGTGGCGGCAGCGGCGGCGCCATCTACAACGACGGCAACAGGATGACGCTGTCCCTGTGCGGCACGCGAATCGAGCACAACGAGGTCAACGCGCACGGCAGCGCCATCTTCTTCGTCAGCAATGACCACTCGGGCGACATCCGCATCGACCGCTCGGTCATCCAGAACAACCTGGGCGGCTCCTGGTACGTGACGCACCCCCAGATTTCGAATCACTCGGACACGCCCATCACCGTCACCAACTCCACGATTCAGTGACGGACCGGCCGTGACGGGGCGCTAATAGACATAGGGCACCTGCTGGGCCCAGGTGCTCTTGCCGTAGTGCCGGTGCAGATGACGGAAGGCGGCCATGGCCTCGGGGGTGTTCTGGTTGCAGACCCGCTTGCTGGCGCGCACGGCGCGGTACAGGGCGATGGGCGAGCGAGGGTCCTTCGGGTGCTCCTTGGCCCATGCGAGCGCGACCTTCGAGAAGTACACCACGGCGCTCCCCGCCTCGACAATCCGTTGCCATTCCGAGACCGCCGTCACGCGCTCCTCCTCACTCACGAAGGAGAACGGTGTCGCCTGCACCGGGTACAGTGTGCACCACCAGTTGTCCTTCCCGGAGGTGAAGGTGGTGAGGCCGGGGTGCCAGATGCGCCTCGGGTCGGTCACCAGGGTGACCGAGAGCACGGGCAGCCCCATCACGAGCAGCCGCGCCTCGAACATCCGCTCCTCGACGGTCGTCCTGCCGAGCATCGCGCGCAGCTCGCTCCGGGCGGTGGGCTCCGACTCGGCCAGCATTGTCGCCAGGGCCTGGAGGGTCTCATCATCGCCCAGGATGGCGGCTCGCACGAAGGCGGTCCATCGCAGTTGCTGGCGATGGGCCGGGGGCACCCGCTCGTCAGAGCTCAGCGCGACCAGGCGACGCGCGGTGATGGGCGTGTTGAGGAGGGAGAGCGCCGCGTAGCTGAAGGCCGCGGGCTGCTCCAGCCGACCGTCGGCCAGGGTGGGGCGGGTCCACGGTGCTTCCTCGGCGACGCGCTCCAGGGCGATGCCCAGGAAGGCCTCCCAGCTCGTGGCGAGCAGGAGCCGCTCAGCGTGGACGAACTTGTTGCTCGTGGGACGTGCCCGCACCTGCTCGAGTGGCACGGCGGCCAGGCGCTCGCGTGCCGCGTCCAGCAATCGCTGCTCCCGCAGCAGCCTCACGGTGTGCAGCGCGAGGGTCAGCCCTTGGGGGGCGGAGAGGGGCACCCGGGCCGCCGCGACGAGCAGCGCGCCCACCTCCGGAGAGTCTCCCCGCGCCTTGAGCATCGCGGCGACGAGCCAGGGGGCGAGGTGGGTCTGCTTCCATCTCGCGAGCGCCACGACATAGGCCTCCCGCTTCTGCTGCTCCTGCTCCGGGGTCCAGGTCTCGGCGGCCTGCTGCATGACGTGAATCCACTGGAGCAGCTCCTGGGTGGGCGCGGGGCTCGACGGACACTTGCGACCCGGCTCGAACGACAGGTCGAAGTCGCCCAGCTCCGCCGCGAGCGCGGACCCCGTGCCGGGCTGGAGCACGAGCGTCGGCAGCGTGCAGGCCCACGCCTCGCGTTGCGTGCGGGAGCGGACGAGGCTGCGCAGGCGCCGGGTCTGCGCATGGACGGCGCGCAGTCGGGGCCTCGCGAGGATGCGGGTGATGGTCGCATCCGCCTCGTCGAGGCGAGCCATGAAGCGGGCTTGCTCCTCGGGCTGTCCGCTGCCCCAGGGGCTGTGCTCCTTGAGGGCCCGGCGCACCTGCGTGCGGGCCACGAGATACGCGGCGCGGGCCCGGTAGGGGGTGTCGCGGTGTCCCTCGATGGCCTGGAACGCGGCGAGGGCCTCGTCGAAGCGGCTGCAATACAGGTGCGAGGCGGCGACCTGGTAGTCGCGCTCGGCCTGCCGGCGGGCCTGCACCGACGCGGAGGGTTTAACGGGGCGCCCGACGTCATCGAGGTCCCCGGCGCTCAGCGCGGGCAGGGGCTGGCAGGAGCCCGCGAAGATTGCGTTCTGGGCGTCGACCCACTCGAGCAGCAGCGCCGGGTGCTTTCGCCACAGCCGGGACAAGGTCCCCACGGTCTCCGCGGCGCGCTCGAACGCGTCGCCGTGGATGTGACGTTCCTCCTCCGGGATGTCGGAGCGGGGGGATGTGAGTCTCGCGGAGTCCAGGCCGAGGGAGTGCAGGGCCAGCGACCTGGCCTCGTTCCAGACCCCCTGCTCCTTCGAGGTGTCACCGCGCTCCAGCTCGCCTTCCATGCGCTTCCAGGTGTCCACCACCGCGCGCTGTTCCTCGGGCGTGGTGGGCACCCCCATCATCCAACGCCACGCATAGGCGAGGTGCATGGGGTGGTGTGTGCCCGCGAGCATCTCCAGGTGCCCCGCGGCGAAGCGCTCGAAGGGGGCGTCGGGATGCGAGTACATGCTGGCCTGATCACCCCCGGGACCACATGCCTCGGCCGGAGGGGCGGGCCACAACAGGAGGAGCCACAGGCAGAGCGCGAGGAGGGGCTTCATGGCGTCAGGTCCTTCAGGGCCTGGGCGAGCGACTCCGACGTCCAGGGGCGGGGGTTGAAGAGGTAGAGCGTGTCCACGCCGGAGGGCGCGCGGTGTCGCTCGTCGAGCGCGAGGCCCACGCTTCGGCCACACGGCGCCGCGCCGCCGCGCGCGAACCGGGCGCGCCACGTGGGCCCCTCCGGGCCCATGCGGAACAGCTGGGGGACGACCTCGTCCACGGGGGCCTGCTCCAACCAGCTCCCCTGCGTGCACCACGAGGCGAGCCCGGTGATGGACAAGGGACGCGAGGCGCCCAGCAGCTCGCGCGTCTGGCGCAGCAACGCCAGATACGCCGCCTGCTCCGACTCGCGGGCGTCGAAGTCGATCTGGAGCATGGACACGTCCCGGGCGCGGGCCAGGTCGACCAGGCGCTGGGCCACCCCGCGCAACTGGGCGGGCGAGTAGTGCGCCAGTGAGGCGCCGTCGCGCATCTCCAGGCGGATGGTGCCGCGAGGGCGCTTGCCGGCCGGAAGCCGGATGGGCTGTTGGCGCGAGTGGGTGCGCCATCGCGACGCACGCAGCTCCAGCGTCGCCAGGAGGACGGACACCTCGACGGAGGGATTCGCGAGGAAGCTCAAGTCCTCGGGGCGCTCCCACGCCCACAGGACGACGCGGGGGGCGAGTGGGGGCGTCGGCTGGAGCGGACACGACACGGCCAGGCCCAGGAGCAGGAGCAGGGCGGCGAGACTGCCACGGCGTGGCATTGAGGCCTCATGCGGGATGGGGGAATGACGGGCGAGCG
Source organism: Myxococcus sp. MISCRS1 (assembly GCF_026626605.1). Taxonomy (NCBI): domain Bacteria; kingdom Pseudomonadati; phylum Myxococcota; class Myxococcia; order Myxococcales; family Myxococcaceae; genus Myxococcus; species Myxococcus sp. MISCRS1. The sequence continues at coordinate 8,278,502 of NZ_JAPNKB010000001.1, forward strand.
TGGCCACGGGACCGCGCCCCTCACAATAAAGCAATGCCAGTGCCAGACGGCGGCGAGGCTCGTGGCGGGCGGGGCTATCGAAAACACCCGCGCACGCTTGATGATGGTGTCATGCCCAGGTCTCTGGAATGCCGCGTCACGTTGCTGGTCGCCCTGTCCATGCTGGTGCCAGGGTGGGCCGTCGCGGCGTCCCCGACCGGGGGGAGCGCGCCGGTGACGCTCCGCTGGAAGGTGCCGCCGTCCTCGCTCGGCTATTCGTACACGATGGACACGATGTCCCCGAAGTCGAGCACCATGAAGGTGGACATCTCCGGCGTCCGGCTGCGGGGCGAGCCCGCCGGCAAGCGCAAGAAGCTCTTCGAGATGGCGCAGCCGACCCAGTCCGCCATGGCGCTCGTGCTGTCCCCGAAGCCCTCGGGTGACGTGGCCGCGCGGGTGGTGGTGACGAAGATGGAGATTCCCAAGACGAAGCGCGCGTCGAAGGAGGCCAAGGAGCTGGCCCGGCAGCTGAAGGCCATGGAGGGCGGCGTGCAGATTCGGGCCACCCTCACGCCCTCGGGACTGGTCACCAGCGACTTGAAGCGCGAGCACCGCAACCTGGTGGCCTTCATGGTGGAGCTGCCGTCGCGCCCGGTGTCCGTGGGCGACGTGTGGACCCACAGCGCCGACCTGGTCGACATGGGGAAGAACTGGAACGGCGAGAGCGACGCCATCAACCGCGTGGAGCTGGTGTCCCTGGAGCGCGAGGCCGAGGGCACCACGGTGGCCGTCATCGACTTCACCGTCGCGGAGCGCCACGCCGGCCGCTACGAGAACCCCGCGCTGGCCAAACCCATCCCCGCCACCATGGAGATGTCCTATGTGGGGCGCGGCGAGTTCCTTGTCGAGGAGGGCCGCTGGCGCCGCGTCGCGGGGGAGATGGCCACCCTTGCCAAGGGCGTGGTCTCCGTGGACTCCGCGCAGCGCTTCGTCATGGTGCCGCTGGAGCCCATCCCTCCGGAAGTCCTCTCGGCCCAGTAGCGCGCCTCGGCGCTCCTTCCACACCGGGTCATTCGGAACTGGGGGACTGACACCTGGCTCGGGTGTCACGGCTCACCCGTGTTTCATTGTTGATGCTTGGGTTACGGTCACCGGCCCTCCCATGTCTTGATTCCCCCACGGATACCCCGGTCTCGGGAGGAAGGCCGAGGTGTGTCAGGAGTGGCGCTCTTGAAACGCAGACAGTGGCAGCAGGACCCCCAGGGTTCCGCTGGTGTCGGGCGGCCTTGTTGGCATTGGGGATGGGTTGTGGCGAGACGCTGCCCATCGACGCGTCGGAGTCGGAGTCGCGGACCCAGCGCGGTTCGCTCGCGGGCGGGCAGTCGGTGGCGCGGGTCGCGGCGGGGGCGTACCACTCGCTACCAGGACGGGGACGGCTACGGGCACGGCGGCCATTGGCAGTACGCGTGCAACCGTCCGAGGGGCTACACGAACAACGGCATCGACTGCCACGACAGCAATGCGTCCATCAACCCGGGACAGGCGGAGTCCTGCTGGGACACCATCGACAACAACTGCGATGGGTACATCGCCCCGTACTGCGGCGGGCCGACGAACCCCAATCCCAACCCGTGCAATGGCGACCCCTTGTGCCATGAGCCCTGAGTGAGACCCTCCGCCGGGCATCCCGTGTCGTGGGATGCCCGGCGGTGCTTCAGTGTCGCGCGCTACGGGGTGACGATGAGCCCGGTGACGCGGGTGTTGTTGTCCTCACGCAGCTCGTGCAGTGACTCGGTGGCATCCACGAATGCGCCCAGGTGGTAGGCGCCGGCCAGTCCCATCGCGCCGGGCGGGAGGTTGGCCGACACGGTCAGCGGCTGGGTGCTGCAGCTGTTCGGGTTCAGCGAGTTGAGGCTCGCGACCCCGAGGAGGGCCTGGTCCGGCGCGGGCTGCACCGAGTCCGGGGTGAGCACCGTGCCGAGCGAGGTGTAGAGGTGCACGCTGCTCGGGTCGCTGGGCTGGGTGCCCTGGTTGCAGACCGTCACCGTGGCGGTGAAGGAGTTCCCCATCCGGACGAAGGAGGGACCCGTCAGCGCGGTGACCACCAGGTCCGCCTTGTTGCCGACGCCCACGAGCCCCTTGATGAAGATGTTGTTGTCCTCGCGCAGCTCCTGGACGTTCGCGTCCTCGTCGACGATGGCGCCCACGTAGTAGGCGCCCTCGGTGTTGTAGGCGTCCGGAGGCAGATGGGGCGTGAGCTGGGTGGACACCGTGGTGCAGTTCCCAGGGAGGAGCGAGGGCACGGGGACGTAGCCCAGCGGCGACTGGTCCATCGGCGGATAGGGCGGCGAGTTGGCGCCCATCGCCGTCAGCGCGTCGTCCATGGACAGGTACAGCTGCACGTGGCTCGGCGTGCTGCCCTCCGTGCCCTGGTTGCACACCGTCACGGTGCCCGTCACGGTCTGCGAAGGGAACCCGTCCAACTGGAAGCTCGGCGGCACGCTCATGCCGGTGATGACGAGGTCCGCCTTGCTGCCGATGCCGACGAGGCCATGGATGAACGTGTTGTTGTCCTCGCGCAGCTCCTGGACGTTCTCGTACTCGTCGACGATGGCGCCGATGAAGTACGCGCCGTCATGGCCCTGCGCGTCCGGAGGCCGGTTGGGCCAGATGTCCGTGGTGATGGTGGTGCAGTGGCCGGAGGCCAGGTTCGGCACCCAGGCGCTGCCCGCGTACATCTGGTCGGTGACGGGGTAGGGCGGCATGCTGGGGCCCATGGAGGTCAGCTGGTCGTCCATGGAGATGTAGAACCGGACCTCCGTGGAGTCGCTCAGGGAGGTACCCTGGTTGCAGACCGTCACCGAGGCCGTCGGGGTCGGCGAGGAGGGGCCGCTGGTGCGCAGGCTGGGCGGCACCACCATGCCGGTGATGACCAGGTCGGCCCTGTGGCCGACACCGACGAGGCCGTGGATGAACGCGTTGTTGTCCTCGCGCAGCTCCTGCTCGTCTTCCTGCTCATCGACGATGCCGCCGACGTAGTACGCGCCCTCGAGGCCCTGCGCCGCCGGAGGCATCACGGAGGAGAGCGGGACGCTCACGGTGGCGCAGCGTCCGGCGAAGAGCGAAGGCACCGGGGCCATTCCGAGCGGCGCCTGGTCCATGACGGGGTAGGGCGGCATGTTGGGTCCCATGGCAGTCAGCGTGTCATCCATGGAGAGATAGAGCCGGACCTGCGTCGACCCGCTGTCCTGCGTGCCCTGGTTGCACACCGTCACCGAGGCCGACACGGAAGAAGCAGGACCGTTCCGGAGGCTCGGCGGCACCACCATGCCGGTGATGACCAGGTCGGACCCGTTGCCGACGCCGACGAGGCCATGGATGAACGTGTTGTTGTCCTCGCGCAGCTCCTGGACGTTCGAGTCCTCGTCGACGATGGCGCCCACGTAATATGCGCCGTTGTTGCCCTGCGCGTCCGGAGGCGGCTGGGGCGCGAGCTGGGTGGACACCGTGGCGCAGTGTCCGGGGAAGAGCGAGGGCACGGGGACGAAGCCCAGCGGTGACTGGTCCATGGGCGGATAGGGCGGCGCGTTGGGGCCCATCGCCGTCAGCACGTCATCCATGGACAGGTACAGCCGCACCTGCGTCGACGTGCTGTCCTGCGTGCCCTGGTTGCAGACCGTCACCGTGCCCGTCGCGGGCTGTGACGAAGGAGACCAGCCGGTGCGGAGGCTGGGCGGCACCTTCATGGCGGTGACGACGAGGTCCGGCTTGCCGCCGATGCCGACGAGGCCGTGGATGAACGCGTTGTTGTCCTCGCGCAGCTCCTGGACGTTCTCGTACTCGTCGACGATGGCGCCGAAGAAGAACGCGCCGTCATGGCCCTGCGCGTCCAGTGGCCGGTTGGGCCAGATGTCGGCGGAGGCGGTGACGCACTGGGTGGGGTAGAGGTTCGGCACCCAGGCGCTGCCCGCGTACACCTGGTCGGTGACGGGGTAGGGCGGCATGCCGGGGCCCATGGGCGTCAGCTGGTCATCCATGGAGATGTAGAGCCGGACCTCCGTGGAGTCGCTGTGGGAGGTGCCCTGGTTGCAGACGGTGACCTTTGCCTTCGGGGGCTGCGAGGAGGGGTAGCCGCTGGTGTTCAGGCTGGGCGGCACCTCCATGCGGGTGATGACCAGGTCGGACTTGTTCCCGAAGCCGACGAGGCCGTGGATGAACGCGTTGTTGTCCTCGCGCAGCTCCTGCTCGTCGTCCTGCTCATCGACGATGCCGCCGACGTAGTACGCGCCCTCGAGGCCCTGCGCCGCCGGAGGCAGCGAGGCCGCGAGCGGGGTGGACAGGGTGGCGCAGCGTCCGGGGTAGAGCGAGGGCACGGTGGCGAAGCCCAGCGTGGACTGGTCCATCGGCGGATAGGGCGGCGGATTGGGCCCCATGGCCGTCAGCGTGTCATCGACGGACAGGTACAGCCGGACCTGCGTCGACCCGCTGTCCTGCGTGCCCTGGTTGCACACCGTCACCGAGCCTGTCTGGGGTTGCGGGGACGGGTAGCTCTGGGAGCGGAGGCTCGGCGGCACCACCATGCCGGTGATGACCAGGTCGGACCCGTTGCCGACGCCGACGAGGCCATGGATGAACGCGTTGTTGTCCTTGCGCAGCTCCTGGACGTTCGCGTCCTCGTCGACGATGGCGCCCACGTAGAAGGTGCTGTCCGTGTAGGAGGCATCCGGAGGCAGCTGGGGCGTGAGCTGGGTGGACACCGTGGCGCAGCGCCCGGGGAAGAGCGAGGGCACGGGGACGAAGCCCAGCGGCGACTGGTCCATCGGCGGGTAGGGCGGCATGTTGGGGCCCATCGCCGTCAGCACGTCATCCATGGACAGGTACAGCCGCACCTGCGTCGACCCGCTGTCCTGCGTGCCCTGGTTGCACACCGTCACCGTGCCCGTCGCGGGCTGCGACGAAGGATACCAGCCGGTGCGGAGGCTGGGCGGCACCACCATGCCGGTGACGACGAGGTCCGGCTTGTCGCCGATGCCGACGAGGCCGTGGATGAACGTGTTGTTGTCCTCGCGCAGCTCCTGGACGTTCTCGTACTCGTCGACGATGGCGCCGATGAAGAACGCGCCGTCCTGGCCCTGCGCATCCGGGGGGCGGTTGGGCCAGATGTCGGCGGAGGCGGTGACGCACTGGGTGGGGTAGAGATTCGGCACCCAGGCGCTGCCCGCGTACACCTGGTCGGTGACGGGATAGGGCGGCATGCCGGAGCCCATGGAGGTCAGCTGGTCGTCCATGGAGATGTAGAGCCGGACCTCCGTGGAGTCGCTGTGGGAGGTACCCTGGTTGCAGACGGTGACCTTCGCCTTCGGGGCCGGCGAGGAGGGGTAGCTGCTGCCGCGCAGGCTGGGCGGCACCTCCATGCGGGTGATGACCAGGTCCGCCTGGACTCCGAAGCCGACGAGGCCGTGGATGAACGCGTTGTTGTCCTCGCGCAGCTCCTGCTCGTCGTCCTGCTCATCGACGATGCCGCCGACGTAGTACGCGCCCTCGAGGCCCTGGGCCGCCGGAGGCAGCGCGGGCGAGAGGTTCGTGGAGACGGTGGTGCACTGTGAAGGGAAGAGCGAGGGCACCGGAGCATGTCCGAGCGGCGCCTGGTCCGTGACGGGCTGCGGCGGCGCGTTGGGGCCCATGGCGGTCAGCACGTCGTCCATGGAGAGATAGAGCCGGACCTGCGTCGGCCCGCTGGGCTGCGTGCCCTGGTTGCACACCGTCACGGAGCCCTTGGGCTGCTGCGACGAAGGGTATCCGCTGTTGTGCAGACTGGGCGGCACCACCATGGCGGTGATGACCAGGTCGGACCCGTTGCCGGCGCCGACGAGGCCGTGGATGAACGTGTTGTTGTCCTCGCGCAGCTCCTGGACGTTCGCGTCCTCATCGACGATGGCGCCCACGTAGTACGCGCCGTTGTTGCCCTGCGCGTCCGGAGGCAGCTGGGGCGTGAGCTGGGTGGACACCGTGGCGCAGCGCCCGGCGAACAGCGAGGGCACGGGGACGAAGCCCAGCAGCGACTGGTCCATGGGCGGATTGGGCGGCGCGTTGGGGCCCATCGCCGTCAGCACGTCGTCCATGGACAGATACAGCCGCACCTGCGTCGACCCGCTGTCCTGCGTGCCCTGGTTGCAGACCGTCACCGTGCCCGTCACGGGCTGCGACGAAGGATGCCAGCCGATGTGGAGGCTGGGCGGCACCTTCATGGCGGTGATGACGAGGTCCGCCTTGTCGCCGAAGCCGACCAGGCCGTGGATGAACGCGTTGTTGTCCTCGCGCGTCTCCGCCACGTTCTCGAACTCATCGACGAGGGCGCCGAAGTAGTAGGCCCCCTGGAGGCCATTGGCGTCCGGCGGCAGGTGGGGCCAGAGGTCCGCGGTGAGCGTGGCGCACTGACTGGGATACAGGTTCGGCACCCAGGCGTTGCCCACCTGCGCCTGGTCCGTGACGGGGACAGGCGGCGCGCTGGGCCCCCGGGACGTCAGCACGTCGTCCATGGAGATGTAGAAGCCCACCTCCGTGGAGTCGCTGTGGGAGGTGCCCTGGTTGCAGACGGTGACCTTCGCCTTCGGCGCCTGCGAGTAGGGATAGTTGCTGGCGCGGAAGCTCGGCGGCACCACCATGTCGGTGATGACCAGGTCCGGTCCATTCACCAGGGAACCCGTGCTGGTGCCCAGGTGGGTCGCTGGTGACGCCCCATCACCGCCGGAACAGCCGGTGCTCCCTGTGACCATCAAACCCAGCATCAGCAGACCGCTGCTGGCGGTCGTTCTCCATGCTGCCCTCTTCATGTCGTCTCCCTTTGCCGCGACGGATGGGGTGCCCCGAGGCCTTCCAGGGCGTGTCTCCCATTACGTGCGCGGCGTCTAAGGTGAAAAGACAGAAAACCATGGAGAACAGGGCGGGTGCCAGGACCCGCTAGAAGTCGCGCACCGAGTCCATCACCGCCACGAGCGCGTCGCGGTCCAGGGGGACGACGGACGCGTCACCGGCGGCCCTCAGCTTCCCATCCACGGCGTCGAGGATGCCCATCAGCGCGTCGTGGATGTGCTCTCGCTCCACGGTGAAGATGAAGGCGTGGCGCGCATCCAGCGTGTTGAAGCCCTCGGTGTAGTCCTTGACGATGGGGGTGAGCGCGGAGACGAGCGCGGACGGTGAGCCGCCGTGCTGGGGCGTGGCCGCGAGCGCGGCCGAGCGCGCCTGGCGATACAGCGCCGCCGCCTTCTTCGCCTTGGCCGGGGGGATGTTGTCCTCGCCGTCCCAGTGGCGGAAGGGATTGTCCAGGTTCTCCGCCAGCCACTCGGGCTTGCGCGGCTGTCGCACCGACACATCCACGCCCCGCTGCGCGGCGGCCTTGTAGGCCTTCTTCACGCTGGCGGCGACGTCGGCGGGGAGGCTGGTGAGCCACAGCCGCCCCAGGTCGGGGAAGCGCTCCGGCCCGGGGAACTCCTCGGGGGACATCCCGAACACCTCGTTGAACATGAGCACGCGAAGCCCGGTGAGCGCGCCCAGCTCCGCCGTGTCGCGCAGGTTTCCCGGCGCGCCCGTGGCCCGCAGCTCCGTGAGCTTGGGGAAGCGGCGGACGATGCTCCCGGCATCCAGCTCCCGGAAGGAATGCACGTGCAGCTCGTCCAGGGCATCCAGCCCGGACCAGACCCAGGAGGTGTCCTTCGTGTGCAGGTGCAGCCAGCGCCCGTCCGCCTCGGCGTGGATCCTCAGCCCGGGCGAGGCCTCTCCGAGCAGCGACAGCGTCTCCAGCTCGTCGTTGAGATACACCTCCTGGACCCCCGTGACGTCCAGCACGAATCGGCTCAGCCGCGCCCCGCGCACGTCCACCACGCGCTGGCCGTGGTTCGTCACCTGGGACTCGTAGACGAAGGGCCTGCGCCGGATGAAGTCGAACAATCCTGTGACAGGTGCATCCGCGTTGACCGATGTCAGGATGGGCAGCGCCTCGAACACCGCCAGGTCGGAGACGGCGCGGAGCCGGTCCGTGTCGAGCCGCTGCGTCGTGCGGCGCAGCTCCAGGCCGCCCAGCGTCACCAGCTCGCTGCGGTCCTCCTTGGCGATGGTCTGCTTGAAGAGGTCCCGGGTGGCCTGGGGAATGGTCTCCCAACGATGCTGGCTGAAGATGTGGCGGCCCGTGGGCCAGTGGCTGTAGCTGACGCTCTTCTCCGTGAGCAGCGGCGGCCGGTTGCCCACGTGGACGAAGCCATGCGGCACGTCGATGGGCGCCCAGACGTGGACGTGGTGCTCCTTCCAGAAGAAGAAGTTGACGACGATGGGCTTCATCGCCGCCACCGCCGCCGCGTCCGGGAGCTCGGGCCCCACCCAATCCAGGGACAGCACACAGGCCAGCTCGTCCTTCCCCTCCTGCTTCAACGCCGTGACCTGCACCGCGGTGTAGGCCGCGAGCCGAGGGGTGTAGACGACGAAGATGTCACCGACGGTGGGCTTCATGTGCGAGCGAATCCGAGGACAGGGTGGAGTGGCCCCAGTGTAGGTCGCGCCCTCGCTTGAAACAGTCCGCGCGGCCACGGTTCACCCGTGTTTCACGGCCCTCTCCGGGTAGACGGGGCGGACCCGGACTCGATATCGTTGTTACTGCAACTTCGACACAGTTCTCACGACAAGGGGCCCCGGATGACGCTGTCTCGTTGGGTGATTGGATTCTCCGCGTTGCTGCTCGGCGCTTGTGGTGGACCGGCCGAGATGGAGGAGGGTGTTGCTCCGGAGACCACGGCCTCGGTGGCGCAGCGCTCCGAGCCGCCGGGAGGGGGGCGCCAGGGCTTCCACCGGACGTACTACCACGACGCCGCGAAGACGCGGTGGGCGGGGGCGTTGCATGGGGACTGCCTGGGTTACATCACCCAGTCCGGCGTGGTGACGTCGTACTACGACGAGTACGCCTTCCTCTGTGAATGAGTGGTCGCGGCTCCGCCCTCGGGGCCGCTGGGCTCCGGGGGCGGGTCCTCGACGTCGTGGTGCCTCGGAAAACTGAGAGGGGCGGGCGGGGGCCGTGGATTTCCACGTGGCCGGACGCGAGGCCACGTGACGTTCGTGGTGCGCTCCGGACGAGGGCAGCGGCCTCCGGCCGGAGTTCGTTGCTGGCGTCTGTCTTGCTTTCGCGACGCGCATGACGTCGAGCAAGGGTCTCTCGAGGGTGCCGGGCAGGTCTGTTCCGGGATGGACGTGGCTCGTGGCGGTGGTGTTCCTGGCCGGCTGTCGTGGCCCCGAAGGCGAGCCGCCCCCGTCCTCCCACTCCCCCTTGTCGTTGAAGGGTGACCAGGTCCTGGGGCCGGAGTGCGAGGGCGTGGAGCTCACCTGTCCGGAGGGCTACGCCTGTGCCTGGTTCGACCTGGGTGCGGGCCGTGACATCCGCTGCGTCCAGTCCCCGGCCATCTGCGACCTGTTCACGTGCAGCAGCGGCGAGTGCATGGTGCTGGAGAGCCATCCGCTCCAGATCCGCTGCAGCGGCTCCTGACGGCGCGTCCCCGGCTCCAGGTGGGTCGAGCGCAGCTTCCTCGAAGTCCCGTCCGTCGCCAGCCCTCCGGTGCTCGACACCACGCGTCCACCAGCCCCGGTCTACAGTGCGCGGGTGACAGGAGCGGACATGCTGGAGCTGCAGGAGCGGTTCATCGAAGCACTGTTGGAGTCCGTCCCCGAGCCCTGGGAGCGCGTCGAGGTGCACTACGAGCGCTACGCGTGGGGCGGGGACACCTCTGAAATCTACGTGGCCAATGGCTTCCTTCACGAACAGCGCTCCGACGTGGACCTGACGCTGGAGGCGTTGGAGGCGCTGCGCACCTTGCAGGAGCACACCCCCGCGGGGCAGCGCGAGGCGTGGACCTGGCTGCTCTTCCGCCTCGACGCGGAGGGCAGGTACCACTTCGACTATCGCTATGGCGTGCCGCCCCTGGTGGCCCAGGAGATGGCGGCGCAGTGAGGAAGGCCCGCCCTCGCTCATCGCGGGGCGGGAAGGTCCTCCTCCTGGAGCAACAGGCGGGGCGCTCGGGGCAGGGCGCGGGCCTTCGCGAGCAGCTCGGTGCGGCTGCGCGCATCCAGCCGCTTGTGGAGGGCCTTGCTGGAGTCATGCACCGTCGCGGGGCCGACCTGGGCGCCCACGAGCGTGCTCGTCCCGGCGACCAGGTGACGCCTCCACGCCAGCGTGTCGTGACTCAGCTGCCCCAGCTCATCGAGCAGGCGGAAGGCGTTGCGTGCGTCGCGCCACGTGACGAGGTCCGACATGCTCCCGAGGCTATCCCCTGTTCAGGGGAATGGTCATCTCCTCGGCAGCCCCTATCCTGTGTGAACCGAGGCGCTGGATTCCCGAAGGACGGGGCCTGTCTCCTGGTTTCTCGACATTCGTCAAAGCCCTCGCGGGATGGTCCCTTGCGCCGACGCATCGTCTCGCGGGTCTCCATCCTTTGTTGTGTCCACCCAGGAGAGACTCATGCATCTGGTTCGTTGGTGTCTTTGTGTTGTGTCTGTGTTTGTCTCGGCCTGTGGGAGCGTCGAGGGCGCCTCCGAGGCCGTGGGGCCGCCGGAGGTCGTGGAGGCGCAGTCGGCGGAGCTGCGCGCCTGTTCGACGTCGCTCGACTGCCGCGCGAACTGTGTCTGCACCAACGGCATCTGCTCGGGAGGGGGCTTCGGTCCGCCTCCGCCCGCGGGGTACTGCGACGTGGCGCCGGTGCGCGCCTGCAACACGGGGGCGGACTGCACGACGGGCTGCTCCTGCTCGAGCAACGTCTGCGTCAACACGGGTGGCTTCAGCCCCCCCGCCAACTGCCTGCTCGCGCCGCCGGATGCGTACGAGAGCGACAACTCCCACACCACGGCCTCGTCCTACGTGGGGACGCCGCAGCTCGGGCACACGTTCCACAAGGCGCAGGACGCGGACTGGGTGCTCGGGGCCACCAACGTCCACCAGCTCCTGACAGTGGAGGTCTACAACCTGCGCAACGTCGGCCCGCTCCGCGTGGATGTGCATGCCTACGACTACGCCAACCGCGCGCTGGGGGCCCTGCTGACCAGCACCCAGACGACGGTCTGCTCCGACTTCACGCCTGCCTGCATGATGTTCCGGGCCTCGGTCAACGTGGCGCCGGGCGTCTACGCCGTGAAGGTCACCGACACGCGCACCGTCCCCGCGGGCTCCGACTGGCGGCCCACCCCGACGTATGACTTGAAGATGTACTGAGCAGCGCCATCGAGGGCGGAGCCCTCCCAGGAACGTGGGATTGTTCCGCCCTCGCGCGCGCGTGCAGACTCCGTGTGCCTTCGACGCTCATCGGTACGCGTGGGAGCGTCGGCGTGTGTCATTGACCATTCGATGAGGATGGGAGGGTGCCTGCATGCGGATGCGATTCGATGTGCCCCTGGCGGGGGTGGTCTTCCTGGTGGCGACGTTGACGGCGTGTGGCGGCGACGCCCCGACCGGGGACGAACTCGTGCTGGAGAGCAGCGAGGCGGCGGTGTCCTGTCAGGTGACGCAGCAGTGCACGAACACCGCGGTGTCGTGCAGCTCCGCGAGCGGCATCTGTGCCTCGGGGGCGGACAATGGGGGCTGGGTGCAGTGCGATGGCGTGCGGACCTGGTGTCCCGCCGTCACCGCCTGCACCTGTCAGCCCGAGAGGTACTCGGTCGCGGGGGGCGGCACCCACCCCAGGTGTGCCGGGGCCTATCTCAGGGCCAGCGACGACGCCCGGGCGGCCGCGGCGGCGCAGTGTCCCCGGGGTGTCTGCAACGCGGTGGAGGAGCGAGGCGAGTGCTTCGCGACACGAGAGTCCGCCTCGGCGGAGGTGTTCTTGACCTTCTCGTGCATGGGACCGCCGAACTGTCAGTAATAAATTCCCTGAGGGGGGATGAGGGGCCGTGACGTTCCTCCCGGAAGGCCGCCGCTGTCACGTGGCGGCCTTCCGGGAGGCCCTCACATGACGCCGTCACTCCGCGCCCTTCTGTCCACCTGTCTCCTGCTGTCGTCGCCGGGCCTCTCCGGCTGCGACGACGACTCCGACCCGAGGCCGCCCGCGGACGCCGGCACCCCCGACGCCGGCTCCGACGCCTGGGATGGCACCTACACCGAGCTCGAGGAGCACGGAGACTTCAAGGACCCGGGCCCCTATGCCCCGTGCACCGTCGATACCCGGGACGCGGGGGGCCTGGCCTGCACGGAGCTGTCTCGCTTCGACCTCTCCGGCTGCGACCTGGGCACGCTCACCGACGTCGAGCCTGGGGCCATCTACCTCGCGCCGATGCGGGACGGGCGGCACGTGCCGGACGGAGGCTACCGACTGACCGACATCGGGGGCATCCGGTTCACCGAGGATGGCGGCACCATGTTCGCCCAGCCCCTGGCCGTGAAGGACACGGGCCCCGGGCGCTTCCACGTCCGCGGCGCCTCGGCCAACGGGCTCGCCACCGTCACCTATCTGGGCTGTGAGCAGAAGTCGCCCGACCTCATCACCGGCTGCTTCGCCTACTGCTACCGCAACCGGTTCGCCCGCGCGGGTACCTTCGAGGCCCACCGGGTCTCCCACTGGGGCGGTGAGCCCGAGTCCTCCGGCGGCCTCGCGCTGCACGGCGAGGGGTACACCCCCCTGGGCCACCCCCTGGACCTCTACGTCACCAAGGAGCACGCCTATGTCGTCTCCATCCCCAAGCAGGTCCGGCTGGGCGGCCTCTCGGTCTTCGACGTCAGCAACCCCGCGGCCCCCGTCCTCAAGACCACCCTCTCCCTGCCCCACGACAACTACTGGAACGCCGTCTGGGCCAAGGGCGATGCCCTGTACGTGGCCAGCAACGACTCGGGGACGCTCGTCTATGACATCTCCGAGCCTGCCAACCCCCGCTTCGTCCGGAGCTTCACGACGGGCGCCACGGGCACGCACACGGTGCTCGTCGACGGCGACCGGCTCTACTCCATGGCCCCCAGCCTCGGCACGTTCGTGCACGACATCTCCGACCCGCTGGCGCCCGAGCTGCGGACCGTCATCGCCTCGCCGGAGGTGGCCACGCTGGGCGGTCCCCATGACGCCTTCGTGTACGAGAACCGCCTCTACGTCAGCGAGTCGTATCGCGGCTACTTCGTGATGGACGTCACGAACCTGGACGACGTCCGCGAGCTGGGCGGGTACGTCCGTCCGGACTTCAGCTTCGCGCACCACAGCGCGGTGGGCACCTTCGCCGGCCGCACCCTCGCGTTCGAGGGCGGTGAGTTCCAGCACTCCCACCTGCGCGTGCTCGACGTCACCGACCCGGCGCGCATCGTGAAGATCGGCGAGTTCCGCACCCACCGGCCCTTCACCTCCATCCACAACATCATCCTGCGCGGCAACCTGCTCTACGTCGCCTGGTACCACGACGGCGTGCGCGTGCTGGACGTGTCCAACCCCACCAGGCCCCGGCAGGTGGCGCACTACAACTCCTTCCGAGACTCGGACCCGGACCGCACCGACAGCCCCTTCGAGGGACTGCTCGGCATCCGCGTCCCCGGCGACGGGTATGTGTACGCGGCGGACTCCTCGCGAGGCCTGCTCGTCTTCCGCGAGCTCCCCCAGCCGTAGCGACTTCGTCCCCTCGGAGTGCGCGAGACACACCTCCACGCACTCCGGGGAGCGCGGGCCCGGAGCCCCAGGTGTGGTGGGGAGTCCACCTCAGCGGGGGCCCGGCTCGCGTCCGGGGGGGCCGGAAAGACAATCAGGTGTGGAGGGCAGTCCACCCCTCATTCTCGCTGAATGACAGACAGGGTTCTGCTGTGTGTCGTTGCGACAATCGATGCTACCGTCGCACGCATGCACTGGCACCTGCACCTGAAGAGCGCGGCCCTCGCGGGCGTGCTGTTCGCGATGTCCGGGCTCATCGTGTCCGACGCGCATGCGCAGCAATGTGAGCCCGAGCCGACGGCCCCGGAGGACCCTCCCGAAGACCCGATGAGCGACACGCGCGTGCTGCGGCGCATCGTGCTCGGTCTCACCGGGACCACCCCGACCCTGGAGCAGTACGAGGCCATGGAGGCGGCGGCGACGCCCGCGGCCCGCGCGACGCTCCTGCGCTCCACGCTCGACGAGGTGCTCGCCTCCCCGAAGTTCTACGAGCGCATGGTCCGCTTCGGGCACGAGTGGATTACCGTGGGCGCCTACACCACCGGCGCCCAGGGGGACGCGTACCAGGGCGACATGTCCGGGCACCTGCACCGCTGTGACGCCAACAGCCTGCACCCGGGCGCGTACTACGCGGTCAACGAGTTCGAGACCGGCAGCCCGAATCAGCAGTGCCAGGACAAGGATGGCGCCGGCAACCCCTCCGTCCCGGAGGTGCACACCGTCGAGCCCTGGTGGGCTCCGGGCACCACCGTCCAGGTGCTGGGCAAGGCGGGCGGTGACACCAAGACCGTCACCGACACCCGCACCGGCAAGGTGCTGGACTGCGGCGTCGCCTCCGGCGGCTATTACGACCCGGCGCTGAACCGGGGCTGTGGCTGCGGACCGAACCTCATCTGGTGCTCGCCGCTCGCGGGCCTCGGGTCCGGGGGCACCGGCAGCCTCAACGGTCAGCGTCGCCACCCCTACGAGGAGCCCGCGCGCCTGTTCGCGCACCTGGCGTGGCATGACCGCCCGCTGTCGGACCTGGTCGTCGGCAACTACACCGTCGGCACCAACTGGCTCCGGGCGCTGTACGTCCGCTTTGGCCGGCAGATGGGCAACGCCGTGGTGGACCAGAACACCACCTGGTGGCGCCCGGACGTGGGCAACGAGCCGCGCGACCCGATGCACCCCACGCCGAACGACCCGCAGGCGTGGCGGGAGTTCGTCGTCGAGCAGCTCGAGCCCTTCCACCTGGCGCTCACGCCCGACAAGTCGCGCTCCGGCAGCATGGAGCGCACCTACCGCTTCGACCCGCGCACGACGACGGAGGCGCCCCTGGGGCTGCCCGCCGCGGGCGTGCTCACGATGATGGGCTCCATGTCCTCGTTCCCGCGCGAGCGGGTCCGGGCGGCGCGCTTCCTGGAAATCTTCGCCTGCCAGAACTTCTCGCCGCCCCCCGCGGACGTGCACTTCCCGCCGCTGGAGATCGACCCGGCCACGGGTGGCACGTGCCTGCACTGCCACAAGACGCTGGACCCCGCGGCCATCGCCTTCAAGCGCTGGGACTTCACGCCGTTCCCCAGCTACTACGTCCCCTGGCCCTTCATCGGCGGCATGGGCAACCAGCGCGTCACCGCGGAGTGGCTGTCGGGCAAGTACCCGCACACCGGCAACGCGCCGGGCCAGCGGTGGAGGAACGCCTTCCTGCCCAACACGGTGCTCACGCCCGTCACGCCCGAGGAGCTCAAGGCGAACCCGGAGGCGGTGCTGCTGGACACGATGCCGGAGTCGTACACGCTGCTGGGCCAGCACGGCGACGGCACCATGGGCCCCCTGGGCTTCGGCAAGCTGCTGGTGCGCTCGGGTGAGTTCGACCGCTGCGCGGCGCGCAAGCTCTACGCGATGTTCATCGGCCGGGAGCTGAACCCGGCCACGGAGAAGGGCTTCATCGACAAGCTCGCGCGCGAGTTCGTCGCGGGGGAGCGCAAGCTGCGCCCCTTCATCCGCTACCTGTTCGAGCAGTCCGAGCTGCGGAGGGGCCTGTGATGCGCACGCCGACTTCTTTCGTGTGCGCCGCCGCGCTGGCGGTGCTCGCGCTCAACCTGGGGGCCTGCTTCGGTGACAGCTCGTACCGTCAGGGCAGCTCGGATGAGCCGGATTCGGGGACCTGCGCCGCGGCGAGCGACAACGACGCGGTTCGCCTCGCGCTCGCGCCCGCGTGCGAGGGCTGCCACATCAACGGCAACAAGCCCTTCTTCGCCTCGCTCGCCGCGTTCGAGAGCGGGCTGGTCTACGACGAGCGCTTCGTGAAGCGCGGCGACCCGGAGGGCAGCCTGCTCATCAAGATGCTCAAGGGCAACGCCCCGGGCAGCTACGCGCAGATGCCGCCGGGCCAGCCCTACGAGCAGCTGGTCGCCAATGGCCGCGTCACCATGACCATCGCCCAGGTGGAGGACTGGATTCGGGACCTGAAGGCGCCGCCCGAGCCGATGGACACGCCGTCACCCAAGGAGTTCCAGGTCCGCCGGCTGGCCGCGGACGAGATGGTGGTGAGCCTGATGGACCAGTTGGGCCTGACGCTCGAGGACTTCGTGAGCACGAGCAACCCCGACTGGCGCAACCGGGCGTACGTGGTGAACTGGAACAAGTTCTTCGTGTGGCCCGGGGACTGGGCCCCCGGCATCTCCGGCGAGTACGTCTCCGACTCGCGCGCGCCGGAGCGCTACGAGGCCCTGGGCGGCGGCAACTCCCTGGAGTACCGCAAGAAGAACCCGATGTTCGGCCCCTCCGCCGGCCAGGCGCTGGTGCAGATGTCCCAGGCCTGGTGCGGGCGCGCGGTGGACAAGCAGAACAACAAGGCGGTGCTGCGCTACGTGACGCTCGCGGACACGTCCACCCAGAACCCGGACGCAGTGCGGAAGAACCTGCGCAACCTCTACCTCCGCATGCTCGGGCAGCCGCCTACGGACGCGGAGCTGAAGGAGCTGTACGAGCAGGTCTACCTCCCGCTGGAGGCGCAGAACACGCGCCTGGCCTGGGTGGGCACCTGCGCGGCGCTCATCCGTCACCCGCTGTGGATTACGTACTGAGCCGAGGACCCCATGCTGAACACCTCTCGACGCACGTTGCTCAAGTGGGCCCTGGGCGCAAGCCAGCTGGCGCTCCTGGAGAAGGCGGGGCTCCTGGGCTCCGGCACCGCGCACGCCGCGGACGCGGATGTCCCCTCGCGGCTCGTGGTGCTCTATGTCCCGGGCGGCTTCCGTCCGGCGTACTACTTCACGCCGATGGAGGACGCGGAGATTCCGCTCTGCGTCCCGGCGCCCGCGGGCTTCAGCAGCGAGCCCGTCTTCTTCGATGCCAGCAAGGTGGTGGACCTGGCGGCCCCCAACGGCCCGTACAAGCCCTTGCGGACCTGGCAGTCGTGGGACCCGGCGAACCCCGCCGCCCGCGGCTCGTTCAGCCCGCTGATGTATGGCTATCAGCACTATGCGCTGCACGAGCAGCTGAGCGTGCTGCACGGCATCGACCAGGGCACCAATGACCACGCGAGCGCCTTCATCTCCGCGATGTGCGGCGTGGCGGGCGCGGACTACCGGGCGCCGGCGGTGCACTCGGTCATCGCCAACCACCTGTACGAGCGGCACCGGGAGAGCCGGCCGCTGCCGTTCGTGGTGGTGGCGGGCGAGCGCGGCATGCCGTCCGGCATGGGCCTGCCGTCGCACGCGGGGCCCGTGGGGGTGCCGTCCATCGACGCGCTCAAGCCGATGCTCTCCGGCAAGGCGGCGGACAACGCCTGGTGGAACGGGCTGGAGGCGCGCACCGAGGGGCCGGAGCTCAACGCGAAGGGCGAGCCCACCGGGGCCCAGCTGAAGACGACCACGGTGGAGCGCTACTCGCTGGGGCAGGCCAGGCCCCGGCTGGGCCGCTCGACGGCGAAGGTGGACAACTACCTGGAGGGGCTGCACGGCTCGCTGAACAGCGTCTCGCGCGTGCTGGCGACGGACGTGGTGTCGGTGCTGGAGAAGACCAAGGGCATCGACGCGCTGAAGACGAACCGGCCCTCGTACCTGTCGAGCTATCTGAGCGAGTCCTTCACGTACACGTTCGGCAACGCGAACTTCCACCTGGTGGGGTTGGACCCGCGGATGGACATGGCGCTGCGCCTGCTCAAGTCGGACCTGGCCACGTCGGTGCACGTGTCGCTCAGGCTCGACTTCGACACGCACAACGGCGGCGGGCATGCCTACAGCTGCGCGCATGGCCGCGGGTTGATGGACTGCGTGGCGCGCTTCCTGGGCGAGATGAAGGCCACGCCCGCCCCGGGCAAGCCGGGCAAGACGCTGCTCGACGATACGCTGGTGCTGGTGATGAGCGAGTTCGGGCGGAGCTGGGCGTCACGCGGCAGTGACGGCAGCTACAGCCTGCCGGACGACCACCACCCGTACACCTCGGTGGTCTTCGCCGGTGGCAACGTGGCCCACAACCGGCAGGTGGGCACGTACACGACGCGCGGGCTCGGCACCCCGGTGGACATCATCGAGGAGACGGGACAGACGCAGAAGCGCGTGCCCCGCTCCGCGGACGTCGTCACCACGGCCCTGCGCATCATGGGCATGCAGACGCACCAGTTCTTCATCCCCGGCGGCTACGGCGAGGTGGTGGGGTTGCGCAAGGGGTAGGCCGCCGCGGCCTCCACGTGGCCCAGGAGCGCCTGGGCGAGCGCGGGGACGATGGCCTTCGGAATCGTGTGCCCCATTCCCTCCAGCGTCACCAGGGTGGAGTGGGGCAGCGTCCGGGCGAGGAAGCGCGAGTTGGACGGAGGGTTCGTCGGGTCCTCCGGGCTGTCGATGACGAGCGTGGGCACGGTGACGTGGGGCAGCTCGGCTCCGCGCGCGAGCCCGGTGGGGTCGACCCTCGCGTGTGCAGTGGACGTGTCGTGGCGGCCGGCGTGGTCGATGAGGCGCCGCTCGAGCGCGCGGAACTCCTCGGCGTCGAAGGGGAGCACGGTGCCGTGGAGCCGGCGCCAGTTCTCCACGCGCCACTCGATTTGGGCCTCGCGCTCGCGGGGCGCGAACATCTGGCCCCAGAACTCGAACAGGCGGGGGTCGATGGGGGCTCGCGCGGGCAGGTCCTGGAGCTCGGGCGCGCCCTGGAGGGCGGCGGAGCCGAGGAGGGCAGCGCTGAGCAGTCGCTCGGGATGGGCGACCATCAGCCACTGCGTCAGGATGCTGCCGAGCGACATGCCCACGACGTGGGCGCGGGAGATTCCGAGCGCGTCGAGGATGGCGAGCGCGTCCTCGGCCATGCGCGTCGCGGAGTAGGGGTGGGTGTCGAAGGCCCACGTGGACGCGCCGGTGTCCCGGTGGTCATAGCGGATGACCCGGTGGTGTCGGGCCAGGGCGTCCATCAGCGCGTCGGGCCAGACGAGGCCTGACGCGGTGGAGCCCATGATGAGCAGGATGGCGGGCGCGTCTTCTGGCCCGCGTGACTCGACCCACAGCGAGACTCCCTCGGCGACCTGGACGAAGCGTTCCATGGCGGGAGCATCGCAGGTCGCCGGGGAGCAAGCCCAGACAGCTCACCCGCCGCAGCGGTTGAAGTTCTGGTCGACGTAGTAGAGGCAGCAGCCGGCGTAGGCGCCCAGGCACGTCTGGGTGCCGAGGGCCTGGGTGGCCCACTGCGAGGCGGTGGCGTACGTGCCCGCGCAGGCGTCACCGCACAGGGTGTTGGAGATGGAGGAGATGGTGCCGTCCAGGTTGTAGCAGGTGGTGGCGTGGGCGCGGGCGTAGACGGTGCACGGCTCCTGCGCGGGCGGCGGGGTGGAGGACGACGTGCTCCAGATGGTGCTGAGGTACACGCGGTCGGAGCTCTGGTCGATGCCGGCCCAGCGCGAGCGCGGGCCCGTGTCCCAGGTGACCATCATGTAGTGGCGGGCCTGGAGGGTGGTGCTGTAGTTCACCTTCCATTCACAGCCATCCCAGGGCCAGAAGCCGCAGGACTTGTACTGCGTATAGAAGTACGCGGTGGAGTCGAAGCCGGCCGCGAGGCCCACGGCGCGGAAGTAGACGGTGTTGTCCTTCGCGCCGCTGTACGAGCCGTACCAGTAGTCGGTGATACAGGTGCGGCCCTGGGTGGCGGTGGTCGCACAGAAGTTGCTCGTGAACCACTGCTTGTCGCCGACCCAGTCCCAGGTGTCGTTGAGGCTCGCGGCAAAGGGGCCGCGCTCGGTGTTCAGGGCGGAGGGCCCCTCGGCGAGCGGGGCGTTCGCCGCGGCGCGGCCCTCGCTCCGGGCGGCCTCGCGCTCCTGGAGGTGGCGCGCCATGGCGACGCGGCCCTGGGCGGCGACGAGGGCGGCGGGGACGTCCTCGCGGGTGGCTCCGGGCACGAGCGCGAGGTAGACGTCCGCCAGCTCCTGGCCCTGGGTGGAGCCTGTCTTCATCGCCTCACGGAGGTGGGCGGCGTCGAGGTCCATGTGGCCCGACTCGGCGACGAAGACCTCGCCCGGGGCGGACTCGATGAAGCGCACGCTGCGGGTGTTGCTGAGCTTGAGCTCGTGCAGGACGGTGCCCTGCTCGGTGGCCTCGGGCGCGGGGGCCTCGGCGGGAGGCGCCTCGGTGCCCTGGGGACCACAGGCGGCGAGCAGCAGGGTGCACAGGGCGGAAGACAGCATGGCCCGCGAGCGCGGGGCGGGGTGGCTCGACATGTCGGGGGACTCCTCGTTCAGGGCTGCAGCCACCTGAACGGGGGGCGTGAAAAGCCTTCGGTGGGGCGCCGCTGACGTCGCGGCGCCCTCCCTCACGCCCTCAGTCCCGGCCCGAGGCCTTCACGGCGCAGTCCGCCGCCGCGCTCTTGCGCAGGATGCGTCCGGGCGTCGGCGCCACCAGCGGCTTGCCCCGCTTCCTCCAGTGCTCCACGAGCGCGTCGCGCAGCGTCAGCGCCTGCTGCTCGCCCAGGTTGACGCTCCCGGGCGGCAGCGTCTTGAGCACCTCGTCCATCCCACTGCCACCCCGCGCGAGGAAGTCCGGCATGGCCACCTGGAAGAGCTTGTTGGGCTCGATGGGCTTCCCGTTCGCCTTCGTGACGGAGACCATCCGCGTCACGCCGTTGCACTGCTCCAGGTTCACCTTCAGCCCCGCCACCTGGAGCGTGCCTCCCTTGCGCGAGTAGGCCCCCTCCAGGAGCTTCGTCAGCTGGGCCCCGGTGAGGGTGACGACCGAGAGCGTGTTGTCGAACGGGAGCACCTCGAAGACGGCCCCGTACGTCAGCTCGCCCGCGGGCAGGTCCGCGCGCAGCCCGCCGCTGTTGATGACGGCGATGCCCGTCATGCCCAGCTGGTTCAGCGCGTCCGCCAGCACGTTGCCCAGCGGGCTCTCCGCGTCGTAGTCGCGCGTCAGCTTCGCCGGCACGTTGACGCCCAGCGGGCGCTTCTGCATCTCCTCCACCTTCGCGAGCGCCCCGGCCAGCTGCGTCCCCAGCGCCGCGTCCGCCACCACCGGCTGCCCACGGAACGTCGCCGGCACCAGCTCCACCTTGTTGCGGTCCTTCAACTTGCGCTCGTCGCACGTCCCGAGCGTCGCCTCCACCCGCTCGCACACCGGCACGGAGCCCTGCAGCGTGGTGCGCTCGGTCAGCACCTTGCGCGTCGTCGGGTCCACGAACAGCTCCACCAGGCCGAACGCCCGGCCCCGGCCCGACGTCTCGATGACCGGCGTGCCCCGCACGAAGTGCCCCACCGGCTGATGGGTGTGCCCGGCCACCACCGCGTCCAGCGTGCCCTCCGGCAGGGCCTCCAGCATCTCGATGATTTCGCTGTCGCCCCGGTCGCACGACGAGATGTCCCGAGGGTCGTCCTGCCGTTTGCACACAGCGCCCGCGTGCGCAATCGCGATGACCACCTCCGCCCCGCGCGCACGCAAATCGTTGGCCGCCGCGAGCGCTGAGGAGACCAGCGGCGCGAAGCGCAGGCTCGCCACATTCACGGGGTTGGTGACCTCCGGCGTGTGCGGCGTCGCCAGCCCCACGATGCCCACCTTCACCCCGCGCCGCTCCACCAGCAGCGTGCCCGTGTTCCCCAGCCACGTGGGGCTCACGCCCGTCTGCGCGTCGGTGACGTTCACCCCGAGAATCGGGAAGCGCGCCTGGGTGATGCGCGCCTTGAGCGCGCCGAACGGGTCATCCCCCTCCATCGCCACCGAGCGCGGCCCCACCGGGCCGTAGTCGAACTCGTGGTTGCCCAGCGCGGAGGCCACGTACCCGAGCGTGTTCATCGCGTCGATGACCACCGCGCCCTCGGTCAGGTTGGACGCGAGCGTGCCCTGGAACAGGTCGCCGCCGTCCAGCAGCAGCACCCCGTCCGGGTTCTCGGCGCGCAGGATGGACAGGTAGCCCGCGAACGTGGCGAGCCCTCCCTGCTCCACGGCCGTGCCGTCCGCCAGGCTCCCGCGCGACGGCATCACCCAGCCGTGCAAGTCATTGGTGCCCACCACGCTCAGGCGCACCGGCTCGGGCGCGACCGTGGCCTGGCTCGGGCTCGTGGGCGACGGCGCCGCGAAAGCGGCCTCCGGGACGGGGGCCTTAGAGGCGCAGGCGGCGAGGAGAGCGGAGGACAACAGCCCGAGGGCAAGCGAACGGATGGTGGAGGTCACACCTCCCTCTAGACCAACGGCACCATGGAGTTCAATGCCTGCACGCACGGCAGCTTGAACGGCTACAGCCGCATTGTCAGAATGGTCGAGGAGTTCATGGAATAGTCGCGGTCTGCAATTGGAGTCCGCATCCCTTTCCTCATGGGAGTTCAAAGAAATATGAATCTGAAGCCAGCGATGTTCACGGCAGTAGTCGCGATGGTGCTCGGCGGATGCGGTGGTGTGCAGCCGGAGCATCAGTCATCCAGCGAGGACGACCGGCTGTTGTCGCAGTCAACGGAAATCATCAATGGGACCATCGATGATGGTCACCCCTCTGTAGGCTTGGTCTTTCCATCCGGCTGTACCGGAACACTCATTGGTCGTCGCACGGTTCTCACTGCAGCACATTGTGTTGATAGCCAGAACCAACCCGGGAGCTTTTGCAGCAACGGCACCTGCATGGACGGCACTTACGCTTTTCACCCCAACTTCAACTCGAACAACTTTTCGAATGATGTCTCGGTGCTGCGGCTGGCCTCTGACTTCCAAGCCGCCAGCGGCATTCGCCCGAGTCCCATTGCCACCAGTGCTCCATTCGCTGGTTTGCCCATCAACATCGTTGGCTTTGGATGCACCCAGTGGGGCACCAGCGTCGGTTACGGTGTCAAACGCCAGGGTTGGAACGAGATCGATGATGTGGATTCGCTCAACATCAAGTGGGACAATGCCTCCGCACGCATCTGTCAGGGCGATTCTGGCGGGCCGGCGTTCTGGGGCAACTGCCTCATTGGTGTGCACAGCCATCGACTGACCTCGTCGGGCGGAAGCGATGATGTGGCCACCCGCGTCGACGTCGCCTATTCCTGGATACGTGGAAGCGCTTCGGACAATTCCATCCGGTGGTGCGGACAGACTATCTGCGGCGATGGCTACTGCGATGCTGGCGAGGACAACTTGGGCTGTTCCATTGATTGTCTGCCGGTCTGCGGCAACCTCGTGTGCGAAACGAATGAGGAAGTCACCTGCAGTAGCGATTGCGCTGTCTGTGGGAACGGCAACTGCGAACTTCCGGAGCGCGGAGGCTCATGCGACGTGGACTGCGGGTACTGCGGAGACGGCATCTGTCAGTACTACAATGGGGAGCCGTGGGACTGTATGGATTGTATGTAGGCTCTGGTTGGAGTCGCTCGTCAGGGGGATGTCGGCGTGTTGAGGGTTCTAGCACCGGACCAAGGTGCACACCGGCGGGGTCGCTTTAGGCGTTGACGGCGCCGGGCAGGTGGGTACCTACCTCCACCTCGTATTAGAAGGTGGAGGTGTCTCAAGAGAGGCTGTCCCTGCGCAATCCGAGCGAGTTGTCGAGGTTGTGACTTGAACTGGTCTGGCCAGTTTATCGACGGTGCGACAAGCGGGTGTGCGCAGTTGCCGACTCCGGTCGACCCTCTACGGACAGGCCTCTCGGGAGCTTCGGTCGTGTAGGTAAACACAGCCAGCGGCAAATCGCAGCGGATGCGCACGGTGTGCTCGGCATGGCGCATCGCCTATCGTCAGAGGAGCTTGCCTTGACCGATGATTTGCTCCCCTCCGGTTCAGTGCCGGTGGGCTTTAAGGCCGAAGTGAGCCGAGCGCTGTTTGTCGTGGCGAATGGGGATGACGAGCTTGTCACGGCTCCCGGCGTTTCATCCCGCCGGGAGCGTGGGCCGCACAGCTAGTTGCGAACTCGCAACAGCAGCTCAGCCTGCATCGGGCTGCGGCGGCTGGTCGCCGTGCCGAAGCGGTTGTTGCTGGCGCGCCACTGCTCCTGCACGAAGGTCACGTCGCTGTTGTTGAGGACGTTGAAGAAGATGAGCGTGAGCTCCATCTTCGTCTCCTTCGTCTTGATGACGCGGTTCAGGTCATACCGGGCCTGGACGTCGAACAGGAACTGGCTCGGCTGACGCAGCTCGGAGATGGCCGCCGGGTCATTGAAGTCCGGGATGCCCGTGCTGGTGTTGTACGAGTGACCGGTGCCGCGGTCCGAGCGCACCACGCGCTGACGGTCCACGGAGCCTTCCTGGAACATCCACATGGGCGCGCCCGTGCGGTAGTTGAAGCGCACACCAAAATCGAGGCCGAACTGGGTGGTGTACCCGATGGCGCCCTTGAGCGTGTGGCGGATGTCCTCGGGGGACGGGCCCTCGAAGAAGTGCTTGAAGCGCGGGTTGGCGCCGTAGCCGTCGAAGTAGTCACCCACCGTGCCGTTGCTGAACCCCAGGGTGTAGCTCGCCAGCAGGTCCCACGGACCCGTGCGGCCCTGCGCCCACAGGTCCATGCCGCGGTAGTCGCGCCACGCGTCGTCCGGGTTGTGGATCTTCACGATGGTGTGGGGCACCTTATCCACATAGTCCACCACGCGCGTGCCGGACGGGTCCCAGATGCGGTTGACCTCCTCGTCCACCCACATGTTGGAGTACTTGCGGTAGGTGAGGTCCATGCCGATGACCGCGCCCTCGTTGATGGCGTGGTGCAGGCCGAGCGCCAGCTCGTCCACGTGCGGCGGCGTGTGGTTGGTCTTGTCGAAGAAGCGGCCCGACGCCCCGCCCGCCACGCTGCACTGCGGGTTGCCCACGGTGTCCGGCGTACAGTCCGCGAACGCGCCGTTGGCGAACGTGGAGCGCACCTGGAGCAGCTCCGGGTTGGCGTGCTGCGCGATGAACACGTCGCCCACTTCGTTGGAGCGGCCGTAGTGCGCCTTGATGAGCGTGGTGCGGTTGCCGAACGGGTCCACCGTCGCGGACAGACGCGGGCCGATGCCCACCAGGTTGGTGATGAACTGGTTGTTGTCACCGTACAGCCGGCCCACGTCGGCGCGCAGACCCGCCACCAGCGTCAGGTAGCGGTTGACGTTCCAGCGGTCCTGCACGAACGCGCCGGAGATGAGCGTCCCGGCCTCGGTGGTCAGCGGGCCGCGCACGCCCTCGCTGTTGTAGAAGTCGATGCGCTCGTTGCAGAAGGCGAACGTCTCCGGGTCGTCCGGGTTGCACTCGCCGTTGCGGTCGTTGAAGCGCTGGTTGCCAATCACCTGCGCCGTCTTGTCGCCGCTCAGGTAGCTCAACTGGAAGCCCGCCTTCATCTGGTGGTTCTTCACCTTGAAGAGCAGCGTCGGGTCGAACTGGTAGCGCATGCGCTTCTCGGTGACCAGGTTGCCCACCTCGTTGCGCAGCGCGCCGGCGTTGCGGTACGTGGTGCTGTTGTAGATGTGGGCGATGTCCTGCGAGTCCTCGTTCATCGGCCCGTTCCAGATGTCCTTGTAGGTGAGGCCCGTCTGGAGCTGGAAGAGGACGTTGTCGGAGATGTTGCGGTCGTAGTTGACGATGGCGAAGAAGCCGCCGCGGTCGACCTGCGTCTCCGCCTCCGGCGTCACGAACGTGGTGGAGACCTGGTTGGTGATGGTGTTGTTGTCGTAGTTGAACGCCAGGGACAGGCGGTCCTTCGTCGTGGGCTGCCAGGTGAGCTTCAGGCGGGCCAGGCGCGTCTGGGTGTCGGACGTGCGGCTCTCCTCGCCCAGCGGCGTGTCACGCTTGGAGAAGTTCCACTGACCGGAGACGTAGAACCACAGCTTGTCCTTGATGATGGGGCCGCCCACGCCCACCAGCGGGCTGTAGAAGGCCGTCTCGGAGAGCGGCACCTCGTTCTGGGTGTAGTTGGCCACGTTGGGGTTCTGGTTGGCCGCGCCCCGGTACTTCGCGTTGGCCCACGCCGGCGACAGAATCATCGTCACGTCGTAGGTGAACTTGTTGGAGCCGCTCTTGCTGACGACGTTCTGGATGAGGCCCAGCGAGTTGTACTGCGCGTCCAGACCGCCGGTCATGACCTCGAAGTTCTCCACCGCGTAGAAGCTCATCGGGGAGCTGATGCTGCCGTCCACCACGTCGGACGTGTCCATGCCGTCGATGAAGAACTTGCCGTAGCGCGACAGGCCGGCGCGCAGGCTGGGCGCGTTGCCGTTGCCCACGCCGGCGACCAGCTGCGGCATGGCCTGCACCTGGGTGAAGACGGGCGAGGTGGCCGCCTTCTCCGCCGTCATCACCGCGCCCATCTGCGCGGAGTCCGGGTTGATGATGGGGTTGACCTTCTCCACGATTTCGTAGGTGGCCACCGCCGCCTGCTCGGTGAACACCTCCAGCTTCACGTCCACCTGCGTCGCCTGGCCCAGCAGGACGGTGATGCCCGCCTTCTTGATGGGGGCGAAGCCCGGGACGTTCACCTCGAGGACGTAGCCCTCGCCCGGGGGCAGGGTGTCGAACTCGAAGCGGCCGTCCTCGCCGCTGGTGCGCGACTGGGGCTGCTGCAGCGCGGGGCCCGTCACGGTGAGCGGCACCTCGGCGAGCGGCGCGCCCGTCGGGTCATACACATAGCCGGCCATGCGGCCGTAGTTCTGGCCGGCGGCGAGCGCGGGGGAAGGGAGGCTCGCGACCAGCGCGAGCAGCAGCAGCGCGAGCGCGCCACCGGCACGGCAAACAAGCGTCTTCATGGAGGGGCTCGGGACAGGGGAAGGGGCGCTCACAGGGAGCTCCCGACGGCGAAGAGCACGCCGGAGTACCGGGTGAGGGTGCTGATGTTCAGCTCCGTCTCAGCGCACACGTCCGTGCACAGGCCGGTGTAGCTGGAGGCGGGCTTCGCGGTGGTCGCGGTGAAGGTGCGCAGGCGCACCACCGGGGACCAGCCCTCCTCGCCCGGGAGCGCGGAGAACAGGTACACGGGCGTCTCCGACGTGGGCGCGCCCGTCGGCGGGCTCACCAGCACGCCGTCCATCACCTTCAGGTTGCCCTGGTCATCCACGGGGATTTCGCCGCCGTCCAGGTACGCCAGCTGCAGGCCGCGGTACCAGCCGCCCTGGGACGTGAAGGCGGAGTCGGCGCGCAGCGGGTTGAGGTTCGCGGACACGTCGATGATGGCGCGCAGCGCAATCGTCGTGTCGCCCGCGCCGCCGCCGAAGTTCCCCTTGGTGAGGGAGGCCGCGTCCTTGATGGCGTTGCACTGCTCGGAGGACGTGCCGTTCCAGCGCGTCACCTTCACCAGCGGGACCACCGGCGGCGTCGTGTTGCCCGTGACGGTCAGCGGCAGGTTCGTGAAGACGGGCCACTGCACCGTCTCCGGGTAGTTGTCGGTGCGGACGTCGAAGTCCGCCTTGCCGGTGACACAGCCCTCGGCGAACTCATAGGAGGTGTTCACCGCGCGCGCGGCGGGCACGTACGGCCGGCCGTCCGCGTCCACGGGGACGCCCGCGTTGGTGATGACGCCCCGGTCGTCCTTGCGCTCGGTGGCGACCTGTCCCAGGTTGTAGAAGGGCACGTTGGTGCCCCGCACCCGGGCCGTCGTGGGCCGGTAGTTGCCGCTGGTCGGCCGGAACTTGGTGTCGAGCGTCGAGGCATCGATGACGCCCTGGTAACGGTCGCCGACCTCATCGGTCGACTCACCACAGGACACACTCAGGGCTGCCACGAGCCCGAGCGCGCACTTCATTTTTGTCTGCACGGAAAATACCTCTGGGGATGGGGACGAGGTGGCGGCCCTCTAGCACGAGTGGCCGGTCCAGAGGTATCAGTTGCGTGCCGTCTCCATGACACTCACACGATTCTGCTGATGCAGCAGGATTACATCCCGACGACTCTTGTCGGGCTTGTGGTAAGGCGTGCCCCGGCATGTTCGCGCAGCAGACCGACCCTCATTCCTCACGCATCCTCGGCTTCGCCGCCTTCTCCGTCGCGGTCCACGTCGGAGTCGTGGCCGCGCTGGTGTTGTTCGTGAAGCCCATGGTCCTCGAGACGGAGGAGCCCATCGACGTGGTGCTCAACCTCGTCAAGGCCCCTCCTCCGCCCCCTCCGCCTCCTCCGCCCCCCGCGGCGCGCAAGACGACGCCCCGCACGGAGGTGAAGAAGCCCAAGACGGAGCTGCGTCAACCGGTTGAGGTCAAACCCGTTGTCGAGCAGAAGCCGGTCGAGGTGGAGCCGGAGCCCGAGCCGGAGCCCGCGGCGCCAGAGGAAGGCGGCGTGGAGGGTGGGGTGGAGGGCGGTGTCGCCGGAGGCGTGGTGGGTGGGGTGGTGGGCGGCGTCGTGGGCGGTGCCGTGGGTGGCACGGGGCCGGCCGAGCCGGTGAAGCCCAAGAACGTCCCGCCCTTCGTCATCCAGCGGGACGTGGTGCGGCAGACGGCGCCGCGCCTGTCGGAGGTCTTCAAGCAGGGCCACCGGGGGCAGACGCTGCAGGGCATCTACAAGGTCTGCGTGGCCACCAATGGCAGCGTCTATGAGGTTACGCCGGTGAAGTCCGTGCCCGGCGCGGATGAGGACATCATCAAGGGGCTCAAGTCGGGCTGGGAGTACAAGCCCCAGAAGGTCCCCGTGTGCTTCCTCTACAACATCCCCATCACCATCCAGTAGGCGCGGGGCCCCTGGCGCGGGCCTCAGGGGACGTCGACCGTGAAGGACAGCGGTGGGCCGAAGGCCTGACCGTCGCGGTGCAGCCTCCAGCGGTAGGTGGTGCGTCCCGGTGACGTCGGCGCGGTGTGAGTGAAGACGAACGTCTTCCGCTGCCCCAGGTGGATGGCTTCCCCCGGGGAGAGTCCCAGGTCCGCGGTCTGGTCGAGCGACGTGGCGCGCAAGCCGCCGCGGTCGCTCCAGGCCGTGGTGCCGGTGTTCTCCAGCGTCACCGTTCCCTGGAACGGCTGGCCGGCCTGGACCTCGAGCGCCCCTTCGGTGGTGACGACGCGTGCGTCCAGCGCGGGCGTGTCCAGGAAGGCGCCGAGCAATTGCTGGCGGAAGGGGAGGAAGGCCGTCGTCAGGGACGGGGACAGGGGGTAGTGCGAGTCCGGTCCGGGCGTCGGCAGTGGGGACAGGATGTCCTGTGTCTGGACGAAGCGCAGGAAGGCGAGAGGGAAGACGCCCGGGGCTCCCCCCAGCTCCGTGCCCCGGCTGAGGTCGTGGCAGCCGCCGCAGGACAGCGCCTGGGCGCGGGCCACCAGGTGACGGGGCGTCAGCGGGCTGCCGATGCGCAGCAGCTCGGCCTGGAGCGCGTCGGTGAAAGGGGTGGGCGCGGCGGTCTTGTCGAACTCGGCGAGGAAGTCGTCCACGCTGCCGAAGGACGGCATGGAGCTGCTCTGCGCGGCGTTGAAGACGTCCGGGACGGCGTAGTTGAAGCGGTTGAAGTCATCCACCGCGAGGGCCTCCACCTGGGTGACGAAGAAGTCCCGGAAGGCCACCGCGAGGGGGTGGGTATTCTGGAGGTTGAAGAAGTCTCCCCGGGGCGTCGACTTCACCGTGGTGGGGAGGAATCGCAAGGTGCAGCCCGTGGCGTCGCACTGCCGCTTCAGCTTGAACTCGCGCAGCATCCACGGGTTGGGCGCGCCGATGCCCGCCTGCATGAACATGTTGACGCGCACCTGCCCGAGGCCCGCGGGGTTGTCCCCATAGTGTTGGGGGTGGATGACGGGCGGGATTCCCGGGGCCAGGCCCTCGAAGAAGAGCGCGTCCAAGAGCGCCCGCCGCTCGGCGGCGTCCTCCAGGGTGGAGAGTGCTGCCCACGCCTGGGCTACCGGACGGCAACCCTCCAGCCCCAGCTCGGGTGAGGGATTGGGGAGCGCGCCCTCCAGGATGAAGCGGTTGCGGGAGCGCACCTGCGGGGCCGGGACGAACCGCGCGAAGGACATGCGGTACTCGCCGCAGTGGGCGCCGTCCACCGGGGCCAGGTCGAAGCGGTTGAAGAGGCCCACGAGCACATACCGGTCGAGCGCGGCCGTCGTGGTGCTCGCCTCGGTGCCCTCGAGGGTCCGGCAGGGATAGGGCGCGCCGTTGACGGTGTTCCCGTCGTCGGAGCAATGGGGACCTCCGGGAAGGTCCGGCTGGCCGGGCGCGGGGTTCTGCGTGTCCCAGAGCTGGCGGAAGAGCTGCTCCGCGGTGAAGCCCGTACCCCCGGCCTGCCGCACCAGCTGCTCGAACACGCGGCGCGCGGTGATGGGCGACACGGTGGCGTGGTCGGAGATGGCCAGCGAGCGCAGCGGGTCCAGCGTCGTCGCGGTGAGGGATGCGCGATGGGCGAGCGGACTGGTGTGGAGTCCTCCGCGCTCGGAGTGCAGGGATTGGGCGAGCACGGGCGTGGCTTTGAGCAGGAGGAGGCCCGCCACGAGGGCAGGTGAAGTGAGGCGTTGAAGGCTTCTCATGCGAGGGGCTCCAGGGGAGGGCGGGGTGTCTGGGTCATCATTCGGGAAGGGCGAGGCCTTGAAATCTTCCCCAACCCAGGCGGGTCAGCGCTGACAAGGGCGTCTGGCGCGCACCGATGCCCACCGTGGGCAAGGTTTGCGGGTTCGCCTAGAGTCAAAGCCTTCCACATCCGAGAGGTCTTCACCTGGACCTGGCAACACTGAACAAGCTCCTGACGGTTGGCGTACAGAACGGCGCTTCGGACATCCACTTCAGGCCCGGCGACCCGCCCATCTACCGGGTGAACGGCGTGTTGCGCCCGCTGAAGATGGAGAAGCTCCACGCGGACCACACCCGCCAGGTGGCCATCCACGTCATCTCCGACCCGGCCATCAAGCCGCAGATCGACCAGTTGCAGGAGTGCGACGCCTCGTACAGCCTCCCGGGGGTCGCGCGCTTCCGCGTCAACATCTACCGGCAGCGCGGCTCGCTGGCGTGCATCCTGCGCATCATCCCGGATGAGATTCCCACCATCGACGGGCTGGGCCTGCCGCAGGTGCTCAAGAAGATCGCAGGCAACGAGCGCGGGCTGGTGCTGGTGACGGGCGCGACGGGCTCGGGCAAGAGCTCCACGCTGGCGTCGATGATCGACCACATCAACCGCACGGAGAACCTGCACGTCCTCACCATCGAGGACCCCATCGAGTTCATCTACAAGAACATCAAGTCCTCCATCTCCCAGCGGGAGATCGGCCCGGACACCAAGGGCTTCGCCATCGCCCTGCGCGCGGCGCTGCGCCAGGACCCGGACGTCATCCTGGTGGGCGAGATGCGCGACACGGAGACCATCGACATCGCGCTGAAGGCCTCGGAGACGGGCCACCTGGTGCTCTCCACGGTGCACACCACGGACGCCTCGCGCACCATCAACCGCCTGGTGTCGGTGTTCCCCGCCGAGGAGCAGACCATGGTGCGCATGCGCCTGGCGGACTGCCTCAAGGGCACCATCTCCCAGCGCCTGTTGCCCCGCGCCAGCGGCAAGGGCCGCACGGTGGCGCTGGAGATCATGGTGCAGACCAAGACGGTGGAGCAGTACATCCGGGATGACCGCGCCAGCGAGCTCAAGGATGTCATCGAGAAGGGCCGCGACATGTTCGGCATGCAGTCCTTCGACCAGCACCTGACGCAGCTGTACCGCGAGGGCATCATCACCCTGGAGACGGCGCAGAGCGCGGCCTCCAACCCCGCCGACTTCCAGCGGGCGCTCGAGTTCGATTGACGGCCGTGCGCGGCAGCGCCCGGAGCGGGGTGGCTCCGGGCGCTGGAGTGGACCTCAGGGCGCGGTCCAGATGGCGGCGATGCCTTCGTTCTCGGAGGCGCCACCCGTCGTGTCGACGAAGAGGGACCGGATGGGCTTGCTCGACTGGAAGCCCACGAACTCGAAGGTGTGGGTGTTCGTGTCGAGGGCCGCGTCCTCGATGACCTCCTGGGTGGCGTCCGTGAAGGTCAACGTCACCTTGTGCACCGCCCGATGGTTGGTGAGCAGCTCCAGTCCCACCGCCGAGACGGGCCTGAGGAAGGCCAGCTCGAAGTCGTCCTCGCCGTTGACGATGAGGGTGGGCTTCACGGGGAGGGGGTTGGTGTTGTTGTGGTTCCAGCCGGGCCCGACGAAGCAGAGCCAGTTGTTCGTGCTGGCGCGGGGCGCCAGGACGTTGACGGTGGGCGCGCTGGCGCCCCACGGCAGGTCGACCCCCGGCGGCGTCCGCACGCAACTGGAGGCGGCGCCCGACGGATGGTCGGGGTACGCGTCGAACGCATTCACGGGGAATGGCAGCAAGGTGGCCCCGGTGGCCGCGGTGAAGTCCACCTGCTGGGTGAAGACCTGGGACAGCCCCCCTCTCCGCGTGGCGAGCGGTTCCGCTTCCTCGTCCTGCATCGGAGCCCCGCATGAGAGCAGGATGCCACAACCCAGAATCCACATCGAACCGCGAACGTTCATCGCCGCTGCTCCTTGGAGGGTGTCTGAAGATGGGTATTGCGTGGCTCAGCCTGCGAGAGAACCGGTGCCGCGACAAGGTGCTGGATGCATGTTCTCCCGGGTTCCGAGGTGACGGTGTGTCTCCTCGCCGTATCGAAGGTGGCGCTCCTGGCCGCCGTGGAACAGACCCGGGAGGCCTCACGCCGAAGCACGGCTTGACCGGGGCGCCGCCCCTCGGGGGGCGCGACTTGAGGGATGGTCGGATGGCTGTGATTGGACGCGACCTGGGACGTGCCATGCCCCGTTCGGGGTGAGGGGCCCTGCTCTGGATGATAAGGATTTCCACCCTGGCGCGGGGTTGACCCACGTCGTGTCCGTCTGGCTTGGTGTCTCTTCCATCCCCTCTCAGTGGAGGTCGAGTGACGAACCTGGCACGCGTGTGTCTTGTCCCGCTGGTGCTGACATCCCTCTTGTGGAGCGCCTGTGGCGCCGAACCCGCCGCGCCCCCGGAGGCGCCGCCGGCTCCGAGCGCCGCGAAGCGACGCTTCGTCCCGGGGCAGGCCATCGTGAAGCTAAAGGACTCGGTCCGGGGCCTCTCCGGTGACGCGCTCCCCACCGTGCGAGGGTTCCGCTCCACGCACGTCCAGGCGCTCTCGAGTGGCGCGGTGGTGATGTCATTGGAGCCGGAGGCGGGGCGCCCGGCGGCGTCCATCGCGGAGGAGGAGGCGCGCACGCTGGAGGCCATCGCCGCGCTGCGCGAGGACCCGGGCGTGGAGTACGCGCACGAGAACCTGTACCTGGAGTTCTTCGCCACGCCGTCGGACCCGCTCTACCCGCTGCAGTGGAACGCCCCGGCCATCGGCCTGCCCTCGGCGTGGAACACCGTCACGGGCAACGTGAAGATCGCCGTGCTGGACACGGGCCGGCTGGACCACCCCGACCTGCAGGGCGCGTGGACCCCGGGCTATGACTTCGGCGAGGGGGACGCGGACCCCTACGACACGAACACCTACCACCACGGCGTCCACGTGGCGGGCATCCTCGCGGCGCGCGCGAACAACGGCGTGGGCGGGGCGGGCATCTGCTGGGGCTGTCAGCTCATGCCCGTCAAGGTCTCCAACACGGGCAACGGCGTCACCCTGGCCACCGTGGACGAGGCCATCCGGTACGCGGCGGACCACGGCGCGCGCGTCATCAACATGAGCTTCGGCACGGCGTATGACGCCGGCAATCCCTCCGCCATCTATCCCTGCTCGAACTATCCCGACATCCAGAGCGCGGTGAGCTACGCCGTCTCCAGGAACGTGGTGGTGGTGGCCGCCGCGGGCAATGACGGCGTGCAGGGCTTCCAGGCCGCGAACGTCACGCCGGCCTCCTGCAACGGCGTGCTCGCCGTGGGCGCCACCACGAAGACGAACACGCGGGCGGCGTGGAGCAACGGGGGCTCCCGGGTGGACCTGATGGCGCCGGGCGGCACCGCCAGCTCCGGCTTCTTCGGCGAGGGCATCGGCTGTCCCGCCAATGACCCGAACACGTGGGACCCGTACTCGGGCACGGACCAGATTGTCGCGCCCTGGGCCATCGGCAAGCCGCACGGCGCGCTGCTGACAGGGGATTACTGCCACCGCTACCTGAGCGGGACGTCCATGGCGGCGCCGCACGTGGCGGGCCTCGCGGCGCTCATCCTGTCGCAGAAGCCGTCCATGACCCCCGCGCAGGTCGCCGCGCGCCTCAGGAGCACGGCGACGCTGGTTCCGGGCTGTGGCTCCCACTGCGGCTCCGGCCTCATCAACGCGGCCGCGGCCGTCTACACGAACCTGCCGCCGCGCCCCCAGCAGGGCACCTGGTACAACGCCTCGCGCCCGGGCAACGGGCTGGACATCCAGCACACCGCGCCCGATGCGCTCTACGTCACCTGGTACACGTACACCGCCTCGGGCACCCCCATCTGGTACGTGAGCCACCTGCAGGCCGAGCCCGGGGAGTGGCGGGGAGCTTTGCTGCGCGCGTCGTGGAATGGCTCGAGCGCGACGCTGTCGACGGTCGGCGGCATGCGCTTCACGCACAGCGCCGGAGCGTGGACCTTCCACTGGAGCCTGGGGGCGCTGTCGGGCAGCGAGCCGGTGCAGTTCTTCGCGTTCGCCAGCGGCACGCCGGTGATGAACCTGACGGGGGCCTGGTACCAGGCGACCGAGTCCGGCTGGGGCGCCACGGTCCACAGCATGGGCAACACCCACTTCGCCAACGTCACCGTCTATCAGGGCAGCACGCCCGTGTGGGTGCAGGGCGTGGCGACCAGCCCGTATACGACGCTGTCGTTCCCGCTGACATATGTCACCGGCACGAACCTCTGCCCGGGCTGCGGCGGCACGCCGTCCACGTCGTCCATCCCCGTGGGCACGCTCTCCGTCTCCGGCTCGGTGGGAGCGCCCGGCGCCGTGTCCTCGTCCCTATCGCTGAGCTTCCCGGGTGGGACGTGGAACCGCCCGTCGTTCACCTTCAGCCGGCTGACGGGGCCGTAGTCCCTGTGACACCTCCGCTCCGGAGGGACGGTGCCTTCCGGAGCGGGGCGTGTGGGCGCTACGGCCTGCAGTGGGATTGCAGGTCCAGGCCCAGGTCGAGGTAGGCGCGCGCGCCGCTCTTCCAGAACTTGCGCATCACGTGCTCCGCCTGGGGCATGGTGCGCGTGGTGCCCGAGCCGCAGACCTCCGTCTTGATGATGGGCGCGTAGGCCTCGAAGACGGCCTGGTCGAGGAACGCGCTGCCGTCCCCGGCGGACATGTGGCAGGTGCGGCAGTAGGGCTTCACGACGCCGTTGTAGAGCGCCAGTCCCTTCTGCTTCGTCTGCTTCCACTGAGGGGGCACGTAGGTGTCATTGGCCATCGCCGTCACGTCGCTCACCGCCTTGGGTGCGTACATGCCGGTGATGAAGTCGGTGATGGCCGCCGTGGGCGAGGTCCTGGTGATGAGGTCGTTGAGGGAGCGCAGCGCGTTGGCCTGCTCGGCGTAGGTGAAGCCCGGGGCGTTGGAGTACCGGAAGCTGAAGACGTCGAAGGGCAGGAACTTCGCCTGGCCGGACACGGAGTTGTTGACCGGGTTGTACGTCGCCCGGATGCCATGGCACGTCAGGCAGTTGCCGGGCACGAAGGTGTTGTCGGCCGCGTTGTCGAGCTGCGCCTTGGGGGCCAGCGCGCCCTGGGCGTCGTACACCATGAACTGGACGCTGTTGGCGGTGTTCGCGGGCGGGGTGAAGACCATGGCCACGGTGGCGAACTCGTTCGTCCGGCTCACCGCGTCCGCGAGCGCGATGGCGGAGCTGCCGCCGAAGACGGGCACGCCGTTGAGCTGCTCGGCGTAGTTGCTCACGTAGCAGGCGACGCCATTGGGCTGCGACGGCACGGGGAAGGAGCGGCAGTGCATCTCCCGGCCAATCCCCAGGTCACCGTCGTTGTAGTAGGTCGCGGTGACCTCGCTGTTGGGGAAGCCGAACTTCGTGCGGAAGGCGGCGAGCGTCGCGGGCGCCTGGATCTGCGCGTAGTACTGCAGCGTCTCCGCCTCCTCCGCGGCCGCGCTCGGGAGGTTGCTCTGCTTCTTGCCCAGGAACACCGTGCGCGCGCCCGGGGCCGCGTCGACGGGGCTGTTGCGGGTGGAGACCAGCGCGGAGCGGTTGAGGCCCACGCCCTGGCACTCGGTGCCGAGCACGTTCCAGGGCTCGTTGACGTTGGCGGCGAAGCAGTCCGGGTAGGTGATGTCGTCGAAGGTGTAGAGCGTGGTGTCGCCGTCGGGGTCCTTGGCCACCGCGCGCACCTTCACCAGGCCGCCGGTGGACCAGCGCAGCGAGAAGCCGATGTGCGGCACCGGCGCGGCGGTGACGCTCCAGTGGAAGAGCGGGTCGGTGCTGTTGAACGAGGTGGGGGTGGTGACCGTCGTCGCCGTGGCGAACTGGGTCCAGTTGGAGTCCAGGGTCGGGTCCAGGCCTGGATTGTTCATGACCTGGAGCGAGATGGGGATGTTGGGTTCGGGGTAGTAGCCCTCGAACCGGAAGGTCTCGCCAATCACCGGGTCCCCGGTGGTGGTGCCGTTGTGCGGGCCGGTCATGCAGGCCGTGGCGGCCACCAACGAGAGACACACGAGCGCGAGACGCCGGGATGGAATCGGCGACATGGACGGAAGCTCCTTCTCGGGGAAGGTGCCCGGAATGGGCTCGTCCCTTGTCCCTGAACGGAGCTGGCCCGGAATTCCCCTCACCGGCGCGTGCGGGACTTCATGTGCTCCCGGTGGACGTCGCGGGGCGGAGCTCCGACAGGGCCGAGCTCCAGGCCTCCAGCGCGGCGTCGAGGTCCTCCTCGGAGGTCTGGAGTCCCAGGCTGAAGCGCAGGGCGGAGTCCGCGCGCCATGGCGCCCCGGGGAACGCGGCGGCCACCACGGGAGAGGCCACCACGCGCGCCTGCTGACACGCGGAGGTCCTCGCCACGCACAGGCCGCGCAGGTCGAGCGCGGTCTCCATCCTGCGTGCCTCCACGCCAGGCACCGAGACATCCAGGATGGGGCCCACCCAGTCGGGCCCCGTGTTGTGGACGAGGTCCGGGCAGCTTCGCTGGAGCCCCGCGAGCAGCCGCTCCGCCTGGGCCCTCGCTCGCGGCAGTCCTTCGCGCAGGGCAGGGGCGCGGACGCGGCAGGCCGCGCCCATGCCGATGGCGGCAATCCAGGGCGGTGTCCCGGGGGCTTCGGGGAAGCGCGGCTCGCGTCGGCCCGCGGGAGCGAAGGCCAGCTCGCGAGGCACGCGCAGCACCGCGACACCCGGAGGTCCTCCGAGCTTCTGGGAGGCGCAGGCGAGGAAGACGCGAGGCGCGAGCAGGGGGCGGAGGTCTCTCCAGGCCGCCGCCTGCACCGCGTCCACCACCCACCAGGCGCTGGGAGCCAGCGCCAGCAGCGGCGCGAGGTCGGGGGCGGTGCCCAGCTCCTGGTTCATCGCGGACAGGGCCACCACGGCGGCGCCCTCGAGCAGCGGAGCGGCGACGGTGGGCGTCAGGCTTCCGCCCGGCTGGGACAGCCAGCGCACCTCACGGCCGGAGGACTCGGCTTCCTCGACGACGTTACGTACGGCGGGGTGCTCCAGGCGACTGGAGACGAGGGGGCCCGAGCAGAGGGACAGGGCCGAGCGCAAGGCGCGTCCCAGCGCGGCCGAGCCGCTGGCTTCCCACCGCAGCTCGGCGTGGAGGCAGCCCAGGTAGCTGGACACCTCGATGCGGGCCTGGTCCAGCGCGGCGCGGGCCTTGCGTCCCGCCGCGTGCACGGAGGAGGGGTTGCTTGCGCCCTCGCGCATCGCGCTCAGCATGGCTTCCAGTGCGGCTTCATACACGGGCGTGGAGGCCGCGTGGTCCAGGTACGTCATGCCGTGACTCTATCGCGCCGCCCCGCCGTCAACGCCAGCCGCGCTCCTTCACGAGGATGGACAGGCGCTCATGGTCACGAGGCGAGGTCGCCAGTCGGACGGTGGCCCCCTTCGATTCGAGGAGGATGTTCATGTCTTCCCATGCGCCCGCGCGGTAGGACCGTCCCGGTTCCAGGCCGGGCAGGTGCTTCACCGTCGCGGGAAGCTCCCTGGCACCCGGGCTCGTGCGGAGCGGGATGCTGTCGCCAGGGAGTGGCTCGAATGAGAGGGATTGAAGCCCCTGGGCGTGGGTCATCCAAGGGATGAGCGCGTCGAAGGTCCGGAAGACCAGTCGCTCCCCGGGACGCTGGGACCAGGCCTCGGAGGGGAGGGCCCACACGTCCTCGGTGAGCTGGAGGGTGCCGGGAGACAGTCTGGGAAAAGGCTGGGTGGCCCCTGGCAACTGGTCCGGTGAAGGCTTGCTCCGCCAGGTCGTGTGAAGCCAGTCGGAGAAGGCCAGGGAGAGCAGCTGCGTGCCCGCCCAGCTCAGGTAGTCAGGGGTGCTGGGCTCCAGCGTGCCCCGGTCCGCCGAGATTCCGAGCATGGAGGGCCGCTCGGGATGGGTCGACTCGTCGGTGATGGCGAAGCCGACGCCCTGAGGGTCTTCGTAGGCGAGCCGGAACTGTCTGGGGAGGTCCTCGAGGTCGAGCCGGAACGTGTCGCTCCAGGCGCGGTACTCGGTCAGCAGCCGCTTCACTTCCTTGCGGCCCTTGGCGAGCTCCGGCTCACCGAGGAACCCGGCGAAGAGCGGAGACCAGCCCACCGGTTCCCAGAAGGCGCGGAGCGTGGCGGGCTCCTTGTCGCCCAGCTCCACGTCCCTGCGAGACGACGCGAAGTCCTTCAGCCGGGTGGCGAGCAGTTGGTGCAACCCGGTCGCCTCCTGACGGATGGTCAGGGCCTCCTCAGAGACGGCAGGGGCCTTCGCGGGGCGCTTGCTCCGAGGGGCCCGTGTGGAGGGCGCGGGTGCTTCAGGTGGGGGGCCCGCCCAGGGGTCCTTGTTCGGAGCAACCTTCTGCCGGACACGAGCCTTGTGGGCCTTGAGCCATTCCAGCATCTGGGGGCCGTGTTGCGCCTCCACGAGCACGCTGAGCGTGGGGGAGGGGGGATGCCGGGATATCCAGACATGCATCCCGTCGATGATGCCGAAGGCATGATGGCGCGGCGCTTCCCGCGGGGACGACTGGGAGGTGAAGGCTCGCAGTCCTGGCAGGGTGGGGTGCTCGGGCTCCAGCTCCTTGCCTCCGTCTGTCATGAAGGTGAAGCCGGAGCCGGGAGGGCCCAGGGTGGGGAGCTGCTCCGTGGGCACCGAGAGGGCGAAGTCGACGTAGTGGGCGAACGAGCGGAAGACGAAGTTCGTCAAGGCCTGGGGAGGCGGCGGCTTGCCGTGGAGGTGGCGTGGGTCGTGGCCCAATCCCCAGACGCCATCGCCCAGCTCCCAGAGGCCGGTGAAGAGCGGTGCGAAGGGGGCGGGTCCTTTCAACGGGGGACCGGGCAGCACCAGGGCCCTGCGCAGCGACATCACCCTCAGGATGGTGGCATGGACCACGGCATCCACATAGCTGGGGCACGACATCACCGGCGTGGGTGACTCCGGTCGCACTTCGAAGACAGGAGGGTCTTCGGCGTCGGAGGTCTCGTCCGCATAGGCGAGGGCCGAGGTGAAGGCATAGACGATGCGAAGCTTGCGGGGCAGCCTGCTCCAGGGCGGCCCCTCGTCGGCCTTCAATCCCCAACTGGCGCGGGTCCGGGCGTTGTCGAACCAGCGCTCGAACACGGGCCGGGCCACGGCGAGGCCTGCTTCCCGCTCCGGCCGTATGGACACGGGCACAGTGCCGCCGCCTCCGGTGGCGGTGCTCCAACCCGTGGCCTCCCAGAGGGCCTTCACGCGCGCGGGCGCGTCTGCTTCCAGGACGCAGGGCGCGCGGGTGCTTTGGTGGAGCGGACAGACCTCATCCAGCCATCGTGAGAAGGCTTCGGCGCTGGCTTTCGGAATGCCTGTTTCCGGTCGCCGGATTGATGACATAGCGCTGCCCCTGGCCGAGCAGGTCCGGCGCGCCGGAGCCGGAGGTCGCGGCGGGACTCCATTGGAAGGGACCACCGGTCGTGTAGAGACCAAGGACATCCATCCACTCGACGGGACTGGGGACGTAGGCGTAGTCGTTGAATCCTCCCAGCACCCCGATGGGGTCCGGGCTGATGTATCGGCCGAGGACGGGGTCGTAATAGCGCGCGAAGTTGTAATAGAGACCGGATTCGGCGTCGTAGCTCTGCCCCGGGAAGCCGGGGGCTCCATCGAAGGTCTCCTCCAGGGGCTCGCCCCAGCTTCCGCGGCGGGCGCTCCAGGCGAGGCTGCCGTCCTCGGTCACCCACTCGCTCGTGCTGCCCAAGGCATCGTGCAGGGCGTAGAACGTGGCGGTGTCATCCGCCCTCAACAACGGGGTCGCCTGCTCGGGATGGGTGAGGAAGGTCACCCGCTGCTGGCTCGGGGTGACTTCGTGGAGCAGCCGGGCGTCATCCCAGACATAGCGGTGGGTTCCTCGGGGCCCATGCTTCGCGACCCGCCGTCCCATGGCGTCGTAGTCGTAGCTCCAGCGTTCACCATCGGGTCGGACGACGCCGCGCAACTGCCCCAGCGCGTTCCACTCATAGGTCCAGGTCGCGGTGCCTTCCGCTGAGTCCTGGTCGACGTGCTTGCGCGCGAGCCGGCCCTGCGCGTCGTATTCGTAGCGGAGGTGTTCTCCGGGCCTGCTCAAGTGGAGCGTGCGGTTGCCCTGGGCGGTGAGCCGCTCCTCCACCTGGGCGCCCTGGGCGTGCAGCTCCGCCAGGTCCAGGGTGTCCGGCCCCAGGGAGCCCCGCACCAGCATCGACTCGGGGTCCTTCAGCCGCGCCGAGGGGAGTCGCGCGGTGTGGCGTCGATTGCCGCCCGCGTCGTACTCGAAGAGCTCCGCGAGGCCCTGCGTGGGGATGGCGGCCTGCAGGCGGCCCAGCAGGTCGTGCACGAAGCGGGCGGAGCCCCGCATCGAGTCCTCGACGAAGTCCAGGTGGCCGCTGGGGCCATAGTGGTACTTGCGGTGCACGCTGGCAGGGGCGCTGGGGCTCGCGGTGGTCCTCCCGGGGCGACGGGCTCCGCTGTTCGGGGCGACGTACCATTGCTCCAGGACACGCCCCCCCGGCGTCGTGGCGCTGCTCATAGGCGCCTCCTCCGGGCAGCTCCCGTCGGACCTCCCGCCCTCGCGCGTCGTGATGGAACCGCAGGGTGTTGTGGGCCTGTTGGACGGAGGTGCAGCGTCCGCCAGGGCTCCAGTCGAACCTCGCCTGGGCCCCCAGGTCGGACTCCAGCCGGATGCGTCGACCCGTGGCGTCGAAGGTGCTGCGGACCGTTTGCCCCGCCTGAATCTCAGCGGTCACCCGGCCATGGAGGTCCCGCTCGAAGTGAAGCTCGGCTTCGTCGGTCCGGATGCAGATGGGCAGGCAGTTGGCGTCGTACGTGTAGACGGTCTCCGCCCCGTCCGGCATCCGGCGCTTCACGAGGTTGTGCCAGCTGTCATAGCCATACTCGACGCGGCTGCCCGTGGTGTCCTCCACCGCGACGAGGTTGCCCGCGGCATCGAACTCATACTTCATGACGGTGCCGTCCCAGTGGCGGCGCTCGATGGGGCGGCCCAGCACGTCGTAGAACCACTGGAGCTGGTTTCCACGGGGGTCGGTGATGGAGAGAAGCCGACCCGGCTCCGTGTCCCATTCGAAGTGCAGCCGGGTCCCGTCCGCCTGGACCGCTTCGATGACCTGGCCGCAGGCGTTGTAGCGTCGTCGGGCGGTCCTGCCGGTGGCGTCTCGGCTGAGCGTCTGCCGTCCTCCCGCGTCGTACTCGAAGTGGACGACCTGGCCGTTCGGGTCCTCGAAGGACTCGACATTCCCGGCTCGGTCATAGGTGGTCCGCGAGGTGCCACCCGAAGGGTCCCTCAGGCGCGTGAGGCGCCCATACCCGTCATGCTCCGCGGACCAGGCGTGACCATCCGGGTCGAGGGTCTGCTGGAGATTGCCGTGGGAATCCCAGAGGTGCTGGGTCATCGCGCCGAGCGGGTTGATGATGCGCACCAGCTCGCACGAGGCGTTGTATTCGTAGTGCCATTCATGACCCAGCGGGTTGATGGAGTGCACCAGGCATCCCCACGCGTCATGGGCATAGCGCCAGGACTTGCCTGAGTGGTCCGTGAACTTCACCGGGCGGTGCCGGTCATCGTATTCGATACACAGCTCGCGCCCGTCCGGATAGGAGGCGGCGCAGGGATGCCCCGCTTCGTCATAACGCAGGGTGCTGCGGTTCCCATGGACGTCCGTGATGGCCACCAGTCGCCCGAGGTCATCGAAGGTATAGGCGGCGCGGGTGCCCAGCGGCGTGAGCAGGCTCGTCACCTGGCCGGCCTCGTTGTACTCGTAGCGGGTCCGCTCGCCGTGGCTGTCCGAGACGTCGGTGACTCTGCGGGCCGGGGCGTAACTCAGCAGCCGCTCCTCGAAGCGGTCCGTGCCGGAGGCCTGGATGCAGCGCCCCTCGGCGTCGTGGCGGAAGGTATAGACGGCGCCCGTGGCCTTGGCCTCCGAGAGCATCCGGTGGTGGGCGTCATAGCCGTAGTCCGCCACCACGCCGATGCGGTCGGTCACCTGGATGAGATTGCCGCGGGCGTCGTAGGTGTAGCGCGCGACGAGCTCCTTGGGCGGCCCCTCGAACCAGACCGCCACGAGGCGGCCCTGCGGGGTGGATTCGAGGCGGAGCGCGCGACCCGAGCGTGCATGGATGACCCGCTTGAGCGGGCCCGTGGAGCTGTACTCGAAGCGCAATCGGGCCTGGGGACTGAGCCCCAGGGACTCCAATCGGTAGCGCGTGGACTTGGGGCGGCGCCTGAAGTGCAAGACCCACTGGGGATGCGGGCCGCCGTAGTGCTGGAGCTCCAGGTCGTCTCGGGTGCCCCGCAGCTCCATCTGATGCGCAGGGCTGAGCAGCTTGCCACAGGTGTCGAAGCTGCCTTTCGAGTCCTCGAGCGGGTGTTCGACCCCCTGCGGGTCGAGATAGGCGAACCCCTCCAATGTCTGACGGAGCTCGTGTTGGAAGCCATGGCGCCACCCGGGTCCCAGCGGCGCCTCGGCGCTCTGGGTGATGAGCGCGGTGCTATAGAACCGCTCGAAGACGAGCGGAAGCGTGCCTGGGATGGCGAAGTCGAGCCAGGTGTTGAAGAGAACCCCTGACGCGACGTCCACAGGGTGTCCGACCGAGACGCGTCCACTGGCGCTCATGGGGCCTCGCGCAGGTTCGACTGCCTTTGCGGGTGACTATTCTTCCTTTCCCTTGTCGTTGTCCAGGCGGCCCCCTGCCTGGGACTGTCGAGATGAGTCTTTCGCCGGAGGGGCAACAAGCCGAAGCCGGGGCCCGCATGGGCCCCGGCTCCAGGTGTCCCGCGTCTGGTTCAGTAGTTGGCCCAGGGGTTGGAAATCACGTACATGCGCATGTCGCGGTGGGCGCAGAACGTGCGGCGCGCGACCAGGTGCTTGGGCTGCCCGGCGACGGCGCGGACCAGCAGGTAGCTGGCGTTGCTGCCGCCATTGTTCGCGAGCGGCCAGTCACCGATGAAGGGCGCGGCCGGGGTGAAGTTGTGGTTGGACCAGTTCCAGGAGAAGCCGCTGCCGGCCCAGTCCTCGGTGATGGCCCAGGAGGCCGTCGGCCCCCCCTGGATGAAGAACCACTCGTCCCGTCCATCCACGGAGTCGAGGTTGCCCGTCAGGAGCGCGTCCTGGGGGCCCTGCGGATAGCCCACGCCACCG
Organism: Myxococcus sp. MISCRS1; assembly: GCF_026626605.1. Lineage (NCBI taxonomy): Bacteria > Pseudomonadati > Myxococcota > Myxococcia > Myxococcales > Myxococcaceae > Myxococcus > Myxococcus sp. MISCRS1. Next base: position 8,322,139 of record NZ_JAPNKB010000001.1, read on the forward strand.
ATGTGGTTGGCGCCGTACGTGCTCCAGCCCCACGCGAATTCGCCGTTGACGTAGTGGAAGGTCGTCGCCCAGCTGGCGAGCCCCAGCAGCTCCTCCTTTCCGTCACCGTTGGTGTCGCCGCCGTTGCGCAGGTGGTGGCGGTAGCCGTACATGCCATGCGCCGTGTTGCCCTGGGTGCTCCAGAGCCAATCCCAGCCCGTGCCCGCCGCGTTGAGGCGGAAGAGGGTGATCCACCCGCTCGCGCTCACGCCGACAAGCTCATCCTTCTGGGCGGGAGCCGCCAGGTCGAAGTTGCCGGAGACGAGGTAACCGCCCCCGTTGGAGTGGGCGAAGAGCTGGTCGGACGTGCTGCCGTAGCTGCTCCAGCCCCAGTTCCAGGTGCCGTTGTCGAAGTGGAACAGCGTGACCCAGGAGGCGACTCCCAGGGCCTCGTCCTTGCCGTCCCCGTCGAAGTCACCGATGACCAGGTTGTTGCGATAGTCGTAGATGCCGCCGCCCGCGCTGGGGGAGCCGTTGTTGCTCCAGCCCCACTGCCAGTCGCCGTTGCGGTAGTGGAACATCGTCATCCATCCATTGGTGTCCACGCCGAGCAGGTCCTCGGTGCCGTCGCCATCGAAGTCACCGACATAGTGCTTCGCATAGGCGGCGACGCCGCCCTGGCTCGTCGCCGTCCAGACCTTGTTCCAGCCGGGGCTCTGGCCGTTGACGGCGACCGTGGTGGTGCTCTGGTCGATGAGCTGGCCCATGATGTTCTGGATGGAGAGCGTCACCGTGACGCTCTGGCCCGGCGCGAGTCCGGAGGGGATGATGCCGCTCAGGGACACGGTCGCCGAGCCGGAGATGGGCTGGAAGGCGCCCACGGCGATGCCATTCCAGGAGGCCTGGAGGTTCTGCACGGTGAAGGCGCCGGACTGTGACAGGGTCATCCGGTACATCCCCGTCGCGAGCCCGGACGAGGTGCCGCTGTAGTTCACGAAGTTCTGGCCGGAGTTCGCCAGCGTTCCCGCGCAGAACGTCACCACCGCGGCGTGGGAGACCGTGGGCAGCACGAGCGCGAGCACGAGCGTGCACAGCCTGAGCAGGGGAGGGGCGGACCTTTGCATGAAGAGCCTCGAGGGGAAGTCCCGCGCGGGGTTGCGCGGGGCTCGCGACACGAAGCACTCCATGTGCCATGGGACGTGGACTCGGATTGCGGAACGAGGGGCGCCCCGTGCTGTCACCTCCGGGGACACACGACCCTCGGCCGCTGTGGCGAGGCCCGCTACACGAAGGCGGATGACACACGCCGCCGCACGGCGGGGTGGACGTTCGAGTCCACCACGCCAGGCAGGAGGATTACTGCTGCCCGGCTCGGCCCATGGGCAGCTCGCCCGGACGCACGCCGGGTCGGCTCACCACGCTCGTGAGCCCGGTTCTCGAGGACGTGACGGTGTAGTCACCCCCCGCCGCGGGAGTGCTCGTGCGAGGCCGGTAGACCGCGAAGTCCGTCTTCCCATCGCCGTCGTAGTCGCCCGTGACGGGGACGTCACCGACCCCTCCGAGGAACTTCACATGGGATGTCCCCGTGGAACTGTGGATGACGGTGAAGTAGCCCCCTCCGTCATTCGCCGGCCAGCGTGGGGTGTAGACCGCCAGGTCGCTGAACCCGTCGCCGTCGTAGTCGCCCACGATGGGGAGGTCCCCCACCTGTCCCAGGACGTCCCAGTCCCATACATTGGCCTGGCTCCTGCGCACGGTGAACCAGCCTCCCCAGCCCCAACTGGTCTTGGCCTTGTACATGGCGAAGTCATCCCGGCCGTCATGGTCGAAGTCACCGACGACGGGCGTGTCGTCGGGCTCACCGATGAGGAACGTCTGGTTCGAGCCCCCTGTCTGGCTCGATCTCCAGACGAAATGGCCGTACATCAGCTGGGACGTTTCGGGGTCCGTCTGCGGGGTTGCGAGTCGTTCGTACACCGCGAAGTCCGTGATGCCATCCCCATCATAATCGGCGGCGACCGGGATGGCGCCGGGCTTTCCCAGATCGAACCAACTCCAGTGTTGGCCCTGGCTCATCCAGACCGTGAAGAACCCGTCCGTGGTGCCCACCCCCGGGGTGTAGACGGCGTAGTCCGTGATGCCATCCCCGTCGTAGTCACCCGTGAGGGAGACATCTCCAGGAATGCTCCCCGCGAAGCGCATGAGGCGTGGCAGCGAGCTGGCCTGGACTGTGAGCATTCCCACCTGGGGCGGGGCGGGGGACGGCCAGTGCCACGTGAAGTCAGACGTCCCGTCCCCGTCGAAGTCATCCTTGCGCTGCTTCTGAGGAAGGTCCGTATAGACATGGACCTCCCAGGGACCGAAGGTGTCCGTCCATCCGCCCAGGGTGGAGTTGAAGGGGATGGGACTGCGGTTCTCGAAAAGCGGACGGGCCGGCCTCGCGCTGGACCAGTTGACCGGGCGGATGTTGCCGGTGACGGTGGAGGGGGTGCGGTTGGTGACGATGAGGATGTTCCGCTGCCCGACCTTGCGCTGCATGCCCAACAGCCCGGAGGAGGAGAGCACCAGGTCCGGTCGGCTGTCGGAGATCAGTGCGGGCTCCAGGAAACGAAGCTGGGCGGCGACCTTCTTGATGTCCCACCAGAGTTGGGAGTCCTGCTCGATTGCGTCCGTGCCCCACCAGAAGATGCCGCGAGCCCCCTGGATGATGGAGGAGTAGGCCATATAACGGGTCTCCGTATAGTTAGGGCGCCGCCCCTTCATTCCTTCGGGCTCGGTCATCCAAGGGCAACACTCCGCGTACCCCTGGCCCTGGAGCACCATCAGGATGGGGCCCGTGGGGGTATAAGGCGCCGCGAAGTCGTCGTCATGGAGCGCTCGCATGGCCGCGGTGCTCTCCGCGGGATGGTTCAGGGGCGCCAGGGGAAATGGCAACGTTGTGTTGTCGGCGAGGAGGGTGATGGGATAGCGATCCTGCCCCCAGGCGTTCGCTGCGGCCCGCCATTGCCGGTACTGCGTGGGGGAAAAGCCTGGCACGTCATTCCAGGGAATGACGCCCGCGTCGGCGTTGTTGGCGGCGATCTCCGTGTAATACACAGGGTGGGCGGGGTCCCTGGCATTGACGAAGGCGCGAAAGCTCTCGGCCTCAACGAGAGTCGGAATCCGCGCACGATTCTCCGCGGTCTTAAGCCAGTCCACGCCTCCGTCAACCCGCTCGAACTGGCCTCCACCCTCCTTGTTCCACCCCATTTCATCCATGGAGTCGTAGCCAAGGAGCGCTGACTTGCTCTTCAGTTCCTGGATCTTGAGGTCCAGAGCGCTCCCGATGTGATGTTGGGCGACCTTCTCCCGCACCCAGTGCAATTCACCCTTCGGCGTCCCCCGGGCCTCCCAGTTCCACGCCTTGGCGAGCACGTGCATGCCGTGCTGCTCAAGCTTGTCCAGGTCCGTCGGCGTCAAGTCGTGGATTTCGTGAATCATGGTGTTGAATCCCACGCGCCCGAACTCTCCCTGTGCAAAATCTGACTTGTTGATGTTGGGAGGCTCTCCTGCGTCGGGGCCAGCGTCCGCGGCGGCCTTGCGTGGGTAGTCGAAGGCACCAATCACGAAGAAGCGTTTGCCTTCGTGGATCCAGAAAGGCCCTTCAGGAGGAGCTCCCGGCGGGTCATCTGGGTCGGTGGTGTCGCAGATGGGCCGAGGATCGACGGGGCCGCACATGGGATCCGCGGAGGAGAGCTGAGGGGCGACAATGCATATCGCGGCGACACAGCTCGCCAGCAGCAACCGGCGCGTGCGAGAGCGTTCGAGTGAGTTGGTGGGCATGATGAAGTTTTACGCCAGATGCTTCGCGGGCGGGACCGCACTTCAATGATTGGTCTTGCGCCCACGCCCGCTGTGACATTCTTTCCCTGGAGTGACACCGCCGGTACGGAACGGTGTTCCTTGGGCATGAACCTCCACTTCTGGAGTACGGCAGTCCCCCGCTCGATGCAGACGCTCCCTCTCCTCGCGATGCTCTCGCTGGCCGGCGCATTCACGGCGTGCAATGACGACGAGGAGCCCTCGACGCTGCACGCGGACCTCCAGGCCCTGATGGAGGACTCCGTCACCCATGGGCTGACTCCTGGCATTGCGTTGGCCGTCGCCTCCGACGAGGGGTCGACCTGGTCGGGCGCCGCCGGTGTCAGTGACGCCCCGGGCCAGCAGCCCATGTCCGCGCAGCACCGCTTTCGCGCGGGCAGCATCATGAAGACCTTCGTCGCCACCGCGGTGCTCCAGTCCGTCGAGCAGGGCAAGCTCACCCTGGAGGACACGCTGACGCAGCACCTGCCCGCGAGCGTGACGGCGCGCATCGCGAACGCCTCCTCCATCACCGTGGCCATGCTGCTCGCGCACCGCTCGGGCATCCCCGAGTGGGTCACCGAAGAGACGAACCTGGCCATCGTCATGGACCCGGAGCACGTCTGGTCGCTCGAGGAGATTCTCGGCATCTCCGGCGCGCAGTCCCCGGCGTTCCCTCCCGGCTCCCAATATGGCTACTCCAACACGAACTACGTGCTCCTCGGCGAAATCCTCTCCGCCGTGGAGGGCCGCGGCTGGCGCGAGGTCGTCCGCGAGCGGGTCATCGAGCGCGCGGGCCTTTCCCACACCCGTGCGCCCGAGCCCGCAGACCTGTCCTGCCCCGCGCCCTGCGCACGCGGCTACGTCCCCATGGATGAGGAGATGGCCGACCTCACCGTCGTCGACCCCTCCATGGCCGGGGCCTCGGGTGGCCACGCGCTGGAGACCACCGTCGCCGACCTGCTCACCTTCTGGAAGAAGCTGCGCGCGGGCGCCCTCTTCGAGCGCGAGCAGACGCTGGAGTCCATGCTCGCGTTCCAGTCCGCGCCCGAGCCCGAGTCACGTCTGGTGGGCTACGGGCTCGGCGTGATGCGGCTCGAGTCCCAGGGCGTCGTCGCCCTCGGCCACCTGGGCACCACCGCGGGCTACCAGAGCTTCATGCTCTACCTCCCCCAGACACGTCGCTACCTCACGGGGAGCATCAACGTGATGGGAGACCTGGCCGCGGTGCTCGAGCCCCTCCTGGAGCGCGCGGGCCGCCCCTGAGTCCCTACCGGGCCTTCCTCGGCGCGCGCTTGGGTGCCTCGTCGTGGAAGCCCGCCACCAACATGCCCAGGTTCCGCGCGAGCGCGACCGCCGTCTCCACCGGCACCCTCACGTCCTTGAGCTTGTTGTGCTGTGGGTCCAGGAACGTCCCCACCGTCTCCCGGAAGTCCACGCGCGTGAGCATGCAGCCCCGGAAGTTGCTGCCGCTCAGGTCGGTGCCGGTGAAGTCCGAGTCCGTCAGGTCCGAATCATAGAAGTTCGACTCCCGCGCGATGCAGCGCAGGAAGTCCGTCTTCCGCAGGCTCAGCCCGACGAACGAGCAATACGACAGGCCACACTCCACGAACCCCAGCTCGGGGTTCGATGCGAGGTTGCTCCAGTCGATGCCCATCAGCTTCGAGCCCTCGAAGCGCACGTCCCGGAGCGCGGTGGAGGGCAGCTGCGCCCGCGTGAGGTTGCTGCCGCGCACCGCGCAGTTCTCCAGCCGCGAGCCCTTCCACCGGCTCTCCTGGAGCTGACAGTTCTCGAACGTGCAGCGATAGAACTCCTTGTCGGTCAGCATCACGCCCTGCAGGTCGAGCCCCACGAAGGTCTCGTTCGCGAACGACTCCTCGCGCACGAGCCGCTCCACCACCTCCGTGTCCATCCCGCGCTCCGTCGTCATGTCCGCTGTCTCCTCGACCCGCCACCACACGCGAGCCTGGAGCGTGCCCCGCCCACACGCGGAGCACCTCCTCGACGAGCCGGGCGGGGCGCGCGTTCATCATGCACGCTCCCTCCAAGGGCGACGACGGGATTGATGACCCCTTCCCACCGCGCGCGAGGTGACGCGCGACATGGCCAGACACCCCTCGGAAAACAGCCGGGGAGGGCCTCCTGGTGGCCGCGCTGTCGGTCCTCGCGAGCGCGGGGTGGCCGGCGGTGCATCCCGGGACTTCCCCTCGCACGGCGACGCCCCACCGTGCGCGACAAGGCCCTTCCCGGGGCACCCCCACGTCCGATTTCGTGACGCGCAAGGCGAAGAAACCCGCGCGTCACCCGGTCCGGCTCAGTCCCGGGTGACGCCGAGCGCGGGCACGGCGCGAATCCAGTCGATGTCGAACGGGTTTCCCACGCTGCTCACCGGGTCCAGGCGCAGGTCGGTGATGGTGCCCGTCCAGTCGACATGTCCCGCCACCTCGAGGGTGAGCGTCTGGTACGCGCCATTGCCGGTGTAGACGGTGCTCGTCGCGCGCGTGCCGGAGAAGCCGGGCAGGGTGGCCGTGGCGAAGAAGAGCTCCAGCGTGGTGTTCTGCGTCGCGCGCATCCGCACCTGGACCTTCGCCACGCGGCTGGCGCGGAAGTGATAGGCGGTGTTCACCACCTGCGCGTCGCCGGTGCCCGAGCCCGTCCCGGTCAGCACGCCCCCCGTGACGGCGAGCCCGGAGACGTTCGCGGATGCGCTCCAGCCCTCGACGTCCCCCGCCGCGTTGAACTCGGCGCCCAGGTCTCCCGCGTCGAACGGGTGGCGACCCGCGACGATTTCGGCGGCGTCCGACATCTGATCCCCGTCCGTGTCGAGCGGCGGCACCGCGAAGTCCGTGCTCCAGTGGATGACGAAGTTCTGCGCCCTCCCGGTGGCCACCGCCTTGATGTACAGGTCCCCGCCCTGCTGCACGAAGTACGCGGAGTTGGCCGAGGCCCGCAGGTTGGCCAGCGAGGTGCGCGAGCCGAAGCCCGCTTGCGACGACGCGACACCCAGGCCCCCCAGCTTCCCGAAGTCCTTGAACCGGGCGACGTAGGTGTCGCCCACGCTGGCGTCCTCCATGTTCATCGCCACCGTCCTCACGGAGGGCAGGGACGCATAGGCATACGTGTACTCGAAGCCCTCGTTCACCAGGAACGGGAGCTGGTGCCACTCCCGATAGCCGTGGATGTAATAGACGTGCGCGGTGGGCGTCCCCACCTTCTCCCGGGTGACGGCGACGTCGGGCGTCTGCTCGAAGGACACGCCATAGGTGAGTCGCGACAGCACGAAGCGGTGGTCGCTGCGGTACGCGTTCTCCCAGTTCGCGGGACGGAACTCGTCGCCCACGCGCATGAAGGGATGGCTGGAGACGATGGTGGTGTTCGGCTTGCCGCTGATGCCGCCCGTGAGGTCGCGCAGCGCGATGGACCAGAAGCGCGGGTGCTCGTTGTCGTTGGCGTCGGTGTTCGCCTTGGGCGGCAGGTCGTAGTTGCCCAGGCTGATGCGCGGCGTCCCCGCCGGCGACACCGTGTTCCCGGTGAACAGGTGGTTGGGGTGCTTGATGGCGGCGCCGGTGTTGATGAGGAGGTTGGCGTTGGCCGCGTTCCAGCCGACGAAGTGCGAGTCCCGGACCTGGCCCGCGCCGTCGTACACCCGGTAGGCATGCTGCGCTCCGGTGTAGAGCGACTCACCGGAGTTCGCCACGAACAGGCTCTGGTCGATGATGCTGTAGCTGGCCATCATCGCCGCGGTGTGGTTGTCGACGAAGATGTTGTTGCGGAAGACCAGGTTGTCGGACGGGCCGCCCGCGCCGATGCCGGTGTAGATGGCCAGGTCATTCGCGTACCAGGTGCTGTCCTCGATGAGGTGGAGCGCCGGGTCATCCCAGCCGAGGTTGGGCTGGATGGCGTGGGTGGGGGACAGCCCGTCGAAGATGTCGAACCCGGAGCCGGTGCTGTGCGCGCTGTTGCCCTTGAACGAAATCATCGGCAGCCGCCAGGGCTCCAGGCTGCTGAAGCGCCCATCGGTCGCGGACTGCCCCATGGGCTTCTTGGGGAAGGCGAACCAGAACCCCGTGCCCTCCGTCCCCGCGGCGACGTTGTCCTCGAACGTGTTCTGCGGGTTGGTGATCCAATAGCTGGCGGGCGTGCGGTTCTGGAGCTGTACGAACTCGTTGTCGGAGGGCGTCAGCTGGTCGCCGGGCGCGGGGCGCCGGGTGAGCAGCGTCACGTTCTTCTTGATGACGTTGAAGCGCTCGCTGCCGTCCTCCAGGAACACGCCGTGCCCGACGTGGTCATGGAAGAAGTTGTTCTCCACCAGCGTGCTCTCCGTGCCGTGGATGGTGATGGCCCGGTTGTAGGACTGGTGGATGCTGGAGTTCTTGAAGTACTGGCCCGCCCCCGCTGCTCCGAGCATGTGCCAGTGGAACGGATAGCGGCCGAGCAGCTTCTTCTGGCCCATGTTGTACAGCTCGACGCCGCTGATGTACGCGGCCGCGTCGGTCATGACCATGACATGGCCCCCGTGGCGGGTGGCCGTGGAGGCGGCATCCCCCTGGACCTTGAGGTTGTGGGTGAGCAGGCCCACCTGCGCGCGCAGATCCGCCGTCCACGTGCGCGAGCCCTGGGTATAGGTCTTCACCACGCCGGTATGCGCGAAGGTGAGCGGGCTCGACAGCGCCACCCGGGTGTTCCCCTCCGACAGGCCGGTGATGGTCCGCTTCTCCGCCTCGTTCGGGTTCAGGTGGCTGGAGACCACGACCAGGGTGTCTCCCACGCGCCAGTCCACCGCTTGCTTGAGGAGGAGGGAGGTGCTCCCCGCGGCTGCGTTCGCGCCGAGCTGGGACCAGCTCACGCGCTCCTCGCCGTGGAGCCGGATGACGCCGGAGCTCATGGCGCCGAGGAACTTGTTGCCCATGCCCATGACGTCGGGGTCGGCCGGCGCGCCGACGAGCGTGAACACGCCCGCGTTCGGGAAGGGCGTCAGCTCCTGCCCCACCTCGAGCTTCGCGCCGCTGCCCATCACCATCACGTAGCGCGTGGTGACGTCGAAGCCCTGGTTCTGGACGCCGAGCAGCTCCCCTCCGACGGTGATGGACGTCGTGCTGACGGAGCCCCGGAGGCACACGGCGCTGCCGGCCCCCACGGTGGCGGTGTCGTTCGGTCCAGGCACCGCGCCGCCCCAGACCTGCGGGTCCCTCCAGTCGTGGACCAGCTCCATCCGCAGGTCATCCACCAGCGCCGTGTGGTCGCCGCCCGCCGTGTCCAGGCCCGCCAGGCTCACCACGGTGGCCCCCGCGGCGAGGTAGATGGGCATGGACACCTGCTCGACGTACTGCGTCGCCGTCAGGCGGAACGCGCCGACCTGGGTGCCGGCCACGCTGACGAGGAGGTTCTTCGCGGGAGGCATCGTGGGGCTGTTGGCGCGCGCCGCGGCCCTGACGCGCAGGCGGTAGTGGCCCGTGATGGGGATGTTGACCGACGTCGACGCGGAGGAGTCTCCCTGGAGGAAGAGCACCTGGCTCCCTTCGGGCGCGTTGGGATTGGAGACCGTGAAGGCGCTGCCGTTACGGGCCAGGCCCGCGCCCGGGTTGATGGACCACGGGCCTCCCGTGGGGGTGTAGGCGTAGCCGGGCGAGGCGGGCAGGGCGGGGGACTCGAAGCCGCTGATGACGATGTCCCGCACACGCGTCGCCGTGAGGTCGTCCACGAAGGCGGTGCTGTCGGTGCCCTGCGGATTGGTGCCGTGCACCGCCACCGTGTGCGCGCCCGAGCCCAGCAGCACCGGGCCCGTGGTGAAGCGCTGGTACGTGCTGCCCGCGGGCGTGACGCCCAGCACCGTGGCGCCGTTGACTCGCAGCTCCACCCGCTGCGTGCTCGGGATGTTGCCGCGCTGCGCGGCGGCGAAGCTGAAGACGTAGTAGCCGGCGGGGATGTTGACCGCCCGCGAGACTGAGGCCACGCCCTGCAGCAGCAGCACCTGGGCGCCCTGCGGCGCGCTGGGGTTGCCCGACGTGAAGGCGGTGCCGTTGCGCGTGAGGCCCGCGCCATCGACGAACGTCCAGCCCGAGCCCGCCGGGGCGTACTGGTAGCCCGGCGAGGCCGCGAGCGCCGGGATTTCGAACGTCCCATTGGGGAAGGTGAAGACGGTGGAGGACGCGGAGCTCAGCGTCGCGGCGAACGCCTGCGCGGACATGCAGGTTACTGCCAGGATAAACAGTGATGTAAAGCTATTCAGTTTTGTCGGCATGGGCTGGTCTATGTCGCCCATTGCCAGGGAGCGTCAATCGCACACCGGTCTCACGTTCCCCAGAGCCAGGGGTTGTAGCGTTCCCACTCGATGAGAGGCGTTGTGGTCCGAACGGCCCTACCCAGGTCCTCCAGGTTTCGCAGGGGGCTGCCCTCCGGGTGACGGGGCTTCGGCTGCTTGCGCTCTGGCACCAGTCCTGCCGCGAAGAGCTCGGCGCCCAGGGCCGGGGACTGCCGCGCGCGCTCGTGGAAGTGCCCCGGGTCCAGGAGCTCCTGTGCGTGGATGAGGACGCCTGCGGCGCGGAGGGCCTGGACGACGCGGAGGGTGTCCTCCTCGGTGCAGGGGGCGCGAGGCCGCAGCGCGTCTTCGTAGAGCCCCGTGCCGCCGCGCGGAGGCCGGTTCCACCGGGCCCCGCGCTGGAGGAGCAGGGAGACGATGTCCGGCAGGCAGATGCCCGCCGCGTGCTGCAAGGGAGGCCGGGTGCTGTCGCTCTTGTCGATGTCCGCTCCCGCTTCCACCAGGCGCCGCACGAGCGTGGTGTCCACGGGCTCATTGCCTTGCATCGAGGTCAGCAAGGGCGTGGCCGCGCTGGCCCCCGCGAGATTGACGTCCGCGCCAGCCGCGAGCAGGGCCTCCGTGAGGTCCCCATCGCGGGCCTGCACGGCCTTGATGAGGGCGGTGTCCGACCAGGGCAGCGTGTCGTTGGGATTGGCGCCCGTCTTCAGCAGGTGCTTCACCACCGAGCGCATCCGCTTCTCGACGAGCTGGGAGAGCGGAGGCGGCGCGGCGCCCTTCTTCACCAGGGCGAGCAGGGCCTTCTCGTCGTCCTCTCGCAGGGCCACCTCCACGGCGGGCAGGGGCGTGATGGTGACGCGTGAGCCGGGGCGCATCGACACGTCGGTGCCGGCGGGCACGGCCATGTTGAGGTTGAGGCCTCCCCGGGGAGAGAGCCCGGACGCCTCGATGGCGCGGACCATGGGCACGCTCTTCTGGTCCATGGCGAGGCTCAGCGCGTCCGCGAGCACGCGCTGCTGGATGCGCCCCTTCGCGCGCTGGCCCAGCTGTTCGACCTTCCGCACCTGCTCCTTGGTCACGGCCGCCAGGAAGTCCGCTTCCACGAGGCACGCCTCGTCACCGCGCGAGCCCGCCTTCACCAGCAGCTTCTCCGCGCGAGCCGCACCCGTGGAGCGCGCGAAGCACCGCGCGGACCAGCCGAAGGGAGGCCAGGCGCTGTTGTCGTGTCGGGGGACTCGCAGCAGCGGGTCCGCGCCCGCCTTCAGCAGCATCCGGACGAGGGCGACGTCGTCCTTCTCCCCCGACACCATCAGCGGGGTCATGTGGGGGTAGCCATTCGTGACATGGCCCGTGATGTTGACCGCCGACTTGTTGTCGAGCAGGTCCTTCATCCGCGCCGCATCCCCGTCGAGCGCCGCCTGCATCACCGGCGTGTCCTCGATGAAGCGGGCCTGGGACAGGTACTTGGGACGCGCGTCGGCGAAGCCGCCGAGCAGGAGCACGACGAGCGTCACGGGCGTGAACCGCTGGACATGGACGAGGCTCATCGGGCGCAGTCCTCCGGGCAGTTGCAGACCTGTTCGAACTTCCCGCACACGCCATCGCCGCAGCGCACGCAGACCGACTCCAGGGTGGTTCCCTCGATGGGGGCGCACCTGGGGCCGACGTGGTGCTCCAGGGCGCCACAGCGCGGCACGAGGCCGGGGCAGCACGCCACGCTGGCGCCCAGGACGCCCTCCTCCGCGCACTCCGCCTTGTTCGGATACATCGGCTGGGTCCTGCAGAACCTCACGCCGTCGCAATACGCCGCGAGCTCGCAGTCCTTGGGGAAGTCGTCGCAGCGCTCCACGGACAGGCCTTCGCACCAGACGTCCTCGGTGGGCCGGCGCAGCTCGTCTCCTGGTGGCATCCGCTGGGGGATTCGAGGGTCGCGATAGGGGCCGGTGAGCGGCTTCGTGACGGGGGGCGGGTCCTTCGGCGCCTCGGCCTTCGGCACGGCCACCTCGGGGATGGGGGGGCCGTCCGGGGGCCTGTCCTGTTGCAGCACGACGAAGGCCGCCGAGCCACCCACGAGCAGACAGGCGATGACGAAGGGCAGGTTCTTCGCGACGCCCCGCCTCCGGGAGTCGGGCGGCGGCTGGGGTGCGGCTGGGGCCATCCTGCCATTCAACCCAAAGACAGAGGCTCTTGGATAGTCACGGGTGACTCATGTCTCCCGAGGGGTGTCATCCCCAGTGTCACGGTTTGCGTATAACCTCGTGCCCATTGCAGCCCGAGGGGGCGAGGAGTCGTGCGACGTGAACGGTCCGGACAGTGGGATGGCCTTGGGCGTGATGCTGGGCATGTTGTTCCTGGTGGTCGTGGGGGGCGCTGTCGGGATGGGGGTCGCCCTGCTCATCAAGAAGCTCTTCAACCTGTCGATGGCCGCGTCGGTCGGAATCGGGCTGGTGCTGGTGGTGGTGGGCGGCGTGGGGCTGTTCGCGGTGGTGTTCGATGACCTGACCGCGTCCTGGTGGGCCGCGCGCACCGCGAAGCCCGTGCACTTCATCGTCCCCAAGGGCTTCAGCGGCCCGCTGTATGTGTTCTTCGACGCGAACGGGCCCGCCGTCAACGAGGTGAAGGGCCGGCTCGAGGTGCCGCTCAGCGGCGCCAGGTCCCTGCGGGTGAAGGCGGGGGCGGGGCTGGAGAACCACTACGCCGACTTCGAGGCCCGTGACACCGACGGCAAGACGGTCCCCGTGTTCCTCGATTCGGGGGGTGTCCAGTACGGCCTCGAGTACCGCGGTTTCTGGTTGGGGGACCAGAGGGGGCGGACCTTCGGCGAGGCCCCCACCGAGATGCCGAAGTAGCGGGCGCCTTTTCGGGCGAAGCAAATCACGTGGGTGCGTTCAGGGAGTCACCCTGCACCCTCCTGGCTCCGTTCATCGTCGTCTGTCCGGTCTGTTCTCGCTCCCCGCGCTGCTGTGTCTGCTGCTGGGGCTGAGCCGTCGTCGCCGGGACGGGCCGGCGCGCGGTTGAAGTCGGCCGTGTGTCCTGGTGTTCGAGGCTGGCCGGAGCCTGGGGCGTCTCAGCGCAGCTCCTGGGCGAACTGTTCGCGATAGCGGCCCTGGAGTGTCTTCAGCGCCTCCTGCATGCCGGCGGCGCGGTACTGCTCCGCGAGCAGTCGCCACGCCTCGGTGTGCAGGGGCTCCAGCGTGACCACGCGCTCCAGGTGGGTCCGCGCCTCCGCGCGGGCGCCGGACATGGAGGCCATCCAGCCCAGGATGAAGTGCGCCTGCACCGCCTCGTCATACGCGGCGACCGCCTTCCGGCACGATGTCTTCGCGGGCCCCAGCCTGCCTGCGCGCAGGTTCATCTCGCAGTCGAGCACGTGCCGCACGGCCGCGCGTGGAAACTCCCGCTTCAGCCAGGCAAGGCGCGTCAGTGCTTTCACCGCGGGCCCCTTGTCCAGGGCCGCCTCCACGTCCTTCGCCGCGCGGATGAGCTCACCCTCCCGCTCCACGGCGACGCCGCTCACGGAAGGGTCCACCGGAGAACATCGACGTCTGTCGTCGGAGGTTCGAGGGCCGCGACTCGAAGATCTCCTATGTCGTCAATGACGGCACGAGCCTCGCTGGAGTGCCCACCGGGTCGGTGACGCTGGTCTACAGCTTCGACGCCATGGTCCACTTCGACAGTGACGTGGTGCGGGCCTACCTGCGCGAGTTCGCCCGCGTCCTGGCGCCGGATGCGCATGCGTTCATCCATCACTCGAACTACACCGCGAACCCCACCGGGCGGTGGATGGACAACCCGAGCATCCGCAACTTCATGAGCAAGGACCTCTTCGCGCACTACGCGCACAAGGAGGGGTTGCGGGTCCTCTCGCAGCAGGTGCTGACCTGGGATGGCATTGCGGAGCTGGATTGCCTGACGCTGCTGCGCAAGCCGAACCCGCTCGGGGACGTCAGGGGGACGTACACGAAGCGGGACGGGATGCTCTTCGTGCTCGCGGGGGCCCACGAGTCGGCGACCGTCACCCTGGAGCGCCCGGGGACGGTGAGCGTGAATGCACACGCCCACGAATGGTGTGGGCGGCTGGTGGTGCGACAGGGAGCGCGAGTCCTCGCGACGTTCGAGGTGCACGACCCCCAGCCGCGGTCGAAGCTGTGTGTCTTCGAGGCCGAGGCCGGCGAGGTCGTGTTCCACGCCGAGGACCGGGGCGGCGGCCGGGGCGAGGCCTGGGTGCGCGGCCTGGATGTCCGGTGGCGCAAGCCCTGAGCGTGGGCTCAGTGGCCCGCCGGCACGCTCCTGCTTCCGAGCGGGAGCCTCGCGCGGCGCTGCTGCTGCCCCTGGCTGGACAGCACGGCCATGATGACCGTGGCCAGATGGGGCAATGACAGCACCAGGAGCTGGAGCTCCCAGAACCACAGGCCCCGGCTGGTCAGCCCGTGGACCGCGTAGACGCCGGCCGCCGCCCCCAACAGCAGGACGAGCAGCACCAGCTCCTCCTGCGCCTCGGAGAGGGCCATCCACAGCCCATGGCGGTCCGCGTTCTTCGGCGTGCGGATGAACGGCAGGGTGCTCGTGAAGAACCCATACACCACGGCCTTGGCGATGGTGTGCGAGAGCGCCATCCCGGCCAGCGCCGCGGCCAGCGCGTCCCGGAAGTCGACGCCGACCGCGCGCCGGTAGAGGAAGAAGGTCTTGCCGACCTTGAACAGGAACAGCGCCAGCGGCGGAATCGTGAAGATGAGCATGGGCGGCGCCACCCGGTGCGGCACCACCACCATCACCACCGACCAGACGAGCGCGCCGAGCGTGTAGAAGAGGTTCAGCCCGTCCGCGAGCCACGGCAGCCAGCCGGCGAGGAAGTGATAGCGCTGGCCCGCCGTCAGCTCGCTGCTGCCGCCCCACAGCAGCATGACGGCGTGCCGCTTGATGATCTGCACGGCGCCATACGCCCAGCGGAAGCGCTGCTTCTTGTAGTCGACCAGCGTGTCGGGCATCAGTCCCCTGCCGTAGCTGTGATGCGCATAGGCGGCCGAGTAGCCCTTCTCGAACACGCGCAGGCCCAGCTCCGCGTCCTCGCAGATGCACCACTCGGCCCAGCCCAGCTCCTCCAGCACCGAGCGGCGCGTCATCGTCATCGTGCCGTGCTGGATGATGGCGTCGCGGTCATTCCGGGTGACCATCCCGATGTGGAAGAAGCCCCGGTACTCGCTGTAGCACAGCCGCTTGAAGGCGCTCTCGTCGTGGTCCCGGTAGTCCTGGGGTGACTGCACCACGGCGATTCGCGGGTCGGCGAAGTGGGGCACCATGTGCTTGAGCCAGTCGCGCTCGACGCGGTAGTCCGAGTCGATGACGGCGATGACCTCGGCGTCCGGGGCCGTGTGCCGAATCAGGTGGTTCAACGCGCCGCCCTTGAACCCGGCCAGCGGGGCGACATGGGAGAACCGGAAGCGCCTGCCGAGCCGCGCGCAGTGCGCCTCGATGGGCCTCCACACCGCCGGGTCCTTCGTGTTGTTGTCGATGACCAGGACCTCGTAGTCGGGGTAGTCCATGGCGGCGAGCGCGTCGAGCGTCTGGCGGACCATCTCCGGCGGCTCGTTGTAGCAGGGCACGTGCACCGACACCTTCGGCCGGTAGGCCCGGTCCGCCCTCACGGGGATGAACTCCCTGCGGCGCTTGGGGACCCAGACGGTCTCCGCCAGCTCGTGGGCCTCGGTGAGCAGGACGAGGAGGACGCCGAACGTGCTCAGGAGCAGCAGCAGGCTGACGGCCTGGCCGACCCCGTGGAGGTAGCGCTGGCTGTAGTCATGGCCCATCCAGACCAGCGCCGTGCTGAAGCAGTAGGCCGTGACGGTCAGGAAGGTGCGGCCGCGTTGTCGCAGGGCCGAGCCGTCGATGAGCAGCAGCACCAGGGTGACGAGCGCGAGGATGGCCGAGGCGAGCGCCAGGGAGCGCCACTTCGGGACGGCCACCACGGGGCCCACGAAGTTGAACTTCTGCTGACGGAAGGCATCGAACACGCCCCAGTAGGGGCCGGCGGCTCCTTCGATGCTGTCCTTCCAGGGTTGGTCATAGGCCTCGATGACGAAGTAGTCGTAGCCGTGTCGATTGAGCAGGTCGACCATGGTGCGCAGGAAGACGGCCTGGTCGACGCCGGAGGGGACCGCGCTGCCGCGCACGCCGCCGTTGCTCGGCCAGCCGACCTCCCCCAGCAGCAGGGGCTTGTCCGGGAACATCTCCCGCAGCAGGCTCACGCGCTCGAGCACGTAGCCCGGGGCGGCCTGCATCGACACGTCCTCCCAGTAGGGCAGGACGTGGCTCGAGATGAGGTCGACATGCTCGGCCAGCTGCGGAATCCCCCGCCAGACATGCCACTGCTCGCTGGTCGTCACGGGGACGGTGACGGCCGCGCGCACCCGGTCGAGGTAGGCGACGAGCTCGTCGAAGGTGACGTCCAGGCGATAGATGGATTCGTTGCCCACCACCACGCGCACGATGTTCGGGTGGGCGCGGGTCAGCGAAATGGCCTTCTCAAGCTCCCGCTCGTTGCGCTCCAAATCGTCGGAGATCCAGACGCCCAGCGTCACCCGCAGGCCGAGCTCCTCGGCCAGCCTCGGGACCTCCGCCTGGGAGCCCTGGACGGTGTAGATGCGGATGTGGTCGGTCCACTGGCTCAGCTGCACCAGGTCCGCGCGCAGCTCGGCCTCGGTGGGGTACCGGCCCTTCCTCGGGTTCTCGCCGAGCCGGTAGGGCGAGTACGTGAAGCCGGAGATGCGCTCCGGCCAGTCCGGCGCGGATACGGGGCGGTTGTTCAACGCCCAGAATCCTGTGAACAGCGCGGCGACGGCCACGAAGATGAGCACGTGGATGCCGAAGCCGCGCCATGACCTGGGGCGGGTCCCACTGAGCCATTCCGAGAGCCTCAAAGCGTCTCCTCTCTCCGTGAGTCCCCTGGCGCCCGCGGCGGAGCCGTGAGGCCCCTGTCGCATGGCCAGACAGGTGGGGTTCGAGTCCTGGAGGACTCATTGAGAGAGTTTGTGTCCTGCCTGCAACTCCAACCAGTTGACCTTGGTGCAATCCGTCCCGGTCCTCCTGGGGCGATGCGGGGGAGGTGGCGGGCCAGGTGTCTCGGCCGCCGGATGTCTGTTTCATGAAACACGGGCGGGGACCGGCCCGCAGCCCGGTTACGCCGAGCGGGCCAGGGCCAGGGCCACCGCGTCGGGGCCTGCGGGGAAACGGAGCGCCCCTGAAGTGTCGTTCACGGCGCGCCAGCCGGCCTCCGCCACGTCGGACTCGCGCGTCACGGCGGTCGGCTGCCCGAGCCGGCGTTGTTGACGAGCACGTCGATGGGGCCGGCCGTCTCCAGCGCCGCGGCGATGCTCCCGGGCTTCGTCACGTCGAGCGGCACCACCCGCAGCCGCTCCGAGGCCGGGAGGAGGTCCTACCGCGGTGTCCGCATGGTGGCGACCACGTTCCAGCCCAGGCCGAGGAAGTGGCGCGCGGTCTCGAGCCCGTAGCCGGAGGAGCACCCCGTGATGAGCACCGTCTTCATGAGCGAGCCTCCTGATGGCATCCACCCGTGACTTCGTACATTGCCGTCATGTCGACTCCCTGCCGCGGTTCGCGGCGTCGATGAACCCAAGGTACGCGCGGCCTCCCGGACGCTCCACCACACGGCGTCCGGATTTCTTTTGCTAGAGTCCAGTCCATGAGCGCCCCGCTGTCGGAAGTCATCGCGCTGCTCCAGCCCAGGGCCGTCTTCTCGAAGGGCATCAGCGGCGCCGGCGCCTGGGGCGTCCGCTAATCGGACTTCGGCCAGCCGAGCTTCCGCGCCGTGCTGGAAGGAAGCTGTCGGCTCGCCGTGGACGGACAGGCGCCCATCGCGCTTCAGGAGGGCGACTTCGTCCTGCTGCCGGCGACGCCGGGCTTCACCATCTCCGGGGTCGAGCCGGTGATGGCCGAGCGTGTGGACCCCAAGGTCGCCGTGTCTCCCCGGGGCGAGGTGCGCCATGGCAGACGGGGAGGGCGCCCGGACGTGCGTCTGCTCGGTGGTTGCTTCGTCTTCGATTCACCGGACGGGGCCCTGATGGTGTCACTGCTCCCGGCCGTGGTGCACGTGCGCGGCGTGGAGCGGCTCTCCATGCTGGTGCGGCTCGTCGGGGATGAGACAGGCGAGCAGCGCTCGGGGCGAGAGCTCGTGCTGACGCGGCTGGTGGAGCTGCTGCTCATCGAAGCGCTGCGCGCGACGACACGCCTCCGGGGTTGCTCCGCGGACTGGCGGACGCGCGGCTCGCGCCCGCGATACGGCAGATGCACCGTCACCTGTCACGCCCTTGGACCGTGGCGCAGCTCGCGAAGAGCGCGGCGCTCTCCCGCTCGGCGTTCTTCGACCGCTTCTCGCACACCGTGGGGCTGGCGCCCATGGAGTACCTGCTCGGTTGGCGGATGGCCGTCGCGCGGGGGCTGCTGCGTGGCCGGGAGCTGAGCATCCACGAGGTGGCCGAGCGCGTGGGCTACAGCTCGGCGAGCACCTTCACCACGGCCTTCAGTCGCCATGTGGGCCAGTCTCCGGGGCGCTACGCGCGCGCGAGCTGACGTGGGGGCGTCCGCTCTCGGACCGCGATACCGATACATTGTGAAGTCGAGGAAGCTGGCTGCGTGGCGTCGTGACGCCGTGAGCGCCAGTCGACACGTGGACACCCGGCTCACGCGATTTCGTCGCGGCGGGCGTGCGGATAGGGATAGGGCGATGGCGGCCTGCTCGCGAGAAGGCTCGAGCAGCCGCATGTTTCAGTCGCCCAGCCTTCACGAAGAGTTGCCCCGTGTCTCCAACCCCCAAGTCCTTGAAGTCTCTCGTTTTCGCAATCGCCGCGAGCAGTGTCCTGTCGTGGGGCTGTGGCGAGCAGCCCGCACCCACGCAGGAGATTGTCGACAACCTGATTCAGGCGGGCTTCCCCGCCAATGACATCCAGGTCGTCGGTGAGACGGTCTTTGTCGGCAGGGACGCGGAGGTCACCCTGGAGGCCTCGCGCGAGCTGTCGACGGCCTCCGACTCCTCCGAGGAGCAGTACCGCACGACGAACCTCGTCGACGCGGCCGTGACGAGGATTTGCGTCAACGGCCCCGCCTTCACCGGGGTGTTCAGCACGGCGCTGGACCTGTCCATCCAGAACTACAACGAGCGCTCCCCGCGCTTCACGATGGCGCGCGCGCCGAGCACCGGCTGCAGCTTCACCATCCAGGCCAACCTCGACCCGAACATGAACGGAGGCGTCGCGGGGTTCCCGGCCAATGGCCTGCCATTCGGTTCCATCACCATCGGTGGACGGCTCAGCCAGTACGGTGTCGACGTCATCGAGCACGTCATCACGCACGAGCTCGGGCACACCCTCGGCTTCCGCCACACGGACTTCTACAACCGGACCATCAGCTGCGGGACGGGAGGCAACGAGGGCGATGGCGGAGTCGGCGCCATCCACATCCCGGGCACGCCGACCACCGCGTCGGTGGGGGGCTCCATCATGAACTCGTGCTTCCGCTCGGCGGAGACGGGCGAGTTCACGGGCAGCGACGTCACGGCGCTGCTTGCGCTGTATCCGCAGGCCGCGGGCACGCGGCTGTCCTTCCGCACCGCCACGGGGCACTTCCTGGTCGCGGAGAATGGGGGCGGCACGTTCGTGGGCGCCGACCGGACGGCCATCGGTGACTGGGAGCGCTTCGGCTACGTTGACCTGAACGGCGGCGAGCTGCTCAACAACGACCTCATCAACCTGCGCGCGGCCAACGGCCAGTTCGTGGTGGCGGAGAACGGTGGTGGCGGCGTGGTCAACGCGAACCGCGCGGCGGCCCAGGGGTGGGAGACCTTCCGCTTCATCAACCTGGAGGGCAGGAGCCGCTTCCAGGCCGGGGACCGCGTGGCCCTCCAGGCCTCCAATGGCCAGTACGTGGTGGCGGAGAACGGCGGCGGCGGTAATGCCTCGGGTGCGGTCAACGCCAACCGCTCCGCCATCGGCGCGTGGGAGACGTTCGTCCTCTTCATCCAGTGACGACCGAGGGCTCCCGCGCGGCCCCGCGGGAGGCCTCACTCCTTCTCGACTTACAGCTCGCCGCTCATGCCGATGGCTCCGGGCTGGAGGGACCAGCCCGAGTGCTCGGGCATGAGGAAGAGCGTGCGTTTGCCCTCGGGCGTGCGCGCCGCGCCAATCAGGAGGTCGCGGCGTGTGCGCTGCGCCCCGGCGAGCGGGAGCACGTCGTGCTTCACGCTCCAGGTCCCCGTGTCCGACTCGGTGCCGAAGGTCATCGCCCCCGCGGGCCCCGAGCCCCCCACGTCCTTGAACTGGAAGGAGTGGTCGGGTTTGAAGACGTAGTCCGAGCGGGACGTCACCGCTCGCATCGTGGTGCCACCGGCGAAGGTGTTGACCCATCGGCGCCGAACTCGCGCGTCATCCCTGGGCGGTCCGCCGGTACTCGCCAGGAGGCACGCCCATGTGTCGGCGGAACGCGCGGTTGAAGGCGAACTCCGATTCATAGCCGACCCGGCTGGCGATGGCCGCGAGCCCCTCATGGCCCTGTCGCAGCTGGCGCGACGCCTCCTGCATCCGCAGCTGGGTGAGGTACTCCAGGGGCGCCATTCCCACCGCGTGGGTGAAGCGACGCGCCAGCGTGGCCCGTGACGTGCCGGCGCGCTTCGCGAGCTCGTCCACCGTCCAGCTCCGTCCAGGTTCCGCGTGCATCCAGCCCAGCGTGCTCGCGAGCGTCCTGTCCCCGAGCGCGCCCAGCCAGCCCGCGCCGCCGGGAGGCTGTGTCTCGGCCCAGGCGCGCAGCACCTGGACCAGCAGGATGTCGAGCAGCCGGGACACCACGAGCGACGAGCCGCGCTCGCCCCGCGAGGCCTCGCTGTCGAGCAGGGCCACGGTGGGCAGCAGCGCCCGTGCCTCCTCGGACGCGCCCCGCAGATGCACCCGCTCGGGGAGCAGGCGGAGCACGGGGTGCGCGCCCGGGTCGTCGAACGCGAAGGAGCCGCAGAGCAGGCGGGACTCCACGCCGGAGCCTCCCAGCACATAGGCGGAGGCGTCCTCGCTCCGGGTCTCAAGCCAGGTCTCCAGCGCCATCTTCGGACTGCGCGGCGAGTCCGCGAGCGCGTGTCCGTCTCCGCGCGGCAGCAGCACGACATCTCCGGGGCCCAGGGGGAGCGTCTCGCCTCCCTGGACGAGGACGGAGGTGCCCGCGACGACCAGGTGCAGGGTGGCCGTCCGCGTGGGCGCCATGCGCAGCCCCCAGGGGGCCCGCGCGACGGTGCGGCAGTAGAGCCGTCCCCTCAGCCGCGTGTGTTCCAGGATCTGCCCGAGCAGGTCGGAGCCAGGGGTGGGGTCCATGCCTCCAGTATAGCCGTGGGCTGCCCGAGGCGCTCAGGTGATGAGCGTTCCAGACAAAGAATCGAGACGGCCGGAGATGGCGACCTCGAGCCCCGGGCGGCAGATTGTCCGCATGAACACACGGCTCGAAGCACGAGGAGATGCCATGGATACGACGTCAGCGCCTTTGTCCTGGAGGCTCGGTTCCCCCACGGCCCTGTTCACGCTGCTCCTGGGGGGCTTCATGCTCTACCTCAGCGTGGGCGGCCTGCTGAACCCGGTGGAGGCCGCTCGTGGCTTCGGGTTGCCCCTGACGGGCACGGAGGCGATTGCGTGGATGAGCGTCAAGGCCGGGCGGGACTTCGGCATCGCGCTGGCGCTCTTCGGCCTGGTGGCCGCGCGTCAGCGCAAGGCGGCGGGCATCTTCGTGGTCGCCTCCATCGTGATGCCCGTCACGGATGCCTTGACGGTGATGGGGCAGGGCGTGTCGTTCGCCTACGCGTTCGCCGTCCACGGCTCCGCCGCCATCTACGGCATCTGCCTGGGCTGGGCGCTGCTGCGCCCCGGGAAGGCTCGCGGTTGAGCGGGCCTCCCCGGGACGTGGGCCTTCAGCCTCCCGTCACCGGGCAGGTCGCGGGCTCGACGTAGAAGCCCTCCCACGAGCCGCCGTCGGTGGGGTTGCAGATGCCACCGTTGCCGCCGTTGCCGCTCTGGATGGGCGCGGCGAGCGTGTTCTCCTTCCAGTTGCGCGCGGTGCCCGTCGAGGACTCGAAGCCGTAGCGATTGCGGCCACCGAAGGTGCCGCACGCGTGGCGGGTGAACGCCTCCGCGGTGCCGAGCGTGGCGTTCACCGTGAGCTGGTCCGCCACCACCGCCACGTAGGCGCCGCTCGCCCCCTTGAGCTTGTACTTCGTGCCGCTGGTGACGAGCTCGAAGACCTCGCCCCCGGCCTGCGTCGTGCTGATGGCGGCCACCTTGCCCGCCCCATCCACGGTGAGCCACTTGTCGCTGCGCTCGCTCTGGATGCGCACGCAGCCCGCGCTGCCGCTCTCGAGGGTGCACGTCGCGCTGCAGCCATCACCCGACTGGGTGTTGCCGTCGTCGCACTGCTCGCCGCTCTCGAGGACGCCGTTGCCGCACACCGGGCTCGTGGTGCCACCCGAGCAGGCCACCGGCTCCAGATAGAACCCCTCCCACGTGCCGCCATCCGCCGGGTTGCAGGCGCCGCCGTTGCCACCGTCGCCGCTCTGGATGGGCCCATCCGGCGTCGTCTCCTTCCAGTGGGGCGCCGTCCCCACCGAGGCCTGGAAGCCGACGCGCGTGCGCCCGCCATAGCCACAGGGGTGCTGCGTGAACGACTCCCCGCTGGTGAAGTTGCCGCTCATCGACAGCTGGTTGTCCACCACCGTCATGAACGTGTCACCCGTCCCCTTGAGCTTGAACCGTGAGCCCACCGGGACCAGCTGGAAGATCTGCCCGCCCGTCTGCGCCGTGCTGCTGGCCACGACCTTCCCAGCGCCGTCCACCGCGAGCCACTTGTCGCTGCGCTCGCTCTGGATGCGGTAGCAGCTGCCGCTCGCGGTCTCCGTGAACGTGGCCGTGAAGCTGACCGCGCTGGCCGGCGTGGTGAAGGCGTGGGACTGCGCGCCGCCGTCCGACCACGACGAGAACGCCCAGAGCTTCCCGTTCGCGAACTGCGGGGACTCGACGCCCACCGAGCGGAGCACGCCGACCACGCCCGTCGTGGCGTGGGGTGAGGGGACGGGACGGCCGTCCATCAACACCTGCAGCCCGCCAGGCACGCTGCTCACCGTGATGGGGACGGTGACGGGGTGCACGTCGCGATACGTCGTGTGGGTGAGGCCAATCGAATCCCGCGCCGTGAGCCACACCCGGTACCAGACGTTCGCCGAGCTCTCGCCGATGTTCGGGATGGGCCAGTCGCCGCTCGCGATGCCGGTGGTGTCGGGCATGGCGGGATGCGTGTGGGTGTCGTGGTGGAACACGATGCTCCACGTCATGGCGCTCGGCGGCAGCGCGCCATCCTCCTCGTCGCTGGCCGAGCCGGAGAACACCAGGTTCGTGGCGGCGGTGTAGGTCGTCCCCACGGCCGGCGTGACAATCGTGGCCACCGGCGGCTTGTTGGACGTCACCGTCAGCACGGCCTCCGTGCTGGTGGCCGTCCCAATCCCGTTGGTGATGACCACGCGGAAGCGCGCGTTGTTGTCGGTGAGCTGCGCGGCGCTCAGCGTATAGGTCGCCGACGTGGCGCCTAAGATGGCCACGCCGTTGCGCTGCCACTGGTAGGTGAGGGGCTGCTCGCCGCTCGCCGACACCGTGAAGCTCGCCGGGGTGCCCACGGAGACCAGGAGGTTCGCCGGCTGCTGCGCGATGGTCGGCGGCAGCGCGGCCGTGTACGCGATGCGGCCCACCTGCCCCGTGCCCCGCGCCAGATAGTAGAGCGCGCCGTCGGGACCCACATCGAGGTCCACCGGGCCCGAGACGCCCGTCGCGAACAGGGAGACGGCGCCGGTGGTCGGGTGGATGCGCGAAATCCAGTCGTTGGTGTAGTCCGCGAAGAAGTACTGCCCCAGGTATGCACCGGGGAACGCGGAGACGCGCGGGTTGTAGAAGGCTCCCCCGGCGATGCAGTTGCCGGCGGCCGTGCCGGGGCCATGCGGGTACGCGTAGAACGGCTGCGTGAGCCCCGGGCGGTTCGTGAAATAGCCCTCCGTCATCGGCCAGCCGTAGTTGGCCCCGGCCTGGCCGCGGTTGATCTCCTCCCAGCCGCCTTCACCCACGTCGTTGATGAACAAAAGCCCCGTGCCGGGCTGGAAGTCGAAGGTGAACGGATTGCGCAGCCCCATGGCCCAGGTCGCCTTCGCGAGCCCGGTGGCCGTCGCGTGGAACGGGTTGTCCGCGGGGATGGTGCCGTCCGGGTTGAAGCGCAGCATCTTCCCCAGCGGCGTGTTCAGGCTCTGCGAGTTGGAGGAGACCGCGTTCTCGCCCACGGAGACGTAGAGCTTGTCGTCAGGCCCGAAGCGCACCGCGCCGCCGTTGTGGTTGGCGGCGTCGAGCGTCGGGAGGTCGGCGAGCACCAGCTCGCTGCCGGGCACCACCACGTTGCCGTTGGCGGTGAAGCGGCTGACCCGGTTGTGGATGCTGCCGTCCACCGACGTGTAATAGACATACAGATAGTTGTTGCTCTCGAAGTTGGGGTCGAACGCGACGCCCATCAGGCCCCGCTCGTTGCCGGTGTCCACGGCGAGCGTCATGAACGGCGTCGCCAGCAGCTGGCCGTTCTGGACCACGCGCAGCGCTCCGCTCTTCTCCGAGATGAACAGGCGCCCGTCGGGCGCGAAGGTCATCGTGGTCGGACCCCTCAGGCCGGTGACGAAGACCGAGTCGGCGAAGTTGGCATCCTGGATGACGGCGCCCGCCCTCGAGCCCGCGAGCTCCGAGGGCTCCGTCGGCGGCGTCGAACAACCCGTGATGAGCAGAAGCGCCACGCCCACGAGCGTGAGCGGCCTGGGCCACCCTGGGCCTGTGCACTTGCTTGCCTGTGTTTGCATTGTTGTCTCTCCCGGTCGAACAGGTTCACGCCGCTGGGGGCCGCGTGGAGGGGGAATGATTCTTTCTCGTTTTACATTGAAAGCATGTTCGCAAGGGCGATGACGTGACATGCACGTGAGCGGTGCGTGGGCCCGCACACCTCGGCCTACCGCGCTGTCGCGTGCTGTTGGAGCCTTGAACCTGCGGCGGAAGCCGTGAGCGTCGGGTGCCAACGAGCGCTGGAGGAGGGGCGGCGCGGTTCTTCTCAGTTTTTTGGAAGTTCACGCATTTCGGTTCTATGTCTCCTGGTCAACACGCTGCCCGATGTCACGCAGGTCGGCCCAGAGGGAGCCAAGAGGATGCGCATCCTGAGCAAGCTTTCCGTTGCGGTGGTGTCTGTCTTGTGGCTCGGCGGCTGTGGAGACCCCGGCCTGGAGCTGGGCGGGGATGACGTCGTCGGCCAGCTGGAGCAGGACTTCGGTGGGCCTGGTGGCCTGATGGCCTTCTTCGACAGCCACACCGAGGAGCAGATACGTGGGGCGCTGGCGCCGTACGGCGTCGGCTACGTGCGCCACGGGGACGTCACCGGGGCGGCCATCCGGGACTGTCCGAAGTACTTCCCGTCGAGTGACCGGAACCTCTGGCACGACTTCGATGGCGAGTATTACTTCCTGGACACCGCGGGCCGTCCGAGCCGGGCGTACAAGAACCTGCCGGCCATCGTCGCGGCGCCGCGCATCGACGCCTGTCAGACGAGCGTGGGGCAGTGGGGCGATGCGGAGAACCCCAGCAATGACTACGACGGGGGGCACCTCATCGGCTCGCAGCTGGGGGGCTGGGGTGGCCGGGCGAACCTGGTGCCGCAGGATGCCAACTTCAATCGCGGCAACTGGCTGCAGCTCGAGAACAGGATGGCCAAGTGCGGGAGCCTGCCGAGCGGCCGGCTGCGCTACACCATCGGCGCGAGCTATCCGAACACCACGGCGCTGATTCCCAACACCCTGACGATGGAGATCAGGAACCAGACGTCGGGCGCGAGCGTGGCGCTGTCCTTCTCCAACACGGATGGAGGGGGCTCGGGAGGCACGGCCTCGCGGACCCGGGGCGTGGACTGGCTGACCGGCCAGGGCTGCAACTGAGACAGGTCCGACAGCTCGCGCCCCGGCTCAGTCCGCGCCGTAGTTCCTGCGGAACGCATCCGCGAGCCACTGGGCGACGAGCGCCCGGTGGGGCGCGAGCTCCAGCTCCAGGGACTTCTCGCGCGCCTGCTCGTGCACCCGCGCCATCACTCCGTCGCAGTCCCGCTCCTCCACCAGTCGGCCTCCCTCGAAGAGGAGCTCCTGGGCGCGCTTGCGCCCCCAGGCGGGGTGGAGCCCTTCGTGGAAGGGCGCGCGTCGGTTGAAGCCGTCCACCAGCAACAGGCCCCCGGTGAAGGCCACGGGCGCGCGCAGGCGCGTGTAGACGACCCGCTCGTGCGGCTCGCTGGAATAGGTGGCGAGCTGCCCGGACAGCGCCGGGCCGTGGCCCTCCCGGACGGACTGTTCCTCCTGGGCGGACAAGCCGATGCGCAGCTCCTCCAGCAGCAGCCGCTTGTCCGCGACGCGGTAGCGGCAGAGGAAGCCCCGCTGACAGGCCGTCGACATGGCCCAGGGGCTCAGCCCGTGGGCGGAGGGCTCGAACAGGTCCGTGCCCTGGATGCCCGCGAGCTCGAAGACGTGCTTGCGGTACTCGACGGTGTCGTGGAGCTGCGCGGTCATGGCGGTACCTTCGCTGACGGAGTCGGGCCGCAGCGTACCCCACCCGTCCGTCGCGGCCGCCGATGTCTGGGATATCGGCGCGCCTCGCCTCTGGCCCCCGGGCTCACCCCGGGGGCCAGCAAGGCTCACAGCTCGTTGAAGATCATCAGCCCGCGCGAGGACTCGGCGGTGTAGACGTAGCCGTCGCCCGGCAGGCGCACGCCGAAGAGCCCCTCGAAGATGCTGTCGGCCCGGCGCGGGTCCGCCTCCCGGAAGACGTGGTGGTGCGCCACCTCGCGCATCTGGGTGGGATTGGAGACGTCCACCACGCGCAGGCCCTCGTGGTACCAGGCGATGTACAGCAGGTTGCCGCGCAGGATGAGGTTGTGCATGGAGGTCACCCGCCGCAGCTTGTAGGTGCCGATCTTCGCGATGTTCGCGGGGTCGCTGACGTCGAGCGCGCGCACGTGGGAGGCGTTGAACTCGCCGCCCTCGAAGGCGATGGTCTTCCCGCCGAAGGTGCCCACCGCGTTGTGGTGCGAGAAGCCGTCCGGACGGGTGAAGCGGCCCAGCTCGCGGATGTCCTCCAGGTTGGAGAGGTCGTGGATGGCGTAGCCGTCGAAGGAGTCGCTCAGGTAGAGCCGCCCCTCGTAGACGAAGGCGTCATGGGGCCCTCCCGGGATGACGGCGCGCAGCACCGGGTCGAAGGGGTCCGTCAGCTCGTAGATGAAGGTCCCGGAGACGGGGTCCATGGCATAGAGGAAGTTGCCCTCGACCAGCACCGTGTGCGCGCCTCCCGCGCCACCCGTGGCCACGCTGCGCACGAAGAGCGGCTCGGCGGGCCGGGAGATGTCGTAGACGATGAAGCCCGAGGCGCTGCTCGCGACGTACAGCGCGTCGCCCTTGGCCCACACGCTGTTCCAGAAGTTGTCGCCGGGCAGGCTGATGGCGGCGGTCTGCACGGGGCTTCGCGGGTTGCTCACGTCGAACACGGCGAGTCCCCCCTGCTCCTCCCGGAAGGAGATGGAGACGACGTAGGCGTGGCCCTTGGCGACGTGGACGTCCACGGCGTGGCCCGTGGGGACCGCGCGCTCGGACAACAGCTCGAGCCCGCCCGAGGACTCGGGCTCGGCGTCCTGCAGCGCCACGCGGTGGGCCTCGAAGGTGCCGCCGAAGGAGAACCTGCCGCGGGAGCAATACGCGAAGCAGCCGGTGAGGATGTTGGGCGCCTTCGTCTCGCAGCCCGTCAGGTTGATGACGGTCTGGGTCCGGGCCTGCTGGCCCTGCAGGACGAAGCGGTCCCCCTCCATGTCGAGCTTGAGCAGGGGATTGTCAAACAGGGTGCTCGTGCCGCCATCCTCCTTCAGGTGGAACCCGGTCCCGGCCGGGACGATGCGGGTGCCGCCGTCCGCCAGCAGTCGCTCACCCCGCAGCTCGGCCTGGTAGATGCCCGCCTGGGGGAGCGCGCCCAGCGTCGTCAGGTCACATGGCGACAAGTCGAAGAGGTCGGCGCGGTCCAGCTCGTTGCAGATGGTGGCGGGGACGGTCCTCGGGTCGTACTTGCAGGTGGCCAGTAGGCCCTTGTCTTCGATGTCGCCCGTCTCCTCGAGCGGGACGTAGGTGCCATCCCAGACATAGGGGCCCGCGTCGCCGCCCGCGTCCGGCCCGGCGTCGGGGTCCTCGGAGGGACCCGCGTCGTGTCCCGAGTCGGAGCCCGAATCGAGGCCCGCGTCCTGGCCCGCGTCGGGCGGGGAGGGTGTGTCCTCGTCGCAACCCGCCAGCGATGCGAGACACAACGTCGAGAGAAGGAGCCCTAGGGTGCGATAGGTGCGTGTCACGGAAGGACCTCGGGATGGGGAGAACCGAGGAGTGTGCCCGTCCACGGGGTGGCTCAGGGCGCCGTTGTCCCAGGGCTCGGGAGTGTTTGCGCCACGAAGGGGACTCCGGCCGCAGGGCGCGCCAAGCCCGGGTTCGAGGCCACCCTGGCCGGCGACTTGCACAGCGGGCATTTCCCGCGCGGACCCGCGAAGGTGCGTATCGGCTACGGGTTCAGCCGGCCCGTGATTCTCGCGAGTCCTTGGATGAGGCGGCGCCCGAAGTGGAGTGAATCAAGGCGTGTCGCACGTCCCGTGTCGACACGATGTGTCTGGGATTGGTGGTCTGATACACCCCGGCCAAGGTCGTGAACATCCTTTGATGACTCGAGGCGCGCTCCTTGGGATGCGCTCCGGCGGGGCCTTGAGGCAGGATGCCGGCGTGGTCGTCCTGTCCGAGGTCTCC
Source organism: Myxococcus sp. MISCRS1 (assembly GCF_026626605.1). Lineage (NCBI taxonomy): Bacteria > Pseudomonadati > Myxococcota > Myxococcia > Myxococcales > Myxococcaceae > Myxococcus > Myxococcus sp. MISCRS1. The sequence goes on from NZ_JAPNKB010000001.1 coordinate 8,351,127, forward strand.
CGATGAAGCGTCTTCCCGTGGGTCTCCTGCTGTTCCCCGTCCTGGCCGTGCTGCTCACCGGGAGGGCCTGGGCGGAGGGGGTGGAGGTGCGCTCGCTCACGGTCATCCCCAAGCCGGGGGCGGAGAGTGTCTTCCCGGTGGGGGACCTCCAGATGGCGTTCGTCACGCACGAGAAGCCGGAGGTGGCCGCCAACATCAACGACGCTTTGTTCATCGGTCGGTTCAAGGCGTTGACGCCCACGAAGGTGGAGGCGCGGCTGCCGGCCGACGGGCTGGACCTGTCGGGGCTCTCCGAGCAGGGCTTCACTGTGACGCGGAACGATGGGCGCCTGCTCACGATACACTTCGACATCGAGGGCTGCGGGGCCTACTGCGAGACGTACAGCGTGGCCTATGGCTTCGATGTGCGGACGGGGCGTCAGTTGACTCCGCGGGAGTTGTTCACTCCCGCGGGCGTGCGCGCGCTGGTCCTGCGCATGAACAAGGAGAAGCTGCGGCTCTACCGGGAGCAGATTGCGAAGCATGAGCGGGAGCTGAAGGCGTCGAACAAGAAGGCGCCCGCGAGCGGCACGGTGGAGGACCTGGAGGAGCGCCTCGCGTTCAATCGCGAGTGCCTGGAGGGCGTCGAGGCGAACGCGGAGGAGGAGCGCACCCGGAGCACGTTCCATGAGCGCTGGGAGTTCACCGGGACGGAAGCGCGGATGACCGCGGAGCGTTGCAGCAACCACGCCTCACGTGCGCTCGACGACGTCGACAGCGTCAGCCTGGCGCTGCCGTATGCCTCGCTGCGTCCCCATCTGACGGCCTACGGCAAGCGGGCGCTGTTGGGAGAGGGGCAGGGGGTGTCCGGCGACGTCTTCGGCCAGGTGCTGCGGGGGCGGATCGGCAAGCTGCCCATCGTCATGATGTTGGAGCGGCACAGGGACGACTCGGTCTCCGGCGTGTACTTCTACGAGAAGCACCGCAAGCCCATCGAGCTGGACGGCCGGGTGGAGGGCGGGAAGCTGGAGCTGCAGGAGCGGGATGCGGAGGGCAACCCGGTGGCGAGCCTGCGGTTGGAGGTGGGGAAGAACCTGCTGCGAGGTGAGTGGGCGGGCAAGCAGCCGCTGCGGATGGAGCTGCGTGCGCCCCCTGCTCAGGAGTGAAATGCAATCGAGCGGGGCGCGGTCCGTAACCGGGGGCGATGGATTCTCGCGCGGCGCCGCTCCACGTCGAACCCTGGGTCTCCACGATGACACGCAAGGCACGCTGGTTCCTCTTCGGCTTCCTCTGCGTGGCGGTGGGGCTGTACCCCGTCAGCTACTTCCTCGCGGGTTCGAGCTTCGGGATTCGCGGCTCGAAGGACGAGGCGTTGCTGATGGACGTCGTGTGGAACGCGGCCTTCTACATCCACATCGGGATGGGCGGGCTCGCGCTGGCGGTCGGCTGGATGCAGTTCGTCGCGAGGCTGCGGCTCAGGTCTCCGAGGACACACCGGGTCCTCGGGAAGGTCTACGTCGGGGCTGTCTTCCTGAGCGGGCTTGCGGGCGTGTACATCGGCTTCTTCGCCACGGGAGGCATTGTCGCCGCGGCGGGCTTCGTCAGCCTGGGCGTCATCTGGCTGGCGACGACGGCCGTTGCCTGGTGGCTCATCAGGAACCGGCGGGTCGAGGAGCACCGGCTCATGATGACCTACAGCTTCGCGGCCTGCTTCGCGGCGGTCACGCTGAGGTTGTGGATGCCCGTGCTGGTCCACGCGCTGGGCGATTTCGTCACGGCCTACCGAATCGTCGCGTGGCTCTGCTGGGTCCCCAACCTCGGCGTGGCCTACCTCATGTCACGCAGGCAGCCCGCGACGCGCGAACTCGTGGCTTCGTGACGCGTGGCTCGACCCGGGCGCGCTACTCCCGCAGCACGGTCAGCCCCTGGTCGGTCAGCGCATAGCGCATGGCCGGTGCCACGGTGGGGTCGTAGACGAGCTGGAGCACCTGTCGCCCGTTCACGGTCTCCACGCGCGTGAGCGTCGCCCCATCCTCCTCGATGCGCCACAGGCCCTGGTCCTGCGTGCCCACGTAGACGGCGCCCCCATCCGTGGCCGCGAGCGCCGTCACGTTGGAGGAGGGCAGGGTGGTGATGCGCGTGTAGTTCGCGCTGGAGCGGTCCGTCTGCTCCATGCGCCACAGGCCGAAGTCACGGCTGCCCACCCAGGTCGTCCCTGCCTTCGTGCGAGCGATGGCACGCCAGTGGTCGAAGGCCTCCAGGCTGTTGAGCTGCGCGTTGTGCCCCTTGTAGCTCCAGGGCACCGGCCCCTCCCAGGTGAGCTCCCGGTCGAAGTCCGCGAGCACGCCGTTCGGCTGCAGGATGCCCACCAGCCAGTCATTGGCCACCAGCACCTCACCGCCAGGTCCGATACCGAGCCCCCAGTTGAACCCCGCCTGGAGCGACTGCGACACGCTGCCGTCCGCGCGCGGCGTCTCGAGATACCAGGCCGCGTGCCGGTGGCTGTTGTACGTGAGGTCTCGAATCAACGTCACGCCGTGGTTGGTGCCGATGTAGACATCACCCCGGTCCCTGCCGCGCATCACCCGCTGGCAGGCGAGCACCGAGCGGTCCTCGTCGTAGTGGAAGTCGTTGGTGTTGCGGATGCCAAGCTGCTGCTGGCCACCCGACACACCCGCGCTGCGCCACAGGTGCTCCTCCAGCACCACCGTGCCGTCGGACTCCACGCGCACCGCGTCCAGGTCGCCCTTCTGGTACTCCGCGAAGCGCGCCTCGGTGTAGTGCGGCTCCCCAGGAGCGGGGATGTAGGCGTGGGGCTTGTCCGGTATCTCCGGCTGTAATTCGTACGTGTGGTAGCCCACGTAGGCACGCCCCGCCTCACCCCCGCAGATGACGGTGGAGCCGAGCGCCTTTTTATCCCGCCCGAAGCCTCCCTCCGCCTGTCCCACTCCGCGCGTCCATGTGGGCGCCGTGTCGCCGGGACGCAGCACGCCAATCTCGTCGCCCTTCAGCAGCCAGATGTTGTGGCCCTCGTCGACGCCGATGCTCCGCACCCCCGCGCCGATGCCGAACGCCGTCGCGTAGTCCTTCACCGCGTCCGCCGGCCAGGGACCGGGGCCGTCGGGTGAGTCGAGGTCCGCTGATTCACCGCATGCGCCGAGGAACACCGCCATGCCCACTGCCGTTGCCCATCGCCATCCGCCGTGCATCCATCCTCCCGGACTTTCGCCGCCGTCGCCGGATACGCAGCAATGCGCATGCCCGAGGGGGATGGGAAAACTTCTTCCCAGGGTGGCCACTCCAGGTGCGTGCGCGGGCGGATGGCCCGCTGGCGCGAGCCACCCCCGAGGGGACGCGACATCCCATCGCGACCCCATGCTTCCGCTGGGTAGTCAATGCGCGATGGCGGGTGAGACCGTGACCATGGCGGAGGTGGTCAGATCTCGTGCCACTCCATGCGCCAGAGCCCGCCTCGCGAGGCGCACACGTTGAGGGAGAAGGCGGTGCACTCGCCACACGCGAGATACCGGCGGTGCCGCGAGCCATCACAGCAATAGGCAGCGCAGATGGGCTTCCAACTGCACGCCTCGCCACCCTGGTAGGGGCAGGTCGCCTGTGCGTTCTCGTAAAGCGCGCTCTCCAGGTCCGGGTCCTCCTGGGAGAGCTCCTCCTGGGACATCTCCTCTTGGGAGACCCACTCGGAGGAGTCCACGTCCTCGGGGAGGGGGCCTCCACATGCGGCCATCAACACCAGTCCTGCCCACAGGGCAAGACGACGCAGTCCCATGACAGACATGGCTCTTCCTTTCAGGTGAGGGTGTGCTGCTTGCGCCCGCCACTGATGCAGGCATATCAAGAAGAGAATGGATTCAATGAGTTGACAAGAGTGAGGTGTGGGAGTGGTTGCCTGAGGCAATCAATCTGGGTGGCGTGTCGAGGCTGGGGTTGGTTGGTGTAAGTGGTTGCCGCAGGCAATCATTTGGGGCGGGGCAGGGGGCGTGGGCGCCTTGGGGGAAGGAAGCGTCGGTTCGGCGGGCTGTCACGGGCGAATGGGGTCGCGCGTCTCTTGGGGCGAACCCATCAGGAGACCATCCGATGCAGACACCTCGAAACGACACGTCACACCCGCGTCCCCGTTTGGACATCGCCCGGCTTGCCCCCGCGCCCTACCGCGCCTTCCTCGCCGTGGATGCGGCGCTCCGCGAGGGCCCGTTGGCTCCGAGCATCCGTGAGTTGGTGAAGATTCGCGCCTCACAGCACAACGGCTGCGTCCTGTGCGTGGACATGCATGTGCGTGAAGCGCGCCACCTGGGGGAATCCGACGAGCGCCTCCACCAGGTCGTCGTCTGGCGCGAGTCCTTGCTCTTCACCGACGCGGAGCGGGCCGCGCTCGCCTACACCGAGGCTGCGACCCGATTGGGTCCCGAGGGTGTACCGGACGCGGTGTGGGACGCGGCGCGGGCGGCGTTCGATGAAGCCTCACTCGCGGCGCTGGTCGCACAGGTGGCGCTCATCAACGCGCTCAACCGCATCGCCGTGCCCTTGCGCACACCACCCGGGGCCGTGACTCATGCGAGGTGAATGGCGTCGCGCTCCAGCCGCTGGAGCTTGTCGGGGTTGAGCACCCGGTAGATGGCGCGGATGTACTCGCCATCCACGTCGAGCATCGTGGCGTGGAAGAGCAGCCCGTCGCGGAAGGTGAGCGCGGCGGGCTGCCCGTTGAGCGACACGATGCGGTGCTCCATCGTGCCGCTCAGCTTCTGCCGCAGCCCGAGCAACATCCGGATGATGCGGTCGGCGCCGTCGATGCGCTTGCGCGCCGCGTACGCCTTGCCGCCTCCATCACTGGTGAACGTCACGCCTGGAGCGAGCATCGAGACCAGCGCCGCCTGGTCTCCCGTGCCGAGCGCGGAGAGGAAGCGCTGCAGGAGCTGCTCCTTCACCCCGGGTGGGGACGGGAAGCGCGGACGGCCCTCCCGCACCCGCTCGCGTGCCCGGTGGACCAGCTGCCGCACCGCCGGCTCGTTGCGCCCCAGCACCCGCGCCAGCGTCTCATACTCCTCGCCGAAGACCTCGCGCAGCAGGAAGGCCACGCGCTCCTCGGGTTTCAGCGACTCGAGCAACACCAGCAGCGCGACCGACAGGTCCGAGGCGCGCTCCGCGGTCTGTTCCGGAGTGGTCACCTCGGTCAGCACGGGTTCTGGAAGCCAGGGGCCGTCGTAGGCGGCGCGCTCGGTGGCGGCGCGGCGCAGCCGGTCGATCGCGAGCCGGCTCACCACCGTGACCAGCCACGCCTCCGCGCTCTGGATGTCTGGCGAGCCCTCCTGGTGCCAGCGCAGGAAGGCGTCCTGCACCACGTCCTCCGCGGGGGCCAGCTCACCGAGCATCCGGTAGGCGAGCCCCAGCAGCCGCGGGCGGTGGCGCTGCAGGTCTTCGACGGTCGGCGGGGGAGGGGGCGTGGTCATGGTCATCCTGGAGCGTAGGACGTACGAGCCTCCTACCCCGTGACAGGCCGCGCCGCACCGTGTGGGGCCCGCCTCGCGCAGGAGCCGCGAGGCGGGCCGAGGTGGGCCGCTACTCCTGGGGGGAGTAGTACTTCACCGGGCCGGCGAGCCACACGGTGGTGCCCTCCGTGCGCTCCAGCAGCTCCTCCGCCAGCTTGTTCCAGTCCTCGTAGGGGCCCACGGCCTCCAGGCTGGCGGGCATGAAGCCGAGGAACTTCTGGGGACCCACGGCGAGGACGGTGGCGGTCGGCACGCGATACGGCCCCTCGTCGGGGATGCCGAACAGGCCCCACGCCTTCCAGGTGCGGCTCAGCGCGTCGTAGCGCAGGGGCGCGCAGCTCGTCTCGGCGATGGTCTTGGCGTCCTCCTCGCTCTCCCCCGAGCAGACCTGGAGGCTGTCACCGAGCTTCACGCTCTCGAGCGGACAGGAGACCTGGAGGGAGTGCTTGCAGTGGCCGATGGGGCGGGGCGCGCCGTGCTCGTTCCAGTAGGCCTGGACGAAGGCCGCCGAGCCGTGCGGGTCTTCCCACGAGATGGACTCGCCCATGCCATCGAGGAACACCCAGGGGACGCGCGTGGCTTCCGCGACCGCGTCGGCCAGCTGCTCCTTCTTCGTGCCGAAGAGGGGCTCCGTGCGGAAGGGGATGAACGCCACGAAGCCCTCCGCTCCCAGGGCCGCGACGGTGCCCGCGCCGTCAATCGAGATGCCGCCCTTCGTCGAGCTCCCCGGGCGCCCCAGGACGCCGCCGTTGATACCGCCATCGGCGCCCGGAGAGTCCTTGGCGGCCTTCGCGCAGAGATTGATGCAGGTGTTCAAGGCGTCCCGATTGGCCCACTCCTGGCTCTCGTTGGAGCAGCCCTTCGCGGTGTCGAAGTTGGCGACGGTAGGGGGTGGGCAGTGACAGGGGGAGTAGACCGCGGTGTACTTGCAGCTCCGTTCCACCCACTCCGGTGGGCCGATGTGGCCTTGATATCCGACGCCGATGAGACCGCCGGGCGTGCGCGCCTGGGCGGGAGTGCTCCAGGTGACGACGCTCAGGGTCGCGAGGAACCCGAGCAATGAAAGCCTCGACGTGCAACGAATCAGGCCCGACTGCGAGGGGGACATGTGTGACCTCCGTCAATGAGTTGCACATGCAGCCTGACTGTCTCAGGAGGTATTCACAATGGGTGTTGATTGACTTCTCGGTGAGTAGCGTCGCGTGTCACAGGCTGAGTAGCGTTCCGGGTCACAACGGCTGCGGCGGGGACGTCGGCCCGATGACCGGCCGCTGGAATACCCCCCCGTTCGGCACCGCCGTGGAGCGGTCGAAGATGGCCTACCTGGACGGCGCGGCCATCGGGTGGGCGGACGAAACGCAGTCCGCGGCGTTCCCGGTGGTTGACGGTGTCGCGAAGCTCACGCGGAAAAACTTCACGTCGAATGGCACCCTCGCCATCGGAGACCAGACCGAGGACCCGAACGTGGATGGCGCGATGGGCATCAAGTCGGTCGACCTGCTCTGTCCCCCAGGTCCCTGAGGCGCCGCCTCTCCGCCACGCGGAATGGCCCCCATCCATGACAACGTGAGCAGGCCTCTTGGGTCTCATGGCCTTGATGCTGTTGTTCGTGGGTGGGGGCGAACCTGTGACACCTGGTGGTGGCGATGCGGCGGCCATCGCCTTTCGCCCGGGGCCGCCCATGACGACTCCAGATGCGCCTCACACAGGTTGATGAAGGCGCGGTCGATGGGCTTTCGCGGAGTGCGCGCGCGACATTTCCGCGGCCTGCGTTCTCCAGTGGTGACAGGGCCCACGAGGCTCCGCTCGGGCCGCATCCATTTCCAAGAATCCGTGGGTGCCCTGGGCGATTCAGTTCAACGTGTCGTGAAACAAAGACAGGGTTGGCGGATGCGAGACGGTGCGAACAGGTGGGCCGGCCGGCTGTCGGTGGCCTGGCTTGGATTGATTCTGGCGGTGGCGTGTGGGCAGGCCCCTGCCGAGGCAGGAGCCCAGGAGCCTTTGAACGTCGCGCGGCAGGGCTTGCAGGTCCATGCCCGTCTCTCAGCCGGGGACAACCACACCTTGGCGGTGCATGCGAGCGGCGGTGTCTGGGCCTGGGGTGACAACTCCAATGGCCAGTTGGGAGACGGCACCACGGTGGACCGCCACACGCCGGTGCGCGTGCCGGGGCTGAGCGGCGTGGTGTCGGTGTCGGCGGGCTACGCGCACTCGTTGGCGGTGCTCTCGGATGGCACCGTCTGGGCGTGGGGCAGCGGCTACGACGGCCAGCTGGGGAATGGGTCCATGAACGACAGCCGCAGCCCGGTGAAGGTGTCGGGGTTGACGGGCGTGGTGTCGGTGTCGGCGAGCCGCCTGCACTCGCTGGCGCTGCGCTCCGATGAGCCGGTGTGGGCCTGGGGCAGTGGTGATGGCGGCCGACTGGGAGATGGCTTCACCGTCCGGCGCGTCACGCCGGTGCAGGTGGTGGGGCTGAACGGCGGGTAGTCCGGCCCCTGCGTTTCACGTGGATGGCGGCGGGCCTTCCTGGAAGAGGGCCCGCCGCGATTGTTTCCGGGCACTTGGACGCGAGGCGCCGGGTGTCAGCGGATGCCGCGCTCGCGCAGGAGGGCCTCGCTGGTAGCGTCCCGGCCGCGGAACGCGCGGTAGCTCTCGAACGGGTCCACGGTATTTCCCACTGAGAACACGTGCTGCCGCAGCCGCGCCGCCACCTTGGGGTCGTGCAGCCGCCGCGCCTGTCTGAAGGCCGCGAACGCGTCGGCGGCCAGCACGTCCGCCCAGAGGTACATGTAGTAGCCAGCGGCGTACGAGTCGCCCTCGAAGACATGGGTGAAGTGCGGCATCCGGAAGCGCATGCCGACCTCCGCAGGGGCCCCGAGCTGCTGGAGCGTGTCGCGCTCGAACGCGTCCGGGTCCAGGGGCTGTTCCTTCGCCAGGTGCAACTTCATCTCGACCAGCGCGGAGGTGAGGTAGTCGACCAGGTAGAAGCCCTGGTTGAACGTCGCGGCCTTCTGGATTTTCGCCAGCAGCGCCGGCGGCATCGGCTTGCCCGTCTTGTGGTGCATCGCGAAGCGTCCCAGCACCTCGGGCGTCGCCACCCAGCGCTCCAGCAGCTTGCCCGAGAACTCCCCGTAGTCGCGCACCACGCGTCCGCCGCTCAGCGAGGGATGGGACACGTTGGAGTTCAGCACGTGCAACGCGTGGCCGAACTCGTGGAAGAGCGTCAGCGCGTCGCGCCAGCCGACCAGGGCCGCCTCGCCGGGCCCTGGCTTCACGAAGGGCAGGTTGTTCGTCACGATGGGGGTGGCTTCCCCCCGGAACCGCTCCTGGACACGGTACGGGTCCGTCTGGCCGCCGTTGTACTTGCCCTGGCGCGCATAGGGGTCGAAGTACAGGAGCCCCACGTGACGCCCGCTGGCGCGCTCCTTCACCTCGAAGACGCGCACGTCGGGGTGGTAGACGGGCACGCGGGCCGCGGGCGCGAAGGTGTAGTCGAACAGCTCGCCGGCCACCCAGAACATGCCCTCCCTCAGCTTCTCCAACTGGAGGTAGGGCTTCACCTCGGTGTCGTCGAAGTCGTACTTCGCCTTGCGCACCTTCTCCGCGAAGTAGCGGTAGTCCCACGGCGCGAGGTCCCCCGTGAGCCCGGAGCGCCGCGCGAGCGCTCGCATCGCGGTGACGTCCGCGCGCACCTGCGCGACGGAGGGGGCCCAGGTGTCCATCAGCAGCTTCATGGCGCGCTCGGGGGTGGCCATCATGGTCCCCTCGAGCTGCCGGTGCGCGTAGGTCGGGAATCCCAGCAGCCGGGCCTGCTCGGCGCGCAGGGTGAGGATTTCGCGGACGATGGCGTTGTTGTCGTGCGCGTCGCCGTGGTCACCCCGGCTGTCGTAGTTGCGCCACACCTTCTCCCGCAGCGCCCTGTCGTCCAGGTACGTGAGGAAGTCCGCCACGGCCGAGCGGGTATTGGACACCACCCACCGGCCCTTCAGGCCGCGTGCCTCGGCTTCGGTGGCCCCGGCCTTGCGCAGGGCCTCCGGCAGTCCCGCGAGGTCCGCCTCGTCGTCGATGACCACCGCGTTCGCCTCGTCGGCGAGCACGTTCTGCCGGAAGGAGGTGTAGAGGGCGGCGAAGCGCTGGTTGAGCTCGGCGATGCGCTTGCGGCCCGGGGCGTCGAGCTTCGCGCCGGAGCGGGCGAAGTCCCGGTAGTAGTACTGGACGAGGCGCCGCTGCTCGGGCGTCAGCCGCGCCATCTCGGGCGAGTCGTGGACGGCCTGGACGCGCCGGAAGAGGGCGAGGTCTTGCGACTGCTCGTCCCAGAAGGCCGCCAGTCTGGGCGCCAGGGTACGCTCGACCTGCTGGAAGTCGGGCGTGTTCATCACCTTGGACCAGGCGCTGTAGACCTCGTAGACGCGGGTGAACGTCCGCCCAGCGTCCTCCAGCGCGGCGATGGTGTTCTCGAAGGTCGGCGCCTCCTTCGTGCGGAGGATGGCGGCGAGCTCGCGCCGGTTCTCCTCCATCGCGACCTCGAACGCCGGCTCGAACTGCTCGACCTTCACCCGGTCGAAGGGGGGCACTCCGCCATGGGGGCCCGTCCAGGGCTCCAGCAACGGGTTGGCGGGAGTGGCGGCGGAGGCCAGGCCCGCCACGAGGAAGACGAGCACGCCGATTCTGTTCTTGGGCATGAAGACAGAATATGAGTGCGGATTGTCGTCCCTCCATCGAATGGAATTCGTCCGGGAGACCCCGATGCCCCAGCTCGACCGAATCGATCGCGCGATTCTGACCGCCCTCCAGAACAATGCTCGGCTGTCCAACAAGGAGCTGGCGGCGCAGGTGGGGCTCGCGCCCTCGTCGTGCCTCACGCGGGTGCGGAAGCTGGAGGAGGAAGGCGTCATCAAGGGGTATCAGGCGGACCTGGACGCCAACGCGCTGGGGCTCGGCCTGCAGGCGCTCATCGCCGTCCAGCTCCGCCTCCATGTCGGCGAGGCCTTCGGCAACATCGGAGACCACCTGCGCTCGCTGCCGGAGACGGTGGCCGTCTACTGCCTCGGCGGCACCACGGACTTCCTCGTCCACGTGGTGTGCCGGGACACCGACCACCTGAGACGGTTGACCATCCTGTCCTTCACGAGCCGGCCGGAGGTGAGCCGCATCGAGACGTCGCTGGTGTTCTCATACACGCGCCTGGGGCTGCCAGTGGACCACGCGCATGGCGACGGCATTCCACCGCGCTGACGTCTCTGCCGCGCGGAAGGTGAGGGGAGTGGGCCCTCCTGGATTCGAACCAGGGACCAATCGGTTATGAGCCGACAGCTCTAACCGCTGAGCTAAGGGCCCTCATGCGTGTGCAACCCGCGTGGGCCTGGGCATAACTCCGCGCACACAGGTCTGGCAAGCACCACCCGGCCCCGTGTCAGCGTCTGGCCTTGGGCGTCGCGTCGTCGTCCCGTTTGACGCGGAACGTCTGCCCTCGCTGCTCCACCACGACGCCCTCGGCGCGCAGGCGCTTCGCCTGCTCCTGGGCCACCATGGGCGCGAGTACCCCTCCCGCGCGCGTCACCCGCCACCAGGGCACTTCCTTCCCCGTGGGCAGCATCGCCATCTCCCGCCCCACGCCGCGCGCCGCGCCCGGCCGCCCCGCATAGAGCGCCACCTGGGAGTAGGTGCGGACCTCTCCGCGCGGAATCGAGCGCACCGTGCGCCACACCGCCTCCGTGAAGGGCGCACGCTTCGGCGCTGTCTGCGCCTGCTTCACCCGCGTCTTCGTCCTCGGTCTCAAGAGCGCCATGCCACGCGGGACTCTAGAAACACGAAGGCCCCCGGTCCACGAATGGGAGCGGGGGCCTTCTTGCTTCAGGCCCGGGGGCCTTCAGTCCGCGTCAGCTCTCCACGAAGGAGCGCAGGCGCTTGGAGCGGCTCGGGTGGCGCAGCTTGCGCAGCGCCTTGGCTTCAATCTGACGGATGCGCTCGCGCGTCACCTCGAAGTCCTGACCGACCTCCTCCAGCGTGTGGTCGCTCTTCTCGCCGATGCCGAAGCGCATGCGCAGCACCTTCTCCTCGCGCGGCGTCAGCGTGGCGAGCACCTTGCGGGTCTGCTCCGCCAGGTTCATGTTGATGACCGCGTCCGCGGGCGACACGAGGCTCTTGTCCTCGATGAAGTCGCCCAGGTGGCTGTCCTCCTCCTCGCCAATCGGCGTCTCCAGGGAGATGGGCTCCTTCGCAATCTTGAGGACCTTGCGGACCTTGTCGAGCGGCAGCTCCATCTTCTCCGCGATCTCCTCCGGCGTCGGCTCGCGGCCAATCTCCTGCACCAGGTAGCGGCTGGTGCGGATGAGCTTGTTGATGGTCTCGATCATGTGCACCGGGATGCGGATGGTGCGGGCCTGGTCCGCGATGGCGCGGGTGATGGCCTGACGAATCCACCAGGTGGCGTAGGTCGAGAACTTGTAGCCGCGCTTGTACTCGAACTTGTCCACGGCCTTCATCAGGCCGATGTTGCCCTCCTGGATGAGGTCCAGGAACTGCAGGCCGCGGTTCGTGTACTTCTTCGCGATGGAGACGACGAGGCGCAGGTTGGCCTCCACCAGCTCGCTCTTGGCGCGCTCGGCGCGCTTCTCGCCCAGGCGGATGGCGTCGTAGTTGCGGCGCAGCGCATCCACGGGGAGGTTGGCCTCCTCCTCGACCTTCTTGATCTTCCGCACCGCGGTGCGCACGTCGCGGTCCAGCACCTCGAGCTGCTCGGGCGTGAGGTTGAGCTGCTTCTGCAGCTTCTTGCCGATGTTGGGGTTCTCCCGCGACTCCTTCAGCTGCGGGCGAAGCTCCTTCATGGAGATGCCGTAGCGGCGCTCCAGGTCGCGCAGCTCGTCCTCGGCCTTCTCGACGCGCTCGATGAGCGACTTGAGATTCAGGACGATGCGGTCGACCTGCTTCTTGTTCAGCCGCATCTCCTCCAGGACCTCCATCATCTTGGTCCGGAGGTCCTTCATCTCCTGCTTGAGCTCCTTCTTGCGCACCTCGGTCAGCTTCTTCTTCGAGGCGAGCTCCTCCTCGAGGACGTCGCAGTCCTTGGCGAACTTGCGGAAGCGCTCGATCTGCTTGCAGATCTGCTCGATCTTGTTGAGCTCGCTCTGCGCCAGCTGCGCCGGGGCGTCACCCTCGCCGACCTCCTCGGGAGCCTCCTCGGCACCCTCGGACTGGGCCTCCTCGGGCGCGTCCTTGATGACGTCGCGCACGCGCAGCTTGGCCGTCTTCAGCTTGTTGCCGATGTCGAGGATCTCCTCGACGGCGACCTTGCAGGCGAGCAGGGCGCGCAGGACCTCCTTCTCGCCCTCCTCGATGCGCTTGGCGATCTCCACCTCGCCCTCGCGCGTGAGCAGGCTGACGCTGCCCATCTTGCGCAGGTACAGGCGCACCGGGTCGTTCGACTTGCCGCCCGGCTCGTCGTCCTCGTCCTTCTCGTCCTCGTCGACGTCTTCCTTCTCCTCCTCGACGGTGACGGTGGGCTTGATCTCGTTGTTCTGCGCGGCCTTCTGCGCGTCGACGATCTCGATGTCGTTGTCGCCGAACATGCTCATCACGTCGTCGATCTGATCGGACGACACGATGTCGGCGGGCAGCGCGTCATTCACCTCGTCGTAGGTGAGGAAGCCCTTCTCGCGGCCCTGGGCGAGCAGGTCCTTGACCTCCTTGCGCTCGGCGACGGGGTCCTCCTCGACGTCGTCCTCGACGGCGTCCGGGTCCACCTCGACGGCGGCGGCGGCCTCCTCGGCGGCCTCCTCGGGGTCCACGTCCTCCGAGACGGCGGCGACACCCTTCTTCTTCTTCTTCTCGACGACGGCCTCGGCGGGGGCCTCCTTCGCCTCGAGGACTTCCTTCTCCTCCTCGCCCGCCTTCACCCCAGCGCCCTTCGCCGCGGGACTGTCCGGAGCCTTCTTCTTGCGGATCACCGGATCCACCTTCTTCTTGGTGGGCTTCACGGACGCCTTCGAGGGCTTCTGCGTCGGCATTCGGGTACTTCTCCTTAAGAAATTCAGGGGCTTGAGGCCTGGGGCGAGCCGGCCGATCTACCGCAAAGTCAGGGTTTCTTACAAACGCGAACTCAAACCGGTTGCATGGGCGCCTTTGTTCCCGCGGAGGCCGGCTTGAGCTCCTCCAGGACACGCTTCTTGAGCGCCAGCAGTTCCACCCGCTCCGCCTGGAGCTGGCGCGTCTCCTCCGTGAGGTCGAACGCGCCCAGCGTCTGCTCCGTCGCACGGGTTATATAAGCAAGACGCTCGTTGATGCGCCGCACCATGATCTCCTGGCAGATGGTGGAGAACGCCTGCTCCAGCTCCTGTCCTTCCGAGGGGAGCTGGCGCCAGGAGGTCTCGATGGCCCGCTTCACGCCCTCGGAGGCCTCATAGAGGGCGTCGTTGGAGCCCCGCCCGGAGGTGGCGTGCATGAGCGTCATTCGAAGGCCGGTGTGCGACAGCTCGTCACACACGCGGAAGAGGTCGCGGCCGAGCAGCCGGGGCTCCCTCAGCACGGCCGCCACGTAGAGCGCCTCCATGGGCGGCGGCGGCTTCTCGGGGAGCGGGCGGGCAGGCGCGGCGTCCTGGGCACCCGGGTGGGAGGAGGCGGGCTTGGGCGTGGGGACCTTGCTGCGCAGGGCGGCCTCCACGTCCGGGGCGCGCCAGCCGAAGTGCTCGGCCAGGGCGGCGAAGAGCGAGGAGCGCACCAGCCCCACCGGCACCTGCGCCGCCACGGGCTTGAGTCGCTCCAGAGCCGCCATCTTCTCCTCGAACGTCGCCGCCTTTCCCTGGGGGAGCAGGGTGGCGAACAGGTACGTGGTGAGGGATTGCGCCCCGTCGATGAGCGACTCCACACCGTCCTGCCCCACACGACGCGCGAAGGTGTCTGGATCATCCCCTTGCGGAAGCAGCGCCACACGAGCGGTCGCTCCCGCGGCGAGCAGGGGGCCCGCGAGCCGCTCCACGGCCGCGAGCCCTGCGGAGTCTCCGTCGAGCAGCAGCACCAGCTCCCGCGCCTCGGCCCGCTTGAGCAGCTGCATGTGGCCGGCGGTGAGGTTGGTGGAGCACAGCGCCACGGCGTGGCGTACCCCCACCTGGTGCAGGCCGATGCAGTCGAAGTAGCCCTCGACGAGGATGGCGGCCTTGCGCTTGCGCAGCTCGTCGCGCGCCAGGTCCATGCCGAACAGCGTCTCGCTCTTGTTGTAGAGCCGCGACTCGCGCGAGTTGAGGTACTTGGGGCCCTCGTCGGCGCCCACCAGCCGGCCACCGAAGGCGATGGGCCTGCCCTCCGGCGCGCGGATGGGCACCATCAGCCGGCTGCGGAAGAAGTCGAAGCAGCCATCCCCCGTGTTGCGCTTGAGCACGAGCCCGGCCTTCATGGCCCACTCCAGCATGCCCGACTTCTGGCAGCGCTCCGCGAGCAGGCTCCACGCGTGGGGCGCCCAGCCCAGCCCGAAGGCCTGCGCGGTTTCATCCGACACCCCGCGGCTGGCGATGTAGGCCCGCGCGGCGCGGCCTTCCTCCTGGTGCCACAAGAGCGAGCGGAAGTGCTCGGCGGCCAGGTCCGTGGCCTCCTTGATCTGCTGCCGCTCCCGCATCCCGGGGTCCTGCTGCGCCTCCAGGTCGATGCCCAGCTCGCGCGCCAGGTCCCGCACGGCGTCCAGGAACGTCTTGCCCAGGTAGCGCTGGACGAAGGAGACCGCGTCGCCGCTGGCCCGGCAGCCATGGCAGAAATAGAAGCGCTTCTCCGGCACCACGTAGAACGAAGGCGTCTTCTCCTGGTGGAAGGGACAGCGCCCCTTCCACTCCCGGCCCGCCTTCTTCAGCTCCACGTGCCGGGAGATGAGGCCCACCAGGTCCACCCGCTCGAGGATTTCCTGGATCTTGTGCTCCGGGATCATGTCGCCCACCCCTGGGCCCGCGTCAGGGCGGGCGCACCGCCGGCATCCTGCCAGCCGGGCCTGACGTCGCCCGTCCGGCCGCCAACCCGGTGGCTCTCCCCGCCCACGAGGGCGGAGGACCGGAGGCGCGAGGCGTCGTGAGGGTGTGGGGACACGTTGGGGCTCCTACGGCCCGCTGGGTACCTCCCCTGGACAGGGGCGGTACGCCATGGGCTGGCCCAGGCACTTAATGACGGGGGGCCGGGGGAGCAAGTTTCCGCTCACCCCGGGCCCTCCACCCCAGGGGGCCACCGCCTGCGCCGGGAGGCCTCCAGAGGGGTGGGACAGGGGACTTCAGGCGAGCTTCGCGAGCTCCGCCTTGACGGCCTCGGAGATGGCGCGACCCTCGGCCTTGCCCTGGAGCTTGGGGGAGAGGTTCTTCATCACCGCGCCCATGTCCTTGGCGCTCTTGGCGCCCACCTCGGCGATGGCTGCCTGGACGGCGGCGACCAGCTCGTCGGGGGTGAGCTGCTGGGGCAGGTAGCTCTGGAGGACGGCGATCTCGGCCTCCTCCTTCTCCGCCAGCTCCGGCCGGCCCGCGGCCTTGAACTGGTCCGCGGAGTCGCGGCCCTTCTTGATGAGGCCTGTGATGACGCTCATCACGCCCGCGTCGTCGAGGGCGGAGGCACCGGGCTCCACTTCCTTGTACTTCACGGCGCTCTTGATCGCCCGAATGACGGTGGTGCGCAGCTCGTTCTTGGACCGCATCGCGTCCTTGAGGTCCGCGTCGATCCGCTCCTTGAGGGTGGCCATATTCGCAACTCCGCTGGCTGGGATTCGGGGGATTTCAGACGACGGGAGCCAGGGCACCTGACTGGGGGGCGCCCCGGCTCACACGCCGGCCTCGCAACTAGAACGACTTGCGGGCCTTCTTCACCGCGCGCTTCTTGGCGGCGAGGGCCTTCTTCTTCCGCTTCACGGAAGGCTTCTCGTAGTGCTCGCGCTTGCGGATCTCGGAAAGGATTCCGGCCTTTTCAGTGGCCTTCTTGAAGCGCTTGAGGGCGCTCTCAATGGACTCTCCCTCCTTCACTCGGATACCGGGCATGCGTTCACCTCCTTCCGCCATGCGTCAATGTGTGCGTACTTCGAAGGGGGAGCGGTATGTCCCAGTGGCCGGTAAAACGCAAGGACGCTGGCGGGAAAAGCCGCGCGCGGTTGGACTAGAGTGTCGCCTGCGTGAGCCCTGCCCTCCTCCTGATGGTGCTGCTGGCGACCGGTCAGCGTGGTGGCACCGGGACGACCGACTGCTGGAACTCCTGCCAGCGCCATGTGGCGGACCGCGCCCTGCGTGCCCGGGTGTGCGGCTCGTGCCTGTCCGGCGGGCGGGTGGACTCCTGGGTGGCGCCTTTGGGCAACATCCGGCCCATCCCACGTGAGGCGCTGGCCTCCTCCCGCAAGGATGGCGACTGGCGCGTGCGCTGGGCCTCCGTGCGCGCCGACGCGAAGGCGCGGCAACTGACGGAGAAGCGCGTGCTGGCCGAGTGGGTGGCGGGGTCTCCCGCGTCCTCGGACCTGGCGGCCTGCCTCACCGCGGCGCGCGCGGCGGCGGAGGCGGGGCAGTCCACGGCCACCTTCCTGCGGGACGCGGGGGCCCGGGGGCCGGAGGCGGCGGCGCGGGTGTGGGCGCGGCGGGAGGCCATCCGGCAGGCGCTGGAGGTGGAGCTGTACTCGGAGGACCCTCGCGAGCGGGGCACCGCGCTCGCCCACCTGGGGGCCTTCCTGGGGCGGAGGCCCGCCCGGGTGCTGCTCGACGCGACGGCGTCGCGGCCCGAGGAGACGGATGGGATTGGCGCCTCGGCGCTCAAGGCGGTGGCGCTGCGCCTGGACTCCTCGGTGGGGCGGCTGCTCCTGGAGGAGGCGCGGCCCGCGGACGAGGTGCTGGTGAACCGGCTGTTCGCCGTGTACTCGCGCGAGCTGGAGTCGCTCCAGCCGGAGCTCACGGCGCCCGAGCCCCAGCGGCGGGACGCGGCGGTGCTGTCCCTGGGCGTCTATGGGCCGCTGGCGCGCAAGGAGCTGGAGCGCGCGCTCACGGACGTGGACCGCAAGGTGCGGGGTTCGGCGGCGCGGCGGATGGCCCAGTCGGAGGGCACGTCCTTGCGCGTGGCCGCCGAGCGCCGGCTCGAGGGCAAGGACCTGGAGGTGGCCCGGCCGTGGCTGGAGGCCATGGAGCGGGAGAAGGGCTGCGGGAGCTTCTTCCTGGAGGCTGCCCGGGACTCGCGCATGCCCGCGCCGCTCAGGGGCCAGGCGCTGACGTCGCTCTCCGACTGCCGCGAGGGTGAGAGCCTGCGGCTGGACGCGCTGACGCCTTTCCTGAAGGACTCGCAGCCGGTGGTGCGGGCGGGCGCGGTGCGGGTGCTCGGCGCGCTGTCGGTGCGAAAGCCCGAGGTGATGGACGCCACCGAGCGCGCGCTGGATGACGGCTCGCCGGAGGTGGTCGCCGCCGCGCTGGACGTGGTGGCGGGGCAGCGCCAGTCGACGCGGGGGGACATGGCCGCGGAGCTGCTCGGCTCGGAGCACCCGGTGGTGCGCGCCGCGGCGGCCCGGGCGCTGGAGGCCATCGGCCGCGCGGCCCATGTGAAGGTGCTGGCCACGTGCCTGCGCGAGGACCCGGTGTCGGATGTGCGCGTGGCGGCGGCGCTCGCGCTGGGGAGGCTGGGCGGGCCCCATGCCGCGGCGGCGCTCTCCGACGCGGCGGCGCGCGACGCGGACACCCACGTCAAGCACGTGTCCCGCGCGGGCCTGCGCAAGCTGGGCTTCGGGAACTGACGTCAGAAGCGCGGCCAGACGTCCGGGCGAGAGCGGGAACCCCGCGCCTGATGGCGATGGCAAGCCAGGCTTCGGGCACCGACGTCAGCGGTGCCTGGGCGCGAGGGGGCGTCCCCGCGCCCGACGGTGACGACTCACGGGCCGCTGATGGCCTTGGCGTCGGCGCGGTTCCGGCCCGCGCGCTTGGCGCGGTAGAGGTACTTGTCCGCGGCGGCGATGAGGTCCTCGGGCTGGGAGAAGTCCGAGTCCAGGAGCGTCGCCACGCCCAGGCTGATGGTCACCTTGATGGGCGTGCCGCCAAAGACGAAGTCGGCCTTGTCCACCGCGTGGCGGCAGCGCTCGGCGCACGCCAGGGCCTGGTCCTCGGCGGACTCGCGCAGCATCAGCGCGAACTCCTCGCCGCCGTAGCGCGCGAGCAGATCCTCGGTGCGCACCGTGTCGGTCACCCGCTGGGCGATGCGCGTCAGGACGTAGTCCCCGGCCGGGTGGCCGTACGCATCGTTGATCTTCTTGAAGTGGTCCACGTCGAAGAGCACCAGCGACAGCGGCACCCGGTGGCGCAGGCAGTAGCTGAACTCCTTGCGCACCGTCTCCAGGAAGTACTTCTTGTTGTAGACGCGGGTGAGGCCGTCGCGGGTGGCGGACTCGTAGATGCTGCGCTGGTACTGCTCCTCCAGCTCGTCCTGGATGGAGAACTTGAGGACGGTGTTGGAGCCGATCTGGATCTTGTCGCCGTCGTACAGCGGGGCGGCGTTGACCTTCAGGCCGTTGAGGTAGGTGCCGTTGGTGCTCGCCAGGTCCATCAGCTGGAAGCGCCCGTCGCCGAGCGCCACCACCTTGGCGTGCTTGCGGGAGATGCCGTCGTCCTCCACCTGGAACTGCGCCTCTGAGCTGCGCCCCAGCACCACCTCGGAGCGGTCCAGCTTGAACATCCGGCCGATGCCCGCCGCGGACTTGGCGCTGATGACAATCAAATAAGCGCTCTGCCGCTGGGCGTTGCCCAGCAGGTCCGAAATGGAATGGACGGAAGTTTTCTCCTCGGACATCGCAACACCCATCTTATGGGCCGTTTTTTCATGGCGGCAAGCATGCTGCCGGCTTCCACGCGGCCCAATCGCTCATCCCGCGTGGATCCGCCGCGTCGTCCGGGGCCGGCTGGGCACCTCCGGCTCGACTGTCCTCCGTCCGACGCTCAGCTCCCCCGCCACCGGCGTCTGGATGAACCGCGCCAGCGCCTCCGGGGAGCGGGGGTGGTAGGCGAGCGCCTGCATCAGCTTCACCAGCGCCGCGGAGGGGGTCATGTCCGCGCCACCGATGGCCCCCTGCGCCAGGGACGCCGCCCCGGACTCGTACAGGCTCAGGTCCACGCCGTTGCGGTGGGCCTGGCTCACCACCACCACCGGCACGCCCCGCTCCTTCGCCTGGACGAACAGCGGCATGAGCGAGCGTCCGAGCTCGGGCGCGATGGGGAAGTTGCCCGCCCCGTACGCCTCCAGCACCAGCCCCCGGACGTGCGGCAACAGCTGCAGGGGCAGGGCCGGGTCCAGCCCGGGATAGACCTTGAGCATGAAGACGCGCGGGTCCAGCTTCTCGTAGAGCTTGAAGGGGCCCCGGGCGCGCAGCCCCGGCTCGAAGGTCGCGTCCACGCCCAGCGTCCCCAGCACCGGGCAGTTGGGGCTCTCGAAGGCGTCGTACTCGGACACCTTCACCTTGCGCGTGCGGTTGCCCCGGTACAGGTGCGAGTCGAAGCAGATGGTGACCTCACGCGGCCCCTTCACCGCGGAGAGCACCGCGTCGATGAGGTTGAGCCGCGCATCCGAGCGCACCTCGCCCAGCGGCCGCTGCGAGCCCGTCAGCACGATGGGGCAGGGGGGATTGCGCAGCATGAAGGACAGCGCGCTGGCGGTGTAGGCCAGCGTGTCCGTGCCATGGGTCACCACGGCCCCGTCGAAGTCCTGGAGCTGGTGGTGCAGGTGGGTGGCCATGCGTTGCCACAGCTCGGGCTGCATCTCGGAGCTGTCCAGGTTGCTGAAGAGCTGCAGCTCGATGTCGGCGAGCTGGAACAGCTCCGGGACGCGGGCCTTGAGCGTCTTGAAGAAGGCGGCGGGGCGCAGGGCGGAGGGCCGACCTCCGGCCATCCCCAACGTGCCTCCGGTGTGCAGCAGCAGGACTCTGGGCATGGGCAAGGGGCCCTCCTTGGCAAGGCTTGCGTTGCTTTACAAGCCCCTCGCGCGTGGCTAAGACCCGCCGCGTGCTCCTCTCCTGCTGGAAGCCTGTCGTTCCCCTGCTGGTCGCCGTGGCGCTGACCGGCTCGGGTTGCAAGAACCCGGAGGGCTCCGCGCCCGCCTCCACCCAGGCGCCCGCCGCTCCGGCGGCCCAGGCCAAACCGCCCGCGCCTCCCCCGGAGCCCGCGGCCCCGCCGGCGGACCCCTCCCAGGCGCTCTTGGGCATCCCCGGCATGGACTTCTCCTCGCTGTCGGCGGCCTCCAAGCGGGAGCTGGCCACGGTCCTCAGCGATGAGTTCTGCTACTGCGGCTGCCCCCACACGCTGGGGGCCTGCCTGAAGTCGCACACCGGCTGCCGCCACGCCAAGCGCATGGCGCGGGTGGCCGCGCGCATGGTGTCCGAGGGCAGCCCGGCCACGGAGGTCATCGTCCAGCTGTCCCAGTACT
Source organism: Myxococcus sp. MISCRS1 (assembly GCF_026626605.1). Lineage (NCBI taxonomy): Bacteria > Pseudomonadati > Myxococcota > Myxococcia > Myxococcales > Myxococcaceae > Myxococcus > Myxococcus sp. MISCRS1. The sequence goes on from NZ_JAPNKB010000001.1 coordinate 8,371,997, forward strand.
ACGGCGCCTTCCGCGAGCAGCGCGCGAAGTTCAAGGTGGACGAGCGCATGTGCATGGGCTCCGCGTCCGCTCCGGTGACGGTGGTGGAGTTCTCCGACTTCGAGTGCCCGTACTGCGCCAAGGCGCGGCCGGTGCTGGAGGCCTTCGCGAAGAAGAACGCCTCCCAGGTGCGCTTCTGCTACCTGCCCTTCCCGCTGTCCAACCACGTCAACGCCGTGCCGGCGGCCCAGGCGGCGCTGTGGGCGCGCGACCAGGGCAAGTTCTGGCAGATGCACGACGCGCTCTTCGAGAACCAGGACAACCTCAAGCCGGAGGCCCTGGTGGCGCTGGCGAAGAAGCTGGGGCTGGAGGAGGACCGGCTGGCGGCGGTGCTCAAGTCGGACTCGTACAAGCAGGAGCTGGAGGGCTTCCGCAACCAGGGCCGCGCGGCCGGGCTGTCGGGCACGCCGACGGTGTACTTCAACGGCCGGGCGCTGGATTTGAGCTTCATCCAGGAGGAGCTGCTCACCCACAGCATGGAGGATGAGCTGGAGTGGGTGACGAACAAGAACGCCTGGGCGGCTGACTGACGCGGCAGATGACGCAACGGTTCCGCATCGACGCGGGGCAGCTCGTCCCCGAGGATCGCCAGAGCCCCTCTCCGTTGGCGGGGCGCTCGGGGACGTACGCGCTGATGCCCACGGCGCCGGACCTGCTCATCTTCTCCCGGGGGCCCAGCGAGGGCGGCAGCATCCCCGCGCCCCGGGTGGTGCTCTCCGGCGACGCGGGCGGCTTCCCGCTGTCGGACCTGATGGCCTTCCTCAGCCAGTCGCGCTGGAGCGGCATCATCCGGGTGCACTCGCCCGGCGGCGAGCGCTCGGTGACGTTCCGCGACGGCGAGGTGCGGGGCGCGTCCTCGGATGACCCGGCGGACCGGCTGGGCGAGGTGCTGGTGCGCCTGGGCTACGTGGAGCGTCCCCAGGTGGAGGCCGCGCTGAAGGGCCAGCCTCCGTCCAAGGTGGGCCGCGCGCTGGTGGAGAAGGGTCTGTTGCAGGCGCATGACCTCTTCAAGTGCGTCACGCACCAGGTCAGTGAGATCTTCCACGCCATCGTGCTGTGCCGGGAGGGGAGCTTCTTCCTCATCGACCAGCCGGTGGACGAGAAGGCCAATCACTCCATCCAGCTCTCCACCCAGAGCCTGCTGATGGACAGCATCCGGAAGATCGACGAGATGGCGCACTTCCGGAAGCGCATCCCCCACGGCCGGCTGTACGTGGCCAAGAAGCGCGGCTCCGACGGCAAGCTGGAGGAGGACGAGGACCGGGTGCTGGGGCTGGTCGACGGGCGCCGCACCATCCTGGAGCTGGGGCACGCGGCGCGGCTGTCGGAGTTCGACATCACCAAGGTCGTCTTCCGCCTGCTCGAGGGCGGCTTCGCGTCGGTGACGGACAAGCCGCTGCTGGTGCCCGTGGCCGTCGCGACGGGGAGCGCTCCGACGCCGGGGCAGTCGGTGGGGCAGGGTGGCACCGCGCAGGGCAAGCCCGCGGCGAGCGCTGCGCCCGCGGTGGACCCGCGTCCGGCGGCGCGCGTGTTCAACTTCATCTTCCGGGAGATTCGCGACGAGGTGGCCAAGCAGGGCATGGACCGCGAGTTCATCGCCGCCGCCAACGCCGCGCTGTCCGGGCAGGCGCTGTCGTCCTCGCCGGTGTTGGAGGGGCTGTCCTTCCAGGCGGACGGCAGCCTGGCCGAGGCGAAGCTGATGGAGTCCTTCGAGCGGCACCACGCGCAGCTGGGCTCCGAGCCGCTGGCCTCCTTCAAGCAGGCGCTCAGCGACGTGATGTTCTTCTTGTTGTTCCAGGCCGGTGAGCTGTTGGAGTCGCGCGCGGACGAGGACCTCGCCCGTCGTGTGAAGAAGCTGCTGGCGACGCTCGAGGGCTCGTGACGACGGATTCGGATTGGCCGCGGTTGACGGCGGATGTCCCCGGCTGTGGTGGTGGTTTCAAGCTGGTCCCCGAGGACTTCGAGGTCGAGGAGCTCCCCGCCTATCAGCCCTCGGGCGAGGGCGAGCACCTCTACCTGTGGCTGGAGAAGCGGGGCCGGGACACGCGCGAGGTGGTGCGCGCGCTGTCCCAGGTGCTGGGCGTGTCCGAGGACGACGTGGGCGTCGCGGGCATGAAGGACCGGCAGGCCGTCACGCGGCAGCTCATCTCGGTGCCCGCGCGCGCGGAGCCCAAGCTGGGCGACTTCGCGCTGGAGGGCGTGCAGGTGCTGTGGTCGCGACGGCACGGCAACAAGCTGCGGACCGGGCACCTGAAGGGCAATCGCTTCCGCCTGCGCCTGCGCGGCGTGCGCGACGTGGGCGCGGCGCGGGAGTCCTTCACGCGGCTGTCCGCGGGCGGCGTGCCCAACTACTTCGGCGAGCAGCGCTTCGGCCGCGCGGGTGACAACGCGGACCTGGGGCGCCTGCTGGTGCTGGGGCAGCGGCTGCCGAAGCGGCCGGAGCGCTTCCAGCGCAAGCTCTACCTCTCCGCCTTCCAGTCGCGCATCTTCAACCGGGCGCTCGCGGACCGCGTGCGCGCGGGCACCTTGTCCACGGCCCTGCTGGGAGACGTGCTGCGCAAGGAGGAGACCGGCGGCCTCTTCGTGTGTGAGGCGCCGGAGGTGGACGGGCCGCGCGTCGCCGCGTTCGAGGTGAGCCCGGCGGGGCCGCTGTTCGGCCCGAAGATGACGGCCTCCGCGGGCGAGGTGGCGGAGGTGGAGGCGAGGCTGCTCGCGGGCGAGGGCGTCACGCTGGACGACTTCAAGCGCGGCGGCGGCGAGACGGAGGGCGGGCGCAGGCCGTACCGCGTCCGCCTGGGCTCGCCCGAGCTGACGCCCGAAGGTGAAGACCTGTGGCTCACCTTCGAGCTGCCCCGGGGCGCGTACGCCACCGAGGTCCTCCACGAGCTGCTCAAGGACGACTGAGCTGGAGGCGTCGAGGCGGCGTCGTCCGCCCCGTTCCGATATCGCCGCCGGCGCGAGAGCCGCCTCGCGCCAGGCTTCATTCCCGGGCCATCGGGCCCAGTGGACCGGGAGGGCCCGCCCCGCGGCCACCGCGCTCGTCCGATGTCGGGTTTGAGGCCCTTCGCATGCTCGGGCGCTCCAGCCAGCCGCTCGCCCGGGATGACGGCGCGGGCCCCGCCGTGGGCGCCGCGCCCGGAAGGCCCCGAGTCATCACGAGGGATGCCCCCCGCGCGGTGACGGGCCCCAGGACGCAGGCGCGGCGGCAGGCGCCTTGGGTCCTCGCGAGGGGCGGTCCGTCCCGCGCGGTGACGCACCCCTGAAAGCCAAGCGCCTCCGCGGGACGAAGCCCGGGAGGCGCTGTGCCTGCTTCCGCGTGGAGCGGAAGTTACTGCGTGATGATGTTGAACTCCGTGCGGCGGTTCTGCGCGCGGCCCGCCTTGGTGGTGTTCGGGCCGATGGGCCGCGTCTCACCGAAGCCCACTGCCTCCATCCGACCCGGGTCGATGTTGCGCCGCAACAGCTGCGCCATCACCGCGTCGGCGCGCTTCTGGGACAGCTTCAGGTTCGCCTCGTCCTTGCCCAGCGAGTCGGTGTGGCCCTCGATGCGGACCTTGGCGATCCACGGAGCGTCACGCAGCGCCTGCGCCACGTCGTCGAGGATGCCGTTGTTCTGCTTGTTGCCGAGGATCCTCGCGGAGCCCGAGGAGAAGAGGATCTGCTTCTTGATCTCGATGCGGTCCTTCTTGATGACCACGTTCTTGTACTGCTTCGGGCAGCCGCGCTGCTCCTTGGTGCCGGGCTCGTCCACGCACGCATCCAGGCGGTCCACCACGCCGTCGTTGTCCGTGTCCTTGTCCGGGCAGCCCGAGTTCTCCGGCGGGCCCGCCTCGTTGGGGCACTTGTCCTGGGCGTCCGCCAGACCGTCGGCGTCGTTGTCCAGGTCGGGGCAGCCGTCCTCGTCCTGGAAGCCGTCCTTGTCCTCGGGCTCGTCCGGGCACTTGTCCTGGCCGTCGTTGACGCCGTCGTTGTCCCGGTCCGGGCAGCCCAGGTTCTGGATGGGGCCGAACTCGTTGGGGCACTTGTCCTGGATGTCCACGACACCGTCATTGTCGTTGTCCAGGTCGGGGCAGCCGTCCTCGTCCTGGAAGCCGTCCTTGTCCTCGGGCTGGTCCGGGCACTTGTCCAGGTTGTCGTTGATGCCGTCGCCGTCGCGGTCCGTCGGCGCGAGCGCGGGGCAGCCCTGGTTCTCCAGCACGCCGGGCTCCAGCGGGCACTTGTCGTTGGCGTCGAGCACGCCGTCGTTGTCGTTGTCCGGGTCCGGGCAGCCGTCCTCGTCCTGGAAGCCGTCCTTGTCCTCGGCCTGGTCGGGGCAGGGGTCGTCCTTGTCCAGCACGCCGTCGCCGTCGCTGTCCGTCTCCTCGATGCGGACCACGACCTGGGGCGGCTTCTGGGGCTCGGGCGTCGTCGGCGTCGTCGCCTGCGGGGCCTCGGGGCGCTCGCGCACCAGCACCTGCCGGGGGCCGCAGCTCTTCGACAGCTCCAGCGCCCGGTCCACCGCCGTGTCGGCCAGCCGCACGTGCGAGGCGGCACGGCCGCTGTTGCCCTGGCTCAACTCGCCCTTGGCGAAGTCGAGGTGGGCCTCCGCGGTGGCCAGCTCCACCGGCGCGCAGCGCAAGGCGCCGCTGCGGCGGGCGCGCTCGACGTCCGCGGCGAGCACCTGGGTGTCCGCGCGAATCTTGCTGCCGCTCACGCAGCTGGCGAGCAGGAGGGACAGGAGCGCTACAAGACAGGGACGCGTCATCGGGAGCACTCGGAGCGTCACGGGTTCGGGGTCCTCTCGCCGGTGTCGCTGCTGCCCGACACGGACATGGCCTTCTCGCGCGCCTCGTTGGCGAAGCGCGACGCCTTCACCGCGAAGTCCACGCCGGCTTGGTAGTCGGAGTAGCCAACCTCCTCACGCGCCTTGTCGAGGTACAGGTTCGCGGCGGTCCACTCGTACGGAGCCAGCTTGTCGGCTCCGGCCGTGCGCGCGGCCTGAATCTGGACTTCGGCGTCGAGGATGTTCGCGGTGGACTTCACGGGGCCGCATGCGGCGAGCGCCCCGGCCACCGACACCAGCACCGTCAGCTTCTTCATAGCGTGGCGCCTCTAGAGGAGGGACAGAGGCATCGGTCGTATCAATCGCCTCTTGGGGGGTCAAGAATCGGGCAGACCCTGTTGGAGGGGGGGCGGCCCGGCGCCAGGGACTTTGACGGCCGGCGCATGGCTTGCCATCGTCCCCCTCCCGTGCGCCCGCCCGTCCTCCCCGCCCGCCTCCTGCTGCTCTTGACGCTGCTCGTGTCCCCCCTGGCCCTGTCCGCCCAGGCATCCGCCGCGAAGCGCGCCGAGCGCCAGGCCGAGACGGAGAAGGTGGTCCAGACCGTCCTGCAGGGCGGCGCCGTGCCCGCCGCCGTCTCCCGCCTGCGCTACCTGCGCGAGGAGCCCTTCGCCGCGGACCTCATCACCGAGGCCCTGCGCCGCGCCCTGGACGAGCGGGTCCGCCGCAACCTCGTCGCGGTGCTCGCGGGGCTGGACACGCGCTCGGCGGAGCCCGCGCTGGTGAAGCTCGCCGGCGACGGGGACAGCACGGTGCGCATGTACGCCGCGCAGGGCCTGGCCCGCCTCAAGAGCCGCAACGTGCAGGTGCTGCTGCCCCTGCTGAACGACAAGAGCAGCGGCGTGCGCCGGGACGCGGCCCGCGCGCTGGGCGCCTCGCGCAACCCCAAGGTGGGCAAGGCGCTGATGGCGGCCGCCAAGGAGGAGCAGGAGCTGGAGGTGCGCGCCGCGATGCTGGCCGCCGCCGGCGAGGCCGGGGACGCCAAGCAGGCAAAGTCCCTCAAGGAGTTCCTGGAGAACGACTCGGAGAGCACCCGCTTCGCGGCGGCGCGCGGCCTGTGCCGGCTGGGCGCCCCGGAGGGCTTCGCCTTCGCCAACAAGCTGCTCGGCGACTCGGACCGCTTCAAGCGGCGCCAGGGGCTGGAGCTGTTCGAGGGCGTGGTGGCGAAGAAGGCGAGCCCCGCGCTCAAGCCGCTCCTGGAGGACAAGGACCGCACGCTGGCCGCGGGCGCCGCGCGCATCCTCTACCAGGGCGGCGACCCGTCCATGCTGGACTGGCTGGTGCTGGCGTCGTGGAACGCCAAGAACGACGAGAAGCTGGCGTACGAGAAGGAGCTGGAGACGCTCCAGCTCCCGGATGATCGCCGCAAGGTGATCCTGCGAAGGGCGGGCGTGGCGCCATGACGTGGGCGGTGGTGCTGGCCTCGGCGCTGTTCACCCAGGCGCCGGGGGCCTCCTCGAAGCAGGACGTCGCGCCCGGAGCCGCGCGGCTGGTGGAATCCGGTTCGGCCGCGGCCCAGGCGGCCACGGCCACGCCCGCGCGCGCCAACGGCTGGACGGGCCTGGACGCGAGCGGCTTCGCGGCCCTGGTGGCCCAGGCGACGGAGGCGCCCCTCTCCGAGCGGCTCCTGTCGATGAGCGCGCGCTTCATCAACACGCCCTACGTGCTGTCCCCGCTGGGCGAGGGCTCGGGCGTGGACCCCGACCCGACCTTCCGCCTGGACGCGGTGGACTGCCTCACCTTCGTCGAGCAGTCGATGGCGCTGGGGCTGGCGCGCTCCGAGCCGGAGGTGGGCGCGCTGCTCGAGCACATCCGCTACGCCCGGACGCCCTCGTACGAGGACCGCAACCACCTGATGGAGGCGCAGTGGCTGCCCAACAACATCCGCAAGGGCTTCCTGCGCGACGTGACGCGCGCGCTCGGCGGTGAGGACACCGTCAGCGTGACGAAGACGCTGACGAAGACCACCTGGCAGTCGCGCTCGTCGCAGTCGCTCCAGCTGCCCCGGGAGCGTCAGCCGACGGGCACGTTCGCGCTGGACATGATTCCGCTGGAGAAGGTGATGGCGCACGCGCGCGACATCCCCTCCGGCACCATCCTCGTGGTGATGCGCGAGGACCTGCCCCTCAAGGCCACGCGCATCACCCACCTGGGCTTCGTGGTGCAGCGCAAGCACCGCACCTTCCTGCGTCACGCCTCGCGCGGCGGCTACAACCGCGTGGTGGACGAGGACCTGGAGACCTTCCTCACGCGCAACTCGCGCTACGCGAAGTGGAAGGTCACCGGCGTGAGTCTCTTCGAGGCGCGGAGGCCGGACAGCGCTCCTTCCAGCGCGGTGGTGCGCTCACCCTGACGGGGCCGTCAGAAGGCGGGCGGCGGGGGCGAGGAGCGCTCGGTCTCCCGCTCCTCCTCCTCGGCGGCCCGCGCGGCCTCGTCATTGGTGGCGGCCTCCTGGGCTCGCTCCCGCTCGATGAGCAGCGCCGCGCGCTCCCGCATCTCCTCGGGCACGAGAATCTCCCACCAGGGGAGCAGGTTCCCGGTGGTCAGCTTGTCCACCACGCCCGAGCGTCCCGCGCGCACGAGCACCGGGATGTCCCGCTCCTCGAGCATCCCGGTGAAGACCTCCACCATGAGCGGGTTGTCCGTCGTGCCCGCGCGCGCGAAGACGCGCTGGTCCAGCTCGTGGGGCAGCGGCAGGCCTCGCCGGCTCATCTCGCTGGCCTCGACCAACCGGGGGCTGCCCGGGCAGTCCGAGCATTGCTCGATGTCATCCCGGTACTCCGAGCCGCAGCTGGTGCAGTATCTCATGTCCGTCCCTCCTGCCCGTGGATGTCCTGGAGGGACATGGTAGGGCCGCTGTCCCGTCGCGGCACCTGGGGCCCATCCTTCCGTTCACTGCCGGGCGTCGTCGCCCGACCAGTGGCGGGCCTCCGCCCCCAACCTGCCCACGGCGCTGCTCAGCCGCTCCACGTCGATGGGCTTGCGCAGCATCAAGTCGCAGTGCTCGGCGCCATCCACCTGCGTGTAGCCCGACACCAGGATGACGCGCGTGCGCGCGGAGCGGGCCTTCACCCGCCGGGCCAGCTCCGTGCCCGTCAGTCCCGGCAGGGACTCGTCCGTCACCACCACGTCCGGATGCGTGCTCTCGAAGGCCCTCCAGCCCGACAGGCCGTCACTCGCCGTGACGACGTCGAAGTCGAACTCGAGCAGCTCCGCGAGGAGCTCCCGGCTGTCTGCGTCGTCCTCGACGAGGAGGACCTTGATTCGCTCGGCACCCATGCGTCTGGGTAACCCTGGCACCTGTCGGAAACGTCCGCCGCGAAGGCCGCGCCACCCGCGCCGCGCCGCTCGGAGGGCAGGCGGCCGGAAGAGCGTCCCTCACCGCGGGGCAATGGGCTGTCCATCCGCCGGGGACTGTCCATCTTTGGCCCCGGAGGTGATGCCATGAAGGTGTTGATGCGGGGCGTGCATCTGACCCTGACGGATTCCCTGAGGGACTATCTGCAGGAACATCTGGTGAGCCACATCGAGCGGTACGCGGACGACGAGGCGGCGGAGATCGACATCTCGCTGGTGGACATCAACGGCCCGAAGGGCGGGGTGGACAAGGAGTGTCGGGCGACGGTGCGCATGCCGAACTTCGCGGCCATCCACGTCACGGAGACGGCGGAGACGCTGTTCCAGGCCATCGACGCGGCGCGTGACCGGCTGGAGCGCAGCGTGCGCAAGGCCGTGGAGCGGCGCCGCGAGGTGCGCACGGACGGGCTGCCCGACGACGTGGCGGCGAACGTGCCCACCTATTAGCGCAACACGTATCAGGGTGTAGGGCCCGGTCTTCCTGGCTGTGGGCCAGGCGGCCGGGCCCCAGTTGTCCGCTGTCCGAATCTTGCTGGGTCCGAATGGTGAACGCTATAAGCGGAACCCTTCACCCATGGGCTAAAGGACGGCGATGGTCCGCCTCAAGTTCCTCCTCTTCGCGTTCCTGGTCATCGGACTGGGGCTTGCTCATCTCCCGATGTTGTCGGGACCGCTTCGCGCGCGCGCGGTGGAAGGAGCCACGGCTCAGTCCGCCTCGGGCGTGACGGAGGTGGCGCGCCGCGTGGATGCGCGTCGCGCGGAGGTCCAGGCGCTGGCGCTGAAGCTGGCCGCCACGCCGGACGTGGCGAGCGCGGTGCACGCGCTGCAGCCGCCCAAGCCCGCCACGCCCGCGCGTCCCCAGTACGGCGCCTCTTCTCGCGACAAGGACAAGGAGGACGACAAGGCCGGCTTGCAGCCGCTGACCGCCGAGCGCTTCTCCGCCGTCCGCACCGCCGCCGAGGCCGTGCTGCCCAAGGAGCTCAAGGGCGCGGTGGTGGCGCTGGCCGCTCCGGACGCGGCGTTCCACGCCGTTGTCGGCGGGGAGCCCTCCTCCGACAGCGCGAAGCTGGATGTCGCGGCGCTGGTGAAGGCGGGCACCACGGTGGTGGACGCGCTGGGGACGACCCACGTGTTCGCCGCGGTGCCGGTGTTGTGGGGCGGGGACTTCGGCGTGCAGCCGGCGGTGACGCTGGTGGTGGGCGCGCCGCTGTTCGACGAGGGCGCGCTGGAGGCCGCGGTGCAGGCCTCGGGCGTCACGGCGCTCGGTCTGGTGAAGGGTGATTCGGTGACGGCTTTCGGGCCGGACAAGCTCCTGGCGGAGGGCTCGCTCGCGCAGGTGGCCGCGAACACGAACGGCGTGGTGGTGCGCCGTGGGGCCGTGAAGAGCCTGGGGCCCGTCGCGCTGCCGATGCTCACGGACGGCGACGTCATGGGCGGTCAGGCGCCGCTGGCGGTGGCCTCTCGCCGCACGCTGGAGGGGACCTCGGTGGAGGTGTTCTCCGTGGCCGGGACGCAGGCGGTGCTGGGCGCGCTGGCGGACTATCAGCAGAGCGCGCTCTTCGCCCTGGCGGGCCTGCTGGTGCTGACGCTGGTGTGGGCGGCGATGATGGGCGGCGCTCGGGCCTCGGGTGACGAGGTCCAGGGCTCTTCCGACACGCTGAGCCTGTCGGCCGCGATGGCTGCGAGCGCTCCGGCGGCCATGCCCGCCGCGCATTCCACGCCGCCCCCGCCGCAGCCGGTGGCCGCGGCTCCGACGCCGGGACCGTTGCCGGACCCGTTCGCGTCCTCGCCGCTGCCTCCCGTGCCGACGCCGGGGCCGCTGCCCGACCCGTTCGCCTCCGCGCCGCCTCCTCCCGCGGCCCAGCCGTTCGGGGCGGATCCGTTCGCCCATGCGGCGCCGGCGCCCGCGGCGGCTCAGCCGTTCGGGGCGGACCCGTTCGCGCTGCCGCCTCCTCCCTCGGCGCCCGCGCCGATGGCGGACCCGTTCGCGCTGCCGCCTCCCTCGGCGGCTCCGTCCAGCCCGTTCGGTGGGGCGGACCCGTTCGCCCAGGCGGAGCCGTTCCCGTTCCCGGCGCCTCCTGCCTCGACGCCGCCTCCTCCGGCGGTGCCGCCCGCGACGCCGTTCGGCTCCGCGTCGTCCATGCCGTTCGAGCCGGAGCCCAATGGGGAGTCGCTGTCGCCGGCGTCGCCGCGTCGGGGGGCGTTCGCCTTCGAGGACCAGCCCACGGCGGCGTACTCGCTGCAGCAGGCGGCCAACCCGTTCGCGCTGGCGGCGGCGCAGTCTCCGGAGAACCCGGAGACGACGCGCGTCGCGGCGATTCCTCGCGAGCTGCTCCAGGCGAGCGCGCGTCCTCCCGACGCTCCGATTCCGTTGCCGGCGCGGGGTGGGGCGGCTCCCGCGGCGATTCCGCTGCCGGGCGCGGGGCCCTCGGGCAACTCCGCGGTGGCGCTCTCCGAGGAGCAGCACTTCCAGGAGGTCTTCCGCGAGTTCGTCACCACGCGCGAGCGCTGTGGCGAGCCGGCCGACGGCCTGACGTACGACAAGTTCGTGCAGAAGCTGCGCAAGAACAAGGAGCAGCTCGTCCAGAAGTACGCGTGCAAGACGGTGCGCTTCCAGGTCTACGTGAAGGAGGGCAAGGCCGCCCTCAAGGCCACGCCCGTCAAGGACTGAGCGCGGCGCTCACCGTGAGGTGACAGTCGGAGCCCGAGGCGCGGGTTGCCTCGGGCTTCGTTCGTTTCCGGGGCCGCGGCACGCGGCGGCTCGTGTCCGGTGCGTTGGGCTCCAGGCACGTCCGCGCGTTTCGTATCGATTCGAGGCAGAAGGCTCGCCGCCCCTTGTTCCACACATGCAGTGCGTCGCGAGGGCCACGCCTGCGCGAGGCCTCGTGTCCCCTGGCCCGCGCGCTGGGCGGTGGCTCGAGGCGCCTGGCCTACCGGGCGCTGACGGTCCCGATGCTCTCGGCGCGGGGGAGCACGACGCTGAAGCGCGCGCCCTGACCCGGCTCTCCGCCGACCTCGAGCTTGCCGCCGTGCTCCTGGAGGATGCGCGCCGCGATGGCGAGCCCGAGCCCGGTGCCTCCATCTTTCGTGGTGAAGTACGGCTCGAAGATGCGGGCCCGGTGTTCGAGGGGAATGCCCGGCCCGCTGTCCTCGACCTCGATGAGCGCGTCGGTGTCCGTGCCCTTCACGCGCACGCGCAGGTTGCCGCCCTTGCCGGCCATGGCCTCCTCGGCGTTCTTCACCAGGTTGACCAGCACCTGCGTCAGCATGTCCCGGTCCACCCGCGCCACCACGCCCGTCTGAAGGGCGGGAAGAATCTGGATGCCCTCGGGCGGCGTGGCGTAGAGCGCGAGCACGCTCTGCGCCAGCTCGGACAGGTCCACCGGCGCGAGCTGCGGCTTGGGCATCCGCGCGAACCGGCTGAACTCGTCGACGATGCGACGCAGCCGGTCCACCTCCTCCAGCACCACGCCCGCGCTCTCCTTGAAGAGCTCCGGGAAGCGCGGATGCCGTGCCTCCTGCGCGGCGAGCAACGTCTCCAGCGACATGCGGATGGGCGTGAGCGGGTTCTTGATTTCATGCGCGAGCCGCCGCGCCACCTCCTGCCACGCGGCGATGCGCTCGCTGGCCACCAGTCGCTCCGTGGTGGCCTTCAGCTCGGACGTCATGTGGTTGAACGTCCGGACCAGCTCGCCCACCTCGCCCGTGGCATCCGCCGTCACCTGGACGTCCAGCGCACCCTCGGCCACGCGGCGGGCGCCCTCCGTGAGTGCCTCCACGGGCCTCGTCATCCACCGGGACACCAGCAGTCCCAGGAGCACCGCGAACGCACCGCCCAGGCCCGCGAGCAGGACGAACGCGCGCATGACGCCTTCCTCGGCCTCGCGCGCGGCGGCGCGACTGAAGACCAGCCGCACCGTGGCCGTGTCCCCCAACGGCAGCTCCCGAGCCACGGTGGGCGGCAGCGCGGTGCCGGCGCGCGCCAGCTCGTTCTCTCCCGAGACCAGCGTGACGTGGGCCTGCGTCAGTCGCGCCAGGTGCTGCGCCAGGCTGTCATCGAGCAGCACGCCGCCCACGGCCCACAGGCGCAGGTCTCCGTAGTCGATGGGCCGCGCGGTGACGAGCGCGGGCATCTGCCGCAGCCCCGACGACGTGCGCACCTCCACGCGGACGGGGACGGGCTTGGGGGACGACTCGCGGGTGACGGCGAAGAGGACGGGGTCCGGGTCTCCGCGCCGCGCGGGCAGGTGGCCCGAGGAGAGCACCGTGCCTCCTCGGTCGAAGAGCGCGAGCACCGTCAGGCCGCGCGTCTTCATCAGCGCTTCCGCCGTGCCGGCCTGGATGGCGCGGGTGGGGCGCTCGCGCGCCTCGCGGGCGAGGTCCTCCATGGCGGGGCTCTCGACCAGCTCCTCCACCGCGCGGCGGGCCGTCGCGGCCGAGCGCTCCAGCGACTCCTTCGCGCTGAGGGTGGCCGCCTCCATGCGGGCATCCAGCTCGCGCGAGAGCGTGTCACGCAGGCGCGACAGCGTGGGGAGGACGACCACCGCGAGAGGAACCAACGCGAGCAGCGCGAAGGCGAGCGCCAGCCGGGTCCTCAGTCTCAAGAGTGGCTCCTCCAAGCGTGTGGCTCATCCACGCCACTCGGGCATCGCGACATGTGCATGGATGCCGTCCTATCGCGGAGCCCTCCGTGGGCAGCAGGACCGCCCCCATGCACGTCCGCGGAGCTCGGTTGCCGCGCACCTTCGCAATGAGGAGGTCGTGCCGAGCGCACCGATGGCCTCTCTGCGCGACGCGCTCGGTGGACTGGGGCAATGCGCCACCGCATGTCGGCTGCGCCGGCTCGCCGCTCACCCGCGCGGAGAGCCCATCGCGTCACGCTCACGGGCGCCCTCCCATGGAGGCACTTTCAGCGGGCAGCAGGAACGCGCCGTCGAGCGTCGGCAGGCCCTGCGTGTCCATCACCAGCCCGCCGACCTCCGGCATGGCGCGCACGCCCAGGCCCTGTGCATACAGCGGCAGCAGGGGCAGCGTCGCGGCCAGCGCCAACGCACGCTCACGGGCCCTCGCGTCGCGCGCCGCCATGTCCGTCAGGGCGCCGATGGCGGGCAGCTCCACGCCGAGCAAATCCTTGCGCCCACCCGCGTCCAGCACCACGGCCAGCGCGGGCCCCGGCGCGGGCGGCAGCATCAGCGCATGCAGCATCAGCTCGAAGTCGCCCTTGGCCCACCGCGCTCGCAGGGCCGCTCGCGACAAGGGCTCCAGGGCCACGGTGTAGCCCCGCTCATGCAGCTTCACCTGGATGCGCTCGGCCACCGCGCGCTGGTCCTCGAGCGCCGTGTCGTAGATGAGCGTCACCTTGCGAGACGGGGCCGAGGGAGGCGCCGTGGGCCGCGAGCGAGGACCTTGCGGCATCAGCGCGGGAGGCAGCAGGTGCGGCATGGGCACCGCGGGTCCATGCACGAACAGCCGCGTGAGGTCCTCGCGGTCGATGGAGCTCTCCACCGCCTGGCGGAAGTCGGCGGGGAGCCGACGGGGCGAGAACGCCAGGTACGTCGCGTACAGCATCGCGCCCGACACGGTGTCGGACTCGGACGAGACGCCCAGCTCCACCTGGACCTGTCGCGAGGACCACAGGCGCGCCAGTCCCCGCTCATCGGTGGCCGTGAGCAGCAGCCGGTCCAGGTACGGCCTCCCACGAGGCCAACGGGTCTGCGCATCGAGCGCGCCGCGCCCCGCCGACGAGAACGGCCCCGCCGGAGTGCCAGACACGGGCGCGGCCAGCGCCGGATGGCACAGCGCGCGCTCCATGTCGGGCCAGGGGAACGACAGCGCCAGCTCCAGCGTGGCGTCGCTCGCGTTGACCTGTCGCCCCTCGCCCCGCAGCGGGTAGAGCAGCGCACGGTACGGCGAGGCGCCCTCCGCGCTGGACAGCCGCATCCACGCGCGAGCCAGCGCTCCGGCCGTGGCGGCGTTGGGCAGCGTCAGGCGCGAGACCTGAGGCGTGGGACGCGACATCTCCTGGGCGAGCGCGGGATGGGCCTCGCCCTCCGGCGTCACCGTGCACACGGGGCGCGACAGCAGGCCCAGCAACGTGGCCTCCAGCGGCGTGTCCGCGAGCGACGGCTCCCCGACCTCGGGCGGCCCCGCGTGGGCCATGCGCACCTCTCCGCCATAACGCGTCCGCCCCGCCGCGAGCGAGGGCGAGGCGCCAAGGAGGACCAGACTGGCGAGCGCGAGACGCGGCGTCATGGGGCACCCTGGCGAAGGAGGAACAGCTCAGCGGTGCCATCCGGCTTCAACAGGCCCACCACCACCTCCCGACGCGCATCGCCGTCCAGGTTGGCCGTCACCACGTACAGCGCGCGCCCTGGAGGCAGCGCCCCCTGCCACAGCGGCTCATGCACGGTGGGGTCGGCGCCATTGAGCGCGTGCACCCGCAGCGCATCCGGTGAGGGCTGCAACAAGGGCGACGTGGTGAGCAGCTCCGGAGTGCCGTCTCCATCCAGGTCCCCCAGCGCGCTGCCCGCTCCCAGTCCGCTCAACCGCGTGGGCGCTGTCCCCGCGCGCGAATAGAGCGAGCCCGTGCCATCCGGGTGCACGAACAACATCCTCGGGGACGCGAAGCCGGCGGTGGTGAAGGGCGCGGAGAGCGTCACGGGCTTGCCGTCCGCCAGCCTCACCTCGGCCTGGAACGCCGTCTGTCCGGGGACGAAGCTCCCGCGCTCGGCGGGGCCCAGCGGGGCACTGTCCAAGGTCCCCACGGGCCGCAGCGTCCCACGCCCCTTGTCGAGCACGAGCAGCTCACCCTGCGCCCGCCGGGTGCTCCAGGCGGCGAGGCGGGGCGGCCCCGGAAGCACCGCCAGCGCGCCGAAGGGCTCTCGCGTGGGCGCATTCGAGAAGGGCAGGCCGTCCAGCTCGCGTCGAGCCAACAGGCGTCCGTCCGCGTCGAAGACGGAGACCTCCGCCTCTGTCAGCACCGCGATTTCATCCCGCCCATCACCATCCAGGTCGCCCGCGGCGAGCGCGGCGATGGGCTGCTCCAGTCGCGCCAGCACGGCGCCCAACAACCGCACACTCCGAGCCCCCGCGGCGGGAGGCGTGGTCGCGGGAGCGCCCACCGAGGCCAGCGCGAGCACCTCCGCGTCCGCGTCCACAGACTCGACGAGCGCGCCCGAGGGCTTCGCCGGACGCGTCGGCACCCGGCCCGACCAGAAGTTCACCCACGTGCCCAGCGCATCGCCACGAGCCCGCAGGGCGCCAGCCTCCACATCCAGCGTCAGCCGCACCAGTGTGCGAGCACCCTGCGCCCGGGCCACGGACTCCGCGGCCTCGGCGCTCGGCGCATCCACCAGGACGGGGGCGAGGTTCGCCGAGGCGAGCCGTGAAGTGAGCACACTGCCCACCGCCCGCCGCAGCTCCGCCGAGCTTCCCGACAGGTACAGGCCCACGGGCGCCTCGGCGGGGAGCTTCCGCACGGCGGTGGCCAGCTCACCCGCGAGCCGCTGAACAGCGGATGTGCCCTCCGCGGAGGAAGACGCCGCGCCCGCCGCCAGCGAGGCCAGCAGCGGCGCGAGGACGAGAGTTCGGCTCACAGACCCTTCCTGCCGTCGTCGAGGAAGAACTCATCCGTCGTCACCTGTCCGGGCGGCGGCGCCTCGGCGGTGGGCTGCGTCCCCTCGAGGAACGGCTCCAGTCGCCCCGGCACGGACGAGCCGGCCAGCAGCCCCGTCGCGGGGTCGATGCGAACCTGGAGCACTCCAGGAGGCACCTCGAACTCGCGCGCGGGAAGTCCCTCGTGCGCCACGCGCATGAACTGCAACCAGATGGGCAGCGCGGCGCGACCACCCGTCTCACTGCCACCCAAGGGCGAGTTGTCGTCGAAGCCCACCCATGCGCTGGCCACCCAGTCCGCCGTGTAGCCGGAGAACCACGTGTCCTTGCTCTCCTGCGTGGTGCCCGTCTTGCCCGCGGCCGGACGGTTGAGCTCGCGCACCGCCTTGGCCGTGCCTTCCTCCACCACGCTGCGCATCAACGACGTGGTGAGGTACGCGACGGCCGGCGGCAGCGTCTCCTCGAACGCGGGCTGGTGGTCCTCCAGCAGCTTGCCGCGCGAGTCCCGCACGCGCAGCAGCATGAGCGGCTCGGCCAGCTTCCCGTTGGCCTGGAGCGTGGCGTACGCGTTCACCGCCTCCAGCATCGTCACCTCGCCCGTGCCCAGCGCCAGCGTGAGGTTCTCCGGCATCGCGGAGCGGATGCCCGCCCGGCGCGCGAAGTCGATGACGGTGGGCGGGGTGAGCGCCTCGATGAGCCGCACCGACACCGTGTTCTTCGACTTCGTGAGCGCCTGGCGCAGCGTCATCGGCCCCTCGAACTGGCGGTCATAGTTCTGCGGCCTCCACGCCTTGCCCGTGTACGGGTCGCGGATGGTCTCGGGGGCGTCGTTGACCTTGGAGAGCGGCGTGTAGCGTCCGCTCGCGAGCGCGGCGGCGTACAGGAACGGCTTGAAGGACGAGCCTGGCTGACGTCGGGCCTGCGTGGCGCGGTTGAACGACGAGCGCTCCGCGTCATACCCACCCACCAGCGCGACGACGTTGCGGTTGTCGGGGCGGATGACCACGAGGCCGCCCTGCACCACGGGCACCTGGTCCAGCGTCGCCTCCACGAAGGCTGGCGCGGGCGGGGCCTTCAGCACGCGCACGAAGACCAGCTGCCCCTTCTCGAACACGTCGCCAATCTTCTTCGGCGCGCCCTTGCCCTTCTGCCGCGCCCAGCTCACGCCCGGGAAGGCCACCTCCGCGGTGCGGCCCACCAGGTCCACGCGCGCCACGTTGCGCTTCTCGTCCAGCTCCGTCACGTAGCCCGTCAACCGCAGCCCTTCCTCCAGCGGCTTCAGGCGCACCGCGCGCACCAGCAGCTCCTCCTCGGACGGAGGCGCCTCGTCCTCGGGCGTCAGCTCCGGCCGCTGCTCCTCCGCGCCGTCCACGTCCGCCTCCGCGGTGGCCACCTCCTTGGGGGGCTCTCCCGGCGCGATGACGCGCGCCAGGGGCTCCAGGTCCGCGACATAGCCCTGGTCCTTCTGCCGACGTCCGGCCTCCTCGATGCGGGTGAGCACCATGGCCCGAAGCCGCGTCCACTGCGCGTCCTCCAGCGTGCCCTTGGGACCGCGGTAGCCCTGGCGACGGTCCACCGCCTCCAGGCCCTCGCGCACCGCCTGCTCGGCGGCGACCTGGAGCCTGGGCACCATGGCGATGTCCACCCGCAGGCCCCCCTGCATCACCGCGTGCTCGCCGTAGCGCTCGATGAGCGTGCGGCGAATCTCCTCCGCGTAGTACGGGCCCACGGCCTGCTCCGGACGCGGCGCCAGGACGATGGGCTTCTCCAGCTCCTCGTCCACCACCTTGCGCGGCACGAAGCCCTGCGCGGCCATCTGCCCCAGCACATAGCGCTGGCGCGACTTCGCCCGCGTCATGTTCGTCACCGGGTTGATGCGGTGGGGAATCTGCACCGTGCCCGCCAGCACCGCCGCCTCGCCCACGCTCAGATCCTTGGCGCGCTTGCCAAAATAATAGAGCGCGGCCTCCTCCACGCCGTAGCGGCGCTGCCCGTAGTAGGACTGGTTGATGTAGAGGCTGAGGATCTGATCCTTGGTGAGCGCCTCCTCGACGCGCGGGGTGAGGATCCACTCGCGAATCTTGCGCGACAGCTTGCGCTCGGGGGACAGCAGCAGGTTCTTCACCACCTGCTGGGTGATGGTGGACGCGCCGGACTTGCGGCTGCCGGGGATGAGGTTCTTGATGGCCGCGCGGAGGATGCCGAACGGGTCCAGGCCCACGTGCTTGTAGAAGTCCGCGTCCTCGGCGGCGAGGAATGCGTCGCGCACGTGCGGAGGCAGGTCCTGCACGCGCACCACGGTGCGCTTCTCGTAGGCATACTCGGCGCACACCTTGCCGTCCGCGCACGTCACCTTGGTGACCTGCGGCAGCTCGTACGTGCGCAGCGCGTCCACCGAGGGCAAATCCCGGCTGTAGTAGACGTACGCGCCCACGCACACGAGCAGGACCAGGACGAGCCCCACCACGCCGGTGATGAAGAGCCGCTTCGTCCACTTCCAGAGGCGCGCCCCCAGCCCGGGGCGGGGCGGCTCGGGCGCGGTCGGCGGCGTGGAGGGCTGCGGGGCTTCGGGCGGAGTGGGCATCACAGGGGCCAGGGTCATGTGCTTCTCGACGGGGGCTGCACGTTAGACCGATGGGCCGGCGGCGGGAACCGGCCCGACGCCCGCCTGGAGGTCGGTCTCCAGGCGGGGAGGCACTAATGCGGCTCGGGCAGGGGTGAAAGGGCTTCCGGCGTCCGGGTGTCGCTCGGGGCCAGGTCCGCCCGGGCGACGCGGTTCATCCGGTCCGCGTTGACGCGCGCCTGGACGTAGCGGGGCGACAGCCGGGTGGCCTGGGCATAGGCGCCCCGGGCCTCCTCCTTGCGGCCCAGCCGCTCCCAGGCCACGCCCAGGTTGTTGTGCACGTACGCGACGTGGGGCAGCAGCTCCGCCGCCCGCGCGAGCACCTCCGCGGCCTTCGCGTCCTCTCCCGCGCGCAGGTAGGCGAAGCCCAGGTTGTTGAGCGCGTAGCCGTGCTCCGGATCCAGGTGCACCGCCTGCTGGAAGCGGAGGATGGCGGGGGACAGCTCGCCCGAGGCCAGGTGGGCCCGGCCGAGCGCCTGGTAGCCCTCCGCGTCCTCCGGCGCGCGCACCACCGCCTCCTCGCCCACGCGCACCGCCTCCGCGTGGCGCCCCAGGGACACCAGCAGGCGGGCCTGCTGGATGAGCGCGCCGGCCTCCTCGGGCATCAGGCTCCCCAGCCGCGCGTAGGCCGCGAGCGCCAGCTCCGACTGTCCCTGCAGCCGCGCCAGCCGGGCCGCCGTCATCAGCGCCTCCGTGTCGGACGGCTCATCGTTCAGGGCGCGGCGCACCTCGGTGAGCGCGCCGGACACATCCCCCAGCTCCCTGAGCGCGCGGGCGCGGCCCAGGTGGTCCACGCGGCGGGTGTGCTCGTGCGGCAGGGCCAGGGCGTCCTCGACCGCCACGCGCGGCGCGGGCGTGGACGGGAGCTCCTCGGCGGCCGGGAGGGTGGCCGGGATGGGCAGGGGCGCCTCGGCGAACGCCGGCGCGAGGTCCACGGGGATGACCGCATCGCGGGTGCGCGCGTGCTCGGCCAGGGCCAGCCAGGGGCGCAGCGTGGCGGGCAGGGGGACGTCGGTCCACGCGGCCAGGCCCAGGGCGGCGAGGCAGGAAGGCACCAGCGCCTTCTTGAGCGTGGGCGGCAGGGTGAAACCCAGGGTGCGGCGGGAGGTCTTCTTCGTCCTCGGGCTCATGGCGACCTCGACTCCAGGCGGGGCGTCCGGGAAGGGCGCTCCGGGAGGACACCTGTGGGCGTCCTCCCACCCGGAGTCATTGCGATGCGCGTGCCAGGGCCCTTGCCCCGGAGCATGGGACGGGGTGTGGCCGCGTAGCCGCACGAGGAGGGGAAAAGCGTGGCGGGGGCGTGGGTGCCGTGCGACGGTGCCCGCGATGAAAATCGCGACCTGGAACGTGAACTCGGTACGGGCCCGGCAGGAGCGCCTGCTCGAGTGGCTGAAGAGCGCGCAGCCGGACGTGGTGTGCTTGCAGGAGCTCAAGTGCACCGAGGCGGACTTCCCGCTGGAGGCGGTGCGCGACGCCGGCTACCACGCGGCCCTCCACGGGCAGAAGACCTACAACGGCGTGGCCATCCTGGCGAAGGAGGAGCCGCGGGACGTGGTGAAGGGGCTGTCGGACGGCGTGGACGACACGCACGCGCGCCTCATCGCCGCGACGGTGAAGGGCGTCCGCGTGGTGAGCGCGTACGCGCCCAACGGGCAGTCGGTGGACTCGCCCCAGTACGAGTACAAGCTCGAGTGGTATGGCCGGCTGCGCCGCTACCTGGACACGCGCCACAAGCCGGACGAGCCGCTGGTGCTCGGCGGTGACTGGAACGTCGCGCCCGAGGACATCGACACCTACGACCCGAAGCTGTGGGAAGGACAGACGCTCTTCACGCTCAAGGAGCGCGACGCGCTCCAGCGCCTGCGCGCCTTCGGCCTGACGGACGCGTACCGCAAGCTGCACCCCGACACGCAGCGCTTCTCGTGGTGGGACTACCGCAACCTTGGCTTCCCGAAGAACCTGGGCCTGCGCATCGACCACCTCTACGTGTCGGCGCCGCTGGTGCCCCGGCTGACGGGGGCGGACACGGACCGCGACGCGCGCAAGGGAAAGCAGCCCTCGGACCACGCGCCGGTGTGGCTGGAACTCCAGGATTGAAGCGGGTGGGGGACATCATGATGACGCGACGATGGATGGCGTATGTGGGGCTGAGCCTGTTCCTGGCGGGTTGCTCCGTGCGGCGGATGCCACCCGTCGCGCCGGAGCCGGTGCCGCCGCATGAGCTGTACCTCCTGTCCTCCTCGGTGCTGAAGGAGGAGCGGCGCATCACCGTCTACCTGCCGCCCGGCTACGAGACGGCGAAGGACGCTCGCTTCCCGGTGCTGTACATGCCCGACGGTGGGCTCCAGGAGGACTTCCCGCACGTCGCCTCCGCGGTGGACGCCGCCATCCGCGCGGGGGAGATGCGGCCGCTCATCGTCGTGGGCATCGAGAACACGGTGCGCAGGCGCGACATGACGGGGCCCACCGAGCTCGCGAGTGACCGGGAGCTCATCCCTGTCTCGGGTGGCTCGGCGGCGTTCCGCGCGTTCATCCGCGACGAGCTGCTCCCCGACATCTCCCGGCGCTATCGGGTGACCGAGGAGCGGGCCATCATCGGCGAGTCGGCCGCGGGCCTGTTCATCATGGAGACCTTCTTCCTCCAGCCCGAGCTGTTCGACACGTACCTGGCGCTGAGTCCGAGCCTCTGGTGGAACGGCGAGGCGCTGGTGAAGCAGGCCGGGACGTTCTTCGCGCAGCACCCGTCGCTGCGCGCGCGGCTGTATGTCTCCTCCGCGAACGAGACGGAGGACATCGTCCCGGCGGTGGCGCGGCTGAACGACATCCTCCAGGCGAGCGCACCCGCCGGGCTGACGTGGGAGGTGGAGCCCCGACCGGACCTGCGTCACGACAACATCTACCGCTCCACCGCGCCCGCCCTGCTGCGCAAGTGGCTGCCCCCGGTGAACACCGCCGGGGACGCACGGTAGGCCGCGGGCCTGGGTTCGCCGTAGAGTCGGCGGGCCATGTCCGTCCTCCGACTCGACTGTACGAAGTGCGACCGGACGTATGCGCCGGGCGCCGTGCTGAACCTGTGCACCACCTGCGACGCGCCGCTGTTCGCGCGCTATGACCTGGAGCGCGCGGCGAAGACGCTGCGCCGCGAGGCCCTGGCGACGCGGGATCGCTCCATGTGGCGCTACCACGAGGTGCTGCCCGTGGCGGACCCCGCGCAGCGGCTCAGCCTGGGCGAGGGCTGGACGCCGCTGCTTGCGACGCCCCGGCTGGCGGCGCGGCTGGGGATGAAGCAGGTCTGGGTGAAGGACGAGAGCGGCAACCCCACCGGCTCGTTCAAGGCGCGCGGCCTGTCGGCGGCGGTGTCGATGGCGAAGGTGCTGGGAGCGAAGGCGGTGTGTCTGCCCTCGGCGGGCAACGCGGGGAGTGCGCTGGCGGCGTACGCGGCGCGCGGTGGCCTGGAGGCGCATGTCTTCGTGCCTCGCGACATCGCGAGCCTCTTCCTCCTGGAGACGCGGGCCTATGGCGCGCACGTCGAGACGGTGGACGGGCTCATCACGGACGCGGGGAAGGTGTGCGCGGGGCTGGCTCGCGAGCATGGGTGGTACGAGTGCGCCACGTTGAAGGAGCCCTACCGCGTGGAGGGCAAGAAGACGATGGGCTACGAGGTCGCGGAGCAGCTCGGCTGGACGCTGCCCGACGTCATCCTGTACCCGACGGGCGGCGGCACCGGGCTCATCGGCATGTGGAAGGCGTTCGAGGAGATGGAGGCGATGGGCCTCATCGACTCGAAGCGGCCGAGGATGGTGGCGGTGCAGGCGGAGGGCTGCGCGCCCATCGTGAAGGCCCACGAGGAGGGCAGGCCCGATGCGCCGATGTGGCAGGGCGCGACGACGCATGCGCACGGCCTTCGCGTACCCAAGGCCCTGGGCGACTTCCTCATCCTGCGCGCGGTGAAGGAGAGCGGGGGGACGGCGGTCTCCGTCACGGAGGCCGAAATCGTCCAGGGGACGAAGGACCTGGCCTCGGCCGAGGGGCTCTTCGCGGCGCCGGAGGGCGGCGCCTGCGTGGCCGCGCTGCGCAAGCTCCATGCGTCCGGGCAGGTGACTCCCGAGGAGTCCGTGGTGGTCTTCAACACGGGCACGGGATTCAAGTACGTGGAGAACATGGCGCCGCTCTGGTGAAGGGCGTGGCAAGGCGCGGCGCGCCATGCGCGTGGGTGTCCTCCCTGGCGCAAGGACCGCTCGGGCCCGCGCTCCCGGAGGGCGCATGCTGGGGCTCGCGGTGGCTCACCGGCCCGCGGATGAGAGACGAAGTGTTCGTGGAGCCCGTGGGCTCCTGTGTTGGATGGGAAGCATCGCCCGCTGTGTTCGCTGCCCCTGACCGAGGACCTGCTGATGACGCGTTCGAGGAACCCCTCCGCCCGGAGTCGGAACCGCGAAGGAGGCGCCGTGAAGATGCCGACGAGGAGGTCTCAGGTCCGCTCGCCGCGAGAGCCCTCGCTGCGTGGGCTCGTGGTGGTGATGTGCCTGGGGCTCGTGGCTTGTGTGGCGCCCCGGAGCGTGGCGCCAGCGGGTGAGGCCACGGCGACGGGGCCCATCGCCCACGTGTCCACGGATGGGCGGGTGCGCTCGCGTCCGGGCCCGG
This sequence comes from Myxococcus sp. MISCRS1, assembly GCF_026626605.1. Taxonomy (NCBI): domain Bacteria; kingdom Pseudomonadati; phylum Myxococcota; class Myxococcia; order Myxococcales; family Myxococcaceae; genus Myxococcus; species Myxococcus sp. MISCRS1. Next base: position 8,395,090 of record NZ_JAPNKB010000001.1, read on the forward strand.
TGTCGGACGTGTCCGCGGCGGTCGGGGAGCAACCGCTGGGGCTGGGAGGCGCGCGTGACGGGCTCGTGTACGTGCCTCGCACCTATCGTCCGGAGCAGCCCGCGCCGCTGATGCTGTTGCTGCACGGCGCGAAGGGGAACGCGCGGCAGATGCTGCAGGCGCTGGCGCCCGTCGCGGAGTCGGAGGGATTCCTGCTGGTGATTCCGGAGTCGCGCGGCGTGACGTGGGACCACAAGCTGGCCACGGGCGGCGCGGACCTGGACTTCATCGACATGGCGCTCGCGCGGGTCTTCTCCCGCTACGCGGTGGCGCCCGAGCATGTCAGCGTCTCCGGGTTCTCGGATGGCGCGTCCTATGCGTTGTCGCTGGGCATCCTGAACGGTGACGTGTTCTCCCGCATCGTGGCCTTCGCGCCGGGCTTCGTGGACGCGGCGGAGCCTCGCGGTGTGCCGCGCGTGTTCATCGCCCACGGCGACGCCGACCAGGCCATCCCCGTGGAGGAGGGGCGCCGCATCGGCGCGGAGCTGCGCTCGGCGGGCTTCGACGTGCGGTTCCACGAGTTCACCGGAGGCCACTCGATTCCGGCCGACGTCGCACAGGCCGCCGCGCGGTGGCTTCGTGAACCGAACCCACCGGCGGACAGCCCCGCGTCAGGCGCGGTGCCGTAAGCCTCAGCGCCAGGGGAGCCGGTCGAGGATGCCGTCCTTGACGCGCTCGAGCGGCTCCGTGACGGTGTCCCAGACCTTCTTCCCGGCGTCCTTCACGCCGTCGACCACCGCGTCCTTGACCTCGTTCCACTTGCCCGTGGCCTTGGAGAAGTCCCAGTTCGGGTCTCCCTTGCCCGCGCGCATCTGCTTCACCGCCTCGTCGAGATACGCGGTGTGGTCCTTGCCGCTCTCTCCGATGAAGGGGCGCTTGCCGTCGAAGTAGCCCTGCTTGTACGCGTCCTGGATGAGCTCGCCCTGCTGCTCGGGGGTTGAGGTCCGCCCACTTCTTGCCGGAGTCGATGCCCTTCTCCCAGTCGTAGCCCTGGCCCGCGCCCTGCGCGACCAGCGCCTTGGCCGCGTAGTCCGCGCTATAGCGGCTCACCTCCCGTCGAGAGCCCATGACGACACCCCCTCCCGAGTCGCTCCCGTTCCCGGACAGCCTCTGCCATCGCTGCGCCGCGCCACCGCGCTACGTCCAGTCACGGACCTCGGTGTTCATCATGTGCCCGCTGTTGCCGGGGAAGTACCCGCCGCAGCCGGTGCGGGCTTGCGCGCTCTTCCGCCCCGCGGCGCTGGCGGGTGTGAAGGATTGAACTGGAGCGAGGGCAGGAGAGGGAACGTGCCCTCGTCGCGAGGAGCAGGCGGCAAGACAGGGTGATTGCGAGGTGCGCTGGCCGTCCCCAACTGAGGCGCGCAGTGCAGTCACTGAGGGGGAGAGACTGGATGGTCGCCAAGAAGAGCTCGCGCGCTACGTCGCGCACCCGTGGGATGCCCAAGAAGCGGATGGTTTCTCGTACGCGCATGTCGAAGCCTCGACGTGCCACCACCACGCCCCGGCGTCGCGTGGCGTCCGGGGCGCGTGCCTCGACGAGCAGCCGGTACACCCGGCCCGCGCTGAGGGAGCGCCTCAAGAAGCGCCTCATGGCGGGGACGCGAGGCGGGCGCGCGGGACAGTGGAGTGCGCGCAAGGCCCAGCTGCTGGCCGCAGAATACGTGAAGGCCGGCGGTGGATATCGCGGACGGAAGGCCACGAGCCAGAAGTCGCTCACGACGTGGACGCGCGAGGCCTGGCAGACGAGCACCGGTGGCACGCGTGCGCGCCGCGGCGCGACGACGGCGCGCTATCTGCCGAAGAAGGCGTGGTCACGGCTCAGCGCGCGTCAGAAGCAGGCCACGGAGCGCCGCAAGCGCACGGCCTCGCGGAGAGGTCGGCAGTACGTGGCGAACACGCCCGCCGCGCGTCGTGCTCGCAAGACGGCGACGCGGCGGTAGGCGTACCGGCTCCCCGTCGCGCTCGCGTTGTGGCGGCGCGGCGGTGAGGGACTACGTCACCCGCCGTGCTCGCACCTCACGGCGGGTGACCCGCTCGGGCTCCCTGGGACAGGGGCGCCCGGTGGCGCGCCGCCATTCGCTCGTCGAAGAACTCCTCGTAGGTCATCATGGGGCGCTTGGATGATGCGCACGCAGGTGCGGCGCATACGCCTCGGAGTCCGGCACCCCAATCATCAGCCGAGCCACCCGGACGGCCTGCCGCCAGCCACGTCGCGGCACCTCCACCCAGGTCGTCATCTCAGGGCCCCTCCACCGCCGTCACGGGGACGTAGGGCGTCTCGTTCGCCGTGGGTGTCGCCGAGCGCCGGGCCGCGAGCGCGGAGCGCACCCCGAACGCCACCGTCGCCAGCAGCCGCAACATGAAGGAGACGGTGAGCCCGGCATCCAGATAGTCGTTGGAGAAGCTCCGCCGCATCTCCTCCATCCCTCGAAGGGTACGCCGTCACTTCCTCGTAGTGGCGCGCCTTGAGCAGCCGGCTCACCAGCTCGCTGGCGCAGACGACGGCCTTCTTCGCCTCCGACCTGGAGCGCCGCCGCGCGCAGGACCTGCATGCCGCTGGAGCAGATGCCATGCAGTGACGCCACCTCACACGCGGGGCCACCCAGCGCGCGGCGCACCTGGCTGGCGAAGCCCGGCAGTACCCGGTCGCCCTGGGGGGCGCCGTGACGAGCAGGTCCATCTCTCCCAGGGTGATGGGCGAGCGCGACAGCGCATCCTGGACGGCGTTCGCCGCGAGGTCCCAGTCGCACAGCACGGTGCGCTGCTCGCGGTCGAGGGCGTAGTGGCGCTGGGTGATGCCGTTCTGGACGAGGACACGGGCGCGGGCCCGGGAGGGCTTGCCCCGGACCTTGCCGAGGTCGTCCTCCATCTGGTCGTGGGGATGGGCTCGCCCGGGAGGAACTTCCCCAGGCTGGTGATGAAGACGTCGTGGGCCATGCGCCGACCGTAGGCCGTCCGCCCGAGGCCACTTCCCCGGGAGGGAAATGACCCGCGGGAATCTTTCGCGCCCCTCTTGTGGTGAGCCATCCCGGCAAACACAAACTTCGCGCGCCCAGCCACAGGCGGGGGGCTACCGCTTCTGGACGTGGACGACCTTGTTGATGATCTTCCAGCCCCCGTCCGTCTTGATGACGGTGAGGTAGTCCGTCATGAAGGCGCCCGGGTAGTCGAGCTCGACCTTGGCCACGCCCACGTCGCCGGTGACGTCCAGGCTGACCAGCCGGCGCTTGCGCTTCGCTTCGTCGTCGGCGGGCTTCCCGCTGACGCCGGCCAGGTACTCGGCGGCCGTCCTGCGCACGAGCACGCCGTCCCGGTTGAGGAACATCTTCATCTCGTCGTGCATCGCCTCGCGGAAGGGGGCCACCTGGCCCGTCGCGTGACCCTCCAGATACAGCTCCACCGCGCGTCGGGCGCCCACCACGTCCTGCGTGCTCGCGGGGGTTCCACGCGCGCTCCCGGAAGCGAGCACGCCTCCCACGAGGACCGCGCCCACCGCGACTGCGCTTCTGAAGTGCTGCTTCATGGCTCTGTGCCTCCAAGGTCCTCGGTACGTCGGTGCTCTTGGTAGCGCGCCCCTGGAGGGCCGTGTGACGTCCTCTTCGGACGGTGGCGGGAGTCGCCGAGCGGCCCAGGACGTCGGTGAGTGGCACGGCCGTGACGCGGGCCTGGGCAGGAGGGCGTCCCGGAAAACCCGCTTCGTGGCGCCGGCCCGGAGGACGAGCGGGCGCCACGGCGGCGGCAGCGTGCTTCGCGAGTCGCGGTTCCCCAGCGTGTTTCGCATAGAGTGCCCTCGGCGAGTGCCGATGCCGGGGAATGCGAAGGACGGGAGACGCATGGACTGCGACTGGCTCATCATCGGCTCGGGCTTCGGCGGCAGCGTCAGCGCGCTGCGGTTGACCGAGAAGGGCTACCGCGTGGTGATGCTGGAGAAGGGGAGGCGGCTGGCTCCCTCCGACTTCCCGAAGACGAACTGGAACCTGAAGCGCTGGATGTGGATGCCCCAGCTCGGCTGGCGGGGCCTGTTCCAGATGAGCTTCTTCCGCCACGTCACGGTGCTGTCCGGCGTGGGCGTGGGAGGCGGCTCGCTCGTCTACGCCAACACGCTCCCCATCCCGAAGGACGACTTCTTCCAGGCCTCCTCGTGGGGACACCTGGCCTCCTGGAAGGACGAGCTGACGCCGCACTACGCCACCGCGCGCAAGATGCTCGGCGCGACCACCAACCCGCGCGGCACCGTGGCGGACCGGGTGCTCGAACAGGTGGGCCAGGAGCTGGGTCGCCCGGGCTTCGAGCCGTCCACCGTCGCCGTGTACTTCGGTGAGCCGGGCGTCACGGTGAAGGACCCGTACTTCGGCGGAGAGGGCCCCGAGCGCACCGGCTGCACGTCCTGCGGCGGGTGCATGCTCGGCTGTCGCCACGGCGCGAAGAACACGCTGGACCGCAACTACCTCTACCTCGCGGAGAAGCGCGGCCTGACGCTGCACGCGGACACGGAGGCCACGTGGGTGCGGCCCCTGCCGGGCGGTGGCTACGAGGTGGAGGCGAAGAAGGGCGCCGGCCTCTTCGGCCGCGAGACCCTGCGCCTCACCGCGAAGAACGTCATCTTCGCTGGAGGCGTGCTGGGCTCGCTGTCGCTGCTGCTGCGGCTCAAGGAGGACAAGGACGGACTGCCCCGGCTGTCGGACCGGCTGGGCGACGGCGTGCGCACCAACTCCGAGGCGCTCATCGGCATCGTGAGCGGTCGCCCGGAGCACGACTTGTCGAAGGGCATCGCCATCGGCTCCATCCTGCACACCGACGAGCGCTCGCACCTGGAGCCCGTGCGCTTCTCGGAGGGCTCCGGCTTCTTCCGCCTGCTGATGGCGCCGCAGGTGCCCGGCAAGTCGATGCTGGGTCGGATGGCGCGGCTGGTGGGCCTGCTCGCGCGCCACCCGCTGCGCTTCCTCAAGGCGTGGTTCGTCCCGGACTTCGCCAAGCGCACGCTGATCCTGCTCTACATGCGCACGCTGGAGGGGCACCTGCGCATGCGGCGCGGTCGGCTGCTGAAGAGCGGGCTGTCCACCGGGCTGCAGTCCGGCCCCGCGCCCACGTCCAACATGCCCGAGGCGTTCGACCTGGCGCGCCGCGTGGCGGACAAGCTGGACGGCTATCCGATGACGATGGTGAGCGAGACGGTGCTGGGCATCCCGACGACCGCGCACATCCTCGGCGGCTGCTGCATGGGAGACTCGGCGGCGACGGGCGTCATCGACCATCGCCACCGGCTCTTCGGCTACGAGGGACTGTACGTGGTGGACGGCTCGGCCATCTCCGCCAACCCGGGCGTCAATCCCTCGCTGACCATCACCGCGCTGGCCGAGCGAGCCATGACCTTCATCCCCCACGCGCGGACCGGGGAAGACGAAGCGCCGCGACCCGCCCGGCTGTCGTCCTGAGTCCGTGCGCTACAGGCGGACCTGGAGCTCGTAGCGGCGGTTCTTCGCCTTCTTCGCCTCGGTGTTGTCCGGCTTCACCAGGGGACGGTCGGAGCCGAGGCCCACGGCGACGATTTCACCGCGGGGGATGCCCCGGGCGACCAGCTCCTTGACGATGACCTCCGCGCGCTGCTCGCTGAGCTTCTTGTTCTTCGCCGCGTCGCCCGTCGAGTCGGTGTGACCGGAGACCTCGAACTTGTAGCTCTTCACCCCGCCGGCGGTGAGCTGCTTCTTGGCGTCGATGAGGGCGTTGGTCAGCTTCTTGAGCTTGTCCTCGCAGCCGGCGGCCAGCTCCGCGGTGCCCGTCTTGAAGCTGCACTGGTTCTTCTGGCCCTCCTCGAGGAGCTTGGCGTTGACGCGCTTCTCGACGGTGGACTTGCCCGCGTCACCCGCGGCCTTCTTGAGGTTGTCGAAGGGGCTCTGCGCGGCGGCCACACCCGGGAGGGCCAACAGCGACACGGCGATGCACAACGCCTTGAGCTTCATACGGTGAGACTCCTTGGGTTCCGCTGGAGGAGGGAACCGGGCGCAGGCTGCCCAGGGCACGCGCGTCCGTCCAGCGTCACGAGGCCCGGCGAGCGACCCGGGCGCCGTCCGCTCGCCGGGTGGGACAATGGCGCCGTGCCCACCCGTCCCATGAAACTTGCCTCCGCGTACGGGCGGAGCAGCATGCTCCCATCGTCCTTCTCCAAGGGACGGCAGCGAGGCACTTTCAGTGGGCGGCAGCAGTCGGACGGAGCGGTGGCAGCGGTTCTTGTCGGGACACCGGGTGGGCTCGGAGCCGAAGCCCGTGGAGGCGCGGGTGGAGAAGGCGCCCGCGGGTGAGGTGTCCCTGCCGCTGGATGAGCGCACGCCGTTCGACGTCGACTACGACCGCATCGTCTTCTCCAGCGAGTTCCGTTGCCTGCACGACAAGACGCAGGTCTTCCCGCTGTCGACGAGCGACTACACGCGCACGCGGTTGACCCACAGCATCGAGGCGTCGTGTGTGGGGCGCTCGTTGGGACAGCTGGCGGGGCTGGGGCTGAAGTCGCAGGGGGTGAAGGTGGAGCCCTCGCACCTGGGGACCATTGTCGCGGCGGCGTGCCTGGCGCACGACATCGGCAACCCGCCTTTCGGCCACTCGGGCGAGGCGGCCATCCAGCATTGGGTGTCGCAGCGGTTGGCGAAGCCGGGTGAGACGCTCGCGGGCAAGCCGAGCCCCTTCACGAAGGCGGAGGAGTGGAGGGATTTGGAGAGCTTCGAGGGCAACGCGCAGGGCTTTCGCATCCTCAACCGGCTCCAGTCGCGCGAGCGGCGGGGCGGGCTGCGCTACACCGCGGCGACGCTGGGGGCGATGAGCAAGTACCCTCGGCCGTCGGTGCTTCCAGGCGGACGCGAGGCGAACAAGGCGCGCGTGTCGGAGAAGAAGTTCGGTTACTTCCAGGACGACCACGTGCTGGCGCTGGAGACCTACCGTGCCGCGGGGCTGCCCGAGCGCGAGGAGGGCGTCTTCTCCCGCCACCCGCTGGCCTTCCTCGTCGAGGCGGCGGACGACATCTGCTACGCGGTCATCGACCTGGAGGACTCCGCGAAGCTGGGGCTGGTGCCGATGGATGTGGCCTGTGAGCTGTTGGACCAGGTGCTGCCTCCCCCGGAGAAGTCGACGCGATTGCCACCCGCGCACCTGGAGACGCGCCTGGCGCAGGCGCGCGCGCGGGTGATTGGCGTGCTCATCCAGGCGAGCGTCCGCGTGTTCCTGGAGCACGTGGAGCAGATGGAGGAGGGCGAGTGGGAGAAGCCGCTCGTCTCCGCTCGAGAGGACATCCGTGGGCCGCTCGACGCCATCAAGAAGCTGACGCGTCGCAAGGGCTACGAGAGCGAGCGCGTGCTGCAGATCGAGAGCGCCGGCTTCAAGACGCTCGGCGGCCTGCTGGACATGTTCGCGCAGGCGGTGGTGACGGACACGCCCAACCGGGAGGAGAAGAAGCTGCGGCAGCTGCTGCCCCTGGAGCTGTTCCAGCGGCCGGACAAGCCGCTGACCAGCGAGGACATCGGTGACGCGCTCGCGCGGCTGTCCATGTACCAGCGGCTCTTGTGCGTCACGGACTACATCTCGGGGATGACGGACGGCTTCGCGGTGGCGCTGTACCAGCGGCTGTCCGGCATCAAGCTGCCGACCTAGCGGGGTGCCCGGTGTCGCTCAGGCGTGCAGCCCTTCCGAAGGAGCGCTCGTGCGCGCCTGCCGTCCCCGTCGCTCCATCAGGGCGAGCGAGTCGTCGATGGCCAGGATGTTCCCCGACGGGTCCCTGAACCACGCCGACTTGAAGTCGCCCATGGTCGCGATGCCGTTCTTCGTCTGGATGCCCATCTCGGGGATGTCGTATTCCTCGAGCTTCACGCCCGCCTGTCGCAGCTCGTCCACGCTGGCCTCCACGTCCTCCACGGCGAAGGAGCACGCGGTGGCGGTGGAGCCGGACGGTGACGAGCGCTCGTAGACGAGGAGGAAGGACTCACCGCCCACGCGGTACATGGCCGCGCCCTCCTCGGAGATCTCCTTGACCTCGTCGAACCCGAGCACCTCGCCGTAGAAGCGCCGGGCCGCCTTCAGGTCCGTCACCGCCAGCGTGGGCACCGCCTTCGTTCTTCCCAGTCCCATGTGTCAGTCCTCCTCGGAGGACAAGTGGGCACCGGCCGGGCGACTCGCAAGCGAGGGTGCGTCGCGGCTGCCGCCTCCTGGCTCGCGTGGATGGACATGGGTGGCGCGGTGCGACTCCGCTAGACTCGGGGCACCGTGACGCCGATGGAAGAGACACCTGCCCCCCTGTGGCGGCGAGCGCTGGGGCTCGTCGCGGTCTGGAGCGTGCCGGGGACGCTGTCCGCGCTGGAGACGTACTTCTTCAGCCTGTCGTCGCCCCGGCCGATGGAGCCGTGGCGCGCGTTCCTGTCGCAGCTTCCCGGCTGGTATGTGTGGGTGCCCGCCACGCCGTGGGTGTTCGCGCTGACGCGGCGGCTGCGGCTGGGGCGGCCGTTCCGCGCGGGGGCCTGGGCGGGGCACGTGCTGGCGTGCCTGGGCGTGAGCGGGCTGTTCGCGCTCGTGTACACGGTGTGCCAGCGGGCCTTCGGCGCGGGAATGGGAGGCGCGTCCTTCGGGGTGATGCTGACGCGCTATGCGCTGGGCTGGTTGCCGATGATGGCGATGACGTACGTCGCGACGGTGGGGGTGGCGCAGTCACTCGCGGCCCGGCGGCGTGAGCGTGAGCGTGAGCGGCAGGCCGCGGCGCTCGCCGTCGAGCTGGCGGAGGCCCGGCTCCAGGCGCTCCAGGTGCAGCTCCATCCTCATTTCCTGTTCAACACCCTGAACGCCATCGTCGTGCTGGTGCGGGATGGGGAGAAGGACACGGCCGCGAGGATGCTGGTGCTGCTGGGGGACATCTTGCGCCGGCTGCTCCAGCAGGGCGCGACGCAGGAGGTGTCCCTCCGGGACGAGCTGTCGGTGCTGGAGCGGTACCTGGAGATCCAGCGGCTGCGCTTCCAGGACCGGCTGCGGGTGGACTGGGATGTGGACGAGGCGTTGATGGACGCGCGGGTGCCGCACCTGGTGCTCCAGCCGTTGGTGGAGAACGCCATCCGGCACGGTGTGTCGGCCCGCACGGCGGCGGGCGCGCTGCGCATCCGGGCCCGGCGTCATGGCGAGGCGCTGGAGCTGATGGTGGCGGATGACGGTCCGGGGTTGCCCGCCGGCTTCGATGTGGAGCGAAGCCCGGGTATCGGGCTGTCCAACACCCGGGCGCGGCTGTCCCAGCTCTACGGGGCGGCGGGGCGAGTCAGCGTGGCGGCATCGCCGGAGGGCGTGGGGACCGTGGCCACCGTGTGGCTGCCCTTCCAGCGCGAGGACGCTCCTTCAGGGCGGGGGGCCGCGCATGGCTGAGCTCAGTGTCCTCCCCATGGGCAGCGGAGGCATGAACGCCGTTTCTGAAACGCGGCCGCGCGTCGTTGGGCACAGCGTCCTCCCGAGAAGGAGCGTTGGCATGGGCACGGCGCCAGAGGACGGGGGCGCGCATCGCGGGGCCATGGTTTTCGGAGCGGAGATTTCGCGTGGCTGAGCTCGCCGTCCTCCTGGTGGATGACGAGCCGCTCGCCCGACGTGGCCTCCGGCAGGCCCTGTCGCGGCATCCGGACGTGACGGTGTGCGGCGAGTGCCGCGACGGGCGCGAGGCGGTGGACGCCATCCACGCGCTGAAGCCCGCGCTGGTGCTGCTCGACGTGCAGATGCCGGAGCTGGACGGCTTCGGGGTCATCCGCGAGGTGGGCGTGACACGGATGCCCGCGGTCATCTTCATCACCGCGTTCGACACCTTCGCCGTGCGCGCCTTCGACATGCACGCGGTGGACTACCTGGTGAAGCCCTTCGCGGACGAACGCTTCGACGAGGCGCTGAGCCGAGCCCGGCAACGACTGCGCCAGGACGAGGCCTTGGCGTTGGGACGAAAGCTGGCGGCCCTGCTCGCGGACACGGGACACGCTCCTCCCACGGAGCGCGAGTCTCCGCCAGGGGACGAGCACCCGAGCCGACTGGTGGTGAAGGTGGGGGCGCGCTCGGTGCTCGTGCCGGTGTCGGACCTCGACTGGATTGGCGCGGACGACTACTGCGTCACGCTGCACGTGGGCGACAAGGAGCACGTGCTGCGCGAGAGCCTGGCGTCACTGGAGGCCCGGCTCGACGCGGAGCGCTTCGTGCGCATCCATCGCTCGGTCATCGTCAACGTGGAGCGCATCCGCGAGCTGCATCACGACTCGGCGACGGAACTCGTGGTGGTGCTGAGCACCGGCCAGCGCCTGCGGGTCAGCCGGAGTCGACGCGAGGAACTGGAGCGCAGGCTCGGACGGGCTCGCTAGACGTCCCGTCGATACGCGGGAGGAATCTGCTCTCCTTCGAGTGTCACCCGCGTCCCGACACCCCGCTCGCCGAAGAGGATGAGCCGGATGACGTCGTTGAAGTCCCTCAACCGGATGTAGAGGAACCACGTCTCATCCAGGAGCCACCAGCCGCCCTCCGCCGTCACGAAGAGGATGGCGAAGTCGCTCGTGGCCACATCCGTCGATGCCATCCGCCGCATCGCTCGCGCCGAACTTCAGGTGGCGATGGTCGACCCCGCGCACGTCGAGCCCGTCCATGAACGACATCACGGCCTGGGCGTAGTCGTGGACCTGGTAGCCCAGGCCCGCCAGCTCCGCGCACACGGTGTCGATGGGCACCGTGCGCGACTGGAGGACGCCGCGCTGCTGGAGGAAGTCCCGGACCTTGGGGTCGAGGACTCCCATCCACGGCGGAGTGAACAGCGTCGTGTCGTTCATGACGGATGCGCCCCCGTGTGTTCTTCTCCATCCTCGCACACGCGCTTCACTTCAGGGCTTCACCTCGGAGACCACGGCGTTCTGCTTCTCCACCGCCGCCGCGAGCGCGGACACGTCCGTGGCGCCCAGGTGCATGCCGAAGACACGGGCCACCTCCAGCCGCTCACGCGCGATGACCTCCATCGTCTCGGAGACCTGCTGCACGTTGAAGAAAGTCCCGTCCGGGCGAGGCTGGACCAGGTCGCTGGTGTAGAGCAGCCGGTGCTCGGGAAGCGCGACGAAGAGCATCCGCTCCCCGGTCTCCGTGCGCACGGGGACCAGCTCCAACCGGTTCCTCCCGGCGCCGAGCTTCACGCGTTGCCCCACGTTGACCAGCGAGGCGGCCCGAGGCGCACGGGCGAGCGCGTCCGGCGCGAGGGTCCGAGGCGCCGTGAGCATCCCCTGCAGGAGCGGCCGGTTGAGGTCCAGCACGTGAAGCGGGATGCCGCGCGCGGCGTACTCCCGGACCCCGCCCACGTGAGGCCATGCATCGCTCGTGGACACCACCGCCTTCACCTTGACGCCCGGGAAGCGACGCTGGGTCTCCTCCAGGATTCGCGCCGAGTAGCCCGAGGAGATGGGCGCCTCGATGATGACGAGCCCATCGTCCTGCTTCACCAGCGTGACATCCCACGCGCCAGGCAGATGCACGACGCCCGGCGCCAGCTCGACGGCCGGACGGTCGGGGCGACCCAGCGGCAGGTCATCCGCGGTCATCCGCCCCCGCGCCGCGAAGCCCTTCTTCACGTCCTCGGGAATGGCGAAGTCCTCCTCGGAGACCTTCGGAGCCAGCTCCAGCCGCGTCACGGTGAAGCTGTGGTAGGTCTGCCCCTTGCGCTCCCACTCCCAGTGGCGCGGATGGCGCAGCCCGCCCGGCTCCAGGGACCACGCCTGGAAGAACAACCGCGTCGTCACATCACCCCAGACGCTCCAGAAGAAGTCCGACGGGTGCGCGTCCAGCGTCTCCACCATCGTGGGCAGCCGCGTCCGCGCGTTGAGATACAGCTTCACCCGCGCGTGGCCATGGCGGAACGCCACCACGTGGTGCGGCACGTCCTGCAGCCGGGTGTCCGCCAGCGCGCGCAGCTCCGGCGCGGCCAGCGCGGTGAAGAGGATGCGCTCGGGCGCGAAGTCGAGCCGCTCGTTCAGGTCCTGCAACTGGGCCCCTCCCGCGGGACGTCGCTGACCGCCGCGCTCCATCATCACCACACCGTCGGACAGCACCATCGTCGCGCCCTGCCAGTCCTCGAGCCCCGGGGAGCCACGGCCCTCGGTCTTCATCCGCAGCCGACGCTGTCGCAGGTCCCGCACCTCGTCGACCTGCTCGTAGCTGACGAGCCACGGTGGGGCAGGGCGCTCGGACTGCTCCATCAGGTTCCAGTGGCCGATGCCCTGGATGCGCAGCGCGCAGAGGGCCTGGAGCTTCGCTTCGCCCCCCATGGCCTCCAGCGAGGCCCGCAGGTGGGCACGCGCGACGTCCTCGGCCGAGAGGGCGGAGGACGCGAAGAACAGGCCGAGGAGCACGAGTATCGGGGCGGTTCGTCTCATGCCCCCAGGATGCCGAGGCGCCCGTGGGCTCCCGGTGCCTTTGCAGCCAATGGCGGGACGGGCGCGGCGAAGTGCGCGCCCGGAGCGGCGAGTGGTGGAGCGCCGGGCTCAGTCGCCCGCGACCGCGAGCTGCCAGTCCCCGTCCTTGTCGATGCCGACGCGCAGGCCCAGGTAGCTGCCCAGCTCCTTGCGCATGCTCTCGAGGTCGGCCTTCGGGTAGACGCCGGCGAGCATCTTCACGTCCTTCTCCGTCTTGAATCCGGTGATGTGCACGGAGGGCCAGTAGTAGAGGTCTCCCTCCTGGGCGTAGGGCAGTTCCAGCACCTGGACGATGCGCGCGAGGGTGGGCTCGCCCCTCGCCTCCTCCTGCTTCCAGAACGCCACCGCGTCCTCGTCGGGGCCGAAGCTGAAGCGCACGCTCTTGCCCTTCTCGTCCACCAGCCTGCCCAGCTCCGCGTAGTCACACGCCCGCGCGGCGGCGATGATGCGGGTGCGCATGCTCTCCACCGCGGGAGGCAGGGGCGGCTTTGGCGCGGCCTTCGTGGAGGCCTTCAGCTTCGCCGCGGAGCAGTCCGTGCCACCCGACGCCTGCGCGAGCGCCCCGGCGTCACCCGGGCCCGCGTCAGGCGTGCCCGCGTCGGCCAGGTCCACCGCGCCCCCCGCCGTACCGGGAGCGACGGGAGGAGCGTCGGGAACGACAGGCTGGGTGGGTGCCACGGCAGAGGCGGGAGCCCCCGCGTCCACGGGCCCGGCGGGGGTGGCGGTGCGCTCGGTGCAGGCGACGAGCGAGGCGGCGACGCAGACGGACATGCGGGTCAGGCGGTTCATGGCCCGCGTATGTAGTTCATGCCGCCCGGCCCGTGTCTTCCCGGGGCGCCTCTTCTGGTGACTCGAGGACGAACGTTCATTCCCGGGCCCCTCGCGCACCGCCGGACGGCGACCGAGCGCCGGTGCCACGCATGAGTTGCTTGGGTCCGCCTCCGGACGAGGTGATACTCCCCACCCATGTGCGGCCGTGTCACCGTTCGGACCTCTCCTGATCAGCTCGTGGTGGAGCTGGGCCTCGCCGGCATTCGCATGGCGGTGGACCGCCCCCGCTTCAACCTGGCGCCCACGCAGCTGATGCCCGTGGTGCCCAATGACGGAGCGCGGATGCTGGACGCCTTCCGCTGGGGGCTCATCCCCTCGTGGGCGAAGGACGCGAGCATCGGCAACAAGCTCATCAACGCGCGCGGGGAGACGGTGGCGGAGAAGCCCAGCTTCCGCAGCGCGCTCAAGCGCCGTCGCTGCCTGGTGCTGGTGGATGGCTGGTTCGAGTGGAAGCAGTCCACGAAGCCGAAGACGCCCTTCTACTTCCACCGCGCGGACGGCAAGCCCCTGGCGCTCGCGGGGCTGTGGGAGGAGTGGACGGCGCAGGACACCGGCGAGGTGCTGCGCACCTGCACCATCATCACCACCGGCCCCAACGCGTTGATGGCGCCCATCCATGACCGGATGCCCGTCATCCTGCCGCCCCCGGCCCAGGAGGTGTGGCTGCGCCCCGAGCCCCAGGAGTCCTCCGTCCTGCTGCCCCTGCTGGTGCCCGTGGCGGACGACGGCCTGGACGCCTACGAGGTGGCGCGCGTGGTCAACTCCCCCACGAACGACGTGCCGGCCTGCGTGGAGCGGGTGGCCGCGTAGCCGCGGGAAAATAAATCCCCTGTCGAAATGCGCGGGCCCCGTTCGTTCGCCTCCTGAAGTCGAACACATCGGAGGATTCGCGATGAAGGACCGGGGTCGGGAAGGTCTCAGCCGCCGTTTCATCCTGGGGGCCGGGGCCGCGTGTGTCGCGAGTCTTGGACTCTCTTGCCGGGGACACGCCATGAACACGAAGCCGCAGCAGGGTGGCTACGCCACCGTCGACGACCTGAAGGTCTATTTCGAGGTCCACGGAGGCCCGCTCGAAGGAGGCAAGACGCCCCTCGTCCTGCTGCCGGGCGGAATGCTGGCCATCGAGACGGCCTTCACGAAGGACCTGCTCCCGCGCTTCGCCCGGAGCCGCCCCGTCATCGCCATGGAGATGCAGGGGCATGGCCACACGGGAGACAGGCCGGGCCCCATCCAGCTGGAGCGCATGGTGAAGGACGTCGTGGGCGTGCTCGCGCACCTCGGCGTGAAGCGGGCCCACCTGCTGGGCCACAGCCTGGGCGGGATGATCGCCACGGGCGTGTGCGTCCACCATCCCGAGGTCGTGGCCAGCGCCACGCTCCTGAGCGTCACGTACACGCTCGAGGGCATGCTGCCCGAGCTGGTGAAGATGCAGCGAGACCCGACGCACGTGCCCTCGCCCGAGCTGATTCCGCTCCTTCCCACCGAGGCGGACTTCGTGTCGTGGAAGGCGAACTTCGACAAGTACAACCCGGACCCGTCCAGCTTCGAGTCCGTGCTGGCCCGACTGAACACCCTGCTGACCGAGTGGAAGGGCTGGAGCACGGCGCAGCTCAACGGCATTCGCGCGCCGGTGCTGCTCGCGCTCGGCGACAACGACTTCACCCGCCTGGAGCACGCGGCGGAGATGTACCGCCTCATCCCCGGCTCGAAGCTGGCCGTGCTGCCCAACACCACGCACATGAACATCATCGAGCGCGGTGCCTGGCTGGAGCCCATGGTCCAGGAGCTCATTTCGCGCGCGGAAGGCGCCTGAGCGGAGGCGTCCGCCCGCGCCGCGCCGTCCCTGTCGACGCGCGGCGCGAGCCTGCGACTACTGGAGGTTCGGCGGCCCCGCGTCCGGAGTGCCCGAGTCCGACGCTCCCGCATCGGAGGTGCCGGCATCGGACGGGATGAAGATCGTCGTCTTGGAGCAGCCCCCGTCGCAGAAGCCGCAGTTGAGCTGCGAGCATCCCGTCGGAACGGCGACGCAACCCGTGGGAGGAGGGCACCCGTTCCCGCCCGTGCAGGTCCCCGTGCAGATGATGGTCCCCTCGCCTCCGGGAATCACGACGGGAGGCACGTTCGAGGCCGAGTGCGAGGCGGTGGGAAACTCCACGCGGACGGAGAGGGTGGAGATTCTCTTCCCGTCCTCCTCGTGGTTTCGCGCGGCCCCGAGCGGCGTCAGCACCGCGCCCTCCAACTGCCGGGCGACGTCGGGCGGCGTGTTGTCGACGAAGGCGCACGCCGGTGCATCCGTGGACGCGGCGGCCTCTATTCGAGACGCCGCCTTGGGCTCGTCACCACAGGCCCAGAGTGCCGCCACCGCCAGGACCACCGCCACCACGACACGATGCAAGGGATTGAGAGAGGTCATGGTCCCGAGTCTGGCTGGGATGCCCCGTGCGGCTGACGTCCTCGGGACGGATGTCCAAGCCCCGACACTCAGCTCCGGCCCGGACTCCAGTCCCGCGCCAATCTTCCCATCCCGCCGTTCCTCCTCCCGCGTGTCCGCACCTCCCCTCGTGAGACATGAAAGGCTCCAACCGAAGAAATCCCTGACAGGCGTTCATTCCATGCCTCGCCACGAAACAGGCCGGGCATTGCACCAACCAAGAGGGGCATTGCATGAACGAGCAGCGAAGGTCGTCGCGTGGCTGGCGTCTGGGCTCGGTGTCGGGAGTGATGCTGGGCGCGCTGGCGTGCGGAGGTGTCGCGGAGCCCGAGGTCGCCGCCCCCGAGGCCACGGGAAGCACGGCGCTGGTTGAGCGCGTGCGGGACACGGCGGAGCTGGCCCGGATGAAGGCCTACGCCGAGTCACTCTATGACGAGAAGGACGTGGTGCATCGCTTCACCAGTCGCGGCGGCGAGGCCATCGACTGCGTGCCGCTGTACGCGCAGCCCGCGCTGCGTCAGCCGGGCATGGAGAACCACCGAATCCAGCTGGCGCCGGGCACCGAGCCCATCGCGCGTCCGGAGCGGCCGGTGGCGCCGGGGGACTCGCTCGCGGCGAAGTGGCGCGCCGAGCCCGCGACGCTGGAGGGCCGCGCGGACGAACTGGACGCCACGGGCGCGCGCAGGCGCTGCCCGGAGGGCAGCGTGCCCATCGTCAAGCTGACGCTCGACACGCTCAAGCGCTTCGAGTCGCTGGACGACTTCCGCCGCAAGATTCCCAGCCACCTGACGGGCAACGTCTCCGTGGAGACGGGCAAGCGGCGCTCCGAGCAGGCGCCCACGCCGTCCCTGCGCGCGGGCCCCACGGACCTGCACCAGTACGCGCACACGTCCCAGTGGGTGAACAACATGGGCGCGGAGGCCATCTTCAACCTGTGGAGCCCGTACACGGAGCTGAGCAGCGAGTTCAGCCTGTCGCAGATGTGGGTGGTGCGCGGCTCGGGCGCGTCGCTGGAGACCGTGGAGGTCGGCTGGCAGCGCTACCGCGACCTCTACGGCGATGACCGCGCGCGCCTCTTCATCTACTTCACGCCGGACAACTACGGCAGCGGGGGGTGCTACAACCTGAGCTGTGGCGCGTTCGTGCAGACGAACACGTCCGTCTTCATCGGCGGAGGCTTCGACAACTACAGCGTCGCCGGCGGCGCCCAGTACGAGTTCAAGTTGATGTGGTTCAAGGACGGCACCACGGGCGCCTGGTGGCTGAAGTTCCAGGACACGTGGGTGGGCTACTACCCGCGCGTGCGCTTCGACGCGGCGGGCCTGGCGGACCGGGCGGACGTCATCGATTTCGGCGGCGAAATCATCGACAACCGCAACCTCAACCTCCACACGTCCACGGACATGGGCAGCGGCGCGTACCCGGGCGCGGGCTGGAGCCACGCCGCGTACACCCGCAACATCCTCTATGTGGACACGGGCAATGTCTATCGTGAGCCCACCTCGCTGAGCGCGTGGCGCAACGACAGCAACTGCTACGACATCAGCCAGTCCAGCAACCCGGGCGGCTGGGGCCGGTACTTCTACTTCGGAGGCCCCGGCTACAACGGCAACTGCACGTAGCCCACGTCGTCAGCGCCGGGTGGGAGGCGGGGACAGCTGCTCCCCGCCCGGGCTGGCTCAGGACGCGCGCTTGGGGGCGCGCAAATCGGTAATCGGCAGCGGGTGGCGGGTGCCCTGGGGCGAGACGAGGGCCGCGGCGAGGACGAAGTCCTGACCCATGCGCAGCTCCAGGGTGGTGGGCCCCTTGTGCGTGGTGCGCCAGTCCAGGTCGATGCGCACGGTGCCGAGCAGCTCGCGGTCCACGGTGGTGGTGTCGAGCGACTCGAACAGGGCGACGGAGATGGGGCCGGGGATGAGGGGCAGCTCCAGCGTCACGGACTTCGTCGCGGGCACGGGGGTGTTGGCGGGGATGACCTCGTGCTGGGCGCCGCCGGGCACCATGATGCCGATGGGCATGGGCACCACGTCCGACAGGCCCGTGATTCCGCGCGCCAGGTTGCGCCCGAGGATGGCCGCGCCCACCGCCACGCCCAGCTCCGGGTTGACCTCCTTGTCGGAGGACAGCCGCTTGAAGTGGGAGAAGCGCTGCCGGATGACGGGCATGCGCGTCTGGCCGCCCACCAGCACCAGCTCGTCGATGTGCTCCGCCTTGAGCCTGGCGCGCTCCAGCACGTCGTCGCACGCGGACGCGGTGCGCTCGATGAGCTGGAACACCATCTCCTCCAGCTGCTTGCGCGTCAGCGTGTAGTCGAAGTCGATGAAGCCGCCGTCCTTCTGCGCGATGCAGGGGACGCGGAGCACCGTGGACTCGCGCGTGCTGAGCGCCATCTTCGCGGACTCGGCGGCGAAGACCAGCCGCTGCATCACCACCTGGTTGCCGCGCAGGTCCAACCCGTGCTGGCGCTGGAAGTCCGCCACCAGCAGCTCCACGATGCGCTCGTCGAAGTTGGCGCCGCCCAGGAACGCGTCGCCGCCCGTCGCGAGCACCTTCACCACCCGGTTCTGCACCGCCAGCAGCGTGGCGTCGAACGTGCCGCCGCCCAGGTCGAACACCATCACCGTCTGCTCGGGGTTGCGCAGGTTGGCGTAGTAGAGCGCCGCCGCCGTCGGCTCGTTGATGATGGCGCGCACGTTGAGGCCGCACATCTCGGCGGCCTGCCGCACCGCCTCGCGCTGGCGGATGCTCGCGTGCGCGGGCACCGTCAGCACGCACTCCTTGAAGGGCTCGCCGGCCGCGTGCGTGGCCAGGGTGAGGATCTGCTTGATGACCAGGTGGGTGACGTCCGTCAGCGACGTCTGCTTGCCGTACATCGTCACCGCGGTGTAGCCGTCCGGCGCCTCCACCAGCTCGAAGGCGTACTTGTCCTTGTGCTGGGTGACGTACTCGGACTGGTAGCGACGGCCCAGGAAGCGCTTGGCACCGAACACGGTGTGCCGCGGGTCGTCGATGATCTGCCGCCGGGCCGCGTGGCCGACGATGGCCTTGTCCGCCGCGTGGAACCACACCACCGAGGGCAGCGTGAAGCTCTTGTCCGTCACCGGCACCAGCCGCAGCTTGCCCGCCTTGTCGAAGAAGGCCGCCGACGTGTTGGTGGTCCCGAAGTCGATTCCGAGGATGGGGGCCGTACTCATGCGCCCCGGAGTCTCCCATGTCTGGCCCGGCGGTTCAGCTCCGAGATTCCAGGGATTCGGAGTCGCGGTTCACCCGCCTACACGTGCTCCATCACCATGACGGCGACGGTGTGGGGGGCGAGGGCCTCGTAGAGGTGGGGCACGTCGCCGGGGAAGGTGGCGTAGTCGCCCGGGGCCAGCTCCACCGGGTGGTCCGAGGGGCCCGCGCGCAGCCGACCCTTGCTGAC
Organism: Myxococcus sp. MISCRS1; assembly: GCF_026626605.1. Lineage (NCBI taxonomy): Bacteria > Pseudomonadati > Myxococcota > Myxococcia > Myxococcales > Myxococcaceae > Myxococcus > Myxococcus sp. MISCRS1. The sequence goes on from NZ_JAPNKB010000001.1 coordinate 8,414,249, forward strand.
GATGAGGTGCTCGACGCTGCCGGGGATGTGGGCCTGGGCGTGGCGGGCGGAGCCGGGCTCCAGGGTGATGACGTAGAGGTCGCGTCGTGCGCCGGGCGGGCAGGCGGACAGCATGATGCCGGTGAAGTGGGCCTGCTCGGAGCGGATGGCGGCGCCCTCGCCCGCGCGGATGACGCGCACCTCGCGAGCGGGCGGGTCCACCAGCCGGCTGAAGGGCACGCCCAGCGCCACGGCCAGGGCCCAGAGCGTCTCGATGCTCGGGTTGCCGGCGCCCGACTCCAACTGCGACAGCGTGGACTTGGAGATGTCCGCGCGGCGCGCGAGCTCCGACAGGGACATGTCCGCGCGCTCACGCTCCCGGCGCAGGGCGACGGCGATGGCGTCCAGCGGACGAGGGGGCTTGGGTGTTCGTTTTACCGGCATGGTCGTTCTTATTGACGAACGGGCGGCTTCTGTCCAGATTGAGATGCATGGCGAACGTGGACCGGGTGTTGGTGCGGGACGTGGGGGCGGTGGCGCTGGCGTCGGGCGTGGTGGGGGTGTCGTTCGGGGCGCTGGCGGTGGCGGCGGGGATGTCGGTGTGGATGGCGCTGTTCATGTCGGTGGTGGTGTTCGCGGGCGGCGCGCAGTTCGTGGTGGTGGGGATGGTGGCGGCGGGGGGCAGTCCGGCGGCGGCGGTGGTCGCGGGGCTGTTGCTCAACGCGCGGCATCTTCCCTTCGGGTTGGCGGTGGCGGACCTGTTGGGGAAGCGGTGGTCCACGCGGCTGCTGGGCGCGCACCTGATGGTGGACGAGTCGGTGGCCTTCGCCCTGTCCCAGCGGGAGCCGGGACGGCGTCGGGCGGCCTACTGGTTGTGCGGCGGCATGTTGTTCGTGGGGTGGAACACGGGCGTGGTGCTGGGCGGCTGGGCGGGGCGCGTGGTGGGCAGCTCCGAGTCGCTGGGGCTCGACGCGGCGTTCCCCGCGTGCATGGTCGCGCTGCTGTTGCCCTCGCTGTTGCCGCCCCGGGAGCAGGACGCGGAGGCGGGCGCGAGGGAGCGGGCGGCGAAGGCGCGCCAGGTGGCGCTGGTGGGCGCGCTCATCGCGTTGGTGCTGACGCCGTGGCTGCCCATGGGGCTGCCGGTGATTCTGTCGATTCTCGCCGTGGGAGTGGCGCTGCGATGACCTTGCTGCCGATTCTGGTGCTGGCCCTGGGGACGTATGGCTTTCGCGTGGCGGGGCCGCTGTTGAGCGAGCGGCTGAAGCTGTCGGCGCGGGTGCAGGAGCGGATGGCGCTGGCGACCATCGCGATGCTGGCGGCGCTCGTGGCCACGTCGACGCTGCTGGCACAGGGAGGCCTCGCCGGGTGGGCCCGGCCGACGGGGGTGCTCGTCGGCGCGGTGCTCGCGTGTCTGCGGCTGCCCTTCATCGCGGTGGTGGTGGCCGCGGCGGCGACCGCGGCGGGGCTGCGCCTGCTCGGCGTGCCGTGAGCACGTCGAGCAGGGCCGAGGTCAGCCGTGCTCGAAGCGCGTGAGGTTCAGGGACAGGTGCTCTGGTTGTAGGTCTTGGGGTAGGGCGTCAGGCTGCCCTCGAAGACGGGCGCCGCGCGCAACGTCGAGGGCGGGATTCCTTCGGGCGCTGCGTGTATTTCTTCACGTCCCGGTCGGCGGATGTCGACGCACCGTGAGGCGTGATAACCGCGACGGATGCGAATGAATCAGCGGTGGCTCGAGGTGACGCTCCTGGCGACGGCGCTGTGTCTGTGTGCCTGCGGCTCCAGTGACTCGAAGGACGATGCGGGCAGCCCGGATGCCGGCGGTGGTGACGCGGGGACGCCGGACGCGGGCACCCCGGACGCGGGGCCCGAGGTGCCCGCCTTCGAGCAGGGGGACGGTGTCTCTCGCGAGTCCGCCGTGTTGGGGGGCGTCGACGTGGACCGCTACACGTGGACGGACTCGAAGGGGCGCCCGAGGACGTTGTCGCTGAAGCGGCAGACCGCCGCGGGCAATGGCGGGTACGCGGTCCAGATGACCTATCAGGTCGCCGCGGGCGCCGACTGGCGCACGGTGACGGTGGATGGCACGGGCGGCGGCGAGCGCGGCTTCGGCTACTTCGTGGGCCATGAGCTGTACCGCCAGTTCGACAACGGCGCGTCCGGCACCATCGCGGGGCTGAACGGCGAGGACGACTCGCCGCTCGGGTATGGCTTCGCGGTGCGGGGCGTCCCCTCGTCCATCCTCCCGGCGAGCACCTCCGCCAGCCACACCTTCACGACGACCTATCCGAAGTGGGGCACCCGGGTGGCCATGGCGGACGTCACCGCGGCGACGCCGGCCGCCACCGCGTCCCACCAGAAGTTCCTGGTGCCGCTCACCCTGCGCTGGGTCTTCCAGAAGGGCGTCGACTTCCCGCGCCTGGACATCCGGCTGGACCTGGGCGAGGCGACGGCGGGGCAGCTCTCGTTCGACATGCGAGGGCCCTACGGTGTCGTCGAGTTCGCGGACGCCGACCCGCAGGCGCCGCTGATCAACGTGCAGTGGGGCGACACGCGCAACCACTTCACCACGCAGGCACCGGTGGCGGGTGTGCTGACCACCCAGGCGAACTGGACGTGGAACGAGCCCATCGGCGCCACGCGCAAGTACCACGCGCTGCTCGCGCGCCACTCGGGCACGGGCGTGTTGTACGAGCTGGGCCTGGTCGAGCTGAAGCTGGGCCAGGACGCGGGGCTGGTCTACGGCGGCTACAGCATCAACAACGGCGCGACGAAGGCCGCCACGGGGCGGGCGCTGCTGAGCGACGGCTTCTCCGCGGGCGAGTGGCCGTTCCAGTCCGCGCAGTACAGCGGGCTCAACGCGGCCACGGGCGTGACGGGCAAGAAGTTCGCCTGGGGCTCCAGCCCGTTCTACGGCTCGGCGTTCACCTCGGTGTACTTCAACAACGACTTCAGCACGGCCATCGACGCCTTCCCCGCGAGCAAGGCGCTGCTCTACCGGACGTGTCTGGTGATGGGCGTGTCCCCGTTCACCGACGCGAGCCGCAGGTCGTTGACGCGTCAGGTGGCGGAGAGCGCGTCGCCGAGCTGCGCGACGGCCGAACCGCTCTGAGCCGTCACTCCAGGGCCCCTGCCTCGCGCGGGCAGGGCGCCGTCACGCGCGTCTCATGGGGGGACGACACGCCCCAGGACGTCTGGGCACCGAGGCAATCCCTGCCGCGCCATCCCACCAGGAGGGTGCGGCCCTCGTCCGCGTAGAACTGGAGGCGCTCGCTCTGGCCGGACGCCAGGAGTGCTCGTCGCGGGGCGCGGGGGGCCTCGGGGGGCGCTTCCACGAGGAGCCGCTCGAACACCGAGCGATGGACGTTCCATTGCTGCGAGGGGTGCGGCTGACATTCCGGGTGGAGGCGGATGCGCGCCCCTCCCACGGGCTCCGGCGCCCCCTCCACGCATTCCCCCGTCGCGGCGCTCTTCAGCTGGATGCCCCGGAACCCCGGAGGCGGAGGGGCGCCGGGTGTCTCGAACGGGGTGATGACCCATTGCTGCTCGAGACTGTCATCACAGCGCGCGGAGACCAGCCGTCGCCCGCGAGCACCCAGACAGAAACTTCCATTCCGGATGCGCTCCCGGTGGGCCTGGGTTCCCCGCACCGGCTCGAATTCCCAGTCGAGCCCCGAGGCATGACAAGGCGCGGCGCTGACATTGCCGCCGGGAGTCCCGATGGCTGGCTTCATGCAGTATTGCTGTTGTTGTTGATGCAGGGCTGTCAGGGGGCTCACATCCGCGGGGACAGACGCGCAGAGTGCCAAGGCCGCACTCCGGGCGACAACGCGAATCGTCACGCGACCACGGGGGTGATTGCGCACGGCTCCTCCACGAGGGACAGGGATTGCCGACAGGGTGCGTTGGCCCCGTCGGGCGCGTCTATCCCAGAAAAGTGGGGAATTCTTGTCTGGACTGGATATTGTCAGGGAATGGTGACGCGTTCCCGGATGGAGCGAGAGTTGTTGGGCGCCTTGCGTGAGTTGTCCGAAGCGGAGCTCCCCTTGGGGGAGTTGTTCACGCGGCTGAATGTCTTGCTTCGCGAGCCCCTGGGAGTGGATGCGAGTTGTTGGCATGGCACGGACCCGGCGACGGGGCTGGTGACGTCGACGGTGATGGAGAACCTGGACCCGCGGGGGTTCGAGCGGGCGGCGTATCTGGAGTTGTGGGCGCCGGAGCCCTTGACGTTCGCGGGGCTGCGGGCGTCCGGGCAGCGGGTGGGCTCGTTGCGGAGGGCGGCGGGGGAGAAGCTCGACGAGAGCGCGCGCTACCGCGAGCTCATCGCGCCCTTCGGCTTCGGGGACGAGCTTCGGGTGAACTTCGACTTGCCCTCGGGGTGTTGGGGCGCGGCGACGTTCCTCCGCGCGACGGACCGGGGGCCCTACACGGAGCGGGAGCTGGGGATGATGGAGCGCTTCTCCGCGCACATCGGGCAGATGTTGTGGCGCTCGTACCAGGGCACGGTGCCGAAGGGGGAGGGGCAGCCGCTGCCGGGCATCGCGGTGCTGGGGCCCCGGGGGCAGTTGGTGTCGGCGGACCCGAGGGCGGAGGCGGTGCTGGCGGAGCTCGCGGAGACGTCACCGTCGTCGACGGGGGTGCCGTCCGGCGTCATCACCGTGGCCGAGCATGCCAGGGGCCTGGGCGCGGCGGGGCGCAGGGACGTGCCGTCGCGCTCCAGGGTGAGGACGCGCACGGGGCAGTGGCTCACGCTGCATGCGTCCCTGCTGGAGGGGCGTCCGGACGGGCAGGTCGCCATCGTCGTGGCGCCCGCCACGCCCGCGGAGGTGTTGCCCATGGCCCTGATGAGCCTGGGGCTGACGGCCCGTGAGCAGGACGTGGCCATTCTGGTGGCCCAGGGGCACACCACGGACACCATCGCCCGGACGCTGGCCATCACCCCGGCGACGGTGCAGGACCACCTGAAGGCCATCTTCACCAAGGCCAGGGTCCGCAGCCGCCGCGAGTTCATCGCCCAGCTCGTGGGCATGTCCGCCGGACCCCAGGGCGTGGCGCGGGGGGCTTGAGACAACAGTGTGTTTGAAAATGTTTCAGCATGGTGGCGCTGAAACATTTGTGACGACGCTTGGGGTTACGTCTCGGATTGGCCGCGCCGGAGGCCCAGGGCCTTCATCTTCTTGTAGAAGTGGCCCCGCTCCAGGTCCAGGAGCCGGGCGGCCTCCGTGACGTTGTCGTGGGTATGGGCCAGCACGTAGAGGATGATCTCCCGCTCGGCGTCCTCCACCTGCTCGCGGAAGGTCTTGTCCGCGCGGGGCTTGAAGCCCACCACGGGGGCCGGTGCCGACGTCGGGGGAGGGGGCGCCACCAGCGCGTGCGCGGGCGTGCTCGCCGCGGCCACCACGGCCGAGTCCAGCGTGGGCGCCGGCGCGGCCACCGTCTCCATCGGAGGCGGCACGACGCCGCGTCCCCGGGGCAGCAGCTCCAGCGCGTCCGCGCGCGTGACGACGGGGCCCTCGCACAGGATGGCCAGCCGCTCGACCAGGTTGCGCAGCTCGCGCACGTTGCCGGGGTAGTCGTAGGCGCTCATCACCGCCAGCGCGTCCGGGGACAGCGTCAACGGCCGCCGCCCGTTCTTCGCGCAGGCCTCGCTCAGGAAGGTGCCGATGAGGTCCGGCAGGTCCTCGCGCCGCTCACGCAGGGGCGGTGAGTGAATCTGCACGACGTTGATGCGGTAGTACAAATCCTCCCGGAAGCGCCCCGCGCCAATCTCCTGCTCCAGGTTCTTGTTCGTCGCGGCGATGACGCGCACGTCCACCTTGAGCGTCTCCGCGCCGCCCACCCGCTCCAGTTCCCCCTCCTGGAGGACCCTGAGCAGCTTGGCCTGCATGGCCGGCGGCATGTCGCCAATCTCGTCGAGGAACAAGGTCCCCTCGTGCGCCAGCTCGAACTTGCCGCGGCGCACGCTCACCGCCCCCGTGAACGCGCCCTTCTCGTGGCCGAACAGCTCGCTCTCGATGAGCTCGTGCGGCACCGCCGCGCAGTTGAGCTTCACGAACGGCGACGCCTTGCGCCGCGAGTTCTGGTGCAGCGCCCGGGCGATGAGCTCCTTGCCCGTGCCGTTCTCACCGGTGATGAGCACCCGTCCCTCGGACGGCGCCGTGCGCTGGATGAGCGAGAAGATGCGCTGCATGGCCGGGCCGCTGCCCACCATGTCGTAGCGCCCCAGCTGCTCGCGCAGCTCGCGCAGTTCCTCCATCGCCGCCTGGTGCTTGAGCACGTTGCGCAGCGCGACCAGCAGCCGCTCCCGCGCGATGGGCTTCTCCAGGAAGTCGCGCGCCCCCAGCTGCGTCGCCTTCACCGCCGTGTCGATGGTGCCGTGCCCCGACATCATGATGACGGGCAGCTCGGGCCGCAGCTCCGTGAGCCGGGCGAGCGCCGTCAGCCCATCCATGTCCGGCATCTTCACGTCCATCAACACCGCGTCCACCGGCCGCGCGCTCACCACGTCGAGCGCCACCTGCCCGCTGGCCGCCAGATGTGTCTGATATCCCGCAAGCTGCAACGACTGGCTCAGGGTCAGCAGGATGTTCTTCTCGTCATCGACGATGAGCACGGATGCGGGCATGCGGGGCGCTCCCGGCCCGGGGACCACGTCACGCGGCCGCTCCCGGGCAACAGCGACAATCTCACGGAAAATATTTGGACATTCAAGGGTTTCGGGGCGCGGAGGGGTGTCTCGAAAGGGACAAAAGCTTTGACTCACCCCGGCGACTGAGACTACACGCGACCCGACTACCCGTCCCCTGCGGGTGCTTCTTTCGTTTCAATGATTTCGGGAGGAATGATGCGTCGGATTTCTCTGTGGGCGGGTCTCGGCCTCGCCATGGCCGTGCTGACCGGCTGCCCCCCCAGCTACCCCAACTGCAAGGACGACTCGACCTGCTCCGAGAAGGGCGAGGTCTGTGTCCAGGGCACGTGCCAGGAGTGCGCGACCGACGCCAACTGCAAGGAGGGCTTCTCCTGCCAGGGCAACAAGTGCGCGCCCAAGCCGCCCGAGTGCACCGTCGACAACCAGTGCGGTGACGGCCGCATCTGCGAGGCCGGCAAGTGCGCCGAGGCCCAGTGCAAGGACGACTCCTCGTGCCCCTCCGGTGGCAAGTGCCAGGGCGGCCGCTGCCAGGTCCCCACGGACACGTGCGCGTCCAACTCCGACTGCGGTGACGGCCAGGAGTGCAGCGCCGGCCGCTGCGTGACGGCCTCCGCGGACAAGTGCGACTGGAGCCCCATCCGCTTCGGCTTCAACGAGTCCTCGCTGGACTCCGAGGCCCAGCAGCGCCTGTCGGACCTGGCCAACTGCCTGAAGACGGGCCAGGCGGGCAAGCTGACCCTGGCGGGCCACGCCGACGAGCGCGGCACGGAGGAGTACAACCTCCAGCTCTCCAACCGCCGCGCGGCGGCCGTCAAGCGCTACCTGACGGACCTGGGCATCAAGTCCAACACCGTCACGACGGTGGGCTACGGTGAGACGCGCCCGGTGAACAACGCCTCCTCCGAAGAGGCGTGGAGCGAGAACCGCCGGGTCGAGTTCCAGCGCTAGTGGAGGCTGAGGTAGGCTTGGCGCCACATGGCCGTCCACGAGCCGGAAGCGCGTCAGTCCTATCTCGTCTTCGCCTGCGGTAGCAGCTGGTACGCGGTACCCGCGGACAGCGCGGCGGAGGTCGTCACCTTCCCCGAGCTCACGCGGGTACCGGGGGCTCCAGCCCACCTGCTGGGTGTGTTCGCCCACCGGGGAGAGGTCATCCCGGTGGTGGACATGGGCCTGCTGGTGGGCGGCGCCAGCCAGTCCTCGCGGCGGGCCGTCCTCGTGCGCCTGCCGCGCGGCACCCTCGCCCTGACGGCGACCACGGTGGCCGGCGTCTCCCCGGTGACGGGAGCGCTCGAGCCCCTGGGCTCCGCGGGCGTCCAGGTCCACCTGAGAGGCCCCGCCAAGAGCGGCCCCCGGGATGTGGCCGTCATCGACCCCGAAGGGCTCTTCGACCACCTCAGCCAGGGCGCCTGAGTCATGGCCCCGGCAGGCCCCGTGCGGGGCATGTTGTTGTGTCACGCGGGCCCGCATCGGCTCGCGTTCCTGGCCCATGAGGTGCTCTCCATCACCTCGCCGGGGGAGGAGGACGCGGCCTCGGCCCGGCTGGCCTTCCATGCGTCCGCGGGCGCCCAGCGCGTGCTGGTGGCGACGTCGGGCGGGGCGGTGGGCGTGGACGCGCTCGAAATCGAGGCGGAGGCGCACCCGGTGCTGACCGCGCCGCCGGTGGCGGTGAGCGCGTCGGGGGGTTGTCTGCGCGGCTTCGTGCTGGCGCGCGGGGTGCTCTGGCCCTTGTTGGGGCTGGCGGACTTCGAGCGGTTCCTCCGGCGGCGGATGGGGGGCGCGGCGTGACGGGGCCTTCGGACGTGCGGGGGCTGGCGCTCTGGGTGGCGCGGCCGGTGATGCCGGCGAGCACGGTGGGCATCTGCCTGGCGCTCTTGCACGGGTTGCTGACGGATGCGCTGCCCCGGGAGGCGTGGCTGCGCTTCCTGGGGCTGGTGGTGGTGGTGACGGCGCTGTCCTTGTGGCTGGTGCGGCTCAACGCGCGGCGCTCGCTGCGGGTGCTGCACGCGGTGGGGGAGGGGGCGCTGCCCGCCTCCGCCGAGCACCTGCGCCAGGCGCTGCTGGAGGCCCGGGCCTTCCCCGACAGGGTCTTCTCCTTCGCGCTGCGCAGTTGGTTGTTGGGCGCGCTGGTGGTGGCGTTCATCTTCATCCCCTGGACGGACGCGTCGCTGGGGCTCGCGCCGCGAATCGTCCTGGTGGGCGCGTGTCTGGGCTCGCTGACGGCGCTGCTCATCTACCTGCTGGTGATTCGGCGCTGTCGTCGGGCGGTGGAGCTGGTGGCGGCCCGGGGGCTGTCCCCGCTGGACGTGGTGGCGGCGGCGCCCCCCCGGCGGCTGCACATGCGCCGGCACATGGTGCTCTTCACCGCCATCGCGGTGCTCACCCCCTCGCTCTTCATCCTCGACGCCACCGTCACCGGCACCTCGCGGGCCATGGACGAGGTGGTGCGCGCGAAGTCGCCCCAGGAGCGGGACATGGCGGTGCGGCGGGTGGACGACGAGCGGGGGTTGGCCGTCGCGGGGCTGGTGGCGGTGCTGGTGCTGTTGACGGCGCACCTGGGCGGCACCGTCATCGCGGGGCCGCTGCGCGCCATCACCGAGGAGGCAACCCGCATCGCCCAGGGAGACCTGCGGCCTCCGCGCGTCATCCCAGCGGAGGACGAGGTGTGGGCCACCTCGGCGGCCTTCGCGCAGATGCAGGCGCAGCTCGGCCAGGCGCTCACCCAGCTGCGCCGCGCGGGCCTTCAGATATCCACCACCACCGAGCAGCTGGTGGCGACGTCCGGTGAGCAGGAGGCGGGCGCCGACGAGCAGGCCAGCTCGCTCAACGTGACGAGCGCGACGACGGAGGAGCTGGCGCGCTCGGCGCAGCAGATCGCCGGCAACGCGGAGTCGGTGTCCACCATCGCCGAGTCGACGTTCTCCGCCGCGCAGACGGGCCAGCGCGGCGCGGCCGCCTTCCTGGGCGCCATGCAGCGCATGAAGCAGGACAACCAGGCCATCGCGGACGCGGTGGTGCGGCTCAACAAGCGCGTGCAGCAGATTGGCAAGGTGGTGGAGTTCATCAACGAGATCGCCGACAAATCCGACCTGCTGGCGCTCAACGCGGAGCTGGAGGGGACGAAGGCGGGCGAGGTGGGGCGGGGCTTCTCGCTGGTGGCCGCGGAGATGCGCAGGCTCGCGGAGAACGTCATCCGCTCCACGAAGGAGATTGAGGGCCTCATCGAGGAGATCCGCGACGCGACGAACGCGGCGGTGATGGCGACGGAGGCGGGGCTGAAGGCCATGGACGCGGGCACGGTGCTGGCGGCCGAGGTGGACGAGAGCCTGAGCCTCATCCTGGAGCTGGCGCGGCAGACGTCCCACGCGGTGCGCAGCATCTCGCTGGCCACGCAGCAGCAGCAGACGGGCACCGACCAGCTTGCCGCGGCGATGGGAGACATCCTGCGCGTCACCGAGCAGAACTCGGCGGCCACCAAGCAGATGGCGGTGGCCAACGCGGACCTGTCCACGCTGGCGAGGGATTTGAAGCGCGTGGTGGAGCGCTTCCACGTGGTGGCCGGGGAGGACGCATGAGCCCGCGTGCGAGCTCCAGGCGGACGTCCTTCACCCGTCATCTGATGCTGCCCGTGCCGCTGACCAACCTGGTCGGCGTGGTGTTCGGGCTGCACTACGCCTGGCTCACGCTCTCCGACGCGCCGGGGATGGCGGGCCGGATGGAGCTGTTCGTCCGGTGGGCGTGCGGGATGGGGGCGGTGGCCATCATCCTGGGCGCGTGGGTGTCGCTCGCGCGGCTGCGCACGGTGCGGGCGCTGGAGCTCGGGCGGGTGGCTCCGACGCCGGAGGTCTTGAAGGCCGCGGTGACGGAGGTGACGCGCTGGCCGGACGAGGCGTTCCTGCGCTCGCTGGGGCTGTGGCTGTTCACCACGCCCCTGTTGGGCTTCGCGGTGTGGTGGACGGCGGGCGTGGACGCGGACGCGGCGCGGCGCATCGCCGGGTTGGGACTCTTGTTCGGTCCGCTGACGGCGCTGCTGGTGCACTGCCTGGTCATCCTGCGCTCGCGCAAGGTGGTGCTGTGGCTGGCGGAGCTGGGCATGACGCACGGCCAGCTCATCGCGGCGATGCCGAGGCGGGCGGAGATTCGCGCGCGGCTGGTGGCGTTCGCCTTCATCTCGGTGGTGACGCCGGCGGTGTTGTCCGTGCAGCTCTCCTCTGCGCTGGGAGAGCGTGCGCTGCGGCAGCTCATGGCGCATGCTGCGCCGAGCGCGGAGCTGGCCTCGCGGCTTCGCGTGGAGGCGCTCGTGTCGGGCGGGCCGCTGGTGCTGCTCGTCTTCGCGCTGGCGCTGACCACCGCGTACCTGGGCGGCACGCTGCTGGGGCGGCCCCTGCGGGAGCTGTCGAGCGAGGCGCGGCGCATCGCCGAGGGGGACCTGGCCAGCCCTCGCGTGGTGCCGACGGAGGATGAAATCTGGGACGTGTCCGCGGCCTTCACCACCATGCGGACGCACCTGGCGGACGTGATGTCCCAGCTCCAGCGCGCCGGGGCGCAGATTTCGGCGACGACGGAGGAGATCCTCACCACCTCTGGACGCTACGAGGTGGGTGCGACCGAGCAGGCCAGCTCCCTGGACCAGACGAGCGCGACGACGGAGGAGCTGGCGCGCTCGGCGCGGCAGATCGCCGAGAACGCGGGCTCGGTGGCGCAGATTGCCCAGCGCACGCTGGGCGCGGCGCAGCAGGGCCAGCGCAGCGCGGAGTCCTTCCTGGGCTCGATGGAGCGCATGAAGCAGGACAACGTCGCCATCGCCTCCTCGGTGGTTCGGCTGAACAAGCGCGTGCAGCAGATCGGCAAGATTGTCGAGTTCATCAACGGCGTGGCGGACAAGTCCGACCTGCTGGCGCTGAACGCGGAGCTGGAGGGGACGAAGGCGGCGGAGGTGGGGCGGGGCTTCTCGCTGGTGGCCGCGGAGATGCGAAGGCTCGCGGAGAACGTGCTCGAGTCCACGAAGGAGATTGAAGGGCTCATCGAGGAGGTGCGCGAGGCCTCGGCCGCGGCGGTGTCCGCGACGGAGGGCGGCGTGCGCGCGGTGGAGTCCGGGACCACGCTGGCGCAGCAGGTGTCGGAGTCGCTGCGGCAGATCACGAAGCTGGCGGGGAAGACGTCGGACGCGGTGCGGAGCATCTCGCTGGCCACGCAGCAGCAGCAGACGGGCACCGACCAGCTCGCGGAGACGATGGCGGACATCCTGCGCATCACCCAGCAGAGCCTCAACGCCACCAAGCAGGTGAGCACCGCGAACACGGACCTGCTCGTGCTGGCGAGGGACCTGAGTGAGGTGGTGGAGCGCTTCCAGATTGGACAGGAGACGCTGCGAGGGGAGGAGGGCGGGTGAACCCGAGCGAGCGCCTGCTCAGGCAGTTCCGGGACCTGGTGACGGTGCGCCTGGAGCGCATCAACCGGGCACTCATGGAGCTGGAAGCAGGGGCGAGCCCGGATGCGGGACGGGGTGCGCTGCGCGAGCTGCACGGGCTCAAGGGCGAGGCCCGGATGATGGGCTTCGACGACATCAACGTGCTGGTGCACGAGATGGAGGAGCTCGTCCGCTGCGTGGAGCCCCGGCGCTATGCCTTGTCCGCGGACTCCGCGGATGCGCTCCTGAGCGCCGCTGACGCGGTGCTGTTGCTCTCGGGGACGCAGCCGGGCGCGGCGTCCTCGCCCGAGGTGGTGCGGCTGGTGGGCTGGCTCCAGGCCTGTACCCGCGCGGAGACCCGGGACGGTCCGACGGGAGAGGGCGCGGGGGCGTCCTCGAGCGCGAGGGTCGATGGGGCCGAGTCGTTGGCGCGGACCATCGCCGCCGCGTCGGGGGGCGGGGCGCCGCGTGGTGCGACTGGCGACGTCGGTGGTGAGGCCTCGGGTCCCCACTCCTCGTCTCGAAGTGACGATGACTCACGGAGCTGGGGGCACGCGGCCGACTCTTCCTCGCGAAGCGATGGGAGGGGGAGGAGTGGGGCAACTGCTGCCGACGCCGCGTCCCGAAATGACGGGAGCGGGAAGGAAGTGGCCGCTGCGGCCGATGCCGCAACCCGAAGTGACGGGCGAGAAAGAAGCGGGAGCTACGCTTCTGATGCCGCATCCCGAAGCGAAGGCGATGCGCGGAGCCATGCTCCTGCCGCCAATGCCGCGTCCCGAAGGGATGCCGATGCGCGGAGCCTAGCCCCGGCTTTCACCGTCGCGCCTCGCGGCGAGGCGCATGCTCTCGATGGGGCCTCGCACGGCGAGGCGCGCGTTTCCGACGTCCCGTCCCGAAGCGGAGGCGCCGTCCCCGATGCGCCCCTCTGGCTGGAGGGAGGTGTCGCCGAAGGGCCTGCTCGCAGCGGGGTGCGCACGGCTCCCGGTGGCAATCCGCTCTGGCGGGTCTCAGGGACGGGGATGACCCGCGTGTCCACGGTGGCACCCTCCGAGCCTCCACTGCGCGGTGGCGCCCCACCTCCCACGGGAGGCATCTCGACCGTCGCGCAGAATCGCGGTTGGCCCTCCGCGCCACGTCCCGAGACGAGCCCCGCCCGCCCCTCAACAGGGGCGACTGGCGCGAGTCCCTCGCCCACGCCTGCCCCGGGCCCTCGCGTGGCCGCGCCAGGGCAGGGGACCTCGACGTCGCCCCGTCAGCCCGAGACGCGCATGGACGCGGTCCGCATCGACGTGGCCAGCCTGGACCTGTTGACCAGCGCGGTGACGAACCTGGCCCAGGTCGCCCGTCGCCGGGAGCGCGCCAACGCCCGTCGCCTGGCCCTGGCCCGGGAGCTGGGAAAGCTGGCCCGCGAGGCCGAGGACCTGGGCCCCGCCGCCGCCGCGCTGGTGGCCCGGCTGGGCACCGCCAAGGAGCTGGCCGCGGACCTCCATCGCGAGTCCAAGCTGCTCTCCAACGAAGAGCTCCGCGACCTGGGAATGGTCGTCGAGGAGGTCCAGGGCCTGCGCATGCTCCCCCTGTCCGTCCTCTTCGAGCCCTATCCGCGCATGGTGCGAGACCTGTCGCGCACGCTGGGCAAGGAGGTGGAGCTCGTCGTCGACGGCGAGGACACCCGCGCGGACCGGGCGGTGGTGGAGGCCTTGCGCGAGCCGCTGATGCACCTGGTGCGCAACGCCCTGGACCACGGCCTGGAGACGCGCGTGGACCGCGTCACCTCCGGCAAGCATCCCCGGGGCTGTCTCACCCTGCGCGCCGCGCGCGAGGGCAGCCGCATCATCCTGCGCGTCGAGGACGACGGCATGGGGCTGGACCCCGTGGAGCTGCGCCGCGTGGCCGTGCGCCGGGGTGTCCTGGACGAGAGCGCCGCCAACGCGCTGTCCGACGCCGCCACCCGCGAGCTCATCTTCCTGCCGGGCTTCACCTCCCGGGAGGTCGTCACGGACCTGTCGGGTCGGGGCGTGGGCCTGGACGCCGTGCGCGCCTCCATCCAGGGCCTGGGGGGCGACGTGGGCGTCGAGTCCGCGCCCGGCTGGGGCACCATCTTCGAGCTGCGCGTCCCCGTGTCCCTCACCGTCGCGCCGCTGCTCTTCGTCCAGGTGGGCACGGAGACGCTCGCCTTGAGCGCCACCCACGTCTCGCGCGCCCTCAAGGTGGAGCCCCTGCACCTGTGCGAGGTGGCGGGCCGGCCCGCGCTGCTCGTGGAGGGCCGCGTGCTGCCGCTGGCGTCCCTGGGCTCGCTGCTCGGCCTGTCCCCGGAGCGCGAGGTCCGGGAGGGGGAGCTCGTCCTGGTGGTCCGCAGCCAGAGCGGCGCCGCCGCCGTCGTCGTGGACCGCGTGCTCGAGGAGCGCGTCCAGGCCATCCTCCCCCTGCGCGGCGTGCTGGCCCGCTTCGGCCACCTCACGGGCGCGACCTCCCTGGCGGACGGCCGGCTCGCCATGGTGCTGTCGGCGGCCTACCTCACCGCCAGCGCCCACGGGACGTCCCCGCTGAAGCTGCCCCGCTCGTCGGCCCCGGAGACGGAGTCACGGCGCCGGCGCATCCTCGTCGTGGACGACTCCCCCCTCACCCGGGAGCTCATCTCCAACCTCCTGGAGGCGGTGGGATATGACACCGTCATGGCCGCCGACGGGGCGGACGCGCTGGACGTCCTGGAGGGCACCCCGGTGGACCTGGTGGTGACCGACCTGGAGATGCCGGGCATGGACGGCCTGGCGCTGACCCGCCGGCTGAAGGAACTTTCCGCCCGGCCGAGGCTGCCCGTCGTCATCCTCACCACCCGTGGTGGAGAGGATGACCGGCGGCGTGGGCTGGCGGCGGGGGCGGACGCCTACGTCACCAAGGGGGACCTGGTGCGCCAGGACCTGGTGGATGTGGTGGGGCGACTGTTGTCCTGAGGGCCCCCGCTCAACCTCCTGAGGACAGGACGGAGCATTGGCTATACTCGGCGCCTCGCGCACGGGGTATGGACAGGGCATGGGCAAGAAAGTGTCGGTGCTGGTGGTCGATGACTCACTCATCTGCCGACAGCTCATCTGCGAGGCGTTGAGCAAGGACCCCGACATCGAGGTGGTCGGCTCGTGCGCGGACGGCAAGCAGGCCGTGGAGATGACCAAGGAGCTGCGGCCCCACGTCATCACCATGGACGTGGACATGCCCGTCATGGATGGGTTGACGGCCACCGAGCACATCATGGCCGAGTGCCCCACGCCCATCCTGGTGCTGACGGCGGACCCCCGCTCGCAGGCGCCGGAGCTGACGTACCGGGCGCTGGAGCTGGGCGCGCTCGCGCTGCAGATCAAGCCCGCCATCGACGCCGGCCCCGAGGCCTGGAACCTGGTGCGGGAGATCAAGCTGCTCTCCTCGGTGCGCGTCATCCGCCACCTGCGCCGTCCCCAGAAGGGCATCACCCCGCCCCGGGTGACGACGTCGGTGCTGCCCGCCGTGTCCATGGGCGTGGTGGTGGTGGCCGCGAGCACGGGCGGGCCGCAGGTGCTGTGCCGGATGCTGTCGGAGCTGCCGGCGGACTTCCCCGCGCCCATCGTCATCGTCCAGCACATCAACGCCGCCTTCGCCGAGTCGCTGGCGGGGTGGCTGGGCAACACCAGCCGGCTCAAGGTGCGGCTGGCGCAGGACGGCGAGCCGTTGATGCCGGGCCACGTGCTCATCGCGCCGCCGGGGCAGCACACCATGATTCCCTTCCGGGGACGGGTGGCGCTCAAGGCGGGCGTGGAGCGCGACGGGCACATGCCCTCCGGGACGACGCTGCTGGAGAGCGCGGCCCGGACCTACGGCCGGCGCGCGGTGGGCCTGGTGCTGACGGGCATGGGCGCGGACGGCGCGGAGGGGCTGCTGGCCATCCGTCAGGCCGGAGGGCTGACGCTGGCGCAGAACGAGGAGTCCTGCGTGGTGTTCGGCATGCCGGGCGCGGCGGTGGAGCGCAAGGCGGTGGACCACCTCATCCACGGCGACGAGGTCGCGGCGACGCTGTCGCGGCTGGCGCGGGGTGAGTCGTTGGCCGTGGGGCGCTGAGCTGGCGGTGCGTGCTCCGAGCGCGCCATGGGCTTTCGTGCGCGCCTTCCTCACGGCGCGTACGGGCATGGCCTTGAGCGGGCCCCAGATTCGTCGGCTGGATGACCGGCTGACGGAGCGGTGTCGCGGGCTGACGCCGCACCAGTACCTGGCGTTCCTCAAGTCGCCCACGGGCGCCGCGGAGCTGGAGGGGCTCATCTCCGCGGTGGTGGTGAACAAGACGGACCTCTTCCGGGACGAGGTGCAGCTCACCGACTTCCGCGAGCACGTGCTCGGGCCGCTGGTGGAGCGGGCGAGGGGAGGGCCCCTGCGGGTGTGGAGCGCGGGGTGCTCGACGGGCGAGGAGGTGGCCACGCTGCTCGTCCTGCTGGCCGAGGCGGGCGCGAGCCCCGGGAGCACCGTGCTGGGCACGGACATCTCGGAGGCGGCGCTGCGGCGCGCGCGCGGGCTCTCCTTCTCCGGGGAGCAGCTGCGTCGGGTGCCGCCCGCGCTCCGGGAGCGCTACTTCGTGTCGACGGGCTCGCGCCTGGCGCTGGTGGGCGGGCTTCGCGAGCGGGCCAGCTTCCAGGTCCACAACCTGATGGACGTGCCCTATCCCCGGGCCCCGGCCGAGCGCGGCTTCGACGTCATCTTCTGCCGCAACGTCCTCATCTACTTCACGGTGGAGTCCTTCCACCGGACCGTCGCCACGCTGGCGGAGAGCCTCGCGCCCGGGGGCACGCTGGTGCTGTCGTCCTCGGAGCCGCTGCTCCAGGTGCCGCCCACCCTGCGCGTGGTCCGCACGGAGTCGGCGTTCTTCCACGTCCGGAGCGACGCCGAGCGCCTGGCGCTCGTGGAGCCGACGCGAGGCCCGCCCGCCTCCGTCCCGACGGGACCTTCCAAGGGGCCCTCCCGGGGCACGGCGCCGTCCTCCTCGGCGACCCCGCTCGAGGCCCCTGCGCTGGCGCCCGCCTTCGCCGAGGCGGACCTGCTCTTCGCGTGCGTGCTGGACGGCGCCGCGTCGGGCGTGTCGGACGCGGTGGCGGAGCGGGACCTGCGCCAGTGCCTCCAACTGGACCCCGACCATGCGGCCGCCCGCTACCTGCTGGCCCTGCTCTTGGAGCAGTGCCGCCGCCCCCTCGAGGCGGCCTCCGAGTACCGCCGCGCCCTGGTCGCCCTGGAGGAGGGCCGCGCCCGGCCGGTGCCCTTCTTCCTCAACCCCAGCCGCCTGCGGGTGGCGTGCGCGCACGCGGCCGGCCGCCTGGAGCCCCTGGGCGGGCCCCGCTAGCCGCCCCCTTGGCGAGAAGTCCGGACGACGCGCCGATTTGGCCCTAAGATGCCGGCCCCATGCGAAGGCTCGTCCTGTTCGCGCTGCTGGTAGCGCTCCCTGGCTGTTTCTATCCCGCGGACCGCGGCCGCGCCCTCGAGGCGAAGGTCGACCGTCTCGGCACCGACTCCGCGCAGATGCAGACGGAGTTGAAGGAGGCGCGCGCGCAGCTCGCCATCGTCCTGCCGAAGATCGACGAGAAGGTCGCCGAGGTCACCAAGGCCCTGGACGGCCTGGACACCGCCGCGCGCCGCAAGGACGCGGACATCGGCATCCAGCTCCAGAAGACGATGGAGGACCTGTCCCAGCTGCGCGGCCAGGTGGAGACCTACCTCCATAAAATCACCGAGCTGGAGACGGCGCTCGGCGCCCAGGACCAGAAGCTGCTCGCCATGCAGGGCGCCGCCGCCGTGAAGGAGGCCGAGGCCAAGAAGAAGGCCGAGGAGCTCCAGCGCCCCACCAACCCCAAGGACTTCCTCGCGCTCGCGCAGGAGCGCGCCAAGGCCGGCGAACTGCTCGTGGCGCGCCAGCTCTTCAACGAGCTGATGAAGAAGTGGGCCAAGGACGCGCTCGTGGGCGAGGCCCACTACGGCCTGGGCGAGACGTACTTCTCCGAGTCCAAGTGCCGCGAGGCCCTCTTCGAGTACGGCAAGGTGGTGCAGGACCACCCGAAGACGCCCTCCGCGCCGGATGCGTACCTGCGCTCCTCGGAGTGCTTCGCCCAGCTCAAGATGAAGGACGAGTCGCGCCTGGCGCTCGAGGAGCTGGTGAAGAGCTACCCCAAGTCCGCCGCCGCCAAGACGGCCAAGGAGCGCATCGCCGAGCTGGACAAGGCGAAGGCGCCCGCGAAGAAGGGGGGCAAGAAGTGAGCCTCCGCCTGCCCGGGCTCGCCCTGCTGGCCGCGCTGGTGTTCCCGCTCGTCGCGGGGGCCGCGCCCAAGCAGCTCGTGCTCCTCTTCACCGGAGACAACGGGGGCGAAGTCGCCCCCTGTGGTTGACGACACAACCCGTCTGGCGGTCTGGCCAGAAGAAAAGTCACGATAGAGAAGGAGCGCGCGAAGGGCGTGCCGGTCCTCGTGTTGGACGCGGGCAACGCGCTCTTCAAGAGCCGGGACAGCGGTGAGGCCCCGGATGCCCGCGCACGCGCCGAGCTGGTGTTCGCGCAGATGAACGCGCAGGGCACCACCGCCATGGCCGTGGGCACGCGCGATTTGTCGCTGGGCGTGGACTTCCTGCTCAAGCAGTCGCGCAAGTCGAAGCTGAAGCTTTTGTCCGCGAACCTCGCGGACGCGCAGGGCAAGCTGCTGTTCCCCGCGTCGATGGTGACGCAGGTGGGGGGCCTCAAGGTGGGCCTCGTGGGCGCCTCGCCCGCCACCGAGCGCCCGGAGCCCATGGAGCCCTTCGCCCAGGGCAAGGCCGCGGCCGTCCAGCGCCAGGGGCTGCCCGTGCTCCCCGCCGTCACCGCCGAGGTGAAGCGCCTGCGCGAGCAGAAGGTGGACCTGGTCATCCTGCTGGCCGCCGTGCCCTACAACGACCTGCTCCAGCTCGCCGGTGAGCTGGAGGGCGTGGACTTCGTGATGCAGTCGCACGAGGGGCGGGGCTCCGGCATCGCCCAGCGCGTGGGGCTGACCACCGTGGTGCCTCCGGGGGAGCGGGGCCGCCAGGTCGCGAAGCTGGAGCTGTCCATCGACGGCCCCGGTCGCTTCGTGGACGTCTCCGAGCGCGAGCGCACCCGCGACAGCCTGCGCATCGTCGAGACGAACCTCGCCCGGGCGAAGGAGCGGCTGGGCCAGATGAAGGACGAGGCGCAGAAGCGGGCGCTCGAGGCCTCGGTCGCCAGCCTGGAGACCCGGCGCCAGTCCCTGGAGAAGACGTTGGCGGGCGGCGCAACGCCGTCGGCCCGGACGCATCTATTGTCGTACATCCAGCTCGGCAGCGACGTACCGGCGGACCCGGTCGTCCAGAAGGCGGTGGAACGTGTCGAGCCCCCGGGCTCGGCGGCCCACTGAGCCGCGCTGGTCTTGTGCCCCGGTCGGCGCGCCGTTATAAGCGCCGGCCATTACAGTGCCGGACCTCCCTGCCGTGGGCGGCTGGGGGCAAGGCACCCTGGAGAGCGTCATGAAGCCGGAAGTGCATCCCGTCTATCCGCCGTCCCGCATCACCTGCGCGTGCGGCAACATCGTCGAGACCCACTCCACCCGCGGCTCGTTCTCGGTGGAAATCTGCTCGAACTGCCACCCCTTCTTCACGGGCAAGTACAAGCTCGTGGACACGGCCGGCCGTATCGACCGCTTCCGCAAGAAGTACGCGGCGAACCCCACGGAGACCGCCGCCGCCGAGGGCGCCATCGCCGTCCCGGCCGCCAAGGGCAAGAAGGCCAAGGCCTGATTCCAGCCGTCGCGCGCTCGCCGCGTGACAGCCATTCGCAGCACCGTCGAGCAGGGTGTCGGAGGGCCTCACTGGAGGCGCTCCCGCCCTGCTCGAGTCGTTTCCACGGCAAGCCCCCCGGGTCAAATTTCAGGGTGCTACAGGCCAGAAATTAGACGTAGCACTCAAGTCACCGCACATTCCGCCGCGTCCCACGACGAAGAGTCCGACGGAGGCGTGATGTTGGCTGAAGCTGCTGCCCCTGACCTGAAGATTGTCCGGCGCTCCCTCAACGAGAGCGTGCACGCGAAGGGCGACGCCTGGACGCTCCTGCACGGGGACAGCCTGGAGCTCCTGAACCGGTTCGAGCCCCAGACGTTCGACATGATCTTCGCCGACCCGCCGTACTTCCTCTCCAACGGCGGCACCACCTGCAAGGGTGGCAAGCGCGTCGCGGTGAAGAAGGGCAACTGGGACGTGTCGCGCGGGGTGGAGGAGGACCACGCCTTCACCACGGCGTGGCTCGAGGCCTGCCAGCGGCTGCTCAAGCCCACCGGCACGCTCTGGGTCAGCGGCACCCAGCACGTCATCTTCAACGCCGGCTTCGCCATGCAGAAGCTCGGCTACAAGCTGCTCAACACCGTCACCTGGTTCAAGCCCAACGCCAGCCCGAACCTGGCCTGCCGCTACTTCACCCACTCGACGGAGCTGCTCATCTGGGCCTCGCCGAAGTCGGGCGGCAAGCTGCAGCACGTCTTCAACTACAAGAAGATGAAGTCGGACAACGGCGGCAAGCAGATGCGCGACGCGTGGGTGCTGCCTCCCTCCGGCGACGCGGAAGTCACGGACGACGGCGAGGGCCGGCTGTGGACGCTCACCGTCCCGCGCGGCGGTGAGGAGAAGGCCCACGGCAGCCACCCCACGCAGAAGCCGGTGGCCCTGCTGGAGCGCATCATCGAGGCGAGCACCCCCGAGGACGCGCTGATTCTCGACCCCTTCAACGGCAGCGGCACCACGGGCGTGGCGGCCCTCAAGCTGGGCCGCCGCTACGTGGGCATCGACATGGACGAGAAGTACCTGGACCTCTCCGAGAAGCGCCTGAAGGCGCAGTCGGCGAAGTAGTCCGTCGTCCTCCTCCCCGCGCCTTCGTCAGGCGCGGGAGAGGATGAGCTCCACGCCCTGCCGGGCGATGGGGTGGTAGCGCTCCTGGTGCTGCTGGAAGAGCGAGCGCGCCAGCGGCTTGTGCTCGCGGGACGCGCTGAGCACGCCGTACAGGGGCTTGAGGTACTTCATGCGGCCCACCTCGCCCAGGAAGACCTCGGTGCGCGCCACCGCCGGCTCCCAGCCCGCGCGCAGGGCCGCCACCAGCCACGCCACCAGCACCTCCGAGTTGCGGCTCTTCGTCAGCTCGAAGCGCTCGTCCAGCTGGCGGAACAAGTCCCGCGGCGCGTCCGACGGCAGCCACTCCAGGAAGAGCTGCCACTCCGCGGGCGTCCAGTCCTTCACCGCGTCCTTCGACGGCACGGTGCCGCGCAGGCGCAGGAGCGTCTCCAGCCGGCTGGAGCGAGGGGAGGGCGCGCCGCCGGGGATGCCGGGCCGCTGCAGGTACGCGTCCGCGTCCACTTTGGCCAGGGCCCCGGGCAGCTCGCGCTCGGTGAAGGCGATGAACTCCTCGGTGGTGAGCGCGCGGAAGCGGTACGTGGCCAGGTAGCGGCGCAGGAAGCCGTCGAACGTCTCGCGGCCCACCGCGTCCTCCAGCGCGCGCAGGAACAGGTAGCCCTTCTCGTACGGAATCTGGGAGAAGGCCTCGTCCGGGTCCACGCCCGTCAGGTGCGTGCGCAGCGCCGTCAGGTGCGGGTGCTCGCGGAAGTGGTGCATCGCCTCTTCCAGCGCGCGGCGCCCCAGCGCCCCGTGCAGCGCGGCCACCTCCTTGCCCGCCAGCGCCTCCAGGATGCGGCGCTCGGCGAACACGGTGAAGCCCTCGTTGAGCCAGAAGTGCTCCGCGGACGCGTTCGTCACGAGGTTGCCCGTCCACGAGTGCGCGAGCTCATGCGCCACCACGTTGACCAGGCTCTTGTCGCCGGCAATCAGCGTGGGCGTGAGGAACGTCAGCCTCGGGTTCTCCATGCCGCCGTACGGGAACGACGGAGGCATGGTGAGCAGGTCGAAGCGCTCCCAGTCGTACGGCCCGAAGAGCGACTCGGCGGCGCGCAGCATGTCGTCCACGCCGGAGAACTCCTCCGCCGCGTCCTCGAGCAGCTCCGGCTCCGCCCACACCCGCGAGCGCGGCCCCAGCTCCTTCGGCGCGAGGCTGCCCACCGCGAAGGCGAGCAGGTACGGGGGCACCGGCTGCGGCATCTCGTAGTGCTCCTCCGCCTCCACGCCGTGCTCCTCGCGGCCGACGAAGCTGGCGGCCATCACCGCCTTGAGCGCCTTGGGCACGCGCAGCGACGCGCGGTAGCGGATGCGGATGCGCGGCGTGTCCTGCAGCGGCACCAGGCTGCGCGCGTGGATGGCCTGGCACTGGCTGTAGAGGAACGGGTGCTGCCCGCCCGCCGTCTGCGAGGGCGTCAGCCACTGCAGCGCGCTCGCGGTGGGGGACGTGCGGTAGTGCACCGTGAGCTGGCGCACGCCCTGGGGCAGCTCCACGCGGAGCCTGCTCCCCAGGATCGGCTCGGGCGGCGCGAGCATGTAGGGCAAGGGGCGACCATTGCCGTCTACGACTCTGAGAATCTCCAGGTCCCGGGTGTCCAGGTCGAGGGGACCGGCGGACGCTTCCTTCAGCGTCAAGGTGGCCTCGGCGTGCAGCCTTCGCGTGCGGAAGTCGACGCGGGCCCTCCAGTCCAGGGTTTCCGTCTCGGGCTGCGTGCTGTCGTTGTACGAGTGCGGGTCGGGGCGAGCCATGGAGGTCCGGTTTGTAGTCCCTGGCGCGCCGGGTGGCGAGTGCTCCCACCCGCTGAACCGATTGACTTTCGGGTCAATCGCCTACATTTGTGCAGTCCCCTCCTTCCCACAAGAGCAAGGGAGCCTTCCCCAATGACGACGCGGATCCGCAAGGTAGCTGTGCTGGGCGCCGGAGTGATGGGCAGCGGCATCGCCGCCCATCTGGCCAACTCGGGCGTGCGCGCGCTCCTCCTGGACATCGTTCCGCCGAAGGCCGCACCGGGCGAGGACACCTCGACCAAGGCCTTCCGCAACAAGTTCGCCCTCGGGGCGCTGGCCAACATGCGCAAGCAGAAGCCCAGCCCCATCATGTCCGAGCAGGTGTTCACCGCCATCGAGGTGGGCAACTTCGAGGACGACCTGTCGCGCATCTCCGAGTGCGACTGGGTCATCGAGGTGGTGAAGGAGGACCTGGCCGTCAAGCAGGCGCTCTTCGCCAAGGTGGAGCAGCACGCCCGCAAGGACGCCATCATCTCCTCGAACACCTCCGGCATGTCGATTGTCGGGATGACCGAGGGCCGGGGCGAGGCCTTCAAGAAGAACTTCCTCGTCACGCACTTCTTCAACCCGGTCCGCTACATGAAGCTCCTGGAGCTCGTGGCCGGCAAGGACACGGACCCGGCGGTGATGAAGGCCATCCACCGCTTTGGCGAAGAGGTGCTCGGCAAGGGCATCGTCTACGGCAAGGACACCACCAACTTCATCGCGAACCGCATCGGCGTGTACGGGATGATGCGCACCATCGCGGCCATGGGCCCCGCGGAGCTGTCCATCGAGGAGGTGGACAAGATCTTCGGCCCGGCCATGGGGCGCCCCAAGTCGGCCGTGTTCCGCACCGCGGACATCGTCGGCCTGGACACCTTCGTCCACGTGTCGAAGAACTGTTACGACACGCTGACCCAGGACGAGGAGCGTGAGGTCTTCGCCATCCCCGGCTTCCTCCAGAAGATGGTGGAGAAGGGGATGCTGGGCGACAAGAGCGGCGGCGGCTTCTACAAGAAGGACAAGAGCTCCGGCGGCAAGGAGATCCTCGCGCTCGACCTGAAGACGCTCGAGTACCGCCCGCAGGGCAAGGTGCGCTTCGAGTCGCTGGGCGCCGCCCGCGAGGTGGAGAACGTCAAGGAGCGCGTCGCCGTCGTCATGAACGGCACGGACAAGGCCGCGAAGTTCGCCGAGCAGGTGACGCTGGACGTGCTGGCGTACACCAGCCGCCGCATCCCCGAGATTGCCGACGACGTGGTCAACGTGGACCGCGGCGTGCGCTGGGGCTTCGGGTGGGACCTGGGCCCCTTCGAGGTCTGGGACGCGTACGGCGTGAAGAAGGGCGTCGCGCGGATGAAGGAGCTGGGCCTCAAGCCGGCGAAGTGGGTGGAGGACATGCTGGCCACGGGCCGCGAGTCCTTCTACGGCGTGGAGGGCGGCAAGGACACGTACTGGGACATCCCCACGAAGTCCGTGAAGGTGGTGCCGGAGAACGCGCGCACCCAGCGCGTGGAGTACCTCAAGCGCGGCAACAAGAAGGTCGCCGGCAACGACTCCGCCACCCTGTGGGACCTGGGCGACGGCGCCACGCTGCTGGAGTTCCACACGAAGATGAACTCCATCGATGACCAGATCATCGAGATGATGCACACGGCGCTGGACGAGACGGAGAAGAACTTCAAGGGCCTCGTCATCGGCAACGACGGCGCCAACTTCTCCGCGGGCGCGAACATCGTCGCGCTGGTGTGGGCGGCGAAGAGCGGCCAGTACGAGGACATCCGCAAGTTGGTGACGTCGTTCCAGGCGGCCAACCAGCGCATGCGCTACAGCCCGGTGCCGGTGGTGACGGCGCCCTTCAACCTCACGCTCGGCGGCGGCGCCGAGGTGACCATGGGCGGCAACGCGGTGCAGGCGAGCGCCGAGCTGTACATGGGCCTCGTCGAGGTGGGCGTGGGCCTCATCCCCGGCGGCGGCGGCAACATGCAGCTCTTGCGCAACGTCTACGGCGCATACTCCACGGACAAGGACTTCGATCCGTTCCCCTTCCTCAAGAAGGTGTTCCTGTCCATCGGCACGGCGAAGGTCGCCACCAGCGCCGAGGAGGCGCGCGAGGCGGGCTTCCTCTCGCAGGCGGACGGCATCAGCGCCAACCGCGACTTCCTCCTGTCGGACGCGAAGGCGCGCGTGCTGGGCATGGCGGACGCGGGCTTCCGCGCGCCGCGTCCCTCGCGCTTCCGGCTGGGCGGCCCCAGCGGCTACGCCACCATCGACATGATGCTGTACGACATGGAGATGAACGGGCAGGTCAGCGCGCACGACCGCAAGATCGGCCAGAAGCTGGCGCGCGTGCTCACCGGCGGCGACACCAGCACCTCGGCGCTGGTCACCGAGGAGAAGCTGCTCGAACTGGAGGCCGAGGCCTTCCTGAGCCTGTGCGGCGAGGAGAAGACCCAGGACCGCCTGACGCACATGATCGAAAAGGGCAAGCCGCTGCGGAATTGACGGCCGGCCGGTACTCATTGGCGACGACATAAATTTCGCTGCATGCCCGGGTGTTACCCGGGCAAGGAGACATCAAGATGCCTGGTCGAGTCGTGATTGCCAGCGCGGTCCGCACGCCGTTCACCCGCGCGCACAAGGGAGAGTTCAAGGACACGCGGCCGGATACCCTGGCGGCCGTCGCCATCAAGGAGGCCGTGGCGCAGGTCCCCGGCCTGAAGCCGTCGGACGTCGAGGACGTCGTCCTGGGCTGTGCCATGCCGGAGGCCGAGCAGGGCATGAACGTGGCGCGTCAGGCCACGCTGCTGGCGGGTCTGCCGGTTGACGTCCCGGCGATGACCATCAACCGCTTCTGTTCGTCCGGGACGCAGGCCATCGCGCAGATTGCGGCGGCCATCCAGGCGGGCCACATCCAGGTGGGCATCGGTGGTGGCACCGAGTCCATGACGATGGTGCCCATGGGCGGCAACAAGGTCAGCGCCAACCCGGACATCATGGCGAACCACCCGGAGATCTACAGCTCCATGGGTGTGACGGCGGAGAACATCGCCTCGCGGCACAACGTGTCGCGTGCGGACTCCGACAAGTTCGCCGCCGAGAGCCAGCGCCGCGCGGCGACGGCTCGGGAGACGGGGAAGTTCAAGGAGGAGATCGTCCCGGTCACCACCACCGTCTACGACGAGGAGGGCAACGCGCAGACGGTGACGGTGTCGGTGGACACCATCCTGCGTCCGGAGACGACGGCCGAGGGCCTGGGCAAGCTGCGCCCGGCGTTCAACGCCAAGGGCGTGGTGACGGCCGGCAACGCGTCGCCGCTGACGGACGGCGCGGCGGCGGCGGTGGTGATGAGCGAGGAGAAGGCGAAGGAGCTGGGCGTCAAGCCGCTGGGCTACTTCGTGGACTTCGCCGTCGCGGGCGTGCCTCCGGAGGTCATGGGCATCGGCCCCGTGCCCGCGGTGCGCAAGCTCCTGGCGAAGAACAAGCTCGAGGTGAAGGACATCGACGTCTTCGAGCTGAACGAGGCCTTCGCTCCGCAGGCGCTGTACTGCATCCGTGAGCTGGGCATCCCGGAGGACAAGGTGAACCCGAACGGGGGCGCCATCGCCCTGGGTCACCCGCTGGGCGTGTCCGGTGCGCGGCTGGTCGCGACGATTCTGCGCGAGCTCAAGCGCCGCAACGGCCGCTACGGCGTCGTCACCATGTGCATCGGTGGCGGCATGGGCGCCGCGGCGCTCATCGAACTGGCGAAGTAATCGCCGCACGCTCCTGAAAGTTCACGGGCCCCGGGGAAGCGCTTCCCGGGGCCCGTTTTCGTTCGGGGACCTCAGAAGAGGCGGGTGATGACGAGGACGGAGGGGCCCGCGACGGAGGTGACGCCCTGGGGCGTCGAGCATGCGAGAAAGTCCGTCTGGAGCAGGGTGGAGGTGACGACCACCGTGGCGCCCACGAAGCGGCCCTCGGTCACCGTGGACTCCGTTGCGATGACAACCTCTCCCAGGGGCGCGGCGCGCAGGAGGGCTCGACCCTGCCCCGTGCTGTAGGTCCCGTCGTTCCACTTCAGTGTGAGGGACAGGTTTCCGTTCTCGAGCAGGCCACACGAAAGTGGGGTCTGCGCGAACGTATCGAGACTCGCGGACACGAGCCCCAGGGGGAGCCCCGTGCAGGGGCCGTAGAGCGCCTTCGAGTCGACGGTGATGAGCCGAGGGGTGTTCGAGAGCCCGGGCGCGTAGTTGACCCTCAAGGTGCCCGGGCAGGTGAGGGCCACGGGCTGCGCACGGCTGGCCGGGGCCAGCAAGAGGGTCGCCATGAACAGGGTGGACAGGACCGCGTGGAGCGCGTGGTTCATCATCAGTTCCTCCATGGACCGTGGCTCGAGCGCCACGTGAGCCGATGATGGTCGGGCGCGGGAGCGGTCGTGCGATGGGCACGCGGAGGCGGAGCTCGTCCGACATGATTCGCGCCAGCGGGTGCTCAGCACCTCACGAAGGGATTGGACTCGAAGACAGGGGCCGGACGCAGGGCAGGCGGTGATGGCGAGCAGGGGCTGCGCGCCCGGAGAACGGGCGGCGGGGTGGAGCGGGCCTACTCCCGACGCTCGGGCGCCTCGGGGTCGTCCACGGGGACACCGGCGAGTCGCAGCACGCGCAGCGCGTTGGTGGTGTCCACCACGCCTTCCCGCAGCGTGTAGTCGAACACCATCTGTCCCTCCTCCAGGTGGTCCCTGAAGTGGACGTTGCGGACCTTCGCGTTCGTGGTCTCCTCGGCGAGCGAGGTGAGCGACAGGTCATGCGTCGTCACCGCGCCGCTGGCGCCCGTGGCGAGCAGCAGGCGCAGCACCTCGCGCGAGGCGAGCTGGCGCTCTCGCGTGTTGGTGCCCAGCAGGATTTCGTCGAGCAGGAACAGGGCCTGGCCGTTCGCTGCGCGCGCCGCGTCCAGCACGGCCTTGATGCGCTGCACCTCCGCGTAGAAGTACGAGACGCCGCGCTCCAGCGAGTCCTTCACCCGCATGCTGGTGAGCACATGCAGCGGTGACAGGCGGAACGACGCGGCGGACACGGGCGCTCCGGCGAGCGCCAGCACCACGTTGGCGCCCACCGCGCGCATCAGCGTCGTCTTCCCGCTCATGTTGGAGCCGGTGATGATCAACGCGTGCGCGGGGCCCGGGAGGGACACGTCGTTGGGCACGGGCGCGTCCAGCAGCGGGTGTCCCAGCTTCGTCGCCTCGACGATGGGGCCCTCCTTCACCAGTGTGGGCCAGGCGAAGGCGGGGCGGTCATGCGCGAGCCCGGCGACACAGGACAGGGCCTCCAGCTCCGCGAGCGCCTCGAACCAGTGCCGCACGCGGGTGCCGTGCTTCTCGCGCCAGTTCTCCAGCGCGAACAGCGCGTGGATGTCCCAGAGGGTGAGCCAGTGCACGATGGGGTGGAACTGGTGCCGCTTGAACTCGATGAGCGAGAAGAGCTGGCTGAAGCGACGGAAGTGCGAGGACACCGGCGGCTCGCCCTGCTGTTGGAGGCCCGCCTGGAGCTGGCGCAGCAGGGGATGCTCGAAGCGCTGGCTCTCGATGCGCTCGAAGAGGGGGGCATACCGCGCGAAGCCCCGCTCGCCCTTCTCCACGTTGTCGTCCATCCGCTTGAGCGTCTTGCGGGTGGCGGCGGCCAGCGCGAGCTGTGCGATGAGGCCCGCCCAGACGGATGCGCCGGGAATCACGCCCACCTCGCCCAGGACGAAGAGCGCGAGCGTCACGAAGGGCAGCACCACCGCCAGCGGACGGGACCAGCGGATGGAGTCGAGCGAGGAGCCGGCTTCCGCCCATTGGATGAAGAGCGCGGGGTCCGCCTTCTCCTTGGCCACCGTGCGCGCGTCCACGCAGAGGTCCTGGCGGAAGTCCACGCGCGGGGCCAGCTCCTGGGCGGCGCCCTGTCGGGCCTCGACGACCTCCCGTGAGGCAGGGGACGACAGCCACGCGGCGAGCCGCTCCTCACCGGCGCGGGTGGCCGTCTCGTTGAGGAGCTGGAACAGGCTGCCCTGGCCGAAGACGTCCAGGTCCGGCGTGTAGAGGTGGGAGGGGGAGGCGAAGCGCTCGCCCTGCTCGGTGAACTCGTGCCAGCCGTGCCCCAGGCGCGCCAGGCCCCGCTCGTTGAGCGTCACATAGAGCCGCTGGCGCTCCTCGCGACGGAACACCTGGTGGTGCATGACGGCGAGGATGATGAAGACGACGACGAAGCCGAGCGCGCCCCACCACCACGTCTTCGGCAGGCGTCCGGTGAGGATGAGGCCCGAGATGATGGCCGCGGCGAGGACGGCCACGGTGCGCAGGTTGGCGTAGCGGGCGCTGATGCGGTCCAGGACGGACAGCTCCGCCTGGGCGGCGGCGCGGCGCTCGGTATACGTGTGGTGGGGACTCGGGCGGGTGGCGTTCACGGACACGGTGGCCGCGCATGCTGTGCTTCCGGCCCGCCCAGGGCAAGAGGCCCTTGTCGTCGGGTGCCATCGGGACGACGAAGCCCCACCCGGGCCTTCAGCCCCACAACTCCCGGGGCGGCCAGAACAGGGTGTTGCCCTCGAAGTGCAGGCCCGGCTCGCGGTCCTTCGCCAGCAGCAGGGGACCGTCCAGGTCCACCACCTCCGCGTCCTGGGCCACCAGGGCCGCGGGGGCCATGGACAGGGACGTGGCCACCATGCAGCCCACCATGAGCTGCAGCCCGTGCCCTCGCGCGTCCCGGGCCAGGGCCAGGGCCTCGGTGAGCCCTCCCGTCTTGTCGAGCTTGATGTTGAGCGCGTCGTACTTGCCCACGAGCGCCGCCAGCCCGTGCCGGTCATGCGCGGACTCGTCGGCGCACACGGCCACCGGGCGCCCCAGGCCCCGCAGGGCCTCGTCGTCCGAGGCGGGCAGGGGCTGCTCCACCATCACCACCCCCAGCTTCGCGCACGCATCCAGCAGGCCGGGCAGCTCCGCGGGGCTCCAGCCTTCGTTGGCGTCCACGATGAGCCGGCTGGCCGGGGCACCCTCACGGATGGCCCTGAGGCGCTCCAGGTCCTCGGTGCTCCCGCGCCCGAGCTTCACCTTGAGCAGCGGTCGGTGCGCGGACTTCACCGCGGCCCGGCCCATGGCATCCGCCGTGTCCAGGCTCAGCGTGTACGCGGTGACGAGCGGCCGGGGCTCGGGCATCCCCAGCAGCGCCCAGACGGGCCTGCCGGTCCGCTTCGCCTCCAAGTCCCACAGGGCGCAGTCCAGCGCGTTGCGCGCGGCCTTGGGCTCGAGCACCTCGGAAACCTCCTCCCGGGACAGCCCTCCCTCGATGCGCGCCCGCGCGGCCTCCAGCGCCTTCAGGACACCCGGCACCGTTTCGCCATAGCGGGCATAGGGCACACACTCGCCGCGCCCCACGGCGCCGCCTTCCTCCAGCGTGACGACCACCACCTCGGCGCTCGTCTTCGAGCCCCGGGAGATGGTGAAGCTGCCGGCGATGGGCCAGCTCTCGTGTCGGACGGTGAGCTTGCGCATGGGCCTTCAGCTCCGGACGGGGAAGCGGCGTGAGAGCTCGTCGACGAGCGGCCCGACACCGGTGCGGATGGGGTCCACGCAGGGCAGCCCGTGCTCGCGCCCGGTGCGCTCCATCAGCGCCAGGGCCTCGGCTTCGTCCAGGTGCTCGGTGTTGATGGCCAGCCCCGTGCACTGGATGGCGGGGTTGGTGAGCTGTCCCTCCAGCACGGTGCGCTCGATGACGGCTTGAATCGAGGGCAGCGCGTGCTGGACGCCACGCATCTTGGTGCGCGTGGGCTCGTGACAGACGATGAAGGCATCCGGCTGCGCGCCATGCAGCAGCCCCAGCGTCACGCCCGCGAACGAGGGATGGAACAGCGAACCCTGTCCCTCCACCAGGTCCCAGTGGTCCGCGTCGTTGGCGGGGGACAGCCACTCGGCCGCGCCCGCGACGAAGTCGGACACCACCGCGTCGATGGCCACGCCCCGACCCGAGATGAAGATGCCCGTCTGTCCCGTGGCCCGGAAGTCCGCCTTCAGGCCACGCGCCCGCATCTCCTTCTCCAGCGCGAGCACGGTGTATTTCTTTCCCACCGAGCAGTCCGTGCCCACCGTCAACAGGCGCAATCCCTGACGCTTGGTGCCCTTGCCCGTGGCGAAGTCCTGGTCGGGAATGCGCACGTCGTGCAGCGCGCGGCCGTTGCGTCGGGCCGCCTCGGCGATGGCGGGGAACGAGGACAGCCTCTTGTGCAGCCCCGTGGCGACGTCCATCCCCGCGTCCAGCGCATCCACCAGCTTGCTCACCCAGTGCTCCGGCAGCACTCCGCCCGCGTTGGCCACGCCGACGATGAGCGTCCGGGCGCCCTTGGCCTTCGCCTGCGCGATGTCCAGGTCCTCGAGGCCACAGTCCGCCTTGCAGCCCGGCAGCCGCAGCTGCCCCACGCACCAGTCCGGCCGCCAGTCGACGATGCCGTGCGCCGTCTTCGCCGCGAGCTGGTCGGGGACATCCCCCAGGAACAACAGGTAGGGCTTCTGGATCTCCACCAAGGTCCTCCCCGGGCCCCAGGCAGGGGCTGTGGCGCGCTTTTCAGCACGGCCCCTCGAAGCCCGCAAGGACTGTCGGAAAGCGCCTCGGAACCACCCCTCACGTAGGCCCTTGCGGCGCCCCGAAAATGTCAGACCCACCCCGTATTCTTCCTCTCGTCACGGCACACGAGGGGAGCCAAGAAATGGGCAAGTCCGTCGTCGATAATCGCGTCGAGATTGTCTTCAGCTTCGATACCACCGGCAGCATGTATCCCTGTCTCGCGCAGGTCCGAAAGAAGCTGCACGGAACGGTGTCCCGGCTGATGAAGGAGATTCCGGGCATCCGCATCGGCGTCATCGCGCACGGCGACTACTGCGACGCGCGCTCGACGTACGTGACGAAGATTCTGGACCTCACGGACGACGTGAACGCGGTGGTGCGGTTCGTGGACAAGGTGGGGCAGACGGGCGGCGGCGACGCGCCGGAGTGTTACGAGCTGGTGCTGCACGAGGCGCAATCCCTCTCATGGACCGCGGGCTACAAGCACGCCTTCGTGTTGATTGGCGATGACGTGCCGCACGCGCCCTCGGACAATCCGAAGCGGCTGGACTGGCGCAAGGAGGTGGACGCGCTGGGTAGGCTGGGCATCCCCGTGTACGGGGTCCAGGCCCTGGCGCGCCGCCACGCGACGCCGTTCTACCGGGAGCTGGCCCAGAAGTCGGGCGGCTTCCACCTGAGCCTGGACCAGTTCTCCCACGTCACCGACATGCTGCTGGCCGTCTGCTACAAGCAGGCGTCGGACGCCCAGCTCCAGGCCTACGAGGCGGAGGTCTCCCGCGAGGGCCGCATGAGCCGGAGCCTGAGCGGCCTGTTCAGCACCATGCTCGGGCGCGCGCCCACGTCCGTCTACGGCGAGGCGGACCTGCGCGCCGTGCCTCCCGGCCGCTTCCAGTCGCTGGAGGTGGACGCGGACATGCCCATCAAGACCTTCGTCCAGGAGAACGGCCTGGGCTTCAAGACGGGCAGGGGCTTCTACGAGTTCACCAAGACGGAGACCATCCAGGGCCACAAGGAGGTCATCCTCATGGACCGCAAGACGGGGGACTTCTTCAGCGGCGAGCGCGCGCGGGAGATGCTCGGCCTGCCCCCGGGAGAGACGGTGCGCATCCGGCCCGCGAGCCTGGAGAAGTACGTCGTCTTCGTGCAGAGCACCTCCGCCAACCGCAAGCTCGTGAAGGGCTCGCGCTTCCTCTACGAGGTGGAGGACTGGGACGGCGCCAAGGCGCTCGCGGCCTGAGTCCCGACGACAGGGGCAACGGCCCGGAGTGCGTGTTGCGATGACGGTGACTGTCGGTCAGGTGATGGTCGACATGAGCCATTGTGTCTTGGGAGCGGCCCGGGCGAATCCAAGGGTTGAAGAGGTGGCATCGGGTCGTTAGTTCCGAGGGTCGTGAGACCCTGGCTCCCATCGCTGCTGCTCCTCTCGGGCTGTGGCGCGTTCGAGATGCACCCGTACGAGGTTCGCGGGGGCGAGCGGGACTCGAATGCGCGGGCCGTGGAGCGGCTCCAGCAGCGGATGAGCTCGGGGCCCTTCCGCTTCGCGGTGATTGGGGACATCGGCATCTTCCAGGGCTCCTCGGAAGCGGCGGTGCGGGACCTGGCACGGCGGGACGTGGACTTCGCCGTGCAGATGGGGGACCTGACGGAGTTCGGCTCGGCGGACGAGTACAAGTGGGTATCGAAGCTGCTCAGCGACGCGTCGGTCCCCACGATGGCGGTCATCGGCAACCACGACATGGTGGGCAAGGGGACGGAGCTGTTCCTGGCCCGCTTCGGTCCGACGTTCCTGTCCTTCGAGCATGGCGGCAGCCGGTTCGTCCTGTTCGACTCGAACTCCCGTGAGTACGACTTCCCCGGCGACGTGCCGGACCTGGCCAGGCTCGGGCAGGCGCTCGCTGATGCTCCGCCGGACGGCCACCTCTTCACCTTCTCGCACGTGGCGCCCGGGCATCCGGACTTCGACCCGGCGCTGACGGGACCCATCGAGGAGCTCCAGTCGGAGCGGGGCGTGACGGTGTCCTTCCACGGCCACGCCCACCGCTTCCAGAGCGATGAGCGACAGGGCGTGCGCTACTTCGTCACCGACGCGCTCGACATCCGCAGCTACCTGCTGGTCTCCGTCGAGGGGCCGTCGGTGGATGTCGAACAGGTCTTCTTCTGATGTCGCGCCCGGGGCTCGCGGGAGGACTGCTGGCGTCGCTGCTCCTGGCGGCGTCCTCGGCGCGCGCGGAGGAGCAGGAGCTGCTCGAGGACGCCTCCGAGTCGAAGGGGGCGCCGTGGTACGTGCCGGACCATGCGGCCGTGCAGTTCGCGGGCTCCATCGGGATGCTCGCGGCGGGGCCCGGGTGGGCGTTCCTGGACGAGCAGGTGGACCTGGAGGTGCTCGTGGGCTGGGCGCCGCAGGCGGTGGCGGGCTCGGACTTCGTGACGCTGACGCTCAAGGCGCAGTGGCATCCGTTCCGGGTACGCCACGGGGAGTGGGACCTCCGTCCGCTCACCCTGGGCGCGGCGTTCAGCTACACATTCGGCGACGACTTCTACCTGACGCTGCCGGACCGGTACGAGTCGGGCTACTACTGGTTCAAGACGGCGCTGCGCCCGGCGTTCCTGCTGGGTGGGGGCGTGGGGCGGCCGGCGAAGGTGCTCGGCTTCGAGCGGCTCGAGGGGTACTACGAGCTGGTCGCCACGGACTACCGCATCGTCCAGTTCCTCCGGAACCCGGACACCGTGAAGCTGGGCCTGTTCTCGCTCGCGCTCGGTGCCCGCGCCCGCTTCTGAGTCACGGACGCGTGTCTCAGCGTGGCGGCTGGGTCGCGGTTGCGGGAGCCCCCGTGGGGACGGGCCGGGGCGTGGGCTCGGAGGCCTCGCTCTGGGCGCCACCGCCGCGCAGCCTGCGGAGGATTCGCGGCGCCTCGGCCGCGAAGCGCTCCTGCGCATCTGGCAGCGGGCGGTCCCACAAGTCACTCAGCTCGGTGCCGGGCAGGCCCGCGCCGAAGCGCACCTTCAGCTCACGCCCGATGAGCGCGTAGCGCGGCTCCCAGCCGATGGTGGTGAGCAGGTAGCGCCGAGGGTCCGGACGGCTCATCGGAATCCCATCCCCCAGCTGCTCCGGCGTGTGCGTGTCCCCCAGCAGGTCGAACAGCGTGGGCACGAGGTCGATGTGGCCGGTGACGGCCTCGACCTGGCCCGGCGGCAGGCGCTCATCGAAGACGAGCATGGGCACATGCAGCTGCAGCTCGGTGACGTCGCTGGCGTGGCCGACGCGGCCGTGCTCGCGGAACTCCTCGCCATGGTCTCCGGTGAAGACGACCAGGGGGCGCGTGCCGCGCACGGCCTCCCACTGGGACAACAGCTCCTCCACCTTCGTGTCCACCTCGTAGGCGGAGTTCCACGCGCGGGCCTTGAGGTGCTCGGCGGGCACGCGCGCGGTGGCGAGACCTCCCTTGCCGTCCCACGCGGGCGAGAACACCGCCGAGCGCGGCGGGTAGTCGTAGTCGAAGTGCGTGCCCGCGAAGAACACGAACGTGAACAGTGGCGTGTCCACGGGCGTGGTGCGCGCCAGGTCCAGCGCGTCCTTCACCATGGCCGCGTCGCGCAGGTGGCTCTTGCCCTCGTAGTCCGTGCGCAGGCCGCCCTGCACGTCGCGGAACACCGTGTCCTTCAGCCCCATCCAGTCCACCGAGGACGCGGCGAAGAAGGCCTGGCGATAGCCGTTCTCCCGCAGCGCGGGGAAGAGCAGGGGCGCGCGGCCCGCGCCCACCACCGCGTCACGGCGCTGGGCCTCCAGGCCGAAGAAGAGGCTGAAGACCGAGTAGTCCGTGGAGCTCGCCGCGCTGTGGTGGTGCAGGAAGCGCGTGCCGTGCTCCGCGCGCTTCCACAGGTGGGGCATGACGTCCGGACGGAAGAAGTCGTCGCGCAGGCTCTCGACGAGGATGAGCAGGATGTCGGGCTTGCGCGTGAAGCGCACGGCGGCGGGGTCGATGGTCGACGCGGGCGCGCCGGCCTCGGGGCTCACGCCCAGGCGCAGGCCCGACGCGGGAGGCCGGCTCGTCAGCCGCATCAGCAGCGTGTTCATCCGCACGGGCGGCTGGAGGGGCAGGGTGGTGGCCGCGTGCAGCACCGCGCCACCATGGGCGAACACGAGCCACGCGCTCGTCAGGCGCTCCACCGCGGTGGTCAGCACGAGGACGGCGACCAGCCTCGCCACGTGCCGGGGCCGATGGACGCGGCGCAGGAACTGGACGCCCACCCAGACATCGAGCGACAGCACGGCCAGGGTGCCGACCGCGAGGAGCGCGAGTTCGTGCGGCGCGAGCCCCGTCTCCGCGAGCGCGCGAGGCTGCATGGCCACCGCGAGCACCAGGCCGTTGATGTGGAAGCCCAGCGAGGACAGCACGAGCGCGTCCACGCCCAGCATCGCCACGCCGAGCGCCACGGCGATGGGCAGGGCCACCGCGTAGCGCCGCCCGAGCAACATCAGCGGCAGCGTGGCGACGAAGGTGAGCAGCCCCAGGAACAGGGCCTGGATGACGCCGCCCGCCAGCAGCACGGGGCGCAGCGAGGCGGCCAGCCGCTCCACGGAGGCGAGCAGGGGGGCACCGAAGAACGCCAGCGCGAGCAACCCGTGCAGCGTGCACCACAGCAGCGCGGGGCCCATCAGGGGCGTGGCGCCGGCCAGACGCTGGCGGAGCCCCTGGGCGGGGAGGGTGTCGGAAGGCGTCCGGGACATCGCGCCTTCTGCTAGCCCGCCCCCGGCGCATGTTCAAGCAGCGACGCGCGCCCGACTGCTTCCTCGCAGTGGAAGCGCGCCCGGCGTCTCCAGAGTCCTCGTGCCGCGTGTGGGAGGGGTGCCAGGATGGGGAGCATGCCGCCACGCAAGCTGGTGCGACATCTCGTCTGGCTGGAGTCCTTCACCGCCGCCGTGGAGGCGGGCAGCATCGAGTCCGCCGCCGAGCACCTGGGCGTGGCGCGCTCCGTGGTGAGCGAGCACATCCGCGCGCTGGAGATGGCGCTGGCGGACGGCGCCACGCTGCTCGAGCGCGGCCCCGGGCGTCGACTCCAGCTCACCGCCCGGGGGGAGCGGCTCTTCGCCGGCACCCAGACGCCCCTGCACCAGCTCGACATGAAGCGCCTGAAGGACCTCGCCAGCGCCGAGCCCGTGGTGCGCCTGGGGCTCAATCCCACGCTGTCCCTCTCGCTGCTCGGCAAGGTCGCCCAGAACGCGGCGGCCACGGGGCTCAAGCTGGTGCTCAGCTTCGGCGGGCCGCACGAGCTGACGCGCCAGGTGCAGACGCGCCAGCTGGACCTGGCCCTGGACTTCACGCCCCTGCCGCCACACGAGGGCGTGGAGTCGGAGTCGCTGCTGCGCATGCCCTTCGTCGTGCTCGCGGGCCCCGGGAGTTCGCTCGCGACAGCATCCACGGCCCGGCGCACGCTGCATGTGAGGGACCTGGCGGGCCAGCCCTTCGTCGACTGGCTGCGCGACGACCCCTACGGTGGCGCGAACAGCGCGCGCTTCGCGGAGCACGGCGTCGCGGTGCAGGAGGTCGCCCGCGTCGAGAGCTTCCTGCTCCTCTACGAGCTGCTGCGCGCGTTTCGCGCCTGCGCGATCACCCCCGACCTGCGCCCCATGCACCCGTTCCCGGAGGACATCCACGCCTGGCCCCTGAAGGAGGAGGAGCCCCAGGCCGTGGAGGTCGTGGCCCTCTGGCCCTCCGGCTCCCTCAGTCCCGGGGCCGCCAGCGTCCTCGACGGACTGCGTCAGCGCGTGTGAGTTCTCGTCGATAAAACGACGAAGGCGTCGGATTCTGTCGGTTTTCCGGAGCCGACTGCCGTCAGTATCCTCTCCTGATTGGAAGTTTTCACCAGGAGTACTCGGATATGACGCCAACGGAACTGACGATATCCCGCCTGCCCGCGCATCTGCGGCGCTACGTGGTGAGCCAGGACTACGACGCGTACACGCCGAGGGACCACGCGGTGTGGCGGCACATCCTGGGCAAGCTGCGCGGACATCTCTCCGAGCGGGCGCATCCGGTGTACCTGGAGGGCCTGTCGGCGACGGGCATCAACCTGGAGGCGATTCCCAGCCTCGACGAGATGAACGAGCGGCTGTCGCGGCTGGGTTGGGCGTGCGTGGGCGTGCGCGGGTTCATCCCGCCGGCGGTGTTCACGGAGCTCCAGTCGATGGGTGTGCTGGCCATCGCGTCGGACATCCGCACGCACGAGCACATCGGCTACACGCCCGCGCCGGACATCGTGCACGAGAGCGCGGGGCATGCGCCCATCATCGCGAACCGGCGCTACTCGGAGTACCTCAAGGCCTGCGGCCTGGTGGGGTTCAAGTCCATCGCGAGCCTGGAGGACCAGGCGGTGTTCGAGGCCATCCGGAACCTGTCGGTGGTGAAGGAGGACCCGGACGCGAGCGAGGACGAGGTGGCGCACGCGGAGGCGCGGCTGGCGGCGGCGAGCGCGAGCCGGCGCTACGTGAGCGAGAGCACGCGCGCCAGTCGGTTGTACTGGTGGACCGCGGAGTACGGCCTGGTGGGGGACCTGGAGCGGCCGCGAATCTACGGCGCGGGCATCCTGTCGAGCATCGGCGAGGCGGAGCATTGCCTGACGCCGGCGGTGCGCAAGCTACCGCTCACGGTGGCGTGCGCGGACACGGAATACGACATCACGCGGATGCAGCCGCAGCTCTTCGTGGCGCGCGACTTCGAGCACCTGTTCGAGGTGCTCGCGGAGTTCGAGTCGACGCTAGCGTTCAAGCGCGGTGGGGACTTCGGGCTGGAGGTGGCGCGCGAGGCTCGCACGGTGAATCACCTGGTGCTGGCGGACGGGCGCGAGGTGACGGGGCGGGTGATGGAGTCGGTGCTCGCGCCGGGGCCGGTGGCGCCCGGGCTCACGTCCGCGCTGGTGCGGATGGAGGGGCCCATCATCGTCTCGCGCGGTGGCAAGGCGGCGGACGGGGCGCGGCCGTGGAATGGCTCGGCGCTGGTGGCGTTCGGCGCGGGCGGGTTGCCGGAGCGCGGGCCGTTCAAGCTGTCGCTGTCGAGCGGGTTGGAGCTGGAGGGCTTCGCCGCCGGTGGGGGCGAGGTGCTGGCGCTGCGCGCGCGGCTCGCGGGTCGGGTGTTGGAGGTGCCCGCGGTGACGAAGCTCTTCGTGAGCACGCACCTGCCCTCGGTGGCGGGTGGGCCCGCGGACCCGGCGACGTGGGACCGGTGGTTCGGTGAGCTGGAGGCGTTCGCGGAGGGCGACGGCGAGTCGAAGGCGCGCGAGCGCAAGTCGCTGGCGCTGCATCCGTCACTCGCGGCGCTCTACCGCGAGGTGCGAGGCTTGCGTGAGTCGGGGCGCGCGAAGCCGGAGCGTCTGGCGCAGATCGCCGCCGCCGCGACGGACTTCCAGGATGACTGGCTCCTGCGCGCCGAGGTCGAGGAGCTGAAGGCCCGCGCCTGAGTCGTAACGGGGCCGCGGGGGGTCTGGCGGTCTCGATGGAACCTCCAGGCTGAATGGCTCCTGAGCACCGAGGTCGAGGTGCTCGGAGCCCTCGTCCGAGTCGTGACGGGTCCGCAGGTGCAGAGGCGGTCCCGACGGACCCCCAGCACGCGCGTGGGGTTCGCGTGACGTGGCCTCTCGTGGCAGGCGCGAGTCCCACGCCGCAGGTCCCCTGTCGGCGGACGGTTCCGTGGGTCCGCGCGGACAGACGGCTCGACTCGCACGAGCGGCAAGTTTCTGGCCGCGCTCATCCCGTCGAGCGTTCGCTATCTCGCGCGGCGCGGGACGGATTGAACGAGTTGAACGGAGAGGTTCACTCGTCGGCGTTCGGTGGGCACCGGGCGTTTCGTCGAGTTCGTTCCCTCAGCCCCGCACCGGAGCGGGCTTCGTGGGTTCCACGACAGTGGAAATCACGCCCACATCGCGGCTTGTCTGATGGCCACGGACGTCCACTTTCGATCAACCCGGCCTCCGGATTGAACGAGTTGATCATCCGCGCATCCGGGAGCGCATGAAGTCGCCCGCACCGGAGAGCAGGGCCACGCCAGGCGAGCGCGCGGAGCGCATCAACCGGGGCACCCCAGAAACGACGCGGGCCCGGCCACACGCGAAGCGCATGGTCAGGCCCGTCGTTGAACGCTGCTTCGTCACACCCGCGAGCGCGGGCTGAGGCTCACTTCTCCTTCGAGGCGATCTTGCGCAGGGCCTTCTGGTCGCGCACGCAGAGGATGCGGCCGACGTTGCCGAGCACGCCCTCGCGCTTCATCTCGTTGATGAGCGTGGACACGAACGAGCGCGAGGCGCCCACCAGGTCCGCCAGGTCCTGCTGCGTGATTCCGCGCAGGTCCGTCTCACCGCCGTGGGGGCAGCGCTCACCGTGCGCCTCCACCAGCGTCAGCAGGGTGTCCGCCAGACGCGCCGGGACCTCCTTGAAGGTCAGGCCCAGCACGCGCTTGCGCAGGGCACGCACGCGCTCGGCGTAGGCGCGCACCACGTCCACCGCCAGGGCCGGACGCGCCTCGAGCTGCGCGCGGAAGTCACGACCCTCGATGCTCCACACCTCGGCCTCACCCGCCGCGATGGCCATCTCCTCGATGGGCGTCCCCTCGGGGCGGAACAGCTCGCCGAACAGGTCGCCCGGGCGCAGGATGGACACCACCGAGCGGGTGCCGTTCTTCCCGATGCGCATCAGGCGCACGCGGCCGGACTTGAGCAGATAGACGCGGTCCGTGTTGTCGCCGGGGCGGTAGATGGTCGAGTTGTGCGGGAAGGACTCGACCTTGAAGTACCCCTTGAAGTCGATGGCCTCCTGCCCCGGAACGAGCTTGTTCGCGGTGACCATCATCCCGGAGCTGGTCGCCTGGAGCGGCGCCACGACGTTGGAACCGATAGGGCCGAGGGGGCGATTGAAACCGTGCATGGCATTCACTCCGTGGAAGGCAGTCGGGGGTAGAAGCGGCCGCCTGCTTCGGCGGCAACGGGGCTTTCCAGTTCCAAGAGACGTGCCAGCGGGGAATGAAGTGCTCCAGGGGGAACACATCCAAGAATGCCGGGTACTTAGCGCTAGAGGTCCGTAGCACCCACCCTTCTGTGTCCAAAACCTGAAACAGAACGTTCAAACAGTCTGATCAAGTTGAACGAAACGTTAAATCCACCAGGGCCTCTGTCGCGGCCCGGACAGTGTTCACGGGTCGTCTTTCACGGGGAACCCCGGCCCTGAAGGGTTCTGTCCCTGTGAAAGATTGTACTTCTGCAGTTTGCGCTCGAGGGTCGGGCGACTGATTCCAAGAATCTGGCAGGTGCGACCCTTGTGCCCCTTGGTGACGGCCATCGCACGGGCGATCAGCATCCGCTCCGCTTCGTCGAGCGTCGGAATCTGGCTGGCGTCGTCCACCGCGGGCGCGGTGAACATGAGGCTGTTGCTCGGGGGCCGTCCGTTGTCCGGTGAGGGCTGGGTGTCGAGTGACGGGAGATCATCCCCGCGGAGCACATCCCCTGGCGCGAGGACGACAGCGCGCGTGAGCACGTTCTCCAGCTCGCGCACGTTGCCCCGCCACGGCAGCCGGGTGAGGCGCTCCATCACCTCGGTGGGCACGCGCGTGACGCGCTTGTGGACCTTCTCGTTGATGCGCTCGAGCAGGTGCTTGACGAGCAGCGGGATGTCCTCGCGCCGCTCGCGCAGCGGGGGAATCAGGAGGGTGATGACCTTGAGGCGCTGGTAGAGGTCCTCGCGGAAGCGCGTGGCCTCCACCTCCTCGGCGAGCGTGCGGTGCGTCGCGGCGATGACGCGGGCGCGCAGCTTGATGCGCTTGACGCCGCCCACGCGCTCGAACTCGCGCTCCTGCAGCACGCGCAACAGCTTCGCCTGGAGCATCAGCGACATGTCGCCAATCTCGTCGAGGAAGACGGTGCCGTCCTCGGCCAGCTCGAACTTGCCCGGCTTGCCCGAGGTGGCGCCGGTGAAGGCGCCCTTCTCGTGGCCGAACAGCTCGCTCTCCAGCAGCGTGTCGACAATGGCCGAGCAGTTGATGCCGATGAAGGGCCGGGGCTCGTCGTACGAGTAGTTGTGGATGACGCGGGCGATGAGCTCCTTGCCGGTGCCGCTCTCGCCCGTAATCAGCACGGTGGCGTGGCTGCCCGTCACCTTGCCGATCTCCTTCACCAACTGCTGCATCAGGGGACTGGTGCCCACGATGTCGCCCAGGCGCACCGCGGCGTTCTCGCGGTTGACCTCGTCCGCGCGGCGCGACAGCTGGCGGTACTCCAGCGCGCGCTCGACGACGAGGTCCAGCGCGGCCGGGTCCGGGAAGGGCTTGTGGATGTAGTCGAACGCTCCGGCCTTCATGGCCCGGATGGTCGTCTCCATGTCGTGGTACGCGGTGACGAGGATGATGCGGGCGTCGCCGCACAGCCCCTTCATCTCCTCGATGATCTCCAGGCCCGTGCGGTCCGGGAGCATCATGTCGAGGATGACCACGCTGGGCATGGTCTCCTGGGCCGCGCGCAGGCCCGCCGCGGCGCTGGTGGCGGTGGCTACCTGGTAGCGCGGCTGGTTGTCGTGCTCGATCTCCTCGAAGTGCATCTTCAAGGTCTCGAGGAGCGACACGTCGTCGTCGACGATGAGGAGGGTCTCCATGGCGTCCCTCTCAGGTGGCGAACGTCAGCGTGAACACCATGCCGGGCTCCGCGCTGCCCTCGGCGGCCACGTCCCCCCCTTGCCCCATCATCACCCGGCGCAGGGCCGCCAGCGACAGGCCCGCCCCCCGGGCCAGCCGCGAGCCGAAGGGCTCGAACAGGGTGCCGCTCTCCTCGGGAGGCAGGGCGGCGGCGGGGTCCTTGAGCACCATGAGCACGCGGCCCGGTCCGCCCCGCTTCAGGGCGACCTCCACCGGGCTGTCCTCGGGGCGGCCCATGGCCACGTTGAGCAGCACCTGTGCCAGCACGGGCCGCAGCCGGTTGGGGTCCACGCGCACGCGCGGCAGCTCCGCCTCCTCGTCCACGCGCACCTCGATGCGCCGCTCGGCCAATTCCAGCGCGACCATGCCCTGGGCCTCCTGGAGCACCGAGCGCAGCGCGTGCGCGTCCAGGTTGGGCGTGGTGTCGCGGCCGTACTCGGACAGGAGCCACAGCATGCGCTCCATGGTGCGGATCTCCCGGTTGGCGATGGTCAGCCGCCGCTTGTCCCGGTCCGACAGCGCGGTGTTCCGCGCGAGCGTCTGCACCGCCATCTTCACCGAGGACAGGGGGTTGCGGATCTCATGGCTGAGCGACGAAGACAGCCGGGAGATCTGCACCGGCGGCGCGCCCTCCAGCAGCACGTTGAGGT
Organism: Myxococcus sp. MISCRS1; assembly: GCF_026626605.1. Lineage (NCBI taxonomy): Bacteria > Pseudomonadati > Myxococcota > Myxococcia > Myxococcales > Myxococcaceae > Myxococcus > Myxococcus sp. MISCRS1. Next base: position 8,456,854 of record NZ_JAPNKB010000001.1, read on the forward strand.
CCTGGACGCACGCGCAGGCCTCGCCGTCCTCCTGACCGAGCGTGAGCCTCAAGGGCGTGGCGTCCTCTCCGCCCAGGTGCGCGGAGACGAACTCCACGGCGCGGCGGTCCTCGCGCGCGACGCGGTCCAACTCGCGGGCGCGCTCCTGGGAGACCCCGAGGGCCAGGTGGAGCGGGCGGTCCACGAGTGACTCGGCGGGGTGCTGGAGTATGGCGGCGCAGTCTCCCTGCGCGCGGGTCACCCGCAGGCCTGGAGACCAGGCGAGCAATGCGGCTTGCAGGAGGTGGGCGTTCATTGGTGGGTCCCGAACATAACGAGTAAGGTTCCGCGCTGTCCCCTTATGTCCCTCATCGCGCGTTTCCCGAAGAACCTTGTGTCGGCCCTCCTCTTCCTGTCGGGAGGCACCGCGCTGGTCTACGAGCTGGTCTGGTCCAAGTATCTCGGGAACGTCCTGGGCAACAGTGGTCAGGCGCATGCCGTGGTGCTCGCCACCTTCATGGGCGGCCTGGCGCTGGGTGCATCTGTCTTCGGGCGGACAGCGGACCGGGTGAAGAGCCCGCTGGCCCTCTACGGCGTGCTGGAGCTGGGCGTGGCGCTGTACGCGCTGGCCTTCCCCTACGTCCTCGACGCCCTGGGGGCCCTGTGGCTGGCGGTGGCGCCCAGCGTGCCGGACGGGTGGCGGGTGGGGCCCCGACTGCTGGTGGCCGCGCTGTCCCTGGTGGTGCCCACGCTGCTGATGGGCGGCACGCTGCCGGCGCTGGTTCGTCATTTCGCGGACAGTCTGTCGGGGGTGCAGCGGGAGCTGGCGCGGCTGTACGCGGTCAACAGCCTGGGCGCGGCGCTGGGCGTGTTCATCGCGGGCACGCGGCTGGTGCCGGTGCTGGGGCTGTCGGCCTCCGCGAAGCTGGCGGCGGGGCTGAACATCCTGTTGGCGGTGGCGGCGCTGCTGCTCGCGCGCAGGCACCCTCCGGCGCTCGCGCCCGGACAGGCGGCGCCGGTGGCGGAAGGAGCCCAGGACGTGGCCTATCCCCGCGTGGCGGTGCGCGCGGCGCTGGTGGGCGTGCTGCTGTCGGGCTTCACGTCCATGCTCTACCAGGTGACGTGGATCCGCCTCTTGTCCATCGTCCTGGGCGCGTCCACGTACGCGTTCACGCTCATCCTGACGGCGTTCATCCTGGGCATCGGCCTGGGCAGCTTCTGGCTGATGACGCGGGCACAGAAGGTGGACTCGCTGCGCGTGTACGGCTTCACGCAGGTCGCGCTGGTGGCGAGCCTCTGCGTCGCGCTGCCCCTGTACGTGCGGCTGCCGCACCTGTTCCGCTCGGCGCAGTGGATGATGACGCGCTCGGTGGACACCTGGCCCTTGTTCCAGTTGCTCACGTTCGGCTTCTGCTGCCTCGTGCTCCTGGTGCCCACGTTCTTCATGGGCGCGGCCTTCCCGGCGGCGGCGCGTGTGGCGACGGCGAAGGTGTCCGAGGTGGGGCGCGAGCTGGGCAGTGTGTACCTGTGGAACACGGTGGGCACCATCACCGGCTCGGCGCTGGGCGGGCTGGTGCTGATGCCGTGGTGGGGCATGGAGGGCAACTTCGTGGCGGGCGTGGTGGCGAACCTCGCCGCCGCGGCGCTGGCCTTCCACGCGCTGTCGGGTCGTCCGCTGAGCCCGGTGCGCGCGCTGTGGCCGGTGGGCGCGGCGGCGCTGTTGGCCGTGGTGGTGCTGGGCAGCATGAGCGGCTGGTCCGTGCGGCTGTCGGGCATCGCCTCCATCCGCTCGCACCAGAAGCCGCCGGACAGCTACGCGAAGCTGGTGGCGGACACGGAGAAGAACTTCCAGCCCGTGTTCTACCGGGACGACACCTTCGCGACGGTGCTGGTGGCCGACTATCCGAAGGACCACCTGCGCTTCATGAAGCTCAACGGCAAGATTGACGCCTCCAACGGCAGCGACGTGGAGACGCAGGTGATGGCCGGCCACCTGGGCGCGCTGCTCCACGCGCGCGAGCCGAAGAACGTGCTCCTGGTGGGCGCGGGCGCGGCGATTACCGCGGGCAGCGTGCTGGCGCACCCGGTGGAGCGGCTGGACATGGTGGAGATCGCCCCGGCGGTCATCGACGCCGCGCGCCTGTTCAAGGATGACAACCGCAACGCGGTGGATGATCCGCGCACGCGCGTGCACATCGACGACGCCAAGACGTTCATGGCGCTGGCGGACCGCAAATACGATTTGGTCGTGAGCGTGCCCTCCAACCCGTGGGTGGCGGGCGTGTCCGGCCTGTTCACGCGGGACTTCTTCCAGACGGTGGACCGGCACCTCACCGACGACGGTGTGCTGGTGCAGTGGATCCACACCTACGAGAGCAATGACGAGCTCATCCGGTTGGTGGTCCGCACCATGCGCGACACCTTCCCGCACGCCACCACGTGGCTGGGGCCGCAGGACCTGGTCATGGTCGCGAGCCGCAAGCCGCTGTCCCTCGACGTGGAGCGACTGGCCCGGCGCATGGCGCTGCCGGAGGTGCGCAAGGACCTGGAGCGGGTGGGGCTCACGGACGTGTTCTCGCTGCTCTCCAAGCAGGTGCACAGCGAGGAGGGGCAGCTCGCCTTCGCGGGGCCGGGGCCCATCAACACGGACGACCACAACCTGCTCGAGTACGCCTCGCCCATCGCCTTCTTCGTGGCGAACCTGGACGTGCGCGTGAAGGACGAGCGGCGCTCCCCGGACGGAAGCTCACGGCTGTTCATCGAGGACTACCTGCGCCAGCATCCGCCTACCCCCGAGCAGGCCGAGCGGCTCTACCGGAACATGGAGCGCTACCATGCCGCGAATGATCCCCTGGTCCGGGGCGTGGCCTCGCTGTGGCGGCAGGTGGCGCCCGACAGCCGAGGGGCCGCCGTGGCCCTGGCCCGCGCCGCCCTGGCCCAGAAGGACCTGTCGCTGGCCGCCTCCCTCCTGGAGCCCGAGGTGCGAAAAGGTGGGCGTGAGCCGGAGCTGATCGCCGCGTACCTGAAGCTCGTGGCCGAGCAGGCCTGGGCCACGCGCACGGTCTGGACGCCGGTGGATGCCCGGGAGGCGCTCGCATTGGGACGGCAGGCCGCCGCCGAGCACCCGGGGGACGAGGAGCTGTCACGGGCGGTGCGGAACCTGTGCGATGCTCTCCCTGCCTCGGCGTGTACCCGGGATTCTCCACCCGTTGCGGCCCCGGTCGGCCCCTGAGCGGGCCTCCAATTCTCAAGAAGTGAGCTATTCGCCCGGAATCACAGGAGATTACCCCCATCCTCCCGATGACGGATGGAGGTGCAGGTGGGATCTCCTTTAGGGTGCGTTTCAACCCCGAGTAACAGGGTGTCTTTCCCGTCTGAACCCCAGGAGACTTCCATGAAGGCGATCTCGAAGAAGAACCAGCTCCGCAAGGCTCGTGGTCAGGGCATGACCGAGTACATCATCATCGTTGCCCTCATCGCGATCGCCGCCATCGGCGTTGTGACGCTGTTCGGTGACAACATCCGCAAGCTGTTCGGCGCCTCCGCGGCCGCCCTCGCCGGCAACTCCGACGTGGACAACGACGGTCAGTCGTCCAACGTCGCGCTGAACAAGAAGACGATGAAGGACTTCGGCAAGAACAACGCCTACTGAGTCCCTCGGGTCTCGTGAGGAGTCGCCTCGCGGCGCTTCCTCCGAATCATGTGGCGGGTGTCCTCCTCACGGAGGGCCCCGCCATGTTTCTTTGTGCGCTTCAGGCTCGGCTGCGGTGCGAGGGGCCTGACGACGCTGACGTCCAGGATGCCCTCCTTGAGCGAGCCCATCTCGGTTGAGTCCGCCACGCTGCGACGTCGGGTGGTGTTGTACCGGACGCTGTCGCTGGTGCTGACGGTGTTCCTGGTGGCGGTGCTGTTCGCGGTGAAGCGCGCGATGACGGTGCCCGAGGACCCGGAGGTCGAGGTCTTCGACGTGCCCGCCGTCTTCGAGTCGCTGGCGAAGAAGAACCCCGACGCGGCGGACATCTCGGACACGTTCTTCTTCGCCGACGGCGCGACGGTGCACCTGCACGTCATGGGGCGAGGGCAGGCGTGCCCGCTGCACATCCACCGTCGGACTCATGAGGCCACGGTCATCGTCGCGGGCCAGGCGGAGGTGCAGCAGATCTGGGGGCAGGATGGGGCGCTGACGGAGCGACGCGGGACGCATCCGCCCGGGGACTTGATTGCCTCCGAGCCTTTCACCGGACACGCGTGGTTCAACCGCGCGGAGGACCAGATGCTGGGCAACCTGGTGTTCGCCGCGCCGCGCTTCGATGGGAATCTCTACATCGACGCGGAGGACGCGCGGATGCAGCGGGGGCCGGAGCCCTTCACGTTCACGCCGTTGCAGGCGCTCGCGAAGCTGGCCGAGGGGGGCGGGGAGTCGGTGGTGGTGAAACTGCCCGCGTTGGAGGGGCGGATGTCCAGCGTGGTGCTCGAGCGCGGGGCGCATTCGCTGGAGGCGACGCGCGCGGAGCCGGTCATCGTCTACGTGGCGGAGGGCGCAGGTGTCCTTGCTGCTGACGAGGAGAAGCCGGTGAAGGTGGGCCAGTTGTGGGTGCTGCGTCGGGGGGCCTCGGTGCGCGTGACGGAGGGCTCACCGCTGATGCTCTATGTCTTCCGTCCTCCGATGGACGCTCCCGCGAGCGTGGCGCGCGGCGAGTGACGTGGGGGCTTGCGGGCCTCTCGGCGGAGGGCTCACCGCTGGATCCCAACCTCTTTCTCCTGCACACGGCCCCTTCCGCGAATGGCGCGGGGCCCTGCTGGCAGCCTCGATGGCTTGCGGGGAATCAGCCGTGTGCTCCGTGCACGCCCGGGGTTGACCCTCACGCGACGTGAGGCCTTAGTCATCTCATCCGAGGTGGAGAGAGATGGCCCTTACAGTCAGCCAGGTGGCCCGTCTGGCGAAGGTCAGCGTCCGGGCGTTGCATCACTATGACGACCTGGGCCTGTTGAGTCCCTCGGGGCGCAGCGAGGCGGGTTACCGGCTGTACACGCAGGTGGACCTGCGGCGGCTGCAGCAGGTGCTCTTCTTCCGGGAGCTCGGCTTCGCGCTGGAGGAGATCCGCCGCATCCTGGGCGACCCTCACTTCGACCTCCGCGCGGCCTTGCTCATGCAGCGGCAACTGCTGTCCGAGCGGGCCTCGCGACTGGACGCTCTCCGGCGCACGGTGGACCAGGCGCTGGAGGCACTCGAGCAGGGGAAGCACATGGACAACGAGAAGATGTTCGAGGCGTTTGGGGACTTCGACCCGTCGAAGTACGAGGCGGTGGTGAAGGAGCGCTGGGGCGACACCGAGGCGTACCGGGAGTCGTCTCGACGGACCTCGCGCTACAAGAAGGAGGACTGGAGCGCCATCAAGGCGGAGCAGGACGGCCTCCTCGGGTCGCTCGCGAGGCAGCTCGAAGCGGGGCGCGCGGCGACGGACCCCGAGGTGCTGGCGCTCGCGGAGGCGTATCGCCAGTTCATCTCGAAGTGGTTCTACCCGTGCTCACACGTGATGCAGCGAGGGCTCGGCGAGATGTACGTGGGGGACTCGCGCTTCACTGAGAACCTGGACAGCGTGAAGCCGGGGCTCGCGCGGTACCTGCGAGATGTCTTCGTGGCGAACGCGGAGCGGCACGGCGTGACGTCGTGAGACGCGTCACGCGCGGCGTCTCGCCCTGAGCCACACGAAGCCGAGCCCCGCCCAGCCGAGCAGTGACAGGGCGAGGCCCAGGCGGAAGCTCGTGGGTGCGTAGTCGAAGTGGACGCGGTGGGCGCCGGGAGTCAGGCGCACGGCGCGCAGGGCGTGGTTGGCACGGTGGATGGGTGTGTCCTTCCCGTCCACCGTCGCGCGCCACCCGGGGTAGTAGCTGTCCGAGACGACGAGGTAGCTGTCGTCACACGCGCTGACGTCGAGCTCCAGGTGCTGGGCGGTGCTCTTCTCGATGCGCACGGAGCCTCCCGCGCACTCGGGCTGGTCCAGGGGCTCGCCAGTGGCGAGGAAGGCGATCTCCCGGAAGGGATGGTCCTCGTCGAGGACGGCCTCCAGTGCCTCTTCGTCGGAGACGACGCGGGCACGCTGGACCAGGAACGCGCGAGGCAGCGCGGTGCGCGAGCGCGACAGCGTGGTGCCGTCCTCGGCCTGGTGGAGCAGCTCGAGGTCCTCGAAGGGGGGCGGCCCCTTGCGGATGTAGTGCGTGACGCCCGCGAGGTCGTATGCGCCGCGCTCTCCCGCGAGGTGGAAGACGTCCGAGCGCAGCGGCTCGGGGGCGCCGTAGCCTTCGAGGGCAGGGAGGCGTTCCTCGACGAAGCGATTGGGGATGAGGCGGTCGAGGCTGCGCTCGATGGTGTTGGTGATGCCCACGCGCGTCGGGTCCTCGGGTCCTTCGATGTCCGCGCTGATGCGTCCCTGGAAGGGCTCGGGCAGGAAGGCGCGCAGGGAGAAGGGCTGCTTCAAGGCCTCCCAGGGCGTGTACCTGGGAACGCCGAGCAACGAGTGCGCGGCCGCCAGTTCGAGCACGGCGAGGGCCGCGAGGCCGTGTCGCACGCGGCGCGGTCGGGCGAAGGACCACGGCAGCAGGAGCACTGTGACGACGGCGAGCCCGAGCGCGAAGGGCACCCAAGGGGCGCCTGCTTCAGCGGAGGCGCGCATGGGGAGCATGCGCACCAAGGGGCCACTCGCGGCGATGGCGGCGCCCATGAGGACGAAGGCCACGACGGCCTTCACGCGTGAGGGAGGCAGCTTTCGTGCGAGCCGGCCCAGCGCATCCAGTCCGAAGGCCGCGAGCACGGAGAGGCAGAAGGCGGTGCCGACGAAGTATTTCGCGGGATAGCGGAAGAGGGAGAACGGCGGCACGGACTGGAGGACCCAGGCCGCGGGAGGGAAGTGCCGACCCAGGCTCAGGAGCACCAGGGCGAGCGCGCCGATGAGGAAGGGGCGAGCGCGCCGGGGACCGTGGAGCCCACCAACGATGGCGAGCGTGCAGGGCAGGGTGCCGAGGAACAGGTTGAGGATGAACCACTGGTCCTTGCCCCAGTACCTGTCACGAGGCCAGTCCGCGAGCGGCCACACCGACGAGAGGACCTGCGGCCAGGACACGGACCACGCGAGCTGCTCCGACCAGCCACCCTGCGCGCGCAGCGAGTTGAGCGCGAACTCGGCCGTGGGCAGCAGGACCACGGAGGCGAGGATGGCGGAGAGGATGAAGCCACCCGCGATGGCCGCCACGGCGCGGATTCGGGAGCGGAGTCCAACCCGCGAGGCCCGTGATGAACGGGGCGCGGCGGTGGTGACGTGGAGGGACTGCTCCGGCTCGGTGGTGGTGCTGGAGGCGGCGTGGGGGGCGCTCTCAAGCGCGGACGCGACCTGAGAGGAAGGGCCCACGAGCGGGCGATGCGCGGTGGGGAGTTCGGCGGCACGAGCCGCATCCTCTGTTGAGGATGAGCCTGTGGGGTGAGTCTCCGGGAGAGTGAGTCGGGCCGAGGACTGCTGCTCGGCAGGAGCAGAGGTTTCGCGGAATGCCACACCATCAGGCGATGACACCGAATCCGCGGGGTTCGCGACGCATCCCTCGGTTGCGCGAGGCGCCTCGCTGCCTTCGTGCTGCGACGGGCCGGGGCTCGCTGCGTGTGCTACCGAATGCGCTGTGCCCGTGCCCTGCGCGCCAGGTGTCCTCGTCGCACCGACGAACCCAGCCACGAGCACCGCGATGATTCCCTGCCACAGCGTGGTCTCCGGCGAGCCGGCGAACAGGGACAGGGTGGAGAAGATGGCGAGGCGGGTCAGCGGTCCGCGCCCGGGCTGGAGCGCGAGGTCATACGCGGCCAGGAGGATGAACCCACTCCAGGCCGCGGCATCCACGACGTTCTGCTGGATGCCCAGGTCCGTCATCATCGGCGACAGACCGAACATGGCGCCCGCCACGAGCGCCGCGGGCCACGAGGCGCGCAGCCTCCTCGCGAGCAGGAACACGCCCACCGCCGCGAGCGCCGCGTGAGCGATGTGCATCACCGTCATCGAGACGATGTGCCCGGAGACGAGCACGGCCACCCAGCGCGGCGGGTAGAACACCTGCGAGTAGAGCGTCGCGGCGAACGGCTGCCCCAGCCGCATGTACGGCGTCCACAGGGGCAGCTCCCCCGTGCGCAGGGACTCGAGCAGGAACGCGGAGTCGGGGAAGAAGATGCGGAACACGTCGCGGCCCGCGAGCAGCTCGCCGCGCAGCACGGGGCTGTAGTCGAACGCGAGCATCGCCACGAGCCCGACGACGGCGAGCGCGACCTTGCGTCCCTCGAGTCTCCGCGTCGTCATGGGTGGCCCGTCGCGGTGGGACGCTCGCGAATCCACAGGACGTAGTTGCCGTCCCGAGCCTCCTCCCGCCAGCCCCCGAGCACACGGAGGTTGTCGAGCAGGATGTTCCCCGGGTTCTCGATGTCCCAGAGCAGGTAGTCCGGGTCATAGCGAGCCAGCGCGTCCTCCCAGCCGGGCTCACCCCAGACGAGCTTGTCGTAGTCCTCGTGGATGGACATGGGGAACGGATCATTCCGGCTGTCGATGAACACCTTGTAGTCGGCGCCCGCGAAGAACGAGATGGGTCCGCCGATGACGAAGGGGTTGAGCACCTTGCCCGGCGGGTGCTTGCGCAGCGCCTCGAACACGGGGATGGGGATGACGGAGCGCTTCACGCCCTGGTCGAAGGGCAGCGGGTGCTGGGCGTGAATCACGACGAGCCCCAGCAGCGCGAGCGTGGGCCAGAGTCCGCCACCGGCCCTGGCGCTCCACCCGGCCGTCCACGCATCCACCCGACCCCAGAATCGCTTCCATGCACCGACCGCCGTGTCCGTGGTCTCGCCCGCGACACGCGTCAGCGCCGCATGCTCCAGCAGGGCGAGCGCGAGCAGCACGGCCGCGAAGGGCGCGTGTCGCTGGACCTTGATGGCGGCGAGCCCCAGCACGAAGGCGGGCAGCAGGATGGCCACCTTGCGGACGCGGGACTGGCCGACGGCGAAGCAGGCCGCGCCGCCGAGCGCGAGATAGGCCCAACTCGACGCGAGGTCGAGGTTGAGGGGGCGCCACTCGACGATGGTCTGCGTGGAGGCGAGGAGTGAGTGGTGGATGGGGTACAGGTAGATGTTGATGCCATCGGGCCCCAGGCCCGCGGCGAGGAACGCGGCCACGCTGAAGCCGACGGCCTTCAGTGTGCGCCGGAGCGACTCCGGGGTGCGCTCGTCGAGGTACTGGCCCACGGCGGTGGAGCCGAGGAGCGCGGGCCCGAGCAACCAGCTCCCGTGCACGTTGGCCCAGATGGCGCCGAGAAAGGGGAAGACCCAGAGGATGCGGTCATTGCCCGCGCGCCATGACTGGATGGCGAGGACCGCGAGGGTGAAGAGCAGGTGGCCGAGGTGGTACGGGCGCTCCTGGGGCCATGTGGGGCCGTAGACGACGAGCAGGGCGGCGAGCGTGGCGACGGCCAGCAGGCCGCGTCGACCCGAGGCGGCGCGCTCAAGAACCTTCCACAGGAGCATGAGGTTGAGCGCGACGAGCCCCGCGACGAGCAGTGCGGGACCCGCGGCGCCGAGCAGGCGGATGAGGCCGACGCAGAGCACGCCGAAGCCCCACTCGTGAGGCACCCAGCCCGCGGTCCCCGTGACGCTGAAGGGGTCCACGCGGGTGAAGCCGTTCTTCAGGACGAACTGGCCCCCGGCGAGGTGGAAGAAAAGGTCGAAGTTCTTGAGCGGCGACATCCCGAGCCGCACGGTGAGCACCAGTGCCGCCAGAGCCGCCGGTCCTGGGAGGAGGAGGGACCGCGTTCTCATGTGGGCCGCAGCCTACAGTGCTCCCGGGCCTCCTGCGAAGGCGCGCTCGATGGAGCAAGCTCGATGGCTGCCTGCCCCGTGCCAGGGAGTCGTGCCCATCAAGGACGGTCTGGACGCGGCGCTTGACGACCCGTGCGGCGTTCGACCCGCAGCCGGGGTGCGACCGAGAGCTGCTATGTGTGGCTTCGGGCCGTGGGCGTGTTGGCCAATATGGGGGAGGGGTGAACCCGAGGTCGGACCGAGGACCTGTCTGTGTTATCGATGGAGAGAGTGCGACGCTGGTTGGACGCGTGGAGCCATCGGTGCTTGCTGTCCGTACACGAGCGACGGGCTCATGAAGGGTTTTCCATCTATGCGGCGGATGAGGCTGACTTCGTCCTGGTGATGGAAGGCATCGACTTCTTGCTGGAGTCCGACCCAGCGCGCTTCAACCGAGCCCTGAGACACCTCCCGTCCATCCTGTGTTCGCCCCTGGGCACGTCTGCAAACCGCTCGAATCAGACGCTCTACCTGAATCCGCGTGAGTTCAACGAGCCGGTCTCCGTGGCGCTTGCCCTGGTCTATTCCTCCATGCAATCAGCCGTGGCCACCCGGTATCCGCGAAAGGAGCACCACGTCTCGCTGGGCCAACGGACTTGTGCTCGCGATGGAGAGCACTTCCTTCGAAGGGCTGCTCGACTTCAGGGCGTCGAGCGGGCCGAGATAGAGCGCATGATTGCGGTATTGCGCGAGGCCCATGGGCCGGGCCCGTACAAGGCGCGAAGGCGCCAAGACCGACATCGGTCCTTGCGCGAAATCATCCAGTACGCGCGGGGACGATGGTGAGGTTCGTTGGCGGTTGATGTGTCTTTGGGTTCGGAGGCCCGACGGCTTATCAAACCGTGCGGCCCTGCGTTCCTGGGCTGCCTCTCCTGGCGGGTACTGGCAAGCCCTTGAAGTGGGCCCTGGATTCCCGGATTTACTCCACTCCCGTCCTCCAGGCCCCGTGCTATGACTGGGCTCGGACATGGAAGGTCGCCTGCTGCTGAAGAACTGCGCTGTGTTCCGAGCGGACGGTCGGGTCCGCCGTGGCATGGCCGTGGTGGTCGAAGGTGGCGTCATCCGTCGCGTCGCTCCCGACGCCCAGGTACCGGTGCTGCCAGGTGACTGGGAGGTCGCCTGTCGCGGACGCCTCGTCGCTCCGGGCCTGGTCGACAGCCACTCGCACCTCGTCAACGGGCAGCTGTTGCCGCCCAATGGCCAGTTCCTCCTCCTGCCGCCTCGCGAGCGACTGGAGCGCATGCGCCGCGTGGCCCGCCTCGTCTCCTCCGAGGACGTGGAGGCCCTCACGCGCTTCGCCGCCGCGCGGGCCCTTCGTGACGGCGTCACCCTCGTCGTCGAGCACCTCGCCTGCTCCGATGTCGCCGGTGGTCTCGCCGCCCAGGCCCGCGCCGCCGAGAGTGTCGGCCTGCGCCTCGTCACCAGCCACGCCACGCACAGCATGGACGGCGCCTCCCAAGCGGACGCGTGGCTCGACGCCAACGCGGACTTCGCCCGTCGTCATGCGAAGCACCGCATGGTGCGCGGTGCGCTCGGCTTCCACGCCTCGTACACCTGCGAGGACTCACTCCTGTCGCGCATCTCCCGCCTGAGCGCGGAGCTCGACGTCCCCACCGTCTTCCACCTCGCCGAGAACGAGGACGACCTCAGCACCACCTACGCGCGACATGGTCAGCGCGTGGTGCCCCGGCTCGACTCGCTCGGGCTGCTCGGCCCTCGCGCCATCGCCGGCTATGCCCGCGCCCTGGACAGCGCCGAGGCCACCCGCCTGGAGCAGACCGAGACCTTCGTGTCCCTCGCGGCGCGGGGCGTGCGCACCCTCGAGCGTGGCACGGACCCGATGGAGGCCATCCTCCTGCGCCTGCACCTGCTCGGCCTGGGCACCGGCGGCCACGGGACTCTCCAGGACGAGCTGCTCGCGGCCCTCGTCGGTGTGCTGCGCATCTCCCGTGCGGGTCACCTGCCCGACGTGGACAGCACGCTCGCGCACCTGCTCGTCAGCGGGCCCGCGGAGCTGTGTACGCGCCTGTTCGGTCTGCCCTCGGGCACCGTCGAGGAGGGCAGCCTCGCCGACCTCGTCGTCTACGACTCGATTCCCGCCGCCGACCCCGAGACGGGCTACTCGCCCTATCTCATCGGACAGCTCGCCCGGTCTCCCGTCGCCTGGACCATCGTCGATGGCCGCGTCCGTGTGCGTGAAGGACAGCTGCTCGGCACCGACTACGTGGACCTGTCCCTCGCCGCCACCGAGGCGCTCGAGCGCGTCTGGTCCCGCGCGCGGCTGGGAAGCTGATACAGGGAGGGCCCATGCCCACCCTCGTGGACACACTGCGGACCGCGCAGGCCCGGCGCGGCCCCCTGCTCGACGCCCCTCGCACCACCGCGTTCCGCGTCCTCAATGGCGAGGCGGACGGCGTCCCCGACGTCACCGTCGACCGCTTCGGCGGGCTGTACGTCGTCAGCCTCTACCGCGACCTCTCCGCCTCGGAAGAAGAGTCCCTCCTCGACGCAGCGATGGCCGCGTGGGCTCCGACGAGCCTCTATCTCAAGCGTCGCCCCCGGGAGGCCCGTGTCCTCGCCAACGTGGCGAAGGAGACGCTCGCACCGGAGAGCGCCGCGCGCGGTGAGCCCATCGAGTCCCTCACGGCGCTCGAGAACGGCCTGTCCTTCCTCATCCGCCCCGGACAGGGACTCTCCGTCGGCCTGTACCTGGACATGCGCGAAACCCGCGCGTGGCTCCTGAACGAGGCGCGCGGCCTCACCGTGCTCAACCTCTTCTCTTACACCTGCGCGTTCGGCGTCGTCGCCACCGCGGCCGGCGCGAAGCGGGCGCTCAACGTGGACGCGAGCCGCCGCGTGCTCGAATGGGGCGAGGAGAACGCGCTCCTCAACGGGCAGGCCGCGGACCGCTATGACTACGTGGCCGGGGACGTCTTCGACTGGCTCAAGCGATTGGCGAAGAAGGGCGAGACGTTCGACCTCGTCATCGCGGATCCTCCGTCCTTCTCCAACACGAAGGAGGCCCGCTTCTCCGCGGCGCGCGACTACGCCCGACTGGCCGAGGCCGCCGCTCGCGTCGTCGCACCGGGAGGCCGGCTGGTCGCCTGCTGCAACCATGCGGGCCTGCCCCTGAAGCGCTTCGAGACGATGGTGGCCGAGGGCATCGCCCTGGCCGGACGACAGGGGAGGGGGCTGGGGTCGACGGGGCCTTCTTCCCTCGACTTCCCGAGCCCTCCTGGCCAGGAGCCGGCCTTGAAGGTCCACGTCGTCCAACTTCGTTAGCGCGAGGTGCCCTGGCGCGGGTTAAGGTGCAGGGTCCATGTCTCCCGCCGCACCGCAGCAGCGCGAAACCGGTCGCTTCGGCAAGTACCGGCTCATCGACCGCATCGCCGTTGGAGGGATGGCGGAGATCTTCCTCGCGCACCAGGAAGGTGAGGACGGACGCGAGTCGCCCGTCGTCATCAAGCGCATCCGCCCGCACCTGTCCAAGCACGCGGCCTTCGTGAAGATGTTCCTCAATGAGGCCCGGCTCGCCGCCCAACTCAACCACCCCAACGTCGTGCAGATCCACGACCTGGGCAAGATCGCCGAGAGCTACTTCATCGCCATGGAGTACGTGGCCGGCCGCGACATGCGCCGCGTCGTGCCCAAGGCGGAGGCGCTCGGCATCCCCTTCCCGCTGGTCTACGCGGTGAAGATTGCCTCCTGCGTCTGCGCGGGCCTGCACCACGCGCACACGAAGGCGGACCTCTACGACAACCCGCTCAACATCGTTCACCGGGACGTGTCGCCGGAGAACATCGTCGTCGCCTTCGACGGCTCGGTGAAGATCCTCGACTTCGGCATCGCCAAGGCGGCCAACCAGGTCAGCCAGACGCGCACGGGCGAAATCAAGGGCAAGCTCAGCTACATGAGCCCCGAGCAGTGTCTGGGCAAGGCGCTGGATTGCCGCAGCGACGTGTTCTCGCTCGGCGTCGTGCTCTACGAGTGGCTCACGGGCTTCAAGCTCTTCACGGGCGAGTCCGAGGTCGCCGTGATGCGCAGCATCACCGAGGGGAAGATCTACGCGCCCTCGTACTTCCGCGAGGACCTGCCCGAGCGCGTCGAGGTCATCCTGATGAAGGCGCTCGAGAGGGATCGCGAGCGCCGCTATCAGACGGCGGCGGAGATGCAGAAGGACCTGGACGCGTTCCTGGACGCGTACGACTTCACGCCCACGCCGCTGCACCTGGCCAACTTCATCAAGCAGCTCTTCGAGGAGGAGCTCCAGGAGGAGCAGCGCCGCCAGCGCGCGCGCCAGGCCACCGCGCCCACCTCCGAGGAGGCGCTGGAGCTGTCCGAGGTCGTCGGCGCGCTGGACACCGCTCCGCCGCCCGTGTCCGAGCCTTCCCCCGCCGTCACCACACCCCTGACGATTCCGCCGGGAATCGCCGCGCTCGCGCCCGGCGGTCCCGAGGAGCGCACCGAGCCGCGTATGCTGGCCGTGCCGCTCACCGTGGAGCAGTTGGAGGCGCTGGAGACCGTGGCCCGTCGCAACAACGTGCAGCCGGGCCGCATGGTGGCCGAGCTCCTCGAGTCCTGGCTCAAGTACCGCTGACATGCCTCGGTTGAAGCTGACGCTCGAATACGAGGGCACGCGGTACGTGGGCTGGCAGGTGCAACCCAATGGCCGCGCCCTCCAGGCCGTGCTTGAGGAGTCGCTGGGGAGGCTGCTTGGAGAACAGGTGTCCGTGCGCTCCGCCGGGCGCACCGATTCGGGCGTGCACGCGACGGGGCAGGTCATCTGCTTCGACACCGAGCGCGCGCTGCCGCTGAAGGCCTATGTGCAGGGCCTCAACAGCCTGTTGCCGGAGGACGTCGCGGTGGTGAGCGCGGTGGAGGCCCCGGATGGGTTCGACCCGAGGCGCTGGTCCCGGGGCAAGCGTTACCGTTACCGGGTGAACAATCGCCGCACGCGCTCGCCGCTCTTGCGCACGACGCACTGGGAGGTGTTCGCGCCGCTGGACGTGGAGGCGATGCGGAGGGCGTCGGCGCACCTGTTGGGCCGGCATGACTACTCTGCGTTCCGGGCGTCGGACTGCCAGGCCAAACACGCGGTCCGCGAGGTGCGCCGGCTGTCCGTCGAGGGCGAGCCGGGTGGGGCCATCAGCTTCGTGGTGGAGGGGACGGCCTTCCTGAAGCACATGGTCCGAAACCTCGTCGGGACGCTGGTGGAGGTGGGCAAGGGCCGTCGGTCCGAGGCGTGGGTGGCCGAGGTGCTGGCCTCTCGGGACCGGAAGAAGGCCGGGCCCACGGCGCCTCCCCAGGGGCTGGTGCTGGAGGAGGTTTTCTACGCGGACGGCCCGCCTCCTCGCTCACCGGGGGGCGAGGCGGACGCGGACGAGGACGAGGGCTGAAGTGGAGTAGGCTGCCGGCCGTGAGCCCCAAGACCAGTGCCCTCGAGCCGTTGCGTGTTCGAATCCGTCGTTTCCAGTTCATCGTGGGACTGGGTTTCATCGCGCTGGTCGCGGGCTCGACGCTGAGTGTGTCGCTGACGCTGCGGCTGAGTCAGCGGGTGCAGTCGCTGTCCTTCGGGCCGCTCAAGATTCTCGTCGCGGTGCTGCTGGAGAACCTGTGGTTGCTCGCGGTGCTGCCGGCGCTCTGCTACGGCGCGGGCCGGGTGATGGAACTGCGGCCCTGGAAGACGGCGGCGGGCGCGGCGGTGTCCGGCGCCACCTTCGTCCTCGCGCTGGGCTTCGTGCAGGGCGGCGTGGATTCGCTGTGGCTGGGCGGCCTGGGCTCGGTGCTGAACGTCTTCGCCTTCGCGGGCGGCGTGGTGCTCAGCGCCCGTGCGCTGAAGCTCGGACGGGACGCGGCGGCGAAGCAGACGGAGAAGACGCAGGCGAAGTCCGAGGCCCGCAAGTCCGAGTACGACGAGTTCCTCCGCGCGGCGGAGCAGGGCGGCGCCCGGCTGGAGCAGCGCGAGGCGCAGGGGACCTCCGGCGTCGCAACGGCGGCCACCGTTGAGGGCGCTTCGACGGGAACTGCCTCCGCTCCGAGCACCGAGACGCTGGGCTCCGCTTCCGCGAGCGCAGCGGCGACTTCCGGTGTCTCGACTCCCACCGCGGTCGACTCGCTCGGCGCGTCCATCTTCGGGCAGGAGAACGCGCCTGGCGCGGTGACTCCCGTTGCGGTGGATGCCTCGGCCACAGGCGCGGTGGAGGCGCTCAGCGCATCCACGTCGAGCGCGGAGACGGCCGCTCCGCCTGACGCGGCGACGGCTCCGAGCGCGGTGGAAGCGCTCGGTACCTCGACGGCGAGCGCCGTGACAGCGGGTTCCCTCAGTGATGGGCTTCCCGGGCAGGTGATTCGCCTGCCCGAGCAGTCCTTGTCATCCTCGGCCCCCACAGCTTCGGATTCGCAGAAGCCCTCCGAGGCCTGAGCAGCCTTCGAAGCGGGGCTGTCCGAGGGACGGCGTGACAGGCCTGTCCCGGTGACTCCCGTGAGCGGGGACTCCTCACCCGCCACGACGCCCGGTCATCCCGGGCCATCGTGACGGGGAGCCCGACTCAGGTCCCGACGGCGCTCGTGGGCGTCGACGGTGCTGCGGGCGAGGAGGTGTGGGCCTCGGCGGCGTCGGCCTGGGCGATGCGCTCGTCCAGCTCCGCGGTGAGCCTGGCGAAGGCCTCCTTGCCGATGGTCGCCGACTGGTACGCCTTGAGCAGCGACTCCTTCTCGACGATGAGCACGCGGCGGATGGCCTCCTGGTGCTCCTCCTCGTGGAAGCGCATCGACTGCTGCTTGAGCTGCGCCAGCTCCGTCTCCGTCACGCGCTCCTTCTCCTGGTAGTCCTTCTCGAGCTGGCTCACCACGTCGCCAGGAATCTCCCGCGAGCGACGCATCGCCTCGAGCGCGGCCATCGCGGCGTGGATGGCGCCCAGTCGACCGCGCGCCAGCTCGTACTGCTCCTGGTACTCGTCCTTCAGGCCCGTGATGCGCAGCTTGCGCAGCAGCGGCGCCATGGTGAGGCCCTGGAACACGATGGAGAGCACCACCACGCCGAACGTCATGTTCACCAGCAGCTCGCGGTGCGCGAAGTCCGCCGGGAGACTCAGCACCAGCACCATGGAGATGGCGCCGCGCAGCCCGCTCCAGGTGAGCACCGCGCTCCACGACCAGGGCATGCGCTCCGAGGTGAGCTTGAGCAGCGCGGACACGCCGTACACCACCACCGCGCGGCCGGCGATGACCGCGACGTAGGCCGCGAGAATCGGCTTCCACGACGCGAGCAACGAGGTGAGGTTCACCTCCAGGCCGATGAGCAGGAACACCACCGAGTTGAGCGCGAAGGACCAGTACTCCCAGAAGCTCTCCACCGCGACGCGCGTGGTGGGGCTCATGCCCTCGTGCGTGGCCCAGTTGCCGCACAGCATGCCGGCCACCACCGTCGCGATGACGCCCGAGTAGTGGAAGTTCTCCGCGATGACGAACGAGCCGTACGCCGCGATGACGGTGCAGGTGATCTCCACCATCGCGTCATCCACCTTCTTGATGACCCGCGCGGCCACGTAGCCCACCGCGCTGCCCACCACCATGCCCATGCCGGCGACCTTGATGAAGTCCATCACCGCGCCGCCCACGGTGAACTGGCCGCCCATCGCCACGCCCACCACCAGGGTGAAGAGCACCACGGCGGTGCCGTCGTTCAGCAGGCTCTCTCCCTCCACCAGGATGAGCAGCCGCTTGGGCGCGCCCAGTGACTTGAACAAGCCCACCACCGCGATCGGGTCCGTCGAGACGATGACCGCGGCGAACACCAGCGCCGGAATCATCCCGAAGCCCGTCACCACGTTCATCCCCTCCACCCACTGGGAGAGGATGAGCGCCGTCAGGCCCGCCGAGGCCGCCACCCCGGGAATCGCCATCGCGTGGATGGCCAGCTTGTTCTTCCAGAACTTGCGGAACTCGACGTGGAACGCCGCCTCGAACAAGAGGCCCGGCAGGATGATGGCGAAGAGCAGCTCCTTGGTGAGGTGCGGTGGCTCGAACAGATGCACCGCGCCCAGCGTCAGCCCCGCCACCACCAGGGCCACCGTGTAGGGAATCTTGAAATACCGCGCCGCGATGGCCACCGCGGTCGCGACTGCGAAGATGAGGACGAAGGCCAATTCGAAATGCATCGTTCCTTGCCTGGTTTGACGTCAAATCTTCAAAGGAACGGACCATAACCCAGATGCCCCGCGAGTCGGGGCACCCAGGCGCAAATGGCGTGGCGGGTGCCTGTCTACCCGGTCCCCAGCAGGGGCTCGAAGAGGGCGCGAGGGTCCAGCCCCGGAGGCAGGCCGGAGACGCCGCCGTCGTTCACCTCGATGACGGCCCAGCCGCCGTCCTGGAGCATGGCGACGTCGAGGGAGAAGAAGGGTGAGTCGATGCGGCGTCCCAGCGGCTCGAAGGATGAGAAGTCGGGGACCTCGACGTCGAACTCATGTTGCGGCTCGGCGGCGAGCAGGCGGCCGTGGCCGAAGAAGAGGCGGAACTCCAGGTGGGCGGGGCCGGTGGGCGTGCGGCCGTAGACCTTGAGGGGCAGGTACTTGCGCACGACGAGCCCCCGCTCGAAGCGCTCGCCGCGCTCCTCCACGAGGTTCTCGCACGTGCGCGAGAAGTCCTCGAGCGTGGCGCCGGCGGGCACGTGGCAGGCCTCCTCCCAGCGCTCCTTCGCGGACTTCACGTGGTCCTTGAGAATCCACGGCGGAGGGCCGAGCACGCGGGCCGCTTCGCTCCAGGCCTCGCGGGCCACCGTGCCCTCCGTCCAGATGGAGCGCGCGGTGTAGCGCGCGAGGCGCGGGTACCAGAGGGGCAGGTACAGCGCGGCGGCGTACTGTGTGGGTGTGGTGGTGAGCCGGTGGCCGCGCTCGGAGAGGGCCTCGTCGAGCGAGGTGTACTCCTCCTCGGTGAGCATCCAGCCCCGGTAGAGCAGGCGCAGGGGGCCTTGGTGCGGCACGGCCTCGAGCGCCAGCTCGACGTTGCCGTTGAGCAGCGCGGCCAAGTCCACCTGGTACGTGTCGAACCCCAGGGCCTCCGCGGCCTCGGCTTCCACATCGAAGGTGTCGTGCTGGGAGGGATTGCGACCGAACAGCAGGGCGCGTGCAATGCGAGCCATGGCTAGTTCCCTCCCTGTCGCTTCGAGTCGTCCTCCGCGGCCCCGAGGTCGAGGCTGGCCAGCAGCCCTTCGGGAATCCGTCCGCCGAAGAGGATGTCCAGCGCGTGGCGCGGGGTGGGGGACTCGAGCGGACCCTCGCAGCGGCTGCAAGAGAGGGCCTCACCGACGCAGCGCTCGCACCAGAAGCGCCGGCAGGAGGGGCAGTGTCGGTAGTGGGTGGCGAAGTGCTCCGGCTGGGCCGCGGCCACGGGATTTCCCGCGGGGTCCACCGAGAGCGAGATGACGCGAGGACAGCCTCCAGCACATTCAGCGATGGGCATGCGCGGCCTTTCGTCGAGAGCAGGGAGCAAGGGCGCAACCCGGACGCGGGCACATGGAGTGCCTGACGTGCTGGCGGAAGATTCTCACGCGCGAGCGCACGCACGACTTTCGACGAAGGCTGGAGGCTTCCACGTACGCGACTGCGTGGCACGGTGACTCCTGACAAGCGGCCCGCAACAGCGCCCGCAGCAGCGGGAGGTGGATGTCGCCGTGTCCCCAGGTTCAATGGTCCGCGCGCGCGTGCGGCGTGACAGTGGCACCGGGTCGACCGCGGGCCTCGGGTCCACCCGAAACCCCATTCCTGGAGCATGCATGAGCACGCTGACGCGTCGTCTGGGTGTCTGGCTGTCGAAGAGTCTGTTCTGTGCGGCGCTGGTGGCGCCCGCGGGCGCGGTGCTCGCCGCGGAGCCGGTGAGCGTCATCTGTGAGCTGGGGACGTCCACGCGGACGTTCTCCCCCGCGGCGACGATGACGCCCCGGGACATCGACGTGACGACCTCATCGACCTTCAGCAACTGCCTGACGGTGCTGGGACAGGTCGTCCTCAACGGCAACGTGACGACGGGGCCCTATGAGCGCACCGGGCTGACGTGCTCGAACCCGCTGGCCACGGGGGCCGGTGAGGCCACCATCACCTGGAACACCGGGGAGTTCTCCCGGTTCGACTACACGTCCGTCGACGTCAGCGTCGCGGGCCTGACGACGGTGGTGACGTATGCCGGGACGGTGCTGCACGGGAAGTACTACGGCGCCACCGCGACCTGGACCATCGCCTACACGACGGCGCTGTTGAACCTGGCGTGCATGAACCCCGCGGGTGTGTCCTCGCTGGGCGGCGTCGCCCAGCTCACCATCACCCGCGTGCTCTGAGTCGTGAGACCGCCGCGCCCGCCACCGGAAGGATTCGGGGCGGGCGCGGGCACTGTCACGGGTAGCAGGCCGCCTGGCGCAGGCCGGTGTCCTCGGGCAGGCCCAGGGACACGTTGAAGTTCTGCACGGCCTGGCCGGCCATGCCCTTCACCAGGTTGTCCAGCGCGGCCATGACGGCGACCGAGCGGCCCTTCGTCGCGACGGAGATGTCGCAGAAGTTGCTGCCGGTGACGGCGGCGATGCGCGGGGTGCCCTCGACGATGCGCACGAACTTCGAGCCCTCGTAATAGCGGCGGAACTTGTCCGTCAGCGACTGCGTCACCACCGCGCCGCCGTGCTCAGGCCACTCGAACTGCACGGTGGCGAAGATGCCGCGCACCATGGGCGCCGAGTGCGGCACGAAGGCCAGCCGGTGGCGCTGCGCGCCGTGGGCCACCAGCATGACCTCCACCTCCGCCTCGTGCTGGTGCTCGAGCGGCTTGTACGCGCGGAAGTCGTGCGCGCGGGTGGGGTGGTGCGTGCCCTCGCCCGGCAGCGAGCCGGAGCCGGACGAGCCCGTCACGCCCGACACGGCCAAGAGGCCCAGCCCCGGCGTGGACGCGATGGGCAGGAGGGCCAGCTGCACCGCGGTGGCGAAGCAGCCCGGGTTGGCGATGCGCTTGGCGCCCTTGAGCGCCTCGCGCTTCCACTCGGTGAGGCCGTACGTGAAGGTGCCCAGCAGGTCCGGCGCGGGGTGGGGCTTGCCGTAGGCGCCCGCGTAGCGGCCCGGGTGGTCCAGGCGGAAGTCAGAGGACAGGTCCACCAGCAGCACGCGCTCGGCGAGGCCGACCTCGGCCCACTTCTTCTCCAGGCCGAGGAACTGGGTGGCCAGCTCCCCGTGGCCCAGCGCACTGAAGACGACGGGCTGCTGCGAGTCGGCCAGCCAGCGCCAGTCCGGCTCCGCCTCGAACTTCGCGTCCACCAGTCCGCGCAGGTGCGGGTGCACCTTGTGGATGGGCTCACCGGCGTGGTGCCGGGACACCACGCGGATGCCCGCCACCGCCGGGTGGCCGGAGAGAATCCGCAAGAGCTCGCCGCCGCCGAAGCCGGAGGCGCCCAGGATGTAGATATGTGCCCGCGTCATGACTTCCTCCCCACGCCCAGCTTCGGCGTGAGCTTCTCCAGGATGAGACCACCCAGCGCCGCCGCGTCCGCGCGGGCGTTGCGCGCCGGAACCCCGACGACCTGCTCCACGAAGCGCACGCCCACCGCGTTGTCCGTCGCCGGCCCCGCCAGCACGTCCACCTCGATGCCGTACGTCTCCTTCAGATGCCGCACGCCGCCGGCCGCGCCCACCGGGTCGTTCGCGCACATCACCCACGCGCCCGCCAGGCCCTTGAGCTCCGGGTCCGCGAGAATCGCCTGCACGCCGTACTCACCCATGATGCCGTCGCCCGTCTCCGCGACGATGACGTCCACGTCCGCCGACGCCAGCTCGCTGAACAGCACCCGCGCCACCCGCGCCGCCGTGCGAGGCCCCGTGCACACGATGCCCGCGTCCGTGAAGTCCATCACCACGTCCGCGCCGGAGTCCTGCATGCTCAGCGTGTCGCGCATCAGCGACACCCCCGTGAGCTTCGCGCCGCCCACGCGGTAGCCCGCCTGCGCGAGCTTGCGCACCATGGCGCTGGCCGCGTACGTCTTGCCCGCGTTCATGCACGTGCCCACCACGTAGACGACGGGGCACTTCACCATCGTCCCCGTGCCCTTGAGCGCGCCCGAGGAGATGTGCGCCGGCTGCCCGTTGCGCGACAACAGCTCCGGGAACTCCAGCACCTGGCCCAGCACCTCCGCCTCGAAGGGCATGCCCACGCCGGGGTTGTGCGAGGTGCACTTGCCGATGACGCCGCCCATGTTCAGCACGTGCAGCCGCTGGCCCACGGTGACGGACTCCGGCACCACGCCCTCGTAGCCGTGCAGCGCGTTGCGGTGCCCCAGGGCGCCCACCATGATGTCGCCCGCGTGCAGCGTCACGAGCCGGCCGTGGCAGTCCTCCAGCTGGTTGTAGACGCTCTTCTCGCCGTGGATGCGCACGGCGACGACGGCGCCCTCCTCGGCCTTCACCTCGGGCGTCAGGTGCACCGTGCGCCCCAGGCCCAGGTTGCGGGTGACGCTACCGACCTTGTCGACGAAGACCTTCATGTCAGCCTCCCTTCGCCTTGTGCGAGAGCATCTGCGCCACGCCGTACAGCTTGGCGAAGCCAGCGGCCTCCGAGCCCGTCCACAACACGTTCGCCTCTCCGTACGTCGCCACCTTCGCGTCCATCAGCGAGTACGGCGAGCGCACGCCCTCCACCACCAGCGTCCGCGGGTGCAGCACCAGCCGCACCTCGCCCGTCACCCGCTCCTGCGAGGAGGTGAGGAACGCCTCCAGGTCCTTCACGAGCGGGTCGAAGAAGTGACCCTCGTGGAGCAGCGAGCCGTAGAGGTTGCCCACGGTCTCCTTCCAGAACAGCTGCTTGCCCGACAGCACCAGCTTCTCCAGCTCGCGGTGCGAGGTGATGAGCAGGTGCGCCGCGGGCGCCTCGAAGCCCACGCGGCCCTTGATGCCCAGGATGGTGTCACCCAGGTGCACGCCGCGGCCGATGCCGTACTGACGGCCCAGCACGTTGAGCGCCTCCACCAGCTCCACCGGTCCCAGCGCCTTGCCGTCCAGCGACGTGGGCACGCCCTTGTCGAAGCCCACGGTCAGCGTACGGGGCTTCAGGTCCGTGGGAATCTCGCCGGAGGGGAACGCCGCCTCGGGCAGCGCGCTCCACGAGTTGAGCGTCTCGCTGCCGCCCACGGACGTGCCCCACATGCCCTCGTTGACCGAGTAGGAGCCCAGCTTCGGCGGCATGTGGATGCCGCGCTCGGCCAGGAACGACAGCTCCTGCTGACGGCTCAGGCCCAGCGTGCGGATGGGGGTGAGCAGCTCCAGGTCGCCCGCCAGCGAGCGGAACGCCACGTCGAAGCGCACCTGGTCGTTGCCGGCGCCGGTGCTGCCGTGCGCGAGCGCCTGCACGCCCTTCTCGCGCGCCACGCGCACCACCTCCACCGCCTGGCAGGCGCGCTCGGCGGAGACGCTCAGGGGGTAGACCTGGCCGCGCAGCACGTTGCCGGCGATGAGGTAGCGCAGGTAGCCCTCGAAGAGGGTGCCGCGCGCGTCCACCTTGATGTGCTCCACGGCGCCCAGCTTCGCCGACAGGGCCGCGATGTTCGCCAGCTGCTCGGGCGGGAAGCCGCCCGTGTCCACCGTGACGGTGGTGACGTTGTAGCCCTGCTCTCGCAGGTACACCGTGCAGAAAGCGGTATCGAGTCCGCCGGAGAAGGCCAGCACCACGTTCTTCTTGCTCATGTCGTCACTCCTCGCGGGGAATCGTCGTCACACATCCCAGACGCGCTCGGCCGCCGTGGCCAGGGCGCGGTGGGTGTCGTCGAGCCAGGCGCGCCAGGCGCCGAGCTCCTCACGGGCCTGGGCCAGTCCCAGGTTGCCGGCGCCACCCAGGTGGGTGGCCGTCAGGGCCTCGCGGTCCGGGTGGAACGTGCCGTCCGCCAGCTCCCGGCCCACCTGCCGGTACGCGTCGCGGAAGGCCTGTCCCCCAGCCACCAGCGTGTACGCATGGTGGGCCGCGTAGAGCGTGTCGTCACAGGCGGCCAGCGCCGCGTCCGCCTTGACCTGGAGCACCGGCACCAGCCGGGACAGCACATCCAAGAGCGAGCGGCTGGAGGACAGCGCCGCCAGGGTGGGGCGCTTGAGCAGCTGGAAGTCACGGTGGTAGCTGGACGGCAGTCCGCTCGCCACGGCCTCCACCTGGTGCAACAGCCCCCGCAGCTCGCGGCACCGGCCGCGCGCCAGCTCCACCACGTCCGGGTTCTTCTTCTGCGGCATGATGGACGAGCCGGTGGTGAAGGCGTCCGGGAGCCCCAGGAAGCCGAACTCGTCCGTGCTGTAGAGCTGCACGTCCCACAGCCACTTCTCCAGCGTGCCCGCCACGCTGCAGGCCCATGTCAGCACCGCGGTCTCGTGGCGACCGCGGCCGTTCTGCGCATCGATGGGACTTCTCTGCACGCGACTGAAACCGAGCAGCGACGCGACGTATTCACGGTCGATGGGCAAGGGCACGCCGAAGCCCGCGGCCGCGCCGAGCGGACACCGGTCCAGCCGGCCCCACACGCCGCGCAGCGCCTCCAGCTCCTCGAGCAGCCCTTCCGCGAAGGCCATGGCCCACATGCCGAAGGTGGAGGGCATGGCGCGACGCAGGTGCGTGTAGCCCGGCAGGGCCACGTGCTGGTTCGCCTGGGCGAAGTCGAGGAACGTCTCGGCGAGCTTCACGGCGCCCGCGCCGAGCGCGAGCACCTCCTCGCGCAGGAACAGGCGCACTGCGAGCAGCACCTGGTCATTGCGCGAGCGCGCCAGGTGGATGCGCTTGCCCGGCTCGCCCACGCGCTCCACCAGCGCCGCCTCCAGCGCGGTGTGGCCGTCCTCCTGCTCGGGGCGGATGGTGAACTGGCCCGCGCGGGCCTCGTCGTGCAGCGTCTTGAGCGCGCGCACGAGCACGCGGGACTCCTCGGCCTTCAGGAGCCCCACCTTGCCCAGCATGCGCGCGTGCGCGGCGCTGCCCAGCGCGTCGTGCGGCGCGAGCGACAGGTCGACGATGGGGTCGTCGCCCACGGTGAAACGGTGGATGACCGCGTCGAGCGCGGCGCCCTTGCCCCACAGGGTGTCAGCCACGGGCCACCTCCTCGAAGTAGCCGCGCAGAAGGCGCGTGTAGAAGGCGGCGCCGGCTTCCAGCTCCGCCCGGGTGATGTACTCGTCCGCCAGGTGGCTTCGCAGCGTGTCCCCTGGGCCCACCTTCACCGCGGGCAGCTCGCCCAAAAACGCCCAGTCGGACGTGGTGCTGGAGCCCACCGGCGCCTCGCCCGACGCCGCAATCGCCGCGCGGACGATGGGCTGATGGTCCGCCGTCGCCTTCGGCAGGTAGCGCGCCGAGTGCACCTTCACCTCGCTCTGGAGCGCCTCGCCCAGCTCCTTCGCCACCTGCGCGTGGTCCATGCTCGGCGTGGTGCGCAGGTCCACGAAGAACTCACATGCGTCGGGCACCTGGTTGCGCGCCAGGCCCCCGGTAATCTGCGTCACCTGCGCCCGCGCCTCACCCAGCAGCGGATGCGACGGGAAGCGCAGCTCCGCGAGCTTCGAGATGTCCCCGGCCGCCATGTGGATGGCGTTGACCGCCTGGGCCTTGTGCGCGTGCGCCACGTGCGCGCTCTTGCCGTGCGCGGTGCAGCGCAAGAGCAGCATGCCTCGCTGGGCCGTGCAGGGCTTCAGGCTCGTCGGCTCGCCCACCACCGCGGCGTCGAGCGGCCCCAGCTCGGGCAGCAGCGTGCCCAGGCCCTGGCCTCCGGTCTCCTCCTCGGCGGTGAAGGCGAAGACGACTTCGCCGCCCTGGGGCGCGCCTTCGGCGAGCAGGGTGCGGGCCGCGACGAGCATCCCCGTCACGCACCCCTTGGCGTCGTTGCTGCCCAGGCCGTACAGGCGGTCCTCGCGCCACTCGGGCGCGTGGGGCGCGTACGTCCACCCGGCACACGGCTTCACCGTGTCCAGGTGCGAGTTGACGAGCAGGCGCCGGGGGCCGCTGCCCACGGAGAACCACACGTTGTGGCCCTTGCGCTGGACGCGCGCACCCCAGCCCTCCGCCCACCCGGACACCGTGTCCGCGATGAGACGCTCGTCACCCGACACGCTGGGGATGGCCACCAGCGCCTGGAGCAGCTCCGCCGTCTTCATCCCGCGTTCCCGGCGGCCGTCTTGGGCGCCTTCTCGCGGACGACCATGGTGCCGCTGCCCTCGTTGGTGAAGACCTCCTCGAGCAGCGCGTTGGGCGCGACGCCGCTGACCAGGTGCACGCTGCCCACCCCGCCCACGAGCGCGTGGCGGATGGCGTGCGCCTTGGGACGCATGCCGCCGGAGATGGCGCCCGTGTTCTCCATGGTCGCCAGGTCCGTCAGGTTCGCCAGCGTCACCAGCGACGTGGGGTCGTTCAGGTCCTTGAGCAGGCCCGGCACCTGGACCAGGAAGAAGAGCTTCTCGGCCGACAGGGCCACCGACAGCGCCGCCGCCACGGTGTCCGCGTTGGTGTTGTACACGGCGCCGTCCACGCCGCCGGAGAGGGGCGCGATGACGGGCACGTAGTCGGCCGAGCGCAGGTGCTCGACGACGCGCGTGTCCACCGCCTCGATGTCACCCACCAGCCCGTAGTCCACGAGCTTGCCCTCGGTGGCGCCGGGCTCGGTCACCATGACAGGAGGACGCTTTCGCGCCTTGATGAGGCCCGCGTCCACGCCGCTCAGTCCCACCGCGGGCACACCCGCCGCCTGCAGGTCCGCGAGCAGGTCCGTGTGCAGCTTGCCGGCGAGCACCATCTTCGCCGCGTCCAGCACGGGCGCGGACGTGACGCGGCGGCCCGCCACCTTCTCCACCGGCAGGTGGAGGGCGTCACAGAGCGTGTCCAGCTCCGGGCCGCCGCCGTGCACGACGACGGGGCGGATGGAGAAGGTCCACAGCAGGGCGATCTGCTCGCACGCGGAGCGGCGCAGGCGCGGGTCGCTCAGCATGGCGCCGCCGAGCTTCACGACGAACGTCTTGCGACGGAACTGCTGCACATAGCGCGCGGCGTTGCGAAGCGCGGAGTACGGGTCGGGCGACAAGGGCACGGGAGACCTCGAAAGGAAGAAGGGTGACGGGCACGCCTCGAAGGGCGCCGCTTTTCAGAGGGACTGCGAGCGCATCCAGTGCAGGAGGGCGCGCTGGACGTGGAAGCGGTTGCCCGCCTCGTCCACCACGCGGCTGCTGGAGTGGTCCAGGACCTCATCGGCGACCTCCACGTTGCGACGCACGGGGAGGCAGTGCAGGAAGGCGGCGTCCTTGGCGGCGCGCGACATGGTGCGCAGCGTGGGCATCCAGCCGGAGTACGACGCGAGCAGCGCCGTGACGTCGTTGGGCGAGAAGGCCGCCGCGGCCGTCGGGCCCCAGGACTTGGCGTAGACGGCGCGGCTGCCGGCGAGCGCCTCGTCCTGCTCGTGGGTGTAGGTGATGCTGCCGCCGGTGGCCTTGGCGTACGCCTCCGCCTCCGCGCGCACGGCCGGGTGCAGCTCGAAGCCGGGCGGGTGGGCCACGCGCACCTCGCAGCCGGCCGCGGCCGCGCTGAGCAGGAACGAGTTGGGCACCGCCTTGGGCAGGGGCTTGATGTGGGGCGCCCACGTCAGCGTCACCGGCAGCTTCTTCGTGGAGCCGAACGTCTCGCGCAGGGTGAGCACGTCCGCCAGGCCCTGGCAGGGGTGCTCGCGCGCGGACTCCATGCTGACCACGGGGACGGTGGCCCACTTGCGGAACGCGTTGATGATGGGGTCGACCTCGTCCTCCTCGTCACCGCCGCCCTGCGAGAAGGTGCGCACGCCCAGCATGTCCACGAAGCGCGACAGGACGGGCGCGGCCTCCTTGAGGTGCTCGGCGCGGTCCAGGTTCATCACCGCGCCCTCGCGGTGCTCGAGCTTCCACACGCCCGCGCCCACGTCCAGGATGATGGCGTTGCCACCCCCGCGCAGCATCACCGCCTCGAACGAGGTGCGCGTGCGCAAGGACGGGTTGAAGAACACCATGCCCAGGATGCTCCCCGGGAAGAGCGCGCCGGGGGCCTTCTTCTTCCAAGCCTCCGCCTGAGAGAGGACGGCCTCCACACCCGCGGGGCCGAGATCCTTGATGTGGGTGACGTGCTTCATGGGCCTGCGCTCCCCGGCCTGGACCGGTGCATAGGTGGATGAATATGCACCTTCATGCGTGCATTTCCGCGAATGGGGCGCGGATATTATGCAGAAGGACGCGGCGCGCAAGAGTATTGTTCCCGCAATCTTTCATGCGGGTTCCTTGCATGGAAATTCACGTGCATGCATGGTGGAAGGAATGAACCTGGACGACGAAATCCTTCGGCTCATCTCGGAGCGGGAGATCAGCGATCAGGCCGTCTTGCAGGAGCTGTTGGAGGCGGAGGGGCAGGCGCCGAGCCAGTCCACGCTGTCGCGGCGGCTCAAGAAGCTGGGCGTGCAGAAGGTGGGCGGGCGCTATCAGCGCGCGTCGCTGACGGAGCCGGTGGCGACGCCGGAGCGGCCGCGCGTGAGCATCGTCGAGGCGCCGCCGAACCTGCTCGTGGTGAAGACGAGCCCCGGCTACGCGCCGGTGCTGGCGCTGGCGTTGGACCGTGAGCCGGAGGTGCCGGGGCTCGCCGGCACGGTGGCCGGTGACGACACCATCTTCGTCGCGGTGACGGACCCGTCCCGCCTGCGTGAGGTCCGCTCCGTCGTGGAGCGCTTGATGCTGCGCAGCGCCTGAGCCTCGAGGGAACGCTGGATGCAGGGCTGTGCGCGCGGGAGGCTGGCCCGGGGCGAGGCTTGCGCTCGCGTTCCAGGCGATGCAACCTTGGAGGGAGGTTCAGGCAGGGACAACCCAGGACGTCAGACCCCCGTGCTACTTCGTGGGCATGACCATGGAATCGGGGTGGGGCGTCGGGGTTTATCGGAGTGAGGGCACCGTGGAGAAGAAACCGGCCACCTATGCGGACCTGGAGGCGCTCCCCGAGACGGTCATCGGGGAGCTCATCGACGGCGTGCTGCATGCCAGTCCCAGGCCGGCGCTTCGGCATTCGTTGGTGTCATCGCGTCTGAACGGTGAACTGAGCGGTCCCTATGACAAGGGGAGAGGCGGCCCCGGTGGCTGGTTCATCTTGTTCGAGCCGGAGCTCCATCTCTCCGGCGGAAACGTCCTCGTCCCGGACCTCGCTGGATGGCGGCGCGAGCGGATGCCGGGGATTCCCAGCGGGGTCGGCTGCACCGTCGTTCCGGACTGGGTCTGCGAGGTGCTCTCCCCGTCGACCTCGCGGCTGGACCGCTTCGCCAAGCAGCCCATCTATGGTCGTGAAGGCGTGAAGCACCTGTGGCTCATCGATCCGAAGGTCCGGACCCTGGAGGTCTGGCGACTGGAGGGCGCGGGGTACCAGAAAGTCGCCCAGCATGAGGGGCTGGCCAAGGTGCGCGCGGAGCCATTCGAGGCCATCGAACTGGAGCTGGGTTTCCTCTGGGACGAGGGGTAGCGCGGCACGCGGTTACAGGGCGGTTACACCTTTCACCAGGGCTCACTCGTTACTGTCCCAAGCGTGCTCACCAGGGCACCGCCGTACGAAAGGACACACGATGAAACCGGCCCTCAAGCTCCCCATCATCCTCGGCTCGGCCGCGGCGCTCGCGGTCTCCGCGCTCCTGTTGGGCAAGCCGTCCACGGACAATGCTCCCGCCCCCGTTGTCGCGACGCCTCCGGTCGCTCCACCTGCTCCCGTCGCGGTGGTGCCCGCGGCTCCCGTGGCGCCTCCCTCGCCCCAGTTCGTGGACCCGAAGGCGGCGCCGGTCATCCAGATCGCGCTCCTGCTCGACACGAGCGGCAGCATGGACGGGCTCCTGGACCAGGCGCGCACCCAGCTGTGGAACATCGTGAATCGCTTCGCCAAGGCGAAGCGTGGCGGCGTGGCGCCCCGGTTGGAGCTGGCCCTCTACACGTACGGCGACACCACCCCCGGCGCGAGCTCGAGCGAGATCCGCCAGGTGACGCCGTTCACCTCGGACCTGGATGCGCTCTCCGAGCGGCTGTTCGCCCTGCGCACCTCCGGCGGCTCGGAGCACGGTGGCGAGGTCATCCAGGAGGCCACCCGGAAACTGGAGTGGAGCCCGAAGGAGGACTCGATGCGGCTCATCTTCATCGCCGGCAACGAGACCTTCATCCAGGGGCCGGTCGACTACCGGGAGGCCGTGGCCGCCGCGCGCAAGAAGGGCATCACCGTGAACACCATCCACTGCGGTGACTACGAGCAGGGCATCGCGGACCACTGGAAGGATGCGGCCACGCGCGCCGACGGCAGCTACATGAACATCGACCAGAACCAGCGGGTCGTCGAGCTCGCCGCTCCGCAGGACGATGAGATCGCCCGGCTGGGCACCGAGCTGAACAACACCTACGTGGTCTACGGCGGCGCCGAGGCGAAGGAGAGCCAGCAGCGACAGGCCACGCAGGACAAGCTCTCGCGCGGCGTGTCGCTGTCGAACATGGCTTCGCGTGCGATGGCGAAGAGCTCCGGGAACTATTCCAACGAGAGCTGGGACCTGGTGGACGCGGTGAAGAAGAACAAGGTGGACCTGGGCTCCGTCGCGGCGGAGGAGCTGCCCGAGCCCATGCGCAACCTGGACGCGGCGGGGCGCAAGGCGTGGCTCGCGGCCCGGGAGAAGGAGCGTGAGGCGCTCCAGCAGCGCATCCAGCAGCTCGGCAAGGAGCGCCAGCAGTTCCTGGCGGAGGCGCGCAAGAATCAGGCGACGAAGGGGGATGACACGCTGGACGGCGTCATCGGCCAGGTGGTGCAGCGCGAGGCGAGCAAGCGAAGCTTCACCCTGGAGTAGGATGCGTCATGGCCGCGCGCCGAGTGCTCGTCGTCGAGGATGACCCCGCCATCCGGCGCGGAATCGTGGATGCGCTTCGCTTCGAGGGCTACGAGGTCCTCGAGGCGGGCGTGAAGGGAGAGGGCCAGCGCGTGGCCGAGCGCACGCCGGTGGACCTGGTGCTGCTGGACCTGGTCCTCCCCGACGGGGACGGGTTGGACCTGCTGGCGGCCGTGCGCAAGAGCCGGCCCACGCTGCCCGTCATCATCCTCACCGCCCGGGGCCAGGAGGAGGACCGGGTGAAGGGTCTGAAGCTGGGGGCGGACGACTATGTGGTGAAGCCCTTCTCGGTGCGGGAGCTGTTGGCCCGGGTGGGTGCGGTGCTCCGACGCTCGGCCGAGCGTCCCGTGGGGGCCTCCCGCGTGGACTTTCCTGGCGGGCACTTCGTGGTGGAGCGCCGCGAGCTGAGCTTCGATGACGGCACGCGGATGGACCTGTCGGAGCGAGAGGCGGACGCGCTGCGCTACCTGGGGGAGAACCCGGGGCGGGCCATCTCCCGCGAAGAGCTGCTCGAGCGCGTGTGGCACCTGCCCGCGCGCGGACTGCAGACGCGCACGGTGGACATGACGATGGCGCGGCTGCGCGAGAAGCTGCGCGATGACTCCGCCGAGCCCCGTGTCATCCTCACCGTGCGCGGCAAGGGGTATATGTTCTCCCAGCCGGGAGGCGCCCGATGATTCGCTCCTGGCGCGTCTGGGGCGCAGTGCGCGCCTGTACGGTGCGCGGCAAGGGCTACATGTTCTCCCAGTCGGGCGGCACTCGATGATTCGCTCCTGGCTCGCGGTGAGCGCCCGTGCGGCATGCGGCAAGGGCTCCATGTTCTCCCAAATGGGTGGAGCCCGATGATTCGCTCCTGGCGCGTCTGGCTCGCGGTGAGCGCCTGTCTGGCGCTGGCCCTGGCCGGCGTGGTGTGGCTGTCCGTCTTCGCCCTTCGCCTGGACCGCGCGGACCGTCAGGCCCGCCTGAGCGCGGCGCGCGAGGAGAACGTGCGCCTGGCGCTGTGGCGGCTGGACTCGGAGCTGTTGCCGCTGGTGGCCCGGGAGAGCGCGGTGCCCGCGGAGGCGTACGCGGCCGTGGCCCCCGTGCCCGGTGTGCTGGACGCGCGCAACGCCCCGCTCCCCGAGGGGCAGGCGTGGATGGCGTCCCCGTTGCTCGCGGGTCCGCCGGAACATGTCCTGCTCCACTTCCAGGTGGACACCGCCGGGAACGTCACCTCTCCGCAGGTCATCGAGGCGTCGCTGCGCGCCTCGCTCGGAGTGGCCCCGCCCCGCGTGGGGGAGGAGGTCCTGCGGGCGCGCCTGGAGCACGTGTCGCGTCAGCTCGGCGGCCTCCGGCTGCGCGAGGCGCTCGCGGCGCGGGATGCACCCGCCTCGACCGGCAGCCCGTTGTCACGCGTCCAGAGCAAGCTGTCGTCCTCGTTCCAGGAGCTCAAGAACGCCAGTGAGTACGACGCCCGCTCGCGCAGCGCGCGTCAGGCCGCCAGTCAGAATGTCGTGACCTACCAGGCCCAGGAGCCATCGGCGGCCCGCGCCTCCCCCCGCGCGGAGATGCGGGCGCTCTGGGTGGGCGACGCGCTCCTGCTGGGCCGGCTCGTCCGGGTCGATGGCCAGGAGGTCCTCCAGGGCTGCTGGCTGGACTGGCCCGGGTTGAGCCGCTGGCTCCAGGGCCGCGTGGAGGACCTGCTCCCGGGCGCGACCCTGGAGCCCGCACGGGGCGACGTCACGGCGACAGGGGAGGGGAGGCTCCTGGCGGCCCTGCCGGTGCGGCTGGTACCGGGCTCCACTTCGGGCGAGGAGGGCTCCTCGGGCGCCCTCTCGTCCCTGCCGCTCGTGCTCCTGGTGGCCTGGAGCGGCGTGGCGCTCGCGGGCGTGGCGGTGGTGGCGCTGCTGGTGGGCGTGATGGCGCTGAGCGAGCGCCGGGGCGCCTTCGTGTCGGCGGTGACGCACGAGCTGCGCACGCCGCTGACGACGTTTCGCATGTACACGGAGATGCTGTCGGCGGGCATGGTCCCGGACGCCGCGCGGCGACAGGAGTACTTCGACATCCTCCACCGCGAGGCGGAGCGGCTCAGCCACCTGGTGGAGAACGTGCTCGCCTATGCCCGCATCGAGCGTGGGCGCGCGCCGGCCCGGTTGGAGCCGGTGGCGGTGGACGCGCTCGTGTCGCGGCTGGAGCCCCGGCTCGCCGAGCGCGCGCTCCAGTCCGGGCTGGTGCTGAGCGTGGACGTGCCCCCGGACGTCACCGTGCTGACGGACCCGTCGGCGGTGGAGCAGGTCCTCTTCAACCTCGTCGACAACGCGTCCAAGTACGCCGCCGGCGCCACCGACCCACGCCTGCACCTGGAGCTGGAGCGGCGGGGCCGCCGGGTGGGGCTGGTGGTGAGGGACCACGGCCCGGGCGTGGACCCCGCCACGGCCCGCAGGCTCTTCGAGCCCTTCTCCAAGTCCGTTCAGGCCGCGGCCCGGTCCGCGCCCGGCGTGGGCCTGGGGCTCGCCCTGTGCCGCCAGCTGGCCCGGAGCATGCGCGGGGAGCTGCGCTACGCCCAGGCCCCCGAGGGCGGCGCCCGCTTCGTGCTCTGGCTACCCACCGCGTAGCCCGCGTCCAGGTCGACCCAGGACCTCGGGGCCGCCCACCCTCCAGGGCGTGGTGGGAAGCCGAGGCGTGCCCACCCCCCATGCGCGGGGCCCCGAACGCTTCCTCGCTGGCACGTGCGCCAGTCGTCTTTGGAAATGTGGATAAGAGCGAATAGCCAGCGAAGTTGGTGATCCTGCGTTGCGCCAGGGCGACCATGAGAGCAGCTTGGCCATCCCGGCGGGCAGGGAATTGTCGGTATTCACGAAAACAATTCTTTGTTCTCAAGATTTGCGGGGGATTTCGTTCGACAGGCTAGGCAGGCGTGGCGAAGCGACTCGATGGGATGTGAGACCCAGGAGGACACCATGGGCATGTCGGGGAAGACATCGCTGCTGGAAGGCGCTCGCAACGAAGGAGGAGAGGCCCGGGATGCCCTTCAGGGGGTGGCGTACCAGGAGCTCCGCGAGATGACGCACGCGGCCATGAGCGGAGAGGCCTCGCGGGCCACGCTGCGTCCCATGCTGCTGCTGCGCGACATCTGCGGGCGGTGGGCGGGGGAGTCCGCGGACATGGAGCGACGTCGCCATGTGCTGGGGGTGGGGGCCCAGGCGATGCGTCGGGCGTTGGTGGAGGCGGTGCGGGTGCGCAACGCCCACCGTCGGGACGCGCTGCGTGAGCCGTTGTACCTGCACGACGAGGTGACGGAGTCCCCCGTGGGCGTCGACATCGACGTGCTGGGGTTGGAGCGGGTGCTGGTGGAGCTGGAGTCGTTCAAGCCCCGGCTGGCCCGCCTCGTGGAGCTTCGTTACTTCGCGGGCCTGGGCATCCAGGAGACCGCCGCGGTGCTGGGCGTGGCGCCCGCCACCGTGCGCCGGGACTGGGCCTTCGCGCGTGGCTGGTTGTGCGAAGGCGTGGGGCACTGACGCTCCCCACGTCGTCGTCCTGGTGCGTGTTGCCTCGCAGGCAACGTCCTGGTTCGCCGTGTTGTCCCCGGGTCCTCGCGGGGTGGTCGCGTCGTCACGCGCCCCCGAGTGACACGCGCCGCGGCACAGCACGTGCTCTGGGGGCCGGCGGGCCGTGCCCGAAGCCGGCCCTCACCAAGGACGAAGCTTCATATGAACCAGGGGAAGAAAGTGGGTCTGTTGGGGAGCCCGCTGCGTTGGGCCGGAGTGTCGATGACGCTGTTGTCGGCGCCCGTGAGCCTCGCGGAGGACTGCCCGACGCCGTCGCTGCAGCAGTGCGTGGACGTCGACTACCGCTCGAGCAAGTGCGGCGAGGCCCACGACGGATATTGCCAGCAGATCATCGAGACGGAGTGGAGGGCGCGCTGGGACAACGCGCCCAAGCGCACGGTGCTGTTGCCGGAGGAGTTCGGCAGCGGGACGGCGACGGTGGCCACCCAGCCCGTGTCGCTGGGCACCACGCGCGTGAGCGGCATGGACCAGGGCCTGTCGGGCCAGGTGCTCAAGGGGCAGATTCTCTACCGCAAGAAGCTGGAGAAGCTGACGAAGGCGGAGCTTGCGTACCTGGGGCAGCTGCAGGCCTGGGACAAGAACGGGACGCAGGTGACGTCCTGCCAGGAGTACGTGGACGAGAAGTACTACGACTACAGCCGCTTCGAGCGGCTCTCGGGCGTGCACGGCGACGACTACCGCGCGCTGTTCCAGTCGGCCTACGGGGGCGACGGCATCGCCCACCGCACGCTGTACAGCCGCGACGGCAAGAAGCTGGCGTCCATCTGGGGCGAGACGCGGGTGGCGAAGAACGCGTACTTCGCCTTCACGCCCGGCCCCTACCCGAAGGGCGTCAAGCCCTATGAGTTCACCACCGACGCCGCGCGGCTCGCCAACAACCCGGAGGCCCGGCAGTGGGCGGTGGCCTCGGACTCGTGGCACCAGGAGATGGCCGAGCAGCTCGCGCACATCCCGGATGACGAGCTCACCGTGCGCCAGGAGGAGCAGGAGGGCTTCATCGCGCTGCTCGCCCAGCGCGCGGGCATCTACGCCGACTGGCAGAAGGCGTACGCGCTCTTCCTGAAGAAGGACCGCGACACGAAGGAGCTGAACGCCACCACCGCCGAGCGGCTCTACGCGCTCGACAAGGTCATCGAGGAGCGCCTGGTCCAGGCCGAGGGGCAGGGCTGCCTCGACTCGAAGTACGTGACGTCCTGCGACTGGAGCCCGCGCCGCTACAAGCTGGAGCTGGACGCCGCCATGGGGCCGCGCCGCGCCGCGGACCTGCAGGCGTGCTTGTTCCTGACGGGCAACGACTTCAGCGAGACGAGCTTCGTGCGCAACGCGCACCTGCTCAAGATCTCCACCCTGAAGGAGAAGGACTACACCCTCAACACGACGATGCTGGCCCAGTACGTGCTCGCCTACGGCCAGTACATCCAGGCGCAGCAGGCGCCCACCAACCCGTCCACGGGCCTGGTGCGCCATGGCGGCGAGGCCGGTGACAGTGGCTACGCGGGCGACAGCTTCATGGGCGCCGGCTACGACTACAACGGCGGCTGGGAGGTCACGGCGCCGGGCGCTTCGAGCGCGCGGATGCAGGCGAATGGCTTCGGCCTGACGGGCCCGTGGTGCGAGTACAACGCGCGCATCTACGGCGAGTTCAACGCCTACGCGAACCTCTTCAGCCCCACCCGCATGGAGGTCATCCACATCGACGGCTCCGCGGGCACCGAGGGCAACGGCATCCGGCTCACCGTGGGGGCCCGCTTCCTGGGGCAGTCCGTCTACACCCACGACCAGACCTACCCGCTGCGCGTCACCTTCGCGCAGACCAAGCCCGTGTACGCGTTCGACGAGGCCCAGACGTCCTACACCTTCATGGTCTGGTACATCCCCGTCACGCTGACGGCGGGCGTGTCCGCGGAGACGGGCGTCAAGTTCGACATCGGCGGCGCCATCACCCGTGACTGCGCGGCGGACCTGCTGGGCGTGGACCTGTTCGGCATCCTCACGCCGTACCTCTCCGTCAATGGCTTCGCGTCGGTGGGCATCGGCCTGCCGAAGGTCCAGGTCGCCGTGCGCGGCACGGTGGTGCTCACCCGCGCCAACCTCCCGCTGGAGACGGACATCGGCATCTACCTGAGCTCGCCCTCGCACCCGACGGACCCGAACACGCTGTTCCTGCGCCTCACCTCGAAGCTGGACATCGAGACGCGCTTCCTCGACGGGCGCATCTCGCTCTTCCTGCAGCTGTTCGACCTGAAGGCCGAGTTCCCCGTGTTCTCGTGGAGCGGCTTCGGCTTGAAGCACAACATCTACACCGAGACCAAGACGGTGCCGCTGGCGCGCATCTTCTAGTCACACGGCGGGGCCGCTCCGGCGCTCACGTGTCGGGGCGGTCCTCCTGGGGCGCCATGGCCTTCCATCGCCATGGCGTCCCGCCCCAGTCCCTTCCTTTCGAGGTCCTTCATGCGTCGCCCGAGGCTCGCCGTCCGTACGGCCGTGCTGTCCACCCTGCTGCTCACCGGCTCAGTGTCCGCCTGGTACTTCACGCGCCCCACCGTCGTCGCGGGCGAGGCCGCCCCGGTCGTCGTGAGCGACTCCCGCCTGCCCCTGTTCCAGTGGACGCCGGGAGAGGAGCGCATCTATCGGTTCGCCTGGGATGACCTGCAGCGCGTGGAGCTCCCGATGCCCGTCCCGGGGGGCGCGACGTCGTCCGGCGCGGTGGAGGGCACGCTGCACCTGGAGGGCTCGCTCGCCCTGCGCGCGCTCGAGGTCCGCCCGGACGGCACGAGGGTGCGGCTGTCCCTGAAGTCCCTGGAGCGGCACGACGCGGTGCTCTCGGGGCAGCAGCTCTTTCCCGACGCGGCCTCCGTGGCGGCGCAGCTGCCCGAGTCCGCGTCGGCCTGGGTGGAGCTGGACGCGAAGGGCGCGCTCCTGGCGGTGCGCTTCTCGGAGTCGGAGCCCGCCATGTTCCGCCAGCTGGCGCAGACGCTCGCCGCGGAGCTGTTCCCCACCACCCTGCGCGACGCGACCGAGTGGGACGTCGTCGAGTCCAACCAGACGGGCGAGGTCCAGGCCCGCTTCCAGTTCGACGGGGACTCCGCCCTGACGCGGCGGCGCACGCGCTACGTGACGCTGAACGCCGCGGGGAAGGACCGGCCGTTCCAGCAGGAGCTGCGCTCGCTCACCCGCTTCGAGCGCGCGCCGGATGGCCGGATGGCCGGGGTGTCCCACGACGAGTCGCTGGACGCGACGCGGACGGATGGCGCCCCGCTGATGTCGCGCCGGATGCGCCTTCGCGTGACGTTCTCCGCGCGGAGCATGGCGCCGCTGCTGGCGACGAACGAGGACAAGTCCCTCATCCGCAAGCCCGAGCAGATCGTCTTCGAGGGAGACAAGGAGACGGCGCTCCTGCGCAGCCAGGCGGACGGCATGACGGTGGACGAGGTCCTCCGCGTGCTCGCCGCCGCCACGCGCCCGGAGTCCATCCCGGAGCTGGACCGCTTCGTGCGCCGGGCCATCGCCGCGCTCAAGCTGGAGCCCGGCAGGACGCGGGAGCTCGCGGCGTCCTTCCTGCGTCCGGGCGTGAATCCGGGACTGCGTGAGCTCACCATGGACGTGCTCGCGGGCACGGGGCATGGAGAGGCCCAGGCGCTGATGCGCGAGCTGCTCCAGGCCCCCGTGGCGCGCGAGCACGAGACGTCCTACGGGCTGATGCTGCAGCGCGCGGGCTTCCTCGAGGCGCCCGAGCCGGAGACGGCCCGGATGCTGACCACGCTGCGGGAGCAGGCCCGCGCGGGCAACGACGTGGCCACCCGGCGCGCGTCCGAGTACGCGCTGGGCGGCGTGGTGTCGAAGCTCCCCTCCGGGGACCCCAACGTGGCGACCTATCTGCGCCCGCTCCAGGACTCGCTGCGCGACGCGAAGGACCCGCAGGACCGCATGCACGCGCTGCGCGCGCTGGGCAACACGCGGCAGGAGGCCGTGTTGGATGCGGCGCAGCCCTACCTGCGCGACGACTCCACCGAGGTGCGCGCCGCGGCGGCCGAGTCCCTGCGCGGCGTGCCGCAGGAGGTGGCCACACGCATGCTGCTCGACTCGCTGGTCCAGGAGCCGGAGCGGTTGGTGCAGGCGGCGCTGCTGGATGCGCTGGACGCACGCAGGCTGGACGGGGCGGACCTGGAGCGGCTGCGCGCCTGGGTCGTCTCGGGGGGGATGGTCTCCGGGGTGGAGGCCACGCTGCTCAACCTCATCACCCACCGCATCGAGGGCGGCGGCGCGCCGGTCCTCCAGATGCTCCAGGCGCTCGCGCTGCGCCCGGGCCAGCACTCCTCCACGCGCGCCCGCATCATGTCGCTGATGGCCCAGTCCTCCGCCGAGCTGGGGGGCTGAGTCCCGACGCGGCCTTCACTTCACTCCCACAACACCTCCGAGAACCTCATGACACGCATCCTCAACGGGCTGGGCCTGGTGGTCCTGCTCGGCCTCATCCTGGCGCCAGTCGCCCACGCGGACATCGTGGACGACGTGTGGCGCGGCACGAATGTCCGCCTCAACGCCGCGCGCATCCACGTGCGCGGCAACGACTACGCCACGGGCTACTGGCTCTTGCCCAAGTCGGCGGGCACCCTGAACCTGCACGTCCCGGCGCGCACCTTCGGCGTGAACTCCGACCTGGTGCTGAACCTGTGGGGCTCGCGCAGCGGCAACGTCATCACCTGGACCTTCGACGACACGCTGCCCTCGCCGTACTACCTGGGCGACGCCAACAGCGTCACGCGCGTGCGCGGCACGCTCAAGGCCTTCGCCCGCCAGGTGCGCGGCGCGGATGACCCCTACTGCGAGAGCGCCTCGTGTCCGCACAACGTCGAGCTGGTGCTGACCGGCGGCAGCCAGGTCTGGGTGGATGGCTACACGGACATCGTCTTCAAGTTCTACTGGACGGAGCCGGTGCAGGTCCGTCAGTTCGTCGCGTATGCGGGCGTGCCGCGTCCTCGCCTGGCGGCGCTCCGGGTGCTGACGTCCACCAACCGCTGCCCCTCCTCGAACGCCACGGAGCTGTCGGGTGAGGTCGTCCTGAGCAGCCCCGCGCCCGCGGGCGGAACGCTGGTGGAACTCTTCAGTGTGGACGCGAGCGTCGGGGTCCTCAACGTGCGCGTGCCCGAGGCCCAGCGCACCGCGCGCTTCGCCATCCGGCTGCCCCCACATTGGGGCGGGCCCACCGTCATCCAGGGCTCCTCGGGCGGCATGCTCCAGTCGCAGCGGGTCGCCCTCAACCGGTGCGTCACCCAGGTGTTCGACTTCAACCGGTGGCGTCAGCTCCCGGAGGTGGCGATTGCCCGCCTCATCACCAACGAGGGCGCAGTCATCGGCCGTCTGGCGAACGACGAATCGGACAGCCTCATCACGAGCAGGTCCACCGTGCAGTCGCTGCGCGAGGCGCTCGGCGTGGACCGCGTCGACGTGAAGGCCGTCAGCGCGAGCGGAGACCTGTTCGGCACCGCGTACTCGTACAAGGGCCTGTCCGCGTTCCGGATGAAGGCGAACGAGGTGAAGGCGGGCGCGCAGCTGTGGGTCGACGGTTACGAGGCCCTGGTGGGCAACGCGCACGGCACGCCGCTGGTGCGCTGGCCCGATGACAAGGACGTCGTCTACGTCGTCGACGAGGTCGGCCCCGCGAAGCGCGAGGCGCTGACGGGGCTCGGCTCGGGGCGCCTGTTCTTCAACGCGCTGGGTGAGTCGGCGGCCGTGGTGCAGACGCAGAGCGGCCCTCGCGCGGCGCTCATCGCCGGCAAGGAGCGTCACATCCTCCTGGAACTGGAGGCGGACATCGCCGCGCTCAACGACGTGGGCACGGTGCTGGGCACCGCGCGCGTCTCCGGCAAGCACAGCCAGCCCTTCCGGTGGACCCGCGAGAAGGGCGGCGAGCTGCTGCCCCTGCCCGAGGGCGCGCTGTCCGCGAGGGCGGGGGGGCTCAACACCAGCAACTGGGTGGTGGGGACGGCCACGGCGGAGGACAAGTCCCAGCGCGCGTTCATCACCCCGCCGGACGGGGAGAAGAGCTACCCGCTCTCCGAGCTCGCGCCCGAGGAGCTGGAGAAGGCGGGCCTGCGCATCGTGGAGGCGTTGTCCATCTCCGACAACCTCGAGGTGTTGGTCCGCGCCGTGAATGGCGACGGCAAGTCCGTGCACCTGGTGCTCAGTCCGTGAGCGGCGCGGAGCCGGTGCACCCCATGTCCTTCCAAGCAACGAGGAACCCCATCGTGAACCTGAACTCGCCCCTGAGGGGGCTCCTGATGCTGTGCATGGTCGTCATGGCGGGCTGCGGAAGCTGCCAGGGCGGCAACTCCGGATGCGACCCCAGTCAGTATGGAACCAACGGCTGCGCGTGCCGGACGGACTCCGCGAGCTGTGACACGGGCCTGGCCTGCAACAGCGGCACGTGCGTGCCGTGCGGCGGCGAGGGGCAGGATTGCTGTGTCGCCGCCTCCGCCACGTACTGCGGCGGCTCGCTGATGTGCGTGATGGAGTCGGGCGGGGAGAACTGCCGCAACTGCGGCGACGTCGGCGAGGCGTGCTGCAACTCGTCGGGCAGCCAGGTCTGCAACGCCAGCAGCAACTGCGTGGGCGGGACGTGCCAGTCGATTGCCGCCACCGCGTGTGACGCGGGCGGGACGGTGTTCTCCCTGGGCATCCAGAGCAAGCAGTTCTGCGCGGTGCGCGTCGTGGAGGTGCGCGCGACGTCGGCGCAGAAGGCGATGGAGTGTGCCACCGCCAGCGCGCTGTTCGACCCGATGATGGAGGTGCTCACCGACACGCCCAACCTCCCCATCCAGGACATCGAGGTCTGCGTGGAGACGGCGGCGGAGGGCCGGCGCACCACCACCGTCCGGGCCTTCGGCGAGTTCGAGGCCCAGCGCTGCGCGCGCTTCACACGCTGCGGGAACGACGGCTGCCTCTCCGTCCGGCTGGGGGCCTGCCGGTAGCGTGCGAAGGAGAACTGGAGCGAGGCCGCCTTGGGGGGCGACCTCGCTCCCACGGGCCGCGGCGAGGGTCATCGGAGGCCCTCGTCGTGGCCGTGGTTTCAAGGGCTCAGGGCTTGCCCAGCAGCTCCAGCGCGGACGTCGTCAGCGCGGTGACACCCGTGCGCAGCGTGCGCTCGCGGTCCGGGATGAAGCCGGAGGAGTGCAGGGACGGGAGCGGCTCACCCCCTGAGCGGGCCTGGAGGAAGCGCTGCGGCTCCACCGCGCCCAGCCACAGGAGCGCGGCGGGGACTCCGGCGCGGCCGTACTCGGAGAAGTCCTCGCCGCCCATGACGGGCTGGGCCTCTCCGACGTTCTTCTCGCCGAGCACGCGCACCACGGCCTCGGTGAGGCGGCGGGTGAGGGCCGGGTCGTTGTAGGTGGCGGGCGTGCCCTCGGTGACGTCGACCCTGGGCGGCCGCGTGGCGCCGGAGGCCAGGGCCTCCGCCTTGGCGATGCGCTCGATGCCCGCCAGGAGCGCCTTGCGGACCTCGGGCTTGTAGGAGCGCACGGTGAGCTGCAGGCGCACGTCGTCCGGGATGATGTTGTGCTTGGTGCCGCCGTGGATGGAGCCCACCGTCACCACCGCGGGCTCCAGCGGGTGCTTCTCCCGGCTGACCAGCGTCTGGAGCGCGAGCACCGTGCGCGCGGCCATCAGGATGGGGTCCACCGTCGTGTGCGGGTACGCGCCGTGTCCGCCCTTGCCGAAGAGCGTGATGTCCACCGAGTCCACGTGGGCCATGGCGTAGCCGGACACGTACTCCACGCGGCCCGCGGGCGCCGCGGTGGTGTTGTGCAGCGCCACCGCGAAGTCGGGCTTGGGGAAGCGCTTGAAGAGTCCATCCGCGAGCATCTTGCGCGCGCCGGCCCCAATCTCCTCCGCCGGCTGGCCCACCATCATCAGCGTGCCCTTCCACTGGTCCTTCTTGCGCGAAAGCAGCGTCGCCGTGCCCATCCACACCGTCATGTGCACGTCATGCCCGCAGGCATGCATCACCGGCACCGTCTGCCCGTCGCCGCCCTTCACCTGCACCTTGCTGGCGTAGGGCAGGCCCGTCTTCTCCTCCATGGGCAGCGCGTCCAGGTCCGTGCGCAGCATGACCGTGGGCCCGGGGCCGTTGCGCAAGAGCGCCACCACGCCCGTGCCGCCGACGCCCGTGGTGACGTCGAAGCCCAGCTTGCGCAGCCGCTCGGCCAGCTTCGCGGCGGTCTTCTCCTCCTGGAACGACAGCTCGGGGTGCTGGTGCAGGTCGCGGTACAGCGCGTCCAGGTCCGGATAGAGGCCGTCGAGTCCCCCCAGCACGGGGGACGGCTGCGCGCGTGAAGCGGACGCGGTCAGCAGGACGACGAGCACGGCCAGCAGGGAAGGGCGGTTCACCAGGAGGTCTCCGGTCCGTTTCGAGGGCCGGGCTACTACAGCACATCGCGCGAGGCCCCGGCGTCCACGCCCCTTGGTCGCCGGGTCATCCCGGACGCACCGACGCGAGTCGCGCCCGCTCCACGTCCGGCGCGAAGCCCGTGCCGCGCAGGAAGTCGAACCAGCGCTCCAGCACCGTCTCCACCGGCGGCAGCTCCACGCCCATCCGCCGGGCCATCGCGAGTGCGGGCTCCACGGGGTAGCGGGCGGTGTCGAGGAAGTCGAGTGACTCGGTGGCCGCGCCCAGCAGCCGCTCGGGCAGCCAGCGCACCCACGACACGGGCAGTGACAGGCGAGGCGCGCGTCGGCCCGAGCGTCGCGCGGTCCAGCGAATCAGCTCGTGGAACGTGGGCGAGCCCGGGTCCATCAGCGTGTATTCCTGACCCGCGGCCTCCGGAATCTCCACCACGCCCGCCATGAAGCGCGCCACCGTGTCCACCGCGACCACGGGGACGAAGGTGTCCTTCGAGCCCAGGAGGACGGGCATCTTCCCGGCGTGGACGTGGGCCACGGTGTCGCCGAGCCCCAGGCTCTGCACCGTCGCCCCGGTGCGACTGTCTCCGATGACGGAGGACGGGTGCACGGTGGTGATGGGGACGCCCAAGCTCCCGGCGGTCTCCACCGCCACCTGGTGGGACAGCGCCTTGGAGGCCTCATAGGCGCCGGAGTCCTCGAAGCTCAGCGGGGGGGCGGGGACGATTCGCCCCGAGGCGTCGAGCCGCGGTCCGATGCGATAGCCCCCCACGAGCACGAGCCGGCGCAGCGCGGGCAGCTTCGAGGCCAGCTCCACCACGGCGCGGGTCCCCTCCACGTTGGTGCGCTGGGCCTCCTCGGGCGACAGGTGCCAGGCGAAGCGCGCGCCCAGTTGGAACACGTCCCGCACGCCCTGGAGGGCTTGGGTGTCCGCTGGCGTGAGCCCCAGGCCCGGCGCGTCCAGGTCTCCTTCGAGGAACACGAGCC
Source organism: Myxococcus sp. MISCRS1 (assembly GCF_026626605.1). NCBI lineage: Bacteria > Pseudomonadati > Myxococcota > Myxococcia > Myxococcales > Myxococcaceae > Myxococcus > Myxococcus sp. MISCRS1. The sequence continues at coordinate 8,500,524 of NZ_JAPNKB010000001.1, forward strand.
GCTCGGGTGCGCCTCCGAGCGCCGCCACCCAGTCCCGGTAGGGCTGGCTGCGTCCCTGGGCGTTGCGAGCGAGCACGGCGACGTGTCGCCCGCGCCGCGTCAGCTCCGGCACGAGCCAGCGCCCCAGCAATCCCGTGGCGCCGATGACGAGCGAGTCCGGTGACGAATCCTTCATGATGACAACCTCTGTATCTAGACCAGTCTACATATTCTGGAGTCGCGCCGACGCGGCCCATCCGCGCACGGCGTGGGCCGCGCTCAGTCGAGTGAGAGCAGGCGCTCCAGTTCCTTGGAGAGCTCCTCGATGGGAGCCCGGCTGCGGTGGGCGCGCATGAGCAGCAGCGCGCCCTCGATGGAGGAGAGCACCAGGGCGGCGCGACGGCGCGACTCGGCGGCCGTGAGTCCCTCGGTCCGGAGCCGCTCGGTGAGCAGCTGCTGCCAGGACTGGAGCGCCTGGGCGGCGGCGGCGCGGACCGGCTCCGGCGTGGCGCCGGAGGACAGCACCACGGCGGAGACGGGGCAGCCCTTCTCGAAGCCGGAGGCCTCCGCGCGGTCCGCCAACTGCGCGAGCGCGCGACGCAGCCCGGTGACGAGGCCCTTGGATGTGGCGAGGTGCTCACCGAGCAGCCGCGTCACCTCCGCGGACGAGGACTGGAGGGCTTCGATGGCGAGCTGCTCCTTGCCTCCCGGGAAGTGGAAGTAGAGCGAGCCCCGAGGCGCCTTGCCGGCCTCGAGCAGCTCGTTGATGCCCGCGCCGGCATACCCCGAGCGCTCCAGCATCTCCGCCGCGGCGGCAATCATCCGCCGACGAGTGTCCTCTCCCTTGCTCACGACCGGATGAATATACCGGTCATCATATTCTGTCGAGCCCTTCGACGCCGGGGCTCAGCGGCGGCCCTTGCCCAGGCGGGCGATGAAGAGCACGTGGCGGGGGCCCTTGGTGCCGTGGGCGTGGGGGTGGAGGACCTCCACGGTGAAGCCGCACTTCTCCAGGCGCCGCTCGAAGCCAGGGGCGGGGCCCGCGCTCCAGACGCCGAGCGTGCCCCCGGAGCGCAGGGCGCGCGCCGCGTTGGACAGACCAGGCAAGCCGTAGAGGCCCTGGTTGTCGGGGTGGGTGAGCGCGGTGGGCCCGTTGTCCACGTCGAGCAGGATGGTGTCGAACGTCTGCGGGTTGCGGGCCATGACGCGGCTGACGTCGGCCTCGACCACGGAGACGCGCTTGTCCTCCAGCGGCGCGCGGGCGAGGGGCGACAGGTGGGGCCCACGGTTCCAGGCGACGACGGTGGAGAGCAGCTCCGCCACGGTGACCTGGACCCCCGGGCCCACGGCGTCCAGCACGGCGCGCACGGTGTAGCCGAAGCCGAGTCCACCGACGAGCACCCGTCCGGTGCCTCGGCTCGCCAGCTCCTCGCAGCCGGCCTTCGCGAGCGCCTCCTCGGAGCCGTGCATACGGCTGGACATCAGCGTCTGTCCGCGCACGCGCAGGACGAACTCGTCCCCTCGGCGGACCAGGGTGAGCTCCCCCACGTCCGGGACATTGGCGCTCTCGAGTGTCTCCCAGGGCTTCATGCGCCCGGCTCATCGCCCGGAGCGGGCCCGGGGTCAAGCACTCCGCGCGGCACGCCCGGCCCTCGTGCCTCTGCCTGTGTGCAATGCCCTGTCCCGTCCTCATCCATATCCCCGCGAGGGCGCCAGGTCGCGGCGTCCCACCGGAGGAGGCATCCAGGCCATGAACGAGCGCGAGGCTTACCTGCAGAAGATGGACGCCGAGAAGCAGCGCATCGACGCGCGAATCGCGGAGGTCGAGGCACAGGCCGACATCCGTCAGGCACAGGACGAGGTAAAGGAGCTGAGGGGCGTGAAGCAGCGCCGCGAGGCATTCCACCGCAAGCTGGAGGAGCTGCGCCAGCGCGGCACCGAGGACTTCGAGCGGGGCAAGCAGGAGCTGCTGCGCGCCTGCGACGACACCCGCAAGTCGCTCGACGACGCGGAGGAGCAGGCGGGCCAGCGCCGCGCGGCCTACGAGCGCAAGCGCGAGGCGGAGCTGCGGCAGTTGGGGGCCCAGTTCGACGGGTACGAGGCGGACATCTCCCGCTCCCGCGCGGAGGACTCGCTGCTCACGAAGGAGGAGCTGCGCTTCCTGCGCTCGTCGTTGTCCAGCACGGGTGAGTCGCTGCGGCGATTGATGAAGGCCCGGGGCGGCGAGTGGGCGAGGCTGCGGGGGGAGTACGAGGCGTCCTGGCGCGAGCTCGTCGAGAACTCGCGCAAGATTCGCGCGGACAGCCCCGATGCGTCGCAGACCCCTCCGTCCCCGTCCTGAGCTCGCGAGGGAACCCAGGACGTCCCATGCGGGTGGAGGACGTGCGCCGGCGTGACGCGGCCCTCATGGCGCGACACCCGGCGCATCCTGTCGGCACTGGAGACGGGCACGGTACATTCCGAGTCTCCCCCGGAGGCATCGAATGGGCGTGTTCGTCGAGCCGTCACAGTCCTCGCGCGAGTCCACCTCCGCGTCCTCGGCGGGAGGTGGCGCCATGGAGGGGGGCTCGTCGCGCACGAAGTCGCTGGGCGCGCTCCAGCAGGCGCTGGACTCCTCCCCGAGGGTGGTGGCGCAGGCGAAGCAGGCGCAGACGCTCCAGCGCCGTGCCTCGCCGCGCAACGACACGGGCCTTCCGGACTCGCTGAAGTCCGGCGTCGAGTCCCTGTCCGGCATGTCGCTGGACGACGTGCGCGTGCACTACAACTCCTCCGCGCCCGCGCAGCTCCAGGCCCTGGCCTACACGCAGGGCTCGGACATCCACGTGGCGCCGGGCCAGGAGAAGCACCTGGCCCACGAGGCGTGGCACGTCGTGCAGCAGAAGCAGGGACGCGTGCGGCCCACGGCCGAGTTGCAGGGCGCCGCGCTCAACGATGACTCTGGCCTGGAGCACGAGGCCGACGCCATGTCCGCGCGGGCCGCGAGGCTCCCGGCGGAGTCCACGCATGACGTCGCGACCGCGCAGCTCAAGGCGGCTCCGAGCACCGGCTCATCAGGGGCGAGCCTCCCCATCCAGCGGGTCGCGGTGCAGCTTGGCGCGAGTGCCGCGGGGCGCATCAACCAGGTGAACGTGGGCGGGCGCGCCGGCTCGTTGTGGCCCACGGAGCGCCACCACACCACGCCGTGGCAGACGTACCTCGACACCCTCGACCGCGCCCTGCTCGGCCGGACGCCTGCCACCGCCATCAACAACATGAACACCCTGGACAACCACCTGCACCAGCTACCGGGCTGGGACCTGGTCGACAGCCTCACGGACGACAGGCAGGAAGCCCTTCGGGAGGAGATCGACCTGCTGGCCGCCCATCGCGATGCCGCCAACAACGCGGCTCCAGGGACGATGGCCCAGGGATTCTCGCTCCAGGCGTATGTCCAGCAGTGGCTGGTCGTCCGCAGCAAGCTCCCCCTGTCTCAAGCCAACTTCGGAGGCGGCGCGGGCAATGTCGCGAACGACGCCGCCGTCGCCCGAGCGGGTAACGCGGCCGATGGTGGTGGCGTCACCAACGACGAACTCCGGGACGCGCTGTTCAGCCTCTTCGACTTCGACACCGTCCAGAACCTGCATACGAACGAGGACGGAGAGAACGACGAGGGCGAGTACGCCGCCCTGGGGCTCGACCCCGACCAGACGAACGAGAACCTGGACGAGCTGCGCGCCATGCTCTTCGAGCAGCACGCCCGCTCCGTCCGGTTGGCCTATCCGGTGGCCTTCGGAAGGCTCTACGCGAACGTCGACGCGATGGTGGCCGCCATGGAGGCGCACTGGGGCGTCGGCGACGAGTCCGAGGCCGAGGAGTCGGAGGACTCCGAGATGACGGAGACCTCCGACTCCGATTGAGCCCCATCCATGAAGAAGCCCCCCGCCCATCCACGAAGGACGGGGCAGGGGGCTCCGAGTGCTTCCGCGGCCGTGCCTACGCCGTGCGCTTCACGTTCTTCGACGCGTCCACCAGCACCTTGGCGAAGGTGAGCCCGTTGGGGCCCGCGTCGGCCTGGATGGTGTCGCCCGGCGCGAAGTCGCCGTTGAGGACCTTGATGGCGAGCGGGTCCAGCAGGTTCTTCTGCACGGCGCGCTTGAGCGGACGGGCGCCGTACGTCGGGTCGTACCCGCGCTCCGCGAGCAGCTCCCGGGCCGCGTCCGTCAGCTCCAGCGTGAGGCGCTTGTCCGCCAGCAGCTTGCCCAGCTTCGCCAGCTGCAGGTCGACGATGCGGTAGATGTCCTTCTTGCGCAGCGGCTCGAAGATGACGATTTCGTCCACGCGGTTGAGGAACTCCGGACGGAAGTGCGCGCGCAGCGCGTCCAGCACCTCGTCGCGCGTCTTCTCGTCCAGCTCGTCCTTGCCCGCCATGCCCGCCTGGATGTCCGCGGAGCCCAGGTTGGACGTCATGATGAGCACCGCGTTCTTGAAGTCCACCGTGCGGCCCTGGCTGTCCGTCAGCCGGCCCTCGTCGAGAATCTGGAGCAGGATGTTGAAGACATCCGGGTGCGCCTTCTCGATCTCGTCGAAGAGCACCACGGTGTACGGCCGGCGGCGCACCGCCTCCGTGAGCTGTCCGCCCTCCTCGTAACCGACGTAGCCCGGGGGGGCGCCGACGAGCCGCGCCACCGCGTGCTTCTCCATGTACTCGGACATGTCGATGCGGACCATGGCCGAGTCATCGTCGAAGAGGAACTCCGCCAGCGCCTTGGCCGTCTCCGTCTTGCCCACGCCCGTGGGGCCCAGGAAGATGAACGAGCCGATGGGCCGGTTGGGGTCCTGCAACCCGCTGCGCGCCCGGCGCACGGCGTTGGACACGGCCTCGATCGGGCTCCTCTGACCAATCACCCGGTTCGCCAGCCGCTCCTCCATGTGGACCAGCTTCTGGACCTCGCCCTCCATCAGCCGGGAGACGGGGATGCCCGTCCACTTGGCCACCACGGACGCGATGTCCTCCGAGTCCACCTCCTCCTTGAGGAACTTGTGGTTCTTCTGCAGCTCCATGAGCTTGGTGTTCTGCGTCTGGAGCTCCTTCTCCAGGGACGGCAGCACGCCGAACTTCAGCTCCGCGGCGCGGTTCAAATCACCCTGGCGCTCGGCCGCGAGCTGGTCGTTCTTCACCTTCTCCAGCTTCTCCTTCAGCGTCCGGATGCCGGCGATGGCGCCCTTCTCCGCGTCCCAGTGCGCCTTGAGCCCGTCGAAGCGCTCGCGCAGGTTGGCCAGCTCCCGCTCGATGGTGGCCAGACGCTCCTGCGAGTGCAGGTCCGTCTCCTTGCGCAGGCCCTCCTTCTCGATCTGGAGCTGCGTCATCTTCCGGCGCATGTCGTCCAGCTCGGTGGGCATGGAGTCGATTTCGATGCGCAGGCGGCTGCCGGCCTCGTCGACCAGGTCGATGGCCTTGTCCGGCAGGAAGCGGTCCGCGATGTAGCGGTGGCTGAGCGTGGCGGCGGCCACCAGCGCGCTGTCCTGGATGCGCACGCCGTGGTGCACCTCGTAGCGCTCCTTGAGGCCACGCAGGATGCTGATGGTGTCGTGCACGCTGGGCTCGCCCACGTACACGGGCTGGAAGCGGCGCTCCAGCGCGGCGTCCTTCTCGATGTGCTTGCGGTACTCGTCCAGCGTCGTCGCGCCGATGCAGTGCAGCTCGCCGCGCGACAGCGCCGGCTTGAGCATGTTGCCCGCGTCCATCGCGCCCTCGGCCTTGCCCGCGCCGACAATCGTGTGGATTTCGTCGATGAAGAGGATGACCTGGCCCGCGGAGTCGGAGACCTCCTTGAGCACCGCCTTGAGCCGCTCCTCGAACTCACCGCGGTACTTGGCGCCCGCCACCATGGCACCCAGGTCCAGCGTGATGAGCTGCTTGTTCTTCAGGCCCTCCGGCACGTCGCCGTCGACGATGCGCCGCGCCAGGCCCTCCGCGATGGCCGTCTTGCCCACGCCCGGCTCGCCGATGAGCACCGGGTTGTTCTTGCTGCGCCGGCTGAGCACCTGGACACAGCGGCGGATCTCCTCGTCGCGGCCGATGACCGGATCCAGCTTGCCCGCGCGCGCGGCCTCCGTCAGGTCGCGCCCGTACTTCTCCAGCGCCTGATACGTGGACTCCGCGTCCTGGCTCGTCACGCGGCCGGAGCCCCGGACCTCCTTGAGGCTCGACAGCACGCGCTCGCGCGTGACGCCCGAGGCCTTCATGATTTCGCCGACGGTGCCCTTGTCCTGCGTGAGCGCCAGCAGCAGGTGCTCGGAGGAGATGAACTCGTCCTTGAGCGCCTTGGCCTCGTCGTCGGCCTTGTCGAAGGTCTTCAGCAGGCGCTGGCCGAGCATCGCGCTCTCACCGCCCTGCATCCGCGGCAGCTTGCCGAGCGCCTCGCCCAGACGGGACGCGAACAGCTTCACGTCCGCGCCAATCTTGCGAAGCAGCGGGTCGACGAGGCCGTCCTTCTGACCCAACAGCGCGGCGGCCAGGTGCTCCGGCTCGTACTGGGGATTGTCGGCGCGGCGGGCCAGCGTCTGGCCCTCTTGGATGGCTTCCTGGGCCTTCACCGTGAACTTATCGAGTCGCATACTCTCAACGTAAGAGTCGCGGAGGCCTTGGCAAGTTGGTGCGGTGCGTCACGAGTCGTGCCCGGGGCTGCGCCGGAAGCGGAATACTTTGGACTCCTGGTAGCGGCTGGCTTTTCGAGGTGCCTGGGTTGCCACGAGGGACGTGGCTCGGTTATAGGCGGCGCGCACCCGCGGGGGGCTGAACCTGGAAGCGCACGGCGGCTATCTCATTCGACTCGAAAGCTTCGGCGGGCTGGAGTTGCTCCGGCAGGCCCGCGAGGCGCTGCAGCTGGACGGCGCGTCGGGCGCCACCGGGCTGCAGGTGTCGGTCAACCGTCGCCGCAAGGTGGTCCGGCTGGCCTACGTGGCGCCCTTCACCCAGGGCCGGCCCGGCGCCCACTGGTACGCGGCGCACCATGCGCTGCCCCGGCTGCTGTCCCGCGCGGCCAACACCACCGTGCACGCGTACGTGTACGACCCGGACGAGGGCGAGGAGGTCATCGCCTACGGCAACGGTCGGCGCGTGGGCGGCGAGCGGGTGGTCTACGACAACGTGGACCTGCCGGAGGGCCGTCCCGAGGATTTGGACGAGGCCGCCTTCCTGCACATGCAGTCACGCTGGCCCATGGGGCACCTGGCGCACGTCTTCGGGCTGTCGCGGCAGGCGCTCCTGAAGCTGCCCGTGACGGGGCAGGTGCTGGGGCTGGAGGACTCCACCGCGGACGTGGAGGCGGTGCTGGAGTCCCTGCTGCCGGGCTCCGTGGCGCCCCACGCCCACTGAAGGACGGCTAGCCGTCGACGGCGCCGTCCTGGGTGACGAGCGCCTGGCGCACGGACTCGCTGCGGAAGAACTGGCCAATCACGGCGAAGGTCCCCGCGATGAGCGTGGTGCCCGCCACCGTCATGCCCAGGGCGAGCCAGGGAGCCACGGTGGTGACGGCCTCGGCGGCGGAGGGGTCCTGATACTCGGGGCGCTGGGCGAGCGTCTGGGCCAGGGTGACGCCCACGCGTCGAGCCACCACGGCCCACTGGGCGCCGTCGATGGTGCGCAGCACCGCCACCGTGACGGCGGCGCGGCCGAGCATCCGGCCCATGGCGCCCCGGGGCAGGTCGCCAGGGCGGAGCATGCGCAGGGCGGACACGAAGACGAAGGCACACGCCACGGCGAGCACGCCCATCAGCGCGGCACGCGGCTCACGCATGGGCTCGAGCGCCTGGTACTGCGTCTCCAGCAGGTGCTGGAGCACGGCCGGGTCATTGCCGAGGAGGAGCGGCGGGCCCTTCTCCAGGTGCTGGGAGCGCACCTCGTAGAAGTGCGCCAGCTCCGTGGCCTCGTTCAGGGATGCCCAGCCCGTCAACGCGGCGAGGATGCAGGCCACCAGCGCCGCGAAGCGGATGTGCCCGGGCAGCGAGCCCGAGCGGGGAGCAGACACCGTCACCGCTTGCTTGCCTCCACGAAGCGCAGTCGCAAGTCGGCGAGCAACCCGTCGAAGAGCTTCTCCTCTTCGGCCGTCAGGTTGCCCCGCGTCTTCAGCCGCAGCATCGACAACAGGTCCAGGTTCTGCCGGGCCAGCGGCAGGTCCTTCGTCGTCTGGCCCGTTTCGGGGTTCGGCGCATCACCCAGGTAGATGAGCACCGCGGTGCCCAGCCCCATGATGAACGTGGTGAAGCCGATGGGCTCCTCGGACGCGGAGCGCGCTTCCCCCCGCATGACGAAGGTCTCGCCGCGCTTCTCGTCCGCGGGGCTCATGGATTGTTCGGCTCGTCTTTGGAGGAGGCGACGGCGGCCAGGTCGGCCTCGTCGTTGTTGGTGACGGGGGCCTCGTCGTCCGCCTCGTCGGCCTCATCGGACTCGTCCACGTCGTCCGTCTCGTCCTCGTCGTCGTAGTCGTCCTCCACGTCGTCGAGCATGAAGGTCTCCACCGGGACGGACTTGTCCGCCACATCAGGCAGGCTCTCGAGGTAGCGCTTGTGCGCCTTCTCGTCCAACTGGCCCGAGCGCAGGTACCGCTCCGCGGTGCGCTTATCGAGGTGCTTGGGGTCCACCGTGTCCGCCATGTTTCAAATCCTCAGAATTGCTTGGAAAACAGCGCGCCACCTTATAGCAGAGAGGCCGCCTGTCAACGCCGCCGTCCCGTCTTCCCAGTGCCGATGAACGTCCTGCCCCGTCTGCTGCTTCCCCCCGGCCTCTATCTGTTGTGCGACGACACCGTGTTGCCGGGCATTCCGCTGGTGGCCAAGGCGGAGCGCCTGCTGGCGGGCGGCGCGCGGGTGGTGCAGCTGCGGATGAAGCGCACGCCCGTCCGCGAGGCGCTGGAGGTGGCGCGGACGGTGGTGTCGCTGTGCCGGAGCGCGGGCGCGGTGTGCCTGCTCAATGACCGGGTGGACCTGGCGTTGTTGTCGGACGCGCACGGGGTGCACGTGGGGGATGAGGACCTGCCAGCCCGGGATGCGCGGGCGCTGTTGGGGCCCGGCCGGCTGGTGGGCGTCACGGTGCGGGATGAGCGCGGCGCGCGGGAGGCGCTGGAGGCGGGCGCGGACTACGTGGGCGTGGGGCCGGTCTTCGGCACGACGACGAAGGCGGTGCCGGCGCCGGTGCTGGGGTTGGAGGGGCTTTCGCGCGTGGTGAAGGGCAGCGCGTTGCCGGTGGTGGGGATTGGCGGCGTGGGGCTCGCCAACGTGGCGAGCGTGGCGGCGACGGGCGCGCATGGCGCGGCGGTGGTGTCGGACGCGCTGCTCGCCCAGGACATCGCCGAGCGGGTGCGGCTGCTCGCGGGCGCGTTTGAACGAGGCCGTGTGGGGGGGTAGGTTCGTCCGACGGACTCCCCCATGAACAATCATCCGCGACACCATGGTCAGCCGCCCCGGCGGCCCAACATCGGCATCACCCCGGACTGGAGCCAGCCCGAGGACCAGCCCTTCGCGAGGTACGAGCTGAAGGTGCCCTACGCGGAGGCGGTGCTGCGCGCCGGAGGGCTTCCCTTCGTGTTGCCGTACGCGGACGACCCCACGTGTGTGGAGGCGTATCTGGACCGGGTGTCGGGGCTGCTCGTCACCGGCGGCGCGTTCGACATCCCGCCCGAGGCGTACGGCGAGACGGCGCGCGAGGGCCTGGGCGCGCTCAAGGAGGGGCGCACCGCGTTCGAGGCCGCGCTGATGCGTGGGGCGCTCAAGCGGAACATGCCCGTGCTGGGCATCTGCGGCGGCATGCAGCTGCTCAACGTGGTGCTGGGCGGCACGTTGTTCCAGGACATCGGCCGCGAGGTGCAGGGCGCGCGCGAGCATGAGCAGAAGCACGACCGCACCCAGCCGCAGCACCCGGTGGACGTGCGCAGCGGCTCGCTGTTGGCGGAGGCGGTGGGCCACGGCCAGCTGATGGTGAACTCCACGCACCATCAGGCGGTGCGCACGGCGGGCAAGGACGTGAGCATCTGCGCAATGGCGCCGGACGGCGTGGTGGAGGCCATCGAGTCCACCACCCACGCGTTCGCCGTGGGCGTGCAGTGGCACCCCGAGTACATGTCCACGACGATTCCCGTGCACGTGGGGCTGTACAAGACCTTCGTGCAGAAGGCGCGTGAGCATCGGCGATGAGCCCGAGGGTGGTGCTGCTCGCGGGGCTGGAGCCGACGGGGCGGGCGGGGCTGCTGGCGGACGTGGCCGCGGTGCGCGCGCTGGGTGGGCAGCCCGTCGCGGTGCCGCTGGCGCAGACGGCGCAGGGTCGGCGGACGTTCTCCTGGACGGCGTCTCCTCCGCGCGTGGTGACCGCGCAGCTCACCGCCGCGCGCGAGCTGGGGGAGGTGCACGCGGTGAAGTGGGGGATGGTGCCGGGGCTGCCGCAGCTGGAGGCCGCGAGCCGCGCACTGAAGAGCGCGAAGGCGTGGTGGGTGGTGGACCCGGTGGTCTTCACGTCACGGGGGCAGCGACTGTCGCGCCTGTCCGCGCGGCGCTACCTGGCGCTCGCGGGGCCGCGGGTGGTGCTCACGCCGAACCTCGATGAGGCGGGGTGGCTTCTGGGGCGGCCCGTGCCAGAGGACGTGGCGGGTGCGCGCGCGGCGGCGACGGAGCTGCTCTCGCATGGTTTCGGCGGAGTGCTGGTGAAGGGCGGGCATCTGCCCGACACGGGGGCGCTGGCGGACGTGCTGGCCACGCCTGATGGCGTGCTCGAGGTGAAGGGTCAGCGGCTCGCGCGCTCCCCGGAGAAGCGCGGGACGGGGTGCCGGCTGGCGTCGGCGCTGGCCACGGAGCTGGGGCGGGGCCAGTCGCTCGAGGCTGCCACGCGCACCGCGCGCAAGCTGGTGATCCGCTACCTGAAGACAGGCCGCGAGTAGGGCTCCACGGGTCGCGCTGGTTGCGGCGGAGCACTGGCGGCGTCGAGGTGAGGTCGGGCCGCGAGTAGGGCTCCACAGGTCGCGCTGGTTGCGGCAGAGCACTGGCAGCGTCGAGGTGAAGTCGGGCCGCGAGCAAGTGCATTCCTCGGGGCCTCGCTGGCTGCGGCAGCGCACTGCCGACGTCGAGGCGCGTGCGGCGGCGTCGAGATGAAGCCGGACCGCGAGCAGGCCCACTCCTCGGGGCCGCGCTGGCTGCGGCAGCGCCCTGCCGGCGTCGAGGCACGTGCGGCAGCGTCGAGGTGAAGCCGGACCGTGCGTAGGGTCGCTCCTCGGACCGCGCTGGCTGCGGTGCGCGGCCCAGGGCGTCATCACGCACTCACTGGCTGCGCGACTCGCGCAGCGGCGCCGAGCCCCGCGGCGCCATGCGCCGTCGTGAGTGCGGCTCCGCCCGAGGTCCGGGCGGGGACCTACTCGCCGCGGCTGCGGCTCTCGAAGCGGGTGTACTCGGCGAGGAACACCAGCGGGATTTCGCCGATGGGGCCGTTGCGCTGCTTGGCGATGATGAGCTCGACGGGGATGACGGTGGTGGCGCCCGTGGACGGGGGCGGAGCCTCGCCGCCTTCCTCCACCTCTTCACGGTGGATGAACATCACCACGTCGGCGTCCTGCTCGATGGAGCCGGACTCACGCAGGTCCGACAGCATGGGCTTGCCGCCCTTGCGCTCCTCGACCTTACGGCTGAGCTGACTGAGGGCGATGATGGGCACCTCCAGCTCCTTGGCCAGCTGCTTGAGGGCACGGGAGATTTCGGCGACCTCCAACTGACGGCTCTCCACCTTGCCCTTCTGATGCATGAGCTGGAGGTAGTCGATGATGAGGAGCGACAGGCGCGGGTCCTTCTGCTTCACGCGCCGCGCCTTCGCGCGCAAGTCGAACGGCGACAGACCGCCGGAGTCGTCGATGTAGATGGGCGCGTTGTAGAGCGCGCCTGCCATCTCCTGGAACTTCTCCTCGTCATGCGGAGAGAGCCGGCCGCCACGCAGCTTCTTCATGTCCACCCGCGCGGTGGACGCGAGCAGACGCATGAGCAACTGGTCGGCGGGCATTTCCAGACTGAAGATGCCGACGGCCTTGTTGTCCTTGAGCGCCGCGTGCACCGCCATGTTCATGGCGAACGACGTCTTGCCGACACCCGGACGGGCCGCGAGGATGATGAGCTCGCCGGCGTGCAGGCCCGTGAGCTGGTTGTCCAGGTCGATGTAGCCGGTCGACAGGCCGGTGATGCCCGTCGCCGCCGACTTCATCTTGTCGAGCAGGTCGAGCGTCTGCTCCATCAGCTCGCTGACCGGACGCAGATCTCCTTCGCGCTTCTTCTCCGCGAGGAGGAACACCTTGCGCTCGGCCTCGTCGAGCAGCACCTCCAGCTCGCCCGTCTCCTGGCTGGCGAGCTCTTGAATCTCCCGGCCCACGTTCGCGAGCCGGCGCCGCAGCGCCTGGTCCTTGACGATGTTCGCGTACTGGACGGCGTTGGAGGCCAGGGGGACGACCTGGTCCAGCCGCATCAGGTACGCGGGACCCCCCACGGCGACGAGCTGCCCGAGGACCTTCAGCTCCTCCGCCAGCGTCAGGTGGTCGACCTGCTTGCTCTGGCCGTCCAGGCGGATCATCGCCGCGAAGATCTGGGCGTGCGCCGGGCTGGAGAAGTCGTCCGCGTGGACGACTTCGCCCACCGCGGCGATGAGTGAGTTGTCGGCGAGCACGGACCCTAGGACCGCGCGCTCGGCGGCGAGGTCCTCGTGGACCTTTCGCCCATCTCTGACGTCGAGGGAGTTCTCCATGGCTGCCCGCCCACTCTACAGGCGGCTCTGACATCCCCCTATTTTTCCGCCACAGACCTGTAGCAACGGGTGGGCACAAGGCGTCCTCCACCCCACCAGGTCACCCCTCCAAGCCCCAGCGCCGCAGGAAGGCTTCACGCCACGTGCGGCTGAGGACCACCGTCGTGCCGTTCTTCAGCACGAGGATGCCGTCGCCGTGCGTCCAGGGCTCCAGCCGGGCCACGGCCTCCAGGTTGATGATGTCGCCCCGGTGGATGCGCACGAAGCGCTCCGGGTCCAGGCGCTCCTCCAGGGCGCGGAGGCTCTGGCGGACCAGGTGCTCGCCGCCGGCCGTGTGGACGCGCACGTACTTGTCCTCGGAGGACAGGCGCCACACCTCCTCCAGGCGCAGCGGCACCCAGGCCTCGCCGGACTTCACCACCAGCCGCTCCAGCGCGCGTCGGGGGGCCGCGATGGCCACCTCGCGCAGCAGCGCCTGGAGTCGCTCGGCTTCGCCCCCACCGCCGAGGAGCTGGGCGTGGGCCTTGTCCAGGGCGCGGGTGAAGCGCTCGCCGTCGTAGGGCTTGAGCAGGTAGTCCACCGCGTGGGCCTCGAAGGCCCGGAGCGCGAAGTGGTCATAGGCCGTGGAGAAGATGACGGCGGGGCCCGGCTCGGCGCCGAGTGCATCGAGCACCTCGAAGCCCGTCAGCCCCGGCATCTGCACGTCGAGCACGACGAGGTCCGGCCGGAGCGCCTCGATGCGCTCCAGCGCCTGCGTTCCATCCTCCGCCTCGCCCACCAGCGTGAATCGCGTCTCGTGCTCGAGCAGGCGCTTCGCCTTCGCGCGGGCGGGCGCCTCGTCATCCACCACGAGCAGTCGGAAGGTCGTCATGGCGTGAGGCTCCGTCCCTTCGTCCGGGCGCGGCTCGCGGCATCCGTCGGCACGCCGCGCGACGACTCCCTCGCCTCGCGGGAACATGCGCCTCGTCGACCACCCATGCGGGTCCTCATGGCATGCCGCTCCGGGGCAGCGTGAGCGCCACGCGTGCGCCGCCCTCGGGCCCGCGTCCGCGCTCCAGTCGGGCCCGTCCACCGTGCAGCAGCGCCAGCGCCTGCTCCAGGTGGGAGAGCCCCACGCCCGGCCCCGAAGCCGGTGAGCTCTCGCCGAAGCCTCGCCCGGTGTCCTCCACCTCCAGGCGCAAGTCACCACCGCTCTCGCGAGCGCGGATTCGCACCTCCAGCGGCTCGCGGCGGTCCTGGTTGTGCTTCACCGCGTTCTCCACCAGCGTCTGCAGGGCGAAGCAGGGCACCCGCGCCGAATCGAGGGCCGGCGCCACGCTCCAGCTCACCCTCAAGCGGTCCCCGAAGCGCGCGGACAGCAGCGCGATGAAGCGCTGCGCATGGGCCCGCTCCTCCGCCAGCGTCCACGTGGGCTCGGCCCGCTCCAGGCTCGCGCGCAGCAGCTGCCCCAAATCACTCAGCAGCCGGTCCGTGCGCGCCAGGTCCTCGTACATGACGGAGCTGATGGTGTGCAGCGAGTTGAAGAGGAAGTGCGGATGGAGCTGGCCGGTGAGGGACTGGAGCTGGGCGGAACGCAGCTCGCCTTCCAGCTCCGCCGCGCGCAGGGCCCGAGCCTGTCGCTCACGCCACGAGGCCAGCAGGATGACGAAGGCCGCCGTCAGCCCGTAGACGAGCACGTCCTTCACCATCTCCATCGGCAGCCGGAAGCCCAGCGGTCCGTAGTCGTACCGCCCCCAGCCGAGCAACACGTAGAGCGGATGGCGTGAGCCCATCATGAAGAGGATGTGCGCCGTCGTGTAGAGCGCGAAGCACACCGTGTGCAGCCCCACGAAGCGGACCCAGCCCGATGCGCGGGGCGACGGCGCATTGAGCGCCGCGAACAGGATGACGGGCGCCGCGAGCCACCCGGAGAGCGCTCCGGTGAGCTCCCACAAGTAGGCCCGTGACGCGGGCAGGGAGGTGAGCCCGTTGGCCAGCTGGTCCAGCCGCACCGCGGTGCCATACGACAGGCCGATGAGCAGGCTGAGGCCCAGCGTCACGAGCACCGGACGGACACGGAGGTGTGGCCAGCGCCAGGCGGGCTTCACGAGGGTGGGGGCGTCCATGAGGTCCTCGTCACGCAGTATGCCCCGGAGCCGCCGCGCCCGGTGCGTGCACCCGGCGTGACGCACGGGCCTTCAGCCCGAAGAGCGGCCTCAGCCAGGGCAGGCGAGCGACTCCCTCGCTCAAGCCCCAGGAGAGCAGGAAGGACACCACGAGGACGCAGCCGAACAGCGCCCACGGCCCCACCGGCAACCTCAAGAGCGCGAAGCCCACCACGATGATGACCGTCTGGTGGACGATGTAGAACGGGTAGGAGAGTTCCTGCGCGTGCCGCAGCCACGGGCGCGAGGTGGTGATGGAGCGCCGCGCCCAGCCCAGCGCCGTGAGGATGAACAGCCACTGCGAGGCCACCCGGCCCAGCGTCTCCGGAACGCGCGGGTACTCGTTCGGAGGCACCATCACCGCGAAGAGCACGGCCGACAGCCCCAGCAGCGCCCACCTGCGCTCCACCAGCGCATCCCACAGGCGCGGCGTCCGCCCCATCAGGTGGCCCACCAGGAACAACAGTCCGTAGTGGCCGAAGGTCAATGGGTCATCGAACAGGCCGTGCGTCACCGGATGCCCGTGCAGCAGCACGTCGTTGAGCGCCAGTGGCACCACCAGCCACAGCACGTTCAGGCCCCGGCACAGCCACGCCTCCAGCCGCTCCACCCACGCGCGGGCGCGCGTGCTGCCCAGCCACGCGAACAGCGGCAGCGCCAGCATGCAGTAGACGAAGAGGTAGACGACGAACCACAGGTGATGCCAGCTCAGGCTGCCGCCTCGAGGGTAGGGCACGAGCTGGAACACGGAGGGGTAGAAGTCCGCGTAGCTCCCCTGGAACTGCCCCTGGAGCACGCGCTCCACGTAGATCTGCGGCGGGACGACGACGAGCATCCCGAAGAGCACCGGCACCAGCAGCCGACGCACCCGGTCCGCCGCGAAGGCCCCCGTCGAGCGACGCCGCAGCGCCAGCGCCGTGCCGATGCCCGAGATGACCATCAACAGCGGCATGCGCACCAGGTGGAGCACCTCCATCGTCGGCTCCAACACCGGCAGCGCGACGGGCGACTTCACGTGCCAGTCCCACGTGTTGAACATCATCCCCGTGTGGAACAGGTGCAGCACGAGGATGGCCACGACGCGCAGCCAGTCCAGGTCCGGGTGATGGGCTTCGGAAGACGTCGTCGGTGCGGGCGTGCTCATGGGCGAGCCTCCTGTCCCCACCGGGATACGCACCCCGCGCTGGCCCCTCCACGCGTCTGTCGTGGGACGGACCGGCGACGGCGCCAGCCGGACAGGGCAGGGGGCCGGAAATGAAAAGGCCGCCCGGGTTGCCCCGGACGGCCTCTTCGATGCGACGAGGGTGAAGGCGACGCGCCGTTACTCGGCGGCGACCTCGACCTTGATCTTCGCCGTCACCTCGCGGTGCAGGCGCAGCTCCACCTCGTAGTTGCCGAGCGTCTTGATGGGCTCGGGCAGGTGGATGGCGCGGCGGTCCACCGTCTGGCCCTGGGCCGCGACGGCCTCCGCGATGTCCAGCGCCGTGACGGAGCCGAACAGCTTGTCCTGCTCGCCCACCTTGCGCTTGATGGTGACCTTGATGGAGCCGACCTTCTTCGCCTGCTCCTCCGCGGCGCCCTTCAGCTTGGCGTTGCGGGCGGTGATGACCGCCTTCTCGTGCTCGAGCTGACGGAGGTTCTGCTCGCTGGCCAGAACCGCCTTCTTGCGCGGCAGGAGGTAGTTGCGGCCGAAGCCGTCCTTCACGGTGACGAGCTCCCCGGACTTGCCGAGGTTCTCGATGTCCTCACGCAGAATGACCTTCATGTTCAGTCTCCTGTGCGGACCGGCGCTCAGCCGACCACCGCGTTGTAGGGGAGCAGCGCGATGCCACGGGCGCGCTTGATGGCCGTCGCCACCTCGCGCTGGTGCTTCGCGCAGTTGCCGGAGATGCGGCGGGGGATGATCTTGCCGCGCTCGGTGACGAAGTACTTCAGCGTCGCCTGGTCCTTGAAGTCCACCGAAGCGTCCTTCTCCGCGCAGAAGCGGCAGACCTTCTTGCGACCGAAGCCACGGCCACCGCCGCGCTTCTCGTCGTCACCACCCATGCCGCCGCCGCGATCACCGCGGTCGCCACCACGGTCCCCGCGGTCGCCACCACGGTCACCCCGCGGCCCACCGCCGCCGAAGCCGCCACTGCGGCCGCCCGACGACGCGCCCGTCTTGCTGTCCGTACCGTTGCTCATGAAATTTCTCGTTTCCTGGATAGGGCCCTAGAGAATGTCCCGGGTGGCGCTCAGGCCTCCTCGGACGACTCCTCCTCCGACTCGCCAACGGCCTCCTCGCCGCCATCGCCGCGGAAACCACCCTCGCGGTCGGCGGGAGCCCCAGGACGCGTCTCCTCCACGTCGCCAGCCAGCTTCAGGTCCTCGAGGACCGGGCGCGTGTCGGGGTCCACCTCATCCGCCTTCTTCACGGAGATGTAGCGGGTGACCTCATCCAGGTTCTTCAGGTTGCGCTCGATCTCCGCCACCAGCTTCGAGCCGCCCAGGTAGCTGGCGTGCACGTAGATGGCGCGGGGCTGCTTGGCCACGGGGAACAGGGTCTTCTTCTTGCCCCACACCGTGAAGCGGAGGACCTTGCCACCCTCGCGGTCGACGATGCCACGGACGCGCTCCTTGAGCTTGTCCACGTTGTCGTCCGTCAGGTCCGGCTTGACCAGGAAGATGGTCTCGTACTCACGAAGCCGCTTGGCGGCCTGCGTCTCTGCCATGTTTTCTCTCCCCTTGGGGTCGAGTGCCCCTCGGACCATCCGAGGAGCGGGGAAACGGCGAGCGGCCTGGAGGGCCACCACCGGGGACGGGAAACCGCGCGCCCGTCACCTTCGCGCTACGTCCCGTGCAGAACACGGGAAGCTGGAAAAGAACATCCCGCCAGAGCAGCCTCCAGCGAGCGAACGGGCCTTCTAGGAGGCGTCCCAGGGCAAGTCAAGCACCCGGAAAGCCCGCCCGGCCGCTTCCCGGGTGGATCAGGCCTTCCGGTTGAACCGGTTCATGGCCACCGACAGCCCCTCCCGCACCCAGCACTCCGTCATGTCCAGCGCCCGGGGGATGAGGTCCTCCAGCTGGCGGCGCTCCCCGTCGTCGAAATTGGACAGGACGTAGCCGGCCACCCGCTCGCGGGCGTTGGGGCCCTCCGGCTTGTCGATGCCGAAGCGCAGCCGGATGAAGGCCTCCGAGCCCAGGCTCGAGACGATGCTCTTGAGCCCGTTGTGGCCCCCCGAGCCGCCGCCCGCCTTGAGCTGCAGCCGCCCCATGGGCAGGTCCAGCTCGTCGTGGATGACGAGCACGTCCTCGGGCGGGACTTTGTAGAACCGCGCCGCCTCGGCCACCGAGCGGCCCGACAGGTTCATGAACGTCTGGGGCTCCACGAAGAGCACGCGCTCGCCCGCGAGCGTCCCCTGGCCCACCTTGGCGGCGAACTTCTCCTGGTTCAGCTCGGCGCGGGCGCGCGACAGCATCGCCTCCACCACCATGAACCCGATGTTGTGCCGGTGCCGCTCGTACTCGCGCCCCGGGTTGCCCAGCCCGCAGATGAGCTTCATGGGAACTCCAAAAAGAAACGGGGCCCGCCTCCGACGAGGCCGGCCCCGTGTCCAGGGTACACCGGAAGAGGACTACTTCTTCGCGGGAGCCTTGGCCGCCGCCGCGGGGGCCGCCTTGTCGCCGGCCTTCGCCGCCGCCGGAGCCGCCGCGGGGGCCGCAGCCGCCGCCGCCGGAGCCGCCTCGGCGGACTCGGGCGCGCTCAGCACCGCCACGGTGTAGTTGACGTTCGTCTTGATGGAGACGCCCGCCGGCAGCTTGATGTCGTTGACGTGCAGCGCCTCGGCGATCTTCATCGCCGTCACGTCCACCTCGATGCGCTCCGGGATGGCGTTCGGCAGCGCCCAGACCTCGAGCTCGCGGCGGGCCTGGGTGAGCAGACCACCGTCCGCCACGCCCTGCGCCTTGCCCGTCAGCACGAGCGGCACGTTCACCTTCACCTGCTCGTTCTCACGCACGCCGATGAAGTCCACGTGCAGGATCTCACGCGTGACGGGGTCCATCTGGTAGTCCTTCAGGAGGACCTGCTGGTCGCCACCGGCCAGCTTCAGCTGGATGAGCGTGTTGAACTTGTGCGGCGTGTTGATGGCCGCCTTCACGCTCTTGGGGTCCACGGCGATGTGCACCGGCTTCTCCAGGTGCTTGCCGTACACCACGGCGGGGACCAGACCCTGGCCGCGCAGACGGCGGGCAAAGCCCTTGCCGGAACCTTCACGCGCCTTCGCCTCGAGGGTGCTCTTGTCGGTGGACATGGAAATACCTTTGTTGGGGGATGCAACGACGGTTGCCAACAACCCCCGGCGCCCTCGGCATCCCGCCCCAGTGGCGGGCCCCGAAGACGGCGCCCATGGAAAGAGGCCGTTGGAGGAGGCCGGACATGCCAGCCCCCCGACATGGAGTCAAGTCGCCCGACGGCCGGGCGACGGTCTCCTCAGACGAACAGCGAGCTGAGCGAGTCGGCCCGGTGGATGCGGGCGATGGCTTCCCCGAAGAGGCGCTCGGTGGTGAGCACGCGGATCTTCGAGCAGGCCAGGGCCGCGGGCGACAGCGGCACCGTGTCCGTGAACACCACCTCCTCCAGCACCGAGTCCTGGATGCGCTGGATGGCGGGGCCGGAGAGGATGGGGTGCACCGCGTAGGCGACCACGCGGCGGGCGCCCTTGGCCTTGAGCGCCGCGGCCGCCTGGGTGAGCGTGCCGGCGGTGTCCACCATGTCGTCCACCAGCACCGCGTCCTTGCCCGTGACGTCGCCGATGAGGTTCATCACCTCGGAGGCGTTGGGGCGCGGGCGGCGCTTGTCGATGATGGCCAGGCCCGTGTTCAGCCGCTTGGAGTAGGCGCGCGCGCGCTCGACGCCGCCGGCGTCCGGCGACACGATGACGAGTTCCTGCGACTCCGGGAAGCGCTTGCGCAGGTCCTCCAGGAACACCGGCGAGCCGTACAGGTGGTCCGAGGGGATGTTGAAGAAGCCCTGGATCTGCCCGGCGTGCATGTCCATGGACACCACGCGCTCGGCGCCCGCGACCTCCAGCAGGTCCGCGATGAGCTTGGCGGTGATCGGCGTGCGCGGCGCCACCTTGCGGTCCTGGCGTGCGTACCCGTAGTACGGAATCACCGCCGTGATGGAGCCCGCGCTCGCCCGCTTCAGGGCGTCGCACATGATGAGCATCTCCATCAGGTGGTCGTTGGCCGGCGGGCACGTGGACTGGAAGATGAAGACGTCGTGACCGCGGACGTTCTCTCCAATCTCGACGTGGATCTCACCGTCGGAGAAGCGACCCACCTCGGCCTTGCCGAGCGGACGCTTGAGGTACTCGCAGATTCGGTGAGCCAGGCCGGGATTCGAGCTCCCGGCGAAGATCTTGAAGTCGCGCGGCTGCATGATGGAGCCGCTGACTAACCTGGACACGCGCCGATGTGAAGGCCGTTAGTCGAGATCCGCTGGCATCGGACCGAGCATCCCGGCTTGCGCCTGATGGAGGTGCCGCTCGTACTCCATGAGGATGACGCGCTCCATCTGACTGCGCGTATCCGCGTTGAGCGGGTGGGCTATGTCCTTGTACGTCCCATCTTTCCGCTTCTTCGCCGGCATCGCGATGAACAGCCCCGAGGAGCCGTGGATGACCTTCAAGTCGCGAATGACGAAGCAGTGATCCAGGGTGATGGTGACGTACGCCTTGAGCTTGTCCTCTTCGACCGGAAACACCCGGACGTCGGTGATGTTCATGGTCCCCCCCCGAACCCGAAAGGTCGGAGCTGGCGGGAAGCCTGGGACATCCCGGGTGCAAAATGCAAGTGTATGGTGATGGCTTCGTGTTGCGATTGTTCCACTCGCTCACAGTCCGACAGGCGCGAGCGGGACTACCCGAGGGCTCCCGGCCAGTGCAGGACCAGGTGGGTCAGAAAAGCCAGATGGTAGACCACGATGATGCCGTACACGACGGCGCCCGCCCGGATGGCGACGCGGCTGGCCCTCAGCCGGCGGTGCAGGCACAAGAGCCACAGGCCCGCGTTCACGATGAGCAGCTTGGAGAACATGAAGAACATCGGTGACTGCTCGTAGGCCAGGCGCATGAGCGGGTTGAGCTCCTCCGCCACGCCCAGCTGCAGGAACAGCAGCGTGAACAGCCCGTCCATCAGGTTGAGCATCAGCAGCGCCACCGACGCCGGTGACGCATAGAAGGAAGCCCGACCACCCTGGATTGCGCCCTGAACCTGCTCCACCGTCGTCGTCGCCACGCCCCACCTCCCCGCCCACGCCTGCGTCCGGACCACCCCCTTTCAAGCGGCTTGCCAGCGCTCGAAGGCGGCGTGGAGGGGCAGGCGGGCGGACGGGCGGGGAGGACGTGGCGGGCCGTGTCACGGCACGCGGATGGCGGTTGACTCCAGCGGGGGGGTGACAGACTATCCGCGCCCCTCCGCCCCCAGGCCAGGCGAGCTAACTTGCACCAATTCCCCAAAGATATCGGGTGGATAGAGGTCATCTGCGGTTCGATGTTCTCCGGTAAGACGGAGGAGTTGATCCGCCGCGTCCAGCGTGCCGTGTACGGCAAGCAGAAGGTGCAGGTGTTCAAGCCCCGCATCGACAACCGGTACGACGAGACGTCGGTCGTCAGCCACTCCAAGCTCCGGGTGACGTCCACGCCGGTGGAGCGGGCTGAAGAGATTTTTTACCGGTTGGCGCCCGACACGCAGGTGGTGGGCATCGACGAGGTGCAGTTCTTCGGCACCGAAGTGGTCGCGGTGGTGGAGGCGCTCGCCAACAAGGGCCTGCGGGTCATCTGCGCGGGGCTGGACCAGGACTACCAGGGGCGCCCGTTCGAACCGATGCCGCAGTTGATGGCCGTCGCGGAGTACGTGACGAAGGAGCTGGCCATCTGCGTGGTGTGTGGGAATCCGGCCAATCGCTCCCAACGCATCGTGTCCAGTGGTGAGCGGGTGGTGGTGGGCGCCGCGGGCGCGTACGAGCCGCGCTGCCGCAAGTGTCACGTGCCGGAGCCCTCCGAGGGCACGCCGCCGCAGACGCTGGAGTTGTTCGACTGACAGCAGCGTGGGCGCCCGCAGGGGCGCGGGCGCGAGAGGAACCGACCGGATGCGCGACACCCTGTACGCGAACGTGCCCTTCAAGCTGAACGAGATGACCCACCACTATGGACCCAACGTCCACCTGGTGGGCAATCCGTTCCTGCTCTCCCAGCTGGCCACCCTGTGCGCCAAGGGCGTCATCCAGCCGCAGATCAACCGGCTGGTGGAGACGCTCTACATCGACCTGGTGAAGACGGTGGTGAACGCGGAGTTCCCCCGGAAGATGGTGAGCCTGCCCACCCGGATGATCGACTCCACGCCGCAGGGGCTCTACCAGGGCGAGGTCATTGACCCCCAAGTGCGGGTGGTGACGGTGAACATCGCGCGGGCGGGCACGCTGCCGTCGCAGGTGACGTACGACCTGCTCAACGCGACGGTGGACCCGTCGGTGGTGCGCCAGGACCACATCATCATGAGCCGGATGATCGACGCGGCCGAGGCGGTGGTGGGCTCGCAGATCGGCGGCGCGAAGATTGGCGGGGACGTGGATGACGCGTTCGTGCTCTTCCCGGACCCGATGGGTGCCACGGGCGGCAGCCTGTCCACGGCCATCACGCTTTACAAAGACAAGGTGCCCGGCACCCCCCGGCGCATCATCACCCTGAACCTCATCGTCACGCCGGAGTACCTGCGGCGCATGACGACGGACCACCCGGACGTCATCATCTACGCGCTCCGGCTGGACCGGGGGCTGTCCCCGCCGGAGGTGTTCGGCACGGCGCCGGGCGCGCTCTGGGATAAGGAGCGGGGCCTGGATGACAGGCAGTACATCGTCCCCGGAGGCGGCGGCTTCGGGGAGATCATGAACAACGCCTACGTGTAGCGCGGAGGAGACCTTGGCGTTCTACGAGCAGGAAGTCGGCGTCCTGATTCCCGAGGACAAGCTGCAGGCGCGCGTGAAGGAGCTGGGTGCCGAAATCACCCGGGACTACGCGGGCAAGGAGCTCACCCTCGTCTGTGTGTTGAAGGGCTCCACGTTCTTCGCCATGGACCTGGCGCGCGCGGTGGATCTCCCGCTCACGCTGGAGTTCCTGGGCGTGTCCAGCTACCAGGGCGGAACGGAGACGACGGGCGAGGTGCGCATCACCACCGACGTCAGCAAGCCGATGGCGGGCAAGCACCTGCTCATCATCGAGGACATCATCGACACGGGGCTCACCATGAGCTTCCTGTTGGAGAACCTCCGCGCGCGGCACCCGGCGTCGCTGAAGCTGTGCTCGCTGCTGGAGAAGCCGTCGCGGGCGCGCACGAAGATCGACATCGACTACAAGGGCTTCGTCATCGACGACCTCTTCGTCGTCGGCTATGGCCTGGACTTCGCGGAGAAGCTGCGCAACGTGCCGTTCATCGGCGTGATGAAGGGCAAGTAGGCCCAGGCGGGACCCGGTCGTGTGGGAGGAGGCCCGTCCTCCCGCCGGCTCGAGGGTGGCGGCGCCTCGGGCGCTCCGCGTGACAACTGGTCTCCGAGCATGGAGCGGGGTGGCGCTTTGTCACCGGAGCGTGCGTGCACAGCGTCCCGGTTGGGACTGCTGGCGCCGCGAGGCGCCGGGCGCGAGTGTCCGTGTCCGGCAGGAGCGCGGCGAGAGAGGATTCGCATGCGTTCGCCGACGGACAGAAGGACCCCGGCTGCGGTGTCAGCCGGGGTGAATGACGGGATGCGGAAATACCTGGCCGAGTTCATCGGGACGTTCGTCCTGGTGCTCGGCGGCGTGGGAGCGGCCGTGCTGGCGGGGGACCGCATTGGTTTCCTGGGCGTGTCGTTCGCCTTCGGGCTGTCCTTGCTGGCCATGGTGTATGCGATTGGCCCCATCTCCGGCTGCCACGTGAATCCGGCGGTGACGGTGGGGCTGACGCTGGCGGGCAAGTTCGAGACCAAGCACATCCTGGGCTACGTGGTGGCGCAGTGTCTGGGCGCGGTGCTGGCGGCGGGCGTGGTGCTGCTCATCGCCAAGGGCGTGCCTGGGGGCTACCAGGCGTCGGTGGCGGGGCTGGGCTCCAACGGGTACGGCATCGCGTCTCCGGAAGGGTATGGCGCGGGGGCGGCGTTCCTGGCGGAGGTGGCGCTGACGTTCCTGCTGGTGCTGACGGTGCTGGGCGCGACGGACGCACGGGCGCCGGTGGGCTTCGCGGGGCTGGCGATTGGCCTGGTGCTCACGCTCATCCACCTGGTGGGAATCCCCGTGACGAACACCTCCGTGAACCCCGCGCGCAGCCTGGGGCCCGCGGTGTTCGCGGGCGGGCAGGCGCTCAGCCAGCTGTGGATGTTCATCATCGCGCCGCTGCTGGGTGGTGGCCTGGCGGCGGCGGTGTACCGCTCCGTGTTCGCGCCG
This sequence comes from Myxococcus sp. MISCRS1, assembly GCF_026626605.1. Taxonomy (NCBI): domain Bacteria; kingdom Pseudomonadati; phylum Myxococcota; class Myxococcia; order Myxococcales; family Myxococcaceae; genus Myxococcus; species Myxococcus sp. MISCRS1. The sequence goes on from NZ_JAPNKB010000001.1 coordinate 8,524,847, forward strand.
GCCGCGGAGATCTCGGCGCGCACGGCGGAGCGCTCGCTGGACGCCGAGCGGGCGGAGCGCATCGCGCAGGACCGGAGCCGCACGCGCTCGCCGGTGTGAGCCCGGAGTCGCGGTGCGCGTCAGCGAGTCGCTGAGTCAAGGGCCCGTCGCCGGGAGGTTCACGGTGGCGGGCCTTGCTCGTGGGGGGAGGGGCTCGCGCTCCAGGCGCCCTCAGCGGAGGAGCGCGGCGCCCAGCAGGTAGACGACGTAGCAGGCCCAGGGCAGCGCGAAGGCCATCATCAGCAGGTTGAGGCTCGCGGCCCAGACGGGCACGCGCTCGCGCTGGTTGCGCCACGGGAGCATGACGAGCGAGCCGCCCGCGAGCACGGGCAGCGGCAGCAGGTTGGCGGCGGCCACCTTGGCGCTGAGCAGACCCCAGGCGCGCAGGAGCTCTCCGTCGCGCAGCACGGCGACGAAGCGCTCGATTCGCTCCGGGAGGAGCGAGACCTGGAAGGGCAGGGCGAAGCCGGTGACGAAGTGGCGCAGGCCCTCACCAGGGCCCAGGCAGGCCATGGCGACTCCGACGAGCACGGCCCACGGCAGCACGATGGTGGCCGCGTGCCGCGCGACGGGCAGCTGGCGCAGGCGGTTGTCGGCCGGCGCCTTCGAGGACGCCGCGTCCTGCGTCGGGTCCTCGAAGCTCACCGCGCTGCCGAAGGGGACGAGGGGCCGCAGCGCCCACTGGATGCCACCGAGTGACAGGGTGAAGAGCCGCGGGCCGACGCCCAGCTTCACCAGCGTGGGCCGGACGCCGAATGAGCTGGCCACGGCCGCCTGACTCAGCGCCCACAGCGCGTTGACGGTGAAGAAGAGCATCCAGAGCCAGAAGAGCAGGGCGGCGCGGTCCATGGTGTGCCCCCTGTCTATCACGTGACCCCCGGGGGATTCACCGCGGGCGCGCTCCGCCGATGGACACCCGCCCGTGCTTCGTCGACGTGCCGCCGATGTCTCGGATTGCGTCCGGAGGTGATGCGTGGCGGCCATGCTGGTGCAGGGGCTGGCGCGCGCTCGGGGTCTCCTCAGGGGCGGCAGCAGGCGCTTGCTGAGGTAGGCATGGAGGTCGGAGTCGAATGACTCGGTGATGACGCCCTGTCCCGGCAGCTCGATGCGAGTCTGGTTGTCCCAGGCGTCGTGGTCATAAGTATAGGACTACCAGGTGTCGCCGCTCGTCCAGCGCGCGTGGGTCTTCAAGTCCCACGGGGGCGCGTCATGGGTCATCCGCTCCCAGCTTTGGGCGATGGCCAAGCGCGGCTCGAGGCCCTGTGTGCCTGGAGGCACCGTCAGCTCGATGGAGCAGGCGGCGCAGCCGCCGGGGTCGATGAGCTTTCCAGTGCTGACGGCCATGGTCACCTCTTCGCGGAGCAGGGCTTCGCCGACGACAGCGACGTGTCGGGACACGGTGTCGTGCGCCATCCGCTGGATAGTGATGGATGTCTTCTGTTTGAGCTGTCTCTTGTGGGGGGATTGAGGGTTCAGCGCAAGTCGAGCCGAAGTGGCCTTTCGGGACCGCCGTACGTGATGGGGGTCTTCTGTCTCTCGACCACGTCGTGCCCGCGGGGGCGTGGCATCGCGATGTCAAAGGCAATCGCCCGGGTGGGGGCTGTTTCGACGTGCCTGGAGGTCTCAGGTCGTTTCGGGATGCGAGGCGCCAGGAGGTGCGCCGTCAGCCTCTACCGAGACGACTTCCCACGAAGAGCGACGGGCCCGGTCGTGCTCGGGCCCGTCGTCGAGACGACTCAGAACGTCGCGTCGAGCACGACGTCGCCCGCGGCGCCCACGCCCACGGCGACCTGATAGGCGGACACGCGGCGCTCGAAGAAGTTGGTGAGCTCCTGCACGTCCTGCAGGTCCATGAAGGACAGCGGGTTCTTCGTCTTGAACACCGGGGAGAGGCCCAGCATCTGCAGCCGCTGGTCCGCCGTGTACTCGAGGTAGCCCCGCATCTCCTGCACGGACAGGCCCGCGACGCCGCCGCTCAGCAGGTCCTGCGCGAACTGCGTCTCGCACTCCACCGCCTCGCGAATCATCGCCTCCACGTCGCGCTCCATCTTCGCGTCGAAGAGGTCCGGCTCCTCCTTGCGGGCCACCTGGATGCACTCGAAGGCGAACGCCATGTGCGCGCTCTCGTCGCGGAACACCCAGTTCGTCCCCGCCGCGAGCCCGTTGAGCAGGCCCTTGCTGCGCAGGAAGTACACGTACGCGAAGGCCGCGAAGAAGAAGAGCCCCTCGATGCAGCCCGCGAAGCAGATGAGGTTCAAGAGGAACCGCCGCCGGTCCTCCTTCGTCTTCAGCGCGTCCACGTCGTGGATGCTGTCCATCCACTTCATGCAGAACTGCGCCTTGCGCTGGATGGAGGGGATGTTGTCGATGGCCGCGAACGCCTTGGCGCGCTCACCCGGGTCCGGCACGTACGTGTCCAGGAGCGTCAGGTAGAACTGGACGTGCAGCGCCTCCTCGTAGAGCTGACGCGACAGGTACATCCGCGCCTCGGGCGCGTTGAGGTGCTTGTACAGGTTCAGCACCAGGTTGTTGCCGACGATGCTGTCGCCCGTCGCGAAGAAGGCCACCAGCCGGTGGATGAGGTGTCGCTCCGCGTCCGTCATCTTCGAGCGGAGGTCCACCAGGTCCGTGGAGAAATCCACCTCCTCCACGGTCCAGGTGTTCTTGATGGCATTCCGGTACATCTCGAAGAAAACCGGATACGCCATGGGACGCAGCGTCAGGTTCAGGCCGGGTTCGAGCAGCATGGGCGCGATCCATACCATGCAGGCTGCTGCGTGGATCCTCCGCGACCACCGATTCCCGCGGCGGTCGCACGCCTGACAACTCTTGCTTACGTGCGCCTTCATGCGGGTTCCGCACCGTGCGTGACACACCCGCACAAAACAAAACGAGCACGCGTGAGAACGCGTGCTCGCCAGGACGAAAAGTCTGTGAATCAGGACCTCTTTACTGGCACGCCTCGCAGGCCTCGGGATTCTCCAGCGAGCACGCCACGGCCTCCGCGTCCGTCACCTTGGCGGCCTTGGCCTCGGGGGCGGGCGTGACGGGCGCCGTCGCGGTGGCGCCGTTGCCGGCGATGGTCGCCTTGGCGATGCGCGTGGCCGGACGCGAGCGCAGGTAGTACGTCGTCTTCAGCCCCTTCTGCCACGCGTAGAAGTACATCGAGGAGAGCTTGCCGATGTTCGGCGTCTCCACGAAGAGGTTGAGCGACTGGCTCTGGTCGATGAAGGCGCCGCGGTCGGCCGCCATGTCGATGAGCGAGCGCATGGGCAGCTCCCACGCCGTGCGGTAGACGGCGCGCAGGTTCTCCGGCAGCTCCGTCAGGTCCTGCACGCTGCCCTCGGCCAGCTTGATGCGGTTGCGCACCGACTCGTTCCACAGCCCCAGCGCCTGGAGGTCGCGCACCAGGTAGCGGTTCACCTGCAGGAAGTCACCGGAGAGCGTCTCGCGCTTGAACAGGTTGGACACCTGCGGCTCGATGCACTCGTAGCAGCCCGCGATGGACGCAATCGTCGCCGTGGGCGCAATGGCAATCATCAGCGAGTTGCGCAGGCCGTGCTTCAGGACGCGCGCCCGCAGGGCCTCCCACCGCGCCGGGTCCTCCGGCGTCACGCCCCAGCTCTCGAACTGGAACTCCCCCTTCGCCGCCCGCGTCTCCGGGAAGGACGGGTGCGCGCCGAACTGCTCGGCCAGCTCGCACGAGGTGGTCAGCGCCGCGAAGTAGATCTCCTCGGAGATCTTCCTCGACAGGGCCCGCGCCTCGGGGGCGTCGAACGGCAGCTTCAGCTGGAAGAAGACGTCCTGCAGGCCCATCAGCCCCAGGCCCACCGGGCGCCAGCGGCGGTTGGAGTCCGCCGCCGTGGGGATGGGGTAGTAGTTCAGGTCGATGACCCGGTCCAACTGCTTGAGCGCGAGCTGGGCGTTGGCGCGCAGCCGCTCGAAGTCGAACTTCCCGTCCACCACCATGCGGCCCAGGTTCAGCGAGCCCAGGTTGCACACCGCCGTCTCACCCTGGCTCGTCACCTCCAGGATTTCGGTGCACAGGTTGGACAGGTGGATGACGTTCTCCGGACGGCCCGTCTGGTTGCTCTTGCGGTTGCAGATGTCCTTGAAGGTCATCCAGCCGTTGCCCGTCTGGGCGAGCGTCTTCATCATCCGCGCGTACAGGTCCCGCGCCTTCACCTTGCGCATCGCCAGGCCCGCGCCTTCCGCCTCCACGTAGGCCTTCTCGAACTCCGCGCCGTACAGGTCCGTCAGGTGCGGGACCACCTTCGGGTCGAAGAGGCTCCACTCACCCTCCGTCTCCACCCGCTTCATGAACAGGTCCGGCACCCAGTTGGACAGGTTCAGGTTGTGGGTGCGGCGGGCGTCGTCGCCGGTGTTGTCGCGCAGCTCGAGGAAGTCCTCGATGTCCGCGTGCCACGTCTCCAGGTACACGCAGCACGCGCCCTTGCGCTTGCCGCCCTGGTTCACCGCGGCCACGGACGCGTCCAGCGTCTTGAGCCAGGGGACGATGCCGTTGGAGTGGCCGTTGGTGGAGCGGATGAGCGAGCCGCGCGCGCGCACGCGGTGGTAGCCCACGCCGATGCCGCCGGAGAACTTGGACAGCATCGCGATGTCCGAGTACTTCCGGTAGATGGCGTCCAGGTCGTCCGCCGGCGAGTCCAACAGGAAGCAGCTGGAGAGCTGCTCGTGGCGCGTGCCGGAGTTGAACAGGGTGGGGGAGCTGGGCAGGTACTCCAGCGAGCTGAACAGCCGGTACAGCTCGATGGCCTCGCGCGCGTTGTCGCCGCTGAGCGCGCACGCCACGCGCAGGAAGAACTCCTGCGGCGTCTCCAGCACCTCGCGCGTCTGCGGGTTCTTCAGGAGGTAGCGGTCGTAGACGGTGCGCAGGCCGAAGTACTCGAACAGGTCATTGCGCGACGGGTCGATGGCCGCGTTGAGCTTGCGCGCGTTGGCCTGGACGAACTGCAGCAGGCGGTCCGCGATGAGGCCGTGCTTGTGGCCCGCCGCCACCGACTGGCTGAAGGAGTGGATGTCCTGGTTGCTGACCTCCTTCTGGATGAAGGTGGCGAGCAGCCGCGCGGACAGGCGCGCGTACTCGGGCTCCTCGACGATGAGCGCGGCGGCGGTCTGGATGGACAGGCTGTCCAGCTCGCGCGTGGTGGCGCCGTCATAGAGGCCGGAGATGGTCTTCGTGGCCACGCGCATCACGTCCACGCGCGACAGCCCCACGCAGCTCTTGCCCACCGCGCGGACAATCTTGTTCAGGTCCACCGGCTCGGCGGTGCCGTTGCGCTTGCGCACGCGCATGGTGGTGGGGGCGAACTCGCTCTGCGTGGGCTCGGGGGCCGCGACGGGTGCCGCACTCGCGCTCGGTCCGGATTGGCCGGGGGTGGCGGGAGGGACAGGCATGGGCGCGGAGGCGGGCTTCACGGGCGTCTCGAAGTTCACGAGCGGCTCACTCCAAAATGGCGATGGCGTGGCCACAGGGACAAGCGGAGAGCTTGCCCTGGGAGGGGTTTCCCGGGCCACGAAAACAACTGCACGGATGTGTAGGGAACAAGGCCCGCTCTACCGCAGCGGACCTACGGTCTCAAGGCGACCGGAGGGCACAGGCGACATACGGGGTAGATTGCTGTGTGTAAAGAAACCACAACCCCTCCCTGAGCCCTTTGGGACGCCACCGGAATGGTGGGGCGTCGTCGACCGGGCACAAGGTATGGGGGGCACCTGTTGGTGTCAACGCGAGATCTAGTGCTTGGGTAGGTCCGTCCCTTGCAATCTATGATCGATCTCCAACGGTCTCCGTCACGTTCTCCTCACAACACTGAGTCCCAGGTCCGGAGACGCTCCGTACGAAGCGCCCCGAATCGGACCTGGGAGGACGGATGTTGCGCGCCCCTCTCAGGGAGTCGTCCCCGAGTCCACGCCCGAATCGACCGGCGGCGTGGGCGAGGCCCCCTCGGGAGCCCCCTCCGGCGAGGTCGGTGTGGGTGCGGGTGGGGGTGACTGGACGGGCTGGGCGGGAGGCGCCGCCTGGGGGACCTCCTGGGGCCCGCTGAGGGTGTGGACGGCGCGGCGGAGGGCCTCCTCGAGCTCCCGGGCGGGCGGGGTGACGACGGTGAGCATCTGGTGGGCGCTGCGCGCGTGGCGCGTCTGGCTCTCGGCGGCGAGCTTGAGCTGGACCAGGGCGTCGCTGACCAGCTTGCGCGCGTCCTCGAGCTTCTGGCGGGCCTGGAAGAAGGCCACCTCGGTCATGAGCTTCTGGAGGGTGAGGCGCTGCTCCTCGGTGACGCCGGAGAGCTTCTCGGCCCGGCGCAGGTAGTACAGGCCCTGCTCCACCTTGGCGGGCTCCTCGGAGTTGATGCGCGGGCGGGCCAGGGACTCCAGGAGGGGGAAGAGGGCCCGGTCCAGCTCGTCGCGCTCGGTGTACTTGTTCATCGTCAGCGCCATCACGTCCTGTCCTTCCAGGGGGATGGGGGCGTAGGCGTCCGCGAGCCGGGGGTCGCCGGGGCGGTAGGGGACGGCGCCCATGGGGGCCATGCGGCCCTTCATCACGACGAGCTGCCCGTCCACGGGGGCCAGGGTGAAGGTGCGCGCGTTGAGCTGGGACAGGAGGAAGACGACCACGCCTCCGAGTCCAATAATCAGGAAAAACACGAGCAACCGCGTGAAGGTCCGCCGTGCGCGATAGCCAAAGCCCTGCTGTGCCGCTCCGTTCATGTCGCCTGCTCTCCTGACGTCCGGGCGCCGGGGCCACCGTGTGGCCTGGCGCTTTCCTTGGGGCGCGGAGGCCCACGGCTATACTCCTACCCCCGAACACACCCATGCATCACACATTCCGTCGCATGGGGCCCAGTGAACTGCTGCCCCGCTACATCTTCGCCGAGAGCCTCTTCGCGCGCCGCCGGGTGCTGGAGGTCGACGCGGTGGCCTCCACCGGAGGCGAGAGCGCGCGTTTCCTGCTGGAGCGTGGCGCGCGCGCGGTGGTGGCGTGCGACGCGGACGTGAAGGCGGTGTCGGCGGCGCAGAAGGCGCACGGTGGGCCCACGCTGCGCTACCGCGCCAACATCTACGACGACTTCGAGCCGGGCAGCTTCGACGTGGTGATGGTGGCGGACCTGGCCCCGTACGTCCGGGCCCCGGAGCTGCTCGCGGAGCTGGCGCGGCTGGTGGCGAAGCAGGGCTTCCTGGTGGGCGGCCTGCGCAACATCGCGGGCCTGGCGCTGCCGCAGCTGCTGGAGGCCGAGGAGGGCCCGCCGCCGCCGACGTACGGGCTGCTCCTGGATGCGCTCAACGTGCACTTCCCCCAGGTGGAGGTGGCCACGCAGTCGCCGGTGCTGGGGTACCAGCTCGCGTTCGAGAAGGGGGATGGGCTGCAGGTGGATGGCTCGCTGGTGCAGACCAGCGATGCGGCGTACTTCGTGGTGGTGGCGGGGCTGGAGCCGGCGCGGGTGGTGGACCCCACGTGGGTGCAGCTGCCGCCGGAGCCTTTGGCCTTCACGCGGGGCAAGCTGGATGAGGTGGTCGCCCGCGCGAAGTCCTGGGAGGAGCGCAGCGGGCGTTTGAAGGAGTCGCTGACGCGGCTTCGCACCGAGCTGACGGCGCGCGAGGACGAGGTCGCCTCGCTCAAGCCGGTGTTGGAGGAGGCGCGCGAGGAGGTGGCCCGGCTCACCGCGCAGCTGGAGCAGGCGCGGGGCACACCGGAGTCGCAGCGCGAGCGCGATGACCTGGCCGGGAAGCTGCGTCGGCGGGAGCTGGAGCTCCAGGTCGCGCACGAGCGGCTGGGGGACGCGGACCGTCGGCTGACGGCGCAGCGGTTGGAGGTGGAGGCGGCGCAGCGGGCGCAGGCGGAGGCCGGTGTCCAGCTGCTCGCGGGGCAGGAGACGCTCCGGCTGGAGCGCGCGCGCCGTGAGGAGCAGGCCGCGTCCCTGGAGGAGGCTCGGGAGCGGCTGACGGCGGCGTACACGCAGGTGCGTGAGCTGCAGGATGAGCTGACCACGCTGCGCATCGACCGGGAGAAGGACCGGTTGGTGGCGGAGCGCGCCGGGGAGCAGGTGGAAGACCGGCGTCGCGCCGCGGAGGCCGCGCGGGAGCGGGAGCTGCGCATCGCCGAGCAGTACTCGGCGGCCCTGGCGGCGGTGGAGCACCTGAAGATTGGGACGGCTCGGGCCGAGGAGGCCGCGCGCGAGGCGGCGGCGGCCCTGTCCTTGAAGGAAGCGGAGCTGGCGCGCGCGACGCGGGAGCTGACGGAGGCGTCGCTGCGGGCGGCGTCGGCCGAGGGCTCGCGGCGGGACGCGGAGGCCCGGCTGGAGGCGCTCCAGGCCGAGGGGCGCGGGCAGGAGACGGAGCTCGTCGCCGCGCAGGCGCGCGAGGCTCGGCTGACGCGCGAGCTGGCGGAGCTCACCGAGCGCGAGGCCCTGGCCCGGGCGACGTCCCAGAAGCTGGAGGAGTCGCTTCACGAGGCCCGCGTGCGCATCTCCGGATTGGAGGAGGAGCGCGCCCGGGTCGAGGCGGGGCTTGCCGGGACGTTGGAGGCGGAGCGTGCCCAGCTCCAGGCGCGGCTGTCGGCGCTGGAGGGGGAGCTCCAGGTCGAGCGGGGCAGGGTGGAGGTGCTGGGGGAGGAGGCTCGCACCGAGGCCGCCATCCGCGCGGAGACCGAGGCTCGCAAGCGGGAGCTGGAGGACGAGCGTCAGGCGCTGGTGCGGCGAGTGGTGGAGCTGGAGGCGGAGGTCTCCTCGCTCAGTCGTTCCCGTCGTGAGGAGTCGGCGCGGGCGGAGGAGCTGGAGGCGACGCTGCAGGCCGCGCAGGCGGACCTGGAGACGGCGCGGGAGGAGCGGGACTCCACGGCGGCGCTGGCCGCGCGGGTGGGCGGCGAGCTGGACCAGGAGCGCGAGGCTCGCGCCGCGGTCGAGGACGCGCTGCGGGTGTCTCGCGGCAAGCTGGAGAGCGCGACGCAGCGGCTCGTGGAGGCCGAGGCCACGCTGGCGCGGACCCGTGAGGCGCTGGACGCGGAGGTGGAGCGGCGGGCGACGCTGGAGGCTTCGCTGGCGGAGGTCCAGGCGACGCTCGAGGCCGAGCGGGAGGGACGGTTGAAGTCGGGCTCCGCGTTGGGGGTGCTGCGCGCGGAGCTGGAGACGGAGAAGGCGCGCCGGGAGTCTTCGGAAGCGGCGCTCGCGGAGGCCGAGGCGGGGCTGAGCGAGGCGCGACAGGCGCTCGCGCAGAGCCGCGAGGCGTTGGACGCGGAGGCGGAGCGGCGCGCGCGGTGGGAGGCGGCGCTCGGGGATGTGCAGGTCCAGCTCCAGGAGGAGCTCCAGCGGAGGACCCGGGCCGAGGAGTCCCTGGCGGAGGCCCAGGGGCGACTCCAGGGCGAGGGCCAGCAGCGCACCCACGTCGAGGGCACGCTGGCGGAGGCCCAGGCTCGACTCCAGGAGGAGTCCGAGCGGCGCGGGCAGGTCGAGGCGATGCTCGCGGAGCTTCGCGTCGAGCTGTCGCGCGAGAGCGACGCGAAGGCGCGGGTCGAGGCGAGTCTCCTGGAGGAGCGGTCTCGGGTCGAGGCGGCGGAGACGCGTCTGCGCCTGGAGGGCGAGGACAAGGCCCGGGTCGCGGAGTTGCTCGCCGAGGCTCGGGACCGCGCTCAGAAGGAGGCGGAGGACCGGGCCCGTGTCGAGGCTTCGCTCGTCGAGGCGGAGGCTCGTGCTTCTGAGGTCGAGGCGGAGCTCGCCGAGACGATGGCACGCGTCCAGCGGGAGGCGGATGCGAAGGCTCGCATCGAAGCGTCGCTCGCGGAGGCGGAGGAGCGCGCTCGGAAGGGTGGCGAGGACAAGGCCCGGGTCGAGGAGTCGCTCGCCGACGTGGCCGCGCGGGTTCGACGCGAGGCCGAGGACCGGGCTCGTATCGAGGTGGCGCTCGCCGAGGCGGAAGCTCGGGCTCTGAAGGAGGCCGAGGAGCGGGCTCGTGTCGAGGTTGCGCTCTCCGAGGTCGAGGCCCGTGCCCTGAATGAGGCCGAGGCGCGGGCCCGTGTCGAGATTGCGCTCTCCGAGGTCGAGGCTCGGGCTCTGAAGGAGGCGGAGGAGCGGGCCCGTGTCGAGGCTGCGCTCTCCGAGGTCGAGGCCCGCGCGCTGAATGAGGTCGAGGCGCGGGCCCGTGTCGAGGCGGCGCTCTCTGAGGTCGAGGCCCGTGCTCTGAAGTCGGCTGAGGACCGGGCTCGCGTCGAGGCGGCGCTCTCCGAGGTCGAGGCCCGCGCTCAGCGGGCGGCCGAAGAGCGGGCGCAGGCCGGGGCTGCGCTCGCCGAGGCGGAAGCTCGTGCTCAGAAGGAGGCAGAAGACAGAGCCCGCGTCGAAGCCACGCTCGCCGAAGTCGAGGCTCGTGCTCGAAAGGAGTCCGACGAGAAGGCTCGTGCCGAGGCGGAGCTCGAGGCGGCGCTGGCCCGCATCGCCGAAATCGAGGCGCTGAAGGCCCGCGCGGACGAGGCGCTGTCCGCGGCGCGGCTCCAACTCGAGTCGGAAGTCGAGCAGCGCACCCGGGAGTCTGCGTCGCTGGTGCAGGCTCGCGAGGCGTTGGAACAAAGTGAACTCCAGTCCCAGGCCTCATTGGCGGAGGCTCGCCGGTTGCTCACGGCGGAGCGAGAGGCTCGCGAGGCGCTGGTCTCCGAGCTGTCCTCGGAGCGAGAGGCGCTGGCCGCCGCCCGCGCGGAGCTGGAGACCGAACGTCAGGAGCGCAGTGCCGGTGAGGCCGGGCTCGCGCGCGTCCACGAACGACTCGATGCCGAGCAGCGCGCTCGCGCCGAAGTGGATGCGACGTTGGCTCGCACCCGGGACTCGCTGTCCGCCGAGGAGACGGCTCGCGCCGAGCTGGAGGCCTCGTTGGCCCAGGTCCGTGCGGCCCTCGCGACCGAGCAGGAAGGTGGACAGGCGACTCGCGCGGAGCTGACTCGTGAGCGTGAGGCCCTGGCGCAAGTCCGCGCGGAGCTGGCGGAGCTCACGAGCCGTGAGCAGTCGCTGCGCGAGTCGGTGGAGCGCCTGGAGACGGATCGCGCCCAGGTCGAAGCCTCGACCCTGGCGCAGCGCGAGGCCCTGGAGGCCCGGCTGTCCTCGCTCGAGACGTCCCTGGGCGAGTCCGAGGCCGCGAAGCGCGCCGTGGATGCCCAGCTCTCCGAGCGGGATTGGACGCTGCAAGAGCTGCAGACCCAGATGGCGCGTCTGCGGGAGCAGGTGCGCGAAGGCGAGGCCCAGGCCTCGAAGCTCGCCGAGGCCGCCACCGCGCGCGAGGCGGAGCTGGAGAAGACCGAGAACACCCTGGAGGCCACCCGTCAGGAGGTGCTGGACCTTCGCGGTGAGCTGACCCATCTGATGGCCGCGCGCCAGGAGGTGATGCGCCTGGGGATGGAGCTCCAGCGCGCCATGGCCGCGCTGCATGAGCGTGGGGCGCATCTCGCGCGTCTCGACGCGGAGTTGGTGGACGCGCGCGAGCGACTGGTGGCCCAGCGCGAGAACGCCGAGCTGCTCATGGTGCAGCTCGAGACGGCACGGCGCTTCGCGGGCAAGGCCACCGCGATGGAGAGCACGCTTGAGAGCGAGCGCGCCTCGCTGGAGGCGACCCGCGCCGAGCTGGCGAGAGTCACCGAAACGGCTCGGACGGAGCAGGCGCGCGCCGCGACGCTGGAGACCCGCCTGCGCGAGACCACCGAGGCGCTGGAGCAGGCGCGCGCGGACTGGGATGCCCGGCTCGCCGACCTCACCGCGCACCTGGAGACGCACCAGACGGCGCGGGGCACCCTGGACGCGCGACTCGCGGACACCACCGCGCAGCTCGACACCGAGCGCGCGGAGCGCACCGCGCTGGATGCCCGGCTCTCCGAGACCACGACGCGGCTCGACGCCGAGCGAGCCGAGCGGAGCGCGCTGGATGCCCGGCTCTCCGAGACCACGACGCTGCTCGACGCCGAGCGAGCCGAGCGCACCGCGCTGGATGCGCGGCTCACCGAGACCACTTCGCGGCTCGATACCGAGCGGACGGAGCGGAACACCCTGGAGGCCCGACTCTTGGAGGTCGCGTCCCAGCTCGACACGGAGCGCGCGGAGCGCACCGCGCTGGATGTCCGCATCACGCAGACCTCCGAGCAGCTCGAGGCCCATCGCGCGGAGCTGGCCGAGCTGACCTCCCGCCTCACGCAGTCCGCGGCGCTGCTCGAGGCCGCACGGACGGGGAGCGCCGAGCTGGAGTCCCGCCTCCGTGACAGCACGTCGCAGCTCGACACCGAGCGCGCGGGCCGCGTCGTATTGGAGTCGCGGCTCGCCGAGCTGGAGTCCAGCACCGCCAGCCTGCGCGAGGAGCGCGATGCCCGGCTCGCGGAGAAGGCCGCCCTCGAGGCCCGCCTGACCGAGGCCACCACCGGCTTCGAGTCCCGCCGCGCCGAGCTCGAAGCACGTCTCTCCGAGCTGGAGTCCGCCGCCACCCAGAGCGCCGCCTCCCTCCAGTCCCTCCAGGAGCGCGCAGCCCGCGCCGAGGCCGAGCGCGAGCGCCTCCAGTCCGACCTGACCGTGGCCCGCGCCGCGCGCGTCCGCCTGGAAGGCCGCATCACCGCCATGGAGACCGCGTCCACCGACGCCGTCCGCATGCTCGACACCGAGCGCGCCGAGCGCACCCGCCTCTCCGAGTCCCTCGACGAGGCCCGCCGCCAGCTCCAGCAGAAGGACGGCTCCACGTCCGACCGTCTCGCCACCCTGCGCACGGAGCTGACGCGCCTCCAGGACCAGGCCCAGGCCCTCACCGCCGAGAAGCAGGAGCTCCTCAAGGACCGCTACGAGCGTGAGCGCCTGGAGTCGCTCGTGAAGGACCAGCAGGCGCGCCTGTCCTCCATCGAGGCCGAGCGCAACGAGCTGCTCGCCGCCACCGAGGCGCTCAAGGCCTCCTCCCAGCCCGAGGCCGTCCTGGAGATGGCCGCGGAGATGGAGCACCTCCAGTCCCTGGTGGACTCGCTCCAGACCCAGCTCGAGGCCCAGGAGACGGAGCTGGCCACCCTGCGCCGCCAGACGGCGCGGACCGGCGCCAACCCCGTCCAGGACATCTACGAGCGCGCCAACGCCGAGCTCAAGGCCGTCAAGAGCGAGCTGTCCCGGCGTACGGGCGTGGTGCACACGCCCCCGGGCGGCATCCCCGTCCGCACGCCCACCATCCCCCAGGTCAAGCCGCCACGCACCGCCGTGCCCGCGCTCGACATGCCCGACCCCTCGCCGCCGAAAAAGGCGGACGAGCGCGAGTGACGTTCCGCGACTAGGATTGCGCTCGTGGACGCACGCGAGCGCATCTTCAAGTACCAGGGTCTGGGCAATGACTTCGTCGTCCTGGACCGTCGCCGGTCCGGGGTGGACATCGACGCCGACACGTCACGCTGGATGTGCGACCGCCGCCTGGGCATCGGCGCGGACGGTGTGCTCTCGCTCCTGCCCTCCGAGCACGGCCTGGCTCGCATGGTCGTCCACAACGCTGACGGCAGCATCGCGGAGATGTGCGGCAACGGCCTGCGCTGCGCGGTGAAGTACCTGGTCGACCACTCCCCGGAGACGCCCGCGCGCATCGACGTGGAGACGGGCGCCGGAGTGCTCACCTGCATGCCCGGCTACGGAGACGGCGGGGTGGTCTCAGTGGACATTTCCATGGGGCCGGCACGGCTCGTCGCCCCGAACCTCCCGTCGGGCGCCACGGGGCGTCCGTTCCTGGACACGCCCCTGCCCGGACACCCCGAGCTGCGCGCGTCCGCGGTGAGCATGGGCAACCCGCACCTGGTCCTGCTCGACAGACCGCTGGAGGACGCGCCGAGGCTGGGGCCCGAGCTGGAGCGGCATCCCTCCTTCCAGGACCGCACCAACGTGGAGTTCGTCCGGGTGGAGCCGGATGGCCTCACCGTCGTGGTGTGGGAGCGGGGCTGTGGCCTCACCCAGGCGTGTGGCACCGGGGCGTGCGCGTCCGCGGTGGCGGCGGTGCTGGCCGGACGCCTGCCCCCCGAGACCTGGCTGCGAGTCACCCTGCCAGGAGGCGACCTGGGCATCCGCGTGCCCGCCGACCTGTCCGACATCCGCCTCCGGGGACCGGTCGCCTTCGTCTTCGAGGGCGTTGTCGGGCTTGCTGGGGGCCGGTAACCTCCGACCTCCCCCTTCGCACCCGGGTCAGACAGCGCGTGGCCGGTCCCATTCTCGTCGTCGACGACGACCTGTTCTTCCGCCAGCTCGCCAGCGACATGCTGGCCCGTCATGGGCACCGCGTCGTCTCCGTGGAGAACGGCACGGCCGCGCTCGAGGAAGCGGCCCGCACGCCCTTCGACCTGGTCATCACCGACGTGGTGATGCCGGGCGTGGACGGCTTCGCGCTCACCGCGCGCCTGCGCGAGAGGGACCCGGACCAGGAGGTCATCCTGGTCAGCCAGCGCACCGACATCAAGGGCTCGGAGATGGCGCTGCGCTCGGGCGCGGCGGACTGTCTGGCCAAGCCCGTGGACGAGGCGGACCTGGTGCTCGCGGTGGACCGCGCCCTGGAGCGCGCCGCCCTGCGCAAGGAGCGGGCCCAGCTGCGCGACGAGAACATGGAGTTCGCGCGCTTCCACAACCTGCACCAGCGCTGCCTGGAGCTCATCTCCCAGTCGGATCTGGAGTGGCTGCAGGAGCGCATCATCTCGGAGCTGTCGGCGGTGTGCGACGCGCAGAGCGCCGCGCTGTGGGTGCTGGATGACCGGGGTGACCTGGTGCTGCGCGCGTACCGGGGCCTGCTCGACAAGCAGTTCCTCGCCGAGCGCATGAGCCCCGAGGGGCCGCTGGCCATCCGGCTCAAGGACGCGCAGCCCTGGTTCGCGCGGGATGAGCGCTCGGCGGTGTTGTACGTGCCGCTGATGGCCACGGGGGAAATCGTGGGCCTGGCGCAGCTGTCCGACCCGCTGGCCGGGGACTTCCGTCAGGAGCACTCCCGCGACGCGCGCGTGCTGGCGGACTTCGCCGCGGTGGGCGTGAAGAACGGCCGCCGGATGATGGCGCTGCAGCGGCTGGGCCTGAGGGACCGCGAGACGGCGGCCTACAACCTCAGCTACTTCACCGACTACGCGTCCAAGGAGATCTACAAGGCCCGGCGCTACGGCCGCACCTTCTCGCTGCTGACGTTCTCCATCGACAACCTGCCGCTGGTGCGGGTGCGGCAGGGCGCGGCGGACGCGAAGAAGGCGGTGCGCGGCATCATCAAGGCGCTCAGCAAGATCATCCGCGACTCGGACGTCATCGCGAAGGCGAGCGACCAGGAGTTCTACCTGCTGCTGCCGGAGACGGACTTCTTCGGGGCCATGATGTTCGTGCGCCGCGCGGTGGCGGCGGTGCGCGAGGAGCCCGAGGTCCAGGACGTGGAGCAGCGGCTGCCCCTGGCGCTGGTGGGCGGCGCGAGCACCTTCCCCAAGGACGGGGAGGACTTCGACGAGCTGGTGCACCGCTGCCGGCGCCGCATGGACGAGCGCCGCGCGTCGCTGCAGCGGCGGCTGATGCTGGACGGGCTGCCGTTCTGGGACGAGGTGGACCTGCTGCTCGGCACGCCCAACAGCCCCAAGCTGCCGGTGGACGACCGCGCCGAGCCCAGCCGCCGGGGCAAGGTGGCGGACGTGCTCTTCGACGAGCTGCAGGCGGAAATCGCCCGCGAGCTGATGAGAGACCCGGGCTCGCGCGGCCTGCTGTACGTGGGCGGGCCGGAGATCCGCTCGGACCTGCCCATCGCCGCGGGCCTGGAGTCGGCGCCTCCTGACTTGTCCTCGCGGATCTACCTCTTGGGCCGGCGCATGGATTTGGAGTCGCACCCCGCGCTGACGCCCGTGTTCCTGGAGGGCGACGAGCGGGTGGCGCGGCACGAGTTCATCCTCTGGCTGTCGGAGAGCGCGGCGTACGCGCTCATCCAGCGGCGGGGACGCGGGGCGACGTGGGGCTTCCACACCTCGGACACCGCGGTGGTGGACGGGCTCATCTCCAAGCTGCAGGCCGAATACGACCTGCAGCCCTACTGATACGAAGCGGAGCGTCGTCGTGGCCCAGGTGCGCAAGATCCTCATCGCCGACCCCGACCTCGAGTCCGTGCGCGCGCTGTCCCGCGCGCTGCGCACCAAGGGCTACCAGGTGCACTACGCGCCGGATGGCTCGCGGGCGCTGGAGGTGGCGGTGCTGCGCCACCCGGACCTCACGCTGTTCGACGAGCACTGTCGGCTGCTGGAGGCGCGCACCTTCATCCAGATTCTTCGCACCAACCCGCGCACCGAGGACATCCCCGTCGTCCTCACCACGTCCAGCTTCGACGGCGACCGCTACCGCGGCCTGCGCGACGGCTACCTGCGAAAGCCCTTCAACCTGGACGAGGTGCTCAGCCGCATCGAGCACATCTTCCGGCGCAACGAGGCGGCCAAGGACCTCAAGGTCGAGCAGCAGGAGATCGAAGGCTCGCTCAGCCAGCTGAGCATCCCGGACCTGATGCAGCTGCTCGGCATGAACCGGCGCAGCGGCAAGCTGTCGCTGGAGCGCGGCAACGAGCGCGGGGAGATCCACGTGGTGGAGGGCCGCCCCGTCAACTCGAAGCTGGGCCGCGTGGAAGGGGAGAAGGCCCTGTTCCGCCTGCTGGCCTGGGGCGACGGCACCTTCACCTTCTCGCCGGGCGCGAACGCCGCGAAGGCGCGCATCAACCGCGCCATGGACGACGCGCTGCTGGAGGGCATGCGCCAGTCGGACGAGGTGAACCGGCTCTTGCCGGGCCTGCCTCCGCGTCACACGCGGCTGATGCTCGCGCCGGACCTGGCGCTGCAGCAGGACCAGCACCCGGTGACGGCGCAGGTGGTGGACCTGCTGCGCCAGCCCCGGGCCCTGGGCGAGGTGCTGGACCTGGCACCCGCCACGGACCTGGAAGTGCTGGGCGTGCTGTCCACGCTGATGCAGCGGGGCGTGGCGAAGCTGGCGGACGCGGCGGGCACGGACGCGAACGCGGGCGAGCTCTTGGGCGCCGCCGAGGTGCACGCGCTGCGCGGCCGCATCCTGCGCACCAAGGCGCCGGCGAAGGTGGCCACCGCCAAGATCTTCGTGTGCGGCAGCGGCGCGGCGGCGGCGCGGCGAATCATGGCGCGCGTGCCGGGGCTGGAGGCCCTGTCCGCGGAGCCCACCGCGGTGAAGAGCGGCTTCGGCACGCTGGGGCGGCTGGTGCTCAGCGAGGTGCTGCGGCTGGACTTCTGCGTGCTGCCTCCCGCCGAGGCCGCGCGGCCCCTGTGGCGGCCCTTCAGCGCGGGCGCCGTGGGCGCGCTGCTCCTGGACGTGTCCGAGCCCGCGGTGGGCCTGGCGCACTACCTGGCGTGGGAGGCGCGCATGCCCGTCGTCGTCGTCGGGCTGGACGTGCCCCAGAGCCTCCAGGGCTCTCCGGCCGGCGCGCTGAGCGTGGTGGACGACCTGGGCGAGGCGCTGCGGGCGCTGCTGGTCCAGGCCCTCAACCCGGCGCCCATGTTGCCGGGTGTGCCCCAGGTCCAGCGCGCGAGCGCCTCCGCGGGGTAGCGGGGGACGTCAGGCGGCGGGCTCGAGCTCGATGCCGAGCGCCTCGTTCGCGAAGCGGAACATCCGGGCGCGCAGCTGCTCCAGCGCCTCGAGCGCGTGCCGGCCGGCGCGGTCGGCCGCGTCCTCCAGGCGCTCCTTGCACTGGAGGTCCGCGCACAGGCTGATGCCCACCCGGCGCTTGTTGTTCACGTCGGTGGTGAGCAGGGTCACCTCGCTCGACGCGCCGGAGTGGTGGCACCACTCGCACATGCGGGTGACGTTCTCCCCGCCCATCGAGTCGCGTCGGAAGATGATGCCAATGGGCTGCCGGCTGCCGGGCGCGGAGAAGATGAGGTACACGCGCAGGCCGGACGTCTCGGTCCAGGCCAGGTAGTCGCGGACGAACAGGGGGAAGGAGAGGCCCGGCGGCATCTCCATGACGCGGAGGTCTCTGGGGCGGAAGGACTCGATGAGGTCCCGGTCGGACTCGAATCGGAACACGGCTGCTCCTTGGCGTACGTCTGGACCTAACAGGCAGCGGTTGCTGATTCTACCCGAACCCACCAGGAAGCCAGGCCCCGCTCCGGCCCCAGGCCTGGCGGGTGGCCGCCCCTCGGGCGTGCGGGGGCGCTGACACCGTGCGCGAGTCCACACCCCGGCGGGAATGAAAGAGGCACTGCGTCATGGCCCTCCGGCGAGCGCATGCGTCGCGGGCTGACTCACGCGTGACATGGCGATGAGACAAGCAGGCTCATCGACTCCGGCGTGTTCGCGCCGGCCACACCCCTGTCAGGAGCCCTTCGTCCATGGACCGCGCCGCGCCGCTCTCGAGCAAGGAGCTCATCGCAAGGACCCGTCCCTTCGCAACGCAGGACGTGGCGCGCTCGGGATGGAACGTGGTGGCCACCTATGCCGCGCTCGCGGCGGCGGTGACGCTGGCGGTGGCCGCGCCCTGGTGGCCCCTCAAGGTGGTGGGCGCGGTGCTGGAGGCGCTCGTCCTCATCCGCGCGTTCATCCTCTTCCACGACGCGATGCACGGCGCGCTCTTGCCGACGTCGAAGTGGGCGAAGGTGCTGTTCCACGTGCAGGGCATCCTGACGCTCACGCCCGCGCGCATCTGGAACGACACGCACAACCACCACCACGCGAACACGGCGCGCATCGCCGCGGACTCCGCGGGCACCTTCGTCACGTGGACCACCGAGCAGTGGCGTCAGGCCTCGGGCTGGCAGCGGCTGGGCTACCGCGTGGAGCGCCATCCGGTGACCATCCTCCTGGGCTACTTCACGGCGTTCCTCTACAGCCTGTGCCTGGTGCCCTTCGTGAAGGACCCGAAGCGCTACTGGACGTCGGGGCTGGCGCTCTTCGTCCACCTCGCGCTGTCGGTGGCCCTGTGCGTCTTCTTCGGGCCGGCGGTGTACCTGCTCGCCTTCCTGGTGCCGCTGGTGCTCGCGTACGCGCTGGGCACGTACCTGTTCTATTCGCAGCACAACTTCGACCAGGTGAACCTACTGCCGGAGTCCGACTGGACGCACGCGGACGCGGCGCTGGAGGCCTCCAGCTACCTGCGCTGCGGCAAGGTGATGGCGTGGTTCACCGGCAACATCGGCTACCACCACGTGCACCACCTCAACCCGCGCATCCCGTTCTACCGGCTGCCGGAGGCGATGGCCGCCATCCCCGAGCTGCAGGCGCCCCACGTCACCACGCTGAGCCCGCGCGACATCCTCGGCTGCCTGCGGCTGAACCTGTGGGACCCGGCGCTGGGGCGGATGGTGCGCTACCGCGACGCGTGGAGGCCGGCCATCGCGCCCGTCGCGACGCGCGAGCACGTGTCCGGCCCCCTCGCGTCAGCGTGACGCGGAGGAGCCGGTGAGCGGAGGTTGTCCCGTGGGCGGGGCGAGCGGCCCGGTGCGCGGTACGGGCTCGCCGAGCACCTGCGCGACCTCCTCGCCGGTGGGCCCCGCGTTCCACTGCCCCGTGCGCCCCATCACCCGCTCGCCCACGGGCTGTGTCTTGCTCACGAGCGTGGCCTCCTGGTCCGGCGGCACCAGGAAGCGGCTGACGTCGGGGCTCACGAAGTCGCTCGACGCCACGAAGGTCCACGGGCGCCTGACCTGCTGCCCGGGCACGGGTTGGGGCTGCCAGCCGATGTGGCCGTCCCCCCAGCGCCAGTCCACCCAGGAGGGCGCCCACTCGTCGTCGGGCCACCACACCCAGCCGTGCGCGGGCGTCACGAACCAGCGGCCGTAGTGGAAGGCCGCCCAGCCCCACTCCAAGTCGGTGTCGAACGTCCAGCCCCAGTCGCTCAGGCGCCACTGTCCGAAGCTGGCGTAGGGCACGAAGTCGCGGCCGACCTGCTCTTCGTACGGCTTCCAGACCCAGCCCACCTCGGGGAGCTCGAACCAGTCGCCGTAGGGGGACAGCAGGTCGCGGTAGATGGACACGCTGCTGCTCAGCGTGGTGGAGCTGCCCTTCACCTGCGGACCGAACTGCTCGCTCCCCGTCGCGCAGCCGACCATGGCCAGCAGCGCGCCCGCGCCGCCCGCGCGCAGCCAGCGCCAGGATGGTTTCCATGTCCGCATCGCCAGCCCCTCCCGTGGGTGGATGTCACCCCGTCTCGCGTGTGCCCTTGGGTTCAACGCGGTGAGCCTCGTGGGTGATGCCCCGGGCGCCGGACGCTGCAATGGCTCCGCCCCCTGGTTGGATTCCGGCCGGGCAGGCGGGGCAGACTGGCGGCCGTGCGCCCGAGACTCCTTGCCCTCCTGTCCGCGCTGAGCCCGTCGGTGGCCCTGGCCGGCATGCCGAACTTCCTGCTCACGGAGCTCGCCGAGCAGCGGCTGGAGGCCATCTCCTTCTTCATCGCCGTCTTCCTGCTGGTGTCCGCGGGCGTGTGGGCGCTGTGGAACCGGCTGAGGCGCGACGTGCCCAGGCTGCCGAGGCTCGGCTACGGCGCGGCGCTCGCGCTGGTGTTCCTGGTGGGGCTGGCCCTCCAGCTCGTCCTGTCGATGATTGCCGGCGGACGCGAGCTGATGACGCCGGGGGCCTGGGAGAAGACGGGCGCCACGTACCAGCTCACGCAGGCGAAGCTCCCCGCCGACACGGAGCTGGTGTCACAGGCTCGACGCCAGCGACTGGAGGAGCTGCGCACGGCGCTGTGGGCGCATGCCCAGGCGAATGGCGGCGCCTTCCCGCTGAACGACCTGGGCACGGAGCTGCCGGCCGCGCGCTGGAAGGTGCTGGGGGACTCCGGGCTGCACTTCATCTACGTGGGAGGACAGAAGGCGGACGCGCCCTCCGCGCCGCTGGCGTACGAGCCGGGCCTGTTCGGCAAGGAGCGCTGGGTGCTCTTCACGGATGGAGACATCCGACGGATGCCCATCGGTGACATCCACCGCGCGCTGGTGCTGGGAGGTTCGCCATGAAGCTCTTCAAGAAGGTCCTGATGGGGACCTTCCTCCTGACGATGGTGTTCTTCCTCTTCATCGGTCAGTCCTGGGTGCTGCAGGTGCCCTTCCTGCTCGCCTTCGGGTGGCTGGGCTTCCTCAAGAGCGTGGGCCCGTCGGTGACGTTCCGGTGGGGCGCCATCGGCGAGGCGCTGCTCGTGGCGGGGATTCTCGCGGTGGGCTCGCACCTGTTCCTGCGGTGGCTGTGGCGTCAGCTCCAGCCGGAGCGCGCGCAGGCGTGGCGCGTGCGCTGGAGCGTGTCGCTCCTGCTGCTCCTGGTGCTGTTCTTCGGCGCGACGATGGCGTCGGTGGGCATCGGCCACCACGTGGGCTGGTTGATGGCGGGACGCGAGGCCCTGGTGCGCAGCAACTGGCCGCGCTGGAGGATGGAGAGCGCGTGGAACTCGCGGGGCCTGTGCCACGCGGCGGTGGCGCGGCTGGAGGCGGGGACGCCCCTCGCGGACATTCCCAGGTATCTGCTCCAGGACCCGGAGACGCGCGCGCCCTCGGAGAACCACTACGTGGTGTCGCGCGTGGAGCCCGGCGGTGAGACCGGGTTCATGGTGTTCGCGAGAGATCCGCTGGCGCTCAAGAGCGATGGGGGCGTGCGCTGCTCGAAGTCACAGCGGCCCGATGAGATGGAGTCCCTGGATGCGGAGGCCGTCGCCCGGTGGCTCGCCGGCGCCGAGCCGGTGGTGGGCGCCACGCCCTGACGCCCGTGCTGTCGTCGTCGAACGCGGTTCAACCGAAGGAGCCGAGCATGTCCTCTCGTCGCGCGTCGTATCCGTGGGTCGTCGCCGTGTTGTTGTCCTTCGCCTTCGTCGCGGGAGCCGAACCTACCGAGGAGCAGGCCCTGGCTTGTGACGAGGAGACCGGGGCCTCGCTGCTCACGTGCGGGCGCGCCCGTTGCGGCGACGACTGGGTTTGCGCGTGGAACTGCCCCGAGGCCCTCACGGCGGTCTGCGAGAACAACTACTGCGTGTACACGTACCCGGACCCGGGCGGCGGTGGAGGCGGAGGTGGGCCCACGCCCCAGGTGTGCCCTGGCATGCGCTGCGGGGGGGACTGGAACTGCGTCTGCGAGGGGCTCCAGGGGACGTGCGCGCCGAACGGGTACTGCACCTTCTGACGCGAAGGGTTGCCAGTGAGCACTTGGCAGCCGGCGGGTCGTGACTAGCTTCCCGCGCACCATTCGACGCCGGGGCGGACGTCCCGGTGTCGTCACGATAGGAGACGACGGTGCAGAAGCTGCTTCTGGTCGCGGTGCTGGGTGCCATGACGTTCGGCGTGGGATGCCACCGCAACACGCGTGAGAGCGCGAAGAACGATGCCGAGCGCGCCGCGGAGAAGACCGAGGACGCCGCCGAGGACGCGGGCGACGCGGTCAAGGACGCCGCCGAGGAGGCGGGCGACAAGATCGAGGACGCCACCGACAACTAAGGTCGGGTGGCGGGGACCCAGGCCTTCCCGGACGCCGCACCGCGTCGGTTCGCGAGCGCGACTTCGGGAAGGTCATGGGTTGCCGACGGTGTGGGGCATGACCGAATAATCAGCCCCATGGGAACGCTCACGCTCAGCGCCTCGGCGCACCTGTGGGAGCAGTTCCTCGTCGGGGCGCTCGACGAGGACGGGGTCGCTGTTCCGGAGCCGCCCCCCATCCTCTCCCGCTGGCAGCGCTCCCGGGCGCTCGGGGCCCCGAGTACGGGGCTGCCGGACGAGGGACCCAGCGTCGGGGGACTCGCGCTCGTGGAGCGGCGGGCCCGGCTGGAGCCGGTGTGGCACGAGGTCCGGGACATGCTGGACGTGCTCGCCGCCGCGCCGCTGCCCTCGGGGCGGGTGGCGCTGCTGGCGGACCGGGAAGGCGTCATCCTCGCCACGCGCAGCTCGGGCGGAGACTTCGCGGGCCATGCGGACTACGTGCGCCTGGTGGCGGGGGCCTGCTGGGACGAGGTGTCCCGCGGAACGAACGCCATCGGCACCGCGCTGGCGGAGTCCTCGGCGGTGGCCGTGGTGGGACCGGCGCACTATGCGCAGCGCCACCATGGGCTCGTCTGCTACGCGGCGCCGGTGAGAGACCCGTTCGGCGAGGTGCTCGGCGTGCTGGACGTCACGGGCCCGGCGGGTGGCGCGGACCCGCTGGTGCTGGTGGCCGTGGCGAGCATCGCGCACTCGGCGGAGGCGCGGCTGCGCGAGGTCGCCTGGGCGCGGGTGGCGGCGGCGGCGCGCGGTGGGCTGGAGGCGCGGCTGGCTCGCGAGGATGGGCCGGTGCTGCTCGTCGAGTCACCGGGGCGGGTGCGGCGGCTCAATGGGGCGGCGCGCGCGCTGTTCGGCGTGGAGTCGTCTTCCGAGGAGGTGTCACCGGGGCGGGTGCTCGGGCTGTCGTGGCGGACGTTGAAGGACGCGGCGCTGCGCGGGCAGGTCCTGGAGGCGAGCCACCGTGACACGGGCGCGAGCTGGCGCGTGCATCCGGAGGCGGTGGGGGAGGGGGATGGGGAGTCGGCGCTCGCGGTGCTGGTGCGGCTGGAGCCCCGACTGAGGCGGGCGCAGGCGCGGACGACTCGGGCCTCCGTGGATGCCCGCTTCGAGAAGGATGTCTGGTCCGAGTTGAAGGGCAGCGACGCCGCGCATCGCGCGACGCTGCGAGAGGCGGCCCGGTTCGCGCCCACGTCGGTGCCGGTGTTGTTGCTGTCGGAGACGGGCACGGGCAAGGAGCTGCTCGCGCGCGCGGTGCATGCGGCGAGCGCGGTGGCCTCCGGGCCGTTCGTGGCGGTCAACTGTGGCGCCCTGTCCGCCGCGCTGCTGGAGAGCGAGCTGTTCGGCCATGCGCCCGGCGCCTTCACGGGGGCGCGCTCGCAAGGCGCGGAGGGGAAGCTGGCGGCGGCGGATGGCGGGACGTTGTTCCTGGATGAGCTGGCGGAGATGCCCGCGGCGCTGCAGGTGATGTTGCTGCGCGTGCTGGAGGACGGTGGGTACTCGCGCGTCGGGGAGTCGCGCGTCAGGCACTCGCGCTTCCGGCTTGTCTGCGCGACGTGTCGGGACCTGGAGGCGGCGGTGCGCTCGGGAGCGTTCCGGCAGGACCTGTACTACCGGCTCCAGGGGGCGCTCCTGCGCTTGCCTCCGCTGCGCGAGCGGGAGGACCTGCCGGAGCTGGCGCAGGTGCTGCTGCGTCAGCTCGCGAGCGAGGGAGGCCATCCTCCAAGCACGCTGTCCGCGGCGGCGCTCGCGAGGCTGTGCGCGCACCGGTGGCCGGGGAACGTGCGGGAGCTGAAGACGGTGTTGCGCCTGGCGCTGGTCCGCGCGGATGGCTCGCCCGTCATCGAGGTGTCCGCGTTGCCGCCGGAGCTGGGGCGCGCGTCCGTGCCCGTGGAGGCCGGGCCCGCATCGCGCTCAGCGCCGGGATTCGCTCCCGCGTCGCCGATGGATGTCGCGCATGGCTTCGCATCGCGCTCCGGTGCAGGGTGGGCGTCGACGTCGCCACGCCATGGCGAGTCTGACCGCACAGCGCGCTCCGAGGCGGAGCGGGCACCGAGGTTGCCCCGCCAGGACGAGCCTGGCTTCGCATCGCGCTCCGAGGAGGAGCGGGCACCGAGGTTGCCCCGCCAGGACGAGCCTGGCTTCGCATCGCGCTCCGAGGAGGAGCGGGCACCGAGGTCGCCCCGCCAGGACGAGCCTGGCTTCGCATCGCGCTCCGAGGAGGAGCGGGCACCGAGGTCGCCCCGCCAGGACGAGCCTGGCTTCGCATCGCGCTCCGAGGCGGTGCGGGCACCGATGTTGCCCCGCCAGGACGAGCCTGGCTTCGCATCGCGCACCGAGCCGGGGCGTGCTCCCGTGACGCCGATGCAGGTCGAGCCTCGGCACGCATCGCGCTCCGCGCCAGGGCGTGTGCCGGGAGCCGAGCCCTTCGCGGCTTCACGCGCCGAGCCCGCAGGCCCCACGGGGCTTCGAGAGGTGGAGGCGAACGCCATCCTCGAGGCCTTGTCGCGCAGCGGTGGGAACGTGGCGCGCGCGGCTCGGCTGCTCGGGATTGCCCGCAGCACGCTCTATCGCATGGTGGAGCGCTTCGGGCTGGTGCTGCCGCCTCGCTCCTGAGCGCCGAGGTCGCGGTCATCCACCGCACATCCTGACGCCCGACGGGCCCGTCGCTCACAGCCTCTCCAGAACATTCCAGCGAGGCGTGGGACACCCTGCGCGCGACACTGTCGCGGGATGCGCCACGTGTGTCCGCAGGGAGTGTCGCATCGCGGGACACGACGCGGCGCGACGTCGGCGGTGCGGGTGAGTGGCACGGGTGCTGCTCTGGGGCGGAGCGCTTCCACCCGCAGCCCCACCCGCAAGGAGAGCGTCCATGATCTACGCCGCCCCCAATCAGCCCGGCTCGAAGGTGAAGTTCAAGTCCCGCTACCAGAACTTCATCGGCGGTCGGTGGGTCGAGCCGAAGCGTGGCCAGTATTTCGAGAACATCACGCCCGTGACGGGCCAGGTCTTCTGTGAGGTCGCCCGCTCCACGGCGGAGGACATCGAGCTGGCGTTGGACGCCGCGCACGCGGCGCGGGTGTCCTGGGGCCGCACGTCGCCCACGGCGCGCGCCAACATCCTGCTGAAAATCGCCGACCGGATGGAGCAGAACCTGGAAATGCTCGCGGTGGCGGAGTCCTGGGACAACGGCAAGCCGGTCCGCGAGACGCTCGCCGCGGACCTGCCGCTGGCCATCGACCACTTCCGCTACTTCGCCGGCTGCATCCGCGCGCAGGAGGGCACGGTGGGCGAGCTGGACCACGACACGGTGGCCTACCACTTCCACGAGCCGTTGGGCGTGGTGGGGCAGATCATCCCCTGGAACTTCCCCATCCTGATGGCGGCGTGGAAGGTGGCGCCGGCGCTGGCGGCGGGCAACTGCGTGGTGCTCAAGCCCGCGGAGCAGACGCCCGTGGGCATCCTGGTGCTCACCGAGCTCATCCAGGACCTCCTGCCCGAGGGCGTCTTCAACGTCGTCAACGGCTTCGGCATCGAGGCGGGCAAGCCGCTGGCCAGCAGCCCCCGCGTGGCCAAGGTGGCCTTCACGGGTGAGACGACGACGGGCCGGCTCATCCTCCAGTACGCGAGCGAGAACCTCATCCCGGTGACGCTGGAGCTGGGCGGCAAGAGCCCGAACATCTTCTTCGACGACGTGATGGCGCACGACGACGACTTCCTGGACAAGGCGATGGAGGGCTTCTCCATGTTCGCGCTGAACCAGGGCGAGGTCTGCACGTGCCCGTCGCGCGCGCTGGTGGGCGAGAAGATCTACTCGCAGTTCATCGAGCGCGCGCTGGAGCGCGTGAAGAAGGTTCGTCCGGGCAACCCGCTGGACACCGACACGAAGCTGGGCGCGCAGGCGTCGAACGACCAGCTGGAGAAGATCCTCGGCTACATCGACATCGGCAAGAAGGAGGGCGCCAAGGTGCTCACCGGCGGCGAGCGCGTGAGCCTGCCCGGCGACCTCAAGGACGGCTACTACGTGGCGCCCACGGTGTTCCAGGGCCACAACAAGATGCGCGTCTTCCAGGAGGAGATCTTCGGACCGGTGGTGAGCGTCACCACGTTCAAGGACTTCGACGACGCGATGCGCATCGCCAACGACACGCTGTACGGCCTGGGCGCGGGCGTGTGGACGCGCGACACGAACACGGCCTACCGCGCGGGGCGCACCATCGAGGCGGGGCGCGTGTGGACCAACTGCTACCACCTGTACCCGGCGCACGCGGCGTTCGGCGGCTACAAGCAGTCGGGCATCGGCCGGGAGACGCACCGCAAGATGCTGGACCACTACCAGCAGACCAAGAACCTGCTCGTCAGCTACAGCCCGAAGGCGATGGGGTTCTTCTGATGAGTGACACCCGTGCCGGGCCCGGCGCGGGTGGGCAGGCGGACTCCACGGTGGCCCGGGTGGCGGTGACGCCCGAGGCCGCCGCGGTCATCCGCTCCCTGCGTGCCACGCATGGGCCGCTGATGTTCCACCAGTCCGGCGGCTGCTGCGACGGCAGCGCGCCCATGTGCTACCCGCTCAAGGAGTTCCGCATCGGTCAGCGGGACGTCTTCCTGGGAGAGGTCGAGGGCTGCCCCGTCTACATCGGCGGCGCGCAGTTCGAGCTCTGGCAGCACACCCACCTGACGCTGGACGTGGTGCCGGGGCGGGGCGCGGGCTTCAGCGTCGAGTCCCCGCTGGGCGTCCGCTTCCTCACGCGAAGCCGCGTCTTCACGGACGAGGAATACGAGCGCATGAAGCACGAGCCTCCGCCGAGGCGCGGACCTCCGGAGTGAGCACCGTGCTCCGGGCCTGATGCCGGGCCCGGAGCGTATTCACAGACATCGGGCGGCGCCGGGTCGCCCCGCACCCGACCGTAACCCGTCATGTCACAGCACGGGCAATGGCAATCATCCCCCTCGAAATAGACTCACGCGGTGTCGCGAATACACCATTTACACTGCGTGCAAGTACTTATACACAGAGCCCGCCTCCAACCCAGGAGGCAACTCACTATGAGGGGGAAGTCATGACGCTGTGCAAGACTCTGGGAGTCGTGGGAGTGGTGTCTCTGCTGGTGGTCGGCTGCGGTGGGGAGTACACGCCGGAAGAGGCTGCCCAGGACGCGCAGATGGGAGAAACGACGCAGGCCGTGGAGAGCGCGTTCATCGCGGGGGGGCAGACGCGTGACTTCTCGACCTGGCTGTTCGGTGTGACGCCGTTCTATGTGCGGAACATGTCCTCGACGCGGTCCACGCGCTTCAACGCGTACTGCGGCGGCAACAACATCTCCATCCTCCTGGCGCCGAATCAGGTCTATCCCACGAGCCTGAACTGCGCCTGGCCCGGCGCGCGTCTGTATGTCCAGAACCAGGGCCTCAGCCCGACGCTGGACCAGATCTACGTCGAGACGCACTGAATCGAGGCGCGCCCTTCCCGGGGGTGCTCGGAGAGCCTCCGCGAGGGGGCTCTCTTTTTCGTCGTTCAGCCGTGATGACCCGACACGCAGGCGCGGTCCTCCTCGTGGGCGCTCGCCCGGGGGCTGCGCTTTGCCGTGAAAGCCATGGGCCGCCATATTATGCTCATCATATGGTGGTCGAAGGGTTCTCGTCACACGGGAGTCGGGTCATGCAGATGAAGAATGCGGTTGCCCTGGTTACTGGCGCCAATCGTGGGTTGGGGCGTGCGTTCGCGCAGGCGCTGTTGGAGCGGGGGGCTCGCAAGGTGTACGCGGCGGCGCGGGAGCCTTCGAGCGTGGACATCCCGGGCGTCATCCCGGTCCGCCTGGACGTCACCCGGCCCGAACAACTGGAGGCGCTGGTCCGCGAGGCGGGCGACGTGTCGCTGCTCATCAACAACGCGGGCATCCTGAAGGGCACGAGCCTGCTGGGGCAGGACGCGCTGGCCGCCGCTCGGGCCGAGCTGGAGACGAACTACCTGGGCCCGCTGGCGACGAGCAGCGCCTTCGCGCCCGTGCTGGCGAGGAACGGCGGTGGTGCCATCCTCAACGTGCTCTCGGTGCTCAGCTGGGTGGCCTTCCCGGGGTCGGCCAGCTACAGCGCCTCGAAGGCCGCCGCGTGGGCGCTGACCAACGGGCTTCGCAAGGAGCTGGCCGCGCAGAAGACGCAGGTGGTGGCCCTGCATGTCGGGTACATGGACACGGACATGGCCCACAAGGTCACCGCGCCGAAGTCGAGCCCCGCGGACGTGGTGCGCCAGACGCTGGATGCCATCGAGGCCGGCCAGGACGAGGTGCTCGCCGACGAGGTGAGCCGCAACGTCAAGCAGGGGCTGTCCGCGGGCGTCTATCTCCAGCGTTGATGGAAGAAGGGGGCGCAGCCGCCATCGGGTCCCGCGCTCAGCGCCTTCGAGGTCCGGGCCCTGGGCGCGCGCGGGCTGGTGGGGGCTGGCGCGGACCAGGTCCAGGTTCTGTAGGGGTGGAATCGATCAGGGTGTCATCGACACCCCTCGTCGCGTCAGATTCTTTCAATCCGTGAAACAGGCGCGAGGGTCGGCCTGTGACTGGGGCGCCACCGGGGAGGGGGCGCGAAGTGTGGTACGAGGAGCCTGGATTTTTGAAACCGGAGGCTCGCTTTGACGTTGGTTCGGGTGTGTTTGACTTCGCTGCTGGTCCTGATGGTCGCCTGCGGTGATGGTGATTCGGATCCAGTGGTGGTGGTTCCTGATGCCGGGCACAACGTGCCGGACTCGGGCAACGGGACACCCGACTCAGGGGGAGGAGCGCCGGACTCGGGAGGCGACCTTCCCGACGCGGGAGGGGAGACGCCGGATGCCGGCGGTGAGCTTCCGGACGCAGGCGGCGAAATCCCCGACGCGGGCGGCGAGCTTCCGGACGCGGGGGGAGAAATCCCCGACGCGGGCGGCGAAATCCCCGACGCCGGTGGTGAGCTCCCCGACGCGGGCGTGACGCCGGATGCCGGCAACGAGCCCGCCGACGCGGGCAACGAGACGCCAGACGCGGGTGGTGAGCTTCCCGACGCGGGCAACGAGACGCCAGACGCGGGTGGTGAGCTTCCCGACGCGGGCAACGAGACGCCCGACGCGGGTGGAGACGCCGGCCCGGGCAACGAGACGCCCGATGCCGGGACGCCCGACGCCGGCAACGAGCCGTCGGACGCCGGAACGCCCGACGCGGGCGGCGAGACGCCCGACGCCGGTGGCGGCACTCCGGACGCGGGTGGCGAGCCGCCCGTGGTGAGCGTCATCGCGAACTGGGGCTTCGAGGCCTGGTCCGGCTCGCTGCCCGACGCGTGGCTCGGCAGCAAGTCGAACCTCGCCGGCAGCGACGTGCAGAAGGTGACGAGCGGCGCGTTCGAGGGCTCGAACGCGGCCCGTCTGACGAATGCCTCGTCCACGCACCGCCGCTTCACCACCGCGGCGATGACGCTGCCCGCGGGCCGCTACACCTGCACCTACCAGGTGCGTGGCACCGGTGAGGTCCGCAACGCCTTCTTCGACGACGACTACTCCAGCTACACCGGCTACACCTCCGTCGACACCGCCACGTGGCGGCAGCTGACGTACACGTTCAACCTCGCCGGCGACGTCTTCGACACCTTCGAGCTCATCTTCAGCATCCGCAACACCAGCGGTGAGCACCTGACCTTCGACGACGTGCGCTGCACGCGCGCCCCCCAGCCGTGTGACACCGTGACGTGCGAGCCCTGGGCGAAGTGCGACAACACCACCGTGACGTGCGAGCCGCTCGCGGGCCGCTGCTACGACACCGTCGACTGCGACGAGTGGCAGGCCTGCGACGCCAACAACACCTGCGTGACGGCCGAGGACCGCTGCGTCCGCCACGCCGACTGCGCCGGCACGCCCGAGACTCCCGTCTGCCAGCTCTCCACGCACCAGTGCATCCCGGGTGACCCGTGCGCGGGCGTCACCTGCACGAACCCGGCGACCACCTGCAACCCGACCTCCGGCGTGTGCGAGCTGGCCCCCGGCGCCTGCTTCACCACGTACGACTGCGTGGGCGCGCTGCCCGCGTGTGACTCGGCCACCCGGCGCTGCGTGCCCGCGGACCACGCCTCGAACATCATCCGCAACGGCGGCTTCGAGAGCTGGAACGTCTACTCCATCCCCTACCAGGGCAATCACCTCATCCCCGACTACTGGTACGGCCTGGACAACGGCATCGCGGACCCGGGCACGGAGATTCGCGCCTCGCGCCTGCAGCCCTACACGGCCGCGGTGCACGGCGGCACGACGGCGCTCCAGTTCGTCGTCCCCATCCAGGTGGCCGAGCGCTTCTCCCTGGAGAAGTTCAACGTCCCCAGCGGCAACTACTCCTGCTCGTACCGGGTGAGGGGCCACGGCACCCTGCGCCACCGCGTCTACTCGAGCGCCGGCTGGAGCCCGCAGACGGACTTCATCCTGGTGGACAGCGATGCCTGGCAGCCGGTGTTCTTCAAGTTCACCGGCAACGTGCGCGACTGGCGCCTGTTCTTCTACCCGAGCCGCAGCGAGGCCGATCGCGACCACCTCCAGGTCGACGACGTCGTCTGCACGAAGGACTAGCCCGCACTACGTAGAATCCACGATTCGCCGGACGGGGCCGCGCAGCTCAGGCGGCCTCGTCCAGTATCTCCAGCGCCTCACGGACGCCGGGCAGGGCGGAGAGCAGCTCCAGCTCGGCCGTCTGGAGGACGGAGACGCGCTTGCCGCTGACGCGCTCCATCGTCAGCTCGATGCGGTGCTCTCCCTCCGGGTTGACGCGACGGAAGATGCGCGCCCGCCGCCCCTCCGCCCGGCAGGCGAGGATGTCCTTCTGCAGGCTGCGCAGCCGCCGGAACACCTTCAGCGCCAGACGCCCCTCGGGGGTGTCGAACGTGTGGAAGTGCCGGTTGCGCGACAGCGGCTTGCTGGGGTCATGGAGCCTCTCCACGAGGCGCCGAACGAATGGGTCCATCGACGAGGGAGGATAACATCCGGTACCCTCCGGCTCAGCGATGCCCTGGAGAAAACGAAACCTGCCGTGGACGCTGGCGCTCCTCCTCCCGCTTGCCTGCAAGGAGCCCGAGGCCGCGGCCGTCCAGAACCGTGCTCAACAAGCCCAGAGCGCCCTGGGCGAGGCCCGCGTGCAGCTGGCCAGTGGACAGCCCGCCGCCGCGCTCAACGCCCTCAAGCGCGCCGCCACCGCCGCGCCCGACAGCGCCGAGCCCTTCCTGCTGATGGCCGAAGCCCACCGCATGAACAACAACATGGGCGCGGCCATCATGTCCCTCAAGCAGGCCGAGGCCCTCATCCCCGGCACGGACCCGTCCATCCAGAAGCAGCTCTCCGAGCTGTACCGGAGCAACGGCAACACCCAGGAGGCCCTGGCCATCCTCGTGACGCTGCGAGACTCGGGCCTCCTCCAGGAGCAGGACATCCTGGACCTGGCGCGCTTCCAGGCCCGCGAGGGGCAGATCGACGAGGCCTTCACCACGCTGAACAGCGTGCTGCGCGACAGCCCGGACGACCCGGAGGCCAAGGCGGTGGAGGCGGAGGTCCTCCTCATGAAGGGCGACGAGCTGCTCGCCGCCAACCTCATGGACCGGCTGCTCCAGCAGAACCCCTCGCACACCGCCGCGCGCCTGCTTCGCGCCCGCTACTTCCTGGTCAGCGGCGTGCCGCAGATGGCGGAGGCCGACCTGCAGGCCGTGGAGGGCAAGGACGCCCAGCGCGCGGACGTCGTCACCCTGAGGGCCCGCGCGCTGCTCGCGCAAGGGCGCGCCAAGGACGCCGAGGCCGCGCTCAAGGCGCTGGTCGACGCCGAACCGCAGAACGCCGAGGCCCTGGCGTGGATGGCGGAGACGGTGCTCGCGCAGGGCCGCCGCGCGGACGCGCTGGCGCTGGTGGACCGCGCGCTCACGTTCCGCCCCCGGCTGGCCCGGGGCCTCTACGTGCGAGGCCGCGCGCAGGAGGAGGCCAAGGACATGAAGGGCGCGGAGGAGAGCTACCGCTTCGCCCTCAGCGCCGAGCCGCGCTTCGCGCCCGTGCACTCCCGGCTGTGGCGGCTGTACCTCCAGACGGACCGCAAGGTGGACGCGTTCTCGTCGCTGGAGCGCATGCTCAACCTGGGCGAGGCCTCCCTGGAGGAGAAGGTCGCCCTGGCCCGGCTCTCCGCCCAGCTCCAGACGCAGATGCCCCGGGCCATGAAGCTCATCGACGAGGCGCTCCAGAAGGAGCCCGACAACGCCGAGTACCAGGAGGTGAAGAAGTCCCTGGTCTCGATGGCGCCGAAGCCGAAGAAGAAGCCCTCCGGCCCCGTCATCATCCGCGGCGGCCGCTGACGGCGGCGCCGGGGCTCAGGGGAGTCCCGGGGCCTCGGCCACCACGCGCTCCAGCGCCTTGAGTCCCTTGCGCTGGCCCACCGCCACCACCGTCAGGTTGTCGCGGCGGAAGTAGCGCTGGGCCACCTCGCGCACCTTCGCGGCGGACTGCGAGTCCACCAGGTCCGCGCGGTGGTCGAAGGTCTCCGGCGTGCGGAACAGCTCCGTGCCGCCGAACCACCCGGCCAGCTCCCCCGGCGAGTCCTGGGAGAACTCCAGCAGCATCCGGTGGCGGCGCTTGGCGCGGCTCAGCTCCTCCTCGCCAATCTCCGTGTCGCACAGCTGGGCAATCACCCGCAGGGACTCCTCCACCACCTGCGAGGCCTTCTCCGGGGCGCTCGCCGCCTCCACCTCGAACAGGCCCGCGTCGTGGTAGCCGTCCAGCGAGGCGTGGACCGAGTACGCCAGGCCCCGCTTCTCCACGATTTCGAACGGCAGCCGCGAGGACAGGCCGTCATCCAGCACGCGGCGGAGAATCTGCAGCGCGGGGTAGTCCTCGTGCTGCTCCGGCACGGCGCGGAAGTTGAGGCGGAACTCCGTCTGCGACTCGTCGTGGGTGACGAAGTGGAGCAGCGGCCCGGGCGCGCCGCGGGGCGGCGGCGTCTCGGAGCTGGCGGGGCCTCGCGGCAGGTGGGCGAAGGCGCGCTCGGCCAGCTCCAGCACCTCTTCGCGGCGCACGCGGCCCGCGGCCGTGACGACCAGGTTGCCGGTGACGTAGTGCTGGGCGAAGTGCTCCAGCACCTGCGCGTGCTTCAGCGCGGAGACGGAGTCGCGCGTGCCGGCGATCTTCTGCGCCAGCGGGTGCTGGGGGAAGAGCAGGTGCTTGGACAGGTTGTCCAGGTCGATGTCCCGGCCCTTCTCGTCCACCTCGTCGAGCATCTCCTCGAGGATGATCTGCCGCTCCACCTCCATGTCCGTGAGGCGGGGGCGGGTGAGCATGTCGCCCAGGATGTCCATGCCCACGCGCAGGTGCGCCGGGTGCAGGGGCGTGTAGTAGTAGCCGTGATCCCGGGTGGTGACGCCGTTGAGGTTGCCGCCGACCTCCTCCACGGCCGCGTTCATCCGCACCGTGTCCGGCCAGCTCTCGCTGCCCCGGAAGAACAGGTGTTCCAGGTAGTGGCTGACGCCGTTGTTGGCGGGCGTCTCGTGCCGGCTGCCGGTGCGGACGTAGATGGCGAGCAGGGCGGTGTGGAGGTGGGGCGTCTCGACGGTGACGACGCGCAGCCCGGAGGGCAGCACGTCCCGATACGGTGTGAAGCTCATGCGCGAGGAAGCCTTAACACGAAGGCCGTCCCCTGGCCGGGAATACTCTGGCAGGAGAGCGAGCCCCCGTGGGCCTGGAGGATTTGCTGACTCACCGCGAGCCCCAGGCCGGTGCCGCCCTCCTTGGTGGTGAAGAACGGCTCGAACAGGTGCTGTCGCACCTCCTCCGTCATCCCCTGGCCGGTGTCCTTGACGGTCACCTCCACGTCCTGCTCCACGGGGCGGGTGGCGATGGTGAGCTGGCCGCCGTGGGGCATCGCCTCGCGGCTGTTGCGCAAGAGGTTGAGGAACACCTGGCGCAGCTGCCCCTCGTCGGCGAGCACCGGGGGCGTGGTGGGGGCGAACTCGCGCACCACCTCCACCCCCGCGCGCGTCAGCTCCTCGCGGGAGAAGTCCAGCACGCCGTCCAGCACCGCCGTCACGTCGCGCGGGTCCAGGTCCGGCCGCTGGGGGCGGGCCATGCGCAGGTAGTGCTCGGTGACGTCCGCCAGCCGGTCCACTTCCCGCGTGACGGCGGAGAGCAGATCTCTCACCTCGCCGGACTCGTCGGGGGTGGGGAAGGTGGCGCGCTCCACCGCGTCCCCCAAGAGCTCCACGTTGAGGCCGATGGAGGACAGGGGGTTGCGCACCTCGTGGACGATCTGCGCGGAGACGCGGCCCACGGCGGCGAGCTGCTCGGCGCGCATCAGGGCCTCCGCCTGCGCCTTGATCTGCGCCTCGCGGGCCTGGAGTGAGCGGGCCATCTGGTCGAACTCGCGCGCGAGCACGGCCACCTCGTCGTGTCCGCGCACGCCCAGCTGCGCGCTGTAGTCGCCCTTGCCGATGCGCGAGACGCCCTCGATGAGCGTGCGCACGGGGCGCAGCGTGCGGGCCGACCACGCCGTGGCGCCCAGGCCCAGGAGGATGGCGGCCACCGAGAGGCTGATGATGGCGATGCCCGTCTGGCGCTCGCGCTCCTCGGCGCCGTCCACGCGCTCGCGGATGCGGTTGGACAACGACAGGCGCAAGAGCCGCAGCTCGCGGCCGATGGCGTCCTCCATGGTGAGCACGTCCGCGGTGGCGCGGTCCACCGCGGCCTTGTCCGGCGCCTGGGTGCTGAACGCGTCGAACACGCTCTCCGCCGCGCGGCCATACTCCTGGTAGCGCGAGTCCAGCTCCGCGAGCCGGGCCTCCAGTTCACCGATGAAGGGAATCTCGCTCTCGGGAGCCATCTCCCGAAGCTGCGTGGCGCGCTCGCGCGTGGCGGCCAGGCGCTGGGAGATGAAGGCCGTGGGCACGTAGACGCGGGCCAGGCGGATGATGGCGCGGCGGATCTCCGCGCTGTCCTCCTCCAGCATGCGCGCGGTGTGGCGCTGCTGGTTGGCGTGGTTCATCTCCATCTCCGCCGCGTCCTGGGAGAGCTGGAGGTAGCCCTGGCTCACCAGCCGTATCTCCAGCCGGTTGCGGTGCAGCTCGGCCACGCTGAACAGCGACACCAGGCCGAAGGTGACGAGCACCACCGCGTAGCCCAGGAAGATGCGGGTGGCGAGGGAGAGCTTCATGCGCGCGTGGACCGTGCACGGGTCCTGGCGCCATCGCTACGCAACCCGGACCCCGGGCGCAAGCAAAGCCGTCCTCCCGCTCGCCCTCCCGTGGGGCGGGCCGCCATCCAGACCTCCGGAGTCATGGCGCGAAAGGATAGCCCGGCCCCGGGGTGGGTGGGGGGCGGGGACGTTTCTGTAAGTCGGTTGCAATCAGCCGCCGGGGTCCGCCGTAAGGCCCTACAGGCCTTGCCCCCTCGCCCGTCCACCCAGGCACCTTGATGAATTCCTCCCTCTCCCTGGGCGCCTTGCTGGCGCTCTTCTCCCTGTCCCCCACGGCCCGGGCCACCGAGCCGGCCGCGCCCCCGAAGCCCCCCGCCCAGGCCCCCGCGGCCGACGCGGCGGAGAAGCTGGTGGGCATCTGGTCGGCGGACCCCGTCTATGGGCCCGAGGTCCAGGGCGAGCTGACGGTGTTCCGTGAGGGCACCACGTGGCGCGCGCGAATCTCGGGCTACGAGGCCACGGGCCAGGTGGAGAAGGGCGCGCTGTCGCTGGCCTTGCCGGGCGGACAGGGGACGTTCCGGGCCACGGTGGCGGCGGATGGCCAGGAGCTCAGGGGCCACTGGGTGCAGCCGCGCGTCATGGTGGGTGGCGTGCGGTACGCGACGCCGGTGGAGCTGCGCTCACTGCGGAAGGGCGTGTGGCGCGGGACGGTGAAGCCGTGGGCGGACCGCTTCATGCTGTACCTGGTCGTCTACAAGAAGCCGGATGGCGCCATCGCCGCGTACCTGAGGGACCCGGAGAAGGGCTTCGGAAGGCAGTTCGCGCTGAACGTCTCCGTGCAGGGCGGCGCCGTGAAGCTGGTGGACCCGCGCGGGCCGACGACGTTCGAGGGCACGCTGGATGAGAACTCGGGCCGGCTGTCGGTGCCCATCTTCTTCCTGGGGAACCTCCAGTTCACCCGTCGCGAGCGGGACCAGGCGGTGGGCCTGTATCCTCGCACGCCCGCGCCGGGGGCGTACGTCTACCGTCCGCCCGTGGCCGAGCAGGACGGCTGGGCGACGGCGTCCCTGTCCGACGTGGGCATGGACGCGGCACCCATCCAGGCGTTGATGCAGCGGCTCCTCGACACGGAGGTGGGCCCCGGGCCCGCGCAGCGCGTGCAGGGCGTGCTCATCGCGCGCAAGGGCAAGCTCGTGCTGGAGGAGTACTTCTACGGCTACGACAAGGAGCGGCTCCACGACTTGCGCTCGGCGTCCAAGACGCTGGCGCCGGTGCTGGTGGGCACCGCCATCCAGAAGGGCGCGAAGCTGTCTCCGCAGACGCCCGTCTACTCGATGTTCCCTGGCCATCAGCCGAAGGGGCCCCAGGACGCGCGCAGGGCGGGGCTGACGCTGGAGCACCTGATGACGATGACGTCGGGGTTCGACTGCGACGACGACAACGAGGAGACGCCCGGCAACGAGAACAACCTCCAGAATCAGGAGGGGGACT
Organism: Myxococcus sp. MISCRS1; assembly: GCF_026626605.1. NCBI lineage: Bacteria > Pseudomonadati > Myxococcota > Myxococcia > Myxococcales > Myxococcaceae > Myxococcus > Myxococcus sp. MISCRS1. Next base: position 8,561,987 of record NZ_JAPNKB010000001.1, read on the forward strand.
GGTACGCGTACACGTTGGATTTGCCCATGGCGCGGGCGCCGGGTGAGACGCAGGCGGTGTATTGCTCGGCGGGCATCAACCTGGTGGGCGGCGTGGTGCGCAACGCGACGGGCACGTGGTTGCCGGAGCACTTCGAGCGCACCGTGGCCACGCCGCTCCAGTTCCGTCACTACGCGATGAACCTGATGCCGGACGGGGAGGCGTACCTGGGCGGCGGCCTCTACGCGCGGCCCCGGGACGCGCTGAAGCTGGGGCAGCTGTACCTGTCGGGCGGCGTGTGGAACGGCAAGCGCGTGGTGTCCAGGCAGTGGGTCGAGCGCTCCACCGCGCGGCACTCGGTGATGAGCCCCGAGCGCACCTACGGGTATGCGTGGTGGCGCCACGAGGTGCGCGTGGGCGAGCGCGTCTACACGGAATACGAGGCGGGCGGCAACGGCGGGCAGTACGTCATGGTCATCCCCGAGCTGGAGCTCACGGTGATGTTCACCGGGGGCAATTACGGGCAGTTCAACGTCTGGAAGACCTTCCGGGAGGAATTGCTGCCCCGATACATCCTCGCGGCCGTGCGGCGGTAGGGGCGGGGGAGGGGGCGTCGGGCCCGTGTCTTGGCTCGACGCCCGGGGCGGAACGTGGGTAGAAGGCCGGTGCAATGGAGCCTGTTTCGAAGCCCAAAGTCTCGCTGGTGACCGAAATCTCGAGGGAGTTCACCTTCGAGGCCGCGCACTTCCTCCCCAACGTCCCGCCGGGGCACAAGTGCTCGCGCGTCCACGGGCACAGCTATCGCGTCGAAGTCACCGTGCGCGGTCCGGTGGACCCCCACTACGGCTGGGTGGTCGACTTCGCCACGCTCACCGAGGCCTGGCAGGCGATGCACGCGCAGCTGGACCACCGGCTGCTGAATGACGTGCCGGGGCTGGAGAACCCCACCAGCGAGCTGCTGGCCGCCTGGGTCTTCAGCAAGCTGAGCTTCCCCACCGCGAAGGTGGTGAAGATTCGCGTCGCGGAGACCTGCACGTCGCAGTGTGTCGTCTATCCCGAAGCGGGCTGAGTCACTCGCGAAGCAGCAGCCCGCCGTCGAGCACCAGCTCCGTGCCGGTCATCCAGGACGCGCCCAGCAGGTGGCGCACGGCCTCGGCGACGTCCTCCGGATGTCCCAGTCTGCCGAGGGGATGCAGAGAGCGCAGGCCCGCGAGCTGGGCCTCCTGACGGCGGGTGTACTCCTCGGGCGGTGGCGTCGCCTCGCCCGGTGCGAGCCTCACCTCGCGCACCATGTCCGTCTCCACGACTCCGGGCAGCACCGCGTTGGCGCGGACGCCCCGGGCCGCGCCCGCCAGCGCGAGGACCTTCATCACCTGGAGCAGGCCCGCCTTCGCCGCGCTGTACACCGCGCTGGTGACGATGGGCCGCGTGGCCAGCGTGGACGCGACGAAGACCTGCGCGCCGCCGGGCTCCAACACCTCCAGCGCCTGCTCACCCAGGCGCAGCGGCGCGACGAGGTTGATCTCCAGCTGGGAGCGCAGCGCGTCCTCGCCGATGTGTCCCGGCGGTTGATGCACCACCTGGCCCGCGCTGTGGACGAAACCGTCCAGCCCGCCCAGCAGCTCCGCGGCCCGACGCAGCAGTCCCTCGCGCTCCTTGGAGGACGACACGTCACAGGGCAGGGCGAAGGCTTGTCCTGGCCACGCGCGTGACACCTCGTTGAGGACGTCCGCGCGACGACCCGTCACGACGACGCGGCCACCCGCGCGCAGCAGGGCCTCCGCCACCGCGCGGCCGATGCCCGTCCCGCCTCCGGTGATGAGTACCTTCCGGGTGCCTGTCGGCGTCATGAGCAGCGCTCCCAGCGCACGTCCACCTGTGCGCGGCGGTCGCTCACGGTGACGGGCGCTCCGGCAGGGCTTGCGTCACCTGGAAGGGCGTCGTTCGAGCGGGAGTCTCTCCTCGGTCCTTCATGCCCGGTCAGGTGCTCGTCCGTTGCCACCGCGCTCATGACCGCGTCCCCGTCGAGGACTCCGAGGCGACCAGCTCATCGTGCGGATAGTAGGAGGTGCCCGTGACGGGTGTCAGACCCTCGGCGGGGGCCTCGGTCTCCACCTCGTCCGACGGGATGAAGCCGGGCTTGTCGACACAGAGCACGGTCTGCTCGGTGGACGAGGGGTTGTCGTAGCGATGCGGGAAGCCGCGCGGCCAGTGGAACGCCTGTCCCCGGGCCACGGGCCGGTGTTGCAGGTGCAGCCCTCCGCCCAGCACCAGCTCGCTCTCCTCCATCTTCTGGTGCACGTGCGTGGGGATGTGGCCTCCGGGGCGCACCCGCAGCCGGTAGACGCCGTAGCCCGTCCCCTCGTGGATGATGTCCACGCGGCCGAAGGACTTCTCCTCCTTGCCGTACACCATCTCCTGCGCGCTGCGGTGCACCTGGAGCGAGGGAATCGCCAGCCCGCCCAGCGCGTGGGGCTTGGTGACTCGCACCGTGGCCGCGTGGACCTGAGCGCGCGGCACGTCCTCGGTGGGGGGCGCCAGCACGTAGCGGCAGATGGCCTCGGCGGCGGACTCGAGCAGCTCGAAGCGACACGACTCCAAGAGGAAGCGCAGCTCCCCCGCGAGCCGGCCGTAGTTCACCGTCTGCGAGAGCTTGCCGCCCGCCGCGGCGCGCGTGTCCAGGAACAGCGCCACGTCGACTTGCAGCGGCTGGGCGGAGATGCGCTCCCGATTGAAGATGCCCACGATGCAGTCCACCGTGAGGCCCCGCACCTCGATGACGTCCAGAGGTCGGCCCTCGGCCGTGGTGATGGTGGGGGGATGGAAGGCGTGCTCGATGCTCATGGCTGTCCTGGAATGTAGGCCGCCCATCGTCCGAGGGAAACGCGGACGAGGGCTCCCGTCTCCTCAGTAACAGGCTGGGGCGGTGAAGGCACTGCCGACGGGCTCCCTGGCCGTGCCCCAAGCGGCGTCCGGGCCCCCCTGCCTCCGAGGCCCCCGGTGTGGTCGTCCCGAGGCGCTCGTTCCTGTTTCCCGGCTGGAGGTGCAACCCAGTGGCATCGAGTCCTCCAGGTCCTGGTCTTGGGGCGGTCAGTTGCGCGATTCTGGGCGCCACATGCTCCTCGTCCTCCTGGGTGTGCTGCTGTCCGCGAAGCCGGCGCCGGCCGCGAAGGTCTTCGTGCCGTGTCCCCAGACCACGCCCGAGTGGAGCGCGGCCCACGAGCGCCTCGTCGCGCTGGACGCGAAGCTGGAGTCGCTGCCCGACGGAGCCGACGGCAAGCCGGGCGTGGCGGCGCTGCGCGAGCTCTTGTCCTCGCGCTGCTTCGAGCTGAGCTGCGAGGTGGACGAGCCGGTGCCCGAGGACGTCTCGCTCCTGGCCCTGAAGGACTGGTGGCGTCGGGGCGGGCGGACGTGGGTGGAGTCCTATCTGGAGCTGGGCAAGCCGGACGTCCGCACGGTGGTGTTGCCACCGACGGTGCGTGAGGTGCTGATGCTCGACACGGTGAAGCCGGACCACAAGCTCGCGCCGTGGCTGTGCGCCATGGGGGACAGCGCCTGTGTAAGGGAGACCGAGCCCTGGGTCGTCCGGGCCGAGGCGGCCTTCGCCGCCCACCGGGAGAAAGAGGCGAAGCATCTCGCGAGCGTCGTGGATGCGGCCACCGCCGATGAGGGCTTCGGACCCGCGTTCTGCGAGAAGGAGGCCCGCAAGAAGTCCAAGCGCTGGCGATATCCCGCCTGGCGCTTGTGCCTGTCCAACCTCGGGGCCTCGGTGGAGCTGCTCCCGCTGGCGGGCTTGCGAGTCCCCTCGGAGGGCTGGCTGGTGTTGCGCGGGCGTCGCGGGCACTACTCCTTCTGCGACGAGGTGCGCGCCTACCACCTGGGCACGGGCACGGCGTGGGTGTCGCAGAGCTGCAGCGAGCTGGCCCTGTACGAAGACGCGGAGCACATCGGCAAGGTCGACGTGAAGACCACGGACGCGAACCGGAAGGCACGCGTGGCGGCGGGGACGGTGAGTCGCGACGGGCTGCGAGAGCTGACGTGGATGCTCCTGTTGTCGGGCGAACTCGACGACGTACGGCGGCTCGCCCCCATCCGGCAACGGGTTCCCGAGGGCTTCGCCATCGAGTGGCGGGAGCTCCCCGACGACTTCACCACCGTGGGCGGCGTCTCCGGGGGCGTGGTGTGGGGCAACACCGGACAGACCGTCCTCCGGTGGTCGTGGTTCCCTCCCGAGCGTGGCGAGCCGCTCTCGGGAGATCTGACCTGGCCCGAGGCCTCGGACCCCGGCGATGACCATGCGGACTCCTTGGTGGAGGCGCTCGAGCAGACCTTCCAGGCGGGCTGTCCGACGCGCCCCGTGCCCGTGGACCTGCTCGACTTCACCCGTCCGACCACCGTCAGTCGGGTCGACGCCCCCGAGGGCGTGGCCCAGGTCCAGGATGCCCGTGTCACCGCCCTGCGCGAGTGGACGCCGCCCCCGGGCTGCACCGTCCCCGGCAGGTGAGGCCCCGCGAGATTGCGTTGCGCTCCGGGGCGCCGGGCAATTAGTAATGGGATATGTTGCAAATTACCTCGGCGGTGAGGCGCGCCGCGCCTCGGGCGTTCCGTTCATCGGGACGCTGTTGTCCCTCCATGTGTCGTTAGCGTCGTCATCGGACCTCGCGCGGAGGGCCGGGCCATCTCACGGGTCCGGTGCGTCGCGCCGTCGGCTCCGAGCTCCTCGATAGGTACCGCCGTCCTCCCATCGGTGATGCAAGCACCGGAGGGTCGACGTGTGCCTCCACACCCCAGTGTGTCGCCTCCGGCGGCCCTTGCGCCGAAGGGGTGACGTGCGCGTCGTCTCCCGTCCTGTCCGCTTGAGTCCATGACGTCGTAATCCCAGCCACCTCCATGTCCTCCGCCGGCGACCTCGCGCGCCGGACGGCAGACGTCCGTGAAGTCGTAGCCCCAGACACCCCTGTCCCCCGTCGGCGACCTCGTGCGCCGCACGGGAGATGTCCTCGAAGACGCATTCCTAGAGCCACCCCAGTCCCCCGTCGGCGACGTCGCGCGCCGCACGGCGGACGTCCGTGAAGTCGTTCCTCGTCCTGTCACTCAGGGACCGTCGGCGGTGGGCGCGCACGAGCGCGAACGCCACCGGTGTGTCCCGACCCTTGGAAGAAGTCGGAGTCCCCCATGAATTGGAAGCGTGCAGCAGTCGGAGGGGCCCTGTCCCTCCCTCTCGTAATCGGTGGTCTGGTCCTTGCGCGGAGCGAGAGCGCGGATGCGTCCGCTGGTGGTGGTGGCGCGAAGATGGCGGCGGCCCCCGTCGTCGCCGCGGAGGTCGTCACCCGGCAGGTCGCCGACAGCGCCGAGTTCACCGGCACGCTGGCGGCGGTGCAGAGCGTGGAGCTGCGGCCTCGCGTCGGCGGCTACATCGACTCGGTGCGCTTCGCGGAGGGCGGGCTGGTGACGGCGGGGCAGGTGTTGTTCCAGCTCGACTCGCGCACCTTCGAGGCCGTGCTGGACCGGGCGCGCGCGGACCTGCGTCAGGCCGAGGAGCGCCGCACGCTGGCCGACAAGCGGTTCGAGCGCGGCGAGAAGCTGGTCGCCGAGCAGGCCATCTCCCAAAGTGACTTCGACGTGCTGACGGCGGAGCGCGCGGAGTCGCGTGCACGCGTCGAGTCCGCCAAGGCGGCGGTGCGAGGCGCGGAGGTCGACCTGCAGGACACGCGCGTGCGAGCGCCCGTGAGTGGACGGGTGGGGCGGGCGGTGGTGACGCAGGGCAACCTGGTCAGCAGTGGCGCGCTGCTCACGACCATCGTCTCGGTGGAGCCCTTCTACGTCTACTTCGACGTGGACGAGGCCACGTACCTGCGCTTCGCGGGCACGACGTCCGGCGCGCGCGGGAAGGATGGGCGCGTCAACGCGGTGCCGGTGCGCGTGGCGCTGACGGGGGACGAGGGCTTCCCGCGCGAGGCGCGGCTCGACTTCCTGGACAATCAAGTGGTGGCGGGGACGGGCACGGCGCGAGCGCGCGCGGTGCTGCCCAATCCGGACGGGAAGCTGACGGCGGGGCTCTTCGCGCGGGTGCGGCTGGAGACGGGCGCGGCGCGGCCCACGGTCCTCATCCAGGACCTGGCGGTGGGCACGGACCAGAAGGGGCGCTACGTGCTGGTGGTGCGTCCGGACCAGACGCTGGAGCAGCGGCGCGTGGAGCTGGGGACGACGGAGGGCGGCCTGCGGGTGGTGCGCTCGGGGCTGGCGGCGGGTGAGAAGGTGGTGCTCAAGGGCCTGGCGAGGCCGGGGATGGCGGTGGCGCCCACGCTGGTCGCCATGGCCGGCTCCGAGCACGCCGAGGGGGCGCGGCCGTGAAGTTCGCGCACTTCTTCGTCGACCGGCCCATCTTCGCGGCCGTGTTGTCGGTGCTGCTCCTGATTGGCGGCGGCCTGTCGTTGTTGCAGCTGCCGTTGAGCGAGTACCCGGCCGTGTCTCCCCCCACGGTGGTGGTGCGAGCGGCCTATCCCGGCGCGGACCCGGCCGTCATCGCGGAGACGGTGGCCGCGCCGCTGGAGCAGGAGATCAACGGCGTGGAGGGCATGCTCTACATGTCCTCGCAGGCGACGAGCGACGGCCGGGTGGCGGTGACGATTACCTTCGGCATGGGCGTCAACCCGGACACCGCGCAGGTGCAGGTGCAGAACCGGGTGGCCCGCGCGATTCCGCGGCTGCCGGCGGAGGTGCAGCGGCTGGGCGTGCTCACGGAGAAGTCGAGCCCGGACCTGCTGATGGTGGTGCACCTGGTGTCCCCGGAGGGGAAGCAGGACCCGCTCTTCCTCTCCAACTACGCGGTGCTCCAGGTGCGGGACGTGCTCCAGCGCGTGCCCGGCGTGGGCAGCGTGAACGTGCTGGGCGCGGGTGAGTACAGCATGCGTGTCTGGCTGGACCCGAGGTTGCTCGCCGCGAGAGGCCTCACCGCGAGCGACGTGGTGGCCGCCATCCGCGAGCAGAACGTGCAGGTGGCCGCGGGTGTCATCGGCCAGCAGCCGGACGAGCGGTCCGCGTTCCAGCTCACCGTCACCACGCAGGGCCGGCTCACGGAGGAGGAGCAGTTCCGCGACATCGTGGTCAAGGTGGGCGAGGAGGGCCAGGTGACGCGCCTGCGGGACGTGGCCCGCGTGGAGCTGGGTGCGAGCTCCTACTCCGTGCGAGCGCGACTGGATGGGAAGTCGGCGGTGGCCATCGGCATCAGCCAGGCGTCCGGCTCCAATGCGCTGGACGTGTCCGCGGGCATCCGCGCGCGGATGACGGAGCTGAAGGAGGCCTTCCCCCAGGGCATGGAGTACAAGATTGCCTACGACCCGACGCTCTTCGTGCGCGCGTCCATCCGCAACGTGGTGACGACGCTGCTGGAGGCGGTGGTGCTGGTGGTGTTGGTGGTGCTGCTGTTCCTCCAGACGTGGCGCGCCTCCATCATCCCGCTGGCGGCGGTGCCCGTGTCGCTGGTGGGAACAGCGGCGATCATGCAGATGCTGGGCTTCTCGCTCAACACGCTGTCGCTCTTCGGCCTGGTGCTCTCCATCGGCATCGTGGTGGATGACGCCATCGTCGTCGTGGAGAACGTGGAGCGGCACATCGCGCAGGGCGTGAGTCCGAAGGAGGCGGCCCGCAGGGCGATGACGGAGGTGACCGGTCCCATCATCGCGATTACCTCCGTGCTGTCAGCGGTGTTCGTTCCCACGGCGTTCCTGGGTGGTTTGACGGGACAGTTCTATCGACAGTTCGCGCTGACCATCGCCATCTCGACCCTCCTCTCGGCGTTCAACTCGCTCACGCTCAGCCCGGCGCTCGCGGGTGTGCTGCTGCGCGGACACCACGGCCCGAAGGATGGACTGACGCGCTTCATGGAGAAGGCGTTCGGCGGGTGGCTGTTCGGGCCGTTCAACCGCTTCTTCGACCGGGCATCCTCGGGCTACGTGTCCCTGGTGCGCAGGGTGGTGCGCGTCAGCGGAATGGCGCTCGTGGTGTACGGCGGCCTGCTGGTGCTCACGTGGCTGGGCTTCGCGAAGGTGCCCGCGGGCTTCGTGCCGATGCAGGACAAGTACTACCTGGTGGGCCTGGCGCAGTTGCCGCCCGCGTCGTCGCTGGAGCGGACGGACGCGGTGGTGAAGAAGATGTCGGACCTGATGCTGGCGGAGAAGGGCGTGGCCAACGTCGTGGCCTTCTCGGGCATCTCCATCAACGGCTTCGTCAACTCGCCCAACTCGGCCGTCGTGTTCGCCATCCTGGACGACTTCGAGAAGCGACAGTCGCCGGAGCTGTCGGCCGGGGCCATCGCGGGGAAGCTCCAGGGGAAGTTCATGGGCGTGCAGGAGGGCTTCGCGGCCATCTTCCCGCCGCCGCCGGTGCCGGGCATGGGCTCGACGGCGGGCTTCAAGCTGCAGGTGGAGGACCGGGCGGGGCTGGGCTCGCAGGCGCTGTACGAGGCCACGCAGGCCCTGGTGCAGCGTGCGTCCGCGGACCCGCAGGTGATGGGGTTGATGTCGGGGTTCGAGATCAACGTGCCGCAGCTCCACGCGGAGGTGGACCGGGTGAAGGCGAAGCAGCAGGGCGTGCCGTTGGGCTCGGTCTTCGAGACGCTCCAGATTCACCTGGGCTCGCTGTACGTGAACGACTTCAACCGCTTCGGTCGGACGTACCAGGTGAACGTGCAGGCGGACGCGAAGCACCGCATGGAGCCGGAGGACATCGGCCGGCTGCAGGTGCGCAATCCTCAGGGAGGCATGGTTCCGTTGGCCTCGCTGGTGGACGTGAGTCCCTCGTTCGGGCCGGACCAGGTGCTGCGCTACAACGGTTATCCCTCCGCGGACATCAGCGGAGCGGCGGCGCCGGGTGTGAGCACGGGACAGGCGGTGGCGGCGATGGAGCGGCTGGCGGCGGAGACGCTCCCCGCCGGCATGAGCTTCGAGTGGACCGACCTGACGTACCAGGAGAAGCTCGCGGGCAAGGAGGGCCTGTTCGTCTTCCCGCTGGCCATCCTGTTGGCGTTCCTCATCCTGGCGGCGCAGTACAACAGCTGGTCACTGCCGCTGGCGGTGCTGCTCACGGTGCCGCTGGCGTTGCTCAGCGCGATTGCCGGGGTGTGGCTGGTGGGTGGGGACAACAACATCTTCACGCAGATTGGCCTCGTGGTGCTGGTGGGGCTCGCGGCGAAGAACGCCATCCTCATCGTCGAGTTCGCCCGGGCGCAGGAGGATGAGGGGATGGGCGTGGTGCAGGCGGCGCTGGAGGCGTGCCGGCTGCGGCTGCGGCCCATCCTGATGACGTCCATCGCGTTCATCATGGGCGTGGTGCCGCTGGCGGTGGCGACGGGGGCGGGCGCGGAGATGCGTCAGGCGATGGGCGTGGCGGTGTTCGCGGGCATGCTCGGCGTGACGTTGTTCGGCCTGGTGCTGACGCCCATCTTCTACATCGTCATCCGGAAGCTCGCGCTGCGCGGCGAGGAGCGGGCGGCCCCGGCCATCCCCGCCGGAGCGACGGGGGCGGAAGGGCACTGAGTCACTCAGAAGTTGTCGGGGGTCGAGGGGCCGTCTTCTCAGGGGGAAGGCGGCCTCTCGTGTTTGGGGCGGGGTGCATGGCTCTGGACGAAGGTGCTGCGCTCGGACACGGCGCTGCTCATCATCCATGAAGAAGCGCGTCAGTGCATGTCATGGCCCCTTCGGTGCGCGAAGGGCGACGCCCAGGGGACTCTTGGGCGGATGGAGTGGATTCTGTCCATCCAGCCGCACAACCCTCACCCCTCGCGCGAGCAGTTGCCGCAGCAGCTCCAGCCAGGAGTCCTGCGACGCGCTGCCAGCCAGGGGCACGGCCAACAGGTTCCCATCCTCTCCCACGCCGTAGGCCACCAGGGCCGAGCCGCTCTGCACCGTGCGCGCCCACCGGGCGTCCAGGAAGGTGGCGTCCAAGTACAGATAGGGGAAGGGATCGGTGCGAAGGCCCTCCACCTTCTCGTCGAGGGACTTCGTCACGCGGCTCACCGTCGAGCTCCTCGCTGCGCCGCCTGTAGCGGCTCAGGACGGCCTGCGCCGAGCCGCTTGCGCGGGAGCGGGCTGCCAGCGCTCGGAACGACGTGCCCCAGCGGCGCTGGTGCGCCTTGGCGTGCTGCTCGGGTTCCGACGCCCAAGACGATCTCGAAAGAGATTCAGACGCCGCGTTATAGATGGTCTTGGGGAGAAGGGCTTATTGAGAGGGTGTGGACAACGCGGAGGCCCTGACGGCTCCGACGCTCACCCAGGAGATAAGTGATGCCCCAGGCAAGACTGAAGGCGACCCACGGCTTCCATGCGACGATGCGAGCTCGTCCGGGGCGGGCCGACGCGCTGATCGATGCACTGCTCGCGGGAGCGCCGACGAGCAACGAGAACTGCCTCGTCTATCTCGTGGGGCGCTCGTCGAGCGAGCCCGACGTCATTGACGTCACCGAGGGCTGGACTTCGAAGGAGGCCCACGCCGAGGCGTTCGCGAGCGCGTCGGCGCAGGCGCTGATCGCGAGGCTCGCGCCGCTCGTGACTGACGCCGCGCAGTACCGGGATGTCGTCCCAGTGGGCGGCTCCGTGCGCGGCTGAAGTGAACCCCAAACCCCAACCACCGAAGGAGATTTCCATGAACACCACGAAGACCCTCAAGACTGTTCTCATCACCGGCTGCTCGTCTGGCTACGGCGAGGCGACGGCCCGCTACTTCCACGACCAGGGCTGGAATGTCATCGCGACGATGCGCACCCCTCGGCTCGGCGAGCTGCCGAAGTCCGACCGGCTCCGCGTCCTGGCGTTGGACGTGACGAAGCCCGAGACCATCGCAGCAGCCCTCGAGCAGGCGGGGCCCATCGACGTGCTGGTCAACAACGCCGGCATCGGCGTCGTCGGCGCGTTCGAGGCCACCCCCATGTCGACGATTCGCGAGGTCTTCGAGACCAACACCTTCGGCGTCATGGCGGTGCTCCAGGCCGCGGTGCCTCGGTTCCGCGAGCGCCGGGCGGGCGTGATCGTGAACGTGACCTCGAGCGTGACGCTCGCGCCGATGCCGCTCGCCGCCGTGTACACGGCCAGCAAGCTCGCCGTCGAGGGCTTCACCGCCTCGCTCGCCCACGAGTTGGGCGCCTTCAACGTGAAGGTGAAGCTCGTCGAGCCTGGCTACGGCCCGGGCACGCGCTTCACCGCGAACGGCACCACGCGCATGCAGGGGTTGATCCCCAAGTCCTACGAGGCGTTCGCGCAGCCCATCTTCGCGGCCTTCGCGCAGCCGGGGCTCACGACGACGGCGTCCGATGTGGCCGAGGCCATCTGGCGCGCGGCCAACGATGAGACCGGGACGCTCCGTTTTCCAGCCGGGCCAGACGCCGTCGCGCTCGCGAAGTCGGCGTCGCTCATCAAGGTCGCCTGACGTCGGCACCCACTTCAACCTCAACACCCAGGAGAGAACACCATGTCACAGCTCAACGCGGAACATCGTCTCTTCATCAACGGCACCCTCGTCGAGGCCGAGGGCGGCGCCACCTACGACGTCATCAACCCGGCGACGGAGGAGATCGTCGGCGTCGTAGCCGCCGCCTCCGTCGCGGATGGCGACCGCGCCATCGCCGCTGCCCGCCGCTGCTTCGACGAGTCGGACTGGTCGACCAACACCGCGAGGCGCATCCGCGCACTGACGCAATTGCGTGATGGCCTCAAGGCGGTCAGCGAGGAGTGGCGGCGTCAGGTCGTCGCGGAGAGCGGGTGCCCCCTCGCGTTCACGCATGGTCCGATGCTCGACAGCCCGGTGGCGGACATCGACTACTCGCTGAAGCTCCTCGAGGCCTACGACTTCGAGCGCGAGCTCGAGGACCTTGGCTCGCCCATCGGCGGCCCCGCGCGTCGCCTGGTGTGCAAGGAGGCCGCCGGAGTGGTGGTGGCCATCACGCCGTGGAACGCGCCGGTGCAGACCAACATGCAGAAGTGCATCCCCGCGCTGGCCGCGGGCTGCACGGTGGTCCTCAATGCGGCCCAGAATACGCCGTGGGCGGCGACCATGCTCGGTCGCGTCGCGGCCCAGTGCCCGGACCTGCCTCCGGGAGCCTTCAACGTGCTGACGTCGACGGGGAGCGGCTCGCTCGGCTCGATGCTCACGTCCGACCCGCGCGTCGACGTCATCTCCTTCACGGGCTCGACGGCCACGGGACGTCGCGTGATGGAGAGCGCGTCGAAGACCATCAAGCGCACGCTGCTCGAGCTGGGCGGCAAGTCGGCGATGATCGTCCTCGACGACGCGAAGTTCCCAGAGGCGCTGACGGGCGCGGCCTTCGTCTGCGCCAACGCGGGCCAGGGCTGCGTGCTGAACACGCGCTTGCTCGTCCCGCGCTCCCGCTACGACGAGGCCATCGCGATCCTCGAGCAGATCTACCGCGACGTGCCCTACGGTGACCCGGCCGACGTGAAGAACATCATGGGCCCGATGATCAGCGCGGGGCAGCGCGAGCGCGTGCTCGCCTACATCGAGAAAGGCAAGGCCGAGGGCGCTCGGCTCGTGGTGGGCGGCGGCACGCCGAAGCACCTCAGCAAGGGCTACTTCGTCGAGCCGACCCTGTTCGCCGACGTCGACAACTCGATGACGATCGCGCAGGAGGAGATCTTCGGCCCGGTGCTCGTCGTCATCCCGTTCGATGACGACGACGACGCGGTCCGCATCGCGAACGACTCCATCTACGGGCTCTCGGGTTCGGTCATCTCGGCGTCGCCGTCGCGCGCGATGCGGGTGGCCCGTCGCATCCGCACGGGCTCGATGAACGTCAACGGCGCCTTCTTCTTCTCTCCGAACGCGCCCTTCGGCGGCTACAAGCAGTCGGGGCTGGGCAGGGAGAACGGCGTCGAGGGCTTCGAGGAGTACCTTGAGACCAAGACCATCGCCGTCCCCAGCGACTTCCCGCGCCTGGTCGGATGACATCATGGGACGCCTTCTTCCGCTCGTCGTGTACCTCCCCGCCGGCGTCGCCATCGTCGGCGGGATCCACTACTACCTCTGGGCGCGGCTCGTGCGCGACGTGGGCTTCGGGCCGACGACGGCGTTCGGATTGAAGGCGCTCCTCGTGTTCCTCGCGGCGAGCGTTCCGCTCGGCGTGATCGCGAGTCGGCTCGTGCCCTATCGATGGTCGGTCTGGTGGCTCGAGCCCATCTACCTCTGGCTCGGCACCTCCATGCTCCTCGCGATGGGGTTGGCCGTGATGGAGGTGCTGCCCATCACGACGTCCCGAGCGTCGAGCGCGGCTGTCGTCCTGGTGATGGGCCTCGGCGCGGCTGCGTTGGCCGCGCATGAAGCCCGCAGGGTGCGTGTCGAACGCGTGGAAATCCCCCTGCGCAAGCTGCCGCGAGAGTTTGATCGGCTGCGCCTCGTCCAGCTCTCGGACCTGCACATCGGCCAGACGCTCGGGCGCGCGTTCCTCGAGGAGGTCGTCTCGCAAGTGAACGCCCTCGCGCCCGACGCCGTGCTCATCACGGGCGACCTGGTGGACGGCCGCGTCGCGGACATCGCGGCCGACATCGCGCCGCTTGCCGCGCTCACCTCGACCTACGGCACGTTCTTCGTCACCGGGAACCACGAGTACCACGCGGATGCGCCCGAGTGGTGCGAGCATCTTGGCAAGCTCGGCGTCCGAGTCCTACGCAATGAGCACGTCGCCCTCGAGCGCGCCGGACAGGTCCTCCACCTCGCGGGTATTGATGACTACGAGGCGGCGCACTTCGACGTCGGCCATGGCCCCGATCTCGCGCGAGCCGTCGAGGGCCGCGACCGCAGCAAGGTGCTCATCCTCATGGCGCACCAGCCGAAGGCCGTTCAGGAGGCTGTGCGGCACGGCGTCGACCTGCAGCTCTCCGGGCACACTCACGGAGGCCAGTTCTGGCCACTGCGTTGGCTGCTTCGGGCGGGGCAGCCCGTCGTCGATGGGCTCCGCAGGGTAGGAGACACGCTCGTCTACGTCAGCCGAGGCACGGGCCACTCAGGGCCACCCATGCGGCTCGGCGTTCCGCCGGAGATCACCGAACTCGTGCTGAGGAGTGAAGACGATGTATGATGTCGAAATGGCAAAACGTTCGCCAGCGTCCGACATGCCGCCGCCCACGCACGAATCCTCCGACCCGCTCGCGGCTGTCATCTCCCTGCTCCGTCCGCAGACAGTCTTGCCCAAGGTCATCAGCGGCGCGGGGCAGTGGAGTGTGCGGTACCCGGCGCACAACGAGCCCGGCTTCTGCATCATGCTGGAAGGAACATGCTTCCTTGATGTCGACGGCGTCGACGGGGTGCAGCTCGAGGAGGGCGACTTCGTGCTCCTGCCTTCGACGCCGGGCTTCACGATGTCGAGCGCCCAGGGGCTGAAGCCGAGGCTCATCACCGCGGCGGACGGCAACGAGCTACGGCACGGTACGCCCACGGGCCGCCCGACGATGCGCCAGCTCGGCGGCTACTTCCTCGTGGACCGCGCGAACGCGAGTCTCCTCGAGAAGTTCCTGCCCGTGATGATCCTCATCCGCCGCGATGATCCCGGTGCCGTGCGTCTGCGGCGGCTCGTCGAGCTCATCGCAGACGAGGCGGCGACCCGTCGAACGGGGCGTGCGCTGATCCTCGAGCGGCTCGTCGAGGTGCTGCTCGTCGAGGCGCTGCGCCTTCGACCCGCGGAAGCGGCGGGGCGGGAGACGGGCTTGCTCGCTGGCCTCGCTGACCCTGACCTTGCGCGTGCCCTTCGGAAGATGCATGCCGACGTCGCGCACCGGTGGACCGTCGCGGAGCTCGGACGTGTCGCCGGCATGTCGCGCGCGGTGTTCGCCGAGCGATTCGCGAGAACGGTGGGCATGCCTCCGATGGAGTACCTGCTCGAGTGGCGCATCGCGATCGCCAAGGACGTCCTGCTTCGCGAGCACACGCCCCTCGCCGAGCTCGCCGAGAGGATCGGCTACCAGTCGGCAAGCGCCTTCAGCGTCGCGTTCTCGCGTCACGCCGGGTGTTCCCCGAGCGGGTTCGCGCGCTCGATGCGCGCGTGACCGTAGGCCCGCGAGGGGCCGTCTTCTCAGGGGGAAGGCGACCTCTCGTGTTGGGGGCGGGGTGCACGGTTCTGGACGAAAGGTGCCGGCGTGCGGGGGGAGTGCCTAGCTTGGCCGCCAGGAGGTGCACGTGGCGAAGTCAGGGGCACGGTCCGGCGGGAAGGCGCGCGCGACGAAGGAGCGGCGCTCGGACACGGCGCTGCTCATCATCGACGTCATCAATGACCTGGAGTTCCCGGGCGGGGAGAAGGTGCTGCCCTGGGCGCTGCGCATGGTGGAGCGGCTGGGGCCGCTGGCCCGGCGGATGCGCTCGGCGGGGGTGCCGGTCATCTACGTCAACGACAACTTCAACCACTGGCGCAGCAACTTCCGGGACGTCTATCGGCACTGCACGCGCAAGGGGATTCGAGGACGGCCGGTGGCGCGGGCGTTGAAGCCCGAGCCGAGGGACTACTTCGTCCTCAAGCCGAAGCACTCGGCGTTCTTCGCGACGTCGCTGGTTCCGTTGTTGGAGCACCTGGGGACGAAGAAGCTGCTGATGGCGGGGATGGCCACGAACCTGTGTGTCTTCTTCAGCGCGCATGACGCGCACATGCACGAGTACGACATCACCGTGCTGAGCGACTGCTGCGCGGCGGAGAGCGACGGGGACCATGACCTGGCGTTGGACCAGCTCCAGCGCTTCCTGGGCGTGCGCGTGTGCCGGGCGGATGAGGTGAAGCGCACCCGCCGCGCTCGGAAGCCGGCGCATTCCGCCAAGGGGGCAGGGCGGTTGTGACGTCGGGACGCAAGGTTTCTCGAATCGAGCGCCGCCGCGTCTAGACTGCCCTGCGTGTCCAGGTCTTCCGAGCAGAGCCCCGTGGGCGGCTTCCGCGCCCGTCTCCACACCATCATCTTCGAGGCCGATACACCGGCGGGGAAGGCGTTCGACGTGGCCCTGATGTGGGCCATCCTGTTCAGCGTCATCGCGGTGATGCTGGAGAGTGTCGCCCCGGTGCGGGAGCGCCATGGCACCGCGCTCTCCATCGCGGAGTGGGCCTTCACCGCCATCTTCGCCACGGAGTATGTGCTGCGGCTCGTCGCCGTCCGCCGTCCGCTGGATTATGCGCGCAGCTTCTTTGGCCTCGTGGACCTGCTGGCCATCCTGCCCTCGTTCCTGAGCGTGCTGTTCCCGGGCGCCCAGACGTTGCTCGTCGTCCGCGTGCTGCGCCTGCTGCGCGTCTTCCGCGTGCTGAAGCTGGGGCACCTGTTGGGGCAGGCGGAGATCCTCATGACGGCGCTGCGCGCGAGCCGGGGGAAGATCACCGTCTTCCTCGGCTTCGTCCTGACGGTGGTCGTCATCATGGGCTCCGTCATGTACCTGGTCGAGGGCGAGGCCCATGGCTTCGACAGCATCCCCCGCGCCATGTACTGGGCCGTGGTGACGATGACGACCGTGGGCTTCGGTGACATCACACCGAAGACGATTCCGGGGCAGTTCATCGCGTCGGTGTTGATGATCATGGGCTACGGCATCCTCGCGGTGCCCACGGGCATCGTCTCCGTGGAGCTGGCCGCCGCCGCCCGTGGCCCCGTGGACACCCAGGCGTGCCCCGGCTGTGGCAACCAGGGACACGACCTGGACGCGCGCTTCTGCAAGAGCTGTGGGTCGGTGCTGGACTGGACGCCGCCGAAGCCTCCACCCACGCCCTGAGTCGCGCCGTTGTTCGACGCAGGCCACCTGCTCCAGTCGGGATGTTCATTGCTGGCCGGGGCGTGCCCGGCCCGTGCATCAATCCGAGGCTCTCCGCTCCAGGCGCGGCACAGTGAGACCCTTCCTTTCCTGGAGACCTCACGATGAACCTCTTCATCACTGGCGCCACCGGCTTCATTGGCGGCTCGCTGGCCGTGGACCTCAAGTCCCGGGGCCATTCGATTCGGGGACTGGTGCGCGATGAGGCCAAGGCCCGGAAGCTGGCGGCGCTCGGCGTCGAGCCCGTCCTGGGGGACCTGGACAACGTCGCGGTGCTCACGGCCGAGGCCCGGCGCGCGGACGGTGTCATCAACGCGGCGAGCAGTGACCACGAGAAGGCCATCCGGGCCCTGATTGAAGGCGTGAAGGGCTCGGGCAAGCCGCTGCTGCACACCAGCGGCTCCAGCGTCATCGGCGACGACGTGAAGGGCGACGCGCTGTCACCCAACGTGTTCGACGAGGACACGCCGTTCATCGTCGAGCCCGAGAAACAGGCTCGGCACGCGCTCGACAACAGCGTCCTCGCGGCGCCGGGGGCTCGGGGCATGGTGCTGTGCAACACGATGATCTACGGCACGGGGAAGGGCCTGAGCCGCGACAGCGTGCAGATTCCTCCGCTGGTGGCGCAGGCTCGCAAGAGCGGCGTGGTGCGCGTCGTCGGCAAGGGCGTCAACCGCTGGTCCAACGTCCACATCGACGACGTCACGGCGCTCTACGCGCTGGCGCTGGAGAAGGCCCCGTCGGGGGCGTTCTACTTCGTGGAGAACGGCGAGGCGTCCTACGCGGAGATTGGCGAGGCCATCGCGGCGCGGCTGAAGCTGGGCCCGGTGCGGTCCTGGTCCGTGGAGGAGGCGTCACGCGAGTGGGGCGAGGGCCACGCTCGCTACTCGTTCGGCTCCAACAGCCGGGTGCGCGGGAAGCGCGCGCGGCGCGAGCTGGGCTGGGCGCCTCGCCATGACTCGGTGACCCGCTGGATTCGCGAGGAGATGCCCCTGGATTGAGGCGGCTTGCGTCCGCCGTCCGACATCCCCACATCCTTTTCGCGCGAGGCTCGCGGCACTTCGTGTTTGCTGCGCGCCGTTCGTCCCACCTGGAGGAGTGTGCTCATGCGTTCCCTGTTGGCGTCCCTGGCTTGTACTTCCCTGCTGACCCTCGCGGGGACCTCGCATGCACAGCCCGCGGGCAAACCCGCGGACCAGGGCGGCAACCTGGCCCCCGGGCAGGCAAAGGGCAGTCAGCAGACGGATCCTCGGCAGGGCCCCAACCCGACGGGCGCTCCCGTCGAGCAGGCCCCGCCCAACGTCCCCGAATTCAAGCCGGCCTTCCCCGGTCAGACGCGCGCGCCCGCCGTCAACACGCGCACGGCCCTGCAGGTCACCGAGGTCGCCTCCGGCTTCAACAAGCCTTGGGCCATCGCGTTCCTGCCGGACAAGCGGATGCTCGTCACGGAGAAGCCGACGGGGAAGCTCTTCATCGTCACGCCCGAGGGCAAGAAGTCGCCGGCCATCGCGGGCCTGCCCAAGGTGGATGGTCGCAACCAGGGCGGTCTGCTCGACGTCGAGGTGGGGCCGGACTACGGCACCAGTGGCCTCATCTACTGGACCTATTACGAGCCCCGGAAGGGCGGCAACGGCCTCGCGGTGGCGCGCGCCAGGCTGGTGGATGGACCCAAGCCCAAGGTCGAGGGCGTGAAGGTCATCTTCCGCATGGAGCCGACGCTGGAGTCCACGCTGCACGCGGGTGGCCGACTCGTCTTCACGCCGGATGGGAAGCTGTTCGTCACGCTGGGCGAGCGCTCCATCATGGAGGGCCGCGTCCAGGCTCGCGACCTCAAGAGCGACTTCGGGAAGATTGTCCGCATCAACCCGGACGGCTCCATCCCGAAGGACAACCCCTTCGTGGGGCAGAAGGACGCGCGGCCGGAGATCTGGACGCTGGGGCACCGCAACATCCTGTCGGCGGCGCTCGACAGCAAGGGACGCCTCTGGGAGGTGGAGATGGGGCCTCGCGGTGGTGACGAGCTCAACCTCATCGAGCGCGGCAAGGACTACGGCTGGCCCACCATCGGCTACGGCGAGGAATACTCCGGCGAGCCCATCCACAAGACCACCCAGGGCCCGGGCATGGAGCAGCCGGTGTACTACTGGGACCCGGTGATCTCGCCCTCGGGCATGACCATCTACTCCGGTGCGCTGTTCCCCGAGTGGAAGGGCAACTTCTTCATCGGCGGCTTGTCCAGCACGGCCCTCGTGCGACTGGTGCTCGAGAACGACCGCGTGGTGGGTGAGGAGCGCCTGCTGATGGACCAGAAGGCCCGCATCCGCGAGGTCGTCCAGGGCCCGGAGGGCGCGCTGTACCTGCTCACCGACGACTCGAACGGCAAGCTGCTGAAGGTGACGCCGCGCTGAAGCCAGGCGGGGTGCTCGCGTGCGGGGGCGGGCCTAATTCGCCTCCGCGCGCGGTGGTTGACCGCAACAACCGGGTCGCCTTGCGTCATCACGTGCGTCATTCCTGAGCCGTGTCCGAGCGCGAGCTTCATGCCTCGGTGACGAACGGGAGTGGGCACATGCGGAGAAGCAGGGTGGGGTTGTCGGGAGTCCAGCTGAGAGGGGCGTCGTGAGTGCCCGAGCCCTTCGTGCGCGGCCGATGCGCAGCGCCGTGTCGGTGGAGACGAAGCTGGAGGCGCTCGACTGGACCGGGCTCGGCGCGGAGCTGGATGCGCGCGGGTGCGCCACCCTGAGCGGCTTGCTCACGCCCGAGGAGTGCGGCGCCTTGTCGGCGCTATACCCCGAGGATGCGCCGTTTCGCAGTCGGGTCGTCATGGGGCGTCATGGCTTCGGGCGGGGGGAGTACAAGTACTTCGCCTATCCGCTCCCGGACCTCGTGGCTCGACTGCGGACCTCGCTCTATCCCGGGCTCGCGTCCATCGCGAATCGGTGGAACGAGGCGCTGCGCATCGACGTGCGATACCCCGAGACGCACGCGGCTTATCTCCAGAGGTGTCACGCGGCGGAGCAACTCCGGCCGACACCGCTGCTGCTCCAGTACGGGGAAGGGGACTACAACTGCCTGCATCAGGACCTCTATGGCGACGAGGTCTTCCCGCTGCAGGTGGCCATCCTCTTGTCTGAGCCGGGGCGCGACTTCGCTGGTGGCGAGCTGGTGCTCACAGAGCAGCGTCCCCGCATGCAGTCTCGCGTGGAGGTCGTGCCGCTGCGGCAGGGGGATGGCGTCATCTTCCCGGTCCACCATCGCCCCGTGCAGGGCACTCGCGGCGTCTACCGCGTCAACATGCGTCACGGTGTCAGCCGCATCCGCTCCGGTCACCGGCACACGGTGGGCATCATCTTCCACGACGCGCGCTGACGCGGGGACAGGTCGCCTCCTCGTCGCGCCTGGTGTCGGCCGTATCCGCTCAGGGCGCTGCACGATGGGGTTCGGCAGCCCAAGATGCTTGCTGCTGCGAAGAGAGCCTCTCTTCGCGCTGCCGGCAGGGCGTGCGCATGAAGGGCCTCGGGACAGGCCGTGTCTCGTGCCGGTTCCTTGCTGCGGTGTGTCCTGGGAAACCTGCACGGAGGGCGGGCTCGCGCGGCTATCCTGGCGCCCAGGCAGGTGGGCGCGCGATGGACGACTTCCAGGCGATTCTCGACGAGGTGATGACGGCCGTCCTGCCGGTGGTGGGGCAGGGCCGTGTGGCCAACTACATCCCAGCGCTGGCCGCAGTGGACCCGTCGCGGTTCGGCATGGCGCTGGCCACGCTCGATGGTCAGGTCTTCGGCGTGGGCGATTGGCGCACGCCCTTCTCGGTGCAGAGCATCTCGAAGGTCTTCGCGTTGGCGCTGACGCTCGCGAGAGACGGGGACGCGCTGTGGCGCAGGGTGGGGAAGGAGCCCTCGGGCAATCCGTTCAACTCCCTGGTTCAGCTCGAGTACGAGCAGGGTGTGCCCCGCAATCCGTTCATCAACGCGGGCGCCCTGGTCGTTACGGACCGGCTGCTCAGTCTCACCGGGGACTCACGCGGTCTGCTGCGGGAGTTCCTGCGCGAGGAGAGCGGAAATGCCTCGGTGGACTTCGACCCGGTCGTCGCCGCGTCCGAGGCCGAACATGGCCATCGCAACTCCGCGCTGGCGCACTTCATGGCGAGCTACGGGAACATCGAGAACCCGGTGCCCCGAGTGCTCGAGCACTACTTCTGGCAGTGCTCGCTGCGGATGAGCTGCGCGGACCTGGCGCGTGCTTGTGGATTCCTGGCGCGACATGGGCAGGGCGCCTCGGGGAGGCGGCTGCTCACGCGCAGTCAGGCCAAGCAGGTCAACGCGGTGATGCTCACCTGCGGCACCTACGACGCCGCGGGCGAGTTCGCCTATCGCGTGGGTCTGCCGTGCAAGAGTGGTGTCGGTGGCGGCATCATCGCCGTCATCCCGAATCGCTGTGGGTTGTGTGTGTGGAGCCCCGGGCTGGATGCCCACGGGAACTCGGTCGCGGGCGTGGAAGCCCTGGATCGATTCACGACGCTCACGGGCCTCTCGGTGTTCTGACGTCGCCGCGTGGATGAAGGCGAACCGGTCCTCGCGAAGTTACGCTTCCGCCGAGGACCGGCTCCCACCGCCCATCCTTCACGCCCGAGCCGTCTCACCTTGTTGAAGCGGTCTCCCGCCTCGCTCGCTGCGACACGCCCATCCAACCCGCCGCCCGTACCGCCCCGAACTACCCCGTACCGCGTGCTGCCCCGTCCGACCCGCCGCCCGTACTGCCCCGTCCGACCCGCCGCCCGTACTGCCCCGTCCTGCGTACTGCCCCGTCCGACCCGCCACCCGTGCTGCCCCGTGCTGCCCGTCCTGCGTGCTGCCCCGTCCGACCCGCCGCCCGTACTGCCCCGTCCCGCGTGCTACCCCGTCCGACCCGCCGCCCGTACTGCCCCGTCCTGCGTACTGCCCCGTCCGACCTGCCACCCGTGCTGCCCCGTGCTGCCCGTCCTGCGTGCTGCCCCGTCCGACCCGCCGCCCGTACTGCCCCGTGCTGCCCGTCCTGCGTACTGCCCCGTCCGACCCGCCGCCCGTGCTGCCCCGTCCTGCGTGCTGCCCCGTCCTGCGAACTACCCCGACCAACCCGCCGCCCGTCCTGCCCCGTACCGCCCCGTCCTGCGTGCTGCCCCGACCAACCCGCCGCCCGTGCTGCCCCGTACCGCCCCGTCCTGCGTGCTGCCCCGACCAACCCGCCGCCCGTGCTGCCCCGTACCGCCCCGTCCTGCGTGCTGCCCCGACCAACCCGCCGCCCGTGCTGCCCCGTACCGCCCCGTCCTGCGTGCTGCCCCGACCAACCCGCCACCCGTGCTGCCCCGTACCGCCCCGTCCTGCGTACCGCCCCGACCAACCCGCCGCCCGTGCTGCCCCGCCCGACCCGCCCACCGCTGCGTCATCTTCGCTGCGTGCTCTACCCCATAGCAGGGCGCGTGCCGTCCGAATGACCTCCACTGATCCAAGTTTTTCCAAGCACTTGCACCGCACCCCCAGCAAGTGAGTCACGCGGTCCAGTAAGAAGTCCGGTGCCGTCCTTCCGGAATACCGAAAGCGCGCCACCGCGTTGACCCTGAATGCCCATCAAGACCCGTCGCTGGTGTGTCCCTGGCGAGCCCGATGACGGCTGGAGAGTCCTCATCTGCCGCTACAGGCCCCGCGGCCTCCCCAAGGCCAAGGAGACCTGGGACGAGTGGCGCCGCGAGCTCGCCCCCAGCCCCGACCTCTTCGACGCCTTCTATGGAAAGGGCCAGACGCCCATCACCCTGGACGCCTATCGCGCCCGCTATCTCGAAGAGATGCAGTCCCAGCGTGAAATCATCACGTCACTGGCCCGGCGCGTGGACGCGGGCGAAACCGTGACGCTCCTCTGCTCCAAGGACTGCATCCTGGAGCCGGTGTGTCACCGCACCATTCTCGCCGAGCTCATCCAGTCCGCCCGAGGCACCTGAACCCTCACCTCCCCGGACACGACTCCGCCGGCGCGGTGAAGGAGCCTGGTCGCTCCCTCACCGGCCGGCGGGCCGTACTGCCAACCTTCAGGGTGCGTGGGCCGGCGCCGGCAACTCGTCCTCCGACGCGTCACGCCGGGACGTCTCGCCGCGCAGCTTCTGCATCAGCACGTAGAGGCCCGGGATGAAGATGAGGTTCACGATGGTGGACACCAGCATGCCGCCGAACACCGCGGTGCCCAGCGAGTTGCGCGCCGCCGCGCCCGCGCCCTGCGCCAGCATCAGCGGCACCACGCCCAACAAGAACGCAATCGACGTCATCAGGATGGGACGCAGCCGCACCTCGGCGGCCTCGACCACCGCGTCCAGCGCGCTCTTGCCCTGCTCGCGCAGCTGCTCGGCGAACTCCACGATGAGAATCGCGTTCTTGCTGGCCAGGCCCACCAGCATCACCAGACCCACCTGACAGAACACGTCGTTGGCGTAGCCCCGGAGCAGCTGCAACGCGACCGCGCCCATGATGGCCAGCGGCACCGACAGGATGATGACGAACGGCAGGCTGAAGCTCTCGTACTGCGCCGCCAGCACCAGGAACACGAACAGGATGCCCAGGCCGAAGATGATGAGCGTCTGCCCGCCGCTCTCCTTCTGCTCCAGGCTGATGCCCGTCCACTCCGCCGCCATGCCCTGCGGCAGGTTCTGCGCCGCCAGCGCCTCCATCGCCTCGATGGCCTGACCGGAGGACACCCCCGGCGCGGGCTGGCCGTTGATCTCCGCCGAGCGGAACAGGTTGTAGTGCCGGATGACCTGCGCGGACACCGTGGGCGTCACCTTCACCAGCGACTCGAGCGGAATCATGTCCCCGCTGTCGCTGCGCACGTAGAACGCGCCGATGTCCTGCGGGCTGTCGCGGAACTGCTGCTCGGCCTGCGTGTACACGCGGTAGGTGCGGTTGGCGTAGTTGAAGTCGTTGACGTACTGGCTGCCCATGTAGACCTGCATCGTCCCGAAGATCTGCTCGATGGGCACCCCGAGCGCCTTGGCCTTCTGCCGGTCCACGTCCACGTCCAACAGCGGCGTGTTCGCGTTGAACGCGGTGAACACGCCGCGGAGCTGTCCGCCCTCGTTGCCCTTGTTCACCAGGTCGTCCGTGGCCGAGGCCAGCTCGTCCAGCGTGCGCGAGCCCGCCACGTCCTCCACGATGAACTGGAAGCCGCCCACGCTGCCCACGCCGCGAATCGCCGGCGGCTGGAAGGGCAGCACGCGCGCCCCGCCGATGCGGCTCAACGGGCCGCGCAGCCGCTCCACCAGCGCCGCCACGGTGCTGTCCTTGCCGGGGCGCTCCTCCCATGGCTTCAAGCTGCTGAAGACGGTCGCCATGTTGGCGCCGGAGCCCTGCATGGAGAAGCCGCCGATGGCGAACATCGCGCGCACCTCGGGCTGCGCCTTGAGGATCTCCTCCACCTGCACCAGCACCTTCTCCGTCTGCGCCAGCGACATGCCCTCCGGCCCCTGCACGGAGATGATGACGTAGCCCTGGTCCTCGTCCGGGATGAAGCCCGTGGGCGCCACCTTGAACAGCACCACCGTGGCGCCGATGCAGGCGAGGAACGCCAGGAGCACCAGCACCGGGTGGCGGAGCATGGCGCGCAGGCCCCGGCCGTACGCGGCCTTCGTCGCGTCCAGCACCTTGTCCACCCAGCGGAAGAACACCCACTTCTCGCCGTGGTGGTGCTTGAGCATGCGCGCGCTCAGGGCGGGCGTCAGCGTCAGCGCGCAGAAGGTGGACAGCGCCACCGACGCGGCGATGGTCAGCGCGAACTGGCGATAGATGGCGCCCGTGGTGCCCGGGAAGAGCGCCACCGGCACGAACACCGCCACCAGCACCACCGAGATGGCGATGACAGCGCCGGACACCTCCTTCATGCCCTCGCGCGCCGCCTGCCTGGGGGACAGCCCCCGCTCGGCCATCAGTCGCTCGATGTTCTCGATGACGACGATGGCGTCGTCGACGACGAGGCCCGTGGCCAGCGTGAGGCCGAACAGGGTGAGCGTGTTGATGGAGAAGCCCAACAGCTGCACGAAGGCGAAGGTGCCCACCAGCGAGACGGGCAGGGTGAAGGCGGTGATGAGCACGCTTCGCCACCCGTGCAGGAACAGGAAGATGACGAGGATGACCAGGATGATGGCTTCCACCAGCGTCTGGAGCACCTCGTGGATGGAGGCGCGCACCGCCAGCGTGGTGTCCGTGCCCGTCAGGTACTCCATGCCCGGGGGGAACTGCTCGGACAGCCGGTCCAGCTCCCGGTACACGCCGTCGCGCACGTCCAGGGCGTTGGCGGTGGGGAGCTGGAAGATGCCCATGCCCACGCCCACGCGGCCGTTGAAGCGCAGGATGGTGCCGTAGTTCTCCGCGCCCAGCTCCACCCGGCCCACGTCCTTCACGCGCACCGCCTTGCCGCTCGGGTCGCGCATCAGGACGATTTCACCGAACTCCGCCGGCTCCACCAGCCGGCCGCGCGCGCGCACCGCAATCTGGTACGGCTGCTCCTCGGTGGAGGGCGGCTGGCCCACCTGGCCCGCGGCCACCTGGAGGTTCTGCTCTTGAAGCGCGCGCGTCACGTCCATGGGCGTGAGCTTGCGGCGGGCGAGCTCGGTGGGGTCCAGCCACACGCGCATGGAGAACTTGCGCTCGCCGAAGATGCGCACGTCGCCCACGCCGCGCACGCGCTTGATGGCGTCCTTGAGGTTCACATCCGCGTAGTTGGAGAGGAACTGCGCGTCGTAGCGGTTGTCCGGGCTGGACAGGGCCACCGTCATCAGCATCTGGCTGGAGGCCTTGTTGACCACGATGCCCGTCTGGTTCACCTGCGAGGGCAGGCGCGAGGCGGCGCGGCTGACGCGGTTCTGCACGTCGACGGCGGCGACCTCGATGTCGCGCGTGGGCTCGAAGGTGACGGTGATTTGACTGGTGCCGTCGTTGCCGCTGGTGGAGGTGATGTAGCGCATGCCCTCCACGCCATTGAGCTCCTGCTCGATGGGGATGGTGACGGCGCTCTCCACCACCTCGGCGCTGGCGCCCACGTACGTGGACGTCACCGTCACCTGCGGCGGTGCCAGGTCCGGGTACTGGGAGATGGGCAGGGTGGGAATGGCAATCAAGCCCACCAGCGTCAGCAGGATGGAGCAGACGATGGCGAAGACGGGTCTGCGGATGAAGAAGTCGACGAACACGGCGTTCAAGCCCTCGAAATCATGGTGGGGGCCGGGCCTCGCGGCGTGCCGTCCGAGGCCCGGTCCATCCAGCGCTTCAGCGGCTGCCCGCCGTCGCCGCGCCCGCGCCCGTGCTCGGGGCGCTGTCCGCGGACTTCACCTTCACGGCCATCCCGTCACGCAGGGCCTGCAGCGAGGACACCGCCACGCGGTCCCCCTGCTTCAGCCCGTTCTCGATGACGTAGGCCATCTCACCCAGCGCGCCCAACGTAATCGGGCGGCGCTCCACCACCGTCTTGCCGTCCTTCTCCTGCACCACCATGGCGAAGGGCTGGCCGCTCAGGCGCACCACCGCGAGCGCGGGAATCTGCAGCGCGTCCCGCTTCGCGTAGACGATGCGCGAGCGCACCAGCTCGCTGGGGCGCAGTCCCACCGTGTTCTGGAACGCGGCCTTCACCTCCACCAGCTGCGTGCGCGGGTCCGCCTGCGGCGCGACGAAGAACAGGGGGCTGGTGAGCAGCACCTTGCCCTGCGCGTCCAGGACCTCCAGCTGCGTGTCCGGCTTGAGCGCGCGCGCCCGCTCCGAAGGCAGCGACACGCTGACCTCCAGCACGTCCGCCTGGGCGATGGTCGTCAGGGGCGTGGTGGCCCCCACGAAGTCACCCAGGCGCACCAGCACGTCGCCCACCGTGCCCGCGAAGGGCGCGCGCACGGCGTGGAACTGCAGCTGCACCTGGCGCTGCGCCACCTGCGCCGCCGCCGAGCGCGCCGCGGCCTCGGAGGCCTCCAACTGCGCGCGGCCCTGCTCCAGCTCCTGCGCACTGGCGAGGCCCTCCTTGTAGAGCGCCTCCGTGCGCGCGAAGGTGCGCCTGGCCAGCTCGCGGTTGATGTTCGCGGAGCTCTGCTGGGCCTGCGCGCTGTCGAGCGCGGCCGTCTCCGTGCGCGAGTCGACCTCCAGGAGCGTCGCGCCCGCCTCCACCTTCTGGCCGGGCTTCACGTGGATGCGGCGCACGTAGCCGGCCACCTGGGGCAGCACGGTGATGTTCTGCCGCGACAGCAGCGAGCCCAGGTACTCACCCGTGTCCCGCACCTCGCTGGGCGACAGCGTCAGCACCTGCACCTCGCGGGGCGGAGGCGCGGCGGGCGCCGCGGCCTTGCCCGAGCACCCCGCCGCCATCAACAGGGCCGTGCTCCACACCGTCATCTTCAGCGCCATCAGGGGGCGCACCCGTCTCACCAGTCGCACCGGGCCTCCGTCAAGAATGCGTCCAGGCGCGCCTGGACCGCCTCGAATTCACGCAGCGCCAGGGCCAGCTCCGCCTGGCGCAGGGCCGCGCCGCTCTGCACCAGCTCCAGGCTGCTGCCGCGGCCCACTTCAAAGGAACGTCGCGTCAGCCGGTCCGTGCGGTCCGCCAGCTCGCGCGCCTCGCTCGCCGTCTTCACCAGCGCGTCCGCCACCTCGACGCTGCGCCGGGCCTGCGCCACCTCGACGGACACGTCGCGGCGGTTGCCCTCCAGCGTCTCGGCCGCCTGGCGCTCGATGCCCGTGCGCTCGCGCACCAGGCCCCCGCGCAGGCCACCCTCCCAGAGGGGCACGGCGATGACGGCGGAGATGGTCCACGTGGAGAAGCGGCCGAAGCCCGGGTCCGTCGTCACGCCGTTCAGGTTGGAGGCCAGGCCCAGCGTGGGCAGGTAGCCCGCGGACGCCTGACGCCGGCTGTCGCGCGCGGAGTCCACCTGCGCCTTCGCGGCGACCAGGTCCGGACGGGACTCCAAGTCCTGGAGCGGCGTGCACGCCTGGCGCGCCTCCTCCATCAGCCCGTTGAGGTTGAAGGAGGGGTCCACGCCCACCGCGTGGCCGAAGCCCAGCGCGATGCCGAGCGCCTCGCGCGCCCGCCGCAGCTGCTCGTCACCGGCCACGAGCGACCCGCGCGCCAGCGCCACGTCCTGGTTCACCCGCACCACGTCCAGCTGGTTGCTCGCGCCCAGGTCGAACGAGCGCGTTGTCAGCGCGGCGCGCTCCAGCGCCTGGAGCAGGCCCACGCGGTTGAGCTCCGCGGCGCGCTCGGCGGCCACGGTGGCCACCAGCGTGCGCGCGAGGCCCAGCGTGAGGCGACGCCGGGTGTCCTGGAGGCTCGCCACCGCGCCCCGCTCGGCCGCGGACGCGGAGGAGAGGTTGCGCCACGCGCCCACGTCCACCAGCGACTGTGTCAGCGAGGCCGTCAGCGTGCCCAGGATGGGCGCGGTGGGCGTGCGGCCGTCGAGCGCCGGGGAGGGGAAGACACCCACGGCGGTGTCCGGGTTGAGCAGGTCGTGGGCCGCCGTCGCCCGGGCGTTCGCGTTGGGCAGGAGCGACGCCAGGGCCTGACGCCAGCGGCCCTCGGCGCGCTGCACGCCCGCCTCGGCGGAGCGCAGGTTGGTGGAGCGCTCCCGGACGAGCGTCAGGGCCTCATCCCAGGTGCGCACCTGCTGCTGGGCGGGCGGGACGGGGGCCAGCATCGGGTCCTCCACCTTCGTCTGGAAGGGCTGGGGCGGAGGGACGGAAGGGCTCGACTCGGGCGGCGTCGAGGTCGCGACGAGCGCCAGGAGGATGACGGTGGGGGCGGACATACCAAGGGGGTAGGCAAGGGTGACGACAGGTGCGACTGGACTCCCCCCGTGCGGCCAGATGCGCCGAGCCGATGTAATTGACAACCATTGTAGGTGACAACTATTTCGGAAGTCAGATGACTTTCGCGGAGCAACTCGCTTCCTTGCGTCGTGCCATCCGCCGCCACCTCACCGAGAAGCTGGGTGCGCGGACGAACCGGCCGTTCAATCAACTGTTGGCGTTGAAGGGCATTTCCGAGGGCGCGCGGCGACAGGCGGCGCTGGCGGAGCGGCTGCTGGTGGACGCGCCCGCCGCGAGCCGGCTGGTGGACCGGTTGGAGGAGGACGGGCTGGTGCTGCGGCGCGCGGGAGAGGACCGGCGCTGCGTGCGGCTGGAGTTGACGGCCGCGGGTGAGCGCGAGCTGTCCTTCCTGGTGGACGCGCTGCGGGAGCTGGATGGAGAGCTGGGGGAATACCTGCCCGCCTCGGAGGTGACGGAGCTGCAGCGGCTGATGGGCAAGCTCCAGGAGGGGCTGGTGACGCGGCAGTCCGGCGACGGCGCGCCCCCGACGGACGGGTGCGAGTGACGCCTCGGCGCGCGCGGGGGCCGTGAACGACGAAGGGCCCGGCCCACCGGAACGGATGTCCCGGAAGGCCGAGCCCCTCGGGCTCGACAGGCGCGGCGTGGGGCTCAGGCCTGCTGCGCGGACTTGGCCTCGCCGTCGGCGGCGTGCGAGTCGGTGGCGGCGGGGGCCTCGGTGGCCTGCTGCTGGGCGGCGGCCTGGGCCTCGGACTCGGCGCGCACGCGCGAGGTCTCCTCGGTGCGCTGGTCGCTGGCGGCCATCTCCTCGGGGGTGAGCTCGGTGCGCTCGGCGAGGATGCCCGTCTTCTTCTCCAGGTCCTTGATGGCGCGGCGCATGAGGTCGCGCTCGAGCAGCGTCCGGTTCAGGCGCTTCTCCAGGGCCTTGTACTTGTCCTTCATCAGGTCCAGGTCGTGCTTCGTCACGGTGTAGACGCGCTGCTGCGTCTCCGCGCGGCCCTTGACCCGGCGCACTTCCTTCTCCAGCTCCACGGCGCGGAGGCGGTCCTTGTTGGCCGCCTGCTCCAGCCGGTCCATCTTCTCCTTGTCCGCCTCGCTCAGCTCGCGGATGACGCGGCGGGGCGTGCGGTCCTCGCGCGCGGCCTCGGCGGCGGGCACCACCGGCACGGCGGCGGCGACGACGGACTCACCCTCCTTGGCGGGGGCGGATATCTGCGGCGCGGGGGCGGCGACGGGCGCGGGAGCCTGGGGCTCACGGCGGCGGCCCTTGCCCTCGGACTCGGCCTTCAGGCGCTGGTTCTCGGTGAGCACCTGCGCCAGCTCCAGGCGGGTCTGCTCCAGCTGGATGGAGGCGTTGCGCTCCACCTCGGCGCGGGCCTTGGCCAGGTCATTGGAACCCTTGTCGGACTCCTTCTGCTCGAAGACCTTGCGCTTGGTCTGCTTGAGCTGCTCCTTCACCTCCTGCAGCTGGACCCGCTGTTCGTCGAGCTCCTTCTGCTTGCGCTGCAGCTCCGCCTCGGCGCGAGCGCGCGCGGCCTTGTGGTCGGCCTCCAGCTCCACGCGGGGCGCGTTGGTGGAGGCGGAGGAGGACGACGGGAGCGCGGCCTGCTTCGCGCCGCCGAAGAGGTTGAAATACAGCGAGATGGCGAGCCCGACTGCCAGGGCGATGACCAGGAACGACACGGGACGACCTCCACGGGAGGGATCTGCAAAAAGCGGGGCAGCCTACCGTCCAGCACAGGCGCGTCAAGGGTGCGCTGGGGGCGTGCGCGGGGTTCACCGCCTCCCTGCCTCGTCCGTGCGCGGGGGGACTGCTGGAAATCTCCACGAAGCCGGGCGTCCGGCCGGTCGGGGTCTTCCCCGCCCCGTCGTGAGCCGCGATGCTGCACCGCCGTCGATCTCCCCGTCGAGGACCCGCCTGACATGGCGCACCTGGAGCTGAGACCCAAGCCGCGCATCTCCAGCTTCCGCAAGCTGGCCCTCGGCAGTTGGGCGGCGCCGTATGACCCCACGGTCTACGGCTCGCTCACGGTCCGGATGGACCGGGCGCTGGCCTACATGGCCGCCTTCCAGCGGGGCACGGGGACGCGGCTGACGGTGACGCACCTGGTGCTCAAGGCCCTGGCGGTGGCGCTGCGCCGCTGTCCCGACGCGAACGCGGTGCTGCGCTTCCACCGGCTCTACCTGCGCGAGCGCGCCACGGTGGCCGCGCTGCTGGGGGACACCTCGGGTGGGGAGGCGCGGTGGAGCGCGGTGCGGGTGGCGGACGCGGACCTCAAGGGCCTGCGGGACATCGTCGCGGAGCTGGAGGCGGGGCCGCGCGACGTGGCGGCGGCTTCGCGGGGTTGGCGGTGGGTGGAGCGGATGCCTGGGCCGCTGATGCGGGGCTTCACCCGGTGGGTGTCGTTCCTGGCGGTGACGCTCAACGTGGACTTGAGCCGCTTCGGGCTGCCCCGGGACGCGTTCGGCGCGGCCATCGTCACGGACGTGGGGGCGCTGGGGCTGGACGCGGCCTATCTGCCGCTGGTGCCCTTCACCCGGGCGGCGGTGTTCCTGGCGCCCGGCGCGGTGCGCGAGGTGGCGGTGGTGGAGCAGGGGCGGGTGGTGGTGGGGAAGGTGATGAGCCTCAACGCGTCCATCGACCACCGCTTCATCGACGGCTTCCACGCGGGCGTGCTGGCGAACACGTTGAAGGAGCTGCTGGAGGACCCGGAGGCGGCGTTCGGTCCTCCGGGGTGAAGCGCGGCGGGAGCCCGGTGTCCTGGGCTCCCGCGCTCGGCCGTCCCGTCAGTACGCGTACTCCCAGCCGCCGCGGCCTCGGGCGCGCGAGCCGCCCGCTCGGGCGCTCATGGCGCGCAGCCGGCGCACCCGCTCGGGGATGGGCGGGTGGGTGGAGAACAGCGCCATGACGCCGCCCTTGTGCAGCGGGTTGACGATGAACAGGTGCGACGTCGCCGGCGCCCGGTCATACGGCATCATCTCCGCGCCGCGCTCCATCTTGAGCAGGGCGTCCGCGAGGGCATCGGGGTCCCCGCTCAGCTCGGCGCCGGTGGCGTCCGCGCCGTACTCGCGCGAGCGGCTGACGGCGAGTTGCAGCAGCGTGGCGGCGATGGGCGCCACCAGCAGCAGGCCCAGGTTGGCGAAGGCGCCGGCGATACCGCCGCCCTCCTCGTCATCGCTCCGGCCGAGCATGGAGCCGCCGAACCAGAAGAGCATCTGCGCCGCGTAGCTGATGATACCGGCGAGCGTGGCCGCCACCGTGCCGATGAGCGTGTCGCGGTTTCTCACGTGACCGATTTCATGGGCGAGCACGCCCTCCAGCTCGCGCTGGTCGAGGATCTCCATGATGCCGGCCGTCACCGCGACGGCGGCATGCTTGGGGCTGCGGCCGGTGGCGAACGCGTTGGGCGCGCGCGTGGGCAGGATGTAGACCTTCGGCTTGGGCATGCCCGCGCGGGCGGACAGCCGCTCCACCATCTGATGGAGCCAGGGGGCCTGCTCGTAGGGCAGCGGCTGGGCGCCATGGATGGCCAGGGCGATCTTGTCGCTGAACCAGTACGAGCCGAAGTTCATCACCACGGCGAAGAAGCCGGCGAACATGAGGCCCTGCGTGCCGCCCAGCCGCTGGCCGATGACGAGCACCAGCGCGGTGAGGCCCGCGAGCAGCACCGTCGTCTTGAGCGCGTTGCCCAGGCGGTGCCACCCACCGCCGCCGTGCAGCGCCGGACGTCCGCCGCCGTTCCGGGAAGTTTCGTGGGTGTCGGTGAAAGCCATGTCGTCTCGTTCCTTTCCCCCGCTCAGGGGCTTCAGAAACGTAAACAGGGGCGCTGGCTCGTCAATGAAAGCCCGTGGAGAGTTCCGTGAATCCGAGGGCTTGCGCATGCTCCGCCTCGACGCTCGGACTGTCCGTTGGCGGGCTGGCGGGCAGGCGCCTGTATGCATGTATCGGCACCGTGAGCGCGATGCGCGACAGGCGCCGACGTTTCACTCGGGTGTCTGTTTGAAAGACGGGAGGGTGACCGCTGCGCGGCTTCGCTCGCTCCAGGACGCGAGAGCGGGACTCCCGTGTAGGGTCGGAGGCCGAACAACAACATTCGGACGTTCACGCATGTCTCGAACATGCACGACGAGTCGGCGCATCGCGCGGGCGCAGCGCGTGAGCATGCATCCTGTGCCGATGATCCGCCGTGCAGGTGTCACGCGCCTGCGTATCGCTCAATCACGCGCCATGTGCTGACGCAGTGTCGGAGCACAATGTGCAGCCGCATCGCTCGCGCACGTGCCGATGCTCGGTCCAAGCACGTACCCCTCGCCGACGCGCAACTTGCGCACGCACGACATGATGCGGGGGCCGGCAGACATGTGCTGCCGCATCGCTCGCGCGCGTGCCGATGCTCGGTCCAAGCACGTACCCCTCGCCGACGCGCAACCAGCCCACGCACGACCTGATGTAGAGGCCGACTGACCCGCGGCACGCGAGAGACGTGTCCCGCGGTGCCACGGCCATCGTCGCGTGTGACTCAATGCACCTGCGCGCGCCACGTGGGGCGCAGCTTCACGGGAGGCGTCTCGGGCGCCGGGAGAATCCACGGCTTCGCGGCGAGCCCATCCTCCACGCGTGCCAGGTCCACGTCCGGGTCCACGAGCAGCTGCGCCGCGCGCCCGTTCAACGACACGCGCACGTCGGCGCGCACCTCGACGGGCCCCAACCCCCTCGCCTCGAAGTCGCGAGCGATGTGCCGCGCGAGCTGGAGGATGAGGTCCGGCTGCACGGACATCTCGCGCTCCTGCAGCCGCGTGAGGTAGTCGCTGGGCGGCACGTGCCACTCACGCCCGGTGGAGGGCGAGGTCACCACGAACGTCGCGCTGCCGTTCTTCTCCCGCGCCATCACCCGCCAGGAGAAGCGCATGCCCTGCTCGTGCCACAGCACGTTGCCGCCATACAGGTGCGTGCGCAGCGGCATCGCGACCTGGAGCACGCCGTACACCACGGCCACCGCGAGCCCCGCCCACGCGAGCCGCGTCACGGGCTGAACAGGGACGGGGAGGGCGGGCACGGACACTGGAGCCACCGTCCCTCGCCGCCACGCACGCACCCGCGCCGCGATGCGACGAGGCCACGACGCGTCGAAGAAGACGAGCGCCGCCGTCACCATGATGAAGGGGAACATCCCGATGGGGAACAGCACCGACGTCGCCGCGTGGAAGCCCACCACCACCACGTACGCGAAGGGCCGCAGCCTGCGCGACAGCAGGAAGGCGACGATGGTCGTGTCGAACAGGAAGCCGGCCCACGCCGCCGTGTACGCCACCCAGCGCTCATCCAGGAACGGCCCCACGAGCGGGAGGCTCGTTCGCGCGGACAGCCAGATGTTGAGCGGCTGCGCGTGCACGAGCCAGTCGGACGTGAGCTTCGCCAGCCCCGCGAACACGTAGACGACGGTGACCTGGAAGCGCAGCAGGTACGTGCACCACGCCGGCAGCGTGTCGCTCCTCAGCACGGGCCTGCGCCACGCATCGAGCGAGAAGGCGCGGTGCGCGGGCACGAAGACGAGCAGCCCCAGCAACAGGCTCACCAGGTAGTAGTGGTTGAGGTAGTTGCTGACGTCGACGAGCTGCACGTACGAGAACGCGACGAACAACAGCACCGTCGTGGCCCGGTAAAACAGCCCCGCCGACAGCAGCACCCCGAGCACCGCCAGCCCCGCGAACAGCGCCTGCATCCACGGCGCGGGCAGCGCCCGCACCCAGCCGAAGCCCCAATAGGTGAAGTGGTAGCGCGGCCCCGTGAAGAGCACGTCCACCCAGCTGTAGGCCAGGAAGCGCACCGACGAGACGGTGATGAGCGCGCCAAGCGCCACGCGGAACGCCACCAGCGCCGCGATGTCCCGCGGCGCCAACAGCCAGCTCCAGAGCCGTGCGGCCCCCCGAGCCTGCTCAGTCATTGTCCCCTTCGACGGACTGCGGCAGCTCCAGGTCCAGCACCGTGACGAGCTCCGTCTTCAGCACGTCCGTGACGCCCTTGAAGGCGTCATGCAGCGCGCGCACCGACGCCTTGTCCTGCGCCAGGGCCTGGTGCAGGTCGTCCTCCTCGATGGCGGAGAGCGCGGCCTCCGCGGCCACCACGCGCTCGACCAGCTTCTGCGCCAGCGCCTCCGCGCCCGCGGCCTTCAGCACGTCGTCGAAGCCCGTGCCTTGGTAGCCCTCCTCGCAGCCCTCCGCGAGCAGCCGGAAGCCCTTCACGTTGGCGCGCAGGTTCGCCTTCGAGCGGTGCGCGAACTGGGACTCGAGGTGCTCCGGGCACGTGTCCGTGGAGCACTCGCGCATGCCCAAGGGCCGCGCCAGCTTCAGGTCCTTGCCCTCGCGCTCGAAGTAGAACATCGCGTCGCTGATGGAGTTGAGCGCCGCCTGGCTCGTGGGGAACACCGCGTTGCCGGAGCCCGCCGTCGCCAGCGTGTTGGCGAAGTTGTCCTGGTCCGGCGCCCACGCCTTCACCAACTGCGCGGCCTTCAAGTCCACCTCGCGCGCCACCACGGCGGCGTACGCGCGCTTGCGCGAGGCCCGCTCCTCCGTGGACAGCGCCGCCCACGTCCCCTGCGCGACGATGGGCGAGGTGCCCTGGCACACGGTGTCCTCGCCCGCGTAGAACATCAGATACTCCAGCGCGTACAGCCCGCGCCGGCTCACCAGCGACGTCGGGAAGCCCGGGGCCTCATAGCCCTTGGAGACGATCTGCTCCTCGATGGCGCACCGGCTCACCAGCGGCCACGAGTAGATGTTGTCGCGAAGCTCCGCCCCACCCGCCGCGCTGCGAGGCGCCGCCGGGCCCACCTGCATCACCTCCGCCACCTGCCACACATCCATGGCCGCGTGGTAGGCCGCCTTCGCCTGCGCCAGGCTCGCCGCGTCCGGCTGGGCCGCCCACGCGGACACCGCCTGCGACAGCGCGGTGCTCGTCGTGTGGAACTCGCGCGCCGTGCGCTCCACGCACACGCCCGTGGCCTTCAGGAGCGCCCCCCGAGACGTGTCCGGACCACCCGGACCGCCGGGCCCCGCGTCGTCCTTGCCGCGCTCGGACTCCTTGCAGCCCCCGAGCGTCGCCAGGGCGGTGATGAGAAGCAGTGCGCGAGTGCTCCGCGCGCGAGGGGAGGAAACGGAGGGGGAAGACATGGATTCTCGCTTGTCTCGGTCGGGTTCGCGGCTCTTGCCTTGACACCCAGTGAAGCCCTGGGCTAGGAGCCGCATCCGATTTTGAGAACGATTATCGTTAGCAGGTTACTGCTTATTACCATCACCCGGGAGCGGGGCCACCATGAAGCGAAGCAGTGAGCAGCGAAAGTTCGTCGGCGTAGCATTCCTCACGGCGGCGTTGGCCGTTTTCAGCAGCGCGTGCGGTGACGACGACGAGAAGCAGCCCCAGCAGCAGACCCCGGATTCCGGCACGCCCGACTCTGGCACGCCTGACTCTGGCACGCCTGACTCCGGCACGCCCGACGCGGGCCCGGGCACGGCGCTGCTCGACAGCGACATCGGCCTGATGCGCTTCAACGCGGACGGCACGGTGGACACGACGTTCGGCGCGAGCGGCACGACGCGGCTGGACCTGACCACGGTGGTGCCGGGCGGCGCGCGCGACTCCGTGTGGGGCGTGGCGGCGGATGCCACGGACCGGCTGGTGGTCTTCGGGGCTCGCCGCGGTGATGGTGACCGGGTGGACGCGGACCGCGTGGTGGTGCGCTTCGGGGCGAACGGGACGCTGGACACCACGTTCGCGACCAACGGCGTGCACACGCTGAACATCTCCAACCTGAGCGACGGCGCGCGCAACGGCATCGTGCAGGCGGACGGGAAGATCCTCGCCTCGGGCTACACCAGCCAGCCGACGGGCGCGGGCACCCAGGCGGCCAACCGCATCGTCCTGCTGCGCCTGGATGACGCGGGCAAGCCGGACAACAGCTTCGGCTGGAAGGGCGTGGTCAACGACGCGCCGTTCGGTCGGGTGAGTGACGTGAACCCCGAGTGGGGCATGGCCGAGGCGTACACGGCGGGCCAGCTGTCCGACGGCAGCTACGTCACCACGGGCTACGGCCGCAGCGCGTCCACCGGCACGGTGGACATGGTGAACTTCAAGTACAAGCAGAATGGCGAGCGCGACCTGACGTTCGGCACCGGCGGCGTCGTGCTGCTGGACCTGGTGGGCGACAACGACCGCGGCCGCAACCTGGTGGTCCTCAACGACGACCGCGTGGTGACGGTGGGCAGCGCGACGCCGGCGGCTCAGAAGATCCAGGGCCTCATCCACATCACCGACAAGAACGGCGTGCCCACCACGCAGCTCGGCACGGACGGCTACAAGCTGTACGACTTCGAGCGCCCGGAGCAGGCGTTCTTCGGCGTGGCGAAGTCGCAGGACGGCAACTGGGTGGCCGCGGCGGGCTACCGCGCGGGCGGCGACAACGATGACGACGCGGTGCTCGTCATCCTCCCGGTGGGCGCGAACCCGGGCGCGGACATCGCGATCGCCGCGCCCATCTCCGAGACGGAGAACGACCGGTTCTGGTCGGTGGCCTTCGACTCGACCAACCGCATCTACGCGGCGGGCTTCGTCACCGAGGGCGGCGACAACCGCCTGGCGGTGGCGCGCTACACGACGGCCGGCGTGCTGGACACGTCGTTCGGCTCGGGCGGCGTCGTGAAGCACAACTTCTCCGTCGGCAAGACGGAGGAGGCGGTGCGCGGCATCGTGGTCCAGTCCGACGGCAAGATCGTCGTGGCGGCCACGGTCGAGAAGTAGTCACGTAGGAGTGGTCAGTGCCGGAGCCGGGGAGGTGGGTCCATGTCCGGACCCGCTCGCCCCGGCTCCTGGCGTCTGACACAGTGCCACCGCAGCACCGGGATAGAGGCGTACTTCGCAGATGGCATGGCTCAAGGACAGGTTGAGGCGGGCACGAGGCTGGGCGGCCCCGGTGCTCCTGGTGGGAATCGTCGCGGCCCCCGCGGCCGGGCACGCGCAACAGGCGTCGGGCGCGGAGGGTGCCCCCGCTCCGACGGACGCTTCCGTGGCTGCGCCCCCCGACAGGGCGCCGGCCGCCACCGGGCAGGTGTCCCCCTCGACAGGGGCGGCACCGGTCCAGCCCTCCTCCGAGCAGGGCTCCGCCGCGCCGGCTGAAGCCACGACGCAGTCGGCCGAGCAGGGCGCCGCCGCGCCGGCTGAAGCCGCGACGCGCACCGCCGCTGAGCAGGGCGCCGTCGCTCCAGACGCGACCCCGGCCGGAGCCCCGCCCGCGGCGGCGGGTGACGCCTCCGGCGAGGCTGCGGGAGCGCCGCTGTCCGACCCCGCGCCCGGGCTTCCGGGGGACGCCCCGACGCAAGCCTCGACCGAGGCGCCTCCCGCGTCGCCGGACCCGACGCCCGAGCCCGGGCAGCGCAAGTTCGAGAGCGTGGTGGTGGGGACGTCGGAGACGCGCACCAGCGGCTCGGTGCATGTCCTCAAGCCGTCCCAGCTGGAGCGCTTCAAGCGCGATGACCCGAGCATGGTCCTGATGACGGTGCCCGGCGTCTACGCGCGCGGCGAGGACGGCTTCGGGCTGCGGCCGAACGTGGGCCTGCGCGGCGTCAACCCGGACCGCAGCAAGAAGGTGACGCTGCTGGAGGACGGCGTGCTCTTCGGCCCGGCGCCCTACAGCGCGCCCGCGGCCTACTTCTTCCCGCTCGTCACGCGCATGCAGTCGGTGCGCGTGCTCAAGGGCCCCTCGGCCATCCAGCAGGGGCCGCAGACGGTGGCGGGCTCCGTGGAGTTCATCACCCGCGACATCCCCGCCTCGGAGTCCGCGTGGCTGGACATCGCCGGCGGCGGCTACCTGTACGGCAAGGCGCACGGCGTCTTCGGCGCGAGCACCGAGCGCGCGGGCTTCCTCCTGGAGGGCCTGCACCTGCGCAGCAACGGCTTCAAGGAGCTGGACGGCGGCGGCACCACGGGCTTTCGCCGCAACGAGTGGATGGCCAAGGGCCGCTACTGGCTGGTGCCCGACGGCGAGGTGCGCCAGAGCCTGAACCTCAAGCTGGGCTACTCCGACGAGGTCTCCAACGAGACCTACCTGGGCCTGTCCGACGAGGACTTCCGCGCCAACCCGCTGCGCCGCTATGCCTCCAGCGCGCTGGACCGGATGGAGTGGCACCGCACGCAGGTGGCCGTCAGCCACGTGCTGGAGGCGGGCTCGCTGGCCATCACCACGACGGCCTACCGCCACGACCTCACGCGCGCCTGGCGGAAGATCAACCGCCTGGGCGGCGCCGCCATCGCCACCGTGCTCGCGGACCCGACCAGCGCGCGCAACTCCATCTACTACGGCGTGCTCACCGGTCAGCTCGACAGCTCGTCCTCGCAGGAGCTGCTCTTCATCGGCCCCAATGACCGGACCTTCGTGTCCCAGGGGGTCCAGAGCGTCGCGCGGTGGACCACCACCACGGGGCCGCTGAGCCACAACCTGGAGTTCGGCGCCCGCTTCCACTTCGACAGCATCGACCGGCTGCACACCGAGGACGCGTTCCGCATGGCCGGCGGCGAGCTGGTCGCCACCCACACCGCCACGTCCACCACCGCGAACAACAAGGACGCCACGCACGCGCTCGCGCTCCACGTGACGGACGCCATCGCCTGGGGCCCGCTCGTGCTCACGCCCGGCGTGCGCCTGGAGGTCATCCGCTCCCGCTCGTACGACCGGCTCACCGGCGAGGACACGAACGGAGCGCTCGAGGTGCTGATGCCCGGCATGGGCGCGTTCGGCGCGCTGACGCCGAACCTGGGCCTCTTCGCCGGCGCGTACCGGGGCTTCTCACCGCCGGCGCCCGGCCAGCCGGACTCGGTGGGCGCGGAGCGGAGCATCAACTACGAGACGGGCGCGCGGTGGACCCGCCGCGGCGAGCGCCTCGAGGTGCTGGGCTTCTTCAACGACTACTCGAACCTCACCGCCATCTGCACCTTCTCCAGCGGCTGCGTGGACGACGACCTGGACCGCCAGACGGACGCGGGCCGCGCCCACATCTACGGCCTGGAGGTCTTCGCGGAGAAGGTCTTCCGTCCCGGCGGCGGCCTGACGTTCCCCGTCACCGCGTCGTACACCTTCACGCGCACGGAGCTGCTCGAGGACTTCCAGTCCGCCGACCCGCAGTTCGGCAACGTGAAGGCCGGCGACGAGCTGCCGTACGTCCCCCGGCACCAGCTCTCCGCGTCCGTCGGCGTCGAGGGCCGGCTGGGCGGCGTGGCCGTGAGCGCCCTCTACATCGACACGATGCGAGAGAAGGCGGGGCAGGGCGAGGCCCCTCCCGGGGAGCTGACGGACTCGCTGCTGACGTTCGACGTCAACGCGAACTGGAACTTCTCGCGCTGGGGGCAGCTGTACCTGAGCGCGCGCAACATCCTCGACACGGTGGAGATCGCCTCCCGCCGGCCCTACGGCGCGCGCCCCAACGCGCCGCGCACCGTCATCCTGGGCTTCAAGCTCACCCACTGAGGCCCGCTCGGGCCCCGCCCCGGGCCGTGACTCCCGGGGCGGCGTGGGCCTAGAGGTAGAAGCGGTCCGTCACCCCGGCGGTGCGCTGGAGGATGGCGCTCCAGCCCAGCCAGAGCGGGATGCGGCTGTCGCCGGTGAGCGCCTCGCCGCCCAGCGCCCCGAGCGAGCCGGTGCAGCCCGCGAGCGTGCACAGCCCTGAATCCGTCAGGTGCTCCAGCAGCGCGCGCAGCGTGGGCATGCCCCGGGACTCGAAGCGGTCCGCCACGTCCTCGCGGCCCGCGAAGTCCGGCTCGTCCAGCGCGTCCTTCAGGAAGCGCTCGAGCGCCCACCAGAAGAGGTAGATCTCCGCGCGCCGTCCCGCCGCCGTCGCCGCCGCCGCGATGGACAGGCCCTGGTGCACGCGGTCGTAGTCTCCACTGTGAAGGAAGACGACCACCTTGGGCGACGCGGGGGCGCTCATGCGGGCCTCATACTGTCCCGCAGTGGATTTCGTCCATTGGCATGCCCTCTTGGACCGCTCGGCCCTTTGGCTTGCACCCCTCCCCCGGCGCTTGCTAGGTAACTCGGGCCTTCCGCACACCTCCGCCTTGTCGGGCACCCGGGACGGACCCACACCAAATGGTCGAGGACATCACAGCGCGGCGCAAGGACGCTCACCTCGACCTGTGTGCGACGGGTGACGTGGAGCCCGGTCAGAACAGCACCCTGCTGGACCTGGTCCACCTGGTCCACTGCGCCATGCCGGAGATGTCCGTGGAGGACGTGGACCTGTCCACGCTGTTCCTGGGCAAGCGGCTGCGCCACCCGCTGCTCGTCACGGGCATGACCGGCGGCACCGAGCGCGCGGGGGTGGTCAATCGCGACCTGGCCCTGGTGGCCGAGCGCCACGGCCTGGCCTTCGGCGTGGGGAGCCAGCGGGCCATGTCGGAGGACGCGACGCGGGCGGCCTCGTTCCAGGTGCGGCAGGTGGCGCCCACGGTGGCGCTCCTGGGCAACATCGGCCTGTACCAGGCGGTGCGGCTGGGCGTGGACGGCGTGCGGCGGCTGATGGACGGCATCGGCGCGGACGGCATCGCCCTGCACCTCAACGCCGGGCAGGAGCTGACCCAGCCCGAGGGCGACCGGGACTTCCGCGGCGGCTACGCGGTGGTGGAGTCGCTGGTGAACGCCCTGGGCGAGCGGCTGCTGGTCAAGGAGACCGGGTGCGGCATCGGCCCGGAGGTGGCGCGGCGCCTGGTGGAGTTGGGTGTGCGCAACATCGACGTGTCCGGGCTGGGTGGCACGTCCTGGGTCCGGGTGGAACAACTTCGGGCCACGGGCGTACAAGCCCAGGTGGGCGCGGAATTCAGCGCGTGGGGCATCCCCACGGCGGCGGCGGTGGCCACCGTCCGCGGGGCCGTGGGCCCGGACGTGCGGCTGGTGGGGAGCGGAGGCATCCGCACGGGGTTGGAGGTGGCGAAGGTGCTGGCGCTGGGGGCGGACGTGGCGGGCATGGCCCTGCCGTTGTTCCGGGCGCATCAGACGGGCGGGGTGGCGGCGGCCGAGCAGGCGCTGGAGGTCATCCTGACGGGGCTTCGTCAGGCGCTCGTGCTCACCGGAAGCAGAAGCTGCGCTGAGCTGAGGCGGCGGCCGCGGGTGGTGACCGGTGTATTGAAGGATTGGATGGCGGCGCTGTAGTGGGGACCGCCAACGCAGGAAGAGGGAAGACTCATCATGTCTGAGACGGTGACGTCCCGGCTATCCGGGTTCCACAAGCTGCCGATGGACGAGCGCCTCGCGACGCTCGCCCGCATGTTCCGGCTGTCGCCCGGGGACCTGGAGCAGCTCCGTGGGACCGAGGCGCTCCAGCCGGTGCTGGCCAATCAGATGATCGAGAACGCGGTGGGGACCTTCTCCCTGCCGCTG
Organism: Myxococcus sp. MISCRS1; assembly: GCF_026626605.1. NCBI lineage: Bacteria > Pseudomonadati > Myxococcota > Myxococcia > Myxococcales > Myxococcaceae > Myxococcus > Myxococcus sp. MISCRS1. The sequence continues at coordinate 8,603,973 of NZ_JAPNKB010000001.1, forward strand.
GGCCTGGGGCTCAACCTCCAGGTGAACGGGCGCGACTACCTGGTGCCCATGGCGGTGGAGGAGCCGTCCGTCGTGGCGGCCGTGTCCTTCGCCTCGAAGATCGTCCGCGAGAACGGTGGCTTCAGCGCCGAGGCGGACGAGTCGATGATGATCGGCCAGATCCAGGTGACGCGCTTCGGCGACCCGACGGAGGCGGCCGAGAAGATCCTGGCGCACAAGGAGCAGTTGCTGGCGCTGGCCAACAGCTTCCACCCGGCCATGGTGGCGCGCGGCGGCGGCGCCCGGGACGTGGAGGTGCGCATCCTGCCGGCGCCCGAGGGCCCCAGGGGCGAGCCGCTGCTCGTGGTGCACATCCTCATCGACACGCAGGAGGCGATGGGGGCCAACCTCATCAACACCGTGGCGGAGGGCGTGGCGCCGCTCGTCGAGCAGATCACCGGCGGCAAGGTGTACCTGCGCATCCTCTCCAACCTGGCGGACCGGCGGCTGGCGCGCGCCACGTGCCGCATCCCGCTGGCGGCGCTGGCGGACTTCGAGATGCCGGGGGAGATCATCGCCGAGGGCATCGCCCAGGCCAGCCGCTTCGCGGAGGCGGACCCGTACCGCGCGGCCACGCACAACAAGGGCGTGATGAACGGCATCGACGCGGTGGCCATCGCCACGGGCCAGGACTGGCGCGCCATCGAAGCCGGCGCGCACGCCTTCGCCTGTCGCAACGGCCAGTACCGTCCGCTGTCCACCTGGTACCTGGAGGAGGGGCACCTGGTGGGCCGCATCGAGCTGCCCATGGCGCTGGGCATGGTGGGCGGCCCCATCAAGGTGCACCCCGGTGTGCAGATGGCGCTCAAGCTCTTGCGCGCCTCGGGCGTGCGCGAGCTGTCCATGGTGTTCGCGGCGGTGGGGCTGGCGCAGAACTTCGCGGCGCTCCGGGCGCTGGGCAGCATCGGAATCCAGAAGGGCCACATGGCGCTGCATGCGCGCTGCGTGGCGGTGACGGCCGGCGCGCGCGGCGACTGGGTGGAGAAGCTGGCGGACCTGTTGGTGAAGGCGGGCCACGTGAAGGTGGAGAAGGCCCGGGAGATTCTCGCCAGCCTGTCCGCCGAGGACGCCAAGGCCGCCACCACCGGTACCACCGTCTAGCGCGCCCGTGGCCACCTCGCCCCCACTGTCCACGTTCGGCGCCGGCAAGGTCATCCTGCTGGGCGAGCACAGCGTGGTGTACGGCCACCCCGCGCTCGCGGGGCCGCTGTCGCAGGGGGTGAAGGCGCGGGGCGTGCCGGCCCGGAAGTGTCAGCTGACGCTTCCCGCCACGATGAGCCGCGCCCAGCGCGCCCAGCTCACCGGCGCCTTCCTGCGCGCGGCGAGGCTGGTGGGCGAGCCTCCCGTGAAGGTGTCGTTGGACCCGGAGCTGCCCCTGTCGGCGGGGCTCGGCAGCTCCGCTGCGGTGTCCGTCGCCTGCGCGCGCATGTTGCTCTGTGCCGCGGGCCGGGAGCCCACGCCCAAGGAGGCCGGGCGCCTGGCGTGGGAGATGGAGCAGGAGTTCCACGGCACGCCCTCGGGCGTGGACCACACCACCAGCGCCCAGGAGCAGCTGCTCTTGTACCGCCGCGCGCCGGGCTCCTCCGACGTGGGGCGCGGCAAGGTGGTGGACAGTCCGCGTCCCTTGCGCGTGGTGGTGGCGCTGGCCGGTGAGCGCAGCCCCACGAAGAAGACCGTCGGGGCGCTGCGCGAGCGGCAGGCGCGCTGGCCCGAGCGCTACCAGCGCCTCTTCGCGCAGATGGGGAAGCTGGCGTCGGAGGGCGCGCGGGCGGTGGAGGCCGGTGACCTGGAGGGCCTGGGCGACGCGATGAACGTCAACCAGGGCCTCTTGGCGGCGCTGGGCCTGTCCTCGCCGGCATTGGAAGAGATGGTGTACCGACTGCGGGGCCTGGGAGCGCTGGGCGCCAAGCTCACCGGAGCCGGTGGGGACGGCGGGGCCGTGGTCGGTCTGTTCCTCGAACCCGAGCCCGCGGTGGACCAGCTCACCCGGCTCGGCGTGCGCTGCTTCAGCAGCCAGCTCGCGGGTCCGCGAGCGACCTAGGTGTCCCCATGAAAGCCACTGTCCTGGCGCATCCCAACATCGCCCTGGTGAAGTACTGGGGGAAGCGGGACGACGCCCTCATCCTGCCGCACCAGTCCAGCCTGTCGCTGACGCTCTCCCCGCTGTCGGTGACGACGACGGTGGAGTTCGGCGTCCCCACGGACGCGGTGGAGCTCAACGGCCACGTCGCCAAGGGCAGCGAGCGCGAGCGGGTGCTGCGCCTGTTGGAGTCCGTGCGCGCGCAGGCCGGCGACAAGTCCCTGGGCCCGGCGAAGGTCGTCTCGCGTGGCGACTTCCCCATGGCGGCGGGCCTGGCCAGCAGCGCGGCGGGCTTCGCGGCGCTGGCGGTGGCGGGGCGCGCGGCGGCGGGCCTTCCCCGCGACACGAAGGCGGAGAGCATCCTGGCCCGGCTGGGCAGCGGCTCGGCGTGCCGCAGCGTGCAGGGCGGCTTCTGCGAGTGGCAGCGCGGTGAGCGCCCGGACGGCGACGACAGCTTCGCGGTGCAGCGCTTCGACGCCGCGCACTGGCCGGAGCTGCGCATGGTGGTGGCCATCCTGGACCGCGGCGAGAAGGACGTGAAGTCGCGCGACGGGATGAAGCAGGCGGTGGAGACCAGCCCCTACTACGCGGCCTGGGTGAAGGACGCGGAGGCGGAGGTGCCCCGCGCGCGCGAGTACATCGCCCGTCGGGACTTGCAGGCGCTGGGCGAGATGTGTGAGCGCAACGCCTGGCGGATGCATTCCACGTCGCTCGCGGCCGACCCGCCGCTCTGCTACCTGAACGCGGCCACGGTGGGGCTCATCCACCACCTGCGTGAGCACCGCAAGAAGGGCGTGCCCGTCTGGTTCACGCTGGACGCGGGCCCCAACCCGGTGCTGCTGACGGACGCGGCGAACGAGGTGGCGGCGGAGGCGCTGGCCCGCGCGTGCGGCGCGCTGGACGTGATTCGCTGCGTGCCCGGTGGTGACGCGACGCTGAAGTCGGAGCACCTCTTCTGATGGAGCGCGCGCTCTCGGCTCCGGGCAAGCTGTTCGTCTCCGGCGAGTACGCGGTGCTGTGGGGTGGGGTGGCGCGGCTGGTGGCGGTGGCGCCCCGCACGCACGCCTACGTGCGGCGGCGCGAGGACGCGCGCGTGCACGTCTGCCTGGAGGAGGGGACGCTCGCCGGGAGCATGACGCCGCGCGGGGTCCGCTGGGAGCGCGACGTGCCGGCGGGCTTCTCCTTCGTGGCGCGCACGCTGGACGAGGCGCTGCGCGCGCACGGCCGGGCGAGCCAGGGCTTCGACTTCGCGGTGGCGCCCTCGGCGGTGGGGCCCAACGGCCAGAAGCTGGGCATGGGCGGCAGCGCCTGCGCCACGGTGCTGGCGTCGGAGGCCGCGCGCTGGGTGCTGGACGAGCGCTACGACGCGCTGAAGCTGGCGCTGCTGGCGCACACGCAGGGGCAGGGCGGCAAGGGCAGCGGCGGGGACGTGGCGACGAGCTTCGCGGGCGGCGTGCTGCGCTACCGGCGCTACGACGTGGCGGCGCTGGTGGAGGCGAGCAACAGCGGCCGACTGAGCGCGGCCATGACGGAGTCCGCGTCCGTCGACGTCTGGCGGCTGCCTCCGCCCCGGGTGCCCATGGCGTATGCCTTCACGGGCGAGAGCGCCTCCACGCGGGTGCTCATCGGCCAGGTGGAGGCGCGGCTGGAGGAGCGGGGCCGTCAGGCCTTCGTCGCGCGCTCGGACGCGGTGGGGCAGGCGGTGGAGGACGGGCTCGCCGGCTGGGACTTCCGGGCGTTCTCCGAGGCGGTGAAGGCCCAGCACGCGCTGCTGCTGGAGCTGGGCCCGCTGGAGACCGAGGGCATGCGCCGCGTGCTGTCGCTGGCGGCGGCCTACGGTGGTGTCGGGAAGCTGTCCGGCGCGGGCGGAGGCGACGGCTGCATCCTCTTCGCGCCGGACGTGGCGGCCCGCGCCGAGCTGTGTGAGGGCCTGGAGGCGCGCGGCTTCCACACGCTGCTGCTGGAGCCGGAGCCCGGCGTCCGCGGCGAGGCGCACCTGGACGCGCGCCTGCGGGCCTGGGTGGACGCGCTCGTCTGAAGCGGGGCCCCGGTGGGCCCCTCAGGCATCAGCCGACCGAGAGGCGCGGCCCCTCGTCGAGGAGCTCCTGGGTGGGCTCGTTGCTCGCGCGCGCGCGCCGGGCGTTGGGGCGCCGGGCCACCACGGGGGCGTTGCCGCCGAGCCAGTCCCACTTCTCGCCGTCCCACAGCTGCTCCCGCCAGCCCAGCTGGGTGGCGGCCTCGCGCGCCTTCTCGCCGTGGGCGATGAGCGCCCAGCCCGCGCGCGACTGCTTGCACTCACCGCTCTTGAACTTCAGCAGCCGGTGCTGGCCCTGGGCCTCGTCACGGTCCGCGTCCCACAGCGCCTGCTGCTTGCCGCCCGTCCCCTCGTAGTCGACGCCGTTCCACTCACACCAGGCGATGACGTCCTTGAGCCGGACCAGCTTCGCGCTCCGCGACAAGGAGAGTTCCGTCACGGCCGCCACGAGGAGGCCAGGGGAGATGACACGCATGGAAGAAGCCCCGTTGCAGGTCAGCGATTGCAGCCAACCTACAGCGGGGGTGGTGTCGGAAGGTCCATGACGACTCCATGCCTTTGTCATGGTTCTGTCATGCCTCACGCGGAGCTTGACTCGCAGCGTTGAAGACAGCGCGCGGCGTCATGGAGAGCAAGCGTCAGAACATGTGGCCGAAGGTGATGTAGACGCGCTGGCGTCCCGTCTCGGTGGAGCGCGCGTAGTCCATGCGGACCACGGCGGCGCGGCGCATGAGGCGCAGGCCTCCGCCGATGCCCGGGTGCCACTCGTGCCACTTGCCGTCGGGCACGCCCGGGTGCCACACGCGGCCCAGGTCCAGGAACATCACCGCGCCCACCTTCATGCTCTTGCCGAACACCTGGAGGTTGGCGACGTGGTAGCGCAGCTCCGTGTTGCTGAAGGCCTTCACGTTGCCGGAGAAGCGGTTGCGCTCGATGCCGCGCACGCTGCTCATCCCGCCGATGCCCTCCGACACGTTGACGCCGCCGGTGTTGCTCCACTCGAAGAACGGCACCTCGCCGAAGAGCATGTCCAACGTCAGCCGCTGCGCCAGCGTCAGCCGTGACGACAGCTTGAGGTAGCGCCGCTCGCTCAAGGTGATGCCCGCGTACTGGTACCGGCTGCCGGTGGCCATGCCGGAGACGCGCAGGGCGATCTCCTCCACGCCGCCCTCCAGCGGGTCCGTCTCGTCGTCGCGCGTGTCCCACAGCGCGCCCACGAGCAGCTGCCCCGTCATGCCGCCCTCGATGCCCAGCGGACGCTGCTGGTGGAGCATCGATTCGTCGTACGTGTCCACGCTGGTGTAGCGCAGCGCATAGCCCACGTAGGACTGGAGCGGATGGGTGGGACCGAAGGGCCGCCCCCGCAGCCGGAACCAGCCGCCCGGCGCGCCCTTGTCGAAGGTGTAGCGCTCGTTGTCCAGGTCGCCCCGGAAGTCGGGCGCCGAGAGGTTGCCCGCGCCGAAGAAGGGGCTCTTCAGCTCGCGCCTGTACTCCAGGCCGGCCTCCAGGCGCAGCGGGCCAATGAGCCGGGGCCCGTCGTAGCGCACGTAGTGGCTCTGCACGCCGCGGCTGCTGAAGAGCACCTGCGCGCCGATGCCGTGCGCGTACGGCGTCTTGCCGGGGCCGTACAGGTAGATGCCGCCGACGGCGCCGTAGCTGATGCCGTGGTCCGAGCTGAACGTCATCATCGGCAGGGCGATGATGTCCGAGCCGGAGTCCGCCTTCGTTTGAGGCAGCCCGGGCGCCGGACGGGAAGGCGACTTCACCGGAGCGGCGCCGAGCACGACGAGGAGGACAGCGGGAAGGAGCATGGGGACCGTGGTGACGTCTCTCTGAGTCGGAACCATCCCGACAGAAGGACGGCGCTACCTGCCCGCCTGCTTTCCAGGAGGGCTGCCTTCGACTGAAGGCGGCCGTCCCCCCGAGTGCTCATTCTGGCGGGTGAGGGAGGGGAGGCGTCAACGTGAGTGGTGTGATTACTCCGGCGTCCTGGATGTGGGCCCATGGGCTCGCGCGGCGGATTGGAACGAAAGTTCCGCCCGCAGCGGCGCATCGGCGCAGGAATCTGCTGCTCATCCACCTCGACGGCGTACCCAAGGCCCTGCTGGACGAGGCGATTGTCGCCGGCAAGCTCCCGTTCGTCTCACGACTCATCCGCTCCGGCACGTTTCAATTGGATGACGCCTTCTGGGGCGCGCCCACCTCCACGCCGTACTTCCAGGCGGGGCTCCTGTACGGCCTGCGGAATTCGAACCTGCCCGCATATTCCTGGTTCGACAGGGAGCTGGGACGACAGGTGCGGATGAGCACGCCCACGGATGCACACGTCATCGACGAGCGCCTGCGAGGCCAGGGGCGCGAGAGCCTGTTGGATGGAGGCGGCCACGGCTACTTCTCGCTGTTCCGCGCGGGCGCCCGGAACGCGCTCAGCATGAGCACGCTGGCGAGCTTCAAGCAGATGTCGCGCGCGTTCTCGTACGAGATGATGGGCCTGTCGGCGGGGCGCACGCGCGGCCTCTGGGACTTCCTCGGCGCGTTCGGCATGGACACGTGGCGCTCGGCGCGCGAGGTGGCCCACTGGGCCCACGCGCTGCACGACTGGCGGCACGAGCAGTCCTTCCTCGTCAGCCGCGTGTTGTTGCAGCGGCTGGGTTGGAGCTTCGCGTACACCAAGGCGCTGGTGGACATGGTGCGCGGCGTGCCCGCCATCTACCTGGTGTTCGGAAACTACGACGAGGTGGCCCATCGTCGGGGACCTCGCTCGGAGCTGGCGCTGGCGGAGCTGCACCGCGTGGACGGGTACCTCGAGGACCTGTACGCGATGTCCCAATCGGTGGAGCGCCCCTACGACGTCGTCATCCTGTCGGACCACGGCCACGTGGACAGCCTGCCGTTGGAGCAGCGCCAGGGACGACGACTGGAGTCGCTGCTCCTCGAGGGCTCCCCCGGCGAGCTGGCCGAGGACGTGGTGCGCGGACTGCGCGACGGACGTCCGCTTCAGGACTCGGTGCCGAGCGCGCCCTTCGAGCCCGTCATCGTCGAGTGCGGCAACTTCGCGCACGTCTATCTCTCCGGTGCGCGAGAGCCGCTGGAGGCTCGCGCGCTGCTCGCGCGACATCCGGAGGTGCTGGCACGCGCCACGCGCAGCGAGGACATCGGCATCATCGCGCTGAGACGAGGTCGCTCCGCGGTGGCGGTGATTCGCGGCGGCGTGTACGGCCCGGACGAGGTGGAGCGCGCGCCGCTGTCACCCGAGTTCAGCCGCCGCGCGGTGGCGGACTTCCTGCGAGGGCTGCCGGCGATGACGACGGCGGGAGACCTGGTCGTCTTCGGAGAGGCGGTGCGCCGGGGCGGCACGGTGGGCTTCGCGTGGGAGTTCGGCTCGCACGGCGGGCTGACGCGCACGGAGGCCAACAGCCTGGTGTGCTGGCCCACGAACGCGCCGGTGGACCTGTCCGGACTGGGGCACTGCGCCCAACTGCATGACCGGCTCGCGGAGGTCTATGTGCGGCAGGCGCCTCGCTTGAGGTGGGTGCAATGAAGGCCCCTGGGCGTCGCACGAAGGCCGTGTGGCCCAGGCCGTCCGCGCGGGGCCTGAGCCTGCCCAAGGTGCTGCTCGGCGTGGTGGGGCTGGTGCTGTCCGTCGTCCTGCTCTCCACGGCCTTCTTCCACTGGAACCCGAAGGGCCCAGGCCCCCTGCTGCAGCCGCGCTTCCCGCTGGACGACTTCCTGAGGGACTTGCCCGGTCACCTGGTGTGGCTGCTGCCCTTCGTCATGCTGCAGGGCTCCATCATCCCGCTGCGCGCGGTGCAGTGGCAGAGCACCCTGCGCAAGCGCGTGCCCTTCCGCGAGCGCTACCACCTGGTGGCCATCGGCGCGTTCGTCCACAACGCGCTGCCGGGGAAGCTGGGCGACATCCTCCGCTCGTTCCTGCTGTCGCGCACCGAGCGCATCCCGTTCCTGCGCTGCCTGGGCACCGTCGCCGTCGGCAAGCTGATGGAGTTCGCCGCGCTGATGATGCTGGTGACGCTGTCGCTGCTGGGGCCCTTCGGCTCCACCCTCACGCGCTTCCAGGGGCAGCTGAAGGTGGCGGTGTCCCTGTGCGTGGGGCTCGTCGCGCTCGTGGTGCTGCTGGCCCACTGGTCGCTCCCGCTGGCGAACGCGCTGCACCGGCGCCACCGCTTCCCGCGGCTGGAGGGCTTCCTCCACCACGTCAGCGACGGGCTGGGCTCCGCGCGCTCGTTCATCGGCATGGGCAAGGTGCTCTTCTACTCGGTGGGCCCGGTGCTCGCGTCGGCGCTGGCCTACGGGCTGGCGCTCCATGGCATCGGCATCTCCGGCGGCCTCTTCGCGGGCGCGGTGGTGCTGGGCGCCATCTCCCTGGGGCAGGCGCTCCCGGGCGTGCCCGCGGGCATGGGCATCTACTACTTCGTCACCAGCTGGGCGGCCCGCAGCCTGGGCGCCACCCCCGAGGACGCGGCCGCGTTCGCCACGCTCACCCACCTGGGCACGGTGTTCAGCCAGGCCGGCGTGGGCGCCGTCTCCGTCTACATCCGGAAGATTCGAATCCGCGACCTGAGGAAGGGCGGCAGCCTGGCGCGCGAGGCCGCGCAGCACGTGGCGCATGAAGCGGTGGAGCCGGCGCCACAGTGAGCCGGGCGCGAAGCGCGGACCCCTGAAAAGCGAAAAGGGGCCCCGGTTTGAAACCGGGACCCCTTATCGACTTTGTGCCCAGGAGAGGACTCGAACCTCCATGCCCTTGCAGGCGCTAGACCCTGAATCTAGTGTGTCTACCAATTCCACCACCTGGGCAGGTGGCTTCACCGCCTCGGCGCCGTGGCGTCGCTGCGATGGGGCGGACATATAGGTGTCCTGCCCCGGCTCGTCAAGAACTACGTAACAACCTCACTTCTTCAGCGGCCATTTCCCCTCGGCCTCCAGGGCCCGGCGGATGACCGGGTTCTCGTCCATGAAGGCCGTGAGGGACTCCTCGGTGATTTCGACCACCACGTCCTCCTGGCTGACCTCCGTCTGGCAGCTCAACCGGGAGTACGGACGCACGTCGAACCCCATGTCCAACCGGTCCGCCTCCGCGTCCGATTGCTCGCTGAGCGAGTCCAGGCCCTTGCGGACCCAGATGTGACAGGTGGAGCAGCCGCAGACCCCGCCACAGCTGTGGCCCACCTGGGCCCCCGACTGTTCGGCGGCGTCCAGGAGGATGGTCCCGGGGGGGACGTCCACGCTGACCTCGGCCAGCGGGCTCTTGAAGGTGACCTTGGGCACGTCAGTACTCCTCCACCGAGTGGCCAGCGACAACCTGGGTGATGGCCTTGTTCATCACCCGCTCGATGAAGGGCCGGGACGTCTCGTCCAGGGCGTGCACGGCCTCCTTGAGCTTCAGGTAGTCGTTGCCCTGGGCCGCCTCTCGCACGCGGGCGATGGCCGCGTCGATGGTGGCCTTCTCCCCGTCCTGGAGCAGCGAGGCGTGCTCGCCCAGCTGACGGTCCGCCTCGGCCAGCACGCGCTCGGCGTCCACGCGCTGCTCGCGCAGCTGCCGGGCCTGGATGTCGTCCTCGGCGTACTCGATGGAGTCGAGCAGCATCCGCTCGATTTCATCCTCGGTGAGGCCGTGGCTGGGCTTGACGGTGATGGACTGGGTGGCGCCGGTGCTCTGCTCCTTCGCGGAGACGGAGAGGATGCCGTCGGCGTCCACCTGGAAGCGCACCTCCACGCGCGCCATGCCGGCGGCGAGCGGGGGGATGCCGGAGAGCGTGAAGCGCGCGAGGCTGCGGTTGTCCTCCACCAGCTCCCGCTCGCCCTGCACCACGTGCACGTCCAGGCCCGTCTGCGCGTCCTTGAACGTGGTGAACACCTGCGCCGCCGCGGTGGGGATGGTGGAGTTGCGCTGGATGAGCTTCTCGGTGATGCCGCCCATCGTCTCGAGCCCGAGCGACAGCGGAATCACGTCCAAGAGCAGCACCTCGTCCTGCCGGTCCGCGTTGGTGAGCAGGTCCGCCTGCACCGCGGCGCCCAGCGCCACCACCTGGTCCGGGTCGATGTCGCCCAGCGGCTCGCGGCCGAACATCTCCGCCACGAAGCGGCGCACCGCCGGCACACGCGTGGAGCCGCCCACCAGGATGACGCCGTCCAGCTCGCCCGCCGCCACGCCCGCGTCCTTCAGGGCCCGGCGGCACACGATGCCCGTCTTCGCCACCAGCGGCTGGATCCAGGCGTCGAAGTCCGCGCGCTTCACCGCGTGCGTCCGGCCATCCACCGTGACGGTGGCCTCGGCAGCGTCGGTGAGGGCCTCCTTGGCCTTGCGCGAGGACGCGAGCGCCTCGGCGACCAGGGCAGGGGAGGGCTCGGTGATTCCGAGCGCCTCGAACACCTTCGTGGCAATCGCCCGGTCGAAGTCGTCGCCGCCCAGGGCCGAATCGCCGCCGGTGGACTTCACCTCGAAGACGCCGTCCACCAGCTTGAGGATGGAGATGTCGAAGGTGCCGCCGCCCAGGTCGTAGACGGCGAAGGTGCCCTGGCTGCCCTTGTCCAGGCCGTACGCGAGCGCGGCGGCGGTGGGCTCGTTGAGCAGGCGCAGCACCTCCAGGCCCGCGAGCCGCCCCGCGTCCTTGGTGGCCTGGCGCTGGGCGTCGTCGAAGTACGCCGGCACGGTGATGACGGCCTGCTCCACCTTGCTGGAGAACTGCGCCTCGGCGCGGCGCTTCAGCGCACGCAGGATTTCGCCGGAGACCTCAATCGGCGTCACCGGGTTGCCGCCCGACACATCGAAGCGGACCACCTTGGCGCCGGGGACGAACTTGTAGTGGCCCAGCTTGCGCGTCTCGGCGTCCTCGGGGCCTCGGCCCATGAAGCGCTTCACCGACGCGATGGTGTCCGTGGGGTGCGAGGCCGCGAGAGCGCGAGCCCGGACGCCCACCACCACGCCGCCGTCCTGGCCGTAGTGCACCACGGAGGGCAAGAGCAGCGAGTCGCCCTCGTCCACCGGGACGCAGCGGGGCTTGCCCTGCGTCACCGCCGCCACCAGCGAGTGGGTGGTGCCCAGGTCGATGCCCACCGCCTGGCCCTTGGGCTTGAGCGGATCATGGATCTGCAGGTAGCCGTTCTTGCTCACGACAGACTCTCCTCCTCGAACGCTTCCACCTGCTCGAGAAAGCGCGTGAAGTAGCGCACCCGACCCAGGGCATGCGACGCCTTTCTCACCGGAGACTGTGAGTCACCCTCGCCCTCCAGGGCGCGCAGGGCACCGGCCGCCTCGTCGAGCGCCGCCTTGCGCCGCCCCTCCACCTGGGTGCCCATGGCCTGCACCCGCGCCAGGTCCTTCTTCTCCATCGCGGTGTCGAGCGCCTCGCGCAGCTCCATGACCTCCTCGAGGAACTCCAGGGGCATGTCCTTCTGCGCGCCCGCGTCCTCTCGGTCCAGGTCCACGCCGTGGAGCTTGAGCAGGTAGAAGGCGCGGCGCACCGGGTCCTTGAGCGCCTTGAAGGCCTCGTTGAGGGCGGTGGTGCCCTCCAGGGCCTTGAGGCGCTCGCGCGCGTCGGCCTGGGCCACGCGGTCCGGATGCAGCTGGAGCGACAGCTCGCGGTACTGCTTCTCCAGCGCCGGCACGTCCACGTCATAGGCGCGCGGCAGCCCGAAGACGTCGAAGTGGGTCCTCACTCGGTGTGCTCCATGGGGGCAGGGGGCGGATAAACGAAAGGGGCCCGGCGGCTGGCCGGACCCCGCGTGACTGAAGGTCCCCCGCGCGAGGCGAGGGACGAGGGCTGTCCCCACGTCAGACGGAGAAGCTCTCTCCGCAGCCGCACGCGGCCTTGATGTTGGGGTTGTTGAGCTTGAAGCCGGAGGCCATGAGCGTCTGCTCGAAGACCAGCTCCGTGCCGATGAGGTACAGGTAGCTCTTCGGGTCCACGAAGACGCGCACGCCGTCCTTCTCGAAGATCTTGTCGCGCTCGCGGGCCTTCTCGGACCACTCCATGGAGTACTGGAGGCCCGAGCACCCGCCGCCCTTCACGGCCAGCCGCAGGCCGGCCTCGGGCGTCTGGCGCTGCTCCAGGAGCTCCTTGAGCCGCGCCACGGCGCTGTCCGCCACGACGATGCCCTTGGGGGCGGCCTTGGCCACGGGCGCCGCGTTGGCCACCGGGCCGGGCGTCATCTGCTGGGTCGCCTGTTCGCTCATGGGTTCACCTCCTGGAGTCATGTGGAGAGCACCGTGCTCCCAGGACTCAAGATGCCTGGGCCTTGCGCGCGGCGCGCTTCTTCTTGAAGTCCTCGATGGCCGCCTTGATGGCGTCCTCGGCGAGGACCGAGCAGTGGATCTTCACCGGCGGCAGCGCGAGCTCCCGGGCCACGTCCTTGTTGGAGATGGTCATCGCCTGGTCCACCGTCTTGCCCTTCACCCACTCGGTGACGAGCGACGAGGACGCGATGGCGGAGCCACAGCCGAAGGTCTTGAACCGCGCGTCCTCGATGAGGCCGTCGTCCGAGATCTTCAGCTGCAGGCGCATCACGTCGCCGCACGCGGGCGCGCCGACCAGACCCGTGCCGACGTTCGGGTCTTCCTTGTCCATCGTCCCGACGTTGCGGGGGTTCTCGTAGTGGTCGATGACCTTGTCGCTGTAAGCCATGCCAACTCCTTCAACCGATGCTTCGCACCAAAGGTTCCGGCGAGCAATGCCCACCGTCCGGGGAGCCATGCGCCCCGCTGATTGCTCGGGAAGGCGCGCTAATGCGCCGTCCACTCGATGCTCTTGAGGTCGATGCCTTCCTTGGCCATCTCGTACAGCGGGCTCATGTCGCGCAGCTTGCGCACCTTGTCCACGACGAGCTGGACGACGTAGTCGACCTCCTCCTCCGTGGTGAAGCGCCCCAGGCCGAAGCGGATGGAGCTGTGCGCCAGCTCCTCATCCACGCCCAGCGCGCGCAGCACATACGAGGGCTCCAGCGAGGCGGACGTGCACGCGGAGCCGGACGACACCGCCACGTCCTTGATGCCCATCATCAGGGACTCGCCCTCGGCGTGGGCGAAGGAGATGTTGAGGTTGCCCGGCAGGCGGTGCTCCAGCGAGCCGTTGATGATGGTCATGTCCAGCGCGTCCGTGAGGCCCTTGCGCAGCTTCTCGCGCAGCCGGAGGATCCGCGCGGACTCCTCGGCCAGCTCCTCGCGCGCCAGCTGCGCCGCGTGGCCGAAGCCGACGATGGCCGACACGTTGAGCGTGCCCGAGCGCATGCCGCGCTCATGGCCGCCGCCGTCGATGATGGGGGCGATGCGCACGCGCGGCTTGCGGCGCACGTACAGCGCGCCGATGCCCTTGGGGCCGTACATCTTGTGCGAGGTGATGGAGGCCAGGTCCACCTTCATGGCCTCGACATCGAAGGGCACCTTGCCGATGCCCTGCACCGCGTCGCAGTGGAAGAGGATGCCCTTCTTGCGGCACAGCGCGCCAATCTCCGCGATGGGCTGCACCACGCCAATCTCGTTGTTGGCGAACATGATGGAGACCAGCACCGTGCGAGGCGTCATCGCCTCCTCGAGCTTCTCCAGGTTGACCCGGCCGTCCTGCTCCACGTCCAGGTACGTCACGCGCGCGCCGCCGGTGGGCAGGTCCGCCCACTTCTTGTACGTCGCGTCGTTCTCCAAATCATGCTTCGCGGAGAGCTCCGTCACCTCCTCGGGCGACACGTCGCGCTCGGCGAGCTGCGACAGGCGCAAGAGCTTGAGCTCGTCCAGGCGCTCCTGGCGCACGCGCTCCAGGCGCTTGCAGGTGTCCAGGATGGCCTTGTGCTCGGTCTTCAGGGTGATGATGTGGTCACCCTTCGACTTGTAGTACTCGATGACCCCCTTGATGGCCAGGTTGTCGGACTCGGTGGCGCCGGAGGTGAAGACGATCTCCTGCTCCGTCGCGCCGATGAGCTCCGCCACCTGCTGCCGGGCCTTCTTCACCGCCGCCTCGGCCTTCCAGCCGAACACGTGGTTGCGGCTGGACGCGTTGCCGAAGTCCTCGCGCAGATAGGGGAGCATCACGTCCAGCACGCGCGGGTCCAGCGGCGTGGTGGCGTGGTTGTCCATGTAGATCGGCAGCTTCACCATTGCGTCCCACACCTTCCTGAAGGGGCTTGCGACTGCCCCCGCACCCCGGCGCCACCCAGGGGGCGCGCTGCGGCGGGCATACACCGTCTCACATGAATGTGGACCGGACTGGTCAATTATAAAATCGGGTGCCCTCGGGTCAAGCGAACATAAGGCGTACGGGAGACCCGCTGGGACTGGCCGGAAGGAGGGGCTGTCGGCGTTGGAACGGCTGCGCCGGGGTGGATCAACCCGGGTGGGCCGTCCTGGCGCGGGGTGGTCCGGAATGGGGCGAGGCGGGGGCCTCATCGCGCGCAAGCGGCTGATTTCCCGAGGGGCGTGGGGCTGGCCGGGGGGCTGCAACCGGGGCGCGTCGCCAGGAGGCAGGCATGAGCGCGAACGCGAAGCGGGTGAAGGAGTCGTCGGAGTCGACAGAGCAGGGCCGTGCACAGCTCGTCCGGATGGAGGGGGGCGGTGGGGGGATGGATAAGAACCGTTACTCGGACGGCTGGCGTGCGGGGAAGCCCGCGGAGGACCCGGAGAAGATGAAGCGCTGGGGCCTCATCACCGCCCGGCCGAGCGAGTTCCTGGTCCACATGCGCCGCGGCCGCGTGCGCGACATCAGCGGCCAGGGGGCCAGCTGCTTCAAGCTGCCGGGCGACTCGGTGGCGATCGTCCCCACCAGCATCCAGCGGCTGCAGTTCACCGCGGACCAGGTGACGAGCGAGAAGGTGGGCGTGCAGGTGACGGGCCTGGCGGTGTACCGCATCGCGGATCCGCTGGTGGCCTTCCGCATGCTGAACTTCTCCTTCCCGGAGCGGGCGCAGGAGAAGCTGGCGGAGCTCTTGCGCGAGATGTTCGTGGGCGCCGCGCGCAGGCTGGTGGCCAACCTCTCCGTGGAGGAGTGCCTGTCCCGGCGCAAGGAGGGCATCGCCGCGGAGCTGATGCGCGAGATCGCACCGGTGCTGTCGGGGCAGGGGCGCCTGGAGGACTCGACGGACGCGGGCTGGGGCGTGCTGCTGGACACGATTGAGATCCAGGACGTGCGCGTCCTGTCGTCCACCGTCTTCGAGAACATGCAGGCGCGCTTCCGCCGCGAGCAGGAGCGCCAGGCCCGCGAGGCGGAGCTGGCCAAGGAGCGCTTCGTCCACCGCGAGGAGACGGAGGCCGAGCGGCAGCTGAGCCTCCAGAAGCTCGAGGCCGAGGACGAGGTGCGCCAGCGCCGGCAGACCGCGGACGAGCAGTCGCGGCTGGAGACGCTGGCCGTCGAGGCGCGCGTGGCCGAGGCGAAGCTCGCCCAGGAGCGCACGCTCAAGCAGGAGCAGGCCACGGTGGAGCGCGAGGTGGCGCTCACCAAGCTCGCCGCCGAGCAGGACGTGCGTCAGAAGAAGCAGGTGGCCGACGAACAGGCCAAGCTGGAGGCGCTCACCGCCGAGGCGCGGCTGGCCGAGGCGAAGATCGTCTCCGAGCGGCAGCTGGCGACGAGCCGCGCGCAGGTGGAGATGGAGAAGCTGTCGCGCGAGCAGGAGCTGGAGGGGGCCCGCGCGCGCATCGCCCTGGAGAAGCTCAAGCGCGAGCAGGACGCGGACGTGGGCCGCGCGAAGCTGGAGCTGGAGAAGCAGAAGCTGTTGCAGGAGGCCGAGGCCGCCCAGGCGCGCTTCGAGCTGGTGCGGCTGCAGCGCGAGCAGGAGACCGAGAGCGCCAAGGCGGCCATCG
The DNA here is from genome assembly GCF_026626605.1 of Myxococcus sp. MISCRS1. NCBI lineage: Bacteria > Pseudomonadati > Myxococcota > Myxococcia > Myxococcales > Myxococcaceae > Myxococcus > Myxococcus sp. MISCRS1. The sequence goes on from NZ_JAPNKB010000001.1 coordinate 8,619,924, forward strand.
AGCTGGAGCGGCTGCGCCGCGAGCAGGAGCAGCAGAACGCGCTGGCGCAGATGGAGCTGGAGCGGCTGCGTCGGGAGCAGGAGCAGGCGGCGGCCCGGCACGAGGGGCAGCTGGCCGAGCAGCTCCAGGAGGTGGAGAAGCTCAAGGCGCAGCTGCAGGTGGTGCAGTCGCGGCGCGGCATCGCGGAGGCGGAGGTGGCCATCGCGGAGCTGGAGGTGCGGCGGGAGAACGCGCGGCAGGAGCTGGAGCTGTCGCGGGCCCGGGCCCTGCGGGACATCGAGAACACCATCAGCCCGGAGGTCATCCAGATGACGCTGGCGCAGCAGCTCCCCCAGGTGGCGGCCGCGTTCCAGCAGAAGATGGGCGAGGTCCACGTCACGGCGGTGGATGGGGCGAACCCGTTTGGCTACATCGCCGCCGCGGTGGAGGGCGTCATGGGGCTGGCGCGGTCCGCGGGCCTGAAGGTGCCCGCCTCCTCGCTTGCCCCCACGGCGCAGTAGCCCCCGGGCCGGGGCCTGCGTATACAAAGCGGGCCCTTTTGCTGGGGACGACGGAAGAGAGCGCGCATGGATGCCAAGAAGCTCGGGTTGATGGCCGTACTGGCCGGCGTGGCGGTGGTGGTGGTGCCGTGGCTGTTGCCCACCGGCCCCAGCACGGAGCTCGACGCGGCGCGTTTCCTGGAGTCCGGCAGCCTCTTCCTCGGCGCGGCCATCGTCTTCGGCGGCGGGTTGCTCACCGCGCTGACGCCCTGCGTCTACCCGCTCATCCCCATCACGGTCTCCGTCTTCGGCGCCCGCAAGGCGGAGAGCCGGGGCAAGGCGATGCTGCTCACCACGTCCTACATCGTGGGCATGGGCGTGGTGTTCAGCGGGCTGGGCATCCTGGCGGCGAAGACGGGCCAGGCGTTCGGCTCGATGTTGGGGCACCCCGCGGTGGTGACGGGGCTGGCGGTGTTCCTGCTGTTGCTCGCCTCGTCGATGTTCGGCGCGTTCGAGCTGGCGCTGCCGTCGGGGCTGCAGACGCGGCTGAACTCGGTGGGCGGCGCGGGGGTGGCGGGCGCGTTCCTGATGGGCAGCGTGTCGGGCTTCCTGGCGGCGCCGTGCACGGGGCCGGTGCTCACGGGGCTGCTCGCCTTCGTGGCGAAGACGGCGAACGTGACGCTCGGCGCGTCGCTGCTGTTCATCTACGCCTTGGGCATCGGTGTGCCGTTCTTCATCCTCGGTGTGTCCACGGTGCGGCTGCCCAAGAGCGGCGTGTGGATGGAGTGGGTGAAGAGCGTGCTGGGCATCATGCTCGTCGCGCTGGCGTTCAGCTACCTGAAGGACGCGTCGCCGTGGGCGCGTGACGTGGTGAAGGCGGCGGGCGCGGAGCTGGGGCGTCTGCCGGGCGCGGCGCTGGCGGGGGTGCTCGCGGTGGTGGGCGTGCTCCTGGGCGCGGTGCACCGCTCGTTCAAGGAAGGCGCGCGCGACTTCTCGTTCAAGGCGTTCGGTGTGGCGCTGGTGGTGGTGGCGCTGATGGTGCGCGGCGGCGCGCTGGACGCGGGCCCGGTGGGTGAGCTGTGGGTGCGCCTGGGCATGGCCGAGCGTCCGCGTGCGCCGACGTGGGCGTGGGACCACGTGATGCCCGCGAAGAAGGCGACCTTCTCCCGCGAGGCGTTCGACCAGGTGCTGGCCCAGGCGAAGGCCGAGGGGCGGCCGGTGCTCATCGACTTCTTCGCGGACTGGTGCGCGGCCTGCAAGGAGCTGGACCGCGAGACGTACCCGGCGCCGCAGGTCATCTCGCAGTCGTCCGAGGGGCAGTTCCTCACCATCAAGATCGACGCGACGAACAGCGACGACGCGCTCGACGCGCTGATGGAGCGCTTCGGCGTGGAGGGCCTGCCCACGGTGGCCTTCGTGTCGCAGACGGGCACGGAGCTCAAGCGCCCGCGCGTCACCGGCTTCCTGGAGCCCGTGCCGTTCGCCGAGCAGATGCGCAAGGCGCGCTGCACCGAGGGCGCCTCCTGCTGAGTCCGCTGTCCGCTTCGTGAGACGACGCGACGCTCAGTCGCCGTCGTCGTCGTCACACGAAGGCGCGGGGCCCCGGCCGCGGCTCGCGAGCACGCGGTCGATCATCTTCTCGTGCAGGTCGTAGAGCGGGCGGGACACGTCCTCGCCCTCCAGGTACGTGAGCGCGCCGGCGATGGCCTCAATCGTCGACATGCCGTCCGGATGCGGAGGCCTGCGCAGCCGGCGTGAATCCACGGGCGGCGGAGGCAGCTTCAGTCCGGGCAGCCTGCGCAACCCCGGCAGCCGCTGCACCATGCGGCGCGCCTGTCCCCAGCTGCCATCCAGGACGATGAGCCGCCGGGGCTTCTCGGCCTCCGGCGCGGCCGTCTGCTGCGCGTCCGGGAAGAGCAACCACGTGGAGCCGTCGTCCTCCAGCACCGACGCATCGAAGCGCTGACCCGGCGAGCCATACGAGACGATGTGACAGCGCGGCAGCGCGAGCGCCGCCATGCGCGCGGTGTTCGTCGACTTGAGCGTCTCCTTGTGGTGCCGGATGACGAGCAGCTCCGTGCGCGTGGGGATGCTCGGCAGCTCGGCGCACAGGCACAGCGGGGAAGGCAGGAAGCAGCGCGGACAGCGGCCCGCGAGGTCCTCCGGAGTTCGAGACCTCATTTCCCCTGACGGTAGCGCTCCATCAGGACGCGCGCCTCACGAAGCTTCTCCTCCACGAAGCGGTCATCCGCGTCCGGCTCGTAGTCCGCGTCCGGCACGTCGAGCTGGAAGATGGCGGAGAGCAGGATGGGCGCGACCTCCAGCCACTCGGCCGTGCGGTTGAGCGCGGCCTGCCGACGGCCCGCGAAGGTCTCCGGTCCATCCTCCGGCCCGCAGCGACAGATGCGCGCCGAGTCTCCGGAGACGTCCACGTAGAGCCCCAGCACCTCGGCGTCGACCTCGGCCGCCAGCGCGCACGTGGCCTCGCTGACGTACGCGGCCATGGCCTGCGCCGCCGAGCGCTCCGTGAGCGAGCGCACCAGGTACACCTGCCACCCGGCCTCCGACAGCGCCCCGGACTCCTGGATGGGCGTCAGCTCCGCGGGCGGGGCCTGGATGCGCGACAGCAGCCGTCGCACGGGCGCCTCCAGCCGCTCCAACCTCGCGCTCGACGCGGGGCAGAAGAAGAGGACGCGGTACTCACGACTGTCTGCTGCGGTTTCCATGGGCATACGGCGTCGCAAGCACGGCGCTGCGGGGAGGAGCTGCGTTGGCCCAAGAGGACCAAAGGATTCCCCGACCTTGCAAGTGGGGAGTTGGGTGGAGATTTCAAGACGTGGCGGACGGGAGGGCCATGCTTGACGCGGGCGCCCGACGCTCGGAGGCGACCCAGACCCCCGCGGCCAGCACCAGGAGTCCCCCCGCCACGCCCACGGGTGTGAGCGCCTCGGAGAAGACGGCCCAGCCCACCAGGGAGGCCGTGAGCGGCTCCAGGTACGTCAACGCCCCGGCCGCCGCCGTGGGCACCCGGCTCAGCCCCGCATTGAAGAGGCACGTCCCGGCAAGGCCGCACACCGCGCCCCCGGCGAGCACCTGGAGGGTGGCCGGGTCCAGCGCGGTCGGCAGCGCGTCCGTCCCGGCGATGAGCAGCAGCACCCCGGCGGACACCGGTGCGTGCAGCGAGGCCACGGCCAGGGGTGAGTAGGCTCGCGTCGCCGCCTTCGTCCCCAGGACGATGGCCGCGAAGAACAGGGCGCTGCCCGCGCCGAGCGCCGCCGTCATCCCCGTTCCTCCCTGTCCGTCGGGCCGGCCGATGAGCATCACCAGCCCCGCCAGCGTTACGGGCCCGGCCACCAGGGCCCGCACGGAGCGCTTCTCCCCCAGCACCCAGGGCGCGGCGAGCGCGAGCAGCAGGGGCGCGAGATAATGCGTGAGCACGGCCACCGACACGGGGCCCCGCTTCATGGCGGCGAAGAACAGGCTGATGTTGGCCGCGTCCGCCAGGGCCACGACGAGCAGGGCCACGGTGGCGCGCCGGTCATGGAACGGGGCGCCGCGCAGCAGCAGGGGCACCGGCAGCGACATGGCGACCAGCGCCAGGAACGCGTTCTGCGCCCAGGACAGGCCCGCGGGCCGGAGGAAGAGGGACCAGCACCCCCACAGGGTGGCCCCTGCCGCGACCATCGCGAAATGCCGCACTGCTCATGACTCCTGGTGACGTCGGAGCGCCTCGAGGCGCCGACGGGGCGCACACTAGGAACATCTGCCACACTCCGTCCATGGGGCCCCTGTTCGCCTACAGCCTGGTGCCGGTCCTGTCGGTGTCGCTCCTCTTGTGTTTCACGGCCGCGCTGCGAGGCCGCGACGCCGCGGGGCTGACGCTGTACTGCCTGGCCACCGCGTTCTGGAGCGGCTCGCTGCTGCTGCTGTGCGTGCCCCAGGCCGCGTGGCTCGGTGAGCGCTTCGCCGCCAGTGGCGCCTTCACCGCCGCCGCCTTCTTCCACACCGCGCAGGACGTCTCGCGCCAGCGCTCCCCCCGGCTGGTGGTGCTCGCGTACGTCGTGGCCACCGTCGTCACGCTGGTGGGGGCGCTCTTCCCGGACGCGCTGTACGGCCCCCTGGCGATGAGGCGGGGGCCGCTGTTCTGGCCCACCATGGCGCTGTCGGTCTCCGCGGCGGGCGTGCCCCTGGTGCTCCTGGCGCGCTCGTACCGCAAGGAGACGCCCGAGCGTCGACCGCTCCTGCGCAGCCTGGGCATTGTCGGCGCGCTCGCGTACTCGGGCGGGCTGGCCACGGCGCTGCTCCTGTCCGCCGGCTACGCGCTGCCCTTCGGCATGTACCTGGTGCTGGCCTCGCTGCTGGTGCTCGTGCACGTCATCAACGCGCACCAGCCGCCCTCCGAGCGCAGGCTCCTGGAGCGCAGCCTCGTCTACTCGGCGATGGCGGCGGTGCTGTCCGCGGGCTTCCTCTTCGGCGTGCTGACGCTGATGGCGGGCAGCGGCCAGCCCTTCCTCGCCGAGTACCGCGCGGGCGCCTTCTTCCTGCTCGCCCTGGCGGCGCTCGCCTTCGAGCCCCTGCGCCAGGGGCTCCAGGAGTGGCTGGGACGCAGGCTGCTGCGAGGGCGCGCCACGGGCACGGAGCTGGTGGCGGCGCTGGCGGAGCAGGAGACCCGCGCGGACCAGGCCGCGCGCCTGGCGGAGCTGGGGCAGTTCTCCTCGGCCGTGGCCCACGAGGTGCGAAACCCGCTGGGCGTGCTCGCCGCGCAGCTGAAGCTGCTGGAGCGCCAGGGCGCGGACGCGGACACCCTGGCCGGCATGCGCGAGCAGATTTCCCGCGCGGGGCACTTCGTCGACGAGCTGTTGCGTTATGGCCGGCCCCGCCCGCTGGAGCTGCGCCGGGTGGATGTCCATGCCACCGTGGCGCTGGCGTACTCCACCGCGCGACAGGGATTGGGCACCCTGGCGCCGGATGTCTCCTTTGACCTGGAGGAAGGCGAGCCCCTGGCCGTCGAGGCGGACCAATCCCAGCTCTCCCAGGTGTTTGTCATTGTCCTGGAGAATGCCTTGCTCGCGCTGGGGGAGGTCGCGAGGCCCAGGCTCCAGGTCCGCCTGTCTCAATCCGACACGATGCTCCAGGTCCACGTGGAGGACAGCGGTCCGGGCATCCCACCGGAGCTGTTGCCCCGGCTGTTCCAGCCCTTCGTCACGGGGCGGCGGCGCGAGGGTCCTCGTCCGGGGACAGGGCTGGGATTGGCCATCGCTCGAGGCATCCTGGAGCGCCACGGAGGCACCGTGCGGGCCAGCCGCTCCGAGTCGCTGGGGGGCGCATGTTTCACCCTCACGTTGCCGCTGAAGCAGCCCGCACCGCTCTCCGCCGCTGCGTCATGACACCCCGCGGGGCCGTGTCGTGTTGTCATCACAACACCCCACCTTGGACGTTCCCTCCTCATCCCAGGGGTGGCGTGTTTGTAAGAATAAGGGGGTGTCGGCAATAAAGCAGACCTGACGCGTTCTCTGGTCAAGGAGGAGGGGCAATGCGCTCGAGGCCGCGATTGAGGGTGGTGGAGCCTCCGTCAGGGGAGCCAGGCTCGGACTTCGAGGCCTTCGCCCGTCAGTATCAGCCGCTGTTGTTTGCCATTCTTCGCAAGTACTGTGTCGGGATTGAACACGAAGTGGAGGACTTGGTGCACGATGTATTGCTTCGTGCGCTCCTCCGGTGGGAGCACCTACAGCGATGGGACTCCTTCAAGCAGCGCTCGTGGCTGGGGCGGGTGGCGGAGAACTGTTTCCTGGACCGGTGTCGGCGTCGCCGCAGTGAGTCGGACCGGCTGCGGGGGCTGCTCGAGCTGTCGGTGGACGCGGAGGAGCACGACGCGCTGGAGCAGGACGAACTCTGGGGCTACGTCGGCGTGGAGGACTTGCGGTGGGCGCTGAGCTTCCTGAGCCCCACCTTGCGTCGGACGTTCGAGCTGTATCTCCAAGGGTGGTCCTACTCGCGAATCGCCCGGGAGACGGGCGTGGCGCCGGGCACGGTGGGGGCGCGGCTGCACCACGCGCGGTTGGAGCTGCGCGAGGTCTTGAGGGAGACGGCTGAGCGGCGTCGGCGGGAGCGGAGGCAATGACGGTTGATTGCAAGGACTTGCAACGCTTCCTCGATGGACAGATGCAGGCTCGGGAGCAGGGGAGGTTCCGACAGCATCTGGGGGGCTGCGGCGCGTGCGAGGCGCGCTTCCGGGAGTCGATGCAGCTCGAGCTGCTCGCGCACCTCGCGCAGGCGCAGGAGGTGGCCTCGTCGGACGCGCCCGCGCCATCGGCGCCCGCGGAGCGGCGGGCTCGGCGGACGTGGCTCCGGGGGCTGCGCGGGCTCGAGGTGTTGGTGGCGGGCGTCGCGGTGTGGATGATTCTGCCCCTCTCCCTCCCGTGGGGCGGGGAGCAGAGCGCCTGGCTGTCCGCGGAAGGCCCTCGCGTGCTGGAGGGGCGGGTGACGTATCGGGCGGTGGATGCCCACCATCGACCGTATGTGCCGGACCGGGGGGCTGACGCGGCGCAATCGCCGGTGCCCTCGCTGCCGCTGCAGGACTTGTGGCGGATGGAGGCGCGCGGAGATCTCCACGGCGTCGCCACGGCCTATCTGCTCCATGGCGCGCCCCGACAGGCACAGGCCTTCTTGAAGCGCATGCCCGCCTCGGCGGACCGGGATTGCGACCTGGCGCTGCTGGCCCTGGAGCAGGCGCGACAGGAGGGCTCGCTCGACACCCGACCGGCGCGGCTGGAGGAAGCGCTGGAGCTGCTCTCGGGGGTCCTGCGCGAGTGGCCTCGACACCCCCAGGCCCTGTGGAACCGGGCCCTGGCGTTGAGCGAGCTGGGGCTGCCGCTCCTGGCGGCCGACGCGTTCGGTGAGGTCGCCCGGTTGGGGGAGCCCGGGTGGAGCGAGGAGGCGGCGCAGCGCGAGCGCGTGCTTCGCGAGTCCACCTCGCTGCGCGCCCGGGCCTGGAAGGACGCCTACGAGTCGGTGCGGGAGCTGGTGACGGATTCGTCCGCGCCCCTGCCGCTCGCCGCGGCGCGTGAGCATCCCGGCATCCTCCGGCTCGGCTTCTACGATGCGGTGAGGGCGGCGCCCTCGCGTGAGGCGGTGCTGCGCCTGGAGCCGCTGGCGCGCGTGCTCGACGACCGCTACGGCGGGAGCGTGCTTCGCACGTGGCTCGCGCGGGTGGCGGAGCGGGACTTCACGCACCGGGGGCCGCTCGCGCGGTTGTATGGGCGGCTCGTGATGGGCTCGCTCGCTCCGGCGGGTGAGGTGCTGGAGACGCTCCGGCGCTCGGGCGAGGAGGACTTGTACCTGGGCGCGCTGGTCCTCGCGGACGCACAGCGGCAGCCCGTCGACTCGCAGTCGGTGATTCGTCTGGCGCGTGCCTCCGGGGACCCGTGGATGCGCGTTCTCGCGGACCAGGAGCAGGCGAAGCTCTGGCAGCGCGAGGGCCAGTGGTGGAAGGCCGAGCAACGCTTGTTGGATGCGCTGGATACCTGCCAGAAGCAGGGGTTGGTGTACCGCTGCCTGGGCCTGCAGCGGAGGCTCGCCGACCTCTACCTGGACCAGCACCGCCCCGCGGAGGCCTTCCAGCACGCGTGGAAGGGGTGGGCGCGCGCGCTGGAGGCCCGGGAGTGGCGCTTCGAGCAGGAGTTCCTCCAGGAGCTGGCGGACGTGGCGCGCTACCAGCACGCGTTCACCACCGCGCGCGCGTATCTGGAGGAGTCCCTGGGCCGCATGCCGGAGGACTGCGCCCAGCGCACGCATGTGCATCGGACCGTGGCGTTGCTGGAGTGGCAGCGCTTCCGACCGGAGGCCGCGCGCGCGGCGCTGGAGCGCGCGATGGAGTGTGAGCGGCCGCTGGGGCTGACGGGCGCCTGGGTGTTGTCGGAGATGGCGCGCTCGGTGCCTCGGCCGCGGGACGGCGCGCTGCTGCGTCGGGCCCTGGCTGACTTGCGACGGGGGCCTGTCTCTCCCGGGCTGGAGTCGCTGCTGCTCGTCATCGAGGGGCAGTTCCTGCTCGCGCAACCGGGCAGCTCCGGCCGTGAGCTGGTGCATCGGGCACTGTCGATGGCGGACCTCGAGCCGGACAGCGTCGATGCGCGCAAGGCCCGCGCCTTCGGCTACTCCGCGCTGCTCTCCGAGGCGGGGCGCACGGGGGCGTGGGATGAAGCCCTGACGCTGATGGCACACGAGCTGCGTGTGGAGCCCGTGGCGCAGCGCTGCCTGCTCGCGGTGTCCGTGCAACACGAGCGGACCCTCGTCCTCGTGCGTGGGCCCTTGGGAGAGCTGAAGGGGGCGTACTCCACGGGGCGCCAGGTGCCGCTGCGCGACGAGGCCACGGGCCTGGTGCCCGCCGAACTGGTGAAGGAGCTGTCGGGCTGCGACCACGTCGACGTGCTCACCCGTCCTCCGGTCCATGGGCTCGCGGGGTTGTTGCCGGACTCGCTCGCGTGGAGCTACCGCGTGGGGCGGGGGGCGCGGGGAGTGCCTGCTCGCACCGGGCCCTCGACCCACCTGGTCGTCACCGAGGTGGCGAGCCCGCCTTCCCTGCGGCTGTCGAGGCTGGCCCCGTTGACGCCGCCTCGCGTGCCGGACCCGTGGCGCGTGGAGCTGCGCGGCGCGGAGGCGACACCCACGCGCGTGCTCTCCGAGATGGCCCAGGCGTCGGAGGTGGAGCTCCACACGCATGGGCTGTTCAGCGCGTCCCAGTCGGATGCGTCCATGGTGGTGCTCGCGCCGGAGGCCGACGGCAGCTACGTGCTGACGGTCGACAAGGTCCGCCAGGCGCGGTTGAGCCACGCGCCGCTGGTGTTGCTGGCCACCTGTGGGGCCGCGAGGACGGCGCCCTTTCCCCACGAGTCCTTCAGCCTTCCCATGGCCTTCATCGAGGCGGGCGCGAGCGCGGTGCTGGCGGCGTCCGTGGAGATTCCCGACTCCGCGGGCGCCTTCTTCGAGCGGGTGCGCGAGCGCATCCGCGCGGGAGAGCGCCCCTCGGTGGCGTTGAGGGACTTGCGCGCCTCGTGGTTGCTCGAGCGCCCCGACGACGCCCGCTGGCTGTCGCGCGTGCTGCTGTTCGAGTGAGCCCTCCTCGCGGCACGCGCGCTCCCTGCCCGCTGGGAGGTGGGAGGTTCAACGCAACAAGAAGGACCTGGGGCGTCTTGTTCCATGAGGACCGCGCGCTCCCGCATCCGGCGGGAGAGGGACGAGGTCCCAGGAGCCGCGTGCCATGACGGGCAGGATGAACGAGGCGCAGTCTTCGGAGCAGCTCACCGCGACGGTGATGCTCCCGGAGGTCCACCCCCCCACTCCGGGACCGTCCTCTGACGTGGAGCCGGGTGGCGCCGGGGAGGTGGCCGTGCCGCCGCCTTCCTCCAAACCGGACGTGAGGGACCCGCCTCCGGGTGGGCCGCCGGGGTGAGCGCGTGCGCGGCCGAAGGCGCGCGTTGCTCGTAGGGCATCCGAGCGGGCGTCCGAGGTGCTCGGTGTCAGTCCCACCACGTCCCGGGGCCACCCGGCCCCAGGGCCCGGAGCGATGTCCTGGAGCCACCGGAACCCAGCGTGACTGCGTCGGTTTCCAGACGACGACCCAAGGATTCCGGGTGGCTGCGTTTCGAGTGGGCGTGGAAGGAGGGCGAGGGGTCGATGAAGGACCATCGCATTGCCTCGGTGAAGCGATTCGCCGTGGCCTACAGTGCCCGCGTGGCACACGAAGGCTTCGAGGAGTTTGCTCAGCGCGTCAGGCCCATGCTCGTGGCCCTGGCGAAGCGTCTGTGCGGTCAGGGGGGCATCGACCCGGAGGACCTGGCGCAGGAGGCGCTGGTGCGCGCGCTCGTGCACCACGCGGCGTTGTCCGCGCAGCCGGAGCCCGTGTATCGCGCGTGGCTGTGCCGGGCGTTGACCAATCATTTCCTGGACCAGTGCCGCAAGCGCCGCACGGAGCTGCTGGAGCAGGAGCGCCGGGACATCCGGCTCGTGCGCGAGGACGTGGGCTCTCCCGACGCGGTGACGGGGGAGATGTGGGAGCGGATCTCCGACGCGGACCTGCTCAAGGCCATCGCCCGGCTGCCCAACGCCCGCGTGCGTGAGGCCTTCGAGCTGCACGCCAAGGGCCTGCGCTACCGGGCCATCGCCCAGCGCATGGGCGTGCCCGAGGGCACCGTGGGCAGCTGGCTGTTCCAGGCGCGCAAGGAGCTGCGCGAGTTGCTGATGCCGCTGACGGATGGCGGAGGGGACGCATGAGCCCCCCGTGTCACAAGCTGTACCTGTTCCTGGATGGTGAGCTGCCCCCGGTCGACGAAGAGAACTTCCGCCACCACCTGGCGCGCTGTCCCATGTGCGCCACGGGCCTGCACGAGGCGATGCAGCTCGAGCTGCTCGGCTTCCAGGCGCTCCACGAGGAGGGGCTGCCGTCCGATGACGCGCTGACCGCCGCGCCGGAGGTGGTGTTGCCCGCGTGGCCCACGCCGCCCTGGCCCCGGCCGTCGTGGCGACAGCGGCTGCGCTCGCTGAGCCCCACGCGGCCGCGCGCCGTGCATGTCTGGGCCGTGGGAGGCGTGGCGCTGGCCGCGGTGCTGCTGGCGCTGGTGCTGGCCGTGCCGATGTCGCGCGAGGCGCCGCCCGAGGTGTGGGGCGCCCATGTCGAGCAGCGAGGGCTGGAGGGGCGCGTGGCGTATGCGCGGGCGGATGGGTATCGGCGCTACGTGCCGATGCGCGCCGGGCCCGGGGCGCCGGAGTCGACGACGCCCCTGCCGCTGAGCGAGCTCGCCGAGCTGGAGGAGCAGGGAGACCTGCACGGCATCGCCGCCGCGTACCTGGTGCGGCAGGACTGGCGTCAGGCGTCGGATTTCCTGCGACGCACGCGGCCTTCCGTCGACCGCGACAGCGACCTGGCCCTCATCGCGCTGGAGCAGGGGCGGCGCGAGGAGGCGCTGGAGCTGCTGGAGGCCGTGCTGCGCGCGGCGCCGGACCATCCCCAGGCCCTGTGGAACCGGGCGCTGGTGCTGCGCGAGCTGGGGCTGTCGCTCCAGGCGGCCGAGGCCTTCGACGCGGTGGTGAGGCTGGCAGAGCCGGGCTGGAGCGAGGAGGCGCGCCTTCGCGCCACGGCGCTGCGCAGCGAGACGAACCTGCGCTCGCGCGACTTCCACGATGCCCGCGCGGCGGCGCAGAACCTCGCTTCGTTGGATGGCTCGCGCCTTCCGCTCGAGGAGGCCCGCCGCTTCCCGGGCGTGGTGCGCCTGGTCTTCTATGACGCGGTGAGGGCCGCGCCCACGCGCGAGGCGGTGCTGCGACTGCTGCCGCTCGCGCGGGTGCTGGACGAGGTCCAGGGGGGCTCCACGCTGGCCGACACCGTGAACCGCGTCTCGCTCGCGGACTTCGAGCGCCGAGGGCCCCTGGCGCGCGACTACGCCCGGCTGCTTCGCCAGGAGCACGCCGCCCCGGACGCGTTCCTGGAGACGCTGCGACGCTCCGGAGAGGACGACCTGTACCTGGGCGCGCTCGTCACGCTGGACGCGGCGGAGCGGCACCTGGACGACTTCGAGCGCATCGCGCGGGCCAGCCAGGACGCGTGGCTGGTGCTGCTGGCCGAGCGCGAGCTGTCCGTGCGCGAGGAGCGCGAGGGGCAGTGGTGGAAGGCGGAGCAGCGGCTGCGCGCGGCCCTGGCGTCCTGCACGGGGCGGGGGCTGGCGTACCGGTGCGCGACGCTGCGGCGCAGGCTCGCGGACCTCTTCGTGCGCCTGCACCGCCCGGCCGACGCGCTGGAGGAGGCTCGCGAGGGCCTGCGTCTGACGCGTGAGTTGGGCGAATGGAACCTGGAGCAGCAGTTCCTCCAGGAGATGGCGCAGATCGCCCGCTACCGCCACAGCGCCGCCAGCGCGCGCGCGTTCCTGCGCGAGTCGCTGTCGCGCATCCCCGATGACTGCGAGCAGCGCACGTACGTGCACCGCAACCTGGCCTCCGTGGCGTGGGCGGACTTCCGTCCGGACGAGGCGCGCGACGAACTGGAGCAGGCCACGCGCTGCGGACGTCCCCTGGGCATGCCCGGCGCCTGGGTGTTGTCCCATCTGGCCCGCCATGGCGCGCAGGTGCGCGACGAGGACCTGATGCGGCGCACGCTGGGCGAGCTGCGACGCGGCCCGCGCACGCCGGGGGAGCTGGCGCTGCTGTCCTTCCTGGAGGGCCAGTTCATGCTGGAGCGCGAGCGCGCGTCCGGGCGTGAGCTGCTGCTCGGCGCCATCGACGCGGCCCAGGCGCTCCCGCTCGACGTGGACGCTCGCAAGGCCCGCACCTTCGCCTATGGCGTGCTGGTGAGCGACGCGGGCCGCGCCGGCGCGCAGGAGCAGGTGCTGGAGCTGATGGGCCAGGCCCTGCGCGTGCCCGTGCCGGAGCGCTGCGTGCTCGCCGTGGCGGTGGACCACGAGCGCACGGTGGCCGCCGTGAAGGACTCCCAGGGGGCGCTCGTGGGCACGTACGACGACCACCGCACCGCGCCCCTGCATGCTTCCGCCGACGGGCTCGTCCCGGCGAGGCTGGTGGCGGCCCTGCGCGGCTGCGCGCACGTGGATGTGCTGGCCCTTCCTCCCGTGCATGGCCTGCCGGGCCTCCTGCCGGCGGACCTGGCGTGGAGCTACCGCGTGGGTCGCTCGGGCGTCGCCCCGGAGACGCGCGGACAGGCGGGCCATCACCTGGTGGTGACGGGCGTGGAGGCGCCCCGCTCGCTGGGCCTCGAGAAGCTCCAGCCCCTGGAGGCGCCGCGCGTCCCGGACCCGCTGCGGGTGGAGCTGCGAGGCGCGGCGGCCACCCCCTCGCGCGTGCTGCGCGAGATGGCCCAGGCGCGGGAGATAGAGCTCCACACCCATGGCCTCTTCAGCCCGGAGCTGTCGGACGCCTCGCTGCTGGTGCTGGCGCCCGAGGAGGATGGCCGCTACGCGCTCTCGGCGACGCAGGTGCGCGAGCAGCCGCTGCACGGCGCGCCCCTGGTGCTGCTCGCCGCGTGTGGCGCCGCCCGCGCCGCGCCCTTCCTCCACGAGTCGGTGAGCCTGCCGGTGGCCTTCATCGAGGCGGGCGCGCGCACCGTGCTCGCCTCCACCGGCGACATCCCCGACACCGCGGGGCGCTTCTTCGAGTCCGTGCGCGAGCGCATCCGCGCCGGAGCCCCGGCCTCCCAGGCCCTGCGCGACGAGCGCCTGGCGTGGCTGTCGCGCGAGCCCTCCGCGACCTGGCCCGCCCTCGTCCTGCTGTTCGAGTGAAGTGTCCGCTCCTCAAGGATTCCGACCCGCCACGTTCTGGTGTTGACGCTCCGCCACACGTCGCGGCGCGTCGACCTTGAACCGTCGAACCCAGGGGGAGCCTCACATGAGGAATTCGAACTCGAGGATGCCGGGCCTCATCGCCCACGAGATTCCAGATCCACCGCCGGAGCGGGACCGGGGCCTGCGCGCCCCCACGGAGGAGGCCCCCGAGGCCCTCTCCGCCAGGCCCTCCGTCCCGCAGCCTCCCGCCAGCCCCGCTGTCAATCCGGAGCGGTGAAACACGTCTCAGGGGTGACATGACTCTCCCGATTTTCCGGTGAGTTGCATGTTTTGCGGGCGTTTCTCGTGAGGAGGAGCGCCCGTTTTATTTCACCGCGAAACACTCAAGAAAAAGGGCTCGCCGCGTATTTCAGATGGAAGACGGCGGCGGCGGGGAGTGGAGCTGCATCGACTGCATCGCGACAGGGGGGAGTGATGTTCCGATGTGACGCGAGGGGCCAAGGGGAGTCTCACGGGATGTGGGCGCCGGAGGAGCGGGGCGCGGGCGGCGGGAGCTGGGGGGCGTTGGCGGAGGGTGGGGGACGGGAGCTGGGCGGGGGGCGGTGCCGGGGGGGCGCTCCTTCTGAAGAGGATGAGCCGCAGCGGGAGGCGCGTGACGCGGAGCTCCTCCTGGACGACGACCTGGATTTCCAGATCGCCAGCTACTGAGATTTTGGCGCGAGGGTTTGGGAGCGCTTCACACGGGCAGGCGGCGTCGGGGGACGACCGTCGCCTCTGACGGATGGCGTCGTGAAGGTGGGGGAGACGACGCGAATGACTCCAGGTCGTGGGGGGGCGTCATCCGGGAGGGCCTGCGTGGTGCGTGGTGGAGGAAGGGGCAGTCCGCGCCCCAGGTCCTCCGCCTCCGGAGTCTCCAAGGGCTCCGGAGGTGGGGGACTTCGGTGAGTGCCGTCTGGGCGATAGGGTGTGGCTCCTGCTCGACTCGGAGTCCCCAATGACCCTGCTGAAGTGGGCGGCCCTGCCGCTCCTGTTGTTGTCCGCGTGTTCGACGTCCCGGTGTGCCCAGGCCCGGGACGAGAAGCCCCGGCTGTTGCCCATGTCCCAGCAGATTGCGCTGCGGGAGGGCTGGCTGCGGAAGCGCCACGACATGTTGCTGGAGATGATGCGCCGCCATGGCGTGGGCATGTGGATTGTCGTCAACGAGGAGTTCCATGACGACCCGCTGACGCAGTACGTGGCGCCGCCGCGCCCGTACGCCGGCAACCGTGACGTCTTCGTCTTCGTGGACGCGGGGGCCGAGGGGCTGCGGCGCGTGGCGCTGACGGGCTACGCGGAGGAGGCTGTGCTCCAGTTCTTCGAGACGCCCGAGGAGGGCAAGTCCGGGCCGGAGTTCCTGGCGGAGCTGGACGCGCGCCACCAGCCGAAGGCGATTGCGCTGGGCATCGACGGCAAGCGGGGCGTGACGCGCAGCCTGACGCGGGACGGGTATGCGTGGATTCTGGAGGCGCTCGGGCCGAAGGCGGAGGCGCGCTTCGTGAGCGCGGCGCCGCTCATCGAGGAGTACCTGGACACGCGGCTGCCCGAGGAGTGGGAGCACTACCAGGGGCTGGTGGAGCTGACGGACGAGGTGGTGAAGGAGGCCTTCTCGTCGAAGGTGGTGGTGCCGGGGAAGACGACGGTGGGGGACATCCGCCGGTGGCTCTACGACAGGCTGTGGGCGCTGGGCGTGAGCACGTGGTTCCAGCCGGACATGCGCGTGCAGCGCAAGGGCGGGGTGAACTCCAAGTCGCGCGGCTTCCTCGCGGTGACGAAGGAGGAGGTCGTCATCGAGCGTGGGGACCTCATCCACGTGGACTTCGGCATCAGCTACCTGGGGCTGCACACCGACTGGCAGAAGATGGCCTATGTGCTGCGCGAGGGGGAGACGGACGCGCCCCAGGGCTTGAAGCAGGCGCTGGCGAACACGAACACGCTCCAGGATGTGTTGATGCTGGAGGCGTCCCGGCCGGGGCGCTCGTCGGCGGATGTGTATGACGCGACGATGGCGAGGATGGACGAGCTGGGAATCACTGCGCAGGTCTACAGCCATCCGCTGGGCAACCAGGGCCACGCGCTGGGCGCGTCCATCGACTTCCGCTCGGCGACGCGCAAGGAGGCGCCGAAGCTGCTGCGCGAGGGCTCGTACATCGCCATCGAGCTCAACACGTCCACGCCGGTGCCGGAGTGGGACGGGCAGAAGGTCGCGGTGATGGAGGAGGACCCGGCCTATCTCACGCAGGAGGGCTGGAAGTTCTTCGTGCCCCGGCAGGAGGCCTTCTACCTCATCAAGTAGCGGGCCCTGTCAGAAGCCGACGCCGAGCCCCAGGCCCAGCGCCCACATCCGTGACGCGCTGGGCGCGGGGTGGGCCCGGGGGTCGCCCAGGTCGATGCGCACGCCCGCGCGGGCGAAGGCGGGCCCCAGGCGGACCCGGACGAAGGGCTCCAGCGAGACACGCGAGTCCTCCCCATCCCAGGTCGCCTCGGTGAGGTGGGGCGTGACGACCTGCACCCGCGCGCCGGGCTCCAGCATGCCGAGCCCGAGCGCGGCCTCCAGGCTGGCCTGCGCGACGAAGTGCGTGTCCCTCGCCGTGCGGGAGACGGGGACGAGCATTCCCAGTGCCACGTCCGCGCGGAGCTGGAAGCCGGGCAGGTCCAGGCCCACGGCCATGGGCAGCACGACGGAGGTGGTGTCGAGCGCCCACAGCCACGGGTCCGCGAGCCCGCGCACCGCGGCGGCGGTGGTGTAGTTGGCGTCTTGTGTCTCCGGTCTGCGCGCGTCGAGCTCGTCGGCGTCCTGATGGCGGGCCAGGGGCACGGCGACGCCCACGCCCATGCGCACGAAGACGGTGTCATCGACGAAGGCGCGGACGTTGTGCAGGCCGACGAGCAGGTTGGAGGAGCCCAGGTGGCTCCTGCGTCCCTCGATGGCGCCGGCGGGGTCCACCGAGGTGTAGGGCAGTCCCCAGTCGAGCCGGAGCTGCGAGTGCTCGGAGAGCCGGAAGCCGGCGGCGAGCATGGGCGAGGCATGTCGGGTGGAGACCTGGCGCAGCCGAGGCGCGGAGGAGAGGGTGACGGACGTGGTGAGGAAGTGGTCCGGCTCCCGCACCTGCGCTTCCACGCGCTGTCCCATCAGGAGGAGGACGATGGCGATGAGCCACGTGCCTGTCC
Organism: Myxococcus sp. MISCRS1; assembly: GCF_026626605.1. Lineage (NCBI taxonomy): Bacteria > Pseudomonadati > Myxococcota > Myxococcia > Myxococcales > Myxococcaceae > Myxococcus > Myxococcus sp. MISCRS1. The sequence goes on from NZ_JAPNKB010000001.1 coordinate 8,636,890, forward strand.
GGCGACAGGAGTCGAGGTGGAGCTGCGGCGTGGACATGGCGGTGCTTTCGTGTCGAAGGTCCGTCCGGCTCACGGCCCCCCATTGCCTTCAACACCGATGAAGACGCGCTCCGTCACCGTCCTTTGCGTGGCCCGTGCTTTTTTCCGGCGGGTCGACTCCAACGGTCGTGGAAACCCCCGAGGGCCACCCGCCGCGTCGAGTCAGCTCACATCGGCCCAGGTCAGGCCGAAGCGCGCCAGGTACTTCTTCAGTCGGTCCGCGTCGTTGACGCTCGACTTGCGAGCACGGGACTGAGCGAACAGCACGCGCCCGGCCTCCGAGAGCGAGCGGCTTCCCTGGCACACGCCCAACACGTCCGCGAGCTGCACGCGGTCGAACCGGTCCAGCTCCGCGGCGAGCGCTTCACCGAGCACCTCCGCGACCCGGTCCTCGCCGCTCATGGATGACACAGGGCCCGGGCGGGTACTGCCTGTCCGCCACTGCGCGCGCAGGCGCTCCAGTTCCTCGTCCACGACCTCGCGAGTGATGCGCCCCCCGGGCGCGAGCGTGGCCATGCGCAGCACCGCGGCGTTGAGGTCCCGGAAGTTGCCCGACCAGCGCGCATCAGGAGAGGTGGCGAAGCGCAGGAAGCGCTCCTGGGCCTCCTTGTTCAGCGTGATGCGCGCGCCCATCGCCTCCGATGCCCGGTCCAGTTCGTAGAGCAGGTTCGGCGGGATGTCCTCGGGGCGCTCACGCAGCGCGGGCAGTCGGAAGGTCCACAGGTTGATGCGCGCGAGCAGGTCCTCGCGGAAGCGCCCGCGCTCCACCTCGGTCTGCAAGTCCCGGTTGGTGCCGGCGATGAGCTGGAAGTCGCTCTCCACCTCCTTGTCCGAGCCCACCGGCAGGAACCGCTTGTCCTCCAGCGCGCGCAGCAGCATGGCCTGCTCGTCCGCGCCCAGCTCTCCAATCTCATCGAGGAACAGCACGCCGCCGTTCGCCTGCCGCAAGAGTCCAGGCCGGTCCTGCAGCGCGCCGGTGAACGAGCCCTTCACATGTCCGAAGAGCGCGGACATGGCGCCGTCACCGCGCAGCGTGGCGCAGTTGAGGTCCACGAACGGTCCGCTTACCGTGCCGCGAGACTTCTTCAGTGTGTAGACGCGGCGCGCGAGCTGCGACTTGCCCGCGCCCGTGGGGCCGGTGATGAGCAATGGCGCGCGCGAGTGGCTCGCCACCTGTTCGATGCGCTCGATGAGGTGGTTGAACGCCGCGTTGCGCGTGTCGATGCCCGCCTTGAGGTACGACAGCCCCTCGCGCTGCTCACGCTGGAAGCGCGCCGCCAGCGTGTCGTAGCGCGACAGGTCCAGGTCGATGAGCGTGTTCGTCCCCGCGCCCGCCTTGTCGCGAGGGTCCGGCGACAGCTGCACCAGCCGCCCCGGAATCAGCCGGCTCTCCACCAACAGGAACATCGAGATCTGCGCGATGTGCGTGCCCGTGGTGATGTGGACGAGGTAGTCCTCCTCCTCGGGGTTGAAGCTGTACCCGCGCACGTAGTCGAGCAGCGCGCCGTACGTCTCCTCCAGGTCCCACGGGTTGCGGATGTCCAGCAGCGTGGTGCGCACCGTGGTCTCCGGCGACACCTGTCGGATGTCCGCCACCACCGTCGCCGCAATCTGTGTGGCCGCCGGCGGGTGCAACAGCTCCAGCCGGTGCACCACCAGGTCCTCCTGTTGGCACAGCGCCACCGTGGGCCGCCACTTCATCCACCGGTTCGGGCCCTGCCCCGTGTCGAGCGTCGTCCCGAGCATGCCCAGGACCACCGTCTGTCGTGCGCGCTTCTTCGCCATCAGGATAAGACTTTATCCGAACAGATACGCCACGCCAGGGCCCACCGGGCGCTCCCCTCTGGAGCGGGCCTGGCACGCCGGCTGCTCTAGGTCCCTGCGTGCCCGGGAAACAGAGCCCAGGGCGAACGACCGAAAGGTGAAGGCCATGGAGCGCAACAAGGTGAACTACGAGGTGCTGTCGGACGAGGCGGGGCGCCCCATCAAGTCGTGGACCGTGGGCGTGCCGTTCGAGGACGAGGCCAAGAAGCAGCTCCGTAACCTCCGTGGCCTGCCCTTCATCCACAAGTGGATCGCCGCGATGCCGGACGTGCACCGCGGTTACGGCGCGACGGTCGGCAGCGTGGTCCCGACGGTGGGCGCGGTGGTGCCGGCTGCGGTGGGGGTGGACATCGGGTGCGGAATGATCGCGGTGCGCACGACGATGCGCGCGGATCAGCTCCCCGACTCGCTGCGTGGGGTGCGCTCGGCCATCGAGCGGGCGGTGCCGCATGGCCGCTCGGACAACGGCGGCCGTAACGACGTCGGCGCGTGGCGCGTGGCTCCGGCCTCCCACCAGAAGGAGTGGGCGCGTCTGATGGAGGGGTATGACCGCATCGTCGCCAGGCACCCTCGCATCGGCCGTGGGCCCGACCTGGGACACCTGGGTACGCTCGGCACGGGAAACCACTTCATCGAGCTGTGCCTGGACGAGTCGGATGGCGTGTGGCTGATGTTGCACTCCGGTTCGCGCGGCGTGGGTAACCGCATCGGAAGCCACTTCATCGAGCTGGCGAAGGAGGACATGCGCCGCTGGTACATCCACCTGCCCGACGCGGACCTGGCGTACCTGCCCGAGGGCTCCGAGCACTTCGATGACTACGTCTTCGCGGTGAGCTGGGCGCAGGACTACGCGGCGACCAACCGCGAGCTGATGCTGCGTGGCGCAATCGAGGCCCTGCAGCTGAGCGGTGAGCTGCCTCCGTTCGAGCTGTCCGACGCGGCGGTGAACTGCCACCACAACTACGTGGCGCGTGAGCACCACTTCGGGAAGAACTGCTTCGTGACGCGCAAGGGCGCGGTGCGGGCGCGCGAGGGTGACCTCGGCATCATCCCCGGCAGCATGGGGGCGCGCTCGTTCATCGTCCGCGGGAAGGGGAACGCGGACAGCTTCCACTCCTGCAGCCACGGCGCGGGCCGGGTGATGTCGCGTGAGGCGGCCAAGAAGCGCTTCACGCTGGAGGACCACGCGAAGGCGACCGCGGGCGTCGAGTGCCGCAAGGATGCCGAGGTGATTGACGAGACGCCGGCGGCGTACAAGCCCATCGACGCGGTGATGGCGGCGCAGTCGGACCTGGTCGAGGTAGTCCACACGCTCAAGCAGGTCGTCTGCGTGAAGGGGTAGGCGGTACCACCCTGACTCCTGCACGCGAGGTGACCATGCCGGGATGACGACATCGAGGCGCCCGTTCCCCCCAAGAGGCCGAAAGGCCGCCAGAGTGGGGGAGCGGGCGCCGCTATTTCAGGGCAGGGCGCTTCAGCGCGAGCGGCCCTGACACCAGCCGGAGGAGCTGCACGTGCGCATGCCGTCGCACTGACACGCGCTCCAGCAGCGGTTGGAGCCGCCCGGGTTCCAGGCCTCGTTCCAGTAATAGCTGGGGCTGGTGCAGCTCACGGCGGGGCGCGCGGTGCCCTGGCACCAGCCGGAGGCGCTGCAGGTGCGCATGCCGTCACATTGGCAGCTGTTGGTGCACCGGTTGGGGCCGCCGGGGTTGCGGCCCTCGTCCCAGTAGTAGTTGTAGAACTGGCACTGCGACTGCTCCTGGGACGTCACCTCGAGCGCCGAGTCCTCGGGCGGAGCGGACTGCGTCTCCTGGGCGGGAGCCTCCAGGGTGTCCGGGCCGCACGCGGACGTGAGGACCATGAGCAGCGCCGCGAGGGGGACCATCAGATTGCGAGCAATGAGACTGCGAGAGACCACGACTGCCTCCAATGCAAGACACGCTTCCGGAGTGAGCGCCTCGGAAGCGCAGCTCGTGTAAGGCCTGGCGGAGCCGCTCGGTGGCTTTTCTGGAGGAGCGCTGGGTTGTGGATGCTTCGGGTGTTGACTGACACCGCGCGTGGCCGATAGCGGGCCAGGGTGCGGGGCGTGCTCGCGCATGTCAGATTGCGCGGGTGGGGCCGTGAGGCGTGGGAAGACGGGAGAGACGAGACATGTTGCGCATCGATGGTTCCAAGGGAGAGGGCGGCGGCCAGGTGCTGCGCACGTCGCTGGCGTTGTCGCTGGTGACGGGGACGCCGTTCACGATGACGAACATCCGCGCGGGCCGCGCGAAGCCGGGCCTGTTGCGGCAGCACCTGACGGCGGTGAAGGCGGCCGAGGCGGTGGGCGCGGCGGAGGTGTCCGGCGCGGAGCTGGGCTCGCGAGAGCTCACGTTCCATCCGCGCGCCCTGGCCGCGGGCAACTACCACTTCGCGGTGGGCACGGCGGGCAGCGCGACGCTGGTGTTGCAGACGGTGTTGCCCGCGTTGCTGGCCGCGAAGGCGCCGTCCACGCTGATGCTCGAGGGCGGGACGCACAACCCGGCGGCGCCGCCGTTCGACTTCCTGGCGCGGGCCTACCTGCCGCTGTTGCGGCGCATGGGCGCCGACGTGGCGGCGACGCTGGACCGGCCCGGCTTCTTCCCGGCGGGCGGCGGGAAGTTCCGCGTGGACGTGCGGCCCCAGGCCTTGAAGCCGCTCTCGCTGATGTCGCGTGGGCGGGTGCTGCGCCGCGAGGCGAAGGCGGTGGTGTCGATGATTCCCTTCGACGTGGCGAAGCGCGAGCTGGAGACGGTGGGCTCGCTCCTGGAGCTGCGTCCCGACCAGCTCCGTCCGGAGGAGTTGAAGCGCGGACAGGGGCCCGGCAACGCGCTCGTGGTGGAGGTGGAGAGCGAGCACGTGACGGAGGTCTTCACGGGCTTCGGGGAGCGAGGCAAGCGCGCGGAGACGGTGGCGGAGGAGGTGGCCGCCGAGGTGAAGCGCTACCTGAACGCGGAGGTGCCCGTGGGCGAGCACCTGTGTGACCAGCTGCTGCTGCTGTGCGCGCTCGCGCGGGGCGGGGAGTTCCGCACGCTGCCCCTGGATGGACACGCGCTGACGCAGTTGGAGACGATGGCGCACTTCCTGGATGTGAAGGTGGACGTGGGCGAGGTGGACCGCGACGTTCGCGACGTGGTGGTCCGCGGCTGATTCGCGCGCCGGTGGGGCTCCAGGCCTTCGTGGCACCTGGAGCCCTCGGCGTTCACCGCGCCGTCGTCACTGGCCGGTGTGCAGGAACTGGATGGCGCGCAGCAGCTCCGGGTCGGTCCCGTGGGCGATGTCCTGGAGGGTGGGCGCGACCTCGATGTGAGGGACGATGCCCACGGCGTGGAAGCGGGACTGGTCGGGGAAGAGAATCCCCATGCCGGTGAAGCTGACGGCCAGCTGCCCGGGCAGCAGCAGTCGGGTGACGTTGCCGTTCGTCCCCGCGCTGCGCCGGCCAATCACCGTCACGCGCCGGGCGCCGGTCATCATGATGCTGAAGTTCTCCGCGGCCGACACCGTGCGAGGGCCGACGAGCAGGACGATGGGGCCCGCGTAGGACGGGTTCGTCAAGGGCTGCCGCGTGTTGCCGGAGTCCCAGGTCTCGAAGTTCTCGGGACCGACCCAGATGGGATAGCGGAACACGGGCGTGCGGAACGGCGTGGGGATGAGGCGTTGCGCGACCTCGTAGTGGTTGATGCCCGGATAGCCGCGCATGTCCACCACCAGGCCGCTGGCGCCCTGCGCCGCGGTGAGCGCCGCGCGCAGGGCGTCCGGTGAGGTGAGCACCTCGCTTGCCAGGTTGAGGTAGTGCAGGTTCGGAGCGCCCAGGTCCGCGAGGCTGCCCGCGGGCCGCAGCGAGGGAGGACCACTCACCTGGTTGAGCAGCTCTACCGGCTGGGGTTGGACCTGGACGACGCGCGTGGTGCCGTCCATGGCGCGCAGGCCGACGTCCATGGGGGCATTCATGATGAGGAGCCGGCGGATGGCCACGTCATGCAGGTAGCCCGGCGTGGCGGCCGAGGCGTGGGCCTGCTCCTCGGCGAGCCACTCCGACATGGGCGTGCCGTTGATGCTCACGAGCGTGTCACCGGGTTGCAGCGTCGGGAGCGCGGAGCGGCGGATGATGGGCTGTCCCTGCACCTCCTCCATGGAGACGGGGAAGAAGCCCGCCGGCGGGGGACCTCCGTACAGGGTGACGAAGCCGTGGCCGTCCTTCAGGACCTCGTTGAAGCGCAGCAGCAGCCGACGGAGCTGGTCGCGCTGGGTGACGGGTGTAGAGTCCACGCGGGCCAGTGTCTCCAGCAGGCGCCCGTCGATGCCGTCTCCCACGATGTCGAAGTAGGGATAGAACAGACGGGTGGCGCCGTGGAGGGTGAGCAGGTCCGCGCGCGCGATGGCCGACGAGGCGGCGATGGGCGGGACGGCCTCGAGGGAGATTCGCTCGGGCGGCGCGTTGCGGACGACGGGCGCGGTCCGGTCCACGGCGGGCGGCGCGCCGAGCCAGGACGTGAGCTGGAGGGATTGCTCCGATGGGAGCGCCTCGGCGCTCAGCGCGCTCATGCCGAGGGTGGCGAGCGACAGGTCCGCGGGGATGACGTCCGGAATCGGGCCCTGGGCATCCTCGAGGCGCGTGGTGCGCACGAGCAGTCCTCGGGTGCTCACCGGCATCCACTTCGACTCGGCGACGGCCGCGTGGATGGGGGCGCCGATGAGCCAGGCCCTTCCGGCCATCCGCAGGTCCGCCGCGAAGCGCGCCGTGGCCGGGGCGAGCTCCGTCTCCGTCAGCAACGCGACGGGGAGCTGGGCCTGTCCCGTGGCGGCATGAGGCTCTTGCGCCAGCCGGTCGATGTAGTTGCCATAGACGTTGTAGGGCGTCGTCTCGTCGAGCATCCCCACGTGCGCGCGGACGAGCCCGGCCAGGCGCTCGACGGGAGTGGTGCTGATGGCGCCGATGGCCCGGGCCAGGGCCTCTTCCAGTCCAGGGGCGGCGGGCAGTCCGCGCAGGTCAATGATGGCCGCGCGCGCGTGACGCGGGATGCGCAGCTCACCGGTGCCGGGGCGGATGAACGCGATGGGGCCCACGGTGAGGACGCGGGCCCTGGGGAGCGTCTTGCTGGTGACATCGAGGGCACAGACGCCCTCCATGGTGCTGGCGTAGTGGCGGGTGGCCTCGGCCCAGTCCACGGTGCGTCCCTCCAGGGCCATGACCAGGGACAGGTCCGCGTCGGTGTAGCTGGGGCCCACGCCGAAGAAGCGGACCTGACCGTGCGCGGCGGCCATGGCGACGGGGGCTGGCTGCGTCTCCGCGGGGCCGGCCCGGCCGAAGTCACACCATTTCTCGGGTGGAGGGAACTGGGATTGCGCGCCCGCGCTTCCACCCAGCAACGAGAGCAGTCCCGCGGCGAGCAGGGGATGACGGCGCGCACGACGAGCCCACGAGGTGCCGCGCGCGGCGCCCTTCTGAACGAACGACATGTCTCGGATGACCTCCAGACCCGGCCAGGATGGCTCATCAGGTCGGTCGGGAAACGCCACGCCGCGCGGCGCGATATCGCCGGGGATTCTTCGTCACTTCACGCGGAAACTATTCCCGAGTGCGCGTGTGGCATTGTCAAATCAAAGGCAGTGCCCCGAGACTCGGCTGGGGTGGAGTGACCTCACCTCGCGCGCCCCTCTGTGTGCAGGGCGCGGTGCCCCGTGACAGGGCATGTCGGCCAAGGCCCCGGAGCCCTGAGGCACAATCCGTTCCCCGTGCTTGGCACCCTCCAGCTCAACGGAGGAAGAAGCAGACACAGCCTTCATCCCGCATGAGAGGGAAGGAGCTCCCTTCGTGCACCTCGTGCTCATGTGTTTCGGCAGGTCGTGATGGTTCGAGATGCAGGGCGAAGGATGCCCTGCGCGGCGGAGCCCGGCTTCCTGGGGGCATCGCGAGTTGGTGTCGCTTCAGGTCATTGCACGACAGCGCGGGACCGAGCGGGTACGTCGTCCCCAAGAATGGACTCCGTACGCACGGTCGCTCGGGAACGCCGAAGTGCCGCCGGGCTTGAGTCTCAGTGTCTCCTCGCGGTCTCACTGTCCGCGAGCGTCGGCGAGCACCCGCACCGCCCCCGCTTCGTCTGGCGGGACTCCGAGCGGGCGTGTTGGGGCCCATGTCGGGTGACTGGCACGGCGCCTCCCTCGCACGACAGTAAAGAGGACGGAGGTCGTGAGACGGGATGGCCGAGGTCCCCGAAGTCGAAATCATCACACGAGACCTGCGGCAGGCGGTCCTCGGCCGGCGTATCGCCGACGTCGAGGTGTTCGCGCCCGCGGCGGTCCGCTTCCCCTCTCCGGAGGACTTCGTCAAGGCGCTCCGGGGCCGGCGAATCGTCGACGCGCGGCGACGGGCCAAGTTCATCCTGTTGGGGCTCGATGAGGGACAGACGCTCGCCCTGCACTTCATGCTCTGGGGCGAGCTGTCATTGCGGCCAGGCGGCGCGGAGCGCCCCTCCGAGACGCTCGTCGTCCTGACGTTGGAGGACGGCGAGGCGCTCCACCTCACGGACACGCTGGGCTACGCGCGCGTGGCGGTGGGGCCCACGGCGGAGCTGTCCGCGAGGCTGAAGCTCGAGGAGCTGGGGCCGGAGGTGCTCGACACGGCCTTCACTCCCGAGTTGCTCGCGCGCCGTCTTGGTCGGCGCAGGAGCCCGCTCAAGACGGTGCTGCTCAACCAGCGCATCATCGCCGGGCTGGGCAACCGCGACGCGGACGAGAGCCTGTGGCGCGCGGGACTCGACCCACGGCGTCTGGTGACCTCGCTGTCTCGCGACGAGGTGTCACGGCTGTACCAGTCGATGCGGACCGTGCTCGAGGAGGGGCTCGCGCTGCGAGGCACGCAGCGGGATTTGTTCGGCGTGAAGGGCCAGGCGAAGCATCGGCGCAACGTCTTCGAGCGCACCGGCGCCCCCTGTCCGAGCTGTGCCACCCCCATCACCCACGAGCGCGTCGGCGGGAGGAACACGCACTGGTGTCCCCACTGTCAGCCCGAGGAGGGCACCGCCACGGGGCCGACCCAGGGCGTACTCTGGTAGGGCGCCCATCGCCCGGGCTTCTCGCGCATGGCAGCAAGGCTTGTCCCCGGCACGCCCCCGCTGCGCTTCCCGCCGCCACGCTGTTATGAAGTGGCTGTGTCCGACGTCCCCGCGCCCGCACCGTCCGAGCTCGACTCCGCGCTGGCCCGCGCCAGTGAGGAGCTGGGCTTTCCCAGCTACTACCAATCCTGTGTGCGCCCGCTGCTGCGCAACCCGGAGGGCCGCTGGCCCCGCTGCTGTGGCGGCGGCTGCGAGCCCTGCGCCCAGACGCTCATCCAGGTGGCCCAGAGGACCCTGGAGCTCTTGGGCACCCCGCGCCAGGCGCCCCTGCCGGACTGAGCGCCCATCATGGCCCCCGCCCAGCCGCTGCTGCTCGTCGACGACGACGCCGCCTTCCGCAAGGTCTACGGCCGCCTGCTGCGTGACGCGGGCTACGAAGTGGTGGAGGCCGGCGACCGTCCCTCCGCCCGCGCCGCCTTCGACGCGCGCGACTTCCCCCTGGTCCTGCTGGACTTGATGCTGCCGCCGGATGGCAGCGTCTCCGCGGGCTTGGAGGGACTGGCGGCGCTGCTCGATGCGCGGCCCGGCGCCAAGGTCATCGTCGTCTCCGGCGCGGGCGACACCCGCCACTCGCTCGAGGCCATCCGCCTGGGCGCGCATGACTTCCTCACCAAGCCGGTGGACCCGGACGTGCTGCTCGTCGTCGTGCAGCGCGCGCTCGCCCGCGTGACGCTGGAGCGGCGCGTGGAGACGCTGCGCACGTCCCTGGAGCGCGCCTCGGCGGACGCGGCGATGGTGGGGCAGAGCGCCGCGTTCCTCGCCGCCGTGTCGCTGGCCGAGCGCGTGGCCGCCAGTGATTTGCCTGTCCTCGTCACGGGCGAGAACGGCACGGGCAAGGAGCTGCTCGCGCGCACCGTGCATCTCAAGAGCCGCCGCCACGCGGGGCCCTTCATCCCGGTCAACTGCGGCGCGCTGCCGGAGACGCTGCTGGAGAGCGCGCTCTTCGGCCACGTGAAGGGCAGCTTCACCGGCGCCACGAAAGACCACCGCGGACTCTTCGCGGAGGCGGACGGCGGCACGCTGTTCCTCGATGAGCTCGGGGACATGACGCCCTCGCTCCAGGTCAAGGTGCTGCGCGCGCTGGAGACCGGAGACCTCCTCCCGGTGGGCGCGGACCGCCCCGTCCACGTGGACGTGCGCCTCGTCACGGCCACGCACCGTGACCTGGGCCACATGCTCCAGGAGGGCACCTTCCGCGAGGACCTCTACTGGCGCGTCAAGGGCGTGGAGGTCCGCCTGCCGCCGCTGCGCGAGCGCGCCTCCGACCTGCCGCTGCTCGCCAAGCACTTCCTCAACCAGTGCGCGCACCTGTGTCCGGATGGCCGGGCGCGGCTGCTCTCGGACGCCGCCGCGGAGGCGCTCGCCGCGCACGCGTGGCCCGGCAACCTGCGCGAGCTGCGCCACGAGATGCAGCGCGCGTCCGTGCTGGCCGGAGAGCGCCGCGAGCTCCAGCCCGAGGACCTGTCCTTCACCGGCAGCGAGCGGCCACGCGCGAGCACGTCGGGCGGCACCACCCTGGCCGCGAAGGTGGAGGCGCTGGAGCGCCGTGAAATCGAGAGCGCGCTGGAGCGCTGTCACAACAACCGCACGCACACCGCGGAGGCGCTTGGCCTGTCGCGGCAGGGGCTGCTCAAGAAGCTGGAGCGCTACGGCCTGACGTGAGTCAGAACAGGCGCGCCCCCAGGCCCGCCTTCACGCCCCAGCCCAGCCGCGTGTCGGAGAGGCCCACGCGCTCGCGGAACGTCTCCAGGCCCAGCTGCCCCGCGAGCAGGATGGACACGTCGTTGCCCAGGTACACCTCCACGCCTCCGCCGCCGAGCACCTGCGCGCGCCGCGACTCGGACTTGGAGAGGCCCACGTCCACGGGCACGTCGACCAGGCCCAGGAGGGTCACCGTCTCCGCCACCCGCCAGCCCACCACCAGCCCGGGCGACAGGCGCAAGAGCACACCCGAGAAGTTCTGGTCGTCCATGTACGTGGAGCCGGAGTTGAGCACCACGCCCAGCCCCAGCGTGGGCGCCATGGACACCGTGCCGTTGTCCATCACCTTCACCCGGCCCACCAGCTCCAGCGCCGCGGACAGTTGGAACCAGTTGAAGCGCGCCCGCGCCTCCAGCTCCAGCAACGACAGGCCCTGGCGGAAGCCCACGCCCAGCTCCGGCGCGCCCGCGTAGCCGTACACCGCCGTCACCCCGGCTGGCAGCGTCACCGGCGCAATCACCGCGCCCAGCCGGTCCTCTGCGGACTCCATCGCCGTCTGCTCCACGCTGACCGAACCCGCCTCCCCCGGTTGCCCGGTGGCGCCCTGTTGAGCAAAGGCGGCGGAGGCCAGGAGCAGTGTGGACACCAGGACGGAGCGAGGGCTCGAGCGCGTCATGCCGCGCACCCTACCGCGCCGGGGAGGTGACGGAAACCCAACGATTCCGAGGACTTGTGTCCAGGTTGCGAAGTTGTCGAACTTCGCTGGAATAATTCGTTATCCATGGCTGCCGCGCTTCCTCATCTTCCCCTGTCGAGCCCTTCCGAGGACCCGGTGCCCTCGGAGGTGGGCTCGCGCCGTCGCGGAGGGCGGAGCCGGGCGCGGGTGCTGCTGGTGGACTCGGACGCGCCCGCGCAGTCGGCGCTGGCGGTGGCCCTGGTGGAGGCGGGCTTCGAGGCGCTGCTGGTGGGCGACGTGCGCGGCGCGCTGGAGGCGCTGGCCTCGGAGGAGCCGTTGCCGCGGCTGGTCATCGCCGAGGTGGAGCTGCCGGACGGTGACGGCTTCAGCCTGTGCGGACAGCTCCGCGCGGACGCGCGCACCTCTCGCGTGCCGGTGTTGCTGCTGGCCCGGCGCGAGGAGGAGTTCCACCGGGACCTGGCCGCTGGCGTGGGCGCGGACGACTACCTGGCGCGGCCGGTGGACGTGGAGGACGTGGTGGCGCTGGCGAGGCTCAAGTCGGAGCGGGCCACGGGCGAGTCCACCTTCGAGTCCCACACCGCGCGGCTGCCGCTGACGAAGGTGACGCGGGCGCTGCTGTCGGGCGTGCGCTCCGGGCGGGTGGTGCTGGCGGAGGGCGAGGGCTGGTTCTCGTTCCGGCACGGGCTGGTGGTGGACGCCCTGTTCCACGGCGTGCGCGGCAGCCTCGCGTTCCGGAGGATGCTGGGCTTCGCCCACGGCGACTACGCGGTGGCGCTGGGGCCGGAGCTGCACAAGGGCTCGTTCACCATGGACCGGGCCTACCTGTGCGAGACGGTGCTGCCGGCGCTGGAGCGCTTCGAGGCGCTCAGGGCGCGCGGGCTGCCGCTGGCGTCGCGGCTCACGGTGGACTTCGCGCGGCTCGCGCGGGAGCTCTCCACGCTGCCCGAGGACGTGGGCGTGCTGGTGCGGCTGTTCGATGGACGACGCACGGTGCGCGCCGTGCTGCTCGAGTGCGACTTCCCGGAGGTGGTGACGTACGAGGCGGCCACGCGGCTGTTCGCGCTGGGCGTGCTCGTCCCGGCCTGTCTCATGGAGGAGCGTGAGCGCGGGGTGGGCTCGGGCGACGTGCCCGGCTTCTTCGAGCCCCTGCCCTCGGTGGAGCCCGGGGCCAGCGCGACGGAACCGGACGCGGACCGACGAGAGGTTTGACTCCGCGCCCCGGGCTGGGAGACAAGGCCGCCACGAGGCGACACCTTCCATGTCCGGTCACAATCGGTGGTCGAAGATCAAGCGCCAGAAGGCCGCGATGGGCGCGACCAAGGGCAAGCTCTATTCGAAGGTCATCAAGGAGATCACCGTCTCCGCGAGGCTCGGAGGAGGAGACCCCGCTGGCAACGCGCGCCTGCGCGTGGCGCTGGGCCTGGCCCGCGACGCCAACATCCCCAAGGACACCATCGAGCGCGCCATCAAGAAGGGCACCGGTGAGCTGGAAGGGGAGAGCTACGAAGAGGTGATGTACGAGGGCTATGGCCCCGGCGGCGCGGCCGTGCTCGTCGAGTGCGTCACCGACAACCGCAACCGCACCTCCGCGGACGTGCGCTCCGCGTTCGGCCGTCACGGCGGTAACCTGGGCGCCGAGGGCGCGGTGGCCTGGATGTTCCAGAAGAAGGGCGTCGTCACCGTCAAGCCGGGCCCCTCCGAGGACACGGTGCTGGAGAAGGCGCTGGAGGCGGGCGCCGAGGACGTGGTGCCCCAGGGCGCGGAAGGCTTCGAGGTGCGCTGTGCGCCGGCGGACCTGCACACGGTGGCCACGGCCCTGGAATCCGGGGGCCTTCCGCTGGGCGAGCAGAAGTGGGTGTATCTGCCGCAGAATACGCTCCAGCTCGACGGCGACAACGCCAGGAAGATGCTCAAGCTGATGGATGCGCTCGACGAGAACGACGACGTGCAGAACGTGCACGCGAACTTCGAGATCGAGGAGTCCCTGATGGAGTCCTTGTCGCAGTAGCGGCGGGTGGAACGGAGTCAACGGTGCGCGTCCTCGGTGTGGACCCCGGCAGTCGCTTCATGGGCTACGGCGTGGTGGAAGAGAAGCGGGGCCGCCTGGTGCACGTGGGCCACGGCGTCATCAAGGTCGACGAGAGCGCGCCCCTGGCCTTCCGCCTGAAGGAGCTGCACGCGGCGCTCAGCGCCCAGCTGGCGCACTTCCGTCCGGCGGCGGTGGCCGTGGAGGGGGTGTTCACCTTCCGCAACGCGCGCAGCGCGCTGGTGCTGGGACACGCGCGCGGCGTGGCGCTGCTGGCGGCGGCCCAGGTGGCGCTGCCCGTCTTCGAGTACCCGCCCGCGAAGGTGAAGAAGTCGGTGGGCGCCGGCGGCGCGGACGGCAAGGACGCCGTGTCGCGCATGGTGAAGACGTTGCTGGGGCTGCAGGCGGTGGACCTGGGGCGCGCGGACGCGAGCGACGCCCTGGCCGTGGCCCTGTGCCACCTCAATCACGGCCGGTCCGCCATTCCCACGGCGGGCCCGACCACGAAGAAGCGCAAGGGCGCCGCGGCGCTGCTCGCGGACAGGCTGGCGCCGTCCTATCGGCGTCCGGAGGCGGGATGATTGCTCGGTTGCGGGGAGTGGTGCTGGAGAAGGACGCCGAGGACGCCGTCATCGACGTGCAGGGCGTGGGCTACCGGGTGAACCTCTCCACCCTGTCGCTGGGCAAGCTGCCCCCGGAAGGCCAGCCGGTGGAGGTGCGCATCCGCACCGTGGTGCGCGAGGACGCCTTCGAGCTGTTCGGCTTCCTCTCCAAGGCCGAGGAGGACGTCTTCCTGCTGCTCAACGGCGTCTCCCGCGTGGGCCCCCGCATGGCGCTGGGCGTGCTGTCCGGCATGGAGGTGCCGGAGCTGGTGGCGGCGCTGTCCCGCGGGGAGGTGGCCCGGCTGGCGAAGATCCACGGCGTCGGGAAGAAGACCGCCGAGCGGCTGGTGCTGGAGCTCAAGGACAAGATGAAGAACGTCCACCTGGAGGCGGTCTCCCGGGGCACCGCCCCCGCACCCGCCAGCGCCACCCAGTCCGACCTGGTCTCCGCCCTGCTCAACCTGGGCTACAAGCCCCCGCAGGCGGAGAAGGCCGCGGAGCTCGCCACCGGCCGGCTGGGCGCCGACGCTTCCTTCCAGGACCTGTTCCGCGAAGCCCTCAAGTCCCTCCGGGCAGGGGGCTGATGCCTTCCGGACAGCCTCGTCCCCGGGTGTAGCCGGGAGGCCAATTCAAGACCTCCCTGGACAGCCCGCACAACCGTTTCTCCTCTAAGAAATCGAAACGGTCCGAGGTCCGACGGGCCCGGTGTCCTCCGCGTGGCACCTGTTGGCCTACGTCGCAGCATGGCGGACACCCTGAGCCTCCCGGTTCCCTCGGTGAGTAGCGAGTTCCGCCACTGGTGACACTTTCCAGCCACAGCGGTGGGGTCGCGGCCTCACGCAGGACAAGGAGTTGCTCACATGAAGGCATGGCGTGGCATCCCGGTGCTCGTGTCCGTTCTTTGGGGAGGGCTCCTCGCGGTGGGGTGTGGTCCCGCGGTCGAAGGCGTCGACGCGGAGGGCGAGGCGGCGGTGGAGTCCGCGCGTGCCGAGGTGGTGGCGGCGGGCCGCGCCTGCGCGTCGGAGCGGGTGATGCCCTCGGGCACGAAGCCGGAGTGGCTGGTGCGCGGCGTGGACCGGCTGTTCTTCAGCGCGGACTCGCAGGAGCAGGGCCGCGAGCTGTGGAGCAGCCCGGGTGGCGGTGGCTGCGCGGGCCTGGTGAAGGACATCCGGGCGGGAGCGCAGGGCTCGGTGCCGCGCTACCTGACGGCGCTGGGGCGCTGGGTGCTCTTCGCGGCGGATGACGGGCTGCAGGGGCCGGAGCTGTGGCGCACGGACGGCACGGAGGCGGGCACGGTGCGGGTGCTGGACGTGTGGCCGGGCGAGCGGGGCTCGGCGCCGCGCGCGCTCACCCGCGTGGGCACGCAGGTCTACTTCCTCGCGGAGGCGCCGGGAAATGGCCAGGAGCTGTGGCGCACGGACGGCACCGCGTCCGGCACATGGCGGGTGCACGCGTTCATCCCCGGCAGTGACGTGTTGCAGCTGACGGCCTGGGGTGAGCGGCTCGCGCTGGTCTCCTACGACGCCGAGGCCGCGGTGCTCTGGGTGGTCGAGCCGAGCGGCGAGACGCGCGAGGTGTTCCGCTCGGCCGTGGGCGTGTTCGACTCGCTGACGGCGGTGGAGCGTCGGCTCTTCTTCGTGCGCGACACGGGAGAGGGCATCGTGGAGCTGTGGGTGGTGGCGGGGCGTCAGGCCGTCGCGACGAAGGTGCGCGACTTCAGCGGCGGGGCGCCCTCGGAGCTGACCGCGCTGGGGGACCAGGTGTTCTTCCATGCGGGCTCGGACGGCAACTATGGCGAGTTGGGCGACACGCGGCACGGCGGCGAGCTGTGGCGCAGCGACGGCACGACGCAGGGAACCCGCATGGTGCGGGATATCTGGCCGGGGCCGAAGGGCTCGCTGCCCTCGGACCTGGTCGCCATGGACGGCGTGCTGTACTTCGCGGCGGAGGACGGCTGGCGCGGGCGCGAGCTGTGGCGCAGCGACGGCACGGCCCTGGGCACGTGGATGGTCTGGGACCTCCAGTGGGGACCGGAGGGCAGCGAGCCGCGGCAGCTGGTGGCGCAGGACGGCTGGCTGTTCTTCTCGGCGACCACCGCCGCGCATGGCCGCGAGGCGTGGAAGAGCGATGGCTGGCTGTGGAACACGCGCCGGATGACGGACATCGCCCCCGGCGCGTCGTCGTCGAACCCCCGCTCGTTCGTGCGCTCGGGCCGCGACGTGTTCTTCCTCGCCAACGAGGCCGCCGTGGGCGAGGCGCTCTGGGTGTTGCCGCTCCACGGCGCGTGGTCGTGCGCGGGCCCCCAGGGTGGGAAGGGCTGCTGAGGTCCCTCAGGCGGCGCGGCGGCTCGCGGGCGTGGGCCGCACGTCGCCGAAGTTGGGCGCGGGCAGGACGATGGTGGGCGACAGCCCCGGCGCCAGCAGGTGGGACGTCAACAGCGAGGACGGGTGGAAGTTCACGAAGGCGCCCTCCACCGCGGAGGGCCCGGCGAAGAGCTTCTCCACCACCATGGAGGAGTATTGCAGCAGGGAGTCCTCGCGGCTGTTGCCGTTGAGCACCACCTCCCAGCCCATGTGCTCGGCGAAGCGGCGCACCCCGGGGATGGCGGAGAGCAGCGGCGTGTAGCTCTCCGTGGCCACGCCGTTCTCGCTGGTGACGAACACCTCGCGCGAGGTGGCCACCGCCAGGGACATGTTGCCGCGCGTGTGCCCCGGCGTGCTCAGGATGGCCGCGCCCGTGCCCAGCCACGTGTCCCCGTCCAGCAGCACCACGCGCTCCTCGGGGATGTCCGCGCCGCCGGGGACGAACCACACCGACTGCATGGGGTGCAGGTCCTTCACCATCTCCCACTCCGCGCGCTGCACCAGCAGCTTCGCGCGCGGGAAGTACGCGGACAGGCCGTCACCGCCCAGCCACCCGCGCAAGTCCTGGATATGCAGGTGGTCGAAGGCGAGGAAGTCCACGTCCCCGGGCGTCAGCCCCAGCGAGGCCAGGTGGCTCTGCACCGTGCCGTGCTGGGTGGACATGACCTTGTCGGAGACGAACGCGCCGTAGCGCTCCCGCAGCGAGCGGTAGAAGGGCGCCGCCTGTCCCCGCTCGTAGTCGGAGGGGTTGAACAGGAGCGTGCGCCGCTCGCCGTTCGCGTCCACGAACTGCACCACCTGCATGCGGTGGGTCATCATCACGTAGGGCGCCGGCGAACTGGCCGCGCCGCTGAAGGCGAACAGCGACGGGTAGGGGAAGGTGACGAGCTCGCACGTGGCCACCGCCGCCACCGGGCCCTCCTGGACGAAGCGCTCGCGGGCCTGGAGCGCCGCGCGGCGCAGCTTCTGGAGGCGCGGGCCGGGCAGCGTCTCGGCGTGGGCCTCGGCGAGGAAGGGCAGGGGACGGAACGCGGGGCTCTGGCTCATGGGCTCACCGTGACTGCGAGAGGTCGATGACCTTGGCGACCGGAAAGGTGATTCGCGAGGGCATGTTCTCGCGCCCCCGGGCCGTCCCGCCAAGTCGCCTGGGACGTGTTTCTCACGAGCGTCCGCCAGTCCACAGGCGCGCCTGCCGGGCGGCCTCACCGCGAGCAGAGGGCGCCCGTGCGTCGACGGGCGTCCGGGGCGGGCTCCCGCTCGCCGGTCGGCTGGTCTCCGGGGCGTCCCGGGGGGCTTGCTCCGAGGATGTGGGCGACACGCGCGGCCTTCCTGTATAGGGTCACATGGTCATGGCGAGGAAGTCCGACACTCTCTCCGAAGAGGTCCTCCCGGAGGACGTCCGGCTCGAGGCCTCCCTGCGTCCGCGCTCGTTCGACGAGTACGTGGGGCAGGGCTCCGTCGTCGAGAAGCTCAAGGTCTACGTGCAGGCGGCCAGGAGCCGGGGCGACGCGCTGGACCACTGCCTGTTCTCCGGGCCCCCGGGCCTGGGCAAGACGTCGCTGGCGCACATCATCGCCAACGAGCTGGGCGTGGGCATCCACGTCACCAGCGGCCCGGCGCTGGAGCGCAAGGGGGATCTGGCCGGTCTGCTCACCAACCTGAACGCGCGCGACGTCCTCTTCATCGATGAAATCCACCGCCTCAACGCCGCCGTGGAGGAGTACCTCTACCCGGCGATGGAGGACTTCCGGCTGGACATCACCATCGACACGGGGCCGGCCGCCCGGGCGATGAAGATCGACTTGCCGCCCTTCACGCTCATCGGCGCCACCACGCGCACGGGCCTGCTCACGTCGCCCTTGCGTGACCGGTTCCAGATTCAGGAGCGCCTGGAGTACTACGACGCCCAGGCGCTGGAGCTCATCCTCCACCGCTCCGCGCGCATCCTCGGCATCCCCCTGGACAGGGACGCCGCGCGCGAGGTGGCCACGCGCTCGCGCGGCACGCCCCGCATCGTCAACCGACTCCTGCGCCGGCTGCGCGACTTCGCCGAAGTGGAAGGCAACGGCCGCATCTCCCTGGAGCTGGCGAAGAAGTCCCTGGACCGGCTGGGCGTGGACGCCAGCGGCCTGGACTCCATGGACCGCAAGATTCTCCTCACCATCCTGGACAAATTCGGTGGGGGCCCGGTGGGCGTGGAGACCATCGCCGCCAGCGTGGGCGAACAACGCGATACGATTGAGGACGTGTACGAGCCCTTCCTCATGCAGGAGGGCTTCCTCCAACGCACGCCCCGGGGCCGGATGGCCACGCACCGCACCTACCAGTATTTCAAGAAGCAGCCACCGCCCACGCCCCAGGGCAGCCTCTTCTGACCTCCCGCGAGCCATGAGCCAGGCCACCTCTCCCGCGTCTCCCGCCTCCGGACCCACCACCCTCCGCGTCGCGCGTGACTTCTACGCGGACCTGATGCGGGCCTCGCAGACGTCACGCGCGGGCTTCCTAGCCGAGCGCGAGCGCTGGCTGCGCGGCGTGCCGGTGGATGGCCGCGAGGAGCTGCTCTTCGAGTTCGAGATGCTGCTGCGCGCGGTGGAGCGCTACCTCAACCTCACCGCCGTGGTGGACGCCAAGGACCGGCCGCTCGTCACCCGCGACTTCCACGAGGAGCTGGTGGACGTGCGCGACGCCATGGACCGCGCCATCCGCGTCGCCCGCCACCTGCAGGACCCCGACAGCGACCAGAAGATGGTCTTCCGCAAGTACGTGGAGACCCAGCTGGCCGACGACCGGGTGCGCCGCGCGCTCATCGAAGAGGAGCTGGACCAGCAGACCGCCCCGGAGAGCCTCTTCGTGCTGCGAGAGGACCTGGACGCGCTCCGCAACCTCCTGGACCACCTGCTCCAGCTCCCCACCGCGCGGCTCAACCTGTTCCAGGACCTGGGCAAGCTCGCGCTGAAGGAGATCGTCCTCAACCGCTACTTCCGGCCCTTCCGCCCGCTGGAGTTCCGCGTCGAGTACGACCGGCTGCGCTCCGTGCGCATCCTGGACACCCTGTCACAGATGTCAGAGGAGCCGCGGACGGCCTTCGCCACCGCCTTCCTGGGCCTGTTCCGGCTGTTGCACTACCTGTCCTACGTGGACGCGGAAGGGACGCCGCCCGTGCCGCGCCGCGTCCGGGTGCTGCTGGCCCTGGTGCGCAGCGAGACGCACGCCCTGGCCACGTGGATGCACGCGGAGCTGTCCCCCAGGGCGGGCTCCAAGGCGCTCCAGGCCGCCGCGCTGAGGGCCGCGCGGGACCTGGCCAAGGAGGCCGAGCGCATCGGCCGGGAGGTGCTCGCCCACGTGGACCGCGAGCCGGACGCGCCCCAGCGCGCCGCCGCCGCCTTCACCACGCTCCTGCGCACGCAGGTCGTCGCGCTGGTGGAGTCGCTCGCGCCCAACGGCGGGCTGACGGACGGCGTCTTCGACCACCTGGTGAGCCCCCAGGACGCCGCGCTGCGGCTGCGCAAGGACCTGTGGGTCTACGCCCAGCTGTGCCGCGCCGCCGAGGGCCACCTGCGCGCCGACGACGTCCCCGCCGCCGAGCGCGCCCTGGACGCGCTCAAGAGCTTCCTGGGCTACTTCCACGACGGCGGCTACCAGCTGCTGCGCTACGCGGACTACGACGCCTTCGACCGCTTCACCGCGCTGCTGGTGGAGCTGCCCTGGCCGCCCGAGGGCCCCGGCATCCGCTCCCGCCTCGCCGAGGACCTGCGCCGCTTCAGCCAGACGCTCGAGTCCACCTTCCACGCTGTCAGCCGCCGCACCCTCCTGCAGGGCAGGGGCTTCGACCGCCAGGAGGCCGAGGCCCTGAGGGACCGCTTCGTGGCCCCCGCGCCCCGCTGAGCCGCTCAGGACGGGGTTGCGAGGACCCACGCCCACGCGCACCGTATGACGCAAGCCCCCACGACGGGTGCTCATACGGGGCGTGTTTGCTTCCAGCCAGTTCCTT
The DNA here is from genome assembly GCF_026626605.1 of Myxococcus sp. MISCRS1. Lineage (NCBI taxonomy): Bacteria > Pseudomonadati > Myxococcota > Myxococcia > Myxococcales > Myxococcaceae > Myxococcus > Myxococcus sp. MISCRS1. The sequence continues at coordinate 8,657,266 of NZ_JAPNKB010000001.1, forward strand.
GCGCTATGGACGCCCCCGTGTTGCATGGAAGACACGCTTCGTTACGAAGCGCGTCACGGTGATGGGCGGCGGCGGAGGCGGTGATGGAATCCCGGACACCAATGTCACGGTTTCGGGCGATTTCACCGGGCCTCCAACGGGGGGCGGGTGTCTGGCCACGAGGGGCACCCACCGCGATGTCAGAAAAAGACCAGCCATTCCAACGGGTTCGAGCCACTCAAGGACCCCTCGGAGGCCCCCGGGATGTCACGCGGTCGTGGCATGCCACTTGCTGAATCTGCGCGTCGCGTCAGACCACTGTTGAACGATTCCGGCGCCATCTGGCCAGATGACCGTTCGGAAGTCCCGCAGCACGAGCAGCCACGAGGCGACACCGACATGCCCCCGTCTTCCTACAACCAGCGCACCCTCTCGAAGACCGCCAGCCTCCAGGGCATCGGGCTCCACTCGGGCGCGAAGGTGACGCTCACGCTGCGTCCGGCCCCCGCGGGGCACGGCATCGTCTTCGTGCGTACGGACCTGCCCCGGCCGGTGAGCATCCCCGCCCTGGCGGAGTACGTGGTGGACACGGTGCTGGCGACGACGCTGGGCCGCGACGGCGCCAAGGTGGCCACGGTGGAGCACCTCATGTCGGCCATGGCGGGCATGGGCATCGACAACGCCCGGGTGGAGCTGGACGGCCCGGAGGTCCCCATCATGGACGGCAGCGCCGCCCCGTTCGCGGCCCTCATCCAGGAGGCGGGCGTCCGCGAGCTGGACGCGCCCAAGGAGCTGCTCGTCATCAAGAAGCCGGTGTCCGTGGTGGACGGCGACAAGCAGGCCTCGCTCACCCCGTCGCGCCACTTCCGCATCAGCTGCACCATCGACTTCGAGCACCCCGTCATCCAGGGCCAGGCGTTCGACTTGGACTTCAGCGACCGGGACTTCTCGCGGGAGATTTCGCGCGCGCGCACGTTCTGCTTCCTGCGCGACGTGGAGAAGCTCAAGAGCCTGGGCCTGGCGCGCGGCGGCTCGCTGGACAACGCCATCGTCGTGGACGAGGTCTCCATCCTCAACCCCGAGGGCCTGCGCTTCACCGACGAGTTCGTGCGTCACAAGATCCTGGACGCCATCGGTGATGTGTCTCTGTTCGGCAGGCCTGTCATTGGCCACCTGACGGCCTACAAGACGGGCCACGCGCTCAATCACAAGCTGGTGCGCAAGGTCCTGTCGGACCCGAGCTGCTATGAGATTGTCCCGGCGCGTCGCCGCGACGTGGAGGGCCTGGAGCTGGGCCTGCCCGGGCTTGCTGGCGCGCTGGAGCTGGAGCCGCTCGTCGCCTGAAAGGGCGTCTTGCATTTCCTTGCAGGTCGGGGCTGCCTCGACTAAGTCGCGGGCTTATGCCCATGCGTCCAACCCCCGTCATCCTCGCCGCGCTGCTGGCGGCTTCGTTCACCGCCGGTTGCAACAAGGAGAAGGCGCCGGCCACCGCGCAGGCTCCCGCCGCCGCCGCGGCCACTCCGGGTGAGCCCACCCCGGACACCGTGGTCGCCACGTTCGGCGACGGACAGAAGATCACCTACAAGGAGCTCAACGAGCGCGTCTCGGAGCCCCTGGCCAACCTCGAGAAGCAGAAGTTCCAGCTGCGCAAGCGCGGCCTCGAGGGCATGGTGACCGAGAAGCTGGTCGACGCGGAGGCCAAGAAGCGCGGCATCTCCCAGGACCAGTTCCTCAAGGCGGAGATCGACGACAAGGTCCAGGCGCCCACCGAGGAGAAGATCAAGGAGGTCTTCGACGGCGCCAAGGGCCAGCTGCCCCCCGGCTCGACGTTCGAGCAGATGAAGCCGCAGATCGTCGACTTCCTCACCCAGCAGCCCAAGCAGGAGCGCGCCCAGGCCCTGTTCGCGGAGCTGCGCAAGAACGCCAACGTGCAGATCACCCTGCCCGAGCCGCCGCGCCCGCCGGCCGAGCGCAAGCAGGTGGCCGCCACCGGCCCGTCGAAGGGTCCGGACAACGCGCCCGTCACCATCGTCGAGTTCAGCGACTTCCAGTGCCCGTTCTGCAGCCGCGCCAACGCCGCCGTGGACCAGGTCTTCAAGGAGTACGACGGCAAGGTGAAGCTGGTGTTCCGCCAGTTCCCGCTCGACTTCCACAAGGAGGCGCAGAAGGCCGCCGAGGCGTCGCTGTGCGCGGCGGACCAGAACAAGTTCTGGGAGATGCACGACAAGCTGTTCGCCAGCCAGAGCGCCCTGCAGGTGGAGAACCTCAAGAAGTACGCGGGCGAGCTGCAGCTGGACCAGGCCAAGTTCGACAAGTGCCTGGACTCCGGTGAGAAGGCCACCATCGTGAAGACGGACATGGCGGACGCGCAGAAGGTCGGCGTCAGCGGCACGCCGGCGTTCTTCATCAACGGCGTCATGCTCTCCGGCGCGCAGCCGTTCGAGGAGTTCAAGAGCATCATCGACGCCGAGCTGAAGCCGACGGCGCAGAAGTAATCCCGACGCACGGAGGACACGGGCGGTGGCCCAGAAACCCAAGGCCACGCCCCGGCTCGGCGGCGAGGCGGCTTCCCTCGACCTGGAGAAGTCGCTCTCCCAGGGCCTGTCCTCCTCCCGTCCCCTCTCGGCCTGGTTCCACGGGCCGGAGGGGATGGTGCTCCTCCATGAGCCCTCGGGCTTCGCCGGCTTCCTGGCCGGGACGCTCGGGACGTTGTCCGTGGAGGAGGTCTTCGCCCACGTCCTGACGGGCATCCGCAGCGGCCTCTTGGCCGTGCAGCACGGCGCCGTTCGCAGGACGGTGTCCTTCCGGGACGGGCAGGTGGTGTTCGCCACGTCCACGGAGCGCTGGGAGCGGCTGGGCGCGGTGCTGGTGCGGCTGGGGTTGGTGACGCAGGCGCAGCTCACGCAGGCGCTCTCGCGCGTGACGCCGTCGCGGCGCATCGGCCAGGTGCTCACGTCCGAGGGCATGGTCTCCGAGGCGAACCTCTACAGCGCCATGACGTACGTGGTGCGCGAGGTGGTGCTGAGTCTCTTCGAGCTGACGGAGGGCAGCTTCCTGTTCGTCGAGGGGCCCGCGCCCATGGCGGACGTGGTGAAGCTGCCGGAGCGCACCCGGGATTTGGTGCTCACCGGAATCAAGCGCTCGGAGGAGCTGTCGCGGCTCAGGCGCCGCTATCCGGACGACACGTGCGTGGAGGTGGGCCCTGCTGGCGCGCGCGCGGGTGAGGAGCGCTTCTTCCAGCGGATGGGCTCCGGCTCGACGGTGGGCGAGCTGCGGTTGGTGCGCGAGAGCGGCGCGCACACGTTCTTCACGTGGCTGGAGGAGTGCGTGCGCGACGGCCACCTCCAGGTGAAGCCCGCGGCGCCTCCCGTGCCGCCTCCGCCCGCGGTGGAGGGCATGGCGTGGGAGCTGTTGTCCGCGGAGGAGCGCTACAACCTGCTGCTGTCGCTCATCCACCGCGCGCTGCGCGACGCGGGGCAGGACGTGGACCTGATGCGCGGCTTCCTCGACGCGCCGCCCTCGGGGCTGGAGGACGCGTTCGCCGGCGTGGAGCTGGGGCCGGACGGGCGGGTGGACGTGACGCGGCTGCGGGCGAACCTGGCCTCTGGGGGGGAGGCCGTGGCGCGGGCGCTGACGCTGGAGGCGCTGGACGCCATCGTGTCCTATGCGCTGTTCACCGCGCGCAACGTGTTGCCCCCGGACGTGGCCGAGCGGCTGTCCAACACCTACCGCACCCTCCAGGGAGGGCTGGCCTAGCAGGCGCCACATGGCCACGTTCGCGACCACGGCGTTGGTGGTCGGGGGATGCGTGTCATGGGTGTTCTGCGGAAGCTGGCGTGGGGTTTCCTGGTGTTGGGCACGGCGTGCAGTGGCTCGCGCCAGGCCGTGAAGGCCGACGCGGCGGCGACGGAGCCGGGCACGGGCGGCTCCGGTCCCCCGGTGGCGGCGCAGACGGCGTCGGTGTCCGGGCCCTACGTCGACGAGGAGCTGGGGTTCGAAATCATCCGTCCCAGCGACGAGTGGCACCTGATGGTGACAAACGAGCGCACGCCGGAGGGCCTGGCGATTCCCGTCGTCCTGCGCCACCCGCCCTCCAACGCGCAAGTGGTGCTCCAGGTGGCGCCGGAGGTGGTGTCACCCACCCAGTTCGCCGAGCGGCTCGCGGAGGGCCTGCGTCAGCAGCCGGGCTTCACCACCACGGACCCGGTGCCGCTCGCGCTGTCGGACAAGGCGGTGGGCTTCGACTTCCAGGTGGGGGAGGGCGTGCACGGCCGCGTCGCCGTGCGCGAGGGGCAGGAGGGCCGCGTGCTGATGATGCTGGCCACCTGGCCCGCGCTGGCGACCGCGGGTGACATCCAGAACGTGGATGCCCTCATCCAGGGCATCCGGCCGCTGCCGGAGCGCAAGAAGCCGCTGCCGGGCACTGTGCCTCAGGCCGCGCGTCCCTGAGCTTCCTCCGGCCGCTAGAGGTCGCCTGGCGCGTCCGCGCCGCACGCAGCGCCGCGCGCAAGAAGCCGCTGCCGGGCACCGTGCCTCAGGCCGCGCGTCCCTGAGCTTCCTGCGTCGCTGGAGGTCGCCTGGCGCGCCCGAGCCTCACGCAGCGCCACGCGCCTGCGCGGTACGCGCAAGCGCCGCCGCGAGCTCCACACCTGCGTGGGGCCCGCGAGGACCGTGGATAGGAGTGCGTCAGCCGCGCGTGGACTTCTTTGCGCCGCGCGCCTGGCGAGCGGGCTTCGCGGGCGCCTCGGCCACCTCGTCGCCCTGCGTCCGCGCGCGCAGCCGCACCCACTCGACCAGGGTGCGCACGCCCACGCCGGTGCCTCCCTTGGAGAGGTAGCCGCGCTCCTTGGGGCTGTTGGACGGCCCCGCGATGTCCAGGTGCACCCACGGCGTGTCGCCGACGAACTCCTTGAGGAACAGCGCGGCGTTGATGGAGCCGCCCCAGCGCTCGCCGGAGTTCTTCATGTCGGCGACCTCGGAGCGTAGCGCGTCCTTCTGCAGCTCGCTCACCGGCAGGCGCCACATCTCCTCGCCCGCGGTGCGCGCGGACTGGAGCACCTGGTTGACGGTGTCGTCGTCGTCGCCGAAGGCGCCGACGATGTAGTTGCCCAGCGCGACGATGCACGCGCCCGTGAGCGTGGCCAGGTCGATGACGGCGGACGGTTTGTGCTCGCACGCCCACGTCAGCATGTCGCCCAGCACCAGCCGGCCCTCGGCGTCCGTGTTGGTGATCTCCACCGTCTTGCCCAGCCGCGACGTGAGGATGTCCCCGGGCTTGTACGCGTTGCCGGCCGGCATGTTCTCGCACGCGCCGATGAAGGCATGCACGGGGAAGGGCGGCTTGAGCTGGGCGATGACCTGCATGGCGCCCAGCACCGCGGCCGAGCCCGCCATGTCCGTCTTCATGTCCACCATGCCCTCGGTGGGCTTGAGCGACAGGCCGCCCGAGTCGAACGTAATGGCCTTGCCCACCAGCGCCAGCGGAGGCCGCTTCGCGTCGCGCGCGTTCTTCGGCGTGTACTCCACGTGGATGAGCCGCGGCTCCTCGGTGCTCCCGGCCGTGACGCCCAGGAACATGCCCATCCGCAGCTTCTCGATCTCGCGCTGGCCGCCGATGGTGATCTTCAGCCCGTGCTCCTTGGCGGACTTGCGCGCGGCCTCCGCCAGCACCGTGGGCGTCACCGCGTTGGGCGGCTCGTTCACCAAATCACGCGCCCAGTTGGCCGCCTCGGCCACGCGCTTGCCCAGCGCGAGCGCGTCCTCGAGGTCGCGCGACTTCTCCACGCCCTCGGGCAGCACCAGGGACACCTTGACGGGCTTCTTCGCGCCCTTCTCCTCGCGCGCGGAGGACTTGTACTTGTCGAACTTGTACGCGCCCAGCTCCAGCCCCTCCACCACCGCGCGCACCGCGTCCGCCTGCGCGTCCGTGACGGGGAGCGCCACCACGAGCGAGGCCACCTTCAGCCGCTGGGCCGTCTTCGCCGCGCGTCCGGCGGCCAGCCGCAGCACCTCCGGGTGGAAGCGCGCGCGGCTGCCCAGGCCCAACAGCAGCACCCGGCCCGCCGGGGTGCGGCCGAGCGTGTGCATCACCAGGGACTGGTCCGCCTTCGCCTTGAAGCCCTCCTGGGTGGCGGCGCCGCGCAGGCGGCCCTCCAGCGCGCTGTCCGCCGCGACGAGACCCGCCGGGGCACCCTCACCCAGCTCACCCTCGAAGAGCGGGATGACGAGCAGCTCGCCATTCGCAAGGGAGGCGTCGCCGGAGACGAAGGAGAAATTCATGGGCCGATGGACTCCTGAACGGATGAGGGAAGACGAAAGGCCGCGGACTGTAACGCCCGCCCTGTTGCACGCAAAGCGTTGGATTTCATTCGAGCGTTGCATTGCCGCGGGGGGCTGGGTAGCAGTCAGGCAATGCCCACCTTGCTGATGCATCTGACCGCCATCGAACGGTTGGCCGCCAACCCCGGAGAGCTGCCTCCGGAGTGGGTGCGTGCGCTCTCGGAGGACCTGCCCTACGCGCGCTTCGGCGCGGCGCTGCCGGACCTGCCCCTGTGCGAGGGCGTCCGCGGCGGGCTCGCCGCCTTCCTGCCCGAGCGCGAGATGCCGCTGTTCTCGCGGCTGTACCACGAGCGCGCGCCGGTGGGCTTCGGCCTGAAGATGGCGGAGCTCGTCGCCACGGGCGCGCTGGTGGGCACCGAGCCGGGACTGGCCCTGCTGTCCGGTTACTTCACGCACCTGTGCATGGACCGCCGGCTGCATCCCATCGTCGACCAGCTCGTGGTGAAGCACCGCCGACGGGGCGAGCGGGCGCTGGCGGCGCACCGCGACATCGAGTGGGCGCAGACGCTGTTCTACCTGCGCGAGCTGCACGGCGTGGACCTGCTCGGCACGCCCCGGCTGCGCGAGAAGTGTCAGGTGGTGAAGAGCCCGGGCTTCCCGTGGCGCGGCATCGGCCGGGGCATCTACGAGCTGGTGCGCCTGTCCTCGCAGGAGCGCGTGGGGCAGGCGCCCTCCAAGGCGGACGTGGATGGCTGGGTGCGCGGGCTGTACGTCTCCGGACTCTTCCTCTCCAGCCCCGTGGGCCGCACGCGCGCGCTGCCCGCCTTCGCCCGCCTGTCCTTCCAGGAGCTGTATCGCAACGACACCTTCGACTTCGCCCAGGAGGTCGAAGGTGCGCTGGAGTCGGCGCGTGGAGTCCTTCGGAGGTTGCACGGCTACATGGCCAGGGGCACCTTCACGCCTCGGACGCGGGCGCGCTTCCTGGAGGCCTTCCCCGAGGGAACGCTGGGGGTTCGAGCGGCTTGACGCACCCGCCCCACGCCCTGCGGTGCCAGGGCGTTTCGCGCGCAGAGCAACCGTCCTGCCGAGCCTGCCTGCCGTCGGGGAATGCCGCTGTGCGAGGCGGCTCACCGCTCCTATCCTCGTGGAGGAATGACGGTACTTCTCCTCATGGTGGTGGGCGGGCTCGCGGGGGCGTTGGGAGCGATGCTCGGCATCGGGGGCGGCATCGTGCTCGTGCCCGCGCTGGTGCTGGGCTTCGGGCTGCCGCTGGAGGAGGCGGTGCCGGCGAGCCTCATGTGCGTGGTGGCCAACTCGTGCGCGGCCGCCGCCGGCTATGTGGACAACCACCTGAGTGACATCCGGCTGGGGCTGACGCTGGAGCTGGCCACGGTGCTGGGCGCCATCGCGGGGGGCCTCGTCGCGGCGCTCATCGCGCCGGCGATGGTGGCGGTGGTGTTCGGCCTGTTCACGCTCTACGTGGCGCTGCAGATGATTCTGCTGCGCTCGCCCCGACGCGAGCCGGCGACGCTGGACGACTACCAGCCGACGAACTATCCGCTGGGCATCTCCGGCTCGTTCGTGGCCGGTGGCCTGTCCGCGCTGCTGGGGGTCGGCGGAGGGCCGCTGAAGGTGCCGCTGATGAGCTACGGCATGCACGTGCCCTTCAAGGTGGCCAGCGCCACGAGCAACCTGATGATTGGCGTGACGGGCGCGGCGAGCGTGGCCGCGTACGCGCTGCGCGGGCACCTCAAGCTGGCGCTGGTGTCGCCGCTGGTGGTGGGCGTGCTGGCCGGCGCCTATGTGGGCAGCCGGCTGATGCCGAAGGTCCCCACGGCGGTGCTCAAGCGGCTGTTCGCGCTGGTGCTGCTGACGGTGGCGGGGCAGATGTTGTGGAAGGGAGGGGCGGGACTGTGGCCGAGCATCTGGGAGTGAGGGGCGAGGACCCGGACGGAGAAGAACCTCCAACGGTCTCCGCGGTGATGGCGGAGCCTGCGAGGCTGACGCACAACGCGGTGGCGGCGACGTCCGCTCCGGCCGCGGCGGAGACGGCGCCGGAGCTGGAGTCGGAGCCCGTCACCGCGAGCACCCTGGAGGCACCCGCGCCGAGCACCCCGCGCGTGCGCGACAGGGCGCTGGCCGGAGACCGGTGGATTGCCCGCGTGCTGCGCGTGGGCGCGGTGCTCAGCGGCGGCATGTTCGTGCTGTCGCTGGGGCTGGAGGCGCTGCCGGGCTCGGAGAGCACGCACGTGGCCATCGACCAGCTTCGCAAGGCGGCGGCGTCGCTGCTGCTGGTGACGCCGGTGGCGCGGCTGGGCGTGGCGGGCACGCTCCTGGGCCTGCGCGGAGAGTGGCGCTACGCCGTCATCGCCGCGGGAGTGCTGGGCCTGTTGGCCCTGGCGGTGGGGGCCGGCATCCAGGCGTGACGCGCGGCACCCCGTGAGGCGGTGGGGCGCTTCAGGCGCCCCGGGCGGCGAAGTGGGCGAGGATGTTGCGCACCTTGGCGACCTCGTCCATGCGCCCCTGCTCCTCGTAGAGCGGCAGCACGGCCTCCAGCTGCTCCCGGGCCGCGGGCAGGTCCTGCGTGTAGTAGCAGGACAGGCCCAGGTCCCACCGGGCGCGCGCCTCGTGCACGTGGTCGTGCAGCTCCTGGTACAGCTCCACCGCGCGCAGCAGGTGCGAGCGCGCGCCCTCGTGGTTGCCCAGCAGGCCCTCGGACTCGCCGAGCAGCAGGTGGCCCAGCGCGAGCGCCTCGGGGTCGTCGCCCTGCTCCAGCAGGGGAATCGCCTCGAGGAAGCGCTTCCGGGCCGGCTCGTACTCGGCCTTCTCCATGCGGATGTCGCCGATGTCGAGCAGCAGCCGCGCGGTGCGCCCGGTGTTGCGCGTCTGGCGGTAGAGGATGAGCGCCTCCTGGTACTTCTCCTCGGCGGCCTCGGGCTGACCCAGCGCTCGCAGGGACTCGCCGACGCAGGCGCGGCACATCGCCTCGCCCTCGCGGTCCTTGGTCTCGTTGAAGAGCATCGCGGCCTTGGCGATGAGCTCCAGCGCGCCGCGGTGGTCCTCGAAGTTCGCCTTGGCCACGCCCATGCCGAAGTACGCCTGGGCCAGGCCCGGCTTGTAGCCGGCCTCCTGGAACATCCCGAGCGCCTCCTCGTAGCACTGGCGGCTGGCGGCGTGGTCCTCGAGCAGGCCGTGCAGCTCCGCCAGGCTCACCAGGCCCTGGCCCACGGTGGTGGGCGTGCCGGTGATGCGCAGGGTGGCCAGCTGGTTCTTCTGCTTCTGGAGCGCCTCCAGCAGATGGGCGCGTTCGGTGTCTTCGGGCGGGTGCATGCTCACGCGTCGCCACCCTTGCGGCGCCGGGCCGCCTTGTCCAACGAATCGTGCTTCTCGCTCCCGTCAGCGCCATTGACGCCTGGCTGCGCGCCGCCGCCATTTCCAGTGGCGCCGTGGGCGCCCCCGACGTGGCGCTCCTTCTCCACCTTGTCGGCCTGCTCGTAGCCCAGCAGCGGGGAGAAGAAGCAGTCCTTCTTCGTGTACTCGTCGAACGCGAAGGCGAAGCGGTAGCTGGCCGCCGCGCGCTGGTTGCAGTCGGTGCGCTCGCAGAAGCGGCAGGAGATGCCGGAGGGGATGGCATCCTTGCGCAGGTCGTTGGTGGGCAGACCGTACGCCAGGTACTTCGCGTTCTCCGCGTGGGTGCCCAGGCCGATGGAGTAGGCGGTGCCCTTGACGATGGAGCCCTCCGTCGGCTGCAGCTGCACCTTGGCGAAGCAGAAGTACGTGGTGCCGTCCGGCATCATCGAATACTGCCGGGTGAGCTGGGACGGGTTGAGGAAGGCCAGGTGCACGGCCCACTTGCCGCAGCTGCCGCCGCCGCTGGCGAAGCGGATGCCGGTGCCGCTGTAGCGCTTGGAGATGTTGCCGGCGATGTCCGAGCGCAGGAAGTGGAACGGAATGCCCGGGCGCTTCGGGTCCGACAGGTTGCACAGCCGGTGGGCCACCGTCTCGTAGGTGGAGCCGAAGATGCTCGACAGCAGCTCCACGTCGTAGCGCGTGCGCTGCACCTCCTTGAAGAAGTCCCCGTACGGCAGCATCAGCGCGCCGGCGAAGTAGTTGGCCAGGTTCACCTTGATGAGCCGCGTCGTCTCGCCGTGCCGGGTGCGCCCCGCGCCGAGGATGCGCTCGACCAGCTTCTCCTTGTCCAGCATGAGCAGGCCGATGGACGCGGCGATTTGGAACTTCAGCGGCTGCTCGGTGAGGTCCGGTGACAGCGTGAGTGTCTGCTCCTCCGGGTCCAGCCGCCGCACCACGGACGAGCCGCTGGGCGAAGCGTCGATGAGCACGCGGTAGCCGAAGCGCTTCTCCAACAGCTGCATCAGCTGCCCGCTGGTGAGCTGGCGCTCCAGGCTCACGTCGCGCCGCAGGGCCTCCGCCTGCTCCTCGATTTCGGGGAAGTAGTTGCGGTGCGTCTCCAGGAAGTCACTCACCTCGTCGAAGGGCGAGTAGTCGAAGCGCACGCCGGGCACCGTGCCGTTGCCGGCGCTGCTGCCTTGGGTCCGCGTGCGCTCCTCCACGTTGAGCTGCGCGAGCACGTTCTCCAGCTGCGTGCGCGTGTTCTTGTAGAGGTTGAAGAGCGCGGCCACGGTGCCGGCGAGCTTCGGCTCGGCCGACAGCGACTGGAGCGACTCCGGGTCGATGTCCAGGCTCTTGAGCAGCGGCTCGTCGAGCAGCTTCGCGAGCGCCTCGTCCACCCGGCCCTCGCCCAGCGTGGACATGAACTGCTCGGGGTCCTGGTCGAAGTAGCGAAGGGCCTTCCAGAGCAGCGGGAAGGGCATCACGCGCTTGCCCTTCTCGATGAGGTTCAAGTAGGCGGGGGAGACCCCCAGGTCCTTCGCCGCGTCCGCCTGCTTGATGTTGCGGGCGAGCCGCAGACCCCGGAGCTTCAGGCCCACGTTGGCGTTCAGTGCGTTGTCGTTCATGGCTGAGTCGGGTCCACCACAGGGCGCGCCTGGCCCTCGCGCCTCACGGACCCTTTCAACCACTTTGCAAATCGATTTACCGATTTGCAATCAGCGTTTTTCGACCGCGCTCCCCCTGTGCGGCCGGCGACGGAACAGCCAACTGCCACCTGTCCGATACCTGTCGAGCATGTGCAACCACATGTAATCGTTGCACTTTGTTCTCGCGCGGATGTGCGTTCCGGGCGGTGCTCGACGCACCTTGTCAAGTGTTTACCGCCGCGATGCGGCATGCGGTTCGCGTGTGTTGGTAAACGAGTTTTCGCGGTTTACAGGGATGATGCGGGACAGGGCTCAGGGGATCAGCCTTCGGAAGATGAGCGACACGTTGGTGCCGCCGAAGCCGAAGGAGTTGCTCATCACGGCATCGACCTGGGCGGGCCGGGCGGTGTTGGGCACGCAGTCCAGGTCGATGCGTGGATCCAACCGCTCCAGGTTGATGGTGGGCGGCAGCAGGCCCCGGGTGAGGGCGAGGATGCTGATGACGGCCTCCGCGGCGCCCGCCGCGCCGTTCATGTGGCCGGTCATCGACTTGGTGGAGGAGACGGCGACGGAGCGCGCGGCGTCGCCGAAGACGTGGTGGATGCCCTGGACCTCCATGAGGTCGCCCACGTCCGTGGAGGTGCCGTGCGCGTTGATGTAGCCGATGTCGGCGGGGCGCAAGGCGGCGTCCTTCAGGGCCGCGCGCATGCTGCGTTGGGCGCCCTCGTGCTCGGGGGCGGGCGCGGTGACGTGGTACGCGTCGGCGCTGGCGCCGTAGCCGGTGAGCTCCGCGTGGATGCGGGCGCCGCGGGCGCGTGCATGCTCCAGCTCCTCGAGGACGAGCATGCCGGAGCCCTCGGCGAGCACGAAGCCGTCGCGGTCCGCGTCGAAGGGGCGACTGGCGGCATGGGGCGCGTCGTTGCGCAGGGACAAGGCCTGCATGGCGGCGAAGCCTCCGACGCCGAGCAGGGAGATGGGGGCCTCGGCGCCTCCGGCCACCGCCACGTCGAAGTCGCCGCGCTGGATGCCGCGCATCGCCTCGCCGATGGCGTGGGCGCTGGTGGAGCACGCGGAGTTGGGCGCCCAGGAGGGGCCCTTGAGGCCATGGCGCAGGCTCACATAGCCGGGGGCCATGTTGATGATCATCTGCAGGACGAAGAAGGGGCTGATGCGGTCCGGCCCCTTCTCCAGCGCGCGGCGGAACGTCTCCTCCAGGCTTCCGATTCCACCGATGCCCGAGCCGATGATGGTGGCGATGCGCTCGGCGTTCTCGGGGGTGACCTTCAGGCCCGAGTCCTCCAGGGCCATGTCGGAGGCCACCACGGCGAAGTGGGCGAAGCGGTCCATGCGTCGGGCCTCGCGCCGCTCGATGTGGTCCTCGACCTTGAAGTCCTTCACCTCGCCGGCGATGCGGCAGTCGAGCGCGCTCGCGTCGAAGAGGGTGATGGGGCCCACGCCGCTCTGGCCGCGCACCAGCGCCTCCCAGCTCTTCTCCACGCCCGTCCCGCAGGGGCTGATGAGCCCCAGTCCCGTCACCACCACGCGCCGCTTCTGCATCCGCCGCTCCCTTGCATGGCACGCCAGGAGAACACACGGGCCGGCCGTCCGTGCGCCCTCCTTCTTCGCGGCGTGCACTCGATGTCCATTTGTATTATGGGTATCATTTCATCTGGCAAGCCTCATTGTCGAGGAACGTGTGGATGTCCGGTCCTGGGACGATGACGGCCATCATTTCATCGAGGGAGAGGCCATGAGCGAGGCGAAGAGCGACGCGCGGACCCGGACGGTGACGTGGCGGGACTATCGGGAGGGCGTGACGGCGGCGAAGACGATGTCGGGGCTGGAGTACCTGCGCGCCATCGTCCGGGGGGAGGTGCCGGGGGCGCCGATTGCCGCGCTGATGGGCTTCGCGCCGGTGGAGGTGTCCGAGGGGCGGGCGGTGTTCGAGGTGGAGCCGGGGGAGTACCACTACAACCCGATTGGGACGGTGCATGGGGGCCTGGCGGCCACGCTGTTGGACTCGGCGCTGGGGTGCGCGGTGCACAGCACGTTGCCGGTGGGGGCGGGGTACACGACGTTGGAGCTGCACGTGAACATGGTGCGGGCCATCTCCCAGGACACGGGGAAGCTGACGTGCACGGGCGAGGTGATTCACGTGGGGGGGCGGGTGGCGACGGCGCAGGCGAGGCTGACGGACGCGAGCGGGAAGCTGTACGCGCACGGGACGACGACGTGCATGGTGTTCAGGCCCGCGGGTCCGGGTGGCCGGGAGTAGGGCAGCGATGCGCTACGCACCCGAGCACAAGCAGGCCACGCGCGAGCGCATCCTCGCGGCGGCGGAGTCGCTCTTCCGGAAGGAGGGGTTCGCGGGCGCGAGCGTGGAGCGCGTCATGCGCGCGGCCGGGCTGACGGTGGGCGGCTTCTATGCGCACTTCGCGTCGAAGGACTCGCTGCTCGCGGAGTCGGTGCGGGCGTTCTTCCAGCATCAGCACTCGCGCTGGCTGGGGGGACTGGAGGAGCTGCGCGGCGCGGAGTTCCTGAGTCACTTCGTGCGGCGGTACCTGAACCGCCACAACCGTGACGACATGGAGGAGGGCTGCATCCTGCCCTCCGTGTTGTCGGACGTGACGCGGGGCACGCCCGAGGCGCAGGAGGCGCTGGGGCGGGGCGTGGAGACGCTCGCGGCGGAGCTGGGGGCCCGGGTCGCAAGTGGGGAGGGTGTCACCGGGAGGCAGCGCGCGCTGGCGACGGTGGCGCTCCTGTTCGGGGCGATGACGCTCGCGCGGGCGACGAAGGCGACGCCGCTCTCGGATGAAATCCTGGAGGCGGCGCGCGCCTTCCTGCTCGCGGGCGCGGCGGCTCCGGAGAAGAATCAGGGCGACTGACGTTGGGTGGTCACTCCAATGCCAGGGCCGCGAGGATTTCGCTCACTTCACAAATCCAGAGTGGCTTGAATGTCGCCGCGCTCACTGGCCGCACCGAGGAGAGGCTTCGCAGTCTGGCGGTAATCTTGTCCATTCTGATTCCCAGTCGTCGAAGTGAATGCGTGTTCTGGGTGGCGCAGTCAGAGTTCGATGGTACGCTCTGCGTGACCAGTCTTCACTTTTGGTCAACGACAAGTCAGACCAACCTCACGCTCAGCGAGTTCACCGTGTTGACTATCCGCATACGTCTTGTTCTCCTCGCGGTCTTGGCCCTTTTCACCCCCCCGGTTGCGATGGCCGCGAATGCCATCGCGGGGACTTCGACTCATGGGCAGACCATTGCCGCCCCACCGGGGACGAGCGTCAGCGACTGGAACATCCTGGTTGTTCCCAGGGCAATGGGTTTCTATGAGATAGGATCCGAGGGCGACAATGCCCTCCTGCGCTTCGAGGTATCGGCTGCGCCGCTCAGCACCGTTGGGTGGTCGGTCTGGGCTCGTTTCAAGTATCGTAACAGCAGTGGGCCCGGCACCTGGTATTCTGGCAGCGTCGACTATCTGCTGGTCCGCAAGGAGTTGAGCGTCGGTGGTACGCTCTCGCATGGTCAGAACCTTGCCGTGCCATCGGGGACGTCGGTTTCTGACTGGAACATCGTCGTCAGCCCCGCGTCGGCCGGCATGGAGGAGGTCGGCGCCGAGTTCGACAATTCCCTGCTGCGGTTCTCGACGTCCTACACGATCATCGACAACTCCACCTGGCAAGCCCAAGCCACGTACAAGTTCCGCTATTCGAACCAGGGCCTGTCGGCCGTATACAGCAGCCAGGCGCACTACCTGCTGGTCTCGCGCGACGTGAGCGTCATAGGCCCCGTCTCTTCTAACCAGACCTTCGCCACGCAGGGAAACACCGCGGTGAGTGACTGGTCGGCGCTCGTGATCCCCACGGGCGTGGGCTACGAGGAGCCGGGCAGCGAGGGCGACAATGCCATTCTGTGCTTCGAAAACTACTTTCAGGTCGCCGATACCTACCTGTGGCGGGCGCCCGGCAGATACAAGTACCGGGGGCATAACGGCGACGGCACCTGGTTCGGAGCAGCGCTCAATTACGTCATCGTCCGCAACTGATTCAACGGGTGGGTTGGCCCTCTTTCCAGGGCCAACCTCGCCATCTCCGCGTCTGACGAGAATGCATCCCTATCCCTAGGACTAGGGATGTTGGTCTGCGATTCGTTGCGCTATCTGACTGTGCGGTTGGAGGAACACATTCCATGTGAGTCGGAGGTACACGATGAAGCTCGGGTGTCCGATTCGGCGGGAAGTCTGGTTGATGGTGGCCGTTCTCTTCGCGGCGGGATGCAGCGGCGCTCCAGGGGAGGAGCAGGCGCCCCTGGACCTGAATCCCTCGTCACAGGAAGAGGCGCGGTTGACCCTCCAGCGCATTCGCGAGCTCCACGAGGAGGACCCCGTGGCCGCATTGGACGCCGCGCGAAAACTGGGTCCGAGGCTGGATGCGCTCAATCATCTGATTGCCCGAGTCGAGGTGGCACCCGAGCACTTCGTCGACTTCCACGAGCTGAAGCCTGACGGCATCCTCGTCTCGGAGAGCGGGCGGTTGGGAGAGGGGAGCGTCTTGGGAGACAGGGAGCTTGCCGCCCATTCCTCCGCCGACCTCTATCGCCAGCTGACGGGAGGCGCCGTGCCGCCCGAGGCCTTGCTCAGGGCGGAGGGACATGGTGACAACTCGGGTGGCTCTCGGCTTCCCGCGTGGGCCGCGGAGGGGCCCGCCCCTCGTTCTTCGGCGGGGGATGCATCCCAGCTCAACAGCTTCTGTTTTCCGAGTGGGGACTTCGTCAAGTGCTGGCTGAACGTCGCCGGGAATGGATGGGCATCCGCGAATTCGAAGTCGTCATTCGCCAAGGTCGAGGCCTGGGGCACGGTCGCGGGGATCTGGTTCTCGTATGAGCTGTCCGTGAATGGCTCGTGGAACATCAATCCGGGATACTGGCGGTCGTTCTACGCGTACAGCGGCAGCTACGCGACGTGTCCGCCGCTCGTGGCTTGCGGCAGCTTCGAGTACTACATCCGCAATCATCGATGGGACACGTTCAACAACGCGGGCGGTGGGTATAACGCCACGCTCGCGTTCCGGTGGAACTGCAGTTACGGCTTGTGCGGTAGCCCCTGACGTCGGCAAAGACAGTCCCCATTCTTCGTTGCGCGGGAGGAATATCATGCGTCAGCCAGGCAGGCTTTCGATGAACAGGCGAGGTTTTCTTCGTGCAGGTACGCTGCTGGGAGTGGGCGCGGGGAGCGGTGCCTGGGCGAACGGGTGGAGTGTCGCTTCCGAGCTGTCCCCGACCGGGGCATTCGGTGCTCGACCCTCGATTGGAGTCACGGCTCGAGAGGGGCAGCTGCCGGAGCTCACCGCGCTCAATAGCGTGAATGATTCCCCGGGGCTCATTCGCCAGAGCCAGCCCCCTTTGGTTCAGGAGCGTGCCCTGCTGGCGACGGAGCGGGAGCTGCGCTTCCGCAACAGCTACGGCTCGACGATCTGGATCTTCATCGCCTTCCCTGATCCGGTCGCCTGTGGAGGCGCTTCGGGCGGCCATGTCGCACGGGGGTGGTGGGGTATTGGCCTGAACCAGGAGGTGTTCGTCCTCCGGACGCAGGCCTCGACGGTCTACTACTACGCCGAGGCCGACGATGGAGGCCTCTGGACCCAAACAAGCGGCCTGTCCGCGTGCGTCCCTCAGATTGGCTTCAATCACTGCACGGAGAACTGCCTGTTCGGGGACCGGAGGCTGGTGATGAGGCCGAAGACCTTCGGCTCCGGAAACCTGACGGTCAACCTCGTCAGATGAGCAGACCTGGACGCATCGCCTCGCTTTATTCCCCGAGGCGACGGTTCCGGAGGCGCAGGCTGATGGGGTCCCACGGCAGCCCGGTGACCTCTTCTTCATAAAACAGGAAGGGCTCGAGGACGCGTGTCATCTCCCGATAGGGGAGTGGAATGGATTGCCTTTCGGTGTCGAGCGCCTCGGGCCGCTCTCCCAACGTGACCAGTATTCGCTCCTCGTCTAGGGATTGGACTGACACTCCTGGCAGGTCGAGCTGGCGCTCCACGGTCTCGCGACCTCCAAGCTGACCGAGCAACGGCTGGCCCAGGAACGTGAGCCAATAGGCGCCTCGCGCCTGCGTTCCGATGTTCCGGCTGGTCTCTCCCAGACGTGGGAGGTCCAGTCCCAGATAGCGTTGGAGCACCTCTTGGACCTGCTTGCGGAGGGAGAACCAGGCTCCTGATGAGGAGATGATCGCGGGGCTGGCGTACCCAAAGCTGAACGGAAGCTCACGAGCAATCTCGAGGGCCAGGGTGCGGAAATGTTCCGGGCCATGTGTCACCAGGTACTCGGTGGGGAAGGTAAAGGCCACGCTCGTGGCTGGATTTTGGGGCGTCGGCCACGAGGGCTCATCAATGCGCCTCCCGTGATATTCGAATTGATAGCTCCCGCCCCCCCCCGCGTTCTCGAACAGCTCGACAATCCAGGCCGTCCCCCACGAGCGCTCAAGGATTTGCTTGCGGTTGTGCTCCCATCCCTCATCATCCAGTGGAACCATGTCTCCTTCGTCAGAGCCATACCAGCCCAGGGATTGAGGAGGGATGGCACGAAGGTAGATTTGCAAGGCTCGCCATATCGCGTGGGCTACATCTTCATGGTTTCGATGGATGAAGAAGGAGAGAACCAGTCCATCGCGGGCCACGAGTTCCCCATTCTTCGTGTGGAGTCGGATGACAGGGATTTCATCGCTCATCAAGGCACCACGCCCTCTCGTGGGGAGATGATGACGGTCTTTCCACCCAGGGCCGCTGTATAGATCTCATCCTGTCGCTTTCCCGAATAGGCGCTGGATGCGCCGTAGCGAGTCCATTGGGCCTGATTCGTGTTCGGGCAGGGGAATTTGAAATCAAGAGTGAGTGCGGACTTCAGTAAGTCGTGACTTTCGTGCAGAACGATATCCGGTTTGATGGTGCGCCAGAGTTCTTGTCCACACCCCTGGCGAAGGAGGCGTGCCTCCTCGGCTCTTCCGATGGTTTCGAGAATCTTGGCCTGGGGATAGTAGCGATAGCGTTGTTCGATGCTGAATGGGGCGGGCCACAATGAGTCGAGCACCTCGCGAGCACATTTGAGGGCAAGCACATGCTTCTGTTGCCCCAGATGCATGGCGCGGGTCACGGACTTTCCACAGGCGTCTACCTCTACTGTTTCGAGGCATTCGTTCCGCGTTGGTGGTCGACCGCCAAAGAAGCGGTTATTGATCTGGCGTTCCGCCTGGATGGCGCAATCCACGAGACGCTCTTCAAGCTCATTCACTGCCTCGTCATGCTTCATCAGGATGAGCGTGGCAGGTGCGAGTTTGATGAGCTGCGAGGCGACATCTCGGGTTGCCGCAGCGCCAGTCGCGCTCCTCGACACCGCAGCCGCGTGGCGAAGCCTCGCCGCAGTTTCTGTGTCAAAGCGCAGGTCCCCATGTCCGGGACGGCTCGGGCTGCTCGCGCATGCTGTCAGCAGGACCAGGGACAGACACCATGGCGTGGACTTCCGGAGGAGACGTGTCATCAGGCTCATGAAGTCGGAATGCACGGCGCGGAATCTACCCGTCGCCCTGTGAGTCCGATACGGCGCAGTCATGAGGGGCCTGGTCTCTCCGCCTACGAGCCCCACACGAGATGAAAGTGGGCGGGGCTCGAGTCCAACGGAGAGCCGAGCGCGGCCTCCAACGCTCCAAGCCCATCGTGCGCAAAGGGGTTGCCCTCGGGGAAGAACTCCCGGCCCAGGTCCTCCAGGTCCAACAGCGTCTCCACGGCCTCCGCGAGTGCGCCAGATGCGTCGAACGCGAGGTCCTCGTGCTCACCCGCGGCGAGCACCGCCTGCCTCCGATGCCGCCAGCCACGGTCCTCGGGCTTCGGATTCAAATCCAACGCCATCAGTTCGCCGCGGGGGTCTCCTCGTTGCTGGAGGCGGTCCGCCAGCACGGCGAGCGTGTCCAGCCGCCAGGCCGTCACGAGCGACTGGTCCGGCTCACTCCAGTCACCGTCGGATGCCGGGGCGGAAGAGCGGCCACGGAGGGTCATGCCCACACTCTCTCTCACGGAAGCGCCGATGGCCGCTCCCGCGCACGCTTCGCTCCAGGCTAGGGTTTCGCCCGTGATGTCCCACGCGCGCATCCGTTCGATGCTCCCGCTGCTCTGCCTCGTGGCGCTGTCGTGCCTCGGGGGTGTCCGCCCGCGCGCGGCGAAGGATTCGGCGGCGCTGCGCTACAACCTCACCTACGTCCGCGAACCCACGCCCGCCCTCGACGTGGAGGTTGTCCTCGTCCGAGGCACGCCGCGCACCTTCCGCTTCACCCGCCCCGGCGGCGTCGACTCCGTCAGCGCATTCCGCGAGGACGGCGAGCGTCTCGACGTCCCGGTCCGCGACGGCCTGGTGCAACTGCCCCGCGACATCCGCTTCCTGCGCTATCGCTATGCACTCGAACCCCGTCGTCGTGGACACGGCTCGGACCTCTTCGCGGGGAGCGCCGAGGACGACGCGTGGCACCTCACGGGCCGCACGTACCTCATCCGCCCCAACCTGGCCCCACCCGACCTGCGCGTGGAACTCGTCGTCGAGGGCATCGATGCCCTGTTGCCCTGGCAACCCGATGACAACGGCCTGTACCACCTGCGCGCCGAGGACCTCGTCGACTCGGGGTTCCACGCCTTCGGCGGGCGACGGTGTCAGGTGTCCCTCCAGGACGCGGTGCTGGAGGTCGCGGTGCTCGGCCACTTCACCCACCTGGACGACGCGCGGGTGTGCCACTGGCTGAAGCGGACCGCGGACGAAGTGCTCACCGTGCGCCGCGCCTTCCCCTATCCCCGCATCACCGTGCGGGTCATCCCCGTCCCCGGGCGCGAGGGCCCCGGCCTCTTCGGCATGGTGCTGTGGAGCTCTCCACCCAGCATCTCGCTGCTCGTGGGACAGGACGCCACCGAAGCCTCGTTCGAGCGCGACTGGGTCGCGCTCCACGAGATGCTCCACCTCGCGCATCCCGCCATCCTCCCGCGCGTGCCGTGGTTGTCGGAGGGGCTCGCCACCTACCTCACGGAGATGGCGCAGGTCCGCTCGGGAAGACAAAGCGCCCAGCGCGCCTGGGGCGAGCTGGTGGACGGCTTCGGGCGCGGCCGAGGCGTGGCGAAAGCCCGCACCATGAAGGAGGTCGTCGCCGACAGCGACTTCTCCCCAGGCACCTATTGGACCGGCGCGCTCTTCGCCCTGCATCTCGATGTGGAAATCCGCCGTGTCACTGGAAACCGACGCCACCTGGAGGATGTGTTGGAGGGGCTCGCGGCGCGGGGGAGCACGTCCACCTTCGGTGCCTTCGGCATGGCGGTGGACGAGGTCGCGGGGCGGCCGCTGTTCGATGCGCTGCTCGCCCGCCACCTCGAGCGGCCTGCTTTTGTGGAGCAGGAAGGTTTGCTACAAGCGCTGGGCGTGACGACGGGCGCAGAGGGCATCCAACTGGTGCCGGCCCGTGACAGCGCGCTGCGCGAGGCACTGGAAAGTCGTGGGTGTAACCCACGTGCGGGAAGTTGCGTATCGGATGCATCCGCGATTCATCGACATCCGTAGATGAGGTCCGCCATGTCCAGAACGACGCTGGCGCTCATCGCGCTTCCAGATGACTCGCGCGCTCGAGCAGTAACCCCCTCAACGCAGTACCGAAAGGAAGCAACCCCATGAACGCGAAGGCTCTTGCGGCGATTGTCGGCACCCTGTCCCTGGCCTCCCTCGCCACCGGCTGTGCCTCCACCAAGTCCGCCGAGGCCCAGCCGGCCGCCGCGGAGAAGGGCGCCGAGGGCAGCTGTGGCGCGCAGAAGGCCGAAGGCGACAAGGGCGCCGAGGCGGGCTGCGGCGCGCAGAAGACCGACGGCACCACCCCCGCCGCGACGCCGGAGAAGGGCACCGAGCACGCCTGCGGCGCGGGCGGCTGCGGCAAGAAGTAGTCGTCACGGGCCGCATCCAGGCCCCCTCCGGGCGGTGGGAACATCCGCTCCCACCGCCCGGTTTCGCATCAACCCCGTAGGAGGTCCCCCGCCGTGGTGGCGACGTACGCGCGAAGACACGGACTGAAGCCCCTGGGCGCGGGCATCGGCCTGCGACGGAGCTTCTACGAGGAGCTGCCGCGCACGCAGCGCACGCTCGACTGGGTGGAGATCATCCCGGAGAACTTCCTGTCGCTCGGCGGTCGTCCCCAGCGCGCGCTGGACGCGTGCGTGGAGCGCTGGCCCGTGTTGCCGCACGGCGTGGGCCTGGACATCGGCGGGCCGGACGCGCTCGACATCGACTACGTCACGGCCCTGGCCGCGCTAGTGAAGCGCGTGGACGCGCCGTTCTTCTCCGACCACCTGTGCTACTCGCGCCTGGGCGGCGTGTACCTGCACGACCTGTTGCCGCTGCCCTTCAGTGAGGCCGCGGTGGAGCACGTCGTGCCGCGCGTGCGCGAGGTGATGGCCCGCGTGGGCCGCCCCTTCCTGCTGGAGAACCCGAGCTACTACGCGAACATGCCCGGGGGCACGCTGAGCGAAGCGGACTTCCTGCGGCACGTGGTGGAGCAGGCGGACTGCGGCCTCCTCCTGGACGTGAACAACGTCTACGTCAACGCGCTCAACCACGGCTACGACGCGCGCGCCTTCGTGGACGCGCTGCCGCTCGAGCGCGTGGTGCAGGTGCACCTCGCCGGCCACACGCGCTACCCCGACGTCATCATCGACACGCACGGAGACCGCGTCTGTGACGACGTGTGGTCGCTGTATCGCTACGTGCTCGAGCGCACCGGCCCCGTGTCGACGCTCATCGAGTGGGACCAGGACATCCCGTCGATGACGGCCGTGCTGGACGAAGCGGACCAGGCGCGCGCCGTGCTCGGCGACACGGAGCGACGATGAAGCCCGAGCTCAAGCACTTCTTCGACGGCATGGGTGCCTACCTCGCGAAGCCCGGCACGGCCTCGCTCGAGCAGCTCTACGCGAGGCACCCGGGGTGGGACGTGCCCGCCCGGCGCGTGTCCCTCTACGGCGACTTCGTGCGAGGCCACGTGCGAGGCGCGGTGGAGAAGCTCTATCCGCTCCTGCGCCGCGCGGTGGGGCCGGAGGCATGGACCTCGCTCGTGGAGGGCTACACGCTGACGCGCCCCGCGCGGCACCACGAGGTGAACCGGTTGGGCGAGAGCTTCCCCGCGTTCGTCGCGGACTCGCTCGTGTCCCACGGCCTGCCGTCCCACGCCGCAGAGCTCGCGCGCTTCGAGTGGACGGACTTCGCGGTGTTCTCGTCCCAGGCGCCGTCGCCGACCCGCGTGGAGACGCTGACGCCGAACCCCACCCTGGCCGTGCTGGAGCACACCTTCCGCCTCTGCGCGCACGTGCGGAGTCGGGGGGAGGGCGGGGCGCCCGAGCGCGGCGAGGAGCTGGCGCTCCTGTGGCGCCACCCCGTGGACCTGGTGACGTACTACCAGGAGGCCACGCCGCCCACGCTGCTCGTGCTGAAGATGGCGGTGGAGGGCCTGTCCGCGTCGGACGTGACGGCGGCCACCGGGATGCCCGAGGCCGACGTCCTCGGCGCGGTGGCCCGGCTCTCCCGCGACGGGCTCGTGCTCACGCCGGGCGGGTGACTCAGGGCCCTCAGTCGCGGACCGAGCACACGCGCCCGTCGAGGGTGTCCTCGCAGCGCGAGGCGCCCGGGCAGTCCAGGTCCTCGACGCACGGCACGGTGCACTGGCGCTCCACGCACAGGCCCGTGGACATGCCCAGCCCCTGGCAGCGCTCGTCGTCCGCGCACTCCGCGCCGAATTGCAGGAGCGCGCTGCAGCTCAGGAAGCGCTGCGTGTCCGGCAGGCAGTTGCCCGCCTGGCAGGTGAATCCCGCCTCGCAGCGGCTCGCGGCGAGGTCGTCCTCGTCCACCGTCTCCGAGCACGACTTCACGCACGTCGGCCCGCCGCCGACGAGCAGCATGCACGCCGAGCCGTCATCACAGCTGCGGCCATTCACGCACGCGCCGCACTGGGGGCCATTCGCGTTGCAGCGGAAGCCCTTGCACGACATGCCCGCGCCGCACTGGTCGTCCTCCACGCACTCCACGCAGCGGCCACCCGGGCCGCACACCAGGCCGTCCTCGCAGCCCGTCGCGGCGCACCGGTTCACCAGGTCCGCGCGGGGCTGCAACTGGACGCGCAGCTCCTTCTTCTCTCCCGAGCCGACGCACGCCGAGGAGCGCACCTCCGGAAACCCCATGCCGACGATGGACAGCTCGTAGCACCCGTCCGGCAGGGGGCCCACCTGCACGCGCCCCTTGCCATCCAGTTGCAGTTGGTCCAGGTGCGTGCCCAGCACCGTCACCTCCACGCCCGCCACCCGCTCGCCCTGGGTGGACCGCGCGCGCAGCTCCAGGAAGCCCGCGGCCTTCGGCTCGACGCGCTCGACCTCGAGCGCCTTGCCGGCGGAGACCTTCACCTTCACCCGCGTCGCCTTCTCCCGCGTGGCGACGACGAACAGCTCCACGTCCCCGGAGGGGACCTTCTCCAGCTTGAAGCGTCCCTGGTCATCCACCGTCGAGCGCAGCTGTGGCGCGCCCACCACCGACACCAGGGCGTGCGCCGGGTCGTACTCCGACAGCGCCCCTTCGATGGTGCCCAGCCGCAGGGGCGCGTTCTCCAGGTTGCCGCACGCTCCCGCGCCCAGGGCCAGGAGGACTCCCAACGCGATGTGCAGTTTCGAGCGCATCAAAAGCGGTACCCCACACCGGCCCAGCCGCCGGTGAAGCCCACGGCCTGTCCCTTCCCGTCCAACACCACGTACGTCAGCATGAGCTGCGCCTGTCCCACCAACTCCAGGCGCTCGCCCACCCTCAGCACCACGCCTCCGACCACGCCGGGGCTGACCGTGAAGAAACTCTGCCCGGCGGCGTACGTCTCCACATCGAAAGACCGCCCCAGGTACAAGGTGGCCACACGCGGGCCGGCGAAGAGCGTCAGCCGCTCCCAGCGCCACAGGTAGGGGAGCGCCACGCCGGCGGAGAACGTCGTGTAGCGGAAGGGGACCGTGTCCTCCGGCAGGAGCCGCAGCGAGCGGCGGCCCGTGCTGAAGCTGACATCGAACAAGAGCCCGAAGTCGCGCAGCGGACGGTCCTCCAGCCGCAACGACACCGCCACCTCCGGCGCCATGGGCAACAGCTCCCCGCGGCTTCTCGCGTCCGCGAAGGTGAACATGCCGCCCAGCAGCGACAGCGAGCGCCGGGGGAAGGCCTCCGACAACAGCTGCTCCAGGGGCAGCCGCTCCCCGTCACCCACCTCCACCTCGCGGCGCACCAGCACCGCGTCACCCTTGGTCAGCTCCACCGTGCGCTTGCCCGGCACCACCGCCGCGCCGCCCGGCAGCTCCGTGCGCGGCTCCCCGTCCACCTTGAGCGTGAAGCCATCCAGGCGCGGGTTGTAGGAGAACAGCTCCGGCCGGCCCGTGCGGGAGATGCTGCCCGACAGCACCACCGGGTCCGCGCCCACCTCCAGGATTTCCGCCGACGGCCGCTGCCGTCCTTCCGTGAAGGCGAACGTGCGCCGGCGCGCGTAGTCGTGCGCCTCCGTCGCGGTGACGGCTCCGTCCGCGTTGCGGTCAGCGCCGCCGCCCAGCCCCTCGACGAGGAAGTGCGTGTAGATGTCGTTCTGCAGGCCCTCGTCCTCGCGCGCCGTCTCGCCCCAGTCACAGGCGGCGAACACCATGGAAGCCCGCGAGGACTCCTCCAGCGGCCGCGCGTAGAAGCCGGACTTGATGCCCGACAGTTCCTTCTCCAACTCCTTGGGCAACAGCGACTTGCCGTTGCCGCTGTGACACGAGGCCAGCACCAGCAGCCGCCGCCGGCTGGAGAGCGCGTCGAACTCCGCCTTCAGCGCGTCCATGGACAGCGCCGTCTGCGCGATGGCGCGGTAGGACGCGTCCCGCGTCACCAGGAAGCGGCGCAGCTCCCCGGTGGCGTCGCGCGCCAGCGTGCCGTGCGCGGAGAAGTAGACCACCACCACGTCATCCGGGCGGTGCGCCTCCTTCCGGAGCTGCCTGAGCGCGGCGAGGATGGCCGCGCGTGTCGTCTCCTCCGGCCGCGTGAGCACGCGCACCTGGTCGAAGCGGCCCTTCGTCGGGTCCAGCATCGCCGCGGCCAGGTCCTTGGCGTCCTTCGATGGGTAACGCAGCCCCCGCCAATGGGGGTCGTCGAACTCGGAGATGCCCACGAGCAGCGCCATCCGCCGGGGCGTGTAGGCGCTGGAGAGCGCCTCTTCGTCGAGCCGCAGCGGCACGAGGCCGCCCTTCTCCGTCCCCAGGGACGAAGGAGTCGCGCACGCCATCAGCGCCGCCAGCAGGATGGAGAGCAGGGGCCTCACGGTGACTCGGTCAGCGCGGATTCTCGCCGCTTCCCACGCGCACGTCGAACCTCGTCACGGCGAGCGTGCCTTGTTCCCATCGCTCACCTCCTCCCACCAGGACCCGCCTCACCTCGTCGGGCGAGGGCTCCAGGCCCGAGGGGGTGGCGGCCAACCACAACGTCACCGGCCCCGATTCCCCCTCCAGGCTGACGCCCGACAGGCCCTGGGGGTCGCGCAGGTCATGGGTCCCCGCCTCCAGCACGAAGGTGCCCAACAGCTCCGGCTCCTGCTCGGCCCGCTGCTGGAAGAGCAGGCCCGTGCCCGCCTCGGTGGCGTGGTAGCGCAGGAGCAGCACGTCGCCCGGGGCCACCTGGGTGTCCGGGTCCAACCGCCTGAGGCTCCCGTCCGCGCCGCGCGCCACCACCGCCAGCTCCAGGGCAATCTTCCCCACCTGGCCCTTCACGCCCGGCGCCAGCGAGTCCGTGCCCACCTCCACCCCGGCGCCCGACTGGCGCACCCGGGGCACCACCACCACCGCGACGAGCGCCGCGGCCACCGCGCCCGCCACCACGCCCCAGCGCCGCGCGTCCCACCGGGGCGGTGCGCGAAGCTGCTTCTTCACCCGCGCCAGGCCCACCTCGTCCAGGGGGGCCTGGGGGCGCGGAGGCGCCAGGGCCAGGAGCACCGCGTCCACCCGCCCGTCCAGGACGTCAGGGCCGGAGTGGGTGGCGAGGTAGCCCTCACACGCCTCACACGCGGTGGCCAGGTGCTCGCGGAAGTACGTCACCGCGTCCGGCTCACGACGGGCAAGGGCGCCGAGCGCCTCGTCATCCAGGTGTCTCATGACCTCTCACTCCCACCGACCGGCGAGCACTCGCCGCAGCAGCTCTCTCTTGATACGACCCCGGAAGCGCTCGAGTCTCATCGTCACGGCGCTTTTGCCCACGCCCATCTGCTCCGCAATCTCACGCGCGGACAGCTCCCCTTCGATATAGAAAAGCTGCACTGTCCGCTTCTCCTCGCCCTCGGGCAGCTCGGCGATGAGCTGACGGACCACCTCGATGTCGCGCTCGAGCTGCAGGGACTCCGGCACGGGCGGCACCGCCTCCGGCTCCGGGTCCGCGATGTCGTCCTCCAACCTCCTGAGGTGGGCCTTTCGCTCCAGCCGGGTGCGCGCCCGGTTGCGAGCGATGGACAACAGCCAGGCCTCGAAGGCCCCCGGCTCCTTCAGCCGGGGCAGCGCCCGGAACGCCCGGACGAAGGACTCCTGGATGACGTCCTCCACCTCGTCCGAGTCCAGCGGGGCGAACCCCGCCACCAACCTCGCCACGAGGGGGCGGGTGCGCCGATACAGCTCACTGAAGGCGGAAGTCTCCCCACTCGCCGCGCGCCGTACCCACTCCGCCAGTCCCTCCGTGGAACCCACCTGACCTCCAGACCCCCGGGACGGCCCGGTGGCCACGCTGCATTTCCCGTCCCCGGGGCCGCTCCTGGAGGAGGCGGACGAGGGCGGACCGCTTCCTACTGGCTCCCGGGGGGGCGTCGGGAGGAAGAATGGGCCCCGCCGTTCCATTTCGAAGAGGAGCCCTGTCCGCCATGCGCGTCATCAACTTCAACCCCGGTCCCGCCGGCCTGCCCCTTCCCGCCCTGGAGCGCGCCCGGGACGAGCTGCTCGACTTCCAGGGCTCCGGCATGTCCGTCATGGAGCACAGCCACCGCGGCAAGGAGTACGAGGCCGTCCACGACGAGGCCATCGCCCTGCTGTCGGAGCTGACGGGCCTGCCGTCCACGCACCAGGTCCTCTTCCTCACCGGCGGCGCGTCGCAGCAGTTCGCCCAGGTGCCGATGAACTTCCTCACCCCCGACACGAGCGCGGACTACCTCATGACGGGCGTGTGGAGCGAGAAGGCGCTCGACGAGGCGAAGTACTACGGCAAGCCCCGCGTCGCGGCGACGACGGTGCAGCCCGACAAGCACTACACCCGCGTGCCGCGCCAGGACGAGCTGTCCCTGGACGCGAAGGCCGCGTACGTCCACGTCACCACCAACAACACCATCTACGGCACCCAGTGGCACACGCTGCCGGACACGGGGCCGGTGCCGCTGGTGGCGGACATGAGCTCCGACTTCCTGTGGAAGAAGATGGACCTGTCGCGCTTCGGGCTGGTCTACGCGGGCGCGCAGAAGAACCTGGGGCCCTCCGGCGTCACGCTGGTGGTGGCCCAGAAGGACTTCATCGCGAAGGGCCGCAAGGACATCCCGAAGATCTTCAGGTACGCCGTCCACGCGGAGAACAACTCGCTCTACAACACGCCCCCCACGCTGGCCATCTACCTGGTGCGCAACGTGCTCGCGTGGATGAAGGACGTGGGCGGGCTGGGCCAGATTGAAGCGTGGAACCGCCAGAAGGCGGACCTGCTCTACGGCGCGCTGGACACGCACGCGGGCTTCTACCGGGCCCCCGTGGAGCGCGCGTCGCGTTCAGTGATGAACGTCGTGTTCCACCTGCCCACGCCGGAGCTGGACGCGGCCTTCGTCGCTGACGCGAAGCGGCAAGGAATGGTGGGGCTCAAGGGCCACCGGACCGCTGGAGGAATCCGGGTTTCCACGTACAACGCGGTGACTGTGGAGAATGTGCGCACCCTCGTCACCTTCATGGAGCATTTCGTGAAGACGCGTGGCTAGTGTGCGTCGGAGCACGTGAAACAACCCACTTGGAGGGATTCATGAAAGCCACCCTGTCCGCCGTCGCGCTCTGCCTGCTGTTCGCCCTGCCTGCTTCCGCCGCTCCGGGAGAGGCCCAGGAGGTCGCCGGGGTGAAGTTCCCCGGAACCGCCAAGGTGGAGGGCAAGGAGCTGAAGCTCAACGGCGTGGGCCTGCGCAAGAAGATGGTCTTCAAGGTCTACGCGGTGGGCCTGTACGTGGAGACCCCGAGCCAGGACGCCGCCGCGCTCCTGTCCGCGGACGAGACCAAGCGCGTGCGCATGTACATGCTGCGAGACCTGGACAAGAAGAGCATCACCGACGCCATCGTGGAGGGCTTCAAGAAGAACGCGGGCGACAGGCTGCCCGCGCTCCAGGAGCGGCTGAACACCTTCGCCAACGCCATTCCGGACGTGAAGAAGGGCGAGGAGATCATCCTCACCTACGTCCCGGGTTCCGGCACGAGCGTGCGGAGCACCAAGGTGACGGAGCCCATCTCGGTGGAGGGCAAGGACTTCGCCGACGCGCTGTTCTCCGTGTGGCTGGGCAAGTCGCCGGTGGACGGCGGCCTGAAGGACGGCATGCTCGGCAAGGACTGAGCCGCGCCTTCGTGTCGTACACGCGCCCCATGTCTCCCTCGGGAGGCGTGGGGCGTTTTCGTGAGGGGGCGTGGGGCCTTGAAATACGTGGGCACGTGGGCCGTAGTGGCCTGTGTGGGCCCGGGTGCACGGCGACGCCGGGTCTGATAGCAACCCGCCGGTCAGGAGGATGACATGGGAATCTGCTCGTGGCTGGTGCTGGGAGGGCTCGCGGGGTGGATCGCGAGCATCATCAAGGGAACGAACGCGAGGATGGGAATCTTCGCCAACATCGCGACGGGCATCGTCGGCTCGATGATTGGCGGCTTCCTGTTCAGCCTGCTGGGCGGGCGCGGCGTGACGGGGTTCAACCTCTACTCGTTGGCGGTGGCCACGGTGGGGGCGGTCATCCTCATCAGCATCGTCCAGGCGATACGCAAATAGGCGCGCTCAGAAGAGGCTGAGCTGGGGCGAGGGCGGTGGCTTTCGCGGCGGGCGCTGGAAGGTGTCCGGTGCCGGCTCGGTGATGTACGAGGTGCGCAGGCCCACCCTGCGCGCCGTTGTCTCGAAGAGGCGGTGGATGGTCTGGGCGTAGAGCCCCTCGCCTCGCATGCGGTGCTTGAAGCGGGAGTCGCTGAGCTCCCCGCCGCGCGTCTCCCGGATGCGGTGGAGCACGCGCTCGGCGCGCAGGGGGAGCCTGGCGCGAAGCCGCTCCTCGAAGACGTCCTTCACGGGGCCGGGCAGGCGCACCAGGGTGTAGTGGGCGCGGCGGGCGCCGGCCTCCTTCGCGGCGGTGAGGACGCGGTGGATGTCCTCGTCGTTGAGGCCGGGGATGATGGGCGCGAAGGAGATGGCCACGTCGATGCCCGCGTCCGCGAGGCGGCGGATGGCGAGCAGCCGCCGCTGGGGCGAGGCCGCGTAGGGCTCCATGGCGCGGGCGATGTCCGCGTGGTGGAAGGGCAGGCTGATGCTGACCCACAGCCGCGCGTCGCGGGACAGGCGCTGGAGCACGTCGAGGTCGCGCTCGATGAGCACGCCCTTGGTGACGATGCCGACGGGGTTCTTGTACTCGGCGCAGACCTCCAGGCACGCGCGCGTCAGCCGCATGGAGGCCTCGAGCGGCTGGTAGCAGTCGGTGACGCCGCTGAAGACGACGGTGTCCCCCTTCCAGGAGGGGCGCTCGAAGGCGTCGCGGAGCAGCTCCGCCGCGCGCGGCTTCATCACCAGCTTCGTCTCGAAGTCGGTGCCGGCGCCGAAGTCGAGGTACTGGTGGGTGGGGCGCGCGTAGCAGTAGGCGCACGCGTGCAGACAGCCCCGGTAGGGATTGACGCTCCAGTCGAAGCCCACGTCCGGGCTGTCGTTGTGGGAGAGGACCTGGCGGCTGTGGTCCTCCCAGACCTCCAGCTTCGCGGGAGGAATCTCGTCCAGGTACTCCACCGCGGTGCTCGCCCAGGGGTTGGGCGGATTGTCGACGGGGCGGGCTTTCACCGTCCCAGAGTGGGACTGAAACTCCGTTCAGTCAAGTCCCATGTCTTTCAGGTCGGGATGTCTGTCATTCCAACACGGCTTCGGCTTCATGCGCCCAGATGGGCGAGCATGACGTCCTTGTCGCCCGTGGCCAGGGTGTACGGGGGGCCGGGAGGGATGACGTCCTGGCGTGCCGCGACGCCCTCCACCGCGTCCCGGGCATGGACGAGCTGCACCCCGGCGCCGCCTCCGCCGAGCACGAGCGGCGCGCCCATCTTCAGGTCCAGCACCACCACCTGTCGTCGGGCGGGGCGCGGCTCCGCCATGTCCACGACGACGAAGTCCCCCGCGAAGCGGCGCTGGTCACAGCGGAAGACCCAGAGGTTGCGCTTGCGCTCCAGCAGCGCCTTCACGAAGGGCTTCTCGTTGCTCTTCAAGGCGTAGCGCTCGGAGAGCAGGGCGGCGGTGGAGAGCGGATAGCCCTCCTCCTTCACCAGCAGCAGCGCCCACGGGTTCGCGTGCCGGAGCAGAGGCAGCAGGACGGGCAGGACGATGGGCGGCTCGCGGGGCATGCGCGGACGGGCTCGACGAGCCACACAGCTCGTGTCGGACGGACATTCGAACACACCACCGCGTGTCTCGACGATGGCGGTTGTCTCAGGACTCCCTCAGAATCCACGGCTCTGGTAGAGGGGCGACGCTGTCAACCTACTCCTGGAGTCTCCGCATGTCCCGGTTCTCGCGCCACGCGCTCGTACTCTCCCTGTTGCTCACCTCCACCTCGGCGCTCGCGGGCTCGCAGTGGGCGCAGGCGCGCACGGTGCTCAACACGTGTGGCTACTTCAGCACCTCGCAGGCGGAAATCACCCTGACGTACCGCAACGACGATTTGCCCTGGGGCACCCGCGTGTTCCTCATCTACGGCTGGGGCGGCAGCTCTGGTCCGTCGAGCACGTTCGACTGGGCTCCGGCGCCGCAGACCGTGGAGGTGCCCGCCGTGGCGCCTTGGCACTGGGGCACCACCGTGACGGGGGTCATCCGGTCGCGCTCGTCCACGCAGTACACGAGCCTCAACTACGTCTGGAAGGTGGTCCTCCCGGACGGGCACGAGTTCTACGAGAAGGGCAACGGCTCCACCTACGGCTACTACGCCGCGGACTTCTCGCAGGTGCCCATGCCGTGCACCACCACCGCCGGCACCTTCGTGGGCAACGCGACGCCGCTGACCATCACCACCGTCGTCAAGGACTGACGCCGCTCGTCCCCGCTCGCGCCACGGGGCCTCATGAAGGAAACCCTCGCTTGACGTTGTGAGTCACCACGGGGGGACCTTCTCGAAAAGGGGCCCCCAAGGTAGACCCTGTCCCCGAGGCGGCCACTCGGGGCGGCCGGCAGGAGAGGGGGACGTCTTCGTGTTGAGCGAACGTGGTGCCGAGCGGGAGTACCTTCACGACAACCTCCGCAGCGGTCTGAAGACCGACACGCGCCTGGATGGCGTGATGCCCCACCTCGGGGTGGGGTGGATCGCCTGGGACAGCGGGTTTCGGGGCTCGGGCCTGCGCGTGGGAGACCGCATCGTCGCGGTCGACGGCGAGCCCATCGTCACGCCTCCGGACATGCCCACCCGGCAGCGCACCGGCCCGTATCTGCTGGGCCAGCACGCCGAGAGCCAGACCTGGGCGCGGCAGGGGCGCAAGGAAGGGGACCTGGTCCGCTTGCGAGTCCTGCGCAGGCGCGCGCCAGGGGACGGCTGGGAGACGCTCGAGCTCAGCGGCACGCTGCGCCATGAGCGGCTCTGGAGCATCGGCGAGACGACGAAGCGAATCCTCGGGCCGGGTGGGCCCGAGCAGCTGGGCCGAGACGGCTTCGACGAGTCCTGGTCGGGCTGGGTCGACAAGCGTGTCTCCGAATGGGAGCGCCTCCTCGACGGGACCTTCGGCGTCTGGCGCACCGCGCGCGGGACGCGGATGGAGCTCGCCAACCACCTGGCGCACAAGGCGCGCGTGGACTACCTGGTCGAGCACTTCCCCGGTCCCCTGGCGACGGCGATGCGCGACGACTGGGAGCGGGTGCGGGACTGTCTCGACGGCGACCTCGTCTCGCTCCCCGAGGGCGCCCTCGACTTCCGCAGCCGGGGCGAGGAGCAGGTCAAGGCCATCGGCCTGCGGGCCACCGCGGCCTGGAGGGCCCTGCTGGAGTCGCGCGCCGCGGAGACCCTCGGCGTGTTCCCCGTCGTCGACCCCTTCCGCGGCGACCGCTCGGTGGTGACGGGCAAGCTGGTCGCGCTGCCGCAGGTGAGCCAGCGCGACTGGATTGTCGACATGGGCAATGCCTATCTGGCCTGGAACCAGTCGGGGGCGTGGGTCTTCTGTCCCGTCAACACCCCGGCCATGGCCCGGGTCTTCGCCGCCATGCATCGCTATCAGCGGCTCGTCTCTCCCTCGATTCGGGGCGACATCGCCCTGCTCGGTCGCATCCTGCCGGATCCGCGTCTGCTCGCCGGCTCGGGGCGCACGGCCGCGGGGCTGGAGGTGGAGCCCGTCGCGGCCCTCATCGGCGGCGCGGTCTGCGTCGACGTCACCGACACGCGCGAGGGTGGGCCCCTCTTCGCCGGCGAGGAGTCGCTGAGACAGGAGACCTCGGGGCCCCTGTCCGACGACGCGAGCCCGCGCGCGGTGCTGGAGGCGATGATTGCCGCCGTGAAGCGCGGCGACCAGGAGACCTGGAACGGCCTCTTCGCCGACTGGCGCGCCGTGCCGGACGAACAGCGGCCCATCTACTACCCGGTCTACACCTGGAACGGCCGCGACAGCGAGTGGGTGCGCTCGCGGCGCCTGCTGCTCGACAAGGTGCTCGACGCGCGGGTGCACTGGTGTGGCGACGCGCGCACCGTCATCCGCGGCGACGAGGCCCCGGGCCTGCCGCGCATCGAGCAGGTGGAGCTGGAGGTCGACCACGTCGGCCTCTTCGAGGGCCAGACGCGCACGTTCAACTCGGTCGAGGTGCACCGGCGCTGGGAGCTGCAGCGCCGCGCTGGCGGCCCCTGGCGCATCACCAGCCAGCAGAGTCTGTGAGGAGCACCCATGGGTGGGTATTCGAGCCGAGTCGCCGAGCTGCAGGACCAGATGACCCGTGCCGCCGAGGGCGCTCCGGACACGGTGAAGCGCGCCTTGGCGGAAGGCCTCAAGCGGGCGGGGCGCGCGGCGGAGGACGCCCTGTCGGCCCTGCTCGACGCGAGCGAGCGCGCCAGTGCCGGCAACCTGGGCACCTGGCGAAAGTGGCAGGACCGCTGCGCCACGGCCCGGGCGGAGATCAGCCGGGCCTTCGGTGATGCCGCCAAGGACCACCTGCTGACGCCGCCCCTCCAGCTCTTCTGGTACCAGGCCCTCGAGCACGAGATGGCCTTCTTCGACTCGCTCGCCAAGGTCCAGACGCCCCAGCTGCACGACGACCTGCTCGTGCATCAGGACGTGCTCAACAAGATGCTCGGGGAGCTGTGGGACAAGTGGACGTTCCTCCTGTCCAAGGACGTCGCGTTCGAGAACGACCAGCGGCAGGTGGTGCAGCAGGTCGCGCAGATGGCGCAGAAGATCGTCGACGACCTGGCCCCCGGCGCCGTCAAGCGCCTCTCCGAGGGCGTCGCGCGCGCCACGTCGAAGTCGCTCGACAAGGCCCGTCAGCTCGATGACAAGCACCTGGGCGGCAAGGGCATCGACCTGGCGAAGTTCATCACCTCGCTGTTCGACATCGACATCCCCGACGGCATCGACCGGGATCTGCTCGACGCCGTGCAGGGCGGCTCGGACGTCTACCAGACGCAGACGGGCCACTACCGCGCGCTGGTGGCGACCTACCAGAGCCTGGTGCAGGCGGAGAAGGGCAGCGTCCTGTTGCTCTTCAACTCCACGCGGGCGGAGGTGCTCACGTACTACGACAAGAACGACCTGGGCAAAGCGCGCGTCCTGCTCGACCAGGCCAAGGGGTACCTCTCCGACTGGGCCTCCCGCGTCGCCACCTCCGCGCAGCGTGGCGAGGCCTCGGGCTTCAAGGACAAGGTCTGCGCGGCGCTCGACACCGACTGGAAGCTCACCGAGGAGCTCGACGGCAAGTTCCGCGACAGGTTCAAGGGCATCTTCATCCAGTCGCTGGGCAGCGAGACCATCGAGCAGCTCGCGGAGTCCTATCTCTTCAGCAAGCACCTGGAGGAGGTCACCCGCAGGGGCGCGGCCAGCACGCTCAAGGCGCTGCCGGGCCGACTCCAGAGCGAGGTGGACCGGGCCGTCGACCAGGGGCTGAGGCCGCTGGATGACCTGGTGGCCCGTGTCCCGGAGGAGGTGCGTGCGCTGGCGCGGATGGAGAACCAGGGGTTCAAGGAGCACGTGCGCGCCCGGCTCAAGGACCGCATCCAGACGCTCCTGCCCCTCATCATCGAGCTCGCCGAGTTCCTGGAGCCGAGCAACCTCTCCCGGGACTTCAGCCGCGACGAGTTGACGCGCGGCCTGCGCTGAGAAAAGACGAACCGGGAGGCCTCGACAGAAGCCCCCCGGTCCGGTGTGTCACTCACGAGGGACGCGGAGCGAGTGCCCCGCTACCCGTCATGTCGACTCAGAGCGCCGCGCAGGTGGACGGCACCTGGAAGCCGTTGGTCGGCGTGGTGCTGGCCGAGCCACCGGAGACGGCGTTGCTGCCCAGGCCGAAGGCGGCGAAGGCCGTCCACAGGCGGCACACGTCCTCGCCGTTGTGCAGGGTGGTGGCGGCGCTGATGATGCCGTCGCGCACCTGGGTGAACGTCGGGCTGCAGGGCGTGCGCTTCAGGCCCTCGGTGAAGTACAGCATCATGCGCTGGTTACCCGCGTTGCCCTGGGCGTTGTAGAGGTTCGCGTCGAAGCCCCAGTGGTTGACGAGCGCCCAGTAGGCCTCCCACATGCCCTGGGTGAACACGGAGCCCACGCCGTGCGGCACGGCCATGCCGTTGATGCTGGCGTACGTCCAGGTGTTGCGCGTGGAGTCGAGCGTGTACGGCTGGGTGCGGATGCCGTTGCCCGTGGTCGCCTGGTTCAGCGCGTAGGTGCCCACGCCGCGAATCTTGTTCGCCGTGTCACCCGTGCGCGCCGTGTAGAAGAGCGAGAGGAAGTCGCTGATGCCCTCGCCCGGCTGCTGACGGTTGGAGAGGCAGGACACGTTGCTCGGACCGCCGACCAGGCGGTTGGAAATGCCGTGGCCGTACTCGTGCACGATGATGCCGCTGTCGAGGTCGCCGTCCTTGTCCGGGGTGGGCGCCGTCCAGATGTACATCTGCATGCGCGGGGGCGAGCCGTCCGCGGGCGTGGAGAAGTTGGCGTTGTTGGTGCCGCTGCCGTCCTGCGCCTCGGCCCGGACGTAGTCGTTGCCCGCGCCGCCGCGGCCGTAGTTGTTCTGCTGGAAGTTGCCGGCCACTTCGTTGAAGCCGTACTGGTACTGCACGTCGTGGATGATGTTGTTCCAGTAGAACAGGTTGGTGACGGCCGCCGGGATGTACGTGGAGGGCGCGCCGGTCAGGTTGATGGTGAAGACGCAGTTGATGGCCGCGCCGCAGTCCGGCTGGGAGGCGGGCGCCGCGTTGTTGGCGTCGCGGTCCTCGTAGGCGTGGACGTTGTTGCCGCGCGGGATGGTGTACTCCGCGCCAGCGACGCCGTTGGTGTCATGCCAGCCGTAGGGCGAGGCGACGGCGTTGGCGGGGTTGGTCACCGTGACGCGGCCATCGGAGGGCGGCAGCGGCGAGGTGTGGTTGGGGCTCTCCACGGGCACGGGGTAGACCTTGTACGAATCCGCGGCCACCCAGTCGAAGCGCGTGAGCACCTCGCCCGTGTTGGCGTCCACCGTCACGTCGTAGTCGTGCTGCGAGTCCAGCGTGGACACCTGGAAGTGCCACACCAGGCGCGCCTCGCCGCGGCGCATGGGGAGGATGGCCAGCTGCGCGTTGATGGGCTCGCGCGACAGGCCGTCCACCTCGACGCCCGTGCGGCGCTGCACGCCCGCCTCGGCCTGCAGCGCGCGGGGCTGGGCCGCCAGCTCCACGCCCAGGTGCCGGGCGAGCCCCGCCACGGCCTGACCCGCGTTGATGCGCGGCTCGGTGCCCGCGAGCGCCTTCTCGATGGAGGGCAGGAAGTCGCTGTGCACGCCCAGCACGCTGCCGTCCTTGGCGACGTTGACCTGGAGCTGCGCGTTGTAGACGGGCAGGCCCTTGAATGTCTGGCGCAGATACAGGTGCGTGGCCCCGCTGACCTCGGAATAGACGCGGTCCGTGACTTCGAACGTGGACACGTCGCTGAGGCTCAGCCCGAGCGCCTCGTGGTGCTTCTGGACGAAGTCCAACGCGATGGACATCGGGTCACCGCTGCTGGGGCCCGTCAGCGCGCCCACGGGGTTGACCAGCGAGCGCACCAGGCCCGTGGACTCGTCCGTCTCGACCATCAGGTCCGGGATGCTGCGGCGCAGGGACTCGACGTGCGCCTTCTGCGTCGTCGAGAAGCCGAAGCGCGCCTGCGCGTTGTAGCTGGTGCGCGCGTCGAAGTGACGCTCGCCACCATGTGCGTGCTCCGGCGCCACTGCGAACGCCGTGGACCCCGAGAGGGTCGCCGTGAAGACCACCGCCTGGAACAGCCGCCTTCGGTATGCACCTACGGACATGTCGTGCTCCTGCGCTGCGGGTGAAGTCGCCCCGTGCGGGGCGGGACTGGCAGTATGAGGAAACACGCATTTCTGGTTTAATGCAAATCAACGGAAATACGTGAAAAATATGCTTAAATTGTAGGCGTGGTACTGGCGCCGCCGCGCTTCGGGTGACGGATGCGGCGCGGACGGGCGTGCGTCCGTGGGTGCGGGAGGACCTTGGGAGGTGTTGGTGGCGCGTGTCGGGGTGGCAACTTCCCCAGCAATTTGGCGCTGTTCAGGCGGCGCGGGAGGGAAGGGAGCAGTCGCCAACGTCCTTGACGCTCCCGGGGGGCTGCGGTACACCGGCCGGGTCGCTCGCGGTGGTAGCTCAGTTGGTAGAGCACGAGCTTCCCAAGCTCGGGGTCGAGGGTTCGAATCCCTTCCGCCGCTCTTGAAGGCCGGTAGTCCTCGAGGAGACTCGGGACTACCGGCCTTCTTGTTTCCAAGGGCTACATCGCGATGCAGCCGTAGACCTTCTCGTAGTGGACGGTCTGGGTGCCGGTCAGCACCCGCTCGGGCACGCTGCAGCCGCACTGGAGCTCGCCGACCTTGGTGAGCTTCGCGGCCTCCGCGTAGTACGTGATGACGTAGTCGCGTCCCGTGATGTCACGACACGGAATGGCCTGGGCCTCCGTCTCGGATTCGACGCTGACGTCGTCCTCGACTCCGCCGCAGCCCGTCATCAATCCCATCGCCAGCAGTCCCGCCATGATTCCAGCGCGCATGTGTCTCTCCGTTCGGGGTGTGGTGGGGGTTACATCGTGCAGGTGTACCGGACGAGGCAGCCGCCCGAGTACACCGGGGTGATCGTGCCGAACTCGCAGAAGCCGGGGCCCGGGTAGACGATCTGGGGACAGTTGGCCTTGGCGGCGCGGGGAACACACTCGAAGCCGATGAGGCACGTGCCCGAGTAGATGGGGTAGAGGTCGCCGTCCTCGCACAGCGGAGGCATCACCTCCGGGCAGATGGGAGGCGGCACGCGGCCACCCGCCATGCTGGTGACAGTCTCTTCCGAGGTCTCCGCAACGGGTGCTTCCGGACCGCAACCAACCAGCGCCAACAGGCCGCACATCGCGGCAAGACGTCCAAGGGTGTTCATCCAGGCTCTCCGTGTCAGACCCGCCAAAGCGGCGGGTGTACGGAGCCTCTACCAGCCGCGTCTGACGCCTTCAAACCCAGCACACGCCGAGTGCGGATGTCGCAAGGCTCACGCCGCCGAGAACAGCTTTGTCTCGTGCGACTGCAATGACACACCGTTGGACGGCGGACGTTACAGGCAGTCACCGCTCAAGGGGCCAAGGCTCAGCGGCCCCGTGCTCCAGCCATACTCCGCGGGCTGCGGCCCTTCACCCGGCACGAGCTGCACCTCGAAGAAGAAGCTCTTGCCCTGGTCGAACGGATACTTGCCGGCCTGCAGCTTCCAGGGGCGCGCGGGCTCCTTGCCGGCCGTGATCTCCACGCCACCGCTCAAGGGACGCCAACGGCCCGCGGGCTGCTCCGTCATGTCCTGGAGCGTCTCCACGACGCGCTTGTCCGCCGCGAGGGTGATGCTCTTCGGCAGCTGCCCCGGCCGGAGGAACCACCAGTCGGACGTGGTGCCCAGGATCTTCTCCCGGATGCCCTTCTCCTCCACCAGCACCGAGATGGCCTGACGCCACTTCTTGTATTCATCACGCGCCTTGAGGGCCTTGAGTCCCTGGGTGTCCTCGTCGATCTTCGGCAGGATGGCCTTGGCGTCCAGCTCCACCGCCTTCGACAGGTCGCCCAGCGCCAGGTAGATCCAATTGCGCTCGTAGGCGCAGGAGTCGAAGTCGTCGGCGTCCTCCTGGCCCTGGTTGAGCAGGGTGGTCGTCCTCGCCCGGTTGAGCCGCGCATAGGCGTTGGACGGGTCCTGCTTCAGCGCCTTCTCGAAGAGGGCGTGGGCCTTCTTGTAGTCGCCCTTGCCATACGCCGCGAAGCCCTGGGCGTTGGCCTCCGGGGCCTTGGCGAGCACGGGCTGGCTGATGCCCAGACACAGCATCAGGAGCAGCGAACCTCGGGTGGTCTTGGGCAGGGAGGAGGGCATCACGCCCAGGCGTTCTAGCACAGCCCGTGTGGGCTGGGATTCGCCGGGGCGGGGCCTGTGGTCGGCGCTCAGCCCACGCGAGACGAAGCGCCCTTCCGTGCGCTTGTCCGGAATCGCTGACTCAGCAGCTCGATGAATCGCGCCAGTGGTGCGGAGCGCTGGCGTGAGGCGCGGGTGACGGCGCTCCAGCGGCGTCGGATTCCCCGAGGGGTGAGTCGGACGGTCCGCAATCCCTGGCGTTGCGTCGGCAGCATCCACTCGGGCAGCGCCGTGACACCGATGCCGCCGCGCACCAGCTCGATCAGCGCCTCGGTGAGGGGCACGGGGGAGACACGTTGCGGCTCGAGCCCCGCGGGCCACAGCACCCGCGTGAAGACATCGAGCTGTTCCCGGGGCGCGGCGTAGGTGAGCAGGTGTTCGCGCACCAGGTCCTGCGCCGTGACATGTGCACGCTGCGCGAAGGCGTGCGCCTCGGGGACCACCAGCATGAGCTCGTCCTCGAAGAGGGGCGTTCGTGCGAGCCGTGCCTGCTTCGGGACGTCGGGAGTCAGGGCGAGGTCCAACTGCCCATCGAGCAGCGCTCCGAGCGGCTGACGCGTGGCCTCCAGGACGATTCTCAGCTCGACGCGAGGGTGCTCCGACTGCCACTGCCCGAGGATGGGCGGCAGCCAGCCATACACGGTGTAGCAGCCCGTGCTGAGCCTCAAGAGGTCATCCTGGGGATGCGCGCGACACACGGCCTCCGCCTGGGCGACTTCACTCAGGACCCGCCGCGCGGAGAGGAGCAGCTTCTCGCCCGCGCCAGTCAGCAGCAGCCGTCGCTGGCGACGCTGGAAGAGCTGCACGCCCAGGCGCTCCTCGGCGTCGCGGAGCTGGTGGCTCAGGGCCGAGGACGTGAGGTGGAGCTGCCGGCTCGCGGCGGCCAGACTTCCCGTGTCGGCGACCGCGGCAACCAACTTGAAGTGACGAAGCTCGAGCATGGCCGGGGCAGCTTCACATGAAAACGGTTCAGCATCTTGGAGAAATCGTTTCGCTGCGCTCAGCTCGTGGTGCTCCTTAACGTGGATGCACCACAGCCAGAGGAGCGGATGGATGCCGCGAACAGACAGCTTCCCGAGAGTGCAGGGCCCCTTCGTCCCCGTGAGGCTCGACGACGTCGAGCCCGTCATCGTGGGGCCCGGCTGCCTGCGGAGGGACTTGCCGAGCACCCGTGACGTGAGGGTCTGGGTCGTGGACATGGCCCCGGGGAGTCAGTGGCCCTTCGTGGACGTCCATGACACGGGGGAGGAGGTCTTCGTGCTGAGCGGTGAGCTCATCGAGGGAGAGCAGCGCCTGGGCCCGGGCTCGTACCTGTTCTTCCCACCGGCGAGCCGTCATCAGCCGAGGACGGAGACGGGGGTGCGTCTCTTCGGCATCAACCCCGTGCGTGCTCCGGAGGCGCGATGAGCCGCCGAGGCTTCTTGCGCGCGGCGCTCTCGCTCTCGGCGGGAGCGGTCCTGTTTCCTCCTGGTCTGGGTCGGGCGGCGAAGCCCATGGAGACCGAGTCGCTTCGCGCCCAGCGCCTGGCCTGGGCCGGAGTGCGGTTGCAACTGGGGAAGGACACGCTCTTCCTGGACCCGTTGAGCGACCCCTCCGTGTGGGGCGCGGCGCTGAAGGACCCGCTGGTCCCGATGGAGGTGGGGGAGGGCAACCGCTACGTCCTGGTGACGCATCGTCACCCCGACCACTTCGACCGACAGGCGGTGCGACAGGCGTTGGGGGACACGGGGACGCTGGTGTGTGGGCCGGACATGGCGGCGACGGCCGCTGCGTCGGGCTTCCGGGTGCGGCCCGCGCCGCTCCACGAGCCCGTCCTGCTCAATGAGTTCACCGTGACGGCCGTTCCTGCGGTGGACGGCTACGGAGACCCGCAGGTGTCGTGGGTCGTCTCCGGGGGAGGGCGTCGCATCATCCACTGCGGAGACACGCTGTGGCATGGCTCCTGGTGGAGCATCGGCCGGCAGCTCGGGCCCTTCGATGCGGCCTTCCTGCCCATCAACGGCGCACGCTTCGGGTGGCGCAAGCCCGTCAGCGACGTGCACGGCGTCCTGACACCGGAGCAGGCGGTGGCCGCGGCGAAGGTGTTGGGCGCGAAGCTCCTCGTGCCCATCCACTACGGCGTCGCGCCCTCCGAGGACTATCGGGAGGTGCCCGATGCGGAAGCGCAGCTCCTCGCCGCCGCCCGTGCGCGGAAGGTGGACGTGGAGCTGGCGCGTCCTGGCGAGTGGCTGACCTGGCGACCCAGGACCTGAGACCGCCGGGCCTCGCGCCGCTCGCGCTACACCGGGCGGAGCGAGGCGCGGTCGATGTCGATGGAGTCCTCTTCATCCCCGAGGTGGACCTCGGTGCCCCGGAAGCGCTGGCCATCCGGCGTCACCAGGTACCAGGTGACGGCGATGGCGGGGTCGCCCGAGGGGGGAGACACGAGGACCTCCTCCCCGAGCAGCACGGCCACCCTCGCGGCCAGCTCCTGCGAGGTGAGCGCCTCTCCGCCGCGGACGCGAGACGCGTCGACGTACAGACTCACGTCCGTGCGGAACCCCGCCGGCCGCGACGTGGTCGTCACGAGGACCATCTCATTCCCCGGCCGGTCGACGTCGAACAGCGACACCTCTCCGACCTGGATGCCGAGCGCCCGAGCGATGCCGTCGAAGAGCCGCTCGTCGCTCAGCGCGGCGCGGACGAGGAACCCCAATGGAAGTCTGTCGGCCATGTTTCCTCCTACCCGGCCTTGAAGGCCTTGAGCGCGGCCTTCCTATCTGCTTCGGGGACCTTCATCTTGTCCAGGACCTCCTTGGCGCGGGGCGTGTCCTTCATCTCGTTGTAGATGCCCAGCGCCTTGAACGCCCCACGGTTCAGCTCGTGGATGCCATCGCCGCGCATGGGGTACAGGGTGCCATCGTGGCTGCCATAGGTCCGCCGGTTGATGGTCCATGTCTGGACCCCGGACTCGTTGCCCTTCTTGGCCTTGCCTTCGTTGATGTCCTGCACGTCCCGGTGGATGTTCACCCGGGACTCCACGACGCTGTTGTCTTCACGGACGTAGGACTTCTGGGTGACCTTGCGGATGGAGTGCCGATCGGCGGGCTTCTTCAGCGGCTTCGCCGGCATGTCACCCGCCCAGGCGGGCATCCCGCCCAGCAACACCCCGAGCACCAACAGCAGGGTCATCGGGAGCGGGACTCGCGAGGTCGTGGAGCGATGCATCGGGTTCCTCCTGCGCAGATGGACGAGCGTCGTTCTGGACCAGTCTGGCTCGACGCGCGAGATTCGAGGAGTGGGTATTCATGAGGCCAGGCGGGTGGAAAGCACCCTCCCGAGGACTCCAGGAAAGGTGCATCCGTGACCGCCGCTCCGACACTCCGTTTCGAACGCTATCGCGAGGTCCATCGCGGGGATGCCCGCCCCGTCATCGAGCGGTGCGAGCTGGTTGCGCCCCAGGGCGTCGACCCGCTGTCCTTGATGCTCACCTTCCTCCCGTACTTCGGGGAGACGAAGCCCGACACCACGCTGGGCGCGTTCCTGGAGGAGCAGGAGGCCCACGCAGGGAGCGCTCAGCGGGCGCTGTTCCCGTCGAACCTGGAAGGTTGTCTGCGCCACCCGGCCGAGGAGCGCCGCCAGTTCCGCACGCTCGTCGAGCCCCAATCCCCGTACACCGGCCTGCTCGTCGTGAGACGCGGCGATGCGCGGTGGTACGTCGATGAGGTCTTCTACCGCATCGAGTCGCTGTCGGGCTGGGCGTCAGGGGCGCGCACGGACGTCGTCGAAGGTCGGTTCGAGGACTTCCGCCGCTTCTCCCCGCTGGTCCAGTTGCGGCTGCACGAAGGGCTTCCGTGGCTCGCGCATCCGGAGGCCGCGCCCGCGCGCTCCGCGGAGGACCACGTCCTCGAGCTGTCGAAGTCGCCCGGCCTCCCCAACACGCGGAGCTTCTCGCTCACCGTCTTCCGGGATGGCCGCTTCCTGCGCCGCTCCACCCTCGAAGGTGAGCAGTCCGGCGTCGACGTC
Source organism: Myxococcus sp. MISCRS1 (assembly GCF_026626605.1). Taxonomy (NCBI): domain Bacteria; kingdom Pseudomonadati; phylum Myxococcota; class Myxococcia; order Myxococcales; family Myxococcaceae; genus Myxococcus; species Myxococcus sp. MISCRS1. The sequence continues at coordinate 8,700,436 of NZ_JAPNKB010000001.1, forward strand.
CATCGGCTCACGACCTTGCTCATCGCCGCGAGTCGGCTTGCGCCCATCCAGGCGTTTCCAATGCCGCCGGGCTTCGCCCACGATGCCCAGACGCTGTCGGTCTCCTTCCCCGTGGCGAGGGGGCTGGAGCGCGTCACGTTGGACGAGAACGCGCCGGCCGACGTCCTGGCCTTCGCACGGCAGGTGGCCGCGGCCTACGGCCTGGAGTTCTGAGCCGGCGGCTCAGCGGCGCGAGCGTCGGGGCCGCCGTACGGCGCGCACCTTGCCGCTCGTGCCGCCACCGGCGTAGAGCACGTCACCGCCGTCGGACTCCAGCCCGGTGACGCTCACACCCTCGGGCAGCGTGAGCCTGACGAGCACGCGTCCATCCACGGGGTCGAGTCGCCGGAGGTCGCTCGCGCCATCCTCCAGCGTGCCGTGCCACAGCTCGTCCTGGGCCCAGGTGACGCCGGTGACGAAGCGGTTGGATTCGAGCGTGCGCAGGATGGCTCCCGTCTCGGGGTCGATGCGATGGATTCTCCGGGCGTGGTACTCGCCCACCCAGAGCGAGCCCTCGGCCCAGGTGAGCCCCGAGTCATCGCCCTTGCCGGGCGCGGGAATCGTCTTCAGCACCTGTCCCGTCTCCGGGTCCACCTTCCGGATGACGCCACCGCCGAGCTGGTAGAGGTGTCGCCCATCGAAGGCGGTCCCCGCGTCACAGGCCACCGCGAGCGTGCGCACGGGCTCGCCGCTCGTGGGGTCGAAGGCCCGGAGCCCCTCGTCTCCCGCGAACCAGACCCGCGCGCCGTCATACGTGACGCCATGGATGCGCGCCGCGCCGTCGAAGGGGCCGTATTCGCGGAGGACCTCCGCCGGCTGCGTCTCCTCGACTTCGTCCCGATGTTTGTCCATGGCCCGCTCCATCCCCTTCGGTCCGCTCTAGCCCGGCAGGGACAGGGCGGGGAGTAACAATGTCGTCGTGAACCCGCTGAGCGGAGGTGCCACCCAGCGCCTCGCCCGGCCTCGCCCCAACACGCGGACCTGCCCGGCCGCTTCCAGGGTGGTGAGCACGCGCTGCACCGTGCGCTGGCTCGCGCCGAGCGCGAGTGCGAGCGCGGAGGTCGACCAGTGCTCCCCATCCGCGAGCAAAGCCAGGACGGCGCCGCCCGCGCCCTCGACGGGGGGCGCCAGGACACGGACCTCGACCGCGCCTCGAGGCTCCAGGACGAAGCCTCGGGGCGTGGCCTGGATTCCCGCCACCTCGCGCACCTGGGCGCGCAGCCTGCCCAGCTCGACGCGCAACCGCGCGCGATGCGAGGCGTTCATCCTCCGCGCTCCGAACACCTGTTGAACGAGCTCCTCGCGCGCGGCGTCTTGAGGCCAGGCCTCGGCCAGCACCCGCAGCAGCGAGAACAGGATGGGACGCGTGGACAAGGTCACGACCCGCGGGCCCGCGCGGAGCACCCGACGGCACGCGTCGATGACCAGGTGCTCCGATTCGAGGAGGGCTTCGACCTCGTCGAGCACGACGGGGCGGGCCTCGCCTCGCGAGACGACCCGCGCGGCGGGGAGGTCCAGGGCGCCTGCTGCTTGTTCCACCTCCGCGACGAGCGCGGGGATGCGGGCGCGCCGCGCGGCGATGCGGGCACGCTCCAGGGCGGCGCGCGCGGTGCGTGGCGTTCCCCTCCGCACGGCCACCTCGAAGGCCAGGAGCCACGCGAGCGTGGACGGCATCGCGGGCGTTCCCTCTGGTACGAGCGGGGCCTGTGTCACCTTGGCCGTAGCGGGCTTCGCGGGTGTTTCCTCCCGTGCGAGCGGGGCCTGTGCCACCTTGGCCGTAGAGGGCTTCGCGGGCGTTTCCTCCCGTGCGAGTGCGAACAGTGCTCCCTCCGCCTCCTCGATGCGTCCCAGCAAGAGGGCATGTCGCGCCCGCAGAAGCCGTGTGTAGCGCGCGTTCTCCACATCGCCGTGGCGTGTGAAGACGCGGACGGCTCCATCGAGCGCGAGGTCGATGCCCTCGAGCTCCCGGGTCGCGAGCGCCACCTCCGCCCGCGCGACGTCGCAGCGCGCTCGGGCGAGCGTATCCCCGGAGCCATACGCACGCGCCGCCCGCTTCAGCAGCGCCGCCGCCTGGGCGAACTCACCCAACTGCGCCATCGCGATGCCCCTCAGGGCCAACGCCGGCGCGTCCTCGCGCAGCGCCACGCGCTGGAGAGCCCCCAGCGGATCTCCCTCGCGAAGGGCCCGGGCCGCCACGCTGACGAGCGCATCCATGCGGCGCATCCTCCGTCGCTCCCTCGTCGATGGGAAGCCCGTCGTCTTTGTTACTCCCGACCCACGGGCTCGGACCGTTACGTCTGGGTGCACCCAATCCCTGGAGGAAACCCATGTCCCAGAAACTGACGGAGTCGAGGAGTGAGTGGCTGTCCGCGCGCAAGGCGCTGCTGGCGAAGGAGAAGGCGCTGACCCGGATGCACGACGAGCTGAGCGCCGAGCGTCGCGCGCTGCCCTGGCTGCGCGTGACGGAGCCCTACACGTTCGACACCCCGGATGGGGCCAAGACGCTGTCGCAGCTCTTCGAGGGCCACAGCCAGCTCGTCGTCTATCACTTCATGTTCGCTCCGGAGTGGGAGGTCGGTTGCAAGAGCTGCTCCTTCTGGGCGGACTCCTTCAACGGCGCCGTCGAGCACCTGGCTCAACGCGATGTCCGCTTCACCGCGGTCTCCCGTGCGCCGCTGCCCAAGCTCCAGGCATTCCAGCGACGGATGGGGTGGACCTTCTCATGGATGTCGTCCCAGGCAAGCCGCTTCAACTTCGACTTCAACGTGTCCTTCCGTCCGGAGACGCTGGCGAGCGGCGAGGCCGTCTACAATTACGGACCGCTGGGGGAGTCCAACACGGAGATGCCGGGGTTCAGTGTCTTCGCGAAGGACGTGCGTGGCGACGTGTTCCACACCTACGGCACGTATGGACGAGGCATCGAGGTCGCCAACGCCGCCTATCAGTTGCTCGACATCTCGCCGAAGGGGCGCGACGAGGATGGGCTGTCCTTCTCCATGAGCTGGGTCCGCTTGCGGGACCAGTATGGACGCTGAGCAAATGTCCCAGGGCCCGACAGCGCGGCGCGTGCCGGCCGTGTCCCTGGTCCTGGGCCTGCTGGCCGCGCTTCTCCCGAAGTGCCCTCTGTGCATTGCCACCTGGCTGTCATTGCTCGGTGTCACGGCGAGCGTCGCGGGCGGAATCGGGACCATGGTGCGCCCCGCGGGCATCTGCGTGGCGGCGGTCTCATTGGGATTGCTCATCGCGCGGCGTCTGCGGCGGCGCAGATAGACGGTCCAGGGCGGAGGTCTGCCGAGGACCGCAGTCGATTCCGCGGCGCGGGGCGGCCCGGGCGCTACTCAGCGCTCGTGGTGGATTCCGCGGGGGGCGCCTCGTCCCCCAGGGCCTGCGAGGTGCAGATCCAGTACTCGAGGTCGCAGTCGTTCTGCTTCGCGTCGCGAGCGCGTTCGTCCGACTCGAGTGAGGCCAGGTAATAGCAGTAGGCGTATTCCTCCTCGCAGGTGTTCGCCAGCGAGGGAGGCGCCCACAAGGTCGATGCGGCAATCGGCGCCACCAGGAATCGCATCCACTTGAATGACATGTACGGCTCCTTTCCGGAGGCGCCGACTCTGTCAGTTTCCAACAGATAGGACTAGCGCCTGGCGCAATCGCTCATGGGTGCGCACAAGGAGGGACTCCGCGCACACCTGCGACTCATCTGAACTCCGTCATCTTCCGCAGTCCGAGTCTCTTCATGGCGGCGATGCGTGTCTGGCCTCTCTGCTGGGGCACCGCCACCGCCGTGTACGATTGGAGCGATGCGCAGCCGTCGGGAGGGACCACGCCCCGCACCGCACCCCGCGGACACTCGTCCTCTCGGGCTCTCACAAATGCGCATCAATGACAAACACATCGGACATCGGGCGCGTTGACGGGTTGCGCGAGGATGTCTAGACAGCCCATCGCCTCCTGGAACCTTGTGCCCCAGGATGGCTTGAAGGAGCTGTCATGAAGCAACCTGTCGTTTGGCTGGCCATCCTCGCCGTGCTGGGTTCTGGTTTCGTGGGCTGCGGCCCCGGGACGGAGGCCCCCGAAGTCCCTGTGGATGAGACGTCGCAACCCCCACCCTCGGAGGAGGTCTCGTCCGAGGACAGACCCGTCGAGGCGTTCGCGCGCAACTGCAAGACGACCTGCTCGGGCTTCACCGCGAGCGGCGGCACCTGCAACGTCGTCGGCTTCGGCGCCACCACGTTCCTTGGGGGCTGCAAGAAAGCGTGCCGGTTCGCGCGCCAGGACGCCGATGCGAAGGCGGCCAGCTACGGCTGTCAGCTCGCGCAGTGCAGCGATGCGTGTAACTGACGACTGAGTTCCACCCCCGGCCGGGGACCTCGGGTGTGCTGCCTTCCGTCTCCGGCCTTCTTCTTGGACACGGGCGTGCTGGGCCCTGCTCGCGTGGCACCGTACACTCCCGTGCGTGACGTTCGCTCCCAACGACCTGGCGGCCATCTCCCCTGAGACGGACACCCTTCGCCTTCGTCGCGTGGCTCCCAGAAGACCTGGCACTGCTCCTCGCGGTCGAGGGGCTACCCGCCTTGCGTCAGCTCGAACTGCGCAACCGCGTGTTCGGCGATGCGCAGTGCCGTGAGCTGGTCCACCTGTGGCACGCCCCCAACTGGAGGTGTTCGAGCTGACAGGTGCTGCTCTCTCGGACGAGGGTTCCCCTGCGTCATCGAGACCACTTCCCACGATTGCGGCGGCTCAGCTGTGGCCCCTGGGGTCTCTCCGATGCCCGGTGGACCGAGCTGCGAGGCGAGTACCCCGTCGATTCTTGAACTCCAATGGAGTGGGTGGCGGAGCGTCGAGTCGGCGAGCTGCGGGTGGCTTTACTCCGCATGACATGGCTGGAGGCGACGGCTAGCGTCCGCGCACCAGGCATCTTCCTGGCTCGTGGTCGGAGCAAGCATGTCGACGCAGTCGAATGAGAGCGCGGTGACGCAGGCGGTGGAGCGGCTGAAGTCCTTCGTGGAGACGAAGGATGGCATGTCCGTGGAGTTCGCCGCGCCGGTGGACGCCGCGGCGGTGGCGGGTCTGGAGGCGAAGTACAAGCTGAAGCTGCCCCCCAGCTACGTGCGCTTCATCACCACGCTCGGCACCTTCAAGGTGGTGTACGGCGGGCAGGAGCTCATCGGGATGGAGGAGCCGGGACTGCTGCGCGCCGCCGCGCCGGACCCGTCGGACGCCGTGGATGGCGAGGACGCCGAGGTCGCGGAGGCCATCAACCAGGCCCTGTTCTTCCAGCGCCGCGATGACGACTCGGTGGAGAACTTCTGGTGCTTCAACCCGCGCGCCCGCTCCCCGGAAGGCGAGCTGGCCGTCGTCGCCTACAGCCATGACGAGGCCTTCAGCCTCTCCGACGGCGAAGAGGACTTCCGCGACTTCTCGACCCACATCGTCAAGGTCATCGACGACTTCATCGAGACCTACGCGGAGGCGTAGTCCTCGGTACCCGGCGCGGGCGGGGCTCCCCGCCGCGCCCTGGGGGGGGGCCATGAAGGTCTGCACCGCCATGCTTCGCTACCACCTGGGCCAGGTCACCCTGACCTGCTTCGTCGACCACAACGAAGTGCCGGAAGACCTCGGTGAGCTCGACAGCGACATCGAGACCATAGGCCTCGGGAGACTTGCCCTGGCTGCTCCTGGGCTTGCGGCAGCTCCTCCATGACCCGCGGGCCGACCTCGCGTCCTACGGTGGCGGTGTGTTTCCCCTCGAGGACGGCGACATGCGGGGCATCATGATCCACGTGCTCAGCAGGCTCGATGCCCGCGGTGGATTCTCCTCCTCGCCCGATGTCCCCGTTCAGCGCGAGAGCATGGGCGGCGAACTCTGGCGGACGTACCGCGACCGCTGGGGCGCCTCGTCCTGAGGGACTGACTGCTCGGAATCCCACCGCGACGTGGTCTCGCGCTTTCGTGCCCACTTGAGGGGCACCCTCTCGCTCCCTACCTTCCGCCGCTGCGTTTGGAAGGAGCGGTCATGCGTGTCAGGAATGGTGGTGCCCTGGTGTGGTTGGCTTTGCTGGCCTCGGGCTGCGGGGGCCTCGCGATGGAATCCCATGCGGTGACGGCCCAGGCCTGTCCGCCAGGCGCCGCGTCGAGGACGCGGGTGGTCAATCCTCCGGGAGCATCCGTCAACACCCACCTGGAAGGACTCACCGACGTCCAGGGGATGCTCTACTTCGCGCTCGCCGCGCCTGGAGGTGGCACGGGATTGTGGCGCAGTGATGGCACCGAAGCCGGCACCGTGCAGGTGCGGAGCTTCCCCGCGGGCGTCTTCGCCGAGGGCACTCCGGCGGCGGTGGGCAACACGCTCTTCTTCCAGCTCGCCGACTCGGCGACGGGAATGGTCCACCTCTGGACCAGTGATGGGACGTCGACTGGAACCCGCTTCATCAAGGCCTTCACGCCGGACGTCAACGGCCCCGCGCTGCGCGCCGTGACGGCCCTCCATGGCCGACTGGTCTTCTTCCACCTGGGCGCCTCGGGAGGTCCGGCGCTGTGGAGCTCGGATGGGACGAGCGCGGGGACGGTGCTGCTCGCGAAACTCCCCGGTGTCCTCGGGCTCTACTTCGACCAGACCCTGCGCGTCGGAGATGCGCTGTTGTTCTTCCGCTCGCAGGGCGGCGCCACGACGCTGTGGCGCACGGATGGCACCCAGGCGGGGACCATGTCCCTCAAGCAGTTGGATGCGGGAACCGTGAGCATCCAGCAGGTGGGGCGGGCAGGGGACCAGGGCTTGTTCGTGCTCCGGGACGGGCCGAACGACGAGGTCTGGAAGACGAATGGCACGGCCGCGGGCACGCTGCGATTGGACACGTTCGGTCAACGCGTCCGTCTGGTGGGCGGGCTGGGCTCGAAGGTGTACGTGGCCCAGTCGGCGCGGCTCTACAGCCTCTCCCTGGGGGGCGGTGGCAGGACACTCGTCACCACCTTGCCGCGCGACAATCCCGACCAGCTCCCCGCGGTGCTGCGGACCGCGGCCTCCGGTGACTCGCTCTACTTCTCGGTCTGCCTCAACGGCCTGAGCCCCGTGCCCGACGACGTGCGGCTCTGGGTGACGAACGGCACGGCGACGGGGACTCGCGAGCTCTTCCGCTCGCTGCACCGCAATGACACGTCCTATTCCCCCGTGTTCGCCACGGGGACGGGGGCCGTCCTCTTCACCGGCTCGCCGGACGGCACGGCCAACAGGCCCTGGTTCACGCGAGGCACGACGGCGACGACGGGACAGCTCGCGAAGGTCACCGTCCCGGTGGTGCTCGGACTGGGGCCCGAGCCCTTCGTGCGCGCGGGCGGCCGCGTGTTCTTCCCCGCCACGGATGACACCGGCCTGGAGCAGCTCTGGTCCGTGCCGGCGTCGTTCTCGTGTCCTCCGGGAGTGGCGGCCGAGTCCCTGTGAGCGCTATCGGCTCAGCGGGTCATCGGGCCGGGTCCCCCGGTCCAGCTCATCGCGGTCGAAGACGCCGTCCAGGTCCCGGTCGATGCCGATGCGCACCTCCGAGCCCTTGGGCACCACCGTGAAGGTCAGCTCGTTGCCGGGCAGCGCCATCGTCTGGAGCTGCGCGGCGGTGACGGTCTCCGCCGCGCGGTCGGCCTGGAACAGACCCCCGCCCACATAGGTCGCGCCGCGCGCGATGCCGCCCTGGTTGCCCTTCGCCACCAGCCCCACCTTGCCGCTGTCGGCGAGGGCCTGGAACGAGGCCAGGGTGCCGGCTTGCGCGGGCGTGGGGCTCGCCGTGGTCAGCGTCACCTGCCTGCCCACCGCCGCGTGGGTGTCCTTGCTGTCCGGCCCGGGCGGCTCCGCGACCGTCGTCGTGGTGCCCTTGGGCAGGTCCGAGCCCGAGAACGCGAGCATGAACGCCACCATGTCCGCGACCTCCTGGTCGCTCTGGAGCGTGAACACCGGCTCGGTGATGAAGCGGGCAATCGAGTCCACGCTGCCGTCATGCGAGAAGCCGAAGCCCGCCAGGTTCGACGTCTGGGTGAACTCCATGCCCACCTTCTCGTAGAGGTTTCGCAGTTGTGAAATCTTCATCGTCACGTTGGTGAAGCCATCCACGGAGACGAGCCCCGTGTGACGCTCGCCGTTGGGGCCCGCGTTGACGGGCAGGAACTGGCTCCCGTTCCAGCGCACGTCCGCGCCCAGGCCCGTGGGCAGGGTGTGGCACGTCGAGCAGGCGAAGACGCCCGAGTCCAGCAGGCGCGGCGGCCGGTAGATGCGCAGACCGTTGACCGCGTTCCCGTTGGGCAGCGGCTGTCCCGCGGCGCCGAAGCGCCCCGTGGTGAAGTGTCCGGGCAAAGGCAGGCTCGTGGGCAGCGAGTTGTCGAGGTTCCGGAAGGGATTGGGCGGGAAGGTGAGCGTCGCGAGGAAGTCCTCGAACTGCTGCATCTCGATGACGGTGAGCTGGGTGTCGTCTCCCTGGAGGCTGGTGAAGGCGCCGTTGAACTCCTCGATGCCCGCGCGGTCTCCGCGCCAGTGCAGAGGCTCCTTGCCGATGAGGTCCTGGAGCGTCTGCGTCGTCATCGGGCCCTTCATGGCGTGCCACGGCTGGAAGTTCGACGTGAGCCCGGGGATGCCCATGCCCAGGTTCTGCCCGGTGACGGCCTTCATCTCGCCGGCGGGGTCTCCCAAATCCCACGCGAGCCGGTCGAGCCGGCCGTCGATGTGGCACGACGCGCACGACACGTGTCCCAGGCCCGAGCCCGTGTGCGTGTCGTAGAGGTGCCTGCGGCCGACCTTGATGGCGCCGGGGGAGGGGTCGAAGAACGGCACCCGCGCGACCTCGACGTTCGAGGTGGTGTCCACCAGGGAGATGCTCGCGGCGAACTTGTTGAGCACGTAGAGCCGCGTCCCGGAGAGCACCACGCCCGTGGGGCCCTCGCCGACCGTCACCTGGGTGATTCTTCCGCCCGCGTCGTCCATGACGGCGACGTTGTTGGAGCCCATGCCGGTGATGTAGACGCGGCTGCCGTCCGTGTTCCAGGCGAGCCCTCGCGGGTCTCCCAGCGCGAGCCGCCGCGTCGCCAGGGGCACCGTGCCCGTGGTGTACGTCAGGTGCGGATTGAGGTCGAAGCGGGAGACGACGGAGGGATTGGTCGGGTCGAACGCGGCGGCGAGCACGCGCAGGAAGCGGCCCTTGAGGTTGGGCTCGAAGCGGACCTCGTTCACCGCGTCCGTGCCCACCACGACGACGTGGCCGCCCGGGTGGACCGCCAGCGCCATGTTCAGGTTCATCGCCCCGCTGGCGTACGTGACGGCCAGCGTGGACGCGTTGATGATGGCCACGTCCCGGTCCGGCAGATCCCAGCCCGGGCGACGTCCGGACGCGGACGCGTTGCTTCCCGAGACGACGCTCGTCCAGTCACGGCTGTTGTCGTCCATCCACTGGCCGCTGGCGTTCTTCTTCACGATGAGCGCCACGGGAGGAGGCGCGGGCGTGCCGCTGCGCCTGGGCGGGTTGAACGCGTTGCCGGCGTTGGGGGGCGGGTTGACGCCGCCGTAGGGGCCCAGCCCGCTGCTCACCACGTTGGGTGGGAAGCCGCCGCCGCCCATCGCGTTGCCACCGCCGAGCACCGTGCTGCGATTGCCGGACTCGAAGAAGGCGACGTAGACGTGGGTGCCCGCCGCGTTGGTGGCGAGCGCGCGAGGCTCTTCTCCTTGCAGCGCGAGCCGCGTGGGCGTGGCGAGGGGATTGGCGGGGTCCAGCACCAGCACGCGGTTCACCTGCGAGCAGGAGATGAACGCGCGCTGCGGTGAGCCCGCGAAGATGACGTCCGCGGGCTCGTCATCCGTGGGGAGGGTGGCCCTGACGTTGAGCGTGGTGAGGTCCACGATGCTGACGCTGTCGGAGACGTGGTTGACGACCCACGCCTCGGTGTTGCTCCGGGCGCGCACGGACACGGGGTCCAGGCCCACCGGGATGGAGGCCGTGAGCACCGGCGCCCCGCCCGTCACGGAGAACACCATGAGCCGGTTGTCCGCCGTGTTCACCGCGAGCAGGCGCGTGCCGTCCGGCGTCAGCTCCAGCGGGTGGACGTGGGGGTGCTCCCAGTTCACGAAGGTGCTCGGTGACTGGGCCCGCGCAGCGCCCGCCACCAGCACCACGCACAGCAACAACGAGAGCCGCACCTCTCGGACACAGGGCATGGAGCCTCCCGCGCGACACCCTCGTTCGCGCGTGGGTGGAGAATTCAGCGATGACTGCTAAATCTGACTATCCGTAATTGGATGAGTCTTTAGCATGAACCGCTGACGCGCGCTGTGGGGAGGGGGCGCCACCTGGGGGGCAGGTGGCGACGTGGCTCAGGTGGGCTGCGGTGCCCCCGAGGTGTTCGTCACCTTCGCGGGGGCCTGCTGGGTGCTCTCCTGTTGGATGTGTTCCAGCACGTCCTCCATCGTCGCCATCATCGAGTGCGGACTGGTGTCCGACCACGTCCCGTCCGTCTCCATCATCTTGGCGACGCCGTTGCGCGCGCCCGCCACCAGCACCCGGCCCCTGCGGACGGCCAGCGCATCGGACAGCTCGCGCAGGGTGCGAAGCCCCGCCGCGTCCATGAACTTCACCTCGGAGAGGTCCAGCACCAGGAAGTCCGGCCAGGGCGGAGCCTGCAGCGCCGCGCTCACGTTGGCGCAGGAGCGCACATCCAGGTCGCCGCGCACGCGCAGCAACTGCACCGGAGGCCGCGCGTAGGTGTCCTGCCCCTCGGCGCCGAGCGGGCGGAAGAGCGGGCGGCCATCGGGGCGCAGCAGCAGGCTGCGCACATGGGCCCTGGGCCGCGAGAAGAAGCCCCACGCCAGCGACAGCAGCACGCCCGCGACCAGGCCCGGCAGGAAGCCCACCGTGGCGATGAGCAGCGCGGTCGCGACGGACACCGCCCCCTTGCCCGCGTTCTGCCGCATCAGCGCGCGCAGCCCGCGCAAGTCCAACAGCCGCGTGGCGACGACGAGCAGGATGGCGGCGAGCGCGGCCATCGGAATCAGCGCGACCAACGAGCCGGCCAGGATGCAGGCGCCCAGCAGCATCACCGCGTGCAGCACGGAGGCGGCGCGAGTGCGGCCCCCCGCCTGGACGGACACGGACGAGCGGACGATGGCGCCCATCACCGGCATGCCGCCGAACATCGCCGACGTCGCGTTGGCGAAGCCCTGCGCCACCAGCTCCTGGTCTCCGTCGGTCCGGTGGTTCTCCAGCCCGGGCAGCTGGTCCAGCGCCCGCGCGGACAGGAGCGAGCCCAACGACGCCAGCACCGTCAGCGCCAGGATGTCCGGCAGGAGCGCCTGGAAGTCCAGCCCCGCGAAGGAGGGCATCACCGGCATGGGCAGGCCCGTGGGCAGCGCGCCGACGCGCGCCAGGCCCTCGGAGAGCACACCCAGGCTGGACGCCGCGGTGGCGACCACCAGCCCCACCAGCACCGCGGGAATGGAGCGGTGCAGTTTGGGCATGAGGAGCATGCAGGCCACCACCAGCACGCCCACCACCACGGAGGCGCCGTGCACGGACCAGGTGGACCACGTGGAGGGGAGCACCAGCGCGCGCGCGGAGGACGTGCCCTCCGTCACCGCGCCGAGCAGCCGGGGAAGCTGACCGTCGAGCAGCAACAACCCGATGCCGGCGGTGAAGCCACGGGTGACCTCGGAGGGCATGAACTGCGCGAGCCTGCCCGCGCGGGACAGGCCGAGCACCACCTGGAGCGCGCCGCACGCGAGCGTGGCCACGATGACGCCCGCCACGCCGTGCTTCATGGAGATGAGCAGCACGGTGGGCACGAGCGCGGCCTCGGGGCCCGTCACCTGGAGCCGGCCTCCGCCGAGCATCGCCGCGACGACACCGGCGACGGCGCCGCTGATGAGGCCGACCTCGGGAGGTAGCCCCGAGGCCACCGCCAGCGCCAGATTCAAAGGAAGCGCGACACACGCCACTGTCAGAGCGGCGCTCGCGTCACCCGGGAGCGTCCGGCGTGACACCATCTGCTTCCAGTCCGTCCACAACCGCTTCGGACCTGCGGTCCATCCACGGGGCGTCTTGAGCGTAGGAGTCTCGACCATGATGCCCGGGCCATCTACATGGACCGTGCCGACGGCCTCTCCCCTCTGAATGCTGATTCAACTGTCGGCCGAGGCCGACGCTTCGTCGTCACCTGTCGGCCGACACCTGTCTGTCGGAACCGACAGGAAGATTCACGAGGGAACACCCGCTCGAAATTGCTGCGCGACGCTCGTCAGCTCGGTAGTGAGACTTCCGGAACAAGCGCGCCCTCACATGCGTATGAATCGGCCTCATGCGACTCGCTCACCGACTGCTCATCTCCCACGCACTCATGACCGCCGCGCTGCTGGGCGCGGCTGCCTTCTCGGGGGTGGCCATCGTCCGGATGACGTCCCTGCTCACGGAGGTCCGTGAGGAGCAGCTCGGCGGAGTCATCAAGGAGGAGGCCGTCCATCAGGCCGCCTGGGCCGTGGAGGTGGCCGCCCGTCAGGGCCTGTTCGCTTGTGAGCACAGTCCCCAGGAGGTGCCCGCTGCCGCGGCGACGCTCGGGCAACGGCTCACCCACCTGGACGCCCTCCTGAAGCGTCACGGCGCCGCCACACAGCCGTTGCTCCTGCGCGCGGCCGAGGGCTTCAAGAACTACGCAAGCCACATCCTCCAGGGCGACACGTGCGAGCGGCTGCAGAACGCGGCGCTGCGCAACCAGCGCCTGCACCTGGCGGAGCAGCTCACCGACGCGTGGATCAACACCACGCTCGCGCTGCACTCGGCCATCCGTCAGCGCGAGATGCGGGCGCACGACATCGGCTCGTCCGCCATCGCGGTGGGGCTCATCCTGGGGGCCATGGCGGTGGTGGCGGCGTGGGCGGTGGCGCGGTGGGTGGCTCAAGGGGTGACGCGCCCGCTGGGGCAGTTGTCCGCGCTGGCGCACCGGGTGGGGGACGGCAACTTCGCGCCGCTGCCCGCGGTCTCCGGGCCCAGTGAGATTCGCGCGCTGTGGGCGGACCTGGACCGCATGCGGGGCCGGCTGTCGGAGCTCGACCAGCTCAAGGACGCCTTCGTCGCCTCCGCCTCTCATGACCTGCGCACGCCGCTGGCGCGGCTGCGCACGGCCATCGGTCTGTTGGCGGACGGCACCGCGGGCCCCTTGACGGCGCAGCAGCAGCGCGTGGTGGCGCTGGCGCAGGTGGCGTGCGAGCGCGAGATCCGGCTGGTCACCGCGCTGTTGGATTTGACCCGGGTCCAGGCGGGCAAGGCCGTGCGCCGGGACGAGGGGTGTCGGTTGGATGACGTCATCGCGCGCGCCGTCGAGGAGGTCAACGAGCTGGCGGAGGAACGCGGTACGAAGCTGGTGCTCCAGGCCGAGGGCACGACGCCTCCGGCCTCGCTGGATGCCGCGCTGGTGGAGCGCTCGTTGGTGAGCCTGATGACGAATGGTGTGCGCGTCTCCGCGCCCGGTCAGACTGTCTACGTCACCCGCACGCTCATGCCCCGGGGGCCGGATGGCCAGCCCGGGACGTGGGCGCGGATCGAGGTGCGGGATGAAGGCCCCGGCGTGCCCGACGACGTGCGTCCGCGGGTCTTCGAGCCCTTCTTCACCCGCGCGGTGGGCGCCGCCGCCGCGGATGGGTTGGGGTTGGGGTTGCCCCTGGCGCAGCGGATGATGCGGGCGCTGGGCGGTGATGTGCTGGTGCTGGAGAACGCGAACCCCGGCGCGCGGTTCGTGCTGGTGTTCCCGCTGGGGTTGGGAGCACCCGCCCCGGTGGCGACGGAAGCGATGTCCAAGAGGATGGAAGGATGAAGCACCCCCGCGGTGGACATGTGTTGGTGGTGGACGACGACGCGGAGCTGTGTGAGCTCATCTCGTTGAGACTGGAAGCGCGTGGGATGAAGGTCACCACCGCGCTCACGGCGGCCCGCGGGCTGGAGCTGCTCGAGCAGGAGGAGGTGGACGCCGTCGTGCTCGACCTCCGGCTGGAGGGGGCGGATGGGCTGGAGGTGATGGGACAGATGCGGGCCCGCTCGCCGGACCTGCCCGTCGTCATCCTCACCGCGCACGGCACCATCGAGACGGCCGTGGAGGCGATGCAGCGGGGCGCGTATGGCTTCCTCACCAAGCCCTTCCAGGACCACGAGCTGGTCCAGAAGCTGTTGCACGCGACGGAGCGCAGTGACTTGCGGCGGGAGCTGGCCGACCTGCGCCGCATCGTCGCGGGCACCACGCCCGAGCGACTGCTGGGCACCAGCTCCGCCATCGCCGAGGTGAGGGACCGCATCGCGCGGGTGGCCCCGTCCGAGGCGACGGTGCTCATCCTGGGCGAGTCCGGCACGGGCAAGGAGCTGGCGGCGCGGCAGGTCCATGCGCTGTCGCGGCGCGCGAGCGGGCCGTTCGTCGCGGTCAACTGCGGGGCGCTGCCGCCGGAGCTTCTGGAGAGCGAGCTGTTCGGCCACGTGAAGGGTGCCTTCACCGGGGCCACGCAGACGCGCGAGGGGTTGTTCGGCGCGGCGCGCGGCGGGACGTTGTTCCTCGACGAGATTGGCGAGGCGGCGCTCCGGGTCCAGGTGAAGCTGCTGCGCGTGCTCCAGGAGCGGCGCTTCGCGCGGGTGGGCAGCACGGTGGAGGAGGAGGCCGACGTTCGCATCGTGGCGGCGACCAACCGCGACCTGCGCGAGGAGGTCGAGGCGAAGCGCTTCCGCGAGGACCTCTACTACCGGCTCGCGGTGCTCCCCATCGTGATGCCTCCGCTGCGTGAGCGGCTGGAGGACATCCCGATTCTCGCCACGCGGCACCTGGAGCAGGCCGCCGCGCGCAATGGGCTGCGGCTGCCCCGGCTGGCGCCGGAGGTGATGGACCTCTTGCGCTCGCACTCGTGGCCGGGCAACGTCCGCGAGCTGGTGAACGCCATGGAGGCGCTGGTGCTGCTGGCGCCCGAGGACGACATCCGCTTCGAGCACGTGGCGCGCATGTTCGACCCGCCGACGTCCTCCCGCGCGCCAGCGGACGCCGCTCGCGAGGAGGAGCAGGACTGGCTGAGCGCGGAAGGGGAGCTGCCCACGCTGCGCGAGGCGAGAGACCGCTTCGAGCGGCGCTACCTGTCCGAGGTGCTCCGCCGCTCGAAGGGCAACGTGGCCGCGGCCGCGCGCACCGCGAGCCGCAACCGGACGGACTTCTACGAGCTGTTGCGAAGGCACGGCCTGTCGCCCGCGGAGTTCAAGTAGCGCCGGGGACGGAGGGACGACGGGCTTGATTGGTTTTTGCAATCGAGTTACGTAAGCGTCCGATGCTCCGCCCCCTGTCCCTTCCAGCGCGCGCCTGCGCGGCCACCCTCGCGGTGTTGTGGCTGACGTTGCCGCTGGTGGGGGTGCTCCATTCGGACGAGCACGCGCACCGCTACTGCGCCGAGCATCGGGCGTTCGAGGAGTTGGACGACGCGGGGCTCCTCGCGTCCGCCGTGCGACAGGGGCCCGGGGCCGAGGTCGCGCTCACGGATGGCGAGGAGGATGGAGATTCGCATGCGCGGTGTGCCCTGGCCTGGGCACAGGCGCGTCAGGCGGTGTTCCTGCCTGCTGGACTCCTGCTGACGGTCCCGTCGTCGCGGCCGCTCCTCACGCTCGAGGAGTCCGTGGGGAATGGCTCCGGAGTTCCGTTGCTGGCGCTCGCACCGAAGGGCTCTCCGCCCGGTCGCTGAGCCGTCGCAGTCCGTCTCGTGTCGCGGGCCTGGGCCATGGCGCCCAGCGCCTCGTCGCGCGCGTTTCCTTCAATTCCTCTCTCTCAATGGATTCATCATGCCCAAGGGCAATCGGACCATCGTCCATCTCGTGTCGACCGCGAAGACCGGCTACTTCTACACGACGACGAAGAACAAGCGGAAGTCGCAGGACAAGCTCCAGCTCAAGAAGTACGACCCTCGCGTGCGCAAGCATGTGCTGTTCGTGGAGGGCAAGCCATGAGCGAGCCCGCCGTGAAGCGCCGCCTTCCCACCACCGTCCTCTCCGGTTTCCTCGGCGCGGGGAAGACGACCCTGCTCAATCACATCCTCAACAACCGTGAGGGTCTGCGCGTCGCCGTCATCGTCAATGACATGAGCGAGGTGAACATCGACGCGCGGCTCGTGCAGGGCGGCGCCTCGCTCAGCCGGGTGGACGAGAAGCTGGTGGAGCTGTCCAACGGCTGCATCTGCTGCACGCTCCGGGAGGACCTGCTCGAGGAGGTGGGGCGGCTGGCCCGTGAGGAGCGCTTCGACTACCTGCTCATCGAGTCCACCGGCATCTCCGAGCCGCTGCCGGTGGCGGAGACCTTCACCTTCGCCGACGAGTCCGGCCGCAGCCTGTCCGACGTGGCGAGGCTGGACACGCTGGTGACGGTGGTGGATGCGCTCAACTTCCTGCGCGACTGGGAGGGCTCGCAGGGGCTGGCCGAGTGTGGCCTCGCCATCGCCGACGAGGATGAGCGGACGGTGGTGGACCTGCTGGTGGAGCAGGTGGAGTTCGCGGACGTGCTGGTGCTGAACAAGACGGACCTGGTCTCCTCCTCCCAGTTGGAGGAGCTGGGCGAGATTCTGCGCAGGCTCAACCCGGAGGCGCGGCAGGTGCTGGCGGAGCGGGGCAGGGTGCCGCTCGCGGAGGTGCTCGATACCCGGCGCTTCGACTTCGAGCGCGCGAGTCGTGCTCCGGGGTGGCTCAAGGAGCTTCGCGGCGAGCACGTGCCGGAGTCCGAGACGTACGGCATCCGCAGCTTCGTCTTCCGCGGCCGCGTGCCGCTGCATCCCCAGCGCTTCTGGGACTTCATCCATGGGAGCTGGAAGGGCGTGCTGCGCAGCAAGGGGTTCTTCTGGCTCGCCACCCGGATGGACATCACGGGCGTGTGGGCCCAGGCCGGTGGCGCGTGCAGCTTCGAGCCCGCGGGCCTGTGGTGGGCCGCGGTGCCTCGCGAGGAGTGGCCGGAGGAGCCCGAGGCCCAGGCGGAGCTCGAGCGCGAGATGACGGGGCCGTATGGGGACCGGCGTCAGGAGCTGGTCTTCATCACCCGGGATGCGGACCCCGAGGAGGTCCTGGGGCAACTCGAGGCGTGTCTCTTGACGCCCGCGGAGCTCGCGCTGGGCCCTTCCGGATGGTCTGCGCTGGAAGACCCCTTCCCGGCGTGGGAGGTGGTGCGCGACGAGGACGCGGCCGCCGAGGAGCGGAGCGCCTGATGGAGCCCGCCTCGCGGTGGGAGTCACGCGCTCCCGAGTCATGGTCCGCCTCGCACGTCCTCGTCTGGCAGCCCTCGGAGCTGACGGAAATCTATCGCGAGGGTCTCAACCTCTGCGTGTGGCGCCGGGGCCTGGGCTCCGAGCTCAGCCGGTGGTTGGGGACTGTCTGTGCCCGGCACACCCTCCACGTCGTCGAGCGCGTGGATGCAAGACGCCTGGACTTCCGAGGGACACTCGCGGAGCTGTCGGGGGTGGAGGAGCGCGAGGCCTGGTGTGAGGACCTGCGCCAGCTCTGCCAGGTGTACGCGGACCTCCTCGAGTGCCGGTGGCTGGGCGTGCGGCTCACCACGTTGGAGCGGGAGATGTGTCCGCGCTTCCACGTGGACCGGGTCGGCGTGCGGTTGCTCTGCACCTACGCGGGCCCCGCCACCGAGTGGCTGGAGAACGCGGACGCGCTGCGAGAGGGGCTGGGGCCGAAGGGCGAGGTGCTCCGCGCGGGCGGGCGCGTGCAGCGATTGGAGCGCTTCGACGTGGCGTTGTTGAAGGGAGAGTCGTGGCCCGGGAACGCGGGGAACGGTGTCGTCCACCGCTCCCCGGCGCTCGTGTCAGGGCAGCGGCGCATCATGCTCTCCATCGACGCCGTCGACTGAAAGGGCATGGCCTGCGATAACGGGCGGGCCCTGTCCTCCGAGGGGTGGGCACCTGCACCCGGCCCGAGGCGGGGGCGTCAAAGGAGTTGCCGATGGCGTGGGGACTTCGGGTGGCCTCGTACAACCTCCTCGCGGATTCCTACATCCGCGAGGAGTGGTTTCCGAACACGCCCGCGCACCTCTTCGAGCCGCGAAGGCGACAGGAGGCCCTGGCCCGACGCATCCTGTCGCTGGACGCGGACATCGTCTGTCTCCAGGAGGTGGAGGCCTCCACCTTCGACGCGCTCCAGCGGTCCCTGTCCTCGCACGGGTACTCCGGTGTGCTGGCGTTGAAGCAGCAAGGCAAGCCCGACGGTTGCGCGGTGTTCCATCGCGGGGAGCGCTACGTGGGGCACCGGGCCCACTACTTCAAGGACGTGCTGGAGGACGGGCGCGTCTCGGGGCACCTGGCGCTGGTCGTCGACTTCGCGGTGGGGCAGGACCGCTTGCGCGTGGCGTGTACGCACCTGCGATGGGACCGGCCCGACAGGCCGGTGGCGCTGCACCAGGGGATGCAGCAGGCCACGGAGCTGCTCGGGGAGGTCGTCCAGGCGGACCCAGGCGCGCTGTGGGTGGCTTGCGGTGACTTCAATGCGCGCCCCGGCGAGCCGCTGGTTCGCGCGTTCACCGAGGCGGGGCTGGAAGACGCTTTCCAGGGCCAGCACGCGCCCACGTGCAACGCGAATGGCGAGGCCAAGGCCATCGACTTCATCTTCCACTCACGGGGCCTGAGCGCCCGCCCCGTTGCTCCGCCGGTCATCGATGACCTGACGCCGCTGCCCTCGGAGCAGGAGCCCTCGGACCACCTACCCCTGGTCGCGACGCTGCGGCGGGCGTGAGGCAAGGCCAGTCCGTTCCGCGCTAGATGCTGATGATGAAGGGGCCGATCTGGAAGGGGCGATGGTCGACACGCAGCGTCTCCCCGCCGCGGTACGGGTCGCCTCGGGAGTTGTTGATCACCGCGTCCTCGTCGAGGAGCAGGACGAAGCGGTGGTAGCCGCCGGGATACCACCGGGCATGGTGTGCGCAGACCTCGGGTGACGCGAGCACGATGTCACAGTCCTCGGCGGAGCCGATGACGATGCCCGTCTCCCGGGAGCAGCGCGCTTCCAGGTTGTCGACGTGGCGTGTCTCCACCTGCCCGGTCCGGGTGTCCTCGATGTGCACGGCAATCTGGCTCATGTGAGGGATTGTAGAGGAACTCCTGGGAAGCCTTCAGTCAGGGGCGGAGCGCCCCGTGGCTGGCGGCCCTCTCCTTGTGGTCCTGGAGCCGCGTTCTCGACGCGCCATGTCGCGGGCCCGTGTGTCCCTCCAGTCGGAAGACGAGGCATGCCGTCTGCAAACCCATGGTGCATGAAGAGGAATCCATGAACGACCGAGTCCACCGCGCCGCATCCTCTCCGTCCCGGGCGCCTCGGATGCGACGGCACCCTGGCCGAGCCCTGGCGCTCGGGCTGTGGCTCGGGAGCACGACGGCCCTGGCCGCTCCCACCGAGCCTTGGTTCGACAAGGGTGCGGTCCTGGTCGAGACGCCCGAAGGTGGCGCGTACTACGGGTTGGATACGCAGAAGCGGATCGCCTGCGAAGGTCGCCTCTGTCTTTGGCGCGTGGTCCAGAGCATGGGGCCCTGCTTCTACGGACTCTGCACGAGCCAGCAGATGGTCATGTCGGACCGGGAGGGGAGATTCCTGGGGGCGGCACATGACCTCGACGCGTGGTCCCCGAGCTCCCTGCGCTTCATCGACGCGGGGCATGTCGAGGTCGTCACCACGAGCAGGAATGAGCCCTTCAGCATCCCCGCCAATGCATTGGACCCGACCGCCGTATCCCGCCAGGTCCTGAAGGTCGCGTCGGATGGCTCGCGATTCATCGCGGCCCCCCTTCGAACGCCGAAGTGGACGAAGCCCGCGGCGCGGCGTGGGAAGGCGCCAGTCGACCCGAAACCTCCCAGGTCCCTGCCCGTGGATGACGCGCTCCTCGCTCGGGCTCGCGCCCTGTGCCGCGAGGACCTGCGCTTCAATCCCGTGGACCATGCCTGTCGGGACGGGACCTGTTTCCTGCTGCTCTCCGGCGTCGAGCCCTCGTCCGAGGCCGATACCGAGGACGCCTCCCCACCGGCGGAGGCCGGCCTCAAGGGACCTTTCTGTGGCCTCCTGGTGAGGGGGGACGACCTCCAGTCGCTCGGGTTCGACGAGGACGGGGTCGAGGTCCAGGTGTCATCCACCGCGTACGCCTTGTCGGGACCTGTCGGCGCCCGCGGCTCGATGGAGCACATGGAGACGCTCTCCCGCAGCCGGCCGGGCTACATGGTGTTCAGTGACACCGTGGGCGCGGTGGTCGACGGAATCAGGCCGTACCCCGTGCGGTCGGCGCAGTCCACGGAGGCCGCGCTCGCGTTGGCCCCCACGGCCCAGGCCTATACGCCCGCCCATATCACCTGGGGGCTCGCGGGTTGGAAGGACGCGGAGGACCTGGCTTTCGCCTGGCGGCTGGCGCGCGTGGGTGGGGCGCTCGCCCTCCACGTGGAGGTGCACGATGACAGGGTTGTTCCTCTGGGCACCGGTACCGGTGTGCACTCGGACCATGTGGAGTTCACCGTGCACCGGATGCGCACGCCTGGAGCGTTCTCCGAGCTCAAGCTGGGCCTCCTGCTCGCGGCGGGAGGAAAGGTCGAGGCGCGTGACTGGACGGGAGAGGCGAACACCCCCTTTCCCGCCATCCAGGGCACCTGGCGCAAGCGTCCTCGGGGATACGAGATGACGCTCACGCTCCCGTTGGCGGACCTCCTCGGCGCGGCGGAGCCGAATATCTCCCTCGGCGTCTCGCTCGCGGTCTCCGATGCGGACGCGCGAGGCAAGCAGGAGACGCTGATGAAGCACAGCGGAACCCTGATGTTCTGGACCGAGTACCCGCCGAGCATCGACGAGTACCGGCGCCACGGCGCCATGGAATGACGCGCGGGCGGGGGCTACTGCATCGTCGTCAGCACGCAGCCCCAGCCGTCGTAGTCACCCTCGTGGGCCTGGAGGACCTCCAGGATCTCCACCGTCACCTCGTCCGCGCGCCCCTCCGCCAGCGAGTCCTCTCGGGTGAAGGACACGGCCCACCGCGTATCGGGAGGCTCGGGCGCGCGCGGGGCGGAGACCTTGAACCCCTTCTTCGCGAGCTGCCCCCCGGCGCGGGTCGCCTGCTCCTCGCTGGAGAAGTGCGCCAGATGGTCCACCTCGCGCGCCACTTCACTCCGGTCTCCTTGCTTCGCCAGCAGGTCGAGCAGGCTCCGGTTCGACATCAGGTGGCGGTGGAGCTCCGGCGGATAGAGCCAGTCGAAGTACACGGCCCACTCCGGGTCCTCCTCGAGCTCCAGCTCCAGCGTGTAGTCACCCTGCACGGGGGTCACCACGCGCTGGACCTCGGACTGCGAGACGCCGCGCGGGCCGAAGAAGAACGCCTCCGTGAGGCCCTGCCCCACGCTGCGGCCCACGAAGAGGAACCCCAGCGCCCCGAGCGCCGGGACGAACGCGTCCTCCAAAGCGAAGAGGGCGTCCGACTCCTCACGCGAGCGCAGGCCGTCCGGCCGGGGCGACTTCATCGCCACGCGCACGGTGAGCCGGAGCGGATGGCTCGAAAGAGGCGCCTGGGACGCCGCCTCCATGTCCAGGAGGAACGACGTGGGGCCGTCCTCCAGCTCCATCAGATACGTATCGAAGTTCTCCTCCCAGGCCTTCACCGCGCTGCTCACTGCTCACCTTCCTCCACCGTGAGCTGGTACGAGTCCTGGAAGTTGGCCTCGCGGTTCTTCGCGTCGCGCACCTCGAAGATGTAGACGCCGGGCTCCGCGCTGAAGCGGATGCTCTCCGGCTGGTCGCCCTTGGCCCGGTCCGCCGTCTGCACCAGCGACAGCTTCCCGTCCGGCTGCACGCGGTGCAGGTACAGGCCCACGTCCACCTTGAGGATGCCCAACAGCGTCGCCTTCAGCGGCGTACGCACCGGACGGTCCGACAGGTCCAGGCGGTAGAAGTCCGTGTCCTTCACCGGGAACACCGTGCCGCGCACCGCCTTGCCGAGCGTCAGCTCCTGCGCGCGCTCCAGGTTGTTGTTCGGCTCGCGCTCCTCGCCGCCGTTGTCCGGCACCGTGGTGATGCTGATGCGGTAGGGCTGCTCCGCGTTCTCGAAGTCCTTCACCCACTTGCCCTCCACCTTGCGCGACGCGCCCTCCACCCGGAACCAGCACGAGCCACTGCACGCGACGTTGTTCAGGCGCTCGGGCTCCTTCAGCGCGCCGTCGTTGGCCCGCAGCAGCACCGTCTCCTGCTGACCGTCACCCTGGGGCGGCTCCACCATGGAGAGCACCAGGTCCAGCCGCTCCACGCCCGACAGCTCCACCTTCGCCAGCACCGGCTCCGTCGTGCGCAGCACGAAGTGGTCCACGTCGCCCTTGGGCGAGATGAAGCCCTCGCGGTAGCCGCCGGCCGTCAGCGGCGTCGCCTTGTACAGCTCGTCGTTGGGCTCCAGCTCCGCGTTCGCGCCGGCCTCCTCCTGTGTCACGGTGAGCGTGTACGGCGTGCCCGAGTTGAACGTGCGGCGCGCCTCCTTGCCCGTCCCCGTCCAGCCGCCCTTCACCACCACGTAGACCACCCGGTCCGTCGCCCGCACGCCGATGTTGCGCAACGACAGCGCCTCGCCCTCCTTGCCTCGCAGCGAGAACAGCGGCGCCTCGGCCGCCGACAGCACGGAGAGCTCCGGCCGCACGCCCTCCACCGCGGACAGTTCGATCTTCAACGCCACCGAGGGAGGCTCGGGCGGCACGGCGGTGCCCGCGTCCGTCGCCTGCGCCACCGCCGCGCCCTGGGGCCGAGGCGCCGCGGGGGGCTCTCCTCCGGCGAAGGTGCCCGAGGGGGCGGGCGGCGTGTCCAGCGGCGCCGCGCCTTCCTCCGGCGTGCCCGTGGCCGCGCCGCTCTCCGAACCCGGAGCGGGGGAGGGCGCCTCACCCTGCGCGGCGGTCGCGCCCTGCGCCACGGCGCCCTGGAGCGCCTCGGCTCCCTGGGGCGCGGCGCCCTGCGTCGGCGTGGCCCCCTGCGCGTCGTCCGGCGCGGGGACGCCCTCGCCCGGCGGAGGCGTGGGGACGGCGGCCTCGGGCAGCTCCACCCGGTACCAGTCCTCGTCGCCCGCGTGGCCCAGGAACGCCGTCACCGTCTGCCCCAGCGGCAGGGGAATCGCGTCCACTGCGCGATCATTCGGCTCGTGCTCCTCGCCGTCGTTGGGCGCGCGCATCTTCACCGTCAACGTGTACGCCCCGCCCACGCCCTTGCGCGCGGGCGCCACGCGCACCCAGCGCTCCTTCTCCACGTAGAGGTTGGGGAAGCGCTCGGGCTTGCCGTCGCCCTCGCTGTTGACGGCGGCCAGGCGGTTCCTGTCCCGGTCATGGACCTCCAGGGTGATGTCCCCGCCGGGCAGGCCCGACACGGTGACGTCCACCACCCGGGGCGCGGAGGGCGCCAGCCGGTACCAGTCCTCGTCGGCCTTGTTGGGCTGCGCCGTCAGCTCCGCCGTCACCGTGCTGTCGCGGGTGATGTCGAGCGCCTGCTCGGGCCGCTCATTGGGCTCCTGCTCCGTGAGCGCCGCGGGTCCTGTCTCCACGGGCCCCGCGTCGGGCACCTCGGCCGGCTTGTCGTCCTTGCAGGCGACCAGCGTCGCGGCCAGCACACAGACCCACCCCCAGCGTCGCGTCACGTTCATTCTCCGCATCGTGCCGCATCACTTCCTCGCGGCGTCCGAGTGTCAAGCACCCCAACATCGCGGCGGGCGCTTTCATCCCCCCGGACCGGGGATCCGCTGTCGCTGGATTCACCGCGAAGACTTCCAGCCAGGGACTGGAGCCGTCGACGCGGGGCGATCCAAGATGGCGCCATGAGCCGCCTCCCCCTCGCCTTGCTGCTGCTCTCGAGCGCCGCGCCCGCCGCGTCCACCGCCCCGCCGGGCTACGCCCAGGCCTCCGACTACCTGGAGCGCGAGCGCCAGCCGGAGCGCTACTCGCCCCTGCACCTGTTGGATGGACGCGACACGACGGCCTGGTGCGCCACGGGGACGCCGCCCGCCGCCGTCACCATCGGCTTCAAGGACGTGGTGACCATCGACGAGGTGCGCGTCTACACGGGCGACGGCACCGACAAGGCCGCGTACAAGGCCCACGCGCGGGCGAAGAAGCTCACCCTCACCACCGTGGACACGTCCAAGAGCCTCAAGGTGGAGGACAAGCGCGGGCTCCAGGTCGTCCCCATCAGCCCCGCCATGACGGGCAACCGCTTCACGCTGGAGGTTTCCGAGCGCTTCCCGGGCACGGCGGAGGACGGCCCCGTCTGCGTCACCGACCTCATCTTCTACTCGGGAGGCAAGGCGCTCAACGGCACGTGGCTTGCGCCCCGGCTGCGCTACGACGCGCGGCTGGCGCCCCTGTTGGGCACGTGGTTCAGCGGCCTGGAGGGCGCTCCGGACCGCTTCCTCTCGCTCTACGTGGACGGGACGTACCGCTTCGCGCACGAGCCGCTGGAGGGCGGCGAGCCCAGCGCCGTGACGGGCACGTATGCCCTGTCCGGTTCCCGACTGACGCTGGAGGTGCCCAAGCGCGGCAAGGTGACGCTGCGGCTGCAGAAGGGCGGCTCGGACGATGCGGGCGCCACCCTGGAGCCCGAGGGGGCCCTGGCCGAGGAGTGGGGCCGCGGCTTCCGCGGCCAGCCCTAGGTCCGTCCGGCGTGCCGCCCGTCTAGAGGGCGGCCACCTTCTTCTTGGCGCTGAAGCGGCGGAAGAAGTCGATGATCTCCTTCTCCGCGACCTTCACGTCGGTGGCGTCCTGGAATTCCGACTCCAGGAAGATGCCACCGCAGGACTCGCAGGTGTCGTAGTGGAGCGGGTGCTGGCGGTCGCCGCCGTCCACGCGGACGAGGTCGACATGGCACTCGGGGCACTGGCCGGTCAACGCCTCCGCGTCCACCTTGCCTCCCTGATGCTCCAGCCCTTGGAGGTTGTTGTGGAGCAGGACCCGGTTCAGGTCCGCGACGTCGATCCAGAGCCCGCCGCAGTCTCCACACTTTCGCAACGTCTGGTCATCCCCCTCGAGATCGGCCATCTCGACGTTGCAGCTGGGGCAATCCATGGGACGGTTCATTCTCCTGCAATGGGGGACGCACGTCCCCAGTGGTCCGAGAATGATAGGTCGCGCGAAATTTGGGATGCAACCCACGTTGCCGCTTCTGTTGGCAACGCGCCGTCTGGGGGTCGAAAGGCCCCGTGCTCCTCAGGCCTTCGCCTTGACCCGGCGGATGTCCGCGCCCAGGGCGCGCAGCTTGCGCTCCAGCCGCTCGTAGCCGCGGTCCAGGTGGTAGACGCGGCTGACGTCCGTGCGCCCCTCGGCGCGCAGGCCCGCCAGGATGAGCGAGGCGCTCGCCCGCAGGTCCGTGGCCATGACGGGCGCGCCGCTCAGGTGCTTGACGCCCTTCACCACCGCGGTGTGCCCCTGGATGGTGATGTCCGCGCCCAGACGGTGCAGCTCCGGCACGTGCATGAAGCGGTTCTCGAAGATGTTTTCGCTGATGACGGATGTCCCCTGGCTCACACACATGAGGGCCATGAGCTGGGCCTGCATGTCGGTGGGGAAGCCCGGGTGCTCGGTCGTCGTGATGTTGACGGAAGTCAGGGTGCGCGGGGCCTTGCAGCGGATGCCGCCGGCCTCGGCCGTGAGGGTGCACCCGGCCTCGCGCAGCTTGTCCATGACGGCGTCCAGGTGCTCGGGGACGGCGTGCTTCACCAGGACGTTGCCGCCGGAGATGGCCGCGGCGACGAGCAGGGTGCCCGCCTCGATGCGGTCCGGGAGGATGGCGTGCTCGACGGGCTTGAGGCCCTCCACGCCCTCCACGGTGATGACGGAGGTGCCGGCGCCTTCGATGCGCGCGCCCATCTTGTTGAGCACCCGCGCCAGCTCCTCGATTTCGGGCTCGCGCGCGCAGTTCTCCATGATGGTGCGGCCCTTGGCCAGCACGGCCGCCATCAGCACGTTCTCCGTGCCGGTGACGGTGATGACGTCGAAGTTGACGGTGCCGCCCTTGAGCTGCTTGGCGCGGGCCTCCACGTAGCCCTCCGTCAGGTGGATGTCCGCGCCCAGCGCCTTGAGGCCCTTGAGGTGCTGGTCGATGGGGCGCGCGCCGATGGCGCATCCGCCCGGCATGGACACCCGCGCCCGCCCGAAGCGCGCGACGAGCGGCCCCAGCACCAGCACGCTGGCGCGCATCGTCTTGACCAGGTCGTACGGCGCCTCCGGGGTGATGTGGCCGTTGACGCCCACCTCGCAGACGTCCTTCTTGCGCGCGGTGAGCCGCTCCGCGCCGCAGCCCATGGTGCGCAGCACCTTGAGCATGGTGGCGACGTCGGCCAGGTCCGGCACGTTGCGGAAGGTGGAGGTGCCGTCCGCCAGGAGCGCGGAGGCGAGGATGGGCAGCGCCGCGTTCTTCGCGCCCGAGACGACGACCTCGCCGTGCAGCTCCGCGCCGCCCTTCATCACGATCTTGTCCATGTTGCTTCCGGCCCTCAGCCCTGTGGCCCGCTGACCGCGGGCTGTGTCCCAAATGCCATGCGCTCCCGCCGCTCGAGGTCCTTCTCCACGCGCGCGTCCTCGTAACCGGCCGCGCGCAGGAGCTCCAGGACGGCGGGGCCCTGCGTCTCCCCCATCTCCAGTGCAAGCAGTCCGCCAGGCTCCAACCACTTCCGGGCCTCGCTGACCACGCGCTGGAGGGCGACCAGCCCGTCGGGCCCTCCGTCCAGCGCCAGCCGGGGCTCGCGCCGCACCTCGGCGGACAGCCCGGCAATCTCCTCCGACGCGATGTAGGGCGGGTTGGACACGACGACGTGGAAGCGGGCGTCGGCGGGCAGCGGGGAGAACAAGTCCCCCTGGAGCACCGTCACGCGCTCGGAGACCTTGAGCGCCTCCGCGTTCTCGCGCGCCAGCGCGCACGCGTCCGGCGACAGGTCCGTGGCCGTCACGGACAGCAGGGGCCGCTCGGCCGCGAGGCTGATGGCGATGCAGCCGGAGCCCGTGCACACGTCCAGCGCACGCGCGGGCGCGTCCTTGGGCAGCTTGCGCAGGGCGGCCTCCACCAGGAGCTCCGTCTCCGGGCGGGGGATGAGCACGCGCGCGTCCACCTTGTAGGCGCGGTTGTAGAACTCGCGCGTCCCGGTGAGGTACTGCGTGGGCTCACCCGACAGGCGCCGGGCGATGAGCGCCTTGTAGGTGGCCAGCTCGTCCTTGGAGAGCGGGCGGTCCAGGTCCACGTACAGCCGCACGCGCCCGGTCTTCAGCACGTGCGACAGGAGGATTTCCGCGGTGAGTCGCGGCGCGTCCACCTGCCGCTTCTCGAAGTGCTGCGTCGTCCAGGTGAGGACCTTGCGGATGGTCCAGGTCTCGCTGCTCATGCTTCGGGCTGTGGCCTCGGACCGCCGCCCGTCTGCGCCTTGAGGGCCTCGGCCTGGTAGAAGGTCCGGCAGGCGGTGATGATGTCCTCGATGTCGCCCATCATCACGGCCGGCAGGTTGTGAACCGTCAGACCGATGCGGTGGTCCGTCAGCCGGTCCTGCGGGAAGTTGTACGTGCGGATCTTCTCGCTGCGGTCGCCCGTGCCCACCTGCGAGCGGCGGGTGGAGTCGCGCTCGGAGCGGATGCGCTCCTGCTCGATTTCGTAGATCTTCGCGCGCAGCATGCGAAGGGCCATGTTGTAGTTCTTCAGCTGGCTCTTCTCCTGCTGGCACTTCACCACGATGCCCGTGGGCCGGTGCGTCAGGCGCACCGCGGAGTCCGTGGTGTTGACGCTCTGGCCGCCGGAGCCCGTGGAGCGCATGGCCTGCCGGTCGATGTCCGCCTCGTTGATCTTCACGTCCACCTCCTCGGCCTCGGGCATGACGGCCACCGTGATGGTGGAGGTGTGGATGCGGCCCTGCGTCTCGGTGGCCGGCACGCGCTGGACGCGGTGCACGCCGGACTCGTACTTGAGGCTGCTGAAGACGGCGTCGCCCGACAGCGTCACGGTGGCGTCCTTCACGCCGCCCGCGTTGCCGGGGCTCATGTCGATGATGTCCGACTTCCAGCCGCGCGTGTCCGCGTACCGGAGGTACATCTGCATGACCTCCTCGGCGAA
The DNA here is from genome assembly GCF_026626605.1 of Myxococcus sp. MISCRS1. NCBI lineage: Bacteria > Pseudomonadati > Myxococcota > Myxococcia > Myxococcales > Myxococcaceae > Myxococcus > Myxococcus sp. MISCRS1. Next base: position 8,728,557 of record NZ_JAPNKB010000001.1, read on the forward strand.
CAGCGCCGCCTCGTCGCCGCCCGCGCCCGCGCGAATCTCCAGGATGACGTTCTTGTCGTCATTGGGGTCCTTGGGCAAGAGCAGCACCTTGAGGCTGGCCTCGAGCGCGTCGCGCTGCTCCTTCAGGCCGGGCAGGGCCTCGCGCGCGTAGGTCTTCTCGTCGGCGCTGCCGGCGTCGAGCCAGGCTTCGACCTCCTTGAGGTCCGCGAGCACCTGGCGGTACGTCCGGAACGTCTCCACCAGCTTCTCCAGGCCCGCACGCTCCTTGGAGACCTTCTGGAGCCTCGCCGAATCGGCGAGCACGTCCGGGTTGGACAGGTCCGCGGTGAGGCGCTCGAACCGGCGCTCGACGTCTTCGAGTTTGTCAATCATCGTCGTTCCAGGGGGTATTGCCCCTTTGTCCGGCTGCTGGCAAGGGAGGACGGAGTCAAGAAATTCCTTGGCCGCTCGGGCGGTAGCATGAAAGAAGGGCCGCCCTCACCGCCGAGCCTCGTGCCCGAGCGGTCGGTCTCACATCACCTACACGGAGTCCTTCCATGCCCGCCCAGAAGGGAAATCGTTCCAAGAAGAAGGTCGCCAACCGCGCCAAGGGCCGGAAGGCCCAGCTGAAGCGCCGCCGCAGCCGCGCCAAGAAGGGCCAGTCCAACAACAAGGTCTGACGCGCCGGTTACTCCCTCCCGCCTGTCGCGGGGGAGGGAGTCGGCCCGGCCCACGGCTCCAGCTCGGGGAGCATCTTCCCCAGGGAGCGTGAGCTTTCGGCCACCAGGCGCAGCACCTCCTCGGCCGCCGGCCCCGTCACGGGCACCGGCTGGAAGGGGAGCTCCGGGAAGCGGTCCGTGCGCAGCGGCAGCACCTCGCTCTTGAGGTAGCCCTCCGGTCCGAAGGTCCCCTTCCACAACGCGCTGCGCTTGTCGCGCGGGTTCCAGTTCCCCCCGAAGACGAAGTTGCCCAGCGAGTACACCACGGGCCTGCCCTGGAAGAGCTCCATGCCCTGGAGCACGTGGGGGTGGCTGCCCAGCACGCCCGAGGCGCCCGCGTCGATGGCGGCGTGCGCCAGGCGGACCTGGTAGGGCTCCAGCACCTGGGTGCCCTCGCGGCCCCAGTGGAAGTAGGGCAGCACGATGTCCGCCTGGGCCTTCGCCAGGGCGATGTCCTCGCGCAGCATCCGCTCCATGACGTCCACGTCGGAGAAGTGGCCCGCGACGCCCGGCGTGGTGTCGGTGGCGTAGACCTCCGGCGGCTCGATGTTGCGCTCGCCCAGGAAGAAGTAGCCCAGCAGCGCCACCCGCAGGCCGCCGACGGTGAGGACTGCGGGACGGCGCGCCTCGGCCAGGGTGCGCCCGGCGCCGAAGTAGGGGATGCGCGCGGCCTCCAGCGTCGCCAGGGTGTCGAGCAACCCCTGGGCGCCGTAGTCCATCAGGTGGTTGTTGGCCAGGCTGACCACGTCCACGCCGCCCGCGGTGAGCGCGCCCACCAGCTCCGGACGGGCCCGGAAGTTGAAGTTCTTGGGCAGCTTCTCGCCCCCTTCGGTGAAGGGGCACTCCAGGTTGATGACGAAGAGGTCCGCCGCGTCACCCAGGGCGCGGACCTCCTTGAAGCCGTAGGCGAAGAGCTCCTCCCGGGAGCGGCCCTTGGCCAGCTCGTCGTCGAAGAACTTCTGGTGGTTGTGGCCGAGCGTCACGTCCCCGCCGAACAGGAGGGTGATGGGGCGGGGGACGGCGGGCGGGGAGGGGGGCGCCAGGGCGGCGGGCGTCCCGGCGTCCTCGGTCTGTCGGGTCGGGGCGGGAGGGGTGGGGTCCACCGTCACCGGGACGGGGCGAGGATGACAGGCGGAGAACAGGAGGAGCAGCAGGGCGGCGTGGCGCATGGACGGAGGGAAACTCTACCTTGCACCCGTGTTTGCGCGGCGCGTAGATTGCCCCGCGACTCTCATGGCCCGGGAAAAGGACAACATCGCGCTCTCCGACGAGCACAACACTCGCGGAATCGAGCTGGCGGACCGGGGTTGGCTGGACGAGGCCATCAAGGAGTTCAAGAAGGCCATCGAGCTGGACCCCAGCTCCGCGCACGCCCACGACAACCTGGCCACCGTCTACGCGGAGAAGAAGCTCTTCCGCGAGGCGCTCACCGAGTACCTCACCGCCCTGAAGCTGGAGCCGGAGAGCGCCACGGCGCACTACAACCTGGCCTGCTTCCTCTCCACGCACGCGGGGGAGATGGCGGTGGAGGAGTACAAGGAGGCCATCGAGCTGGACCCCGAGTACCCGGACGCGCACCTCAACCTGGGCCTCACGTACGCGGACCAGGGCCGGGTCGAGGAGGCGATGCGCGAGCTGCAGGCGGCCATCGAGCTGGACCCCCAGGACGCGTTCCCCCGGCACGAGCTGGCGGCGCTGATGATGGACGAGGGCGACTACCGCTCGGCGATTACCTTGCTCAAGGACGTGGTGCGGCTGGAGCCGGACAACTTCGAGGCCCAGTTGGATTTGGGCATCTGCTACGCGCAGAAGGGCTTCTACGCGGAGGCCGAGCGCGCGTACGAGCGGGCCCGGGCGCTCAACGCCGAGGACCTGCTGCTCAACTACAACCTGTCCGCGCTGTACGCCCTGTGGGGGCGACCGAAGGACGCGGTGACGTACCTGAAGTCGGCGCTCACGGCGGACCGGCAGAAGGTGATGGGGTGGTTGTCGACGGACCCCATGTTCGACGCCCTCAAGGGCGACACCGACTTCGAAGCCTTGTTCTGAGCCATGGGCATGGAATGGGTGTTCCTGGGGCTGGCGATCCTCCTGGTCTTCGCCAACGGCTTCTTCGTGGCGACCGAGTTCGCCATCGTGAAGATTCGCGCCACGCGGCTGCAGGCGCTGGTGGACGAGGGCCAGCCGGGCTCCACGCAGGCGCTGAAGATGGTGGAGCAGTTGGACGCGTACCTGTCCGCCACCCAGTTCGGAATCACGCTGGCGTCGCTGGGGCTGGGCTGGCTGGGTGAGCCCGCCTTCGCGAAGCTGTTGGAGCCGGTGCTGACGCGGGTGGTGCCCGAGGGCGCGAGCCCCACGGTGGCGCACACCGCGTCGGTGGTCATCGCCTTCAGCATCATCACGTTCCTGCACATCGTGCTGGGGGAGCTGGCGCCCAAGAGCCTGGCCATCCAGCGCGCGGAGGCGACGACGCTCGCGGTGGCGCTGCCGATGCGGGCCTTCTACCTGCTGTTCTACCCGGCCATCGTGCTGCTCAACGGGCTGGCGGCGTGGGTGCTGCGGGTGGTGGGGCTGCAGACGGTGGGCGAGGCGCACGAGGCGCACAGCGAGGACGAGCTGCTCGTCATCCTCCACAGCTCCGCGCAGGCGGGGGCGATCACGACGGCGCGCGCGGAGCTGCTCGAGCGCGCGCTGGAGATGGCGCAGAAGACGGCGCGGCAGGTGATGGTGCCGCGCAACCAGGTGAAGTTCCTGGACGTGGAGGAGCCGCTGGAGAAGTGCATCGCGGACGCGCGCGCCGCGGGGCACACGTGGCTGCCGGTGTGTCGGGGCAACCTGGACGAGGTCGAGGGCGTGGTGAACGCCAAGGACCTCTTCTTCCTGTTGTCGCGCGGCGAGCTGCGCAGCCTGGCGCAGGTGCAGCGGCCGGTGCTGTTCATCCCGGAGAACGCGACGCTGGAGCAGCTGCTCGCGGAGTTCCGGCGCCGGCGTCGTCAGACGGCGCTGGTGGTGGACGAGCACGGCGGTACGTCGGGCCTGGTCACCATCGCGGACGTGGTCGCGGAGGTGGTGGGCGACGTGGCGGAGCTGGGCCGGCGGGTGGAGGAGGTGCGTTCGCTGCCCGGTGGACGCTTCGAGCTGCCCGGCACCGCGCAGTTGGACGACCTGGAGGAGCGGCTGGACGTCAGCTTCGACCTGGACGAGGACGAAGAGGGCGAGGTGACGACGATTGCCGGCTTCCTGATGTCGAAGCTGGGGCGGGTGCCGGAGAAGGGCGACTCGCTGCGGCTCGACATGTGGCGCATCCTCGTGGAGGAGGTGGACGGGCCCCGCGTGGTGCGCGTGGTGGTGGAGCCCCAGTCCCGCGCCGCGCCCAGGACGCCCGCGGATGGCTCCGCGCCGGCGACGTCGACGGACGGCTCCCCGGGTGAGCCTCCCCCGACGGCTTCCTCGGGCTCGGGCGGCGAGTCCGCCTGAGCCTGGGCGCCCGCTCGTGACGCCCTGGAGGTCCGGCCTCGCGTGGCGAGGGCGTCGACTCCTCGGCGCGACAGCCCGCGTCGGTCATCCGTGACGCGGGCCGCGCTGCGTTGACGTTCCCGGTCCCTCGGCTGCGCGCTCAGGGCGCGGACGTGCCCTTCTTGTCGGCCGCGGCCTTCTTCACGGGCCGCTTCTCCTTGCCGGAGGACTTGGCCTGTGCGGGCTGGGGCCTTTCAACCTTGAGCAGCTCCAGATCCGTGCTCTCCGGCGTGGCGAACTTGATGATGCCCACGCCCGGCGCGAACCAGATGTAGCTCTCCATGGAGCGGCCCTCGGAGCCGGGGCGGCTGGCGCGCGCGGTGACGATGTTCTTCACCTTCAGGGCCTTGAACGTCCCGGCCGCGACGGTGACCTCCTCCTCGCCCACCACCGTGGACTCCTTGTCGAACGTCGTCGCGATGATGGGGCGGATGCCGCCCGTCTTGCCCACGGGAGGCTGGAGCTTCACCGACAGGCTGTTCTTCCAGGTGCCACCCAGCACCATGCTCGACGGCGCGGGCACGGCCACGCCCTCGGAGCTCACCACCTGGACATCCATGCCGGACGCCGACAGCAGCGTACCCTCCAGGCCACCCAGGCCCGTGCTCATGCCCAGGCTGCTACAGGTTGCATCCGTCTCGCCCTGTCGGCCCTTGAGCTTCACGGCGACCTTGCCGGTGAGGCCCTCGGGCGTGGGCGTCACGCCGTGCGTGCTCAGCACCATCTGCGAGGACCTGCCCGCCCGGTAGGTGAGCGTCAGCCCCTCCTCGAGGGGGAAATACGGGTTGGGGCAGGCAGAGACCGCCTCCACCGCTTGAGTGTCAGACCGGGGTGCTACCTCCGGCGTAGGAGACGCTCCCATGAGGAGCGTCACGGCGAGAAAGGGCTGGAACGTATGCAACCTCCGGAAAAGTCAATGGGAAGGTAGGGTGGGGCGCCCAGGGTGCAAGTCCGAGAGAGGACCCTGCTGGCCGACTCCTGTCCGACCGAAGGGCAAGCAGCCGAACGTATGGCCACGCGTGCCATGGTCACGCTTGATCGCCTGGGAGGCGGCTGGTAGTCCTCGGAGAAATCGTTCCGAGGCCGATTTCTAGGCCTCGCGCTCACTTTTCACTCAGTACCTCGCGCGTCTCCCGGGAGCCCGCTGGCATGCGTATCAAGCGGTTGGACATCACTGGCTTCAAGTCCTTCATGGAGCGCAGCGTCTTCACGTTCGACGAAGGCGTCACCGGCATCGTCGGCCCCAACGGCTGCGGCAAGTCGAACGTCGTGGACGCCATCCGCTGGGTGATGGGTGAGCAGAGCGCGAAGAACCTCCGTGGCCGTGGCATGGAGGACGTCATCTTCAACGGCTCGGAGAACAAGCCGCCCCTGTCCATGGCGGAGGTGTCGCTGACCTTCCTGGTGGACGACACGGACCAGCTCGCGCCCCAGTACCAGGGCTTCTCGGAGATCACCGTCACGCGGCGCCTGTTCCGCAACGGGGACTCGGAGTACCTCATCAACAAGACGCTGTGCCGCCTGCTCGACATCACCGAGCTGTTCCTGGGCACGGGCGTGGGAACCAAGGCCTACTCCATCATCGAGCAGGGCCGCGTGGGCCTCATCGTCTCCAGCAAGCCGGAGGACCGCCGGCACCTCTTGGAGGAGGCCGCGGGCGTCACCAAGTACAAGGCGCGCCGCAAGGCCGCCGAGCGGAAGATGGAGGCCACCGAGGCCAACCTCCTGCGCGTCACCGACATCACCAGCGAGCTGGAGAAGCGGCTGGACGCGCTGTCGCGTCAGGCGAAGAAGGCGGAGAAGTACAAGAAGCTCAAGGCGCGCATGCGGGACATCGACCTGCACGCGGCCAGCCACCGTCACCTGGAGCTGCTCGCGGAGAAGCAGGTCCTCCAGTCGCGCCTGTCCAACCTGGGCACCGAGGAGCGCGACAGCCTGGACCGCGTGAAGGAGCTGGAGGAGACCATCGCCCGGCGCCGCGCGGAGCTGGACGCGGAGGCCGCGGCGCTCCAGGCCCTGGCCGCCGAGGTGCACGCGCTGGAGAGCTCGCTGCAGCGCGACACGCAGGACTTGTCCTACGGCAAGCGCGACCTGGAGGAGACGCAGGCCCGCGTGGCCCAGGCCCGCACGGAGCTGGACGGGCTGCTCGCCCGGCAGGCGGAGATGTCCGAGGCCATGGCCGCGCGCGAGGCCGAGCTGTCCGGCATCGCCGGCTCGTGGAAGGAGGACGAGGTGGCGATGCAGGTGGCGCAGGAGGAGCTGCGCCGCGTCACCCAGCTGCAGACGGAAGTGGCCCTGCGGCTCGAGCAGGAGCGCGCGGGCCTGGTCGCCGTGGCCACGCGGCTCGCCAACCACGAGAGCAACCTGGTGGGCCTGGCCCGTCAGCGCACGGACCTGGAGGGCCGCCGCGCCAAGCTGCAGGCGGAGCTGGCGGCGCTGCGCGAGCAGGAGACGCAGCTGGAGACGGCGCGTGGTGAGGTGGCGAGGCGGGTGGAGGACACCCGGCACCTGGCCGCGGAGCTGGCCGAGCACAAGGCGCAGGAGGAGGACGCCCTGTCGCGCACGCGCGCGGCCTTCACGGAGAACGAAATCCAGGTCATCGCGCTGCGCGAGGAGCTGAGCGACAAGCGCAGCCGCCTGTCGTCCCTGGAGGACATCCAGAAGAACTACGACGGGTTCGACCGCGGCGTGCGCGCCGTCATGGTGCGCGCGGGCACGGTGGCCCGGGAGCAGGGCATCTTCGGCCTCGTCGCCGACGTGCTCACGGTGACGCCGCGCTACGAGCGCGCGGTGGAGGCCGCCCTGGGTGAGCGGCTCCAGCACGTCATCGTCGAGAGCCGCGACAAGGGCGTGGAGCTGGTGGAGTACCTCAAGGGCCACGCGGAGGGCCGGGGCAGCTTCCTGCCCGTGCCCGCGCTGGACGCCCTGCCGCCCGTGGAGGCGCCGGACTTCGAGCGCCCGGGCGTGCTGGCGCACGCGCTGGGCGAGGTGACGTGCGAGGAGGCGCTGCAGCCCGTGGTGCGGCTGCTCCTCGGTGACGTCGTCATCGTCCAGGACCTGGCGGCGGCGCGCGCGTACTCGGAGGCCGGCGGCCCGGCGCGCACGCTCGTCACGCAGGACGGCGAGGTGTTCCGGCAGGACGGCACCATCGTCGGCGGTGAGCGCGAGGGCGCGGCGGTGGGCGCGCTCCAGAAGAAGCGCGAGATCGCGGAGCTGGCCACCGAGGTGGCCCGGGTGGAGGAGCGCTACAACGAAATCCTGACCCGGCACTACACGCTCCAGAAGCAGATGGGGCACACCGAGGGCGTCCTCAAGGGGCTGGCCAAGAACCAGCACGCCGAGGAGGTGAACCTCGCCAGCCAGGAGAAGGACCTGCACAAGGCGGGTGAGGACCTGGCGCGCGTGCGCGAGCGGGTGCGCTCCCTGGAGCAGGAGGACGGGCAGCTGGGGCAGAGCCACATGGCGCTGGCCCACGAGGAGGAGGCCAGCCGGGGCGAGGTGGCCCACGGCCAGACGGACCGTGAGGCCCGCGAGGAGCGCGTCAAGCAGCTCGCCGGCGAGCAGGAGTCCCTGCGCCAGCGCGCGGAGGCCGCCAACGCGGACCTGACGGGCCTGCGCATCAAGGTGGCCGCCGGCAGCGAGCGCGGCGAGTCCGCGCGCAAGGAGCTGGACAGCCTGGTCACCCAGCGCCGGGAGATGGAGACGCGCGTGGCGCGCCTGCAGGCGACCCTGGCCGAGGGCGGCGCGCGCACGGAGGAACTGGGCAAGCGCACCACGGAGACCGAGGCGGGCCTGTCCCAGCGCGTGGAGGAGCACCGCGTCGCCGCGGAGGGCCTGGAGTCCCGGCGCGCCGCGCACCTGCTCGCCTCCAGCGAGGTGCGCGAGCAGGACTCCCAGTTCCGCGAGCTGCGCGGCCGGGTGGAGGAGCTGATGCAGGGGCTGTCCCAGATTTCGCTGCGCGAGCGCGAGATTGCCCTGGAGCTCGAGCACCTGTCGGCCGGCATCCGCGAGCGCCACCAGGTGGACCTGGCGCTGGAGCTGCACCGCTACCACCTGCTGCCGTCGCTGACGCCGGAGACGGAGGCGGAGCTGAAGGATCTGCGCGCCCAGGTGGAGAAGATGGGGGAGATCAACCTCACCGCCATCGACGAGCACGCGGAGCTCTCCAAGCGCTTCGACTTCCTCACCGCGCAGAAGACGGACCTGCAGGCCTCCATGGGGCAGCTCAAGGAGGCCATCCAGCGCATCGACGCGACCAGCCGCGAGCGCTTCAAGCAGACCTTCGACGTGGTGAACGAGAAGTTCCAGGCCATCTTCCCCCGCCTGTTCGGCGGTGGCCGCGCCAGCCTGGTGCTCACCAACGACGGGCCCAACGGCGAGCCGGGCGTGGAAATCGTCGCGCAGCCGCCGGGCAAGAAGCTCCAGAGCGTCAACCTGCTCTCCGGTGGCGAGAAGGCCCTCACCGCCGTGGGCCTCATCTTCGGCATCTTCCTCATCAAGCCCACGCCCTTCTGCCTCCTGGACGAGGTCGACGCGCCGCTGGATGAGGGCAACGTGGGCCGCTACAACGACATGGTGAAGGAGATGAGCCGCCAGTCGCAGTTCATCCTCATTACGCACAACAAGCGCACCATGGAGGTCTCCAACACCCTCTACGGCGTCACCATGGAGGAGCCGGGCATCTCCAAGCTGGTCAGCGTGAAGATTCGCGAGGCCAACGCGGCCAACGACGACAAGATCAGCGCGTAGTCGCGCGGGTCTGGGGCCGGGGAGTCCTCCCGGCCTCCCTGCTGGCGGCGGCACACAGGCCAGAAACACGGAAGGCGCGGGCCCCGACTTTCGGGAACCCGCGCCTTCGTGCGTTTCAGGCGGTGCCTGGGGCTACTTCTTGTAGCTCTTCTTCGGGCAGGCCTTCTGGTCCGCCTCGACGCGGGCCTGGGCGGTGCTCAGGTCCTTCTGGGTGTTGGTGAGGGCCGTCTGGCTGGCCGTCTCCACCGGCGTCCAACCCTCGGCGTCGGTCGTCTTCAGCTCCTGCACCAGCGCCACGGAGGCCTGGTCCACGACCTGCTGGGCCTCCAGCGCCTTCACCCAGCCCTGCGCGGCCTCGACCAGGCTGTTGCACTTGCCGGACAGCTCGTCGAAGAGCTTGTAGTCCTTGGTCTTCTGGTACTTGGCCACCACGGCCTCGAAGGCCTCGGCCGCCGCGGCGCGGGCGCCGAACGCGATGGCCGCGTCCGCCGCGCGCTGGTTGCGCACGACCTCCAGCTGGAAGAAGCGCAGCTGCGGGGGCAGCGAGGACGTCGCCTCGGTGGCGTTGGAGTTGAAGTGCACGAAGCGGTGCGGGTAGGTGAGCTTGTCGGTGGACACCTTCGCGGGCACCGCGAGCACCTTCGTCTTGAGGCACGCGGCCAGCTGGTCACCCTCGGTGCTGCCGGAGGCGTCGAACGTCACCTCGGCCGTGGGCTGCCCCTTGACGAGCGTCACGTGCGACGTCAGCACGGGCGGCGTCGCGCCCTTGTAGCCCGCGTAGCAGTCACACCACTCCTGCTGGGCCAGGCGCACCGCGCCGGAGAAGTCCGAGCCGTCGTTCACCCCGAACTTCACCGACGCGCTGCTGCCGGTGTCGTGCTCGAAGGTCGCGGTGGACTCGACGGCCGCGGCGCCCTTGGCGAGCAGCTTCGGCTTGACGAGCTTGTCCACCACGCCCTGGATGCACTGCTGGCCGGTGGGGGTGAGGTTGTCACCGCTGATGGCGTGCGTGGCGCTGGTGTCCGTCACGGTGGTCTTCACCGTCACGACGGTCTTCTCGGCGGGGCCCCGGTTGCTGGGGCTCACCAGACACTCGAGCACCTCCGGACGGGTGGTGAGCATGGCGCCCACGAGCACGCCCTGGTTGGACGGGGGCAGGTCCAGCTCGCGCGGGAAGCAGCTGGCCACGTCGAAGGCGGGCTGGTTGCCGATGCGCACGCGCTCCTCGGTGCTCACGGGCTTGCCGCCATTGCCATTGGCCGCCGCATCCTCTGCGGGCTTCTGCTGACCGGCGCAAGCGGCGGTGAAGACGACGGAGGCTACGACGAGACGACGCAACATGCGGTTGTTCTCCCTGGGGTAGGACTGCGAGGGGGCACTCACTTCTCCAGGCCCTCGGCGTTCTTGAGGTCCTTGAGGCGAAGCCCGTTCTTCTTGAGCAGGCGGTAGAGGCTCTGCATCGACAACCCGGTGCGCTGCTCGGCGGCCTTCATGTCGAAGCCCACCGTGCGCATCACCTCGGCGAAATACAAACGCTCGAAGTCGGCCAGCACCCGGTCCTTGGCCTCGTGGTACGGCATGCCGGTGACGAGCGTGGCCACCTGCGTGCTAGGCGGCTGCCCGTCCGGGCGGCGCGAGGGCTGGGCCAAAAAGTCCAGCCAGCTGGTGTTGCCCGTCTCCTCCATGAGCGCGCCGCGCTCGAGCACGTTGCGCAGCTCGCGCACGTTGCCCGGCCAGTCATAGCCCTCGAAGAGCGCCAGCGTCTGGGGCGTGAGCGACACGCTGGCCCGCAGCGTCTGGGACAGGGCCTGCGCGAGCGACGGCAAGTCCTCCCGGCGCGTGCGCAGTGGCGGCAGCCGCACGCGCGCCACGGCCAGGCGGAAGTAGAGGTCCGCGCGGAAGCGGCCCTGGCGCACGTCCTCCTCCAGGTTGCGGTGCGTGGAGGCGATGACGCGCACGTCCACCGGCACCGGCTGCCCGTCCAGCGACGGCACCTCGCGCGCGTCCAGCACGCGCAAGAGCTTGCCCTGCACCAGCAGCGGCAGCTCGCCCACCTCGTCCAGGAAGAGCGTGCCTCCGCGGGCGGCCTCGAAGACGCCTCGGGCCTCCTTGTCCTCCGGGTCGCTCGCGCGCAGGCCGCCGAACAGCTCGCGCTCCGCCTTCTCCTCGGAGATGAGGTTGCAGTCGACGACCTTGAAGGGGCCGTGACGCCGCGACGAGTGCTGGTGCACCGCCCTGGCCGCCAGCTCCTTGCCCGTGCCCGTCTCACCCTCGATGAGCAGGCTCATGTCCTCGCGCGCCACGCGGCGCAGCTCGGTGAAGACCCAGCGCATCTTCTCCGACGTGCCCACCAGCGCGCCGAAGGACTCCGCCCCGGCCAGCTCCACCTCCGTGGGCTTGGCGGCCACCTTCACCGCGAGCTTCGTCTTGCCCAGCTCCACCTTGTCGCCGCGCCCCAGGTACGCCTGGAGCACCTGCCGGCCGTCGAGGAAGGTGCCGTTGCGGCTGCCGGTGTCGCGCAGCAAGAGGCCCCGGGGCGTGCGCTCCACCTCCAGGTGACGGCGGCTCACCGTGGTGTCGGTCAGCACCAGGTCGCTCGCGGGGTCCGAGCCCACGCGCACCAGGCCATCCTGGGTGGTCACCTTCTTTCCCTTGTCGGGGCCCGACACCACCTCCACGGTCCACTCGTGAATGGGGATGCGCGTCGTGCGGCCTTCGTCCTTGTCCGTCTGGGTGGTCTGGGTGACCTCGGGCCTGGGTTCCATCATGGGTCCTCTTTAGGTGCGAGGGGACCGGGCGGGCAAGCCCGACGCACCGTCTGCGCGCCCCCACTTCGCGGGGGCAACAAGAGTGGAAGATTCTTCCCGGAAGGCAGCTGTAAGCGCGCCTCCTGCGAGAAGGAAAACCCGGGCATCGCGGCCCGGGACAATGGGAAACGTCGAGGGGGGACGCTTCAGGGCGAGGGAGGGTTCCGCGCGCGTGTGCAGCGCGAGCGCGGCCTCGCGGGTGGGCTTCGGGAGGACGCGTCGAGGGGCGGCGCCTGGAGCCACAGACGCTCCAGTCAGGGGTCGGCGGTGAGTGTCCACCAGGACACGTTCACCACCGGTCGCGCGCCAGGACGCGTCGGGCTCACGGCGCGCGGCCTCGTCCAGCGCGTGCCCGGAAAGGCCTGCGGGAGGAGAGGTCTCGACGTCGTGGGTCCGAGGGCCCCGTCCGGAAGACACGGCACGGCCGGCGCGCCGCCATATGGGCAGGCGCGCCGACTCGCATCGTCCGGGGAGGGAAGGGCCGTTCCTGAAACTCACGGCCGGCATCCAATGCGAACGCCTCGCGCGAATCCAGTGCTCACGCGAGGCCGTGCTTCACTTCAGTACGTCGCCGGCGAGTCGCTGGCCGGGAAGGACTCCTTCGACAGCTCGTCGACGAGGTCGTCGGACGCGCTGCCTCCGGACTTCACGCCCGCATTCACGGGAGCGCCGGCTCGCGGCGTCTTGCTGGAAGCACTGGACTTGCTGGAGCCGGCCGCGCGCTTCTTGCCAGGCTCCGCGGCGGGCTTCTCCACGGACGAAAGGCGCGAGCCCAGCAGGTTCTTCGCCCGCTCGGCCAGGTGGCGCTGCTCGTCCTGCCAGTCGCGGAAGAACTGCGCCAGCTCCGGGTCGCCCGCCTGCTCGGCGTCGCGGATGAACTGCTCGGCCGTCGAGGCGCCCTTGAGCAGGTGGTACAGCGTGCTGATGACGTTGTAGTGCGCGTCCCGGGTCCCCGTCTGCCGCTCTTCACCTGCCATGTCCGCCTCCCGAGAAAGGGTGGTGTGCCATGGGGGAAAGCTAGCCACGGGGGCGGTGGGCGGCCCCAGGTGGGGCGCCCGCCCGCCTGCTCGCACCCGGTCAGGCTTGCAGCATGGGGTCCAGCTTGCCTTCCTTGTCGAGCTGGGCCAGGTCCGAGTAGCCGCCGACGTGCGTGTCGCCGATGAAGATTTGCGGCACGGTGCGCTGGCCGCCGCTCATCTCCACGAGCCTGGCTCGCGTGTCGTCGTCTCCGGTGACGTCCAGCTCCTGGAAGTCAACGCCCTTGCGCTTGAGCAGGTCCTTCGCGCGGACGCAAAAGCCACAGTAGTTCGTGGTGTAGATCTTCACGGGCTTCACGGTGTCTCCTCCTTCATTCCCAAACCTAAGGGCGTGGCCTGCCCCGCGCCACCCGGGGCATGAAAGCACGACGGCCCCCGGCTCCCTGAAGAGGAACCGGAGGCCGTCTTCGACAGCAGTCACCCCGGCCGGAGCCGGGGTGGGGGCATCACATCCCCATGCCGCCCATGCCGCCCATGCCGCCCATGCCACCGGCGCCAGCGGGAGCGTCCTTCTCCTCCTTCGGACGCTCGGCCACCATCGCCTCGGTGGTGAGCATCAGGGAGGCCACGGACGCGGAGTTCTGCAGCGCCGTGCGGCTCACCTTGGCCGGGTCGATGACGCCCGCGGCCAGCAGGTCCTCGTACGCGCCCGTCGCGGCGTTGAAGCCGAACGCGCCCGTGCCTTCCTTGACCTTGTTGACGATGACGCTGCCCTCGAGGCCGCCGTTGCCGACGATCTGGCGCAGGGGCTCCTCGACGGCGCGGCGGATGATGTCCACGCCGAACTTCTCACCCTCGGCGAACGTCTGACCCTCCAGCGCCTTGAGGCACCGGATGTAGGCCACGCCGCCGCCGGGGACCACGCCCTCCTCGACGGCCGCGCGGGTCGCGTTGAGCGCGTCCTCCACGCGGGCCTTCTTCTCCTTCATCTCCGTCTCGGTGGCCGCGCCGACGTTGATGACGGCCACGCCGCCCACGAGCTTCGCCAGGCGCTCCTGGAGCTTCTCGCGGTCGTAGTCGCTGGTGGTCTCCTCGATCTGCGCGCGGATCTGCTTCACGCGCGCGTTGATCTCCTGCTCGCTGCCCGCGCCGTCGACGACGGTGGTGTTGTCCTTGTCGACGGTGATGCGCTTGGCGCGGCCCAGGTCCTTGAGCTCCAGGGTGTCCAGCTTGATGCCCAGGTCCTCGGCGATCATCCGGCCGCCCGTCAGGGTGGCGATGTCCTCGAGGATGGCCTTGCGGCGGTCGCCGAAGCCCGGCGCCTTCACCGCGCACACGTTCAGCACGCCGCGGATCTTGTTGACCACCAGCGTGGCCAGCGCCTCACCCTCGACCTCCTCGGCGATGATGAGCAGCGGCTTACCCGCGCGCGCCACCTGCTCCAGGATGGGGAGCAGGTCCTTCATGGAGGAGATCTTCTTCTCGTGGATGAGGATGAGCGCGTCGTTCAGCACCGCCTCCATCCGCTCCGGGTCCGTCACGAAGTACGGGGAGAGGTAGCCGCGGTCGAACTGCATGCCCTCGACCACGTCCAGCGTGGTCTCCAGGCCCTTGGCCTCCTCCACCGTGATGACGCCCTCCTTGCCGACCTTCTCCATCGCGTCCGCGATGATCTGGCCGATGGTGGCATCGCCGTTGGCGGAGATGGTGCCGACCTGGGCGATCTCCTTCTTGTCCTTCGTCGGCTTGGCCAGCTTCTTCAGCTCGCCCACGATGACCGACACGGCCTTGTCGATGCCGCGCTTGATGTCCATCGGGTTGTGGCCCGCGGCCACCAGCTTCGCGCCCTCGCGGAAGATGGCCTGCGCCAGCACGGTGGCCGTCGTGGTGCCGTCACCGGCCACGTCGGAGGTCTTGGACGCGACCTCCTTGACCATCTGCGCGCCCATGTTCTCGAACTTGTTCTCCAGTTCGATTTCCTTCGCCACCGTCACACCGTCCTTGGTGATGGTGGGCGAGCCGAAGCTCTTCTCGATGACGACGTTGCGGCCCTTGGGGCCCAGGGTCACCTTGACCGCGTCGGCCAGGATGTTGACGCCACGGAGGATGGCCTCGCGGGCGCGCACGTCGAAAAGCAGGTCCTTCGCCATGATGGGGATTCCTTGAGTGAAGGGGTGGGGGCGGGATTACTTCTCGATGACGCCGAGCACATCCTCCTCACGGAGGATGAGGTGCTCCTCGCCGTCGAGCTTGATCTCGGTCCCGGCGTACTTGCTGAAGAGGATGGTGTCGCCGGCCTTGATGTCCAGGGGACGCACCTTGCCGTCCTCCTGCACCTTGCCGTTGCCGACCGCGACGACCTTGCCCTCGAGGGGCTTCTCCTTCGCCGTGTCCGGGATGAAGAGGCCGCCCTTGGTCTTGTTCTCCTCGGCGACCCGCTTGACGATGAGCCGATCCTGCAGGGGACGAATCTTCATGGTCTGCTCCTTGATGGGGCGCCCTCCGTCCGGGGACTCCGGGCGGCTTGGGGCGCCGCTGGGGGTTGAAAAAGGGCCGTGACGACCCGCGGCATTAGCACTCCGACCTCGCGAGTGCTAACGCCTAGGCGCGGCGGATAATAACCAGGGACGATGACCCGTCAAGCGACGCGGGACGCTCGGGCCGTGAGCTGCCAACTGCCCGGCATTGCTGTCTTTTTCTCCTCCCGTTGCGTCCGTGACAGGTAGAGCCCGTCCCCATGCCCGCACGGCTCGGATTGGCACTCGGACGTCACGAGTGCTAGCGCAAGTGCCTGGAATCATTGACGGGCGCTTTTGCGACGCGGAGGGTCGATTGCTACCGTTCCCTTATTCCCGCAGGCCACGCGGGCCGGGCGGGGGGAAGGGAGTGTCGATGAGTCAACTGGTGGCGTCCCTGTCGTTGAAGGAGTTCTTCAAATCGCTCCTGGACGAGGTCACCTCGCGGCAGCGGGTGATGCTGGAAGAGGTGACGGAGTTCTACCTGGTGAACCTGCTGGCGGAGTTCGCCAGCACCGACAACCTGTTCGACCGCCAGGAGGACGGCCGCCGCGCGCGGGAGCCCCTGGCGGTGCTCTACCACCAGGCCCTCCAGCAGGAGCGTGAGGCGCGCATCAAGACGCTGCGGCGGCTGGGCGACGTCTCGCTCTACACCGTGGGGTTCTTCTCCGGCGCGCTGCAGGGCGGGGTGGTGGGCCCCGACTACTACATCCAGATGGGCGGCACCGCGTACGGCCAGGTGGCGGACCTGTCGCCCCGTGCGGGCTTCGCGGGGGTGTACCGGGAGCTGCGCGACAAGTTCCGCGCGGTGGCGGAGGTCCTGGAGGAGATCGCCGCGCGGGGCATGGTGCAGGCGGGGCCCAGCGGGGCGCTCAAGGTCTACGAGACGTGGGCGCGCACGGGCAGCGACCGGCTGGAGCGGGTCCTGGTGGACGCGGGGATGATGCCGGCGCCCAAGGGCCAGCTCCCCAACTGACGCGAGGGAGGTCGCCACATGATTGGCCGCGTTCAGGACCACCTGGAGGCCATCTACGGCTTCACGTGCGAGGCACGGGCGGAGACCTTCGTGGTGGACACGGAGGCCGCCGCCCGGCTGGGCGCCACCGGCCGCAGCGACGAGGAGCTGCTGGTCCACGAAGCCGACGACGCGCTGGAGCTGGCGCTGTACCTGTCCCCGGCGCTCCTGGACCGGCTCAAGCCCTACGAGGCCGGGCCGCTGGGGTACGTGCTGGACGGGGACCTGGCCGGCTACTGCCAGGTGGCCGAGGGCGTCAGCCACTTCCTCTACATGGCCCACACCGCGGCGCACGGGCGCACGGTGTCGCTCTTGGAGCTGGAGGCCCAGGCGGAGGTGGACAAGTTCGCCGTGTGCCTCCTGCACCGCTGGGGCGAGGGCGTGGGGGCCTGGGCGCAGGAGCTGCTCACCCGGCTGTTCGACCGGGTGTCCTACCGCGACAGGCTGTCCTCCCAGGAGCGCTGGCGCTACGAGGAGGCCAACCGGCTGTCCCGGCGGTTCTGCTCGCGGATGATGACGCACGTGGCCGGACGGCGGCTGGAGCGGCTCCTGTCGGACCTGCGGTACGCCTACCGGCTGGGGGCGGAGGCGAAGCTGAGCCACTTCGCCCACGGAGGCTGAGTCCGGGCCCCCATGTCCCGCCGCCATCGGTTAGGGTAGGTGGGCATGCCACGCGAGGCGTCCGCAGGCGGGATTGTCATCCGGGAGAGTGACGGCACCTGGGAGGTGGTCGTCATCCGTCCGCATGGCCGTCCCCTGTGGGCGCTGCCCAAGGGGCACGTGGACCCGGGCGAGACGCCGGAGCAGACGGCGAGCCGCGAGGTGCACGAGGAGACGGGCCTCACCGCCGCGCTCATCGCGCCGCTGGGGGAGATCCGCTACGTCTACCAGTTCCGGGGTCAGCGCATCTTCAAGCGCGTCCACTTCTTCCTCTTCCGTTACCAGGAAGGCGCGCTGGGGCCGCTGCCGGGGCCGCGCGTGGAGGTGGACGAGGTGAGATGGGTGCCGGTGGGACAGCTGGTGCCCCTGCTCGGCTACAAGGGCGAGAAGGCCGTGGCCGCGCGCGCCGTGCGGTGGATGCGCGCCCAGGGCCTGTTGCCCGAGGCCCCTTCCCCGGCCGTGGGGCCCGAGGGGAAGGGAACCTAGAGGGACGGCGGACTACTTGGCGGTGTCGGCCGTGTACTTGCCGGACAGCGCCTCGCGCACGTCACGGTCGAACTTCACGCGGCCGGTGGCCACCTCGCGCAGCGACAGCACGGGGGGCTTGTTCTTGGACTGCTCGATGATGGGGCGGGCGCCGGCCATCAGCTGACGCGCGCGCTTCGCACCGAGCAGCACCAGCGCGAACCGGTTGTCGACGAGGGGGAGGCAGTCTTCGACTGTGACGCGAGCCATGGAACGTCCTTCGGAATTTCGGTGGGGCTACCTGAGAACACTGAAACCTAAAGAGCACCCCGGGGGGAGTCAAGGAAGGACGTACCCCCAGGGCCGCCGGGCGGACAGGCGCTTCGTGGATCAGGTGTACCACCAGGCCCAGAGGATGAGGACGCCCTGCAAGGGGAGCCTCGCCCAGAGGACGGCCTTGGGAATCTTCCGGAAGCGCTCCGGCTCGCGCGCCATCTGGACGTTGGCGGGGAAGACGGCGATGAACAGCGCGATGAGCCCCCATGCGGACACCACCCGGGTGGCGGGGATGAGCAGCCCCACCCCCAAGAGCACCTCCGCCACCCCGCTCCAGAAGACGAGCGGGCCGTGCCAGGGCAGGTACGGCGGCATCATCCGCACGTAGGCGCGCGGATGGACGAAGTGGTTGATGCCGCCGGCCACCATGAAGAGGGCCAGCACGTACATCAGGACGGTCTTCACGCTCCGGCGAAGGCCTGGGCGACGATGGCGCGGGCCTCCTCGAGGATGGCGTTCAGGTGGGCCTCGTCGCGGAAGCTCTCCGCGTAGATCTTGTACACGTCCTCGGTGCCCGAGGGCCGCGCGGCGAACCAGCCGTTCTGGGCCACGACCTTGAGTCCGCCGATGTCCGCGTCGTTGCCGGGCGCGCGGGTGAGGCGCTGGAGGATGGGCTCGCCGGCCAGGCTCTGCGCCTTCACCGCGTCCGGGGAGAGCTTCTTGAGCACCGCCTTCTGCGCGGGCGTGGCCGCCTGGTCGATGCGCGCGTAGTAGGGCGTGCCGAAGCGCGCGGCCAGGTCCTGGTAGTGCTCGCCCGGGTCCTTGCCGGTGCGCGCCAATATCTCCACCGCGAGCAGGTCCAGCAGCATGCCGTCCTTGTCCGTGGTCCACACCGTGCCGTCGCGGCGCAGGAAGGACGCGCCCGCGCTCTCCTCGCCGCCGAAGCCCAGCGTGCCCGCGAGCAGCCCGTCCACGAACCACTTGAAGCCCACCGGCACCTCGACGACGCGGCGGTGGAGGCTTTGCGCCACCCGGTCGATGAGCCCGCTGGACACCAGCGTCTTGCCCACCGCGGTGCCGGCCTTCCAGCCGGGGCGGTTCTGGAACAGGTAGTGGATGGCCACCGCCAGGTAGTGGTTGGGGTTCATCAGCCCCAGCGAGCGCGTGACGATGCCGTGCCGGTCCGAGTCCGCGTCGTTGCCGAAGGCCAGGTCATACTGGTCCTTGAGCTTCACCAGGTTGGCCATGGCGTACGGCGACGAGCAGTCCATTCGAATCTTGCCGTCGTGGTCCACCGGCATGAACCGGAACGTCGGGTCCACGGTGGGGTTCACCACCGTCAGATTCAGCCCGTAGCGCGTGGCGATGGGCTCCCAGTACGCCACGTTGGAGCCGCCGAGCGGGTCCGCGCCAATCTTCAGCTTCGCGCCCTGGATGGCCTCCATGTCGACGACGGAGCCCAGGTCCTCGACGTACGGCGTGATGAAGTCGTGCGGCTTCACGGTGGGCGCCGTGCGCGCCCGCTCGTACGGCGTGCGCTGGACGCCGCGGTTGTCCTCGCCCAGCAGCGCGTTGGCGCGGCGCTCGATGAGCGCGGTGACGTTCGTGTCCGCGGGGCCGCCGTTGGGCGGGTTGTACTTGATGCCGCCGTCCTCGGGCGGGTTGTGGGACGGGGTGATGACGATGCCGTCGGCGAGCCCCGTGGTGCGCCCCTTGTTGAACGTGAGGATGGCGTGGGAGATGACCGGCGTGGGCGTGGCGCCGTCGGTGAAGCGCACCTGCACGCCGTTGGCGGCCAGCACCTCCAGCGCCGTCTGTTGCGCGGGGGCGGAGAGCGCGTGGGTGTCCATGCCCAGGTACAGCGGGCCGTCGATGCCCTGCTGCTGGCGGTACTCGCAGAGCGCCTGCGTCACCGCGACGATGTGCGCCTCGTTGAAGCTGGTGCGAGCCGACGAGCCACGGTGTCCCGAGGTGCCGAAGGCCACGCGCTGCTCGGGGACGCCCACGTCGGGCTTCTCCGCGTAGTAGCGCGCGCGCAGCTTCTCGGGGTCGATGAGGAGGTCTTCGGGCGGGAGCTTTCCGGCGAGAGGATGGGCCATGTCGGCCGCACCATAGGCGCGCGGCCCGACAGTTTGCTCAGCCTTCTCGACGAGCTGTCCTCGGGTGGACCGAGACCCGCCCGGGCTCTCGTTACGGGCTGGGCGCGCCGGAGGGGGAGGGCGGCGCCTCCTGCTCGGGCAGGTAGAAGGCCCCGGAGCGCGCGGCGAGCACGGCGGCGGTGAGCAGGCCCACCGTCAACCCGAAGACGATGATGCTCGCCAGCGTCACCCAGTCGGTGACACCCGCCGGCTGGAACAGCGCGCCGAAGGGCGTGGCGAAGTCGAAGCCCGCCTGGGGCGTCTTGCGCAGGTTCTGCACCGCGGTGAGCAGCGCCGTCGTCACCAGTCCCAGGCCCATGCCCACCACGGCCGCGAGCGCCGCGCTGCCCACCATCATCGGCCGGCTCACGGCGCGCGTGGTCGGGCGGCTCTGCACGTCGAAGTCCGGGTCCCTCACGCCCAGCGGCACGAAGCGCGCGAGCAGCAGCAGGCCGGGAATGCCGCCCACCATGGTGAACCAGAAGAAGGGCTCCCAGCCGATGGAGTACACGAGGAACCCGGCGATGGGGCCCGCCACCACGCGCGGAATGGAGAACAGGCTGGAGAGCAGCGCGAACTGCGTGGCGGAGAAGCGCTTCTGCGTCAGCCGCATCAGCAGCACGGAGAAGGCGCCCGTGCCCAGGCCTTGTGTCACCTGCTCGAAGCCGATGGCGCTGTACATCAGCCACACGTTGGGCGCGCCCGCGCGGGCCACGAGCACGTAGCCGATGTTGGAGACAATCTGGATGACGCCGAACACCCACAGCGCGCGGCCCAGCCCCAGCACCGTCGTCCATGCGCCGCCCACCAGCGTGCCCAGGATGGTGCCGAACAGGCCAATCGTCCCGAGCGCCACGCCGCGGTGCAGGTCGCTGTAGCCCATGTCCACCAGGAACGGGCGCAAGAGCGTGCCGCCGAGGTTGTCGGCCAGCTTGTAGAGGAAGACGAAGGCGAGGATTTCCAGCGCGCGGTGCCGCGACAGGAAGCCCACGAACGGATACCAGACGGCGTCCTTGAGGGACTTGGGCGGGGTGAGCCGCTCCTCGGGCTCCGGCGCGAAGCGGGTGATGATGAGCATGGGCAGGTACAGCGTCGCCAGCCCGATGACCACCCACTTCCACGACACGCGGCCCGCGAGGGTGATCGCCGCCGAGCCCGCGATGAACATCGCCGCGCGGTACAGCGCCACGCGCGCGCCCACCGCCACGCCCTGCTCCTCCTTGCGCAAGACCTCCACCGCGTACGCGTCGATGGCGATGTCCTGCGTCGCGGACGCGAAGGCCACCGCCATGGCCAGCGCGCCCACCACCCACGCGGCCTCGGGATGTTCTCCCAGCCCCGCGAGCGCCAGCGTCGTGGCGAACAGCGCCACCTGCGCCACCGCCATCCAGCCCCGCCGCCGTCCCCAGAAGGGCGGCACGTAGCGGTCCATCAGCGGCGACCAGATGAACTTGAAGGACCAGGGCGCCTGCGCCAGCGTGATGAGGCCCACCACGCGGATGTCCACGCCGATGCTGCGCAGCCAGTCCGGGATGGCGATCCACACCAGGCCCAGCGGCAGACCCGAGGAGAACGAGAGCAGGGTGACGGAGGCCGTCCGCCAGGACGCCATGGCCCGAGCCAGGCTGGCCCACGTCCCCGGTCGCTTCTCCCCACTCTTGCCGCCCTGCTCGCTCATAGGCGGCGGACTCTATACCAGCCGCGTGCGGGGCCCAGGCCGTCCCGCGCTCCTGCGCTCGGAGGGTTGGCCGGTCACCGGTCCAGCGCCGACAGGTCCGGGCAGGAGGCTCGCACGCCCTCCGTCGGATTGAAGATGTCCCAGGAGCGGGAGATGAACGTCACCTTCCCCTGGGCATCCCAGCACTCGGTGTACTTCGCGCCCGGGATGTCGCCGCGCAATATCTCCACCGCGCCCAGGCCCCGGCCGTCCGGCGCCCAGCGCGTGGTGAGCGCCATGTCCTCCTTCAACCCCCCGAGCACGAAGTCCGTCTGGGCCAGCTCGAAGGTCATCTCCGCCACGCCGCCCTCGCCCTCCCGGTACACGTAGCGCGAGGGCAGGGGCCGGGTGGTGTCCGCGAAGGTCCAGACCAGCTCCACCCGCGTGGGGAACGTCTGCGTCTGGTAGTGGATCTCCTGCCGGTCGATGACGTCCACGCCCAGGTACCCCTCCTCGCGGGAGCGCTTCAGGTCCAGGATGAGGCCGCCCGTCCCCCGGCGCACGCCCCCGGTCGCCTCGAACTGCCCGGAGAGGAAGCTCCACCAGTCGCCCTCGCCCTCGCCGACGTCGCGAAGCTGGAGGTGGTAGTCGAAGCGCCCCCCCTCACGCGTCATCACGAAGCGCGTGTCGAACTTCATGTCGTTCCTGCCCGGGAACGGCCCCCAGACCCGACGGTTGGGGCCGCGGGAGGTCGCCGGCTGGGTCCGGATGTTCTCGATGGCCTGCAGCATGTTGCCGACCGAGTCGTTGAAGTCGCGGCCCGTCTCGGACGTGTCGCCGACGATGCCGGAGACCTCTCCCAGCCTCCCCAGTCGCAGGGCGTGGACCTTGGACGCCACGCGCAGGGCCCGGGTCTTCGCCTGCTCCTGCCCGAGCACCTTCGCCATCAGGTCCTCGCGCCGGGGGATGGCGTTCTGGAACTCCAGGTCGTCGTTGGAGAAGTCGCCGCCGCACGCGGCCAGGGCCAGACACAGGCAGATGGGCGTCAGGTATCGCATCGAACGCTCCTTCATGGCCGGTAGGTGAGGAGCGCGCCCAGCTCCCAGAAGCCCAGGGAGCGTTGCTCGTCCACGGTGTAGAGCAGGTAGTGGAGCCGGGCACGCCCCGTCACGTGCAGGCGTCGCAAGGGCTGCCAGCGCAACCCCGCGACGAGCCCCGGCGAGAACATCGCGAACTTCTGGTCCGGATACGCGGCCTCCTCGAAGTCGCGCCGCATCACGAGGTACGCCATGCGCGCGCCGACGAAGGGGGTCACGCGTCCCTGGGGCCACTCGGACGCGAGCGTCGTGCCCAGGCTCGTCACTGAGTACCGGTACGCGGGGCCACTCAACGTGGGCAGGTCCAACAGCGCCTGCTTGCGCCCCACCGCCACGTCCACGCCCCACACCCAGTCGCGTCGGAAGTAGTCGTGCAGCTGCGCCTCCGCGCCCAGCAGGCCCACCGAGAGGAACAGCGACTGGCGCGTGGGCGCGTCGAAGTAGGACTGCACCGCGCCGGACAGGCCCAACGTCCACCACGCGCCACCGTCCAGGCTCACGCCCTTCACCGGGTCGTCGGAGAAGGGCGCGTCCCTCAAGCGCGACTCCTCCAGCACCACGGGCTGTCCGCGCGACACCTGCACCTCGCCGATGCGCAGCTTGTCCGGGAGCCGGCGCTTCACGCGGTACGTGCCGGGCGCCAGGGCCACGCGGCGCTCCACGCCGTCCGTCTTGTCCAGCTCCGCCACCACCAGCCCGGCCGGGTCCACGAAGTAGTACATGCCCGGAGGCGCCACCCGCGGCACCACCAGCCCGTCGCCACCCGCGCGCAGGTCCGTGAGCACCAGGTCCCCGTTGCCCGCCAGGTCGTAGCTGAACGTGGGGTGCTGCGCGCCGCCGCTGCTCGCCGCGGTGTCCGCCACCGTGCGCGCGTACGCATGCGAGTACGCCTCGAACAGCGTCACCCGCCCATCACCGCTGCGGTCCGCGTCGCCCAACAGGCCGCTCGCCAGGTGGTGGGAGAAGTAGCTGCCGCCCAGCGCGTCCGACTCCTGCGAGTCCTCGTCCGCCGCGCTCGAGGTGAGGATGACCAGGCCCCGCGCGTCGCGCGACGCGCCGGACTCGATTTCGAAGGCCGGGGCCCGCCGCGCGCCCTTGGTGCGCGTCATCGCGCCGGAGCGGCACGAGTCGAGAATCGCGATGCGGATGTCCGCGGGCGCGCTCGACAGCCGGCGCTTCAAGTCATCGAAGCCCAGGCGCGTGTTGCCCAGCCGCAGCGTGCCGTCCTTCGCGTGGCCGGAGTAGTAGACGAGCAGCGCCGTGCGCTCGCCCCGCTCCTGGGCGGCCTTCGCGCGCGCCTCCAGGTCCGTGAGCGCCGCGAGGAAGTCCTTCGACGTCTCGTTGAGCAGGAGCTTCGCGTCGCCGGGAGCCACGCCGCCCAGCCGCGCCAGCAGCCCGTGCATCTTGCGCGCGTCGTCGCGGGCGAAGCGCAGGGGCCGCGTCTCGTCGCCGCCCTCGTCGTTGCCGGCAATCAGCGCGAAGCGGCGCAGGCTGTCCGCGTGCGCCGCCGAGGCCACGGTGAGCGCGAGCACCAGGCCCAGGGCCCGCCCGAATGGGAAGAGGGGTGGGCTCATGGCTTGAGCAGCACCCAGTGCGTCTGCGCGCCCTTCACGTCCAGCGGCGCCATCCGCTCCACCTCGCCGCCCGCCGCCGCGAACGCGCGCCGCGTCGCCTCCACCAGCGACTCCACCGCGAAGGGCTCGTCACCCAGCACCAGCACCACGCGCTCGACGCCCGAGCCGGTGAACTCCCAGCTCCCCTCCAGCCAGTGCACCTCCGCGCCGGGCTCCACCGCCACGCTGGCGCCGGACTCCGGATGCAGCGCCGTCACCTCGCCGATGGCATCCACGGACACGGCGGCCATGTACCGGTGCGCGCCCGCCTTGTAGCCCAGCATCACCCGCTCGCCGGGCTCCAGCGCCTCGGGCCTGTCCGGCCGTGCCTCGCGCTGCGGGCCCGTGCCGCCGCCGATGCGCAGCTCCGCTGCGTCGCCGCCACCCTTGCGCCGGTTCCACTCCGGGCCTTGTTCCAGCAGCGGCTTCGCGAGCACCACCACCAGCAGCGACGCGGCCAGGGCCACCGTCGCGGGCACCCAGCGCCGGGGGGGAGGGCGCGGGGCCCGCTGTTGTTGCTGGCGCTCCAGGGCCCGCTCGACGCCCGCCTCGAAGCGCTCGAAGGGGTGCTCCGCCTCGAAGCGCGCCTGGTGCTCCTCGAGCCCCTTCAGCACGGCGCCGCAGGTGACGCAGCCGGCCGCGTGGGCCCGGACGCGATGGGCCTCGGGGGAGGCCAGCTCGCCGGCCCTCAGGCGCCGCAGTGTCCACTCCGACTCGTGCGCGCTCATCGAACCCTCAGCTCCTCTCCGCCCAGCTCGGCGAAGCGCTCCAGCCGCTTGCGGATGGTGGGCACCGAGCGCCCCAGCATCGCGGCCACCTCTTCCAAGGTCATCCCGTCCACGTGGTAGTGGACCACCGCCGCCTGCGTCTCCTCATCCACCTTCGACAGCAGCCGGCGCACCAGGTCCCGCGTCTCCAGCTCACCGTCCCCGCCGTGTCCCTCCGAGCGCGCGGCGGCGTCGCGCTCGAACCACTGCCTCCAGCCCGCGCGCTCCGAGCGCAGCTGGTTGAGGCAGTGGTGGGTGGCGATCTTCATCAACCACGTCAGCGGCGAGGCGTCCGCGCGGAAGTCCTCCGCGTGGGCCAGGGCGCGCGCGAAGACGTCATGCATCGCGTCCTCCGCCTTCGCCGCGTCCTTCAACAGATAGCGGCAGCGTCCCATCACGCTGCCGCCGTACCGCGTGTACAGCTCGCGCAGGAAGTCACGCCGGTCCGGGAGGGGACCGCCTTGGATGACCCGGAGGGCCGGCTGGCGCGGAGCTGTCACGCACCCCAGACTAGCGCGAGCCGCCTCACAACGAGGAGTAGACCGCGGTGCTGAACCCGCCACAGGCGCTCACCGCCCCGTAGCCGATGACCGGGTTGTAGCTGGCCGCGTAGTAGGTGCTCATGTGCCCCGGGTCCCAGCACTCGTTGACGGTGGCCTCGCCGAAGAGGTCCCCGCCCGACAGCTTGATGTCCGAGCGGCCAGACCCGTCGCGCTCCCAGCGGCTCTTGATGGCCAGCCGCTCCAGCTTCGCGCGCGTCGGGTCCGCGTCGATGTCCTGCTGCGACACGAAGTCCAGCTCACCGCCGGAGCCCGGGGCCTGCTTGAAGCGATACTTCGCGCTCGTCACCAGGTCGCCCGTGTTGGTGTAGTCGAAGTCCGCCTCCACCGACGCCGTCGCGTTCGGCCCGGTGCGCGAGTAGCGGACCTCCAGCGTGGCCAGGGGCTGCTCGCCCGCCTCGTTGCCGGGCAGCGCGCGCTCCTTCTCGAAGTCGATGAGGAACTGGCCGGAGCCGTAGCCCGACAGCCGCTCGCCATCCCCATCCACGCCCGCCGTGTGCGAGCCGGACAGCACCGTCTTGAAGCCCGAGTCCGGCTCCAGCCGGCCCTTGGCATCCAGCACCCACGAGTACGTGTCGCCTCCGGTGTGCTTGACGGTCAGCTTCCACGTGAGGGGGTCCAGGGGGCCGGTGTGCGGGCCCCACACGGCGATGTCCCCGTCGATGGAGGAGGGCGGGTGCTTGACGATCTCCGCCACCAGCCCGAGCACGCTCAGCGTGGCGGCGTTGATGCTCACTGCGGCGGTGGCGGTGAGGAGGTAGTTCCCCGACAGCTGACCCTCGCCGTAGTACGCGGACGTCTTGCCCTGCCCGTCGCCCGTCGGTCCCGGCGACGACACCTCCACCATCTGCTTGGAGGGCACTCCCTGGCGGAACGACTCCACGTCCTGCTTCTTGTCGGAGTCACAACCCACCAGCATCAGGGCGGCACACAGCAGGCTCTTGCGCAGCATGGTCCTTCTTCCTTCCTGTTCGGATGGCCCCCGGCGGGCCGTGCGGCAGCGTGTTCGCTCCTATGGACACAGCCCCGTCGGAAAACAGAAAAGGCGTCCGGCGGACCTTGAAAGCCTCCGTGATTCCAGGGGGTTGAAGGCCGCCTGGCTGCTCCTCGGGCGACTTCGGGCGGCTTTCGGACGATGGAAATGCAGCGTCCCTACCTTTCGCCCATGGAAAAACGACACCCCAACCATCCTGGCGAGATGGGCACCGACGCGGCGTTGGCCGAGCGCGAGCGCACCTCGGACGAGCTCAACGCGCGAGCGCGGGCCGTGGGGCTGCTGCGTGAGGCGGGGGTGCCCTTCGTGGTGGGCGGCGCGTATGCATACGCCACCTACACCGGCATCTATCGGGACACGAAGGACCTGGACCTGTTCCCCCGCAAGGCGGACGCGGCGCGTGCGCTGGAGGTCCTGGGGAAGGACGGCTGGCGCACCGAGCGCACCGACGAGGTGTGGCTCTACAAGGCCTTCAAGGGGGAGTACTTCGTCGACTTCATCTTCTCGTCCGGCAACGGTGTGGCGGTGGTGGACGACGGGTGGTTCGAGCACGCGCGGACCTCCACCATCTTCGGACACGAGTGCCTGGTCGCGCCCGCCGAGGAGATGATCTGGTCCAAGGCGTTCGTCGCCGAGCGCGAGCGCTTCGACGGCGCGGACGTCAACCACCTCATCCTCAAGGCGGGCAAGCAGATGGACTGGGAGCGGCTGATGCGCCGCTTCGACCGGTACTGGGAGGTGCTGCTCAGCCACCTCATGATGTTCCGCTTCGCCTATCCCTCCGAGCGGGACCTCATCCCCGACTGGGTGATGGCGGAGCTGATGCGGCGCACGCTGGACAGCATGCGCGACGGCGGCTGGGAGCAGAAGCTGTGTCGGGGCAACCTCGTCTCCAAGGTGAACTACCACGTGGACATCCACCACTGGGGGTTCGGGGACGGGCGGGCCTGGGACGAGAGCGAACGACGACTGGGGGGCGAGCGTGGCGAGGGATCCGAGCTCGAAGGTTCGATTGGCGGCGGTCGGTGACCTTCACTGTCGTGAGGACCAGCACGGCCGGTTCCGGCACCTCGTCAAGCAGGTGAACGCGACGGCGGACCTGCTGGTGCTGTGCGGGGACCTCACGGACCGCGGCATGGTGGAGGAGGGCAAGGTGCTCGCCGAGGACCTCTCGGCGCTGCGCGTGCCGTGCGCGGCGGTGCTCGGCAACCACGACTACGAGCAGGGCCACGTGAAGGACATCTGCGCGGAGCTGGCCAAGGCCGGTGTGCACATCCTCGACGGGGACCACTACATCTTCGAGAAGGTGCTCGGCGTGGCCGGGGTGAAGGGCTTCGGCGGCGGCTACGGCAACGCGACGCTGCAGGCCTTCGGTGAGGGGCAGACCAAGGCCTTCGTGCAGGAGGCGGTGACGGAGTCGCTCAAGCTGGAGGCGGCGCTGAGCCACCTGGACACGCCACGCAAGGTCATCATCATGCACTACGCCCCGATTCCGGAGACGCTGGAGGGGGAGAACATCGAGATCCGCCCCTTCCTGGGCACCAGCCGTCTGGCGATGCCCATCGACCACTATGGCGCGGAGGCGGTCTTCCACGGACACGCGCACCACGGCTCGCTGCAGGGGAAGACCAAGAGCGGCATCCCCGTCTTCAACGTCGCCATGCCCCTGCTCACGAAGCACACGCCGGACCAGCGCTACGTGCTGCTGGAGGTGTAGCGCCGCCGCTCAGGTGGTGACGACCATGCCGTCCTCCACCTTCACGGGCCAGGGCGTCAGGGAGGCGCCGTTGCACGGGCCTCCCACGCACCTGCCGTCGTCGGGGCGGAAGAGCGCGCCGTGCCAGCCGCAGACCAGGTGCTGCTTGTCCGGCGTCAGGTACTGGTCCAGCACGCGCGCCAGCGGCAGGCCCGCGTGAGGACACCGGTCCACGAAGCCGTGGACCTGGCCGTTGTGGCGCACGAGGAAGCCGTGGAAGAAGGCCTCCTCTATCTGGAGGACGAAGTTGCGCGCGCCCGGGTCCGAGAGGGAGTCCACCGGGCACAGCGTGACATCAGGAGGCGTCGTCCAGACGCGCTGCCGGGTCGGAAGGCTCAAGGCAGACGGGCCTTCTCGAAGCCCGCCCAGCAGTCGTCGTAGTCGAGCTGCATGGACGACGTCTCCATGGCGAAGCGCGTGGGGCGGATGACCCAGCGCGACTCGAACATGAACGCCATCGTGTCTTGAATCTTGTGCGGCTTGAGCTCCGCCTTGATGGCCTGCTCGTAGCTGGCGCGGTCCGGACCGTGCCCGCTCATGCAGTTGTGCAGCGATGCGCCGCCCGGAGCGAAGCCGCCGGCCTTGGCGTCGTACACGCCCTGCACGAGCCCCATGAACTCGCTCATCACGTTGCGGTGGAACCAGGGCGGCCGGAACGTGTCGTCGGCCACCATCCAGCGCGGCGGGAAGATGACGAAGTCGCAGTTGGCCGTGCCGGGCGACTCGCTGGGCGACGTCAGCACCGTGAAGATGGACGGGTCCGGGTGGTCGTAGCTCACCGTGCCGATGGTGTTGAAGCGCGCCAGGTCGTACTTGTACGGCGCCAGGTTGCCGTGCCACGCCACCACGTCGAGCGGTGAGTGGTCGAACCGCGACGCCCACAGCCGGCCCTGGTACTTCTGCACCACCAGCGTCGGACGGTCCACGTCCTCGAAGGCGGCCACCGGCGTGAGGAAGTCGCGCGCGTTGGCCAGGCCGTTGGAGCCGATGGGGCCCAGGTCCGGCAGCCGGAAGAGCGCGCCGTGGTTCTCGCAGATGTAGCCGGCGACGGGGCCGTCCGGCAGCTCCGCGCGGAAGCGCACGCCGCGCGGCACGACGGCGACTTCACCCGGGCGCAGCTCCAGCACGCCCAGCTCCGTCACCAGCGTCAGCCGCCCCGCCTGCGGGACGAGGAGCAGCTCTCCGTCCGCGCTGTAGAACACCTTGTCGGTCATGGACCGGTTGGCGCGGTACAGGTGGATGGAGATGCCGCAGCTCGTGGCCGTGTCGCCGTTGCCGGCGTAGGTGATGAGGCCCTCGACGAAGTCCGTGGGCTCCGTGGGCACGGGCTGGGGGCTCCAGCGCATGCGGTTGGGCGAGGGCGGCACCTCGTCGAAGGGACCGCCGCGCACCAGCCCCTGGGGGTGGGGTTGATACGCGGGATGGTTGGCGCTCGGACGCAGGCGGTACAGCCAGGAGCGCTTGTTCTCCCGGCGCGCCACCGTGAAGGCCGTGCCGGACAGCTGCTCCGCGTACAGTCCGAAGGGGACCTTCTGCGGAGAGTTGCGTCCCACGGGCAGCGCGCCGGAGACGGCCTCCGTCGCCACTTCGTTGCCGAATCCGGAGAGGTAGTCGCCGGGCGCCTTTCGGAGCCCGCTCTTCGGAGGTACCGCGGTTCGATTCTCGAGGCTCACCGTGAAGTTCCTCCGGAGTCGGGCCGGGAGCTACTTCCGGGACTTCTCCACCTTGATGACGCCGCGGCGGATCTGGTCCAGCTCGATGGACTCGAACAGGGCCTGGAAGTTGCCGTTGCCGAAGCCCTCGTTGCCCTTGCGCTGGATGATCTCGAAGAAGATGGGGCCGAAGAGGTTGTTGGTGAAGATCTGCAGCAGCAGGCCCTCCTGCTCGTTGCCGTCGATGAGGATGCGGTTCTTGCGCATCCGCTCCAGGTCCTCACCGTGGTTGGGCACGCGCTTGTCGACCAGGTCGTAGTAGGCCTCCAGCGTGTCCTGCAGGTCCACGCCGCGCGCGCGCAGCCGCTCGACGGTGCCGTAGATGTCCTGGGTGGACAGGGCCAGGTGCTGGATGCCCTCGCCGTTGTACTCGCGCAGGAACTCCTCGATCTGCGACTTCTCGTCCTGGCTCTCGTTGAGCGGAATCCGGATGGCGCGGTCCGGGGCGATCATCGCCTGGCTGAACAGGCCCGTGGCCTGGCCCTTGATGTCGAAGTACTTCTGCTCGGTGAAGCCGAAGATGCGGTTGTAGAAGGTCGACCAGGTGCGCATCTGGCCCCGGCGCACGTTGTGCGTCAGGTGGTCCAGCGACTCCAGGCCCACGCTGTTCTTCGCCTCGGACTCGGCGGCGCCGGGAATCTGCACCCAGGAGTCGTAGAGGGTGCCGGCCGCGCCGTGACGGTCGATGAGATACAGCAGGCTGCCACCGATGCCCTGGAGCACATAGAAGCCCTCGCCCAGGGAGCTGGTGGCGGGGTCCGCGGCGACGGCGCCACGCTCCAGCGCCAGCTCGTACGCGGCGCGGGCGTTGGCCACGCGGAACGCCATGGCGTTGGCGGACGGGCCGTGCGCGGCGCGGAACTCGGCGGCCTGACCCGTGGGCTCCTGGTTGATGAGCAGGTTGATGTCGCCCTGCTTGTAGCGGACCAGCGCCTTGGTCGGGTGCCTGGCGTAGGCCGTGAAGCCCAGCTTCTCCACCAGCGCCACCATCGCCTCGGGCGCGGGGCTCGTGAACTCCACGAACTCAAAGCCATTCAGCCCAATCGGGTTTTCCGCCGTGGTCGCCATGACACTGCCTCCGAACATCATCTACGAGTGTGACCAAAAGGTAGGGAGGGGCGGAGGATGAGGAAAGCACAAAGAACTGCCAGAGAATGTCAGCGGACCGCACCATCTCCCGAGGGAAGGTCCACGCGAATGTGCACGAGGCGCGCGTCAAATCCGGCGGCGCGTCGCGTCACCTTTCCGATGTAGTGGATTGTCACGATGCGGCCGTGTGCGCCCTCACGGGCCGCGTGCGTTGGCGGGCTCCGCTGCGGGCGCGGCGTCCATCAGGTCCTCGGCCCGCTGGGGCAGGGCGAGGCCCTCGACGGAGACCTCCATCACCTCGGGGCCGGAGCCTCGGGCGTAGCGCAGCTCGGAGGACTCCGGGACTTCGGTGCCCAGCCACAGTCGCGCCAGCTCCTGGCCCTGGGCGCCCAGCAGCACCGCTCCGCGCGAGGCGTCGTCGATGCCGTACTTCGCCCAGCTCCGGGGTTTCGCCTCACCGAAGCTCGTGGCCTTGATGGCGCCCAGCGCGCGCAGCAGCGACACGACGCGGAAGTGCTGGGCCTTGCCCTTCACGGGCGACTCCACCTGCCAGGACTCCGTGCCTCCGTCACCCTCGGCCACGTTGACCAGGGTGATGGCGGGCGCGCCGCCGCCCGGGTGGAACACCACGCGCCGCACGTCCTCGCGGCGGAAGCTCAGCACGTGCTTGTCCTTCAGCTCGAGCACGTCCACGTCCAGAACGTCGAGCGCGCCCTCGGGCACCTCGGCCAGCGTCGCGACGAAGCCCTGCTCCCGCAGCGCGTGGAAGCGAGGTGCTCCGTCCTCCATCACCTGCGCCATCCGGATGCGCACGGTGTCGCCCGAGGTCCGCGTGAAGCGCGCGTCCACCAGCGGCGCCTCCAGGCCGAGCTTCTTGCGAGTCTCCGGTGTGTCCTTGGGGAAGGAGAGCGCGCGGTGCTCCTTCAGCGCCTTGAGCAGCGCGGACACCCGGGCCTCGTCCGCGCGCTCGGAGACGGGCTTCGTCAGCCGCCAGCGCGAGGTGCCCTTCTCATGCTCCAGCACGTAGGTGTGCGTCCGAGCGCGGACCTCGATGCCCGCAAGCGCGGTGACCTCCAGCTCGCCGAGCAGCTCCTTCGAGCGCAGCGCGAAGGTGTCCTTGTCCAGGCTCCAGCGCACGGAGCCTTGCGCCGCGTACACCTTGGGGTCTCCTTCGCGGCGCACGTACACGGAGCCATCGAACGTGTTCTCGACGCCGCCATGCAGCGTCACCGCGTGCGGCGAGCCCGACACCTGGGCCTGCGCCGTCACGGTGAACACGGGCGAGTCGAGCCCGTACTTCTTCAGGTCCGCGTCGGTGGGCACCTCGGCCACCAGGGTGCTCGACTTCGAGCGCTCCAGGGTCTCGAGCAGGGCCTCCACGGCCGCCGGCTCCGCGCGGGCCCGCACGGGCGCGACGATTCGCCACGAACCGTCCGGCCCACGCTCCAGCTCGGTGGTGTCACCTTGCGCGCGAACGGTGATGCGGGTGAACACGGGCGCCGCGTCCTTGCCCGTCGTCGTCCCTGTCGGAGGCGCGAAGAGCTGCTCCGCCACGGCTTGCTCACGTGGCTCGCGCGGCCCGGACTCCTTGCACGCGGGCAGCGCTCCGGTGCCGAGGACGAGCAGCGCGACGAACCCTCCGCGGGAGGCGCTCACTTGTTCCGCCGCGTCAGCCAGATGGCCAGTCCCAGGCCCATCATGGAGAGGGGAATCAGGTCGGTGGAGATGAAGCGGATGTGGTCCATCGCGTCTGTATCCAGCTCCAGCGTCGACACCTCCCGGTCCGGAGGTCGCATCGTCACCTTGGTCACCTGGTTGGAGGCCCAGCCCAGCGTGTTCATCACCAGGTTGCGGTTGGGCTCGTGGCCCCAGTTCGGGTCCAACAGCAGCTCCGAGTCGCCCACCACCACGAGCCGCGCCTCGTCGAAGCGCTTGTCGGCGGCGTCCTTCGTGTCGCGGACGATGGCGGCCGCGAGCGTGAGCTGGCCCGTCTTCTCTCCATCCGACGGCACCGCGTTCTCGTCGGGCTTCGTCTCCACCCAGCCGTGCTGTGAGGTGTGCACCAGCGGCTCCACGCGCACGCCCTCGGCCATGCCCTCGCGCAGCACGGTGAGGCTGCGCGGCGTGGGCAGCTCCACGTTCAGGCCCCGCTGCTTGAGCGGCGCGACGATGGCGTGGGTGCTGTAGAAGGGGGACTGCACGACGTACGGGTTGCCGCTGTTGAACTGCGCATCCGCGGCGATTCCCTCGTCCACCAGGATGCCGTGCTCGGCGAGCAGCTCGCCCAGTCCATCCACGAGCCCCGCGTCGGTGAAGTAGACGAGCCGTCCACCGCTCGCGAGGTACTTGCGCAGCACGGCCACCTCCGGCTGCGTGTACGGCACGCGGGCTCCCGCGATGACGACGAGCGAGGCATCGCGGGGGATGTCCGTGGTGCCCACCAGGTACATGGCCTCCGCGGCGTAGCCTTCCTGGAGCAGCTGCCGGCGCAGCTCCGACAGCGAGCCGCCCGGGTCCGAGGGCGCGGCTTCATCCTTGTCGAGAGGCCACTCGCCGTGCCCGGTGATGAAGTAGACGCGCTGGGTGCCCA
This sequence comes from Myxococcus sp. MISCRS1, assembly GCF_026626605.1. Classification (NCBI taxonomy): domain Bacteria; kingdom Pseudomonadati; phylum Myxococcota; class Myxococcia; order Myxococcales; family Myxococcaceae; genus Myxococcus; species Myxococcus sp. MISCRS1. Next base: position 8,762,209 of record NZ_JAPNKB010000001.1, read on the forward strand.
CCGCGCCCAGCTTGATGAGCGCGTTGGTGAGGTCCTGCTCGGACACGGCGGCGAGCGTCGTGTGCGACTCGCCGCGTGCCAGCACCACGCTCGCCTGACCTTCCTTGAGCTGGTACTTCGAGGCCATCTCGGGAGAGCGGCGCGGGTCCCGGAACTCGTACTCGAACTTCGCCGGCGCCTCCGCGTGGTAGCGCTGGAAGAGCGTCTCCAGCAGCGCGTAGGACTCGTGCGTTGGGGGCAGGAAGCCGATGGCCTTCACCTTCTCCGGCATCGTGCCCAGGGTGGCGATGGTCTGCGGCGCCAGCGTGTGGATGCGCTCCTTCGTCAAGTCCCACTGCGGCGCCTGCTGATGGGCCACGTAGTTGATGCCCACCAGCGCGCCCAGGACGCCGAGCACGGTGAGGACGGAGGTGATGAAGAAGGTGCTCGACTTGCGCGTGGCGAGCTGGCCGAACTGCTTCAGGTTCGTGGCCAGGTACACGCCGACGAGCGCCAGGCCCACGCCCGCCTTCACCCCCGAGGCGATGAGGCTGCCGGAGGTGATGAAGAGGGTGAAGGGGCTGGAGACGAGGAGCAGCAGCCCGAAGGCGCCCAGGTACCTGCCGATGAGGGTCGCGTTCATGTCCGGGGGTTGCCTTTCACGTGAGGGCGGGCCACGTCACGAGACCCAGCGTCGCGCTTCCACGGTGCGGTGCGTGAGCACCAGCGAGAAGACGATGACGGAGGCGAAGAAGACGAAGCTCTTCACGTCCAGGATGCCCTTGAGCAGGTTCTGCAGCTGCGCGTCGAAGGACAGGTGCATCAGCACCGAGCGCGCCGGCTCCTCGGCCCCCTGCGCCACGCCGGACAGCAGCATCCACGGCAGCAGCACCGCGAAGGTGAGGAAGGCCGCGAGCATCTGGCTCTCCGTCAGCGCGGAGATGAACATGCCCACCGCCATGCACGTCGCGCCCCACAGGAGGATGCCGCCGTAGCCCAGCATCACCGTGGACCACTCCAGCGCGGTGCCGGAGTCCGCCTTGCCGAACGCGGAGAGCACCACCGGGAAGACGAGCGTGAGGCCCAGCGTGGCGCAGATGATGCCGACTCCGCCCAGGTACTTGCCCAGCACGATTTCGATGGGGCGCACCGGCGCGGTCATCAGCAGCTCGAGGGTCTTGTTGCGCTTCTCCTCCGCGAACAGGCGCATGGAGAGGAAGGGGGCGACGAACAGGGTGATGATGATGACGATGCCCCACAGCTGGACGACGACGCCGTCGGTGAGGTTTCGGTACGCGGTGAAGTCCTCGGGCAGCTGGGACCAGTTCGTGCGCCGCGCCATCTCCTGCACCTGCTGGAAGCGCTCCAGCAGGCCCACGAAGAAGAAGGACGAGAGCGCCACCATCGCCGTGAAGACGCCATAAGCCCACGGGGTGGTGAAGTAGAGGGACAGCTCCTTGCGAGCGATGGCCAGGGCGATGCGCATGGGCCGACGGGTTTCCTTGGAAGGGGGACGAAAGGCGCGAGCTCAGGCGGCGGTCAGCTTGATGAAGACTTCTTCCAGCGACGCGCTCTCGGCGGTGCCTTGGGTTCCGGCCAGCTTGCGGAGGTCGTCGTAGGCGGCGATGCGCCCCTGGTTGAGGATGAGGACCTTCTCGCACGTCATCGTCACCTCCGGGAGGATGTGCGTGGAGAGGATGACGGTGTGCTTGCCCGCGAGGCTCTTGATGAGCGCGCGCACCTCGGCGCGCTGGGCGGGGTCGAGCCCTTCGGTCGGCTCGTCGAGGATGAGCACCGGCGGCGAGCCGAGCAGCGCCTGGGCGATGCCGGTGCGCTGCTTGTAGCCCTTGGACAGGTTCGCGAGGACGCGGCCCAACACATGGGTGACGCCGGTGAGGGCGGCCACGCGCTCCACCTCGGTCTTCTGCTCACGCGAGGGCAGGCGCTTGAGCGAGGCGACGAAGCGCAGGTAGCTCTCCACGGTCATCTCCGGGTAGAGCGGCGGCGTCTCCGGAAGGTAGCCGATGCGGCGCTTCACCTCGAGCGGATGCCGGTGGACGTCGAAGCCACCCACCCGGGCCACTCCCTCCGACGCGGGGAGGAAGCCGGTGAGGATCTTCATCGTGGTGGACTTGCCCGCGCCGTTGGGCCCGAGGAAGCCGAGGATTTCGCCCTCTTCGACGCTGAAGGTGAGGTCGTCGATGGCCACGCGGTCGCGATACCGCTTGGTGAGGTGCTGCACCTCGATCATCGCCATGGGGAGGCTCCAGGAAGACGTGCTCGACCTGGGCCGCCGGCCGTGGAGGTGTGTCTCGGACGGCCCGGGCAGAACCGCCGCCGACTATAGGAGGGGTCTTCGGGGTGTCAAGGCGACGCCCGGCGAGCGGCCTGGGTGCTTCCCTTCGCTGGCCGGGCTCCTGCAAGACTCCACTCCGGTGTGGTTCCCCGGACACGCCCAAGAAGGGTAGTGAGACGCTCATGCCTATCGTGGTCCAGAAGTACGGCGGCTCGTCGGTGGCCGACGTGGAGAAGATTCGCAAGGTGGCGCGCCGGGTGAAGGACAAGCGCGACGCCGGGTACCAGGTGGTGGTGGTGGTGAGCGCCATGGGCGACACCACGGACGAGCTGCTGGCGCTGGCCAAGCAGGTGTCCCCGGACCCCGCGCGGCGGGAGCTGGACATGCTGCTGACGTGCGGCGAGCGCATCTCCATGGCGCTGCTGTCCATGGCGCTCCAGGAGATGGAGGTGCCGGCCATCAGCTTCACGGGCAGCCAGAGCGGCATCATCACGACGGACGCGCACGCGCAGGCGCGAATCGTGGAGGTGCGGCCCTACCGCATCCACGACGAGCTGGCGCGGGGCAAGGTGGTCATCGTCGCCGGCTACCAGGGCGTGTCCTACAAGAAGGAGGTCACCACGCTGGGGCGTGGCGGCTCGGACACGACGGCGGTGGCGCTGGCCGCGGCGCTGGAGGCGGAGGCGTGTGAGATCTACTCGGACGTGGATGGCATCTTCAGCGCGGACCCGCGCGTGGTGCCGGACGCCCGCAAGCTGGAGTCGCTGAGCTACGACGAGATGCAGGAGCTGGCGAGCGCGGGCGCGAAGGTGCTCAACGCGCAGGCGGTGGAGTGGGCAAAGTCGCGCGGCATCGCCATCCTCGCGCGCACGGCGCACGCGGAGGGCAGCGGCACGGTGGTGCGTGAGCTGACCGCGCCTTCGGACAGTCGCATCAAGGGCGTCACCGCGGACGCGGAGCTGGCGGTGCTCGCGGCGGGCGCCGAGGTGCCGCTGGCGGAGCTCCTGGAGTTCCTGGACGCCCGGGGTGTGCGAGGCCGCTCGCTCGGGTACGACGGGCTGACTGGGGGCGCCGGGCACGCGTACCTGCTGGTGCCGCTGGCGGACATCCACGGGCCGGAGGCGCTGCGCAAGGAGCTGGCCACGCGCTTCGGCGCGGCGGTGACGTGGCGCGAGGAGCTGGGCACCGTCACGTGCGTGGGCGTGGGCCTCAACGCGGACTGGGCGCCCTTGCGTCAGTCGCTGGCGGCGGCGGAGGAGCTGGGCGCGAAGGTGCATGCCGCTCACACGTCTCCGCTCCAGCTCACGCTCCTGGTGGACAAGCCGCACCTGAAGCCGCTGACGGCGCGGCTGCACCGCGAGCTGCTCGGCGCGTAGATGCGAAGACCGATGTCGACACGGCCCACGCATGCCGGATGCGTGAGGCCGTGCACCGCGGGCGGATGCCGCGAGCCTCGAACTCGCGGCTCGACGCCCGAAGCAACCTCCCACGCGACAGCCCGCGTGGGAGGTCATCACCTGAGTGCTACTCGGTGAGCTCCGCCGTCGCCGTCTGCAGGGCGGTGGGGCAGTCGGACTCGATGGCGCCCACGTCCGGCGCGGCGCCGCAGTAGGGCAGGCCCAGGTCCATGCCCTTGTCCACCGCGCCTGGCCCGGGCTCGAGCGAGTCCGTGTCGACCAGCGCGTTGAGCGCTTCGATGGAGGTCACGTCCTGGCCCTCCTGCTGCTTCCACGCGGCGAACAACGTCCCCACCCACGACAGCTCGGGGACGAAGAAGTTGCCCGTCGTGAAGTTGGCGCCCGGCCGGTAGAGGTTGGACTCCATCTTCAGTCCCGGCGCGCTGTGGCCCAGGTGCACCGCGTTCTTCGTGTCGAAGATGTTGTTGCGCACAGCGACGTTGGTGGAGTCGCCCCCCGTGCCGTGGCCGAGCACCAGCGCGAACCCGTTCGTCCCCGTCACGGTGTTGTGCAGCACGCGCACGTCCACGCCGTTCTCGATGCGGATGGCGGAGCCCTCGGGCGTCTTCAGGTTGAAGATGCGGTTGCGCCGGATGGACACGTTGGTGGGCGGGGCATTCAAGCGGTTGCCGCCGATGGCGACGCCCAGCGAGGCCTGCGAGATGTCGTTGTCCTCGATGATGATGTTCTTCGCGGAGTAGTGCACCACGATTGCCTCGCCCCGCGACGTCGCGGACTTGGTGAAGCCGTGCATCCGGTTGCCGCGCACCGTGACGTCGTGACACGTCTTGATGTCCACCGCGTTCTCGCGGTTGTCATACATGTCGTTGCCCTCGATGAGGACCCCGGCGGCGGGCGCGTCGTTGCTGAAGCCCTCGGGCCCCAGGCACTGCACGGAGTCACCCGAGTTGTCGTGGATGTCGTTGCCGCGCACGGTGATGTTCTTCGACGTGGGGGCGATGACGACGCCGTGGGAGTCGGTGCTCCCCTGGGCGAAGTGGTGGATGTGGTTGTTCTCGATGGTGACGCCCCGCGCGCCGGCGTCCGTGCTAATGCCGCTGCCGAAGGAGCCGTGGTGCAGGTCGTTGTTCGCCAGCACGCTGCCCTGCGTGTCACCGGCGAACGTCACCGCGACCTGGCGCTGGCCGCGCACGTCGAACTCGAAGCCCTCGATGCGCCAGTTCGGCCGCTGCACGAGCGCCATGTACCACCCGCCCGAGGTGGGGACGAGCTTCGCCTTGCCCTCTCCGCGCAGGGTGATGGGCGCGCTCGCGGTGCCCGCGCGCACGCTGGAGTCGAACACCAGCTTCTCCGCATAGGTGCCCGCCTGGACGCGGATGATTTCGCCCGGACCCGCCAGGGTGATGGCCTTGGAGATGGTGCGCAGCGGACGCGATTCGTTGCCGGCCGCGGAGTCGTTGCCGGACGGACTCACGAACCACTCGCGGGAGTACTGGGGCTCGGCGGGCGCCTCGGGTGAGGGCGTGTCCGGAGTGGTGGGCGTCGTTGGAGACGGTGTTGGAATCTCCGTGACGGGGGGCGTGGGGTCCGGCTCGGGCTGCTGGGGATTGCCGGTGGACGGGAGGGTGGGGCGGGTGGGGTTGGGGATGGCGCCCGAGGGGGAGGTGGACTCCGTGTTTCCGGTACAGGCGAGGCCTCCCACGGAGAAAGCTCCGATGAGGCACAGGCTGCGCAGCGTGGACATGGGGGGTTGACTCCTCTGGGGGGGTGAGCGAGCCAATGAACGTCCGGGAGGGCGAGCGCTATTCTGGCTCCCCGCGCCGTCCGTTCCCTCGTGAAGCAGGCGACCTGTCTTCCTTCCCGCGCGAGAAGCACTGGTGAAGGAGGGCCGTGGCTCGGTCCATTCCGGTACCACGAAGCGCCAAGCCGATGGAACGTCACTCGTGCTCGGCCACTTGACGGGCGGCGATGGCTCGCAAGGCCCGTCGTCGAGCGACGAGGCAGCCACTCGCGACGGTGTCCGTTACGCGGCGAACACGAGGGCCTGGAGGGCGAGACAGGAGTCGAGGCGGGCGTGCCTACAGTGCGCCGCCTCGCACGCTGGCCGCTGCGTGGACATCGTGCGACCGGACCCGACAGGAGGAGCGCCCATGGCCCTGCAGAACGACTATCAGGACGTGCTCGAGGTGGCGAAGACGGTTGGCGCGAAGGTCGAGTCCCGAGAGGAGAACGGGAAGCTCATCCTCAAGGGCTCGGTGGACCACGCGTGGGACCGCGACCGCATCTGGGATCAGATCAAGGCGAAGCACGCGAACTGGCAGCAGGAGATCATGGTCAACCTCACCGTGACGAACGCGGAGCCGTACGGCCTCTACACGGTGAAGTCCGGTGACACGCTGGGGAAGCTGGCCAAGGACATCTACGGGGACGTGAAGCTGTACCCCAAGATTTTCGAGGCCAACAAGGACCAGCTCAAGGACCCGGACAAGATCAAGGTGGGCCAGGTGCTCAAGCTGCCGCCCAAGTCGATTGCGCAGGCCTGACGGAGCCGGTCAGGGCAGCAGGCCCGGGATGCTGCCACCGGGCCTCGGCGTGAGGTGGAAGCGGATGGAGCCTGGCGCCAGCAGGCACGCCGGAGGCACGGGGGCCGGGAGGATGGCCCGGTGCGGTGGCCGCGAGCACATGCCGAGCAGCGGTCCGGTGGAGTAGGGCGCCCAGGGCCATCCACGGTCCACCCGCTCCGGGAGACGGGGCGGCTCGGGGGCGTGGCTCAGGGCGAGCGAGTCCTCCTCGGGCAGCGGCGTCGTGTCCGGCACGAAGACGATGCCCTCGGGGATGGGCTCCTCGCGCTCCGGTGTCCCGATGATGGCCGCGATGCGCTCGGCGCCCTCATCCCGCGACGCGACCCGTCCCGAAGTACACGCACACAGCACCGTGGCGCCCAGGAGGGCGAGGCGTGCGGAACGGGCTGGGAGGGTCAGGCGATGCGACATGGCTCTCCGGGGCGCTCGGACCGATGTTCCCCTGGGGCTGACCCGAAAGGAAGATGTGCGGCCGGCCTCACGCGGGGGCAATGTCCCCGGGGATGAGGTGGGGCGCTCATGTGTGTCCACCCTCCGAGGAGCTGGAGGGCGGCTCGTCAGCACGCCTGCTCATGGGCGAGCCCCGCGCTCGCCTCCGTCCCTAGCTTGCCCGAGGGAGTGGAGCGCGGAGGTCGTCGACCATGCTGTGTCAGAACTGTGGAACGCGCCCGGCCGCGGTCCAGCTCAAGAAGCGGATGGAGGGACAGGAGACGACCCTCCAGCTCTGCAACCACTGCGCGAGCGCGATGGGCGTGGGGCTGAGCGGAGCGAATGGCTTCGGCAGCCTGGAGAGCCTCGTCGAGCAGTTGATGGGCCCGCGCCCGCGGAGCCGGGAGAACCTGCTCACGCAGCTGTCGGAGATGGCGCAGCAGGTGTTGGAGCGCGCGGCGCGGATGACGCTCGACTCGGGCTATGAGCGGATGCGCATCGAGCATCTGCTGTTGTCGTTGTTGCACTCGGTGCCGGAGCTGCGCGAGGCGCTCAAGCACCTGGGCGCGCCCGTGGACGAGTTCGAGACGCGACTGGACGCGGTGATGCCGCGCCGCGAGCCTCGCAAGGCGGCCGTCGTCGCGCTGTCCTCCGGCGTCAAGCGCGTGCTCCAGATCGCGCGGCTCCAGGCCCTGCAGATGGGACACAGCTTCATCGGCCCCGAGCACCTGTTGCTGGGCATCCTGATGGAGGCGGAGAGCTTCGCCGCGCAGTTCCTCTCGGGCGTCGACGTCAACGAGCTGCGCAAGCGCCTGATGGCCTCGATAGGGGGCCCGACCACGCCCGCGCCCGGTGGCGCAGCCCGTCAGGGGGGCGGAGGCCTGCCTCCGAACCTCACGCGCTTCACGCGGGATGTGTCCGCGCTCGCGCGAGCCGGCGAGCTGGACCCGGTCATCGGGCGCGAGAAGGAGATCAGCCGCGTCATCCGCATCTTGAGCCGCAAGACGAAGAACAACCCGGTGCTCATCGGCGAGCCGGGTGTGGGCAAGACTGCCATCGCGGAGGGGCTCGCGCAGCGAATCATCTCGGGAGATGTGCCGGAGGTGCTCAAGGACAAGCGCGTGCTGTCGCTGGACCTGGGCAGCGTGCTGGGAGGCACGAAGTTCCGGGGCGAATTCGAGGAGCGCTTCAAGGGACTGATGGATGAGATTCGCGCCCTCAAGGGGCAGATCATCCTCTTCATCGACGAGGTGCACACGGTGGTGGGGGCGGGCGGCGCGGAGGGCGCGGTGGACGCGTCCAACCTGCTCAAGCCCGCCCTGGCGCGGGGCGAGCTCCAGTGCCTGGGCGCCACGACGCTGGACGAATACCGCAAGAACATCGAGAAGGACGCCGCGCTCGAGCGGCGCTTCCAGCCGGTCATGGTGGCGGAGCCCACGCCGGAGCAGGCCATCGAAATCCTGCGCGGGCTGCGTGACGCGTACGAGGCGCACCACCGGGTGAAGATCCTCGACACGTCGCTGACTGCGTCCGTCGAGCTGTCGGACAAGTACGTCAATGACCGCTTCCTGCCGGACAAGGCCATCGACCTGCTCGACGAGGCCTCCGCCATGGTGCGCCTGGGCGCGCGCACCGCGCCGGACCGCCTGGGCGAGGTGGAGGCGATGCTGGAGCAGAAGGAGAAGGACAAGAGCGCCGCGGTGGCAGGGGAGCGCTACGAGGAGGCCAGCCGCCTCAAGGGCGAAATCGAGACCCTGCGCACCGAGCTGGAGGGGCTGCGGACCCAGTGGCAATTGAAACGCGGTGTCACCGAGCCCTCCGTGACGCCCGAGGACATCGCCACGGTGGTGAGTGAGTGGACGGGCATCCCCGCGCGCAAGCTGCAGCAGGAGGAGAGCCAGCGACTCTTGGAGATGGAAGACGCGCTGAAGCAGCGCGTGGTGGGGCAGGAGGACGCGCTCCGGGCCATCGCTGAAGCCGTGCGCCGTGCGCGCGCGGGGCTGAAGGACCCGAACCGGCCCATCGGCTCGTTCCTGTTCCTGGGGCCCACGGGCGTGGGGAAGACGGAGACGGCGCGCGCGCTGGCCGACTACCTGTTCAACGACGAGGCCGCGATGATCCGCCTGGACATGTCCGAGTTCCAGGAGCGCCACACCGTGAGCCGTCTCATCGGCGCGCCGCCCGGTTACGTGGGCTACGAGGAGGCCGGTCGGTTGACGGAGGCGGTGCGGCGCAGGCCCTACTCGGTGCTGCTGTTCGACGAGGTGGAGAAGGCCCACCCGGACGTGTTCAACCTGCTGTTGCAAATCCTGGATGACGGCCGGCTCACGGACTCACGCGGGCGCACGGTGGACTTCAAGAACGCGGTCATCATCATGACGTCCAACCTGGGCTCGGAGGCGATGGGGGCCGCGAGGGCGGCGCTGGGCTTCCAGCGCTCGGAGGACGAGGAGAAGACGGGCCGGGAGCGCGCCAGCGAGGCGGTGATGAACGCGCTGCGCGGCCACTTCCGTCCGGAGTTCATCAACCGCATCGACGACATCATCGTCTTCCATCCGCTCAACCCCGCGCAGTTGAGGCGCATCGTCGACACGATGCTGGAGGCCACCCGCCGCAAGCTGCACGGGCAGAACCTGCGCCTGGAGCTGACGGACACCGCGCGCGACGCGCTGGCGGAGCGGGGCTTCGAGCCGCGCTATGGGGCAAGGCCCCTTCGCCGCGTCATCCAGCGCGAGCTGGAGACGGAGATCAGCCGCATGCTGCTCCGAGGCTCGGTGAGCGAGGGCCAGCGCATCCTCGTCGACTTCCAGGACGGACACTTCGTCTTCACCGCGGACGCCGGTGTCTCCGTCACGCCCGAGCCGACGACAGCCCCGTCATGACGGCGCGCGGGTGCTGTCCAGGATCCAGGCCAGGTAGGGCGCATGGCCACCGGCGATGTCGAAGCGCAAGACCTCCGGCACGTCGTAGGGGTGCAGCTCGACGATGCGCGAGCGCAGGGCGTCGAAGAGGGAGGCGCGCGTCTTGAAGAGGATGAGCGCCTCCGCGTCGTCCTGCACCTTGCCCTCCCAGCGGTAGATGGAGCGCAGCCCGGGGAGGATGTTGCCGCACGCGGCGAGCTGCTCCTCCACGAGGCTTCGCGCCAGCTCGGCGGCCTTGTCGGCGGAGGGCGCGGTGACGAGGACGAGGATGGCGTCGGTCATCCGCGCATTGACGCAAAGGACCCGCGGGCACGTCCACTGTCGTGAGCCGGAATACCCGGCTCCGACCCGGAAGCGCTCAGCGGCCCGCGCTGCGCATTCCCGCGGGCGGGTTGTGCAGCGAGTCCATCTCCTGCCGCGTGCGCCGACGGTCCGGCGTGTCCTTCGGCAGCTCCACGAAGGTGCACATCTCGCACAGGCGGCTGTAGATGCGCTCGCCCACGCGCTCGCGCAGCAGCTCGTAGTCCTTCACCGCGGCGCGCGCGTCCTCCGTGGTCCGGTAGCCCGTGGGCCCGTGGGTGCGCTGCTTCTTCTCCGGCTCCAGCGAGTAGTTCGTCGCGAACAGCGTGGTGCGCCCCGCGTTGTAGCGGCGGGCGATGAGCTCATCGAGCGTCTCCATCTCGAAGGGACTGCCGCGCCCCTTGCCCAGCTCGTCGATGGCCAGCACCTCCACCTCCGACAGCGGTCCGATGATCTCCCCGCCGCTCTTGCCCTCCTGGAAGCCGCGCCGGATGGTGGCGTAGAGCAGCGAGATCTCCACGTACCGCGCCCGCACGCCCACCTCGATGACCAGGTGGCCGAGCGTGGCCGCGAGCAGGTGCGTCTTCCCCGTGCCCACCGGGCCACTCAAGATGAAGCCCTTGGACGTCGCGCCCTTCACGTACTGGTGGCCGAAGTGCATCGCCACGCCGCGGCCCCGGTCCTGCGCCTCGTTGAAGGCCCGGTAGTTGTCGAACGACGCATGCGCCACCACGCCGGGCAGCCGCACCTCGTTGTAGAGCGACACGCGCCGCCGCCGCCGCGTGCACGAGCACGGCTCCATCACCTCGTAGCGCTTGGGACCCACCTTCTGGCTGAAGACGGCCTCGCGCTCCACGAGCACATGGCCACGTCCCTCGCAGACGGAGCAGCTCTCCGAGCACACGCACACGCGCGCCTGGGCCTGGTCTCCCTGCCGTTCGATGACGTACGTCCGGCCGGAACACACACGGCAGCCGTCGCCGCCCACCTTCGCTCCCACACCCATCTCGCGCATCGCCATAGCAGAGCCCTTCCCCGTCCCCTCGTGAACTGAACACACGAGCAGTGTCGGGCCGCTTCTCACACTTCCTTCACGCCCAGTCGTCGCCGCACCGCCGCCACCAGGCGAAAGCGCCGCGACAGCTTCCTCGCGCGCACGGACATCACCTGTTGTTCGCTACCCACCGAAAGCGCGTCGCGCCACACCTGGTGACGTTGAGAGAAGGGCAGGGCGCGCAGGAGCACCAGGAAGCTCAAGGACTCCTGGGCATCCAGCGCGGAGGGCTCCTCCGGAACGCGGGCCAGCACCGTCCCACGCAGCCACGCCACCCGGGGCGCCAGCGTGGAGTCCCGCCCCGCCAGGTCCTCGAGCGCGTCCACCAGCCGGGCGTGTCGGGTCTCTTCCCACGACAGCGCCTTGCGACGTCGCGAGGGGGCCTCCGGCTCCGCGGCCACGCCCGCGCCCGCCGCCAGCGCGCGGTACTTCTTGATCTCCGCGTCCACCTGCCGCCGGCACGCGCGCAGGTTGCGCAGAACCGGCTCACCCGGACGCGCATCCCACAGGGCCTTCTCCGCGGAGCGGGAGATGCCTCGCGCCACCACCTCGAAGGGCACACCCTCCCGGGCCCACGCCGTGAGCAGCTCCGTGTCCAACGCCGACAACATGAGCCCCGCGCCACGCACCGCGAGGAAGTAGTCCTGCACCAGCTCCTCGAAGCTGGCGCTCTCCGGCAACAGGCTCATGATCCAGCGCGACTCCCAGCAGGGCGACCGGACAGCCGGCCGTCCGCTCCCCCATACCCGGTGGGTCCGACAAGGCAACCACCTTGTCGTCCTTTTCACAGTCGTTCTGGAAGTTTGCCGGCATGCTTTCCACTTCTGGAGCGGCCAGCCAGTCAGGGTTGACCCTGCCCTTGGAAACCGCGCATAGTGGTTCTCCCCGAATGGAAATTCCCGAAGATTCCCGGCCACTTGGCTGTCTGGCAAGCAACCGGGGACGCCGGTCCCCCCCGCTTAGGAAGACCATGCGCCGTTCGCTCCTCGTCTGCCTCGTGCTCCTGGCCACGGCCTCCGCCGCTCAGGAGAAGAAAGCGCCGCGTGACGCCGACCTCGGCAGGAAGTCCGCCACCGCGGTGGACAAGTCCCTTGCCGGAGACATCACGCGAGAGAAGAAGAAGGAAGAAGTCGCTCCCGCGCTCCAGTACGACCAGTTCCGCCTCGGCGTCGAGTTCCAGGTGGCTTCCAAGCGGCGCGAGCAGATCGCCTCGCTGAAGAAGATCATCTCGCTGTCGCCGGACCCGAAGGAGGTCCCCAGCCTGTTGTTCCGGTTGGGTGAGTTCTATTGGGAGGAATCGAAGTTCTACTTCTTCGAGGCCAACCGCAAGGACGACGACCTGCTCAAGGCGATGAACGCCAACGACGCCGCGGGCCAGCAGCGCGCCAAGGCGGAGAAGGCGGAGCTCGTCGCCAGGCAGAAGGAGTACGGCAAGCTCGCCGTCGAGCAGTACACGAAGATCGTCCAGGAGCACCCGAAGTTCGAGCGCACGGACGAGGTGCTCTTCTTCCTCGGTCAGTACCTGATGGAGGAGGGCCAGGACAGGAAGGCGCTCGTCGCCTTCAAGCGCCTGGTGGAGAAGCACCCGACGTCCAAGTTCATCCCCGACGCGTACCTGGCGTTCGGCGAGTACTACTTCAACAACTCCAAGGGCAAGCGCCCGGAGCTGGAGAAGGCGCTGGTGGCCTACAAGAAGGCCGCCGAGTTCCCCGAGAGCCAGGTGTACGCGTTCGCCCTCTACAAGCAGGGCTGGTGCCACTACAACCTGGGCGACTACGAGGCGGCGAAGGACAAGTTCAAGACGGTGGTGCTCTACGGCGAGCTGGCCGGCGCCAACGCGGTGGAGAAGGACGGCGGCAAGAGCGGCCGTGGCTCGCTGGTGCGCGAGGCCCGCACGGACTACGTGCGCGCGTACGCGCATCAGGGTGACGTGGCCCAGGCGCGCGCGGACTTCGGCAAGGTCGCGTCCAATCCGGATGATCGCTTCACGATGATGAAGCAGCTCGCCAACATGTACTACGGCGACGGCAAGGACCGCGAAGCGGCGCTGACCTTCAACTCCCTCATCAAGGAGAAGCCGCTGTCGCCCGAGGCGCCCGGCTTCCAGGGGAAGATCGTCGACTGCATCCTGCGCATGGGCAACAAGGAGCGCACCGTGGCCCAGGTGCGCCGGCTCGTGAAGATCATGAAGGAGGTCGAGGGCTCCGGCGTCATCAAGGAGGACAAGGACAAGAAGCTGCTCGCCGAGGCGAAGGAGCTGTCCGAGCGCACCCTGTCCAACCTGGCCGTCACCTGGCACAACGAGGGCAAGAAGACGCGCAACGAGGACACGTTCCGCTACGCGGACGCCGTCTACAGCGACTACCTCACGCTCTTCCCGGACAACCCCAAGGCGTACGACCTGCGCTTCTTCTGGGCGGAGCTGCTCAACGACAACCTGCAGAACTACGAGAAGTCCGCCGCCAACTACACGCTGGTCGTCCTGCAGGACGCCAAGGTGCTGGAGGCCAAGGACGACAAGGGCAAGCCCAAGCCGGGCAAGCCGGGCAAGTGGCTGCAGAACGCCGCCTACAACGCGGTGCTCGCCTACGACGAGGTCGTCAAGACGGCCGAGTCGCGCGGCGAGGCGAAGAGCGAGGGTGTGTCTTCCGACATCACCAAGAAGGCCACCATCCCCACGCTGAAGAAGGCGCTGCTGGACGCGTGCGAGCGCTACCTCAAGTACGTGCCCAAGGGCGACAAGCGGGTGGAGATCGCCTTCAAGGCGGCCAACATCTACTACCGCCACAACCACTTCGACGAGGCGGTGCTGCGCTTCAGCGAGATCGCGCTCGGCTACCCCGAGTACAAGTTCGAGGACGGCTCGCGCGCGGCGGAGATCAGCGCCAACCTCATCCTGGACTCGTACAACCTGCTGCAGGACTTCGCGAAGGTGAACGAGTGGGCGCGCCGCTTCTACGCCAACGACAAGCTGGCGACGGGCAAGTTCCGCGACGACCTGGCGAAGCTCATCGAGCAGTCGTCCTTCAAGCTGGTCAGCCAGCTGGAGGAGAAGAAGGAGTTCGCCAAGGCGGCCGAGGCGTACCTCAACTTCGTGCACGACTTCCCGCAGACGGAGATCGCCGACCTGGCGCTCTACAACGCGTCCGTCGACTACTACAAAGCCAAGATGCTGGATAAGACCATCGAGGTCCGCGCCCGGCTCTTCGCGCAGTACCCCCGTTCCAAGTACGTGCCGGACTCCATCTACGCGAACGCGGAGGCGCTGGAGGCCATCGGCGACTTCGAGCAGGCCGCGACCACGTACGAGCTGTACGTGAAGGGCTACGAGCGCAGCCTCGGGGAGAAGGGCGGCGGCGGCGCCAAGGCGCGCGGCAAGAGCGCCAGGAACGCCAGGAAGGGCGGCGGCGACGACAACAAGCCCGCGGTGGTGCAGAAGTGGGACGAGTCCAAGGCGCAGGTGGCGCTGTTCAACGCGTCCACCTACCGCGAGGGCCTGGGCCAGACGAAGGCCGCGCTGAAGAACCGCGAGCGCTACCTGGAGCTGTGGCCGAAGGCGAAGGACGCGGACGACATCCGGCTGTCCATCATCGACCTGACCGGCAAGAGCGGCGCGGCGATGAAGGCCATCAAGATGCTCGAGGAGTACGAGCGCGACAACATGCGCTCGGCCAGCAAGTTCCTCACGGCCGAGGGTCGCATCATCGACCTGTACAAGAAGATGAACAAGACGCGCGACGTGGTGCGCATGTACAAGCGCGTGGGCGAGCACTTCGACCAGCTGCCGCGCCGCGTGCAGACCACGCTGGAGAAGCCCGCGCTGGCCACCGCCGCCGAGGCGCACTTCCTGGGCGTGGAGCCGGACTGGGCCGAGTACAAGCGCCTGAAGCTGTACTGGGGCGCCCCGCCGTCGCCGGACCGCTTCCGCGCCAGCATCCAGGACAAGAGCCGCGCGCTGCAGGTGGTGGAGAAGAAGTACGTGCAGACGGTGTCCCTGGGCGCGCCCGAGCCGTCGCTGTGCGC
This sequence comes from Myxococcus sp. MISCRS1, assembly GCF_026626605.1. Lineage (NCBI taxonomy): Bacteria > Pseudomonadati > Myxococcota > Myxococcia > Myxococcales > Myxococcaceae > Myxococcus > Myxococcus sp. MISCRS1. The sequence goes on from NZ_JAPNKB010000001.1 coordinate 8,777,211, forward strand.
GCTCAACCGCATCGGCCTGGCGTACGACCACTTCGCCGACCGCGTCACCAACGCGCCCATGCCCCGCGGCCTGGACGAGGAGTCCCAGCAGGCGCTGCGCGACGAGTTCTCCAACCAGGCCCAGCCGCTCAAGGACAAGGCCACGGAGGCCTTCGCCGCCACGGTGGCCAAGAGCCGCGAGCTGGACGTGTTCAACGACTGCGCCGCCGAGGCGCTGAAGATGCTGCGCACGACCTACCAGCCGGACCGCTACCCGGAGATGCACGAGGAGAAGGTCGCCCTGAAGAGCCGCAGCCAGCTCATCGGTGGTGACGTGCTCGCGGGCATCCAGGACGTGCCGCCCCCGGCGCCCACCGCGGTGGCCGAGGCCCAGAAGAAGAAGGAGACGCTGCAGGAGGACCTCACGGACCTCACCGCGCAGCTGCGCTCGCAGACCGAGACCCAGGTGGACACCAAGTCCACCGCCTCCACCCCGGACGGCACCAAGCCCGCCAAGTCGGGCGGCGCCGACGAGGAGCCGGAGGACTTCCTCTAATGAACCGGACGACCCGTACCATGCGCCTGTTCCCCCTGCTGGCCGCCGCGGCGCTCATCGCCGCCGGCTGCTCCTCGTCCAAGGCCACCGGCCCCGCGGCTCCGTCCAAGGGCCCCGTCGCGAAGTCCCCGTCGGACGCGCCGCCGCCGCCCATCTCGAACACGGCCAAGGCCCGCTTCGAGGACGCGGTGAAGTCCTTCGACACGCAGAAGAAGGCCAAGGCGTTCGACTACCCGGCGCTGGAGCGCAAGTTCAAGTCGGCCCTGGAGTCCGACGCGAACCTGGCCGAGGCCGAGTACAACCTGGGCGTCATCGCCGAGCGCCAGGGCAACACCACCGAGGCCAAGGCCCGCTACAAGGCCGCGCTCACCAAGAAGCCCTCGCTGCGCCAGGCGTCGGAGAACCTGGCCGTCATGGAGCAGAACGCGGGCAACGTGGCCGGCGCCGTGGCCCTCTACCAGGAGGTCCTCCAGCGCTACCCGGACGACGCGCAGTCGCGCGCCCGTCTGGCGGAGATCTACCGGCAGCAGAACGACCACGACAAGGCGATGGAGCTGTCGCGCGGCGCGCTGATGCGCGACCCCGCGTCCACCACCGCGCTGAAGGTGATGATCCGCAGCTACCTGGACCGCAAGCAGCTCTCCATGGCGAAGCTGGTGGCGCTGCGCGGCGTGAAGCTGGACGGCGCGGACCCGGAGCTGCACCACCTGGTGGGCATCATCCAACTGCGCGAGGGCAACGCGGACGACGCGCGGCTGTCCTTCAAGAAGGCCCTGGAGGCGCGCGACGACTATGTCCCCTCGCACGTGGAGCTGGCCCAGCTGTCGCTCGACGCGGAGGACTACCCCGGCGCCGAGGAGCACCTGCGCCGCATCCTGCAGGCGGACGGGAAGAACGCCACCGCGCACCTGAACCTGGGCCTCTCCTACAAGGGCCAGGGGCAGTACGACAAGGCGATGCAGGAGTACGACGAGGCGGAGAAGCTCGACCCGGAGCTGGCGGCGGTGAGCCTCAACCGCGCCATCATCCTGCACAAGGTGAAGGACGCCCCCGAGCGCGCCCTGGAGCTCTACAAGAAGTACGTCGCCATGGCGGGTGACGGCGTGGGCCTCTCCGGTGAGTCCCCGGTCTTCGGGCTGCTGCGCGAGGCGGAGACGCTCGTCAACGCCAAGCGCGAGGCCGCCATGGCCGAGCAGCAGGCGAAGAAGATGGAGGAGCTCCAGAAGCAGCAGCAGTCCCAGATGCAGGCCGCGGAGAAGAAGAACCAGGAGAAGAACCAGGCCCCGCCCCCGGGTGGCGCCGTGGCTCCGGTGGCCGGCTCCGGTACGGGCGCGCAGGCCACGCCCGCGGGTGGGACTCCGCCCCCGTCGCCCGCACCTGCGCCTGCGCCCGCGGAGAAGAAGAATGCAGGCACGGCGGATCCTTCCGAGCCGGGTGAGCCCGAAGACGACCTGCTGTGAAAGTTGGGACGTCCCCGGGTGCCTTCGCTGTGGCGGGCCCCGGGGCGATGATGCGAACCTTCGCGGTGTCCGCGTCAGCGGACACACGGTGTGGAACGGGCCCGGCGGGGCCCGCGTGGGAGACAGTGATGCGGAAGGCTCTGATGCTGTGCGCGGTGCTCTCGGCGGCGACCGCGTTCGCCCAGGATGACGACGCCGCCAAGCCGGCGGGTGGTGGGGCGGGCGACGGCAATGTGCGCTACTCGAAGACCACCAACATCGACTTCGAGGACGACACCATCGAAGGCGACCTCACCAAGCCGGACGGCGAGTACATCGAGGCGCGCGACAAGGTGAAGCACTCGAACCTCATCCGCATCCGCGAGGACTTCGAGGACAAGGTGATGCAGTCGGTGGGCGAGCTGTAGTTTCCGCCTTCCTGCGCCGGTGGGAACCTGCCGGCGCGCGCGTTGTCATACCGGGCATTGACCCCACGCAGGAGCCTTCATGGCCGTTCCGCTGACACTCAAGGTCTTCAAGGGCGAGACGTTGGTCACGTCCAAGGACTACGAGCGCGACATCATCAAGATTGGCCGTCTGTCCTCGGCGCACCTGTGCCTGGAGGACGAGAAGGTCAGCCGCATCCACTCCGTCATCGAGGTCGCCGGCGACGGCTCCATGTCCATCATCGACATGGGCAGCGTCGAGGGGACGTATGTCAACGACAAGCGGGTCAACAAGGGCCAGCTGTCGTTCGGTGACAGGATTCGCGTGGGTGGGACGACCATCCACCTGGAGAACCCGGCCGCCGTGGCCGCGGTGAACCTGGCCGTCGCCGCCGCGAGCACCGACGCCACCACGGAGAAGAACCCCGTGCTGGCCGCGGGCGCTCCGGCCGCCGGGCTCGCGCAGGCCGCCGCCGTGGCCGCCGAGCCCGAGGCCCCCGCTCCGGCCGCCGCCGCGAGCTCGGGCGCGCTGGATGCCTCCGTCGCCGCCACGCAGAAGAACGCCATCGTGGCCGCCGAAGAGGAGCCCGCTCCCGTGGCCCGCGAGGCCGCCGCCGAGGCCGCGCCGCGTGCTCGCACCGTGCGCCGCTCCAAGTCGAGCGGTCCGCAGGGCGTGGCGCTGCGCTTCTCCTGGGGCGATCAGCGGGTGGGCGAGTTCTTCGTGGGCCCGGGCGCCAAGCGCGCCGTGGCGGTGGGCAGCGCCGCGGGCGTCGACTTCGTCATGGGGGACGCCAAGCTGGGCGGCCCGCGCTTCGAGGTGCTCCGCACCGACGGCCAGTCCTTCACCGTGCGCTTCACCGGCAAGATGAAGGGCGAGCTGGTGCGCAAGGGCGAGACGCAGGAGCTCAAGGCGGTCATCGAGTCCGGCAAGGCCTCGCACGAGGGTGACGCGTACACGCTCACGCTCGACGCGGAGGACTTCTTCTGGGTGGACCTGGGCGGCGTGACGATGGAGGCCGTCTTCCAGTCCGTTCCCAAGCGCGTCGTGGCGCCGCTGGGCGAGTCGCTGGACTACACCGCGCTCAACATCTTCCTGGTGATGTTCTTCGCGGCCACCGCGTTCGTCATCACCGCGATGAACCGCACCGGCGAGGGTGACGAGTACGCGGACGAGCTGTCCGCCAACTCCGCGCGCATCGCCAAGCTCATCATCAAGCCGCCCGAGGTGCAGAAGAACAAGTTCCTCGAGCGCCTCAATCAGCAGAAGGAGGCGAAGAAGAGCGGCGAGATGGCGGCCAAGAGCCGCGGTGACGAGGGTCAGATGGGCAAGAAGGACGCGCCCAAGACCAACAACCGCACCGCGCCCAAGGGCGACCCGAACAAGAAGGACGAGGCGCGCGCGCTGACCGCGAAGATCTTCGGCGGCGGCAAGGGCGGCATCTCCACCGTCTTCGGCAGCAAGGGCCTGGGCGGCGACCTGAAGAGCGCCATGGGCAACATGTTCGGCGCCAAGGCGGGCAACTCGGGCGGCTTCGGCGGCCTGGGCCTGCGCGGCTCCGGCGGCGGCGGCGGCGGCACGGGTGACACCGTGGGCATCGGCGGCATCGGCACCAAGGGCCGCGGCGGTGGCACCGGCAGCTACGGCACCGGCGTGGGCGTGCTGGGCGGCAAGTCCAGCGTGGACGTGGGCATCACCTCGTCCGACCCGGAGGTCATGGGCTCGCTGGACAAGGAGCTCATCCGCAAGGTCATCCAGGCCAACCGCGCGCAGATCCGCTACTGCTACGAGAGCATGCTCAACCGCTTCCCGAAGCTGGGCGGCAAGGTGGCGGTGAAGTTCGTCATCACGGCCACCGGCTCCGTGGCGTCGTCCTCGGTGGCGCAGTCCACGGCGGGCAACGCGGAGCTGGAGACGTGTGTGGCGGGCCGCGTTCGCACCTGGAAGTTCCCCGAGCCCAAGGGTGGTGGCGTGGTGGTCGTCACCTATCCGTTCATCTTCAAGCAGTCCGGCGAGTAGCGCGCCGGATGTTCATTGTCGGACGGGCGGCCCTTCCCCGGGGCCGCCCGCGCAGTCACCCCGGCTCCCGTCCCCCGTGGGAGCCCCCGTCAACCTCAGGACCGCATGAAAGCCCTCGCCCCCATTGCCCTGTGTGCCGCGTTCGTCCTCCCCATGGCCGCGAGCGCACAGCAACCACCCACCACGGCGACGGGCGACCGGCCCGCCACCACGTTCGATGAAATCGAGCGTGGCTTCTACTTCGCGCTGCTCGGCGGTCCGCTGTTCGTGACCAACCCGCCCGCGGCCGAGGGGACGCCCCGGCCCTTCTCCTCCGGCCCCATGGCCCAGGTGGAGGTGGGCGTGGACCTGGGCGAGCGCATCTCCGTGGGCCTGTTCGTCATGGGCTCCAGCATCCGCACCAGCGCCGAGTACATCGGCGAGTCCGGCGGCGCGGTGTCCGGCGACTACTCCACCTTCGTCCCGGGCGCGGTGCTGCGCGCGCGTCTGGTGGGCCTGGCCGACAGCCAGGAAGTGAAGCGCACGTGGTTCTATCTCCGCGCGGGCGCGGGTTATGCGATGTTCTCGCCGAAGCGTCTCCTTCCGGATTCCGACATTCTTGTGTTTGCCGGGCCCGGAGTGGAGTACTACACACGGTTGCGCCACTTTTCCGTGGGGCTCGAGGTCACGGGGAACTACCTCGTTTCCGGAGGCTCGTTCGGATTCGCTGTGGCGCCGAACATTCGCTACGCGTTCTAGCGGGAGATAGACGTGCCTCAGGAGAATGGAAGCGGTGGGCCGCGCCAGGGTGGGCGCGGTCGTGACGGGGGTGCGCCGGGTCAGGGCCCGCGCCGTGATGGTCCTGGCGGTGGATTTGGTGGCCGTGGCGGTCCCGGAGGCCCTGGTGGTGGCAGGGGCGAGGGACGTGGCCGTGGCGAGGGCCGGGGTCGTGGCCGCGACGAGGGCCCCGTGGGCCCGGGCCAGCGGGTCATCTCCGAGCTGAGCGTCCTGGAGAAGGCGCTGTCCAAGACGGACTTCACGGCCGAGAAGGCCCCGCTGCAGGCGATCGTCCGCTCGCTGCGGCCCATGCGGCTGAAGTCCCTGGATGATCTGGACCTCAACACGCGAGGTCGCCTCATCACCACGATGCTGCGCGTGCAGCGTCAGCCCAAGCCGGCCGCGCCGGAGGCTGCCGCCGCCGACGCGGCTCCGGCCGAGGCTCCCGCGGCTGCTGCGGAGGCGGCGGCTCCGGCCGAGGGTGCCGAGGCTGTCGCCACGGAGGGCGCGCCCGCGGAGGCGGCGGCTCCGGCGGCGCCCGCGGTGGACCCGGCGAAGGAGAAGTTCGACGCGTGGACGGACGTGCTGTTCCTGGTGGGACAGGTCTGGCGTGCTGCGGGCGACAAGGAGCGCGCCGAGGCGGCCTTCACCGCCAGCGGCCGTCAGCCGGGTCCCGAGGTCGAGGAGCCCCAGGCGCCCGCGCAGGCCCGGACGGAGTCGCGTCCGGAGCGCGGTGAGCGTCGCGAGCGCCCGGAGCGGGGCGAGCGTCGGGAGCGCGGTGAGCGTCCGGAGCGCGGCGCGTCCGGTGAGCGTCGTGAGCGCCCGGAGCGGGGCGAGCGTCGGGAGCGCGGTGAGCGTCCGGAGCGCGGCGCGCCCGGTGAGCGCCGTCCGGTGCCCGAGCTGACCGGCGACTGGAAGGAGCAGGCCAAGCAGCTGGAGGCCATGGGCCGCACGCGTGACGCGGGCCGGCTCCACGAGCGCAACGGCGGCTTCGCCGACGCGGCGCGCCTGTTCGAGGCGGGCGGGGACCTCAAGAGCGCCCTGCGCAACGCCCTCGCGGGTGGGGACAACGACTCCGCGCGCAAGCTGGTGAGCACGCTGCCGGCGGATCAGCTCGCCCCCACGCTGGAGAAGGCCGGCGCCTACGAGCTCCTCATGGAGCACTACGTGGGCAAGGGCGACTTCGAGAACGTGGCGCGCCTGTACGAGCGGGCCCGCCAGTTCGACCAGGCGGCGCTCGCCTATGAGCGCGCGGGCAAGCTGACCCTGGCGCGCAAGTCGTACGAGCGCTCGCGGGACATGGCCAGCGCCAACCGCATCCGCGGGCTCGAGGTGAAGAGCCTGGTGGAGCGTGGAGACCGTCTGGGCGCGGCCACGCTGCTCGTGGCGGCCGGCCAGCGCCGCGAGGCGGTGGAGGTGCTCGGCACGCTGCCTCCGCCCAAGGCGTTCCACTTCATGCAGCGGCTGAAGCTGGACGACGAGGCGAAGGAGCTGGCGCAGCGCGAGCTGGCCCGGGCCGAGTCGGAGCAGAAGCCCGCGGGCCGTGCCCGCTGGCTGGAGCTGCTGGGCGACGTCGCCGCGTCCGCCGAGGCGTGGGAGGCCGCGGGGCGCAAGGACAAGGCCCTGCCGCTCCACGAGAAGCTCGGCAACCTGACTCGCGCCGCCCAGCTCGCGGAGGAGCTGCAGCAGCGCGACAAGGCCGTGGCCCTCTACACCCAGCTGAATGACAGCGCGGGTCTGGAGCGGGCCAAGGCGCTGCCCGAGGCGGCTCCTGCTCCGGCGCCCACCGAGGCGTCCGCTGGGGGCGAGGACGGGGACACATCCCCCGACGCTTCCTCGGCCGAGTAGCAAGAAGGCCAATGATTCCCGCCCTTTGGCGGGTTCTGCACGATTGCTCGGGGGCGCTCGCGGCCGGTAGAGTCCGGCGGCTGGCGCCCCCGCTGCGTTCCATTTTCACCCCCGAGGCCCGCCGTCCCCATGCAACAGCCCACGTCTGCTCGACCCACGCTGCGCGTGTCCGATGACCGGAGCTTCGTCGAAGCCGAGGCCGCCCTGGAGAAGGCCGGCCGTGTGGAGGAGTTGATCCGCCTGTACGAGGGGCGCTCGCGCGACGTCGCCAGTGACGAAGCGGTGCGCCTGTTGTGCCGCGCGGCGGAGCTCGCGCACGAGCGGCAGCGCAACGCGCCGCGGGCGGAGGAGCTGCTCAAGCGCGCGCTGCTGGTGGCGAAGGAGCCGCTGCCGGCGCTTCGTGGCCTCAAGCGCCTGCATGAGTCGCGGCAGGACGCCGCGGCGCTGTCGGACGTGCTGGAGAAGCTGGGCAGCGCGACCCAGGGCGAGGAGAGCGCGGGCCACTACCTGAAGGCGGCGGACCTCTACGAGCAGAAGCTCTTCCGTCGCGACAGGGCGGTGCTGTGCCTGCAGCGCGCTGCGCGCGCGAAGTCGGACCGGGCCATCTTCCGGCGGGTGCGGCAGCTGCTCCTGTCCGAGGAGCGCTTCCAGACGGCGTTCGAGGCGCTGGAGCGCGAGCGCGAGGCGCTGGGCGACGCGGGCATGGCCGAGGAGTACGCGGCGCTCGCCGAGCGACTGGTGGACGACCCCACCGAGCACGAGCTGGCGCAGCGGGTGCTCGACGTCGCGCGGACGTTGGAGCCGCAGAACGCGCGCGTGGAGAAGGCCACCCGCGCGCTGCAGCGCTTCGAGCAGACGTGGCGCGACCGCGTGCGGATGCTGCGCGGCATGTCGCTGGAGGAGCGCGACAGGAAGAGCGCCGCGCGGCTGTCGCTGCTCGTGGCGAAGCTGTTCGCCTGGTACGACCCGGGCTCGGCCGGCAAGGTGAAGGAGGCGTTGGACCGCTGCTTCCTGCTGTGGCCGGGCATGCCGGAGGGCCTGTCCCTCATCGAGAAGATGGCCGCGCGCGCGGGCACGGACTTCGCGCCGGCCATCGAGCAGATTGAAGCGATGGCGGGCGAGGTGAAGGACCGCGGCGCGCAGGTGGACCTCTGGCTGCGCGTGGGCACGCTGCGCCTGGGCCGGCTGAACGACGCGCCCGGCGCGCTGGCGGCCTTCGAGAAGGCGGTGGCGGCGGACCCGTCGCGCGCGGACGCGGCGAGCCTCACGGCGGAGCAGCTGCTGGAGGGCGGCCGGGCGCAGGACGCGGTGGTGGTGCTGGAGCGCTACCTGGGCACCGTGAAGGACAAGTCGGGCCAGGCGGCGATGCGCCTGCGGCTGGCGGAGCTGTGTCTGACGCAGCTCAAGGACGGCGCGGCGGCGCGCGCGCACCTGGAGGCGGCGCTCAAGCTGGACCCCACGCACGCGCTGGCGGCCTTCCAGCTGGCGCGGCTCCTGGCGGAGGACGAGGAGCTGGAGGCGGTGGTGCCGCTGCTGGACCTGGCGCTGCTGGCGCCCCGTCCGAGGGCGGAGCGGGTGGCCTTCTGCGAGGCGCTCGCGCTGATGTTCGAGGAGAAGGACGACGCGCGCGGCGCCTTCGAGGTGCTGTCGCGGGCGCTGGAGTTGGATCCGGCGCGTCCGCTGCTGCTCGGCTCGGTGGTGGAGCACGCGGAGAAGGCCAACGCGCGGCCCGCGCTGGCCCTGGCGCTCCAGCGCGCGGCGCAGGCGGCGCCCGTGGTGGAGGTCGCGGCGACGCTGTGGCGGCAGCTCGCGCAGCTGCTCGAGGGACCGCTGGCGGACCCCGTGCGCGCGGAGGCGGCGTGGCGCGAGGTGCTGGTGCGGGTGCCCGGTGACGAGGCCGCCGCGGAGGCGGTGAAGTCGCTGCAGGCGGCCGCGGCGCTCGCGGACGACCCGAAGGCGCGCATCGAGGCGGAGGTGACGCGGCGCGAGGCCGCGGGCGCTCCGCCCGAGGAGCTGGAGCCGCTGGTCCGTGAGTGGACGCAGCTGGCGCCCGACGAGGTGGGCGCGGTGCAGCGGCTGCAGGCCTTGTGCGTGGCGCTGTCCCGCTTCGACGAGGCGGCGGCGCTGGCGGGGCGGCTGGCGGCGCTGGCGGAGACGCAGCTGGAGCGCAACGAGTGGACGGCGCGCCAGGCCAAGCTGTACGCGGAGCGACTGGGACGTCAGGAGGATGCGGCGGACCTGTTCCTGGGCCTGCTGACGGAGAACGTGTCCACGGGCGTGGTGGTGGGCGGCCTCGAGCGCCTGGCGGCCTCCGGCGTGAGGACGCAGGAAGTCACCGAGGCGCTGGCGGCGCACTACGGGCGCACGGGCGACCACCAGCGTCAGGTGGCGGCGCTCCAGCAGCAGCTCGAGTCCACGACGGACGGGGCCGCGCGCAAGCGGCTGTTCTCGCTTCTGGCGAGCATCCACGAGAAGCAGCTCGCGGACAGCCGCGCGGCCTTCGATACGCGCGTGCGCGTGGTGCGCGAGGACCCTCGGGATGAGTCCTCGCGCGGCGAGGCCTTGCGGCTGGCGAGGGACCTGTCGGCGCACGCCGAGCTGGGGCGCGTGCTGCGTACCCTGGCGGCGGAGGCCGAGGACCCGGCGGTGGCGCTGTCGCTGCTCACCGAGGCGGCGGGGCTGGCGGAGGAGGGCGGGCTGGTGGCGGAGGCCATCGCCGCGCTCGAGGCGGCGGTGGAGCGCGCTCCGGAGTCGGGCGCGGTGTTGCAGCGACTGGTGCGCCTGTACGGTCGCGCGGGTCGCGCGGCGGACGCGGAGGAGCTGCTGCGCAAGCGCATCCAGGGCGCTCGCGGCGCGGAGAAGCTGGAGCTGCTGCTCCAGTTGGTGGACCTGAACACGGAGCTCGGGCGTCCGGCGCAGGCCGCCGAGGCGCTCCAGTCCGCGCTCTCGCACGGCGCCGAGGAGGGGCGGCACCTGCCGCGCCTGGCGGAGCTGTACGAGAAGGCCGGCCGCACGCGGGAGCTGGGCGACACGCTGGCGCGGATGATTGGCCTGGCGGAGTCGGCGGGTGAGACGGACAAGGTCTCGCGGCTGAAGCTGCGCCGCGCGCAACTGCTGCAGGGCCTGCAGGACGGCAGCGCGGAGGCGGTGAGCAGCTACGCGGACATCCTGCTGCAGCGCCCCTCGGACCCGGACGCGCTCGCGGCGCTGGAGGCCATGCTGGCGTCGGGCACGGCGCGCGAGGCCGCGGCGCGCGTGCTGTTGCCCGCGCTCGAGCGGACCAAGGACTACCGCAAGCTGGTGGCCACGCTGGATGTGCTGGCGGAGGTGGCCAAGGACGACGCGGCGCGGGTGCAGGTGCTGCGGCAGGCCGCGCAGGTGCATCTGGCGCATCTGCGGCAGCCGGAGCTGGCGTTCGCGGCCCTGGCCCGCGCGCTCCGACTGGCGCCCGGCGACGCGGGCCTTCGCTCCACGGCGCGTCAGGCGGCCGAGGACGCCGACGCGTTGGACAGCTACGCGGAGATCATCGAGGAGCTGGCGGAGGAGGGGGACGTGGGCTCCGCGCGCGCGGCGCTGCTGCGCGAGCTGGCCGAGGTGCAGGAGAAGAAGCTCGACGACAAGGCGGGCGCGGTGAAGGCCCTGCGCGCGCTGCTGGTGCTGGAGCCGGGCAACCTCGACAGCCTGCGCGCCTTGCAGCGGCTGCATCGAGGCGGCGAGGAGTGGGCCGCGCTGGCGGAGGTGCTGGAGAAGCTGGCGGCCGCGTCGCCGGAGCCGGCCGAGCAGCTCGGGTTCCTGCGCGAGGCCGCGCTGCTGCACGAGGCCCGCCTGTCGGACCTGGAGAGCGCGGCGGAGGCGTGGCGCGCCATCGCCCAGCGGGACCCCGGCAACCGCGAGGCCGCGGCCACGTTGGACCGGCTCTACACGGAGCTCGGGCGCCATCAGGACCTGGCGTGGGCGCTGGCGCTGCGCCGCAATCAGGAAGGACAGAGCCCGCAGGGCCGCGAGGTCTCCTTCCGCCTGGCCGAGCTGCAGCGCACGGTGCTCGACGACTCGAACGCGGCGCTGGGGCTCTACAAGCGCATCCTCGCGGAGGACTCGGGTCACCCCGGGGCTCGCGCCGCGCTCGAGGCGTGGGTGAAGGCGGCGGTGTCCGCCAGTGGCGCCGCGCTGGATGTGTTGGACCCGGTGCTCGTGCAGGTGGGGGACCATGCCCGCCGCGTGTCGCTGCGCGAGGCGCGGATGGAGTCCGCGCTCACCACGGAGAAGATCCTCCTCGCCGGGGAGATTCGTCGCATCTACGAGCGCGACATGAGCCAGCCGTCGCTGGCCTTCATGTCCGCGGTGAAGTCCTTCGCGCAGGGCCTGGACCGGGACGGTGTGCGCCCCGACCTGGAGCGCCTGGCGCGCGAGACGGGCTCGCACGAGGTGCTCGCGGAGATCTACGAGACGGCGGCGGTGGAGCTCACCGAGGGTGACCCCGCCGCGCTGGACCTGCTGCGCCGCGCCGCGGAGCTGCGCGAGTCGTTGGACCAGCCCGAGGAGGCCGCGCGCCTCTGGAAGAACCTGCTCGCGGACGCGCCGCAGGACCGCCAGGCGCTGGAGGCGCTGTCCCGGCTGTACGAGAAGGGCCAGAACGCCAAGAGCCTGTCGGAGGTCTACACGCGTCAGGCCCAGCTCTCCCAGGACGCAGAGGAGCGCGTGGGGTTGTTGCTCAAGGCGGGCGAGGCGTACGCCAACGCGGGTGAGGACGCCCGGGCCATCGAGACGTACCGCTCGGCGCTGGCGCTGCGGCGGCTGCCCGAGGGGCTGCTCGCGCTGGAGCGGCTGTACGCGAAGGCGCGGCGCTTCGTGGAGCAGGCGGACGTGTTGGACCAGCTCGCGGACGGCGCGGCCGACGACGCCGCGCGGCGGGGCTGGCTGCTCAAGCGCGCGCAGTTGCTTGAGAAGGAGGTGGGCCCGGCGGAGGCGCTGCCCGTCTATCGCCGGCTCCTGGAGCTTGCGCCCGGGGATGGCCAGGTGGTGGCGGGCCTGGAGCGGCTGATGGCGCACGACGGGCCCCGCGTGGAGGCGGCGCGCCTGTTGGAGCCCGTCTACCGGGGCCTGAACGACACCCGGAAGCTGGTGGAGGTGATGGAGGTGCTGCTGCCTGGCGTGGCGCCGGAGCGGCGGCTGGAGCACATCCAGGAGATCGCCACCCTGCGCGAGGCGCTGGGGCAGACGTCGCTGGCCTTCGTGGCGCGGCTGCGCGCGTTCAACGAGTTCCCGCAGGAGACGTCGGTGCGCGACGAGCTGGAGCGGCTCGCGGCGGACTCCGGCTCGTTCGAGGAGGTCGCGGGCGCGTACGAGGACCAGCTCGAGCGGGACACGCAGGAGCCGCTCGCCGGGGACTTGTGGCGCCGGCTGGCGGCGCTCTACGACAACCGCCTCAAGCGCTACGACCTCGCGGTCCGCGCGCTGGAGGAGGTGAGTCGCAGGGACCCGAAGAACAAGGCGGTGCTGGAGTCCATCGCCCGCGTCCATCGGCGCACGGGGGCTCACCGTGAGCTGGGGCTGGTCATGCGGCGGCAGGTGGCCGCGGAGCCGAACGCGGCGTCGCAGGTGAATCTGCTGTTCGAGCTGGCGCACCTGGCCGAGGAGACGCTCGCGGACAAGGCGCTGGCGGCGCAGGCGTACCGCGAGATTCTTCTGCTGCGTCCGGAGAACGCGAACGCGCTCAAGCTGTTGGGGCGCGTGCTGGCGGAGATGGAGCGCTGGCCGGAGCTGGCGCAGCACATCGAGCGTGAAATCCAGCTCGCCGACGCGCGCGGTGCCCAGGAGGAGTCGTCCGATCTGCGCGTGCGGCTGGGGCGCCTGAAGTTCTCGCGCCTGGACGACCCGCGCGGGGCGCTGGAGCTGTACCAGTCCGTGCTGGAGCGGCGGGCGGGACACGCGGGCGCGGTGGGTGCGCTCGAGGAGATGGCCCGCTCGGAGAGCCCGCTGCGTGGCGCGGCCGCGAGCGCGCTGGAGCCGGTCTTCGTCGCCGTCGGCAACCACCTCAAGCAGGTGGAGATGCTGGAGTCGCGCGTGTCGGCGGAGGCGGTGCCCCAGGAGCGCGCCGCGCTCCTGCGCCGCATCGCCGAGATGTACGCCGGTCCGCTGGAGAACGCGGAGATGGGCTTCCTCGCCGCGACGCGCGCGTTGCGTGAGCTGCCCGATGACCTGCGCTCGCTGGAGCTGTGCGTGTCGCTGGTGGACCGCGCCGAGGCCCCCGAGGAGCTGGGCGCGGTGCTGATGGAAGTGGCGCCCAAGGCGGGAGACGCGGCGCGCGCCGAGCTGTACCGCGCGCTGGCGCGGCTGCAGACGGACCTGGGCGAGCCCGCCGAGGCGCTGGCGTCCTGGAAGCGCGTGCTCGAGCTGCGGCCCACGGACGCCGAGGCGCTGGATGGCACCGTGCGACTGGTGGCGTCGCAGGGCAAGCCGACGGAGCTGCTCGAGGTGCTGCGCCGTCAGCTGGCGGTGGCCGAGGAGCCCGCGCGCCGTGCGGCGGTGCTCTTCCAGATCGGACACCTGCAGGAGGAGCAGCTCCAGGACGCCCTGGGCGCGCTGGCGACCTTCCGGCGCCTCCTGGAGCTCAAGCCGGACGACGTGGCCGGCCTGGAGCGCATGGAGGCGCTGTGCCAGAAGCAGGAGCGCTGGCCGGAGCTGGCGGACGTGCTGGCCCGCCGCATCGCGCTGATGCCTCCGGAGGCGGGGCTGGAGCTGAAGTTCCGCCTGGCCTCGGTGCGCGAGACGCGGCTGTTGGACCGCACGGGCGCGCTGGCGCTGTACGGCGAGGTGCTGACGGTGCAGCCCAACCATCCGGGCGCGGTGGGCCGGATGGAGGCGCTGGTGTCGCGAGAGCCGCAGAACCTGCTCGCGGTGGAGACGTTGCTGCGCGCCTTCCGCGCGAGCGGCGACGTGCCGCGGCTGGCGCAGCTCATCGAGACGCGCGTGGGCGTGTCCACGGATGCCTTCGAGCGAAAGGCGCTGTTGGGCGAGCTGGCGACGCTGCGCGAGTCGCAGGGCGAGTCGGAGCTGACGTTCCTGGCGCTCTTCCGCGCCTTCAAGGAGGACCCGAACGACGGTGAGGTGCGCCGTCGTCTGGAGAACGCCACGGATGCCTCGGACAGCTACGACGAGCTGGTCGCGGCGTACGAGGAGGCGCTGCCGCGCGTGGCCGAGGCCGCCGACGCGGCGCAGGTGTGCCTGAAGCTGGGCCAGCTGCTCGAGTCGAAGTTGAGGGACTCGGACCGCGCCGTCTCGTACTACGAGCGGGCGCGCACGCTGCATGTCGCGGTGCAGGCCAAGGCGCTGGTGGCGCTGGACCGGCTGTACCTGGAGCTGCAGGCGTGGCCGGAGCTCGCGGGCATCCTGGAGGCGCTCGTCACCGGCGCCACCGAGCAGGCCGAGCGCGTGGGCTACCTCTTCCGCCTGGGACAGCTCTACCAGGAGCGGCTGGACAGTCCGGACCGCGCGGCGAGCGCCTACGAGGGCATCCTCAAGCTGGAGCCCGGGCACCTGGCGTCCGCGCGGCTCCTGGAGGGCATCTACGAGGCGGCCTCCGCGTCGGAGAAGCTCTACGCCATCCTCAAGCTCCAGTCGGAGAAGGTGGCGGGGGCGGAGCGGGACCGCGTCCTCGCGAAGATGGCGCAGGTGTCCGCCGAGGGGCTGTCGGACCTGGGCGGCTCCATCGAGCTGTACCGCGAGCTGTTGACGAAGAACGCGCGCAACGACCAGGCCTTCTCCGCGCTCGAGTCGCTGTACGAGCGGGCGAACCGTCCGGAGGACCTGCGCGCGCTGCTCGAGGGCCGTCTGTCGATGACGCTGGACCCCCGTGAGGTGGTGCGGCTCAACGAGCGGCTGGGGCGCGTGGTGTACCGGCTGCTCAAGCAGCCCGAGGCCGCCGTTGCGTACTTCAAGGCGGCGTTGGACCGTGACGCGCGCAACCGCGCGGTGCTGGACACGCTGCGCGAGCTGTACGACGAGACGGAGCAGCGCGAGGAGCTGGTGGGCGTGCTGCGCCGCCTCATCCCGCTCCAGGAGAACAGCGAGGGCGTGAAGGCGCTGCGCCTGCGCCTGGCGGAGGTGCTCGCTGGGATGGGGCGCCGCGAGGAGTCGCTGGACGCCGCCCGTCGCGCGCTGGAGGTCGAGCCCCACCAGGTGGCCGAGCTGGAGCGCGTGCACACGCTGTTCGTCTCGCTGCGCGCGTGGAACGACGCGGTGCGCGCGCTGGAGCTGAAGGTGCAGGTGCACCTGGGCGCCGAGGAGCGTGAGCGCGCCGTCGCCACGTACTACGAGGTGGCGGACCTGTGGGCGGGGCCGGGCGGCAAGCCCGAGCAGTCCACGGGAGCGCTGGAGAAGGTGCTGGAGCTGGACCCCGCCAACCGCACGGCGTACGAGCGCGTGTGCGACCTGTACCGGACGTACAACGACTGGCGCGCCTACGCGACGGCCGTCGACCGGTACATGCCCCACTTCGTCACGGACGAGGAGAAGATGGCCGCCCTGCGCGAGCTGGCTCGCGTGCAGGAGGAGCGGCTGGGGCAGAAGGACGTGGCCTTCCTGGCGCTCTGCCGCGCGCTGCAGCTGGATGCCTCGGACGACACGCTCCGCGAGGAGGTGGAGCGGCTGGCGGACGAGACGGGCAGCCACGAGGAGCTGGCGGCCGTCTACGAGGAGGTCGCGGACGAGCTGCCCCGTGGGCCGCTGGCCGAGCGGCTGTACGCGACGCTCGCGCGGGTCCACGACACGCGGCTGGATGACCCGCAGGCCGCGGAAGGGGCGTTCCGGAAGATCCTCGAGTTCGACCCGACCAACGCCACCGCGCTGGATGGACTGGCCGCGGTGTTCCAGCGCCGGGGCCACGAGCGCGAGTACGTGGTGGCGCTGGAGCAGAAGCTCGAAGCCGCCGGCTCCATCGAGCAGCGCAAGGGCATCCTGCGGGAGATTGCCCGCGTCTGGGACGAGAAGCTGGAGGACCCGTCCGAGGCCGCGAGCGCGCTGTTGCGCGCGCTGGAGCTGGAGCCGGACACCGAGACGCTCGGCGTGCTCACCGCGCTGTACCGGCGGCAGCGCGCGTGGCGCGACGTGGCCATGACGCTCCTGCGCGCCAGGGATCTCGCGGACACCGCCGAGGAGCGCGCGCGCATCCAGGTGGAGGTCGCCGGGGTGTTCGAGCGCGACCTCTCGGACGACGAGTCCGCGGTCGCCGCCTACCGTCAGGCGCTGGAGCTGGACCCGGTCAACCGCGAGGCGCTGGAGTCGCTGGAGCGGCTGCACACCAAGCTGGACCAGCCCGCGGACCTGCTCGCCATCTACGAGCGGATGCTGGAGCTGAGCGACGACTGGCGCGAGAAGGTCCGCGTCCTGTTCCGCAGTGCCACCATCTGGGAGGACAAGTACCAGAACCCGGCCAACGCGGACGTGTGCGTGGAGAGCGTGCTCTCCATCGATCCGCAGAACGTCCAGGCCATCAAGGTCCTCATCCGCCTGCGTCGGGTGCAGGGCCGCTGGGAAGACCTCATCAACGCCTACGAGCGGCAGCTCTCGCTCGCGGTCAGCCCCGAGGAGCAGGCGGAGCTGTACGTGGACATCGGCAACGTCCAGTACCAGAACCTCAAGGCGGTGGACCGGGCCGTCAACAGCTACCACGCGGCGCTCGCGGCGGACCCCGGCAGCCGGCCCGCGCTGCACGCGCTGGGCAAGCTGTACGAGCGCAGCGGCAACTGGCCCTTCGCGCTGGAGATGCTGCAGAAGGAAGCGGAGCTCGCCGGCCAGTCGAAGGACGCGGTGGAGCTGTACTACCGCCTCGGGAAGATCAACGAGGACATGCTGATGGACACGGGCAGCGCCCGGAACGCCTATCAGCTGGCCATCGCCATCGACGCGGGCCACCTGCCCAGCCTCCGCGCCCTCAAGGGCATCCTAGAGCAGGACAAGGACTGGAGCGGCTACGAGCAGACGCTGCGTCAGGAGGCCGAGCAGACCGAGGACCCGGTCGCCAAGGGCAAGGCGCTGCTGGACGTGGCGCGCTACCACGCGGAGACGCGCGAGGACCGCGACACCGCCACGGGCTACTGGGAGGAGGCGCTCAAGCACATCCCGGACAGCATCGAGGCCGCGCGTCCGCTGGCGGACGTGTACATCGCCCACGAGCAGTGGTCCGACGCGGAGCGGATGCTCGACATCGTCACGCGCAAGCTGTCGGAGAAGGCGATGGTGGAGAAGGACGCGGCCACGGCCGCGGACCTGTGCCGCCAGCTCTACCGGCTGGGCTACGTGGCGGAGAAGCTGGGCCGGCGCGACAAGGCGCTCAGCTGCTACGAGACGGCGTACGAGCGCGACGCGACGTACCTGCCCGCGCTCGAGGGCTACGGCAACCTGCTCGTGCAGACGCGCCGCTACGAGGGCGCGCTCAAGGTCTTCCAGACCATCCTCATCCACCACCGCGAGGAGCTCACGGACCTGGAGGTCGTGGAGGTCTACTGGCAGCTGGGTGACATCCACGCCGCGCTCAACCAGGCGGACCGCGCGCAGAACCACTTCGAGAAGGCGCTGGCCATCGACCCGGGCCACGAGCCCACGCTGCGCGCGCTCGTGGTGCTGATGGACAAGGCGGGCCAGTTCGAGAAGTCCGCGGACCTGCGCCAGCAGCTCGTCGGCGTGCTGGAGGGCGAGGCCAAGGTGAAGGTGTACCTGGACCTGGGCCGCATCTCCCGCGATGAGCTGCACGACCCGTACATGGCCATCGACGCCTTCACCGGCGCGCTGCGCGTCCAGCCCGACGCGCTGGAGGTGATGGACCAGCTCTACGTGCTGCTGCGTGAGACGCGGCAGGGGCAGAAGGCCGCGGACGTGCTGGCGCGCATGCTGGCCCTCCCCGCGCTGGCGTCGGAGCCGCACAAGGCCAAGCGCGTCTGGTTCGCCCTGGGCGAGCTGCGCCGTGACGACCTGAAGGACGTCGAGGGCGCGAGCCAGGCGTTCAACGCGGCGTTGGACCTGGACCCCCGCTTCGTCGAGGCGTTCAGCTCGCTCGAGGCGATGCTCGGTGGCGCCCGGCAGTGGAAGTCGCTGGAGGAGAACTACACGAAGATGCTCGGCCGTCTGCCCAAGACGCCGGAGACGCACGTGGCGCGCATGGCGCTGTGGCGCGCGCTGGGGGATTTGTACCACCAGGTGCTCAAGCACCCGGAGGGCGCCGTGGCCGCCTACGGCGTGGCCGCCAAGGGCCTGCCGGACGATGCTGTGGTGCAGGAGACGTACGCCGAGCTCGCCGGCAACCTGCCCGGCAAGGAGGACGAGGCCATCGCCGCGCTCCGTCGCGCGCTGCCTCACACGACCGACGCGCGGAAGATCTGCGGTCAGCTCGTGCGGCTCGCGGCGCTGCGCAAGGACTACGACCTGGCGTGGCTCGCGGCCCAGGCCGCCTCGGGGCTGCTCGGTGAAGCGGGGGAGGACGAGAAGGAGATCCTCTCCAAGCTGGGGCCCTACGCGAAGAAGAAGGAGGTCGCCCAGCGCCCGGTCGACGACCGGCTGTGGCACACGCACCTGTTCCACCCGAAGGCGCGAGGGCCGCTGGCGGAGCTGCTCGGTCTGCTCTTCGCCAAGGCGGGACACCTGTACGCGGTGCCCTTCACCCAGTACCAGCTCGTGCCGAAGAAGCACCGCATCGACGTGGCCAGCGCGCAGGAGTACCACGTGCACCACTACCGGTACGTGGCGCGCCTGTTGGGCATGGAGGCGGTGGAGCTGTACTCGCCCTTCCTCGTGGCCACGCGCGAGCGCATGGCGAAGCGCTCCA
This sequence comes from Myxococcus sp. MISCRS1, assembly GCF_026626605.1. Taxonomy (NCBI): domain Bacteria; kingdom Pseudomonadati; phylum Myxococcota; class Myxococcia; order Myxococcales; family Myxococcaceae; genus Myxococcus; species Myxococcus sp. MISCRS1. The sequence continues at coordinate 8,796,070 of NZ_JAPNKB010000001.1, forward strand.
ACGAGCCCGCGCCCGAGCCGCTCGTCAACGTGGAGCTGCTCCAGACGCATCCGCCGTGTGTCCGCGTGGGCGGCAAGTACTTCGCGGAGCAGGGCCAGAAGGAGGTGTACTACCTCCTGGGCCGCGCGCTGGCGCTGGCGCGTCCGGAGCTGGCCTTCGCGCAGTACGTGCCGGCGGAGCGACTGGAGGCCATCCTCCAGGCGGCGCTGAACCTCGTGGTGGGAAATGTGCGCGTCGCCGAGTCGCTCCACGGCGTGGAGATGGAGCGGCGGGCCCTGGAGAAGGTCCTCACGGACGTGGACCGCGCGGCGCTCGCCAAGGCGGCCCGGGCCTGGCTCCCCACGGCGACGCCGCAGTCGGTGCGTCAGTTCCTGGAGGGCGCGGAGCTGACGGCCGCGCGCGCGGGCCTCTTCGTCGCCGGGGAGATGGAGCCGGTGCGCCGGCTGGTCCAGGGCGAGACGGGCTCCACCTTCCGCGTCGCCCCTCGCAACAAGCTCAAGGAGTTGCTCGTGTTCGCGACGTCCGAGGAGCTGCACCACCTGCGTGTGGCTGTTGGCACACACGTGGAGGTACAGGTGCGCAGATAGCGCGGTAGAACCCGGGCAAGGGTTCACGCGTTGATGAGCAACCGGGCGGTCGAGGTACTGATCCTTGACCGCCTCGGGTGGCCACTTCTACGATTCCGACGGGATTTCTCCCGTCATTTCCGAGGCTTGCGGAAAAGATGCGTTTCGTCTGTGACAGCTGCCGCGCGCAGTACATGATCAGCGACGACAAGGTTGGCCCGAAGGGGGTCAAGGTTCGTTGCAAGAAGTGCGGCCACACCATCACCGTGCGCCCGGCGGGCGCCGCGGCGGGGAAGGATTCCCCGTCCGAGCCCGCGTCCACCTCTTCTCCCGCTCCCGAGAGCGCGAGCACCCAGGGCAAGGAGGCCGATTCGTCCTCCTCCGCCTCGCTGCCCGCGACGCTCGGGACCCCGCCCGAGGGAGGCCTCTTCACGGACGTGGAAGAGGACGAAATCGGCGCGGTCTTCGACCAGGTCCTCAGCTCCGGCACGCACAAGATTCCGGCGGGTGAAGCCGCCGGAGAGGCCGCCGCGCGCGATGCCACCACGGAGTCGGTGCGCAAGCTGGCCGAGGCCGAGGACGAGCCCGACAAGGAGGAGCCGAAGCCCGCGGCCACCTCTCACGAGTGGTACGTGGCCATCGACGAGAAGCAGGTCGGGCCGCTCACCGTGGAGAAGGTGAAGGACGCGTGGGACCGTGGCGAGGTGGGGCCCGACAGCCTGTGCTGGCGTTCGGGTTTCAGCGATTGGATTCCGTTGTCGGAGACGGCGGAGCTGGCGTCGGTGCTGGCGCCGCGTCCGTCGAAGCCGACCATCGTCGCGCCCGAGCCCGTGTCGGGCTCGACGCCCACGGTGCAGCCGGGGCCCGTGCAGTCCGCGTTCAGCGCGGGCAAGCCGAAGGGCGACTCGGTGGTGCTGGCGTCGTCCTCCGAGGAGCCTGTGGGCTGGAAGCCGTCGGCCGCCAGCGTGCTCGCCTCGCTCGTGAAGGAGGAGAACGACGCGCTGTCCAAGCCGCCTCCGACGCCCGCGCCCTCGCTGGGGCGTGAGCCGGTGTCGCAGTCTCGCCTGCTCGACGTGCCGATGCCGCCTCCGGAGCCGGTGTCGTCCCCGTCGCTGATGGGCGCGGGGCCGGCGATGGCCGCTCAGATGGCGCCTCCGCAGGCGTCGCATGCCTATCCGCAGCAGCCCTATGGCCAGCCGGCGCAGATGCCGTATGGGCAGCCGCAGGGGCACTACGCGCAGCCTGTCCCGGCGCCGTATGCGCCTCCCGCGGGCTACCCTCCGGCCTATGCACAGGGCGGGGGGGCGCCTTCTGGCGGAGGCAAGGGCCGGGTGGGGTTGATCGTCGGCATCGTCGTGGGCGTCCTGGGGCTCGGTGGTGGAGCCTGGGCGCTGGCGTCGAAGGGCGGCACTCCCGAGGCTCCGCCCACCCAGCAGCCTGTCGCCGCGGCCACGCCGCCGGCGGCTGCTCCGCCCGTGGTGACGCCTCCTCCCGTCGCGGCGGCACCTGTCGCCGCACCGCCGCAGACGCCGCCCGTCGTGGCCACGGCGCCCGGAGCGCCGACGCAGCCTCCTGCCCCTGATACAGCGGGCGCGGCGAACCCCGCCGTGGCCGCCGCGGGAGCGCCCACGACGCCTCCCACGACCGCGCCCGTGGCGACGCCGCCTCCCGTGGCCGCGCAGCCCGTGGCGGGGCAGGTGCCCGCGACGCCGCCGGCGGATGCGGTGAAGCAACCGCTGGACAACGCGGTGGCGAAGGTCGAGCGGACGACGACGCCTCGGCGTGCCTCCGGCTCCTCGTCTTCTTCGTCTTCTCGCCGGGAGGACACCGAGGAGCGTCCCGTGGCGCGCGCGGAGAAGCCGTCCTCGAGCGATGGTGATGACGACTTCGACGAGCTGTTCGGCACGAAGAAGTCGAAGCCCGAGCCGAAGGCGTCGGAGAATCGTCCCACGGCCTACATCCCTCCCGAGCCGGGCGGGGGCGGGGTGCGAGACACCCTTCAGCGTTCCGACATCATGGAGGTGGTGCTGAACAACAAGCCCGCCATCGTGAAGTGCGTGAACGAGCAGAAGAAGAAGGACCCGATGCTCAGCGGCAAGCTGGTGATGCGGTGGACCATCCAGACGAGCGGCAAGACGTCGAACGTCACCTGCAAGTCGGATGAGTACCGCAGCACGTACATGGCGACCTGCATCACCGGGCTCATCAAGAGCTGGGCGTTCCCGAAGCACAAGAAGCAGGGCGAGCCCATCGACTTCCCGTTCACCTTCTGAGCGGGAGAGGAAGAATCTGGGTCCTTGGCGACATGTGTGTCACGCCAGGGTCCCATGTGAGTGTTCGCTTTCGTGAGGGCTGAATTTCCGCGGGAGCGACGCGTCCGTGGGCGTGTCGACACTCGTTGACACGTCACGACGGGCGGGACTAAAGCCGAACCGCTTGTATGGACGTCGGGGCCTGACTTCAGTGGCCGGAGGCCCCCCAGCAGACGATTCCAAGCAGATCCACGGAGGGATTCCCAACATGCAGCTTCGTAAGATGATGCTCGTGCTCTCGGCACTCGGCGCGATGAGCGGTTTGATGGCGGGTTGTGGCGACGACGACCCGAGTGGCACGACGTGCTCCGGCAACGACGACTGCGCTGAGAATGAAATCTGTCACCCGGACGCGAGCGTCTGTGTTCTGACGTGTACGACGAGCAACGACTGTCCCGCTTCCGCGAAGACCTGCGCGGAGCTGGGTGGGACGAGCTCCCAGTCCGACACGCTGATCTGCCAGTGCTCCACCGACGCGCTGTGCAATGGCGGCTCGGACGGCACGTCGAGCGACCTGGTCTGCTCGAACCTGGACAACGTCTGCGTCCCGGCGTGCGACTCGAACGATGACTGCGGCTCCGGCCGCGTGTGTGACACGGCCTCCGGTCAGTGCGAGGAGGACGACACGGGTCCGACCACCTGCTCGGGCACGGGCCAGAGCACCTGCCTCTACGGCCAGTTCTGCAGCAGCGGCACCTGCACCGAGGTCCCCGCGCCGACGTGCGCGAACTTCGACCCCGCGCAGGGTGGCAAGCAGCCGGTGTGGACCATCTCGTCCTCCGGTCCGATCATCTACGACATCACCCAGGTTTCGTTCGGCCAGGACACCTTCTGTGGCACCGGCAGCGGCACCACGGGGATGACCGCGAAGGCTCGCGTTCGCGCCTACCAGAGCGCGACCGGCTCGGGCACGTTCCCTGCCCAGTCGCGGGTCTGCCGGGCTTCTTCTACGTGCGCGTCAATGGCAGCCAGATCGACGGCGTCCAGACCATTCGTCCGTCTGAGTACACCACCTCGAACAATGGCAAGAACGCGGAGTTCACCATGAACTTCTGCCCGGGTGCCTCCGCGACGACGCTGTCCATCGGCATCTACTTCACGAACGGCAACGAGATCTGCGCGCAGCTGACTCGGTAGCCAGCATGTCGTGAAGGTCTCTCCGGTGACGGAGAGAACCCGCCGGAGCCTCATCCCTGACTCATTGGGGTGGGGCTCCTGGCGTTTGGCCCAGGACCTGGTCCCTGGGCGGGCGAGCAGCAGAAATGGACGTGAATTTCGCCGCGTCTGGTCCGTTTGAATGAGGGATGGCGCAAGGCGCCAGCCGCTGTACGAGAAGGAGAGCCCGATGAGCTATCGTTTCGCTGCGCTTTGTGTGGCCGCTTTTGCAACGCAGGCCTTCGCTGAGGACTCGTCCGTCGGGCGTGAGGTCCGACTCGAATGTCCTTCAGGGACTGTGCAGAAGGGTGGTCGGGTGACCAAGGAGATCGGCGTCTACTGCGTCAAGGTCGGCTCGACGCCGCAGCGCCCCGCGCTGCATGGTCCCTATGTCGACTTCTGGGCCAATGGCCAGAAGCAGTCGGAAGGCCAGTACAAGGACGGTTTCCGTTCGGGGCGCTGGACCTACTACGACATGAATGGGGTCAAGACCGGGGAGACCCAATTCGAGCAGAACGACTACCACGGTGCTCGCGTGGAATATCACCCCAACGGTGCGAAGAAGCTCGAGCAGACCTGGGTGAAGGGCAAGCGGGAGGGCGTGGAGACGAGCTACTCGACGGAGGGCCAGAAGGTGTCTGAGGTCCGCTACGCCGCGGACAAGCCGCTGGCTGCTCAGTAGACAGTTCCAGCACCTGGCGGCAAGGGCTCTCGTCCCTCTGGGGCGAGGGCCCTTCGTGCTTTGCGGTGGGGCTTTCCCAAAGCGGTGTGCTCGACTAGGAAGTCACAGCGTGAAGGCCCCCTCCCTAACCCCCGTACTCCCGGACATTCCTGTGCGCAGCGTCGCGGAGATGGGTCTTCGCGAGCTGGAGCGGATTCGGCTCATCCTGCGGGGGGGCTCCGTCATTGATTGGCGGAGAATGCATTTCCAGGTCCGGGATGAAGTGGACCGCTTTCTGAGGCTCTGTCAGCTCGACCTGTCGCGGCCATTTGATGAGGCCTGGGCTCGGATGGTGTTGGCTGACGCGGTTTCGTACTTGCGCAAGACCTACAACTATCGAGTTGCCGATGCCGTTGCTCGGCCAGAGGAGATCCATGATCTCTTCCTTCTGGCTTCGGGGGCGAAGGGCAACGCCCGACACCGGCGCATTGCGTGCGTCGTCTTGAAGGTCATGCATGTCATCCAGCACATCGAGGGGCGAGATCTGCTCTTCCGCCTGGCCATCTCCGAGGCGGAACTCGCGGAGTTGGTGACTGAGAAGGTTCTGCGGGTCGCCCAGGAGATGCAGGCCAGTGGCTTGCCTATCGTGGAGTTCGCCCACTCCATCAAGACCCAGGATTCACTGGTGACGAAGTTGCTGGCGAAGAAGGAAACGGTTGCGGCCCAGGTCTATGATCGCACGCGGTTCCGTATCGTCACCCGGTCGCGCGAAGACCTGTTGCCTGTCCTGTACAGTCTGACGCAGCGGTTGTTCCCCTTTCACCTGGTCGTGCCGGGGCAGACCGAAAACACGTTGCTGCCGTTCAAGGGCGTGTTGAGTGAACACCCGCATTTCGAGCAGTTCATTCCACACCTGCACCTCGACAGGGACTTCGAGGACCGAGAGGACCGGAGTGGCAATAGCTTCTCGGGGGGCTCGTATCGGGCCCTGAACTTCGTGGTGGATATTCCCGTTCGAGTGGACGAGTACCTGCCGCCTCCCGATGAGGACACGCGGTCTCGGAAAGGCCGCGTGGTCATCTCACTGGTCGAGTTCCAGATCGTCGATGCGGAGACTGCGCGCCAGAACGAACTGGGAGAGAACTCCCATGAGGCTTACAAGCGGCGCCAGAGGAAGCGTGTTCTCAAGCGTTTGAGCCAAGGGCTCGTGGTTCCCAAGCGTGGGCAGCCGTAACTTCAATCGTCGCTGAGCCGAAGAATCGCGAGAATGAGAGGAGCCAGATGTCCGCGCCTCTCGTCAGGAGGCGCCGCGTCAACTCCTCTGCGTGCTCACTGATTGAGCTGGTAGGCGAAGATGTCAGATGTGGCCCCAGTGAACTCATGCCAGGCCACCAGGGGCGTTCCCTCGGCATCAAAAGCCAGAGCGGGCTTGAAGCTGCTGGTGGTTGAACCCGCTCTTGCGCTGAGCGCAGGGCCCAAACTGCTCCACTGCTCGTTCTCCCAACGCTTGACGAAGATGGCCCGCTCGGGCTGAACGAATCCACTCCACGCCACTACAGGGCGTCCCTGCGGGTCGATTCCCAGGGCAGGAGTCTCGTTGGAACTCTGTGCGTCATTGCTCTGGGGGGCGAGGAACTTCCAGGAGTTCCCGTCGTGATGGGCGACATGGATGTTTCCGCTCGTCGTCCCGCGAGGAGTCTCGCTCCATGCGACATACGGATTCCCAGCCCCATCAATGGCAATGAAGGGGTCGTTCGTCCCATGGCTGCTTGTATCGGAGAGGACGGGTCCTCCGATCGGAGTCCGGTGGTTCTTGATTACCGTGATCCCGCGGTACTCGAACGTGCCGGTGCTGAGGATGGATGTGTAAGCCGCAAACAACGTGTTCGCGCCGTAGGTCGAAAGCGAAGTGCTCCACCGCTGGAGCTCCTCAGTGGGAAAGGAGGTATTGGACTCTATCCAGGCGGAGCCATTGGGCGAGAAATGCATGCTGGTGAGGTTGTTGGAGATTCCGGTGTAGAAGTCGCCGTAGACGTAGAGGGTCCCATTCCCGTCGATTGCAGCGGAGGCTTTGGTGCGCGCCTCACGCTGCTCTGCGCTCAGCGATGGGAAGGCAGGGAGCGGTTGCCAGGAGGCATTGAGCCAACGTCGACCGTGGAAGTTGATGGTTCGCCCATCGGGCGAGAACTCTTCCCAGATGACGATGGGGATGTTGGCTCCGTCGATAGCAAGTGCAGGGCGATCTGCATGGGTCGAGGCTTCGGAATTGGCGCTCAATGCGGCACCCAGTGCCTGCCACGTGTTCCCATCCCACTTCGAGACGTAGATGTTCTTGCTCGTCCCATCCGACTCCGACCAGGCAATGACGGGCAGCCCATCCGTTCCCACCTTCATCACCACGTTCTCCGCGGGCGTGTTCCCAGGAGACGCGCTGATGGCGCCTCCCATGGGCAGCCAGAAGGGGACCGCGAAGGACCACGAACCACCCGTGGTGAGGATGTTGCCCGCCTCGTCGGTGATGGGCTGCTCCGCCGTCCCAAGTCGCACGCTCACCGCCGTGGACGCGGCGAGTGACGCAGCCGGGGTCAACGTCAGGGTCCGTCCATCCGCCGACAGCTCCAGGGCGACAGGAATGGGCACGCCGCCATCCCCGATGAGCCCCACGTTCGAAGTGCTCACGGTCGCCGCCTTCACGGCCTCGCTGAACCCCACCTCGACGCGGGTCCGGGCGCTCACCTGGGTCGCCCCGTGCGCCGGCTGCCTGCTCGCGATGCTCGGCGCCGTCCGGTCCACCACCACGGTCCTCGCGACACTCGCGAACGTCGAGCCCGTTCTCATGGCCTTGGCCACCAGCGTGTACTCCCCCTCGGCCTCGCTCGTCGTATCCCAGACGTACGTGTAGGGCGGCGCGGTCCACGTGGTCAGCACCGTGTCTCCCTTTACCAGCTCGACCTTCTCGGCTTGTCCTCCCTGCACCGCAACTTCGACCGACAGTCCTCCATTCGTGGCGCTGTACGACGCTGAAGGCGCAACCCAGGAGACCGCCAGGTCCCCCAGGGGAACGATGGTGAGCGAGACGCTCCGGTCTCGATGGAGCGCTCCTGAGATTCCACGCACCGTGAGCGTCACAGGACCGGGCGCAACCTGCTCGGAAACACTGATGCTCAAGCTCGAGACCGTGCTCGCGCCGGGAATCGTGACCGAGGGCGCGGTGATGCCTCCCGGGGGACTCACCAACATGACCGAGACACTCCCGTTGAAGCCATTCTTGCGAACGATCGAGACCTGGAAGCTCCTCGTGTCACCCTGGAGAATCGAGTCCTCCGTGGGCATGACGCTGAGCTCGAAGTCCCCAGCGGGTTGCTCGCCTCCGTCCGGGGGGCCCCCCGCGTCGGGAGGCTGCCCCGCATCAGGGATGTCCTCCGGCCCCTCGACGTCCGGGACATCGATACAGGCGGACAGCAGGAAGACGGCGAAGAGGGGGACGGACAGGCGAAGTCGGTTCGTCATGAAGGTCTGCTGTGCAGGGAGTGTTCCAGGCCAGACACCTACCATGACACGCCCCCGGCCCACCCGAGGCCCCAGGGGCCCCGTCTCATCCCCTGGCTCCCGTCCCGGCCCCTGGACCCCGGACAAGCGAAAGCCCGCGCCCCCCGGACGTCTCCGGGTGACACGGGCTGCGTGCTCACGGGCCAGCGGGGGCCTGACCGCCTACCGCTTCTTGCGGTTCTTCTTCTTGTTCTCCTTCTCCCGCTTGCGGCGCTCCTTGATGGCGTCCCGGTCCTCGCCCTTGGCTCCGGCGGCGGACGGCGGGGCGTAGCCCATCAACCGGGCCTTCGCCATGGCGGCCTGGCCCATGGGGGGCGTGTAGCCCGGAGCCACCTGCGGCAGCTGCATGGGCAACCCCATGCCCGGCATCCCGCCGCTCATCATCTTCTCCATCATCTTCGGGTCCCCACCGAACATGCTGGAGAGGTCCATGTTCCGCATCTGCGACAGCTGACCCAGCTGCTTGAAGCCGGGGATGCGACCCAGGAGCCCCGGGTTCTGGCCAATCGTCCCCATCACCTGCTGCATCATCCCGAACTTCTGCAGCAGCTCCCGCACGTCCTCGGGCTTGCGACCACTGCCCTTCGCGATGCGGTTCACCCGGCTGGCGTTGATGAGGTCCGGACGCAGGCGCTCCTTCACCGTCATCGAGTCGTACATCGACTCGATCTTGGTGAGCTCCTTCTCGTCCGGGTTCAGGTGCTCCGTCATCTCGCCGAAGAGCGGGAACTTCTCCAGCAGGTCCTTGAGCGGACCCATCTTCCGCACCATGCGGATCTGCTCGACGAAGTCCTTCATCGAGAACTGGCCGGACAACAGCTTGCGCGCGTCCTCCTCGGCCTTCTTCTCGTCGACGACCTTCTCGAAGTCCTTCATCAGGCCGACGATGTCGCCGAACCCGAGGATGCGGCCGGCGAGGCCCTCCGGACGGAACTCCTCCAGCTTGTCCATCGACTCGCCCATGCCGAGGAACTTGATGGGCTTGCCGGTGACTTCCTTGATGGACAGCGCCGCGCCACCACGCGCGTCACCGTCCAGCTTGGTCAGGATGAAGCCATCCAGGGTCAGACGCCGGTCGAACTCGGCCGCCGTGCGCACGGCGTCCTGACCAATCATCGCGTCGCACACCAGCAGGATGTTGTCCGGGTGCACGTTCGACTTGATGGACTCCAGCTCCGACATCAGCGCCTCGTCGATGGCGAGACGACCGGCGGTGTCGATGAGCACCACGTCGCACTTCTGCTCGCGGGCGGCGGCATAGCCCCGCTTCGCCAGCTCGGGCGGCTGCACCCCGGGCTCGTGGTAGACGGGCACCTTGAGCCGCTCGCCCAGGACCTTGAGCTGGTCCACGGCGGCCGGACGGTAGATGTCCGCGGCCACGAGCAGCGGCTTGCGGCCCTGCTGGAGCAGCCGGTTGGCGAGCTTGCCCGTGGTCGTCGTCTTACCCGAGCCCTGCAGACCCACCATCATGATGCCGGACAGCTGACCCTTGGGCTTGAGGTTCAGCCCCGTGTCCACCGGCCCCATCAGCGCCTCGAGCTCGTCGTGGCAGATCTTGATGAAGTGGTCCATCGGGCTGACCTTGCGCTTCTGGCCCGAGGCATCGGTGATGGTGGTCTGGACGAGCTCTCCCACGGCCTTCTCGCGGACGCGGGCGACGAACTTCTTCACCACGTCGAAGGCCACGTCGGCCTCGAGGAGCGAGACGCGGATGTCGCGGAGCGACTCGTCGACCAGCTCCGGGGTGAGCTCGCTCTTGCCGGCGAGGCGGTTCTTGGCGGCGCGGAAGCCCTTGGTGACGGTCTCAAGCATGGGGGGCGCTTTATAACAGGGGGGAGGTGGGATGCGACCTTGGAGCGCATCCCAGGCGTCGAAGAGTGAAGAGCCGACCCCCAGGCCCGTCTGGCCCGGGCCGAGGCCCTGGATTCATCAACGCTCCCAAGGGGTTGGCGCATCCCCCAGGGGCCCGGCGGGTGGCTTTCGGGCCCGGGCCCCAGCCTGCCCGGGCCCCGGTCGAGCCGGAGGCCCCGGGGCTGTCCTCCGCTCAACGGACCTGTTCCAGGTCCTCGCTTGCCCTGGGCGCGGCGTCGGCCACTCCCAAGGCCGCGAGCACGTCCTTGGCGGCGATGGGTGCGCCGCGAGGGCCTCGCCGCGAGGGCGCCGGAAGGTCATCCCCGCGTGGGCCGCGCCCGAAGTCGTTCGCGGACGGCCGGGGACTCGGCTCCACGGGCGACAGGGTGGGCGCGGGTCCCCCTCGGTGGTACGCGGCATACAGCTCCGAGAGCTCCCACAGCAGCACGTCCAGGGGCCGGACGTCGATGAGGCTGGGGTGGAATTCGAGCCGGAGCACGTGCTCGCTCACGTCCAGGACGAACAGCGTCGCCCGGGCGAGGGGCGCGCCCTGGCGGTCGACCGGACGCCGGGCCTCGTGGCGCAAGGCCTCGGCCAATTGGGCCTCTCGCACCGCCGAATAGGGCGTTCCATCGAGCAGGCTGATGGTGGGGAGGACGAAGACGCCGGGCACGGGGGGCGTGGACCACGGAGCGCCGTGGCGATGTTGCAGGGTCTCGAGCGCCAGACGCAGCGCGCGCCAGTCGAGCAGGCCGGACAGACGGAAGACGCGGGGCAGGTGGCATGTGCTCGCCGCGTCCACGTGTCCCGGCCGCTCGAAGTCCCGCCAGAGGTCCACGTGCATCGGGCGGACTCCCGTCCGTCCCCGAGGCTCGGATGCCGAGTGTCCCACGCTCCCGTTCATGGCGACTCACTCCGATGTCCAGCTGGGCGAGGCCACGGGGCCAGGCCCGACGCGGTGGGACGACACAGCTCAGGCGCGTTGGCGGGCGTCCTCCTGGATTCGGACGCGGTCCTTCTTCCCGGCGGTCGTCTTCGGCAGGGATTCGCAGGTGTCGATGCGAGTGGGGACCATGTAGGGCGGCAGGTAGTCCGCGCAGTGCTGTCGCAGGTCCTGGAGGCTGGCGCTCGCGTTGTCCTTGAGCACCACGAAGGCGCGCAGCTCCCCGCCCGCGAGCTCGTCCGGGAGCGTCAGCACGGCGCTCTCCTCGACATCCGGGTGGCGCAGCAGCACCTCCTCCACGGCGGTCAGCTCGATGTGGCGGCCCCGGACCTTGACCCGGTCATCGCGGCGGCCCAGGAAGCGCAGCACGCCTCCAGCCTCCCGGGTGACCCGATCCCCCGTCCGATAGGCCTTGGGGTGGCCTGGAATGGGGCCGAGCACCTTCCGGGTGTGCTCCTCCTGTCCCCAGTAACCGCTCATCAGCGTGGGGCCCGCCACGCACAGCTCGCCCTCCTCTCCGTCCGCCGCCCGCGCGCCGTCATCCCGGATGACGAAGACCTCGTCTCCGCAGCAGACCTTGCCGATGGGCAGGGGTTCGGGGCTCGCGAGGTCCGCGGGCGTGACGACGTGGTACGTGCAGACGTTCGTCTCGGTGGTGCCGTAGAGGTTGAGGTACCGCGGCCTGGGCAGGGTCAGCACGAGCTTGCGCAGGTACTTGTGTGGGAAGACCTCGCGGGTGAAGAGCACGGTGCGCAGGTGCGGGAAGGCATGTCGTGACAGCTCGCCTCGGGCCTCGAGCTGGGTGAGCACCGAGGGCACGGAGTGCCAGATGGCGATCTCCCTCTTCGCGATGAAGTCCGCCAGCTCCCGCGGAATCGCGGACAGCTCGATGGGCACCAGCACCAGCGTGGCGGCACCCTTGGCCGTGGCGAAGAGGTCGAAGACGGACGGGTCGAAGTGGAAGGGCGAGAGGCTGGAGACGCGGTCCGAGGAGCGCACGTTCGCAGTCTGGAAGGCCCACTCGACGAAGGCCTGCGCGGCGCGGTGGCTGTGCATGACCCCCTTGGGGTGTCCGGTGGCGCCGGAGGTGTAGAGGACATACGCCAGGTCCTCTGCCGTGGCGCGCGAGTCCTTCTCCAGGCGCGAGGTGGAGCGGGTGCGCACCTGCTCCCAGGTCAGGGTCGTCGGGAGGTTCTCCCCGGGAGGTGCTGATGTGGTGTTCGGCTGTCGCGTTCCCACCAGGATGATTCCGCGCAGGGTCTGCACCTGCTGGAGCGAGGCCTGCCAGGAGGGGGTGGTGAGGATGGCCGCGAGCGCGCAGTCCCTCGCGATGAACTTCAGGCGCCACTCCGGCGCGGAGGGGTCGATGGGGACGTAGGCCGCGCCGGCCTTGAGGATGCCGAAAAGGCCCACCACGGCCTCGAGCGACTTGGTCAGGTGGAGCCCCACGCGCGCGCCCCGGCCGATGCCGAGCTCCTGGAGCGTGCGGGCCACCTGGTTCGCGCCCGCGTCGAGCTCCTCGTAGGAGATGGCTCGCTCGCCGTCGATGACCGCTGTCCGTCGAGGGGCCGCTCGCGCGCTGTCTTCAAGGTACTGAAACAACATGGATGTGATTCTCCTCAGGGGCCCAAGGCGTGGGTCACGAGTTCTCGGTGGAGCACGGAGCGCGAGTCGGGGGGCTCACGAAAGGCATACACGCCGGGCGCGGGGGCCTGGACGGCGTCCGCTCGGAGGCGCGAACGGGGCGACGTGCTCATGGGCGGCGTTCTCCCCTGTCGTTCCAATGGGACCCGCGCAGAATGCGCGGTGACACCGGAGATGTCGTTCGTCCCGGGGTCGTGCCCGTGAGGCGCCTTCAGGACAGTGAAAGCCGGGCGCCCTCGGAGTCCGAGAGGCGGGCGCGCTGGGGCAGACGAGGCAGGGGGAGGCCCGGGCGTGGGGCCTCGGAATGGTGTTGAGCAGTGGGCAGGGGGATTGGTAGGACAGGGGGCCTGCACGAATGGCGGAACTGGCAGACGCAGCGGACTTAAAATCCGCTGACTCGCAAGGGTCGTCCGGGTTCGATTCCCGGTTCGTGCAATATCGTGAGTCCGTCAGGGAGGATGCTCGCCTCCCTGACGGCGCGCTGCTGCCACGGTGGCACGAGGCGGGTTCCGCTCAGTGCCCTGATCATCCCGAGGGTTTACGGATTCGGCGTCCAGCAGCGGAAGCTCTGTTCAACGAAGTTCGAGACGTAGGTGTTGGCGTCGAGGACGCGGAAGCGGATGTACTTGTAGTAATACCGTCCGCCCGGGTAGAGGCCGAACTTGCAAGGCTCGCTGAAGGTGGTGGTGCCATTGCGCCAGGGCCAGTTGCCTGGAGCGGGATCGACGTCGAGGTTGTGCGCCCTTTGCCATTGGTAGGTATAGGGCGTCACTCCGCCGCTCGCGCTCGCTGTGCACTCGATTCGCTCGGTCTCGTCCATCCATTCGCAATTCATGGTCGCCGTGGGAGGAGGAATCTCGAGCGTGGTGTCCGTCCCATCCGCCCGGGCTTCCGGCGCAATGCCAGGACACTCCCCACCGTCAGTTTCGATGAAGTACGGGCTCCTTTGCCCCGTGCGCACGGGTGTCCTTCCACAGATGCACCGCTCCGTGCCGACCGATGTGGTGAGGGTTGCATCGCTGTAATACCTGATGAAGTACTCCGACAGGCAGATGAGGAGCGGGGCCTCCTGTGAAGCCATATCGGGTTGCGCTTCCGTGTCGGCATCATCCACACCACAGCCGAACTGGAAGCCAAGGACTGCAAGGCCCAGGGTCAACAGGGTACGCATGGTTCCTCCCAACGCGATTGACGCTTCGTGTGCTGCCTGTCGATGATGCCACGGCCGTTGCGTGTGCATTCATGGTGGAGAGGCTTTTTCGCGCAGGCCGGTGGAAATGTTCACCGTCACCCGCGTGGCACACGCAATGGGGTTGTCGGAGGCGCTGCTCCTGGTGAAGGCTGCGCCTTCATGGAGAAACTCATCCCGGGACTGCATCACTTCCAGACCGAGGTCTTCCGCTCCAAGCAAGACCTCTATTCGAAGCTCGCGGAGGCGCAGAACCCCGAGGTCCTCTTCATCACCTGCTCCGACTCTCGCGTCCTCCCCAACGAGGTGACGGGCGCCGGGCCCGGCGAGCTGTTCATCATCCGCAACGCCGGCAACATCGTCCCGCCCTACAGCACCGCCAACAACGGCACCGCGGCCACCATCGAGTACGCCGTCGCCGCCCTCAAGGTCCGCCACATCATCGTCTGCGGACACACCCGCTGCGGCGCCATGCACGGTCTGCTCAAGCCCCAGCTCCTCGACAAGCTCCCCCAGATGGCCCAGTGGCTGCGCCACGCGGAGTCCACCCGGCGCATCGTCGAGGCCAGCTACGCCCACCTGAGCGGAGATGCCCTCCTCGATGCGGCCGTCGGTGAGAACGTCCTCGTGCAGCTCGAGAACCTGCGCTCCCATCCCACGGTCGCCGAGGCCCTCGCGAACCGCGCGCTCAACCTCTACGCCTGGGTCTACCAGCTCGAGGACGGCTGCGTGCACGCCTACGAGCCGAGCCAGGGGCAGTTCACCCCCGTCGTCGCCACGGACGGAGACTCCCTCCGCGCCCGGGGCCGCTTCGGCCTTCGCCAGGTGCTCTGACTCGGTCGCGCCCGGCTCAGCCCGTGAGGGGCGCCGCGCGCCTTTGGTGATGCAGCGCCACCACCACCATCCCGGCGAACGTCACCACCAGCACGGCGACCTCCTCCAGGCTGTCCAGCGGCGCCTCGCTCTCGTTGATGAGCGCGAGGCTCAACAGACACAACACCAGATGGGCGCTGAAGACGGGCAGGGACGCGCTGCCCAACAGCTCCAGCACCCTCGGCCGCAGCCAGCGATACACGAGCGGCGCACCCCGGTCCGCGAGCAGCGCCAGCGCCAGGAAGTTCACCAGCCGCAGCGGCGCCAGCGTCCACTTGTCGAGCAGCACGGGCCAGCTCGTGAACAGCTGGAACCCTGGCACCTCGTACCGCGCGAGCAGGAACACGACGACCACTCCCCACGCCAACACCCACTGGAGGCGCGGCGGCGCGGGGCTCCCGGCGGCCCGCGCCCTGAGGCTCCCCCGCCACACGCCGAGCACCCAGAGGAACTGCCAGGCGAACAAGTCGAACGCCCCGGAGTGGTCCACCTTCATCGGCAGCCAGGACACGGACCCCAACGTGCCGTACAGCTCCCGCTTGAGCCCCAGCTGCGCCCACAGCCACACCAGCGCGCTGAGGCACACCACCTTCCCCCAGCCCGCATGGCGCGCCGCGGTCAGCACGAAGGGCGACAGGAACAGCAGCACGACGTAGAGCGGGAGGATGTCCAGCAGCGGCGGGCAGTACAGCAACACCAGGCTGCTCAGCAGCGCCGTGAGCGGCTCCTGGTGGAAGAAGTCGAGCAGGTTGAGCACCGCGGGGCGGCGCGTGAGCCAGCCCACCGCGCCGATGAAGGTGAAGGCGAAGCAGAGCAGCCCGACGTGGTGCGCGTAGACCTTGAGGGCTCTGCGCCGCAGCCCGCGCCACAGCTTCCCCGGCGCGTCCCACGCCTTCACATGCGTGCCCCCCACCAGGAACGCCGACAGGAACACGAACCCCTCGGCCGCAGAGACGAAGCCGAACGGCTGGCTGGTGTACGCGTTGAGCCGCGTGGGCAGGTGCGTCAGCGTCATCAGGACGAGCAGCAACCCCCGCAGGGCATCCAGGTCGGGTCGACGCGGCATGAGGAAGACGGGCTCAGGGCGCGCCCAGCTCCTCCCGCAGATGACGCTGGAGCGCCTCGGGCCGACGACGCGCGCACTCGCGCATCCACTCCACCTCCGCTTGCCACGACTCCACCGAGGCCGGGTAACCCCACCGCGCGACGTGCTCGGCCATCTCGGGCGCGAGCCGCGCCGCGGCCTCGTCGAGCAGGGCCAGCACCCGCTCCGGCGCGAAGGTGTTCTCCAGGTGCCACTGGAAGCGCGAGACGAACAGACCCTTGAAGTCCGGCGACTTCATCAAGCTCCGGAACAGCACGACGAAGGACTCGCCGAGCCGCTCGTCGCGCAGCAGCCGGCCGAGTGAGTTGGCCTCGGGACCTCCGATGAAGGCCGCGTCCAAGTCGTGGAGCAGCCAGCGCCACCGCCCATCCCCGGGCCCCGTGTCGCCGGAGGTCTCCCCACCGCGCAGGCGCCAGAACTTCACGTTGTTGTCCGGCCAGTCCTCGTTGCCGAAGTAGACCTCCGCGATGTGGTAGTC
This sequence comes from Myxococcus sp. MISCRS1, assembly GCF_026626605.1. Taxonomy (NCBI): domain Bacteria; kingdom Pseudomonadati; phylum Myxococcota; class Myxococcia; order Myxococcales; family Myxococcaceae; genus Myxococcus; species Myxococcus sp. MISCRS1. The sequence continues at coordinate 8,812,396 of NZ_JAPNKB010000001.1, forward strand.
GATGAAGTCCTCCACATCGATGCGCGCCGCGACGTACGCGGAGTGCTCGGGGACGGAGAGGTCGTGCTCGCGCACGTAGGCGAGCAACTCCTGGTAGGGCAGCACGTCCGCGTCCTCGCCCGTGTCGAGGATGCCGTCGGCCTCCAGGATGACGATGTCCTTGCGCTTCAGCCCGTGGTGCGTGGCCAGGTAGTACTCGTCATACCGCTCGCGCAGCTCGTGCAGTCCCCAGTACTCGCCATCCAGGAACACCAGCGTGGGCTGACAGGCCTGCAGCGCCAGGGACGTCTCGCGCAGCAAGCCCTGGAGCGCGCAGTCGCGCAGCTTGGAGCCCACCTGGTCCTGCCCCGACGTGCGCACGATGAGCCGCTTGAACTCGCGCAGCGGATGGTCCGGGAACACGTCCGCCTGGAACAGCTCCGGGCCGTACTCCTCCTTCGCGTACAGCCGGAGGCTCTTCTGCGGCATCGCCGCGCTGCCCGAGCCGTGGATGCGCACGCCCGCGTTCTGCGCGAACACCGTCGCGCCCACGGCGTCGAACCACTCGACGTGGACCGGGCGCTCCCAGTCCTTGCCGTCCTGCATGTAGTTGCCCGTGCCCCAGCCCTCCATGGGCCCCGGCGTCTCGGCGTAGACGCGGCCCGGCACGTAGATGCCCTGCTCGTCACCGAAGAAGTTCGCCGCGTCCGTCGCCAACGACAACACCGGCAACGTGTACGCGCGCGGCTGTCCGATGAGGTACGTGCGCGCCTGTCCCGCGTCCACCGGCGTCTCGCCCGCGAACCGCCGCACGCGCACCACCGTCGCGAGCGTGGAGGGCGCGGTGGGCGGCTTCCAGCGCCAGGGCTCCGGTGACTCGGCGGGATTCGTCGGGATGAGGCTGAGCGGCGCGGGCTGCCCGCGTCGGTTGAGCAGCACCAACGGCGCCGTGTAGACGGGAGACGTCGGGCCCGGCGTGGAGCCATCCAGCGTGTAGCGCGTCGTCGTGTCCGGGGACGTGGGGAGCGTCAGGAGCGCCTCGGCCGCGTACAGGCTGTCCTGCGTGCCGAAGCCCAGCCGCTGGAACTCCAGGCGCGTGCGCACCTCCGTCCCGCTGTCGTGATAGGCGACGACCTCCAGCGACTCGCTCTCGTGGCCCGGCTGCCACGGGATGCTCCACCGTCCGTCCTCGAGCACCGCCAGCCCGAGCAGGATGGAGCCCTCGTAGACCTCCACGCGCACGACGCCCGCGTCCATCTGGAAGCCGCCACGCAGCACGTGCTGCTCGTTGTCCATGGCGTCGATGGTGACGACCGGTGACGCCGTCTCCTCCTCCACCCCGGGCCCGGAGCCCTTGTCGGACGGCGTGCTCTCGCAGGCGGTGAGCGCGATGAACAGCGCGGCGAGTGCCCCGGAGCGCCTCGGCTTCGGGAAGACGAACGGGACTCGCTCGGAGGCCACGACGGGGCCCCCCGCGACTTCGGGACGAGACGGGTGATTCATGGATGAGACACGAAGGGGTGGACCCTGGGGGACGTGGGACCCGGGGTTGCCAGCAATCCTCGTGCCTCAAACTATCTCCCTGAATTCAGGGAAGCAGTGTCGGGAGGGCGTGGCAGTGTGCCACGCTGGGGGTTGCGGAATGCCATGGCTGTTGCGCACCCGAGCGAGGGAGCCCACCTGCGATGACCGGACCCCGACTTCGGCACTGCGCGACGTGTGGGCGCGCCCTGAACCCACGCGAGGTGTACTACCGCTTCAAGCTGGTCCTCGAGGGCGAGCAGGACGTGCTGGAGTCCGCCGAGGCGTCGGAGGACGGTGAGCAGGACGCGCTCGCGGCGCTGGTGCGGCGACTGGAAGAGGGGCCCGAGGATGCTCGCGAGCTCGAGGACCAGGTGCACTGGGAGCGGGCGGGCGTGGTGTGTGGCGGATGTCGCGCGGTGGCGGTGCGGATGCTCGACGAGAGCACGGACTCGACGCGCCCCCATTGAGAGACGGCGGCGCGCCGCCGGGTGACGGCGCGCCGGGTCGTGGCCTGCTTCAGCGACGCGAGGGCGCCACGGGGAAGACGAGGTCGTCGTGGTCCGTCCACTCGCTCGCGACGCAGCTTGCCCCGGTGGGATTGTCACCGATGACGCCGCGAATCGCCTGGAGCCCACCCTCCGGCAGCGTGAAGGTGACGGACAGCGCATTCTCTCCCGTCACCTCGACCGGGAGCGTGGCCACGTGGGTCCACTGGGGATGGCGTGCGTCGGGTGCGTGGAAGAGGTTCACGCGCTCGAAGAAGGGGAGGAAGCCGATGACGTTCGCGGTGAGCGTCACGGGCCTGCCGGCGGTGAGCGGGCCCCCATCCTGGCTGGCGACGCGCAGGCCTTCCAGCGATGGCGTGACACCGTAGGTGCCGCCGTTGCCATCGGCGCAGCTTCCGTCGAGCGTGTTGGGGGCATGGAGCTCCGGCCCCACGCTCCCCATTCCGCGAACCAGCATGCCCGTGTCGCATGCTGACGCGAGGGTGGTGCAGCGGGGCGCCAGGAGCGTCGCATCGAAGTCCGCGACGTCCGGGTTGCGCACCGTCACCTTCACCGGCGTGGCGCGCCAGGCTCCGAGCGCGGTGTCGTAGGCGCGGACCTCCAGCGTGGTGGGGCCGTTCAGCTCCTCGCGCGTGTCCCAGTCCAGCTCGAAGGGGAGGGTGGTGTCGCTGGCGCGCAGGAGGCCGTTGACCCAGAGGTCCACGCGGCGCACCGCCACGTCATCCCAGGCGAGCACGCGCACGCGCGAGGTGCCTCGCACGGTGCTCCAGGGGAACGGCGTCATCACCTGCGCCCAGGGACGGTGATGGTCTCCCGTCACGTGTCGGAAGCCCGCCTGGAGCAGCAGGTTGGGGGAGCCTGGGCCGGCCTCATTCACACGCCCCGCCACGGCGGCGCCCGCGAGCGCGTCCATCACCTGCGTCGCCGTGGCGCGGGGATGGGTCTCCAGGTAGAGCGCGGCGGCGCCGGCGACGTGGGGTGTGGCCATGGAGGTGCCGGAGCGGACCTCGGTCGCCGTGTCGTCCGGGAGGTCGGCGGAGAGGATGTCCTCGCCCGGCGCGAACAGGTCGATGCAGCGGCCGTAGTTCGAGAACGACGCCCGCGTGTCCGTCAGCCGGGTGGCGCCCACCGTGAGGGCTTCCGCCGCGCGGCCCGGAGAGTAGTCGCACGCATCGACGCTGCGGTTGCCCGCGGCCACGACGACGGTGACTCCGGCGGCCACGGCGTTGCGGACCGCCTGGTCCAGGGCCTCGGAGACCTCCAGGCTGAGACTCAGGTTGGCGACCGCGGGGGCCTGGTGATGGGCGGTGACCCAGTCGATGCCGGCGATGATGCCCGACACCGTGCCCTCGCCTTCGCAGTCGATGATGCGCACGGAGTGCAGCGTCGCGGCGCGCGCCACGCCCCAGGTGGAGCCTCCGAGGGTTGCCGCCACGTGCGTGCCGTGACCGTGGCAGTCCTCCGCACCACCCTCAGGGTCCAGCACGTCGAAGCCCTCGCCCAGGCGTCCCTGGAACTCGGCGTGCGTGGAGCGGATGCCGGTGTCGAGGACATACGCGTGGACGCCCGCGCCGCTCAGCGCGGGACGGTAGTGGCCGTCGAGCGGCAGGTCCTCCTGGTCCACGCGGTCCAGTCCCCACGCCGCCGTCTGCGACGTGGCGAGCGGGCGCACCCGGGCGTCCTGTTCGATGAAGGCCACGCGCTCATCGGCGCGCAGCGATTCGAGGCGCGTCGGGTCGAGCTCCGTGGTGAAGCCCTGGAGCGCGTGCTCATAGGCGCGCAGCACCGTCGCGCCGTGCGCCTTGGCGAGGTTCGCGACGTACTCGCGAGGCTTCTGTTGCCCGTGGGCCTTCGTGTGGGCCTGGGGGCGGAGCACGACGATGTATCGGTTCGGGATGGGCTGCTGGCGCGAGGCCTCGCGTGAGGTGGGCTCGGTGCAACCGGTGAGGGTGAGGAGACAGAGCAGCGGGATGAAGCGGAGTTTCCACATGGGGTGTGTGGCCTGCGATGTGCCGCCTCTTTCGAGGACAGCGTCTGGGTGAGCCCGCTTGGACGCCGGGGGCTCGGAGGTTGATCAATTCGAGACACCGCGCCCCTCAGGTTTCTGAGTGCGCTCGCGGAAAACACCGGAGACGCTTCGGATTGTCACCGCGGCTTCTCGAATGAGACGCTGCTGGCACCGCCATTGCTGTCGGCAGTGAGGTCGTACCCAGAGAGGAGTGTTGCTTGAACTCGAATCAACTGCGCCGGCTCTTCGCCCGTGCGCTGAGTGCATCCCTGGCGTCGCCCCTGGTTCTCACCGGTTGTGGCGACGGGGGGATTTCCCTGGAGGGCTTCTCGGCTCCTCCCTGTGACAACGGTCGCGTGTCGCTCCAGGGGCTGGCCCCCGCGACCCCGACGGACTTCATCGAGCTGCGAATCGTGACGGACCTGGAGAGCTCGCCGCGGCAGCAGCGTCTGGCGTCCGTCGGGACGGCGTGCGAGACCGCCACGCAGCCTGCGGTGTGCAACGCGGAGCTGGACGCGCTGGCCTCCGAGGACGGGTTCCGCTCCCGCTGCGACGTGGGCTGCTATGCGTACTACCTGGTGACGACGCGAGGAGATTCGGTCGAGGCGCACACGTCCCGCAACGCGCTCGCGGCCCTGCTGGGCAGCATCGACACCCCGACGGAGGCGCTGCTCCAGGTCTTCGCGGAGGACTACAACGTGAGCTGCACCGAGCTGAAGCACGGCGCGGTGAAGACGAACGCCGATGGGACCTTCAGCGTCATCGCCACCAAGGGGTTCGCGTGTGGCGAGGGGACGGAGCTGACGCAGTACCTGCTGGTGGTCAAGCCCTCCGGCGAGGTGGTCGAGAAGCGCACGCACGTCCTGGAGCGCGGCGACAAGGGGTGCTCGGTGGGGCGCAGGCCCGCGGGGCTTCGCTCGGATGGAACGGTGGACTGCGTGGATGAGCTGGGACAGCACTTCGCGCTCATCACCCACCTGGAGGAGGCCTCCATCACCGCCTTCCTACGGCTGCGCGAGGAGCTGGCGCTGCATGGCGCGGCCGTCGAGCTGCAACAGGCGGCGCTGCGCAGCGCGCTGGATGAGGTGGCGCATACGCAGGTGTGCGGCAGCCTGGCGCGGCGACATGGGGTGACGCCGGAGCGCGCGGTGGTGGCGCCGCTGGCTCCCCGGCCGCTGTTCGAGGTGGCGCTGGACAACGCGGTGGAGGGCTGCGTGCGCGAGACGTATGGCGCGCTGCTGGCGCATCACCAGGCGCTGCACGCGGAGGACGCGGAGGTGCGCGAGGCGATGGTGCGCATCGCTGAGGACGAGACGCGGCATGCGGACCTGTCGTGGGCCGTGGACCGCTGGGCGGAGGAGAAGCTCTCGCCCGAGGAGCGCGAGACGGTGCGCGCGGCACGTCAGCGGGCCGTGGAGGCGCTGCGCGCCGAGGTCTCCGCGCCGACCGATGAGGCGGTCTTGCGTGCGCTGGGATTGCCTCCGCCGGAGGTCGCTCTCGCGATGGTGGAGGTGCTCTCCCGCGAGCTGTGGAACTGAGGCGCGGGGCCGTGCATGCCGGGACGCCTGGGTTGACGTAGGCGTTTCGGTGCTTCGACGGGAGGCTCGGCTCGGGGCCGGCGTGCCCTCCGGCAGAATCCAAGGATTGGCGTGCCGCAGAGCCACGTCTCACGGTGACCGTGGTCCCTACCCCAAGGTCCGCTGTCCCCCCGATGGTCGATGCGGCGCCGCCTGCGAAGTCATCATCGGCGCGGTGTCGCGCTCAGGGTGGGGCCGTCCACTTGCCGCGACTCCTCGGCGCGGTGTCGCGTCCTCTCGGCGGCCGACTGCCGGCGCGGGGCGTGGGTGCATTCCTCGTCGAGTGACTCCGTGACGCGCTCAGGTCGGCGGCACTTCCGCGAGCACCTCCCGCAGTCGCTCCTCGAGGAAGCGGCGCTCTGGCTCCGTGCGCACCAGGGCGAGCGCGCGACGGTAGGCCGCCACGGCTTCGTCCCTGCGCCCCAGCCTGCGCAGCAGCTCCGCGCGGGCCGCGGGCAGCAGGTGGTGCTCGGTGAGTCGTCCGGACGACTCCAGGTCGTCGACCAACACCAGCCCCTGTGCCGGGCCCTTCGCCATCGCCACCGCCGCCGCGCGGTTGAGTTCCACCACCGGACCCGGTGTCAGCTTCGCCAGCCGCTCATAGAGCGCGGCGATCTGCTCCCAATCCGTGTCCTCCGGCCGCTTCGCCTGTGCATGCAGCGCCGCGATGGCCGCCTGCACCGTGTACGGACCGAAGGCTCGCAGGGACAACGCGGTGTCGAGCAGGGACAGCCCCTCCGCGATGTTCGCCGCGTCCCATCGCCCGCGGTCCTGCCGGTCCAACAGGACCAGTCCACCATCCTCGGCCACCCGCACGTGGCGCCGGGAATGGTGGAGCAGCATCATCGCCAGCAGCGAGGTGGCCTCGGGATGGCGGGGCAACAGGTCGCACGTCAGCCGGGCCAGCCGCAGCGCCTCCTCGCACAGGTCCACGCGCACCAGCTCCGTGCCCTGCGTCGCGGAGTGCCCCTCCGAGAAGAGCAGGTAGATGGCATGCAGCACGCCCCGGGTGCGCTCCCCCAACGCGTCCGGCTCCGGGATGACATACGGAATGCGCGCATCGCGAATCTTGCGCTGCGCGCGCACCAGCCGCTGCGCCATCGTCGCCGGCGGCACGAGGAACGCTCTCGCCACCTCCTCGGTCGTCAGCCCACACAGCGTGCGCAGCGCCAACGCCACCTGGACGTCCACGGCGAGGGCAGGGTGGCAGCACGTGAAGAGCAGTCGCAGCGAGTCGTCCGGATGCGCCTCCCAGTCCTCACCACTCGGCGTGGCGGCCAGCTCCTGCTCCAGCCTCGCCACCACCTCCAACGCATCCACCCGGGCGCCGAGGCGCACGCCCCGGCGCACCCGGTCCACCGCCTTGTTGCGCGCGGCCCGCAGGAGCCACGCGCGAGGCTCCCGCGGAATCCCCTCGCGCGGCCACTGCTGGAGCGCCGCCTCGAAGGACTCCTGCACGACCTCCTCCGCCGAGGCGAAGTCTCCCCCCATCGCGCCGATGAGCATGGCCACGATGCGGCCATGCTCGACGCGATAGGTGTGCTCGACGATGGACCGCACGTCCTCCATGGACGACCCGCTCCGACTCCGGGCCTCAGCCCATGACGTCGGAGTAGTCCATCACCGGGCGTATCTCCACGCAGCCCGACCTCGCGGCGGGGATGCGTGAGGCCAGGGCAATCGCCTCGTCCAGATCCTTCGCCTCCACCAGGAAGAAGCCGCCCAGCTGCTCGCGCGTCTCCGCGAACGGCCCGTCCGTCGTCAGCCGCTTGCCGTCCCGCACGCGCACCGTGGTGGCCGTGGACGTCGGCTGAAGCGCCTCGCCCGCGATGTTGTTCCCGCTCTTCTCGATGGACTCACTGAAGGCCGCGTACTCCTCCAGCACCTTCTGGGCCTCCTCCTGCGGCAGCGCGTCCCAGGCCTTCTCGTTCTCGAACAGCATCAGCAGGTACTTCATGGGTCCATCCTCACGATGACGAAGGGGAGTGAAGCCTCCCGCCTTGGGTCGAACAGGCCGGCGGGAAATCGACCGCCCATTTCCCACGGGATTTTCCGCCCCATTTCCACCCGGCCCCTCAGGAGGGCTCGAGCGGGGAGAAGTGGCTGAAGGGACCATGCCCCTGACCCAGGGGGAGCGGGTGCTCCAGGGCCGAGGTGACGAAGGTCTTGGCGCGACGGGTGGCCTCGAAGGGCGCCTGCCCCAGCGCCATCCACGCGGCGATGGCCGCGGACAGGGTGCACCCCGTGCCGTGCGTGTTGTGCGTCTTCACCGAGCGAAGGAACAACGTCTCCATCCGCTCCCCGTCGAACCAGACGTCCAGGCCGCGCAGCTCGCCCGACATGCCGCCGCCCTTGACCAGCACCGCCCGCGGGCCGAGCTGGTGGATGCGCCGGGCCGCCTCCTTCATGTCCTCGAGCGTCTGCAGGTCCATCCCGGAGAGCAGCTGCGCCTCGTGCCGGTTGGGCGTGACGACGTCCGCGAGCGGGAGCAGGTGCTCCTTGAGCGCACCGACGGCCGAGTCGTCGATGAGGCGCGCGCCGGCTCGGGACACCATGACGGGGTCCACCACGAGCGGGCCGGGCTTGAGCGCCTTCAGCCGCCACGCGACGACGGAGATGATCTCCGCGTTGACGAGCATGCCCGTCTTCACCGCGCCCACGCCCAGGTCGTCGATGACGGCGTCCACCTGCGCGGCCACGGAGGCGGCGGGGAGCACGTCGACCCTGGTGACGCCCCGGGTGTTCTGCGCGGTGACGGCCGTGAGCGCGGTGGTGCCGTGCACCCGGTGATACGAGAAGGTGTTCAGGTCCGCCTGGATGCCTGCGCCACCGCCACTGTCGGAGCCGGCGATGGTGAGCGCCGTCGGCACTCGCTTGGGAGTCTCCATGGGGCGCATGCTGCGCCGGCCCGCTCCAGGGAGCCACCCCTTTTGGCGGGCGCGGGCCCGCGGAGGTCCACGAGCCCGCACCCGGAGTCAAGACGATTAGATGGTGATGCCGGCCGTCATGAAGACGACCTCGGCGGCGCGCACATCGCCCAGGCCCGTGAAGCTGGCCGTGTCGATGAGCAGCGTCCACTCGCCCAACAGGCTCCGGTCATAGAAGGAGTTGTTGGCCGGCGTGGAGCCGCCCGGCGCCACGCTGCACGCGTCCGTGAAGGCCGCGCCCTGGAACGGGGTGGAGCACGCCGGGTCGGCGACGTCGCACGCGGGCGGGCCGGAGACGCAGGCGGTGAAGGGCACGTAGTGGAGCACCTGCCGCGTCCCGCCGGAGGTGTACTCGTCCCGGTCCACCAGCTCGAACTCGGCGAAGTAGTTGCCGAGCTTGAACCCGTCCATGGTGTCGCGCACCAGCACCGCCGGCACCGACACGGAGGCGCCCGTGGCCGTGACGACGTTGACGCGCACGTTGCGCACGCGGTGGCCCTTGCGCAGCGACAGCACGGTGGAGGCACTCACGTCCGTGGGCGTCACCTGGAAGCGCGCCGCCCGGTACGTCGTCCCGGCGGTGACCAGATCTCCCAGCGCCTTCATGCGCTCCGACTCGTTGACGGTGAGCGGGTGGAAGTCGGTGGCGGCCAGGCGGCGATAGTACGGCGTCAGGCTCATCACCGTGTGCGTGGGCAGGCTGTCCAGGTGCTGCACCAGCCGCGTCTTCATGTCCGGGTAGTTGGCCAGGTTGAAGTCGTAGTTCTCGCGGAACGTCGCAGGGATGGCGCTGTCGCCGGTGGACGCGTCGAAGGGCAGGTACTGGTACTCGGCCACGCGGATGAGCTCCCAGTAGCGGATGGAGAGCTGGTCCAGCGTGCGCAGCGCGCGGGCGTACACCTGCTGGCCGATGAGCAGCTGGTCGAACTTGCGCAGCTCCGTGCCGTTGCCGAAGGCCAGGATGTCGTTGAGCGCGTCACGCGCGGCCACCGAGTTGCGCTGGCGCAGCGTCACCATGTCCCGCTCCATCAGCGCCAGCCGGTACTCCGCCTGGGCCTTGGTGACCTGGGCCTGGAGGTCCATCAGGTCCAGCGTCATCTCCACCTGCGACTGGGAGAGGATCTCCTTCTTCACCTCGTCGGAGATGATGCTGCGCGCGGGCTTCTTCTGGTTGCCGGAGACGATGTCCCACAGCTCGGTGCCGCCGCTCTTGAGCTTGTCCTTGAAGGGCTTGCTCGCGGCGGCGTTGGCGGCGCTCGTCTTGATGGCGTCCCACAGCAGGGTCTGGATGGAGCCGCTCTCGCTGCTGGGCGCGCCCGCGCCGGCCACGGGCGTGCCGCTGGACTCCGACTGGAAGCTCTTCTTCACCTCGCTCCACAGGGACTCGGCCGCCTTGCCCGCCAGGTCCGCCAGGAACTCGCCGCCGTAGGCCGCGGCCACCGTGCCGACCAGGTCCAGCAGGAACTCACCGAAGCCCTTGCTGGTGTTGTAGTGGTCCGTGATTCGCTGGTCCGTGGCCTGGATGTTCTCGGTCATCAGCTGAATCGCCGCCTTGCGGTTGTTCATGGACTGCTGGAGCGCGGCCATGGAGGCGTTCGCCACGGTGATGCGCTGGTCGGCCACCACCTTCTCCGCCTCCAGCACGCCGACGTCCGCGTTGAGCGCGGCCTGGTTCTGGGACATCCACGCGGACAGCTGCGTGCCGTTGGCCAGCGTGAGCCACTGGTTCACGGAGCTGTCGAGCACGTCGTAGAGCGAGTCGAACTCCGCGCGCAGCTGCTCGTAGCGCAGGTGGGGGTTGAAGGGCGTGTCCTTGGCCAGGCCGTAGAAGTTGCGCTGGCTCTGCAGGAAGCTCAGGCGCGTGACGTCGTGGGCCATCAGCGGGCACAGCGAGCCGTAGAGGTACAGGTCCGCGAAGGGACGGCCCGCCGCGGGCGTCTCGTCACACACCAGGCCCGCCTGGGCGAGGATGCCGCCCATCTCCATGATGTTCTGCAGGTAGTGGAAGCCCGCGCGCTGCAGCTCGCCCCGCTTGAAGAGGGCGTTGGCGTGGGACTGCGACACACGCCAGGACTGGGGCGCGAGCAGGGCGCGCAGCATGTCCACGTCGCGGCGCATCGAGCGCAGCACCTTCTGCGTGCCGGCGGTGCCCGCGGCGCCCGCCACGCCGTCGTTGGCCTTGGTGCCGACGTAGCAGGTGCGCGTCTCGTCGCGAGGCACGCAGAGGTAGTCGTCGTAGTGCTCGCAGCTGCCCGGAGGCGCCTCCTGCACCACCACCTGCACCGTCCGGGACAGCCGCTTGCCGGCGATGCCCTTCTTGCCGGACAGCGGCGCCGTGGTGACGAGCTCCGCGCGGGTGTCGACGTAGCGGCCGTTGTAGGAGTCCCCCAGGCTCACGTCGTGCCACGTCTGGATTTGATTCCGGCACGCCAGGTCCCCGAAGAAGGGGCTGTTGCGGCAGGTGGAGTCGGAGCAGTCCTTGTAGCCGTCGTTGTCGTTGTCCAGGCCGTCCGTGCACTGGGCGAAGGTGTTCTCCTGCGCGCCGCACACGTTGCCGGCCAGCGGGCTGTTGCTGCACTGGAAGTCGGAGCAGTCCGAGTAGTAGTCGCCGTCGTTGTCCACGCCGTCCGAGCAGGTGGCGGCGGTGGCCTCCTGCAGGAACGGGTAGGTGTCCGGCTCGCACACCTTCACGTAGGGGTTGCCGGCGCAGCCGGGGTCCTGGCAGTCCACCTTGCCGTCACCGTCGTTGTCGATGCCGTCCGAGCAGTTGAGCACCGTGCGCTCGCTGCCGCAGGCGTTCAGCACGCGGGGGTTGTAGCGGCACTCCTTGTCCGCGCAGTCCACGTCACCGTCGACGTCGTTGTCCGTGCCGTCCGAGCAGGCCGCGTCGTTGGTCTCCTCCAGGCCCGTGGTGAGCAGGAGCACCGGGCCCAGGCCGCAGTACGCGTTGCCGTGGCAGCCCGGGTCCGCGCAGTCACCCAGCCCGTCGCCGTCGTTGTCGATGAGGTCCGTGCACTCCTCGTCGCCGCCCTCGCCCGCGGTGCCGCAGGTGGTCGCGAAGTTCTTGCAGCCGAAGTCGGCGCAGTCGACGAAGCCGTCGCCGTCGTTGTCGTGGCCGTCCTGGCACGCCTCCTCGGAGAACTCGCTGTTGGCCGCGCGGCTCTGCTGACAGAAGCCGCGCTGGCTGCACTCCGGGTCCAGACAGTCCGTCTTGCCGTCGTTGTCGTTGTCCTTGCCGTCGCTGCAGGACTCGGCGGAGGCCTCGCGCTGGATGGGGCCCCAGGACGCGTCCGCGCACACGGTGACGTGCGGGTTCTTGGAGCAGGCGTAGTCCTCGCAGTCGGTGTAGCCGTTGAGGTCGTTGTCCTTGCCGTCGCTGCACTGGGTGTTGTCCGCCTCCGTGCGCGAATCACACAGCGCGATGGCGGGGTTCCAGCGGCACTTCAGGCTGTGGCAGGGGCCGTCCTCGTCCTGGAAGCACTGCTCGGGTGTGATGGGGGAGGCCTTGTGGGGCTCGTTGACGACGCCGGGACCGATGAGCGAGGTGTAGCGGATGACGACGTCGCCGGAGTGGCCGCCCTTGCCGCCGTTGCTGCCGTGGCCGGCTTGCGCGGTGGGGGTGCCGCTGCAGCTCACCTTCGGGTCCGGGCCGTAGTTGCCGGTGATGGTGGTGGTGGGCGGGGAGCCCGTGGCGTCGACGCCCGTCCAGCCATCCTCGCCCTTCTGGCCGGAGGTGGTGACGCGCACGCCGTTGAGGACGTTGGTGTAGAGCACGAAGCTGCCGCCGTTGAGGCCGTCGCGGCCCGGGGGCACGACGCGGTCCATCGGGTCCGCGTCCTGCTGCGGCGTGCGCGCGCCCGGCGTGGTGCGCACGGAGAAGCCGCGCGAGGTGAAGCCGCCGGAGGCGACGACGAGGGTGGCGCCGCCCGTCTGCACCGGGGCGGCCAGCTCCACGAGGGGCGCGACGATGACGATGACCTTGTGGTCCAGGGTGCCCGTGTCCTGCTGCGTGGGCTCGAACAGGTTGGCGCACGCGTGGGTGGAGGAGCAGGCGTTGGAGGCCAGCGTCTGCCAGGTGACGACGGGGCTCTGGGCGGAGATGACGCCATCGGCCTGGGGCAGCAGGGCCTGGTGGCCCTTGAGGAAGACGGGGTAGTCGCGCGCGTAGGACGTCAGCAGGCGCACCTTGTCGGTGGGCTGGTGGCGCGTCTGGAGCACGCCGCGCAGGTCGGCGAAGCGCGGGTCGGGCAGCACCGCGAGCAGCTCGCTCACCGTGGTGTCCATGGAGGCGGGCGCCGCGGGCAGCCCACGCAGCTCCGAGAAGTCCATGGGCGAGGAGAACGCCAGCGGCTGCGCCGTCGTCGCGGTCTCCAACTGCTCGTCTCCGGCCGGACGGGCGGTCTCCGGCAGGCCGTTGTCGCCACAGGCGCCCAGCACCAGCGCGGCCGCCAGACCCCAGACTCTCCGCCGGTCCCGGCGGATGTTTCGCAAGAAGTTCATTGTGATTGGTCCTTTGCTGGGGTGCTGAACGGACCCGGGTGGATTTCTTCCCGCGATTTGTCTGGCGTTATCCTCCGCGCCCATGGCCCCTACGCTTCGCTGTCCTGGCGTCGTCCTGGTGTGGCTGTTCGCGGTGGTGCTGTCCGTAGGTCCGGTGGCGGAGGCCCGGACCACCCTGGTGAAGGGGGAGGGCGGCTGGAGCTTGCAGGTGGATGGCCGCCCCCATGTCGCCAAGGGGGTGACGTTCAGCGGCAGCGCGGGCTCGGCCGCGTACGAGCAGGACTGCGCGCGGCTCGCGGCGCTCGGCGTCAATACTTTGAGGACCTGGGGAGTGGGGCCGCAGACGCAGCCGCTGCTGGACGCGGCGCACAAGCACGGGCTCAAGGTGCTCGTCGGGCTGTGGATGCGGCATGGCCAGCCCGGCGCGGAGGACGACGACTCGTTCGACTATCTCACCGACACGGCGGGCATGAAGAAGCAGCGCGAGGACACGCTGGAGAGCGTGCGGCGCTACAAGGACCACCCGGCGGTGCTCGCGTGGGGCGTGGGCAACGAGGTCATCCTCAACAGCCCCAACGACGCGGCGAAGGAGGCCTACGCCCGCTTCCTGGAGGGCGTGGTCCGGGACATCAAGAAGGTGGACGACGCGCACCCCGTCATCTCGGTGGATGCGTGGGTGCTCGCGGTGAAGTGGTGGGAGAAGCTCGTCCCGTCGCTGGATGCCTACGGCCTCAATGTCTATGGACGGGGGCTCCAGGCGCTGCCGGAGGCGCTGCGCGAGGAGGGCGCCACCAAACCCTGGCTCATCACCGAGTTCGGCGCGCAGGGTGAGTGGGACGCGCCCAAGGATGAGCGGGGCGTCCCGCGCGAGCCCGATGACCGGGAGAAGTACGCCGTCATCGTCGACGCGTGGAACACGCTGCTCGCGCCCCACGTGCGCACCGGTGACTGCCTGGGGCTCTTCGTCTTCAACTTCAGCTCCACGTTCGACCACACCAGCCTGTGGCTCGGCATGCTGTCGGGCAAGTCGACGCGGCCCGCGTGGCACGCCGTGCGCGAGGCGTACACGGGGCAGAAGCCGCAGCCGCCCCTGCCGGAGGTGGGCGCGCTCGTCGTCCAGGGCGTGAAGAAGGAGACCTCGGGCACCTGGGCGGACGTGGCCTTCGAGGTGAAGGACCCGCAGGGCCGGCCGCTGGACATCTCCTTCGCGTACAACTTTCGGGGCGCGGCCACCCGCTTCGAGCGCGGTGAGGTCATCCGCCTGCGCGCCACGCCGGGCGCCACACCGAACTCTTGGCGCGTGAAGCTCCCCTCGGTGAAAGGCCCCATCAAGCTGTACGGGCTGGCGAAGGACGCCTCTGGCAACCTGATGACGGCCACCACCTCCGTGCTCACTTCCTCTGCGCCATGAGCCGTTCCGCCGTGTCGTGGAAAGGCAGAGCGAATTGTATCTTCGAAGGAATACTGTAATTATCTGATTTCTGAGATTTTAAGGTCTGGGTGGTTGGAGCACGTAGTAGGGTCGGCGCGGCATGCGTCCCGAATCGTCTTCGCGCTCCACCTCCTCGGGCCGGCTGTCGCGCCATCGCGTGGTCGCCGTGCTCGTGGGTGGGCTGTTGCTGGTGTTGGTCGTGGGGGTGGTGACCTTCTGGCGCGGAAGTCTTGCGCCCTCGACTCCGGTGCCGGCTGTTGGCGTCACGCCCGACGGAGGGGCCCCGCATCGGGGCGCTCGCGCGGGTGGGCGGGCCTTGGCCGCGGCCCAAGAGGAGGAGGCCGTCGAGGCTGCGCCCCGGTACGACGCCACCACCTGCTGGCGGGAGCTGGAGCGCTTCAACGACGGCGTGAGCGTGGAGACGTTCCGCGAGTGGGCGGCGCCGCTGCTCGCGTCGAGAGACCCGCTGGTCCGGATGTACCTCAAGGAGCGGCTGACGGAGCTCATCGGCGGAGACGCGAGCAAGGCGCGCGAGGTGTTGGAGTGGACGCGCGAGGCGGGGCCGAAGGAGTTCAAGGTCTTCGCGATGGCGCTGAAGGACTCGGACGCGGTGCACCTGCCGGAGGTGTCCCGGCGCATCCTGGAGCTGGGGCTGGACGTGGAGCTGTCGCCCGAGCGGCGCGCGGGGGTGTTGTCCGCGTTGGACACGCAGAAGCAGCTCTCCCCCGACGCGCTGTCGAAGCTCTCGGACTTCGCCAAGGACCCGGCCTCGGGTGAGGCGGGGTGGGCGGCGGCGCGGACCATCGCCCGGGTGATGAAGAACGACTACGGGCGCACGGCGAACGCGGGGCCCTATCTCGAATCACTGTTGAGCATCGGCACGCAGTCGCTCGACGAGCACGTGCGCTACATGGCGCTCTCCACGCCGATGGAGACGGCGCCGGTGCTGGATGCGCGCGCCACGGACGGCTACGCGAAGGTGCTCACCACCGAGGGCAGCCCCGACGCGCGCGGCGCCGCGGCGCACAACCTGGCCCTGTCCGAGGACCGGACGAAGGTGCTGGACACCTTCACGCGCGCCTTCGAGCCGGAGCAGGACGTGTGCGTGAGATGGGCGTTGTTCCGCTTCTCCGCGCGCGCCGCGGGACAGGAGGCGCTGCCCGTCATGGCGAAGATGGCGCTCATCGACCCGCGCTTCCAGCCGCTGTACCAGGACTTCGAGCGCATCTACGCCAGCGGCGTCGTGGACTTCGAGCGCGTGTGGAACGCGCTGGCGGACCAGGACCCCCTCGGCTGTCTCCACCACGACTGAGCCCTCCATGACGCGCACCTCGTCTTTTCTCCGGGCCCTTCGCCTGCTGGCCCTGTCGTCGCTCCTGCTGTCCGTCCCTTCCTGGTCCGCGCCGCCTCCCGAGCTCCAGCCGGAGACGTGCTCGGTGGAGGGGCTGATGGACTCCATCCGTCGAGGGCTCCAGTCGAAGTCGCCCGCGTACCGGCGCTACCTGCGCGAGCTGTTGAAGGAGTCCGCCGTCACGCTGCCCGAGGCGCAGCTGCGCGCGGCCTTCGAGCGCGAGACGGAGCCCGTCATGGTGGAGCACCTGGCGGCGGCCCTGGCGGCGAAGACGGACCGGGGCGAGAGCCCGGGCACGCTCCAGCTCGTGGCGAAGCGCGCGCTCGGGGACGCGGACCCGGCGGTGCGAGCGGCCGCCACGCGCGCGCTGCGGCGCACGAGCGCGGAGGAGCACACCGGGGACATGTACTCGCGGCTGGTGCGGGACACCTCGCCCCAGGTCCGCGAGGAGGCCGCGACGAACCTCATCGAGGACAACCAGTTCGTCTACGCGGGCATGCACGGGCCGTCGTCGGACCTGGCGGTGGCGGCGGCCGCGGCGTCCCATGACGCGAAGGTGACGGCGAGAATCCTGGGCAACATCTCCACCGCGGCCATCGGCGCGGGTTCCGCCGGGGCGCTGCACACGCTGCTGGGCAGCGATGACGCGCAGGTGCGCGCGTCGGCGGCGACGGCGCTGGGTGGGGTGCCCGCGTCGGAGATGGCGCGCGCGCGTCAGACGCTCGGCGCGCTGTATCGCGCCGAACAGGACGTGGGTGTGCGGACGGCCATCCTCCAGAGCCTCGCGCGGCTGGGGTTCCAGGGCGCGGTGCCGGAGCTTCGGGCGCTGCGGAGTGTCGACCCTCGGCTGGTCGCCGAGGTCGACGCCTGGATTGGCGCGTTGAGTACCGGTCTTCAGGAGTGGAGCCTGCTCCTGAGGGAGAAGCAGCGGTTGCGTCAGGCTCGCTGAGCAGCAGTCCTTCTGGGGGCCGCACAGTCGGCCCGAAAGGAACAACGATGCGTAGCTCCAAGTCGCGCCTGATGGCGCTGGCGGCCCTGGTCTCCCTTCCCACGGCCGCGCTCGCGTACACCGCCGTGGCGCCGTATCCGAGCACCGTGACGGCCACCACGTACTACTCGAGCGGCACGTACCACGGCGCCGTGGACGTGGCGAACTCGCGCTGCAACTACTGGGGGGCCCAGACGGGCGTGTCCGCCACCGTCTACTGGAACGTGACGGTGCGCACCTCGGGCGTGGTGTGCAACGGCAACGGCAGCGGCAACCAGAACGAGGCGAAGCTCAACCTCGGCAGCGGTTGGTCCTTCCGTCAGTGGCATTGGATCAAGACCAGTGACTCGTATGACCGCACGTGCAACCGCTGCCAGGTCGGAAACCTGGGCGGCACGGGCAACGCCACCGGTCCCCACTCCCACTTCCAGAAGGACCAGTACGGCACCAAGAACACGTCCTGGTACTCCTCGTACACGTCGAAGGGCGAGGCCTTGGACCGTGGTGAGCTGATGGGCTACATCTAACCGAAGCCCCGCACCGGCCAGGGAAGCGGGGCGTCGTGTTCCTCCTCCCTGGCCCGGTGCCCCTGCGTCAACTTGACGCGCTCGCGGACCGGGGGCTTACGGGTTACAAGGAGGCGTGTTCCGCCCGCCCTCCGACTCGCAGGCGGCCCCGCGTGGCTCGCCGGCGTCGAGACAACCTCCGCCTCGCTCCGCGTTCCACCGCTCCGCGCAGGACATGGTGGACCTGCTGTCGTCCAGCGCGATTGCCCTGCGGTGGCTCGCGCGCCTGCGCTGGCACGCGGTGGCGGGCACGGGGCTCACCATCATCGTGGCCGTGCGGGTGCTGATGCTCGACCTGCCGGTGGTGCCGCTGCTCGCGCTGGTGGCGACGACGGGTGTGTCCAACCTGCTCTTGACGCTGTGGCTGCGCCGGGGGCCGGTGGTGAAGACGCACCACCTGGGTGGCGTGCTCGCGTTCGACACGATGCTGCTGACGGCGATGCTCGCGCTCTCCGGGGGGCCGGACAACCCGTTCGCCATGCTGTACCTGGTGCACGTGTCGCTGGCGGCGCTCGTGCTGGGGCGGCGCTGGATCGTCTGCCTGTCCATGCTGTCCGTGCTGGGCCCCATGCTGCTGATGCTGTGGCACGTGCCACTGGCGGAGGTGGCGCATGTCGCCAGCCCCATGCCGACGCACTCGCGCCATGTGCTGGGGCTGTGGGTCGCCTTCTCGCTGACGGTGATGCTCATCGCGCTGATGGTGGCGCGGGTGTCGGCGGCGCTCCGGGACCGACAGGAGGCGCTGGTGCGCGCCCAGTTGCTCGCGGCGCGGGCGGAGAAGCTGGCCTCGCTGAGCACCCTGGCGGCGGGCGCCGCGCACGAGCTGGGCTCCCCGTTGGGCACCATCGCCATCGCGGCCAACGAGCTGGAGGCGCTCATCCAGGAGGAGCCGAACGAGGCGCTCGAGGACGCCAGGCTCATCCGCGACCAGGTGGAGCGCTGCCGGGACATCCTGGAGCGCATGAGCGCGCGCGCGGGGCAGACCTACGGCGAGGTGCCCGAGCGCACCACGACGGGCGCGGTGCTCGGGCTGCTGCGCGAGCAGCTGTCGGCCGGGGAGCTCTCGCGGCTGCGCTTCACGCAGGGGCCCGACGTGTCGCTGTTCTTCCCCACGCGCGGGCTGGTGCAGGTGCTGGCCAACCTGGTGCGCAACGCGCTGCACGCGAGCGAGGCGTCGCAGGCGCCCGTCACGTTGAGCGTGCACGGCGACGCGGAGGGCACCGCCTTCGTGGTGGAGGACCAGGGCACGGGCATCCCCCGCGAGGTGCTGGAGCGCGTGGGCGAGCCGTTCTTCACCACCAAGCCGGCGGGGCAGGGCATGGGGCTGGGGCTGTTCCTGGGTCAGACGTTCGCGGAGCTGTGCGGCGGACGACTGGAGCTGGATACGGAAGAGGGCCGGGGCACGCGCGCCACGCTCGTGCTGCCGTGCAGGAGGGAGGCTGTCCATGCAGCGGCCTGAGACCTCCGCGGTGGTGCTCGTCATCGACGACGACGAGCCCTATCGCGAGCGATTGGTGCGCGCCTTCGGGCGCAAGGGCTTCACCGCGCACGGCGTGGGCAGCGCGAAGGAGGCGCTCGAGCTGGCGCCGTCGGTGCGCCCCGGCTACGCCGTCATCGACCTGAAGCTGCCGGATGGCTCGGGGCTCGACCTGGTGCGCGAGCTCAAGGCGCTGGATGCGCGCACGACGATGGTGGTCCTCACCGGCTACGGGAGCATCGCCACGGCGGTGGAGGCCGTACGCCGTGGGGCCACGCACTACCTCTCCAAGCCCGTGGACGTGGATGACATCCTGCTGGCCTTCGCGGGCGCCACGCTGCCCGCCGGAGAGGCCGCTGCCCTGGAGCACCAGGTGCCCTCGCTGGCGCGCGCGGAGTGGGAGCACATCCAGCGGGTGCTCGCGGACTGTGGCGGCAATATCTCCCAGGCCGCCCGTCTGCTGCGCATCCAGCGCCGCAGCCTCCAGCGCAAGCTGTCCAAGCACCCCGTGCGGCAGTGAGACGGGGTGACGCGGGGTGCGTCACCAAGACGCACGATGCGGCCCGCGCCCTTCGTTAGTGTGGCGGCGTGCGAATCGTCTGGCTCGTCGTCCTCGTCCTCCTCGCTCCGGGCTGTGAGCGTCGCTCCTCGCGCGGGGGCGCCGGCTGGAAGGCCGTGGACGGCGGCATCGTCTGCGAGGGCGGAGGGCTGCAGCACCTGGCCTGCACGGGCCTGTACGGCGAGGGGGGCAAGGGCTGGGAGAAGCGCGCGGTGGGCGCCGGGATTCGCGCCTTCGAGCCCGGCCTGCAGCTCTGGAGCGACGGGCTGGAGAAGTCCCGCTTCATCCTGCTGCCGCCCGGGACGCGCATCGACACCTCGCGCCCGGACGAGTGGCGCTTTCCTCCCGGCACGAAGCTCTGGAAGGAGTTCCGCTGGAAGGGAAGGCCCATCGAGACGCGGCTCTTGTGGAAGAAGTCCGAGGGCAAGTGGCTGCGGACGACGTACCGCTGGAGCGACGACGGCCAGCAGGCCACCGAGCTCACCGACGGCGAGAAGAACGTGCCGGGGACCCCGGGCCATGAAATCCCGAGCCAGGTGGACTGCCTGACGTGCCACGGAGGGCGCGAGGACGAGGTGCTCGGCTTCGAGGCCGTGGCGCTCGGGCACGAGGCGGCGCGGGGACTGACGCTGGCGAAGCTGGTGGAGGAGGGCCTGCTCACCCATCCCCCCGAGCCTCCGCCGCGAATCCCGGGGAGCGAGGTGGACCGCGCGGCGCTGGGCTACCTGCACATGAACTGCGGCGTATCCTGTCACAACACCAACCCGCTGGCGTTGGGCGGAGGCGGCGGGCTGCTGTTGCGCCTGGAGGCCGCGGAGCTGGGCTCGGTGCACCTGACGGATGCGTGGAAGACGGCGGTGGGCGTGCGCTCCATCTTCCGCACCACGGGCCTGTTCGGAGACGCCGTGCCTCGCATCGCGCCGGGGGACGTGAAGCGCAGCACCTTGTTCCACCGCATGAGCGCTCGCGGACTTCCCGTCCAGATGCCTCCCCTCGGCACCCACGTGGTGGATGAGCAGGGGCGCGGAGTGGTCCAGCGCTGGATTGAGTCCATGCCCGCCACGGCGGAGAGGTGAGCGTGAGCGCGTACCCGGTGGTGCTCTTCCTTCATTCGTGGGTGCGCTGGGCGGTGGTGCTGCTGGGCGTGCTCGCGCTGGGAAGGGCGCTTCGGGGCTGGAGCGGGGGGCGTGAGTGGACGCGCGGGGACCGGCGGCTCCAGGTGTTCTGCGTGTCCGCCTTCGACACGCAGATGCTGTTGGGGATGGTGCTCTATTCGGGCCTGAGCCCGTTCACGCCCTTCTCGCTGCAAGGCGGTCTGCGCGAGAGCCTGGCCCACCCGACGCTGCGCTTCTTCGGCATCGAACACCCGACGCTGATGCTGCTGGCGTTGGTCGTCGCTCACGTGGGGTCCGCGTTGAGCCAGCGCGCGGACGTGTCGGTGACGCGGCACCGCGCCTGGGCCCTGGGGCTGCTCGTCGCGATGGGGCTGGTCGCGTGCGCCATCCCGTGGGCCGGGTTGTCCCAGGGTCGTCCCCTGTTTCGAGGTTTCTGAGGTCCTCGCCCATGTATGACTTCCTCTGGATGATGTTCGTGGTGGCTCCCTCGGTGCCCCGGGCGCCGAGCCTCAAGCGAGCGCCGAGGGCCGCGCTGTCGGAGCGGACCCGGAAGGGGCCTGGCGAGGCGCCTCCCACGCCCCCGGCGAGGCGCGCGCGACGCCCGGTGGGCAAGACGCGTCGTCCTCGAGACCCCGCCGCAAGGTGAAGTGGGAAAGGGGCGTGTGACTCCCACCTCCACGTTCAGTGGCGGGAGTCCGTGGAACATTCAGCTTGAGCAGGGGGGCGACATGCCAGAACCTTGTCGCGATGAAGCTCGCCCTTCCGGTCATGGCCTCCGTGTTCTTCCTCGCGGGCGCCGGAGGATGTCGGCGTCAGCCTGATACCGAGGCTGCGCAGTGGGAACCGCTTCCGCGGGTGGACGCCCGCGAGCTGCGCTCCCTGGACATGTTCCAGCGCATCGAGGACCCGAAGCAGCGCTCCCGGGCGCTGTTCCTCGAAGCCAGTCGCGTGCTGCTGCATCCGCGCTGCGCGAACTGCCATCCGGATGGGGACAGCCCCTTCCAGGAGATGGGCTTCAAGCCGCATGACCCGCCCGTGACGCGAGGCCCCGAGGGCTTCGGCGTCGTGGGCATGGAGTGCGCGGGCTGTCACCAGGACCGCAACCAGGCGCTGACGCGCGTGCCGGGGGCGCCGAACTGGCACCTGGCGCCGTTGTCCATGGCCTGGGTGGGCAAGAGCCCCCGGCAGGTGTGCGAGCAGCTCAAGGACCCCGCGAGGAACGGAGGCAAGACGTTGGCGCAAATCGTCGAGCACAACGCGCATGACGAGCTGGTGGCGTGGGGTTGGACGCCGGGCTCCGGGCGGGAGCCCGCGCCGGGCACCCAGGAACAGTTCGGCGCGCTGGTGGGCGCGTGGGTGGAGACGGGCGCGGAGTGCCCCAGCGAGGAGGCGCGGCCATGAGCATTCGCGTGAAGGTCAACGGCGTGGACCAGGTGCTGGACGTGGACCCGGAGATGCCGCTGTTGTGGGCGCTGCGCGACGTGCTCGGGCTGACCGGGACGAAGTACGGCTGCGGTGAGGCGCTGTGCGGCGCGTGCAGCGTGCACCTGGACGGGCAGGTGGTGCGCGCGTGCGTGACGCCCATCCGCCGCGCGGACGGGCACAGCGTCACCACCATCGAGGGCCTGTCGCCGGACGGCAGCCATCCGCTCCAGCGCGCGTGGGTGGAGCTGGGCGTGCCGCAGTGCGGGTTCTGCCAGTCGGGACAGCTGATGTGCGCGGCGGCGCTGCTGGTGAAGAAGCCGCGGCCGACGGACCAGGACATCGACCAGTCGCTCGCGGGCAACCTCTGCCGCTGTGGGACGTACACGCGCATCCGCGCGGCCGTGAAGAAGGCCGCGGGCACGCCCGACGCGAAGTGACGAGGACGCGATGAGCCAACAGCCTGAGTTGATTTCCCGGCGCTCCTTCCTCGAAGGGCTCAACCTCTCGGTGGGAGGGCTGGCGCTGGGCGTGGTGCCCACCGTGACGCTGGCGGGCGCGGCCCCTGGCGCGAAGGGCAAGCCCGCGGAGCTTCGGCCCAACGTCTTCGTGCACATCGCCTCGGACGGGCAGGTCACCATCGTCTGCCACCGCTCGGAGATGGGGCAGGGCGTCCGCAGCTCGGTGCCGGTGGTGGTGGCGGACGAGTTGGGCGCGGACATGGCGCGGGTGAAGGTGGTGCAGGCCGTGGGTGACGCCGTGTACGGCGACCAGAACACGGATGGCTCCAGCAGCATCCGGGGCGTGTACCAGTCGCTGCGCCGCACGGGCGCCACGGCGCGGGAGATGCTGGTGGCCGCGGCGGCGCGTCGCTGGAAGGTGCCGGCCTCGGACTGCGAGGCGAGGGAGCACGCGGTGTTCCACAAGCGGAGCTCCCGCTCGCTGGGCTTCGGAGAGCTGGTGGCGGACGCGGCGAAGCTGCCGGTGCCGAAGGCGGAGTCCGTGGCGCTGCGGCCCTCGTCGGAGCTGCGCTACGTGGGCAAGGAGCTGCCGCTCTTGGACGGGCCGGCCTATGTCATGGGCACGGCCGTCTTCGGCGCGGACGTGAAGCTACCGGGCATGCTCATCGCGGTGGTGGCTCGGCCTCCCGTCGTCGGTGGGAAGGTGGTGCGCTTCGACGCCGCGAAGGCGCTCGCGATTCCGGGCGTGAAGCAGGTGCTGGAGCTGCCCGTGCCCAAGCGGCCCTATGTCTTCCAGGGCTGGGGTGGGGTGGCGGTGCTGGCGGAGAACACGTGGGCGGCGATGCGGGGCCGCGCGGCGCTGGACATCACCTGGGAGGACGGTCCCAACGCCGAGTACGACTCGGTGAAGTACCGCGAGGCGCTGCTGGAGTCGGTGCGGGTGCCGGGCAAGCCGGCGCGCACGGTGGGAGACGTGGACAAGGCGCTCGCGAGCGCCGCGCGGGTGGTGGAGGCGGAGTACTACGCGCCGCACCTGTCGCACGCGCCCATGGAGCCGCCGGTGGCGCTGGCGCGGGTGGCGAATGGGGTCTGCGAGGTGTGGGCGCCTTCGCAGCATCCGCAGGCGGCGCGCACCGAGGCGGCGCAGGCGTCGGGGCTGCCCGAGGACAAGGTGACGGTGAACGTCACGCTGCTGGGCGGCGGCTTCGGGCGCAAGTCGAAGGCGGACTTCGTCGCGGAGGCGGTGCACCTGGCGAAGATGGCGGGCGTGCCGGTGCGCGTGCAGTGGACGCGCGAGGACGACATCCGTCATGACTACTACCACTCGGCCAGCGCGCAGCGGCTGAGCTGCGGATTGGACGCGGCGGGCAAGCCGACGGCGTGGCTGCACCGCACGTCCTTCCCGGCCATCCGCTCCACGTTCTCCGAGGACGTGACGGGGCCGGTGGCGAGGGATTTGAACCAGGGCGTGCTGGACCTGGCGCTGGCGATTCCGAACGTGCGCGCGGAGATGGGCGAGGCGCTGGCGAAGGTGCGCATCGGCTGGCTGCGCTCGGTGAACAACATCTTCCACGGCTTCGCGGTGGGCTCGTTCATGGACGAGCTGGCGCATGCGCGGGGGATGGACCCGCGGGAGAACCTGCTGGAGGTGATCGGGCCTCCGCGCCTCGTGTCCGTGGCGGAGCTGGGCGTCAGCGCGCTGCCGAACTATGGCGCGCCGGTGGAGGCGCATCCGGTGAACGCGGAGCGGCTGCGCGGGGTCATCGAGCGCGTCACGGCGATGTCGGGCTGGAGCGAGCGCGAGAAGAACGGCCGCACGCTGGGGCTCGCCGCGCACCGCAGCTTCCTGAGCTACGTGGGCGTGGTGGTGTCGATGAAGAAGGACGCGGCGGGACGGGCGCGCGTGGACGAGGCGTGGGTGGCGGTGGACGCGGGGCTGGTGGTGAACCCGGACCGCGTCCGCTCGCAGATGGAGGGCTCCGTCATCTTCGGCATGAGCCTGGCGTTCCACGGCGCCATCACGATGAAGGGCGGCGCGACGGAGCAGTCGAACTTCCGCGACTACAAGCTGGTGCGCATGGCCGACGCGCCCCGGACCATCCACGTGGACATCATCCAGAGTGACGCGCCCCCGGGTGGCGTGGGCGAGCCGGGCGTGCCCCCGGTGGCCCCCGCCATCGCCAACGCGCTCTTCGCCCTGACGGGGACACGCGTGAGGGATTTGCCCATCGCCCGGACGGTTCCCGTCTGACTCCAGGAGGCTCCCGTTCAGCGGGAGCAGGTGCCGTACGTCGCACCCGCGACCTTGCGACAGTAGAGCGAGCAGCAAGAGCTGTTCGCCGTGCAGAGTTTCGAGCCCAAGGGAAGGCAGACCGCGGCCTCGACGGCCGGGTCACCGGCCTCCACCTTGGCGGGCTCGGCGAGGGCGTCCTCCCCTCCACAGCCGAGCAGCGTCAGGGTGACGAGCAGCGACAGTCCTCCGAGAAGTCTTCGCATGCTTCCTCCGATCCGCGTGAAGCCCTCGGTGTAGTTTGTGGAGGCGGGTGAAGGCAGACACTCCCTGATGAAGTGTCGGGTAGTCGATGGTTGCGATGGGACGTTCAGATTGCTCGTCAGGGATTCGCTCGTGCGGGATAGGTTTGGGGGATTGGCGGATGCGTGTTCCCTGGAGGCGGCATGAAGATGTCTGTCATTCGTGGCTTGCTGGCTGTGTCGATGCTCGCGGGGTGTGGCGGTGGCATGGAGCCGGTTGACGAGACCGAGGCGTCGTCGCGTTCCCTGGACCCGCTGCCCGCGTGCGAGGAGGTTCAGGGATTGTCCTGTCGTCTCAACGTGCTGGAGTGTGTGTGGCAGTCGACGGGCCAGTTGGGCATCTGCGCCTGTCGGCAGACCCCCGCAGGCCCCCGGCTCAACTGTCGTTGAAGCGCAAGGCTCGCGCCGTTCAGTGAATCGACGGCGGCGAGGTGGGCTCGGGCCCGGTGAGCGGCAGCTCGACGATGAGCGTGGCGCCGTGGCCCCGCCGGCTCTCCGCGCGGATGGTGCCCTGGTGTGCCTCCACAATCCGGCGGCTGATGAAGAGGCCCAATCCCAGTCCCCCGTAGTTGCGCGCGGGGACTGCGCGGCCGAACTTCTCGAAGATGCGCTCCAGGTCCTCGGACGCGATGCCGATGCCCTCGTCGCTCACCAGGATTCGTCCCCGCCCCGCGCGCTCCTCCACCCGGATGCGCACGGGTCTCCCCGGCCCGTACTTGATGGCGTTGGACACCAGCCCCCGCACCACCTGCTCCAATCTGCGCGCATCCCACCGGCCCACCACCGCCACGGGCGCCTCGACCTCGAGCACGCTGTCCGCCTGCGCCGCCTGCGCCCGGAGCTGCTCCGCCACCTCGCGCGCCACCGCGGACAGGTCCACCCTCCCCAGCTCCAACGGCAGCGGTGAGCCCGCCAGCTGCGTCACGTCCAGCAGGTCGTTGATGAGCGCGGCCAGCTTGCGCACCTGCAGCGACGTGCTCTCCGCCGCCCGCATCACGCTCTGCCGCAGGTGCTCCTCGGACGTGGAGGAGCCGGCCTCGCGCGCGAGCCCCTGGAGCTTGATTTGAAGCGGCGTGAGCGGCGTCTTGAGCTCGTGCGAGGCCACCGTGAGGAACTCGTCGCGCAGGCGCACCGCCTCCTGGAGCCGCACCTCCGTGTCCTTCAGCCGCGTCACGTCCTGGAGCGCCAGCACCACCGTCGCCGGATGGCCGTGCATCGCGGGCAACAGCTCGGAGTCCACCAGGATGTCGCGCACCTGTCCTGAGGCGACCCGCCAGCGCATGGGCTCCCGTCGCAGCGTCTCACCCCGCGCCGCGCGTGCTCCCGGCATGCGCTCGTTGGGCAGCGTGGCGTCGTGCTCGTCGATGACGTTGTAGACGGTGCCGTAGTGCTCCACCGGCACGCCGAGCGCGAGCTCTCCGCCCGCGAGCTGATGGGCCGCCTGGTTGGCGAAGAGCACCTTCCCCGTACCCGGCTCCATCATGAGCAGGGCAATCGGCGTCAGGTGCAGCAGCGACTCCAGCCACTTCTGCTGGCTCGCCTGGTGCGCGGCCAGCTCCTCGGCCTGATAGCGCGCCCGGACCTGGTCCGTCACGTCCAGCGAGAACGACAGCACCGAGTCCACCTCGCCCCGCGCGTCCCGCAGCGGCTGGTAGACGATGTTGAAGTAGTGCTGCTCCAGCCCCTTGTCGTTCAGGTTCAACAGCTGCGGCATCTCCGTGAGCTTCATCGGGCGCCCCGACGCGAAGACCTCGTCGATGGCCAGCGAGTACGCCTGTCCCTGCTCGCTCTCCCGCGCGAGGTCCCTCAGGGACGTGCCCACCAGCTCCGCGTTCTGTGACTGCCGCTGGAAGTTCGGGTTGACCAGCGTGAAGGTCTGCTCCGGCCCGGAGAGGATGGCGATGGACGCGGGCGCGTTCATCAACACGTCGTAGAGCCGCGCGCGCTGGGTCTCCACCTCGGCCTCCGTGCGCTTGCGGTCCGTGATGTCGTGGATGAGCACCACGCAGCCCTGGATGCGGCCGCGCGCGTCCTCGCTGGGCACGAAGGTGGCCTGGACATGGATCTGCCGGCCGTCGCGCAGGCTGAGCGCCGTCTCGTGGGCCACGTGCTCTCCCGACAAGGCGCGGCGCACCCAGGCCTTGAAGACGGGATAGAGCAGCTCCCCGCCCACCTCGCGCAGCGTCCTGCCCACCACGCTGCTGGGCTTCACGCCGAACCAGGTCTCGAAGGCGCGGTTGCAGAACAGGTAGCGCTCCTCCGGGTCCAGGTAGGCCACCAGCGCGGGCAGCGCGTCGGTGATGGTGCGCAGCTGGTGCTCCCGCTGGCGCGCCTGCATCCGGCTTTGCTCCAGCGCCCGCTGCGCCTGGGCCTGCTCCGTCACGTCCCGCTGCGTCCCCCACACCCGCACGAGCCAGCCGTCCTCCACCACGCCCACGAAGTTGGACAGCCGCACCCGCTCCAGGCCCTTCCTGTCCCGCTGGCGCGTCTCCAGGTCCTGCACCCGGAAGCCGCGTTGGACGAAGGCTCGGATGGCCTCGGCCGAGCCCCCCGTTCGCTGGATGAGCTCGCGCAGCGACACGCCCTCCAGCTCGCGAGCGGAGTCGAAGCCGCTCATCCGCGCCATCACCTCGTTGCTCTCCGCGATGTGGCCCGTGCGGATGATGGCGTCGACCAGCGCGTCCTCCGGCTGGCGCGTGTCCAGGGGCGCGTCGAACTCCATGCGCCAGATGCCCTCCGTGCTCTGGGCCAGGAAGGTCCGGTAGCGCTCGTCACTCGCCGCGAGCGCGCGCGTCGTCTGCCGCAGCTCCTGCTCCGCCTGCTTGCGCTCGCTGACGTCCTCGGCCGTGGACATCCACTCGCGCACCAGGCCGTCGTCGTCGAACACCGGCACGCCCCGGAGGATGACGTCCCGCCACGTCCCGTCGCGGTGCTGCAGGCGCACCTCCCCGCGGTACGGCTCGCTTGTCTTCAAGGCGGAGCGCCACTCCGCCACGAAGCGCCCGCGGTCCCCGGGGTGGATGGCGTCGAGCCAGCCGAGCCCCAGGTGGGCTCCCCGCGACTGTCCGGTGAAGGCCATCCAGCGGGGAGCCGCCTCGGTCAGCTCCCCCTGCGCATCCGTGGTCCACACCGGCTGGGCCGTGGCCTCCACGAGCGAGCGGAAGCGCTCCTGATTCAGCCGGTTGGCCTGCTGCGCGAGCTTGTGCTCCGTCGTCTCAACGACGGTGATGCCCACGCCCTGCATCGCACCCCCCGCGTCCCGCACGGGGAAGTAGTTGATGACGAAGCTGCGGGGGACGCCGAGCGCCTTGGCCGTGGCGCCGACAATCTCCAGGTTGCGCACCGGCTGCCCGTGCTCCAGCACCTGTCGGTAGTGCGGCTCGATGAAGGGCCACAGGTCCGGCACCACGTCGCGGACCTTGCGGCCCAGGTGCGCGTGGCGCGGCAGGCCGTTCATCTCCGCGAGCGCCTCGTTGATGTGGATGTAGCGCAGCTCCAGGTCGACGAAGGCCAGGCCCACGGGCGCCCCCGCGACCATCGTCTCGAGGAAGAATCGGGACTGCTCCGGGGAGATACCCTCGATGGCCTCCTCGTCCGTCACGCTGGCGCCTGGTCCCCGCACACGGTGTTCCCCCGGCCGGCTCCACCCAGGATGGGTGGTGGGTGGGTCGTGCCCGCGCGCGCTTCCGGGCACACCCCACCCACCGCGAGTCTGTACATCCTCCCTGTCACCGGGGAGATGCGGGCCCACCAGGAGGCGAGCCCGCGGTCGTCGGGTGACAATGGAGGACGCAGGGCACCTGGGGGCGGGGGACTTGCGCCCGCCGGGCCGCCTGCCCTCAAGCGTGTGTCAGAGCTCGTGCCACGTCTGCTCGAAGACGATGACCTTGTACGACTGGGGGAAGAGCATGATGTAGAGGATGCGGTGGGTGTCTCCGTTGGGGCCGGTGGAGTACTCGCGGAAGTAGCGCTTCACCTGCACCGTCTCCGTCCCGTTGCCGTACGTCTCCAGGATGACGGGCAGCAGCGGGCGGAACTGGAACCACATGGAGCTGCTCGTCTCCGACAGGGAGAGCACCGCCGGCGCGGGGTCGCTGCGGTAGACCTGGTAGCGCCCCTGGGCGAGCACCGCCTGGACGGCCTGGTCCAGCGTGGCCTGCCCGGTGAAGGTCCAGTAGTAGTCGAGCCGACGCAGGGAGCCCGTCTCGTTCTCGAACCAGTCATTGCCCTGGTCGACCACGGACTGGAGGCGCTCGGTGATGGGCTGCTCGAGCCAGCTCAGCGTGAGGCCCGCGGGTGGCGCCGGCGGGTTGACGAGGCAGGTGCCGCCGACGCACGAGGCCGCGAGGCGGAACTGCTTGTTCGCGGCGTTCACGAAGCCGACCACCGCCAGGTACTCGCCCGTCTTCGGCACCGTCACCAGCTCCACCTTGCTGAGCGTGCCGTAGCCCGAGTCGTCGTCCTGCGCGAGCGGCGTCACCCCGAAGCTCCCGTTGGCGTCCTTGGGGCCGTAGAGGAACAGGCCGGTGTCCAGGTACATGGAGCTGCCCAGGTGCGTGACTTCGAGCCGGAGCTGCGCGCCCGCGTTCGCCTGGATGGTGTAGCCGAAGTAGCCGGGCTGCGAGCCCGGGTAGCCGGCCACCGCGCCGCCCACGGGCAGCACCCCCTGGTCCACGACGCTGTCCGCGATGTTCCCGCTGGGCGGTGTCGGCGGAGCGGCCACGAGCCCCGCCTGGCCCTGCTCCAGCGGCGCGTCGTCGGAGGCGGGCGCCTGGGGCGCTCCACCACACGCGCTCAACAGGGCCGCCGGCAACGTCCACAGAATGGCTTGCTTCAGATTCCCACGCATCGTCTGGGCCTCCACGGGGTGAGGACGGCGCCACGGCTGGTGTCGCCGCCCTGGGATGGGCCGCCCGTGTGCCATCCCCTCGCGTGGAACTCAAGCGGACGCAGATAAAACACAACAACGATTGTAGTCGGATGTACCGCGAGGTCCGTGGCGCCTTGCGGCTTGAAGCAGACGCGGGAGGTTGTGAATGCTGCGCGTCATGTCCTCACGTCAGAAGCCCTGGAGCGCGGCGTTGGTGTCGCTGGTCCTCGTGTCGTCGCAGCGGGTGGAGGCCGAGCCTCAGGCTCCTTCGGTGCGCGAGCGGGAGGTGATGTCGCTGACGGGGGCGGTGCTGGGGCCCACGCCGATGGTGGAGGACCTGCGCTCGCTGGTGGACGAGGTGGGTGGGCGGGCCACGGGCTCGGAGGCCAACCGTCGCGCGGTGGAGTGGGCGCTGGAGCGCTTCCGGGAGGCGGGCGTCAGCGCGAAGGCGGAGCCGTTCCGGATGCCGACGCTGTGGCTGGAGCAGGGCGCGAGCGCGACGGTGCAGGGCAAGGGCGTGCGCTTCTCGCCCCGGGTGGCGGCGATGCCCTTCTCGGCCGCGACGCCGAAGAATGGGCTCACCGCGCCGCTCATCGACCTGGGGCGAGGCACGGAGGCGGACCACGCCCGCGTGGGCGCGAAGGTGAAGGGCGCCTTCGTCCTGGTGGAGACGGACGAGCTGCGGGACGTGGACGGGCTGTTCCGCGAGTACGCGGAGGCGGTGGGAATCGAGGCGCGCGCGGTGGCCGCCGGTGCCGCGGGCGTCGTCTACATGGGCAGCCGCCCCGGCAATCAGCTCTACCGCCACAACGTGTCGACGGGCGCGAAGAACACCCGGCCGATGATGGTGATGGAGCGCGATGGCGCCCGACGCGCGCAGCGGTTGCTCCGCGCGGGCACGGCCCTCACGTTGAGCGCGGCGTTGGATTTGAAGACGGGCGGGCCCTACGAGGCGCGCAACGTCATCGGTGAGATTCGGGGCACCACCAAGCCGGACGAAGTCGTGGTGCTGGGCGCGCACCTGGACAGTTGGGATCTGGGCGGAGGCGCGCTCGACAACGGCGCCAACGTGGCGATGCTCATCGACCTGGCCCGGCAGATTCGACGCCTGGGGCTCAAGCCCGCGCGGACGATTCGCTTCGCGCTCTGGAACGGCGAGGAGCAGGGTCTGTATGGCTCGGCGGGCTACGTGCGCTCGCACGCGGCGGAGCTGGACGGGCACGTCATGGCGCTGTCGGTGGACATCGGCTGCGGGCGCATCAACGGCTTCTTCACCAACGGCCGGCCTCCGCTGGTGCCCCTGGTGGACCGGGCGCTCGCGCCGGTGGCGGGCCTGGGGCCCTTCACCCAGGTTGACGTGCCGGTGGTAGGCACCGACAACCTGGACTTCATGCTCAGCGGCGTGGCGAACCTCATCGCCAACCAGGAGTCCGCGACGTACGGGCCCAACTACCACGCGCGCTCGGACGAGTTCGAGCAGTGCGACGCGCGCACGCTGCGCGGCAACGCGGCGGTGGTGGGCTCGCTGGCGTGGGGCTTCGCCACCATGGAGGAGCGGCTGGGGCGTCAGGGCCGCGCGGAGGTGGAGGCGCTCATGAAGGCGACGGACCTGCCCCAGCAGCTGCGCTCCTTCAACCTCTGGGACGAGTGGCAGGAGGGCAAGCGCGGCAGCCTCGCCGACAAGCAGGCGACGCCCACGCCGCGCTGAATCGCCCTCAGCGCAGGCGGTGCTCGGCGAGCCAGGTGTCGATGAGCGGCTGGGTCCTCGGGGACGGGTCCTCCGTGAGGGCCATGGCCTTCGCCTCGTTGGCGAGCCGCACGGCGCGCTCGCGGTCCTTGCCGGAGTCCCACAGGGCCTGGGCCAGGAAGAAGCGCACCTCGGTGCGGTGGCCGGGGCCCGGCAGGGCCTTGTCCCAGCCCGCGACGGCGCGCTCCAGCGGCGCCAGCGCCTCGCGGGGCCGGCCGAGCTTGAGGAAGGCGGCGCCCAGGTCCCTCAGGCTGAGCGTCCACTGACTGGCGCTGTCGTCCGCCTGCTGCATCTGGATGTCGACGGCGCGCTGCAGGTGCGGCAGGGCGTCCTCGTACCGGCCCTTCAAGCCGAGCACCCGGGCCACCAGCCGCAGCGGACTGACGAGCCCCGGGTCCGTGAGGCCGCGCGCCTTCTCACGGATGCTCACCGCCGAGAGGAAGCGCTCGAGCGCGAGGTCGTGCTTGCCGCTCTGGAAGTAGAGCACGCCCAGGTTGGCGTTGATGACGGCGGCGCCCAGGCTCACCGCGCCGTCCGTCTTCGCGACGATGGAGAGCGCGCGCTCGTACAGCGGCAGGGCCTCGTCCGTGCGCGACTCGACGACGAGCGTCGAGGCCAGGTCATTGAGCGCGTCGTACACCCGAGGGTGCTCCGGGCCGAGCGTGCGCTCGAAGACGCCCAGCGCCTCGCGCGCGATGCGCTCCGCGACGTCCAGTTCGTTCAAGTCTCGCAGCACGGGGACCATGGCGATGCGCACGCGCGCGACGTCCGGGTGCTCGGGGCCCAGGGCCTGCTGGGTGATGGCGGCGGCGCGCTCCAGGTGGGCCTTCGCCTCCTCCAGCCGGGGGTGCACCCACTGGGTGGAGCCCAGCTCCAGCAGCACGTCCGCGACCTCCAGGCTGTCCGGGCCGAAGGTGCTCTCGGCGAACAGGAGCGCCTGCCGCTGGAGCTCGACGGCCTCCTCGAACCGGCGCTGCTTGCGCAAGAGCGTGCCGGAGTAGGTGAGGAGGTTGACGCGCGTCAGCTCGTTGCCGCCGCCCAGTCGCTCGATGGCGGCGGCGGCCCGGTCCTTCCAGCGCGAGGCGAGCTCGTACTCGTCCAGGCCGATGCACGTCACGCGCACCAGCAGCGTCCAGGCCCGCGCGGCCACGGCATCCTGACGCGTGGCCTCCGCGGCGTTGAGCGCCTCGAAGAGGGCGGCCTCCGCGCCGCGCCAGTCGCCCGCGCCCTCGCGCAGCTCGCCGAGCAGCATCGAGATTTCGGCGCCGTCATGCCGGTTCGCCGCGCGCCGGGCGGCGAGCGCCGTGGGCTCCACCAGCGCGACGCCCTCCGCGTAGCGCCCGGTGGAGAGCAGCGCGCGGCCCCGGGCGAGGGTGGCGCGCAGCGCGGCGTGCTGGGCCCGGGCCTCGGGCCCCTCGGGAATCACGGCCCCGCCCGGCGCGAGTGCCTCCGAGCAGCCCGACAACGCCGGCAGGCCCTTCACCGCGCGGTGCGACTCGTCCACCGTCCGGGCATCCGCCTGGGACAACAGCCGCGCGAGCGCGGAGACGTCCGCCAGCCGGTTGTCGAGACAGCGCATGCGCCACGCCATCACCTCCTCGGGCTGCTCCTTGCGCACGCGCGTCGCCTCGCAGGCGGTGATGCGCGTGGTCGTCCACGCGGCGGTGTACGCGTCCAGCTCGCGGCGCACGCGCTCCCAGGCGGCGGTGGCGTAGGGACGGCCGGTGGAGGCGAAGGCGTTCTGGATGGCGTTGTGCTGCTCGGGCCCCCAGACGGCGGTCATCTCGTCCGGCGCGCTCGTGCAGGAGCGGGCGCCCCGGGTGTGCACCGCGTGCGTCAGGCCCACGGCCGCGCCGAGCACGGCCACGGCGCTGGCCAGCTGGAGCCCGCGCTTCCATCGGGCCGAGGGGTCCTTCTGGAGCGCGTCCAACAACGCCCCCAGATGCGGGAAGCGGTCCTCGGGACGCCGGGCCAGTCCGCGCAGCAACACGCGGCGCACCCACGGCGGCACGCGCGTGCCGGCGGGCGCGGTCCGCACCTGCCCCGAGGACACCTGGGTGGAGAGCTCCGCCAGCGTGGCGCCCTCGAAGGGCCGCGCGCCGTAGAGGGCCTCGTGCAGCGCCACGCAGAAGGAGAACTGGTCCCCGGCCGCGCTCGCGCGTGTCTTGTCGAGCAGCTGCTCCGGCGCCATGTAGGCCGGCGTGCCGCCCGTGACGGAGCGCTCCATGCCCGCGGTGGCGGCACCCTCCGTCGTGGTGGCGGCGCCCTCCGTCGCGGTGGCGCCCAGGCGCGCGAGGCCGAAGTCGGTGACATGGACGTTGCCGTCGTCGCCCACCAGGAGGTTGGCGGGCTTGAAGTCGCCATGCACCACGCCCGCGGCGTGCGCGGCGGCGAGCCCCCGGCCCGCGTCGAGGAAGAGCTCGAGCACCTGTCGCCACGGGCGCGGCGCGGCCTTCAGCCACTCGACGAGCGTCCGGGCCTCCACGCGCTCCATGGCGAGGAAGACGTGCTGGCCGAACGTGCCCACGTCGTATACGGCCACCACGTTGGGGTGGGAGACGCGGGCCATGGCCTGCGCCTCGCGCAGCAGGTGCGCGCGCTCCTTCTCGACGTTCAGCCCGAGCGCGCCGGTGCGCAGCAGCTTGAGCGCCACGCGGCGGTCCAGCTCCGGGTCATACGCGCCATAGACGACGCCCATGGCCCCGGCGCCGAGCAGCTCCAGCACCAGGTAGCGGCCCACGGCGGTGCCCTTCTCCAGGGCCGCGTCCGGGCGGCCTGGGAACGGCTGCGCGGGCTCGGTGGGCGGCTCCGCGCCGGCGGCGTCCGGGGACTGGGCGCGCAGGCCCTCGGCGACCATGGACCTGCAGGAGGCGCACGTGTCGAGGTGCGCATCCACCTCCGCGGACTCCTGGGGGGACAGCTCCCCCAGGAGCAACTTCATGAAGACGGCCTCGTCGACACAGCGCATGAAGGAGGGGTCTGGCTCCGGGTGGGGAGGGCGTGGGCGACGATAGCAGAGCCCTGTCACGAGTTGATGTCAGGCCCGGGGCACCACCTCCAGGCGCTCCTCGCTGCCCAGGCGCAGCTCCACGTGCCGGTGGGGCGCGCCCGCATGGGCGGCGAGCCACTGGGCGAGCGGGACGACGGCGTGCTGCTCCACCGCGCGCTTCAGGGGCCGGGCGCCGTAGCGCGCGTCGAAGCCCGTCCGGGCGAGGAAGTCCACCACGTCCTCGCCGAAGGACACCTTCACGCCCCGCCGTGAGAGGCCCTCGCGTCCCAGGGCGGCATCCAGCGTGCGCCGGGTGAGCGTGCGGATGACGTCCGCGGACAGGGCGCGGTAGGGGACCACCTGGTCCAAGCGGTTGAGCAGCTCCGGCCGGAAGAAGGCCGTGGCCGCGCCCAGGTAGTGGGCCTCCATGTCGCGAGGCCCATCCCCGCCGAAGCCCAGCGAGCGCGCCGCCGACTCCGCGCCCAGGTTGCTGGTGAGCAGCACCACCGTGTTGCGGAAGCTGACGGTGCGGCCCGTGCCGTCCGTGAGCCGCCCCTCGCCGAGCACCTGGAGCAGCAGGTCGTGCACACCGGCGTCCGCCTTCTCCACCTCATCCAGCAGCACCACGCCGAAGGGCTGCTCGCGCACCCGCCGCGCAAGCCCCCCCTGCTGTCCACCCACCTCACCCACGAGGCGCCCCGCGCTGCCCGGCGCCGCGTACTCGGCCATGTCGAAGCGCGCCAGCCGCGACACGTCCCCGAACAGGTACTCCGCCAGGGCCAGCGCGGACTCCGTCTTGCCCACGCCCGTGGGGCCCAGGAGCAGGAACGCGCCCAGGGGACGTGAAGGGTCGGCGAGGCCCGTCTTCAGCGTGACGACGAGGTTGCGCAACAGCAGCGTGGCCTCGTCCTGGCCGACGATGCGCTCGCGGAAGCGGCGAAGGAGCGCGTCCGGGTCCAGTCGAATCGACGCGTCCACCAGCTCGCGCGGATAGCCCGTGCGCGTGCAGAAGGCGGCCGTCACCGCGCCGGGGCCCACCTCCGCGCCCGAGTCGAGCTGGGACGTGGCGGCGCGCAGCAGCGACACCGCGCCACCGGGCGGAGGCCCCTCGCCGAAGCGCTCCGTCAGCTCGGCCGCGCGCTCCAGGGACTCCGGCGTGAAGCGCACCTTGCGCGTCTTGGCCACGCGCTGCGAGGCCTGCTGCACGGCGGCCCTGGCGGCGGACGCGGGCAGCGGCTCCACCGCGAGGTGTCGCAGGGCCTGGAGGAAGGCGCCATGCGTGCGCTCGGCGCGCGCGACGTCCTCGGGGGTGGCCTCCAGCACCAGCACCACCTCGCCGCCCTCCAGCGCGGGCAGCAGGTGCCGCGCGACGTCCAGGCCCGTGTCGCCGCCGCCCAGCGAGAGCAGCTCCGAGAGGCTGTCCAAATGCAGCACCGCGCGGCGCACCCGCAGCTCGAGCACCATCTGCTGCACGCGCTTCTGCCACTGCCCCAGGTAGGCCATGCCGGCCATGATGCGGCCCCCCGACGTGCTGTAGACCTCCAGCCCGTGGAGCGGGTTGCCCGCGGGGGCGGACTCGGCGCGGTGCACCAGCTCGTGCACCAGCGCCGTCTTGCCCACGGAGGGCGGCCCCACCAGCAGCACGCTGGCGCGCGCGCGCGCCGTGACGGCCTCGGTGAGCAGCCCCACCTCCTTGTTGCGTTCCCACGCACGCTCCAGCAGGCCCGCGCGGGCCTCCTCGTTGAGGCAGCGGCTGGCCTCCGCGAGCGCGGGGGGCGGAGGCGGTCTGCGCTCGGCGCGCCGGGACTCGTCGACCCGGGTCGCGCGGGGTGCCTCGCGGTGCTTCATCGACACGGAGAGGGTTTCGACGGTCTCATCGCCCAGGTAGGCCAGCGAGTGCAGCCGCTCCAGGGGCGCGAGGTAGAGCTCGTGCCGGACGAGCTCCTCCACGTACGCCTCCAGGTCGGAGAGGTCCTGCAGCGAGCCCTGCACGTCCACGCGCGGCACCCAGACGTGCACGGGGTCCTTGCCCGAGCCCGCCTTGCGCTTCGCGCGCTCCGCCTTGCCGCCGCCGCGCCCACCGCGCGTCACCACGGTGAGCTTGAGGGGCACGGGCAACAGCCGCCCGTGCTGTACGGCGCGCACGGTGAGGTTCATCTTCTTGGTGCGCAGGTCCGGCCAGTGCGTGACTTCATCGTGGAGCTGACCGCGCTTGAGCAGCCGCCCCAGCACCTCCGCCACGTCCAGGCGCGCGGTCGCCAGGTCCGGCGCGAACGAGGCGAGGTGCGGATGCGTCAGCACGTGCGCGGCCACACCCACGCCCGGGTAGCTGCGCACGAACAGGTGAAAGTTCTTCTCCATGTCAGTGCCCTCCTCGGGACTGCTCGCGCAGCACTCGCGCCGCCCAGGTGACGGCGTCCGCGGGCGGCCGTCCGCTCGCCAGGTGTTGGATGGGCGGCTGCATTCCTTCCAGGACGACCCGGCCCGGGGTGGGCGCGGGGGCCGTGCCCGCGCGGCGTGCCTGCTGCTCGGCGAGCTTCAGTTGGTCTCGCGCGGCCACCCGCTGGGCCACGTCCGCGAGCTGCTCCGGCGAGCCCTCCAGTCGCTCCACGCGCAGCAGCGCGGGCCTGGGGCCGTCATCGCGAGGGATGAGGACCAGCGCGTAGCCCTCCAGCTGGGGGAGGACGTCCGACAGACCGAACGCGGTCAGCGTCACCACCGCGCGCCGGACGCGGGCTCCGACGGGGAGCGCCGTCCCGCTCGACTCCCATGATGTCCTGCCATCCGGCTCCACGCGCTCCTCGAGGACGACGCAGCGGCCGAGCCCCTGGGGCAACGAGCCCGTCACGGCGCTCACCGCGAAGGTGGACGCGTCGGCCAGACCCTCGACCAACAGGCTGTGCGTCTCCACGCCGCGCTCGCGCCGGCCAAGCTGGTGCGCGAGCCACTCCACCTCATCCCGCAGCTTCATCACCTTGGGGCGGCAGCGGCGCAGCCGCTCCTCGGGAGACACCGGCAGGGGCTGCGCGGCGTACGCCGGACGGGGCCTCAGTCCACCGCGTCCCTTGTTGTGCCAGCTGGAGTCGTACGCGCGGCGCTCCTCCTTGCCCGCGCGCTCCTCCGTCTCGAGGAAGTCGCGGTCCGCCAGCTCGTTCTCGCGGATGTCCAGGGCCTCGGCCGACAGTCGCTCCAGGCGCTCGCCCAGTTCCAGCGCCTCGGGGCTCGTCGATACGTCTCCCGCCTCCGCGCGCTTCGCCTCCGCCGCCAGCAGCGCGTCCAGCCGCGCGGTGACCTCCTCGAGCGCACGGAAGACCGCGGGCAGCGTCCATGCGCTCGCGGCCTGCTCGGGCGCCCACGCGGGCTCGCGCACGA
Organism: Myxococcus sp. MISCRS1; assembly: GCF_026626605.1. Classification (NCBI taxonomy): domain Bacteria; kingdom Pseudomonadati; phylum Myxococcota; class Myxococcia; order Myxococcales; family Myxococcaceae; genus Myxococcus; species Myxococcus sp. MISCRS1. The sequence continues at coordinate 8,850,298 of NZ_JAPNKB010000001.1, forward strand.
GCAGCTCCACGGACAGGCCCATGTCGTCACCCTGGCGATACAGCTCCACGCGGGCCAGGTCGTCGCCTCCGCGCCGCACCAGGTGATGCGCCAGGGGCACGGTGAGGCGACGCTCCAGCGCGCGCTTCAGTGGACGCGCGCCATAGCGCGGATCATAGGCCTGCTCCACGAGCAGGTCGAGCAGCGGGGACTCCACCTCCACCAGCACGTTGCCCCGGCGGATGCCCCGACGCGACAGCAGCGACTCCAGCGCGTGCTCCACGACGAGCCGCAGCGCGGCGGGCGTCAGCGAGCGGAAGGGCACCACGCGGTCCAACCGGTTGAAGAACTCCGGGCGGAAGAACGCGCGCACCGCGGAGAGGTAGTGCGCCTCCGCGCCTTCGGGGGCCCGGTGGAAGCCCGTGCGGGCGGCGGCCTCGCGCACGCCCAGGTTGGACGTGAGCACCACCACCGCCTGCCTTGCGTCCACGGTGCGCCCGGCGCCGTCCGTCAACCGCCCCTCGCCGAGGAACTGGAGCAGGGCATCGAACACGCGCGGGTGCGCCTTCTCCACTTCGTCGAAGAGCACGACGCAGAAGGGCTGGGTGCGCAGCGCCGTGGTCAGCTCACCGTCCGGCGCACCGGGCCGCCCGAGCAGGCGGGTGATGCTGGACGCGGAGATGAACTCCGACATGTCGAAGCGCACCAGCCGCTCCTCGCTGCCGAAGAGGGTGCGCGCCAGCGCCTTGGCCGTCTCCGTCTTGCCCACGCCCGTGGGGCCCACGAAGAGGTACGTGGCCAGCGGCTTGTCCGGCGGCTGCAGCGAGCGCTGGAGCGTGAGGATGGCGTCCACCACGGCGCCGACGGCCTCCGGCTGCCCCGCCACCTGCGTGGCCAGGGCCCGCTCCAGCGCCTCGCGGGGGCGGGGCGGCGCGCTGCCCAGCACGAAGTCCGGCAGGCCCGTCTGCTCACGCATCGCGGCGGTGACGTCGACCTCCGTGAAGCGCCGCACGTTCTGCTCCACCGTGCCCGGGCGCGCGAGCACCCGGCGCAAGAGGCGCACCGCCTTGCCCGGGAAGGACTCGTGCGCGACGAAGCGGTGCTGCAGGTCCAGCAGCGTCTCCAGCGCCAGCGGCGACAGCCGCACCGCGGGCCCGCCGTCACCCGAGCCCTCCAGCTCGCGCAGCGTGCCCAGCAGGGCGGGCAGCGTCGTGCGGGGCTCCAGCGCTGGCACGTGCACCACGCGGAAGAGCGAGGCGAGCGTGGGGGCCTCCTCGCGCACGCGCTCGAAGCGCTCCGGCGTGGACTCGGCCAGCACCGTCAGCTCGCCGCGCGCCATGTGCGGCTCCAGGAACTGCGCCACGTTGGTGCGCTCGTTCGCGGTGCGTCCCGCGTAGACGAGCGACGCCAGGTCGTCCACGTAGAGCAGGTCCGCGACCTCCACCAGCTCCTTCACCACGCCCCGGGCCCGCGCCTCCCACTGGCCCACGTAGCTCATGCCCGCGATGAACTGGTTGCCGTCCACGCGCCACACGTCCCGGCGCTGTCCCGCGGCGTCCTGGCGGACGGTGAGCCGGCGCACCACCTCGTGCACCAGCGCCGTCTTGCCCGAGCCCGGCGGGCCCACCAGGACGATGGCCGCGCCCTCGCGGCCTTCCAGTGCGTCCACCACCTCGCGCACGAGCGACTCGCGGCCGTAGCAATGCTCCAGCCCGTCGTCGCGCGCGGCGTGGCTCAGGTTGCGCGCCACCTCGCGCAGCTCCGTGAGCGTGAGCCGCCTGCGGTTGCGCCGCTTCTCTCGCTGCTCCGGTGTCTCGGGCGGCGTCGCGGTCTGCTTCGACTCCGACGCGGACGCGCGGCGACGCCGGGGCGGCTTGGGCGGCCGGGGCGGCGTGCGCGGGAGGATGGAGGGCGCGTAGGCATCCACCTCCAGCAGCTCCAGCCGCTCACGGCCCTGGGCCCAGCGCGAGTCCAGGTTCTTCAGCCCGTGCTCCAGGCACCACGCGCCCAGCCTGCGCCCCAGCGCCTTGGGCAGGTCCTCGGGCCGGGCGATGGCGAAGCGGGCCTCCGGCATGCGCGTGGGCGTCACCACCCAGAAGTCATCGCGAGGCCACTTCTCCAGCAGCACCGCCATGCGCCCCTCCAGCGCGATGCGCAGGCCCTTCTCCCGATCTCTCGCCTCGGTGTCCACCTTCACGTGCTTGAGCGACAGGTGCGGAGGCAGCTGGTAGCTGGCCACGCGCGACGGGTGCTCCTTCTCGAAGCGCTCCATGATGGCGAGCGCCAGGTCGTCGCGCAGCGCGGACAGGCTGGGGCCCACGCGGTGCAGGGCGGGCCAGAAGGCGGGGACCCAGGCCTCGACGAGGCGGCCACCCATGGGGGCGTAGACGAGGGGCAGTTTGAGATCCATGGGTCAGTCCTCCTCCGTCTCGCCGAACACGCGCCAGTTCATCCACGGCTCCTGCAGCGACTCCATGTCCAGCACGCCGCCGGCGTAGCGCGCGCGCGCGCCGGTGCGCAGGTCCTCCACGGAGCCCCCCGACATCTCCGTCGAGCCGGGGCGAATCCTCCGGACCTCCTCCTTCGGCAGCAGCTTCTCGAGCTTCTCCCACTCCGGCAGCACGTCCCGGCTGTACGGGTTCGTCGTGAAGAGCACGCGGACCAGCGCCGCCTGGCTCCCCTCGACGAAGCGGTGCACGCCGTGCTCGGCGGAGAGGAGGAGGGGGCGCGTCTCGCCCGTCACCTCGATGGCGTAGGCCATGGGCGTCGTCTTCAGCTTCGTCAGGTCGTCGTGCTTCTCGTAGCTCCACGTCGGAGGCGGGGGCTTGCGAGGCGCCTTCTCTCCCTCCGGCTTCTGGTAGGGCCACAGGAGCACGCGCTGGAACGTGAGCTGCTTGCTGTTGCACCAGCGCTCGTAGGAGGCCGCGAGGAAGCACAGCCTGGCCCACGCGCCCCGGCTGGGGACCAGGATGAGGGAGACGCTGCGCGAGTACTGGTAGAGGCTCCCGTAGAGCCGCTCTCGCAGAGGGCGGAACGTGGCGCGCAGCGAGGAGACATCACGCGCGAGCGACTCCGCCTGTCCCACCGAGCGCGACAGGTGCGCCTCGAAGAGCAGGTCCTCGATGGCCTCCGTCTGCTGGGCGCACTCGCGGAAGGCCTTGTCCAGCTCACGTGCCTCGCCGGACTTGCGTGACGACTCCTCCGCCAGCGCGCGCTCCTCCCAGTACGACGTCTGCCGGGACATCTTGTCGAAGACAGCCAGCTCCTGGCGGAGCACGCGCATGGGCGGAGAGCGACCCCAGCGCTGCACCTCCGCGCGCAGGGTGGCGGCCTCCTCCAGCACCTGCTCGATGGCCTGTCGACCCACGCCCTCCGCCGCGCCGCCCACCGCCTCCGCGCGCAGCGTGAGGCCACTGTCGCCGCCTTCCACGTGCAGCGTCACCGGGCCGCTCGTCGGGTGCTCCGCGAGCCAGGCCGCCACCGGCACCACCAGCTCCCGCTCCAGGGCCCGCTTGAGCGGGCGCGCGCCATAGCGCGGGTCGAAGCCACGCGCGGCGAGCCAGTCCAGCGCGGACTCGGAGACCTCCAGGCTCGCGTCGTGGCGGGACAGGCCGGAGCGGCGTCGCACGGCCTCCACCTCGCGCACCACCAACCGGCGCAGCAGCTCCGCGGAGAGGGGGGAGAAGACGATGGTGTCGTCCAGGCGGTTGAACATCTCCGGCCGGAAGAAGCGCTGCACCTCCGCCAGGTAGTGCGTGCGCAGCGCCGCCACGTCGGGGACTCCGCCCAGCGAGTCGAAGCCCACGCGCGCGCGCCACGTGTCCGCGCCCAGGTTGCTGGTGAGCACGAGCACCGCGTTGCGGAAGTCGGTGAAGCGGCCCGACGCGTCGGTGAGCCGGCCTTCGCCCAGCACGCCCAGCAGCGCGTCGTGCACGGCGGGGTGGGCCTTCTCCACCTCGTCCAGCAGCACCACGCAGAAGGGCTGGCGGCGCACGGCCGCGGAGAGGTGGCCGGGCGTCTGCCCGTCACCCAACAGGCGCAGGAGCGCGTCCGGGCCGGCGTACTCGCCCATGTCCAGGCGCACCATGCGCTCGCGCGAGCCGAACAACAGCTCCGCCAGGGCCTTGGACAGCTCCGTCTTGCCCACGCCCGTGGGGCCCACGAACAGGAGCACGCCCAGCGGCCTGCGCGTGTCCGCGAGCCCCGCCTTCAGCACGGACACGACGTTGGCGACGCGCTCCACCGCCGTCGGCTGTCCCAGCACCCGCGTGGAAAGGAACGCGCGCACCTGCTCGGCCTCCAGCGGCACGTCGTCGCGAAGCAGGGACTCGGGGATGCCGGACTCGGAGGCGAACTGGCGGACGGCGTCCAGGCGCGTGACGTGGGCCTGGGCCGCGTGGGTGCAGGTGGCGAGCAGCCGCCGGAGGAAGGCCACCGCGTTGCCCACCTGCGCGCCGTACGGCAGGAAGCGCCGGCACAGGAAGCGGCACTCCTCCAGGGCCTCCGGCTTCACGTCCAGCGACGTGGCGCCCACGGTGTCCTGGGCCACGCGCGTCAGGATGCGGGAGAGCGACTCCAGCGCGGGCTCCTCCACGCGCACCACGGAGAACAGCCGGGCGAAGCTGGCGTTGCGGCGCTCCACCTGGGCCCACGTCTCCGCCGTGGCCTCGGCCACCACGGACACCTCGCGGGTGGACAGCAGCGGCAGGAGCAGCTGCGCCACGTTCTGGTCGCTGTGCGCGCTCTTGCCCGCGTCGAGCAGGTCGACGGCGTGGCCCAGCGCGAGGATGGCGCGGGCCTCGGAGGCCTCGCGATAGGACTGGAGCACCTGCTGCTGCCAGCCGCCCCACATGCCCTCGCCCGCGATGAGGCGGCTGCCGTCCAGGAAGAAGAAGGGCCGCGCGCGCTCGTCGTCCGTGGCGGTGGGCGCGCGCAGCGCCTCGGCGAGCGCGTGCAGCAGGGCGGACTTTCCCACCCCGGAGGGGCCCACCAGCACCACGGCCTCCGCGTCCTTCGCGGCCAGGCGGGCGCGCAGCAGGGACACCAGCGCGTCCTGCTCGTAGGCGGGGTCCAGCTGGCCGTCCTCCGCGAGCTTGTGCCAGGGCACCGCGATGCGGTCCAGCACGGGCGTGGGGGGCGGCTTCGCGGCCTTGTCACCCGGCTCATGGCGCCGCTTGCGCTTGCGGGGCTCCCACGTGTCGTCGTCGAGGACCTCCTCTTCGTCCTCGTCGTCCAGCGGCCCGGTGACGCGAGGCTCATCGGATGTGTCGGGGGCGTCCGGGGGACGCGGCGGTGGGCGGATGTCCAGGTGGAGCTGCCGCGGCGTCAGGGCCGACAGCCGCGTGGGCGTGGCCTCCACCTCCACGTCGATCAACGCCTCGCCGCCGTCCGCGCGCAGGGCCAACAGGCGCGCGTCGCTGAGTCCCTCCAGGCGCTCGCGCAGACGCTCCGGGGCATCTTCGGGGAGTGACTTGCCCTGGAACCACAGCTGCGTCTCCAGGCGCGGCGTGTTCAGCCCCAGGTAGGACTGGTGCGTGGGCGCGGAGACGCCGAAGAGCGACAGCGGCGCGACGGAGTTCTCCTCCTCGCCCCAGACGGGGAGGGCCCGCAGCTCCAGCGCGTGCGGCGTGCCGCCCGTGGCGGAGATGAACTCCGGCACGCGGCGGGGATGGATGCGGGTCAGCTGGTCGTCGAGCGCCAGCGTGAGCTCCTCGGTGGCCTTCTCCAGGGAGTCCGCGTGCACCGCGAGGTGGGGAAGTGACAGCGGCGTGAGCGTCACCCGACCGCTGGCGTGGCGCTGCACCCAGCACTGGAAGCGAAAGTTCATGGAGTGTGTTCACGCTAACATGGGGCGGCGCAGTGACGGTGCGACGCTCGCGTGGCTGACGCGGTCCGTCGGCGCGTGGGGACTGGACAGTCGGCGCGCTTCGGCGGGACGCTGGGCCCCACCACGAGAGGTGCGAGCGATGCACGACGCGCGTACACGGCTGGTCGAGTCGATTCGAGGCGCCATCCTGGGGGAGGGGCGGATGCTCGACGGACCCTTCGGGGCCCGCCGGCTGACCTATGCGGACCACGCCGCTTCGGGCCGCTCCCTGGGCTTCATCGAGGACTTCATCCGGGACCACGTGCTCCCGTTCTACGCCAACACCCACTCCGAGACGTCCGGCACCGGCGCCCAGACGACGCGCTTTCGCGAGGACGCGCGCGACATCATCCACGCGGCCGTGGGCGGAGGACCCGAGGACGTCGTGCTCTTCTGTGGCTCGGGCGCCACCGCGGCCGTCTGCAAGCTCATCGACATCCTCAACCTGCGCATCCCCGCGGACCTGGACGCGCGCTACGACCTGCGCTCGCGCATCCCCGCCGCCGAGCGCCCCGTGGTGTTCGTGGGACCCTACGAGCACCACAGCAACGACCTGCCCTGGCGCGAGTCCATCGCGGACGTGGTCACCATCGACGAGGACGCGGACGGGCGCATCGACCCGGCCCACCTGGAGCGGGAGCTGGTGCGCTACCGGGAGCGACCGCTGCGCATCGGCAGCTTCTCCGCCGCGAGCAACGTCACCGGCATCCTCAGTGATTTGGAGGGCATCGGCGCGCTCCTGCGTCGGCACGGCGCGCTCGCGTTCTGGGACTTCGCCGCGGCGGGCCCCTACGTCCGCGTGGAGATGAATGGCCGGGAGGACGGCACTTCGCGGCCCCGCGTGGAGAAGGACGCGGCGTTCCTGTCACCGCACAAGTTCATCGGCGGGCCGGGCACGACGGGGGTGCTCGTCGTCAAGCGCAGGCTGCTGGGCAACCGCATCCCCACCGTGCCGGGGGGAGGCACGGTGTCCTATGTGAGCGGCAGCGAGCACGTCTACCAGCGAGACCCCGTGCATCGCGAGGAGGGCGGCACGCCCGCCATCGTGGACTCGATTCGCGCCGGGCTGGTGTTCCGGCTGCGCGAGTCCGTGGGCGTGGAGCACATCGACGCCCTGGAGAAGGACTTCGTCGCCAGAGCCCTCACGCGCTGGGGCGCGAACCCCGCGCTGCGAATCCTTGGCAACCCCGCGCTGCCCCGGCTCCCCATCGTGAGCTTCCTCGTCCGCCACGGTGACGCGTACCTCCACCACAACTTCGTCGTCGCCCTGCTCAACGACTTGTTCGGCATCCAGGCGAGGGGAGGGTGCTCCTGCGCGGGCCCCTACGGCCATCGCCTCTTGAGCATCGACCCCGTCACCAGCCACCGCTTCCAGGACGTCATCCTGAGCGGCACCGATGGCGTGAAGCCCGGCTGGGTGCGCCTGGGCTTCAACTACTTCCTGTCCGAGACGACGTTCGGCTTCCTGTTGGACGCGGTGGACTTCGTCGCCGCCGAGGGCTGGAAGCTGTTGCCGCGCTACGTGCTGGAGCCCGCCACCGGACAGTGGCGCTACCGGGGACATCAGCGGGCGCTGCGACGACTGGATGCGCTGTCCTATGCCAACGGCGACGCCGAGGCGCCCCCTCCAGGGCGCTCCGTGCCCGAATCGGAGCTGCCCCGCTATGTCGCCCGCGCGCACGAGGCCGTCGAGGAGGCGCTCCAGGACTACGCGCGCCTGAAGACGGACGACGCGCCGCTCCGCGCGGAGGCCGAGCGGCTGCGGTGGTTCCCGCTCCCCGGCGAGGTGCTCGAGGTGCTGACCCGCGAGCACTCCGCCGGCGAGAAGGGGACGCCCTTCAGGCTCCAGGGGACCTGAGGGGCGCCGGGGCTCAGGGGTTGATCTTCCAGGGCACCGTCACGGCGGGCTGGAAGCAGTGCACCTGCGCGAGGTAACCCAGGCCCAGCTCCTGCACCACGCCGGCGCCATACCCTCGCGCCTGGCACCACCGGCTGACCTCCAGCTTGGAGTCGGTGGTCATGAAGGCGCCGGAGTTGGACACGGGGCCGAGCTGGTCCTTGGCCACGTCCTGGATGAGGCCGGAGTTGAAGCAGCCCACCCAGGGACGTGACGTCACCTCGAAGATCTGTCCCGTCGTCCAGCCCAGCTTGTTGCACCAGCGATGCGCGGCGGCGCCGCAGTCCAGCGTCTGCGCGACGCGCTCATCCGTGCAGAGCCCGTGCAGGCGCGACAGCTCCTCGAAGGTGACGGCCACGCTCTCATGTTGGATGGGGCCGCAGGCCACGTTGACGTCGGTGGCGTTCGCGCCGGCGAGCACGCCCAGGAGCGAGATGGGCGGGCGGTTGCCGATGAGCTGCTGAATCGTCTCCAGGACGTTGGTGCTGTTGGCCAGCGCGTCATGCGCCCCGCGCTGCGCGCAGACGCGGTGCATGGCTGACGAGCAGGCCCGCGTGCCGAGCGCCGCGTAGCTGTTGCACAGGTGCAACTGCTGGCTCATGCCGAACTGCCCCTCGGTGGGTGTCTCCTGGATGGCGGTGTCCAGACAGTCCGCGCCCGGCGAGGTCATGCAGATGGACCGGGCCGAGCGCGCGTGGCTGAAGAAGCGCACCTCGTCGATGGCGCCCTTGAACGAGCCCTCGCCGTTGACGGGGCATGACTGGGTGTTCATCACGTTGCCCGCGCCGATGCTCAGCAAGCCCGTGCCAAGGCGGAAGCTGCCAGGGGCCACCGGGAGGACGCGGCGCGTGGGCACGCCGTTGAGGTACTCACGGAAGACGCCGGTGACGCCGTCCCAGGAGTAGCCCAGGTGGGTCCACGCGCCGACGGGCAGCGGCGGGCTGCGCCCCAGGCGCACGCGGGTGCCGTTGATGACGAGGGAGAGCTGCACCGTGTTGTCGGACTCGTAGATGAGGTCGATGGCCCCCGACTTCTGGAAGAGGTAGCGATAGGGATTGCCGGTGGTGCAGCCCGCGTGGATGTTCGCATCGGGGCGGACCGCGAGCTGCACGGTGAAGCCTCGCACCAGCGCGCCCACGCCGCGCACGGTGCCGCTGGGGTCCGTGAGATTCACGCTGAGGGCGCCGCCTCCGGGGATGACGAGCGCCTTGCCCTGGCCGTGCGGCTCCCACAGCGAGCCGGAGGTGGACTGCGTCACGAAGTTGCCCGCGGAGATGGACGCGGTGCCGGTGAGGGTGCCCGTGTAGAAGTAGCCCGAGTGGTCCGGCGTGCGCGTCAAGTCGTAGGCGCCCGCGCGTGTCACCAGCTCGTTCATGGGCAGGTTGAGCACGTGGAACGGGTCCACCAGCTCGCCCACGTCCACCTCGTTGTAGTCCGACGTGTTGCTGCCGAAGAGGGCGAGCACGTCGTGGGACTTGGTGACGGGCAGGTAGCGACTGTCGTTGTTGGCGCCGGGCGGGAAGTTCTGCTCCGGGGCGCGCTCCTGCTCGAAGTTCCACATGGGGCCCGAGTAGAAGAGGTGCGCGATGTCGAGCCGGCCCGTGTTGATGGCGCCATCGATGTGGTACGCCGTCCACTGGGTGTCCGCGCCAATCAGGCTCACCGCCTCGCGGCGCGCGCCATCCGTGTAGACGACGCCGGTGTACGTGACGTTGCGCCCCTCGTGGTCCACCCACGGATACGCGCCGCGCAGCAGCGGGCCGGACGTCGTCTCGCCGAAGAGCTCGCCGGTGGCGGCCTTGAGCTTCTGGCGCGCCAGTGGATAGCGCAGCACACCCGAGGCCGTGTCGGTGTTCATCATCGACAGGGGACGCGGGTTGCTCCAGCCCGAGGCGGCGCACGGCGTGGGGTTGTAGGCGTACATCAGGTGGTCGATGCCGCCATCGTTCAGGGGCCCGCCCTGGAAGATGAGCAGCCGGCCGTCGGAGGTCATCGTCGGCTCGATGCCTCGGATGCTCGCGCCGGTGACGGTGGTCAGCGTCTCCAGGTTGCCGGTGGTGAATGACGAGATGTCCGCCTGCGGCGTGAAGGGCTGGGACACGCGGAGGTCCACCGGACGGCGGCGGAACACGTTGGGGCCGTTGAACATCATCGAATCGAAGAGGTACGGCTGGTACACCGCGAGCCCGTCGACCAGCGTGTAGGGCTGGGCCGGGTGGGTGAAGCAGAACGCCAGCGCGTTCTCTCCGTTCCTCACCGTGGTGGTGCGCCCGGGGGAGAACGCGGCGGCGAAGCTCGGCTTGCCCTCCGCGTCGTACGTCACCGCCTCCGGACGGAACACCCGCGCCACCCAGGTGGTGGTCGTCGTCGCGTGGTCCTCGCGGATGTTGCCCACGAAGACGCGGCCATCAATCGTGGACGAATGCCCGTTCGCGCCGAAGGGCGTGCCAATGCGCGTGTTCACCAGCGAAGGGCGCTCCGCCGCGAGGACTGCTGGCGCCGCCACTCCCGCGAGGAACAGCGTGGCGAGGCGTGGAACCCACCGCGAACGACTGTGTTTCGACATGGGACCTCCTGACTTGGAGTTCCAATTATGCTTGGATTCCAGTCATTGGCCGCGAGGCCCTCGGGGGCGAGTGAGAGGGGGCGGGCAAAGGCTGTCCGGAGTGGAAAGTGCGGCTGCCGGCGGATGGCTGTCGTCAGGGGCCGCGTTGACAAGATGGAGGGTGGCGGGCATCGTGGCGGAACTCGATGCGCCGCTCGACCCACCACGCATGTTGCTGCTGTGACGCACCTGCGGTGGGCGCCTGTCGACCCGTGGCCTGAGAAGCCTGGTTCGAGCTGGTTCGAGGAAGCCCACCATCCGCGAGGAGGTGGGCTTTCGGCTTTCTGGTGTTCGAAACCCCCGTCCATCGCGCCCCTCTCCGCTGTCGAGGTTCCGCCATGGCAGGTCCACCCCCGCATCGATGTACCCCGCTCCTGGCCGTGGCGCTGGGCTGGCTGTGCTCGTCCGTCGCGCTGGCCCAGACACCTCCGCCCGCCGAGCCCGCGCCGCCCGCCCCAGGGAGCGTCAGCGTGAGGGCGACGTCCGAGGGAATCTCCCTCCACTCCGCCGACAACGCCCTGTTGCTGAAGCTGCGCGGCTACGTGCAACTGGATGGTCGCTTCTTCGAGAGCCGCGCGGACCGTCCCGGGGCGACGACGCTGCTCATCCGGCGCGCGCGTCCGCTGCTGGAGGGGACACTCTTCAGCCTGTTCGACTTCCGCCTGCTGGTGGACTTCGCGGCCAACGTGCCTCCGCTGTGGGATGCCTATCTGGAGTTCCGCCCGCGCAAGGAGGTCCGGGTGCGCGTGGGCAGGTTCCGTCCGCCGGTGGGGCTGGAGCGCAACCAGTCCGGCATCCATACGCTCTTCATCGAGCGGGCGCTGCCCACGGACCTGGTGCCCAACCGGGACGTGGGGGTGATGGTGCACGGGGAGCTGAAGGACGGCGTGGTGAGCTACGCGCTGGGGGCCTTCAACGGCACGGCGGATGGGGCGAGCGCCGACACCAACCTGGATGACAGCTTCGACCTGGCGGCGCGGGTTTTCACCCATCCGTTCCGGGCGCTGGGGCTCTCGTCGCTCTCGGGACTGGGGCTGGGCATCGCGGCGTCGCGCGGGTCGCAGTTCGGCTCGGCGTCCACCACGGGCGAGGCGCCGCTGCGCTCCATGGGGCAGCAGACGTTCTTCATCTTCAGGACGGGCAACGGCCTGGGGGAGACCGTCGTCGCCCACGGCGCGCACGTGCGCTGGTCGCCACAGGGCTATCTCTACCTGGGGCCGCTGGGCGCGATGGCCGAGTACGTCTCCTCCACCCAGGAGGTCCACCTGGGGGAGCAGCACGCGCGGCTGCGCTTCGAGTCCTGGCAGGCCAGCGCGTCGTACGTGCTCTTCGGCGGCAAGGCGGCCTACGACGGCGTGAAGCCCACCGAGCCGTTCGGCGCGAGCGCGGAGGGCTGGGGCGCGGTGGAGGTGGGGGCTCGCATGTCCGAGCTCCGCGTGGACCCGGACGCGTTCCCCGTCTACGCGGACCCCACGCGCGCGGCGCGCAAGGCCCATGGCTGGGGCGCGGTGGCGAACTGGTACCTCAACAACAACGTCCGGGTGGCCACCTCGTATGACCACACCGAGTACGAGGGAGGCGCCGTCGACGGCGCTCGCCTGCCCGAATCCGTCGTCATGTCCCGCTTCCAGGTGAGCTGGTGAAAGGCCCCTCCATGCATTCGTGGCTCGTGTCGTCCCTGCTCGTCGTGCTCGCCCTCGTCGGGTGCTCCAAGTCCGCCGGTGCCGATGCGGCCTCGGCCAACGTCGTCACGCTGCTCAACGTGTCCTACGACCCCACGCGGGAGCTGTACGTGGACGTCAACGCGGCGTTCGCCAGCCAGTGGGAGGCGAAGCGCGGACAGAAGGTGTCCATCAAGCAGTCGCATGGCGGCTCCGGCAAGCAGGCGCGGGCGGTCATCGACGGGCTGGAGGCGGACATCGTCACGCTGGCGCTGGCCTACGACGTGGACATGCTCCACGACAAGGCGTCGCTCATCCCGGAGGGGTGGCAGGCGCGGCTCCCGCACAACAGCGCGCCGTACACCTCCACCATCGTCTTCGTGGTGCGCAAGGGAAACCCCAAGGGCATCCGCGACTGGGAGGACCTGCTGCGCGAGGACGTCGCGGTCATCACGCCCAACCCGAAGACGTCCGGCGGCGCGCGGTGGAACTACCTGGCCGCGTGGGGCTATGCGCTGCGCAAGCCGGGAGGCACCCCCGAGAGCGCGCGCGGCTTCGTGGAGGCGCTGTTCCGTCGGGTGCCGGTGCTCGACTCCGGTGCGCGGGGGGCCACCACCACGTTCGCCGAGCGAGGGCTGGGCGACGTGCTCATCGCCTGGGAGAACGAGGCCTTCCTGCTGACGGACGAGGTGGGACAGGGGCGGTTCGACATCGTCGTGCCCTCGGTGAGCATCCTGGCCGAGCCCCCCGTCGCGGTGGTGGACCGGCACGTGGACAAGCGCGGCACGCGCGCCGTGGCGGAGGCGTATGTCCAGTTCCTCTACTCGGAGGAGGGGCAGCGGCTGGCGGCGAAGCACCACTACCGTCCGCGCTCGGAGGCGGTGGCGAGCAAGGAGGGCGCCCGCTTCCCGAAGCTGACGCTCTTCACCATCGACGAGGTGTTCGGAGGCTGGCGCAAGGCGCAGGCCGCGCACTTCGATGATGGCGGCGTCTTCGACCGCATCTACGTCCCCCAGGCGCGCTGAGCCATGAGCATGCCCGCGCGTCGTCATGTCCTGCCCGGCTTCCGCCTGTCGCTGGGCTTCACCTGGGCCTATGTGGGGTTGTTGGTGCTCATCCCCCTGTCGAGCCTCTTCCTCAAGACGTTCTCCCTGACGTGGCCGCAGTTCTGGGAGACGGTGTCGGCGCCCCGCGCGCTCGCGGCGTACCGGCTGAGCTTCGGCGCGTCGCTGGTGGCGGCGCTGGTCAACGTCGTGTTCGGCCTGCTCGTCGCGTGGGTGCTCGTGCGCTATCGCTTCCCCGGGCGCTCGTTGGTGGAGTCGCTGGTGGACCTGCCCTTCGCGCTGCCCACGGCGGTGGCGGGGCTGACGCTCACCACGCTGTTCTCGTCGAAGGGGTGGTACGGCCAGTATCTGGAGGCGCTGGGGGTGAAGGTGGCCTACACCTCCGTGGGCATCGCGGTGGCGCTGACGTTCATCGGGCTGCCCTTCGTGGTGCGCACGGTGCAGCCGGTGCTGGAGGAGCTGGACGCGGACGTGGAGGAGGCCGCGGCGACGCTGGGCGCCACGCCGTGGCAGACCTTCACGCGGGTGCTGTTCCCGGCCATCTCCCCCGCGCTGCTCAGCGGCTTCACCCTGGCCTTCGCGCGGGCGCTGGGCGAGTACGGCTCCGTCGTCTTCATCTCCGGCAACATGCCGCTGCGCACCGAAATCGTCCCGCTGCTCATCGTCACCAAGCTGGAGCAGTACGACTACGCGGGGGCCACGGCCATCGCGGTGGTGATGCTGGTGACGTCGTTCCTGCTGCTGCTCGTCGTCAACCTGCTCCAGCGCTGGAGCCACCGCCGGTTCGAAGTCCGGCCTGGAGCGTGACGGACATGCTGGCTCCTTCGAGTCTGGTGTCGCACCGCGCGACGCGCCCGCTGGAGGGCTCGCGGTGGGTGCGCTGGACGCTCATCACCCTGGCGCTGGGCTTCCTGGCCGTCTTCCTCGTCGTCCCGCTGGTGGCGGTCTTCACCTTCGCGTTCCAGAAGGGGTGGGCCGCGTATGTGGCCGCCGTCACGGAGCCGGAGGCGCGCTCCGCCATCCTCCTGACGCTGACGGCCGCGGGCATCGCCGTGCCGCTCAACCTGGTCTTCGGCCTTGCGGCCGCGTGGCTGCTGGCGCGCTTCCGGTTCCGGGGGCGCGCGCTGCTGCTGACGCTCATCGACCTGCCGTTCAGCGTGTCGCCCGTCATCGCGGGGCTCATCTTCGTGCTGCTCTTCGGGCGGCAGGGCTGGCTGGGGCCGCTGTTGGCCGAGCACGACGTGCACGTCATCTTCGCGGTGCCGGGCATCGTGCTGGCGACGGTGTTCATCACCTTCCCGTTCGTGGCCCGGGAGGTGCTGCCGGTGATGCAGGCGCAGGGCAGTGACGAGGAGGAGGCGGCGCTGACGCTGGGCGCGAGCGGCTGGCGCACCTTCCTGCGCGTCACGCTGCCGAAGGTGAAGTGGGGCGTGCTCTACGGCGTCATCCTCTGCAACGCGCGGGCGATGGGCGAGTTCGGCGCCGTCTCGGTGGTGTCCGGGCACGTGCGCGGCGTCACCACGACGCTGCCGCTGCACGCGGAGATTCTCTACAACGAATACGACTTCGCCGGAGCGTTCGCCGTGGCCTCGTTGCTCACGGTGCTGGCGCTGGTGACGCTGGTCCTGAAGAAGTACGTGGAGTGGAGGAGTGAGGCGTCATGAGCATCGTCGTCGAGCAGCTCACCCGGCGGTTCTCCGCGGGCGGAAGCCCCGCCGTCTCGTCGGTGTCGTTCCAGGCGCCCGCGGGGGCCATCACCTCGTTGCTGGGCCCGTCGGGCGCGGGGAAGTCCACGCTGCTGCGCCTCATCGCGGGGCTGGAGGTCCCCGACTCGGGGCGCGTCCTCATCGACGGCGCGGACTGCACGGCGCAGCCGGTGCAACAGCGCAACGTGGGCGTCGTGTTCCAGAGCTACGCCTTGTTCCGCCACATGACGGTGCGGCAGAACGTCGCCTTCGGATTGGAGATGCGCAAGCTCCCCCGGGCCGAGGTGGAGGCGCGCGTGGACGAGATGCTGCGCCTGGTGCAACTCGAGGCCCTGGGCGCGCGCCATCCGGCGCAGCTCTCCGGAGGCCAACGTCAGCGCGTGGCCTTCGCGCGGGCGCTCGCCATCCGCCCTCGCGTGCTGCTCCTGGATGAGCCCTTCGGCGCGCTGGACACGCGGGTGCGCGAGGAGCTTCGCGAGTGGCTGCATGGCCTGCACGAGCGCACCGGTTTGACGACGCTCCTGGTGACGCATGACCAGCAGGAGGCGCTCGAAATCTCCCAGCACGTCGTGGTGCTGAGCGAGGGGCGCGTGGCCCAGGCGGGCTCACCGGAGGACATCTACGACCGCCCGGCCTCGCCCTTCGTGGCGTCGTTCATCGGCGGGGCGAGCATCCTGCGAGGCCATGTCCAGCAGGGGCGCGCGGCGCTCGGCTCGCTCGCCCTGGCGATGCCGTCCGCCGCTCGGGAGGGCCAGGCGGTGCATGCCTTCGTGCGTCCGCATGACATCAAGCTGGCGCGCACGGATGAAGCGGCGCGAAGCGCCTCTCCTGTCACCGGGAGGGTGGAGCGCCTCAAGTCCGTGGGCGGCTTCGTCAAGGTGCTCCTGCGACTTCCTTCGGGTGATGAAGTGACGGTGCAGGTGTCCCGCTCCGAGTTCGATGCGCTCGGCGTCTCGGAAGGAGACGCGGTCCACGCGGACGTGCGCTCCGCCTCCGTGTTCGTGGGGGACTACGCCATCTGACTTTGTCGTCACTTCGAATGAAGTAAATGCTAGAATTCGAGTAAATCGTGTTCTCGCATTATTCCAGGAGGAGCGGATGGCATATCGGAGCGAGTCCAGCTGGGGTGCGTGTTTTGTCTTGGGCGGGTTGTTGTTGGGGGGATGTGGGAACGAGGTTCCGGTGGAGTCCGAGCCGCCGCCGTTGGTCGCGCAGGAGCAGAAGGAGCTGGCCTACGACCCGGGGCCGGGCTGGAACCTGGCGTGGCAGGACGACTTCACGGGCTCGGCGCTGAACTCAGCGAACTGGAACGTGCTGACGAGCAATTACGACCCGGTGACGGGCAACTGCAACTTCGGCACGGGGGAGCTGGAGTACCCGCGCGCGCAGAACGTGACGGTGAGCGGGGGCAAGCTCATCCTCACCGCCGAGCGCACCAACGACGCGCCCAATGACTCGCGTTGTACCGGCTATGGGCCGCGCTCGTTCTACTCGGGGCGCATCCACACCAAGGGCAAGGTGGAGCGGACCTACGGCAAGCTGGTGGCGAGCATCAAGGTGCCGTCCGGCTACGGCATGTGGCCCGCGTTCTGGACGCTGGGGGCGAACATCTCCAGCGTCGGCTGGCCGGCGGCGGGGGAGATCGACATCCTGGAGTGGCACTCGAACGAGCCGTCGTGGATGAAGGTGGCCACGCACTGGGGCGAGGGCGCGAGGGATTGGGGCTCCGGGGCGAACCGGGGCTACAGCCTGGCGGATGCGTTCCACGTCTACGAGCTGGAGTGGACGGCGGACCGGATGGTGTTCCGCTTGGACAACCAGGTCCGGGCGAACGCGGACTTCGTGCACGCGGCGCAGGCGTTCCGGCAGAACCACTACATCCTGTTGAACCTGGCGCTGGGTGGGAACTGGTATGGCAATACGCCGGCGGGCAACGTGGACCTGCCGCTGGGGCAGCGCAAGACGATGGAGGTGGAGTGGGTGCGTTGGTACCAGGCGGGCAGCACGCCGGGGGGGACGCTGACGAACCCGGGCTTCGAGTCGGACATGGCTGGCTGGGCGACGTGGAGCCCCAACGGCACGGAGGCCGCGGACTTCAGCGAGACGCACAATGGTGGGCACTCGGGCAGCTATCACCTGACGCACTGGAACAACGCCGCGCCCTTCGAGGTGTGGACGTATCAGACGGTGTCGGGGCTGTCGTCCGGCAACTACCGGGTCCGCGCGTGGGTGCGAAAGGGCGGCACCTTCGACCTGTCGCGCATCCAGGCGAAGACGTGTGGCTCGTGTGCGCCCGTGTTCACGGAGCTGGGGACTTATGGCGCGTGGACGCTGGTGGAGACGCCGGTCATCTCCGTCACCGGCGGCTACCTGGAGCTGGGCTTCCACACCCGCGCCACCACGGCCAACGGTGCCAACTTCGTACATATGGATGATGTGCAGTTGGTGAAGCTGTAGCCGCTGCACGCCGCGCCGGAGGCTGAACGTCCCTCCGGCGCGGTGGGAGCCCGCGCTAGGTGGAGGGCATCCGCCTGCGTCGCAGGTTCGCCTGGGCGCTCAGCGTCACCGTCGCCATGAGCGAGGCATACGCCACCAGGGGCCACGCCGTGTCGCCGTCGAGCAGGACGACCATCAGCGTGCCCACGGTGCCGACGATGAGGCTCTGGACGCAGAAGTAGAGCGCGACGGCGGTCCCCGCCACGGCGCCGAAGGCCTGGAGCGCGCCGTTGGCGGTGACGGACGCCGCGAAGACGATGCCCGCCGCGATGACCCACATCGGCGCGACGAACGTCCAGAACGACGGGGCCGCGAACAACTGCCCCGCCGCGAGCAGGGCCGCGCCGGTGAGCAGCAGGAGCATGCCCCGCGTGAGGCTGCCCGCCAGGCCCCACGCCGCCACGAAGCGCCTGGCGAAGCGCGTCGTCGCAATCATCGCGAGCGCCGCGGTGGCAAAGGCCAGGCTGAACCCGAGCTCGGTGAAGCCCGCCTGTCCGATGAGGACCCGGGGCGCCGTGGAGAAGAACACGAAGAACGCGCCCATGGCCGAGCTGAAGCCCAGCGTGTACGTCCAGAACGCGGCGTCGCGCAGGATGGGCCGGAACGCGACGGCGGGACGTGGCCCGTCCGCCGCGTGGGTTTCGTGCCACCGGGGCCACGCATTCACCACGGCCGCCGTCGCCAGGCCGCCGAGCGTGATGAAGATGGCCCGCCAACCGAAGTGTCTCGCGAGCAGTGCCCCGACGATGGGGCCCAGCGCGGGCACGCAGGCCAGCATGGCGCTGAACAGGCTGTAGATGACCGCGCTCTCCGGCCGCTCCGCGTAGACATCACGGACGGTGGCGAACGTGGCGACGAGCGCCGCGGAGGCGCCGACGGCTTGCAGAGTCCGCAGGCCGACGAACGTCATCGCGTCCGAGGTGCCCGCGAGCAGGAACGAGGTGGCCGCGAACAACAGCGCGCCTCCCAACAGCACCCGACGCCGACCGATGCGGTCCGACAAGGGGCCGAACACCACCTGTCCCAGCCCGAGCACCGCCATGTAGAGGCTGAGCGTGAGCTGGATGATGGAGGGAGACGTCTGGAGGATTCCGACCATCGCCGGAACCACGGGCAGGTAGATGTCCATGGCCAGCGAGGCCAGGAGGTCGAAGGGGGCCATCAGCAACAGCGCTGCTGGCACGGAGTACGTCCACGACAAGGTTTTCGAGTGAGCCACGATGGCATCCGCACAAAAGGGGAACAGCGGGCGGCCATCTGCCTCTCCACGGGAACGTGATGAGCTTTGGACAGAGGGCCGCGGCAACAGGGTCGCCGCGGCTCACTCATCTGCGGATTTGGTCGTTCCCATCCGTTGGCTCCGAGAGGTGCTCCGGACTCTACAACATCCACCGCCAGGACAGGCCGAGCAGGGTGGTGTAGCCCACCACGGAGCGCTCGATGCGCCCCTCGGCGGACAGGAAGAACACGGTGGGGAACATGCTCACCCGCCACGCTTCCTGTATCGAGTCGTCGCCGAGCAGCACCGGGTAGTCCACCGCGTGCTCCTGGGCGAAGCGCTGCACGGCGGCGACGTCTTCATAGGCCAGCGCCACCGACACGACGTGCGCGGAGTCTCCGGCGATGCGGCGCAGCTGGGAGAGGTTGGAGGACTCGGCGCCGCATACGCCGCACCACGGGGCCCAGAAGGCGAGCACCACGGGTTTGCCTCGCAGCGAGGCGAGCGACACCGTCTCTCCGGAGAGCGTCTGCACGGTGAAGTCTGGCGCGGGCGCTCCGGAGCCGGGCAGGTGGCGCGTCTGCCAGGCCGCGACGGCGGTGAACACGAGCGCCAGCAGCACCAGGTCCACGCCCCATCGCACCCACCAGCGCTGCCTCGCGCGGGCCCATGCGGCCCGTCCTCGCGCCAGCACGCCCGGCCCCGCCGTCTGCATCGGAAATCCTCCAGGAAAGGGACGCGCGACGCGCGTCATGGACCCATCCTGACATCGCCGGGGCCCTTCGGGGAGAAGGGCCCTCGGCGGCGCTTCACGTCAGAGCGGGCTGTGCTGCTCCTCGGCCTCCCAGGGACCGGTCCTCACGCTCTCGCTGTCCTGGCGGTGCGAGCGTCCCAGGGCCTTGCCCACCGCGTGGCCGGCGCGCTCCAGGGCCCGGTCCACCGCGCCGGGGAAGGTCGCGTCCATCGCCTCCGACGCGAGCTGTCCGCCGTGCTCCAGGCGCACCGTGACCTTCGCCACCTTGTCCACGCCTCCGCGTGGGCCGTTGATGTCTTCCAAGCGCACCGTCACCTCGCGGACCCGGTCCGACAGTCGTCCCATGGCGAAGCGCGCGCGGCGCTCGACGTGGGTGCGGAGGGTCTCGGTGAGGGTGAAGTGTCGGGCTCGGATTTCGATTCGCATCCTCGGCTCCTTCCGGCCCACCATGGGCCTATCTCCTATCTGCTGGTCCGCGGAGTTTCGCGCCAATAGGAAAAGCTCCCGGGAGGCTTCGAAAAAACGAAGGTCTCCGGGCGGGAATGCGGTGGAGCGTGAGGGTGTTGGGCCCAGGCTACGTCCGGGCGGCGATGGGGACCCGTGTGTCTCGCGGCCATGTGAGTGCCGCGAGGATTCCTGACGCGCTGTACCAGCCGAGGATGTGACCGGCGCCCGTGCCCATCACCGGGACAGGGAAGTGGCCGAGCTCCGTCACGGCGAAGGCCGCCGCGAAGTAGAGGACGAAGCTCGCGGACAGGGATAGCAGCGCGTCGTCGTGCCTGATGGAGGTGACATGGCCACGCTGCCTGGTGTCCTCTTGACGTCGCTGAGTCTGTTGTTGGGAGCGCGCGGAGGAGAGGGCGAAGAGGTCTGCGAGTGTGGCCACATGCCCGCGTTCAGCGGGGAGACGACGCCTTACTGGCTCTATCGGTATCACGAGCCGTGTGACGGACTGGCCGCGGACTTCGTGTCTCGGATTGAGTGACGGAGCTCACGGAGCCGTGCCGTGGTGCCCCGGCCGCGGCTCCGCCGTTCCGAGGGGCTGTCGGGGACGTTCCGACTTCGCTACCGGTACTCTTGGTCAGCAGGAAGCGTCGTTAATCGAGGGGCGAGTTGTCCCACGCCCAAGTGAGTAGCGCCTGCCGCCACCGGCCGCGAACTCGGCCCCTCACGTGGCGGTGTCCTACGTCCTCTCCTGGGGCTGTTGACGCCTTCGCTCCGGGTGCGGGAGGCTAATGGATATGGAGACGACCGCAGAGACTCCAGCCAATAACGACTGGGCTGAACGCCATCCCTTCATGGCCATAGGACTTGGCCTTGGCTTCCTCGTGGGCCTTTTCTGGAATTGGCTACAAGCTCTGTTGGTTGGCCTCAATGAGCTCGTCCGCGCATTCGAGTTCAACGGGGCACCTGGAACAGGCGTACTCGTCAACATGCTGGGGATTCATCCAGGCGTACTGAGGCTTGCTGGTATTGTGCTGGGTGGTCCCGCCTTGGTAGCCGGGCTGTGGTGTTTTGGCTGGGGTGCCTGGCTCACTTGGCGCGGCCGATGGGTGTTGGTTGCCGCTGTCTGCGTGTACTCGCTCATTGTGCAAACGACTATCACCCTAGCTATCGCGGGGGCGATAGCGGTTGTTGATTTGGTGCGGCGCCACTTTCAGTGCCAACGCGCTATTCTGCACGAGTTACAAGAAATTCGCGCACGCCTGCCACCGCAGGGTCTCCCTGGTGACTCCCGGCGGAGCTGATGCTGCGCCCCGTGGTTTCTGGCTCCTCCCGTCTTGGCAGAACCAGAACCCGTCATCCTGAATCGCCGCTCAGTGGATGCGATGGAATTGGAGTCGATCGGGCGTAGGCGTGGGAGGATGGACCCTTCGCACGGAGGCCTCCTTTCCGCGAAACGAGGCGCCACGTCGTGGGAGGCGGCTACTCGCCGTCATCGAGGGCTTCTAGCTGAACCTGCGCCAAGTCTCGATAGTGAGGGACGACCTCAACGTCCAGCACTCCCTCCAGGAGTCGACGGGCTGCCTGCATGTCGCCAGCCTGCTGGTGTTTGTAGGCCCGCGACATTGCGCGCGACAGGCGTACCGAGCCCTCTCGGATGCGGCGCGCAATCTCTTCAAGGAGCTCTCGAGCGGTCGCCTCTGTCTGGAGGGACTGCTCCGTGGCCGTCATTGGGAGGGCCACCTCTGCCGCACGAGTGCGGAGAATGTCCCGTAGCTCGTCCGTCAGAATGAGCGCCTCCCCGTTCTTGAGCACGCGGTGCTCGAGGTCGCGGACGTCATCCCAATTCATTGGCGTGGGCATGTGTCAACCTTTGCGTGGGTGGCACAGGTCGAAGGGCCACTGGCGCTGCCCCTCGCAGTTCCGGAAGCACGCATAGCAATCACCTACCCAGCGGGGCTTCTTCTGGTCCTTGCATTGGACGTAGACGTCGATGCAGTGCTGCTTCCACCCCTCGTCGGGGTCGTCCTTCTCCTCGCTCTTCTCGCCGGACGCGTCGAGCGCGATTGCCGTGCTGATGTACTTGCTGGCTTCGGCGGCTGTCAGGCCGCAGGCTTCCGGGTTGCCTGCACTGCGTTGCAGGCAGCACGTCACAGTATCCATGCAGGTGGCCTGAGCGTAGGCCTCGTTCATGCCTGACCGCGAGTGCTCCGTGGATGCGCACCCGAGCATGAGGCTGATTGCCACCATCGCCGCGCTCGATGGGCGACACGTCTTTCCTGGGACGGGCATGGAGTCGATTCCAATCCGCGATTTGCCTGATTGATGCGACTGCGAGGACGCTGGAAGTGGGGTTGGAGCTGTCCGCTCCTCCGCTCGCCACCAGAACCTTGCCAAGCGTTTTCGAGGGGCAGGATTTCCCGCCCGGTCTCCATCAGTTTCCTGAGGAAGACCGGGCGGTTGTCCCTGCGCGCGATGCAGGAGTCGAACCTGCGGCCTTTGGCTCCGGAGGCCAACGCTCTATCCAGCTGAGCTAATCGCGCAGAACCGCTGCGGCGAGGGCACAAGTAGCCGAACTTGCTGGCCGACGCAAGCACACATTCGGCCTGGGGCTGGCGAGAGGACACTGCTGGCTGGCCCGCGGCAGCCTCCGTGCCCTAGGGTCGAGCAGGCACGGAGGCTCCTCATGTCGGGAGTCCTCCTGGAGGACTCGAATGACGCGGACGACTCGATGGGTGCTCCTGGGCGCCGTGGGAGCCCTGCTGGCCGCGGGGGCCGGGGCCTACCTCTGGGCCCGGGCCTATGTCCGACGGAGCCCCTCCATCATCCACCCGGATGAGCCCCTGCCGACTCCACGGCAGTAGCCTCGAGGCGAGTCGAAGCCGCCCGGACTCCGCCTAGAGAGTGTTGCAGCGCAGGATTCCACTGAGGGTGCAGACGCAGACGCTCTCAGCTCCCGAGGCCGTGCAGCACGGCTCCCTGGAGCCGGGGGCGCAGACGCTTCCCACCAGGTCTCTGCACCGCGGCAGGTCGCCACACGCCGGGGGCGTCGTGGGACACGCGATGAACGTTCCGTTGCACGTCACCCCGGAGTTGTCCTGGGCGGAGCAGACCGTCGTTCCCGACGGACAACTCACCGACCCCGTGGCGCAGGCCGCCGTACAGGTCGACAGCTCCTGCGAAGACTCCTGGATGCCTTCCGTCGTGACGACATCTTCAGCAGACGGCGCTCCACAGCCCATGGCCATGGTCACCAGCAGTCCCAGTGCCGCTCCAATGCAATACCTCGTCGACATGGGTGCCTCCTTGGGGAGGATGCAACGGTATTCGAGGAGCGCCGGGCAGGCCCATCCCAGGAATCTGGGATTGCGGAGTCATTGGGCCGCGGCACCCCGCCCGGGACAGCCCCGGGCGGGGTGCCGCGACCTCAATCCATTACAGCAGCGAGCAGAGCAGCCCGGGGTACGTCGTCCCCGAGGGGCAGCCCTCGCCCTGGCAATACCGGGCCCCCGAGTCTACGGCGGGGTTGCCCAGCAGCGCGGGAACGCGGACCTGACAGGAGCCCACGGACTGGTTGCCCGTGTTGTCCGACACGCCATACACGAACGTGTAGACGCGGCCGTTGCCCAGCAGCGCCGCCTCCGCGCGCACCATCGCGGACTTGCCATCCGCGCTCAGCTTGATGTCGTCGCAGGCCAGCAGCCGCAGCAATGACAGCGCGTCGTTCTGCTCGTCGGAGGTGACGCGCAGCAGCGAGCCCGCCTGCGCCAGGGGCAGCGTGCCGCCACAGTTGTCCGTGGCTGGCAGGGCGCAGTCATCCAGCGACACCAGCACGTAGTCGGAGCCCGCCGAGGGCGTCAGGGTGATGCCCCGGCTCGCGCCCGGCGTGGGCGCCGTGACGTCGACCACCTTCACCGTCGCGGAGCAGGTGCTCGTGCTGGCGCCATCCGTCACATCCAGACGGACAGGCGTCGTCCCCAGGGAGAACGGGCCCGCGGGGGTCTGGCTCACGCTGAACGGCCCCGGGAAGCCATCCGGGTCGAACGAGCCGTGGTCCACGGAGGCCTGCCCCCGGCACGTCGCGTCCGCCTGGACGGTGACATCCTGGCAGCTCGCCACCGGCAGCTGATTCGTCGCACACGGAATCGGGAAGTCGAACGCGGCGCGGTTGTTCGCCTCGTCCCCCTCGTCGAAGACGCCGTCGTCGTCCGCGACCACCACCACCCGCTGCGTCCCCTCCGGCACCGTGAAGGAGAGCTGGAAGGGGAAGCGCTCACCTCCCACCAGGAAGGGAACGCTGACGATTCCCAGGCGCGTGCCGCCCGCGCCCGGCTCGCCTGCGTAGATGGCCGTCGTCGAGCCGGCGATGCCGGTGGCTCCCAGGTTCTGCACCGCCGCGGACAGCGTCAGCGCCGTGGCCTGGCAGGACGCCACCAGATCCACCACCGCCAGGTCCAATTCGCCTACCGCCGACTCCTGTGTCTGCAAGGAGGATGGCGCGCCCACTTCGGAAGAGCTGCCATCGCAGCCGCCCAAGAGAAACAGCGCCGCGAGCGCGGGGAATCCATATACACGTGTCATGTCTGGCTCCGGTCAATGGCCTCGCAATGAGGCATGCCCACGTTAGGTCATTTGCGTGGGTGTATTGAACTGGGTCAAATCATTCACGCAATGACTCACCGAGGGGTGGTTTCCACCCAACCGAGGCTGTTCGTGTAACCGAGTCCCAGTCAGTAAAGCCCAGATTCCGTGTCCCCTGGGACCCGCCGTGCATCACGGTGTCTGAAACGGCGAGAAAGAGCGGGCGCCCGCCCGGGGTGTCTGGGATTCGCCGCGGAGGCTCGGGCGTCGTCCGGCGCGAGGGCGGGGGCGCGGCCATCGCTGAAGGGGCCCATCCTGTCAGTCCTGACAGGTTTCCCACCCGGGGTGTCTGGCTTTAACTCAGGGGAACCCTTCGCACGGGAGGTCGTCGATGTCCGCCACCGCCGCAGAGCGCCAGTTCGACGAACTGGCGAGCCTCTACGAGGACGTCGCCCCCTGGCCCTTCCGTCGGGACATCGAGGTGCCCTCGGTGCTCCACTCGCTGGGAGACCTGACGCGCAGCGACGTGCTCGACTTCGGCTGTGGCGCGGGGCTGTACTCCCGGCTGCTCGCCGGGCGAGGGGCCCGCCGGGTGGTGGGCCATGACGCGTCCGAGGGGATGCTGAGCGCCGCGCGGCAGCGGGGGGGGCGAAGGAGCAGCGCGGCATCGAATACGTGTCTCGGCTGACGCCCGAGCTGGAGCAGCGGTTCGACCTGGTGTTGGCCGTGTACGTCCTCCCGTATGCCTCCACGCGGAGCGAGCTGCGACAGATGTGCGCGAGCATGGCCCGGGTGCTGCGCCCGGGAGGACGTCTGCTCGCGCTGCCGCTCCATCCCGACCACGCGCCCGACCCGGACTACTACGCTCCCTATGGCCTGCGGCTGGTCTCGGACACGCCCCATGCGGAAGGAGGCGCGCTGCGAGTCGAGCTGCGCGCCGCGGGCGTGGAGGCAGACGTCACCGCCTGGTACTGGTCCAGGAATTCCATCGAGGAGGCCTTGCGAGACGCGGGCTTCGGGCCCGTGTTCTGGGCCGACCCCTGGCCCCCGGGGCTCGCCCGCGTCGAGGACGCCCCTCCCGCGCTGCACGCCTACCTGCGAAGGCCCCACGCCGCGATGCTCGGCTGCCGACGGGCGCGGGTCTCCGGATGAGGCTGCTCCAACAACTCCAGGGAGGCCTCGTGGTGGCCTGCGAGGCCCTGCCCGGCGAGCCGCTCCATGGCAGCGCGTTCATGACCGCCATGGCCGTCGCCGCGGTCCGGGGCGGGGCGCAGGGCCTCCTCGCCAACGGGCCCGCGGAGATTGCCGCGATTCGCGCGAAGGTCCCCCTGCCGCTCCTCGGCGTCCTCCTCCGCGAGTATCCAGGCTCGAGGGTGCGCGTCACCCCGACGCTCGCGGAGGTGGCCGAGGTGGTGGACGCCGGCGCCCAGCTGGTGGGCATCGACGCGACGGAGCGGTGGCGTCCGGAGGGTGAGTCGCTCCCGGACCTGGTCCGCAAGGTCCGCGCCCGCTACCCGGACGTCCCGTTGATGGCGGAGGTGGCCACCGTCCGCGAGGCCGCGCTCGCCCAGGAACTGGGGTTCGACTGTGTCTCCAGCGGCCTGTATGGCTTCACCCGGGAGACGGCCGTGCGCCACCTCTGCGACGATGACTTCGAACACCTGAGGGCGCTGCGCGCCGCCGTGGTGCGCTGCCCGCTGGTGGCCGAGGGCGCCATCTCGACGCCGGCGCAGGCCGCGCGGACCTTGCGGCTCGGCTCGGACCTGGTCGTCGTGGGCAGCGCCATCACCCGCCCTCAAATCATCACCGCGACCTTCGCCAAGGCCCTCCGCGCGCGCTGAATGCGCGGTGCGGGCCAGGCGCGCGCCCCATGCGGGGCAAAGACAGCCATCGAGGGTGGTCCGCTGGGGTAGGGCTGTCTATATCATCCACTCATCGTCGGTCTCATCCAGCCTGGCTCCGACGAGGAGGGAGGGCAGATGGCCACGGGGGAGGCGAGCGGACCGCCGTCGCGGCGCGCGGATGAGGCGCAGGCCTTGTTCGAGCGCGTGGACGCCCTGGCCCGCACGCTGGGCTTCGACTTCTGCGGCTACCTGTTGCGCATGCCCTGGACGGGGGAGGGCAAGATGCCCGCGGACATCAGCACCATCCTCGACATCTCCGAGCGCACCGTGAACTTCCACATCGGCAACGCCCTGCTCAAGCTCAACGCCACCAACAAGGTCCAGGCCGTGGTGAAGGCGCTCACCCTGGGGCTGATGGACGCGGGGTGAGCACGGGCCTCAGGCGCTGTCGCCTTCTTCCGGCTGGGGCGGCGGCAGGAAGATGCGCACCGTGCGCACGCGCCGGGGCGAGGCCTCCACCACCTCCAGCTCCAGGCCGTCCTTGGTCTTCAGCTTGGTGCCGGGCTCGGGGATGGCGCCGCCCGCCAGCGCGATGCTCAGCCCCGCCACCGTGGAGTAGTCGCCGTCCTCGGCCAGCTCCAGCCCCAGCTCGCGGTTGATGTCGCGGATGGCCGCGCTGCCCTGCACCACCGCCGCCACGGGGCTCTCGCGCCGCACCAGCTCCTCGGGCGTCTCCGACTCGCTGAGGATGTCGCCCACCATCTCCTCGACCAGGTCCTCCACCGTCACCAGGCCCACCACGCCGCCGCGCTCGTCCACGATGATGGCCAGCTGCATGCGACGGCGCTGCAGCTCCTTCAGCGCGTCCATGGCCCGCATCGTCTCCACCAGGAAGAAGGCCGGCCTGAGCACGTCCTCCAGGACGATGAGGTTCCCCTCCCACGCCACGGCGAGCAGGTCCTTGGCGATGACGTAGCCGACGATGTTGTCCAGTGAACCCTCGAACACCGGCATCCGCGAGTGCCCGCGCTCCAGCAGCATCTGGCGAATCTCGTCCGCGCTCGCGTGGCGACGCAGCGCGACGATCTGCTCGCGCGTCACCATCAGCTCGCCCACCGTCAGCTCGCCCATCTCGAACGCGCGCGAGGCGATTTCGCCCGCCTTCGGGTCCAACGAGCCCTGCTTCGCGGCCTCCTCCACCAGCGCCTGGAGCTCCTCCGCGGACAGCCGGCTCTCGGTGAAGTTCGTCTTGTCGCCGAACAGCCGCAGCACCACGTTGGAGCTGGCCGTGAGGAACCACACCACCGGCCGCATCACCCACGACAGGCCCAGCAGGGGCCGGCCGATGAGCATCCCGTAGCGCTCGGACGCGCGCAGCGCCAGCGACTTGGGCACCAGCTCCCCGAGCACCAGCGACAGGAACGACACGAAGACGACCACCGCGGCCAGGGCCACCTCGTCCGCCGTCGTCTCCGGCAGGCCCAGCTCCATCAGCACCGGGGCCAGGCGGTTGGCGATGCTCGCGCCACCGAAGGCCGCCGCCGTCGCGCCGATGACGGTGATGCCGATCTGCACCGTGGCGAGGAACCGCTCGGGGTTGGCCCGCAGGGCCTCCACCGCCTTGGCGGAGCCACTGCCTTGCTCCATCAGCTCCTTCAGCCGCGTCCTTCGGATGGAAATGATGGCGAGCTCGGCCCCGGCGAACACGCCATTGGCCAGGACGAGCAACAAGATGACGAGCAGCTCCGATGCGATGACGGCCCTCCTCTCAGGAGCCCTCTACCGTATCCCCGGTTGGCCGGCGGCTCACCCACCAAGTGACTGCAAGAGCAGAGACAGTTGGTCCCGGCTGGCGCCCTTGGGCAGGTAGTAGTGGGGGCCGGCCAAGAGGGCCATGCCCACGTCCTGGGCCGCCGCCGAGGTCAGGAACACCACCCGGGGGTGGGGCCCTCGTGGCAGCCGCTCGAGCTTCTCCACGACCTCCAGGCCGCTCATGCCCGGCATGTTCAGGTCCAGCAGCATGACCTCGAAGCGCTCACCGCGCCGGAGGCTGTCCAGGGCCTCCTGGCCGTCGGCCGCCTCCATCGTGTCATACCCCAGTTCCTCCAGGCTGAGCCGCAGGAACTCCCGCCAGTCCGCGTCGTCGTCGACCACCAGCACTCTTCTCAAGCCGTCATCGGTGTCCAGTCGCGCCAAGCATCCTCCCCAACATGGGAAGAACCCCACCGCGCCCCCGGGCCATTCGCTTCCCCCGGTGGAATGGCTTCCGCTCGCAGAGCGGGCGGGCGGACATCAGAAGAGGGCCATGCCCAGCTGGGTGACGAGGTACTGCAGCGCGGGGCGCACGTTGTGGCTGGCCGTGCGCGGACGCTCCGGCTGGGTGGAGTGGCACCACACCGGCTCGCTCAGCAGGCGACCCTCCGAGTGCTGGAGCAGCCGGAAGCGCCCCAGGTCGGTGGAGCTGCCCGCGTTGAAGACGCGCAAGGGGCGGCCATGGGCCGTGTCCACCACCGTCTCGTTGGGGTGGTGGCGGTGGCCGTGGAGGACCAGGTCGCACCTGCCCTGGATGCGCGCCACCAGCTCCGCGCCCAGGGACAGCTCGGACGCGTGGGGCCAGCCCATGCGCGTGGCGAGCCGCTCCGGGAAGCTCTCCTCGGGCAGGGGCAGCACGTGGTGGTGCACCAGCACCGCCACCAGCGCGTCCTTGGGGGCGCGGCCGAGCGCCTTCTCCACCTGCTCCACCGTCTCGAGCGACAGCTCGCCGTGGCTCGCGAAGTAGTTGCGGTTGTGCTCGCCGGTGGAGTCCACGCACACCAGATACAGCCCGGGGCGCTCCACGGTGCGGACCTTCAGGCCGTCCATCCAGCCGCCGCCCACGTCCTCGCCAGGGCGGTCGTGGTTGCCGGGGATGAGCGTGAGCCGTCCGGTGTCCAACAGCGGCGAGAAGATGTCGAGGAAGCGACGGTACTCCTCGTGCGAGCCCTGGTGCGTCAAGTCACCGGTCACCACCACGTGGTCCGCGCGGTTCGCCTGGAGCGCGGCGACGAGCGCCCGGGCCTGGGCGTCACTGGCCGGGCTCAGGTCCAGGTGCAGATCCGAAAGGTGCGCCAACGTCCTTGGGGGCATGCACAGCAACGTAGGCATCGACCGCGTCGGCTTCACGTCCGCCACGTGAATCCGTCGCGAGCGTGATGAAACACCTGTGCATCAGCCGGCGACCCACTCGTCCCGAGGGGCCAGCGCCGCGTCCGCCGTGGACACGCGCGCGCGCGGCGGCAAGAGGCGGGTGCCCGGGCCCACGCGAAGCCGCGTCCCGCGCCAGTCCACCGTGCGGCAGAACACGCCGTGCCACCACGCGGCGAACAGCAGCGCGTCCTTGAGCAGCACCGCCGGCGCGGCGCGCCATGACACCGGCTGGGGACGCAGCGCGCGAAACGCGCCCAGGTCCACCAGGACCTTGCCGAGCACGACGAGCGTGGCCAGCGTCACCGACTCCAGGCAGGGGCTCACCAGCGCGCCCGCCACGGCCAGCGGCGCGGGGTTGAGCAGCGACTGCGCGACATACGTGGACGGCGTCACGGCCGTCCGGTGGATGACGCTCCAGCGCAGGTAGCGCTGGAAGAAGGCGCGCACGCTCTTGCCCAGCGACACGTTGTACACGGGAGCACGCGCCACCACGACGCGGCGTCCCAGCTTGCGCGTCACCCACTGGCCGATGACGAAGTCCTCCGCGAGCACGTCGCGCACCGAGTAGAAGCCGCCCAGCGCGTCGACGTCCGCGCGCTTGAGCGCCATGGACTTCCCCACGACGATGTCCTGGTCCGCCAGGCGCTTGGCGCCAATCATCCCCGCCGCCGCGCTGGACGTCAGGTAGAGGTTGTCCAGCAGCGAACCCAGGCTCCTCTCGCCGATGCCCGAGACGGGGTGCGTCACGCAGCCCACCGTCGGGTCCGCGAAGCCCGCGGCGATCTCCTCCAGGTAGCCGGGCGCCACCCGCGTGTTGCTGTCGCTGATGACGAAGAGGTCGTACCGGGCCCGGTCCGCCAGGGTGATGAGCTGGTTCACCTTCGGATTGAGGCCGGGGGCGCCCTCCTGCAGCGCCAGGCGCATGACGCCGGGCCAGCGGCGCACCGCCTCGCACGCCACGGGGTACGCCGCGTCGCGGGTGTCCTTGACGCCCAGGACGACCTCGTAGGCGCCGGGGTAGTCCAGGTGGGCGAAGTGCTTGAGGTTGGTCTCCAGGTCGTCATCCGCGCCGCACAGCGGCTTGAGGATGGAGATGGCGGGCCACGCGGCGCCGGAGGGGAGGGCCCGGGGGGCCTCCCGGCGGTGGCGGAGCACCAGCACGTACTGGACGGCGAGCGCGGTGAGGCCGAAAGAGGCGGCGAACAGCAGGAGGGCGGAGGCGAGCGACATGCGCGGGCGGTCCCCGGGGACTGGCGCGCGGGCATCGCGCGACCGGTTGCCACGCTAGGGGGCCCGCGCGTCAGGAGTGGGGAGCGCCCGGGGCGCCCGGGCCAATTCCACGTGACGGCGCGGTGAAGCCGTCCGGCTAATCGCCCAGGTTGCGGCTGCGCGGATGGCGGATGTCCTTGCCCCGCACCATGTAGACGACCATCTCCGCCACGTTCAGCGCGTGGTCGCCGATGCGCTCCAGGTGCTTGGCGATGAACATCAGCGCGGTGGCCCGCCGGATGTTGCGCGAGTCCTCCATCATGTACGCCAGCAGCTCGTTGAAGATCTTGAGGAACAGCGCATCCAGCAGGTCATCCCCCTGGAGCACCTCCTCCGCCTTCGCCACGTCGTTGGACACGAAGGCATCCAGGGAGCGCTTCACCTGCTGCTGGGCCAGCTCCGCCAGCTTGGGCGTGTCCACGTAGGGCGCCAGCGGAGGGACCTGGTTCAGGTCCATGGATCGCTCGGCGATGTTGACGGCGAGGTCGCCGATGCGCTCCAGGTCGGTGACGATCTTCAGGGCCGTGGTGATGAGGCGCAGGTCACTGGCGGCCGGCTGGCGCAGCGCGAGGATTCGCCGGCACAGCTCGTCGATCTCCACCTCCAGCCGGTTGACGTCCTTGTCGGCCGCGACGACCTTCTCCGCCAGGGCGCTGTCGCGGTCCGTGAGGGCGCGCATGCTCTGGACGATGAGGCCCTCCACCTTGGCCCCCATCGCGAGGAGCTTCTCGCGCAAGTCCCTCAGGTCCTGCTCGAACGCCTTGTCCGTGTGGGTCAACGGCATCTGCGACAATCCCTTCTCTGCGCTCACCCGAACTTCCCGGTGACGTAGTCCTCGGTGCGCTTCTCGCGCGGGTTGGTGAAGATCTGCTCGGTGGGCCCGCACTCCACCAGCTCACCCATGTAGAAGAAAGCAGTCCTGTCGCTCACGCGGGCGGCCTGCTGCATGTTGTGGGTGACGATGGCGATGGTGTACGTCGCCTTCAGCTCGTGGATGAGCTCTTCGATCTTGGCCGTGGCGATGGGGTCCAGCGCGCTCGCGGGCTCGTCCATCAGCAGCACCTGGGGCTCCACCGCCATCGCGCGGGCGATGCACAGCCGCTGCTGCTGGCCGCCGGACAGGCCCAGGGCGCTCTCGTGCAGCCGGTCCTTCACCTCGTCCCACAGGGCCGCGCCGCGCAGGGACTTCTCCACGCGCTGGGCCAGGGCCGCCTTGTCCTTCATCCCGCCCACGCGCAGGCCGTAGGCGACGTTCTCGAAGATGCTCTTGGGGAACGGGTTGGACTTCTGGAAGACCATGCCCACGCGGCGGCGCAGGTCCACCACGTCCACGCTCCGGTCGTGGATGTCCGTGTCGTCCAGCAGGATGGTGCCGGTGTGGTTGGCGCCCGGAATCAGGTCATTCATCCGGTTGAGCGAGCGCAGGAAGGTGGACTTGCCGCAGCCGGACGGGCCGATGAGGGCGGTGACGCGCCGGTCCTGGATGGCCAGGGAGACCTTCTTGATGGCCTCCTTGGCGCCGTACCGGAGCGTCAGCTCGCGGGCCTCCATCTTCGGGCGGGGAGCGTTGGGCGTGAGGGACATGGAGGGCGTGTACCGTCAGTGGGCGCCCGCGGCCTTGCGGCGCGTGCGGGTCCGGATGATGACCGCGACCAGGTTGAGGGCGAACGTGAGCAGCAGCAGCACCAGCACCGTCGCGTAGAGCAGGGGACGGGTGGCCTCCACGTCCGGCGACTGCGTGGCCATCACGTACGTGTGGTAGCCCAGGTGCATGAACTGCGAGTTGAGGTGCGAGGGCAGGTCCGGCAGGAAGTAGGCCGCGCCCGTGAAGAGGATGGGCGCCACCTCGCCCGCGCCGCGGGAGATGGCCAGCACCGCGCCGGTGAGGATGCCCGGCAGCGCGCCCGGCAGCACCACCCGCGCCAGCGTCTGGGACTGGGTGGCGCCCAGGGCGAGGCTCGCGGTGCGGTGGTCCATGGGCACCGCGCGCAGCGCCTCCTCGGTGGAGACGATGACCACGGGCAGCGTGAGCACCGCGAGCGTCAGCGACGCCCAGAGGATGCCGGGCTGGGCCCAGTACATCTCCTCGTGGCCGAGCGCCCGGTCCATGCCCTGGCCCACGAAGAGGATGAAGAAGCCCAGGCCGAACAGGCCGAACACGATGGAGGGCACGCCCGCCAGGTTCACCACCGCCACGCGGACGACGCGGGCGAAGAGGGAGTTCGGGGGCGCGTACTCGTGCAGGTACACCGCGGTGAGCACGCCCACCGGCATCACCGCGAGCGTCATCAGGAGGGTGAGCGCGGCGGTGCCGAAGATGGCGGGGAAGATGCCGCCCGCCATCATCCCGTCCTCGGGCGGCTGGGTGAGGAAGGTCCAGGTGACGCCCCCGGCGCCGTTCTCCACCACGTTGAAGAGGATGATGGCCAGCACCGCGACGATGACGAACGCGGCGAGTCCAGTGAGCGACGTGAGCGCGAGGCCCACGGCGCGGCGGGTGCCGGGCGTCACGCCGCACCTCCGGTGAGCTTCTTCACCACCCGCCGGGTCCACGTGGAGGCGAGCAGGTTGAGGACGAAGGTGAACAGGAAGAGCTGCACGCCGATGAAGAACAGCAGCGAGTAGTGCGGGCTGCCCACCACCACCTCGCCCATCTCCGCGGCGATGGTGGCCGACAAGGAGCGCGCCGAGTCCCCCAGGCTCCAGGAGATGACGTCCGCGTTGCCGGAGGCCATGAGGACGATCATCGTCTCACCGATGGCGCGCCCGAAGCCCAGCACGCAGGCGGCGAGGATGCCGGGGGCCGCGGCGGGGAGCACCACCTTCCAGGCCGTCTCCCAGGGCGTGGCCCCGAGCGCGAGCGACGCCTCGCGGTAGCTGCGCGGCACCGCGGTGAGCGCGTCCTCGGACACGGTGAAGATGACCGGGACGATGGCGAGCGCCAGGCCCAGGCCCGCCACCATGGCGTTGAGCGGCCGGTCGAAGGCGAAGACGTCCTTGATGACGGTGGACATCACCATCAGCGCGAAGAAGCCGAGCACGACGGAGGGGATGCCCGCGAGCAGCTCGATGACGGGCTTGAGCAACTCCCGCAGGCGGCGGGGCGCGAACTCCGCGGCGAACAGCGCGCCGAACACGCCCAGCGGCACCGCGACGAGCATGGAGACCACCGTCGTCTTCAGCGTGCCGACGAACAGCGGAATCATGCTGACCTTGGGAAGCTTCGACACCGGCTGCCAGCGGAAGGGCGGGCGGCCGGGGGGGACCTCCTGCGGCAGGAACATCTTCGACAGGCTGGCCTCGTGTCGGGCCTCGGCCTGGGTGAAGAGGGCCAGGGCCTCCTTGGCCACGAAGATGAGGATGAGGATGAGCGCCGCGATGCCGGTGAAGGCCATCAGGGTGATGAACCCCGCGATGGCCTTCTCCTTGAGCTGCCGTCGCCGCGCGGCCGGGGACAGCGAGGGCGCGACCAGAGGCTGAGTGAGACCCTGCTCCATGACGGCCTGTCTATCCATGTGGCCTCCAGCCTCGCGTGACATTCGTGTGACGGCCCGGCGTCACTTCACCGGGAAGTAGCCGACCTTCGTGACGACGGCCTGGCCTTCCGGGGACAGCGCGAAGTCGATGAACGCCTTCGCGTCTCCGGCGGGCTTGTTGCGCAGGTAGAAGTAGAGGTCGCGCGACAGCGGGTACTTGCCCGTCTTGATGTTCTCGGCCGAGGGGGAGATCTCCTCGTTGCCCTTCTTGATCTTCAGCTCCTTGATGCCCTTGGCGTAGGCGGAGCCGCCGTAGCCGATGCTGTTCTTCTCCTTGGAGACGGCGTTCACCACGGCGGCGGTGCCCGGCAGTGTCTGGGCGGAGGCGGCGTAGTCCTCGCCGTCCAGGACGTGGTCCTTGACGAAGACGTAGGTGCCCGAGGAGTTCTCGCGCGAGTAGATGATGATGGGCGCGTCGGGGCCGCCCACCTGCTTCCAGTTGGTGACATCCCCCACGTAGATGCCGCGCAGCTGCTCCACGGTGAGGGCCGTCACGGGGTTGCCCTCGTTGACGTAGAAGGTGACGCCGTCCTTGGCGACGGGAATCTCCTGGCCCGTGGTGTTGTAGCGCGCGCGCAGCTTCTGCTTCTCCGCGTCCTTGATTTCGCGGCTGGACATGGCGATTTCGGTGGTGCCGTTCTGCAGCGCGGCCAGGCCCACGCCGGAGCCTCCGCCCGTCACTTGCACCTTGGTGGCGGGCGTCTTCTTCATGAACTCCTCGGCCCATCGCTGCCCGAGGATGACCATGGTGTCAGAGCCCTTCACGGTGACGTTGCCCGCATGGGCGGAGAGCGGGAGGGCGAGCAGCAGGCCCGCGATGAGTGAACCAATGAAAGTCTTCATGGTGGTCAGCTCCTTGACGAAGCGTTGTGGGTCGGTGGGAAGGTAGGGCCTAGTAGCGAGCCTGCATCTGAAGCGTGAAGAGGTTGTCGTGCGGGTCCTTCGGGGCGCCGGGCGCGGACGTCACGGGCATCTCGTAGGCGGCGGTGACCTTGAAGTGTTCGCCGAAGTAGTGGAGGACGGCGACGGCCAGGGTGCCCACCGAGTTGGTGCTGGCCGGGCGTCCGTCCGTCACCGTGTTCTTGCGGCCGTTCTCCGGGTCGAAGAAGTCGTAGCGGACAGCCACCGCGTCCGTCAGGCCGATGTTCTGGACGATGAGCCCGTACCAGCCGCTGGCGGGCACACCCGGCTGTTCAATCTTCACGTCGCCAGAGCTCTTCCAGTACGAGCGCCCGGTGATGTACTCGCCCTTGATGGCCGTGGCCCCGAAGGGCAGCACGTCCAGGTAGAGCTGGGCGTCCAGTGCCAGACGATCCCGCGTGTACGCCTTGCGGTAGGTGTCCGTGGGGCCCTTGGTGATGGTGTGGCCGTACCAGCCGGAGATGCCGCCGGACACCCAGCCCAGGTCGAAGCCCGCGCGGCCGATGGCGTCCTTCTCCTTGTCGTTGTCGGAGCCGACGTAGCCCTGGTTGAAGATGCCGTCGCCGTCGAACACGCCGCCGCTGAAGTGGAGCTTCCCGTCCAGGAAGTTGCCGGCGAACTTCACGCCGCGGTCCCGCTCGTCGGGCAGGAAGGCGCGCACCACGCGGGTGCGCTCGGGGATCTCGCGGTCGCTGGAGGACTGCACGGCCTCGTAGCCGAAGGGCCACTTCATCTGGCCCAGCGTCAGGCCCAACTGCTGGTGGGTGCCCGGGATGTAGAGCGTGGCCTCCGCGTCGCGCACGGTGACGCCCGTGGTGGGCACGCCGTCGAACTGCAACATCAGCTGGGACCAGTCCGTGGTGTACGTCGTCTTGAGGCGGCCTCGGCGCACGGTGAAGCGGCTGAAGCCGCCCGAGCCGCTGTCATCCAGGCTCTGCTGGTACTGGTAGCGCCCCTGGACGTAGCCCGAAATCTTCAGCTTCTTGAGCGCGGACAGGTCCACCTTCGTCTCCGCGTTCTGCTCCTCCAGCGCGGCCACCTTCCCCTCGGCGTTCGTCATCCGCTCGTCCAGGTCCGCGTCCGCCGGCGCGCTGTCGGCGGGGGGCGGCTCGGCGGGCGCCTGGGCGTCGGCGGAGGGCACCTGGGGGGCGGACGCCTCGGCCGGCGGTGACGCGGGCTCCTGGGCCAGGGCCGGGCCGGACGCCACGCAGAGGGTGAGGAAGGTGGTGACGAGACGCATCGAGGAGGGTTTCGGGAGGGTCACGAAACTGGCTTCTAGGTAACGTCCGTGGCTGTTTCGGGTCCCTTGTGTGACATCCGTGTCACGAAGTCAGTGGGCCGGGTCGACGATGCGGTAGCCCACCCCGCGCACCGTCTCCAGCAGGGTGCGCGCCGGGCCCAGCTTGTCGCGCAGGCGCATGACGTGGGTGTCGATGGTGCGCGTCTCCAGGGACGAGGACAGGCCCCACACCTCCTCGAGGAGCTGCTCGCGCGTCTGGACCCGGCCCGTGCGCGTCATGAGGTGGCCGAGCAGCCGGAACTCCAGCGCGGTGAGGGGGACCTCCTTGTCCTCCACGTAGAAGCGGTGGGCGGACAGGTCCAGCTTGAGCGCGCCCAGGGCCAGGGGCGCCGTCTCCGCGGTGGTCTGCGGCGTGCCGCCCCGGCGCAGGATGGCCTTGAGGCGGAGGACCAGCTCCCGGACGCTGAAGGGCTTGACGACGTAGTCGTCCGCGCCGACCTCGAAGCCGCGGATGCGGTCCGCCTCCTCGCCCTTGGCGGTGAGCATGACGATGAGGACTTCGCGGGACGGGGACTGGGCGCGCAGCTGCCGGCAGACATCGATGCCGGACATGTCGGGCAGCATCAGGTCCAGCAGCACGAGCTCGGGGGGCTTCTCCCGGGCCGCGACGAGGGCGGCCTCGCCCGTGCCTGCGAGCTGGGTGGAGAAGCCGGAGTCGCGCAGGTTGAAGTCGATGAGCTGGGCGAGATCGGGTTCGTCGTCGACGATGAGGACGTGGGCCATGGCGCCCGGAGTCTGCGCGGCCCGATTTCCATGCACGTGACGCGTTTGCAACGATTGTGTGATGCGGGCGGACGCCAGGGCGGGCGAGCCGCCAGGAATGCGGGCCGGGGCGTCCTGACGAGAATGTGACAATGGCCTGGGACCGAGGGGTCCTTCGTCCGCCGGCCCGACCCCATTACTCAAGACAGGTCCGGTGGGGCCGGAGGTCTTCCTCGCGGCCGTGGCCCGCGTGCGCAAGACAGCCCGCACGTGTTTCACGGTGCGGAATCAGCGCGGGCTGCAAGGCTTTGTGAAAGACAGACGGATTGCATGCGGGCCGGAGTGCGGGCGGGGAGGATGGGGCCCCGGGATAAATGCGGGGCGGTTGCAAATGCTGGATGCAAGGAATCGTCCATGAGACCCGGTCCATCGCTCGGGGGCGGGGTTCCTTGTGCCTGGGTTCAATGTCTCTGTGGGCTGACGAACCGCATGGGGGCGCGGATGTCCGCGGTGCGACAATGGTCCCCGGGGGGTGGTGATGTGTCATGTTGCTCGTGGGTTGCGCGTGACTCATTTGAGAGGGATTGTCATGGTGTGAGGTGATTGATGACGGATGAGTTTCTGGATACGCAGGGCGTTCGTGGTGACAGGTCCACCCAGTCCGTATTCGCGGGCTTCCAGCGGTTGTCGCTGGAGGAGCGTCGCGAGCGGGTGGGGGTGGAGCTGGGGTTGGACGCGGAGGCGTTGAGCGGGCTCACCGGGGAGCAGGGCCCCCGGATGCAGACGACCTTGTCGGCGGTGGAGAGCGCGGTGGGGCTGTTCAGCCTGCCCCTGGGCCTGGGGCTCCACCTGAAGGTCAACGGGCGCGCCTACGCGGTGCCCATGGTGGTGGAGGAGCCGTCGGTCATCACGGCCGCCTCCTTCGCGGCGAAGCTGGTGGGAGAGGCGGGTGGGTTCCTCGCGGAGGCGGACCCGTCGCTGATGCTCGGTCAGATCCAGGTCACCCGCTTCGGGCCGCCCAGCTTCGCCATGGCGCGCGTCCTGGAGGCGCGCACGGAGCTGCTCGCGCTGGCCAACAGCCTGCATCCCCAGCTGGCGGAGGAAGGCGGAGGGGCGCGGGAGGTGGAGGTGCGGCTGTTGCCCTCGCCGGAGCCCGGGATGGATCCGCTGCTCGTGGTGCACGTGCACGTCGATACGCGGGAGTCGCAGGGCGCGGTCGTGGTGGACTCGATGATGGAGACGC
Organism: Myxococcus sp. MISCRS1; assembly: GCF_026626605.1. NCBI lineage: Bacteria > Pseudomonadati > Myxococcota > Myxococcia > Myxococcales > Myxococcaceae > Myxococcus > Myxococcus sp. MISCRS1. The sequence continues at coordinate 8,888,571 of NZ_JAPNKB010000001.1, forward strand.
TCGCGCCGCGCATCGAGCAGCTCACCGGGGGCAAGGTGTACGTGCGCGCCCTGACGCACCTGTCGGCCCAGTGCCTGGCGCGCGCGCGCTGTTCCATCCCCGAGCGGACGCTGGGGGACTTCGGGTTGTCCGGCACCGAGGTGGCGGAGGGCGTGGTCCAGGCCAGCCGCTTCGCCCAGGCGGACCCGTACCGGGCGGCCGCGCACAACAAGGGCATCATGAACGGCATCGACGCGCTCGCGCTCGCCACGGGGCAGGACTGGCGCGCCATCGAGGCGGGCGCGCACGCGTTCGCGGCCCTCCGGGGGCGCTACGGTCCGCTGTCGGTGTGGCGCAGGGAGGCCGGCAACCTGGTGGGCGAGCTCCAGCTGCCGCTGGCGCTGGGCACCGTGGGCGGCACCCTCCAGTCGCACCCCGGCGTCCAGTCGGCGCTCACCCTGCTGGGGCGGCCCAATGCGCGGGAGCTGGCGTGCATCTTCGTCTCGGTGGGGCTGGCGCAGAACCTGGCGGCGCTGCGCGAGCTGGGCGCGGCGGGCGTGCAGCGGGGCCACATGGCGGTGCATGCGCGCACCGTGGCCTCGAGCGTGGGCGCGCCGCCCGAGTGGGTGGAGGCCATCGCCGCGCTGCTCGTGCAGGAGGGCGAGGTGAAGCCGGACCGGGCGCGTCAGGTGCTGGACAGGATGCGCGGCGGAGGGGAGGCGGCCAGCCTGGCGCCGCCGCCACCCACGGGGGACCTGCGGCGTCGCGAGGACCTGGAGTGAGCGCGGGCTGACGCCCGCGCGTTGTCGGTTCCCCAGGCGCGGGGGCTGTGCCACAACGGCGGGGCGAGCACGCCATGACCCCGCCCGAACCGCCTCCCGCGCCACCCTCCACCGCGCCCCTGCGCCACCTGCCGGTGCCCACGCTGACGCCCACGCCGGGGCAGCTGGCGCAGGAGCAGCGGCGGGGGGGCCGCTCGGCGCTCCTGGGGCTGGGCCTGGTGGGCGTGGTGGCGCTGACGAGCCCCGTCCTCGGCTACCTCGAGGATGTGGACAACGCGCGGGAGGAGCTGCTCGGCCACCTGTCCAACCAGGCCCGGGTGCAGGCGGACGCGCTGGGGGTCCACCTGCTGCTGCTGGAGGCGGAGCTGGCGCGCGTCGCGGGCCATCCCATGCTGCTGCCCGAGGACGGCGCGTCCCCGGCGGAGCAGGCGCTGCTCGACAGCGCCTTCTACCACTCGTCGCTCTTCTCGGAGGGCGTGGCGCTGCTGGGCCCCAAGGGGGAGCGCGTGTGGAGCGACCCGCCCGGCATGTCCCTGGGCGCGACACCCATCACCCGCAGGCCCTGGTTCCAGCGCATGGTGGAGAGGAAGGCGCCCACCATCGACCTGCTGGAGGGCGAGGGCGGCCCGCTGGTGGTGGCGGTGCCCATGATGAGCGAAGGCCAGCTCAAGGGGGTGCTGCTCGGCGAGGTGCGCACGGAGGCTTTGCCCACGCGCGCCACGGAGGAGACGGCGCTGTTCCTGATGGACGCGCGCGGGCGGCTGCTGCTGCCGTCGGCGACCTTCAGCCACGCGGAGGACTTCTCGCAGTCGCTGCGCGCCCTGGCGAAGGCGCCCGGGCCGCTGATGCTGGAGGGCACCCGGCTGATGGGGGCCGCGGCGTGGGTGGGACGCAGCGAGCTGCTCTTGGTGGTGCTCGAGGAGGAGCAGTCCGCCACCGCGGGCCTGCGCTCGCGCTTCCTGCGCCAGCTCGCCTTCCACATCGCGCTGCTCACCTGCACGCTGGGCCTGTTCCTCGTCCTGCTGCGTCACTCCTACCGCTCGCTGCTCGCGGCGGAGGAGCGGCTGCGTCGTCAGGAGACCATGGCGGCGCTGGGCACGGCGGCCGCGCTCATCGCCCACGAGGTGAAGAACGCGCTCAACGGCATCCAGGCGGCGCTGTCGGTCTTGAGGACCACGCCCGCGGGCAGCGAGCTGCCCGTCATCGGCCTGCGCTCGCAGGTGGAGCGGCTGGGGCACCTGGCGCGCTCGCTCTTGTCGTTCGGCGCGCCGCGTGCCGCGCTGCGCCGCAGCTGCGAGCTGCATCTGTTGGTGGGAGAGGCGCTGCAGTCGGTGCGCATGCTGCCGGAGTCGGAGACGGTGGAGCTGCGCACGTCGCTGGAGGAGCATCTCACCGTGCAGGGGGACGCGGCGCTGCTGGTGTCCGCCGTGGACAACCTGGTGCGCAACGCGGTGGAGGCGGGCGCGGTGGCGAAGGACACGGGCCTGCGCCCCTCGCCGTGGGTGTCGGTGAGCCTGTCGCGCGAGGGCCCGGAGGCGGTGCTGGTGGTGGAGGACAACGCGGGCGGGGTGGACCCCCGGCTGGAGCCCCGGCTGTGGGAGCCCTTCGCCACCGGACGGGCCAAGGGCGTGGGCCTGGGGTTGCCCATGGCGCGCACGTCCGTGGAGGCACATGGTGGAAGCCTGACCTATACCCGCCGTCCACAGGGCAGCCTCTTCACGCTGCGGTTGCCCCTGGAGCGCACCTCATGAGCACCCATCTGTTGCTGGTGGATGACGACCGGACCTTCGCCTCGCTGGCGGCCACCGTGCTGCGTCACGAGGGCTTCCGCGTGACGCTGGCGCACTCGCTCCATGACGCGCGCGCGGCGCTCGCCCGGCAGGCCCCCGAGGTGGTGGTGCTCGACAGGCGCCTGCCGGACGGGGACGGCATCGACTTCCTGCCGGAGCTGCGCGCGCAGTTCCCGGACACGGCGGTGATGATGGTGACGGCGCACGGCGACATCGCCAGCGCGGTGGACGCCATCAAGCAGGGCGCGCGCGACTACCTGTCCAAGCCCGTGGAGCTGGACGACCTGGTGCTGCGCGCGCGCAGGGCCGCGCAGGACCTGCAGCTGCACGAGCGGCTGCGCCAGGCGGAGAGCGAGCTGGGCGGGCGGCGTCGGCTCTTGCGTCCGCGCGCGCCGGCCATGGTGGAGGCGCTGCAGATGATCGAGCGCATCGCCACCGCGCCGCGCAGCCCGGTGCTCATCACCGGCGAGACGGGCGCGGGCAAGGAGGTGCTCGCGCGCCACCTGCACAACGTGCAGGGCGGGCAGGGGCCCTTCGTGCACGTCAACTGCGCGGCGCTGCCGTCGGCGCTGGTGGAGAGCGAGCTGTTCGGCCACGAGCGGGGCGCCTTCACCGACGCGCGAGCGGCCCGGCGCGGGCTGGTGGAGGTGGCCGACGGCGGCATCCTCTTCCTCGACGAGATTGGCGAATTGCCGCTGAGCCTGCAGGCCAAGCTGCTCACGTTCCTGGACCAGGGCGCCTTCCGGCGGCTGGGCGGGACGACGGAGCTGACGAGCAACGCGCGCGTGGTGACGGCCACCAACCGCGACCTCACGCGCGAGGTGGCCGAGGGGCGCTTCCGCGAGGACCTCTACTTCCGGCTCAGCGTCTTCCGCGTGGAGATTCCGCCCCTGCGCGAGCGGCGCGAGGACGTGCTGCCGCTGGCGGAGTCGCTCCTGGTGGAGCTGTGCGCGGAGCTGGGGCGCAGGCCGGTGGACTTCTCCAGCGCGGCGAAGGCCCGCCTGGAGCGCTACCGCTTCCCGGGCAACGTGCGCGAGCTTCGCAACGTGCTCGAGCGCGCGCTGGTGCTCGAGTCCGGCCCCGCGCTGGAGCTCCAGGCGCTGGAGCCCCGCGGCAACCAGGGCCCCGCCGCGGTGGACCCGGACGCCTTCGTCGTCTCCGGAGGCCCCCGCACGCTCGACGAGGTGGAGCGGCTCTACGTGAAGCACGTGCTGGGCAGGCTGGAGGGCCGCCGCATGGAGGCCGCCAAGGCCCTGGGCCTGTCGTATCCCACCTTCCTGCGCAAGCTCGAGGAGTCCTGAGCCGCCGTCCCACGGCGGCCGCCCGGGGCAGGGGACTTCAAGTTCCTTGCTCAAGTTTCTTGAAGTCGGCCCCCGGCCACTGAAGTTTCCTTTCATCGCCCGCCCTCCCTTGATGGGGGATTCGCATGTGAATCCAAGGGGTTGGTGCGTGGCACATTCATTGCCATGACGCGCCGCGAGACTCAGCGTGCGCCACCCCCGGTGGCGTCTTCTCGTGGAGGTGTATGGCGATGTCGACGAGTCATGGGAACGCTGGCTCGGCCTGGAAGAACCTGGCCGCTGACCTGCCCGCTTCCTTGGTGGTGTTCCTGGTGGCGTTGCCGTTGTGCATGGGCATCGCCCTGGCCTCCGGTGCGCCGATCGTGTCGGGCCTCATCGCCGGCGTGGTGGGCGGCGTGGTGGTGGGCCTCTTGGGCGGCGCGCCGATGCAGGTGAGCGGCCCCGCCGCCGGCCTGGCGGTGATGGTGTTCGGCTTCATCCAGACCATGGGCCTGGCGATGACGTGCGCCGCGGTGGCCGCCGCGGGCCTGCTGCAGATGGCCTTTGGTGGGCTGAAGGTGGCGCGCGCGGCGCTGGCCATCTCCCCCGCGGTGATTCACGGGATGCTGGCCGGTATCGGCATCCTCATCGTGCTGGGGCAGATCCACATCGTGCTGGGCGGCAGTCCCCAGTCGAGCGCCTGGCAGAACATCAAGGAGCTGCCCGAGCAGCTCATCGGGCTGCACGGCCCGGCCGCGCTGCTGGGCCTGGTCACCATCGGGTTGATGGTGGTGTGGCCGTTCATCGGCAAGGGCAAGCTGAAGCTGGTGCCCGCGCCGCTGGTGGCGGTGGTGGGCGCGACGGCGGTCTCGGTGTTCTGGGGCGCGGACGTGGCGCGCGTGCAGCTGCCGGAGAACGTGTTCAGCAGCATCCAGCTGCCGGCGCTGCCCGCGGCGGGAAGCTGGGGCACGTTCATCGCGGCGGTGCTGTCGCTGGCGCTGGTGGCGAGCGCGGAGTCGCTCCTGTGCGCGGTGGCCACGGACAAGATGCACACGGGCCCCCGGGCCAACCTGGACAAGGAGCTGTTCGCGCAGGGCGTGGCGAACACGGTGTCGGGTCTCATCGGCGGCCTGCCGATCACCGGCGTCATCGTGCGCAGCGCGGCCAACCTCGCCGCGGGCGCGAAGTCGCGCTGGTCGGCCGTCATGCACGGCCTGTGGCTCCTGCTCTTCGTCACCACGCTCGGCTCGGTGGCGGGCCTGGTGCCGCTGACGGTGCTGGCCGGTCTGCTCGTCGTCGTCGGCACCAAGCTGGTCAACCTGCACCACATCCGCGAGCTGCAGAAGCGCGGCGAGGTGCTCGTGTACGCGGTGACGGTGGCGGGCGTCGTCGGCATCAACCTGCTGGCGGGCATCGGCCTGGGATTGCTGGTGGCCATCCTGCGGTTGTTGTGGCGGCTGGGCAGCGTGAAGGTAGACGTGAAGCAGGTGCAGGACGAGTACCTCGTCCAGGTGTCCGGCTCGCTCACCTTCGTGGGTGTCCCCCGTCTGTCCATGGCGCTGGCGCAGGTGCCCGCGGGGAGCAAGGTCCGCGTGGACCTGGCCGTGGATACGCTGGACCACTCGGGCTTCGAGGCCATCGAAAGCTGGAGTGACACGCATCGCAAGACGGGCGGCTCGGTCGTCATGGAGTCGCTCGAGGAGGTCTGGGTCCGCAGCGGGACGTCCAAGACCTCGAGTCCTGTCCTGGGTCACCAGGTTCCCAACAACACTCTCGCCTCAGAAGGTGCCCGATGAAGAAGCTCATTCGTGGTCTCTTGGACTTCCAGCTCAAGAGCCGGCCCGCCTACCGGGACGTGTTCGCCAGGCTGGCGAAGGGTCAGTCTCCGGATTGTCTCTTCATCTCCTGCTCGGACAGCCGGCTGGTGCCCAACCTCATGGTGTCCACGGACCCCGGCGACCTGTTCGTCGTGCGCAACGTGGGCAACATGGTGCCCGCGTCGGACGCGCAGGGCGTCTCCACGGGCGACCAGTCCGAGGCCGCGGCGCTCGAGTTCTCCATCGCCAACCTGGAGGTCCAGGACGTGGTCATCTGCGGCCACTCGAGCTGCGGCGCCATGAAGGCGCTGCTCGCGGGCGGTCAGGTGCCCGGCGCGCCGAACCTGTCGGCGTGGCTTTCGCACGGCAACGAGTCGCTCAAGACGTTCAAGGCCGGAAGCAAGCTGGGGGAGGACCTTCCGGACTACGACCGCCTCTCGCAGCTCAACGTGCTCCAGCAGTTGGAGCACGTGGCCTCCTACCCGCTCGTGAAGGAGCGCGTGGCGGCGGGCAAGCTGCGGCTGCACGGCTGGTGGTTCGACATCGCCAACGCGCAGGTGCACGTGTGGCGTCCGGCGCATGGCCGCTTCATCCCCATGACGGAGCTGGTGGGGGAGGCGCTCCTGCGCGAGCTGGGCGGCGACGCGCTGACCCCCGGCGAGGGCGCGGCGGCGAACCAGTCCAACGGCGCGGGCGCGGTGCACCTGTCGGCCGTGGCCAGCGGCCACTAGTCGTCTCGTAGCAAGCAGGCAAGGGGCACGGCCCGTCCTGGGCTGTGACTCCTGATTGGAAATCGGACCGGGGAGAGGAAGGATGCGGCCCGGCGCCGCATGACACCCTTCCTCTTCACGTTCGTCGTCCTCGCCTTCTCCGTGGGGGCGGGCCTGTTGGGCTCGCTGCTGGGGATTGGCGGCGGGCTCATCCTCATCCCCGTGCTGACGCTGCTGTTGAAGGTGGACATCCACTACGCGGTGGGTGCGTCCATCGTCTCCGTCATCGCCACGTCCAGCGGCGCCGCGGCTGCGTACGTGCGCGAGCGGATGGCCAACCTGCGCGTGGCCATGTTCCTGGAATTGGCCACCACGGCGGGCGCGCTCACCGGGGCCTTCCTGTCGGGTCGGGTGGGCGGGCGTGGGGTGTACCTGGTCTTCGGCGCCGTCATGGCGTACTCGGCGCTGGTGATGCTGCGCCGGCTGAAGTCGGGCGCGGTGCCCACCGAGGTGCCCGAGGACGCGCTCGCGGACCGGCTGGGGCTGCACGGCAGCTACTTCGACGAGTCGCTGGGACGCGAGGTGGGCTACCGCGTCACCCGGCCCGTGGCGGGGCTGGGGCTGATGTACGTGGCCGGCACGGTGAGCGGCATGCTGGGCATCGGCTCGGGCGCGCTGAAGGTGCCGGCCATGGACCTGACGATGCGGCTGCCGCTGAAGGTGTCCACGGCGACGAGCAACTTCATGATTGGCGTCACGGCGGCGGCCAGCGCGGGCGTGTACTTCGCGCGAGGCCACATCGACCCGTTCATCGCGGGGCCCGTGTGCGTGGGCGTCACGTTGGGCGCGTGGCTGGGCTCGCGGCACCTGATGGCCCGGGTGAATGCCGCGTGGCTGCGCGCGCTCTTCGTGGGCGTGTTGCTGTGGGTGGCCTTCGAGATGCTGCGCAAGGGGTGGACGTCATGAGCGAGCCTTCGTCGAACGAGCCCCGCGTGGAGGTCCGCGCGGTGGTGGTGCCTCCTGCGGGGGACGCCCCGCTGAGCGCGGAGCTGCTCATCAGTGACCTGCTGCGCTACGGCGTGTTCGCCAGCATGGCGTTGGTGACGCTGGGCACGGTGGTGACGTTCTTGCGCCACCCCGACTACCTGGTGTCGTCGGAGGCGCTGGAGCGGCTCACCGCGCCGCACCCGGTGCCGCATGGGCTGGCGGACGTGGTGGCCGGCGCCCTGGCCGCGCGCGGGCAGTCCTTCGTGATGGCGGGCCTGTTGGTGATGATGGCCGTGCCGGTGATGCGCGTGGCGCTGTCGCTGCTCATCTTCCGGCAGCAGAAGGACAGGCTCTACGTGGCCATCACCACGTGCGTGCTGACGCTGCTGCTGGTGTCCTTCCTGGTGGGCGCGGCGGAGGGCTGACGTCAGCCTTGCGTGTCGTAGCGCTTGAGCGAGCGGCCCGGCGCGGCCCACCACTCGAGCTGGTAGCCGCCGTCGTCGTCGAGGGCCCGCAGGGCCACCGCGGTGCCCTTGCGCAGCTTGTCGGGGGCGCGGGTGTCCTCGCCGAGCGCGAGCGCGAGCGCCTTCTCCAGCGAGGGGTTGTGGCCCACCAGCGCGAAGCCCGGGCCCAGCTCGTGGGCGAGCTTCAGGATGCGACGGGCCGCGCCCTTCTTCGGCAGGAGCGCGGGGTGGACGTCCACCTGGGCCAGGCCCAGGGCCTCGGCGAGCAGCTCCGCCGTCTGGACGGCGCGCACCAGGGGGCTGGTGAGGATGCCGCGCAGCGGCGTGAGGCGGGCGAGCTTGCGCGCGTGCTGGCGGAACAGCGCGCGGCCTTCGGGGGTGAGTGCGCGGGCCTCGTCGCCCAGCACGTGGGCCTCCTCGGCTTCGGCGTGGCGGACGAGCAGCAGGGGCAGTTCGCGTGGGGACATGGTGGCCTGCCCTCAACCACCCGGCGCGCCCCGACTCAAGCAACGCCCTGGCGACAAATCTCAGCCGTCCAGGTCGTTCAACACATCCAGCGGCAGCGGCGCCGCGTCCGTGACGGTGCCGTCCATGTCCGTGGGCAGGGAGGTGGGGTCCACCTCCGGGGGCGCCCGGCCCTCCATCGGCACCGCCGCGTTGCGGATGGGCGCGCCCGGCGGGGGCCGCAGCACGGGGCCCGGAGGCGGCAGGCCGGAGTGACGGCGCGCGGCCTCCATCAGCGCGTGGTGGTGGCGGTAGCGTGCCTCCACCAGCTTGTGGATGAGCAGCGGCCCGCCCGGCACGCGCCGCGCGGTGAGCGCCTGGGTGGCCTTGCGCACCGGGTAGCGCACGCGGCGGATCTGCACGCGCCAGCCCTTGGGCGTGTACGTGAAGACGCCGTAGGCGGGGCGCAGGTCGCCGTCGCGGGGGATGCCCGCGCTGGCCACGTCCGCGATGAGCATGCGGCCCACGCGGCGGCGGTAGGGGAAGTGCAGGTGGCCGAAGGCGCACGCGGCCGCGTCCAGGTGGGCGAAGTAGCGGCGCACCGCCACGTCATCCAGCGTGGGGTCCAGCGACTCCTCGAGGTTGCGCGGGTTGGCGTGGCACACGAAGAGGTCCTGCCCCTTGCGCGGCGTGTAGCGCACGGAGAAGGGCAGGGCGCCCAGCTTGCGCAGGTGCTCCTCGCCCAACTGCTCCCGCGTCCAGCGCAACAGCTCCGTCTTCCAGTGGTCCCGCTCCCGGTACGCACCCCCCAGGTAGTTCCCGGCGAGGTAGCAGTCCGTGTTCCCCATCAGCACGGAGTCGCAGCGGTCGAAGATGAGGTCCACCGTCTCGCGAGGGTGCGCGCCGCGCAGCGCCAGGTCTCCGGCCGCGACGATGAAGTCGGGCGCCACCGAGCGCTCGATGTCCTCCAGCACGGCCTCGCAGGCGGGGAGGTTGCCGTGAATGTCCGCGAGGATGGCGACCCGCATGGTCGCGCCATCCTATCCCGTCGCAGACCGCGCGGGGGCCGCCTGGGGCAGAAAAATGGTGAAGGTGCTGCCCTCGTTCGGTTGGCTCTCGACCTTGACCTCGCCGTCCATGGCCTGGAGCAGGTGTTTCACGATGGAGAGCCCCAGTCCCGTGCCGCCCATGTCCCGGCTGCGACCCTTGTCCACCCGGTAGAAGCGCTCGAAGATTCGCGACAGGTGGCGCGGCTCGATGCCCACCCCCGTGTCCCGCACCCGCACCACGCACCGACCGTCCTCGCACGCTCCGTCCACGTCCACCCGCCCGCCCGCCGGCGTGTACTTCACCGCGTTGTCGAGGAGGTTGAGCAGCACCTGCTCCACCGCGCGCGGGTCTCCCACCGCCCGCAGGCCCGCCGGGACGTGGAGTGAAACCACGTGGCCCTTGCCCTCGGCCTTCAGGCGCACCGTGTCGGCCGCCCGGGCGGCGGCCTCGGCGAGCGAGACTTCCCCGAGTTTCAGGTTCACCTCGCGCGACTCCAGCCGTGACAGCTCCAGCAGGTCCTCCACCAGCTCGGAGAGGCGCTCGGACTGACGGTGGATGATTTCCACCATGCGTGGGGCCATCTTCGCGTCCCCGAGCGCGCCGCCCTGGAGCGTCTCGGCGTAGCCGCGGATGGCGGTGATGGGCGTGCGCAGCTCGTGGGACACGTTGGCGACGAAGTCCTTGCGCACCTTCTCCAGCCGCCGCAGCTCGGTGACGTCGTGGAAGACGGCGGCGCTGCCGGGCAGGTCCTTGCCCAGGGGCGTCACCCGGATGGACAGGGTGCGGGGGAACAGCCCCTCGAGCGACAGCTCCAGGTGCCGGGAGGCGCCCTCGCGGCAGGCGCGCATGACGGCGTCATGGAGCTGGTCGTCGCGCAGGATGGCCAGGGGGCGCTGGCCGACGAGGGAGGCGCCAGGCTGGAGGATGCCGCGCAAGGCGTCGTTGTGGCGCACCACCGTGCCCTCGGCGTCCGTCACCCAGACGCCCTCGGCCATGCTGTCCAGCACGGCGGTGAGCGTGCGCGTCTCCTGGCTCAGCTCGGTGTTGCGCGCGGACAGGCGCGCGTGCAGCGAGTCGATGGCGCCCTCCAGGCTCGCCACCTCCTCCAGCCGGTCCGGGTCCGGCGTGGGCCCGTTGCCGCCCTCGGCGCGGCCGCGCGTGCTGCGCTCCAGCCGGTCCAACTGGCGCTGCAGCGCGCCGCGGCTGAGCCCCAGCGCCATGAGCGAGCCGGCCAGGGTGATGAGCGCCACCGGCACCGCGCCGCTCGGCGTCCCGAGCGAGGCCACGAGCAGTCCCACCACCGTGGCGGGCAGGAGCAGGGGGAGCAGCGTGTAGCGCAGGGGCATGGCGCGTGGGGGCTCGTCGGCTACGGAGGGCTGAGCTTGTAGCCCACGCCGCGCACCGTCTCGATGATGTCACCGGCGGGGCCGAGCTTCTCGCGCAGCCGCTTGATGTGCGTGTCCACGGTGCGGGTGTGGATCTCGGCCTGGATGCCCCAGACGTCGGACAGGAGCACCTCGCGCGTCTGCACGCGGTCGCTTCGCTCCAAGAGCGTGCGCAGCAGGCGGAACTCCAGCGCGGTGAGGATGACCTCCTCGTTCTTCACGCGCACCTGGTGGCGGGAGGTGTCCAGGAGGATGTCGCCCGCGGCGAGCACCTGCGCGGGCCCCTCGTCGGCGTCGCCCCGGCGCAGCACCGCCTTGACGCGCAGGAGCAGCTCGCGCACGGAGAAGGGCTTCACCACGTAGTCGTCCGCGCCCAGCTCCAGGCCCTGCACGCGGTCGGACTCCTGGCCCTTGGCGCTGACGATGATGACGGACGTCTTGCGCAGCTCCGGGTCCTGCTTGAGCATCCGCAGCACCTCGCCGCCCGCGATGTCCGGCAGCATCAGGTCCAAGAGCAGCAGGTCCGGCGGGTTGGCGCGCGCGCGGGCCAGGCCCCCGGCGCCCGTGTTGGCGGACTCGGTCTCGAAGCCGGCGGCCCGCAGGTTGTATTCGACGAGGCCGGCGAGGTCCTGCTCGTCCTCGATGATCAGGATTCGCGTCATGGCGTCCTCTTAAGGCGGTGGGCGGCGCTGTGCCCGGAGCGTGGGCGCACGGCTGCTCAGGGGGCGATGCTCGGGTCGCAGGACTGCTCGGTCAGCACCAGCGGCGCGGCGAGCACCGGCGCGTTGTTCCCGGAGTTGACCACCTGCAGGTAGTTGCAGGAGCTGCCCAGGAAGCGCGAGGGCGAGCCCACGGCGATGGCCTCGATGACGAGCGCGTAGTCGCGCCCCACCGGCACGTCCACCTCGAGCGCCTGGCTGCCGCCGTTCTCCAGGGCCGCCATGTCCACGGTGAAGCGCAGCGCGCGGCCCTCGTTGCCGCGCGAGTCCTCCAGCATCACGAGGTCCTCGCGCTTCACCTGTGTGTTGAGGCAGGTGCGCTGCAACTCCGTGCAGCTGCGGCCCGAGCCGTTCTTGAGCACGCTCACCTGGAGCGCGTGGACCTCGTTGGCCACCGCGCGCGACATCGTCACGTCCAGCGGGAAGCGGCCGGCGTGGGAGGAGGGGGCATCACCGCACGCGAGGAGCAGGGCGGCGAGCGGCAGGACGTTCAGGAGGCGCAGGCTCATGGCTGGGAGGGGTCCACGCGGATGGTGATGGGGACGCGGCCGCGATCTTCGGACGAGGTGAGGGCGACGACGCCCGCGGTGCCGCCGATGGCCACCGCGCCCACGGCCACCCAGAGCCAGGGGCTCTTGTACCAGGGGCGGCCCTCGGAGGCCTCGGCGGCCGTGGCCGTGGCCTTCTCGGGGGCGACCTGGAAGAGCAGCGGCTGGAACGAGTCACCGCGGCCGGCGAGCCGGCGCTGCGCCGCGTCCACCACCTCGAAGTAGTACTCGACCTCGTAGGGCTCGGGCTCCAGGGGCACGTCGTAGGCGGGGACGACGGCGCGGAAGCGCTCCTTCTCGCCGCGGTCCTTCACGAAGTCGACGGAGTTGTACGCCTGGCCTCCGGCGCGTCGGTAGAACAGCCGCGCGCGGGCGCCGAGCGCCAGCTCCTGGATGGTGGCCTCCACGACGATGGGCTCTCCGCCGCGCGGGTCCGGAATCGGGTCCACGTCCAGGGTGACGGGGCGCACGCGCCGGCTGCGGATGTCCTCCTTGATGCGCGCGTAGAGCGAGCGCAGCTTGGGCGGCGCCGTGCGGGGCAGCTCGTAGTCGGGCCGGGCCTGGAGCAGCTTCTCGTAGGCCTCACGCGCCTGGTGCTCGTCGCCCAGGTAGAGCGCCGTGAGGCCGAGCAGGCGGTAGAGCTCCACCAGCTGGTCGTCCGTGACATCCGGCGCGTCCAGCCCTTCCTGGAGCGTGCGTCGGGCCTCCTCGAACTCACCGTCGTCGATCTGCTCGCGCGCGCGGTCGATTTGAGGGCTGGTGGGGCCGAGCTGTGAGAGGACGGGCGCGGGGAAGAGCGGACGGGCCAACCCGGGGGGCGCCAGGAGGCCCACGACGAGAAAGAGCGCCCCCACCCGCGACGGCGAATCATGCCTGTGCATCAAACCGACCCTAGCAAAGCGTTGTCTGGAGGATCCACGAAGGCCACTCCACCGGTGGTGACGGCGGCGTGACATCTTCGCGGTGCTGTGGAACCCGGGCGTGTTGACGCTGGAGGGTCCGCCTTCTATGTTGCCCGCCCCATTTTGACCGGGAAGTCGCGTAAATGCTCGTAAAGGTTGAACAAATTCATGAGTCCGGGCTGAAGCTGGACGAGCCCATCGCGCAGGAGCTGCTGAGCGCCGCGCTGGACGGCGAGTCGTCTGGCCAGGAGACCGGCTTCCGAGCGACGCGGGCCTCCCAGCTCAAGGCGTCGCTGCGCAAGGTGAGCGGCGGCGTGCTGCTGGAGGGGAAGTTCACCGCCCAGCTGACGGCCCCCTGCAAGCGCTGCCTGAAGGACGTGGAGCTGGCCCTGCCCGTGTCCTTCACCCTGAACCTGGTGCCCGAGTCGCTGGCCCGCGGCGACGACTTCAAGGACGACGACGAGAAGTCCATGGAGAAGAAGGAGCGGCAGCAGGGCGAGACGGGCGGCTCGTTCGAGCTGGACGACGCCGACCAGGAGCTCTTCGATGGGAAGACCATCCACCTGGACCCCATCCTCCGCGAGCAGCTGCTGCTGGCGCTGCCGATGAACCTCGTCTGCAAGGAGGACTGCAAGGGCCTGTGCTCGCAGTGCGGCACCAACCTCAACGAGGCGACGTGCCAGTGCGACACCCGGCCGGTGGACCCCCGGCTGGCGAAGCTCAAGGACATCAAGCTCAACAACTGAAGTCTGGATGATTGCTCACGGCCCCGCGCGGTTGGCGGGGTCGTGAAAAGAGCAAGGGCCGCGACCTCCGGAAGCAGGAGGCGCGGCCCTTCGCACTGAAGCGACGCTCCCGGGAAGGGGAGCGTCAGTGAGGCAGACTCAGGCCTCGGCCTGGGGCAGCAGCTCGCGGCCCTTGTACTGGCCACAGGACGTGCAGGCGCGGTGAGGCATCACCGGCTCCTTGCAGTTCGGGCACTTGGTCACCTGCACCGCGGTGCGCAGGTTGTTGTTCGCCGCACGACGGCGGTCACGACGCATCTTGGAAGTACGCTTCTTGGGGACGCCCACGGCTCACCTCTGTCTCACGCGCTGTGCCGGGGTCCCCGGCTCCCTGCGCAACATGTCGGTCCAACGCCGGGCTGGAAGCGGTCGCGATCAACTCGCGTACTCCCCGTCCGGCATGAAAGGCGGCGGACCCTAGCGGCTCACAAGGTCCGAGTCAATGAGCGTGTATGGCTTGGATCCATCATCCAGACCTCGGCGCTCGAAGGCCACCCCGGGGCCAGATATCCCATGGGGCGCGTCGGGACAACGCTCGTGACGCCCAGCCCATTCTGCGCCACCGCGCGGATCATCCCTGGAGCCCTGGAGCCGCGGATCCACGCCGCCCGCCCGGCTGACCTCCACCCCAGGTACGGGACACCGATGCGGAGCGTCTCCCGGGCCGTCGCCCACCTGCTCCCACCCCACGTGGCGGGGCCAGCGATTCGTTGCCCCCCTGGGAGGTTCCTGGTCTCCTGCGCGCCGCCTCGCGCCCGGAAGGTGCGGGCCGGGTGGGACATGACACGCGCACAGACGAGGGGACGGCAGGGATGAGGCTGGTCCTGGACGCGATGGGGGGCGACCATGCCCCGGCCGCTCCGGTGGAGGGTGGCGTGCTCTTCGCCCGCGCCCACCCCGAGCATCAGGTCGTCCTGGTGGGGGACACCGCGCGGGTGACGCCCCACCTGGGCCGGGGGCTGCCGCCGCCGAACCTCCGGGTGCACCACGCCTCGGAGGTGGTGGAGATGGACGACCACGCCTCCACGGCCTTCCGCCGCAAGCGCGACTCATCGCTGCGCGTGGGCTTCGAGCTGGTGCGCGACGGCCACGCGGACGCGCTCGTCTCCGCGGGCAACTCCGGCGCGGTGATGGCGGGAGGGCTGATGACACTGGGGCGGCTGCCGGGCGTGGAGCGTCCGGCCCTGGCCGCGCTCTTCCCCGCGCTCAAGGGCGGCGGGCGCTGCCTGCTGCTGGACGCCGGCGCCAACGTGGATTGCAAGCCCTCGCACCTGGCCCAGTTCGCCGTGCTGGGCGAGGCCTACGTGCGCCTTCGCATGGGCGTCTCGCGCCCCCGGGTGGCGGTGCTCTCGAATGGAGAAGAGGCCTCCAAGGGAACGCCCCTGACGCGCGAGGCGAGCGAGCTCTTGCGCCAGTCGGACCTGGACTTCGCCGGCTACGTCGAGGGCAAGGACCTGTTCTCCGGCGACGTGCAGGTGGTGGTGACGGACGGCTTCACCGGGAATGTCGTCCTCAAGACATCCGAGGGCGTGGGCATGGGCGTCATCGGGCTGTTGCGGCAGGCCATCGAGAAGCGGGGCGGCCTGTCGGAGAAGCTGGGCGCGATGCTGCTCCAGCCCGCCCTGGCGGGCCTGCGCAAGATGGTGGACTACGCCGAGGTGGGCGGGGCTCCCCTCCTGGGCCTGCGTGGGGTGGGCATCGTGGCCCATGGCCGCTCGTCCCCACGCGCCATCCACAACGCGCTGGGTGCCGCGCTGGCCACCGCCCAGGCCGGACTGCAGGAGGAGTTGACGCGATGCATCGCCCGCGCCGCGTCCTGGCTGCCTGCCCACCCGAGGGGAAAAAAGGGGACAGAGCAATCGGTTTCCGATTAGAGAGCGGACGCCTGGGCATTGGGCTGCGACGGGTCTCCTCGAGGTGACGTCAGGACCGGCTGGAGACAGGACGCGCCCCGCGACCCACGACGTCGGGTGAGTGCTTCCCGGCGGAGGACCGTGGCCCGGGGGATGTCGGCGCGAAGGCGCCCGATGTCACAGGACGGATTTGGACGTATCAGGAGGCAGAGACCGCACATGGCGAAGGTCGCATTCGTGTTTCCCGGGCAGGGCAGCCAGGCCGTCGGGATGGGCAAGGACCTCTTCGAGAAGTTCCCCGAGGCCCGCGCCGTCTTCGAGGCCGCGGACGACGCGCTCGGAGAGTCGCTCTCCAAGCTCTGCTTCGAGGGACCAGAAGACGCGCTGAAGCTCACGGCCAACACCCAGCCGGCCATCCTGACGGTGTCGGTGGCGGCGCACGCGGTGTTCGCGAAGCGCGGGCCCCAGGCGGCCTTCGTGGCCGGCCACTCGCTGGGCGAGTACTCCGCGCTGGTGGCCGCGGGCGCCATGTCGCTGGGCGACGCGGCCCGGGCCGTGCGCGCGCGCGGCAGCTTCATGCAGGAGGCGGTGCCCGCGGGCGTGGGCGCCATGGCGGCGGTGCTGGGGCTGGAGCCCGCCAAGGTGAAGGCGGCCTGTGACGCGGCGGCGGAAGGGCAGGTGGTGTCGCCGGCCAACTACAACTCGCCCGAGCAGACGGTGATTGCCGGCGACGCGGCGGCGGTGGAGCGCGCGGGCGTCAAGTGCAAGGAGGCCGGCGCCAAGCGGGTGATGCCGCTGCCCGTCTCCGCGCCCTTCCACTGCGCGCTGATGGAGCCGGTGAAGCCCCGGCTGGCGGCGGTGCTGGGCGGCGTGAAGCTGTCGGCGCCGGCGGTGCCGGTGGTGACGAACGTGGAGGCGCGGCCCAACCAGGACGTGTCCCGCGTGGTGCCGCTCCTGCTCGAGCAGGTGAGCGCGCCGGTGCGGTGGATTGAATGCGTGGAGGCGCTCAAGGCCGAGGGCGTCACGCGCGTGGTGGAGCTGGGGCCGGGCAAGGTGCTGTGCGGGCTGGTCAAGCGCATCACCAAGGACATCGAAACCTTCAACGTCGAGGACGCCGCGAGCCTGGAGAAGGTGCTCGCGGCGCTGGGGTGAGCGCATGAGCTTCAAGGACAAGGTGGTGCTGGTGACGGGTGGCTCGCGCGGCATCGGCCGGGCGTGCGCGGTGGCGTTCGCCAAGGCGGGCGCCTCCACGGTCATCATCAGCTACGCGGGCAACGAGGCCGCGGCCCAGGAGACGGTGGGGATGCTCACCGCCGCCGGCGCCAAGGCGGAGTCGGTGCGCTTCGATGTGTCGGACACCGCCGCGTGCGCCGCCGCCATCGAGGGCATCGTCAAGAACCACGGCCGGCTGGACGTGCTCGTCAACAACGCGGGCATGGCCGTGGACGGCCTGGTCATGCGGGTGAAGGACGACGACTGGGACAAGCAGCTCGACGCCAACCTGCGCGGCCCCTTCGCCCTCATCCGGGCCGCCAGCCGGCCCATGATGAAGCAGCGCTCGGGCGCCATCGTCAACGTCACCTCCGTCGTGGGCGACATGGGCAACCCCGGCCAGTCGGCCTATTCGGCGGCCAAGGCGGGCCTCGTGGGCCTGACGAAGACGGTGGCCAAGGAGCTTTCCAGCCGGGGCATCCGGGTCAATGCCGTTTCGCCCGGCTTCATCAGCACGGACATGACGGCCCACCTGAACGACGAGCTGCGCCAGAAGATGGTGGAGGGCATCCCGCTGGGGAGGCTGGGCAGCCCGGAGGAGGTGGCCCAGGCCGTCCTCTTCCTCTCAGGTGACGCTTCCTCCTACATCACCGGCGAGGTCCTCAAGGTCAACGGCGGCATGTACATGTAACCCAAGGTTGGATTGCCAGCGGGCGTGGGATATACCGCGCCGGCTTTCGACAGGGCTCGGGAAGCCTTCCGGGCCTACATCTGGTTCCTGGAGGGTTCAGCATTATGTCGACGTCCGCTATTGAGGCCAAGGTCAAGAACATCATCGCCGACCAGCTCGGCGTGGGAGAGGACGAGATCAAGCCCGAGTCGTCCTTCATCGAAGACCTTGGCGCCGACAGCCTCGACATCGTCGAGCTCGTGATGGCGATGGAAGAGGAGTTCGAGGTCGAGATTCCCGACGAGGAGGCCGAGAACATCAAGACCGTTGGCGACGCCATCAAGTACGTCACCGACCACAAGAAGTAGACAGCACACAGCGTGCCGGGGGGCGGGGTGACGCCGCGTTGAAGCGCGGCGTCCCCGGCGTCTCAGGCGCCACCGGAGAGGACCGTGTCACACCGTCGAGTCGTCATCACCGGTACCGGGCTCATCTCGGCACTGGGCACAGGAACCGAGAAGAACTGGCAGGCGCTGCTTGCTGGCACTTCAGGCATTTCCCTCGTCACCCGCTTCGACCCCAAGAAGATCGACACGCGAATCGCCGGCGAGGTTCGGGACTTCGAGCCGGAGAAGTTCATCGACAAGCGCGAAGTGCGCCGCATGGACCTCTACGCGCAGTACGCCATGGCCGCCGCGGCGATGGCGGTGGAGGAGTCTGGGCTGCCGGTGGGCCCGGACGCGCCGCACGGCTATGTGCCGGAGCGCGTGGGCGTCATCGTGGGCTCGGGCATCGGCGGCATCTCCTCCTTGGAGGAGCAGCACCGCAAGGGCCTGGAGAAGGGGTTCGACCGGCTGTCGCCCTTCTTCATCATCCAGATGATCGTCAACATGGCGCCTGGGCTGATCTCCATGCGCTACAACTGCAAGGGGCCCAACTGGGCTCCGGTGTCCGCCTGCGCCACCAGCGCCCACGCCATCGGCGAGGCCTGGAAGTCCATCAAGCTGGGCGAGACGGACGCGGCCATCGCCGGCGGCGCCGAGGCGGCCATCACCCCGCTGGGGCTGGGTGGCTTCTCGGTGATGAAGGCGCTGTCCACGCGCAATGACGACCCGGCGGCGGCCAGCCGTCCGTTCGACAAGGACCGGGACGGGTTCGTCATGGGCGAGGGCGCGGGCATGCTGGTGCTCGAGGAGATGGAGGCCGCGAAGAAGCGCGGCGCGAAGATCCTCGCGGAGCTGGTGGGCTACGGCGCCAACTCGGACGCGTACCACGTGACGCAGCCGGCGCCGGAAGGCGAGGGCGCGGCGCGCTGCATGCGGCTGGCGCTCCAGTCGGCGGGGATGAACCCGGAGGACGTGGGCTACATCAACGCGCACGGCACCTCCACGCCCTTCAACGACGCGAACGAGACCAAGGCCATCAAGGCGGTGTTCGGCGAGCACGCCCGCAAGGTGGCGGTGTCGTCCACCAAGTCCATGACGGGCCACATGCTCGGCGCGGCGGGTGGCTACGAGGGCGTGGTGAGCGCGCTGGCCTTGTCGCGCAACATCCTGCCTCCCACCATCAACCAGACGACGCCCGACCCCGAGTGCGACCTGGACTACGTGCCCAACCAGGCGCGAGAGCTCCGGGTGGACGCGGTGATGAGCAACTCGTTCGGCTTCGGCGGCACCAACGCGGTGCTGCTGTTCAAGCGCTTCCAGTAACGGGGAGCGAGGAGACCCGCGTGAAAGTCATTCTCGCTTCGGACCACGCGGGCCTGGAGCTCCGCCAGGAATTGGTGGCGGCGCTCCAGGAGCGGAAGGTGGCCCACGAGGACGTGGGGCCCTTCGCCCGGGACTCGGTGGACTACCCGGACTTCGCCGCGCGCGTGGCGAAGGCGGTGACGTCCGGCGAGGCCACGCTGGGCGTGCTGGTGTGTGGCACCGGCATCGGCATGAGCATCGTCGCCAACAAGCACAGGGGCGTGCGAGCGGCCCTGTGCACCACGGAGTTCGAGGCCCGGATGGCGCGGGCCCACAATGACGCCAACGTGCTGTGCCTGGGCCAGCGCGTGGTGGGGGCCGGCGTGGGCCGGGCCATCCTGGAGGCGTTCCTCGGCACGGCGTTCGAGGGCGGTCGCCACGAGCGCCGCGTGCAGAAGATTCGCGAGGCCGAGTCCCAGGGCTAGCGGCCTTCGCAGTACCCGTCGTCGTGAGGAGATCAGCCATGGAGAACACCCGCACTCTGGCCGAGGTGGACCCCGAGATTGCCCAGGCCGTGCGTCATGAGACCGAGCGCCAGGAGCAAGGCCTGGAGCTGATCGCCTCGGAGAACTTCGTCAGCCCCGCGGTGATGGAGGCGGTGGGCTCGGTGCTCACCAACAAGTACGCGGAGGGCTACCCCGGCAAGCGCTACTACGGCGGCTGCGAGGTGGTGGACGTGGTGGAGAACCTCGCCATCGACCGCGCGAAGCAGCTGTTCGGCGCGGACTTCGTCAACGTGCAGGCGCACTCGGGCAGCCAGGCGAACATGGGCGCGTACATGGCGCTGATGAAGCCCGGTGACACCATGCTGTCCCTGGACCTGAACTCCGGCGGCCACCTCACCCACGGCGCCACGTTCAACTTCTCCGGCAAGCTCTACAAGGTCGTCCACTACGGCCTGACGCGCGACACGGAGACCATCGACTTCGCCCAGGTGCGCCAGCTGGCCCTGGAGCACAAGCCGAAGGTCATCGTCGTGGGCGCCAGCGCCTACCCGCGCACGCTCGACTTCGCGAAGTTCCGGGAGATCGCCGACGAGGCGGGCGCCTCCATGATGGTGGACATGGCGCACATCGCGGGCCTGGTCGCCGCGGGCGTGCACCCCTCGCCGGTGCCCTTCGCGGACATCGTCACCACCACCACGCACAAGACGCTGCGCGGTCCGCGCGGCGGCCTGGTGATGGGCAAGGAGCCGTACGCGAAGTCCATCAACAGCCAGATCTTCCCCGGCATCCAGGGCGGCCCGCTGATGCACGTCATCGCCGGCAAGGCCGTGGCCCTGCGCGAGGCGCTGACGCCGGAGTACAAGGCGTACCAGAAGCAGATCGTCGCCAACGCGAGCGCTCTGGCGGAGGCGCTCCTGTCCGCGGGCCTGCGGCTGACGTCCGGCGGCACCGACAACCACCTGATGCTGGTGGACCTGCGGCCCAAGAAGCTGACGGGCAAGGTGGCCGAGGCGGTGCTCGACAAGGCGGGCATCACGGTGAACAAGAACATGATTCCGTTCGACCCGGAGAAGCCGATGGTGACCTCCGGTGTCCGGGTGGGCACGCCCGCCATCACCACGCGCGGCATGCGCGAGGCCCAGATGGCCACGGTGGGCAAGCTCATCGGCGCCGCGCTGGACGCGGCCCAGGACGACGCTGGGCTCGCGCGCATCCGCGGGCAGGTGAAGGAGCTGGCCCAGAGCTTCCCGCTGTACGCCTCGCGTCTGAAGTAGCTCGCCGCTCGTTCGCCGACAGGAGATTCTCTCCCGCCTCCATGCGTTGCCCGTTCTGCCAGGATGCCGAAAACAAGGTCATCGACTCGAGAGAGTCACACGAGGGCTCCGTCATCCGGCGGCGCCGCGAGTGTCTGGCCTGCAAGCGCCGCTTCACGACGTACGAGCGGGTGGAGGAGCTCTACCCGCTCATCGTGAAGAAGGACGGCCGGCGGGAGGCGTTCGACCGCGAGAAGATCGTCAGCGGCCTGAAGAAGGCCTGCGAGAAGCGCCCCGTCTCCGCCGACAAGCTGGAGGAGACGGTGGTGGCCATCGAGCGGCTCTTGCAGGGCATGGGCGAGAAGGAGATCAACTCGTCCGTCATCGGCGAGGAGGTCATGCGCCGGCTGCAGCAGATGGACGAGGTGGCCTATGTGCGCTTCGCCTCCGTGTACCGCAGCTTCCGCGACATCTCCGAGTTCATGCACGAGCTGAAGGACCTGCTCGAGGACCAGGAGCGCGAGCGCAAGGCGAAGCCGCCGCTCCTCCCGGGCCGGGGCAGTTGAAGGAGAACGGATGAGGCTGCTCACGCGGGCAAAGCTCGAAGCCACGAGGGCGCCCCGGGCGAAGCGGGCGGCGGACTTCGACCGCGCGGTGGCCGAGTTCTTCATGCGCATCGCCCTGGAGGAGGCCGCCAAGGGCCTGGGCCGCACCAGCCCCAACCCCGTCGTGGGCGCGGTGCTGGTGAAGGGCGGCCGCATCATCGCCCGCGGCTACCACAAGAAGGCGGGCACCGCGCACGCGGAGGTGGTGGCGCTGGAGGCCGCGGGCGCCAAGGCGCGGGGCGCGGACCTCTACTCCACGCTGGAGCCGTGCGACCACTACGGCCGCACGCCGCCGTGCAGCCTGGCCATCATCGAGGCGGGCGTGCGCCGCGTCTTCTGCGGCTCGGCGGACCCCAACCCCAAGGTGAGCGGCAAGGGCGTGGCGCGCATGCGCCGCGCGGGCGTGAAGGTCGTCACCGGCGTGCTCCAGGCGGAGGCCGACAAGCTCAACCGGCCCTTCTTCAAGCTCATCCGCACGGGCATGCCCTGGGTGACGCTCAAGGCCGCGGCCACGCTGGACGGCAAGCTGGCCACGGCCACGGGGGACTCGCGCTGGGTGACAGGTGAGAAGGCGCGCGAGTGGGTCCACCGGCTGCGCGACTCCGTGGACGTCATCCTGGTGGGCGCCAACACCGTGCGCCACGACGACCCCAAGCTCACCACGCGGCTGCCCGGCGGCGGGGGCAAGGACGCGCTGCGCGTGGTGGTGGACAGCCGGCTGCGCCTGTCGCCGCGCTACACCGTCTTCAACCAGAAGAGCTCCGCGCGCACCATCATCGCCACGCTGGAGGACCCCGAGGGCCGCAAGGCCCGGCGCTTCCTCGCCCAGGGCGTGGAGGTGTGGCAGGTGCGCCCCAAGGCGGACCGGGTGGACCTGAAGGCGCTCCTGCGCAAGCTGGCCCGCTCCGGCCACAACCACGTGCTCGTGGAGGGCGGCGCGGAGATGTACGGCTCCTTCCTGCGCGAGAAGCTGGCGGACGAGCTGGCGCTGTTCCTCGCGCCCAAGCTGCTCGGCCGCGAGGGCATGTCGTGGGCCGGGGACCTGGGCGTGAAGGAGATGGCCCAGGCGCTCGCGGTGAAGGACCTCACCTTCGAGCAGCACGGCCCGGACATCCTGCTCCAGGCGCTGCTCTAGGCACTTTCGGCGCCCATGAGCGGGGCGCATGGTGTCGGTGAATGACGGACACATCGGCGCGCCGGACGAGGGCGACCCGCGGGGCCGTTCGTTATAAGCCTGGGCATCATGTTCACCGGGCTCATTCAGGACATCGGCAGGGTGGAGCGCGTCATCCCGGGTGGGATGACGGACTTGTGGATTCGCACGGCGCTGGGGGCCTCGGGCTTCGCGCTGGGCGAGTCGATCGCCGTGGATGGCGCGTGCCTCACGGTGGTGGAGCGGTCCGGGGACACCTTCCGGGTGCAGGTGGCGCCGGAGTCGCTCAGGCGCACCACGCTGGACGGGGTGCGGCCCGGGGACCGGGTCAACCTGGAGCGGGCGCTGGCGCTGGGGGACCGGCTGGGCGGGCACCTGGTCTCCGGGCACGTGGACCAGGTCAGCTCGGTGCTGGAGACCTACCCGGAAGGGGGCTCGTGGGTGATGGTGTTCGGCCTGCCGGAGTCCCTGGCGCCGTACTTCATCGAGAAGGGCTCGGTGGCCATCGACGGCATCAGTCTGACGGTCAACAGCGTGGGCGCGGACCGCTTCGGGGTGCAGCTGATTCCGGAGACGCAGGAGCGCACCACCCTGCGGGCCAAGGCGGTGGGGGCCCGGGTCAACCTGGAGGCGGACCCGATTGGGAAGTACGTGGCCCGGCTGTTCTCGCTCCAGCGCGGGCAGGTGGGCGCTTCCCCGGGTGGGGTGACGGAGGCGACCGTCCGGGCGGCGGGCTTCGGCACGCCGTAGCAGGCGACGGCGGGGGCGCGGGTGGTGTAGGAAGCCCCGCATGCCTCGCTACATCGAAGGTGACTTCCTCCCCCCCAAGGGCCGCTTCGCCATCTGCGTTGCCCGCTTCAATGGCTTCATCACCGAGGAGCTGGCCAAGGGCGCCGTGGACACGCTGGTGCGCCACGGCGTGGCCGACGCGGACGTGGACGTGTACCGCTGCCCCGGCACGTACGAGCTGCCCGGGCTGGTGCGCCGCGTGACGGAGTCGCGTCAGTACGTGGGCGTCATCGCCCTGGGCGCCGTCATCCGCGGCGGCACGCCCCACTTCGACTACGTGGCCGGCGAGTGCGCCAAGGGCATCGGCGCGGTGGCCTTCAACGCGGCGGCGGCCAACCCCGCGACGTCCGTGACGTTCGGCGTGCTCACCACCGACACGGTGGAGCAGGCCATCGACCGGGCGGGCGTGAAGGCGGGCAACAAGGGCGCCGAGGCCACGCTGGCCTGCATCGAGATGGTGAACCTGTACGCGCGCATCCCCGCGCTCGACGCGAGGAAGGGGTAGTCCATGGGCGCGCGCAGAACGGGACGTGAGCGGGCGTTGCAGGCGCTCTACCAGCTGGAGATGGCGCCGGGGACGTCGGTGTACGAGGCGCTGGAGTCGGCGTGGACGGCCTCCGCCGAGGCCGAGGAGCAGAAGCGCGATCCGGACGCGGTGAAGTTCGCCCGCGAGCTGGTGGACGGCGTGCAGGGCCACCGCGCGGAGATCGACCGGCTCATCGAGTCGCACAGCCACAACTGGCGGTTGGACCGCATGTCCCGCATCGACCGCAACGTGCTGCGCGTGGGCATCTTCGAGCTGAAGTACCGTCCGGACATCCCCCGCAAGGTCACCATCAACGAGGCGGTGGAGCTGGGGAAGAACTTCGGGACGGAGGAGTCCAGCGCGTTCGTCAACGGCCTGTTGGACCGGGTGGCGGTGGCGCTCAAGAAGGACTGAAGTCCCGAGCCGAGGAGCAACCGCGGTGAGCCAGACGACGACGCACGACATCGGGATGGAGGGGCTGGACTCGCTGACCGGCGTGGACGCCCTGTGCCTGTTCGTGGCCGAGGATGATCGCCCGTTGCCAGCCACCGCGGGCTACGTGGACTGGCGCCTGTGCGGTGCGTTGTCGCGGGTGCTCAAGGGTGGCTTCTTCTCCGGCGTGAAGGACGACTGGCTCCTGTTGCCCGCGGACGGGAAGCTGGAGGTGCCGCGCATCTTTGTCGTGGGCCTGGGGGCCCGGAAGGCGCTGGACGCCGAAAGGCTCCACGAGGCGCTGGCCGAGGCGGGCAAGGTGCTCAGCCGGGCCAAGGTGGCGTCGGTGGCGCTGGAAATCCCCGGCGGCGGTTCGTTGGATGACGCGGCGCGGGCAGAGGCCTTCCAGAAGGGCTTCTTGCCGGCGTTCAAGGGCGGACGGGTGGCCCTCCTGACGGACAAGGCGCTCGTCCGACTCCTACCAGGCAGGAAGGGCTGAAGCTCGGCGACCGGGCAGGCCTTCTGTTAGCATCGGGGGACCGTCCGGGGCGTGCACGCATGCGTGTCAAGGTGTTGATTGTCGAGGACTCCAAGGCGTCGCGCGAATACATCGCGTCGACGGTGGAGGCGGTGGAGGGCATCGAGGCCGTCGTCACCTCCAGCGGCTTCGAGGCGCTGAAGCTGCTGCCGCGTCACCGCTTCGACCTCATCATCACCGACATCAACATGCCCGACATCAACGGGCTGGAGCTCATCAACTTCGTCAAGAAGAACCCCAACTACCGCGACGTGCCGCTCTTCATCATCACCACGGAGGGGCGGGAGCAGGACCGCGAGCGGGGCATGGCGTTGGGGGCGGCGGAGTACCTGGTCAAGCCGTTCCAGCCCGGCAGCCTCGAGGGGCTCTTGCGCCGGTACCTGAAGCTGCCGTGAGTCCCCCGAGCAAGGCCCTGGCCGAGTTCGTGGCCGAGGCGACCGAGATTCTCGAGGCGCTCGGCAAGGACCTGCTGGTGCTGGACGAGCGGCGCGGCCAGGAGGCGGACCCGGAGCGGGTCAACGGCATCTTCCGCGCGGCGCACTCGCTCAAGGGCCTGGCGGGGCTGTTCGGGCAGGAGCGCATCTCCCGGCTGGCGCACGGGACGGAGGACCTGCTCGACCGGCTGCGGCTGGGCAGGCTGCTGTTGGACGACGCGGTGCTCGACACGCTGATTGAAGCGCTGGATGCGTTCCAGTCGCTGCTGGCGGAGACGGCGCGGGGTTCGGAGACGGACGCGCTGAGCCGGCGCGTGGAGGGCATGGCGGAGCGGTTGATCCGCCTGGGCGAGGTGCCCGTCGCTCGGGACGAGGACCCGCTGGAGCGGCTGGAGCTGGAAGCGCAGGTGCGCTCGGTCTTCACGGAGTACGAGGAGCATCGGCTCCGGGAGAACGTGCGGCGGGGCGTGGCGCTGTGGCGCGTGCGCGCGGCGTTCGACCTGTCGGACTTCGACAAGGGGCTGGCGGACCTGAACACGCGGCTCAAGCCGCTGGGCGAGGTCATCAGCACGCTGCCGTCCGCGCGGCCGGGTGGGGCGCATGGCATCGCGTTCGACCTCATCTTCGGCACGCACGTGTCGGTGACGGAGCTGGAGTCCGGGTTGAGTGGGACGCCCGCGGAGCTGGCTCCCCTCAATGTGCGGCCCGTGGGAGTGCCCGCGACGGCCCACTCGGCGGAGGTGCTGGCCCGGGTGGTCGAGCCGCCCGCCATCGTCGTGGAGCCGCCGGGCACGCGCCCCGAGAGTCCCGGGGTGGCGACGCCCGCGCCGAAGCGCGGTGGGAAGAAGCGCGGCGCGAAGGGGGCGGCGGAAGGGCGACAGCCGTCGCTGCCGCTCACGGAGCAAGGGGCTGGGGTGGCGCGGGGTGACGCCGGGCGTGAGAACGCGGGCTCGCCCCCGATGGGGAAGGGGGGCGTGAATCCAACCTCGGGTCCTGCAAGTGTGGGGCTGGGTGGCGTGACGTTGCTGCAGGGCGTCGCGGCCACCACCGGGCCGTCGCTCGTGACGTACCTCCAGGGCCCCGGAGGCCGCGCTCCCGTGCGCGCGGTATCGACCTCCGCCGAAGCCCCGACCTCGACACCTCCGACGACCGTGGCCGCGACCGCGCCGGAGCCGTCGCTGCGCTCGTTGACGCAGACGGTGCGCGTCGACATCGGCAAGCTGGATGGCCTCATCAACATGGTGGGCGAGCTGCTGCTCATCAAGGCGAACCTCCAGCGGCTCGCCGAGTCCGCGCGGCAGGACGGCGTGGTGCCCCTGTCGAAGCTGTTCGGTCAGGAGCTGGCGCGCGAGACGCGGGGCCTGGAGCGCAAGCTGGAGGCCCTCCAGGAGGGCCTGCTCGAGGCACGCATGGTCCCCGTGGGCCAGGTGTTCGACAAGCTGGCCCGGCTGGTGCGTCGCATCACCCGCGAGGCGGGCAAGGAGATCGACTTCGTCATCGGCGGCGGCGAGGTGGAGCTCGACAAGCTCATCGTCGAGGAGCTGAGCGACCCGCTCATGCACCTCATCCGCAACGCCATCGACCACGGCGTCGAGTCACCGGACGCGCGACTGGCCGCGGGCAAGTCCCGCCGCGCGGTGGTGGCGCTGCGCGCCGTGCAGAAGGGCAACCACGTCGTCATCGAGGTGAGCGACGACGGCGCGGGCATCGACGAGCTGCGCGTGCGCGAGGTGGCGCTGACGCGGGGCCTCATCACCTTCGCGCAGGCCGAGGAGATGGGCCGCCGCGAGCTGCTCAACCTCATCTTCCTGCCGGGCTTCTCCACCGCGCGCAGCGTGTCCGAGCTGTCCGGCCGAGGCGTGGGCCTGGACGTGGTGAAGAACAACCTGGGCAACCTCTCCGGCATCATCGACGTGTGGAGCGAGCGCGGGAAGGGCACCGCCTTCCACCTGACGCTGCCCGTCACGCTGGCCATCATCCGCGCGCTGGTCGTGGGCGTGAGCGCGCGCACGTACGCGGTTCCCCTCAACAGCGTGCTCGAAATCCTCTCCGTGCAGCCCCGCGAGATTCGCACCGTGGAGCGGCGCGAGGTGCTGGACCTGCGCGGACAGACGCTCCCCTTCGTGCGCCTGTCGCGCCTGTTCGGTCTGCCCGAGCGGCCGGTGAGCCGCTACTTCGTGGTGGTGGTGGGGCTTGCCCAGGAGCGGCTGGGCATCGCCGTGGACGAACTGCACGGGCAGCAGGACATCGTCACCAAGCCCCTGGGCGGCCGGCTGCAATCGGTCCGGGGCATCTCCGGCGCCACGGACCTGGGAAACCGGACTCCCGTGCTGGTGCTGGATGTCGGCGCGCTGCTGGAAGACGGGCTGGCCCTGGAGCGAAGGCGGGCCTGACGTCCGGCGCGGCCGGCTGCTATCCTCGCGAGCCGTGTCCCGGTTCGCCGAACTGCTCGACGACTTCTTCTTCCGTCCGGACGAGGACGTCAGCGGGCTGCAGGACTTCGCCGCCGGCAGCGACGGCGTGGCCTCCGTCACGCCCGAGGAGGTCCCCGAGGAGTACCTCGCCTTCCGCCTGGAGGGAGAGTGCTACGCGGTGCCCATCCGCGCGGTGCGCGAGATCGCCAAGGTGCCGCCGCTGACGGAGATTCCCAGGGCCGAGCCCCAACTGCTGGGCGTGCTGAACCTGCGCGGCGAGCTGCTGCCCGCGTACGACATCAAGGTGCGCCTGGGCCTCGCGGAACGCGCGCCGCTGGTCGCCGGCCCCGACGCGCCCGTGCCGCCGCGAGAGGCACGCATCCTCGTGCTGCGCACGCAGACGGGGCCCGCGGGTGTGTGGGTGGACAGCGTCAGCGGCGTGGTGAAGCTCAAGCCCTCCATGTTGGAGCCGCCACCGCCGAGCCTCCGAATCGGGGACCGTGACTGCGTGGTGGCCATCGGCCGACGCGGACCCTCGCTGTTCATCCTCCTGGACCCCGAACAGGCGCTGGCGTCATGAAGGACTCCGTCAACCTGCTGGCGCATCATCCTTCCGGTGTGCCCGAGGCGCCCGCGGGACACCCGGACTCGCCAGTGCAGCTGTGCGCCTTCTTCGTCGGCGAGGACGAATACGCGCTCGATATCCAGCGCGTGGAGGAGGTGCTCCCGCTCCAGCGCGTGACACCCATCCCCCACGCGCCGTCGTTCGTCGAAGGCGTGCTGCACCTGCGCGGCGTCATCCTGCCGGTGGTGGACCTGCGCAAGAGATTGCAGGGGCAGCCCTCGGTGGAGTCGCGCAAGGCGCGCCTCTTGGTCTGCAGGCTGGGCGCGCGGCGGGTGGCGGTGAAGGTGGAGCGCGTGGCGGAGGTGCTGCGCGCGCGTCGGGGTGATATCAAGCCCGCGCCCGCGTTGAGGGTGGCGGGGCGCTCGCCCTTCGTCGTGGGAGTGTGCGGTCCACCGGACCGGTTGCGACTGTTGCTGGACTTGAAGGCGCTGTTGCGCGCGGAGCTGGAGCGCGAGGCGGTTCGTCCGGCGCGATGACACGTGAAGGGAAGGGCCATGCCTCGCAGTGACCTGGACAACCACCGCCGCATCCTCGGCATCAGCTTCCTGGTGGTGAACGGCTTGACGGTGCTGGTGGGCGTCGGCGCGATGCTCTTCTTCACGGTCATGGGGCTGGGCATCATCAGCGACACCGCTTCGGCCAAGGACCGCGCCGACTTCTGGTGGTTCGGCGGCGGCGTGAGCGTCTGTGTCCTGGTGTACTGCCTGCCGGGGCTCTTCACGGGCATCGGCTTGTTGAAGCGGCGCGCGTGGTCGCGGGTGCTGGCGCTGGTGCTGGGCATCCTGAACCTGGCGAACTTCCCGCTGGGCACGTGCCTGGGCATCTACGCCCTCTGGTTCTACGCGCAGGAAGGGTCCGACCGGGTCTTCGAATGAGCCACCTGCCCGTCTTCCCCGCGGAGGAGGAGCGCTACCGCGCGCTCCAGGAGCTGGACCCGCGAGCAGAGGGCATCCTCGACGTGCTCGTCACCGGCCTGCACGACGAGAGCTGGCGCGTGCGGCACGCGGCGGCGACGGGCCTGCAGCGGCTGACGCCCCCCGAGCAGGTGGCCTCCCGGCTCGTCGCCGTGCTGGGCGAGCGCGGGGAGACGGGCGCGCGCAACGCCGCGGCGGAGGCCCTCTCCGGCCTGGGCCCGGCCGCGCTCGCGCCGCTGGTGAAGCTCTTGGGCCACGTGGACCCGGACCAGCGCAAGTTCGCCGCGGACATCCTCGGGCAACTGGGGCTCGGCGCCGCGGAGCTGCCGCTCGTCCAGGCCCTGGAGGACCCGGACCTGAACGTGCGCGTGGCGGTGTCGGAAGCGCTGGGGCGCGTGGGCGGGGAGCACGCGGCGCGCGCGTTGTCGCGGCTGCTCGGTGACGCGGAGCCGCTGCTGCGCCTGTCCTCGCTGGAGGGCCTGGCGCTCCTGCGTCGCCCTCCGCCCCTGCCCGTGGTGGTGGCGCTGCTGGACGACGCGAAGCTGCGACGCAGCGCCTTCCGCGTGCTGGGGCTCATCCCCCAGGTGGCCGCCACGGAGCGGCTGTGTCAGGGCCTGTCGTCGGACGCGCGCTCGATTCGCGAGGCAGCCCTGGCGGCGCTGGGCACGCAGGCCTCGCTGGTGGAGGCGTCGCGTCGCTGTGAGCTGGAGGCCGTCATCGTCGCGGCGCTCCGGCGCCTGCCGGACGCGGTGTCGCGGCTGGAGCAGGCGCTGGAGGCGGAGGACGTGGCGGTGCGCTCGGGCGCGCTGCTCGCGGTGGCGGCGCTGGGCGAGGCCTCGCTCGCGGTGCGGGTGGCGGAGGTCGCCCGCGAGGACCGGCTGCTGCGGGATGTGCTGGGCACGCTGGGGCGGCTGGGCTCCGAAGGTGGCCGGCTCCTGCTCGCGGCGATGGCGGACCTGTCCGCGCCGGCGAGGGCCGCGGCGGCCGAGGCGCTGGTGGACCTGGTGGACCCCGGCTCCGTCACGCCGCTGTGCGCGCTGTTGGAGTGGGCGGAGGATGACCTGCGCGGGGTGGTGGTGCGGGCGTTGGGGCGGACCCGCTCACCGGAGGCGGCCAGCCCGCTGGTGGACCTGCTGCGGGACCCGGTGACGGCGGGCGCGGCGACGCGGGCCCTGGGCGCGCTCGCGGGGAGCTGCCGGGCGGCGGTGCTGTCGGCGCTGGAGGAGGCGGTGGCGCGTCGGGCCACCCCCGTGGCGGTGACGGCGCTGGGCCGCGTGGGAGGCGCGCCCGCGCTGCCGTCGCTGCGTGCGCTCGCGCGCGATGTCGACCCGCGCTGGCGAGCCGCGGCGGTGGAGGTGGCCGGAGAGGTGGACGGCGGCGTCGGTCGGGAGCTGGCGCGCGCGGCGCTCGCGGACGAGGCCTCTCCCGTGCGGGCGGCGGGAGCGCGCGCCATGGGACGGCTGGGAGGCGCGGAGGCGGGCGCGCTGCTGCGCTCCGCGCTCCAGGACGAGGACGCCTCCGTGAGGCGGGCCGCGGTGGAGGCGGTGGGGGAGAGCGGCGCGGTGGACCGCGCGCCGGAGCTGGAGCGACTGGTGCGTCATCCGGACGGCGCGTTGGCGGTGGCCGCGGTGCGGGCGCTGTCGAGGCTGGGCCGGGTGGAGGCGAAGGTGCTGCGGGAGGCGTCTGGGCATTCCGACGAGGAGGTGGTGAAGGCGGTGTTGTCCGCGGGTGCGGTGTCGCGGGAGGGCGTGACTCTGGCGGTATCCTTGCTGGAGCATCCCCACTGGGATGTGCGCGCGGCGGCGGCGCGAGTGCTGGGAGACTCGGGAGGGCCGGAGTGTCTGGAGCCGGCCCGTCGGGTGCTGGAGACGGAGCCGGACGCGCTGGCTCGACAGGCACTGGCGGACGCGGTGGAGCGCTTGTCGCGGCGCTGAGCGGGGGGACTCGGGGTGGCTCGCTTCGACGACAGTCGGCCGGAGATGACCGCGGAGGAGTTCCGGCTCCTGCGCGACCACGTGTACTCGCACTGCGGCATCCTCGTGCACGAGGACATGAAGTTCGTGATGGAGCGGCGGCTGTGGCCGCGCCTGGAGACGCTGGGCGTCCCGGACTTCAGCGCCTACCACCGCTACCTGCGCTACGACGCCAACCGGCACGCGGAGCTGGAGGCCGCCGTCGAGTCGCTCACCACGCACGAGACGTACTTCTTCCGCGAGCCCTCGCAGCTCAAGGCCTTCCGGGAGGAGCTGCTGCCCGTGCTCGAGAAGCGCAACGCACGCACGAAGCGGCTGCGCCTGTGGTCCGCGGGGTGCTCCTCCGGTGAGGAGGCGTACACGCTGGCGATGCTCCTCAAGGACGAGCCCCGCTTCGAGGGCTGGGACGTGGAGGTGTACGGCTCCGACATCTCCCGGCGCGTGCTGACGATGGCGCGGCGCGCGGAGTACGGCCCGTCCGCGCTGCGCGCCACGTCCGCGGACCTGCTGGAGCGCTTCTTCGTCCCCGCGGGCAACACCAAGGTGCGCGTGCGCGACGATGTCCGCGCCATGGTGTCCTTCGGCCATCACAACCTGCTGGACGAGGCCGGCAGCCAGCTGGTGATGAAGATGGACGCGGTGTTCTGCCGCAACGTGATGATCTACTTCGACCAGTCCGCGCGCAGGAAGGTGCTGCGAATCCTGCGCGACAGGCTGGTGCCCGGGGGGTACCTGCTCCTGGGGCACTCGGAGAACCTGCTCAACCTGGGCGCGGACTTCGAGCTGGTGCACCTGCGCGGAGACCTGGTGTACCGCAGGCCCGAGCTGCCGGGGCTCGCGGGCGGTGAGGTCCGATGAGCGAGCGGGGCACGGTCTCGGTGCTCGTCATCGACGACTCCGCGCACAACCGGCACACGCTCACCACGCTGCTGGAGTCCTCGCCGGACGTGCGCGTGCTGGACCGCGCGGCCGACGGCGAGGAGGGCCTCAAGAAGGTCCTGGAGCTCAAGCCGGACGTGGTGACGTTGGACCTGGAGATGCCGAAGCTGGGCGGCTACACGTTCCTGCGGCTGCTCATGCGCACGGCGCCCACGCCCGTCATCGTCATCTCCAGCTACGCGCACCGCTCGGATGTCTTCAAGGCGCTGGAGCTGGGCGCCTTCGACTTCATCGCCAAGCCCGCGCGCGGCACGCCCGAGGAGCTGGAGGGGCTGCGCGTGGAGCTGCTCGACAAGGTGCGCGCGGCCCTGCACGTGCGGCCGGGACAGCGCCACGTGTCGCCCGGGGCGAGAGCGCTGGCGGTGGCGGGCGAGCTGCCCCTGGTGGTGGCCATCGGCGCGTCCACGGGAGGACCTCCCGCGGTGCAGCGTGTGCTGGAGGGGCTGGCCGCGGAGCCGACGCCGTGCGTGCTGGTGAGCCAGCACATGCCCGCGCAGTTCACCCGGGCCTTCGCGGACCGGCTGGACAGGATTGGCCCCTTCTCCGTGACGGAGGCGAGCGAGGGGGACGTGGTGCAGCCCGGGCACGTGTACATCGCGCCCGGAGGCCGGCACCTGGTGGTGGTGGACCGGGGGACGCGGCTGGAGCTGCACACGCCCCCGCCGACGCCCGTGGACAAGTACGCGCCGAGCGTGGACCGGCTCTTCACCAGCGTGGCGCAGGTGCTGGGCCCGCGCGCGCTCGCGGTGGTGCTGACGGGCATGGGGGCGGACGGGGCGCTGGGGGCGCGCGAGGTGCAGCGCGCGGGGGGCGAGGTCTGGGCGGAGTCGGAGGAGACCGCGGTGGTGTACGGCATGCCGGGCGAGGCGGTGGCGGCCGGGGCGGTGAAGCGGGTGCTGCGACTGGGGGAAATCGGACCCGCGCTCGCCTCGCTGGCCCGTCGTCGACGGTGAGATGGCCGGGCGGGGCGACGGGGTCGGGTGTTAGTGTGCGCGGGCCATGACGCAGCAGATTCGAGCCCTCGTCGTCGACGACTCGCAGGCGATGCGACGCAGCATCATGTACGCGTTGCAGCGCATCAGCGGGATGGTCTGCACCGAGGCGCAGGACGGCGCCGAGGGGCTCAAGAAGCTGACCCAGGGCCGCTTCGACCTGGTGCTCACGGACATCAACATGCCGTTGATGGACGGGCTGAAGCTCATCCACCACATCCGTCAGGCCACGGACCATCGCGGCGTGCCCATCGTCGTCATCACGACGGAAGGCGCGGCGGCGGACCGGGAGCGGGCGCTGGCGCTGGGCGCCAGTGCGTACCTGGTCAAGCCCGTGCAGGCCAAGGTGGTGATGGACACCGTCAGGGACCTGCTGAAGCTGGCCTGAGGCGAGGGGCGTGCGAATGGACTTCGTCCTGCGGGTGGCGGGCCTGGAGAAGCGCTACGGCGCGGTGACGGCGGTGCAGGGCCTGCACTTCAACGTGGCGCCCGGCGAGGTGCTGGGCCTGGTGGGCCCCAACGGCGCGGGCAAGACGTCCACGCTGCGCTGCCTCGCCGGCATCCTCCCGCCCACGGCGGGCAAGGTCATCGTGGCGGGGTATGATTTGGGCAAGGACGCGGTGGAGGCCAAGCGCGAGCTGGCCTTCCTGCCCGACGAGCCGCGCTTCTTCGACTACCTCACGGTGTGGGAGCACCTGAACTTCACGGCGCGGCTCTACGGCGTGGAGGACTGGGAGGCGCGGGGCCGCGCGCTCCTGGAGGAGATGGAGCTGACGGGCAAGGAGAAGGCGCTGCCCGGCGAGCTGTCGCGCGGCATGAAGCAGAAGCTGTCCATCGCCTGCGGCTTCCTGCACTCGCCCCGGCTCATCCTGCTCGACGAGCCGCTCACGGGCCTGGACCCCATCGGCATCCGGCGCATGAAGGACTCGCTGCGTCGGCGCGCGGAGGAGGGCTCGGCGCTGGTGTTGTCCTCGCACCTGTTGCCCCTGGTGGAGGAGCTGTGCCACCGGCTGCTGGTGATTGCAGGAGGGCGGGCCATGGCGCTCGGCAGCCTGGAGGAGATTCGCGCGCGGCTGAGTGGACCGGACGCGGGCAGCGCGTCGCTCGAGGACCTCTTCGTGCGCATCACCAGCGGCGCGGGCTCGGAGATGCCCAGGCCGTGAGCTTCCCGGGCGCGGTGCTCTTCCTCTGGCTTGCGTCCACGCGCAACCGCCTGCGGCTCCAGGTGCTGCGGCTGCGCAAGCCCCGCTACCTCGTGGGCGCGGCGGTGGGCCTGTTCTACATCTACTCGCTCTTCCTGCGCCGGCTGGACTTCACGGGACCGGTGGCCGCGGTGCCTCCGGGCGTGAGGCTGTTCGCGGAGCTGTCGCTGGTGGGCTCGGTGCTCGTCACGCTGTTCTCCGCGTGGGCGCTGGGACCGGACCGGCCCTCGCTGACCTTCACGGAGACGGAGGTGGTGCAGCTGTTCCCCGCGCCCGTCACCCGGCGCTCGCTGTTGCACTACAAGCTCGCCCGAGGCGCGATGGGCGCGGCGGTGGGCGCGCTGTTCGCCACGCTGTTCGTCGGCCGGGTGGTGAGCCCCGAGCCCGCGCTCTTCTTCGCCGGGGCCTTCCTGTCGCTCGGCACGCTGTACCTGCACGGCATCGCGGCGTCCTTCATGCGCACGCGCTGGGCTGCGAGGGGACGGCGGGGGCAGGTGGAGCGCTGGGTGGGCGTGGGGCTGGTGCTCGCCGCGGTGGTGATGGGGGTGTTCTCCACGCTGGAGACGTACCCGTTCCCCAGGACGGTGGGGACGCCGGGGGCGCTGCGCCACTGGGTGGAGGCGGTGGTGGCCTCGCCGGGGCTGAGCGCGGTGCTGTGGCCCGGCCGGCTCCTGGTGGCGCCGTCGCTGGCGCGCGACACCTCGGCCTTCTGGAGCGCGCTGCCGCCCGTGGTGGTGCTGGCCGTGGCGCACTACGTCTGGGTGCGATTGGCGGAGGTGCCCTTCGAGGAGACGGCGGTGACGCAGGCCGAGGCGCGCGTGCGTGAGCAGTCCCAGCGCCTGTCCGGGACGCTCGTGCGCAAGGGCGGGCTGGGGGCTCGCAAGGCGCCCTTCCGGTTGTCGGCGCGGGGGCGTCCCGAGGTGGCGCTCATCTGGAAGAACCTCATCACCCGCAAGCGGATGGCGGGCGGGGTGTGGACGGTGATGGCGCCGCTGCTGCTCGCCGCCGTCATCGTGTCGGTGATGGGCGAGTCGAACGTGTTCACCGACACGCGCCGCGTGGTGGGGCCCATGGCCACGCTGCTGGCGGTGATGATGACGGTGGTGGGGCCGAGCGCGTTCCGCATGGACCTGCGCATGGACCTGCCGAAGCTGGACCTCTTGCGCGCGCTGCCGCTCGCGGGCTGGCAGGTGGTGGGCGCGGAGCTGGCGGCGTCGGCGCTGGTGGTCAGCAGCCTGCAACTGGGGCTGCTCGCGGTGGGCCTCGTCTGTGGCCCGGGCGCCGAGGACGACTGGCTCATGACGTACTGGTGGCCCGGGGGACTGGCGCTGGCGGCGCTGTTGCCCTCGGTGGCGCTGGCGGGGCTGTTCGTCCAGAACGGCGCGGTGGTGTTGTTCCCCGCGTGGGTTCCGGCGGACCGGGTGGGCAGCGCGCGCGGCATCGAGGCCCTGGGCCAGCGCCTGCTGACGCTGGTGGGCTCGCTGGTGGTGTCCCTGCTGGGGCTGGTGCCCGCGGCGCTGGTGGGCTCGCTGGTGGCCTTCGTGGCCTGGAGCTCGCTGGACCTCTGGGCGCTGCCGCTGGCGGGGCTGGCGGCGGCGGCCGTGCTGCTGACGGAGGTGGGGCTGGGCGTGCTCTGGCTGGGCCGCGCTTTCGAACACCTGGACGTCTCCGAGGACCGGCCGGAGTAGGCCTGAGCGTCGGCTCCTGGACTCGCGCCCGGAAAGAGGTGGCGGGCACCGGGCCCGGGCGCGCAGGAAGTCCGCGGACCGAACCGACGGGAGCGCGACATGAAGGTGGGATTCGTGGGACTGGGCAACATGGGGCTGCCCATGGCGAAGAGCCTGCTTGGCGCCGGGCATGCGCTGACGGTGTGGAACCGCTCACCGGCGCGAGGCGAGCCCCTGGTGAAGCAGGGCGCGCGCGTGGCGTCGAGTCCCGCGGACGCGGCCCGAGGCGCGGACGTGGTGTTCAGCATGCTCGCGGACGACGTGGCGGCGGAGGCCGTGTCCTTGGGCGCCCAGGGCATCATCGAGGGGCTGGGCAAGGGCGCGGTGCACGTCTCCTCGAGCACCATCTCCGTGGCGCTCTCCCAGCGCCTGACGGACGCGCACGCCAGCGCGGGGCAGGGCTACGTGGCGGCGCCCGTGTTCGGCCGCCCCGAGGCCGCCGAGGCGAAGCAGCTGTGGGTGGTGGCCGCGGGCGCGCAGGTGGACGTGGAGCGCGTCAAGCCGCTGCTGGAGTCGCTGGGCCGGGGCCTCACGGTGCTGGGCGAGCACGCGTCCATGGCCAACGTGGTGAAGCTGTCGGGCAACTTCCTCATCGCGTCGATGCTGGAGGCGCTCGCGGAGGCGTTCGCCTTCACGCGCAAGTCCGGCGTCGAGGCCCGGCAGTTCCTGGAGGTGTTCCAGTCCGTCTTCGCAAGCTCGCCCATCTTCGCCAACTACGCCCGCGCCATCGCGGAGGAGCGGTACTCTCCGGCGGGCTTCGCCCTGCGGCTGGGCCTCAAGGACGTGGGGCTGGTGCTGGAGGCGGCGCGCGCGGCGGAGGTGCCCATGCCGCTGGCCAGCCTCGTGAGGGACCAGTACCTGGGCGGCGTGGCCCAGGGACACGGAGAGCTGGACTGGTCCGCGCTGGGAGCGCTCGTCGCGGAGCGCGCGGGGCTGGGCAGGCCTCCTCGCTGAAATGAAACGCCCCGGGCGAGCGACGAGGCGCGCACCCGGGGCTGTGACGACGGGGGCTCCATGCGTTGGCGCTGGAGCCCCGGAGGACGGCTACTGCCGTCCGTTGACCTCGGCGACGGGGATGGGGAAGAACGCGTGCGGCGGGACGTTGGGGTCCAGGTTGCGCGGCAGCTCGTCCAGCTTCCCGTAGCGGCGCATGTCGATCCACCGGTGGCCGCCCTCGAACATCAGCGAGTAGCGCTTCTGCTTGAGCAGCTCGTCCACGGCGTTCTCCGCGGTGATGTCCGTGCGCGCCGGCAGGCGGCCGGAGCGGGTGCGGATGTAGTTGAGGTCATCCGCGGCGGCGCCAATCTGGCCCATGCCGATGTTGGCCTCGGCGCGCAGGAGGATGAGCTCCTCGTTGCGGATGATGGGCACGGGCGCGTCCGCGGACGTGTACAGCGTGAAGCGCAGGTCCGTCGTCAGCTTGCCGTCCGCGGCGCTGACGGGGGCGTTGAGCTTGACCGTCTTGCGCGTCACGCGGTCATCCACCGGGCCACCCGCGCCCGCGGTCTCCGCGTCCGTCGCGATGGACGGGTGGGCGAAGACGGTGGTGGACAACAGGCCGTTGTCCGCGTCGCCGGAGGCCGCGCGGAAGACGTGGTAGACGCCGACGTTGAGCGAGGCGAGGGCCGCGGCCTTCGCGCCGTCATCGGCCGGGGCGTTGGCGGTGATGAAGGACTGGCTCAGCGCCGTGAGCGCGTCCTCGTTGCGGCCCATGTACACGGCCACGCGCGCGCGGACGGCGCGGTTGAACGTGCGGAACGTCGCCGGCGTGTCGAAGCCGTTGAAGCCCGTGCTCAGCCGGAACGAGAAGCTGTCCCCGGCGTTGTCCAGGTGGCCCGCGGCCGTGTCGAGCAGGCCGGCGATGTGGGCGAACACCGCGTCCTTGCCCTCGATGGGGGCCAGGTCCGCGCCCAGCGGGCGGTCCACGTCGATGGGCGCGCCCTGGGTGTCACGCGTGTTGATGACCACCAGGAAGTCGAGCGCCTGCATCGTCTTCGCGAAGCCGCGCACGCCCTCCTTCTGCGCGTCCGACAGGCCCGCCACCTTCTCCAGCGCGGCCAGCAGGGTGTTGGCGTTGCGGATGTTGGCGTAGGGCGCCGTCCAGTAGTTGCCGCCGAAGGCCGCGGCGCCCGGGTCCATGACGGGGCCGAGCATCTCGTCGATGGCGCGCGGGTCCGCGGGGTCGAACACGTACGCCTCGCGGCCGATGACGCCCAGCTGCGCGACGTAGCCGTTCGGCGCCGACACGCCCGCGCGGTGGCCCAGCAGCAGGCCCGTGGACGCGCTGTTGACGCCGGAGACGGTGGGGTTGTCGCGGAAATCATCCAGGCTGGGGTTGTTGAGGTCGCCGATGTCCAGGCTGCCGCAGCCGCCCAGTCCCACCGCCGCGCACAACGCCAACAGGGTCTTCTTCGTCTGGTACATGTTCATGGCTTAGAACCCGACGTCGAGCGACGTCCAGAAGCTGCGGCTGGGAGGGAACGGGGCGACGTCGATGTTGCGCGCGATGGCCTGGTTGCCGAAGTTGCTCACCTCGGGGTCCAGACCCGAGTAGCCCGTGAACACCAGGAGGTTGCGGCCGCTGAGGCTCAGCCGCGCGTTCTGGAGCTTCGGGATGGCGGACACCCAGCTCTTGGGCAGGTTGTAGCTGAGCGTCACCTCGCGCAGCTTCAGGAACGTCGCGTCCTCGATGTAGATGGTCGCGTTGCCCCGGCGGTTCGCCACGCGCTCACGGCCCGCCGTCTCGAAGTCCGCGGAGGTGCCCGCGCTGTCATACAGGTAGCGCGTCAGGTTGATGATGTCGCTGCCCTGCTGCCAGTGCCACAGGAAGGACAGCGTCACGTCCGCGTAGCGCAGCGTGTTGGCGAAGCCCATGGTGAAGGTGGGCTCCGTGTCGCCAATCTTGCGGACGATGGGGTTGCCGTTCGCGTCGCGGCCCACGTTGCCGACGATCTGCGTGGCGGACGCGCCCTCCTCGATGAAGAACGCGCCCAGCGAGTTGCCGAAGCCGCCCGCCTGGAAGGGCGCCACCGGCAGGTTCGTCACCTTGCTGCGGTTGAGCGCGAAGGTCGCGGAGCTGGTCCACTCGAGCGGGCCGCTCAGCGGCGTCACCTGCACCATGGCCTCGATGCCGCGGTTGCGCAGCGAGCCGCCGTTGACGAAC
The DNA here is from genome assembly GCF_026626605.1 of Myxococcus sp. MISCRS1. Lineage (NCBI taxonomy): Bacteria > Pseudomonadati > Myxococcota > Myxococcia > Myxococcales > Myxococcaceae > Myxococcus > Myxococcus sp. MISCRS1. The sequence goes on from NZ_JAPNKB010000001.1 coordinate 8,927,821, forward strand.
TGGGTGGTGAAGCCCGTGGAGGTGGGCAGCGCGCGGCGCAGCAGCATGTCGCTGATGGCGCGCTGGTACACGGACAGCTCCAGCGTCAGGTCGCCGCCGAACAGCAGCGCGTCGACACCGGCCTCGATTTCACGCTGGCGCTCCGGGCGGATGTTCGGGTCGCCCGCCACGCCCGTGCCGATGAGGCCCGGGGTGCCCTGCACGTTGTTCAGCGCGCTCATGCCGCTGAACTTCATGCCGTACTGCGGCAGGTTGCCCGTCTCGCCGTAGGCGGCGCGGACCTTCAGCTCGTTCATGAACGCGGGCAGCGTGGGGATGCGGTACGCGGCCGCCAGCTTGGGGAAGAAGAACAGCTTGTTGGGGTTGCCGTTGACGCTGGACTGCTCGCCACGCACGGCGCCCACCAGGGTCAGCCGCTCCTCGAGCAGGAGCACCTCCTCCTGCAGGTAGTAGCCGCGGTCCCTCACGTGGTTGGCGTCGTCGCGGACGCCAATCACGGTGCCGTTGTCCACGCCGGGCTGGCCGGCGTTGAGGTTCTCGCTGATGACGTAGGTGGAGTCGATGCGGCGCTCCTCGAGCTGCACACCGACGGACGTGGTGGCGCTGAGGAACTTGGAGGCCGGCTTGTAGCTGTGCACCAGGTTGAGGCCGCCGTTGAGGTTGCGCACCTGGCTGGTGCCGAACAGCGACGTGCCCGGGAAGGTGTCGTCCACCGGCTCGAAGTTGAGCTCGGGCGGGAACAGCAGCCGGTTCTCCTGCTGGAAGCGGTCCACGCCCGCGTTGGCCAGCACGCGCAGGTGGTGCTCGTCCGTCTTCATCAGGTGGACGGTGGCGTCACCGGACCCGATGAATCGCCACACGTCCTCGTCGTTCTTCACCAGCGCGGCCGTCTGCAGCGGGTTGGCGCCGTTGCCGAGGAACGGGTTGGTGGGGTACACGCCGGCCGCGTCCGGGTCCATGTTCAGGAACTCGGGCACGTTGGGCAGCACCATGTAGTTGGTGATGGTCTGGTTGTCGTTGTTCGTCAGACCGCGCTGACCCAGCGTGTGGATGAGGTTGGTGGCGACGTTCACCTCCACCACCTCGCCGATCGTCTGACCCAGGTTGAGGCGGAACGACTCCTTCTCGTACCCGGTGTTCTTGATGATGCCCTCGTCGTTGCGGAGCATCGCGGACGCGAAGTAGCGCGTGTTGCCGCTGGCGCCGCTCACGCTGGCGAGCGTCTCCGTGGACAGGTCCCGCCGGCCGCTCAACTTGGCCTCGTGGTCATACCGGTTGCCGGTCCAGTAGTTGGCGGCCTCCGGACCGAAGGTCTCCACGGCCTCTTCCACCGTCTCGAAGCGGCGGGTGCCCAGCTTGTTGGCCAGCGTGTACATGCCCACGCGCTGGGTGAGCTCCACCTTGGGCTCGCCGGCGCGGCCGCGCTTGGTGTTGATGATGACGACGCCGTTGGCGGCCTTGGAGCCGTAGATGGCGGCGGCGGACGCGCCCTTGAGGACCTCGATGCTCTCGATGTCGTTGGGGTTGATGTCCGCGATGCGGTTGACCTGGTTGTCCTGGGTGGGGTTCGGGTTGGAGCCGCCCACCGAGTCGGTCACCACGTACACGCCCGAGGCGATGGCCACGTCGCTGACGAGCACGCCGTCGATGACGTAGAGGGGCGCGGTGGAGCCGTTGATGGTGGACACGCCGCGCAGGCGCATCTGGATGCCGCCGCCCGGGGCGCCGGAGTTCTGCTGGATGTTGGCGCCGGCGATCTTGCCCTGGAGGGCCTGGTCCACCGTCTGCGCGGGCGCGCGGTTCATCTCCTCCGCGCTGACGGAGGCCACGGAGTTGGCCAGGTGCTTGCGCGCCAGCTCGGAGGCGCGGCCCACGACGACCATCTCCTCGGAGAAGACGTTGTCGAGCGCCACGTTCACGTTGTCCTGCGTGGCGCCGACGCGCACCTCACGCTCGCCGTAGTCCTGGCTGGAGAACAGCAGCGTGGTGGCCCCCGGCGGGACGTTGGGCAGCGAGAACGTGCCGTCCAGCTCCGTCTCCACGCCCTGGGTGGTGCCCTTGATGATGACGCGCACCAGCGGCAGGCCCTCGTTCGTCAGCCGGTCCGCGACGCGTCCCTTCACCGTGCGGCCCAAGGAGGGCGCGGGCGCCGCGGCGGGCGGGGGGGAGGCTGGAGTGGTGGCGGCCGGAGCCTGAGCGGGTGCCGGGGTCGCCGGAGCCTGCGCCGCGGGAGCCTGCGGCTCGGGAGCCGGAGTGGTGGCCTCCTGCGCCATGGTTTCCAACGAGAAGAGTGCGATCACGCACCCCGGAATCAACGCTCTCTTAAGCGTCATTCGGATCTTTCCTCGCAACGGTGGGAACGGCCCCCCCTGCAGGTGCCGTGGGCGCGAATCGTCGGTGGGTGAACTGAACCAAGTCAATGGTAAGACTTGTTTTTCAAGAATGTTGGCCAAATCCATCCAAACGGAAATATTCCGATCTCGTATCGAGAGCTGACTGACGCGAAGCGCGATGGACCGGCGCCACGAGGGAAGCGGTGTCCCTACCCGAGGGGGGACGTCGTGGATCTCCGCAAGGTCGACGTGGTGGGGAGGGTGGAGGCGTCACCGCAGCAGCCCCCGCAGGGCGGCGCTGTAGCGGGCTGTGTTGGCGCGGTGCATCCGTGCCTGCGGCCGCCCGGTTCCGTGCGCGCGGCGGGCACAGAACGGCCGGGCCGGGGGTTCTCTCGGGTCAGCCGGAGAAAGCGGGCTCCGTCGGCCAGGAGTGGCCGGCGAGATTGGTTGCCCCCAGGGCCGGCCCTCCCATAAGAGGCGCAGCGGATATGGCGATGAACGAGCGTTACGAGCCGCAGGCGATTGAAGGTAAGTGGCAGGCCCGTTGGGACGAGGCCGGCATCTTCCGGGCGGGCAAGCGTCCGGGCGCACCGAAGAAGTACGTGCTCGAGATGCTGCCGTACCCCAGTGGCAAGATGCACATGGGACACGTGCGCAACTACCTCATCGGGGATGTGTACGCGCGCTACTTCCTGATGCGCGGCTACGACGTGCTGCACCCCATGGGCTGGGACGCGTTCGGCCTGCCGGCGGAGAACGCGGCCATCAAGGACGGCGTGCACCCGGCCATCCGCACCCAGGAGAACATCGTCTCCTTCAAGGCGGAGATGAAGAGCCTGGGCTACAGCTACGACTGGTCCCGCGAGGTGAACACCAGCCAGCCGGAGTACTACCGCTGGAACCAGTGGTTCTTCATCAAGATGCTGGAGAAGGGGCTCGTCTATCGCCGCTTCAGCAAGGTGAACTGGTGTACCGGCTGCCACACCGTCATCGCCAACGAGCAGGTGAAGGACGGCGTGTGCGAGCGCTGCTCCTCGCCCGTGGTGGACCGCGAGATGCCCGAGTGGGCCTTCCGCATCACCGCCTTCTCCCAGGATTTGTTGGACGCGCTGGACACGCTCAAGGAGTGGCCGGACCGCATCACGTCCATGCAGCGCAACTGGATTGGGCGCTCGGATGGCGCGGAGGCGGACTTCCGCGTCCAGGGGCATGACGCCTCCATCCGCGTGTTCACCACGCGCGTGGACACTCTCTTCGGCTGCACCTACGTGGTGCTGGCGCCGGACCACAAGCTGGTGGCCCAGGTGACGACGCCCGAGCGCCGCGCGGACGTGGACGCCTTCGTGAAGAAGATGGCGGCCCAGTCCAAGACGGAGCGCACGGGCGAGGACACGGAGAAGGAGGGCGTCTTCACGGGCGCCCACGCCCTCAACCCGTTCACCGGCCAGCCGGTGCCCGTGTGGATCGCCAACTTCGTGTTGAGCGACTACGGCACCGGCGCGGTGATGAGCGTGCCCGCGCACGACGAGCGCGACTTCGCCTTCGCGCGCAAGTACAGCCTGCCCGTGAAGGTCGTCATCCAGCCGGCCTCGGGCGACCCGCTGCCCGCGGGCGACGCGCTGGAGGCGGCGTACACCGAGTACGGCGTGCTGGTGGACTCCGGTGAGTACAGCGGGAAGACGTCCGAGGCGGCGCGTCAGGAGATGGCGCGCAAGCTGGAGTCGGAGGGCCGAGGCCGCGCGACGGTGACGTACCGCCAGAAGGATTGGGGCTTCAGCCGCCAGCGCTACTGGGGCACGCCCATCCCCATCGTCTACTGCGAGAAGTGCGACCCGCAGCGCCACGGCATCCCCGTGCCCGAGTCGCAGCTGCCCGTGAAGCTGCCCGAAATCGACGTGCAGGAGGTGCTCACCGGCAAGGGCGAGCCCCCGTTGGCCAAGGTCGCCTCGTGGGTGAACACCACCTGCCCGAAGTGCGGTGGCCCCGCCCGCCGCGAGGCGGAGACGATGGACACCTTCGTCGACTCCTGCTGGTACTTCGCGCGCTACCTGTCTCCGCACTACGACGCCGCGCCGTTCGACCCGAAGGAGGCCCAGCGCTTCCTGCCCGTGGACATCTACGTGGGCGGGCCCGAGCACGCGGTGATGCACCTGTTGTACTTCCGGTTCTGGACCCGGGTGATGAAGCTCTTGGGCTTGAGCCCGGTGGACGAGCCCGTCACGCGGCTGATCACCCAGGGCATCGTCAACGGTCCGGACAAGCGCAAGATGTCCAAGCGCTGGGGCAACGTCGTCGCGCCGGCCTCCATCATCGAGAAGTACGGCGCGGATACGGCGCGCGCGTACGTGGCGTTCGCCGGCCCGCCGGAGCGGGACTTCGACTGGTCCGACGCCCAGGTGGAGGGCGTGTTCCGCTTCCTGAAGCGCGTCTGGGTGCTGGCCTCCACGCATCAGGCCGCCGTGGCGGGCGCCACGCACCCAGGCCCCTTCGAGGGCAAGGCGCTGGAGATCCGCCGCGCGGCGCACAAGGGGCTGAAGCGGGTGGGGGAGGCCATCGAGCGGCTGTCCTTCAACACCGCCATCGCGGGCATCATGGAGTGCCTCAACGCGCTCTCCGACGCGGGCACGCCGGAGACGCCCGCGGAGAAGGCGGCCATGGCGGAGGCGGTGCGCCTGTTGTCGATGATGCTCACGCCCTTCGCGCCGCACATCGCGGACGAAATCGCGGAGGCCTACGGCAGCGCGCAGCTCACCGTCTCGCAGACGTGGCCCGAGTTCGACCCGGCCCTGGTGGTGGACGACGTCATCCCCTACGCGGTGCAGGTGAACGGCAAGCTGCGCGCGGAGATCCAGGTGCCCGCGGACGCGAGCGAGGCGGACGTGCGCGCGGCGGCCGAGGCGGACGAGCGGGTGAAGTCCGCCATCACCGGCAAGACGCTGCGCAAGTTCGTCTTCGTGCCCAAGCGGCTGGTGAACTTCGTCGTCGGCTGAGCGGGGAGTCGGGTGCCCACCGAGGTCCTCGTCATGTGCACCGCGTGCGGTCGGCCCCAGGCGGCCGGCGGCGCGCGGTGCATCGCGTGTGGCGCGCCCCTGCCGGACGCGCCGCTGCCGGCCCCACCGCCGGCGGACGTGCCGCCTCCCGCTCCTCCCGGGCCGTTCCTGACGGCGGACCTGGGGGGAGGCCGCCAGCTCGTCGGCGAGGCGGGGCGGCTCTCCTATCGCATGGCGGATGGGGTGGCGCCCCGGGGGGTGGAGCTGGTCCACCTGCGCGCGCTGACGCTCGAGACGCGGCCGTTCCTGGAGGCGCTGATGCTCTGCGGCTTCGGTGCGCTGGGGGCCGTGGCCTCGGTGCTCGTGCTCAAGCTCGTCGCCTTCGGACTGACGGCGCTGGGCGTGCTGCTGGCGGCCGTGTGCCGCGTGCACACGCTGGTGCTGGAGACGTCCACCGGGGGCACGACGCGCTGGTCCCTGGGGCTCGCGCGGCGGGGCTCGGAGCGGGACGCGCGGCTGCTCCAGGCCTGGCGCACGCTGGCGGGCGCGGTGAAGGCGCGGGGCGTGGTGGTGACGGATGCGGACGGGCGCCCGGTGGACGGGCCTCACGCTTGACGCAAGGGCCGGGGCGGGTAGGGTGCCGCCCATGTCGCTCCGCTCGAAGTCCGCCTCACGGCGTCTCCACGTGGCCGTGCTGCTGTCGGGCTTGGGGGTGGGCTCCCTGCTGCTGTCCGGGTGTGGCTACCGCTTCACGCCGCGCGGCGAGGGGCTGCCCGAGGGCGTGAAGTCCGTGTGCGCGCCCATCTTCACCAACGACACGCCGGAGCCCGCGCTGGAGACGCTCTTCACGCGCCACTTCCGCCAGGAGCTGACGCGCGTGGGGCGGCTGGGCAGCGGGGCGTCGTGCGACGCGAAGGTGGAGGGGGCGGTGCTGTCGCTGTGGAGCTCGCCCACCATCGTGGGCCGCTTCTTCCGCGTCGCCGCGACGGTGCGCCTGCGGCTGGTGCGGGAAGGACAGCCACCCCAGGAGACAGTCATCTCGGGGACCGAGGACTACCTGCCGGGGAGCGGAGACATCCTCGAGGCCGAGTCCAACCGTCAGGCGGCCCTGGACCGGTTGGCGCAGGTGCTCATGCGGGATGGGTTCGATCGGCTCGCCAGCACCTGGTGAGGAGGCGCGGAGCCTCCTCCCGGGGAGCCTGTTTCGAGGACTGGGCGGGGACCTGTCGAGAGGCCCCCGGGTGCATCAGGCCTGACGCGCGCTCTTGGCGGCGGCCTTGGCCAGGCGGGAGATGCGGCGCGAGGCGGTGCGCTTGTGGATGACGCCCTTCGTCGCGGCCTTGCTCAGCGCCTTGGAAGCCGCCTTGAGCGCGTCCGTCTTCTTGGCGCCGTCCTTGGAGCCGATGGCCTCCCGGGCGGACTTCACGGCGCTCTTCACGTCCGTGCGGACGGTGACGTTCCGGGCGCGGCGCTTCTGGGACTGACGGTAACGCTTCTCTGCGGACTTGGTGTTGGCCAAGAGAAATCTCCAGCGAAAGGCAGGCTAAAAAGAGGGGCCGTCCTTACTGCGACGCCTCGCAGGCGTCAAGACGGGCGTGTGCGTACGGACGGGTTTTCCGGGCTCCGGACGCGATCAGAAGGCTCTGGCGGGGGAATCACCCAGGCTGGGTGGTGTATTCCCACACCAGCCCGGCGGGGTCCCGGAAGGTCAGCCGCCCGGCGCCCGCTTCGAGCACGGCGCCCGGGGAGGTCCGCTCCACCTGCCGGCGGATCAGCGCCACCGCGTGCTCGGACGGTGCCTCCAGGGTGAGGGTGGCCCCTGTCGCCGCCGTCTTCGCGCGCTGGAAGACCAGCCGGATGGATCCGCTCTCGTAGCGGGCCTCATCCGCCGGGGCAGGGGCCGGGATGATCCACCCGAGCAGGGCCGCCAGCGGCGTCCAGAAGGCGGCCTGGGCCTCCAGATCCACCACGCCCAGGCGCAGGGTGGACGGGGGCGCGCGGGGCAGGGTGGGGGGCGGGAGGGATTTCTCCTGGGACTTGGCCGCCTGCCAGTGGCGCTCCATGTGCTCCAGGGTGGCTCCGCCGAAGGGGACCCCCTCGGCCCGGAGTGCGGCCTCGATGTGCTGGAAGCGCCGGGTGAAGCGGAGGCTCGCCAGTCGCAGCGCGTCCTCGGCGGGGGTCTTCACGAAGCGCGCGAGGTTGGCCAGGGAGAAGAGGACGTCGCCCAGCTCATGCTCGATGGCGGCCCTGTCCCCGGAGGCGATGGCCTCGTCCATCTCGACCAGCTCCTCGGCCAGCTTGCCTCGCACGCCGGCCAGGTCCGGCCAGTCGAAGCCGATGCGGCTGGCCTTCTCGGTGAGCCGCTCGGCGCGCAGCAGGGCGGGCGCGGCGGAGGGGACGCCGTCCAGGACGGAGCCCTCGCTGCCCGTCTTCTTCTTGCGCTCCTCGGCCTTGAGCTTCGCCCAGTTGGCCAGCACCTGCTCGGAGCCGTCCACGCGCTGCTCGCCGAAGACGTGGGGGTGGCGGCGGGTGAGCTTGTCGCTGATGGCCCGGCTGACGTCGGCCATGGTGAACTCACCCCGCTCGGCGGCGAGCTGGGCGTGGAAGACAATCTGGAAGAGCAGGTCTCCCAGCTCTTCACACAGCGGGTGCCAGGGGCCGCCCTCGGTGACGCGGTCCATCTCGTCCAGGACCTCGAAGGCCTCCTCGAGGAGGTAGGGCCGCAGCGTGCCCAGCGTCTGCTCCCTGTCCCAGGGACAGCCGTCCGGGGCCCGCAGCCGCCGCATGATGTCCACCAGACGTTCCAGCTCGGTCCCGGGGGTCCCCATGTCGTTCACGCCTCCCTCGCGCGGGCCGTCCCGCGACATGCCGACCCTGTAACACGTGGTCCTGGCCGGCCGTCCCGGAAAGCCGGTCCTGACCGGACAGGTGGCGTTGTCTTTCGTGGTTCGGCCCGGCTCGCCTATCATCCGAACCCTGGATGATCCGCTTCCTGCTTCCCTCCCTCCTCCTCTCGGGCCTGCTGCTCCTGTCCCCTGCGTCGGCCCTCGCGCAGCTCGAGGCGCCCACGCGCCTCCAGGAGGTGGATCCGGGCCCGCTCGAGCCCGACCTCCAGGATGAGTCCTACGACGCGGCCGGGCCCGAGGACGACACCCCCGTCGAGGACGGCGAGCTCGATGTCGACGAAGAGCAGGATCCGGCCTCCCGGCGCACCGGACGGGGAGAGAAGGCCAGACCGCCTCCCGCGCGCGCCGCCACGCCCACCCCGCCCGTCGTCGAGCCCGCGCCGCCCCCCGTCATCGTGCCCCGCCCCGTGCTGAGCCCCATCCTGACGCCCCGGGTGTCGGACGAGGAGGTGCTCGCGGTGTGGGACCGCTGGCGGCAGGCGCGCTCGACGAACGACGTCGGCACGGCCGAGAAGGCGCAGCAGGAACTCCTGACGCTCAAGCAGGAGCTGCTCGCCGCGGACCTGGAGCCCATCAGCGTCGGCTTCCTCCGCGAGTCCGATGTCCGGCGTCGGGCCGGGGACATGGGCGGCGCGGTGCGGCTGGCCCGGCTCGCGGTGGAGCTGTCGCCCCGGCTCCCGCTGGCGCACTTCGAGCTCGCGGAGCTCTACGCCCAGGAGGACTTCACCGCCGTGGGTCGGGTGCTGGGCGAGCTTCGCGCCGCCTTCCTGTCCCTCGCGTTGGATCCCCGCTACCGGGGGCCGGCGCTGGCGGACCTGGGCTCGCTGTTGCTCCTGGCCTGGTCGGCCACGGCCGTGCTCTTCGTCGCGCTGCTGTTCCTCAGGCGCGTGCGCTACGCGCTGCACGACTTCCACCACCTGCTGCCGCGAGCCGTCGCGCGCTGGCAGTCGGCGCTGCTCGGGGTGCTGCTGCTCGGCCTGCCGCTGACGCTGCCGTGGGGGCTGGTGCCCCGGCTGCTGGTGCTGCTCGCCGTGGTGGCGGCGTACCTGACGAACCGGGAGCGCGTCGTCTCCGCCGTGCTGGTGGCGGGGCTCGGCCTGACGCCGCTCGCCGCGGGGCAGCTCACCCGGGTGACGGCGTTCGCGGGCACGCCCGCCGAGGACGTGTTTCTGTTGGAGCGCGGTGGCCTGTCCGCCGAGGGCGCGGTGGCCCGCGTCAAGGCGCGGCACGAGTCGCGCGCGGCCACCTTCGCGGAGCTCAACGCGCTGGGGCACTACGAGTCGCGCCGCGGCCTGCTGGAGGACGCCCGCACGCACTTCAAGGCGGCCTCGGCCGTGCGCAGCGGGGACGCGCGCCTGTTGACCCGCTTCGGCAACACGCTGGTGGGGCTGGGGGACGTGGACGGCGCCGCGCAGCTCTACGTGCAGGCCTCGCAGGCCGACCCGAGGATGGCCGCGCCGCACTACAACCTGGCGCAGCTCCACCGCCGGCGGGCCAAGACGCTGCCGGACTCGGAGGTGGGCAAGGAACTGGACCGCGCGGCCACGGCGACCGCGTCCGCGCAGGCGCTCGATGGCGAGCTGCTCCGCCGCGAGCCCCCTCCGGATGACCGCTTGCTGCTCAACCTGTTGACGCTCGCGCCCACGGTGCCCGCATCGGAGTGGCTGTCGCTCGCGGACGGCTCGGAGGCGGGGCGGCGGGTGGAGGCGCAGCTGTCCGGCTGGGTGTTGCCGGGCGTGGCGCCGGGGCCGGTGTCCTGGCTGCTTCCCGCCGGCGTGGCGGGGCTGCTGGTGCTCTGGGGCGTTGCGGCGCGACGGCTGAAGGCCGCGAAGGTGTGCGAGCGCTGCGGCCGTCCTGTGTGCACGCGGTGCGACCCGGAGCTGGGCGTGGGCAGCACGCAGTGTGGCCAGTGCGTGAACGTCTTCAGTCGCAGGGGCCTGGTTCCCCAGCAGCTGCGTCAGCGCAAGGCGGATGAAGTGCAGCGGCACCAGGCCTGGGTGGGTCGGGTGACGTACGCGGTGGGCACGCTCCTGTCCGGCGCGGGACACGTCTTCTCCGGGAGCACGGTGCGCGGGGCGCTGTACGCCTTCCTGTTCCTCTTCGCGCTGGCCGCCTCGCTGCTGTACCGGGGCCTGGTGCGCGCGCCGTACGCGGACGCGCCGCTGTACCTCAAGCTGGTGCCGGCGGTGCTGCTGCTGGTGGGCATCCACCTGATGTCGCTGCGGGGCCTGGTCCGGCTGCGCAGGGGAGAGGAGTAGCCATGTCCCTGAAGGGAACGCTCAAGGACTTCGGCATCGGCGACATCCTCCAGCTCATCGGCCAGCAGCAGAAGACGGGCTCGCTGCAACTGGAGAACAAGGACCAGGAGGTCCGCATCGGCTTCCGGGACGGCCACATCATCAAGGTCGAGAGCGTCACCCGCAAGCGCAAGGACCTCATCGGCGCCATGCTGGTGCGTGCCGAGCTCATCACCGAGACGCAGCTGGAGGCGGCGCTGGAGACGCAGCGGCGCACCCTGAAGCGGCTGGGCGACGTGCTCGTCTCCAGCCAGGCGCTCACCACCGAGCGCTTCCAGTCGATGATGCAGCTGCAGGCCACGGAGACGCTCTACCGCCTCTTCACGTGGAAGGCCGGCACCTACGAGTTCATCCAGGAGCCCGTGGAGCCCGACGCCGAGGCCATCCGCCCCCTGCGCGCCGAGACGGTGCTCATGGAGGGCTTCCGGATGGTGGATGAGTGGCCCGTCATCCGGAAGTCCATCCACCGCGACGACCTCTCCTTCGAGCGGCTCAAGGCGCTGCCCCCGCCCCGCGAGGGCGAGGAGGGCGGCGAACTGGGCGTCATCGCGGGCACCGAGCGCCGCGTGTACGACGAAATCGCGCCCGGCCGGGATTTGCGCAAGCTGGTGGATGTCTGCTGCCTGGGCGAGTTCGAGACCTGCAAGGCGCTGCACAACCTGGTGAAGGGCGAGTACGTCCGGGTCATCCACCCCGAGGGCGCAAGGGCTCCGGCCCCAGGTGACGAGCGGCTGCTCTCACGGCTGGTGGGCGCGGTGGGGCGCGTGGTGGCCACCATGCTGGTGCTGGCGGTGCTGGGGGTGGTCGTCTTCCGGGTGGCGCTCTCCGATGCGGAGCGCACGCGCGGGGCCACGGCGTTCGCGGACCCAGCGGCCCAGCGTCATGTTTCCGATGCCCAACGCGTCCGCATCGAGGCCGCGCTCGAAGTGTTCCGTCTGGAACGGGGTGAGTTGCCGGAGCGGTTGGATGCTTTGGTCCAGGCTGGATTGTTGAGCTCGGAGGAACTCAGATACCCCTGGCGGGAGGAGTACTACTACCGGCGGCTGGCCGCTCGGCGGTTCGTCCTCCTGCCACCCTTGCGCTAGCCTCTGCGTGAAGTCGTCTTTCGGAGCCGGGGGGGCGGCGTTACGTTGAAGACAACTGGTACCGACCCGAGGAACGACCCGCATTGCGAAACCCCGCCACGTTGGAAGCGCCCGCAGCCGCCGTCACCGCCTCCTCCGCCAAGGTGGACGTCCGTGACAACGAGACGGCCCTGGCGCTGTGCGGCAACCAGAACGAAAACCTCAAACTGATGGAGCGACGCCTCGGGGTCCGTGTGGGACAACGGGGGACGGAGTTCCACCTGTCCGGCCCCTCCGACGCGGTGGCCTTCACGGTGCGCCTCCTGGAGAACCTGGAGGGGATGATCCGCGCCGGTCGCCCCATCTACCGCGAGGACGTGGAGCAGGGCATCAAGGTGCTCGGCCGCGGCGCGGAGTCCCTGCAGGAGGTCATGCTCGGCCCGGTCCTCAAGAGCTCCGGCAACCGGCAGATCGCGCCCAAGAGCATCGCCCAGAAGCGCTACGTGGACGCCATCCGCGCCCACGACATCGTCTTCGGCATCGGCCCCGCCGGTACGGGCAAGACGTACCTGGCCATGGCCATGGCGGTGGCCTTCCTCCAGGAGCGCAAGGTCAAGCGCATCATCCTCGCGCGCCCCGCGGTGGAGGCGGGTGAGAAGCTCGGCTTCCTTCCCGGAGACCTGCAGGAGAAGGTGAACCCGTACCTGCGGCCGCTCTACGACGCGCTGCACGACATGATGGCCGCCGAGCGCGCGGCGCACCTGGTGGAGGAGGGCGTGGTGGAGGTGGCTCCGCTGGCGTTCATGCGCGGCCGCACCCTCAACGACGCCTTCGTCATCCTCGACGAGGCCCAGAACACCACCGTGGAGCAGATGAAGATGTTCCTGACGCGCCTGGGCTACAACAGCAAGGCCGTCATCACCGGCGACGTGACGCAGGTGGACCTCCCCACCGGGAAGCTGTCCGGCCTGAACCACGCCCGCGCGGTGCTCAAGAACATCGACGGCATCCACTTCGCGGAGTTCTCCGACGTGGACGTCGTGCGCCACCCCCTGGTCCAGGAGGTCATCCGCGCGTACGACAAGGCGGAGCTGGCGCAGCGCGAGGCCCACGCCGCTCGCGAGGCCGCCCACGCCACGGCCTCCACCTCGGAGTCCGCTCCCCTGGTCGCCATCCCGCCAGAGGCCGCCGTCGGCTGAGCACCTGTCGAGGCTTACGTATGCCCACCCGCGCCTACCCTGGCGGGCGGGCATTCGTATTTCCGGCCCCGTGAATATTCCGGGACGCTGCGGCCTTGATGGAGCCACGGCCCCTATCTAGGGTGAGGACCTCCATGGACGAACCGGAACCGCAGCACCCCGCGCCCAGTCCGTTGGACGCGCTCGCAGCACGCTTTGGCCTGGGCCGAGGCGTGTGGGGGCGGCGTGCGGTCCAGGTGTTCCTCCTGCTCCTCGTGTCGGTGGGGGCGGGCTTCGTCATCTCCCCCGGGCTGTACAGCCAGCAGATCCCCGCCCTCTCCGAGGAGAACCTCGGCAAGCCCTTCCGGGCCAGCTCCCCCGCCGGCTTCAAGGCCGCGCGCGACTACGAGGTCGTCCACCGCGCCATGACGGCCCAGCGGCGCCAGGAGGCCCGCTCCGCCGTCAAGCCTGTCTACGACTTGAACCCGGCCGTGGTGGGACACCTGCGCACCGTGGTGCGAGCCTCCTTCGCGACCATGCGCCAGCGGCTGGCGGAGCTCGCCGAGGCCCAGTCGGAGCTGGAGCCGGAGGAGGGCGCCGCCCCGAAGAAGTCGCGCAAGGCCCCGGTGCTGACGCCCGAGCAGGTGGAGCGTGAGCGTCGGACGCGCGAGGAGATGCAGGCGGAGCTCCAAGAGTTGCTCTTCGGCCAGCGCGATGCGGGGCTGGAGGCCGAGGACTTCCAGGCGCTCTACGCGAAGGGGTTCTCGGACGAGGTGGAGACGGCCACCTTGCTGCTGCTGGAGCGGGCGTACCGCTCCGAGCAGGGCCCGGTGAACGTGGCGGGCTCCCGGGAGGAACTGGCCCGCGAGGCCCCCCAGGGCCTCACCGTGCGGGACGTGGTGAACAAGGGCGAGGAGACCCTGCCCAACGGCGCGCCGCAGGTGGCGGACATCCGTGAGGCGCACCAGGAGATGGAGCGCTTCGCCTCCATCCCCGGCAACCTCCTGCCGGACGCGCCCGGTGTGCAGCGCCGCGCGGTGCTGCGGCTGGCCAAGCGGCTGGTGCGCGCCAACCTGACCATCAACATCGCGGAGACGGACGCGCGCCGGCACCAGGCCGCGCAGGCGGTGAAGGACGCCGTCATCTCCATCAAGAAGGGCCAGCGCGTCATCGGCGATGGCGAGCTGGTGAACGAGGGGCACCTGGTGGTGCTGCGCGGCATGCGCGCGGAGACGGACCGGCTGGACCTGGTGCAGGTGCAGCTGGGCGGCACGGGGCTGGTGGCCCTGCTGGTGGTGGCCTCGTACTTCTTCTGCATGACGGCGTTCCGCCGCTTCCGGCCCACGCGCAAGGACGGCGTCCTGCTGGGGGGGCTGCTGGTGGGCACGCTGGCGCTCCTGCAGCTCTGGGTGTCCATCGCGGATGCCATCCAGGACCGGTACACGGCGCTGCCCATCGAGGCGCTCTACTACGTGTTCCCGGTGGCCGCGGGCGCCATGCTGGTGCGCTTCATCCTCACGCAGGAGCTGTCGCTCTTCTTCGCGATGGTGTTCGCGTGTCTGGCGGGCGTGATGCTGGGCAACTCGCTGGCGTTCGGCATCTACACGCTGGTGGGCTCGCTGGTGGCGGCCGACCGCATCGTCCGGGCGAAGGACCGCGTGGGCATCTTCCGCGCGGGGCTCGTCACCGGCGCGGCCAACACGGTGGCGGTGCTGTTCCTGTTCCTCGTCGAGGGCAAGGGCCTGACGGCCGACACGGCCATCACCGCGCTGAGCGCGTTCGTCGGCTCGTCGCTGGCGGTGCCGGTGATGGTGATGGCGCTCACGCCGCTCATCGAGATGACGTTCGGCTACGCGTCCGACATCAAGCTGCTGGAGCTGGCGAACCTCAACCACCCGGCGCTCAAGGAGCTCATCGTCCAGGCGCCCGGCACCTACCACCACTCCATCATCATCGGCACGCTGGTGGAGAACGCGGCGGAGACCATCGGCGCCAATCCGCTGCTGGCGCGCTCGTGCGCGTACTACCACGACATCGGCAAGGGTCGGAATCCGCTCTACTTCGGTGAGAACCAGAAGGGCGAGAACCGCCACGACTCGCTGGCCCCCGCGATGAGCGCCGTCATCATCAAGCGCCACGTGACGGAGGGCCTGGAGATGGCGCGCCAGTACCGGCTGCCCAAGCTGGTGGCGGACGCGATTCCGCAGCACCACGGCACGCGCACGGTGGGCTATTTCTACCACAAGGCCTTGAAGGAGCAGGAGGGCAAGGAAGGCGCGCCCCCCATCGACGAGAGCATCTACCGCTACCCGGGACCGAAGCCCCAGTTCCGCGAGGCGGCGCTGGTGATGATCGCCGACGCGGTGGAGGCCTCGACGCGCTCCATGGCGGAACCCACCACGCCCAAGCTCCAGGCCCAGCTGCAGAAGATCATCAACCTCATCTTCTCCGAGGGGCAGCTCGACGAGTGCGACCTGACGCTGAAGGACCTGAACCTCATCTCCCAGTCCTTCCTGCACACGCTCGAGGGCATCTACCACACGCGTCCGGTGTATCCGGCCGGCGCGGTGGGAGGCGGCAAGGCGCCGCCGCTGGTGGTGGCGGGGGGCAAGGCCGTGGAGACCAAGGACAAGGCCCGCTCGGCGGGGGCTTCGTGACAGGGGTGCGAGGAGTGACGGCGTGAGACTGCGCAAGGGCAAGGTCATCCCGAGGGACGACGGCAAGCGCATCGAGGAGTTCGTGGGCGCGGCGACCACCGGCACGGACTCGGCTTCCGTGGCGCGCATGCTGGCGCCGCCGGGCTGGGCGGAGCCGGCGCAGCGGCCGGAGTTCGACGAGGTCGTGCTGGTCCTCAAGGGCGAGCTGACGCTCGTCATCGAGGGCCGCCGCGAGCGCATCGCCGCGGGCGAGGTCGGCCTGGTGCCGCGCGGCAAGCGCGTGGTGTACCGCAACGACGGCAAGGGCGCGTGTGACTACTGGTCCGTCTGCGCCCCGGCCTTCCGCCCCGAGCGCGCGCACATGGAGGCCCCCGCGCCCCCGAAGACGGAGAACGTCGTCACGCTGCAGGTGGCGCACCCCCAGGGCAAGGAGTTCGGCCGGCTGCTCACGACGTGGGCGCGCGACTACCTGACGCGCCTGTCGCTGGCGCACTGCGAGCTGTCGCTGTCGCTCGTCGACGACCGGGCCATCCGCCGGCTCAACCGCACCTGGCGCGACAAGGACAAGGCCACCGACGTGCTGAGCTTCCCCGCGGGCGATTTGCCCAAGGGGACTCCGGGCCCCCGGCCCCTGGGCGACGTGGTCATCTCCCTGGACACGGCGAAGCGGCAGGCCAAGGAGTACGGCCGACCGCTGGAGTCGGAGATGGCGCGCTACCTGGCGCACGGGCTGCTCCACCTGTTGGGGCACGACCACGAGCGCCCGCGCGACGCCAAGCGGATGGCGGCGCTGGAGGAGGAGCTGTTGGGCGAGCGCGGCATGGTGGCGGACTCGCTCCAGGTGGACGCGAAGGCCCGCCGGGCGCGCAGCCTGATGTAGGCCTCGCACGGCTCCCTGTCGGACAATCCGGCATCCTGTCGATTGAGTCGGCCATCGCGCATGATAGGTAGGCCGCCTCCCGCGTGTTGGACACAGCCATGCTCCGCCTGTCGCTCATCGCCCTCGGTCTGCTCGGCTTGTTGCTCGCGTCTCCCGCGCATGCGCAGTCGGGGCTTGTGCCCCCCTGGGGCACGGGCGAGAGCCAGGGCGAGGACCTGGTCATCTCGCTGGCCACCTTCAGCCCCGGCGACGACGTGCCCGCCTGGTGGGGCCACGGCTCGCTGGTGGTGGAGGACCGCAAGCTCGGCGTCACCCGTCTCTACAACTACGGGATGTTCTCCTTCGACGACGCCATGCTGGCCCGCTTCGCCATGGGCCGCCTGGAGTTCTGGGTGGGGCAGGCCCGCGCGGAGGCCACCTACCGCTACTACCGCGCCGAGGACCGCGACGTCCGCATCCAGGAGCTGAACCTCACCCCGGAGCAGCGCGAGCAGGTCGCCAGGCGCCTGGCCGACAACGTCCTGCCGGAGAACCGCGAGTACCTGTATCACCACTACAACGACAACTGCGTCACGCGTCTGCGGGACATGATCGACGTGGCCACGGGGGGCCAGCTGCGCGAGGCGGACCGGGCGCCGGGGCGGATGACGCTGCGCGAGCACACGCGGCGCTACACCGCGGTGAACCCGCCGATGAGCGTGCTGCTCGACTTCATGATGAACGATGAAATCGACCACCCGATCACCCGCTGGGAGGAGGCCTTCCTCCCGGACGAGTTGGAGCAGCAGGTCGCCTCGCTCCAGGTGAAGGGCGCGGACGGCCAGCTGCGTCCGCTGGTGGCCCGGCAGTGGAACTATTACGTGGCGTCCAACCGCCCGCGTCCTCCCGTCGAGCCTCCGCCCTGGGGACCCTGGATCCTGGCGCTCGGGCTGGGGCTCGGGGGCGCGGCGCTGGGACTCGCCGCCTGGGAGCGCAAGAAGGGCGGCCGGCTGCCCCGGGTGCTGCTCGGGTTGGAGACAGCGCTGCTCGGGCTGGTGCTGGGCATCCCCGGCACGGCGCTCTTCGTCATGTGGCTGGTCACGGACCACACGGTGACGTACCGCAACGAGAACCTCTTTTTGGCCAACCCGCTGACGCTGCTCGCCATCCCCTTCGGCGTGTCCCTCATGCGGGGCAAGAACCCGAAGGCGCGCACGAGGCTGTTCAAGCTCTGGGCGGTGCTGGCGGGCAGCGGCGTGCTGGGCGTGGTGCTCAAGTTGTTGCCGCCGTTCGACCAGGACAACTGGCGGCTCATCGCGCTCATCCTGCCCATCTCCCTGGGGATGGCGGGGGCCTTCGGCCTGGAGCGCCTGCTGGCGCGACTGCCGGGCGGGGCGCGGACGTCAGCGCGGCGGGACGGGCCCGTCGCTCGGCTCGAGGCGCCCTGAGCCCTTCACCTTCAACCCTTTCACCCGGGCGGTCGGCGAGCGTCGCCGCACGCGTCCGAAGACGAGGAACGACACACCATGGCGAACGATTCGATGGAGAAGATCAACGGCCTCAGGGAGCGCGTGTTGGCGCTCCGGGGGCATCTTTGACCTCGACCGCAAGCGCTCCCGCATCGCGCTGATTGAGCGGGACAGCACGCAGCCGAACTTCTGGGACGACAACACCAAGGCGCAGGCGATGTTGAAGGAGAAGTCCACGCTGGAGCTGAGTGTGGGCGCCTACGACAAGGTGATGCGCGGGCTGGATGACGCGCAGACGCTCCTGGAGCTGGCCGCGGAGGCCGGTGACGAGGACACGGCCCGCGAGGCGGAAGGCTCGCTCGAGGGGCTGGACGGCGAGGTCGCCAAGCTGGAGCTGGCGCGCATGCTCTCCGGCGAGCAGGACCGCAGCAGCTGCTTCATGGACATCAACGCCGGCGCCGGTGGCACGGACTCCATGGACTGGGCGGCCATGCTGCTGCGCATGTACACGCGCTACTGCGAGTCCAAGGGCTGGAAGGTTGAAATCAACGACGAGGTGCCGGGCGAGGAGGCGGGCTTCAAGAACGTCTCGCTGCGCATCGAGGGCGACTTCGCCTACGGCTACCTCAAGGCCGAGGTGGGCGTGCACCGGCTGGTGCGCATCTCCCCCTTCGACGCCAACGCGCGCCGCCAGACGGCCTTCGCGTCCGTGGACGTCTACCCGGAGGTCGATGACACCATTCAAATCGACATCCCGGAGAAGGACATCGACCTGAAGTTCATCCGGGGCGGAGGCGCCGGTGGACAGAAGGTGAACAAGACGTCCTCCACCGCGCAGCTGCGCCACCTGCCCACGGGCATCATCATCACCTGCCAGACGGAGCGCTCGCAGTCGGCCAACAAGGACATGGCCTTCAAGATTCTTCGCGGCCGCCTGTACGAGCTGGAGATGAAGAAGCGCGAGGCCCTGCGCGACGCCGCCGAGGCCGCGAAGAAGGACATCTCCTTCGGCTCGCAGATCCGCTCCTACGTGCTCGCGCCGTACCGCATGGTGAAGGACCTGCGCACCGGCGTGGAGACGGGCAACGTGGACTCGGTGCTGGACGGTGAGCTGGAGGAGTTCATCACCGCGCAGTTGTTGGGCGTGAAGAACCCCAACCGCAACGCGGCGTTGGATTAGTCACAGGTCCGGTGGAACCTTTTCCGCGCCCCGCTGTCGGAAGGCGGCGGGGCAGGGGAAAGGGGTAGGCTTCTGGGGCAGTGGCTCCTCCTGGGATGGAGGGGCCGTCGCGGGAGGACACCGGTGTCACCGGGCGGCGTGCTCGAAATCGGACAGGACGGGCCGGCCGCCGAGGCGTCCGACTCTCGGCGTGAGGACGCGGCCCTGCTGGCGCGCCTGCGTCAGGGGGACTCGGATGCGTTCGAGCAGCTGGTGCGCACCCACCAGGACCGCGTCTACGACTTCTGCGTCCGCATGCTGGGGGACCGCGAGGAGGCGCATGACCTGGTGCAGGAGATCTTCGTCAGCGTGCACCAGAACGTCCGCCGCTTCCGCGAGGACGCGCGGCTGTCCACCTGGCTGTTCCGAATCACCAAGAACCACTGCATCAACCGGCTGAAGTACCTGAAGCGCCGGGGCCGGGGCCGCTCGGAGGAGTACGACGAGACGAGCGAGGCGTGGGTGGATGGCCCGGGCGCCCCGCCCGCGCCCGACGCCGCCCTGGAGTCCGCGCGCGAGCGGGCCCGGGTGCAGTGGGCCATCTCCCAGCTGGACCCCGACGCGCGCGTGCTGGTGGCGCTGCGCGACATCGAGGGGCTGAGCTACGACGAAATCGTGGACATCACGGAGTTGCCCGAGGGCACCGTGAAGAGCCGGCTGCACCGCGCGCGCGAGAAGCTGGCCAATCTCCTGGGGCGGCTTGAGCCATGAGCCAATTCCATCGCAGACTCCCGGACGTGGACCCGCGGATGAACCACCGCGAGGCGAGGGCCCTGTTCCTCGCGCTCGCCGACGACGAGCTGCCCGCCCCCCAGGCGCAGGCGGTGCGCACGCACCTGGACGGCTGCGACGAGTGCCGCCACGGGTGGGAGGGCTATTCGCGCACGGTGCAGCGCGTGCGGGGTGTGCAGAAGGAGAAGGCCCCCCCGGCCCTGGCGTCGCTGGTGATGACGCGCGTGCGCCGCCAGCGCCGCTTCGGCCTCAAGGGCCTGCACATGGCGCATATGAACCACCGCTTCCCGGTGGAGATCCTCATCCCCCTGCTCCTGGCCGCCGCCGTGGCCGCCTTCCTGGTGATGGCCGCCCCCTGAAGCTTCCCGATGTGTTGCGTTGCGTCCCGGGGGAGCCTTGGCTACGGTGCCGCGCCTCTTGGAAGGGCGCGCGATGGCTGAAGACCAGAACAACGACCTGGGTTCGAAGGAGCAGGAAATCTACGAGCAGCGGCTGGAGAAGGCCGCGAAGTGGCGCGAGGCCGGCTTCAACCCGTACGGCAACGGCCACGCTCCCCAGCACCTCGCCGCCGACATCCTCGCCAAACATGCGGACTCCACCCCGGAGTCGCTCGAGCAGACGCCCGTCACCTACGACGTCGCGGGCCGGCTGGTCGCCATGCGCTCGTTCGGCAAGGCCGCCTTCATCAAGCTGCGGGACCGCTCGGGCGAAATCCAGGTCCACATGAAGAAGGACGCGCTGGCGGACGCGTACGAGGTCTTCAAGCTGTGTGATCTGGGCGACTTCCTGGCCGTCACCGGCACGCTGTTCCGCTCGAAGACGGGCGAGCTGACCCTGGCCGCGACGAAGTTCTCCCCGCTGACCAAGTCGCTGCGCCCGCTGCCGGAGAAGTGGCACGGCCTGACGGACGTGGAGAGCCGCTACCGCCAGCGCTACCTGGACCTGGTGTCCAACCCGGACGTGAAGCAGACGTTCCTGCGCAGGAACAAGCTGGTCCGCTTCATCCGCTCCTTCCTCGACGGGCGTGACTTCATCGAGGTGGAGACGCCCATGATGCACCCGCTGGTGACGGGCGCCGCCGCGCGGCCGTTCTCCACGCACCACAACGCGCTCGACATCGACCTGTACATGCGCATCGCTCCGGAGCTGTACCTGAAGCGACTGGTGGTGGGCGGCCTGGAGCGCGTCTACGAGGTGAACCGGAACTTCCGCAACGAGGGCATCAGCACCCGGCACAACCCCGAGTTCACCATGCTCGAGTTCTATCAGGCGTACGCCACGTACGAGGACCTGATGGACCTGAGCGAGGAGATGATTTCGGAGGCGGCCAAGGCCGTCACCGGCGACTCCAAGGTGAAGTACGGCGAGCACGTGATTGACTTCGGCAAGGGCTGGAAGCGCATCTCCATGACGGAGGCCATCCGCGAGGCGCTGGGCAGCGCGCTGTCCGACAAGGACATGTCGGACGAGGGCAAGCTGCGCCACGAGCTGCTCAAGACGACGCGCGGCGAGGCCGAGCGCCGCGCCGTGGACACGATGACGCACGGGGAGCTGGTGGGCGCGCTCTTCGAGGCCCACGTCGAGCACACCCTGATCCATCCCACCTTCATCACCCATTTCCCCACCGCCGTCTCGCCGCTGGCCCGGCGCAACGACCAGAATCCGGAAATCGCGGACCGGTTCGAGCTGTTCGTGGCGGGTCGGGAAATCGCCAACGCGTTCTCCGAGCTCAACGACCCGCTGGACCAGAAGGGCCGCTTCCAGGCCCAGCTCGACGCCAAGCAGCGCGGACAGCAGGAGACGATGGACTACGACGAGGACTACATCCGCGCCCTGGAGCACGGCATGCCCCCCACGGCGGGTGAGGGCATCGGGATTGATCGCCTCGCGATGCTGTTCACGGATTCGCAGAGCATCCGCGACGTCATCCTTTTTCCGCTCCTCAAGCCACTGGCGAAGTAGCCAGGAGGCCAAGTGCACTCGGCAGAACGGCAGACCGTCCATCGCTGGAGTCTCATCTGGGCCGGAGGACTCGTGGCCCTGGTGGGCCTCATCCTCGTCGGCCTCTCCATCTCCGCCTCCGAGGCGTGGGCGGAGGTGGCCTCGGCCCTGGGCCTGTCGCTCTTCGGTTGGGGTGGGGTGGCCCAGCTCGTCGACGGCGTGATGCTGCTGCCGGCGCAGGCCGCCGCGAAGCAGTCGCTCCCCCTGGGCAGCCCCGGCTTCCTCTGGTCGGGGGCGCTCGCCTGGCTGGTGGGCTGGGGGCTCATCGCCTCCGGCATCCGCCGCGCGCCCGAGCCCACGGAAGGCCCGAGCCCCGCGGCCGGCGCCCCGCTGTATCCTCGCCTGGCGCGCTACCGGGACTTCTACTGGAGCACCCTGGCGGCGTACGGCGGCGGCATCCTGCTGGCGGAGCTGGTGCTGGTGCTGCTCCAGACGGTGCTCTCCAGCGGCGTACCCTCCACGGACCTGTCCTCCGCGCGTGACGCGGGCGGCGGCTTGTCGCTCCCGCCCACGGGGGCGTTCGCCATCGCCCTGGTCGTCGCGGGCCTGGTCGCCTTCATCTCCGGCTTCGTGGGCGCTTCGCGCGCGCAGCGGCTCGCGCTGCCCGAGGCCACCATCGGCGTGCTCTACCTGGGCCTGCCGGTCCCCATCCTGCTCACGCTGATGGAGCGGATTCCGTCGCTCCAGCTCGCGCTCGGCTACCGGCTGCGCGAGGTGACGTATGTCGCGGGACTGCTGGGCCGCCCGGAGCTGGCGTACTGGCTGACCTTCACCGGGCTGGTGCTGGCGCTGGTGCTGGGCATCAACACGGGCTTCATCGCCGCCGGCAGCGGGCGCGTGGACCTGAAGCTCGGCTTCGAGCTGTTCGTCGCGCGCCGCCACGTGGCGGTGTTCCGCCCGTCGCTCCTGTTGGGGACGCTGGCGGTGCTGATGTTCGGCATCATCCCGCCGCTGCTCGTCTACTTCATCATCCGCGCCGCCGAGGCCGCGGTGGAGAAGACGCGCATCCGCTCGCTGGGCCTGTCGGACCCGCTGGCCGCTTCCGAGGCGCTGCACAAGCTGAAGCTGCGCGAGCAGTCGCCGACCATGATGATGACCGCGCTGTCGGTGGGCGGCGTGGGCGTGGGGGTCATGGCGCTCATCATCGTGCTGTCGGTGATGAGCGGCTTCGAGGCGGACCTGCAGCAGAAGATCCTCGGCACCAACGCGCACGCGGTGGTGTCGCGCTACGCGGGGGATTTGCCCGAGTACCCCAAGGTCATGGAGACCATCCGCAAGGTCCCGGGCATCGCGGGGCAGACGCCGTTCATCATCAACCAGGTGATGATCGCGTCCGAGGGCAACGTCGACGGCGTCATCATCAAGGGCATCGACCCGAAGACGGTGGGCGACGTGACGGACCTGCCCCGGAACATCCTGGGCGGCGGCTCGCTCGACATCCTCTACACGCCGGAGAAGATCCTCTCGCGTGGCGGGGACGACGAGGAGTCCGAGACCCCGGCGGGGGAGGGTGACGAGGCGCCCGCGGAGGACGACATCATCCGCCGCACCGGCCCCGCCAAGAAGGCGGCGGCGGTGCTGCCCGGCATCGTGATTGGCCGGGAGCTGGCCGCGTCCCTGCGCGTGGTGGTGGGGGACCGCGTCAACGTCGTGTCCCCGCTGGGCACCGAGCTGTCCCCGTCCGGCCCCGTCCCCAAGAACCGCGCCTACCGGGTGGCGGCCATCTTCTACTCGGGGATGTACGAGTACGACTCCAAGTTCGTCTACATCCTGCTCAAGGAAGCGCAGGACTTCTTCGGCGTCCAGGGCGCGTCCGGCATCGAATTGAAGGTGCTCGACATCGACGACGCGCGCCGCATCGCCGGGCAGGTGGTGAAGGCGCTGGGCGGCTACCCCTACCGGGCCCGCGACTGGGGCGAGATGAACAAGAACCTCTTCTCCGCGCTGCGCCTGGAGAAGCTGGTGATGGGCATCATCCTCTCCATCATCATCATCGTCGCCGCGGGCCTCATCGTCGCCACCGTCATCATGCTCGTGCTGGAGAAGCGCAAGGAGATCTCCGTGCTCAAGGCGCTGGGCGTCCCCGATGGCGGCATCGTGAAGATCTTCCTCGCCGAGGGGCTCCAGATTGGCGTCGCCGGCGGCCTGTTGGGCCTGTTCTCCGGCCTGTCGTGGTGCCTCTTCATCGAGAAGGTCGGCATCAAGCTGGACCCCGAGGTCTATTACATCCCCGCGCTGCCGGTGCGCGTGGAGCCCCTGCAGACCGCGCTGGCCGTCGTCATCGCGGTGCTCGTCACGTACCTGGCCTCCATCTACCCGGCCCTCAAGGCCAGCAGCGTGGAGCCGGTGGAAGGGTTGAAGGCGGAGTAGCCATGACGCTGTTGTCCATCCGCAACGTCTTCAAGAGCTACTTCCTGCACGGCAAGCGCATCGACGTGCTGCGCGCGGTGTCGCTCGACATCGGCAAGGGAGAGCTCGTCTCGCTGGTGGGGGCCTCCGGCGCGGGGAAGAGCACCTTCCTGCACGTGCTGGGCACCCTGGACGCGCCCGCCGCCGGGGAGGTCTTCTTCGAGGGCCGCTCCGTGTTCGCCATGAACGACGCGGAGATCGCCGAGTTCCGCAACCAGACGATGGGCTTCGTCTTCCAGAGCCACTACCTGCTGCCGGAGTTCACCGCCCTGGAGAACGTGGCCATGCCCGCGCTCATCCAGCGCAAGGACCGCGCCGGCGCCTATACCTACGCCCGGGAGCTCCTGGAGCGGGTGGGACTGGGACAGCGGGTGGACCACAGGCCGGGGGAACTGTCCGGTGGTGAAGCCCAGCGGGTGGCCCTGGCGCGCGCCCTGGTGCTCAAGCCCGCCGTCCTGCTCGCCGACGAGCCGACCGGCAACCTGGACCCGGCCACGGGCGAGGGCATCCATCAGCTCCTGAGGGACGTCAACCGGGACCTGGGCATCACCGCCGTGGTCGTCACCCACAATGAAACCCTGGCCCGTTCCATGCCCCGCCGCCTGCGGTTGGCAGGGGGGCAGGTGTCGGAGGCTTGATGGCTCCGCGCTTTTGGATTGAGGGTCTTCGGCCCCTTCTCGTAGATTGCCCCGCCTTTTCCTGGCCGGTCTCCCCTTGAGGCACCCCGTTCTGTCGCGCAAGTCACTGCTCCCGCTGCTAGCGGTCGTCCTGTGGTCGCTCGTGCCCGGCTCCGTCCAGGCGCAGGTGAACGGGGGTGCGCCTTCCGAGGCCCCGGTTCCGAGCTCCCCCGCGCCCGCAACCCCGACTCCCGCGCGTCCCCCGGACGCCCCCGTCGACGAAGAGGCTCCCCCCGAGGACGGCGACCCCGACCGGGTGGTGGAGATTCGCGTCGAGGGCAACAAGCGCGTGGAGGCCGAGGCCATCCGCCGCGCCCTGCGCACCCGGGTGGGCCAGACGCTGGACGCGTCCAAGTCCGCCGAGGACCTCCGCGCCGTCTGGGCCCTGGGCTACTTCACCAACGTGGAGCTGCTCGTGCAGCGGCTGCCCCGGGGCGTGGCCTACGTCGTCCGCGTGGAGGAGCGGCCCATCGTCCGGGCCGTGAACCTCAAGGGCAACGAGGAGCTCAGCCGCGACGACCTCAAGGACGAGCTCGACGCCAAGCCCAACACCATCCTGGACATGGAAGCCGTGCGCAGCACGGTGAAGAAGATCCAGGCCAAGTACGTGGAGAAGGGCTACTTCCTCGCCGAGGTGACCCACCAGATCAAGCCCTCCGAGACGGGGGGCAGCGTGGACGTCATCATCATCATCAACGAGCACGCCAAGGTGATGGTGAAGCAGATCACCTTCATCGGCGCGGAGAAGGTCCCCGCCCAGGAGCTCAAGGAGACGATGATCACCCGCGAGGGTGGCTACTTCTCCTTCTTCACCGGCGAGGGCACGTACCGCGAGGAGGCCTTCCAGCGCGACCTGGCCGTCATCCAGATCGCCTACTTCGACCGGGGCTTCATCAACGTCAAGATCGACAAGCCCACCGTCCAGCTCTCCGCCGACAAGCGCTACATCTACATCACCCTGCGCATCGAGGAGGGTGAGGCCTACGACATCGGGAAGATCGACTTCTCCGGCGACCTGCTCGACGACGTGTCGAAGGAGCGCATGGCGCAGCTGATGAAGTCGACGCCGGGCCAGCGCTTCAACCGCTCGCAGCTGTCGCAGGACATCGTCGGCCTGTCGGACGTGTATTACGACCGGGGCTACGCGTACGCGAACATCAACCCCGTCACCAGCGTCAACGCCAACAACCGCACGGTGGACCTGACCTTCGACGTGCAGAAGGGCCCCCAGGTCACCATCGAGCGCATCAACGTCGTCGGCAACAGCAAGACGCGCGACAAGGTCATCCGCCGCGAGCTGCGCGTCTACGAGGGCGAGCTGTACAGCGGCACCGGCGTGCGCCGCAGCAAGGACCGCGTCACCGCGCTGGGCTTCTTCGAGACGGTGGAGATCACCCAGAGCGCCGGCAGCACCGACGACACCATCGTCCTCCAGGTGGAGGTGAAGGAGAAGGCCACCGGCACCTTCCAGGTGGGCCTGGGCTTCTCCAACGTGGAGAACTTCATCTTCACGGCGCAGATCGCCCAGAACAACTTCCTGGGCTGGGGCCAGAGCGTCTCCGCGTCCGCGCAGATCTCCGGCCTGCGCTCGCTGGTGCAGCTGTCGTTCTACGACCCGTACTTCCTGGACACGAACTACCTCCTGTCCGCGGAGTTCTTCCGCGTCCAGGCCGACTACGACGGCTTCATCCGCAACTCCACCGGCGGCACCGTCTCCATCGGCTACCAGTTCATCGACGACCTGCTGGGCACCATCGGCTACACGCGTGAATGGGTGAACGTGGAGGCGGGCTCCAACCTGGGCGCGGTGCTGCTGGCCAACCAGTTCCTGTCCGGCACCACCAGCGCGGCGCGCCTGTCGCTCTCGTTCGACCGCCGCGACAACCGCCTGTTCCCCTCGCGCGGCTTCATCCACTTCGGCTCGGTGGAGCTGGCCCCGGACTTCCTGGGCGGCACGTTCCTCTTCAACCGGTACACCGCGTACTCGCGCCTGTACTTCCCCATGCCGCTGGGCTTCGTCTTCAAGACGAACGCCACCATCGGCTACATCCAGCAACTCGACTCGAACAAGCCGCTGCCCATCTCCGAGCTGTACTACGTGGGTGGCATCAACAGCGTCCGCGGCTACTACCTGCGCAGCATCAGCCCCTCGGTGAAGGTGCCCCGCTCCGGCAGTCCGGACGCCACCGTCACGGACTTCCTCGTCGGCGGCAACAAGCAGCTCGTCTTCAACTTCGAGCTGGAGTTCCCCATCTTCGAGAAGGCCGGCCTGAGGGGTGTGCTCTTCTACGACGCCGGCAACGCCTTCGCGTCGAGCGAGCGCTTCTTCCAGGACCGACAGAACGACCTGCCGCTCGGCCTCTTCCACTCGGCGGGCTTCGGGTTCCGGTGGTTCAGCCCCATCGGCCCGCTGCGCTTCGAGTGGGGCATCCCGCTCACCAGGCGGCCGGAGGACGACCGGATTCTGTTCGAGTTCACTATCGGCAACTTCTTCTGATAAGCCGTCGCCTGTCGTCCCGGCCCCGCCCTGGCGGGAAGGGTTGAACAAGCCCGGGCGTCTGACGTCGGACCCTGTACCCTTCCCTGAGGAGCTGTTGAACATGTCGCTTCGCACCACTGTCGCGGCCTTGGCCGCCGTCCTGTCGCTTGCCCTGCCGGTGGCCGCCTCGGCCGCCGAACTGAAGGTCGCCTACGTGGACCTCCAGCGCGTCCTGCTCGAGGTGGATGACGGCAAGGCCGCCAAGGCCCGTCTCCAGAAGTGGTTGGATGACAAGCAGAAGGAGATCGACAAGGAGCAGACCGCCCTGCGCGCCGAGAAGGAGACGCTCGACAAGCAGGCGAGCGCGATGACGGCCGAGGTGCGCGCCCAGAAGGAGGGCGAGCTGCAGAAGAAGGTGATGGTGCTCGCCCAGAAGTGGGAGAAGAGCCGGGGCGAGGCGGCCAACAAGGAGCGCCAGGAGATGGAGCCCATCATCAACAAGATCGACCAGGTGGTGGCCTCCATCGCGCAGCGCGATGACCTGGGCATGGTCCTGGACAAGCGGGACTCGGGCATCGTCTTCGCGAAGGCCCAGTACGACATCTCCAACGAGGTCATCCGGGCCTACAACGGCTCCGGCAAGAAGACGACGGCGGCCAAGGACGCCCCGACGAAGTAGCCCCGCGCTCCCGTGAAGACCTCTCCCGCACCCCGACGGCTCGGGGAGCTCGCCGCCCTCGTCGGTGGCGAGCTTCTCGGCGACCCTGAGCAGCTCATCCACGGACTCAACGGGCTCGAGGAAGCCGGCCCGGGAGACGTGTCCTTCTACGGAAACACGCGCTACCGCCGCCAGTTCGAGGCCTCCCGCGCCTCGGCCGTGCTGGTGGGCACCAGCGAGCCGGCCCGCGAGGGCGTGGCGCTGGTGCGCGTGTCCAATCCGCACCTGGCCTACGCGCGGCTCTTGCGCGTGTTCCACCCCGACGTGCGTCCCGCCCCCGGCATCCGCCCGGGCGCGTGGGTGCACCCGGAGGCCACCGTGCACCCGGAGGCCAGCGTGCTCGCGGGCGCGACGGTGGAGGCGGGCGCGAAGGTGGGCGCGCGCTCGGTGCTGTATCCCGGCGCCTACGTGGGCGAGCACGCCTCCGTCGGCGAGGACAGCGTGCTGCACCCCAACGTCACGGTGCGCGAGCGCTGTGTGGTGGGCTCGCGCGTCATCCTCCACGCCAGCAGCGTGGTGGGCGCGGACGGCTTCGGCTTCGCCTTCGACCCGGAAGGGGAAGACGGGCCCCAGCACTTCAAGATTCCCCAGGTCGGCATCGTCCGCATCGAGGACGACGTCGAGGTGGGCGCGTGCACCTGCATCGATCGCGCGACGGTGGGCGAGACGGTGGTGGGGCGCGGCACCAAGCTCGACAACCTGGTGCAGATCGCCCACAACGTCCGCGTGGGGCCGCTGGCGCTCATCTGCGCGCAGGCGGGCGTGTCCGGCTCGGCCGAGGTGGGCACCGGCGTGGTGCTCGCGGGCCAGGTGGGCGTGGTGGGCCACATCCGCGTGGGTGACCTGGCCAAGGTCGGCGCCCAGTCCGGCGTGGCCCATGACGTCCCGGACGGACAGATCGTGAGCGGCAGCCCGGCCATCCCCCACCGTGAGTGGCTCCGGGCCAGCGCGGCCTCGGGGCAGGTGGCGGACCTGCTCAAGGAAATGCGCGCCCTGCGCAAAAGGGTGGAGCAGCTCGAGAAGGAGAAGGGCCCGTGATGGACATCGGCGAAATCCAGAACCTGCTGCCGCACCGGTACCCGTTCCTCCTCATCGACCGGGTGGTGGAGATTGTTCCCGGCCAGCGCATCACCGCCTACAAGAACGTCACCATCAACGAGCCCTTCTTCAACGGCCACTTCCCCGGCCATCCGGTGATGCCCGGCGTGCTCATCCTGGAGGCGCTCGCCCAGGCCTCGGCCATCCTCGCGTACAAGAGCGAGAACATGGACCCGAGCCAGAAGGTGACCTACCTGATGGGGGTTGACGGGGCGCGCTTCCGCAAGCCGGTGGTGCCCGGAGACAGGCTGCAGCTGGGAATCGAAGTGCTGCGCCACAAGGGCGCCGTGTGGAAGACGAAGGGCACGGCGACGGTGGATGGCGTGAAGGTCGCCGAAGGCGAGTTCCTGGCCACGGTGGTGGACAAGGACAAGGGCGCGACGGCGGAAGAGGGCGCGGCGTCCTGACCGCGGGCCCGCGAGGTAGAGGAGACGACATGGCTCAGGTTCATCCCACCGCGGTGGTTCACCCCGATGCGCGTCTGCACGAGTCGGTCCACGTTGGACCGTACTCGGTCATCGGACCGCAGGTGACGATTGGCGAGGGCTCCCACGTGGGCCCTCACGTCGTCATCGAGGGCCGCACGACGCTCGGCGCGCGCAACCGCATCTTCCAGTTCGCCTCGGTGGGGGCGGACCCGCAGGACCTCAAGTACGCGGGTGAGGACACCGAGCTCACGCTCGGCGACGACAACCAGATTCGCGAGTTCGTCACCCTGCACAAGGGCACGGCGGGCGGCGGCGGCGCCACGCGCGTCGGCAACGGCAACCTCTTCATGGCCAACAGCCATGTCGCCCACGACTGTGTCGTCGGCGACGGGTGCCGCATCGGCAACGGGTCCGCGCTCGCGGGCCACGTGACGATGGAGGACCACGTCATCATCAGCGGCCTGGCGGCGGTGCATCAGTTCACCCGCCTGGGCCGCTTCGCCTTCATCTCCGGTGGGGCCATGGTCACCATGGACATCCCCCCGTACGCCACGGCGCAGGGAGACCGGGCGGAGCTGGTGGGGCTCAACACCGTGGGCCTGGAGCGCGGCGGGTTCACCAAGGACCAGATTGAACGCATCAAGGAGGCCCACCGCATCCTGTTCCGCTCCAAGCTGGGGCTGCAGGAGGCGCTGGGGCGGCTGCGCACGGAGCTGGGCGGCCACCCGGAAGTGGACCACCTGGTGTCCTTCATCTCCCAGAGCAAGCGCGGCCTGACGCGCTAGGCTGTGGACATGGAGCACGCACCTCCGGACGGTCGCATCGGCCTCATCGCGGGCAACGGTCAGCTTCCCCTCTTGTTCGCGCGCGCCGCGCGGGCCCGGGGGCTGGAGGTGGTGGCCGTGGCCCACAAGGGCGAGACGAACCCGGCCCTGGCCTCGGAGGTGGGCTCGCTCACCTGGGTGCGGGTGGGGCAGGTCAACCGCATCCAGAAGGCCTTCGTCGCCGCGGGCGTGAAGCAGGCGGCCATGGCGGGCGGCATCGGCCGGGTGAAGGCCCTGTCCGAGGCCCGGCCGGACCTGGGCGCGGTGCGCATCATCTCCCGGCTGCGCAGCTTCCGGGATGATGCGCTGCTGCGCGCGGTGGCTGCGGACTTCGAGTCGCGCGGCATCACCATCATCGCCCCCACGGACTTCCTCGGGGAGGTGCTGTGCCCCGAGGGGCACCTGGCCGGCCCCGAGCTCAGCCCCACGCAGCAGCAGGACGTGGCGCTGGGGCGCGAGGTGGCGGCGTTGCTGGGGCAGGCGGACGTGGGCCAGACGGTGGTGGTACACCAGGGCCACGTGCTGGCGCTCGAGGCCGTGGAGGGCACCGACGAGGCCATCCGCCGGGGCGGCAAGCTGGGCGGCGCGGGCGCGGTGGTCGTCAAGCGCTGCAAGCCGCAGCAGGACCTGCGCTTCGACCTGCCCGCCGCGGGGCCCCGCACGCTGGAGGTCATGAAGGAAGTGGGCGCCCGGGTGCTGGCGCTGGAGGCCGGGCGCACGGTGCTGCTGGACGCGCCGGAGCTCTTCGCCAACGCGCGCGCGGCGGGAATCACGCTCGTCGGCGTGCGGTAGCGGCCCCCTTCTCGCGCCCGGGCAGGAGAGGGCCTGGTGGCCGTCCCCCCGGCTGCCCTGAGAGGTGTGGCGCGCGGGAATGAATGTCGGCGCGCTTCTCGCGTCTGGCTCGCGAGGCGTTTCCACGCTCGCGAAGCATTTCCACGCGGGGGACACCGTCCTACCCTGGCGCGGAGGAATCCACCCATCCGGGTCGCTGTTGCACGGCGACCCGCGACGCCGGAGTCGACGCCGCGCCATGAATGCCCGCCTGGTTCTATTGCTCAGTCTTGTCGCCTCGACACCCCTGCCCGCGTTCGCCGACGCCATCCGCGTGTCCCTGGAGGGCCGGGCCGCGGTGGGCGAGAAGCTCCCGGCATTGCTCGTGCACATCGAGGAGCCCATCGCGGGCTTCGAGGTGAAGCTCAAACGCGACGACGGGAAGGTGGTCGACGTGAAGGGCGGCGGGAAGCCAGGCATGACCCGGCGTATCGAGCTGGAGCAGCCCGAGGGCCGCTTCCACTACGAGGGCGAGCTGGTGGTGCGCTTCGCCAACGCCGAGTCGGGCAGCCTGCCGTTGTCCTTCGACACGGAGCTCAACGGGCCGCTGCGCCTGGACGTGCGCCCGGAGGACGTGGACGTGCCGGGGCGCACGCTGCGCTTCCAGCTCTCGCGTCCCGCGGGCCGCGTGGAGCTCACCGTGCTGATGGACACGGGGAAGAAGGCCTTCGAGGGGGAGGTGGCCTTCAAGGGCGAGAAGGCGGGCACGCCGCTGACGTTGAGCTGGCCGGCCGCCGAGGGGAAGGTGATGAAGATTTCCCTCCGAGCCTTCGACACATCGGACTTCTACACGGGTGTGGACCTCTTCCCGTGGCGCGTGGACATTCCCCATGAAGAGGTGGGCTTCGCCTCGGGGCGCGCGGACATTCCCGCCGGCGAGCGAGGCAAGCTGGACAGGAGCCATGCGTTGATTGCGGAGGCGCTGGCGAAATACGGCCGCTTCGCGGCGGTTCGTCTGTACGTGCTGGGCCACACGGACACCGTGGGCGCCACGGCGGACAACCGCGAGCTGTCGCTCAAGCGCGCGCGCAGCCTCGCCGCCGCCTTCCGTCAGCGAGGGCTGAAGGTCCCCATCTTCTACGAGGGTTTTGGCGAGGAGTCCCCCGCGGTGCGGACTCCGGACGAGACGGCGGAGGCTGCCAACCGCCGGGCGGAGTACATCATCGCGGTGGAGGACCCGGTGCTCGCCGGCGCTCCCTTCTCGCCGCGGTGGAGGAAGCTGTAGCGGACGGACGCAGTGACGAGGAGGTAGCAGCGGATGGACCGATTCCAACGGTGGACCTGGGGCGTGGTGGGGATGGCGCTCCTGGTGGGGGCGGGCTGCGCGCATCAGGCGCCGCTTGCCGTGCGGCGGGAGGTGGAGGCGGACAAGTGCAGCCTGGTTCAATCCGTGTTGAAGGAACCGACACCGTCACGGGTGGTGGAGGAGATCGCCGCCCAGGGCCGTCACGAGCCCACGCCGGTGCGCGTGTACGTGCGCCGCCCGGAGCAGTCCATGCTGGAGCGCTTCTTTGAAGGCGATGAGCCCCGCTGCGGCGACTCCACCTTCAAGGTGGTGCAGGACAGCGTGCTGGACGCCGTCGTCGTCTACCTCCAGGAGATTCGCGAGGGCTACGCGTACGACGCGCGCCGCGCGGGCCCGGACGAGCTCACCCTGGAGGGCAAGCCCCAGGGCACGCTGCGCCGCGCGGGCCCCACCTGGGTCGTCGGCAACTAGGTTACTTCAGCAATTCCTTGGCGCCGTCCGCGATGAACTGCACGGCGATGGCGGCCAGGATGAGCCCCATGACACGCTCGACGATGGCGACGCCGGACTGGCGCAGCACCCGCTGCACGAGCCCGGAGGCGCGCAGGATGAAGTAGCTGAAGACGAACGTCAGGAGGATGGCCGCCAGCACCGGAAGGGTGGAGGCCATCGAGTTGGAGTTGCCGCGAGCCATCAGCACCATGGCGGTGGCGATGGCTCCGGGCCCCGACAACAGCGGGATTGCGAGGGGGACGATGGCCACGTCCTCCTTCACCACGCCTTCCTGTTCCTCGGTGGGGGTGGTGCGTGTCTCGGACGGACGCGCGCGCAGCATGTCCAGCGCGGTGATGAGCAGGAGGATTCCGCCCGCCACGCGGAAGGCCCCCAGCGACACGCCGAACACCTTGAAGATGATGGTGCCGAACAGGGCGAAGAAGGTCATCAGCCCGCACGCCACCAGACACGCGCGCATCGCCGTGCGGCGTATCTTCTCCTTCGTGTCCCCGGCCGTCATGGCCAGGAACAGCGGCACCACGCCGATGGGGTCCACCACGAAGAAGACCGCCGGCAGGGCGACGAGGAATTGCGTCAGGTAGTCCTTCATCACCGCACGACCTTTGCGACTACACCGTGAGGCGCAGCTTCCACACCATGGTGAGCGCCTCGGCGAAAATCTTCTTGCTCATCTTCGAGTGCCCCACGCGGCGGTCCTCGAAGATGATGGGGACCTCGCGCACGGTGAAGCCGTTCTTCAGCGTGCGGTAGGTGAGCTCGATTTGGAACGCGTACCCGGTGCTGTGTACGGCATCCAGGTCGAGGGTCTCCAGCACCCGGCGGTGGAAGCACTTGAAGCCGCCAGTCAAATCCTGCACGCCCACGCCCAGGATGGTGCGGGCATAGAGGCTGCCGCCGCGGCTGATGACCTGGCGGCCCACGCCCCAGTTCACCGTGCCGCCGCCCGTGACGTAGCGGCTGCCGAGCACCAGGTCGGCGCCCGCCTCGGCCGCGTCCATCAGCCCGGGCAGGTAGCGCGGGTCATGGCTGAAGTCCGCGTCCATCTCCAGGATGTACGTGTAGCCCTCCGCCAGGGCCCAGCGGAAGGCGGCGAGGTAGGCGCGACCCAGGCCCTCCTTCTTCTCGCGGTGGAGCACCCGCACGCGGGGCTCCTTGGCGGCGAGCTGGTCGGCGATGTGCCCCGTTCCGTCCGGCGAGTTGTCGTCGACGATGAGGATGTCGACGCGCGGGTCGGCCTTGAGCACCGCCAGGGTGATGGCCTCGATGTTTTCCCGCTCGTTGTAGGTGGGGATGCAGACCAGCGCTGGGTTCATGGCCGGGCCGACATACCCTAAATGGCGCGCGGGGGCAGTAGCTCCATGACGGTCTCCGCCGCCCGGGTGGCGGCCCCTGCCTCGCCCAGCCGCCCCCGGACCTCTCCCAGCCCCTGGAGCATCTCGTCCCGGGCGGCCCCCGGCAGCCACACCTTGCGGACCTCGTCGGCGATTCTCTCGGGGGTCATCTCCCCCTGGAGCAGCTCTGGCACCACGCGCCGCCCGGCCAGCAGGTTGACCAGGGACACGAAGGCCACCTTCAGCATCAGCCGGCCCACCCAGTACGAGATGAGGGACACCCGGTAGATGACGACGAGGGGGCGCTGCATCAGCCCCGCCTCCAGCACGGCGGTCCCGGAAGCGACCACCGCCGCGTCGCTGGCGCCGACCACCTCCGGGGCATGCCCGTCCACCAGCACCGGTGTCAGGCCGCTGCCCTCGAAGCGGGAGAGCACCTCCTCGCGGGGGATGGTGGGGGCCACGGGGACCACGACCTGGAGCCCGGGCCGCTCGGCGGACAGGCGGCGGGCCGCGTCCACCATGGACGGCAGCAGCCGGCGGATCTCGCTCATCCGGCTGCCCGGCAGGAGCGCGAGCGTGGGGGCCTCCCTGGCCAGGCCCAGGCGCTCCCGGAACGCGGTGGGGCTGTCGGGGGCGGGGACCTGCTCGACGACGGGGCTGCCCACGTAGCGGGCGGCGACGCCGGCTTCCCGGTAGAAGTCCTCCTCGAACGGGAGGATGCACAGCATCCGGTCCACCAGGCGTTTGATGGTGCGCACCCGGCCGCGGCGCCACGCCCAGATCATCGGCGAGATGTAATAGGCGACGGGGATGCCCTGGGCCTTGAGCTTCTCGGCCAGGCGCAGGTTGAAGTCCGGGATGTCGACGAGGATGGCGACGTCGGGGCGCCGCTCGGCGGCCGCGTTCGCCAGGCCCTTCATGATTTGGAGGATGCGAGGGATGCGGGGGAGCACCTCGGTGATGCCCATGACGGACACCTCGCGGGCGTCGAAGAGCAGCTCGACTCCCCGAGCGGCCAGGCGCGAGCCGCCCATGCCGAAGAAGGTGAGGTCCGGACGGCGGGCCTGGAGGGCGGCGACGAGCTCTGCGGCATGGGCGTCGCCGGAGGCCTCGCCTGCCACGACGAGGATTCGGGGCGGGGGCGTCATGTGAGGGGGGCGCATCGTACCCTGATGCAAGCCGGGGTGAAGGTGTAGACTGCGCCAACCCTTGAAGACGCTTCTGCTCGCCGAGAGCCATCCCCCCACGCTCGAGCACCTGACGGGCCTGCTCTCGCAGGCCGGGTACTCCGTGCGCGCGGTGAATGACCCCATCGCGGCGCTGGAGCACTTCGCGGCGGACAACCCGGATGTGATGGTGTTGTCGGTGGACCTGCCGCGCGTGGAGGGCTCGCACGTGGTGCAGCTCATCCGGGGGCACAGCCAGGGTGGGCGCGTGCCCATCGTCGCCATCGACAAGGGGCACCTGGGGCGGGCGCGGGGCGTGGGCTCGGTGTTGGACCTGAAGGTGAATGCGTACGTCGCGGACCCGCTCAAGCCCGGCGAGCTGGTGCCCCGGCTGGAGTCGCTCGTGCGCGCGGCGCAGGCGGTGCCGCTGTCGGGCCTGGCGTCCACGCTGTCGCGTCCGGCGGTGAACAGTGGCGAGCTGAAGGGTTATCCGCTGCCCGGCCTGCTGCACTCCATCCACCGGCTGCGGCGGGATGGTGTGCTGGTGGTGGCGCACCGGGGGCTGAGTCGGCGGGTGTACTTCCTGCGCGGCGGGCCGGTGAGCTTCGACTCGACGGTGAAGGAGGACTCGCTGCCGCGCTACCTCGTGGAGCGCAAGCTCGCCACGCCCGCGCAGGCGGAGCAGGTGGTGGAGGCGCTGGGCTCGGGGCTGCGCATCGGCTCGGCGCTGGCGGACGCGGGCGTGGAGCTGGTGGGTGAGGAGCTGTCGCAGTTGTTGCGGGACTACACGCGCGACAAGCTGGCGCGGGTGCTGGGCATGCGCGAGGGCCGGTACGCCTTCTACTCCGGCGACGAGTTCACCGCTGAGGTGGCGTCGGTGGACCTGCCGCCGCTGGCGCAGATTCTCGAGGGCGCGCGGCGCACCTTTCCGCTGAAGGTGATGGCCGCGTCGCTGAAGGCGAACCTGGGGGAGTACCCGGTGCGCTCGCCCGAGTTCGGCCGTGATTTGCAGGCGATGGCGCTGGACACGGACGACATCAAGATCGCCATGCAGGTCAATGGCCGCATCGTGCTCAAGGAGCTGCTCGCGCATGGCCGCGGGGAGCTGAGCGCGGCGTACTCGCTCCTGTGGTTCCTGAAGCTGACGGGGGGCGTGACGTTCTCCCCGACGCCGGTGGCGACGGGGGCGGACGTGCTGTCGGCGGCGGTGGTGCCGGACCGGATCGGCCCGCGCAAGCGCAAGTCGTTGCCGATGGAGACGGCGGCGTCGCTGCGCGAGGAGGCGGTGCGCATCATCACCCGCAGCTACTTCGGCAGCCTGGGGTTGGACATCGCGGCGGACGCGGAGGCGGTGGAGCGCGCGTACCACGAGACGGCGATGCGCTTTCACCCGGACACGTATGCCGAGTACGACATCTCGGACCTGAAGGACCTGCTGGACTCGGTGCAGGAGAAGCTGTCGGCGTCCTACCGGGTGTTGAGCGTGGAGGAGAAGCGCAAGGCGTACCTCCAGTACCTCTTCAGCAAGCTGGACGTGGGGCGCAACACGGCGGTGGTGGTGGACGCCGAGATTGCGCTGCGCCGGGGCGAGTCCGCGCTGAAGCGGCGGGACTTCCTGTCGGCGATGCACGCGTTCGAGGAGGCGGTGGCGCTCAACCCTCGCGAGCCGGAGTACTACTCCTTCCTCGCCTGGGCGACGTACCAGGGGGCGGGCGGTCCGTTGGTTCAGCGTGCGCAGAAGGCGCAGAAGGTGTTGAAGAAGGCGTTGTCCC
Organism: Myxococcus sp. MISCRS1; assembly: GCF_026626605.1. Taxonomy (NCBI): domain Bacteria; kingdom Pseudomonadati; phylum Myxococcota; class Myxococcia; order Myxococcales; family Myxococcaceae; genus Myxococcus; species Myxococcus sp. MISCRS1. Next base: position 8,965,024 of record NZ_JAPNKB010000001.1, read on the forward strand.
TGGGGCCGTACGTGGAGCGGCTGCACATCATCGCGGCCATCATCGACACGGACCTGGGGGATGCGCCGCTGGCGCGGAAGAAGCTGCTGAAGGTGCTGGAGTACAACCCGTACTCGCAGCTGGCCAAGGCGGCGTTGCGCAAGGTGGGACGGTAGGCAGATGGGGCGGACACTCTGGCGATTGTTGCGCTACGCGCGCCCGCATGCGGCGGTGCTCGTGGTGGCGTTCGTGTGCATGGCGTTCGTGGGCATCGCCACGGGGGCGTACGCGTACCTGACGGGCCCCGCGCTGCGCTTCCTGCTGTCGGGCGGCGAGGAGGGCTTCGGCGGAGCGAACCGGGTGCCGTGGCTCTCGGACCTGCCGCGTGACGCGGCGCTGTGGGGCTTCCCGCTGATGATGGTGGTGGTGGGCGCGGTGAAGGGCGTGGGGTACCTGGGCCAGTTCTACTTCATGGGCCTCTTCGCGCAGCGGGTGGTGAAGGACCTGCGGCGGGAGCTCTTCGTGAAGCTCACGTCGTTGTCGCCGGCGCAGCTCGCGCGTGAGCGGCAGGGAGACTTGCTCAGTCGCTTCTCGTCGGACGTCGCGGCGGTGGAGGCGGCGGCGATGTACACGGTGGGCTCGTACCTGCGGGACAGCCTGCAGGTCATCATCCTGGCGGGAGTGGCGTTGTCGATGAGCCCGCTGCTGGGTGGGCTGATGCTGGTGGTGATTCCGCTCGCGGCGCTGCCGGCGTCGAGGCTGACGCGCAAGGTGCTCAAGGGCACGCGCGAGGGCCAGACGCAGCTGGGGCATCTGGCGGGGCAGCTCCACGAGGGGCTCGGCGGACTGCGGACGATTCAGGCGTTCAACGGGCAGGAGGCGGAGCTGGCGCGGTTCGCCTCGCACGCGAAGGCGCACGAGGAGGCGGTGGTGGGGGCGGCGTGGGCGCGTGGCGGGGTGCCCGGCATCATGGAGGTGCTGGCGGCGGCGGCGCTGGCGGGGGCGTTGGCCTTCGCGGCGAGCGCGAAGTTGATGGAGCCGGAGGCGCTGTTGTCGCTGCTGACGGCGGTCATCCTGGTGTACCAGCCGGTGAAGGACCTGGGCCGGGTGACGCAGTTCGCGATGCAGGCGGGCGCGGCGGGTGAGCGGCTCTTCGCGTTGCTGGACTTGAAGCACCCGGTGCTGGATGCGCCGGACGCGGTGCCTGCGCCGCCCTTGTCCCAGTCGGTGCGCTTCGAGGACGTGAGCTTCGCGTATGGCGAGCGGCGCGCGCTCGAGGGCGTGACGCTGGAGCTGAAGGCGGGGCAGGTGACGGCGCTGGTGGGAGGCAGTGGCGGGGGCAAGAGCACGGTGACGTCGCTGCTCCTGCGCTTCGAGCGGCCCCAGTCCGGGAGGCTGTTGTTGGACGGCGTGGACATGGACCGGTACACGGCGGCGAGCCTGCGCGAGCAGTTGGCGTTGGTGACGCAGGAGCCGTTGTTGTTCCAGGGGACGGTGCTGGACAACCTTCGCTATGCGCGACCGGACGCCACGCGTGAGGAAGTGGAGGCGGCGGCGAAGGTGGCGAACGCGGACGGGTTCATCCGGGCGCTGCCCCAGGGCTACGACACGCGCATCGGCGAGCGCGGCGTGACGTTGAGCGGTGGTCAGCGGCAGCGACTGTGCATCGCGAGGGCGGTGCTGGCGCGAGCGCGCGTGCTGGTCCTGGACGAGGCGACGAGCAGCCTGGACCCCGAGAGCGAGCGCGAGGTGCAGGCTGCGCTGGCGGCGGTGTTGCCGGGGCGCACGGCGCTGGTCATCGCGCACCGGTTGTCCACGGTGGTGAACGCGGACGTGCTCCACGTGATGGAGGCGGGGCGGGCGGTGGAGAGCGGCTCGCACGCGGAGTTGCTCGCGAGGGGCGGGCGTTACGCGGCGCTGTGGAAGATGCAGACGGAGGGCACCCTCGAGCGAGGCGCCGCGTGAAGCGCGGTCCCCTGGAGCCGAGGGCATGCCGTGAGACGCCTGTCCGGGAGTCACGGGTTCATGTTGGGTGGAGCGAAGTCCCGGCGTGCAGCGCACCCATGCGGCAAGACGCCTCTCGGGGCGGGGCTCGTCGTCGACGAACCAGGAGAGGGCGCTCGCCGTCGGACCGGGCGCTGGTGCGCCTGGGCAGGCCTTCGTGTGGCGGCATCCAGGCACAGGACCTGTCGCGGGACGCGGTGGTCTCCGCAGGAGCCGCGCCAATACGTCGGAGTGAGTGCGGGGCTGGCGCGCAGCGGTGCGGTCGGCCCGCGGATGGGGGCTGGCCGGAAGGCTCCTTCGTGCGCGCCACGCCTGTGCGGCGAAGCCGGGTCCCCGCGCCAGGAGTCGGGACTGAACGTGGTGGAGCGCCTGTTTCGGGGACGGCCGAGGTCCGGACAATGATGCTGGAGTCGTCACAGGCTTTGCCTCGGTGCGGCGCCAGGGGCGTTGCCCTCATCGTGACATCCATCGACGTCGTCCCTGCGCGACGTGGAGAAGAGGGGCGATGAGCCGACTTCGTGTGGCGCTCGGCAAGGGGCTTCGCGCGCTGGTGGGCCTGTTGCTCCTCCTCCTGGGCCTCTGCGGCTTCTTCGCGCTCCCGGCCTCGTACACGACATACCCGGTGGTGCCTCCGAAGGAGGGCGAGCCGAGGTGGATTCGGGGCGCCTTCCACGTGCACACCACGCGCTCGGATGGACGAGGCAGTCCCCTCGACGTGGTGCTCGCGGCGAAGGCCGCGGGCCTCGACTTCGTGTTGTTGACGGACCACAACGACTTCACGCCGCCCGCGCCGACCTGGGGCGATGGCGTGCTGCTGATTCCCGGCGTTGAAATCTCGACGTCCGCGGGGCACCTGGTCGCGTTCGGCATGGAGCGCCCGCTGGAGGGCATGACGCGATGGATGCCCGCGGCGGATGCGGTGAGGGCAGTGGAGGCCGCGGGAGGCATGACGGTCCTCGCGCATCCGGTGCAGAAGAAGAACCCGTGGACGGACGAGCCGACCGCCCGTGAGGCAAAGGGGTTCGAGCTGTACTCGGCGGACACGTTCTTCCGTCACGCCATGCGCAATCCGGTGAGCCGATTGCTGCCGGCCGTGGGCGCGTATCTCGCGAACCCGATGCACGGGGTGATGCTGCTCGTCGCGCCCGAGCCCGAGCCTGGCGAGCGCTTCATGGACCTCTCGCGGGAGCAGCCCAAGCGCTCCTTCTGCGCGCATGATGCGCATGGCCTGCCGTCGTACGAGTCCGTGTTCAGCTCGCTCGCGATGTACCTCCCGCCCGAGCAGCTCCCCTCGCCCCTGCCGAAGGATGCGAAGGTGGCCGCGGCGCTCGTGACGAGAGCGCTGCGAGGAGGCTCGGCGCTCTGTTCCTTCCGCGCGCTGGGGGAGCCCGAGGGCTTCGCCCTGGAGGGCGTGGACCCGGAGCAGCGCGAGGCCCGGGTGGGGGATGTCCTGAAGGTGCGCCTGCCGGGGTTGCCGGACGTGGACACGGTTCGGGTGCAGGTGTGGGGAGAAGGCCGACTGGGGGAGGACGGCACGTCGGTGGAGCTGACAGGGGAGGGGCTGGTGCGGGTGGAGGTCTGGGCGAAGGGGCCCGGACGCTTCTTCGGGTCCGAATGGCGACCTTGGATTGTTCCGAATCCCGTGCGTGTGCTGCCTCGGACCCCTGGCATCTGATAGAGGGCCGGGGAGCCGTCCATGCGACTCCTCTACATCCTCGCCACGTACCTGCTCTTCCCGCTGCTCCTCCCGGTGCTGTGTGTGCACCGGAAGACGCGTCATGGCCTGTGGCAGCGACTGGGGTTCTATTCCCCGGGCGCGTTGCCCGTGAGGGGCGATGGGCCCGTGGTGTGGCTGCACGGAGCGAGCGCGGGGGATCTGCTCGCGCTCTCCCCGATGTTCGCGCCGCTGCGAGCGCGCTTCCCGGGTTGCCAGCTCATCCTGTCGACGATGACGGACAGCGGCCATGCGATGGCGACGGGGCGGCTGGCCAAGGACATCGATGGCGTCATCTACGTGCCGTATGACCTGTGGGGCGCGACGCGGCGGGCGATGAAGGCGCTCCGGCCGGACATCCTGGTCCTCGAGTACACGGAGATCTGGCCCAACCTCATCCGCGCGGCGAAGCGCGGAGGGGCACGCGTGGTGATGACCAACGGCCGCTTCTCGCCTGCGAACGTGGGGCGCTACCGGGCGTTGTTCGGGCTCATCGGCAATCCGCTGAAGGACCTGGACCTGATGTTGATGCGCCACGAGGACGAAGCGGAGCGGGCGAGGAGTCTGGGCGCGCGGCCCGACTGGGTGATGGTGACGGGGAACACGAAGTTCGACTCCCTGGCCTCGGGGCCCGCGCCGGAGGACGCCACGTTGCGCGAGGTACTGGGGCTGCCGGTGGGCGCGCCCGTATGGATTGCCGGAAGCACGCACGAGGGAGAGGAGGAGGCGCTGCTGGGTGTCTACCGGCGCCTGCTCGCGAAGTGGCCGGAGCTGCGGCTGGTGATTGCGCCGAGGTACGTGGACCGAGCGGCGCGGGTGGTGACGCTCGCGCGGGACGCGGGGCTGAGCGTGGGGCTGCGCTCGAAGGGCAACCCCGAGCGAGGGCAGGTGGTGGTGCTGGACACCATCGGCGAGCTGTCGCGGGCGTACCGACTGGGGACGGTGGTGTTCGTGGGAGGCTCGTTCACGAAGCGCGGTGGCCAGAACATCCTGGAGCCCGCGGGGCAGGGCAAGCCGGTGTTGTTCGGGCCGCACATGGACAACTTCCGGGACAGTGTGACGGTGTTGTCGGGGCACGGAGGCATCCAGGTGGCGGACGCGGAGGAGCTGCACGCGAGGCTCGCGGAGCTGTTGGAGGACCCGAGGCGAATCGATGAGCTCGGGGCCCGGGCCCTGGAGACGGTGGGCCGGATCTCCGGCGCGAGCGAGCGCAACGCCGAGGCGATGCTGTCGCTCTTCCCGCACGGAAGGGCGGAGCCGCGATGACGCTCATCATCCACCCGCATTTCCACAACCGGTACACGGGCGTCACGCGTCACGTCGAGTCGGTGGTGCCGGCGCTGGTGAAGGACTCGGGCTCGGAGACGCGGGTCATCGGCTCGGGACTGAGCGAGGGCCTGCCGCGAATCACCTGGCCGGAGTTGCTGCGCAGGGCGCGCTCGGAGCCGGTGGTATGGCACGCGCATCGGAACAATGAGCTGCTCGCGGGGATGCTGTTGAAGCTGGTGGGCCGACAGGTGCGGTTGGTGTTCACTCGGCACACGTCGATGGCGCCCAGTGGTTTCACGCGCTTCATCGCGCGGGGCGCGGACGCGCTGGTGTCGTTGACGAAGCAGGTGGCGGACGTCATCGCGTTGCCGTCGACGGTCATCTCGCACGGCATCGACCTGACGCGCTTCCATCCGCCCGAGGACCGTCAGAAGGCCTGGGAGCGACTGGGGCAGGGTGGGCGCCTGGGAATCGGCGTCATCGGTCGCATCCGGAAGGAGAAGGGGCAGGGCGACTTCCTGGAGGCGGTGCGTCCGCTGCTACCCGAGCACCCCGAGTGGCAGGGCGTGCTGGTGGGCCTGGCGAAGGGCGCGGATCTGGACTGGGTGAACGGCCTGCGCGCCGGCATCGAGGACCGGGTGACGCTGGCCGGAGAGCAGTCGGTCATCGAGCCCTGGTACCAGGGGCTCACGGTGCTGGTGCACCCGTCCTATGCGGAGGGGTATTCGCTGGTGCACGTGGAGGCGATGGCGTCGGGTTGTTGTGTGGTGGCATCGAAGCTGCCGTACCTGGACACGCTCATCGAGCATGGCCGCACGGGCTTCTTCTTCGAGCCGGGAGACGTGAAGGCGCTGCGGGAGCTCCTCGGCATGTTGATGCGGGAGCCGGAGCGAGCGCGGCAGGTGGGGCGCAACGCGGCCGAGGAGGCACGTCGGCGGTGTGGCGTGGAGCATGAGGCGCACGCGCTGGAGGCGCTGTACCGCACGCTGGTGAGGCGCTGAGCGGATGCGCATCCTTCACCTGCTCGCGAGCCCGTTCTTCAGTGGACCCGCGGAGAACGTCGCGCTGCTGGCTCGAGCGCAGCGGGAGGCGGGGCACGAGGTGATGGTGGCGGTGGACCGTCGTCGCAAGGACGTGCCGGCGGAGGAGCCCGCGGTGCCGCGCTTCCAGGAACTCGGCCTGTTGGACGAAGGCGGCCTGGAGTTGTCCGTGAAGTCGCCGCCGTGGCGCATGTGGAGCGACTCGCGGCGTCTGCGCGCGCGGCAGGTGGACGTGGTGCATTCGCACTTCAGTCACGACCACTTCCTCGCGAGGTGGGGACGTCCCCGAGGCGCGGTGCTGGTGCGCTCGCTGCATGCGCCCCGTTCGCTGCGCTCCTCGTTGCCCGCGGCGGACGCGTACACGGTTCCGGCGAGCGCGCTGTTGCCGAGGCTGTTGGAGCGAGGGAAGCGAGCCCGGGTGCTCCCGGCGCTGGTGGACCCGAGGTTCCGGCCCGAAGCGGACCGCGAGTCGCTCCGGCGCGAGCTGGGGCTCATGGGCGGACCGCTGGTGGGAATGGTCTCCACGTTCCAGCCTTCGAGGCGCCATGCGGTTGGCGTGGAGGCCTTCGCGAAATACCGCCAGCACCATCCTCACGCGCGCTTCATCCTCGTGGGTGACGGAGCGTTGCTGGAGGCGACGCGCCATCAGGTGGCTGCGCTGGGATTGACGGACGCGGTGACCTTCGCGGGCTATCAGCAGGGCGCGGCCTTCGCGCGCTGGCTCAAGGCGCTGGATGAGGTCTGGCTGCTGGGCTTGGGGAATGACTGGAGCGCGAGGGCCGCGGCCCAGGCGCGAGCGTGTGGTGTCCGAGTGGTCGCGGTGGACGAAGGCGCATTGCCGGACCTGGCGGATGCGCGAGTGGCCGAGCCCACGCCCGAAGCCGTCGTGAAGGCGGCGCTCTCGGGAGTGCTCGCGCCGGTGGCCCATCCGACGAACGCGCGCATCGCCGCCGATGTGCTCGCCATGTACGCCGAGGCGGCCAACGGGGCTCCTCGATGAGGTCCATGTCGGACGTCGAGCCCAGCGCGCTCCGGGCGATGGGAGCCCGTCGGTCTTGAGTCCTCCCGCCTCCGAGTCGCCCACCGCCATCGAGCGGGTCTTCTACCCACCGTCACCGGAGGACTGGGGCCGCAGGGTGTTGCTGTCTCCGCTGACGGCGTTGTCGTGGAGCTACGCCGCGGCGGTGCAACTTCGAAGAGCCCTGTACGACAAGGGGCTGCTGCGAGCCGAGCGTGTCGAGGGACTCCGAGTCCTCTCCGTGGGCAACCTCAACGTGGGCGGAACGGGCAAGACGCCCGCGGTGCTGTACCTGGCGGAGCAGCTCGTCCGGGCGGGGCGCAAGGTCGGCATCCTCACGAGAGGTTACGGTCGGCGCTCACGGGAGCCGCTGACCTTCACGGGAGCACAGCCGCTCCCCTCGGTGGAGGACGCGGGAGACGAGCCGCTGTTGCTCGCGACGCGATGTCCGAGCGTGAGGCTCTTCGTGAATCCCGACCGGGTCGCCAGTGCGCTGCGAGCACGGGACGAGTTCGGCCTGGACACGGTGTTGCTCGACGATGGCTTTCAACACCGTCGCCTCGCGCGGGACGAGGACCTGGTGGTGGTGGACGAGGCGGTGGGGCTGGGCAATGGCCACATGCTTCCGCGAGGTCCGCTGCGTGAGCCCGCTTCATCGATTCGACGCGCCACGCTGCTCTGGGTGCGCACGTCCGCGGCGGCCGTGGGTGAGCCCCCAGCGGTGAGCCTTCCGCGAGAAGCCGAGTCGATTCCCCGGGTGCGAGCGCGCTATGGGCCCTCGGCATGGGTGGACCCGGAGGGCATGTCGCATCCACCGGAGCGCCTGAGAGGGCAGGGCGTGTTGGCGCTGGCGGGGCTTGGCCGGCCGGGGGGCTTCCTGAAGACCCTGAGGACGCTGGGGGTGGAGGTCGTCGACGCGGCGCTGTTCCCGGACCATCACCGCTTCACTGCCGAGGAGCTGGAGGACGTGGTCCAGCGGGCGGCGCGTCGCGGCGTGGTGGTGACGACGACGGAGAAGGACGCGGTGCGGCTGCCTCCCGGGTTCGAGGCGTGGAAGGTGCGGTTGGGGGTGGAGGTGCTGGAGGGAGCGGCCCACCTGTATCGGGCGCTCGGGCTGGCGGGCGCGTCAGGCGACTTGTGAGACGAGGGGGGCTGTGGGACAAACCGCCGCCATGGCCGCGGTCTCGCCCGTTCGCTCCTCGCCCTTGCCCTCTCGCCTGCCGCTCGCGTTCTCGCGTCGTCGCGTGCTGCTGGTCGGGGACCTCGTCGCAGACCACTACATCTACGGACAGACGGACCGGGTGAGCCGCGAGGCGCCCGTGCTCATCGTCCGCTACGAGTCCGCGGAGGTGAAGCTGGGCGGAGGCGCGAATGTCGCGGCCAACGTCCGCGCCTTGACGGGCCAGGTGACGGCTGTCGGTGTGCTCGGCGCGGACGAGATGGGCGGCGAGCTGCGCCACCTGTTCTCCGAGGCCGGCGTCCGGCTGCACGCGGTGGGCGGTCGAGACATCGCGACGGAGACGAAGACGCGCATCCTGGCCGGTGGCCTGAGCACCACGCGGCAGCAGATGCTGCGCCTGGACCGGGGACAGCGCTCGGAGTTGCCGCCCCGGGTGCGCAAGGCCCTGGCCCGTCACGTGGAGCAGGCCGCTCGGGACGCGGACGCGGTGGTCGTCTCGGACTACGGCGCGGGGGTGCTGAACGACGAGGTGCGAGGTGTGCTCCGCAAGCTCGCGGCGGATGGGCTGCCGGTGTGCGTGGACAGCCGCTATGCGCTCGCGTCGTTCTCGGGGCTGACGGTGTGCAAGCCCAACGAGCCCGAGCTGGAGGCGCTCGCGGGCCGGCCCGTGCGCTCGGAGCAGGACCTGCTCCTGGCCGGGAAGGAAGCGGTGCGCCGGCTGGGGTGTCGTGCGTTGCTGGTGACGCGGGGCCGCCACGGCATGGCGCTCTTCGACGCGGACGGCGGCGTGGACCTCATCCCGGTGCACGGCGCGAAGGCCGCGGTGGACGTGACGGGCGCGGGCGACACGGTGATTGCGACCTTCTCGCTGGCCGTCGCGGCTGGAGCTTCGTTCGGCGAGGCGGCGAGGCTGGCGAACGTGGCCGGCTCCATGGTGGTGCAGAAGTCGGGGACCGCGACGGTGTCCCGGGATGAGCTGCTGGCGGAGCTGCGGAGCGCGCGATGAGCACCTTGGAGAAGATTCAGTCGCTCGAGCAGGTGGCGGAGGCGAGGGCCCGCTGGAAGCAGGAGGGCCGCACGGTGGCGCTCGCCAACGGTGTGTTCGACCTGCTGCACGTCGGCCACGTGCGCTACCTGGAGGGCGCGCGCGAGCTGGCGGACGTGCTGGTGGTGGCGGTGAACTCGGACACCTCGACGCGCGCGTACAAGGGGCCTGGCAGGCCGCACATCCCGGAGAACGAGCGCGCGGAGCTGGTCGCCGCACTCGCGTGCACGGACCGGGTCATCGTCTTCGACGAGCCGAACGTGCGCGGCATCATCCGGGTGTTGAAGCCTGATGTGCACGTGAAGGGCACGGACTACACGCCCGACAGCATCCCCGAGGGTGACGAGGTCCGTGCCTACGGTGGCCGCACCGCGGTGTCGGGCGACCCGAAGAACCACAGCACCACGGAGCTGGCGCGTCGGCTCGGGCGTGAGGACGCGAAGTAGCCCATGGATGCCCCGCTCCTGGCGGTGCTGGGCTGCCCCCGATGCAAGGGGGCGCTCGTCGTCCTGGGGACTGGCGCCACGGAGCGGCTCCACTGCGTGGCCTGCCATGCCTCGTGGCCCGTGAAGGACGGCGTGCCGCAGCTGCTTCCCGAGCTGATGACTCGCGAGGACGCGCCTAGGCGGTGAGCTTCGCGGCGAAGGAGCGTGCCTCTTCGGCGGCGCGAGCCTCGAGCCCCTGTCCTCCCGCGCCATCGACGATGGACGTGAGGTCGACCATGCGGTGTGGGCCATAGGCGTGGCCCCAGCGCTCCATGTCCATCCGGAGGAAGAACGCCAACGTCGGCGCACCCACGGCGACGGACAGGTGCATGGGCCCGGTGTTGTTGCACACGGTGAGGCCGGCGGCGCGCATGAGGGCCGCGAGCTCATCCAGGTTGGTGGGAGGCGCCAGTCGGGCCCCGGGCGCGCCAACGAGCACGGCCTTCGCCAGCTCCTCCTCTCCGGGCCCCCACGTCACGATGGGCGTGCGGCCCGCCTCCAGCAACGCCCGTGCGGCGGCGGCGAAGGCCTCCGGAGGGATGCGACGGGGGCCCAGCCGGCCGCCGGGGTTGATGACCGCGCACGGCATGGAGGCGTCCTCTTCCAGGAACGTGCGGAAGGAGTCGCGGATGTACGGCTCCCGGAAGGACAGCTCCCGGGCCAGCTCGTTGCCGGCCACGGGGGAGAGCAGGTGGGTGCGCTGGACGGCCTCGCTGCGGGTATCGGGCCGCGCGGGAACGGAGAGCGAGTGCAGGTACGTCACGGGCCAGACCTTGGGGCCGACGACCACGGCGCGAGGACCGGCCAGTCGCGACACCAGCGCGCTCGTCACGGACGGGGCCTCCCAGTTGGCGCAGTCGACCACCAGGTCGTAGTTCGCCTGACGCAGGGCGCGGATGCCGGGGGCCAGGGGACCGGCCCAGATGTGGCGACGGTCGAAGGCGATGACCTGGTCCGCGTCGGGGTGGTTGGCGAGGACCCGGGCCACCTTGGCGTGGACCAGGACGTGGACCTCGGGCGCGGGATGGACCTGGGCCTTGAGGGCGCGCAGCAGGGGGGTGGTGAGGAGGGCCTCGCCCACGCGGTTGTCGGGCCGCACGAGCAGCACCTTCCGGGGGACGGGGAGAGACTTTCCGGGGCGCAGCTTGCGGCCGGGGCGCCAGAACAGCAGGGACGCCACGAGCGCGAGTGCCAGCTTCGCCCATAACTCGAGCCGCTTGTGCCAGGACATCGCGGCGCGGACCCTACACAGAACTGAAAGGCGTGCAAGCACGCTGCTTGACCTGCGGGCGGAAAGCCCCTAGCAACCGCCCAATGCTGAAGAGCATGACCGGGTTTGGCGCGGGCCGCGCGCGCGTGGGAGACGAAGAGGTCTCCGTGGAGCTGCGCTCGCTCAATCACAAGTTCTGCGAGGTGAAGGCGCGACTGCCGCGCGAGCTCGCCTCCCTGGAGCCGCTCGTCACGAAGCAGGTGAAGGACCGGCTGGCGCGTGGCTCGGTGGAGCTGCTGGTGAAGCGGCAGTCCTCCACGGCCTCGGGCACCGTGCCCACGGTGGACCTCAACCTGGCGCGCGAGTACCTGCGCACCTTCCGGGAGCTGGCCAAGGAGCTGGGCCTCTCCCAGGACGTCACCTGGTCCCAGGTGGCCAACCAGCAGGGAGTGGTCCGCCTGGAGGAGAAGGGCGTCGACCTGGAGTCCGCGACGCCCGCGGTGACGGCGGCGCTGGACCAGGCGCTCGGGGCCTTGGAGAAGATGCGGCTCGTCGAGGGGGAGGCCATCCACGCCGACCTCGATGCGCGCATGAAGCTGCTCGAGGGGTGGAGCCGGGAGGTGGCGCAGCTGGCGCCCCGCGCCGTGCAGGACTACCAGCAGCGACTCACCGAGCGCGTGGCGGAGCTGGCGCGCGGCGTGGCGGTGGACCCGCAGCGGCTGGCCCAGGAGGTCGCGCTCTTCGCCGAGCGCACGGACATCGCCGAGGAGGTGACGCGCCTGGCGAGCCACCTCGAGCAGTTCCGCGCCCTCATGGCGAGCCAGGAGCCCACGGGCCGCCGCATGGACTTTCTCGTGCAGGAGATGCACCGCGAGGTGAACACGACGGGCTCCAAGAGCCAGCACGCGGACATCTCCGCGCGCGTGGTCTCGATGAAGGCCGAGGTCGAGCGCATCCGCGAACAGGTGCAGAACGTCGAATGAGCGAAACCACCATCCTTCCGCCCGGTCTGTTGCTCGTCCTCTCCGCCCCCTCTGGAGCGGGGAAGACCACCCTGGCCCACCGGCTCCTCCGGGAGACGCCCCAGGCGAACTTCTCCATCAGCGTCACGACGCGCCGGCCCCGAGGCAAGGAGCAGGAGGGCGTCGACTACCACTTCGTGGACGTGGCCACCTTCCAGGCGAAGATCGAACGCGGCGAGTTCGTGGAGTGGGCGGAGGTCCACGGCCACTTCTACGGGAGCCCCCAGTCGACGGTGGACATCGCTCGGGCCAACCGGGGCGTCGCCATCTTCGACATCGACGTGCAGGGGGGCCAGGCCATCAAGCGCAAGCACCCGGACGCGGTCCTCATCTTCGTGCTGCCTCCCTCCATGGAGGAGCTCGAGCGTCGTCTGAGGGACCGGCAGACGGACTCTGACGAGACCATCCGTCGGCGCATGCTGGCGGCGCGCTCCGAGATGGAGCGGGGAATCGCCGCGTACGACTATGTGGTCGTGAATGACGACTTCGACCGGGCCTACAGTGAGCTCAAGGCCGTGGTCGTCGCCGAGGGATGCCGCCGGGGGCGGGCGGACGTCTCCCGGTTGAAGCTCGGCGTCTGAGCCTGGGAGAGGTGTCCTCCATGTGGCGCCGAAGTGACGAGAAGCAAACTTCTTGCGCTGGTCCCTGGCTTGGTGGATAAGCCGCCCACCTCACGGCGAGGCGCGGAAGGGCAGGTCGCCTTCGCGTCGCCGGGAGCCACGACGGAAACGCCGTGGAATCAGCGCCTCGGGCGCTGTGGTTCTCTGATTCAACATGGATAGGACCGTGCGCCTCGTGGCGGCCCAGAGTGGGCCCTCAGGGGGCAGGCAAGCGTCCGGAGCGGCTCGTGACTGCGAGTTGACATTCTCCGGAGCGCTCCATACATGGTCGACCGGATGGTAGTGGTTCAGTGGGCGTGCGGGTGGTAGTGCAGGACGTCGTCTCATGGGAGACGGCACTGAGCTGGGTCGGCGGGGGAGGGCAGCTTGTCGACGGTTTGACTTCAGTCGCGGTGGTGGTACAAGCCGCGCCCCTCGCAACGAAGCCGCGCACTGGCGCGGAGCACTTCACGCGAAGGCAGGACGACATCGGAAATACGGCGGTCAGCGCAGTGGGTTGACAGAAGATGCGGCGGTGGTAGAAGCCGCGCCCCGACGAAGAGGCCCGGGCAGCAGACGGGTGGGAACGGCGGGGTGGTCAACGAAGCGGCGGTTGACACGGGATGCGGCGAAGAGGTAGAAGCCGCGCCCCTCACGAAGAGAAACAGCGGAAGCCACTGGGCGGCGCTGAAGACTTCGAGAGAGCCAAGGGGACGCAAGTCGAAGTTGACAGCTGATGCGGACCTGAATAGAAGATGCAACCCGCCGAAAGCAGCAAGCGGCGGACAAGAAGAAAGATATCAAAAGGTCGCGGCAGAAACAAGCGACTCGGTCTTTGAAAACCAAATAGCAAGCCCAAGAAGAAGAGAAGGATTGCGGAAACCGCAGTCAATCTTTGAGAAGGCCCCAGTCAGGGAGCGCTGAGAAGCGCATACCGGCAGGGCCTCGTAGTGAATCAGCGAGTTGAGGTTCCTTAGCCGGGCCTCAGCTGACGCCGGTTCAACCTTCAAAATAAAATTGGAGAGTTTGATCCTGGCTCAGAACGAACGCTGGCGGCGTGCCTAACACATGCAAGTCGAGCGCGAATAGGGGCAACCCTTAGTAGAGCGGCGCACGGGTGCGTAACACGTGGATAATCTGCCTGGATGCTCGGGATAACCAGTCGAAAGATTGGCTAATACCGGATAAGCCCACGGTTTCTTCGGAGACTGAGGGAAAAGGTGGCCTCTGTATACAAGCTATCACAACCAGATGAGTCCGCGGCCCATCAGCTAGTTGGCGGGGTAATGGCCCACCAAGGCGACGACGGGTAGCTGGTCTGAGAGGACGATCAGCCACACTGGAACTGAGACACGGTCCAGACTCCTACGGGAGGCAGCAGTGGGGAATTTTGCGCAATGGGCGAAAGCCTGACGCAGCAACGCCGCGTGTGTGATGAAGGTCTTCGGATTGTAAAGCACTTTCGACCGGGACGAAAACCCGTAGCCCAACACGCTACGGCTTGACGGTACCGGGAGAAGAAGCACCGGCTAACTCTGTGCCAGCAGCCGCGGTAATACAGAGGGTGCAAGCGTTGTTCGGAATTATTGGGCGTAAAGCGCGTGTAGGCGGCGTGACAAGTCGGGTGTGAAAGCCCTCAGCTCAACTGAGGAAGTGCGCCCGAAACTGTCGTGCTTGAGTGCCGGAGAGGGTGGCGGAATTCCCCAAGTAGAGGTGAAATTCGTAGATATGGGGAGGAACACCGGTGGCGAAGGCGGCCACCTGGACGGTAACTGACGCTGAGACGCGAAAGCGTGGGGAGCAAACAGGATTAGATACCCTGGTAGTCCACGCCGTAAACGATGAGAACTAGGTGTCGTGGGAGTTGACCCCCGCGGTGCCGTAGCTAACGCATTAAGTTCTCCGCCTGGGAAGTACGGTCGCAAGACTAAAACTCAAAGGAATTGACGGGGGCCCGCACAAGCGGTGGAGCATGTGGTTTAATTCGACGCAACGCGCAGAACCTTACCTGGTCTTGACATCCTCGGAATCTCTCAGAGATGAGGGAGTGCCCGCAAGGGAACCGAGAGACAGGTGCTGCATGGCTGTCGTCAGCTCGTGTCGTGAGATGTTGGGTTAAGTCCCGCAACGAGCGCAACCCTCGCCTTTAGTTGCCACGCAAGTGGATCTCTAGAGGGACTGCCGGTGTTAAACCGGAGGAAGGTGGGGATGACGTCAAGTCCTCATGGCCTTTATGACCAGGGCTACACACGTGCTACAATGGCCGGTACAGAGCGTTGCCAACCCGCGAGGGGGAGCTAATCGCATAAAACCGGTCTCAGTTCAGATTGGAGTCTGCAACTCGACTCCATGAAGGCGGAATCGCTAGTAATCGCAGATCAGCACGCTGCGGTGAATACGTTCCCGGGCCTTGTACACACCGCCCGTCACACCATGGGAGTCGATTGCTCCAGAAGTCATCTCACCAAGAGATGCCCAAGGAGTGGTCGGTAACTGGGGTGAAGTCGTAACAAGGTAGCCGTAGGGGAACCTGCGGCTGGATCACCTCCTTTCTAAGGAGACCGGGCATCGGACACGCACTTCGGTGCGAGTAGGCGATGCCAGCAGCCTTCGGGCTGCGTCAGGTCGACCAGGTCAACGTTTCCGAGTCCAATCCGACTCGACTTCTTCGGGCTTGCTGTTTGGTTTTGAAGGACTGAGTGCGCGGGAAGCCGCGGCACCAGCTCTTTGAGAATGAAGGACGCTGTAGGAAGAATCGACGCGGTAGCTCCCTGGGCCTATAGCTCAGCTGGCTAGAGCGCGCGCCTGATAAGCGCGAGGTCGGTGGTTCAAGTCCACCTAGGCCCACCACTTCCTCGAGACGTAAGTCGAGAGGGGACAAGTGGTGACGCACCCAGCATGGTAGAATGGCCTGGTTTATGGGGCTGTAGCTCAGTTGGGAGAGCGCCAGCTTTGCAAGCTGGATGTCGTCGGTTCGATTCCGATCAGCTCCACTACGATTTTCCCTGCAGTCCGAGTGGGAAGCGTTCTTTGACAAGTGCATACGAAGGGTAAGTTGCAATTTCTGCTGAGTAACAAGTTCTCGCAGAAAGCACTGCCGAAACCGTCGCCGGGAGGCGAGGTGAGAGGCGGTGTTTCTACAAGCGAATTAGAAGTGAATCTTCCGGGCCTGCTGCGAAGAGCAGGGGTCTGGGCCTTGGTTTCGAGTTTCGACAATCCGCCGGGAGGCGGGCGTTGGACAAGAGATTAGGGCAAGTAAGCTACTAAGGGCGTGCGGTGGATGCCTAGGTGCCAAGAGGCGATGAAGGACGCGGGTGGCTGCGAAAAGCTTCGGGGAGCTGTCAACCAAGCGTTGATCCGGAGATGTCCGAATGGGGAAACCCAGCACTGCGAATAGCGGTGTTACCTCCTACTGAATACATAGGTAGGAAGGAGCTAACCAGGGGAAGTGAAACATCTCAGTACCCTGAGGAAGAGAAAACAATGAGTGATTCCCAAAGTAGTGGCGAGCGAAATGGGAGAAGCCCAAACCGAAGTCACGAAAGTGGCGTCGGGGTAGCGGGTCCACGGTAGGACTTTGACTGGCTAGCGGAAGCCTCTGGAAAGGGGCACCAAAGAGCGTGATAGTCGCGTACGCGAAAGCTGGTTGGAGCTGAGTGGGTTACCCAAGTAAGGCGGGACACGTGCAATCCTGCCTGAATCAGCCGGGACCATCCGGTAAGGCTAAATACTCCTTGGCGACCGATAGTGAACAAGTACCGCGAGGGAAAGGTGAAAAGAACCCCGGCAAGGGGAGTCAAAAGAACCTGAAACCGCATGTCTACAAGCAGTTCGAGCTCTACGGCGCAAGCCAGAGCGAGAGCGTACCTTTTGCATCATGATTCGGCGACTTAATATACGTAGCGAGGCTAAGCCGATAGGTGGAGCCGGAGCGAAAGCGAGTCCTAAAAGGGCGAATTAGTTGCGTGTATTATAACCCGAAGCGGGGTGATCTACACATGGCCAGGTTGAAGTGCGGGTAACACCGCATGGAGGACCGAACTCATGAAAGTTGAAAATTTCTGGGATGAGCTGTGTGTAGGGGTGAAAGGCCAATCAAACTCCGTGATAGCTGGTTCTCCCCGAAAGATATTTAGGTATCGGCTCGGGCAATTCAATACTGGAGGTAGAGCACTGGAACGGCTAGGGGTCTCACCAGATTACCAAACCGTACCAAACTCCGAATGCCAGTAATTGTTAGCCCGGGACGCAGTCAGTGGGTGATAACGTCCATTGGCAAGAGGGGAATAACCCAGACCGACAGCTAAGGCCCCCAAATCTAGTCTAAGTGAACACTAGAAAGGATGTGGCAGGTCATTGACAACCAGGAGGTTGGCTTAGAAGCAGCCATCCTTTAAAGAAAGCGTAATAGCTCACTGGTCAAGACAGGCCGCGCCGAAAATGTAACGGGGCTCAAGACTAGTGCCGAAGCTTCGGGTCATACGTAAAGCGTATGGCGGTAGGGGAGCGTTCCAACTGCAGCGAAGGCCGACCGAAAGGGCGACTGGAGCGGTTGGGAGTGCTGATGCCGAAATGAGTAGCGATAAAGGGGGTGAGAAACCCCCTCGCCGTAAACCCAAGGTTTCCTGGGTCAAGTTAATCTTCCCAGGGTTAGCCGGAACCTAAGTCGAGGCCGAAAGGCGTAGATGATGGAAAGCGGGTTAATATTCCCGCGCCATCTTGCAAGCGTTGAACTAAGGGAGGACGGAGAAAGCTAGACGAGCTGACCGGCGGTTGTGTCAGTCTAAAGGCGTAGGGGTGTCGCGTACGAATAAAGGCGCGGCAGCTATCCTCGAGACCTTATGGCGCCCCGTAAGGGGTAAGTCGTCGATGCTCTGCTTCCAAGAAAAGTCCCGTAGGGAGCTTGCAGGGTGTCCGTACCGTAAACCGACACAGGTGGGTGAGGAGAAAATCCTAAGGCGCTTGAGAGAACTCTCCTCCAAGGAACTAGGCAAATTTCCACCGTAACTTCGGAAGAAGGTGGGCCTCTGGTAGGTGAAGGCGTACAGCTGGAGCCGAGAGAGGTTGCAGAGAAATGGCGGTAGCGACTGTTTACCAAAAACACAGGACTCTGCGAAGGCGACAAGCCGACGTATAGGGTCTGACTCCTGCCCGGTGCTGGAAGGTTAAGGGGATTCGTCAGCCGCAAGGCGAAGCGATGATCCGAAGCCCCAGTAAACGGCGGCCGTAACTATAACGGTCCTAAGGTAGCGAAATTCCTTGTCGGGTAAGTTCCGACCTGCACGAATGGAGTAACGACTTCCGCGCTGTCTCGGAGAGGGACTCAGCGAAATTGAAATAGCTGTGCCGATGCAGTTTACCCGCAGCAAGACGGAAAGACCCCGTGAACCTTTACTATAACTTGACAGTGACACTAGGGATTGACTGTGTAGGATAGGTGGGAGCCTTTGAAGCCGGGCCGCTAGGTTCGGTGGAGGCAACGGTGAAATACCACCCTGTTGATTTCTGGTGTCTAACCATGTCCCGTTAGCCGGGATTGGGACACTGTCTGGTGGGTAGTTTGACTGGGGCGGTCGCCTCCCAAAGAGTAACGGAGGCGCGCGATGGTTCCCTCAGCCCGATTGGAAACCGGGCGGCGAGTGCAATGGCATAAGGGAGCTTGACTGCGAGACGGACACGTCGAGCAGGTGCGAAAGCAGGTCATAGTGATCCGGTGGTCCTGAATGGAAGGGCCATCGCTCAACGGATAAAAGGTACTCCGGGGATAACAGGCTTATCTCCCCCAAGAGTTCACATCGACGGGGAGGTTTGGCACCTCGATGTCGGCTCATCGCATCCTGGGGCTGGAGCAGGTCCCAAGGGTTTGGCTGTTCGCCAATTAAAGCGGTACGCGAGCTGGGTTCAAAACGTCGTGAGACAGTTTGGTCCCTATCTGCTGTGGGCGTAGGATACTTGAGAGGCTCTGACCTTAGTACGAGAGGACCGGGTTGGAGGCACCGCTGGTGTACCAGTTGTCTCGCCAGAGGCATCGCTGGGTAGCCATGTGCCGATTGGATAACCGCTGAAAGCATCTAAGCGGGAAACCGACCTCAAGACCAGGTATCCCGGGCGCAAGCCCCTGAAGACCCGTCGAAGACTACGACGTTGATAGGCTGGGTGTGTAAGCGCGGTAACGCGTTGAGCTAACCAGTACTAATTGGTCGAGCGGCTTACTTCCCCCTATCTCTTGCGCGCCCCCTTGAGGGGAGTAAGGGACTCGGGGCCAAGGCCGAGGCTTGAATGCATGTGCATTCACCCGGAAGAAACTTCTTTAAAGCACAGCGAGGCTTGATACTCGCAGAATGCTGCAACTTACCCTTCGTATGCACTGTCTCTTGTTTTCCGGTGGCAATGTCGGAGGGGTCACACCCGTTCCCATCCCGAACACGGAAGTTAAGCCCTCCAGAGCCGATGGTACTCCGCGGGAAACCGCGTGGGAGAGTAGGTCGCTGCCGGATTCTTTTTGAGAAGCCCTCGTCGCCTCGTGCGACGGGGGCTTTTCTTTTTCCGCGTGGACCACCCGCCTCAGCGCTCCAAGGACCTGCAGGCCTGGGGAAGCGCGGCGTGCCCAACGCGGCCTGCGTGGCTGTCCTGCTCAGCGCCGGACCCCATGCCTTCGTACACGAAGCCCTCGTTGCGCGCCTGTTCGTCATCGCGCGGACGGCCGGCGAGCTCGACCGCGTCAATGGCGCCACTCGGCTCCCTGAGCGACTCCGCGCGCCGCTTCGCTGCCCCGGCGCGCGTCGAAGGGCTTCGGCCGACACCGTTTCTCCCGCAGGAATCCGGCGGGAGTCGCCGTCGCGGCGCCATCGGTTCAAGCACCGGGCGGGGTGGGATCAGCGCGGCCGATGTGGGGCGTTTGCCGGGAGCGCATCAGGTCCTGTCCGACAGACGACGCTGCGCCTGGTCCCCACGCTGCCTCCGAGTGGCCTCTGAACCCCTCAACCTTCTGAATTCGTTCGGCTTTTGGGGCTGCCGAGGTGTTTGACTCGCTATCTGTGCAGAACTAGAGTCCCACTTCTCCGCCCGGTCTGCGCTCCGCCTGCCGCGGTGCTCACCCCGGCCTCGGACCGCTCCACGAGATGAAGAAGCCGACCCTTTTTGGGAAGTACCTGCTCCTCGAGCGCATCAACGTCGGCGGCATGGCCGAGGTGTTCATCGCGAAGGCCTTCGGCGTCGAGGGCTTCGAGCGCATCCTCGCCATCAAGAAGATCCTCCCCACGATGGCGGAGGACGAAGAGTTCATCACGATGTTCATCGACGAGGCGCGGATCAGCGTTCAGCTGAACCACGCCAACATCGTGCACATCCACGAGCTCGGGAAGCACGACGACACCTACTTCATCGCCATGGAGTACGTGGCGGGTCGCGACGTGCGGACCATCCTGGAGCGGTACCGGCGGCGCAAGGAGATCATGCCCACCGCCCAGGCGGTGTTCATCGCCTCCAAGTTGTGTGACGGCCTGGACTACGCCCACCGCAAGAAGGACGCGCGCGGCCAGGACCTCCACATCATCCACCGCGATGTGTCGCCGCAGAACGTCCTCATCTCGTACGAGGGCGAGGTCAAGGTCATCGACTTCGGCATCGCCAAGGCGGCCAACCGCTCGCAGAAGACGCAGGCCGGCATCCTCAAGGGCAAGTTCGGCTACATGAGCCCGGAGCAGGTCCGGGGCATGCCCATCGACCGGCGCAGCGACATCTTCGCCGTCGGCGTGCTGCTCTACGAGATGCTCACCGGCGAGAAGCTCTTCGTCGGCGAGTCGGACTTCTCCACCCTGGAGAAGGTGCGCAACGCGGACGTCCCGCTGCCGCGCGAGTTCAACCCGAACATCCCCCCGGGGCTCGAGAAGGTCGTCCTCAAGGCGCTCGCCCGCGAGCCGGAGGAGCGCTACCAGTGGGGCTCCGACCTCGCCGAGGACCTGATGCGCTTCCTCCTCGCGGGGGATGCCATCTACTCGTCGAAGCATCTGTCCTCCTACATGAAGGAGGCCTTCGCCGAGGACATGCTCCGCGAGGCGGAGAAGATGGAGCGGTTCGCGGGCATCGAGCGCCCGGACCAGATCGAGACCTCGGGCATCACCGTCCCGCCTCCCGCGCAGGTTCGCGGCACCAAGCAGCGCCCTCCGCCGGCGGTGGTGGTGACCGGCTCTCCCGCGGGGCGTGCCCCGACGGCGCCGGGCCATCCAGCCCCTGGCTACATCCCGCCTCCCTCCGCCGAGGAGCTGGAGGAGATGGGCGTCGGCGCGGGCGACAAGACGCAGATCGTCGACTCGACCCAGACCTTCATGTCGCCGGAGACGCGCGTCGCCGAGAGCAGCGTGCTCGTCGACGACAGCATCACGGGACGGTCCGAGAACCCCACGCTCCAGGGCAGCGGCACCGCGTCCGCCTATCCGTCGCGTGAGCCCGAGCCCTCGATGCGCAAGGGCAAGAGCGGGCCCAAGGCCCAGGTGGTCATCGCCAGCGAGGACGGCGAGGCCTACTCCGGCGCGACGATGATTGGCCCGGCGCCGACGGCTCCGCCCTCGCGCTCGAGGCCGATGGAGGACGAGCCGCCCGAGGAGACGACGGGCAACATCACCGTCGCCCAGAACGGGCGAGGGGGCCGTGGCGGTCAGCGCGGCTCGCAGCAGCCCCACGACACCGGCGCCTTCGATGCGCCCCAGGACGAGGGCTACGACCACCAGGACGGCTACGGTCAGCACGACGACGGCGCCTACGCCGACGACCACCAGGACCCCGAAGAGGTCACCGGTTCCCAGGCGCCCGCGCCCGTGGCGAACAAGGGCGGGAAGGGGAAGGCCAAGCCCGTTCAGCCCACGAAGGCCAAGCCCAAGGCGAAGGGCTCCGGCAAGGGGCAGCCGCCGCTCCTGCAGACGCTCGCGAACCTGCCCAAGCCGGTGCTCTTCGGTTCCGCGGCGGGCATCGTCGCCGTGTTGATTCTGCTCCTGGCGCTCGTGATGAGCGGCTCGGGGGGAGAGCAGGTCATCTTCTCCGTGACGCCCCAGGTGGGCGCGTCCGTCACGGTGAACAACCAGGCCGTCGAGCCGAACACCGTCCTGGCCCTCCCCGCCGGTGACTACGAGGTCATCGCCAGCGCTCCGGGACACAAGTCCGAGCGGAAGTTCGTGAAGGTCGTCGAGGGCACGCCGCTCGCCGAGTCCTTCAGCCTGGTGCCCGATGCAGTCGAGCCTCCTCAGGACGAGCCTCCCCCGAACAAGCCCGTCGAGGTGGCCGAGCGCCCCGCGACGCCCCCGGAGAACAACCCGGGAACGGTCGTGGACCCGGGCCAGCCCGGCACGCCTCCAGCCCAGCCTGGGACGGAGTCTCCGAGCGATGCGAAGCCGGGCACCGACTCGCCGACGGAGACGGTGAAGGTGGAGCCTCCTCCCAGCACGCCCACGGCCCCCGTGGAGCCGCCCGCGCCCAAGAAGCTCGCGGCGGTGTTCGAGGGCGCCGACGGCGCGGAGATCTCCGTGAATGGCAGCCGGGTGGGGCTCACGCCCGACGCGCGGATGGCCAACCTGGAGGCGGGCAAGACCTACCAGTTCACGGCGAAGCTCGCGGGTTACAAGCCCTACTCGGGCAAGTTCGTCGCCAAGGGAGAGGGGGACGAGCTGACCGTTCCGTTCCAGCTCGTGAAGGAGGAGGCTCCTCGGCCCCCCAAGCCCGTGGTACAGGCCGACCCGCCGCCGACTCCGAGGCCGCAGCCGCCCAAGCCGCCTCCGGCGTCCAAGGCCACGGGGACGCTGGCGTGCAGCACCAAGCCCGCGGGCGCGGAGATCTTCGTCGACGGAAAGAAGACTGGCCGACAGACGCCGGTGACCCTCGGCAGCCCCCTGGTCCTGCCGGTGGGCAAGCGGAAGATCACCTTCAAACTCAATGGCAAGACGAGCAAGCCTTTCGTTGTCTCCATCGCGGAAGGCAAGATGGAGAAGCTCGTCAACGTCGCCATCGAGTGAGGAGTCGGGCAGGCTGCGCGTCGTCGAATTGTTGAATGAACCGGTGCCGGGCGCGGTATGACGCCCGGCCCGCGACGCCACACGCTGAGGGAATGCGCCATGACCACGACGCCCATCCGGGGCAAGACCGAGGCCGGTCCTGCCCAGCAGCCTTTTTCCTATCCGCTCCGCCGTGAGTTCGTCGAACCCGACTGGAAGCGCATCCCCGGGTACAAGGACGTCACCCAGGCGGAGTGGGAGAGCTCCGTCTGGCAGCGCAAGCACACCGTCAAGAACCTGAAGGAGCTCAAGGCGACGCTCGGCGCGCTGCTCCCGGATGACCTGGCGGAGAGCCTGGAGCGGGATCAGCGCGAGCGCGCGACGATGTCCATCCTCGTGCCCCCGCAGATGCTCAACACGATGGACTTCCAGGACCTCTGGAAGGACCCCGTGCGCCGCTACATGCTGCCGGCCTTCGCGGACCGCCTGACGGACTGGCCCAACCACCCGAAGGCCAGCCGCGACAGCCTCCACGAGCAGGACATGTGGGTCGTCGAGGGGCTGACGCACCGCTATCCGACCAAGGTGCTCGCGGAGATGCTGCCCACGTGTCCCCAGTACTGTGGACACTGTACCCGCATGGACCTGGTGGGCAACGACGTGCCCCAGGTCAGCAAACACAAATTCTCGATAGGCCCCAAAGATCGCTACGAGCAGATGCTCGAGTACCTGCGTCGCACGCCGACGGTGCGCGACGTGGTGGTGTCCGGCGGCGACATCGCGAACCTGCCCATCCAGCAGCTCGAGCCGTTCGTCAGCTCGCTGATGGACATCCCGAACATCCGGGACATCCGTCTGGCCAGCAAGGGCCTGATGGCCATTCCCCAGCACTTCCTGCAGGACTCGGTGCTGGCGGGGCTGGACCGGCTGGCGAAGAAGGCGGTGGAGCGGGGCGTGGACCTGGCGCTGCACACGCACGTCAACAACGCCTCGCAGCTCACGCCGCTGGTGGGCAAGGCGGTGCGAAAGCTGTTGGACATGGGCTTCCGCGACGTGCGCAACCAGGGCGTGTTGCTGCGCGGGGTGAACGACAGCGCGCAGTCGCTGCTCGAGCTGTGCTTCACGCTGCTCGACCACGCGAAGATCCTGCCGTACTACTTCTACATGTGCGACATGATCCCCAACAGCGAGCACTGGCGGCTGTCGGTGGACCAGGCGCAGCGGCTGCAGCACGACATCATGGGCTACATGCCGGGCTTCGCCACGCCGCGCATCGTCTGTGACGTGCCCTTCGTCGGCAAGCGCTGGGTCCATCAGATCGCCGAGTACGACCGCGAGCGCGGCATCTCGTACTGGACCAAGAACTACCGCACGGGCATCGAGGCGAACGACCCCGAGGCCCTCAACCGGAAGTACGAGTACTTCGACCCCATCGACTCGCTGCCCGAGGCGGGCCAGGCCTGGTGGCGGGAACAGACGAAGGCGGCGTGATGGATTCCTCCGCGTGGGTGGTGCCCCCGTCGCCGGAGCCTCGCTCCGAGCGGACCTCGTTGAGCTCCGAGGGGCGCCGTCGCCTGTTCCCCCAGGCCACCGACGCGGAGTGGGCCGACTGGCGTTGGCATCAGCGGCATGCGGTGCGCGGGCTGGAGCAGCTCGAGCGCTACGTGCCGCTGACCGCCGATGAGCGCGCGGGCGTCCAGGAGACGGCCTCGCTGTTCCGCATCGGCATCAGCCCGTACTACCTGTCGCTCATCGACCCGGAGCATCCGTTCTGCCCGGTGCGCATGCAGTCCATCCCCGTGCGCGCCGAGGCGCGCGTGCGTCCCGGCGAGCTGGAGGACCCGCTCGGCGAGGACAAGACGCGGCCGGAGGAGTGCATCGTCCACAAGTATCCGGACCGGGTGCTGTTCCTGGCGCTGGATACGTGCTCGGTCTACTGCCGTCACTGCACGCGCAGGCGCATCACCCAGGGCGGCGTGGCGGAGCTGTCCAAGGACCAGATGCGGCGGGGCATCGACTACGTGCGCCGTCACCCCGAGGTGCGCGACGTCCTCATCTCCGGCGGAGACCCGTTCCTGCTCAGCGAGCAGCGGCTGGAGGAGCTGCTCGCGCCGTTGAGCGAGATTCCCCACGTGGAGATGATTCGCATCGGCACCCGGGTCCCCGTGGTGCTGCCCATGCGCGTCACCGACTCCCTGGCGAGCCTGCTGCGCCGCTACGCGCCCGTCTTCGTCGTCACCCACTTCAACCACCCGAAGGAAGTGACGCCCGAGGCTCGCGAGGCCTGTGAGCGACTGGTGGACCACGGCGTGCCCGTGGAGAACCAGGCCGTGTTGATGCGGCAGCTCAACTCGGACGCGCGCATCATCAAGGAGCTGTCACACCTGCTGCTGCGCACGCGCGTGCGCCCGTACTACCTGCACCAGATGGACGTGGCGGAAGGCTGCGAGCACCTGCGCACGCCCATCGCCAAGGGGCTGGAGATCATCCAGCAGCTGCGGGGGCACACCACGGGGCTCGCCGTGCCGCACCTCGCGGTGGACCTGCCGGGCGGCGGCGGCAAGGTGACGCTCCAGCCGGACTACGTCGTCGAGCGCAACGAGCGCGAGACGGTGTTCCGCAACTTCAAGGGCGAGCGTTACGCCTATCCGGAGCCCGAGGAGACCGACTGCGCCTGTCCGTATGACGAGACGTGGCGCGAGCGGGCCCAGCAGTTCGGCTACCACCGGAAGGGCTGAAGCCCGGGCCTCGGCCCAGGCTCCGTGGGACGACGCTCAGTCGTCCCTCGACTTCTTCTTCCGGACGAACTTCTTCTTCGCCTTGGACGACTCGGAGCTGGCGCGGCGCACGGCCTTCTTCGCCGGCTTCGCGTCGCCGTCGCCCATCACCTCCACCTGCACGTTGTCCTCGGCCGACGCGGCGGCATCGGCGCCCACCGCGCCTCCACCCTCGCCCTCGGCGGTCTCCACGCCTTCACCGTTCTCGCCGCCCGCCTCGTCCTCGACGGGGATGCCAATCTCGACCTCGGGGCCATCGCCTCCGGAGGACTCCAGCTCGACGGGGTTCTCGTTGTCGAAGCCCTTCTGGACGGAGACCTCCTTCTCCTCGCTGGCCTTCGCCGCGGCGGCCTGGCGGGCCGCGGCCGCCTTGGCCTGGTCTTCCAGACGCTGGGCCTCGACCTTGGCGCGCTCGTTGCCCTCCGGCCCCATCTTCGCGGTGAAGCGCTCGTACTCCTTCGCGCTGACGCCGTGCTTCTCCATCACCGCGGCGGTGACGGCGGCCTGCTTGCGGCTGGCCTGTCCGCGCTCCTCGTTGCTCATCTCCGAGGGCTTGCGGTTGCCGAACTCCTCATCCACCTGCTTCATCGCCGCCGCTTCGTCCCGGCGGATCTGCGCCACCTTCTCGGGAGTCATCTCGCCCCCTTCTTGCGCTCCAGCACCGCCCGGAACGACGAGCAGGGCAGCGATGAGCATGGAGATGGGGCGGGACATGACGCGGCTCCTCGATGTTGGAAACAAGGGCATCTAAGCACGGCCATCCACCGGCGTGCACCGGTTGCGTTCCTGCTGGAGAACAGTGTGGCGACGGGGGCGAATCCCGTGAAGCCCCGGCGGGCGCGCGCCGGTGGGCTCAGCCATTGCGGCAGCTCGTACAGCCGTCCCGGGCGCTGGAGCACTGCTCCCGACCCTCGGCGCAGCGCGGGGGCAGGTCATCGCGGTCCGCGTGACGGTCCACCAGGGCGCAGAGCTCCTCGGAGACCTCGCACGTCTGTGTCGCCGCGGCGCAGCGCTGGTCGCACGTCAGGTCGTCTTCCGCGGTCCGCACCCGCAACTCCTCGAGTCGCGCGGCGGCGCCATCGATGGCCGCGTCGTCATCTCCCGCGACGCGCGTGTCCACGTTGCGCGCGCAGCCAGCCAGGAGGGACGTGAGGACGACCAGGGGCAGGGCGAAGGAGAGGGCACTCATGGATTCCCCTTACGCGCCGGGTTGCCCCGTCGTCCAGCGCCCCAGGCTCCCAATGTCGGCCGATGACCGGCGCTCCGGCGCTGTCTGTTGCGCGCGCCCGACGGTGCGGAGTCTTTGCTCGGTCCGTGGAGAAGCGGCCTGAAGTTGTCGAAGCGCGAAACCCCCAGCCACGGTGGCCGCCGCGCTGGGCTGTTGTCCCATGCCAGGCGCGGCGGTCCATCGGCGGCGGATAGGCGCTCCGGTGGGACTGTCAGGTGCGTCGGCGAAGCCAGGGGCAGCGCCTCCCACGAGGCGGCCCGTCGGAGGAGTCACTGCACCGCTGCGCTGGGCTGACGTCCCATGGACGCCGAAGGTCGGGATGGCGCCCCCCGCTTCGCGAGGTGCCTGGTGTGTTCGTCCACGCGGCCAGGGGCGAGGCGGCACGTGCAGGGCGATGCCCCCGTGCTCTCGAATGCTCAGGGGCGCCCCGAGTCCGGCGCCGTGGGCTGTGGCGCCGTGCTGGGGCGACGCGCGGGCTCCTCGGGACGCGACAGGTACAGATAGGCCGTCAGCGCCAGCAGGGCCATGACGGCGAGCCTGCGCAGCCAGTCCTCACGACGCCGCTGGGGCGATGCCTGGTCCTCCCGCGTCGCGGCCTCGAGCCCCGCCGTCACGTCGCCGCTCAGCGCGCGCAGCCTGCGACACGCCTCCACCACGGGCACCAGGCCCGCGGGGACCGGGGCGGCCTCGCGCTCCAGCGCCGCCGCGAGCATCCTCGCCCAGGCGGATTCCTCCTCCGCCGTCGCGGGCTCCCGGGCCCCGGGGAAGACATTCCGCGTCAACGACACGGCCGCCCGAAGGAGCATCACCGACAGCGCCTCGTCCGTGACGCCATAGAAGCGCGCGCAGTCGCCCAGGGACGCCCCCGTCACGAGTCGACGGGTGAGGACGGCGGCGGAGCGGGGCTCCATCTCTCGCAGGGCCCGGACGAAGGCCTGGGGGGGAGGTCGGGAAGGGGAGGACTCGGGAGGTGTCACGTGGCCGCCATCCTCGCCCATCCACTGGTCGTTTTCTTGAGGCACGTGGCCACCCTCCTACACTCCCAGGCCATGTTGCGACCTGTTGCACTCCTCCTGCTCCTGCTCGCCGCTCCACGTTCGCTCGCCGTGGAGACCCTGCGCATCGCCATCGAGGACACGGGGAGTGAGGTGCGCATCCGGGGACAGGGCCTCGGCTTCGGCGCGGACAGCGAGGAGGCCACCTACGTCTCC
Source organism: Myxococcus sp. MISCRS1 (assembly GCF_026626605.1). NCBI lineage: Bacteria > Pseudomonadati > Myxococcota > Myxococcia > Myxococcales > Myxococcaceae > Myxococcus > Myxococcus sp. MISCRS1. The sequence continues at coordinate 8,992,788 of NZ_JAPNKB010000001.1, forward strand.
ATCCCCTCGGAGGTCGCCATCGTCCGACGCAAGGCCGGCAAGCTCGAGGTCAACGGCGCGCCGGTGCTCGGGGACTCGGTGCGCTTCCGCGCCGGCTTGAGCACCTCCGAGGACGCGGGGACGATTCCCGGGAGCAGCCCATCAAGGCCGGCAACACCCAGGTGCGCGGCGATGTCGTCGTGCGCCCGCTGCGCGAGGGCCTGCAGCTCATCAACGTCATCCCCCTGGAGGACTACCTGGCCGCGGTGCTCGGCAGCGAGATGCCCGTGTCCTTCCCGCCCGAGGCCCTCAAGGCCCAGGCCGTGGCCGCTCGCACCTACGCGTTGCAGAAGAAGCTGGATGCCTACAGCAACGCGTTTCATCTGGGCAGCAGCGTGCTCCACCAGGTGTACGGCGGCGTCAACCGCGAGGACCCGCGCACCCGCGCCGCCGTGGACGCCACCCGGGGGCAGGTGCTCACCTACGAGCTCGCGCCCATCGAGGCCTACTTCCACGCCTCCTGCGGCGGCCGCACCGAGTCCGGCCAGGATGCCCTCCACCGGGACTTGCCCTACCTGCAGCCCGTCGACTGCCCGTGCGGCCGGCTGCCCGCGAGCCGCTGGTCCGCCTCCATGTCGGACGCCGAGATCAAGGCGGCGCTCAAGCGGCCCGCCCAGGGCATGAAAATCACCGCCCGCACGTCCACCCGCCGCGTCACGCGCGTCACCCTGGGGGACGGCAGCTCGGTGGACGGCGTGGAGCTGCGGCGGAGGCTCGGCTACACCCGGCTCAAGAGCCTCGATTTCGAGGTGGAACGGACCGACCAGGGCTACCAGTTCTCCGGACGCGGCTATGGCCACGGGGCCGGGCTCTGCCAGTGGGGCGCCAAGGCGCTCGCCGACAAGGGCAGGGGGTACCTGGAAATCCTCACCCACTACTACCCCGGCGCCGAGCTGCAGCAGCTCTACTGAGGCCCCCGGCGTCGGCGCGCTTTCCGTGGCGGCGTGGGGGCTGCTACAAGCGCCAACCCCGTGTCGTCCCGCCTCTCAGACTACGACTTCGAGCTCCCCGAGTCCCAGATTGCCCAGGCGCCGCTCCCCCAGCGCGACGCCTCGCGGCTGATGCACGTGCGCCGCGCCTCGGGCGACGTGAGCCACCGCCAGTTCTCCGACGTGCTGGAGCTGCTCGGCCCCGGAGACCTGCTCGTCCTCAATGACGCCCGCGTCATCCCCGCGCGCCTGCTGGGCCAGAAGGCTGGCTCCGGAGGCCGCGTGGAGCTGCTGGTGGTGCGTCCGGCCGCCTCCACGCTCACCTCCGCCGCGCTCGGTGGTGCCCCCGAGTCGCTCGACTGGCTCTGCCTGGGACAGGCCTCCAAGGGCCTCAAGCCCGGCCAGCGCCTCACGTTCGCCAGCGGCCTGGAGGCCGAGGTGCTCGAGGTCCTGGGGGGCGGGGAGTACCGCGTGCGCTTCCACGCGCCGCCCGGTGCGTCGCTGGCCTCGCTGCTCGACGCCGCGGGCCGCCTGCCATTGCCGCCCTACATCACCCGCGAGCCCGACGCCGCGGACGCCGAGCGCTACCAGACGGTGTACGCCAAGGCCTCCGGCGCCGTGGCCGCGCCCACCGCCGGCCTGCACTTCACCCAGGACACCCTGGCCGCGCTCGAGGCCCGCGGGGTGCGCCGCGCCCTGGTGACGCTGGACGTGGGGCCCGGCACCTTCCTCCCCGTGCGCGAGGAGGAGCTGGACAAGCACCACATGCACCCCGAGCGCTACACCGTGCCCGAGTCCACCGCGCGCGAGGTGAACGCGGCGAAGGCGGAAGGCCGGCGCGTGGTGGCCGTGGGGACCACCGTGGTGCGCACGCTGGAGTCCGCCACCGACGCGGCGACGGGCCAGCTGCGCGAGGGCCCCGGCGAGACGACGCTCTTCATCCGTCCGGGCTTCACCTTCCGCCAGGTGGACGCGCTGTTGACGAACTTCCACCTGCCGCGCTCCACGCTGGTGGTGCTCGTCAGCGCCTTGTTGGGCCGGGAACGCACCCTCGCCGCGTATTCAGAGGCGGTGCGCGCGGGATATCGATTCTTCAGCTACGGCGACGCCATGCTGGTGTCGGAGTGAGTGTCATGGGTGAGCAGCACGAGCAGGACGCGGGCACGCCGCGCGAGAAGGGCGACACGCGGGTGGCGCCGGGCATGGTGAAGTTCGAGCTGCTCCACGAGGACGCGTCCGGCACCAAGGCCCGCCGCGGACGGCTCAATACGCCCCACGGCCCCATCGAGACGCCCATCTTCATGCCCGTGGGCACCGTGGGCAGCGTCAAGGGCGTGGGCCCGGACGACCTGCTCGCCATGGACGCGCAGATCATCCTCGGCAACACGTACCACCTGATGCTGCGCCCCGGTGAGGCGCTGGTGGGCGAGATGGGCGGCCTGCACCAGTTCGTCTCCTGGAACCGGCCCATGCTCACCGACAGCGGCGGCTTCCAGGTCTTCAGCCTGTCGGAGAAGCGGAAGATCACCGAGGAGGGCGCCGCCTTCCAGTCCCACCTCGACGGCGCGCGTCACTTCCTCACGCCCGAGCGCTCCATCGACATCCAGGAGACGCTGGGCGCGGACGTCATCATGGCGTTCGACGAGTGCCCACCCTCCACCGCCGAGCGCTCCTACCTGGAGAAGTCCCTGGCGCGCACCACCCGCTGGCTGCACCGGTGTGAGAAGGCGTGGACCCGGGGGCGCTCGTCGCTCTTCGGCATCGTCCAGGGCGGCCTGCACGAGGATTTGCGCAAGCGCCACGCCGAGGAGGTGTGCGCGGTGGACCTGCCCGGCTACGCGCTGGGCGGCTACTCGGTGGGCGAGGCCCCCGAGGCCATGCACGCGGGCGTGGCGTACTCCGCGCCGCTGCTCCCCCGGGACAAGCCCCGCTACCTCATGGGCGTGGGCACCCCGGTGGACCTGGTGACGTGCGTGGAGCACGGGGTGGACATGTTCGATTGCGTGCTGCCGACGCGTTGTGCACGCAACGGCCTGCTCTTCACCTCGGAGGGCAAGCTCACCATCCGCAACGCGGCGTTCGCCAAGGACCCCAGGCCGGTGGACCCTGAGTGCTCCTGCTACACCTGCCGCAACTTCAGCAGGGCCTACCTGCGCCACCTGTTCGCGGCGGGGGAGATCCTCGCCATGCGCCTGAACACCCTGCACAACCTCCATTACTTCCTGGGGTTGATGGCCCAGGTGCGCCGGGCCATCGCGGAGGACCGCTACGCCGCCTTCGCCCGGGACTTCCGCGAGCGGGCGCGGGCCCAGGAGGCCGAGCGGACCCGTGGCCGCTGAGCGGGCGGTTGGGATGTCGGGGTTCCCGCGTTCACTTGCTCACATGGGGACCCCTTGCTAAGAGGGCCCCCTTTCAGGATGGGTTCCTCGATTAGCGTGGGGGGTCCCCCATCCCAAGCCTTCCACAACCGACGAGGCAGTCTGTGGCTGAGAGCTTTTTGATGCTGGCGCAGGCCGGGGGCGGCGGGACGAGCCCGCTGAACACCCTGGCTCTGCTCGTGGGATTGGTCGCGATCATGTACTTCGTGATGATCCGCCCACAGCAGAAGCAGATGAAGGAGCACCGCAACCTGCTCACTTCGCTCAAGAAGGGCGATGAGGTGGTCACCGCGGGCGGCATGCTCGGGAAGATCCACCAGGTGGACGAGCGGACCGTGACGGTGGAGGTCGCGAGCGGTGTGCGCATTCGCATCCTGAAGACGTCCATCAGTGCCAAGGGCACGGTGGCCGAGGGCGCGCAGGCGGGGGCGCCGACCGAAGAGAAGAAGAAGGAGGAGAAGTAAAAATGGACCGCGGCTGGTGGTGGAAGTTCGGACTGATTGTCGCGGTGACGCTGGGGACCCTCTGGTTCCTGATTCCGACGTATTACACGCTGGTGGTCATGGATCGTGACCAGCGCAACAACCTGGCGCTTCTCGAGGAGAAGCTGCCGGCGTGGGCGCCCCCCGCGAAGTACCGGCTCAACCTGGGCCTGGACCTTCAGGGCGGCATCCACATGGTGATGCGCGTGGACACCAAGACGGCGCTCCAGAAGCGGACCGAGCGCCGAGGCCAGCAGATCGCCACGTACGTCGCCGACAAGAAGCTCGGCGAGGTCACGGCGGATACGGACCCGGAGAAGCTCCAGCTCACCTTGACGGCGAAGGACCCGGCGACGATGGACGCCATCGAGAAGGACGTCCTGGCGACCTTCGGCGACTTCAAGCGGGTCAGCCGCGACGGCGCGACGCTCGTGCTGTCGCCCGACGACACGCAGGTGAACCGCTTCCGTGAGGAAGCGGTGGACCAGGCGATGCTCGTCATCCGCCGCCGCATCGACAAGTGGGGCGTGGCCGAAGTGGACGTGCGAAAGCTCGGCACCGACTCCATCCAGATTTCGCTGCCCGGTCGCAGCAACCCGGAGCAGGCCAAGGAGCTGGTGGGTACCACCGCGCAGCTCGAGTTCCGGATGGTGGACGACACCAACCCGCAGTTCTTCGCGCAGATGCTCCAGACGACGCCGCCGCCCGCGGGCAGCGACATCACCGTGACGGACGAGGGGGGCTTCGCGCAGTTGCAGAGCGCCTCGCGCGAGGCGCTGCTCGAGTACACCAAGGACAAGGTTCCGGAGAACCGCCAGGTGGTCACCGAGTGCATCGCGAACCCGCTGAAGAAGAACGAGTGCTCCTCGTACCGCACGTACCTGCTGGACAAGAACGTCCCGCTCACGGGTGAGAGCCTGGCGGGCGCGGACGCGTCCGTGAACCAGATGAACGAGCCGGAGGTGAACATCGCGTTCGACCCGGCCGGCGCGCGCGAGTTCGAGAAGCTGACCGAGGCGGGCGTGGGCCGCCGGATGGCCATCGTGCTGGACGACAACGTCCACACCGCGCCGAACATCAACGAGAAGATCGGCGGCGGCCGCGCGCGCATCACCATGGGCCGCATGGGTGCTCGCACCCGCGACGAGTGGCTGGGCGAGGCGCAGACGCTGGCGCTGGTGCTCAAGGCGGGCGCGCTGCCCGCGCCGGTGACGGTGGGTGAGATTCGTCAGGTGGGCGCGAGCCTGGGTGACGAGCTCATCAAGAAGGGCGGCCTGGCCGTGGTCCTGGGCCTGGGCCTGGTGGTGCTCTTCATGGCGCTCTACTACCGCAGGGCGGGGCTCATCGCGGACGTGGCCCTCATCCTCAACGGTCTGCTCATCCTGGCGGGGTTGGCGTTCTTCAACGCGACACTGACACTGCCTGGTATCGCGGGGTTCGTGCTGACGCTGGGCATCGCGGTGGATGCCAACGTGCTCATCAACGAGCGCATCCGCGAGGAGCTGTCCCACGGGAAGACGGCGAAGGCGGCGGTGGACCAGGGGTATGATCGTGCCTTCTGGACCATCTTCGACGCGCACGTGACGGCGCTCATCGCCGGCTTCATCCTGTTCTTCACGGGAACGGGGCCGGTGCGAGGCTTCGCCACCACGATGATCATCGGGCTCTTGGCCTCGCTGTTCACGTCCATCATGGTCACGCGCGTGCTGATGACCTACTTCGTCCACGGCCGTAATGCGCAGTCGGTGTCCGTCTGACCGGCGGGAGCCCGGGAAACTGCCATGCAGATCCTCAAGAACAAGACCAACATCGACTTCATCGGCAAGCGCAAGCCGGCCGTGTTCATCTCCACCCTCATCAACCTCGCCATCCTGGTGGGCATTGCCACGGTGGGGTTCAACTACGGCGTGGACTTCGCGGGCGGCACGGTGGTCGAGCTGAAGTTCGACCACCCCGTCTCCGCGGCCGAGGTGCGTGAGCGCGCGGAGAAGGGTGGTCTGCACGACGTGAGCGTGCAGAACATCGGCAGCGCCTCCGAGAACGCGTTCCTCCTGCGCATGGGCGGCGTCACGCAGCTCAACGAGGAGAACGCGGACAAGGCCAAGGCGGCCATCGAGGGCCTGGGGAGCGTGAAGAACGTCTACGCGGACCTGGCCAACGGCATCATCAACTTCCGCTCCTCGACGCCGCTGACGGCGGAGGCCATCAAGGCGGCGGTGGAGAAGTCCGGCACCGGCGTGCAGGAGGTCCGCGTCCTGGGCGAGAACCAGGGCGGCACGGGCGTCGACTACCAGGTCGTCGCCAGCGGCATGGCGGACAAGGTGTTCGGCGCGCTGAGCGCGGGCCTGGAGAAGCCGGACTTCGAGCAGCGCCGCGTGGACTACGTCGGTCCGCAGGTGGGCAAGCAGCTGCGCAACCGCGGCGTCATGGCGCTGCTGTACTCCATGGTGGCCATCCTCATCTACGTGGCGTTCCGGTTCGACTTCAAGTTCGGCCCCGGCGCGCTCCTGGCCATGCTCCACGACGTCATCATGGTGGCGGGCTACTATCTGGTGAGCCGCCGCGAGTTCAACCTCACGGCCATCGCCGCGCTCTTGACCATCGTCGGCTACTCGGTGAACGACACCATCGTCATCTACGACCGCATCCGTGAGGACATGGCCAAGTTCAAGGGCAAGCCGTTCGCGGAGGTCATCAACATCGCCATCAACGACACCCTGGGCCGCACCATCCTCACCGCCGGCACCACGGCGCTGTCGCTCATCGGTCTGCTCATCTTCGGCGTGGGTGAGATCTTCGACTTCGCCATGGCCATGCTGGTGGGCATCGTGGTGGGCACCTACTCGTCCGTGTTCATCGCCAGCCCAGTGACCATCTGGCTGGACGAGCGCGCCGCGGCGAAGGAAGCCCGCGTCACCGCGCCGGCCTGAGGCCGCGCGGGCCCTGCTGGGGCCGCGTGACACGAAAGAGGGCCCTGCGCTTCCGGAGGTTCGGAAGTTCAGGGCCCTCGGTGTTTCTGGTGCGGGACGTCGCGCTAGAAGCGCGCGCCCAGCGTCACGGAGGCGTCGAAGAGGCCGCCGTCGGAGTCCTCCACCGCGCCGTTGGCGAAGCCCGCGTCGTCAATCAGCAGGCGGTAGGTGGCCCGGAGGCCCGCGGTGAGCGCGCCGCTGTTGAACTCCAGGCCCGCGGCGAGCGGCACCTCTTCCATGGTGTCGTTGTCGTAGAAGCCGCCGCCGGTGCCGCGCACGTCCACGTACGTCAGGCCGAAGCCCGCGCCGACGAAGGGCCGCACCGCGGTGAGCATGGGCGGGGAGAGCTTCACGAGCGCGCTGCCACCCTGGCGGACGATGGACGGGCCGTCGTCGAGGATGCGCACGTCGTTGATGCCGTTCTGCGAGCCCTCGTAGCCGAGCTCGAACCCCAGGAACGTGGTGGGCTGCACGTTGAGTGAGAGACCCCACGACGGACCGGTGCTCGTCAGATCTCCCAGGTTGCCCGTGTAGTCGCCCAGGCCGCCCTTCAGGAACACGTTGACGTCACCGCGCTTGCCCGCTTTGCGCTCCTGCGCGGAGGCCGTGCCCGCAGCGAGAATCGCGAGCGCCAGCGCGCCAACCTGGATACCCCTTGAAAACATGCGTCCTCCCTATCAGGTGGTGTGCACTCAAGCTGTGCACCGGGCGCACGGCGCGCCTCCCACCGGCAGGCAACGGAGCAAGCGCATGCCTGAACGCGTGAGCAGGAAGGGAAATGTCGTGCCCCAGGTTGGACTTTCCTCGTCAGACGTCTGAGGTACTGTCTCGCGTGTCAAGATTTCGTCCCGGCCACGGAGGAGTTCCGTGCGCCGAGGAGGGGAGCTCGCGAGTGCGGTGGTTGCTTCCAGACGTGGTCGAGGAGGAGGTGGGGTCGCTCGCTGGGGAGCTGTCGCTCCATCCGCTCGCGGCGAGGGTGCTCCTGCACCGGGGATACCGGACGCCGGAGTCGGCCTCGGCGTTCCTGTCGGACCGGTTGGCGGACCTGCCGGACCCCTTCCGGATGAAGGGCATGGCGGCGGGCGTGGAGCGGCTGGTGCGCGCGCTGCACAAGCGCGAGAAGGTGACGCTGTACGGTGACTACGACGTGGATGGGGTGTGCTCCACGTCGCTCCTGTTCCTGTTCCTGCGCGAGCTGGGCATGTCGCAGCTCGCCACGTACATCCCCCACCGGCTGGATGAGGGCTACGGCCTGAACCTGGGCGCGGTGGAGCGCATCGCCGGGGACGGGACGCGGGTGCTGGTGACGCTGGACTGCGGAATCACGTCCGTGGCCGAAATCACCCGCGCGAAGGAGCTGGGGCTGGACGTGGTGGTGGTGGACCACCACACGGTGCCGCCCACGCTGCCCCCCGCGGTGGCGGTGCTCAACCCGCACCAGCCCGGCTGCGAGTACCCCACCAAGGCGCTGTGCGCGGCGGGCGTGGCCTTCAACTTCTGCATGGGGCTGCGCAAGCGGCTGCGCGACGACGGCTACTTCGCCACGCGCAAGGAGCCCAACCTCAAGGCGCTGATGGACCTGGTGGCGCTGGCCACGGTGGCGGACGTGGTGCCGCTCACCGGCGCCAACCGCATCCTCGTCACCCACGGCCTGCAGGAGCTCACCGCCGCGCGTCGTCCCGGCGTGCGCGCGCTGAAGGAGGTGGCGGGGATGGACCCGGACACCCCCATCACCGCCGGGCAGGTGGGCTTCCGGCTGGGGCCTCGCATCAACGCCGCGGGTCGGCTGCATGACGCGTCGCTGGGCCTGCAGCTGCTCTGCTCGGAGTCGCTCGAGTCGGCGCGCGCGCTGGCGTCGGTCCTGGACCGGGCCAACGCGGAGCGCCAGGGCATCGAGAGCACCATCCTCACGCAGGCGCTGGCCCAGGCGGAGGAGCGCAAGGACGCGCGCGGCTTCGTGCTCTACGACGAGGGCTGGCACCCGGGCGTCATCGGCATCGTCGCCTCGCGCGTGGTGGAGCGCTACCACCGGCCCACCGTCATGGTGGGTGTGAAGGACGGGGTGGGGAAGGGCTCGGCGCGCAGCATCGAGGCGTTCCACCTGTTCGACGCGCTCAGCGGCTGCTCGGAGCTGCTCACCAAGTTCGGCGGACACAAGCACGCCGCGGGCCTCACCATCGACGCGGACAAGCTGCCCGCGCTGCGCGAGGCCTTCGAGAAGATTGCCCTCCAGCGCCTGTCCCCCGAGGACCTCATCCCCCGCTGCCGCGTGGACGCGGTGGTGAGCCCCCGGGAGCTGGACGCCACGGCGGTGGAGGCGCTCCAGCGGCTGGGGCCCTTCGGTCAGGGCAACCCGGAGCCCGTGCTGGTGCTGCGCCACCAGGTGGCCCGTCCGCGCGTGCTGCCGGCCAAGTCCGCGGGCAGCCACGGCCACCTCAAGCTCGCCCTCCTGGACGCGCCGGAGCTGGACGCCATCGGCTTCGGCATGGCGGACCGCGTGCGGCTGGTGGAGGGGCCGGTGGACCTGGCCTTCCAGGCCGGCTTCGACACCTTCCGGGGCCAGCGCAAGCTGTCGCTGCGCCTCAAGGACGTGCGCGTCGCCGCTTGAGCCCTTGGCTTGTGAGGCGGGCCCTCGCGGGTGTCGCGCGGGCCCGCGGGTGTCACCTCAGGCAAGGCCCCAGCGCACCCGGCCGGGCGTCATCAGCGCGCCCACGCGGGCCAGCTCGTTGAGACGGAAGCGCTCCGCCTGACGCTCGAAGGTGTGGCGACACCGCTCCGAGCAGAAGAAGTACCGGCGCTTCTTGTACTCCGAGGAGGGCTGGCCCTCCGGCGTCTCCAGCTGCTTGCCGCACACCGGATCCCAGTGCTTGCCCTGGCCCTGCGTCTGTCCCTGCACGCCTGTCATTCCTCGCCTCCCCGCGCCGCCCTGAGGGCTCTACGCCCACACCCGACGGTGGACACAAGCAGGGGATATGCCAACCCCCAACTCCTCGGAATGCCGAGGGGCGGGGGAACGCACGGTGGGCAGGAGGTGGAAAAACTTCCACTCGGCCGCGCCCGCGTGGGAGCGAGCGCGGCCGGGAAGTGTTCTTCAGAAGGCGATGCCGGCGCTGCCGCCCAGGAAGAAGTCGTTGAGGTAGCCCCGGCGGAAGCCCATGGCCTCCAGGCGCAGGGACAGCCTCATGTTGCTGTCGCCGAACACGCGGGGACGTCCGCGCAGGCCCAGGCCGTACTGGATGACGGGCTTGATTCCGTTCACCTTCGTCTCGGCGGTGTCGATGGTGATGGACGTGGCCTGGTAGGCGATGCCGCCGCCCACCTGCCCGAACACACCGAAGTCCGACTTGCCGAACTTGAACTCGTAGGCGGGGGCGAGGGTGAAGTAGTGCTGGCTGGAGCGGCCCTTCAGGAACCGGGTGCCGTCGCTCTGGCTGCCGTACGTCCAGCGCAGGTCCGCCCAGAGCGCCTCGCGCAAGGGCTCGATGTCGAGGATGCGGCCGTACTCCCAGGTCGCGCGGATGCCCAGGCCGAGCACGGGCTCGGCGAAGCGGCCTCGCGACGAGTCGAGCAGCAGCGCGCCGGCGAGCAGCTCCGCGGCGAAGCCCTTGTTGGGGTCGTCGATGCCGGCGAGCCGCTTGAAGTCGCCGTCCTCGCCCTCCTGCTCGGAGATGTCGCGGAACTCCTCCACCTGGTCCGCGTTGCGGCGGCGGCGCTCGTAGGCCTCCTCCTCGTCGAGCTGCTCCTGGGTGGGGCCCGGCTCGTCCTCCGGATAGGCGTACGGGTCGTCATCGGTCTGCGCGTGGGCGGCGGGCGCGACGAGCAGGCCGCCCAGCAGGCAGCGGGTGAGCCAGGTCTTCACGGTGGCGGTTCTCATCAGTCTTCGCTCAGGCGGGGGCAGGTGGTGCCGCCCGCGGCGCTGGGCGGGCAGAGGTTGGGATTGGTGGTGCCGACGAGCAGATCCCGGGGAATCTGCAGGTGGTCCATCACCTCGTTGCAGACGGCCTCCTTCAGGCGCAGGTCCGTGATGTGGGTGATGATGGGAGTCACCGCCACGGCGAGCGTGAACTTGGTCTGGTCCGACAGGTACTGACGGGTGAGCTGCAGGATGCCCGGCGTGGTCGTGGACTCGTCGTTGTACGCCGTGACGATGGAGCGCAGCAGGATGTCGCGCTGCCCGGTGGCCTCGCCCGCCTGGTACAGGGCGCTCGCGAGGATGGTGCCCACGCGGTAGTAGTTCTCGAACTGGTTCAGGTTGGCGCTGAGCAGCGTGTCGCGCAGGTTCTCGTCGATGCAGCGGTCCGAGCGGGCCAGGTCGCGCTCGTCGGCGACGGCGCCGTACTGGCCCTCGAAGGACGTGGAGAGGAAGCGCGTGTCACAGCCGTTCTTGGAGCGGCAGGTGGCGCCGTAGGCGTGCAGGTCCGCCAGGCCCTCGTCCATGGACTTGAGGATGTTGGCGCCCGGGCTGGGGCCGCCGCCGTCGGACCACGTGCCCAGGGCCTGCGGGAAGGGGTTGCCGCCGTAGGCCTTCTGGTTGAAGACGCGGTGCGCGTACTCGTGGGTGGTGACGCCCGCGTTGATGGCGAGCGGCGCGCGCTGCAGCTCGTCGAAGGGCAGGATGAAGAAGGAGTCCATCGCCGAGAAGTACAAGGCGTTGTCCCGCAGGGGGTCCTTGTCGGTGGCGGGGGTGCGGAACTCGGGGAAGTAGTACGTCCTGGGGGGCTTCTTGAAGTCCGCGACCGGGATGTTGGTGACCTCGCGGAAGTAATCGAAGGCGCGCTCGAGGTTGTAATACGTCGTCACCATGTTCCAGGTGTGGAAGTCCGCCGGCCACAGGACGTCGCCCTGGGTGATGTAGCTGGCGGTGACGTCGCGGCCCTCGTCCTTGAGCAGGGCGTTGACGAAGGCCTCGGGGGTGGTGGCGCCGCCGAGGTCCGGGTCGTTGGGGTCCAGGACGATCCGCGCGCCGCCGTGCAGGTCGGCCACGCTGCCGCTGAGACCGACGATGTCGGAGACCGTCTTGAGCTCGACCTCCTCGGGGATGTACTGCCCGTTGCTGGAGAGCACCAGGGCGCGAATCTTGACCGGCGCGCTCGGGTCGGGCGCACAGCCGGCGGCCAGGCCGAGCACGGCGGTGGTGGCGATGACTGTTCGGAGCATGGGGCCGTTTTACTCCGGTCCGGGCGGAACGTGTATTCCCCTCCGGGTGCCAGCGGCGCGTGAGGGAGACGCGGGGTGTGGGCGCGCGGCCGGACAGGGCAGGGGGCCGAGCATCCTGGCCGCGGGGACGATGCCGTGGGGCCGTGAGGTTCTCCAGGCAGGTCGACGTCGGGCGGGCAGGGCTTTCCGGGGCCGTCAGGAACGCGCGTCAGGCGGCGACCGTCTGGGAGCTGTCAGGCCGGCGCGGACTCCTTGACGCATCGTTTCCACGCTCTTTATGGTGCCGCGCCTTTTCCCTCTACGCACAGCGCAGGCGGTCTTTATGGCGGTCCCGTTCATCTCCGAGGTCAAGCGTACCCACACCTGCGGCCAGCTCACGGCGCGCAATGTCGGCGAGGAGGTCGTCCTCTTCGGCTGGGTGCACAATCGACGCGACCATGGTGGCGCGGTCTTCATCGACCTGAGGGATCGCGACGGCTTGACGCAGGTGGTGTTCGAGCCGGACCACGCGGAGGCGCATGGCCTCGCGGGCAGCCTTCGGCTGGAGTACTGCATCGGCGTGCGCGGCAAGGTGGTGTCGCGCGGCAAGAACGTGAACCCGAAGATGAAGACGGGTGAAATCGAGGTCCAGGCGAGCGACCTGACCATCTTCAACCGCTCGGAGCCGACGCCGTTCCCGATCGAGGACTCCATCGACACGTCGGAGGAGAAGCGGCTGGCGCACCGCTACCTGGACCTGCGCCGCGCGCCGCTGCAGAAGTCGCTGCGCACGCGCTCGCAGATGAACGCGCTGACGCGGGCGTACATGGTGGACCAGGGCTTCCTGGAGCTGGAGACGCCGTTCATGGGCAAGTACACGCCCGGCGGCGCGCGCAACTTCCTGGTGCCCAGCCGGATGAACGCGGGCAAGTTCTACGCGCTGGCGGAGAGCCCGCAGCTCTACAAGCAGCTCTTCATGGTGGCGGGCTTCGACCGGTACTTCCAGATCGTGAAGTGCTTCCGTGACGAGGACCTGCGCGTGGACCGGCAGCCGGAGTTCACGCAGATCGACGTGGAGATGAGCTTCGTCAGCCAGGACGACATCTTCACCATCATCGAGGGGCTCATCAAGAAGCTGTGGGGCGAGGTGCTGGGCATCGACGTGCCCACGCCGTTCATGCGCATGGACTTCTACGAGTCCATGTCGAAGTACGGCAACGACAAGCCGGACCTGCGCTTCGGGCTGGAGCACACGGTGCTGACGGACCTGATTCGCGAGCACGGCGAGGCGGGCGGCGTGCCGATGATGTTCGAGGCGGTGCAGAACAAGGGCATCGTCAAGGCGATGGTCATCCCCGCGGACAAGGCGATGAGCCGCGCGGAGAGCGACAAGCTGGAGGAGTTCGCCAAGCAGGCGGGCGCCAAGGGCCTGGCGCGCGCGAAGGTGGCGGAGGGTGGCGAGTGGACGCAGTCGCCGCTGTCCAAGACGATCACGCCGGCGCTGCGCGCGGCCATCAACCAGGCGGTGGGCGCGAAGACGGGCGACCTCATCCTGTTCCAGTTCGGCAAGGAGGCGCTGGTCCACACGGTGATGGCGAACCTGCGCGTGCATGTCGCCAAGAAGCTGGGGCTGATTCCGGAGTACGGCAGCGGCGGCCAGTGGAAGTTCCTGTGGGTGGTGAACCCGCCGCTGTTCGAGCACGACGAGGAGACGAACACGTGGGTGGCGGCGCACCACGCCTTCACGCGGCCGCACGATGGCGACGTGCAATATCTTCTGACGGAGCCGGGCCGGGTGAAGTGCCACCGCTACGACGTGGTGCTCAACGGCTTCGAGATTGGCGGCGGCTCCATCCGTCTGCATGACCCGAAGGTGCAGGCGGAGGTCTTCAAGGCGCTGGGCATCGGTGACGAGGAGGCGCAGGCGAAGTTCGGCTTCCTGCTGGACGCGCTCAAGTACGGCGCGCCCCCGCACGGTGGCATCGCGCTGGGCATGGACCGGCTCGCCTTCCTGCTCACCGGCTCCGAGTCGCTGCGCGACGTGATTCCGTTCCCGAAGACGAAGACGGGCACGGACCTGATGACGGGCGCGCCGGGCGACGTGGACGACAAGCAGCTGCGCGAGCTGCATGTCCGTCCGGTGCCGCCGCCGCAGAAGTAGTCGTCAGACGATGGAGGCGAGGGGCTCCGGCCCTCCCTCCAGCGTGTCTTTCAGGCGCTGGAGGCCCTTCTCCAGCGCGGCGCGGGTGCGCGGTGCTCCCAGGCACACGCGCACCGCCGCCGGCGCGGTGGCGGGCCCCACGCTGAAGACCTCTGCGGGTGTCACGGAGACGCCGCGCCGCCGGGCCTGGGACGTGAAGGGCTCCGCCCGGAAGCCGCCGGGCAGCTCGAGCCACAGGTGATAGGTGACGTGGTTCGCGGGAATGCGTCGCAGCCTGTCTCCAAGGATTTCCTTCGCCAGCTCCAGTCGCTCCCGGGCCTCGCGTCGACGGCGGGTGACGAGCTCGTCCGCGGTGCCGTCGTTCACCCATCTCGCGGCGAGCTCGGCCGTGAGCGCGGGCGTCATGCGTGAGGCGAGCGCGGCCTCTTCCGCGAGGCGCTCCGTACCAGGGCCCTCGGGCGCCGCCAGGTAGCCGATGCGCAAGCCCGGGGCGAGCAGCTTGGAGACACCCGCGATGAACCAGCCGGACTCGGGCAGGAGCGCGCAGAGCGGGGGTGGGCGCTTGTCGAGCAGCAGCCCGTAGGCATCGTCCTCCACGACGGAGAGCCCGTGCTTGCGAGCCACGGCGGCGATGCGGCGGCGGCGCTCCTCGGACATGACGGCGCCGGTGGGGTTCTGGAGATTGGGCAGACAGAAGAGGACCTTCGCGCCGCCCCGGCACGCGGCCTCCAGGGCTTCGGGCACAAGTCCTTGCGCATCCATGGCCACGCCCTGCAGACGCAGGTGGAGGCGGCTGGCGAGCACCTTGAGGCCCGGATAGGTGAGGGCCTCGCAGAGCACCGTGTCGCCCGGGCGCGTGAGGACATTGAGCGCCACCTCCATCGCGTGCTGGCCACCGGAGCACACCATGACGCGCGCGGGGGACACGTCGAGGCCGAAGCGGGACACCCACTCGGCGCCGGCCTCGCGGTGCGCGAGGTGGCCCAGGTGCGGGGCGTACTCGAGCAGCTCCGCGACGCGGGACGAGCGTTGCAGTGCGTCCAGGGTCTTCGCGAATGCGGCGCTGGCCGGGTCCTTCGCTGGTGTGGCGGGCCAGTTGAGGCCCAGCTCCACCAGGGCGTCATCCCCTTCATCCGGTGCGGGGAAGGGCAGGTGGCGGGGCGTGTCGCGGTGGCGCACGAAGGTGCCTCGGCCCACCTCTCCGCCGATGAGGCCTCGGCGCTCCGCCTCCGCGTAGGCCCGAGTCACCGTGCCCACGGTGACGCCGACCTTCTCAGCGAGCTCCCGGTGGGTTGGCAGGCGTGTCCCCGGAGCGAGGCGGCCCTCCTCGATGTCCGCGCCGAGCGCATCCGCGATGACCCGGTACAGCGGACCCTCTCGGTCGCGGAGGTTGGGCGTCCAGATTGTCATGGTGACAATTCATACGGTTGACGGGCGGCTCCGCGCAATGCATCGATTGTGTCGATTCTTGAGGTCGATTGTTTCGGTACAATCCTCGGCCATCGAGCGAGGTGGCCAGCGGAGGAGCACACCATGCAGGTGAGCATTGTCGATGCCTTCACGCGGACGCCGGGAGCCGGCAACCGCGCGGGCGTGGTCCTGGATGCGGCGGGGCTGGGCGTGGACGCCATGCAGCGCATCGCCGCGGCGGTGGGCGCGTCGGAGACAGCCTTCGTGTTGGCGGGCCCCGGAGCGCAGGGAGTGAAGCTGCGGTACTTCACGCCGGAGGCGGAGATTGATTTCTGCGGCCACGCGACTGTGGCGACGTTCCATCTGCTAGCCGAGCGAGGGCTGTTGCCGCGCTCCGGGGCGACGCGGTTGGAGTGCGCGGCGGGGGGGCTCGACGTGGAACTGGAGGCGCTGGAGTCGGGTGGCAGCCGCGCGTGGATCGTGACGCCCAAGAACCCGTGGCTGGAGTCGCCGGTTGCGCTGTCACAGGTGCTCGCGTTGGTGGGCGGGACGGTGGAGATGGTGGATGCGACGCTCCCGGTGCGGCGCAATGCACAGCGGCTGATGGTGCCGTTCCGTCGGCGCGAGGATGTGTGGGTATTGGCGGCGCGCTCGGGGGCGCTGGCGGAGTTGCTCCGGCCGCATGGGCTGCGTGGTCTGTATGTCTTCACGCGCGAGACGCGTGAGGCGGGGAGCGTGGCGCACTCGCGCTACTTCGTGCCGGGGCTGGGGGTGCCGGAGGATCCTGTGACGGGCTCGGCCGCGGGGCCGCTCGGGATGTACCTGGCGATGCACGGTGCGCTGGAACTGCCGGCCTCGGGTGGAACGGTCCGGGCGCGCATCGAACAGGGCGACGCCATGGGCAAGCCGGGGCGCATCGAGGTCGAGGTCTCCGGTCGCGCGGGCCATCCCGAGCAGGCCCGCATCGGCGGTGTCGCGGTGACGGTGCTCGAAGGCTCGCTGCGCGTTTGATTCGGACTGCTCGAAGGTCCTCTCGGGCCCGTTGATGAAGTCCGCGGTGACAGTCCTCGACGGCCCGCTGCGCGTTTGAATCGTGCAGCGGGATTGTGTCCGAGCGACTGCTCGATTCGCGGATGAAGTCCGGGCTGGCGCTGCGGTGAGACGCGTCTGGGCTTGCGCCTCGCGTTTTTTGTGGCTTCTTGTCCGTGTCGGGCAGCCAGCCCGTTCGCGCCGCATGCGATTGCTTGCCTACAGCTATGTGGGGTCCCCGGAGATACGACAGCGCTCGCTCGGGACTCCTGGGACACCCGTGACGTCTCCGTCGGCGCTCCGTTCCTGGCTCTCCGTTCAGCCGGAGGCCTTCAGTGAAGGAGCGACCTACGTGGTCGACCTGCTCGGACGCCTGCGCCTGGCTCCGCGCCGCTCCGAGCACGTCGCATGCGCGGACGGCGAAGAGGTGCTCGCGGCCGGAGAGCTTCGCTTCCGGCTGGATGCAGGACAGCCCACCGTCGCCGAGGTCTCGAACCTGTCCACCGGCTACTGCCCGGACGTCACCTGCTGGGCGGCCGTGGCCCGGGCCCTGGCGCCCTTGGGGCTCCACCCGCCCACGGGCTTCACCGTGGCGATGGACTTCCGTCGGTGCCTTGCGTGCGGTGAAGTCACCCTGGTGAAGGAGCGGTGGTTCGTCTGCACCTTCTGCGACGCGGACCTGCCCTCTGACTGGAATGTGTCACTCGCCCGGGAGGTGGACGTGGAGTGACGGCATCGTCGTGCCTCAAACGGCCGGGGCCTGTGCGCTGCGTCAGCGGAGGGGCGGGGTCGCGGGGACCTGGACGACCTGGGGAGGGGTGTCGCGAAGTGGAGGTTGGCGCCACAACCGCGTAAACAGGGGCGTTACAGGGAGGGGTAGGTGCCGATGAAGACGTTCCTCGTGGTCAACCCGCGCAGCGCGAATGGTCAGACTGGAAAGCGCTGGGTGGAGATTGCCGCGCAGGTGGGAAGGGTGCTCGGCGACTTCGGGCATGGCTTCACCCAGGGCGGGATGGACGCCGCGCGCATCACCCGGGAGGCCATCGACCAGGGCTACGAGTGCATCGTCGCCGTGGGCGGTGACGGCACCCTCAACGAAGTGACGAACGGCTTCTTCCGCGACGGCAAGGCCATCAACCCGAACGCCGCCCTCGGCCTCATCCCCCGTGGCACCGGCGGCGACTTCCGCCGCACCTTCGGCTGGGGCCTGGACCTGGAGTCGTCCCTGGAGCGCCTGCGCACCGACACCACGGAGCCGTTCGACGTGGGCCGGCTCGACTTCATCGACAACGACGGCAAGCCCGCGACGCGCTACTTCGCGAACATCGCCTCGTTCGGTGTCAGCGCGGTGGTGGCCCGCGAGGTGAACAGCGGCAGCAAGGCGCTCGGCGGCAACTTCAGCTTCGTCTGGGGCACGCTGAAGGGCCTGGTGAAGTACACCGAGCGCAAGGTGAAGGTGTCCACCGACGGCGGGCCCGCGCAGACGCTCGATGTCACCGCCGTGGCCGTGGCCAATGGTCGCTACTTCGGCAGCGGCATGTTCGTCGCGCCCGACGCCATCACCCACGACGGCGCCTTCGACGTCACCATCTGGTCCGGCTATGGCCTGAGCGACTTCCTGCTCAAGTCGAAGGGCGTCTACAACGGCTCCCACGTCACCTGGAAGGGCACGCGCCGCCTGCGCTGCCAGTCCGTGTACGCCGAGCCCGTCGACGAGCAGGAGGTGTTCCTCGACGTCGATGGTGAGACGCCGGGCCGCCTGCCCGCGACGTTCACGCTCCTGCCCTCGGCCATCCGCATCAAGGTGTAACCTGCGCCGTGGCGACGGTGACGCGGGGCTTGGGCGCGAACTTCTTCTGGTAGTACCGCTCCCACAGCTTGAGCCCCGTGACGCCCACCACGGTGGGCCCGAGGAACACCGCGAGCTGCATGCCGTTGATGCCCAGGTGCCGTGCGTTGACGACCAGCACCGCCGTCAGCGTCGCGATGCCCGAGCCCACCATGGCGCCCATGTGCTCGAACCACCAGTGCATGCGCGTCTGGGGCGGGCGCAGCCAGTAGCGGAGCGACGACGCTCCCAGGATGATGCCCACGAGTGAGAAGCCCCAGAGCAGTGGCATGCTCACCATGAGTCCCCACGCCGCCGTGAACAGGCCGAGCACGAGCGTCAGCGCGGACATCCCGAGGTCATAGGGATTGCGGTTCGCTGTCGTCCTCGCGCGGGTGCGCAGCACTCGAACGCCCATGGACGCGGACGTGCCACTCAGGACGCTGATGTAGATGAAGAACAGGGCCGCGGAGCGCTCCGCCGGCTCGTGCAGGAACCGCCAGCCGGACAGGAGGAAGCCGGTGAGGGACACGGCGGCCATCGCCGTCACGTAGACCCAACCCACGCGTTTGTGGAGCGTGCCGCCCTTTCGGGCCACCAGGGGCAGCCAGAGCGCGGTGAACCCGATGACCCCCGCGGTGATGTGGAGCGTGCGAGCCAGGTCATAGAAAGACATGCGAGCCTCCCGTGTGCTGCGAGACGAGGCCAAGGTACGGGAGCGCTCCGGGGCCCACATCTGCGGGAAGTCACACGGGCGCCCTGTGACTTCCGGCACATGTCCACCTTGAAGGGGAGGTCCTATGCTGCCCCTCCATGGCTTCGAGGCACCACACGCGCAAGTCGGCATCGGTCCACCGGTTGTTGCTCGTGGCCGGGCTGCTGACGTGGGCCGTGGTCGGCTCCTCGTACATGGAGGAGATTCTCCGGCGCCCCTCGGTGCTCGCCTCGCCGCGCGTGCTGGCGTGGTTCCTCGGGTTCCTCGCGTTCGGCGTGGGGTACTGGCGAAGTGCTCGTTCACGGGGGCAGGGCGGTCCGGTGCTGATGGCCGTGCAGACCGTGGCGGCGCTCGTCGTCATCGCCACGGGAGGCACGGGCGTGGAGGGCGCGCTGCTCGCCATCATCGCGGGACAGGCTCCCGAGATGATGTCCCAGCGTCGCGCGATGGTCTGGGTCCTCGCGCAGTCGGTGGCGATGCTGGGCGTCTTCCTCGTCATCTACCCGCTGGAGCGCGCGCTGCTCCAGACGCTCATCTTCGTCGGCTTCCAGGGCTTCACGCTGGGCTCGGCCGTCGTCATGGTCCGTGAAGCCAAGGCCCGCGCCGAGCTCGCCCGGCTCAACGTGGAGCTCCAGGCCACGCAGGTGCTGCTCGCCGCGCGGGAGCGGGAAGGGGAGCGGCTGCGCATCGCGCGGGAGCTCCACGACTCCTTGGGACATCACCTCACCGCGCTGTCGCTGAACCTGGAGGCCGCCGTGCACACGGTGAAGGACCCGGCCTCGGTCGAGCATCTGCGTCGTGCCCGCGAGGCCTCGCGCACGCTGCTCTCGGAGGTCCGGCAGTCGGTGTCCGCGTTGAGGGAGTCACCCGAGCCGTTGCTCGCCACGCTTCGCGAACTCGCGCGAAGCACTCCAGGGCTCACCGTGCATCTGGATGTGCCGGAGACTCTGGCGCTCGATTCGCCGGAGGCGACCCACTCGCTCATCCGCTGCGTGCAGGAGGTCCTCACGAACACGCTGCGCCATGCGCGAGCGACGCAGCTCTGGGTGCGCATCGCGCCCGAGGAGGACGGCGGGGTCCGCGTCTCCACGCGGGATGATGGGCACGGCGCTCGTGCTCCGACTCCGGGCGCGGGGCTCACGGGGATGCGCGAGCGCTTCAGTCGACTGGGCGGGCACGTGGAGTGGCGCGCGGAGGAAGGGCAGGGATGGGAGCTGAACGCATGGTTGCCCGCGGCGCGCGGCACGGAGCTCTCGTGAGTCGCGCGTATCCGAGGGAGCGTCGTGACAAGGGCATGGGGAGGATGACGCCTGAATCCCTTGATGGCTCCGGTGAGCGGGGCGGAGCGCTCTTGCGTCGCTTCATTTTGAGTCGCGCACAGCAGATGGCACGCGTGACAGCGTCGCGCGGAGACCGGGCGGAGAATGCAGCTGAAGTCAGGGCTGCCTGCGACGCGCGAGCCCGAACGCTCATGCATCCCTTCATCCGAGGGCGCGTGCAGCCAATGGCGTCCTGTGACTCGAGGGCCCGCGGATGATTCGTCTCGTCCTGGTGGATGACCACGCGCTGGTGCGCCAGGGGCTGCGCAGCCTGCTGGACCTGACTCCGGACCTCCGTGTCGTGGGCGAAGCGGTGGACGGTGAGGATGCGCTGGCCAAGGTGGCCGAGCTGAACCCGGACGTCGTGCTGATGGACGTGCGCATGCCGCGCATGACGGGCCTGGAGGCGCTCAGGCGCCTGCGCCAGGAGCCGGTGAACCGGCGCGTGGTGCTGCTCACCACCTTCGACGAGGACGCCGCCATCGTCGAGGCGCTGCGCGCGGGCGTGCAGGGCTTCCTGCTCAAGGACGTCTCGCTGGAGGAGCTCGCGGACGCCATCCGCCGCGTCCACGCTGGCGAGACGCTGCTGCCGCCCGGAGTCGCCGAGCGTGTCGCGCGTGGACTCGTGGACCTGGGCCGCGACTTCCCGCACGCGGAGCTGCCCGAGGGCCTCACGCGCCGCGAGGTCGAGGTGCTCCGCCTCATCGCCCGGGGACTGAGCAACCGCGAGATTGCCCAGGCGCTCGGGACGGCGGAGGGGACCGTCAAGAACCAGACCTCCAGCATCCTGTCGAAGCTCGGCGTCCGCGACAGGACGCGCGCGGTGCTCCGGGCCATGGAGCTCGGCTGCCTGTAGGACGGACATCCCCCTTGGGGAGTCCCTAGGTTCTGAGGCAACCTCCTGAATCCCGTGGAGTCCGGCGTTATGTGCGCTGGACGTGCGGCCCGCCGTCGCGGGTCCACGGGACGCAGGACGGACGTAGGAGACGCCGATGGCCCCTCAGCGTGGACCTTCCCAGCTCGACCTCTTCACCGGCGCGCCCGCCGAGGCACCCGCGCGTGCCCGGAGTCGGAGCCAGCCGGTGGAGCCCGCGCCGGTACAGGACTCGCTCGCGTCCCTCGGTCAGCAGCTCCCCACTGGCGTCTTCCTGGGCACCTCGTCGTGGACGTTCCCCGGCTGGTCCGGCCTCGTCTACGACCACGAGGCCTCCGCGTCGCAGCTCGCGCGCGAGGGCCTGTCCGCGTACGCGCGTCACCCCGTGCTGCGCACCGTCGGCATCGACCGGACCTTCTACGGCCCCATCTCCGCCGAGGCCTTCGCCGAGTACGCCGAGCAGGTGCCCGCCGACTTCCGCTTCCTCGTGAAGGCGCACGAGGTCTGCACCCTGGCCCGCTTCCCCGTGCACGAGCGCTACGGCGCGCACCGAGGCCAGCTCAACGAGCGCTTCCTCCACGCCGCCTACGCCGAGGAGCACGTGGTGCGCCCCTTCGTCGAGGGCCTGGGCGACAAGGGCGGCCCGCTCGTCTTCCAGTTCCCGCCGCAGGACCCGCAGGGGCTCGGCGGCACCGCGCGCTTCGTGGAGCGCCTCCACGCGTTCCTCTCCGCGCTGCCCAAAGGGCCCCTCTACGCGGTGGAGGTCCGCAACGAGGAGCTGCTGACGGAGGGCTTCGCGCAGGCCCTGGCGGACGTGGGCGCCTGTCCCGTGCTCGCGGTCTGGGCCCACATGCCCTCCATGGGCATCCAGGCCAGGCGCACCCGCGCGCTCGACGCCCGCGCGCTGGTGGTGCGGTGGATGCTGCCGCCGAACCTCGGCTACGAGGAGGCTCGCGCCCGCTACGCGCCCTTCAACCGGCTGGTGGACGAGGACGTGCCCACGCGCGACTTGCTGGCGCGCGCGTGTCTGGCGGCCCTGCGTCGTGAGCGCCCCGTCTTCGTCACCATCAACAACAAGGCCGAGGGAAGCGCGCCACTGTCCGCCATCAAACTGGCGGAGCGCATCGTCACAGGTACGACCAAGGAGGGGGACCAGCGAAGCGTCGCCTCATGAACGGGGGCTTGCCACCGAGCACGACTCTTGCTTACCTCATCAGGCATGAAGTCCGTCCTGCTCGCGGCACTGATGGTCCAGATGACGACAGCCGGTGGCGCTGGCGCGCGGGAGAAGCGCGCGGACGCACACCGCAGCGTGGCCGAGGACGAGGACGTTTCCAGGCACCTGTCGGCCCTGAAGAACGAGCTGACGTCCGTGTCGGAGCAGTTCCGCGCCGCTCGGGAGCGACGCCGGCTGGAAGCCGAGCAGAAGAAGCGCGAGTCAGGAGAGTGGACGAATGAGCCCGCGTCGCCTGCCCCCGCTGCCAGCAAACGAGCCCTCGCTCCCACCGGAGGGGCCGGAACCCCCGCCCCCTGATGACGAAGTCGTCGAGCTGCCCATCGACGGCACCCTCGACCTGCATTTCTTTCAGCCTCGCGAGGTGAAGCCCCTCGTCATCGAGTACCTCTGGGCCTGCCGCCAGAAGGGCCTGCTCGATGTGCGCATCATCCACGGCAAGGGCACCGGCGCGCTGCGTCGCACGGTGCATTCACTGCTGCCGAAGCTGGAGGAGGTGGAGTCGTTCCGCCCCGCCTCCGAGTTCGACGGAGGCTGGGGCGCGACCAGGGTGCGGCTCAAGCCGCTGGAGGCTCAGGACAGCCAGAAGTAGGCGGAGGCGATGAGCGCGCGCTTCTCCGTCACCTTCGCCTTCTGGGCGAGCTCGGCGAGCTGACGGTCCTTGGAGGCGTAGCGCTTCTCCTCCTCGTTGCGCAGCGAAGACAGCTTGCGGCGGTACTCGCGCTCCATCCGGTCCGAGTTCGCCCGGGCCTTGGCGCGCTCCGCGACGTCCTCCACCGTGGTGACCTGCTTGCGCGCGTCGATCCACTGCTGGCGCGCCGCCTCCACGCCCTCGCGGGACTCCATGAGGCAGTCCTCGACGTAGCGGTCCGCGCGCTCCTTGGCCTTGTCCAGCTCCAGCGCGTTGCGGCGCTCGGCGGCGCGGACGATTTCGTCCTTCGCGGCCACCAGCGCCTGCTCCTGCATCAGCTGCACGGACACCGGCGCGGGCTGGCGGCGCTTCTCGTCCTTGGCGGACAGCTTCACGAAGTGCGCGCCGTCCTGGAGGGGCAGGGCGCGGAAGTTGCCCTCGCGGTCCTTCACCAGCACCAGGTGGACCAGCTTCTCCTCGGGCTTGAGGCCCGTCGTCTCGAACTTGTAGACGAACCACCAGCCCTCGCTGCCGGCCAGCCGCGCCAGTCGCGACGGGAGCCCCGAGGCGTCGAGCTGCAGGTAGCTGACCGCGTCCTGCTTGCGCTCCTTGACGGCGTAGGCGGCCTTGGCGATCTCCAGCCGACCGGAGGTGCGGCTGCCCAGCACGGAGCTGGTGAGCGCGCGCGCCTCCTGCTGCCGCTTGGCGAGGGCCTCCTTGGTCTGCTCGCCCTGGCCGCGCAGGCGGCGGCGCACGTCACCGTCGAAGCGCTCCAGCACCACCGAGCGCATCTCCGTCATGCGCTTGCTGATGCGCGACTCCATCTCCGCGCGCAGCTTGTCGAAGGCGGCGTTGATGTCCTCCACCTTCCGGCAGCCCTGGTAGATGTCGAGGATGCGGCGCTCGAAGTCGACGCCGCTCTCCAGCGCGCCCAGGATTTCGTCGGAGGCGCCGAAGACACCGTCGAAGAGGTTGAGCTTCTTCTCCAACAGCTCGAACAGGCGCGCGTCCGCCGCGTTCGCGCGGTTGAGGAAGTTGATGACCAGCACGTCCCGCTGCTGCCCGTACCGGTGGCAGCGGCCGATGCGCTGCTCCACCCGCTGCGGGTTCCAGGGCAAATCGTAGTTCACCACCAGGTTGCAGAACTGGAGGTTCAGGCCCTCGGCGCCGGCCTCGGTGCAGATGAGGATCTGCGTCTTGTTGCGGAACTCGTCCACCAGCGCGCGCCGCTCCTCGGGCGTGCCGGCCATGTCCCCGGACAGGAGCGAAATCTTGCCCCGGTAGCCGTTGTCCGACAGCAGGTTGAACAGGTACTGCTGCGTGCGCTTGGACTCGGTGAAGATGAGCGCCTTCTCCGGCCAGCCGTGCGCGCGCATCACCCCGAAGGTGCGGTCCAGGCCGCGCTTGAGGGCCTCGCCCTTGGCGTTGACCTTGATGGAGTCCGCCAGGTCCGCGTACTGCCGCAGCTCCCAGACCTCCTGCTCCAGCACGCGGATGTTGGGCGCCTTGGCCGGATCATCCGACCACTCCTCGCCCTCCTCGACGTACTGCTTGGCCTCCTCCGGCTCGAACATCGCCAGGGCCTGCTGCCCCAGCTTCGCCGCCTGCAGGCGCTTCTCCAGGTTGTCCGACAGCCGCCGCAGCGTGGGCGCGATGGCGTACGTGGAGGACGCCAGCAGCTTGCGGTAGCACAGCGTCAGGAGCGTCTTCTTGCCGGGTTCAATCGCCGCGGCCTCGGAGCGCTGCAGGTACTCGCTGACCTTCTCGTAGAGGTCGTGCTCCTCGGGCGAGGGCGTGAAGTCCTCCACGATGGAGCGGCGGTTGGTGTACCGGACGTACTCGCGCACCTGCCGGCGCAGGGTGCGTTGCACCACGGGGGCCAGCCGCTCCTTGAGCTCGCACGCGGCGGCCTCGGACATGCCGCCGCCCTCGTCCACGCGGTAGCGGCTGCGGAAGGCGTGCTCGGGGCCGAGGATCTGCTCGTCGAGCAGCGACATCAGCCCGAACAGCTCCATCAGGTCGTTCTGGAGCGGGGTGGCGGTGAGCAGCAGCTTGGGCTTGCCCGCCAGGGACGCCTTGAGCGCCTGGCCCATCTTGTTGTTGGCGCGGTGGGCGTTGCGCAGGCGGTGGGCCTCGTCGATGACGATGAGGTCCCACGGGATTTCCGACGTCAGGTGCGCCTTGTTGGCCGCGAACGGGTGCGAGCAGATGACGGGGAAGGGCTGGTCGAAGCAGTTGCCGGTGGCGCGCACGGTGCGACCGTCCACGAGCACGCTGTCCAGGTCGAACTTCTCGCGCAGCTCGCTGTTCCACTGTGCGCGCAGCGTGGCCGGCGCGAGGATGAGGATGCGCGTCTTCCCCTCGGCCATCAGCTGGGCGATGACGAGCCCCGCTTCAATCGTCTTCCCCAGGCCCACCTCGTCGCCCAGCATGCAGCCGCCGCGCGACAGCGAGTCGAGCGCGAACATGGCGCCCTCGACCTGATGCGGGTTGAGGTCCACCTTCGCTTCCGACAACGCGCCCGCCAGGCGCTGCTGCGTGTCACCACTGCGCGCCAGCAGCTCCTCGGCCAGCAGGCGCTCGTGGAAGTGCGTCAGCGACTGGACCGGCTCGGTGGGCTCCGCCCGGGCGGCGATGGCCGCCGCATCCGCCTCGACTTCCAACCTCAATCCCCTCGCGACCTCCGCCAAGACCGTCTCCATCCGTGCTGTTTCAGGGGGCCCGCCGATGCGGCGGGCGAGAGAGACGCGCCATTTTGTTGACGAAGGCCCTCATGTAAAGGGGGTCGTGTCCGAAGCCGAAAAATCGGCCTCCGCGCGATTGGCATGCTTCTTCGCGAGCGACGCGCGCGCGCACCGTATGTGCACGCCACACGAACTTTCCGCTGGACATATTCGCGAGGCCTACAACAGCCCGCGCGACTTGACGTCCAGGTACACGTTGAGCGCGGCGGCGCCGAAGCCCTGGGCCGGCGCGCGCACCACCAACGCCCCCGCGTCGCGCAGCGTGGTGGCGGTGCGGCGGAACTCGGCTTCCAGCCGCGTGGCGGCCTGTCGCGCGTAGGCGTCCTGGGCCGCGTCGGGCACGCGCGTGGCCGCGTCGCGCACGTCCTCGTCCAGCAGCGAGGCCACCACGGGCAGGTGCCGGGGACGCAAGGCGAGCGTGCGGGTGAGCAGGCCCGCGGAGGCGTCCGGGTCCACCAGGTCCGTGAAGAGCACCACGAGCGTGCGGCGCGTCTGGCGGGCGAAGGCGAAGTCGTAGGCCCGGCCGTAGTCGCTCTCCTCGAGCGCGGCCTCGGCGCGGTAGAGCGACTCGGTGATGAGGCGCAGGTGCTCGTGGCCCTTGCGAGGAGGCAGGTACGTGAGCACGTCGCTGGCGAAGGACATGACCCCCACCACGTCTCCGGCGTCCAGGCCCACGCGCGCCAGCCGCAGCGCCGCGTCCACCGCGTGGTCCAGCTTGCGCCGGCCGCGCACCTTGCCGGCCATGTGACGGCCGCAGTCCAGCAGCAGCAACATGGGCTGGTGGCGCTCGGGCTGCCACGTGCGCACCAGGGTGTTGGCGTGACGGGCGGAGGCCTTCCAGTCGATGTGCCGGTAGTCGTCGCCGGGGCGGTACTCGCGCAGCGACTCGAACTCGCGACCCTCCGCGGCGCGGCGGCGCAGGGTGCGCTCGGAGGGAGCGTCCGAGGCGCGCGCCAGGCTCAGCGCCTCGCGCGAGAGCGCGGTGAGGTCCGGATAGATCTTCACCGCCTGCTCCGCCTTCACGCGCACCTGCCGCGCGCACAGGCCGAGCGGGCCGGGCAGTCGCAGGTGCACGTCGCCGAAGCGTGCGTCTCCGCGAGACGGTGGGGTGACGAAGTACGTCATCCTCGGGGCGGGCTCGCTGGGGGCGCCTCGGGGCGGCAGCACGACGGACTGTCGGTGGTGGTGGCTCGCGACGACCAGGGGCGGCTCGTCGCGCACCTCCACGCGCAGGGGCGAGGTGCCCGTGTCATGGCGCTCGAGGGCCAGGTGCACGGGGTTGCGCGTGCCGGAGGAGAGGATGGGCTCGACGACGCGTGTGACGGTGACGTCGCCCTCGCGAGGCGCGCGCAGGAAGTCCACGGCGCACAGCGCGAGCACCGCCACGTCCACGGCCAGCGCGAACCAGCCGAAGGTGGGGCTCGCCACCGAGAGGGCGGCGGGGACGAGCGCCACGGCGAGCAGCGCCACGGCGAGGCCCGTGGGGACCGGGCGGCCCAGGCTCACCGGGGGACCCGGACCCGCTCGAGCGTCTGCTTCAGCACGTCGTCGGAGGTGAGCCCCTCCACCTCGGCCTCGGCCTTGAGCAGCAGGCGGTGGTTGAGGACGCTGCCGGCCACGCCCTTGACGTCATCGGGGGTGACGAAGTCGTTGCCCAGCAGCGCCGCGCGGGCCTTGGCCGCGGCGAGCAGCGCCTGCGCCGCGCGGGGGCTCGCGCCCAGTCGCACGCGGGGGTTGGCGCGCGTGTCGCGCACCACGGCGACCACGTACTGGAGGATGGAGTCGTCGCAGGTGACGCGGGCCGCGCGGGCCTGCAGCTCCAGCAGGGTGGGAGCGTCCAGCACGCGCTCGACGGAGGGCACGCGGCCCTCGCGCTGGTGGAAGGCGCGCAGCATGGTCGTCTCCGCGTCCGAGTCCGGGTAGCCCACGCGCACGCGCATGAGGAAGCGGTCCAGCTGCGCCTCGGGCAGGGGATAGGTGCCCTCGAGCTCCAGCGGGTTCTGCGTGGCGACGACGAAGAAGTGCGGCGGCAGCGCGTGGGTGACGCCGTCGATGGTGACCTGGCGCTCCTCCATGGCCTCCAGGAGCGCGGCCTGGGCCTTGGGCGGCGTGCGGTTGATTTCATCCGCCACCAGGACCTCCGTGAAGATGGGGCCCTTCACCAGCCGGAAGGCGTTGTCCTGTGGCTGGAAGACGTTGGTGCCGAGGATGTCCGCGGGCATCAGGTCCGGGGTGAACTGGATGCGCGTGAAGAGCAGCCCCAGCGCGCCCGCCATGCTGCGCGCGGTGAGCGTCTTGGCCACGCCGGGCACGCCCTCCAGCAGCACGTGGCCTCGCGCCAGGAAGGCCGTCACCAGGTCCGCGAGCACGCGGGGCTGACCGAAGACGGTGCCGCCGAGCGCGGCGGTGAGGCGGGACAGGGGCGTGGCGTCGGACATGGTGCGCTGGACGGTAGAACGGCCGCGCGCGGCGCGGCACCACTTTCGTGGCGTCCGGGCCGCGCGGGCGGGAAGGGGCGTCAGTCCTGACGGCCCTTGAGTCCCAGGAACGCGCCGATGAGCGCGCCCACCGAGCCCAGGATGCCGATGAAGACGCCGAAGCTGGGCGACGAGTTCATCATCTCCGAGTTGCCCACGGGGCTGGGCACCAGCGTCGTGTCCGAGGACACCTTGATGAACACGATGCACCAGATGAGGCACAGGAACGTGGTCAACAGCTGCGCCATCCACGGCACCACGGGGTTGAGCTTGGGGAAGGTGGCGCGCACGCGCACGCCGATGGCGCCCATCGTCAGCAGCGCGAGCAGGAAGGCGCCGAAGCCCAGGCTCATCAAGCCCAGCGCGTCACCGTCCGCCGCCGTCTCCTTCCACGGCACGAAGCACGACAGGACCACGAGCCCCGCGCTGTAGAAGGCAATCTTGTCGCCGGCGCTCATCGCGCCCAGCAGGTCCTTCGCGTCCTGGATGAGCTCGTCCGGGTCGGCGATGGCGCTGTTGTTCTCCTCGTCCTCGTCGCGCGCGCCTCGGGCCCACGGGTCGGGCCCGGTGGCGGCGGGGGCGGGCGCGGGCGCCGGGGCACGACGCGGGGCGGTGCCGCCACTGCGCGCGGGCGCGGGACGGCTGGCGCGCTGCGAGGCGCTCCGGGCGATGTCGTCCACGCTGCGCACGTTGGTGGCGTCCCCACCCGCCGCGGCGGCGGGGGCGGGCCGGGCGCCGGACTTCGCGGGGCGGGGGCGCGCGGGGGCGGGCTTCCGGGCGGGAGGTGGACGGGGGGCTTCTCCGACGCCCGTGTCCTCATCGTTGTCCGCGGGGGGCTCGGCGGAGAGGAACGAGCCGTCGATGATGTAATCGCAGACGGGACAGATGGATGAGTTGGCGGCTACCTTCGAGCCGCAGCCAGGGCAGTTCAGGACCGGCGCTCCTGCTGAGAGATGCGAAGGCGCATCTTCCGGGGCCGGGGCGGACGTGTCAAACGGCACGCGGCCTAACCCCTGGATTTTCGCGGGGAATTGGCCTAGGCCCCAGCCCATGCGCCGCTTGAGCCCCGTCCGACTTCCCCACGTCTGCCTGGCCCTCGTCGTCCTGCTCTCCGGGTGTCACCGCGGTGTCCGCGGCTCCGACGAGGCGCCCCCGGACCCGGAGGTGATGGCGCGCATCCTGGACTGGGAGGACCGCCGCTCGCTCGGCGACGGGCAGCTCGCGGCGCTGGCCCACGACGCGCCGGACGCGCGAATCCGGGTGCGGGCCTATCGCGCGCTGGCGCGCATCCAGGACCTGGCCACGCTGGACGTGGTGGCGCGGGGGCTGAAGGACCCGGAGCCCCGCGTGCGCGGTGAGGCCGCCTTCGCGGTGGGCGAGCTGGCGCTGGCGTGGGAGGCCCCGACGGATGCCGAGCGCGCGCGGCTGGTGGCGCCGCTGCTCGAGGCCGAGGCGGTGGAGCGGGACGTGGACGCGCGTGACGCGCAGCTCGACTCCCTCGGACGGCTCGCGACGCCGGACGCGCTGGCGCGGCTGGTGGAGCGCCTGCAGGCAAAGGAGGTCGCGACGGCGGGCAAGGCCGCGCTGGTGCTCGGCGTGGCGGCGCGGCGGGGCGGCGCGGCGGTGGTGAAGGACGTCCCGCTGGCGCCCGCGCGGGCGTTGCTCTCGGCCGGGGTGCCGGTGGAGTCGCGCTACGGCGCGGCGTATCTGCTCGCCACGGCGAAGCGCGCCGAGGAGCTGCCGACGCTGCGCCGCTGCCTTTCGGACGAGGACGCGGACGTGCGCGGCCTGTGCGCGAAGGCCTTCGGCGACGTGGGCGGTCCGGAGGACGCGGTGGTGCTGGGGAGGCTGCTGGATGACTCGGTGCCGCGCGTGGCGGCGGAGGCGGCGCGCTCGCTGGCGAAGCTCGCGGCGATGTGTGGCGGGCCCTGCGTGCCGCTGGACGTGCTGGAGGGCCTTGCGCCTCGGGCGAAGCGTGTGGCGCGCGGCATGGAGACGCCCGTGCCCACGAGCGCGACGCCCCGGGTGGAGACGCTGGCGCGCTCGGCGGATGGCCACCCGTTGCTGGCGCTGGCGCAGCAGGGCCTGCCGGACTTCGGCGCGCCGGTGCTGGTGGCGCTGCGGCTGGCGCTGGCGGACGCGGAGCGGGGCGCGGCGTCGGACCTCGCGCGCGCGGACCTGGGCTGGCTCGACTGTCGGCTGGCGGCGGCGTTGGACCGGCAGCGCGGCGTGGTGGCGGACGTGCGTACGTGCGGCTTCGACAAGGTGCCCGAGGAGCGCCGGCTGGCGCTGGGCCTGCGCGAGGTGGCGCTCTTCTCGAAGAAGACGCCCGCGGACTTCGCGGTGGGCTACCTGCGCCACCCGGCCGCGCGCGTGCGGCTCACCGCGATGGAGGCCCTGGCCGAGCGCCCCGTGCCCCGCGGCGCGACGGCGGTGAGCGCGCTCCTGAAGGACGAGGACCCGGTGGTCGCCGGCGCCGCGGCCGCGACGTTGGGCCTGCTCAAGCCCCCCGCGATGCGTCCGGAAATCGAGGCGCTGGCGGAGCGGGTGCCGTCCCAGCCGGACCTCGCGGACCCGGTGGCTGGCGCGCTCGTGGCCCTGCAG
This sequence comes from Myxococcus sp. MISCRS1, assembly GCF_026626605.1. Taxonomy (NCBI): domain Bacteria; kingdom Pseudomonadati; phylum Myxococcota; class Myxococcia; order Myxococcales; family Myxococcaceae; genus Myxococcus; species Myxococcus sp. MISCRS1. The sequence goes on from NZ_JAPNKB010000001.1 coordinate 9,023,747, forward strand.
GGCCAGGCCGCGGAGCCCCGGTTCCGGCAGTGGCTGTCGCTGCCCCACGCCAACGTGCGCCGCGTGGCCGCGGAGGCGCTGACGAAGCTCACCGGCCAGCCCGTGCGCTCCGAGCGCGTGGAAGTGCCCGCCTACGCCTTCCGCCCGGAGCCCGCGCCCAAGGGAGCGGGGCTGGTGCTGCGCACGGACAAGGGCGACATCACGGTGCGGCTCGACGCGGACGAGGCGCCCCTCACGGCGGGCAACCTGTACGCGCTCGCGCGCAAGGGCTACTTCAACGGCGTCACCTTCCACCGCGTGGTGCCGGACTTCGTCGCGCAGGGCGGAGACCCGCGCGGGGACGGGGAGGGCGGGCCGGGGCACTCCATCCGCTGCGAGATGACCCGCCGTCCGTACACGCGCGGCACGCTGGGCATGGCCCTGTCCGGCAAGGACACGGGCGGCAGCCAGTTCTTCTTCACGCACGCGCCCCAGCCGCACCTGGATGGCCGCTACACGGCCTTCGGCGAGGTGGCCTCGGGGATGGACGTGGTGGACGCGCTGCTGGAGGGCGACGTCATCCGCGAGGTCACCGCGGTGACGCTGTCGCCCTGACGGCCGTCGCTCAGGCGCCGCTCGCGCGGGCGAGCGGTGCGGGGACCCCGAGCGGGTGGCTGCGCCAGCGCTGGTTCTCCTCCTCCTCGAGCTGCTCCACCTGGTGGCGGATGCGCTGCCACTCCGTCTCCGGGATGCGCAGGAACGCATCCGCCAGGTTCGGGTCGAACTGGGTGCCCGCGCAGCGGCGGATCTCATCCCGCGCCACGCTCATGGGCCGCCCCTTGCGGTAGGGCCGGTCGGAGGTGATGGCGTCCACCGTGTCGGCGATGCAGAAGATGCGCGCGCCGATGCTGATGTCCTCGCGGGACAGCCCCTGGGGATAGCCCTTGCCGTCCCAGCGCTCCTGGTGCTGCAGGACGATGAGCGCCGCCTCGTGCAGGTAGGGCATCTTCGCCATCATCCGGTAGCCGAACTCCGGGTGCTTGCGCATCTCCACCCATTCGTCCGGCGTCAGCGGCCCGGGCTTGAGCAGGATGGAGTCGCGCACGCCAATCTTGCCGATGTCGTGCAGCAGCGCTCCCTGCTCCACCACGTCCAGCGCGGCGCCCACCAGCCCCACCTCCTCCGCCAGCCGACGCGAGTACAGCGCCACCCGACGCGAGTGCCACTGCGTCTCCGTGTCGCGGTAGTCCAGCGCGCTGATGAGCCCGTCCAACAGGCCCGTGGTGCGCTCCACCACCCGACGCTCCAGGTCCTGGTTGATGGCCACCAGCTCCGCGTTCTTCTCCGCCACCTCGCGCGTCAGCCGCTCGTTGGCCTCCACCAGCCGGTAGTGCTCCACGGCCTGGCGCACGCTGCTCGTCAGCTCGCTGAGCGACCACGGCTTGCCGAGCAGCCGGAACACCTCGCCGCGGTTGACCGCCTCGGACGCGACGCGGAAGTCCGCCGCCGCCGTGAGCATCAGCCGCACCGCCCTCGGGTTCTTCTCCCTCAGGGCGCCCAACAGCTCGATGCCGTTGAGGTACGGCATCATGAAGTCCGTCAGCACCACGCAGAAGCCCACCTCGCGCGCGGCGAGCGCGGGGTCGCTGTGCGTGACGACGTCATAGCCTTCCGTCTGGAGGATCCGGGAGAGCGCGGCGAGGATGAGCACGTCGTCATCCACCACGAGGATGCGGTCCATGTTGGAGGGTCTCCGGGGGATTTTGGGCCTGTCTTTCTTTATACAGCCTTGTCGCGCACCCAAACAGGGCCCCCCGACGGTTTTGCGCGCGCAAGCCCCGGAAATCCTTGAAGGTTCTCGCATTGCGCAAGATGCGCGGAACCAAGTGATGCTTGCCTGCCCGCCAAGGTGTGATTTATGGTGCGCGGCAAGGCTGCGTTTCAGCGCTAACCCCTTGGAATCCTGGAGCAATCTCCGATGGCTAGAGCCCCAGCAGGGCCGGTGCCGGTGGTCGTGATGGGGCTGGGATTCATCGGGCAGGAGATTGCCAAGGCATCCCTGTCCAGCCCGGAAGTGGAATTGATTGGGGCCGTGGATACCCATCCCTCCCTGGTCGGTCGCCCCTTGGGTGACGTGCTGGGAGGTCCCGCGCCCCGCGTGAAGGTGGTGGACTCGCTGGAGAAGGCGGTGGGCCGGCGCAAGGGCGTGGTGCTGCTGCACGCCACGGGCTCACGGCTGCCGCAGGTGATGGAGCAGCTGCTCGAGGCCATCAAGCTGGGCCTGCCCGTGGTCAGCACCTGCGAGGAGCTGGCCTTCCCCTATCTCAACCACCCGGAGCTGGCGGACAAGCTGGACCAGGCCGCGCAGCGCGCCGAGGTGGCGGTGCTGGGCGCGGGCGTCAACCCGGGCTTCATCATGGACCGGCTGGTGGCCACGGCCGGTCAGGTGTGTGGGCCCGTGCGGCGCGCCACCGTCACGCGGGTGGTGGACGCGCGCACCCGGCGTGAGGCCCTGCAGCGCAAGGTGGGCGCGGGGCTGACCGAGGAGGAGTTCTTCGAGTTGGTGGATGGTGAGCAACTCGGCCACGTGGGGCTGGTGGAGTCGGCGGCACTCGCGGCATTGGGGCTGGGGTTGGATTGTGATGACTACGAGGAAGAGGTAGCCCCCGTCTTCGCCGAGGAGGACATCTCGGGCGGAGCGTTCGCGGTGAAGAAGGGACGGGTGGCGGGCATGTTCCAGTCGGTGGTCGGGTTGGAGGACGGGCAGGAGCGGGTGCGGCTGGAGCTGACCATCGCCGTGGGGGCAGAGGACCCGAAGGACCGCATCGAAATCGATGCGGACCCTCGATTGGTGCTGGAAATCCCGGGGGGAGTGGCGGGCGACCGGGCCACCGCGAACGCGCTGGTGAATGCCGCGCCACGCTTGACGGCCGCCGAAGCTGGGCTCCTCACGGTGCTCGAGCTTCCGGCCGGACGCTAGTCAGGAGAGGGATAATGCTGGACAAGAATGCGATCGGCCGTGCCTCGCCGCCGACGCTCAACGAAGTGGAGAAGGGTGCCATCCGCCGCTTCGCGGAGGCCATCGGCGACTACAATCCCATCTACTACGACGAGGAGTACTCTCGGGCCTCCGGTTACCCCACCATCATCGCGCCGCCCACCTTCCCCGCGTCCTTCCATTCGGCCGCGGACCTGAGGGAACTCTTGGGGGTGGGCATCAAGAGCCTGCTCCACGCGGAGCAGGGCTTCGAGTACGAGCGCCCCATCTTCGCCGGAGACCGCATCTACGTCTCCACGCGCGTGGCGGACGTCTCCGAGCGCCAGGGCCCGTCGGGGAAGATGGACATCGCGGTCATCGAGGACGAAGGCCGCGACGAGGAAGGCAACCTGGTGTTCCGAGCCCGCCGGACGCTCGTGGTCCGCGCCACCAAGGAGACCCCGTGATGCCCGCGCGCAAGCTCTACTTCGAGTCCATCCGCGTCGGGGACGAGCTGCCCGCCCTGGCCAAGGCCCCCGTCGACCGCGTGCAGCTGTCCCGGTACGCGGGCGCCTCGGGGGACTACAACCCGGTCCACGTCGATGAGCTCTACGCCAAGAGCGTGGGCATGCCGAGCGTCTACGCCCCCGGCATGCTGGTCATGGGCATGCTCGGCCAGCTCATCAGCGACTGGGCCCGCGGCGGCCAGATGCGCCGCTACAACGTGCGCTTCAACAAGATGGTCTGGCCGGGCGACACCGTCGTCTGCAAGGGCCGGGTGAGCAACCGCCACGGCACCGGCGGCCGCTACTACGTCGAAATCGACCTGTGGGCGGAGAACCAGCGCGGTGAGCTGGTGATGAAGGGCGGCGCGCACATCCAGCTCTTCTATTCGCTCGAGGACGAGAACCGTCAGCGCTCGGGTCAGAGCCCCATCGTCATCGAGGTGCCCCGCGAGAGCCTCGCGGCCCCCGTGCCCACCCCCAGCAGCACCGGTGGGGTGAGCGAGGCGACGGGCGCCTCCGAGGACGACGAAGGAGACGACGAGGACTCGGACGAGCGTCCGGCCGGCGCCTCCTCCAAGAAGACGGCGCCCCGGGAGAAGCCCGCCGCCAAGACGGCGACGCTTCCCTCGGCCAAGAAGGTCAAGAAGTAGCGCTTTGCAGTCCTGCGGTGGGGGGCAGACGGGTTGCCCCTCAACGCAGGGTGTCATTCAGGGTTGACTCAAAAATCAGTCGCCGCCACACTTCCTGTGTCTCAATTTCGCGCCGCTGACCCGAGGCCCTCCCTGGAGGGTGGGCAGCGAGCCGTCACGCAGGAGTGGCCATGTCCGCCGGCATCAACACCTACAAGACCGACCTCCGAGAGATCTTCTTCACGTTGTTCGAGCAGTTCGGCTTCGGCCAGGTGGCCGGTCAGGCGCCGTACGACGCCTGGGGCCCGGACGAGGCGAAGGCGGTGCTGTCGGAGACGTACCGCTTCGCGCGCGAGGTGCTCGGGCCCCTCAACTCCGTGGGAGACCGCGAGGGCTGTCGGGTGGAGAACGGCTCCGTCTACACGCCCACGGGCTTCAAGGACGCGTGGAAGAAGCTCTACGAGCAGGGCTTCAAGACGGTGGCGGTCAGCCCCGAGCACGGCGGCCAGGGCGCGCCGATGATGCTGCAGGTGACGGTGGAGGAGCTGCTGTCGGGCGCCAACACGGCCTTCAACATGTACCCGGGCCTGTCCTTCGGCGGCCGAGGTCATCGCGGAGTGCGGCACGAAGGAGCAGCAGCACCTGTTCGTGGAGCGCATGCTCAACGGCACGTGGGGCGGCACCATGTGCCTCACCGAGCCGCACGCCGGCTCCGACGTGGGCGCGGCCAAGTCCACCGCGCGCCGCAACGGTGACGGCACGTACAACATCAAGGGGACGAAGATCTTCATCTCCGGCGGCGACCACGACATGGCGGAGAACGTCATCCACCTGGTCCTCGCGCGCATCGACGGCGCGGCGCCCGGCACCAAGGGCCTGTCGCTGTTCATCGTCCCCAAGCTGCGCATCGGCAAGGACGGCAGCTCGGGTGCGTCCAACGACGTGTCGGTGGGCTCCATCGAGCACAAGATGGGCATCAACGGCTCGGCGACCTGTGTGCTGAACTTCGGTGAGAACGACGGCTGTCTGGGCGAGCTCGTCGGCACCGTCGAGCACGTCGGCATGAGCCAGATGTTCAAGATGATGAACGGCGCGCGCATCGCCGTGGGCATCCAGGGCGTCGCGCTGGCGAGCGCCGCCTACTACAACGCGGTGGACTACGCGAAGGACCGCAAGCAGGGCTCCCACTTCACCAAGTGGAAGGACCCCACCGCGGCGCGCGCGGCCATCATCGAGCACCCGGACGTCCGCCGCATGCTGCTGGACATCAAGGCCCACGTGGAGGGCATCCGCGCGCTCATCATCAAGCTGGCGCACCACCTGGACAAGGCGCGGCAGCTGGCGGGCAAGGACGACGAGGCGGCCACCTACCACAAGGGCCAGGTGGAGCTGCTCACCCCGCTGGTGAAGTCCTACGGCTCCGACCAGTCCTTCCGCCTGTGCTCGCAGGCCATCCAGGTGTACGGCGGCGCCGGCTACATCCAGGACTATCCGGTGGAGCAGTACACGCGCGACTCGAAGATCTTCTCCATCTACGAGGGCACCAACCACATCCAGGCCATGGACCTGGTGGGCCGCAAGCTGGGTCAGGCCGGCGGCGCGCACTTCCAGCAGTTCATGGGTGACGTGGGCGCCTTCGTCGAGGCCAACCGCGAGCACGCCGTGTACGGCGAGGCCGTGAAGATCCTGGCGAGCGCCCAGGAGGCGCTGATGTCCAGCGCGATGACGGTGTTCGGCTGGTCGCAGGACGGCGGCAAGTTCCCGCTGATTCCGCTGTCCGCCAACCGCTTCCTCAACATGATGTCCGAGGTCGCCGTGGGCTGGCTGCTCCTGGACGCGGCGCTCATCGCGGAGAAGGCCAAGGCGGAGCTGTCCGCGGACCACCCGGACCGCGCCTTCTACGACGGCAAGAAGTACAGCGCGCTGTTCTACGCGCGCAACGTGCTGCCCAACGTGGAGCAGGCCGCGCGCCTCATCGCCCTCGAGGACACGTCCCCGATGGAGATCACCGACGCCGCGTTCGCGTCCGTCTGAGCGGGGAAGGCTCGCTCCTGGAGTCGAGGCGCCCCACGTGAATGGGGCGCCCGCCTGAAACACTCGAGGCCACCCTGGGGAGCCCAAGCTTCCCCGAGGTGGCCTCGATGCTTTCCAGCGGTGTGCCGTGGGCTGGCGGGTCAGTCGCCCTCGCGCACGCCGATGGCGAGCTGACCCAGGCCGGCCTTCTTCGCCAGCTCCATCACCTGGACGACGGTGCCGTGGGGCACGCCCTCGTCGGCCTGGACGATGACGACGGTGTCCGGGTCCTTCACCTTGGCCGCGTCGAAGGACTTCTGCAGCTCCTCCTGGGTGACGACGTTGCCGGCGAGCACGAAGCGGCCGTCGGCGAGCACCGCCACCGACAGGTCCGTCGTCTTCGCGGTGACGTCGGCCGCGCCGCCCTTGGGCAGGTTCACCTTGAGGCCCGCCTTGGCGCCGCCTCCCGGGCCCTGCTGGACGATGACCGAGCTGGTCACCATGAAGATGATGAGCAGCACGAGGAAGATGTCGGTGAGCGGGGTGATGTTGATCTCCGCGAAGACGCCTTCATCGCCGTCGTCGGACCCCGGTGTCTTGCCCATGGCCATGGTGCGTTCCTTCCGGGCGTCAGGCCGGCTGCGAGTCGGCGCGGGAAGCGGCCGGGGTGTCGGTGCGGGGCGAGGGCTCCGGAGGAGGTCCCCCCGCGGCGCGCTCCTTGAGCAGCTCCGCGAACTCGTCGCCCATCAGCCGCAGCTCCACCAGCACGCGCGACAGCCGGGCCTGGAAGTAGTTGTAGAAGACCATGGCCTGCACGGCGACGAGGATGCCGACGGCGGTGGCCACGAGCGCCTCCGAGATGCCCGTCATCACCGCGGCGCTGCCGCCGGTGCCGCCCGCCTCCACGTCCAGGCCCAGGTCCTTGAACGAGCGCATGATGCCCGCCACGGTGCCGAACAGGCCCACGAAGGGGGTGATGGAGCCGATGGTGGCGAGGATCCACAGGTTGCGCCGCAGCTTGAGGCCCACCTGCGCGCGCTCGCGCTCCACGGCGGCCTCCACGCCCGCACCGCCCGAGCCTCGGCTGCGCTCCCAGCGGTCGAAGCCCGCCAGGAAGATGTCGGCGGCCACGGAGTCGGAGCGTTCGGCCGCGGTGCGGGCCGCGGCCACGTCGCCTCGCAACAGGTGCTTGCTGACCGCCTCGCCCAGCAGGCGCGAGCGCTCGCTCACCCCCCAGAGGGCGATGATGCGCTCCACGGCGACGACGAGCGCGGCAACGGAGGCCAGCAGCAGCAGGGCCAGGGTGACTCCGCCCAGGCGGAGGTAATGCAGGATGTCGTTCAGGCTCATTGGTGGGTGACCCGGCAGGGCGCCATGGCCCAGACTAGGACATATGAACCGCGCAGCCGTCGCAATCTTCCTGGGAGTGCTCTGTTCGGGTTGCCCCAAGCGCATCGAGTTCGGCCCCGAGGGCCAGCTCACCGATGCCGAGGTCGTCTACGAACGGGTCCGGGCGAACCAGGAGAACGTCGTGACGCTGGAGGGGGACGCGAAGCTGCGCGTCGAGTCCCCCCAGCAGAGCGGCACCATCGGCATGTTCCTCGCCGTTACCCGGCCGGCCTTCCTGCACCTGGAGACGTTCGACTTCTTCAACCGGCCCCTCGCCTCCCTGGTGGGGGACGGCTCGCGCTTCGGCCTGTACCAGGCCCAGACGCATACCTGGTACCAGGGGCCGGCGAGCCCCGAGAACGTCTCGCGCTTCCTTCCCGTCGTCCTGCCGGGCGAGGAGCTGGTGGCCATCCTCCTGGGCCAGGTGCCCCTCATCCCACCCGAGCGCAAGACGCTGGAGCTGGACACGAAGGAGGGCGTCTACGTCCTCACGCTCCACCGGGGGGCGGCCACCCAGGTGCTACAGGTTCACCCCAAGTACTTGCGCGTGGTGCGCAGCCAGGTGCGGGGCGTGCCGGGGTACGACCTGGCGTTCGACGACTTCCTGGAGCAGGGCGGGCTCATCTTCCCGGGCAAGGTGGAGCTGGAGGCGAAGCAGGCACAGACGAAGCTCCAGGTGCGCTACCAGCAGATCAAGCTCAACGCCCGGCCGGACCTGACGCTCTACGAGCTGGTCCCGCCGGAGGGGGCCAAGGTCGTCGAGGTGGATGACTCCGGGCGTGAGCAGCCCGTCGGTCCCCCCGAGTCGCCGGCACCCCCGGCGCCGGGTTCCTGACCGGCCAGGCACGGAAGAAGGAGCGCGACGGCTGGACTCGGGTAGAGTGGCCCCCACGACATGGCACAGATCAAGCTTGGAGAATTGCTGATCAAGGCGAATGTGCTCCAGGAGAGCCAGCTCAAGGCCGCGCTCGCCGAACAGGCGAAGTGGGGCGGCAAGCTCGGTGAAATCCTGGTGCGGATGAGCCTCGTCTCCGAGGACATCCTGGTGCGGGCGCTGTCCAAGCAGCTCGGCATGCCGGCGGTCAACCTGGACGCGGTGCAGGTGGTCGCGCCGCACGTGAAGGCGAAGATTCCGGCGCAGACGGCGCGCGACTTCTCCGTGCTGCCGCTGCAGCTTCGCGACGAGGGAAAGACGCTGGTGGTGGCGATGTCGGATCCGCTCAACGTGCGGATGCTCGACGAGCTGCGCGCCGTGACGAAGTGCCGCATCATCCCCAACGTCGCCGGCCGCACCTCCATCGCCCGGGCGTTTGCTCGCATGTACGAGCAGAACATGGAGCTGGAGGACGCGGACACCAACTTCAAGGTGGTGGACGCCCAGGGCCGCACGGTGGTGAAGAACCTCAAGGACCTGGACCCGGCGGCGGCCGCTGTCGCCTCCGCTCCGGCGCCCAAGCCCGCTCCCGCCGCGCGCCCGGCACCGCCGGTCGCGGAGGCCCCTCGCGCGTCCTCGGGAGGTGGCAGTCCGGCGGACCTCCTGCGCAGCGTGGAGGAGGTGCAGCGCAAGGAGGTGGCGGCCCTGAAGGCGATGGTGGAGCTGCTCATCGAGAAGAACGTCTTCTCCCGCGATGAGTACCTCGCGAAGGTCAAGCGGTAGCTCTGCCTTATGCGCAAGAAGATTGGCGAGCTGCTCGTCGAGTCGGGCGTGGTGACGGCGGAGCAGGTGAGGGTGGCGCTCGGGCAGAAGGGCGCTCCGGGGAGCATGCGGCTGGGCGAGGTGCTGGTGGCGCAGGGGGCGTGTGCGCCCATCCATGTTGCCCGGGCGCTGGCCGTCCAGCACGGGCTGCCCTTCATCGAGCTGCCGGATGAGATCGCGCCAGCGGTGTCGTCACTGGTGTCGTTGGACTTCCAGGCCGAGCACCGGGTGCTCCTCTTCCGGATGGAGGTGGAGGGCCGCAGCGAGCGCGTCCACGTCGCCGTGGAGGACCCGGGGGATTTGACGTTGGTGGATGAGCTGCGCTTCCAGCTCCGCAAGCAGGTGCGGGTCTTCGTCGTCGCGTCGGACGACCTGGACACCGCGCTGGCCCGGGCGCGGGGAGAGCCGCTGGACATCGTCGAGGCGGAGCCGCTGTACGAGGAGGAGGGCGCAGGTCCTCTCCCCGTGGCCGCGGGAACGCCACTGGAGTGGGAGATGCCGGAGACGCCGAAGCCCCCCGCAGCGAGACCGCCCCCCGCCGCCGCTCCCGCGGCCCGTCGTCCCGGGACGCCGCCGCCTCCGCCCGCCGAGGCCCTGGGCGGCGCCGGGGGCGACTCGCTGGATGACCTGCTCGGCGTGAAGCCTCCGCCGCCCCGGCCTCCGCCGCCTCCCGTGCTCGAGGCCGACGACGGCAAGCCGCGCGTCCCGGTGGTGATGTTCGGTGGCGCGGCGAAGGGCTCGCAGCCCGCGCTGGCGCTCACGCCCACGCCGGACTTCTCCGACGACGACCTGGCCATCCTGGATGACCTGGAGCGCATGTCGCGGGGCGACGAGGCGGTGCTGGACACGGAGAAGGTGAAGCCCGCGCGCATGGTGGCCAGCCTCATCCGCCTGCTCATCCGCAAGGGGCTCATCCAGGAGGTGGAGTTCCTGGAGGAGCTGGCGAAGAAGTGACCTCCGTCGCGTCGCCCTCGGCGGAGGGGCCCCTGCTGGACGTCCGGGGCCTCACCGTGGAGCTGTCGCGGGAGGAAGGCCCGGTGCGCGCGGTGGACGGTGTGTCCTTCGCGCTGCCTCCTGGTGGCACGCTGGGCGTGGTGGGTGAGAGCGGCTGCGGCAAGAGCCTCACCGCGCTGTCCGTGCTGCGACTCGCGCCCCAGCCTCCCGTGCGGGTGGCGGGCGGCGAGGTGCTCTTCGAGGGGCGCGATCTGCTGACGCTCCCGGAGGAGGAGCTGCGGCGCGTGCGGGGACGCCACGTGGCCATGGTGTTCCAGGAGCCGATGACGTCGCTCAACCCCGTCTTCACGGTGGGCGAGCAGATTTCGGAGGGCGTGAGGCTGCACCTGGGCGCCTCGCGCTCCCAGGCCCGCGAGCGCGCGGTGGAGATGCTGCGTCAGGTGGGCATCCCCGCGCCCGGCGAGCGGGTGGATGCGTGGCCTCATCAGCTCTCCGGCGGCATGCGGCAGCGGGCGATGATTGCGATGGCGCTGGCGTGCGACCCGTCGCTGCTCATCGCGGACGAGCCCACCACCGCGCTGGACGTCACCATCCAGGCCCAGATTCTCGACCTGCTCAAGCGCCTGCAGGCCGAGCGCGGCATGGCGGTGATGCTCATCACCCACGACCTGGGCGTCGTCGCGGAGAGCTGCGACACGGTGGTGGTGATGTACGCGGGGAAGGTGGTGGAGCACGCGCCGGTGCGCGAGCTGTTCGCCCATCCGGCCCATCCGTACACCGCGGGGCTGTTGCGCTCGCTGCCCGCGCTGGGCGGCGAACTCGACGCGAATGCTCGCGCTCCCAGGCGGAGACTGAGGGCCATCCCCGGCATGGTGCCCGCGCTGGGGCGACTTCCCTCCGGCTGCGCCTTCCGCGAGCGGTGTGAGCGGGCCACCGAAGAGTGCGCGCGCGTGATGCCGGTGCTCGAGCTCAAGCGCGGCTCGCAGCGCGCGGCCTGTCATCATCCGGTGCCCGCGCCATGAGCCCCGTCGAGCCGCTCCTCCAGGCGAGGGATGTCCAGGTGCACTTCCCCGTGCGCACGGGCGTGTTGCAGCGCGTGCGCGGCGCGGTGAAGGCGGTGGACGGCATCAGCCTGGACGTCTTCCGGGGCGAGACGCTGGGCCTGGTGGGGGAGAGCGGCTGTGGGAAGAGCACGCTGGGGCGCGCGCTGTTGCGACTGGTGGAGCCTACCGCGGGCTCCATCCGCTTCGACGGGCAGGAACTCACCGGCTTGTCCCAGCGCAGGCTGAGGCCGCTGCGTCGCCGGATGCAGCTCGTCTTCCAGGACCCGTATGCCTCGCTCAATCCGCGCATGACGGTGCGCGAGCTGTTGGGTGAGCCCTTCGACATCCACGGCCTGGCGCGTGGTCCGGGAGAGAAGGAGCGCGAGGTGCTCGCGCTGCTCGACGCGATGGGCCTGCCGCGCGAGGCGTTGGGGCGGCTTCCCCACGAGTTCTCCGGTGGGCAGCGACAGCGGCTGGGCATCGCCCGGGCCATCGCGCTGCGCCCGGACCTGGTGGTGGCCGACGAGCCCATCAGCGCGCTGGATGTCTCCATCCAGGCGCAAATCGTGAATCTGCTGGTGGACCTGCAGCGCGAGCGCGGGCTCACCTATGTGTTCATCGCGCACGACCTGAACATCGTCGAGCACGTGTCCACGCGCGTGGCGGTGATGTACCTGGGGCGCGTCGTCGAGCTGGCCCCTTCGGACAGGCTGTATCGCCGACCGCGCCACCCCTACACGCAGGCGCTGCTCGCGGCGGTGCCGGTGCCGGACCCGTCGCGGACCCGGACGCGGCTGTTGGTACCGGGCGAGCCGCCCTCTCCGCTCGCACCGCCTCCTGGCTGCACGTTCCATCCGAGATGTCCCCACGCCATCGAGCGCTGTCGACGCGAGTCGCCTCCGCTGTATCCCCTGGACTCGGGGCACTTCGCCGCGTGTTTCCTGGCGGAGGACGCATCCCAGCGGGCTGCTCCCACTCCACCTCCCGGAGGGACCGACGGTGTTCTGGCTCAGTCACCATCACCCGGATGAGTACAACCGCACGTACCTCTTCGGCGGGCTGAGGCTCTGCGCCCGCTGTCTGGGGACCTACCCGGTGATGCTGGCCGGGCTGGTGGCGCTGTTCGTGGCGCGCGCGCCGCTGAGCTGGTCCTGGGACGTGCCCGCCGTGCTGCTGCTCACGCTGCCCGCGCTGGTGGACTGGGCGGTGGGCCGCTTCCGGCCCGCGGCGGGCTCCAACGCGGTGCGCACCGCGACGGGGGTCCTGCTGGGCCTGGCGCTCGCACGCTCGCTGCACGTCCACCTCCAGCGTCCCCTGCCTGGCGTGCTCCTGGCCCAGGCGGCGCTGGTGACAGGGGTCGCGCTGCCTGTCATTCTGGCCACTTACCGGAGACCACGACCGGATTAGACCCTCGCGCGCCGTCGTCCGTTATGACGGCACGGGTTGAGGGTGGGCCGGAAGTGAGCGTGGCTCCACGAGCGATGGGGGAGAGTTGGGACCGGAGACCTCAGACGAGCGCCTGATGCTCGCCTTCCAGGCGGGGGACGCTCGTGCGTTCGAGGCGTTGGTGCGAAGGCATCGGACACCGGTGTTCAACTTCATCCTGCGCTTCGTCGGGCAACGCGCGCGGGCGGAGGACGTGCTGCAGGAGACGTGGCTGAAGGTCGTACGCAGCGCCGGCGAGTATCAGGCGAAGGCCCGATTCACCACCTGGGTCTACACCATCGCGAGGAACCTCTGTGTGGACAGCGCGCGCAAAGAAAGCTACCGCCAGGCCGCGTCCCTGGAGTCGCCGGTGAATGGTGCGGACGGCGAGGACGGCCGGGCGCTCGCGGACGCGCTGCCGGATGGTGGCGCCAGCCCCGAGCGCGGCGCGCACAACGCGCGGCTGCGGCCCCTGTTGGAGCGCGCCCTGGCGGCGCTGCCGGAAGAGCAGCGCGAGGTGTTCATCCTGCGTGAGTACAGCGGCATCCCGTTCAAGGACATCGCCGACGTGACGGGTGTTTCGGAGAACACGGTGAAGAGCCGGATGCGCTACGCGCTGGACGGCCTGCGTCGCCGGTTGGCCGAGCTGGGCGTGGATGGCGACCTCGTCGAGGATGGAAGGACGGTGGTGGGATGAAGCCGCAGAACCTCCATGCTCATGAGGACCGGCTCCTCGACTTCGCCTACGGCGAGCTCTCCACGACGGAGGCCCAGGCGGTGGAGTCCCATCTGCAGGGCTGCGTGCGCTGCACCCAGGCCCTGGACGACATCCGTGGCGTGCGCGTCACCATGTCGCAGCTCTCCGAGGAGCCCGCGCCGGACGCGGGCCTGGAGTCGCTGCTGGCCTACGCGCAGCAGTCCGCGCGCCGGGCCGCGGCGGGCCCCGAACCCAAGCCGTCCCGGTGGCGTCGCTGGTTCTTGCCCGTCGTGGGGCTCGCGTCGGTGGGCACGCTGGGCATCGTCTCGTTCATGGCCGTCTCGCCCGACTTGACCCGCCCCGACCTGAGGCAGGTGGAGGCCCAGGTGAAGAAGGCGGAGCCCACCTCCGTGGACGCCCCTCCGCCGCCCACTGCGGGCATGGCCCCGGCCCCCGCTTCGGCCGCGGCCGCCGCCGCGTACGCGGACTCGGCGCCGGTCGTCGATGGCGAGCTGGCGGAGGACCGGCTCATGCACGAGACCCGGCAGCGCGACGAGTTCGGCGAGCGGAAGAACCAGGTGGCCCGCCGCGCCGAGGACTGGGACCAGAACGGCAGCGGGGGTGGAATCGGCTCGGTGGGCCCTCGCGAGGCTTCCAGGTCCAAGTCGAAGGGCGCCCCTTCGTTGCCCACGGCCTCGCTCCCCGTCACATCGAAGCCCGCGCCGAAGGCCCTGGAGAAGCGCGCTCCCGTGAGCGACGAGCTGGAGGCGCCGCAGGGGAAGGTGGCGCGCCGGGAGCCGCTCCGGCTCGGAGGTTCGAGCGCGGCGAAGAAGGAGTCCAGCGCGGACCTGGACGACAAGTCGTCAGCGGACGTTGCTGCTTGGGAGGAGGCCGAGGGTGCCCCGGCGATGGAGTCCGCCGCGGAGTCGCTGCCCCAGGCCGTCGTCGCCCAGCCGCCGCCCGCACCGCCCCAGGATGATTCCGCCATCGAACGTTCGCTCGCCTCCAGGACGGCTCCGGCGGCCCCGAAGCCTACGAAGCAGCAGGAGGATGCCCTGGTGATGCGGCCCAAGAGCCCCAAGGCCGCCTCGACGGCTCCCGAGGCCGCGAAGGAGGACAAGGCCCGGGGCCCCTCCGTCCGTGAGCTGTCCCTCAAGGCCGAAGCCGCGTTCCGGGAAGGGGACCGGGCCCGGGAGGCGGGTCTCTTGAACCTCGCCCTGAACGCCGGGGCCTCCGGGACGGAGCGCATGGGTCTGCTCAACCGGCTGTGCGATGCCGAGCTCGCCCTGGGACGCCGACGTGAGGGGTTGGCCGCGTGTCGTCAGGTGATCCAGGAATCTCCGGGTTCCAGCGCCGCGCAGGCGGCCCGGCGACGCCTGAGCCGCGAGGCCGACTCGGCCGAAACCCCGGCCGAGCCTGCCCAACCCGCGCCGTAAGCCCGCGCGATTTTTCAATAAATGGGAGGCTGAAACCGTCCGGCGGTGTCCATTTGACCGATGCGTCCCGGAGGCGCTGATCGAGATAATGGCGCCATGGGAATGGAACAGGAAGAGCGGCCGCGAAAGGCGTCGGGCCGTCAATCCGGGCAGGCGGCGGTCGAAGCGGCGATGATCATGCCGCTCGCGGTCTTCATGACGCTGGGCATCATCCAGCTGACGCTGATTCAGCACGCGAAGCTGATGACCGAGTACGCCGCCTACCAGGCCGCGCGCGCCGGCGTCGTGTGGAACGGCAACAACGAGCGCATGCATGACGCGGCCATCGTCGCGCTGCTGCCGACGTTGGGGCGCACCGACGACATCGGCAACTTGGCGAAGACCTTCGCCATCCATCAAATCTACGACTCCGCGATGCGCACGCTGAACTTCGGCGGCGGCGTGGTTCCTCGCACGGTGAACGGCTCGAACCTGTTCGGCCTGATCCGCGTGGACACCATCAACCCGGCGTACTTCACGCCCATCGACACCATCTGGAAGCTGCGCAGCGGCTACAACTGGCAGGAGCTGGACTTCGACGGCGCGGACAGCTTCCCGGAGGTCCCCTCGCTGGAGAGCAACATCCGCAAGTTCTTCAACCTGCCGGAGCCGGACAGCTCCGAGCTCGTCTACCGGAAGGCCACGCGGCTCACCATCCGCCTGCGCTACTTCTACGAGATGAAGGTCCCGTTCGCGAACTGGATCATCTTCACGTCCTGGTACGCGTCCAACGCCCAGGTGGCCCTGCGCGGCGCCATCGACCGCGCGACGCTCGCGCCCCGGGCCAACATGATGTCCGACGGCGGCAACCTCACGCCGCTGGCCGCGATGGCCAAGGGCATCGACCACGAGCAGGGCTACAACTCGCTGTACCCCGCCGAGATGTGGGTGCTCTGGGGGCTCGCCACCGGCAGCATCCCGTTCGTCTCCAGTCTCGTCGGCAAGCGCTACTTCATGCCGCTGACGGCCACCTACACCATGCGCATGCAGTCCAACTTCCACCGGAAGTGGATCATGCACCTCAACCCCGACTGGGGCCTGTAAGAGGACGCACGCACCATGTTCACTCGAATCCTCCGACAGAGCTTCCAGCGCCAGGAGGGCCAGGCCCTCATCCTGGCCGCCTTGATGGTGCTGGTGATGTCCATCGCCGTGCTGACCACGGTGAACATCGGCCACACCGTGCACGAGCGCGTGCGCCTGCAGAACACCGCGGACGCCGCCGCCTACTCGATGGCCGCCATGGAGGCGCGCGCGTTCAACTTCTACGCGTACGCCAACCGCACGCAGGTGTCCCACTACGTGTCGGCCATGATGTGGCACTCGCTCATCTCGGTCATCTACTCGGCCGAGGCGTTCTTCACGGACCTGTTCGGGTTCATGAAGACGCTCAACCCGTGCGCCGGCAAACGCAAGAAGCTGTGGATCGTCTTGTGTCCCATCATCGAAGTGATTCCGTACGTGGGACAGGTCATCAAGGCCGTGAACAAGATCATGACCTTGTACAAGACGGTCTTCCTGCAGCCGTTCCAGCGCATCCTCAAGGCCGCCAACCCCGACAAGTGGTTGGGCAAGTTCCTGATTCCAGCGCATCGGGTGCTCAACGGCGCCATGTACTTCATGTCCCAGGCGGTGATGATGTCCGCGTCGACACACGTGACGCAGACGACGCAGGGCGTGCTGGACGCGAACGACACCAAGCTCAACTCGCTGGCCAGCCAGCTGGCGACGGGCATCTACAGCCAGTGTCTCTTCAGCCAGGCGCACAACTCGCACGCGGGCGGCAAGCCCCTGAACCCTGGCACGTGGAAGAACCCGTTCGGCGCGCTGGACGTGACGAAGTACAAGGCCAACGACGACATCGCCCGCGCCAAGCGCTCCATGGGCGGCATCACCAACGCCACGCGCTACGCGTGTGACCACGAGGGTGGCATCTGCCCCGAGCGCTTCACCACCTCGCGCGAGCTGGGTGACATCCTCCCGCTGCCGGACGCGCTCGGCTTCCTGCGCGACATGCTCAACAACGGCGTGAACGCTCCGGGCCTGATGGAGTTCAAGAAGATGGGGCAGACGCGCATGCTGTCCGCGACGTTCCCCACCGCGAAGAGCATCATGGATTCGCGCAACTACATCCGCGACTGGAACGACAACCTGAGCCCGTGGGGCATGACGGCGCAGGGTGACAACATGGGCGCGGACGACCTGTACTGGCTCAAGCTGGGCCCCGCCGAGGTCGACGTGGGCGTGGGCAAGGCGGACAACCCGCTGTCCTGCAACAACAAGGACCCGTACACGCGCTGCTTCGGTGACAACCGCAAGGGCCTCAACGACAAGGGCGGCATCAAGCTGCCGTACCGTCACACCATGAAGCCCAGCGTGTGGGCGCTCAACGACAAGGACACCGGCAGCGTCAAGGGCGGCGTCCACTGGCGCATCCACTACCCCCAGAACAGCGAGGGGTGGCGCAACCACCGCGCGCCCAGCGGCGCCGAGCGCGAGGTGGGCATCCACCGCGAGAAGGTCTGCGTCCTCCAGCTCGTCGTCTGCTGGTTCAAGGTGGACGTGTACACGGCCAACGTGCGTCCGGCCCAGGACGGCAACCACCCCTGGGGTGGCGTGACACCGTTCATGCACTTCGAGCCCGGTCAGTACTCGGGAAGCACCTGCAACCCGATGGCGAACGCGGCGAACAACGCCATCGCCGAGCGCAAGTTCGACTTCAACCAGCCGTCGGCCTGGGTGGCGCTGAACAAGTCTCCCGAGGACGTGGTGAACAAGGAGAACGCGGACGGCACGGGCTCCAACGCGCCCGCGCTCCTCAACGACGACGGCAAGGTGAAGTTCTCCTTCACCGCGGACTCGGAGGGGCTGGAGATGCTCAACAACCGCAAGAAGTTCCTCAGCCTCACCGAGGGCCTCAACGTCATCTCGCGCGGTCAGAGCTACTACCACCGCCCGGGCAACTGGACCGAGCAGCCCAACTTCTTCAACCCGTACTGGCGTCCGCGCCTGGCGTCCGTGTACCAGGGGCGCAACCAGCTCCCGGTCGTCGGCAGCATGCTGGACGCGCTGCCCGGCGCGCTCCAGGGCTTCGCCCCGAAGGTCATGACGCACTGAGGACCGCGATGAGAGCCCCCATGTCCCGCAAGAGTTTCCGGCGCGGTGCCGCCACGGTCGAGTTCGCGCTCTCCGTGCCGCTCCTCGTCATGATTCTGATGTTCAGCATGTACCTGACGGAGTTGGTCCGGGCGAAGCTGAAGCTCCAGGAGATGGCGCGCTACGCCGTCTGGGAGATGACCAGCTACTCCCTCTCTGACTTCGCCAAGGGCAACCACGACAACGCCTTCGAGGACGCACGTCAGGAGGCGCACACCGAGCTGGTCGAGCGCTACAAGGACATGGACTCGGTGGAGCCCAACGGCACGGTGGGCACGTTCATCGCCCGCTACGGCAACGTGCAGGGCACCATCACCAACAAGGAGATTCCCTTCCTCGAGTCCGGGATGCTGGGCGGTCCCGGCAGCACGGGAGAGGGTGGCGGGCTGGGCGCCGGGGTGATTGGCATGCTCAACTCGGGCGCCGGCTCGGTGCTCAACATGTGGGGCTTCAACAACAAGGGATGGGTCGAGTCCGAAGTCACGATGAACTTCGACAACGTCATCATCCCGCGCAGCTACCTGGACGAGTCGGGGCAGGGCGGCTTCTTCAAGTCGGACACCTTCGGCGGGCAGGACCTGGCGAGCATCCCCATGCGCTCGCGCTACTCGATGTACGCCAACGGCTGGAACATGCCGGACGGCGGCGACGCGGTGGTGCGAGACAGGCGAGCGGGCAACCACCGCTCGGGCAGCGACCCGCACGGCATGCACGTGCAGGTGGGTCGGATGAAGTTCCTGGGCCTGACGCAGGCGCTGGATGGCAGCGTCGGCAGCGTGCTCAGCTTCCTGGGGAGCTTCCTGCCGAACTTCTTCGGCACCTATGTCGTCGCCCGCAACTACGGTATCGATCCCCAGCAGAAGGGGAACTGCAACGGCCTGACGGGGTACGACAGCTCGGCGAGCAGCGGTCTGCACGCGATGCGCGACCTGCTGGACAACGACCGGCCGGACTGCTTCGACACGGCGCCGTTCCGCGATGAGATGACGTACGGGGACAGCAACTACATCAAGCTGTTCATGGCCCGCGGTCCGCACTTCATGGGCTGCAAGAAGGCCATGGCCGACGACCCGTCGGACCCGGACGCCAACCAAGAGGCGACGAAGAAGGATGAGCAGGACAACAAGATTCGCTGCGAGTAGGGCCGCGGCCCTCGGGCTGGTGCTCGGCTGTGCGCTGGGGGCCTTCGGGCCGGCGCGCGCGGCCGAGCAGCAGGTGCCCGTGTATCCGGGCACCGTCCACACCCGCATCGGCAACGACCTGGTCATCGGCGGGGAGTACTACCGCCTGGCCTACTTCACCACGACCGACCCCATGAAGAAGGTGGTGGCCTACTTCGCGCAGAAGTGGCGCGACGAGGGCTACCCCACCGTGGTGGAGGGCGACATGGAGGAGGAGGCCGTCGTCTCCGCGCTCTTCACGCGCGAGGGCCTGCAGCGCGGGGTGGTGCTGCGCATGCACGCGGGCAAGACGGTGGGCTTCACGGCGCTGCGCGATTTGTGGTCGCGTCCGCCGAAGACGCCGCCGCAGGGCCTGGTCAAGCTGGAGGGCACGCTCTACAGCCAGGACCTGGCGACGCGCGACGACCCGGGCGGCTCGCAGAACCGCACGTCCCTGGTGACGGGGGACCTCAACGACGTGCAGCGCCGCGTGGACGCGGAGCTGGAGCGCCAGGGGTTCTCGCCGGTGCGCAGCACGGTGACGAAGCTGGGCGGTGGCACGCAGGTGACGATGGAGCACGCGCGCAAGGGCGAGCAGGTGATGACGACCATCTCCGAGGTGGACGAGGGCATGTCGACCGTCCTCCAGACCTGGGTGGGCTCGGACCGTCCGGACGCGGTGCCCAACGACGACGCGGTCCGCAAGAGCCGCGAGGCCTACGAGCAGGAGCAGAAGGCCAAGACGAAGGGGACGGGCAAATGAGGGCGACGTGGGCCGTCCTGGCGGTGGTGTTGATGGCGGCGTCGGCGCGCGCGGAGGAGAGCCCCGCGGCGCGCGAGGTGATGAACCACCTGACGCGCGGCGCGCGCAACACGCGCGTGGGGGATTGGGTGACGTACCGCTTCGACGGCGGCGCGGGTGGCCAGCGCATCTACTACTGGCGCATGGCGGTGGTGGGGGAGGAGAAGGACAAGCAGGGCCGGGACGCGGTGTGGGTGGAGATGGAGGCGGGCACGCACCCGGCCATGAAGTCGCCCCTGATGCAGATGCGCATGCTGGTGGCGCGCGAGGGCGAGCAGATCCAGTACGACGCCATCTCCCGGCTCTATGTGGGCGGCCCCACGGACCGTCCGCAGGAGTACTCGCAGGAGGCCCTGGACCACGTCATGAAGAAGATGGGGCAGGAGGCCAAGGACGACAAGCTGCCGCACCCGGACGAGGACAAGGAGCCGCTGCCCGCGGGGCTCAAGCCCGTGCTACGCTCCAGCAAGGAGATGCGGGTGATGACGCTGGCGGGGACGGTGTCGGCCGTGCAGATCGAACTGGTCGTGAAGAAGACCGTCGTCAAGCGGATGTGGATTTCCCGCGAGATTCCGTTGATGCAACTGGCGAAGATGGAGATTCCAGGCATCGCCCATTCGATGGAGGTGGCGGAGTACGGTATCGACGCCAAGCCGCGAATGGTGCTGCCGCCTCCGTCCGCCCCCAAGGTCCGCCTGGAGTACGCGGACCGTGTGTTCCCCAACCTGCCCGACATGGACGCGCCGCAGGACGCGGCCCCGGAGGAAGCCTCCCCATGAGCATCCCCAAGACGCAGCGCCGGCGCGCCTCCCAGCGCGGCCAGGCCATGGTCGAATACTCCATCCTCAACTGGGTCCTCGTCGTCGCGCTCATCATCGGCGGGTCGGTCAAGGTCCGGTGGACGGATGACGTGCAGTCGAACGTCATCGACCTGTTCATGCGCTCGTACCAGATCTACTACGACTCGTTTTACTTCGTGCTGAACCTGCCGTTCCCGTGACGGACCGGAGCACGGTGGGGGCGCCGTCCCCCTTGGGACTGAGGCTGGTGCACGCGGCCGCCTTCCTCGCGATGGCGGGGGGCGTGCTGTACGTCTCCGTCCCCGAATGGCGGCACGTCGTCGGCGTCCTCGGACACGCGTTCCATGTCGGCCCCCTGCCGCGCTGGACGCTGCTCGGGGGCTCCGTGGTGGCGGTGCTCGCGGTGCTGCGTCTGGTCTGGGCGCTGGTGCGCGGGCACTCCGCGCCGCTCTGGGCGTCGGGCGCGGTGCTGGTGGCCGTGGTGGGCGCGGTGGCGGCGGGCGACGGGCGGCCCCTGCGCGAGGCTCGCGCCGAGGAGACCGCCAACCTGTCCATCCTCCGCGTGGGGCGCCGGGTCCATCTGACGATGGTGCAGGAGCTCCAGGCGCACGGAGAGGTCCCCACGGAGCGTGGGGACTGGAGCACGGCCCTCGAGGTGGCGGGGCCCGTGAACGACCGCGTGCGCACGCGCGCGTTGAGCGCCGTGCCCATGCGGCTGGAGTGGCTGGAGTCGGATGACGACCGTCCCGCCACGCTCGTGCCTGGAGCGCTGTGGGTCCACGTCACGCCGGACGGAGTGGGCTTCAGCGTGCGCATGGTCGGCCTGCGGGAGGGCGAGCCCGCGATGCTGCTGGATGAGCGGGGGCGGGAATTGATTCTGCGCGGCCTCTACAATCCGGACCTTCCGCCCATGCAGCAACCCTCGGCGTCGCCCCTCGAATCGCCGCATCCTTCGCACACTGCTGGACACTGACGCGTTCCTTGCGCGTCGGTGTTGCCGAGGACCCGGGACTCGGCGAGTCTCGGGATACCTCATGACGCAGTGGCTCGTGGCCGGAGGAGTCGCCTGCGCACAACGACGAGGACAAGGAGCGCGACATGGCGCATGCGGCCTGGAAGTGGATGGTCGTCGCGGTGGGTGTCGGGGCAGGGGTGCTGGCGTGCAGTGATGACGACGACGGGGGCGGTGGTGGCGGCGGGGATGGCGGCTTCACCTTCGACGCGGGCGTGAACCTGGTGCGGCCCGGCTTCGGCGAGGACCCGGGCCGGCCGGTGGGCAAGACGTTCGTCTTCCCTCCGGGCGTGGAGCTCGCGGGGGTGCCGTACGGCGCCAGCGACGCCACGAAGGACTGCGGCAACGGCGTGGCGCCCATTGGAACGGGGCCCGCGGTGCTGGTCTGCGTGCCGCTGCGCAACACCACGGGTAGCCCCGTCGAGGTGACGTTCGAGCCGGGACTGGTGGTGCTCAACACGGCGCCCAGCCGCATCCAGAACGGCATGCTCATCGGCCGTGAGCCCATCACGGTTCCCCCCACGGGCACGGGCCCCGGCGGCGTCGACGCGGGCACGGATGGCGGCAGCGAGGAAGAGGTCTTCCTGGTCCCGCTCCACATGTACTGCCTCAATGAGGCGCGTGGCCCCTCCGAGGAGGGGGGCACCTTCGAACTGGGCCCCGTGTCCACGGACCCCGACATCGTGAGGCTGCTGCAGCTCCTGGAGAACAAGGTCATCGCCAACGAGGATGACGCCGACGTGGTCCAGGATGCGATCTACAGCATCACCGAATACAACGGGTTGACCGCCGAGGACCTCGCCGCCATCAACGGCCTCAGGAACCGTTGACGCAACCCAGCGATTCGACAGGGTTGGCGCGGGATTCTGTGCTGTCGCGGGAGGTGGTTTTGACACCTGCTGTATCGCACGGCTAACATCCCGCGCCGTCGGCGCCGATGTGCGCCTTTTTGGAATTCAACACCCCTCGACTTCGCCGCCGAACGGCGCCCCCCCGTTTTGGAGGTTCCTGAACCATGCTGAAGGGCAAGACTCCGCTCGTCGTCGCGCTCGTGCTCGGCCTTCTGGCCGGCGTCATCGCGTACTCCGCCATCAAGAAGAAGGAGGCGGATGTCCGCCGCGGTTGGAACCTGGTGCCCGTCGTCGTGGCGGCTCAGGATGTCCCCGAGGGTACGGTCATCACCTTCGAGATGATCTCCCAGCGCTCGGTCCCCGAGCAGTTCGTCACCTCGTCGGTGGTCCGTCCGGACTCGGCGTCGTACGTGGTGAACCAGAAGGTGCTGGTGGCCCTGCAGGCGGGTGACCCGCTGCTGTGGAGCCAGTTCGAGACGACCAAGGCCGCCGAGCGCCTGTCCTCGAAGGTCCAGAAGAAGATGCGCGCGATGACCATCGAGGCGAAGAACACCACCTCCGTTGGTGGCTGGATCCGCCCGAACGACCACGTGGACATCATCGGCACGTTCCGCGACCCGCAGACGGACGAGAACGTCGGCGTGACGCTGCTGCAGAACATCATCGTGGTGGCCACCGGCAAGATCACCGGCACCACCAACGTGAACCTCATCCCGGAAGGCCAGCGCGACTACAACAACGTGTCGCTGATGGTGCTGCCGGAAGAGGCGGAGATCCTCGTGCTCGCGGCGGAGCTCGGCGCGCTGACGCTGTCCTTGCGCAACGAGGACGACGTGGACCTCATCGAGGAGCGCGGCCGCGCGACCATCAGCACGCTCCTGTCGGGTGAGCGCACCCGCGTGCTGGAGGCCAAGCGCCGGGAGATCATCCAGATCATCAAGGGCAGTGGCGACAAGGCCGCGGCCGCGGGCGCCCAGTAGTCGGCGCCACGGCGCCCTCGTCCTCAGGGAAGCACGCCCATGCTCGCAGGAATCGTCCTCCTCCTCGTCACCGGCTCGGTCTTCTTCTTCAGCCTGGTGATCTTCAGCGTCCTCTCGAAGGCGTACGAGCAGTACCAGGAGCGCTACGTCGCCAAGTCGATGAACGACTTGAGCGACATGTTCCTGTTCATCGACGCGCGGCAGATGTTGGTCCTCAACATCGCCAGCATGTGCTTGCTGGGCATCCTCACCTACATCATCTTCAACCCCATCCTGGCGGTCATCGCCACGGTCTTCGGCTTCTTCCTGCCGATGATCATGGTCAAGCACTACCGCAAGCGGCGCATCAAGAAGTTCAACGTCCAGCTGGTGGACGCGCTGCAGGCGATGGCGAACGCGTTCAAGGCCGGCCTCACCTTCCCGCAGGCCATCGAGCACGTGGCGCGCGAGGCGATGCCTCCGCTGTCGCAGGAGTTCGGCCTGTTCGTGAAGGAAGTGAAGCTGGGCGTGCCGCTGGAAGAGGCGCTCATCAACATGGGCCGCCGGGTGGGCAGCGACGACCTGGAGCTGGTGGTGGTGTCCACCAACATCGCGCGCCAGCTGGGCGGCAACATGGCGGAGATGTTCGAGACCATCTCCACGGTGATTCGCGAGCGCTTCCGTCTGGAAGGCAAGATCGACGCGCTCACCTCGCAGGGCAAGCTGCAGGGGTGGATCGTCGCCGCCATGCCGGGCGTGCTCGGCATGGTGCTCAACTACATGCGGCCGGACCTGATGGAGCCCATGATGAACCACTACTTCGGGTGGATCCTCGTGGTGCTGATCGCCATCATGGAAGTGATGGGCATCCTCATCATCCGGCGCATCGTCAACATCGACATTTGAGGGGTGCCCGGTGGATATCCTGACGCAAGTGTTGGTCGGAAGCTCGGCGCTGCTCTTCGCAGGCGCGGTGGGCTTCCTCGGAATCGGTCTGTACCAGGTGCTCCTGGAGCGCTTCCTGTCGGAGGTGCGCGACGAGTCCCAGGGCGGCATGAAGGGCTTCGGCTCGGTGGCCATCCGCCGGCTGGGCGCCATGAACCGCCGGTTCATCTGGCCCAGCTACGAGGCGAAGTCGCGCCGCAACCTCATCAAGGCCGGTGAGCCCCAGGGCTACAAGCCCGAGGACATGATGGCGCTGCAGGAAGTCAGCGCCGTCGTCGGCCTGCTGATGGGCCTGTTCATGCTCAACGGCCTGGGCCAGAACCTGGTCTGGTCGCTGCTGTTCCTGCTGTTCGGCATGTACTACCCGCTCCTGTGGCTGAACGACCAGGTGAAGAAGCGCCACCTGCTCATCAGCCGCGCGCTGCCCTACAACCTGGACCTCCTGACGCTGTCCGTGGAGGCCGGTCTGGACTTCACCGCAGCGCTGGCGAAGGTGGTGGAGAAGGGCAAGGCGGGCCCGCTGCGCGAGGAGCTGCAGCTGGTGCTCAAGCAGCTGAAGATGGGCAAGACGCGTGAAGAGGCCCTCAAGAGCATGATTGTGCGCGTGGACCTGCCGTCGCTGACGACGTTCGTCACGGCGCTCATCCAGGCGGACAAGATGGGTACGAGCCTGGGCAAGGTGCTGCGCATCCAGTCCACGCAGATGCGCATCGACCGCACGCAGCGCGCGGAGAAGCTGGCCGGCGAGGCGCCGGTGAAGATGCTCTTCCCGCTCATCGCCTGCATCTTCCCGACCGTGTTCATGGTCCTCTTCGGACCCATCGTGTTCCAGTTCTTCTTCGGTGAGCTCGCGTAGGGGGAAGTCCTCTGCCGATTCTCCTCTCCATCACGAAGGGGCTCCAGGAAGGACGCGAGCTCGTCTTCGAGCAGGCCGAGGTCAAGATCGGCCGCACCTCGGAGAACGACGTGGTGTTGCATGACCACGGCGTCTCCCGGCAGCACGCTCGCATCGTCCTGCGTGCCGGGCAGTACTACGCCGAGGACAACGGCAGCTCCAACGGCACGGTGCTCAACGGCAACCTGCTGAAGGGCGAGCAGCTGCTGCGCGACGGGGACCGCATCGGCGTGGGGCCGGTGGAGTTCACGTTCCTGTGGGTGCCGCCGGATGGGGACGTGGACGCCACGCGGCCCATCCGCCGCGCGCCCCCGCAGCCCTCGGTGGTGCTGGAGCAGCCGGACCAGGAGTACCTGCCCACCGGAGAGCTCCCCGCCGTCGCTCCCGTGGCGCCGTCCTCGTCGAACCCGCCCAGCGGCAAGCGTCCGCTCGTGGCCCCCGCGGCGCCGCTCCCCATCCTGCCGTCGCTCGCGTCCCTGTCCGAGCCGGCGCCGACCGCCTCGAAGCGCCCCTCCGTGCCGCCGGTGCCCCCGGTGTTGGTGCCCCCTCCAGCGCCGCCGCAGGAGGACCGCACCGAGCTGAACCTGGCGCCGGTGGTGATGGTGCCGGTCCTCACCTCGCGGCCCCTGCCGCCCCCCGTGCTCCCACGCGAGGAGCACACCGAGGTCCTCCCTCCCGCCCGCGCCGCCATTCCCCCGGTGCTCCCCGTGGAGGAGCGCACCGAGGTGCAGCTGACCCTCTCACCCGCCCTGCTGGGCGTGTCCCTGGCGCCGCCGGTGGAGGAGCGCACCGACGTGCTCCTGGCCGCGGTGTCGCCGCCCATCGCCACCGCCATGCCTCCGGGGTTGCTGGAGGAGTCCATCCCGGAGGAGCGCACGGAGCTGGCGCTGCCCACGCTCGCGGCGGTGGGGCTGCTGGAGAGTCCCGCGGACGAGGACTCCACCCGGCCCATCGTCCGGCTCGCGAAGCCCGTCGCCGCGCTCGCCCCTGGCGTGGAGGACGCGCCGACGCTCGCGCCCCCTCCCGTCGTCGCCAAGAGCGCGTCCGCTCCCGGGGCCACCGCCGCGGACCGTGCGCGCGAGCGACGGGCGCTGTCGCGGAGCCGGGGAGGGCAGTTGGTGCTCGGGTGGCGCGGGCTGTCCCTGCCCCGCAGGCTGCTGACGGGCGCGGTGCTGCTCCTGGTGCTGGGGGGCGTGTCGGTGGGGCTCGCCGCCGTGTTCCTGCCCGGAGGGGTGGGCCTGGGCGGCGCTCGCGCGGAGCCCTCGAGCCTGGGCCTGGAGGCCGTGACGGACTCGTTCGGGCTGGGGGAGGGTGTGCGCTGGGAGCACCCGGACCAGAAGTCCTTCGAGTTCCAGTTCGTCGCGCCCACCCGCGCGGTGGCCCTGCTGCACTACCAGGCCAGCGGCGTGTCCAAGGAGGAGGTCGCCCTGGTGCTCAACGGGGTGAACCTGGGCTGGGTGCCACCGGATACCACCACCACCGCCGAGCGGGAGCTGGAGCACATCCTCCCCGCCAGCGCCCTCAAGCGCGGCGTCGTCAACACCTTCGCCTTCGACAACGTCCGCAACCCCCCGGGCAACGAGACGTGGCGGGTGTGGAACCTGCGGCTGGAAATCATCCCCGTGCCGGAATTACCGCCCGAGCAGCTTTTGGAGCAGGCGCGCGAATATGCCTCCACGGGCCGGCGTTTCTTCGACTCGAAGGGGGTGGGGGCGGAGAACCTGTTCCGGGCCTGGCAGCAGTTCCGCTTCGCCTGGATTACCCTGGAGGCCCTGGACACGCGGCCGGAGCTGTACGAGGACGTCCGGTATCAGCTTTCCCAGGTCTCCTCCGAGCTGGACCACCAATGTGCCCAGCTCATGCTCGAATTCCAACGCAGTGTGCAGTTCCGCAGCGCGAAGAAGGCCCGGGCGGCTTTGCAGGAAGTCAGCAGGCGCTTCCCTACGACAGAGCATCGCTGCCACAATCTGGCCAAGGAAAAGGCGTTCGAGCACGAGCTGTAGCTCTCGTGCTCTTTTCAGGAAGTCGGTGATTGGTCATGTCGAACGGTTCCCCTCCTGCTCGTCGCAGGCCTCCTTCCGGGACGCCCTCGGGCGGGACCGGAGCTCGCCCCGCCACCCGCAGGTCGTCTCCGGCCGCTGCTCGGCCCGCGCCCGTGGCGGCGTCGCCCCGGCTCGTCTGCATCGCGGGACCCAAGGCGGGTGAGGAGTTCTCCCTGGAGGACGGCGAGTACGTCATCGGCCGCGCCACGGACAACCCCATCTGCATCCCGGACACCTCCGTGTCGCGCAAGCACGTCATGGTGCGCAAGTCGGGCGGTGGCTGGACGGTGAGTGATCTGGGGTCCGGCAACGGCACGCTCGTCAACGGCGAGGCCATTGGCGACGAGACGCCCCTGGCCACCGGGGACATCATCACCCTGGGCGACACGGAGCTGCGCTTCGAGGACGTGGCCAACTCCACCATGATGGTGGCCGCGCCGCCGTCGCGCAGCCGTCCCTCGAGCGCCGCGGGCCGAGGCGGAGTCCCCGCGCGTCCGCCTCCGCGCGTGGAGGGTGGACGTGTGCGCAGCGCGCGCTCGTCGGCCATGGCGCCTCCTGACCCGGAGGTCCTGGCGAAGAAGAAGAAGATGATGCTCATTGGCGGCGGCGTGGTGGTGCTGCTGCTCGGTGGCCTCGTGGTCGCGCGCGTGCAGGTGGCGAAGCAGAACGAGCAGCTGCTCCTGCAGAAGGGCCAGCAGGAGGCCGTCCGCAAGGAGCTGAGCACCGTCTTCCAGGACGCCAAGAACCTGGTGCGCGAGGGCAAGTGGGTGGAGGCCAAGGCCAAGCTCGAGGAGCTGGCCGCCGCGGCGCCCGACTACCCCGGCGTGAAGGACTACCTCGACCACGCCCAGCGCGAGATTCCCATCCAGGAGCGGCTGACGGAGGCGCGCGCCGCCATCATCAAGAACGAGCTGGGCAACGCCGCCGCCGCGCTCGCGAAGGCCGGCGAGAGCCAGTTCCTCTACGAGCAGGTGAACGCCGCCAAGCGCGAGCTGAAGGACCTGGCCGACAAGCGCTCCGTGGAGGCGCGCAAGGCGCTGGACACCAACCAGCTGGACCAGGCCAAGTTCATCACCGACGACGTGCTCAAGGCGTACCCGGACCACCGCGACGCCAAGCTCATCAACGAGCAGGCGGTGCAGGCCATCGCCGTGCGTGACGCGCCCAGGCCCGTCATCGTCGGACCCGCGCCCAAGCCGTGGGAGCCCGCGGTGCAGCGCTTCGTCGACGGCGACATGTCCGGCGCGGTGGCCATCCTCAACGCCTGCATGTCGAAGGCGCCGCAGTGCAAGAAGCTGCTCGGGCAGATGTCGGAGTTCAGCAACCTGTACAAGCGCCTGGAGGACCTGGACGCCAAGGGCCTGACGAAGCTGATGGCGCTGGACAAGGACATCACCGACGGGCGCACGAGCAAGATGGCGCGCAACGCGGGTACCCGCGCGGCGACCATCTTCTACAAGAGCGCCACGGGCGCGAAGGCCGCTGGCCAGTGGGCGCGCGCCATGGAGTACGCCCGCCGCGCGCTGCAGGCGGACCCGGGCCACGCGGGCGCGTCCAACATCATCAGCGAGCTGAAGGCGAAGGCGAAGGAGCTGTACTTCCTGGCCTACGCGATGAAGGACGGCAACCCCGAGGACGCGCTGCCGAAGTTCAAGGACGTGGTGGCGATGACGCCCCCGGACGACGAGTACCACGACAAGGCGAAGACCTGGGTCGAGAAGCTCTCGCGATGAAGAAGCGCAAGGGCGCGGGCGGCGAGGTTCCGCCGTCCGCCGCGTCGGGATTCCAGGGGGACTTGTTCGGGACGCTCGCGCCGGTGGAGCCCGCCGTGGCCGCCGTGCCCAAGGTGGTGGCGCTGCCGCGCAAGGCGCCGCCGCCTCCTCCTGTGGACGCGGACGGCACCGGGCTGTTGGGGCCGTTGGAGGGCGCTCCCTCGGCGCCTCCGAAGCCCGAGCGCTCGGTGCTCTCCGTGGGAGAGCTCACGCGGCAGCTCAAGCAGACGATTGAGTCCCGCTTCGCGCGCGTCATCGTGCGCGGTGAGGTGACGGGCTTTCGCGGGGCGAACGCGCGGGGCCACTGGTACTTCTCGCTGAAGGACACCGTCGCCTCCATCGACGCGAAGGTCTGGGCGTCGATGGCGGGGCGGATGCGCTTCGCGCTGCGCGACGGCATGGAGGTGCTGGCCGAGGGCAGCGTCGACCTGTACGAGCCTCAGGGCCGCTATAGCCTCATCGTCACGCGGCTGGAGCCGGTGGGCGAGGGCGCGCTGGCGCTGGCCTTCGAGCAGCTCAAGGCGCGGCTCGCGGCGGAGGGCCTCATCGGCGACCGCCGCGTGCGGGCGCCCCGGCCGTTGCCCTTCCTTCCCCGGCGCATCGGCGTGGTGACGAGCCGCACGGGCGCCGCGCTCCAGGACTTCCTGCGCGTGCTCCACTCGCGCAACCCCCGGCTGAGCGTCCTGCTGGCGGACGCGCGCGTGCAGGGCGAGGGCTCCGCGCCCGAGGTGGCGCGGGCGATTGCTCGGCTCTCCCGCTCCGACGTGGACGTCATCGTGGTGACGCGCGGCGGAGGTTCGGTGGAGGACCTCTGGACGTTCAACGAGGAGGAGGTGGCGCGCGCCATCTTCGCCTCGCCCGTGCCGGTGGTGTCCGCCATCGGTCACGAAATCGACTTCACCATCGCCGACTTCGTGGCGGACTGGCGCGCGGCCACGCCCAGCGCGGCGGCGGAGCGGCTGGCGCCGGTGCTGGCGGACCTGGAGCTGTCGCTCGCGACGCAGGCCGGGCGGCTGCGGCGGGCCACGGAGCGCCGGGTGCTGGAGCTGCGCGAGCGTCAGGGGCAGCTCGCCTCGCGCCTGGAGGACCCGCGGCGCGCGCTCAACCACCAGCGGCTGCACCTGTCCGAGCAGGTGGAGGCGATGATGCGGGTGCTGCGGCCCGCGGTGCGCGAGCGGCGTGAGTCGCTGCGCGCGCTGACGGAGCGGCTGCAGCGCGCGCGCCCGCAGGCCCGGCTGGGCGAGCAGCGCGCGCACCTGTTGAAGCTGGCCATGCGGCTGGGGGAGGCGGCGCGCGCGGGCGTGGCGGCGCGGCAGGCCTCGCTGGCCTCGGCCCGGCTGGGGCTGGAGCGGGCCTCGCCGGTGGCGCTCGTGGCGAGGGAGCGCGCCCGTCTGGCCGCGCACCAGGCACGGCTGCGAGCGCTGCAGCAGGGGACGCTGGCGGACGCGCAGCGGCGTTTCCAGCGTCTGGAGGGACGACTGGACGCGATGAGCCCGTTGAAGGTGATGTCACGCGGCTACTCGGTGGTGTTCCGTCAGCGCGACGGGGGCGTGGTGCGCTCCGTCGCGGATGTCGAGGTGGGGGAGAAGCTGGGCATCAAGCTCGCGGCGAATGGGGCGAGGACACTCGGCGGGTGTGAAGAAGTCGAAGCCACCGTGACATCGGTAAAAGGGCCGGTGGACTGCTAACGGGCCACCCTCTAGAGTCCCGCGCCCCGAACGGGGAGGTGGAAGGCTGTGGCGAAGGCGGACAAGGCGTCCAAGGCGGACAAGGCAGGTGAGGCCGAGGTTCCCGGTCAGTACGGGGACGTCGTGAGCCGTCTCGAGGAGACGGTGGGCCGGCTGGAGAGCGGCAACCTGTCGCTGGAGGATTCGCTCAAGGCGTTCGAGGAGGGCATCCGGCTGGTACGTCGGGGTGAGAAGCTGCTCACCGAGGCGGAGCAGCGAATCGAGCAGCTCCTCCAGGACGAGGACGGCAACGACGTGGTGGCGCCGCTGTCGGTGGCGGCCCGACCTCCGGCGCAGGCGGCGGCCCCCCGGGCGCCCGCACCGCGACCTCCACCCGAGGATGACGTCCCGTTCTAGGTCGTGCGGGACGCGCGCTCGGGCATGTCGAAGCCGAAGATCACCATCGTCGACGATGACCGCGACACGCGGGAGCTGCTCGCGGCGGCCCTGGAGGACGAGGGCTTCGAGGTGACGCTGGCGGCCAACGGGCTGCGGCTCATCGCGTCGCTGCAGCTGCACCGGCCGCAGGCCATCCTCCTGGACGTGAACATGTCCTGGATCGACGGCTTCGAGCTGTGCAAGGCGGTGAAGAAGAACGAGCACTTCCGGGACATCCCCATCATCTTCATCAGCGGGCGTGGGGACTCGGAGGACAAGAAGCGCGGTCGCGAGGTCGGCGCCGCGGACTATTTCGTCAAGCCGCTGGATACGGACAAGCTCGTCCGACGCATCCGTGAGCTGGTGACCCCGGCCGCGCCCTAGCGCTCATCCAGCAGAGGAGTATCGATTCATGGCTCAGTTCGACCTGGATGCCTTCCTGCGGACCCAGCAGGCGCGGGTGGAGTCGCTGTTGCTCGAGCGCGCGGACCGGCTCGCCTCCTCGGGGGCTCCTCCCCGGTTGGTGGAGTCCATGCGCTACTCGCTGCTCGCGGGCGGCAAGCGGCTGCGGCCCGTGCTCTGCCTCACCTTCGCGGACACCGTGGCGCAAGCCTCGCTCGTGTCGGCGCTGGCGGCGGACGCGGCGTGCTCGCTGGAGTTCGTGCACACGTACTCGCTGGTGCATGACGACCTGCCGGCCATGGACGACGACGACTTCCGTCGCGGCCGGCCGACGAACCACAAGGTCTACGGTGAGGCGATGGCCATCCTCGCGGGCGACAGCCTGCTGACGGATGCCTTCGGACTGCTCGCCGACGGGCCGGAGCCCGTGCGGGGCGCGCTGTGCCGCGAGCTGGCGGTGGCGTCGGGCGCCGCGGGCATGGTGGGCGGCCAGGTGCTGGACACCGCCGAGGACCGACCCGCGAACCTGGACTACCTGGTGCGCATGCACCGGCTCAAGACGGGCGCGCTCATCCGCGCGGCGTGCCGCATGGGCGTGCTCGCGGGTGGAGGCGATGCGGAGGCGCTCGTGCGCGCGCAGATGTACGGCGACGCGGTGGGTCTGGCGTTCCAGATCGCCGACGACGTGCTGGACGTGACGTCGACGCGGGAGCAACTGGGCAAGCCCGTGGGCGCGGACGCCGACGCGGGACGCTTCACCTTCCCGGCCGTGGTGGGCCTGGAGGAGTCGCGCCGTCTGGCCGACGAGCAGGTGCGGCTGGCGGTGGAGGCGGTGCGGCCGCTCGAGGGTGAGGATGGGCCCCTGGCGGCGCTCGCGCGGTACGTGGTGGAGCGGAAGCTTTGACGGCGGAGGTCCTGAGCCGCATCGCCTCGCCGACGGACCTGCGGGCGCTTCCCGAAGCGGAGCTGCCGCAGCTGTGCACGGAGCTCCGGGAGGAGATCATCTCCATCTGCGGCCGCGTGGGTGGCCACCTGGGCGCCTCGCTGGGCGCGGTGGAGCTCATCGTCGCGCTGCACCGGGTCTTCCACTCGCCCACGGACGCGATTCTCTTCGACGTGGGGCACCAGACGTACGCGCACAAGCTGCTCACCGGGCGCCGGGCGCAGATGCACACGCTGCGGCAGGCCGGCGGCGTGGCGCCCTTCCTGGACCCGCGCGAGAGCCCGCATGACGCGCTGCTCGCGGGACACTCCTGCACCGCGGTGTCGGCGGCGCTGGGGGTGCTCGAGGGGCGG
Source organism: Myxococcus sp. MISCRS1 (assembly GCF_026626605.1). Lineage (NCBI taxonomy): Bacteria > Pseudomonadati > Myxococcota > Myxococcia > Myxococcales > Myxococcaceae > Myxococcus > Myxococcus sp. MISCRS1. The sequence goes on from NZ_JAPNKB010000001.1 coordinate 9,056,727, forward strand.
AGGATGCTGGGGCACCGGGGCCACGTGGTGGCGGTGCTCGGGGATGGAGGGCTCACCGGCGGCTTGACGTTCGAGGGGCTCAACAACGCGGGAGGCAGCCACCTGCCGCTCGTGGTGGTGCTCAACGACAACCAGATGTCCATCAGCGCGAACGTGGGCGCCATTCCCTCGCTCCTGCGCACGCGCGGCGCGCGGGACTTCTTCCAGGGACTGGGCTTCACGTACCTGGGCCCCGTGGATGGGCACGACCTGGGCGCGCTGACACACGCGCTGCGCGAGGCGCGTGCGTCCATGCGCCCCGTGGTGGTGCACGCGCTGACGCTCAAGGGGAAGGGGTTCCCTCCGGCCGAGGCGGATGCCCAGACGCGTGGGCACGCGATGGGGCCCTACGAGTGGCGCGACGGCAAGCTGGTGCGCTCGCGCGGAGGGCATCGCACTTACAGCGAGGCCTTGGCCTCGGCGCTGGAGGACGCGATGGCGCGTGACTCCCGCGTCGTCGCGGTGACGCCCGCGATGCTGGAGGGCTCGGCGCTCAATGCGCTCAAGGCCCGCTTCCCGGACCGCGTGCACGACGTGGGCATCGCCGAGCAGCACGCGGTGACGTTCTGCGCGGGGCTCGCCGCCGCGGGGGCTCGCCCCGTGTGCTGCATCTACTCCACGTTCCTCCAGCGCGCGTACGACCAGATCATCCACGACGTGTGTCTTCCGGGCCTGCCCGTCGTCTTCGCGGTGGACCGCGCGGGGCTCGTCGGCGCGGATGGGGCCACGCACCAGGGCACGTACGACGTGTCCTCGCTGCGCCCGCTGCCCGGGCTCCAGCTATGGTCCCCCGTGGTGGGCGAGGACTTCGCGCCCATGCTGCAGACCGCGCTCGCCTCGCCGCTGCCCTCCGTGCTCCGCTTCCCTCGCGGCACGCTGCCTGCGCTGCCTGCCGAGGTGCACGTGGGCGAGGCGCCGGTCCAGGGCGCCCGGTGGCTCGTGCGAGCGAAGCAGCCGGAGCTGACGTTGGTGACGCTCGGGCCGTTGGCGCTCTCCGCGCTCGAGGCGGCGCGACACGAGCCGCGATGGAACGTGCTCGACGCGCGGGAGCTGTCGCCGCTGGACGAGGGCGCGCTCCTGGAGGCCGCGCGTCAGGGGCCGCTGGTGGTGGCGGAGGAGGGCACGGTGCGCGGAGGGCTGGGGAGCGCGGTGTTGGAGCTGCTCGCCGACAAGGGCGTGTCCCAGCGCGTGCGGCTCGTGGGCATGCCGGACGTATTCGTCCCCCATGGCGATGCGCGGGTGCAGCGCGCGGAGCTGGGGCTGGACGCGGAGGGCTTGCGACGCGCGGGCCGGGCGCTCCTGGAGGGCACATGACGATGAAGCCTCGCAAGGAGCGGGTGGACGTGCTGGTGGTGGAGCGGGGGCTGGCGGAGTCGCGCACCAAGGCCCAGGCGCTCATCCTCGCGGGCCAGGTTGTCGTGGATGACCAGCGCGTGGACAAGCCCGGCTCCCTCATCCCCGTGGAGGCGGAGCTGCGCCTGAAGGGCGAGGTGCTGCCGTACGTCTCGCGCGGTGGGCTCAAGCTCAAGGGCGCCATCGACCACTTCGGCCTGGATGTCCGCGGCAAGGTGGGCGCGGACATCGGCGCGAGCACGGGCGGCTTCACCGACTGCCTGCTCCAGCATGGCGCGGTGCGGGTGCACGCCATCGACGTGGGCTACGGCCAGCTCCACGAGAAGCTCCGCAAGGACCCGCGCGTGCGCTCCCGTGAGCGCGTCAACGCGCGCTACCTGACGGAGGAGGACCTGCCGGAGAAGGTGGGCGTCGTCGTCATCGACGTCAGCTTCATCTCGCTCACCCAGGTGCTTCCCTCGGTGCTACCCTTCCTGGAGCCGGGCGGTGTCCTGGCCGCGCTGGTGAAGCCCCAGTTCGAGGTGGGCCCGGACCGCGTCGGCAAGGGAGGCGTGGTGCGAGACCCCGCCGCGCGGCAGGACGCCATCGACACCGTGACGGCCTTCGTGCGCGAGCAGGGGCTGACCGTTCGCGGCGTCATGGACTCGCCCGTGCCAGGGCCGGCGGGCAACGTGGAGGCGCTGCTCGTCGCCGAGCGGCCCTGACGCGGCACGGAGGGAAGGGCGGCCGGAGGGCTCGCCCTTCCCGGTGGCCTTCGGCTACGGCCGGGCGCTGCGGTACTGCGACGACGTCTGCAGCTCGAGCAGCTTCTGGTTGGTGCGCATCCAGAGCCGGCCGCTGTCGTCGAAGGCCGCGCCCATGGAGACGGAGACCTGGTAGCGGAAGAGCTCACGGCCCTCGGCCGAGCTCCCCAGCGTCTGGTCCACGCCCACCAGCTCCACCGGCAGCGTCGCCGTCGAACCCTGGGCCGCGGGGGCGTTCAGGAAGAACAGGTCCGAGGTCGGGTTCGCGGGCAGCAGGTACTTCACGTGGAGCGCGCCGTTGGCGTCCACCGAGCGCAGCTCCCGGTTGCGGATGGTGCCGGTGTTCGAATCCAGCAGCCACACGCGCTGCGTGGTCGCCGCGGCCACCCGGCTGCCGTTGGCGTAGGTGGCGATCTGCTGCACCTTTCCGGTGAGCACGCCCGTGGCCCACTTCGACGCGTTGCCCTCGCAGCCCTCCAGGTTCGCGACACAGGCGAGGACCTGCGACTTGTCCTCGGGCAGCGCGAAGCCCAGGTAGAGGATGCTGCCGTCGCTGCTGAACTGCCCCACCGGGCGCGGCGTGGCGGTGTTCGACGTGAAGAGCTGCCGGATGATGTGCGTGGCCTGCAGCGTCCCGCCCGCCGAGTCCGTGCCGCCGTCCAACTCCTCGACGATGATGTCCGCGCGGTTCTCGCTGTACTCGATGTGGCTGGCGAAGAGCACGCGGCCATCCCCGCGGATCAACAACTGGCCGACGGGGGTTCCCACGGAGATCTCCCGCTGGTACTCCCAGCGCGTGACGCCGATCTTCAGGCCGTCCTGGGTGTCGTGGGTGATGCGGTAGATGAGGCCCTGGACGGAGCGGATCAACGCGTCGCCGTTGGGGAAGACGACCAGGTCGTTGACCTCCAGGTCCACCGGCGTGCGCGCCGTCATCTTGAAGTCGCGGTCGATGGCGAACGCGCCGTACCCGGGCGTGTAGACCCAGCGCTTGCCGCTCTGCGCGTTGCGGGGCGTGATGACGGTGGACGCGTTGCAGAGCGTCGGGGCCTGCAGCGTCCCGGCGGCGCCACCCGAGGCGTTGTGCCGGTACATGGTCTCGATGCCGCCCGTGGTCGTCTTGGCGCAGCTCAGGAACGTCGCCGTGGAGCCCGAGCCGTCGATGGCCAGCGGCATGGCGTAGACCTGCAGGCCCTGCGGATCATCGTTGGCGCGGGAGACCGGGAAGAACGTGGCCGGCTGGGGCAGGGACGTGTTCTTGCGGCCGTCGTCGCACACCACCTCGGCGGTGAGGGACAGGCTCGCGGCGAGCCCCACCAGCGGGTTGGCGTACGGGATGTCCGACGCCAGGAGCTCGAAGTTGGTGGTGCCACCGCCCGAGGGGAACGCCTTGAGGAAGGTGGTCCGGTCGTAGAGGTTGAGCGTGTTGACCTTCTCGCAGCCGGCGATGGTCGCGATGAGCTTGAGGCTGGTGCCCGCGACGTTGCCCTGGGGAACCGTCAGGGCCACCTGCGGCGGATCCGGCGTGGGCGGTGGCGGGTCGTCGCCACAGGCGATGGCCAGACTGGAGACGAGTACGAGGGCGGTGCGCCATGCACGCCGAGTCACGGGAGGGTGGAGCATGGCACCGCACTCTACCTCGCTCGCACCATTCCCGGCATCCTCCCCCATCCGCAAAACGGCCCGGCCCCCGCGCCCCCGAAGATTGCGGCCCTCCAGGGCCCCATGACGTGATAGCCCGGCGATTCCCGTGGGTGGGGACCTCGGGTCCTCCACCACTCCAGGGCACACGGGAACGGGTGGGAGCTTGCGATGACGGGTGGTTGGCTGCTCGAAGGGACGGAGTCCGGCCGGACGAGCGGCGCCAGGTCATGGCGGGCGTGGGAAGGATTCCCACCGCGCGGTGTTGGCGCGCGCCCGTTCTGCCCCCGGAGTGGGGGACATGGGGTGGAAGTGCTCCAGGGGCGTGGGTGTGGGAAGCCACGATGGGCGTGGCGCCCGGGCATCTCCACTCACAGTCCCGGTCGCCACCAGCCGTGCGCCGCTCTGGCCCACGGACGTGAACGGCGGCAAGATTCGGAAACCGAACCATGAACCCTTCCGCATTCAACGGGTTTTTGCAGCCTCCCCAGTGGCGCCCGCACAGGGCCGCCGCGGCGCGAGGTTCACTGTGAGAGTCGAGATGCAGGCGGATCAGCGGGGACGCGTGCTGGTGGTGGCCGGGAAGGAGTCCGGCGACGCCTTGATGGAGCGGCTGACCGCCAGCGGCTACCACTGCGCGGCGGCCGAGAAGGACACCGGGCTGGCGGAGCTGGCGGACTCGCTGCAACCCGAGGTCGTGCTGCTGTCGGTGACGGCCAAGCGCGCCGCGGAGCTGCTCGAGTCCCTGCGTCGGGTGGAGCGGCTGCAGCGGTTGCCCGTGGTGGTGGACCTGGGCAAGTCCCGGTCGGCGGAGGCCTTCAAGCGCCTGGCGGTGGATGACTGGATTCGCGGCGCGGACGAGGTGGTGCCCCGGCTGGAGGCCGCGCTCAGGGCGGGACGGCTGAAGGACCGCGAGGAGCGCGTCCGGCTGCGCATGGGGATGCTGCTGGAGATCACCCAGGCGGCGACCAGCTCGCTGGAGCTGGAGGAGATCCTCCGCATCGCGGTGGACAAGGTGGGGCGCGTCACCGGGACGGACCGCTGCTCGGTGGTGCTGGTGGAGGGCAGCCACGCGCGCACGGGCAAGGTGGTGGCGACGCAGGAGGACCCCAGCCTCGTGCAGCTCGACATCGAGGTGGCGCGCTATCCGGAGCTGCGCCGCGCGCTGGAGACGCGCGAGCCGGTGCTCATCGAGGAGGCGCAGCGGGATCCGCTCATGGCGGAGGTGCGCACGTCCATCGTGCCCCTGGGCGTGAAGTCCATCCTGGTGCAGCCGCTCATCTGCCAGGACGACCTGCTGGGCGCGCTGTTCCTGCGCGTGTCGCGCATGGACGCGTCCTTCGGCCGCGACGAGCAGGAGTTCACCCAGGCCGTGGCCGGCGTGCTGGCCAACTCCATCCGCAACGCGCGGCTGCACACCGCGGTGAAGAAGAAGCGCGAGGACCTGGAGCTGGCGTACGTCGAGCGCTACCACGAGCTGCTCGAGGCGAACCGCCGGCTCAAGGAGCTCAACCGCCTGAAGGATGAGATCATCGCGGTGGTGAGCCACGACCTGCGCGCGCCGCTCCAGGTGCTGCTGGGCCATGGCCGCCTGCTGCTGGAAGGGCCGCTGGAGTCGCAGCAGAAGCAGTCCGCGGAGGCGATGATCCGCCAGGGCAAGAAGATCCTCGGCCTGGTCGAGTCGCTGCTGGAGAAGGGCAAGGGCGAGGCGGCGCGGCTGTCCATCGAGCCCCGTGTGCTGGACGTCGCGCAGCTGTGCCGTGACGCGGTCAACGAGCTGGAGATATTGGCGGCCGAGCGGGGCGTGTCCCTGCGCGCGGACTGCCCCGACAGCCTGATGCTCATCGGCGACGAGGTGAAGCTGCACGAGGTGCTGCAGAACCTCATCACCAACGCCATCCACCACGCGCGCGACGCGGGCGAGGTCGTCGTGTCCACGCGGCGGCTGGGCCGTCCGGACGGTGACGCGGCGAAGGTGTGCGTGCAGGACGACGGCGTGGGCATCCCCCAGGACGAGCTGCACCTGGTGTTCGACCGGTACCGTCACGGCGGCAAGGGGACGGGGCTGGGGCTCGCCATCTGCAAGGAGTTCGTGGAGCTGCACGGCGGCGAAATCTGGGCGGAGAGCCCGCCCGAGCACGGGTGCCTCTTCGTCTTCACGCTGCCGCTCGCGCAGGAGGCGCCGCGCAACCCCCGACCCGTGGTCGCCACGTCGTCGGTGACGGAGCAGCCGCGCGTGCTGGTGGTGGAGGACGAGCCCGAGATCGCCGCGGTGCTGTCGGAGGTGCTGCGCTCGAAGTACCGCGTGGAGGTGGCGCGCGACGGCGCGGAGGGCCTGGCCCGGGCGCGCGCGCAGCGGCCGGACCTGGTGGTCATGGACGTGTTCCTGCCCAAGCTGGACGGCCTGGACGCGGCCATGGCGCTCAAGTCGTCTTCCGACACGGCGCACATCCCCGTCATCCTGCTGTCCGCGCACCAGGGCGTCGCGGAGAAGGTCCGCTCGCTCAACCTGGGCGCGGTGGACTACATGAGCAAGCCGTTCAACGCGGTGGAGCTGCTCAACCGCACGGACCGCGCGCTCAAGCTGCGCCAGGGTGAGCGCGAGCAGCAGGAGAGGGAGCGCTCCCAGCCCTCGCTCCAGCGCCGCACCGGGAGCGACCCGGCCACGGGGCTGCATGACCGGCGCGGGCTGCTGCTCCGGCTGGAGCAGGAGCTGGCCCGCAGCCGGCGCTACCACCGGGCCCTGAGCCTGGCGGTGCTGCGGCCCGACCGGCCCGTGGAGCCCGTCCCGAACAACATCGCGGACGTGATGCGCAAGCGGGTGCGCCACCCGGATGCCATCTCCCACCTGGGCGCGGGGGTCTTCGTCGTCGTCCTGCCCGAGTGCAACGCGGAGGCCGCTCGCGCCGTCATCAGCCGCCTGATGCCCGACGTGGAGAAGGCGACGGACACCGAGTACCGCTCGGCGGTGGCGGACGTGAGCCAGGACAGCGACCCGGTGGAGAAGCTGCTCGAGAAGCTGGGCGCGCCGCCTCCCGAGGAGGCCTGAGACCCTGCAAGGCGGCTGGGGCCGCGCTAGACTTCCACCTCGCGTGAGCCCCTCCCGCCTCCTCGTCGCCGTCCTGCTCGTCGCCTTGTCCGGGCCCCAGGCCCTGGCGACGGCGCCCGCGTCGCGGCGTCCCCGCGTCGACCGGGAGGCCATGCGGGAGGCGATGGACGCGGCGGCCACGGACGACGGGGCCTTCTCCTCGTCCGCCAGCTACACCCAGTACCTGCGGGCCCGGTTGCTCCACCACGCAGGAGACCACCGGGGGGCGGTGGATGCGCTGCGGCTGGCGCTGGCCACGGATGACGGCCACCCGCTGCTGCTCACCCGGCTGGCGGAGGAGTACGCCCGGCTGGGAGACCTGGACAAGGCGGAGCGGGAGCTGCGCCGCGCGGTGGAGCGCTCCTCGGCGTACTACCCGGCGCACGTGCTCCTGGGCCGCGTGCTCATGGAGTCAGGCCGCTTCACCCGCGCGCGCCTGCACCTGCGCCGCGCCGTGGCCCTCAAGCCGCGCGAGCCCGAGGCGTACCTGGTCCTCGCCCAGCTCTACCTGGAGTCCGGCTCCCCGGGGGAGGCCGTGAAGGTGGTGGAGTCCCTGTCCCGCGCGCTGCCGGGAGAGGCCTCCGGTTACCGGCGGCTGGGGCTGGCCCTGGCCGAGCGCGGCGACACGGCCCGCGCCGAGCGGCTGCTCTCCGAGGCGGCCACGAGGGACCCCGGGGACGTGGAGGTGCTGGGCACGCTGGCGAAGCTGTACGAGGAGACGGGGCGTCCAGGCAAGGCCGAGGAGACGCTGGCGAAGGCGCTGGAGCGCGAGCCGGACAGCCAGGAGGTGCTCCTGGCCGCGGGACGCTCGGCGCTCAAGGCGGGCTCTCCGGTGCGGGCGCGGGCGTACTTCGACCGGCTCCTGTCGCTGTCGGGGGAGCCGGAGACGGCGGTGCGGGTGGCCTTCAGCTACCTGTCCGAGCGCGAGCCGGACGCCGCCGTGCAGGTGCTGGAGACCGCTCGGAGCGCCAGCGATGGCGAGCCCCGGCTGGCCTACTACGTGGGCCTGGTGCACGAGCGCCTGCGGCGCTTCCCCGAGGCGGCCAAGGCCTTCGCCTCCGTGCCGGAGGGCTCGGACATCTACCCCGACGCGCGGGTGCGCCTGGCGAAGTGCCTGTCGCTGTCGGGCCAGCACCCGCGTGCCCTGGCGCTCCTGCGGGCCGCGCTCCAGGACTCGCCCGATGACCTGGAGGTCCGCGCGCAGTACGCCCGGGCGCTGGAGCGGGGCGGCACGCCCGCGCGCGCCGAGTCCGTGCTGAAGGAAGGGCTGTCCCGGCAGCAGTCCGCGGCGCTCTACGACGCGCTGGCCGCCACGCTGCAGCGGCAGGGAAGGGGGGCGGAGGCGCTGGTGCTGCTGCGCGAGGCCCTGGCTCGGATGCCGAAGGACCCGGCCCTCCAGTACGTGATGGGCGCGGCCTTCGAGCGGCAGGGGGACATGGCGGGCGCGCAGGCGCGCATGCGCGCGGTGCTGGAGGTGGAGCCGGACCACGCGCCCGCGCTCAACTTCCTGGGCTACCTGCTGGCGCAGAGCGGACGTCACCTGGACGAGGCCGAGCGGCTGGTGCTGCGCGCGCTGGAACTGCGCCCCGACAACGGCGCGTTCCTGGACTCGCTGGGGTGGGTCTACTTCCGCCGCGGGGACTACCCTCGCGCGGTGGAGGTGCTGGAGCGGGCCTCCACGCTGGCGCCGGACGAGCCCGTCATCCTCGAGCACCTGGGGGACGCCTATCAGCGCGCCGCCCGGGGACCGGAGGCGGCGGGGGCGTGGCGCCGGGCGCTGGAGGTGTTGTCGCTGGACCCCGAGTCCGCCGAGCCCCCGGGCCAGCGCGAGGCCCTGGAGCGCAAGCTCAAGGCGCTATCCACGGGTGCGGCGGGCCGCTAAGTTGCTGGGCCTATGGCTCGCCATGACGAGGGCTACTTCACCGGCCGGGACGGGACGCGGCTCTTCTGGAAGACGCACCTGCCGGACGCGGAGCCGCGAGCGCACGTCGCGGTGGTGCACGGCTACGGAGACCACTTCGGCCGCTACCAGTACGTGACGGACGCGCTGGTGGCGGACGGCTTCGCGGTGCACGGCTTCGACTACCGCGGCCACGGGCGCGCGGAGGGACGCCGCGCCTACGCGGAGAAGTGGCCGCACTACGTGGACGACCTGGAGGTGTTCTGGGAGCGCGTGCGCGCGGCGGCCGGCGGCGCGAAGACGTTCGCCCTGGCCCACAGCCACGGCGGGCTGATGGCCGCGCACTGGGTGGGCGCCCGCAAGGTGGAGGGCCTCTCCGGGCTGGTGCTGTCGGGCCCGTACTTCAAGCTGGCGATCACCCCGCCCGCCGTGAAGGTGATGGCCGCGAAGGCGGCGGGAGCGCTGGTGCCCTGGCTGGGCATCGCCTCCGGGCTCAAGGTGGAGGACCTGACCCGGGACACGGAGGTCCAGCGCGCCACCCGGGAGGATCCGCTCTACCTGTCCATCGCCACGCCGCGCTGGTTCATCGAATCCACCAAGGCGCAGGCGGAGGCGATGTTGCTCGCCCCGAAGATTCAAGTCCCGCTGTTCGTGCTGTGCGGCGCGGAGGACGGGGTGGCGGCGCCCGCGGCGGCGCGGGTGTTCTTCGAGACGGCGGGCTCGGCGGACAAGAAGTTCAAGGAGTACCCCGGCATGAAGCACGAGCCGCTCAACGAGGTGGGGCGCGCCGAGGTGTTCCGGGATATCTCCGGCTGGATCTCCGCGCATCTCTGACATAATCAAGGCGCTCGGCTCCTCGGGAGGAGCGGGCTCTGGGTGAGGTCACCGCATGGCAACGGGTGAAACGGGCATCATCGGCAAGGGCATCGTCATCAAGGGGAACCTCACGGGTGGTGGGGACCTTGTCATCGAGGGGCGGGTGGAGGGGCAGATTGCCCTGAAGAACCACCTCACCATCGAGAGCACCGGGAAGGTGCAGGCGGACATCCGGGCCGAGGAGTTGACCATCAACGGCGAGGCGAGCGGCAACATCGACGCCTCGACCCGCGTGGCCATCAACGCCTCGGCGAAGGTGGCTGGCGACATCAAGGCGCCGCGCGTCGTCATCGAGGATGGCGCCGTGTTCAACGGCTCCATCGAGATGGACGTCCGGCTGCCGGACGACATCTGAAGCTCACGCCGCGGGCGGACGCGGCACACACCTTTCGAGAGGGCGGACAACACTCATGGCGAATACGGTCATTGGTTCGAGCATCGTCATCGACGGAGAGATTTCCGGAGACGAGGACCTGGTCATCCAGGGCACCGTGAAGGGGAAGATCTCCCTCAAGGAGAGCCTCTACGTGGAGGGCAGCGGCGTCGTCGAGGCGGACATCGAGACGCAGAACGTGGAGATCGCCGGCCGGGTGACGGGCAACATCGTCGCCAGCGACAAGGTCGAGCTGAAGACGGACTGCCGCGTGGTGGGCGACATCAAGGCGCCGCGCATCCTCATCGCCGATGGTGCCTCCTTCAAGGGCAACGTCGACATGGACATGAAGGAGCGCTGATTCGTGGCCACCCCGAAGGAGTTGAGCGGTAGCACCGCCGTCAACAACACCGTGGTGGGGCCTTCCATCCTCATCAGCGGCCGGTTGACGGGCGACGAGGACCTCACCGTCCGGGGCCGCGTGGAGGGCGAGCTGACGCTCAGCCGCACCCTCATCGTGGAGCCTTCGGGTGTGGTGAAGGCGAACGTGGCGGTGAAGAACGCCATCGTCAGCGGCGTGGTGGTGGGCAACATCAACGCCACGGAGAGCGTGGAGCTGACCCGCGAGGGCCGCATGGTGGGCGACATCCACGCCCCGCGCGTCATCATCGTGGACGGCGCCAGCTTCCGCGGCCGCGTGGACATGGGTGACGTGGAGCCCGGCCGCCTGCCTTCGGAGCGCCCCGTGGTGGCCCGTCCCACGGCCGTGACGCGGCCGACGACGGCGACCCCCGTGCGCACCACGACGACGCCCGCCCGCCCGCCGACGCCTCCCGCGCGTCCGCCGGCGCCCCCGGCCCGTCCCACGACGCCCGCCGCGGCGCCCACGACGGTGGCCCGCCCCTCGAGCAAGCCTCTGCCGCCGCCTCCGCCCCCCCGGGCCGAGACGCGTCCGACGCCGCCGCCCGTGGAGCAGACGACTTCTGCCGAGCCGCCAACGCCCTTCTCGGTGGGTGCTGGCGCCAAGAAGAAGGTCGTGGTGAAGAAGAAGACCCGCTAGAGCACACAGCCCGCGCCGCCGGAGTCGGTGGCGCGGGAGTGGGCAGACCAGGGGTGCCACCATGGACGCCGAGCACAGGGTTGACGGAGAGGAAGGGATGCCGGGTTCTCCGGAGGGTGGCTCGTCGTCCGCGCCCGAGGCGATGTCGGCGCGGGGCGACGGCGCGAGCCAGGACGGCGTGCCGTCAGAGTCGTCGCGTATAGAGGGAGCCGTCGGGGAGTCCGCCCCGGTCGATTCCCCCGCGCCCGAAGCGGGTGCGTCGGCGCCGGAAGGCGGTTCACCGGAGTCCCAGGCAATCGCCGCCGAAGGCGCGCCCAGCACGGGCGAGCCCGAGCGGAGCATGGAGTCGTCGGTGGGTTCGTCGGAAGAGTCCCAGGAGAAGTCCCCGTCGGAGGCCTCGAGCAGCGAGTCCGCGGCGTCGTCGGAGCCCGCGACCTCCGAGGGCGCTCCCCGCCAGGAGTCCGCGGAGGCGTCGTCCACCGATGGGGCGCCCGGCCAGGAGTCCGCGGTGTCGTCCTTCACCGGAGCGCCAGGCGAGGAGTCCGAGGCAGCGTCCTCTGAGGGGGCCCCGGGCGGGGCCGAGGCGTCCGGAGCGGAGGAGGACGAGGAGTCCGAGCTGCTCGCCGCGCCCGAGGAGCGCCTCGCGGGGCGGGTGGTGACGGTGTTGATGCCGCTGGAGCGCCTGGAGGACGAGTCGGCGTACCGGCTGCGGCCCGAGGGGGACGTGTCCGGGCTGGCCACGGACATCGCGCGGCTGGGGCAGCTGTTCCCGGTGGACGTGCGTCCCCGGGGCAACGACCGCTACCAGCTGGTGTGCGGGTTCCGCCGCGTGGCGGCGCTGCGCTTCCTCAAGCGCGACGCGGTGCAGGCGCGCGTGCACACCGACCTGTCGGACGAGGACGCGCTCCTCATGTCGCTGGCGGAGGCCATCCACGCCACGCCGGTGGAGCCGGAGGTACTCGAGGCCAAGCGCGACCAGCTGGAGTCCGAGGGCCGGTTGAGCGCGGCCGTGGCGGACATGCTCGCCAAGGCGCTCGCCACGGACGAGTCGCTGGCGCCCGAAGGGGTCGAGGAGGAGATCGACGCCGACGAGCTGGCCTCGGACGTGTCGCAGCGGCTGGGCGCCATCAACCAGGACCTCTCGCTGCTGGCGGACGTGTTCGCGTCGCTGGACGAGTCACGCCGGGCGGAGCTGTTGATGCAGTTGCGGTACTCGTCGGAGCTGGTGGCGTACCTGGAGGGCCTGTCGTGATGGTGGATGCTCTCGCCCGAGACCGGGCCCGGCTGCTGGAGCTGCTCACGCAGCGCTCCTTCGAGCGTCGCCGCGTCGTGCTCTCGTCCGGCAAGGAGTCGGACTTCTACATCGACTGCAAGCGCACGGCGCTGCTGGCCGAGGGGCACTTCCTCATCGGTCGGCTGTTCCTGGACGCCATCCGCCGCGAGGCCCCGGAGGCGGTGGGCGTGGGTGGGCTGACGCTCGGCGCGGATCCGCTCGCCTCGGCGGTGAGCCTCACCGGCTACCTCTCCAGCTACCCGCTGTCCGCGTTCATCGTCCGCAAGGAGCCCAAGGGCCACGGCACCGGCCAGTGGATCGAAGGCCTGAGCGGGCTGGGCACGGGCGCGAAGGTGGCCATCGTCGAGGACGTGGTGACGACGGGTGGCTCCACGCTGAAGGCCATCGAGCGGGCCCAGGCCGAGGGGCTCACGGTGCTCGGGGCGTTCGCCCTGGTCGACCGGTTGGAGGGAGGGCGCGAGGCGGTGGAGGCCGCGGGCCACCGACTCACCACGCTGTTCACCCGCAAGGACTTCATCCCTTGAAGAAGCTGCTCGCGACGGGAGCGCTGCTGGGAGCGCTGGTCGGCTGTTCCTCCCTGCCTCCCATCGCCGTGGGCGAGCAGGCCCCCACGCTGAAGGACGAGAACGCGGAGTCGCGTTACCGGGCGTTGCTCGCGAAGTACACGGGCCACCAGGAGATCTACGACGGCTTCGACACGCGCCTGTTCGCGGGGGCGACGCTGCAGACGTGGACCTTCCGCGAGGCGCGCGTGAAGCGGCAGGCGGCCTTCCAGGTGCTGCCCGAGGCGAAGGTGGCGGAGCTGCTCGCCGAGGAGCGCGCCGAGTCGTCCCAGGTGCACGAGTTCTTCCTGGGCGTGCACGTCAATGACTACCGCTACCTCGACTTCGACTTCCGTCGCTCCATCTGGCGCCTGGCGCTGGTGACGCCCGCGGGTGAGGTGACGCCCGTGCGCATCCGCCGCCTGGGCCGCGCCGATTTGGAGATGCGCGCCTACTACCCGTACACCAACGTCTTCTGGGTGGGGTACGAGGTGCAGTTCCCCACGGTGATGGCCAGCGGTCAGCCGGTGATTCCGCCGGGCACCGAGCACGTCACCTTCCGACTGGCCTCGTCGCTGGGGCAGGCGGAGATGAAGGTCTCCGCGCAGTAGCAGGACAGCTCGCGCCTCATCAGGTCTGCTCGGGGCGCTTGAGCCACTTCTCGGTGACGGTGAGCGTGGGGCCGGCCTGCAGCCGCTCCAGCAGCGCGGCCGGTGAGGCCTCCACCGCGAAGGGCAGGGCCTGGGATTCGGGGACGAAGCCCTCGGTGGCCAGGTGCCTGGACAGCGCCACCAGCGGCTGGAAGAAGCCGCGCGTGTCGAGCAGGCCCATGGGCTTCTGGTGCAGGCCCAGCTGCGCCCACGTCACGATTTCGAAGAGCTCGTCCAGGGTGCCGAAGCCGCCGGGCAGGGCGACGAAGGCGTCCGCGCGCGTGGCCATGAGGGCCTTGCGCTCGTGCATGGAGTCCACGCGGATGAGCTCGGTGAGGCCCAGGTGGGCAATCTCCCGCGCGCCCATGAAGTGGGGCAGCACGCCCACCACCTGGCCGCCCGCGGCGAGCGTGGCGGCGGCGACGGTGCCCATGAGGCCCACGCTCGCGCCACCGTAGACGAGCGTCATCCCCCGGCGGCCCAGCTCCGTGCCCAGCTCGCGCGCGGCCTCGGTGTACTCGGGGCGGGTGCCCGGCCTGGAGCCGCAGAAGACGCAGACGCTGCGCACGGACATGTCAGAAGGCTCCGCGCCGCTCGGGGTGCGCCGCGTAGAGCGCCACCAGGGCCGAGAGGAACAGGATGATGGGCAGCGCGAGCGCGTACACCTGCCGGCCCTGCCGGAGGGCGATGCCGCACGGCAGGCCAAAGAGGAAGCCGCCCAGGTGGCCCGACCAGCTCACGAAGGGCAACAGGCTGAGCACCGCCACCTGCACCAGCCAGATGCCCAGCTCCCGGCGCCCCTGCCGCGTGGCGATGGGCAGCATGGCGCCCGCCCAGCCCAGAATCATCCCGGACGCGCCCACCATGGGCGTGTCGAAGTTGAACAGCAGCGAGAACACGGACGAGCCCAGTGCCGTCACGAGCGACAGGCCGAGGAAGCGCAGCGAGCCGATGCCGCGCTCCAGCGTGAAGCCCAGCGTCACGACGACGGACATGTTGAAGACGAGGTGGAGGATGCCGCCGTGCTCCAGCGCGCACGCGAGCAGCCGCCAGTACTGGCCCTCTTGCACCGCGGGGCCGTACAGCGCGCCCAGCGGGAGCTGCCGCGCGGTGAAGGACGGCAGCTGTCCGGCTTCCTCCAGGAGGAAGACCGCCACGCACAGCCCGATGATGGCGTAGCAGACCCACGGGCGCGGCTGCGGGGCCTGGGGCGGGGGAGGCGTGCCGAACGGATGGCCTCCCCCGCGAGGCTCAGTCCCGCCACCTGGCGCGTCGAGGATGTGTCGCGGTCCTGAGGACATGTCCCTCACAGCTCCCGGGAAAGGGTGGTGTCTCGCAGCCAGTGGTGGTCATCGGGATGCGGATAGTCGAGGGTGAAGTGCAGTCCCCGACTCTCCTTGCGACGGCTGGCGCAGTCGACGATGAGCAGGGCCACATCGGCGATGTTGCGCAGCTCGATGACGTCCCGGGTCACCTCGAAGCGCCAGTAGTAATCACGAATCTCCTCGCGCAACAGCTCCAGCCGGCGGCGCGCGCGCATCAGCCGCTTGTCCGTCCGGACGATGCCCACGTAGTTCCACATGAGCCGGCGGATCTCGTCCCAGTTGTGGCTGACGACGACGCTCTCGTCGGACTCCACCGCGCTGCCCGGATCCCACTCCGGCGGGTCCTCGCGCGGGGTGGGCAGCGACGCCAGCTCCTCCGCCGCGACCATCACGGCGCGCTGACCGAACACGAGCCCCTCCAGCAGCGAGTTGGACGCGAGCCGGTTGGCGCCGTGCAGTCCCGTGCAGGACACCTCACCGATGGCGTACAGGCCCGGCACCGACGTGCGCCCGTGCAGGTCCGTCACCACGCCGCCGCACTGGTAGTGGGCCGCGGGGACGACGGGGATGGGCTGCACGGCCATGTCGATGTTGAACGCCTTGCAGGTGGCGTAGATGTTGGGGAAGCGCTCGGTGAGGAACGCCCGGCCCATGTGCGTCATGTCCAGGTAGACGCACTCGTCGCCGGTGCGCTTCATCTCCGCGTCGATGGCGCGCGCCACCACGTCGCGCGGGGCGAGCGCGCCCAGCGGGTGGTAGCGCTCCATGAACGTCTGCCCGCCCTTGAGTCGCAGCTTGCCGCCCTCGCCGCGCAGGGCCTCGCTGATGAGGAAGCTCTTGGCCTCCGGGTGGAAGAGGCAGGTGGGGTGGAACTGGTAGAACTCCATGTTGGCCACCTGCGCGCCCGCGCGGTACGCCATGGCGACACCGTCCCCCGTGGCCACGTCCGGGTTGGACGTGTACAGGTACACCTTGCCCGCGCCGCCGGTGGCCAGCACCGTCACCTTCGCGAGGAACCGCTCGATGCCGCCGTTCTCCAGGAGCGCGTACGCGCCCAGACAGCGGCTGCCGCCGGGCCTGGGCTGGCGCCGGTCCAGGATGAGGTCGATGGCGGCCGTGTTGGCGAAGAAGGTGATGTTGGGCGTCTCGTCGCACCTGGCGAGCAGCGCGCGCTGCACCTCGCGCCCGGTGATGTCACCCGAGTGGATGATGCGCCGTGCGGAGTGGCCGCCCTCGCGCGTCAGGTCGAACTCGCCGGAGGTCTGCCGGTTGAACTCCGCGCCCAGCGTGACGAGCTCCCGCACGCGCTCGGGGCCCTCGCGCACGGTGACCTCCACCGCGTCCCGGTGGCACAGGCCCGCGCCCGCGACGAGGGTGTCCTCGATGTGGGCGTCGAAGGAGTCGGTGGGGGCCAGCACGCTGGCGATGCCACCCTGGGCGTAGGCCGTGTTGCTCTCGCCTCGCTCGCGCTTGGTCAGCACCGCCACGGTGCCATGCCGGGCCGCCTGGAGGGCGAAGGAGAGGCCCGCCACGCCGCCTCCCAGGACGAGAAAGTCGAACCGATGGGGCATGGCCAACAGCCTTAACGACTGTAAGTGCTGGAAACAAGGCGTTTTCTTGAGGACTTTCCGGCGTGTGTCTAAGGTTCGAGGGCCGATATGCGAGCCATTCCCGCGCTCATGCTCTGTGCCGTGCTGGGCCTCCCGTCCTGGGCGGGCGCGTCCGAGTCCATCTACCGGTACGTGGAGAAGGACGGGACCATCGTCTACACGAACGTGCCGCCGACGGGCTCCAAGGGCGCGAAGAAGATGAAGGGGGCGTTCACCCAGGCGCCGGCGAAGAGCCGGCCGGTGGTGGGGCGCTCCCGCACGCCGCCGGACCTGGACCCGCACATCGCGGCGGCGGCGGTGCGCTACCGCATCCCGACGGCGCTCGTGCGCGCCATCATGCACGCGGAGAGCAACTTCAATAAGAACGCGCTGAGCCACAAGGGCGCGAGCGGACTGATGCAGTTGATGCCGGCCACGGCGTCGGACATGTACGTGAAGGACATCTTCGACGAGCGCGACAACATCGAGGGCGGGGTGCGCTATCTGCGCGTGCTCGCCAACATGTTCGACGGCGACATGGTGAAGATGATTGCCGCGTACAACGCGGGCCCGGACGCGGTGAAGCGCTACGGCGGCAAGGTGCCCCCGTACGAAGAGACGCAGGGGTACGTGCGCAAGGTGCTCCAGCTCTACTACCACTACAAGGAGCGCGAGCGACCCGCCGAGAGCGGACCCCGCGAGCTCACATCCCAGAATGACGACGCGCGTGAAGGGGCGGCCGGAGACGAGCCCCGCTGACGACGAGTTCCTCCAACAGCTCCAGCGTGGTGGAGAGCTGCTGGCGGCCAACAAGGTCATCGAGGCCAGGAGCTTCCTGGAGCGTGCCCACCAGCTCCAGCCTCGCAACGAGAAGGCGCAGAACCTGCTCGGGCTGTGCTTCTTCAAGCTCGGCATGTTCGACAGGGCGGCCGAGCTCTACGAGATGCTCGTGCGCGACAACCCGGTGGACCCGACGCTGCGGGTCAACCTGGGCCTGGTGTACCTGAAGACGAACGCGCTGCAGCGCGCGGTGCGCGAGTTCGAGACGGCCACGGACCTGTCGCCCGAGCACCAGAAGGCGCAGAACTACCTGGGCCTGGCGCTCGCGCAGATGGGCGAGTACGGCCGCGCGCGTGAGCACTTCCTGCTCGCGGGCAGCGACGCGATGGCGGAGAAGATGTCCCGCGCCATCGCCGGGGAGAACTTCGCCCGCGCCACGCCCGCGCCCGTGCCGCCGCCCGCGGCGCGGGTGGAGAGTCCTGCCCCCGTGCGGGCTCGGTCCCTGGAGCCCGAGGAAGAGGAGATCCGCTTCGCCGAGGACGAGGGGCCGAGCGCGCTCGGTGGTGGTGAGTCGGAGTCCTCCGCGTCTCAGTCCCCCGAGGAGGCGGGGAGTCCGTTCACGACCGCTGGCCCTGTCGGCACGTCGGGGGGGGCGCTCTCCGCGTCGGGGGCGTCCGGAGCGACTGGCGCGCCGGGAACCTCGGTGGCCGGTGGCGCGCTCTCCTCCTCGGGAGCGTCCGGAGCGGGTGGCGCCTCGGGAGCGTTCGCAGCGGGTGGCCCACCGGGGAGTTCAGGCCCGTCCGGGGTCGGTAGCTCGCTGGGAGCGTCCTCGGCGGGTGGTGTGCCGGGTGCGACGGGCGCGGTCGGTTCTTTGGGCGCGTCCGCCTCGGTCGGAGCCGTCACCGCTTCGGGCGCGTCGAACGTGGCGAGCCAGGGTGCCGCGGTGGGTTCGCCGCCCATCCACGGGGCGGCGGCCTCGGCGGGCGAGTCCCTCCAGACGGGCTCGAGCACGTCCCCCGCGTCGGGTTCCTCCGCCACGGCGGGCACGGGCCCCACCTCGGACGAGACCTCCGCCGCGACCTCCTCGGTGCCGCTGTCCCGGCTGCAGCTCACCAAGGTCGCCGCGCGGCCCGCTCCGACGCGTGAGGCGACCTCCTCCGCGCCGCTCCTGTCGGTGCTGGCGCCCTCGCTGGCCCTCGAATCGGAGCGGGGGAGTGGTCCCTTCGCCCTCGGCGAGGGCCGCTTCCGCATCGCCGTGGAGACGGAGCTGCTCACCCGGCTGGACGGCCTGGTGGCGCTCGAGGGGCAGCTCGCGTTCCAGCCAGAGATGAAGCGCTTCCGGGGCCGGGCGACGGACAAGCCCTTCGGTGAGGGCGCCTCGCGCATGGTGCGCGCCCGGGCCGGGGCGTGCTCCACCTGGAGCACGCCGAGCGCCGCACGTTCCTGGCGGTGGACCTGGGCGAGGACTCCGCCTACTTCCGGGACGAGAACGTCTTCGCCTTCGAGGAGCCGGTGATGTTCGAGAATGGCCGGGTGCCCTCCGACATCGCGCCGGACCTGGACCTGGTCCACCTGCGCGGTCAGGGGCAGGTGCTGCTGAGCCTGCCCGGGCCGCTGCGCTCGGTGGCGGTGCGCCTGGAGGCGCCGGTGACGGTGCCGCTGACACACCTGGTCGGGTGGCAGGGCAACCTGACGCCTCGCGTGGTGCCGCTGCTCAAGTCCGCCTCCGGCGAGTCGCTGCGCACGGCGGTGGAGCTGGGGGGCGAAGGTTTTGCCCTCATCGCGCTTGGGGTCCGCTAGAAGGCGCGCCATGGCCACCGACCGAGCGATTCGCAAACAGCGCAAGCGGGAGGAGCGGGCGCGTCGGCGCGCCGAGCGCAAGCCGAGCGTGCTGGTGCAGGAGTTCTGGAACCTGCCCAACATGCTGACGCTGGGGCGCATCTTCCTCATCCCCCCGTTCGTCTGGCTCATGTACGACGGGGACCCGCTCAGCTCCCTGTTCGCGGGGCTCGTCTTCGCCGTCGCCGCCATCACCGACGTCATCGACGGCTACCTGGCGCGCAAGTGGAACCTCATCACCGTGGTCGGCAAGTTCATGGACCCCCTGGCCGACAAGCTCATCGCCATGGCGGCCCTGGTGATGATGGTGCGGCTCGGACGCATCGCGGCGTGGGTCGTCATCGTCCTGCTCGCCCGCGAGCTCATCGTCAGCGGCCTGCGCACCATCGCCGCCAGCGAGGGCATGGTCATCGCCGCCGGCCAGGAGGGGAAGTGGAAGACCTCCCTCCAGCTCGTGGGCATCATCTCCCTGTGCGTCCACTACGTGCACCCGCTGACGCTCGGCTCGTTCAGCACGCCCGTGGACTACAACCTCGTGGGCAAGGTGCTCGTCTACCTGTCCGGCGCGTTCTCCGTCTGGAGCGCGGTCGTCTACTTCCGGGCCTTCCTCGCCATGCTCGCGAAGCGGGGAGACGAGGCGCCGATCGCGAAAAGTGTTTGACGCCGTTGGGAGGCCTCTGTATACCCCACCTCACTTCGGGCGCGGCGCTGACGCGACGCGGCTGAAGCGGTGCCTGATGCGGGAATAGCTCAGCGGTAGAGCATCGCCTTGCCAAGGCGAGGGTCGAGGGTTCAAATCCCTTTTCCCGCTCCAAAAGAAGGCCCCTTGGGAAACCAGGGGGCCTTTTGTTTTCACCTGAGAAGGGTGCGGGCGCCGGAAGGTTGAGACGTCGTCGCGGTCCATGATGCGGGAATAGCTCAGCGGTAGAGCATCGCCTTGCCAAGGCGAGGGTCGAGGGTTCAAATCCCTTTTCCCGCTCCAGAACGAAGGCTCCCAGGGAAACCCGGGAGCCTTTTTGTTTTCTCACGCAATGACTCGCATCGCATGCGTGGCGGCCCCGCGGGGTGGGACGGCCGAGCGTGCGTCAGGGCCGGCTGGACGGAGGGGAGACGACCCTTCGCGAGAGGGCACGAGGGAATCGTGCGGGGTGTATGGCTTGCCTCGCACGCACTCGGGCCCTGCTATATGAAGGGCCCCCTCATGATTCGCCTCGTCCGAGAACTGTACCAATACCGAGGCCTGCTCCTCAGCCTCGTCCAGCGTGAGCTCAAGGCCCGCTACCGCGGCTCGTTCCTGGGCTTCCTCTGGACGTTCCTGAATCCCACGCTGCACATGTTGGTGTACGCGCTGCTCTTCACCATGGTGATGCGGCAGAACATCCCCAACTACCCGTACTTCATGTTCGTGGGGCTGCTGCCGTGGATCTGGTTCACCTCGTCGCTGACGGCGGGCGCCAGCGCCATCAGTGACCGGCGCGACCTGATGACGAAGGTGCGCTTCCCGGCCCAGGTGCTGCCGACCACGGTGGTGATGACGAACCTGAGCAACTACGTGCTGTCGCTCCCGCTGATGCTGACCCTGGGGCTCATCTACGGGCAGTACCCCACCTGGCACGTCATCGCGTTCCCGCTGGTGGTGCTCATCCAGCTCATCTTCACGCTGGCGCTCACGTACATCGTCGCGGCCATCAACGTGTCGTTCCGGGACCTGCAGCACATCGTCGGCAACGTGCTGACCATGTGGTTCTTCCTCACGCCGGTGCTGTACCAGGCGAGCACCATCCACGACGAGAGCCTGCGCACGACCATCCTGATGGCCAACCCCATGGCCAGCTTGATGCTGTCGTACCAGGCCATCTTCTACGAGCACCGCCTGCCGGACGCGGGCCCGCTGGCCGCGCTGGCCGTCGTGTCGGTGGTGCTGCTGTGGGGCGCGTCCGTCCTCTTCGAATCCCGCCGCGAGGACTTCGCGGAATCCATCTGAGCCGTCGCCATGCAGGAACCCCTCGACGCCATAGTGCTGCGCGATGTCGTGAAGAGCTTCCGGAAGAGGACCATCCGGGGTGAGTACACGACCTTCAAGTCCGAGCTGCTGCGCTGGTTGCGCGGCAAGAACAAGCCGAAGGAGGGGGGGCTCATCACCGCCCTGCGCGGCATCAACCTGCGCATCCCCCGCGGCAAGACGGTGGCCATCATCGGCCGCAACGGCTCCGGCAAGAGCACGCTGCTCAAGCTCATCACCGGCATCTACACGCCCACCTCGGGGGTGATGGAGATCAACGGCCGCATCTCCGCGCTCCTGGACCTGGGCGCGGGCTTCCACCCGGACTTCTCCGGCCGGGAGAACATCCTCATCAACGGCATCATCCTCGGCATGTCGCGCACGGAGGTGCGCGAGCGGATGGATGACATCATCGCCTTCAGCGAGCTGGGCGAGTTCATCGACGAGCCGGTGCGCACGTACTCCAGCGGCATGTACATGCGCCTGGCGTTCGCGGTGGCCACGCACGTGGACCCGGACATCCTCATCGTCGACGAGATTCTCGCGGTGGGCGACGAGCACTTCAGCAAGAAGAGCCTCGCGAAGATGACGGAGTTCAAGAAGCGCGGGAAGACCATCGTCCTGGTGACGCACGACCTGGGCACCGTGGAGAAGTGGTGTGACGAGGTCGCCTGGATCGACGGTGGCTACATCCGCCGCGTGGGCCGCCCCTCGGACGTCGTGGCCGAGTACAAGCAGGCCATCGCCCTGGCGGAGGCGCAGTCCGCCACCTTCACGCCGCCGGCGCTGACCGAGGACGGCGGCGCGCTGCCCCAGGTCAACGTGCCCGTCGAGGACGGCCCCGTGCGCCTGTCCGGCCTGCGGCTGACGTCGCCGGGCGGCGCGGAGGTGGCGCGGCTGTCCCCGGAGGTGGCGGTGGAGGTCTGCGTGGACTTCTCCGTCCAGGGGCCGTGCGCGGACCTGGAGTTCGAGGTGTCGCTCCAGTCCCCCGAGGGCCGGGCGCTCTACGAGACGAGCACGCGCGTGGAGTCGGTGCCGCTGCCGAAGGAGCTGCCGTCCTCGGGGCGGATGCGCTTCGTGCTGGAGAGGCTGGGCCTCTTGGCGGGCACGTACGTGTGTGTGGTGTCGGCACGCACGGCGCAAGGGGTGTCCCGCGAGCGCTGCACCTTCGAGGTGAGCTCCTCGGTGGCCGAGCGCGGGGTGTTCCGTCCGGCCCATCACTGGGTGGTGGAGCCCGTCGCGGTGCAGCTCGCCCCCGCGCTCGCGGGTGGCGGCCGTCCCTGAGTCATTCGGGTTGGCGGGAGTCGTCAGGGGGCGTATCCGTGCGGCCGGCACGCGAACGAGAGAGGCGGTACGGCGGTGAAGACAGTGCTGGAGAAGCTCGCCGGTGATTCACAGGCGCCCGACGCGGCGCCGGGCGCCGGGGAGCTGGCGCGGATGGTGGCCGTGGTGCGCTCGCTGCTGGAGGCGCGCCGCCCGTGTCTGCCCGGGGCCTGCGAGGACGTGACGGCGCTGGAGGGCGCGCTGCGGCTGCTCACCGAGCAGCTCTACCGGGCCCGGCCGGAGGGGGCGCACGCGCTGTCCCCGCTGCAGGAGGCCTCGCGGCTGGCGGTGCCGCACGAGTTCGCGGTGCCGGACTCGCACCGCGCCACGCTGGGCCGCGTGGTGACGGCGACCAAGCGCGCCTTCATCGAGGGACTGCACCCGTTCCACGTCGAGTCACTGCGTCCCCAGGCCGACTTCAACAAGGCCGTGGTGCGCGTGCTGGAGTACCTCACGGTGCACCGCGCGCTGGGCCTGCGCGAGGACGTGTCGGCCTGGGCTCGCGCACAGCTGGCGCCCAAGGCGGACCCGACGCGCTGGCGGGTGGCGCGCTCCCACCGGGGCGGCGCGCTGGGCTCGGTGGTGGAGGCCGCCAAGCGCTCGTACCTGTCCGCGGCGGGGCCCGTGCTGGAGGGGCTGCTCAAGGGACAGTCGGCCTGGAACGCGGCCATGGTGGAGGCCGTCGTCGCGGCGGCCAGCCCCACGCCGCCCGACGAGGCCACGGGCGCCCGGTGGGTGGCGGGGCTCGTCGAGCACAACGACCCGCTGCGGCCCGAGGCCCTGCCGCGCCCGCTGCGCGCGGGGGCGCCCTTGTGGACGGAGCTGTTGCGTCGGCAGACGCGCTTCAACGAGCAGGCGGTGCTGGCGCTGGCGGGTGTGCTGGGCACGCGCACCCCCGCGCCCCGTCCCCCGGAGCTGGGTGACTACGAGGGCTGGTGCGCGGGCCGGGAGCCGGCGGACCTGGAGGCTGCGCGCGAGGCGCTCGGGACGCTGTCCTCGCGGCCCCGGGTGACGCTCGTCACGCCCGTCTACAACACGCCCGAGTCCTTCTTCCGCGAGTGCGCGGACAGCGTGCGGGCGCAGCTCTACACGGAGTGGGAGTGGGTGCTCGTCGACGACGCCAGCACCGCGCCGCACGTGGCGGGGATGCTGCGCGAGGCGGCGGCGGGGGACGCGCGCATCCGCGTGGTGACGTTGGAGCAAAACGGCGGCATCGCTCGGGCGACGAACGCGGGCCTGGCGGTGGCGACGGGCGACTGGGTGGGCTTCCTGGACCACGACGACACGCTGGCGCCGCACGCGCTGGCGCGGATGGTGCTCGCGGCGGAGGCGGAGCCCTCGCTCGAGGTCCTCTACAGCGACGAGGACCGGCTGGACTCCGAGGGCCGGCGCACGGCGCCGTTCTTCAAGCCGGACTGGTCTCCGGACCTGCTGCGCTCGGTGAACTACGTCTGCCACTTCCTCTTCGCGCGGCGGCGGTTGATCGAGGCGGTGGGGGGCGTGCGCGAGGGCTTCGACGGCTCGCAGGACTTCGACCTGATGCTGCGGCTGAGCGAGGCGGCGCGCGGCATCGGCCATGTGCCCCAGCTCTTGTACCACTGGCGCGCCAACCCGGCGTCGTTCTCCAGCCAGGCGGCGGGGCTTTCGAAGGCGACGGACGCGGGCGAGCGCGCGCTGCGCGAGCACCTGGCGCGCAAGGGCGAGGCGGCCGAGGTGTCCAGCCCCGCGCCCACGCAGTACCGGGTTCGCTATCCGGTGAAGGGCACGCCGAAGGTGTCCATCATCGTCCCGTTCAAGGACCGGCCGGACTTGCTGGAGCTGCTGGTACCGGGGCTGCTCTCGCGCACGACGTATCCGCACTTCGAGGTGCTGCTGGTCTCCAACAACAGCACGAAGCCGGAGACCTTCGCGCTCCTGGAGCGGCTGACGGACCCCCGGCTGGTGAAGCTCACCTGGGACTTCCCCTTCAACTACCCGGCCATCAACAACTGGGCGGCGAAGCAGGCCACGGGCGAGCTGCTGCTCTTCCTCAACAACGACATGGAGGTGGTGGACCCGGGCTGGCTGACGGAGCTGGTATCGCAGGCGCAGCGGCCCGAGGTGGGCGCGGTGGGCTGCAAGCTGCTCTTCCCCGAGGGCACGGTGCAGCACGCGGGCGCGGTGGTGGGAATCACCGGCATGGCGGGCCACCCGTTCTGGCGGCTACCGGATGGCCCCATCTCCACGCCGTTCGGCCACACCGAGTGGACGCGCAACTGGCTGTCCGTCACCAGCGCGTGCGTCATCTTCCGGCGCGACGTCTTCGAGGGCCTGGGCGGCTTCGACGAGCGCTTCCAGGTCTGCGGCAGCGACGTGGACATCGGCCTGCGGCTCAACCAGCGCGGCCTGCGCGTGGTGTACACGCCGCACGCGCGCCTCATCCACCACGAGTCCGCCAGCCGCCGCGCGGACGCCGTGCCGGAGTCCGACTACTGGTGGTCCTACGTGTCCTACCGGCCCTGGCTGGGGGAGCGCGGAGACCCGTTCTACAACCCGAACCTCTCGCTGCTCGGCACGGACTGCTCGCTCCGACGTCACCCGGAGACGGGCGAGACGCTGGCCCTGCGCACGCTGACGCACGACGTGCCCAGCGCGCAGGACCCGGCGATGGAGGCGCGGGCGCGGGCGCAGCGCCACCTGGTGGAGCACCTGGGCGAGCTGGACTTCACGCCCGAGCAGGCGGCGGCGTCCCGCGAGTCGGCGGGAGCGGCCCTCTCGGCCCTGCGCGCGCGGGGGAAGGTGCGCACGGCCACCTGGTTCATCCCCGCGTTCGGCCACGTCTACGCGGGCATCCACACGCTGTTCCGCTTCGCGGACCTGATGCAGCGGCGTCACGGCGTGCAGAGCGACTTCGTCGTCTACGACAAGCCGGGCGCGAGCCCCGGGGACTTCGAGGCCAGGGCGGCCACCGTGTTCCCCGGCGCGGCGGGGGCCTTCCGCGTGCTGGCGGGGGCGTCCGCGCTGTCGGAGCTACCCGAGTGCGACCTGGCCATCGCCACGTACTGGACGTCCGCGTACCCGGTGCTGAGCCACCCGCGCGCGGCGGTGCGCGCGTACTTCGTGCAGGACTACGAGCCGATGTTCTTCGCGGCCGGCACCCAGTCCGCGCTCGCGGAGCAGACCTATCAGCTGGGGCTCCTGGGCATCTTCAACACGCCGGGCCTGCGCGACACGGTGAAGGCGCTGCATGGCATGGACGGCTTCGCCTTCGAGCCCGCCGTGGACTCGGCGCTCTTCCATGACCGGCGTCCGGCGCGCAAGGGCCCGGTGCGGGTGTTCTTCTACGGACGGCCCGGCAACGAGCGCAACGGCTTCGAGCTGGGCCTGGCGGCGCTGGCGCGGCTCAAGCGGGAGCTGGGCCCGGCGGTGGACATCGTCACGGCGGGCGCCGAGTGGCATCCGGAGTCCTACGGCGTCCGCGGGCTGGTGACGAACCTGGGCGTGTTGCCCGCGGAGCGCACGGCGGCGCTCTACCGGGAATGCGACGTGGGTCTGTGCTTCATGTTCACCCGCCACCCGTCCTACCTGCCCCTGGAGATGATGGCGTGTGGCGTGACGGTGGTGACCAATGACAATCCCGCGAACCACTGGTTGCTGGAGGACGGGGAGAACTGTCTGCTGTCCGCGCCGACGGTGAGCTGCGTGCTCGCGCGGCTGCGCGCGGCCGTGACGGATGCCTCGCTGCGCGCGCGAATCGGTGCGCGCGCGGCGGAGCGTGTGCGCCGCACGAGCTGGGAGGAACAGGTGGACCTGCTGCTTGAATACCTGCTGACGCCAGACGTCGGGAGCGCTCGCGCCGCCGTCAAGTGAGGCACTCGCCCGGCCCGCTCGCTCGGATGTGGGCCAGGCGGGCGTCGGATGCGTCGGATAAGACAGGTGCCCGTGCGACTGGGCGCACCTCGTGGCTTTTACCCTTCACTGCCAGCACGTCCCTTGCCTGAGCGCCGCCAGTCATGGGAATGGTTGCAGGACTTACCGAACTTCGCTGGAAACGGACCCTCGGTCCATGTAGGCGGCGTCAATTCTCAACGGCCTATGTACAAAGACATCAAGAGCGAGCGCCCCAGCGGGGACTCGACGCAAATGAGCAAGGGGCTTCCATTGTGGACGCCGGCCGCCGGCCGCGCGCAGTGGGAGGCGGGGAACGCCGACGCGCAGGGCGCCAGGATTTACGGTCAGCAGGAGCGGGTGCTGAGCACGCTCATCCGCGCGGAGCAGAAGCGCCTGGACCGTGCACTGTCCGTGCTGGAGCTCGGCTGTGGCTTCGGTCGTCACGCCGCCTATGTCACCCGGCTCTCGCACGTCCAGTACCACGGGTATGACGCCTCCGAGTCCATGACGGAGCCGCTGCGTCGCGAGGCGCCGCAACTGGCGAAGGAGCGCATCTTCTTCGGCGAGGACCCGCTCACCGCGGTGGGCGAGCGCCGCTTCGACGTGGTCTTCAGTGTCGCCACGCTGCTGCACACGCCGGGGGACCGCATCTCCAGCCTGCTGGAACGCCTGGGGCGGCTGCTGTCGCCGGATGGCGTGCTGGTGCTGGTGGAGAACCCGCTGGTGCCCACGAGCGTGTGGGACGCCTCGCAGCACCCGGGCGGTTGGCTCCACGCCTTCGCGGACCTGCTGCCACAGGGGTGGGATCTGCACCACGGGCCCGGTCTGGTGGACGGCCAGGACGTCTATGTCCTCAAGCGCCACGGTGACGAGGGCCGCCGCTACTTCCAGCTCACGGGGCCGGAGTCGCCGCGGGACGAGTCGCGGCCGGTGACGCTGGAGGCGCTGCGCGAGCGTGCCATGCCCCAGTTCCTGGCGTGGGCGGAGCGGGCCAGCAAGTCGCTGTCGGGGGCCGCGGCCACGAGCGCCGAGGCGAAGGTGGAGGAGCTCACCGCGCGGCTGGCGGCGGAGACCGAGCGCTTCGCGCGCCGCCAGCGGCTCCAGGCGCTGTCCGACGACCTGGCGCGCCTGCGGGCCTCGCGCGTCGCGTTCCCGGACGCGCCCACGGCGTACACCCCGCCCGCGGGCATCCCGGGCTTCCTCCACAACGCGCCGCTGGACACGCGTTGGGCGGCCATCATGCCCCGCTTCGGGAAGCTGATGCATGTCTTCCACCAGGAATGGCATGGCATCCGCGCCGCCGCCGGCTACATGCCGGGTCAGAAGCTGGCCATCGCCTGCGAGCGCACGCTGGATGAGCGGGAGCTGCGCGCGGCCCTGGAGCTCGTGCAGCGCAGCGGCTGTGACACGGTCATCGTCCACTCGTACTCGCCCAACGCCCGCGACTTCATGGTGCTGCTGCGCCGGACGATGGGCTCGTCGGTGCGCATCCTCTCGCTGTGGCACGGCTCGTCGGCGCAGTTCCACTACTCGCTGGAGCTCGACTACTTCGCGCAGCTCGTGGACCTGAAGCGGCGCGGCGTCATCGACGAGGTGGCCACCGTCAAGCCGGGCATGCACCTGCTGTCCTCGGACATCTTCCCCAAGACGGTCATCAACCTGCCGCCGCGCGTGTCGGACGCCGAGCGCACCTCGCCGACGCGGCGGATGACGCGCGCCGCGCTCATCCCCACGCCCAATGACTGGCGCAAGAACTTCTTCACCAACCTCTTCGCCTGCCAGGCCTCCACGCGCATCGACGACGTCTACGTCACCGCGAGCTACAAGCTGCCCGAGGCGCTCAAGGCCCGCCGCCGCATCCACCACGTCGCGCGCCCCAGCCGCACGGAGCTGTTCGAGCTGGTGCGCCGGTGCGACATCGTCCTGAACGCCTCGCTGTCGGAGTGCCAGCCGATGACGGCGCTGGAGGCGCTCTCGCTGGGCATCCCGTGTGTCCATGGCACGCTGAGCCTGGGGGCGCTGGACGCGCATCCCTATCAGCGGCTCTCGCAGATCGCCGGCGTGGACTCGGTGGAGGCCGTCACCGCGGCCATCGAGCAGGTGGTGTCGCTGCGCGAGCGTGCGCCCGAGGAGCTGGCGGGGATGATGGCGGACTACGCGCGCGCCCTGATGGCGGAGGCCGTCGACGTCCTGGGGGAGTTCGTTCAGTCATGAGCCCGCGTCGTGTCTGTCTCGTCACCGACGAGCTCTATCCCTTCACCGCGGGAGGCATCGGACGGGTCCTCCACAACCTGGTCGAGGACTCGCTCCAGCGCGACGCGGACATCGAGCTGCACCTGCTCTTCCCGTCGAACGCGACGTTGAACCCACGCGAGGTGGAGGAGCACTTCCAGGGCCGCGTGCGAGCGCACCGCGCCGCGCCGCGCGCCGACTGGGAGACGAGCATCGACGAGGGCGGCGTCTATCCGCCTCCGGGGGCCTTCACCGACACCTCCTGTCATGCCCAATCGATGGAGCTGCTGCTCGAGCTGCGCCGGCTGGAGTCCGAGGGCATCGACTTCGAGGTCATCGAGTTCCCGGACTACCGGGGCTGGGGCTTCTGCGCCATCCAGGAGAAGCTGCTCGGCTGTGGCCTCGTGGGCGCGCGGATGGTGGTGCGGCTGCACTCGACGGCCGGGATGCTGGCGCCCTTCGAGCGTCAGCTGCCGGGGCGCGAGCACCTGGGCCAGTACGAGCTGGAGCGCAAGGCGCTGCTGGACGCGGACCTCGTCGTCGCGCACATCCCCGGCGTCGCCGAGCTCAACTGCTCACACTACGGCTTCGCGCGTGGCTGGCTGGACAAGGTCATCCGGGAGTTTCCGCCCGTCGCGCCGAAGCGGGAGCTGGTGCCGCTGCGAGGCGAGGGTGAGCCGGACCTGCTGTTCGTGACCAAGGTGCAGAGCATCAAGCGCGCGGACGTCTTCGTGCGCGGAGCCGCCGCCTTCATGCGCCGCTGCTCCGAGTACCGCGGCAAGGCGGTGCTGGCCTGCCACGTCGCGAGCGCGGCGTACCTGGCCCAGGTCCAGGCGCTGATTCCGGAGGACCTGCGTCCGCGGTTCGTCTTCACCGGTCCCAGCAAGGACCGGGACGCGCTGATGCGACAGGGCATCGTCGTCATCCCGTCCGCCTACGAGTCCCTCAACCTCACCGCGTACGAGGCCGCCAGCGCGGGCGCCACGTTGGTGCTCAACGCGGCGTGCGTGGCCTTCGCCCCGGGCAGCCCCTTCGTGGACGGCGTCAACTGCCACACCTTCGATGGCTCGGTGGAGGGGCTGGTGGATGCCATGGAGCGCGCGTGGCGCTCCGGTGCGCTCCATCCGGTGGAGTGGACGGCGGACGCGCCGTACTGGGAGCGGCCCCAGCCGAAGCCCGAGCGGACCGGGAACCCGCCCGACGAGCGGAGGCCTCGCGTCAGCGTGCTCATCACCAACCACAACCTGGGGCGCTTCCTCCCGGAGACGCTCGAGAGCATCGCGGACAGCGACCATCCGGAGATCGAGGTCATCATCGTCGATGACGCCTCCACGGGGGCGTTCGACCACGAGGTGCTGGCGCATATCGACGAGGCCATCCGCGCCGGTGACAGCGGGGTGAAGCTCATCCGCAACCCGGTCAATCGAGGGCTGCCGGCCTCGCGCAACATCGGCCTGCGCGCCGCGACGGGCGACTACATCCTGCCGTTGGACGCGGATGACTGCATCAGCCCCACCTTCATCCGCATGGCGGTGGAGGCGCTCGAGCGTCACCGCGAGTTCGACGTGGTGGTGCCGTCCACGGGCTACTTCGACTCCGACGAAGCGCGGGCCCAGCGTCGCTTCATCGACTACGCGCTCTTCATCGGTGACTGCCCATCCCTTGGAATGGTCGCCAACCGGTTGGCGTGCGCCACGTCGCTGATGCGCCGCTCGGTGTTCGAGCGGATCCGCTACAACGAGCAGCTGACGAGCTACGAGGACTGGGACCTCTACCTGCGGCTGGCCCACTCGGGCAGCCGATTCCTGGTCACCAACGCGCTGCACTTCCACTACCGGCGGCGCAAGGGCTCGATGATTACCGGGGTCAACCGGCACCGGCACCTGGAGCTCCTGTACCAGCTCCACCAGGGCCTTCCCCGGCCGCTGCCCGCGGGTACGCAGCTGGCCATGTTCCTGTTGCTGGCCCAGCCGGAGCACGCGCTCCACGCGGCGACCACCGAGGCGGTGTCGACGGCGGCGGCGAGCGAGGCGCCCCTGCGCTACGACGTGGTGGACAAGGTCAACCGGGCATTGAAGCGCGTGCCCGTGGTGCACCGGATGCTCAAGGTCGCCGCGGCCGGATTGACGCCGGAGGGCGAGGAGGTCCGGCCCATCCGTTATTCGCTGGTGGACCTGCTCAACCGAACCCTCAAGCGGATGCCGGCCGTGCATCCCCGCATGAAGCAGGTGGTTCGCACCACCAGCCAGTGGGGGCTCAGCCGTCGCTGAACCGGCGGTGCCCGGAGAGGACACGTCACGGTGTCCTCCGGGTGTCCTTCAGCGCCGACCGCGCAGGCGGTCCACGAGCTGCTGACGCAGCGGGCGCGAGGTGTCCTCCGTCCCCACCACGCGTGTCGCGACGCCGCGCAGCGCGTGGTGGACGAAGTCGAGGCGCTTCAGCGTCCCGTTCACCCGGTCGACCACCTTGTCGAGCAGGGGACGGGGGGCTGCTTCCGCGGCCCTGGCGAGCGCCAATGACTCCAGTTTGAGGGCCTCGCCCTGGAGGATGCACAGCGAGCGCTCGGGGTGGAGCGCGAGGCGTGGGTGCTTCTGACGCAGGTAGGCCATCAGTGGAGGGCGGTCTCCCACCATCGACGTCCGCGTCATCGAGTCCTGTCTCAGCCGGTACTGGAACAGGGGCTCCGGGATGACGGAGCCGCCGAGTCCCCGCTCCGCGAGGGAGCAGAAGACATCCCAGTCCTCGAAGCCGGTGAGCCACTCGTCGTACCCGCCGACCTCTTCCAGGTGACTGCGCCGCATCAGCGCGGTGCAGGTGGAGGCCACGTTGGCGACCCAGAGCGCGTCACGCTCGACGCCCCACGGAGCCCAGCCCCCCGTCACGTGGGTGGCGTCCTCGACGAAGTAGGTCACCAGGGACGTCACGTAGCCGAGCCCCGGCGTGCCCTCCAGCACCGTGAGGCACTTCTCCAGGAAGGTCGGGGCGATGAGGTCGTCCGGGTCCAACGGCAGGATGTAGTGCCCTCGGGCGGCCTTCAAACCCGCGTTGCGGGCGGAGCTCAGTCCTCCGTTCTGCTTGCGGATGATGCGCAGGTCGGGTGCCTGGACCCTGTCGAGCAGCTCGATGCTCTCCGGTTCGGTGGAGCCGTCGTCCACGAGGAGGATTTCGTAATCCGTGAAGGTCTGCGCGCGGATGGAGCGCAGCGTCTCCGGCAGGTATCGCCCCATGTTGAAGTAGGGCAGGAGCACCGAGACGCGTGGCGTGTCGGACCGCTCGCGAGCGGGTCGGGGGAGCACGTGGTTTCGCACGTGCGCCACGCCCTCCACGGCGGTCTCCCACTGCTTCACGACTCGCGAGGGGGCGTGGACGTCGGCGACACGGAGCGGGGCTTCGCGCTGTGCCGTCTGTCGAAGCTCGGGGCGGGTGAGTGCCTTCTCCAGCGTGGCCGCCAGCTGTCCCACGTCGCCAGAGCGGAAGAGCAGGCCGCTGCGGCCGTCCTCGATGAGGTCCGCCAGTCCGCTCGCATCGTCGCCGACCACGAGCACGCCGGAGGACATCGCTTCGAGACAGGCATCCGGAACTGGCCCCGAGGGCGCTGGGATACAGCACACGGTGGTCGCGGCGAATGCCGCTGCCAGCTCGGCGTCGGGAAGCGCGGAGTCGAAGTGGATGCGCTCGTGCCACGCGGGAGCGACCTGCCGCTCCAGCCAGCCACGCAAGGAGCGCCCGAAGGGGCCGGTCTCGGTGTCGTCTCCGATGAGGCGGAGCTCCGCGTCCACGCCTCGCTCGAAGAGCGCCTGCATGGCCTCGATGAGGAGGTGGAGGCCCGCGCGATACTCGAGCCGGCCGGCATACACGACGCGTGGCCGAGGCGTCTGCGTGCGCCGGGTCGGGGAGGCGTCGTTTCGCGCGACGAACGGCGGGGGCACCACGACACCCCGTGTGTCGAGCTTCAGCCGGGTGCTCACCTGCGCGAGCAGGGCGCGAGTGGGGGACAGCAGCAGGTCCGCCTCGCGAATGGACGTGTCCTCCAGGTGCTCCAGCTGGGCCGCGCCCATGTCCATCGTGGCGACGCGATTGAGCGCACGGGCTTCGTGGGTGGGGCCATGCAGCCGCACCGCGAGCACGGCGGAAGCGAAGTGGCCCAGGGTGCGTCGGGCGCGGAGCGAGAAGTAGCCCTCTCCCTCGAACTCGGGGAACTCGATGACGTCGAAGGGGTGGCTCGCGTGCAGCTCGCGCAGCGCGAGATACACCGCCATCGAGTGACGCAGGGGCGGGAAGGGGAAGGCCCCCGCGAACCCCGGCGTCAGCTCGGACGGTACGGTGTGGATGCGGACGCCGGGCAGCAGCGCCCGTGTCTGTTCGAGGGCCGGATGCGGTGCGGTGAGCAGATGCACCTCATGGCCCGAGGCCGCGAGCGCGCGGCTCATCGGCAGGGCATGGTGGCCGATGCCCTCGGCGGGGCTGACAGGCAGCGCTCGGCGGACCAGGCAGATGCGCACGAAGACCTCGGAAGCGAAGGGCTACCGTTTACCCGAACGGCGACGTCGCGAAGTGTCGGCGGACGGACGTGGCGTGGCTGCGCCGGTGCCCTTGGCGATGGGCTCCGACGTCCGAGACGAATCCATCGCGTCGCTGCCTTGCGGTGACGTGAACGCAGGCGCGTCCTGAGCCACCTCGCGCGCGTTGCCTTGCGCCGACGCGGACTGCGCCTGCGTGCCGCTTCCGCGCGCGGCCTCCTCGATGCGCGCGAGCCGCCGCTCGACGTCCTGCCGCCAGGTGGCCTGGGTCCGAGCGTGCTCACGCTGCACGTCGTGAATCGTCGCCAGCGCATCGAGGATGGACTCGTTGAACTCCACCTGCTTGCGCAGCGCCTCGTTGATGAACGGCTGGAACACGAGCCGGAAGGCGCGCTTCGCCAGCACCAGCGCCGGCCCCGTCACGCCGCCGCGGTGCGACGTCACCGGGCCCGCGTAGCGACTGTCCATCTTCCCGCGCGCCTCGGTGAGCAGCGCGGGCCAGGGCGTGGTGACCGCCGGCCTCGCGGACGCCTCGAGCACCTGGCGAAGCGACTCCCTCGCCTCGTCCGAGGGCTCCGGAAGCTTCTGGGTCTCCCTCGCCACCGTCTCGGCGGAGGGCGCCCGGGTCAACAAGTCCTCAGCGCGCATTCGAGCCACCTCGGGCAGAAGAAAGTGCCTCTACCAACGCCGTCACGGCCTGCTCCGGATGCGCAGGCTCCATGGCGACCAGCCGCGCTTCCAACTGACGACGCGCGGGCTCCAACACCGTCGACGGCGCCGACGGAACATGCGTGCCACAGGCCCTGGCTCCCACGTGCGGCAGGAGCGCCTGCGCCACCAACGTCTCCACTCCCAACAGCACCACCGGCGCCGCGGACACGCGCGCCGCGGTCTCCAGCGACGAGGACCCAGGCAGCGCATCAGGGCCCGGGCTCACCGGCTGGTCCGGCGTGAAGTGCCACACGGGCACCCCCTCCACGTCCTCGGGCCCCAGCGTGGTGGACGCCTCCTGTCCCCGAGGCCGCAACGCCAGCACCCGTGCTCCGGGCAACCGCTCCACCAGTCGCCGCGCCAGTCGCGACGAGGCGTCCTCGGGGCGCACGGTGAACGCGGGACACACCACGTCGACAGCAGCCTTCTCGTGTCCCAGCGAGGGCCCGCTCGGGCGCGCCGTGAGCAGCGCCTCGAACGCCTGGCGCACCTGCTCGGCCACGCTCTCCTGTGAGAGCGACGCCAGCCGGGCGCGCTGTCCCTGGAGCACCTCCGCGCGCAGGGCGGGGTTGCGGTCCAGCACGGCGAGCAACTGCGCCACCTCTTCCGGCGCATCCGTCAGCGTGGCCAGCCCCGCGCCACCCATCGTCTCCGGAACCGCCGCGGCTCCATACGCCACCACGGGCACGTCGCGGTACATCGCCTCCAACAAGGGCACACCGAAGCCCTCGTGCCGGCTCATCGACAGGTACGCGGACGCCGTCCTGAAGCACGCGGAGAGCTGCGCCGGACTCACGCGCCCCAGGAACAGCACCCGCTCCGCGCCGAGCACCTCCTTGAGCCCGTGCAGATACGCACCATAGGCCCCGTCCCGATGCAGGTACCCCGCGACCACCAGTCGGCTCCTCGGTTGGTACAGCCGCTGGTACGCGGTGAAGACGCGCAGCACGTCATCCACCTTCTTGCTCGGCACCGCGCGTCCCACGAAGAGGACGTTCGCGCACCCATCACCCAGCTCCGCGAGCAGCGCCGGGTCCGGGGCCGTGTCGAACGCACTCCAGTCGATGGCGAAGGGCAGCGTCGCCACGGAGCCGTAGCCCGCGGCCACCAGCTCCTCCGCGCTGAAGCGCGAGTAGCCGAACGCCCGCTCGATGTGCGGCCGCAGCTCCAGCAGCTCCTCCCGGGCCGCGTCGCACGCGGCGGCCACCTTCCGCTCGAACCCCTCGAACAGCCGGGCGGGCGTCACGTTGTGGTACACGAGCACCTTGCGACCAGGCGCCCGGGCGATGAGCGGCACCAGCCGCGACTGGAAGCTGTGGTGCACCAGCAGGAGGGAGTCCGGGCGGGCGTCTTTCGCGTACTCGCGCGCGGGGCGGACCTGGTCCTTGCAGGCGTCGTCCCAGTCCTCGGCGTAGATGTCCGACGCGTGGCCCCAGCGACGCAGCAGGTCCTGGAGGTAGCGCACCTGGTTGCCCACCGCGTCGCCCCAGGCGAGCCGGGGCAGGAGCTGGTGGACCGCCGGGAGACCCGTCGTCGGGGGGCTGCGTCTGGATTCACTCACGCGGAGGCTCCCTTAGCGCCGCGAGGGGGAGCACACAAGCCCGAGGCCCCTGGCGCCTTGACCGTCAAGAACCTCTCCGATACGCAGGCACCCTCTCTGAGCACCCGAGGCCCGCGGCACATGAACGTAATGGTGACAGGAGGGTGTGGCTTCATCGGCTCCAACCTCGTGCGGTACCTGCGACGCGAGCGACCCGACTGGACGGTGCTCAATCTCGACCAGCTGACGTACGCGGGCAACCTGGAGAACCTCTCCGACCTGGAGGGCGACCCCCGCCACGTCTTCGTCCGCGGCGACATCGGCAACCGCGAGCTGGTGGAGCACCTGATGTCCGTGCACGCCATCGACGCCGTGCTGCACCTGGCGGCCGAGAGCCACGTGGACCGCTCCATCCTCGGTCCCGAGGTCTTCGTCACCACCAACGTGTTGGGCACCCAGCGGCTGCTCGAGGCCAGCCGCGCGCGCGGCATCCAGCGCTTCGTCATGGTGTCCACCGACGAGGTCTACGGCTCGCTCGGCCCCACGGGCGCCTTCACCGAGTCCTCGCCGCTCAACCCCTCCAGCCCGTACTCGGCCAGCAAGACGAGCTCGGACCTGGTGGCGCTCGCCTACCACCACACGTTCAAGATGGACGTGGTGGTGACGCGCTGCTCGAACAACTACGGCCGCTACCAGTTCCCCGAGAAGCTCATCCCGCTCATGGTGGTCAACGCGCTGCACGACAAGCCCCTGCCGGTGTACGGCGACGGCGCCAACGTGCGCGACTGGCTCCACGTGGAGGACCACTGCCGGGCGCTGCTGCTCGCGCTGGAGAAGGGCCGCGCGGGCGAGGTCTACAACATCGGCGGCGGCGCGGAGCGGCGCAACATCGACATCGTGAAGGCCATCCTCGGCCTCGTGGGCAAGCCCGAGTCGCTCATCCAGTACGTCAAGGACCGGCCGGGACATGACCGGAGATACGCCATTGACCCGTCGAAGATTCGCGCGGAGCTGGGCTGGACGCCCGCGCACACCTTCGAGGAGGGCCTGGCCCAGACGGTGCGCTGGTACGTGGACCACCCGGCGTGGTGGGGCCGCGTGATGAGCGGCGCGTATCGCCAGTACTTCGAGACGCAGTACCAGCACCGCCTCCAGGGGAGGGCGTGACATGCGTGTGCTCGTCACGGGCTCGAATGGACTGGTGGGCAGCCGCGCCTGTCTGCAGTTGGAGCAGCGCGGCCACACCGTGGTGGGCCTGGGGCGAGGTCCCCGGCGCACCGGCGGCGCGTATGGCTACGTGGCGGTGGACCTGACGCGCGAGGCGGAGGTGGCCTCGGCGCTGGAGGCCGCGGCGCCCGAGGTCGTCATCCACTGCGCCTCCATGACGGAGGTGGACGCCTGCGAGAAGGACCCGGAGGCCGCCTACGCGGGCAACGTGCGCGCCACCGAGTTCGTCGCGCGGGGCGCTCGCAAGGCCGGGGCGCACCTGGTGCACGTGTCCACCGACTACGTCTTCGACGGCGAGGCGGGCCCGTACGACGAGGACGCCGTGCCCAACCCGCGCGGCGTCTACGCGGTGACCAAGCACATGGGTGAGCAGGCGGCGCGCGTGCTCGCGCCCGGCTGCGCCATCGCCCGGACGGCGGTGGTGTACGGCTGGCCTCCGGTGGAGGGGCGGCTCAACTTCGGCGCGTGGCTGGTGACGAATCTGGAGAAGGGCCAGCCCGCGAAGCTCTTCGAGGACCAGGTCGTCTCGCCCAGCCTCGCGGACAGCGTGGCGGCCATGCTGGTGGAGCTGGGAGAGCGCAAGCTCGGCGGCGTCTGGAACACCTGCGGCGCCGCCGTGGTGGACCGGGTGGCCTACGGCCGGGCGCTGTGCGAGGTGTTCGGGTTCGACCCGAAGCTCATCGTCCCCACGCGCATGGCGGAGCTGAAGCTGCCCAGCCCCCGTCCGCTGAAGGGGGGACTGAGGACGGACAAGGTTCGCACCCAGCTCGAGGCGAAGCCCCTGGAGCTGGCCGAGTCGCTCGCGCGCTTCCACGCCACGTGGAAGGCCGCGCGGGGGCACTGACGTGGAGAGGTGGACATGAAGGGCATCATCCTCGCCGGCGGCTCGGGCACCCGGCTGTATCCGCTGACCCGCGTGGTCAGCAAGCAGCTGCTCCCGGTGCACGACAAGCCGATGATCTACTACCCGCTCAGCACGCTGATGCTGGCGGGCATCCGCGACGTGCTCATCATCTCCACGCCGCAGGACCTGCCGCGCTTCCGGGAGCTGTTGGGGGATGGCTCGCAGTGGGGCATGCGCTTCGAGTACGCCGAGCAGCCCCGGCCCGAGGGCCTGGCCCAGGCGTTCATCATCGGCCGCGACTTCGTGGGCAAGGACCCGGTGTCGCTCATCCTGGGCGACAACATCTTCTACGGCCACGGGCTCAGCAACCTGGTGCGCGACGCCGCGCGCCGCACGTCCTCCGGCGCCACCGTGTTCGGCTATTACGTGAAGGACCCGCAGCGCTACGGCGTCGTCGAGCTGGACGCGAAGAACCGCGCGGTGAGCCTGGAGGAGAAGCCGGCGAAGCCCAAGTCCAGCTACGCCGTCACCGGGCTGTACTTCTACGACAACCAGGTGCTCGACATCGCCGCGCAGCTCAAGCCGAGCCCGCGCGGCGAGCTGGAGATCACCGACGTCAACATCGAGTACCTGCGCCGGGGCCAGCTCGACGTGGAGCTGATGGGGCGCGGCTATGCGTGGCTGGACACGGGCACGCACAGCTCGCTGATGGAGGCCTCCAACTTCATCGAGGTCATCGAGCGGCGGCAGGGCCTCAAGGTGTCGTGTCCCGAGGAGATTGCGTACCGGATGGGCTACATCGACGCGAAACAGCTGGTGGCGCTCGCCGAGCCGATGCGCAAGAACGAGTACGGCGAGTACCTGCTGGCCGTCGCGGAGAACCGGGGGGCGGTGTCGTGAAGGTCATCCCCCAGGAGATTCCGGAGCTGCTGCTGCTCGAGCCCAAGGTCTTCGGTGACGACCGGGGCTTCTTCATGGAGCTGTTCCACGCGAAGCGCTACGCGGACGCCGGCATCCCCGGGCCCTTCGTGCAGGACAACTACTCACGCTCGGCGAAGGGCACCCTGCGCGGTCTGCACTTCCAGGAGCCGCAGGGGCAGGGGAAGCTGGTGCAGGTGCTCGCCGGCAGCGTGTTCGACGTGGCCGTGGACGTGCGGCGCGGCTCGCCGACGTTCGGCCGGTGGGTGGGCGTGGAGCTGTCCGCGGAGAACCGCCGGCAGCTCTGGATTCCGCCGGGCTTCGCGCACGGCTTCTGCGTGACGAGCGCCACCGCGGACTTCCATTACAAGTGCACCACGCTGTACGCGCCGGAGGTCGAGCGCTGCATCGCGTGGGACGACCCGGACCTCGCCATCCCCTGGCCGGTGACGGAGCCGCTCATGTCCCCGAAGGACCTGCGCGCCCCCCGGCTGAAGGACGCGCAGGTGCTGCCCTCGCTGTAGTCGTCGCCTTGACGGGTGGGCGGGCGACGGGCCCGCTCACATCGCTCCGCCCGCGCGCAGGTTGATGCCGTACTCGAGGTAGGCCTTGAGGCACGACATCATGTGCATCCAGCCGCCGCAGTTGCCGTAGGACGCCTGGACGTCCGCCGGGGTGTCCTTCCAGCCGGACTCGCGAATCTGGACCATGGTGTTGCCGGCATCGATGGGCGTGAAGCGCATCTCCACCCGAATCTGATAGCCGCCCGGGCCCGCCTCCCACTCGAAGACGAGCCGGGCGTCCTTCTCCACCTCGCGGACGACGACGTCGTGCTCGCCCGGCACCTCCGCGAAGCTCCACTTCACCGTCGTGCCCGCCACCAGCGGCCCGCTCGCGGTCTGGACGAAGTAGCCGCTGAGCTTGCGCGGGTCCACCACCGCGTCGAACACCTGCGCCACCGGCTTCTGGACCTTCAGCTGCACCTGGAACCTGGGCTCCATCTCGTTGCTCCTCTCGCTGGGTTTCGGCCGGACAATATGTTATAGAATTATAACATGTCGAGGGCGGAGCGGGATGACCTCATCTTCAAGGCGCTGGCGGACTCGCGGAGGCGGGCGATGCTGGACTTGTTGAAGGAGGCGCCGCGGACGACGGGGGACCTGTGCGAGCGGTTCGAGGGCTCGCTGGACCGGTGCACGGTGATGCAGCACCTGAAGGTGCTGGAGCGCGCGGGCCTGGTCATCGCGGTGAAGGAAGGGCGCACGCGCTGGAACTACCTCGACGTCACGCCCTTCCAGGAGATCCACGAGCGGTGGATCTCCCCCTATGCACGGGAGGCGGTGGGCCTCCTGTCGAAGCTGAAGCGGGACGTGGAAGGCGACTGACGCCCGCTGGACTCGCGGCTACAGGCTCTTGAGGAACTCCACCAGGTCACCCCGCTGCGTGGCGTCCTGCACGTAGACGGGGT
The DNA here is from genome assembly GCF_026626605.1 of Myxococcus sp. MISCRS1. Taxonomy (NCBI): domain Bacteria; kingdom Pseudomonadati; phylum Myxococcota; class Myxococcia; order Myxococcales; family Myxococcaceae; genus Myxococcus; species Myxococcus sp. MISCRS1. The sequence goes on from NZ_JAPNKB010000001.1 coordinate 9,096,474, forward strand.
GGGGTGCCTTGTCGCCGCGCGCGGGGTCCAGCAGCGAGTCCAGCCCGGCGACCTCGCTGTCGTGGAGGAAGCGGTCCTTGCGCCCCAGGTCCAACAGCAGGGGCAGGGCGGAGCCACGCGGCTCACCGCGGCGGCTGGCCTCCACGATGACCGTCTTGTCGTCGAAGATGGTGGTCGGGTCGTCCTGGATGGGCGCGAAGGCGATGGTCCGGATGCCGGGCTCCACGGGGCGCTCGGCGAGCACCGTCGGGTTGTAGCCCGGGTAGATGCTCTTCATCGGCACGATGAAGGACGGGACGCGCTTGCTCTGGTCCACGTTGTGGCAGTTGGTGCAGCGCGCGGTGAACTGCTCGCGCCCACGCTCGGCGCGGGTGGCGTCGAAGGCGACCGGTGCGGGCGCCTGGAGGCTGTCGGTGTACGCGTTGAGGTCCCTCAGCGCGCTCTCGTCCACGCGCAGGCCCACGGGCGCGGCCTCGGTGCCGACCTGGTCGGCGGGGACGGCCGTCGCGGTGATGTACGGGAAGCCCTCGCCGACCACGCCTCCCTTGCCCACCACCTGCGTCTCCTTGAGGATGGCCAGGTAGTCGTCCGCCAGCTCGGTGCCCGCGGCCTTGCCGCCCAGGGCCTGGAGGAAGGTGCGCCCCCCGGGCGTCACCAGGCTCGTGAGGTCCAGCAGCACGGTGTAGACGAGGTTGTTGAAGTTCTCGAGCCGCGCGATGTCGCCGGGCGTGCCCCAGGGCGCGGCCAGGTCCGTGCGGAAGAACGACGCGATGTGCTGCTGCGCGCCCGTGCCGTCCGGCGCGTCGTCGAACGAGCCCAGCGGGTAGAAGGCCGGGTTGCTGACGAAGGCGTCGACCTCCGCCTCCGTGGACTTCTCCGTGAGGCCCTGCTCCGAGGGGGCGCGGCCGATGGACTTGTCGCCGTTGGCGGTCAGCTTCACCTGGAGGAGCGGGTAGAGCGCGCGCGTGTTGGCCGCCACCGCGAAGATGCCGCCCACGTTGAGGTTGTGCGGCGTGGGGCCGTCGATCTGCTTGCCGACGGAGCCGCCGCCCAGGTTGTTGGTCGACTTCACCACCGAGCCATCCGTGATGGCGTGGCACAGCGCGCAGGACACGCCCACCTTGTCGCCGCTGGCGACGTCCAGCTTGCCGTCCCCGTTGGTGTCCTTGACCACGACGCCAATCACCGCGTTGGCGTTGATGAGCGCCACGGTGGTGGCCGGGTCATTGAGCAGCGGACCGCTGGTGCCCTGTGAGGCCAGCTCCGCCGCGACGGCGGCCTTGGTGGCGTCATCGAGCGCGTCCACGTTGACGCTGAGGCCCGCCTGCAGCGCCTGCACCGGGGTGAGCCGCGCGGCGACGATGCCCGCGGGCAGGCGCACCGCGTCCGTCCAGAAGCCCTCGTTGCCGAAGGTCTCGAAGCGGAACACCTGCTGGCCCCGGGTGCTGTCGCCACCCGTCAGGCGCGGCAGGTCCGGGCCCTGGTCCGCGGGGCCGTCCTTCGTCTGGTTCTGGTTGATGTTCGGGCCGCTGTCCTTGCTCTTCGAGCAGGCCCCCTGCGCCATGGCAAGACTGGTGGCCAGGAACACCCAGCCGACCTTCCCACGATTCTTCTTCATCCTTGTTCCCCCAATGCTGACGCGCTTCGAAGCGCGCAGCTATTGAGGTCACTCGGGCGCGCGTGGCACGTGCATTCCGCGCGGGAGTTGGTGCCTGTCGCTTCGGCGACACCCGGGGTGATCGCCTGTGCTCACTCGGGCGCGCGAGCGTCGGGCGCCGTGCTTCCGGGTGCGGGGCACTCAGCGCGAGACGCTGTCACGGGCGAGCGTGCACTCCTCGCAGCCGGCGTCTGGCCCGCAGAGGAAGACGAGCGGGTCCGCGGCGAGCTGCTCCAGCGCGACGGCGACGATGTCCCGCGCGTCCGCCAGTCGCGCGTCGGCGTGGCCCACCTTGCCTTCACGTTGCAGTCCCCGAGCCCGGAGCCACGCGTCGGCGCGGCGGAAGCCGATGCAGCAGTGGTCCGTCTCGGCGATGTCCACCGTGCTCGCGACACCGTCGACCTCGACGACGCAGGGATGGGAGATGGAGTAGGGCACACCCGCGAGCGACTCGGCGAGGTGCAGCGTGGTGTCCTCGCTGTGCGTCACGCCGAGGAGCAGGACCTGTCCACCCAGCGCGTGCACCTGACCCACGGGGCTGTCGGGGCCGTGCGGCGGAGACAGGGGCTGGGGACGGCAGATCTCCACCGCGTGGGGACCCGCCGCGGCGAACGAGCCGCCCGGATGCGTGCTGCGCACCACGCCCGGCTGGCGCCAGAACAGCTCCGCGGTGATGCCCATGTCCGTGGTGGGCGTGGAGCGCGGGTCGAAGACGGACTCGCCATCGGTCATCGTCGGCATCACCAACGTCCCGCGAGGTCCGAGGGCCGCGCGCAGGGCGGCCACCAGGCCGAGCGGACCGCCTTCCACGGGGCGCACGGCCCGGAAGGACGTGTGGACCAGGAGCACGCCCGCCTCGCGCACGCCGAGCGCGCGGAGCTGCTCCACCATCTGTTGTTGGGTGATCTCGTCGGACATGGGGCTCGAAGGCTCAATGGGGCTTCATCGTGAGCGCCGTCGGAACGTGCTCGATGAGGAAGTCTCGCATCGCGACCACGCGGGGCGCGAGGGGGCGCTCGGGGAGGGTGACGAGGGAGAGTGGGGTGCCGGGGAAGGTGAGGTCCGACAGCACCCGAACGAGCGTTCCCTGCGCCACGTCCCGCGCGGCGAGGAACGTGGGCAACAGCGCCACGCCGCCCGCGTTCCGGGCCAGCTCCAGCAGGGCGCCGAAGTCCTCGCACTCGACGGCCGCGGGAGGCGAGTCCTTCTTCGCGGCGAAGCTCTTGCGCCCCGGTTGGGTGGAGGGCCACAGGCCGTCATGCCGGGCCAGCTCGCTCACGGACTTCATGCTCCCGCGTGAGGCCAGGTAGCGGGGCGAGGCGAAGAAGCCCGCCTCCAGGGTGCCCAGCTTGCGTGCCTTGTACGGCCCGGGGCGCAGCGTGCCCACCCGCAGGGCCAGGTCCGAGCGCGTCGCCGCGAGCGCCACCACGGAGGACTCCAGGACGAGCCGCACCCGGACCAGCGGGTAGCGCGCGCGGAAGGCGGCCACCAGGGGAGCCACCACGGTGCGGCCCAGGTCCGGCGTCGTCGTCACCGTCACCAGCCCCGAGGGTGTCACGGGCCGGTCCTCCAGCGAGGTCGTGGCGGATTCGAGCGCGGCGAGGGGCTCGGCGATGCGCGAAAGGAGCTGCTCTCCGGCGACGGTCAGCGCCACCGCGCGGGTGGTCCGGGTGAGCAGGACCACGCCCAGCTCGGCCTCGAGCGCGCGGACCACCCGGCTCACGTGCCCCTTGTCCACGCCGAGCCGCTTCGCGGCCTGGGTGTAGCCGCGCGTCTGCGCCACCGCGAGGAAGACGGTCAGGTGGTTGAGGTTCATCGTTGCGGATTCTACAACGATGGGTTGCGTTTCCTCGCATTGTTGATGGGGGAGGACGGACGCATGGTGGGGCTCGCGCATGTCGCGCCATCGAGTCCGAGGAGGTTGCCTCCCATGAAGCGTTGGGTCGTCGTCGCGTGGTTGCTGTTCACCTTTGCTTGCGCCAGCACCGTTCCGGGCGCGTTGCCCTTGCGCGCGGAGAAGGGGCCGGAGCCGGAGGTCACGTTGTTGTGGGTGGGCGAGGCGCAGGCGGAGCGCTTCGAGGAGGGAGCGTGGAAGCGGGTGCCGGCGTTCGACTACGAGTTCACGGTGGAGCAGCGCCGCTTCGGGAACCACTGGGAGTCGGTGAAGCACCTGCGTCGGCGGCACCCGGACTATGACGGGAGCGCGGGTCCGCGGGAGCAGACGATGTTCTTCCGGGTCGACCTGGGGGCGGTGGAGTCCTCGGGGAGCGTGGCGCTGAAGCTGGTCTCCACGCTGGGCCCGGGCGAGGGGACGACCGACCGCGCATTCCGGGAGGCGAAGCTGGTGTTCCACCCGGAGCTGAGCTCCTTCGCGCCCTTCGACACCTACCGCATCCAGCAGCATTACGAGTACGAGCAGGGGCTGTTGAAGGAGACGGTGTCCCTGGACAAGGGCGAGCGACCCTGGGTGCGCAACCACGAGCGGGCCGGGCTCTTCGCCCCCCACCGCTTCGAGTCGCCCCCGACGACGCGGTGACGAGGGGGGCGTCCGAGCCCTCCTGCGTTTCCCGTGCACGGGAGCGCGCCCTGCGTTAACGCAAGGGCTTTCCGGGGATGGCGCCGCCCGGGAAGGGACGGGCCCGTCCCTCGTTGCGCGTGCGCGCCCTGAGGTCCTCCGATGATTCCCTTCTCCGTTCTCGACCTCTCCCCCATCCGCCAGGGCAGCGACGCGGCGGACGCCCTGCGCTCCACGCTGGACCTGGCCCGGCACGCGGAGCGCTGGGGCTACCGGCGCTTCTGGCTGGCCGAGCACCACAACATGACCGGCATCGCCAGCGCGGCCACCGCCGTCGTCATCGGCCATGTCGCGCAGGGCACCTCGAGCATCCGCGTGGGCGCCGGCGGCATCATGCTGCCCAATCACTCGCCCCTCGTCATCGCCGAGCAGTTCGGCACGCTCGAAACCCTGTACCCCGGTCGCATCGACCTGGGCCTGGGCCGCGCCCCCGGCACCGACCAACGCACCGCCTCCGCCCTGCGCCGCAGCCGCGTGGACACCTCCGACGCGTTCCCCCAGGACGTCGCCGAACTCCAGGCCTACTTCCAGGACCCCGAACCCCAACAGGCCGTGCGCGCCGTGCCGGGCATGGGGCTCAAGGTGCCCTTGTGGATCCTCGGCTCCAGCCTCTTCGGCGCTCAGCTCGCCGCCGTCATGGGCCTGCCGTACGCGTTCGCCTCGCACTTCGCGCCCCAGCAGCTCTTGTCCGCCCTGCGCGTGTACCGCGCCAACTTCCGCCCCTCCGCGGCGCTCGACAAGCCCTACGCCATGGTCGGCCTCAACGTCTTCGCGGCCGACACGGAGCCGGAGGCCCAGAAGCTGTTCACGTCACTCCTGCAGGCCTTCATCAACCTGCGCCGCGGACGCCCCGGCCAGCTGCCGCCTCCGGTGGACAGCATGGACGGGCGCATCACCGAGTACGAGCTGGCGGAGGTGGAGTCCATGCTCGCCTGCTCCATCGTCGGCAACCCACAGCAGGTCGAGGAGGGGCTGCGCTCCTTCATCGCGGAGGTCCAGCCCGACGAGCTGATGGTCACCTCGCAGATCTTCGACCACACCGCGCGGCTGCGCTCCTACGAACTGCTCGCCCAGGCCCACGCCCGCCTCTCCAGCGGCGACGCGGCACAGCGCTCCGCGGGCTGAGCCAGGCGCCCTCCTTCGCGAGCGCTCCCCTGGATGCCTGCCCGCGGGCGTCCTCCCTGGGGGAGCGGGCGAGGAGGCTGTCCTTCCGGGCAGGGGCGCCACCGAGGGCGCGCATGGCCAATATCCCCTGGGACTTCCATGGGATGAGGACTGCGCGATGGTCTTGCCGGGCAAGGGCATGGGATGGCTGGAGTTCTTCAAGCTCCTGAAGGACGAATGGAAACGCGATGACGTGGGCGACGTCGCGGGAGCGTTGACGTTCCGCGCCATCCTCGCGCTGTTCCCGTTCCTGCTGTTCCTGGTGTCACTCGCGGGCGTCATCATCGACCCCAACCAGGCGCAGGTGCTCATCCAGGAGCTGGGCAAGGTGGCCCCCAAGGAGGTCACCGCCATCCTGAGCCAGCGCATCGAGTCGCTCGCCAGCAGCAACCCCGTGGGCCTGCTCACGGTGGGCGGCGTGGGCGCCATCTGGGCGGCGTCCGGCGGCATCGTCGCGTTGATCAACGCGCTCAACACCGCCTACGGCGTCGAGGAGACGCGGCCGGTGTGGAAGCTGCGGCTCATCGCTGTCTCCACGACGCTGATCGCCGCGGTGGTCGCCATCGTCGCGGCGCTGGCGGCGGTGGCCACGCCCGCGCTGGCGAGCAAGCTGCCCGGGCCCGTGTCCACCGTGGCGCTGTGGCTGCGCCTCCCGGTGGCGGGCCTGCTGATGATGTTCCTGTGGGCGGTGCTCTATTACGTCCTGCCCAACGCGAAGCAGAAGTTCCGGTTCATCACCCCGGGCTCCGTCGTGGGCGTGCTCATCTGGGTGGCCGCGTCCTGGGCCTTCTCCAAGTACGTGGCCAACTTCGGCAAGTACGACGTGAACTACGGCGCCATCGGCGGCGTCATCGTGCTCCTCCTGTGGATGTGGCTGTCCTCGCAGGTGGTGCTGCTGGGCGCCGAGATCAACGCCATCCTCGAGCAGCGCTCCCCGGAGGGGAAGGCGCCGGGCCAGCGCGTGCCGGGGCAGGGCAAGGCCCTGACGGCCACCAAGACGGAGCTGGAGGAGGGCGGCGCGGGCCTGCCTGGCTCGCGCGACTTCCGCCCCCAACTGGACCCCGCCACGGGTCAGCCCGTCACCAACACGCCCCCGAAGCTCGGGCAGACGCCCCTGGCCGCCGCCGCCAAGTGGGCCGCCGGCCTGGGCCTGGGCGTCTTCTTCCTGCGCAGGACGTCTCGCTGAGGCCCGTCCGGAAGCGGGCGGACGCCCCAGGGCCGGGGTTTGCCGGGTTGCACGCCGCCAGGGCGGACGATAGGTAACCTGGAGGTGTCTGCATCCCAGCCCGGAGGGTGAGTGAACAGCCGATTCACCATGGCGGCGCACATCGTCGCGATGCTCGCGAAGTGCTCGGCGAAGGCGGAGGGTCCGCTCACGTCCGAGGTCATGGCGCGCAGCATCCAGACGAACCCCGTCGTGGTGCGGCGGCTCCTGGGCGACCTGGCGCGCTCGGGGCTCATCGAGACGAAGCGCGGCGCGCGGGGCGGCGTGACGCTGGCCCGCAGCCCCGACGCCATCACCCTCCGCGACATCTACGAGTCGGTGGAGGAGGGCGAGCTCTTCGGCCGTCACCCCGTGGGCCCCGCGCCGGACTGCACCATCGGCCCGTGCGTGGCCGAGTACCTGGAAGGCGTCTTCGGCCGCGCGGAGGCCGCGCTGAAGAAGAGCCTGGAGGGCACCACCGTCGCCCAGATGTCCGAGGAGCTGGAGGCCCGCTTCCGCGCGCTCAATCCCTCCCTCGGGCAGTCCGGCTGAGCCTCAGTGCGGCAGCGCGCTCAGGTCCATGTGGATGACCTCCCAGTGATGGCCATCCGGGTCGAAGAAGCTCCAGCCGTACATGAAGCCGTGGTCCTGGGGCTCCCCCGCCGTCGAGCCGCCGGACGCCACCGCCGTCCTCACCATCCGGTCCACGTCCTCGCGGCTGGAGGCCGACAGCGCGAAGATGCCCTCGGCCGTCGTGCGCGTGTCGCACAGGGCCTTCTTGCTGAAGTCCTGGAAGCGCGCCTCCGTGAGCAGCATCACGAAGGCCTCTTCGCTGACCACCATGCACGTCGCGTGGTCATCACAGAAGCGGGCATCGAACGTGAAGCCCAGCTTCGTGAAGAACGCATTCGTGCGCTTCAGGTCCTTCACGGGCAGGTTGACGAAGAGCTTGCGCGAGCCGGTCATGGCCATGGATGCCTCCACCTCGGGTGGGTTCCCTGGCATGGACGGACAAGGGGGCCCGGAATCATCGGTGCCCCCCAGAAAAAGGCCCGGGCCCTCAGCGCGCCGGCAGGAAGGGGGGCAGCCCGAAGCGCGGGAAGAGCGTCTTCGCGTCGAGGAAGTAGTTGAGCCCGACGATGCGCTCCCCCTCGATTTCGAGCACGTTGAGCGCCCACGGGGTGAGCGTCCCGTCCGGGCCGCCCGGCTTGTACTGGCCGAACGCGGGGGCCCCGTTGGCGGACACAGGCACCAGCCGCGAGCCCCGGCACGCCGCGCCCCGTCCCTCCATCCACAGGGCCACCTGCTCCGGGCCGCGCACCCAGAGCGCGAGCGGAGGCATGGACATGTTGACCTCCTGGTGGAGCAGGGCGGTGAGCGCGGCCATGTCGTAGCGCTCGAACGCGTCCACGTACCGGTCCACCAGCGAGGCCTGTGTCTCTGACAGTGGCTCCCTGGGCGTGCTCACGTCCTTGGTGGCCAGCGTGGCGCGGGCCCGCTGCAGCGCGCTGTTGACGGCGGGCACCGTCAGCTCCAGCGCGTCGGCGACCTCGGCGGCGGACCAGTCCAGCACCTCCGTGAGCAGCAGCGCCGCGCGCTGCCGGGGCGGCAGGTGCTGGAGCGCGGCGACGAAGGCCAGCCGGATGCTCTGGCGCATCATCACCAGCTCCGAGGGCGTGGCGTGGCTCGGCACCACGAGCGCGTCCGGCACGGGCTCCAGCCACTCCTCCCCGGGGCGCTCGCCCAGGGGCGCGTCCAGCGGGCCCGGCGGCCCCAGCTCCATGGGCCGCACGCGGTGGGCGCGCTCCTGGAGCACGTCGATGCAGCGGTGGGTGGCGATGCGGTACAGCCACGTGCGCGCGCTGGAGCGCCCCTCGAAGTGCTCCAGGTGGCCGAGCGCGCGCACGAAGGTCTCCTGGACGGCGTCCTCGGCCTCGGCGATGGAGCCGAGCATCCGGTAGCAGTGTCCGGTGAGCGCGGTGCGGTGCTCCTCCATCGCGAGGAGCGCGGCCTGCGGTGCGGGGGAAGGGCCTTCAGCCATGGCCGGGCCTCTATCAAGCCTCCGCGGGGCGGGCCAAGCGCCGGGGTGTGAGGGCCCCGGCGCTTCGACTCGAAGAAGCGGTGCGTCAGCGGCGGTGGGCCGTGACGTCCGCGTGCTTCTCGCGGAACTCCGAGTAGGGGCCGTTGAAGTCGAGCACCTCCTGGCCGGCCTGGAGCGACCAGATGCGCGTGGCCACCTCGGAGATGAGCTCCTGGTCGTGCGTCACGACGATGACGGTGCCCTCGTACTTCTGCAGGCCCTCGGCGAGCGCGGAGATGGACTCCAGGTCCAGGTGGTTGGTGGGCTCGTCGAGCACCAGGACGTTGTCCTGCATGATCATCAGCTTGGAGAGCAACAGGCGCACCGTCTCACCACCGGAGAGGGTGTCCGTGTTCTTCATGCGCTCCTCACCGGAGAAGAGCATGCGGCCCAGCACGCCGGAGATCTCCTCGTTGGTGAGCTTGTCGTGCAGGTCCCGCAGCCAGCCGAAGCAGGTGGTGCCCTTGCGCACGACGCCGTGGTGGTCCTGCGGCAGGTAGCCCACGGAGGCCTGGTGGCCCCAGCCGATCTTGCCCGTGTCCGGCTCCAGCTGGCCGGCGAGCATGCGCACCAGGGTGGACTTGCCCACGCCGTTGCGGCCGATGACGCAGACCTTCTCGCCCTTGCACACCAGCGCGTTGAAGGGCCGGATGACGGCCTGGCCGTCGAAGGACTTGCTGATGCCCTCCACCATGAGCGTCTGCTTGCCGCTGACGACCTTCTGGTCGAAGCGGATGAACGGGCGCGCGATGTTGGAGCGCTTCAGGTCATCGGTCTTGAGCTTCTCGATCTGCTTGATGCGGCTCTGCACCTGGGAGGCGCGGGTGCCGGCGTGGAAGCGCGCGACGAAGTCCTGCAGCTGGGCGATCTTCTTCTTCTTCTCCGCCGTCTCGGACTCCACGCGGGTGCGCAGCTGGGCCTTCTGCCGCACCATGTCGTCGTAGCCACCGTTGTACTGGATGATGGCCTCGTAATCGATGTCCGCGATGTGCGTGCAGATGGAGTTGAGGAAGTGCCGGTCGTGGCTGATGGTGATGAGCACGCCCTCGTACTCGTGCAGGAAGTTCTCCAGCCAGCGGATGGAGTCGATGTCGAGGTTGTTCGTGGGCTCGTCGAGCAGCAGCCCCTCGGGCTTGCCGAACAGCGCCTGGGCGAGCAGCACGCGCAGCTTGAGGCCGCCCGTCAGCTGGCGCATCTGGCCCTCGTGGAACGACTCCTCGATGCCCAGGCCCGCCAGCAGCGTGGCCGCGTCGCTCTCCGCCGAGTAGCCATCCTCCTCCGCGATGACGCCCTCCAGCTCACCCAGCCGGTTGCCGTCCTCTTCGGTGATGTCGGACTTGGCCAAGAGCTGGTTCTTCTCCGACATGGCGTCCCACAGGGGCTTGTTGCCCATGAGGACGACGTCGAGGACGCGGTTCTCCTCGTAGCGGAAGTGGTCCTGGCGCAGGATGCCCAGCTTGCGCGGGCGCACGACGTTGCCCATGTCCGCTTCCTCGTCTCCGGCGAGGATCTTCATGAACGTGGACTTGCCCGCCCCGTTGGGACCGGTCAGGCCGTAGCGACGGCCCGGGGAGAAGGTCACGTTGACCTCCTCGAACAGCTTCTTGGGCCCGTAGGCCTTGGAGACGTTGATGACGTTGAACATGGCGGCGGCGTTGTAGCGGAATTGACGCGCAGCGGCCAAGGAAGCGTGGAATCGCCTCCGGACCGTCTCGCGGTGACCTGAGGAAACGCCTGCCAGGTGACGAAAAATGCCCTGGAATGGCGGGGCCTTGGGGCCCTGTCCGGCCGGCAGGTGGGGGAACGGGCGACAGGGATGGACTGTCGGGCGGGATTGGCGGGTATAAGGCCCCGCCCATGGCCGTCCGTTTCGAGCTCGTCACCACCGACCCCACCGGCGCCCGCGCCGGCATCCTCCACACCCGGCGCGGCAGCTTCCGCACGCCCATGTTCATGCCGGTGGCCACCCACGCCGCCTTCCGGCACCTGGCCATGGAAGAGGTGAAGGAGACCGGGGCCAGCATCCTCCTGGCCAACACCTACCACCTGATGCTCCGGCCCGGCACGGAGGTCTTCAAGCGCTTCGGCGGCATCCATCCCTTCATGCAGTGGGATGGCGGCGTGCTGACGGACTCGGGCGGGTTCCAGATCTTCTCCCTGCCGGAGGACCGGCTCATCACGGAGAAGGGCGCGCACTTCCGCAGCTTCTACGACAACAGCCGGCAGCTGCTCAGCCCCGAGTCCAGCATCGCGATGCAGCAGTCCATCAACTCCGAAATCATGATGGTGCTGGACGTGTGCATCGACTCGCGCACGGACGAGGCGGGCACGCGCGAGGCGATGGAGCGCACCCACCGCTGGGCGGTGCGCAGCCTCGCGGCGAAGAACCAGGTGGACACCGGGCAGGCGCTGTTCGGCATCGTCCAGGGCGGCGTGTTCCCGCACCTGCGCGACGAGAGCGCGGCCTTCCTGACGCAGCTGCCGTTCGACGGGTTCGCCATCGGCGGGCTGGCGGTGGGCGAGACGAAGGCGGAGCGCGAGACGATGACGTTGCGCACCACCGCGTCGCTGCCCGCGGACAAGCCTCGCTACCTGATGGGCGTGGGCACGCCGACGGACCTCATCGAGGCGGTGCTGCGCGGCGTGGACATGTTCGACTGCATCATCCCCACGAAGATGGCGCAGCAGGGCTACGCGTACACGTTCCAGGGGCTGGTGCGCATCACCCGCACCGTGTACCGGCTGGCGGACGAGCCGCTGGACGCCGAGTGTGATTGCTACGTGTGCAAGCGCTACACGCGCGGGTACCTGCAGCACCTGATGCGCGGCAAGCACCACCTGGGCTCGCGCTTCCTGTCGGTGCACAACGTGCGGCACTACCAGAAGCTGATGGGCCGCATCCGCGAGGGCATCCTCTCCGGCACGTACGACCAGGTGGCGCGGGAGCTGAAGGCCGCCATCGCCACGCCGAAGGACCTGAAGGAAGAGGCGGCGGCGCGCGACGTGACGCTCAAGGAGGTCGGGTGAGCCAGGAGGCCAACCCGCGCGACGGGGACTTCGAGCTGGTCACGCTGCGCAACGGCTCGCGCGCGGTGCGGCACCTGGGCCATGGCGAGGTGATGCACCCGTCGGTGGGCCCGTGGAAGGAAGCGCTGGGGCTCTACGTCGAGCAGCCGAGGCTGGCGGAGCGGCTGTCCCAGCCGGGGCCCACGCTGGTCATCCACGACGTGGGGCTGGGCGCGGCGACGAACGCGGTGGCGGCGCTGACGTGCGCGCGGGAGCTGGGCGCGGCGCGGAGGCGGGCGCTGGAGGTGGTGAGCTTCGAGGTGGACCTGGCGCCCCTGCGGCTGGCGCTGGCGGACGCGGCGGGCTTCCCGTTCCTGCAGCCGTTCCGCGCGGCCGTCGAGACGCTGATGCGGGACGGGGTGTGGGAGGAGGAGGGCCTTCGCTGGCGGCTGCACCTGGGGGACGCGGTGCCGTTCCTGGACGGGGCGCTGCCGGTGGCGGACCTGGTGTATTTCGATCCGTTCTCTCCCGCGTCGAACCCGGACATGTGGACGGAGGGCGTGCTCGCGCGGGTGCGTCGGCACTGCCGCGAGGACGGCGAGGGTGCGCTGTTGCTCACGTACAGCGCGGCGACGCCCACGCGGGTGACGCTGCTGCTGGCGGGGTTCTTCGTGGGTGCGGGCTCGTCCACGGGGACGAAGGGTGAGACGACGGTGGCCTCCACGCGGCGCGAGTCGCTGGTGGCGCCGCTGGGGCAGCGGTGGGTGGAGCGGTGGACGCGCTCCTCGTCGCGGGCTCCGCACGGTGGAAGCCTGACGCCCGAGGTCGAAGCACGCGTGCTCGCACATCCGCAGTGGCGGTGAGCGGGCCCGCCCGGTCCCCAGGTGCGAGCGTGGCCCCTGGGACGAGGGTGCAATGGGTTGTGATGGACATTGGGGTTAGGTGTGGAGTCCCCGCGCTCAGGCCTGTCGCGGGCTGGGAGCTCCCTCATGTCTGCCATTCGCGCGCGGCTGATGTCGTTGTCCTCTCTTCTCGCGGCGCTCGTCCTGTATGCGGGGCCCGCGAGCGCTGAACCCGTCACCCTCAACTGCCCGGGCACCATGGCGGTGAACTACTCGCCCGGCATGACGAACACCCCGCGCTTCATGACCATCTCCGGGACGGGCACGTTCGGTCCGTGTGTGGGATTGCCGCTCGGCATCCTCTCCGCGGACTATTCCGGCGTGGCGCAGGGGACGACGAGCTGTCTGACCAGCTCGACGACGGCGAACCTGACGTTGACGTGGAACGACGGCACCGTGAGCACGCTCTCCATGACGCAGACCCTCAACACCCGGCCGACGGGACAGGTGGTGTCTGTCTATGCGGGCACGGTGACCTCGGGCCGCTTCCAGGGCGCCACCGCGACGGGGACGCTGACCCTCCTCCAGACGGACCTCCTGGGGTGCTTCACCGAGGAGGGGGTCACCGCCACGGCGGGTCCGGCCGTCATCACCCTCATCGGGCTGCTCTGAGGCTCCGTTGGGAGCCGGAACACGTCTGTCCTGGGAGGAAGCATGTCATATCGTTCGTGGTGTCGTGGTGCGTGGGGAAGTCTGTCTCTGCTGTGGGTCGTCGTCGCGCTGGGCTGGGCCTCGCCTTCGCGCGCCGAGGCGGTGCTGTTGACCTGTCCCGGTACGCTCCAGGCGCGGTACTCGCCGGGCATGACCAACACTCCGCAAACCATCGCGACGAGTGTGAGCGGGACGTTCGGCCCCTGTGTCGGTACACCGCTGACGCTCCTGTCCGCGTCGCTCCAGGGCGGTGGAACGGGGCAGCTGAGCTGTCTGGCCGGTTCGACGCAGTCCATGTCGACGCTCACGTGGAATGACGGCACCACCAGCACCGTCAGCGTGAGCATCCTCGTCTCCGCCCGGCCGCTCGGCGAGGTGGTGGTGACGTACTCCGGCACCGTGTCGAGCGGGCGGTTCGCTGGAGCCGATGTGCTCATGGTGCTCGTCCTGGCCCAGACGCAGGTCACCGGATGCTTCACGGACGAGGGCGTCACCGCCACGGCGGGGCCCGTGGTCCTCACCCTCACCGGCGCCTGAGGCCCGGCTCAGTGGGGCGGATGGGACGTGGGGTCCGCTCCCGGGGGGCGCCGCAGGGGAGGCTGCTCTCGCGGGGGCACCTCATCCGAGGAGGGGCGGGCCGCCCGCGCGAGTGCGTCCTGTCGCTGCTCGTCGCGAATCTCCCGGCCGAGGAAGTAATTGAGGGCGGTCCGGATGGCGGCCACCGCGGCGACCTGGCCGATCTGCTCCCACGTGGGCGCGACGGCCGTGCGCAGCAGGTCCGCGCCGAGCTGGAACTCCAGCCCCAGCGCGAGGAAGCGGCCGAGGGTGAGGCGGATTCGGGTGAAGGAATCGGTCCGCTCCTTCTGGACCGCCGCCAGGATGAAGCGCACGAAGCCGATGGCGGCGCCGGTGAAGATGACGAGCGCGGCGGCGACCTCCACCAGTCGCACCAACAGCGTCACCACGCCGTGCAGCCAGGCTTCGTTGATGAGCTCGTCCATGGACCCGGGGCTCCTCCGTCTTGGAAGATGGACATCGCCAGGGGGCGCTGGTCCTGTTTCTCCGGATGCTCGGGCGGGCGCGCGAGGGGCCGCCGCCTGCCTGCATCTCGTGGACACCCTGGGGAGCTGTCGTCGAGGCAGACAACCGGGGCTGTTCGGGATATCCGGGAGGGGCATGAGCGAGGCCCTTCAACTGGATGACTGGGGCGGCACCGGCCCCGTGCTGCACCTGGCGCACGCCAACGGATTTCCCCCAGGCACCTATCGCCAGCTCATCGAGCGGCTGAAGCCTCGCTTCCACGTCGTGACGGTGCGCTCGCGGTGCCTCGTCCCCGGCTCGGATCCGCTGTCGATGCGGGACTGGAACGACATGGCGGATGACCTCATCGGCGCGCTCCGCGCCGCGAAGCTGGAGGGCATCGTCGGCGTGGGGCACAGCATGGGCGGCGTGGCGACGCTGCTCGCCTCCGTGAAGGACCCGAGCCTCTTCCGCGCCGTCGTCACCCTGGACCCGGTGCTGTTCTCCGGGATGCGCAAGCTGGTGTTGGACGTGCTGACGCTGCTCGGACAGCGAAGCCGTGTGCCTCCCGCGAGCCTGGCGCGCCGCCGTCGCGCGCACTGGCCCACGCGTGAGCTGGCCTACACCGTCTATCGCAAGAAGCCGCTGTTCGCGGCCTTCGACGAGGCGTGCTTCCAGGACTATGTGACGTATGGGCTCACGGAGGCTCCCGAGGGTGGTTTCCAGCTGACCATCCCGCGGGAGTGGGAGGCCCGCGTCTTCGAGACGACGCCGAAGGGGATGTGGCGGTCGCTGCGCTCCATCTCCGTGCCCACGCTCATCGTTCGAGGGGCACGCACGCGCACGTTGGCCGCCTCGGCCTTCGCCAAGGCCCGGCGGGTCATCCCGGGTGTCCGCCTGGAGGAGGCTCCCGGCGGGCACCTGTTCCCGTTGGAGGACCCGGCGGACTGTGCCCGGCGCATCCTCGCGTTCCTGGACTCACTCGAGGCTCCTGGCGAGCCGCTGCGTCAGGCGCGTTAGGGGGCGGTGTCGTCCGCCACGGGCGTCGGGAGCGCGTCGGGCGACTCCGAGGGCTGCTGGGCCTCGAGCTGGAGGAGCGCCTCGAAGGCCGCGGCCTTGGGGCTGGTGGTGGTGCTCTTGACGACGTGCTGCCAGGCGCCACCCGGGAGGCGGTGTGCGTAGCCGCCCCAGAGCAGCTTGCCCTGGAGCCCGACGAAGACCTCGTCCTTCTCGAAGCGCTGGTCGGCGGTCCGCTGCATCAACTCGAGGAGCTTCACGCGGTCCGGGTTGCTCACCTTCTTGAGGTGGGTGGAGCGCGCGGTGATGACCCTGATGCCCTGGTCCTTCACGGCCGCGGAGGCGGCGGTGACGGACATGGACGTGTGGCCCGCATCCTCGAACGCGGACTGAAGCGCCTCTTGGAGGGCGAGGTCCTCGGCCTGGGCGTGGAAGCGCTGGTCGAAGCCGTGGCGCTCTTCCTGGACCTCCGTGCCGTCCTGCGTGCCGGTGACGGCGGAGGTCACCGCGCCGACCACGGGGAAGCCCACGCAGCAGAAGAGCATCGCGCCGAGGGGGAAGAGACCTCCCAGGCGGTGCAGCACGGGCTTCGTCGGCACGTGGCCGATGGACTGCTCCGGCACCTCCGAGTGCAGGTTGCAGCGGGAGCAGGCGAGGACGTACTTCGTCCTCAGGGAGAAGAGCGGGAACCAGAAGACGTGGGCGACGCTGTAGTGCCGCTGGAGTCGGTGGGGCGTCTCCCGCTGGCAATCCCGGCAGAGGGCGGGACGCTCCCCGAGTTCCTGCTGCTTCGCCGAGCTTCCGTAGATGATGAACATGCCTGACTCCGCTCGGGGTGGAGTCCGTCCCATACCGCGACGTTGATACAAGCGTCCACCGTGACACTCTGTCTCGGAGACCCCTCGCTCCCGTGACAGCCTGTTCGGGCGAGAGGTCCCGGGCCGCGCGGTGATTCCGCGCGGGTCCCTCTGAAGTCCAGGCGGCGGAGGCCCCTGGCCTCGTGCTTGCTCAGTCCCTGCTTCACCCCTGGAGGGGAGGAGGTCGGGCCCGATGAGACATTGGTTGGAGCGGCACTCGTGGTGGTTGCATGGCGCATTCATCCTCGCGGTCGCGTTCCTGCTGTCGCGCATCGTCCACGTGTTCACCGAGTTTCATCTCAGCGCGCCTGTTCCTGGCTGGGAGGCGTCGAGCGCTCGCCCCATCCGGGTTACTCCAGGGGCGGCACGCGCACCGCTGAGTGAGGACACGCTGTCGAGGCTGCTGGGAGTGGCCCTGCCGACGCCCGGTGTCCCCGGGGGAGATGCAGGCCCGCCGCCTGGCGCACGGCGCGCGAGGCTGGTGGGGACGTTGATGTCACGCGAGGCGCACTGGTCGCTCGCGTCGGTGGAGGACCTGGAGAGTCGGCGGGTGCGCAGCCTGCGCGTGGGCGATGTGCTCCAGGACTCGGAGGTCGTCGCCATCGAGCGTGAGCGCGTCATCGTCACGGTCCAGGGGCGACGGGAGGTCATCGACCGGGGAGGCCCCTCGGGCGCCGCTTCGCCGATGCCGCGTCCGCCCTCGACCGGAGCCGCGGACATCCGACGCGTGAGCGAGCACACCTACGAAGTCCCGGGGCGGTATCTGGAGCTCGACCGCTGGACGGGAGGCTCGACGCTGTCGGACGCGCGGATGGTGCCGGCGTTCAAGGACGGGAAGGCGCAAGGCTTCAAGGTCCTCTCCATCCGGAAGGGCTCGCTCTACGAGAAGCTCGGCCTCCAGAACGGGGACGTCCTCCAGCGCATCAATGGCATGCAGCTCGACTCGCTGGAGAAGGCCATGGAGACGTACATGCTGCTCAAGAGCCAGCGGCGCCTGGAGGTCGAACTGGAGCGGGGTGGGGTGCGGGTGCGCAAGGTCTACGACGTCCAGCCCTGAATGTCAGGAGGCCGGGCGAGTCGCGTCCCCCCGCGAGCCATGACCATCCGCCCCTTCCAGCCCTCCGACACCGACGCGCTCGTGGACATCTGGAGCCGCGCGGTCCGCAAGACGCACGACTTCCTGAGCGACGCGGACTTCGAGGACATCCACCGCAAGCTCGGGCCCGTCTATCTCCCCGCCGTCGAGGTGCACGTCGCCTGTGAGGACACGCGGCCCGTGGCCTTCATCGGCATGAGCGGACACCACGTGGAGATGCTGTTCGTCGACCCCCAGGTCATGGGCGGCGGACTGGGACGACGACTCCTCGCCCACGTCTCCACGCGCGGACCGCTCACCGTCGACGTCAACGAGCAGAACCCCCGCGCCGTGGGCTTCTACCTCCACTGCGGCTTCGTCCAGACGGGCCGCAGCCCCACCGACGGCGAGGGCCGGCCCTATCCGCTCCTCCACCTGGCCATGCCCCGTCCCGTGACGTCGTAATCGCTGGAATTTCAGACAGGCTGGAGCTTGCTCCGAGGTCCGTCTAACCTCGGGAGTCACCCGCGTTGCCTGGAGTGATTCCATGTCCGAGTCCAAGCCCCGCCTCAAGCGTCCCGTGGAGAACGTCCGCGCCGAGCTGCTCGCGGACCCCGACACCCAGCGCATCGCGAAGTCCGTGGGCATGGAGCTGGCCGCCTACGTCGAGCTCGTCCTCGACTACGCCCAGCACCCGGAGAAGGAGCCCGTCCTCCAGGTCGTCCCCGACGAAATCCTCAAGCAGTCCGGCTACGAGCCCGCCAGCATCGAGGAGGTCGGCGAGTTCTTCCTGGGCGCCGCCCGGGGCGAGCTCGGCCTGGGCCCCCCGCCGGCCTATTACAGCGGCTTCGAGTCCAAGCCCGCCCCCGGTGCGGGCAAGCCCTCCCTCCGCGGCGACGAGAACCAGTCCCAGGTCGAGGTCGACGAGGAGACCCGCAAGGCCCTCCTCAAGCACGTCCCCCGGGGGCCTGATCGCCTCTGAACCTACCTTGGAGGCAACTTCCTCCGTGCTCCTCCGATAATGGGGATAATCATTTCTACCGAGGAAATCCCATGTCTGTCGGCGGCTCCAGTGGCGCGGGTGGTAGCAACGGCACGAACGGTGCGAACAGCGCCAGCAACGCCGCGAGCAAGGCGGCGGACGCGGCGAGCAAGGCGGCCAACAGCATCAGCAACGCGCTGGGCGGCCTGGGCAAGGCGCTCGGTGGGCTGTCCAAGGGCCTGAGCGGCCTGGGGGGCCTCGCGCAGGGCCTCAGCGGCCTGGCCAAGGGCCTCAGCGATGTGGTGGGCAAGGTCTCCGAGGCGCTCAGCTCCGTCTCGGGCCTGCTGGACAAGGCGCTCGGCGCCATCTCCGGCCCCCTCAAGGACATCGTCGGCAAGGCGCTCGACAACCTCCCGTTCGGCCTGGGCCAGCTGGCCAAGCCCTTCGCGGACAAGTTCATCGACAACGGCCTGTCCATGGTGGCCGGTGGCCCCCTGGCCGGCGTCAGCAGCCTGTTCAACGGCGCCTCCAACGTGGGCAAGCTCGCGGACACCGTCGACACGGTCCGCTCGGCGGCCACCGCGGTGGGCGACATCGCGCAGGGCAAGTTCAACACCCAGCAGCTCGCCGCCTTCGCCCAGTCGAAGCTGCTGCGCGGCCTGGACTGACCCGCCCGCGAACACCCAGCACGACGCTCGAGGACGTCCGCCCAGGCACCCGCTGCCCGTGGCGGACGTCGTCGTTTCCACCCACGTCACGACGGGGCGCCCCGCGTCAGTTCAGGTATCCGCCGGAGAGCTGGAGCTCAGCGCGGCGGTTCTTCTCCAGCTCGGAGGCGGAGAGCGGCCGCTCCTCGCCGTAGGACAGGGTGGACAGCCGGGACGGCTCCACGCCCAGCCGGCGCAGGTAGTCGCGCACCACCGAGGCCCGACGCTGACCGAGCGCCAGGTTGTACTCCGTGGTCCCCAGCTCGCACGTGTGCCCGGTGATGCTCACCTTCGCCTGCGGCCGCTGGCGAAGGTCGTCCGCCAGCTGCGTCAGCGTGTCGCGGAACTCCGGGCGCAGCGTCGTCGAGTCGAGCTCGAAGTAGACGGGCTCCAGGCGGATGGGGTGCAGGTCCGTGTCGGGATTCGGGGTCATCGCTGAGGGACGCTCCGGCTCCGGACGCGTGGCCACCGGAGCATGGGGGGGCTGGGAGTCGGTGGAGACCGTGGAGATGGGCTGCTTCGCGGCACAACCCACCAGACCGAGGACGACGACGAGAAGCGAGAGGAAGGGGCGCATGGCCTCGTGCTGAGCATGCGCCGTGCCGGGGTGTCCCCACCCGGGACGTCCCCGGCGACGCTCAGCCGGTGTTGCGAAACGCCAAGCCGCCCATGGCTATTTGCCCTCCGAACGCTCGCGCCGGTGAATCGTGGAGACGTCGATTCCGAGCAGCTCCGCCGCCCGTGTCTTGTTCCCGCCACAGCGCGCGACGGCCCAAGAGATGTACTCGCTCTCCAGTTTGCGCAAGGGGATGACCTCGCGTTGGGCCTCCAGGAGCGGGTGGGGCTCCGGCCCCCCCTCCGCCAGGTGCGGCCGCAGCTGCTCCAGGTCCACCACGTCCCGGGTCCCCAGCACCACCAGCCGCTCCACCAGGTTCTCCAGCTCGCGCACGTTGCCCGGCCAGCGCAGCGAGCAAAGCGCCGCGAGGGACTCCTGGGCGAAGCGCTCCACGGGCGAGCGCGGGTTTCGCGCCCGGGCCTGCTCCAGGAAGTGCTCGGCCAGGGCGGGGATGTCCTCGGGTCGCTCCCGCAGCGGCGGAGCCCGCAGCGTCACCACGTTGAGCCGGTAGAACAGGTCCGCGCGGAAGCGGCCCTCCTTCACCCGGGCCTCCAGGTCCTGGTGCGTCGCGGCCACCACCCGCACGTCCACCGTGCGCGAGCCGTCCGCGCCCACCGCCCGCACCTCGCCGTCCGCCAGCACGCGCAACAGCCGCGCCTGGAGCTCCGGCGCCATGTCCCCGATTTCATCCAGGAACAGCGTCCCGCCGTCCGCCTCCACGAAGAGCCCCCGCCGCGCGCTCGTCGCGCCGGAGAAGGCGCCCTTCACGTGTCCGAACAGCTCGCTCTCCAGCAGGGCGTGGGGCAGGGCGGTGCAGTTGACGGCGACGAAGGGGCCCGCGCGGCGGGTGCCCTCGAAGTGCAGCGCCCTGGCCACCAGCTCCTTGCCGCTGCCGCTCTCACCCCGCACCAGCACCGGCGCGCTGGACCAGGCCACGCGCTCCACCAGCGCGTACAGGGCCCGCATCGCGCCGCTGCGGCCCACCATGGCGCCCAGCCGGCCCCGGTCCTCCGCCTGCTGCTTGAGCGTGCGGTGCTCGGCGCGCATGCGCCGCTGCTCCAGCGCCCGGCCCACGTACAGCCGCACCTCGTCCAGGCGGAAGGGCTTGGCGAAGTAGTGCCACGCGCCGCGCTTCATCGCCTCCACGGCGTTCTCCACGCCGCCGAAGGCCGTCATCATCAGCACGGGCAGGTCCGGGTCCAGCTTGCGCGCGGCCTCCAGCACGTCGAAGCCGTCCACGTCCTTCATGCGCAGGTCGCAGATGACCGCGTCGTACACGGCGGCGCGCAGCTGGGCGATGGCCTCCGCGCCCCCGGACGCCACGTCCACCGTGTAGCCGGCGTCCGCCAGCGGCTCCTGCAGCATCTGCCCCATCTCGACGTGGTCGTCGACGACGAGGACCCGGGCTCTAACCGACATGTTGCTCCTCTCGCGCGGGGGCCGCGGCGGGCCACTGCAGCATCACTCGCGTGCCTTGACCGGGCGCGCTGTCCAGCTCGATGCGTCCACCGTGGTTGCGCACGATGTGCGCCACCATGGTGAGTCCCAGGCCCGTGCCCAGGCCGCGCTTCTTGGTGGTGAAGAATGGGTCGAAGACCTGGTGCAGGTGCCGGGGGGCGATGCCGCACCCGTCGTCCTCGATGGTGATGCACACGCGCCCCCAGGCGCCGGACGTGTCCGCCTCGCCCGGCGTCGCGGTGAGGCGCACCTGGCCTCCGGGCTCGCACGCGTCGCACGCGTTGAGCAGCAGGTTGACGAGCACCTGCTGGAGCTGGTCCGCGTCCGCCGCCAGCGGGGGCAGGGGCTGGGACACGTCCAGCCGCAGGTCCACGTGGCGCCGCTCCGCCTCGACGCGCAAGAGCTCCTGCACACTCCGGACGAGCGGCCCCAACGTCACCGCGCGCGACTCGGCGGGCTGCAGCCGGGAGAAGTCCAGCAGCTGGCGGATGGTGCGGCTGACGCGGTCGATCTGCTCGACGATGGCGCCCACGCCCGGGGACTGCGGGTGCTCCGGGCCCAGCTTGTCCTGCACGTACTCGGCCCGGCCGCGGATGACGCCCAGCGGGGTGCCGATTTCATGCGCGATGCCCGCCGCGAGCACGCCCACGGTGGCGAGCTTCTCCGCGCGCAAGAGCTGCCCCTCCAGCGCGCGCAGGTTGCTCAGGTCCTCCAGCACCAGCAGCGTGCGCACGTCGGGCTGGTGCGGCTCCAGCGGCACCGCGTGGACGTTGTACTGTCCCTCCGACTCGAACAGGCGCAGCGGCTCGGCGTGCAGGCTGCGCACGCGGTTGTCCTGGCCCGCGGCGTTGACCAGCTCCTCCAGCCGCTGGATGACGGGCGCGTGGGCCTGGGGGAAGGCCGCGGCGAGCGTGGAGCCCACCACGTCCTTCGGCATCCGCGAGCTGAGCGCCTGGTTGGCGGAGGTGATGCGGCCCGACGTGGACAGCGCCAGCACGCCCGTGGGGATGTGGTCGAGGATCTTCTGCGTCTTGTCGTGCAGGTGGGCCAGGCGGCTGGCGTGCCGCAGGCTCTCCTGGAGCGCCACCGCGCGGCTTCGCGCCAGCACCACGTACACGCCGAAGGCGATGAGGAACGACGAGAACAGGAAGGCCGCGAACGACAGCCGCAGCACCAGGCTCCGCTCGTGCGAGCGCAGCCCCCGCGTGGAGGACAGCGACGCCAGCGGCCACAGCGCGCCGTTCTTCATGCCCACCGGGGCGAAGCTCGCCACCACCTCCGCGTCGCCCAGCCCCAGCACCATCGCCTCGGCGCGGTCGATGACGAGCGAGCCCGCCTCACCCTCGCGCAGGCGCGAGGCCAGGAGCGCCAGCCCCGGCGTGTCGGTGCCGGGCTGCTGGTAGCGGGCCGCCAGCGTCGGCGCGCTCAGCGCGGTGGGCGTGCCGTGCGCGCCCAGGAGCAGGAGGTTCGTGTCGCTCTCCGCGGTGAGCAGCTTGAGCGGCGCGAAGAGGGGCTCGGCGTCCACCAGCACCACCACCGCGCCGCCACCCCCCGGCGAGTCCTCCGGCAGCGCGGTGGCGAAGGCCCTGAGCCACCCGGACACATCTCCGCTCAACGGCGGCGAGGACGCGATGTGGCCCGCGGGGCCCTCGAGCGCGCTCTTCGCCGTGAGGGTCAGCGCCTGGGCGGGGTACTGCCGGGCGATGGACTCGCCGGTGCGCCGGTCCAGCAGTCGCAGGCGCTCGTCACCCTCGGGGCCGAAGACGACGATGGCCTTGTACTGGCCCACGGCCTCCAGCAGCGCGCGCAGCTCCCGGCGGTGCTCCTCGGGCGAGCCCGGCTGGGAGAGCAGCTCGGCGGTGAAGCGCAGGTCCTCACCCACGTCCTCCAGGGCCTCGGACACCCCGCGCGCGGCCTCGCGCAGCTGCGCCTGACGCTCCCGGGCGAACTGGTCCACCAGCGCCTGCCTGTCCCGCTGGATGAAATACACGGCTCCGCCGATGACGCCGGTGAGCGCCGTGCACAGCAACAGGACGGGCAGGAGGGAGAGGCGCATGGGGGCAGATAGCAACATCCCGCGCGGAAGAGGGGGATGTTGCCCGCCGGGCCGCCCCTGCTCCGGGGGCCCGGACGTCGTGTCGGTGCCCGGCTCGGGCGGCAACGGAGGACTCAGGGCCTCGAGGCCTGCTGGTTGAGCTTCTGCGACACCTCGCGGACCTTGCCCTGGATGAGGCGCAGGTTCGCCGGGCCCATCCGCAGCAGGTGCTTCTGCGCGGGCGTGAGCGCCTCCAGCGCCGGGTCCGCGTACACGTACAGCGCGCCCCGGGCCAGGACCTCCACGTCACCGTCGAGCACCGGCACCGCGAGCACCTGCTCGAAGGCGCGCTGGAGCGTGGCCTCGAAGGAGCTGCCCGGCGGCGCGCTCTCCTGGTGGAGGCGCTCGGCCAGCCGCCGCACCTCGCGGTACGTGTCCACCAGCAGCGTCGAGTCCAGGCTGCCCACCACCCGGCCCACCGCGTCATGGCGGCCGTACGTCCGCTTCGCGATGTGCGTGCGACCCTCGTGGGTGCGCACCTGGAAGTCGCCAGACGGGGCCAGGAAGCCCACCACCGCGCGGGGACTCTCGCCGCTGGCCATGTTCGACACCACCGCGACGAAGCGGCGCAGCAGGTCCGCCTCGCGCAGCCACACGCCGAACTCGCGCTGGGACGACGCCCCCGCCAGCCGCGAGCGCAGCAGCGCGTCGAGCTCCGTCGCGGGAGGCAGCGGCGCGTCCGGGCCCCGGTCCAACGACCTGGGCGCCTGGGCGACGGGCGGCGGCGCGGCGGGCGTGTCCGGTGCGCCATGCAGCAGGCCGTGCCACACCCCGGCCCCCGCGAGCACCGCCGCCACCAGAATCACCAGGCCCCAACCCCAGAGCGCGCCGCGCTCGAGCTTCCCCACCACATCACCGCCATTGCCGTCCATGAGTCCTCCACTTCGGGACTCAGCGACTGCAGCGCGGATGCCAGCGTGGGGACGCGGGGGAGGGCGGCGAGGCCTCACTCGGGAGCGCGTGCCCCCGGGACCTCCGACGCGCCCGCTCGCAAGCCGCGCGAGCATGGCGTTCCGCGAGCCACCCTGGCGGATTGCGACAGGGGGGCGCGCGGGACTCGGGGCACCTCAGGCGCGAGGACGCGACGCGCCCGCCGACCCATCCTCCGGGGGAGGCATGGCCGCCTCCGCCGTCACCTCCGCCCAGCGGATGTGGAACGTCGACGCCGTGCCGTCGAACTCCTCTGGCAGCACCACCACGCGGAAGCCACCACACAGCTCCACCGCCCGGGCCAGCAGCCCCGCGGAGAACGTGGGCAGGTCCGCCAGCACGTCGTTCATCCGCAGCTCCAGGAAAGTGGGGCTGCGCTCGACGATTTCGACCACACTGAAGTTGTTGCCGGCGCGAAAGCCCATCCCCGCCCGCAGCAGCATCCTCCGGGGGCCGGCGAGCCGGACGACGCCCAAGAGCGCGCGACCGAAGAAGGTCCCGAAGTAGGCGTCCATGAAGCGCTCGCCCAGCGAGTAGTACGCGGCCTCGGCGGGAACTCCGCCGTAGACGTGACCCGCGGCGATGCGAAGGAACTCCTTCCATTGCTCCAGCGTGTAGGTCCGCTCCAGCTTCTGCTCGAGGTCCAGCCCCGCACGACGCAGGTGCTCGCGGCACGCGGGCGTGAGCCGGTTCTCGAGAGCGCGAAGGAAGAGCGCTTCCACGGTTTGCGTGAAAATCAGCTTCTCGGAAGAAGTCATAGGGTCGCACCCTACACCGGTCGGCCCGTCGCATGCTCGCCCACAGGTGAATCGGCGTTCAGTGCCCCTGTCGGCGAGCGACAGCCCGACTGCTCGCCGAGAAAAAGCCCTGGAGAGTCGAAGGGTTAGCGGTTGCTACGCGGTGCGGCGGCGGCGCGGAGCATCATCCCCCGGAGCCACCGGTGGGCCGGGTCGTCGTCAAAACGCTCGTGCCAGACCTGGAGGACGTCGAACGGGGCGAGCTCCACGGGGGGAGGGAGGATGCGGAGGTTGCCTGGCTCGACGAACAGCTCGGCGAGCCGGCGAGGGGCGGTGAGCACGTGGTTGGTGCGCGTCACCGCCAGCGCCGCGGTGAGGAAGTACGGCAGCCGCACGCCGATGCGTCGCGTGCGACCCAGCTTCTCCAGCGCGATGTCCACCGAGCCGACACCTTCGCCGCGCGGGCTCATCAACACGTGCGGCAGCCGCAGGAATGTTTCCAGGTCCAACCGTTGCTTCACCACGGAGTTGTCGCGGCGCACGACGCACACGAAGTGCTCCGTAAAGAGCTTCTGCTGGCGCAGGACGGGGGACGGCTCCGGATAGGCGCCGACGACCAGGTCCAGCTCGCCGCTCTCCAGCTGGGCTTCGATTTGGGGGATGACGAGCGGGCGCACCACCAGGTCCACCTGGGGGGCCTCGGTGTCCATCAGCTCCAGCAGGGACGGGAGCAGGGCGGAGGCGAAGTAGTCCGTCGTGGCGAGGATGAAGCGCCGCGAGGAGGCCTGGGGGGCGAAGACGGACTCGTTGCGCAGGGCGCGTTGGACCTCGAGCAGGCCCCGGTGCAGGGGCGCGGCGAGCTGCTCGGCGCGAGGCGTGCGCACCATGCCGCCACGTCCCCGGATGAGGAGCGCGTCCCCGAGCAGCTCACGCAGCTGCCTGAGCGCGTGGCTCATGGCGGACTGGGTGATGCCCACGCGGGCCGCGGCGCGGGTGACGTTGCCCTCGGTGAGCAGCGCGTCGAGCGCCACCGCGAGGTTGAGGTTGATGTTCGCCAGGTCCAGGTCGGCCTTCGCGGGCGAGCTCGGCGCGGGGGCGCGGGGCCGTCTGGGGGCGCGGGCCTTGCGGCGGGCGGTATGCATGGCGCTCATGGGCACATGAGTAACATGCGGTCGCCTCATGGTGTGGCCGGGCGCATCTTTCGCCCATCTCGAAGTCACTGGAGCCGCCCATGAGCATCGTCATCAACACCCCGAACGGAAACATTGGTCGTCCCCTCGCGCACGCGCTGCTCGACGCGGGCCAGCCGCTCACGCTCATCAGCCGGGACGCGCGCAAGGTGGAGGACCTGGTGAAGCGCGGCGCGAAGGTGGTGGAGGGCTCCACGGATGACGCGGCGGTGCTGGACAAGGCGCTCACGGGAGCGAGCGCCCTGTTCTGGCTGACGCCCCCGGCGACGCGGCCGGACTTCCTCGACTGGGCGGAGGCGACGGCGCGGCTGGCGGCGGGCAAGGCGAAGCAGCACGGCGTGAAGCGGGTGGTGGTGCTGTCGAGCATCGGCGCGCAGACGGGCCGGGGCACGGGCCCGGTGGGCGCGCTCCTGGCGGTGGAGGAGGCGTTCAAGGCGGCCATCGCGGACGTCACCATCCTGCGCCCGGGCTACTTCATGGAGAACCTGCTGCAGTCGCTGCCGACGCTGGCGAGCGCGGGCTCGCTGTTCGTTCCCATCTCCCTGTCGCGCGCGCTGCCCATGGTGGCGGTGGCGGACATCGCGCGCAAGGCGGCGGACGTGCTGCTGGACGCGGGCTGGAAGGGCTCGCGCATCATCGGTGTGCATGGCCCCGCGCACCTGACGTACGCGGACGTGGCGCGCATCCTCACGGAGGTGTCCGGCAAGCCGGTGAGCGCCGTGCAGATCTCCATCGACGACTTCCGCAAGGCGATGGCGGGGTACGGCCTGCCGGACTTCCTGGTGGGGCTGCTGGCGGAGATGTACCAGGCGGTGGGTGAGGGGCGCATGGACCCCGCCGAGCCCCGCAGCGCGGAGACCACCACGGCCACGACGTTGGCGCAGTGGGCGAAGACGGTGCTCGTGCCCGCGGTGGAGCAGGCGCGCGCGGCGGCGTAGTGCTGGAGCGTGCGAAGGAGGAGCACCGCCGGGGTGCTCCTCTCGCGCGTGGGGTGCGCCCACGTCAGTTCGCGCGGCGGTGTCGTGCCCGGTAGAGGTCGTCGAAGAGGTTCATGATGAGGTGGGCGCCCAGCGCGAGCCCTTGCTCGATGTCCCGCGCCAGCTTCGGGTCCGACTCATAGGCGTCGTCGAGGAAGCGGTAGAAGTCATCGGCGTGCTTGTTGTCGAGCGTGGAATGGAGCGGGTAGTGGACCATCTGGTCCCGCGCGAGCCAGCCGTGCTTGACGATGCTCTCGCCCGTGATGAGGGCGATGGTTCCGAACAGGTCTTCAATCATCCCGAAGACCGCCATGGCGAAGTGGACGGACTCGAAGCAGGCCGTGCCCGCCAGGGACGTGTTGAACGCGAGGATCTCCGGCCAGGGGCGACACTTCTCCACCCGAGCGCGCGGCGCGCCAAGGCGCTCCAGGAGCAGGCAGAAGGCGTTGTCGTGGGCCTCGCCGGGCCTTCCATTGCCGTGCTCGTCGATCACGTTCTCGAGGAGGGGGAGCCTGTCGGAGACGTTCGGCAGCCGGCTCAGGAGCAGGGCCATGGGACGCGAGAAGTTCGCGACGGCGGTGCGCATGTGGACCTGTGCCTCCACGAAGTCCTCGCGCGCGAAGTCGCCCGAGGTCAGCGCGTTGAGGTACTTGCTGGACTTGATGTGATTGCCGCGCTCCTTGAACGCGGCGATGTAACGACGCAACTGGGGTGTCGCGCTGGGAGAAGCCAGAGACATGAGAGACACTCCTGTGGGTGGGGTGTGACTTTCTGAGGGTAATCAGAGGGCTCGGGAGAGGCCAGTTGCTTGTTTTGGAATTCGTGACTGTCTTTGTTGCGGGGTGGTCTGGGATTGATTGCGGGTCGCTCGTGGAAGGTTTGTCCGGTTCCCGGGCGAGTGTCTTTGAGTGGTGCGGGGGGAGCGCGGGCCCGCAGGCGCCCGGGCACCACGGGCAACCCGGAAGTGGCTTGAGCCTTGTTTTGCCGGCGAACCGCCGACGAATTGCTGGGGGCGGCGTGGAGAGAAAGGCGCGGCCTGGGCCGGGATGACATAGGGTGGGTCCTCCCTCTCTCTCGTTGGAGACACACGTGGCAGGCCACTGGACCCATCACTTCTCGTTCCTCTCTTCCACGGTTCGCTACAAGGACCTCGCCTACGTCGCCATGAGTGGCGACGAGCTGTCGCGGATGGAGGTGGTCAAGACCCACTTCGTCGAGTGGGATGCGGGGACGTGGCGGGATGGTGGGGCGGTCGACTGGCCGCTGGCGGGCCTCGCCGTGGCGCAGGTGCCGAGGCAGCAGATGTGCGCGGTGGGTTGGAACGGCGGCGTGCGGATGATGGGGAGCGGTGACCGGCACGACGAGCAGATCGGCGGCTCGGTCGGGGCCGTCGCGCAGCGGGGCCCTTTGAAGGGCGTGAGGACCATCGGCCAGCGCGTCTATGTCGTCGGGATGGGCCGACAGGTCTATCGCCGTGACGGTGACGAAGCCTGGGTGTCGATGGACGAGGGCGCTCGCCCGGAGTCGGGTTCCACCGGGGTGGTGGGTTTCGAGGCGGTGGATGGCTTCTCCGAGGAGGACCTCTACGCGGCGGGCTGGAACGGAGAGATCTGGCGGTGCGACGGCGCGCGATGGCAGCGGTGCCCGAGCCCCACCGAGCATGTGCTCACCGCCTTGTGCTGCGCGGGGGATGGGAAGGTGTACGCGGCCGGGCGCCGGGGACTGTTGCTGTGCGGCCGGAACGACACGTGGGAGGTCATTCCGCAGAGCACCCTCGCGGACATCTGGGACCTCACCTGGTTCCAGGGGCAGCTCTATGTGGCCACGATGGGGGAACTCTACGTCCTGAAGGGAGAGGCCCTGGAGCCGGTGGACTTCGGCGCGGAGAACCCGAAGACCTTCTATCGTCTGAGCGTGGGAGATGGGGTCCTCTGGAGCACCGGTGCGAAGGACATCCTCGCGTTCGACGGAACGAACTGGGCCCGCATCGACGGCTGATGCGCGGGGCGTGGTACGTGAGCCCGTGCGGTCAAAGGCCGCCATCTTCATGGCGCTGGTGTGACGCCCCTGACGCCACTCAACCCGGACCCGAGTGGCGTTCCGCTCGATGGCGCCACCACGTGGCCGAACTCCAATGGCTCAGTCGGAACAACCGGGAAGGCATCGTGTCCGGATGGCTCGGATTTGGGCGTTCGTTCTGCGGAGGAGTCCTTGAGGGGCTCCGGTTGCGTCTCGGGGTGCGCGGACCCATGGGATGCCCTGCGATGTGCATCCAGCTCTTCTTGGATGGCGACTGCCACCACGACTGCGGCGGTGACAATCGCTGCTCCTACGATTATCTCCGGGGCGCTCGGGATGCAGATGCCCAATCCAAGGGCAGCGGCCCCGTGGAGGCGACGCTGCAGCCTCCTGTGACATCGCGAGATTGGCTCCGCTCAGGGGCGAGCGGGTGAAAGCACCGCTCCACAAGCACGCCCCATTCGTTGGATGCCTCCCGCACGACGCATCGCCCTCCAGCTGCCCATGGCAACCTCGCGGCTCTCTGAGGTTGGCGCTCTTCGGGGACCGGGCTGCTGGTGCTTTCTGATTCGGCGCCGATGTCGCGCAGGCGCGGAGTCGCATCGTCAAGGCCCTTCCCTCAGGCCAGGGTGTTGGGGGGCCAGACGGGGCTGCTCCGGCGCAGCGCCCCCGCCCCCATGGGCCAAGGCTTCTGGCGCGAGTCGACTCCAGGGGGGCGGTTGGCCGGACACGCATTCGTCTTGAATGGACTCTCCGGCATCCTCTGTCGGCTCGTGTCATCTCGACACTTCACACTTCTTCATCTCGGCGTCATCTCTGTTCATCCGCGAGACGGCGCGGAGGGGGAGAATGTCCTCTCGGAAAGACGTCGTGCGCGGAGAGCGAGTCATGGCTTCGGGGCAGGGAATCATCGGCGGATTGTTGGGGCGGTTGTTCTTCCGGGAGGCGACGGTGGAGCGCGTCCGCGAGGTGTCACCGCACTTCCGCTGGGTGGAGTGGGTGGGGGACGGCCTGCGGGACGTGGCCTGGAGCCCTGGTGACAAGGTGCAGGTCTATCTCCCGGGCGAGGGCATGCGGACGTACACCCCGCTGGGCTGGGACGCGGCGTTGGGTGCCACGCGCTTCCTCGTCTATCTCCATGGCGACGGCCCTGGCGCGGCGTGGGGACGCGCCATCAAGCCTGGTGACCGCTGCCAGTTCTTCGGGCCACGAGGTTCCATCGACCTGAAGTCCCTGCGTGGCCCCGTGGTGCTCTTCGGCGACGAGACGTCCTTCGCGGTGGCGCACATGCTGCGCAACCTGCGAGTGCGCACGGCCGACGTCGAGCACGTGTTCGAGGTCTCTTCTCGCGTCGAGTCGGAGTCCGTGCTCACGGAGCTGGGGCTCACCGGTGCCGCGGTGGTGGAGCGGCAGGCGGCGGACGCGCACGCGACGGAGGTGGCGTCGCGGGTGCGCGCGGCGCTGGAACGCCACCCTGGCGCGCAGCTCGTCCTGACCGGGCGTGCCCGCTCCATCCAGGCCCTGCGCGCCACGCTGCGCGACAGTGGCGCGCCCCACGCGGGACAGAAGGTGAAGGCCTACTGGGCCGACGGCAAGCGCGGCCTCGACTGAGGCTCACAAGGGGCTCCCTTCTCGACGAGACGGATGACGGGTGCCACACGCTTTTCACGCAAGAGCCTTGCGTGGGGCCCCGCGTCGCGTGAGACAGGGCTTCATGGACCCGCGCGCCCCAGGCTCCCGGAAGTCGGACCCTTCCTACGACGTGCTGCACCAGCAGCAGCGCACACGTCAGCCCCTGGATGTCCTCTTCAAACCGCGCAGCGTCGCGGTGGTGGGGGCCAGCGAGCGTCCGGGGAGCGTGGGACGCACCGTCCTCTGGAACCTCATCAGCAACCCCTTCGGCGGCACCGTCTATCCCATCAATCCCAAGCGGCCCAACGTGCTGGGCATCCGCGCCTGGCCGTCCCTGCGCGCGCTGCCGGAGCCGGTGGACCTGGCCGTCGTCGTCACGCCCGCGGCCGCCGTGCCCGACGTCGTCCGTGAATGCGCGGAGGTGGGCGTCCAGGGCGTCATCATCATCTCCGCGGGCTTCAAGGAGACGGGCCCCGAGGGCGCGGCCCTGGAGCGGGAGGTCCTCCAGATTGCCCGGACCGCCGGCATCCGCATCATCGGCCCCAACTGCCTGGGCGTGATGCGTCCCCCCACGGGCTTCAACGCCACCTTCGCCGGCGCCATGGCCCGGCCGGGCAACGTGGCCTTCATCAGCCAGAGCGGCGCGCTCCTGACGGCCATCCTCGACTGGAGCCTGCGCGAGTCGGTGGGGTTCAGCGCCTTCGTCTCCGTGGGCTCCATGCTGGACGTGGGCTGGGGCGACCTCATCGACTACCTGGCCGATGACCCGATGACGCGCTCCATCCTCATCTACATGGAGTCCATCGGTGACGCGCGAGCCTTCCTCTCCGCCGCGCGCGAGGTCGCGCTCACCAAGCCCATCATCGTCATCAAGGCCGGACGCACGGCGCAGGCCGCGCAGGCCGCCGCGTCCCACACCGGCACGCTCACGGGCAGCGACGAGGTTCTCACCGCCGCCTTCCGCCGCTCCGGCGTGCTGCGCGTGGAGTCCATCTCCGACCTCTTCTACATGGCGGAGACGCTCGCCCGGCAACCCAGGCCCTCGGGCCGCCGCCTCACGGTGCTCACCAACGCGGGAGGCCCTGGAGTCCTCGCCACCGATGCGCTCGTGGCCGGCGGAGGCGAGCTGGCGGTGCTCGGAGACGACACGCTCGCCGCGCTGAACACCTTCCTGCCGCCCCAGTGGAGTCATGCGAACCCGGTGGACGTGCTGGGAGACGCGGACCCGGACCGCTACGCACGGGCGCTCGAGGTGGCGGGCAAGGACCCGAACAGCGACGGCCTGCTGGTCATCCTCACGCCGCAGGACATGACGGAGCCGACACAGACTGCGGACCGGCTCAAGCCCTACGCGAAGCTCGGGCACAAGCCCGTGCTGGCGAGCTGGATGGGAGGCTCCGAGGTCGCCGCCGGTGAGCGCATCCTCAACGACGCGGGCATCCCCACCTTCGGATACCCCGACACGGCCGCGCGCATCTTCAATTACATGTGGCGCTACGCGTACAACCTCGCGGGCCTGTACGAGACGCCCACGCTCACCGAGGAGCCCGCCGGGCGTCGCGACGTGGCCCGTGGGCTCGTGGACGCCGCGCGGGCCCAGGGCCGAACGCTGCTGACGGAGTACGAGTCCAAGCAGCTGCTCGCCGCCTACGGCATCCCCACGGTGGAGACGCGGCTCGCCACGACCGAGGACGGCGCGGTGGCCGAGGCCCAGTCCCTGGGCTTCCCCGTGGTGCTCAAGCTCCACTCCTACTCGGTGACGCACAAAACAGACGTCGGGGGCGTGCGGCTGGACCTGCGGGACGTGGACGCCGTGCGCGCGGCGTTCCGGGGCATCCGAGAGCGACTGGTGGAGCTGGGACAAGGGGACGCCTTCGCGGGAGTGACCGTGCAGCCCATGGTGCGACTCGGCGGCTACGAGCTCATCGTGGGCAGCAGCCTGGACCCGCAGTTTGGCCCGGTGCTGTTGTTCGGCGCGGGCGGGACGCTGGTGGAGGTGTTCAAGGACCGGGGGCTGGGCTTCCCGCCGCTCAACACCACGCTGGCGCGCAGGATGATGGAGCAGACGCGCATCCTCCAGGCGCTCAAGGGTGTGCGCGGGGCGAAGCCCGTGGACCTGGCGGAGCTGGAGCGACTGCTCGTGCGCTTCGGCCAGCTGGTGGTGGAGCAGCGCTGGGTGAAGGAGGTGGACATCAACCCACTGCTTGCCTCACCGGAGCGACTGCTCGCGCTGGACGCGCGCGTGGTGCTGCATCCCCCGTCCGTGACGGAGGCCGAGCTGCCCCGGCTGGTCATCGAGCCGTATCCGCAGCAGTACGTGGCGCCCTTCCGCATGAAGAGCGGCGAGGAGCTGATGCTGCGCCCCATCCGTCCTGAGGACGAGCCGGCGATGGCGCGCTTCCACAAGACGCTCTCCGAGCAGACGGTGTTCCTGCGCTACGCGGGGCTGATGCAGCTGAGCACGCGCGTGGCGCACGAGCGCCTGGCGCGCATCTGCTTCAACGACTACGCGCGGGAGCTGGCGCTGGTGGCCGAGCGCAAGGGCGGAGAGCTGCTGGGGGTGGGGCGGCTGACACGCCTGCGAGGCACGGAGGACGCGGAGTACGCCATCCTCATCAGCGACGAGGTGCAGCACCAGGGCTTGGGGACGGAGATGCTGCGCCGGCTGGTGGAGGTGGGCCGCGCGTGGGGCGTGCGGCGCATCGTCGCGGACATCCTCGCGGGCAACCGGGCCATGCAGAACGTCAGCAAGCAGCTCGGGTTCTCCATCCTGCCGCACGAGGAGCTGGCCCCGGACATGGTCAAAGCGGTGAAGGTGCTCTGAGCCACCTCCGGGGCCGGTGACGCTCCGGGTTCAGCGGGCCTCGAGGTCCAGCTCGAGGTCGAACGCCACGTCGCTCGACTCCGCGTTGGCCTGCTTCACCATCACCGCGATGATGTTCTCCCCCTCGACGAAGACGGAGCCGTCGAAGCTGAAGGTGCTGAGGACCGCGTCCTTCACCACGCCGCTGGCGAAGGCGCCGTGCTCCACGCCGTTGTCCATGTAGCGCGAGAAGACGAGCCGCCCGTTCACCCAGACGGCCACGCCGTCATCATGGAGCACCTGGAGGTGCGCGGTGCGGATGGCCTCGTCCAGGGTGAGCTTCTTGCGGAAGTACACGCTGGGCTGCACCGGGTTCGTCTTGGTGAGCACCGTGTGCTCGTCCCCGTCGCCATAGCCGAGTCGACCGGGCCCCTGCCGCCACGCGCTGTCGTTGAAGCCTGGCGAGGTCCACTGCGCGCCAGGGCTCACGTTGCGGTCGTCGAGCTTCCAGTACTCCCCGAAGGCGATGGCCTTGAACCGGGGCGTGGCGGTGATGGTGAACGGCAGGTCCGTCTTGTCCTCGATTTCCGGCCGGGCGCCATCCTGGATGCGCAGCACGCCCTGGGACGTCTCCGTGCGCGGCACCTTCCACTCGTAGAAGCCGATGTTCGACACGCCCGTCTCCACGGTGCTCCAGCTGGCGCCGTTGTCCTGGGAGAACTGCACGTCGACCGTGTCGACGCCCGCGCCGTGCGTCATCCACTGCACCGTCTGCAGCTGGCCTGGCCGCAGCGTCTCGCCCCCGTTGGGGCTCTCCAGGAAGAGGGCGTCGTGCTGCATGCCGTCCGTCGTCACCTTCAGCTCCAGATCAAAGGACAAGTCACTGGAGGTGGCGTTCGCCTGCTTCACCATGACGGCCAGCGTGTTCTCGCCCATCGCGAAGCGCATGCCTGGGATGGTCGTCTGGCTCAGGTGGTTGTCGGAGCTGGCGCCCTGGGCGTAGGCCGCGTGGGCGGGGTTGGGAATCAGGCTGTTGAACACCTGCGTCCCGTTGAGGAACACCGCCACGCCGTCATCGTGAATCACCTTGAGCGTGGCCTGCTCCACCATGCCGTGCAGGGTGAACTTCTTGCGGAAGTACACCGTCGGCTGCGCGGGCGTCGTCTTCGTCAGCACGGTCCGCTCGTCCGCCTCGCCATAGCCGAGCTGCGCCAGGCCCTTCTTCCACGCGCTGTCGTTGAACGTCGCGGCCTTCCACGTCGGGCCCGGGTCGACGTTGCGGTCGTCGTACTTCCACTCGGCGCCGAAGGCCACGGCGGTGAAGCCCGTGTTCGGCGGCGGCTCCGTGGGCGGCGGCGTGGTGCCATCCCCGCCGATGCGGATGATCTTCGCGACGGACGGCACCTTGCGCCCGTTGAGCAGGAACAGCATGTAGTGCCCGGGCGGCGCCACGTTGGGGTTGGGGGGCGCGACGACGTTGATCCCGCCGCCGCTCGCGGTGAAGCGCAGCTTCATGAAGCGCTGGTTCTCGTCGAACGCGTGTGTGACGGAGCCCAGCCGCACCCAGGACGCCATGGTGATGTTGGCTGCGTCCGGCGTGTTGACGCGGAAGGTCTCCCCATAGCGGATGGTCGCGGGCGCGGAGGAGATGGTGGGACGCGGGCCCTTGAAGAGGTACGGCGGCGAGTAGACCTGCATCGTCTTCACGTTGCGGCTGCCGGCGGACAACAGGCGCCCGTCGGGCAGGAGCACGGTGGTGGAGTGATAGCCGCGATAGGTCCCCAGCGGGGCGAGCAGCGACCAGGTCTCCTTGACCGGGTCCCACAGCTCCGTCTCCAGGCGGGGGTAGTTGGGGTTGTCCGTGCCGGGGCCGCCGTGGCCGCCGGTGACGAGCACCGTCCCGTCCGGGAGCACGGTGCTGTTGTGCTGGCGGCGCACGTAGCGCATGGGGGCGACGGGGCGCCACGCGGGCTTGGTGACGTTGAGGTCCAGCACCTCCACGTTGTTGGTGGGCGGGTTGTCGCCGCCGGTGATGAGCACCTTGCCCTCGTCGTACATCACCGCGCTGCCATAGTTGCGGCTGGCGGTGTAGGTCGTGCGCGGGCCGCTGGTCCACGCGCCCACGCCGTCCGTGTCCAGATAGCGCGAGGGCCTCCAGTAGCCGGACATGAGCGTCTTGCCCGAGGGCATGACGAACATCCACGGGTAGTACATGAGCTCCAGGCTCGCGCCGGTGAGCGTCCGCCAGGAACCCTTCGACGTCTGCCACACCTGGGGAATGAGGTTCTTGGTGCGGTCCTCCTTGGCGCCGCCAATCACCAGCATGTCGCCGTTGGGCAGGGTGGTGACGGTGGGGTACCAGCGGCCCGCGTTCATGTTGGGCAGCCGCGTCCAGGTGAGCTTGAAGGGGTCGAAGATGGCGGCGTACGGCAGGCCCGAGTCATCCGCGATGTGGCCTCCGGCGATGAACAGCCGCCCGTCCGCCATGAAGGCGTGGCCCGAGCAGAAGATGTTGAAGCCCGCCTTGGGCAGGGGGGTGAGCGCGTCGGTGGCGGGGTCCCAGAGGTAGGGATTGTCTCCATCCGCGAACTCGGAGAAGAACATCACCTTCCCGGTGGGAAGCACGTGGGTGTGGACGGCGGAGTAGGGCCACTTCTTGACGGGCGTCCATTGGCCGACGACGGCCGGGTCCGTGGACTGCGCCTGGGCGACCGCGACCGAAACCCAGACGGAAAGCAAGGCGAGACGCCATCGATGGAACATCATGCTGCCCCTTTGTTGGCCGGAGGTCGCGCAACGGTAGGCATGCGCTCGGGCCCCCACATCGTTCCGGCGTGCGTGGCCAATGACGCGCGGTGGACCGTGCCATGGGCCCCTCGTCGTGGCTCGTACGGGGGGGCGCTCCGGGATTTCACAGCGGACGGGAGGCGGGGGCTGCTCTAGAGTCCGGCGGTGATGGCCACCCCTGAATCCCAAGCGCCGCTCGCAGCCCTGCTCCCCAAGAAGGGAGAGCCCGCGCTCGACCCGGACAGCATCCTGGACCGTTTCGTCGGCTATGTCGCATCGAACGGGCTCAGCCTCTACCCCGCCCAGGAGGAAGCCATCCTGGAGCTGCTCGCGGGCAAGCACCTGTTCCTCAAGACGCCCACGGGCTCCGGCAAGTCGCTGGTCGCCACCGCCCTGCACTTCAAGGCCATGGCCGAGGGCAAGGTCTCCTTCTACACGTGCCCCATCAAGGCGCTGGTGAACGAGAAGTTCTTCGCGCTGTGCGACGCCTTCGGCGCGGAGAACGTGGGCATGCTCACCGGCGACGCGAGCATCAACCGCGACGCGCCCATCATCTGCTGCACCGCCGAAATCCTCTCCAACCTCGCGCTGCGAGACGCGGGGGCGAAGGTGGACTACGTCGTCATGGACGAGTTCCACTACTACTCGGACCGCGACCGCGGCGTGGCGTGGCAGATTCCGCTCATCGCGCTGCCGCAGGTGACGTTCCTGTTGATGTCGGCGACGCTGGGCCCCACGCACATCATCGAGGAGAGCCTGCAGCGGCTCACCGGCCGCGAGGTGGCCACGGTGCGAAGCGCGCAGCGCCCGGTGCCGCTGGACTTCGACTACCGCGAGTCCGCGCTGCACGAGACGATTGAGGACCTCATCGCGCGCAAGAAGTACCCCATCTACCTGGTGAACTTCACGCAGCGCGCCGCCGCCGAGCAGGCGCAGAACCTCATGAGCGTGGACTTCTCCACCAAGGAGGAGAAGGAGGCCATCCGGCTGGCGCTGATGGACGCGCCCTTCGACACGCCCTACGGCAAGGACTTCCAGCGCTTCCTGCGCCACGGCATCGGCATGCACCACGCGGGGCTGTTGCCGAAGTACCGGCTCCTGGTGGAGAAGCTGGCGCAGGGCGGGCACCTGAAGGTCATCAGCGGCACGGACACGCTGGGCGTGGGCGTGAACATCCCCATCCGCACGGTGCTCTTCACGCAGCTGTTCAAGTTCAACGGCGAGAAGCTGGCGACCCTGAGCGTGCGCGACTTCCAGCAGATCGCCGGGCGCGCGGGCCGCAAGGGCTTCGACAACGAGGGCAGCGTCGTCGCGCAGGCGCCCGAGTACGTGGTGGAGAACATCAAGCAGGCGGCGAAGGAGGCGGCGGGCAAGAAGAAGGCGCCCAAGCAGAAGCCTCCGCAGAAGAACTTCGTGCAGTACGACAAGAACACCTTCGATCGACTCCAGACGGGCATGCCCGAGCCGCTGGAGTCACGCTTCGCGGTGTCGCACGGCATGATCTTGAACCTGCTCCAGAGCGACCACGTCCGGGGCACGGGGGGCTACCACCGGCTGGTGCAGCTCATCCAGCGCTGCCACGACTCGGACTTCCTGAAGCGCCGGCACCTGAAGGAGGCGGCGCGGGACTTCCGCACGCTGCGCGGCGCGGGAATCGTGGAGGTGCTGCGAGGGGAGGGCGGCTCGGGGGCCTCGGTGAAGGTGGCGCAGGAGCTCCAGCACGACTTCAGCCTCAACCACACGCTGTCGTTGTATCTGCTGGAGACGCTGGAACTGCTGGACCCGACCACGGAGACGTACGCGCTGGACGTGGTGACGCTGGTGGAGTCCATCCTGGAGAACCCGGAGGTGGTGCTCTACGCGCAATTGCACCAGCTCAAGGGCGAGAAGATTCAAGAGATGAAGGCGCAGGGCGTCGAGTACGACGACCGGATGGAGCAGCTGGAGAAGCTGGAGTGGCCCAAGCCGAACCGGGACTTCATCTACGGCACGTTCAACGCCTTCGCGCGCAAGCACCCGTGGGTGGGCGAGGAGAACATCCGCCCCAAGGCGGTGGTGCGGGACATGTTCGAGCGCTTCATGTCCTTCCACGACTACGTACGCGAGTACGGGCTGCAGCGCAGCGAGGGTGTGCTGCTGCGCTACGTCAGCGACGTGTACAAGACGCTGGCGCAGACGGTGCCGGAGCGCTTCCGCACGGAGGAGGTGGAGGACATCATCGACCACCTGCGCGCGACGATTCGTCAGGTGGACTCGAGCCTGGTGGACGAGTGGGAGCGCATGCGCAACCCGGACGCCGTGGTCGAGGCGAAGCCGGCGGTGGAGCTCAAGCCGAAGGAGCTCACCGAGGACCCGCGCGCCTTCGCGGCCCGCGTGCGCGAGGAGCTGCACCGGCTGCTGCGCGCGCTGGGGCAGAAGCGCTACACGGACGCGCTGACGCTCCTGGACAACCCGCTGGGCGAGTGGACGGCGCCGAAGCTCGAGCAGGCGATGGTGCCGTACCACGAGGAGCACAAGGTGGTGGTCCTCACGCCGCAGGCGCGCAAGCCGGCGAACACGTTCCTGAAGGAGACCGGCCCCCGGCTCTGGGAGGTGCAGCAGCGCATCATGGACCCCGAGGGACATGGGGACTGGATGATCGACTGCGAGATTGATTTGCGAGATCGACGGCTGGATGAGGGGGCCATCCTCATCCTGCGGCGCATCGGGCCGTAGGCTTCAGCCCTGGGGGCCGGGCTTCACGGGCTCGGCCTGGGCGTGCTCGGTGGGGACGGGGGTGACCTCGCCGTCACCGAGGACGGACTCCTCGACGTCGAAGTCGCCCTTGCCGTCGGGGACGAGGACCATCTTCCAGTCGAAGGTGGAGAGGATGATGCGGTCGGCGTCGCACTGGACCTCGACCGTGGTGTCCTCGACGGTCCAGGAGCCGACCCACACTGTCGTCTTGTCGATGCACTCGGTGTCGCCGCACTCCTCGGTGGACGCGACCCAGAGGCGGCCCTCGGGCGCGGAGGTGCAGGCGACGGGCTCGACGTGGCGCAGGCGCGGCGGGGCCATCTCGTCGGGGGCGCCGGAGAAGAGCTCCTCGGGCGACGGTGGAGTGAGGCTCGGCTCCAGCGTGGTCATGTCTGGCTGCTCGGTGGGCTCAGCAAGCGTCGTAGACCGCGCGAGCGCCCCGGACGCGGCCAGCGAGCCGCACATCACCGCCACCTTCCACCACCCTGTCGTCCACATGACCTTTCACCCCTGTGCGGCACCGTGGGCCGCGTCGTGTGCACAGGGGTTCTGCAAGGCGCGGACCGGGCCTGAGTGCGGTCGATGGGCCACAGGGGCGTGGCGTGTGCTCACGCGAGGCGGGAGGCCAACGCCGGTCATGGGTGGGATGCCGCGCCATTCGTCTGTGCCGGGGCTGATGCGCCGCTCGTGCACGGCGAGCCCGGTACATGAGGGCGTCATGGCTGGCGCACAGAGCGTACCGGGTGCGGCTGCCGCGCCGCGAAGCCAAGGCGCGTCGCTGACGGTTCAGGAGGCCTGGCGGAGCGAGTTGCTCGCGGAGAGGGCGGGTGCGGCGCCGAGTCACGAAGCCAAGGCGCGTCGCTCACGGTTCAGGGGGCGTGGCGGAGCGAGTAGCTCGCGGAGAGGGCGGTGGCGGAATGGGGACACCGGAAGGTCGGGCCTGGGCCAGTTCCTGGGCGATTCGCGCGAGGTTCTTGTCCTCGGGGGCGAGCTTGCTGGCGC
Organism: Myxococcus sp. MISCRS1; assembly: GCF_026626605.1. NCBI lineage: Bacteria > Pseudomonadati > Myxococcota > Myxococcia > Myxococcales > Myxococcaceae > Myxococcus > Myxococcus sp. MISCRS1. The sequence goes on from NZ_JAPNKB010000001.1 coordinate 9,136,353, forward strand.
GAGCGGCGAGGTCGCGAGCCAGTTCCAGTCGTCCCGCGCGGAGGTGATGCTCCGTGGCCACGCTCAGCACCCCAGGAGCCTCGGCGGCTTCCGCGAGCGCCATTGCCACGGTGTCCTCGAGCGGACGGGTCGCGAAGTTGTGCCCCGGTAGAAGCTGGAGGGCGCGCGCATAGGCGCGAAGCGCCTCGGCATGGCGGCCGAGTCCCGTGAGCGCGGCGGCGCGCAGGTGGTGGGTGACGGCCACGTCGGGAATGGCGGCGAGGACCGCGTCCGCGTCCTGCAGCGCACCGGTGAAGTTCCCCCAACGCAGGCGCGCGAGCCCTCGCGCGTGTCTGGCGCTCAACAGGTCGTGGATGGCGAAGAGCTTCGCGTCCCAGCGGGCTCGCTGTTCCTCCGCATCGGTGGCGAGCGACTCCGCGCCAGCCACCGCGAAGGCGAGGGCGTCCAGCGTGCCGCCTCGTTCATTCAGCGACGCCTCCGCGGCCTTCAACGCGCCGGCGCGGTCGCCACGTGACAACAGGCAATCCGCCACCACCAGGGCGGGGTCCAGCGAGGTGTCATAGAGCGCTCCGCGATAGCCCGCGTCCTGGGCCGCGTGTGCGGCGGGGAGGGCCTGGTCGCAGTGGCCGGCGCGCCGTGCCAGCTCCGAGGCGAAGTAGAGGTCCATGGGTGTCTCCAGGCCCAGCTTCTCCACGGACATCGCTCCCGAGCGCTCGGCGACCACGGGCGATTCGAACGGCACGCCGCGCAGGGGCCTCGCGAGCGCGGTGAACGGATGCGCGGCCTGGAGCTGCTCGAAGGCCTGCGTCGCCTCGTCATACCGGCCCTGCTGGAGCGCGGTGTTGAGCGCCGTGCCCGGACTGCCCACGGCTTCTGGCCGCGCGAGCATCCGCTCCACGTCGCGTACAAAGGGGAAGAACGTGGGCAGCGCGAGACAGAGCGCGAGGCCGACGGTCAGCAGTCCGAGGACCCGGGGCTCGCGCCGTGACTCGAAGGCCATCACCGCGAGCGCGCTCGCGAACAGCGCCCAGGCGGGCAGCGCGGCCAGTCGGTATCGGCTCACCACGTAGAAGCCCACGGCGAGCGCGGTGCTCGCGGCGAGGTAGAGCACGATGAGCCCGACGCTTCGTCGTCGCGCGAGCAGGGCGCCGAGTCCGGCCACGCCGAGCAATCCCAGGACCTGGGCATCGAGGAGCGGGAGCCCCGCGAGGTGCGCTTCGGCGCGGCGCACCTCGACCAGGTCGTGGCCTTCCGGGCCGAAGAGGAAGAACGCCAGCTTCCGGCCGAACAAGCCGAGGACGGTTCCTGGCTCCTCCAGTGCGAAGTTCAGCGTCTTGCGCATCCAGTACAGCTCGGTGCGGGAGGGGGACAGGTCTTCGCCCGCCTCGGCTCGGGCGAACTGTCGGTAGAGGCTGTGCGCGTGGTCGGGGCGCTCGGGGGAGCGCAGCTGCGCCTCGTACTGCTTGATGAGCGTGGGCGGTTGCGCGCCCAGTCCCGTGCCCTCGGGGCGGTTGCCCATGTGCAGCACGGCGCCCGCGCTCATGGTCGCGCCGAGGTGTGAACCCACGGTCGCGCGGATGATTTGAGCGGGCAGCCAGGATGAGAACATCCCCGTGCCCAGCAACAGCGCTCCGGCGAGCAGGCTCGCGCGTCGTGCCTCGTGGCGGCGCTCCCAGAGCATCCAGCCCGTCGCGAGGACGAGGATGGCGAGGCCCGTGGGACGTGTCGCTCCCGAGAGTCCGAGCAGCGCTCCGGCGAGCACCAGCCAGCGCTTCTGGAAGTGGGGCCGTGCGTGGGCCAGCAGCGCGAGCGCGCCCAGGTTGAGGACCATGACCAGCAGGTCCGGCTCCAGCGTGGCTTCGTAGAGGAGGACGGGCGTCGTCACCGCGACGAGCGCCGCGGCGAGCAGTCCCACGGGGCGCGACAGCAGCCGGGCGCCGAGCACATAGATGGCGATGAGCCCGAGCGCTCCCGCGATGCTCTGGACCCAGCGCAGCGGAGTAGGGGAGAGGGCCACGTTGAGGATGAGGTACAGGGGGCTGAAGTCCGCGCCCTGCTCGGGGAGCATCCGGCCCGACGTCAGCAGCCGCGCGCTGTCGGGGTACTTGGCGAACATGGCCCCGGGTAGGAGGACGAGCCCGAGCGCGACGTGCGCGACGCACAACACCAGCAGGACGATGGGGACAAACCCACGGGGGAGGGGCCGACTCATGCTCACGGAGGGCACCTTACCGGATGTGCCCGCCCGGAGCGTCAGGGCCCGCTCGAACGCGTGCAGGGCGGGAGGTATCGACCCGAGCAGGCGACCATGAACAGGATCCCCTCGGCAACAGGCTCACGTCAGGAGGTCCTTGCTCCCGAGCGTCGGGCCCGCAGGAAGTCGACGAGCGCGCGCAGCTTGAGGGGGAGTTGGGCCCGACTCGGGTAGTAGAGGAAGAGGCCGGGGAAGGGCGGACAGTAGTTGGAGAGCACCCGGACGAGGCGCTTGTCAGCCAGCTCCTGCTCGACGGTGTGCTCCATGACGTACGCGAGCCCCACGCCATCGAGCGCTCCTCGAACCATCAGCTCGTTGTCGTTGACGATGAGCCGCCCCTCCACGGCGACGGTGAAGTCCCGACCCTTGTCGCTGAACTCCCAGCGGTACACGGTGCCACTCCTGAGGTGGCGGTAGTTGATGCAGTCGTGCGCGTGCAAATCCCGTGGATGCTTGGGCCGTCCGCGCTCGCTCAGATACGCGGGTGAGCCGACCACCGTCATGCGCAGGTCGTCGGTGAGCCGCAGCGCCACGACGTCCTTGTCGAGCATCTCGCCGAGTCGGATACCCGCGTCGAAGCCGTGCTCCACGATGTTGGTGATGCCGTCGTCGACGACGATGTCGAGCTTGAGCTCCGGATTCGCCGCGAGGAAGCCCCCCAGGATGGAGTCGAGCACCGCCGTGATGGCCAGCCGGGGCACATTGAGTCGCAGCGTGCCGGAGGGACGCCCGCGGACCGCGTCGAGTGACTCGAAGGCGGAGCGGATGCTCGCCATCGCGGGCCTGAGCTGCGATAGGAAACGCTCGCCTGCCTCCGTCAGACCGACGCTCCTCGTCGTCCGCTGGAGCAGCCGCACGCCCACCCGCTCCTCGAGCGCCCGGATGCTCTGGCTGAGTGCCGACGGCGTCACGCTCAACTGGGCCGCCGCGGCCGTGAAGCTGCGCTTGTCCGCCACCGCCGCCAGCGCGTTCAGCCCCGAGTAGTCGTCTCGCATGTGCATCTTTTAGCGAAACTTAAAAAACCATCGCAATTCCACTGCTAATCACGAGGTCCCCGGACTCCTATTCTGAACTGCGTCAACGAACTCGCAGTCGAAGGAGTCCACCATGGGCAGCCAAGGTTCTTCAGCGTCCACCTCCAACAAGGTCTGGTTCATCACGGGAGCGTCCTCGGGACTGGGGCGTGCGCTCGTCGAGGAGGTGCTGCGGCGAGGCGACAGCGTGGTCGCCGCCGCGAGGCAACCGCAGGTCCTCGCGGAGCTGGCGTCGTCGGCCTCGGGGCGGCTGCGCCTCGCCGCACTGGACGTGACGCAGCCCGAGAAGGTGCGCGACGCCGTGACGACCGCCATCTCCCGCTTCGGCCACATCGACGTGCTGGTCAACAACGCGGGCTTCAGCATCCTCGGCGCCATCGAGGAGACGAGCGACCGGGACCTGCGCGCGACGATGGAGTTGATGTTCTTCGCCGCCGTCACCACCACGCGCGAGGTGCTGCCTCACATGCGGGCACGGGGCTCCGGCACCATCGTGCAGGTCTCGAGCGTCGCGGGGCTCTCCTCCGCGCCGGGCTTCGGTGCCTATTGCGCCGCGAAGCACGCCCTGGAAGGCATGTCCGAGAGCCTCGCGCAGGAGGTGAAGCCGCTGGGGATTCGCGTGCTCGTAGTGGAGCCGGGGACCTTCCGCACCTCGCTGTTCGGCGCTTCGTTCCGGCACATGCCCGCGATGAGCGCCTACGAGGGAACGGTGGGGCAGTTGCGCACCTGGGTGCGCCAGACGGACGGCAAGCAGGGCGGAGACCCGGTGAAGGCAGCCCGGGTCATGGCGGACGTCATCGCGCGACCGAGCGCGGAGCTTCCGTTGCGGCTGCCCTTGGGCGGTGACGCCGTGGAACAGATTCGCGCCAAGTTGTCCCTCGTCGCCACCGATGTCGACCGGATGGAGCTTCTCTCGCGCTCCACTGCCTTCGACGCGAAGACGTAGCCGCGAAGTGCCCGGTCAGCTCCCGCCCGTTCGCGCCGTCGGCGCGCTCGACCCGCGTCGAACCCAACGAGGAGCCGGCCCCATGGGCTACAGCATTCAACGACCGTCGGAGCTGTTCGAATCCGTTCGCTACAACACCAAGACCACCCCCGACCTTCGGGTGGCGATGCAGAAGAAGGTCAAGGAGCTGGTGGCGCGCATCGAGGACCGCGAGGGCCGGATGCGTCGCATCCGCGCGGAGTACCAGATCGACTCCGAGCGTCTGGCCGCGCTGGTCATCCAGTTCCAGAACAAGAAGTCCGAGTTCGTCTCCTATCAGAACCAGGGCGGATCCCCGAGTGAAGCCATCGTGCCCGCGGGCGTCATCGCCAACCTCATCAAGGAGGGAGAGATGATCGACTCGGAGCGAGGGCAGATCCGAAAGCTGGAGCTGGTGCTGCGCAACCTTCCGGACTCGGAGCTGTACAACCACCCGGAGACTGGCGAGGTCCTGAGCCGGCAGCCGTTGCACCAGCTGACCGATGACGAGCTCGAATACCTTGGGTTCTGAGGTGGACGAGAAACGACGGGCCCGCCGACATTGCCCGCGCGGCCCGTGGCGGAAGGCGTTACCTTCCACGGCATATGGCCCGTGTCCGTGCCGTGGATCAGCCCCTGCGTCGTGATGTCCGCCTGCTCGGGCGACTGTTGGGAGAGGTGCTCGTCGAACAGGAAGGCCAGGACCTGTTCGACCTGGAAGAGGAGGTCCGTCGGCTCGCCATCCAGCGACGACGCGGCCCCGTGGCGGGAAGGCGCGCCTCCGCGGCCGAGCTCGCGGAGATCCTCAAGCGCCTGCCTCTGGAGCGCACCGAGCCCGTGCTCCGCGCCTTCTCGGTGTACTTCCAGCTCGTCAACCTCGCCGAGCAACACCACCGCATCCGCCGCGCCCGCGCGCACTCCAGCGCCGAGTCCACGACGCCCCAGCGTGGCTCGCTGGAGGCGACGATGCTGTCGCTCAAGGACGCGGGCATCCCCGCGACCCGCGTCCGCGAGGCGCTGCGCCAGATGCACGTGACGCTCACGCTCACCGCGCATCCCACGCAGGCCGTGCGCCGCACGCTGCTCGAGAAGCTCTACCGGATGGCCAGCCTGCTCGAGGAGCGCGACCGGTGCGAGCTGACGCCCCGCGAGAGCGCCGCCAACGTGGAGTCCCTCCGCGAGGAGATCACCACGCTGTGGCAGACGGACGAACTGCGCCGCGAGCGGCCCACCGTGGGCGACGAGGTGAAGAACGCCCTCTGGTACGTCGAGGAGGTCATCGCCGAGCAGCTCTCCGAGCTGCCCGAGCTGCTCGACTGGGCCTTCGAGCGCGCCTACGGAGAACCCCTCGGCCAGGTGGACACGCCGGTGCGAGTCCACTCGTGGGTCGGCGGGGACATGGATGGCAACCCGCTGGTGACACCGGAAGTCTTCGCGGACACGCTGCGGGCCCACCGTGCACGTGGGTTGCGCCTGCTGACCCAAGGCCTGGAGCGCCTGGGTGGAATGCTCTCGCAGTCGGAGCGCCATGCGAAGCCGTCGGCGGAGCTCATCGCCTCCCTGGCGCGCGACGCGAAGGAACTCCCCGAGGCCGAGCAGCGCCTGGGGCCACGCACCATCGGCGAGCCCTGGCGCCGCAAGCTGCGCTTCATGGAGGAGCGGCTGAACCAGGCCCTGCGCCATGTGCTGGCCCAGCGCACCGGTGACGCGGGCCCCATGCCGGCCAGCGCCTATCGCACGCCCGAGGCCCTGCTCGCGGACCTGGACCTGTTGTCGCGCTCGCTCGAGGAGGCGAAGGCCGCGAAGTCCGGTCTGCGCCAGGTGCGCCGCATGCGCGAGCGGGTCCTCGCGCTGGGGCTCTCCCTGGCCGAGCTGGAGGCGCGCGTGCCCGCCGAGGACGCGGTGAGCGCGGCGGCCTCGCTGGACGCGGGAGGTCCCGCTCCCTCCGAGGGCGGCAAGCGGCTGCTCGCGGTGCTGGAGAAGTTGCGCGAGGCGCAGGCCGAGGCAGGTGAGCCCGCCTGTCGCACGCTCATCCTCAGCATGGCCAGCACGGCCGAGGACGTCCTCGCGGCCTTCAAGTGCCTCAAGCTCACGGGCCTGTGGGACGAGCAGCGCGGCTGCGCCACCGTGGACGTCGTCCCGCTCTTCGAGCAGCTCGGCGCGCTCGACGGTGGCCCCGACGTGCTGCGCACGCTCTTCGCCAACGCCGAGTACCGCAAGCACGTCGACGCGCGCGGCTTCCAGGAGGTCATGGTCGGCTACAGCGACTCGGGCAAGGAGGTGGGGCTGCTGGCCGCCAGCGCCGCGCTCTATCGTGCCCAGGTCGCGCTCACCGAGGCGGCCGCCCAGTCCGGTGTCCCCCTTCGCCTGTTCCACGGTCGCGGCGAGTCCGTGGCCCGCGGTGGTGGCCCCGCCCAGGAGGCCATCCTCGCGCTGCCTCCCGGCGCCGTGGCCGGTGGCTACAAGGCGACGGAGCAGGGCGAGGCCCTGGACCACAAGTACGCGCGCCCGGAGCTGGCGCGCCGCACGCTGGAGCTCATCCTGGGCGGCGTGCTGCCCCACCTGCTCGACGCGCAGCCTCGCCCGACGCCGGAGGACGAGAAGACCTTCCGCGCCACGTTCGACACGCTGGCGGAGACGGGGCGCAAGGCCTACCGCGCGCTCGTGTGGGAGGACCCTCGCTTCCTCGAGTTCTTCACCACGGCGACGCCCGTGGAGGAGATCTCCGCGCTGCCCATCGGCTCGCGCCCCAGCAAGCGCAAGGCCGGAGGGCTCGAGTCGCTGCGCGCGATTCCCTGGGTGTTCGCCTGGACGCAGAACCGGGCCATCGTCCCGGGCTGGTACGGCGTGGGCTCCGCGCTGGAGGCCCTCTCGAAGGAGCCGGGCGGGCCCGCGCTGCTCAAGCGCATGTACCGCCAGTGGCCCTTCTTCAAGGCCGTCATCGACAACGTCACCATGGTGCTGGCCAAGTCGGACATGGCCATCGCCGGGCGCTACGCGGCGCTCGCCCCCGCGTCCACGAAGGCCCTGTGGCGTCGCATCCAGCAGGAGCACCGGCGCACGCGTCGGCAGGTGAAGCGGCTGACGGGGGAGGGGAAGCTGCTCGACAACAACCCCCAGCTCCAGCGCGCCATCGCCCTGCGCAACCCGTACGTGGACCCGATGTCCTTCCTCCAGGTGGAGCTGTTGCGCCGCAAGCGCGAGAGTGACTGTGACTGCGACAGGCCGCTGTTGCTCTCGCTCAACGGCATCGCGGCCGGCATGCGCAACACCGGTTAGACTCCGCGCCATGCCCGTCTCTGTCTGCGAAGGCGACCTGCTGGACCAGCCGGTGGAGGCCATCGTCAATGCCTGGAACCGGAACATCATCCCCTGGTGGCTGCTGTTGCCGCAGGGGGTGTCCGGCGCCATCAAGCGACGGGGTGGCGTGGGCCCCTTCCGCGAGGTGGCGAGGGCGGGCCCCATGCCGCTGGGCTCGGCGGTGGTGACCTCCGCGGGGCGGCTGCCCTTCAAGGCCATCATCCACGTGGCGGGCATCGACATGCTGTGGCGCGCCTCCCAGCGCTCCATCCAGGACTCGGTCCGCAACGCCTTGGAGAGAGCCCGTGAGCAGGGCCTCCACTCCGTGGCCTTCCCCATCATCGGCGCGGGCTCCGGCAGCTTCGACGAGACGCGCGCGCTCGAGCTGATGAGGCAGGTCCTGGACGCGGAGGCGGGGGACCTCGACGTGCGCGTGGTGCGCTTCCGGCGCTGACGACTTAACCTTCAGCGCTCCAATACAGACGTCTTCAACGGCTTTCGAGACGAGGTCGGGATGGCCAGGGACGCATTCACGGTGGAGGACGTCAACGCCCAGCACGGCTTCGCGCTCTTGCGGCCGGACTCGGGAGAGGGGCCATTCCATGCCCCGCTCTATCCGGAGCCGGAGTCCGACGCGCCTCCCTTCCAACTGCGCAAGGGAGACCGGGTGACGGGACAGCGTCGCGGGCAGTCCGTGACGGAGGTCGCGTGGGTGACGCGCGTGGAGCCGCCGTACGAGCTGGTGGAGCGCATGGCGGAGCTGCTCGCGAAGCTGGAGCAGTGGGAGCTGAAGGTCCCCGCCACCGCGCTGGAGCTCGCCGAGCACCACTGGCGCCAGAGCCGTGAAGACCCGCTGCGCAGCGAGCTGACCTCGCAGCTGCCCACCTTCTTCGACTGGGAGCTGTCCCACCCGTACAAGGACGGCGCGCTGCTGGAGCGACTGGAGGCGGCGCTGCAGCCCTATCTGCCGGGCTTCGCGGTGCGGCCCCTCCAGGGGCGCGAGGCCTTCGTCGTGGACCCCGGTGGACACGAGGTCGAAGCGGGCGAGGGGGACTGGGACGCGCCCGCCACCACCTTCGAGCCGCTGCTCCAGCGGGTGAACGCCGTGCTGGAGCAGGCGGGCGCGCCCGTGCGCTGGGTGCCCACGGGCAACGACTGGGTGCTGGCTCCGCCAGCACTGGCGGAGCTGCTCGTCCTCAACAACGTGCTCGGACCCCGCTGAGCCACAGCGGGGCTACAGCTCGCCCCGCTCGCGCAGCGTGCGCACCACCTCGGCCGCCATCACCCGGTGGCCCTCGGTGCTCGGGTGGATGCCGTCGATGCCCAGGCCGTCGAGGTAGAGGTGCACGTTGCTCGTCTGCCGCATCACCGACTCCAGGTCGATGACGTCCGTGCTCGTGCCGCCGCCGCGCAGCCACGCGTTGAAGCCCAGCCGCTGCGACTTCACGTAGTCATAGGCACCGTAGTTCGTCTTCTCCTTCGGCAACAGCGTGCTCACCCACACGCGGCAGAAGGGCTCCAGCCGCTGCACCAGCAGGAGCATCCGCGTCTCCATCTGCTCCTCCGCGCCCGCGTCGCCCAAATCATTGGTGCCCAGCAGCACCAGGCAGTCGGTGACGCCCTTCACCGCGAGCACCTCGTCGGACAAGAGCCTCAGCGCGTCGTAGAAGCCCTGGCCGCTGACGCCCGCGTTGACCACGGGCACGCCCAGCTGCGCCTCCACCAGCGCCGGCCAGGCGTTGCGCGTGTCGTTGCGCAGGTCGACGTAGCCCTCGGTGATGCTGTCACCCAGCGCGATGAAGGCGCGGCCCGTGGGGCCCTCCACGTGCACCGAGGCCACGCCCACGGAGCGCTCGAAGGGCTCGCCGCCGATGGCGCCCGTCACCAGCGCATGCGTGCCCGCTCGCGCGAAGCTGCCCGGGAAGGCGTTGATGGCGCTGGCGGCCAGCGCCCCGCGCACCTCGAAGGTGATGGCCACGTCCTCGCGGAAGCCCACGGGGAACACCACCGGGTCCGACGTCACCAGCGCGCGCGCGCCGACGTTGAAGCCCGGCTTGCCCTCGAAGCTCAGCGCCACCGGCGCCGACACCAGCGAGCCGTCCACGCCCGCCTTCGCCACCGTGGCGCGCTGGAGCATGAGGTTCCCGTCGCCCGCGCGGAACGTCACCTGGAGCCGCTCTCCGGCGCGCGCCACCGGCACGCGCAGGCGGAACGTGGTGACACCGCCCACGTAGTGAGACCAGCGCAGCGCCTGATGGAAGCCCGGCTGGAAGCCGATGCTCGGCAACGGCGGCTGCGGCGCGGGCGGCGGCGGTGAGCTCACGTGCCCGTCGTCGTTGAGCACCAATGGCGGCGCCACGTCCACGGAGGCATCCGGCGCGTTCGTGGACTCACCCTGCTCTTGAGAAGGCTCTTCCGACAACGGGTCCTCGGGGCTGCTGGGAGTGCACGCCAACTGCGCGCCACCCACGCACGCGAGGACACCGAGCCACGTCCGCCACATTCGCATCGTCGCTCCCTCCCGACGACGCACGATGTACACCGCTCATTCCCGCGACGACCACCGAACATGCGCGCAAGTCCCGAGGCTCGCGGCGCACGCCCCCTTGGTCTCCGGGCGAGATGGAGACACCGCTTTCCCTGTCACGCGAACCCGCGGCGCTTGCGCGAGTCCGGAACGCACCCACGTGGTGGCGGACGTTGCCCCACGTGGGTAACGCGCTTCATGGGATGCAGGCTCCCACCCCAGGATTGTCATTCAGTGGACGGCATGTCCCGGTGGTGCATGCGGGCGAGCTGGAGGGCCTGCACAGGGGGCGGCAGTTGAGCCCTTGCCCCGTGTTCACGCAGGCACTCCCCGGCGCGCACTGGTTGCTGAAGTCGCACGCCTCACCCGTCGCGCGCGTCCCGCTGCCCGCGCACACCGGACCCGACGAGGACGGGTAGCAGCTGAGCGGCGCCGCGCAGCCCTGCGCGAACGGGTCGCACGGCTGCGAGCGCGGTCCGCACAGCAGCGGCAGCTCCGACGTGCCCGCCAGCCGCAGCACCGTGTTGCACTCGCGCGAGTCCGTGCACTGGCTGCTCGTGTGGCACAGCTTCCGGCAGAAGAAGCCCACGCCGCCGTCGTCCTGCCGCTCGTCCTTGCAGAACAGGCCCGCCGCGCACGTGTCGAACTCCGGCCCACCGTCCGTGGGGGACAGCGTGCACCGCGCGCCCTCGGCGACGGTGCCCGCCTCCACGCACCGGCGCTCCGTCACCGCGCCCGTGCTCACGTACGTGCAGCGCTGCCCCTGCGCGCAGTTCTGCAGCACCACGTCGCACGCCGCCGCGAAGCACCGGCTGCCCGTCTTGCCGCCCGACAGGTCCGCGAAGTGACAGCTCTGGCCGGTTCCGCAGCCTTCCTGTCTTGCGACGTTGCACGCGAAGTCGGGACTCACGCCGCCATCGCCCGCGCCGCCTCCGTCCGGGTCTCCGGGCACCCCGGAGTCACCCTGGCCGGGGCCCGGCTGTTTGTCGTCGTCATCACACCCAGGCGTGACGAGCGCCAGGAAGAGGGTCCCCGTCAACACCGCGAGCCACGCACGCATCCCGAACTCCCGAATCGAACTGTGTGAGGACTTACCTGATGGCGCCCATTCGTGGGGGCCCTCTTGAATCGAGCCTGGAAAGCAGCGGACACTTGCTGGATGACCGATGCCCAAGGGGTGGCTCGGCGCGTCAGTATCCCGTCGGTCCTCGGGAAGGCATTAGGTCGCCAGCGGCGGACGGCTGGGGGTAGCGGGTGCACATGACTAGCAAGGCGGCGGAAGCAGAGATGTCATCGGGAGACCCAGCCGCGTACGCGAACCGGCGCACGGACGAGCGCGTCGCCGCCAAGTTCGCGGTTCGCTTCACCCAGGCCGAGGACGCGGCCAGGGCGCTGCGCGTGTTCTCCATCAATGTGTCCGCGGGTGGCCTGTGCCTGCGCACGCGCAAGGCCTACGACGTGGGCGCCCAGGTGCGGCTGTCCATGGACATCGCGGGCGAGCAGTTCGACCTCACCGGCGTCATCGCGTGGGTGCGTGACGAGCAGGAGGCCATCGGCGTGCGCTTCACGGACGTGAGCGACGACGACCGCGTCCGGCTGCACAACGTGGTGGAGCGCATCAAGCGCTGACGTCACCGCGCGCCTCGGCCCCGGAAGAAACCCGGGGCGCGAGGGACGGGCGGCACGTCAGCGGCCCTTCTCCGTCTCCAGGTGGCGGAACACGCCCGCGTCGACCTCGGAGAAGCCGCACGCCGTATAGAAGCTGCGCACCTCCGGCGTGGTCGTTATCGGCGAGACCAGCTGGAGCTGGCGCGCGCTGAGCACCTTGCAGCGCTCCAAAATCTGCTTGATGAGCGCGCGGCCCACGCCCCGGCGGCGCCACGACTCGGTCACCACCAGCTCGTCGATGGTGCCCACGCGCCCGCGCAGCCGCAGCTGCGGCCGGTGGGAGAAGGAGAGCATGCCCACGGGTTTGTCCTGCGGGTCTCCGGCCACGAAGATTTCAATCTCCGGATGGCTCACCACCCAGTGGACCGTCTGCTGGTCCGTTCCCTGGGGGTAGCCCAGCTCGCGAAGCAACAAGGCCATGGCCTCGGCGTCGCCGCGACGGGCTCGGCGGATGCGGAAGGCGGGAGCTTCTGCGCCCGCGGGGCTGACGGTCCGGACGATTGGCTGTGACAAGGCAGTTGGCAGTCTAACGAAAGGGCCGCCGCTCCTCCAAAGAGGAACGGCGGCCCGGGACTTTTCCCGTGGGCGGACAGCCCACACGGGGGCACTGGGTAAGATGCCTAGGGCTGCTCGCCGGCGAGCGAGCGCAAGGCGTCGGTGATGTCGTTCTGCTGGGGCACGGAGGCCATCTCCAGCGTGTCGGCCAGGCCGATGCCGGGGATGAACTTGCCCGCCAGCAGCCGGGGCGGCGCGAGCAGGGAGTAGAAGAGCTCCTCCACCGTGCGTCGCACCAGGTGCTCGCCGAAGTTCGTCACCTCGGTGTCCTCGTTGACGAAGAGCACGCGGCCCGTCTTCTGGACGGAGGCCTTGATCATCTCCCAGTCGTAGGGCCACAGCGAGCGCAGGTCGATGACCTCCACGCTGATGCCCTCGTCGGCGAGCAGCGCGGCGGCGCGCGCGCACAGGGGCAGGGTGCGGCCGTAGCTGACCACCGTCACCTGCGAGCCCTCGCGCACCAGCTTCCCCTTGCCGATGGGGATGGCGAACGCCTCCAGCCCCTCGGGCCACGCGGGCTTCCACTGGCTGCGGTCACCCAGGGGCGCGTCGATGGCCTTGGACAGCGCGCGGTCATCGTCCGGCTCGCCGGGGATGCGCTCCTCGCCCTTGACGCGCAAGAGCGCCTTGGGCTCCAGGAACATGACCGGGTTCTGCTCCTTGCACGCGGAGATGAGCAGGCCGTACGCGTCCAGCGGCGTGGAGGGCATCACCACCTTCCACCCGGCGATGTGGGTCATCGTCGCGTCGAAGGAATGCGAGTGGTAGATGGACCCGCGGATGCCGCTGCCCACCGGCGTGCGCACCACCATGGGCAGGTTCCAGTCACCGTTGCTGGACCAGCAGGTGTTGCCCGCCAGCTTCAAGAGGTCGATGGTGTTGTAGACGTAGTCGCAGAACTGGATTTCGGCGACGGGGCGGCCGCCGCCCATCGCGATGCCCATGGCCGCGCCGATGATGCCGCGCTCGTCCAGAGGCGAGTTCCACGTCGTCTTCAGGCCCTGCGTGCAGGTGAAGACGCCGCCCAGCGGGGCGCCGACGTCCTCCCCGAAGATGTCCGTCACGCCCAGGTTCTCCTCGGCGTAGTGGAGGGCCATGCGAATGGCCTGTGCCATGTTGGCCATGGGTTACTTGTCCTCCGCGAAGATGTGCTTCCAGATGGTCTCGGGGCCCGGCAGCGGCTCGTCCCGGGCGATGCGGCGGCGGCGGCCATGTCCTCGGTGTAGCGGTTGCGCAGCTCGTCCATCTGCTGGCGCGTCAGCACGCCGTCCTGCTCCAGGCGCGCCTCGAAGTTCTTCAGGCAGTCCACCTCTTCGGAGACGTAGTTGGCGCCGGACGCGGACGAGTGTCCGTACAGGCGCGACACGTTCGCCTCCAGGAGGAACGGCTTGCGCTCCTTGCGCACGTACTCCATGGCCTCCTTCAGCTCCTGGTAGGCCTCCACGGGGTCGTTGCCGTTGATGGTCTTCGAGCGGATGCCGAACGCCTTGCCGCGCTCGCTCACGCGGGGCTCGCCGTGCTGGCCTTCCGCCGACGTGGAGATGCCCCACTTGTTGTTGGTGACGATGATGAGGATGGGCAGCGGGTTGGCGGGACGGCTGCTCCACACCAGGCAGGAGGCGAAGTCACCCTCGGCCGTGCCGGCGTCGCCACCGGTGACGATGGTGATGCCGTCGCCGCCCACGCGCTTCTGCACCATGGCCGTGCCCGGCGCGATGGCGTACTGCACCTCGATGGGCGAGCTGACGGGGGCCACGTTGTACTTGCGCAGCGAGAAGTGGCCCGCGAAGTTGCGGCCGCCGGAGTACGGGTCCGACGCCGTGTTCTTCATCTGCCGGAGGGCGCCGATGGGCTCCTCGCCCAGCGCCAGCAGCGTGCCGGACTGACGGTAGTGGGCGTGGAGGTAGTCGTACTCGGGGCCCTGGCCCTTCTTCATCAGCAGGCCGAGCGGGACGTTGAACGCCTCCTCGCCGGGACCGCCAATCCAGAAGTACCCATGGCCCTGCTTGTACATCTGGATGAGGCGCTCCTCGAGGACGCGCGTTTTGACCATGAGGTCGTGGATGCGGACCAGCAGCTCCTTGTCCAGCTGGAGCGGCGCGGACGATTCTTTGATGAGTCGGGGTCGAGACACGCGCGGGCTTCCTCTATCTGGAGGGGACGCCCCTATAACCCGGATGCGCCCCCATTTCTCAAGCGAGAGATGCCGCGTCGGCTTCCCACCACCCGGCCGGGCCCGGTGGCGCGGCGCGGCAATCAGCCTCGCTCATCCGACTTAGGAGCCCGGCCACGTCGCAGGGCCGTGACGCGGTCCGTTAGCGTGGCGTGGCCCAGGACGTGGGCCCGCGCGTCGACGGCGGCCAGCGTCTCGTCGGAGACCAGCGGCGCCTGGGGGCCTGAGAGCAGCGACTCCAGCTCCGCGGTGCGTCCGGCCTCCAGCAGGGCGAGGGCCAGCGCGTGGGCCGCGCGTGGCGAGGGCTCGCGGGTGAAGGACTCCTGGAGGGGCCGCACCGCGAGGTCCGCCAGGCCGCTGTCGAGCAGGAGCTGGCCCACGCTGCCCGCGTCGTGGGGGACGTCCTCGTCGCTGGCCACCGTGCGCGGGGAGGCGCGCGCGTGCTCGGGGCCCGGCTCGGGTGTCTTGGCCGCGGCGGGCTTGCGTCCCAATAGCGCGTCGAGCGGGATGGCGCCCTCGGTCGAGCCTTCGCGCGCCAGGGGGCGGCGGGGTGGGGTGATGGGCTTCAGGCGTGCCTCGCGCTGGCGCTGGAGCAGCCTGCGCCCGTTGCTGAACCCCAGCATCAGGGCGAGCACGCCCATCCAGACGGTGCGCGTGACGATGGCGCCCACCACCAGCGCCACCGCGGTGAGGACGCCGAGGACCTGGAGCCCCCGCTCGTGTCGATAGCCGGCGCGGTGGCGCACGAGCGAGGCGACGAAGTCCCCGCCATCCAGGGGGCGCACCGGCAGCAGGTTGAAGAGCCCCCAGCCCGCGTTCGCCCACAGGAGCTGTTGGAGCAGCGCCCCGCCCAGGCCCGGTTGCCCTCCCGGCGAGGCGAGGTCCGAGGCCCACCACGCCAGCCCGCCCACCAGGAGGCTCGCGGCGGGCCCGGCGAGGCTCACCCACGCGGACTGGCGGTGCGTGAGCCGGTCCGAGCCCCGGGTGGTGCCGCCCAGCTCATGGAGCGTGATGTTCGCCGGGGAGCCGAAGCGGCGCAGCGCCCAGGCGTGGGCCAGCTCGTGGAGGAGCACGGACACGAAGACCACCGGCAGCCACATCGCCAGACGGCCTGGCTCCGCGGCGAAGTCCCAGCCCGTCGCCAGCGCGGTGAGGAAGAAGAGCGGCTGGAGATGAACGGGCGTTCGCGCCACGTGGAAGAGCGGCTTCATGCTCCCGCGAGCCTAACCGGGCCCGCGCGTGGACGCCGGGTGAAGGGCCCCGCCCGACACTCACCGGACGTGAAGTGTCCTCGCTGAACAGGATGCGGGCCACACCCGTCAAGGCACGTCGCGCCGCGTGGTGGCGGAGACGTGTCGTGGGGGGCAGGACCTCGCGAAGCAGGAGAAGTGCGCTAGAGTCGCGACTCTTTTTCGCTCCCGCCGCGCCTCGGGCGTGGCCCTTCCGGGTGTGTCCTTGTCCAGCACGAACACGCGTCTGAACCCCGCGCCGGAGTCCGGTACGTCCCCTGGCACGTCTGCGGGAGCCGCCCCACCACCGGCCGAGAGGACAGGCACCCGGGAGCTGACGGGCTCTCGCGAGTCCACCGCCACGCGCCTGACCTCCAACGTGGGCCTGCCCCACGCCGAGCAGACGGGCACGCTCATCGCGCCGCTGGAGGCGGGGGAGCTGCCCAACGTCGCCGCCATCCGCGGGCCCCGGCTGGATCAGATCCTCCTGCTCACCACCACGGCGCTCGTCGTGGTCATCGTGGGCCTGCTGGCGGCGCTGTCGGTGGCGTCCACCCAGTCCCAGTTCGAGGAGACCGCGCGCCGCTCCACCGAGCGCATCCAGGAGCAGGCCCGCGAGCTGGGGCGCACGGTGGGGCAGACGCTGGCGCTCACCTCCGTCACCAACCTGCGCGACAACAACTACGCCTTCCTGGAGGGCGTGGCCGGCTCCATCGTCACCACCAACCCCAACATCCTCCGCGTCCAGATTCTCGACCCGGAGGGCGTGGTGATGGCGGACAGCGAGCCGAAGGCCGCGGGCGCGGCCGAGTCCGATGCGCCCACCGGCCGCGTCGCCGAGCAGCGCCTGGTGCAGGCCTTCTACCGCGACCAGCCGGTGTACGAGATTCAAGAGCCCATCGACTACGGCTCCAGCAGCGGCAAGGGGCTGGTGGTCATCAGCTACTCGCTGCGCGCGCTCCAGGTGCAGTTGGAGGAGCTGGAGCGGGACAAGCGCGAAACGGTGCGCGCGAACACGGTGCGCATGCTGGGCCTGGGGCTGGGGTTCGTGGTGCTCGCGGGCGTGGTGGCCGCGTTCCAGAGCCGTCGCATCACCCGCCCGCTGGGCATGCTCACGAACAAGGTGATGCAGCTGGCCGCCGGTGATTTGGGCGCGCGCACGCAGGCGGCGCGGGGCGCGGGGCGCGAGGTGCGCACGCTGGGCGTGGTGTTCAACCACATGGCCGAGCGCATCAAGGTGCTGCTCGACGACGTGCGCGCCAAGGCGCAGCTGGAGCGCGAGGTGTCGCTGGCGCGCACCGTCCAGGAGACGCTCCTGCCCGGCCGCGACGCGGTGCAGGTGGGCGCGCTGCGCATCGCGGGCCTCGTCGTCACCGCGGACGCGTGCGGCGGCGACTGGTGGTTCCGCGCGGCGCTGGACGAGCAGCGCGTGGTCATCGGCATCGGCGACGTGACGGGCCACGGCCTGTCCACCTCGCTGGTCGCCACCAGCGCCACCAGCGGCTTCGCCTCCGCGATGACGCTGCGCGAGCCCTCGGAGGTCAACGCGCGGATGCTCATCACCGCGCTCAACGTGACGCTGGCCAACGTGGGCCGCGGCGAGCACCAGATGTCCAGCGCCCTGGCCGTCATCGACGTGTCCACCGGCGTCATCGACTACGCGGCCGGCGCGCACCCCAGCCCCCTCGTCTTCAACCGCCACAGCGGTCAGGTGGCCTCGCTGCCCGCGCGCGGTCCGCTGCTGGGCGCGTCCGTGACGTCGCAGTTCACCTCGCGCGACGGCCAGCTTCGCCCCGGCGACATCGTCGTCTGGTACACCGACGGCCTCACCGAGGCGCGCGACGGCGGAGGGCGCATGTACGGCACCCAGCGCCTGGCCGCCGCGGTGCAGGCCAATGCCCACCTGTCCCCGGAGGCGCTGCGTGAAGCGCTGCTCGCGGACGCCCGTGCCCACAGCGCGGGACAGCCGCAGCGCGACGACATCACCGTCGTCGTCGCCGAGTTCAGCCCCGCCTGACCCCTGGACGACTCCCGCATGCGCCGCACACCCCACACCCCCAAGCGACGTCTCGTCCCCGCGCTCGCGCTCCTGGCCTCGCTGGCCAGTCCTCCCGTCCTGGCGCAGTACCGCGCGCCCCCCATGTCCGAGTCGCAGCGGCTGGTGAAGGAGGGCGAGCAGGCCCAGGTCTCCGCCAGCGCCGCGAGCGCCTCCGGTGACAAGAAGGAGGCCGAGGAGAAGTACAGGAAGGCCCTGGGCCTCTTCGAGAAGGCCCTGGCCGCCGAGCCCACCTCCATCACCGCCGCCGCGGGCGTGGGCTCCGCCGCCAACGCGCTGCAGGATTGGGCGCGCACCGTGGAGCGCGTGTCCGCCGTGCACACGGCGAACCCGTCCGAGCTGACGCTCGCGTATCCGCTGGGCGTGGCCCTCTTCAAGCTGCGCCGCTTCCCGGAGGCGGTGCCGATGCTGGAGCAGGTGGCCCAGGCCGACCAGGCCGAGCACCTCATCGTCCACTACTACCTGGCCAGCTACTACCTCTACGCCCAGCAGGGCGACGCGGCGGTGACGCGGCTGCAGCGCTACCTGTCGCTGCGCCCCGCGAAGCTGTCCGGCAACGACTTCCAGATCCACGAGCTGCTCGGCCGCGCGCACGTGCTGCGCAGGGACACCGTGGCCGCTCGTGCGTCCTTCACCCAGGCCCAGGCCGGGCGGCCCGAGTCGCCCACGGTGCAGTTGGGGCTCGCGAGCGTGCTGGAACTGGAGGGCAAGGGGGTGGAGGCGCGCACGCTGCTGGAGGGCGTGGCCACGCGCTTCCCGCAGGCCGCCGAGCCGAGGGAGAAGCTCGCGCGGCTGTACCTGTCCGCCGGTGATTTGACGCGCGCGGAGTCGGAGGCGGTGGCGGTGGTGAAGCTGGGCGCGACGCCCGCGGCCTACCTGCTGCTCGGTGACGTGCGGCTCGCGCGCAAGCAGGCCCCGGCCGCCGAGGAGGCCTACCGCAAGGTGCTGGAGCTGCAGCCGGGCCTGGTGCTGGGACAGATGGCGGTGGGCAAGGCGCTGCAGGCGCAGGGCCGTCACGAGGAGGCCATCCAGTTCCTGGAGGCCGCGGTGCGCTCGGGCGCGAGCAGCGTGGACCTGTGGGCCTCGCTCGGCTCCGTCAACCGCCGCGCCGGCCGCTTCCAGCGCGCGGTGGAGGTGCACCGCCGCGTGGTGGAGATGGCGCCCCGACAGGCCCTGGGATGGATGCTGCTGGGCGCGGACCACTTCGCCACCGGCCAGTGGGACCAGGCCATCGAGGACTACGGCAACGCGCTCCAGGTGGAGCCCCAGCACGCGGGAGCCAAGCAGTGGCTGGCGCGCGCGCTGGCCCATCGCGCGAGAGATCGCAGCGGTGCAGGTCGGGCCGACGACGCGGTGCGGGATTTGCGCCGAGCCTTCGACCTGGACCGCAGCGCGGTCATGGCCCGTCGACTGACGGCGGCGCTGCTGGAGACGCGCACGTACGCGGATGCGCGCAAGGTGATGGAGCAGGGCGCCACGCTGCCTGGCGCGACGTGGAGGGACCAGCTCCTGTTGGGCTATGCGCGGCTGGGCGCGGGTGACGCGCAGGCGGCGCTGGAGGCGTTCAACCTCGCCGGCAAGCAGACGGAGGAGCCCGACCAGCAGGCCGAGGCGTCCGTGGGCGCCGCGCTGGCGGAGGTCGAGCTGGGGCAGGTGGACGCCGCCGTGCAGCGGCTCACCGAGGTGGGCCCGTCGCGAGATGCCGCGAGCGTGGCCCAGGCCAACCTGCCGCGCGTGCTGGTGCGTCGCGCGCTCGCCCGGCTGGAGGCGGGAGATGCGGAGGGCGCGGACCGCGACCTCGACGCGGTGGACAAGCTGGGCACCGGCAAGCGGGGAGACCTCGCGAAGCTGGCCCTCTTCGCCCGGGGCCTGACGCGCGCGGAGGCCGGTCGTCACGCCGAGGCCGCCGCCGCGCTGAAGAAGGCGCTCACCCCCGCGCAGCCCTGGGCCTGGCCCAACACGCGCGCGCTGGCGGACGCCTTCGTGCTCTACAAGAAGGGGCAGGTGGCCGCCGCCCGCAAGCAGCTCACCGCCGCGGCCAAGAAGCCCATGCCGGGGCAGCCCAGGTGGATTGCGTCCATGACGGGCGCGCTCCACCGGCGCGAGGCCTCGCTGGCCTACGCCTCCGGCAACATGAAGCTCGCCGAGAAGGCCCTCAAGGCCGCGCTCGCCACCGAGCCCGAGGACGCGCTCGTCCAGCACAACCTGGCCTGCGTCGAATGGCGCAAGGGCAAGACGTCCGACGCGCTGAGCACCTGGCGGCGGCTGGAGTCGACCGTGTCCGTGGCCTCGCTCAACCTGGGCATCGACGCCCAGGAGCGTCGCCGTGAGCCGGCCGAGGCCGTGGACGCCTGGCGCCGCTACCTCGCCTCCGGCACCGGGCCTCGCATGGCCCAGGTGCGCGAGTGGAAGGACCGACTGCAGAGCCTGCACGGCCTCGCCGAGCCCGCGGGCAGCGTCCCGTCCAACGGCCCCGCCGTGGTGGAGGAGACCCCATGAAGACGCCTCGTTTCCCGTGGGCCATCCTCGCGCTGGCCTTCCTCGTCGCATCCCCCGCCGTCGCCGCGGCCCCCAAGAAGGCCACCGTGGGCGTCTTCCTCGCCACCACCTTGAGTGATGGTCAGGAGCGCTTCCAGTACGCGGAGGCCCTGGCCGCCAAGCTCACCGAGGTCCTGGACCGCCCCGTCGCCGCCAAGAGCTTCGGCCGCTACGAGGACTTCGCGCGCGCCATGGCGGACGGCCTGGTCGACTTCGCCGTGGTGGAGGGCTGGGCCGCCGTGCAGCTGGGCTCGCGCGCCACGCCCCTGGCCTGGGCCTCGCGCCCGGGGGAGTCCCAGCAGCGCTGGGCCATCGTCTCCACCCACAAGGGCGCGGTGAAGGACCTCGCCGGCAAGCGCCTGGCCCTGGTGAAGGGCGCCGGCCCCGCCGACCCCAAGTTCGTCACCCACGCGGTTCTCGGCGGCGACTTGGACGCACAGCGCCATTTCAAGCTGTCCCCCGTGCCCAACGTGGAGTCCGCGCTGAAGATGCTCGAGGCCAAGGGCGCCGAGGCCGCGCTCGTCCCCGTTTCCCACGTCCCCAAGGACAAGGACCTGCGGGTGCTCTTCCGCAGCGCCCGGCTCCCCGGCGCCGTGCTGGTGGACCTGCGCAACCACAAGGAGGCCCTGGAGCAGGCCCTGCCCACCGTGGGCGCCGTGGCGCCGTTCGAGCCCTTCGCGCGCATCCAGGGCAAGGACTTCGAGGACTTCCGACGTCTCGTCACCCAGGGCCCCCCGCGCCGCCAGCCCGTCTTCGCCGACGTGGCGGACACGCGCGTGGACGCCGAGGTCTTCGTCCGCGCCGAGGCGCTGGGGCCCTCGCTGCCGTCCTTCACCAGCGACCTCGCCGTCTCCGCCGAGCAGCCCGACGACTGATTTCACGCAACCTTGGACGCTACAGCCCGAAACACTCTTGAGTTTCCAGGGAATGAGAATCACCGGCTTGGCCCGGCGGGGTCTCTGGGGTAGCTTGTTTTTCGACGGCGCGAGCGTGCAGGTGAGCGAATTCGTCCAACAGACCGATTGCCCTGGCGCCGCGCCCGCCAACCGGGGCGTACAGGACCGCGGGGGCTCCTCCCATCCGCGGATGAGAGAACGATGCACTCGATTGTGTGTGGTGATCCGCTGCCAGGCGCGGTGCGTGCTCACGTGAAGCGCCGGGGCCTTCGCGCCTTCTTCACGGTGTCGGCCGTCCTCTGCGCGCTGGCCGTGGCCCACCCGACGGTGGCCCAGGCGCAGCAGAGCGACGCGGCCTCCGAGTCGCAGCCCAAGGTGAAGCGCAAGAAGCGCGTGGCGAACGGGACGAAGCCCGCCGCCACGACGACGAAGACGCCCGCCACCAAGCCTCCGCGCGCGACGGCGAAGAAGCCGCCCAAGACGCGCAAGCCTCCTCGTGGCACCGAGGCCGCGCCCGCCGACGCGGAGATCCCCGTGCTGGGCGGTGGCCTGGGGGACGAGCCCACCCCGACGACGGAGTCCGTGACGGCCGAGCCCCCCGTGCCCGTCGCCCCGGCGCCCACGGTGGAGTCGCATCCCCCCGCGCCGCTGCCCACGGCTCCCGTGGCGAGCCCCGGCGCGCAGCCCGGCCCCAGCATCGCGGATCCGCTCCTCTCGACGCCCGCCTCCACGCCGGGCCACGGCGCCGTGCTGCCCGCGACCAAGACCCCGCCTCCCGCGCCCGTCGCCACAGACAACGTCCCCATCAGCGCGCCCTTCGCCGAGCCCACCCTGGACCGGGCCATGCCGCCCCCGTCGGGCCTGGCCGGGCTGGATCCCCTGGGCGGCGCCGACCCGCTGGAGGAGTCCGTCAACCGCGTGCTCAGCGAGGCGGTGGTGACCACGGCCGGCAAGCGCAACCAGCGCATCGCGGACGTGCCGCTGACGGTGTCGTGGATTCCCGCCGAGGAGCTCGAGGGCACCGGCCAGTTCACGCTGTGCGAGGCCATCCAGTACTTCCCCGGCATGGAGTGCCGCCGGGGCTCCATGCGCAAGGCGGCGGTGAGCGCGCGCGGCCTGGGCTCCAACTACCTGTCCAACCGCCTGCTGCTCCTGAAGGACGGCCGCCCGCTGACGGACCCGTGGACGGGCCAGTTCTACGCGGACGAGACGACGCCCCTGGTCAACCTGAAGCAGGTGGAGGTCATCCGGGGCCCGGGCTCCTCGCTGTACGGCTCCAACGCCTTCAGCGGCGTCATCAACATCATCGAGCGGCAGCCCGCGGACCTCATCGCCCCGGGGCGCAGCGTGGGCGCGGAGGCGCGCGTGCTCGCCGGTCAGGACCAGACGTGGCGCCTGCACGGCAACGTGGCCGGCCGCGGTGGCCCGGTGGAGGCGCTGCTCGGCTACTACGGCTTCGGCTCGGACGGCCCGCAGCTCTTCAATGATCCGGCCACGGGCCTGGTGGACCGCAACCAGGACTCGATGGTGCACCAGGTCAACGGCAAGGTGCGCGTGGGCCCGCTGGCGCTGGACGCGGACTTCACCGACGCGACCATCGGCCGTCCAGGCGGCTCGCACACCGGGATTTCGACGGTGGGCAACTGCGGCCGCTGCCACTACACGCCGAACGACGAGGAGTCCGTCCAGAACCTCAACGCCTCCGCGCAGGTGGACCAGCAGGTGACGGACAGCCTGCGCCTGTTCGGTCAGGTGTACGGCTTCTTCAAGCGCCGCGACGTGGTGATGGAGAACGCCTTCGGTGGCGACCCCACGCGCGCGCTGGGCAAGCGTCGGCGGCTGGGCGGCGAGGCGCGCGCCTTGTACTCGGCGGGCCCGGTGTCCGTGACGTTCGGCGGCGACGTGAAGTTCGACCAGGTCAACGTGCCCAACGTGCTGCCCGAGCTCACGATGGACGACACGAAGCAGACCATCATCGGCGGCTTCGTGGACGCGGAGTACCGCCCGCTGGAGCGCGTGGTGCTCAGCGCGGGCGCCCGCTATGACCGCTACCAGATTCCCGAGCGCGTCTGGCGCGAGCGCACGGACCAGATCTCACCGCGCGCCAGCGTCGTCTTCCACGCGGTGCCGGAGCTGCTCACGCTGCGCACCAACTACGGCCGCGCCTTCCGCGCGCCCACGCTGGCGGAGCTCGCCATCAACCAGCAGATGTACGCCTCCACGCTGGTGGGCAACGCGGGCCTGCGGGCGGAGACGCTCGACACCTTCGAGGCCTCGGTGGACTTCTGGCCCTTCGAGCGGCGGGTGCGCCTGACGGGGACGGGCTTCTACAACGTGGCCAAGAACTTCATCAATCAGCAGCTCGTGTTCGGCTCGGTGTCGCAGTTCCGGAACATGGGCGACGCGCGCATCGCCGGCGCGGAGCTGGAGGCGGCCGCGCAGATTCCGTCCATCAACTCGTCCTTCGACGTGGCCTACCAGTTCCTCGACGCCAAGAACGTGCCCTTCGACGGCGGGGCCCGCACGCCGCTGGACTACGCGCCCACCCACCGCATCTACGCGCGCGGCCGCACCAACATCGGCAAGGTGGCCTTCGTGGAGCTCTACGCCCTCTTCGTGGGCTCGCGCTTCGACCCGGGCTTCCAGGTGGACGAGGCCACGGGCCTGCCTGGCTCCCGCGTGGAGCTGCCCAGCTACCTCACCGCCAGCGCGCGGGTGGGCTTCAACGTCTACGACGGCATCTCCGTGTCGTTCCTGGGCTCCAACCTCTTCAACGCCGCCTACGAGGAGTCTCACGGCTTCCCCGTCGCGCCCCAGTCCTTCTTCAGTGAAGTCAAGGTACGCTACTAGGCACCTCGTTTGAGTACCGCACCCCACCTGGAGGCCAGTGGCCTCCTGCTGATTGCAGATGCTTCCCTGCCCGCGGCCGCGCTCGAGCAGGTGGTGCCTCTGCTGACGCAGGGTGGGGTGGGGGCCTCCGCGGAGACGTCCCCGTCGACGGGCTCGCGCGGCCTCCTGCTGTTCGACGGGGTGCTCAAGCCCGAGCACGCGCAGTGGCTGCGGCGCGAGCCCCCGGCGTTGCTGCTGGCCACGCGCGAGCGCGACGGCGGCCCGTCCATGTGGGAGGCGCTCCTGGTGGGCGCGGTCCTCAAGCCATCCGGGACGCTGATGCCCGAGCGCGCGGAGGTGACGCGCCATCCGCTGCGCCGCGTGGCGGACATCCACGAGGCGGCCACGGCGGCCGCGGCGGCGGTGGGCGCGGCCGAGGGCAGCCGGGTGGCCGCGGGGCTGGTGGCGGACGTGGTGCATGAGATCTCCGCCAACGCGCTGCTGGATGCGCCGGTGGACGCCAAGGGCGAGCCCCGCTACGCGCACCGCCGCACCGAGGTGCGCGAGGTGGCGCCGGAGGACGCCTGCGAGCTGGTGTTCGCGGTGGAGGACGGCCGGATGTGGCTGGAGGTGGCGGACCGCTTCGGCGGGCTGCGGCCGGGGCCGTTCGCCCGGGCGTTGGACGGGTGGGGCCAGAAGGTGAAGGTGGATGCGTCCGGGGGCGGAGCGGGCCTCGGGTTGCGCCGCATCCTCGAGCATTGCGACACGGTGGCCGCGCGGGTGTGCGTCGGCCGCGAGTCTCGCGTCGTGTGCGTGGTGGACCTGGGAGACGCGCGCCGCCGCGCGACCCAGCCCAAGTCACTGCTTTTCTGTTCGCATGAGGTCAGGGCCGGTGGATAGCCAGGGTTCCAACGCCATCATCAGCCGGCTCCGTGTGGGTACCATCACCCACGTCCGGATCGCCGGCGTCATCGACGAGACCTTCCCCCTGACGTCGACCAGCCCGGAGCTCAGCGGGCTTCTCGTCGTCGACCTGGGGAGGGTGGAGCGCATCAGCTCCTTCGGCGTGCGTCGGTGGATCGAGTTCGCCGCCAAGCTGCCCCCGGGCGCGCTGGGGCTCTACGTCGTCCACGCTCCGCCCGTCGTGGTGGACCAGCTCAACATGGTGGAGGGCTTCGCGGGAGTCGCCCGCGTGCTCTCCATGCTGGCGCCGTACACGTGCCGCACCTGCAACGAAGACCGGATGCGGGTGGTGAACTTGGTCGACGAGGCGCAGGTCATCGCCGAGGAGCGCGCGCCCGAGCACGCCTGCCCCGTCTGCTCCAACCCGCTGGAGTTCGCGGACCTGCCGGGCGAGTTCTTCGACTACGCGCGCCGCCAGCAGTTCGGCACCGTGGACCCGGTGGTGATGCGCTACCTGCGCGCCAGCATGCCGAAGGAGCAGCCGGACCTTCCGCAGCACCTGAAGATCGTCCAGGACGACATCACCTTCATCTCGCTGGCGAGCACGCTCAAGGGCGACCTCAACGTGCGCCGGCTCGCCTCGGGCCTGGAGGGGCGCGTCGCGTTCGACTTCAGCCACGTGAGCAAGGTGGAGCCGGAGGCCTTGCCCAAGCTGGAGCAGGTGCTGGACACCGCCGCGCAGGGCGCGCAGGTGGTGCTCTGCCGGCTGCCTCCGCCGGCGCTCGCCGTGCTGGCGCGCTCGGCCAAGCTGCTGCCCGCGAAGCTCGCCACGCTGTGGCTGCCGTGTGAGTGCCGCAGCTGCGGACAGGTGAGCCACCAGCGCATCCAGGCCAGCGCGTACCTGGCGCAGTTGCGCACGCAGCAGACGGGCCTGTCCAACGAGTGCCCCATCTGCGGCGGCGCCGCGCAGGTGCCGCACATGCCCCAGCTGCAGGGGTTCCTGGCGCGGATGCAGCTGACGGACCGGCCGCTCGAGGACATCGAGGTGCTGGAGCCGCGCGCGCTCAGCCAGTACCTGTTCGGGTCCACCAACATCGACCCGCAGGCGAACAAGGGCTCGCCCACCGACATCTCCAACTCGCTGGGCAGCACCAAGCTGAACGTCATCCGCCGGCTGGGGCAGGGCGGCATGGCGGAGGTCTTCCTCGCCAAGCAGGTCGGCGTGAAGGGCTTCGAGAAGTTCGTGGTGATGAAGAAGATCCTCCCGCAGTTCGCGCAGAACCCCGAGTTCGTGGACATGCTCTTCGCGGAGGCGCGCGCCAACGCGCGGCTGACGCATCCCAACGTCGTGCAGACCTTCGACGTGGGCGTGTCCGACGGGGTGGCGTACATCCTGATGGAGTACGTGCGCGGGCCGGACCTGAAGCGGCTGGTGAACGAGCTGCGCCGCAAGGGGCTGGCGCTGCCCCTGGAGCACGCGCTGCGAATCGTGGCGGAGGTGGCCGCGGGCCTGCACTACGCGCACGCGTACGTGGACCCGGCGGGCATTCCGCACCCGGTGGTGCACCGCGACGTCAGCCCTCACAACGTGCTCATCTCGCTGGACGGCGCCATCAAGCTCAGCGACTTCGGCATCGCCAAGGTGGCGGGCGAGGAGCACACGCAGGCGGGCGTGCTGAAGGGGAAGATTTCGTACATCTCCCCGGAGGCCGCGTCCGGGCGCACGCTGGACGCGCGCAACGACGTGTTCGCGCTGGGCGTGGTGCTCTTCGAACTGCTCACCGGACAGCTGCCGTTCCGCAGGGACCACGACGCGGCCACGCTCAACGCCATCGTGCGCGAGCCGGCGCCGGTGCCCTCGCAGCTGCGGCCCAACATCCCGCAGGACGTCTCCGACCTCATCCTCCGCGCGCTGGTGAAGGACCCGGCGCGTCGCACGGCGTCCGCCGCGGCGATGCGCGAGGAGATTGAAGCGGTGATGGCGCACCACCGCCTGAACTCGTCTCCGGCGGCGGTGGCGCAGTTCTTCAAGGACACGCTCGGGGACCGGCTGGTGGAGTACGCGCCTTCGTCCGCGACGGGGACGGGCAGCCATCCGCGCCCGGTTCCCTCCGGGAGCGGCACGGGCAGCGGCGACATGGCCGCGCCGGTGGACGGCAAGACGCCGAGGCCGGGGACGGGCAGTGGCCCGAAGCCGACGGCCTCCACCAGTGGAAGCATCCCCCGCGTGCCGGGGACGGGCAGCGGCAACGTGTCCGCGCCCCCCGTGCCCGGGACTCCACCGCGTCCGTCTCCCGTGGCCGCGCCGCCTCCGCGTCCCGCGCCGGTCGCCGCGCGTCCCGCGACGCCGCCTCCCGTGGCGCCCGTGCGTCCTCCTCCGCCTCCCGTCGCGCCCGAGCTGCCGATGCTCCCGGATCTGGACGCGGGGGACAGGACGGAGGTGGTGGTGCTCCAGCCGGGGGTAACTCCTCCCGCGGCGCCTCCGCGTCCCGTGGCGCCCGCGCCCAGGCCCTCGCAGCCGGGACACACCGCGGTGCCCACGCCGCAGCGTCCGTCGTCCGTGGGGATTCCCGCGGCGAACGTGGCGCCCAGGCCGGCTCCTTCGCCCCGTCCCTCCACGACGGCGCATCCGGTCCCGGTCGCGCCTTCTCGCGTCGAGCCCGAGGTCGAGGCCGATGGGGCGGAGCCCTCGAATGCCTCCACGTGGAAGTGGGCGGCCATCGGTGGTGGCGCGCTCCTGGTCATCGCGGTGGTGGCGCTGGTGATGCTGCGCGGCTCCGGCTCTGTGTTCGTGAACCTGTCGGAGGGCGAGCACGTGTTCGTCGGCGGTGTGCGGGTGGAGCCCGGCACGAAGACGCTCGCGGTGCCGTCCACCGGCTCGCTGCTCATCTCCACGGCGGTGGATGGCAAGCTGCGCCGGTTCGGCACGACGACGCAGCGCGAGGACATCGACGTGCGCACGCTGGCGGACGCCACGCCGCAGTCCGGGACGCGTGGGGCGCTGAGCGTGGCGACCAGCTCGCCGGGGTGTGAGGTGAAGGTGGACGGCGCGGTGCTGCCCCACCGCACGCCGGTGACGAAGTCCTCCATCGAGGCGGGCAGGGAGCTGGAGGTGGTGGTGAACTGCGCGGGGAGCGAGAGCACGCGGTGGGTGCTCGCGGTGCCTGGGCAGGAGATTGTCGTGACGGCTCGCTAAAGTCGCAGTGGCTGGCCTCGGGACGGGACGCCTCTTGTGGGGCGTCCCTCGAGGTTGAAGGGCATGTGATCCATGAAGGGCTGGACCCTCTTCCCCCACCTCGTCGTTCGCGCGACAGGCTTCCCGTTCGACTGGCTGGAGCGGCTGGGGTGTCCGGAGTCGGCGCGATGGGCGCGCGCGCTCGAGGCGGAGCGGCGCGCCTTGGACGCGCTGCGTGCCCAGGGCCCGCGCGTGCACCGTCCTCCCCGGGAGCTGCTCTCCGCGCTCAAGGCGGGCCGCCCCGTCGACACGGAGGGGCTGGAGGCCCCCGAGCGCTTCGCGGAGTGGAACACCCGCGCCCGCGCGGCGCAGGAGGCGGAGGCCGCCCTCGCGTCGGCGCTGGAGCGTGAGCTGCCGGCGGTGGAGACGCAGATGGAGGCGCTGTGCCAGGAGCCGCGCTTCCTGGAGGCGGTGGCCAGCTCCAGTCCCCCCGTGGCCAGGGACCTGCTCGCCAAGCGCGAGGGCTCGCGGCTGCGCAGGCAGGTGGCGAGCTACCTCCAGCGGCTGTGCGCGAAGAACGAGACGATGGGCTTCTTCGGCCCCATCAACTACGGCCGGGTGGATGCTCAGGCGCCCACGGGCGTGACGCTGCGCTGGTCCGGGCCCGAGACGCTGGTGGGGCGCAACACCTTCGCGGCGTCGTGGCTGGTGCAGGGGCTGGTGCGCGCGATCGCCTTCGACCCGGACATCGCCTCGTGGCTGGTGCCGCGACGCAAGGCCTTCGCGGAGATGCCCGCGCGCAAGGCGGGGCCGACGCCGGAGAGCGCGGAGGAGCTGCTGCCGCGAATCGTGGAGCTGGCGGATGGGACGCGCACGCTGGCGGCGCTCGCGTCCTCGCTCGGCGTGGCGCCCGGCATGGCGCGCGAGGCGCTGCGGCTCGGCTGTGACAAGGCGCTGCTCACGCATCAGCTCGAGGTCCCGTCCGCCGTGCATCACCCGGTGGACGACCTGGCCCAGCGGGTCGCCGCGCTGCCGGGCGCGGGCGCGCGTCGTCACGTCGAGGGGCTGAGCACGCTGCTGGAGCTGATGGGGCGCTACGGGGCGGCCGACGCGAGCGGGAAGATGGCGCTCCAGGACGCCTTCGCGCGCAGGGCGAAGGAGCTGTGGGGCGTGGCGCCACCGACGGAGCGCGGCCCCGCGTCCGAGTCCCACAACTTCTACCAGGACCGTCTCCCGCTGCGGGAGGAGTGCGGCGGAGACCTGCGGCTGGAGGTTGGCGGTGAGCGCGCGCGGGAGCTGGGCGCGCGCCTGGAGCCGGCGCTGGCGTGGATGGCGGAGGCGGCGTGGCGCACGCGTGACGCGGCCCGTGAGGCGGTGGCTCGCAAGGTGGGCTCGCGCACGGTGCCCTTCTGGAAGGTGGCGGCCGCCGCCGCGGACCTGCCCGTGCCGCTGGACACGACGGTGGCGGAGCTGCTCGCGAAGTCCATTCCCGACGCGGCCGCCCGGTCCGTCGAGCTGGGCGCGGTGGAGCGCCCCTCGTGGGACACTGGGAGGACCCTGCCACTCGTCACCTCCGTGGACCTGCTGGTGGGCGCCACGGACGTGGAGGCGTGGGGCCGGGGCGAGTACACGCTGGTGATGGGAGACATCCACGACACCGCGCTCGTGTGGGGCTGGGCGCTCCAGTTCCATCCGTCGCGCGCGAAGGTGGAGAGCGAGATGGTGCGCGCGCTCGGGGCGCTGTCTCGCTCCGTGCCGTTGGTGACGGTGTTGCCGTCGCGGCGCACGGGGTTGTTGCCCTCCGAGTTCCCGGGGCCGGTGGTGGAGCTGGGCGGCGTGAGCTCCCATGCCTCCGCGTGGCGAATCCCCCTGGATGACCTGTTCGTCGAGAGCGATGGCAAGAGCGCGCGGCTGGTGTCGAAGCGGCTGGGCTCCGAGGTCTGCCTCTACAACGGCGAGCTGGAGAGCGCGGTGCACACGGCGTTCTCGCTGCCTCGCATCCGCCCCTTGAAGGTGTCCCTGGGAGAGCACACGCCCCGAGTGACGCTCGGTGGCGTGGTGGTGCAGCGCGAGCAGTGGAAGCTGGACGCGGCGGCGTGTGAGGCGCTGCTGGCATGCAAGGACGACCGCGCGAGGCTGCGTGTCGCCGCGGGCCTGTGGGACGCGCGGGGGCTTCCTCCGTGTGTCTTCGCGAAGTTCAAGGGCGAGCGCAAACCGGTGCTGGTGGATGTGCGCAGTCCGCCGCTGCTGCGCGTCTTCCTCAACCTGCTGGAGCAGAAGGAGGAGGTCCTCCTCTCGGAGATGCTGCCCGGGCCGGACCAGCTCTGGCTGCGAGGGCCCTCGGGCCGCCACACGGTGGAGCTGCGCTGCACGCTGATGTCGGGGTCTCCCTCCGTCTCGCGGGAGGAGGAGCGATGAAGTGGCTGGTGCTGCCTCCACACCGGGACGTGACGCTCGTGCCCGAGGTCCCGGAGGGGTGGCACCTGTTGGACCTGGCGAGGGACTTCACCCGTCGGGTCTTCTCCGCCGGGTCCGTGGAAGCGGAGTGTCTGACGCGCGAGTCGTCGCCTCCGTCGGCCCAGACGATGCGCGAGCTGCTCCTGCTGCGGGCCGCGCAGGGCCTGCGTGAACGAGGCGCTCTGTCGGAGCTGCGCGCGCTGGGCGCGGTGCTGACGGCCATCTCCGGCTCGCCGCACGGTGTGCACCTGCGGCTCGATGACGTGGAGCTGGAGTCCGGGACGACGGAGCGGAGCGCGGACGTGCAGCGCGTGTCGGGGATGCCCTCGCCGTTCTCGGATGACGTGGCGGCGGTGCTCGCTCGGTTCGAGGATGCGCGGTGCGTTCGTCTGTGGCTGGAGCGAGACCTCCAGCTCCCGGCCGCCGTGTCTCTGGCGCAGGCGTGCCCCGCGCACGTGGCCCTGGAGGTCGCGGGGCCCTTTGCCTCGACGCATCGCAAGGTGCTGGCGCGGATGCCCGCCTTCCGGCGCGCCACGTTCCCGGAGCAGGTCCCCGCGTTGCGTTGGCGTGTGCGCCCGCTGTCCGGCGACACGAGCGTCGAGGACCTCGTGTGGATCTCCGACGGGCTCGGGCTGGAGGTCCTGGCTCCGTCTCCGTGGGGTGATGACCAGGACTGGGCGGTGATGGAGCCCGACAGCGCGAGGCCGGAGTCCGGACCCGAGGAGGGTTGGCTCGGTCGGTGCGCGTTGGACGACGTGCGCGCGTACACAGGGGGCGCGCGGTGGGCGGGGCATGTCTCGCTCGGCTCGCTCCTGGCCGCGGACGCGCTCGTGGAGAGCGGCGGTCACACGGTGGTGGTGGGGTTCTGCGGCCTCGCGAGCGGTCGCGTGGTCGACCCCGACCACGGCTTCATCCCGGTGGAACTCCTGGTCCAGGGCTACCAACGACTGAAGGCCGCGGGCGTGCGCGTCGTCGCGGAGTGGTGGGTCGGCGCGCCGGGTGTGGACGAGGCGGCGCTGGACGCCACGCTGGCCGCGCTGGAGGGCTCACGCTTCTTCGACCACCTCGCCGGAGTGCGCCCGTTCCATGCGTCGGTGGAGCGCATCGCGCGGGTCCGCAACCCGGCGCGCTGGTGGGGACAGCCCGGAGACGCTCCGGCGGACCGCGATCTGTCGCGCAGTCGCCCCGTCGAGAGGCCAGGCACGATTCCCAGTGCGCGTCTGCCCGGGGTCCTCACGTCGCTGGCGAGCCGGCTGATGACTCGGGCTCCGCTCAGTCCAGGCCGTGTCGCGGCGGCCTTCCTGCTCGCACCGCCAGGCCTCGATGGCGCCACGCACGTCCGCCTGGACGTGGACTGCGCGGTGGTGCACCTGCCCGCCACGCTCGAAGGGGCGCCGAAGCCTTCCTGGTACGCGGCGAACCTGCGCACGGGTGGGGTGGTCGCGATGGATGCGCGCCTCGCGCCGGTGCTGGCCCGATTGACCGAGGCCACCGACGTGGCGAGCGCGTTGCCCCAGGTGCCGGAAGCGCAGCGCGCGAAGCTGGTGGAGATGTTGGTGACGAAGTCCATCCTGGAGAGGACGCACGGATGAGCGGACGCTGGACCTTGGGCGAGGTGTTCGTGCTCCGTCATGCCGGCTTCCCCTTCGACTGGCTGGAGTCGCTCGGGTTCTCCACCGCGCTGGTGGACGACGCGAACCGATGGCTCGCGGATGAGCAGGCGCTCATGGATGCGCTGAGCGCGGAAGGCAGCCCCGTCAAAGCCCCCGTCCTCCGGGCGTTGCTCGAGAACGACACGGCGCCGCGTTGGGCGCCCGCGGGCTCGGAGCGCCTCGCCGCGCTGTCGCGCCTGCGCGCCGGGTACAAGTCCCTCCAGGCGCGCCATGCCCAGGAGCGCTCGGAGCTGCGCTCGAGGCTGCGCGAGCGCGCGGCGGAGCCCTCCATCCAGGAGGCGGTGTTCCTCTCCAGCCCCGCGATGTTCGACAACGTCTGGGCGCGCTACCTGCGCGGCGGTGAGAGCAGGGACACGTCCGACGGGCGCCGGGTGGAGCGACAGGTCTACACGTACCTCCAGCGCTTCTGCGCCAAGAACGAGACCACGAGCTTCTTCGGTCCCATCTCCTACGGCGAGCGCACGGACGAAGACGGGTTCGACGTGCGCACCGTCGCGAGCGGTGACACGAGCCGACGCACGTTCTTCTCCTTCTGGGCGGTGACGGAGCTGGCGCGCGCGGTGGGCCGTGAGCGCACGCTGCGGCCCCATCTCCCGTTGCGCCTCAACCCGCTCTTCACGGTGTCCCCCGGCCGCGCCGCCTGCGAGGTGTTGAAGCTGGAGGTGCCGCTCTCCGAGAGCGCCGAACGCCTGCTGTCCGTGCTCCGCGAGCATCCGACCCCCGCCGCCGCCGCGAAGGTGCTGGGCATCGCGGTGGAGGACGCCGAGCGCGCCGCGCTACCCCTGGTGAAGGGTGCGCTGCTGCTCTGGGGACTGCCATTCCGCCCCAACGACTTCGCGACCTTCGAGAGCGTGCGGGACGCCGTCGCCGCGCTGCCCGAGCTGGAGGCGCGCTCGCGTTGGTTGGAGCGCCTGGACACGCTGTCGCGACTGAAGGCCGAGTTCCAGGTCGCGGACCTGACCCGCCGCAAGGTGCTGCTCCTCGAACTGGAGGCGTGCTTCACGGAGGCCACCGGCAAGCCAGCCCGACGCGGTGACGGTCAGGTGTACGCGGACCGGCTCATCCTCTACGAGGAGGCCAGCTCTCCGTTCCGTCTGCGCTTCGGCCGCCGCTTCACCGAGGAACTCGAATCCGCGCTGAGCGGCCCGCTCGAGCTCTCGGCCGCCTATGGCGAGCGCGTCCAGCAGGGCTTCCGCGAGCAGGTGCGCGAGGCGCTCGGCACGGACGAGCGTCCGGTGGACCTGCTCGACTACGCGGTGCGACTGCGCCCGGACCAGGTGACGGGCAGCCGCTTCTCACCGGTGCCCCCGGTGTTGTTGGACGAGTCACCCGAGCGCGCGCGCACGTTGCCCGTGGACTTCCTCGGCACGTCCACGCCGGGAGGCCGCTACGCGCTGCCGGATGTCTGCCTCGCCGCGAAGGGGGCCGGCGCGGGCTTCGAGGTGATGCTCGCGCGAGTGCATCACCACCTGCTCCTGCGAAGCTGGCTGAGCGCGTTCTTCCCGTCGAAGGAGCGCTACTCGGCGGTGGCCTCGCGCTGGTTGGAGTCGGACCCGTCCGCGCGCGGACTCGTGGGCCTGTCCATCCGCCGTCGCAACAAGGGCTTCTATGTCTTCCCGGGCCGGCGGCTCGTCTACTCGGTGTCGGACGTGCTGGACGTCGAGGACGGCGCGCTCACGCCGGGCGACGTGAAGGTCCTGCCCACGTCCAAGGGCCCCGTGCTCGTGGACGGGAAGGGTGAGCGGCTGCACCTGTACCTGCCGCTGGATGACTTCTCTTCCTACCCGCCCTTCGCCGCGCTGGCGCATCCCCAGGTGCTCCATGCGCCGCTGCGCACGAAGGGACAGCACCTGCCTCGGCTGAGCATCGGCGGCGCGGTGTACCAGCGCGAGCGCTGGGAGTTGTCCTCCGAGCACCTCGCGCGCCCCTCGGGCTTCGAGCTGTTCCTCGCCGTGCAGCGTGAGCGCCAGGCGCGCGGCTGGCCTCGCTTCGTGTTCATGCGCAGCACGAAGGAGCGCAAGCCCTACCTCATCGACACCGCGAGCCCCTTCGCGTTGGACCTGCTCTCGCACCTGGCCCGCGAGGCCGAGCGGCTCTCCGTGGAGGAGATGTACCCGGCCCCCGAGCAGCTCTGGCTCCGGGACGAGCGGGGCCGCTACACCTGTGAGCTGCGCATGCAGTTCACCCGCTGGAGCGAAGGCGCCTCGCCGCTTTGACATCCGAGCCGTGTCCGCGAACAGAATGCGCCCGAGGTTCAGCGCACCACCCTGGAGAGGTCATGGCTGGAGAGAACACCGTCGTTCCGGAGCCCCGGAAGCTCAAGCGCCCCGTGGAGGAGATTCGCGCGGAGCTGCTCGCGGACGCCGACGTGAAGGAGCAGGCGCGGATGCTCCAGATTCCGGTGGAGGCCTACGTCGAGAAGATCATCGGCTACAAGCTGCACCCCGAAAAGCCGATGCCGCTGGAGATCACCCTCGACCACGAGCTCAAGGCCAAGGACCCCAAGGCCGCCACCGTCGAGGAGATCCAGGGCCACCTGGACAAGCTCATCAGCGGCGAGGTCATCATCAGCCGCGCCCAGCAGCGCGACGGCTTCAGCTCCGACAAGGGCGATGAGCGCTACAAGGCCGCGCTGGCCTCGGACGCGGTCCTCACCGGCGCCCCCGAGTCCCGGGGCGCGCCGACCCCACCTCGCGACCCGAAGAAGGGCTGAGCCCCGCAACCACTCGGAATCACTGGGCCTGACGGGGCTCTCCCGGATTTGTTCCGGATCCACGGAACTTTGTGGGCGCCCGTCCGATAACTCCACTGTCAGGCTTACTTTCGGCGGACGCTGCGCGACGCCGGCACGCGAGAGGCAATCATGGGGCTCTTCAAGAACGTTCTCGGCAAGGCGCTGGACATCCTCAAGCCGGCGCTCACGGCCATCAACCCGGCCCTGGGCATCGCGGCGGGCTTCGTCAGCGGGCTGATGAAGGGCGAGAACCCGCTCCAGGCGGGCCTGGGCGCGGCCATGGACCTCTTCCCCGGCGCGAGCGTCGCGAAGAACCTGCTCAACAAGTTCCCGGGTAGCAACTTCCTCGAGGGCATGGGAGGCAACAGCCTCGTGAGCGGCCTGCTCGACAAGATGGGCGGCAAGAACCAGATCACCGACCTGCTCTCGGACGTGATGAAGGCGAACGAGAAGGGCGGCCTGTCGGAGCAGAGCCTGCGCAACGCGGCGGAGCTGTTCGCCAAGCGCATGGCCGAGGCGACGCCGTCCTGATTCGGGCTTCCATTCAGTAGCCCTCCCCCCCGGGCGCCGTCCCCTCGATACAGGGGCGGCGCCCTTCGTGTATTCAGGGAGCGACATCTCGCTGCACACCGGTGGGTCTGACGGATGGGTTTCAGCTCGGAGGTCCTGATTCTCGGCGCGGGCGTGGTGGGGCTGTCGGCCGCGCGGCGGCTGGCGGCGCTCGGCGCGCGCGTGACGGTGTTGGACGCGGTGGACCCGGGAGGCCGGGGCTCTCGCGCGGCGGCGGGTGTGGCGATCCCCTCCGTGCGCCTCCACGACGACGCGGACATGCTGGCCTTCGCGCGCGGCGGCAGGGATGCGCTGGTGGCCGAACTGGACTCGCTCCCCGAGGGCGCGCTGCTCCGCCGCGGCCAGGGCATCCTCCGCATCGCCGCCGATACCAAGGGCCGCGACGCGCTCGCGGCGCGCGCCGAGAAACATCCCGAGGAGCTGGGCACGTGGGTGGACGCCGCGCGCCTGGTGGAGCTGGAGCCCGCGCTGGAGGGAACGCCGCTGTTGGGGGCCTTCGAGTCGTCGCGTGGCCACATGGTGGACACGGAGGGCTACGTCAACGCGCTGCTGGGCGCGGCGGCTCGCGCGGGTGTGCGACTGCGGCTCGGTGAGTCGGCGCGCGCGGTGGAGGAGACCTCCGACGCCGTGGTGCTGCGCACGGACCGCGAGACGCTGCGCGCGGACCAGCTCCTCGTGAGCGCGGGGCCCTGGTCCTCGACACTCGCGGGCCTGCCTCCGCTGCCGCTCAAGCCGGTGCGAGGGCAGATGATGGTGGTGCACCAGCCAGGGCTCTCCTTGTCGCGGGTCGTGTCCGGGCCGACGTACCTGGCGCCGTGGCGCGCGGGCGAGCTGGTGGTGGGGGCCACGGAGGAGGACGTCGGCTTCGTGGAGAATGTGACGCCCACGGGCCTCCTTCACCTGAGCGCCACGGTGGCGAAGCTGGCGCCGCGTCTGCGCGAGGCTCGCTTCGTGCGGGCCTGGGCCGGGCTGCGCGCGGTGACGCCGGATGGTCGTCCGTACCTGGGGCGCTACCCGGGCACGCGGCGCACGTTCGTGGCCACGGGGTTGGGCGGGCAGGGGATTCTCACCGGCGCCCACGCGGCGGCGCTGGTGGTGGAGCAGCTGGCGTCGGGGCGCGAGGCGCCGTTCCCGCCTGCCCGGGACTTGGTGCCGGGCGAGGGGCGCGGCTGACGTCTTTGCTGGGAAACACCGTCTCTGGGCCGGAATGCAGTGGGTGGGGAATCCGACATGCGTGACGAAGTGTCTCGAGGAAAGACGTACCTGCGCGTCCCGTTGCTGTTGGTGACGGCCGTGCTCTCCATGGGCAGCGGCATGGGCAACCCGGGCTGCGACAGCGGGGATGACGACGTCGACGTCATCGCGCCCGAGGAGTGTGAGTTCGGCTGCGCCGTCAGCGGCGCCTATGTGTTCCGCTTCCAGGACACCACGCCGTTGAGCGCCGAGTGCGGCCAGGTGGGCGTGTCGTTGCCGGAGGGCGAGCGGGTCGTCGTCGTC
The DNA here is from genome assembly GCF_026626605.1 of Myxococcus sp. MISCRS1. NCBI lineage: Bacteria > Pseudomonadati > Myxococcota > Myxococcia > Myxococcales > Myxococcaceae > Myxococcus > Myxococcus sp. MISCRS1. The sequence continues at coordinate 9,173,385 of NZ_JAPNKB010000001.1, forward strand.
CAGAACGGACGCGAGGTGGACATCCAGGGCACCCTGGGCGAGGTCCCGCTCACGGGCTCGCACTACAAGGTGGGCGAAGACAAACACCTCGTGCTGAGGGCGGTGGTGGAGCTGCGTCGCCGCGAGGGCCCGCCCACCGAGCTGCTCTATCTCATCGAAGGCGTGTTCGCCGAACCCCCCGAGCGCCTCGATGCACCGGCCTCCTTCTCCGGGACGTTCAATGCCAGCCACGTGAAGACGATGGATGGCGACCCGGAGTGCCGCGTGGTGCGCCGCTTCACGGCGACGCGCCAGTGACGCGTCGATGTCTCAGTAGAGGCTGACCGAGTCGAACGGTCGGTTCAGCTTCGTGCGAGGGCGGGGCAGCAGCGCGTGCACCGCCTTCGCGTCCGACTTCGTGAGGGCGTCCACCAGGGCCTGGGTCTCCTTGGGCCAGGTGGTGCTGGCCCGGGCGCAGCGCAGGGCCTCGGACCAATCCTCGCGTCCCGCCGCGAGCGACAGCCCCGCCAGGCTCTCCGCCGCCTTCAGGGGCTCGCCAATCTCGCGGGCGTGCTGCTCGGCGCGGGCGAACCACTCCACCGCCTGCTCCATGCGTCCGTCGTCCAGGAACAGGCGGCCCAGCTCCGCCGCGATGACCTGACGGTGGAACGAGTCGCGCAGGGCCTCCGCGCTGGCATAGGCCTGCTGGAAGTGGTCCACGGCCTCGTCACGCTGGCCCGCCGCGAACTCCAGGCCCGCGAGTCGGTAGCGGTGGTGCTTGGAGAAGTTGACGCCCCAGCGCTCGCTGATGCCCTCGAAGCGCCGCCACGTGCCGATGGCGTCCGCGAACTGCCGCGCGGATTCCTGCAGGTAGCTGGCATTGGAGATGAGGTTGATCTTCAGGTGCGTGGCGCTCGCGTCGTGCAAATCACCTACGCAGCGCATGGCGAGCTTCTCCTCCACCAGCGCCTTGTCGAGCTTGCGCTCCTGGAACCAGGTCAGCGCGCACACGTTGCGCAGCCAGCCCTCCTGGAGCGCGCGGTCCGGCGCGGTGGAGCGGCCGAGCTCCGCGAGCCCCGCCTCCACCTCCGCGCGGGCATTGGGGAGCTGTCCGAAGCGCTTGGTGAGCGTCAGCGCGCGGAACATGTGCAGCCGCGCGCGCAGCTCGGGAGGCAGTCGGCACTCGAGCCCGCGGCCGAACGCGGCCATGGCCTCGTCGTGCGAGCCGGTGAAGACATGCACCACGCCCATGCACCGGTGGAGCAGGGCCTTCAGCTCGTCCTCGTCGCCCAGGCTCGCGCGGTCGATTTCGATGGCCGGCGTGGTGAAGCCCGTATCGAGCGCCTCCCAGGCCTGGACCACGCGCCCGGGGAAGTTCGGCTCGGACGTGGACTCGAGCAGCGACAGGCCGTGCTCGGCGGCGAGCAGCGCGCCCTCGTAGTTCGTGGTGAAGAAGCAGCTGCGGATGGCGAGGATGGCCGCGGCGACGCGCGCCTCGCGCGACTCCGACTCGTCCACCACGAGCCGCAGGTAGCGGCCCTCCAGGTCCACCGCGGGCTCCAGCTCGCGCGAGGACACGGGGCCCGGGCCGGAGGCGTGGGGGACGCGCATGCGGTCGCACAGCGAGTCGAGATAGGCCTGCCGGCGGGACTCGAAGGCGGCGGCGCCATGGGGACGTCGCATCCGCCAGCCGGTGAGCAGGAGGGTGCCGTCCAGGCCCTCCAGCCGGGCCCACTCGGCGGCGCGCATGACGGCGCGCAGGCTGACCAGGTCACACTCGCCCGCGCCATGGAGTACGAGCGGGCGGCCGCTGGCGCGCAGCGTCTCCACGAGGGTCCGCGCGGCCACGGTGAGAATCCAGAACGTCTGTTCGGATTCACGGTGGAGCCGTCGCTCGGACGGGGACAGCGCCAGGTCCTCGAGCGCGGGGACGCCCTGCGTCGTGCCCGGGAACAGCCGGTTCCACTCGGAGGGGTGGGCGGCGGCGATGGCGCGGTGGACGTCGGGGGCCGCGTCCTCACAGGCCTTGAGGACCTTGCGCAGGCCGCCGAAGGCGGTGGGCAGCGCCACGCCGACGTCGACTTCGATGGCGCGGGAGGGGAGGGCGGAGGGAACTCCCTGTTCCACGGACACTGCGAAGGCAAGACCAGGTCGGGCGCTCACGCTGGGGGGGCCTCGAGAGGGGGACGACTGCGGACGACTCGAGGCGTACTTTCACATTCTCCAAGCAACCGAGCAATCCGGGGTCCCCGTAATTCACCCGGGGCGGAACGACCAGGTGTCTTCAGCGATGTATCACGCGGCGCGCCATGTGTCGGGGAAGGCGGGCGCGCGGGGGATTCCTAGCGTCGCCAGTTGACGACGGTGGAGGTGGCGAGACCCAGGACCAGGGCCCAGAAGGCGGCGCCGACGCCGAACAGGGAGACATTGGACAGGGCGACCAGGAAGGTGACGACAGCACCCTCGCGATGGCGCTCGCTGCTCATGGCCGTGGACAGGCTGTTGGCGATGGTGCCGAACAGGGCCATGCCGGCGATGGCGAGGACGAGCTCGCGGGGGAAGGCGGTGAAGAGGGTGACGAAGGTCGCTCCGGCCAGGCCCGCCAGGAGGTAGAGGACGCCGGAGACGACGCCGCCGGCATAACGCTTGGAAGGGTCCTCGTGGGCTTCCTTGCCGGTGCAGATGGCGGCGGTGATGGCGGCGAGGTTGAGCGCGAAGCCGCCGAAGGGGGCGAGCACCATCGTCGCGAGGCCCGTGGTGGTGATGATGGGCGAGATGGGCGTGGTGTAGCCGGACGCGCGCAGCACCGCGACGCCGGGGACGTTCTGGGACGCCATGGTCACGATGAAGAGCGGCACGCCGACGCCGAGCAGCGCGTGCCAGGAGAACGTCGGAGCGGTGAAGACGGGCGTGGCCCAGGCGAAGTGGAGCTCGGAGAAGCGCATCAATCCCGAGGCCCAGGCCACGCACGTGCCGAGCCCGAGGACGACGAGGATGGCGTAGCGGGGCCACAGGCGCTTGCCGAGCACGTACGCGCCCAGCATGACGGCGACGAGCAGGAGCCGCGTCTTCATGGACACGAAGACGTCCAGGCCGAAGCGGGCGAGGATTCCGGCGAGCATCGCGGCGGTGAGGGGGAGCGAGATGTGTCCGAGCGCTCGCTCGAACCACCTGGTGACGCCGAAGAGGGTGATGAGCGCGCCGCAGAAGAGGAACACGCCGATGGCGTCGGACATCGGCAGGCCGACGAGGCTGGTGGCGAGCAGCGCCGCGCCGGGGGTGGACCACCCGGTGAGGACGGGCGCGCGGTAGCGCAGGGACAGGCCGATGGTGGTCGCGGCGATGCCGAGACCGAGGGCGCCCATCCAGGAGCTCATCTGCGCGGGCGTCGCACCCGCGGCCTCCGCGGCCTGGAAGATGAGGGCGCCCGTGCTCGAGAAGGCCACGAGCACCGTGACGAAGCCCGCGGACAGCGTGGAGCCCGTGAAGGCGGGCGCGGTTCCGCCGGTCAGCAGTTGACTGGCTTCAGCGGACGGTGTGACGGCGTGCTGTTTCATCCACTCGCCACCGTATGCCCGCGCGAGCGGTACAGAACAGGGGGCGCCGAAGCCAGTACAGAAGCCACGTCGCTGGACGTGTCTCGGATGTGAGGGTTTGATTGGGTGCCACGGGTTGGAATGTCTGGGTGAGCTGTCCTGCCTGGACCCTTGCTGGTCGCTCGTCCAGAGGAGCACGCTGATGCAATCAACAGTCCAAGGACCCAGTGTATGACAGGCTCGTTCCCCTGCTGCAGGACGGTCTGCTGCCGAGCGCCGACAACTACCTTGGCAAGACGTGGGTGGCCTCCTTCGGTTCCCCGCAGACGTCGGCGGGTCCCGTCCCGGGCTGGCTTTCGAATGGGGATACCAGCCCGTTCGCGCTGCTTTCGGGGGCGGGGTTACATCCGGTGGAGGACGGTGAAAGAGGACCCCTCGGGTTGCCAGTTCGAAGCCCGGCTCACGGCGCCCTCCGGCGGGTCCTGCGGCACGGTGCGCCTGCCGAGCACGGGATGGCTCCCGCCCGAAAGATGTCGAACGCCTCGCCCATCAACATCCGCACGGTGTCGGTGGGGTGGGGGAACCAGTAGGGCTGGTGGACCTGCTTCGGGGCCACATTCGCCTCGTGGATGCGCGCGACATAGAAGCTCGGGTCCTGGAGCACCTGGACCCGAGGCGTCACCGCGCCCCAGAGGAAGCGCGCGTCTTCTCCGACCTGGATGTCCGCGAACGGATTGCGCTGCCAGAACGCCTTCACGTAACACATCGTCCCGCCGGCAACCCAGGGGCGATGACCCCGGGGATAGACATACTGCCAGGACTGTCCCGTGGACGGCTGATGATAATAGACACGCGTCAGTCCATTCACATCCGCGCCTGAGTCGAGCAGGGACGTGACCTGATATCGAAGCCGCCGAGGCGCGAGCCAATCATCGTCATCCCAGTGGACGATGACCTCCGCTCGCGCCGCCTCGCAGGCGAGGTTCCGCTTCGCCCCCACGGAGTGGCGCCCCTCCAATCGCACGTACCGGATGCTCGGCAAGTCCGGTAGCAGGTCCGCGACAGGCTCGCTGCCGTCATCGACCACGATGAGCTCCTTCTCCGCCCAGTCCTGGGAAAGGAACCAGCGCACCGCCAACGGCACGAACCTCCGCCGGTTGAACGTCGGCATGATGCAGGACACCGTCGGACGCGACGGGATGACCGGTGCCCGCTGGGGCTCCTCGACAACCGGCGCCGGTGCCTCCTTCTCAGGCGGACGCTCGTAGCCACCGAATCGCGCCCGCACATGCGCGCGCAGCGGGTCCTCCAGCCGACGTGGAATCGGGTGCGCCCAATACGCGCGAGGCGCGTCCATCGCGGTGTCGAGCTGCGCGGTCGAGTACTCGACCCGGTACTTCACCCACTCGTAGTCACACGGGCTCGTGAGGACGCGATGACCCAGGAGCGCGGCGAGCGTGGGGAACAGCACCTCCTCCGATGCCCAGATGCGCGAGCGTCGCAGGATGTCCCGGAGCTGCTCATCCCGCTCCCACAGCGCGACCAGGTCCCGAGCCGCGTCCACCGTGAACACCGTCGACGGCCAGAACGTCCAGTGGACGAACTGCGACTCCCCATTCACGAACTTCCGGAGGAACGGCCTCCACAAATCCACCTCGCGCCGAGCCTCGACCGCCGGAGCCGCCCGCGGCCCAGGTCCATGTGGCGCCTGCACATTCCCCAGGAGCCCCGCCCCAGGATTCGCCGCCAGGAAACCCCGCAGGTGCTCAGAGTACCCAGGTCGCAACCCGAGCTGGTCCGAGTCGACGATGGTCATCGCCTCGAACGGATGGCTCTCCAGCGCGAAGCGGAAGCAGTCGAGCGCGAAGTCATGCAGCCAGCCCCACTTCATCGGCCGCGGAGCCGGATGGACCACCGCGTTGAAGCGCTCGAAACAGAGCCCGTCGAGCAGTCCCGGATGCTTCCCGCCGTTGTAGAGCAGGATGAGCGAGTCCGGGTCCAGGTGGTGGAGGTTGCGCACCAGGTCCATGACGCAGTCGGGCCGCTCGTGGACCAGGCACGCGAAGATGTTCCGCATCGAGCCCCCTGCCGCGTGACGCGGCGCCGCACCGCCCATCACCTTACCCGCGGTCGCTGACGCCGCTCACTACTCGACGTGTCCACCTCCAGGTCCGTGCGAATCCGGTAGGGCGTGCGTGTGTGCTGTTGACGTCCGAGCGGGAGGAGGCCCGCCCCCCTGGACAGGTCCTCGCCCGCATCGTCCGTTACAGCTTACGAGTAGGGTCGTCGCCGAGGGGGGCATGATGCTCGAACTGCCCGGCTTGCAAGACGCTCGGAGAATCTACCGGGGCCACCGGTATGACGTGCTCCGTGCCTGGACTCCCGACGGCGGCGCTCGGGTGCTCAAGGTCGTCCGCGAAGGCCCGCTGGCGGAGAGCAGCGCCGGAATGCTGCGCCACGAACATGTGATGCTCCGCGAGCTGTCCGACCTCGACGGGGTGGTCGACGTCATCGGCCTCGAAGAGCTGTCGGGCCACCTGGCCCTCGTCCTCGAGGATGCCGGCCCCACTGACCTCCGGGACCTGCTGCGACGAGGACCGCTCGAGGTGGACCTCTTCCTCGAACTGGCCCTGGACGTGGCGACCACCCTGGGCGCCCTGCATCGGCGGCACGTCATCCACCGTGACCTCAACCCCGCCAACCTCGTCGTGGCGGCCAGCGGTCGCCGACTGGTGATGATCGACTTCGACCTGGCCACCAGCGTGCAGGGCCTCGTGCGCAGCGCCGGTGTTCCGGGCGGCTTCGAGGGCACGCTGCGCTACATCGCCCCCGAGCAGACCGGGAGGATGGGCCGGCGCGTGGACCACCGCGCGGACCTCTATGCGCTGGGCGCGACCTTCTACGAGATGCTCACGGGCGAGGCGCCCTTCCTCTCGGCCGATGCCGCGCAGCTCGTGCATGCGCTCCTGGCACAGCCTCCCATTCCTCCCGCCGACCGGAACGCCTCGCTCCCGAGCATCCTCTCCGACGTCGTGCTCCGCCTGCTCGCGAAGTCCCCCGAGGAGCGCTACCAGAGCGCCGAGGCCCTCGTCGCAGACCTGCGGGAAATCCAGCGACGCTGGCGCGGTCCCGGGACGCCCATCACCTTCGAGCTGGGCCGCCACGACCTCGCGCGCGAGCTGGGCCTGCCCGACAGGCTCTACGGCCGCGAGCGTGAACTGGCCCTCCTGGATGCCGCCCTGGAGCGCGCCCGCGCGGGCTCTCGCGAGTGGGTGTTGCTCGCCGGAGCCTCCGGGAGCGGCAAGTCGTCCCTGGCCAACGTCCTGCGCGAGCGCGTGGGCGCGGGCCACTTCCTCGCGGGCAGGTCTCCCGAGCTGCGAGGGCAGACGCCCTATGCGTCGCTGATGGAGGCCGTGCGCGGGCTCGTGGTGAGCGTCCTCGAGCTGCCGCCCGAAGGTGTGGAGGCGTGGCGACTGCGCCTGCAGAAGTCCCTCGGAAACCACGGGCGCATGCTCACCGAGCTCGTGCCCGAGCTGGAGCGACTCATCGGCGAACAGCCCCCCGTCGTCGCGCTGGGGCCGCGTGAGGCCGGGAGCCGCTTCCTGCTGATGCTCCAGTCCTTCCTCCGCGACCTGGCCACCGCCGAGCAGCCCCTGGTGCTCTTCCTCGACGACCTCCAGTGGGCGGACGCGGCCACGCTGGAGCTGCTCTCACGATTGTCGACGGACTCGGAGCTGCACCACCTGCTGGTCCTCGGCGCCTGGCGTCCGGGCGAGTGGGGGCCCACGCATCCCCTGGAGCGCTGGCGGACGGCGCTCTGCGCCGTGGGGTGCTCGCCGCTCCTGCTGGAGCTGGGGCCCTTGGACCTGCCCGCGTTGACGGCGCTGTGCGCGGACGCGCTGAAGTGCGACGCGGCGCACGTCGAGCCACTCGCGAGGCTCGTGCTCGAGAAGACCGCTGGCAATCCCTTCTCCGTGGGCCACTTCCTGCGGCACCTGCATCGCACGGGGCTGCTCACGTACGACCTGGAGTCGGGGACGTGGCACTGGGAGCTGGAGCGGATCGCGCAGGCCGAGGTCACCGACAATGTCGTGGAGCTGATGCTCGACTCCATCCGCCGACTGCCGGCGTCGACGCAGCGCCTGTTGACGGTGGCCGCGTGCATGCGAGGGCAGGTGGACCTGTGGTTGCTGGCGCGCGTGGTGGAGGCGCCCCTGGAGGACACGGCGGGAGCGCTCTGGAGCGCCCTGCGCGCGGGGCTCCTCGTCCCGGAGGGGCGTGGCCCTCGCTTCCCGTCCCAACAGCCGGTCAGCCTCATGTCGGTGAATCAAGCCACGTATCGCTTCGCGCATGACCGCGTCAGGCATGCCGCGTACTCACTTCTGTCCGAGGCCGAGCGGGCCGCCGTGCATCGCGCCATCGCCCGCCATCTCTGGGCCGATGCGCGGGGCACGGAGAACGAGTCGCGCGTGTGCGAGGTGGTGGACCACTACCACCTGGGCGGCGACGTGGTGCGTGACACGAACGAGCGCACGTGGCTCGCCGAGCTCAACCTGCGCGCGGGACGCAAGGTGCGCGATGCCTCCGCCTTCGAGGCGGCGCTGGCGTACTTCATGCGTGCTCGCGCCCTGCTGCCCGAGGACGCCTGGTCGACCCGGACCGAGCAGATGCTCCAGCTCCACCGGGACGCGGCCGAGTGCGCGCAGCTCACCGCAGACCGCCTGTTGTCCGAGCGCCTCATCGACGCGGCGATGGCGCACGCGCGCACGCCGCTGGAGAAGGTGGACCTCTACGTCCTGCGGATGAACGCGAGCATCTTCGCCAGGGACCACGAAGCCGCGCTCCGGCACGCGCGCGAGGGGCTCCGCTTGTTCGGCGTGGAACTGCCGGAGGGGGATGCGACCGAGGCCTTCCGCGCGGAGCTCCCCCAGGTGGAGGCCCTGTGGAAGGACCGCTCCGAGGAGGCGCTCCTGTCCGCGCCGCGCATGGACGCGGAGTTGGAGCGCGGCTGCATGCGGCTGTTGATGAACGCGGGCATCGCGGCCTGGTTCTCGGACCCGCCGATGTTCTCGTTCATCTACACGCGCATGGTGGGCCTCACGCTGCGCCACGGCAACAGCGTGTACTCCGCCTTCGCGTACGTGTGCTTCGGCCTCGTCTTCGGCGAGTCCCGAGGCGACTACGCCGCGGGCCACCCCTTCAGCCACCTGGGCATGGAGCTGAGCCGCCGCTTCGACGAGCCGCGCGAGGAGTGCCGCGTGCTCGCAGCGTTCCTCTTCTACATGCGCCACTGGCGCGAGCCCCTGCGCTCGTCCATCCCGCTTCTGCGCCGGGGCATCTCCGCGGGGCTCGAGAGCGGTGAGCCGCAGTACGTCGCATACTTGCTGGCGAGCCTCAGCTTCACGCGCTTGCGGATGGGCGCCGAACTGGACCGCGTCCACGCGGAGAGCGAGTCGGCGCTCGCGTTCGACCAGAAGAGCGGACAGCGCGCCATGGCGGACCTCCAGCTCGCGCTGCGTCAGGCCGTGCGCTGCCTCCAGGGGCGGACCCGCGAGCGCGCGGGCTACGACGATTCGACGTTCGACACGCGTGCGTTCCTCGAGAAGGCCCAGGGGGACCCCACCATCCTCGGGCAGTTCTTCATCCTCCGGCTCCAGACGTCCTATCTGCTCGGAGACCTGTCGGGCGCGCGGGAGATGCTCCGCGCCGCCGAGCCCCACCTGCGGTTCATGCCGTCGCTCTTCACCGTCACCGAGCACGCCTTCTTCAGCGCGCTGGTGCACGCGGCGGGCAACGGCGCCCTGACCTCACTCGACGAGCGTCGGTCCCTCGTCGAGCGCGCCTGGAGCCAGTTCCGCCACTGGTCGACGAATTGTCCGGAGAACTTCCGCCACCGCTACCTGCTGCTCTGCGCCGAGCGTGCCCGGCTCGAAGGCCACGTCACCGAGGCCGCCGAGCTCTTCGACGAGGCCATCGACCGAGCACGCGAGGACGGCCATCCCCACGACGAGGCGCTCGCGAACGTGCTCGCGGGGCGGCTGTACGGCGCGCTGGGCCGCAAGCGCGTGGCCTCGCTCTACCTGCGCGCCGCGCGGGAGGGCTTCGCCCGCTGGGGCGCCAAGGCCGTGGTGTCCGCGTTGCAGGAGGAGTTCCCCGACCTCCAGGTGCAGGAGTCCGGCCTGTGGGACCAGACCGTCACGCCCACGGGCGACGACTTCCGGGGCGCGTCACTCGACCTGCTCAGCATCCTCAAGGCGGCGCAATCCCTGTCGGGCGAGGTCGCCCTGGAGCGGCTGCTCGAGAAGTTGATGGCGGTGTGCCTGGAGGTGGCGGGCGCGCAGCGCGGCGCGCTGGTGTTGGACGAGCAGGGCGCGCTGGTGCTCACGGCGGTGGGCGGAGTGGGGGAGCCCCTCTCGCGGCCCCAGCTTCCCCTCGTGGGTTCGACGCTGGTGCCCGAGTCGCTCCTGGCGCACGCCTTCCGCACCGGGGACGCGGTGGTGCTCGGGGACGCCGTGCACCAGGGGCGCTTCGTGTCGGATGCCTACGTGGCGCGGCAGCGCGTGAAGTCCGCCCTGGTGGTGCCCATCCGCCGCCACGCGCGCACCATGGGCGTCCTCTATTTGGAGAACAACCTGGCCACCCACGCCTTCACCCCGGACCGGGTGCGCGTGCTCCAGTTGTTGTCCTCGCAGATGGCCATCTCGCTGGAGAACAGCCTCCTGTTCGAGGAGCGCCGGCGCGCGGAGGAGGCCGTGCGCTTCCTCGCCGAGAGCAGCGTGGTGCTGGCCGAGGCGCTGGACTTCGAAGCGACGCTGTCCCGGCTGGCGCGCCTGTGCGTGTCCTCGCTCTCCACGCTCTGCGCCATCGACGTGGTGGAGCCCTCGGGCGCCATCCGCCGGCTCTCCACCGCGCACGCCGACCCGGGACACGAGCGCATCGCTCGCGACCTGCAGTCGTTCTACACACCCGACTGGGACTCGTCCCAGCCCGCCATCGCCGTGCTGAAGAGTCGCGAGCCGCTGCTCATCCCCGTCATCACCGACGAAGTCCTGGAGCGGTTGTGCCGCGACGAGGCGCATGTCGCGCTCATCCGCGCGCTGAAGGCCCGCTCCTTCCTCGCGGTGCCGCTCATCGCCCGGGGGCGGATGCTGGGCGTCATCTCGCTCGTGTCCTCGGTGCCGGGCAAACGCTACGGGCCCCCGGACGTGGAGCTCGCGCAGGACCTGGCGCGCCGCGCGGCCATCGCCCTGGACAACGCGCGGCTGTACCACGAGTCCCAGGACGCCATCCGCCTGCGCGACGAGTTCCTCTCCATCGCCGCGCACGAGCTCTACACCCCCATCACCGCGCTCCAGCTCTCCGTGCAGGGACTCGCCCGGAGCGAGGTGCCCACGCGCGACGCCGTCCAGCGCGCCTCCAGGACGACCCAGGCGCAGACCCGGCGACTGGCGCACCTGGTCGACGAACTGCTCGATGTCTCCCGAATCCAGACGGGCCGCCTCCACCTGACGCTGGAGCCGGTGGACCTGGCCTCCGTGGTGCGCGACGTGACCGAAGGCATGCGGGACGCCATCCAGCGCTCCCGGTCGCCCATCTCCTTGAGCCTGTCCCCGGACTGCATCGGCCGATGGGACCGCGTCCGCCTGGAGCAGGTGGTGACGAACCTGTTGTCCAACGCCCTCAAGTTCGGCGCCGGCGGCCCCATCGAAGTGCGACTGGCGCATGCCGAGGGCCGTGTCCACCTGGACGTCATCGACCAGGGCATCGGCATCCCCGCCGAGCGACTGCCTCACATCTTCGGCCGCTTCGAGCGCGCCGTGTCGTCACGCGAATACGGGGGCCTGGGCCTGGGCCTCTTCATCGTCCGCGAAATCGTCGCGGCGCTCGGCGGACAGGTCCACGCACAGAGCATCCAGGGCGAGGGCGCCCGCTTCACCGTCGAGCTGCCGAGCGAGGGCCCCGTGGACCTCCGCGCCAGCAACCCCTGACACCCTCAGTCGTGCGTGCCGATGTGCTGGTCGCCGTGCCGCTCGCAGACCCAATGGAACGCGCACGAGCACGCCACCGCGCGGGCACTGGAGCAGCACCGCCCACCGAAGTGCTCGGGCAGGGGAAGGGCGTCGTCCTCCGGCGGGTCCGGCAACAACCGCGGCGCGCCACGCCCCGACTCCGCGGGGTACTCGTCACAGCACCCTCGCTCCATGCAGCGCGGGCACAGGGACAGCTCACAGTTGGCGCACCAGTCGAAGATTTCACCGGGGCCACCACGTCGCTCACATCCACCACAGGTGTCGAACACGGCCACCTCCAGGCTTGACGTGAAGCAGGTTACGGAGGGGGTCTGACAGGCCAGGGCGCCTGGGGCGCGGAGTACCCCTGGGCGCGCCGCGTCCTGCAAGCGTCATTTCGGGCTCTGTCGGAGGGTGGATCCTTCCATCGGTGAACGGCGGACGCGGACTCTGTGCCGCACTGAACGGTTGCGCCGGATGCGTGGGACGCACATGGAAGAAGCTGGGGGGCGGGCCGGTCACATCCGCGGGAAGGAGCAAACCAGTCATGAGAAAGGAACGGCGGATCATCGGCGTGTTCGGCTCGGGGCGGCAGGAGCACCTGGAGCGCGTCATCCCGTTGGCGCGGTGGATCGCCGAGGCGGGGTTCGACCTGCTCACCGGCGCGGGCAGCGGCGTCATGCGCGCGGCGGCGGACGCGTTCGTCCAGGTGGTGGGCCGGCGGGGCATCTCCATCGGCATCGTCCCCGGCACGGTGAAGGACGGCGAATACGTCCCGCGCCAGGGCTACCCCAACCCGCGCGTCGAGCTCGCCATCTACACCCACCTGCCCTTGAGCGGTGAGCAGGGGACGGATCCTCTCAGCCGCAACCACATCAACGTCCTCACCCCCCACGCCCTGGTGGCCCTGCCCGGAGGCGCCGGCACCGCGGCCGAGGCCGTGCTGTGCGTCCGCTACGACAAGCCCATCATCCTCTTCGGCTCGCCCGATGAGTTCCGCCGCTTCCCCTCCGGCCTGGAGCGCACCGACTCCCTGGAGCGCGTCGCCGAGTTCCTCCGCGCCGCCGTCCTCGAGCCCGCCCGCCCTCCTGCTCCCTGAGCTTGGAAAGCCAGGAATCCTCGTCTGATTCGAGGGTGCTCGAAGCCGGGTGAAAACCGACTAGGATGGGGAGTCGGGGGCACTGCCGCTCCACGCTGAAGACCGGTTTCCGCGTCGTTCCTCGTGCGTCGACATGATCAGTGCCGAATACCCGCTGGCAAGTTGGTTCCTGGCCGTCTCGACGACGTTCTTCCTGTTGGTGTTCGCCCTGCCGCTCCTCTTGATGCCGCTGCGTTGGTCTCGCTGGTTGGGCTGGGCGCCCATGCAGGGCAACACGGACCTGACGGTGTACTTCGGCCGGTGCCTGGGCGGGGTGGCGCTGGCCATCATCCTCACGGTGATGCGCTACATCCCGGACCCGCGAAGCCAGCCGGCGCTCTTCGAGCTCATCGGCTGGGTGTGCGCGGCCATGGTGGTGGTGCACGCGTGGGGGGCGTTGAGGAAGGCGCAGCCGTTGTCGGAGACGCTGGAGACGTTCCTCTACGCCGGGGTGGGCGTGGCGGCGATGTGGATTCGCTTCAGGACGTTGGGCTGAGGGCGCCAGCATGTCGTCGGCCGACATCGACCTGGTGCTGTCCTCGCTCCGGCCCTACATCCCTGGCGCCCTGATTCGCAGGCTGGAGGACACGGAGGCGCACGCGCTGCCGCCGGTGGAGTCGGTGCGCGGCGCCATCCTGGTGCTGGACATCGCGGGCTTCACGCCCATCGTCGTGCGCCTGAGCGGTGAAGGGCCTCGCGGCATCGACGCGCTCCAGCGCCTCTTGCGCGGCTACTACACGGAGATGATCGACGTCGTGAAGGCGCACGGCGGCGACATCTACCAGTTCGCCGGTGACTCCATCCTCGCCTGCTTCGAGCCCGCCTCCGACGAGGGCGACGCGGAGGCGGTGGCGCGCGCGGCCCGGTGCGCGCTGGACGTGCAGCGAAGGCTCGCTCCTTTCTCCCGGCTGGAGCTGCTGGGGCAGCGCTTCGGTGTGTCCTCGCGCATCGGCATCGGCGTGGGCGAGTCGCACCGCATCGTCCTGGGGACGACGGGCATGTGGATGCACCCGGCGCTCGTCGGCCGGCCGCTGGAGCAGGCGGTGGCCGCCGAGAAGCGGGCCCGGGTGGGCGAGGTGCTGCTGAGCCCCGAGGCCTGGGCGCTCCTGCCGGACCTGGCGCGCGTGGGCGAGGAGTGCGACGGCGCCTACCGCCTGGAGCCCTCGGTGCCGCTGGAGGCGCGGCCTCCGCCGGTGTTCGACGCGCCGGGCGGCGAGGAGCTGGTGGGCCGCTGCGCGCTCCTGCTCCACCCGGTGCTCTTCACGCGCATCACCACCGCGCACCAGGAGCTGGGCGGTGACTTCCGCGACCTCACCTGCTTCTTCCTGCGCTTCAAGACGGACCACGGGCCGTCCGAGGTGGAGGCCTTCACCCGCGAGCTGAACGCCTTCTACGAGTACGTCCAGCGCGAGAGCGCGCACCACGGCGGCGTGCTCCTGATGACGGACTTCACGGACAAGGGCAACGTGCTCTACGTCCTGTTCGGCGCGCCCACCGCCCAGCAGAACAAGGAGGTGCTGGCCAGCCGGCTCGCGTGCAAGCTGGTGCGCGAGCGCGAGGCCTACCCCTACGTGCGCGAGCTGCAGATCGGCATCGCCACGGGGCACGCGTACTTCGGCGACATGGGCTCGCCCTGGCGCAAGGGCTACTCGGCGTTGGGCGAGGTGGTGAACCTGGCCGCGCGGCTGATGACGTATGCGGACGGGGTGGGCATCCACATCGACGCGCAGACGGAGCGCAAGCTGCAGCAGGGCGGCTTCGCCACGGAGTTCGTCGAGGACGCCACGCTCAAGGGCGTCACCCGCGCGGTGCCCATCTTCCGGCTCAAGGGCGAGGTGCGCCGCAGCCTCTTCGTGAAGGGCCGGGGCGGCATCGTCGGCCGGCGGCGCGAGCTGGGGCAGCTGCAGGCCGCGGTGGAGGAGTCGCTCCAGGGCGCGGGGCGCCTGTGCGTGGTGTCCGGCGAGGCGGGCATCGGCAAGTCGCGCCTGGGCGCCCGGGTGGTGGAGGAGGCCGAGTCGCGCGGCGCGCGCAGCCTGTACGGCATCTGCTACTCGTACGAGATGTTCACGCCCTTCTTCCCCTGGAAGGAGGTGCTCGTGCAGCTGTTCGGCCTGCACGAGGGCGATGACGTGGACGCGCAGCTGCTCCGGGTGCGGCAGGGGCTCGACAGCCTGGAGGACGTGGGGCCGGAGTGGACGCCGGTGATGGCGCACATCCTGGGCCTGAGCGTGGCGGAGGACGCGGCCACCTCGGGGCTGGACGCGCGCCACAAGAACCAGAAGGTCTTCCACATCATCTTCCAGCTCCTGGAGAAGCACGCGCGCAAGACGCCGCTCCTGCTCTTCTTCGAGGACCTGCACTGGGCGGACAACATCTCCGTCGACCTCATCGAGTACGTCGCCGCCCGGCTCGCGCCCCTGCGCCTGACGCTGCTGGTGACGATGCGGCCCGGAGAGCAGCTGCGCGGCCTGGAGCACCTGCCGTACCTGCGCAAGCTCGACGTCTCCAGCCTGGATGACGAGGACACGCGGGCGCTCTTGCGCGTGCACCTGCGCATGGAGCCGCCGGACACCGCGCTGGAGGACCTGCTGCTCTCCAAGGTGCAGGGCAACCCGTTCTTCGCGGAGTCCATCGTCCAGGGCATGGTGGAGGGCGGCTACCTGGGGCCGGTGTCGCCGGGCGCGGCGCGGCGCGAGCTCAAGCGCGGCCTGCAGACGCTGGTGCTGCCGGACTCCATCCAGGACGTGGTGCTCGGGCGCATCGACCTGCTCAGCGAGACGGAGAAGCTGGTGGTGAAGGTCGCGTCCGTCATCGGCCGCATCTTCACGCTGGACGCCGTGGCGGCGCTGGCCCCCGGCTCGGTGCCTCGCCAGCGCATCCGCGAGGCCATCGACACGCTGACGCACCTGGGGCTCATCCTCCTGGAGGTGGAGGAGCCCTTCACGTGCATCTTCAAGCACATCGTCATCCGCGACGCCGCGTACAACACGCTGATGGTGTCCTCGCGCGAGGACCTGCACCGGCGCTTGGCGCTCTTCCTGGAGGCGCGCGCGGGGGAGAACACCGCGCCGTCCGCGGGCATCCTGGCGTTCCACTTCCTCGCCGGGAACGACGAGGTGAAGGGCCTGGAGTACACGCTGATGGCGGCGCGCGGCGCTCGCTCGCAGTACGCGAACGACGACGCCGTCCACCACTACAACAAGGCCATCGAGATCCTCGCCATCACCCAGGCGTTGGACCCGGACGAGGTGCTGCTCAAGACGCGCCGGGTGATGCAGGAGCTGGCGGAGACGCTCTTGCAGGCGGGCAACTACGCGGGCGCCATCCACATGTTCGAGCAGTGCCTGGCGGACGAGGACCAGGACCCGCGCCGCGCGGAGCTGCACCTGGGCCTGGGCCGCGCCCACCAGGAGAAGGGCGAGTCCAAGCGCGCCATCCAGGAGCTGGAGCGCGCCATGGACTTGATGGGGCGTCCCATGCCGCGCAACCTGTTCTCACTGGCGCTGCGCACGCTCCTGGCCTTCGGGCTGCACCTGCTCTACGGCCTGTTCCCCTTCCTCGCCCGGCCGCTGGGGCCTCGGCTGCCGCTGTACCTCAAGCAGCTGTCCACGCTCGTCTCGCTCATCAAGATCTACTACTTCAAGGACCTGGCGAAGCTCACGTGGGCGACCATGGTGGCCACCATCATGGCGGAGCGCTCGAAGGGGGAGCGGGGGCTGAGCCTCGCGAGCAGCTACTACGGCTCGCTGCTGTTCGGCTCGGGCTTCCTCGGGTTGTCGAAACGCTGGTGCCAGCGGGCGCTGAGCTACGCGCGGCGGGCGAGGGACCCTTCGGCGGAGGGCATCGCGCTGTCGCGCCTGGCCACGCTGTCCATCTTCAGCAACAAGCAGGCGGAGGCCACGCAGTACGCCGAGCAGTCCATGGCGCTCTTGCGCCAGGTGCGCGACATGTGGGAGGTGCAGACGGGGCTGATGATGCTGGGCTCCAGCCAGTTCCTCGCCTCGCGGTTCGAGGGCGCGGAGGCCGCGTACGTCGAGATGGGGAAGATGGGCGAGGAGCTGCACGCGCTCATGCACCAGGGCTGGGCGCACTCGTGGGTGCCCATGTGCCGCTACCTGCGCGGCGAGGGCGAGGTGGGCGAGCTGTGCGCGGAGCTGGAGCAGGGGCTGCGCATCAGCATCGAGGTGCAGGACCTGGCCAACCAGTGCGCCAGCCTCAACCACCTGGTCAACGTGACGGTGCGCGAGCACCAGGTGGAGGAGGCGGGGCTGATGGCGGTGCGCGCGGACGAGGCGCTGTGGCGCTACCACGTGCTCGTGCCGTTCCTCCAGATTGGCCTCGTGGACGCGGCCGAGGGTGCGCTGTTCGCGCTGGAGCAGGGGGCGCAGGCGGTGCCGCGCCAGACGCTGTGGGCCATCGTCCGCCGGTGTCTGTTCAAGGCGCGGCTGCTCGCGTGGCGCTATCCGTACATGAAGGGCCCGGCCTTGCGCGTGTCGGCCCGCGCGCTGGCGCTGAAGAAGGGCGGCAAGGCGGCCGAGCCGCTGTTCCTGCGCGCCATCAAGACGCTGGAGGACACGCCGAACCGGTGGGAGACGGGCGTGGCGTACCACGACGCGGCGGTGGCGCTGCCGCACCGGCGCGCCGAGTTCCTGGCCCGGGCGCGCGCCATCTTCGAGTCCATTGGCGCGAAGGCGGAGCTGCGCCGGCTGGACCGGCTGGAGGCCGAACTGGGGATGGCGCCCGTGGTGGAGGCGTCACCCCCGGCGGGCGGGCGTCAGGTGAGCTGCTGAGGCTTCAGGCCCAGCGCCGCCATCTGCCGCGTGTCCCAGTCCTCGAGTGCGTCGAGCCCCGCGATGTAGCGCCGGGCGGGGTTCTTCAGCGGGTTGCGGATGCTGAGGATTTCGGGGCCGGAGAAGGTGATGACCTGCTTGTAGCGGGGCAGGTTGCTCAAGGTCAGCTTGGACCAGTAGTGCCTCGCGATGTTGGGCAGGCTGCCCAGCTGGCCGCAGAGCCGGTGGAAGTGCTCGATGACCTCGGAGGGGTGCAGGTTCTTCGGCCGGTGGCAGAGGGTGTAGCCGTCGTAGTCGCGGCTGACGGTGCCCGGCAGCAGGCGGTTCTCGGCCTGGAGCTCGCGGAAGAAGGGCGTCTCCGGATAGGGGCAGACGATGCCGAGGAAGGTGACGGAGAAGTAGCCCAGGTCCGAGAGGTACATGGGCAGCTTCTCCAGGTACTCGTTGGTGTCGCCGTCGGAGCCGACGATGAGGCCGAAGGACAGGAGGATTCCGGAGGAGAAGACGCGGCGGATGACGGCGTCCACTTCGGAGAGCGTGTTCTGGCCCTTGTTCATCGCCTTGATGGACTCGGGGTTGAGGGACTCCAGGCCGGTGTAGACGTAGCGGCAGCCGGCCTTGGCCATCAGCTTGACCAGCGACTCGTCCTTGAGGACGTTGAAGGTGAGGGCGCAGCCCCAGGTCTTCTTCAGGGGGATGAGCGCCTCGCACAGCTCGCGCAGGTACTTGGGGGAGCCGCCCAGGTTGTTGTCGAGGAAGATGAAGGCGTCCTTCATCAATCCCAGGTAGTTGGGGTTCCAGCGCATGCGTGTCTGGATTTCGTCGAGGACCTGGGCGACGGGGCGGTAGCGGTAGCGCTCGTGGCCGGTGAGGACGCAGAAGTTGCAGCGGAACGGGCAGCCGCGGGACGCCTCGATGCCGGGCAGGCGGACCTTGTTGTGCTCGAAGTCGATGAGCTCGTAGCGATACGGGCGGATGGCGGTGGGGCCCGAGGAGGGCAGGGCGTAGCGCTTCTGGAGCCGGCCCTGCTCGAAGTCCGCGATGAGCGCGGGGACGTTGGACTCCGGCTCGCCGGTGATGACGGCGTCGAAGTGCGCCTGTGCGTCATCGGGGAAGTGATTGGCGTGCCGGCCTCCCGCGACGGTGGTGATGCCCCGTTGACGGAAGAGCGTGGAGAGCACCTTGGTGTGCTCGTAGTAGGAGTGCAGGTACGAGAAGAAGACCAGGTCCCAGTGACGGTCCATGGGGAGGTCCACCTCCTTCTCGTTGAAGATCTCCACCTCGGCATGCTCCGGGCACAGGCCGGCGATGAGCTCCGGCACGGCCGACTGCATGATGGAGGGTTCCTTGATGCGCAGACGGGTGGGGTGCGTGTACGTGGAGATGACGGCGATCCGCATGCGGGACTGTGGCTCCTGGAAGAAGCGGACGCGCGTGAGGAGCCGCCAGCCGGCGGTCGGGTCTCCCCCTCACGAGACCGTGTTTCCAGAATCCCTCCGGGAAGGCGGCTTGGCAAAATGCCAGCGCCGTTCTCCGGGTGTTTCATGACGCCGCCGGGGTGTCCGAGTGGACGGGCCTTGCTTGGCTTTACGGTCGCTCTTACCGCGGGACTCGCGGCAGTGGGCACGCGGCACGTCTCTCGGAGAGACACGGGCTGCTTCGCGCCTTCGGTTGCCCGGAGGTTGCTACCTTAGGACCGTTAGTAGGGCTTGGTTGCGTGTCGGACCCGTACGGCCAGACACCCCGGCGACGAAGATTCTCACCGCCTGTGCTCGTGGTGACGCGCGGTGGACGACTCCTCGGCGCGGGGCCTGACAGCGGCTGTGATTGGCGTAGGATGGCTGTGTCGGCCGTGACCCGCTCACCCGACACTCCCCCTCGATTCGCACCGACGAGCTCCCCCTCATGCCCGTGACCTCCTGGAACATCGACCCCGCACATTCCACCGTGCTCTTCATCGCCCGCCACATGGTGGTGGCGCGCGTGCACGGCCGCTTCGAGCGCATCTCCGGCTCGCTGCGCGTGGACCCCGAGCAGCCCACGCGGGGCGAGGTCGAAGTCTCCGCGGACACGGCCAGCATCTACACGGGCGCGCCGGAGCGCGACGCGCACCTGCGCTCGCCGGACTTCCTCGACGCGGAGGCCGCGCCGAAGCTCACCTTCCGCAGCACCCACGTGGAGCCCACCGGCGGCGCCAGCTTCCGCCTGTCCGGCGAGCTGTCCATCCGCAACGTCACCCAGCCCGTCGTCTTCGAGGCGCGCCACACCGCCACGTCGAAGGACCCGTGGGGCAGCACGCGCCTCATCTACACGGCGCGCGCCACCATCAACCGCTCCGACTACGGCATCCGCTGGAACAAGACGCTCGACAACGGCGGGTGGCTCGTCGGCGAGAAGGTCGACATCGAGCTCGACATCCAGGCCATCCCCGCCGCGAGCTGAGCGTCAGGGCCCCGGCATGAAGTCGGCCTTCACGGCGGCGTGGTCCGAGCCGCCGTAGCCGCTGCCGTCCCGGACCGCGCGGAACGAGCCCGGCACGTACGTGCCGGCCGCGTTGTTGGCCACGAACAGGTGGTCGATGGCCTGCTTGCGACCGGAGTAGTTGTACGTCCACGTCTGGTCGTCCGGCCGGTCCTTCGCCACGCGCTTGAGCATCCCGTCCTGCTCCAGCGCGTCGATGGGCGCCGAGCCCGGCGTGTCGTTGAGGTCCCCGCCCATCACCACCAGCGAGCGGGGCGCGCGCGCCGCCGCCTGCGTGACGATGTCCCGGGCGGCGCTGGCCTCCGCGTAACGGCGGCCCGGGTCATCGTTCGACTTCGCCTTGAAGTGCGCCGCGAAGACGATGACCTCCTTGCCGTTCACGTCCAGGTGCACCTCCAGGAACTCGCGAGCGAAGCGCGTGGACGAGCCGTCCGGCCGCGTCAGCGCGCGGTGCCGGTGCGTGACGACCGAGGTGATGGGGAACGCGGAGAGCACCCCCACGTCCACACTGGCCGGCTCGTGAATCTCACCCAGCACCGCGTGCGGGAACTCCGGCAGCCGCGCCTGGAGCGCGTCCAGCCCCGCCTGCGTCTCCACCTCCGCCAGCAGCACCACGTCCGCGTCCAGCAGCCCGATGGCGCCGGAGAGCCGGGCCACCTGCGCGTCGAACTCGTCGCGCGTGGGCAGCTCCTCGTACTCCGTGCCCCCACACCGACCCGAGTCGCAGACGGTGTCGAACAGGCGATGGACGTTGTACGCCGCGATGCGCACGCTGCCCTCGGGGCGGATGGCCTCCCCGTCGCCGTTGCCGCACGGCCCCGAGGGGCACTCGGCCCCCGGGAGGTCCGGAGGCGGGCGCCCGTCACAACCGAGCAGCCCGACGAACAGTCCCCACACCAGCCGCGCGCGGAGGAAGGAAGGACCCAACGCCCCGACGAACGCCAGGGGCCGTGCACCGCGAGTGGACAGGTGGGGCATGCGGCCGTGCACACTACCACCGCGCGCCCGCGCGGACGTTGTCCGTGCACGATTGCACTCGTGACGCGAGCTGCTAGTTTGCCGCGTCACGCGAGGTGTTCCAGGAAACCGCGTGCCTGCCCGGTCTCCAGGGCAGCGGGCTCACGGGGCGGCTCGGGTCACGAAGCGGCGCGGGGTGGAACGGGACCTCCGCCGTGTGCGGACCGGGGCTCGAGACGTCAGGTTGTGGAAGTGGAAGGAGGCGAGGACATGGTCTGGGAAATCCTCATCGGCGCGGCGGTGATGACGCTCGTCACGGTGCTCTTCACGGGGCCGGGAATGTGGAGCTCCACGTGGGGCTGGAAGAACAACAAGCAGAAGGGCAAGGAGCCGTCCAAGCCGGACGTGTAGGCGACCGCCCGCGTCAGGGCCCGGTGCCCGGCATGCCCAGGCGCTGACGGGCCGAAGCCACCCGCGCGTCCAGCTCGGCGCGCTGCGCCTCGTCGAGCATCGCGCGTCCCTGACCCACGCCGCCCTGGTGGATGAACGTGCCCCGCGCCAGCGCCGCGGCCCGGGGGCCCAGGTTGTCGAAGCGCTGGGTGTGCTGCTTCATGTAGGCGATGCCGCAGCGCTCCAGGATGTCGCCCATCCGGGACTCATCGATGGGCAGCCCGCAGAAGGCGGCCACGCGCCGCACGCCCCCCTCCAGGTCCTGGACCAGGTCCTCGTAGCGCACGTGGAGCACGTTGGGGTCCGCGCGGTGCGGCCACCAGGACTCCAGATGCGTGAGCCACGGGTCGTCCAGGTCCATCACCACGCGGAAGAAGCGGTTGAAGTCGAGCGGCGTGTCCTCCACCAGGTAGTGGTGGTGGTAGAGCGACTTGAGCGAGTCGGCCGCGTTGCGCGTTACGTACAGGATGCGGCTGTCCCGGGGCGGCTTGAGCTGCGAGTAGGGCAGGTGCGTCTTGATGATGCGCGGCGACGGCAGCCCGTCCAGCAGCGCCTCCGCCTTCGCGTCGCGGACCAGCTGCTCCAGGAAGGGCGAGACCTGGTTGATGTGCTCGAACTCACCGCGCCCCTGCGTGACGAGCTGGTAGACGATCATCTGCATCCACGTCGTCCCCGCCTTGGGGCTGGTGGCGATGTAGATGTCGCCCGGCCTGGGCTTGAGCCACGTGTGGCGCAGGCGCACCCAGCGCAGCCGCTCGGCGGCGCCGGCGAGCACTCCGGACAATCGGGTCAGCCCGATGATGGTCTGACGCAGCAGGAAGCGAAGCCACGGACGGCGAGGGCGCGCGGAGGGAGCGAGGGCCGACATGCGTCGGCCACTATGCCCAATCGCGCGGAGACAACCAATGCTGGAAACGCGTGGAAATCTGGAGTCTGCCCTGTCCTGGCGAAAGGCTATTCGCAGACGCCCGGACAGTCCGCGCCACCCGCGCCCGGAGTGCAGGAGTCGGTGGGGTCGTCGACGCAGCGCGCATCTTCGCCGGAGGCCACGCAGCCTCCCAGGAAGCCGCCGCAGCACTCGCGATAGCCCGCGGGGATGTCGCAGCTGGACGCGTAGGACGTGCAGTCGCCCGTCGGCGAGCGCGCGAAGACGGTGCGCTCGACGCACGGCTCCCGCTTCACGTCGTCCGAACCACACGCGCCCCACAGCAGCGCGCCCAGCAGCCAGCCTGTCGTCGCGAGCTTGTTCATGGTCGCCATCCTGCCAGCCTGGCGCGCCACGTGTCCGGTGAATGCGTGGCGTCTGTCATCGCGCCGACTGCGGCCCGTGCGCGCACGTCGGTGCCCGAGTGGGCAGCCAACCAGGCAGGGCATCCAGGCGCCCTCAATCCAGCCATCCCGTGACGTCACCCGGGCATGTCAGAGGTGGGGTGTATGGATGATGCGTCATGGACTTCACGACGCTCGAGACCTTGCGTCTGAAACACCCCGGCTGGCGGTTGCTCGTCGCGGACCACGCGCCGCTCATCGTCGGCTTCCTGCACCGGGTGTTCGTCGCATCCAACGCACGCGCCATCGCCCAGCGGGAGCTGGTGCTGCGGCTGGAGGACCACCTGCACGCCCTGCGCGAGCAGCGGGGCGCGGCCGCGTTCCCGCGCTCGGCGAGCGCCTATCTCGATGAGTGGGCGGCCGACGGCACCGGCTGGCTGCGCAAGTTCTATCCACCGGAGATGGACGAGCCGCACTTCGATTTGACGCCCGCGGCGGAGCGCGCCATCCGGTGGCTCGTCCAGCTCACCGAGCAGCCCTTCGTGGGGACCGAGTCGCGGCTGCTCACCGTCTTCCACCTGCTCCAGGAGATGACCGAGGGCACCGAGGTGGACCCGAAGGCGCGGCTCGCGGAGCTGGAGAAGCGCAAGGCGGAGCTCGAGGAGGAGATAGCCCGCGTGCGCGAGGGCCATCTGGAGTTGATGGACGAGTCCGCGCTCAAGGACCGCTTCCAGCAGATGTCCGACACGGCGCGCGGCCTGATGTCCGACTTCCGCGCGCTGGAGGATGGCTTCCACGCGCTGGACCGTCGGGTGCGCGAGCGCATCGCCACGTGGGAGGGGACGCGTGGCGAGCTGTTGGAGACGGTGCTGGGGGAGCGGGACGCCATCAACGGCTCGGACCAGGGGCGCAGCTTCCGCGCGTTCTGGGACTTCCTCATGTCGCCCGAGCGCAAGGAGGCGCTCACCCGCAACCTGGAGCGGGTGCTGTCGCATCCGGCGATTCAATCCCTCCAGCCGGACGCGCGCCTGCCGCGCATCCACTTCGACTGGCTGGAGGCCGGCGAGCACACCCAGCGCACCGTGGCGCGACTGTCCGGACAGCTGCGCCGCTTCCTGGATGACCGTGTGTGGTTGGAGAACCGCCGCATCCTCCAGGTGCTGCGCGGCATCGAACGCAACGCGCTGGCGGTGCGCGCGCGGCCTCCGGGCGAGGGCTTCATGTCGTTGGAGGAGCTGGCGCCCACGCTCGAGCTCCCGCTGGAGCGGCCCCTGTATGGCCCGCCCGCCCGCGCGCGGATGGCGGACGAGGAGGTGAAGGAGGCGACCGACGACGTGCCGTCGGAGGCGCTGTTCAACCTCGCGTTCATCGACAAGGCGCGGCTGCGGCTCAACGTGCGTGAGGCGCTGCAGGCGCGCGAGCAGGTCTCGCTCGCGGAGCTGGTGCGCGAGCATCCGCTCCAGCACGGGCTGGCCGAGCTCGTCACGTACCTGAGCCTCGCGTCGGAGGACCGGAAGGCCTCGGTCGACGACGCGCGCACGCAGGACCTCTTCTGGACCGATGCGAGCGGCGCCACCCGCCGCGCCTCCCTTCCCCTGGTGCTCTTCGTCCGATGATGACCCCCGCGATTCGTACCGCCGATGCCGCCGACACCCTGTCCGTCGTGCTCGTCTCGCTCCTGAAGGGCGCGGTGTACCGCGACGAGCACGCGGGGGTGTGGCAGGCCCTGCTCCAGCTCCAGCCGAAGGTGCGCGAGCAATTGGCCGTGCTGGGCTTGAAGCTCGTGCTCGACGAGCCGGAGGGCTACGCGTTCCTGCGCCAGCGCTCGGAGTCGGAGGGCGGCGTGGAGCTGCCCCGGCTCGTGGCGAGAAGGCAGCTGGGCTACGGGCTGAGCCTGTTGCTCGCGCTGCTGCGCAAGAAGCTGGCGGACGTGGACGCGGCGGCGGGGGGCACGCGGCTGGTGCTGCGGCGCCACGAGGTGCACGAGCTGGTGCGGCTGTTCCTCCCGGAGGGCACCAACGAGGTGCGCTGGGCGGAGCGCGTGAACCAGGACCTGGAGCGCGCGGTGGGCATGGGCTTCGTGCGCCGGCTGGGCGAGGAGGAGGACACCTTCGAGGTGCGTCGCATCCTCAAGGCGTTCATCGACGCGCAGTGGTTGGAGGACTTCGAACGGCGGCTGGAGGCGTACCGCGTCCGGCTCGTCGAGGAACAAGGAGGCACGGAATGACCACGGTGCGAACCCTCACCCAGGCGGACCTGCTGGACATCGGCGCGCCCAACGAGCGCGCGGGGTTCCGGCTCCACCGCTTCGAGGTCTACAACTGGGGCACCTTCCACCAGCACGTCTGGCATCTGGACCTGCATGGGGAGAGCGGGCTGCTCACGGGAGACATCGGCTCGGGCAAGTCGACGCTGGTGGACGGGCTGGTGACGCTCTTCGTCCCGCCGCAGAAGCTGGCCTACAACAAGGCGGCGGGCGCGGAGGCAAAGGAGCGCAACCTGCGCTCGTACGTGCGCGGCCAGTACAAGTCCGAGCGCGGCGACGCGGGGCAGGTCGCGCGGCCCGTCTACCTGCGTGACGCGCCGACGTACTCGGTGCTGCTGGCGCACTTCCACAACGAGGGCTACGGGCAGGACGTCACGCTCGTGCAGGTGATGTGGATGCGGGAGCCGGAGGGCCAGCCGGTGCGGCTCTATGTCGTGGCGGACGGGAAGCTCTCCATCGCCGAGCACTTCTCGCGCATCGGCTCGGACCTGAACGCGCTGAAGAAGCGCCTCAAGTCGCTCGCGCGCGAGGTGCATGAGACCTTCCCGCCGTATCAGGCCGCGTTCCGCCGGCGCTTCGGCCTGGAGAACGAGCAGGCGCTGGAGCTGTTCCTCCAGACGGTGTCGATGAAGTCGGTGGGCAACCTGACGGACTTCGTGCGCCACCACATGCTGCCGCCCTTCGACGTGGAGACGCGGCTGTCGGCGCTCATCGGCCACTTCGACGATTTGCACCGCGCGCACGAGGCCGTGCTCCAGGCGAAGCGGCGGGTGAGCCGGCTGGAGCCGCTGGTGGCGGACCACGAGCGCCACGCGGTCCTGGCGCGGGAGCTCGAAGCGCTCCGGCTGTGTCGGGAGGCGCTCCGACCCTGGTTCTCCGAGCAGAAGGCGCGGCTGTTCGAGGAGCGGCTGGCCAGCGTGCGCGACGAGCGCGAGAAGCTGCGCGCGGAGGCGGAAGCGCTTCGCGAGCAGCGCGAGCGGCAGGGCACGGAGCGCGACGGGCTGCGGCAGGCCATCTCCGCCAACGGGGGAGACCGGCTGGAGACGGAGAAGGCGGAGCTGACCCAGCGGCGCCGCGAGCGGGACGAGCGCGCGCTGAAGTCGGACCGCTACGCGCGGATGGCCCAGTCGGTGGGGTTGCCCGCGGCCACGGACCTGGACCTCTTCCTGTCCAACACCCGCGCCATCCAGCTCCAGCGCGAGGCGGCGGCGCGCGAGCTGGCCGAGGTGCAGGAGTCGCGCACCGAGCTGGGCATGGCGCTGCGCGATTTGAAGAAGTCGCACGAGGCCGTGGCCGTGGAGCTGGAGTCGCTGCGCCGTCAGCGCTCGAACATCCCCGCGCGCTTCCTCCACCTGCGCGCCCGGCTGTGCGCGGACCTGGGGCTGTCCGAGGAGGCGCTCCCGTTCGCCGGTGAGCTGCTGCGCGTGCGTGACGAGGCGGGCGATTGGACGGGCGCCATCGAGCGCGTGCTGTACTCGCTGGGCACCTCGCTGCTGGTGGCGGACGCGGACCATCCCCGCGTGAGCCAGTGGGTGGAGCGCACCCACTTGAACGAGCGGCTGGTCTACTACCGCGTCCGTGAGGACGGGCTCGCGAGGCCCCAGGAGCCTCGCCCCGATTCGCTCCCGGGCAAGCTGCTCATCAAGCCCGGCTCGCACATGGGCGGATGGCTCTCGGCGCAGCTCGCGCGGCAGTTCGACTACACCTGCTGCGACACGCCGGAGCAGTTCCAGCGCGCGCGTCAGGCCCTGTCCCGCTCGGGGCAGGTGAAGACGGGCGGCGAGCGACACCTGAAGGACGACCGGCGGCGCATCGATGACCGCTCGCAGTGGGTGCTCGGCTGGACGAACGACTCCAAGCGCCAGTCGCTGGAGTCGGAGGGCAAGGCCCTGGAGACGCGCCTCCAGGCGGCCTCGGCGAAGTGGGAGGCCCAGGAGCAGCGCCACGCGCGGCTGAGTCAGCGGGCCGAGCAACTGGGGCAGCTCGCGGTGTTCGACAACTTCCGGGAGCTGGACTGGCGCTCGGTGGCCAGCGACATCCAGCGCCGGGAGGCGCGGCTGGGCGAGCTGGAGGGCGAGTCCGACGTGCTGCGGGGCTTCGAGCGTCAGCTCGCCGCCATCGAGAAGGAGCTGGCGGCGACGGACACCGCGCTGAAGGCGGTGGAGAAGCGTCAGGGACGGCAGGAGGAGAAGGAGGAGGCGGCGCGGCGGACGCTGGCGTCGTGTCAGCGCACGGCGAGCGAGACCCCCGAGTCCATCCGGGCCTGCTTCCCGCGCGTGGCCGAGCTGTGCGCGGAGGGGCAGGGCGAGCTCCTGCTGGAAGCGGAGGCGTGCGACGAGCGCGAGCGTCAGGTGCGCGAGCGTCTCCAGTCGCGCATCGACGGCGAGGCGCGCAAGCTGGAGCGGGTGCGCGACGCGCTGTTGTCCGCGATGCAGGCCTACCGCGCGGAGTTCCCGGTGGAGACGCAGGAGCTGGGCGCGAGCCTGGAGGCGGCCGGGGAGTACGTGGCGCTGCTCCATTCGCTGCGCGCGGACGACCTGCCTCGCTTCGAGGAGCGCTTCAAGCGCCTGCTCAACGAGAACACCATCCGTGAGGTGGCCAACTTCCAGGCGCAGCTGCACCGGGAGCGGCACGGCATCCGCGAGCGGGTGGACACCATCAACCGCTCGCTGAGGGCCATCGACTACAACCCGGACCGCTACATCGTCCTGGAGCTGTCGCCCACCCAGGACGCGGACATCCGCGAGTTCCAGCAGGACCTGCGCGCCTGCATCGAGGGCACGCTCGGCGGCGCGGAGGAGGACGCCTACTCCGAGCAGAAGTTCCTGGACGTCAAGCGCATCATCGAGCGCTTCCGGGGCCGTGAAGGCTCCGCGGACGCGGACGCGAAGTGGACCGGGCGCGTCACGGACGTGCGCAACTGGTTCAGCTTCTCCGCCTCCGAGCGCTGGCGCGCGGACGACCAGGAGCACGAGCACTACGCGGACTCGGGCGGCAAGTCGGGCGGACAGAAGGAGAAGCTCGCGTACACGGTGCTGGCCGCGAGCCTCGCCTACCAGTTCGGTCTGCAGTGGGGCGAGACGCGCTCGCGCTCGTTCCGCTTCGTGGTCATCGACGAGGCGTTCGGCCGGGGCTCGGACGAGTCCGCGGCGTACGGCCTGGAGCTGTTCCGCCGGCTGGACCTGCAGCTGCTCATCGTGACGCCGCTGCAGAAGCTTCGCGTCATCGAGCCGTACGTGGCCAGCGTGGGCTACGTGCACAACGAGGAGGGACGTCGCTCCCGCGTGCGCAACCTCTCCATCGAGCAGTACCACGCGGAGCGCGAGGCCCGGAGCGCCTGAGGCGGACGCTCGGGGCCCTGTCTCCTTGACGCACTGGGGACCCTTCGCTACGAAGGCGCGATGACTACAATCGTCGGTGTCGTAGGCCGTGAGATAATCGACAGTCGCGGCAATCCCACTGTCGAAGTCGACGTCATCCTGGAGAACGGCATCCGCGGTCGCGCCGCCGTTCCCTCCGGCGCCTCCGTCGGTACGCACGAGGCCGTGGAGCTGCGGGATGGCGACAAGCGCCGCTACCTCGGCAAGGGCGTGCAGAAGGCCGTCGCGGCGGTGAACAACGAGCTGTTCAAGGCGGTCCGCGGCCTCAACGCGGAGTCGCAGCTCGAAATCGACGAGACGATGATTGCGCTCGACGGCACGCCCAACAAGGGCAAGCTGGGGGCGAACGCCATCCTCGGCGTGTCGCTGGCCGTGGCCAAGGCCGCCGCCGCCGCGCGCGGGCTGCCGCTCTACCGCTACGTGGGCGGCGTCTCCGCCAGCCTCCTGCCCGTGCCGATGATGAACATCATCAACGGCGGCGCGCACGCGGACAACGCCATCGACTTCCAGGAGTTCATGATCATGCCCGTCGGCGCGAAGTCGCTCGCCGAGGCGGTGCGCATGGGCGCCGAGGTCTTCCACACGCTGAAGAAGGGCCTGTCGGAAGCGGGCTTCGGCACCAACGTCGGTGACGAGGGCGGCTTCGCCCCCAACCTGACGTCCGCCGAGGCCGCGCTGGACTTCATCATGAAGTCCATCGAGAAGGCCGGCTACAAGCCGAACGAGGACATCGCCCTGGCGCTCGACTGCGCCGCCAGCGAGTTCTACAAGGACGGCGTCTACGACTACGAGGGTGAGGGCAAGAAGCGCTCCGTGGAAGAGCACGTGAAGTACCTGGAGAGCCTGGTGGCGAAGTACCCCATCGTCTCCATCGAGGACGGC
Organism: Myxococcus sp. MISCRS1; assembly: GCF_026626605.1. Lineage (NCBI taxonomy): Bacteria > Pseudomonadati > Myxococcota > Myxococcia > Myxococcales > Myxococcaceae > Myxococcus > Myxococcus sp. MISCRS1. The sequence goes on from NZ_JAPNKB010000001.1 coordinate 9,202,522, forward strand.
CTGGCCGAGGACGACATGGCCGGCTGGAAGCTGCTCACGGACCGCATCGGCTCGAAGGTGCAGATTGTCGGCGACGACCTGTTCGTCACCAACGTCAAGCGCCTGTCGGACGGCATCAAGAACGGCATCGCCAACTCCATCCTGGTGAAGGTCAACCAGATTGGCACGCTGTCGGAGGTCATGGCCGCGGTGGAGATGGCGCACAAGGCGGGCTACACGGCCGTCATGTCGCACCGCTCCGGTGAGACGGAGGACGCGACCATCGCGGACCTGGCTGTCGCCACCAACTGCGGGCAGATCAAGACCGGCTCGCTGTCGCGAGCGGACCGCACCGCCAAGTACAACCAGCTCATCCGCATCGAGCAGGAGCTGGGCAAGCAGGCCCGCTACGGCGGCCGCTCCGTGCTGCGCGTTCGCGGCTGAGCCCGACGCCAGGGGCCGCGGGGCGAAAGCCCTCGCGGCCCTCCTGGCCCGGGCCTCACGCGGCGAGCCCCAGGTTTCGCCGCACCGCCGGCTGCCTCACCTTCCAGATGAGGCTGTCGACGATGTAGTGGTGGAAGTTGAGCGTCTGCACGATGAGCAGGCTGGCCGCTGGAATCCACGACAGTCCGCGCAGGATGAACGTGTAGAGCAGCGCGGACAGCGCCACGCACACCACCAGGTACTGGAGCATCCGCCGGCTCTGGCTCAGCGTGGACAGGAAGCGGTGCTCGGGGCTGACCTGCTCCTTGAAGCGCCGGTTGTGGAACAGCCAGACGATGAGGATGTACTGGGCGTTGTGCCACACGTTGAGGCCCAGCCAGCCCGTCTCCAGGCTCGGGATGACGAAGTAGCCCACGGCGAACATGCCCGCGTGTGTGGCCAGGTAGAGCGTCTGGGCGGGGCTGCCCGCGCCCGAGCGCAGCGCCCGCGCCTGGAGCACCGCCCACGCCGCGAAGGCCACCAGCGCGCACGCCGCCGCCGCCCACGCCGCCTCCCAGGGCACCGGCAGCATCCGCACCTCCAGCTTGAGGAAGGTGGTGGAGCCCTGCGCGGAGCGGTAGAGCAGCCCCGCGAGCGGCAGCAGGTAGAGCATCCACGCGGTGGCGGGGTTCTCCGCCGCCGGCCGCTTCGAGGCGCGGTCCAGGATGCGGCTGACGCCGTAGCTCTGCCTGAGGTAGTGCCACCCCTGCCAGTAGAAGTAGATGGACATCAGCGGCCAGACGCCGCCCGCCTGGTACACGGCGAACGTCGCCGCGAAGACGAGCCCCGGCAGCACCCACAGATGGAAGCGGTGCTGACGCCGGCTCTCCGCGTCGAACCCCAGCCGCGTGAAGGTCGACACCACGTGGTGGTAGCCGAGCAGCCACACGTCCACCATCAACAGCACGGGGAACAGCGACGGCCGCGCCAGCGCCGCCAATGAGAACGCGAGCCCCAGGCCCGCCGTTCCGAGGATGAAGAAGAGGTCGAACCTGGGATTGCGAACCCAACCCCAGGACAGCGTCGCGGCGTCCGTTCGTGTGCTCACGGCTCGCGATGATAGGGCTTGTTCGTAGTTCATGTAAAACGTGCAATGTCGGCAAGTGTGGTCATGGGCAATCAGGGATGATTATTCTTCTGGGCGCGTAAAGAGATGTCGGAATGTTTTGATTGTCTTCTCAGGTGACACGGATTGATGCAGAGTGCGCGCATCTCCAGGCTGAGGGAGCGCCCGTGAAGACACTCCTCGTCACCCAGGCGGACCTGCGCAGGCTCGTGCACGAAGTGGGAATCGATGTCCTGATGGACCGGGTCATCGAGTCGGTGGAGACGGCTTTCCGAACGTTCGACCTCGCGCGCACGGAGCTGCGGCAGCGCGAGGGCTTCACGCTGCGCAACGCCCGGACAGGCGTGCTCGAGTGGATGCCGGTGATGCGGCAGGGTGAATCCATCACCATCAAAGTTGTCGGCTACAATCCGATGAATCCCAGACACTATGGGGTTCCCACCATCATCGCGACGAACAGTGTCTATGACTGTGCAACGGGCCACCTGACGGCGCTGGTGGACGGGGTGCTGGCGACGGCGCTGCGCACGGGGGCGGCGTCCGCCATCGCCAGCCGGCACCTGGCACATCCGGAGAGCCGGGTGGTGGGGCTGGTCGGCGCCGGCGCCCAGGCGGTGACCCAGCTGCATGCACTGTCGCGGTTGTTTTCCATTGAGAGGGTGCTTGTCTTTGACGTGGACCCGGTGGCGCAGCGCTCGTTCGCGGGGCGGGCGGCGTTCCTGGGATTGGATGTCCGCGCGGCGCCGTTGGAGACGGTGGAGGCGGAGGCGGACATCGTGTGCACGGTGACGTCGGTGGGCGTGGGAGAGGGGCCGGTGTTGGAGGACGGGCGGCTCAAGCCGTGGGTGCACGTCAACGCGGTGGGCTCGGACCTGCCGGGGAAGCTGGAGCTGCCGCGCTCGCTGCTGGAGCGCAGCCTGGTGTGTCCGGACTTCCTGCCGCAGGCGCTGGTGGAAGGAGAGTGTCAGCAGCTGCGGCCCGAGCAGATTGGCCCGGGCATCATCGAGGTCGTCCAGCATCCCGAGCGCTTCGGGGAGTGGCGGGAGCGGTCCACGGTGTTCGACTCCACGGGGTTCTCGTTGGAGGACGAGGCGGTGACGGGCGTGCTCATCGAGCTGGCGCGACGCCACGGTTTGGGGCTGGACGTGGAGCTGGAGTGCCTGGCCGGTGACGCGATGAATCCGTACGACCTGCTCTTGCCGGAGCCTCAGGGGCAGCCCGGGCAGGGGGCGCCAGAGGGGCCTCGGCCCACGATTCGAGTGGCGTGATGACGCGGAGCGCGCCGTCCATCGCCACGAAGCCGGAGCGGACGAGCCGTCGGCCTCCGCTGACGCACCAGCCGCATGGCGGCGTGGCGGAGCAGTCCTTCGCGCAGCAGCGGCTGTGGTTCCTCTCGCAGCTCGACGCGGGCGGAACGTCCTACAACGCGCCCTTCGCGGTGCGGCTCACGGGCCGGCTGGACGTGGGAGCGCTGGAGGGCGCGCTGCGTGACGTGGTGCGAAGGCACGAGTCACTGAGGACGACCTTCGGCGAGGCGGATGGGAAGCCGGTGCAGCGGATCCACGACGAGGTGGAGCTGTGGCTGGAGGTGGAGGAGGTGGCGGCCGCGGACGTGCTTCCAAGGGTGGAGGAGGAGGCCCGGCGTCCGTTCGACCTGGAGCGAGGGCCGCTGCTGAGGGCGAAGGTGTTGAGGGTGGGGGAAGAGGAGCACGTGCTGGTGTGGGTGGTGCATCACATCGTGTTCGATGGGTGGTCGGTGGGGTTGCTGGAGAAGGAGGTGGGAGAGGGGTACGGGGCGAGGGTGAGGGGTGAGGCGGTGGAGGCCGCGCGACTGGAGGTGCAGTACGCGGACTACGCGAGATGGCAGCGGGAGTGGCTGAAGGGGGAGGTGCTGGAGAAGCAGCTGGGGTGGTGGAAGGAGCAGCTGGCGGGAGCGCCGCTGGTGTTGGAGCTGCCCACCGACAGACCGCGTCCCGCCGTGCAGACCTATCCGGGCGCCCTGAAGTGGATGCCGCCCCTGCCGGCCCTGGAAGAGAGGCTGCGGGAGCTGAGCCGGAAGGAAGGGGTGACGCTGTACATGACGCTGCTGGCGGCGTTCCAGGTGCTGCTGGCGCGTCACAGCGGGCAGCGGGACATCGTCGTGGGCTCGCCCTTCGCGGGGCGCGGGCAGCGTGAGCTGGAGGGCGTGGTCGGGTTCTTCGCCAACATGCTGGCCCTGAGGGCCCAGGTCGAGGACGTCCCGTTCCAGAAGCTGCTGCGTCAGGTCCGCAAGACGTGCCTGGAGGCCTTCGCAAGGCAGGACGTGCCCCTCGAACAGCTGGTCGAGGCGCTGCAGCTGGAGCGGGACCCGAGCCGCTCGCCGCTCTTCCAGGTGGCCTTCGTGCTCCAGGGAGAGCCGTCCGCGGCGCTCAGCCTGCCGGGGCTCGTCGCGACGGACGTCCCGCTGGAGCCGGGCGTCTCCAAGTTCGACCTCACGCTGTTCGCGCGCGAGACGAGCCGCGGGCTGGTGACGTACTGGGAGTACAACACGGACCTCTTCGACGAGGAGACGGTGACGCGACTGGCGGAGCGCTACGTCGCGTTGCTGGAGGCGGTGGTGGAGCGCCCCTCGTCGAGCGTCTTCGAGCTCCCGCTCGTGAGCGCGGCCGAGCGTGGGCTGCTCCTGACGGAGTGGAACGCGACGCGGACGGAGTATCCGCGCGACGCGAGCATCCCCGCGCTGTTCGAGGCACAGGTGTCCCGCACTCCGGACGCCGTCGCGGTGGAGTTCGAGGGCGAGCGCCTGACGTACGCGGAGCTGAACCGGCGCGCCAATCAGCTCGCGCACCACCTGTGTCGACTGGGGATCGAGCCCGGGAGTCGGGTGGGGCTCTTCGCGCGACGCTCGTTGGAGATGGTGGTGGCGACGCTCGGCATCCTCAAGGCCGGGGCCGCGTACGTTCCATTGGACCCGTCGTATCCGGACGAGCGGCTGTCCTTCATGTGTGAGGACTCGGAGCTCGCGGCCTTGCTGGCACCGGACGCGGCCTGTCCGTGGCTCGTCTCGGGTCCGGTGAAGCTCGTTCCCTTGGAGCCCTCGGGGGCGGCGTTCGCTCACGAGCCCGAGGTCGACCTGGCGTTGCCCTTGCCGCCGGAGTCGCTCGCCTACGTCATGTACACCTCCGGTTCGACGGGGCGGCCGAAGGGCGTCTGCGTTCCGCACCGCGCGGTGGTGAGGTTGGTGAAGGGGAGCCGCTTCGCGGAGCTGGGACCGGAGGAGGTCTTCCTCCAGCTCGCGCCCATCTCGTTCGATGCCGCGACGCTGGAGCTGTGGGGGCCGCTGCTCAATGGCGCGAGGCTGGTGCTCTTCGCGCCGAGGACACCCTCGGTGGAGGAACTGGAGGCAGGGCTGGCGCGAAGTGGCGTCACCACGCTGTGGCTGACCTCCGCGCTGTTCGAGCAGGTGATGGCCACGCGTCCCGAGGCGCTGTCCGGGGTGCGTCAGCTCCTCACGGGTGGCGACGTGGTGTCGCCCTCCGCCGTTCGCGCGCGTCTGGCGCGAGGGGGAGCCGTCATCAACGGGTATGGGCCCACGGAGAACACCACGTTCACCACGTGCCATCCGTTGACGGCGGGCTCGCGGGTGGACGGCGCCGTGCCGATTGGTCGACCCATCTCGAACACCCAGGTCCATGTGGTGGACGCGGCGATGTCGCTCGTCCCCGTGGGTGTCTGGGGCGAGCTGTATACGGGCGGCGATGGGCTGGCGTGGGGATACCTCCGTCGTCCGGAGCTGACCGCCGAGCGGTTCGTCCCGAATCCGTTCAGCGCGGAGCCCGGGGCGCGGCTGTACCGCACGGGAGACCGGGCGCGGTGGCGGCGGGATGGGACGCTCGAGTTCGCGGGGCGGTTGGACGGACAGGTGAAGCTGCGCGGCTTCCGCATCGAGTCGGGCGAGGTGGAGTCCGTGCTCGCGAGCCACCCGGACGTGCGCGAGGTGGCGGTGGTGGCGCGCGAGGATGGCCCCGGAGGACGGTGGCTCGTCGCGTACTGTGTTCCCTCGGAGGGGGCGCTCCCGAAGTCCCAGGAGCTGCGCGCGTGGGTGCGTGCGCGCCTGCCCGAGTACATGGTGCCCTCGGCCATCGTCATGTTGCCGGGCCTGCCGCTCACGCCGAACGGGAAGCTCGACCGGAGGGCGCTGCCTTCCCCCGGGGGCGAGGGCTCGCGGCGTGAGTACGTGGCGCCTCGCACGGCGATGGAGCAGGTGGTGGCGGAGGTCCTGGCCCCGCTGCTGGGCCTGGCGCGGATGGGCGTGGAGGACGACTTCTTCGAGCTGGGCGGGCACTCGTTGCTGGCCACGCGGGCCATGTCGCGGCTGCGCGAAGTGGTGGGACGTGAGCTGCCCGTGCGCGTCCTGTTCGAGTCTTCGACGGTGTCCCGGCTCGCGGAGCGGTTGGAGGAGGACCACGAAGCCCAGCGCAGTCCCCTCACGCACCAGCCGCACGGTGGCGTGGTGCCGCAGTCCTTCGCGCAGCAGCGACTGTGGCTCACGTCACAGCTCGACACGGAAGGCATCTCCTACAACGTCCCGTTCGCCCGCCGACTCACAGGCCGGCTGGATGTGAGGGCGTTGGAGGGGGCGTTCCGTGACGTGGTGCGAAGGCACGAGTCACTGAGGACGACCTTCGGTGAGGTGGACGGGAAGCCGGTGCAGCGGATCCACGAGGACGTGGAGCTGTCGCTGACGGTGGAGACGGTGTCCGCGGCGGAGGTGCTGCCGAAGGTGGAGGAGGAGGCTCGGCGTCCGTTCGACCTGGAGCGAGGGCCGCTGCTGAGGGCGAAGGTGCTGAGGGTGGGGGATGAAGAGCACGTGCTGGTGTGGGTGGTGCATCACATCGTGTTCGACGGGTGGTCGGTGGGGTTGCTGGAGAAGGAGCTGGGAGAGGGGTACGGGGCGAGGGTGAGAGGGGAGGCGGTGGAGGCCGCGAGACTGGAGGTGCAGTACGCGGACTACGCGAGATGGCAGCGGGAGTGGCTGAAGGGGGAGGTGCTGGAGAAGCAGCTGGGGTGGTGGAAGGAGCAGCTGGCGGGAGCGCCGCCGGTGTTGGAGCTGCCCACCGACAGGCCGCGTCCCGCGGTGCGCACCTATCGCGGTGCACTCAAGCGCGTGACGCTCTCGCACGGTCTGGAAGAGAGGCTGCGGGAGCTGAGCCGGAAGGAAGGGGTGACGCTGTACATGACGCTGTTGGCGGCGTTCCAGGTGCTGCTGGGGCGCTACAGCGGGCAGGGCGACGTGGTGGTGGGGACGCCGATATCGGGGAGGAACTGGAGTCAGGTGGAGGAGCTGGTCGGCTTCTTCGTGAACACGTTGGTGGTGAGGGTGGAGACGGGAGGTGCGAGCTTCAGGGAGTTGCTGAGGAGGGTGAGGAAGGCGTGTCTGGGGGCGTTCGCGCACCAGGACCTGCCCTTCGAGCAGGTGGTGGACGCGCTGCAGCCGAGCCGGGATTTGAGCCGCTCACCCCTCTTCCAGGTCATGTTCGTCATGCCCGGCGAGCTGGCGCCCCTGGCGCTCGAAGGAGTCACGTCGGAGGAGCTCGACTTCGAGCCGGGCGTGTCGAAGTTCGACCTCACGCTGTTCGCGTGGGAGACGCCGCGCGGGCTGGTGACGTTCTGGGAATACAACACGGACCTGTTCGACGAGGAGACGGTGTCGCGGATGGCGGGCCATTACGGACGCTTGCTCGACGCGGTGGTGGCGTCCTCGGAGCAGCCCATCTCCGCGCTCCCGTTGCTCGATGCGACGGAGCGTCGGCACCTGCTGGTGGAGTGGGGCGCGCGTCGCGACGCGACCTATGTGCCGGGCCTGATGCACCAATGGGTGGAGGCCCAGGTGGCGCGGACGCCTCACGCGGAGGCGGTGACGGACGGGACGCGCTCGCTGACGTACGCGGAGCTGGACGCCCGCGCGAACCAGCTCGCGAATCACCTGGTGGCGTTGGGGGTGCCGCCCAACGGCTCGGTGGGGTTGTGCCTGGACCGGAGCAGCCTCGAGATGCCCGTGGCGGTGCTGGCCACCCTCAAGGCCGGAGCGGCCTTCCTGCCCCTGGACCCGACGTGGCCCACCGAGCGACTGCGGCTGATGTTGGAGGACACGGAGGCGCCGGTGGTGGTGGCGCAGGCGCACCTGGCCTCCGCGCTGCCCTCGGGGACGTCGGCGCGCGTGCTGCGCCTGGAGGACGAGGCCGCCGCCATCTCGCGCCGCCCCACGAGCGCGCCTTGCGTGGACCTCTCCGTGGAGACGAACTGCTACTTCGTCTACACGTCCGGGAGCACGGGGCGACCGAAGGGCATCGTCATGTCCCACCGCGCGGTGGGCAACATGCTCTGGTGGTTGCTGAAGAGGACGGTGAAGCCGGACGCGACGACGCTCCAGTTCGCCTCGCTCAACTTCGACGTCTCCTTCCAGGAGATGTTCGGCACCTGGTGTCTGGGTGGCCGCGTCCTGCTCATCACCCCGGCGCTGCGACAGGACCCTGGCGCGATGCTCCGGTACATGGTGCGTCACCAGGTCGAGCGGCTCTACCTCCCCTTCGTCGCGCTCCAGGCGGTCTGCGACGCCGCTGCGTCCGAGGAGGTGCTGCCTCCCTTGACGGAGGTGGTGACGGCGGGAGAGCAGCTCCAGGTGACGCCCGCGCTCGTGGCCTTCTTCGAGCGGCTCCCGGGATGCGTGCTGGAGAACCAGTACGGGCCCTCGGAGGCGCATGTCGTCACCGCGTGGCGGGCCTCGGGACCTCCTTCCTCGTGGCCCGCGCTTCCGCCGGTGGGCGTGCCCATCACCAACGTGCGCCTGTACGTGTTGGACGCGAACGGCGAGCCCTGCCCCATCGGTGTCCCGGGTGAAGTGGGCGTCGCGGGCGCGAGTCTGGCGCACGGCTACCATGGCCGCCCCGATTTGACCGCGGACCGGTTCCTCCCGGACACGCTCGAGGGCACGTCGGGTGAGCGCTACTACCGCACGGGAGACCGGGCGCGGTGGATGGCGGACGGGAACCTGGAGTTCCTCGGGCGCCTGGATGGACAGGTGAAGCTGCGGGGCTTCCGCATCGAGCTGGGCGAGGTGGAGGTGGTGCTGCGAGCCCTGCCCGGTGTGCGGAACGCGGTGGCGGTGGTGCGCGAGGACGTGCCGGGAGACCGGCGCCTGGTGGGCTACGTCGTGTTCCAGGACGGACACACGCTGACCCCGGCGGAGCTGCGCGCGCACCTGCAGGCGAAGGTGCCCGAGTACATGGTGCCCTCGGCCTTCGTCGCGCTCCCCGCGTTGCCGATTGCCCCGACGGGGAAGGTGGACCGCAAGGCGTTGCCGGTGCCGCGCGTGGAGGAGTCACGCGGTGGCGACGTGGCGCCACGCACGGCGATGGAGCGGGTCGTCGCGGAGGTGTTCGGTCCGCTGCTCGGCTTGGAGCGCGTGGGCGTGGAGGCACACTTCTTCGAGCTGGGTGGGCACTCGCTGCTCGCGACCCAGGCGGTGTCCCGCTTGAAGGACGTGGTGGGGCGAGACCTCCCCGTCCGTGTGCTCTTCGAATCGCCCACGGTGGCGCAGCTCGCCGAGCACCTGGAGGATGTCCTCGAGGAATCGAGGGGTGCACCTCCGCCCGCGCTGGCCAGGAGACCGCACAACGGCGTGGTGGAGCAGTCCTTCGCGCAGCAGCGACTGTGGTTCCTCTCGCAGCTCGATGCGGAGGGCTTCTCGTACAACATGCCCTTCGCGGTGCGGCTCTCGGGTCGGCTGGACGTGGGCGCGCTGGAGGGCGCGTTCCGTGACGTGGTGAGAAGGCACGAGTCCTTGCGGACGACCTTCGGTGAGGTGGACGGGAAACCGGTGCAGCGAATCCACGAGGACGTGGAGCTGTCGCTGAAGGTGGAGCCCGTGGCCGCGGCGGAAGTGCTGGAAAGGGTGGAGGAGGAAGCCCAGCGCCCGTTCGACCTGGAGAGAGGGCCGCTGCTGAGGGCGAAGGTGTTGAAGGTGGGAGATGAAGAACACGTGCTGGTGTGGGTGGTGCATCACATCGTGTTCGACGGGTGGTCGGTGGGGCTGCTGGAGAAGGAGCTGGGAGAGGGGTACGGGGCGAGGGTGCGAGGGGAGTCGGTGGAGCGCACACCGTTGGACGTGCGGTACGCGGACTACGCGAGATGGCAGCGGGAGTGGCTGAAGGGAGAGGTGCTGGAGAAGCAGCTGGGGTGGTGGAAGGAGCAGCTGGCGGGAGCGCCGCCGGTGTTGGAGCTGCCCACGGACAAGCCGCGTCCCGCGGTGCAGTCCTTCAACGGAGCGCACCTGTCGCTCCGGATTCCTCCCGAGCTGGCGGGCGCGCTGCGGGAGCTGAGTCGGAAGGAAGGGGTGACGCTGTACATGACGCTGCTGGCGGCGTTCCAGGTGCTGCTGGGGCGCTACAGCGGGCAGGGCGACGTGGTGGTGGGGACGCCGATATCGGGGAGGAACTGGAGTCAGGTGGAGGAGCTGGTCGGCTTCTTCGTGAACACGTTGGTGGTGAGGGTGGAGACGGGAGGTGCGAGCTTCAGGGAGTTGCTGAGGAGGGTGAGGAAGGCGTGTCTGGGGGCGTTCGCGCACCAGGACCTGCCCTTCGAGCAGGTGGTGGACGCGCTGCAGCCGAGCCGGGATTTGAGCCGCTCACCGCTCTTCCAGGTCATGTTCGTCATGCCGGGCCCCACGGTGCCGGTGTCGCTCCAGGGGCTCGGCGTCGAGAGCCTCGCCTTCGAACCGGGCATGTCGAAGTTCGACCTCACGCTGTTCGTCCAGGAACAGCCCCAGTCGCTGGTGACGTCCTGGGAATACAACACGGACCTGTTCGACGAGGAGACGGTGTCGCGGATGGCGGGGCACTACCTCCGGTTGCTCCAGTCCGCGCTCGCCCAGCCCGCGCAGGACGTGGCGACGCTGCCGCTGCTCGCCGAGTCCGAGCGGCACCGGCTGCTGGTGGAGTGGAACGCCACCGAGGCGCCACTTGCCTCCGTGAGCCGGGTGAACGCGCTCTTCGAGGAGCAGGCCGAGTGCACTCCCGACGCGGTGGCGGTCCGCTTCGGGGAGCACGTGCTCACCTACGGCGAGCTGAACCAGCGCGCGAATCGACTGGCGAGACTCCTTCGCAGGGAAGGCGTGGGCCGCGATGTGCCGGTGGGGCTGTGCGTCCGTCGCTCCCTGGACCTCGCGGTCGGTGTGCTCGCCATCCTCAAGGCGGGTGGCGCCTACGTCCCGTTGGACCCGTCCTATCCGCGCGAGCGACTGGCGTGGATGCTCCGCTTCTCCAGGGCGCCGTGGTTGCTCACGCAGTCCTCCCTCGCCGACCTCGTGCCGGACGGGGCGGCACAGCTGCTGCTGCTCGACACGGAGGCGGCGCGCTTCGAGGACGAGGACCCGGAGGACCTCCCGCCACTGGCGGGGCCGGAGTCGCTCGCCTATGTCATCTACACCTCGGGTTCGACGGGAGACCCGAAGGGCGTGGCCATGTCCCATGGGCCCCTGCTCAACCTGGTGCAGTGGCAGCTCGGCGCCTCGCGCCTGCCACAGGGGCGCACGCTCCAGTTCTCCGCGCTGAGCTTCGACGTCTGCTTCCAGGAGCTGTTCTCCACCTGGGCGGCCGGCGGGGAGCTGGTGCTCATCCCCGAGGAGCTGCGGCTGGACGCACGTGCCCTGCTGGAGCACCTGGAGCAGCATGGCGTCGAGCGGCTGTTCCTCCCCTTCGTCGCGCTCCAGAACCTCGCCGAGGTGGCGGACCGGGACGGGCTGGCGCCGGGTCGACTGCGCGAAATCATCACGGCCGGAGAGCAGCTCCGAGTGACACCCGCGCTGCGGCGCTTCATCGGCCGCCTGCCGGGCTGCGTGTTGCACAACCACTACGGGCCCACGGAGTCCCACGTGGTGACGGCCCACACGTTGGAGGGCGACCCCGCGTCCTGGCCGGACCTGCCGCCCATCGGTCGTCCCATCTCGAATGCGCGTGTGCACGTGCTCGATGCGCGAGGCACTCCGGTTCCTCCGGGTGTCCCCGGCGAGCTGTATCTCGGCGGCGCGGCGCTGGCGCGCGGCTACCTCCACCGTCCGGACCTGACGATGGAGCGCTTCGTCGCGGACCCGGTGGGCCTTGCTCCTGGCTCACGGGTGTACCGGACGGGAGACTTCGCGCGCTACCTCTCCGACGGCACCCTCGAGTTCCTCGGCCGACGCGACGCACAGGTGAAGGTGCGCGGCTACCGCATCGAGCTCGCGGAGGTGGAAGCCGCGCTCGCACACCATCCCTCGGTGAAGGACTGCGTGGTGGAGGCGCGCGCGGATGGCTCGGGGCTGTCGCGGCTGGTGGCCTATGTCGTGGGCACGGACGGCGCGGAGCCCGAGTCGAGAGCCCTGCGCGCCTTCCTCCAGGAGCGGCTGCCGGACCACATGGTTCCAGGCCACTTCGTGATGTTGGACTCGCTGCCCCTGTCTCCCAGCGGCAAGGTGAATCGCCGGGCCTTGCCCACGCCGGACGCGGACGTCACCCGACGGGACACGGCGCCCCGGGTTCCTCCGAGGACCTCACTGGAGCTCCAGCTCGTCCGGGCCTGGGAGGAGACGCTCGGCGTGCACCCGGTGGGCATCCGCGATGACTTCTTCGAGCTGGGTGGCCACTCGTTGCTGGCCATGCGCCTGCTCGCGCGGATTCGTGAGCTCACAGGCCGAGCCCTCCCCGTGGCCGCGCTCTTCCAGGGCGCGACGGTGGAGCGCATCGCGGCCCTTCTGTCGAGCCGCGCGCCCGCGGCCAGCTCGCCCCTGGTCCAACTGCGCGGCGGCACGAAGCGTCCCTTCTTCTGCGTCCATCCGGTGGGCGGCACCGTGCTCGCGTACGCGGAGCTCGCGCACCTGCTGGGCGCGGACCAGCCCTTCTTCGGCCTCCAGGCGCCCGGCCTCGATGGGGAGACCGCGCCGCTCGACAGCGTGGAGGCCCTGGCGGAGCGCTACCTGCACGCGATTCGCCCGGTGCAGCCACAGGGCCCCTACCTGCTCGGGGGCTGGTCCCTGGGCGGGACGCTCGCGTTCGAGATGGCCCAGCAGCTCCAGGCGCGCGGAGAGTCGGTGGACCTGCTGGTGCTCATCGACACCTATGCGCGGGCCCACGCGGAAGGAGCGGTGGACCCGTCCTGGCTCGAACCCGCGCGGTTGGGCGCGCTCTTCTTCCGGGACGTGCTGCGCTCGGCGGGAGCCTGGCTGCCGTGCTCGGAAGACGTCCTCGCGAGCCTTGCCCCCGAGGAGTCTCTGAGCGTGCTGGAGGACGCGGCGCGCCGTGTCTCGGCGCTCCCTGAAACAGGGCTCGTCGCCCTGCGCGCCGTGTTCGAGTCCAACCTCCGCGCGGCCTGGCGCTACGTGCCCAGGCCCTACCCGGGAGCGCTGGTCTCCATCGAATCCGCCGAGTCACCTCGTGCGCACGAATGGGAGCTGCTCGCCAGGGGAGGCGCGGTCGTCCACACGCTGCCCGGTGACCACTACGCGTTGCTGCGCGCCCCGGGAGTTCACACCCTCGTCACGCTCCTGCGTGACGCGCTGGAACGTTCCCACGCCCGCACACTCCCTCGGAGTGTGTCCGCGTGAGCACGTCGATACGCCGTGCCGAAATACCTGAGAAATGTAGCCTTGCTGCACTCACTTGTGTTTCAGGGCTTGTCTTGACGACTGGAATGAAGACTCACACACTGCGCCGATTCAGCAAAAGAGGAGCAAGGGCATGCATGCACTGACGAAGCAGTCGGAATCGACCGGGCAGGCCCGCTGTCCCACGTGTTCGGAGCCCATCGAGGCCGAGGGCCGCGTGCAGGGCGAGGTGTTGACGTGCTCGGGCTGTGACGGAGAGCTCGAGGTGGTCGGCCTCAATCCGCTCCGGCTCGAGGAAGCGCCCGAAGTCGAGGAGGACTGGGGCGAGTAGGCCCGGGGGCGCCATGAGCACGAACGAATCCCCGGAGCAGCCGCTCCTCTCACCCGGAAGGGTCTTCGCCCAGGCCGTCGCCACGCAGGGCGCGAAGGCCTCGGTGGAGTTCTCGCACACCATCACGGAGGCCTTCCCGGGCTTCAAGCGGCGCCCGCGCATCGCGGTGCGCGGCCTGTTCAAGGTGGTGAAGGCCGAGGGCGGCAAGGTGAAGTACTGGCACGAGACGCCGCCCCAGTCGCCGCCCACCGTGCAGGTGGAGGACGTGGGCCTGCGCCCCGAGGCCGCGTTCGAGTTCCACACGGACCTCGCCACGCTCAAGCCCACCACGGCGTGGATCCAGGTCCCCCCCGCGCTCCTGGACGACCCCGAGACGCTGGCGACGTTCATCGACTTCCGGCTGCTCGTGCGGCTGTGCACCGCGGAGAACCAGGCGCTCGCCAGGGGACGGGGAGGAGACCGCGTGCGGGGCCTGCTGGAGACGCCGGGAATCACGCGGCTGCCGGCGCGCTCGGACCCCGTGTCCTCGCTGCTGGCGGCGTGTGACAGGGTGGAGCAGATGGGCGGCAGCGCGGACGGCATCCTCGTCAACCCGGCGGACTACTACCGCTACTTCGTGGGCAAGGGCGGGCTGTTGTCGGACCTGACGAGCATGGGCGTGCGCATCGCCCGCGCGCGCATGGTGGACCCCGGGCAGGTCATCGTCGGGGACTTCACCGCGGCGGCCACCATCTTCGACAGCGGCCGCTCCTCCATCCGCTTCGCCACGCCGCCTCCCGGCATCTTCCCGCGCGACGGCCTGGCCGTCTGCGGAGAGATTCACGAGGCGCTCGTCGTCCACCTGCCGACGCACTTCTACGTCGCCTCGCTCGCCTGAGGCGGGGTGCCTGCCCGGAAGTCCTTCAGCGACTTCCGGGCGAGTGGGCGTCAGGGCTTCTCGGCGCTGACCACCGCGTACTCGTCGCAGTTGAACAGCGTCAGCCACTGGAGCTGCTCGAACTCCATCTGGCGGGCGCGCCGCACGTCCTCGCGCACCTTCGCCACGGTGACGCTGCCGGGCTGACGTTCCGCGGCCGTCATGCCCCGGAGCGCGGCCAGCGCGGTGTTGACGGCCGGGTAGACGTCCGACGCGATGGACTCCAGCTTGCCCTGATGGAAGCCGGCCGCGTTCAGCTCCGTGAGGTAGCGCTGCGTCGTCCAGACGTTGGCCTCCGGAAACGCAATCCGTCCACGCCAGTAGCGGTGCCGCAGGCGTCGGCGCAGGCCCGCGCCGGACTCGCGGTCCGTCTTCTGACACATGTCCGCCATCACCAGACGCCCACCGGGCCTGAGCACCCGGAAGGCCTCGCGCAGGAAGTCGCCGCGCGTGCGGAAGTGCATCGCGGACTCCAGCGCGAAGACGACGTCGAACTCGCCGTCGCCAAAGGGAATCTGGGTCGCCGAGCCCACCTCCAGCCGCACCCGGTCCTCCAGCCCCGTCAGCTTCACGCGCTCCTTGCCCACGCGCACCTGATTGGGGGTGACATTGATGCCCACGATTCGGGCGGGGCGGTATTCCTCCGCCCAGAGGATGTCCTGGTCGGCGTAGCCAAACCCGCAGTCGAGCACCACGTCCCGCTCGCCCAGTCGCGCCGTGCGCGCGAGCAGGTGGGCCATCTGGGCTTGTGCGGCTTTGAACAAATCCCCGACGCGCTCGCAGTTCGTCTCGTCCACGCGCTCCACGTCGCGCCAGTAGCCCAGGTTGATCCAGAAGGGCTCCCGCCCCGTGACGACGCGAATCTCTTGCGGTCTGGGCAGCCCTGCCACCCATGCACCCGTCTCGTTCGAGTAGAAACGCTCGGGGTCCGCCAGCACCGCGCTCTTGAGCTGCCTTGCGACCTGCATGACGTCGAACATCGCGAGCCTCCTTCGTGGCGGTCCTCTCATTATGACCTGGAATGCACGAATTGAGGAGCTGTCCTGAGGCGCCAGCCGTCCGCCCAGGCCCTGTCGGCTGATGGACAGAAGTGGCTGTCTTTCAGGTGGAGTCTCTCTTTGCCGTGTCGTTGTTTTGGTTGTGATTGCCTCCGGGACCCGCTCGGCCGGCGAGGAGGCCTTATTGGCAATTGGCAGTCACAGGGTGACGCGACGCGTATTGAGACGCTTCACTGACAGGCATAGAAAGTGCCTTGTTGTCACCCTGCTAATAAGCGGAGGAGGGCCCGCTCATGCGACTGCACCGCAGTGGTTCGTTGGCTTTGTCGAGTGTCTTCGTCGCGGCCCTGGGAGTGACCCAGGCCGCGGCCGCGGAGTTGCCGTTGTTGGACAGCACCCCCTTGCGAGCGCCGTTCGCGGCGGCCTGTGAGGGGAAGCCGGACTCCACGCTGCTACCCGTGGACCCGCGCACGCTCGTCGTCCCGGGCGTCAACAAGCCGGGCGCGGCGGTGCAGTTCAACGCCTTCTGGGTGGACCTGCACACCCCGCCGCCGCCGTTCATCTCCAACCTGCCGCCCAACCCCAAGACATGTGGCGAGTTCCGGGCCAGCGTCGCCCGCGGCAAGAAGAACATCGAGACGCGGGCCTACTTCCAGCCGTTCACCACGGCGTCCGCGTACTACTACATGTACACGCTGTGGGGTTACCCGCTGCGCCCGTCGGACTTCGACGAGCAGATCATCAAGCGCTTCGGCCTGGCGAAGGCCCCCTTCCGCAATCCCTATCCGTACCCCTGGGAGAACCCCAACCTCACCAATGGCGGGAGCGGGCAGCTGCCCCTCGGCATGGTCCAGGAGCGCGACGCCAACGGCCGCTGGACGGGCGCCATCGCCTCCTCGTGCTCGGGTTGCCATGACTCGAAGCTGGGGGGCGACTCGGAGTCGTCCTTCCTGTGGGGCCGCTCCAGTGACGCCATCGACGCGGGCCTCATCCAGTCCGACATGTTCCGCTCCACCGTGGTGGGAAACATCTTCCAGATCGTCCCGGTGCCCTGGAGCGTCGGGCGCGGCATGAGCGACGCCATTGGCATCGTGGACCTGCTGCCCGCGCTCTTCGACATGGATGCCATGTCGCTGGCGCCCAGCCTGCTGGAGTACTTCCCCACCCACGCGGGCGGCATGTCGCGCGCCCCCAACTGGTGGTACCGCGCCTTCAAGACGCGCCAGTTCTGGGACGGCGCGCTCACGTCCGACAACGTCCGCTCGGAGATGGCGTTCGGCATCGCCAACATCACCCGCTCCGCCCCCGAGCGTCGCGCCCTCACCGCCGAGTTCGAGGACAACGACAACTTCTTCGTCTCCCTGTCGCCGCCCACCTATCCCAAGCCCATCAACACGGCGCTGGCGGAGCAGGGCGCCATCCTCTTCCACGAGCGCGACCTGTGGGCCAACGGCGCCAACGCCAACATTCCCAAGCAGCCCGGCAACGGCTCCTGCGCGAGCTGCCACGGCGTCTACTCGCCGCGCCACGCCGCCAACCCCGCCTTCCTCCCGGATCCGCGCCTCAAGGGCATCTCCGGCGTCATCACCCCGATTGAAACCATCCGCACGGACCCGGCCCGCAAGGACCTCATGGCGGACGAGCGCAAGCGCCGCGCCTGGAACACGTCCTTCCTGGCCTACAACGACCAGCACCCGGACCACGGACCCTTCTATGACGACCCCATCACCAGCGCCCTGCGCCGCGTGCCGCGCGCCGCGTATGACCGGGGCACCGGGCCCATCTACTCGCCGGAGGGGCCGAACATCTGGATCAAGCCCTTCGGCTACATCGCCACGCCGCTCTACGGCGCCTGGGCCTCCGCGCCGTACTTCCACAACTCCAGCGTCCCCACGCTGTGGGACGTGCTCAAGCCCTCGGACCGCCCCAAGGTCTGGAAGCGTCAGCAGGTCTCCGGCAACGCGCTGGGCTCCAACGCCGGCTACGACATGAGCTTCGCCGCGTACGACTTCAACAAGCTCGGCTGGAAGGTGCAGGCCCTGGCCTGCGGAGACCGCCCGGCCAATGACCCCTTCATCCCCTGCAGCCAGGAGATGGCCACGCTCGACGTCCTGTTCGCGAACATCGCCAACACCGTCGCCAACTACAACTCGCTGGCCTACCAGTCGCCGCCGCCCATCACCCAGAAGCAGATCCGCTCGCGCATGATCTTCAACTCGCACCTGTACGGGCTCGGCAACGAGGGCCACGACTTCACCCAGTCGCTCACCGACAGCGAGCGCTGGGCCATCATCGAGTACATGAAGACGCTGTGACGACGAAGGCCTCCCGCGGGCGGGGCAGGGTGCCCGTCCGCGAGAGGCCTGGAGGAAGCCGGGCCGTCGGGAGCAGCGTCCCGGCGGCCTCGTCGTGTCGGGCTACATCAGGCGCTTGAAGAGGCCCAGCTTGCCCACGTACGGCGGGTAGCGCATCGCCAGGTCCAGCAGGAAGGGCCGCTTCACCACGCTCTTCTTGTGGCTGAAGGCATCGAAGCTGGCCTGGCCGTGGTAGCCGCCCACGCCAGACTCGCCCACGCCGCCGAAGGGCAGCCCCTCCGCCGCGAAGTGCACGCACACGTCGTTGACCACCGCGCCGCCGCTGGACGTCTCCGTCAGCACCCGCTCGTTGACCCTCGCGTCCTTGGAGAAGCTGTAGAGCGCGAGCGGCTTGGGGCGCGAGCGCACGAAGCGGATGGCCTCGTCGATGCTCGGGCAGTCCACCAGCGGGAGGAGGGGGCCGAAGATCTCATCCTGCATCAGCGGGCTGGACAGGGGCGCGTCGGTGATGACGGTGGGCGCGAAGAAGCGGCTGGCCGCGTCGTGCTCGCCGCCGAAGGCCACCTTGCCGTGCCCGGCCAGCGCGCGGACGCGCTCGAAGTGCCGGGGGCTGATGATGCGGCCGTAGTCGCTGCTCTGGCGCGCGTCCTGGCCGTAGAACTGGGTGACGGCCTTCTTCACCAGCTCCGTGAAGGGCGCCTTGAGCTCGGGAGGAATCAGCACGTAGTCCGGGGCGATGCACGTCTGGCCCGCGTTGAGGTACTTGCCCCAGGCGATGCGCCGGGCGGTGACCTCCAGGTCCGCGCTCCGGTCGACGATGCAGGGGCTCTTGCCGCCCAACTCCAGCACCGTGGGCGTCAGGTGCTTGGCGGCGGCCTCGGCCACCACGCGGCCCACCTGGGTGCCGCCGGTGAAGAAGATGAGGTCCCAGCGCTGCGCCAGCAGCTCGCGGCTGGCGTCCGCGTCACCCTCCACCACGGCGACGACCTCCGGAGAGAAGGCCTCACCCAGGAGCTTCGCCAGCACCGCCGACGTCGCCGGCGCCAGCTCGCTGGGCTTGAGCACCGCGGTGCACCCGGCCGCGAGCGCCCCGATGAGCGGCGCGATGGACAGCTGATACGGGTAGTTCCACGGCGCGATGATGAGCGTCACGCCCAGCGGGTCCGAGTATTGGTACGCCCGCGCCGGCTGGATGACGATGGGCGCCGAGCCCCGGCGCGGCTTCATCCACGACTTCAGGTGCTTGAGCGCACCTTTTATCTCTCCATAGATGCTGCCGACCTCCGTCAGATACGCCTCCTCGGCGCTCTTCGAGAGGTCGGCCTTGAGGGCGGCGAGGATCTCCGCCTCGTACTTGCGCACCACCCGGTCCAGGGCTTCCAGCCGCGCCCGCCGCCACTCGAGCGGGAGCGTCACGCGAGACTCGAAATAGGCGCGCTGCTTTTCGACGAGCGCCCCCGCGTCGAGCGGAGGCGGTACGGCGGCGAGGCGACTGGAGCTCTGGACCATGGACTTCTCCTTGCGAAAGGCGATGCGCGGCTACTTCAGGAGCTCACCTCGCTCCGCTTTCTGGATGAGCGACGCGGGCGGCTCGAAGTGCTTGCCGTAGCGCTTCGCCAGCTCGTTCGCGCGGGCGATGAAGCCCCTCAGGCCCGTGCCCGTGGGCCCCTCGTAGCCGTTGATGAACTGGGCCACGCCGCCCGTCCACGCCGGGAAGCCGATGCCCAGGATGGAGCCGATGTTGGCGTCCGCCGCCGAGCGCAGCACGCCCTCGTCGAAGCAGCGCACCGTGTCGATGGCCTCCGCGAACAGCATCCGGTCCTTCATGTCCTCGAAGGGGATGGTCGTGCCCGGCCTGGTGTAGTGCTTCGCCAGCCCCGACCACAGGCCCGCGCGCTTGCCGTCCACGTAGTCGTAGAAGCCCGCCCCCGTGGAGCGTCCCTTGCGCCCGTGCTGGTCGATGAGCGAGTCGACGACGGCGTAGCTGCCGTGGTCCGCCCACGGCTTGCCCTCGGCCACCGCGGCGGCCTTCGTCTCCTCGCGAATCTTGCGCGGCAGGGTCAGCGTCAGCTCGTCCATCAGCGCCAGGGGCGCCGCGGGGTAGCCCGCCTGCAGGCCCGCCTGCTCGATGGACGCCGGGGAGATGCCCTCGCCCACCATGGCGATGGCCTCGTTGAGGAACGTGCCGATGACGCGGCTGGTGAAGAAGCCGCGGCTGTCGTTGACGACGATGGGCGTCTTGCCGATCTGCACCGCGATGTCGATGGCCTTCGCCAGCGTCGCGTCGCTCGTCTTCTTGCCGGCGATGAGCTCCAACAGCGGCATCTTGTCCACGGGGGAGAAGAAGTGCATGCCCACGAAGTCCTCGGAGCGCTTCACGCCCTCGGCCAGCAGCGTGATCGGCAGCGTGGACGTGTTGGACGCCAGCACCGCGTCGGGCGCCACCACGTCCTGGACCTCCTGGAAGACCTTGTGCTTGAGCTCCACGCCCTCGAACACGGCCTCGATGACCAGGTCGCAGCCCTTGAGCGCCGCGGCGTCCTGGGTGGGGGTGATGCGCGCGAGCAGCGCGTCGCCCTTCTCCTTCGTCGTCTTGCCCTTCTCCAGCGCCTTCTCCACGAGCTTCACGGAGTACTGCTTGCCCTTCTCCGCGGCGGCGACGCTCACGTCCTTGAGCACCACCTCGATGCCCGCCTTGGCGCACACGTAGGCGATGCCCGCGCCCATCATGCCGGCGCCCAGGATGCCCACCTTCTTCGCCGTGTGCTGCGGATGGCCCTTGGGCCGGCCGCCACCGGAGTTGATGTGTTGCATGTCGAAGAAGAACGCCTGAATCATGTTCTTCGCGACCTGACCCGTCGCCAGCTCCGTGAAGTAGCGCGACTCGACGGTGAACGCGGTGTCCACGTCCACCTGCGTGCTCTCCACCGCCACCGCCATGATGGCGCGGGGGGCGGGCATGATCGCGCCCTTGAGCTGCTTGCGCAGGTTGGCGGGGAAGGCCGGCAGGTTCGCCGCGAGCCCGGGGGACGTCGGCGTGCCGCCCGGAATCTTGTAGCCCTTCTGGTCCCACGGCTGCTGCGAGCTCGGGTTCGCCTTCACCCACGCCTTGGCCGCGGGGATGAGCGCCTCCACCGAGTCCACCACCTCGTGCACCAGGCCCACCTCCTTGGCCTCCTGGGGACGGTAGCGCTGGCCCTGCAGGAGCACCTTCATCAGCGCGTCCACGATGCCCAGCATCCGCACCGTGCGCACCACGCCGCCCGCGCCGGGCAGCAGGCCCAGCGTGACTTCCGGCAGGCCAATCTGCGCGCCCTTCACGTCCGCGACGATGCGGCGGTGACAGGCGAGCGCAATCTCCAGGCCGCCGCCCAGCGCCGCGCCGTTGATGGCGGCGACCACGGGCTTGCCCAGGGTCTCCAGCGCGCGCAGCTGCGCCTTGAGCTCCTGGCCCAGCTCGAACGCCTGCTTCGCGTTCTCCTTGCGGATCTTCAACAGGTCGTTCAGGTCGCCGCCGGCGAAGAAGGTCTTCTTCGCGGAGGTGATGACGACGCCCTTGATGTCCGCCTTCTCCTTGACCAGCCGGTCCACCGTCGCGCGCATCGACTGGATGTACGCGGCGTTCATGGTGTTGGCGGACTGGTGGGGGTCATCCAGCGTCAAGGTGACGATGCCGTCGGCATCCTTGTCCCAGCGGATGGTGCTCTGCTCGCTCATGGGGTTTGCTCGAATCTTGGTCGAAAGGGGATGCGCAGAAAGGTCAGACGCGCTCGATGAGGGTGGCCACGCCCATGCCACCGCCGACGCACAGGGTGATGACGGCCCGGCGCGCCTTGCGCCGCTCCAGCTCGTCCACCATGGTGCCCAGGATCATCGCGCCCGTGGCGCCCAGCGGGTGCCCCATGGCGATGGCGCCGCCGTTGACGTTGATCTTCTCGTTCGGGATGCCCAGGTCCTTCTGGTACTTGAGCACCACGGAGGCGAAGGCCTCGTTGAGCTCGAACAGGTCGATGTCCTTCACCGACAGGCCCGTCATGTCGAGCAGCTTGCGCGTGGCGGGGATGGGGCCCGTCAGCATGATGGTCGGGTCCGAGCCGGACGTGGCCACCGCGGCGATGCGCGCGCGCGGCGTCAGCCCCAGCGACTTGCCCACCTTCTCCGAGCCGATGAGCACCAGCGCCGCGCCGTCCACGATGCCCGACGAGTTGCCCGGGGTGTGCACGTGCTCGATGCGCTCCACCATGTGGTACTTCTGCAGCGCCACCGCGTCGAAGCCGCCCATCTCGCCCATGGCGGCGAACGACGGGCTCAGCTGCCCCAGCGAGGCGACGGTGGTGTCCTTGCGCGGGTGCTCGTCGCGCTCCAGGACGACCAGGCCGTTCTGGTCCACCACGGGGATGACGGAGTTCTTGAAGTAGCCCTCCGCCCAGGACTTCGCGGCGCGCGCCTGCGACTGCGCGGCGTAGGTGTCCACGTCCTCGCGGGTGAAGCCCTCCATCGTCGCGATGAGGTCCGCGGAGATGCCCTGCGGCACGAAGTACGTGTCGTAGTTGGTGGCCGGGTCCATGGCCCACGCGCCGCCGTCGGAGCCCATGGGCACGCGCGACATGCTCTCCACGCCGCCCGCGATGACCAGGTGCTCCCAGCCCGAGCGCACCTGCTGCGCGGCCATGTTCACCGCCGTCAGGCCGGAGGCACAGAAGCGGTTGAGCTGCACGCCGCCCACCGTCTCCGGCAGGCCCGCCGCCAGCACCAGCGTGCGCGCGATGTCCGCGCCCTGGTCGCCCACCGGCGACACGATGCCCAGCACGATGTCGTCGATCTGCTTTGGGTCCAGGCCGGGGTGGCGCTTCTTGAGGGCGTCCACCAGGCCGACCAGCAGGGAGATGGGCTTGATGCCGTGCAGCGCGCCCTTCTTGCCCTTGCCGCGAGGTGTACGGACGGCGTCGAAGATGAATGCTTCCTGGCTCACCGGGAGCCTCCTTGGGATTCGGTGTGGGAGTGGTCTACAGCGAACGGGCGACGAGTTCCTTCATGACCTCGTTGGCGCCGGCGAAGATGCGCATGACGCGAGTATCCGCGAACAGGTGAGCGATGGGGTATTCCTTCATGTACCCATACCCTCCGAAAAGCTGGAGGCAACGGTCCGCGACGCTGCTCGCCTGGTCCGTCAGCCAGTACTTGGCCATGGCCGCGGACGCCACGTCCAGCTCCCCCGCCAGGTGCTTCTCCACGCACTCGTCGAGGAACGCCCGTCCAACCCGGCCCAGCGTCGCGCATTCCGCCAGCTCGAAGCGCGTGTTCTGCAGAGCGAAAAGCGGCTTGCCGAACACCTGGCGCTGCTTGGTGTAGTCGACCGTGAGCGCCACGGCCCGCTCGATGCTCGCCTGCGCGAGCACCGCCGTGGCCAGCCGCTCCTGGGGCAGCTGCTGCATCAGCTGGATGAAGCCCGAGCCCTCCTCGCCGCCCAGCACGTTGACGGCCGGAATCCGGAGCTCGTCGAAGAACAGCTCCGTGGTGTCCTGACCGTGGCCGCCCAGCTTCTCCAGGATGCGGCCCCGCTCGAAGCCGGGCGTGGTGTCGGAGACCTCGGCACACAACAGGGAGATGCCCGCATGGCCCTTCACGTCGCTGGTGCGCACCGCGATGATGAGGAAGTCACAGACGCGGCCGTTGGAGATGAAGGTCTTGGACCCGCTCACTTTGTAGAAGTCGCCGTCGCGCACCGCGCGGGTGGAGATGGCCTGCAGATCCGAGCCCGTGCCCGGCTCCGTCATGGCGATGGCGCCCACCCACTCGCCGCTGGCGAGCTTGGGCAGCCACTTGAGCTTCTGGGCCTCGGAGGCGTACGCGAGCACGTAGTGCGCGACGATGGTGGAGTGCACCGCGAAGCCCATCGTCGGGTCCCCGGCGCGCACCTGCTCCTCCAGGAGGATGGCCTCGTGGGCGAACGTGCCGCCGCCGCCGCCGTATGCCTCCGGGATGGACATGCACAGAAGGCCCAGCTCGCCCGCCCGGCGGTAGAGCGCCTTGTCCGGGAAGCCCTGGGCCACGTGCTTGGGCACGTTGGGGAGGACCTCCTTCGTGAAATAGGTGGCCGCGAGGCCGCGCACCTGCTCGAGCTCGTCGGAGCTCCACCGAGGACGTGCCGTCATAGTCTGTCTCCGCGCTGTCGTGACTGCTGTCTAGAGTCCGAACGTCTTGCCGATGATGTCCCGCTGGATTTCGCTGGTGCCACCATAGACGGTGGAAATCACCGTGGCACGCAGATGCGATTCCATATCGAACTCGGTGGCGTAGCCGTAGCCCCCCATCATCTGCACGCCCTCCAGCGCCACGCGCTTGGCCGTCTCGGTGGCCTTCAGCTTGGCCATGGAGGCCTCGCGCGGGAGCATCTTCTCCGGGGCCTCGTCCGCCATCTGCGCCACGCGGTACAGGAGCAGCTCGCTGCACTCCAGCTCCAGCGCCAGGTCCGCGATGCGGTGCTTGAGGGCCTGGAACGAGCCCACCGACTTGCCGAACTGCTGGCGGTCCTTCACGTACGCCACCGCGTCGTCGAACGCGCGCCGGCCCCGGCCCAGCATCGTCGCCGCCAGGATGAGCCGCTCGCTGTTGAGCCCCGACATCAGCTGCGGCCACGCCTGGTCCACCACGCCCACCACGCTGTCCTCGGGCAGGAAGCAGTCGGTGAAGTAGACGTCGTTGACCTCCTTGCCGTTGAGCGTGGGGATGCCGCGAATCTCCACGCCCGGCGTGCTCGTGGGCACGCAGAACATGGTGAGCCCCTCGTGGCGCGAGCCCGGGCCCGCGCCGCGCGTCCTCGCCACCAGCAGCAGGTGGTCGGCGATGTGCGCGTTGGAGCACCACGTCTTCTGGCCGTTGACGACGAAGCCGCCCGAGGCGCGCTCGGCGCGGCAGGTGATGGCCGCCGCGTCCGAACCCGCGCCGGGCTCCGAGATGGAGATGGCCTCCACCCGCCCTTGCGTGATTCCCGTGAGCACCTTCTGCTTCTGCGCGGGCGTGCCGAACCTCGCGTAGGGCCCGGCCGCGACGGCGGTGGTGACGTAGCCGCCCACCGGCGCGAGCCCGTAGGCGGTGCGCTCCGCGAACAGGCAGATCTCCGACATGCCGCCGCCGGAGCCGCCGTACTCCGCGTCGATGCCCACGCCGAGCCAGCCCAGCTCGGCCATCTGCGCGTACAGCTCGACGTTGTGCGCCTCCACGCCGTGCTGCGTCAAGGCGTCGCGCTGGGCGCGGGTGCCCGTCCTGGCGCGGCAGAAGGCATCGATGGACGCGGCGAACGAGGCTTGCTCGGGGGTTCTGGCGTGCATGGCGGCAGGGCTCAGGCGTTCTCGTAGAAGGTGGCGATGCGCTCGGCGTACTGCTGGAGGATGACGCGGCGCTTGAGCTTGAGCGTGGGGGTGAGCTCGCCCGTCGCCGGCGACCACGTCTCGTTGACGACCTCGAAGCGCTTGACCTGCTCGGCGCGCGACAGCCGCTGGTTGACGGAGGCCACCAGCGCCTCCAGCTCCGAGCGGATGGCGGGGTCCTTCGTCAGCTCCGCCACGGACATGGGCGGCAGGCCCCGGGCCTTGGCCCACACGGGCGCGACCTCCGCGTCCAGGCAGATGAGCGCGGTGACATACGGCCAGCCATCGCCAATCGCGAGCGCCTGGCCCACGAGCGGGTGGGCGCGCAGCAAGCCCTCGATGCGGGACGGGGCGATGTTCTTCCCGCTCGAGGTGATGATGAGCTCCTTCTTGCGGTCGGTGATGGTGAGGAAGCCCTCGGCGTCGATGGTGCCGATGTCACCGGTGGCCAGCCACCCGTCCTCGTCCGTGGCGCTGACGATGCGCCCGTCCCCCGCCAGGTAGCCCATGAACAGCACGGGGCCGCGCACGAAGATTTCACCGTCGGAGGCGAGCTTCAGCTCGAGCCCGGGGACGGGGCGGCCCACCGAGCCCACGCGGAAGTCGGTGGGCAGGTTGATGGTGGCGCAGCCCGTTGTCTCGCTCATGCCCCACACCTCGAGCACGCGGATGCCGAAGCCGCCCAGGTACTCCAGCACCTCCACGGGGATGGGCGCGGAGCCGCTGCTGGCCCACTGGAGCGCGTCCAGGCCCAGCGTGGAGCGCAGGGGCTTGAGCACCTTCTCCTCCGCCACGGCGACCTTGGCGGCCAGCTCCTCGGACACCTTCTGGCCGGAGCCCTCCAGGCGGAAGGCCTCCAGCGCGAGCGCGTGCGCGCCCATGATGGCGTCGCGGCGGGGCGCCTCCAGCGTGCCCAGCTTCGCGCGCAGGCCCGCGGCCAGCTTCTCCCAGACGCGGGGCACGCCGAAGAAGGCGGGCGGGCGCACCTTGGCCATCAGCGGCACCACGCCCGCCGGGTCCGAGCAGACGTGCACGTGCAGCGCCTTGAAGAGCATCCGGTACAGGCCCAGCTCGCGCTCGGCGATGTGCGCCAGCGGCAGGTAGGCGATGGACGGCGCGCGCATGGGCGTGGGCACCACCGCGTCCACGCAGATGGCCTCGTAGAAGGCGTTGCGATGGCTGAGCACCACGCCCTTGGGGTCTCCGGTGGTGCCGGAGGTGTACATCATCGCGATGGGGTCCTCGGGACGGATGGGCTTCCAGGTGTCCTCGAAGACCTGCGGCGCCTGCTCATGCAGCGCCGCGCCGTCCGCCTCCAACTGCGCGAAGGAGACATAGAGCGCGTCTCCGGCGGGCACGGCCGCTGCGTCGATGACGACGATGCGCTTGAGGGAGAAGAGCGACTTGAGGATGGGGCGCCAGCGGGCCACCTCCTCCGCGCCCTCGAGCACCACCACCGTGGCCGCGCTGTGCTGGGCGACGTAGCCTACTTGCTCCGTGCTCAGCGTTTGATAGGCGGTACAGGGGATGGCGCCCAGGTGGGCCGCGGCGTAGTCGATGAGCCAGTGCTCGGGCCGGCTCGACATCATGATCATCATCCGCTCGCCGCGCTGGAGCCCGAGCGCGCCCAGGCCCCGGCTCAGCGCCGCGGTGCGGGCGCGAATCTGGGCCCAGGTGAGCGTGGTGTCACCGGCGGTGAGCGCCGGCTCGTCCGCCAGTTCGTCCGCGTTGCGCTTGAGCAAGAGCGGCAGGGTGAGCTTGTTCGCCAGGGATTGGCACTGCGCCTCCAGGTCTGCGAGCGACGTACCCATGGACTCCTCCTGCGTCTGGTTTCGCGGCGACTGCGGATGCGGCGTGTGGGGTGCTCCTCAGGGGTCGACGTAGAGGTCGAGGATGACGTCGTCGCCGCCCCCGTAGCGGCTGAAGTCGGTGACGCCCTCGGCGCGCAGCACGTCCTCGTCGATGAAGGTGTGGCCGGTGCAGTCGCGCGGCTTGCGCTGGAGGATGGCCACCGCCGCGTCCGCCATGATGTCGGGCGTGCGCGCGCGCTGCATGGAGTCATCCCCGCCGAGCAGGTTCTTCACCGCCGCGGTGGCGATGAGCGTGCGCGGCCACAGCGCGTTGGCGGCGATGCCCGCCTCGGCGAACTCCGCGGCCCAGCCCAGCGTCAGGAGCGTCATCCCATACTTCGCCACCGTGTACGCCGGGTGCTTGCCCAGCCAGTGCGGCGCCAGGTTGACGGGCGGCGACAGCGACAGGATGTGCGCGTGCGCAGAGCGCTTGAGGTGCGGCAGCGCGGCGCGCGTGAGCAGGAAGGTGCCGCGCACCTGGATCTGCTGCATCAGGTCGAACCGCTTGAGGGGCAGCTCGTCTGTCTTCAGCGGCGCCAGCGCGCTGGCGTTGTTCACGCAGAAGTCGATGCCGCCGAAGCGCTTGACGGCCTGGTCCACCGCGCGCTGGACGTCCGCCTCCTCGCGCACGTCGCCCACCACCGCGAGCGCCTGGCCTCCGGCGGCCTCGATGTCCGCGGCCGCCGTGTGGACGGTCCCCGGGAGCCTGGGGTCGGGCGTGTCCGTCTTGGCCAGGAGCACCACGTTGGCGCCCAGCCTCCCCGCGGCGACGCCAATGGCGAGGCCGATTCCGCGGCTTCCTCCGGACATCAACAACGTGCGTCCCGACAGAGGCTTCTGGCTCATCAGGACTCCTTGTCGCTCGGACCCTCGGACGGAGCGGGCGTGGCTTCCGGCTCCGCGCGGGGCGGCATGTTCTTCAGTTGGGGGATGACGTCGCGAACGAGCGTGATGAGCGATTCGCTCAAGAGCAGGTGCGCCTCCTCGCGCGTGAGCGTCCCGCCGCGAATCCACTCGCGGATGGTGGCCTTCACCATGCCGGAGTAGGAGCGCATCATCGCGCGGTGACGCGCGTCGCTGCCCACCTCCACCTTGAGCCCCAGGAACTCGAGCGTCTTCGCCGCCGCCACGTCGTCCGCGGCGGAGATGATGCGCTCGACCTCCGGGTCCGCGCCGATGCCGCCCACCGCGGTGACGGCCACGTACGTCTTGCCGTGGGTGGCCACCGTGTCCAGGTACCACCGGACGCTGCGCTCCACGCGCTCGCGCAGCGTGCCCGTGTTGCTGACCTTCTCCTCCAGGCCGGGCATCAGGAGCATGCGCTTGACGACCTTGAGGTACAAGTCGCGCTTCTGCCCGAAGTAGTGGTTGAGCAGGCCGCGGGCGACACCCGCTTCCTTGGCGATGTCCGTGGTGGAGACGTCCGCGTAGGGACGCTCACCGAACAGACGCGTCGCGACCTCGAGGATCTGCTCGCGGCGCTCGTCCGGCTCCAGGCGCTTCCAGCGGGGGGCGGGGGAGGGGCTCATGACTTGTGCTCCCGCCACGGCAGGAAGGCCGGCTGGTCCTGCTCCACGGTGCGCGTGAAGGCGGGGGGGCGCTTCTGGAGGAACGCCATCACACCCTCCACGGCGTCCGGGTTCTGTCCCAGGCTCGCGATGAGCTGGCTGTCCAGGGAGAAGGCCTGCTCCGGGCTGGGCAGGGCGCTCATTCGGTAGAGGGACTGACGGATGACGGCCACGGACACGGGCGCGGTGGACTCCACCAGCTCGCGCGCCAGCGCCTGCGCGGCGCCGAGGACCTCGTCGGATTCATGGAGCGAGCGCACCAGCCCCGCGCCGAGCGCCTCGTCCGCGGGGATGAGCCGGCCGCTCACCATCCAGTCGAGCGCGCGGCCCATGCCGACCAGTCGGGGCAGGAACCAGCTGGAGCCGCCCTCCGGGTAGATGCCCCGGCGGCTGAAGACGAAGCCGAAGCGGCTGTCCTTGGCCGCCAGCCGGAAGTCCGCGGGCAGGAGCATCGTCGAGCCCACGCCCACCGCGGCGCCCCGCACGGCGGCGATGACGGGCTTGCGCAGGGAGAACAGGCGGCGGGTCACCCGCGTCGCGGGCTCCACCCACCCCGGCTCGGGCAGGCCTCCGTTGGCGACCTCGAAGGACAGGCCGCTCAGGTCCGCGCCCACACAGAAGTCCTTGCCGGCCCCCGTGAGGATGACCACGCGCACGTCCTCGTTGGCGTCCGCCTGGGTCAGCGCGTCCGCCAGCTCGTCCGCCATGGTGATGGTGAAGCCGTTTCGCGCCTCGGGACGGTTCAGCTCGAGAGTGGCAACCCGGTCCGAGACCGAGGTCCGGATGTGTTGGTAGCTCATGGTGGGGGCCTCATCACTTCGATGAAAGGGATATTGGAGGCTTGTTGGCGGGGTGTCAACAGTGTCTGCGCGGCCGGATTCCGAAAGAGTGACGACGTGTTGCGTCATCCCGGAGTGACTGTTCTGGGTGGGTGGGGTGGGGAGCTGCCGCGTGGGTGAAGTCTTGTGGCGGGACGGGACCTCCGGGGCCGCGTCTGTCGTTGACCTGTATCAAGACTGGGGAGTGGTGTCCGACCCGGCGCGACTGTCTTTGATGTTTCCTGACGTGGGGAGGATAGTTCCGCCGCCGTGTGAGGTGACGCGGCTTGTCCTCATCCGATGTGTCGTTCTGGAGGCTTCATGAACCGCATCTCGAAGGCGTTGTTCGCGGCGTTGGCGCTGGCCCCCCTGTCGGCGTTGGCGCTGCCGCCGGACTGTGATGCCCGCTGCGTGTCCCCCATCCCGTGTCGAATCGTCTGCGCCATTCCCTGGACCATGCAGGTGGTGTCGTGCGGCGTCTGGGTGGAGGACTACGACCCGGGCGCGTCGTGCGTGCCGGACACGGCGGCGCAGGCGGGGGAGGAGGAGCAGATGTTCTCGTCCGAGGACGCGGACGAGGTCGACGCGGCCTGGGAGTGCTCAGAGCAGGGCGCCGCCGAGCAGTGAGTCCCGTCCCGCTGGGACGTGTCGTGATGGGTTCAACTCGACGTTTCAACCTGGAGAATTCAATGAAGCTCATGTCGAAGACGTTGCTCGCGGGTTTCGTGGCGTGCGTGCTGTCCCCCCTGTCCGCGCTGGCGCTGCCGCCGGACTGTGACGACATCTGCGTGGAGTACGAGTCGTGCGACACCACGTGCGCCGTGCCCTGGTCCACGCGCATCATCACCTGCGGGCGGTGGGCGACCGAGTACCACCACCCGAACCCGGCGTGCATGCCCTCGCTGGCGGCCGAGGGCAGCGAGGAGGAGTCGCTGCTGTCCTCTGAGGACGCCGAGGAGGTCGACGCGTCCTGGGAGCGCGCCGCGCAGGACGTCTCCGCGGAGTAGGACCGTGGCGGGCGGGTGCGCCTGGGAGGTGACGCCTTCCCCGGCGCACCCCGCCTCGCATCAGAAGACGAAGACGCTCTTGGGCGCGAACTCGAGCGGGCTCAGCCACTCGCCCGGCAGGAGCGTCACCGGGTAGCCCGAGCAGTCCTCGTTGGGGAACAGGTACGCGTTCTGGGTGCCCCGGTTGATGGCGGACTCGGCGCGGCCCTCCCAGCCGTGCTCGGGCAGCCCCACGCAGGTGGACGTGCCCGGAGGCCAGGCCCGGACGTTCCACACCGCGCCGGTGTAGTCCTCTCCATCGAACAGGCAGAGCACGTCCGAGAAGGGACAGGGATTGGTGTCATCGGCCGAGGCCTCGGCCGGGGACAAGAGCAGCGAGCCCGTCGCGAGCCCCGCCACCGTGAGAAGGGCGCCGAGTCTCCAGGAGCCCGCGCGCGTGAGACGACGGAAATCGAGCCAGTTCATACAGGTGTCTCCTCTGCCCGCCATGGGCGTTTGCCGCGGACGCATGGTGACATGGCGTTGCCTGGGGCAAGGCCCGACCTGCGCGTCTGCGATTGAGTCCATCCGCTGGTGGACTTCCCGTGGCCCGTCGGCTTGGATTGATGCCGTGCCTCTGTAAATGGCACGCCCACCTCGAATGCTGGCCGGGAGAAGTCGATGGCGAAGAAGGCGACCGCTGTTGCATGGCTTTGCTGCGCGTGGATGTCTGGCTGTGGAGGTGTCGGGCCGGTGCTCACGGACGAGACGCGGGAGACCGTGGAGAACCTGGTGGAGGCGGGGTTCCGGACGGAAGACATCCAGGTGGTTGACGGTGTCGTCCAGGTGGGGGGCGACGCGGTCGTGAGCCTCCAGGCCTCGCGGGAGATGCTCGACACGGGAGATTCGGGAGCGGAGCACTACCGGACGACGAATCTGGTCTCCAGCGCGGTGACGAAGATCACGGTCCAGCTCCCGTCACCCGTCGCGTCGACGATTGCCGCGGGCCTGGCGCAGGCCGTCGCCAACTACAACGCGCTGGGGCTTCGTCTCACGTTCTACACCGCCAATCCGTGCCTCGCCGACCCCTCGGCGTGTCCGCCCGGCAGCCACGCCACCATCAACGTGGTCGTCAACTCCACGCTCCCCAGTGGTCCGAGCGGGGCGAGCGGCTATCCCTCCGGCGGGTTGCCTTATCCGACCATCTGGATCGGCACGGGCCTGTCCACGTACCCGCTGGATGTCATCGAGCACGTCCTCACGCATGAGCTTGGCCACACGATTGGCTTTCGCCACACGGACTTCTTCAACACCGCCATCAGCTGCGGCGGCACGCCCGTGCGCGAGGGCGCGAACCCGGGAGGCGCCATCCTCATCCCCGGGACACCCTCCAGCGCGACGCCGGGCGGCTCCATCATGAACACCTGCGTGCCCCTGAGCACGAACGGGGAGTTCACCTCGACGGACATCGCGGCGCTGAACTTCATGTACTGACCCAGGGCGCTCGGAAGCGAGGGGCACTCCGGCCGCACCCGTCGTCGGTGGGGCCCGGAGTGCCGTGGGCGTCAGAAGCTGCGACCGAGGCCGAGCACCGCGGCGTCGTTGACCCGACCCACCGTGGGCATGAGTCCCAGCGGGAGCCGGAGCTGCGGGCCGCGCGAGGACGCGAGCTGCGCCTTCCGGGTGGGGCGGGGACCGCCGCGCTGGGCCTGCCGGCAGGACGCCTTGTCGACGCATCCGCCGTAGCCCTCGTCGTCCTCGTACTCATCCAGGTCCGCGAGCAGCTCCAGGTAGCCCAGTCCAAGCGTCGCGCCGACCACGATTCCACCCAGGATGGCCTTGCCGCAGTCCCCGTCGCCCACCGCGCCGGACGCGCAGACCGCGATTCCAGCGACGAGCCCTCCGCCCGTGAGAATCAGCGGGACGAGCCAGACATGCGTGGGGATGAACTCGTCGTCCTCGTACGTGTCGGTCTGCAGGGCCCGCAGGCGGTTGCCCTCCGCCATGACACCCCTCGCGGAAGGCGAAGACATCAGCCGCAGGGCCCTGGACTGGTGGCGCGGCGAGAAGTCGAACGGGCGGGGCGCGGCATGGGCGGTGCCTGGCGTGAACAGCCAGAGGCACAGCCCGGCGAGGGCGAGGACATGCTTCGTCATGGTGGGGAGTCCGGGAATGGCGCTGACCGGCCGCCTGGCCGGCAAACGTGCGGTACTCGACGCAAGCCGCGTCGATGTATTCACACTGCGTCGCGCCCAGGCGCGCACCCCGGGATGGGGCGCGCCGGACTCCCCGGTGTGGCTACGTGCGGCGGGCCTGCGCGGACTGGCGCGCGGCCTGGAGCGTGTTGGCCAGGAGCATGGTGATGGTCATGGGGCCCACGCCGCCGGGGACGGGGGTGATGGCCTCGGCGACCTGGCTGACGCCGTCGAAGTCCACGTCGCCCACCATGCGGAAGCCGCGCGCGGAGCCGGGGTCCTCGACGCGGTTCTGTCCCACGTCGATGACCACGACGCCGGGCTTCACCATGTCGCGGGTGATGAGGTTCTGCTTGCCCACCGCGACGATGAGGATGTCCGCCTGGCGGGTGAAGGAGGCCAGGTCCGGGGTGTGCCGGTGGGTGATGGTGACGGTGGCGTCGGGGCCGGGGGCCATGAGCAGCGAGGCCAGCGGCTTGCTGACGATGAGGCTCCTGCCCACGATGACCACGTGCTTGCCCCGGGTGGGGACGTTCTCCCGGCGCAGCATCTCGAGGATGCCCGCGGGGGTGCACGGGATGAAGGCGCGGGGGTCTCCCACGAAGGCCAGGCCCGCGTTGCGCGGGTGGAAGCCGTCCACGTCCTTGTCCGGGGCGATGTGCTCCAGGACGGCCTTGTAGGGAAGGTGCGCAGGGAGGGGGAGCTGGACGAGGATGCCGTGGACGGCGGGGTCCTGGTTGAGCCGGTCGATGACGGCGAAGAGCTCCTCCCGGGAGACGTCCTCGGGCAGGTTGAGCGTCTGCCCGCGCATGCCGAGCGCCTCGCACGCGCGCGTCTTGCTCGCCACGTAGGCCTGGCTGGCGGGGTTGTTGCCCACCAACACCACGGAGAGCCCCGGAGTGATTCCCTGGGCCTGGAGCTCGGCGACCTGCTGGGCCATCTCCGCCCGCATCACCCGGCTGATCTCGGTTCCATCGATGTTCCGCGCCATGGAGCGCTCCATACGCCAGTTTCCCGCCCGCGCCGCGCCCTTTCTGGGAGGGGCGACGCCTGGTCGACGGCTCGGGGCGACGGTCCGCCGCACCCAGGACACACCCGGAGCGAGAGGACCTGTTGGAACGGACGTCGCCCGTGTGACGTGGAGGACGATTCCGGCGCCGAGTCACGTGCTCATCCATGGCGCCGGGACGGCGGTCGGTGGACGGTGATGCGGCGTGCCCGCGTCTTCGAACCGTGGACGCGCAATGCCTGCCCGTCGGGCGCGAGACCGTCAGGTGCGTCGGCTGGAGACAGGGCCGGGTGGTGGTGTCTCGGTTGTGGCGAATGGGGTTACAGCTGAAGACTGACAGAGGGGACCTGGCTGTGGCGTGGGGCGCTACAGTTTCAATGTGTCACCATGTATCCGGGGCGTCGCTGTCAGGAGTGTAGCATCGAGCGCCACAGCTCGGAGTGGTGTGTCGTGAAATGTTGATGTTGTGTCTTGTTTTTGAGCCATCAATCACAGCAGAGTGCGTGCATCACACCTGGAGGTCGTATGCACGCTGCTTCATCGTCTGGTGGGCGCATGGGTCTGTCTCGTCTTGGCTCGTTGGTGGCTGTCGCCGCCGTGGCGCTCGTCCTGGGGGCGCCGGTGCGCGCCGAGGCCCAGTGTACGAGCTGGCCCACCAACACCACGGTCACGCCGGGGACGTCGTACGCGGACACCATCAACGTCTCGGGGCTGGCCTACGGGACGTACATCATCACGGCGTCGTTCTCCGGCAGCGCGGGGCTCATCAACCTGGCCTTCAGCGCGGCGCCGGGCGTGAGCTGGAGCAACGGGCAGAAGGGCTTCATCGGCTCTTCGACGACGCTCTACCTGAGCTTCATCATGGCGGCCGGCGCCCTGCCGGGTCGTTACTCGACGGTGACGATGAACGTCGCCAACACGGCGGGCCAGACGGTGTGCAGCTCGAGCTTCGTCGTGGGCGTGCCCGGTGACGCCTGCCCGGGTGACGTGAGCTGGCTGGGCAACACCATCAAGGCGGGCTTCGACAGCGCCAACTGCTACGTGGCCGCCGTCCCCGCGCAGGACGGCTCGCCGTTCATCCACGCCAACAACTATTACGTCACGCGCGGCCCGAACAACGTGTGTGAGTACGGCTGGTTCGACGGCGCCAACTGCTACCTGGGCACGCCGCCGCCTGGGAAGTCCGCCTTCATCTGGGGCAACGCATTCTACTACTCGCCTTGAGGCGCGAGGGCTCCCCGCGCGATGTCGTCCACCGCGCGGGGAGTCGTGTGGGTCAACGGAACGGTCCGCTCACCTCGAAGGTGACGCCGGTGGTGCCGTCCGTCCCGCGCTGCGAGCTGAAGTACAGCCGCCGACCATCGGGGCTGAAGGCGGGACCGGTGAGCTCGGAGCCCGAGTGTCCGTCGAGCTGGAGGAAGGGGGCCACGGTGCGCTCGGGCCCCGGGGTGATGAGACACAGCTGCAGGTCTCCGCCGTCCTCGGCGACGAAGAGGTCACCCGAGCGGGACATGGTGATGTTGTCCACGCCCCGGAGGGGCGAGTCCGGGTAGAGGTCGTCGTCGTAGATGACTTCGACCTGGCCGGTGGCGGGGGTGTGGGCCCACACGCGGTTGTCGCCCTTGGTGGTGAAGTAGACGGTGCCGCTGTCGTACCAGCAGCCCTCTCCGCCATTGAAAGCGGTGGTGAGGAAGCGCTCGAGCTGGAGCGAGGCGGAGCGCGACGCGGAGACCTTCACCCAGCTGAAGCTCGCGGTGCCGTCCAGGGCGTTGCCGTTGAGCTTCGCGGCCTCCAGTCTCCCAGCGCCGAGCGAGGGCCACTGTGAGGGCGTGAAGCGGTAGAAGCGGCCCTCGGGGCGGTCCTCGGTGAGGTAGAGGCGCTGTCCCACCGGGTCCACGGCCACGGCCTCGTGGGTGAAGGCGCCGAGGGCCGAGCGGCGCTGGCCCTGGGAGGGGGAGCGCGGGTCGCATTCCCAGACATGGCCCAGGTCCCATTCCTCGCACGACAGCCAGGTGCCCCACGGGGTGGGACCTCCGGCGCAGTTGATGCTCGTGTTGGAGAGGATGCGGTAGGCGTCCACCACGTTGCCGCCGCCGTCGAAGCGGATGGAGGACACACCGCCCAGGAGGGGAATCTCGCTGTTGGAGACGTAGACCCAGCCTCCGTCACCGGTGTCGAAGCACGCGCCGCCGTCGGGGGCGAGGTGCCAGGTGTAGTTCGTCCCGGGGACGTTCTGTCCGGTCCGGGCGATGATGCGCGAGGTGAAGCCCGCGGGCAGCCTCAGGCCGTGGGCGTCCGGTGAGCCCGAGATGGCGCCATAGGGGCCGGGGCCCGGACGGGCGGGGGCGGCATAGGCCGCGCGCCAGAAGCCGGGTCCCAGGACCAGGATTCCACTGCTCATCGCGGTGAGTCGAAGGAAGTTCCTGCGCTGCATGGGCATGTCTCCAATCGCCAGGAGGGCGAAGGAGATTGAGTCGCACGGCGCGGTGCGCCCACCGCATCACGAGTCGGTGACCTTGTCGCGTGGGTGACAAGGTCACGCATTCGTCACCTCAATCGCAGCCTTCAGCGTCGCGGGGCGTGTGCGGTCACCTGCCTCATGCTCCAGTGGCAGGAGATGTTTCCAGCGGAATCCCGCAGGGGCTCCACGGCGGAGAGGAAGGCCTTGCGGACGTCCTCGCGGGTGGAGGGGGAGAGCTGGTCCGCGTCATAGGTCTGGGCGAGCGAGTCCCAGACGTGCTCCGGGGAGCCACCGTCCTGGACGAGGAGGTCGAAGACGTCGACGTGTTGGAAGGCGAGGCCGAAGAGCTGCTGGAGTCCCTCGGTGGAGCGGAAGCGCTTGTCGCCCAGGCTCAGCAGGGGGCGCGGCTGGGATTCGATTGCGGGCTTCATCAGCTCGCGGAACACGGCCAGCGAGCCCGTGGGGGCGAAGCCTCCGCCGACGACGCAGGACAGCTTGCCGTCGGGCTTGAGTGTGCGCCGGACCTCGGAGAGGACCTGTTCGCAGTCGTCCATCAGCATGAGGGCCAGGTGGCTGAGCACGACGTCGAGGCTGTCGTCCTCGAAGGGGAGCGACTGCGCGAGCCCCTGGTGGAGCGTGGCGGCGCCCTGGAGTCGGGCCTGGGCGTGGGCGAGCTCGTCGGCGCTCATGTCGAGGCCGAGGAGTCGGGGGCGGGGAGGCTCGCGGTGGGCGAGCAGCTCCAGCAGGTAGCCATCACCGCAGGCGAGGTCGAGCACGGTGTGTTCGCGCGAGTCCGAGGGGACTTCGGCGGCGAGCAGCGCGTAGGTCGAGTCGAAGCGGTGGTCGCCTCGCGTGACGGGCGTTCGGGAGAACCACCGCGCCGTCACGCCGGCGAGGCGACGGTGGTAGTCGAGGAGGTAGGACTCGGTCTCCGAGGGCGGCATGGGGGTGGGTCATACCATGCCGCCCCTGGGGGTCAGTCGACGAGCAGGCGTTTCACGGGCGCGGGGTCGACGGCCACCATGAGCGGGCGTGCGAAGTTGCTGAAGGAGACCAGCGCCTGTCCTGGCGCGAGTCTCGTCACGCGGTTCCAGAGACTCTCATCGATGCTGCCCACGGTGCGTTGCATGCGGGAGATGACGGTGCTGTCGGTCATCTTGTGGATGATGAAGTTGTTGAGCAGGCCGAGCACCTCGTTGGGGAGGTGTTGGGGGAGCTGGGTGACGAAGACGAGTCCGAGCCAGCGCTTGCGGCCGCGCTTTGCGATGCGAGCCACCTGTTCGAAGAGGACGGGCATCTGGCTGATGCGGCTGGCGGAGAGGAACTCGTGGGCCTCCTCGATGATGATGAGCACGGGAGGGACGGCCTGGTCCTGGGCGTTGGCCTTTTCGTAGCGGACCTCCTGGGCTTCTTGGAGGCCGCGGAGGACATCCGCGATGACCAGGTTGTTGAGCTGCGGCGAGTCCGTGTCCGACAGGTCGATGACGGACACGCGGCCCGGAGCGAGCATCGAGTTGTAGGCGGGGCCGGGCACCGAGCCCATGTCGAAGATGTTGAGCCGGCGCAGGCGGTGGAGCTTTCCGTAGAGCGTCTTCCAGCTCACCGCGTTGCGGCTGCTCTGGGCCATGACGCGTCTCATGACCGTGCCACGGTTGGCCTTGAACTCGCTCTGGAGGAAGGGACCGGTGGGCGTCGCTTCTTCGGTCTCTTCCTCGGCCTCGGCTGTCTCTGCTGTCGTCTCCCTGCGGCGGCTGCGTGAGCGGCTTCGAGTCGTCTCCCCGCGATTCTCGTCGCCCAGGCTGTAGATGTACGCGTTCACGACGTCCAGCAGGTGCTGGATGGTCATCTTGGGATAGCCCGTGGACATCTCGTCGACTTCGAGCGCCTGCCGCCTCTCTTCATCCGTCTGCGGGAAGACCTCGAAGTCCTCCAGCAACTGCTTGGTGACGTCGTAGGCCTTGAGGAAGCGCTCCTGCTGGGCATCCGACAGGCCGAGAATTTCCGCGATGGCGTAGGGCGAGAGGCTGGAGAAGTTGAGGGAGAAGCGGTGGAGGTTGCGGTGTCGGGGGTTGCGGCTGGTGCGTCCGATGAGGTGGTGGATGTGCAGGTCGCGGACGCCCTCAGCCTGCTGGCCCCGGCGCTTGAGGGCCTCGAGCATGGGCTCATGGTCCGTGGGTTCGTCCACGTGGGTGTACTCACCCTCCACGTCGAACACGATGGTGGCGATGCCTTGGGACTGAGCGCGGTGGACGAGCGTGGCCACGGTGGTGGACTTGCCGCCGCCGGTGGTCCCGATGATGCCGGTGTGCCGGGGGAGGACGGACTTGTCGCTAGGACTGATTCGAGCCTCCATCTGCTCGTAGCCAACGACGACACCCAGGGACATGTCGCCACCGACACCGAGCACGCGCTCGCTCTCCTCGTCCGTCAGCACGAACACGGGGCTCTGGGGGCGAGGACGGAAGCGGGGCGGCTTGAGGGTGCCTTCCACTTCTTCGCCGAGCAGCTCCACCTCCGCGCGACCGTGGTAGTCGAACGTGTACGTGAGCTTCTTGCCGTGCGTCACGACACCGACGGCCATCGTCGAGTTGGCGGGGACCGCGTTGGGTTCGGCGAAGGGGCCCTTGACGACGACGCCCAGGTAGGCGCGGCCATCCTCGCGGGACTTCACCCGCACCAGCGTCTGGGACGCGAGCAGGTGCAGGTCCGCGCGAGTGAGCAGCACGGTGAGCAGGTTGTCCTCGCTCGACGCGGTGTCGAAGTGGGTGAACCCCGCGGCGGACTCGAGCTCCGGGTCGACTCGTGTCGCCGAGGAATCGTTCTTCAGCTCCTCGAGCGCGGCACGGGCCGAGGCGGGCGTCTCGCGGACGACGTTCTCCGACCCGTTGGGGGGCGTCGAGGGGCCCCTCGACGAGAGAGGGACGGGAGCTCCGGTGGGGGCACGCGTCGAAGCAGGGGCGGTGGCTCCCGGGGTGCGAGAGGCGGCTCCTGCGTCGGAGGAGGTTCCCGCGACAGGTGAGGGGCCTCCTGACGCGCGAGACGTGATGCCTGCGCCAGGAGGCGCTCCCATGGAGCGCGATGCGCCCTCCGCGCTCGAGGTCAGAGGTCCAGAGGCGTTCGAGGGGCCTCCCGAGGTGCGGGAGGGGCTCTCCGCCCCCGAGTGGGTTGAAGGACCGCCCGAGGCACGGGAGGCGCCGTTCAGGGCGGACGAGGTGGTTGTCGAAACAGGGGGCGATGAGCCGGGGGAGGGCGCTTTCGTGGGCGGCGGCACCCCAGGAGGCTCGGCGCGGTCCGATGCCTGCACCGATGACGGGGCACGTCCGACGGACACAGGAGGAGGGTTGGGCCGGTGAGCCGAGCCATTCGGAGGCGGAGGGCGGCCGGCCGCGCCGTTGGGAGTCGGCTCTCGCTGCGCGCTCGGCGGTGGGGTTCTCGTGGCGCCGTGAGGCGGTGGCGTGCCGTTGCGTGGAGGTACGGCACGTGCGCCATTCACTATCTGGAGGGAGGGAGACTTCCCGTTGATGTTGCCTGCACCCTGCGGCCTCGGTTCCTTGCCATCATTGGACATCCGTGGTCCCCCCTTAACGGCGCATCCCGCGCTCGGTCATGAACTGCAGATTGGCTCCGGCCTGGGTGTAGGCGTCCTCGACGAGCCCCAGGAAACCATCGACCCCGAAGACACCGCGGCAGGTCACCGCCGCGACATCGAGGAGCATCGGGAATCCGCGCTCGGGGCGCAGGATGCTGTCGGCCATGGCCACCCAGGCGGCCTCGTGGGCGTGGTCCTTGTGCGCGTAGAACAAGCGCGGCGCCGAGTGGTCCGACACGCGGAAGATGCCCTTGACGACGCAGGGGCTCGAGTCCCTCACGAACTTCCAGGCGCGGTGCTTGCTCCGTCCGCCGTACTCCCAGTTGCGGACGATCTGCGTGCCCTCGCGCTTGAGCGTCTCAAGGAGGGCATACTCGCCAGCGTCCAGCGCGAGTCCCATCGTGAGGAATCCCCGGTCGGTGAGGGAGTCCGAGACGTAGACGAACTTCTTGTGCTCGTGGATGAGCCGCTCGAGCACCGTGAGTGAGCGGTCCAGGAGTGACATGTACCCCGAACCGGAGAGCAGCTCGTGGGCGCACGGATTGCCGGAGCCCATGCGCCACTCGGCAGTGGCCTTCTCCACGAGCGCGGCGCGCTCGGCATAGGCCTGGATGCCACGGCGGGCCATGCGCGACAGGGTGTCCTGCTTCCCCTGATAGCGGTTCTGGCGCATGTCGATGAAGTCCATCGCCTCCTGGAGAGGGTTGCTGGTGTTCTGGGACGCCATCTCCTTGCGGAACAGTCGTTTGGTGAAGGCGCCCGAGGTGCCCTGGTAGCTGACGATGCCGACGCCAATCTGGGAGATGCCGATGGGCAGGCTGTCATGGGAGACGTGGGTTCCGGTCACCGCGTCGACCTTGCTGCGAAACAGCAGGCGCTCGTGGACCAGGGTCAGGTCTTCTGGAGTGACCTTGTAGACACCGGCGTCCGGGAAGGCATCGGGGCGCGTGGCCAGCCGAGGGAAGAGCTCGCTGCGGACGATGGCGCGCAGCTCGCCCTCCTTGTGGACGGCGCTGGCGATCTCCCGGCGGAACCGCTCCATGATCTTGTCGAGGTCGAGCCCCGTGGACCACCGGTCGAGGTCCAACGTCGAGGCGAGGTCCTCGCCGAACGCCGAACGGTAGTCCGCATCGCCAAACAGCTCTTCCTTCAGTTCATCCGCCTCGGGCGGCAAGTCACTCGACATGGATTACCCCTCCTCCACTCCCAGGAACTCCGCGATGGAAAAACGGGACACGCGCAGCCGCCGCCGAAGCCCATCGACGTATTCGGTGGCTTTCTCCACGGGCAGGTGGAACTGGAACCGCAAGCTGTTGATGGCATCCTCCCGAGAGAGCTGTTTCACGAGCGGCAGGACGCGCTCCACGGGCGCCAGCAGCTCGAGGGCGACCCGGTCCGCGCGGTGCTCGGCCACGACGACATCCCGGCTGGCGTAGCCCCCCGATGCGTCACGGGCCATGAGGTCCGTGCGCAGATTCAGTGGGACCTGCTCGAAGAACAGGGTCAGGGCCTCCTCGGGAGAGGGGGCCCGCTCTCCATTGAGGACCGGGAGTATCTCAGGGCCGAAGATGCTCAGGGCTCGCCTGCGGGGGAGCCACTCCTCCAGGACGAAGTGCGCGACCTCGTGGACGATGGTGAAGCGCTGCTCCGCTTCCTTTCGCTGATTGTCAAAGAAGAGGATGCCGTGTCCGCGCCACCAGGCCATGAAGCCATGGAGGTCATGATCTTGTGTCGTGAACCACTGCCCCGGGCTCCGGCGAGACAGCCAGTCCTGGGCTGTCTGCGGAGTGAATCTGGGGAGGGCAACGGGCCGGATGTGGAACTGGCCGCAGAAGCAGTCGAGCAGGTCATGGACGGACGCATGACAGTCCTTCAGTGCACAGGCTTCCACCGCTTCCTGCAGCCAGCTTTCCATCACGTGTCCGTTTCTTCATCCGGGAGGTGGTCTTGGGCCGCCATCCGGATGGGGGTCGTCGACCCGGTTCGTGTGCCGTTGGAGAAGACATTGATGACGTCGACGTGGCGAATCACCTGCATCAGCGTCAGGCGGTCCACGCCGAACTTCTGGGCGATGGCGGTGCACTGCTCGCTGAAGCTGTCGCCTTCGGGGCGGCGGCACAGGGACATCCAGTGGAGCGTCTCCTGGGTGCACCCCAGTTCCTCGGCCAGCGTGTCCTCGTTGATGCCCTCGATTTGTCTGTACTGCTCGAATGTGTAGGCCATTGACCAGGGCTCGCTCCGGCCGCGTCGGGCCGCTCGCTCGAGCCATTCAGGATTCGTCATCTCGGTCCTCCTTCCCGATGCGCCTCAACGTCTTGATGAGGCGGTCTCGATTCCGCTTCACCTCGCGACGGCGGTCCTGCTCCGGCATGGGGGGAAGTCCCATGGCCTTGGCGAGGATTCGAGTGGAGCCTTCTCCCTGGAGGATCAGCCCGATGGCATCCCGGTCCTGTTCCGACAATCCGGCTTGGTCGATTCGTCTCACGGCGAGCCTGGCTTCCACGGTGACCTCCAGGCTTTCATTCGGTGCCCTCGCGCGAAGTTCGAAAACAGTCCCGAATTCCCGTTCCCGGCGGCTGCGGGCTACCTGGGAGCGGTAGCGATCGAAGAGCTTCTTCTTGGCTGCCTCCCTCAGGTAGGTGGACAGCCGACCCTTCTGCGGGAGGTACCGTTCAGGACGCGCCACATAGGAGTGGATGACGTCGACGACCGCGTCCCAGACCTCTTCCCTGGAGCGATTCAGGCTCCTGCACAGACGCGCAGTGATTGGGTCAACGAAGACCGCGAAGGCCTCCGC
Organism: Myxococcus sp. MISCRS1; assembly: GCF_026626605.1. Lineage (NCBI taxonomy): Bacteria > Pseudomonadati > Myxococcota > Myxococcia > Myxococcales > Myxococcaceae > Myxococcus > Myxococcus sp. MISCRS1. The sequence goes on from NZ_JAPNKB010000001.1 coordinate 9,244,870, forward strand.
GGTGGCCAATGACTCATCCTTCTTCAGGATGCGTTCGTGAAGCTCCTGCTCCTCCGATGGTGTTGGAAGACTCATCCCCACTCCTCGCCGGGAACACGTGCCCGCTCTCGGGTTGACATCGAACTGTGTGTCCTTTCGTTACCGGCTCGGTGAGTTCGACGGCGTGTGTCTCGTTCACGTCCGCAGAAGGTTGGTCGCGGAGCGAAGCAATGTCTGTACCTCCCGGGTGGTATGGCTCAGGGTGGACGAGACATGGGGTGGTGGGCGCAGTCGGGGCGGGGGCGCCGAAGAAGGGGGATGGGGTCGGTATGTCGCCGGCCTGTTTCAGGAGGGACCCATGACGTCCATGCACTGCCGAGTCGCCACCACCCAGCGCGAGTTGGATGACGCGCTGCGGATCCGCTGGGCTGTTTTCGGAGGAGAGCTGCGCTTGCTGGGGGGCAAGCCGTCACCGACGCGGCGCGAGGTGAGCTGCTTCGACACGCTGGAGACGACGGTGCATCTGGTGGTCTACGCGGACCGGACGCCGGTGGCGACGCTGCGGATGTTGTTGACGAATCCGGAGGTGGCGCTGGCGACGGGAGGGCGGCTGGGGGTGGAGATGGAGCAGAAGCTGGACCTGTCGAGCCTGGTGGGGCCGGGGCGGGTCATCGCGGAGACGGCGCGCTTCTGCGTGCTCGAACAGTGGCGGCACACGGAGGCGGTGGCGCACCTGCAGGCGGGCATCTACGCGGAGAGCCGGCGGCGCGGCGTGACGCACTGGGTTGCCGCGGCCAACATGGACACGGACTCACACGAGGACGCGCGGCTGATTGCGTGTGTGGCGGAGCACCGGGGTTGGGTGAGTCCGCGTTGGCGGGTGAGGTCGACGGTGCCTCATGAGTCGCCCGCGATCCCCAGGAGCCCGTTCTATACGCCGGCGGAGCGCGAGCGGGCAGGGCAGGGGTTGTTGGCGGGATTGAGGATGCCCCGGGCGCCGTCGCTGTTCGCCAGGAAGATGGGCGCGCGGTTCGTGGGTCAGCCGCTGTACGACGCGAGCTTCCACCGTTTCACGCTGCCGCTCGTGGCGGCGCTCGATGAGATTCCCGCGAGCACGTTGGAGCGCTTCCGGGCGTTGGATGGTGGACTGCGACGAGCTGGTTAGACCCGGTCGAACTCGTTCCTTCACGGCTTGCCAAGTTTGGGGCTGACGGTCGCGGTCCTGCTCACGTCATTGCGATACAGGCAGTCCATCCATGGGCGTCCGCGAGTTGTGATGTTTCGTACCACTGGAGTGGTAGAGACAATCCAGCCGCGGGGTCGCATGCTTCTCGTCGAAGTGGACATCAGGCCAGACAAGCATGTCAGGCCTCTGTTCGTTCGAGGGAGGCATTGAATGTCGAAGTGGGCTGATTATGGTGTTTTCCGGGTGAAGTATGACAACGACCACACCAAGATCGTCGAGGTCGAGGTGCGCCCAGATCTGGGCACGAGCTTTGGCGATGCACGGAAGATGCGCCGTCAAGACGTGGTTTCCGCCATCGACGAGCAGAAGAAGACGTTCGTCACGGTGTATTTGAAGGACAATCAGAACAAGAAGGGAGAGGATGTCCGTACGGTGTCGGTTGGCAACGAGAAGTACCTTCGCACTGACACCAATTCGACGAGGGCAGACAACCTCGGCTCGCTGCCCGAATACACGTGAGTGACGGCGACCTCGATGCCCTGCTCTTCGAGGTCGTCACGCTTCTGGCTGGAGGGATGCACGAGAGCCGTCGATGACCTGGTCGCTCCACGACTCGTTGCGGAGCGGGCTCCTATGCCGAGGGCCGCTGGGAGGGCAGGGTGACACGCAGCGCTTCCGGGCTTCCCGTGAGCACCAGTCGGTCAACGGCCCGGGTCATAGCGACATATAGGAGGCGCGCCTCCTCCTTGGCGTCTTTCACATGTCGAGAGGGCCGCCCGACCCCGGGAATCGCGATGACTGGAAATTCCAGGCCCTTGCTGGAATGGAAGGTGATGACCTTGACGCTGTCTTCCATGGGTCTCAGCGCGGATTGAGGCGCGCGAGTGCCCACCCACTGGGACGGGATGCCTGACTTCTGAAGCTGGTGGATGGCCGCGTCTCCGACATCGACGGTGCGGTAGAGCACCGCCATGTCACTCCAGCGGAGGCCTTCCGAGCGGAGTTGCTGCAGGTGCCCGGTGATGTATTGCAGCTCGACCCTCAAGTTGGGCAACGCAATGACTTGCGGCGGAGGCCCATGTCGGCCCGCACTCTGGGGGAGGAGAAGTGGAACCCCGTCTTCATCTGCATCCTCCGGAGTCAGCACGTCCTTGGCGTAGTGATAAGCGAACTGAAGGATCTCGGAGGTGTTCCGGTAGTTCAGGCGAAGGATGGTGGTCCTTCCCTGGGCCTGGATGCCGACGCTGCGGAAGCTGAAGCGCCCACGCCGGTTGATGGACTGGGCATCGTCGTAGAGCACGAGGAGGGAATTGGTCTCCGGGGCGACCATCTGGGCCACGAGCTTCAGCCACGCGGGCTCGAAGTCGTGCCCTTCGTCAATCAGCACCGCTCCGTACTGTCCACGCGGGATGAGGCCCCGGTCGGCAGCGAGGATGACGCGCTGGACAAGCTGCTCGAAGTACTCGGAGTTGGAAGTTACCTGGTGTGGCAGCCCTGCGTGGTACGTCACGAGCTGTTTGCGGCACCAGGCGTGGAAGGTGCTGACGTTCACCTGCTGGCGTGAGATGCCTCGTGCGGCGAGATAGGCTTCCAACCAGTCTGTCAGGGCGCGGTTGTAACACAACACGAGTATGGGCCGTTGCAGGACCTTCGCGAGCTGCAAGCAGCGGTAGCCCAGGATCATCGTCTTGCCGGAGCCCGCGACGCCATGGATGACGCGGTGCCCTTCACCCAGGCTGCGAGCGAGTTGCTCCTGCTGGAGGTCCATGACTCGGATGAGGTCGGGCAGCGTCGCTTCGGCGTCCGGCTGCTCGAAGAGACCAAGCTGCGCTCCTCCGATGCGGAGCTCCGGGAAGATGTGCCATCGAATGCGGTCTATCTGAGGAAGCGTCAGGGGGCGTGAGGGGACCCACGGGAACATCTGCCAGAGCCGCTGCTGAAAGGCCTCGGGGTCGACGCTTTCGGTGATCTCGTCCTTGCAGAGGACTCGCTCTGCTGGAATCACTTCGTGCAGCTGCGCTTCGTCGAACTGTGCCCGGGTCAGATTGGAGAAGACGACACCGTAGCTCCAGGGGAAGACCAGCCTGCCTCGTTGGGGGCCCTCGGGGAGAACGAGGGAGGCATCCTTTTGAAGAAGGCTCGCGATGTCCTGGGCATAGAGCCGCGCCTGCTCGAAGGGGTTGGCGACCTCCTTGGGGCCGCCATCAGTGAGGAGGGTGACGCTGTTCTTGTCGATGCGGTGGATTGTGTCGCGCTTCCAGTCCTTGACCTCCAGGACCAGGAGGCCTCGGCGGGGGTGCAGGACGATGAAGTCAGGATGGCGGCCCGTCTGTCCAATGGCGACGTCGTACCAGAGGAGGTAGTCATCCTCGAGCTTCTCTTCGAGTCGTCGGGCGAGGCGCTTCTCGCCCGACTGCATCCGAGGGAGGCATTGGCTCAGGGCGGGGATGAGGGTCGCCATGTCCTCATGTTAGTTCCAGGACCGGGGAATAGGAAATGCTGGCCTATTGGGACGAACTGCCAGGGGGCTTGGCCAGCCAGGCGCCCAGGGCGAGGGCAAAACATGGGCAGGGGGGACCCGAGTCAGAACACCACACGGGGTCGCCGGTGGCCGGGGCGCGAGGCACCCAGTCTGTCAGGGTGGTGAGTCGATGTAGGGGATTCGATTGGGGGCAGGTGCCAACGGTTGATTGAATTCCAAGGGTCATGCTGCGTCTGGGTTGACTGTCATTGTCGCCATCGCTGAACATTTCGCTCGAACCAGGTTCGGGGGGACTCATGTCCATTCAAGGCGCGGAGGCTCATTTCGCCTCTTCTCGGGCTCGTCGGGTCGTCCTGGTCTCCATCGATTGGACCCGAGAAAAGGATCCCCGGGTTCCGCTGGGGCATGCCTCCATCGTCGCGGCGCTGCGGAATGCGGGGATGGACGTGCGAGAGTTCTCCTTCGCCATCAATCAACCTGGCTTCAGCGCCGCGAGCGTTCTCGAGAGAGTCCTCGAGAATGCCCTGGGGCTCGCGCCGGAGATGGTGGACGTGGGCTTTGGTGTCTACGTGTGGAACGACCAGGTGGTGAAGCGGCTCCTGGTCCTTCTCCGGCAGAGAGGATTCATGGGGCGCATCGTCCTCGGTGGGCCTCAGATTTCATACGCGGCAGTGGGCGTTGAGCGTTTCTATGCAGAGGCGGATGTATTCGTGCGCGGGTATGGTGAAGAGGCCATGGTGGCTCTCGCCGCGACCTCCGAGCGCATTCAGGTCATGGGCGTCCACTGGGCGGGGCAGACTGACTCCTGCCTGCAGGCCGAGGCAAGGTTGGACCGGTTGGCATCACCTTTCCTGGAGGGAGTGATCGAGCCTTCCGTCCGGCAACGATTCATTCGTTGGGAGACCCAGCGCGGATGCCCCTTCCGATGTTCGTTCTGTCAGCACCGCGAGGCAGGCAGTCGCCTGCGTCGCCGCGACATTCCGCTGGCCCGGCTGGAGCAGGAGATTGATTTGTTTGTGCGCTCAGGTGTGGACGACATCGCCGTGTTGGACCCGCTCTTCAATCTCGGGAGCCACTCCCTTGCTGTTCTGGGGGCTTTCCGGCGACTGGAGTATCGGGGGCGGCTGTCATTGCAGTGCCATTTCTCCACGCTGGATGATGAGTTCCTCGATGCGTGCGAGGGGCTTGATGTGCGGCTCGAGTTCGGCCTCCAGACCATCCACGAGCAGGAGGCGCGGGCGGTAGATCGGAGCAATCAGCTCAAGCGTGTCGTGGAGGGCATCCACAAGCTCCACGAACGAGACATTTCGTTCGAGGTTTCCGTCATCTTTGGTCTGCCCGAGCAGACTTTGGAGTCGTTTCGTGGCACGGTTGATTTCTGCCTTCGACAACGGATTCCCGTGGTGAAGGCGTTCCCCCTGATGCTGTTGCGAGGGACCCCGTTGGAGCGAGATCGCGCGAAGTGGGGCCTGGTCGAGAACGACGCGCCCATCCCCAGTGTCATTCGCAGTCGAACGTTCGACGAGCAGGCGTGGAGTCGGATGGCGGCAATCGCCGAGGCCCTGCGTCAGACAGAAGGGAATCATCCATCCTGTGTGTTGCTGAGCGAAGTGGTTGATGGAGAGCGCGGTCGCGACGAGCGCGTTGGTTGCCGGGAAGAGATGTTGCAGGCCGTGCGGAGTCCAGCAGCGAGCCGGATTCTGGCGCGCCACGCTGCGTGAGGTAATCCACGGGGCCCTGAGAGGACGGGGCGCGGCGGTGTTCGCCAGCTCGCGTGAGAGAAAGGTGACCTGGAGCGTGCGGCAACACGCTCACAGGTCGAGCGCCCCGCTCAACGTGTGAGAGAGAAGCGAGGCCCCCAAGGAGTCGTACGGACGCGCGTCGGCGTCAAGTCCTGGGCTGCGCAGATGCCATCCGTCTGTGCGGTACGTCCGGCGAGCTGCGCCGCGTGCGGCGCGGCGAGCCGCCCTGTGGGAGAGCCGCTGGGGCTTCATGGGCATGGAAGCCGGAGCCGCCAGGTACGTGGGCCACTGGAGGTTGGCGCGTCGCCCGTCCTCGTGGAGTTGCGCGTGCGACGCTACCTCTGCCGTAGGTGTGGCGTGTCGCAGACAGTCGTTCCCTCGCAGGTGCTGGGCAGGAAGCTGTATTCGCTCGCGGCCATCGCCTGGGCGCTCGCCCTGTGGGGTCTCGAGTCGCTAACAGCCGCGGCGGTACGCCGACGCGTGAGTCCCTGGGCCGTGGTGGGGCCTGGGAGCATCGAGCGCTGGGACTCGCTCTGCCGCTGGTCCAGGGAGGCCAGAGTCGGGACACTGCTGTGCTGCGTGCGGCCATCGCCCACGGACTGGACGGCGCGAGCAGTGGCCGCACGAGCGGCGACGACAGTCGCCGCCTTCGCACTCCCGGCGACCGGACCGCCATCGCTGTCCGCTTGCTCGTTCCGGGGCGCCGAGCGCGCTCACTGAGGGGCTTGCTCCACGGCCATCGGCGCGCCCCTCACAGAAGTCTGTCCCACCCGACACGCCCCGTCCTCGAAGCCCTGCCTGCGGCGGGACGGTAGGCGTCTGCCCTCCCAAGAGGCCCATGTCGGGATGAGGAGGCAGTATGGGAAGTCCGCGCGAAATGAAGAGCCTCACCCCGAAGTCCCACGCCGAGGCGGTGGCGGTGTTTCGCCACGGAGTCATCGGCGCCCTCACCCAAGCGCAGATGGACCGAGGCCAGCTCGCCTCGGCGCTCGAGTCCCTCACCCAGCAGCGCTTCGTACCGCCGGGCGCCGAGGTGAGCCGCTGCTACTCGGCGGCTACACTCGAGCGCTGGTACTACGCGTACAAGAAGCGCGGCCTCTTGGGCCTCACCCCGCGCGGACGCAGCGACAAGGGCCGGGCCCAGCAGCTTTCGGCGGCCCAGCGCGAGCTGCTGCTCGACATCCGGCGGGAGTACCCGTCCGCGTCCGTGGCGCTCATCCTGCGCACGCTCGTCACCGATGGCCGGCTGGAGAGGGACGCTGTCTCGGCGACGACGGTGCGCCGCCTCTTCGTGCAAGCAGGACTCGACCGCGTCGGGATGCGCGACGGCAGCGGCACGAAGATGCGCCTCTCGCTGGCAGGCCGAGCGTCCCATGGCCCTGTGGCACGCGGACGTGTGTCACGGGCCTGGACTCACCGTCGGGGGCAAGGTGCGGCCCTTGCGCATCCACGCGCTGCTGGACGACGCGAGTCGGTACGTCGTGGCGTTGGAGGCCCACCACACCGAGCGCGAGGTGGACATGCTGGGCCTCATGGTGCGCGCCCTGCGCAAGCATGGCCCTCCGGACGCCCTCTACCTGGACAATGGCGCCACGTACCGGGGCGAGACACTCGCCACCGCGTGCGCTCGCATCGGCACCTCCCTCTTGCACGCCAGGCCCTACGACGCCCCCGCACGCGGGAAGATGGAGCGCTTCTGGCGCACGCTGCGCGAGGGCTGCCTCGACTTCCTCGGGCCCGTCGCCTCCCTCCACGACGTCAATGTCTGCCTCTGCGCCTTCCTCGACGCGCACTACCACGTCACCTCGCATGCGGCCCTCCTGGGCGCGACACCGAAAACCGTCTTCGAGGCCGCGCCCCGGGCGCCTGATGGCTTCGACGAGGCGAAGCTGCGCGAGGCCCTCACCACCCGTACCCGCCGACGCGTGCGGCGCGATACCACCGTCGTCGTCGACGGTGTCGACTACGAGCTCGACGCAGGCCACCTCGCCGGGCGCCTCGTGCACCTGTGCCGCTGCCTTGTCGACCTGGGGGAGACGCCCTGGGCCGAATTCGAGGGCAAGCGCTACGCTCTCCACCCAGTCGACGCCGTGAAGAACTCGCGCCGCAAGCGGCCGCTGCGTCGCCCTCCCATCCACGACGAGACGTCCCGGCCACACCCCGCGTTTGACCCGCCCCTGGCGCTGCTCGACCGCGCCGTCGGCCGTCCTCCCCGGCATCGCGATGCAGGTGAGTCATGACGCCCGCCTACGTCACCCACTTCGGCTTCTCCGAGGCGCCCTTCTCCAAGGAGATTGCCGACGCGGACCTCTGGCTGCCCACCTCCAAGACGGGCCTCGTCGAGGAGCTCTGCGAAGCCGTGCGCGAGCGGCAGAGCGTCATGCTGGTGGGCGAGCCCGGCGTCGGCAAGACGTGCGTCCTGCGCGCGCTTCGTCACCGGCTTCCCCAGGCGGGCTTCCGCCTCACCTATTGTCACAACGCCACGCTGGGCCGCCGCGACTTCTACCGCCAGCTGTGTCTGGCCCTCGGGCTCACCCCGTCCGCCACCGCCGCCGCTGTCTTCTACGCCGTGTCCAGCCACGTGGAGGAACTCGGTCGCGAGCGCGTCCACCCCGTCTTCCTCCTCGACGAGGCGCACCTGCTCCACCAGGACGTGCTCGACCACCTCCACATCCTCCTCAACTACCAGTGGGACTCCAAGGCACTCCTCTCCCTCATCCTCGTCGGCCTGCCCGAACTCGACTCGCGCCTCGCGATGCGCCGCAACCGTAGCCTCGCCTCCCGACTCGCACGCCGGCTCGCCATCGACGCGCTTGGACCCGAGGACACCGCGGAGTATCTCCGCCTGCGCCTGAAGAACGCGGGCTGCGAGCGAGAACTCTTCGCCTCCGACGCCATGGCCATGCTCCACGAGGCCGCCTCCGGCGCCCACCGCGACATCGACCGGCTCGCGACCACGGCACTTCGCGAGGCCGCGCGTCGCAAGAAGAAGCTCGTCGAGCGCGACGTCCTCGCACGCGTGCTCGACACCGACTCCGCCGCTCTTTAGGCCACTCCCATCACCGGGCGCGCGCGCTGACGCTCGCGCTCGGTGATGCCCATCAACCAGGCGGCTCGCTCGTCCATCAACCAGCTCGCCTCGCAACACTGTGTCCAGTCACTGGACGAGCGGATGGCGCCTACGGCTGGTTTTGCGAAGGGGTGGTCACCTTCGCTTCAGCTGCCCTGACGCCTGCTGAGGCGCGGCCTCTGCCATTTCACAGGGCCCAAGCCTCTGAGTTCGCTATCGGTAGAGCATGAGAATCGAACTCACCAAGGACTGCTCTCGCAGCCCCTCACCGGTTTTGAAGCCCCGCCACCCCGATCCGCGAGGTGCCCGAGGGGATTGAGGGTCGGCCAGTTTCCCTCTGGAGCGGGGAGGGTGGAGAGTCCAGGAAGGTCCACCCGCGTCCGTTCATCTTGGGTACAGCTTGGGTACGAACCCGGTCTGTCGTCCAGGCCCCTTCTTCAAGGGATGAGCAGGGCCTCAGGGAGGCTCTGGATGAAGTTCTTGAGCTGGTCCTTGCGCACACGCACCGACCAACCGGCGCCGGGCCTAGAGCCGGGCGGATGCACCCACACGATGAGACTCGACGGGCTGTCGGGATCCTGCTCGATCGTCAGGTCGCGCGGGTGGATCCCATCGGGCGATGTTCCTCGGAGGTCTGGCATGGAGGCAGGATAGCGCTACTTGCGCGACTTGCCATGGATCTGGGTCCACTCGCGGTACAGGCGGTCCAACTCGCGGTGAAACCCCTCTGGGTCAGTGAACTCGTCGTACGCGCGCTGACCTTCCTCCGTGACCGTCCAGCGTCCGTGAGGCTGTTTCCGGAACCAGCCTGCTTTGGTCGCTCCGGTCGTTCCCCACGATGCCCTGCGGACCTCTGGCTCGTTCAGACTCATTTGCTCCATGAGCTGGTTCATGGCCACGGAGCCCTTGATCCCGGGCTGCCCCATGACGATCCCGAACAGGGCGCTGACGATCTCGCCTGTACGTCGATGGTGGTTTTCTTTGGGCATGTTGGTGTGACCGACCGTAGAGCGGCCTCAGGCAGACCGCTGGATCTTTCTCCATCCCTGATTTTCGGTAGCTACCTCTCCGCGAACATTTGGGCTGTCCAGTCGATCGGTCTTCTCAATCACTACTAGTCGGCCGAGCGCGCGACCGATCTCGGCATGCGTGGCCAGGATTGGGTCCGGAAGGTGGACACGCGAATACAGCTCGCGCACATACTCCTGAGGGTAGGATCGCATGATGTGTCGAATGACATCATGGGAATCGAAAGTGTCATTCATGGCATCCACAGATGCGCGGAGCATGTCTGGAGCAATGTGGTGCATGTCAGATCTCGTTCATCGCGTTGAGGATCTTGTTGGCTACTCGCTTCGGATTCTTAAGAACCTCTTCGTTCGAGAACCGCAGCATACGGATTCCCAACTTCTTGATGCGCCATTCACGAATAGCGTCGTTCTTCTGATTGAACTGGTGAACTGGCCCATCGACCTCCACGACCAGATTCAAGGATTCGCAAAAGAAATCCACGATGTAGTTGTGATCATCGATATTGAGGCAGTGCTGGCGCCAAAACGTGACGCCAAGCTTCTTATTCGCAAGATGCTTCCAGAGAATAGCTTCAGCCTCGGTAGGATTTCCCCTGTTCTCCTGGGCGAGATCCTTCATGTGTTCTGGCACATCACCGGATACGACTTTCTTTCTTGGGGGCATGAGACTCACAGGAAGGTGTTGGGGAACTATACACCGAGTAGTTGTCGATCGCGCCGTCTGCAACCCCACGGTCCTGGCCGGTTCCCAGCCCCGCCACCCCAAGCCTCGAAGTGCCCGGGGGATTGAGGGTCGGCCGGTTTCCCTCTGGAGCGGGCGGGCGGCGCGTCCATAGAGGCCCACCCGCGTCCGCTTTGGTATGGAGCGGTTGCCGATGCATAGTCACCCCACGATCCGCTGCTTGAGGCGGGAGCGGGCGCCGGGTTTCCCTCAGGCAGGGTCCATCAGGACAAAGGGTGGCGAAAGCTTGAGTTCCGCTGGTTGGTCGTCGTTGAAGTGGAAAGCGCGCACTTTGCGTCCCTGGATGAGCACCCCCTCGGAGGAATCCAACATTTGCTGAACTTGGTACGTCATTGCCCCGTTCAGGAACCCAGTTGCCTGGTTCACCAAATTCCCGGTCAACAGCACCCGGTAAAAGGCGCCCCTTTCGTGGACGATCTCGGGCGAACAGCTCATCGGGCCGAAGTACTCCGGCGTTCGCCCCACCCGGCAGACGTAGATGCTACCTTTCGAAGTGACAACGTCCACTACCGCCTGAGTGATCGAGCACAGCGTCTGGAGGCCAATGCCGTTCGGGTGCGCTTCGTTTCCCCAGTAATTCCCCTTGGCGACGTTGAACTTGAGGATCACAGCGTTCATCTGACCACCTCGTGAAATGAGAGCCTCTGGCAACACACCGGGCGCCCTTATGGGAACGTCACGCCGGAGACGATCACGCTTCGGGTTCCATCCTCGTTCCAGAGCTTGAGCCTGAAGCTGCCCCGGGTCTCCTGCTCCGTCGCCTCAGCCTCGATCACAACCCGACCATCAATCACGCTGGGGGCAATGGGCTCACTCTGCCAGGGGGGCAGCGCGCGCAGCGTGCGGCGGCCAGGGCCCACCAGCTCGGCTCCGGCCGCAGTCCATGGTAACGCCCCGGCGGGCGCCTCCAGCGACACCACCACCGCCACGAGCCCCCTGGCGCGGTAGGTGATGGCGTTCTTCAAATTGAGGGCACTCGCTGGATGCAGACTGATGTCCATCATGACGTCCTTGGCCACAACCCCGTTCCTGTCCATGCGCCTCGCGGCCAGGAGTCCCGTCAAGCCGCGTGGCCCTCCACGCTCCGAGCGGAGCCGTACAGTCTCCTCGCGGCACTGCTGAAGCTGGAGTTCCTTCTCCTTCTCCGACTGCTGGTAGGACGCCAAGGTGCGTTTCTGGCGAAAGACCTCCACCTGGCGCGTGGCACGGGCCGGATGTACCACCAGCACGAAGCTGATGCTCGCGGGGGACTCTCCGTCCGCGAAGCGGGCCGTCAGTTTCAGCCGCTCGCCAGGAACCACGTTCTCGGAGGGCAGAAGTGAGATGCTGCGCTTTCCTGCCTCCACCACCGTGAATCGGTCGGCTCCCTCCAGCGTCAGGTTCTCGCGCTTCAACTCGGACGAGAAGAAGACAATCAGAGTCGCTAGGCCCGGGCTGATGCAGACTTCGTACACCCTGCCTTCGGGCTCGTCCGGGAGCGCGATCTGTTCCTGGGCCGAGTCGCAGGCTGGAAGTCGTGACGGCTCATCGGCGTGGGTCGTCCAGCCAAGGAGGGCCACCAGGACGAGCAGGGCGATGGGTGCTGACGCGGACACGAGACAAGTCCTCCGATGTGGGCGCGAACATTTAGGCCCGAGGCGCCGCCCCTACCACGCCCCGAGCAAACCACGCGTGCGCCCGGGTGCGCTTACTCGAAGCGATCCACTGCCCGGACGTACCCGGTGTCCCAGACCTTCACGTTGCCCTCCGTGGAGCCGGGTTGTCGTTCCAGACCACGCTTGCCGGATCCGTCCCGCAGCTCCATGCACACGCGTACGGTGCCACCTCCCTTGGGCAGCCGGGCCTCGGTGAAGCGGCCATAGACGCGATCTCCGAAAAGGAGCTTCCCGGACAGAATGGTATCCGGGTGCATTCCGATTTCGCGGCTGCCTGAGAAGACGCGGATGCTGGTCCACCCCTCCTTCACGGAGCGGCGCCCGGAGTTCTCCCCGCGCGCAGACCAGGTCACCTCTAGCGTTTCATCCCCCACCTTGATGCCGAGCTTTTCCATCGCCTCGACGGCGCCCAGGGGGCAGTCCTCGGGCGGTGGCGTCGGGCGCACCTGAGGGCCAGGGCAGGCCATCGTCAGGCAGGCCGCGATCCCCAGGCCGAGCGCCTTGCCAGGGGACACGCCGGTGTTCTTCTTCATCTTCACGGAAGCCTTCTCCTCGGAGAGCGTCGCAGGAAGGACGACGGCCGCAAGGGTGGGCGCGCCATTGAGCGCGGCTGCGGCTTCCTGAGCTTCCGGTGGCATCCACGGGGCCGCCACTTCCTGACCGGGAGCCCAGAGCGCAAGCGTGGACGTTGAGGCGGCTGACGGTGAGAACGAGACTGCGTTGGAACGAAGCTCCAAGGCGTGACGTGCGGCCGGAGCAGGAGAGGAGGACCACAGGTTGCGCGCGATCACGAGCACGCCCACGCCCACGCCCACGCCCAAGAGCACCAGCAGCCCCATCCAGATCGCCGCGCGCAGATCATGGAAGTGACTGGCTTGTGCCGGGGGCGGAGCAGGCGTGGGACCGGGGCGAGCGGGAACTGGAGGCGGCAGCTCGGCCTGAATGGCCGCTGCGTTTGACTCTGGATCGTGCGCGGCATCTTCCGCTCGTTGACGCGGCCCCCGGCGAGGCCGGGCCTTGCGCTTCTTCAACCACTGCACCAGCTCGTCTTCGCCCGCGTGCGGCACCTCCGCGAGTGTGGTGGCGGTGTCCGGGCCATAGGCGTCGCAGAGCTTCACGTCCCAGGACTCGTCCGCCTGGGCCAGCAGGGCCTCCAGCTCCGCGCACAGCGCGTCGGCGTCCGGGTGGCGCTCCTCGGGCTCCTTGGCCAGCAGGCGCATGCACACGGCACTCAGGGCCTCGGGAACGCGCGGGTTGAGTACATGGGGTGGTTTGGGGGCGCGGTTGAGCACGGCCTCCACCCCTGCGGCCTCGTCTGGAAGGAAGGGCTGCCTGCCCGTCAGGAGCCCATAGAGAACGACGCCCAGCGAGTACAGGTCATCCGAGGGGCCGGGCTGGTAGGAGCGGCCACGCTCGTCTCCGTGCTCCTGCTGGAAGCGCCATGCCTCGGGCGCGCGGTACTCCGGCGTGCCCGGTGGCAGCACGCCGCCGGTGATGCTGGGGGCGCTCTCGTACCCGCCCGCGCCGAAGTCCACCACCACTGCCTCGCCGTCCGAGGCGCGCTCGATGACGTTGCTCTCCTTCAGGTCTCGATGCACCACCTTCGCCCGGTGCGCGGCGCCCAGCCCGCGCGCCACGCCGCGCACCTTGAGCACGACTTCTCGGGCCGAGGGGTTCTCCTCCCTGGCCCACACGTCCAACCGGCGTCCCTTCACGTAGTCCATGACGATGAAGAAGTATTGAGGCGCCTCGTCCGGCCACTGTCCGTGCCCACGGATGCGTACCAGATTGGAGTGTTTGAGCCGCAGGAGGATGGCCACTTCGCGCTCGGCCCACTCGGCCAGCCCCCAGAGTGGGATGAGCTTGAGCGCGTAGAGCCGCCCTCCACGCCGGGCGCGGTACACGGCACCGAAGCCCCCGGCTCCCAGCTTCTCCTCCACGAGGTACCCGCCGATGTCCGTGCTCGGAGGCACAACGGGATGCAGACGCGGGCTCAAGTGTCCTCTCCTTGGGCGGGGCGGGTGGGGTCGGCGTTCCTGGACATGCTCTCAACCGGCAGTGGAATTCGTACGAGTTCCCCCGCGAAGTGGCGCGGGAGAGGGATAAACCCGGAGCGGATACTACTGTTGAACCTGATGAGCTATATGTTCGGAGTGCCGCCGAAGCGGCATTTCCTCTTTCTCCCAGGTCTCCTCATGTACGCGAAGCTCTCCCAGCAGATCGGAACCAATGTCCGCGCCGCTCGGCATCGAGCGGGCCTGTCGCAGGCCCAGGTGGCCGAGGCCATCCACGTGCCGACGCTGGTGTTCAGTCGCCTGGAGCGCGGCAGGTTGCTGCCCAGCCTCCCCACGCTGGTGGGCCTGTGCGGTGTCCTCCGTGTCCCCGTGGACCTCATCCTGGGCGGCAAGGGCTTGGCGGTCTCTGCCCCCGAAGGTTCCGGCACGTAGGGGTAGCGGGTGGCGCCGCCGCGTGACGGGGGCTGATCGCGCATCGACACGGCCGCCAAGATGCGGCAGGAAGGGGGCGTCCCCGAGGCGCGGGCCCCCTGTTCGCGCCAGACCTGGTTCTCGGTGTTCCTGGTACCCGACGAATGAACGAAGAACTGGCGACCCGTATTGGAAGTGCCGCTCGTGAGGCCCGGACGCAGCTCGGGCTCACGCAGGCGGAGGTGGCCGAGAAGCTGGGCCTTGCGCACATGGTCTACAGCCGCCTGGAGCGCGGGAAGATGCTGCCCAGCGTCCAGACGCTGCTGCGGATGTGCTCGGTGCTGCGCATCTCCTCGGACGAACTGCTGGGGATCACGGACGCGGAGGAGGGGACGAAGTCGGGCAAGGGGGAGCGCGGGCAGGGTGGGGCGCCAAAGCTGCGCCAGCTCACCGGCCTTGCGCGCAAGATGGATGAGGACCAGCTCGATGCCCTCGTGAAGGTGGCCCAGGTGTTGTTGCGCTGAAACGACGCGGGCCCACACCTGGGGCCCGCTTGCTTCCAGGAATGCTCGGCCGCCCGTTCTCACTCTTCGTTTGTATCTGTCCGGTCAGCGACGTGGCGTGAGCGGTTGAAGATGGACAAGGTCCGTGCCCGACGGACGGACGCCGCGACCGGCGGAGTGTTCAGGGAGAGGGTGGTAGGTGTGACTCGGGCGGACCGGTGGTCTGCCTGTGCTTCCACTCGTGCGGCAGCAACTCCGCGATGCGCGAGTTGGGATGCGTTTGGACGCGGAGCAGGACGTCGGCCAGGTACGTCTCGGGGTTGACGCCGTTGGCCTCGCAGGTGGCCACCAGCGCGTAGAGGCCCGCAAGGTTCTCTCCGGCGGCTTCGTGCCCGACGAAGAGGAAGTTCTTCCGGCCCAGAGCTGCCTTTCGCAGCGCCGCCTCCGAGCGGTTGTTGTCCAAAGGCAGCCGCTCGTTGTCGACGAAGCGCGTGAGGGCCTCCCACTGCTTCGTCGCGTAGGAGAGGGCCTGTCCCATGGGGCTCTTCGGCGGGTGGCGCGGCGTCTGGACTGCGAGCCACGTCGACAGACGCGCGAGAATGCGAGTGCTGGACTCCTGGCGCAGCGCTCGGTGCGCCGCGGTGCCCACGAGGTCCGCGTCCCGCGCCTGGGCTTCCACGCGGTAGAGCTCGAGGATGAAGTCCATCGCCTCGCGGGCTTCGGGCGCGGTAGAGAGTGCCTCGAAGAAGCGACGACGCAGGTGGGCCCAGCAGCCGACGCGCGTGCGGCCCTCCGGCAGCGTCACCGCGTTGTAGCCGGTGTACCCATCCACCACGAGCGCGCCCGTGGTGTCACCCAGCACGTCCTTGGCTGTCTTGCCCGCGCGGCCCAGGCTGAAGCGGTAGCCGATGAGCCACTCACCCTGGGGCGTCTGGGTGAGAAACGTCCAGAGGTAGCCCCGGCGCGTCTTCTTCACATCCAGCACCAGCAGCGGCGTCTCGTCGGCCCACACCACCTCCGCCGAGGCGATGCACTGCAGGAGGTGAGAGGACAGCGGCAGCAGCGTCTGGGCGGACTGGTGGAAGAGGTCCGTCAGCGTGCTGCGGCTCATGGGGACGCCGCCGCGCTCCATCCGCTGGGCCAGCCGGTGCAGGGGCATGGCGTCCGCGCACTTGGAGACGACGACGTGCGCCAGGAGGCCCGGGCCGTACTCGCCCTTGTCCACCACCTTGGGCGGCGCGGGCGCGGTGACGACGCCTCGGCCACACGCGCACGCCAGGACTTCTTGCGCGTGTACCTGCTTCTCGAAGAAGGCCGGCACGTACTCGTACACCACCGTCCGGCGCCCCTCTCCCAAGGGCTTCAAAGCCTCGCTGCCGCACGCCGGGCAGCGCCGCTCCTCCGCGGGCACCTCATGCGGGACTTCGCGCTCCACAGCCCCGGCGGCCTTGCGTGCCGCGCGCTCGCGGCGCGTCTGCAGTGCGCTCGCGGCCCGGGCCGCCTCGTCTTCCGGGCTGGTGGATGACGGCCTGAGCTCCATGGCCACCGGCGGCAGCTTCTCCGTCTTCCTGCCGAAGACGCGCCGCTCCAGCGCCGCCATCTTCGCCTCCAGCGAGGTCATCCGCTCGCGAAGCTCTTCGGCTTCCTCGCGCCAGGGGCAGAAGTGGTCTTGGGGCAGCTCTCGTGGCACCTGGTGCCAACACCTCGCCACCCAGCGGCGTGCCCGCGCGCTACGAGGACGTGCGCCCGGGCGGCGTCCAGGCGGGCGAGCGTTTGACTTCGGTGACGTCCATGCCGTCCAGCAGCATTGCCAACTGCGTCGCGTCCAACTGCACCGCGCTTGCGTCCGCGTCCACCTTGGGCATCCGGAAGCGGCCCGTCTCCAGCCGCTTGTACAGCAGCACGAAGCCGCCCCGACTCCACGTCAGCACCTTGATGCGGTCGCCCCGCCTCGAGACGAAGGCGAAGAGATGGCCGGAGTAGACGTCCTCACCCCAGGCGGACTTCACCAGTGCCATGAGGCCATCAATCGACTTGCGCATGTCCACCGCCTCGGTGGCCAGCACCACGCGCACGGACGCCGGAAGCGTGAACACTCGCTCACCTGCTCAGCGCGGTGACGAGCCGGACCACGTAGTCGACGTCGGCGCCCGACGGGAACCGCAGCCGCGCTCCGCTCGCCAGCTCCACCTCGAGCCGCACGGGAGTCTCCTTCGCAGCGGCGGAGACCTCCACCGGCAGCAGGCGCACCGCAGGAGTCTTCTGGGGGCGCTGGCGGCGCCGCCGGTACACCCACGACTGCAGCGTGCTCAGCCTCAGCCCTCGCTGCGCGGAGAACTCCTTCTGCGTCAGGCCGCTCGCCTCGAAGGCTTCGGCGACTCGGAACCACTCCTGCTTCTCAACCGGCTTCGACATTCCGGCCAGGGTCCACCACGACTGCTACCCCGGCAATGCCTCTCGCCACGTCGCTCGCCGGACGGTTACCTTCGTTTGGTGCGGGCGTAGCCTCGTCGGCGTCCAGGCCCTCGGGGAAGATGCCTTCTTCGTCCAACTCCACCCGGTCGCGCAGGACGGACGCCTCCGACAGCATCCGCGCCAGCTCCTCGCTCGCCTCCTTCCGGCCGAAGGGCTGTGACTCCGCCGCGAGCGCCGCCCGCAGCGCATCGCGCATCTCGGCGGCCGTGGCAAAGCGCTCGGAGAGCTTGCGCTGGAGAGCCTTGTGGACGATGGCCTTGAGCGCGTCCGGCAGGCCCGCCATCGCGTTCTCCACGTCTTCGGGGCGGTAGCGGTTGACGAGCGCGATCATCTGCGTGAGGGGCACCGAGGGCGTCTCCTCCGTCTTCACGTCCACGGTGGCGTTGGGGGCCCTTTCGTCCTCCACGTCGAAGAGGTGCTTGCACGTCAGCATCTCCATGAGGACGAGGCCCAGCGAGAAGATATCGGACCGGCCATCCATGGGCTTGCGGTGCAGGTACTCGGGCGAGGCGTACGCCACGTCGCCCTTGAGCAGGAGGCCCGGCGTCTCCTCCCGGCCCACCATGAGCGAGTAGGTGGCGCCGAAGTCCGTCACCTTCACCTCGCCGCTCCGGGCCACGCGGATATTCCGGGGCGCCACGTCGCGGTGGATGATGCCCAACGGCCGGTTCTCCGAATCTCTCAATGTGTGCGCGTGGTGGAGGGCGTCGGCCACCTCGGCGGCGATGTAGAGGGCGAAGGGCGCGGACAGCGGCTTCTCGCGCATGGTGGCGAGGCTGATGAGGGTGTCCAGCGTGGGGCCGTCCACGTACTCCGCGATGACGTGCGGCCGGTCGGCGTGGATTTTCAGGTGATGGACCTGGGCGATGGCCGGGTGGTGGAGGCGGAAGGCGAGCTGGACCTCCTCGATCAGCCGCTGGCACCGCTCGAAGGTGGCGGGATTGCGCAGGCGCTTGATGGTGACGAGCCCGGCGAGCCCATGGGGGAGGTGACGCTCGGCCAGAAGCACCACCTCGCCGTTACCCCGCCGCTCCAACGCTCGGATGGTCTCGTACGTGGTGGTCTCGATGGTGAACCGGAGCCGGGGGCGGGCGCCCTCCAAGTCGGAGGAGTTCTCCGGCGTCGGGTCCTCGATCAGCGTTTCGTCGGTCGGCGTGCTGTCATCGGTCATGTGCGGCCTCCAGGTGGGAAGGGCCGCGCGGCGGGCACTGGCTCGGGCCTCCCGGCTCCCTGGTGGGGCCTCGGTTGCGGGAAACAGGGCTGGTGGCGCTCGCGGTCCAAGGTCTACTATTCATAAACCCATGGAGTATTACAAACGACCACAGGACTCGGCCGGGTGTGCGAGGTGGCTTGTCCGCGCGGTGCTCGCGTTCTGCCTCTGCTCCACGCCCTGCGTCACACCTCTAAGCACTGGCCGCAGGAAGCTTGAACAGGACCGTGCGGTCCAGGAGACGGATGTGGTCGCGCTCGTCCGCGTTCGCCATCATCCAGTCCACGATCATGGTCACAAGTGTGTCGCTGCGGTTCTTGCCGCAGGAAACGATCTCCCGCGTGAATCGGCACTCCAGGACGCAATGTATGTGGGTGTGCACGAACTCTCATTTTTGGCCGGAATTCTTTGGATCTTGATCTCCGAGGGCAGCCTTTCGCGCATAAATTATCGCCTGGACTATTTCTCTGGTCTTTCCAACCGAAAGGCTCAACTGCGCTGCCGCGTCTCTGTAAAAGCTTGTCGGCAAAGGAAGTTGTTGAGGTATCAGCGCCTCGACCCTTTTGACAAAATCAGGCGAGAGTGACGAAAGGATCTTCTCTCTTTTGTAGTCTCGCAGGTCAAGGCGATCCTTTACGGTCTCGATCAGTTGGAGTTCGTCTTTTCGAACAAGCTTCTTCAGGTGCCGCAAGTACTGCTTCAGATGTTCATTCTCACCTTTGAGAACAAGTCTTTCCGTGCCATGGGTAGACGTTCGACTGAGTTCGATATCTTTCAGCCTGATAATTCGTTCGCCAGATGGATCTGCAAACGAAAAGCGCTCAGAAAGCGCCTCTTGGGCCCTTTTTGAGAAAGGTACGGCCTCGATCGTGATGGTGACGGGCGGCTCTCGTCGCGATGGTTCAGGATGAGCTAAAAGGCCATGGGCTCGATCCCACATCTCCATGCAGAAAGCCAATACGGTGGCGAAAGATTCCACAAGATACTGATCGTCAATTGTAATCGTCTTGGCTTGGGTGCCGTAGGTGTGACGGTACTTCTCATCGGTCTTCCCAAGTCGATGTACGAGCAAATGCCTTCTCTCGTACATCTCTTTAAGCCTATTCCCGCCCTGCACGTCAGGAATTTTGATGCCGACTATTTTTTGATAGAACTTAACTATCTCGCTGAAGCCCTGGTTTTGGAGCCGTCTGCACTCTTTGTTGATTATCGTCGCGAAGAGGTCGGATAGCGATGTGAACGAGACGAGGCGGCCATATTGGAACTCAGCCATAGATTCGATCTTCCCGAGCAAATCTCTTCTTTGGGTCAATATCTCGCGAGTTAGATCTATCAAAAACACTTCGAGAGCAGAAATTAGCCGAACATATGCTGTTTCGCGGAGGTATCGCGGGAGTTGGCGCTCAAGCCGGTGCTTAAGCTGGTAGATGTTTTTTGCGACAGGAGCAGACGAATTACCCTCCGGGACAATAAATGGCTTATGGCGGTCCGAGGAGGCGGACGTGCTTTCGAATGACTGTTGCACGACCAAGTCAAATGCATGTGGTACTGCACTGCAAAGCGCTCTGAGGCGTTCGATCTCGACCTGAAGCTTCCGTAAAGTGTCCATTGTTCAGGGCTCTAGAGGAGAGGGTGGAAGACCAATACTATGTGAGGAAGAACGCCCAACAAAGATGAGAACGGAGCGGTCCCCTGATTGGACGCGTCCTTCGATCCCACTGATTGGTAGATGTCCTTAATCCCAGGTGAACGCCGGGCGCTTCCAGGCAACCGGCTTGGTGCTTTCCCCTGCGGGTACACGACCATCGTGATCACCGGGGGAGGGTCCGGAAACCTGGCCCTGCGGCTCCACGCGCGGCTGTACCGGTTCCGATGCTGGCGGCCCGGTCGCGGTCGGCGAAGGGGCTTCGGTTCCGTTTGCCACATGGCGATCTCCAATGCCGTGGCCGTTGGGGTCGCTGACGGTTGCCGCCCGGCAACCACCAGGGACCAACGCGCTCCGTTCGAGCATCGACCGGAGCGTCGCGTTTTCATCCCGAAGCCGCTGAAGCTCTGCGTGGATCTCCTTCTCTTTTCGCTGGCGGTGCAGCCGTAGGGTGCGCGCAGGCAGCCCTGGCGCGGCCGTGGCCGTGAACTGCTCCGAGGTCAGCCCGGACTTCGCCCAGGCCGCGATCATCACGTCCAGGTACTCCGTGCTCCAGCAGGTGCCACGGCTCATACACGTAAGGTTGCCGTCCGGTGTACGCCGCGAATCCCACGGCCGTCCACGGCTCAGGATCGCGCGGTTGGGCAACTGAGCCTCGTGCCTCATGCGCACTCACCGCATGGATGCCTCTGGAGCGCACCTGCTCCCTTGCCCACCAAGGGGGAGGTCTGGAGCCTGAATTCGATACATCCATAGCACGCCCTACCGCGCGTGGTGCTCGGTGTCGCCCCTGGGGCGCAGGGGGCCATCAACCCAATTCGATATCTCTTCGATATGGACAACTCGACGAACCTCAATGAATGCAGCATCAGCAGCGACACCAACACCGACACGGGGCGCAACGCGAGCACGCCGAAGTTCTCTGCCGCATCGCAGGCGGTTCTGACTGAACGTGGCATCACCGTCGAAACCGCGATCAAGGCCGGGATTCGCGCGTACTGGACACCGGAAGAGGGAGCTGAACTCCTTGACCGGCGTGGTGGCCACCAGTCCATCCCAGCCCCCGGCCTCGTGATTCCGTACTCGGGCTGCGATGGGTACGTGAAGCTGCGACCCGATGATCCTCGGGTACCGGTCCCCGAGAGCCAGATGCCGAACAGCATCGCGGCCGAGTACATGCGCGACCCACCGCCGCATTTCATCGAAGGCCCGAAGTACCTGTGCCCATGCGGCAAGGGCTCGCCCGTGTACTACCCGTTCGGGCCGGATGACCCTCTCCTGCGCTCGGCCACGAGCATCTGGATCTGCGAGAGCGAGTTCAAGGCACTGGCGCTGCGTCAGGCGGGGCTCGCGGCCGTTGCCATCCAAGGGGTTCAGAACGGTGGTGATGGCAATGCGCGCTGGATCGCGAAGTGTGAGGGCAGGGACGTGCGCGTGCTCGCCCAGGGGCTGAAGCGGCTCTCTGTCGCGGACAAGACCTTCATCATCTGCTTCGACTCCGACGTGGACACCAACGGGAACGTCCTCGCGGGCCTCCACCAACTCGGTGTGCTCCTTGCCGGAGAGAGTGCCACCGTCGAAGTCGCGTACCTGCCGCACGAGAAGGGTGAGGAGAAGCTGGGGATCGACGATTACCTCGCCGTGTCTTCTCCGGACTGGGAGTGCCGTCTGGAGCTTCTTCAGGACTCGGTTCGACCATTCAACGTGGCCGAGGCCCTGGACTGGCTGGAGGCGCATTGGGACGACATGGACCGGCAGCAGCAGAAGCTCGAACTTGGCCGAGCCGC
The DNA here is from genome assembly GCF_026626605.1 of Myxococcus sp. MISCRS1. Lineage (NCBI taxonomy): Bacteria > Pseudomonadati > Myxococcota > Myxococcia > Myxococcales > Myxococcaceae > Myxococcus > Myxococcus sp. MISCRS1. Next base: position 9,266,803 of record NZ_JAPNKB010000001.1, read on the forward strand.
GAAGCTCGCGCGGCTCTTGCTCAAGAGGCACGACTTCAACCGCTGGCAGAAGGAGGCGAAGAAGAGGCTCGGCGGTATCGAAGAGGACGAGATCGCGAACCTCGTTTCAACTGCCGAGGTGCTCACCGCTGAGGCAACGTACACGAACTTCGGGACCGCGAAGATCGTGGAGCACTGCGTCCCGGTGCTGAACAAGCGGTTCGCTCTCCTGCGGGCTGAAGATGGCACCGAGCGCATCTTTTCGGTTAACGCCCGCCGGGAGGTGAGCCTGCTCCACTGTGACGCGCACCTGCGACAGGTTCTTCATGACCACCTGAAGGCGCTCTTCGGTCAGATCCCGCCGGACAAGATCCTCGGCGATGCGATCCTGCTCTGGAAGAAGGAATGCCCGCGCCTCGTGGCTGAGCCGAAGCCATTCTGCTTCGAGGGGGACCAGCGGCTCTGCTTCAAACGCTTCGACTGGCAGCCCACCCAGGCCCCTTGCCCGGCATGGAGTGAGTTCCTGGAGCGGCTGAGTGACCGCGAGACGTTCATGGCCTACGTCTGGTCCTGCTTCGAGCCGAAGAACATGGGACGCCAGTATCTGTGGCTCCGGGGCGAGGGGCAGGATGGGAAGTCCGTGGTGCTCGGTGTGTTGATGGAGGTGTTCGGCCCGGCTGCCACGGGCATCACGAACAGCCACTTGAAGGGCAACCAGTTCGTCTACAGCGCCTTCTACGGCAAGCGCCTCGCGGTCTACGCCGACTGCAAGAACCCCCGATTCGGCATGATGGAGGTCGTCCGGAACCTCACGAGCGGCGATCACGTCCTGGTCGAGTACAAGGGCCAGACGCCGTTCTCGTACCCGCTCAAGACCAAGCTGTTCGTGGCCAGCAACCCGAAGCCGGAGATCAGCAGCCAGAACTCGGACCGCTCCAGGATGCTTTACATCGAGATCGCCGAGAGCAAGCGCAAGGACGACCCGACGTGGCGGTCCCGGCTCATGGTCGAACTGCCGGGCTTCCTGTGGATGTGCAGGCTCATCTACCAGCGCCTGTGTCCGCATCATGGTGACCTGCCACTGACGGACTCCACGCGCGCGCTCCAGGATGAGCGCGCTGCCTCATTCGAGCAGAAGTTCCAGGACTTCTTCGACGAGAACTTCGTCTTCGCCCAGGGCGCGAAGCTCACGGCCAGCATCGTCTCGAAGCGAGCGCGCGCCGAGCACCTGAGCGACAACGAAATCAGCGACTTCAAGCAATGGATGGAGCGCACTCATGGCATCAACTACCGGCGTACCAACTCCGAGCGGTATTACGAGAACCTGGCCGAGGGGCGGAATGAGCTACAACTCCCTCCGGAGGCGTTTCCACAGGTGCTGCGGGAACCGGCTCGCTGATGACGACCGTGACGGCCGGAGTGACAACCGGAGCCGTTGAGGCTGTCACTCCGATCTCGCTCGGGTAGCGCGTCGGTGACACCCGTGACGACCCTTTGGTTGAGTCAGAAGAAGCAGAAGAGAAAAGGAACTGCCCCCTTCTTCTGGCCCGACCGAACCGGGTCGTCACCGGGCGTCACGAGCGCCGTCCTCCACCGCCGTGGTTGTTTGGGCCCTCGGATCGATCCACATCTTCGCAACCTTTCACCGGCTCCGATGGGAACCGGTCGAGTGCACGTCCATGACCGAGAATTTCAGCTACATCCGTACAGGCTCCTTGCTTGCTCGGCCGGAACCACCGTCGGACCTCATTCCTATTCCCATTCCATTCTTTCGACCTGCCGTGTCCTTTGAAGACCGCGAACCCGCGCCCGTCGACTGCGCCATCCTCCAGGAATTGGCCGAGATCAAGCGCGAGGTTCGAGCGCTTCGCGCCCAATCCGCCACGCAGAACGCCTCGGCCGTGTCGCTGGAGCGAGCAGCGGAGATGCTTGGCTGCAAGCGGTCACAGGTCTTCAAACTCGTGGCGCAGGGCCGGTTGGAACGGGCACCGAAGGTCGGGCGGTCCACGATGATTCTGGTGGCGAGCATCAAGGCGATGCTCGCGGAGGAAGACCCACGGAAGGGCCACCGGTCGTGCAGGCCACATAGGCGTCGACCTGCGTCGGCCAATACGAGGACACCGATGCACAAGAGTGGGAGGCAGACCAGTCAAGCAGTTCGGGATCCGGGTGCAAAGATACGCAAGCTTGATATCTAGAGGACGAACATGTTGCAAGGCATATCGTCTGTGAGAAATCCCAGTGGATGGCTTGGGGGTAGCACGTATTCAGGCCATCTATTGGCAAGCGTTGCGAGCCAGGAACTGCTCGTTGGAGAAGGGAAACGCGCGTACTTTGAGCATACCTCAACGAATCGCTCTATCGTTTTCGTGACTGCGTCTTCGCCGACTATCGCTGGAACTGACACTTCCATGCTTCTTGGGCCGCTCAGGGCGATGTGAGTGCAATTCTTGTGTACGGATTGCGTTTCCTGAAGAACATGCTCATGCGCCAGCGATCCATCCCCAGCGCGCAGTGCCATAAAACTCACGCGATAGATTACCCCAGCATGTCCCATGATTGAGGGTGGGGTCAGTGTAGCCCAATTGCGAACTGAATACCGCAGGAAAACGCCGAGAGATGGGTTGAGACGATCTCTGGCATAAAGCCAATGCTCACCATGTCCAGAGTCTGTAATGACGTTCATTTCGACAACGGCGCGCACGGGATGGGTTTTGGCGAAGTATCTAGTGGCTGGGTCGGAGAATCCTTTGGGCAGGTTGCCCAATTGTTCATTGTAGCTAGTGCAGAATTTCCAGATTCCAGTGTCGATATCCTTCAGCAACAATCGGACGCGATCTAGATCATTGTCGTGAGGGGCGCGAAAGTGCGCCACGCGGTTGCGAATCTGCTTTATTTCGTCGATCTTGGCCAAAAACAGAGCCTTCTTTGGGAAGTAGTCCTCAAAAAGGTTCCAATTTGCGTCATCGCAGATGATGTCGAATAGTTCGCCTGTCGTTAAGTATGACACTGCGCTCTGGTGGCGAGTCGACATGTGCCAATATGCCTTGTCGTTCGTCTGGGATCTGGGTGGCCAGTTTTTGACACGCTTTTTAATGGCCGTCTCCCAGGCAGCATCCCGGGTGCGTAGTTCCACGTAGACCATTTCTCGAAGCCACGCCTCCAACTGCCAGAGCACGTCGTACAATTTTTGGATCGTGGATGGCGGTCTGAGCGGATTCCGCATCCTCGGCTCACTCTTGCTGGCTCTCTTTGTTGTGGCTTTCTTCGTGCCGCTCTTTTTTGTGCCCATGTGTGTTTATCTGTAGGTGTTTGTTGCGTGTGTGCCTGGGATGCGAAGTGGTCACGGGGCGTGGGGCTGCATCTGAATCCTATCCGATGTGGTCTGCATCGCTTGAATTGCAATCGGATCCTCGGGATGCTCAAGTCGAATGGGGACGACGTACATCGGCGGCACCGTGGCGCTCACGTAGTGGAGGGCCGTGGTCCTCGTGCTGCTGTGGTTGAGCGCCTGAGCGACGGCTTCCAGAGACAAGCCACCGCCCTTCGGATTGTAGATGCGGCCCCGCTCGACCAGCCACGTTGCGAAGCTGTGCCGGATCGCGCCGAAGTGGATGAACTCCAGACCCGTGCGCGCGCACACTCGCTCCACGGCCTCGCGGATGGTCTGGCGATCTGGCGCTGAGCCCCGGGCCTGGAGGCGCTTGGCGGCGGCGAGCCCCTGCGCATCGAGCGACAAGGTGAACCGCTTCCCGGTCTTGTGCTTGAACGTGACGGTGGCGGCGATCTCGCCCTGGTCCTTCAGCACCGTGATCTTACCGTCACCGCTCGCGAGCCGGTTTACCTCGGTGCCGTGCATCCCGGTCTTGGCCTGGAGGCACAGCACGTCGCGGATCGCCTGCGAGCCGAGGGCCGCGTAGAGCTTCTGGACGTGCTCGATGCTGTAGCCCTTGAGTTCGTGGTTCCGGCGGGCAGGGGGGACCTTCAGGAAGCGCCCGGGGTTCACCATCGGGTCCAGCTCGCCCGCGTCCTGAAGGAACGAGGTGAAGGACTTGAAGACGATGATGCGCCACTTCTTGCCGGTGTCCCAGGTGGCCAGGATCTTCTTCAACGCGGGTCCGGTCACCGCGCGCAGGTCCTTGTCCGCGAGCGCCGTTGCCCACGCGGCCAGGTAGCTGCGCGTGCTCTTCAGGTACTCGTCGGACCTGCCGCTGGCCTTCAGGTGCTGGAGGAACCTCCGGGCGCGGTCCTCGTCCAGGAACACCGCATGCGCGGCGTCCTCCTGGGCCTGCTGGGCCTCGTCCTGGCGTTCCTGGCTCGCGGTCCGGTACGCGGCCGGGTTGCGGCGGAAGGCCGCCAGCTCGGCCAGGGCCTCGGCCTCGCTCCGCACGTCCAGCGTGACGTTGTGCGCGACCCCGGCGACGGTCTTGCGGATGATCCAGCGCGTGCTTCCGTCGGTGGCCGTGTACGTGCGACCCCCGCTCCACTTCCCGCTCCACTTCGGCATGCGCAGCTCCCGTACCCCCTCACTTGGGTAAAACTTGGGTACGAGAGGTACAGGAGGGTGGGGCGTCCCGCAACCCGATCAGGGCCGCGTCAGAAAACCCCAAGGAAAACATGGCGGTAGGGCACGGGAATCGAACTCGCCAGGGACGCCTCTCAGCGCCCCTCACCGGTTTTGAAGACCGGGCCGGCCACCAGGTCCGGAGGCCCTACCACCTTCGATTAGTGCCGGCCACCCCCGCACCCGTCAACGCGCCCGTGCACCCCGCGCCGGCTTCAGCCCCGGCAGCCCGTGCACCAGCGTCTCCAACAACGTGTCCCGCAGCATCTCCGCGGTCGTCTCCTTGAACGCGGCGCACGTCAGCTTGAGGCTCACAATCCCGTGCAGCCCCGCCCACAGCATCTCCGCGAGCCTCGCGGGCTGGGCCTCCGGCGCCAGCCGCCCAGCGGTCTGCAGGTCCACGAACACGCTCGCCAACAAGCCAAATGAGCGCGGCCCCGCTCCGTTCGGCGTGCCCTGGAACAGCTCCGCCGACAGCTTGGGGTCTTCCATGAAGATGAGCCGGTAGGTCTCCGGATGCTCCAATCCGAACGCCACATAGGCCGCGGCCATCACCTTCAGCCGCGCCAGCGGCTCGGGCTCCGCCGCCGCGGGCTCCAACCTGGCCAGGAACTCCTCGAACCCCCGGATGCACAGCTCCCGGGCAATCGCCTCCCGGTTCTCGAAGTGCAGGTACAGCGTCGCCGGCGCGTACTCCACCGCGTCCGCCAGCTTGCGCATCGACAGCGCCCCGAACCCCTCCTTCACCACCATCTCTCGCGCCACCCGCAGGATGTGCTCCCGCAACTCCGCCCGCTGGCGCTCCTTCCGCTCCGAAATCCCCATACCCACCACCCTAGGACTTGACCTCCCGAACGACCACCATTAAATGAACGGCGTTCAGTGAACGGTGTTCACAAAATCTCCGCTGTTCGCGCAAAGGAGTCCGACATGGCAGGCAAGGTGGCGTTGTTCGGAGCGTCCGGAGTCATCGGTCAGAGCGTGGCCAACGCGTTGAAGGCCGAGGGACGGCCCTACCGGGTGGTCGGCCGCTCCAGGGGCTCACTCGAGTCCGAGTTCGGCGCGGACCCGCTCGCCGAAGTCGTGACGTGGAACCCGGATGACCCGGCCTCCGTCAGGTACGCCGCCCGGGGCGTGGACACCCTCATCTACATGGTGGGCGTCAATTACTGGCAGTTCCACCTGCATCCGCAGGTCATGCGAAAGACGCTCGACGGCGCCATCGCCGAGGGCGTCAAGCACGTGGTCCTCATCGGCACCGTCTATCCCTACGGCCTGCCTCGCACCACGCCCGTGCGCGATGACCACCCGCGCGAGCCCAACTCCTTCAAGGGCCGCATGCGCAAGGAACAGGAGGACCTCCTCCTCGCCGAGCACGCCGCCGGCCGCATCCAGGCCACCATCCTCCGCCTGCCCGACTTCTACGGCCCCCACGTCGAGCGCAGCTTCCTCCACCGTGCCTTCGTCGCCGCCCTCGCCGGCAAGCGCGCCCAACTCATCGGCCCCATCGACACGCCCCACGAGTTCGTCTTCGTCCCCGACGTGGGCCCCATCGTCCTCAAGCTCATGGACGAGCCTCGCGCCTACGGCCGCTCCTGGAACCTCGCCGGCGCCGGCGCCACCACCCAGCGACAGATGATTGAAGAGACGTACCGACAGCTCGGCCGCCCCGCCAAGGTCCTCACGATGGGGAAGGGGATGCTGCGCTTCATCGGCCTGTTCGACCCGTTCATGCGCGAGCTGGTGGAGATGCACTACCTGCTCACCACCCCCGTGCTCATGGACGACTCGGAGCTGCGCCACCTGCTCGGCGACGTCCCCAAGACGCCCTACGCAGAGGGCATCCGCCAGACGCTCGCCGCCATGAAGGCGCCGCGCTCGGCCACCGTCAGTCCAGCCCCCGTTGCCACAGGTCGTCCTCGTCCAACCCCATGAGGTGACCAACCTCGTGCATCACCGTGATTCCAATCTGCTCGATGAGCTCCTCGCGCGTCTTCGCGAAGCGCTCCAGGTTCTTCTGGTAGAGCACGATGGACGCGGTGAGGTGGTCATACGCGCTCGTCACGCTGCGCTCGCCCACGGGCGTCCCACGGAACACGCCGAGGATGCTCGGTGACAGGGGCGGGTCCTGCCCCAACAGGTCCTCATCCGACGGGAGGTCCTCCACCGCGATGGTGACGTTGTCCAGGTACTGCTTGGCGTGCTGGGGCAGCGCCTTCACCGCGTCCTCCACCGCGCGGTCGAACTCCGCCTCGCCCAGCGCCACCGGGGGAGGGAACTCCTCGGGCACCAGCGCCTGCGCCCGCGCGAAGCGCTTCTTCGCCTCCTTCTCGTCCCCACGCCGCTCCGCCATCAGCCCCAGGTAGTGGTGCGCCCACGGCTCGTCCGGCATGTCCTTGAGCACCGCCTCGAAGGCTCCGCGCGCGTCGTCGAAGCGGCACAGCTCGAACAGGGCGATGCCCCGCTCCAGCCTCGCGTCCACCGAGCGCGGCATGTGCCCGAGCGCCGCGTCCAGGCTCACCAGGGCCTGCTCGCACTCGCCCATCTGGTTGAGCCCCATGCCCTCCAGGAGCAGGAACTCGTAGAGCATCTCCACGTCCTGCTCGCGCTGCGCCAGGCGCTTGCCCCGCGCGCACAGCTCCAGGCCCTCCTCCACCGCCTCGCGGTCCTCGCCCGCCCGGCACACCAGGCAGTCCGCGGCGCCCAGCAGGATTTCCAGGTCCTCGGGGGCGGCCTTCAGCGCCAGGCCGAAGGCGCGGCCGGCCTCCTCCAGGCGCCCCAGCTCCGTGAGGGCCGCGGCCCGGTAGTGCAGGGCCTCCGGCAGCTCCGGCGCGTCCGAAAGCAGACCCTCCACCTGTCCCAGGGCGCCCTCGAAATCGCCCGCCTCGAAGGCGTCCGCCACCGCCTCCAACCGCACCCTCGGGTCCCCCGACCCCGATGCCTTCCCGGTCCGCTTCTCCATGGCCCGGCTCATAAGAAGGCCCGCTGTGCGTTGTCAACGACAGGGGCGGCTGTTACGGTTCAGCGCCCTGTTGGTGCGGCATTCCGTCCTGTGAACATCCTTGTCGTCGACGACGATCTCGAGCTGTGCACCTTGCTCTCTCGCTTCCTGGAGATGCATGGGTACACCGTGTACTCGGCGTCCGACGCCCTCCAGGCGCTCGACATCATGGAGCGCAACGAGGTGGGCATGGTCATCACGGACTACATCATGCCCCACCTGGACGGCATCGCCTTCACGGAGATGCTCAAGGCCGACCCCCGCTTCCAGGCCATCCCGGTGCTCCTCATGACGGCCAGCACCGACGGCAACGTCACCGAGAAGGGCCTGCGCAAGGGCGTGGCCCTCACCCTCAACAAGCCCCTGGACATGGGTCAGCTTTTGACCCTGGTGCGCTTCGCCGAGTAGTCCCGGCCGCCCCTGTCCCAAGGACGCGGCGGGCCGTCCGCTCGCCCACACGTCCGCCCTTCTCGGTTGACATCGTTGCCCCGCCCCTTATGTTGGCGCTCGCCAGGGCCGAGTGCTAACGGCCTGCGTTGTACCCACAAAAATTCCAAGTAACTTCAGGAGGTTGCGATGGCAGCGAAGGAGATTTTCTTCCACCAGTCCGCCCGTGAGGCCATCCTGCGCGGCGTTCGTACGCTGGCGGATGCGGTCGCGGTGACGCTGGGTCCCAAGGGCCGCAACGTGGTCATCGAGAAGAGCTTCGGCTCGCCCACGGTCACCAAGGACGGCGTCACCGTCGCCAAGGAGATCGATCTCGAGAACAAGTTCGAGAACATGGGCGCGCAGATGGTGAAGGAGGTCGCGTCGAAGACCTCCGACAAGGCGGGCGACGGCACGACGACGGCGACGGTGCTCGCGCGCGCCATCTACGAGGAGGGCCTGAAGCTGGTGGCCGCGGGCCACAGCCCGATGGACCTCAAGCGCGGCATCGACAAGGCCGTCGAGGTGGTGGTGGAGGAGCTCAAGAAGATCTCCAAGCCCACGTCCGACAAGAAGGCCATTGCCCAGGTGGGCACCATCTCCGCGAACGGGGATGAGACCATCGGCACCATCATCGCGGACGCGATGGAGAAGGTGGGCAAGGAGGGCGTCATCACCGTCGAGGAGGCCAAGGGCCTCGAGACGACGCTCGACGTCGTGGAGGGCATGCAGTTCGACCGCGGCTACGTCTCGCCGTACTTCGTGACGAACCGCGAGCGCATGGAGGTCGTGGTCGACGACCCCTACATCCTCATCAGCGAGAAGAAGATCTCCTCGATGCAGGACATGATTCCCATCCTCGAGCAGGTCGCGCGCTCCGGCAAGCCCCTGCTCATCATCGCGGACGACATCGAGGGCGAGGCGCTGGCCACGCTCGTCGTCAACAAGATCCGCGGCGTGCTGAACGTGGCGGCGGTGAAGGCGCCGGGCTTCGGTGACCGCCGCAAGGAGATGCTCAAGGACATCGCCACGCTGACGGGCGGCATGGTGGTGAGCGAGGAGCTGGGTCACACGTACGAGAAGCTGACGCTCGCCGAGCTGGGCCGCGCCAAGCGCATCACGGTGGACAAGGACAACACCACCATCGTCGATGGCAACGGCAAGAAGGAGGAGATCGAGGGTCGCATCAAGCTCATCCGCGGGCAGATCGACGCCGTGACGAGCGACTACGACCGCGAGAAGCTCCAGGAGCGTCTGGCGAAGCTGGTGGGCGGCGTGGCCGTCATCAACGTCGGCGCGGCGACCGAAGTGGAGATGAAGGAGAAGAAGGCCCGCGTCGAGGACGCGCTGCACGCGACCCGTGCGGCCGTCGAGGAGGGCATCGTCCCGGGCGGCGGCGTGGCGTACCTGCGCACGCTGAACGCGCTGGAGGCGCTCAAGCCGGGTGGTGAGCAGAACTTCGGCGTGGAGATCATCCGCCGCGCGCTCCAGGAGCCGCTGCGGAAGATCGCCAGCAACGCGGGCGTCGAGGGCGCCGTGGTCATCAACAAGGTGCGCGAGGGCAAGGGCGCGTTCGGCTACAACGCCCGCACGGACACCTACGAGGACCTGGAGAAGGCCGGCGTCATCGACCCGACGAAGGTAGAGCGCACCGCGCTGCAGAACGCCGCCTCCGTCGCCTCGCTGCTGCTGACCACCGAGGCCATGGTGGCCGAGCGTCCGAAGGGCAAGTCCAAGGCCGGCGGCGCCGGCGGCGGGATGCCGGACTACGGCGGCGACGACATGGAGTACTGAGCCACGCTCCGCGCCCCGGGCATCGCGCTCGGGGACGCGGTGGGTGAGCCGACCTCGGCCCCGGTTGCCTCTTGTGAGGCACCGGGGCCGTTGTTTTTGGCGGGGGAGGGGACGACCCGTGCGTCAGGGGCCCGCGGCCCAAGTTGAGGGAAGAGCCGGCGTGAGGCGGGTGCGCGTCATGGCTCGTGGCCCACCGGGCCTCGCGTGAGGGCAGGACCGACGCTTGCCGACAGCGCATCAAGGCACATGTCCTTCGGCCGGACGGAACGAACGCGAGGCTGGTGCGCACGTCAGGGCACAAGGACTGCTGCGCCCCCGGCTATGGACGGAACCCAGGCAAGGCTGGTGCGCATCAGGCCCCGCGGCCCGCAGCGCCTGAGGGAAGACGGGACCGACGCGAGGAGGGGCCGGCGTCAGGGCACGTGGCCTGACGCGCCTCGGCGGCGATGGGACCGACGCGAGGCGGGGCCGCGTCAGGGCACGCGGCCGACCGCACCCCCGGTGCCGCTCTCCTGCGAAGTGAAGAGCAGCGTGTCTCCGTCCACGATGAGGCCACCGGGGCCCGTGCCCACGGGACCGACAGAGTCGGTGGTGTTCGCCGGGCACCCGCGCACCCGGCGCAGGAAGCCCGCGTCACCCGCCACGGACTCCTTGAAGTACACGGCGCCATGCAGCTCGACGGGGAAGAGGGGACCCTGCAGCCCGTCCGCGAGCACACGTGCCTCGCCACCGGCCCTCGGCAACGCGAGGACACGGCCCGTGCCGCCGCCTCCCTCGGTGATGAGGAAGCGCGTGGGCGTCAGCTCCAGCGAGGTGCCCGAGGTGATGCTCGCATTCACGCGCGCTGCTGGAGTTTCCAGGTCCAACGGGACGCGGTAGAGACCCGGCTCCGTGTTCCCCGTCACGAGGAACCACACGTCCGTGCCGTCGATCCGCGCACCACGGACCTGGGTACCGGCGGGGCCCTCGTACAGCACCAGTGACGAGGACGCGCTCCCCGTCGCGTCCACGCGCACGAGCCGCCGTGCTCCCGTCGCGACCACGACGTAGTCACGCCCGGCCAGCCGTCCGAGGCGAACGTCCGTCCCGCTGGAGATGACATCCGGCACCGAGGCCTCGATGGGCACCGTGCCGCGCGCGCCCGTGGCCTTGTCCACGCGCCACAGTCCCGTCTGGTCCAACACGAAGACGAACTGCGTGTTCACTGCGATGGCGTTGGGGGCAATGAAGCCCTTCGCCACCGTCGCCACCTCGCCTCCCGACCTGGGGACCCGGAGGATCTGCCCGTTGCCCTCGGTCTGGCTCGGACGCAGCGAGTGCGACTCGGAGATGTAGATGTCGGTCGCGTCCACCGCGAGCCTGCGCGGATTGTTCAGCCCAGGGACGAGCAGGGATTCGCGCACCGAGGCAGGGGGCTCGCAGCTCCCCGCGTCCTCCTCGCCAGAGCCCGCATCCGGCGAGCCGGTGCCGCCGTCTCCCGTCGAGCCACCGTCATCGGCGCCCGTTCCACCATCGTCGTCGGAACCTGCGTCACTCCCAGCATCCGAGCCCGAATCCACGGGCCCGCTCGCGTCCGGTTCGCCCTGCACCGGGGGCTTGTCCGAGGAACACGCCACACCCAGCAACAGGACGGACAGGAGCGCGAGTCTCATGGGACGCCTTTCTTGAACGCGCGGCTCAGCTCACGGCTGAGCGCCGTGGTATCGGACAACAACTTCGGCAGGCACGCCGCCGCTCCCGCGCGCAGCGACTCCAGCGCCGTCTCCATCGTCAGGTGCTCGGCGAGCACAACGAAGGGCGCGCCCTGCGCCAGCGCCTTGCCCAGCTCCAGCGCCTTGCGCCCGTACGCCGGCGAGAAGTCCCAGCTCACCACCACACCCGCGGGCTGCTCCAACGCGATGAGCTCCGACGTGGGGAGGATGCGCGCCTCCAAGCCCACCAACTCCAGCGCCTCGGCGATCTGCGCCGCCGTGGTCGGGTTGTCCTCGAGCACGTCCACCCGCTTCACCTGCGTCGCGGCCCCAGGCTGGGCCGGCGGCGCCGCGAGCGTCGCGCGCAGCAGGTTGCGCACCTCGCGGATGTCATCGAAGGGCTTGAGCAGGTAGTCCACCACGCCCAGCTCCAGCGCCTGCTGCGTCGTCACCAGCGACGGATAGCCCGTCATCAAAATCACCCGCGACGTCGCGGACAGCCGCCGCGCCTGCTGCGCCAGCTCCAGCCCGGACAGGCCCGGCAGGTTCTTGTCCGTGACGATGAGGTCCACCGGCGCCTCGCGCAGCAGGTCCAGCGCCTCCTCGCCGCTCGCGGCCTCGATGACCTCGCACTCCTTGCTCATCAAGTCGCGGAACACCATGCGGATGATGGTCTCGTCATCCACCACCAACAGCCGCTTGCGCCGCCCGGGCGCCGCCTCGGTCGCGGGGAAGAGCACCCGGAACACCGTCGCCGGCGGCGGCACGTCCCGAATCGCGCCCTGCGGCGCCAGGTCGATGCGCGCGTGGTGCTCCTGCGCGATGCGCCGACACACCGACAACCCCAGCCCCGTGCCCCGCTTGCTGGCGGTGACGTACGGCTCGAAGATGCGCTCCTTGAGCTCGTCGGGGATGCCCGGGCCCCAGTCCGCCACGTACAGCACCGGCGCCGAGCCCTCGCGCGTGAGCACCACCTTCACCCGCCCGCGCCCCGACATCGCGTCGCGCGCGTTGTTGAGCAGGTTCAGCGTGAGCTGCTCGATGAGCCGCGCGTTGCCCTGCGCGAAGATGTCCTCGGGCGCCTCGACCTCCAGTGAGATTCGCGCCGAGTCCGGGTTGACGCTGAAGAGCCTCGCGGCGGCCCAGATGGGCGCGGCGAGCGACAGGCGCTGCTGCGGCGCGGGCCGCTCGCTTGCCAGGCGGATGTAGTCGGAGACGATCTGCTCCATCCGCTCCACCTGCGACATGAGCAGCCGCAAGGGACCCGTGGGGCCACGGTCCTCGGCGAGCAGTTGTGCATACGCCTTCACGCCGAGCAACGGCTGCCGCAGCTCGTGCAGCACCTCGGCGGCGAGCTGGGTGGAGTGGAGTCCCGAGCGCTGGAAGGCCGCCGCGGCCGCACGCGCGGCTGGCAGGTCCCCCGCATCCAGGGCCTGGAGCAGTTGGGCGAGCGGCGCGGGTATCTCCATGTGAAGAGCATGACGGAGGCGGGCGGCTCCACGCAACGCACCAGGAGGGATTCCGTTGACCGACTCCCCGGGGACACGGATGCTCCGAGCGTTCGCCTCGCGGCCCCAGCCTCCCCTGGACTGGACGCCGCCGGTAGGCCTCGGAGGGCCTCAATGCCGCAGACCGACCCGTTCCATTCGCTCGTGCCCCGGAAGATGACCGACTCCGAGCTCGCGCGCTCCATCCGGCTCAACATCGAGGCGGAGCTGGACGCCATCAACCTCTACGCCGCCCACATCGACGCCACCGACAACGAGGAGGCCAAGGCCGTCCTCCGTCACGTCATGGATGAGGAGCGCGAGCACGCCGCCCTCTTCTGGCAGCTCATCGCCCGGCTGGACCCGGAGCAGGCCCAGCACGCCCAGGAGGCCGTGGAGAAGTTCAAGCTCATCATCTCCGGTGCCCCGCATGAGTCCGTGGAGGCAGTGGGCAAGGAAGGCAAGGGCGGCGCCGAGGCCCCCGAGCCCAGCATCGTCAAGCGCCTCACCGTGGGGAACATGCGGCCCTGAAGCTCAGGCGCCGCTGCTCCCCTGGCGCCGCTCGGCCGGGGGGGCCTCCAGGTCCTGCGCGGCCATGTAGACCACGTTTCGGGTGCCGCGCTTGCCGCGGTACATCGCCCGGTCCGACAAATCCAGCAGCGTGGCCTTGTCCCGTGCGTGCTCCGGGAAGCTCGCCACGCCGATACACGTGGACAGCTTGAGCGACAGCCCCTCGCGCGCGAGGAACTGGTGCGTCTCCATGGTGCGCCGGATGCGCTCGGCCACCTTGAGCGCGCCGCCCGAGTCGGTGTTGCGCAGCAGCACCACGTACTCGTCGCCGCCGTAGCGCGCCACCACGTCGTGGTCTCTCACGCAGCCCTTCACCACGCGCGCGGTCTCCACCAGCAGCTTGGAGCCGACCAGGTGTCCGTGGTTGTCGTTGATGGACTTGAAGTGGTCCAGGTCCAGGAACAGCAGGCTGAAGGGACGCTGCGTCTGGATGGACGCCTGGACCTCGCGGTCCAGCACCAGGTGCAGGTAGCGCGTGTTGAACAGGCGCGTCAGGTCGTCGACGTACGCCAGGTCCTCCACCGCCGCGAAGCGGTCCAGGTTGCGCAGGGCCAGCGCCCAGTTGCGCACCAGGTAGCTGGCGGCCTCGGCGCCGCCGTCCGTGGCGCGCGCGTCCGAGTAGAATAGCACCGCGTGCCCCAGCACCGTGTTCGACTCGATGGCCGGGAAGGAGCTCACGCGCTGGAAGGGGACATCCAGCATCTCCGAGTCGCTGGGCGCCTTGCCGTGGAGGAGCTGCTCGCGCAGCCACGCCACCAGCGCCTCCTCGGTGCCCTCGGGGAGCCCCCGCGTGCCCTGGGCGCGCAGGCCCAGGTTGGCGTCGCGCTCCAAGAGGACGATGCCGTTGGCGTGCGCCATGGTCTCCAGCGCGCTGGTGGTGGCGACGGCGAGCTTCTCGCGGTCCAGCGTGGTGGCCAGGCGCTGACCGGCCTCGAGCAGCGCGACGTGCCGGCGCAGCGAGGCGTTCTCCTGCATCAGCTCGCGGGTGGTGAGCGCGCGGCGCACCGCGTGCTGGAGGGCTTCGGGCGCGACGGGCTTGACCAGGTACTCCGCCGCGCCGCTCTTGATGGCGCGCACGGCGGGGTCCACCTTGTCCAGACCGGTGATGACCACCACCTCCACGCCCGGATGCCGCTCCCGCACGTGCCGGAGCACCTCCATGCCGTCGCCACCGGGGAGGATGAGGTCCGTCACCACCGCGTCGAACCGGTCCGCGGCGAGCGCCTGTCGGGCCTCCAGGAACGTGGCCACCGCCGTGACGGTGTGGCCCACGGCCGTGAGGTAGTCGCCGTAGAGGGTGCGGGCGATCTTTTCGTCGTCGACGAGGAGAATGCGCGCCATCTCCCGCATGGCTTAGCACCCCCCATGGAACGCTGCTAGGGTCGCGCCCCGTGTCGCCCTTCGAAAGCGGTCGCCGTCTCTGCTTGCTCGTCGAAGCCGGGGAGACCCGCTATGCCGTGGAAGCCACATCCGTCATGGAAGTGGCGATGCCCGGTGGCAATGGCAGCAACTTGCGAGGCGTGCTGGAAGTGAAGGACCTTGCGGCGCTGCTCGGCGGCGCGCCGGAGCCGGACGCGGGCATGGTGGTGGTGCTGGATGTGAGCCCCACGCTCGCGGTGCGAGTGCGCTCCGTGGTGGAGGTGGCGGACGTGGCGCGCGCGCCGTTCTTCCTGTTGCCGCCGGGGCTGGCGGACTCGCTGGCGCCGTTGAGCCGGGGGGCGGTGCTGCACAAGGACCGGCTGTACCTGGAGCTCATCGCGGAGGCGCTGCCGCACCGGGTGGGCCCCCGCGCGACGCCTGCTCCCCCGCGCCCCGTGCACTGGGCCGAGTCCGTGCCCGAGCGGGCGCTGGTCTTCGAGTCACAGGGGCGGCTGTTCGGCGTCCCCCTGGCCTTCGTGTCCCAGGTGGTGGAGCGGGGCGAGGCTTTCAGCGTCCTGCCCGTGCAGAGCGGGCCGGTCGCCGGTATCTTCCCGCATGCCCAGGTCCTGTGGCCCATCTGTTCGGTTCCGGCACTGCTCGGCACGCCCCCCGCGCCGGAGCCGTTCTTCCTCCTGGCGGAGCTGGCGGGACGTCACGTGGGGCTGACGGCCACGCGGGTGCTCGGAGTGCTGCAGCGCTTCGAGCCGGACGAGACGGCGGGGACCTTCCGGGTGCCCGGGTTGGCGGAGCCGGTGCTGTTCCTCGACCTGCAGCGCATGTTTTCTTGATCGTCCCGGAGCGCGAACCGTAAGCTGCCAGGCTTGATACCGTGCCGTGAAGCAGGTTTTCACGGCCGGATTCCTCAACGAATTCAGGGGGTCCGACGCCCCCGAGGCCCGATACCGATGCCCAAGAATCTGCTGGTCGCCGATGACTCGCTCACCATCCGCAAGGTGATCGGCATGATCTTCGCGACCGAGGACTTTCAGGTGACCGCGGTCGACAACGGGCTGGACGCCATCTCGCGCAGCCGCGAGCTGCGTCCGGACGTCGTCCTGGCCGACGTGATGATGCCGGGCAAGAGCGGCTACGAGGTCTGCGAGGCGCTGAAGAACGACCCGGCCACGCAGGGCATCCCGGTCATGCTGCTGGCGGGCACCTTCGAGGCCTTCGACGAGAACCGCGCCCGCGCGGCCCGCGCCGACGACCACATCACCAAGCCCTTCGAGAGCCAGGTGCTGCTCGACAAGGTGAAGGCGCTGGTCGGCCAGAAGTCCAACACCCTGCCGGCTTCTGTCGCCACGCAGGTGATTCGTCCCTCCGCCACGCCCGTCGCGCCGCAGCCGGCCCCCGCCGCCGCGCCTCCCGTGGCCGCCCGTCCGGGCGTGCCGCCGGCGCCGGGTGCGCGTCCTCCTGGCCCCGGGATGCCGCCGGGCCCTGGCGCTCCGCGTCCTCCGGGTCCGGGCATGCCGCCGGGCATGGCGCGTCCTCCTGGCCCTGGCATGCCGCCGGGTCCTGGCGCTCCGCGTCCTCCGGGTCCGGGCATGCCGCCGGGGCCGGGCATGGCGCGTCCTCCTGGCCCCGGGATGCCGCCGGGCCCTGGCGCTCCGCGTCCTCCGGGGCCGGGCATGCCGCCGGGCGCCGTGGGTCGTCCGGGTGTCCCGCCTCCGCCGGGGGCTCCCGCGCCGGGCATGCCGCCGCGTCCGGGGATGCCTCCGGGGCCTGGTGCTCCGGGCATGGCCGGTCGTCCGGGCGCGCCCGGGCCGGGCATGCCGGGTGGGCTGCCCCGTCCGCCGGGTGCCACGCCGCTGCCTCCCATCGCGGGGGGTGGGGCGACGCAGCCGGCGGCTCGCAACCGGGATCCGTTCGGCCTGGGGGCTCCGGCGGCGCCGGTGGCCGCCCAGCCGGCCATCAGCATCGAGGACTCGCTGCCGGACACCAGCGGCGCCGAGGAGATCTCCCTCGACATCGGTGGCCCGCCGACGGCGCCCGCTCCGGTGGCCCGTCCGGCCGCCACGGCGCGTCCCACATCGTCGGATGGGGGCGAGGCCCTGCTTCGCGAGGCGCTGTCCAAGGCGTCGCGCGAGGTCATCGAGAAGATTGCCTGGGAGGTCGTACCGCAGCTGGCGGAGACCATCATCCGTGAGGAGCTCGAGCGGCTCATCAAGGACCGAGAGACCCAGCACTGAGGCGCCCCGCGCCGTAACCCCTTGACCTTTGCCGGCCCCCCTCAGGGGGGCTGGCCGTCTTCAATGACCGACACGACCGAACTGTCCAAGGCCTACGAGCCCACCGAGGTCGAGGCTCGCCTCTATGCCTTCTGGCTCGAGCGCGACTACTTCCGCGCCGCGGCGACCTCCGACAAGCCCGCCTTCTCCATCGTCCTGCCGCCGCCCAACGTCACGGGCAGCCTGCACATCGGCCACGCGCTTACCGCGACCATCCAGGACATCCTCACGCGCTGGAAGCGGATGAGCGGCTTCAACGCGCTCTGGCTGCCGGGCACGGACCACGCCGGCATCGCCACGCAGATGGTGGTGGAGAAGGAGCTCAAGAAGACCGAGGGCAAGAGCCGCCACGACCTGGGCCGCGAGCAGTTCCTGGAGCGCGTCTGGACGTGGAAGGGCAAGTACGGCGCCCGCATCGGCGAGCAGCACCGCTTCCTGGGCGCGTCGCTGGACTGGAGCCGCGAGCGCTTCACCATGGACGACCAGTCGTCGGCCGCGGTGCGCGAGGTCTTCGTCCGGCTGTACGAAGAGGGCCTGATGTACCGGGCCCAGAAGCTCATCAACTGGTGTCCCTCGTGCCGCACGGCGCTGAGCGACCTGGAGGTCGAGCACGAGGAGAAGAACGGCTCCATCTGGCACATCCGCTATCCCATCAAGGACAGCGAGCGCACGCTCACCGTGGCGACGACGCGCCCGGAGACGATGCTGGGCGACACCGCCGTCGCCATCCACCCCGAGGACGAGCGCTACCTGGGGCTCGCCGGCCAGCAGGTGGTGCTGCCGCTGACGGGCCGCGAGATTCCCATCATCGCGGACGCGGAGCTGGTGGACCCGAAGTTCGGCACCGGCGTGGTGAAGGTCACGCCCGCGCACGACTTCAACGACTACCAGACGGGCCTGCGGCACAAACTGCCGATGCTGTCCATCCTGGACGAGTCGGCGCGGATGACGAAGGACACCGGCAAGTACGCTGGCATGGACCGCTTCGAGGCGCGCAAGGCGGTGCTCGCGGATCTGCAGGAGCAGGGGCTCCTGGAGAAGGAGGAGCCGCACAAGCTGAACGTCGGCACCTGCCAGCGCTGCACCACCGTGGTGGAGCCGCGCCTGTCGCCGCAGTGGTTCGTGAAGATCGAGCCGCTGGCGCGCCCGGCCATCGAGGCGGTGGAGCAGGGCCGCACGAAGTTCGTCCCCGAGTCGTGGACGAACACGTACTTCCACTGGATGCGCAACATCCACGACTGGTGCGTCAGCCGCCAGCTGTGGTGGGGCCACCAGATTCCCGCGTACTACTGCACGTCTTGCAGCCCTCGTCAGGGTGACGACACCGACCTCCCGCTGGATGCGCCGACGGTGAAGGTGGGCGGCGTGGACTTCGCTCGCGCGGAGCCCATCGTCGCGCGCACCGCGCCCGAGGCTTGCCCCAAGTGCGGCGGCAAGAGCTTCATCCAGGACCCGGACGTGCTGGACACCTGGTTCTCGTCCGCGCTCTGGCCCTTCTCCACGCTGGGCTGGCCGCGCGACACGGCGGAGCTGAAGACCTTCTACCCGACGTCCGTCATGGAGACGGGCCACGACATCATCTTCTTCTGGGTCGCCCGGATGATGATGATGGGCCTGCACTTCATGGGCGATGTGCCCTTCCGCACCGTGTACCTGCACGCGATGGTGCGCGACGAGAAGGGCGAGAAGATGTCCAAGACGAAGGGGAACGTCATCGATCCCCTGGACGTCATCCTCGGCGCCAAGCCCGAGCAGCTCAACGCGACGCTGAAGAACAAGTTCCCGCAGGGCATGCCCGCGTTCGGCGCGGACGCGCTGCGCTTCACGCTCGCCTCGCTCACCCAGCAGGGCCGCGACATCAAGCTGTCGATGGACCGGCTCGCCGGCTACAAGGCGTTCTGCAACAAGCTGTGGAACGCCAGCCGCTTCGCCCTGATGAACATGGGCGGCGGGTACCAGTACGACGGCCGCTCGCCGAAGGAGCTGCCGCTGACGCTGGCGGACCGGTGGATCCTCTCGCGCCTGCAGCGGGCGACGACGGAGGCCCGCGCGTCGCTGGAGGTCTACGGCTTCGCGGAGGCCGCCTCCACGCTCTACCAGTTCCTCTGGGCGGAGCTGTGCGACTGGTACATCGAGCTGTCGAAGCCCTCGCTGTACGGCGACGACGCGACGGCGAAGGACACCACGCGCGCGGTGCTGGTGTACGCGTTGGACCGCGTGCTGCGGCTGATGCACCCGTTCATGCCCTTCATCACCGAGGAGATCTGGCAGAAGCTGCCGATGTCCCGGCCGACGGAGAGCATCATGATTGCCTCCTACCCGGAGCCGGACGCGGCGCTGGTGGACGAGGCGGCCGAGTCGGAGATGGCGCCGGTCATCGCGGCCATCGAGGGGCTGCGCACCATCCGCGGTGAGAGCAACCTGCCGCCGGCCACCAAGCTGAAGGCCGTGGTGCAGAGCCCGGACGCGCGCACGCGCGAGCTGCTCGAGCGGTGGCGGGGCTACCTGCTGCCGCTGGCTGGCCTGTCCGACGTCCAGGTGGGCCCGCCGGGCGCCAAGCCTCCCCAGGCCGCGGCCTTCGTGGCGACGAACCTGGAGATCTACGTTCCGCTGGCCGGGCTCATCGACCTGGACGCGGAGCGGGACCGGCTGCGCAAGGAGATCGCCCGCGCCGAGCAGGAAGCGGCCAGCGTCCTTCGCAAGCTCGACAACCCCAACTTCGTGGCCAAGGCGCCTCCGGACGTGGTGGAGAAGGATCGCGCCCGCGTGGAGGAGTTGAAGGAGCGCAAGGCCAAGCTCGAAGATCACCTGCAGCGGATTGCCCCGGAGCCCTCCATGCCCGAGAACCTGCCGTCCGAGAGCACCACAAGTCCTGACGAGGAGAGTGCCTCCCCCTCCGAGCCGGCCCAGGTGAAGGTCGCCCCGTCGAAGCAAGAGACGGGCGGCGTCGACCTGGGCCAGGAGCTGAAGGGTGAGATGGGAGGGGACGAGGGCCAGGTGCCCCAGACGGACCCCCAGGTCCAGGACGCGCTCGCGAAGCTGCGCGAGGGGACGAAGGAGGGGCTGTCTCCCTCTGACCACCACGACCTGGGCGTCGCGTACATGAGCATGGGGCTCGTGGACGACGCGATGCGCGAGTTCGGCAAGGCGAAGGAGGGCGGCGATGGCCGCGAGGCTCCCGCCGATGCTCCCAAGGCAGAGAAGAAGCCCAAGAAGGCCAAGGCGCAGGCCGACGACGGGGCTCCCAGCGCGACGACGTTCCCGCCCCCGACGGAGGCTCCGGCCCCTGTCGCCAAGGCGGCTCCGGCGAAGAAGCCCGCCGCGCCCAAGCCCACGCCTCCGGGTGGGGTGGCCGCGAAGAAGGCCGGCGCGGACGTGGCGCCTCCGGGCGCGGAGTTCGTGGTGACGGCCCCGACGAAGAAGGCTCCCGCGAAGCCCGCGGACTCGGCTCCGGCGAAGAAGGCCGGCGCGAAGTCCGCTGGCAAGGCCCCGGCCAAGAAGGCTGGCGCGAAGTCCACGGGCAAGGCCGCTGCGAAGAAGACCGGCGCGAAGTCCACGGGCAAGGCCGCTGCGAAGAAGGCCGGCGCGAAGTCGGCGGGCAAGGCCCCGGCCAAGAAGGCTGGCGCGAAGTCCGCGGGCAAGGCCGCCGCGAAGAAAGGCGCCACGGGGAAGAAGGCCACGGGCAAGGCCGCCGCGAAGAAGGGCGCCCCGGCGAAGAAGGCCCCCGCGAAGTCGGCGGGCAAGAAGACGGGTGGCAAGGCCACCGCGAAGAAGGCCTCCGCCCGGAAGGCGGCGGCCAAGAAGGTCACCCGGGCGAAGCCCTCGGCACGGGCGAAGGCCCGGCGGTAGCAGGAGGAGACGTGCAGCAGGATTACCTGGATCGGCTCATCGACCTCGCCCTCGACGAAGACCTGGGGGCGGCGGGAGACGTCACCTCGCAAGCGCTCATCCCTCCCGACGCGGAGGGAAGCGCTGAGCTGGTCGCCAAGGAGCAGTTGGTCCTCGCGGGGCTGGAGGCCTTCACGCGCGTCTTTCACAAGGTCGACCCGGACGTCGAGGTGGAGCTGGTCCGCCAGGACGGCCAGGAGATCAAACCCAAGGTCGTGGCCGCCCGATGTCACGGGCGGCTGCGCTCCCTGCTCGCCGCCGAGCGCACCGCGCTCAACCTCGTGCAGCGCGCCGCCGGCATCGCCACCCTGGCTCAGCAGGCGATGACGTCGGTGCGTGGCTCGAAGATGCAGGTGCTGGACACGCGCAAGACGCCGCCGGGCATGCGCGTGCTGGCCAAGGACGCCGTCCGCATGGGCGGCGCCACCAACCACCGCTTCGGCCTCTTCGATGGCGTCCTCATCAAGGACAACCACATCGCGGCGGTGGGCGGCTCCATCTCCGAGGCGCTCAAGCGCGCCAAGGCCAATGGCCCGCGCCTGTGCAAGATTGAAATCGAGGTCACCAACCTCAAGCAGCTCGCGGAGGCCCTGGAGGGTGGGGCGGACGTGGTGATGCTCGACAACATGGACGACGCGCAGATTCGCGAGGCCGTGAAGCTCGCGGGGGGCCGCGTGCCTCTCGAGGTCTCCGGTGGCGTCACGCTGGACCGGCTGCCCCGGCTGGCGAAGATGGGCGTGGACTTCGTCTCCATGGGCGCGCTGACGCACTCGGCGCGGGCCATGGACCTGTCGCTGGAGATCACCAGCACCAAGAAGCCGCGTCGTCCGCGCGCGACGCCCACGCAGGGCTGAGCGTCACTGCTCCGGGCCCTTGCCTTTCTGGGCGAGGGCCTGGGCCTGCAACCCCTCCATGTCGGGCGTGAAGTGGCGCCCGGGCACGCGGCGGGGCCGCTGGATGCGGTCCATCCGGAACATCCGCGCCGCGGACTTCTCCACGTCGCGCGCGAGCACGTACCAGACGGGCGCCTCGACGAGCAGCCCGTGCGGCTCGACGCACCGGCGGCTCTTCTTCCCATGCCGGTCCACGTAGTCGAAGGACAGGCACACCTGCTCACGGAAGGCCTGCTCGAACACGGCGAGCAGCTCCCGGGGCGGAGTCCCCAGCTCCGCCAGCACCCGCTCCGTCGCGGGCTTCCCCACCACCACGCGTCGACAGAGCTCGCGCATGCCGCGTGCGCGCTCCTTCGGCACGCTGGCGAAGAGCTTGTCGAGCCCCGAGCGCGCCGCGTCCCCCCACGGCAGCGCGCTCCCCGTCGAGGACAGGCTCGCCATCAGCCACAGCGAGACGACCTCCTCCACGGACAGGTGGACGGCGGTGACGCCCCTGTCCCTTTCCAGGCGCACGCCACCTCCAGGGCCCGTGTCGCTGGCGATGGGCAGGCCCTGCCCGCGCAGCGTCGCGAGGTCCCGGTGGACGGTGCGCTCGCTCACCTCCAGCGCGGAGGCAATCTCCCCCACGGTGGTGGCCTCGCGCCCCCGCAGGAAGTCCACCAGACGCATCACTCGGCTGACTCGTGTCATTTGGTGACAGATTCTGACAGGGATGGGGCGTACTCAAGGATTCATGGCGCGGCTGGACGCGCTCTCGATTCCTGGAGGTCGTCATGAAGGGCACGGCGGGTGAGCTGTACGTGGATGATGGTGGCGTGGGTGGGCTTCCGGTGGTGTTCGTCCACTCGAGCGCCGGGAGCACGAAGCACTGGCGCGCGCAGCTGGAGCACCTGCGCACGTCGCGTCGCGCGCTCGCGTTGGACCTGCGCGGCCACGGCCAGTCCGAGCTCACGCAGGCCGCGGATGCCACCGTCGAGGACTTCGCCTCGGATGTGGCCGCGGTGGTGGAGGGGTTGAAGCTGGAGCGGTTCGTGCTCGTGGGACACAGCCTGGGCGGCGCGGTGTGCGCGGCGTACGCGGCGGCGAACCCCTCGCGCGTGGCGGGCTTGCTGCTGTTGGACCCCGCCTCCGACGGTCGCCAGATTCCCGCCGAGCAGGCCCAGGGGCTGATGGCGGTGCTGGGCTCGGACGCGTGGCTGTCCGTGGTGGAGGAGTACTGGGCGCCGATGCTCGCGCCGTCCAGCGAGGAGGTCCGGGCGCAGGTGCTCGCGGGCCTGCGCGCAACCCCGCGGCGCGCGGTGCGCTCCGGACTGGGCGCGCTGCTGACGTTCGACCCGGTGACGGCGCTGCGGGCCTACCCCGGGCCCAAGCTGTCCGTGGTGACGGCGCACAACCAGGGCCCGGACGCGTACCAGCACGTGGTGTCCGAGCTGCCGTGCCTGAAGGTGGAACCCGTCACCGGACACTGGCTCCAGCTCGATGCGCCTGTGTGGGTGAATGGCGTCCTGGACCGGTTCCTCGCGACCACAAGTTGATCCACGGACGCGTCGGCCTCATCCTCGTTCCGAAGGGCGGCGAGGGTGTCGCGTGGTGGGCATTCGTGGTGTGCGGGCGTTGCCGGGAAATGTCGTGATGTGAAGATTCGAAGCGTAGGGCCAGCGTCGCGCCGTCATCCCCCAGCCGACCATGATCAAGTTTCCCAAGAAGCCCGGGGCCCGAGGGCTGCCGGACATTCCGCCGAAGGCGTCCGTCCCCGCACGTCCGCCTGACCCGAAGCCCCTGGCGCCGACACCGGCGAGGGCCAGCGCGTCTCCCAAGGACGCGTTCCAGCCCACGGCCAGCGTGCCCCGCACCGGCTTCGCGGCTTCGCAGGCGCGACTGTCGGTGCTGACCACGAAGAAGTCCGAGCTGGAGCTCCAGGCCCAGCACATCCTCCAGTCGCGCAACCAGCTCAGCCACCTGATTGGCGTTTTGTCCAACCTGGCGGCGAAGCATCCGCCTGGCTCGCGCGAGGGACGGACGCTGGAGTCGCGCATCGCGAACATCCAGCAGGTGGACAAGGCGTTCGAGCTCCAGTTGCAGCAGCTCTCCACCCAGCGTCAGTCGGTGGAGGCGGAGCTCGACGCCGTCCAGAAGCTCATCGCGAAGACCCCCTAGGACCGGGGACTCGCGTCACTTGCCGGTGAGGATCTCCGCCCGGGGCTTGCCCTCCGTCGACGCGGGCATGCCCATCTCCATCAGCGCCGCGAGCGTGGGCGCCACGTCCACCGGGTCCAGCTCCGTCATGTACGTGCCCGGCTTGACGCCCTTGCCCGCGAACACCACGGGCACCTGCGAGTCGTACGAGTACGGCGAGCCGTGCGTGCTGCCCTGCGCGTCGTAATAGACGACCTGGAAGGGGGCCAGCATGTAGAGCACGTCGCCGCTGCGCTCCGGGTAGTAGCCCTTGCGCAGCGTGGCCAGGTGGCCCGCCGGGTCCGGCGCGGAGAACAGCTCCTCGCGCGTCACCGCCGCCACCACGATGGGCTGCTTCTTCAGCCAGTCCACCACCGCGCGCCGCACCTGGGCTCCATCCACCTTGCCCGACGCCAGCGCGGGGCCTCCCAGGTACACGTCTAGCTCCTCCATCGCCACGGTGACATCCGGCCCGAAGCGCTCCTTCACCATCGCCGTGATTCCCTCGCTGATGGCCTTCGGGTGCATCCGCTGCGCGGGCAGTCCCGCCGCGGCCCACTCCTCGGGCGCCGCCGCTCCGCCGTGGTCCGCCACCAGCGCGATGCTCAGGTTGGCGCGACCGCCCGCCGCGCGCTCGGCCGCGGAGATGAGCTCCCCCAGGGCCTTGTCCAAACGCAGCACCGTGTCCTGCATCTCCCACGAGTACGGGCCGTACTCATGGAACACGTTGTCCGTGCCGCTGAAGCTCACCATGAGCAGGTCCGGCACCGCGTCCTTGCCCAGTCCCTCGCCGGCGATGGCCGCCTTGGCCGCCTCCACGAGGAACTCGTGCGAGTCCGGGGATACGCCGAACGCCTTGTAGAAGTCCGTCCCCGGCGCCTTCAACCCTCCCGTGAGCGGGTGGGGGAACACGCGGCCCAGGCCGTACGAGTCCGCCTCGTGGGGCAGGTCATCCTCGCCCACGTACTCGGCGCGCGGACGCGACAGCTCCCACGTCTTGCCGAAGGACCGGTCCGGAATCTTGCGCGCGTTGAACTGCTGGAGCCACTGCGGGAACTCCTTCGCGTACCAGGTGCCGGTGACGAACTTGCCGCTGTCCTCGTCGAACCACCACGCCTGACCCAGCCGGCCCGCCATGGCGATGGCCGAGCGGGACTTGAGCGACACCGACACCGCCTTGCCGCGCTGCTGCGTGGCCATGCGCAGCCGGTCCGCCAGCGTCTCCGCCATCAGGTTGACGGGGCTCGCGTCCTGGCCCGGCTTGGACGCGGCCTCCAGCACCGGGTGCGCCGGGTCCACGAACGAATAGACCCGTTTGCCCGAGGCCCGGTCCCACCAGCGGTTGTCGACGATGCCGTGGCGCCACGGGTTGGCGCCGGTGGCCAGCGTGGTGTGGCCCGGCGCCGTGCGGCACTTCGCGTAGCCATAGCGCGCGTACGGGAAGTAGGCGCCACTGTCGAGCAGTTGACCCAAGCCGCCCTGGAGCCGGGGGCGGTTGCGGAGCAGGACGTCGCTGCCGAGCGCGTCCACGGTGATGAGCAGGGTGAGTCGGGGAGGACGCGCGGCGGCGGGGAGCGACGCCAGCACCACGGTCAGGACGAGGGCGCGAATCATACGTCCGAGAAGCTGCACTGCCCGGCCGCGTGGATGCAATCCAGAAGGTTCGTCGCGGCTTGGACGCAGGCGCCCACCCCCTGCTACGGTCCGCGCCCTCATGGTCGAGGCCCGACTTCGCGTCATCTACGGCGACACCGATCAGATGGGTGTCGTGTACTACGCGAACTACTTCCGCTACTTCGAGTTCGCCCGGAGCGAGTTCTTCCGCGCGCGCGGTGGCAGCTACCGGGAGCTGGAGGGCTCCGGGCTGATGCTGCCCGTGGCGGAGGCGAGCTGCGCGTACAAGGCGCCCGCGCGCTACGACGACGTGCTCGTCATCCGCGCGAGCGTGAGCGAGTTGCGGCGGGCCTCGGTCGTGTTCACCTACGAGCTTTTTCGCGAGGGCGAGCCGCGCACGTTGCTGTGCACCGGTCGTACCCTCCACGCGTGCGTGGGGCGCGACGGCAAGCCCACGCGGTTGCCGGAGTCCGTGGCCCGGCTGCTGGAAAATCCGAACGCAGGACCTTGAAGGAGCACAGAAGATGGATCGCAACCTGGCAATGGAGGTGGTGCGCGTCACCGAGATGGCGGCCATCGCCTCCGCCCGCCTGATGGGCCGTGGGGACAAGAACGAGTCGGACCAGGCCGCCGTGGACGCGATGCGCCGCGCCTTCGACGCGCTGCACATCGACGGCACCATCGTCATCGGCGAGGGCGAGCGCGACGAGGCGCCCATGCTCTACATCGGCGAGAAGGTGGGCCGCCGCGCCGACGGTGACCCGGCGGTGGACATCGCGTTGGACCCGCTCGAGGGCACCAACCTGTGCGCCTACGGCCGTCCGGGCTCCATCACCGTGGTGGCCATGGCCAGCAAGGGCGGGCTGCTCAACGCGCCGGACACGTACATGGAGAAGCTGGCCGTGGGCCCCAAGGCCCGGGGGGCCATCGACCTGCGCAAGAGCGCCACGGAGAACCTGCGCACCATCGCGGAGAAGATGAAGGTCTACGTGTCGGACCTCACCGTGGTGGTGTTGGATCGCGAGCGGCACCAGGACCTCATCAAGGAGATCCGCGCCGCGGGCGCGCGCATCCGGCTCATCGAGGACGGTGACGTCGCGGGCGCCATCGCCACGTGCTTCGAGGGCACGGGCGTGGACGTGCTGATGGGCACCGGCGGCGCCCCCGAGGGCGTCATCGCGGCGGCGGCCATCCGCGCCACCGGCGGCGACATGCAGGGCCGGCTGGTGCCCCGCAACGCGGGCGAAATCGAGCGCGCGAAGAAGATGGGCATCACCGACATGGCGAAGATCTACGCGGCGGAGGAGCTGGCCCGGGGCGAGGTGATGTTCGCGGCCACGGGCGTCACCAGCGGCGACTTCCTCAAGGGCGTGCGCTTCTTCGGCGGCGGCTGCGAGACGCACTCGGTGGTGATGCGCAGCAAGACGAGCACCGTGCGCTTCATCCAGTCCCTGCACAAGTTCGACAAGAAGCCGGGATACGCTTCCATCTAGGCCGTCCCCTCGACGCTTTCGGAGACCGACACCATGCCTGGCGCCACGCGGACCATCGTCATCAACGCCCCCATCGAGAAGGTGTTCGACGTCATCACGCAGTACGAGCGCTACCCGGAGTTCCTCCCGGAGGTGAAGGAGATCCGCACCGCCAACCGCAAGGGCGACACCGTCGACGTCCACTACAAGGTCGACGTGATGAAGACCGTCCGCTACTCCATCCGCGTGGTGGAGGAGCGCCCGCGCCGCATGGCCTGGACCTTCATCGAGGGCGAGGTCATGAAGGACAACAAGGGCAGCTGGCTGCTGGAGGCCGAGGGCGAGGGCAAGACGCGCGCGACCTACAACGTGGAGATGGCCCTGGGGCTTCTCGTGCCCAAGGCCGTCGTCAACGCCCTGGTGGACACCTCGCTGCCCAAGATGCTGGACGCCTTCAAGAAGCGCGCGGAGTCGCCCTGAGTCAGGGGTCCACCCGGACCCCTCGCCGGACGTTGACCCCGCCTGTCACGCGGCAGGCAGGCGGGCGAGCCCTTCCAGCAGGGAGGCTGACCTCCCTGAAGGGCGACGTGTGCCCGAGAAGGGTCTGCTTGCGGGCCGTCGTGAGGGCATTAGAATCAACACCATCCCGACCGGAAGTTTCGGATGTCCATGACATCTATGCCACGGTTCCCCTGGCCCTGATGTCGGATGGCGGACGAGCAACCGTGCGAGATGGCGGCAGCGTACCCAGTGCGGAACCGGGGTTCTTAATTTGCATCTGAGTGTCGTGGAAGTCGAAGCGCTTTTCGGGCGGGACGGCGGGCGTACATCGGGGTACGTAGGCTGAGGGGAGACGGAAGACCCATGCTCGACGCCTTCATCATCGAGGAAATCAAGCGCCGCGAGCGCCGCCGCGAGGACCACGACAGGCCCGTGGTGGAGCTGCCGCTGCCCATGCCGGACGACCGCCCTCGGCGGCGGACGGAGACCGAGGAAGAGAAGCCCCAGCGGGGCGTGGTGGTCATCGACATGCTCTCGTGAAGAGACAACCTCACGCGGCCCCACGGCCGCGTCGTGTGGCCACGAGCCCGCGGCGGACGTCCCGATGAGGACGGTCCACCGCGGGCTTCGTGCATCCTGGGCCCGGGCGGGGACGGCCCTCAGGTGGCCACGAGCCCCAGCAGGTGGCGGGGGTGGTAGACGTCCCACAGGGGGCCCTTCTGGGTGGAGAGGGCCTCCAGCACGTGCTTCCGCCACTCGGCGGGCAGGGCCTCCTCGCCGTGGAAGGCGCCCACCAGCGCGCCGGTGACGGCGCCGTGGACCTCGGTGTCGCCGCCCCGGTGGATGACGTCGATGAGGGCGGCCTGGGCGGTGGGCGCGTGCAGGAGCTCCCAGAAGGCCAGCCGGAAGGCGACGTGGATGGCGTGCTGGGCGCGGTGCACGTGCAGCTCAGGGCCGTACAGGCGCGGGTCGTCGTCACGGGCGCGCGCCAGGTCCTCGCGCAGCAGCTGCTGGGCGAAGGCCACCTCCTGGACGTAGTCGGGCGCGGAGCGGCCGAGCGCCGCTCCGGCGAGCAGCAGGCCGGACTCCGCCGCGGTGAGCACGTCCTCGAGCTTGAGCTCCGCGCCGCTGGTGACGGCCTTGGCGATGGCGGCGGTGAGGCTCGCGCAGGCAAGCTGGCAGCGTGGGTCGTAGTGGGTGAGGGCGGAGTCCTCGAGCGAGGCCTGGGTGCGGGCCTTCGGGTCGCTCGCCAGGTAGACGCCCAGGGGGGCGACGCGCGCGAGGCTGCCGGCGCCCACGGCCTTGCGGTGGCCCCGGAGCCACACGCGGCGGCCCGCGCCGAGCGGTGGCAGGCCGGACTGGCACTCCTCGAACACTTCCTTGAGGGGCTCGCTGACGTCGAAGGCGTGGGGCTGCCAGGCGCGGTAGCGGCGCAGGGCATCCGCCGCGTCGTAGCGCTTGAAGTCCCGCAGGCTGTGGCCCAGGGCGCAGGCCAGGTGGACCTCCTCCGTCACCTGGCCCTTGCGCAGCTGCTGGGGTCCTCCACCGGACATCGCCGTGTAGATGCCGTCCGCGAGGGTGGGGAAGGCGGGCGCGTGGAGGGGCCGGTGCGCGGTAGGCACCGCGAGGGCGTTGCCCACGGCGAGTCCCAGCAGGGCGCCCCTGCGTCGCTGGGCGAGGAGCGGATCAGGCCCCTGAGGGGCATTGCGGCGACGGGGCGGCGGCATTCGGCGGGTGGACACTGTAGCAGCGCGGTCCCCGAGTGTGCTTGCCCACTCCGGAGTGCTCCTCTACAACCGCGCGGCCATGCGGAAACCGCGGATTCTCGTATCCAACGACGACGGCTATTTCTCCGAGGGACTCCAGGCGCTGGTGGAGGCGGTGACGCCGCTG
The DNA here is from genome assembly GCF_026626605.1 of Myxococcus sp. MISCRS1. Taxonomy (NCBI): domain Bacteria; kingdom Pseudomonadati; phylum Myxococcota; class Myxococcia; order Myxococcales; family Myxococcaceae; genus Myxococcus; species Myxococcus sp. MISCRS1. The sequence continues at coordinate 9,296,398 of NZ_JAPNKB010000001.1, forward strand.
GGAGAGGTCTGGGTGGTGGCGCCGGACCGCGAGCAGAGCGCCGCGTCCCACGCCATCTCCCTGCACCGGCCCCTGCGCATCAAGGAGGTCCGCGAGCGGTGGTTCGCCATCGACGGGACGCCGACCGACTGCGCTTATCTGGCCATCGTCCATCTCCTGAAGGATGATCGCCCCACGCTCATGGTGTCCGGCATCAACCACGGTTCGAATCTGGCCGAAGACGTCACCTACTCGGGGACGGTCGCGGCGGCGATGGAAGGGGCCCTCCTGGGGGTGCCCGCCATCGCCTTCAGCCTCGTGGCGCGGGGCACGTTCGACTTCGCGCCCGCGGCCCGGTTCGCCCGCGCGCTGGTGACGGAGGCGCTGTCGCGTCCGTTGCCCAAGCGGATGCTGCTCAACGTGAACATCCCGGGTGGGGTGGAGCCGGAGGGCTACAGCGTCACGCGGCTGGGGCGCCACTCGTACGGCTATGGCGTGGTGGAGAAGGAGGACCCTCGCGGCCGGAAGTACTACTGGATTGGCGGCAGCGACTATCAGCACGAGGACATCCCGGGCAGCGACTGCAACGCCGTGCACCTGGCGAAGCGGGTGTCGGTGACGCCGCTGCACCTGGACCTGACGGACCATGGTCGCCTCGAGGACCTGGGAGGGTGGAACCTCCAGGGCTTCGCCCGACACGAGCCGGATGGTGCCTAGCGTTGAGGCCCGGCATCTGCATCCGAGCGGCCAGGGCGCTCCTGTTCCTCCTGTCGACCGTCGTCGTGACGGGCTGCGTGGGCCCCCGGGCGTCTTCCTCCGGGACGGAGCTCTCGCTGGTGCAGGAGACCAGGTCGCAGGCCGTCTCGGGTGACGGAGCCGGTGCGTCCGCCGCGTCGGGCGAAGCGCCACCGCCGAAGTCGGGGGCGTTCCCGTTCGCGCTGCGCTCCTCGCACGAGGAGCCGGAGCTGGTGGCCGTGCGCCACCGCGTGGCCGCGGGCGAGACGGTGTACCGCATCGCCAAGACGTACGGGCTCACGGTGGACGAGCTCAAGTCCGCCAACGGCATCAAGGACGTGCGCTCGCTGGCGGTGGGCCAGGAGCTGACGATTCCGGGCGTGGAGCGGCGCGTGCCGGTGGATGCGCCGGAAACGATCGCGGCGGAGGCGGACCCGGAGCCGGTGCGCACCTCGGTGGAGACCCCGCCTCGTCGCGGTGGGCCGGTGGTGGCGCGGCGCGAGGAGCCGCCGCGTCGACCCGTGTCGCGTCCGGGCGCGCGGCCCCGGCTGGCCACGCAGGGGATGATCGACTGGCCCCTCAAGGGCGTCCTGTACGGGAGATTCGGGAAGAAGGGGCGCGAGCCGCACGACGGCATCGACCTAGCGGCGCCCTCGGGGACGCCGGTGAAGACGGCGCAGGAGGGCACGGTGCTCTACGCCGGCGAGCAGCGCGGCTACGGCAACATCGTCATCGTCGAGCACGAGAACCGGCTCATCACGCTGTACGCGCACAACCGCGACTTGCGCGTGCGCACGGGGCAGAAGGTCCGCCGCTCGCAGGTCATCGCGACGGTGGGGGAGTCCGGCAAGACGTCCGGTCCGCACCTGCACTTCGAACTGCGGCTGGATGGGAAGCCCGTGGACCCGCTCGACTACCTGGGGCCGATGCCCAGCCTGTGAGCGCCTGGCCGGGGAGGGCGGGGCTCGCCTCGTCGCCTGCTGGGGGCGGGTTCCCGTGAGAATGTTCCATCGAGACCGGGCAGGCCCTCCGGGTGGGGGCCGGGGAAGGGTAGAGTCCCGCGCCGTGTCGCGCGTCTTCGCCCAGCTCGTGGTCCTCCTCGTCCTTGCTCCCTCCGCGTGGGCACAGTCCCCCGTGGCGTCGGTGCCGCCCCCCGAGGCTCCGCAGGTGGGCTCGGCCCCAACGCCTCCGGCCTCCGAAGCTCCCGCCGTCACCGCGCCGTCCGCTCCCGCTCCAGACGACGCGCCGATGAGCGTCGCGGTGCTCGCGTTCGACTCCAATCCTTCCGCGCGGGACTCGGTGACGGGCGTCACCTCGCTCATCACCGCGCGCCTCGCCGAGTCACCCCGCCTCTGGGTCATCTCCCAGCGCGACCTCGAGGCGTCCCTCGACGCCGAGCGCCGCCGCCAGCTCGCCGAGCTCGAGACGTGCGACGTCGGCCCGTGCCTCCAGCAGCTCGCCACCCTCACCGGCGCGCGCTACGTCGTGTCCGGCCGCGTGGACCGCTTCGGCGACTCGTACCTGCTCACCGCCCGACTGGTGGACACGGAGGCGGGGCTGACGCTCGCGAAGCCGCGCGCCGAGTCCCCCGAGGCCGACACGCTGTTCCCCACCGTCTACGCCATCGCCGACGCGCTGGTCGCCGAGCTCGTCAACCCCGGCGAGAACCACGGTGCCCGACCGCTGATTGGCGGCGCGCCTCGCACGGGCGGCGGCGGCCTGTCCCTGGGCCTGCGCATCAACAACAACTTCGTCGACAAGCTGGCCACCCTCAACCCGGGCGCCGACGTGGAGGTGGGCTACTGGTTCCACCCCGAGTGGCTCGGTTTCATCCAGGTGGGCTTCTCCTACGTGCAGTCCACCACCGAGGGCGCCAAGGGCGGCCTCAACGTCCTGCCCAGCGTCGTGGGCGCGCGCCACTACCACAACGTGGAGAAGTCCCTGCGCCCGTACTGGGGTTTCGGCCTGGGCGTGCAGCTGTCCTTCGGCGACTTCGGCATCTTCCAGTCCACCGGCCCCCTGCCCACCGTCGTGGGCTTCATCGGGCTGGAGTACCTCATCGCCGGCCACGTCGGCGTCCAGCTGGAGGCGGGCACCAACGTCGCCCAGGCGGTGCTCGGCCTGGCGGAATCCCAGCTCGGCGATGGCCTCAATCTGGACCTCAACCTGGGCATCGCGTACCACTTCTAGGATTCGGAGCCCCTCATGTTCCAGCGCCTGCGCGCCTTCCCGCTGATTGCCCTGCTCGCCGCCGCCGCGTGCGACGAGCGCCCCACGGTGACGCCCAAGGACCACGCGGAGGGCCTCTACATCAAGGGCACCGCCGAGTACCTCCAGGGCCAGTTCACCGCCGCGCTCGCGTCCTTCGACGAGATGCAGAAGCTGGCCCCCAATGACCCCCGGTTGCCCGCCGCCCGAGGCGAGGTCTACCTCTCCATGGGGAAGATCTCCGAGGCCGCCACCGAGTTCGAGGCCGCCCTCAAGCTGGAGCCCAAGCGCTCCACCAACTGGAGCCGCCTGGGCTTCGTCCAGGCCCAGCTGGGCCGCACCGACGAGGCCATGAGCTCGCTGCGCAAGGCCATCGGCCTGTACCCCAACGATGCCAACGCGCTGGAGCAGCTGGGCGAAATCCACTTCAAGAAGGGCGAGCACGAGGAGGCCGTCCGCCACTTCATCCTCGCCGCCAACGTCGCCTCCCATCTGGAGGCGAAGTCCGAGCTCATCCTTCGCGCCGTCGACGTGCTGACGAAGCAGGGGCGCGAGCCGGAAATCCTGGCGCTGGCGCAGAAGTCCGCCAACGAGGGGGTGCGCACCGCGGGCGTGCTCACCACCCTGGGGGACTCACTCGTGCGCGCCAAGAAGCTGCCCGAGGCCGCCGCCGCCTACCAGGAGGCCGCCAGCAAGTCTCCGAGAGACCCGACGCTGTGGGAGCTGGTCGGCACCATCCACCTGCAGCTCGACAAGCCGGGCGACGCCATCGCCGCGTACAAGGAGTCCCTGCGCGTGAAGGACCGCGCCATCGTCCACGTGGCGCTGGCGCGCATCCAGCTCGCGATGAAGAGCAAGGAGGGCGCGGAGCAGGAGCTCGCCGCCGCGCTCGAGTCCGTGCAGGGCAACGACGTGCGCGAGCTGCGGGAGCTGGCGGACCTGCTCGTCACCATGGAGCGCAAGTCGGATGCGCTGCGCATCCTCGGCAACCTGAGCGCCGAGAAGGACATGGCGAAGGACGCGGAGCTCCACCTCACCACGGCGCGCCTCGCGCGAGACTTGAAGGACGTCGCGCTCCAGCAGACCGCGTGTGCCCGCGTGCTGGCCGCGGACCCCACCCAGAAGAAGTGCCCCTGAGCTCCCTGCGGGAGCCCAGGAGCTCACGGGGCCACGGTTACGCGCGTCCGCCCTGCATCTTCCGGTACACGCCGACGACCAGTCCCAGAATCATCGTCGAGCGGAACTCCGTGCGGCTCACGTAGATGGGCTGCATGGTCGCGTTCGCCGGCTGGAAGCGGATGCGGTCGCCCTCCGGGTAGTAGCGCTTCACCGTGGCCTCGTCCTCGATGAGCGCCACCACGATGTCGCCCGGCTGGGCGGCCGGCGTCTTCTTCACGAAGAGGTAGTCGCCGTCGTGGATGCCGTCGTCAATCATGGACTGGCCCTTCACCCGCAGGGCGAAGACCTCCCGGCCGTTGACGCCTCCCAAAAGGAAGCTGTCGATCTTGACCGAGTCCTCCATGTGCTCCTGCGCGAGCAGCGGCGCGCCGGCGGCCACCTTGCCCAGCAGGGGGACCTCCACCATGCCCGCGTCGCGCTTGGCGCCCAGGCCCAAGAGCAGCCGGGCCCGCTTGGTGGGCACCAGCGAGCGGCTCTGCTGCTCGCCCCGGTTCAGGTAGCCCTTTCGCTCCAGCGCCTTGAGGTGGTCGTTCACCCCGTTGGTGGAGCGGATGTCCATGTGCTCGCCAATCTCCCGGATAGTGGGCGGGAATCCGCGAGTCTCCGTCTCCTTCACGATGAAGCTGAGAATCTCGCGCTGGCGGTCCGTCAGCTCTTCCATGCGCTCCCTCGCTCGGCGGGCCTGATTGCTACAGGGCGGTTGCCCAGGCAACAGGCTTTCAGTGTCCACTCTCCCTGAACAGACGTGTAGAGTCAATTCGTTCAGTGTCCCACCGCGCACCTGGAGTGCGTGCCCATCTTTTCGGCATTCTCAGTTCTTGAGGGTAGTGGACGAACTCGACGTACAATTCCGCCCGCTTTGTCCGAACTCCGCCACACGCTGCTCTTCGTCGACGATGAGGCCGACGTCCTGGACATCCTCACCCGGATGTTCCAGCGCCGGTATCGCGTGCTCACGGCCCTGAGCGGGCAGGCCGCGCTGGAAGTGCTTCGCCGGGAGACGGTGGACGTGCTCGTCACGGACCAGCGGATGCCGGAGATGACGGGCATCGAGCTGGCGGCGACGGCACGCGCCGAGGGCTTCGACGTCACCACGCTCCTGCTCACGGGCTTCACGGACCCCGATGACCTCATCGCGGCCATCAACCAGGGGCAGGTGTACCGCTACATCACCAAGCCCTGGGACGTGAACGACCTGCTCATCACCGTGAAGAACGCGGTGGAGTACACGCAGCTGCGGCGCGACAAGGAGCGGCTCATCCGCCAGCTCCACCAGCGCGTGGAGGCCCTGTTCGTCCTCTACGAGGTCAGCCGCGCGAGCGCGAATGATCCGGCCAGCTACGACAACATCATCGACCGCGTGCTCATCGCCGTGGCCAGGGTGCTGCCGTACGACTGCGGCGCGGCGCTCATCGCCCCGGACGAGTCGCGCAGCGCGACCTTGCGGCTGCGCTGTCACGGCACGGTGGGGGAGCAGGCGCTGCTGGGCGTGAAGGAGTCGATGCTCGGCGCGTACCGCAAGAGCTCCGGCCTGCTCCTTCCGGAGGACCGCGTCATCACCCGCGTGGCGGGCACGACGACGCAGGACGCGGCGGCGCCGGCGGTCTACCCCAGCCAGCTCACGGTGAACCTGGTGGCCGGCGGGCGTCCGGTGGGCATGCTGTCGCTGTTCAGCCAGCGCTCGGACGCGTTCACCGAGGACGACGGCGTGCTGCTGGACGTGCTCGCCAACCAGACGGCGGACGCCATCCAGTCCTTGCGCTCGGCCGAGGAGGAGGCCCGCCACCGCATGGAGCGGATGGTGGAGTCCATGGCCGACGGCGTGGTGCTCACCGACGAGAAGAACGACATCGTGGTGATGAACCCGGCGGCGCGAAGGCTGTTGCACGTGGGGGACGACCCCGCGGAGCACACCAGCCGGATGATGGAGGAGCGCCTGGGCTTCCAGCCGTTCCACCTGGTGCGCGGCTGGGAGTACAGCGGCACGCAGGTGCTGCGCGAGGAGGTGAAGCTCTTCGACCGGCACGTGCAGACCACCACCACGCCGGTGGGCGACGCGCGCGGCACGCTGCGCGGGGTGTGCGTGGTGCTGCGCGACATCACCGACCAGAAGCGCCTGGAGGAGCGCAAGGACGAGTTCGTCTCCATGGTGAGCCACGAGCTGCGCACGCCGCTCACGTCCATCTCCGGCGCGCTGGACCTGGTGCTCAACTTCATGGCCGGCGACATCAACGAGCGGCAGCGCCGCTACCTGTCGCTGGCGCGCGACTCCACCGAGAAGCTCAACACCATCGTCGACGACCTGCTGGACCTGTCGAAGTTCGCCAAGGGTCGGCTGCGGATGAACTTCGAGGTCGCGTACCTGGACGAGCTGGTCCAGCGCGTGGTGGAGAAGTACGGCCCGGCCTTCGACGAGAAGCGGGTGAAGGTGACGCCGGGGCTGCCGCGCCACCCGCTGCGCGTCATCGCGGACCCGAACCGGCTCAACCAGGTCCTCAACAACCTGCTCAACAACGCGGTGAAGTTCACGCCCGAGGGCGGCGAGGTGCGCGTGGAGCTGCACGCCACGTCCAGCCTGCCCGGCTACGTGGTGCTCTCCTGCTGGAACAGCGGAGACCCCATCGCCGAGGACAGCCTGGAGCGCATCTTCGACCGCTTCGAGCAGGCGCGCACCAAGGCCAACCGCACCGTGCGCGGCACGGGCCTGGGCCTGGCCATCTGCCGCAACATCGTGGAGGCCCACGGCGGGCGCATCTGGTGCGAGCCGTGCGTGGACGGCGTGCGCTTCATGGCGGTGCTGCCCACCGAGCCTCCCGCGGAGCTGCGGCAGTCGGACGACGCCGCCGAGGCCCAGTCCCCCAAGCGGCGCGAGAGCCGGGGGCGGGTGCTGGTCATCGAGGGCGAGCACGAGGTGGGCTACATCGCCAAGGCGCTGATGTCCGCGCGCGGCTACGAGGTGCGGCTCGCGTTCAACGCCGAGGAGGGCCTGTCCAGCGCGCGCAAGCACCACCCGGACATGGTGCTGGTGTCCGTGCGCCTGCCGGACGTGGACGGCCTGCGGCTGGCGGAGATCCTCCGGCACGACCCGGAGACGCGGCGCGCGCCCTTGCTGCTCACGTCCGCGTTCGACGAGCGCCAGCGCGCCTTCCGCGCCGGCGCCGACGCGTTCCTGGTGCGCCCGCTGACGCCGGACAAGCTGCTGGCCACGGTGGACTCGCTGGTGCGCGGCCGCGCGGGCCCGGCGCACGGGCGCGTGCTGGTGGTGGACGACGACTCGAAGATCTCCGCCATCTGTCGCGAGGTGCTGGAGAACATCGGCTTCGACGTGGCGGTCGCGGGCTCGCTGGAGGAGGGCCGGCGCGCCCTGCGCGAGCGCAGGCCGGACGTCATCCTGCTGGACGTCACGCTGCCGGATGGCGACGGGTTCCTCTTCCTCGAGGAGATAAAAGCCGAGCGCGCCAGCGGTCACATCTCCGTCATCTTCATCTCCGCGCGCGCGGAGACGTCCTCGAAGGTGCGCGCGCTGAAGCTGGGCGGCGACGACTACCTCACCAAGCCCTTCGACGCGCTGGAGCTGGGCGCGCGGGTGGAGAGCGTGCTGCGCCGCAAGGAGCAGGAGCTGTCGGCCTCGCCGACGACGCAGCTGCCGGGCTCCACCGCGATTGAACGCGAGGTGCAGCGGCGGCTCATCGCCCGGCGCCCCTTCGCCTTCTGCTACCTGGACCTGGACAACCTCAAGGCCTACAACGACTACTACGGCTTCGCGAAGGCGGACGGCGTCGTGCGTCAGACGGGCGACCTGATGCGTGAGATCTTCGCGCAGGAGGGCGTGGCCGGGGACTTCCTGGGCCATGTGGCCGGGGACGACTTCGTCTTCATCGCCTCGCCGGAGTCGGTGGACCGGGTGTGCCAGACGGCCATCGAGACCTTCGACCGCATCATCCCGCTCTACTACGACCGGCAGGACCGGGAGCGGGGGCACATCGAGGCGGAGGACCGCTTCGGGGAGCGCCGGCGCTTCCCCATCATGAGCGTGTCCATCGTCGCGGTGATGACCGACGGCACCCAGGACCACGCGGAGCTGGCCCGGCGGGCGGCCGACATGAAGAAGCGCGCCAAGGCCATCCAGGGCTCCGTCTACCTGCGCAGTGACCGCGAGCAGGTGGTACGCTCCGTCGCCGGGTGAGGCTCTACCAGCAACTGGTCCTGTTCATGCTCGCGGCGACGGTGCTGCCGCTGGCCGCCGTCGGCTTCCTGTTGCTGTCGCGCGCGGAGGCGGAGCTCGTCGCCCGCATCGACGCGGAGCAGCGCACGCAGGCCGCCGCGGCGGCGGAGGCCGTGGGCTCCACCCTCATGGAGGTGGTGGACGCGCTGGCGCGCTCCGCGGAGCTCATCGACTGGCAGGCCGCCACGGAGGCGGAGACGGTGGGCGGCCTGCGGCTGCTCTACGGCCAGTCCCAGGCCGTGAGCGCCGTGCTCAAGCTGGACGCGCGGGGCCAGCCGGTGGGCGCGCCCGTGTTCCGACCCCGGGATACGGAGGGGCACCCCGGTTTCCGTGAAACGGGGCTCGAGCGGATGGTGGGCTCGGTGCCCGTGCAGCAGCTGCGGGGCGGCGGCAAGGGGCAGGCGGCGCTCGGCGGCGCGTACGTACACGCGGAGAGCGGCCGCGCGGCGGTGGCCGTCGCCGTGAAGCTGGCCGAGGGCGAGGACGCGCCGTTCGCGCTGGCGGAGGTCGTCTTCGGTCCGCTGGAGGCCGCGCTGCGCCGCCGTCCTCCAGGCGCGCTGGGGCGGGTGGACCTGGTGGACGAGGAGCGCCGGGTGCTCGCCAGCTCCGAGCCCGAGCGGCGGATGGTGACGCTCTCGCCGGAGGTCGCCGCGCACCTGCTCGCGCCCACGGCGCCGGAGCCGGACGTGGTGCGCAGCTTCCGGCTGGAAGACCCGCCGCGCCGGGTGAGCGTGGCGCGCGTGTCGCGAGGCCTGCGCTTCGACGTGGTGGTGGAGGTGGACGAGGCCGCGGCGCTGGCGCCCGTGCGGGCCATGCGGCGCACGGTGCTCTTCTCCATCGGCGGCGCGCTCTTCGTCCTGTTGGGCCTGGGCGCGCTCTTCACGCGGCGGCTCAACCGGCGGCTGGAGGACGTGGTCCAGGGCGCGGAGGCCTTCGGCCGGGGGGAGCTGGACAAGCGCGTGAAGGTGGAGGGGCAGGACGAGCTGAGCGAGCTGGCCAACACCTTCAACCGCATGGGCGCGGAGCTGGAGGCGGCGCGCGCGCGGATGCTGCGATGGAACGACGAGCTGCGCGTGCGCGTGGAGGAGGCCACGGGTGAGCTCAAGAGCGCCCAGGCCCAGCTGCTCGAGGCGCAGAAGCTGGCGGCGGTGGGACAGCTGGGCGCGGGCGTGGCGCACGAAATCAACAACCCGCTGGCCGGCATCCTCGGCAACGTGCAGCTGCTCATGCTGGACCGCGGCTCCGCGGACCCCGACCTGGATACGCTGCGCAAAATCGAGCAGAGCGCCAAGCGCTGCAAGGAGATCACCCAGAACCTGCTGCGCTTCTCCCAGCAGCGCGAGCGTCCGGACCTGCGCCCCGTGGACCTCAATGCCGTGGTGCGCGATGCGCTCAGCCTCACCGAGCACCAGATCCTCAGCGACGGCGTGACGCTCGAGACGAAGCTCGCGCCCGGGATGGGCCGCGTGCGCGCGGACCCCGGCCACCTGTCGCAGGTGGTGCTGGCCCTGTTGTCCAACGCGCGCACCGCGATGATGAAGTCCCCCACGCGCAGGCTCACGCTGCGCACCGGTGAGCGCGACGGGCGCACGTTCCTGGAGGTGGAGGACACGGGGAAGGGCATCCCCGCGGACATCCGCCCGCGCATCTTCGAGCCCTTCTTCACCACGAAGGATGTGTGGTCCAACGTGGGGTTGGGCCTGAGCGTGTCGTGGCGCGTCGTGACGGAGGCGGGAGGAACACTCAGCGTCCGCTCGGAAGTGGGGCAGGGGGCCTGCTTCACCGTGGAGCTGCCGAGGGCCTGAGCATCCCACGCGGCCTGTGATAGCTAGGAGGACTCCATGGCCGAGCCCCGCACCCATCGGCGCCAGACGCCCTTCTACGTCGGCCTCGCGCTGATCCTCGCGGCCCTGCCCCTGGGCTGGTTCCTCTTCCTGCGCCAGCCTCCCGCGCCGCCGACGCCGCCGCCCCCGCCCGTCGTCCCCGTGGTGGCGCCGGTGGTGGAGAAGGCGATGGAGCTGGAGCTCACCGAGGTCACCGGCACGGTGGAGGTGAAGGAGGGCAGCGGCGCGTGGCGCAAGGCGTCCGTGGGCATGGCGCTGAGGCGCCACGACAAGGTGCGCACGGAGGATGGCTCGTACGCCGTGCTCATCGGCGGCGAGGCGGTGGAGTTCCGCATGGACCCGGGCACCGAGGTGTCCGTGGAGGACCTGACGAAGTCCGCGTCGCGCCTGTTGCTCGCCAGCGGCATGGCCACCGCCGTGGTGCGCCCCGGCAAGCGTCACACCTTCGAGGTGAAGGCCGCGCAGAGCGACGCGGTGGCCACCCTGCACGAGTCCGGTGCCTTCACCATGAGCAACAACGGCCAGGGCACCGTGGCCGTGGGCACGCGCGAGGGCGAGGTGACGCTGCTGGGGCAGGGCAAGGTCGTCATCGTCCGTGCGGGCCAGCAGTCCGTGGTGCGCCCCGGACAGGCGCCGTCCGAGCCCGCGGCCGTCCCCACCAGCCTGCTGCTCAAGGTGGACTGGCCCTCCGAGCGCACGCGCCGGGAGAAGGAGCTGCTCGTGCGGGGTCAGACAACGCCGGGCAGCCGCGTGCAGGTGAACGACGTGCGCGTGCTCGCCGACGCGGAGGGCCGCTTCGAGCGCAAGGTGAAGCTGCGCGAGGGCGCCAACACCGTGGACGTGCGGGCCGTGGGCGTCGGTCGTGTCGAACAACGCGAGCAGGCCGAGGTCATCGTCGACACGCGCCCGCCGCCGTTGAAGACGGACTCGGACATCTGGAATCAGGCGAACGATTCAAGCCCCTGAAACCCCGAGCGTCCTGGCAGGCGGTCGGCTTGACCCCTGGCAGGGGGTCTCCCTAGACTTCGTCGCGAAGTCATTCCTGTTCAAGGGCAATCCAGGGCGAAAGCCTTGGTGCGCAAAGCCGCGGGGCCCGAAGCAAGGCCGGCCGTGGTTGCCGTGGGGAACCAGCTCCGGGGAGGACTCCGGGCCCACTGCTGCCTTGTGCGGGCATGGGTCTGTGGTTCCAGCGTCCTTCCGGGAAGGTGGTTTCCGATGCTGCGCGCTCTGTCCCTCATGACGTGCCTGCTCCCTGCCTTGGCCTCCGCGGACACCCCCGAAGTGGGAACGCTGTCCGGCTTCGCCAAGGTGGTGAACGACAGCCCCGGAGACCAGACGGACCCGCACGTGAGCGGCGCGCTGGTCGCGTATACGAGCGAGTCCGGAGGCCGCAGCGAGATTCGCTACCACGACCTGGTGTCCGGCGAGGACGCGGCCATCCCCAACGAGGGCGCGTTCGACTTCGTCTCGGACATCAGCGGGGACACGGTGGTCTTCACCCGCGTCAGCGCCTCCAGCGCCATCTACACGTACCAGGTGGGCGCGGGGCTGCCGGCGCGGGAGCTGGCGCCCCAGCCGGGCAGCAGCCGCAGGGCGGCGGTCATCGGCGGGCGCACCGTGGCGTGGCAGGACTTCGGCTTCACGGGCAGCACGCTCGAGCCGGAGATCGCCCTCTACGATTTGGACCAGGGCACGCTCACCCGGCTCACCGAGGACCGGATGTTGGACCGCACGCCCGCGGTGGCGCCGGACGGCCAGACGGTGGTCTGGGCCAAGTGCAACGCGGAGGGCCTGCAGTGCGACATCTGGCGCGCGCGGCGGGAGGGCGCCGCGTTCTACTCGCAGGCGCTCACCGGCAGCGAGGGCGAGGAGTCCCAGCCGGACACCAACGGAGAGCTCGTCGTCTACGCGAGCACGCGCACCGTCGACGGGGTCTCGGACCGGGACATCTACTGGAAGCCGGTGAACGGCGGCACCGAGCAGCGGCTCGCGCTGCCGGGCCTGGATGCGAACCCCAGCATCAGCGGCTCGTTGATCGCCTTCGAGCGGAGGGACCCGACCAAGGGCGACTTCGACATCGCGCTGTACAACCTCGACACGCAGACGCTGTACCTGCTCACCGACTCGCCGGACAACGAGAACCTCAACGACCTGAGCGTGTCCGACGACGGCACCGTGCGCGTGGTGTGGACGGTGTCGAAGAACGGTGACTTCAACGTGCACAGCTTCACCTTCCAGCTCACTCCGGATGGACCGTGCGATGTCGCGCCGACGGCCTCTCCCGCGCCGACTCGGACCGCGGAGGAGGTGTGCAAGCAGCCGGGGAAGACGCCGCTGCTCGCCGCGCTGGAAGTCGCGCGCACCACGGGACAGCCCAACGCCGTCTCGCTGGGGTTCCATGGCAAGGGCGCGGGGGTGATGTGTGTCGACAACGGCTACAGCGGCGAGCGCGCCACGTCCGGTTGGGTGTGGCTGGACGGGCGTGAGATTGTCGACCCGTCCCGTTTCAAGCCCACCGTGGCACTCGTGGCGCGTGACGTCACGCTGGGCGGAAACACGTGGCTCGCCGCGCTGATCTCCGGAAATCCAGGAAGCTCGTTCCGCATCCGCGTGTACGGCACCGCCTCCGAGTGTGGCGCGACGGTGTCGCCCGCGGGCTCGCAGCAGGTCGCCGGGCAAGCCATCACACCGATTTCCCTCACGGTGGGTGGGGTGTCATCCCTGACCTTCGAGCCGGGCGAAGATGGGCGGGGCTTCGGGTGCAGTACGAGCGGAACCACGTCCGGGGCGGTGGGGCTGGTGATGTTGGCGTTGTGGCTGGCGCGGCCTCGGCGCGAGCCGGTGTTGGTTTCGCGGAAGGAGCTTCGGAGAAGGGGAAGCAGCCTGTAGACTTCCGTGCGTCCTGAACCGTTTTCATCCCCCAGTTCTCCTGCTGCTATGCGTGTGCGCTGCCTCGGCCTGGGCCGACACGCTCGAGCTGCTTGGACCGTCATCGGCGGTGACGCCCGATGGTTTCCCGCTGGCGCTGGTGCGCAGGGATGCCTCGGGTACGCCCGTGCCGTGGGTGGGCAAGCCGGTGGTGACAGTGGAGGGCGCGGAGCTTCGGCCAGGTGACGCACGGCCGCCGCTGGGCACGTACGTCGTCGTGCCTCGGCCGGGGGCTCGGGACGTGGTGGTGCGCGCGAAGGTGGATGGGCTGGAGGCGCAGGCGCGCTTCGTGTTGGGGCCGCCGGCCACCGAGGTGCAGCTGGCGCTGGAGCCCGCCGCGCCGGTGAAGGGGCGCGACAAGGAGGCTCGGCTCACGGTGAAGCTGCTGCGGCCGGACGGCACGGCCGACGACAGCGGCGCGCCGCCCGTGGTGCGCGTGAGCACCGGACGGGTGGCGGACCTGGAGCGGGTGGAGCCGGGCACGTATCGCGCGCGCTACATCCTGCCGGACACGCGCTACCCGGAGGTGGCCATCCTCGTCGCGTTCTCCGCGTGGCCCAGTCCGCAGTCCGTGCACGGTGCCTATGGGCGCGTGCTGGTGCCGCTGGCCGCGTCGGTGAACCTGCCGGGCACGACGGAGAAGGACGCGCGCATCTCCATCGAGATCGCCGGTGAGAGCTTCGGCCCGGTGACGGCGGGGCCGGACGGGCGCTTCCGTCTGCCCATCGTCGTGCCGCCGGGACATCGCTTCGGCAAGGGGAGCGTGGTGGACCGGGCGGGCAACGTGCGTCGGGAGAGCATCGACCTGAACCTGCCGCCCACGGATGGTCTGGCGTGTGTGCTCCAGCCGCAGCGGCTGCCGGCGGATGGGGTGTCGCGAGCGCGTCTGGTGTGCGCGACGAGCGACCCCTTGGGCAAGCCGGTGGAGGACGCGAAGGTGACGGCGCAGGCGCGGCGGGGAACGCTGTCGAATGGCACGCGCGCGGCGGGCGGCATGCTGGAGTGGCTCTACACCGCGCCCAAGACGCTGGCGGATGACGAGCGCATCGAGGCGGCGTGGCCTCAGCGTGGCGCGGGCTCGAAGGAGAGCCTCGCGCTCCAGCTCGCGCAGGGGCCCGCGTCGGAGCTGACGATGTCCGTGGCCGACCCGCTCGTGCACCGTGGCTCCCGCGTGGACGTGACGGTGGGAGCGCGGGATGCGCTCGGCAGGCCGCGTCCCGGGGTGATGCTGGCGCTGGAGGCGCCCGAGGGGGAGTTCTCCGTGGCGCAGGAGACCTCGCCGGGGCAGTTCTTGAGCACATGGTCTCCGCCGGCCTCGGGTGGCGAGGAGTCGGTGGCGCTGCGTGCGCGGGCCTGGGGGCCGTTGGGCAGTGAGCCCGCGCGCATCGCGGTGTGGTCTCGCGGTGGCGAGCTGTTCGCGGGCGTGTCCGACCTGGCGGACCAGCCGGTGCCCTCACAGCCGCTGCGCGTGGACGGGCATCCGCTGACGACAGGCCCGGATGGCACCGTGTCCCTGGGCGTGTTGGCGCCGGGCGCGCACGTGGTGGCGCACGGCGTGTGGACGGGGCTGGTGCGCACGCTCCATGTCCTGACGAAGGACGGACAGGCGTACCCGTTGGATTCGCCGCTGGTGCCCGAGCCGCTGACGCAGACGGTGCGCGTGGCGCCCGAGGTCCCCGTCAACGTGCGGCTCCGCGTGGAGGGCACGCGCGTGACGTACTGGCTGGAGGACGCGAAGGGACACACGCTCGAGGGGCGGCGGGTGCATGTCTCGCTGTCGGAGGGCGCGCGGGAAGCCGAGCAGGTCCGCGAGGGCCGCACGTCCTTCACGGTTCGCGCGGCCACGCCGGTGAGTGTCTCCGTGGCGGACGTGGAGACCGGCGTCACGGCGCTGGCCGAGGTACGACCGTGAGACGCTCGGGCCTGGGCCTCCTGCTGGTGGTGTTCTGGGCGGGCCTTGCCCGGGCGCAGGGCGCGTCGATGGACGTGCCGTCGCTGGCGTCGACCATCGCCGGGCGCGTGTGCCAGGACACGGATGGTGACGGACGCTGTGGCGCGGACGAGCCTGGCATCGCGCAGGTGCGCCTGGTGCTGGCGACGGGACGCGAGGTGCTCACCGATTCGCACGGGCGCTTCCACCTCACCGGCGTGGACGCGCGCGTGCCGGAGGTCACCCGAGGGCTGCACCTGCGGCCAGGGCGTCATCGGCTCAAGGTGGATGCGCGCTCATTGCCCGCGACGAGTCAGGTGACGCCGGAGGCCGCCACGGTGGAGGTGCCCTGGGGCGCCGTCGTCCTCCAGGACTTCGCGGTGCGCACGAGGCCCGCGTCGGCGTCGTCGCTGGGGCTGTCCTTCGAGCGCGCGCCGCCGGTGGCGAGCGTCGCGTCCGGCGAGGGCGCGGTGCTGTTCCGGGTGGCGGGGCAGGCGTCCGTGGGGGACCACGTGCGCGTGGGGGCCGCGGAGGCGGAGGTGGATGCGCGCGGCGGTTGGAGCGCGCGGGTGCCGCTCATCGCGGGCGCCAACGAGCTGGCCATCACCGCGACGGCGCCGGATGGCTCGGTGCGCCTGTATCGCCAGCGCATCGACGTCGTGCAGCGCGCCGAGGGCTGGCTGGTGGTGCCCAGGCCCCTGGAGCTCCTGGGCTCGGTGCGCCTCCCCGCGGCGCGTGACGAGCGCGCGGCCACCGGCGTCGCGCGAATGAAGGTCGAGGCCCGCGAGGGCACGCTGGTTCGCGGCGCGGGGCAAGAGCCCCTGTTCGTGGGGCCGGAGGGCTGGGTGGAGGTCCCCGTGACGCTGTCCCCGGGCCTCAACCGCGTGCCCCTGGTACTGGCCCCGCCGGGCGCGAGCGAGCGCGAGCTGCTGCTGGACATCCAGGCGGAGGCGCGGCCCTTCGCGGTGGCCCTGCTCGATGTCGAGGTGTCGTTCGCGCCGGGAGACAGCGACTGGCAGCTGCGAGGGCGAGGCTCCGCGCACGCCGAGCTGCGCCTGGGGCCCGTGGACGTGGTGGGCGAGGTGGACCTGCGCGACACGGACGCGCGCACGCTGCGCGGCAAGGAGCTCCCGGACTGGCTGCGTCCCCGGGTGCCCGAGCGCTTCGAGCGCGTGGCGGACCCGGACTTCTCTCCGGCGGAGTGGGGCGATGACTCGGTGTCGCTGACGCCGAACGCCTCCGAGGCGCGCCTGCGCGTCGAGGCCCGGCACGCGGAGCATGGCCGCACGGGCCTGGGCACCTATCGCGCGCTGGTGCAGGACCGCGAGGTGGGCCGCTATCACCGTCCGCTCTTCGGTCCCTACGCGGAGCTGGCGACGTCGGCCGACGCGCGCGACGGAGCGCTCCGGGCCGGCGTGGACGCGTTCGGCGGAAGCCTCACCGACCCGACGCGAGGGCTCGCCGCGGTCCCCGCGCACGAGGAGCTCCGCGCCACGGGCGGCAGCCTCTACTACCTGGGCGCGGTGTCGGTGGCGGAGGGCTCGGAGCTGCTGCGCGTGGAGGTGCGCGACGGTGTCACGGGCCTGCCGCTGGCGGAGCGGCACCTGGTGCGAGGTCGCGACTACGACATCGACTACTTCGCGGGCCGCATCCTGCTGTCCCGGCCGCTGTCGTTCCTCGCGAGCGACCCCTTCTTCCGGACGGACATGGTGACGCAGGCGCCGGAGCCGGTGCTCGTCGCGGACTACGCGGCGCTGCGCTCCATGGACACCGAGGACTCCGGCGGCGGTGAGCTGTGGGCCGAGTGGAAGGGTGCCCGCGTGGGGCTCGCCGCGGTGCGGGAGGGGCGCGGCGAGGGCCGACCCTACACGCTCTACTCCGGCCGGGCCTCGGCGCGTGTCGGTGGCTACGCGCTGGAGGCGGAGGGGGCTTCCAGTCGCGGCTCCGCGGTGGACGCGGGGCTCTTCGGCGTCTCGGATGATGGCGGGCTGAGCTATCTGCGTCCGACGGGCGCCGTCGCGACGGGCGGCGAGGCGCTGGGCCTGCGGCTGCGCGGTCCGGGGTTCTCCGGCGATGGCTCCGTGGATGCGTCCTACCGCTGGCGCGCGCGGGGCTTCTCGGATGGCGCGCACCTGGACGCGGCGCGCTTCCAGCAACTGGCGCTGAGGGTGCGTCAGCCCCTGGGCCGACTGCGCCTGTCGCTGCTCGCGGATGGACGTCAGTCGGCGGACCCGCGCGAGCCCTTCGTCGACCATCCCTTCTCCGCGAGCACCGTCGGCGCGAGCGTGGGGTGGGAGGAGGCCGACTGGGGCGTGAGCGTGGAGGCGCGCGACGCGCGCTTGAAGGCGGCCGAGGTCGTGGGGCAGGGCGAGGCGCTGACGGGAGGCCGCACCTCCGTGGGTGTCGCGGGCCGCTACCGGCTGCTCGAGGGACTGTGGCTCCAGGCGTCGCACCGCCAGAAGCTGGCGCTGCATGGCGCGGGGCCCGGTCGGGTGGATGACACGTTCAGCGCGGCGGGCGTGGACGTGGCGCTGGGCCGCGACACGCGCGTGGACGTGCGCGGCGGCTGGGGGCCGGACCTGGGGCCCCGGGCCTGGGCCAACGTGGAGTCGCGTCGTGGCGCGGACGTGTACTACGGCGGCTACTCGGTGGACGTCGACGGGCCGGACTTCGGCGCGGGCCGGACGCTCACGGGCGCGCGCACGGAGCTGCCCGACAGCGGCACGGCGCTCTTCGTCGAGGAGGTGGGCCTGCATGATGCCTCCACCCTCCGCATGTCTCGCGCGGTGGGCTTCCAGAAGACGGTGCTCGACGGCTTGAGCGTGGGCGCGCGCTATGAGCGCGGCGTGCGCAGCCTGCTGGACCTGGACCCGCCGCTGCGGCGCGACGCGGGAGGCGTCTTCGGCCAGCTGCTCCTGAGCCGGCTGCGACTGGAGGGCCGCTTCGAGCTGCGTCGCGAGAAGGGCACGCCGGAGCGAGGCGCGACCGAGGCCGTGGACCGGCTGCAGACGGTGGTGGCGCTGGCGGCGGAGGCGGAGCTGCCGCGCGACGTGACGGCCTCCGGCCGTGTGGACTTCGCGCGCACCGTCAACGACGACGCGCTGGAGGCCCGGCTGCTGGAGGGCTACGCGGCGCTGGCCTGGAGGCCCGGTCCGTGGCTGGTGGTGGCGCGCTACGGTGTCACCCGAGAGCTGTTGCCGGGGACTCGGGCCGCGTTCGGAGACAGGGCGCTGCAGATCCTCTCGCTGATGCCCGCGGTGCGCCTGGGCGACCGGTTCTCCGTCGCGGCCGGGCTGCACGCGGGGCGCAGTGAGCTGCGGGGCTCGTCGCGTTGGGTGTGGACCGGCACGGTGCGTCCGGCGGTCCGGGTGGTGGGGGCCGTGGAGGTGGCGGCGGAGGCGGCGCGCAGGACGGCCTCCCTGGACGGAGAGCGGCTGACGGCGGTGCGGGCGGAAGTGGCCTATCGGATGGATGAGCGACTCCGGATGGCCGTGGGGTACACACTGCTGGGCTTCAGCGGCTTGGGTCTGGCCACCGAGTCGTCGGAGAATCAGGACCGGCTCTACCTGCGGGCGGAGCTCGCCTACTAGGAGTCTCGCGTGCGCGCCGGCATCCTCATCTGTCTCTGCGTGGGAGTGTCCGCGGTCGCCTCCGCGGAATGGAAGGTGGGGCCCGGCGTGCCCGGAGAGCCCCGGGACGTGCGGGCCTGGGGCCATGAGCGTGTGGCCCTGGCGCACTCCACGGGCGCCGAGCTCTTCGAGAACGAGGAGCAGGTGGCCTTCCGCTTCCTGTCTCCCGCGGTGGGCACCTTGCTGACGTCCACGGGCTGCTTCGCCGGCGTGCACGCGAATGGAACCCTCTACGCGTACGACAGCTGCCTGCCCGACTCCAAGTTCATCCCCGAGATTCCCACCTCCACCGTGTTCGATGTGCGCCGGGTGATGCAGACGCAGTCGGGGAGCAGCTACGCGGCCATCACTGTGGACACGAACGAAATCCTGGTGCTGGGCGCGACGCCGTCCGGCACCGGTGTGCTTCCCTGGAACACGCGCATCCTGCAGACGAGCCAGTTCAGGGCGACCTCGGTGATGGGGGTGACGGACACGGCGGGCGCGGTGCCGCACGCGCTCCTCCAGGTCGTCGGGCCGCCCAACCTCATCTACGTGCGCGGCGACCAGCGCCTGGCGGAGTTCAGCGTGCCCACCGCGCTGACGACGCTCCCGTTCCTGACGCTGGACCTCTTCGCCACGAGCGGTCCCCATCCCGTCGCGCTGCTGGGCAACCAGGACGGGCTCTTCCGGGGGCAGCTCACGTCGGGCGTGCCACCGAACGACACGTTCCAGCGCGTCACCCTGCATGGCTCGGGGCCGGTGAGCATCACGTCCGTGGACGTCACCACCGAGCAGGGCAGCGCCCGGGGGACGGGCTTCGGTCTGGCGGTGGGCGTCGACAGCAATGGGGAGCCGGTGGTCCTGGGCGCGGTGCCCACCGCGAGCGCGGCGGACTCGGGCACGACGTGGCGCATCCACCCCGCCTTCGCGGGCGCGTCGCTGCCCGTGTCGGCCCCGTTCAACCAGGTGTCCTGCGTGGACCCGACCTTCTGCGTGCTCACGCTGAGCAACATCGAGCCGAACGTCATCTACTACTCCAACGCCGCGGCGCCGGTGTTCGGCTCCTTCCCGGACCCGGTCCTCATCGACGAGCGCACCACGCGGACGCTGGACATCACCGCCACGGACCCCGACGGCGACGCGGTGCGCGTCTCCGTGGACGCGGCGCAGTCGACGCTGAACGTCAGCGCCACGCCTCGTCCGGACGCGGTGACGCTGACGCTCACCGCGCCCGAGGTCTGCGAGCCGACCACCACGCAGCTCACCGTCTTCGCCGCCGACGGCCTGGGCACGCATGACCGGCAGACCACGGTGAACGTGCGTGTCGAGAACACGGCGGGGCCCGCTACGCCGCGCGTGCAGCCCGCCCAGGCCTCGACGAGCGCGGGAGGCCCCTCGCGCGTCTTCACCGCGTCCCCCGGCGCGGGCTTGTGCGAGTCGGTGGACTACGTGTGGAGCTCGCCCCCGGGCCAGCCCGTCCTGGTGACCGAGGGCAACGGTGGCAGCGCCACCTTCGTGCCGCCGGAGTTTTTGTGCGCGGCCTCCGGCGCGCGCTACACGTACGAGGTCCGCGCGAGGGACCGGGGCCAGACGCCTTCGCCGCCCACGACGTTCAGCGTGGACGTGCAGCCCTGGGGCCGTCCTTCGGCGCCCTTCGCGCCGGACGCGGTCCGCCGGTTCACCTCGGGCGAGAGCGTGGAGGTGCGTCCGGACTTCCTGCACCCGTGCGCCGGCACGCAGGCGCTGCCCGAGGTGCAGACGGTGTGGCGGCTGGCGGACGGGAGCACCACCGTGCCTGCGGGGCTGACGGTGCGGGATGACGCTGGCTCCGCCGTCGACCTGTCCGCGCCCGTGACGGCGCGCGCGCTCCAGGTGTCGGCCGAGGGCTGCGCGAGCGCCTCGCTGACGTTCTCGGTGCGCAACCACCTGTCGCTGCAGGACGGGACGGTGCTGGAGGGGCCGGAGGCGTGGGTGAAGGTGGAGGCGGCGCCTGCCCCCGAGGACGTCTCCGCCGCGAGCCTGGACCTGTCGATGCAGCTGTCGGGTGGCCAGGACGCGGAGGCGCGGCTGGGCACGTCGCTGCGCTGCCCGGGCGTCCACGCGCTCAAGGCGCGCATGTTCCTGGAGTCCGCGTCCGGCGAGCCCATCGCCTCGGACGTCGTCCCCGTGCCCGGGGTGTGGCGCTTCACGCTCCCGGCGGTCTGCTCGCAGACGCCCTTCACGGTGCGCGGCGAGCTGTTCTCGGACGGGCCCACGCCCGTCGAGGCGGGGCGCGCGCGAGAGACCTTCACGGCGCAGGCGCGTCCGGTCGCGCTGGGGGAGCTGGACGGTGAGGCGCTGGTGGCCCGGTGTGGCGAGGGCGCGACGGCGCGGCTCACCCAGGAGATTCCCGCCGACGCCTGCAGCGAGGTCAGCCTGTCGTGGTCGCGCGAGTCCGGCCCGGCCCTCACGCAGGACTCCCTGTCGGGCCCGAGCGTCACGCTGAGCACGCGGGAGACGGGGCTGCAGGACCTGGTGGGCGAGTCCCTCACCCTGCGCGTCACCGCCAGCGCGAGCGGCGGCGGTCAGGCGGACCGGGTGCACTCGGTGCCGATTGTCGCGGACCCCTTCGTCGACGTGCGCCATGAGACGGAGGCCGCCGCGGGACAGGAGACGGGCCTGGTGGGCGTGGTGGTGGCGCTGCGCAACACCACCGCGTGTGACGTGACGGGTCTGAGCTACGTCGAGCACGTCGAGGGCATGGACGTGGTGCCCGGCAGCGTGCGCGTGGAGGGACAGTCGCTCGCGGAGCAGGCGACGGAGGGCGGCTTCTCGGTGGAGGGCGTGTCGCTCCCGGCCCACGCGCAGCGCACGCTGACGTACGTGGCCCGGCCCCGGCTGTTGGGCTCGTCGCGCTTCAGCGGCGAGGTGTTCCTCAAGGGCGTCCCGGTGTCGGGGACCCTGGACCGTGAGCCGCCGTCGTCCTGTGGTTGCTCGCAGGGCGGCTCGGGTGCGGCGCTGTTCGGCCTGCTCGCGGTGGCTCGGCTGCTGCGCCGTCGCCGCGAGGGCTGACGGGGCGGCTCAGAGCCCGAAGGAGATGCGGTGACGGCGGCTGGGCGTCTCCGGCCGCTCCTCCAGCACCCCGAGCAGCTCCAGGCCCCGCAGCGTGGCGAGGGCCTGTCGCTCCGACACGTCCACCAGCGCGAGCAGATCCTCCACCGTCTTGCTCCCGTCGGCGTACGCGAGCAGCAGGGCCTGTGGACCCTGCAGCTTCAGCTCGTGCAGGCCGTACGGCGGGTCGGCGGTGGGGAAGAGGCGACGTCCGGCGGACATGCGCTGGCGCAGCGCGACCAGCGTCTCCGTCTTCTCCACGCCCTCCAGAATCAAGTCCCCCGGGAAGACGGACAGCTTCACCAGGTCGGCGCGCTGGGGGCGCATCGCGCTGAACCCGTACGCGCCCTCCGTCCAGGGGAAGGTGGACCAGAGCAGCTCGCGCACCTGCTCCTCGAGCAGCTGCTTGCGCCGGCCCGCGTCCAACAGGCCCAGGCGAATCATCGCCTCGCCCGTGCGCAGCCCCTGCTCCTTCGCGACGGTGGCGACCTCCGCGAGTCTCGCCTCGTCGAGCGCGCCCCGGCGCACGCAGAAGCGGCCGAAGCGCTCATGGGCCAGATTGGAGGCGGCGTACACGATGCGGCCGGACTCGAAGTAGACGACCTTGAGCACGGAGCCCTGGCGCAGCTTCAGCTCGCCGTGGTGGCGCGACTCGTAATAGGCGTTGAGCAGCCGCGCGACGGACGTGTCCTTCAGGTCCCCCGCCAGCGACCACTCGGGCAGGGCGCGCCGGGCCTTCGCGGGCGCGGGCGTGGGGGACGCCTGCTCGCCGGACCACACCTTGCCCCGGTGGGCGAAGGGCAGGGGGAGCGCGGGCTCCTCGCTCTCCAGGCCGGGCAGCGGCGCGGAGTCGGGGATGGCCTGCATGGGCGAGCCGGTCTCCCCCGCGTCCTCCGGGGTGGGCATCAGCTCCTCCAGCACGATGAGGTCCGCGTCGTCGAGCAGCACGTCCTGCGCGGCCGCCTCGTCCACGGGGGGCGGGGCTCGCGGCACGGGCTCGAAGCCGCCGGCCTTCTCCAGCGCCTCCAGGACCTGGATGAGCTCGAAGGGCTTCTCGAAGAAGCCGCGGGCGCCGTGAATCTGCACGGCCTCCTGCGCGAACCGGTCCCCCTTGTAGACGCCGCTCACCGCGATGGCGGGGATGCCATGGGCGCGCAGGGCGCCGAGCACCTCGCTGCCCCGGATGTCGGGCAAGAGCAGGTCCACCAGCGCCGCGTCCCAGCGCGTGCCCGGGCTGAGCGCCTCCAGGGCGGCCTCGCCCGTGTGCACGGCGCGCGCGTCATGGCCCCGGCCCTGGGCCGAGGAGACGATGAGGGAGGCCAGCTCGTGGTTGTCCTCGACGATGAGCAGTCGCGCCATGGGCGGGCGGACCATACCATCCGGCCCCATGAACGTTCAGGGCTTCCACCACGTGGCAATCCAGGCGAGGGACGTCGAGCGGGTGACGGCGTTCTACAGGGACTTGCTGGGCTTTCCCGAGCTCGCCCGGCATCCGAGGCCGGACGGCACCTTGAGGAGCATCTGGGTGGGCGTGCCCGGGGGCGGCTTCCTGGCCATCGAGGCGTCGAGCGGCGAGCCCGAGGGGCGCCCCTTCCGCCACGAGCACCCGGGCCTGCTCCTGCTGGCGTTCCGCATCGCCCGCTCGGAGCGGGAGGATGTGGTGTCCGAGCTTACTCAGGCGGGCGTGACGCTGGAGCACCAGACGAAGTGGACGGTGTACGTGCGAGACCCGGAGGGCAATCGCGTCGCGCTCAGTCATCATCCAGAGGACTAGGCGAGGGCGGCGGCGTGCTTGCGGAGGGGGATGGGGCACGGCTACAAGCCCGGCATGCGCCTGGGTGAACAGCTCCTGAAGGAAGGCCTCGTCACCGCCGAGGGACTGGAGGAGGCGCTCGAGGCCCAGGTGGTGCACGGCGGCCGGCTCGGGACGAACCTGGTGGAGCTGGGCCTGTTGTCCGAGCAGGACCTGGCGAAGACGCTGGGCGCGCTGCACAACGCCGCGTTCGCCTCCGGGGAGATGGTGCCGGACCCGAAGGCGCTGGAGCTGGTGCCGCCCAACCAGGCGGACGACAAGGAGCTGCTGCCCATGCGGGTGGACGCGACGCGGCTGAGCGTCGCGGTCGTCAACCCGCACGACTTCACGACGCTGGACGCGATTGCGTTCAAGACGGGCAAGCGCGTGGTGCCGGTGGTCATCCCCGAGTTCCGGATGAACCAGCTGCTGCGCCGCTACAGCAAGGCGTTCCGGCCCCTCCGGGCCATCGACATGAACGCGGTGCGGCCGCGCCCCAAGCCCGGCTCGCGGGAGGAGGTCGAGCTCGCGAAGTCGCGTGAGAAGCCGCCCGACCTGATGAGCGAGGAGGAGTTCCAGTCCCTCTACGCCCAGGCCCTGCGCGGCGGCGCGGACGGCGACGTCGACATCGAGGTGGGCGAGGAGGAGGTCATCACCGGCGTCGAGGTGCTCGAGGCGCCGCCGATGCCCGTGGCGCCGCCTCAGCCGCAGCGCCCCGTGGCGCCGCCTCCCGTGCAGATGGTGCAGCCTCTCGTGGCGCGGCCTCCGATGCAGGTGGGCGTGCCGGTGGCGCAGCCTCCGATTCAGGTGGGCGTGCCGGTAGCGCAGCCTCCGATTCAGGTGGGCGTGCCGGTGGCGCAGCCTCCGATGCAGGTGGCGCAGATGTCTCCCAGGCCGCCGGTGGCGCAGCCGCCCGTGGCCGCGGCGCCGCCGACGCCGCCCCCTCCCGCGCCGCCGCCGACGCCGCTGTCCTTCGCGGAGGCGCAGGCGGAGCTGTCGCGCAGCCTGGACCGCGAGGACGTGGCGCGCACGGTGCTGCGCTTCGCGATGGGCAAGTGGCGGCGCAACCTGCTGCTGTCGGTGCAGGGCAGCCTGGTGACGGGCTGGCACGGGATGGGCTCCGGCGTGCGCGAGTCGGCGGTGCGGCGCATCGGCGTGGCGCTGCGGGAGCAGAGCACGTTCCGGCTGGTGCGCGACACGCGCTCGCACTACGTGGGCCCGGTGCGCCGGGACGCGGCGATGGCCGTGTTCTACAAGCTGCTGGGCGGGGGCTTCCCGACGACAGCGGTCATCCTCCCGCTGCTGGTGCGGGGCAAGGTCGTGCACCTGCTCTACGTGGACAACGGCCCGGACCAGCTCACGCCGCCGGACGTGGGCGAGTTGATGATCCTCTCGCAGAGCGTGGGCCGCTCGTACGAGGCGATGATGCGTCGTCGCAAGAGCGCGTAGCGTCGCGCGGGATGAGCGAGACCGCGACGCGTGTTCGTGGTGGCCGCGAGATGGCGTCGTGAGAGGGCGCGCGCCGCGTCGGCATGACGGGTGCGGCGTCTCGGGAGCAAGGCTTGGAAGACGATGGCAACCACAAGACGGGGAGCGACCAGGCGCAGCTGCGCGCGCTCCTGGCCGCGATGGAGGCCGCCCACCAGGGTGACTTCTCGCGGCGCGTGCCCGTGTCGGGGACGCATCCGTTGCTGGACCGCATCGCGGAGACGTTCAACGCCGGGGCCGAGCGCTTCGTCCTGCTCACGCGCGAGGTGACCCGCGTCTCCCGAGAGGTGGGCTTGGAGGGTCGGCTGGGGAGCCTGGTCGACGTGCCGGATGCGTCGGGGGCGTGGCGGCAGCTGGTGGACGGCGTGAATGTGCTCGCCAGCAGCTTCACCGTGCAGGTGCGCGACCTCATCCGCGTCAGCGGCGCCGTGGCGCGGGGCGATTTGACGCAGACGCTGGAGGTGGATGTCCGGGGCGAGTCGCTGGAGCTGAAGACTATCGTCAACACGATGGTGGAGCGGCTCACGGACTTCGCGCGGGAGGTGAACCGGGTGGCCCGGCAGGTGGGCGTGGAGGGGGCGAGCACGGACACGGGCGCCTCCGGCGTGTGGAAGGACCTGACGGACAACATGAGCTTCACGGAGAAGCTCGCGGTGGCGTCACGGCACAAGAGCGAGTTCCTGGCGAACATCAGCCACGAGCTGCGCACGCCGCTCAACAGCCTGCTCATCCTGGCGAAGGTCCTCTCGGAGGACTCGGACCATCGGCTGGGGCCTCGCGAGGCGGAGTACGCCCGGACCATTCACGCCTCGGGCGTGGACCTGCTGGACCTCATCAACGACCTGCTGGACCTGTCGAAGGTGGAGGCGGGGAAGCTGGAGGTCGTCGCGGAGGAGGTCGCGCTGGCGGAGGTGAAGTCGCTCGTCGAGCGGGACTTCGAGCACGTCGCGGACCAGAAGCGGTTGGGGTTCGGCGTGGTGTTGTCGGGTGGGCTGCCGCGCTCCCTGCGGACCGACTCGATGCGGCTGCGGCAGGTGCTGAGGAACCTGCTGTCGAACGCGTTCAAGTTCACGGACGTGGGGCGGGTGGAGCTTCGCGTCGCGCCCGTGGCGAAGGGGCTGTTCCACTTCGAGAGCGACGTGCTCAACCGCGCCGAGGCGGTGCTGGCGTTCAGCGTGGCGGACACGGGAATCGGCATCCCTCAGGACAAGCTGCAGCGCATCTTCGAGGCCTTCCAGCAGGCGGAGGCGGACACGAGCCGCAAGTACGGCGGCACGGGGCTGGGCCTGTCCATCAGCCGGGAGCTGGCGCGCCTGTTGGGCGGAGAGCTGCAGGTCGCGAGTGAGTTGGGGCGCGGCAGCACGTTCACGCTCTATCTGCCGGACGTCTACGTGGGCGCGGAGGTCGGGGGGCGCGACGCGGTGGTCGAGGCGGGCGTCGGCTCGCCGATTCATCTGGAGGCGATGGAGTTGTCGGCGACCGACTTCGCCGGGGGCTCCCGGGAGGATGCGGAGTCGGAGGTGGCTGGGTGGGAGCCGGTGGACTCGCGTGAGGCGCTGATGCGTCAGGAGGCCTTGCTCGAGCGGCCCACGCGGCACCGGGTCCTCGTCGTGGACGACAACATCCGGGAGGTGTTCTCGCTCATCAGCGTCCTCGAGTCGCGAGGGCTGGAGAGCTTCCACGCCGAGAGCATGGGGGAGGCCCTGCGCGTCCTGTGGGACTCGCCCGAGGTGGATGGGGTGGTGCTGCTCGTGCCCATGACGGACGCGGGCTACGACGTCCTGCGGACGATGCGGAAGGACGCGCGCTTCGGAGCGCTGCCCATCGTCGTCGTCGCGTCGCAGCTGACCGACGAGGAGCGGGGACGGTGCCTCGCCGCCGGCGCGAGCGACTACGTGGCCCGCCCCGTGGATGCCCACCGCATCATGGAGTTGCTGAGGCTGGAGCCGCGTCTCGGCAGGTCGTGAGCGGCGTGGCCTGCGTCGCGATGCCCCCACCGGTTCGCCGCGCGCCCGCGCTGTCGGCGCGCGGCTTCGGTGGGGACCTCGGGTGAATCACTCCTCGGGCGGCGCCTCGAAGTCGACGTCGAACGAGATGCGCTGGCCGGGCTCGACCTTGAAGGTCTTCTGCCAGCGCGCGCCGTTCGCGATGACGAGGAGCTGGTGGGTGCCCTCGTAGACGTCCTGCTCCTCGACCGGCGCGGCGCCGATGAGCCGTCCATCCAGGGTGACGATGGCGTCCTTGGGCGCGCGCACGTTGAGGAAGGCCTTGTTCAGGTAGAGCTGCTGCGCGTTGCGCCCGTTCGCGGGGATGGTGAACGTGCGAGACAGCTGGATGCCGAGCACCGCGTTGGTCAGCGTGAACACGTGCCGTCCCGCCGGAAGCGACACGCTCAGCGGCGTGCGCCCGAGGAAGCCGCCCGGATAGGACACGTCCACGCGCGGGTCGACGGTGAGGTCCAGGTAGCCCATCGCGATGGCCTGGGCGCCCGCGTCCGTTCCCGCATCCGTCCCCGCGTCGCCGTCCACTGCCGCCTGCGCCACGGTGGCGGGGCCGGCGTCCTCCAGCGAGGCCTCCACCTGCGTGGGCAGCCGCTGGACGATGACCGCCGCGCCCGCGAGCGCCAGCGCGGAGCCGACACCCACGATGGCGAGCCAGCCGCGCGAGGACTTCCTCGGCGCCGCCGCGCCCGGAGGCACGGGGCCGGCCGCGGTGGCGGTCGCGGGCTGGGTCGACGAACCCTGCGCGCTCGTCGCCACCGGCTGCCGCGAAGGTGCGCCGACGACGGGAGCGCTGCCCGTGCCCTCGGAGGACTTCGTCACCACGGCTGTGGGCTCGGGGGACTTCGCGGCCACGGCCGTGCTGTCCGTGGGCTCGCCCGCCTTCGCGGCCACGGCCGTGCTGCCCGTGGCTTCGGCGGCCGTGCCGACCGTGGGCGCGCTTCCAGTGGCCTCGGCGGCGGGGGACGCGCTGCTCGCGGGAGCCGAGGCCGTGCCCTCCGTGCTCACGGCCTGGGCCGCGCTCGTCGCAGCCGTGCTCGCGGGCTCCTTCGCCCCCTGCGCGGAGGAGGGCTCGGCGATCTGCACCTCGCTGCTTCCCCCCGACACGGCGGCCAGGATGGACAGCTGGCCCTGCATCGCCGGCCAGACCTTCGGGATGATGGAGGCGGGCAGGGCGCCGGTGGCGAGGAACTCCGCCACGGCCGGGGGCGGCACGCCCGTCTTCTGCAGCACGTCCGCGATGCCCGCGTCGATGACCCGGCGCCGCGCCGCGCGGGCCTCGTTCTCCGGCGGGAAGAGCTTGGCCAGGTAGTCGGCGAGCAGCGTGTGCGCGGGCAGCGTGCCCACGGCCTCGACGATGGCCTCGCGGAAGGCGTGCGCGGAGGCGTACCGGTCATACGCGCGCTTCGCCGTCGCCTTGCGCACCACCGCGTCCAGCTTCAGCGGCACGTCCTGCGACATCGTCGGCAGCGTGCGCGTGAGCGTGGCCTTGTCCGGGTCCGCGTTGTCCTTGAAGGGCATCTTCCCGGAGAGGCACTCGTGCAGCACGAGCCCCAACAGGAACACGTCCGACTGGACGTTCACCGCCTCGCGTCCGCCGAGCAGCTGCTCGGGAGCGCTGTACGCGCGGCGGTTCTTCACGCGCTTTCCGTCGCGCTCGCGCGGGGCCACACTCAGCGCGCCGTAGCCCGTCACCTTCGTCAGGCCGCTGAAGGAGACCATCAGCGTCTCCGGCCGCACGTCGCCGTGCACCAGCGGCGTGCCGTCGTCGTTGCCGGCCATGTGCGCGTAGTGCAGGCCCGTGGCCGCGTCGGCCGCCACCAGTGCGGCCAGGGGCGGAGGCAGGCGCGGGCTCGCCTCCAGCACGCGACGCAGGGGCTCGCCGTCGGCGAACTCGGTGACGCGGGCCAGTCCCCCGTCCTGGGCCGCGAGGCTGTGGACGCGGAGGATGTTCGGGTGCTCGAAGACGAGCGCGCGGCTCGTCTCTCGCGTCAGCTTCGCCGTCAGCTCGGGGCTCTGGACCACCTCCTGGGGCGCCCAGATGAGGACGACAGGACGAGGAGGCAATCCATCTTCCAGGGCGAGCCCCAGGAAGGCTCGGGAGCCCGCCCCGGCGAGCAAGGGTCCAAGGGACAGGTAGCGCACGGTGCTCATGGGGCACGCATGCTAGTGCGAGATGCGCGCCCTTCGAAATCCGAGGAACCCGAACCCCAGCTCGGTCGGAGGGCAGCCCTACAGGCTCTGCCCCGTGTCCTGCTCGAAGGGCAGGGTGATGTGATAGCCGTAACGGCCCCGTCTCACGAGCAACAGGACGCTACGTCCGCGACGCGCGGTGAGCAGGGCCTCCTTGAAGGCGTCCGCCGTCGTCACCGGCTGGTTGTTCACCCGGAGGATGGTGTCCCCGGGCTCCAGCCCCACCTCCGCGGCCGCCGAACCCCCTCTGACGCCCGACAACGTCAGCACGCCCCGGTTCTCCTTCACCCGCAGTCCCAGCCTGTCCCAGGCGAGCGCCTCCACCATGCGCGCGGGGAACTCGGAGGGGGTGACCTGGACGGTGCGCGAGGCGCCTTCACGGAACAGCACCAGCGCGAAGGCGGAGCGGGCGGGGTAGCCGCGCACGCGGGTGTCGAAGTCCTCGGCGTCCTGGATGCGCGAGCCGCCCAGCTCCGCGACGATGTCCCCGCGCCGCACACCGGCCTGGGCCGCGGGGCTGCCGTCCTCCACGGCCGTCACCAGCGCGCCGTAGGAGCGGTCCCACCCGAGCTGTCGGGCCGCGCGCGGCGTCAGGTCCACCGCATCCATTCCCACCCACGCCGGGCGCAGCTTCCCGAAGCGGGTGAGCTCATCGACGATGCGGCGGACCTTGTCGGCGGGGATGGCGAAGCCGATGCCCTGCGCGCCGCCGCCGAAGATGGCGGTGTGATGCCGATGATTTCGCCGTCCACGTTGAGCAGCGGCCCGCCCGAGTTGCCGGGGTTGATGGCCGCGTCCGTCTGGACGAAGTCGTTGTACACGCGGTTGTCGGCGCGGAAGGTGCGCCCCGTCGCGGACACCACGCCCGCCGTCACCGTCTTGCTCAGGCCGAACGGGCTGCCGATGGCGACCACCGTCTCGCCAATCATGAGGTCGGAGCTGATGCCCAGCTTCGCGATGGGCAGCGGCTCCTTCGTCGTCACCTTGAGCACGGCCAGGTCGTTGTTGGCGTCGCTGCCGATGACCTCCGCGTCGAGCGAGCGCCCATCCGCGAGCACCACGTGGATGGTGGACGCGCCCCGGATGACGTGGTCGTTGGTGACGATGATGCCCGTCGGGTCGATGATGACGCCGCTGCCCAGGCCCTGGATCTTCTGTCGCCCGCGCTCGCCGCGCTCGCCCCCGAAGCCGCCGAAGAACTCCTCCAGCGGGGAGCGGCGGCGGAAGCGCGCCTCCACCTCCTGCTCGGTGCCGATGTAGACGACGGCCGGCGAGACCTTCTGGACGACCTCCACGACGGCGTCACGCCGCCGGGCCAGGTCCGCGCTCGCGCTCCCCGTGGCGATGAGCGCCGCCAGCAGGGTTGCCCACCTCATGACTCCACCCTTCATGTCACCCTCCGTGGGCCTCCAGCGGATTGTCCGGCGAAGGACAGGTGGACTGTCGGGAAGCCGGCGTCATTCCCACGATTCGCTGGAGGCGGTGCTGCGCCTTTCATAAACCACTCCGCACGTCCGTGAACGATTGCATCTCCGGGTGGTGGCCGTTCCCCGAGGATTCTCGCTTCATCCAAGGGGCAGGCCGAGTCCTGGCGGCGTGGCTTGGGGGCCACGCTGGTGCGGAGGAGCGGAAGCATGAGTCTGGTCCTGGTCGCGGATGATGAGCCCGCGGTGCTGGAGGTCCTCAGTCAGGTGGTCGAGGACCTGGGTCACGATGTGGTGAAGGCTCGCGATGGCGAGGAGGCCCTGGCCCTGGCCCGGACGCGTCGCCCACATCTGGTGGTGACGGACCACATGATGCCGCGCCTGAGCGGGGTGGAGCTCTGCCGCCGGCTCAAGCGCGACCCGGACCTGCACGGTGTGCCCGTCATCCTGCTGAGCGCGGTGTTGCCGCAGGGGGCGCCGGAGGCGGACGCGTTCCTCCACAAGCCGTTCGAAATCACCGACTTCGAGGCGCTCATCCACAAGTCGCTGATGGACGCGCCGAAGGGGGCGGCGGTGGGCGGGGGGCTGCCATTGGGGGCGTGGGCGGCCCGGGCGCTGCAGGGGCCGCTGGACGAGGCGCGGCGGCAGCTGCGGCGGCTGGAGGCGGGGGCGTCGGTGGACGCCGCGGCGCTGGAGGTGCTGCACGCGCAGCTCGAGTCGATGGCCTCGGTGGCGACGGAGCTGGCGCGCCAGCAGGGTGTGGAGCCCTCGGTGGTGCGGAGCGTGCCCTTCGGCGTGCGATTGCCGAAGGGCGGGGTGAGCTGACGCTCAGGCCTTCTGGGACTTCAGCATCCAGCCAATCATCTTGTAGAGCAGGCGGGCGCCGACGTTGCCGTCCCACTCGCTGCCCTCGGGGTCGGGGGCCACCTCGGTCAGGTCGAAGCCGACGATGGTGCGCCCGGAGCGGACGACGCCGGCGATGAGGGCCACGGCCTCCGGGAAGGACAGGCCGCCGGGGACGGGGGTGCCGGTGTGGGGGCAGAGGACGGGGTCCAGGCCGTCGATGTCGAAGGACAGGTAGACCTGCTGGGGGAGCAGGGCGACCATCTCATCGACCTGGCGGTTCCAGGGCACGCCGTCGAAGCGCTTGTTCTGGAGGGCGGCGTCGAAGAAGCCGTGGACGCGGCCGTTGGAGTCCTCGATGTAGCGGTGCTCCTCCTGGCTCATGTCGCGCAGGCCGACCTGGACGAGCGTCTTCACGCCGGGGATGCGCTCGGCGACGTTGTACATGATGGAGGCGTGGGACCAGGTGAAGCCCTCGTAGGCGACGCGCAGGTCGGCGTGGGCGTCCAGGTGGAGCACCCCGAGGCCGGGGTACTTCTCGGCGTGGGCGCGGATGATGCCGTAGGAGATGGAGTGGTCTCCGCCGACGGCGGCGACGCGCTTGCCCTGGTCGAGCCAGTGCTGGGTGGTGCGGTAGACCCACTCGTTCATCTGGTCGCAGAGGGCGTTGACGTCCTTGGCGGCGGCGAGGAGCTCGGCTTCACCGGAGTGGATGCCGCCGGCCTCGATGACGACCTGGGCGCGCTCCTTGGCGCGGGTGTTCCAGTCGCGCAGCTGCTGGGGCTCGGGGAGCATGGCGATGCCGCGCTCGTAGGGGCGGCCGGTCTCCACGTCGAAGAGGTCCACCTGGCGGCTGGCGTCGAGGACGGCGGCGGGGCCCTCGGAGGTGCCGCCGCCGTAGCTGGTGGTGGCCTCGAAGGGCACGGGGATGAGGACGACGTGCGCCTCGTCGGGAGAGTGGGGGAGTCCGAAGACGCCGGAGCCCGGCTGCGCCGCGGCGCTGGGGTCGAAGTGGGTGGCCATGGCGGCGGAGGATACGGACCCCGGGACGGGGCGCAACTGTCCGTTACGGACTGCGTCGGACGCCACACCGGCCGACGGGTTGGTCGTCGTCCTTCAGGCACTCATGGCGGCCATCGACCGGGTCACAGTCGCGGTCATCGGTGCACCCCGTGCCGGCCGGGCAGTCCATGCCAGTTCCTCCGCCCAGGGACGTCACGGTGAAGCCGGGGTTCACCACCGACTCGATGATGGGCTGATTGCCCTGGGGCCCTGGATGACGATGCTCCAACTCCAGACGTGTCCCTCCATCGGGTCGGCGGACGTTCAGTCGGAGGGCAGGAGGAGGCGCGAAGCTGCCTGCGTCCGGAGTGTCGCAGCCCTGCTTGGTCTCGTGGGTCGTAGCGTCACCGAGCGCGGAGAAGAGGTGGTCGGCCACGTCCATCCCGCTGCCCGGGGCAGAGGGTCTCACCTGGGCATGCGTGTCGAGGACCTCGCCATCGGTGTCGAACTCGAAGATGCAGCGGCCGACACCGTCGCTGACGATGAGGATTTCGCCATCCCGGACTCCCCCGTCCACCAGGTCGAGCATGATGACGCCTCGGGCGTGGGCAGGCTCCTGCTGATGGGTGCAGGTCGCACTGCATGAACCACATGCGCTTGTATTGCCGTCATCGCATTCCTCGCGAAGTTCATTCGTGTCGAGGACGAAGCCGTCTCCGCACGTTGCGTTCTTGCAGGTGCGAGGGCACGCATCGGTGTCGACGTCATTGCCGTCGTCGCATTCCTCGCCTGGGTCCACCAGGGCATTTCCACACTTCTTGAGCGAGCGGCAATCGGAGCGACAGGGACCGTCGAGAAGGGGGCCGTCATCACAGGCTTCGTGGTCAGTTCCCTGGACGTTGGTGAACCCGTCACCGCAGCGGGCGCTCACGCACGTGGTGAGGCAGTCATCGCTGTTGGACTCGTTTCCGTCGTCACATTCCTCGTCGATGTCTCGAATCCCGTTCCCGCACGCCTCCATGGACCTGCAGTCACTGCTGCACTTGTCTCCGTTCGCCCTGTTCCCGTCATCACAGAGTTCGCCAGGGTCGAGGAATCGGTTCCCGCAGCTCTCGGTGGAGGTGCAGGTCGCATTGCATCCATCACCCGAGGCTTCGTTGCCATCGTCGCAAGCCTCTCCGGGGTCGAGGAGTCCATCGCCGCAGCGCCTCTGCGCGCAGTATTGATTGCATCCGACGCCGCCGTCGGCGTTGTAATCACATTCTTCATGCAGGTCCACCAGCCCGTTTCCACAGCGTTCGAACATGCAGTCAGGGCTGCATCCATCTCCAGCCACGGAGTTGCCGTCGTCGCATTGTTCTCCTTCGTCTTTCTGGGTGGTCGCATCGCCACAGAGACCCTGGATGCAGCGGTCTTCCTCGGCGGCGCAGACCATCCCAGCAGGACATACGAGCCCGTTCTTGCAGGTCACGCTCTTGGACTCGATGCATGCGGCGGTCGTGAGGACTGCGAGGCATGTCACGACGATGCTTGGGATTGAGCTCGGGGAAGCATTGGGGAACACGAAGCGCCTCCTTCAGAAGCGAATGGTTGCCACGACGCTCTGTGATTCGGATTCGACGACGGGGACGATGACCACGGGTGGCGCGAGGTCCTCCGCCGTCAGCCGATAGGACCGCTGCCGGTTCAGGTAGAGCAGCACGGTTCCCGTGATGGCGGTGGCTCCTCCCAGTGCATAGCCGCTGTAGGCAGCCGCCCTGAAGCTCGCGCCCTTCTTGTGAAGGCTCTTCAACTCGGGCGTGAGCGTGCTTCCCTGGGGACGCTCGATGCGTGCATCGAACTTCCCGAAGGACTCATTCGCCTTCCAGTGCATCCAGCCACCTCCGCCCGCCGCCGCCAGTCCCGCGCCCAGCACGGTCCACGGCACCCACGCGGACCACCGTCGTCGGTACCGGATGACCTCCTCCTCCGTATACAAATCCAGCGCGAGCTTCGTCCGCTCCCCGGGCATCAAGGCCTGACGCTTCTCCGTCGGCAGATACCCGTCCTTGAAGGCAATCACGCTGTGCATCCCGGGCCGGATGAGCCCCTGGTATCTCCCCGGCCCCGTGAACAGCGGCTGTCCATTCAGCGTGACGATGGCCCCCCGCTCGTCACACCGGACGTCCACCCACGCCAACTGCTTCTCGAGCAACGCCTTGTACGAGCGCGCATGCTCGTACCGGTTCGAATCCAGCGGGTCCGCCCCATGACTCAGCGCCGATTCCAGGTGCTTGTGCACCTCGATGGGCTGGTCCAGGTTCATCAACGCCAGCGCCAGGTTGTAATGAATCGCCGGATGGTTCCAGTGCCGCAGCGCCCGCCGATAGCTCCGGCTGGCCTCCACGAAGACCGACTCCCGCAGCCGCTCGTTCCCCTCCAGGAAGAGCGCCTGTGCCGCCTGCTGCTCGTCCCGAGGCACCCCCTGCGCCCACGGGCGATTCCCGCCGACCTCCAGCGGCGAATCCAGCCGCTGCGCCTGCGCCAGCATCCCCCACAACGACACCACCACCACGGCCAGCCCGCGCCCACGCGAGCCCCAGCTTCGCATCACCGACATGGCGTGCCTCACGTCACTTCAACGTTTCGATGAAAGGACTTCCGAGCGTCGACTGGATCCGCAGCGTCCGCTCCTGCTCGCGCTGCAACAGCCGCTCCGCCTCGGCGCGCGCCTGCCGCGCACTCAACGCGCTCTGCTCGGCCCGCCGCATCGCCACGTTCGCATGGAAGCGCGCCCACTTCGCCCGCTTCAGCGCGGTGACGAGCTCGGCGTTGCGCAGCACCAGCGTCTCGTTGGTCGCCTCGACCCGCTCATTGGCCTCCTCCGCGCGAGACTGCGCCGCCCGTCGGTCCTCCTCCTTGGCGCGCACCTCCGCGAGCCGCTCCTGCGCCTCCGCCTCCGAGCGCTTCGCCAGGAACTCCGCGTTGCGCGCCGTCGCCTCCGCGCGCAGCGCGATGATGGCCTGGTGCTCGGCCTCCTGCTGCGCCTCCCGGATGAACACCAGCGCCACCGCCGCCGCCGCGAACAGCATCGACACCAGCGCCACCGCCCCCACGATGAACGCCCGCTTCACCCGCGCCAGCCGCTTCGCCTGCGCCCCCACCGCGTCCAGGAACGCCCGCTGCGACTGCGGCAGCTCCCCCCGGTAACGACGCTGGAAGCGCCGCGCCTCGTCCGCCATCTCCCCCCGCCACAACAAACCGCCGTCCCGCCCCTTCGCCTGCCACTGCCGCGCCGCCGCACGCAACTGCTCCAGGAACGCCGCATCCTCCTGCCCCTCGTCCAACCACCGCTTCAGCGTGGGCCAGCTCCCGATGAGCGACTCGTGCACCAGCTCCACCGACGAGCCCGAGCTCCCGCCCGTCTGGATGACCAGCAGCCGCGCCTGCCCCCACCCATCGATGAGCCGCTGGAGCGCGTCGGTGTCCCGCGTCAGCTCCCGCAGCTCCTCCATCGACACGATCGCCCGCGTGCGCTCCGCGGTGACCAGCCTCAGGCACACCGCGCGCGCTAGCGCCCGCTCCTGGGACGACAACCCCGCCAGCACGCTGTCCGCATGCGTCGCCAGCGCACCCGAGATTCCCCCCATCCGCTGGTACGCGCCCTCCGTCAGCAGCCGCCGGCCCGGGTCTCTCGCCTCCCACAGCCGCGTGGCCGCGAACTGGAGCAACGGCAGCGCGCCCGGCGTCGTCTCCAGGTGCTGGAGCATCTGGTCCACCATCTCCGGGGACTCGAACCGATAGCCCGCCAGCTCCGCGGGCTGCACGAGCGCATCCCTCAGCCCGTCCTGCTGCGGCGCCGTGAGGAAGAACAGCCCCGGCGACAGCTCCGCCATGAACCGCTCGTCCTCCGACACCCGGTCCAGGAAGTCCGAGCGCAAGGAGAGCACCACCCGGATGGGCGACGTCGCGTCGTCCGCGATGCCCGACAGGCAGGCGGTGAAGGCGCGGCGCTCGGCCGCGTCCGGCACCAGCGTGTACAGCTCCTCGAACTGGTCGATGAAGAGCACGATGCGCCGGCGCTCCCGCCGCGCGCGGGCGCGCAGCACGGCGCCCACGTAGCCGGGCTCCCGGCGCAGATGGGCGGAGATCTGCTGCTGCTTGCGCAGGTCCTCCTCCAGCGTGGGGGACGACGTGACGAGCGGCGCCACCATGCTGGCCAGCGCGGCCAGCGGGTCCCTCCCCGGGCGGATGATGAGCGACTCCCAGGGGATGCCCGAGCGCTTGAGCACCGGCACCAGCCCGGCGCGCACGAAGGACGACTTGCCCGCGCCCGAGGGCCCGACGACGGCGAGCAGCGGCCGGTCCTGCAGCCGGTTGACCAGCGCCGCCGTCTCCCGCGCCCGCCCGAAGAACCGCGGCGAGTCCTCCTCCTGGAACGAGCCGAGCCCCGCATAGGGGCTCTCGTCCACGCCGACGTCGGGGATGAACCGGCCGGGCAGGAACGGCTCCAGCGCGCGCAGCACCGCGAGCGCATCCGGGAAGCGCTGCTCCTTGGGCTTGAGCAGGCAGCGGTCCACCACCGAGGCCAGCTCCCCCGGGATGTCCGGCAGCACCGCGCGCAGCTGCGGCATCGGCTCGTCCATCATCGCCGTCACCATCAACTGCGGACCCCGCAGCGGCTCCATCGGATGTCTGCCCGAGAGCATCCGGAACAACATGATGCCCACCGCCCAGATGTCCGTGCGGTGGTCCACGCCCACGCCGTTGCCCCACTGCTCCGGGGACATGTACGCCAGCGTCCCCAAGAGCGCTCCCTGGCGCGTCAGGTGGACCGACTGGTCCATCCGGCCCGGCGGGGGGAGCAGCCGCAGGCCCTCCAGCAGGACGCGCGGGTCCGTCTCCGCGCCGTGCTCGTCCCCCTGCAGCACCTTCGCGATGCCGAAGTCGAGCACCTTGATGGTGCCCGCGTCCGTCACGATGATGTTCTCCGGCTTCAAGTCGCGGTGGACGATTTTGTGCGCGTGCGCGCACGACAGCGCCCGCAGCACCGGGGACATCAGCTCCACGGCGCGCGACGGCGGCAGGCGCGGACTGCTCTTGAGCAGCCGGTCCATCGGCTGCCCCTGCAGGTACTCCAGCACCATGTATGGGCTGCCATGGGCCTCGCCCACCTCGTAGATGATGACGATGTTCTCGTGGCTGCACCGCGCCGTGGTGCGGGCCTCCAGGATGAAGCGCTGGCTGAACTGCGCGTCCTTCGAGTGCAGCAGCTTGATGGCCACCCGGCGGCCCAGGCGCGTGTCCCGCGCCAGGAAGACGGTGCCCATGCCTCCGCTGCCGAGCTGCCGGATGAGCTCGTAATGCTGGATGCGGGCTCCGGGGCCGAAGGCTCCAAGACCCATCGGAAGCGGAGCGCTGGGGTGGGGCGCACTGCGGGCGGACAGCGAGGGTTCTGGCTTCATGGTCTGCACTCGACGAGGCGAGGGGACACCTCTGGAAAGCACGCGCGGCCCGCGCCACCGCGAAGGGTGCGGGCCGTTCATCGGGGACGCGGAAATGAGCGCTGGCGCGCCAGGGATGGGGCCTCGGGCCCGTCCCTGGTCGCGGGGGTGACTGACGCCAGCCTGGGCGAGAGCGTGGGGGGACTCGGGAGTCGGACTTTCCGGAGAAAGCTCTCGTTGCCAATCTTGAGCGGACGCGTCTGCTTGCCTATGTGAACGCGAGGGCAGGCGTCTGTCATTTGATGGGCGCCGGGCCGGAACCATGCAGACACTTGCGCGTGCGGTCCTGGACCACCCCGGCGCTGCTCAGCGCGTGCGAAGTCGGCAATCCGTCAGCGCGCCCCGCGTCAGGAGTCCAGGGGCTCTGTCGGTTCGAGGACGCTCGGGGGCCATCCGTCTGCTATCGTCACGACATGGCGAAATGGCTCGTGCCCCTGCTGACGCTGCTGGGAGCGGCGTTGATGACAGGATTGGGATATCTGTCGTTCACGGCGGCGCTGGCGGTGCCGCTCCTGATGCTGGCGGGGGCCGGGTTGGTGCTCGTCGCGCTGGTGCTGGCGGTGCTCCCGGTGCGCAGGAGGGTGAACTTCCTGTCCCTGGCCTGGATGCTCGCGGGCCTCGTGCTGTCCTACCTGGGGCTGACGCGCGGCACCTCCTGGCGCTTCGACCAGCTGGAGGTCCGCTTCGCTCCGCTCATCGCGGCGCTGGAGTCCTATCACGCGAGCAAGGGCGCCTATCCCGAGTCCGCGAAGGAGCTGGTGCCCGAGTGGATCGCCCAGGTGCCCACGTGTGATGGGGTCGAGCCCGAGGGCCCGGCCGCCACGTTCGCCATGGACATCGGCTATCAGCGTCGGGAGGACGGCTCGTTCGGCATCACCTGCTACACCATCGTCTTCTGGAAGTACTCGTACGACTCACGCCAGAAGCTCTGGTATGGCTGGGATTAGTCCCAGCGCACCACCAGCTTGCCCACCGAGTCGTTGCGCGCCATGCGCTCCAGGCCCTGGGCGAGTTCGGCCCGGGGCAGCACCGCGTCCACCACGGGGCGCAGCGCGCCCGAGCGGAACAGCGGCAGCAGGTGTCGCTCCGCGCTCTGGACCAGGGCCATCTTCTCCTCGAGCGGCCGGCTGCGCAGCACGGTGCCGGTGATGCTCAGGCGCCGGGTGAGCCACAGCCCCAGGTTGACCTCCGTGCTCGCGCCGGCCACCAGGCCCACGAGCAGCATCCGGCCCCTGGGCGCCAGGGCCTGCATGGACTCGGGCACGTAGTCCCCGCCCACCAGGTCCAGGCACAGGTCCGCGCCCCGACCTTGTGTGAGCTCACGGACCGGGCCCGCGAAGCGCGGCGGCGAGGACTCGCACACGAGCGTGTGCTTCACGCCCCACTCGGAGGCGCGGGACAGCTTCGCCGCGCTGCGCCCGGTGCCCACCACGCGCGCGCCCGTGGCCTGACACAAGAGCGCCGCCGCCGAGCCCACGCCGCTGGCCACCGCGTGCACGAGCACCGTCTCGCCCGGCTTCAGGCCTCCCTGGAGCACCAGCGCGTCGTAC
Source organism: Myxococcus sp. MISCRS1 (assembly GCF_026626605.1). Taxonomy (NCBI): domain Bacteria; kingdom Pseudomonadati; phylum Myxococcota; class Myxococcia; order Myxococcales; family Myxococcaceae; genus Myxococcus; species Myxococcus sp. MISCRS1. The sequence continues at coordinate 9,335,902 of NZ_JAPNKB010000001.1, forward strand.
GCGGTGAGGTACGCCTCCGGCAGCGCCGCGGCGTCCGTGAAGTCCAGGCCCTCCGGCATCGGCAGCGTCTCCCGCTCGTGGGCCAGCAGCTGGTCGGACCACGCGCCGCCGCCCACCAGCCCCATCACGCGGTCTCCCACCTTGAAGCGGTGCGTGCGCGGGCCCACCGCCACCACCTCGCCCGCGTACTCCAGGCCGGGGACGTCCGGCGCCACGTCCGGCGGGGCGGGGTAGAGCCCGCGAATCTGGAGCAGGTCCGCGCGATTGAGGGCGGTGGCGCGCACGCGCACGCGCAGCTCTCCAGGGCCGGGGATGGGCTCGGGGCGCTCGTCCTCGGCGAGGACCTCGGGGCCTCCGGGCGTGGTGATGCGGATGACCTTCATGGCGGGCCTCCTCCTGCTGGCGGGCGGGCACGAAACGTCCTGGCCCACGAGAGCGTCAAGGCTTATCTAAGAAGGCAGGTCCCACATGAGCACGCCCTCCTGTCCCATCTGCAAGAAGCCCGTTCCTCCCCGTCCCGAGAACACCTCGTTCCCGTTCTGCTCGCGCCGCTGCCGCGCGGTGGACCTGGGCAAGTGGTTGGGGGAGGAGTACCGCATGCCCGACCGCCAGTCCGATGAGACGGAGGACGAGCTGCCGCCCGGAAGCCATCCCGACCGCCAGCGCGAGGATGCGTGAAGGGCTACGTCGACCTGCACTGCCACCTGCTGCCCGGAGTGGATGACGGCGCGCGCTCGCTGGAGGACGCGCTGGAGATGGCGCGGGCGCTGGTCGACCTGGGCTTCTCCACCGTCGCCCCCAGCCCCCACGCCCGGCCCGAGTACGCCCCCGTGGACGTGGTGGAGGCCCGCCTCGCCGAGCTGACGGCCGCCCTGGCGCGCGAGCGCATTCCGCTGACGCTCGGCCGCAACGCGGAGAACGTGCTGGACGACGCCTTCCTGCGCGCCCTGGGCACGCCCGCCGCGCGCATGCTGGGGGCGGGGAAGGTGACGCTGGTGGAGCTGCCCTACACCGCGCCCGTGCCTGCGCTGCCGGACATCCTGTTCCGCATCCGCACCAAGGGCGTGGTGCCGCTCATCGCCCATCCGGAGCGCTGCGTGGAGTTCGAGCGCAAGGGGCGCGCCGCGGAGGCGGTGCGCACCGGCGCCCGGCTCCAGCTCGACGTGGGGGCGCTCATCGGCCGCTACGGCCCCACGCCGAAGAAGCTCGCGCGCGCCTTCCTGGAAGAGGGCCTCTACGCCGTCGCCGCCACGGACCTGCATGGGCCGGTGGGGGCGCGGGACTGGCTGGGGCGCTCCCTGGCGGAGCTCGTCGGCCGGGTGGGGGAACAGACGGCCGTCCGGCTCCTGCGGGACAACCCCTCCCGACTGCTGGCCGGAGAGTCGCTGGAGTCCGACCAGGACTGACGGTATACCCGGCCGCCGTGAAACGCGCCGTCAAGCTCGCAGCCAGCCTGCTCGTTACCCTCGTCTTCCTCTGGTGGGCCTTCCGGGACACGGACTGGGGGACGCAGCTCAACAGCCTCAAGTCGGCCAACTACATCTGGTTGCTGCCGTACTTCGGTTGCCTGCTGGGCATCCACGTCTTCCGCACGCTGCGCTGGGGCAGCCTGTTGTCGGGCCTGGAGCGGGTGCCCTTCCGCAAGCTCAACGAGGCCTCCGCCATCGGCTTCATGATGCTGCTGGTGCTGCCCTTCCGCCTGGGCGAGTTCGCCCGGCCCTTCCTCATCGCCCAGCGCAGCTCCATCCGCCGCAGCGCCGCCATGACGTCCGTGGTGCTCGAGCGCATCGTCGACGGCCTCTTCGTCGCCGCGTCCATGCGGGTGCTGCTCTTCTTCGTGCCCACCGAGACGCCCGAGGTGCGCTACGTCAAGCTGGGCTCGTGGCTGATGTTCGCGGTGTTCGGCGGCGGGCTGCTCTTCCTGCTCTTCGGCCTGTGGCAGCAGGAGCGCACCGTGCGCCTGGTGCGCGCGACGGTGGGCCGCTTCGCGCCGGGGCTCGCCGACAAGGTGGCCGACATCGTCGACACCTTCGTGGGCGCCATGCGGCAGCTGCCGGACGCCAGGCAGGTGGTGCTCTTCTTCCTCTTCACCGTGGGCTACTGGGGCCTCAACGGCTTCGGGATGATGCTGCTCGCCAACGCCTTCGACTGCTCGGGCGTGGCGGCCGGCGCCGCGTGCCAGCCCATGGAGCTGTCGCTCTTCCAGGCGTACGTGGTGCTGTGCGTGCTCGTGGTGGGCGTGATGATTCCGGCGGCGCCGGGCATGGTCGGCACCTTCCAGGCGGCGTGCAAGGTGGGCCTGAGCCTCTTCCTGCCGGCCACCGTGGTGAACGCCGGCGGGCTCGCGTACGCCAACGTGCTGTGGATGGCGCAGACGGCGCAGACGGTGGGCCTGGGCCTCATCCTCATGTCGCTGGGCCACATGTCCTTCAAGGACATCGCGGGCAAGCTGGAGAAGGAGGGCGAGGCTACGGCCCCCAGCGCGTGACGCGGGCTCAGTACGGGGCGTCGTCGGGCTGCGTGTCGGCGCCCGGCGCGCTGTCGGCCGGAGGCGTCGACTTCCTCGGCGCCTTCGTCGAGCCGAGCGAGCCCTTGAAGCTGCCGAAGGGAGTGTCGATGCGCTGCTCGCCGCGTGTCTCGATGGCGTAGCCCTCCGGCGCGCACACGGCCTTCGCGGTGTCACGGATGGAGACGATGGGCGTGTCGACGGCGGTGCGCTCTCGCGTGGTCGACTTGGCGACGAGCTTGTCCTCGCGCATCAGCACGCACTGGTCGTCGCCGTAGTACCAGGCGGAGGACCGGTCGGGGAACTCGTGGGCGCGGGTGGGGCCCTGGCCCATGGCCTCGACGACCTCCCGGGACGTCATGCCGGGGTAGAGCTTCTGGAAGCCACCGGGGCCGGCACAGCCGGAGGCGGCGAGGGCGGCGACGAGTAGGACAGTGCGCATGGCGGCAAGCCTAGCCCGCGCGTGTCGGTCGCCTCCAGGTGCCGCGTGGGCGGGGCTCCTACAGCTCCTGGTCCAGCCAGCGGATGATGGCATCCCGGATGGAGGAGGGGCGCTCGGAGGAGGGGCGCGGGCGGGGCAGGCGGAAGGCGCCGTCCCACTCGCGGCGTCGCAGGACGGGCTGGGGCTCGCCCAGACGCGGGGAGGCGCCTCGCTGGGCGAGCATGCTCACGACTGGCCCTCGGGCTTGGCGGCGCCGCGGCCGTACTTGCCGAGCAGGTCCTCCACCGCCTCGCGCAGGTACTCGCTCTGGTGGATGCGGGTGCGCCGCGCCAGCTCGCGCAGCTTCTGCACCTGCTCCTCGGGGACCAGGACGTGGGTGGAGACGATGTCGGCCTCGGGGCCCCGCGCGTCGACGGGCGTCTCCGTGGCGCCCGATGACGGGGCGAGCTCGGGGCTCAGGGGGCTGGCGCTTCCATCCTGCATGGGGGTTCCTCCCGGGGGGACTGCTACAGGCCGCTACTGACGTGTCCGGGCATTAGGGGGGTGGTCCGGGGACTCGTCAACAAAACGGCCCGGCCCCCGAGGGGTGGAAGTGACACCTTTGTTAGCCGGTTTCTCAAATTGGTGTGCTAATCCGCGCCTTCCTCACCTGGAGCACACTGATGAACTTCCGTCGTCTGATGGTTGCGGTGGTCGCTGTGTTTTCTTTCTCCGCCTTCGCGGAGGGGAGTCGGGAAGTCGCGACGGCGGCCAAGGCGTGTACGCCGGTGCCGTTCTCGCTGACGTCCATCAATGCCTCATCACTGGAGCCCGCTCGCGCGACGTGGAACCTGGGCTCCAACGGTGGTGCGTGGCACTACCTGCATCCGATTACCGCGTACATCACGCCCCAGTGTCCCACCACGCCCACCACCATCCAGGCGGTGATGCAGGAGCTGGCGTGGGAGAACCAGGGCTTCCCCTCCGCCGAGGATGGGACGTTCACCAACCGGGCCGGTCTGTCGCAGAGCATCCTCCTGACGTCGAACTACTACGGCAACGGACTGGCGCTGCTGGCCGCCATCGACGCCTTCGCGGGCGGTGGCGAGGTGCAGGCGTGGCTGTCGACGCAGGAGGTGCCGTGCCACAACTGCCATGAGTTCAACCAGTTCGCGGTGCTGTACTACCCGGCCAGCCGCAAGGTCGTCGTGCTGCAGGGCTACACCGGCTACGACTCCTGACGTCTCGTCGTCCCCGGGCGCCGGTCCCCTGTGCTGGGGCCGGCGCCTTTTTCGTTTCATGTATCAACCCAGGTCTCCTCGGGGCCCGCGGCGCTGTGACGGGATTGACACGTCGTGCGGCCGGGTGCTCACGTTATTGTGATTTTCCCCGAGTAGCCCACCTGGAGCGGAATGATGCGTCTTCGCAAGGTATTGATTGCATGTCTGGCGTTGTCTGGAGCGACGGGCTGTATGGATTCGGGTGGGGAGCCGGCGCCCGAGCAGTCGCTGGCGGTCTCCGAGGCGGAGGCGACGGCGACGCGCATCTACGCGTCCGAGGCGTCGCTGGAGCTGAGCTTCGAGACGATGGGCACGTTCGAGACGCGCAACGGGGTGCGCTCGCTGGTTTTGAAGGCGACGGCGAACCGGTATCTGCAGTACGTGTTCAGCTTCGTGCCGGATGACGCCTTCGGCACGGCGAACATCATCAGCGAGCGCCGCTTCGAGGTGGTGCTGCCGGTGGGGCACGAGCTGAACTCCATCCTCTCCGGGCTGCCGCTGTTCATCACGGTGAACACCTTCACGGGCACGCCCACGCAGTACACGGCGCGCATCGAGGTGTACCCGCGCTTCTTCGACTTCCGGGGCACGTCGCCGGTGTGGATCGACGAGAAGGTGGACCCCGTCTATGTGAAGGACCCCATCAGCAGCCTGGTGTACCGGGGGCGCGCGGACGTGCTGGCGGACGGGCTCCTGGTGACGGGGCCGGATGGGATTCCGCAGGTGTCACGCGTGGACGCGGACACCTTCAAGCTGGACTGGTCCTACTCCGCGGTGGAGCAGGCGATGGACCCGACGACGATTCCGCTCGCCTTCAACGTGATTCAGGGCGGGCAGGCGGTGTCGCAGAAGACGGCGCGGCTGGTGCCGAGGGTGACGAGCCTGGCGGTGACGACGGGGGACCCGTACGAGGTCTGGCCGACGCCCGCCTGTGAGCTCGCGGTGTATGACTGCATCCACGCGCAGCCGGCGGGGACGCTGGACTTCGGGCTGTGTGGCTCGTACCGCCAGGTGTCGCGGTGCCAGTACGTGACGAACATCTGCGACCAGACGCCGAACGTGCCGTTCGCGCTGACGGAGATCGACGCCTCGGCGCTGGAGGCGGCGCGGGATGCGTGGAACGACGGCTCGAACAACGGCGCGTGGCACGGGCTGGACTCCATCTCCGCGTACACCACGCCCCGCTGCTCGCAGCCGGCCGCGAGCCTGCGCGCCGCGTACGACGCGCTCCAGTGGCCGGGGTACCGGGACATCCCGGCGTTCGAGGCCGGCACGGTGACGAACCGCGCGGGCCTGGCGAACAGCATCCTCTTGAGCACGAATTACTACGGTGACGGCGCGGCGCTGCTGGCCGCCATCGACGCGTTCACCGGAGGCGGTGAGGTGCAGGCGTGGCTGGGCACCCAGGAGGTGCCGTGCCAGAACTGCCACGAGTTCAACCAGTTCGCGGTGCTGTACTACCCGGCCAGCCGCAAGGTCGTGGTGCTGCGCGGGTACATCGGTTACGACTCGTGAGTTGCTGAGGTCGTGACTCGGGCCGGTGCCCCTGGCCGCGCATGCTGGCGCGGTGGGGCGCCGGGTTCAGTTCCTCCACGAGTGCTCGGTCCGCCGTGGCGAGTGGCCCGGCGGCTCGCTCGCCCTCCTGCGCGGCGAGGTGTCCTGTGGGATGGAGGGCCCCGAGGTGCTGGAGGCTCGTGGTGGCCTTCCCGGGGGAGCAGGGGGGCCAGTCTCCACCCGGGTCCTGTCCTCGCAGGCTGGCCAGCGCGGGGATGCCAGGTCGGCTGCAGCCCCGGACCACGAAAAGAAAAGCCCCGGAATCACTTGGGAAAGTGAGTCCGGGGCAGTGGCCAGGGTCGGACTTGAACCGACTACCTGCGGATTATGAGACCGCCGCTCTAACCAGGTGAGCTACCTGGCCACAAAGTGACGCCCGTATAGCGGGACAAGGACGCCGCCGCAAGGACTTCGACGCAGGGAGGCTCGGGAGGAGCGCCCGAGGCGGACTGTCGGTCCTGGCTCATGGCGGATGGCGCTGGCAGCAGGGCCTCCCGCGCTCCGGGCTTCAGGTCGTGACTCCTGGGCTCTGCGAGAGCGTGAGACCGGTTCTCTGGACCGCCCGCCAATCGACTCTCTGAGGTGGAGCGCCGCATCCTGGGGGGGAGGCAACTCTCAGTGGTCACCCAGAACCGGCCAATGAAGTTCCCCTGAAAGCGGCCAAAGGGGAGGGCCGAGACGTTGACGCCCGGGAGGAGTGGGGCCTCATCTGCGCCACCCACAACCTTCTCAAGCTCTTCCGCGCGACGGCAGCGTTGGGGGTAGCCCAGTTCCGTAGACACCCGAGATGTGATGGACGGAGCCCGGGATGTCCGCGAACGAGGAGAAGCAGAAGAAGCCCAGCAGGCCGCGCCGTGAGTTCTCGGCGGAGTTCGAGGCTGGGGCGGTGAAGCTGGTGCTGATGGAGGGTAAGTCTCTGCCGCAGGTGGCCCGTGACCTGGACCTGCTGGAGTCGGCACTGCGGCTGTGGGTGGAGCAGACGAAGACGGACCAGGGGGAGGGCAAGCCGGGTGCGCTGACGACGGCTGAGCGCGAGGAACTGGCTCGGCTGCGCAAGGAGAACCGCGAGCTGCGACTGGAGCGGGAGATACAAGAAATGCAGCGGCCTTCTTCGCGAAGGAGTTGGAGTGAAGTTCTCCTTCATCGACGCGAAGAAGGCCTGCCTCCCGGTTGCATCCCTCTGTCGTCACCTGGGCGTCTCGCGCAGTGGCTACTACGCCTGGGCGAAACGGCCCGAGTCCGCACGAAAGAAGAGTGACAGGGCCCCCAGCGTCGACCCCTGCCGCTGCATGGAGCGCCGTTTCTTCAGGCTCCCGGGGCAAGGTGAGTCTGCTCTGGAATTCCATGGACTTCGACCCTCAAGATGGGGGGCCATGACGCGGAGCCCGTCGAACTGGACGAGGACGAGTTCGCGGAGGCGGTCCAGAAGCTGGCGCGCACCGCGCCTCTGTCCTCTCGGCCAAGGGAAGCGGCGTTGAGGCTGTTCAACCTGGGCCAGCCCCGCGCTTCCTCTCCTGTGCGCGGGCGCCTGGGATTGGTCTCCGTCGAAGATCCGCAGCGGGGCCGGCTTCTCGTGACTGAGGAACCGGACACGGAAACAGAGCTGGCGAGCGCCTACGGACGCTGGTGCCAGCGCCAGAAGAAGCCCCGGGACTGTCTGCGTCTGCTGGACGAGGACGTCACCCTGGACGAGGAGGGCAAGCGCACCCTGGCCTTCCGTCTGGCCCTGGATGCGGTCTGGGACGAAACGGCCGAGGCACTGGGCGAGCTGACGGACAAGGATGCGATGGTGACGATGCTCGCCACAACGGGAGCTATCTACTTCGGCTTGTGGCTGGTGCCCGACCCGGTGCTTTCAAAGGGCATCGCCGCGACCCTGACCGTCGTGCTGATTGGCTACCTGGGCTGGGACACGGTGTGGAGCCTGGTGAAGGGCTGGAGGGTGCTGGCGAAGGAGGTGGAGGCGGCGACCACCTTCGATGAGCTACAGGACGCAGGAGAGAAGTACGGGAAGGTGATGGGGCAGAACGCGGCGCGGGCGTTCATCATGCTCGCGATGGCGGCGCTGGGCAGCACGGCGCAGACACTGGCGACGAGGGTTCCCGCGCTCCCCGGCTCAGCGCAAGCCTCGCTGGTGGGGGCGGGGCAGGGCGGCTTCCGGCTGGCGGCGGCGGGACAGGTCACCTCGGTGGCGGTGGCCCCGGGAGGCGTCATCACCATTGCACTGGACCCGGAGGCTGTCGCGGAGACGGCACGCGGCACGAGTGCCGTTGCGTCCGAGCCGGTGGCGACCTCGGCCCACGAGCACCACATCGCCACGAACAAGTGGTGGGACTCCATCAGTAACGGTGGCCCGTGGTCACCCATCTTCCAAAAGCTCTTCGACCGGGCGGGCATGTCACTCAATGACGCGGCCAACAAGGTCCGCGTGCGGGGCCATAAAGGGCCTCACCCCGTGGAGTATTATCGCGATGTGTTCAAGCGACTGAATGAGGCGATGGAAGACTGTAGCAGTATGAAACAGTGTCGTGAGTCGCTCACCAGTGCCTTGAGGGAGCTTGCCGAGGAAATCTCTACCCCAGGCTCCAAGCTCAACAGGCTCGTGACTCGGACTTGAGACAGGGTGGAGCCCTTCATGCCGATGCGGTACTTCGAGCTGTTCGATGACGTCTACGTTCCTGGGCGCTGGCAACTGGGCGACCCGCTCGACGAGACAGGCGGAGAAGTGGCCAATCCATGGATGTTCAGGAAGGGGGAGCCCGTCCACGTTGAAGGGCGCCTGACGATTCCGCTCGACCGGCCAGGCAAGTCGCTGGATTTCTCCATGGCCGGTGTTGGCGTCACACCTGTTGTTCACGCGAGGGTAGCCTCGGTGCTTGCCAGCCTGGCTCCTGATGACGTTCAGCTCTTTCCTGTGAAGGTCGCCTCGGAGTCGGAGCCGTACTTTCTCGTCAACGTGACCCGTACTGTCCGGTGCATCGACGACAGCGCTTCGGAAGAGGTGCGCTATTGGAAGCCGGAGGATGGGCGCCCGGAGAAGGTTGGCAAGTACCGGGCGGTGTCCGGCATGCGCATCGACCCGACGAAGGTGGGCGGCGCCAAGGTGTTCCGGACCTGGGGGTGGAGCATCGCGCTCATCGTGTCCGAGGACATCAAGGAGGCACTGGAGCACGCGGGTGTCACGGGCATGAAGTTCGAGGAGGTCACCGGCCCGAGTGCCATCAGCCCGGAGGAGCGCGAACACAACCGGAAGCTCCTGGCGCTTCGGGATGAGACGGACGTGGCCCGCGAAGCCTTCTGGCGCACCCTGGGAAAGCTGGACGACGAGGTCATCATCCCCATCGTCGTTGGTGGCAACTGGCCCGCCCGGCGCCAGGTCTGGCGTGTCATCCACCGCCCCGAGGGGCGGACTCTGCTGGTGACGGACGGGCTGTCAGACTTCTTTGTGGACCGCGCTGAGCCGTCCGTGGGCTTCGGCCTGGAGCTTGCCCTGGAGACGGACGAGCCCCTCGGAGACGTCGAGAAGAGCTGGCCCGTGCTGCTCCTGGAGCGGGTGGGGAACGAACTCGCGGGACACGAGAGCGTGCGCGAGAAGGTGAAGGTGGGCTTCCTTTCCATGGAGGTCGCTGGCCAGGGCGTACCAGAGCCGCTGCTGACGAAGGAGGGCAGGGTGGGGGTGCTGCTGGGCATGGCGCCGAGCACGCTTCCAGCCCGCTTCACCATGCCGGCCGGAGAGGTGCGGCTGGTCACCGTCAAGGTGCTGATGCCCGTGGAACTGGCGTACCTGCTGGAGCACGGGAAGCGCGGCCGGGACGAACTGGTGCAGCGCTTCGCTCAGGAAGGGCAGGAGCACCTGTCTCGCACCTGGCGCCAGCCCGTGGTGTGACTGCCACATGCAGGGATAAGGTGCGTCATGGAACTCAACACCGGCCAGCGCCAAGGTTCGGGAGCTGGCCGGTGTCATTACGGAGAAGCTGGAGCGGGAGGAACATGCGCAGCCTCTCCACCTGCTGACTCGGTTACTGCGGGATTGGGCAGAACGTCTCCGCCCTGGTGGCCTACGGCGCGGGAGAGGATGTGGGCACCGGCACCTGTTGTCCGTGACTCTGGGCGGCAGCGAGTCGCAGGACTCGTGGCTGGAACTACTGCGCCAACTGCTGGAGCGGGGGCTGACGGGCATGAGGCTCGTCATCGCCGACGGGCACGCACCTGGGCGCGACCCAGCGACTCCAGGCTCGGGGCTACGGCTCCGACGGCCGCGTGGATCCGGTGACGGCGAAGAAGTTCCACGAGGGCGTCAAGGTGCCCCGAGAATGCCCCGCAGCATTGCTTGAGAGGGTTGGCCGTACTTCTCGGGTAGGCCTCTGCACCCGCGCCCGCCTTCACACGCCAGAACTGGGCGCGAAACCAGCTCAATCAGGCCAATTTGCTCATCAATGCTGGTGCGACACACGGTGAAGCAGAGATACATGGCGGGGAGCCTGTCCGACTTGCAAGGTTGGGATTGAGGTGGCGCCCGACTTGAAGACGTCGCCAGAAATAAAAAAAGAGGAGCTGATGGAATAATCCCCATCAACTCCTCTCGGACGATCTTGAAATGAGGTACGACCCGCCGAGACATCCGGCGTCAAGACAACTCACTACTTAGCGAGCCTTGGGGCCGCCGCGGACGTGGATCTTGATCTTCATGTGTGCCTCCTTTCAAGACGAACGCTAAGTGTAATCGAGTCTGGATGTCAAATCGAACAAGCGATCAATGTGCGACGCATTGCGGCGATGTGAACGAGCGTCCGTGTCGCATCGAGGTGCCTGTATTGAGTCAGAGGGAGAGTGCATCATTCAGCAGCGGCCGAGGTGTTGACACGGTGCGACCATTAAGGCGACTTTCGTTCACGGACCATGGCATATCCCTTCGAGCGGACCCTTCGTTCCCTGAACTACGAGTCGGACACGCGCCTCGTGTTCGTCGCTCTGATGGTCTTGTGTGCTGGCGGGCTCGTCGCCTGGTCGTTGTTCGCCAAGGTCCCGCTCGTCAAGGCCAGCTCACAGGCGCGGATCGAGCCCCATAACGCCGTCCATCGCATCGAGCCGCCCAGTGCGGGCAGGGTCGTGCGCTCGTTGCTCAAGCTCGACCAGACGGTCAAGGAAGGCGACCTGCTCATCGAGTTCGACGCACGGGCCGAACGCCTCGAGCTCGAGCGGAGCCAGGCGACGCTCGCCGCGACCGAGAAGGAACTCGCCATCATCCGCCAGCAGATCACCAACAAGCGCGACGAGGCGGCCCTGACGGCGGCGGTGGACGAGGTGGCCATCAAGGAGGCGCTGGAGCGGGAGCAGGAGCTCGCGCCCAGGCACCGGCTCGCGGTGGAGCGCGCGGAGCTGGCCCTCAAGAGCCCGACGGGCGCGGTCTCCGAGATGGAGAAGCTCGAGCGCACGACCGACGTCGACGCGCTCCGCTCCGCGAAGGCGGCGCAGAGCCTGGCGCTCACCCGACTGCGACGCGAGCAGAACGTGCGCCGTCAAGCCCTCGCCGCGCAGCTGCTGGAGCTCGAGCGAGAGGCGCTGGGCGCCGAGGGGCGCATCCGGGAGCTCCAGGGTGCCATCGACCGCCTCGAGTACCAGATTGACCGGAAGCTGTACCGGGCGCCGGCCACGGGCCACCTGGTCGACGTGGCGGAGCTCGGCTCGGGAGCATTCATCGCCGACGGGCAGCGGGTCGGCACCATCGTCGCGAGCGACGCCGAGGTGCGCGTGCGCGCCCGCTTCCCGAAGGAGGTCGTCGGGTTGATCGAGCCCGGTCAGACTGCGCGCCTCAAGCTCGACGGCTACCCGATGACCATCTACGGGACGGTCCCCGCCAGGGTGACCGCCGTCGGGACCGAGCCCGGCCAGACCGCCACGCCCGAGGCCATCCCGGGCACGGTGCGCGTCGAGCTCAAGTTCGCGCCGCCGGAGGACCCCCGCATCCAGCTTCGCCACGGCATGACCCTGTCGGTGGAGGTCGAGGTCGCGCGGGCGTCGCCCGTCGCGCTGCTGATGCGGGCGGTCGGCGAATGGAATCCGCAGCCCGATGAGCCGCCCGTGACCGTGTTTCGGCCCGAAGCCGAGGCCCGCTGACCATGACTCCTCCCAGGCGTCGGTCCTCAATCATTCCCGAGGTGATCCAGATCTCGGCGACGGATTGCGGCCCTGCTTCACTCAAGAGCCTGTTCGCGGGGATGGGCGCCGAGCTCAACTATCGCGTCCTCCGCGAGGTGTGTCAGACGGACGTCGACGGCACCTCGATCGTCACCTTGGATGAGGTCGCCAACCAGCTCGGGCTCGACTCCGAGCAGGTGATGCTCCCGCTGGACCACGTGGTGGTCCCCGAAGCCAAGGCGCTTCCCGCCATCATCGTCACGCTCAGCGCGGGAGGGCGGCCGCACTTCGTGGTGCTGTGGAATCGCATCGGCCCGTTCATCCAGGTCATGGACCCGGCGGCGGGCCGCCACTGGACCCGGATCTCGACGCTGCTGAGCCACCTGTACCAGCACACCACCTCCGTTCCGGCGGACGGCTGGCGCGAGTGGGCCGGGTCCGAGGAGGCGGTCGCCACGTTCGAGCGCCGCCTGCTGGACCTGGGGGCGACGCAGGCGCGGGCGCTGGTGGCCCAGGCGCTCGAGGACCCCGGGTACCTGTCGATCGCCAGGCTCGACGCCGCGTGCCGGGCGTCCGAGGCGATGATTCGCGCGGGCGCCGTCCGGAGAGGCCGGACGGCGGCCAGTCTGCTGCAATCCATGGTCGCGAAGGACGCCTCCGGCGAGGTGCCCATTCCCGCGACCTATTGGTCCGTTCGCCCCAACCCCGAGGTGGACGGCGAGCTGTCGATGACCGGCGCGGTGCTGATGCGCATTCGCGGCTGGCGCGAGGCTCCGCGCGAGGGCGAGGACGCCCCCCGGGCGGTGCTCGCGAGCGACCTGGCGACGGAGCTCGTCGCCAAGCAGGTGAGCCCCGCGCGGACGCTGCTGCGCCTTCGAGGCCAGGATTCGTGGCTCGTTCCGGGCCTGATTGTGATGGGCCTGGTGTTCGCCACCTTCGGGCGGCTCCTGCAAGCGCTGATGCTGCGTGGCGTGCTCGACCTGGGGCGCGACCTGGGCACGTTCGCGCAGCGTGCGACGGGCATGGCCGTGCTCGCGGGCGTCGCGCTCTGCTTCATGCTCATCCAGATCCCCATCTCCTTGGGGCTGCTCGGCATCGGCCGCCGGCTGGAGGTGCGGCTGCGCAAGGCGTACTTCGAGAAGCTCCCGGAGATGGAGGACCGCTATTTCCAGAGCCGGCTCGCCTCCGACATGGCGTCGCGCACGCACAACATCCAGGCGATGCGCTCGCTGCCACTCCTGCTCTCGCAGGCCTTGATCCTGTCGCTCGAGGTCGCGAGCATCACCGTCGCGCTCATCTGGGCCGCGCCGTACGCATGGCACATCGTGCTCGCGCTCGCGGCGGTCACGCTGCTGGTGCCCCTGATGGCCCAGAAGCTCCTCTTCGAGCCCGACCTGCGCGTGCAGATGCACTCGGGCGCGCTCAGCGGCTTCACCCTGAACGCGCTCGTCGGGCTCACGCCGATCCGCATCCACGGCGCCGAGCGGTCGCTGCGCCGCGCGCAGGAGACCTTGCTCGTCAGCTGGACCAAGGCGCGCTACTGGCTGCAGACGCTGTCGGTCGGGTTCGAGGGCGTGCTGATGCTGGTGAGCTACGGCCTGGTCATGCTGCTCGTCTATTCGTACCTCGCGGGCACGAGCCGGGCTTCGCTGGTGTTGCTGGTCGTCTACTGGGCGCTGCGCTTCCCCATCCTCGGCCAGCGGCTGATGGTGCTGAGCCGCGCGTTCCCGAACGCGATGAACCGGGTCCGCCGGCTCCTCGACGTCATCGGCGATATCAAGGAGCCGCAGGCCCGGCCCGAGGCGCCGGTGCAGGCGCCCGTCGCGCCCGCGGCCTCGGCCGACGCGAGCGGCGTTTCCATCGTGATGGAGAAGGTCCGCGTGAAGGGCGGCGGTCACACCATCCTCGACAAGGTCTCCTTGAACATCGCCCCCGGCGAGCACGTGGCCGTGGTGGGTGTCTCCGGAGCGGGCAAGTCGACGCTGGTCGGCCTCCTGCTCGGCTGGCTCCGGCCGGCGCGTGGTGAGATCCGGGTCGACGGGCAGGTGCTCGACCAGGCCGCCATCGAGCGGCTGCGGCGCACCACGGCCTGGGTGGACCCGGCGATCAGTCTCTGGAACCAGAGCCTCCTCGACAACCTCCGGTACGGCAACGACGGCGCGCACGGCTGGGCCCTGTCGGGGGCGCTCAAGGGCGCGGAGATGCTCGACATCCTCGAGGCGCTTCCAGACGGGCTGCAGACGTCGTTGGGCGAGGGCGGAGGGCTGGTCTCCGGTGGCCAGGGTCAGCGCGTGCGCCTGGCGCGCGCGATGCTTCGCTCCGGCGTGCGTCTGGCCATCCTCGACGAGCCCTTTCGTGGTCTCGATCGCGACCGGCGCGCGCGGCTGCTCGCCGAGTCCCGGCGGCTCTGGAAGGACATCACGCTCCTCTGCGTCACCCACGACGTCGAGCACACCCAGGAGTTCGATCGCGTGCTCGTGGTCGAGAACGGCCGGATCCTCGAGAACGGGTCGCCGAAGGAGCTGCTCGCGAACCAGGAGTCGCGGTACGCCGTGCTCCTTCGCGCCGACCAGGAGAATCGCACCCTGCTGTGGGGCGGCGGGCGCTGGCGCCATTGGTGGCTGTCGGGAGGCCAGCTGGTGGAGAAGCCAGCGCCCAAGCCGGTGGAGACGCCTGCCGCGAAGCCCGGCTCGGGCGGGTTGGAGCTGGTGGGATGACGCGCGCGAACTCCGACCTGTTGTGGCCGGTCGAGCGACTGCCGGACGCGCTGGAGCAACTGGCGCAGCGGCAAGGCTATGGCAGGGCCGGGGGCGAGATATCGCCGCCCGCGGCGGCCGTCGAGCCGAGCCGGGTCTGGATGTTCGCGCTCGGAGACCGGCTCGGCGTGGAGCTCGAGCCGATCACACCGCTCTACCATGAGCTGCCCGACGTCCTCGCGCGCGCCGCGCCCTGCATCCTCCAGGTCCGGCGAGACGGCGTCCCGTCCTATCTGGTGCTGCTGGGGACACGGCGCGGGAAGCTGCGCCTGCTCGCGTGCGACGGCACCGCCGTCCTGGTCCCGAAGAAGAGCGCGCTCGCGCTCCTGCGCGAGGAGCAGGAGGCCACCGCCGCGGAGGTCGACCAGCTGCTCGGCGGCGTGGAGATGTCGCCCCGCGCGCGCGAGCACGCCCGCTCACAGATGCTGCTGCAGCGGCTCGGCCAGGCGCAGCTGCGCACCGGCTGGATCATGCGCCCCCGGCGCACCGCGAGCCGGCGGACGCTGCTCGGCGACATCCCGTCGCTCATCGCCGGCATCCTCGTGAGCCACACGCTGCTCTCGCTGGTGCTGGCCTTCTCGTTCTGGCTGCTCGGCCGGGCCGCGCTCCAGGCCCACCTGGAGACCGGCTGGTTCCTGGGGTGGATCGCCGTCATCGCGTGCGCGATTCCGCTGCGCATGCTCGAGGTGTGGTGGCAGGGCGTGTTTTCCATCCGGCTCGGGACGCTGCTCAAGCAGCAGCTCCTCACGGGAACCCTCAAGCTGACCCCCGACGAGGTGCGGCTGGACGGCATCGGCCGTCATTTCGGCCGCGTCGCCGAGTCCGAGGTCGTCGAGCAGCTCGCGGTCGGCGGCGCCCTGCTCGCGGTGTTGTCGCTCGTCGACCTGGTCCTGGCGGGGGGCATCCTCGTGCTCGGGGCGGGAGGGTGGCCCCAGACGCTGGTGCTCGTGCTGTGGGTCGTGGTCGCGTTCGTCCTCGCGCGCCGTCACTACGGCGTCCAGCGGGCGTGGTCGAGCGCGCGCGTCGAGATCACCCACGACCTGCTCGAGCGCATGCTCGGCCATCGCACGCGGCTGGCGCAGCTCCCCCTCGAGCGCTGGCACGATGGCGAAGACATCCGCTTGAGCGCCTACTCCGAGGTCTCGAAGGTCATGGACCGCCGGACCATGCAGCTGACCGCGCTGCTGCGCGACGGCTGGTTGGTGCTCGCCCTGCTGACCTTGCTGCCGGCGTTCAGCACCGGGACGGCCAATGCCAGCGCGCTGGCGGTGTCCGTGGGCGGCATCCTGCTCGCGCTGCGGGCCTTCGACGAGGTCGCCGTCTACTTCCAGCAGGTCTCCCAGGCGGCGGTGTCGTTCGAGCAGATCCGCGACCTGCTGGCCGCGGTGGGCCGCCCCGAGCTCGAATCGAAGGTCCCCCTCGAGATGGAGGGAGGCAAGCCCACGGACGCCGACAGTGGGACGCTCATCGAGGCGCGGGGCCTGACCTTCCGGCACGACGCGCGCACCCGGCCGGTGATCGAGAACTGCTCGTTCCAGATCGCGAAGGACGACCGCATCCTGCTGGAGGGCCCCTCCGGCGGTGGCAAGTCGACGCTGGTGTCGCTGCTCACGGGCCTGCGCTCGCCGCAGGGCGGTGTGATGCTGCTGCACGCGCTGGACCGCGCGACGTTCGGCGCCTCGGGCTGGCGCAAGCGTGTCACCGCCGCGCCGCAGTTCCACGAGAACCACGTCCTGTCCGGCAGCTTCGCGTACAACCTCCTGCTCGGGCGCGAGTGGCCGACGTCGCCCGAGCTGCGGGCCAAGGCCGCCGCGCTGTGCAAGGAGCTCGGGCTGGACGAGCTGATCGCCAAGATGCCCGCCGGCCTGGAGGAGATGATCGGCGAGACCGGCTGGCAGCTCTCGCATGGCGAGAAGAGCCGGCTCTACATCGCGCGCACGCTCTTGCAGGGGGTCGAGCTGGTCATCCTCGACGAGAGCTTCGCCTCACTTGATCCGGAGACCATGAGGGTCGCGCAGCGCTGCGTCCTCAACCACGCGAAAGCCCTCGTGGTCGTCAGCCACCCATGAGACTTCGACTCCCGCTCGCCCTCCTCGCGACGACCTTCTCCGGTTGTGGGCTGGTCCGTCCCGTCGTCGTCACCCCGCCACCGGCGCCGAGCAGCTACTCGACCGCCATCGAGCCGCGCACCGAGCCGCCCGCGCCGTCCACCGCACCCGAGGGCGGGGTTCCAGACCCGCGGCCGTCGAAGGAGGGCGGGCCCGCGCGGCCCGCCGAGCACGTCACCCAGGACGAGGTCTGGTGGTCGGCGTTCGCCGACCCGGCGCTCGACGCGGCCATCCAGGAGTGCTTCAGCAACAGCCTGGTCCTGCACGACGTGCGGGACCTCATCTACGAGAACCAGCTCGACCCCAACGTGCCGCAAGGTTGGTGGTACCCGCTCCAGGTCGGCGTCCTCAACCCGGCGGGGCTGAGTCAGGTCGTCGCCATCGTCCCGCCCGCGCCGGCGACCCAGGCCCGGTACAGCATCGCCACCGCCGATGTCGGTCTGACCTACCAGGTCGACCTGTTCGGCAACCTCGCCGCGCAGCGGAGCGCGGGCTTGAACTTCGCCGAGCAGCAGCGTCAGCTCACCGAGGCCCGCGTCCAGGACCTCGCGCAGCGCATCGCCCAGGTCTGGTTCGACATCCTCGAGGCCCGCGCGCTCAGGGACCTCACTCAGCGGCAGATCGACTACAACAAAGAGCTGCTCCGCCTGATTCAAGCGCGGTTCGAGCAGCACCTCACGCCCCGGCTCGCGGTGCTGCAGCAGGAGCAACTGCTCTTGAACCTCGAGGCGCAGGTGCCGCTCATCTCCGCCCGGAACGCGCTCTTGAACTCGGAGCTGAAGGCGCTGCTGGGCCGGGTCCCCAGCCCCGCGGACGACATCGTTCCCCTCGAGCGACAGCTTCCAGATCTCCCGCCTTCGCCCAACCTCGGAACGCCAGGAGACCTGAACGCGAACACGCCGGAGATGCGGCTCCAGGAGCTGCGCGTCGCCGAGGTCGAGCACCGCATCAACGCGAACCGGGCGAGCTGGCTTCCGGTGATCCAGCTGGTGGGCAGCGTGGGCGCCGCGAAGGTCGGCCTCTCGGAGCCGGTCCTCCACCAGTCCGTCGTCGGCGTGAACCTGACCTGGGCGATGTTCGATGGCAGGCGCTTCACCGAGCACAAGCGACTGCCCATCCAGCTCCACCGTCGCCACGTCCAATACGAGCTCGCGCTGAACACGGCGATCGGCCGGGTGCAGGATGCCGTGGTCCAGGAGGAGACCGGGGCGACGAGCCTGCGCGCCCTGCGTGCGCAGGTCCTGCTGGGGCAGCAGCTCCTGGACGAGGCGAGGCGGCTCTTCGAGCAGGGGCGCTCGGACTACCTGACGGTGCTCTCCGCCCTGACGAACCTGGTCGGGCTCGAGCGCGCGAGTCTGCAAGCACAACGGCTGCTGCTCAACCATCGCGTCGCGGTCTATCGTTCGCTCGGCGGCACCTGGTCGCGCGACGTCACACTGAAGCGGGAGTGAGAAGCCATGGCACAGCTGCAAGCGGATGAGATGCTCTACATTCCCAATCGAAGGCGGCTCACGCACGACCGGCTCGACGCAGGCGATGGCCAGAAGGTCCTGCACCTCTTCTATGGCGAGGTGGAGCTCATCTTCGACGAGCCGGACATCGCGCCTTTGGGCGAGAAGCTGCTCCAGGTCGAGCAGTTCCAGGCCTCCGACGCCATGGCGTGGTCGGACGGCGCGCCCCATTCCTGGGAGAAGATCCGGGACCTGCTCGAGATGTTGATGGAGCAGCGGGTGTTGCGGCGGGTCTCGGATGGGCCCGCGAGCCGCGCCGCGGTGTCCTATCCCGAGCGGTTGGGGGAGGTGCCCGCCGGGCGTGAGCCGCTCACGTTCAGCGCCCACGACAATCGTTGCCCTGTGCTGACGGAACAGGCGTTCGGACGGGCCTTCGAGCTGTCGAACCTCGAGGTCGTCGTGCCGGTCTACCGCGTGGCGCATCCGGCGGTCGACGGTGATGGCCGGCAGGTGGGCGAGAACAACGTCACACCGCGCACGTTGTTCCTCGACCTCCCGACCGTGCGCAAGCAGTGCCACTACGCGGGGAGCCGCTATCAGAGCGAGCTCCCGATGAACGTGACGGCGATGAAGGCCATGGCGCGTCAGTGGCCGGAGCTGCTCTCGCTGACCGAGCAGTTCCGCCGGGCCTTCCTCGCGCGCATGCCGCCTCGGACCCCAGGCGTGCTCACCGCGGGCGAGCTCCACATGCAAGTCGTCTGCACGCTCGCGTCGGTGGGGTACGTGATGGTGCGGGGAGTCGATCCGGCGCGGAACGGCGAGCTCGACAGCGGACTGGCGGCCATGTTCCGGTTGATCGACGGCGTCCGCCTGGTCACCAACGACCTGGTGCGCGACGCCCCCGAGCAGCCCGTCACCGCGCAGACCATCGTGGACTACGCCGAGCGACACGCGGTCTTCCATGGTCCGCACGGCGTGTGCGCCGGACCGCCGGCGCTGATCAACGAGTACATGCAGGTGTTGACCGGCCTGGCCCCGGCGCCCATCGATGTCCAGCCCGACATCGCGGCGCGCCTGGGCGATCTCGACGCCGCGCTCGATTACGGTCTGCTCGGGCAGCGCGTCGAGGCGGTGGTCCGCTTCCTCGGGGCGAGCCAGGGACTGCTCCACGAGCGGCTCCGGGCGGCGTTCGCCGGGCACCTCCCGCGCACCGCGCTGCAGGAGTTCGTGGAGGCGCCCATCGACGTCGCGCGCTACCCGCTGCTCCGGGACGATTTCCCGCTCGCCGAGACCTACCAGCGGGAGATCAACCTCAGCCGCTGGTTGTTCGCGCGCATCGGCGAGGCCCTGCCGGGCACGCCCCAGGGTGCCTCGCTGGACGTGCTGGCGAAGCTGGACCCCGCGGAGCAGGCCACGAGCCAGCGGCGACTGGCCGAGTTCTTCGCGCATGGGCTGCCGGCGGACAAGGTCGTGGCGGAGCCGCTCCGCGGTGAGCTCGCGGGGGTCGTCGCCAGCGCGTTCGCCCTGGAGCGTCGGTGCCTGGGCGTCGTCGAGCGCGAGCAGTCGATGTTGAACCAGCGGCTCCGGCGCTCGGACCACCCGCTGACGGGCGCGGACCTGGCCGCGTTCACGCGGCCGCGCAATGGCCCCCCGTTGGCGGAGACCCTCGCGCGCGGCCTGGGCATCTCGGTCACCAGCCACGCTGCCTCGACCGTGCTGAGCCACGGTGAGAGCAGCCTCACGTTGAAGGACTAGAGGGTTCGATGCATCCAGAGCTCGTCCGCCGCTTCCATGAACCGATTCGCGATGAGGCCGCGCGCCGGTACGGCCTTTCGCCCGAGCAGCTCACCGAGCTCACGGCCTTCGAGAACTTCGTCTACGAGGCGGAGAACGAAGACGGCGAGGGCTTGATCCTGCGCATCTCGCACAGCACGCGGCGAACCCTCGACTACACGCTGGGGGAGGTCGAGTTCGTTCGCTACCTGGCCGCCGCGCGCATCCCCATCGCCTCGCCGGTCCTCTCCGAGTCGGGGCAGTTCGTGGAGCGCATCGAGGACCGCGAGCCCGGCAGCTACTTCGTCGCCACCGCGTTCGAGCGCGCGCCGGGCATCGTCTTCGACGACGCGCCTCCGCTCAAGGAGCGCTACTGGAAGCCCCCCCTGTTCCGCGACCTGGGCCGGCTGTTCGCGCGGCTCCACAACCGCGCCCAGACCTACGCGCCCTCGAACCCCCGGCTCAAGCGCCAGGAGTGGCATGAGTACGACGTGGTCGACATCGACCGGTTCGCGCCCCCCGAGGAGAAGCTCGTCCGCGAGCGCACCGCGGCGATCATCGCGCGACTGAACCAGCTGCCGCGAACTCCGGAGAGCTACGGGCTGATCCACGCCGATCTCCACATGCACAACTTCTGCTTCGCTGAAGGGAAGATCACCGCGTTCGACTTCGACAACTGCGAGTACGCGTGGTTCGTCAAGGACATCGCGGTCCTGCTCTTCTACATCGCGCGAGGCGAGGAGCGGGATGCGCGGGACGCGGCGGTCACCGCGTTCCTGGGGCCTTTCCTCGAAGGGTATCGGGAGCACCGCCGGATGGACGCCGAGTGGCTCGCGGCCGTGCCGGACCTGCTCGCGCTCCAGCGCTCGATGAACTACGCGCTGTTCCACCAGTATCGCGACCCGGCCGTGCTCGACGAGAGCACGCTCGACCGGTGGGGGCGGTTCAAGCGCGACATCGAAGCGGACACCCCCGTCCTGCAGATTGACTTCACGCGCTTCTAGCGTGAGGGAGGGGGCCCCTGTCGAGAGCGTGCCGCGCGAGGCGCGCGCGCTTCAGCCGGCGGCCCGCGCGAGCGCCGCGAGGAGCTCTTCGCGGTACGCGCCATAGAGGTCCTCCGTGCGAAAGCCCTCGGGCAGCCTGCCTCCTTGTCCGACGAAGAGGAGGATGAACAGGTCGAGCCGCAGCAGGTCGATGGGACGGGCGCAGTAATGGCCGAAGGGATGTCCCTCGTGGTGCTCCGCCGGAACGAGCGTCTCCGCGAGCCGCCTGATCTGCTCGGAGGCACCCGCCACCGCGGAGGGCGCCGCGAGCTTCGGACGCTGGATGATGTGCTCGGCGATGGACGCGGGCAGCACGCGTCGGGCGACCTCGCGCAGCAGCACCTTCCGGGTCTCTCCTCGCAGGCGCCAGGACCACGGCAGCGCGAGGGCCAGGTCGCGAACCCGGGTGTCCAGGAACGGCACCCGCACCTCCAGGCCATGCGCCATGGAGCCGTGGTCCCAGACCCGCAGGTGGGAGTAGCGCAGCGGGCTGTCGAGGAAGAAGCGGTGGACGGCCTCGCGCAACACCTGCGGCTCCCGCGTCGACAGGGTGGAGAGCACCGCCTTGGTCTCGCGGCACTCCTCCGGCGCCACCCGGCGGGTGCGGATGAGCCGGTTGTAGTTCTCCATCGAGGAGCGGACCCACGGCTCGGGGGAGGCATGGACGGCGTAGCCGGCGAACAGCTCGTCCGCGCCGTCGCCACAGAGCACCGTCTTGACGTGGCCTCGGATGTGCGGCGCCGCGCTCTCCACGAGGGAGGCCTCCATGGGCGCCTCCAAGGTGACGATGGTCTCGGGCAGCGCCCGCACCAGCCGCTCGGAAGAGAAGAGGTGCTCGTGGTGCTCGGTGCCGAGCAGCGCCGCGAGCTCCCGGCTCGCCCGCACGTCGGGGTGGTCCACGGACTCCGCGGCGGTGAAGGTGTGGACCGGGGAAGCCCCCTGCGCGGTGAGCAGCGCGGTGAGCAGTGAGCTGTCGAGCCCGCCGGAGAGGAAGACCCCCACCGCGTGGTCCGCGACCCGCTGCCCCTCCACGGAGGCACGCAGTCGGGAGAGCAGCGCCTCCACGAGCGCCTCGGGCTCCGTGGGCAGCTCCACGGGCCGCGTCCCTCCGTGCCGGCCCTGCTCGAGCTGCAACACCCCCTCCGGACCGCGGCGCACCGTGAGGGTGCCCCCGGCGGGCAGCTCGCGGACCGCGTGGAAGAAGGTCTTGTCCCCGAGCACGTTGTGGAGCGTGGACCACTCGAAGAGCGAGGCGCGGTCCAGCTGGCGAGGCACCGCGGGCTCCTCCAGCAGGGCCTTCAACTCCGAGGCGAAGACGAGCCGCCGTCCTCCATCCACCAGGGCGTAGAGGAGCGGCTTGATACCGAACGCGTCCCGGGCCAGCCAGAGCTGCTCGCCATCCGTCGCCGCGAAGGCATACATGCCCTCCAACTCCTCGACGCAGCGCAGCCCCTCGTGCTCGAAGGCGCGCAGCACCACCTCCGTGTCGCTGCGTCCCTCGAACCGGACGCCTCGCGCCTCCAGCCGGGAGCGCAGCGCCTGATGGTTGTAGAGCTCGCCGTTGTAGACGAGCACGGGCTGGCCCGTCCGCCCTCGCATGGGCTGGGAGCCCGTCTCGAAGTCGAGCAGGCTCAGCCGCGTGCTGGTCAGGCCCGCGTGGCCCAGCACGGCCGTGCCCGAGCCATCCGGCCCCCGGTGGACGAGGCGTTGCCTCATCCGCGAGAGCACGCGCTCGTCCACCCCTCCGAACATCCCCGCGATGCCGCACATGCCAGGTCGCTCGGGCTCAGGCGTGACTGAACGCCACGTTGATGGAGCTGTCCGGCGCCGAGAGGACGATGAGGCCCTTCTGATGGAAGAGCTGCAAGGCCTCGAGCAGGGGGCGCTCCAGCTCCTCCGCGGGGCGCCCTGTCCGCGCGGCTTCCGCGTCGAGGAGCGCCTGCGCCGTCTTCGTCCCGTCGCACCGCTCGAGCAGGCCCGCGGTCCAGGTGTTCACCCGGAAGTGGTGGCCGTTCATGTTGGGCTGCTTGTGGAAGACGACGATGCACGCGCCGGGGCCGGAGCCCTCCCTGCCGGGAGGGAGCCCGGGCGGCAGCACCTCGAACCGCTCGATGCGCAGCAGGTTGGAGCGCGTGGGCACCAGGCGGAGCATCGCCTGGATGGGCGCGTTCCGATTGTCGGCGCCCCACCGGTCCACGCGGTCGTAGAGGGGCAGGCGCTCCTCCTCGGCGCGGGTCGTCCCCAGCCAGACGAGGCGCTCGCAGTAGCGGGCGACGTCCCGCAGCTGCGCGTCCCCTTGTGTCTGGTGGTTCAGGACCCACTCGCAGAAGGCCGCGGCGTCCGCGAAGCAGCCGGCCCCGGGGCTCGGGTGCGCCGACACGAAGGACTCCACCGCGGCGCCGGCGCGCGCCCCGAGCGCCTCGAAGAGGGCGGGGACGAGGGTGCGCAGCGCCTCCTCCCGCGTCTCGGGCAGTCCCCGGTCCGCGAGGGGCAGGGTGGAGGGACGACCGCCACGCCGCTCGAGGACGTCCTGGAAGATGGGCTCGTAGCCCCGGCCCGCCGGCTGCTCCTCACGACCGTCGACGAGCAGCTCCGCGCCCTTCTGGCCGATGCTTGCCGCCAGCGCCGCGTCGTCGATGACCAGTCGCAGGGCATTGGCCAGGTCCGCGTGCACCTTGGGGTCGGGGACGACCAGCGCGTTCTCCCCCGCGATGATGCGCTCGCGGAAGCGCTGCTTGCTGGCGATCTCCCCCGACAGGATGAGGCAGGTCCCGGAGGCGAGCACCTCGCGCGGGACGGTGGGCGCGTGGAAGGTGATGGGGAAGTCGCGCTCCAGGAAGCAGACCGCGCGGCAGGCGCGGATGAAGCGGCCGACCTTCCAGTGCGGCACGAAGGGCAGCACCCAGGTGCTGGCGGCCAGCCCCAGCTCCTCGAGGACCCGGAAGTAGGTGTCCATGTTGCGGCTGCGCGCCAGCGCGACGAGCTGGAAGCGGCGCCCCTCGGCCTTGAGCCGCGCGAGCGCGCGCAGCAGATCATACGAGCCCTTGGCGATGCCGAGCTTGCCGTACACGCCGATGATGGGGACGGCGGGGTCGATGGGGCGCGCGTTGGAGACCAGGTGCGGATGCTCGCGCTGCATGCGCGCCGCATGCAGGGGGATGTCCAGCGGGACCACCTGGGGGCTGAAGCACGAGCGTGGCAGATGGGAGGGAGGGCCGCGGTAGAGCGCCTCGGGGCGAACGCCCATGCCCAGATAGGGATAGGGGCTGCCCGAGCAGATGCCGTCGGCGCGGCGAAGGACCTCGCGGTAGGTGGTGGCCAGGCCCAGGTGGTTCATGAGCCGGCCGACGTCGCTGCCCGCGTTGCGCACCAGATAGGGCACGCCCGTCCAGGACGCCGCCAGGTGCGCCGCCACGCCGTAGGGCTCCAGGTAGTAGCTGTAGATGAGGTCGCAGCCATATCGACGGACCACCTCCGCCGCGCTGCCGGCCAGCTTGCCCGTGAAGGGATTCGACTGGGGGATGTGCGTGAGCGTCGGGGAGAGCGGCTCGGTGCCGTGGAGATGCACGCGGCCCTGCCCGAAGGCGGGCGCCAGCCACTCCCGGTCATCCTCGTCGAAGATGATGCGGTGCTCCGGCTCCACCTCGTCCGCGTTGGTGACGACGTGGACCTCGTGGCCCGCCTCGGCCAGTCCTCGTGCCATCCAATAGGACTGGGCGCTCACCCCGCCTTGGATCGGCGGGTACTTCATGACGGCACAGATGCGCAAGTGATGCTCCTGGTGGCGGGCGCCCGACCTTCACTGCTTCAAGCCCAAGTCCAGCATGACGGCGCCCAGGCGATGGAGGTCCCGGATGAGCTTGAGCCCCCCCGCCTCGGTCCGGTCCTTGTCCCCTGGCGAGCCCCGCGACGCGAGCCGCGCGAGCAGCTCCTCGGTGGTGCACTGGCCATCGCACAGCGAGAGCACGGTGGCCGTGCGCTCGTTGATGCCCAGGGGCTGCACGTTGCGCCAGCCTGGCGCCTTGAGGAAGAGGATGAGGGTGGGCGTGGTGGCGACGTCCTCCAGCGAGGCCCCGCTCGTCACCCGGCGGATGGCTTCGATGACGTCACACCCGAAGCGCTCCACCCGTGTGTGGGCACCCAGATGGGGGCGCGCCGTGAGCAGCTCGGCGTCGGTGGGCTCCGGGCGCGCGTCCCGAGCGGCGCGGGCGGCCAGCGCGCTCTCCACCGGGGGCCGCGTGGAGTAGAGGCTCAGCTGGGCGCGCTCGAAGCGGGCGATGTCTCGCAGGTGCGGAAGCTGGAGCTCGCCGTCGGTGAACAGCTGCTCCACCAGGTCCAACAGCCAGAAGCCGTCGCGCACGGAGCGATTGGGATACTCCCGTGACTCGCGCGGCAGGTACGTGGCGACGAAGCGGGTGGTGAGGCCGTGCAGCAGCCGCTCCTTCTGGAGCAGCTTGAGCGTCGCTGGCGCGATCTTGGCCAGCAGGGCGAAGCGCTTGGCGGCGACCTCGCGCCCGAACAGGTCGATGTGCGCCGGGCCCGCCTGGAGCAGGGCCTCGGTGGCGGGCGCGCTCAGCTCCAGCGCGGCGCACGTCGCGGCCGGCGCCTCCAGGAAGCGCTGGCGCAGGCCCGGGTCCACGATGATGCGGGCCAGCGCGGCCTGGAAGCGCGGCTCATCCACGGGCAGGGGCGTGGGGGAGGCGTCCAGGTCCAGCGGACGGGCGGCGGGGAGCGGGGGCTCCACGGTGCCCCGGCGTCCGAGGATGTCCCGGGCGTGCTCGATGTCCTGGAGCATCTCCTGGAACTCCTCGGGGAAGTTCTGGTCCCGTTCAATCAGCACGGCGCGCACCGGGCTGCGAGCCACGACGTACTCCAGCAGGCGCCACACCTCCGGATGCGCGTCGACGGACTGGCTGTGGCTGTCCACCCAGCGTCCGCCGTGCTTCTCGCCCCCCGCCAGGTGGATCTGGATGACGCGCTCCAGGGGGAGCGCCTCCAGGAAGGCGTACGGGTCGTACCGGTGGTTCTGGGAGTTGATGAAGACGTTGGTGAGGTCCAGCAGCAGGCCGCAGTCCGCCTCGGTGACGACCCGCGACACGAAGGCCTGCTCGGTCATCGGGCTGGGGAAGGCGAAGCTGTAGGAGACGTTCTCGAGCAGGAACGGCACGCCCAGCATCCGCTGGATGTCGCGGGCCTTCCGGGCTGCTCGACGCGCGGCGGCCTCCGTGAACGGCAGCGGGGTGAGCTGGCCGATCTCGAACCCCCCGGCCTTCGTCATGCACAGATGGTCGCTGTAGAAGGGCGCGCGCAGCGTGCGCACCAGCTCCGCGACCTCGTCACAGTAGGCGGGGTCCAGCGGCCCCTCGGTCCCGACGGACAGCTCGAGACCATGGGGCACGAGCGCCTGACGGCCCTTCATGGCCCGGGCGCGCTCGATGCTCTCGGGCACGGAGCGCAGGTAGCGGTCGGCGATCAGCTCGAACCAGTCGATCCGATCCAGATGCCTCGACTGCTCCTTCTGCAGCTCCGGCCGGAAGCCGATGCCGACGCCGAGGAATGGCAGTTCACGCAAAGAGACCACGGGGCGTCGGCGTCCGGGCGTTGAATCAGGCGGAGGGGTCGGACGTGCCCGTGCAGCCACACAGACAGCCGCTGCCACAGAAGCAGCTGAAACAGACCGCCTCGCTGTTGGAGTAGGTATAGCCAGGGCCGCAGTCGAGCATTTCCAGCTTGAACTCTTCGGTCTCGACGTTCTGCGGAGACCGAGCCGACTGAGACTTGGGGAGTGAGCTGAGATTGTTCATGGTGAAGAGGAATCTCGCCCGCAGTGCGACTCTCTGTCAAGAAGGATTCACTGGGGGAGGGGTCGTTCCTGAACCAGGCTCGCTCGTGGACGGCAATCCCTGCCGTCCCCCGGCGGGCCTTGCCGCGCCCAGCGCACGCATTCACGGCAACGCTTGCTGGAGGAAGGAGGTGCTCCGAGGGCGCGCCCGCTGGCACCCCCGTTGCTCAGGGGCCAACCCGCTCTGTCCCGCTGCGCCGCATCCCGTGGCGTCACGCGAGGAGCGTTCCGATGTCTCTCTGGAAAGGGTTGGGACGATGAACCGGATGACTGTGATGAAGCGCTGGTGTCTGGCCATGCCTCTGGCGGCCTTCGCGGTGGGCTGTGGCGTGGAGCAGGAGGCTCCAGGCACCGAGGGCGCCGCCGCGCCCGTGGCGGAGGAGACGGGCGAGACCACGCAGGCCGTCGGCGTCGAGAACGCCTACTGGTGGGGGACCACGGCCAACGGCTACACGTCCACCAACATCGGGCCGACGACGGGCCGCACGTGCTTCCTCTCGGGATTGCAAGGCAACCTGAAGCCCGCGGTGGCGGGCCGCTGGGCCACCGGTGGCGTGCTCCAGTCCGCGGGCGACTACATCCTCTTCGTGAGCCACAACAACAGCAAGGCGTTGGGAGTGGGCGTGCAGTGCATCTACACGTCGGCCGGACGGACGACGGAGATGTCCTGGGCCCAGGGCCAGGCGGCCCGGCTGCTCGGCGCCGTGACGGCGCAGCGGCGCTGCTTCCTCACGCAGGTGACGGCGTCCGGCGGCTTCGCGTCGAACTCCGACTACGTGCGCGTGTGGAACGACGGCCTCAACTGGTACCTGGGTGGCAACCTGTCGGGTGCCGGCGGCGGCCGGGCCGTCTGCGTGAACGTGCCCGAGGACCATGGCGGCTGGCTGTGGATCGCCGGGGACCCGGGCGGCTTCACGGAGACGCTGGCGTACAACCCGGGCGGCGTCGCGTGCGCGCTCTCCGGCGTGGGCGGGAAGTTCGATGACAACAGCTTCACGGATGGCGTGAGCGTCGACTACAACGCGGGCACGCGCTACTGGGAGATGTCCGTCATGAACGGCAAGCGCGGCTGGGGCAACTGCGTGAAGTAACGCGCGCCCAGGGATGCCGGGCCTCCGCCCTGGGAATCCCGGCGTCCTGTGTGCGTGCTCGCCTCAGAGGCTCTGGAAGCCGTGGATCGTGGCGCCCAGGGAGCTGCCCTCGGCGTTGGTACACTCGACGTGCCAGCGAATCAGGTCGAAGGGCCCGGGCGCCGGCAGCGTGGCCGGGTTGCCCAGCAGGAGCGTCCCGAAGTCGAGCGACGGGGGATAGGTGCCGCTGCTCCACAGCTCATGAGGGTCCCAACCGAAGTTCCTGAGCCCCGTGGTCGTCACCACGCACGCGTCGGCGCCCACGCTCTCGTAGCGTTGGGAC
The DNA here is from genome assembly GCF_026626605.1 of Myxococcus sp. MISCRS1. Lineage (NCBI taxonomy): Bacteria > Pseudomonadati > Myxococcota > Myxococcia > Myxococcales > Myxococcaceae > Myxococcus > Myxococcus sp. MISCRS1. The sequence continues at coordinate 9,364,187 of NZ_JAPNKB010000001.1, forward strand.
ACCATCGTGTCAGGGGCCCAGGAGAACCGGTTCGTGTCGATGCGGACGCTCGCCCCGGAGAACTCCTGCGGGACATTGCCCGTGCTCGTGCTCTTGATGACCCAGACCACCTTGGTGATGCCCCGAACGATGGTCGCCGTGATCTGGCTGGTGGCCAGGCGCGTGTTGGCGGCGTTCGCGCACTCCAGCACCCACCGGTACTGGCCCGGTGTCTGCGGCGCCGTGGGCACCGTGCCGTTGGGCGTGAGGTTCACGGCCTGGGATTGGAGGGCGTTGTTCCGATAGGTCTTGATGGAGCAGCGCGCCGCGCCGCTCGAGCCGTAGCGCAGGATGAACGGGTCGCTGTTGTACTGCTGGAAGTGGCCGGCGAGGCCGTTGTTGCCGAGCGCCACCGTAGGCTGGGCGATGACGGACTGAAGCTGCAGGTTGGGCACCGTCGCGGTGGAGCCGGAGTTCGTCACGTGGCGCGCCCGGACCGCCTGTTCGATCTGCGCGGGGGTCGTCAGTCCTTGCGATTCCGCGAGGAACGCGGCGAGGCCCGCGACGTGCGGCGCCGCCATCGACGTGCCGGACAGGTCGGCGTAGCCTCCGGGCCACGTCGAGCGGATGACGTTGCCGGGAGCCCACGTCTCCACGCACCGGCCGTAGTTCGAGCCCGCGCCATCGCCCGCGAGCGGCTGGTTGCGGATGGCGTTCACGCCCGCCAGCAGCTGGACAGGCTGTGCGTTGCTGTCGATGGCGCCGACGACCATGATTCCGTCGCTGGGGCTGGGCGTGTTGAACGAGGAGTTGCACGCATCCCGGTGGTCGTTCCCGGCGGACTGGGCGATGAACGCGCCGGGATATCCCACGGACGGGTTCGGGGTCGCGAGGACCCGCATCTTGTCGCCGAGCGTCCTGCCCTCCTTGAAGTCGGGGCCGTTCATCGAGATGTTGATGATGCCGACGGTGCCGGAGGCGAGGATGCGCGAATAGATGAGGTCCAGCCCCAGCCCGATTCCCACATAGGTCCCCCCGGACGAGCAGGTCGTGACGCCCGGCTCATTCTGTCCGACGGCCACCGAGACGATGCGCGCTCCCTTGTTGACGCCCACCACTCCGCCCTGGGGCGTGGGCCTGGCGCCGATGATTCCCGCCACATGCGTCGCGTGCGGATAGCAGCCCGTGGGGGAGTTGCCGGGCATGGCCACGAGCCGCTCGAGGAACGGGAGGTTCGTGTGAGGCGCCACGCCGGTGTCGAGCACATAGACGGTGCGCGAGCCATTGCTCGTCTGTGAACCGCCGACGGCCTGGATGCCCCAGGGCGTGACGGTCGTCGTCCCGGAGTTGCTCCACACGGCGCTGAAGTCCACGGGCGCGTCCTCGGTGAGCCGCTTGACGCGAGGGTCCTTGCTCAGCCGCTCCACCTGCTCCTCGGTGAGATAGGCCGAGAAGCTCTTCCCGACGTGACTGACGAGGTGCGTGGGCGTGACGGCGTGCGCCAGACGCAAGTCATTGACCAGGTGCCGGGTCGGCAGGTCGTGGTGGCTGTCGAAGCCGTCGGCCGGGGGCGCTGCCTTCGCCAGGAACGCGTGCGTCGCGGACTCCTCCAGGTCGACGAGGTAGAGGGTTCGGCCACGCTCGTCGCGAAGCTGCCCCGCGCGGCCCTGCTCCGCGCGGAAGACGGGCGCCTGCGCGAGCGAGGTGGTGCTCCACAACCCCGCGACCAATGCGACGACACTTCTCCAGTGAGACATCGGGAACCCCTTTTCAAGGTGGACCCGGATTCCTAACAAGAGGAATGCACGGACAACCATCCGCCAGATGAACGCACGGTCCGTCTGTTGAATCGTTGCCCTGTTTTCTCAATGGCCGAGTGTCACGACGTACTGGATGGGAATCAGCCTGGCTCCGTCTGTTCCGCGGGAAAGGCGCGCGTGAGCCTTGCAATCGCGGCGGGCAGGCCGCGCACGCGCAGCTTCCGGCCGTGCTCGTCGTACTCCTCGGCCAGCACGGTGGTGTGCTCATACACCTCGCCGAGGCGTCCCTGGCTCGAGTACGGGATGTTCAACTGGGCCTCCACCATGGACGCCTCGAAGAAGCGGAGGATGTCCAGGCGCAGGCTGGCGACGTCCTCGGGGCGGTGGGCGGACAGCAGCACCGCGTCCGGGTGCTCGGCGCGCAGGGCGTCGCGAGCGGCCTCCTCCAGCCGGTCGCACTTGTTGAGCAACAGCTTGCTCGGCACCACGTCGGCGCCAATCTCACGCAGCACGGTCCGGGTGACCTCCAGCTGTGAGGGCCACGTCGGGTCGGAGGCGTCCACCACGTACAGGAGCAGCGACGCCTCCAGCGCCTCGTCCAGGGTGGAGCGGAACGAGGCGACCAGGTCATGCGGCAGCTTCTGGATGAAGCCCACGGTGTCGGAGACGAGCACGCGGGGGCGTGTCTCCGGATGCAGCGCGCGCACGGTGGTGTCCAGCGTGGCGAAGAGCTGGTCGGCGACCAGGACCTCGCTCCCGGTGAGCGCGCGCATCAGGGAGGACTTGCCCGCGTTGGTGTAGCCGACCAGGGCCACCCGGAGCTGCTCGCGGCGGGCGTACCGGCGCTGGTCCTGCTCCTTCTCGATGGCGGCGAGGCCCGCGCGCAGCTCCGCGAGCCGGTCTCGAATCTTCCGCCGGTCCAGCTCCACCGCGGAGTCTCCCGAGCCGCGTCCCTGCTGTCGCTCGCTCCCGCCCGAGGACTCCCGGAGCCGGGGCGCCAGGTAGCTGAGCCGGGCGATCTCCACCTGCATGCGGGCCTCGTGGCTGCGCGCGTGCCGGTGGAAGATGTCGACGATGACGCCGGTGCGGTCCATCACCGGGACGCCCGTGGCCTTCTCCAGGTTGCGAAGCTGGCTGGGCGACAGCTCGTGGTCCACCACCACCATCGTGGGCCTCGGCCCGCTCGTGTCCAGCCCGGCCTCGGTCGTCTCCTCATCCTCCGCGTCGAAGTCCTCGTCGTCCTCCACGGGGGCGCCCGCTTCCTCGGTGGCCTCGCCCGTCGGCACGGGGGCGGCGTCCTCGGCGCCTTCCTCCTCGGCGGCCTCCCACTTCGCGCGGGCCTTGCTGGTCCTGTCACGCGCGCCCGACGACACGACGCCCGGGCCCCCGGTGAGCGCGGCCAGGTCCTTGAGCTTCCCCTTGCCGAGCACCGTCCCGGTGGCGAGCGCGCCCCGGCGCTGGCTCACCGTCGCCACGGCGTCGTAGCCCAGGGTGTGCACCAGTCGCGTCAGCTCCGCGAGGTCGGCGGCATGCTCCGTGTCCGACACGCTGGGGAACTGGACGCCCACGAGAACGACAGGAGGGCGGGGAGGGGGCGGCGTCTTCGACATGGGGCCCCTCGTAGCACGGTGGGCCCGGGGTGGGGTGGTGCTGATGCTGCTGGTTCTCCTACCAAAGCAACTCGACCTTGGCTTTCCGCAGTTTCATGAATCGTGAGAGTTCTGTCGGTGAAGCGAACTGCAGCTTGTTGCAAGAGACCTCCGCGCCGCTTTCAAGAATCTCATTCCAGTCGGCTTTGCCGGTTGGCGAGGGCAGCACGTCAACAACGGCTCGAACGCCGCGAAACTCGATATCGGCGTCTGTCTTGCTTCGTCGGACGTGAAGCCGACCAATACTGGCTGCCTTGCGTTTGGCCGCGGCCGCGTTCACCGCCTTGATGAGAACGATGTTCTCCCAGACATCCAAGGCGGCACGACGGGCACGCGCCTTCGGCACGATCACCAAGACGATGTGGGCCGAAAACCACTTCTCGCGCGCACGCTTAGCCACGGTGGCCTCGACAGGACTCCTTGCATGCCCCGGCCAGTACCGCCATGACTCCCATCAACAGGGCAACCCGGTTCGTCACAGCGTCTCCAAGGCAAGACTTCGTGAGGCTTTGTCCAGTAGGTTGCATATCGCCTCCTTTGCATGCGGGTTAATCAATCCTTGTATTGGCTCGTCACGCATGTTTGCCATCGCGATACGCATGCGTCGGGTGAACGCGCCTCCGCCGAGAGGGGACACCCGCTCCTCCGAGGTGCCCGTCACGCATTCTCGGCGCTTCGAGTCCTCTTGGCAGCTTCGCCCGCCCTTCCTCCAGCACCCACTCGCGGGCCACCTTCGACTCGTCGACAGCCGCCATGGCGTGGACGTCCGCGCGGAGGCGCACGACGCAGCGGAGGACCGGGACCAAGGTTCGAAGGAGGCATTCTGTCTGGGGCCGAGCTTTCTCCAGACACGGAAGACCGGAGTCGGAGTTTCTGTCGGAATCACGACAGTCCCGCGGGCCCCTGTCGCCAGCGTGCCGGTGTCTGTCTTCAGCTGGGGCTTCACGACGGATTGAATGCCCGTGGAGCCCATGAAGACCTCTGTGCGGACGCGTCCCCTTCACGTGGTGGTGATGTGCCTGACGTTGGGGGGCGCGCTCGCGCCCGTCCCGGGGCGGGCGCAGGAGCAGAGCGCGGTGCGGCCCTATGTGCTGGCCGCGACCCGCCTCTACAACGACCTCGAGTACGAGCAGGCGCTGGAGCAGATCTCCCGGGCCAAGCGGCTGTCGAAGAGCCAGTCGGACGACGCGCTGTTGTCACTCTACGAAGGCGTCATCCTGGCGGACCTCGGGCAGCCGGACTCGTCCGACGCGGCATTCAAGGCGGCCCTGTTCCTCCAGCCGGACGCGAAGCTCCCCCTCTCCGTCTCGCCCAAGGTCTCCGAGCGCTTCGAGTCGCTGCGAGGACGGGTGAAGCGTGAGCTGGAAGCGGCGGCGCCGCCACGCGAGCCGGAGGGCACGCGACTGGCGACAGCGGAGGTGTCGGATGCGGTGGGGTCCGGGCAGGGCGCCGCCATCCCGCGGCGGGTGTGGTTGTCGGGCGCGGTGGGCGGAGGGCTGCTGGTCGGCTCGGGCGTGACGTGGATGTTGGCCCGAGGGCAGCATTCCAAGCTGACGCAGGCGTCCGGTGCGCCCGCGACGATGTCCGAGATGAAGGACACGGCCTCGCGGGGAAGGACCTACCAGACGGTGAGCGCGGTGCTCGCGGGCGCGGGCGTGGTGGGGCTGGGTGTGGCCGCGGGCCTGTATCTCTGGGGAGGCGCGTCGCGGCCCCGGGAGCCAGGGCTGGTGTTGGGGACGGATGGCACGTCGGCCTTCGTCTCCGGGAGGTGGCCGTGAAGACGCACGCCTGGTTCGTCGCGCTGTTGTCGGGCGCCCTGATGCTCCTCGCGGGCTGCGTCGACTTCGACGCGGGCGAGAAGACCTGGTGCCAGCGTCACCCGGAGGTCTGCACGCCCTCCTTCGAGCAGGTGCCCCCCTCGGTGCTCTACGTGGAGAAGAAGGGGGTGTTGCGGCTCCAGGCGGGCGCGAAGGACCCGGCGGGTGAGCCGCTGCGGTTCACCTGGTCCTCGAACGTGGGGAGCCTGGGCCAGGCGCGCGACACGGCCACGACGACGGAGGTGGAATGGACCGCGCCGGAGTGCATCCCTCCACCGGCGGCGACCTTCACGCTCACCGCGAGCAGCAAGCTGGGGGCATCCACGCAGGTGACGTTCTCTGCCATCGGCATCCCGGAGTGCCCGACCATGAGCGGCACGGGCAGGCTCACGGTGGCGCGCTCGGGCCACACGGCGACGCTCTTGTACACCGGCGTGGTGCTGGTGACGGGAGGCGAGTCCTCGGGGGGCCCACTGGATGTCGCGGAGGGCTATTCCGCCAGGGCGCAGACCTGGGCCGCGGCGGGGAGGATGTCCACGCCGCGAGTCGACCACGTGGCGGTGCGGCTGGTGACGGGCACGGTGCTGGTGACGGGCGGGCGCAACGCGAGTGGCGTGCTGAAGAGCGCGGAGCTGGTGAGCGAGGACTTCACCTGGACCGCCGCGGCGAGTCCCTCGACGGCGCGCCATGGCCACGCCGCGGCCCTGCTGGAGAGCGGCAAGGTGCTGGTGACGGGTGGCTTCGATGGCAACTCGGTGGTCACCACCTCGGAGCTGTACTTCCCGGGGCATGAAGGCGACCCGGTGCCCAAGTGGAGCACCACCGCCAGCGCGCCCGTGGCCCGCAACCACCCCGTGGCCACCGTGGTGGATGCGGGGAAGAAGGTGCTGGTGACCGGAGGCACGACGGAGGGCGGCGGGTATCCGACCAGCGCGGATGTCTACGATTCGGCGACGGAGACGTGGACGCAGGTCGACGCGGTGGGTGAGGGGCGGATCGACCACACGGCGACGTCGCTCTCCCCCGGGCGGGTGTTGGTGACGGGCGGGAGGCATGCGGGAGGGGCCCTGGGCTCGACGGTGCTGGTCGATGTGGCGCAGCGGGCGGCGACGCCGGGGCCGGCACTCTCGACACCCCGCTACGGCCACACGGCGACGTTGCTGCGCTCCGGCCAGGTGCTGGTGGCGGGTGGGCTCGGTGCGCGCGGTGAGGCGCTCGCGTCGACGGAGCTCTTCGACCCGGAGACCGGGACGTGGTCCCAAACGGTGCCGCTGGCGGCGGCCCGACATGGCCACGAGGCCATCCTGCTGGATGCGGGGAAGGTGCTGCTGGTGGGGGGGCAGGGGGCGGGAGGCGAGCTCGCATCGGCCGAGGTGTATGACCCGGGGACGAAGACGTGGACGAACGCGGACCGTCTGCTCGTGCAGCGCGGGAACCATACGGCCACGCTCCTGCCGAGCGGCCAGGTCCTGGTCGTGGGTGGCAGCAACCGGTTGGTCTCCTCGGGCGCCTATCTCTCCGCGGTCGAGCGGTATGACTCCGTGGCGGGGACCTGGCGCGCGTTGGCCCCGCTTCGCGTGGCGCGTGATGGCCACACCGCGACCCTGCTGGCCTCGGGCGGCGTCCTGGTCGTGGGCGGCTACAACGGAGGAGAGCACGTGGCGGAAGTGGAGCGCTTCGACCCTGTCCGGGAGGAGTGGCTGACCGGAGGCCGCCTCGAGAAGGGACGGGACCTGCACTCAGCGACGCGTCTGGCCTCCGGCAAGGTCCTGGTCGCCGGTGGGCATGATGACCATGGAACACTCGCCACGGCGGAGCTGTATGACCCCGTCCTGGGGACGTGGTCACGCACGGGGCCGATGGCGACGGCGCGTGCCGCGCACACGGCGACCCTGCTCCCCTCGGGGAAGGTGTTGGTGGCGGGCGGCTTCGCGCATGCGTCGGGCATCTCGGCCCCGCTCCAGAGCGCGGAACTCTACGACCCGGCGACGGAGCAGTGGACCTCCGCGGGAGCCCTGGTGTCTGGGCGCGGCGCGCACACGGCGACGCTGCTGCAGAACGGAGACGTGCTGGTGGCGGGAGGCTATGCGGAGCAGATGGGGAAGGGCTCGCTGGCGACGGCGGAGCGCTATGACCCGGCCAAGGGGACGTGGACACAGACGCCACCCTTCGCGGAGAAGCGCGGGGCCCACACCGCCACCCTGCTGCCCTCCGGAAAGGTGCTCATCGCGGGAGGCTACGGGGGGTACCAGGACCTCTACTTCCTCTCGCCGTGCGAGCTGTATGACCCCGCCACCGGACAGTGGTCGTCCACCAGCGGCGTGTTGACGCCTCGCTCGAATGCCACGGCCACGCTGCTGCCCCTGGGCAAGGTGCTGGTGGTGGGCGGCTATGGCTACAACGACGAGGTCCACGGAGAAGCGGAGCTGTTCATGCCGTGACGATGCCCTTCGCGGGGTTGTCTTCGCCAGCCGCGGTGCAATCCCTTGCGGGTCAGCTGGGGCGCGCAAATGCTTGCGCCACCTTTTTCGCCAGCGCCCGCTGCGATATGACAAGCGTCGCAGAAGGCTCTCGAAATCCACGGGGGGATGCCGCGTGTCGGATTCATCAGACGACGTGCTGCGCCATGTTGGAAAAGCGGCGCAGGGAGTCCAGGACGCGGAGACGGCCGCCCGTCAGGCTCGAGCCGGTGTGCTGCCCGCCCAGGCGGTGCAGCCACTGGAGAGTGCCTTGCGGCAGGTGCCAGGGGTTCAGCAGGCGACACAGCAGGTTCAGCGCATCCAGCAGGTCGCGGCCGTGGCGCAGGGGGCCCTGGGCGCCGTGGGCGGGGTGGAGGCCCTGTCTGGGCTGGTCCAGGCACTCGGTGGCCAGGCGCCCCTGGACAAGGTGCGCTTCTCCTTCCAATCCAGCGCCGCGCCCGGCGCTGGCTGGCGCGTGGTGTCCTTGCATGCGCGGGAAGGGCTCAGCGAGCTCTACACCTGCGTGGTGGACCTGGCCAACGAGCACCTGGACGCGGATGTGGATGGGCTGCTCGGCTCGTCGGCGGAGGTGCTCATCGCCCACGAGGCGGGCGCGCGCCGCCTGTGCGGCATCGTCCACCGGGTGGAGCACCTGGGCACCCAGGCGGGGCACCTGCTCTCGCGCGCGCACGTGGTGCCGGCGCTCTGGTCGCTGTCGCTGCGCAAGGACCAGCGCATCTTCCAGGAGAAGACCGTCCCGGAGGTGCTCGAGGAGGTGCTCACCCAGGCGCTGCAGCCCTTCGAGCGACCCTTCCGGCTGGAGCTCAACCGCGAGTACCTGCCGCGCGAGTACTGCGTGCAGTACCGGGAGTCGGACCTGGACTTCGTCCAGCGCCTCATGGAGGAGGAGGGCATCGTCTTCTACTTCGACCATTCGGGGGAGAAGGAGGAGCTGGTCCTCATCGAGGAGAACGAGCAGTCGCCCGCGTGTCAGGCGGTGATGGGGACGCCCATCACGGTGAAGGGACCGGAGGCGGCGACCGCCTCGGATGAGTGTCTTCGCCACTTCGACTATTCGCAGCAGCTGCGCACCACCAGCACGGTGGTGCGGGACTTCAACTGGACGCACCCCGACTACGACTTGACGCGTGAGTCCCGGAGCAAGGACGAGCTGGGCCGGGAGCGCGAGTCCTACGAGTACCCCGCCCCGCTGCTGGGCCCGTATGACGCGAACGAGAAGAAGTACAAGTACGAGCCGGCCCAGAAGCAGGAGCTGCTGCGCCGTCAGGCCTTCCTGGCCGACGGCAAGCGGGGCCTGGGCGAGGGCTACGTGACAGGCTTCACGCCGGGCTACATGTTCGAGCTGACGGGACATGGGCACGCCGCGCTGGACCAGTGGTACCTGCTCACCCGGGTGGAGCACCACGGCGACGCGTCCGAGGAGCTGACCCAGGACTCGCTGTCGTTGCGCCCGCCGGGCGAGCAGCGTGAGCGCTATCGCAACACGTTCGAATGCATCCCGCTGGATGTGCCCTTCAAGCCCGCGCGTCGGCGTCCTCGCGCGAGGATGGCGGGCTTGCAGACGGCCACGGTGGTGGGGCCGGCCAGCGAGGAGATCCACACCGACGAGCACGGCCGCATCAAGGTGCAGTTCCATTGGGATCGGCAGGGCAAGCGGGACGAGAAGAGCTCCTGCTTCCTGCGCGTCGCGCAGGCGTGGGCGGGCCTGGGGTGGGGCTTCGTGTTCCTGCCGCGCATCGGCATGGAGGTGCTGGTGGACTTCCTGGAGGGGGACCCGGACCGGCCGCTGGTGGTGGGCTGCGTCTATAACGGGAAGAACACGCCCCCGTACGCGCTGCCCGAGCACAAGACGCGCAGCACCATCCGCACGTCGAGCTCCAAGGACAGCGACGGGTTCAACGAGCTGCGCTTCGAGGACGCCAAGGACGCCGAGGAGATCTTCCTGCACGCGCAGAAGGACTTCAACGAGGTGGTGTTGCACAACCACACCACGTCGGTGAAGGCGAACCAGACGAACGCGGTGGACGGCTCCCAGACGGAGACGGTGGGGGGCGACCAGTCGATGTCGGTGACGGGCAAGCGCACCAAGTCCGTGGACAAGGACGAGACGACCACCGTCAAGGGCAAGCGCACGGAGACGGTCGACAAGGACGAGGACATCACCATCAAGGCCACCCGCACGGAGAGGGTCACCGGGAAGGAGACCCTCACGCTCAGCGCGGGCCGGGAGGCCACCGTCAACACCCTGGAGAAGCTCACCGTCACGGGGAACCGGCAGGAGGCGATTGGCGGGAAGGACACGCTGGAGGTGACGGGTGACAAGTCCGTGCACGTCACCAAGAACTACGTGATGACCGGCGACGTGCAGCTCCAGGCCGTCCAGGGCGAGTGCAGCATCACCCTGAAGGAGAGCATCAGCGTGGAGGGGACCAGCAAGAAGGTGGCCCTCCACAACAGCTCCGGACAGATGGTCTTCGACGGCGGCAAGGTCGAGGTGACGTGCACGGGCCAGGAGCTGAAGCTCGTGTGTGGCAACGCGAGCATCCTGCTCAAGAGCGATGGAACCGTGTCCATCAACGGCTCCAAGGAGGTGGGGCTGGGCGCTCAGTCGAGCACGGTGAAGCTGGAGGCCGCGGGGGCCACCATCTCCGGGCCCAAGGTGACCTCCTCGGCCATCGGCGTGCACGAAATCACGGGCGCGCTCATCAAGATCAACTGAACCAGGGGCTCACGCGCCCTTCGCGCTGAGCGCCTGGAGGTTGTTCTCGAGCGCCTCTCGGGTGATGGCGTTGGTCTCCACTGCCAGCGCCGCGCGCAGTGGCTCGATGACCGAGGGGTCCCCGAGCACGCGCAGCGAGTGGGAGGCGCGCATCCGGACGTCTGGCGACGTGTCCTTCAAGGCGGCGACGAGCGGGTCTCGAAGTATCTTCTTCGCGGCCGCGGGGACCCGGCCCTCGCCGCCGAGCATGGCGGGGCCCACCACGGCCACTGCGCGGACGGCCTCCACCTTGTCCTTGAACCGGGGAACGACGCTCTGGCTTGCCTCGTAGCCAGCCAGGGCCCATGCCGCGATGACCGCGCGAAGGCGCGTGAGCTGCCGCTTGCTCTCCAGCAAGGGAAGGACGTCCGGGTAGGCACGAAAGTCGGCCAGGTATCGCCCCGCGATGCCGGAGAGCGCGACGATGGCCTTCTCCACGACCAGGGGGTCCTCGTCACGCAGGGCCACGGTGAGCGCCTCGGTGGTCCTGGGGTCCTTCAGCCACGCGGCCCGCTCGCGGGACTCCTCCGCGAGCGCCGCCTTCGCGATGGTGTCGGCGGCCTCGCGGCGGGTCGCGACGTCCTTGGCCCTCAAGTCCTTCACGGTGCCGGACAGCTGCTTCTTCAAGAGGCCCTCGACAGGGAAGAGCTCCTCGAACGCGGCCTGCGCCCGCGCGTCCAGGGTGGGCCCATAGGCGGCCTTCAACAGCAGGTCGCGCGCGGCCTCGGTCTCGTCGTTCTCCAACAGCTTCCTGGCTCGAGTGATGGTCTGGGAGTCGGTCATGGCGGAGGGGAGTGCGTCGGGTGCCCAGTCGCACCCTACCTGGGAAGGGTGATGATGTTGTTCCCGAGCTGTTGAAGGGTGGCGCTGGCTGACATGAGGGGGCGGGTCGTGTCTCCGTTGTTCCGGTAGCTGTGCCAGTAACCGCCGTCCAACCGGGTCCGGTTCAGGAGCAGCGGAGGGGCCGGTGGGGGCACGGCGAGGTGGAAGAGTGCCGAGCCTTCGATGTTGCGCGCCGCACGCCGGTCCGAGAGCCCCGTCGCGACGACACGCATGTGGTCGAAGCTGCCAGGAGAGTGCCCGCTGCGGTGTTGGCTGAGGCGCTCGTGGGGATGTTGGTTGGTGATCCCCACGTAGACGACCTGCGGTGGCTCACCCCGGGTGAGCACGTACACACTCCACCCAGAGGTCCTGCTGCCGCACCTCAACCCGAAGGGGTCATCCCAGCCGATGGGGTTCGGCGCATAGAGGAAGAGGTTCGGTCCCCCCGCGAAGCCGGTGGGGTCGGCGGAGATGAACTGCCCGGCGGCCGGGTCGTAGTACCGGGAACGGTTGTAATGGAGACCGGTCTCTTCATCCCAGAACTGACCGGGAAGCCTCAGGGACGGCGCCCGCGCGCTGCCCTCCTGGTGGACCAGGTTCCCCCACGCATCGTACTCCCCGCGCCAGACGCACTGCCCGGCTTCGTCGAGCAGCTCACGGGGGACTCCCAACTGCGACACGATGGCATGGCGCAGCTCCCCGTCTTCCCAGAGCGCGTGAAGCCAGAAGTTGTCGATGGCGTAGTCCGTGACGCCCCGAGGCCCCTGTTCGCTGAGCAGGTCGTTGCCCGCCCAGTAATAGGACGTCCTGCGTCCCTCGTGCTCCTTGAAGACGCGCCGCCCCGTTCCGTCATAGCCATACGTCGTCTTGCTTCCGTCAGGATGTTGGACCTCCCGGAGCTGGTCCAGGGCATCCCAATGGAACCGGGTCTGCTGGTCGCCCTCGGTGGCGCGCAGCCGTTGCCCGTTGGGGCCGTGGGTGAAGCGGGTCGCTCCATGACCGACGAGCACCCCGCCGGGGGCGTAGCTCAGTGACTGGTGGCCCTTGCGCGTCAGGTTCCCCAGCTCATCGTAGGCGTAGCGTCCGGCGATGCTGGAGGGCCCGTGAGCCGCCAGCAGTCTTCGGCCCGGATCGTACTCGAAGCCTCGGGACCCCCACTTCGCATCCTGGACCCCGAGCAGCTCCCCGTTGCGAGCGTAGACGTAGCTGCGCTCGACGAGCGGCTCCTGGTTCGGGGCGTGGACGCTTTGCCCTACGAGGTTGCCTCGCGCATCACACCGCACGTCCTCCCGGGCCGGCCCCAGCTCGCGGCTCGTGATGTAGTCCCGCGCGTCGTAACGGAAGGACTGGAACGTCCCGTGCTCCGTTCCCATCGAGCGCAGTCGCCCGCGGAGGTCGTAGTCCAACACGAGCGGCTCCGCGCGAGCCCCCTCGAACTCCCGCCGCGCGACGCCGCCGCTCGGGTGGTACGTGTACTGGACGCGCAGCCCGTTCTGGACCTCCGCAGTCACCCGTCCGAGCAGGTCGCGCTCGAACCGGACGGTGGCATCCGGCGTCCAGCTCTCGACGAGCTGCCCGTGGGCCGCGAACTTCTGTCGCAGCAGGTCCTGGGTGCCCGAGGTGAGCTGGAGCAGGTTGCCGGAGATGTCATAGGTCGACTCGACCACCGTGCCGCCGGGCTTGTGGTGCCGCAGCACGTTGCCGCCCAGGTCGTATTCGAAGCGCTCGGTGGCCCCATCGAAGCGCTGCTGCGCGACCAGGTTCCCCACGCTGTCGTATTCGAAGGTGGCCAGCTCTCCGGCGGGGTTGCGCACCCGCGTCAGTCGCCCCTCGGTGTCCCAGGTGTATTCGGAGACGAGGCCATTGGGGTCGATGGCGCGGACGCACTGCCCGAAGGCGGAGTGCTCGAGCCGATGCACGTACTCCGCGCCATCGACCCGCCGGGTCAGCAGTCCCTCGGCGTCGTAGGTCATCCGCTCCGTGGCGCCGTCGGGTTGTTCGACCTGGACCAGCCGTCCCAGGACGTCGTAGCGCAGGCGCAGGAGCGCGCCGCTGGCGTCCTCGATTTCGGTGGGGTTGAGCCGGGCATCCAGTCGGCGTCGCTCGATGAGCCCGTAGCCGTCGGACAGCCGCGTCTCGGTCCATGACGGGTCCCGCGAGACGAGGATGCGATTGCCGCCGGGCGTATGAATCGCGACGACGTCGTTGTTCGCGTCGCGCACATAGAGGCGCTCGCCTCCGAGCGGCTCCAGCACGTGGACGAGCGCCCCGCGCTCGTAGCGCATGCGCCAGACGGCGCCGCCGGACTCGGTGATGGACACCGCCTGGTGGTGCTCGTCGTACTCGAAGCGGGTGGTGGTGCCGTCGGGCCAGAGCTTCGTCGCGACGTCTCCGCGGTCGTCGTAGACGTAGGTCGTGACGTCCTTGGCCAGGCCCACCTCGACGACGGGGCGGCCGTGTTCGTCGTACTCCGTCGCGCGGATGCCTCCGTTGGGGAGGATCTCCCGCTCGACCTGTCCCCGGGCGTTGTATTGGTACGCGGTGACGTGGCCGAGGCTGTCGGTGACCTGTGTCAGCCGCGCCACGGCGTCGTACTGGAAGCGGCGCAGGTTGTAGCCACCTTCGCCCGCAGCCTCGATGCAGCGCCCCTGGGCGTCGTACTTCATGAAGTAGGCGCCGCCGGCGCGGTTGCGCTCCTCCGTCAGCCGGTCCTCGGCGTCATAGCCGTAGGTCATCGGCACGTCCGCGGCGTCGTGGACGGCCACCAGCCTGTCCCTGGCGTCGTAGACGTAGCGGGCGACGGTGACGGGCGGCGGCGCGTCCGCTCCCGGCATGGCGAGCTGGAGCATGGCCAGCCGGCCGCTCGCGTCGTATTTCAGGTGCACCGCGCGGCGCTCCGCGGACTGCGTCACGGAGGTCAACCGCTTGGCGCGGTCATACTTCAGCAACAACCCGTGGCCGGAGGGAATCTCCAGCGCGCGCAGCAGCATCGGGTCGCCGTCGTCCGCGGAGAAGACGTAGCGCTGCACGTCCGTCTCCAGGTCGTGCCAATGATAGACGACGAGCCGGTCGCCCTCGCGGCGCAGCTCCATCGAGTCGCCGAGGTTGAACAGGGACGCCCCGGTGTCGAGGCGCCCCGACGGGTCGTCGAAGAACACCTCGAGTCCGCCATGGCCGACGAAGCGGAATCCCTCCAGGTCCCGGCTCAGGCGAGCGTCCAGGTTGTGGAGCCAGCCCCGGCCCAGGATGGACGCGGGCTGGTCCAGGAGGTCCGTGCTGTACGTGCGGCGGAAGATGAGGGGCACGGTGCCCCAGAGCTCCACGTCGTGCGCCGCGGTGAACTGCACGCCAGAGGCGACGTCCACCGGGTGTCCCACGGCGCGCCGTCCGGTCTGCATGGCGCCGCCGCGGCGGTCGACTCCCTCGGAGGTGGGCTGTGGGGACGGCGGGCTCAATGGTTCCTCCCGGAGTTGCGACGACCCCGGCGTGCGCCGGCGCGGGCCCGCAGGCCCTTGACGAGCTTCATCAGTCCTCGCGCGACGTTCATCCAGCTGGGCATGGGGAACCCGCCGATGAGCACATTGGGCGCGCCCAGGGTGACGGCGCCCAGCGTCCCCGGGGGGACACAGGCGTCCTTGCCCATGGTGGCGCCCATCGCCATGGCGAGCGCGTCGGCGGCCATCTGCGCCGCCATCATCCCCGCGCTCATCCCCAAGGCCCCCGCCATGGCGGCATCGCCCTCCGCGCTGGCGCCAGCCGCCTCGACGGCGTCGCCCGCGATGGAGGCCACCTGCGCGGCCATGCCGGCGACCATCATGGCCTTGCTGGCCGCTTGCAGTGCCGCCGCGGCGCCCCGCGCGGCGGCTCCAGCGGGTGGGACGGGTTTGCAGTGGTAGGTCAAATCCAGCAGCCGCGCCGCGCGCGCTCCGCCGATGAAGACCTTGGACGAGCCGGTGAAGACCTCGAAGATGGGCGGCAGCCCGCAGCAGGTCGGCGTGAAGCCGAGGTCTCCACACCGCGCCGCGGGCATCCCGTTGATGAGCACCTGGACCGAGGTGCCCAGGGCGATGGCGCCGAGCACGGGCATGGGCGTGGGCGGCACGGGCGGGGGGCCGCTGGGCGGATGCAGCACGTGCGCGTGCGGGATTCCCACGGCCATGGACCCGAGCGTGGCGGCGGGGAACGAGGGGAGCGCCTGGGAGACGGAGTTGGTGGCCAGGGCGAAGCCTTCGTTGAGCAGGTTGATGCCCATGGAGGGCAGGCCCGCCACCATGCCGAGTCCTTCCGACAGGGTGTGGAGGGCATTGCGAGGCCGCTCCGGTGAACGGTAGCGAGGCGCGGGGGGAACGTTAGGCATGGTGGGGTCCCTCGCGTTTGAGGTGCGTGAGCTCGGTCTCGACCCCTGACAGGCGCTCCTTCATGCGCAGGTGTCGATACGTGCGGCTCAGGTGCTCCAGGTTCGCGCAGAGGTTGAAGTGCAGGCCGACCTTGCGGCTGAGGTGGGCCGCGGCCTCCCAACGCAACACGGCCTGCTTCGCGTCGCCCTGTTTCTCGCGGCAGAGCCCGAGCCACTCGAGCGCCCGGGCCTTGCCCTCGGGGTCGAGCATGCGAGCGGAAACCTGCTCCAGTCCCTCGAAGTAGCGCTCCGCCTCGCTGTAGCGCTTGCGTTCGAAGGCGAACTCGCCCAGGGACTTCACCACGACGGACAGGATGACGGGCGCCTTCGACGCGATGGCGGGGACCAGCGCGCATTCGTACCAGTGCTGGGCCTGGTCATGTGTCTGCGTGCGGCGGAACACGTCACCGATGCCATGCATGACCATGGCTTGCATCGAGTGGTTCTCGGTCTCCTGATAATAGCCGAGCAGGGTGGTGTACTTCGCGGTGGCCTCCTTGTGTCGACCGTGCGCGTAGTCCAGACAGGCCAGGGTCATCAGCGCCTGCATCCGCTCCGCGCGGGGGCGCTCGTCGTCCTCCATGTCCTTCTGGAGGCTGGCCTGCACCGCGTCGGGGCCGAGGTCGACGGGGAGGGTGCTGACACGCGGGAGGAGGGGGGCGTTC
The DNA here is from genome assembly GCF_026626605.1 of Myxococcus sp. MISCRS1. Taxonomy (NCBI): domain Bacteria; kingdom Pseudomonadati; phylum Myxococcota; class Myxococcia; order Myxococcales; family Myxococcaceae; genus Myxococcus; species Myxococcus sp. MISCRS1. The sequence goes on from NZ_JAPNKB010000001.1 coordinate 9,380,513, forward strand.
TTGTCCGTCCCGGTCGGGAGTCTGGGGTCCCTGAGAATCAATCGCAGCCCCTGCATCCAGGGTTGGATTCCATGTCGGGGCACCAGCGACGCGACGAGCGCCGCGTAACCGGCGGCGTCGGAGATCTGCTCGGGGAGCATGACCCACACCAGCCGGTGGCCTCCCTCTCGGGGGAAGAGGGAGCGCGCGAAGCCGATGGCCTCCTGGAGGAGCTCCCGAGGAGGCCGGGAGGGACTCAGGAGCGTCTGGGGAAAGTCCGGGAGGGGAGGCTTGCCGGCGTCGAGGAGCGCTCGGGATGCCAGGCCATGCTGCTCCTGGAGTTGCTCGATGGCCTCGCGAACGAACTGTCGCGGTTGATGAAAGGCGTTGCTGAAGAGAAGAAAGACGTCGACGTCCGAGGCCTGTTCCTGGTCGCGCAGGAGCTTGAGGAGGATGGCCGTGTCGTTCTCGGAGCACTGGACCAGGAGCAGCAGGTCCTCGCGTTGCTCGATGAACTCCTCGAGGCGCTCCTGTAGCTCCTGAAGAAGCCTGCGCATCGCCTTGTTGCCCCCCCGGCACCGAGCTTCATGACCGGAGTCCGCACACTAACGCCGCCGGCAATCTTTTCTCAACCGGTTGGCCGACCAGCTCCCGCCCGGTGGCCCTACCTGGATGGGATTGGGTCCGAGGCCCACACCCGGGGCCATGCACGGGGGCCATGTCTTTCAATGGCCGCCCGTGCCGAGGCTCCTCGCGGCCTCAAGGTCCTGCGTTGCGCTCGATGTGCTCGCGGCGCTGCTCGAGGGCCGTGCGCTCGGTGTCGGGCAGCTCGGGCAACTGGAGCCAGGCGCAGACCAGGGCGTACTCGTAGCTCGCGTAGTCCTGGGTGTGCTGGTCCAGGGACTGGAAGAGGGCGCGGACCTCGGCGCGAGCCTCGGGGGTCGTCCGTGCCACGTGGGCCAGCGCCACGAGCGCGGCCTCCACCGTCCAGTCCATGGGGCCCTTCGCCAGGGCGAGCAGGAGCGTCCGTCGCCGCGAGTCGAGCCAGCCTTCCTCGCGGGTCGCGATGACGAAGGCCGCGGCCAGCTGGACGCGCTGCAGCCACGCCCAGGTGGAGTGGCTTCCTCGCGGCGGCGGTGGATGCACCATGGCGCGGGCGATGCTCTCCAGCTCGTGGGCGCTCAACGCGCGGGACGTCCGTGCCGCCTCACGCCACCAGTCCTCGAGCTGGAAGGGCGCGCTGGCCAGCTCCGCGAGCGCCGTGCCCACCTCCTCGGGAGGGGGCGGGACCGCGCGCGTCGGACGTGTGTCGGTGTAGCTCCACAGCGTGAGCTCCACCGGCTCGATGGGCTGGCGCGGGTCGGGCCGCTGTACTTGCTGGACGACGACGTCGACGACGCAGGGGAAGCCACGCCATTCGCGATGGAGCTCCCACGCCAGCTGGACGCTGGGCGCCTCGAGCCACTGGGTGGTGAACTTCACCTTCGGCGGTGTGTTCCCTGACGCCGCGGGGGGCTGGAGGCTCATCTGCCGCAGGGCGTGGATGCCCGCATCGACTCTCTGCGGCAGGTAGTCCACCCAGGGCACGAACTCGCGCGTGACGGAGGCCGCGAGCTGGCTCTCGCGCGAGGGACCGGACGTCGTGTCCGCCACCGACAGCAGGCGCTCCAGGGTCGCGCGCTCCTTGCTCTCACGGAACTGGAGGGCGGCCACGGAGGCCTGCGCCCAGGCGCTGCCCGGCTCATGGCTCAACGCCGATTGATACCAGTTGAGCGCCTCGTCGAAGCGCTCCTGTTCACGCAGCATGTCCGCGATGTCCAGCCGCGTGGCGTTCTGGGTGGCGTCGTGGCGCAGCGCGGCCTGATAGGCCTCGAGTGCCTGGGGAACACTGCCTCGTGCGCGGTGGACGTTGGCCAGGAGCATGGCCGTGAGCCAGTTCGGGATGGTGGCATGGGCCTCGGTGGCCACGGCGAGCGCCTCGTCCAGCCGGCCGAGGCGGTGGAGCAGGGTGCCGCGCAGCCACGCCACGGCCGAGTGGGTTCGATGCCGGATCGAGAGGCGCTCCAGCACCTGGAGTACCCGGGGCGGCAGGCCCGGCTCGGAGGGCGCCAGCCGCGTGAGGATGACGCTCAGCAGGCTCAACGTGGGCTCGATGGGGGCCTGTTCGGCGACCCCCTCGGCCTCCAGCCAGGGGAGTCCCCAGCGCACGAAGTCCGTGTCCCGCTTCGCGTGGACCACCTGGGAGAGCAGCTCGAGGGCCTGTGCGGGCTGACCTTGTTCGTGGATCATCCACGCGCGCACGGCGACGGTGGCGAAGGACACGCGCCCCTGGAGGGGGACGATTCGCAGCGGGTCGGGGCCCGCGTCCTGCTTGATGCGCCGCAGCAGGTCCAACCATTCAGGGCGGGTGACGTCCGTGCTCAGCGCGCAGCCCACATGGTACGCCGCGTGGGGGAGGTCGCCCGCGAAGAGCGCCTCCGCGGCGAAAGAGGCGTCCTGCTCCGGCGTGGGTCGAAGTGAGGCGTGTTGGCAGTCCATGTCGAGGACCCACCGTACTTCGCCGACCCTGCTTCCGCCACGGCTGGAGCGTCCCAGCGCGAGCTTCCGCTCTTCGACAGGAATTGAGACATGCCGTGCCCGCGAGGAGGAGCGCTCGCGGGCACGGCTCCTCTCAAGGCACCTGGGTGAGCGTCTCCAGTCCTGAGGCGAAGAGCACGGCCGCCTCCGCCTGCTGCACCGCCTCACGCTGCTCCAGGTGTTGCAGCCGCAGGTCCTTCAGCGAGCGGAACGCGTCGAGCAGCTCCAGGATGCTCCCGCGTCCTTCCCGGTACGCGTCCTCCGCCATGCGCCGCAGCGTGGGCAGGCGCTCCACCACGTCCCGCTCCAGCGTGGCCAATGCGCGGTGCCTGCCCGCCAGCACTGCGTGCGCGCGGGTGAGCTCCGCCCGGGCCTCGGCGACCTCCGCGTCCAGCGCCCGGGTCTCCGCGTCCACCTCCGCCGAAGCGCGAGCAATCGCCCCCTGGTTCCGGTCGAACAGTGGCATCGGCAGCGACAGCCCCAGATACCCGATGGTGCTGTCCTCCCGCCGCGTCACCACCGCGCCCGCCTCGAGCGAGGGCACCGGCATCCGTTCCCGCTTCGCCACCGCGAGCCCGCCCTGCGCCACCGACTGCCGCTGCCGCGCCGCCACCAACGACGGCCGCTGCCGCACGCTCGCCTCCCACAGTCGGCCCAGCTCCGGAAGGGGGCCCGTCGCCCCCAGCGTCCCCGAGGCACGAGGGCTCCAGCCCGGTCGACCGAGCAGCGCCGCCAGCCGCCCCGCGGCATCGTCGACGCTGGCCTTCGCGTTGAGGACCTCGACCTCCAGCGTGCGTCCCTCCACCTCGATGCGCTCCACGTCGTACCGGCTGGAGTCACCCGCGGCCGCTCGCCCCTTCACCACCTTCTCCACACGCCCCAGGTCCACGGAGGTCTCCTCCAGCAACCGCAGCGCCTCCTGGCTCGACAGCAGGGACGCGAAGGCCTCGCGCACCGACAGCTCCCGCTCCGCGAGCGACGCCGTCACCCGCGCCTTCTCCGCGGCCACGCTCCGCTCGGCGAGCTCTCGTCGGACGCCGCGCTGCCCGAAGAGCAGCAACGGCTGCTCCACCGTGAACTGATGCGACATCGACGAGCCCGTGTTGGCCCCGTGCAACAGCCGCTGTCCGCCATAGTTGAACGACGGATTGGGCAGGATGCCCGCGGCGATGCGCTCCGTCTCCGCCACGCCCACCCGGGCCTGCTCCGCCGCCATCCACGGACTGTCCTTGGACAACAACTCCAGGGCCTGGGGCAGGGTGATGACCTCGGGGGGCACGGCGGCCGACTCCTCCGCGCGAGCCCCCACCGACGTCAGCGCCCAGCACAATCCCCACATCGACACGAGGCGCTTCATGCCGCCACCCCCTCGGCCTTGCCCGCTTCATGGCCCGCGCCCGGCACCACGTGCGTCACGCCCGAGTCCCCGGCGTCCTCGTCCTCCTCCGAGGAGGCCGTGGGGCTCCGGTTCCCCACGATGACCGAGTAGAACGCGGGCAGCGCGAACAGCGACACCAGCACCGCCGTCACCAGTCCGCCGATGATGACGATGGCGAACGGGCGCTGCGTCTCACTCCCCGCGCCGCTGGAGAGCGCCGCCGGCATCAACCCCAGCATCGCGAGCAGCGCCGTCATCAGCACCGCGCGGAACCGGCTCGCCGCGCCGCGCGGGAGGGCTGTCTCCAGCGCCTCGCCCAGCTTGCGCCGGTCATCCACCGCGCTCACCACCAGCAACGACGCGAGGCACACCTGTCCCAGCAAGGTGATGAACCCCACTGCCGCGCTGACGGACAGCGGAATCCCCGTGAGGGCCAGCGCCAGCACGCCGCCGCACATCGCGAACGGCGCGCCGGCGAGCACCGCGCCCGCGCTGCGCATGGAGCCCAGCGCCGCGTACAAGAGCGCGAACACCACCAGGAACGACAGTGGCACGATGACCGCCAGTCGTCCGAGCGCGCGCTCCTGGTTCTCGAACTCGCCGCCCCACTTGAGGAACATGCCCTCGGGAATCGTCACCTCGCGCTCCACCGTGGCCATGGCCTCCTGAATCGTGGAGCCCATGTCACGTCCCTCCACGTTGAACTTCAGCGCCAGCGTGCGGCTGTTCGCCTCGCGGTTGATGCTCGCGCGGCCCAGCGCCTTCTCCAGCCGCGCCACCTCGCGCAGCGGGACGTGTCCTCCGCCCGCGGTGGGCACGAGGATGTCGCCGATGCGCGACTCGTCTTCCTTCTCGGTGCCGGGCAACAGCACGCGCACGGGCACGGGCCGCTCCTGCTCCCACAGCTCCGTCACCACCTTGCCGCCCAGCGCCGTCTCGACCAGGTCCTGCGCCGTGGACACGTCCACGCCCGCGCGGGCGAGCGCCTGCCGGTCCAGCACCACCTGGAGCTGCGGCACGCTCGAGTCGCGGTAGAGCCCCAGGTCCACCACGCCCTCCACGTCCTGCAGCGCCGTGACGGCGCGCTCCAGGGTGCCGCGCATGGCCTCCAGGTCCGTGCCGAAGACCTTGAGCACCACCTTCCCGCGCACGCCGCTGATGGCCTCCTCCACGCTGTCCTTGATGGGCTGCGAGAAGTTGAAGCTCACGCCCGGAATCTCCAGCAGCGACGCGCGCATCTCGCGCACCAGCCGCTCCTTGTCCCAGCCCTCCCGCCACGTCTCCGACGGCGTGAAGCGCACGAAGGTCTTCCCCATGTTGACGGACTCGTTGTCGGTGCCGTCCTCCGGGCGCCCCTGCTCGACGAGCACCTCCTTCACCTCGGGGAAGTCCAGCAGGCGCTTCCTCACCTCCAGGAGGATGTCCGCGCCCTTGGCCAGGGAGATGCTCGCGGGCATCTCCACGAAGACGTTGATGTCGCCCTCGTCCAGCTCGGGCAGGAACTCGCTGCCCACGCGCGAGCCCACGACTCCAGTGAGCACCACCAGCGCCGCCATGGAACCGAACACGAGGGTCCGGCGCGGCATCAGCCAGGTCACCGCGCGCGCATAGGACTCGCGCAGGGTGACGAGCAGCCGGGGCTCCTTCACCTCGGCGTCCTTGGGCCTCAAGAGCAGGGCGCACAGCGCGGGCACCACCGTGAGCGCGAAGACGAGCGCCCCCACGAGCGCGAAGCTGTACGTCAGGGAGAGAGGCCGGAAGATGCGGCCCTCCACGCGCTCCAGGGTGAAGACGGGGATGAGGGCCGCGATGATGATGGCCATGGCGAAGAAGGTGGGCCGGGCCACGTCGAGCGCCGAGTGGATGATGAGGCCCAGCATCTCGCGCCGCTTCCGGGGCCGCTTCACGCCCGCTTCGTGCAGCACGTTCTCCACCAGCACCACCGCGCCGTCCACGAGGATGCCGAAGTCGATGGCGCCCATGGAGATGAGGTTCGCGGGCAGCCCCACCATGCGCAGGCCGATGAAGGCCGTGAGCAGCGCCAGCGGGATGACGGACGCGACGATGAGCGAGCAGCGCATGCTGCGCAGGAACAGCCACGCCACCGCGACCACCAGCAGCGCGCCGTGCAGCAGGTTGTGGTGCACCGTGGACAGCGTCTGGCCCACGAGCACGTTGCGGTCATAGAACGGCTCGATGCGCATGCCCTTGGGCAGTACCTGCCCGTTGAGCTCCTTCACCTTGGCGTGCACGCCCTCCAGCACCGTGCTCGGGTTCTCACCCCGGCGCAGCAGGACGACGCCCTCGGTGACGTCCATGTCCAGGTCGTGGCTCACCGTGCCCCGGCGCGGCGTGTGGGAGGCCACCACGCGCGCGACGTCGCCCACCGTCACCGGCGTGCCGTCCTCGCTCTTGAGCACGATGTCCTGCACGTCCTTGGCGCCCTTGAGGTAGCCCACGCCGCGGATGAGCAGCTCCTGGTCGCCCTGACGCAGGAAGCCTCCGCCCACGTTGCGGTTGGAGCGCTCCAGGGCCTCGGTGACGTCCGCCAGCGTCAGCTCGTGCGCGAGCAGCCGCGACGGGTCCACCTGGACGTGGAACTCCTTGAGGAAGCCGCCCAGGCTGAGCACGTCGGCGACACCCGGCACCTGGCGCAGGTGCCGCGCGATGCTCCACTCCATCTCCGAGCGTGTCTCGGTGAGGGTGTGCCGGTCGCTCAGGACGCGGAACTGGTACACCTTGCCCAGGGGCGTGGCCTCCGGCGCGAGCCGCACGTCGGCCTCGTCGGCGAGGTCCGCGTTGGACAGGCGCTCACCGACGATGGTGCGCGCCTTGAACGGGTCCACGCCGTCGTCGAAGGTGAGGAAGATGAGCGACAGTCCGAAGAGGCTCTCGCTGCGCATCTGGAGCATGCCCGGGGTGCCGTTGAGCACGCGCTCCAGCGGCACCGTCACCTGGCGCTCGATCTCCTCGGGGGCGAGCCCCGGCATCTGCGCGATGACGTTGACCTGGAGGTTGGTGACGTCGGGGAACGCCTCGACGGGCGTGTCCAGGTAGGCCTTCACGCCGAACAGGCCGATGCCCAGGGTCAGCAGCAACACGGGCAGGCGGCTGCGGACGCAGAATTCGATGAGTCGTTGCAGCATGGGGTGGGGTCTCCGCTAGAGCAGCTGGTCCGCGGCGCCGTCGAGCAGCAGCGCGCCTCGGGTGACGACAGGCTCACCCGCGGACAGCCCGGCGATGACCTGCACGCGCCCATCCACGGGCGTGGCGACGACGACGGGCCGGCGCACGAAGGTGCGAGCGTCCTGCCGCACGTACACCACGGAGTCCTTCCCGTTGCGCAGCAGCACCGCCTCCACCGGGGCGTCAGGCTGGCCTCGGCCGCGTCGATGCGCGCGCGGCCGAACATTCCTGGACGCAGCCCCTTGGCCGGGCTGTCCAGCGCGATGCGCACCGGCGCCGTGCGCGAGCCGCTGGTGACCACCGCGCCCACCGAGACGACCTGGCCCGTGAGCGGCTCGTGCAGCGAGGGCAGGGTGACGCTCGCCCGCGTGCCCTCGCGCACCTGCGGCAAATCCCGCTCGAACACCTCCGCCACCACCCAGAGCGCGGAGGCGTCGCCCACCTCCACCAGCGGCTCGCCTCCGGGCTGCACGGAGACACCCTCCGTCGCGGTGCGCGCGAGCACCGTGCCGGCCAGCGGCGCGCGCAGGACGACAGTGGTGCCGCTCCCCGCGCCCACGAAGCCCACGGAGGCCTGGGCGCGCGCCAGCTCCGCGCGGGCCTCGGCCAGGCGCGTCTCCGCGGACAGCCGCTCGCGCTCCGTGCTCACGCCCTGGTCGAACATGCGCCGCTCACGCTCGAAGCCGGACTCCGCCTCGCGCAGCGCCGCCGCCGCCGTGGCCACCGCCGTGCGCGCCGCCGCGGCCTCCGGGCAGTCGAGCGTCACCAGCGGGTCCCCGGGCTTCACCACGTCGCCGGTGCGCACGTGCACGCCCACCACGCGGCCGGCCAGCGACGCGCCGAGCCGGGACACGGCCCCGTCCCGGAACGCCACGCGCGCGGGCGCCTGGAGCCTCGCCCCGCCGGCATCGGGCTGGACGGGGGTGACGGTGACGAAGGCCTGGGAGGCCTCGGCCAACTGCACCACCCCCTCCTTCAGCGTCTTGGGAGGAGGCCGCTCCGGGGTGGCGGTGGTCGCGGCGGCGCTGGAGCAGGCGGAGGAGAGGGCCAGCAGGCCCAGGAGCACGGTCCTTTTCATGGCGGGGCACCAGGGCAAGTCCTGGTCCAGCGTGTCGCGTACTCAACTCATTGAAATCACAGGGAGTGAACTCGCCCAGCGGGCAGGTAGGAGCGAGGCGAATTGAATCACCTGTGCACTTTCGCCACAGTGGGCGGCGTGCGCATCGCCACCAAACTGGGGCTCTGGCTGACGCTGACCAGCGCCCTCATCCTGGGGTCCTACGGCTACCGACAGCTCCAGCGGGAGGAGCACGAGCTGCGCACGGCGACGGAGGAGTCCTCCCGGCTGTTGGCCACGGCGCTCCAGGTGGCCATGGAGAACGCGCTGCGGGACGGGCAGGGCGCGGACGTGCGGGAGATGCTGGAGTCGTTGGAGGTGAAGGACCCCACGGTCGACGTCTTCGTGTTCGATGCGAAGAAGGGGCTGGTCGCCCGCTCGTTGGGGAGCTCGCGCACGTTGCCGCTCGTCGAGGCGGAGGCGCTCCGGGTGATGGAGGCGCACGGCGTGACGTCGCGCTTCGAGGGGCCGGAGGGCCTGTCCCACCTGTCCGTGGTGGTGCCGCTGCGCAGCGACGAGGGCGGGACGGTGGGGGCGCTCGCGGTGGTCAATCCGCTGGATGGGCTGCGCATGGATTTGGAGCGCACGCGTCGGTCGACGCTGCTGTCCGTGCTCACGCTCATCGCGGGCATCTCGGTGGTGGGGTGGCTGCTCTTGTGGCTCCACCTCCAGCGTCCGCTGGAGCGCGTGGTGCGGGCGATGCGCGCGGTGCGCGGCGGTGACTTCTCCGCCACGGTGGTGGTGGAGCGCGAGGACGAGGTGGGGGAGATGGCGCATGCCTTCAACGCGATGGTGAAGGAGCTGGGCGAGGCGCGGGGCCGGCTCAACGTCGAGACGGAGGCGCGCATCTCGATGGAGGCGGGGCTTCGCCGCGTGGACAAGCTCGTCACGCTCGGACAGCTGTCGGCGGGACTGGCGCATGAGATTGGCTCGCCGCTGCTCATCCTCGGTGGGCGGGCGCAGGCGCTCGCGTCGAGGACGGAGCTGCCCGACGACGTGCGCCGCAACGCGGGCATCCTGGTGGAGCAGTGCGAGCGCATCACCCGGACGGTGCGACAGCTCCTGGACCTCACGCGCCGCAAGCCTCCGCGTCGGGAGGTGCTCGATGTCCACCAGCCCGTGCGCGCCGTGGTGGAGCTGCTCGAGCACGACGCTCGCAAGCGGGACGTGACGCTGGAGTTCCAGGTGGAGGCCCCGCTGCCCCGCGTCCTCGCGGATGGGGACGGCGTGCAGCAGGTGGCGCTCAACCTGCTCACCAACGCGCTGCGCGCCACGCCTCGCGGAGGTCGCGTGCGGGTGACGCTGGCGCCGTCCGTCTTCCGGAGCGCTCCCGGGCTGTCCGAGCGCCGAGGGGTCTGCCTGTGCGTCGAGGACACGGGCGTGGGCATCGAGGAGGAGCAACAGGCGCGAATCTTCGAGCCCTTCTTCAGCACCTGGACGGAGCTGGGCGGCACGGGGTTGGGGCTCGTGGTGGTGAAGTCCATCGTCGCGGACCACGCAGGCGCCGTCTCGGTGACGTCCCGAGCGGGCGAGGGCAGCCGGTTCCTCGTCCAGCTCCCAGCGGCCGAGGACGAGGACATGAAGGAGGAGGCAGAATGAGCGCGCGTGGACAGCGGATCCTCGTCCTGGATGACGACGCGGCGGTGGTGGACTTCCTCTGCGAGAGCCTCACGGAGCGCGGCTACGTGACGGTGGGGATGACGTCCCCCGAGGAGGCCCTGTCTCGCTGCGCGGAGGAGGCGTTCGACCTGGTCATCTCCGACGTGGAGATGCCTCGGATGCGGGGGACGGAGTTCCTGGAGGCGGTGCTCGCGCGGAGGCCGGGGCAGCTCGTGCTGCTCATCACGGCGTTCGGGAGCATCGAGCTCGCGGTGGCGGCGGTGAAGGCGGGGGCCTGCGACTTCGTGACGAAGCCCTTCAACATCGACGCGCTGGTGCTCTCCATCGACCGCGCGTTCCGCGAGCGTCAGCTGCGCAGGGAGATTGTGCGGCTGCGCGCGGCGGTGCCCACGGACGCGCCGGGGGGACTGGTGGCGCGCAGCCCCGCGATGCGCAAGGTGCTGGAGATGGCGCGACGGGCCGCGCGCACGGACTCGACGGTGTTGCTCACGGGGGAGACGGGGACGGGCAAGAGCGCGCTCGCGCGGCTGGTGCACGAGTCCAGTGCCCGGCGCGCGGAGCCCTTCCTCCAGCTCAACTGCGCGGCGCTGCCACCGGGGCTCGCGGAGAGCGAGCTGTTCGGCGCCAGGCGTGGTGCGTTCACGGACGCGCGTGAGGACCGCGCGGGTGTCTTCGTGGCCGTGGGCGCGGGGACGCTGTTCCTGGACGAGGTGGGGGAGCTGTCGCTGGAGGTGCAGGCCAAGCTCCTCCAGGCGCTGGAGACGGGGAAGGTGAGGCCGCTGGGCGCCAGCGCGGAGGTGACGGTGCGCGCGCGGGTGGTGGCCGCGACGAACCGGCCGCTCGAGGAGCTGCTGCGCGACGGGCGGTTCCGGCCCGACCTGTACTACCGGCTCAACGTCATCCGCCTGGAGGTGCCCCCGCTGCGCGAGCGGCGCGAGGACATCGTCCCGCTGGTGGACTTCTTCCTGGGGCGGCTGGGAGGCGCGCAATCGCGCGAGGTGCTCGGGGTGTCCGCGGCGGCGATGCGCAGGCTGGTGGCGCACGCGTGGCCGGGCAACGTCCGGGAGCTGGCGAACCTGCTCGAGCGCGCGGTGGCGCTGGCGGACCACGACACGCTCGTGCCCGAGGACTTCGACCTGCCGGGTGACAACGGCGGGATGCAGGCGCTGTTCACCCGGGCCAGCGGCGAGGAGCTGCCCCTGGAGGACGTCGAGCGGGCCTACGTGCGGCGAATCGTGGACGCGCAGAACGGCAACAAGGCCGCCGCCGCGCGCATCCTCGGCATCAACCGCCGCACGCTCTACCGGAAGCTGGGCGAGGAGTGACGCCTCGTCAGTCCCAGACGAACAGCCACTTCACGGCCTTCCCCAGGCCGTAGAACACCCAGCCCACGGGGCCGGGGCGCACGGGGCGCTCGAAGTCGAGGTTCACGGTGGACAGGGCGACCTCGCCCTCGAGCCCCTCCAGGCGCGCCTTGAGCGTCTCGTACTCCACCGTGATTCGCTCCAGCTCCTTCTCCACCTTGAGCGTGTCCTCGACGCTGACGGCGCGCTGGAGCAGCTCCAGGTAGCGCTCCCGGATGCGCGTCACGTTGGCCAGGCGCACCTTCAAGTCCCGGTGCACGTCGGTCACGTCGCTGGCGGAGACGCTCTTGCGCTCCACCTCGCCCAGCGCGGGCACCGCGGCCAGGAAGCCGTCCAACCGCTCGGCGGGGATGCGCACCACCGCGGAACGGGTCGTCACGTGCTCGGCGTAACCCCCATGCGTCTTCGCGAGCTGGACGGCCTGCGCCGGCCCCGACTCGGGCTCGTCCCGCTCCAGCGTCAGGGACGCCCGGTGGATGATGGAGCGACTCTCCAGCGGCACGGCGGTCCCCGGCGCACCTCCGGCCGCCAGGCCCTCGGCGAACGCGACGCGCTCGTGGGCTCGGTGGGTGGAGCAGGCGGTGAGGGTCAGGGCGAGGACGACCAGGAGCGAGCGCACGCGGGTTCCTTGTGAAGGGGAGAGGTCCGTTGAACCGGTCCTCTCAGGACACACCCGCCGGGCTCGACGTTCCAGCTCGACGGCCCGGAGTCGGGCCGGAGCCTGGACGCCCCTTCAGGACGCGCGGGGCGCCGCGGGGAGGGGACGCACGCCGTCGCCCTCGTAATAGATGCTGGCGCAACCCTTCTCGTAGACGACGAGGACGCGATCACTCTGCTCGAGCAGGTCGGAGGCTTTCTCCGTGGCCTTGCGGACGAGGGTGTCGAACCTACCCGAGCTCTGCTTGCTGCTGGCCCGGACTGTCACGACTGGCATGCGGTGTCCCGCTCCTTGTGCCCCACGGCAGGTGGCTCCAGGTACGACCTGGCTCCGGGCCCATCCGCAGGTAACGAACGCGTCATAGCCAAACGAACACTTCGTTGACAAGCGCTCCGCTCCGTGGCGCAAAGATGGATTCTATGCACCGCAAGCTCCTCTTTTTGCTGGTTTTCACGCTGGGTCTGGTCTCCACGGCGCAGGCGCAGACGATGACGAGCGCTCCTCGTCGCGTGCACACCTCGCCCACGCCCTTCTGGCTCCCGCGTGGCGCCTTCCTGGGGACCTCGTACAACGATGCGCTGCTCACGCCCCGGCTGAAGGTGCAGTGGGAGCTGACCTTCTTCCAGGACCGCAAGGACGCCTTCGTCTTCCTGGTGGAGGGCGGACTGGGGTGGGGGGCGCGCATGCCCACGCCCAAGGCGGGCAAGCCCGAGACCAACCTGGGCGCCTACTACGAGCACACCGCGCAGGTGGGCTTCGGCTACCGCAACCAGCTGCCCAACGCCGCGCACTGGGGGTTCCAGGTGACGGGCGGCCCGGTCTTCTATGGCGCCAAGTTCGACGGCGGCCCGCTGCCGGACAAGAACGTGGCCGGCATCGTCGAGGGCCGCATCCAGATTGGCTACCAGTTCGACAAGGTCGCCGCCGGCGTCGCCGTGGGCTACGGCGAGCCCTTCGGCCTCAAGCGCCGCTACCTGGGCCGGGGTTTCGTGGGTGGCCCGATGGTCGGGTTGTTCATGGATTGGCGCTGAAGTCCGCGTAGACTGGGGTGCGCGGGAACCTCCCCCTTCCCGCGCCGCCCTTATGCCCGAGCTTCTGAGCGCCCATGTCTCGCGGTACCTGCGCAACCGGGGCGACCTGGAGCGGCAGCTGCCGCCCGGGCTGCTCCTCTTCTCCCCCTCGCCCGCCGACGACAGCCCGGTGGAGCAGGAGGAGTACCGTCTCAAGACGGTGACGAACGCGGGGCCCCCGACGCTGGGGGCGAGCGAGTCGGTGGTCTTCCCGGTGGTGAAGGCCCGCAGCAACGCCTTCGGCCGGGGCATCACGGTGGGGCGCACGGGCAACAACGACGTGGTGCTGGATGACGGCAGCGTGTCGCGCTTCCACGCCTGGTTCGCCCGGGACGAGGCCCAGGCGGGCTTCCTGCTGACGGACGCCGGCTCCAAGAACGGCTCGTGGATGGGGGGCGTCCGGCTCACCCCGCGCAAGCCCGTTCTGCTGGAGGATGGCGCGCGGTTGCGCTTTGGACAGGTGGAACTCGCGTTCTACACGGCAAGCGGTTTTGTCCGGATGCTCTCCGTACGGATGGCTCCCTGAGCCTTGCCACGTCTCAAGTGGCCTGCGTAACGTACGAAGTCGCCTACAGTCACACACGGGAGTGTTCGCGGTGGCCTTGACCACAGAAGCCTTCGGACTGACCGACGTCGGCCGCAAGCGGCAGCACAACGAAGACGCGATGCTGGTGGACGTGTCGCTCGGGTTGTACGTCGTCGCCGATGGCATGGGCGGGCACGCGGCCGGCGAGGTCGCCAGCAATCGCGCCACCGAGGTCGTCAAGCAGCACATCACCGCGAACCGGCACCTGCTCAAGGACCTGGGCAACAACCCCACGGCGGACAGCCGCTCGGCGGCGGCGGCGCTGGTGGAGGTGGCCGTGCAGCGCGCGTGCGCGGACATCTACCGCACGGCGATGTCGGACTCGACGAAGCGGGGCATGGGGACGACGTTCGTGTGCCTCGCGGTGGGGGGCAACAAGGCCGTCATCGGTCATGTGGGTGACAGTCGCGTCTATCTGGTGAGGCACGGCCAGTGTCACCGGCTGACGGAGGACCACACGCTGGTCGCCGCGCAGCTGAAGGCTGGCACCATCACCAAGGAGCAGGCGGCCACCTCGCAGTACCGCAACGTGATTACGCGCGCGGTGGGCATCCAGGAGTCCGTCCAGGTCGACACGCTCATCGTGGACCTGGTGCCCGGGGACATGTTCGTCCTGTGCTCGGACGGCCTGCATGGGTACGTCGAGGACGAGGAGCTATTGCCGCTGGTGTCGGGGCTGGCGCCGGGGGATTTGCCCAAGCGGCTCATCGACATCGCGAACGAGCGGGGCGGCAAGGACAACATCACCGCGGTGGTGGTGAAGATCGCCGGGGACAGCGCCGCGCTGGCGAGCGAGGAGTCGAGCGAGGCGCAGTCGCGGATGGAGGCGCTGCGCAAGATTCCGCTGTTCCGTCACCTCACGTACAAGGAGCAGACGGCGGTGCTGTCCATCGCGACCACGCGCACGTATCCGGCGGGGCGTGAAATCGTGGTGGAGGGGCAGCCGGGCGAGGAGCTGTTCGTGGTCATCCGGGGCCGGGTGGCCATCGAGAAGAACGGGGTGGAGATCGCCGAGCTGCGCTCGGGCGGCCACTTCGGGGAGATGGGGCTCATCGACAACGCACCGCGCTCGGCGACGGTGAGGGCGACGGAGCCCACGCGCACCATGGTCATCTCCCGGCCTGATTTGATGGGGCTGATGAAGCGCGAGTCCATCCTCGCGGTGAAGATGCTCTGGAGCTTCGTGCAGGTGCTGAGCGATCGGCTGCGCGCGACGAACTCCGAGTTGAGCGAGGCCCGCCAGGAGCTCGCGGTGGCTCAGGCCATCCAGCCCTTCGCCGAGGAGTGAGGGAGGCCACGCCATGAGCACGCGCACCCGTCGTCCGAGCACCGCCAGCTCACGTCAGACCCGCCGCGTAAGGTCCCGTCAGGATGTCACGGGAGGTCGCATGGCGAGGGCGGCGGGCAGGGACGTGATGGTGAAGTTGATGGGTGAGGTGGTGGAGCTGCGCGAGGAGATGAAGTCCTCGCGGATGCACACGCGCATCCTGGCCTCGGGCATGGGCTCCATGCTGAAGAACATGGGCGAGATGCGCGAGAGCATGTCCGTGACGCAGGCGAACATGGGCGCGATGCAGGCGAACATGGGCGCGATGCAGGCGAACATGGGCGCGATGCAGGAGGCCATCACCGCGACGCAGGCGGCCTTGAGCGAGACGCAGGCGGCCCTGCGCGCGACGCAGGTGTCCTTGAGCGCGACGCAGCTGTCCCTGGGCGCGACACAGGAGAGCATGGGCTTGATGATGACGACCATGGAGTCCGTGGTCGGCGTCGTCCGGACGGTGTCGGACGGTTTCCATCGGATGGAGACGAGTGTCGGGCGCATGGCCCGGCTGTTGGGCTCGTTGGCCGAGACGACGAACGAGCGCTTCGAGCGGGTGGAGAAGCGCCTGGACGCACTCGAGGACGACACGAAGCAGTGATGGCTGCGTGACGTTGTCGCCCCACTGCGCTGGGGACGACGTGGAGTGGGGGAGAGCGTCGGGGAGAGGACTGGGTCCGGAATTTCCGGTGGGAATCGGCCGTTGCCGGGCCCGCCGCGGGCTAAGGTCCTCGTGACGAGCGCATGCGCAACTGGATTCTCATAGGGGTTCTGTCCGCCCTCGTGGTGGCTGGGGCCGCCTGGCTCTGGTCTCGCTCGGAGCGAGCGCCTGGAGACTTCCGCGCGTCCGCGTCCCTGGGCGCGACGTCCAGGTCACTTCCCGAGTTCTCCGCCGTGGAGGTCACCTCCGGGAGCCAGGAGGGCCTGTCGCTCACCGGCCGTGTCCTGGATGCCTCGGGGCGGCCCGTGCCGGACGCGGAGGTGTTCCTCTCGGCCAGCGCGGAGCGCACCCTGGTGGACGTGCGCTGTGACGAGTGCGACCAGGCGCTCCTGTCCTGTCCGGCGCGTGAGTCGACGCTGCACACGCTGGCCTTCTTCGAGCAACAACGCGGCTTCCTCAGTCCCCGGGCCACGGCGCGGACGGACGGCGAGGGACGCTTCCGCTTCGAGCACCTGGTCGGCGTGTCCTTCTCCGTGTGGGCCCGCGCGCCCGGCCTGGGTGTCGCGCTGAGGGACCGCGCGGCGCCGGGTGACCCGGTGGAGCTGTTCCTGCCGCCGCTGCGCTCCATCCTCGGCCAGGTCGTGGACGAGTCCGGACAGCCCTTGCGCGAGGCGCGCGTGTACGCGGTGTCTCGACGGGTACCGCTGCCCTTCGAGGCGCGGTCCGGAGCGGATGGTGCCTTCTCGCTGGAGGGGCTGGGCGAGGGCCCGTTCTACGTGCTGGCCATGGCGGAGGGCTACCTGCCCGCCGTCGAGTCCCAGGTGGAGGCGGGCTCCCAGCCCGTGCGCCTGCAGCTGACACCGTCGAGGACGCTGGAGGTCCGCGTGACCCGCGAGGGCCAGCCCGCGGCCGCGACGGTGCGAGTGCGCGGCGACCACCTGTCGCGCGACCTGCGCACGGAGGGTGAGGTCGTCCGCTTCACCGGCCTGTATCCGGATGAGCTGGTGGTGACGGCCGAGGCACCGGGACTGGGCTCGATTCCGCGCACGCTGACGCTGGAGGCGCGCGTCACGCAGGTGACGCTGGAGCTGGAGGAGGCCGGCAAGCTGCTCGTCACGGTGGTGGACGAGGCGGGCGAGCCCGTTCCATCGCCGGAGCTGCTCTTGCGCACCGCTCGCGGAGATGTCGTCCGCCGGGAGCGCGCGAGCACGGGCGCTCTGGTGGAACTGGGGCCGCTCGCCGTCGGCGAATACGTGCTGGAGGGCAAGGCGGAGGGCTTCCGCGAGGCGCAGCTCCCCGCGCGGGTGGGCAAGGGCGAGACCTCGCTGGAGCTGGAGCTGGAGCGCGCGACGCTCATCACCGGACGGGTGATGGACGTGTACGGCCGTCCCGCGCCGCGCGTGTCGGTGCTGGTCCAGCCGACGGGGGAGACGGTGCTCGCCGATGGGGACGGGCACTTCTCCGCGTCGGTGCCCACGCCGGGCCTGTACGAACTGCACGCGCACCACTCCGAGTGGGGCGGTGGACAGGTGAAGGTGACGGCACCCGCGAAGGACGTCGAGCTGCCGCTGGAGCCGCATGCCTCCGTGGAGGTGACGGTGTCCTCCGGGGGCCGACGCGTGGAGGGCGCGGACGTGGTGCTCTGGGTGGACCAGGAGGGCATCTTCCGCAGCGACCGCTCCTCGGGGCCCGACGGCGTCGTGCCGATGCGCGGGATGCCGGAGGGGACGTACTCGATGGTGGCCTCGCATCCGGACTTCCAGCCCTCCGAGCGCAAGCAGGTGACGGTGACGGAGGGGCAGACGCTGAGGCTGGAGGCCGAGCTGAAGCCCGGAGCGCCGCTCACGGGCGACGTGGTGGACACGCAAGGGGCGCCGGTGGCGGGGGCCGCGTTGTCGGTGGTGCCTCGCGGCGCGGATCCCGTGGTGAGCGACGCGCGCGGCCACTTCGAGTTCCGCTCGCTGCGGCCCGACCGGGGCTACCGGCTGGAGGTGAAGCACTCCGGTTACGACCAGACGGAGCGCGCCGAGGGCAAGGCGGGCGGGCCCCCGGTGAAGGTGGTGCTCAAGAAGCGCGACATGTTCCGCGGCCGCGTGGTGGGCAATGACGGCGCGCCCGTGCGCCGCTTCCGCATGGACGAGCATCAGGTGGACAGCCCCGACGGTCGCTTCGAGCTGCCCCTGCCCACGGCGGGAGACCGCGTCATCGTCGCGGTCGATGCCTCCGGCTACGAGCCGCTGATGGTGGACCGTCCGGTGTCTGCCGAACTGGGAGACCTGGTGCTGGAGAAGCTGCCGAGCATCAGCGGGAGGGTGCGGGACGCGAGCGGCGGACCCGTGGCGGACGCCGTGGTGTCCTGTGAGGTGTGCGACGAGTCCGTGATGTCGGGCCCGGACGGCACCTTCACGCTGGCGAGTCCGCCGTATGTGGCCCGCTACACCGTGTCCGCGCGCAAGGGGCGGCTGAGTGGGACGCAGGCGGTGGAGCGTGGGAGCCGCGCCGCGCTGGAGCTGACGCTGAAGCAGGCGACGCGGCTGAGTGGTCGCGTGTTCCTGCCGGGAGGCCAGCCCGCCGCGGGCATCGGCATCGAGGCGGTGAACGGAGACCGGGGCGAGCCGCTCAACATCGTCACCGGGCCGGATGGGGCCTACTCGGTCGACGTGGCGCCCGGCAGCTATCGCTTCATGCTGGGCACGGGACGCGACTTCGCGGGCGAGCCCGCCCTGGTGGTCCAGGTGGGTGGCGCGCAGATGCACCTGGACCTGGGGCCCGCGCCGGGCAGCGCGTCGCTCACCGTGCAGCTCAAGCCCGAGCGAGGCAAGGCGCTGTGGGTGGTGGCCGGGGACGTCCCGGTGACGAGCAACCCGCCCGCGCAGGAGTTGATGCGCTCACGCTGGGCGCACCTCATCTACCAGCCACGCTCCGAGCAGGTCGTCGTCACTGGCCTGCCGCCCGGGCGCTACACGCTGGTGTGGGGGGCGTTCCATGTGGAGACGCCGGGAGGTCCCGAGGTGCGGGTGGTGGACGTGCCGTCCAGCGGTGAGGTGACGCTGGGACGTTGAGGCGCCGGGCCTGCTGCTCGTGCGGCTCGGGTTGCGAGCCGGCATGCGGGCGCATTAGGAAGCCGCATGGACGTGACCGCGTTGAAGGGCCGTCGCATCGTGGTGGGTGTGGCCGGTGGTATCGCCGCGTACAAGGCCTGTGAGCTGGTGCGCGAGTTGGGGCGCGCGGGCGCCGAGGTGCGGGTGGCCATGACGGAGGCCGCTCGGCAGTTCGTCACCCCGCTGACCTTCCAGGCGCTCAGCGGGCATCCGGTGCTCACCGACTACTTCGACCCCTCGCAGGAGGGGAACTTCGGCCATTTGGACCTGGCGCGCTGGGCGGAGGCGTTCGTCGTGGCGCCGGCCACGGCGGACCTGCTGGCGCGGGTGCGCGCGGGCATGGCGAACGACGCCGTGACGACCTCGCTCCTGGCCTTCCGCGGGCCGGTGGTGCTCGCCCCGGCGATGAACGTGGCCATGTGGGACAACGCGCAGACGCAGGAGAACGTGGCGGCGCTGGCGGCGCACGCGCGCTTCAGCTTCGTGGGGCCGGGGGCGGGGCTGCTGGCCTGTGGCGACGTGGGCGAGGGGCGACTGGCGGACGTTCCCGCAATCGTGGCGGGAGTCGCCGCGCGCTTCGCGCCGGGGCCGCTCGCGGGCAAGCGGGTGCTGCTGACGGCGGGGCCCACGCGTGAGTTCCTGGACCCGGTGCGATTCATCTCCAATCCCTCCACGGGGAAGATGGGGCTCGCGCTGGCGCATGCGGCGCGTGCGCTGGGGGCCTCGGTGACGGTGGTGTTGGGGCCGGTGGGCGCGGTGGACCGCACGGGGCTGGAGGTGGTGGACGTCGTCTCCGCGGAGGAGATGGCGCGCGAGGTGCTGAGCCGGGTGGCCGACTCCGACGCGTTCATCGCCACGGCGGCCGTGAGTGACTGGCGGCCGGAGACGCGCGCGCCGCAGAAGGTGAAGAAGGGCTCGATTGCAGGGCCGGAGACGCTGAAGCTGGTGCGCACGCCGGACGTGCTGGCCGAGGCCTCGCGGAAGGTGGCGGAGCAGGCGCGGCGGCCGGTGCTGGTGGGGTTCGCGGCGGAGACGGAGCGGGTGGTGGAGCACGCGCGCGAGAAGCTCGAGCGCAAGGGGCTGGACGCCATCGTCGCCAACGACGTGACGGCGCCCGGCGCGGGCTTCGGCACGGACACGAACCGGGTGACGGTGTTGACCCGGACCGGCTCGCCACGGGAGCTCCAGGGCACCAAGGACGCCGTGGCCCGGAGCCTCCTCGAGCTCCTGCTGGTGCAGCGCGCGGCGTCCGGCGTGTGAGCCTCAGGGCGTCCGGGGCTCGACGACGGCGAGCGTGACGGTGGCCTTGGAGACGCGCTGCTCCTGGCCTCCGGCGACGGTGTGGACCTCGGACTCGACGACGATGAGCCGGCGGCCCGCGCGCAGCACCCTGGCCTTGCAGCGCAGCGCCTCGCCTCGTGCCGCCTGGAGCAGGTGGAGCGTGAAGTCCACGGTGAGGACTCGCTGAGGGCGGGGCACGAGGGTGAAGGCGGCGCCGCCCGCGGTGTGGTCGGCCAGCGTCGCCTGGACGCCCGCGTGGATGACGTCGTCCTGTTGCAGGTGGCGGGGCTGAACCACCAGTCGTGCCTCCACCTCGCCCGGGAGGATGGAGACGGGCTCGATGCCGAGGTCGGTGACGAAGGGGGCCGCGCGGAAGAGGGCCTCCGTGTCCTGACGGTAGTCCGGGTTCTGTGGATTCATGGGGAGCAGGGTAGCCCGCCATCAGGGGGACCCACCCGGGGGGCCGGCGCGCGGGTCGACCCGGTGTGCGGTGAATCGAACCCGCGGCCCGTGGCTCCGGAGGCCCACGACGGAGGTGTGAAAGGCCGGCCGTGACGCGGTGTGGTGGGGAACTTGACGCTGTGAGGGAGGTCCGGGCCGCCCCGTGGAGGAGCGTCCGCCCAGGATGGATGTCCGCTTCCTTGCGCCCGGGCCTGCCCTCCGATACCGATCGGTCATCGTGAACGACGATTCGCCCGAAGCCACGCAGGAACTGAGCGCCGTGCTGGAGGATGTGCGCCGTCACCTGCTCTGGCAGGAGGACGGTGGCGGGCGTCAGCTGATGATCGACGCCAAGGCGGCGGCCGAGCTCCAGCGCCTGACGCCCTCCTTGCGCTCCCGGTTCGCCCGTCCCGGACCAGCGACCGAGCCCGCACCGGCCGAGCGCAAGCCCGCTCCGTCCACGGCGACCACGCCGATGTCGCGTCCGGGCGACGCGCCGCCGGGCCCGGGCACCTCGCGCTTCGAGCGGCCCGTGGGCGCCGCCAGTGCTCCGAGCCAGGCGACTCCCTTGCCATCGAGCCGTCCACTGGCCCCCTCGGAGCCCGCTCCCCGCGCGCCGGGCCCCGCGCCCCTCGCGGCGCGGGGGACCACCGCGCCTTCCGCCTCGAACGGGATGCTCCTCGACGTGCCGAGGTCGTCCTCCACGGGCAGCGGACCGCTGCCGGGCGTGGTGGACGGCGAGCGGCCGACGCTGGACCAGGTGCGCCGGGAGCTGGGCGACTGCCAGCGCTGCAAGCTTTGCACGGGGCGCAAGAACATCGTCTTCGGCTCGGGCAACCCCCGCGCGGAGCTGGTCTTCGTGGGCGAGGGGCCGGGCGAGAACGAGGACCTGCAGGGCTTCCCGTTCGTGGGCGCGGCGGGAGATCTGCTCACGAAGATGATCGAGGCGATGGGCTTCCGTCGCGATGACGTCTACATCTGCAACGTGGTGAAGTGCCGGCCCCCGGGCAACCGGAACCCGGAGCCGGACGAGATCGCCGCGTGCGAGCCCTTCCTGCGCGCGCAGCTCGCGGCCCTCCAGCCGAAGGTGGTGGTGGCGCTGGGCAAGTTCGCGGCGCAGACGCTGCTTCGAGATTCGACGCCCATCACCCGCATGCGCGGGGCCTGGCGTGTCTACGAGGGCATTCAGCTCATGCCCACCTTCCACCCCGCGTACCTGCTCCGCAATCCCGCGGAGAAGCGCAAGGCGTGGGAGGACCTGCAAGCCGTGATGAAGATATTCGGCAAGAACCCGGGCTCGCGCGCGTAGCGCGGCCGCGAAGGGGGAGACTCGGATGAAGGGATTGCTGGAGACGCGCGAGGTGCAGTCGCCCGCGCTGGAGTCCAACCCGCTGGGCGACCCGGCCCGGCGCAAGCTCACCGTGTACCTGCCGCCGGGGTACGCCGAGTCGGACCGTCGCTACCCGGCCGTGTACTTCCTGCACGCGTTCGGCAACAGCGGCGGCACGTGGACCAACGCCTCGGGCTTCGCGCCGTCCGTGCCCGAGCGGCTGGACGCGCTCATCGCGTCCGGCGCGGTGCCCCCCGTGGTGGGCGTGTTCCCCGACGCGTGGACGTCGCTGGGCGGCAGCCAGTGGATCAACAGCGACGCCATCGGCCGGTACCGTGACTACCTGGCCAAGGACATCGTGGGCTTCGTGGACCGCACCTTCCGCACGCTGCCCAAGGCGGCGTCGCGCGCGGTGCTGGGGCACAGCTCGGGTGGCTATGGCGCGCTGGTGATGGGGCGCTACCATCCGGAGCTCTTTTCGCTCCTGGGCGCGCACTCGGCGGACGCCTACTTCGAGTACTGCTACCTGCCGGACCTCCCGAAGGCGGCCAGCTCGCTGCTGAAGTCGGGCGGCATCGAGTCCTGGCAGGGAGAGTTCCGTCAGCGCGTGCGCGAGACGAAGATGCGCGGGGACGACTTCCCGGTGGTGAACACGCTGGCGATGGCGGCGGCGTACTCGCCGAAGAAGGGCGAGCCGCTCAACCTGGAGCTGCCCTTCGACGCGCAGACGGGCCGGCTGAAGCTGGACGTGTGGAACCGGTGGCTGGTGCATGATCCGGTGCGCTTCGTCCCCAAGTTCCTGGATGCCTTCCGCAAGCTGAAGGGCGTCTTCCTGGACTGCGGCACGCGCGACGAGTTCAACCTGCGCTGGGGCACGCGCATGCTGGCGGACGACCTCAAGAACGCGGGCGTGGACCTGGTGCACGAGGAGTTCGAGGACGGTCACTCCGGCGTGTCCTATCGCTTCGAGCGCTCGCTCTCGGTGCTGCTGCCCAAGCTCTCCCAGGAGTAGCCCTTCACCCAGGCTCGCGCGGTGCTGTGTCCGGAAGGGCCCTCTTGCTGACAGGAGTGCCCTCGGGAGTGGGGGCCGCGCGACGTGACGCTGGCCATCCCCCCGGCGGAGCGGATAGACGCAGGACTCCCGCGCGACAGGCCGCTCGGCTGTGGGCGCGGATGGACCTTCAGGGAGATGGAACATGAGCAACGACCTCTACGGGCTGTCCCGCGTCGTCGGCGAGAAGGGCGTGTTGCCGCAGCGCGCGCGCAAGCTGGACCCCTCGCTGCCGTGCCGTGATTCGGAGGTGCTCATCGACGTGGAGAGCCTCAACATCGACGCGGCGTCCTTCAAGCAGATCAAGGGCGAGGTGGGCGGAGACCCGGCGCGCATCGGCGCGCGCATCCAGGAGATCGTCCTGGAGCGCGGCAAGATGCAGAACCCCGTGACGGGCTCGGGCGGCATGTTGATTGGCCGCGTGAAGGAGATCGGCGCGAAGCACCCTGCGCGGGGGCAGCTCCAGGTGGGCGACCGCATCGCCACGCTGGTGAGCCTGACGCTGACGCCGCTGGTCATCGAGGAGGTGAAGGCGGTCCACGTGGACATCGACCGCCTGGACATCCGCGGCCACGCGCTGCTCTTCGCCACGGGCATCTACGCGAAGCTGCCGGCGGACCTCCCGGACACGCTGGCGCTGGCGGCGCTCGACGTGTGTGGCGCGCCCGCGTTGGTGGCGCGCTACGTGCGGCCGGGCATGACGGTGGCCGTGCTGGGCGCGGGCAAGAGCGGCGCGCTGTGTCTGGCCCAGGCCCGGCGCAACCTGGAGAGCCGGGGACAGCTCATCGCGATGGACGTGTCGCAGCCGGCGCTGGACGCGCTGACGGCCATCGGCCTGTGTGACGTCGCGCTGAAGGTGGACGCGACGCAGGGCGTGGACGTGATGGAGGCGGTGAGCCAGGCCACGGGCGGTCAGCTCTGTGACCTGGTGGTGAACTGCGCCAGCGTGGGCAACACGGAGATGGCCACCATCCTCTCGGTGAAGGACGGCGGCACGGCCATCTTCTTCTCCATGGCCACCAGCTTCACCACGGCCGCGCTCGGCGCGGAGGGCGTGGGCAAGGACGTCACCATGCTGGTGGGCAACGGCTACGTGCCCGGCCACGCCTCGCTCACCCTGGCCCTGCTGCGCACCGAGCCCGCGCTGCTCCAGCTCTTCGCCACGCGCTACGTCTGAGCGGCGGTCTCCCGTCGCGAGGCTATCTCGCGGCGGCGGTGTCCTCCGGTGACATGGGGGCGGGCGCCACGGGGGCCTGAGGCGCGCTCTGCGTCCGGGCCCAGTCGGCCGCGCTGCGACCGCTGGCGTCCTTGAGCTCCTCGGACGCGCCCTTCTGTCGGAGCGCGTCCACCACCTCCTGCCGACCGAACAGCGAGGCGAACATCAGCGCCGTCTGGCCCAGGCTGTTGGCCTGGTCCACGGCGCACGGCTGCGCGTTGAGCAGCGCGACGATGTCCGCATGGCCCTTGAAGGCCGCGCCCATCAACGCCGTGTTGCCGCGCTTGTCCCCGGCGCACGCGTCCACCCCGGCCGAGAGCAGCACGCGCACGGTGTCCAGGTGCCCGTGGTAGGCGGCGAGGATGAGCGGCGTGAAGCCGCGCTCGTCCCGGGCCTCCGCGGAAGCGCCCGCCTTCACCAGACCGGAGACGATCTCCGTGTCACCGACACGTGCGGCGGCGAGCAGGTATCGCTCCGCCTCGTTCGCGGCGAGCAGACGTCCCTGGGGCACGGGCTCGGCCTTCAGTGAGTACCACGCGGCCGTCACCACCCCGCACACCAGCACCAGCAGACCGAGGGCTCCGAGGAGCAGCTTGCGGAACATGTCCATCCTCCAGGCGGACGAGAGGGGAGGGGCCCGCGCCGGCATCCAGGCACGGGCCCCGGTGCTTCACTCAGGAGCGCTTCAGCGGGTGGCGAGCGGCGCCACGGCGGCGCGGGCGTCATCCACCTTCACGTTCACCGCCTTGGCCAGCCTGGTGCCGAACTCCTCGTTGGCGACGAAGAAGTGGCCCACCATGCGCGCCTTCACGCGGGCGTCACGCACCTGGCCCAGGTCCCCGGCCAGGTTCTTCACCAGGCGCTCACGGGCCGCCGGGTCCAACGCCACGTAGAACGCGCCCGCCTGCGAGAAGTTGTCCGTCTTCTCGATGGGCTGCTGCTGGGAGGTGCCGGACAGGGGCAGTCGCGAGAACAGATGCTGGGGGGCCTCCTGCGACTCGCGGGCGATGCTCGGCTCGTAGTTCACGTCCGACTTCGTGTTCGCCACGTTCATGGCGCCGGCCTGGTTGTTGTTGTTCACGGAGGCGCGCGCGCGGTTGACGGGCAGCGACTGGTAGTTGGCACCCACGCGGTAGCGCTGCGTGTCCGCGTAGGAGAAGAGCCGGCCCTGCAGCAGGCGGTCCTCGGACGGCTCGATGCCGGAGGGCTGCACGCCGGGGGAGAACGCCGACTGCTCGGTCTCCTCGAAGAAGTTGTCCGGCAGCTTGTTGAGCGTGAACCTGCCCAGCTTGACGGAGGGGGCCTTGTCCTCGGGCCAGACCTTCGTCGGGTCCAACGGGTTGAACGCGAAGCTGTCAAGGTCCTTCGGGTCCAGCACCTGCGCCGACAGCTCCCACGAGGGGAACTTCCCCGCGCCGATGGACGCGTACAGGTCCGTGGTGGCGTTCTGGTGGTCCTCGCCGGCGATGCGCGAGGCCTCCTCGTTGGTGAGGCTCTTGACGCCCTGCTGCGAGGCCCAGTTGAACTTCACGTACTTGTACTCGCCCTTGGCGTTGACGAACTTGAACGCGTGCACGCCGTGCCCGTTCATCTGCCGGTAGTTCGCCGGGATGCCGATGTCCGAGTACAGCTGCGTCAGCATGTGCGTCGACTCGGGGATGTGGGAGAAGAAGTCGAAGAAGCGGTTCGGGTCCTGCTTGTTGGTGACGGGCGACGGCTTGAGCGAGTGCACCATGTCCGGGAACTTGATGGCGTCGCGGATGAAGAAGACCGGCAGGTTGTTGCCCACCAGGTCCCAGTTGCCGTCGTCCGTGTAGAACTTGAGCGCGAAGCCGCGAGGGTCTCTCAGCGTCTCCGGCGAGCCGGACGGGTGGATGACGGTGGAGAAGCGCACGAACATCGGCGTCTTCTTCCCCTTGTTGGCGAACAGGGACGCGCGCGTCAGGTGGGAGAAGTTGCCGTAGCTCTCGAAGACGCCGTACGCACCCGCGCCGCGCGCATGCACCACGCGCTCGGGGATCCGCTCGCGGTCGAACCGCGCCAGCTTCTCGATGAGGTGGAAGTCCTCCAGCAGGATTCCGCCGCGCGGACCCGCCGTCTTGGAGCTCTGGTTGGTGCCCACGGCGGCACCCGTATCCGTGGTGAGCGGCGGCGGATTGGCCGCGAGCGCGGGACCACTCAGCAGTACGGCGGACAGCAGCAGCGAACGCGTCTTCATGCGGAAACTCCTCTCGGGGGATGAGGCGGAGCCGCTCCAAAGCACGCACCGTGCCGTCTCTTGGAATCCAATAATTCCGAGCGCTTGAAGGTGGTTGGAAGGCCAGGCTCACCGGTATTTCGGTGGCGGCACCGCTCCCTCGGTGGGGTGGGCGCTGTTATTTCGGTGTCGGGGTTGGCCAACCGATAATGCGGTGCGGCAGCGCCATTCCGGTATGCTTCAGCGCTTCCTGTAGGCGTTCGGGCGGGTAAGGTGCGCCCATGCCAGGCCCGTTCATCGACGACGCGCAGATTGCGCATGCGCGCACTCTGGCGGAGGAGATCGTCAATCCGATCTTCGACCTCATCCGCCGTAACACCACTGTATCGATTGAGCGCACCGTGTTGCGCTTCTTCGGAATCTCCGGAGCAGGCGCGCGAGGGGTGCCGCTCGCCAACCTGATGGTCGACAAGCTCAAGGCCGCGGGCGTCCTCAACCGGGGCGCCGCCTATTGGTATGGCCGCGCGCTGCACCTGGGCGCCAAGAGCCCGCTGGAGGCCGTGGAGCGGCTGACGGCGCTGCCCACCGACAAGCTGGGCCCCCTGTCCCCCGACGTCGAGCAGAACCTGCGCGACGAGGTCCGCTCCGAGGCCCGCTCCGCCTTCGAGGACATGAAGGCGCGCATCACCGCGCGCGAGGAGCTGCGCAAGCAGTTCCCCATGTCGCCGGCGCCGCACAAGTACGTCATCGTCGCCACGGGCAACATCTACGACGACGTGGACCAGGCCCGGGCCGCGGCCCAGGCGGGCGCGGACGTCATCGCCGTCATCCGCTCCACCGCGCAGTCGCTGCTCGACTACGTGCCCCACGGCGCGACGACGGAGGGCTACGGCGGCACCTACGCCACCCAGGAGAACTTCCGCATCATGCGCGAGGCCCTGGACGACGAGAGCCGCAAGCTCAAGCGCTACATCCAGCTCACCAACTACTCGTCCGGCCTGTGCATGTCGGAGATCGCCTTCTGCGCGGCCTACGAGAAGCTGGACATGCTGCTCAACGACGCGATGTACGGAATCCTCTTCCGTGACATCAACATGCGGCGCACGTTCATCGACCAGTACTTCAGCCGCCGCATCTGCGCCCTGGCCGGCATCATCATCAACACCGGCGAGGACAACTACATCACCACCGCGGACGCGTACGACGCGGCCCACACCGTCATCGCCAGCCAGTTCATCAACGAGTGCTTCGCCAAGCGCGCGGGCCTCAAGGACTGGCAGCTGGGCATCGGCCACTCGTACGAGATCGACCCGTACCGCGACGACACGCTCCTCTTGGAGCTGTCCCAGGCGATGCTGGTGCGCCGCTGCTTCCCGGACGCGCCGCTCAAGTACATGCCGCCCACCAAGCACAAGGAGACGGACATCTTCTTCAGCCACGCGTACGACGTGATGGCGGACCTGGTGGCCATCTGGACGCGGCAGGGCATCCAGCTGCTCGGCATGATGACCGAGGCCATGCACACGCCGCTGCTCGCGGACCGCTACGTGGCGCTCAAGTCCGCCAACTACATCCACCGCGCGGCGCGCGGCATCGACGAGGAGTTCACCGTCCGCGAGGACGGGAAGATCGCCAACCGGGCGCGTGAGGTGTTCGCCCAGGCGATGAAGCTGCTCCAGGAGTGCCGGGATGAGGGCATGGTGGCCGCCATCGGCAAGGGGCACTTCGGCGACGTCAAGCGCGAGGAGACCGGCGGCAAGGGTCTGGACGGCGTGCTGGAGAAGGCCCCCGATTACTTCAATCCGTTCCTGGAAATCCTGGAGGCACAATGATTGTCGGTACCATCCTGACGGTGGTGATGGCGGCGGGTGGCTCGGCGGACGCGCTGACGCAGTTCCAGGTCAAGAACGTGGCCGTGCAGGTGCCGGCCGCGTGGACGCGCTCCAACGAGGACGGGACGGCGAAGTTCACGGCGCCCAGCGGGGACGCGTACTTCCTGGTCGACGTGGGCGCGGTGCAGACGGCGGGCATGAAGGCGCAGGTCTGCGTGGACAAGATCGTCACCGGCAGCGGCGGCACGGGCTGGGAGAAGCTCAAGGTCGGCGGGCAGCCGGCGGCGCGGCGGCTGGACACGGACGCGTCGACGAACGGGGCGCTGGTGGACACCTGGACGTACGTGGGCTGTGACGGCCGCACGACGTGGTCCGTGGTCTTCCACCTGGAGCAGGGCAAGAAGGAGCGCTTCGCGCCCCTGGCGGAGAAGGTGGCCGGGAGCGTGAAGTTCCAGCGGGCGCGGGGGAAATGACGCGATGGTGAAGCCGAGCAAGCAGATCATCCGTCCCTACGGAGACCGGCGGGACGACGGCGTGGTGCAGCTGTCGTTCACGCTGCCGGTGCCCCTGTCGGAGAAGGCCAAGGAGGCCGCCGCCGTCTTCACGCGCAAGATGGGGTTCACCGACGTGAAGGTGGCCGCCGCCGAGCGCGCCGCGGACAGCTACACGTTCTTCATCGTGTACGCCCGCTCGGGCGTCACGCTGGACTACGCCGAAATCGACGTGCCCGAAGTCGTCGTGAAGAAGATGTCCTTCGACGACCTCAACGCCTTCATCAAGGAGAAGGTCGCCCGGCGCATCGTCGTGTTCGGCGCGTGCACCGGCACCGACACGCACACGGTGGGCATTGACGCCATCCTGAACATGAAGGGCTACGCGGGCGACTACGGCCTGGAGCGCTACCCCGGGTTCGAGGCGTTCAACCTGGGCAGCCAGGTGCCCAACGAGGACCTCATCAAGCGGGCCATGGCGAAGAACGCCGACGCCATCCTGGTGAGCCAGGTCGTCACCCAGCGCGACGTGCACAAGGACAACTCGCGCCAGTTCATCGAGGCGGCCAAGGCGGCGGGCATCCACGGCAAGGTGCAGCTGCTCTTGGGCGGCCCGCGCGTGGACCACAAGCTGGCGCTGGAGCTGGGCTTCGACGCGGGCTTCGGTCCGGGCACCAAGCCCTCCGACGTGGCCAACTACATCGTCCATGCGCTCCTGAAGAAGCTGGGCAAGGAGCCCCAGGACATGCACTACCAGGGAGAGCCCTCATGAGCACGGGAACCAAGGCCATCATCCGCCTGCGCATGAGCAGCCACGACGCGCACTACGGCGGCAACCTGGTGGACGGCGCGCGGATGCTCGGGCTGTTCGGCGACGTGGCCACGGAGCTGTGCATCCGGGCCGACGGCGACGAGGGCCTGTTCCGCGCGTACGACTCGGTGGAGTTCCTGGCGCCGGTGTACGCGGGGGACTTCATCGAGGCGGAGGGAGAGATCGTCAGCGCGGGCAACACGTCGCGCAAGATGCGCTTCGAGGCGCGCAAGGTCATCCGCCCGCGTCCGGATGTGAATGACTCGGCGGCGGACCTGTTGCCGGAGCCCATCGTCGTGTGCCGTGCTTCGGGCACCTGCGTGGTTCCCAAGGACAAGCAGCGAGGTCAGCGATGAGCACTCCCATGGTCATCACCGCGGCGATGGTGGGCGCGGAGACGACGCGCGAGCAGACGCCGCACCTGCCCATCACCGCGGAGGAGATCGCCGAGGACGCGGCGCGCTGCCGCGAGGCCGGCGCGGCCATGGTGCACCTGCACGTGCGCACGCCCGACGGCAAGCCGTCCCAGGACGCGGAGCTGTTCCGGGCGGCCATCCGCGCCATCCGCAAGCGCACCGACGTGCTCATCCAGACGTCCACCGGTGGTGCGGTGGGCATGACGGTGGACCAGCGCTGCGGGCCGCTCACGCTGACGGGGGAGGACCGGCCGGACATGGCCACGCTCACCACGGGCACCGTCAACTTCGGCGAGGAGGTCTTCTGGAATCCCCGCCCGCTGGTGCGTGACATCGCCAAGCGCATCCGCGCGCTCGGGCTGCGGCCGGAGCTGGAGTGCTTCGACGTGGGCATGATCGACGAGGCGCGCTACCTGGCCAAGGAGGGCCTGGTGGACCTGCCCGCGCACTTCGACTTCGTGCTCGGG
The DNA here is from genome assembly GCF_026626605.1 of Myxococcus sp. MISCRS1. Lineage (NCBI taxonomy): Bacteria > Pseudomonadati > Myxococcota > Myxococcia > Myxococcales > Myxococcaceae > Myxococcus > Myxococcus sp. MISCRS1. The sequence continues at coordinate 9,410,664 of NZ_JAPNKB010000001.1, forward strand.
GTGCCGGGCACGCTGCAGGCGCGGCCGGAGGTGCTGGACTTCATGATCGCCTCGCTGCCGGAGGGCAGCACCTGGACGGTGGCGGGCGTGGGGCGCTTCCAGCTCGCGTTCGTGGACGAGGCCGCGAAGCGCGGCGGCAACGCGCGGGTGGGCCTGGAGGACAACATCTACGTGTCCAAGGGCGTGCTCGCGAAGGGCAACTGGGAGCTGGTGGCCGAGGCCGCCAGAAGGGCCCGGGCCCACGGCCGGGAGCCCGCGACTCCCGAGCAGGCTCGCAAGCTGCTGCGACTGAGCTGAACCCCGCCGCCGACACACTCAAGTGTGTCGGCGGTTTTCTTTCCAGAACATGTCAGCAACCTGGGCCCCTTCGCGTCGGCGTTCGCCGGACGCCGCTCGTTCGCCCGGACTCCGGCGCGTGAGGGTCCCACTCACTTCCGAGGAGTCGTACGCATGGACACGGAGCTGAAGGGGCAGGGCGTCCTGGTGACGGGCGGCGCGGGTGGCATCGGCACGGCCATCGTCCAGGCCTTCGCCGCCGAGGGCGCGAAGGTAGCGGTGCACTACCACTCCCGCGAGGCCAAGGCGCGCGAGCTTGCGGGGAAGGTGGGCGGCGCGGCGGTGGGCGCGGACCTGACGGTGGAGGCCCAGGTGGACGCGCTGGTGCCCGCGTCGGTGGCGGCGCTGGGCCGACTGGACGTGTTGGTGTGCAACGCAGGCGTGTACCCGGCCCCGGACGTGCCGGTGTGGGAGATGTCGCTGGAGCGCTGGCGCCGCACGCTGGCGGAGAACCTGGACAGTGTCTTCCTGTGCTGCCGCGCCTTCCTGCGCCACGTGAAGACGACGGGCGTGGGCAACATCGTCATCGTCAGCTCGACGGCGGGCCTGTTCGGCGAGGCGGGACACGCCGACTACGGGGCGGCCAAGGGCGCGCTGGCGAGCGGATTCCTGCGCAGCCTCAAGAACGAGCTGGGCCGCATCGCGCCGGGGGCCCGCGTCAACGCGGTGTGCCCCGGCTGGACGGAAGTGGACCGCAACCGCGACAAGCTGAAGGCGGAGGGGTTCGTGAAGCGGGTGACGCGCACCATGTCGTTGCGCAAGGTGGGCCAGCCCGAGGACGTGGCGCGCGCGGTGGTGATGCTCGCGTCGGATTTCGTCTCCGGCCACGTGACGGGTGAGGTCGTCACCGTCGCCGGAGGCATGGAAGGACGGGTGCTACATGACGACTGATGCCATCGATGTACGGAAGCACAACCGCGACGCCTGGAACCGCCAGGTGTCCCTGGGCAACCGGTGGACGGTGCCGGTGGGGCCGGAGGTCATCGCGGCGGCGCGCAAGGGCGAGTGGGGCATCCTGCTCACGCCGACGAAGATTGTTCCTCGCGAGTGGTTCGGCGAGGTCGCTGGCAAGCGCGTGTTGTGTCTGGCGGGCTCCGGTGGACAGCAGGCGCCCATCCTCGCGGCGGCGGGCGCGAAGGTGTCGGTGCTCGACAACTCGCCGGCGCAGCTGGGGCAGGACCGGCTGGTGGCCGAGCGCGAGGGACTGACGCTGCGACTGGAGGAGGGGGACATGAGGGACTTGTCCGTCTTCGAGGACGGCGGCTTCGACCTCATCTTCCACCCGTGCTCCAACGGCTTCGTGGACGACATCCAGCCGGTCTGGCGCGAGGCGTTCCGCGTGCTGCGGCCCGGTGGCGCGCTCCTGACGGGCTTCTGCAACCCGCTCATCTTCCTGCTCGATCCGGACCTGCAAGAGCAGGGCGTGATGCAGCTCAAGTACAAGATGCCGTACTCGGACTTCACCAGCCTCACGGAGGCCGAGCGGCGCCGGTACACGGACAAGCACGAGCCGCTCAGCGTGGGCCACTCCCTGGAGGACCAGATTGGCGGACAGCTCCGCGCGGGCTTCGTCCTCACCGGCTTCTTCGAGGACGGCTACGGTCCGGGCGACAAGCTCTCCGAGTACATCGATGGCTTCATCGCCACCCGCGCCGTGAAGCCCCCCCTCCCGTAACCGTTCGTCCCAGGAACGGGGAAGTTCATTGCGCCGTGGAGTCCGAGGGGACTCCCATGCGGGCTGTCCTGGATGCCCCAGGACGTCCCGCAAGGAGCGCATATGCGTACCCCCAGGAATCTCTCCTCGTTCTGTGTCGTGAGCCTCGCGCTGCTGGGCGTGGGGTGTGAGCCGTCGGCCTCGCCGGTGACGTCGCGGGAGGGCGTGGCGCTGGAAGAGAAGAAGGACCGCGCGGTGGGTGACGTGCGGCTGTACTGCGAGACGACGCAGGACGGGAGCTACTTCGAGTTGAAGGAGACGGCGACGGGGTTCGAGGGCGTGGTGGCGACGCTCGAGTACGACCCCTGGGACTGCCGCTGCATCCGGTTGAAGCGCGAGGTGGTGGGGCAGTACACGTCCTGCAACTTCGCGGCGTCGGACCCGCGCATCGCCAACTGCTGGCGTCGTGACGCCAACGGCTCGACGACGAAGGCGTTCATGTCGTCGGCGAAGCTCACCCGGCAGTCGCTGGTGTTCGCCAACCCCATCGAGACGTCGGACCAGTTGTTGGAAGTCACCGTCGTGAACCAGGACCCGGGGCAGACGCCTCGGCATGACCTGTCCTTCCCCCTCAACGACTGCGTGGCGGAGCAGTAGCAGACCAGGCGGGCAGGCCCGCTCCGGTGTGGCGCCGGGGCGGGATTTAACCTTCGCTTTCGCGTGGGGTTCTCCAAGGCAACAGGGCGCGAGCAGGGCTGGACTCGTGCTCCTCGAACCCACGGAGCGTCTCACCATGCGTCAGAATTTCCTCATGCGGTCCTTCGTCACGGCGTCGCTGTTGCTGGCCACCCCGGTGTTCGCGCAGAGCGCGGCGCCCGCGGCGGAGGACAAGGCGGCCGAGTGCGGCGAGCGGCACGGCCGTCATGGCAAGCGGGGCATGAAGGGCGAGCGGAAGCTGGCCCGGATGGAGCACCGGTTGGACCGCGCGGTGGTGGACGGGCGGCTCACCCAGGCGCAGGCGGACCAGTTCAAGGCCGAGGCGAAGCAGCTCCAGGAGGAGCGCAAGGCGATGCGCGAGGTCTCCGGCGGGAAGCTCACCGAGGAGCAGCGGCAGCAGGGCCGCGAGCGCTTCCGCGCCTTCCACGAGAAGGTGAAGGCCGCGCTGAAGGCCACCGCGCCCACGAAGACTTGAGCGGTGCGTCTGCGACTGTCGCGTGTCGGGCCATACCGGACCGCGTCGAGGTCCTGACGCGGTGGTCGGACACCGTGACGTCTGGCAGGGGACGGTGGTGGAACTCGAGGTGAAAGGGGCGCCGAGAGCCTTGGCCGTGCGGATGACTCCCGCGGCACGCGAGGCCTCTTTCATCATCGTTTCATCATGGCCTCGCGAGCATTCGTGATGAACCACGCCGTGGCTGAGACCCGCTCATCATCGTTTCATCACGTCGCCGCGGACACGATGACGCTGCCGGGCGCGTCCCTCACACTGAAGGACCTCGACAACTTGGAGCGAGGTCTCTCATGCGCATGCTGGTGGTCGTGTCGTTCGTCTTCTTCGTCGTCTTCGGTTGTGGGGCTCCGGCGAGGAGTGTGTCCCCGGGTGATGTGAAAGCGCGGTCACCCTCACGGGCTCGGGTCGACGACGCGGAGTTGATGCGTGTGCAGGCGCGCGCTCGCGCCATCGTGGCCGCGGAGAACGCGGCCATCGCCGCCACGGATGCCTTCCTGGCGACGAAGGACCACGGGGTGGAACCGGCTCGGAGGCGGATGAATGTCACCGCGTCTCATGGAGGAGCCTGGTACGGGCTCTTCGGAAGCCTGGATGAGAACGAGGACTTCATCCCGTCGCTCGCCTGGAAGGCACCACTCGAAGAGCCCGCTCGGATGGAGCGCGTTCCCGTCGAGTCGCTTCCCAAGGACTTCAGTCCGCAGGCTCGCGCGGTGGCGACCGCGCAGCGCATCACGGTGGAGACCTTCGGACGGAAGAGGGTGAACCCCGTGGTGCTCGGCGAGGAATCGGGAGAGCTCACCGTCTACACGCTCCAGGGAACCCGTGAGCGGGGGATGCTGTACTTCGGTGGCGACTTCCGGTTCCGCTTCTCCGCGGATGGCCGGCGCGTGGTCGAGCAGGTGAAGCTCCACACGAGCGTCCTGGAGGTCGACTCCGAGCAACTGCCAGGAGGCTCGGACAAGGGGGTCGCGCACGACCATCTGCTCTTCGAGGGACCGCTCGAGACGGAGCTGGCGCTGATGATGCTCTACCCCGGGTTGCTCGGCGTGCTGGTCGTGGTCTCCCTGGAGTCGAACACGGCCTATGTCCTGACGGGAGAGGGAGCGGTCCACGTCGTCAGCGTGACCGAGGAGAAGATTGTCCGCGTCCTCAATCCGGATGGCACGCTCGAGACACCTTGATGAAGGCCGGCGCCCGTCACCCTGGGAGAAGGGGATGCCGGGCGCCACCGCCTCTCAGTCGCGCAGGCGCTCCGCCCAGGTGAAGTACGCGGCGCGCGCGTCCACGAACGGGTCGCGGAAGAGGGCGCGGACCTCGGCCTTGTCCACCTGTCCCGCGTCGAAGGCGCGGTAGAGCTTGTCGCCGAGCAGGTACCCCAGGCCGTGGCTGACGCCATGGAACAGCCGGTCCTTGCGCAGGGGCAGCAGCTTCACCGCCTCCTCGGGCGCCTCCAACTCGGCGGCCGCGTGGGCGAGCACGAACGCGGAGACCTGTCGGTCCACGCCTCGCGTCTCGCCGAAGCGCCGCACCCAGTCCGCCAGGTTCAGGCACGTGCGCCGGGGATTGACGAGCCGCGAGCCGAAGAAGCCCAGCGCCTCCTCCATGCACCGCGCGTAGAACGCCTCCGACGCCGTGCGGGGCTCCTCCATCGCGCTGCCCACCGCGCAGTGCCGCACGAAGTGCGCGGCCTCCTCCGCCGCGTGGTTCAGCGACAACGAAGCGAGGTACGCCGTGCGCGCGCGCGGGATGTAGCTGCTCTCCCGCGACAGGATGTGCCGACGAAGCTGCGACAGCTCCGTCTGCGTGAAGCGCCCCCGACGCTGGATGCGCGCCAGCACGTCGCCGTCCGCCACCGTGGTGACTTCCACCGACTCCAGTGCGCGACCCACCGGCACACCCGCCAGTCGACCGATGAGCGCCGCCATCTCCCGGAACCGCTCCGACGCGCCCCGGTCCATCAACGGCGCATCTCCCGCCTCGGCTTCCAGGTAATCCAGGAAGCTCTGCTGACAGACGACAGGGGAGGCGTTGAGCAGGCACAGGGTGTCGTCGGCCAGCTCCACCGCCTCGGCCGAGCCCATCTGCCCGTCGCGGGCCAGCTTCCACCAGACGCCTTCCGCGTTCTGGTAGACGACCAGGCCCCGACGCTGGGTCTCACCCAGGGCCCGCTCCACCTGCGCGGGCAGGTGGCACGGCGCGATGTGGTACTGGCCCACCAGGACGAGGATCAGCGGACGGTCCTCGGCGCGGGCGGCGCGGGCGATGCGCTCGGCGGCGTAGGCATCGCGCAGCGCGAGCGAGCGCTCACCCTGGGCCCGCCGGTCGATTCCGAGGACCTCCAGGCGGTGCTTGCGGGCGAAGGCGAGCAGGCCACGCGGCGCGCTTCCTGGGCCGAAGCCCGCACCCTCCGTGCCAGCACCCAGGCGTGCGAAGAGGGAGCGCTCCGACAGGCGCCCCGAGCCCCACGCATCGATGGAGGCCTGGTGACGCCCCTCGATGCACTCGAGGGCGAGCACGACGCGGCGGCCCGAGGACAGGGCGCGCTCCGCGAGGTCCAGGTACGTCTGCTGGGCCAGGGGCAGCGTGTGGTAGTCGCCCACGTACACCACGTCCGAGGCGCGCACGCGCTGGTGGACGTCGCTCAGCGGCAGGACGCGCCGATAGCTGGCGGTGCGCCGCCGGTAGCGGGCCTCGTAGGAGCGGAAGGCATCTGTCTGCCCGTCCACCACGCGGGCGATTTGTGCCCGCTGTCGACGGAAGAGGGCAAGGTGCAGGGCGAGCGAGTCGCGCATGGAGTGCGGCGATCCCTCGCACGGCCTCGGAGACCCGGCAAAAAATCGGCGGCGCTCTGGCCCTCGGGCCCCCCTTCCTTGACTCGGGGAGGGCCTCAATGGACCATCTGCGTCAGCTTGAAGAACACACTCGCTCGCGCGACCCTCCTCAGCCTCGTGCTCTTCCTGGCGGTGCCTGTCCGTGCCGAGGAGCCTTCTCTTCTCCACTCCGCTCCGGCACGCGCGGAGGCCAACGTGCCGCTGCGGCTCGACGGCACCCTCGTGGAGGGCGCACGCATCCTGGAGATGCAGGTGCGCTACCGGGGCCCGGGAGAGCCGTTCGCCCGCGTGCCGATGGAGCGCCAGTACGGCGACCTGTATCGCGCCGTCATCCCTCCCGAGCACATGGTGCCTCCTGGCATCGAGTACTACGTCGAGGGCCTCACCGCCGACGGCGAGCGCATCGCCATCTTCCAGTCCGCGTCGCGGCCCGCCCGCGTGCTCGTGGCCGGAGAGGCGCCGGCGTCCGCGCGCAAGCCCGGCGCGTCCGAGCCTCCTCCGTTGGCCACCGTCGACGAGCGTCCCAGCACGCGGACGCCGGCCACCCAGGAGCGCCCGCGTCCGTCGTCCTCCGATGACGATGACTCGATGGCCGCGCTCACCGCGGACCTGAACGAGGGGGTTCCACCGCCGACGCCCAAGAACTCCCGGGACTCGCGCGGGTCGTCCACGCCTCCGCCGAAGGGGACGTCCGCGACGTCGCGCGATTCCTCGCGTGCGTCTCGCGATACCTCATCGACCTCGAGAGACGCGCCCACGCGCGAATCGCAGCCGTCGCGCGAGTCGCCCTCACGCGATGCGGTGACCTCGCGCGAGTCGCCCTCACGCGAAGCCGTGAGCGCGCGCGAGCCGAGCGTCACCCGGGAGTCGCCCACGCGCGACACGTCCCGTGACACGGGCTCCTCGCGTGGCGAGCCTGCGGCCCCACAGCGCACAGAGCTGGAGGACGACCTGGCCCTCTACAGCGCCGAGGACACGCTGGCGCTGGCCACGCGTCACGAGGAGAAGGTCCGCAAGGTGCCGGCCATCGGCGCGTCCTTCAACCGCGAGCAGATCAGCGTGCTCGGCGCGCGCACGGTGGCGGACGTGCTGGACGTGGTGCCCGGCCTCACCGTGAGCCGCGACGTGCAGGGCTTCCACCGCACGGCGGTGCGCGGCCTGCGCAACGACGCGGAGGTGCTGTTCCTGCTCAACGGCCACCGGCTCAACAACTTCTTCGACGGCAAGGCGCTGATGAACCTGCCGGTGGAGAACCTGGAGCGCATCGAGGTCATCCGTGGCCCGGGCTCCGCGCTGTACGGCGCGGGCGCGTTCCTGGGCGTGGTCAACATCGTCACGGACACCTCGGACGGAGTCCGCACGGCCGTGTCCGCGGGCGGCTTCCCGGAGAAGGACGACCGGTTGGCCGTCACCGTCAACGGGCACGCCTCCGCGGGGCACACGTTCGGGGACCTGCGCCTGTTCGCGGACGTGGACGTGTGGAACCAGTCCGGCGACGCGAACATCATCGAGCACGACGGCCTGGATGACGAGTCCACCTCCCAGGGCCTGCGCTCGGTGGAGGACCCCGCCGGCAGGACGCGCGATGACCGCTTCCTGCTCAACGTGGGCGGCGGCGCGACGTACTCCATGGGCGACGCCGGACGGCTGGCCGCCTCCGTGCGCTACCTCTCCGAGAACCGCACCGCGCTGCTGGGCCTGTTCGACGTCGTGGCCGAGGACTCCGAGCTGAAGTGGAACGTGCTCATGGCGGACGTCCACTGGGAGAAGAACATCGGCTCGTCGATTCTCCTGCGCGCCCGCGCCGGCTTCGACCAGCAGACCACCGACCGCCTCTTTCAAATCACGCCTCGCAACTTCCGCACCGGTCCGGACTCGAACCAGCTGTTCGACAACGGCCTGCGGGAGCAGACGCAGATTTCGGTGCGCTCGCTCACCGGCGGCGTGGACGCGGACATCGTCCTGTCGTCCAACAACCGCCTGTCCGTGGGCGCGGTGGTGGAGCAGCAGTCGCTGGGCGACTACACCTACGAGACGAACTACACGCTGGACGCGCGCGTGCGCCCGGGCGGCTTCACCACGCCCGAGGGCCTGGCGGACCTGCTGGAGCTGGCCGGCGGCGCGGCGTCCCGTCGGCTGACGGTGGGCGCCTTCGCGCAGGACCAGTGGACCGTCATCGCCCCGCTGACGCTGACCTTCGGCGTGCGCGTGGATGCCACGCAGCTGCCCACCGTGGGGACGAGCGGCGACATCACCGGCACCCGCTTCGTGGCGCGCGTCAACCCACGCGTGGGCTTGGTGTTCTCCGCCACGGACGCGCTGGTGCTCAAGGCCCTGTACGGCCGCGCCTTCCGCGCGCCCACGCTGCAGGAGCTGGTCGAGCGCATCCCCGACACTGACTACAACCAGGGCCGCTTCGAGGGCAACCCGAGCCTGCAGCCCGCCATCGTGGACACCTTCGAGCTGGGCGCGGACCTCATCCAGTCCGCGGGCGAGGCGCGCGTGCGGCTGCGCGCCAACGCGTACCTGGAGCTCTTCTCGTCGCCCATCGTCCCGGTGGACACGTCCGGCAACATCGTCCCGCTGCGCAACCGCGAGCTGGGCGTGCGCGTGTACGGCATCGAGGGCGAGGCCCGCCTGGAGGCCTCCAAGCGCGCCAACGCCTGGTTCAACGCGAGCATCTCCCGCGCGCAGGACATGGAGCTGCCCTCGCAGTCGCGGCTGCTCACCGACACGCCGCAGGCGCGCTTCAACGCGGGCGTGTCCATGCCCATCGGCGCGTGGGTGAACTTCGACGTGGTGGTGCGCACGGGCGCCGAGCGCCGCAACAACAGCCGCTCCGTGCTGGAGCTGGTGCGCCGCTACAAGATCCCCGCCTACAGCCTGGTCACCGCGCAGATTCGCACCGAACCCATCCTGGACATCTGGGAGGTCTCGCTGGTGGCGCACAACGTCTTCGACCACGACCTTCGCGACGACGTGCCGCGGCCCGACCGCGTCACCGGGAACCTCCCGCGCGAGGGCATGTCCGGCTACCTCACCGTGAGGGCTCACTTCTGATGCCACTGCCCAAGTCCCTCGTCGCCGCGCTCGCGTGCGCCCTGGCCTCGCCCCTGGCCGGGTGCATCTCCTACAACGACTCCTGCCAGCCGCTCGTCGCGGACCCCGACGCCGTCGTCGGCTACCTGGGCCAGGACGTCCTGCTCGACAAGCCCTTCGTCTGGCACGACAACAACGCGCTGGCGCAGGCCGCCGCGGATGCGTTCCGCCACGCGGAGGACGGCTCGGCCCGGCCCGCGGTGCTGGGCGTCATCAACGGCGGCTCGCTGCGAGCAGAGGGCCTGTGCTTCACGCGCCAGGCGCTGCGCAAGGGCCCGCTCACCGACGGTGTTCTCCACGAGGTCATCCTCTTCGAGAACCTGGTGGTGTCCGTGGACCTCACCGAGACGGAGCTGGTGAAGATGATGGAGAACAGCGTGGGCAGCCTCTACCGGGAAGGGGAGCTCATCGCGTCGCCGTCCGGCGCCTTCCTGCACCTGTCGGAAGGCACCACGATGCACGTCAACTGCGCGAACCCCCGGGGCCAGCGCGTGGAGGCGCTGACGGTGAACGGGCAGAGCGTGCCCCTGCCGCCGCGTGACGACGCGAGCATCCGCTACCGCGTGGCCATGCCCAGCTTCCTGCTCGGAGGCGGTGACGGCTACGGGGAGGCGTTCGGCAACGCGGGACAGAATCCGGACCGCTTCCCGGTGCAGGCGCGGAAGCTGGGAGGAACGGACGCGAACATCACCTCGGCGTACCTGCGGGAGATGCACCCCTCACCCGAGCAGTCGCTCACCGAGAAGCCGCGAATCACGTTCTCGAACTGCGCACGACCCGCGCGGCCCGCCGGAGGTTGAGTGCCGGGGGCCGTTCGCGGGGACCTTCAGGACTTCGGCTCGTCCGGGTTCGGAGCGGCCGCCACCAACGTGGCGGTGGCCGCGGGCGTCGCCGCCGGGCTCGCCGCGACGGCGGCGGGACGGGCAGGCGCGCTCAGCACGTCGTTGACCGACGGCATCCTCCGAATCTCGGCACGCGCCACCTTCCACGCCTGCTGGACGATCCACGACAGGGAACGGTCCTGCCGCGTGGCCTCACGCTGGATCTCCTCCAGCATGTCCTCGGGGAAGTAGAGGCTTTGCTTGCGATGGTCGGTGGTGGCCATGCCTGCGCTACTCCTCGCGCGGGTCCTGGCGCTCGTCGCCAGTCACGTCGTTGACGGCGGGGAACGACTTGATGCGCTCGCGGGCGATCTTCCACGCCTGCTGGACAACCCAGGAAAGAGAGCGGTCCTGTCGGTTCGCTTCTTCCTGAATCTCCTTCAGCATCTCCTCGGGGAAGTACAGCGACTGCTTGCGCTTGTCGGTGCCTGCCATACTTGAGTCTCCGGGGCGGATTCGAGGTGACGACCTGAACACACCGGTGCCGTTATCCGACAGACGCCCAAGAGGGTCAACGGTTTAGGACGACTCATTCCGCGCCCGTCGGCTCCCTGCTCGGACATGTTCAGTGCCGCCTGACGTATCCAGCCGGGCGCGAAAAAGGAAACGCCCCGGGCCTCGCGATGGGAGGACCGGGGCGTTTCGGAAAGAGGGACCGCCGGGAGTGGATCTCCCAGCGGACCCGTGGACCCAGAGGGGGAGGGGGGGGACCCCTAGGTCCAACACCTTGAAAAGTCGACCGTCCCCTCAACAACGCCCGGTGTCGCGCATATTTCCGCTTCCGCGACCGCGCCCATCCGGTGTGACGATCATAAGAACCGACCCCCCTGCCTTCAACCGCGCGCGCCTCTGTAACCCTGTTACCCGACATTCCATTCCGCCCCCGCAGATGTCACCCACTGGACCCGCGACGCAGTTGCTGAAGAGGACGCTGATGGACACGTATGCGCGCCTCGGACTGGAGGGCCGGTCCGTGTTGTGCGCCGTGTCCGGAGGCGCGGATTCGGTGGCCCTGCTCGTCGGCACGGCGAGCGTGCGCGAGCGGCTGCGGCTGCGAGTGGAGGTCTGCACGGTGGACCATGGCGTGCGTCCCGAATCCCGAGCGGAGGCCCGGGCCGTGGGCTCGCTCTGCGAGCAGCTGGGCGTGCCCTGTCACGTGCGGACGCTGGCCCTGGCGCGGGGCCCCGGACTCGAGGCCCGCGCGCGGCAGGCGCGCTACGAGGCCCTGGAGGCGGTGCGGCGCGAGCGGGGCCTGTCCCTGGTGGCGACGGCCCACTCGGCGAGCGACCAGGCGGAGACGCTGCTGATGCGGCTGGCGCGGGGCGCGTCGACGCGGGGCGCGGTGGGCATCCGCGAGGCGCGGGGCACGCTGGTGCGGCCGGTGCTGTCGCTGACGCGGGCGGAGCTGGTGGCCTCCTTGAAGGAGCAGGGCGTCGGCTATGCGACAGATGAGATGAACGACGACCCCGCCTTCCTGCGCGTCCGGGTGCGACACGACGCGCTGCCGGCCCTGTCGCGCGCGGCGGGCTTCCCGGTGGACGCGCGGCTCGCGTCGTACGCGCGGCTGGCGGCCGAGGACGACGCGCTGCTGAGCGACCTGGCGGACGCGGCCTGGGCGCGCGTGCGGCTCGCCGACGGCGCGCTGGACGCGGTGGCGGTGCGCGCGCTGGAGGTGCCCTTGCGGCGCAGGGTGCTCGCCAGGCTGCTGGCCGCGCACGACGTGGTGGCGGACGCGGCGATGGTGGAGCGCGCGCTGCGGGCGGTGGAGCAGGGAGGCTCGGCGACGGTGGGGCGCGCGCTGCGGCTCCGGGCCACGGGCGGGCGGGTGCGCTGCGTGGCGTCGTCGGAGGTGAGGACGCCTTCGGTGCGGGCCATGGTGCTGACGGGGCAGGGGGCCTCCGGCGTCCTGGAGGGCACGGGGTGGTGCTTCAGCGTGGAGTCGCGCGAGCCACCTCCGGGCACGCACGGGCTGGCGCTGGCGCGCGATGTCCGCTGGCCGCTGACCGTGCGGACGCGCAGGCCGGGAGACCGGGTGCGCGCGGGCGAGAAACAACGCCGGCTGCAGGATGTGTTGGTGGATCTTCGGGTGCCCGCGGAGTCGAGGGATTCGCGGCCGGTGGTGCTGGACGCCGAGGGCACCGTGGTGTGGCTCCCAGGGCTGTGGACACCTCCGTCACGGGCGGAGGTTTCCGGACACTACCTGTGGGCCGCACCCGTGGGTCCGAGCAATCACCAGGACCCTTCGTTATAGAGTGGAATGAGTGTTGTCGGGGGTTGGCCGTGCCCCCTAAATAGTTGAGGGCTTTTTGCTGTTGCTGATACGGTCCGACGACTGGGAGCTCGCCTGGTGTCGGGCAAATGATTGAAAAGGCTGGGTTTCTCCCGGCACGGCCCTCACCCGCCGAGTACCGAAAGGGCAGCTGACACGTGCGTTCGACCTACAAGACCATCGGGCTCTGGGTCATCCTGATCGTCCTCTTCGTCGCCTTCTACAACTTCTTCTCCCAGGGCAACGACCAGGTCCAGGAGCCCTCCTTCACCCAGCTTCTGTCGAAGGTGGAGGAGAAGAAGGTCAAGGAAGTGGCGGTCAAGGGCAACACCTACTCCGGCAAGTTCGTGGACACGAGCGAGCGGTTCCGCACGACGGGGCCCGCGCCGGATGCGGCGATGCTCAACCAGCTCCGCAACAACGGAGTGGACGTCAAGTATGAGCGGGAGGAGCAGAACAGCCTCTGGCTGACCATCCTCGGGCAGTGGATGCCCGTCGTCTTCCTGTTCCTCTTCTTCATCTTCTTCATGCGTCAGCTGCAGGGCGGCAGTGGCAAGGCGATGACCTTCGGGAAGTCGAAGGCCAAGCTGCTCAGCGAGAGCCACAACAAGGTCACGTTCGCGGACGTGGCCGGCGTGGACGAGTGCAAGGAAGAGCTCGAGGAGATCGTCGCCTTCCTGAAGGACCCCAAGAAGTTCACCAAGCTCGGCGGCCGCATCCCCAAGGGCGTGCTGATGATGGGTCCTCCGGGCACGGGCAAGACGCTGCTGGCTCGCGCGGTCGCCGGCGAGGCGGGCGTGCCGTTCTTCTCCATCTCCGGCTCGGACTTCGTGGAGATGTTCGTGGGCGTCGGCGCCAGCCGCGTCCGTGACCTGTTCGAGCAGGGCAAGAAGAACGCCCCCTGCATCATCTTCATCGACGAAATCGACGCCGTGGGTCGTCACCGCGGCGCCGGTCTGGGCGGCGGTCACGACGAGCGTGAGCAGACGCTCAACCAGCTGCTCGTGGAGATGGACGGCTTCGAGTCCAACGACGGCGTCATCCTCATCGCCGCGACGAACCGTCCGGACGTGCTGGACCCCGCGCTGCAGCGCCCGGGTCGCTTCGACCGCCGCATCGTGGTTCCGCGGCCGGACCTGAAGGGCCGCCTGGGCGTGCTGAAGGTGCACACCCGCCGCGTGCCGCTGGCGCCGGAGGTCGACCTGGAGGTCATTGCTCGCGGTACGCCGGGCATGACGGGCGCGGACCTGGAGAACCTGGTGAACGAGTCGGCGCTGATGGCCGCGCGGCAGAACAAGGAGCGCGTGGACCTGAGCGACTTCGAGGCCGCCAAGGACAAGGTCTTCATGGGCCCCGAGCGGCGCTCGATGATCATGACCGAGAAGGAGAAGAAGAACACCGCGGTGCACGAGGCGGGGCACGCGCTGCTCGCCAAGCTGCTGCCGGGGTGCGACCCGCTCCACAAGGTCACCATCATCCCGCGTGGACAGGCGCTCGGCGTCACGTGGAGCCTGCCGACCGAGGACAAGGTCAACGGCTACAAGAAGCAGATGCTGGACCAGATCTCCATGGCCATGGGTGGCCGTATCGCCGAGGAGCTGCTCTTCAACGAGATGAGCAGCGGCGCGGCGAACGACATCGAGCGGGCGACGGAGACGGCGCGCGCCATGGTGTGCCGCTGGGGCATGAGCGAGAAGCTGGGGCCCCTGGCGTTCGGCAAGAGCGACGGTGAGGTGTTCCTGGGCCGCGACTTCAACTCGTCCAAGGACTACTCCGAGGACACGGCGCGGCAGATCGACGCCGAGGTGCGCGGCATCGTCGTCGGCTGCTACGAGAAGGGTCGCAGCCTCCTGACGGAGAACCTGGAGGCGCTCAAGCGCGTCTCCGACGCCCTGGTGGAGTACGAGACGCTCGACGCCGAGGACGTGAACATCCTCCTGCAGGGTGGCCAGCTCACCCGTGAGCGTCCGCCCCCGCGGGTGAATGCTCCGCCGAAGGCGACGGAGAAGAAGGACAAGCGGAAGATCCTCGACGCGCTCGAGGGCCTGCCGAAGATGGAGCCGAACAAGGCGTAGTTTCCGGCCGCCGCCACGCGGCGCTGAACGAAGGCCCTTCCCACCCCGGGGAGGGCCTTTTCGTTTGTGGGGAGGCGGGCGGCGCCAAGGGGGTAGGGTGGACGCCACGTCCCTCGCAGGAGTCCTCGCCCATGCTTCGCGCCCGCCCCATCAGCGTCGACCGTCCGGAGGACCTGACGCTGGCCTTGCGTCGCATGGGGCTGCCCACGCCCGCGCGCGAGTACCTGTTGGAGAAGGTGCCGCATGGCCAGTGGCTGCTCACCGGCGTCCCGAAGGAGGTCGGCCAGTTCCTGCAGGGCCTGGCGGAGCGCTCGAACGCGCCGGGCCGCGAGGAGTTCCCCTCCTGGGTCTCGGGCGATGTTCGCACCCGCCCCGGCGCGGGCCTGTTGTCCGGGCGCCGTGAGCAGGTCGAGCGGCTCATCGCGCTCGCCCGCGTCGAAGGGGGCGAGTTCATCGCGCTGGCGGGCGCGCTGGAGCGGGCCCTGGGCGCTCACGTGGCGCCGACGCCGCTGGTGCTCGGCGAGCGCACCTTCGAGTGGGGCTCGCGTACGTACCTCATGGGCGTGGTCAACGTGACGCCGGACAGCTTCTCCGACGGAGGTCGCTACCGGGATGTCGACGCGGCCGTGGCGCATGGGCTCGCGCTGGCGGAGGCGGGCGCGGACCTCCTGGACATCGGCGGTGAGTCCACGCGTCCCGGCTCACGGGCCGTCCTGGCCGAGGAGGAGGTGGCCCGGGTGCTGCCGGTCATCGAGGGCCTGCGGGCCCGCACCGCCGTGCCCCTGTCGGTGGACACCACCAAGTCGGCCGTGGCGCGCGAGGTGCTCCAGGCGGGCGCGCACCTCATCAACGACATCACCGGCTTCCGCACGGACCTGGAGCTGCCCCGCGTGGTGGCGGAGTTCGGCGCCGCCTGTTGTCTGATGCACATCCAGGGGACCCCCAGCACGATGCAGCAGGCGCCGTCGTACGAGGACCTGGTGGACGAGGTGCTGACGTACCTGGAGGACTCCTCCGCCGTGGCGGCGGCCGCGGGGGTGCCGCGCGAGCGCATCCTGCTGGACCCGGGCATCGGCTTCGGCAAGACGTTCGACCACAACCTCTACCTGCTGCGACGGCTGGGGGAGCTGCGCGTGCTCGGGCTGCCCCTGCTGGTGGGCACCAGCCGCAAGGGTTTCCTCGGCGCCCTGACGGGTGGCAAGCCGGCGGGCGAGCGTCTGGCGGCGACGCTGGGCTCCGTGGCGGCGATGGCGGTGCTGGGCGGCGCGGACATCGTCCGGGTGCACGACGTGGCGGAGGCTCGCGACGCGCTCCTGGTGGCGGATGCGATTCGCGTGGCGCGCGACGGAGGGACCCTGCTCGGACGCTGAGCCGGCGTGGGCCGCGCGCCACACGGCGGCGGTGGAGCCGCGTGTAGGCGTGGGGCGGGGGCTGGTATCGTTTTCGCACTGACCTTCAACGGTGATACAGCCTGCAAGCCCGGGCCGTTGCCGGGGGAGCATCGGGGCCCTACCTTCGAGCCCCGGCGGTGGGCGGGGTATAAGCCCCGACGTCGAGCGACCGGCGAAGGCCCGGCGTGGGAAAGGTGGAGCGGAAAGCCATGGCGTACAGGATGAACATGCCTCCCAAGGAGGAGCGCGCGTCGCAGAAGCTGTTCGGCACGGACGGGGTTCGCGGAAAGGCGAACGTCTACCCGATGACAGCGGAAGTCGCGATGCAGCTCGGCCGGGCGCTCGCGTACCTCATCCGCAATGGACCGCACCGCCACCGCGTCATCGTGGGCAAGGACACGCGACTGTCGGGCTACATGCTCGAGCAGGCGCTGGCCGCGGGCCTGACGTCCATGGGCGTCGACGTGGAGCTGGTCGGTCCGCTGCCGACGCCGGGCATCTCCAACATCACCACGTCCATGCGCGCGGACGCGGGCGCGGTCATCTCCGCGTCCCACAACCCGTACGAGGACAACGGCATCAAGTTCTTCTGGCGCGACGGCTTCAAGCTGCCGGACGAGACGGAAGGCAAGATCGAAGAGCTGCTGTCCACGGGCGCCATCGACTCCATCCGTCCCACGGCGACGAAGATTGGCCGCGCGTTCCGCATGGAGGACGCGCGGGGCCGCTACATCGTGTTCCTCAAGGCGACCTTCCCGCGCGAGCTGACGCTCGAGGGGATGACCATCGTCGTCGACTGCGCCAACGGCGCGGCCTACAAGACGGCGCCCGCGGTGCTGGAGGAGCTGGGCGCGAAGGTCATCACGCTGGGCGTCTCGCCGGACGGCAAGAACATCAACCACAAGTGCGGCGCGCTGTACCCGGAGAACCTGGCGCGCACGGTGCTCAAGCACGGCGCCCACCTGGGCATCGCGCTGGACGGTGACGCCGACCGGCTCATCGTCGTGGACGAGAAGGGCAAGGTCGTGGATGGCGACGCCATCATGGCCATCTGCACCGGCGAGCTGGTGGCGCGCAAGCAGCTCAAGAAGAAGGTGCTGGTCTCCACGGTGATGAGCAACGTCGGCCTGGAGCGCGCGGTGGCGCGCTGGGGCGTGAAGGTGGCTCGCACGCGCGTCGGTGACAGGTACGTCGTCGAGGAGATGCGCAAGAACGGCTACAACCTGGGCGGCGAGCAGAGCGGCCACCTCATCTTCCTGGACCACACCACGACGGGGGACGGCACGCTGGCGGCGCTCCAGCTGCTCGCGGTGATGTGCCGCGCGGGCAAGCCCCTGAGCGAGCTGGCCTCCATCTTCGAGCCCGTGCCCCAGACGCTGGTCAACGTGGTGGTGAAGCAGAAGAAGGAGCTGGGGGAGCTGCCGGACGTGATGAAGGTCATCAAGTCCGTGGAGCAGAAGCTCGGAAACTCCGGCCGCGTGCTGGTGCGCTTCTCCGGCACCGAGCCCAAGGCGCGCGTGCTGGTGGAGGGCGAGGACGCCGCTCGCAACGAGGCCTACGCGAAGGACATCGCCGACGCCCTGGCGAAGGCGCTCAACCGCTAGTCGGCGTTCACGACGGTTGACTTCCGGACGCTGGCCGCGATTAGAGGGGCCAGCGCGTGCCGGGGCCCCCGACAATCCCGGCACCGCGCGTCAAGCGAGGTGCGGTCGATGGGACAGCGACTGGGTGTCAACGTGGACCATGTGGCGACGCTGCGGCAGGCGCGGCGCACCACGTATCCGGATCCGGTGACGGCGGCCGCGCTGGCGGAGCTGGCCGGCGCGCAGCAGATCACCATCCACCTGCGCGAGGACCGCCGCCACATCCAGGACCGCGACCTGCGCATCCTGCGTGAGACGACGCAGACGCTGCTCAATCTGGAGATGGCGGCCACCCCGGAGATGGTGAAGATCGCCTACGAGCACAAGCCGGACGTGGTGACGCTGGTGCCCGAGCGCCGCGAGGAGCTCACCACCGAGGGTGGGCTCGAGGTCGCCGGCCAGCGCGAGCACGTCGCGAAGATCATCAAGAACCTCAAGGACGGCGAAATCACCGTCTCGCTGTTCATCGACCCGGACCTGGACCAGGTGCGCGCGTCGCACAAGGTGAACGCGGACCGGATTGAATTGCACACGGGCCGCTACTGCGAGGCGCGCAACGAGAAGGAGCGCGCGCGGGAGCTGGCGCGCATCGTCGACGCGGCGAAGGCGGGCACCAAGCTGGGCCTGGGCGTGGCCGCGGGCCACGGGCTCAACTACGACAACGTGCAGCCCATCGCCCGCATCGCGGAGATCGACGAGCTGAACATCGGCCACGCCATCGTCGCGCGCGCGGTGCTGGTGGGCTTCGACCGGGCGGTCCGGGAGATGCTCGACCTGATGCGCAACCCGGGATAGCGCGCCATGGGAATCCGGGGCCTGGGTCTGGACATCTGCTCCATCTCCCGCATCCAGCGCATCCTGGACGGGCCTCGCGCGGAGCCGTTCCTGAACCGCGTCTACACCGAACACGAGCGCGCCCTGTGTGGCCAGCGTCACGACGCGGCCAGCGCCTACGCCGCGCGCTTCGCGGCCAAGGAGGCGCTGGTGAAGGCCCTGGGCGCGCCGCCGGGCATCCGCTGGAAGGACATGGAGGTGCGTCGCGAGGGCGGCGCGCCGTACTTCGGCCTGTCCGGCGTGGCGCTCGAGGTGATGGAGGCCCGGGGGCTGGAGGCCTTCCTCGCGTTGACCCACGACGCCGACGTGGCCGCCGCCACGGTGGTGCTGCAGTCGAAAGGGGAGTGAAGCCATGCTGCGCGTCCTCACCGCCGCCCAGATGCGTCAGGCCGAAGAGGCCGCCGAGCAGCGCCACGGGATGCCCTCCGCGCTGCTGATGGAGAACGCGGGGCGGGGGCTGGCGGAGGTGGCGCGCAAGCTCGCGGGGCCTGATGGCCGCTTCGTGGTGGTGTGTGGACCGGGCAACAACGGCGGCGACGGGCTGGTCGCGGCGCGCTTCCTCCTCGAGGGCGGCGCGCGCGTCTCGGTGACGCTCGTGGGCGACACCGCGAAGCTGACGCCCGAGTCGAAGCGCAACCTGGAGGCGCTGCGGGGCTTCGGTGGTTCGGCGCTCGCGCTGGAGTCGGTGGAGCCTCCCTCCACGGGCGACGTGGTGGTGGACGCGCTGTTCGGCACGGGGCTGAGCCGGGCGCCGGCGGGCGCGTTCGCGGAGGCCATCTCCGCCCTCCACCGGTGGCGACGCGCGGGCGCGAAGGTGGTGGCCGCGGACGTGCCGTCCGGTCTGCGGAGCGACACGGGCGAGCCCTTCTCTCCCTGCGTGGAGGCGGACGCGACGGTGGCCTTCGGCTTCCTCAAGCCGGGCCAGGTCCTGGAGCCCGGGGCCTCGCTGTGTGGCCGCGTGCACCGCGTGGACATCGGCATGGGGGGCGCGGCGTCGCGCGACATCACCGGCGCCGAGCTGTTCGTGGTGGAGGAGGCCGACGCGCGCCGCACGCTGCCCGCGCGCAAGGCGGACACGCACAAGGGCACCTACGGGCACGTGCTGGTGGTCGCCGGCAGCCGGGGGAAGACGGGCGCCGCGGCGCTGGTCGCGAAGGCGGCGCTGCGCTCCGGCGCGGGGCTCGTCACGGTGGCCACGCGAAGCGACGCGCTGGAGTCCGTGCAGTCGCACTCCGCCGAAATCATGGGCATCCCCCTGGACGGCTCGGGCCCGCTGGGGCTGGGGGATCTGGACGCGCTGCTCGCGGCGGCCGAGGGCAAGGACGCGCTCGTGATGGGTCCGGGCATCCCCCGGGGCCCCGAGACGGGCCGGCTCATCGGCGAGCTGCTCTCGCGCGTGGAGCTGCCCGCGGTGCTGGACGCGGACGCGCTCAACGCGGTGGCGGAGGACCTCTCCGTGCTCCGCCGCGCCAAGGGGCCCGTCGTGCTCACGCCCCACCCGGGCGAGATGGCGCGCCTGACGGGCAGGTCCACCAAGGAGGTCCAGTCACACCGGTTGGACCTCGTGGGTCGACTGGCGGCCGGGCTCAACGCGACGGTGGTGCTCAAGGGGGACCGCACGCTCACCGCGCACGCGGATGGCCGGGTGTTCATCAACACCACGGGCAACCCGGGCATGGCCACGGGTGGCTCCGGGGATGTGTTGTCCGGCGTGTGCGGCGCGCTCCTGGCGCAGGCCTTCCCGCTGCCCGACGCCATCTGGACGGCGGTCTACACGCATGGCCTCGCCGGAGACCTGGCGGCGGCGCGACGCGGGCAGCTGGGCCTGGTGGCGGGGGACCTCATCGAGCAGGGGCTCTGCGAGGTGTGGCTGCGGTGGGAGCGATGAGCGACACGGTGCTGTCGAGCGAGGTGCGGCGATGAGCGAGGCCAACACGGTGGAGCGGCGCGTGACGCTGGCCTCGCCCGAGGAGACCCATCGGCTCGGAGTCCGGCTGGGCGAGCTGCTCGAGCCGGGGGACTTCGTGGGCCTGATTGGCGATTTGGGCGCGGGCAAGACGCACCTGGTGCGCGGCGTGGCCGAGGGCGCGCGCGTGCCTCGCTCCGAGGTGGCCAGCCCCACCTTCGCGATTGTGTACCCGTACTCCGGCCGCATCCCGCTGTACCACGCGGACCTGTACCGCCTGACGGGCTACGACGACCTCTACGCCACCGGCTTCATGGACCTGGTGGGCGGCGAGGGCGCGGTGCTGGTGGAGTGGTTGGACCGGGTGCCGGAGGCCGCGCCTCGCGAGCACCTGCGCGTCACGCTGGCCCACGCGGGCGAGGACTCGCGCACCCTGGAGGCCCAGGCCTTCGGGGCCCGGGCCTCGGCGCTGCTGACGTCCTGGCTGCCCTGACGTCAGGCGGCGTGCTGGCTGGGGCCCGGCGTGGGCGGCGGGACGACGTCGCCCGCGAGCTCCGGCACCCGCCAGCGGTGGAAGACGAGCCCGGCGTCCACGCCGATGACGTCCTCCTCCTGGACCGGCGCCCAGTGCGGCCCGCCGCACAGCGCCTCGCTGGAGACGATGAGCTGCTCCAGCCGCGTGCCCGCGACGGGCAGGCCGCCCAGCTCGCACCGCGCGCCGCCCACGGAGACGAAGAGCGTCCGGTTGCGCCGCGAGGCCACCATCACCTCGCCGTTGGTGACGAGGAAGTTCATCGCGGAGCGCTGCTGCGCCTGCGAGTCATCCGTGATGGCCGCCACCAGCCCCATCGTCTCCGCGAGCGCCCGCGCGACGTCCTCGACGGGGACCGAGCCGACGATGGGATGCCTGGCCGCCAGGCGGGTGAGGAAGAGGTAGAAGCACCGCTCGCTGTCCGTGGTGCCCCGGATGCCCACGCGCAGTGTCGGACAGATGAGCTCCTCCACCGCGGCGCGGTGCCGGGCGAAGTCCCTCAACGTCCCATTGTGGACGAACGTCCAGCGGCCGTGGTGGAAGGGGTGGGAGTTGCGCAGCTCCACCGCGCCCACCGACGCCAGACGAATGTGCGCCACCACCGTGTGTGAGGACACACGGCTGCTGACACGCTCGAAGTCGGGGTCACTGTGCGCGGGCCCCACACCGTGGGCCACGACAGGCGCCGCTTCGGCGCCGTAGGCGGCGATTCCCCATCCATCCTTGTGCTCGCGTGACTGGATGAGGAGCGAGTTCTTCTGCGTCACCAGCGAGGGGTGGACCGCGGAAGGGACTGACGATCTGAATCCAAAAAGTCGGCACATGGCTGCAGTTGGTACTTATAACGGCCGGCCCCGACGGGAAGTTCTCCTGCACTCCCGTGCGACGCACGTGTCACCCATCGACGTCGCTTCACCCGCAGGAATTCAGCTCCTGCTGGACGACGACACGCCCGGCCTTCACCACCGTGCGCGCGTGCCCTATTCCTAGATGGTAGGGCAGATGACGGAAAGACGCACAGCTGAACAACACCAGGTCGCCTGCATCACCCACGGCCAGCCGCCCTTGTCGTTGCAGTCCCAATGACAGCGCGGCGCCACGGGTCGCGGCCCAGTAGGCCTCCGCTGCGGAGAGGCCGTTCTCCAGACACGCGAGCCCCAGCGCCAACGCCGTGTTTTCACTCATGGCGGAGCCCGGGTTGACGTTGGTGCCCAAAGCGACATTGAGGCCCGCGTCGCGGATGCGACGCCCCGGCGCGTAGGGGCGCATGCGCAGGAAGAGGGTGGAGGTGGGCACGAGCACCGCGGTGACGTTGGCGGCGGCGAGCGCGCGCAGGCCGGCGTCGGTGACCTGCTCCAGGTGGTCGGCGGTGGCGGCGCCCAGCTCGGCGGCGAGCTCGGAGGCGCCGAAGGCGGTGAGCTGGTCGGCGTGGAGGCGCGGCTGCATCCCCAGCTCGCGGCCGGCGGTGAGGATGCGGCGGGCCTCGTCGACGGTGAAGGCGCTGTCCTCGACGAAGACGTCGCAGAAGCGCGCCAGGCTCTCTTGGGCGACGGCGGGCAGGATTTCGTCGATGCAGAGGCGGACGTAGTCCTCGCGGCGCTCGCGGTACTCCGCGGGGATGGCGTGCGCGCACAGCAGCGTGGGCACCAGCTCCACGGGCGTCATCGTGTTGAGCCTGCGCACCACGCGCAGCATCTTCAGCTCGGTCTCCACGTCGAGCCCGTAGCCGCTCTTCACCTCCGCCACCGTCACGCCCTGCGCGAGCAGCCGCTGCACGCGGGGCAGCGCCAGCCGCACCAGCTCCTCCTCGCTGGCCGCGCGCGTGGCGCGCACGGTGCTGACGATGCCGCCGCCGGCCTTGGCGATTTCAAGGTACGTGGCGCCCTGGTTGCGCAGGTCGAACTCCGCGGAGCGCTCGCCGGCGAAGACCAGGTGTGTGTGCGGGTCCACGAAGGCGGGGCCCACGAAGCCGCCCTTCGCGTCGAGCACCTCCGTGCCCGTTCCCACGCTGCCCGGCGGCAGCGTGGCCTCCGCGCCCACGTACGCGATGCGACCGGCGCGGATGCCCACGCAGGCGTGGGGACGCGAGGTGAGGGCGGCCTCGGCGGGCTCGCGGTGCGTGCCCTCCAGGGTGAGGACCTCGGACGTGTTTCGGACCAGCAAGTCCAGCGCTTCCATGACGTCAACGACCTCCACGCACACCCACGATGGGAACGTTCCAGCTGGTGCTGTCTCCGACCCGCGCGCGACCGAAGCCCCCCGACAGCTCCAGGGTGTCCAGCCATCCCCACGTGAAGCGCGCGGCGACGACACCGCCGTAGTACAGCGAGCCGTTGCTCACGCCATGCGACGACAGCGTGTGCACGGCGACGAAGGGGACCAGGCCGACCGACACCCCGGGCTCCGGCGAGAAGCTCAGGGCACACGTCGCCTCCGCGCCCGCCATGCTGCCCGGTCCGCCCTTGCTCGAGGAGATGCCGAAGTCGGACGCCCCGCGCACCGCGAGCGACGGCGCGAGTCCCAGCTGCTCGGAGCCGATGTAATAGGACATGCCCGCGTAGACGCCGTAGCCGGGCACGGGCAGCGGCAGGAACATCTCGCCCTGCAGGCCCGTGTGCAGGTGCAGCCGCTCGGTGAGCGGCCACGTCATCGCGGCGTCGAAGGCGAGTCCCCACTGCTGGGTGGAGAAGCTCGCGTCGTCGCCGCGGAAGCGGTCATCGGTGCCGACGGAGGGCACCGTCCCCGCGATGGGCGCGCTGAGCCGGGGGCCGGTGCGGATGCCCGCCTGGAGCATCCGCTGCTGGGCCGAGCCGGGCCCCAGGCGCATCACCATGGGGCCGACGGCGGAGGGCGCACACGCCGCGAGCGCTCCGAGAGCAAGGGCGAGCAACAGCGTCAGGCTCGGGCGCGCGGGGTGGGCCATGGCGAGGCACAAGGCTACACGGTGATGCCCGGAATCTTCACGCCCCGCTCCTTGGCCACCTCGATGGCCTCGGGGTAGCCCGCGTCCGCGTGGCGCAGCACGCCCATGCCGGGGTCGCTGGTGAGCACGCGCTCGATGCGGCGCGCGGCCTCGGCGGTCCCGTCCGCGACGATGACCTGACCGGCGTGCAGCGAGTAGCCCATGCCCACGCCGCCGCCGTGGTGGAAGGACACCCACGACGCGCCATTCACCGCGTTCACCAGCGCGTTGAGGATGGGCCAGTCCGCCACCGCGTCCGTGCCGTCCTTCATCGCCTCCGTCTCGCGGTTGGGCGACGCCACCGAGCCGCAGTCCAGATGGTCGCGTCCGATGACGATGGGCGCCTTCACCTTGCCCGTGCGCACCAGCTCGTTGAACGCGAGGCCCGCCTTGGCGCGCTCGCCGTAGCCCAGCCAGCAGATGCGCGCGGGCAGGCCCTGGAACGCCACGCGCTCCTCCGCCATGTTCAGCCAGCGCTGCAGCGAGGCCTTCTGCGGGAACAGCTCGCGCACCACGCGGTCCGTGACGCGGATGTCCTCGGGGTCTCCGGACAGCGCCACCCAGCGGAACGGGCCCATGCCCTCGCAGAACAGCGGGCGGATGTACGCGGGCACGAAGCCGGGGAACTCGAACGCGTTCTCCATGCCGCCCAGCTGCGCCTGACCGCGCAGGTTGTTGCCGTAGTCGAACACGTGGCAGCCGGCGGCCTGGAAGTCGTTCATCGCCTCCACGTGTTCAATCATGGACGCGCGCGCGCGGCGCACGTAGCCCTCCGGGTCTCTCTTGCGCAGCTCGGCCGCGGCCTCCAGCGACAGGTCCGTGGGGATGTAGCCGTTGAGCGGGTCATGCGCGCTGGTCTGGTCCGTGACGAGGTCCGGCTTGATTCCGCGGCGGTACAGCTCGCGGAACACCGAGGCCGCGTTGCCGATGACGCCGATGGAGCGGCCCACGCGCTTGGCTTGAGCCTCCTTCACCATCGCCAGCGCCTCGTCGAGGTCCTTGGCGACGACGTCCAGGTAGCGCGTCTCCACGCGGCGCTGGGCGCGCCACGGGTCGATCTCCACGCCCAGGAACACGGCGTTGTTCATGGTGGCCGCGAGCGGCTGCGCGCCGCCCATGCCGCCCAGGCCGCCGGAGAGGATGAGGCGGCCGGAGAGGTCGTCGGTGCCGAAGTGGAAGCGGCCGGCGGCGGCGAACGTCTCGTAGGTGCCCTGGAGGATGCCCTGGGTGCCGATGTAGATCCACGAGCCGGCCGTCATCTGGCCGTACATCATCAGGCCCTTCTTCTCCAGCTCGTGGAAGTGCTCCCAGTTGGCCCAGCGGCCCACGAGGTTGGAGTTGGCGATGAGCACGCGCGGCGCGTCGGGGTGCGTGCGGAAGACGCCCACGGGCTTGCCGGACTGGACGAGCAGCGTCTCGTCGTCGGCGAGGCCCTGGAGGCTGGAGACGATGCGGTCGAAGGAGGGCCAGTCGCGAGCGGCCTTGCCGGTGCCGCCGTAGACGACGAGGTCCGCGGGATTCTCGGCGACCTCCGGGTCGAGGTTGTTCATCAACATCCGGAGCGCGGCCTCCTGGACCCAACCCTTGCACGAGAGGGTGGAACCACGGGGGGCGCGGATGACGCGGGACATGAACGGACTCCTGAGGAATGGCTGACGGAAAGGCCCGGCACACTACCCGAACCCGTGGAGCGCGGGGGTAGCACCGTGAGGGCCTTCGCGCGCAGTGTCCGCTGGAGGCTTGGGGTGCGCCCCGTCCCCGAGGTGGGGACGGGCACGCTCCGTCCATGACGCGCGGGGCCGAAGCCCGCTTCAGGAGTGCAGTGAGCCGTCGTCGTCCGGCACCTGGAGCGGCGCCTGGGAGGTGGGAGGCCGCGCCACGCCCTCGCTCCGGTGGAGGCGCAGGTGGTTGAGGACCTCCTTCACGCCGAGCACCGACTCGGTGACGTCCTCGATGGCGCGCTTCTCGTCGCGGCTGCGCACGCTCCCGGCGAGCGTCACCACGCCATCCAGCACCTGCACCCCCACGTCCGAGGCGTCCATCCACTCCTGCATCAGCCGGTCGCAGATGTCCGCGCGGATGCGGTCATCGCCTCGCTGGTAGCCACGGGGCCCGCGTCCCTGGGGCGCGCGGGGGCGGACGGCGCCTCCGGCGTAGCCTCCATGGCCCAGGTCGTGGTCGTCCGCGCGCGTCGTGCTGGTGGAGAACCCCACCCGGGGCGGCGCCATGTTCTCCACGCCCGGTCCGTGGCCCGAGGGCTGCGTGCCGCCCAGTCGCACATCCGCCTCCGCGGGCCGCTCGCGAGGGCGCAGCTCCCGCAGTTCGTCCATCCACGCCTCGGGTTCATCCCAGGTGTCCGCGCCGCGTCGGCCATGGCGTGAGTGGCCCGGGCCCACGTCCCCGCCGCGGAGCGAGTCCGACGGCGCGTCCCTCCCGCGGCCCCGGTGCGCGCCGCCCCGGTCGTCGGGCGGGCCGTGGCGTCGTGGCGCATCCTCGTCGAGCGCGCGGAAGGTGCCGCTCGGGCTGTAGCCCGGTCGTCGGGCACTCCGCTCCGGGTCGAAGTGCCGGGCGCGGCGGTCCATCTCGCGGTCGCGGTCGAAGTCCCGGCCATACTCGTGGGCCCGGTCCAGCGCCCTGGCCGCGTCGCCGAAGTCCCGGTCGATTTCATAGTCGAGCGAGTCCCGGTCGCCTCGGAGCGTGCGGTAGTCCCGGTCGCGGTCGAGGTCCCGGGAGGGGTGCTCGAAGTCGCGCCGGGCGTCCCAGTCCGAGCGGTGGGAGTCGCGGCCCGGACGAGCATGGTGCTCATGGTGCTCGTGACGGGGCGGGCCCCGGTGGTGGCCCGGGTCCCCGGCGCGCCAGGCAGGGGGGCCCTCGTGTTCGCTGCGCGGGTGGCGTCTGCCTTCGTGCTCTCCGCGGCCGTGTCGCTCTTTGCCCCGTCGGTCGGGGTCATCATGGCGCCTTCCACTCATGTCATCCGCCTCCTTGGATTCCGGCTCGCGCGTGGGGTCCTGTCCTCCAGAGGGTTTTGACCGCGAGCGTTCCCGGCAACGCCGCCTCGCCTCGTCGGTCGTCCGGGCGTGGGCCGGGCGGGGAGCGGGGGCCCGACGGGCTTCGAGCAGGCGTTACCGCGAGGCCCGGGAGCGGTAGAGTCGCGCGCGCCACGAGCGGACGGTCGTCCGGAGGGCACCAGGAGAGGGCGGGCATGGCCGAGACACAGCGGGACGACGAGGACACCCGGAGCGGGCAGGGCGCGGCGCTGGCCCGGCCCCTGCCACCCGTCCAACCGCCCGACGAGCCGAGACCTCCCCTGGTCAGTCTCCCTCCCACCGTGGCGGGTGGCGTGCCCGCCATCGTCTCCTCGATGAAGCACGCGTGGGGCGAGATGGGCCCGGTGCGCGGCACGTTCCTCCTGCACAAGGTGAATCAGAAGGACGGTTTCGACTGTCCGGGCTGCGCGTGGCCGGACCCGGGGCATCGCTCGGTGGCGGAGTTCTGCGAGAACGGCGCGAAGGCGGTGGCGGAGGAGGGCACGAAGGAGCGCGTGACGCCCGACTTCTTCCGGCAGTGGAGCGTCGCGGCGCTGTGCGCGCAGTCGGACCATTGGCTGGGCAAGCAGGGGCGGCTGACGCACCCCATGGTGCTGCGCGAAGACGCCACGCACTACACGCCCATCTCCTGGGACGAGGCCTTCGCGCTCGTGGCCGAGGAGCTCAACGCGCTGGAGTCGCCCGACGCGGCGTGCTTCTACACCTCCGGGCGCACGAGCAACGAAGCGGCGTTCCTGTACCAGCTGTTCGTGCGGCAGTTCGGGACGAACAACCTGCCGGACTGCTCGAACATGTGTCACGAGTCCAGCGGCACGGGGCTCGGCGAGACGATTGGCATCGGCAAGGGCACCGTCACGCTGGAGGACTTCGAGCAGGCGCAGGCCGTCTTCGTCATCGGCCAGAACCCAGGCACCAACCACCCGCGCATGCTCTCCACGCTCCAGGCCGCGGCGCGCCGGGGCTGCGAAATCGTCAGCATCAACCCGCTGCCCGAGGCGGGGCTCAATCGCTTCCGGCATCCGCAGGAGGTGTTCCAGTTGTTGGGCCCGGGAACGGCGCTCAACAGCCAGTTCCTCCAGGTTCGCATCAACGGGGACGTGGCGCTGCTGCAGGGGTTGGG
The DNA here is from genome assembly GCF_026626605.1 of Myxococcus sp. MISCRS1. Taxonomy (NCBI): domain Bacteria; kingdom Pseudomonadati; phylum Myxococcota; class Myxococcia; order Myxococcales; family Myxococcaceae; genus Myxococcus; species Myxococcus sp. MISCRS1. Next base: position 9,438,475 of record NZ_JAPNKB010000001.1, read on the forward strand.
CAAGGCGCTGCTGGAGATGGAGGCCGAGCGGCCCGGCACGGTGGTGGCGCGCGGGTTCATCGAGGACAAGACGCTCGGGTTCGACGCGTACGCTCGCAACGTGAGCGCGGTGAGCTGGGACGACGTGGTGGCGCGCAGCGGGGTGCCGCGACCGCAGATTCAGGCGGCCGCGGAGCTGCTGGCCCGCTCCGAGCGCATCATCTTCTGCTGGGCCATGGGCCTGACGCAGCACCGCAACGCGGTGGCCAACATCCAGGAGATCGTCAACCTGGCGCTCCTGCGCGGCAGCATCGGCAAGCCGGGCGCGGGCCTGTGTCCGGTGCGCGGGCACAGCAACGTGCAGGGCGACCGCACCATGGGCATCTGGGAGCGGCCGAAGCCCGAGTTCCTGGACGCGCTCGCGCGAGAGCTCGACTTCGAGCCTCCCCGGCACCATGGCAAGGACGTGGTGGACACGCTGCACGGCATGCACGAGGGACAGGTGCGGGTGTTCTTCGCGCTCGGGGGCAACTTCCTGTCGGCCACGCCGGACACGGAGTTCACCGCGCGGGCCCTGCGGCGCACCCGGCTCACGGTGCATGTGTCCACCAAGCTCAACCGCGCGCACCTGGTCCACGGACGGCGCGCCCTCATCCTCCCGTGCCTGGGAAGGACGGAGCGGGATGTGCAGGCGGGGGGGCCTCAGTTCGTGACGGTGGAGAACTCGATGGGCGTGGTGCACGCCACGCGCGGCGCGGTGGCCCCGGCGTCCGAGCACCTGCTCAGCGAGCCGGTGATCGTCGCGCGGCTGGCCACGGCGGTGTTGGGCTCGCGCTCGAAGGTGCCGTGGATGTCATGGGTGGAGGACTACTCCCGGGTGCGGGACTTGATTGCCCGGGTCATCCCGGGGTTCGCCGACTTCAATCGGCGCGTCCAGGAGCCGGGCGGGTTCTACCTGCCGAACGGGCCTCGGGAAGGGCGCTTCACCACGGCGAGTGGGAAGGCGCACTTCACGGTGCACACCATGCCGGGCGAGGAGTTGGAGCCCGGGCAGTTGATGATGATGACGCTGCGCACGCATGACCAGTTCAACACCACGGTGTATGGATTGGATGACCGCTACCGTGGCATCAAGGGTGGGCGGCGCGTGGTGTTGATGCATCCCAAGGACATCCAGGAGCGCGGGCTCACCGAGGGCCAGGTGGTGGACCTGACGAGCCACTTCCGGGGCGAGACGCGGGTGGCGAGGCGATTCGTGGTGGTGCCGTACAACATCCCCCGGCGGTGCGCGGCGACGTACTTCCCGGAGACGAACGTGCTGGTGCCGGTGGACAGCTTCGCGGAGAAGAGCCGCACGCCGGCCTCGAAGTCCGTGGTCATCACCGTGGCGCCGTCGGTCGAGGCGCCTTCCCTCGTCGAGGGTTCGACTTCATGAGGTCCGTGAGCGCGCATGCACCCGCCCGGTGAAGCCGCGTGGCCGGAGTCTCTCCGGCCGCTCTACGAGGAAGTCGCGAGCACTCCCGCCACGGAGGCGGTGGAGGCGTCCGCGCGCTGGAGCACGTCCTTCGCCGATTGGGTGCGCGGGGCGTCGCTGGAGGAGCGGACGCTGGCGCAGCTCGCCGCCTGGGAGCGGCTGGCCCGGGGAGAGCGCGGGCTCGGCGAGCTGTTGTTCCTGGTGGGCTCGTGCAGTGAGCTTCTGTGGCCCTATGCGGCGCCGCCGGCGGGCTTGCTGGAGCGGTTGTTGTCGCGGCAGGGCGCGATGCTGGAGATCCTGCGGGGCACGGGTGAGCCGGAGGTCGCGGCGCGGGTGCTTCGTGAGAGCGAGGCCGCGCTGTCGACGGTGCTCACGCGGTACCTGAAGCGTCACCCGGACTCGCTGCTGTCGCTGGTGGGGAACGTGCCGTGTACGTATGACGGGCATGCACTTCGCTTCCTCGACTCGGTGGAGGTGGACCTCAAGCGGGTGATGGCTTCGGGGAACAAGGCCATCGGGATGCTGGAGCAGCTGCGCATGCTGCTGCCGGCGACGGCGGAGGCAGGGCGCGACAAGCTGGCGGACTACATCCGAACGCGGGCCTCGCGGATACCGTGGCAGGAGGCCTCGGAGGTGCTGGCCGAGCGGCTGTTCGCGCTGGCGACGTCTCCGGATGGACGCGGGGCGATGCGCGGGTTCCTGGCGTGCTACCCGAACGGGCGCAAGGAGCCGGAGTGGTGTGCCCGCGCGGGGGTGTTGCTGGCGCGCACGCTGGAGGTGGGTGGGGCGCCCGCGGTGGTGGAGAACCTGTGCGAGCTGCTGGCGCGCTTCGATGCGCCGCCGGTGGATGGGCTGCGCGGGGCGTTGGGCGCGTTGGTGGGCAGTGACTTCGACACGCTGACGGACCTGGGGCCCGTGCGCTTCGTGCTGGACCACTGTCAGGCGAACCTGCGCAAGGGTGAGCCGGGGCTGGTGCTGACGCAGGTGTGGCTGGAGGAGCGGCTGTTCCGCGCGTCGGTGCGCAAGGGCTTGTCGGACGCGTTCGAGCGGCGCAAGCGGATGCGGGCGAAGCTGGAGCCGATGGCGACGGGCTTCGCGCACCTGTGCTGGCTGGCGGAGGAGTGCGCGGACTTGTGGCCCAAGCTGGGGTCGGAGAATCGGCCCGGGTTGGACGAGCTGGCGGCGTGGCGGGACGAGGTGGCGGAGCGGATTGCTCGCAAGCCCATGCCTCGGAAGGCGGCCATCGAGTTCTTCCTGTGGTGTGCGCCGGACGCGGCGTCGTCCGAGGCGGAGCTCGTGGTGCTGTCGCTGGCGCGGACGGAGACGGACCGGCGACAGGTCCGGCGGCTCAAGGCCCATCCGTCGTCCCGGGTTCGGCTGCGCGTCCGGACGTTGCAGCGCTGGTTCCAGGGGGCCACGGCGAAGGATGGCGCGAAGGCTCCGCTGCCCACGGGCGCGGTGGCTCCGGCGTCGCTCACGGATGCGTTGAGGCATCTGCACGTGACGCGTGCGGTGCCGCTGAGTGGCCGGACGTGGCTCAGGGACCGTGACCTGGAGGAGCTGCTGTTCGGCGCGGTGTCTCGCGTGGAAGCGGACTTCTCGGCGCGCTATCCGGAGCGGTTCCGTGAGGACACGGTGGAGCTGGTGGACTCGCTGCTCGAGGCGCTGAGTGGCGAGCTGGGCCGCGTGAAGGCGGACCTGTTCTCGTTGCTGGCCCAGGGCCAGCCGCCGCCGCTCGATTTTGAGCTGACGGTGCGACGTGTCGCGGAGCGGGTGGTCGAGGCGCCGAAGCCCTCGAGGCGAGGACGGGGGAGGGCGCCAGCCGCGCCCGTGGCCACCGAGGTGGGGCCGGTGGGCGTGTTGGACATGTCGACCTCCTGGGCTCCCGTGGTCGAGTCCGTGATGGCCGAGGATGAGAGCGCGCGGAGTGGGGACGAATCGCTGTCGATGGAGGACGAGGTCTCTCGCCTGTTGGAGGCGGAGGCGCTGTCGCGGGTCGAGGCTTCCGACGAAACGTCGCTCGCGGAGGTGAACGAGGGGCCTTCTGACGGACTGGCCGTCGGGGAGTCTGTGCCTGCCGCCGATGCACGGGGCCCGCGGGAGGTGGAGGCCGTCGTCGAGAGCGCCTCCTCCATGGTCATCGCCACGCCGGCCGCTGATGGCGTGGTTGACGGCGGCTCACAGGTCGACGCCTCTGCAGCTGAGCCCTCGGCCGCCGCCGAAACGGCCCATGCGGAGGTTGACGGCGGCTCACAGGTCGACGCCTCCGCAGCTGAGCCCTCGGCCGCCGCCGAAACGGCCCAGGCGGAGCCGCTGCCTCCGCTGGTCGCGCCCACGGAGACCTCCGCTTCCGAATCACGTCTCCCCGACGAAGACCCCTCCGCACGCTCGCGGCGCGGCCGAGGCAGACGAGGCTCGTCGGACCGGGTCCCGGACTCACGCACCTCGGGCACCGAGGTGGCGTTCATCATGAACGCCGAGGTCGACGGCTTCGTGGACACGGAGCGCGCGGTGCTCGTCCAGGTCGTGAAGCTGGAGCAGCGTGGAGAAGGCCAGTGGCTGCCCCACTTCCGGCTCGGCCGTGAAATGGTCGATGGCCTGCTGTCACGCACCGACTCGGCCTACTGCCTCTTCCTCGTCCCGCCCATCCCTCGCGCCGAGTGCTGGATGCTCCCAGCCCGACTGGTGCGTGACCTGATGGACGCCCAGCGCTCCCTCACCACCGTGTCCCGGGACTCCGTGGCCCGCGCCGCGCGCTCCCTCTCCCAGTGGTGGATGGGCGACTTCGTGAACCTCTGGACCGGAGACGAGCGGACCGCGTTCCTCGAACACGTCTCCCCCGAGTCCCCGAACGCACCGGACTTCGTCGTCCGGTGCTCCTTCCACTCGGGGGCCCGCACGCCGAGGCCTTGAGCGTCAGACCGCCAGCTCCAGCTCCACCTTCTCCAGGTAGCCCGGCACGTACGCCTTCCAGCCCTTCGACTGCACCCGCCGCCGGAGGGCCTCCAGCGCGTCCGGCTCGCCGTGCACCAGCAGCGTCTGGCGCGGCGGCGAGTCGAACCCCTCCATCCAGCGCATCGTCTCCGTCCAGTCCGCGTGCGCGGAGAACCCGCTCACCGTCCGGATCTCCGCGCCCACCGGCACCACCTGCCCGTGGATGCGGCATTCCTTCTCCCCATCCAGCAGCTTGCGCCCACGCGAGCCCACGGACTGGTAGCCCACGAACAACACCGTGTTGCGCGGGTCCGGCAACCGGTGCTTCAGGTGGTGCAGCACGCGGCCTCCCGTCGCCATGCCGGACGCGGAGATGATGATGGCCGGCCCCTCGTGCAGGTTCAGCCGCTTGCTCTCCTGTGCCGACGTGACGAACCGTGTCCGCTGCGTCGCCAGCGGTGAGGCCCCACGCTCCACCAGCGACTTCATCACCAGGTCGTGCTCCTCGGGGTGCGCCAGGTACACGGGCGTCGCGTCACAGGCCATCGGCGAGTCCACGAACACATCCACCACGGGGATCTGCTTCGCCTCCTCCAGGTTGCGCAGGTGGAAGAGCAGCTCCTGCGTGCGCCCCACCGCGAACGCGGGAATCACCACCACGCCCCCACGGTCGAACGCGCCCTTCACCGCGTCTCGCAGCGCCTCCATCGGCTTCTGCTCGCGGTGCTGCCGGTCCCCATACGTGCTCTCGACCACCAGCGTCGTCGCCGAGTCCACGCTCTGCGGATCCCTCAAGATGGGCGCCTGATAGCGACCCAGATCCCCACTGAAGACCACGCGCTGGCGCGTGCTCTTCAAGTCGAAGACACAGACAGCCGAGCCGAGGATGTGTCCCGCCCGATAGAAGGTCAGGGTGATGCCCGGGAGGATCTCCTTCGGCCGCTCGTAGCCGAAGGTCTCGATCATCCTCACCGCGCGCTCGGCGTCCGGGACCGTGTAGAGGGGCAGGGCGGGGTGGTGCTTGGAGTAGCCCTCCTTGTTCGCGTAGCGCGCCTCCTCCTCGTGCAGGTACGCCGAGTCCGGCAGCAGCAGGGCCGTCAAATCCCGGGTGCCGGGCGTGGTGTAGATGGGGCCGTCATAGCCCTCGCGAATCACGCGCGGCAGCCCACCTGTGTGGTCGATATGCGCGTGCGTGAGCACGATGGCGTCCAGCTCGCGCGCGGGGAGCGGGAGCGGTTGCCAGTTGCGCTGTCTCAGCTCCTTCTGTCCCTGGAAGAGCCCACAGTCCACGAGCACCTGCTGCCCGTCATGCTCGAGGAGGAACTTGGAACCCGTCACGGTTCCGGCGGCGCCGAGGAAATGGAGGGAGGCCATGGCCCCGAGTCTACCGTGCTAGCGTGGGATGCTCATGAGTACCTCCGAGCGTCCCCCCGGGGCAGACCGCTTACCCTCCAAGGGCGAGGACGCCCAGCAGACCCGACCCACGGGTACCGGACGCCCCGGCTTCATGGGCGCGGTCCGCCGCTTCCGGGTCACGCTCCTGGAAGGCCCCCAGCCCGGCGTCTACAAGGACTCCAACGCGGACACCTTCTCCATCGGCTCGCACGGGCTCAACGACTTCGTCATCGACGAGCCCACCGTCTCGCGCTTCCACTGCGAGGTGCGCATCGAGCGTGATGGCGCCCGGGTGCGGGACCTCGACAGCCTGAACGGGACGGTGCTCGACGGCGTCCACGTGCGCGAGGCCTACCTGCGCGGAGGCAGCGTGCTGCGCCTGGGCCGCGTCAGCCTTCGCTTCGACTTCAGCGCGGAGAGCAACCGGCTCCTGATCTCCGAGCGCACCGCCTTCGGCGAGCTGGTGGGCACCTCGGTCGTCGCGCGCGCCAGCTTCGCGCTCATGGAGCGCGCCGCGGCCAGTGATGCCACCGTGCTCCTGGAGGGTGAGACGGGCACCGGCAAGAGCCGCGCCGCGCTGGCCATCCACCGCGCGGGCTCGCGTGCCGCCGGTCCCTTCCTCACGGTCGACTGCGGCGCCATCCCCGGCAACCTGCTGGAGAGCGAGCTGTTCGGGCACGAGAAGGGCTCCTTCACCGGCGCGCTCCAGCGGCGCATCGGCGCCTTCGAGGAGGCCGACGGCGGCACCATCTTCCTCGACGAGGTGGGCGAAATGCCCGCGGAGCTGCAACCCAAGCTCCTGCGCGTGCTGGAGCAGCGCGAGATTCGCCGGTTGGGCGCGAACACGTATCAGCCCGTCAACGTGCGGGTCATCGCGGCGACCCACCGGGACCTGCGCGCGGAGGTGAACGCGAGCCGCTTCCGGCCGGACCTCTTCTTCCGCCTCGCGGTGGTGCGCATCCTCATCCCCTCGCTGCGCGAGCGCCCCGAGGACATCCCCGCCATCGCCGAGCGCATCCTCGCGGGTTTCGGCGCCGCGCCCGAGCAGGTCTCCGCGCTCAACACGCCCGAGTTCATCAACCAGCTCCAGCACGCCGCGTGGCCCGGCAACGTACGCGAGCTGCGCAACCACCTGGAGCGCTGCCTCGTGTTCCAGGACGCGCTGCCGCCCGAGACCGAGACCGTGGGCGCCCAGGGGGTCATGGGGAGCCTGGTGGACCCGAAGCAGCCCTACGCGGATGCACGTCGCAGGGCGCTCGAGATCTTCGAGCGCGAGTACCTGGACGCGCTGATGCAGCTTCACCACGGCAAGGTGTCCCAGGCCGCCACCGCGGCGGAGATGGACCGCGTGTACCTCTACCGGCTGCTGCGCAAGCGCGGACTGCGGACGTAGCTAGCGCGCCGCGTGCTCGGTCACCTGGCCGGGCACGCCACCCGTGGTCCAACCCTCGAGCCGGGCCAGGGGACTCCCCGCGAGCTGCCGCGCGCCTCGCGCATCCATCGAGAGCGCTCCGGGCTCGGCGTGCAGATAGACGCGCGTCTCGAGCTCCGTCCCCGCGAGCTCCAGGACACGCGCGAGGAGCCGCTCGGCGAGCTGCCGACAACCCCGTTGCTCCAGCGCCCGCGCCGGCGCCTCGTCGGACAGCGCGCGCCACGCGAGCAGGGCATTGCCTCCCTCCAGCGCCAGGGTCCACCCCTCGGACTCCAGCAGCTCACGGCCCGCGTCGAGCGCGGCGTCCCTCGCGTCGAGCGCTTCGTCCGTCGGGTCCACGTCCGAGGTCGCGAAGCGCAGGTCCAGGTACAGCGCCGAGGCCCAGGTGTTGGAGTCGGAGGATGCGATGAGCGCCGCGCGCAGCGCCGCGAGGAAGCTCGTCACGTCCGGCCAACGCTCCTCGGGCCTCTTGGCCAGACAGCGTGAGACCACCGCCTCCAACGCCGCGGACACCCGGACGTGTTCGCTCAAGCGGGGCGGAGGCGCGTGCAGGTGTTGCTCCTCGACCTCCACCGCGCTCTCGCCGTCGAACGGGGGGCGTCCCACGAGCAGCTGGTAGAGCAGCACGCCCAGCGCGTACAGGTCCGTGCGCGTGTCCACGGGGTGGCCGAGGATCTGCTCCGGCGCCATCGCCACCGGAGTTCCGAGCACCGCGCCCGCGGTGGTCAGCGCCGTGCCTCCGGACAGGGGCGCCACCTTGGCGATGCCGAAGTCCACCAGCTTCACCGTGAAGCCCTCGGGGCGCGGCAGGAACATCACGTTCTGGGCCTTCAGGTCGCGGTGCAGGATTCCCTGCCCATGTGCCGCCGCGAGCGCGCTCCCCAGCTCCTCCATCACCGTGTGGGCCTCGGCGAGCGAGAAGGGGCCTTGCTGGGAGAGCCACCGGTCCAGGCTCTCTCCCTCCAGAAACTCCATGGCGAGCCAGGGCCTTCCGTCTCGCAGCTCCCCGTACTCCAGCACGCGGACGATGTGGGGATGGTCGAGCGCCAGGAGGGTGTCCGCCTCCTGCCTGAAGCGCAGGAGGACCTCGCTGACGTGGTTGAGGTGGGCCCGCACGACCTTCACGGCGGCGGGCGTCCGGGTGTCCAGGTGGATGGCGCGATAGAGCGACGCGGTGATGCCGGAGTGGACCCGCCGCTCCACCATCCACGCGCCGACGAGGGCTCCGGGCTCCAGCTCGTCGCCGTACAGGGCGACCTGGGCGTTGCCCTCGCGCTTGTCCCACTCACTCATTCCGGCCCTCCATCCGCTGCGCTCGCGTCCTTCCAGGACGTCCCATCGGGTGCCTATGGACCTGTCTTGGCACGCGTGCTCGCGGGAGCGCCATCCGGCCACTGGCCCTTCACGGCCGACTCGAGCCCTCGCACACGCGAGGTCCAGAGTGGAGCCTCATGCGCGGTCTGCTCGACCTCGGCCACCCGGGCACCCAACGCTTCGTCGTCGCCCGCCGCACGGGCCGCTCGCGCCGCCCAGACGAGGACCTCCATCCGTTCATCGGGCGGCATCCGTGTTCGCGAGGCCTCCACCTGGGCCTCCCAATGCTCGCGGGAGTAGGGCACCGAGGCCGAGGACTCGGCGACCACGCGGCGCACCACCTCGCCCATGAGCTGGTCCGCCGACGTGAGGCGCACGCGTGAGGCCTGTTCATCGAGCCACGCGAGCTGCTTCGTGGCCTCGGACAGGTCGCCCAGCTCGCAGCACAGGCGCGCCACGAGCAACGCGTCCTGCGCCATGGAGTGGGGGAAGCAGCGCTGGCTGAGCACTCCCGCGCGTCTGGCCAGCGGCAGGGCTTCTTCCGCGAGGCCCTGGTAGCCCAGGAGCACGGCGAGGTTGAACGCCGAGGTGCGCTCTATCTGCACGTTGCCGAGCTCGCGTCCCAGGCTCACCGCGCGTTCCAGGTCCGTGCGCGCCCCCGCCACGTCGCGACGCTGGACGTGGAGCACCAGGCGGTTGTTGAGCGCGACCCCCAGGTGCAGCGTGTCTCCGGTGGACTCGCAAAGTGCGATGGCCTCGGCGAAGCGGCGCTCGGCGTCGTCGAGCTGCCCCGTCCAACCCAGCATCGCGCCGAGCATGGCCAGGGCGATGGCCTCCGTCTCCTCGTCGCCCGTCGCGCGTGCCAGCGTCACGGCTTCTTCGAGGGGCGCGATGGCCCCCGTGATGTCCTCCCGACGCACGAAGGCGCGCGCCTTGGCCAGGGCGTGGCGCGCGGCCAGCTCGGAGGGGACGGGCTCTCCGAGCAACTGGAGCGCCTGTTCCTGCAGGGCGGTGGACTCGTCCGTGTCGTCCCGCCAGTCGAGCGCGGTGGCTTCCTCCAGGAGCAGGTCCGCTTCGCGCAGCACGGCGCCTCGCGAGACGGCGATTCGCCGCGCCTCACGCAGGTCTTCGAGGGCGTCGTCGATGCGCTGGAGCCGGTAGCGGACGCGGCCCCGGCCCGACAGCAGCTCCAGTCGACGCACGTCATGCTCGCGAGGCGCGCACTCCAACGCGGCGGAGAAGTGGCGCTCGGCCTCGAGCAACCGGTGTCCACGGCGGCTCGACTCCGCCAGGGCGTGGTGGAGCTCGAGCGCCAGGATTGTCTCGCCCGCGCCCTCGGCCCATCGGGCGCGCCGGGGCAAGGGGGCGTCGGGCAGGGACTCCAGGGCGGCGGAGGAGATGCGGCGACGGAGCGCTCCAGGCAGCCTCGCGGCGAAGGCCTCGCGCAACAGGGTGTGCTCGAAGCGCCAGCGGCGGGGGCCTCGGGGCTCGAGCATCCCGAGCCGCGCCAGTCGCTCCAGTCCGACGCCCGGGTCCAGGGAGAGGTCCAGCGCTTCGCTCCCGTCGAGCCGGGTGAGCGTGGCGGACAGCTCCTCCCAGCGCACGTCTTCGCCGAGCACGGCCGCCACCTGGAGCAGCGCGCGCAGCCCGGAGGGCAGGGCGAGGAGGCCGCGCTCCGCCACGCGCTCGTCCGGGCTCTCCACGGCCAGCGCATCCAGGGCCTCCGCCGCGAGATAGCCTCCTCCTCCGGCGCGAGTCCGGATGGCGCCGGCGGCCCTCAGCGCGCGGACCGTCTCCACCAGGCGCAGCGGCGAACCGCCACAGCGCTCCACCAGCTCACGGAGCATGCTCTCCGCGGGGACATCCACGGGACTCAGGAGCTGCCGCAGCACATGGCTCGCGGCTTCGTCATCGAGGGGCGCAAGCGTGCGCCGGGCGCTATCCGCCGCGCGCTCACCGAGGTATGGGCGCAGCTCCAGGAGTCGAGGGCGTCCAGTGAGGACGATGCAAAGCGGCGAGGTGAGGCCGGAGAGCGTGGCCAGCTCCAGCGCGTCGAGCGCGGTGGGGTCCAGCGTCTCCGCATCGTCCACGAGCAGCACCAGGGGGCGCTCCTCGGCACGGCGGCGCAGGTGCGACGCGAGCGCTCGTGCGAGGTGCTGTCTGCGCGCCGCGGGATGCGCGGTCGCCAGGTCCAGCGTCGTGTTCGTGCTCTCGATGAGCCTGCTCACCCCTTCGTCAGAAGAGGTGGTTGGCGGCAGGCCGAGGAGGGTGGAGATGAGGTGACCCAAGCCACTCTCGGTGGCGCTGCCTTCGTCCCGCTGCGCTCCCACCAGCAGGGTGGACAGAGTGCCTGCTGTCAGCAGCTCACCGTGGAGCTCGGTCAACAGCCGCGTCTTGCCGAGCCCCTCGTCGCCCAGCAGGGTCAGCAGCATGGGCGAGCGCTGCTCGCGCACCTTCGTGATGCGCGCGCGCAGCCAGTCCAGCTCCGCGTCGCGGCCCTGCACGGTGGCGATGGGGAGGGGGGCGAGGTCCGATGGCGTGGGTGTGCTGACAGGGTCGAGCGCGCCGAGTCCTTCACGCGCTTCGGCGGTCAGCAGGAGTGTGTCGGATGGGGCCGCGGGCTCGGGCCACCACCTGCCCACCTGTTCGAGCGCGACGCCACCGAGAACCCATCGGCCACCTCGCTCGCGCACGCGGAGCCGTGCCTGGTGCACGACGCGCATCGAGCCGGGAGGAAGCTGGCTCGTCAGGGCTTCCGCGGCCTTGAGCGCGGCGCGCAGCCCCGACTCGACCTGGGGCTCATGGGGAAACGCGAAGATGGCGAGCCCCGGCTCCATGCGCGCCAGTTCCGCGCCGGTGCTGGTGAGCAGTCCGCGCAGCGTGGGGACATCGAGCGGCGTCTTGACGCCCAGCAGGGCGACGTCCCTGGCTCGTTGTGCGGAGGTCTCCGAAAGGCCCGGGGGGCTCTCACCCGTCGTGGCGACCGTGCGCGGTTCGGGAGACTCCAGCACTGGCGCGGAGGTCCCCATCAGGACCCCGTCCGCGTCTTGCGTCGCGCTGAGCAGTGGCGGGGTTGCGGCCCTCGAAATGGTCTCGGCGTTGAGCGCATCCGCCACGTCCGCCCGTTGCGTCGAGCTGAGTTGCGGCGGTGCGGAGGTCCTCGCCCAGGTCTTGGCTTCGAGCGCATCCGCCACGACCACCCTTTGCGTCGAGCTGACTTGCGGCGGTGCGGAGGTCCTCGCCCCGGTCTCGGCATCGAGCGCATCCGCCACGACCACCCTTTGCGTCGAGCTGACTTGCGGCGGTGCGGCGGTCCTCGCCCCGGTCTCGGCATCGAGCGCATCCGCCACGTTCGCCCTTTGCGTCGAGCTGAGTTGCGACGGTGCGGAGGTCCTCGCCCCGGTCTCGGCATCGAGCGCATCCGCCACGTCCGCCCGTTGCGTCGAGCTGAGTTGCGGCGGTGCGGAGGTCCTCGCCCAGGTCTCGGCATCGAGCGCATCCGCCACGCCCGCTCCCTGCGTCGCGCTGCCCCGTGGCCTCCCAGAGGTCCCCTTCCGCGGCACGGCTTCGAGCGCATCCGCCACACCCGCCGCGCCGGGCCCGCGCTCCTCCGGGGCCTTCGCCAGCAAGCGGGACACCAGGGCATCCAACTCGAGCGGCACCGCCCACGGCGCCAGCTTCGAGAGCACCGGTGGCCTCCGGGCGACATGCGCCTGGAGCACCGACGCGGTGTCTCCCACGAACGGCGGACGCCCACACAGCAGCTCGAAGAAGACGACGCCCAACCCGTAGAGGTCCGCGCGCGCATCAATGGCTCGCGCATCGAGGCACTGCTCGGGCGCCATGTACTCGGGCGTGCCCAGGCGCTGCCCGGTCCTTGTCACCGTCGGCGCGGGCGCCGCGTCCCGCTCCGCGCCCAGGCGCGCCAGCCCGAAGTCCACCAGGACCAGCCGCTCTCCGGAGAGCATGATGTTCTCCGGCTTGAGGTCGCGGTGCACCACTGCCGCGGCGTGCACCCGCGCCAGCGCGCGCGCCAGGGCGAGCATCACCGGCCTCGCCTCCTCCCACGGCATCGCGCCCGACCGGGGCAGCTCCGCCAACCGCTGCGCGAGCGTCTGCCCGGCGATCAGCTCCATCACCACCACGGGCTCACCCGTCAGCGTGCGGGCCTCGCCCAGCAGCTCCGGCGTCACGGGCGGGCCGATGCGTCGCAGTGCCTCCAGCTCCCGCGCCAATCGTTCCGCGGCGAGCGGCTCCAGCACCTTGAGGGCCACGGGCCGGCCGTCGGACTCCCGCCGCGCGGCGAGCACACGCCCGAAGCCGCCTCGTCCCACGGAGACGCCCCGCTGGTACCCCGGGACGTCCGGAAGGGGGGCCGGGGGGACTCTCGGCGGGAGCTCGGCCGAGGGGTGGAGGGGACAGTGCTCCACCACACGGCGATGACAGGCGGGACAGCGCATCGATGGCGGCGGCGAGGGGGGAGAGAGAGTCCGACGTGCGAGCGGGCCCGTCGAAGCATCGCCTCTCGGCGGCATGGACGGAAGACCTCCCCCGATACGCCCCCGTCCATCCGTCAGGCGCCGGTCGGGGCCATCAGCCCTCGTCCCGGCGCGCTTCCGGACGCATCCTCAGTCACTCATCTCCGGCAGCTCCTCCGGCAGATTGTCCGGATCCAACCGGAGGATGATGCACAGCCGTACCAGGGTGGAGATGGTGGGCACCATCACCCCGCGTTCCACTCGGGAAAGAACCTCCACGGGCATCTCCAGGCGCTCGGCGACTTCCTCCATGCCGAACCCCTTCGCCTGGCGGGCGGCCTTCAGTGCCGCCCCGAGCACCTCGGCCCTTTCCGCGCGACTCGTCTTCATGGATGCGAGCATGACGCCATCCGGCCCGCTCGTCATCCAATTCACCACATGCTTTGTCGCCGACGCCCGGCCTCCAACACTGACGTGGGGCTGGAGTCGGAGCCGGGGAGGCCTCGGCCGGCGGGGTGCCCGGCGCAGGGTGGAGTGCCACCCTGGAGGAGGGCTGGGCGCCTGCCTGGGGCGTGCCTAGGCTGCCTGAATGGGGGCTGTGGCATTGGCGCCGGGCGAGGGCTGTGTTAGGCCGCCCCTCCCTCGTTGGCCTGCCCAGGAGTCAGGAGAAGCGAATGGCCCGTCGCCACGTCCGCGTCGTCGGTGCGATGCTCGAGAACGAGCAGGGACGCTACCTCATCACCCAGCGCCCCCCCACCGCGTCGCTCCCCCTGCTGTGGGAGTTCCCCGGCGGACGGGTGGAAGAGGGGGAGAGCGACCCCGAGGCGCTCATCCGGGAGATCCATGAGGAGATGGGAGTGGCCGTGGAGGTGCTCGACCAGGCCATGCACACCCGCCACGAGTATCCCACCTACGACATCGACTTCCGGGTGTTCCGCTGCCGTCTGGCCGAGGCCGAGCACCACATCCGCCACCTGCGCGTGCATGACCACCGCTGGGTGACGCTGGAGGAGATGTCGCAGTACCGCTTCCCCGACGCGGACGCCAAGACGCTGGCGAAGCTGTTGGACCTGGACTCCTGACGTGTGGCCCCGCTGGACCTGGGCCCTCCTCGTGGGGATGGGGCTCGCCGGTTGCTCCAGCCCCAAGCCCCTGCCGCCCGACTCGGGCGTCGAGGACGCCGGCGCCCAGCCCCCGGCGACGGGCCTGCCCGGGTGCACCTGGTACGGCGTGCCGCTGCGCACCGGTGAGGTGCCCTCCGAGCTGCCGGAGCTGTCCGGCCTGGCCGCCAGCCGCCGCTTCCCCGGCGTCTTCTGGGCCCACAACGACTCCGGCAACGACTTCGAGCTGTTCGCCATCGACGAGACCGGCCGCGTGCGGGCCCGGCTGAAGCTCACCGGCGCCCAGCCCCGGGATCTGGAGGACGTGGCGGTGGGGCCTTGCTCACCCGGGGAGACGCGCACGTGTGTCTTCCTGGCGGACACGGGCGACAACTTCGAGATTCGCGACCAGGTGCGCCTGTACCGGCTGCCGGAGCCGGACGCGCTCGGCGACGCGACGGTGGCCGTGGAGGTGCTGGCCTTCACCTATCCGGACGGCGCCCATGACGTGGAGGCGCTGGTGGCGGACGCGCGCTCGGGGCGGCTCATGGTCCTCACCAAGACGCGGCGCTCGCTGGGGGAGGTCTTCGCGCTGGACGGCCTGAAGCCCGGCGCCGCCATCCAGGCGACGAAGCTGGGAGCGCTGGAGGCGCCCGGGGGCGTGGACCGCGCGACGACGGGCGCGTCGCTGCAGGCCTCCGGACAGCGGATGCTGATTCGCACCTACTCGCGCGTGTGGGAGCTGCGCCAGCCGGGGGCGGAGGATTTCGAGTCGCTCTTGAAGGGCTCGCTCGTCGAGGTGCCGGCCGGACCCCAGGCGCAGGCCGAGGCGGTGTCGTACCTGTCGGATGGCGAGGGGTATCTGCTGGGGACGGAGTTCACCGGTCAACCGTTGTGGCGCGTCGGGTGTCGCTGATCTCGCGACTCGGGTGCGTCCGGGGTGCAGGGAAACCGTCCAGCGGGTTGACGCTCTGGCGCCGGTGAACATCTTTGCCCGGCTGAGTGTGACGCCATCCGGGCACGGGGCCCGAATGAGCGGGGAGGGGGAGGGCGAGCGTGCCGACGATGAAGCCACAGGAGCTCCCGCCGGGTGTGGGCCCGCGGGGAAAGAAGTCCGACAAGCCAGGGACGCCGGGCAAGGGGTTCAAGTTCGGCTCACCGCTGGGCTACATCCTGCTGCTCGTCCTGGGCTTCCTTCTCTTCCGGAACGTGTTCCAGGACGCGGGCGTCCGCCGGGTGAGCTACAGCCAGTTCCGGGACGCGGTGGAGTCCGGCAACTTCAGCCGGGTCCAGATCTCCAACGAGTGGGTGAAGGGCTTCCTCAAGGACACCGCCCAGCCGCCTCCGCCGGCGCAGGGTGAGCGTCCGCTGCGAGGCGAGCCCAGCGCGTTGCCGTGGATGGCCTACCGCGTCCAGGGGGACGAGTCGCTGGTGCCGCTGCTCGAGCAGAAGGGCGTCCAGTTCGAGGCGGTGCCGCAGTCCGGGTTGGGCGAGGCCCTGTGGATCTGGCTGTTGCCGCTGGGGCTGTTCTTCCTCTTCTGGAGCTTCATGATGCGCCGGGTGGCCGGCGGCATCGGCCAGGGCCCGCAGAGCGTCATGAGCTTCGGGAAGACGCGCGCCAAGGTGCAGGCGGAGGCCGACACCGGCGTGGGCTTCAAGGACGTGGCGGGCGTGGACGAGGCGGTGGACGAGCTGCGCGAAATCGTCGAGTTCCTCAAGACGCCGGAGAAGTTCCGCCGCCTGGGTGGCCGCATCCCCAAGGGGGTGCTGCTGGTGGGTCCGCCGGGCACGGGCAAGACGCTCTTGGCGCGCGCGGTGGCGGGCGAGGCGGGCGTGCCGTTCTTCAGCCTGTCCGGCTCGGAGTTCGTGGAGATGTTCGTCGGCGTGGGCGCGGCCCGCGTGCGCGACCTGTTCGCCCAGGCCACGGCCAAGGCGCCCTGCATCATCTTCATCGACGAGCTGGACGCCATCGGCAAGAGCCGCAACTCGGGCGTGGCCGGCGGCCATGACGAGCGCGAGCAGACGCTCAACCAGCTGCTCGCGGAGATGGACGGCTTCGACAGCCGCGCGGGCCTCATCATCCTGGCGGCGACCAACCGTCCGGAGATCCTGGACAGCGCGCTGATGCGGCCGGGCCGCTTCGACCGGCAGGTGCTGGTGGACCGTCCGGACAAGCGCGGTCGCGAGCGGGTGCTGGAGATCCACGCCCGCGGCGTGAAGCTGGGCCCGGACGTGGACCTGAAGACCATCGCCTCGCGCACGCCGGGCTTCGCGGGCGCGGACCTGGCCAACGTGGTGAACGAGGCGGCGCTGCTGGCGGCCCGACGCAACCGCGACGCGGTGATGCGGGCGGACTTCGAGGAGGCCATCGAGCGCGTCGTCGCGGGCCTGGAGAAGAAGAACCGCCGGATGAACGAGCGCGAGAAGGAGATCGTCGCGCACCACGAGGCGGGCCACGCGGTGGTGGGGTGGATGCTGCCGCACGCCGAGCGGGTGACGAAGGTCTCCATCATCCCGCGCGGTCTCGCGGCGCTGGGCTACACCATGTCGCTGCCCCTGGAGGACCGCTACCTCATGTCGCTGGACGAGCTGCGCGACAAGATGGCGGGGATGATGGGGGGCCGCGCCGCGGAGGAGATCTTCATCGGCGAGGTGTCCACCGGCGCGTCCAACGACATCCGGCAGGCCACCGAGGTCGCGAAGATGATGGTGCGCGACTACGGCATGAGCACGCTGGGGCCCGTCGCGCTCAGCGCGGACCACGGCCCCAACTTCCTGCGCTCCGCGGGCCTGCCCGAGTCGCGGACGTACTCGGAGCAGACGGCGCGGATGATCGACGAGGAGGTGCGCAAGCTCGTCAGCGAGGCGCTGGACCGGGCCCGGGAGGTGCTCAGCAAGCACCGGGACAAGGTGCAGGCGCTGGCGGCCCGGTTGCTGGCGGTGGAGGTGGTGGAGGAGGACACGATGGTGACCATCCTCGGCCCCAAGGTGCTGGCGCAGCGGGGGCTGTTGCACCCCGAGGCCCGCCAGGTCATCTCCGCCCACCCGGTGGGCAGCAACGAGGAGCCGCCTCCGCCGACGCAGCACGCCGACAAGCCCCTGGACTCGTAGCCGACGTCCGGGCGCCTGCTCTCCGGCCTGGCCCACGCCCCCCGCCACCGCGCATTCCTGCGGTGTCCGGGGGGCGAAATTATCTTGAGACCTAAAGGAGGCGTCGCCGTGGAGAACAGGATCGGCAAGAGCTACATGGCCCGGAAGGCCCTCTTCGCGAAGGGGCTCAAGGAGGGGCGGCTCACGGTTCAGGAGATAGAGGAGGCGCTGCCGGCGGGGACGTTGACGGCGGCGGAGCGCTGGCTCCTCTACTACTCGCTGCGGGCCGCCCAGGTGGAGATCATCGACGAGGTGACGGGACAGGTCGACCATGGGTTCATGGCCGAGTCCCCCGCCGCCCAGGAGCACTAGCTCCGCTCGTTGACACGCACTCGCGCGCGGTTAGGTTGCGCCTGTTGACGCCTACCCGCGCGTGAAGCGCGCTCTTCCACCTCGACTTCAGGTTCGACATGTCCGGTCCTTCGCACTCCGACCCCTCCCAGGAATCCCAGCACGCCCAGTCCGCCAACGGCGGAGGTCCGCCGGGCCCGGAGGCCGGTGCGGCGGGCGAGGCCGAGGCCAGGACGCCCGCCGATGACGTGGTCTCCGAGGCGGCCGACGCGGAGAAGGAGCGGCTGCGCGCCGACCTGGAGTCCTCCCGGCGCCGGGTGGACGAGCTGGCGCGCGCCTACCAGGCGGTGAACAAGGACCGCGAGGAGTTCAAGCAGCGGCTCACCCGCGAGCGCGAGCGGATGATGGACGTGGAGCGCGGCAACGTGGCCGTGGCGCTCCTGGAGGCCATCGACGAGCTGGACCGGGCGCTCTCCATGAGCGGCCAGGACAACTCGCCCCTGGCGCAGGGCGTGCGGATGATCCGCGACTCGCTCCTGAGCAAGGCCCAGGGCATGGGCATCGAGCGCATCAGCGTGACGGGGCAGCCGTTCGACCCCAACGTGGCCGAGGCCACGGACATGGAGATCACCACCTCGCCCGACGAGGACCAGAAGGTGGTGGCGGAGATTCGCGCGGGCTACCGGCTCAAGGAGCGCGTCATCCGCCCGGCCCGGGTGAAGGTGGCCAAGTACGTGGCGCCCGCCCAGGCCTGAGGACGTCCCCACCGGAAAACGAGGAAGACGGCGGCGGGGCGGGTTGTTCCCGTCGCTCGTCATGCGCCGCCGTATAAGCTGCCACCTCGTGGCTTCCCGACTGCTCTTCGTCCTGTTGTCCGTGGCCGTGCTCCCCCTGACGGCGTCCGCCGAGGAGGGGCCGGTGGGGCCCTGGCTGCAGGCGCGCATGCGAGAGCACGCCGCCTGGTTCTCGTACCAGGGCTCGGGTGAGGCCCGCCCCGGCGGCGCGCTGGGCCTGTGGCGCGAGCGCCCCGCCGGGGAGACGGGCCTGCCCGCCTTCGTGCCGCCCACGTCGCTGGCGCCGTTGATCCGCGCGGTGGAGGCGGGCGTCGTCAACATCACCACGGTGAGCCCCCGGGACAGTGGCCTTGCCGGGATGAAGCGCTCGACGGGCTCGGGCTTCGTGCTGACGCCCGACGGGCTGGTCGTCACCAACAGCCACGTGGTGTCGGGGGCGAGCAAGATCGCCGTGCGCCTGTCGGACGGCCGAGAGTTCTCCGCCGAGGTGGTGGGCCGCGACGCGTCCACGGACGTGGCGCTGCTGAGGCTCAGCGGCTCGGAGATGGGGGACCTGCCCGCGCTCTACCTGGGGGACTCGGACCGGCTGGAGGTGGGGGACTGGGTGGTGGCCATCGGCAACCCCTTCGGCCTGGACCACTCGGTGTCGCACGGGATGATTTCGGCCAAGGAGCGCGTGCTGGGCGTGGGCCAGTTCGACGACTTCATCCAGACCGACGCGCTCATCAACCCGGGCAACTCCGGCGGGCCGCTCTTCAACATGAAGGGCGAGGTGGTGGGGGTGAACACGGCCATCATCAGCCAGGGGCAGGGCATCGGCTTCGCGGTGCCCATCAACCTGGTGAAGGACCTGCTGCCGAACCTGCGGGAGAACGGGAAGCTGACGCGCGGCTGGCTGGGCGTCATCGTCAACGACGACCGGGAGAGCGCCGAGCGCCGGGCCCCGCTGGTGAAGGACGTCTACCAGGGCAGCCCCGCGGCCGCGGCCGGCATCCGCTCCGGGGACCGGCTGGTGGCGGTGAACGGGCGCACCATCGGCTCCTACCTGCAACTGCTCCGGAAGGTGGCGCTGCTGGCGCCCGGGACGGAGGCGAAGCTGACGCTGCTGCGCCAGGGGACGACGCAGGAGGTGGCGGTGCGGCTGGTGGAGCGCCCCGCGCAGGAGGCCGCCGAGGGGCTGGTCCAGCGTGTGACGAGCGACGAGGACCTGGGGCTGACGCTGCGGGATTTGACGCCCGAGGTGGCCGCGCCGCTCAACCAGGTGGCCTGGGACGGGGCGCTGGTGTCCGCGGTGTCGCCCCGAAGCCCCGCGGAGGCGGCGGGGCTGCGCATGGGCGACGTGGTGACGGAGGTCAACCGCAAGCGGGTGAAGGACGCGGCCGGGGTGCGCGCGGCCCTCTCCAAGGGGAGCTCCGGGGCCAGCATCCTCCTGCGCGTCAAGCGCGGGGACTCCCAGCAGTACCTGGCCATCGCCCGGTGAGGGAGCCCCCGAGGACGTCCGCCTAGCGGCTGGCGTTGGCGTCCTTGCCGTTGAGCCACAGGCCGAGCGGGTGGCCCGTGCGGCCCTCGGTGAGGATGAGCCCGTCGATGCGGGCCGTCACGCCGTGGTTCTTCCCGCCGCCCTTCTTCGGCAGGGACCACACGGCCTGCGGCGTGAAGACGACCTGGGCGCGCACCTGCCGCATGGAGAACATGCGCGAGAAGAGCGAGCCGTTCCACCCCTCCGGCAGCGTGCCCGTGACGGTGAGGAAGGGCAGCACCGGGTTGCCGTTGCCGTCCTGCTTCTTCGGAGCGCCGTGGGTGAGCGCGTAGCGGCCGCCCGGGAAGAACGGGGTGATGTTGATGGTGTACTCCCCGGCGCCCGGGTTGTACGGCCCCGGCGACAGCATGGTCGCGTCGTCCTCGCCGATGATCATGTACAGCCGCTTGCCCTGGTACTTCTTGCGGAAGGCCTCCGCGTCCGACTTGCACTTCGGGTCCACCAGCGCCCCTTCACACGCGCCGATGTACTTCTCGAGGAAGGCCCCCAGGCCTCCCAGCGGCTCGGCTTCGTCGCGCAGCTTGGCGAAGCGCGGGTCCACGTCGGCCAGGGCCAGGGTGGGCAGGAGGAGGGCGACAGCGGCGACCAGAAAGCGGCTCAAGACGAGGGGCTCCGGGGTACGGGGGGAATCCGGATGGTGCCATGTCCCGCGCAACAGGGAGCAGCCTTCTCGTAGGTGCGTGGGAGTAGATGTAGGTAGATAAGTTGCCTACATGTAGCCACCATGTAGGGTGTGCCTGTCACCACCTGTTGCCGGGAGGCACCCCCAGTGTTCGAGCGTCCGCAAGAGCGCCGCAGTCACCTGCGCTTCGACAAGGTCTTCACCGTCTACCTCACCACCCAGGACGGGATGATGAGGGGGGTGGGTCGCAACATCAGCGCGCGAGGCATGTTCGTGGAGGTCCGCGACGCGGTGGGGCTGGGGGAGAAGCTGAAGGTGACGTTCGCGGGCGAGGACGGCACGGAGATGACGTGCCTGTGCGAGGTGCGCTACCAGGTGGCGCTGGCGTTCGGCCGCAAGGACGGGCGCGAGGGCTCCAGCCGCGGGGTGGGGCTGCGAATCGTGGCGTACGAGACGCACGACGACGCGCCGCTGCTCCTGGTGGACCGCGAGCGGGTGATGCACTGAGGTTCGTAGCGTGGCCGCCTGGCTGAGCGGCCCGGTGGCCCGACGACGCTCCCGGGACAGGGGGCCGCCTGGGGCCGCCACAGCGGGCGCCACGACATGACAAGGGCACGGTCCTCACGAGGAGAACCGTGCCCTTGGTGCTTTCAGGAGGCGGGAGGGCCTACTGCGAGAAGCCCTCGAGCAGGTAGTGGGCCTCGATGCGCTTGAGCGCGAGGATCATCGCGGCGCAGCGGCTGTCCACGGCCTCGCCGACGCAGTACTGGCGGCTGTCGTGCATGTCCGTCTTGCGCGGCTGGTTGCGGGAGATGTCGCGGATGATGCGGTAGTTGCGCTTCATCGCGCGCTCCAGGCGCTGGTCGACCTCGGCCTCGCTCCAGCGCTCCATGCGCTTGTTCTGGATCCACTCGTAGTAGCTCACCGTCACGCCGCCGGCGTTGGCGATGATGTCCGGGATGAGCTCGATGCCGCGCTTCTGCAGGACGCGGTCGGCCTCCGGGGTGGTGGGGCCGTTGGCGCCCTCGGCGATGAGCTTGACCTTGAGGCGCTCGGCGATGTCCGCCGTGATCTCTCCACCCAGGGCGGCGGGGACGAGGATGTCCGCCTGGACATCCCACAGGTCCTTCTTCTCGATGCGCTGGGCGCCCGGGAAGCCGAGCACGCTGCGCTTGAGGTTCTTGGGGTCCTGCACGTAGGCGGTGAGCGCCTGCACGTCGATGCCGTCACCGTTGTAGATGGTGCCGTCCGCGTCGTTGACCGCCAGCAGGCGCGCGCCCATGCCGCCCAGGATGTTGGCGGCGTGGCTGCCCACGTTGCCGAAGCCCTGGATGACGAAGGTCTTGCCCTTCACGCTCTCGCCACGGTCCGCGTAGTAGTCCTCGATGCAGAACGCGACGCCCTGGCCGGTGGCCTTGCCGCGGCCCTCGGAGCCGCCGATGCGCACGTCCTTGCCCGTGACGATGCCGCGCAGGTTGTGGCGCTCGCGCTCACCGTCGGAGAACTGGCGGTACAGGAGCGCCATGATCTCCGGGTTGGTGCCCACGTCCGGGGCCGGGATGTCGATGTTCGGCCCGATGAGGCTCTTGAGCCGGTACATGAAGCGCAGGGTGATCGCCTCCAGCTCCTCGCGGCCGTACTCGCGCGGGTCGATCTGGATGCCGCCCTTGCCGCCGCCGAAGGGCACCTCGGCGATGGCCGTCTTCCAGGTCATCTCCGCGGCCAGGGCCTTGAAGAGGTCCAGGGACACCTCGCGGTGGTAGCGCAGGCCGCCCTTGTAGGGGCCACGGGCCTGGTTGTGCTGGACGCGGTAGGCCTTGAAGCGCTGGGACTCGCCGGGGACCAGTTGGTAGACCTTGCCGTCCGGCAGGCGCAGGTGGCCCTGGCGGATGGCCACGTCGGAGCCCAGCAGGGCGCGGCCGTTGAGGATGATGCTGCCGTTGGCCAGGGCCTCCAGGCCCTCCTTGTTGCGCACCTGCGTCTCCGGCAGGTCCGCGAACTGCTTGGCGCGCTCCGGGATGAGCGGCACGAGGCGATCCTTCAGCTTCGCCGTCACATAGAAGATGTGCTCGTAGTCGGGCTCCTCGAGCTCCAGCCGGACGCGCTTGTCCAGCTTGATGAGGTCGGCGGCCCGATGGAAGATCTCCATCGCCTCGGTGTAGACGGTGCGCTTCGGCGTCGGCGCCGGAGCGCGCATGAAGTTCTCTTCGCTGGCCATGTCGAAAACGGCTCCTTGTGGTCCCAGCCACGCTCGGGCCGGGGACGCGGGGATAGCGGCGCCCTTATGTGCATATGCGCCAACCGAGTTCAACCGCCGTGGCGCCACGCTTCCTCCCGAAAAACCGGAGCGATGACGGGGACTTATGGCAACGCGCTGTGTCACCGACGGCGGATGCACCGTGTCATGGATGTCACGGTGGGGTGGGGTTGTTCGTTGGGGAACGAAGCACCTGGGCCGGATTGAAAACGGGAGGGCCTTCATTTCGGCTTGCCCTACCCGGAACGCCATGGTACTTCCCGCGCCGCCTTGCGCCGACATAGCTCAGCGGTAGAGCAACTGATTCGTAATCAGTAGGTCCCCAGTTCAAGCCTGGGTGTCGGCTAGAGAGTTGAGAAGGGCCGGTTGCGAAAGCAGCCGGCCCTTTTTCTTTTCGGCGTGCTGCTCGCCGGGCGGCCGGGTTCCCGTGCTTGCCTCATCGCCCTGGAGGCGGGCGGGCTTGCGCTCGAGGCTCCGGGATGGGGGGCTCCGCGCCTCCGTGCGTTCCCGCGGTCGTTGTGTCCGGAAGCCGCCGCGCGGGGCTCCACACCTCCAGGTCTCTTCGAAGCGGGGGCGAGCACGACGCGCTCGCGGACGTGGCGGCCGGAGCAGGTGAGGGCCGCGCCAGGGCGCTGCATCCGACGTGGGGTTCCAGGCTCGAAGCATGGTTCCGCGTAACCCCACTGGGAGGTTCGGGTGTGTGTCTTTGAGGAGTCGTCTGGATTTTTCCACGGCTCTCGATGTCTGACTTGATGAGTGTCCGCGAGCGGACGAATCCACGGTTCTCGAATGACACCTGGGTGCGCCGCTGACCCATCCGTGGCGTTCTTCCAGGTCCGGGCAATGGCAGACAAGTGCTGATTGGAATCCTCCATTTTAACTGGAAATGCGTGTTTTCCTTGTTGTGATTTGCAATGAAAGGGAGCCCGATGTTAGGAAGGTTGCGGCTCAGGCCAACACCAGACAACACAGGAGAAATACCCATGACGAGGAACGTGAAGCGTTTCCTGGCCGTCTCCCTGCTGTCCCTCGCGCCGTCCGTCGCCGCCGCCGAGCAGTTCGACTTTGGTGGGCTGGAGTTCTTCCGGGGTGAGTACGTCACCGCGGTGAAGACGGAGACCTTCGAGCTGAAGGCGCGTCACGCCGAGGGTGGCGCGTCGCTCCTGGCGAACCCTCTGCAGACCTTCGCCGTGGGCAACTGGACGGGCGTCAATGTCAGCTTCGGTGGCACGCTTTCCGGCGTCCGCCTGCCCATTCCCCCTCCGAACCCGCTCGGCCCCGTCGCGAAGCCGTCGGTCAACGGCGTCTTCCAGATTGAGGTTGCTCCGGCCACCTCGGTGACGCAGACGTACTACTACACGACCAATCCGGCGGACCCGACGGGCGCGGCGAAGACGTGCCTCTGGCAGCTGGCGGTGACGTACAACGCCGGCACCGCGACCTGTTCGGCCACCATCGGTCAGGCGGCCTACGGTACGCAGGGCGTCCTCTGCTACCTGGACAATGCGCAGTCGTGGATCAACCCGACCACGTGTGACGCGCAGGTCGTCTCCGCCATGGAGTGAGCCGGGCTTCCTTCCGCGGGTGGCGCGCTCGTCGCCACCCGCGGTGGGGTTCGTTGCTCAGGGTGGAGTAGAGGCTCAGTAGTCCCAGGCGTTGAGCCGGATGGCGCTCTCGAACTGGGAGACCTCCGGATGAGTCTCCTTCAATGCATCCATGATCTGTTGGACCCACTGCTGGAGCTCGGGGCTGTTCTTCCGGACCTTCGCCCCATAGATGAAGACGTACTCGATGGTCCCCGACGAGTTCATGTCTGGCATGGCCCTGTAGAGTGATAACCTCAGGACTCCGTCGTCGTTCTCGTCCGCCTCGTCCGCCTCGTCCGCCTCGTCCGAGGGCGTGAAGTAATGATGCTTGGCGAGGTAGTCATTGATGAAGGACATCGCGGTGGTGGCGACGGTATTGATGTTCGCGGAGTTCATTTGAAGAGACCTCATGAGCCTGCTTTCACGGCGCTTGGGGCTGCGCTGTCCGCCGTGCCCAGAGTGCGTGGTAGGCCCGCTTCAGGCTTTCTTCTCGATTGCATGGACTGACCGGCCCAGCAGCGCGCTTGCTCAATAGTCCGATGAATTCAGCTCGATGACGCTCTGGTACTGGGAAACCTCCGGATGGGTCTCCTTGAGCGCGACCATGATCTGCTCCAGCCACTGCTGGAGTTCGGGATCATCCTTCTCGACCTTCGACCCGTAGATGAAGGTGTACACGATGGTTCCCGGTGACGTCTGGTCCGGCATGGCTCTGTAGAGCGAGAGTCGCAGAGCGCCGGGATCCGATGAGTCAACCTCCTCATCAGGCGTGAAGTTCCCATGTTGGGTGAGGTAGTCGTCGATGAAGGACGTGGCGGTATCTGCGACGGTATCGATTCTCGTGGGGCTCATTCGAGGAAAGTTCCGAATGTGGCTTCCTGTAGGCCCTCCGTCGGCGGCTATGGCGATCTGGGGTCTGCAGGCGATGTAGGCCGCGTGATGGGGCTCGCGGCCCGCATTGAATGGGCCTTCAGTAGTCCCAGGCGTCGAGTTCGATGGTGCTCTTGAACTGAGAGACCTCGGGATGAGCCTCCTTCAGCGCGGCCATGATCTGCTCGACCCACTGCTGGAGCTCGGGACCGTCCTTCTCGACCTTCGACCCATAGACAAAGGTGTACACGATGGTTCCGGGCGAGGTCTGGTCCGGCATGGCTCTGTAGAGCGAGAGCCGCAGGGAGCCGTCGTCGTTCTCGTCCAGTTCATCAGATGGGGTGAAGTACTGGCGCTGGACGAGGTAGTTGCTGATGAAGGATGTGGCTGTCTCGGCGACGGTATCGATTTTCGTGGGGCTCATTCGAGGGGACCTTTGAAAACAGGTTGAAATAGAGGGATGACGCTCAGCGCGCACTGCCCTTGGTTCGCGGAGGCCCTGCTCCAGGGTCGCCGCGCAGGCGCGAGGCCTGTTCAGCCCGGCAGCGCCCCCTCCGGAAGGTATTGGCTGCTCGCCGCGCCCTGGTGACTTCCGCCTTGGCCGCATCCTCTCCGGGCGTTCCCCGTGCGGCTTCTCGGTTGGCGGTGGCATTGTGGACGTTCTGGTCCAGATGAGCCTGGTACTGGTCCTGGCGAGAAGGCGGTGGCGGCGAACCCGTGAATGAGGCGGGAACGGTGCTGTCCCGCTCATGTTTGGCCATGTCATCCGCCATCTTCTGCTTCATCTGTGCTTCGGCCTTCTTACGCCAGTTGTTGATGCACTTGGCGGCGGACTTCCCATCAACGACGTCGGCCGGAGGACAGGTTGGGGACTTCACTGAGCCCAGGCCCGCGCCCGCGGCGCCTCCTGGCCCTCCCGAGGCGCTGGCCGAGCCTCCTGCCCCCGTCCCACTCGCCCCCGCAAGTCCTGGAGGTTGTTGGTTCGCCTCGCGTTCGGAGGTACGCCACCGCTGCCGGTGTTCCCTCACGTACTGGTTGACGCGTTCGTCTTCATCCGCGTGTCGTTGGCGCTGGCTGTAGTCTGTCTCCGGCCGACCTGTCTCGGAGTTCTCGTAGCGCCGCCGTTGGGTGTCCGCGTTCTCCCGGCGGGTATGACGTCCGTGCTCCATGTTCTCGGAGGCCATGCCTTGCTGGGGAACAGCGGGTGCGCGATTCGACTCATAGCCGTCGATGACGTTCCGGCAGGGGTCTCCGCGCGCATCATTGCCCATGTCATCCGAACCGCTCTCCCGGAAGTTGGAGTCACGGACAAGATGGCCTGACTGGCAACTGGCGAGATAGCGGTCACCAGCCGTGGGCCGCTCCAGCGGAGTCCCGTCCTTCATCCCCGCGGCATGCTCCGCGGCAGTCGCCGTGTCCCAACGGTTGCATTTGGCCCGTGCCTCCTTGTTGAGCTTGGCGACGTGGTCATACGAGCCGAACCAGTCCGGGTTCAGCTTGGCCTGGATGAGCAGTTGCTGGCACTGCCGGGAGAAGAAGCTGCTGCCGCCGCCCTCGAGATAGTTGACGGGTGTGTGCGGTGGTGGCGTGGGCGCGCTGGCTGTCATGTCGGGTCCCCCTCGAACGGACGGCTTCGCTGACCTTCGTGAATCGAGTCTCTCACCACTTGCGTGGAATGTCCTGGACGCAGGCGACGAAGTCCGCGAGCGGAATGGTCCGGAACTCCTTCGCGTCCTCGGTGTCGACCAACCCCTCCGACGTGGCCATCACCAGCCGCTTCCGGGTGTCCAGGCTCAGGGGCTTCACAGGCGCCTCCACCTCCTCGAGCTGATTGCCGCGCAGCGTGAAGAGCCCATACGTCCCACCCGCCACCCAGACCTGCTCCCGGTACTTCGCCACGCTCATCAACATCCCGGGGGACTCCGCCACCTCCGACCAACCATAGACGCTACCTTCGTGCACCCCCGCGTCGCTGCACGCATACATCTCATCCTTACTGACGACATGCACAGCCGTCATCACCGCCTCCGTGAAGGACGGCGCCGGATGCCACCGCGCCCCATCCCAGCGCGCGATGAGCCCCTCCCCACCCACCGCGTAGACCAGGTCCGGCGCCAGCCCATGCACCGCGAAGACCTCGCCAGGGCAGGGAAGCTCATGCCATTGCCTGCCATCCCAGCGGTAGAACGACTCCTTGCGCTGCTGTGAATGCGGTCCCCAGGCCAACACGAACCGGTCATCCAATCCCCAGATGCCCGACACGACGCACGGCAGCTCGTGGAACTCCCACGCCGGACGCGAGGGATTCTCCGAGCGGTTGATGTGCACCCCTCCGCGACGGAAGCTGCCCTCGGCCACGTAGACCGTGCCCGACGGCGAGCGCCAGAGCGACGTGAGCCACCCCACCTGGCCCAGCAGCGTGTAGACGCGCCCGTCCACCACCTGGCCCACCCACGACTCCGCGTGGTCCTCCATCCAGTCCTTGCCATCCCACCGGTCCGCCAGGAAATGGCAATCCCAGGCCGACTCGCCGCTGGCCCGGCGGAATGCGTGTGCGAGCTTCATGGTGTGTCCACCTCGGGTGTGGCGCGCCTCGCGGCGGGGGGAAACTCGCCTGGGTCTCTTGAAGCCACGGTCTCGTGATAGTCGTACATCGCTCGGGGTGTTGCCAGGAGGCGGTGACAATGTCGAAGCTGCGTGGACCGGGGGGCGACGTGCTCGCGGAGAACCCGGAGGTGACGCTGACCCGATATGCCCTCGGGCTGACGCTGTACCTGGATGAGCCCTACGTCTGGGCCACCGAGGGCGCCGCGGCCCTGCTCCGGCGCTTCCTCCAACTGGCTCCCGCCGAGCGACTCACCTGGTACACCACCTCCACGCTTCCGGAGTGGCACCGCTTCACGCCTCGGGTCGCCGACGACGTGCTCGCCTCCCTCTCCGTCTCCTGGGCCGATGTCCGCGTCAGGCACCTGTTCACGTTCCGCCTGGTGGATGACCTCGGAGCGCCAGGGCTCGGCTTCATCTACCGGGAGCTGGACGCGGCACGGGGCCGTCGAGGCTTCCTCCAGGTGCTGCTGCCGGAGACCCTGGACCCGAAGCAGCTGCTTCAACTGGCCAAGGAGGTTGGCGAGCGCTGGCCCCTGCTCTGCGGCGTGGGCGGCTACGTGGGCACCTGGAACGAGTGGGTCAAGTCCACCGCGTTCTGGAGTCTGTACCGCTCCAGCCAGCGCTACCTCGGGCTCGACATCCAGGACCCGGATGCCATGTCCTGGTGCGTGGGCGAAGGGCTGCCCGGGAGCAACTGGCTCACGCTCGTGGGTGACGGCCTCGCCGGGAAGCTCGCGCTGGACGTCGCCGCGCTCAATGCCCGTGCCTGGACGTCCGAGGTCCACGTGCACACGCTGAAGGGGACCACGCTCATCCAGGCGGGTGAAGCCCCGACGCTCGGTGACGTCAACGCGCTCGAGTACCCCTCCGCCTACGCCGAGGTGGCGCGTGTCCTGGAACCCCACTTCGTCAAGAAGCCCACCGAGTTCTGGGGTGGCTTCCAGGAGGAGCAGAAGACAGGGGCCTGGCTGCGCCGCTTCGTCTTCCCGGAGGACCTGCGCTGAGCCCATCTCACGGCTCCCGTGAGAGCAGCACCACGCCGCGCGCGCCGCCCGCGCTCGAGCCCGTCAGCAGGCAGGTGGCCGCGCCCGGGTCACCTCGCAGCATGCCCTCCACCGCGACGGCCAGCCCCGTGGGCATCGCCGCGGCGCCGAGGTCTCCCAGGCACTCGGACAGGTACTCGAGCGTGGCCTCCGGGGGCATCACGTCGTGGGCCACCCGAGGCCAGGCCAGCTTGAACTCGTGCACGCGCAGCTCCTCCGCCGTCATGTCGGAGAGCCACCAGTCCAGCGTGCGTCGCTCTTCACGGAGCCGCTCGGACACCACGCGGCCCGCGCGTGTCAGCGCCGCCGCCATGCAGGGCACGTCGTTGTCCTGGGTGGCCAGCTCGACGTCGGTGGCCACGGTGTCGAGCCGCGCGAGCACCGGCCACTTCGTCCGCTTCGCCACGTCCGTCCGGGTCAGCGCGCAGAAGGCCGCGCCTTCTCCTCCGACGAAGGTGTCCAGGTTCTCCCCATCGAAGATGCGCTGCTGGTCGATGAGCGTCTGGACCACCTCCGGGTCGTAGTACGTGTCCACGCCTCCGACGAGCGCGACGTCCACCTTGCGGCCTCGCAGCGCCTCGCCCGCCTCGATGAGCGCGAAGGCCAGCGAGGCATGACCCCGCGGCACCACGTGGACCACGGGCCGGACGTCTCGCTCCTCCAGGAGCCGCACCAGCGCCTTCTCCACCTGGCGTCGCTGCGTGGCGAAGCCCTCCTGCGTCCGCTCCCCCATCCGCTCGGGAAGACAGAGCACCAGGGCCACGGTCGCGTTCGGCGGCAGCTCCTCCAGGTTCGTCAGCAGCTGCGTCAACGTCCGGGTGGCGATGGGCACCAGCCGCTCGGCGCCCGAGTCCCGGGTGGGCAGCGTCCGGATGGGCGCCATCGTCACGCGCTTCCCGTTGGGCGCGCGGAAGGGCGTCTCCGCGTAGGCGGACAGCTCCGCGCGGCGGAAGGCCCACGTCTGGTACGGAGCGAAGGCCAGCCCGTTCCACGCGGCCGTCCCCACGATGACGGGCGCCGAACCCCACCGTCCGCCGTAGTGCGCCGAGTCCAGGTGTCGAGCGGTGCTCATCGGACGACCTCCTTCTCGTGCACCTGGATGTAGTGCAGGCGGCGCGCGGGGCGCGGCATGGGCACCACGGTGCGCCAGGTCAGCTCCAGCGTCTCCTCGTCCGAGGGCCGCAGCAGCACCGTGTCCAGGACCGGGCGGTGGTCCGTGTCCCCCCGCGCCGTCCGCGCCGTCACCGCGAAGTGCAGGCGGGGGAGCGCGAAGTGATACGAGCCGCCCGCGGAGAGGTTGAGCAGCTTCACCATCTCGCCCCCCTTCAGGTACTCGGGGCAGATGAGCTCGGGCGTCGCGCACTGGTTGTGGCGCTCGTCGAAGTCCAGCGGCTGCAGCGGCATGCGCTCCTTCATCCACTTCTCGTCCGCGGTCCCCGCGTAGCGACGACGGGGCTCCCAGTGTCTGCCGATGGCGCCCACGCCGGCGGGCGCGGGCCGCGTCCTGGCGGAGGAGATGAGGTCGCGTGGATCCTCGATCTGCGGAGCAAGCTGGTTCACCAGCGTGTCCGAGTCCCGCGCGACGCCGCGACCCAGGGGGTTGCGTGCCTCCTCCACGGGCGGCTTGTTGGCGTCACTCGCGTCGAAGCCTCCATAGGCGAGCTCCCACTTCAGGGGCACGCTGGTGAAGGGCTGCGGCGGTCCCAGCGCCATCCCGAGCGCGCCCCGGTACCAGACCCGCGTGCCGAACACGCGCAGGCTCTTGGCGACGGGGCCCACCTCGATGTGGACGTCCAGCTGCTTGACGGCCTGGCCGCCCTTGCTCATGGCGTTGCCCACCACCACCACATCCGTGGAGGGCTTGCGGATGCACACGTCCGCAGGGAGCTGGATGCTGCTGGCCTCGGGCGCCTTCTTGTCCCAGGGCTCGTCGGCGTGGCGGACCTGGGCGCCACCGACGCGTGTCACCCGCGCGCTGCCCGGGGCGATGGAGAAGAGTTCCTTGATGAGGACCACCACCAGGATGCCTCCGTCCATCCCCAACTGGGGAACGAGGGCCACCGTGGATGAGGTGCCGTTGAGCAGCTCGGGCGTGTTCACGTCACGTCACCTCGCATACCGCGTCGTCCATCCATCCGACGGGCTCCGCCGGCTGCCCGACTCCACATGAACCCTCCAGGCCTCGAGCTGCGCGAGCTGCCGGACGACGAAGTCCGCGCGGTCCAACGGAACGGCTCCGCCCGTGCGCACCGCCAGCTCCACGTGCACCCACCGGCGCACCGCGGGCAGTGACTCCGGAGCCTCCAGCTCCCAAAGGGAGACCTTCGGACTCCACGCATGCCCGAAGCGGTAGCGCGTGCCCTTCCTGGCATGGCGGCCATGCTTCGCCCACCAGTCCGCCCACACGGTGGCCCGGTCCGTGAGGTCGAGCACGGGCGTGGGCGGTGTGAAGGGTCGCTGGAAGGGCAGGGCGTCCCGCGTGTACTCGGGGCTCGGGACGTCCTCCGTCAGGGACGCGCCTGTCATCCGTTGCAGCGCGTCCAGCGCCGCGACCTTCGTGTCGGGAGCGTCCATCGCCAGGTGCTTGAGCAGCACCTCCATGAACGACAGGTCCCCGAACCACCCCAGGGCCCGCAGCACCGCGGGCACGTCACCCGAGTCCAGCGCGGCTCGCAGGTCGTCGGCTCCGGACGCGTCCGCGGACACCGCCAGGAAGAGGGCCGCGTCCGCGAAGGCGCCCTGTCCCTTCAGCACCAACGCGCGCGCTCGCTCCAGGCCCTGCTCGCTTCTTCGCAGCAGGGCGCTCTCCAGCGCGGCGCGGACGACCTCCTCGTCCTCGTGGCGCAGCGCCTGCTCGAGCGCGCGGTGAGGCACGGGACCCTGGGTGGCTCCGAGCGCCTGGCTCGCGGCTCGAATCACCTCCAGCTCCGGGTCCTCCAGTCCTCGCTCCACGTCGGACACGGAGAGCGCGCCGCGCCGCGCGAGGACGCGCAGGCCCGCGGCCCTCCGTGCCGGCAGCTCCGCGTCCAGCCACGGGCGCACCGCCCGCTCGATGCCGGGATGCGGCGCGAGCGAGAGCGCGTCCGTCACCGCCTCGGCCATCCTCGGCTCGCTCAGCTCCACGGTCCGGATGATGCGCAGGGCCTGGTCGAGCGCGTCGTCCCCGGCCAGCGAGCCGAAGAGGAACACGTTGGCCCAGGTGAGCTCGGGGTCCGGCTCGGGACGCTCCTCCAGCAGCTTCACCAGGCGCGGCAGGATGGGAGGGCCACAGGCGACGATGGCGTCCACGCGGCGCACCAGCCGTTGCTCGGTGCGCTCGCTGTTCGACCAGGGCGTGAGGGGCCGGGCCCGACGCATCAGCCCGAACATCCCCAGCTCCTCCAGGCAGGTGCGCGCATGGCCGAAGAGCACGTCCTCCTCGGCCTTCGGGTGGCCGAAGTGGAGGGGCAGGGCCTGCGCGTCCGTCGCCGCGACCCTCGCTTCGTCCTCCTCAGGCGCGGCGTCCTCGTCGTCGTCTTCTTCGGCCTCGAACGCCGCCAGCCGTGCGTGCGCCTTGGCGAGCAGCGCGTCGAGCTGCGCGAGCGTCGTCACGGGCGGAGGCGCCGCGGGTGGGGCAGGGGGGGGCGCTTCCGGCTCGGGCAGCTCCGGCAGGGGGATGGCCGGCAGGAGGACCTCGCGCACCGGCTCGAGCAGCCGGGGCTCGCGGAGGCTCGCGCGCAGGGGCTCGGCGCGGACCTTGGGCGGCAGTGGGCGCGCGTCGGCGCCCGTGGAGAAGGGCTCGCCCAGGGCGCCGATGGCCGCCTTCATGGCCTGCTGGAGCAGCGCCAGCTCCGCGAGTCCGCCTGGGTCCTCCGTGGGGACCTGCGCGAGCAGCCGCGCCGCCGCGTGGAGGTTCGTCGCCATGGCGCGGATGCGCTCGCGCCGGACGTTGAACTGCGCGCGCGCCGCGTGGGCCTCGTACGCCTCACGCAGGGCCAGCGCGAGCTGCTCCTCGGCCTGCCGGACGGGCAGCGCCGGGTCTGTCACCGCCCTCAATCCGAGCAACGCCTCATCGAGCAACGCCTGGACTGTCTGGATGCCCATCCGCTCCGTCACGCCCACGCCCCTACCGGGAGTCCCCGAAGCCCACGTTCCCCGTCACGCAGACGGGCTTGCCCTCGAAGTGCACGGTGACGGCGGGGACGGGCAGCCCCCACGCCACGCCGCGGTTGACGCCCGCGACGGTGATGTCCTTGGTGAGCGCGACGCCGGGCTCGTTGCCCTTCATGTTCCCCGTCTTGCAGAACGAGCTGTGGACGTGCTTGCTCTCGATCTCGATGTTGCTGCACTTGACGCTCAGCGAGCCCGAGTCCCCGGTGATGGGGTAGGGCATGGGCAGCGGGCTGGGCGCCGCGGGCGTGTGGCACATGTTGGGCGCCATGGGCACCACGGTGTGCTTGCTCTTCTCTCCGACGACCGTCATTCCAAGCGCGGTGACGCTCATGGCGCGGGCTCCTAGTTCAGCTTGATGAGGGTGGCCAGGACCTTGGCCACCTCGCGTGCACGGGTGATGACCCGGTCGGCGTACAGCTCGACCTCGGTCGCGGTGACTTGGAGGAACGCGCCGGGGACGCGCAGCAGCGCCTTCTCGTCCGCCGTCACGGAGAAGCTGCGCACGCGCGCGTTGACCGCTCCCTGCCGGTCCAGGTGCAGCGCGCGCTGCGTGGTGAGCAGGCCCGCGATGAGCGGCGTCTCGTCGGAGGCATCCACGATGACCCTCGCGCCCGAAGCGAGCGACTCGTCGAGGAGCGCGGGGTCCACCGCGGGGTCCACCTGGAGCAGGTGCTCCGTGGCGCCGATGCGCACGCGCCACCCCTCGCCCTCCCGCGCCACCAGTCGCCCCAGGCTCATCGGAGGCAGGGCGGCCGCGGGCGCCGGTGCCAGCCTCACCTGACGCGGAGACTCCTCGGAGGTCTCGGCCTCTTCACGTGCCACGCTCTTGAGTGCCTGCATGCTCATGTCCTTCTCCTCATCCCGGCATGATGGCGGGAGGGTGCATCTTGATTTCGGAGGTGCCTTCGATGGTGACGCCCAGCGCGCCCTTGATGGCCACGCCGCTGGAATCGATGACGACCTCGGAGGCTCCACACGTCAGGGTGATCTTCCCGGACGCCTCGAGCTTGAGATTGGCGGCGGTCACCACGCCCGCGGCGCCCGCGGTGATGGAGTGGCCTCCGGTGATGTCCTGGGTCTGGCTGGCCACGTTGATGGCCACGGCCCCCTTCGCATCGATGGCGAGCGCCTTGGCCACCTTCACCATGTACGCGCCCACGGTCTCGAGCTTCGCGATACCCACCTGCTCGTTCTTGCCACCGTTGATCAACTCGATACGGGCCGCGCCGATCGTCTCCGTCGAGTCTCCGCCGACCGCGAACGAGACTCCCGTCACCGCGTTGATGACCGCCAGCGCGCCGATCTTCTCGGTGACGGAGCCCTCGACCGTCGTGCCCCACGTACCGGGGCCGCCGCCTCCACCGCCGCCGCCTCCTCCACCACCACCACCACCTCCACCTCCACCTCCTCCTCCTCCTCCATCCGCACCTCCACCGCGGCCATCACTCCCCGCGTTCCCGGTGGCCGGAGCGTCCCACGACCCCGACGCGCCGCCTCCGCCACCACTTCCCCCTCCGAAGCCCCCGAAGCCTTGTCCCCCAGCGCCACCACCGCGCGGTGACGCGCCTCCGCCCTGGGGTGATGCTCCCCCTCGTGTCAGCGCGCCGCTCGACACGGCTTGCGCCATGCCGGATGCCATGACGGTCGAGAGGGACAGGTTCCCGTCCTCGGCGAGCTGGCCCACCTCCGAGCCGAAGACGGCCACTGCGGTGTTGTCGCCTCCGAGGAGGGCCGCTGCCGGGCCGGCCAGCTCCGCGGCGGTGCCCAGCGCTTCCCGGGCAGCGTTCAGCCCCGGCATCAAGGGCCCGAGCAGGGCGGCTTCGGCGCGGCTCGCCGCCTTGCCCGCGAGGGCGATCGCCCCTTCGAGGGCCAGTGTCTCGATGCTCTCGACCAGCCCTTCCGCCGGGTCGCCGACCTGCATGTTCTCCAGCCCGCCGACCTTCAGCGTGACGGCGCCGGTGATCTCCTCGCCGATGATGCCGCTGACCTTGACCGCGCGGTTGGCGCCCACGGTGACCTTGTGGTCCTTGCCCACCGAGGCGTTGTGAATTCCCTTCACCGCCATCTTCTCGTTGGCGCCGACGGACATCTCCCGATTCGTGCCGATGGTGCGCTTCTGGTTCACCGCGACCTTGGCGCTCTTGTCGTTGGCGGCCTTGATGTTGATGTCGTAGGCACCATTGACGTAGACGCGCTGGCTGTCCGCCGAGTCGTCGAAGCTGACCTCGTTCGAGCCCCCCGCGCCGGGCGACGAATTGGAGCGGTGCCCGGACACCGTCTTCTGCGCGGGCAGGCTGTAGTCCGGCGGGTTCAGCGGGTTGTAGAGGCGCCCCAGGCACACGGGCCTGTCCGGGTCTCCCTCCACGAACTCGATGAGCACCTCCCAGCCGATGCGGGGAATCATCACGGAGCCCGTGGTGTGCGCCTGCGTGACGCGGACCCAGCAGGACGACTTGTCGTCGAGCATGCCGTCTCGGTCCCAATGGAACTGCACCTTCACGCGGCCGTGCTCGTCGCAGTGCAGTTCCTGTCCGGAGGGCCCCGTGACTCGCGCCGTCTGGAGTCCCAGGATGCGCGGCCGAGGCGTCTCACGTCGGGGACGGAACACCTGCGCGGA
Source organism: Myxococcus sp. MISCRS1 (assembly GCF_026626605.1). Taxonomy (NCBI): domain Bacteria; kingdom Pseudomonadati; phylum Myxococcota; class Myxococcia; order Myxococcales; family Myxococcaceae; genus Myxococcus; species Myxococcus sp. MISCRS1. Next base: position 9,474,110 of record NZ_JAPNKB010000001.1, read on the forward strand.
GGGCACCACGTCGAAGTCCACCTCGCAGTGCGCCGCGCCGGTGTCCACGAGCGGACCGGGCTCCTGCTGGCCATGGAAGCGCAGGTGCAGCCGCGAGGCGGTGATGAAGTACTCGCCATCCGCGAAGGGGTGGCCCACCAGCGACACGCGCCGGCCCGGCGCCAGCGTCATCGCGTTGGTGCGCGCCCGCGCGGACTTCCGCCGTCCCCGGAGCTCCTCCAGACGACGCTTCGCCAGCCGTTTGCCGTCCGCGGGCTGCGTGTACCGGCCCGGGTACTCGTACCACTCCGCCTGCACGGAGTCCTCGGCGAGCTGGTCCGCGGCCAGCTTCTTGGAGGGGTGCAGCATGTCGTAGTCGTCCAGGCTGACCTTGGAGACGCTGGCGCGCACGCCGCTGCGCCAGTCCCACACCGCCACCGCGTCGCCTCCGAGCGAGGCGTCGTAGCGGAAGGGCAGGGCGTCCGGCTCCATCACCTCGGCGGACTCGCTCGCGTCCGAGAGCACCATCACATGCCCGTCCGCGCTGTGCTCGAACGCGAACCAGATGCCCTCCTCCTCGAGCAGCCGGCACACGAAGTCCCACTCCGACTCGTCGTACTGCACGCAGTACTCACGCTGGGGATACGCGCCCTCCAGCGACCAGCGGAACAGCTTGTCCTCGAGCCCCGCGTCCTTGAAGACGGCCTTCACGATGTCCGGGACGGACAGCTCCTGGAAGATGCGGAAGCCGTACCGGTACGCGACGAGCCACGGCTGCGGGACGAGCGTGAGCCGGTAGCGCACGAGCTGCGCCGGGTCGTCCGTGGCGACGACGTCGACCCGGTCCACCACCCCCGACACCTCGCGCACCTGCCCGAAGGCGTCCTCCAGCACCACGTGGGCGAACCCGCCGCGCGCCTCCTCCGGCGCCAGCTCCGTTGCCGACAGGTCGAGCTCGAACACGAACCGCCGTGACACCTCTTCTTCGCCACGCAGGGCGTGGACGACCAGGTCCCCCCGCTGACCGGGGATGCTGGCGGTGACGGACACTGCCGAGGGCGAGTCGCTCATAAAGCCTCAGGCGCTCTTGTGCAGCAGCTGGTTGAGCACCTTGTTGTTCTTGATGACGACGGTGGGGGCCTTGATGTTGATCTGCCCGCTGGCCAGCAGCTCCACCGTGCAGGCGCCGCCCCGGAGGACCAGCTTGTTCTGGGCGGAGAAGGTGATGTTGGTGGCCTTCACCTTCATGCCTCCGCCCGCGGTGATGGCCACCAGGCCCTTGGCCGTGTCGGTCCTGCTGCCGCCGCACTTCACCTTCTCCACGCCCGCGTTCATCACGTAGCCCGCGCCGCAGGAGACGGACATCTGCTTGGCCTTGGTGAACTTCAGGGCGCCGATGGTCTCCGTGAAGTTCGTCGACACCGACACGAGCCGGCTCTTCCCCGCCAGCTCCATCCAGGCCGCGCCGACCTTCGTCGAGGAGGCCCCCACCACCTTGCGCGTGTAGGCGACGAGCGCCGTCACCACCTGCATCGCGGCCACCTTCCGGTCCAGGGTGCCCTGGATGCTCTCGGCCATGTCCCCACCCACCTTCACCATGCGCGCGCCGCCGACGCTCACGCTCAAGTCCCCGCCGACGCCATCCGTGTAGTCGCCCCCCACGTTGATGTCCTGGTTGGCGCCCACGCTGAGCGTCCGGTTGCCGGTGACGTTGGCGTAGTGGTTGCCTCCCACGCTCACCGTGTTGTCCACGCCCACCGAGCAGCGCTCAGCGTTGGCGACCGTCATCTCCGCGTCGTTGTCCACCAGCAGCGTGTAGTCCTTGGACGCGTTGATGAAGATCTCCTCGGCGCCCGCCGCGTCCTCGAAGCGCAGCTCGTTGGCGCCCGGTCCGCCGCCCGTGGTCGCGCTCTGGATGGAGCTGCGCGTGGCGCCGTCCGGCAGCGCGTACGGCGGCGTGTGCTCGGCGTTGTAGAGGTGGCCCGCGACGAAGGGCCGGTCGAAGTCCCCCAGCTCGAAGTCCACCAGGAGCTCGAACTCCACGCGGGGGATGATGAGCGAGCCGCTGAGCGGAAGCTGGCCCACGCGCAGCCACGTGGAGCTGCGGTCATCCTTCAGGCCGGAGCGGTCCCACGGAAAGCGCACCTTCACCCGGCCGAAGGACTCCGTGTGGATCTCCTCACCCGAGGGCCCGGTGACGAACGCCAGCTGCGTGCCTCCGATGAGCGGCTTGGGCGGCGCCGTCACCGGCCGGTAGGGCACGGTGTGCGGGATGGCCCAGACCTCGTTCGAGTAGAAGCCGGGCCGCTGCGTGTCGTGCTCGCTGGAGGCGTGGTGCACCACGCGGGTGATGAGCAGGTCCGCGTTGGCCTCCGTCCGGCCGTGCCCCGTCACGCAGAACGTCCTGCCGGGCTCCAGCCGCGGGCAGGTGCTCTGGCCCTGGAGCGTGCGCGTCCCCACTCGCAGCCGCTCCATCAGGCGCCTGGCGCGCGTGCGGCCCGCCGCCGCCTCCACGAAGTCACCCGGATGCTCGTAGACCTCGCGCCCCGTGGTGGACTCGGCGCTGTGGGTCGCGGACAGGTCGACCGCGGGGCGCTTGAAGTCGTAGTCGCGCAGGAACACCTGGTCGGAGGCCATGCTCCGGCCATCACGCAGGTCGATGACCACGTCGTCGTCGAGCTGGCTGCTGTCCCGGTCCACCAGCAGGCTCTGCCCCCGGATGGGCTCCAGCCGGGTGCTGTCGTCGAAGAAGAGCATCCGCGCGCCGTCCGCCTCGTGGTGCACCGCGAAGGCGATGCCCTCCGAGTGGAGCAGCCGCGACATGAAGGCGAAGTCGCTCTCGTTGTACTGGACCACGTTGACGCGCGTGGGGGGCGGCTCCGTCAAATCCCAGCTGGACGCGTCCCCCAGGCCCGCGACGTCGAGGACGCTGGAGACGACCTCCTGGACGCTCTGCTCCTGGAAGATGCGCGAGGTGCGGCCCAGCTTGAGCAGCTCCACCGGGGCGCAGATGACGACCACCAGCCGGAAGGCATGGCTCTGCGTGGCCTCCAGGTGCGCCTCGGTCACCACGCCGTGGAAGGGGCGGTCCTCCGAGTCGTCGTGGAAGCGCAGCCACAGGGCCGCCGGCGTGCCCGGCAGCGCGTCCAGGTCCACCTGCTCCGGCGTTTCGGCCTCCACCTGGACCCGGCAGCCCTCGCTCAGTCCTTCCGTGGCCTCCATCCGCAGGACGCGGAAGCTGGTGGGGTCGAACCCCTCCAGGGACAGCTCCAGGCTCAGTCGACGCATCCCCATGATGAGCGCCCCCTACTTCTTGAAGTGAATCTTCCCCTTGAGCTGCACCTTGGCGCCGCCCTTGAGGCCCTCCGCGTCCACCGTCAGCGTCGAGCCCGACAGCTCGAACACCTTGCCCCCGCCCTTGAGCTTCGCGCCGCCTGGCGCGGTGAGGGTCACCGTCTTGGCGGACATCGCGAAGTCCTTGCCCACCTTCTCGGAGATGGGCCCCGCGGAGGTGACGGCCACCGCGCCCACGGCCTCCAGGATGAGGTCCTCGCCCGTCTTGAAGTCCGCCAGGCCCGTGGTGAGCACCTTCGCCGCGCCGACGTCCTCCGACTTGGCGCCCTTGAGCACCTCCACCTTGGCGCCGCCCACCGTCTCCGTCTTCCCGCCGCCCACCGTCTCGACGATGGCCGTCGCCGCGTTGATGGAGAACGCCGCGCCCACGGTGCGTGAGCAGTCCGCGTTGAAGGTCTCCAGCACGTGGTTGGCCAGGACGTTCATCGGTCCGCCGATGGTGTCGCTGCGCTGGCCGTCCACCGTCTGGGAGAAGTTGCCGGTGACGCCCCAGTCGTCCACCGCGCCGACCTGGACCACCTTGGAGCCCGTCGTCTCCAGCACCGCGTTGCTCGTCACGCTGAGCCCCTGGTTGGCGCCGATGTCCACCGACTCGTCGCCTCCCACCAGCGACGTGGACTGGTCGCCCACCTCCTCCTGCGCGTTGTTGACGATGTCCTCGGAGAGGTCGTGCCCGGTGACGAGCTTGAAGTCCTTGGAGGAGTGGATGAAGAACTCCATGCCCCCGTTGCCGTCCTGGATGCGCACCTCGTTCGTGCTCCCGCCGCCGGGCGAGGTGGCCGACTGGAGCGTGGACTGCGTCCGCTCGTCCGGGAGGGCGTACGGCGGCATCGTCTCCTGGTTGTAGAGCTTCTGCAGGACGACGGGGCGGTCCGGGTCTCCGTCCAGGAAGCCCACCTCCATCTCCCAGCCCACGCGCGGCAGGAGCATGCTGCCGCTGGTGTTCTGCTGCTGCACGCGCATCCAGCACGAGGCGGTGTCGTCCACCTTGCCCTCGCGATCCCAGTAGAAGTGGACCTTGATGCGCCCGAACTCGTCGACGTGGATCTCCTCGCCCGGCGGGCCGGTGACGACCGCGCTCTCCTTGCCCCACACGCGCGGGCGCGGGGTGCGCCGCGGGGGGCGGAAGTCGGCGCCCGCCGAGGGGATGGCCCGCACGCGGGTGCCGAAGCGGGTGGACTCCCCGTCGTCCGCCTGGACCAGCGCGTAGTCGTGGGTGACCTGCAGGAGCAGGTACTCCTGGCAGAGGAAGGAGGGCAGGGCGTCGAGCAGGGAGAACAGGCGCCCGGGCTGGAGCCGGAAGCTGTTGCTGCGCGCCTCCAGGACCATCCGCTCCTGCACCAGCCCGCTCAGGCGGTTGCGCGCGCGGCGGACGCCATCCGAGGGGCTGGAGAAGGAGCCCGGGTATTCGTAGCGCGGGAAGTCCGCCTCACTGGAGCGCTCCTCGGCCTCCAGCGGCTCGCTGGGGCTGCGCCAGTTCCAGTCCCGCGTGGTGTACAGGCCGTGCACCAGTCGCGAGGTGAAGGTGAGCTCCGCCACGCGCTCGTCCTCCGCGTGGATGAGCGAGTCGCGCGTGAAGCCGAGCGCGGGCGTCCCCAGGATGGGCTCGTGGGCGGAAGGGGCGTCCGCGAGCTTCAGCACGTGCTCGGTGGGCAGGTGCTCGAACCAGAAGAAGATGCCCTCGTCCTCCAGCAGCCGGAGCACGAAGTCCAGGTCGCTCTCCTTCCACTGGGTGCAGTACTCCCGCTTCATGTAATCGCGGGACAGGTGCCACTCGGTGGACTCGGCTGGAAGGCCCGCCTTCTCCAGGACGGCCTGGATGATCTCCACCGCCGTCATGTCCTGGAATATCTGGCTGCGGCTGCGGTAGCGCAGGCCGTGCAGCCGGGGCCGCAGGCGCAGCCGGTAGACGAAGCCATGGGTCGCCAGCCTGGAGCGGTACTCCGCCTCCTCCACGACGCCGTGGAAGCAGCGCTCCTCGAAGCTGCCCTCGGAGAAGGTGGGGGAGAGCCTCAGCGTCCCCGCCGTCCCGATGAGGGCCGTCAGGTCCAGATCCGGATCATCACAGGCGAACTCGAGCTCCACGTCGAAGAGCTCGGACAATCCCTCGCGGGCCGTGGCCCGCAACACGATGGCCTCCGCGGGAAGGTTCGCATGGTCGATATGGGCACGCACCTCCATGCTGTCTCCCCCTCGTCGTTCAGGATGTCAGTCTCAAGGACATCCTTGCCCATATGCAACTCCATGTGGCGCGGTCGCCCTCATCCCTGGCGGCCAACACCTCCCTGGGTGGGGTGAACGCGGACGGTGTGAAGTCTTCGGTCACAAGTCCGCGACCCGTACTTCCGGAGGACCCGTGGAGGCTGGCGGCGACCCCCTCTAGAGGAGCGCTCGATGCGCTGACGGACCCCCGGTGAAGCGTGAGTCCTCGCACTTTCCGTGAACAGTGGCGGGAGATAATTCCCGCGAAAATGTCGCGTCGTCATGCGTCAATGACATCCCGGACGCTGGCTGTGCCCTGTCTTGAACTGAAAGGGGTGGCTGTGGCACGTTGTGAGCGATTCTGCTGGCGCGCAGCGACTTTCAGAGAGGATGCCATGCCGGTTAGTGGGGGGGGCTTCGGCCCACGGGCGCGGGTTTGCGTCGGGGGGTTCCCGGGAGTGACATTGCTCTGGGGGCTGCTCGCGGGTGCTTGTGCCCACAACCCGCCGCCCCCGGCGGCGTGTGAGCAGCCGCCTCCATTCCTCATCCAGCTGGAGGCCGGCACGCGACTGAACCCGGATGACCAGGGCCGCTCGCTGCCGACGAACATCCAGGTGTACCAGCTCAAGGACTCGCGCCGCTTCGAGGCCGCGGAGTTCCAGGACCTCTGGCAGCGCCCCAAGGAGGTGCTGGAGGAGGACCTGCTCGCCGTGGACGAGCTCACCCTGGAGCCGGGCCAGCGCCTGTCGCGCGAGGTGAACCGCACGCCCAAGGCGGAGTACCTCGCCGTGGTGGGCGTGTTCCGCCGTCCCGCGGGCGTGGTGTGGCGCGACGTGGAGCGGCTGCCCGCGGTGAAGCCGGAGGACTGCCGCCCGGGCGCGCCGCGCGAGACGTCGCTGCGCTTCCTCGTCGAGGACTACCGCGTCGAGGCCCGGGCCGGCGAGGTCCGCAGATGAAGACGCCGCAGCGGGTCGTCTGGTCCGAGGGGATGTTCATGAATCCCCAGCACCTGCAGCAGTCGGACCTCTACCACGAGGGCCTGCTGGCGGCCCGGCTCGGCGCGCTGACGCCCTACGACTGGGGCGTGGTGGAGCAGGAGGTGGACGAGAAGGCGCTCTCCGCCGGCCAGCTCCAGCTGCTGCGCTTCTCCGGCATCCTCCCGGATGGCCTGCCGCTGTCCTTCGAGCGCGGCCAGCCCGAGGCCCCGCAGACGCGGCCCATCGAGGAGCACTTCAGCGCCAACAAGCGCTCGCTGGACGTGTACCTGGGCGTGGCGCGCGAGCGCGAGGGCATCGCCAGCTACGGCGCGCCGGACGAGTCCACCACGTCGCCGCGCTTCTCCCTGGTCAACCGCACGGTGCCGGACCTGGCGGCGGCCGAGTCCGTGGTGCCGGTGGCCTTCGCGCAGCGAAACCTCCGGCTGCTCTTCGGCACCGAGCCGCGCGAGGACTACGACGTCATCAAGATCGCGGAGCTGGTGCGCGACAAGACGGGCGGCGTGGCGCTGGCGAGCAACTACATCCCCCCGTGCCTGCGCGTGTCCGCCTCGCCCTTCATCCTGGAGCGCATGCGCAGCATCCTCAAGGCGATGCAGGGCAAGCAGCGGGAGCTGGCGGACGGGCGCCGGCACCGCGACGCCACCGCGCTCGAGTTCACCGCCGGGGACGTGACGAAGTACCTGCAGCTGAGCGCGCTCAACGGGCTCATCCCCCAGGTGGCCCACGTGGTGGAGGTCGCGGACCTCAACCCGCAGATGGTGTACCTGCTGCTGTGCCAGGCGGCGGGCCAGCTCTCCACGTTCTCCGCGGAGGCGGACCCGGGGGACCTGCCCAAGTTCCAGTACACGAACCTGCGCGCCACCTTCGAGGGCCTGTTCCAGGTGCTCCAGAAGCTCCTGGACGTGGTCGCCATCGAGCAGTGCATCACCGTGTCGCTGGAGCCGCGCAAGGACGGCATGCACCTGGGGCGCATCGAGGACGAGCGCTTCCTGAAGTGCTCGCAGTTCATCCTCGCGGTGCGCAGCGACCTGCCCGAGGCGGACGTCGCCAAGAGCCTGCCGGTGCTGTCGAAGATCGCCAACTTCGCGGAGATACGCGACATCATCAAGGCCGCCGCTCCGGGGGTGCCGGTGGAGGTCACCTTCCGCCCGCCCGCCGAGGTGCCGGTGAAGCCGGGCGTCGTGTACTTCTCGCTCGAGAGCGGCGACCCCTACTGGAAGAACGTGATGAGCGAGCAGAACGTGGCCGTGTACCTGCCGCGTCCGTTCGAGCCGTCGAAGACGAAGCTGGAGCTGCTCGCGGTCCCCAAGGGGGGAAGCGGGGGGCCTCCGGCGAAGAAGAACGCCGTCAGTCGTTGAAACAAGGTCGTGCGGGGGGCCGTCCAAATCACCGGCGAGCGGCGGTTCGCGGTGAGGCTCCCTGTCGACATGGGGTGGAGGCATCGACAGGATGGACCGGATCAATTCCATCACGCAGGAGTGCTTCGGGGCACTGCTGCAGCTGAGGCAGTTCGGGGACCATGCGCTCCCCTCGGCGGAGCTCGTGCACCGGCAGCTGCGCACGTTCTTCGACCGGCTGCTCAAGCGCGCCGGAGAGCTGGGCTTCAACCAGCAGGACGCGCAGGAGATTGCCTACCCCATCGTCGCGCTCGCCGACGAGCTGGCCCTGGCGCGCGCCGACACCTTCCGGGAGTACTGGCTGGCGAACCTGCTCCAGTTCCACTACTTCCGGGAGAACCGCGCCGGTGACGGGTTCTTCACGCGGCTGGAGGAGGTGCGCAAGGACTCGCAGCGCACCGAAATCCTCCGCGTCTACTACCTGTGCCTCATCTTCGGCTTCAAGGGCCGCTTCCGGGTGCGGGGCGGCGAGCTGGAGCTGATGCAGCTCACCGAGGCGCTCCAGCGGGAGCTGGCCCGCACGCACAAGTTCGACACGGAGACGCTCTCCCCCCATGGAGACCGTCCGCCCGACAGCGCGGTGAGCGCCAAGCGCACGCTGCCCCTGTTGGCCATCTCCGCCGCCGCGGTGGTCTTCGCGCTGCTGGTCTACACCGGCCTGCGCATCGGCCTGTCCAGCAGCGTGTCCTCCCTCGTCGAGGAGGTCGCGGCCTCCTCTCCCCAGCAGCCCTAGGACGCTCGCGATGCTGCTGCTCACCTTGTTCATCGCGGTCTTCATCGTCATGGTGTGGACCGTCGTCATCCTCTTCAGCCTGCCGCTGTGGGGCGCCATCGTCCCCACCGTGCTGCTGGTGGCCATCGTCATCGGCGCGTACCTGTACCAGCGCCACCTGGCGTCCAAGGCCGCGCGCGACATCGAGCGGGAGCTGGGCGTGCAGGCGGACGCCCAGTTGCAGAACGTGCGGCCGGATCAGCAGGAGGAGATCCAGGCCATGCAGGCCGAGTTCTCCAAGGCGCTCCAGTCGCTCAAGTCCTCGAAGCTCGCGCGAGCGCGGCAGGGCAAGGACGCGCTGTCGGTGCTGCCCTGGTACATGATCATCGGCCCGCCGGGCTCCGGGAAGAGCACGGCGCTGCGCAACTCGGGCATCCAGTTCCCCTACCTGTCGGCGCGCGGCGGCGGCGTGAAGGGCGTGGGCGGCACGCGCAACTGCGAGTGGTGGCTCACCAACGAGGGCGTCATCCTCGACACGGCCGGCCGCTACACCACGGAGGACGACGACCGCGAGGAGTGGCTGAGCTTCCTCGACATGCTCAAGCGCAACCGCCCGCGCAAGCCCGTCAACGGGCTGGTGGTGGCGGTGAGCGTGGGGGAGCTCATCGGCATCGACGAGGAGCAGACGGTGCAGCTCGCGCAGACCATCCGCGAGCGCGTGGACGAGGTGATGGAGCGGTTGAAGATGATCGTCCCCGTCTACGTGATGTTCACCAAGTGCGACCTGCTCGCGGGCTTCGTGGACCTCTTCGGGGACCTGGCGAAGGCGGAGCGCGGGCAGATCTGGGGCTTCACGCTGCGGCCCGAGGACGCGCGCGAGGCGATTGGCGAGACGTTCGCCGCGCGCTTCGACGAGCTGGCGGAGGTGGTGGAGCAGCGCTCCATCGTGCGCCTGGGCTCGGAGCGGCACCCCGAGACGCGCGAGCGCATCTTCCGCTTCCCCCAGCAGTTCGAGGGGCTGCGCGGCAACCTCATCGAGTTCGTGCAGGCGCTGTTCGCGGAGAACGTCTACGCGGACACACCGGTGATGCGCGGGGTGTACTTCACCAGCGGCACGCAGGAAGGCAGCCCCATCGACCGGGTGATGAACAAGATGGCGGAGGCCTTCGGCATCCGCCGCACCACCACGCCCTCGGGCAGCCGCCCCGCGGTGGAGTCCCGCTCCTACTTCCTGCGGGACATGTTCGCGGACGTGGTGTTCCCGGACCAGAACCTGGCGATGCGCAGCTCCGCGGAGGTGCAGCGCCAGAAGCGCATGCAGCTGGCCTACGCCGGAGGCTGCCTCGCCGTCGCCCTGCTCATCCTGCTGTTCCCGGCCATGTCCTTCTTCGAGAACCGCAAGTTCATCCAGACGACGCGGGTGATGGCGCAGGCGCTCAAGCTGGAGGAGGCCAACAAGGAGGGCGGCGCCGGGAAGATGGTCGACGCGATGATGCCCATGCGGCAGCAGCTCGACCAACTGCTCCAGTGGAAGGAGGACGGCCCGCCCACCGGGATGCGCTTCGGCATGTACCGGGGCGACGACCTGCTGGGGCCGCTCGGCGCGTTCTACGGCGCCACCGTGCGCCGCGTGCTGGTGGACCCGGTGCTCACGGGGGACCTCAAGGACGCGAAGGCCTGGGTGGAGAAGGCGCGCGACCGGGAGGAGCGCCCCACGGCGAGCTCGTACGCGCTCTACTTCGACCGGCTGAAGCTGCACCTGCTGCTCTCCGGTCCTCGCACGCCCCGCGAGCCGGAGCTGGGTGAGGCGGAGCGCGAGTGGATCGTCAACAGCCTCCGGGAGCGGTGGGGGCGCAAGGCGGGCTTCACCGACAGCGCCCACCGCACCACGCAGATGGCGAACCACATCGACCTGTACGCGAAGCTGCTGGCGCAGGACCCGGCGCTCGCCTTCACGCGCAACGACCAGGTGGTGCGCGACGTGCGCGTGGTGCTGGACCGGCTGCCGTTCTCCGAGCTCGCGCTGGCGCAGCTCATCTCGGAGGTGTCGCGCAAGAAGGACCAGTACGACGTGACCCTCTCCTCCATCCTGGGCAGCACCGCTCAGCACATCAAGGGCACGGGCCGCGTGCGCGCCGCCTTCACGCGCAAGGGCTGGGAGAAGGTGGTGGAGCCCAAGCTGGAGCACCCGCTGCAGGGCGCGGACATCTGGGTGCTCGACAAGGACGCCAACTCCACCAACGAAATCGAGCTGGCGCGCCAGGAGCGGGCGCTGCGCTCCGCCTACTACAAGCAGTACATCGAGGAGTGGAAGGAGTTCCTCAGCACCCTGAGCATGAAGGAGCCCACGGACGCGACCGTGGCGCTGGCCATGCTGGAGGACCTCACCCGCGGCGAGCCGCCCCCGCTGGGAAAGCTCTTCCGTGCCGTGGCCTACAACGTGCGGCTGGGCGGAGAGCAGGTGGAGGGCAAGTCCGACGCGGACGGCATGCTCGACAAGCTCAAGCAGAAGCTGGGCCCCAAGGGGAAGGTCATCGAGTCGGGCGTGCGGTTCGCCAACGGGAAGCTCTCCGAGGACGAGGCGCCGAGCGAGGAGGAGGAGCGTGACTACACCGCGGTCGACGTGGAGCCGGCCTTCGCGGGCCTCCTGAAGTTCGGCGCCGCGCCGCCGCAGGCGAAGGGGCCCGACGCGCCTCCGCCCGAGGCCATCCCCCTGGACATCTACCAGGAGCAGCTGCAGTTCCTCCGCGACGCGCAGCGCGCCTCCATGGAGAGCCAGTCGGAGACGGCCGCGATGATGACGCGGGTGCAGACGGCGCGCGTCATCATCCAGTCGCTCATCCAGGCGCAGGAGGTGGGGTGGCGCCCGCGCATCGAGGCGCTCTTGTGGCCGCCCATCGAGAAGATCTCCGACCTGACCATCCGCGAGCAGGGTGGCAAGGCGAGCGACCAGTGGTGCAGCGAGGTGGCCAACGCCTTCAAGCAGAAGCTGGCGGGGCACTACCCCTTCAACCGCAACGGGCAGGACGCGGCGGTGGCGGACGTGGGGGACTTCTACCGCTTCGAGTCCGGCACGCTGTGGGGCTTCTACGGCGGCGTCCTCAAGAGCCACGTCGAGCAGTCGGGGACGCGCTTCAAGTTCGTCACGCGCGCGGGCCGCGCGGGCGGCAACATGTACTACGGCTCCGTGCTCTCGTTCCTCGCGCGCTCGCGGGAGATCTCCGAGTCGCTCTTCGGCGCGAGGGACGCCGAGCCGGGCGTGAAGTTCGCCTTCCACATCCGCCCCTCGCCGAAGCTCTCCTCCATCCGCTTCACGGTGGACGGACAGACGGTCGAGTACAACAACGGCCCCGAGGAGTGGCACAACTACGAGTGGCCCGGGAAGGGCGGCAAGTCGCTGGGCGCCACCATCCGCGTGCGCAACAACCAGGGCAAGACGGAGACGCTCGAGCAGGAGGGCGAGTGGGGCCTGTTCCGCCTGATGGAGGAGGGGACGCCGAACGTCTCGGGCGGCGGCCGGACGTTCTCGGTGACGTGGTCGATGCCCTCGCTGGACGCCGAGGTCATCATCGACTTCCGTCCGACGCGCAGCGCCTCGCCGTTCTTCGGCGTGTCCCCGGGCCGCACCCCCAAGCTGATGCAGCCATTCCGCGCGCCGGGGATGAGTCCTCCACGCGTCATCGCGAAGGGAGGCGTGGGATGCTCGGGGTAGTCGGCCGCAACCAGGTGGCGCTGTTGGGCAAGGCGCCGTGTCAGGGAGACTTCATCCGCTGGAACGCGGCGGATGCGGTGTCACAGGCCTTCCACCGGTGGCTGGAGGAGTCGCACGAGGCGGTGCGGCGCGCCAACACCCAGCTGCCCTCGGAGCCCACGTGCTTCGTCTTCACCATGCCCGGCGGACGCCAGGCCCTGGTGGGCACGCTGGCGACGAGCACGGACAAGGTGGGGCGCGTCTTCCCGCTCGCCGTGTACGTCGCCGTCGACGCGGCGGGCGCGGCGGAGCAGTTCCCCTCGATTCCCGACAGCTTCCGGGCCTTCTTCGCCGCCGGCGCGCGCCTGCTCGCGGACGCCGCGACGCTGTCCGCCAGCGAGCTGGAGTCGCGCGTGGAGGCGCTCTCGGCCGTGTCCTCCGCGGACACAATGGGCGCGAGCGCGCAGCGCCGACGCCTGGAGTCGAGCCCCGCGGGGCTGCTCGTCCAGCGACTGCAGGGCGACGGCGCCGCGCCCGGCGTGGCCTACTACGCGTTCAACACCTTCCTGAAGGCCTGCCAGGCCGAGCGCGGCAAGGAGCCCGCGAAGCCGGGCGTGACGCTGGAGTGTCCGTTCCCGGAGGCGCTCGGGCCCTTCTGCTGGGCGGAGCTGGCGAAGCGGCAGCTGGGCTGGCGCTCGATGCCTCCGGCGATGTTCTGGCACCTGGGGCCGTCGCCGCGGCTGCTGCTGTCCATCGGCACGCCGGGCGTCGCGCTGCTGATGCACCTGGCGAAGCCCGAGCACTCCAGCATGAAGGTGTGGCCGCTGCTCACCCGGCAGCAGTCCGCCATCGACAGCGCGCAGAAGGCGCTCACCCCCGCGAGACGGCAGGCGCTCGAGGACCCCACCACCCCGGTGGAGTCGCTGCTCGCCGCGTTCGGGACCTGAGCACGAAGGCCGCACGGCGAAAGGAGGGCGGATGGCGATGACGTTGGAGCAGCTCAAGCAGCGCGCGAAGGAGTGGTTGGAGCCGGTGTCGGCGGCGTCGCCCGCGGGCAAGGCGGCCAAGTCGGAGCCGGGCTATCTGGCGGTGCTCGCGGAGGTGGCCAAGCTGGAGGCCGTCACCGGCGGCGCCGTCGACTGGGCGCTCGTCCTGGACTCCAGCGGCAAGGTGCTCCAGACCAGCTCGAAGGACCTGCGCATCGCCACGTACCTGGCCCAGGGCCTGTACCAGACGCAGGGCCTGGACGGGCTCGCCACGGGCCTCGTCGTCGTCTCCGAGCTGATGGACCGCTACTGGCCGGAGCTCTTCCCGGAGCTGACGCGCATGCGCGGCCGCTCCAACGCGGTGACGTGGCTGGTGGAGCGCGCGTCCAATCAGCTGCCGTCGCTGGAGGTGGGCGCGTCGGACCGCGAGCGCGTGGAGGCGCTCGACGTCGCGGCCAGGCGCCTGGCGGAGGTGGCGCGCCAGAAGTTCGAGACCAACGGGCCCGCGATGCGCCCGCTCCTGGAGAGCGTCCAGCGCCTGCTCGCGTCGCTGCCCGAGGCCGCGCCGCCCCCGCCGCCCGTCGCACCCGTCACGTACAAGCCCGCACCGGCTCCGAGCGCGCCGACTCCTCCGGCCGTGGCGCCTCCGCCGCCACCGAAGATCGCTCCGGTGGCCGCGCCCGCGGCGGCGATGCCCGAGGTGGGCGCGCTGGCGAGCGCGGAGGGCGCGGTGGACTTCCTGCGTCAGACGGGCACCGCGCTGGCGAGCGCGGCGGGGCTCGTGCGGCGCGCGTCGCCCGCGGAGCCCATGCCCTACCGGCTCCTGCGGGTGGGGCTCTACCTGCACCTGGCCCAGCCGCCTCCGGGGGACGCCAGCGGCAAGACGAGCATCCCCGCGCCGCCCGCCGCGCTGCGGGCCAACCTGGAGCGCATGGCGGCGAACGCGCGCTGGGTGGAGCTGCTCGAGGAGTCCGAGTCGGCGCTCGTCCAGCACCGCTTCTTCCTGGATCCGCACTTCCTCAGCGCCCGGGCGCTGGGCGAGCTGGGACACGCCGCCGCGCGCCAGGCGCTGATGGGCGAACTGGCCTCGTGGCTCAAGCGCATGCCCACCGTCCCGGGGCTGCTCTTCGGCGACGGCACCCCCGTGGCCTCCAATGAGACGCGGACCTGGCTGGACACGGTGCTCGCCACGCCTGTGGCGCCAGCCGTTACACCCGCCTCACGCGACGAGAAGGACGACGCCAGCGCGGACGTGCTCGCCGAGGCGCGCAAGCTATTGGCTGGCGGGAACCCCGCGGGCGCCGTGGGGCTGTTGCAGACCCAGGTGGGCGCTGCGGGCACGGGCCGCAAGCGATTCGTGGCCCGGCTCTCCCTCGCGCGGCTGTGCGCGGCGGCGGGGCAGGCCCCCGTGGCGCGGGCCCTCTATGAGTCTTTGGACCGGGAGTCGGTGACGCACGGGCTGGATGTCTGGGAGCCGGCGCTCGCGGCGGAGTGTCTGGAAGGATGGCTTGCGCTCACGCGGCCTCCTCCAAAGTCGCCGGAGGCGCTGGTGTCTGACTTCACTGCCCGTTATCATCGGCTGTGTCTGCTTGATCCCGGTGCTGCGCTGAAGGTGTCTCTGTGACGGGGGGCAGCGAAGCCATCCCCAACCAGGAGGTCGTGCGGTGAGCAAGGAAGGGTCTGTGGCTCCGAAGGAGCGCGTCAACATCGTCTACAAGTCGGAGACCGGGAATGCGCAGTCGGAGGTCGAGCTGCCGCTCAAGGTCCTCGTGGTGGGCGACTACACCGGTCGTCAGGATGAGCGCCCCGTGGAGGAGCGCGCGCCCATCAACATCGACAAGGGCAACTTCAACGAGGTGATGGCCAAGCAGGGGCTTTCACTGGACGTGAGTGTGCCCAACAAGCTCTCCAACGAGCCGGACGCGTCCATGTCTGTCTCGCTGAAGTTCCAGACGCTGGCGGACTTCACTCCGGAGGGCATCGTCAACCAGGTGCCGGAGCTGCACCAGCTGTTGCAGCTGCGCGCGGCGCTCAACGCGCTGAAGGGCCCGTTGGGCAACGTGCCCGCCTTCCGCAAGAAGATCCAGGCGCTGCTCGGGGACACCGAGGGACGTCAGCGATTGATGGCGGAGCTGGGGCTGGACAAGAAGTCGGAGTAGGGCGGCATTCGCAAACGCACTCAGAAAAGGCGTGACACAGATGAGCACTGAAGCCAAGGCGTTGGCCCCGGTCGAGACCGCCGATGCCGCCCCCTCGCTCCTGGACGAAATCCTGTCCGAGACGAAGATGAAGCCCAACGACGACGGCTACGACGTGGCCCGTCGGGGCGTGCAGGCCTTCATCGCGGAGATGCTGGCCCCGGGCCGGTCGGCCGAGCGCGTGGACAAGGCGCTGGTGGACGCGATGATCGCGGAGGTGGACCAGCGGCTGAGCGCGCAGGTCAACGAGATCCTCCATCACAAGGACCTCCAGTCGCTGGAGTCCGCGTGGCGCTCGCTCAAGTTCCTGGTGGAGCGCACCGACTTCCGGGAGAACGTCCGGGTGGAGGTGCTCAACGCCTCCAAGCAGGACCTGCTCACCGACTTCGAGGACGCGCCCGAGGTGGTGAAGTCCGGCCTGTACCGCACCGTCTACTCCAACGAGTACGGCGTCTTCGGCGGCAAGCCCTACGGCCTGGTGGTGGGCAACTTCGACATCGGCCCGGGCGCGGAGGACCTGACGCTGCTGCGCAGCATCGCCTCCGTGGCGGCCATGTCCCATACGCCCTTCGTGGCCAACGCCTCGCCGGAGTTCTTCGGCCAGCCGTCGTTCCTGGAGCTGCCGGCGCTCAAGGACCTGAAGTCCCTGTTCGAGGGGCCGCAGTACGCGCGCTGGCACTCGTTCCGCGAGAGCGAGGACGCGCGCTACGTGGGCCTGTGCATGCCGCGCTTCCTCTTGCGGCTGCCCTACAGCGAGAAGACGGTGCCGGTGAAGTCGTTCAACTTCACCGAGGACGTGGTCGGCTCGCATGACCGCTACCTGTGGGGCTACGCCTCCACGGCGTTCGCCACGCGCGTGACGGACTCGTTCGCCAAGTTCCGCTGGTGCCCGAACATCATCGGTCCCCAGGCGGGCGGCGCGGTGGAGCAGCTGCCCCTGCACCAGTACGAGGCCATGGGGGAGATCCAGACGAAGATCCCCACCGAGGTGCTCCTCACCGAGCGGCGCGAGTACGAGCTGTCGGAGGAGGGCTTCATCGGTCTGGTGTTCCGCAAGGACACGGACAACGCGGCGTTCTTCTCCGCCAACTCCGTGCAGAAGCCCAAGTTCTTCGGCAACAGCCCCGAGGGCAAGGTCGCGGAGACGAACTACCGGCTGGGCACCCAGCTGCCCTACATGTTCATCATGTCCCGCCTGGCGCACTACGTGAAGGTGCTCCAGCGCGAGCAGATCGGCAGCTGGAAGGAGCGCTCGGACCTGGAGCGCGAGCTCAACCAGTGGATCAACCAGTACGTCGCGGACATGGACGACCCGGCGCCGTCCGTGCGCTCGCGCCGTCCGCTGCGCACCGCCCGCATCAAGGTGGAGGACGTGGAGGGGCAGCCGGGCTGGTACCGCTGCAACCTGCAGGTCCGCCCGCACTTCAAGTACATGGGCGCATCCTTCACGCTCTCGCTCGTCGGCAAGCTGGACAAGGAGTGAGCTGAGCGGGCGTGAGACCCGGAGCCGAAGGGTCCTTCAGGTCGCCGTTCCAGTCAGGGGCGGCGGCCACCATGCAGTCCGGAGCCCTACGGCACGAGGGCTCCTGTTCCACGTCGCAGGCGTCACACCACCAACAAGCAGGGGGAGAGCCACATGGCCGAGACAGTACATCTGTACCTGAAGGCGAACGGGAAGGACATCAAGGGCGCGAGCACCCAGACGAGCCTCGGTCGCGAGGACTCCATCGAGTGCGTCTACTACGAGCAGGGTGTCGTCACCGCGCGCGAGGCCGGCTCCGGCATCGCCACGGGTCGCCGCCAGTACCAGCCGCTGCTCATCCGGAAGCGCATCGACAAGGCGACGCCGCTCCTGATGAAGGCGCTGACGAACAACGAGGCCATCGACGCCACGTTCAAGTTCTTCCGCCCCAGCCCCACCGGTGACGGCACCACGGAGCAGTTCTACACGGTGACGTTCTCCAAGGGCCGCGTCGCCAGCGTCAAGCAGGTGGTGGAGAACACCATCGTCCCCGCGACGGCGACCAACCCTCCGCTCGAGGAGGTCTCCTTCGTGTTCCACACCATCAGCTGGACGGTCAGCGAGGGTGGCGTGACGCACGAGGATACGTGGGACAAGCAGCAGTAAGGGGAGCCATGGCGCGTGCTCCCTGAAGGGAGCGCGGGCCGGGGCGGCGAGGCAGGAGGGAGCGACGGGATGGGACGCGGGTTGTTGTCGCGAATCGAGGTGGGGACGGGCTCGGCCGAGCGAGAGCAGGACATGACTGACTCCATTGCCCAACACCTGCGCGTGCTGCTCAACGCGCGCAAGGGCGGCTCGGCCACGGTACCGGGCTTTGGAGTCATGGACTTCACCGACCTGGTGCACACCTTCCCCACGGCCATCCAGACGCTCCAGTCGGCCATCCGCGCGACGGTGTTGGAGTTCGAGCCGCGCATCCAGCACGTGAGCGTGCGCCACGTCCCGGACGTGGACCCGCTGCTCTTGCGCTTCGAAATCACCGCGCAGCCCGCGGGCAAGGGCGCGCGGGGGATGCTCCGCTTCCGGACGCAGATGTCGCCGGGAGGCAAGGTCGAGGTCTGGTAAGCGAACCGGTACGGCGGGGGAGTCGCGGTGTTCAGCAAGTACTACCAGAGCGAGCTCACATATCTGCGGGAGATGGGCCGCGCGTTCGGCACCGTCAACCCGGCGCTGGCCGGGCTCCTGGTGGAGCGCGGTGGCGACCCGGACGTGGAGCGGCTCCTGGAGGGGTTCGCGTTCCTGACGGCGCGCGTGCGCGAGCGCATCGACGGCGCGGTGCCGGAGGTGATTCACGGGCTGACGGAGCTGCTCCTGCCGCACTACCTGCGGGTGGTGCCGGCGTGCTCGGTGGTGGAGTTCACCCCCCACGCGCGCCTGCTGCGCGGCCGCTCCCGGATTGCGGCGGGGACGGAGGTGGGCGCCAAGCCCGTGGACGGCACCGTCTGCACCTTCAGAACGACGCGCGCGGTGGACCTGCTGCCGCTGACGCTGACGGAGACGACGCTGGACCAGTCCTCGCCCGCGGCGCCCGTGCTGCGCGCGCAGCTGCAGCTGGTGGAGCAGGGCCGGGCGGAGATCTTCACGGAGGAGGGCCTGTCGCTGTTCCTCCACGCGGAGCTGCCGGTGGCGTCCATGCTGCTGGTGTGGCTCTTGCGCCATTGCAAGGGCGTGGTGCTGCGCAACCCCGCGGGCGGTCCGTCCGTGCGGCTGGGGCCGGAGTGCCTCCGCGCCACGGGCCTGGAGGCGGGCAACACGCTGTGGCCCTGGCCGGCCACGGTGCCGGAGGGCTACCGGCTCCTGCAGGAGTACTTCACGCTGCCGCAGAAGTTCCTCTTCATCGACGTGAAGGGGCTGCAGGCGGCCAGCGAGCTGACCGGCCAGAAGCTGGAGCTGCTCTTCGAGTTCGAGCGGCCGCCCACGCTGCCCGGGCGCCTGCCCAAGGACGTCTTCCGGCTGCACTGCGCGCCGGTGGTCAACCTCTTCGCCGCGTCCGCGGACCCGGTGCGCACCGGCTCCCTGGGCCACGAGCACCTGGTGCGCGCCTCGGGCGTGGAGCCGGGGCACATGGAGGTGTACTCGGTGGACTCCGTCACGGGGCTGCCGCAGGGCCGCACCGAGCGCCAGCAGTACCGGCCGTACTTCGACTTCGCGCACGCCACGGGCGACGCGTCGCGCTTCTATCGGCTGCACCATGCCCTGTCGCCGCTGGATGACGCGATGGACGTCTCGCTGTCGCTGGGCAGCCCGCGCGACGCGGCGCCGTCGCTGGCGGATGAGACGCTGTCCATCGAGCTGACGTGCACCAACCGCTCGCTGCCCTCGCGGCTGCAGGTGGGGGACTTGAGCGTGCCCACCGCGGCGTCGCCCACCACGGCGCGCTTTCGCAACATCGTCGCGGTGACGCGGCCGTCCAGGCCGCCCATGGGCTCGGAGCTGCACTGGCGGCTGCTCTCCCACCTGAGCCTCAACCAGCGCTCGCTGCTGGAGCCCGGCGCGCTGCAGTCGATGCTGGCGCTCTACAACTTCCAGGCGACGGCGGACCAGTCCACCGCGCGCGCCAACGAGCTGCGCGTGGGCGCGCTGCGGGAGGTGAGGGGACAGCCGATGACGCGCTTCCTCCAGGGCGCCCCCGTGCGAGGCGTGCAGGTGACGGTGGAGCTGGACGAGGCGGGCTTCACGGGCCCGGGGGACGCGTTCCTCTTCGGCTGCGTGCTCGACGAGCTGTTCGCCTCGCACGTGAGCCTCAACTCCTTCAGCGAGCTCGTGCTGCGCCTCCAACCCTCTCGACTGGAGTACCGGTGGCTTCCCCGGAACGGCCGACAGACGATCTGCTGAAGGCCGTCCAGCGCTTGAGCGAACGCCCCGGGCAGTGGGCCTTCAGGCCGCTGGTGGCGCTGCTGGAGCGGCTGACGTCGGAGGCGGTGCCCGTGGGCGGCACGGGGCCCGTCGTGGAGGAGGCCATCCGCTTCCGGCATGACCCGTCGCTCACCTTCAGCGCGGGGGACGTCAGCCGCATCCGCGTCGTGCCCCCGTCGGGCGAGCTGGGCGGCTCCTCGCACGTGGTGGAGGTGATGACCACGTTCCTGGGGCTCACCGGCGCCGTGTCGCCGCTGCCGGACTACATCCCGGAGGAGATTGCCCAGGAGGACCCGGACTCCGCGCGCCGGCGCGACTTCCTGGACCTGTTCCATCACCGGCTGCTGTCGCTCTTGTACCGGGCGCTGTCGCGCTACTCGCTGCAGGCGGAGACGACGCGGGAGGGCAGCGACGTCTGGTCCCAGCGGCTGTTGTCGCTGGCGGGGCTGGACACCTACGAGCGGCCGTACCCGGGCGCGCTGTCATCCGCGCAGCTGTTGCGCCTGGCGCCGCTGCTCGCCGCCCGCGCGCGCACGGCGGGCACGCTGGAGCTGGCGCTGACGGACGTGCTGGCGCCCGTGCTGGGCGAGGCGAAGGTGTCGCTGCGTCAGTTCTCCGGCCACTGGGTGGACATCGAGGCGGACAACCGGATGCGGCTGGGGCGGACGAACACGAACCTGAGCCGCACCGCGCTGCTCGGCTCCAGGATGTTCGACCGCTCGGGCAGCTTCGACATCCACATCGCGCCGCTGGAGGGGGACGTCTACCGGCGGCTGATGCCCGAGGGGGACTTGTCCCCGGTGGTGCGCGAGGTGGTGGACCTGGTCGTGAGGGACCCGCTCGACTGCTCGCTGGTGCTGGGCGTGCGCGAGGCGGAGCTGCCGCGCTTCCGTCTGGCGACGCAGTCCCCCTCGCGGCTGGGCCACGACTGCTACCTGGGGCAGCGCCGGAGCGACACGCGCCTGCGCCTGCGCACCGTGCCACTGCCGGCCGCCCCCCGGCGCGCCGCGCCGCCTTCGCCGTCATGACGCCGTCCTTCCGGTGTTCCCACCCGCCGCCAGCCAAACCCCTGGAGCGTAATCATGCGCGTTGAACCCAAGACCCTCGTGCGGCGCCTGACGCCCTCGGCCACGCGGATGCTGGAGGCCGCCGTGTCGCGCGCGAGCACCGCGCGCTGCTACGAAATCATCCCCGAGCACCTCTTGCGCCAGCTCCTGGAGGACGAGGACGGCGAGGCCTCGCGGCTGTTGCGCCACTTCCAGGTGGACCGCGCGAAGGTCATCGGCTCCATCGAGGACGCGCTGCGCGAGCTGCGCACGGGCAACGCGGGCCGGCCCGTGTTCTCCGAGAGCCTGTTCCAGTGGTTCGAGGACGCGTGGCTGGTGGCCTCGCTGGAGCACGGCGCGGCGCGGCTGCGCTCGGGCGCGCTGATGTGGCAGTGGATCGCCCGCTCCTCGCGCTACTCCGCGGAGTCCTACCCGGCGCTGGACGCCATCTCCGTGGAGGCGCTCAAGAAGGTCTTCGACGAGGTGGTGGGCGGCTCGAAGGAGGCGGCGGAGGTGGGCAGCGCGGCCTCGGCGGCGCCCGCGGCGGGAGGGGGCCGGGGCGAGGAGGCGCTCACGCGCTTCACCAACTCCTTCACGCAGAAGGCGCGCGACGGGAAGATCGACCCCATCTTCGGCAGGGACCGGGAGATTCGTCAGGTCATCGACGTGCTGGCGCGGCGGCGCAAGAACAACCCCATCATCGTGGGCGAGCCGGGCGTGGGGAAGACAGCGCTGGTGGAGGGGCTGGCGCGCGCCATCGTCGCGGGCGACGTGCCGGAGTCCATGCGCAACCTGGAGGTGCTCGGGTTGGACCTGGGCGCGCTGCAGGCGGGCGCGGGGGTGCGCGGCGAGTTCGAGAACCGGCTCAAGGCGGTCATCTCCGAGGTGAAGGGCTCGCCCAAGCCCATCATCCTCTTCATCGACGAGGCGCACACGCTCATCGGCGCGGGCGGCCAGCAGGGCGGCGGCGACGCGGCGAACCTGCTCAAGCCGGAGCTGGCGCGCGGCGAGCTGCGCACCATCGCGGCCACCACGTGGGCCGAGTACAAGAAGTACTTCGAGAAGGACGCCGCGCTGGAGCGGCGCTTCCAGCCCATCAAGGTGGACGAGCCGTCGGAGGCGGACGCGGTGCTGATGCTGCGTGGCCTGACGCCCACGTATGCGCAGTCCCACGGCATCACCATCCGCGACGAGGCGGTGGTGGCCGCGGTGGAGCTGTCCCACCGCTACATCTCCGGGCGGCAGCTGCCGGACAAGGCGGTGGACCTGCTCGACACGGCGGCGGCGCGCGTGAAGATTGAGCAGAGCGCCCGGCCGGACGAACTGGTGGAGGCGGAGTCGCGCCTGGCGGCGCTGGAGCGCGAGCTGGGCGTGCGCGAGCGGGAGCGCGCCGCGGGGCACGTGTCGAAGGACGAGGACGAGGGCCCGACGCTGGAGGAGAAGCTCTCCGCCACGCGCGACCAGGTGGCCACGGTGAAGGCCCGCTGGGAGCAGGAGCGGGCGGCGGTGGACGAGGTGAAGAAGGCCCGCGCGGCGCTGGAGGCGGCGGAGCCCGACGCGGACACCGCCAAGCTGAAGGCGGACGTGGCCCAGGCGCGCGCGAAGCTGGAGACGCTGCAGGGCGAGTCTCCGCTGATCCACGTGGAGGTGGACCCGGACGTGGTGGCGCGCGTGGTGGCGGGGTGGACGGGGGTGCCGGTGGGCAAGCTGCGCAGCAGCTCCGTGGGGGCGGTGCTCTCGCTGGAGGAGACGCTGCGCTCGCGGGTGCGCGGGCAGGACGCGGCGCTGCGCGCGGTGGCGGAGACGCTGCGCATGTCGCACGCGGGCATCCGCAACCCCAACACGCCCATCGGCGTGCTGCTCTTCGTGGGGCCCAGCGGCGTGGGCAAGACGGAGACGGCGCTGGCGCTGGCGGACTCGCTCTACGGCGGAGACCGCTTCCTCACCACCATCAACATGTCGGAGTTCCAGGAGAAGCACACCGTGTCGCGGCTCATCGGCTCGCCGCCCGGCTACGTGGGCTACGGCGAGGGCGGCGTGCTGACGGAGGCGGTGCGCCAGCGGCCCTACTCCGTCGTCCTGCTGGACGAGTGCGAGAAGGCGGACCTGGAGGTGATGAACCTCTTCTACCAGGTGTTCGACAAGGGCATGTTGTCCGACGGCGAGGGGCGGCTCATCGACTTCCGCAACACGGTGGTCATCCTCACCAGCAACCTGGCCACGGACGCGCTGATGCAGCTGTACTCGGGCCCGGAGGCGCCGAGCACGGACACGGTCAGCGAGACCATCCGCCCCATCCTCAGCCGGCACTTCAAGCCGGCGCTCCTGGCGCGCATGTCGGTGGTGCCGTTCCTGCCGATCGCCAAGGACGTGCTCAAGCAGATCGCCGAGATGAAACTTTCGGCCCTGGCGGACCGGCTGCACACGTCGCACCGGGTCAAGACGGAGTTCGCCCCGGAGGTGTACGAGGAGTTCGCCCGGCGCTGCCAGGACAACGACTCGGGGGCTCGCAACGTGGACCACGTGCTGCGTGCCTCGTTGATGCCCCGGCTGTCGTTGGAGGTCCTGGAGAGGCTCGCCGCGGGAGGCGTCCCGAGCCGCCTGAGGGTCGGCCTGGGGGCCGGGGGCGACTGGGACCTCGCATTCTCAGACAGCTGATAGTCGGGTGGTGCATCTCGGACCTGGGGGAGGGATGATGCCTCCCGCCGGGCCGTGACGAACTGTCGCGAGGTACACCCCCCGGGGGGGCTTCCCCCCACCGCTTCGGGATAGGAGTGAGCCGTGCTGCCCCTCGTCATCCGAATCAAGGACCTGGAGACGCAGCCGCCGAAGGAGCGGCAGTATGTCTTCACGCACTCGCCCGTGCGCATCGGTCGCAACCAGCTCAACGACATCTCCATCCCCAAGTCGTTCGTGTCGTTGTTCCATGCGCTGGTCCGGTTCAACCAGAAGTCCATCCACGTGGTGGACCTGGGCTCGACGAACGGGCTGAGCATCGACGGGCGGCGCATCGACAAGAACGTCCCGGTGCGGGTGGGCGAGGAGACGCGCGTCACCATCGGCACCATCGAGATGCGCCTGTCGCGGGAGGCCGCGGCGTCGGCGGGGGATGGGCAGTCGCGCATGACGCAGTTCCGCGCGCTGGCCACGCTGCAGGGCCCCGATGACGGGACGCCCATGAGCTTCAAGCCGACGCCGGTGCAGGGGCGCGAGCAGGTGGTGGCCACCGCCATGCTGCCGGCCCTGAGCGACGCGGCGATCTCGCAGTCCCGCCGTCAGGAGGAGGTGAGCCCTCGCACGCTGCTGGTGCCGGCGCTCGACGAGGAGCTGGAGGGACAGGACCCGGGGCAGCGCACCATCATCTCCGGCATCCCCATTCCGGACCCCGAGCCTCCGACGGCGCCCGCGGGCCGCCGCGCGCCGACGAGCAACAGCGTGCGCGTGGTGGCGCCGCCGCCGCCCGCCGCGTCCTCGAACGGCTTGCAGAGCTCCATCCAGCAGCTGGTGCCGCTCTACAACGCGTACCGCAACGCGTGGCAGACGCTGCACGAGTCCATGGTCCGTCAGGCGGGGACGCTGCCGGAGGCGGACCGGGCGTCGCTCGTCGCGCAGCTGCAGCGGCGGCTGCCCGGGGTGGCGCATGAGCCGCAGTTCGGCCAGTTCGCGCGCTCGCTGGGGGTGGCGCTGCCGCAGTCGTCCGGGGGCAACTCCCAGGTGACGCCGGTGCCCGCGGCGCCGGGGGGCGGCAACCGGCTGGATGTGATGGCGCGGGAGCTGTTGGGTCAGTTCGTGCGCTCGTACCTGCCGGGGAGCAAGGGATTGGAGTCGGGGGCGGACATCGACCGCTTCCTGGACCGGTTGGCGGATGTGCTGGAGACGTTCGGCCGCGCGTTCGTGGAGCTGCGGCAAGGGCATGACCAGTTCGGCCAGGAGATGGCGGTGATGCTGGCGCGGGACGTGACGCCGCTCTCCAAGAGTCGCAACACGCGCGAGGTGTTGCGCTACCTGTTGGACTGGAAGGCGCCGGACAGCGCGGAGCGGGTGCAGGAGCTGATGGGCGGGTTCGTGGATGTGATGATCCACCAGATTGCCTTGCTCAACGGCATGCGCGAGGGCGTGAAGGACCTGCTCCAGCGCTTGTTGCCGGGCGAGCTGGAGGAGGGCAAGGGCGGCTCGTTCTTCTCGCGGCTGTGGCCGTTCCAGGCGTCGCGCAAGCTCAAGCGGCTGGAGGAGCGGCTCAGGACGCTGATGGAGGAGGAGCGCGAGCTGAGCGCGGTGTTGTTCGGTCCGGAGTTCGCGAAGGCGTACCACGCCATCGTGGGTGACGCGGCGAACAAGAGTGGTGATGGGGAGGTCTCAGTGGTGTCCAAGCGCCGGGCTCGGGAGTCATCAGGGACATGAGGAAGACACAGTCGTTGGTGTTGGGGTGCGCGTTGGCGTTGGCGGGGTGCAAGAGCACCGCGCCGGTGCGCGCGGCGCCGGCGGTGGCGGCGTTGTGTTTCTCGGAGCGGCCCACGGGGGTGCATGCGCTGTCTCCAGACCAGTGGCGGGCGGAGGTGCTCTATCCGTTGCTGCTGAGTGGTTACGACACGCGGACGTGGCAGGTGGCGACGCCGGTGACGGACTGCATGGGGACGCCGGTGCTCTGGCAGGACCCGGCGCCGGGGGAGTGCGTGGAGGCGGGCTCCACGGCGGCGATGTTGCCTCCGACGACCCTGACGGCGGGGGACGTGGTGGTGAGCGAAATCCGGCCGGAGCTGCGGCTGGTGTGGGCGGTGGCGCGTCACTTCGCGGATGGAGAGGGGCTGGGCCCGGTGGCGTTGGTGGAGTCGACGCCGCGAGGGTTGGCGGTGCGGGCGCTGGGGGTGCTGCGCTCGAGGACGAAGAACGCGAGGTTGCGGCTGGAGCGGATGGGGGGCGTGGACCTGCTGGTGGCGGAGGGGGAGCGGTGCGCGGGGCCGATGGGGACGGCGTGCCAGCGCGCGGTGCGGGTGTTGTTGCAGCGGGGCAACCGCTTCATCAACGAGCCGGTGTTGACGGCGGAGGGGGCGTGCGCGAGCCCGGCGCTCTTCCAGCTGAACCGGACGGCGTCGCGCTCGCTGCCGAGCCGGTGGCTGCGTCGCTACGACTACACGGCGGCGCTGAGCTTCGCGGCGGACGCCATCCGGTTGCAGGAGCAGATGGTGGTCAACGACATGGACCCCAAGCAGCCCAGCATCCCGCCAAGGCAGTTCCGCAAGGCGCAGATCGACCGGAGCGTGAAGCTGTCCTCGGGCCGCCTGGTCGTCGACGACTCGTCCTTGTGGGGCCGGCTGCTGGAGGACGGCGCGACCGAGTCGACGAAGTAGACGTCTTGGAGGGCCCCGGTGACGAGGCCCTCCTCAGGGCTACGCGGCCTGGGCCGTGGCGAGCAGGGCCCTCAGGTGCGTGAGGTACGCCGAGGACAGCTTCTCGAGCGTGCCCCTCGCATGGAGGTTCTCGCTGTAGGCCCACGCGAGGTGGAAGGTGCCCTCGGAGACGTAGGCCGTGATGTCCAGGACGCGTGAGCGGGGGCCACCCAATGCTCGCTCCGGTCCGACGGACTCCGACGCGGGCCGCAGCGGTGCGTTGCCCGAGCGCACCAGGTCGAAGTGGCCCAGGTAGTTGAAGCACACCTCGGTCCTCGGCAGCCGCGCGAGCTGCTCTCGCACCGCCGTGTCCCGGCTCAGGTAGCGCAACACCCCGAAGCCCACGCCGCGGTTGGGCACCGCCTGGAGCTGCTCCTTCACCGACTGGAGCAGCGCGCCCGCGGAGGCTCCCGCGGGCGCCTCCACCACCACGGGGCTCAGCGCCGTGAACCAACCCACGGAGCGTGACAGCTCCACGCCCTCCAGAATCGACTCGCGGCCGTGGTTGTCCAGCTCGAGCAGATGCGCCGCGCGGCCCGTCCACTCCGTCAGCGCACGCACCAGCGCCGCGAGCAACACGTGGTCCACGTTGACGCTGTGCACGTCGCGCATCCGGTGCAGCAACACGCGCGTCTCCTCCTGCGTCAGCGCACCCTCCACCAGTCGTGTCGAGCCCTCGAGGTTCCGCCCCTCCGGGAAGTCCCGGGGAATCGGCGCCACCCGGCCGTAGACCTCCGAGGTCCACGTGGGCAGCTCCCGCCGCGCCTTGTCCGACTGCGCGTACTCCGACAGCTTCCGCGCCCACGCCTGATACGACGTGCTCTTGGGCGGAAGCTGGAGCGCCTTCCCGGCGCCGAGCTGCTCCCACAGCGTCTGCAGGTCCTCCATCAACACCCGCCACGAAATCCCATCCGTGGCCAGGTGGTGGACGATGAGCAGCAACCGCCCAGGCTCCTCGCGCCCCCAGTCGAAGAAGGCCACCCGCATGAGCGGCCCCGCGGACAGGTCCAGGCTCTTCTGGAGCGAGGTCGACAGCCGTTCCTGCTCCTGGACCCGCTGGCTCGCGGACAGCGCGCTCAAGTCGTGGTGGCTGAACGGCACCGGCACGTCGGGTCCGGCGTAGGACTGCTCCCATCCCGCGGAGCCCTGCACGAAGCGCAGGCGCAGCGAGTCGTGGTGCCGCATCAGCTTGCGCACCGCCTCCTCCATCTGCGCGGGCGACAGCCGCTGGTGCACCTCGAACAGGAACGCCTGGTTCCAGTGGTGCCGCTCCGTCGGGTACAGCTCGAAGAAGCGATTCTGGATGGGCGTGAGCGGCAAGGTCCCGGACACCGTCTGCTCGTCGGCGGCCTCCTCGGGCCTGCGCACGCGCGCGGCGAGCTCCGCGAGGCTCTGGCACTCCAGGATGTCCAGCGGCGTGAGCTGCAACCCGGCCTGGATGGCCTTGGCGACGACCATGATGCTCAGGATGGAGTCGCCCCCCAGCTTGAAGAAGTTGTCCGCCGGGCTCACGTGCTCCACGCGCAGCACCTGCTTCCAGATGTCCGCCAGGAGCAGCTCCGTTGGCGACTGGGGCGCCTGCGCCTCCTCCGGCTTCGGAGCGCTGGGGCTCACGGGCTCGGGCAGCGCCTTGCGGTCCACCTTGCCGTTGGGCGTGAGGGGCAGCGCCTCCAGCACCATGAAGACCGCCGGCACCATGTACTCCGGCATCTGCTGGGCGAGCCGCTCGCGCAGCGGCTCGGTCGCGAGCGTCTGGCCCGGGTGCGAGACGAGATACGCGACGAGCCGCTTCGTGCCCACGTCGTCCTCGCGCGCGAGCACCACCGCGTCACGCACCTCGGGCTGCTGGCAGAGGATGGCTTCGATCTCCCCCAGCTCGATGCGGAAGCCGCGAATCTTCACCTGATGGTCGATGCGGCCGAGGAACTCGAGCGCTCCATCCGGGAGCCGCCGCACCACGTCTCCCGTCCGGTAGACGCGCTCCTCACCGAACCTCACGAAGCGCTCGGCGGTGAGCTCGGGCCGTCCCAGATAGCCGCGCGTCACACCCGGTCCACCGATGAACAGCTCCCCCGGCACACCGACGGGAACGTGCTGCCGGTGGGCATCGAGGACGTGCGTGGTGGTGTGCCCGATGGGGAAGCCGAGCGGCACGGTGGGCGCGGGCTTCGAGGCCAGTCGCGGTGGCACCGCCCAGGTCAACACACCGATGGTCGTCTCGGTGGGACCGTAGTGGTTGATGACCCGGCACTCCGGAGCCAGGGTCTGCACCCGCTCCATCAGCTCCCATCGCGACGCCTCGCCGCCGAGGACGAGCCGCTGTCCCGGCAGGACGTGCTCGGGACGGGACGCGGTGAGCAGCGCCGTCAGGTGCGAGGGGACGATCTTCAGGCAGTCGATGCTCCGCGAGTGCATGTACTCGGCCATGGCCTCGGGGTTCGAGGCTCGCTCGTCGGAGATGATGTGGAGCGCTCCGCCCGTGGCGAGCGCCGGGAAGACCATGGTGTTCCCCAGGTCCGCGGCGAACGTGGACACCGTGGCGTAGCGAAGCCCTGGAGGCACGTCGAGGACGCGGGCGATGCCCGACAGGTAGTGGCTCAGGTTGCCGTGCGTGATGCCCACGCCCTTGGGCCGACCCGTGGAGCCGGACGTGTAGATGACATAGACGAGGTGCCGCGGCTCGACGGTGAGCGGCGGATTCTCGCGAGGCCGTCCTTCAAGCTCCTTCCATTGTGAGTCGACGCAGAAGACGTGCGCCTCACCGGGAGGAATCGACGCGCGGAGGGACTCCTGCGTGAGCACCACGGGCAGGCGCTGGTCCGACATCATGAACGCGAGTCGTTCCCGCGGGAGCCCCGGGTCCATCGGCAGGTACGCGCCGCCGGCCTTGAGGATGGCGAGCAGGCCCACGAGCAGGTCGAGCGAGCGCTCCAGGTACAGGCCCACCACGCGGTCCGGTCCCACGCCGAGCGATTGCAGCTGCGCGGCGAGCTGGTTCGCGCGCTCGTTGAGCTGTCGATAGGTGAGGGACCGGTCCTCGGAGACCAGCGCCGTGGCGTCCGGTGTGGCGGCGGCCTGTTGCTCGAACCGTGCGTGGAAGCACGTCGCGGGCGACTCCAGCGCTGGGGCCGTGTTCCACCGGACGAGCTGCCGCTGCTCCTCCGGCGTCAGCATGGACACGGAGTTGATGGGCACATCCGGGTTGGCCGCGATGTTCTCCAACAGCTGGCCCAGGTGGCCGAGCATCCGGCGGATGGTCTCCGGCTTGAAGAGGTCCGTGCTGTACGCGAAGGAGGTCTGCAGACCCTCGGCGGCCTCGCTCATGAAGAGGTGGAGGTCGAACTTGGTGTAGTTCCACTCCGTCTCGAGCATCGACACGTCGAGCCCCGCCATCTTCAGGTGGCCATAGGGGCTGTCCTGCAGGTTGAAGCGGACCTGGAAGAGCGGCGAGTAGCGAGGGTCTCTCGGAACCTGGAGCGCCTCGACGACCTGCTCGAACGGGACATCCTGGTGCGCATAGGCACCCAGGGACACCTCACGCACGCGACGCAGCAGCTCGCGGAACGTGGGCTCGCCGGACAGGCGCGTGCGCATCACCAGCGAGTTGACGAAGAAGCCGATGAGGCCCTCCAGCTCCGCGCGGTGGCGATTCGCGATGGCCGTGCCGACGCTGATGTCGTCCTGCCCCGAGTAGCGTGAGAGCAGGAGCTGAAAGCCCGCGAGCAGCGTCATGAAGAGGGTGGTGCCCTCCTTCCGACTGAGACGCACGAGCGATTCGAGGAGCGCGGGCGGCAGCGTGATGCTCTCGACGGCGCCACGGAAGGACTGGGAGGGAGGACGCGGGAAGTCTGTCGGCAGCGGGAGGAAGGACGGCGCGCCCGTGAGCTGCTCCTTCCAGTACCCGAGCTGAGCATCGAGCCGTTCACCGTTCAGCCACTGGTGCTGCCACACGGCGAAGTCGGCGTACTGGATGGCCATCGGCGCGAGGGGCGAGGGCTCGTCACGGGTGAACGCGGTGT
Source organism: Myxococcus sp. MISCRS1 (assembly GCF_026626605.1). Lineage (NCBI taxonomy): Bacteria > Pseudomonadati > Myxococcota > Myxococcia > Myxococcales > Myxococcaceae > Myxococcus > Myxococcus sp. MISCRS1. Next base: position 9,504,457 of record NZ_JAPNKB010000001.1, read on the forward strand.
AGAGCGCGCTCAGCTCGCGGAAGAGCACCTCCAGGGACCAGCCATCCGAGACGATGTGGTGCATCGTCAGCAGCAACACGTAGCGCTGAGGCGCGGTCCGCAGCAGCGTCGCGCGGATGACAGGGCCTTGGGCGAGGTTGAAGGGGCGCTGAGCTTCTTCCACCGCCAGCGCACGCGCCGTCTCATCCGCGTTCGGCTGGGTGGAGAGGTCGAACAGGGCCAGGTGCAGGGACTGCGACGGCGCGATGAGCTGGAAGGGTTGGCCGTCGTGGAGGGCGAAGGAGGTGCGGAGGGACTCGTGACGCGCCATGAGGGCGTCGAGAGCGCGCTGGAGGGCGGGGAGGGAGAGCTCGCCGGAGAGGTGGATGGCGAGAGGGACGTTGTAGGCGGCGCTGCCAGGCTGGAGCTGGTCGATGAGCCAGAGGCGTTGCTGGGCGAAGGAGAGGGGGAGGTGAGCGTCCCTGGGGGAAGGGAGGATGGGGGACTGGGCGCCGGAGAGAGAGGCGGAGAGGACGCGGGCGAGGGAGGCGACGGTGGGGTTGGCGAAGAGGTCGCGGAGAGGAAGCTCGAGGCGGAGGGTTTCGCGGACGCGAGAGACGAGCTGGGTGGCGAGGAGGGAGTGGCCGCCCAGGTCGAAGAAGTTGTCGTCGACGCCGACGCGAGGAAGCGAGAGGAGCTGAGCCCAGAGGTTGGCGAGGAGCTCTTCGAGAGGGGAGCGAGGCGCGACGTAGGAGTCGGAGGCGTCGGCCACTCCGTCCGGAGAGGGAAGCGCCTTCCTGTCGACCTTGCCGTTGGGAGAGAGGGGCAAGGAGGGGAGGGAGACGAAGACGGAGGGGAGCATGTACTCCGGGAGGGAGCGCTTGAGGAAGTCGCGCAGCTCGGCGGAGGAGGGAGGAGAGGAGGAGGAGAAGTAGGCGACGAGGCGACGGTTGCCGGGAGAGTCCTCACGGGCGAGGACGACGCAGTCGTTGAGGGAGGGGTGGCGAAGCAGGGCGGCTTCGATTTCGCCCAGCTCGATGCGGAAGCCGCGAATCTTCACCTGGAAGTCGGAGCGGCCGAGGAACTCGATGGAGCCGTCGTGGAGGAGGCGGACGAGGTCTCCGGTTTTGTAGAGGCGAGCCTGGGGCTTGAAGGGGTGGGCAACGAAGCGCTCCGCGGTGAGTCCGGGCTGGTGGAGGTAGCCACGGGCGAGGCCGTCACCGCCGACGTAGAGCTCGCCGGGGACACCGACGGGGACAGGCTGCAGGGCACCGTCGAGGACGAAGGCGGTGGAGTTGGCGAGAGGCCTGCCGATGGGGACGGTGTGGCCCGGCGCGGGCGCCTGAGAGATGAGGTGCCAGGTGCTGAAGGTGGTGTTCTCGGTGGGCCCGTAGACGTGGAGCAGACGGGAGGGAGGGCCGTGGAGGAGGACGGCGCGGACGACGTCAGGGTCGACCAACTCACCGCCGAAGAGGACGGTGGAGAGGGAGGAGAAGGCGTCGGGCGCGTGGTGGGCGAGCTGGTTGAAGAGGGCGGTGGTGAGGAAGAGGGTGGAGACCTTCTCACCGCGCAGGTGCTGGACGAAGAGAGGCGGAGAGAGGGAGACGTCGCGAGGGACGCCGACGAGGAGCGCGCCGTTGAGGAGGGCGCCCCAGATTTCGAAGGTGGCGGCGTCGAAGGAGGCGTTGGAGACCTGGGCGACGCGGTCCTGGGAAGACAGCTGGATGTAGTCGGAGTCGCGGACGAGACGGACGACGCCGAGGTGGGGGACGACGATGCCCTTGGGCTGGCCCGTCGAGCCCGACGTGTAGATGGCGTATGCCAGATGCGAAGGCTGCGTCGAAGTGGGCGGCGCGCGGGGGGGCTGCCGGGCGAGCACCTCCGCTTGCGTGTCCATCGCCACGACGTGGACCCCACTCTCGGAGGAGAGCTTGCCGGAGAGCGCCTGTGTGGTGACGAGGATGGGGGCTCGCGCGTCCCGGAGCATGAACGAGAGGCGATCCACCGGATACGACGTGTCCAGCGGCAGATACGCCCCACCGGCCTTGAGGCACGCGAGCATCGCGACGATGAGTGACGGCGAGCGCTCCAGGTAGATGCCGACCAGCGTATCGGGGACGACACCGAGGGCCTGGAGGTGCCACGCGAGCTGGTTGGCCTGGGTCTCCAACTGCGCGTAGGTGAGCGACTCGTCTCCGAAGCGGACCGCGAGCGCGTGGGGTGTGGCTCGCGCCTGCACGGAGAACAGCTCATGGATGCAGCCGTGCCGGGGGAACTCGGTGGAGGTCTTGTTCCAGTCGAGGAGGACCTTGTTCCGCTCGGGCTCCGTGAGGAGCGGGAGCCCGGTGATGCGGGTGTCCGGCTGCTCCGCCGCGGCGGTGAGCAGCGTCTGGAAGTGCCCCAGCATCCGGTGGATGGTGTCCGGGGTGAAGAGGTCGGTGTTGTACTCGACCGCGCAGTCCAGCCCCTCGGGGCCCTCCACCGTGGCGACGATGAGGTCGAACTTCGACGTGTGCGTCCGAAGCTCTCTCGACTCCATCGACAAGGCCGACGCGGGCGGCGACTGCTCGGCGCCACTCTGGAGCGCGAACATCACCTGGAAGAGCGGTGAGTAGCTCGGGTCCCGCTCGGGCTGCAGGGCTTCGACGACCTGCTCGAAGGGGACGTCCTGGTGCGCGTAGGCGCCGAGCGCGACCTCGCGGACGCGACGCAGCAGCTCGCGGAAGGATGGCGCACCGGACACGTCGGTGCGCATCACCAGCGAGTTGACGAAGAAGCCGATGAGCCCCTCGAGCTCCGCGCGGTTGCGGTTCGCGATGGGCGTTCCGACGCTGATGTCCGTCTGTCCGCTGTAGCGGCGCAGGAGCACCTGGAAGCCCGCGAGCAGCGTCATGAAGAGGGTGGTGCCCTCCTTCCGGCTCAGCCGCTTGAGCGAGTCGAGCAACGACAGCGGCAGGGTGCGTCTCGCGACCGCGCCCCGGAACGTCTGGATGGCGGGACGCGGGAAGTCCGTCGGCAGCGGCAGGAACGGCGGCGCACCCGCGAGCTGCTCCTTCCAGTATGAGAGCTGGGCATCGAGCCGCTCGCCCTGGAGCCACTGACGCTGCCACACCGCGAAGTCCGCGTACTGGATGGGGAGCGCGGACAGGGGCGAGGGCTCGTCACGGGTGAACGCGGTGTAGAGCGCGTTCAGCTCGCGGAAGAGCACATCCATGGACCAGCCATCCGAGACGATGTGGTGCATCGTCAGCAGCAGGATGTGCTTCCTGTCGTCCGCGCGAAGCAGGGCGGCTCGAATCAGCGGGCCCTGGCTCAGGTCGAACGGCAGGCGTGCCGCTTCCTCGGAGAGCTGCGTGAGTCGCTCCTCACGCTCGTCGACGGGAACCTGCCGCAGGTCCACACACGTCAATGGCAGCGCGAGAGTCGGCGCGATGAGCTGGAAGGGTTGGCCGTCGTGGAGAGCGAAGGAGGTGCGGAGGGACTCGTGACGCGCCATGAGGGCGTCGAGAGCGCGCTGGAGGGCTGGGAGGGAGAGCTCGCCGGAGAGGTGGATGGCGAGAGGGACGTTGTAGGCGGCGCTGCCGGGCTGGAGCTGGTCGATGAGCCAGAGGCGCTGCTGGGCGAAGGAGAGGGGGAGGCGAGAGTCCCTGGGGGAAGGGACGATGGGGGACTGGGCGCCGGAGAGAGAGGCGGCGAGGACGCGGGCGAGGGAGGCGACGGTGGGGTTGGCGAAGAGGTCGCGGAGAGGAAGCTCGAGGCGGAGGGTTTCGCGGACGCGAGAGACGAGCTGGGTGGCGAGGAGGGAGTGGCCGCCCAGGTCGAAGAAGTTGTCGTCGACGCCGACGCGAGGAAGCGAGGAGCTGGGCCCAGAGGTTGGCGAGGAGCTCTTCGAGAGGGGAGCGAGGCGCGACGTAGGAGTCGGAGGCGTCGGCCACTCCGTCCGGAGAGGGAAGCGCCTTCCTGTCGACCTTGCCGTTGGGAGAGAGGGGCAAGGAGGGGAGGGAGACGAAGACGGAGGGGAGCATGTACTCCGGGAGGGAGCGCTTGAGGAAGTCGCGCAGCTCGGCGGAGGAGGGAGGAGAGGAGGAGGAGAAGTAGGCGACGAGGCGACGGTTGCCGGGAGAGTCCTCACGGGCGAGGACGACGCAGTCGTTGAGGGAGGGGTGGCGAAGCAGGGCGGCTTCGATTTCGCCCAGCTCGATGCGGAAGCCGCGAATCTTCACCTGGAAGTCGGAGCGGCCGAGGAACTCGATGGAGCCGTCGTGGAGGAGGCGGACGAGGTCTCCGGTTTTGTAGAGGCGAGCCTGGGACTTGAAGGGGTGGGCGACGAAGCGCTCCGCGGTGAGTCCGGGCTGGTGGAGGTAGCCGCGGGCGAGGCCGTCACCGCCGACGTAGAGCTCGCCGGGGACACCGACGGGGAGAGGCTGCAGGGCACCGTCGAGGACGAAGGCGGTGGAGTTGGCGAGAGGCCTGCCGATGGGGACGGTGTGGCCCGGCGCGGGCGCCTGAGAGATGAGGTGCCAGGTGCTGAAGGTGGTGTTCTCGGTGGGCCCGTAGACGTGGAGCAGACGGGAGGGAGGGCCGTGGAGGAGGACGGCGCGGACGACGTCAGGGTCGACCAACTCACCGCCGAAGAGGACGGTGGAGAGGGAGGAGAAGGCGTCGGGCGCGTGGTGGGCGAGCTGGTTGAAGAGGGCGGTGGTGAGGAAGAGGGTGGAGACCTTCTCACCGCGCAGGTGCTGGACGAAGAGAGGCGGAGAGAGGGAGACGTCGCGAGGGACGCCGACGAGGAGCGCGCCGTTGAGGAGGGCGCCCCAGATTTCAAAGGTGGCGGCGTCGAAGGAGGCGTTGGAGACCTGGGCGACGCGGTCCTGGGAGGACAGCTGGATGTAGTCGGAGTCGCGGACGAGACGGACGACGCCGAGGTGGGGGACGACGATGCCCTTGGGCTGGCCCGTCGAGCCCGACGTGTAGATGGCGTACGCCAGATTCGAGGGCGTCGTGAGCGTCGAGGGCGCGCGCGTGGGCAGCTTCACGAGCGTCGGCGCGAGCTCCTCCAAGCCGAGCACGCGGACTCCCTCGGGCGCTTGAATCGCTCCCGCGAGCGCGCGTGAGGTCAGCAGGATGGGCGCGCGAGCGTCCCGCAACATGAGCGAGAGGCGCTCCGCCGGATACGACGTGTCCAGCGGCAGATACGCCCCGCCGGCCTTGAGGCACGCGAGCATCGCGACGATGAGCGACGGCGAGCGCTCCAGGTAGAGACCGACCAGCGTATCGGGGACGACACCGAGGCCCTGGAGGTGCCACGCGAGCTGATTGGCCTGGGCCTCCAACTGCGCGTAGGTGAGCGACTCGTCTCCGAAGCGGACCGCGATGGCATCCGGCGAGGCATAGGCCTGGGCGGAGAACAGCTCATGGATGCAATGCTGGCGCGGGAAGTCGGTGGACGTGTGGTTCCAGTCGACCACGAGCTGCTGCCGCTCCGCCTCCGTGAGCATCGGCAGCTGGGTGATGCCGGTGTCAGGCTGCGTCGCGGCGGCGCTGAGCAGGGTCCGGAAGTGCCCCAGCATCCGCTCGATGGTGGCCGCGTCGAACAGGTCGGTGTCGTACTCCAGCTCTCCCGTGAGACCCGACGGCGTCTCCTCCAACGCCATCAACAGGTCGAACTTCGATGTGCCCGTCTCCACCGGCAGCGTGGTGAGCGTGAGCCCATCGAGCGACGCGGACGCGGTGGCGGACTCCTGCAGCGAGAACATCACCTGGAACAGCGGGTTCTGGCCCAGGTTGCGCTCGGGGTGGAGCGCTTCGACCACGTGCTCGAAGGGCAGGTCCTGATGCCCGTAGGCGCCGAGCGAGACCTCGCGCACGCGCTGGACGAGCTGTCGGAAGGTCGGCGCGCCGGACAGGTCCGTGCGGAGCACGAGCGTGTTGACGAAGAAGCCGATGAGCCCCTCGAGCTCCGGACGGTTGCGGTTGGCGATGGGCGTCCCCACGCAGACGTCCGTCTGGCCCGCGTAGCGGCTCATCAGGACGTTGAACAGGCTCAGCACCGTCATGAAGAGCGTGGTCCGCTCCTCGCGGCCCAGCGTCTTGAGCGCGTTCACCTCATCCAGCGGAATGGAGAACCGCGCCGCCCGGCCCTGGTGGCGCTTCACCGGCAGGCGCGGGCGGTCCGTGGGCAGCGTCAGCAGCGGCTGCGCTCCGGCGAGCTGCTTCTTCCAGTACTCGAGCTGCTCACGGACGGCGTCACTCCGGAGCCACTCGTTGTGCCAGAGCGCGAAGTCCGCGTACTGGAGCTTGAGGGGAGCAAGGGAGGGCTCGGTGCCCAGCCGGAGGGCGCTGTAGAGCGCCCCCAGCTCGAAGAAGAAGACGGACATCGACCAGCCGTCCGAGACGATGTGATGCATCGCCAGGAGCAGGACGTGGTCCTCGGGGGCCACGCGCAGCAGGGTGGCTCGGACGAGCGGGGCCTGGCTCAGGTCGAACGGCTTGCGAGACTCCTCCGTCGCGAGGTCCCGGAGGCGCTGCTCGCGCTCCACTTCGGACAGACCGCCGAGGTCGACGACCTGGAGGTCCAGGGACAGCTCCTCCGCGATGAGCTGGAGGGGCTCGTCCCTCTGGACGGTGAAGCAGGTGCGCAGCGACTCGTGGCGGCGCAGCAGCTGGTTCAGGGCCGCGCGCAGGGCGCGTTCATCCAGCGGCCCCTGGAGGCGCACGAAGACCGGCACGTTGTACTGCGCCTGGCCCGGCTCCAGGCGGTCGAGGAACCAGAGCCGACGCTGCGCGGAGGACAGCGCGACCTGATTGCCGCGCGAGGTGTTCGGCGTGATGGCCTGCTGCGCGGGCGCGTCCTTCTTGAGCGCGGCGAGCGACGCCCGGGCCTTGGCGTTCAGGATGCGGTCCGAAAACTTGCTCATGGATGAAGGTCTCGTTCTTCGAAGAGAGGCGCGGCGCTCAGTCGAGGGCCGCTTCGTCGGGCTGGGACGACAGCGAGAGGACCAGCTCCGCGGTGCGAAGCAGCTCCTCCCGGTCCGCCGGGGGATTCAGGAGGGCCTCCGAGAAGGTCGCGACCGTCGGATTCCCGAAGAGGACTCGCAGCGGGACGGTGACCTGGAGGATCTCCTGGACCAGGGAGATGAAGCGCGTGGCGAGCAGGGAGTGGCCGCCCAGCGTGAAGAAGTCATCGTGCGCGCCGAGGCGTGAGACGTTGAGGATCTCCGCCATCAGCTCCGCCACGACCTTCTCCACCGGAGAGCCGGGCTCGACGAAGTCATCGGTCCGCGAGCCCTCCGCGTCGGGCGACGGGAGCGCCTTCTTGTCGACCTTGCCGTTGGGGGACAGCGGCAGGGCCGCGAGACAGACGAAGGCGGCCGGGACCATGTACTCGGGCAGCGAGCGCTTGAGGCTCTCGCGCAGATCCGTGCTGGAGGGCGGCTGCGTGGAGGTGAAGTAGGCGACGAGCCTCCGGTCTCCCGGCACGTCCTCACGGACGATGACGACGCACGCGTCGACCGAGGGCTGCGTGAGCAGGGCGGCTTCGATTTCACCCAGCTCGATGCGGAAGCCACGGAGCTTCACCTGGTGGTCGCGTCGGCCGACGAACTCCAGATGGCCATCCGGAAACCGGCGCACGATGTCGCCCGACCTGTAGAGCCGGCCCCCGGTCGCGAAGGGGTTCGGGATGAAGCGCTGCGCGGTCAGCTCGGGCTGGCGGAGGTAGCCGCGCGCCAGGCCTTCGCCACCCAGGTACAGCTCACCCGGGACACCGACGGGCACGGGCTGGAGCGCGTCGTCGAGCACGAAGGCGGTGGAGTTGGAGAGCGGGACGCCGATGGGCACCGAGTGCACGGGCAGGGGGGCCCGGGGGACGAGATGCCACGTGCTGAAGGTGGTGTTCTCCGTGGGCCCGTAGACGTGGAGCAGGCGGGAGGGGGGACCGCCGAGGAGGACGGAGCGGACCGCGCCGGCGTCGACGTTCTCGCCACCGAAGAGCACGGTGGACAGCGTGGAGAAGGCGCCCGGGACCTGGTTCGCGAGCTGGTTGAACAGCGCGGTCGTGATGAAGAGGACGGAGACCTTCTCGTTGCGCAGGTACTCGGCGAAGAGCGAAGGTGAGAGCGAGACATCGCGAGGGACACCGATGAGCGCGCCGCCGTTGAGCAACGCCCCCCAGATTTCAAAGGTGGCGGCGTCGAAGGAGGCGTTGGAGACCTGGGCGACGCGGTCCTGGGCGGACAGCTGGATGTACTCGGAGCCGCGGACGAGGCGCACGACGCCGAGGTGGGGGACGACGATGCCCTTGGGCTGGCCCGTCGAGCCCGACGTGTAGATGGCGTACGCGAGGTTCGACGGCGCGGTGTTCGTCGTGGGCGCCGTCGTGGGCTGCCGGGAGATGGCGCGCTCGTCGGAGTCGAGCTCGATGACGTGCAGGCCATCGGGGACCGGGAACTTCCCGGAGAGCGCCTCGGTGGTGACGAGCAGCGGCGCCCGTGCGTCCTGGAGCATGAAGGCCAGGCGCTCGGGGGGATAGGACGTGTCCAGCGGCAGATAGGCACTTCCCGCCTTGAGACACGCGAGCATCGCGGTGATGAGCGTGGGGGAGCGCTCCAGGTAGAGGCCGACGAGCGTGTCCGGACGGACGCCGAAGGACTGGAGGTGCCAGGCGAGCTGGTTGGCGCGCGCCTCCAACTGGGCGTAGGTGAGGACCTCGTCACCGAAGTGGAGCGCGATGGCCTCCGGCGTGGCCCGGGCCTGCTCGGAGAAGAGCTGGTGGATGGACTGGTGCCGGGGGAAGTCGGTGGAGGTGGCGTTCCAGTCGACGAGGAGCTGCTGGCGCTCGGCGTCGGTGAGGAGCGGAAGCGCGGTGATGGAGACGCCCGGATGTTGGACGGCGGAGGCGAGCAGGGTCTGGAAGTGGCCCAGCATGCGCTCGATGGTGGTCGCGTCGAACAGGTCCGTGTCGTACTCGAACTCGCCGACGATGCCGGTGGAGGTCTCCTCCAGTGCCATCAGCATGTCGAACTTGGCGGCGCCCGTCTGGACCTCCTCGGGGTGGACCTCGCAGCCGCGAATCGACAGCGGGGTCGTGGAGATGCTCTGGAGGTTGAACATCACCTGGAAGAGCGGCGTGTAGCGCGGGTCCCGCTGGGGCTGGAGCGCCTCGACGACCTGCTCGAAGGGGACATCCGGGTGCGCGTACGCATCCAGCGCCACCTCGCGCACGCGGCGCAGCAGCTCCTTGAACGACGGCGCACCAGACAGGTCCGTGCGCATGACCAGCGAGTTGATGCAGTAGCCGATGAGCCCCTCCAGCTCCGCGCGATTGCGGCTGGCGAAGGGGGTACCGACGCTGATGTCCACCTGCCCGCTGTAGCGGGACAGCAGGGTCTGCCACGCCGCGAGCAGCGTCATGAACAGCGTGGTGCCCTCCTGGCGGCTCAGCTTGCGCAGCGCCTCGACCAGCGGGGCCTCCAGGTTGAACCACCGCGTGGCGCCCCGGTGCCGCTGGGTGGCGGGGCGAGGACGGTCCGCGGGCAGCTCCAGCAGCGCGGGCGCTCCGGCCAGCTGCTTCTTCCAGTAGTCGAGTTGCGTCTGCTGGACCGAGCCCTGCAGCCACTTGCGCTGCCAGTGCGCGAAGTCCGCGTACTGGATGGTCAGCGGCGGGAGGTTCGGCGTCTCGTGGGCGGCGAAGGCCTCGTAGCAGGTCCCGAGCTCCTGGAAGAGGACCGTCAGCGACCATCCATCCGAGATGATGTGGTGCACCGTCAGCAGCAGCAGGTGCTCGGTCTCGCCCAGGCGGACGAGCAGGGTGCGCAGCAGCGGGCCGCGGGCGAGGTCGAACGGACGCTGGCCCTCGGTCTCGATGAGCTGTCGTGCCCGCGCTTCCCGCTCCTCGGCCGGGACGTGGGTCAGGTCGACGAGGGGGAGGGTGTGCCCGGGGGCGTCCTCGGCCACCTGGACCAGGAGCCGTCCACCCCGGTGCTCGAACGTGGAGCGCAGCGCCTCATGGCGGCGCACGAGCGCATCCAGGCCCTGCTCCAGCACTCGCGGCTGCAGCGGCCCCTTCACGCGGAGCACCATGGGGACGTTGTAGAACGAGCTGCCCGGCTCGAGCTGGTCGACGAGCCACAGGCGCTGCTGCGCGAACGAGGCCTCCAGCTCCTGGTCGCGCGAGATGGGCACCAGGGGGCCCGTCTCCGTGTCCTCCATGGGCGAGGACAAGAGCTGCGCGAGTCCCGCCACCGTGGCGTTCTGGAAGAGGGCTCGAAGCGGCAGCTCCTTCCCGAAGTTCGCGCGGATGCGGGAGAGCAGCTGCGTGGCGAGCAGGGAGTGCCCGCCCAGGTCGAAGAAGTTGTCCTCGACGCTGACACGGGGGACCGAGAGCAGGTGGGCCCAGAGGTTGGCGAGCAGCTCCTCGATGGGCGTGCGCGGCGCGACGTAGCTGTCGGTGGGCGCGGAGATTCCGTCGGGTGAGGGGAGCGCCTTCCGGTCGACCTTGCCGTTGAGCGTGAGGGGCAGGCTGGGCAGGCGGACGAAGGCGGACGGGACCATGTACTCCGGCAGCGAGCCCTTGAGCCGCTCGCGAAGCTCCGGGACGGCCGGGGCCCGCGACGACGTGAAGTAGGCGACGAGCCGCCGGTCTCCGGGGCTGTCCTCGCGCGCCAGGACAACGCACTCGTCGATGTCCGGGGACCGCGTGAGCGCGGCCTCGATTTCGCCCAGCTCGATGCGGAAGCCGCGAATCTTCACCTGGTGGTCGCGTCGGCCGACGAACTCCAGGTGGCCGTCCGGCAGCCAGCGCACGATGTCGCCCGACTTGTAGAGCCGGGCCTGGGGCTCGAAGGGATGGGCGACGAAGCGCTCCGCGGTGAGCGCGGGCTGGTGGAGGTAGCCGCGCGCCAGGCCCTCGCCGCCCAGGTACAGCTCACCCGGGACACCGATGGGCACGGGCTGGAGCGCCTCGTCGAGCACGTAGACGGTGGAGTTGGAGAGCGGGATGCCGATGGGCACCGCGTGGCCCGGCGGAGGTGCCCGCGAGATGAGGTGCCACGTGCTGAAGGTGGTGTTCTCCGTGGGGCCGTAGGCGTTGATGAGCCGCTGGGGAGGCCCGCCGAGGAGGGCGGAGCGCACGGCCCCCGTGTCCGCGATCTCCCCGCCGAAGAGGACGGTGGACACCGTGGCGAAGGCGTCGGGGACCTGGTGGACGATCTGCGTGAAGAGGGCGCTGGTGATGAAGAGGGCGGAGATGCGCTCGCGACGCAGGTACTCGGCGAAGAGCGAAGGCGAGAGCGAGACATCGCGAGGGACGCCGATGAGCGCGCCGCCGTTGAGCAACGCACCCCAGATCTCGAAGGTGGCGGCGTCGAAGGAGGCGTTGGAGATCTGCGCGATGCGGTCGGCCGCGGAGAGCTGGACGAAGTTGGAGTCGCGCACGAGGCGCACGACGCCGAGGTGGGGGACGACGATGCCCTTGGGCTGACCCGTCGAACCCGACGTGTAGATGGCGTACGCGAGGTTCGACGGGGCCGTCTCCGTCGCGGGGGCCCGCGTGGGCTGCCGCGAGATGGCGCGCTCATCCGAGTCGAGCTCGATGACGTGCACGCCGCTCGGGACGGGGAGGTTGGCGGAGAGGGCCTCGGTGGTGACGAGGAGCGGCGCCCGTGCGTCCTGGAGCATGAAGGCCAGGCGCTCAGGGGGATAGGACGTGTCCAACGGGAGGTAGGCGCCGCCCGCCTTGAGACACGCGAGCATCGCGACGATGAGCGTGGGGGAGCGCCCCAGGTAGAGGCCGACGAGCGTGTCCGGACGGACGCCGAAGGACTGGAGGTGCCAGGCGAGTTGGTTGGCGCGCGCCTCCAGCTGGGCGTAGGTGAGGACCTCTTCACCGAAGTGGAGCGCGATGGCCTCCGGCGTGGCCCGGGCCTGCTCGGAGAAGAGCTGGTGGATGGACTGGTGCCGGGGGAAGTCGGTGGAGGTGGCGTTCCAGTCGACGAGGAGCTGCTGGCGCTCGGCGTCGGTGAGGAGCGGGAGCGTGGTGATGGAGGTGTCGGGCGCGCGGACGGCGGAGGCGAGCAGGGCCTGGTAGTGGCCCAGCATGCGCTCGATGGTGGCTGCGTCGTACAGGTCCGTGTCGTACTCCAGCGCCAGGTCCAGCTCCGACCCGTCCTGCTCGGTCGTGAGGATGAGCTCGAACTTGGCCGTGCCCGTGCCCAGCTCCTCGAACGACATGCTCAGCTCGTCGAACGTGGGCGGCTGGAGCGGCGCGTTGTGCAGCGCGAACATCACCTGGAACAGCGGATGCTGGTCCAACCGGCGCTCGGGGCTCACCGCCTCGACGATGCGCTCGAAGGGGATGTCCTGGTGCGCGTAGGCCTCCAGCGCGGCGTCTCGCACCCGGCGCAGCAGCGCGCGGAAGGAGGGCGCGTCCGACAGGTCCGTGCGCAGGACGAGCGAGTTGACGAAGAAGCCGACCAGCCCCTCGATCTCCGCGCGGTGCCGGTTCGCGATGGGCGTGCCGACGTTGATGTCCACCTGTCCGCTGTAGCGCCTCAGCAGGATGTTCCAGGTGGCCAGCAGCGTCATGAACAGGGTGACGCCCTCACGACGGCACAGGGCGTCCAACTGGGAGACCAGCGCCGCGCTCACCCGGGCCCGCTGGATGGCGGAGCGGTGGTGCGTCGCCGAGGCACGCGGGCGGTCCGTGGGCATCACCAGCTCGCCCGACGACGAGCCGAGCTGCTGCTTCCAGTACGTCAGCCCCCGCTCCAGCGTCTCTCCCTGGAGCCACTGCCGCTGCCACAGGGCATAGTCCGCGTACTGGAGCGTCAGCTCCTCCAGCGGTGACTCCAGCCCATCCCGGAAGGCCGCGTACAGCCGGCCCAGCTCCTGGACGACCACGCCCATGGACCAACCGTCGGAGACGATGTGGTGCAGGGTCAGCAGCAGCAGGTGGTCCTCCTCGCCCATGCGGATGAGCACCTGACGCAGCAGCGGGCCGTGCTCCAGGTCGAACGGCGTCCGGATGTTCGCGTCCAGCGTCTCCTGGCGCCGCTGCTCCTGCTCGGACTCGGGCAGCCCGCCCAGGTCCACCACGGGCAGGGGCCGAGGCTCGAACGCGTGGATGACCTGGACCAGCGCCTCGTCGACCTCGCGGAAGGTGGTGCGCAGCGCCTCGTGGCGTCGCGCCAGCGCCTGGAGGCTCTTCTCCAGCGCGGGGACGTCCAGCCGCCCCTTCAGCTCCAGGGCGAACGGCGTGTTGTAGGAGACCCCCGTCGGGTCCATCCGCTGCGTGAACCACAGCCGTGCTTGCGCGGAGGACGCGGGGACGGTGTCGCCCCGGGCCGCCGCGCGCACGGGGGGAATGCTCACGCCCCGCCGGGTCCTCAGCTCCTGGGTGACCTTCTCCGCGAGCCCGCGAAGCGTGGGCGTCTCGAACAGCGCGTGCAGGGGCAGCTCCACCCCGAAGGCCCGGCCCACGCGCGAGATGACCTGCGTGGCGAGCAGCGAGTGGCCACCCAGCTCGAAGAAGTTGTCGTGGAGTCCGAAGGCGTTGCCTCCGAGCACCTCCGCCCAGATGCCGGCCAGCAGCTCCTCCACCGGCGTCCGCGCCGCCTCCGCTTCGACCTGCCGCGCGAGGGTCGCCTGGCTGGGGGCGGGGAGCGCCTTGCGGTCCACCTTGCCGTTGGGCGTGCGCGGCAGGACATCCAGGCTGAGGATGGCCGAGGGGACCATGTACTCGGGCACCCGCTGCTTGAGGTGCTCCTGGAGCAGCGGCACCAGCTGCCGCGTCAGCGCCGCCTGCAGCGGCTGGTTCGTGTACGCGCGCCACGGCTTCGCCACGAAGGCCCGCTCGGTGGACGGCGTGAGCGGCGGCGCCACCGCGCCCCGCCGCAGGAGCCGCAGCTCGAAGGCGCCGTCCTCCTCGCCGCCGGACCAGTGCAGGCTGACGGCGTAGGGGAGCTCCGCCTCCAGGGCCCAGAGCTCCTCCGGGTTGACGCAGTCGGGCTCGGGCTGGCTGCGCAGTTCGGCGCGCAGCTCTCCCACCGTCGAGGGCCGCTCGTCGCGCTCCAGGATTTCGCGGGCCCGCCGCACCTCCGTGAGGCGCGCGTTGGGGATGCGCGTCACCGCGAGCTGCTCGGGCCGCTCCGTCTCGAGCCTCCGACGCAGCTTCGCCATGCTGAGCCCGTCGCGCTTCCAGTCGAGCACCGTGCCCGCGTACGGGTCCACGGCCTCGGCCGCGTCGCCGACGTGCAGCACGACGTCATAGCGGAAGCACGTCAGCTCGTTGTGGTGCTGGCCGCGCTTGGGCCACAGGTCCACCCGCTGGATGCGGGGCAGGTGGGCGCGCAGCGCGAGGAAGAACGCCGGGTCCACCACCAGCTCGTTGTCCAGCGACACGCGCCGCCGGACGGCCTGGGACAGCTGCTCCAGCGGCAGCGTGTCCCGCGCCCGGAACAGCTCCACGGAGAGCGCGAAGGACTCCAGCAGCGACAGGCTGCGCACGTCGCCCACGAAGACGCGGCCCCGCTCGCCCACCGTGGCCACCGCGCCCTCAAGCACCTTCACCAGGTAGTCCACCGTGGGGAAGTGCTGGAGCACGGAGTTGATGACCACCGTGTCGTGTGAGCCGGGCTCGATGCCCGTGAAGTCCTCGGCGCCCCGGTGCAGGAGCGCCACCGAGCCGAGCTTCGGCGACATCTTGTCCACGAAGCGCTGCAGGCCCTTGAGCGCGCCCTGCGCGAAGTCCGCGCCGGTGAAGTGCTCGCAGTGCGGCGCGATTCGCACCAGCAACAGGCCCGTGCCGCAGCCAATCTCCAGCACCCGCCGGGGCTTCAGGTCCAGGATGCGCTGGACCGAGTGGTCCACGAACTCGCGCATCTCCTCGGCCGTGATGGGCTGGCCCGTGTAGCTGCTGTTCCAGCTCGCGGTGTTGAACTCGCCGTCCTCCTCGTCGGCGGCGCGGTGGTAGGCGTCGTCGTAGAGCGTCTGCCACTGGGAGATCTGCTCGTCGTTGAGCTCCTGCTCGTCGATGGCGTCACCCCACGCCTCGCCCGGGGGCGAGGGCACCACGTAGGCCACCAGCCGGGGCTGCCCCGGCGAGTCCTCGCGCGCCACCGCCACCGCGTCGCGCACCGCGGGGTGCTCCATCAGGTGCGCCTCCAGCTCCCCCAGCTCGATGCGGAAGCCGCGCACCTTCACCTGGTGGTCCACGCGCCCGAGGAAGCGCAGCTGCCCGTCCGGCGACTGGCTGGCCAGGTCCCCGGTGCGGTAGAGGCGCGCGCCCGGCTCGCCGCTGAACGCGTCCGGCACGAAGCGCTCGGCGGTCAGCTCCGGTCGGCCCAGGTAGCCGTGCGCCAGGCCATCGCCGCCGATGTAGAGCTCACCCGGCACGCCCACGGGCACGGGGCGTCCGTTCGCGTCCAGCAGGTACACCCGCGTGTTGGCGATGGGCCGGCCGATGGGGATGCCCAGGTGCGCGCCGGGCGTGGGGGCGCCGGGCGGCAGCGCGAAGAGCGTGGAGGTGATGGTGGCCTCGGTGGGGCCATAGGCGTTGAACCACCCGAGCCGCTCCCCCGTGAGCGCGCGCCACGCGGCGAGCTGCTCCGGCGCCGCGCGCTCTCCGCCCACGATGACCAGCCGCACGTCCGGCGGAGGTTGGGCCTGTCGGAGCGTCGCGTCGGTGACCCACTCGTGCCAGTACGCCGTGGGCACGTTCAGCACGGTGAGCCGCTCGTGCTCCACCATGCGCAGGAACTCGGCGACGGACGGCAGGCGCTCGAAGGGCAGCAGCACCAGCGTGGCGCCCGTGGCCAGCGTGGGGAAGAGCTCCTCCAGCGAGATGTCGAAGCTGATGGACGTGCACTGGAGGATGCGGTCCTCCGCGGTGAGCTGGTACGTCCCCTGGAGCGAGGTGACGTGGTTGACCAGCCCCCGGTGCGACAGCAGCACGCCCTTGGGCTTGCCCGTCGAGCCGGAGGTGTAGATGACGTACGCCGGCTGCTCGGACGTCATGCGCACCAGGGGCGGCTCGGCGCTGAGCGCGTCCAGGGCCTGCTGCTCCAGCACCAGCACGGGCACGTCCTGGGACGGCAGCCGCTCCACGAGCCGCTCCTGCGTCACCAGCAGCGCGGCGCCCGAGTCGCGCAGCATGTAGCGCAGCCGCTCCCGGGGATACGTCGGGTCCAGCGGCAGGTACGCGCCGCCGGCCTTCAGGATGCCGAGCAGCCCGACGAGCATCTCCAGCGAGCGCTCCACGCAGATGCCCGCGAGCCGCCCCGGCCCCAGGCCCCGCGCCCTCAGCGCGTGGGCCATCTGGTTCGAGCGGCGCTCCAGCTCGCCATACGTGAGGCGCCCGTCGCCATGCGTGACGGCCACCGCGTCGGGCCGCAGGCGGGCCTGCTCGGCGATGAGCTCGTGGATGAGCCGCTCGCGCGGGTAGGCCGCCGTCGTCTCGTTCCACGTCCGGAGCGTCCGCTCCAGCTCCTCCGCGGACAACAGCGACAGCTCACCCAGCCGGGTCTCCGGCGCCTGCACCGCGTGTCGCAGCACGTTGAGCAGGTGTCCCTGCAGCCCGCGCACGGTGTCCGCGTGGAACAGGTCCGCGTTGTAGGTGAAGGCCAGCTCCAGCCCCGCCGGTCCAGGCGTCACCGTCAGCGACAGGTCATACCGCGCGAAGCGCCTCTCCAGCGGGAGCTGCCGCACGCTCACGCCCGGCGTCTCGAACGACGGGGGCGGGGCGGACTCCAGCTCCAGCGTCACCTGGAAGTAGGGCGTGTAGACCAGGCTGCGCTCCACCTGGAGCGTCTCCACCAGGTGCTCGAACGGCACGGCCGCGTGCGCGAGCGCCCACTGGTGCGTCCGGCGCGCCTGGGACACCTGCTCGCGGAACGACGTGGCGGCCCGCGGGTGACCGCGCAGCACGAGCATGTTCCCGAACCAGCCCAGCACGCCGCGCTCGGACGGCTCACGCAGGCTCGACGGCGTGCCGATGCACAGGTCCTCCTGCCCGGTGTAGCGATACAGCACCGCCTGGAGCGCCGCGAGCAGTACGTCGAAGAGGTCCGCGCCCTCCGCCCGGGCGAGCGCCTCCAGCCGGCGCGTCAGCTCCAGCGGCACGCCCTGGCGCCCGGTCGCGCTGTTGTACGTCTGCACCGTCGGCCGCGCCTGGTCCGTGGGGAGCGCGAGCACCTGGGGCGCGCCGTCCAGCGCCACGCGCCACGCCTCCACCTGCTGCTTCGCCTCCGCCGAGCGCAGCCACTGCTGCTGCCGCTCGGCGACCTCCACGTACGGCCCCGCCACGTCGTCGCGCCCGCTGAGCACCGCCGCCAGCGACTCCACCAGCACCGGCACCGAGCCCGCGTCGCAGACCATCTGATGGAATGACAAAAGCAACAGGTGCGCCGCCGCGTCCCGCTTCACCAGCGTCGCGCGGAGCAGCGGCCCGGTCTCCAGGTCGAACGGATGCAGCGCCTCCTCGCTCGCGAGCGCCGCCTCCCGGGCCTCGCGCTCCGCGGGCGGGAGACCCTGGAGGTCCACCTGGCGGAACGCCGGAGGCTGCTCCAGCTGTATCTGTTGCAACGGCTGTCCTTCGTGCGCCGTGAATCGCGCGCGCAGGATGTCGTGTCGCAGGGTCAAGGCCGCGAGACGTCGCACCAGCTCGGACGGTTCAACCACCCCGTGAAGTTCCAGCGAGACCAGCTGATTGTGGAAGGGATTGTGGCGCTCCAACTGGTCCAGGAACCAGAAGCGCCGCTGGCCGGATGTGACACAACGGGAATGAGGCCGGCCCGAGGGGGACCGGTGCTGATTGCTGGCGGAAGGCAAGCGAATGCCCCTGTCTGATTTATTCGCGGAGTGGGGACCCACAACGGCGCACGCGCGGCTCGACTCGTTGTCTGTCCATCTCAATCCCGGTGACTGTTGCTTATCGAATTCAAATCTTTTAAGTGGTAATGCGTGGAAGTCAAGAGGGGTCCGTGAAGCACGCCCGGCATGAGGGTGTGTCACACAGGGTCCATGTCCGCGCGGAGCCGAGGGCTCTGGTGGAGTAGGAGAAGCCGTTGGATCTGCGAGTACTGTCGGACGTGTCGCAGCGTGCGCTGCCAGGGGCACCGCCGTGTCTGCTGGCGCTCGGCCCCGAGCGGGAGGGCGTGGACCTGGTCGATTGGGGACGGGCTCACGCAGAGGCGCTGAGGCACCTGCTCTCACAGCGGCCGGCCATGCTCTTTCGCGGCTTTCGTGTGCCGGGCGTGGAGGCGTTCGAGCGCTTCGCGGAGTGTATCCAGCCGTCCCTGGCCGAGTATCAGGAGCGTTCCACGCCGCGTACGGAAGTCAGTGGAAAGGTGTACACATCCACCGAGTACCCCGCGAACGAAACCATTCCGCAACACAATGAAATGTCGTACGCGTCGGCCTGGCCGATGAAGTTGTTCTTTCACTGCGTACAACCTTCTCTGGAGGGTGGCGCCACACCCATCGCAGACAGCCGGGCCGTCCTGGAATGCCTCTCACCCGAAGTGCGTGAGCGCTTCACCCGGAACCGGGTGATGTATGTGAGAAATTACGGCACGGGCGTTGACCTCCCCTGGCAGAAAGTCTTCCAGACCGAGGACCGGGCCCAGGTGGACGCGTACTGTGAGCGTGTGGGAATTCAGGCGGAGTGGTTGGGCGGAAACCGCTTGCGGACCCGCTCGGTGCGCCCTGCGGTCATGAAGCACCCCCTCACCGGAGAGGATGTCTGGTTCAACCAGGCGCATCTTTTCCACGTATCCAATCTGGGGCCGAAGGTGAGCGCGGCGATGCGGATGGTCTTCAAGGAGGAGGACCTGCCGCGCAACAGCCTGTACGGGGATGGCACGCCCATCCGCGATGCGGACCTGGAGGAGGTGCGCGAGGCGTTCCTGAAGACGACGTTCGCGTTCCCCTGGCAGGCGGGGGACGTGATGCTGCTGGACAACATGCTCGTGACCCATGGCCGGACGCCCTTCGCGGGGGCGCGTCGGGTGGTTGTGGCGATGGGCGAGATGCGCTCCGAGCGCGACAGCTGAGCGGCAGGGGGCTCCCATCTTCGCGGTCCTGAGACATCGTGACTTCGCGCTCATCTGGTGTGGCCAGCTGGTCTCCGGGCTCGGGGACTGGCTGCGCAACATGGCGCTTTTGTTCTGGGTCTTCTCCGTCACGGGGGGCGAGTCCCCCGTGGCCACGGCGGCCATCACCGTGGCGACGACGGCGCCCGCGCTCCTCTTGGGGCTGACGGCGGGGACGCTGGCGGACCGGTGGGAGCGGCGCAGCGTCATGGTGTTCTGTGACGCCGCACGGTGCGTGCTGAGCCTGTTGCAGCTGGTGGCGGTGGCGAAGCAGAGCCTGCCGCTGGCGTACGCGGTGGCCTTCTGCTCCAGCGCGGTGGAGCAGCTGTATGACCCGGCGCGGGTGGCGTTGATCCGCTCCACGGTGCCACGCGAGGACCTGGTGGCGGCCAGCTCGCTCAGGCAGGCCACGACGAGCGCCATCATGATTCTCGGCATGGCGCTGGGCACGGGCATCTACTTCGTGCTGGGGCCGTGGGTGAGCTTCGCGCTCGACTCGGCGTCCTTCCTGGTGGCCATGTGCATCAACCTGGCCATCCGCGCGCGCTGCGTGAGCGTGCCGTCCGCGCAAGGCACGTCCGTGCTGCGCGAGGCGAAGGAGGGGCTCGCGTACGTCCGGGGCAGCGTGTTCGTGCGCAGCCTGCTGGGGCTGGGCGCGCTGGCGATGGCGGCCTCGGGGCTCATCGAGGTGGTGCAGCTCTACCTGGTGACGCGGGAGCTGGGGCTGCCCGAGGAGCGGCTGGCGTGGCTGGGCACGACATTGGGCGTGTCCATGTTCGCGGGCTTCGCCGTGGCGGGGAGCCTTCACCGGCGGCTCCGGCTGGAGTGGCTGCCGGGGCTGGGGCTGGGCGTGTGTGGCCTGGGCGTGCTGCTGATGGCGGTGGCGCCGACGCTCGCGGTGGCGATGGGCGGCATGGTGTTCATCGGCCTGGGCAACGTGCTGCTCAACGTGGGCCTGGGGCCGCTGATGCAGACGCACGTGGAGCTGGGGCTGCTGGGGCGGGTGATGGGCGTCTTCCGCTCCGTGAGCACCGCGTGCCTGCTGCTGGGCGCCAGCAGCGCGGGCTACCTCATCGACCTGGTGGACACGCGGCGGATCACGGGGCTTGCGGGCGTCATCCTGATGGTGGCGGCGCTGGTGGCGGGCACCCGACTGGCCCGGGCCGTCACCGCGCTGCGCGCCGCTCCCCGGGTGGAGCCCCCTCGCGCGGCCGTCAGCGTGGAGTGAGCGGACGCGTGGAGGCCCTCGTCGACAGGCGCGGTGCACGCGTGGGCCGGGCACCAGGCTGGCTCGTCCTCCTGCTGCTGGCGTGGGGGCCGTCCGTCCTCGCGCAGGTGCCCACGGTGGAGGTGGAGGGGCGCCGCCTCCAGGCGAGCCGGGTGGACAAGGGGCCCTCGCTGGACGGCGTGCTGGATGACGACGCGTGGAGCAGCGCCGCCTTCACCAGCGACTTCCTCCAGAAGGAGCCCGTGCAGGGCATGCCCGCCTCGGTGAAGACCGAGGTCGCCTTCGTGTACGACGCGGACGCGCTCTACGTGGGCGCGCGCATGTCCAGCCTGGGCCCGGAGGACATCGAGACGGTGATGACCCGGCGGGACGAGAGCGGCTCGGCCGAGCGGCTCATCATCTCCCTGGACACGTACCGCGACAGGCGCACGGCCTACAGCTTCGCCGTCACCGCGGCCGGGGTGCGGGTGGACTGGTACCACCCGGATGACCACGAGTACGTCGTCGACCTGTCCTTCAACCCGGTGTGGGAGGCGCGCACCACGCGGACGGCGGACGGGTGGGTGGCGGAGCTGCGCATCCCCTTCTCGCAGCTGCGCTTCGACGCGGCCGACGAGCAGGTGTGGGGCCTCAACATCCAGCGCGTCATCCCGCGTCGCAACGAGGACGACTTCTGGGTGGTGGTGCCGCGCGACATCACCGGCTGGTCCTCGCGCTTCGGCGAGCTGTCGGGCCTGCGCGGCGTGGCGCCATCGCGTCGCGTCGAGCTGCTGCCGTACGTGACGGGGGACTGGCGCCTGGACTCGGGCGCCAACCCGCGCGAGGGCACGCCCTTCGAGGACCGGCGCGCGTACTCGGCGCGCGTGGGCGTGGACGGCAAGGTGGGGCTGGGGCCCAACCTGAACCTGGACGTGACGGTGAACCCGGACTTCGGGCAGATCGACGCGGACCCGGCCCAGGTCAACCTCACGGACTTCGAGGTGGTGGTCGACGAGCGGCGGCCCTTCTTCACCGAGGGCAGCCAGCTGTTCAACAACAACAACACGAACAACAACGGGCCCGCGTACTTCTACTCGCGGCGCATCGGCGCGGCGCCGCGGCTGCGCGCCAGCGCGGACTACGTGGAGCCCTCGCGGGCGACGCCCATCTGGGGCGCGGCGAAGCTCACCGGGCGCCTGTCGTCGGGGCTGTCGCTGGGCGTGCTGGGAGCCCTCACGGGCGAGGGCTACGCGGACACGTACGACTTCGCGACCCAGGAGCAGGGGCGCGTGAAGGTGGACTCGCGCACGGGCTTCGGCGTGCTGCGCGCGCAGCAGGAGCTGGGCAGGGGCTCGACGGTGGGCGCCACGCTCACCACCGTCCACCGAGACATCGGCGAGGGCGAGGGGCGCACGGGGGAGCTGGCGCGCGAGGCGTACACGGGCGGCGCGGACTTCCGGCTGCGGCTGCGCGACGGCGAGTACATCGTCTCCGGCTTCGCGGGCGGCAGCCTGGTGCGAGGCGACCCGGCGGCCATCAGCCGGCTGCAGCGCTCCAGCGCGCGCTACTTCCAGCGGCCGGACCAGACCTACGTCCGGTTGGATCCGGAGGCGCGCTCGATGTCGGGCTACACCGTGGGCGCGAAGGTGGTGCGCCAGAGTGGCGAGCACTGGCTGTGGAACGGCAGCGTGGGCGTGGAGTCCCCGGGCTTCGAGCTCAACGAGCTGGGCCGGCTGAGCACCACGGACGACGTGGACCTGAACCTGGGGCTGTACTACCGCGAGACGAACCCCGGCACGTTCCTGCGCGGCTACAAGGTGGGCCTCCTGACGTACGGAAACTGGAACCACGGCGGCACGCGCACCGTGAACCAGTTCATGCTCAACGGCGAGGTGACCTTCCCCAACTTCTGGGAGGCCAGCCTGCTCGTCACCTACTACCCCCGCGCGTTCTCGGACCAGCTGACGCGCGGCGGTCCGCTGATGCAGACGCCCCAGGGACTGGAGGCGAACCTGCTCCTGAACAACAACGCCTCCGGGACGAACCTGTGGGAGGTGGACGCGCTGGCGTGGACATACGAGGACGGCAGTGGTGGTGGCACGTTGACGGGCACCGTCACCGTGCAGCCCCTGCGCAACCTGCGCCTGTCGGTGGAGCCCGTGGGCTCGCTGTACACGGAGGCCCGTCAGTACATGGCCACGCTGGACGGCGGCCGCGAGGAGACGTATGCGCGGCGCTACGTCTTCGGCGCGGTGCGACGCCGCGAGCTGGCGCTGCGCTTTCGCGCCAACCTCTTCATCACCCCGGACCTGAGCCTGGAGGCCTACGCGGAGCCGTTCGCGTCCAGCGGTGTCTTCAGCGCGCCCGGTGAGCTGGCCCGGGCGCGGGGACGTCAGCTGCGCAGGTACGGCCAGGACGGCACGTCGCTGTCTCGAGGCGAGAACGGGGACTGGGACGTGACGGACGGCGCGAGCGGCTTCCAGCTGGCCAACCAGGACTTCAACGTCCGCTCCTTCCGCAGCAACGTGGTGCTGCGCTGGGAGTGGCGCCCGGGCAGCACGCTCTACGCGGTGTGGCAGCAGGACCGCTCCGCGGATTCGCTCGGGGGCAACGCGCTGGCGCCCAAGGCGCTGGGCGACGCGCTGCTGAGCCCGGGGGGACACACCTTCGCGCTCAAGCTGTCGTGGTGGTTCCCCGCGGGCTGAGCTTCACGGTGGCTCAGTCGTCGTCATCGTCATCGCCGTCGCCCGCGCCATCCCAGACGCTCCCGGCGGCCGCGGGCGTGGGGATGTCGAAGGTGCACTTCAGCTCGTCTCCACTCGCATAGCGATAGACGAAGTGGCCCTCGGCGTGATCATCCGCCAGCACCTCCACCGTCAACGTGCCGCTCGCGGGGACCCCCGAGCGCTCCGGGTAGCCCGTGCCGCTGCCCCCCGAGTCCGAGCGCGTGGGGCGCCAGCGCTTCACCCCGGAGCCCTCCTCGGGGGCCAGGGCAGCGCCGGTGTTGACGAGCTGCGCGGTGCGAGGGGCGTCGCCCCTGTCGAACGCCGCGCCATCCACGAGCTCGATGTCCACGCCGAAGTCGGAGAGCGTCGCCTGCCCGTCGGGCAGGTAGCTGATGAACAACAACGGGTCGATGACCCCGAAGCGGTCTCGCGTCAGGCGCGAGTACTCGCCGTCGATGGGCCAGTCCACCTGTTCTCCCTGGAGGGTTCCTCGACATTCCCCCCGGGCCTCCCGAGGATCTCCACAGGCCGTGGTAAGCAGGAGCGTGACGACACCCGGAACCGCCGCGCGACGAAGCCATGCGTTCATGCGGCCATCCTACGGGCCTTCGTCACTTTTCCCGCGTGGGTCGCGACCGCCTCCCTCCGTGCCGCGGCGCGTCCCGACGCACGCTCACGGGGGCGACAGCGGCAGGTCCTCGAGCCCCAGGGGAGGGTGGCCCGTGACACGCTCGACGTCGGAGGTGACGGTGGACATCTCCCCGGAGGCGATGGCCGTATAGGTGCTGACCCACGCGTCCACCTGCCACTGGGGTGCGCCGTAGTGCGCGCGCGAGCGGTAGG
The DNA here is from genome assembly GCF_026626605.1 of Myxococcus sp. MISCRS1. Taxonomy (NCBI): domain Bacteria; kingdom Pseudomonadati; phylum Myxococcota; class Myxococcia; order Myxococcales; family Myxococcaceae; genus Myxococcus; species Myxococcus sp. MISCRS1. The sequence goes on from NZ_JAPNKB010000001.1 coordinate 9,528,297, forward strand.
CCTCGTCGATGCTCTCGGCGTAGTAGCGGATGGGCCTGCCGAGCCTCCGCGTGAGCACCTGGGCGATGTCGTCGAAGCCCAGCGCCGCGGGGCCCGTCAGCGTGAGCGTCTGTCCCCGATGCGGCTCCGGATGGAGCAGCACGGTGGTGGCGACGTCGGCGATGTCCGACTGGGCGACGGCGGCGACGCGCCCGTTGCCCGCGGGTCCCCGGATGATGCCGTCCTCCCCGGCGAGCAGCGGCAGGAAGTCCAGGTAGAGGCTGTCGCGCAGGACCACCGACGCGAAGCGCTGCTCGCGAAGCTTCTGCTCGGTGGCCCAGTGGTCCCTGGCGAAGGTGAACGTCGCGTGGGGGGCCGCGCCCTGGAACGACGTGTAGACGAGCGTCTGCACGCCCACCGAGGCCGCGGTCTCGATGAAGGCGAAGTGCTCATCGAGCCGCGTGGGGGCCTCCTTCGCGGACACGAAGAGCACCGTCTTGATGCCCTCCAGCGCCCGGGAGAGCGCGGCTCGGTCCTGATACGTCGCGACGCGCACCTCGGCGCCGGGCAGGTGGGGGGCGCGCTTCTCGTCGCGGACGATGAGCCGCTGGGGGACGCCCTTCTCGGCGAGCTGTCGCGCGACGCGCCCGCCCAGCTTGCCCGTGCAACCGGTGACGGCAATCGATGGCTCCGCCATGGACTCTCCCTCGGGGTCTCAGTTCGACTGCGTCATCCGGATGACGGGCTTGAGCGTGTCGCCCTTCTCGGAGTCCTTGGCCGCCTCGTTGATCTGCGTCAGCGGGTAGAACTTCACCAGCTTGTCGAACGGGAACCTGCCCTGCGAGTAGAGGTCGATGAGCTGGGGGATGAAGACGTCCGGCACGCTGTCGCCCTCGACGATGCCCCGGATGCTCTTGCCGGGCACCATCAGGTCATTCACGTCGAAGCTCGCGGTGGTGCCCATGGGGGGCGCGCCCACGACGCCGCACGTGCCCAGGATGTCGAGCGCGTCCACGGCCTGCCGCAGCACACTGGGGTGGCCGGTGGACTCGAGCGTGAAGTCCACGCCCTTGCCGCCGGTGACGCGGCGGATGAACTCCACCGCGTCCTCGTCCTGGCCGTTCACCGCGTGCGTGGCGCCCAGCTCCAGCGCGAGCTTGAGCCGGTGGGGCTTGGTGTCCACGGCGATGAGGGTGGTGGCGCCCGCGAGCCTCGCGGCCATGATGGCGGAGAGGCCCACCGCGCCGGAGCCGAACGCCGCGAACGAACGTCCCGCGGTGACCTTCATCGAGTTGAGCACCGCGCCCGCGCCGGTGGAGATGCCGCAGCCGAGCGGTCCGAGCAGCTCCAGCGGCACGTCCTTGCGCACCTTGACGATGTTTCGCTCGGTGGCGATGGCCAGCGTGCCGAAGGAGGACTGACCGAAGAAGTGGTCGTGCAGCGGCTTGCCCTCCTTCTGCGTGGCGGTGGAGCCGTCGATGCGCCCGCCGCCCATGTTGCGCGCGAAGAACTCGCGGCAGTAGGCCGGGTGCCCGGACTGGCACAGGTCGCACTTGCCGCAGAAGGTGAAGGCCATGACGACGTGGTCGCCCGGCACCACCTTGGTCACCCGGCTGCCCACGCGCTCGACGATGCCCGCGCCCTCGTGGCCGAGCACCGCGGGCAGGGGCACCGGGTAGTACTGGTCCCGGACGATCATGTCCGTGTGACACATGCCGGTGGCGACCATCCGGACGAGCACCTCGTCGGCCTGGGGCGCGTCGATGGTGACGTCCTCGAGTTGGAAGGGACCGCCCTTCTTCCAGACGACCGCGGCCCTGGCCTGGGTTTGCTCGCTCATGGACTTCGTCCTCCGTCGCTTTCGGTACCCGCCAACGGTACGGATGGCCCGGAGGGCAGGGGAGCCTGCCGTGTGCCTCGAAGGGAACGCGGGCAGGCCCGCCCGTGCCCCCCCGCCGGGATGGACGGGCCTCCAGGCTGGCGGACGTGCGGGTGGTCGTCGCGCTCCAGGAGTCGGCGCGCACGGGGCGCGCGGTGAAGCTGCCGCCCTTCGAGCGTCGTGAGCGGCCGTCCATCGACCAGCTCATCACCCGTCCGGCCTTCGCGCCGCCCGAGCCGGTGAACGCGCCGTCACCCACGCTGGAGTGACACGTCCAGCTCCGCGACCCGCTGGGGGGCCAGCCCGAGCAGCGCCTTGCCGAGGCGCGCAGCGGCGTCCCCCGCCTCCCTCCGCCAGGCGATGCGCCACGGCCGCTCCAGGGGCCCGGTGTCCAGCCGCCGCAGGACCAGGTCGCCGCGCGCGAGGTGGGGCGCGACGATCCACTCCGACAGCACCGCGACACCGAGCCCCGCCCGCGCCAGGTCCAGCAGGGCCTCCGTGAGCGGGATGCGCTCGACGCGCAGGCGCGGGCGCTCCCGGCCGAAGATCTGGTTCACGAACCAGACGTCCTGCGCCCTGGGGGTGTGCGACGTCAGCAGGGTGTGGGCCTTGAGGTCCTCGGCGGTGAACGTCTTTCGCGCCGCCAGGGGATGGGACGGCGCGACCACGAAGACCAGCTCGTCGTGGAAGAGCGGGCGCACCTCGAAGGTGGAGGAGCGGCGCAGCGGGGAGTTGGTGAGCAGCGCCACGTCGATGTCGCCCGCCTCGAGCGCGGGGAGCGGGGACAGCGTGTGCTCCACCGCCAGGTCCACCGTGAGCCGGGGGATGGAGCGGCGCAGCTCCATCAGCAGGGACGGCAGCCAGTGATAGGCCGTGTAGCACTCGCACACCAGCCGCAGGCGGACGGGCGGCGTGGCGGGGGTGCGCACCTCGCGCTCCAGTTCTCCCAGCTCGACCAGCAGCTTGCCGGCCCCGGCGACGAGCCGGCGCCCCGCGTCCGTGAGCACGAGCCCGCGCGGCGTGCGGTCGAACAGGGAGGCCCCCAGCTTGTCCTCCGCGGAGAGCAGGGCGCGGCTGACGGCGGGCTGGGTGAGGTGGAGCAGGGACGCGGCCTGCGCCGTCGTGCCGGCCGAGGCCAGCGCCATCACCACCCGCAGGTCCTTGATGTCCAGGCGGGTGCTCGGAGGCGGAGCGATGTCATCCATGCATCGAGCCTATGCCAAGGATGCGTTGGACGCATAGGGTGGGGAGGGGCAGAGTCACGGGCGTTCCCGAGGGGCATCCAGCCCCGCCTCGTGGAGGTATGCCCATGCAGCTGTATTTCCTGCCGATGTCCTGCTCGCTCGCGACCCGGATCTCCCTCTACGAGGCCGGCGCGGACGTCCGCTTCATCCCGGTGGACCGCAAGACGAAGCAGACCGCGGAGGGACAGGACTATCGCGAGGTCCATCCGATGGCGCTCGTCCCTGCGCTGCGCAAGGAGGATGGGGCGCTGCTCTTCGAGAGCACCGCCATCCTCCAGTACATCGCCCACCGCTGGCCGGAGGCGAAGCTGGCCCCGGTGGACCCGCAGGGCCGGGAGCAGCTCCACCGCTGGCTGTCCTTCATCGCCACGGAGCTGCACAAGGTGGTGTTCGCGCCCGTGTTCGACCTGCACTCACCGAACGCCGTGAAGGAGTATGCGCTGGCGAAGGCGCCCGCGAGGCTCGACGTCGTGGAGCAGCACCTGTCGGGTCGCGAGTTCCTCCTCGACGCCTTCAGCGTGGCGGATGCCTATCTCTTCGTCGTCCTCAACTGGTGTGGCGCCACGCCGCTGGACCTGAAGAAGTGGCCCGCGCTGAGCGCCTACGTGGCGAGGCTGCGCGAGCGCCCGAACTTCGCCAGGGCGGTGAAGGAGGAGTGGGCCCTCTATTCGGAGCGCAAGGCCGCGCAAACGTAGCCGCGGGGGGCAATCCAGTCCCCGCCGCCGGGACGACAGGCTTTGACAAGGGCGGGGTCTGGGATTAGGGATGGGCGCAACGCGCATCTGGGGGGCCGGGACGCGCGAGTGAGAGCCCATGACTTCTCGTCCCGTGTCCCTGTGCGTCGTGCTGCTGCTGGTCTCGTGGCTCGGCGCCTGTTCCTCCGGTGGACAGCCGCCCACCCCCAATCCCTCCCGCGCCCCCGGGGTGGCCCGGCTCCAGCTCGACACGGTGGTGGTGGAGCCCGGCGCGCCGACGCCCATGCGCTGCACCGCGTCCGACCCGGATGGCGACGCCGTGACGTATGTCTTCGACTGGGGCGGTACGACGAGCCTGGTCACCTCTCCGGAGGTCCCGAGCGGCACGACGTCCGGCGTGGTCGCGACCTTCGAGCGGGAAGGGACGTTCCAGGTCCGCTGCCGCGCGGTGGACTCCCATGGCACCGCGGGCGAGTGGTCTGCCGCGGTGGCGCTGACCGTCCGGGACGCCTCGCCGGCGGGCACCTGGGAGCTGCGGGTCCGCGTCGTGGGGAAGGGGCGCGTGACGAGCACTCCGGTGGGAATCGACTGCTCGGAGGCGTGTGACGCGCGCTTCGCCACCGGGACGCGCATGACGGTGGAGGCCGAGCCCGCCGAGGGGTGGCGCCTGCTGGAGATGAAGCCCTGCCAGGGCGCGGCGCGAAGCTGCGAGGTGGTCATCGACGGCGACCGCTTCGTGACCGCGCTCTTCGCGCCGGAGACCGACGCGACGCTGTCCTGGCAGCGCTCGGGCGCGCGCCTGCCCGGGTCGCCGCAGTGGAGCCCCGACGGGACGCGGCTCACCGCGTTGGAGGGGACCTCGAGCGGCGGGCCGCTGCGCATCTGGGACGCGCGGAGCGGCGCGGTGACGCGGATGATCTTCGCGCCGGCCGACGCGCGCTTCGTCGGGCTCGCGTGGAAGCCGGAGGGCAACACGCTGGCCGCGGGGCTGTCGACGGGCCGCGTGGTCCTGCTGGACGCGGTGACGGGCGCCACGCTGCGCACGTGGGCCGTCCAGGGCGGGGCCGTGGAGGCGCTCGCGTGGAGCCCGGATGGCGCGCGCCTGGCCACGGCGACGAACGCGAGCAAGGAGGTCCATGTCTGGGACGCCGCCACCGGTGAGCGCGAGGGCGCGCCCCTGACGGCGGTGGACCGCGTGCGTGCGCTGACGTGGAGCCCGGATGGCTCACGGCTCGCGATGGAGGCGGGCCGGTGGGGCGGCGCCTTCTCGCAGTGGGTGGAGTTCCACGGCGTGGGGACGCGGACGCTCGAGGAGCTCTTGGAGATCCCCGGCGGCTTCGCGTGGAGTCCGGACGGGACGCGCTTCGCGGTGGGCTTCGAGGGCGAGGTCCGGGTCTACCTCACCGCGGGCTACCTCCTGGAGTCCACGTACAAGGGCGACTGGAGCCGGGCGACGCTGGTGGAGTGGAGCGCGAACGGGCGCTGGCTCGCGGTGGGAGACCCGATGCGCAAGCTGTTCGTGCTGGACGCGGCCACGGGCGCCGTGCTCGTGGATGCCAGCCAGACGCCGCCGACGGGCACCGCCACGGGCTACGACGCGCTGAGCTTCCATCCCACCGAGCCTCGCTTCGCGGTGGTGGATGACCTGCCCACGTCGGTCCTCGATGTCTTCACCCTGGAGCTGGACAAGGCGACGGTGGTCCGAAGCGAGCTGCTCGCGCACGACCTGTCGGTGGAGAGTGTGGCGTGGAGTCCGACGGGCGCGATGCTCGCGTCCAGCGGGGGCGAGGGAAAGGTCCAGCTGTGGGGGCCCGGCGGTGAGTGGTTGCGGACGCTCACCCGCCCCGGCGGGAAGCGGGTGCGGGCGCTCGCCTGGAGCGCGGATGGAACGCGACTGGTGTCGGGAGGCGATGACGGCCTCGTGCATCTCTGGAACGCGGCGGACGGGACGCTCGCGCAGCTCCCCATCACCCAGTCACCGGCGACGCTGGCCATCGACCACGTCGGCCTGAGCCCGGATGGAACCCTGCTGGCCACGGCGGCGAGCTCGCCGGGTCTGCCCACCGAGCGGGGTGTCATCCGCGTCTTCCGTGTCGGCACGGGCGCGGAGGTGTTCCGCTTCCCGGAGGGCGAGCGGCGAGTCCTGTCGCTGCAGTGGACGCCCCAGGGCCAGCTGGTCGCCACCTTCGTGGACGTGGGCTGGTCCATCTGGAACCCCACCACCCGCGAGGTGTCGACCGTCCCGGCGCATGGCGCGGACCTGTTCCGAGCCGCGGCGCTGAGCCCGGATGGGACGCGGCTCGTGTTGGGCAACAACGTCGGCCTGTTCGTGCGCGAGGTCGCCACGGGCAGCCTCGTCATGTCGGCGACCACCTCCGTCTGGCCGCTGTCGCTCACGTGGAGTCCGGACGGGCGCCGCTTCGTGGGAGGGACCCTGGCTGGACAGGTCCTGGTCTGGGACACGGCCCGGTTCGAGAGCCCCGCCGAAGTCATCGGCTTCCACGAGAGGGGCGTCGCCGCCGTGTCGTGGCGCTCCGCGGAGGACCTCATCGCCACGGGCGGTGGTGACGTGGCCGTGCGGGTGTGGCGCTTCGTGCCGTGAGCCTCACCGGGGCCTGAGCGAGGCGTCCGGGGGGAGCTCGAGCCGCGAGCTCCCGTCATGCGTCGTCACGCGGAGGACCTCCCGGGGGTCGAACGCCTCGGCCAGCGACTCCGACGCCGTGCACAGCAGCACCTGGGCATGGCGCGAGGTCTCTCGCACGCGCTGGACGGTGTCCCAGATGGCGGCGGGCGGCGGGTCCGCGTCGGGGGCCTGGAAGAGCACCAGCGTCCCCACGTCCTGGGGCGTCCGGCCCTCCACTCGCACGCCCCGCAGGAAGCACCGCATCTCCCACAGCACGCTCTCCAGGACGTTGCCCACGTACCAGCGCTCCAGGTCGTCGGTGCTCGTGCCCGCGGGGGGATCTCTCGACGGCTCCTGGGGGGCCAGCTCCGCCAGCGAGGACTCCTCGCGAGGCGCGTCCAGGTCCGGGTCCACCAGCAGCGCGGACAACCCGACGAGCAGGTCCGCCAGCTCCCAGCACACCCGCCACGTGTCCGTGCCCGTCCGCCGCAGCTCGACGCCGTAGTCGTCCGTCCGCAGGCCCAGCTGCAACCGGATGGACTCCCCCCCGGGCGCGGCCGGTGAGCCGCCTGCCTCCCTCAGGTGCCGCTGGAGCTGTCCCTCGGCCAGGGCCCGCAGCAGCTCGAACAGGTGGACGAAGTCGCGCGTCGCCGTCCCCTCGGTGTCCACCAGGACACAGATGGCGCCTGGGCGCAGCTCGACCTCCCGCAGGGAGCGGAAGCCCGAGACTCGGAGGCGGGTGAGGTCCGTCGGCATGCCCGCAGCCTATTCCAGCCGTCCGGATGCGGGAGATCCCTGATGCGGACCGGGACCGCGAGCATCGAAAGGGCGGCACTCCGGGTCGAGGTCCGCGCTCAACGTACGAAAGCCGACATCGTGCGCGAGGCGGAGGTGCGGGCCGTCGTCGGAGCCATGTTACGGGAGGCTTCCGCGTGTGGTCCCCCGCTGCCGGACGCGCTCTCCCATGACAGGTGTTCTCCCGTGCTGTGTGCGCGGACCTCGGGTCCGTCGGATGGTTTCCCAGGAGGGACAGTCCTCCTCGCGTGGAGGGCGTGAGTCGTGACTCCGCCTGCCCCGGACGGCTCGCGCTCGAGGGCCACGCGCTTCGGCCCGCTGCTGCCCACCGCCACCCTGGCGGGCTTCATCGTCGCGGCGCTCGCCATCTTCGTCATCGCCATCCTGTCGTACCGCTCGCTCGAGTCCCACGCGGACGCGGCGGCGCTGGTGCGCCACACGATGGAAGTGGTCGAGCGGATGAAGACGCTCCTGTCCACGCTGAAGGACGCGGAGACGGGCCAGCGCGGCTTCCTGCTCACGGGGGACCGCACGTACCTGGAGCCCTACACCAGCGCCAGCCGCGCCGTCTCCGAGCAGCTCGTGGGCATCCGCGAGAGCGTGTCCGACAACGCCGCGCAGGTGCAGCGGGTGGACGCCTTGAGGCCGCTCGTCGAGGCGAAGCTGGCCGAGCTGCAGGCCACCATTGATTTGAAGACGGGTGGGCAGGGGGAGATAGCCCTCGTGCGCGTGCGCTCGAACGAGGGCATCGAGCTGATGAACCGCATCCGCGTCCTCGTGGACCAGATGGAGAACGAGGAGCGGCGGCTGCTCGCGGACCGCACGACGGCGTTCCAGGCCTCGGCGACGCTGTCGCTGGTCATCAGCTGGCTGGGCGCCGCGGTGCTGCTGTCCCTGATGGGCATCTCCGCGTACATGACGTCCCGCGACTACCGCGCCCGCTCCATCCAGGGCTGGATGCAGCAGGGGCAGACGCTGCTGGCCGCGCGGATGCAAGGGGGGCCGGGGCTGGAGCAGCTGGGCGACCAGGTGCTCCAGTTCCTGGCCTCGTACCTGGATGCGCACGTGGGCGCCATCTACCTGGCGGACGGGCTGGACCACTTCCACCGCTTCGCGGGCTACGCGCTGCCCGCCTCCTTCCCAGCAGGGGACTCGCGGCTGCGCCCCGGCGAGGGCCTGGTGGGGCAGGCGCTGAAGGAGAACCGCACCTTCCACGTGAAGGACGTCCCGGAGGGCTACCTGCCCATCAACTCGAGCCTGGGGCAGGGGCGGCCGAGGCACCTGGTGGTGTTCCCCACGCAGGTGGACGGCAAGGTGAACGCGGTGGTGGAGCTGGGCTTCCTGCACGCGGTGCACCCCTCGGACCTGGAGCTGCTCCAGCGGGTGGCGGAGCCCATCGCCATGGCGGTGCGCTCGGCCAATGACCGCACGCGCCTGGAGCAGCTGCTGGAGGAGACGCGGCGTCAGTCCGAGGAGCTGCAGGCCCAGCAGGAGGAGCTGCGCGCGTCCAACGAGGAGATCGAGGAGCAGAGCCGCGTGCTGCGCGACTCGCAGGGCCGGCTGGAGCAGCAGCAGGCGGAGCTGGAGCAGACCAACGTGCAGCTGGAGACGCAGACGCGCCTGTTGGAGCGCCAGCGCGACTCGCTCACGAAGGCGCAGGCGGAGCTGACGCAGAAGGCCACGGAGCTGGAGCGCACCAGCCGCTACAAGTCCGAGTTCCTGGCGAACATGAGCCACGAGCTGCGCACGCCGCTCAACAGCTCGCTCATCCTGGCCAAGCTGCTGGCGGACAACAAGACGGGCAACCTCACCGAGGAGCAGGTGAAGTTCGCGCAGACCATCAGCTCCGCGGGCAATGATTTGCTCGCGCTCATCAACGACATCCTGGACCTGTCGAGAATCGAGGCGGGCAAGGTGGAGGTGGTGCCCGAGGTCTTCAGCCTGCCGCGCTTCGTGGAGGGCCTGGGACGCTCGTTCCAGGTGCTGGCCCAGGAGAAGAAGATTGGCTTCTCCACGCGCGTGGACCCCGGGTGCGCCGAGTCGCTGGAGACGGACCCGCAGCGGCTGGGGCAGGTGGTGCGCAACCTGCTCGCCAACGCGCTGAAGTTCACCGAGCGGGGCGAGGTGTCGCTGCGCGTGTCGCCGGCGGGGCCGGGGCGGGTGGCGTTCGCGGTGAGCGACACCGGCATCGGCATCCCCGCGCACCTGCAGGGCCTCATCTTCGAGGCCTTCCGACAGGCCGACGGCAGCACACACCGCAAGTACGGCGGCTCGGGGCTGGGGCTGTCCATCTCCAGGGACCTGGCGCGGCTGTTGGGCGGCGACGTCATGGTGGTGAGCGAGGCGGGGCGGGGGAGCACCTTCACCGTCACGGTGCCGGTGGTGCTCGCCACGTCGGGCACGGGCGCCAGGCCCGCGGCATCCGCCGAGCCCTCGTCCACGCAGTGGGTGGCCAACGCGGTGGCCCAGCTGCCGGCCCCGTCGGAGACGGACGGCGTCTCGGGGCTGAGCGCGCCCATCGAGGATGACCGCGAGCGGCACACGCCCGGCGCGCGCCTCATCCTGGTGGTCGAGGACGACGTGCGCTTCGCGGAGATTCTGAGGGACCTGTCCCGGGAGCTGGGCTTCCTGTGCGTCGCCACGGACCGGGGCGGGGCGGCCTTCGACGCGGCCGTCGCATACCAGCCGAGCGCCATCCTCCTGGACATGAACCTGCCGGACCAGTCCGGGTTGATGGTGCTGGACCACCTCAAGCGCGACCCGAGGACGCGGCACATCCCCGTGCACGTCATCTCCGTCACGGACGCCTCGCGCGAGGCGCTGGAGCGCGGCGCGGTGGGCTACGCGCTCAAGCCCGTCAGGCGCGAGCAGCTCATGGAGGCGGTGCGCAAGCTGGAGACGCGCCTGTCGCCGGGCGTGCAGCGCGTGCTGGTGGTGGAGGACGACGCCCGCCAGCGCGAGAGCATCGAGAAGCTGCTGGAGAGCGAGGACGTGCGCATCGACAGCGTCGCCACCGCGGCGGAGGCGCTGGAGCGGCTCCAGCAGAACACCTTCGGCTGCATGGTGATGGACCTGAACCTGCCGGACCTGAGCGGCTACGAGCTGCTCGAGCAGATGGCGGAGCTGGAGACCGTGTCGTTCCCGCCCGTCATCGTCTACACGGGCCGCTCGCTCACCCGCGAGGAGGAGCAGCGCCTGCGCCGCTACTCCAAGTCCATCATCATCAAGGGCGCGCGCTCGCCCGAGCGGCTGGTGGACGAGGTGACGCTGTTCCTGCACCAGGTGGAGTCGAAGCTGCCGCCGGACCGGCAGCGGATGCTCCAGGTCGCCCGCGACAGGGAGGCGGCGCTGGACGGACGGCGCATCCTGGTGGTGGAGGACGACGTGCGGAACATCTTCGCGCTCTCCAGCGTGCTGGAGCCCCGGGGCGCGAAGGTGGAGATCGCCCGCAACGGCCGCGAGGCCCTGGAGCGGCTGGCGGACAGCCTGGCGCAGACGACGCAGGGCGTGGACCTGGTGCTGATGGACATCATGATGCCGGAGATGGATGGCATCACCGCGATGCGCGAGATCCGCAAGCGCGCCGAGTGGCAGAAGCTGCCCATCATCGCGCTCACGGCGAAGGCCATGCGCGACGACCAGGAGAAGTGCCTGGCGGCGGGCGCGAACGACTACATCGCCAAGCCGCTGGACGTGGAGAAGCTGCTGTCGCTCATCCGCGTCTGGATGCCCAAGGCGTAGGCCGGGCCTGCTTCCGCGCATGGACTCCATGGCCCAGGACATCGAGCTGAGGCTCCTGCTCGATGCCATCTATCTGAAGTACCACTACGACTTCCGTCGCTACGCCACCGTGTCGCTGCAGCGCCGGCTGGTGCTTGCGGCGGAGAACTTCGGCTGCAAGACGCTCTCCCAGCTCCAGGATCGGCTGCTGCACGAGCCGCTCGTCTTCCCGGCGCTGCTGGACTACCTCACCGTGCAGGTGAGCGAGATGTTCCGCGACCCCTCGTACTTCCGCGCGGTGCGCGAGTCCGTGGTGCCGATGCTGCGGACCTATCCGTCGCTGAAGCTGTGGGTCGCGGGCTGCTCCACCGGCGAGGAGGTCTACTCGCTGGCCATCCTGCTGAAGGAGGAGGGCCTGTTGGAGCGCACGCTCATCTACGCGACGGACATCAACCCCGGCGCGCTCCAGAAGGCGGAGGCGGGGGTGTATCCGGTGGACCGCATCGCCACCTTCACCCAGAACCACGTGGCGTCCGGCGCGCGAAGCTCCCTGTCGGACTACTACACGGCGGCGTACGGCAACGCCGTGTTCGACCGCTCGCTCAAGAAGCATGTCGTCTTCTCGGACCACAGCCTCGCGACCGACAGCGTGTTCGCCGAGGTCCAGTTCCTGTCGTGTCGCAATGTGCTCATCTACTTCGACCGCGAGCTGCAGGAGCGCGCGCTGGGGCTGTTCAAGGACTCCCTGTGCCGCAAGGGCTTCCTGGGCCTGGGTGCCCGCGAGTCCATTCGCTTCTCCCAACACGAGTCGGCGTTCTCGGTGGTGTCCCGGGACGACCGCATCTTCCAGAAGGGGTGACAGGTGATTGCTCCCAGGAAGGAACACATGGAGTCGTCGCCCGCGGTGAAGTGCCTGCTCGTGGATGACCTGGAGGAGAACCTCATCGCGCTGGACGCGCTGCTCAAGCGCGACGACGTGGAGGTCCTCCAGGCGCGCTCGGGCGCCGAGGCGCTGGAGCTGCTGCTGGAGCACGACGACGTGGCGCTGGCGTTCCTCGACGTGCAGATGCCGGAGATGGATGGCTTCGAGCTGGCGGAGCTGATGCGCGGCATGGCGCGCACGCGGCACATCCCCATCATCTTCGTGACGGCGGGCTCCACCGACAAGCGGCGCCTCTTCAAGGGCTACGACACGGGCGCGGTGGACTTCCTCTACAAGCCGCTGGAGCCGCTGGTGCTGCGCAACAAGGCGGAGGTGTTCTTCCAGCTCCACCGGCAGAAGCAGCAGCTGGCCCGCCAGCTCGACGAGCTGACCGAGACGCTGCGGCTCAACGAGATGTTCACCGCGGTGCTGGGCCACGATTTGCGCAACCCCTTGAGCGCCATGCTCACGGCGGCGGACCTGCTCCAGCGGCGCTCGGAGGACGAGCGCGTCCGGAAGACCGCGGGCCGGATGCTGTCGAGCGGCAAGCGCATGGGGCGCATGATCGAGGACGTGCTGGACCTGGCGCGGGCGCGGCTCGCCGGGGGCATCCCGCTCCGACGTGGGGAGACGGACTTCGGCGCGCTGGTGCTGCGCATGGTGCAGGAGCACCAGTCGGCGTCGACGCGGCCCGCCATCGAGGTGTCCCAGCAGGGAGACCTGGTGGGGGACTGGGACTCGGACCGGCTCGCGCAGGTGGCGTCGAACCTCATCGGCAACGCGCTCCAGCACGGCGACGCGAGCGAGCCGGTGCAGCTGCGGCTGGACGGGACGGACGTGGATGCGGTGCGCTTCTCGGTGAGGAACCTGGGCGTCATTCCGCTGGACCTCCAGCCGCACCTGTTCGACCCGTTCCGGGGCGGCGCCCAGCGACGAGGGCGCACCGGCGGTCTGGGGCTGGGGCTCTACATCGTCCAGCAGATCATCCAGGCCCACCACGGCGCGGTGGAGGTGGAGTCGGGCTCCAGCCCCTACACCGAGTTCCGGGTGAGCCTGCCGCGCCGGGGCACCGAGGTCATCAAGCTGTAGCGGCGGCTATTCGCCGCGCAGCACGTCGTTGACGCTGATGCCGCGGCCCTTGGGCAGGAGCGCCTCGAGCGCGGCGGCGTCCTCGGGCTTGGGCGTCCACAGGCCGGCCTTGGCGTTGGCGCGCACCTGCTCGGCGGAGGTGGCGCCGGCGATGACGGAGGCCACGGTGGGCCGGGCCGCCAGTCCCCCCATGGCCACGTCGAGCAGGGAGAGGGAGCGCTCCTTCGCGAAGGTCTCCAGCTTCTCGATGGCGTCGAAGACCTTGTCGGCGAGCAGGCCGCCCATGTTCCACTGCTTCACGCGCGTGTTCTCGCCCGCCTTCGCGCCGCGCTGGTACTTGCCGGTGAGCAGGCCGCTGGCGAGCGGGAAGTAGGGGAGCAGGCCGATGCCGTGCTCCTGCAGCGCGGGGACCAGGTCCTCCTCCACGCTCCGGCCGATGAGGCTGTACTCGTTCTGGGCGCTGATGAAGCGCTCCATCCCGCGCGTGCGGGAGAGCCACTCGGCTTGCGTCACCTGCCAGCCCTTGAGGTTCGACGAGCCGATGTAGCGGACCTTGCCCTCGCGCACGAGCTCGGTGAGCGCGCTCAGCGTCTCCTCGAGCGGCGTCGCCGGGTCGGGCCAGTGCAGTTGGTACAGGTCGATCCAGTCCGTGCGCAGCCGCCGCAGGGAGCGCTCGATGGCGCGGCGGATGTAGCGGCGCGAGCCGCGCGCGCCCCAGTCCGCGCCGTTGTCTCCCTTCAGGTCGCTGCCGAACTTGGTGGCGAGGATGACGTCGCCCCGGCGCTTGCCCAGCGCCTCGCCCAGCAGCTCCTCCGACGTGCCGTAGGAGTCCGACGTGTCGAACAAGGTGATGCCGGCGTCCAGCGCCGCGTCCACGACGGCGCGCGTGCCCTGCGCGTCGATGCGCAGGCCGAAGTTGTTGCAGCCCAGGCCCACCGTGGAGACGGTGAGGCCGGAACGGCCGAGGCGGCGGTAGGTCATCTGGGTCATACGGGCTCCTGTGACTTCGGTGGCGGGGGAGGTGGATGACGTGGCGTGGCCCCGCCCGTCAAGGCGCGAGCGTGTGGCGCGGGGCCCGGCGCTGGTTTTCACACGAGGGACTTCCCGGCGCCGCGAGGCGATGTACGCGGGACGCGGCCGCGCTCTTGAAGCTCGATGACCGTGGGACGCTGGCGGCCGGCAAGCGCGCGGACTTCGTGCTGGTGGAGGGCCACCCCGCGGCGGACATCCTGGACACCCGCCGCATCGTCGGCGTGTGGCACCGGGGCAAGAGGGTGAGTGGCGGTGTGGAGGAACTCACGCCCTGAGCAGGAGGGGCTCCCCGCGCCCTCGTTGCCATGGAGCGCGAGACGCAGCCCTCCGTCCCGGGGTGAAGTGGCCCCGCGCGCGTTCGTCCTCCGCGCGGAGCCGTGGCGGGTCCGCAGGCTCACTTCGTCCCGCTGAGTGCGGGACGGAGCCGTGAGCCTCAGGCCGCGCCGCCCTCGGCGTACAGGCGCTTGTGGTCGCGAATCTCCGTGAGGCGGAACGCGCCCGGGGGCGGAGCCTTCGTCTCGGGCGCATCCGAGCCCAGCTTCATCAGCCGCTCGTACTCCTCGATGGGCACGCGCTCGCGCCGGGCCAGGACGGTGTCCAGGTCCGCGCGCGCCATGCGCTCGGCGGCCTTCTCCCCGACGACGCCGGAGAAGAACTCCGCCATGCAGCCGCTGCCGTAGGACAAGAGCCCGATGCGCTGGTTCGCGAGCTTCGCGCCCTCGCCGTGCAGCAGCCCCGCGAGCGCCAGGTACAGCGACGCCGTATACACATTGCCGATGCGCGCGTTGAGCCCCAGCGACGAGGCCACCTGCGCGTCATAGCTCGCGGCCGACTTCGCCAGCTCCTCGCGGGCCTCCGGCGTCCCGGCCTTCGAGTCCTTCGCGTCCTCCAAATCACACAGCCGCAGCTGCGTATGCGCCTTGCGCGCCATCTTGCAGAAGGGCACGTGGTACGCGATGCGCGCCAGCTGCTCACCCGGCAGCGAGCCGGACCAGCGCACCAGCCCCGCCGCCACCGCCTTCTCGCGCCAGCCCCGGTACGCGCCGGACAGCGCCTCCAGGTAGCAGCTGATGGAGTAGTGCCCGTCCACCACGGCCTCCCGCCGGCCGATGGGCCGCCAGAAGTCATACACATCCATGGTGCACGTGCCGTTGAGCCCCACGTCCAGGGCCAGCAGGTCCGGCTGCTCGGACACCAGCAGCGCCACCGCGCCGCCTCCCTGCGTCGGCTCGCCCGCCGTGTTCAAGCCATACCGGGCGATGTCCGCGCACACCACGATGGCGACCTTGCCCGCACCCGCGCCGGAGGCGATCCACTCCGTCGCGGCCATCAGCCCCGCGGTGCCGCCGTAACAGGCGTGCTGCGTGTCATACGTGCGCATCGTCCGCGGCAGCTTCAGCAGCCCCTGGACGTGGGACGCGACAGGCTTGGAGTGGTCGATGCCCGTCTCCGTGCCCACCACGAGCATGCCCACGCGCGACGGGTCCACGCCCTGCTGCCGGAGGAGCCTCGCCGCCGCCGTGGCGGCCAGCGCCACCGTGTCCTCACCCGGGTCCGTGACGGCCATCTCCCGAGCGCCGAGCCCCGAGGTGAACTTCGCCGGGTCCACGTTCCGGGCGCGCGCCAGGTCCTCGATGTCCACGTACCGGGAGGGCACCGCGACCGCCAGGGCCTCGATTCCAACTTTTCTCTGCATGGGCTTCCTCATTTCCAACTCGAGCGTCGATGTCTGGGGTTGCAGGATTCTTCTGCTCACGCCTCTGGTGGCACCAAGACCAACCGGCCCGCCACCTCGCGGTTCTCCAGTCGGAAATGCGCCCGCGCTGCTTCAGCCAGCGGAACCGTGTCCGTGACGAACTGGCGCACCCCGCCCGTCGCCGTCAGCCGGAGTGCTTCATCGAGCTCGGCCTGATTCGTGGCATACGCACCGATGATCTCCAGCTCCTTGACGATAATGAGCCCGGGATTCACCTGCACGAGCCCCGACTCCAGATTGCCCACCACGACGAGCCGGCCGCCGGGAGCCATGGCCTTGAGCGTCTGGTCGAAGGTGGCGCTGCCGACGATCTCCACCGCGAGGTCGACACCTTGGCCCTGCGTCCGCTTGCGCACCTCCGCCGCGAAATCCAGCCCCCGAGACAGGATGACCTCATCCGCGCCGGCGGCCCGCAAGGGCTGCACCTTGGCTTCGCCAGACGTCACGGCGATGACTCGCGCTCCGTCCAGCTTGGCCAATTGCACCGCGGACATTCCCACGCCGCCGCTGGCCCCGGTGATGAGCACTGTTTCACCCGCACGGATGCGACCGCGCGTGCGCAGGGTGTGCACCGCCGTGCCCGTGGTGCAGCACACCGTGGCGGCCTCCGTCCAGGGGAGCGACGACGGCACGCGGCCCAGTCCCGCGACGGGCGCCACCATGAACTGGGAATACCCGCCCGGCAGCTCCTCGCCGAAGAAGCGGTTGTCCGTCTTGCACAGACTGTTACGCCCGCTGCGGCACAGCGCGCAGGTGCCACAGGACATCCGCTGGAGCGTCGCCGCCCGGTCGCCTGTCTTCCACCCCGGTGTCTCAGGCCCCACCGCGACGACTTCACCCGCGGCCTCGTGGCCGAGAATCGCTGGCACGTGGGTGCGAGGCAGGTTGCCGCGACGGTTGATGACATCGTGATAACAAACCCCGCAAGCGTGAACCCGCAGCAAGACCTCACCCTTGCCCGGTGCGGGCACGGGGACGTCCTCCAGCTTCAAGTTGCCGGCTTCACCAAAACTGCGCAGAACAATGGCCTTCATCTCGTACCTCCGCGAGACACAAAAGTCGAAACAGGGATGTCTGGATTCAGCGACCGACGAGCTGGTCTCGCAGGCCGCGAGGGTCCAACGCGCGGATGGCGGCGACGGTGCGCGCGTCCGGCAGCGGGGTGATGGTGAGCGAGTCGTCCACCGTGAAGTCGAAGCCCGTGCGCTCGGCGATGTCCTCGGTCGAGGCCCACGGGTGGCGCGCCTTCAGCCTTGCACCGGAGGCGCCCAGCTCGAAGACGCCCAGGTCGGAGATGAGCCGCACGTCGCGGCGCGGGTCCCGGGTGGTGGCCACCTGCACCTCGGGCACCAGGTTGCGGCGGGACTGGCGCGGCACCAGCAACACGGGGCGGTGGACCCACTGGCGCAGCGTCGCGGCGCCGGCCACGCCGGGGAACTTGGTGCGCGGGCGCTCCAGGCTGCCGCTCGCCGTCATGTTGGTGCTGCCGGTGGCATCGACCTCGGCGGCGCCGAAGAAGACGGTGTCCACCCGGCCCCGGCGCGCGTGGTCGAACAGGTCGGGGATGGTGATCTCCGCCGAGCGCCCCTCCAGGTAGCCCAGGTCCTCGGAGGAGGGGAGCAGCGAGGAGATGTCCGGGTCCAGCGAGCCCACGCAGGCCAGGTACGTCAGGCCCGGCGCGTGCGTGGCGCGGGCCACGGCGATGGCGAGGATGGCCAGCGGCGAGGCGACGCCCGTGGCCACCACGGCGCCGTCGTCAATCTGTCGCGCGAGCAGGGAGACCACGGTCTCCGCGGGGGTGATGTCCAGGGCCGCGCTCATGCCGCCCTCCGCGTCTTCAGCGAGGCGAGGAACTCCGCCTCCTGGCCCGTCTCGGCGAGCGACAGGTAGCGCGCGAGCATCGCGTCGTCGTGGGGATACAGCCCCGCGCAGCCGGTGGGCAATGCGCCGCCGGGAGCGAGGACGATGCGGTCCACCTGGAAGCCGGGGATGGTGGCGCGAGGCAGCCTGGTCACGCGCTCCTCCACCGTGGCAATCACGCGGCGCGCGGCGCCCGCCACGAGCAGGTCCGTGGTGGGGTCCTCCATGTACAGGTTGCCGCGCTCGTCCGCGGCGCGCGCGTGGATGAGCGCCACGTCCGGGAAGTACGCGGGCTCCACCGGGACGCTCTCACCGGTGAACGGGTCCACCACGGTGCGCGGCGGCTCCGCCTGCGCGAGCCCCGACACATCCGCGTCCGGCGCGGGGATGAAGGGCAGGCCCATGGAGGCGGCGCGCAGGCGCTGGACGACGCGGTAGCCGTCATGCTCGCGCCACGACAGGGTGCCCTGTTCGATTCCCCGCTTGATGCAGGGCATGGGGCGCACGCGGCCCTCCAGGCTGAGCGCGCCGAAGGCGATGTCCAGGTGGGCCAGACACCCGCCCGCGACGAGCAGCTCGGCGGGCAGCGGGTTGGGCAGCGAGATGAGGCGCAGCCCTCGTCGCTCCTGGGCGATGAGCTCCATCACCAGCGCCATGGGCGCGCGGCCGAGCATGAAGCCGCCCGTGGCCAGCGACGCGCCGTCGGGGATGGACGCGACGGCGTCTTCCAGCGAGCACCAGCGCGCGGTCTTCACGTCCCCTCCGTTCCGGAGCGAGACACCATGCGCAGCGAGGACACCCCGGGCTGGCCATCCACCGCGGCGGCGACGATGGGCGGGAAGAGCAGCTCCACCATGCCGTCGGCGATCTGCTCATCCGAGAGACGGCCGTCGGGCTTGAACCACTTGTAGACCCACAGCACCATGCCCAGGAACGAGAACGCGCCGATGGTCGGGTCCACGGGACGGATGCGCCCCTGCTGCGCGGCCTGCGAGAAGGCCTCCTCCAGGAAGTCGACGTAGCGCTTCTTGCGGCTGTCGATGAACGCGCGCGCCTCACCGGTGAGCGTGGCGTGCTCGTGGAGGATGATGATGACCTCCTTGCTCCACCCGCGCGTCACCAGCAGGATGTTGTGGCGCATGCACGCGCGCAGCCGCTCCACCGGGTCCGCGATGTCCTGCACGCGCGAGAGGACCTGCTCCTCGAACAGGTCCATCCCGTAGTTCATGATGGCGAAGAGCAGCTGCTCCTTGTTCTGGATGTGGTGGTAGAGCCCCGCCTTCGTCATCCGGCACGCGGCGGCGATCTCCTGCATCGAGGTGCCTTCGTAGCCGCGCTCGCAGATGAGCCGCGCCGCCGTCTCCAGGATGGCCTTGTAGCGCTCGCCTTCATCCGGCTTCCGTCCGCTATGCGTCACGTGTGCCTCGTCACGGTGGACTGTAAAGTTTTCAAAAGCCACGACCTACCGACCGGTAGGTAGCACCGGTCGACGCGAGGTGTCAACGCGCTCGTGCGCCAGGGGTCGTGGGCCCCGCGTAGGAGTTTCAGGGGGTTGGGGAAGTGCTGGGGCTTCTGGGCAGGTGGATGGCCCTGTTCGGCGGGTCCATTTGAAGTCCCTGTTCGTAGCGGAGGCGTGGAATGCGATGCCGCCACCTCGAAGATTGTCTCTTCGAGGGTCGCGCTCCGGCCCCCTGGGTCCTTCCGTCGGGTCCACGCGATGTGGGAGGCCGGCGCGACGGTGGCACGTGTGGCCGTCCGCCGTGCCGTGTCCCGGTGATGCCTAGCTTGATGAGGCTTCGTGCTCGGCGTCTTCGCGCGCGAGTCGCGGCATCGGACGGTGGGGTGGGGAGGGGGACGACGGTCATGGCTGCGCGTCGACAGGCGGACATCCTGGTGGTCGGTGGAATCAGCAGGGACTTCCTGGTCCAGGGGCCTCGGCTCCCGAGGCAGGGGCAGAACGTGGAGGGGCACCTGTTCCTGGAGAGCCTGGGAGGAAAGGGCGCCAACGCCTCCGTGGCCGCCGCGCGTCTGGGGGCCCGGGCGACGCTGGTGGGGCGGGTGGGCGCGGATGCCCGGGGGCTCGGGCTTTTGGAGCAGTTGGAGGGCGAGGGCGTGGACACGCTCGCCGTGACGAGGGACCCGGGCGCGAGCACGGGCGTCGTGCTCGAGATGGTGGATGAGTCAGGGCACCGGCAGAGCCTGTCCGCGGAAGGGGCCAACCGACGGATGCGAGTCCCCGACGTGCTCGCCGCCGAGGAGCGAATCTCCCGCGCGGATGTCCTGCTGGTGCAGTTGGAGGTCCCGCTCGAGGTCGTCGTCGCGGCGGTCCATGTCGCGCGGGCCGCGGGGACGCATGTGGTGTTGGACCCGGCGCCGCCCACGGCGCTGCCCGAGGAGCTGCTCGAGGCGGTCCATGTCATCCGGCTCAATGACCTGGAGGCGGAGGTGCTGACGGGCGTCGAGGTGGTGGACCGCGAGTCCGCCCGTCAGGCGGCGGAGAACCTGTTGCGGCGGGGCGTCGGCTCCGCGGTGGTCGCCGCGCCGCAGGGCAACCTGCTCCTCGGGTCCGAGGCTGAGCTGTGGCTGCCCAACCTCCCCGTGGACTGGGTGGATACCACGGGGGCGGGAGATGCCTTCTCCGCGGCCCTATGTGTGGCATTGGGTGAGCGGCGCTCTTTATCCGACGCGGCCCGCTTCGCGCACGCCACGTCGGCCCTGGCCACGATGCGGCTGGGGGCGCTGTCGGGGCTGCCGAACCGCGAGCAGGTGGAGTCCTTCATGGCGCGTCTGGCCATGTCGGCGCTGTCGGGCGAGTCGGCCCGGTGGTGACGGAGGCGCCAGCGCCCGTCGCGGGTCTCTGGCTCAGGCCGCTCGACGGGCTCGGATGCAGATGAAGCCCGGGGCCTGGGACAGCTCCTCGAGCAGGCGTGGGTCGGCGACCTTCATGTCGTCGTGCGGCTTGGAGCGGCGAGGCCGAGCGACTCGTCCGCCTCGTTCGTGTCTGCCATGCGCGGCCTCCCGGTCGAGGGAGACCACGCTATGTCATGAGTACGCGGTCGTCGAAAGGGTTCTCCGGCCGCGCGCTCACCCGCGCTCGAGGTGACGGCGTCAGCTCAACCGCCTACCACCCGTTCCGGTACCAGGAGTGCCGCAGGGCGCCATCCGAACCGATGTAGAAGACGTCCATGTGGCCTGACGCCTTGCTCACGCCCTCCGGCGCGGAGGCCAGCTCGCCGCCGAGCCACGTCCAGCCGCTCCAGCTCGCGCCATTCCAGGTGTTGCTCCACAGCGCGTTGTCCGCGGTCCGGGCGAACACATCCAGCAGGTTCACCCCTCGGGAGACGACCGTGGGTGACGAGATGAAGTTGCCGCCCAGGGAAGACCAGCCCACCCACGTGGTGCCATTCCAATACTTCTGCACGATGGTGTTGTCCGTGGCCCGGGCGAACACGTCGATGCGGCCGGACCCCCAGCTCACCGCCGCCGGGTCCGAGGCAATCGTGCCGCCGAGCGAGAACCAGGAGCTCCATGTGGAGCCGGTCCAGAAGGACTGCCACACCGCGTTGTCCGTGCCACGCACGAACACGTCCATCCGGTTCGAGCCCCACGATGCGACGGTGGGCCCCGAGGCGAAGTTGCCGCCCAGCGACGACCAGGCCGTCCACGTCGTCCCGGTCCAGGACTTCTGATGGATGGCGTTGTCCGAACCCTTGGCGAACACGTCGATGCGGCTGGAGTCACGGCTCACGGCCGCCGGGTCCGAGGTCAGCGTGCCGCCGAGCGGGAACCACGAGAACCAACCGGTGCCATTCCAGTAGGCCTGCCACAGCTGGTTGTCCGTGCCGCGAGCGAACACATCCAGCCGGTTCGTGCCGCGCGCGGCGACCGCGGGCGCGGAGGTGTGGTTGCCTCCCAGCGACTCCCAGGGAACGCCATACGTCTGCTGTGCGCCCACCTGGTCCGTGACGCTGAGGTTGCCATCCCCCGCCCACTGGGGATTGCAGTAGTTCATCACCGAGGCCAGGTCCCACGCGCCGATGGTCTGGTCACCATTGGAGCCCTGCGGAGGCTCCGTGCAGGAGCCCGGCGTGTCGGGGCGATTGTGCTCGTGGGCGTAGCCCAGGGCGTGGCCGAACTCGTGCACGGCGATCGTCTCGATGCAGTACTGGCGCGTGTTCTGGCAGTCCTGGCTCCAGTTGTTGAACGTGAAGTTCAGCACCACGCCCGCGGCGACGCCGTTGATGGCGTTCCCCAGCCCCTTCGCATGCGGGCCGACATCGCTGATGTTGAGCCGGATGCCCATGGCCCCCGCGGCGCAGGTGCCCCAGCCGGTGAAGCGGACTCCCGAGCGGGTCGCCCACGTCCGCTCCACCGCGTCGCGCACCCACTGGCGCTGCGTGCCGTCATTCGCTCCCGGGTTCTCCCAACACACGGGGATGCTCATCGGCCGCCACAACCGCGTGGAGGCCACGTAGAGCTCGGCTTCGCTGTTGACCATCTCCTCCCCGGGGCCCGTCGTCTGCGTGCTGCTCCCACAGCCGGCCAGTGCTCCCAATCCCAAGGTCGCGAGCAGCGCTCCACCGCGGCGGACTGCCATTGCCATCAGCATGGTGTTCTCCCCCCCCCTCCATTGTCAGACGGGACCGGATGGGTCCTCTCGCCCTGGCAAGGAAGTCGGGAGTATGTCTGCCATATGGGTAGGCATGCTGCCAGTGAATTGTGGGTGCCGGCATTGTTCGGGCTCGGCTGGAGGATTCTTGTGTTGTCGTTGCGTGCCCGCACCAGCCAATCATTGCCCGCAAGTTCAGTCGGTGCTCCGTTGAACGCCGGAAAAGCCGAGTCTCTATTGGAGCTGCAAAGTACAACCGGGATGAAGCGTCGCTGCCCTCCTCATGGCGCCCCGCTGCCTGATTCCAGCCGGGTGTGATATGTCTTGCCATGCATGCTGCCGGCAATGGCGCTCTCCAGGGCAGCGCACCGGGAGTTCCATGAAGTCGACGCGGTGGACCGTCCTCTCCTTCCTGTTCCTGTCGGCGTGTGTCACCAAGACGGAGATCACCCGTCTACGGGCCGGTCCACCCCAGCTGACGGCAGCCGAGTCCCTCTACGTGTTCATCCCCGCCGACGGTGTCTATGAAGACAAGCGGTCCGCGGGCTCGGCCCGCAGTCGCTCCGCTTCCAGCGCATCGTACACGGGGCGTACCCCGTTCTCGGCCGCCTTGCGCGAGGCTTCGCTGACCGCTTCGGCCTTCTGCCGCGTGTCGTCCTCGAACGGGAGCACGGGGTTCTTCGCGTCACGGGCCGCGGCCTGGGTCAGCAACTCCAGCTCGAGGGCATCCGGCTCCAAGCCGAACAGCTCCACGAGCCGGGACACGGCGGTGTCCTGGAGTCCCCGGTGGTTCAGCAGCAACGCCGGTGACTTCCGCGCGCGATAGCCTTCCAGCCCCGCCTCGCACAGTCGCGCGAGGACCCGTGCGCCGTACTCCTCCAATGACAGCTCGGACAACTGCGCCGTGCCGAGCCCCACACGTGCGGGCTCCAACACCCCCGGCAGCATGTGCGCGCCCCGGTGCTTCTGATGTGAGGCCATGACCTCCACCGGGTCCCGATACAAGAACAGCCACGGTACCCCGGGAAACGCCCGCTCGAGCAGCGGCAGCTCCAACACGTGCCACGCATCCAGCTTGAGGAACACCGCCTGCTCCTCGGGGTTCCTCTGCTGGCCCAGCCCGGCCACCACCGCCCGCAGCCACTCGATTCGCCGCGCCTCATCCACCCACGGGAGCCGCGAATGGATGCGCAGCACCGTGTCCACGGGGGCCGCCTCGGACAGGACGATGTGGCGGGGCAGCGATGCCAGCAGTTGCGCGAGCAGCGTGGAGCCGCAGCGGGACATGTGGAACACGAGCCCTCGCACCGGCAACCCCGGGTGCGACGACTGTCTCTCCACCAGCGTCTCCATCGACGTCCGATGTCGGAAGAGCAGGGGGAACGGATGCCGCAGCCGGCGCTCCAGCGTCTCGTCGAAGAACGGGTCCGTGAAGCGCTGGCTCCCCAGGTGACACCAGTCGACCCAGGGCTGCTCACCCTCGACCTGCAGCCGTGCTGGTATCCACCCGTCCAGCCGCGAGCTCACACCCACGTCCCCAGCCACCGCTTGCGCTCCTCGCGCATCAGCTCGCGAAGCTCCGCCTCCGTGAAGTGACAGCCCCGCTCCGCCCCCAACCGGATGGCGAGCGCGATGAACCCAGGCACGTCCTTCGGCTCGCGCAGCGCCTCCTGGAGCACCCCGTCCTCCAGCACCCGCACGCGGAAGCGCTCGAAGTCCTCAAGCGACACGGGAGCCACCTTCCTCCGTCACGGCCCTCGCGAAGACGTCCCTCAGCCAATCATCCACCACGCAGTCGAGCACCAGGTGCACGCGGTCCGTGTCCCCGGAGTTGTCCACGCGGTGGGGCAGGTTGAAGTTCAGGTACCAGCACTCCCCGGGCCTCATGTCCACGCGCTGGCCCGAGAGCACGAAGCTCACCTCCGGATGCGTGACGATGGGGACGTGGATGCGCACCTCGCCATCCTCGAACGCCAGGTTGTAGTCCGTGTGCTCGCGGATGTTCGCGCGGGCCGCGAGCTTCAACAGCCGCGCCGAGCCGATGGGACACCGGAACATCGCGAGCGCCTCCCGGAACGCGGGGTGACGCCCGAGCAGCGGCGTGTCCGCGTACTCCTGTCGCGCGGTGGGGTCGGGGTAGATGCGCCCCTCCATCCCTCCCACCGAGCGCAACGGGACGCCGCTCCACTCGCCCTCGTAGAAGCGGGTGTTGAAGTGCGGCACCCACGCCTCCGGGGGCACCCGCGCCAGCTCCTCCTGGAGACGGCTCACGTCGAAGCGAAGAGGCAATCGCAGCCGGTCGGGCACGGAGGGCGGGGCCATGAGCCCCTGTTCTACACCGTTCCCCTGTCCCTCAGCCCGGGGTGCTCCGCCTTCACCCGCGCGAGCGCCGCATGGGCCCGGGCGAGCGTCTGCCCCGGGTCCTCCTCACCCTCCACGGCCACGGCGACGGTGTGGACCTCGAACGTCTCCAGCTCGGAGAGCAGGTGCTCCCGCAGCGCCTCGGTGGCACCCGCGTCCAGCCCCGGCAGGGCCACCAGCAGCGTGCCGCCCTCCCACCGCACCGCGAAGCCCGTGGGCGCCCCCACCGGCTCCAGATGCCGTGCCACATCCCGCAGCGCCGTGTCGCCCGCGTCGAACCCGTGCCGCAGGTTGAGCCGACCGAGCCCCACCAGGTCCACCAGCAACACGCCGCAGGGCACGCCGTCCCTCCGGCATCGGCCAATCTCACGCAGCAGGCGCTCTTCACCCGCGCGTCGCGTGGCCAGTCCCGTCAGCGCATCCACCCGCAGCATCCGCTCACGCTCGTCGCGCGGAGACACGCCCCCCGGCTCCGAGAGCGTCAGCAGCTGCGCCATGCCGCCCGGGATGGCGAACGGCCGCGCCACCCACCGGATGCGACGGGGACGTGGGTGCTCCAGCGTCAGCGACAGGTGCAGCCCCCGCGACGTGTCCGACGCCAGGTCGAGCAACGGCGAGTGCCCCGTCGGGTCCGCCGTCAGGCTGGCGACGTGCTGACGGAAGGTGTCGAAGGTCAGCTTCGCAATCCCCTCCAACGGCAGCCCCAGCAGCTCCGCCAGCGCGGCGTTGCCCGCGAAGGGCTGCCGGCCCGGAGCCACCAGCAGCGTCGCCACGTCGAGCGCTTGAATCGCGTCCCGCACCTGCGTCAGCGCGGCCAGCTCCGAGCGCGAGGGCTCCTGTCGCGAGCGGCTCCAGTCCCTCGCCTCCGTCCTCGCCCGGGACTTCAGCTCCAGGTCCCCGGCCACGCGCCGGGCCAGCTCCCGCAGCGCCGCCATGTCCTCGGTGCCGAGCACCAGGGGCCGCGTGTCGATGACACACAGCGTGCCCAGCACCTCACCGCTCGGCGTCACCAGGGGCGCGCCCGCGTAGCTGCCGACGATGCCGTCGCGCACCAGCGGGTTGTCCTTGAACACCGGGTGCCGCGTGGCGTCCGGGACGACCAGCGGCTCGCGCCCCATCACCACGTGGTGACAGAACGCCCAGTCCCGGGGCGTGCCCCTGTCGCGCGCCAGCGCGTGCGGCAGCCCCACGTGCGCCTTGAACCACTGCCTGTCTCCCAGCACCAACGTCAGCAACGCCACGGGCACGCCGAAGGCCTGCGCCACCTCGGTGACGAGCTCCTGCAGCTCCGCCTCCGGAGGGCCGTCGTCCACCAGGTGCAGCGCGTCGATGTGCGCCAGCCGCTGGTGCTCGTCGTCGGGGCCGCTCTCCGTGGGCGTGGCGGGCAGGGGACGCTGTCCCGCGAGGACCCGACGCACGGTGTCGCGCACCGTCTCCGTCGGCGCGCGTCGGCTGAGCAGCGAGTGGATGCCGAGCGCCTCCTTGAGCTGCCACGCGCGCACCCGCAGCTCGTCGAACGCCGTCACCACCACCACCTGCGTGCCGCCCGCGTCCTGTCGCTCGCGCAGCCACGACAGCAGCGTGAAGCCATCCACGCGCGGCAAGGCCAGGTCCGTGAGCAACAGGGCCGGGGCGCTGCGCTGGCGGACCACCTCCTGGGCCTCCGCGCCATCCCGGGCCAGGATGCCCTCGAGCCCTTCCCCCGCGACGAGGGTGAGCAGGCTGGCGGCGCGGTGGGGGTCGGGCTCGGCGATGAGGGCGTAGCGGGCCATGTCTCACCGATGCTGCCACGGATGGGCCCGCGCCGGTGATGGTCGCCACCGCGCGAGGTTGTTCGGGCAACGCTGCCCGCCCGGCCGCTACCGGCCCTCGCCCGGCGGGGCCGACGTCCCCGGCGCGGACTGGGGATAGCGCACGAAGAGTCGACGCAGGGCGCCACGCTGACGGCCCAGCTCCTCCGCCCGGAGCGCCGAGTCCACCAGCAGCATCAACCCCAACCCCAGGCCCCCGGGCACCAGCGGCAACACCCAGCCCAGGTCCGCCGCCAGCCACCCCACCAGCGCCATGTGCAGCACGCCGAGCACCAGCGCCGTGCTCCCCACGGCCCCCAGCGTCCGGACGCGGCGACAGCGCCATCCGAAGAGCCACAGCAGGGCCACGGTCTCCAGCAGGCCCATGAGCGCCACCCAGCCCGACGAGCGCATCAGCCGGTCCGCGCGGAGGTTGTCCAGCGCGAAGGCGTGGATCTCCACCCCCGGCACCGCCACCTGGCCCGGCAGCGTGCTCTGCCCGTGCAGCCCCGTCGCGGTGACGCCGACGAAGAGCGTCTTGCCCCGCAGCGCCAGGTCCAGCCCCACCGAGCGCGGGTCCGCCTGGAGCACGTCCGCCAGGCTCACCCTCGGCAGCCAGTCGGGTGAAGGCAGCCGCATCAGCGGGGCGCCCTGGTCCACGCTCGCCCGGCGCAGCAGGGACTCCGACTGCTCCGGCATCAGCTTGAGCGCCGTCGCCAGCGCCAGCGAGGGCCACCTCCGGCCGTCCACGTCGACGGCGAACGGGTAGCGCCGGATGACGCCATCCGCGTCCACCAGCATGTTCAAGGTGCCGCTGCCGTGCGCCGCCATCCGCAGCGGGGCGATGCTGCCCGCGACGCTCCGGGCCTGGAGCCGCAGCCGGTCCACGGGCATCGACACCGAATCGGCGGCCGCGGTGTCCTCGAGCGGCGCCATCATCGAGACCTCGTCCATCAACGCCGCGGCGCCCAGGATGACGGCGCCGTTCTCCCCGAGCGCCTCCGCCAGTCGCGCGTCGCCGTCCTGCTCGCGCAGCCGGTCCTCCAGGTCCGCCACCAGCGCCGCGCCCGCGGGCTGCCCGGCGAGCCCCGACTCCCGCAGCGCCGCCAGCACGTCCTCGCCCAGCTCCAGCGCGTCGCGCGGCCCGGGCTGGTCGAACACCACGTCCACCGCCACCGCCGCCGGACGCTGCGCCGCCAGGGCCTTGAAGGCCCGCGCCCACGTGGCCCGCGACAGGGGCCAGCGCTCACCCAGCGCCATCAGCGCCCGGTCATCCACCTCCACCAGCACCAGGTCCGCGCTGCGCGGGACACCCGGCAAGAGCCGGCTGACGACCTGGTCATAGAGCGAGCGCTCCAGGGGCCCCGGCGCTCCGCCCGTCGCCGCCGTCACGCACGCCAGCGCCACGCCCACTCCCGCCGCCACCAACCGAAGCAGCCCCGGAGAGGGGCGGGGAAGCCAGGGGCCTCGCGCAGGCGTGTCGGGGCTCGGGTTCATCGGCGCGTCTCAGGGCCTCAGCTCGAACGCATGGATCTTGGAAGGGAAGCCGATGAAGTCGTCCTTGTCCACCGGCAACACGCGCCAGAACCACTTGCCCGTGTGCTCACCGGGCACTGTCAGCGTGAGGCCCGTGGCCTCGAGGGTCCGCACGCCCGCGGCGAAGTCCGCCGTCCGCGCCAGCTCCACGCGGTAGTGCTTCGCCTCCTTCACCTCGAACCACTTCAGCGTGGGCGGCGTGGTGAACGTCCCGCCGCGGGGCCCTTCGAGTCGCGGCGCCGTGAGCAGCGCCCGGGGCGCCTCGGGCGCGACCCCCGGCAGCACGCGCGAGCCCTGGCCCGCGCCCACGTCGACCTCCGCCCCCTGCGCGCCGAGCGCCACCTTGCCCTCGAGCGTCTCCAGGCGGCTGACGCCGTCCTCCTTCGCCGTCACGCGGAACTGCGTGCCGCGCACCCCGGCCACCGCGCCGCGCGTGCGCACCTCGAACACGGAGCCCTCGCCACCGGGCGCGGCCACCGTCTCCACCGAGCCCTTCAAGAGCTCCAGGCGGACCACGCGCGTGCCCTGGGCGCTCAGCTCCAGGGTGCCCAGCCGCAAGAGGCTGTCGGGCTGCACACGCACCCGGCTCGCGTCCGCCAGCTCCAGCTCCGCGCTCGCGTCGCTGGCCGTCTGGAACAGCTCGCCCGTGTGGAGCGAGTCACCGATGGCGCGCGGCTGCAGGGCGTCCTCCGTGGCGCCCGCCAGGATGCTTCCACCCGCCGCGCGCACGCGGGCCACGCGGGGCTGCGCGGGGCGCTCGACGTAGGCGAGCTGGAGCTGCCCCGGCTGTCCCGGCACCGCGGGAGGCGCCACCACGGACACGCGCGTCTGGGGCACGCCCGCCGCCACCAGCACCTGCGCCGCCGCCTTCGCCACCGCGAGGCCCTGGCCTCCCAGCCGCTCCGCGTCCGGCAGCCGGGCGGCCACCGTCACCGAGCGGATGGCGGGACGGGCCACGAGCGCCTGTCCCACGTGCTTCAGGCACTGCTCCGTCTCCGGGCCCTGGGGCGCGAGCGTGCGGCCCAGCTCCACGCGGCCATTGTTGAAGCGCACGCCGCCGCACGGCTCCGCGCCCTGCGACTGCGCGAGCACGGGCGAGCCCGAGAGCGTCAGCACCATCAGCCAGGAAGTGGACCGACTCATGGCGTGGCCTCCCCCGCCGAGGAGTCGGCGGCCTTCACGATGTTGAATTCGACGCGGCGGTTGTTCTCGCGTCCCTTGGGCGTCTTGTTGGTGTCCACCGGCTTCGTCTCGCCGAAGCCCACCGCCTCCAGGCGCTCCGGCGCGATGCCGGACTTCACCAGGAAGGCCTTCACGTTGTTGGCGCGGCGCTGCGACAGGTCCAGGTTCTTCGCGTCCGAGCCCTGGCTGTCGGTGTGGCCCTCCACGCGCACCAACTGGAGCTGCGGGTTCGCCTTGAGCACCGAGGCCACCTGCGCGAGCAGGCTGAACGACTTGGGCAGGATGACGTCCTTGCTCGTGGCGAAGTAGACCTTCTCCAGGATGACGATGCGCGAGCCCTCCAGGCGCACGCTCGACGTGCCCTGGTCGGGGCAGCCGTCCTCGTCCTTCACGCCGTTGATGGTCTCCGCCTCCAGCGGGCACGCGTCGGCCGTGTCGGGGATGCCGTCCCTGTCGTTGTCCGGGTCGGGGCAGCCGTCCGCGTCCTCGAAGCCATCCAGGTCCTCGGGCTCGCTGGGGCAGCGGTCCTCGCTGTCGACGATGCCGTCCTGGTCCGTGTCCACGGGGGCGGGGGGGAGCGTCATCGGCGCGCTCGCCTCGGGGGCCTGGGTGGGTGCGTCCTCGGACGCGGGAGCGTGCTCGCCAGGCGAATCGGGGCAGCCGTCCTCGTCCTGATAGCCGTTGAAGGTCTCCGGCTCGCCGGGGCACACGTCCGGTCCATCGAGGATGCCGTCGTTGTCGTCGTCCGGGTCCAGGCAGTGGTCGTCGTCCTGGAAGCCGTCGTAGTCCTCGGGGCCGAGCGTGCACGCGGGGGCTGACGAGGGCGCCGAGGACGCCGTCCAGCTCAGTCCACCCAGCACGCGGAAGCTCGGGGTGCCGTAGCCTCGGGTGAGGCCGGGGCCCGCGCCCACATGGGCCGCGAGCTCACGGGTGAAGCGGTACTTCACCGCGCCGAGCGCCTCCAGGGGCCGCTCCTCCGTGTTCGTCTCCTTCAACCCCAGCGCGCCCGCGAGCGTCGCGGCGACCGAGAGCTTCTCGGTGAGCGGCACCTCGGCGCCGATTCCGTACGCGAACTCGCTGCCCACGCGCAGGTTGCGCAGCCGCTCCTCGCCGCGCAGGTTCACGCCCACGTTGGCGAGCAGGCGCACGCGCTCGGTGGCCCACTCGGCGATGAGCCTCGGCTGGAAGGTGAGCCCGTCGGAGCCCAGGAACTCGTCGCCTCCCGAGGTGGGAATCGTCACCGACGCGGCCACGGCCAGGTGCAGGCCTCCGTCCGTGGACAGGAGGCGCGCCTTGGGGACCAGCCGCAAATCCCCGATGCCCGTGGCATCCACGCCCTGCGCCAGCGACGGGGCCACCTCGCCCGCGGGCTGCGACGTGGTGGTGGAGATGGGCAGCGCCACGCCGACCTCCAGCCAGTCGAACAGCGCCAGCGCGCCCAGCACGTCCACGGTGAGCTGGCTGTCGACGATGCGGTAGACGAACGCGTCCCGCCTCGGGTCCAGCAGGTTGAGCGGATCATCCGCGTAGTTGACCGACAGCCCCAGGTTCCAGTCGAGGTGCCGGCCCACGCGCGCGCCGTGCAGCCCCAGCACGTCATAGGCGCCCGGTCCGGGCTTGTACTGCTGCACGTCGATGGCCTGGGAGGCGGGAATCTGTGCCTGGGCGCCGCTCGCCAGCAACAGCGCCAGCGCGAACCACGCCCACGGGCGGGTGGGAGGAAAAAGCACTCGCATGCTCCGACGGTGCCAGAAGGGCACCACCCACATCAACGTGCCGCCAACAATTGCGACACGTGTTGGGCCAGGGAAGGCAGGGGTTGCGGCTTGGGCAAGACCAGGTCGACGCCGAGCTCACGGGCCCGGGCCGTCAGCTCCGGAGAAGCGAAGGCCGTGAGCAGCACCACGCGGGTGTCCGGGGTGAAGCGGCGCACGAAGTCCGCCAGCACCAGCCCCTCCTCGGACTGCGTGCCGCTCAGCCGCAGGTCGCTGATGACCAGGTCGTAGCGGCCCGTCGTCATCAACCCCAGCGCCTCATCGAGCGCTTGCGCCGAGTCCACGCGGTAGCCGGCCCCCGAGAAGAACTGCCCCAACACCCAGCACAGGGTGGATTCGTCGTCGACGATGAGGAGGTTCTGAGACACGCGGCCGCCGGAGAGCAAGCCTGGGGCCAACCGTACTCAGGCCCCCCGCGATACGACTTTCCCGATACTTGCGGGCTGTCGCCCGGTGCCTCGTCCACCTTGCGTCCAGATCACGGATCCGATTTCTGGAATCCAGATCTGTTGATTCCCAAACGCTTGAGGCGCTCGTAGAGGGAGGAGCGGGGGATGCCCAGGCGGACGGCGGCGCGCTCGACGTGGCCGTTCTCCCGGCGAAGCACGCGCTCGATGTGGCGGCGCTCGAGCTCCTCGAGGGTCAGGTCATCCTCGGCGGCGGGCTCGTCGGGGGAGGACTCGAAGCGCAGGTCGCCGCGGGACAGGGCGCCGCCGCCGGAGAGCAGCACGGCGCGCTCCAGGACGTTGCGCAGCTCGCGGATGTTGCCGGGCCAGGCGTAGCGCATCAGGGCCGTCTCTGCGTCCGGCAGGAGGCCCACGCCGCCGCGTCCGCGCGCGGTGCCCATCTCCGCGAGGAAGCTCCGGGCCAGCACGGGGATGTCCTCGGGGCGCTCGCGCAGGGCGGGTACGTGGAGGATGAGGGTGCTGACGCGGAAGTACAAATCGCTGCGGAAGCGCTTCTCGCGGGTGGCGGTGCCCAGGTCCTGGTGCGTGGCGGCGATGAGGCGCACGTCGACGCGCCTGTCGCGCACGTCGCCCAGCCTCCGGAAGCGCTTCTCCTCCAGCACCTTGAGGAGCTTGGGCTGGACGGTGAGGTCCATGTCGCCAATCTCGTCGAGGAAGAGGGTGCCCCGGTCGGCGACCTCCAGCAGGCCCTGCTTGTTGGCCACCGCGCCCGTGAAGGCGCCCTTCTCGTGGCCGAACAGCTCCGAGTCGAGCAGGTCCCGGGACAGCGCCGCGCAGTTGAGGTCGACGAAGGGCGCGTCGGCGCGGGGGCCGCCTTCATGCAGCCAGCGCGCGAGCACGCTCTTGCCGCTGCCCGTCTCGCCGGTGACGAGCACGGGGCTGTCGCTGTGCTGCATGCGCTCGGCCTCGGCGCGCAGGTTCTGGATGGCGACGCTGGTGCCCAGGAACGGGTCCACCGAGGCGCGCGCGGTGCGCGACAGGTCCGCGCGCAGGCGCTGCCGCTCGCGGCGCTGGGCGACCAGGCGCTCCAGCACGACCTTGAGGACGGCGAGCTCCACGGGCTTGGTGAGGAACTGCTCGGCGCCCTCCTTCACGGCCTGCACGGCCAGCTCGATGGAGCCATGGCCGGTGAGGACGACCAGGGGCACGGCCGCGTCGATCTCCTTGAGGCGCGGGAGCAGCTCCAGGGCGGTGCCGTCCGTGAGGCGGTAGTCCACCACGGCCACGTCGGGGCGGTGCGTGCGGAAGACCTCCTGGGCCTCGGCGATGCTCTGGGCTTCGTCCACGTCGAAGCCGTGGGCGGTGAGATAGCCCCTCATGCCGAGCCGGACGCCGGGCTCGTCGTCCACGAGGAGGATGCGGGTACGGGTCATGAGGCGAGCGAGTCTAGGGGCACGGTGGCCGGAGGCGAGGAAACCGCTGGTAGCAGCAGGGTGACTTCGGCGCCACCCTCGGGGTGGTTTCCCAGGCGGATGGCGCCCTGGTGCTCCTCGAGGATGCGCTGGACGATGGACAGGCCCAGGCCGGTGCCACCCCGGCGCTTGCTGAAGAAGGGCTCGAAGACGTGGGGCAGGTCCTCCTCGCGGAAGCCCGGGCCGCCGTCGCGCACGGTGCAGCGCACCCAGGCGCGGCCCTCCTCCTCGAGCACCGCGGTGGACACGCGCACGGTGGCGCCCGCGGGGGAGTGCTGCACGGCGTTCTCCAGCACGTTGCGGAAGACATGGAACAGCCGCCGCGAGTCCATGCGCACGGGCGGCAGGGACTCGGTGAGCAGCGGCGCCACGGCCACGCGGGCCTGCTCGCCGGTGAGGGCGCACGCGGCCAGGGCCTCCTCGACGACGGGGCGCACGGGGCCCTCCACCCATTCGCCGCGCGTGGGCCGGCCGTACTCGAACAGCTCCTGGGTGAGGTGGTTGAGGCGGCGCACCTCGCCGCGCAGGACGTCCATGTACGGGGCCAGGTCGGCGCGCTGGCCCACGGTGGCCTCCACCGCGTCCACCACGGCGGAGATGGAGAAGAGGGGGTTTCTCACCTCGTGGGCCACGCCCGCGACGATGGCGCCCATGACGGCCATGGTCTCACTGCGGCGCAGGCTGGCCTGCAGCTCGAGCAGCCGGGTGACTTCGGTGGCGACCAGGATGATGCGTGAGTCGTCGCCTCCGGCCTCGTCGACCCAGGCGGCGGACAGCTCCCAAGTGCGGCGCGAGCGCGGGTCGGTGACTTCGCGGGTGATGGTGCCGTGGGTGCGGCGCAGCTCGTCGATGAGGGGCGGGGTGCTGGACCAGGGCGGCATGCTGGCCGCGGTGGACAGGGGCTGGCCGGAGGGGTCCAGGCCCCCGAACAGCGCGCAGGCCGGGGCGTTGAGGCGGTGGATGACGCCGTCCGCGCCGAGCACGAGCAGGGGGGCGGCGACGGCGTCGAAGGTGCGGGTCCACTCCTGGGCGGAGCGGCGGAAGCTGTCGTGGAGGCGCTGGCGCAGCTCGTCCGCGAGGTAGCGGTCGGTGATGTCGGTGACGACGCAGCCGACGTGGAGCTCGCCCTGGGCGTCTCGCGCGGAGGCGGCGGCGCGGCTGCGGACCCAGCGCACGCGGCCGTCGGCGCAGATGAGGCGGTGTTCCAGTTCCACCTCGGAGCCGGGGGCGAGCGACTCGATGCGGGAGCGGTAGCGCGCGCGGTCCTCGGGGTGGATCATCTCCGCCCAGAGGCGGGGCGGGCCGCCGCCGGGGGAGGGCTCGACGAAGGCGGAGGCGGGGTAGCCGGTGGTGCGCTCGATGACGGGGGTGCAGTAGAAGTCGCGCAGCCTGCCGTCGCGCAGCTTGCCGCCCCAGAGGTAGTCGGGCAGGGAGCGGGTGAGGACGTCGAGGCGGCCCTCGTGCTCCTGGAGGGATTGCTCGGCGCGCATGCGCTCGGTGAGCTCGGAGAGGGAGGCGATGACGCCGAGGACTTCGCCGCCGGCGCCGCGCACGCGCGAGTAGCTGCCGAACCAGAAGCGGGGCTCGCCGGGGGCGGCGGGGGTTTCGACTTCGAGGCAGGTGTCCTGGACGGGGGCGTCGGTGCCGAGGGCGCGCTCGAGGCGTGGGGCGAGGAGTCGGCCCAGCTCGGGCATGACCTCGGTGACGTGGCGGCCCAGGTGTCCACCGGCGGGTAGGCCGTTCATGGCGGCGAGCGCGGTGTTGACGTGGATGTAGCGCAGGTTGCGGTCGAAGAAGGCGAAGCCGACGGGGGTGACGTCCATGAGGGCGTCGCGCAGGGCGCTGGAGTCACCGGCGCTGCGGAGGGCTGCGTCGCGCTCGCGGCGGGTGCGCTCGCGGGCGTGGGCGAGGAGGAGGGCGGGGACGCCCGCGCAGGTGAGGACGAGCGCGGAGGTGGCGAGGATGCGGGGCAGGGGATTGGCCGCGTCCGCGCTGGTCCAGGCCCATTCGATGAGGGCGGCGAGCGCGGCGGCGGTGAAGGCGGCCAGGAGCATCTGACTGCGTGAGGGGAACTCGTGCATGGGGGCGTGGGCCGCGCGAGCCTACCTGGAATCCAGGGGCGCGCCGTGCATCGAGGCCCAGGGACGGGTGCTCTCGTCGTCTGGTGGGCAAGGGGGCGGGTCCGGGGTGCGCCGCGGGGGTGGCTCAGACTCCTGGCCGCGGCGCGGCGTCATGGGGCGAGCGAGCGAGGAGGTCCTGGACCTCTTCGTCGGAGGTCTGGTCGAAGTGCCGGTACCACAGGCCCACGGCGCCGAAGGGCTCCGGGGTCCGGGCACACACCATCTCGTCGACGAGCGGTGCCAGGGTGTCGCAGGTGTCGGGAGGGGCGACGGGGACGGCGACGGTGATGTGGGAAGGGTGTCGCAGGCGCAGGGCGGCGACGGCGGCGCGCATGGTGGAGCCGGTGGCGAGCCCGTCGTCGACGAGGATGACGTCGCATCCGTGGACATCGAGGGCGGGGCGGCCCTGGCGGTAGCTGACTTCGCGACGCTGGAGCTCGCGGGTTTCATGCGCGGTGACGGCGTCGAGCTGCGCGGAGGTGATGCCGAGCTCGTCGATGACCTCGGGGTTGAGGACGCGTGTGCCGCCAGTGGCGATGGCGCCCATGGCGAGTTCCTCGTGGCCGGGCGTGCCCAGCTTGCGGACGATGAAGACGTCCAGCGGGGCGCCGAGCGCGCGGGCGACTTCATAGGCGACAGGGACACCGCCGCGTGGGAGCGCGAGCACGCGGGTGTCGGGACGGTGGGCGTGGTGGCGGAGCAGCCGCGCGAGGGCCCGGCCCGCCGTGGAGCGATCCTGGAACGCGGGTCCTGTCATGTGTGGCTCCTCGGTGCGTGGAGGCTCCTGCCTCGATTCACTTCTCAAGGTGGGCACGTGCGCGTCGGAACCCGATGTCTGCCGTGAGGCCGCGGTCTTGGCTGGTAGTCTGAAGGGCATCCATGACGACTGTGCACCACCGAGGTCTGTGGCCTCATGAGGTCATCAGAACGCGTACGGGGATGTTTCTGGAGGGGGCGGATGGACG
Organism: Myxococcus sp. MISCRS1; assembly: GCF_026626605.1. Taxonomy (NCBI): domain Bacteria; kingdom Pseudomonadati; phylum Myxococcota; class Myxococcia; order Myxococcales; family Myxococcaceae; genus Myxococcus; species Myxococcus sp. MISCRS1. Next base: position 9,564,108 of record NZ_JAPNKB010000001.1, read on the forward strand.
CAGGCAGGCCGAGGCCCTGCCCCGGTTGACCGTCGAGAGCATGGCCACCATTGACGATGGTCCCGAGCGGCTTCTGGTCGTGCTTCGAATCTGGCCCGGCCCTGTGTTCGAGCTGACCTGTCCCTGGCAGTTCGCGCCGTCCGAGTTTCTGACCCGCCCGGGCTCATCACTCTCTTTCATCGATACGAGGATGCTGGACCTGCCCGTGGGGGGGCCGCCGACGTGGGCCTTCATCCGGGCTTCAGGTGTGATCCTCAACGCGTTGTCATCAAGGCTGCTCTTGCAGTCCTCAAGTGAAGGTGCGCGCCGCGAGAGTGCCTACTCCCGAGGCGGCCTCATCTCTCCCTTGCAGGACTCAAGGACAGGCCCGTCGAACGGCTCACGCGTCGTATTCGAGCTGGATCCACTCTTCTTCGATGACGCAGCGAGAGCGCACGTGCACTCGGATGAAGTGCTCGACGCCCTCGCGGCCCGGTTCTCCTGGCTGACCATCGCCCAGCGCGCATCGGACGTTCGCGCGGGCGACCCGTGGTCGCCGTGAGCCTCTCTACGCGATGATGTTCGGCTTGCCCGGCTGCCCGGGAGGCGGCGGGTCGTGAATCCCCGGCGGCGAGATGTCAGGCGGCAGGGGAGGCTCGATCTCCGGCGGTTGCTTGCGCGGCGGCTCCTCGGCGGGAGGCTGCCGGAAGGGCGGCTCATGCTGGGGCTGCCGAGGGTCCGGCTCCTTGACCGGCGCGTTGGGCTCGGGCTCGGGAGGCAGGGGCGTCGGGTGCGGAGTCCCGGGGATCGGCGGCTGCTGCGTGGGCATTCTTGCGGCGCTCCTTGAAGGGATTCGGTCCGTCTGCCCGCTCAAGGTGTGCACGCCCGGCCATGCGGGCACCTTCCCGCACACGCTCGCGTGAGACACCCAGGCACTCGTGGCCCTCACGCGAGGGGGCCGTGCTCACGGGGCCCGGCTCGGACGTCCCGTGGTTGCTGCATCGCGCCATGTCCGCCGTCAGGTTCTCCCGATGGGACTTATCGACAACCCAACAGGAGGCACTTCATGAAGGCAGCCATTTGGGGGCTCGGGGGACTGGGGCTGGGCGTGGGGCTGATGTACTGGAGCGATCCACGCAGCGGCCGCTGGCGCAGGTCTCATCTACAGGGCAGGGCCGTGCACGCCGCCCACGAGGCCAGCTCCGCGGTCGACGTCGTCCGCCGCGACCTGGCCCAGCGCTCGCGAGGCCTGTTCTTCGAGTCCGTCAGTCGCTTCCGCTCGGAGCCCGTCGACGACGTCACCCTCACCGAGCGTGTCCGCGCGGCCCTCGGACGGGTCTGCTCGCATCCGGGCTCCGTGAAGGTGTCCGCAAGGGACGGCATCGTCACGCTCGAGGGCTCCATCCTGCTCGAGGAGCTCAAGTCCGCCGTCCCCTACCTCGGCCGCGTCCGAGGCGTGCGCGGCGTGGACAATCGACTGCTCCCCTTCGCCCAGCCCGGCCGCCAGTCCGAGCTCCAGGGCGGCATCGCGCGGCGACGCCCCTTCGGCTCCAAGCACTGGTCCCCCTCGTCACGCTTCTTCGGCGCGCTCGGAGGTATCTCCCTCGCATCCTGGGCGCTCCAGCAACGCGGTGTCCTGGGCTCGCTCCTGGGACTCGGCGGCGCGGTCCTCGGCATCCGCGCGCTCAGCAACCTGGAGCTGCGCCGGCTCACGGGGATCGGCGCGGGGCCTCGCGCCATCACCCTGCACAAGGACATCACCGTGAACGCGCCCGTGGAGGAGGTCTTCGCCTTCTGGGACGCGATGCAGAACTTCCCGCGCTTCATGACCCACGTGGACGAGGTGCGCGTCGACGAGCGCGGTCGCTCCCACTGGAAGGTCCGTGGCCCCGCCGGCCTCCACTTCGAATGGGAAGCCGTCGTCACGAAGCGAGTGCCCAACCAGCTCCTCGCCTGGAAGAGCGTGAAGGGCACCTCCGTGGAGAACGCCGGCGTCATCCACTTCGAGCCCACCGCGAAGGGCGGCACCCGCGTGGACATCCGCCTGTCATACAACCCGCCTGCCGGCGCCATCGGCCACGCCTTCGCCCGCCTGCTGGGCGTCGACCCCAAGCGGCAGATGGACGACGACCTCCTGCGCTTCAAGTCCCTGCTCGAGCGCGGCAAGGCCACCGGCCACGAGACCGTGACGCGCGAGTCCCTGGCCCCGAACCGGAGCGGGCGGACCTCCCTGATGCACTGACGCGCCGCCGTCACGCAGGATTTGCGCGCCCCGGACCATGCGCTCCGAGGCGCGCATTTCTTGCGTGCCACCGGGTCGCCCGGACCCGCTGCGGGCTGGCGCGGTGCTTGCTGCGGAGTTGCTCGTCCGATGTGGGGCGAGCGGTTAATGTCCGCCCCGAAACCATGGCGGAAACCTTGTTCGAGGAGCTGAAGCGGTACGTGGGGTTCGGAGCGCGGGACGAGCTGTCACTCGTCGGCCTCCACTCCCTCGCGAAGCCGCACTTCCCCCGCATCGCGCGCGTCTTCTACGACCGCATCCTGGAGCACGAGGGCGCCCGCCAGGCGCTCGAGGGCGGCGAGAGCCAGGTGGGCCACCTGCGAGGCACGCTCCAGGTCTGGATGGACCAGCTGCTGCGCGGCCCGTGGGATGAGGCGTACTTCGCGCTGCGCTGCCGCATCGGCCGCATGCACGTGCGAATCTCACTGGAGCAGCACTACATGTTCGGCGCGATGAACGTGCTGCGCCAGGAGCTCAACGCCATCATCGACACGGCGTTCACCACCCAGCCCCAGGTGCTCCACGACACGCGCGCGGCGCTCGGCCGCATCCTGGACCTGGAGCTGGCCATCATGCTCCACACCTACCGCGAGGACCTGCTCGCGCAGCAGGCGCGCACCGAGCGCCTGGCCACCTTCGGCCAGCTCGTCGGCTCCATCGGCCACGAGCTGCGCAACCCGCTGGGCGTCATCGAGACCTCGCTCTACATCCTGCGCAGCCGTCAGGGCGCCACGGTGGACGAGCGCACCGCCAAGCACCTGGACCGCATCGGCGAGCAGGTGGGCATCGCCAACCACATCGTGTCCGACCTGCTCGACATGATTCGCGACCGCCCCCTCCAGCGGCAGGAGGTCTGGTTGGACGAGGTCTGGCAGGAGGCCCTCAAGGCCGTGGTCCGCCCCGAGAACGTCCGTGTCAGCGCGGAGGGCCTGGTGTCCCTGCCCGCGGTGCACGGTGACGCGGGGCAGCTGCGCCAGGTGTTCGTCAACCTGCTGGAGAACGCGGTGCAGGCGCTCGAGGAGTCCGGCGGGGACATCTCGCTCCACGGCTCGACGAGCGACGCCGGTCAGGTGGAGCTGGTGCTGGAGGACTCGGGGCCCGGCCTCAGCGAGGCCATCCGCGAGCGCCTCTTCGAGCCGCTGATGACCACGAAGGCGCGGGGCATCGGTCTGGGCCTGCCGCTCGTGCGCCGCATCCTGGAGCGGCACGGCGGCTCCATCACCTACGCGCCCCGGGCCGGCGCGGGTGCCCGGTTCGTGCTCCAGCTCCCCAAGTCCCCCGAGGAGGGCACTCGTGCGACGCTACCTCCTGCTCGATGACAACCGGGCGTTGGCGGAGAACCTCGCCGAAATCCTCCGCGACGAGGGCCACCAGGCCACCGTCGTCTCCACGGGCGACGAGGCCCTGCGCGCGGTGGGCGCCACGCGCTTCGACGCGCTGGTGACGGACATGCGCATGCCGGGGATGAGCGGCGCGGACGCGGTGCGCTGCATCCGGCGCGTGGACCCGGGCATCGCCACCGTCGTCATGACGGCCTATCCCCGCGAGGACGACCTGGAGACCGCGCGGCGTGAAGGGCTGCTCGCGGTGCTGCCCAAGCCCGTCCCCATCTCCACGTTGATGGAGCTGCTCGCCAACGCACGACGCGACGGCCTGGTGGTGGTGGCCGAGGACGACCCGGCGCTCAGCGACAACCTCTCCGAGCTGTTGCGCGCCAGGGGCTTCTCGTGCGTGACGGTGAGCTCCGCGCTGGACGCGGACCTGCTCTCCTGCGCGATGCCGTTCGCCGCGCTGGTGGACCTGCGCATGCCGGGAGGCCCGGACGGCGAGGCCCTGCGTCGCCTGCGCGCGCGCTTCCCCAGTCTGTCCACCTTCGTCATGACGGCCTGGCCGGACCTGGCGCCCCTCGGCGAGGGCGTGGATGTCTACTCGAAGCCCTTCGACACCGGCGCGCTCATGGGCGCGCTGGAGACCGCGCACGCCGCGCGCCCCGTGTCCTCTCCATGACCGAGCCCAACTCCCAGTCCCCCGCGCGGGTCCTCGTCGTGGACGACAACGCGGCGTTCCTGGACAACCTCGATGAGCTGCTCGGCGACGCGGGCTACGTGGTGCACGCGGCGTCGACCTGTCGGGGCGCGCGGGAGAAGGCTCGCGACGGGTTCGACGTGGCGCTGGTGGACCTGCGGCTGCCGGACGGAGACGGCACGGCGCTGGCGGCGGAGCTGAAGGAGGGCTCGCCGGACTCGGAGGTGGTGCTGCTCACCGGCTTCGCCACGCTGGAGACGGCGGTGGCGGCGGTGCGCGCGGGCGCGTGCGCCTATCTCATGAAACCCTGCGCGCCGCGAGAGCTGCTCCTGACGCTGGAGCAGGCGATGCGGCAGGTGCGGCTGCACGCGGAGAAGCGGGAGCTGGCCCGACGCGCGCAGGTGACGGAGAAGCTGGCCGCGGTGGGGACCATGACGGCGGGGCTGTCCCACGAGATTCGCAACCCGCTCAACGCCGCGGCCCTCCAGCTGTCCGTGCTGGAGCGTCGGGTGCGCAGGCTGCCGGACCACCAGCAGGGCACGTTGCTGGAGCCGCTCCTGCTCGTGCGCGACGAGATTCGCCGGCTGGACCACATCCTGGAGGACTTCCTCCAGTTCGCCCGGCCCCGTGAGTTCCGCCCCGGCTCCGTGGACGTGAAGGCGCTGGTGCGCCGCGTGGTGGACCTCTTGAGCAGTCAGGCGGAGACGCGCAAGGTGTCGCTGACGCAGGTGGTGCCGGAGTCGAACCTGCCCGCGCTCTCCGGTGAGGAGGAGCGACTGCGGCAGGTGCTCATCAACCTGTGCCTCAACGCGCTGGAGTCCACGCCCGCCGGAGGCCACGTGACGCTCACCGTGGGCACCGAGGACACGCGCGTGTGGCTCACGGTGGACGACACCGGCTCGGGCGTCCCGGAGGCGATGAGGGATCGCATCTTCGAGCCCTTCTTCACCACCAAGGCGCAGGGCTCCGGGCTGGGGCTGCCCATCGTCCACGCCATCGTCACGCAGCACGGCGGGACGCTGGAGGTGGGCACCGCGCCGAGCGGCGGCGCCCGCTTCCTCCTGCGGCTCCCGATGGCGCGCTAGGACGACGCGCCACCGGGGGCTTCACGTCACTTCAGAAGCCGGCGACGGGAGGCGTCACCACGCTGGACGCGGAGACGCTCGCGCAGAGGATGCAGGCGCTCTGGCTGGAGCCGTCCGCGCGCTTGCCGGGCTTGTCCGCGCTGGCGAGCTGCTGGTCCCTGCCGCCACCGGGCTCGTTGGTGAACCAGATGTCGAACTCGTAGTGCACGGGCACCGGCTTGCCGTCGAGCGTCGCGGGCTCGTAGCGCCACGTCGTCAGGGTGCGGATGACGCCTTCCTCCAGACCGGAGAGGCTCTGCAGCGACTTGCAGTTGGTGACGCTGCCCTCGGCGGTGATGGTGCACCGGGTGACGATGGAGCCCTTGGGGACGGCGGAGATGCGCGAGCGCAGGTTCTGGGTGATGTCCTGGAAGGCGAGCCGCTGCCCGGACACGAAGCGGGGCGGGGTGATGCCGGGCCCCAGCGTGAAGGCGCCGTCGTCCTCCGGTTGGGGACGGGGCGGCGTCGGCGCGGCGGGCGGCGTCGTGGCCGGAGTGAGCGCGGGCAGCGCCGCGGCCATCACCTGCATCGAGATGCTGTCGTGCTCCACCTGCGCTTCGTCCACCGGGGCTTCGTCCACCGGCGTCTCGTGGCTCTCCACGGCCACGGCCTCGGAGGGGACGGCGGGCTCCACGTCGAGCGGGTAGGGCGTCCTGGGGAGCTGCGTGCGCGCAATCCCCTGCGTGTCGGGGATGAGCAGCGGCCGGGGGCTGGGCTCGCGCGCCTTGCGAGGCGCGGTCGAGACCTTGTGGAGCACGCGCGTCGGACGGCTGGGCGTCTTGGAGGTCAGGTCGAGCGGGAGGATGCGGGGCGCCGGAGCCACCAGGGGCCGATGCACGGGCGGGGTGACCTCCGTGAAGGCGCGCTCGTGCTTCGCCACCGGCGCCACGTCCAGGGCCTGGGGCGCCACGGCCATCGCCGTCATCGGCACCTGTGAGGAGCCCAGCGCCACGGCGAGCGCCGCGCCACCCAGTCCACTCACCAGCCGCCACGAGCGACGAGGCGCCCGCGTGTCGGGGACCGACAGCAGCCGCCGGATGCGGCCCAGCAGCGAGCCCCCATCCGCGCCCAGCGCGAGCAGCGCGGACGGCGGCGCGCGCAGTTGCTCGATGTGCGCCAGCGCGCGGGCGTAGAGGACCGCGTCGCCACACGACTGCACGGCCTGGTCATCGGCGCAGTGCTCGCGCTCCTCGCGGATGCGGTGGGACAGCCACCAGACGGCCGGGTGGTAGAACAAGAACGTCTCCACCAGCGCCTGGAGCAGGTTGACCAGGTAGTCGTGCCGCTGGATGTGCGCGAGCTCGTGGGAGAGCACCGCCTCCAGCTGCTGCGGCGACAGCCCGGTGATGGCCCCCGCGGGCACGAGGATGAGCGGACGCCACAGGCCGATGACCTGGGGCACGTCGATGCGCGTGGACGCCATCAGCCGCACGGGGCGCGACATCCGCAGCTTCGCGAGCGCGCGCTCCATTGCCTCGCGCCAGACGCTGTCGGGCTCGCGGGTGTGCAGCCGCGACAGCCGCTGCGCCGCGTACCAGGAGACGAGCGTCCGGGCCGACAGCAGCAGCACGCCGGCGCACCACGCCGGCAGCAGCCAGGGCCGCAACAGCTCCAGCCAGGTCACGGTGACCTCGGCCGTGGGCGCCAGGTCCGCCACCACGACCTCGCGGGCCACCGCCGCCGGAGCGAGCGCCTGGGGGGCGAGGCCCAACGAGGCCGCCGCGGCCGGACCCTCCATGAGGGCCCTCAGGAAGGTCACGAGCGGCAACACCGCCATGGTCGCGAGCCCCAGGCACGCGACGCCATAGCGCCCCTTCGCCGAGCGGCGCGACATCATCGCCAGCAGCCCCGCCACGACGAGGGCCACCGCGCCGCCCTGCCAGACGAAGTCGATGAGGGCCCGTTCCAGCGCGTCCAGCACGTGCATCACTTCCCCCGCCTCTCGTGCTCGTCCAGCAGCTTCCGGATCTCCGCCAGCTCCTGCGCCGAGGCCCGCTTCATCGACAGGGCCTGGGCGACGACGCTCGACGCCGAGCCCCCGAAGGCGCGGTCCATCAGGTCTCGCAGCAGGTCACGCTGCGTGCGCTTCTGGCTGAGGGCCGCCTCGTAGACGTGCGTGCGCTCACTCTCGTCGCGCTGCACGAGCCCCTTCTCCGTCATGTTCTGGAGGAGCTTGAGGACGGTGGTGTAGCCGGTGTCCTTCTCCTGCGTGCCTCGGAGGGAGTCATGCACCTGCCGCACGGTGCTGGGCCCCAACTGCCAGAGGACTCGGAGGATGGCCAGCTCGGCGCGCGTCGGCTGCGGTGGAACGGGCGTCATTCGCGAAAGTATTACGACGTATGTCGTATCTGTCAACGACACTCGTCGTAGATGCCCAGGGACGGGACACCGCGTCAGCGCGGGAGGACGGGTGTCCCGGGGCGCGGCTCAGGACTCCGCGGCCAGGTCCGGGCCGTTGGGCTCGTCGCCGTCGAGCCGGGCGTGGGCGCCGTCCGACTGGGCGCCGTACTCCTTGAGGCGGTACTGGATCTTGCGCACGCTGATGCCCAGCACCTCCGCCGCGCGCGAGGTGGAGCCCTGCACCATCTCCAGCGTGCGCAGGATGGCCTCCCGCTCGATGGCGGCCAGCGTGGCGCCGGGGATGAGCGAGCCCTGGCTGGTGCCCGAGGGCCGGGGGCCGCGCAGGACCGGGGGCAGGTCGTCGGTGGTCAGCTCCTGGCCCTGGGTGAGCACCACCGCGCGCTCGATGGCGTTCTCCAGCTCGCGGATGTTGCCCGGCCAGTCGTGCGCGAGCAGGGCCTGGAGCGTGCCCGGGGCCAGCCCCCGGACCTGCTTGCCGTAGGAGTCGCCGTACTTCTCCAGGAAGTGGTTCACCAGGGCGGGGATGTCGCTCTTGCGCTCGCGCAGGGCCGGGAGCGTCACGCTGACGACATTGAGCCGGTAGTAGAGGTCCTCGCGGAAGCGGCCCGCCTTCACCTCCGCGGCCAGGTCGCGGTGCGTGGCGGCCACGATTCGCACGTCCACCTTGAGCGTCTGGGTGCCGCCCACGCGCTCCAGCTCGCGCTGCTGGAGCACGCGCAGCAGCTTCACCTGCACGGTGGGGGAGATCTCCCCGATTTCATCCAGGAACAGCGTGCCGCCGTCGGCCAGCTCGAAGCGGCCCTCCTTGCGCGCGATGGCGCCGGTGAAGGCGCCCTTCTCGTGGCCGAACAGCTCGCTCTCCAGCAGGTTCTCGGACAGCGCGGCGCAGTGCACGCGGATGAAGGGCTTGTCGCGGCGGGGCGACTCCTGGTGCAGCGCCTGGGCGATGAGCTCCTTGCCCGTGCCGGACTCGCCCAGGATGAGCACCGTGGCGCGCGTGCTGGCCGCGCGGCGGATGACGTCGTAGATGCCCTGCAACTGCGGCGACTCGCCGATGATGTCGTGGAAGCGCCGCACGCGGGTGCGGACCTGGTCCCTGAGCGCCTCCGCCTCCTGGCGCAGGCTGCGCTTCTCCAGGGCCTTGGACAGGGTGACGAGCACCTGGTCCGCGTCCAGCGGCTTGAGCAGGAAGTTGTCGGCGCCGGACTTCATCGCCTCCACCGCCATCTCCACGCTGGCGAAGGCCGTCATCATGACGAACGTGGCGTCGCTGCCCTGCTCGCGCGCGGCGCGCAGCAGGCTCAGGCCGTCCATCTTCGGCATGCGCACGTCGGTGAGCACCACGGCGGGGGAGAAGTCCGCCACGCGCGCGAGCGCCTCGGCGCCGTCGGCGGCCTCGGCCACGTCGTAGCCCTCCTCGTTCAGGATGGTGGCGATGGCTTTGCGGGCGTTGTCCTCATCGTCGACGACCAGGATGCGCTGTGCGGACATGGGCGGGGGCTCGGGGTCAGGGGAGTGCGAGACTTGTGGGTTCGCGAACGACGGGGCGGGCGGCGCGGGCGTGCCACGTCTCCACCACGGGCTCGATGCGCGGGGATATCTGGATGACGGAGCTGGGGAAGCAGTGCGCGGGCAGCTCCGCGAAGATGCGGCGTACCACCTCCGCCTCCGCATCGGTGGCCACGGCCACGTGGGGGCGGACGATGATGTCGGTGAGGTGCGGCGCCTGGCCGGGGCTCGCCACCAGCCGGGCCACCGCGCAGCTCTGGTAGAAGAGGATGGACACCTCCGCTTCGCGCGCGCGCTCCAGGAAGGCCAGCAGCGTGCGGCCCTCGACAGCGCCCACCAGCAGCGTCTCCGGGGCCCAGCGGCCGGCCTCCGTCGCGCCTGGCTCCACCAGGGGCAGGCCGATGGGAACGGGGGGCGCACGGTCGCTCGTCAGGACGGCACCGTGGTCGCCTTGCCAGTAGAGACGCGTTTCGTACTCTGTGACGGTAACGGACGTCATGGGCGCTCCTCCCGCAGAGCCTTGTGCCGGCATTGCCCCTTCAACCCGTGTGCCGGGACAGTGCTTCATGGTGGACCCAGGCTTCGTCCTGGAGTCCTGGAGGTGCGGGCGAGGGTAGCTCATGGCAGCCCGAAGATTCGCAGGACCCAGGGGCCTGTCGCGCTGACCAGCAGACAGCCGGCCACCATGAGGGGAAGTCCCAACCGCAACAGCTCCGAGGTCTCCAGTCCTTCTCCCGCGGCCATGGCGTTGGGAGGGGTGCTGATGGCGAAGGGGATGCCGAAGGCGCACCCCATGGCGACGAGGATGGGCGTGGACGCGGAGGGCTCCACGCTGAGCGCCAGCGGCATGAGGAGCGCGGCGGTGCCGGTGTTGCTCATGAGCGCGGACAGCGCCGCGGCGACGACGACGAGCGCGCCGAGCCGGGCCGACGGGGGCCAGGTCGAAAGGCTCGCGCCGTCGAGCGCATGGGCCACCAGCCCCGAGTGCTCCAGCAGCTTCCCCAGCCCCAGCCCTCCGGCGATGAGCAGGAGGGTGGACCAGTCGAGCTTCTTGAGGTCCTCGCGTTCGAGCAGGCCCGTGCCGAAGAGCAGCGCGGTGGCTCCCAGGGCGACCACGGGAGCGGGCACGCCGTGCACGGGCTCCGACAGCCAGGCCACCACGCACGCGGCGCTGACCCAGAGGACCTTCCGGCCTCGGCCATCCAGCGGACGTGTCACCTGTGCGGGCAAGGACAGGGTGCCGCCCAGGCGGAAGCGCAGCAGCACCAGTCCGAAGCCCAGCACGAGCATCAGCGCCGTGAGGGGCAGGGCGAACGCCATCCAGCCCGCGAAGGTGACGTGCGCGTAGGCGCTCGCGGCGGACACCGCGAGGGCGTTGGGGCCGCTGCCCACGGGCGTGGCCATGCCGCCCAGGTTCGCGCCCAGCGCCACGCCCGCGAGCAGGGCGGGCCGCAGGGACGTGCCGGGAGGCGAGGTGTGGAGGACGGGACGGAGCGCGGCGAGCATCATCGCCGCCGCGGCGACGTTGGACATCCACATGGAGAGGAAGGCCACGCCGCCCATGACGAACAGGAGGAGTAGCCGGGGGCGTCCGCGCGACAGGCGCACCACGTGGCCCGCCACGGCGGAGTCGAGGCCGTGACGCATCGCCGCGACCTCGAGCGTGAAGCCGCCCAGGAAGAGGATGAGCACGGGGTCCGCGCACCAGGTGAGCACGGACGAGAGCGCGTAGTCCTTCCCCAGCGGGCCGAGCACCACCGGCGTCGCCCCGAGGAGCAGGAGGGTGGGGACGAACGGCGGGACCAGCTCGGTGAGCCACAGCACGAGGCAGACGCCGGCCACCAGCACCGTGCGCGACGCGACCTCGCCCTGCACCCCGAACGCGGACAGCCACGCCACCGCGGCCAGCCCCACCAGCGCCAGTGCGGGCCGCACCCAGCGGCGCACGGGGGGCGGGGGCGCCGCGTCGGGCGCTGGGGAGGTGAGGGCCTCGGCTTCACGTATCGAGGCGAGGGGAGCGTTCATGGTGGGAGTCGGTTGCGCGGTGGAGCGAGGGCCCGCGTCGGGGGCGCGTTCGTGGCCGAGGCCCATCGACGCGAGGGAGCATCGTCCGACCCGGCAGGCGCCCCGCGAGGGAGCGGCCGACGTGGGACCGCGGCCCCACGTCGAAGAACTCAGGCGTTGAACTCGCGCGCCAGCTCGCGGCGGTCCTTGTCCTCGATGAGGTGTTGCGCGTAGCGCACCAGGTCCGCCTCGGTGATGAGGCCCAGCAGCGTGCCGTCGCTGCTCACCACCGGCAGGCAGCCGAACTTGTTGCGCAGCATCATCACCACCGCGTCGCGCAGGGAGGCCTCGGGCGCGACCGTCGTCACCTCGCGCGTCATGATGTCCGCGGCCCACAGCGGCTGCGCGGCCGGATCATTCGCGCTCGTGGCCGCCGCCCGCAGCAGGTCGCGGTGGGTGATGAGCCCCACGAGCTTCCCCTGGCGCACCACGGGCAGATGCCGGATGCGGTGCAGCCGCAGCAGCTCTTCCGCCTTGCCCAGGTTCTGTGTTTCCTTGAGCGTGACCACCTCGCGTGTCATCAGCTCTCCGACGATCTGCATGTGTGGCGCTCTCCGGGTGAGTGTGGATGCCTCCAGGAGGCATTGCAGGACGGGGGCCAGCCCCGGTTCCCTCGGGCAACGGTGATTGCGGCCTGTGGCGCGCGCAAGGTTTGCGCGTCGAGGGGTCGTCCCGCATTCCTTGCGCCTGACTGTTCGCCGGTCGGCGCCTGGCTCCGCCCCCAGGCTGGGTTGAACCCCGTCCCCATGTGCGCTAGATGCTCACCCAGTCGCTAGGGGTGCCCCTTGGAAGGGGCTGAGACGGCCGCGCGGCGCGGCCAACCCTTGGAACCTGAACCGGGTCATACCGGCGGAGGGAAGCGGCCCGAAGCTTCCTTCCGGAGGCTTCGTCTGCCTTCCCGCCCGTCCTCGAGGAGAGAGAGATGAGCGGAGCATCCAAGAGCCTGAAGGTCGATGGGAAGCTGTTGGAGGGCATCAGTCGAGGCCCCCTCCCTGCCTCCCGCAAGGTGTACGTGAGCGGGGCGCTGCACCCGGACGTGCGCGTCCCCCTGCGCGAGATCTCGCAGACCCCCACGCGGCATGGCCACGGGCCGGACGCGCGGCAGACGCCCAACCCCGCGGTGCACGTCTATGACTCCAGCGGCCCGTACACGGACCCGGAGGCGGACATCGACCTGCGCCGGGGCCTGGCGGCGACGCGCGAGGCGTGGATCCACGCGCGAGGCGACACGCGCGAGCTGGAGGGAATCACCTCCCAATACGGCCTCCAGCGCGAAGCGGACCCTCGGCTCGCGGGGCTGCGCTTCGGCCACCGCCGCAAGCCGCGCGTGGCGCGAGCGGGCAGCAACGTCACCCAGCTGCACTACGCCCGGCGCGGCGTCATCACCCCGGAGATGGAGTACGTGGCGCTGCGGGAGAACCTGCGCGTGGAGGCGTCGCTCGCCGCGCAGCACCCCGGACACTCGTGGGGCGCGGCCATCCCGCGCGTCATCACCCCGGAGTTCGTCCGCGACGAGGTGGCCCGGGGCCGCGCCATCATCCCCGCGAACATCAACCACCCGGAGCTGGAGCCGATGATCATCGGCCGCAACTTCCTGGTGAAGATCAACGCGAACATCGGCAACTCCGCCGTCACCTCCTCCATCGAGGAGGAGGTGGAGAAGATGGTCTGGTCCATCCGCTGGGGCGCGGACACCGTGATGGACCTGTCCACCGGGCGCAACATCCACGAGACGCGCGAGTGGATCCTCCGCAACGCGCCGGTGCCCATCGGCACGGTGCCCATCTACCAGGCGCTGGAGAAGGTGGGCGGCAAGGCGGAGGACCTCACCTGGGACATCTACCGCGACACGCTCATCGAGCAGGCCGAGCAGGGCGTGGACTACTTCACCATCCACGCCGGCGTGCTGCTGCGCTACGTGCCCCTCACCGCCAGGCGCCTCACGGGCATCGTCAGCCGAGGCGGCTCCATCCTCGCCAAGTGGTGCCTCGCGCACCACCAGGAGAACTTCCTCTACACGCACTTCGAGGAGATCTGCGAGATCATGAAGGCGTACGACGTCAGCTTCAGCCTGGGGGACGGGCTGCGGCCGGGCTCCATCGCCGACGCGAACGACGCGGCGCAGTTCGGCGAGCTGGAGACCCTGGGGGAGCTGACGAAGATCGCCTGGAAGCACGACGTGCAGACGATGATCGAAGGCCCGGGCCACGTGCCCATGCACCTCATCCAGGAGAACATGACGAAGCAGCTCGCCGTGTGCGGCGAGGCGCCGTTCTACACGCTGGGGCCGCTGACGACGGACATCGCGCCCGGGTACGACCACTTCACCAGCGGCATCGGCGCGGCGATGATTGGTTGGTTCGGCACCGCGATGCTCTGCTACGTGACGCCCAAGGAGCACCTGGGGCTGCCGGACCGTGACGACGTGAAGGAGGGCGTCATCACGTACAAGATCGCCGCCCACGCCGCCGACCTGGCCAAGGGGCACCCGGGCGCCCAGGCGCGCGACAACGCCATGTCCAAGGCCCGCTTCGAGTTCCGCTGGGAGGACCAGTTCAACCTCGCGCTGGACCCCGAGCGCGCCCGCGCCTTCCACGACGAGACGCTGCCCGCGGAGGGCGCCAAGGTCGCCCACTTCTGCTCCATGTGCGGACCCCAGTTCTGCTCCATGAAAATCACCCAGGACGTTCGCGACTACGCCGCGAAGACCGGAGTCTCCGAGGAGGCGGCGCTGGGGGCGGGGATGGAGGCGAAGGGGGAGGAATTCAAGAAGGCGGGAAGCGAGTTGTATCGCTGAGCAAGAAACCCGGAATCGAGGGCGTCAAACGACGCTGTGCCTCACCTGTCCGAGACGTGACAATCAGAGTGTGTGCATGCCATGGTAGGTGGGCATGGGCGCGGCGTTCGCGCCCTCGATGATCGGGAGGGGAGACTTCATGGAGACTCCGCCGCGGGAACAAGTGGGTTCGTACATCACCGGCACGCCGATGCCGACCCAGGACGAGAAGACGATGGCGCTGATTGCCCATATGGGCACCATCCTGGGCAACTTCGTGGGACTGGGCTTCGCCGTTCCGCTGGTGCTGATGCTGACGAAGGGCAAGGAGTCGTCCTTCATCCGCGAGCACGCGGTGGAGTCGCTGAACTTCCAGATCACCATCTTCATCGCGGCGGTGGTGGCCTCGATCACGCTGTGCGTGGGCATCGGCTTCGTGCTGCTGCCCATCGTCGGCGTGGTGGCGCTGGTGTTCTCCATCATCGCCGGCCTCAAGGCGAACGAGGGTCAGCTGTACAGGTACCCGTTCGCCATCCGGTTGGTGAAGTAGTCCAGCGCGGGGCTCCCCATGGGAGCTCCGGTTGCACCGGGCGGGTCATGCGCGAGTCGCGCGGGCCCGCCCGTCGTGTTCCTGGGGGGCGCGGCCTCAGCCGCCGATGCCCATCATCGACAGCAGGGTGGCGCCGTTGCCGGGCTCGGTGAAGCGGTGGCCCTCCGGCTTGTCGCCCAGCGCCGCGCGGATGGCGCGCGCCAGCTCCACGTCGGTGGCGCCTCCGCGGATGAGCTGGTGCAGCGGCGCCTGCGCGCGTCCTCCCAGGCAGCTCCTCAAGTCCCCATTGGACGCCACTCGCACGCGGTTGCAGCCGCCGCAGAAGTTCTGCGTGAGCGGTGAGATGAAGCCCACGCGGCCCCCCGGCGCGCGCCAGTACCGCGCGGGACCGGAGGTGATGGAGTCCGCGGCCGCGCCCGTCTCCTCGGGCTCCGGTGACAGCTCGAGCCCCTCGCCGCGCAGCCGCTCGATGAGCTCCGCGGTGGGCAGGGGCTTGCCCTGCCCGAAGGGCATCAGCTCGATGAAGCGCGGCGTGATTCCCCGCGCGTGCGCGTACTCCACCAGCGCGCGCGCCTCGTCGTCGTTCACCCCGCGCATCACCACGACGTTGAGCTTGAGCGAGCCGTAGCCGACCTGGGCCGCGCGGTCGATGCCGCGCAGCACCGCGTCGAAGTCGCCCTGCTTGGAGATGCGCCGGAACGTCTCCGCGGACAGCGTGTCCAGGCTGAGGTTGAGCTGGTCCACGCCCGCCTCGCGCAGCGGCGCGGCCAGTGACTCCAGATGGCTGGCGTTGGTGGTGATGGCCAGGTGCTGGATGCCCGGGATGCCGGAGATGCGCCGGGCGACCTCCAGGATGTCCGGGCGGATGAGCGGCTCGCCGCCGGTGAGCCGCACGCGACGGATGCCCAGGGCCGCGAAGAGGGCGGCGATGCGCCCGAGCTCCTGCGCGTCGAGCAGGTCCTTCTTCCCGCCCCACGACGCGGGAGAGCAGTACGTGCAGCGGAAGTTGCAGCGGTCCGTGATGCTCAGCCGCAGGTACGTCATGCGGCGCCCCTGCGCATCCAGCAGGGGCGCAGCGAGTGGATCCGTCTGGAGGGCGGGCATCGTCACGGGCGGCCTGACCTCTTAACAGCCGGCTGGCGGCTGTTCATCTCATTCCCCGACGACGGGCTCAGCCTTCACTGCCTGTCGCCGAACGGATGGCGGTGACCTTCGGCTCGGTCGGCTCACTCGGACCCGAGCGCGGGGCGGCGGGGACGGTCTCCAGCTCGTCGTCCAGGTCCGTCAGGCGGGCGAGCTCCGCCTCGGCCTCGTTCGCCTCCTGCTCGGCCACGGGGAGCTGGAGCTTCTTCTTCTTCATCTCCTCCTTGATGTGGATGAGCCCTTCCTCGCCGATGTCGAGGAACGCGCGCACCACCTCTGGATCGAACTGAGTGTTCGCGCAGCGGCGGATCTCCTGGATGGCGTTGCCGAACGTCGTGCCCTTGCGGTACGGGCGGTCGCTCGTCATCGCGTCCAGCGTGTCCGCCACGGCGAAGATGCGCGCGCCGATGTGGATCTCCTGCCGCGACAGGTTGCGCGGATAGCCCGCGCCATCCCAGCGCTCCTGGTGCGACAGCACGATGGCGGACGGCGT
The DNA here is from genome assembly GCF_026626605.1 of Myxococcus sp. MISCRS1. NCBI lineage: Bacteria > Pseudomonadati > Myxococcota > Myxococcia > Myxococcales > Myxococcaceae > Myxococcus > Myxococcus sp. MISCRS1. The sequence continues at coordinate 9,580,413 of NZ_JAPNKB010000001.1, forward strand.
GGACAGGAACGGGATGGCCTGGATCATCTGGAAGCCGATCTCCGGATGCTTGCGCATCTCCAGCCACTCGTCCGGCGTCAGCTTGCCCGGCTTGAGCAGCACCGCGTCCGGCACGCCAATCTTGCCGATGTCGTGCAGCAGCGCGCCGCGGCCGATCTCCTCCAGCTCCTTGCCTTGGATGCCCATTCGCCCGGCGATGGCGGACGTGTAGCTGACCACGCGCTGCGAGTGGTCGCTCGTCTCGTGCTCGCGCGCGTCCAGCGCGGCGACCAGGGCCAGCAGCGTGTTCTGGTAGGTGTTGGCGATGTTGTGCAGCGCGCTTCGCAGCTCCGCGGTGCGATCTCTCACCTTGCGCTCCAGCTTCTTCTGGTAGCGCTTGCGCGCCATCTCGATGCGGCGCTTGGCGAGCGCCCGCTCGATGGCCCGGATGAGGTCCGTCAGCTTCGGTGGCTTGAGCAGGTAGTCCACCGCGCCACGGCGCAGACAGTCCACCGCGGACTCCGTGTCCCCGTAGCCGGTGAGCATGATGACGGACGTGTCCGGCAGTCGCTCCCGCAGGTTCTCCAGGAGCCAGAGGCCGTCCTTGCCCGGCATCTTCATGTCGCTGATGACGAGCGGGGTGTCCTCTTCGCCCGCCACGTCCAGCGCCATCTCGGCGCCGCTCGCGACGACGCAGTTGTAGCCCTCTTCACGCAAGAGGACCGAGATGACGTCTCGCACGGAGTCGTCATCGTCGACGATGAGGATTCGGGGTGGTGCAGGGGGGATGGCTTCCACGGCGGGAGATTCTAGAGGTTTCCGGGTTTCAATGGCGAATGAGTCAGGGAAATTACCACCTTCCTCCACTTGCAGGTTGACAGTCCAGTGCGGCGGTCCAGAAGGCGACCCTGGCAGGCAGAGCGGGCAGGCGGGCGGAGCCCATCGGGCAGGTGGGATGCAAGGTGTTCAGGCGCGGGCCCGGGTGCCTCCCCGGTCATAGCGGAAGGGGGCGAGGTCCAGGGTGGTGCGCTCCCCGAGGACGGCCTGGGCCACGAGCTTCGCGGTGATGGGGGCCAGGAGGATGCCGTTGCGGAAGTGGCCGGTGGCGAGGAAGAGGCCGGGCGTGGGCCCCTCGCCCAGGTAGGGCCGCTTGTCCTCCGTCCAGGGACGGAAGCCGGCCCACGTCTCCGTGATGGGCGCCGAGCCCAGCTCCGGGCACAGCTCCAGGGCCATGTCGAGGATGCGCGCCAGTCCCGCCGCGGTCACCTGCTTGTCGAAGCCCACCAGCTCCATGGTGCTGCCGGCGATGACGCGGCCGTCCGCGCGCGGCACGACGTAGCCCTTCTCCGAGGTGAGGACGCGCTGCAGCAACGGCAGGCGCGTCTGGAGCTGGATCATCTGCCCGCGCGCGGGCCGCACCGACTTCGCCTCCACGCCCGCGCCCTGGACCAGGGAGGACCAGGAGCCCGCGGCGAGGACGATGGCGTCCGCGCGCAGCACCTCGCCATCCAGGTCCACGCCCACCGCGCGGCCGTCCTCGTGGACGATGCCGCGCACGTAGCCGCTGCGGAACTCGGCGCCCACGCGCGCGGCGGCCATCGTCAGCGCGCGCACCAGCAGCCGGTTGTCCACCTGGTGGTCATCCGGGAAGTGCGCGGCGGCCACGGCCCTGGCGGACAGCTTCGGCTCGAGCGCCCGGGCCTGCTCTCCGTCGAGCAGCTCCGCGCGCAGGCCCATGCCGCGCTGCCACAGGACGGTGGCCTCCAGGTGATGCACGGCGGTGTCGGCGAAGGCGACCTTGAGGATGCCGCAGGGCCGGTAGGCGATGTCCACGCCGGACAGCTCGCGCAGCTCCTCGGCGAAGGCGGGGTAGAGGCCGCGGCTGCGCAGGCACAGGTCGAGGAAGGGGCCCGGACCGTCCGACTCCATCTGGGGGGCGAGCATGCCCGCGGCGGCGCTGCTGGCCTCCGCGCCGGGGATGGAGCGCTCCAGGACGGTGACGCGCGCGCCCGCCTGCCGCAGCCGCAGCGCGATGCCGCAGCCCATGATGCCCCCGCCCACGATGATGACGTCCGAGACTCGCATGGCCTTGCTTCCTGCTCGCCCCGTCGAGGGTTTGCAAGCGGCATGACGCAGGTCGAGTTGACGGCGGGGCACCTTTGCCATTACTGATGGAGCCGTGCGTCTCTCTTCCGTGCATCCCCATCATGCGCATCATCGGCTCGGCCCCGACGGGACCGTTCGCCATGCGCATGCCTGGGTGAGCCACTAGACGCACCACCCTCCCGGCACCTGCCGCAGCGACCGAAGGCCCGTCCCCCCTGGACGGGCCTTTTTTCGTTTCCGCGCGGCCACCGTTCCCCCGCAGTCCCCCGCAGGTCCACCCATGTTGCTGAAGATCGCTCTTCCCAACAAAGGCCGCCTCTCCGAAGAGGTCCGTGAGCTTTTCAACGATGCGGGCCTGGAGGTCCGCGCCCGAGGCGAGCGCGCGCTCACCGCGTCGCTCGGCGGCGAGTTCGAGGCCATCTTCGTCCGCGCGCAGGACATCCCGGAGTTCGTCGCGGACGGCGCGGCGCACGCGGGCGTCACCGGCTGGGATTTGGTGAACGAGGCGGGCCGTGAGCTCGAGCACCTGATGGACCTGGAGTTCGGACGCTGCCGCCTGGTGGTGGCCGCGCGAGAGGAGAGTGGAATCAGCCACGCCAACGACGTGCGTGACGGCATGCGCGTCGCGTCATGCTTTCCGCGTCTGACGCAGGACTACTTCGCGCGCCGGGGGCAGAGCGTCACGGTGGTGCCCGTGTCGGGCGCGGCGGAGATCGCGCCGCACCTGGGCATCGCGGACATCGTCGTGGACCTGACGTCCACCGGGTCCACGTTGAAGATGAACGGCCTGCGCGAGGTGGCCACCGTGCTGGAGTCCAGCGCGCGGCTGGTGGCGTGCCAGGCGAACGTGCCGGAGGCGCGGAGGAAGCTGGAGGAGCTGAAGCTCGCGCTCGGCTCGGTGCTCGCGGCGCGGGGCAAGCGCTACCTGATGGCGAACGTGCCGAAGGACGAGCTGCCCCGGGTGCGTGAGGTGTTGCCGGGACTCAACGGTCCCACGGTGGTGGACGTGCTGGACGGAGGCCGGTTCGTGGCGGTGCACGCGGTGGTGCCGGCGAAGACCATCTACCGCACCGTCAACGCGCTGAAGACGCTGGGGTGCGAGGGCATCCTGGTCACGCGCATCGAAAGGCTGGTGGCGTGATGATGTCGCTTCCTTCGTTCCTGCGGTACCGGGGGCCGCTGGCCAGCCTCTCGCGTCAGGACCGTCAGCGGTTGTTGGAGCGCGGTGGGGACGTGGACACGCGCATCGCCGCGCGGGTGCGGGAGCTCATCGCGAAGGTCCGCCTGGACGGGGACTGGGCGCTGTTCGAGATGGCGCGGCAGTTCGACCGGGCGGAGCTGTCCTCGCTGGAGGTGCCCCGGGCGCGCTGTGAGCAGGCGCTCGCGTCGCTGGAGCCCTCGGTGGCGCGGGCGTTGGGGCGCGCGGCGCGCAACATCGCGCGGGCCCACGAGGCGCAGAAGCCGCGCGCGGTGGAGGTGGAGACGGAGCCGGGGGTGTTGGTGGGACGCAGGCCCGACCCGCTGGGCCGCGTGGGGGTGTATGCGCCCGGCGGGCGAGCGGTGTACCCGAGCAGCGTGTTGATGGGCGTGGTGCCCGCGAAGGTGGCGGGCGTGGGGGAGGTCATCGTCTGCTCGCCGCCGGGGCCGGATGGCCTGCCGCACCCGAGCGTGCTGGCGGCGGCGGTGCTCGCGGGGGCGGACCGGGTCTTCGCGTTGGGGGGCGCGGGCGCGGTGGCGGCCATGGCGTACGGCACGGAGAGCGTGCCCCGGGTGGACCGCATCGTCGGGCCGGGCAACGCGTACGTGGCGGAGGCCAAGCTCCAGGTGGTGGGCGCGGTGGCCATCGAGGCGCCGGCGGGACCGAGTGAAATCCTCGTCGTCGCCGACGAGACGGCGAGCCCCGAGGCGGTGGCGCGGGAGATGTTGGCGCAGGCCGAGCACGACCCGGATGCCGCGTGCGTGACGGTGGCGCGCGGTGAGGGGGTGGCGGAGGCCGTCGCGGAGCAGGTGCGTCGGCTGGCGGAGGACGCGAAGCGGCAGGAGATCGTCGCGGCGGCGCTGCGCTCCCGGGGCGCGGTGCTGAGCGTCGCCTCGCTGGAGGAGGCGTGGCCGTTCGTGGCGGACTTCGCGCCGGAGCACCTGTTGCTCGCCACGGCCGCGCCCTCCGCGGACCTGGCGAGGGTGCGCAACGCGGGCACCGTCTTCCTCGGTGAGCGCTCGTCGGTGGCGTACGGCGACTACATGACGGGCTCCAACCACGTGCTGCCCACGGCGGGGCTGGCGCGGGCGTACTCGGGCCTGAACCTGCTCGACTTCTACCGGTGGACCACCTACCAGCGCGTGGAGCGCGCGGCCTCCGAGGCGCTGGCGGAGGACGTGGGACTGCTCGCCGACAGCGAGGGGCTGTTCGCGCACGCCGACGCCGCGCGTGCCTGGAGGGGCGCATGATTCCCCTGCGCGAGTCCTTCCGGGACATCCCCCTGTATTCACCGCCGAAGCGGCCGTGTCGCGTGGACCTGAGCGACAACACGAACCTCTTCGGCGTGCCTCCCGCGGCGGAGCGGGTGCTGCGCGAGTCCCGTCCGGAGTCACTGTCCCGTTACCCGCGAGGCTACGCGCCCGACCTGCGCAACGTCCTCGCTTCTCGGCTCGGTGTCGGTGTCGGGTGCGTGACGACGGGCTGTGGCTCGGACGACGTGTTGGACAGCGCGCTGCGCGCGTTCCTGGAGCCGGGTGAGGTGCTCGCGTTCCAGGACCCGACGTTCGTGATGATGCCGCTGTTCGCGAAGGTGAACGGCTTGAAGGCGGCGCCGGTGCCCCTGCGCGCGGACTTCGACGTGGACCCGGAGGCGCTGCTGGCCACGGGGGCGAAGGTCATCTACCTGTGCTCGCCGAACAACCCCACGGGCACGTCGCTGTCCCGCGCGGCGGTGGAGCACGTGGTGGAGAAGGCGCCGGGCATCGTCATCATCGACGAGGCCTACGTGGAGTTCTCCTCGGCGCCGGACTTCCTGGGCCTGGCGCGCACGCGGCAGAACGTGCTGGTGACGCGGACGTTCTCCAAGGCCTATGGGCTCGCGGGCATGCGGGTGGGATGGGGCGTGGGCAGCCCGGCGCTCATCGCGGAGGTGGAGAAGGCGCGCGGACCGTACAAGCTCACGACATTGGCGGAGTCGATGGCCGTCGCCGTCCTGCGCGAGGACCGGATGTGGGTCGAGGCCCAGGTGGTCGAGGCACGGAAGAATCGTGAACATCTCCGCGCGGAATTGATGTCGATGGGGCTGTCGCCGCTGCCCTCGGAGGGCAACTTCCTGATGGTGCCGATGCCGGACGCGCTGGGAGTGGCCCAGCGGATGCGTGAGCGGGATGTGAACGTGAGGGCCTTCCAGGGGCTGACCGGCGTGGGGGATGCGCTCCGGATCGGCAGTGGACCGTGGCCCATGCTCGAGGCGGCGCTCGTGGCGCTGCGGGAGTCCTTGCGATGAGAGTCACCCTGTTCGATTACGGCGCTGGAAACCTGCACTCGCTCTCGAAGGCCCTGGCCACGGAGCCAGGCGTGGAGGTTCACGTCGAGGTGGATCCGCGCCGGGCAGTGGACACGGATGTGCTCGTGTTGCCCGGTGTGGGGGCGTTCGGTCTCGCGTCGGCGAGGCTGGCGCAGGGGCGGGACACGATGCGTCTGGCGCTGGAGCGAGGGCTGCCGTGCCTGGGCATCTGCCTGGGGATGCAGCTGCTGTTCGACTCGAGCGACGAGGGGGCGGGGAAGGGGCTGGGCTACTTCGCGGGCCACGTGCAGCGACTGGCGGCCCGGCGGGTGCCGCATATCGGCTGGAACCAGGTGGACGAGGACAGCACGTTGTCCGGAGCGAAGCTGGACACCGTGTACTACGCGCACAGCTACGTGTGCCGGGTGGCGGACCCGTCGCTCGTCACCGCGTGGACGACGCACGAGGAGGACCGCTTTCCCGCGGCGGTGCGCCGAGGGAAGGTGGTGGGTGTGCAGTTCCACCCGGAGAAGTCGTCGGCCTCGGGTGTGGCCTTCGTGCGGGCGTTCCTCCGTGAGGTGCGCTCATGAGGGCCATCCCAGCCATCGACCTGCGCGAGGGGGCCTGTGTGCAGCTCGTCGGAGGCTCGTATGACGCGGAGCGGGTGCGAGTGGATGACCCGCTCGACGCGCTTCGGCACTGGCGTGGCTTCGGCTTCCGTTCCTTTCACGTCGTCGACCTGGACGCGGCGCTGGGGCGTGGCTCCAACGCTCGGGTGGTGACGCGACTCACGTCGCACGAGCCGGGGCTCGCCTTCACGGTGGGCGGGGGTGTCCGGGACACCGCGCGGGTGACGGCGCTGCTGGAGGGAGGTGCCTCGGGGGTGGTGGTGGGCACGAGGGCCATCGAGGACGCGGGGTGGCTGGCGGAGGTGACGGAGCGCTTTCCGGGGCGCGTGGTCGTGGCGGCGGACGTGCGCGGGCGGGAGGTGGTGACGCGAGGTTGGACGGCGGGGAGTGGCAGGACGCTGGACCAGGTCCTCGCGGTGCTGGAGCCCTTGGCGCTCGGTGGGCTGTTGGTGACGGCGGTGCACAAGGAAGGACAGCTGGAGGGCGTGGACCTGTCCCTGATGCGCGAGGTGGTGGCGCGCAGTCGTCACCGGCTCTACGCGTCGGGGGGCGTGACGACGATGGACGACCTGCGGGCGCTGGCCTCGGCGGGGGCGTACGGAGCGGTCATCGGCATGGCGCTGTACACGGGACGACTGGATGCGCGTGAAGTCGCGCGGGAGTTCGCGGAATGACCCTGGTCACTCGGGAGACGAAGGAGACGCAGGTGCGCGTGGAGGTGTCGCTCGGTCGCGGGGCGACGCAGGTGGACACGGGGCTCGTGTTCTTCGACCACATGCTCTCCACCTTCGGGCGCTACGCGGGGCTCGACTTGAAGCTGCATGCGCGGGGTGACCTCAAGCACCACCTGATGGAGGACGTGGCGATCACGTTGGGGACGGCGGTGCAGCGGGTGATTCCCGCGACGGCGGCGCGCTTCGCGGAGCGGACCATTCCCATGGACGACGCGCTGGTGCAGGCGTGCCTGGATGCCGGGGGACGCTTCTTCTACGAGGGCCCGCTGAAGAACCGGCTGTACGAGCACTGGATGCGCTCGTTCTGTGAGCACGCGAAGGTGACGCTGCACCTGCGGGTGCTGCGTGGGAAGGACCGTCACCACGTGACGGAGGCCGCGTTCAAGGCGCTGGGGCTCGCGTTGCGGGACGCGATGGTGGATGGCGGCACGGTGTTCAGCATGAAGGGCTCCGTGGCCCTGGAGGTGACGTGATGCTCACGCGACGACTCATCGTCTGCCTGGACGTGAAGGGCGGCAGGGTGGTGAAGGGGGTCCGCTTCGAGGGGCTTCGCGACGTCGGAGACCCGGTGGAGCTGGCGCTGCGCTACGAGCAGGAGGGCGCGGACGAGGTGACGTTCCTCGACATCTCCGCGAGCGAAGAGGAGCGCGAGACGCTCTGGGATTTGGTGCGGCGCACGGCGGAGCAGCTGTTCATTCCGCTGACGGTGGGCGGCGGTGTGCGCACGGTGGAGGACGTGGGCCGGGCGCTGCGCGCGGGGGCGGACAAGGTGAGCATCAACTCGGCGGCGGTGGCTCGGCCCGAGCTGCTCACCGAGTGCGCCGAGCGCTTCGGAGCCCAGTGCGTGGTGGCGAGCATCGATGCTCGCAAGGAGGGGGAGCGCTACCGCGTCTACACGCATGGAGGGCGAAGGCCGACCGAGCTGGACGCGGTGACCTGGGCCCAGGTGTGCGTGGCGCGTGGGGCAGGGGAGGTGCTGCTCACGAGCATCGACCAGGACGGCGCGCGTTCGGGCTACGACCTGGAGCTGACCCGGAGGGTGGTGGACGCGGTCGCCGTGCCCGTCATCGCCTCGGGTGGCGCGGGCAGCGCGGAGCACGTGAGGGATGGGCTCACGCGAGGTGGCGCGGACGCGGCGCTGGTGGCGGGCATCCTCCACGATGGGCTCACGACGGTGGGCGCCATCAAGTCGCTCCTGCGTTCGAGCGGCCTGCCGATTCGGAGCACGCCATGACCCGGACCTTTCGCTGCGCGATGCGCGTGTCCGAGGCGCGATGTCTTCGCGACATCGAGCCCGCATCGAGGAACATCATCACCCGGTCGCGCCGCGCGAGCGCCGCGGAGCACGGGGGCACGAAATGACTCGGACTCTTCACGGTGCGACGCGCGAGCCCGCGCCCCGAGGGGTGCCTGCCGGCGGCGGTGCTTCGCTCAAGCCCCTCCGGTCGCTTCGGACGAACACGGTGGGAAACAGGAGCATGAGATGACGACCCAGGGACTGATGCAGGCGGCGGCGGAGGTCGCGCGCTCGGCGGGTGACGTCGCGCTCAAATTCTTCCGAGGAGGCATCGCGGTGGACACCAAGAGCGACGGCACACCCGTCACCGTGGCGGACCGCACCGCGGAGCAGACGGCACGCGAGTGGCTCGAGAGGCGCTTCCCCGAGGACGGCATCCTCGGCGAGGAGTTCGGTGAGACACGCCCCGGCGCGAAGCGTCGCTGGATCCTCGACCCCATCGACGGCACCAAGACCTTCATCCGCGGAGTGCCGCTGTGGGGCACGCTCGTCGCACTGGCGGAAGGTGAGCGCATCCTCGTGGGGGCCGCGTACTTCCCCGCGGTGGGCGAGCTGCTCGTCGCCGCTCCTGGCGAAGGTTGCTTCTGGAACGGCCAGCGCGCCCGCGTCTCCGAGCAATCCGACCTCGCCCGCGCGGTGGTCCTCTCCACCGACGAGCGCTTCTCCCAGTTCCCCGAACGAGGCGAGGCCTGGCGCCGCTTCACGCGGGACGCCGCCGTGTCGCGCACCTGGGGTGACTGTTACGGCTACCTGCTCGTCGCCACGGGGCGCGCGGAGGTGATGGTGGACGAGCTGCTCTCGCCCTGGGACGCGGCCGCGCTCCAGCCCATCATCGAGGAAGCCGGCGGCGTCTTCACCGACTGGACCGGCAAGCGCACCGCCTTCGGCGGCAACGGCATCGCCACCAACGCGGCGCTGGCCCGACTCTCACGCGAGCGCCTGGGCGCGACGAGGACCCCCTGATGCTGGACCTGGACACACTCGACTTCACCAAGGGCAACGGGCTCGTCACGGTGGTGACCCAGGACGCGGCCACGGGCGACGTGCTGATGGTCGCGCACGCGGACCGCGAGGCCCTGGAGCGCACGCTCGCCACCGGCGAGATGCACTACCGCTCCCGCTCGCGAGGCCTCTGGCACAAGGGCGCCACCAGCGGGAACACCCAACGCGTCGTCTCGCTGTCCGCGGACTGCGACAGGGACGCGGTGCTCGCTCGCGTCCACAAGGCCGGCCCCGCCTGTCACACCGGCGAGGAGACCTGCTTCGGCGCCGGTCGCTGGGATGCGCTCGCCGCGCTCGACGCCACGCTCACCGAGCGCGCTTCACACGCCCCGGCGCGAGACGAGAAGCCCGGCTACACGCGACGCCTGCTCGGCGACAGGAACCTGCGACTCAAGAAGCTGGGAGAAGAAGCCGCGGAGCTGGTCACCGCCTGCGCGGACGCGGACGCGAGCCGCGCCGTGGAGGAGGCCGCCGACCTGCTCTACCACCTGCTCGTCGCCATCAAGCCCCTGGGGCTCTCGCTCGAGGATGTGAAGGCCGTGCTCGCTCGTCGCGCGGCACCCCAGGTCTCAAACGACACGAGATGAGGCCGTCACACTTCACGTGAAATCCACGCGGGGCTGTCCGGACATTCCACGTATCAGCCCCCGAATTCCGGACGTGTCAGCGTCGACCCAGCGGGATTTGTCCGTCACGGCTGCATCCTCACAGTCGCACTGCGACGAAGAGGTGCGCGCCCCCAGCAGTGACTCTCTTCAATGAAAGGAGTGTTCCTGCTACACATCCAGACGCGCGGCGCAGTGGAGAACGCCGGCCGGGCGCTTCGTGGCATCGAAACCGTCCGCCTCACCGGAGGCATCGTGAACGGCCCCACCACGTACAAGGCAGAGCTCATCGACCGAGTCATCTTCTCCCGCTGGCAGAATCCTCCGACCAAGGAGGACGTCGCGGCGATCCTGGCTCAGATGGAAGAGGCGGCGACGAGCCTCAACACGCGCCTCATCTACATCGGCTCCGTGAGCCCGAAGTCCAAGGTGCCCGACGCGAACGAGCGCACCATCCTCAACAACTTCCTGGTGGACGCTCGCAAGAAGTGTGTCGAGCAGGCGTGGCTCATCTACGAGGGCACGGACCTGCAGCACAACCTCCAGCGCGTCATCATCTCCGGCGTGCTCATCCTCACCCGCACCTTCGACAACTTCCTGTCGGTGGCGAAGTCGGGCGAGTCCATCGTCAAGGACGTGAGCACCGTCCTGAAGAAGGACGCGGCGCCCATCTTCCAGCTCGCCAAGGAGCGCGGCCTCGTCGCCTGAGGCCGCCCCGGCGCGAACTCACCGGACGCCGAGTATCTCCAGCTCCGCGAGCTGGCCGTCCGCGCTCTCGGGGAACACGCTGACCGCGTCCACGTCCACCTGCGGCACGGTCAGCACGCAGCTCTCCCACGCGCCCGTGCCCTGGTAGCGGCACACCGTGGGGTTCACGAACGAGAAACCTCCCTCCGGGTCACCGAGCCCCACGCCCTTCGGGGTGCGCACGATGGCGCGCAGCGTGCCCGCACCCTTCGCCCGGACGCGCACGCCCACCAGGTGCTTGAGCGTGGGCGCGTAGCCCGCGCGCAGCGCCCCATCCGCCGCCCAGCGTGAGGTCTTCGACGCGTTGCTCACCGCGACGCGCGTGTTCTCGTCCCCGTCGAAGGCCTGGAAGCCGGGCTGGGCCCCGGTGAGCTGATCCGGCTTCACCGGCTCGGTCTCCACGCGCGGCGCGCTGACGAGCGTCCGGAGCGTGGGCACCTTGTCCCCCTGCTGGAGTGCCGCCGCGCGCAGCACGGACACGGGAAGGAGCCCGGCCCCCTGGCAGCGGGGGGCGAGACCCTCCAGCAATGGGAGCACCGTCGCGGGCAGGGCGACCTCCGCCTGGGCGGCCGGGGCCAGCCCCAACCGGACGAGGGTGTCGCAGGCTCCCGCCGTGCCCGGCCCCGCGTGCTCCAGGTTCCACAGCAGCTCCGGGACCTCCGGCGCGCGGCCCACCGTGGCGTCCAGCAGGGCCTGACCCACGCGCTGCGCGCAGGGGTTCACCGGGCCCGGGCACTGCTCGCACAGCGTGGCCAGGAGGCCCCGCAGCGGAGTGTCCACTCCCTGGCTGAACGGGGCCCGGGCATTCAGGGCCGGCCCCAGCTCGCAGGCGCGCGCGGTGGGCTGGGCGCAGGCCTTCAGGCGCGCCCGGGCATCGTCCAGGATGCTGGGGACCTCGGGGGCGCGCAGGGCGGCGTCCAGGGCCCGCTCCAGGGCGAGACAGTCGGGCGAGCCGAGCGTGACGGGGGCGGCCGGGGAGGCGGCGGCCCGGGCGGGGGGGCGCTCGGGCGGGGCAGCGCTCGTCACATCCTGGTGCGTCACGCACCACAGACGGCCGAAGGCGATGAGCGCCACGAGCATCAGGAGGAGGGTTCTGAGCGGGAAACGGCGCACGAGCAATCTCCTTGATTCCAACCGGGAGCGGGGGTTATCAGCCCCACCGGGTTCCATCCGCAAATAATGACGGAGGCGTGCGTGGCTGAGACGTTCGACGTGGTGATCATCGGTTCGGGCCCTGGCGGCTACGTGGGCGCCATCCGCGCGGGGCAACTCGGGCTGAAGACGGCCATCATCGAGAAGGACAAGCGTCTGGGTGGCACGTGCCTCCACCGCGGGTGCATCCCCACCAAGTCCCTGCTGTGGACGGCGGAGCTGTTCCACCACGTCAAGGAGGCCGGGGACTTCGGCATCGACCTGTCGAGCCCGACGGTCAACTGGCCGAACGCGATGAAGCACAAGGACAAGGTCGTCACCAAGGGTGCCAACGGCATCGACTTCTTGATGAAGAAGAACAAGGTGACGGTCATCAAGGGCCACGGCCGCATCGCGGGCAAGGGCAAGGTGGAGGTCACCGCCGCCGACGGCACCAAGCAGGTGCTGGACGCCAAGAACGTCATCATCGCGACGGGCTCGGTCCCCAAGTCCCTGCCGAACGTGCCGGTGGACCACAAGCGCGTGCTCAACAGCGACTCCATCCTGCAGATCGAGCGCATCCCCAAGAGCATCATCGTCCTGGGCGCGGGCGCGGTCGGCTGTGAGTTCGCGTCCATCTTCAACCACGTGGGCAGCAAGACGGCCATCGTGGAGTACCTGCCGGCGCTCTTGCCCATCGAGGACGCGGACATCTCCAAGGAGCTGGAGAAGATCTTCCGCCGCCGCGGCATCGACGTGCACACGGGCTCCGCGGTGGAGAAGGTGGAGCACACGGCGGACGGCGTGCGCGTCACGATGAAGGTCGGCAACGAGACCAAGACGCTGGAGGCGGAGATCCTCCTGTCGGCCGTGGGCCGCTCGCCGGTGACGGACGACGTGGGCCTGGACAAGACGTCCATCAAGACCGAGCGCGGCTACATCAAGGTCGACTCGATGCTGCGCACCAGCGAGCCCAACGTCTACGCGGTGGGCGACGTCATCCCCACCCCGATGCTGGCCCACATGGCCAGCGCCGAGTGCGTGGTCGCGGTGGAGCACATCGCGGGCAAGAACCCGCAGCCCATCAACTACGACCTCACCCCGTCCGCCACGTACTGCTACCCCGAGGTCGCCTCGGTGGGCCTGACGGAGAAGAAGGCCAAGGAGCGCGGCTACGACGTCAAGATCGGCAACGCCCCGTTCGGCGCGGTGACGAAGTCCGCCATCACCAACGAGTCCACGGGCCTCATCAAGATCGTCTCCGACAAGAAGTACGACGAGGTGCTGGGCATCCACATCATCGGTCCGCACGCCACGGAGCTGCTGGCCGAGGCCTGCGTCGCGCTGAAGCTGGAGATCACCACCGAGGAGCTGGCGGGCACCATCCACGCCCACCCGACGCTCTCGGAGATCGTCCACGAGGGCGCCGAGGCCACGCTGGGTCACCCGCGCCACTTCTAGTCGGCGAGGGTGGAGGACGGGCGCCCCTCACGGGTGCCCGCTGGGGCCGTCCCGGAGCGCGAGCTTCGAGGGCGGCCTCTCCATTTCCGGCGTCCTCCCGATGCCCAGGTCCAGCAGCTCCGCCAGGTCCAGCGCGTCCAGCAGCGCGTGCCCTCGCGAGTCGTTGTTGAAGTAGACCCAGGCGGTGTGGCCCGCGTCCCTCCACCGCTTCAAGTCGCGCGCCACGGGGCGCAGGGCCGCCTTGCCGTAGCGGCCCATGTACCGGGCCTCGGTGCCGTGGAAGCGCAGGTAGCGAAAGCCCCCGGTGGGGTGGGGAATCGGCTCGGGCAGCAGGTCGTGCTCGCAGAGCCCGGCGCGGTGCCGCTCCAGGACGTCCAGCACCTCCGGGTGGTACCAGGCGGCGTGACGGAACTCGACGACCTGGCGGATGCCCCGAGGCTGGTGGGCGAGGAAGCGGTCCAGCTTCTCCGGGTCCGCCCGCGTCATGTGGGGCGCGAGCTGCCAGAGGATGGGGCCCAGCTTGCGGCCCAGGCGCAGGACGGGGGCGTAGAAGCGCTCCAGGCCCTCGTCCACGTCGGTGAGGCGCTTGAGGTGGGTGAGGAAGCGGCTGCCCTTGCAGGCGAAGCGGAAGCGGCCGGGGACCTCGTCGCGCCAGCGGTCCACGGCCTGGGGCGTGGGCAGCCGGTAGAAGGTCGCGTTGAGCTCCACCGTGGGGAAGACGCGCGCATACCAGGAGAGCCAGCGGCGGGCCGGCAGGCCGGTGGGGTAGAAGCGCTGCTTCCAGTCCTTGTAGACGTACCCGCTGGTGCCCAGGTGGATGGCGGCCATGGGCTTCAGGCTGGGCATCCGGGGGCCCCGGTGCTCGCCGACAGGGGGCTGCCCGGCCGGGGCGCGGGCATTAGTAGGGAGACGACGTGCGCGAAGGCCCTGCGGGTGCTAACGCCTCGCGTTAGAGGCTTCCCGCTTGAACGTCTTCCGCCCAAACCATAGAAGGCCCGCGACCCATGGCGACTCCTGACCGGTTCCCTCTCCCCCAGGTGACAGAGACGACCCGCAAGCCGGACTGGCTGAAGGTCCGCCTGCCTCACGGCGAGGGGTACGAGCGGGTCAAGGCCATCGTGAAGCGCACGAAGCTGGCCACCGTGTGCGAAGAGGCCCGCTGCCCGAACATCGCCGAGTGCTGGGGTGGTGGCACGGCCACGGTGATGCTGATGGGCGAGGTCTGCACGCGCGCGTGCCGCTTCTGCCACGTGAAGGTGGGCGCTCCGCCGCCGTTGGATCCGATGGAGCCCATCCACCTGGCCCAGGCCGTCAAGGAGATGGACCTGGAGTACATCGTCGTCACGTCGGTGAACCGGGATGACCGGCCCGACGGTGGCGCCAGCCACTTCGCCTCCGCGATCCGCGAGCTGCGCCGCGAGAGCCCGCGCACCATCGTCGAGGTGCTCATCCCCGACTTCAAGGGCGTGGAGAAGGACCTGGCCACGGTGGCCGAGGCCCGGCCGCACGTCGTCGCGCACAACGTGGAGACGGTGGAGCGGCTGACGCCGACGGTGCGGGACCGGCGCGCGAAGTACGCCCAGTCGCTGCGCGTGCTCGAGTACCTGAAGAACCGTCCCGAGGGCCTCTACACCAAGACGTCGGTCATGGTGGGCCTGGGCGAGACGGACGCCGAGCTGGAGCAGACCTTCAAGGATTTGCGCGGCGTGGGCGTGGACGTGCTCACGCTGGGACAGTACCTGCAGCCCTCGCAGTACCACCTGCGCGTGGAGCGCTTCGTCACTCCGGCGCAGTTCGAGTCGTACAAGAAGCTGGCCGAGTCCTACGGTTTCCTCTACGTGGCCTCGGGTCCGCTGGTTCGTTCCAGCTATCGCGCCGCCGAGTTCTTCATGAAGGGCCTGATGGAGCGCGAGCGCTTGGAGCGACTCGGCTGAGCGGGCCCGATTCGAGCCTTGACGCAACCCCCGTTCCTCTCGGAAAGACACCCCATGGCAACCTTCGAATTCAAGCTCCCCGACCTCGGTGAAGGCGTGATGGAGGGCGAGCTGGTCAAGTGGCACGTCAAGGCCGGCGACGTCGTCAAGGAAGACCAGGTGCTCGCCGAGGTGATGACGGACAAGGCCACCGTCACCGTCCCCAGCCCGAAGGCCGGTCGTGTCATCCAGACGCACGGCAAGGAAGGGGACATCGCGAAGGTGCACCACCCGCTGGTGACGATGGAGATCGAAGGCGCCGCGCCGGTCCAGGCCGCGGGCCACGGGGCTCCCGCTCCGGCGGCGTCGGCGGCGGCGCCCGCTCCGGCGGCTGCCGCGGCGTCGACGCAGGCGACGAAGGTGCTGGCCACGCCGGTGACGCGTCGGATGGCGCGTGAGCACGGGCTGGACCTGACGACCATCTCCGGCAGTGGTCCGCAGGGGCGGGTGACGAAGGCGGACGTGGTGGCGGCGCTGGAGGGGGGCGGCGAGCAGAAGAACGTGGTGGTGGCGGCGCCGGCCCAGGCGCGTCCCGCGGCGCCGTCCGTGTCGACGGGGCGGTCGGATGAGCGCGTGCCGCTGCGGGGCCTGCGCAAGAAGATCGCCGAGAAGATGGTGCGCTCGAAGTTCACGATGCCGCACTTCGCCTTCGTGGAGGAAGTGGACGCGACGGAGCTGGTGGCGCTGCGGGCCCGGCTCAACGCGCAGCTGGCGGCGGTGGGCGACAACACGAAGATCAACTACCTGCCGTTCATCATCAAGGCGACCATCGCCGCGCTGAAGCGCTTCCCGCACCTGAACGCCAACTTCGACGAGGCGGCGCAGGAGCTGGTGGTGCGCGGCGAGTACAACATCGGCATGGCGGTGGCGACGCCGGACGGCCTGACGGTGGCGGTGGTGAAGGACGCGGACCGGCTGACGCTGGCCGAGCTGGCGCGCGAGACGTCGCGGCTGGGTGTGGCGGCGCGTGAGCGCAAGCTGAAGATGGAGGAGCTGACGGGCGGCACCTTCACCATCACCTCGCTGGGGCAGACGGGCGGCCTGTTCGCCACGCCCATCATCAACCACCCCGAGGTGGGCATCATGGGCGTGCACAAGCTCAAGAAGCGCCCGGCCGTGGTGAAGGACCAGGTCGTGGTCCGCGACATGATGAACCTGTCGCTGTCGTGCGACCACCGCGTCATCGACGGCTCGGTGGCCGCGGACTTCGTGTACGAAGTCATCAAGTACCTCGAGAAGCCGGACATGCTGTTCCTGGCGATGACCTGAGGTCCCTGGATGCGGGCCCGGTGAGCGGAGGCTCCCGGGCCTCGTGTCCACGGTAGGGCGTCCCGTGGGGTTGCCAGGGGACGGACCGCCCGCTCGACGGAGGTCGGGCGGTGGTCCTCCAAGACGGTTAGGCTCTGTCGGTATGGCCGAGAACCCTCGCGAGCTGATCCGCGCCGCGCAGTCCGCCGAGCTGAGCGGTGACGCGCCTCGTGCGGTGGAGCTGTTGTTCCAGGCCGCGACGCTCTTCCAGCGCGCGGGGAACGCACCTCGGGCGCTCCAGTTGCTGCGCCATGCGCGCCGACTGGATGCGCGCCGCGCGGACATCGCCGACGAGGTGGCGCGACTCGAGCGGATGTCGGCGATGGACGCTGACGAGCCTGCCCCTCCAGCGCCCTTGATGATGGGAGGCGAGGAGGGTGTCTCGCCATTGGAGCTGGCGTTGAGGCAGCGCCTCATCGAAGCCGCGCTGCGCGAGGAGGAGGCGCCTGGGCTCGCGCAAGCACCTGCCGAAGTCACCGCGTGGGTGTTGGACGCAGAGGTGAGTGAAGACCTGCAGCGCCTGGAGGCCCAGCTGTCGCGTGGGAGCGACTCGTACGAGGCCGAGGCGTCGCGAGATGACGCGCTCGCTCCGACGGACGAAAGCACAGGAGCGTCTCCGGGAAGGGCCGGGCCGCCTCGACAGGGGTGGGTCGCTGATCCGCACGACAGCATTGGCGCTGGTGTGACGTCGCGCGTGACAGCCGGAGCTTCGCCATGCTCGCGATCAGCCGACGATGGGGGAGGAGAATCTCCCGAGCAGGGAGGACTCGCGCCGCGAGGCCGGAGCAGGGTCGGGGCCGACAGCGAGCGCTCTGGCTCGACGCGTGGCCAGTCGTCGGGCGTGACAGCCGGAGTGCCGGCGCGGGACTGGGAACTGGACGCTGACGACAGTGCGAGTTCCGGCGAGGGCTCGAGCGTGGCAGCCCGAGCGTCGCCAGACTTCCGATTCATGGCCCGGAGCGCAGGTGCGCGAAGTCGAGCACGAAGCTTCGGTGGCGATCGACTCATGGGTGGCGCTGGCTCTGACGATGCGTCCTGGAGTCCAGGGCTGCTCGATGCGTGGGATGGCCCGGTGGCTGGCGTGTCCGGAGCCGATGACACGTCGGGCGCGGTGGGGTCGAGCAGCGCATCCGAGGTCGAGGATGAGACCTGGCTTCTGGGGGACCAGGGCGAGTTCGTGAGCGCCGAGGCGAGCCAGCCCCACCTCTTGGGTGTGACGGGAACCCGTCCGTTCGGAGCGCCGCTGCGCGAGTCGTCTGACGAATTCGAAGGCGGTGAGGATGACGTCGCGCGCGAGCCTCACGACGTGGAGGACACGCCACCCCAGCGTCGACGCAAGCCGCGCATCATCGAACGTGGCCCCACCCGCGCGGACGTGACGCTGGACGCGTGGTGCTCGTTCTGTTGCCGACCTCGCGCGGAGATTGGTGAGCTCGTCGCGGGACCGGCGGGCGCGTTCATCTGCAAGGCCTGCCTCACGGCCTCATCATCCCTGTTCGGTGACTCGGTGAGCCCGGTGTCGCTCCCGGCCCGTCCTCGCGTCGAGACGCCGACTCCGAGCGCGCCGGACTTCATCGGGCAGCCGGAGGCGCGGAGTGCGCTCATCGATGCACTCCGCACGGGCGTCCGCTGCGTGCTGCTCATCGGTGCGGAGGGCTGTGGGAAGAGCACCTTGCTCCAGATGCTCCAGCGAGAAGGGCAGGGCGCTCTCACCACGGTCGACGCGCTCACGGCGGCTCCATCCTCCACGCCGCTGTTCATCGAGGACGTGGACCAGCTGACCACGGAACAGCAGCGCACACTCAGCGCCTTCCTGGGTCGGGCCTCGAGGCCCACGGTGGTGCTCAGCGCGCGAGGCACGTCACCTACGTCGAGCAAGCTCGCGCTGCGTGGAAATGGCCTCCGCCTCAACGTCCCCACCACGGACGCCCTGTCGCGTGCCGTGAGCGGCACCGTCACAGTGAGCATCCTGGAGCACGTTCAGCGCCTCGTGTCCCTGCGTCCGCCCACGTCCGCCGAATACAGGGACATGGCCCGGGCCCACCTCGCCGCGCGTGAGCACACGACGACGGTGTCCGAGAAGGCCCTCTTCGTGCTCGTGGCGGAGGCCGCGCGTTCCCCGCGCGCGGGCCATGAACTCCAGGCGCTCCTTCAGCGCATCCCCCCAGGCACCTGGGACCTCGACAAAGTCACGAAGCCAGCCCCTGCTCGCAAGGGGCGGCGCAAGAAGGGAACGTCGTGAACACCATCACCGTCTACCGGCTCGGCCGGGTGGAGTACGAGGACGGCCTCGAGCTCATGCGCCTGTTCGGCGACGCGCGTCGCGAGGGGCTCTGCTCGGACGCACTGCTCCTCCTGGAGCACCCGCCCGTGCTGACCCTCGGCCGAGGCGCGAAGCGCGAGAACATCACCGCCTCCGACGCGAGCCTCTCCGCCGAGGGCGTCCAGGTCTTCGAGACCAATCGCGGCGGCGACGTCACCTACCACGGCCCCGGGCAGATCGTCGGCTACCCCATCTTCCTGCTCCCCGAGTCGCGCCGCGACGTGCGTCGCTACGTGCGCGACGTGGAGCGCTCCATCATGCAGGTGCTGTCCGAGTGGGGCATCACCGCCGGCCCCATCCCCAAGTGGCCCGGTGTGTGGATTGGCGAGGAGGGCGCCCCGGACGCGCGGAAGATCGCCGCCATCGGCGTCCACATCTCCCGCTGGCTCACCACGCACGGCTTCGCGCTCAACGTGAACACGAAGATGGAGCACTTCCGCTTCATCGTCCCGTGCGGCATCCGCGAGGCCGGCGTCACGTCCATGCAGCGCGAGCGTGGCAACGCCATCCCCGTGTCCGACGTGGAAGAGGCCCTGGCTCGCAGCTTCTGCGCCGTGTTCGACAGCGAGCGCGTCGATGCGCCGCCGCCCATGTCCACCGTCAGCGTCGCCGTGGTGCGCGGACATGGCCCCGAGGCCCGCGTCCTGCTCGTGCGCCGCCGCCCCGAGCGCGGAGGCTTCTGGCAGATCCTCACGGGCCGCGTGGAGCCCGGTGAATCACCCGCCCAGGCCGCCGCCCGCGAGCTCGAGGAGGAGACCGGACTGCGCCTTGCTCCCAAGGACCTCCACTACCAGCACGCCTTCGCCATCGGCGAGACCCTGCCCCCCGTGCTCGCGCGGGAGAACGGCTTCGCCGTCCAGGCCCCTCCGGACGCGGACGTCCGCCTGGGCCCGGAGCACGACACCTTCGAGTGGGTGGACGTGCCCACCGCCCTGGAGCGCCTGCCCTTCGTGGGATTGCGCGAGACGGTGAAGCGCGCGGTGGCCCGCCAGCGCGGCGGCGCCTGAGCTACAGCGAGAGGACCATCGCCTCCTTGGCGGCGATGGCCTCCGGGCGGTGCTTGCGCACCTGACGCAGCAGCTTGTCCATGGCCACGTCGTCGCGGGACGGGTCGTGGTGGAAGAGCACCAGCGTCTTGACCTCGGCCGCGTCCGCGGCGGCCACGGCGGCCTGCCACGTCGAGTGGCCCCAGCCCGTGCGCGCCGGCCCACTGCGGCCGTGGTACTCGTCCTCCGTGTACATGGAGTCGTAGATGAACAGGTCCGCGCCGCGCGCGAACTCGAACATCGCCGCGTCCAGCTCGCTGCCGTGCTCCACGTCCGTCGCGTACACCACGGACCTGTCGCCGCACTCCACGCGGTAGCCCAGGTTTCCGCCCGGGTGGTTCAGCTCCAGCCACCGCACCTTCGCGGGGCCCACCCGCAGCGTGTCCCCGGGCGCCAGGTCCCGATACGTCAGCTTCGCGCGGAACGTGCCCTCGGCCGTCACCGGGAAGTAGGGCTGCACCATCTGCCCGCTGAGCAGCTCGCGCGTGCTGCGCCCGTTGCGCGCGGGCCCGTTCACCGTCAGCTCGCTCGTCGGGATGAAGATGGGCGCGAAGAAGGGGAGCCCCTGCAGGTGGTCGTAGTGGTAGTGCGAGATGAAGATGTTGCCGCGCACCGGCGACGTGCCCGACGCCAGCAGCGCGTCACCCAGCGCTCGCGCCCCGGAGCCCAGGTCGAAGATCAGCAGCTCGTCCCCGCACCGCACCTCCACGCACGGCGTGTTGCCCCCGTAGCGCTTCGTCTGCGGACCCGGGGCGGGGATGGAACCGCGCACACCCCAGAAGCGCACCTCGAACGGCACGCGCGCCTGATTGCGCACGGCGGTGTTGCGCCGCCGCGCGGGCGTCTTCTCAGCCGGCCTTGGCTTCCGTGTCGTCGTCCTCGGCGAAGAGCTCAATCAGGTGCCCCGTACGCTCGCGCTTCGTCCTCAGGTAGTCGACGTTATGCGGATTGTGCTCGGTCCGGGAAGGGATTCGACGCAGGACCGGAATCCCTTCCTCCACCATCCCGGCGATCTTCAGCGGGTTGTTGGTGATGAGGTCCACCGAGCGTACGTCCAGCGAGCGCAGCATCTCCGCGGCGATGTCGTAGCTGCGCAGGTCGTCCGCGAAGCCCAGCTGCCGGTTCGCCTCGTACGTGTCCAGCCCCTTGGCCTGCAGCGCGTACGCCTTGATCTTGTTCCCCAGGCCGATGCCCCGGCCCTCCTGCCGCAGGTAGAGCACCACGCCCAGGCCCTGCTGGGTGATGAAGTCCAGCGCCCGGTCCAGCTGCTCGCGGCAGTCGCACTTGAGGCTGCCGAAGACCTCGCTCGTCAGGCACTCGGAGTGGATGCGCACCGGCACCCCCTCCACGCCCGACACACTCCCCGCCACGAGCGCCACGTGCTCGCGGCCGTTGCGCTTGTCCCGGAAGACGATGGTCCTCAGCGGTCCACGCCCCGTGGGGACGTCCGCCTCCGAGAAGCGCTCCAGGTGCTGGGTGGGCTTTCGGGTCGGAAGGACCTGGGGTGAGCGAGTATCCGACATGGTGTTCTGTTCTCCGGCTGCGAGGCCCCCTGTTTGGTGCCCCACGGAACGCAAGTCAAGGCGGACTCACCAACGGAGCCCACCTGGAATCACGGAAAGGATGCGTGACGGACACCTTCGGTTTCTCAAGCCCCCCAGGAGACTGGTAGCAACTCCACACCGTCCCCATGAGACAAGCTGCTGGCCTCCCGGGGGAAGTGCAGCAGGTGCGTCGCGGAGGCCGCGGAGCGCAGCGCTCCGGACGTCTGGGTGGACAACGGCCGTGCCCACAAGCTTCCTTCCCGCCAGGTGGCCGTCACCCGGACGAAATGCGCCAGCCCCGGGCTCTTGGCCAGGCGGCCGTCCAACCGCCCGGACACCCGGATGGGGGCTACGTCCGAGTGCCCCAGCAGGCGGCGCAGCGCCGGCCGGACGAACAGCTCGAACGTCACCAGGGACGAGGTGGGGTTGCCGGGCAGGCCGAAGAACAGCGTGCTGCCGCGCTTGCCCACCACCAGCGGCTTGCCGGGCTTGATGGCCACGCGCCACAGGTGCTGTTCCACGCCCAGGGCCGCCAGGACCTCCTTCACGTAGTCCCGCTCGCCCACGGACACGCCCGCGCTGGTGAGCACCACGTCGAAGCCGTGGGCGCGCGACAGGAACTCGCTCACCGAGTCCCGCGTGTCCTGCGCGATGCCCAGCAGGGACGGCAGTCCGCCCGCGCGGCGCACCGCCAGCGCCAGGGACGGGGCGTTGGTGTCGACGATGCGGCCCTTGGGGGGCTCGTCGGCCCGGCACAGCTCGTCCCCGGTGGAGAGGATGGCCACCCGGGGCGCGCGGGGGACGGGGATGGACAGCTGGCCCTGGCCCCACAACAGCCCCAGCTCGGGGATGCCCAGGGGCGTGCCCCGGGCCAGCAGCAGCGCCCCCTCGTGGGCGTCCTCGCCCCGCGGCCGCACGAACTGGCCGGACTCCACCGCCTCCAGGATGTCCACCTGATCCGCGCCGCCGTTGGGGACGGGGCGGGCGCGCTCGCGCATCACCACCGCGTCCGCGCCGTCGGGCAGGGGGGCGCCGGTCATGATCCGCACGCAGGTGCCCGGGCGGACCTCGTGCCGGGGCGTGGCGCCCGCGTAGACCGTCTCCAACACGGGCAGTCTCACCGGCAAGGGCCCCGTGAGGTCGGAGGCGCGCACCGCGTAGCCGTCCATGGCCGAGTTGTCCCAGGGGGGCAGGGTGCGCTGGGCCATCACGTCCTCCGCCAGCGTCCGGCCCAGGCCCTCGTCCAGGGACACCCACTCCGTGGCCAGGGGGGGGACCAGGGCCAGCACCCGGGCCCGGGCCTCGTCCTCCGGCAGCAGTGTCGCGGCGTCGTTCATGCGCGTGTTCTCCAGGGCTGTTCGCACCCAAAGTCCGAGAGAAAATCAAGTGTTAGTTTGACAGCCCTGCTGATCATCGTTACAAGCTCCAATCATCGCGAAGCCTGCCAGTCCTCCTGGGGGTGGCTTGGCAACCCGTTGAAAGTACACGGGAACTCTCAAGGAGACAGCGTCGATGGCCAAGCCCAAGTCCGGGGCCAAGAAGGCGACTCCCGCTGGAAAGACTGGCGCGAAGCCCGCCGCGAAGAAGGATAAATCCGCCCGGCTGGATCTGATCAAGAACGCGTCCAAGCGCGTCGCCACCTCGACGACGAAGGCGGTCAAGGCCGTCGCGGAGACGGTGGCCAAGGGCGCGAAGTCCGCGGCGAAGAAGGTGGCCGCGGAGGTCGCCCCCGAGAAGGGCAAGGCCGCCGAGAAGGCGGAGAAGGTCGACAAGACCGAGAAGGCCGCCGCGACCAAGAAGTCCGCCGCCAAGCCCGCTCCCGCCGCCAAGTCCGCCACGGCCAAGGCTCCGGCCGCCCCCGCGGCGAAGGCGCCCGCTGGCAAGGCCGCTGGCGGCAAGGCGGGCTCCAAGGCCTCCGCGCCCGTCATCCCCGCCGTGGAGAAGCCCCGTCCCCGCGCCACCAAGCTGCCGCCTCCGGGCGAGCCGCTCACCAAGCGCGAGATGGAGCAGCTGCTCACCGCCGGTGAGGGCCGCGGCGTGACGGGCGAGGGCAGCCTCAAGGGCCGCCTGGTCGTCCTCAACGAGATGCCCAACCTGGTGGTGGTGGGACGCGACAAGCGAGAGCTCACCTTCCTGCTCCAGGGGCCGGACCAGGAGGTCCTGCCGGCGTACGTGAACCACAAGGTCTCCGTCAGCGGGTTGATCCGCAAGACGACCAACCACGGCGGCGTGGTGGACGTGCGCAAGTACTCCGCCAAGAAGCCGGAGGCCGAGGTGGTGGAGGCGCCCCCGGCGGACACCGAGCCCCGGCTGCGCTACCTGTCGCCCGGCGAGGTCTCCATGGTGACGGCGGCCGGCATGGGCGCGGGCATCAAGGGCTTCGCGGCGGTGCGCGGCAACCTCGAGATGACGGGCGAGGAGTTCGTGCTCGTCGTGTCCAACGGCGGCACCCGTCAGCAGGTCTCGTTCCTCATCGAGGGCAAGGCCGCGGTGAAGGGGCTGCGCAAGTTCGTGGGCCACACGCTGCAGGTCATGGGCGTGGTGGACAAGACGTCCGGTTGGGGCGGTCGCATCGGCGCGGAGAACGTGGAGCCCCGTCCGTCCGAGGCGCGCGCGGTCTCTCGCGACGAGATGGAGCTGGTCCACATCGAGGGCGAGGTGCCCACGAGCGTGGACGTGAAGCTCAACCACGGCCTCACCGTGCGCCTGCCCGAGCAGCCGGGCTTCACCTGGGCCATCGAGCCCACCGCCGCCAAGCGCGTGGGTCTGCGCGAGGCCAACTTCGAGCCGGGCCTCAATGGGGGACCGGCCACCCGCGAGTTCTTCTTCACCCCCCGCAACCCGGGGACATCCGAAGTGGAGTTCTTCCTGGCCAAGGCGCTCGCGCCGGGCCTGGTGGACCGCTCCTTCAAGATCAACGTCACGGTCAAGCCCTGAACGTCGCTTCCCGGAGGAGGACTCCGGGAAGCAGTCGGTCGCCGGGGGGTTCCCGCCCGGCCGCTTCGGGCTTACCCGTTCCCGTAGCGGCCGAGCCGCGACCCCACCGTGAGCATTCCTCCCGACCTTCTCCAGCAGATTCTCTCCGACGCAGACCACCCGCTGGGCATCAAGGAGCTCCTGCGACTCGCGGGCCTGCATCCTGGCCAGCAGACCGAGCTCAAGCGCGCCCTGCGCGAGCTGGTCCGTCAAGGCGCCATCGTCAAGGAGGGCAAGCGCTTCCTGCGCCCCAGCCCCCGTCGTGACGAGGCCGTACGTCCTGCCCCCGCGCACCCTGAGCAGGCGCGTCCGGAGGCGCCCCGCTTCGGCAAGGCCCACTTGAACGACTCCCGCGCCCGCTTCCAGGGGCATGGATCGCGCGGACAGGAGGGCGGCCGTTTCCAGGACCGTGGTGCCCCGTCACGTGGCGCCCGCGACGCCGGACGCCATGGCGGTGGCCGGCGCGACGACTGGCGCGAGCGCTCCGGTCAGCGAGGCCGGAGGGAGCGCCGCTTCGGCGAGGTGCTCGACACGGTGGAGGGCATCCTCCACGTGCATCAGAACGGCTTCGGCTTCGTGCACCCGGTGTCGGGCGAGGGCGAGAACATCTTCCTGCCGCCGGGCGAGGCGCAGCGCGCGCTCGACAATGACCGGGTGGTGGTGGAGGTGGCGGGGCGGCCCGGACGTTACGAGGGGCGGCTGGTGCAGGTGGTGGACCGACGCCGCGAGCTGGCGGTGGGCGTCTACACCGCGCACGGGCGCCACGCGCTGGTGCTGCCGACGGACACGAGCCTGCCGGGGCCCATCCGCGTGCCGTTCACCCAGATGGCCCAGGAGGGCGACCTGGTGAAGGTGCGCCTGGGCGTGGGCGCGAACCTGTTGGACCCGGGGCGTGGGTTGATCGGCGAGGTGGCCGGCTCGCTCGGCAAGCCCGGCACGCCGAGCTCCGAGGTGATCGGCATCGCCTACTCGCAGGGCTTCTCGGACGAGTTCCCGCCGGAGGTCATGGACGAGGCGGACCGCTACGCCGTCACGGTGTCCGAGGACGAGGCGCGCGGCGAGCAGCGCCGCGACCTGCGCGCGATGGCGCTGGTCACCATCGACGGCGAGGACGCGCGCGACTTCGACGACGCGGTGTACGTGGAGGAGCAGCCGGGAGGTTGGCGGCTGGTGGTGGCCATCGCGGACGTGACGCACTACGTGCGCGAGCGCAGCGCGCTGGACGCGGAGGCGCTCCGGCGCGCGACGTCCGTGTACCTGCCGGACCGGGTGCTGCCGATGCTCCCGGAGCGGCTGAGCAACGGCATCTGCTCGCTGCGTCCGGACGAGGACCGGCTGTGCATGGTGGCGGACATGACGTTCGACACCCAGGGCCAGCGGCGCTCGTCCACGCTGTACCCGGCGGTGATGCGCAGCCAGGCTCGGTGCACGTACAACGAGGTGCAGGACGTCCTCGATGGCAAGGACGTGCCGCACCGCAACGCCTTCAAGCCGCACTTCGAGCGGATGATGTCGCTGGCGCGGGCGCTGATGAAGATGCGCAAGGAGCGCGGCGCCATCGACTTCGACCTGCCCGAGCACAAGGTCGTCGTGGGCAAGGACGGCCTGCCCGAGCGCATGGACAAGCGCGAGCGCAAGGACAGCCACCGGCTCATCGAGGAGTGCATGCTCGCCGCGAACGAGGCGGTGGCGCGCTTCTTCCAGGACGAGGGCCTGCCCACGGTGTACCGGTTCCACGGCGAGCCGGACGAGGAGAAGCTGGCGGCCTTCGCGGCGCTGGCGCAGGCGTATGGCTTCAAGCTGCGCTTCGAGGACGGGGTGTCGTCGAAGGAGCTGGACGCGTTCATCAGCCAGCTGGCGGGCCACCCGGAGCAGCGGGCGCTGAACCAGCTGCTGCTGCGCTCGATGATGCAGGCCGTGTACACGGCCTCGAAGGTGGGGCACTACGGGCTCGCGGCCGAGCACTACCTGCACTTCACCTCGCCCATCCGTCGCTACCCGGACCTGCTGGTGCACCGGCTGCTCAAGGCCCACTGGGCGAGGGCAGGCCGCAAGCCGTCGCAGGCCATGCTCGAGCGCGAGGAGGAGAAGCTCGAGGACATGGCGATGCAGTGCTCGGATCGCGAGCGCGCGGCCATGCAGGTGGAGCGCGAGGTGGTCTCGTTCTACGCGGCCCTGATGATGAAGGACCGCGTCGGCGAGGAGTTCGCGGCCACCATCGCGGCCATCACCGACTTCGGCTTCTTCGTCGAGCTGGACGAGGTGCACGTCGAAGGCCTGGTGAAGGCGGAGACGCTGGGGCCGGGCTCGAAGCTGGACAAGCAGACGCACGCGCTGGTGTACCCGAACGGGCGCCGCGTCCGCGTGGGCCAGAAGCTGCGCGTGCGGTTGCTGTCGGCGAACCCGACGGCGCGGAAGATCGACTTCGAGGCGCTCCAGTTCGACGGCGAGGCGCCGCTGGCGCGTCGTGAGGGCGGAGCGTTCTCGCACCGTCGTCCCGAGCGCCGCGAGCAGGTCGCGCATGGCAAGCACCGGGCCGAGCGGCCGGGGCGCTGGGAGCGCGAGGAGAAGAAACAGGGCTCCGCCCGAGGCTGGGCCGCGCGCGAGGAGCCCTCGAGTCCCCGCGGCCGGTTCGTGCGGGAAGGGCGCCGCGAGGAGCCCGCGCGGGGCGAGGAGAAGTTCAAGCAGCCCTGGCGCGACGAGTCGGCGAACAAGCCCCGCGAAGGTCGTCCCGAGCGGGAGGGCCACGGTGAGAAGCGTCGGGTCTTCGTGCGCCCCGAGCAGCAGGGTGCCGAGGTGCGAGGTGCGCAGTCCGTGGAGCAGGAGTCCTCCGCCGTGAAGACGTTGGAGGCCCCCTCCGCTCCCGAGGCGACGGGTGGCTCGCCGCATCCCGGATTCGACCGGCTCCGCGCCCTGGCCGCGCAGGGGCAGCGGGGCGGCGGTACCCATGGTGCCAAGGGCGGGCGTCCGCACGCGCCGCAGAAGCACGGTCACGGCGGGAAGCCCGCCTCGAAGGACACGCGCTTCCACCACCGGCCGCCGCCGAAGTTCGAGCCGCCGAAGCCTCGCGAGGAGACGGATGCCGCGTTCTCGCCCGAGAACTGGCAACCCTCCGTTCCCGCCGAGCCTCCCGCGAAGCCGCCGGCGGCCCGTGAGTCGCGCGACGTGACGACGCACGTGGAGCCGTCGGCTCGTGCGACGCCAGGGGTGGTGTTGACCGCGGAGCCCGTGGTGACGACCGCTCCGGAAGCGGTCTCCCGTCCGGTGACGCCGCCTGCTTCGCGGGTCCGTCCGGCGGACGTGATGGACGCGGAGGTCGTGGGAGAGGCCCCCGCGAAGAAGCGCTCCCCGCGTGCGAAGCCGAAGCGCGAGTCCTCCGCCCCGAGCACACGGAAGACGGCCACCAGGCCCGCGGCCACGAAGAAGTCCGCGAAGAAGCCCGTGGCCGCGAAGAAGGCGCCCAAGGCGAAGGCGGCCAAGGCCACGACGCCCAGGTCGAAGCCCGCGAAGGTCAAGGTCACCGCGCCCAGGTCGAAGCCGGCGAAGTCCAAGGCCGTGCCCGCGAAGTCCAGGACGGCTCGGGCTCCGACGAAGGCCGCCGCGAAGAAGGGCAAGAAGGCCGCGCCCGCGAGCAAGCCTCGCGGCACGGGCAAGGCTCGAACGAAGCGCTGAGCACCGAGCCAGGCCGCGCGAGCGACAGTCGCTCGCCGCGCGGTGTGGGGCAGGTGGGCCACATGATGTGGGGTGGTCCCCCCTGAATCCACGCGGATGCAACAGTGACGGCGGCACCTGCTCCCAGGTGACTCCGTGCGAGCGCCCCATGGCATGTCACTTGCCTTGGGGACGCGAACACACGACGCGTGTGCGCACAGTCATCTTGTCGAGGAGTGGAGCATGCGAGCCGTCCGGCCGGGCCGACGTTCGTCACCTTGGGTTCTCTGCCTCGCGCTCGGTGTCGCGAGTGTGCTCACGGCCTGCTCCTCCGATGACCCGGTCGACGGGAACCCCAAGCCCGACGCGGGCACGGGCGCTGATGGCGGCACGGGCTCCGACGCGGGAGGCAACCCCGACGCGGGTTCGTCCGGCTCCGACGGTGGCGCGTCCACGCCGGATGGTGGACCCGGCCCGCTGCCTCCGTTCACCTGGGGAAGCGGGCCGGAGACGGGCTCCATCTCGGGGGACGTGTGGACGCCGGGGCGTGACTCGACGGGTCTGGTGAACGAGGCCTCCTGGGCGCTGGTGCCCAAGGGACGCTGGATTGAAGTCGCGGGGACGCCGCTCACCACGCTCGACGCGGAGGTCAAGGCTGCGCTCCCGGGCTTCAGCGACCTGGGCTCGCAGGGCATCGCCGGGGTCATCAACGCGTACTCCGGCATCGCGCTGGATGCGCCGAGGGCGCGGTGGTGGGCCTTCGGCGGTGGCCACGCCGACAGCTCCAACAACGGCCTCTATCGCTTCGACATGGCGCGGATGCGCTGGAGCATCGAGCAGCTGCCGGACAACTCCGCGAGCTGGACGAACGTCCCCTGGGGCAACACCTACAGCGGCTATCCCCCCGCGGAGGCGTACGCCAAGGCGCATCCGGACAGCGACGTCTATTCGGACGAGTTCTTCGACCCGGACCGTCCCGCCGCGTCGACGCGCAACCCCACCGCGCGCCACACGTACAACGGGCTCGTCTACAACCCGGACCTCGACGAGGTGGCCACCGGAGTCCGGCGCATGTGGCGCTACAGCCTGAAGACTCGCACCTGGACGCGCCACAATCCGTTCAACACGCCGGGGGCCTCGTATGACGGCTCGAAGGGCTACGGCGGCGCCGCCGGCTGGACGTTCTGGGACGAGGTGCGCGGGCGCTACATGTTCGGCCCCACGGAGAACTACAACTATTCGCAGTGGTGGTCCTTCGGCCCCGAGGACACGTCCTGGAAGTGGGAGGTCGTCACGCCTCCCGCCTGGCACTTCGCGCAGATGGCCCGCGTGGGCCGCGTCCTCGTGAGCTTCCCCGCGCCGGGACACGAGGAGCCGCACGTGCAGATGCCGCGGTTGATCACCTACGACCTGGACACGACGAAGTGGAACGACATTCCACTGCGGAGCGACCTCGTGCGGGCGCGCTGCTATCCCGAATACTTCGAGGGCATGGTCTTCGCCCACGTGCCGCCGCTCAATCGCTACATCGCCGCGTTCCGGTATGACCGCGACGGGGACGGCTCCTTCGAATACCGCACCTACGAGGTCGACGCCGAGGCCCGCACCCTGCGCGAGGCCCCCCAGTGGGAGGCGGGCGCCTTCGGCGGCTGGCATGACCTGGTCAAGAACCGCTTCTTCTACCAGGCCACGCACGATGCCCTCGTCTATGTGCGCAAGGGCGAGGAGAACCTGCGAGTCTTCAGGTTGCCCTGAGCGGATTGCCTTCACGCTCAGCGCGAGAGTGATGTGATTGGGAGCAAGAAGGCCCTGCCTTTGCTGGCGGGGTCGTTTTGTTTTCACAGGCACATGAAAAAAAGTCCTGGATCTGCGTAGTCCGTAGAGAGCGGAGGTCCAGTGAGAGCAGCCCTTTCCGCATGTATCGTCCTTGCAACAAATCATGAATATGCGGGATCAATCGCCCCCCGCATGATAGGAAGCGCGCCCATGCGCACTTCCCTTCGGCTGTCTTCCCTCGTCCTTGCGTCGTCCTTCATCGTTGGTTGCCTCGGTCCCGAGGCGGAGCCGACGCCCGAGCCCGTCCAGGCCACCCAGGAGCAGGAGGCCACGGACCCCAACTTCCGCGTCTACAACATCGTCGAGGCCGTGCTGCCCGCCGGCAACTATGACGGCGTCGCGGGCAACGAGTGTGTTGCCCTCCTGAACCCCGAGCACCGCCTGCGCAAGGTCATCCTGGTGGCGCCCGCGGCCGCCAACGGCAGCTGCGCGCTGAGCGGGTACACGGCCGGCTCCGCCCTGAGCTTCACGTGGGGCGACACGTCCGTCTACCAGGGCTCCGCCGGCATCGCCTCCATCCGCGCCGCGCTGTCCGACTCGAACGGCGCCGTGCACCGCGTCGTCGGCTCCATCACCAACGAGGCCGCGGCCCTGGCCAGCCTCAACGCGTTCCTCGCGCAGCCCACCGCGACGCAGGGCGCCCAGCTGGGTGGCTTCACCGCCGTCCGGGTCCACTCCATCTATGACTTCGAGGGCCAGGAGCAGGTCAATGCCGAGGCCGCCTACCAGTCCGTCCGCGTCACCCAGCCCTGCGAGAACCCTGGCTCCCCTGAGCTCGTGGCGCGCGTGAACAACGGCTTCGTCTACGGCTACTCCGCCAGCAACACGGGCAGCTGCCACAGCGGCTGGTTCACCGTGACCCGCCGCTACAACCGCAACTGGCAGCTCGTCTACAACTACTCCTACTCGGAGTGATTCGCCGCGCCGCTCGGGCGCTCCCGTGAGGGCTCGAGCGACGCGTGGTTCCGCCGGTGCCCGCCATCCTGGGCGGGCGCCGGTGTAATGCGGTCGGACGCCTTCCATTGACTGCCATTGCGCCGCGCCGGGCGCGATGTGTGCCGTTGGGGGTGTCTGTCGTGCGGGTGGGCGTGGGTGCCACACCTGGGATTGCCGCCATCCCCCTACCCAGACGCCCCGCAAACAGACATCGTGTGGCCCGCGAAGTGCCACTTCGATGCGCCTCGAGCGTCCAGGACGGGTTGCCCGATGACCCAGGAGCCGCAGCAGAGCCTCGGACGTTATGAGCTCCTCGCCCAACTCGGCAGGGGAGGCATGGCGGAGACGTGGCGCGCGCGGCTGGTGGGCGCCGCCGGAGTCACCAAGCCCGTCCTCATCAAGAAGGTGCTCCCGGAGCACGCGAACGACGAGGCCTTCATCGCGATGTTCATCAGCGAGGCGCGCATCTCCGCCACGCTGTCCCACGGGAACATCGCGCAGGTCTTCGACTTCGGTCGGATGGATGGCCAGTACTTCCTGGCCATGGAGCTGGTGGATGGCCAGCCGCTGCACCGCGTGTTGAGGCGCGCGGCGAAGACGGGCCTCGCGTCGATGCCCATCCCGCTGGCCACGTACATCGCGATGGAGATGTGCCGCGGGCTGCACTACGCGCACTCGCGCACGGACGACCAGGGCGTGCCCCTGCACATCGTCCACCGCGACATCTCCCCCGACAACGTCCTCATCAGCTACGAGGGACAGGTCAAGATCGTCGACTTCGGCATCGCCAAGGCGCGCATGCTGCGCAGCTTCCACACCGAGCCGGGCATCGTCCGGGGGAAGTACCTCTACTTCTCACCCGAGCAGGCCCGGGGCCAGGAGGTGGATGCGCGCACGGATGTCTGGGCCACGGGCCTGGTGCTGTACGAGATGCTCTGCGGTCAGGCTCCGGTCTCCGGCTCGGAGGCCCTGGTCATGTCGAAGCTGGCGCACGGCGAGTTCCCCTCGCCGCGAGAGGTGCGCAAGGAGCTGCCGAACGCGCTGAATGAGATTGTCATGCGGGCGCTGTCCGTGGACACCCGGTTCCGCTACGAGTCGGCGAACGCCTTCGGTGACGCGCTGGCCGGATTCCTCCATTCCTTCGCGCCCCGCTTCGGGATGTCCAACCTGGCGTACCTGGTCCGCGAGCTGTTCCGCGAGGACCTGCTGCAGCAGGGAAGGGACCTCGCGGTGCCGGCCTCGTTCGTCGAGGAGCTGAGCGCGTGGCGAGGCACCGAACACGCTCCGACGCGCGCGCCCACGAAGCAGACCCGCGTTCTCCAGGACGTCGTGCCCACGACGCCGCTGCCCGGGAGAGGCCAGGCCAACCCCGAGCCGCCTCCGTCCGCTCCCCAGGAGCCGCCGAGCCGGTCCTGGCGCTGGGGGCTCCTGGCCGCCGGAGGACTGGTGGCGATGCTCACGCTGGCCCTGCTGCCCTGGGTGCTCGATGACGGGCCTCCTCCCGCGCCGCCCCCGCCGCCGGGGCCCCTGGAGCCCTTGGGGGAAGGAGGCCCGGAGGTCCTGGCCGGGAGCGGCAGCGCGCTGGGGACATCGGACTCGACCTCCGAGGTCCAGGGTGTCCCCGTGGCGGAGGCCGAGTCCGTCGCCGACCATCCCGACGCGACCTCCATCCGCCTGGACTCCCGTCGACATGTCTTCCGCGTGCCGGGGGAGATGGTGGCCTTCTTCCACCTGTCCCCGTCCGCCACGTACTCCCTCTGGGAGCCGGGCTTCTCGGCCCGGAGCCCGCCGCGCGCGGTCCTGGAGCCGGCTGTGTATGCCGAGCAGCCCATCTTCTATCTGCTCGCCGGAGATGCCGTCCCCGTCGCCCAGCGTCAGGGCGTCGTTCCGCGGCGTCCGCTGGCGCTCAAGGGCATCCGGTCCGTCGCCCTGTTCACGCTCGGGGAGCCCATCAAGGACGACCTCAGCCCGCAGAACGTGTCCCTGCGCGATCCCCACGAGCGCTCCGAGCGGCGCTTCATCTTCCATCCGGAGCCCATGCGGGTGTCCACCGCCCAGGGCTTCCTGCTCCGGGGGCTGGACGCCCGGCAGACGTACACCGTGTCCCTGGCTCCCGTGGGCGAGGGCGTCTTCCCGAGGGGCCGCCCGCTGGGGCCCGCGAACCACGCCGCCTGCGTCGAGTGGTCCCCGGGCAACGCCCTGCCGAAGCTGGACCGGTACGGCGACCCCATCCGGATGCAGCCCGTGCGCTTCTTCCTGTCGGGGACGCGCGAGGTGAAGGTCCGAGGCATCCAGGGGCTGCGCTGCGGTCTGCTCGACGACGATGTCTCGGACAACGAAGGTGAGGTCGAGGTGCGGGTGAGCTCGGCGGATGCGCGACGGCCCAGGAGCCCGAGCCCCGCCGCGTCCTCGACTCCCGACGACGAGGCGGCCCGGCTGTACGCCGAGGCCCAGCGGCTGTCGCGCGCGGGGAAGACCCACGATGCCTTCCTGCTCGCCGAGGACTGTCTCTCCAACGTGCCGGAGCAGGCGAGCTGTCTGCTCCTCTCCGGCGCCATGCAGGCACGTCTCAACCGGATGGAGGGCGCCCGCGAGCGTTACCGGACGTTCGTGAAGCGCTATCCCGCCCACCCCGAGGCCGCCAGGGTGCGCCAGCTCCTCGAGGACTATTCCAAGACACGCTGATGCCTCATGGCTGTCTCGGTACGACCGCCAGGAAGCATCCCGATTCAATCGGCACTCCGACGCCCGCGGAGGTGTCCGCCGCGGGCGTCGGCTCTTCAGGCAGAGCCTGGGTGGGCCTGACACACGCGCTTCGTGTCACGCCCGGATGGGTGGCTCAGAGCGGCTTGGCGATCTTGGACAGGAACGTGTCTGGGGTCCCCAGGATGGTGTTGCCCTGGTAGTGACCGTCCACGTAGCCGCCGACGTAGAGGTTGCCTGTCCCGTCCACGACGACACCCATGCTGCGCACGTCCTTGGCCACGCCGTTGATGGCCGCGGTCTCCTGCTGGATGACCCACTGCAGGTTGCCGGTGTGGTCCAGCTTCGCCACGTAGTTGTGGACCTTGCCTCCGCTGGTGTCCGTCACCTGCGTGATGTCCGCCACGCCGCCGCCCGTCGCGTAGATGCCGCTCGCGTCGACGTAGAGCCCCATCGCGAAGGAGCCGGAGCCCGAGTCGAGCTCCCACACCCACTGCTTCACGCCCGAGGGGCTGAAGCGGGCCACGAACACGTCGATCTGCGGGGTGACGTTGGGCACGCCATCCATGCCGCCACCCGAGTAGCCCGCGAGATACACGTTGCCCGTCGCATCGACCTGCGACGCGTACAGGTAGGCCGCCGTTCCGGGCGCACCCGCAAGCCGGGTCCACTGCTTCACGCCGTCGGCGTCGTACTTGGTGATGAAGGCGTCCTGGGGGCCCGTGAGGGTGTTTCCATCCAGGTTGCCGTCCGTCCAGCCGGACACGTAGACATTGCCGAGGTCATCCGCGGCGGCACGGCGACCATGGGTCGTCTTGCCGGCAACGCCCAGCTGTCGCGTCCACAGCCTGGTGCCGTCGGGGCCGTACTTCACCACGAAGGCGTCATAGCTGCCGATGCGCGTGTTCCCATCCAGGCCACCGTTCGTCAGGCCCACCAGGAAGGCATTGTCATTGGCATCCACCGCCACGCCGTAGCCCTCCGTCTGGGCATTCGCGACGCCAATCTGGCGCGTCCAACCATGGACGCCCGTGTAGCGATAGCGCATCAGGAACGCGCTCGACCCTGGAATGGACGGGTTGCCGTCCAGTGATCCCGAGGTCCATCCCGCGACGTAGATCTCCTCGAAGCTGCGGTTGCGCGCCACGCCGTAGCCCAGGGCGATGTTGCCCGCTGCGCCGATCTGCTTGTGGAACAGCAGGTTGCCATTCCAGTCTCGCGCCGAGAGGAAGGCATCCATCTGGCCCACCGCGGGCTGGCCCGACAGGCCCACCGAGGTCATCCCCGTGGCGTAGGTGCGCCCCGCCGGGTCTCCCGCGAGGTCATGGATGCGACTGAATCCCCCCGTGCCTCCGGTGGTCCGGGTCCACAGCGAGGACGTCATGGGGTAGGGCTGACAATTGTAGAACTCCAGACGTGAGATGGAGACCACGACGTTGCCCGCGCGGCTGTCATTGTCATCCGTCACGCTGATTCGATACTTCTTGTACGCGCCGGGGGAGCTGACGGCGAACTCGCGGCGCTCGTGGCCGGCCCAGCCCGTCTGGTTGGTTCGGGTGTCCATCACCGTCCAGGCGCTGCCGGTCCACCCCTCCAGCGTCCAGTTCTTCGGGGCGCGGGTGGTGATGGTGCCGTTGCCGTAGGTGACGGCATATCGCTGCACCAGCTGGGAGGTGCTCGGAAACTCATAGGCCAGCCACGCAGGTGTCTGTCCCTGGGTCGATAGCCAGAAGCTCGCCGCGTTGTCGAACCCGAGCCATGGCTGATAGCTGGGGTCATACATGCTGGAGGCAGATGCGACGCCCGACGGGACGTTGTTCCCCGTCATCACGGGGATGAGGCTGGTGCACGTCAGCCCCTGCTCCTGCGCCGACAGACTTGCGTCCGCCTTCTCCTCCTTCGCATCCACTCCGTCGCAGCCGACCAGCGCCAGCGCGCTGGCGACAAAAATGCTCCGAATCGTTCGATGACTCATCACGGTGTCTCCTCTCGACTTCCGCGTGCCGGATGGCACACGTCTCCCGGGCGCGTTCGTTCGTCGTCCCGGTCAGGCTTTGATGGCGATTGATTCGGGCCACAGTGACTCTGGGACTTGTGAAGTCTGACGGACTCTTTGTGTCAGTGTGTTTCCGGAGCCGTGGAGTAGGCTCGGGCGGGAGCGAGGGGAGGTCCCTCGTGTGACGGGGGAACTCCATGCGATACGTCGTCCCGTTCGTGCTGCTCTCCGCGACTTCCGTTGTCGCATCCACGCCAGCGCCGGAGGGGCAGGGTGGGGAGTACGTGGCGGTCATCTGGGGAGGCGGCAAGGACGCGGAGGCCGCGAAGGCGTCCGTGGCGAAGTGGGAGTCGGAGCGGGAGCTGGTCGCGAAGGCGCTCGTGTTGGCGGAGGGCTTTCCGAAGACGGTGTCGAGCGGCTCGGTGCCGGGGCTCAACCCGGGTTTCGAGGTCGTGTTGCTGGGGTTCTGTCGGAGTGACGAGTCCGCGGTGCAGCGCCGCTTGTTGAAGGCGTATCACCCGTTCATCTACGAGCGGCCGGTGACGCAGGCGGTGTCCGCGTGTCCGAAGTGGAAGGAGGCGGGGGGCGAGCGCGTGGTCCAGGAGCCGGCGATGTTGAAGGTGGGGCTGAGCGGCGTGACGCTGACGCGCGTCGTCTCCCGGCCGAAGCCTCCGGTGTCGTTGGGGAATGGGCGGGTGGTGCTGTGGCTGGACGTGGTGGCGCGCGACGCGGCGGGCAAGTACCTGGGCAAGGTGAGCATGGAGGACGAGCACTCCCCGACGGGCATGGGGATGGAGGGCTGCGACACGACGCTGGAGCCCTCCCGCAAGACGGCCTTCGTGGTGACCCGGCGCTGC
Source organism: Myxococcus sp. MISCRS1 (assembly GCF_026626605.1). Taxonomy (NCBI): domain Bacteria; kingdom Pseudomonadati; phylum Myxococcota; class Myxococcia; order Myxococcales; family Myxococcaceae; genus Myxococcus; species Myxococcus sp. MISCRS1. Next base: position 9,616,738 of record NZ_JAPNKB010000001.1, read on the forward strand.
ACCTACGCGGCGGGGGCCGCGTGCAACTTCCTGCCGAGCGACACCACGCGCACCGTCGTGAAGTGGGACGGGCAGAAGCTGGTCGAGGAGGACAAGGTCATCGAGAAGCGGGAGCTGAACTACGACAAGGACTGCGCCGAGTAGCCCGAGGGCTCACGTCGACGTGCGGGACGATGACGGCTGTCAGGGGGCTGATGACTGCCGTCATCAGGCGACGCGGGGAGACCCGGGAGAGGGTGCTCGCCAACCGATGGAAATCAGGAGGGCTGCGCGTCCAGGTGGCGCGACACGGGCATGGCATGTGGGGTGCAGTGGGGAGGGGCATCGCAGTAACGACCCATCCGCCGCACTTCGAAGGAGCCTCCCATGTCCCCCCGCATCGGTAAGAAGCTGACCCGCTCCAACACGCTGCCGTCCTCGTCCACCCCGAAGGTGTTCCAGCCGAAGCCGCTGGGGCGGGCGAACACGCTGCCGGCCTCGGCGCCGTCCTCGCAGGTGACGAAGCCGGTGACGACGCAGCCGACGGCGGGCGCGCAGCCCGCGGTGGAGCCCAGGCCGCTGAAGCACCCGGGCATGGTGGAGGGCCAGCCGTCGTACAGCCCCTTCGAGAAGACCACGGGCCAGGCCTCGGACATCATGGTGAGCGGCGGGGACAACAAGCTCACGGCTCCGGCGGGCGCCCAGCCGAACATGCTCGTGGACCGGCCTGGCAAGACGTTCCAGAAGGACACCTTCGGTGGGGGTTCGCTGAGTGGTGGCACGGGCTCGGTGCAGGCCTCGACCACGCGGTACGACGCTCCGGGCGTGCACCACTACTCGGCGCAGGCCGAGGTGAACGGGCCCAACGCGGCGTTCGAGTTGCAGAAGACGCACGCGGGCCGGTTCGGCGTGACGAGCGGTCAGATCACGGGTGAGGCGAACAGCTTCAAGGCGCAGGGGCAGGCGGGGCTGTCGTACGACCGGCACAACCACGCGTACACGGCGGCGCTGACGGGCAAGGCGGAGACGGGCGTGGGGGTGACGGCGAGCGCGAACCACGACTTCAACCGGCACGTGGGTGGCTACGTGAAGGGTGAGGCGAAGGCGTCGGCGACGGCGTACGCCGAGGGCGTGGCGAGCCTGGACCCGAGGACGGCCACGGCGATGCTCTCCGGTCAGGTGGGCGCGGCGGCCACGGCGGGGGCGTACGGCACGGCGGGCGGGCACCTGGGCCGGCTGCACGGCTCCGTCACGGGCGGCGTGGTGGCGGGCGCGGCGGCGCAGGCGGGCGGCAAGATTGGGTTGGAGAATGGCTTCTTCAAGCAGTCGGCGGATGTGAATGCCGCGGCGGGCGTGGGCACGCACCTGAAGACGGACGTGGCGGTGGACCTGCGTCACCACATCAAGCCGGGCATCGCGTCGGGTCTGCGTCCGGCCGCTGGACTGGGCACGAGCGTGGCCTCGCCCGCCAACACCCTGGAGCCCGAGAAGTCCCGCATGGAGAACTTCTTCTCGAAGGTCTTCCACCAGTCCTGAGGCGTGCGTCGGGCGACCGGGTCGCCACGGTGAAGAACGAAGCCCAGCTCCCTGGTGGGGGCTGGGCTTCTGTCGTTCGTGCTCGTGCGCGGGTCAGAATCTCTTGATCAGCGCATCGTAGATGTTGCTGTCGACGGCGAAGCCCACGAAGAACCCAGGCCGCATGCCCTTCCACGTCTTCTCGGTGGGGATGTCTCCATCCCCCGTGAAGCTGCTGCCCACGGTGTAGCCCTTCGTCAGGCGCGTGTTCTTGTGCAGGCTGAGGCCCAGCGCCAGGGAGAGCGAGCCTGTGTAGGTGAACGCGAGCCCCACGACGGCATCCTCCGTGGGCGAGGTCGGCTTCACGGCCGCGAAGACGTTGAGGAAGTAGTCCAGCTCCGTCATCGCTTCGTAGTCCACCCCGGTCACCATCCATGTCGCACCGACATAGACCGCGAGGCCCTCCCGGTCCGTCACCTCCTGGACGAGCTGGGACGAATCCGTCTCGAAGCGCCGGGTCGTGGCCGTGTCGAATCCCACCATGGCCGTGGCGGCGAGGTGATAGCGGGGCCGCACCCGGGCTGTGACCACATTTTCGACGGAAGAGGACGCTGCTTCCGGAGTCGTTCCTGCTTCCTTCTGGCGCTTGGCTTCATAGCCGGAGAGTGGATGGACTTCGTATGAAAGGGCGCCCGCTCCACACCGGAACATCTGCCCTACGGGAACCAGCTTGAACTTGATAGGGCGCGCGCGCTCGTCGGGTTTCACGCCTGGGGGCACCATGTTGGGATCCGCGCCCTCCTTGGCCGACGGGGCCTCTTTCTGACGGAAGGTGTTGACGACCTCACAGTTCTTCGAGGTGATTCTCGGCATGCGCTCTTCAGTCTCGGGCAGGAGGAATGCCACTTGGATCCACTCTCCCTCCGAGACAGCATTGTCCATGGGAGATGCAATCGCACCCGATGGCAGGTGTACGAGAAGGATTCGCTTCCTCTTGTTGTCAATCGCCTTCAATTGCGTGAGCAGGTTGTTTTTGAGTGTTGATTCGTTTCCCAGCCAGAACTCAAGCGCACTTACGTCAATCGAGTCGGTCTTCGAAGTGTCCTCTTCTCCGAAATAAGAAACCGAGTCACCCTCCTCGGTCTTACAGTCGATGGGCGAACTCACCGCGCCAGCTGTGTTCATCTGGACCTGGAGGAACGCCGTCTCGCGTTTGCCGAACTTCGCACGCTCCAGGGTGAGCACCGCCAGGTTGCCACCTTCGGCGGGTGGGGAGATGCCGTCGAGTGGGAAGGAGACGACCTCGACAGGAGTTGTTTGCTTGACGAGGGAGGCGCTTTCCAGTTTCGAGCCAACAGGGACGGTGACTTCGATGCGAAGAAACTGCTCTTTCGTCTCCACGCCCTTTTGTTTCATCGTGCAGACGGGCGCGCCATCTTCCTGCTTGTAGACCTCATACCGGTACGTTGTCTCCTCCGCCCTGGCGAGACAGGAGAAGAAGATCACGCACCCCGCCGCGATGATCTTATTGCAATGCATTGAAGACCCCTTCCGCGCGAATGACCATGGTGTGCTTGTCGGCTGAACCGACGACAAATCCAATCAGGCGGCCTGCGTCATCCAGGACACAGGCGCCGCTGTCTCCCTCCTCCGTCACCCGGCCAGCGAGGCGGATGAGTGAGCGCATCCTCCCGTCAACGCCGAAGTCGGCCGGGGCCTCGAGCGCATCAATCCACGACCTGCGCTCACCATCGACGGTGATGACACGGACGCCGATGTCGTGCTCGGAGGACTTCAGCGTGCGGACCCGGACAGGCGACCGCGTGGCGCGAGCGATATCGTTGGCCTGCAGCGGCCCAGCCCGCGCACCGTCGATCTCCTCGTCGTCGCGGTAGCGCCTCACCACGCCCGCGGGGATGCTCCGTCCTCCCGGGAGCAACACCGTCACCTGTCTCCCCGTGGCCTTCGCCACGTGGCCGGAGAAGTAGATGTCTCCGGTGTCGAAGGCCGCGCTGAGCGTACCGAGCTTCTCTCCCACTCTCACTTGCGTGAGGTTGCCCGGGCGCACCGGTGTCCCCCATTGCTTCGTCCCTGTGGGCAGCTCCTGCACGTCCAGCATCACGGTGTGACGCACTCCTTCGACGCGTGCCTGGAAGGGGCCTTCGATGAGCGAGCGGACCTCGCGTGGTGGCTTCTTCTTTCGCACCCAGACGATGAGCGAGTCCGCCTGGCGTGGCAGTCCGCCCGTGTATTTCACGCCCCAGGACACGCCCACGACGTCCCGTCTGCGCAGGAACTTGCGACGCGCGGCCGTGAGGACCTTCTCACGGGCGCTCTCCGAGAGCTTGAGCTGCCGCCTGACCCAGGGAATACGTCTGTCCTGGTCCTTCGAGCGCGCCAGCTTCTCCTCGAGCCAACCCTTCATCCCAGGATTGGCGCGGAGGCTCGCGCGCAGGACCTCCTCGATGGAGAGCTGACCCGACTGTATCGCGCCCAGTGCTTCGAGGACCACGCCGCTTGAGGACGCGCTCATGGGCGGGCTCTTCTCTCCAATGCTTCAGCCAGACGCTGCTCTTCACGGTGACGTGCGGACATTCATCCTCCCGATGAAAACCGGCTCGATGGCGCCAGCCCCCCCTCGCACCTGGCACCATCGAGCCCACCCCCGTCGTTTGCGTGGGGCGCGCTTCCCCGGTGAGCAAAGCCCATGCCCGGTTCAGTCCAGTCGTGGACACACGTGCTCTCGCCCGGGGTGGTGTCCAATCGATTTGAATGCGCCGTGGGGGACTGTCCACTGGAGTTGACAGTCCAGGGAGCCGTCATTCAGAGGAGGCGGGCTGGCGCGCGGATTGCTCCTGTCGCGCGGCGAATGGGCTCAGCTCATTGCAGTGAATGACTTGTTCCTGGCGGGGTGTCGCAGCCACCGCCGGGGCTCGACACTCTCAATCCACTACCCCAGGAGCAGAGATGCCAGACGTTCCCCTGGCCGTATCCACCGAGGAGTATGGCGCCGCCGATATCGAACCCAAGGCGACCCCGCAGGAACTGAGGCGGTGGTGGCTCCGGGACACCATCGGGCCGCGTTTCCATCCCTATATCGTCAAGCGGGTCCGCGAGGAGACGACCTGCGACGGCCTGCGGATTTTCTATTTCCAGCTCGCGCGCAGGGAGGACCTGCGGGACCCCGTCGACCCCACCCAGCCGAAGCTCTTCATGGTGGAGTTGACGCAGCAGTTCCGGATCTGCTGGCCGGATCTCCCCTCGACTGCGCCGCGGGCGACGGACAAGCATCCGTATGGTTTCCTCATGCTGTCGGAGGCCTGGGAGCGCAGTGCGAATCTGGACCTGGGGACGGCCCTCAATGTCACGACCCTGAGGGAGGGTGGGAAGAAGTGGCCCATCGCGGCGAGCAGCAAGATGTTGCTGCGCGCCCTGAGTGAGGACGAGGCTCTGGAGGACACGCCGCTGCTCGAGGTCCTCAACCAAGTCATGTTGTCCCTTCGCTAGGAGCCCGCGCTCATGAAAACCCATCTCACGGTCGTTTCCTATACACAGGACTTTCAGGGCCTCTTCGAAACCATCGATGATGTGATTGAGTCAAGGGGGCCGATGCAAGATCAGAAGGTTCGGCCGAGCCCCCCATCGTCACATACCCTGGTCGAGCGCTGTCAGTACTGGCAGAACCTCCCGAACATCGCGTTGAATGTGGGCCGTCCCATCGACCTGCTGGACCTGGTGGGACATGGCTCGTCGGAGGAGTTCGAGCTCGGCGACGACACGTTCCTGGTGAGCGCAGTCGAGCCTCCTGGGGTCATCGCCATCCTGAAGCGGCTCAAGCCGCATCTCGCGCCCGATGCCCAGATCCGGCTGTTGGGCTGTGGGACCGGCGTGGGGGAGAGTGGACTGAAGATGCTGAAGAACGTCTCCAGGGCCCTGGAGCGAGAGGTGTTCGGCACGACCGTCGAGTTGCTCTCCACGGACTTCGTTCCCGGTGGCTTGAGCGAGGAGTTCACCTCGGCGTGGCTCTACTCCTCGCGCAACGACGTGCCGACCGCCGCCGGCAGCCGCGATGACACCTCCAGCCTGGTCCCCGAGCAGCCCGGACCCTGGACGCGGAGGCTGCCGGGATTCGAGGTGATGGGGCGCGGCGAGCCCCTCTGCGGCGCGGGGTTCAGCCTCCGCGTCCAGGGGAAGCCAGTCACCGTGTCCGCGGACCGACGGTGGGTATTCATCAAGGATGAACGGGAGCAAGCGCCCCTGATGCTGCGCTGGCCCAAGGTCGAGCCCGCGCCCGCCCTGGAGCAACTGCTGTCCACGCTGCGCTGAGCGCACGCAGCGCGCTCAAGGGTGCTCGGCGCAGCGCAGGCCGAGCGCGAAGTCGAAGCGCCTGGAGGGGAGGTGGGTACTCCAGGCGACGTCGTCGTGTCGCTCCTCGAGCGGAGAGTCCCAGCGGCCTCCGGTGGAGATTCGCAGGCCCTCGTTCTCTCCTCGCGTTGAGATGCTCCGCGTCCACTCCCCCACGTTCCCCGCCATGTCGAGCAGGCCGTAGGGGCTGCGGTCCTCGGGGAAGGAGCCCACGGGGGCGGCGGCGGAGTGCCCATCGTCTCCACTGAGATTCGCTTGAGGCTCTCGCCGTTCCACCATCCAGACAGTCCTCCTCCGGGGTGCCGGGTTCACCTCCGTGGCTCCGGGGCCGAGCGTCAGCCCTCCGCGAAAGGCCTTGCGCCACTCGTCCTCGGTGGGCAACTGCTTGCCCATGTATCGGCAGAAGGCCTGCGCATCGGCGGCGTCCACCCCGGTGACGGGCATGGCGGGCTCGAGCATCCGACTGAAGATGGGCAGCTTCGGCGGATGCTCCCGCCGCTCGAAGGTCTGCGGGAGGATTTGTGATTCGAAGAGCCGGAACTGCCCGTTGGTGACCTCGGTCCGGTCGAGCGAGAAGTCCGCCACCTCGACGAGGTGCTCGGGCTCTGGCGAATCCTCCGACTCCGGCTTCCAATACGGGCCCGCGGGGATGGGAATCGAATCCACCCTCGATGCCGCGCAGGTGGGGATGGGGAAGCGCAGCTCCCGCGGCGGCCCCCGCTGTCGGTCATCGAAGTCCGGCAGTTGCCGCAGGCGCACGATGGATGGCGCGCAGCCCGGACGCTCCACGATGAGCCAGGACATGCGCGAGGGCGCCTCGACACGCTCGCGCAGGCTCCCGTCCGGCATCCGGCGGAGTCGGCTCCGCAACAGCTCCTGCGCGGAATAGGATCTGGCTTCTTCCGGGCTGGACGTTTCATCCGCGGGCCGCAGGGTCCAGTCCAGGTCCATGTCGGCTGCGCGAGTCCACTGCTGCTTCACGGGGTCGAAGTCATGGGGCTCCAGGACCAGCTCGAACTCCCCCATGTTCGCGGCGGCCAGGCGGATGTCGTCCTGGCGGCGGATGGCCTCGAGCTGCTTCTCCCGGAACGCCCAGGCGGCCAGGAGGGAGACCAGGGCTATCAGGGCGAGGGCCGCGACATAGCCTCCCAACATCCACCTGCGTCGGCGTGTCAGGCTGCGCGCGCGTTGGCGACCTGCCTCCAGGAACTCGCGCGAGCGCGTCGGGAGTCGGACGTCCCACTCCGTGACACGCCAGAGCGCCTGGCTCAGCGCCTCGTCCGTCCAGGTCTCGCCAACCTGCCGCCCGCGCTGCTCCCAGAGCTGGGATGCCTGCTCCAACTGCTGAACGAGGACGCGCTCCTCGTGGGTCTCCTCGAGCCAGCGCGTCAGGTCCGGCCAGGCGAGCACGAGCGACTCGTGGGCCAGCTCGATGAAGGGCTCGTCCGTCTGGGGCTCCCGGGTGACGGTCACCAGCCGATTGGTGAGGAGCCGCTCGAGGACCCGCGCCCCCTCCGCGCCCAGCCCCTCCAGCAGCTCCGTCTGAGGGCGGGGGCGGCGGGTGCCCGCGGCGGTCACCAGTCGTAGGAGCAGCGCCCGCGCCTTGTGGAACTCCTCGGTCGGGAGCTGACGCAGCAAGCGCTGTGCATGCGAGGCCAGCGCGCCACCCACGCCGCCCAGCGCCTCGTGGACGGAGGCGAGCAGCAGCCGTCGCTTCGTATCCCGCTGCTCCCAGAGCGCCATGCAGGCGAACTGCAGCAGCGGAAGGCCCGCGGCGAGCTCCTGGACTTCGGCCACCAGCCGCGGAACGAGTGAGGCGTCATCGGTCGAATAGCCGACCCGGCGCAGGGGACCGCTGATGGCCTCGTGGAGCGCCGCCGGGCCCAGTCGCGCGAGCATGAAGGCCGCCCCAAGATGGGGCCGCAGCGGCTCCTGCGAACAGTAGGCGCCCAGATAGTCATCCCTGAGCACGAGGACGACGCGCCACCGGTCATCCGCGGCGGCGATGGCGGCCAGGCACGTGGTGAACTGGAGCCGCTCCTGGGGCGCGGCGAGCGTGAAGACCTCTTCGAACGCATCGAAGGCGAGGAGCACCCGCGTCTGCGTCACCTCACCGCGCCGCCGCAGCAGCCGGACCCCTTCGCCAGGGCGCCGGGCGAGGACCTCCCTGGTGGCCTCGGCGGTAGCCTCGTCCTCGAGCCCCGCGACCAGCATGGCGGCCAGCCTCCCCAAGGGGTTCGGGCCAGGGCGTGTGACGAGCACCGACCAGCGGTCCATCTGCCGCAGCCGGGGAATCACGCCGGCATGGAGGAAGGAGCTCTTTCCGATGCCAGAGGGCCCCACCAGCGGGACGAGCGGCTCGTGGCGCAGGCGTTCGATGAACGCATCCAGCTCCGGCTCCCTGCCGAAGAAGTCCTCGGCGTCCCCCTCCGTGAAGGGGTGCAGGCCCCGGAAGGGCGTGAGGTCTCCCGCGCGGCTGTGCCCCGGGCCGAGGGCTTCCGCGAGCGCCTGGGCGACCTGCTGCGCGGAGGGCCGATGCGCGGGGGCGATGGCCAGGCATGCTCGCAGGAGTTGGCCGACGGGGAGCGCCAGCTCGCGTGGTGAGTGCTCGAGAGGCCAGGGGGAGAAGACGAAGCTCGCGAGCTGCTCATCGGTCAGCGGCCTTCGTCCCTCGAGCAATTCGAAGGCGATGATGCCGAGCGACCACACGTCGATGGCGGGTGAGGGAGGCGCTCCGTGCCAGCGCTCGGGAGCCATGTAGGCGGGAGTTCCCGATGCGGCGCCCTGCTCGGTCCCCGCGTGGCGGGCCAGTCCGAAGTCGACGACGCGGACCCGTCCGTCCCTGGGCAGCAGCACGTTCTCGGGCTTGAGGTCCGCGTGGATGATTCCATGGCGGTGGGCTTCGGCGGTCGCCTCGGCGATGGCGCGGCAGATGCGGAGCGCTTCGTTGGGACCCGGCGGCTCGTGGGTGAGTCGATGCCTCAGGGATTCGCCGTCGATGTACTCGAGCGCGAGGTAGGGGCGGCCGTGGTGCTTGCCCACGCCGTGCACCGTGATGATGTGCGGATGGTTGAAACGCGCCGTGGTCCGGGCTTCCTCCAGGAGCCGCTCCGCGTTCTGCTGGCCCAGCAGCTCGACCTTGAGGAACTTCAGCGCGACCCGGCGTCCGAGCGAGAGGTCCTGGGCGAGGAATACCTGCCCCATGGCGCCTTCACCCAGCGGCTTCAGGATGCGAAAGCCGTCCACCACGCTGTCGACTTCAAGGATGCCCTCGCTCTCGGTCAGGAGGGCGAGCTCGGGGCCGCGCGCCATGTCGCGAGTGTCCGCCACCCGGGAGGATGGGTTCAACCGGGAGGCCCACCCGACTCCCCAGGAGAGGCGCTGGGCGGGTCTCGCCATGAAAGGGCCGTGGCGGCTGGGTTGAGTCGCTCACTGGAGGGCTGCCTTGGTTGGCGTTGAAACCATCATGGGTTTCGAATGCCCGACGAAGAGGCGAAGCGATATTCCCTGCCAGTCTGTCTGGAGCCGCGAAGGAGGTTCGGGGTGGGGCATCCCAGACCTCTGCCGATTCTCTCTTGCAAAGAGAGGCGTGCGGGGCCGTCTGGGGGCGGATTGCAGTGCTCACTTTCTTACCTCTCTCAGCCTGCCGGGCTAGGGTGCGCCATCGCCCGCAGTCGTTTGGATAGAACACAGGCCATGACCGCCGCCCCCTTTCGTCTGGGAATGCTCATCCCGGAGTTCCCCACGCAGACCCATGCCTTCTTCTGGCGGGAGATCACCGCCCTGCGCGCCATGGGCGTGGAGGTGCATGTCTTCTCGACGCGGCGTCCGGTGGAGGACTGCCCCCACGAGTGGGCTGCGCATGCGGCCGCTGAGACCACGTATCTCTTTCCGCCCAGGCTCTCTTCGGCGCTGGTCTCTCCAAGGGACTTCCCGGGCATGGCCCAGGCGCTCACGTACGTCTCCAAGCTCTCGGTGGGTGTGAAGCAGAAGGCTCGGGCATTGGGGATGCTGGCCTGCGCGGTGGACTTCCTGCACCACGCGCGGGAGCGGAAGCTGGACCACGTGCATGGGCATTCGGCCGCGGATGCCGCGCATGTGCTCGCGCTGTGCCGGATCCTGGGAGGGCCGCGCTACAGCTTCCATCTCCATGGGGATTTGCCTGTGTATGGGACGGACCATGCCGCGAAGGCCTGGGATGCCACGTTCGTGGCCGCCGCCGCGCGCCCCATGCAGCGCGAGCTCATCGAGTCCGTGGGGCTTCCTCCCGAGCGGACGTATACCCTGTGGATGGGCGTGGACACGGACCGCTTCCGCCCTCCGGCGAAGCGTGCGCAGTCTCCTCGGGGACTGCACCTGGTTTCGATTGGGCGACTCAATCTCTGCAAGGGGCACGTGCATACGTTCGCGGGGTTGCGCAAGGCGTTGGACCGGGGCCTGCGTGCGCACCTGACCTTGGGCGGGCGAGGGCCTCACGAGGAGGAGATCCGTCAGTCCATCGCCCGTTTCGGATTGCAGGCGCATGTGGACATGGTGGGGCCGCTCGGAGAGGCCGCCGTCATCGAGCTGCTGCACGGCGCGGATGCCTTCGTGCTGTCCAGCACGGGGCTTGGAGAGGCTTCGCCCGTCGCGGTGATGGAGGCGATGTCGTGTGGTGTCCCCGCGGTCTGTTCCATCATTGGTGGTACGCCGGACATGATTTCCGATGGGACGGATGGGCTGCTGGTGGGGCAGGGGGACGAGGAGGGGTTGGCGAAGGCCTTCCTCCGGCTCGGGCAGGACACGGCGCTGCGTGAGCGGATGTCCCGCGCGGCCCGTGAGCGTGCCGTGCGCTCCTTCGATTATCGCGAGACGAGTCGGAGCCTGCTGGATGCCATCCAGCAATCGCGTGCGCCGCAGCGCCGGGCCGCGTGACGGGCGGTCGGTCCGCGTCTGAATCCTCCGGGCTTGTGGTCTACTCGCGCCGCACCGCATCCATGTGCGGCGCTTGAACGACACACCTGGGGATGACAGATGACATCGACGCGTCCGACGAAGCTGACGGTGATTGGCAGTGGCCTCATGGGAACCGCGCTGGCGCGAGCGTTCGCCACGGCTGGGCACGAGGTCGCGGTCTGGAACAGGACCCACGCCAAGGCGCAAGCGGTGGGCAGTGGAACGCTGGCGTTCGAGAAGTTGAGTGAGGCGGTCGCGGGCCGCGAGCTTGTCGTCGTCTCGCTGTCGAACTACGCGGCCTGCGCGGAGTTGTTCTCCTCGCCGGGCGTCTCAGCGGCGCTCGCGGGGAAGACGCTCGTGCAGCTCACCAGTGGGTCGCCGGCGGATGCGCGCAGTGGCCTGGAGTGGGCGAGCGCTCACGGTGTGGACTACCTGGATGCGGCGATCCTCGCGTATCCCGCGTTCGTGGCCACGGAGTACGCCACCGTCTTCTACGCCGGGTCGCGAGCTGTCTTCGAGCGACACGTGGGGGCGCTCCAGGCGATCGCGAAGAACTCCGTGTATGTCGATGAGAAGATTGGGTCGGCGGCGACGCTCGACTGCGCGATTCTCGAGGCGTACTACGGCGGCACGCTGGCGGTCCTCCACGCCGCGGCCATGTGTAAGGCGGAGGGGTTGGATCCGAAGTTGTTCTTCGCCCAGAAGAGCTCGTTCCTTGGATTGATTTCTGTCACCGCCGACGCCGCGCAGGGAATGGTCGAGCGCAATGACTTCACGGGTGACCAGTGCAGTCTGAATACCCATGTCGCGGCCCTCGAACACATCGTCCGGCTGAGCAGCGATGCGCGCATCAGCACCCGCTTCCCGCGGGAGTTGTTGGAGAACTACCGGCGGGCCCTCGGTGCGGGGCTGGGTGAGCAGGAGTTGCCCGCGGTGTTCCGGACGTTGGAGAAGGACTGAACCTCCGATTCAGTCCCCGAGTGCGCCTGCGATTGCCGCGATGAACGTAGCTGGCGATGTGCTCTTCGGGCGATCGCTGACCTGGCCGTCTCCCAACTCGACGACACGCCAGACTCCGTCCGCGCGCAGCACGAGGTCGACCGTGACGAACGGCAGGTCAAGTGCTGCCACGGTAGATGCAATGGATTGGAGATTGGTACCCGTCGGCAGGTCACCAGGTGTATCGGGATGCGCGGTGACGAGGATGCACTGTCCATGGACCCACCACGTCCTCGCCTCCGTGGTGGTGAACTGCTCGAAGGCCCGGACGACCAGTCCGCCCGCGAAGTCCTCTCCGCGCAGCTCCAGGAACCTGCGGGCCACGGCTCGGGCCGCTGGAAGGTTCGCGGCGTCGGGAACGTACGAGGCTTCTGCCCAGGAGTGCTTGAGTGACTTCACATAGTCGCGCAGCACCGCGGGTCCCGAGCCCAATCGCGAGCAGCAGGCGTCGAATGCGTCCAGGTCCGGCCCATCTTCGATGAGCGCGGTAGAAGGGTGGGCACACGGTGATGCTACCTCCGGAATAGCGATTTCCGAGGTTCTCGCGCGGAGGGTGGAAATGGACCTCCGCGCAGATGTCCGGACGTCCTGGTCGCCTTCCTCCTCGCTGCGCGGCGAGTGCGTGCGGCCACTGTTGGCTTCCTCGAACGTGTCAGTCGTGCGTGCCAGGATTTGGGGGCTTTCCGTGGAAGGCTGCGAGAGGAAGAGGAATGCGTGCTGGCCTTTGGGTGGTGGGTGTCGCCCTGCTGTTCGTGGGCTGCGCTGGGGCTGAGTCGTCGACTCGCAGGGACACGTTCCATCAGCGCGCGGGACTTCCCGGGGAGCGGTGGAGCGTTTCGGGCGAGGACCCCGAACGCGAACAGGAAGCCGAAGAGGCCGACACCTCATCGAGGCAACCGCTCTACCGCCGCCACATGTTCCGGGAGTCTGTGTCCCTCGGGGCAGGCCGTAGGCAGCAGGATGCGTTCGATGTCCTGCTTCAGAGTGCGGGACTCGAAGAGCGCGACACGCGGCCAGTCGCGGGAAGTTCTCTCTCACCGACTCACGCGGCGCGACTCCTCAAAACGCTGTTGAAGAGGGACGTGACGCTCGGCCAGTTTCCTGCGCGTGTCGCGGTGGGCTTCCTGTTGCGGGAGGTGCTGGCGACGGGTGAGGTGTCGCGGGGGGAGCTGGTGCGCCGGGTGGCGCGCTTCAACCATCTGGCGGTGCTTCGGCCTGACGGGCGCCTCGCATGGGTGCATAGCGGAAGGACACAGCAACGGGTGGGGGATGTGGAGTGGAAGGACGGGGCCTTTCGAGCGCACGGCTTCGAACTGGGTCGCTTCTACGATGGGCGGACTGGCGTCTTCCGGTTGCTGAACGACGAGCTGCGGGAGGAGAACGGCTTCCCACTGGCCGACGTCCACGATGATGCCGACGTCATCAGCCGCACCCTGGACGGGGCCGAAGAGGCGTTCGTCGGGCTCGCCCTCGCGGTGGGCAAGTTCTTCTCGACGTCACCAGCGGACAACCTCGCGGCGCTCCGGGAGATGCCCGCCGCAGTGGTGGCACTACTGGAGTCATCGCCCGAGTACCTGGAGCGCTTCCAGTACATGCCGCGGGGCGAGCAGGTGCAGGCCGTCTCCAGACTGGTGACGAACCTCGTGGCCACCTGGGGGACCGTGTCCGCCGCGACGCGCACGCTGGGGGGAACAGGCTTCGCCACGTCAGAGGTCCCAGCGCTCGTGTTGGCCGCCGATGGCACCGTCGCCATGCGACTCGTGTCCGCATCGACGGGGCGTGCTGCGGCGGTGCTGAGCGGTGGGCCAGGCGCCGCCATCGTCCTTCAGCGCGCAGGGGAGGGAGGAGGCTCCAGTTCGACGCCACCCGCTGGCCCTGGCGGCATGAAGTCCTACTCGTCGTTCAAGTCCTTCAAGCGAGCGATGGGCCCCGCAGGTCCGGGGAAGGAGTGGCACCACATCGTCGAGCAGACCGACGGCAATGTGGGGAGGTTCGGACCGAAGGCGATCCACAACACGGAGAACGTCGTCGCGCTCGACAAGGAACTTCACATGAAGGTCAGCGCGTTCTATTCGTCGAACCAGCGCATCTCAGGAGGCAAGACTGTGCGTGAGTGGCTTAGGGCTCAATCGTATGAGGCTCAGCGCGAATTTGGGTTGAACATCCTTCGCGACTTCGGAGCTCTCCCTTAATGAAGACGCCCGCAAAGTCGTTGTCGCTTCAAGCCCTTGGTGCGCTCTATGCGGAGGCTGCCGCTGCACATGGTGCTGGGAGCGAGTCCGGCGACTACCGAGCGACCAACGCACAATTTCGCAGGATTGACGCGGCCTGGAGAGAGCTTCGAGCACGAGGCGCTGAGGGCACAGGCGTGCTTGCGAGTTTGATGGTCAGCGAGAATCCACACGTGAGGGGATGGGCGGCTTCGCACGTCCTAGAGGCAATGCCCGAGGCTGCGGAAGCTGTTCTTGGCGAACTCGCTAATGGCCCCCCCGGGGTCGCCCGGTTCAATGCGGAGATGGTTCTGAAAGAGTGGCGGGCCGGTTCCTTGAAGTTCGACTGAGGAAGGGGCAATGGCGCTATCGATTTCGCAGTTGGTCGAGGAGTTTGCAGAGAACGTCGCCGCCCAAACGGACTCCATTTGGCGCGGTGATGCCAAGACCGGGAACAAGCATGCGAATCGATGCATCGCCGCGTTCAAGAAGCTGCGTGCTCACGGAGATTCAGGGCGGGACGCGCTGGCCCAGTTGTTCACGCACCCACGGATGGACGTGCGCACCGCTGCTGCGACCTACCTGCTTCGGTACAGAACCGTAGAAGCCAAGGCCGTGCTCGAAGAAGCGGCGAAGGGCGAAGGGCTCATTCCCTTTGAGGCTCAGGAGGCGTTGAAGCGCTGGGCAGAAGGCGCCTGGAGCCTCGATCCGGAGTAGCGCCAGCAGCGCGCTCGCTTGGCCAGGAGAGAAGAGGTCCCCCGACTTGCTGGCCTGTGTCGGCTCGCGCTCGTCGAACTTCACCTAAGAGCGCTCGTGTCGTTACCCGGACTGGCGTAACGCCGTAGTAACGCCACTCAGCGGTCAAAAACGAACGGGGTTGGACAGTTCGCACCGTCCAACCCCGCGTTTTTACATGTCCCCGACGGGATTCGAACCCGTGTTACCGGCTTGAAAGGCCAGCGTCCTGGGCCTCTAGACGACGGGGACGTCGTCACTGCATGAGTCGCGGGGGGATCGAACCCCCGACCCTCGGCTTAAAAGGCCGGTGCTCTACCATCTGAGCTAGCGACTCGCACTATTCTTTTGTCCAAAATCCTCGGGCAACCCTCCTGGGCCCCGGAGGCAGGCGCTTCCTACCAGCACTCCTTCGCGCTTTCCACTGGCGAGCGCACGTCCGGCATCCTGACAGTGGCGCGCTCGTCACTTCGGGCACACCCGTCCTCTCGGCCCCCACCTCCGTCAGCCATCGGCGGTATACAACTCCCATGTCCCAGGACCTCTCCCCAGATGAGCACGATGACCTGGAGGCCGAGGACGGCGAGGAGAAGGCTCCGTTCCGTCGCTACCTCACCCGCTCGGGCGCCGAGCGGATGCACCGGGAGCTCATCCGCCTGCTCAACGAGGAGCGCCCCAAGGTCACCGCCGAGGTCTCCGCCGCCGCCGCCCAGGGCGACCGCTCCGAGAACGCCGAATACATCTACGGCAAGAAGCGCCTGCGCGAAATCGACCGCCGCATCCGCTTCCTCCAGCGCCGCCTGGACACCGCCACCATCGTCACGCCTGCTGAACAGACCGACCGTGCACACGTCTACTTCGGCGCCACCGTCACCCTGGAGGACGAGGACGGCCAGCGCACCACGTACCAGATTGTCGGGTCCGACGAGATCGACGCCGCCGGAGGTCGCATCAGCGTGGAGTCCCCCATTGGACGCGCCCTCCTGCGCAAGGGCGTGGGCGACACCGTGGAGGTGCGCCGCCCCCGCGGTGAAATCGAGCTGTCCATCGTCGACATCCGCTACGACTGAGTGAGGACGCCCCCATGCCTCGGACGCTGCCCATCAACCCCCGCTTCCGCCGCATCTATCAGCACCTGAGCGGGGCGGACCTGGCCGCGCCCGAACTCGAGGAACTCTCCCTCGAGGACCTCGGCCTGGGCGACTCGCAGAAGTCCCGCGTCGGCCTGCTCTTCGGCACCTACAGCCACCCGGGCCTCGAGCGCGTCCTGCGCGCCTACGGCCTCATCCAGCGCGCCGAGGAGCGCGTGGGCCCCGTGGAGCTGCGCGTCCAGGGCGAGGACCCCTTCCGCCCCCGCGTCATCCTCTGGAGCCGCCGCTTCTACGCCCCCGTCGCCGACCTCTCCCTGCGCATGGCCACCGGCGCCGAGGTCGGCCTGGGCGACGCGCTCGCCACCGCGCCCCTGCTCTACGTGGACGCGCTCCTGCTCCAGAACCCGGGTCGCCCCTTCGACTGGCACCGCCCGCCGCTCCCTGGCCAGAGCCACCCCGGGCTCGCGCTCTCCGCGCAGCTGCTCGAGGTGCTCATGCTCATGGCCCGCCGCATCGGCGCGGAGGCGCTGGCCCTCACGCCCTCCACCTTCGCCGCCGCCAGCGTCTATGACCGGCGCTTCCTCTTCGTGGACGGCGCCGCCCAGGGCCGCTTCCTCGCCATGCGCGACGCCGGAAGAGGCCGCCCGCGCTGGCTGCTCGCGTGGGCCGTGGAGCTGGGCTGCCTGCGCGACGCGGAAGGGCAGCCCGTTCCCTTCACCCCCATGCCCATGCTCGCGCCCCTGAGCCGCCGGTTGATCCGCACGTTCGACGCGAAGCGCTGGGCCGAGGCACGCGAGCAGACCGGACGACAGCCCCTCACGCTCGACGAGGAGGCGCTCCAGCAGCGCTTCCCCTGGCAGCGCATGCCCCCGGGGCCTCCGCCCGAGCGGCTGGCGGAGCTGCTCGGGTATGATCCGCTCGCCCCCGTGCTGGCCCACTGAGCCGCGCGCCCCCGGAGTGTCGGCCAGCCCACGTCCCCCCCTCAGCGAACGCTTCGACGGGAGGACCGGTGCGGGGCGTGGGGTTTCGAACAGCCCGCGTTCACGCACGAACACGGCTGCTTCCGTGGGAGCCGCTGCGTATATTGGAGTGAGCGTCAGGCATAGCCACGTCGCACGGTCACCAGCGGTCGCACCCGTACCCATCAAGGTCGCGCGAACCCACGATGCGAAAGAACTTCATCCTCGACACGAACGTCCTCCTGCATGATCCGCGCAGCATCTACGGCTTCGAGGACAACAACGTCATCATCCCCATCTACGTCATCGAGGAGATCGACCAGTTCAAGCGCGACCTCTCCGAGCTGGGCCGCAACGCCCGCCTCGTGGCCCGCTACCTGGATGGTTTCCGCGCGGAGGGCTCGCTGAAGGAGGGCGTACCCCTGCCTCGCGGTGGCATGCTGCGGGTGTCCTTCACGGACCGTGAGCTGCCGCTGTCCATGGCGGACAGCAACCTGATGGACAACCGCATCCTCGCGGTGGCCATCGACCTGATGGAGCAGGAGCCGGACACCCAGGCCGTCTTCATCACCAAGGACACCAACCTGCGCATCCGCGCGGACGCCCTGGGCCTCATCGCCCAGGACTACGACACCGAGCGGGTCGAAATCACGGAGCTGTACACCGGCTTCACCGAGCGGCTGGTCCCCAAGGAGCTGGTGGACCAGATGTACAAGCCCGGCGCCGAGGTGGAGCTGCCCGACGTGGACACGCTCTTCCCCAACCAGCTCGTGCTGCTCAAGGACGAGACGAACCCGTCCCACACCGCCATGGGCCGGCTGCACGGGCTCAAGAACCGGCTGGTGCCGCTCCTGCGCCAGAGCAAGGAAGGCACCTGGGGCATCCGCCCGCGCAACATGGAGCAGGCCTTCTGCCTGGACCTGCTGCTCAACGACGACATCAAGCTGGTGACCATCGTCGGCAAGGCGGGCACGGGCAAGACGCTGCTTGCCATCGCCGCGGGCCTGCAGAAGGTGACCGAGGAGAATCTCTACCAGAAGCTCCTGGTGAGCCGTCCCATCTTCCCGCTGGGGCGCGACATCGGCTATCTGCCCGGCAGCGTCGAGGAGAAGCTCAACCCCTGGATGCAGCCCATCTTCGACAACGTGGAGTTCCTGATGAACCTGAGCCGCGCGGACAAGAAGGCCGGCCGTGGCTACCACGAGCTGTTGGACCTGGGGCTGATGGAGATCGAGCCGCTCACGTACATCCGCGGCCGCAGCATCCCCAACCAGTTCATCATCGTGGACGAGGCGCAGAACCTCACGCCCCACGAGGTGAAGACCATCATCACCCGCGTGGGCGACAACACGAAGATCATCCTCACGGGGGACCCGTTCCAGATCGACAACCCCTACGTGGATTCGACCAACAACGGCCTGGTGCACGTGGTCAATCGCTTCAAGAGCGAGAAGATCGCCGCGCACATCTCGATGGCCAAGGGTGAGCGCAGCGCCCTGGCCGAGCTCGCCGCCAACCTGCTCTAGGCACCTGGGGTGCCCAAGCGATAGAGACGTGTCATGAAGAAGGACGGACCTGGAGACGCGCCCCCGGAAGAAGGGGAGAAGAAGCCCCTCATCGAGTACCCCTCGGTCTACACCTTCAAGGTGATGGGCAAGCAGGGCCCTGGCTTCGCGGAGCACGTCAGGGAGCTGTTCCGCCGGGCCATGGGCACGGAGATCTCCCCGGACTCCATCAGCGAGCAGCCCAGCAGCAAGGGCACCTATGTCTCGCTGAGCGTGTCGGTGTACCTGCTGTCGGAGGAGCAGCGCCGGGCCATCTACGACCTGCTCCACAAGGACCCGCGCGTCATCTATCACCTGTGACGCCAGGGGCTCGGGAGGGGGCTCCCTCTCGTCCGTCTCTGGAAGTCCGGACGGGGTTGGGTATATGAGGAGTCCATGAGCCCGGCAGAGCCCTTTCCGCTGTACCACCCCGCGGACGCCCGGCGCGCGTTCAGCTCGGACGACGTGACCCGGCGTTTCGCCAAGGTGGCCCAGCTGGAGCCGGGCTCGCAGGTGCTCGTGCTCGGGTGTGGCCCGGATGCCAGCGCCGCCCTGGTCCTGGCCCGGGAGATGGGCTGCACCGTCATGGCCGGCGACACGGACGAGTCTCATGTCGCCGCCGCCCGGGAGCGGGTCCGCAACCAGGGCCTCGGCGACCGGATCGAGGTCCGGGGCGTGGCCCTGGACTCCCTCGGGCTGCCAGACGGTGCCTTCGACGCCATCCTCATCCCGGGGCGGGTGCTCTACACGCTGAAGGGGACGATGTCCGTCCTGCGGCCGCTGCTCGCCAAGCGCGGGCGGCTGGGGATGACCTTCCCCGCAAGGGTGGGGCGCGTGGTCCCCAAGGCCGCCGCCGAGCTGTGGGAGCGCCGTCTGGGCGCGCCGCTGCTCCTGCCGCGTGAGCTGCTCATGTCGCTGGAGATGGGCGGGTTCGAGCCGGAGTCGGCCGAGACGCTGCACGACACGGAGCTCGACGACTATTACCGCGAGGTGGAGGCCAGCCTGCGTCCGACGTCGGGCCCCCAGGCCTCGTCGCTGCGCGAGGAGCTGGCGCTGCACCGCGAGAGCAACGGCAAGGCCAGCGTCAGCTACGCGTTCCTGGTGGGACGCCGCAAGGAGCCGGGCGAGAAGCCCCCGGCTTCGCGCGACCGCGGCTGATTCACGTCACCCCGCGTGTCCGGGAGCGCCTCCGTCCGTCCTGGGCGCCTCGCTGCATCCTCGTCGCATGGCTGCATCGCCCGGTGCCCGGGCGACGTGAAGGCGGCGGTGCGTTGGAGTCGCGCCCCTTGGGAGGGCGCGTGCGCTTCAGCTGCCGACGTGGCGCCTAGTTCAGCGCGCCGTTGAAGTCGACCAGCTCGATGGACTCGGGCGCGACGGACAGGCTGACCTGGTCGCGGTAGCCGGCCGCGTCGCCGCCGACCTGGAAGGGCATGGGGCGCGCGAAGCGGATGGTGGCCTCGCGGACGTGGAAGTCGTGCAGACCCTCCGGGAACCAGCGGCCGGCCCACATGCGCGGCAGGTTCGCCAGCACCTGCGTGGGCGTCACCTGGCCCAGGCGCAGCTGCATGAAGCCGCGACGGCCGCACGAGAAGGGGAACATGCGCAGGCCATAGCCGTAGAAGGGCATGGTGCCCGCCGCCGCCATCATCAGCTTCCCGCGGAAGAGCACGTCGCCGGGCGCCAGCGGCGCACCCTGGGGCTGGCCATCCGGGCCCAGGCGGTAGGCCTCGCTCGACGGGCCGTTGACGACCTCGCACTCCACCCAGGTCGAGTTCGTCAGGTAGTGCGGCACCGTCTTGCACGCCACCGCGGAGAAGTAGCCCCCGCTGCCCGTGAGCACGCTCTTGAAGAGCCCCTTGCCCAGGTTCTCCTTCACCCAGATGTAGTCGTTGAGCACCTTGCCATCCACGCCCAGGCCGGCGAACGGCGCGCGCTGCCCGTCCACCATCAGCAGGTCCATGGGGCGGAAGCCGGGCACCTCACCCGTGCGGGCGCGCAGCACGTCGTTCAGGATGCCGTCGCCCCGGGTGCCGGAGGCGTTGACGTGGTTGGCGATGCCGTTGCCCGTGCCGAGCTTGAGGATGCCGAAGCGGGGCACCGGCTGGCCGGCGAAGCGGCCTCGCGGGCCCACCTGCTGAAGCACCTCGTTCACGAAGCCCATGAACGTCCCGTCACCGCCGCCCGTGAAGACCATCGGGTAGCCCCGCTCGAGCACCGTCTGCGCGATGCGGCGCCCGTCCAGCTCCGAGCGCGACAGGAACAGGTCCTGCTCCGGCACCACGTGCGACAGGGACTTCACCACCCGGGCGTCCACCTTCCGGGCGTTGGCGTTGAGCAGCACCGCGACCTTGGGTTCGACGGAGACTTCCGCCGAGGGGGCGCGGCGGAGGTCCGGAGAGCGCAGGGGCTGAACCAGCATGGGGACATGCTCCAGGGTAGGTGCGGGTGGGGGGACCCGACATCGACGCTGGCCGTACTGTGCACTTTCATTGCCAACGGGTGACGCGGGGCGTCAGCAGGCAGGCAGGCACGTCATTCCAGGGGGTTGCAACGTTGGTTGCTGTGCCAAAGGCCGGCCGGTTGCTACCTCGGGGTGACGGGGGTGTAGAGCGGGTTACGCACCCGTGGCGTGAAGGTGGCGATGGCGTGACGCGGCAGGCGGCCTCATGCGCACTGCGCTACGCACCCAGGAGCATCACCTTGAGGCGTGAGGAGCCGACACCACTGCCTGGTTTGACACCCGGGGGTGGGTGGTTACGTTGGGCGTACATCAGGAGCTTTTGAAGAAAACGCAGTCATTTCCGGAGGATACGAACCGTGGGCAAGATTATTGGGATCGACCTGGGCACCACGAACAGCGTGGTGGCGATCATGGAGGGTCGCGAGCCCAAGGTCATCGTCAACGAGGAAGGCAGCCGCATCACGCCCTCGGTGGTCGCGTTCACGAAGGATGGCGAGCGCCTGGTCGGCCAGGTGGCGAAGCGCCAGGCCATCACGAACCCCGAGCGCACCATCTATTCCATCAAGCGCTTCATGGGTCGCCGGTTCGACGAGGTCTCCGAGGAGACCAAGCTGGTGCCCTACAAGGTCTCCCGCGGCCCCAATGGCGACGCGCGCGTGGACCTGGATGGCAAGCAGTCCAGCGCGCCGGAGATCAGCGCGCAGGTGCTGCTGAAGCTGAAGCGGGCCGCCGAGAACTACCTGGGCGAGAAGGTGACGGAGGCGGTCATCACCGTCCCGGCGTACTTCAACGACGCCCAGCGCCAGGCGACCAAGGATGCGGGTGAGATCGCCGGCCTGACGGTGCGGCGCATCGTGAACGAGCCGACCGCGGCGGCGCTGGCGTACGGCCTGGACAAGAAGAAGGACGAGAAGATCGCCGTCTACGACTTCGGCGGCGGCACGTTCGACGTGTCCATCCTGGAGGTGGGCGAGAGCGTCGTCGACGTGCTCGCGACCAACGGTGACACGCACCTGGGCGGTGACAACATCGACCAGCGGATCATGGATTGGCTGGTCGTCGAGTTCAAGAAGGACACGGGGCTGGACGTCACCAAGGACAAGATGGTGATCCAGCGCCTGAAGGAGGCGGCGGAGAAGGCGAAGATCGAGCTGTCGAGCGCGACGGAGACGGACATCAACCTGCCGTTCCTCACGGCGGACGCGTCGGGTCCCAAGCACCTGAACGTCAAGCTCACGCGCGCCAAGTTCGAGGCGATGATCGACGACCTCATCGAGCGCTCGCTGGAGCCGTGCCGCAAGTGCCTCAAGGACTCGGGCCTGGACCTGAAGGACCTCAGCGAGGTCGTGCTCGTGGGTGGCACCACGCGCATCCCGAAGGTGCAGGAGGCGGTGAAGCGGCTGTTCGGCAAGGAGCCGAACCGCTCGGTGAACCCGGACGAGGTCGTGGCGGTGGGCGCCGCGGTGCAGGCGGGCGTGCTCTCCGGCGAGGTGAAGGACATCCTCCTGCTGGACGTGACGCCGCTGTCCCTGGGCGTGGAGACGTTGGGCGGGGTGATGACCAAGCTCATCGAGCGCAACACCACCATCCCCACGCGCAAGTCGGAGACGTTCTCCACGGCCGCGGACGGCCAGTCGCAGGTGGAGATCCACGTGCTCCAGGGTGAGCGCGAGATGGCGAACGACAACCGGAGCCTGGGCCGCTTCCACCTGACGGGCCTGCCCCCGGCGCCGCGTGGCGTGCCGCAGATCGAGGTGACGTTCGACCTGGACGCCAACGGCATCCTGAACGTGAGCGCGAAGGACAAGGCCACGGGCAAGGAGCAGAAGGTCACCATCACCCAGTCCTCGGGCCTGGCGAAGGACGAGGTGGAGAAGATGGTCGCCGCGGCCCGCGAGAACGAGGCGGCCGACAAGGACAAGCGGGAGCTGGTGGAGCTGAAGAACCAGGCGGAGGCCCAGGCCTACGGGGCCGAGAAGCTCATCAAGGAGAACAAGGAGAAGCTCTCCGCGGATGTGGCGAAGGGCCTCGAGGACGGGGTGGCGGAGCTCAACAAGGTCCGCGAGGGCCAGGACAAGGACGCCATCAAGTCCGCGCTCGAGAAGCTCCAGGCCGCCAGCTACAAGGCCGCCGAGGAGATGTACAAGGCGACGGGCGGGGCGCCGGGTGGCGAGCCGCCTCCGGGGGCTGCTCCTGGCGCGCAGCCGGGCGCGAAGAAGGACGACGTGGTGGACGCCGAGTTCCGCCAGTCGTGATGCCGGGGCCGTGAGGCCCGTGCGTTGAGTCAGAAGGGCCGGTACCTCCGCCACGCGGGGGGCCGGCCCTTCCGCTTTGCGGGCGCGTGCGGCCGGCCCTCCGGGAGTCGGGATGGGCGTATGTGGAGCGAGACGCGGCGCTGACGCAAACGCCCGAGGACACTGGGGCGAGCGTGGGTGAGGGGGATGCAACGTGGGGCGGCTCCACGCAGTCTCGTGAGGTGCCCGCATGTCCCGAGTCCTGTCCCAGCAGTCGTCCGTCCTCGCGCTGAACATCGAGCCCGAGCCCGGAGCGCTCCCCGTCGACGCGTCGGCCACGAGGAAGACGCAGTCCGCGTCCGCGTGGCAGGAGGCCAGCACGCTGGAGGTCTTCCGGGGGCCAGCCTCGAGCGGTGGCGGTGTCTCGCCTGGGGTGGGGCCCCGATGCGGTCCCATGACGGGGACACCGAACGACTTCGACTTCGCGGTGGGGGGCGCTTTTCCTCCACGCCCCACGGGCAACGTGCGGGAGCAGATGAAGCAGGGAGCCCTGACGGTCGCCCAGTCCGAGGCGGCCGCGGCGAGCCTGCTGCTGGGGAAGGGGACGGTGGTGGACGCCTACGCGCGAGGGCACCTGCGGCTGCTGGACCCGAGTCCTCCCCTCGAGGGGGCTCCCACCTCCCTGACGGACTACACCAGCGTCCTGCCCGGCGTGGCGCCGGAGGTGGCGTGGGACTACCTCGTGCGCAATCCCGGTCCGGTGTTCGAGGCCGCGGGCATCCGGCTCCAGCCGGCCACGGGCGCGCTGGCGGACGGGGCGAAGGTGTTCCTGGAGGAGAAGGGGCCTCCGCCCGTCTGGGCGCCCGTGACGTTCCGGCTCGAGCCGGAGAAGCACACCGTGCACATCACCACGCTGGACGGACATCCCCTGCGGGGGACGAACCGCTTCGTCTTCGAGGACGACGGGGCGGGTGGAGCGCGACTGCGCCAGTACTCGGCCTTCCAGGGCAGCTCGCCCGCCACGTCGGTGGGCATGATGCTGATGGACCCCATCGAGCGGCAGCATGACATCTGGCGCTCCGTGCATGCGCATCTGCATGACACGCTGGCCTCTCGCTGACATAGAACCAGGGTGGAGGTGACACGGATGGTGCTGAGGACGACACCCCCGGGACATGATGTGATCCTCTACGACGGGCACTGCCGCATCTGCAGCGGCGCGGCGCGCGAGTTCCAGCGGCTGCTGGGCGGACGGGGCACGGAGCTGCGCTCGTTCCGGGACGAGGGCGTGCTGGAGGCCTTTCCGGGCATCAGCGCGGAGCGGTGTGAGCTGGCCATGCAGCTGGTCCGCGCGGACGGGCGGGTGATGGAGGGCGCCGAGGCCATCGTCCGGGCGCTGGGCCGGCATCCCCTGGGGAAGCTGTTGTACGTCTATTACGTCCCCGGACTGCGGCAGCTGGTGGATGTCGTGTACCGGGCCGTGGCGCGCTATCGGTTCCGGATTGCCGGGCGGACCTGCACGGATGGCGGTTGCGAGGTCCACTTCAAATAGACGGAGGGCGGCGGGTAGCATGGGGCCAACCCCGCTGCCTCCGGATAGTCCGTGCAATCACAGCCGACGACGTACCTCCAGGCCGCCCGGGCCTTTCGCCACTTCTTCAATGAGTTGCGGGATGTCTACCTGGAGCGGGAGACGCTCTTCACGCAGCTGGAGCTGGCGCTCCTGAGCCGGGAGCACGTGCTGGTGGTGGGGCCGCCGGGGACGGCCAAGAGCGCCATCGCCAGCGCGGTGCTGGGGCGCATCATCGACGAGAAGACGGGACTGCCGTCGCTGTTCTCCAAGCAACTGGCGGAGTCCACCGTGCAGACGGACCTGCTGGGGCCGGTGGACTTCAAGGTCCTGACGGAGACGGGGCGCACGGAGTACCTCACCGACGAGGGCATGCTGGGCTCGCAGCACGCGTTCCTGGACGAGGTCTTCGACGGCCGGGACATGCTGCTGCGCTCCATCCTCAACGTGCTGTTCGAGCGCGAGCTCAAGCACGGGCGGCGGGTGACGGCGGGCCGCACCGAGTGCGTGGTGATGACGAGCAACCGGTACCTCTCCGAGGTGCTGGCGCGCTCGCCGGAGCTGCTCCTGGCCTTCGCGGACCGGCTGAGCTTCATCAGCTTCGTGCCCAAGTCCTTCGCCCGGAAGGAGAGCCGGGCGGCCATGCTCCAGCGCTTCGAGCACGGCGCGCGAGCGGACCTGCGCGCGCCGCTCTCGCTGCAGCAGGTGGACCTGCTCCAGGACGCGGTCGCGCGCGTGCGGGTGCCCAGCGTGGTGATGGAGGGCGTGGAGCTCCTGACGGACGCGCTGGAGCGCGCGCTGACGTCGCACGTGTCCAAGCTGCCCGACTACGTGCCGACGAAGTACTTCTCCCAGCGCTCGGCGGTGAAGGCGCTGTGGGCGCTGAAGGCGGCGGTGGTCCGGGATCAGATCTACCGGCGGCCCGAGCGCCCGCTGGAGGCCTCCGTGGAGGACCTGGACGCGCTGCGCTGGTTCTTCCTGCTCGGAGGGCCGCCCTCGACGGAGACGGACGCGCTGCTCAAGTCCGTGGTCGACCCGAGGGAGCGCGCGCAGCTCGAAATCGTCCGGCTGGAGCAGCGCACGTTCGACGAGGTCATCGCCCAGGTCCGCCAGGAGCTGGGGGGCGGGCTGGAGCGCGAGGCCCAGGCGCTGGCCGCGGCGGACGAGGCCACCACGGTGGAGGCGCTGTCGCGCAACTGGCAGCCGGCCATCGCGTCCACCTCCGCGCGCAGCCTCATGTCCAAGCTGATGCCCGGTCCGCGCCACCTGCAGAACCGGGTGCCGCTGCTGGCCGCCGCGCGCGCGCTGGTGGCGGCGATGGACCAGCGGCTGGCGCGAGGCATGGCGGGGCAGGGCGAGGGGCGCGGCGGCCTGTCCCTGCTGACCTCGTTCCAGGACGTGCTGGAGCTCTGCCGCGTCCTCCCCGAGCTGAAGCCCGGGCTGACGCCGCTGAGCGAGGCCACCGCGCGCTTCCTCGAGGGCGCCCTGGAGATGATTGCCCTGACCGCGGAGAGCGCGGACTTCGAGGAGGGCCTCAAGCTGGAGGGGCTCGTCGGGCTGGCGGACAACCTGGAGGAGGAGCTGTCGCGGATGGCCGACCTGATGGGCCTGCTGGCCGAGGGCGCCCCGGCGACGGTGGAGCGGCTGCGCAAGGTGGAGGTCGACGCGCGCAAGCGGGTGGTGGGCGCGCTGCGGCGCCGGGCCACGGTGGCCTTCCAGGGGGCCTCGCCGCGAGGCCGCAAGGAGCCGCTGGAGGCGCTGGCCGCGGACTCGCGTCGGCTGTCCCAGCTGGAGCAGTCCCTCATCGCGCTGGACCCCAGCCAGCGCAGCTTCAAGGAGGAGCTGCTGCTGCCGCTGGGACTCTCGTATGCGCGCGAGGTCCTGTCCTCCACGCCGTTCGAGCGCGTCGAGCAGTACGGCCGCGCCGTGCAGTCGGTGGTCGAGAACCTCCGACGCGAGGGCCTCCCGGTGGATGTGGTGATGCGCGAGTGTCAGGGCATCCTCGACGGACGTCTGCGGGAGCACGCCAAGGCGCTCACTCGCGAGGTGGCGAGCCCTCCTCCCGCGGCGGCCTCGGTCATCAACGGCGATGCGTACGTCTTCTATCGCGGTGAGTTCTCCGCCAGGGCGCCGGACGGAGAGCTGGCCGCGCTGCTGGGGCTGGACGGACAGCTCGCGTTCACCCGTGGCGGTGGGGCGTCGGCGTTCTTCTCGGAGGAGGCTCGCGCGGCGGTGGCCCAGGCGGAGCTCGCCTTCCTCCAGTCGCGGGTGAAGTTCCTGCGCAGCTGGTTGACCCAGCTGCTCACCTCGCTGCCGGCGCCGGAGGCCTTGAAGGAGCGCAGCGAGGTGGAGCGCACCGTGGACCGGCTGGTCCGCAGCCGCTTCCCGTTGCTGGCGTTGAAGGAAGGCGAGCTGGTGCGGCTCAAGGGCGTGTTGTCACTGCTCTCGGGGCTGCCGGGAGAGGTGGGGGAGAACGCGCGTCGTCTGGGGACGTTGCTCCATGGCATCGAAGAGGACTTCGGGCGCTACAGCCGGCAGGTGCTGGAGCGCCGGGCCGCGGCATGAGCGCACCCGGGCCGCATAGTGCCGAGAGGCGGGGCTGAGCATGCTCTCGCGGCGGCTCACCGAGTTGCGAGCGCGGCTGGACGCGCTTCGTCAGCCTCCACCTGCAGCGGGCGGGCCACGGTGGTGGCCCTTCGGCCGGAAGGTCACGGGGACCGGGGACCTGTCGCTGCCAGTTCTCGAGGCGTTGGACCGCGAGCTGGACCGCGTGGGAGTCCACACGTCGGCGGATGCCCTGCTGCTGCATGCCCTGGGGGCTCGTCGCGGGCGCGCGGGCTCGCTGTCCCAGGGCCTGCAGGCCCGCGCGGGACAGGCGCTCGGGGAGTTCGAGGAGCGTCTGGGCCGCGTGGAGCGGGCATGTCGGGCGGGAGTGCTGCCCCCGGGGACACTCTCCATCCTCGAGCGGGCCTTCGTCCGGCTCGCTCGCGCGGTGAAGGTGGCCGACCTCTTCCTGCGGCCCTGCACGGAGGACCTCCCGGACGAGGACTTCGTCGTCTACGAACGTCCAGCGTCCGCGAGCCGACCCCAGCGGCCTCCGAGCAGCGCGCGGATGGCGGTGGCCGAGTACTTCGCGACACGGGCCCGGGAGAATGTCGCCGACGTCGTGCAGAAGCGCAGGGACCTGGACCTGGCGCATGAGATGTTGCTGCGACTGGGGGCGGACCATGACCGGGAGCGGGCGCTGCCGCTGCGTCGCGACGTGGCCGAGGCGCGGGAGCGCACGCGCGCGGTGCCCGCGGTCCGCTCGCTCGAGGAGCTGCTGCGTCACGTGCGGCACACCGCGCGCCACGAGCCCCAGGTGGCCTATCGCTCGCTGCGTGGCCTCTATGAGCGGGCCCTGGAAGCAGGGGACCTGGAGCTGGCCTCCGCGGCCCGCTCGAGCCTGGAGCCCTTGCTCCCCACGCGGACGCACCTGACGGTCATGGTGGAGAACGCGGAGCGCGACGCCCTGGCCGACTGGTTCGGCGAGGCGCCCCAGCCGGCGCGGCCCGAGGTCGACGCGCCCCGCCCGGACGAGCTGCTGGCCGACCTGGCCTTCTCGTTGCGCCCCGAACAGCTCGCGACCTTCGAACTGGCCGCGGGCTGTGCCCGGTACTTCGACGTGGAGGACGCGCTCTCCGAGGAGATCGTCCTGGCGGAGACGAAGACCGCCCGGCGTGTGGCGCGCCGCGTGCCCTATCCCACGCAGACGATGACCTTCGAGACGACAGGCGCCCTGCACGAGGTGAACAACTTCGTGCTGACGGACCCGCGCATGCTCCTGAGGGACCTCGCCGCCAACCGGCAGCTGGTGCGGGCGTACGTCGAGGACGCGCCGCCACCGCAGTCGAAGAAGGTGAAGCGCACCGCCGTGCGCGTCTACGTCTGTGACGCGTCCGGCTCCATGCATGGCGCCCGCGCCCGCTTCCGTGACGCCCTCATCATCGCCGAGCTCAACAACCTGCGCGTCAAGGCCCGCAGGGGCGAGTCGTTCGACCCGCTCTACTTCAGCTTCTTCAACGACGTGCCCACGGAGCTGGCCCGCGTGGACACGGCCGTCGAGGCCACCCGGCAGATAGAGCGCCTCTTCCGCGACTCGCCCGCGGAGGGGCAGACGGACATCTCGCTCGCGCTGATGTCCGCCTTCGACTCCATCCGCGCCGCGCAGGGCAGGGACCCGTACCTGGCGCGCGCCACCGTGGTGCTCGTCACCGACGGTGAGGACCGCGTGGACCTGGACCTCATCCGGCGCACGCGCGCGCCCATGGGCTCGCTGGACATCGCCCTGAGCTTCATCTCCCTGGGCGAGGAGAACCCGGACCTGCGCTCGCTGGTGCGCGAGCAGCGGGCCTCCGGGCTGCGCGCCTTCTACCACCACCTCTCCGACGAGGAGATCCTCTGGGCCCGCACCGAGTTCGACACACCCTGGCGCACGCTGCTGCCGCGTGACGTACCCGCCACGCCGGACGCGCTGGAGCTGCTCGCGCCGCACCTGGAGGCGCTCGAGGCCGTGGCGAGCGGACGCGGCTCGAACACGCCTGTCGCGGTGGAGGCCTCGTTCGAGGCGCTCTTCCCTGAATCGCCCCCCAGACCCGAGGGCGGGCAGGTTCCTGGCGCGGACGTGGTGGGCCGGGTGGTGGACATCCTCGGCGCGCTGGTGGAGGCCACGTCCCTGGCTCCCGCGGACAAGCGCGCCACCGAGAGCGTCGTGCTCCTCCAGCACCTGCTCACGGTGTATGGGCTGACCCCCGCGCGCTACCTCGCGGCGCTGTCCGTCGGCGGACCCTCGGTGGAGGACGCGCTGTCACGAGTGCGGCTGTTGTGCCGCCCCTTCGGTTAGGCTTGCCGCACGCCATGTTCTTCGGCCTCTGGAAACGCAAGAAGGAGCGCTCCCGGCCAGTGGACCCGCTGGCCGCCTTCGACGAGCTGCTCGAGAACCTGGAGCGGCAGGCCTCCGAGCTGCGCAAGTCCGCGGCCACGCTGCTCGCCCTCAAGGGAGAGCTCACCCGCGCCGTGGAGCGCTACACGCGCCGCCTCACGGAGCTGGACGCGCGCCGCGCCACCGCGGAGTCCCGCTCCGACGCCAAGGCGGTGGCCGTGCTGAAGAAGGACCGCGTCCAGGCCGAGGCACTCCTCGCCTCCACCCGCGAGTCGCTGGAGCGTGCCGAGGCCGACGGTGCGCTGCTCCTGGAGGCCGCCGCGGAGCTGGGCGAGCGCGTGGAGGAGCTGCGCCGTGAGCGGGAGAGCGCCTCCGCGCGCCTGGTGATGGGCGGCATCGTCACCGACGCGCTGAAGGAGCGTGTGGCGCGCTTCGAACAGGCGCTGGTGGTGGACGCGGCGCGCGACGAGGTGGAGCGCGCGCACGCGCTGGCGGAGGTCTACCGCGAGGAGCTGCGGGAGAAGGCGGACTGAGGCTTCAGGTCCGGCGTGCCGTCTGGTGGAGCTCGAGGACGATGTTGCCGCCCTTGAAGAGGCGCACCGCGCCGGACGTCTGGCTCACCACCAGCGCGATGCAGTGCGTGGTGGAGGTGATGCCCGCGGCGGCGGCGTGCCGGGCGCCCAGGCCGAGCGGAATCTTCACCGCCTCGTCCGCGGAGGACAGGTAGCGCCCCGCGGCCAGCACCACGCCGTCCTCGCGGATGACGAAGGCGCCGTCGAGCACGCTGAAGTTCTTGATGGCCTCGCGAATCTTCGGGTCCAGCACGTTCCGCTCCGCCTCGGAGAGGCCCTGGAACGGATTGATGGTCATCTGCCGGCTCTTCTCCAGCACCGTCGTGTGGTCGCCGATGGTGATGATGGTGCCGATGGGGTGACCCTCGAAGCCCTCCTGGCCGATCTGCAGCGCCAGCTGGATGAGCGCGTCCACCACCTGGGAGTTGAACTCCTCGCCCAGCTTCACGCCCTCGATGGCGAGCCGGTCATCCAACGAGCCACCGATTCGCATCTGCATCAGCGTGTCGGGAGCGCGGCCCACTCGCCCCGTCATGCAGAGCACCAGGTCGCCTTCCTTGAAGGCCCCCTGGGAGAGCGCGGAGACGAGCGCCACCTTCACCCGCTCGGTGCGCGAGTAGTCGTAGGCGGGGATGACGAGCGCGCGGACCTTCTTGAGCTGGTGCTCCTGTGCCAGCTTGTCCAGCGTCACCGCGTACACGAGCTTCTTGCGAGCAGGCCTGCCGCGCAGCTCCTCGGGAGGGATGGGCGTGTCGCAGATGTAGAGGAAGTGATCGACGTCACTCTTCGCGGCCAGGGAGAGGGCCGAGCGCAGGAACTCCCGATCGAACTTCGTGTTCTCGCTCAAACGCCCCTCCCTTCACCCGCAGTTCGTGACCACGTCAGCTTGACACCGAAGGCTCCCTGAATAAAGCTTTCGGGCCCTTTTTTTGGGGGACAGGGCCCAAAAACCCTCGCGTACTGGAGCGAAGGCTGTGAACCAGAAAGATCTCAAGCGTTACAAGAAGATGCTCGAGGACAGCAAGGCGAGCCTGCTCGAGAGCGCCAAGAAGACCCTGGTGGAGGAGTCGAGCTTCGACACCGACGATCTCCCCGACGAGATCGACCTGGCCTCTTCCGAGTATGCGCAGTCGATGGTGTTCAGACTCCGCGACCGCGAGAAGTTCCTGCTGCAGAAGATTGATAAGGCGCTCGAGCGCATCGAGAACGGCTCGTTCGGCGTCTGCGAGCGTTGCGAGGAGGACATCTCCCCCAAGCGGTTGGAGGCGCGTCCGGTGACGACGCTCTGCATCCGCTGCAAGGAAGAGCAGGAGAAGAAGGAGAAGTCCTACGGCTGATGGCCGTGGGGTCCTGGGGCCGCGCGGGAGGAGATGTCCCGTGCGGCCCGGGGAGTCAAAGCGCGGGGCGGTGCCTCAGGCCAGCGGTGCCTGGATCTCCACCCTCAAGAGCTGCCGACCGATGAGGTAGTGGTCACCGTTGTCGACGAAGGTCGGGCCGGCCAGCCGCATGAAGGTGCCGTTGGACGAGCCCACGTCGCGCACCGTCAGCCGGTCCTGGCGCACCTGCAGCACCGCGTGCCGGCCGGAGACGAAGCCGTCAGTGGGGAAGGTGAGGTCGCCTTGCTCGCGGCCCAGCAGGTTGTCGCCCTCGCGGAGCGGATAGGCCGCGCCCTTCAGGCCCCCCTCCAGCAGCTGGATGAGCCGCAGGCGGTAGCCGGGATCCGGTGAGCCCCAGACCTGGGTGCCTCCCGGGCCGGGTGTCGCGGTGGGGATGGGCTCCAGCACCAGCCGTTGCCGACCCAGACGCAGCTCGCCCCCGGGGGACAGCTCCCGCTCCTGGCGCAGGCGGACGAAGACGCCGTTGGCGCCTCCCACGTCCTCCACGGCCAGGCGCGCGCCGGAGAAGAAGAAGCGCATCTGCACGGGCATGATGAAGGGGTCGTCCGGGAGCGGGATGTCACCCTGCTGACCGCAGGTGAGGGTGTCGCGCTGCATGCGGACGACGGACTCGGGGCCGCCATCGGCCCGCACCACGCGGATGGAGACCTGGGGCCGCGAGGACAGGCTGGCCACGGCCATGACCATGGTGCCGGAGCGCAGCGGCGAGCCGCAGGCTCGGCAGACGGTGGCATCCCGGGGGTTCTCGGTGTCGCAGCGGGGGCAGTATTCCATCGCTTCCATGGGGCTGGGCGGGTTCTACCAGGGGTGGAGCGCGGTTGCTCGCATTGCGCGCGGCTTGCTCATCACCCGAGCGACGTGGTGAACTTCCAGCCCCACCCTTCGGGGACGTTTGACTTGCACTGCCCCTCCTGCGGCGCTGACGCCCAAGAATCCTCCCGTTTCTGCCCGGCCTGCGGCGCGACCCTCGTGCGCACGGCGGATGCTGACGATTACGTCGGCATGACGATTGCCCAGAAGTACCGGGTCGAGGCCCTCATCGGCGAGGGGGGCATGGGCAGGGTGTTCCGGGCCCGGCAGATCTCCCTCGACAAGGTGGTGGTGCTCAAGGTGCTGCGGCACACGTTGCTGTCGGACGAGCGCACCGTGGCGCGCTTCCAGCGCGAGGCCAAGGCGGCCAGCCGGCTCAACCACCGCAACTCCATCAGCGTGCTGGACTTCGGCCAGGCCGAGGACGGCGCGCTCTTCATCGCCATGGAGTACGTGGCGGGGCAGGACCTGCACCAGATTCTGAGCCGCGAGTGGCCGCTGGGCGAGGCGCGCGTGGTGCGCATCGTCAGCCAGGTGCTCGGCGCGCTGTCGGACGCGCACGGCGCGGGCGTCATCCACCGGGATTTGAAGCCCGAGAACATCATGGTGGAGCAGCGGCGCAACGAGCCGGACTTCGTCAAGGTGCTCGACTTCGGCATCGCGAAGATCACCGACTCCACGGACGACGGTCCGGCGCTCACCCGCGCGGGCTTCGTCTGCGGCACGCCCGAGTACATGTCGCCGGAGCAGGCGCGCGGGGCGCAGCTGGACCACCGCTCGGACCTGTACGCGGTGGGCGTCATCCTCTACCAGCTGATGACGGGGCTGCTGCCGTTCGAGTCCGACTCGGCGGTGGGCTTCGCCACCAAGCACCTCACCGAGGAGCCGCCGCCCCCGACGCGGCGTCGGCCCGACGCGCGCATCTCCCCGGCGATGGAGCGGCTCATCCTGCGCACGCTCTCCAAGGACCCGGATGATCGCCCGGCGAACGCGGAGGCCTTCCGCGCGGAGCTGCTGGCGGTGGAGAAGGAGCGCCGTCGCGAGGCGGCGGGCTCGCGGCGTCCCCAGCCCTCGGCCGTGCTGGCGCCGCTGCCGCGCAAGTCCGGCGGCCGCCCCGACGATGCCCGGGATGCTACGGCCCCCGGGTGGGGCAGCGAGATGACGGTGGAGGCCACCGTCCGCGCGCTTCCGGACGTGCTCTCGCCGCTGCCCTCGGGCGCCGACGTGATGCCCGCGACGCGGGAGAAGACGGACTCCGTCGTCCCCACGCAGCCCGGCGTCGGTGGGGGTGGACTGGCGTTCTTCTTCAAGTCGCTGACCGTGCTGCTGGTGCTGGGCGCGGGGCTCTTCTACGCCTACATCTATTACACGCAGGGTGCGGGGAAGGGCGGGGGCTCGCCCTTCGCGATTCCCTCCAACGCCCCGGTTCCCGGCAGGACGGGGAGCGTCATCCCCTCGGATGCGGACCAGCCGCTGTACGAGCGGCTGATTCCGGCGCCCGATCGCAACCTGGAGCTGTCCAAGAAGCACGCCCAGGATGGCGATCAGTCCCTGGAGCGGGGGAAGCTCGACATGGCCGCCACCAGCTACCGGCAAGCGTTCGAGGCGAACCCGGACCCGGAGCTGGCGCTGAAGCTGGGCGAGGTCTACTGGCAGCGGGACCAGCAGGATGAGGCCCGGAACTGGTGGATGCGTCACCTGCGCGACGTGCGGGACTCGCGGGCCCGCGCGCTCATCGAGCAGCGGCTGGGCGGCAGCGTGGCCCGCCCGTCGGCTCCGTAGCGTCGGTGCGTGGGTCGGTGGTGTCGGGTGGGGGGCCCGCCCGCGCGACTCCGCCGCTCCGTAGCGTCAGTGCGGTGGCGTCGGGTGGGGGTTGCCTGCCCGCGCCGACCCTGCCTCGTTCCCATGCAGGGCGGGGTGCTCGTCTTCACTGGCGGGGGGCGTGCTGCCACGGACATGCTGAGACCGCGGAAGGGTCGTCCTCAAGAGGTGCCGCTCCGCGGAGGGGCCATCTTCAGTGGCGGCACCGAGCCTCGCGAGGCCCCGGCTTGCTATCGGGCCTCATCGAGGCATGACTCGTCTCGCCCGAAGCGGTCATGCGCTCCCGCGCATGCTCTGATGCGTGCTGCTCGTGGGACGTCCGTGGGCGCCCGAACGGAGCACACCCGCTCGCTCAGGCGAGCGTCTCCACCTGCAGCACGTGCTGACCCAGCCGGACGCGGTCGCCCGGTCGAAGCGGGCGCTCCTCGCCGGGAGGGATTCGCACGTAGGTACCCAGGCCTCCGGACAGGTCCCTGAGCAAGGCACCCGTCGGAGTGGGGGACAGCTCGCAGTGCCGACCCGCGAGGCCCTCGTCGCCGGGGAAGCTCAGGTCGCAGTGGGCCTGTCCCAGGGTGAGCAGGGGCGCCGCCGTCACCACCGCGCGGCCACCTCGGCCGCCCATGATGACCTCCTCGACGCCGTACACCGCCTGCCCGAGCGGCACGGGCGCGCCGTACACCGTGGGCCGACCCGGCACCGGCGCGACGGGCTCCAGGCGCCCCGTGAAGCGGAACAGCCGCTGGCCCGCGCTGAAGTGCGTGCGCGCCGTGATGGCCTCGGTGCCCGCCACCGTGACGAACACCCCTGAGGCGCTGTTCTCGTCGCGCACGAAGAGCGCGCCGTCCTTCACCAGGAACGTCGCATGGAGCGGCGAGACGAACCCGTCATCCGGGAAGAGGATGGCGCCGCGCTGCCGGCCCACCACGCACCCCGTCACCGGCAGCTTGTAGCGCTGCCCCCGCGTGGACCCGGCGATGACCGCCAGCCCGAAGCGCGAGGCCGCCGGTGGAGGGCGGGGCGCCGCCACGGCCGGGGCGGAGGTCCCCGTGCGTCCGGGCATCGCCGCGTCGGGCACCGGCGGAGGCGGCCGGGTGTTCGCGGGGCCCTGCGGCGCGGCTCGGGGCGCCAGGGACGGAGGCGCGTTGCCCGCGGGCTGCGCCGCCGGAGGGCGGGTGTTCGCGGGGCGCTCCACCATCAACCCCGCGGCGGCCGTGGGGGGCGGCGTCCGGGCGGACGGCCTCATCCCCGGCGGAATGGCGCTGGGCGGGGGCGGGGTGGTGGGAGGACCCACGGGTTCGGAGCCCCGAGGCCCGGGGAAGGAGGCGACGGCCGCCGGGCGGCCTCCCTGGGGTGTCACGGCGGGCGGGGGGCGGCCCGTGGTGGCCGGCTTGGACGCGGGGGCCTTGGCGGTGGGCGCCTCCCCCGTGGCCTGGCCGCACAGCACACAGGTGGCCGAGCGCGGCGGATTGAACCCGTCACAGTTCGGGCAAACCACGGAGAGAGCCGACAACAAGAGCTGTGACATGGGCGGAGGCGAATCTACGAGCGCGTAAAACGTCGGGTCAACGAAAGCGAACGCGACGGGTGGGACAATCCCGGAAGAGAAATGTGACAGGCACTGTGGGGCAACGTTGCCCCCCCTCCGGCACGAAGTTACGATTCCCCCTGCTTCGATGATCCGCCTGAACGACATCCTCCAACGGGTTTCCTCGTACCACCCGGACCCCGACCTGGACATCATCAAGAAGGCCTACGTCTACTCGGCCAAGGTGCATCAGGGCCAACTGAGGAAGTCGGGAGAGCCCTATCTCGTCCACCCGCTGGAGGTCGCCGGCATCCTCGCCGACCTCAAGCTGGACGAGGCGTCCATCGTCACCGGGCTGCTCCACGACACCATCGAGGACACGCTCGCCACCGCCGAGGAGCTCACGGAGCTGTTCGGCGCCGAGGTGGCCCAGCTGGTCGACGGCGTCACCAAGCTGTCCAAGTTCTCCGCGTCCGCCAGCCTCTCCCAGGAGGAGAAGCAGGCGGAGAACTTCCGGAAGATGATCATCGCGATGGCGCAGGACATCCGCGTCATCCTCGTGAAGCTGGCCGACCGCACGCACAACATGCGGACGCTGGACCACATGAACGAGGAGAAGCAGGCGCGCATCGCCCAGGAGACGCTGGACATCTACGCGCCCCTGGCGAACCGGCTGGGCATCTCCTGGATCAAGACGGAGCTGGAGGACCTGAGCTTCCGCTACGTGAAGCCGCAGGAGTTCTTCGGGCTGCAGGAGAAGCTCAACAAGCGCAAGAAGGAGCGCGAGAAGTACATCGAGGACACCTGCGACCTGGTGCGCACCAAGCTGGCCGAGCGGAGCCTGAAGGGCGACGTGAGCGGCCGCTTCAAGCACGTCTACAGCATCTACAAGAAGATCAAGGCGCAGGGCATCGACTTCGATCAGATCCACGACATCATCGCGTTCCGCATCATCGCGCCCACCGCGCCCGCCTGCTACGAGGCGCTGGGCCTGGTGCACGAGATGTGGAAGCCGGTGCCGGGGCGCTTCAAGGACTTCATCGCGATCCCCAAGCCGAACATGTACCAGTCACTGCACACCACGGTGATTGGCCCCTTGAGCGAGCGCGTGGAGGTGCAGATCCGCACCGCGGAGATGCACAAGATCGCCGAGGAAGGCATCGCGGCCCACTGGAAGTACAAGGAGGGCAAGGCGGTCATCTCCAAGGATGACGAGAAGTTCGCCTGGCTGCGCCAGCTCATGGAGTGGCAGCAGGACCTGAAGGACCCCAAGGAGTTCCTCGAGACGGTGAAGGTGGACCTCTTCACCGACGAGGTCTTCGTCTTCACGCCCAAGGGCGACGTGCGCTCGCTGCCTCGCGGCGCGACGCCGGTGGACTTCGCGTACGCCATCCACTCGGACGTGGGCAACCGGTGCGTGGGCGCCAAGGTGAACGGAAAAATCGTTCCCCTGCGCTACAAGCTGAAGAACGGCGACACGGTGGAGGTGCTCACCAGCCCGCAGCAGCACCCGTCCAAGGACTGGCTCACCTTCGTCAAGACGAGCCGCGCGCAGCAGCGCATCCGCGGCTTCATCAAGCAGCAGCAGCGCGAGAAGAGCCTGCAGCTGGGCCGCGAGCTGACGGACCGCGAGCTCAAGCGCTTCCAGCTCAACTTCAACCGCCTGCTCAAGAACGGCGAGGTGAAGCGCGTCGCCGAGGAGCTGGGCTTCCGCGTCGAGGACGACCTGCTGGTGGCCGTGGGCTACGGCAAGGTGACGCCGCAGCAGCTGGTGCAGCGGCTGGTGCCCGAGGAGAAGCGCAACGAGGCGGAGGCCACGCCGCGAGGGGAGTCCTCCGGCAACGGCGCGTCCTCGGGGGGCTCGTCCATGCTGCCCGGCCTGTCGCGCGTGACGGACCTGGCCAAGCGCCTGGTGGGCCGCAGCAACCGCAGCGGCGTGCAGATTGGCGGCGTGGATGACGTGCTGGTGCGCTTCGGGCGGTGTTGCAACCCCGTCCCCGGCGACCCCATCGCCGGCTTCATCACCCGGGGACGGGGCGTCACGGTGCATACGGTGGGGTGCGAGAAGGCGCTCGCGACGGACCCCGAGCGGCGCGTGGACGTGAGCTGGGATGTGCGCGGTGACTTCAAGCGCCCCGTCACCCTGCGCGTGCTCACCGCGGACCGCACGGGCCTCTTGGCGGACATCTCCAACATCTTCTCGAAGAAGGGCGTCAACATCTCCCAGGCCAACTGTCGGGCCACCGGGGATGACCGGGCCGTGAACACCTTCGAGGTCATCATCTCCGACCTGAAGCAGCTCACGGACCTGATGCGCACCATCGAGCGCTTGAGCGGCGTGTACTCCGTGGAGCGAATCTAAAGGGCCGCCATTCGTGGTAGAGCGCCCAGGAAATCCGGCGGCCACCTCCGGCCGCCCGACTCCTCGAGGTGCGCTCCATGGCTCGACAGACCATCCACTCGGACCAGGCCCCCAAGGCCATCGGTCCGTACTCGCAGGCGGTGCAGGTGGACTCGGGGAAGATGACCTTCCTCTCCGGGCAGATTCCCCTGGACCCCGTCACCATGGAGATGGTGCCGGGGGACGTCGTCGCCCAGGCGGAGCGGGTGATGCTCAACCTCCAGGCGGTGCTCAAGGCGGCCGGGCTGGACTTCAGCCACGTGGTGCGCAGCACCATCTACCTCACGGACCTGGGTGACTTCGCCCGCGTCAACGAGGTCTACGGCCGCTACTTCACCGGCGCCCCGCCGGCCCGCGCCACCGTCCAGGTCGCGGCGCTGCCGCGCGGCTCCAAGGTGGAGATCGACGCCATCGCCGTGTCCTGAAGTCCCGCGCCTCCGCGGCGTGTGAAAGCAAGAGGCCGTCGGACCCAAGCGGTCCGACGGCCTCGAGTGCTTCAGGGCTGCAGCGAGCGGACTACTTGCGGTCCGCCGCCACCGCGCCCGCCTTCTTCAGCTCCTCATCGATGACGCGCTTGAAGGCGTCGAACGGCTGGGCGCCCACCAGGGTGCGGCCGTTGATGAAGAACGTCGGGGTGCCGGTGGCGCCCAGACGGCCGGCGTCCGCCGCGTCCGCCTCGATCTGCTGGGCGAACTTGTTGCTGTCCAGGGCGGCCTTGAACTTGTCCACGTTCAGGCCCAGCTCCTGCGCGTACTTGTCCAGCGAGGCCCGGTCCAGCGCGCGCTGGTTGGCGAAGAGCTTGTCGTGCATCTCCCAGAACTTGCCCTGCTCGTGCGCGGCCAGCGCGGCGGCCGCGGCGGCCTTGGCGTTGGCGTGCATGGGCAGCGGCTGGTTGCGGAAGGCCACCTTCACCTTGCCCTGGTACTGGTCCTCGATCTGCTTGAGCGTGGGGACCACGCGGCTGCAGAACGGGCACTCGAAGTCGGAGAAGGCGACGATGGTGACGGGCGCGTTCGCGGGGCCCTTCACCGGGGCGTTGCCGACGTCGACCTTCTGGACGGGCGGCTCGGCGGGGGCGCCGGGGGCGGCGGCGGCCGGGGCGTTGGCCACGTTGTCCGCGTTGAGCTTCGCGTACAGCTCCTCGGGCTTGGTGCCGGAGGCCAGCAGCTTGTCGGCCTTGGCGATCTCCTCGTCGATGAGGCGCTTGAAGGCGTCGAAGGGCTGCGCGCCCACGAGCTCGCGGCCGTTGACGAAGAACGTCGGGGTGCCGTTGGCGCCCACGGCGCTGCCAGCGGCGCTGTCCGCCTCCACCTTCGCCTTGAACTTGCCGGAGTCGAGCGCGGCCTTGAACTTGGCGACGTTCAGACCCAGCTCCTGCGCGTACTTCTCCAGGGAGGCGCGGTCCAGGGCCTTCTGGTTGGCGAAGAGCTTGTCGTGGTACTCCCAGAAGCGGCCCTGCTCACGCGCGGCCTCGGAGGCCTCGGCGGCCGCCTTGGCGTTGGCGTGGAAGGACAGCGGCTGGTGACGGAACACCACGCGCACGTCCTTGGGGTAGTCCTTCTTGATCTGCGTCAGCGTGGGGACGGCGCGGCTGCAGAACGGGCACTCGAAGTCGGACCACTCGACGATGGTCACCTTGGCGGTGGCCGGGCCGAAGGAGGCCGAGTCGGCCGGCACGTCGATCTTCTTCACCGCGGGGGCCTGCTGCTGCTGCTGGGCCGCCTTGGGGGCGGCGCGCTCGGCGCCCTTCTCGATGATCTTCGCGTAGACCTGGGCCGGGCGGACGCCGCCCTTCACCAGGGCCTCGGCCTTGCCGAGCTCCTCGTCGATGAGCGCCTTGAAGTTGTCGATGGGCTGCGCGCCGGAGAGGAAGCGGCCGTTGATGAAGAAGGCGGGCGTGCCGCTCGCGCCGAGCTGGCCGGCCAGCGTCTGGTCCTTCTGGATGACCTCGGACAGCGCGGGGCTGGCCATGTCGGCCTTCCACTTGTCCAGGTTCAGGCCCAGCTCCTTGGCGTACTGCTCCAGGGAGGCGTCATCCAGCTTCTTCTGGTTGGCGAAGAGCTTGCCGTGCATCTCCCAGTACTTGCCCTGCTCGCCAGCGGCCAGCGCCGCGAGGGACGCGGGCTTGGCGCGAGCGTGGAAGGAGAGCGGGTTCTGCTTCATCACCACGCGCAGCTTCTTGCCGTACTCCTCCTCCAGCTTCTCCACCGTGACGTTCGCACGGCTGCAGAAGGGGCACTCGTAGTCCGAGAACTCGACCAACGTGATGAGGGCCTCGGGGTTGCCCCGGGTGGGGGAACCCTCGACGGGAACCTTGAACACGGTGGGGTCCACCGGACGGCGCGCGGGGTTGGCCTGACCAGCCTGAGCGGCGGGCTTGGTTTCGGCCTTCGTGGGAGAGCCGCTGTAGACGCGGCCGCCGACGAAACCAAGCACCAGGCCGACCAGCAGGGCCACGATGATATTGGGCTTCATGGGTGGGTTCTGCTCCTTCGCCATAGGTCCGACTCCGGCCCCGAGCGTGGATGTACGAGAAAAGTCGAGAGGGCCGGGGTACTTAACAGAGGGATTTCCAGACACGCAAGCCGAGTGGAAGCCCTCCGGGCTCGCCACCAAGGCCCCTCAGGGGCCCGAAAACTGGGCGGTTCTCGGAAAAATTCCGCACGCTCGGATCTCACCCATGGGAGACAGTTCGCGGATGGACAACAGCGTGCGAGTGGACACCTCCGGCAGGCCTTGTCCGGTGCCCATCCTGGAGATCGCCAAGGCGATGCGGCGGCTGCCCGTCGGCACGCTCGTGGAGCTGGTCTCCACCGACAGGGGCCTGGAGGCGGATCTGCCCGCCTGGTGCGAGGCCACGGGCCACGAGCTCGTCCGCCTGGAGCGCAGGGAGACGAGCTACGTGGGCTGGGTCCGCAAGGTGGGTTGAAACCCGGTGGCTACAGCAACTGGAGGACGCGGTCCTCCAGGCGCCGGCCGCGGCTGACGCCGAGGATGAGCACGCCGCTCTGGAGCAGGTGGGCCACGACGCGGCTGATGACCTCCTCGGGAGGCACCTGACCGCCGAAGCGCACCACGAGGACGTGCTCGCCCTCCAGGCGCGCGTCGGTGACGTGGGGGAGGGTGGCGATCTCCGGTGGGATGACGGTGCCGCGGGCGATCTGCACGCGGAACTCCGCGCCCTGGCCGGTGAGCTCGGACATGCTGCCGTCCTGCGCCAGCGTGCCCTTGTCGAGGATGGCCGCCGCGTCGCACAGCTCCTCCAGTTCCTGGAGGTTGTGGCTGGAGACCACCACCGTCTGGCGGCCCTTCATGTCCTTGATGACCTGGCGCACCTGCGCGGCGATGCGGGGGTCCAGTCCGGCGGTGGGCTCGTCGAGCAGCACCAGCGGGGGCTGCCCCATGAGCGCCTGCGCCATCGCGGTGCGCTTGGCCATGCCGTGGCTGAGCGCCTGCGTCTGGACGTTCCAGGCCTCCATCAGCCCGACCTTCTCCAGCGCCTCGCGGGCCTCGCGCTCGGGGGCGTCGAGGTCGGACAGCTTCGCCCAGTACATCAGGAGCGCGCCCACCTCCCAGCCGGGGGGCAGCACCGCGTCCTGGGGCAGGGCGCCCAGCCGGCCCTTGAGGGCGCCGGGGGTGGTGGGGTCCACGTCCATGACCTTGAGCGTGCCCTCGGACGGATAGAGGTAGCCGCACATCATGGAGAAGGTGGTCGTCTTGCCAGCGCCGTTGGGGCCGATGAGGCCATACACCGCGCCCCTGGGCACGGAGAAGCTCACGTTGTTGACCGCGACCTTGGGACCGAAGCGCTTGGTGATGCTGAACAACTCGATGGCCAGCTCGCTCACAGGTCCCTCGCGCGCAGGGCGCCGTAGGCACCCAGCAGGAAGATGGTCGCGAAGCCCGCGTAGGCCGCGCCGCTCACGCCGAACTCGGTGAAGCTCGGGTGCAGCAGGTTCCCGGCGTAATAGGAAGGCGACAGGTAGCGCAGGAACCGCAGGGCTCCCTCCTCCTGGCCCGACGCCGCGCCCACCGTGCTGGAGGCCCGGCCCACGGTGTCCATCAGCCAGAAGACGAACAGGAGGATGAAGTTGAAGACCAGGCTCACCGCGGGGCTGCGGAAGAGGCTGGAGCACAGCGTGGTGAGCGCCACGTAGGACAGCGAGAAGACGATGGCGGCCATCCAGAACTTGAGCAGGTTGAGGCTCAGCGCGGCGAAGCCGAAGTCCGGGTTGGCGATGCGCGCGTAGATGAAGATGGCCAGGTCGATGACGAGCACCAGGCCCACCAGCAGCGCCGCCTGGGACAGGAACTTGCCCAACAGCACCGAGGAGCGGCGGGCGCGCACCGTGAGGTAGCGCATGGAGCGCGGGCCGACTTCACCGCTGATCTGATCGAACCCCATCAGCGCGACGTAGGCGGGCAGGAAGAAGAGGGTGACCTTGAAGACGAGCAGCACCTCGATGGGCACCTGCGCCAGGGCCTCCATCATCGCGGTGTCGTTGCTGGTGAGGAAGCCCAGCACCCCCTTGCGCATCTCCTCGGCGAAGCGAGCGGACGTGTCCGCGTCCGCGCCGCCGGCCTCGGCGAGCTTCTGGTTCACCGCGGCGCGGACTTCACGGGCGAGCCAGCCGACCACCAGCAGCACCAGCGCGGAGAACATGCTGTAGAGCCCGAGCAGCACCACCGCGCGCCCGCTGCGCACGGCCCGGCGCAGCTCCGCGCTCCAGATGACCAGGGTTTCTTTCAGTCCGTCCAAAGTGTGGGGGACCCTACTGGGGAGGTGCACACGCCGTCGCCTGGTTTTTGACGAGGGCGCCGTTCGGGCGGGCAGGGAAGCGTCCGTGGACAGCGGGCCGCCAGCCGCTAGGATTCGCCTGCCTCCCCCCTCCTCGCCCCCCTCGCGCCGCACATGACGATTCGCCGACGACTCCTGTCCGCCGCCGCCCTGCTGCCGCTCTCCCTCCTGCTGGGCGCGAACGCGTCCCCGCCCGGGAGCGCTCCGGCCGTGGGCCCGGAGGACGCGGGCGTCGTGGCGTCCTCCCCGGAGGCGGGGAGCGTGGCGATGGCGCCCGAGGACGCGGGGCCCGGGGCCCACGCGGGCGGCGGCGGTCCGCTGGAGGCCCAAGGAATTCCGGGAGAGGACGGCGGCTCGGACTCGGAGGCGGTGGCGGCGGCCGCGGTGCAGGGCGGGGCGGACGGTGGGCTGGCCACGCTGGTGACGGTGCCCGGGCTGGTGCCGCCCTCGCCGGTGCCCTCGCGGCTGACGGCGCCTCCCATCACCACGCTGCGGACGATGGCGAAGTCCCAGGACCTGCTGGCGCGCGCGAAGCTGCAGGGTGAGCGACTGGTGGTGAAGGAGAAGAACGGTGAGGAGAAGGTGCTCACCGTGGACCCGGTGCTCCAGGCGCAGTTGACGAAGATCCTCCGCGACTACGAGGTGCCGTACGGCGCGGCCGTGGTGCTGGAGCCGTCGACGGGGCGGGTGCTGGCGCTGGCGGAGCACTCGGCGGCGCAGCCGGAGCTGCGGGGGCTGCCGTTCCGCGCGGTGTTCCCGGCGGCGAGCATCTTCAAGATCGTCACGGGCAGCGCGCTCCTCGAGGCCGGTGTCTCGCCGGAGATGGAGGAGTGCTTCCACGGCGGCAAGCGGCGGCTGACGGAGCGGCACCTGGAGGACAGCGAGCGGGACGGGGCCTGCTATTCCCTGGCGATGGCGATGGGCAAGAGCGCCAACGTCATCTTCGCCAAGCTCACGCAGAAGCACCTCTCCGCGGAGGTGCTGCGGCACATGGCCGCGCGCTTCCGCTTCAATCGCGCCATCGACTTCGTGGTGCCCACGGACGTGTCGCTCGCGGCGGTGCCGGAGGAGGGCTTCGCGCTGGCGAACACGGGGGCGGGGTTCGGGGATGTCTACCTCTCGCCGCTGCACGGCGCGCTGGTGGCGTCCGTGGCCGCGAACGATGGGCTGTGGGTGGCCCCGGTGCTGGTGGAGCCCGAGCCTCGGCCCGGCGTGTTGCTGCCCCCCGAGGAGCCCGAGCGCGTGCTGACGTCCGAGGCGGCGAAGGCGCTGACCGACATGCTGGAGACGACCGTCACGCACGGCACCGCGCGCGGCGTCTTCCGGGAGCGGCACTTCCGCGTGGACGACGCGGTGGGCAAGACGGGCACGCTCGCGGACCGCAATCCCTTCCGGGACTACTCGTGGTTCGTCGGCTTCGCGCCCCGGGACAACCCGCGCGTCGCCGTGGCCGCGCTCGTGGTCAATGACCCGAAGTGGCGCATCCGGGGAACGTGGCTCGGACGTGAGGCCATCCGGCTCGGACTCGAGCGAGTGCCCGCGCCCGTCGAAGTCACCGCGCCCGCGTCGGCGGCTGGCAAGCACTGAGCGCGAGGCCCGCGTGGCCTCCTACCGCGCGGTGAGCTTCACCAGCCCCATGTCCACGAAGCCGTGGAGGAACTTCAGCGCGTCGAGCTCCTGCAGCGGCGACACGTGGACGATGGCGGCGATGTCCCGCCGTCCGTCGATGCGCGACAGCAGGTAGCGCTCCGGCGCGGTGAGCTGGAGCGTCTTGAGGTTCGCGGGCGCCACCAGCAGCGCCGGCACCTTCGCCGAGTCCATCAGCTCCCGCCGCAGCTCGGCCAGCAGCTTCTCCTGCGCCGACTTCACCAGCGCCGCGGAGCGGGGCGACGGGGACATCTCATGCGCCTGCCGCGCGAGCG
The DNA here is from genome assembly GCF_026626605.1 of Myxococcus sp. MISCRS1. NCBI lineage: Bacteria > Pseudomonadati > Myxococcota > Myxococcia > Myxococcales > Myxococcaceae > Myxococcus > Myxococcus sp. MISCRS1. The sequence goes on from NZ_JAPNKB010000001.1 coordinate 9,661,502, forward strand.
CCTCGCCATCCCGGACATTGCCCGCGTCCAGGAAGAGCTGCGCTGCCTGCAGCACCTCGTCCGAGGACGACTCCGCGCCGATGACGCCGCCCTCCTGCTTCTCCTCCTCCACCACCGCCGCCGTGACGGGGACGGGCGCCTCGTCCGACACCTTCACCGCGTCCAGGCGATAGAGCGCGTACAGCCGCTGGTACAGGAAGAAGTCCGTGGCGTGCAGCGCCCGCGCCATCCCGTCGATGCTCAGCCCGTCATGGATGAGCTGGATGATGCGCTCGTCCATGCTGCCGGGCTTGCGCTCGGGCAGCTTGCGCTCGTCCACCGCCAGCCGCGTGCCGCCCGTGGGGAACACCGCGCGGATGGCCTCCCACGCCGTCTCCCGGAACTCGCCCTCGCGGTGGATGTCCACCAGGTCCACTTCCACATCCAACCCGGCGATGTCCGGCGCCGTGTCCGAGGCCTCGAAGGTGAACTCCCCCTCCTGCCAGTGGAAGGCGTCCAACATCATCTCCCGGAACTTGTGGCTCAACGTCGAGCGCGCCATCGCCTCCGGCACCACTCCCGACGTCGCCAGCACCTTGCCCAGGAACACCCGCGTCTGGGCTTGCGTGGCGAAGGCCTTCTCCAACTGGGCCTCCGTCAGATGCCCCATGTTGATGAGGAATTGACCGAAGAACTCCCGAGGCTGATTGGAGCTGGCGCAAACGACCTGCCCGTCACGCAGGACCCATTGCTTGCGCACGTCCCCGCGCTCCACCTTGAGCGAGCCCGTGGCCCGTCGGTTCCCGAGGTAGACGACGAGGTCCTTGAGGGGCATCGTCGAGAAGTCACCAGTCAGGCCGCGCATCGGCCGTCCATCCTGCACGCCATGAGAGTCGAGATCTACTCGAAACCCAAATGCTCGCTCTGCGACAAGGCAGCCGACGTCGTGGAGGCCGTCCGCGCTCGCATCCCCTTCGAGCTGCGGCTCATCTCCATCCTGGAGTCCCCGGAACTGTTCGAGCGGTGGCGCTACGACATCCCGGTGATCGTCATCGACGGGGTGCCCGCCTTCAAATACCGCGTCACGGAGGCCGAGCTGGAGGCCCGGCTGCGTGAAGTCCAAGGTGGCATGTCCATTGCTAAAACCGCTGCCCAGGATGGGTAGCCGAATGCCCTTCCCCAGGAAATCCGGGGGGATGAAGAGGTCAGGGAAGGGCTGGAGACTGTAATTCCGGGCACGCGCCGGAGGAGCGGTGGAGAAAATTCTGGTGGGGAGGCGGATGTGGTGAGCGTTCGACGCAAGCGGGTGGGGAAGGCGGGACAGCCGCCCACCGTGCTGCTCATCGAGCCGAGGGCGGACGACCTGGAGCGGACCCGGATGCTCCTCGGGGAGGCCGGCTTCCGTGTGGTTCCCGTGACTCGCTTCGACGCGGCGGTGCCGCTGTTCGAGGTCATCCGGCCGGAGGCGGTGATCCTCGCGGTGCAGGCGCCCGACTTCAGCGCCGTGCAGGTGGCCCGGCGGCTGCGGCAGCTCAGCCGAGGCACCGTGCCCCTGCTGTACATGGTGGACCCCCAGGACGCGGGGGCCTACCAGCACTGCCTGGAGAAGGGGCAGTGCGTGGACGTGGTGCCGCGCGGGGGCAGCGGGGCGGAGCTGGCGGTGAAGCTGCACGCGCAGCTGCGGCTGAAGGCCGCGGTCCTGCGGGCCGCGGCGGGTGAGGAAGAGGACACGGCGCTGGCGCTGCATGACCCGGTGACGGGCGTCTACAACAAGCCGTTCCTGCTGGCGCTGATGGGGTTGGAGGTGCGCCGGTGCGAGCGCTACGGCGGGACGTTCTCCGTGGTGGCGGCGGAGGTGGGGGGCTGGAGCGCGCTTCGCAAGGAGTACGGGCGGGGCATGGCGGAGCGTCTGCTGGTGTACAGCGCGGTGGTGCTGGGGCAGACGGTCCGCGAGGCGGACGCGGTGGCCCGGGTGGGCGACAGCCAGTTCGCGCTGATGTTGCCGGGCACGCCCGCGGAGGCGGTGCCGGTGTTGTTGTCGCGGGTGGCCGCGAGGTTCGAGGCGGCCCGCTTCCAGGTGGATGGACGGGTGGTGCGCACCACGTTGGAGCTGGGGGCCGTGAGCTTCCCGGACACCGTGGGGACGCCGATGCAGCTCTTGAGCGCGGCGCAGCAGGAGATGCGGCGCACGCGTGAATTTCGTCGACTGACCGGGTCCATGACCCGGCTCTCGGTGTGAGGATGGGCGGAGGTTCGATGCAGAGGGCGAGCGGAGGCGAGGGGATGGATCGGATCGCGGTGCTGGTGGTGGATGACGAGGAGTCGGTTCGCACCTTCCTGTCCGAGTTGCTTGGGAGCGCGGGCTATCAGGTGCGCTGTGCGTCCAGTGGCGCGCAGGCGCTGGAGATGCTCGCGGGAGGCTCGTTCGACGCGGTGTTGCTGGACGTCGTCATGCCCGAGATGAGCGGCCTGGAGGTGTTGCGCCGCTACCGGGGGCAGGGCGGCAACGCCCCCGTCGTCGTCCTCAGCGGCCTGACGGGCGCGGACGACGCGGTGCGGGCGATGAAGATGGGCGCCAGCGACTACCTGTCCAAGCCGTTGGGCAATGACGAGCTGCAGGACGCGCTGGCTCGCGCCCTGGGGACGCGTGCCCCGGAGCGTCAGCCGGTGGTTCAGGGCGTGGTGCCCCGGCCGGTGGTGGACACGGGCGCGGACGCGCGCGTGCTCATCTCCACGTCGCCGTCCATGCGTCGGGCGCGCGCGCTGGTGGAGCGCATCGCGAACGAGAACGTCCCGGTGCTGCTGTTGGGCGAGTCCGGCACGGGCAAGGAGGTCATCGCGCGTGAGATCCACGCGCGCAGCCAGCGCCGCGGCCGTCCCTTCATCAAGGTGAACTGCGCGGCGCTGCCGGGCGAGCTGCTGGAGAGCGAGCTGTTCGGCCACGAGCGCGGCGCCTTCACGGGCGCCACGGCGGAGAAGCCCGGCAAGTTCGAGCTGGCCGACCAGGGCACCATCTTCCTGGACGAGATTGGCGAGATGGCCATCCGGCTGCAGGCCAAGCTGCTCCAGGTGCTGCAGGACGAGGAGTTCTTCCGCGTCGGTGGCAAGAAGAGCGTGCGCGTGGACAGCCGCGTGGTGGTGGCGACCAACCGCGACCTCGAGAAGGAGATTGCCCTGGGCAACTTCCGCGAGGACCTCTACTACCGCCTCAACGTGGTGGCCATCCGGCTGCCGCCCCTGCGCGAGCGGCGCGAGGACGTGATGCCGCTGACGGACCACTTCCTCAAGAAGTACGGCCGCCAGTACATCTCCGGCGTCAACGAGCTGCCCACCGAGGTGCTCCAGGCCTTCGCGGACTACGACTGGCCGGGCAACGTGCGCGAGCTGGAGAACATGGTGCGCCGGCTGTGCGTGCTGAAGGACCCGACGCTGGTGCTCGACGAGCTCCACGGCGAGGGCCGCGCTCCCGCGAGCGCCCCGTCGCTGCCCACCGCGTACGCCGGCGACGACAGCGTCTACGGCGGCCGGGGCATGGAGGAGCCCGTGCGCGCGCCGCCGGCCTCGTCCGTCCAGGTGCTGGAGATGCCCTCGCGCAACGTGGCCGGCGCCACGGCCCTGTCCCACATGCAGCCGCACGCGCCGACGCCCGTGGTGCACGAGCCGCTCAACTCGGTGATTCCGGCGCCGCGCTACGTCAACCCGTTCGACGTGCCCCAGCCTCCGCCTCCGCCCCCGCCGACGGGCGAGCTGTCGCTGAAGGACATCGGCAAGCGCGCGGCGATGCTGGCCGAGCGCGAGGCCATCCTGGCGATGCTCCAGCGCACCGCGTGGAACAAGCGGCGCGCGGCTGGCAAGCTGCGCATCAGCTACAAGGCGCTGCTCTACAAAATCAAGGAGTGCGGAATCATCGACCCGCGCGCCAGCGCGGAGCTGTAGTCGACACGTCCCGCCTTGCGTTCGCCCCCCGCTCCCGTTATCGCGGGGGGCATGACGCCACCTCTCGTCCTGCTGGGCTCTGGATACACGCTGACGCGGCTCGCGGTCAGTCAAGCCCGGGCGGGGCGCGAGGTGCTCGCGACCACCAGGGACACCGCCCGCCGCGAGGAGCTCCAGCGCGCGGGCGCCCGCGTCGCCTCGCTGGAGGACGCGCTCCTCCAGACGAAGGGCGCGCACGTGGTCGTCTCGATTCCGCCCGAGGCCGGGCTCGACGTGGCCCTGGCCCAGGCGCTCTCGGCCCAGCCCCCCGCGCGGCTGATGTACCTGTCCTCCACCGGCGTCTACGGCGGCGCGCGCGGCGTGGTGGACGAGGACACGCCGGTGGACGTCACCTGGCCCGCGTCGCTGCCGCGACTGGAGGCCGAGTCGCGCTACCTGCCGCTGGGCGCGATGGTGCTGCGCATCGCCGGCATCTATGGCCCGGGGCGCGGCGCGCACTCGCGGCTGCTCTCCGGCAACCTCCGGCTCCCGGACAAAGGCGGGCGCATCTCCCGCATCCACGTCGATGACCTGGGCGCGGCCATCCTCGCGGTGCTCGAGCGCGGCACGCCGGGCGCGCTCTACTGCGCGGCGGATGACCGGGCCGCGCCGCTGGAAGAGACCGTCACCTGGCTGGCGCACCGGCTGGGCATGACGCCGCCGCCCCGCGTGCCGCTGGAGACGCTGCACGAGTCGCTCCGGGGAGATCGGGCCATCTCCAACGCGCGGCTCAAGGAGCTGGGCTGGTCGCCGCGCTACCCGGACTTCGTCCAGGGCTTCACCGCGGTGCTCAAGGAGGAGGGGCGCTCGAGCGGAGAGGGGGACATCGCCCTGCGCCCCATCTTCCCCTCGGAGGTGGAGGCCTTCTTCGCCCTGCGGCTGCGCGCGCTCAAGGAGCACCCGGAGTCGTTCGGCACCTCGTTCGAGGAGGAGTCCCTGCGCTCGCTCGACGAGATGCGCCCGCGGCTGGAGTCGAGCGACTCGCAGCGGGTGCTCGGCGCCTATGATGGGACGAAGCTGGTGGGCATGGTGGGCGTGCGCCGGGAGCCTCGCCGCAAGAGCGCGCACAAGGCCGTGGTCTGGGGCATGTACGTCCCGGCGGAGGCGCAGTCGCGCGGGCTGGGCCGCCGGCTGCTCCAGGCCGCCATCGCCGAGGGACGGAAGCTGCCCGGCGTCGAGCAGCTCCTGCTCGCCGTCGTCGCCGGCAACACGTCCGCGCACGCGCTGTACCGCTCCGTCGGCTTCCAGACCTACGGCGTGGAGCCCCGGGCCTTGAAGATCGGCGGCGCCTACGTGGACGAGGAGCTGATGGTCCTCACCTATTAGCCCCCCGCCCGAGTCGAGGCCCACATCCGCGCACCTGCGCCACTCGACGTCGGGGCGTGTCCTCACGGGCAGGTGACAGTTCCAGGGCAGGGTGGTGTTCCAGTGGGCGGAGGGCGCGGCGGAGGCCTGGAGATGGGCTTGTGGACCGCGCTGGAGGCTTCGTGAGCATGGCCCTGTGCACCCCTGACTGGCTGCTGGAGCGGATTGCCCTGGGCGAGCTGTCCCCGGACGCGCTCGCCGACGCTCGCGTCCGGCTGGAGCGCGAGCCTCACGGGAGGGCCCGGCTGGCGCGGCTGGAGGCGGACTCGGCCCAGACGCTGGCCCGTCATCCCCCCGAGGACTTCGCCCGGGAGGTCGCCCGCCGCGCGCGCACCGCGGACGTCCAGCGCGAGAGCGCGGCGCGCGACCCGGGCTGGCATGGGCTGTCCATGGGGCTGCCCGTGGCGGCGTCCCTGGTGCTGCTCATGCTGTCGGCCCAGCCGGAGCGGCTGGCGGAGCCCCCGGCGCTGGTGCCCGCGCGGGTGGAGCTGATGGAGGAGACGGTCGGCATCAAGGGCGACGCGCGGCTCCTGGTGTACCGGCAGCACGACGGCTCCACGGAGCTGCTCGCGGACCGCACGCGCGCCCGGCGTGGCGACTTGCTCCAGCTGAGCTACCTCGCCGGCGGACGGCGCTACGGGACGGTGGTGTCCGTGGATGGCCGGGGGGCGGTGACGCTCCACCACCCCACCACGCTGGTGGGCAGCACCCGGCTGCAGAAGGGGGACGCGGTGTCGCTGGCGCACGCGTACGAGCTCGACGACGCGCCAGCCTTCGAGCGCTTCTTCTTCGTCACCTCGGATTCACCCATCGATGTGGGCCTCGTGCTGGAGTCCGCGCGGAAGCTCGCACGTCAGCCCACCGAGGCGAGCACCCGGCCGCTCCCGCTTCCGGGTACCCTGGCCCAGACATCCTTCACGTTGGAGAAGGTGCCGTGATGGCGCGGTCACTCCTGTTCCTGTCCCTGTTGCTTCCCACCCTGGCCACGGCGGCCCCAGCCGGTACCCCTGCGTCCAACCCCGTCGCCGTGCGCCGGTTCGCGCTGCTCGTGGGCGTCAACGACGGCGGCGCGGGCCGCGCGAAGCTGCGCTACGCCGTCACCGACGCGAACGCCTTCGGCCAGGTGCTGGAGGAGCTCGGCGGCGTGCAGCGGCAGGACCGGATGATGCTGCTCGAGGGCGACCGCAAGGCGCTGGAGAGCGCGCTGGCCCGCTTCAAGGCGATGGTCGCCGCGGGCAAGACGCCGGGCGGACGCACCGAGGCGCTCATCTACTACTCCGGCCACTCCGACGAGGAGGGGCTGCTCCTGCATCAGGACCGCTTCGGCTACCGCGAGCTGCGGCAGGCGCTGGAGCAGCTCCCCGCGGACGTGCGCATCGCCATCCTGGACTCGTGCGCCTCCGGCACGCTGGCGCGCTCGAAGGGCGGCGTGCGCCGCCCCGCGTTCCTGGTGGACACGTCCACCGCCGTGCGGGGCCACGCCATCCTCACCTCGTCGTCGGAGGACGAGGTGTCGCAGGAGTCGGACCGCATCGGCGGCTCGTTCTTCACGCACAACCTGGTGTCGGGCCTGCGCGGCGCGGCGGACGCCACGGGGGATGGCCGCGTCACGCTGCACGAGGCCTACCAGTTCGCCTTCCACGAGACGCTCGCGCGCACGGAGCGCACGCGCGCGGGCGCGCAGCACCCGGCCTATGACATCGAGCTGGCCGGCACGGGCGAGCTGGTGATGACGGACCTGCGCACCACCTCCGCGGTGCTCGTCATGGACGAGAACGTGGAGGGGCGCCTGTTCATCCGCGACGAGCCCGGGCGCCTCGTGGTGGAGCTCAACAAGCTGGCGGGCCGCTCCACCGAGCTGGGGCTGCAGCCGGGCCGCTACACGGTGACGCGGGAGTCGCGCGGCGCCAGCTCCCAGGCGGTGCTCACGGTGGGCGACGCGGGCCGCACCGTGCTGGCCCACACGGCGTTCGTGGCGATGCAGGGCGAGCTGACGGCGATGCGTGGCGGTGGCGCTCCGGTGGCCGGCGCGCAGGGGCCGATGGTCGAGCCCCTGGCTCCCGCGCGCGGCAACTTCCGCTTCGTCAACCTGGGCCTGGCCCCGAAGCTCCAGACGAACGACCTGTGGGGCGGCGGGCAGCAGATGGACAACGCGCTCTCCATCTCCCTGGGGCTGGCGACCATGGGGCGGCTGGATGGCTTCGCGATGGCGCTGGGGGCGAACTGGGGCTCGGGTGAGACGCACGGCGTGCAGACGGCCCTTGGCGGCAACGTGGCGCGCGACATCATGGAGGGCGCGCAGCTCGCCGTGGGGGGCAACTGGGTCAGCGGCAGGGCGGAGGGCCTGCAGGCCGCGGTGGGCCTCAACATGGCGAGCCAGGGCGGCTTCCTCGGTCAGCTCGCGGTGGGCGCCAACGTGTCGCGCGCGTCCATGAGGGGCGTGCAGATGGCGGTGGGCAGCAGCTGGGTGAACGGCGACATGGACGGCTACCAGGCCGCGGTGGGCATGAGCTGGGTGGCCGGGACGATGCGCGGCGTGCAGATGGCGGTGGGCGTCAGCCGCGTGAACACCCTCCATGGCGCGCAGCTGTCGCTCATCAACGTGGGCGGAGACGTGACGGGCGCGCAGGTGGGCCTGATCAACGTCGCCGGGAAGATGAACGGCCTGCAGCTGGGCATCGTCAACGTGGCCAACAACCTGGAGTCCGGCGTGCCGGTGGGCCTGCTCAACATCGTGCGCAACGGCCAGTTCCACGTGGAGGCCTACGGCAACGACTTCAACTACGCCAACGTCGCGCTCAAGGTGGGCAGCCGCTACCTCTACACGACGCTGGTGGTGGGCATGGGCGCGGTGCCGGACCACCGGGGCCCCAGCCACTGGACGACGGGCGTGGGCCTGGGCGGCCACGTGCCGCTGACCGAGCGGCTCTACTTCGACGTGGACGTGGTGTCGAACACCATCCACGAGTGGGGCGGGGCGCTCGCGGACAACCGGATGCTGCACCAGGGGCGGTTGATGGTGGGCTACGCGTTCGCGCCGCGCTTCGCCATCTTCGCGGGTCCCACCTTCAACATCCTGCACGCCACGGACGGCGAGCCGGTGACGGCGCTCAGCCGGTTCTCCAAGTCGTCGGACCGCGACGTCCTGATGTGGGCTGGTGTCCAGGCGGGTCTGCGCCTCTGAACGGAGCGTCAAGGGAGCCACTCATGGGGTTCGAGCCCCGGGGTGGCCCCGAGCGGAGCGGATGGCTCCCATCAGTCGGACGAAGCCGGGACGACCTGGAACGGCTTTCCACTGGGTGCTCCACGGTGCGAGGCTGGATGAACGGCCAACGGCATGGCCGGGCAACCCTTGCCCTGGGGGCACGATGTCCAAGTTGCTGTTCGCGGCGTTCAACGAGGGCTCCAGCCTCTCGATGTCAGGCCAACACGAGGCCGCGATCTCCGCCTTCGACAAGGTCCTCGCCGTGGACCCGAAGCACTTCCCGGCCCTGACGGCGCGGGGGTCGTCCCTGGCTCGGCTCGGCCGCGCGGAAGAGGCCCTGCGCTGCTTCGAGCGCGCCATCGAGGTGGACCCGTCCGCCGCGGACCCGCATCGCGAGGCCGCCCTGTGTCAGCTCGAGCTCGGGGAGCCCGAGGCCGCCGCCCAGCTGATGGGCCGCGCCACCCAGCTCAACCCGGAGCCCGGCTACCGCGAGGCCGCCGCCATCGAGGTCTACGAGCGCGGCAACGCGCTGCTCACCCGAGGCTCCCGGCGTCCCGACAAGGCGCGCTATCGGCTGGCCCGGTACACCTTCGAGCTCGCCCTGGAGCTGTCTCCCGCGTACGTCGAGGCCGCCAAGGCCTTGTCCGACGTCTGGGAGAACCTGGGCGACACGACCCAGCGGGACCACTACGCGCAGCTGGCCCTGCGGCTGCGGCCCGCGGGCCATTGAAGCAGGCAGCGGGGCAGGGGGCCGCGTGCCCCGAGGCGTCCGCTCGCTCGGGACGGGCCGCGTGCCCGCGCGTGGACGCATCCGCGCGTCCCCGATGTTACAAGTCGCGCGACCCGGTCCGCGCCCACTCAAAGACCTACAAGACAGAGCTGTCTGGAGATTCCGAAGATGATCGTCATGCTCGAGCCGGACTCACCCGAGTCCGTGGTGTCCGCCGTCCTCCAAGCCGCCGCCCAGTACAAGGGGGTGACGCCGCGTCCTCACGTCATCGAGGGCGCGGAGTTCACGGTGACGGAGGTGTACCTGCTGGGCTCCACGGCCCAGGTGCCGACGGAGGTCTTCGAGCAGATTCCGGGCGTGCGGCAGGTGGTGCGGGTGTCGCAGAAGTACCGGGTCATCGGCCGGCACAAGGGCCAGCGCACGACGACGGGCTTCGAGTACAACGGCGTGACGTTCGATGAGCGCTCGGTGCAGTTGTTCGCGGGCCTGTGCGCGGTGGACACGAAGGAGAACGTGGAGACGATGATGGCGGCGCTCGCGCGCCACGACATCCGCACCACGCGCATGGGGGCGTACAAGCCTCGCACCAACCCGTACGAGTTCCAGGGCCTGGGCGCGGCGTGCCTGCCGTGGGTGTTCGAGTCCGCGGGGAAGCACGGCATCAAGGTCGTGGCGATGGAGGTGACGCATCCTCGCCACATCGACGAGATTCGCGACGCGCTGGAGCGCTCGGGCAACGCCACGGGGGTCATGCTCCAGGTGGGCACGCGCAACGCGCAGAACTTCGAGCTGCTCAAGTCCATCGGTCAGCAGCGCGTGTTCCCGGTGCTCTTCAAGCGCGGCATGGGAATCACCCTGGAGGAGTCCCTCAACGCCTGCGAGTACATCGCGAGCGAGGGCAACCCGAAGATCGTCTTCTGCCTGCGTGGCGTGAAGACGCACCTGGGTGACCCGCACCGCAACATGGTGGACTTCGCGCACGTGCCCGTGGTGCGGCGGCTCACGCGCATGCCCGTGTGCGTGGACCCGTCGCACGCCATCGGCCGCGCGGACCTGCCGCCGGACGGCTTGCCGGACATCTTCCACGCGATTGGCCAGGGGCTCATCGCGGGCGCGTCCATGGTGCTGGTGGACTTCCACCCGCAGCCCGAGGCCGCGCTGTGCGACGGCCCGCAGGCGCTGCGCATGGAGCAGCTCGGCGCGCTCCAGCGCTACACGCAGATCATCCGCGAGGCGTACCAGTCCGCCGTGAAGAACGGCGACGGCCTGACGGCCTGATGACGCCCGCGCGGCGTGGCGCTCGCCTCAGGCCACGCCGTAGCTGCCGAGCACGCGCAGGGTGATGCACGCCGCCTGTGCCGCCTGCACCGCCTCGCGCACGCGCGCCTCCTCCAGCGCCCCCTCGACATCCAGGCACCAGACGTACTCCCACGCCCGGCGCTGAGGCCGCGACTCCAGTCGGGACACGTCCAGCCCTCGCGCGGAGAACGCCCCCAGCACGCGGTACAGCGCCCCAGGCTCATTGGGCACCGTCAGGGCGAGCGCCGTCTTGCGCCGCTTCCACGTGTGCTCGGGCTGCTGCCCCAGCGTGACGAAGCGCGTGTGGTTGTCCGACGAGTCCTCCACGCCGTCCTCGAGCACCACCAGCCCGTACAGCTCCGCCGCCAGGCTGCTGGCGATGGCCGCGGTGCGCGGGAGCGCCTCGCGAGAAACCCTTCGCGCCGCGATGGCGGTGTTCGTCTCGGGCACGGGCCTGAGGCCGCGCCGCCGCAGATAGCCCGCGCACTGCGCCAGCGCCTGCGGATGCGACAGCACCTGCTCCACGTCCTCCAGCGCGAGTCCCGGGGGCGCGACGAGGCAGTGGTGGATGCGCAGCGACAGCTCACCTGAGATGGGCAGGTCATGCTCCAGCAGCAGGTCCACGCTCTCCGCCACCGGCCCGCCCAGCGAGCTCTCCACCGGAATCACGCCGCTGTCCACGAGGCCCTCGGCCACCGCCTCGAACACGGCGCGGAAGGTGGGGCAGGGGACCGCCTCGACGTCCGGCCCATACAACACGCGCAGGGCCTCTTCCCCATACGCGCCCGGCTCTCCCTGGAACGCGACGCGAATCTCCGAGGGCGACAACTCATCCATGGCTTCCCTCGGCCCGCGCATACGTGCCCAGCACGCGCAGGAAGGACGTCAGCGGCCGGATGTCCTCCAGCGCGGCCGTCAGCGGCGCGGAGGCCGCATGTCCCTCCACGTCGACATAGAACCGGTACTGCCACGGCCGCCCCGGGATGGGCCGCGACTCCAGCTTGCTCAGGTTCACACCCCGCAGCGTCAACCGCTGGAGCATCTCTCCCAGCGTGCCCGGCTTGTGCTCCAGCACCATCAGCAGCGACGTCTTGCACGGCACGCCCGGCGCCAGCGGCGTGGGCTCGCGGCCCACCTCCACGAAGCGCGTGTAGTCGAACTCCGGCTGGAGCTCGCGCGCCAGGACCTCCAGGCCGAAGCGCTGCGCGGCCGTCTCGCTGGCGATGGCGGCCACCGTGGCGTCGTTGCGCTCACGCACCTTCTGCGCCGCGCCACCCGTGTCCGAGTCCGGCACCGCCCGCACCCACGGCAGCTTCTCGCGCAGGTACGTCTCACACTGCGCCAGCGCCTGCGGATGCGAGATGACCTCGCGCAGCCCCTCCAGCTTCGCGCCCGGCAGCCCGAGCAGCCGGTGGTCCACCTGGCTCACCAGCTCCGCGGTGATGACCACGCCGCCCTCGGCGAGCAGGTCGTACGTCTCGTTCATGCTGCCGGCGGTGGTGTTCTCGATGGGCAGCAGCGCCAGGTCCTGCTCGCCGCGCCGCACCGCCTCCACCACCTCGCGCGCATCGTCGAACCCGGTCAGCAGCACGCCGCCCGCGCGGCCCGTGTAGAGCCTGCGCGCGGCCAGGTGGCTGTAGGAGCCCTCGACGCCCGGATAGCCCACGCGCAGCGGCGTCGTGTCCAGCCGCGTGACGAGCGCCTGCTGCCGCGCCACCGACATGTCGATGACCAGCCGCCAGATGCGCTCCGTCTCGTGCGGGTCCAACCCGTGCTCGGACGCGCGCGTGCGGATGCGGCGCAGCAGCAGGTCCTCGCGACGCTGGTCCCGGAACGGCGCCGCGGTGGCCAGCTTGGAGCGCGCCACGTCGTCCGCCAGGTCCATGCGGCGGCGGAGCGCGTCGAGAATCTCCTCGTCCAGGTTCTCGATGGCGGTGCGCAGCGCGTCCAGGTCCGGCGAGGTGCTCATCGCCCCGGCTCCCTCAGCTCGCGGGACATCAGGTGGTGGGGCCCGATGCCGGGCAGCTCGAACGGCTCTCCGTGCTGGATGAACCCGAGCGAGCGATAGAAGCCCGAGGCGGTCGACCGCGCGTTGCACCACACCTGCGTGCCCTTCTGCGTCACGGCGTGCTCCATGCACGCCTTCAACAGGGCCGCGCCCAGCCCCTGTCCCTGGCGTCCGTGCTCCACGGCCATGCCCCGCAGGCGCCACGCGGTGATGGCCTTCAGGGCGTAAGGTGGCGGCTCCCGATAGATGGAGGCCACCCCGAGCAGGCGGCCTTCCGAGTACAGGCCCAGGTGCACGGTGTCCGGGTCGTCATCTCCAGGATAGACGACGGCCTCGGGAGGCTGGTGGGGGCGAAGCACGGCGCGGCGCAGGCCACGGGTCTCCGCGGCGGGAATCCGTCGGATTTCGGAGGGGCTCACGCTTTCGAGTATGCCGTTTTCCGACCTCGTGCGTCCTCATTCCGTGGAAGCCGTCGAGGAGGTCTTTCCGCCGTGAAGGGTACCGCCATCCTGGAGGAGCCTGGAACTCCAGCGCGCGCCACCGCCGCGCCCGGGTTCGAGTCGCTCCTGGAGGCGGAGCAGGCCGGGCTGCTCCGCCTGGCCCGGCGGCTGGTGTGGGACGCGGAGGAGGCGAGGGACGTGGTGCAGGCAACCCTGGCTGATGCCTACGAGAAGCGCCACGGTTTGAAGGACTTGCAAGCGGGGCCCGCATGGCTGCGGCGCATCCTGGTGTCCCGCGCGATGAGCCACCTGCGCAGGCGGCGCGTGTGGAACGTGCTGCGTGATGCGTTGGATGGGGGCACGCCCCTGGAGCTGTCGCCGGAGGAGCGCTTCGTCGGCGCCGAGCGCTGGCGGGCCCTGGGCCGCGCGGTGCGGGCGCTCCCGTCGCAGCAGGCCACGGCCTTCAGCCTTCGCTACCTGGAGGGACTCGAGTTGGACGCTGTCGCGGAGGCCATGGGCATCGAGCGGGGCACCGTTCGCATCCACCTGTATCGCGCGCTCAAGAAGCTCAAGGCCGAGCGGGCCCTCGAAGGAGAAACGCCATGAGATGCCACGACGTGGCCCCCATCCTCCTGGAGTCCTCGCCCCCGTGGCCTCCCGAGGCGCGCGCCCACCTGGAGGGCTGTGAGGAATGCCGGACGCTCGCGGCCGTGCATGCCTCGGCGTCGCGGCTGCGCCTGCCCGTGACGCCGCCCCTGACGCCGGTGACTCGCGAGGCCGTGCTGGGCGAGGTGCGCCGCCGCAGGGTGCGCCGCCGTGTCGTCGCGGGAGTGGTGGCGTCGTGCTGTGTCCTCACCCTGACGTGGCTGACGCGGTCCGAGTCGCCGGCGCCCCGCGTGTCGGAAGACACCTACGTCCAGGTCGACGACACCGCGCCCCGGTCCGAGCTGGAGCTGCGCCGCGCGGACACGGAGGCCGAGCCGGAGCCGGAGGCCCTGGCGCAATGGGGCCGCACCTCGCTGTCCGACCTCTTCACCGAGGTCCGTGGCTACACGCGGCGCGACGCCGTGTACCGCGATGACCTCTACCGACCTTTCGGGGCGATGGCCGCGTGGCTGCGCCCCCCGGATTCCCGCGCGCTGGAAGCACCGCCGTTCCGAACGGCGATTCAACCCATCAGTTACCAGGAGTCGATGCCATGAAGCTTCGCACGTCCATGTTGTTGGCCGCGGCGGCGTTGAGCCCGCTGCTCGCATCCTCGCCCGCACAGGCCCAGTCCGAGCCCGAGAACATCGTCGTCCACCGCGCCGGCCCGGGAACGCTGCACGTCATGGGGCCCGCGGACAGCACGCTCCCGCTGGGCCCGCTGCCTCCCGCCGCGCACGGCATCCCGCCGCAGGTGGTGGAGAAGCTGGGCATCCCCCGGGACGTGGCGAAGCAGATTCAAGACCTGACGTTCGACGCGAACGAGGCCGTCATCCCGCTGGAGGCGGACCTCAAGCGCGCGCAGCTCCAGCTCGAGCGCCAGCTGCGCGCGGACTCCACCGATGAGAACGCGGTGCTCAAGCAGGTGGAGGAGGTGGGCCGCGCGGAGACGGCGGTGCGCAAGAACCGCCTGTCGTTGATGGTCCGCATCAAGCGACTGTTGGGTCCCGAGCTGTGGCGCAAGGTGGAGGCGGAGATGGGCACGATGCGCATCCAGAAGCGCATCGAGCTCCGCAAGGGCTTCCCGGGCGAGGACGGCCCCAGCCCCAGCGGCCCCTTCCCTGGCGGCTCCTTCCCGCGCAAGCCGTAGCGTTCCGGACAGACGCGGGCTCTTTCGGTGGACCCCTCCAGGGAAGGACGAGGGGGCCCGCGTATCCTGGGAGGCATGGCCCACCTTCCGGATTCGGAGCGTCAGCTCAAGGAGGATGCCGCCCAGCTCCAGCGGCTGGGGTACGCGCAGGAGCTGTTGCGCGGCATGGGGGGCTTCTCCAACTTCGCCGTCTCCTTCTCCATCATCTCCATCCTCACCGGCGCCGTGACGCTGTATGGCCATGGGCTGCGCTTCGGCGGGCCGATGGTGATGGGCGTGGGCTGGCCGCTGGTGGCGGTGATGACGCTCACGGTGGCGGCGAGCCTGGCGCAGCTCGCGTCGTCGTTCCCCACCGCGGGCGCGCTGTACCACTGGGCCGCCATGCTCGGCGGTCCCCGCGTGGGCTTCTTCACCGCGTGGCTGAACACCCTGGGCCAGTTCGCGATTACGGCGGGCATCGACTACGGGCTCGCGGAGTTCCTCGCGGACATGCTCGGCTGGCCCCGCGAGCGCATGTCCGTGCTGCCGCTGTACGCGGGCATCCTGCTGTCCCACGCGGTGCTCAACCACGTGGGCGTGCGCGTCGTCGCGTGGCTCAACGACTTCTCCGCCTGGTACCACGTGGGTGGGGTGGTGGTGCTCATCGGCGCGCTCGCGCTGTTCGCGCCCAAGCAGGACGCGGCCTTCCTGATGACGCGCTTCAGCTCGGAGACGCCGCTGTATGCCTATGGCTTCCTCATCGGCCTGCTCCAGGCGCAGTGGACCTTCACCGGCTATGACGCCAGCGCGCATGTCTCCGAGGAGACGAAGGACCCCACGCGCAATGCCCCCTGGGGCATCTTCCTGTCCGTGGCCGTCAGCGCCGTCGCGGGATACCTCCTGCTGGGCGCGGTGACGCTGGCCATCCAGGACCTGCCCACCACGGCCGCCGCCGCCAACCCGTTCCTCCATGTGCTCACGCAGGGCCTGGGCCCCGCGCTGGGCGGCGCGCTGGTGTGGGTGGCCATCGGCGCCATGTGGTTCTGTGGACTGTCCTCGGTGACGTCCAACTCGCGCATGCTGTTCGCCTTCGCGCGCGACAACGGCCTGCCCGCGTCGAAGTGGCTCGCGAGCGTGTCGCCGCGCTTTCGCAGTCCCGCCGTGGCCGTCTGGGTGTCGGTGGCGGGCAGCGGCCTGGTCGCGCTGTGGAGCGAGGCGTACGCGGCCATGGTGGCGCTGAGCACGCTGGCGCTCTACGCGTCCTATGCCTTGCCCGTCTGGGTGGGCCTGCGCGCGCGCCGCTCCGGGACGTGGTCGCACCGAGGGCCGTGGGACCTGGGGCGCGCGTCGTCGTGGGTCAACGTCGTCGCGCTGGTGTGGTGCGGGGTGGTGATGGTGCTGTTCGTGCTGCCGCCCAACCAGCTCGCCGGCTACACGTTCGCCGGCGCGCTGGGGCTGTTGGGCCTGTACTGGGCGCTGGTGCAGCGGCACAGCTTCACGGGGCCGAAGGTGACGCTGCTGCGGCCCCCGGAGGCCGCGGCTACTTCGGCAGCGCCGTCTTCCCCATCTTCAGGATGAGCTTGAAGTGCTCGGCGGTGACGGGGGCCACGCTGAGCCGGCTGCGGGTGATGAGCGGGAAGTCCTTCAGCGCGGCGGTGGCCTTGACGGTGGCCAGCTCCACGGGCGCCTTGACGGGGACGACGGCGGCCACCTTCACGGAGGCCCAGTCCTCACCCGGGGCGGTGGAGTCCTCCGTCGCCAGCGTGAGCACCCGGGCCACGCCCACCACGGCCTTGCCCTCGTTGGAGTGGTAGTAGAGGCACAGGTCCCCGGGCTTCATCGCCCGCAGGTTGTTGCGGGCCTCGAAGCTGCGGATGCCCGTCCACTCCGTCTGCTTGTCCTTCTCGAGCTGCGCGTACGGGTACACCGACGGCTCGCTCTTGATGAGCCAGTACTGGGTCTTCGACATGGCGGCGCACCATAGAGCAAGGCCGCGTCGCCGCGCGCGGTGTTCCTCAGTGCAGCAGGTCCGACGCCTGCCTCCCGGGCCCCGAGGACGTCAGGCACTGGGCCGCCCACGTCAGCCGCTCCACCTCCCGCAGGCTCGCGAGCATGGCGGCCGCCACGTTCCGCGGACTCTGGAAGTGGAAGTCCCCCCGGCGCGTGCCCTCGGTGAAGACGGACTCCAGGAGGGCGAGCTCCCGCGCGTGCAGGTCCACGACGTACAGGTCGATGAGCGGGAGGATGTCGAGCAGGGCATCGAAGGAGACGTTCAGCTCCCGGAGGATGCGCTCGGTCTGCTCCTGGCGGACCTCCACGAAGGTGCGCACCTGCTGCTCGGGGGAGGGCGCGCGGGCGACGGCGCGCTCCAGCGCCTCCATCGCCGGCACGCCGTGCTGCCGCACCACCTCGATGAACAGCGCCTCCTTGGTGGAGAAGTGGCGGAAGACCTGGCCGTGCTCCAGCCCCGCGCGCCGCGCGATGTCCTCGAGCGACACCCGGGTGAAGCCGAGCTGGGCGAAGTGCTGTGTGGCGGCGGTGAGGATGGCGGTGCGCTGCTGCGTGCTCAAGACGGACCTCGCTGTCTGGGGGACGACGGCTACATGGAGAGGCCCGCGGCGAAGCTGACGACGAGCTCTCGGGTCTGGGGGGCCCGCGTCACATCCAGGCCCAGGGCGGGGACGGCGACACTGCGCAGGTACATGCGCAGCCCGGCGCCGGGGGCGACGTAGCGCGTGACTGTATTCCTCCACTCCACGTGCCCGGCGTCGACGAAGGCATGCGCGGTGAAGGTCGCCAGGCTGGGACTCCAGAGGGGGACCTGGTACTCGAGCGTGGCGATGGCGGCCTGCTCCGCCCAGAGCGTGGCCAGCGTGAAGCCGCGCGTGCCCGTGCGCTGTCCCAGCAGCACCGCGTCCAGGGTGGAATCTCCGTCCACGTATTCGAGCGTGCCCGACAGGGTGAGCGCATGGTTCCCGAACAACGCATGGGTGTAGGCGGCCGTGAGGGTCGCCTGTCGGTAGTCCCGGGAGCCACTGCCCAGGTCGAACCCCTGACGCAGGTTCAGACGCGCGAACAGACCTTCGTTGAAGAAAAAGTGGAAGTCCTGTCCCAGATACTCCGCCACGGCGCTGACGCCCTGCGCGTGGCTCCGTTCAGGAGCGGGCTCGTCCTCGCTCGCGCGGAGCGGCCGGTTGAAGATACCGAACAGTCCCGCGCCCACGTTGAGCTCGGGCGTGAGCTGGTGGCCGAGCACGCCGGACACGTCCAGGCGTCGGTCCGTGTACTCGTCGACGACGATGTCACGCACGCGACGCTCGCGGTCCAGCTTGGCGTACTGCCCGAAGAGCGTGCCCGTCCACCTGCTGCCGCGGATGCCCGGGTCCTTGTACAGCGAGAAGACGTTGCCGCCGCGGTTGCCCGCCATCGCCCCGAGCACGAAGAGCTTGTGTAGGCCGAAGACGTTGCTCTCCAACAGGAACAGCCCCGCCTGCCACTGGCCGTTGCTGGAGGTGAACATGGGGATGGGCAGCAGCGTCCAGCGCTCCTCCACCTTGATTCGCAGCGCCACGCCGTCGCCCTCCTGACGCGTGCGCACCTCGACGTGCTCGAAGAGCTTCAGGTTGAGCAGCCGTCGCTTCAGCTCCTCCGTCGCGCCGGCGGTGAGCAGCTCCCCGGGCTGGGTGCGCAGCGCGCGCAGGATGACGACCTCCTGGGTGCGCTCGTTGCCCTCGATGTCGATGCGCTCGATGCGCCCCGTCAGCTCCGGCTCGGGTGCGGGCGGTGCCTCGGGCGGGGGGACGGCGCGGGACAGCTCCGGGGTGGGCGCGTCCGGGGGCGGCTCCTGGGCGCGCGCGTCCGAGGGCATCAGCGCGGTGTTCAGCGCGAGCACCAGCCACGCCGGTGGATACGTGCACACGCAGGAGGAGAAGGGCTTCATGCGCGGGGTCTCCTGGCCGCGTCGAGGCGCGAGGCGCGGGCCCGCGCGCGAGCGGGCGAGGGCGGACGGTGGAGCGGCTTCATGGTGGGAGCCAGGCGGGCGGGTGGAGGTCGTCCGAGCCTCCGCCTGGGGTCGGAGAAGAGGTGAGGGGCGCCGGGGGTGTCTGTCATGGCCCGGCTCCGGGGTCAGTCCTGAGGGACGCGCACGGTGTCGTGCAGGCGGTCCATGAGGCGGAAGAGCGTCTCCAGCTCATCCGGGGGCAGCGTGGCGAAGAAGCCCGCGAGCGCTGTCTCGATGCGCTCGCGGATGCCCTCGTAGATGGACCGGCCCTCCGGGGTGAGGGCGTTGACCACGCTGCGGCGGTCCGAGGGGTGGCGGGTGCGCTCGACGAGCCCGCGGGCCTCGAGCCGGTCCACCACCCCGGTGATGCTCTTGTCGTGGATGTCCGCCAGGCGCGACAGGGCGCCCGTGTTCAAGGGCCCTTCGTGGCCCAGCCAGATGATGACGTGGCTCTGGGGAGAGCTCAGCTCGTGCGCGTCGCAGAACTGCTTGACGGGGTCGCGCAGCACGGAGCGGTCCCGATTGAAGTCCAGCAGCTTCCCGAAGAACCGCGCGCCCTGCTCGCGCAGCCCCCGCGAGCTGTCGACGGCCGCCTTCGTCGCCTTCTTCCGCATGGAATCGCACCCACTCCCGCCAGACGCTCCCCTGAGGGACTGCCCCGGGCGCGGCACGTGTCATGCCCTGGAGAGATACACCATGTTGCCGATATTCCGCAATGTGGAATATCCGTGATGCGTCGGGATGGGGGTTTCCCTGGCGTGGCGGGGCGTGAAGCGGGCTGGCGGGGTCCCACCGCGCGCGTTACCTGTGGCCGCGCATTCTCACGAGGGAACGAATGGACCTGGACTTGAAGGACAAGGTGGCGTTGGTGACCGGCTCCACGGCGGGCATCGGCCTGGCAATCGTGGAGGCGCTCGCGCGCGAGGGGGCGGAGGTCATCGTCAACGGCCGCACCCAGGCGCGCGTGGACGCGGCCATCGCCGAGGTGCGCCGCAAGCAGCCGCAGGCGCGCCTGCGCGGCGTCGCGGTGGACCTGGGCACCGCCGAGGGCGCCGGCCGCTTCATCCAGCAGGTGCCCCACGTGGACATCCTGGTCAACAACCTGGGCATCTTCGAGCCCAAGCCCTTTGAAGACATCTCCGACGAGGAGTGGCTGCGCACCTTCGACGTCAACGTGATGAGCGGCGTGCGCCTGAGCCGCCACTACCTCAAGGGCATGCGCCAGAAGGACTGGGGCCGCGTCGTCTTCATCTCCAGCGAGTCCGGCGTGCAGATTCCGGTGGAGATGATTCACTACGGGGTGACGAAGACGGCCCAGATTGCCCTCGCGCGCGGCATCGCCGAGGGCCTGGGCGGTACGCAAATCACCGCCAACTCCATCCTCCCGGGCCCCACGCGCTCCGAAGGCGTGGAGGTGTTCCTGGGCGAGCTGTCGCGTCAGCAGGGCGTGGACGTGGCCACGGTGGAGAAGGGGTTCTTCAAGAGCGCCAGGCCCTCGTCGCTGCTCCAGCGCTTCGCCACCACCGACGAGGTCGCCGCCCTGGTGGCCTTCGTGTGCAGCCCCAAGGCCTCCGCCATCAACGGCGCCGCGCTGCGCGTGGACGGCGGCGTGGTGCGCGCCATCCCCTGAGGTCGTCGCGTGGACGACATCCAGCCACCCCCGAGTCTTGGGCGAGGCTGAAAAGAAGAAGGCCCGGCGTCCCATGGGACACCGGGCCTTTTTACTGTCACGGCGTCGGGCGTCAGGCCTGGTTGGCCATGCCGCGCGCCGTCTCCTCGCCAGGCTTGCCGCTCAACAGCGCGCTGCTCGCGTACAGGGCCAGGCCCACGACACCCAGCGCCGCGGCCTCCGTCTGCGCCATGAAGGCCACGCCCATCCACGCCATCACACCGGTTCCCATCGCGAACGCCGCCGCCACCGCCCCCGCTGCCTTCCTCATCCGCTGGCTCCCTGTCTGCTGGGCCCACTGGCCCGTTGTGGAAACAAAACTCCTCCCGCTCAACAGACTTCAAACCGCGTGCCGAGCACCCACCGTGCGGATTGAGAACCCACATGCCCCGCGGTGGGAAATCGTCTTCCATCAACAGGGCTCGGACTGTCGAAAGGACCAGACTCCTACCCTGTCGGATGCCAGTAATTCTTCCCGACCCGCGCGACGCCACAACGTGGGCAGTTTCGTAACCCACGGCGATCCATGGGCTTTCCCTCACAGGGCTCAGTGGCACACCCGCTGCTATGGCAACCGCGCCGAGAGCGACGGTCACCGCGAGGTGCGGGACCTCGGACGACATCCGCAGCGAGACGAGGGAGAAGACGATGGGCAAGACGAGCGCGGGGTTCTGGACGGTGTTGGGGGTGATGCTGCTGGGCGGGTGCGCGCACCAGCCGGCGGTGAAGGTGGACAACTCCGAGCAGCCCTACCGCATCGGTCGTGAGGACGTGCTGGACATCGCGGTGTGGCGGGACGCGGAGCTGAGCCGCACCATTCCCGTCCGTCCGGATGGCTTCATCTCCATGCCGATGGTGGGCGAGGTGCAGGCGGCGGGCAAGACGCCCACGGAGCTGGCCGAGTCGCTGAAGCAGAGCTTCCAGTCGTATGTGCAGGAGCCCCGCGTGACGGTCATCGTCCGCGAGGTCAACAGCAGCCGCGTGTTCGTCACCGGCGAAGTCACGCACCCGGGTGCCTATCCGCTGCGCGGCCGCGTGTCGCTCATCCAGGCCATTGCCCTGGCGGGCGGCTTCACGGACTTCGCCAACTCGGACGGCATCGTGGTCATCCGCAGCGACGGCAACGGCGGGCAGATTCCGGTGCGCTACAGCGACCTCATCTCTCCGGACGGCGGTCAGGACGTCATCCTGCGTCCCGGCGACACCATCGTCGTGCCGTGAAGGGGCGTCGAGGGCAGTCGGGTGGCGGTGGGTCCATGGGTCGAGGGTGGCGTAGGCGAGGGAGGACGACGGTGAAGGGCGACTGGAAGAAGTGGTTGCTGACAGGCCTGATGCTCACCGCGCCGGCGGCATCCGCGGCGACCGTGTGGGAGCCTCGGCTGCGCATCTCCGCCGAGGAGCGCTACGACGACGACCTGCGCCTGGGCGGCCCGGATGCGACGGGCGGCCAGCTGATGACGAAGCTGTCGCCGCGCGTGGGCGTGCAGGGGCGCGACGGGCGGCTGGACCTCAACAGCTTCTATGCCGCGGACGTGCTGATGCGGCATGGCTCGGGCAAGGTGACGCTGGACCACCGGGGTGGGCTGGAGCTGCGCCACCTGCTGTCTCGCAGGCTGCGGGTGGACTCCAACGTGCGGGTCTTCCGCGTCACGGACCCCATGTCCCTGCCGCGTGACGGCCTGGCGCGCTCCACGTCGCCCACGTTCTACACCCAGGCCCGCGTGGGCTTGACGGGCCGCGCCACGGACCGCATGGACGTGCGCGTGGGCTACGGGCTGGAGGCGGTGCGCATCCTCGAGGATGGCCAGAAGGCGGGCTATGCGCATACGCCGTCGCTGGAGCTGATGTATCGCACCACGCGCCGGCTCACCCTGGGCATGGAGTACCGCTACCAGGGCTTCCTGTATGACAATGAATTGTCCCAGTCGCACGGCGTGGCGGGGACGCTGCGCTACCGGCTGACCCGCCCGACGACGTTCATCGCCCGGGCGGGCCCGGTGCGCTACCTGGCGCCGACGGGGCAGGAGGGCGGCTGGGTGCCTCGCGTCAACCTGGAGCTGGCGCGCGAGGGCGAGCTGTTCGACCTGGGAGTCGCGGTGGGACATGACCTGGTGGGCGCGAGCGGCTTCGCGAACGCCCTGTGGGCGGACTACGCGACGGTGTCGCTGGCGCGCAGGTTCAACCACCAGCTGTCGGCGTTCGGCGCGGCCAGCTTCTTCCGCAACGGGCGGGCGCCCGGGCGGGACTGGTCGACGTTCAGCAGCACCCCCCTGGTGTCGCAGGGGTACGCAGTTGGAGGCGGAGTGGAGTACCGCTTCAGCCGCCAGGTGGCGGCTCAGGGGGCGGTGGATCGGATTGCCCAGGTGGGCGTGGCGGACTCGGCGGGCGTGGCGGGCGACCTGACGCGCAACGTATTCGCGGTCCGTCTCATCGTGACGGCGTGGTGACAACACGTGAGTGGGTTGGAGGAGGAGCGAGTCATGGAGCGTGGGATGACGGCGGACCAGCTGCTGGCCTCACTGTGGCGCCGCAAGGCGTTGGTGGGAGCCATCGCGGCAGTGGTTTTCGCGGTGGGCGCGGCCATCGTGTTGACCCGGCCGAGCATGTACGAGGCGTCGGTGGTGGTCCGCGTGGAGCCGCAGCGGCCCGGTGAGGAGATGGTGCAGCGCACGGTGAGCGAGCTCATCGAGCAGCGGTTGCTCACCGTTCGACAGGAGCTGCTGGCACGGCCCGTGCTCCAGAAGGCCATCGAGGAGATGAACCTCTACCCGGACATCGTGTCCGAGAAGGGCATGGAGGCGGCCGTCGCGCAGATGCGCAAGGATTTGACGGTCCGCGTGGAGGGTGAGACGGCGTTCGAGCTCACCTATGCGAACCGCGACCCGCAGGTGGCGTCGCAGGTGGCCAACCGGCTGCCCACCATCTTCTCCGAGGAGACCCTGAAGCTGCGCCAGGCGCAGGCGGCGCGCGCCACGGACCTCTTCAACGAGGAGATGGTGCAGATGGGCAAGGCGGTGTCCAACTGGGAGCACAAGATTGCCCAGTTCAAGGTCGCCCACCTGGGCGAGCTGCCCGAGCAGATGGAGATGAACATGCGCGGGCTCGAGCGGGTGTCGCACGAGCTGCAGACCAAGTCGGAGGAGCTGCGCGTGGCGGAGGCGCGTCGCTCGGACCTGGCGCGGGCTCGCAACGCGGTGGACAGCGAGGCGGGGCGGCTGGAGGCGGCGGAGAGCGGGCTGACGCGGGCCCTGGTCAACGCCCGCACCACGTGGACGGAGGACCACCCTGAGATCAAGCGCATGTCGTCGGAGCTCGCCGGCATGACGGAGCGCCGCAAGGAGGCCGAGGGCCGGCTGTGGGCCGAGCGCGCCGAGCGCACCCGGGTGGCCAGCCTCATCGGCAGCATCCAGAAGGAGATCGTCGACCTGCAGGGCAAGGCGGAGGCCTACCAGGCGCGGCTGAACAACACCCCGAAGTGGGCGCACGAGCTGGCGGTGATGAACCGCGACTACGAAATCGCGCGCACCAAGTACCAGAGCGTGGTGAGCCGCAAGGTGGAGGCGGAGATTGCCCAGGAGCTGGAGGCCAAGAGCGCCAAGAGCCTGTTCAACGTCATCTCCCCGGCGGGGGTGCCGGTGACGCCCGCCCGGCCGGACAAGTTCGCGGGGATGGTGATGGTGCTGCTGGTGGCGCTGGGCCTGGGCGTGCTGGCGGGAGCGGTGCTGGAGATGCGGGATGACAGCCTGCGCGACGGGACGGAGGTGCGCCAGCGCCTGACCCTGCCGGTGCTGGCGGTGGTGCCGGACATGCAAGGCAAGACGGAGCGGCGGGTGCTGATGCCTTCGTCGGGGTCGCGCAACAACGTGTCGAACCCCACCTCGTTGAACTGACACCCACGGAAAGGACGGAAGACGGACATGGATCAGACGATGGAGCGGGCGGGAAACTTCCTCCCCCGGGTGGATGACAACGCGGCGAATCCGAACGCGGTGGACCGGCGGGTGGTGACGCTGACGGCGCCGGCCTCGGCGGCGGCGGAGCAGTACCGCAGCCTGTACTACCGGTTGGAGCGGATGCGGGAGCTGCGGCCGATGAAGGTCGTGGCGCTCACCTCGGCGATGCCGGGCGAGGGCAAGACGGTGACGAGCGTCAACCTGGCGATGGCGGCCGCCCGGGCGAACCCGGACCGGCGCATCCTCCTGGTGGACGCGGACCTCCGGCGCGGCGGGGTGGCGAACACGCTGGGGGTGCGCAACAAGACGGGCCTGGCGGAGCTGCTCACGGGCGAGGTGGAGGTGCGCGACGTGGTGCGCCGCTTCAACTCCACGCGCCTGGCGCTCATCCCCGCCGGCGCCACGCCGGAGGAGCCGTCGCAGGTGCTGGCGAGCCCTCGCATGAAGCAGTTCCTCAAGGCGGTGCGTGAGGGCTTCGACGAGGTGTACATCGACCTGCCGCCCACGCTGCCCTTCGCCGACGCGGCGATCCTGGGCCACCAGGTGGACGGCGTGCTGATGGTCATCCGCGCCAACGTGACGCCGGGCAAGACGGTGCACCAGGCGGTGGAGCAGCTGGCCGGCGCGCCCATCCTGGGCTGCGTCCTCAACGGCGCGGAGGTGCACGCGACGCCGTATCTGAAGAACTACGAGAAGCAGAAGTAGAGAGGCGGAAGACCCTCCGCCCCGGCTCCCGGTGACGGGGCAGGGGCGGAGGGCTTTGTCGGGGGGG
The DNA here is from genome assembly GCF_026626605.1 of Myxococcus sp. MISCRS1. Classification (NCBI taxonomy): domain Bacteria; kingdom Pseudomonadati; phylum Myxococcota; class Myxococcia; order Myxococcales; family Myxococcaceae; genus Myxococcus; species Myxococcus sp. MISCRS1. Next base: position 9,686,671 of record NZ_JAPNKB010000001.1, read on the forward strand.
CGGGTCGTCGTGAGTCGGGCGGGTTGGTCGGAGGGGCAAGTGCTCCGGGTCTTTCACCACTATTTTTCAGCCAAGAAGCTGACGTTTTTTCTCGCCGAGAGCTCGGCAATCGCATTGGCCTGCGTGATGGGCGCGGCGGCCTGTGCGGCACTCTTCGCGCCCGAGGGCACCCGGCCGCCGATGGCGGCGCTGTGGCCCACGTTGCTGGGGCTGGGCGCGGCCTTCGTCGTCACGTTCCAGTTCACGCTGTACCTGTTGGACCTGTACGACCTGCGCGTCGCCGCGGAGGACCGGGCGCGCGGCTACCGCTTCCTGAAGGCCGCGGGGGTCACCGCGATGGTGACGGGCGGGCTGATGCTGGTGGCCCCGCTGCTGTTCCCCGTGGCGCTGCCGCCGGGGGCGCTGCTGGGCGGGGCGATGGGCGCCCTGGCCGGAACGCTGGTGGTCCGGGTGTCCATCCGCGCCCTGGTCGGCGCGCCGGACTCGGTCCTCATCGTCGGTGACGGCCTCAAGGCCCGCGCGGTGGCGAGCGCCATCGAGGCGGGCGGCGAGGGCAGCTACCGCGTCATCGGCATGGTGGACCCGCGCTCCAGCCAGGAGCCGCTGGACCAGATGGCGGCCCGATTGGGCGCGGCATATGTCGTGCAGGCTGCTGACGACATGCGCGGGGCCAACTGGGTGGACTCACTGCTCATCTGCCGACTGCAGGGACGTCGCGTGTACGACGCGACGGGGTTCTGCGAGCGCGTGCTGCGGCGGATTCCCGTGCAGTTCCTCCGGGCGAGCGACTTCGCCTTCGCGGACGAGCTCACCGTGTCGCCGCTGCGCCGGGCCTTCAAGCGGGCCTTCGACCTGGCGGTGGCGTCGCTGCTGCTCACGCTGTCGGCACCGTTCCTGCTTCTGGTGGCGGTGGCCATCAAGCTGGACTCGAAGGGCCCGGTGTTCTACCGGCAGGAGCGCACGGGCCTGGGCGGCGCGACGTACTACTTGTGGAAGTTCCGCAGCATGCGGACGGACGCGGAGAAGAACGGCGCGGTGTGGGCGCGGGCGAACGATGACCGTGTCACGCGGGTGGGCAAGTTCATCCGCCGCACGCGAATCGACGAGATTCCGCAGGTGTTCAACGTGCTGATGGGGGAGATGAGCTTCGTGGGTCCGCGGCCTGAGCGGCCCGTGTTCGTCGAGCAGCTCAAGCAGCAGATTCCCTTCTATGGGCTGCGCGAGGCGGTGAAGCCGGGCCTGACGGGCTGGGCCCAGATTCGCTACCCCTACGGGGCTTCGGTGGAGGACGCGCGCAACAAGCTGGAGTTCGACCTGTACTACGTGAAGAACGGCAGTTTGTTCCTCGATGTGGGAATCATCTTCCACACCGTGAGACATGTTCTTCTCGGTCGTGGAGCTCGGTAGGTACACCTCCCGCGGGCCCTCCTCCTCGTGAAGGGGAGGGGGCCCTAGGGGACCCGCCAGGGGTGGCGGGTCGGGCGTCGTGGATGGGGGTTGGGACATGGTGGGGATGGACATGGATTCGCCGCTCCCGGAGTCGTGGGAGGAAGCGCGTGCCCGTCGGGAGCGCGAGCGGGAGCGGGAGACGGAGCGCAACGAGCTGTTGCAGTCCCAGGTGGACCGGCCCACGCGCATCGTCGCCATCGGCGGCGGCACGGGGCTGCCCATGGTGCTCCGGGGCCTGGCGCGGCGCGCGACGCCGAAGGCGGGAGATCCGGGCGTGGACATCACCGCGGTGGTGGCCATGAGCGACGACGGTGGCAGCTCCGGGCGCCTGCGCCGGCTGCACGGCGCGCTGCCGCCCGGTGACATCCGCAACTGCCTGGTGGCGCTCGCCGGCGGCAAGAGCGCGCTCAAGGACGTGTTCCAGTTCCGCTTCGGCGGGGCGCGCGGCCTGGCCGGGCACGCGGTGGGCAACCTGCTCATCGCCGCGCTCGCGGAGCTGAAGGGCGACTTCCTGGAGGCGGTGCGCATGTCCGGGGAGCTGCTCGGCGCGCGGGGCAACGTGCTGCCGTGCACGCTGGCCTCGGTGCAGCTGGTGGCGCAGATGCACGACGACACGGAAGTGGTCGGCGAGCGCAACATCTGCCGGGCCCAGGGCCGGGTGCGCAAGGTGTCCCTGAGCCCGCGCTCTCCGCCGCCGGTGGACGGCCTCCTGGAGGCCATCTATGCCGCGGACCTGGTGGTGATTGGCCCGGGCTCGCTGTACTCGAGCCTGCTGCCCAACCTCTTGGTGGACGGCGTGGCCCAGGCGCTGAAGGAGACGCGCGCGCTGAAGGTCATGGTGGCCAACCTGATGACGCAGCCGGGGGAGACGGACGGCATGTCCTGCCTGGACCACGTGCAGGCGGTGCGCGAGCACGTGGGGCCGGTGCTGGACGCGGTGCTCGTCAATGGCACGGAGCCCTCGCCGGAGGCCATGCGGCGCTACGGGCGGCGCGGCTCGTTCACGGTGAACGTGGACACGCGCGAGCTCATCGCCGCGGGCGTGGTGCCGGTGCGGGCGGACCTCCTGAAGGAGGGGTCCAGGATCCGACACGACAGCCGCAAGGTCGCCGCCTGCCTGCTGAAGATGGCGCGCAGCGGCTTGTAGCCGAGCAACCCCATCACCACCTTGGGCGCCCGAACATGGAAGCAACCCTGAGCAGTCCCGGGCCGCGTGTCGTCGAAGTCGATGACCGCGCGGCCTTCATGGCCCTGGAGTCGGAGTGGAACGCGCTCGTCGAGGCCACGACGGACGAGCTGTTCTACCGCCACGAGTTCATCCGCATCTGGCTGGACAACTTCGCGCCGGGGGCGCGGCTGCGCGTGCTGACGCTGCGAAACAGCGAAGGCCAGCTCTCCGCCGCGCTGCCCCTGTGGGAGGAGCGCACCAACCTGTACGGCGTGCCGGTGCGCCAGCTCTCCGCGGCGGCGAACACGCACTCCTGCCGGTTCGACCTGCTGGCCCGCGAGCCGGACGCGGCCGCCGCGATGTTCCTGTCCCACCTGCGTCAGCAGGGTGGGTGGGACGTGCTGCGGTTGACGGACGTGCCGGATGGCGGCGCGGCGTGGCGGCTGCACGCGGCGGCGCAGGCGGCCCGCATGCCGGTGGGCGCGTGGGAGTCGCTCCAGTCGCCGTACATCCCGCTGCCGGGCACGCGCGAGAAGTTCCAGGCGTCGCTCCAGTCCAAGTTCAAGGCGAACTGCAGGCGGCGTCGCCGCAAGCTCGAGGAGAAGGGGAAGGTCACCTTCGAGCGGGTGGACGGTGGCCCGGGCCTGGAGGGCACGCTGGAGGAGGGCTTCCTGCTGGAGCAGAGCGGCTGGAAGGGCGAGCGCGGCACGGCCATGGCGCAGGACACCGCGACGCGGGGCTTCTACACGGAGCTGGCGCGCGACGCGGCGTACCGGGGGAAGCTGGCGCTGTACTTCCTGCGGCTGGACGGCCGGCCGGTGGCCTTCCACTACGGCCTGGAGCACGGCGGGCGCTACTTCCTGCTCAAGCCCGGCTACGACGAGCAGCTTCGCGAGTGCAGCCCCGGCCAGCTCCTGATGGAGGAGGTGGTGGGGACGTGCATCGACCGGAAGCTCGGCGAGTTCGACTTCCTGGGGCCGGACATGGTGTGGAAGCGGGACTGGACGGACCAGGTCCGGCGCCACACGTGGCTCTACATCTTCAATGACTCCGCCTTCGGCCGGGCGCTGTGCGCGGCGAAGTTCCGGTGGACCCCCGCGGTGAAAGAGGTGGTGGCGAAATGGAAGCGATGACTCCCTCGGGCCGGCTGTTCGTTCCGTCGCTGCCCACGCTGTGGCCCCACATGCTGGTGTCCAAGCCGAGGCCCGGCTCGCTTCCGCCGTTCTCCTCGCCCAACGTCCGCTACTTCTACTTCGCCCGCAACGCGGTGTGGTTGACGGTGAAGATGCTGGGGTTGGACAACGGCGAGGTGCTGATGCCCTCCTACCACCACGGCGTGGAGGTGGAGGCGCTGGTGGACGCGGGCGCGACGCCGCGCTTCTACCGCGTGGGCAGCCGCTGGGACGTGGACCTGGAGGACGTGGCCCGGCGCATCACCCCGAAGACGAAGGCGCTGTACCTGACGCACTACGCGGGCTTCCCGGGCCCGGCCGCTGAGATGCGCAAGCTGGCCGACCAGCACGGGCTGGTGCTCATCGAGGACTGCGCGCTGTCCTTGCTCTCGTCCGACGGCGCGGTGCCGCTGGGGACGACGGGCGACGTGGGCATCTTCTGTCTGTACAAGACGCTGCCGGTGCCGAACGGGGGCGCGCTGGTGGTGAACGGGCCGCGCTCGTACAGCCTGCCGGAGCCTCCGGCGCCGCCGTCCGCGTCGACGTTCAGCCACACGGTGTCCGCGCTGTTGCAGAACCTGGAGCTGCGCGGCGGCGCGGTGGGCCGCGGCCTGCGCGGGCTGGTGCGCACGGTGGGGCACGGCACGGTGAAGGCGGCGAGCATCGAGCGGGTGGCCACGGGCACGCAGCACTTCGACCGCAAGCACGTGGACCTGGGCATGAGCCCGCTGACCAAGCGCATTGCATTGGCGCAGGACCTGGAGTCCATCGTCGAGAAGCGCCGTCGCAACTACTTCTACCTGCTGGGCCGGCTGCGCGACGTGTCGACGCCGCTGTTCAACCAGCTGCCGGCGGGGACCTGCCCGCTGTTCTACCCGATGGTGGTGCAGGAGAAGGCGGAGGTGCTGGCGCGGCTGAGGGCGAAGGGCATCGACGCCATCGACTTCTGGAAGCGCTTCCATCCTGCGTGTGACGCGGGGGCCTTCCCGGAGGTGGCGCAGCTGCGGCGCAGCATCGTGGAGATTCCGTGCCACCAGGACCTGTCGCCGGAGGTGATGGCGGACGTGGCGTCGGTGGTGCGCGACGCGGTGCGGTCGGAGAATCGGTCGAAGAAGCGCGCGGGTTGAGCCGGACGGTGGGTTGGGAGGGGCGTGAAGCCCCCTCCGAGGAGGCGGGGCGGTGATTCGCGAGGACGAGCTGAGGCAGGGGCCCAAGGCCGCGCGGCGGCTGGACGTGAGCGCCGTGGGCAGTCTGTCCGCGCTGGCGGGGATGAGGGCCGAGTGGGACGCGCTGCTGGATGCCAGTGACGCGGGCCCCTTCAATGCGTGGGAGTGGCTGTATCCGTGGTGTCGGCGCATCGCGCCCCAGCGGCGCCCGCTGGTGCTCACCGCGCGCGACGCGGCGGGCACGCTGGTGGGGTTGTTGCCGCTGGGCCTGGAGACGCGCCGAGTCGCGGGCGTGCCGGTGCGTCGCCTGGGCTTCCTGGGCGAGACGCACGTGGGCAGCGACTACCTGGACGTGCTGGCGCGGCGCGGGCTGGAGCGCGACGTGGCGGAGTCCTTCGCGCGGATGCTGGTGGCGCTGCGCGAGGAGTGGGATGTGCTGGACCTGACGGACCTGCGAGAGGACTCCGTCACGGTGGACGTGCTGCGCGAGGTCTTCCGCGGGCACGACGTGCGGCTGTCGGAGCGGTACGTGTGTCCCTACGACGTGTTGGACCCGCGCGAGCCGTTCGACGCGTTCCTCAAGCGCACGGGCCGGCGCGACAACTACCTGCGCCGGCGCAAGTGGCTGGAGAAGCAGGAGGGCTATCGCATCGAGCGCACGGAGGCGCCGGGCGAGCTGGCCGGGCCGATGACGGACTTCTTCCGGCTGCACTCGGCCCGGTGGGCGGAGGACGGCGGCTCCCAGGGCATCAAGGGCACGGGCGTGGAGGCCTTCCACCGTGACGCCACGCAGTGGCTGGCCGAGCGCGGCCGGCTGTGGCTCTACACGATGAAGGTGGGCGGCAAGGCCGTGGCGTCCGTGTACGGCATCGTCCACGGCAACCGCTTCGTGTACTTCCAGTCGGGCTACGACCCCGCGTGGCGCAACCGCAGCGTGGGCCTGGTGCTGGTGGGGGAGAGCTTCAAGGACGCGCTGGCGGCGGGGCTCACGGAGTACGACTTCCTGCGCGGCACGGAGACGTACAAGTCCGACTGGGTGTCGAAGCAGCGGCGCACGGTGTCGGTGCGCGTGCACTCGGGCACGAAGGCGGGGCAGTGGTACTCGCGCGCGGAGGAGCTGGCGCGCAAGGCGCGCAACGCCGCCAAGCAGGTGCTGCCGGGCACGTGGGTGGAGAAGGTCCGCCGGCTGCGTCGGCGCCGCGCGGCGGTGCACTGAAGACAGCGTCGGGTCGGCGCCCCGGAGTGAAGCGGGGCGCCGAGGGGGGCGACTAGTTGCAGTAGAAGTTGAGCGTCTGCGAGTAGCGGCCCGACAGGGTGCCGAACTCGGTCAGCGTGCCGTCGCAGTCACAGTACTCGCGACCCACCTCGACGCCGTTCACCGTCCAGTAGCGGTTGAAGGAGCGACGCCCGTCGCAGGCCCAGATGAGGCCCTGCTCGCTCGACTCGAGCGTCTCCGTCTCGGACGGCGGCTGCTGCTCCGGGGCGCCACCACAACCACTCAGGACCAACGCGACGACACAGGCCAGCTTCGCGGAGTACTTGAACATGTCGAGCTCCCTACCAACGACGGGGGGACGGCGAGACATGTCTACCACGAAGATGACATCAGACCCGGATAAACTGTAGTGACTGTGTTACGTGAGCCTTGTCTCAGGGCACGTTGGCGATGTCCGCGCGGAGCTGGGCGATGGCGGGCCCGAGTTGGGGCGGCTGCATGTTGCGCGGCACCTCGACGGAGAAGCGCTCGAAGTGCTCCAGGGCCTTCTGCTTGTCGTCGCGGCGCAGGGCCAGGCTGCCCAGGAAGATGAGGGCCTCCTGCGCGTCGGGCCAGGTGTTGACCAGCTCGGTCAGCTCGGCCTCGGCGCCCTGGAGGTCGCCCTTGGTGGCGCGCAGCACGCCGCGGTGCACGCGCAGCTCGACGTGGAACGGGTCCACCGCGAGCCCCTTGGCCGTCACCTGCGCGGCCTCCTCGAACTGCTGGCGGCGGATGAGCTCGTGGCTGAGCATGGACGCGGCGTCCAGGTCGCCGGGGTTGGACTCCAGCCGCGCGCGGGCCTGGGCGAGCTCCGGGTCCTGTGACTCTCCCATGCCGCCCTGCTGCGCCTGCTGACCGGCCGCGGCGCCTGGGGGCATGCGGCCGGTGGCCTCCTGGCCGTCGACGCGGGTCTGCTGCTCGGAGACGAGCAGGTAGCCCAGGCCGCCGAAGAACAGGACGATGCCGGCGCCCCACAGCGCGCCGGACAGCTGGGGGTTGCGCGCGGACCAACCGGTGGGCGCGGGCAGCTCGCGGGCGCGGGGGCGGCCGTCGCCGCTGGAGGTGGCCTTGCGCTTGAGGTGCTCGTCCTTGGCGCGCAGGGCGCCGGCGGCCTCGCGCTCCAGGCGGGACTTCTCCGTGGCGTACTGCTCGGGGGCCAGGTTGTGCTTGTCGGCCTCCAGCGCGCGGAGCTGGTCGATGAGGGACTGGGCGCGCTGGCTCAAGTCGTCGAGCACGCCGTCCTTGGACGGCTCGGGTGGGGTGGCGGCGATGGCGCCCCGGCTGCGCATGTAGAGCAGCCACGCGGCGGCGGCGACGAAGGCCACGGAGAGGACGATGATTCCGGGCAACCAGTTCGTAGGCTGAGGCTGCATGGCTTAGCGCTCCAGCTCCCGGCGCACGGCCTGGAGGTAGGGGTCGGCGTCATCCGCCGCGGAAGGGGGGCCGCCCGGCGCGGCGGGGGCGGAAGGCGAGGTGGCCTGGGCGGTGGGCTCCAGGGCGGGGCCCTGCTGCAGCTGTCTCCAGATGACGAAGCCGCCCACGACGAGCAGCGCGACGGGGCCCAGCCAGACGAACCAGTTGAAGCCCTCGGCCTTGGGCTCCAGGAGGACCCACTCGCCGTAGCGCGACACGAAGAACTCGACCACCTCCTGGTCGCTCTTCCCCTCGGAGACGAGCTCCCGGACCATGTCCAGCTGCGCGCGGGCCATGGAAGACGGGCTGTCGGAGATGGAGAGGCCCTGGCACACCGCGCAACGCAGCGTCTTGCCGAGCTTCTGGACGCGCTCCTCCAGGGCCGGGGCGAGAGGCTCGCTCGCGGCCTGCTGGGGCGCGAACTGGCCGGTGACGAGGCCGAAGGCGAGGGTCAGGGACAGCAGGGCGGCGGTCATCGGAACTCCCGGAAGCCGTCTTAACTAGCGCTACCGCCCGGTGTTGGACAGCGAAACCTGAGCGCCGGGCGCCTGCCCCGCTTCCCGGACTGTAGGTGGGCATCCGTCACGGCCGGGCCGGCGCCGGCCCGGGCGGGGCACGGCCGCGACGCAATGGTTGGTCGCCCGGTTCGTTCCCGGTGGAGCATGGGACGCCGCCGGGCCGGCTCGGATGGAGCGGGGCGATTCAACTTCCTTGGAGAGCGGAATGAAGCTGGCTTGGATGGATGCGGGTGTCGCGGTGGGCCTGGGGTTCTTGTTGGCGGTCTCCCCGGCGGACGCGGCGAGCCGCAAGGACAAGGAGGCGATGGAGCGGCTGGCGGCGAGGTACCACGCGCTCAACCAGTTCAACGGGAGCCTGCTGGTCGCGGACGAGACGGGCATCGTCCTCAAGAAGGGCTACGGCCAGGCGAACATGGAGTGGGGGATTCCCGCGGGGCCCGACACGAAGTTCCGCATCGGCTCCATCACCAAGCAGTTCACCGCCACGCTCATCCTGCAGCTCGTGGGTGAGGGCAAGGTGGGCCTGGAGGACCCGGTGACGAAGCACCTGACGGACTACCGTCAGGACACGGGCTCACGCGTCACGGTGACGCACCTGTTGAACCACACCTCCGGCATCCCCAGCTACACGTCGAACCCGAAGTTCGGCGACGTGGCCAGAGACCCCTTCACCGTCGACGCGTTCGTGAAGGAGCACTGCTCGGGGGACCTCCAGTTCGAGCCGGGGACGAAGTACGCGTACAACAACTCGGGCTACTTCCTCCTGGGCGCCATCATCGAGAAGGTGACGGGCAAGACGTACGCGCAGGTGCTGGAGGAGCGCATCTTCAAGCCGGCGGGCATGAAGAACACGGGCTACGACGTGTCCGCGACGGTGCTGCCCAAGCGCGCGTCGGGGTACGACTTCAAGTCGGGCCAGTACGTCAATGCGGACTACCTGGACATGGGGTTGCCGTACGCGGCGGGCTCCATCTACTCGACGGTGGAGGACCTGTACCTGTGGGACAAGGCGCTGCAGGGCACCTCCCTGTTGTCGGAGGAGCTGAAGAAGAAGATGACGACGCCGGGCCTGGACCAGTACGGCTTCGGGGTGTCGCTGGAGCCGTTCAGGCTGGATGACGGCAAGACGAAGCTGACGGCCGTCTACCATGGGGGTGGCATCAACGGGTTCAGCGCCTTCTTCGTGCGGGTCCCGGAGAAGAAGCAGGTCGTCGTCGCGCTCTCCAACGTGGGACGCGGCGCCAGCCCCCGGCCGCTGTCCGCCGGCGTGCTGAGCATCCTGAACGGCGTCGCGCCGAAGCAGCCGCTCAAGTCCATCGCCGACGAGGTCTCTCGCATCCTGGCCACGGGCACCGCGCAGCAGGCGCTCGCCACGTACCAGCAGCTCAAGGGCAGCAAGGCGGGCGCCGAGTACTTCTTCGGCGCGGGCGAGCTCAACCGCGTCGGGTATGACCTGTTGCGCGGGGGCCGCGTGCCGGAGGCGATTGAAGTCTTCAAGGCCAACGTGGAGCAGTTCCCCGAGGACGGGAATGTCCACGACAGCCTGGGCGAGGCGTACCTGGCCCAGGGGAACAAGGCCCTGGCGAAGGCGAGCTATCGCCGCTCGCTGGAGTTGGATCCGTCCAACACGAACGCGGAGAAGGTGCTCAAGGAGATGGACGCGCCCGAGGCGAAGAAGGCCCCCTGAGTCGCGCGGCGGCTTCATCGGGCTCGCGTGATGACACGTCACGCGAGCCTTTGACGTGTCTGGCTCCAGGGCGGACACGTCAGGATGGTCGGACTTCGCGTGGCGCGCGGGGGCTGACAAGCTCAGCGCTTCGCCACCAGCCGGTTCTCGCGTCCGCGCTCCTCGTAGTCGGGCCAGCCGAAGACACCCTCGGAGTCCTCGACTCCGAGCTCCGCGGTGTCCGATGCGCGCAGGGCCTCGAGCTGGCCGCTGTCGCGCAGCTCGAGCAGCATCGCGACGAGCATCTTCCCGAGGTGCTCCTCCAGTCGCGCATGCGCCTCGGGGGTGCCCCACGTCCCATCCTCGCGGGCCGCGAGCTTCACGCCGTCGAGGCCCACCAGCGCCGGCTTGTGCTCCATCACGTCCGGCCAGCGGGGGACGAGCAGCTCCGCGAAGTCGTCATGGGTCATGCCTTCGCCCGGTTCGGACTCCGGGTTCAGGTCGAAGCCCACGTTCAGCGCCCCGTTTTCGGTGGAGTACCGGAGCGCCAGCCGCTGCACGGGCCGCGGGTCCTTGTGGCTCCGCGCGAAGTCCTTCACCGCCTTGGCCAGGAACCTCGAGACGCGCGCCTGCTCCTTGCCCAGGTCCAGCGGGGCGACCTTCTTCTTCGGCGGAAGCTCGACGTAGTACGACGCGCGGAAGGCGCCCTCGGTGCCCTCCCACGGCGCCAGCGCGATGAACGCCTCCGTCTGGTGGCCCTTGTCGCTCTTCAACACCAGGTCACACCAGTACGTGGGTTGCGGGTGCAGGCGCGTGGTGCGGAAGATGGACCACTTCGGCTGTACGAAGGGCTTCAGCTTCGCGCTCGCGACCCGGTAGCCGCTCGTGCCGAGCCCGCGGATGAAGCTGTCGTTCTGCTTGGGCGGGCCTGACTTCGGGAAGTCGGGATGCTCGTGGGCCCGCAGGGCGGCCCAGTCCCGCGCATCGAACAGCTCACGCCAGCGGTCCACGAAGGCGACCGCGCCAGGGGGGAGGGGAGGGGAGGACGACATGCCTCCGCTCTACCTCAACGGCCGCGAGGCTTGGGCTCCTCCTCGTCGTCCGGGCCCATGTCATCCGGGTTTCCCTCGTCGTCCGGATACATGTCATCGGGGTTCGGGTCCTCGACACGCTCCGTCTCGTCGAGGCCGTCGTCATACGCGGGCGCGGGGGCCAGCGCATCCCGCGACTCCCGCAGCTGACGGACCACCTGGACGCCCATGGCCGCCAGGCCCACGACGAAGATGAGCGGCCCGGGTGACAGCTTCAGGTGCAACAGCGCCCACAAGAGCCCCACGCCCAGCGCGCCCACTGGCGCGAAGCGCGTCCACGCGGGGCGGGACACCTCGGGCCTCAGCGCGAGCAGCGCCAGCACCGACAAGAGCAAGAGCTCCACCAGCACCGCGCCGGACAGATCCCATCCCGTCAGGGTGATGGTGCCCGCGTTCGCGGAGTACAGGACGTCATCCGCGGCCCGCTGCGCGCCGATGACCCGCAGCTCCGGCGGACCCGAGGGCACGGGCGCGTCCGGCACCTCCGGCAGCGTGCTCAGCGTGGCCCACGGCGCGAACAGCGTCAGCAAGGCCAGTCCCACGCCGCCGAGCGTGAGCACCGACGGCATCACCAGCAGCTGGCGCAGGTCGAACCAGCGCGCGAGCACGCCGTCGGGGCCGGCAATCACCTTCCGCCACTGGTCATGGATGATGAGCCCGGAGGCCAGCAGCCACAGCACGGGCATCACGCCAATCCCGAGCATGCGGAAGCTCAGCGCCGCCAGCAGCGCGCAGAAGGCCGCGGGAATCTCCGGGCGGTAGAGCACCTCCGGCAGGAGCTTCGTGACGCCCTGGGCCTCGCCCGCGAGCCTCAGCTCCCGCGCCAGCGTCAGCACCGCGCCCACCACCGCGAGCAGCGCGCCCACCACGCCCACGCCATCGAAGGCGGGGAGGATGGAGAGCGCCAGCGCGAACGACAGCACCGCGAGCCCCACGATGCTCTGCGAGTGCGCCGGCACGCTCGCCAGCCACCTGGGGCCGTCATATCCGGGGCGCGACTGGCCCGGGTCCGTGTCCTCGGCGGTGTCGCGGCTGCCCGCGGGCACGTAGGCGGCGCCCTGGCTGTGGGCCTCCGCCTCGTCGAGGATCTCCGCCGCGTAGGACGGCTCCTCCATGGCCCGTCGCGTGGAGTTCGTCCGCAGCGCGGGGCGCGAGCCCGTCAGCCCCTGGGGGCTCTCCGGCATCTTGCCGCCGCAGTTCTCGCAGTACTTCAGCCGCGCGTTCGAGGACTCACCGCACTCCGGGCACCGCATGAACCCACCTTGCTGTGCGGAGGGCGGGGGGAGCCCTCACGGTCAACGCAAGTCGTGGAATAACACGAGGTTTTCACCGGAAGCGAGAGGCCCCAGGTGAAGCGCGGGTGACGGTTGCAGCTCCTACGGACGCTGGGCCTCGGCGGCGGACGGGCTCGCCGTGGTCAGCTCGCGGATGCGCCGGGTGAGCGACTCCGGGTCGATGGGCCCCACGTGCTTGCCACGGATGGTGCCCGCCGGGTCGATGAAGTACGTCTCCGGCACCCCCGCCACGCCGTAGCTCACCGCCATGCGCGAGCGCGGGTCGATGAGCTGCGGGAAGCTGTACCCCTGGCGCCGCAGGAAGGCGCGGGCGTTGTCCTCGGAGTCCTCGAACACCACGCCCAGGAACACCGCCTGCGAGCCGTACTCGCGCTGGCCCCACTCGAGCACCGGGTGCTCGTACTGGCACGGCCCGCACCACGACGCCCAGAAGTTGATGACCACCGGGCGGCCCTTCAGGTCCGCCAGGCTCACCTTCTCGCCGGTGTCCAACGAGCGCAGCACGAAGTCCGGCGCGGGCTTGCCCGTCAGCATGAAGGGTACCTCGTGCGGGTTTCGCCCGAAGCCCTTGTAGAGCACCGTGAGTAGCGCCACGGAGAGGACGACGAAGCCCAGCGTGTAGCGCCAGCGCTTCATGCCGCCCCCCGTTCCGCGTCACCCCCGGCGAGGCTCGCGCCCACCTCCGCGCTCGACAGCGCCACCGCCGCCTTGCGCCGCGGCCAGATGGCGATGAGCGTGCCCAGCACCAGCAGCGGGATGCTCCACCAGATCCACCCCACGAGCGGGAAGACCCAGACGTTGAAGCTCGCGTTGCCGGCCTGCTCGGAGAACGCCATCAGCGAGACGTAGAAGTCCTCGCCGGCCGTCTCGCGCACCGCGGGCGTGCCGATGGGGTCCGTGCTCCGCTCGTAGTAGTTGAGCCGGGGCTTCATCTCCGTGACCTTGCCGCCCGGCGTCGTCACCTCCACGCGCGCGGCCACGAAGGTGCGGTGCGGCTCCTCGCCGCTCATCAGCCCCAGGTACTTCAGCTGGTAGCCGTCGAGCTGCATCGTCTGGCCCTTCTTCAGCGTGCCGGACGTGTGCTTGACGTACGCGGACGACGCGGCCACCGCGACGATGATGAGGACGATGCCCAGGTGCACCACGTAGCCGCCGAAGCGGCGCTGCGCCTTGGTGGCGCTGGTGACGAGCGCGGTGAACAGCCCCTCCTTGCGCTCCGACATGCGCACGCGCACCGGCGCCACCAGCTCGCGCACCGTGATGACGGTGACGAAGCCCGCGAGCCCGAAGGTGAGCAGCGGGTAGACGCCGCGCAGCCCCACCGCGAAGCACACCGCGGTGACGATGAGCCCCACCACGGCGGGGATGATGAACTGCCGACGCAGCGTGGCCTTGTCCGGCGTGCCCCACGGCAGCACCGGGCCCACGCCCATCAGGAACAGCACCGCGATGCCGCCCGGCACCGCCATCTTGTTGAAGTACGGCTCACCCACGCTCACGCGCACGCCGCGCACCGCCTCGGACACCAGCGGATAGAGCGTGCCCAGCAACACGGTGAAGGTGATGGCCACGAACACCAGGTTGTTGACCAGGATGCTCGCCTCGCGTGACACCAGCGAGCTCATCCGCCCCTCCGGCACCAGCAGCGGCCCGCGCACCGCCAGCAGGCCGATGCACAGCACCAGCAGCACGCCCAGGAACACCAGGAACGTGGGGCCGATGTCCGACTGGGTGAAGGAGTGCACCGAGTTGAAGATGCCCGAGCGCGTCATGAACGTGCCCAGGATGGTCAACACGAAGGACGCCAGCGCGAGCGACAGCGTCCACAGCTTCAGCATCCGCTTGCGCTCCTGCACCATCGTCGAGTGCATGAACGCGGTGGCCGTCAGCCACGGCAGGAAGCTGGCGTTCTCCACGGGGTCCCACGCCCAGTAGCCGCCCCAGCCGAGCACGGCGTAGGCCCACCACGCGCCGAGGATGATGCCGATGGACAGGAACAGCCAGGCGACCAGCGTCCAGCGCCGCAGGGGCGCCATCCACGCCTCGCCAATCTCCCCGCGCAAAAGCCCCGCCACCGCCACGCCGAACGGCACCGTCATGCCCACGTAGCCCAGGTAGAGGAAGGGCGGGTGGATGACCATCAGGATGTGGTTCTGCAGCAGGGGATTGGGCCCCGGGCCGTCCGGCGGCACCGGCGACACGGCGCCCCAGGGGTTGGCGGGGCCGGCGATGAGGAACGTGAAGAACACGCCCACCGCCAGCATGGTGCCCAGCGCCAGCGACATGTAGCGCGCGTGCTCGCGGCGGTGCAGCCATGCGAAGGCCGCCACGTACGCGCCCATGATGAAGCCCCAGAAGAGGATGGACCCCTCCAGCGCGCTCCACAGCGACACCACCGTGTAGAGCAGCGGCGTGTCCCGGCTGCCCACCTGCGCCACGTACTTCACGCTGAAGTCGTGCGAGACGAGCGCGTACACCATCACCAGGTTCGCGGCGATCATGCAGCCGGCGAAGCCCCACACCGCGCGCATCACCCACGGGAAGCCCGCCTCGCTGCGGCGCAGGCCCGTGACCAGGCCGACCAGCGCGCCGAAGGTCGCGAACGCGAGCCCTCCGAGCACCAGTCCGTATCCAAGCGAGCCGTTCACCGCGCCTCCGCTCCGGGCGTCGCGCTCGCCGTCGTCGAGCTGTCCGACAGCGTCTCACGCCACTTGTTCGGGTCCTCGCCCTCCTTGGGGGCGCGGTACTCGTTCGAGTGGTTCACCATCAGCCGGTTGGAGCTGAACACGCCGGAGGCGTCGTACGTGCCCTCCACCACGACGCCAATCTTGTCGCGGAACATCTGCGGCGGCGTCTCCGTGGAGCGCACCAGCACGCTGGCGGCGCCCTCCGTCACGTCGTTGGCGACGCGGAAGTGCAGGGTGGTGTGCTCGGCGTTCCACTGGATGCTGCCGGGCTGCACCACGCCGCCCAGGCGGATGGTGGCCGTGTAGGCCTTGTCCCCCTGGGCCAGCATCTCCGACGGGCTCCAGTAGTAGACGAGGTTCTCACCGATGTTGCCGAAGGCGACGAAGCCCAGGCCAGCTCCCGCGACGAGCAGCGCTCCCAGGGCGAAGATCCGATTACGGGCGACAGGCGTCATGACCACTTACTCCTTCGCGTCCTGCGAGGCCTGGGGCCGGCGCAGCCAGAGGGACAGCGAGTAAAGCACGAGCGCTGCCACGGTGATGCCGTAGCAGGCCCAGACATAGCCCCAGCCCCCCTGGATGCGGCCACTTCCCACCTGGCCCGCGGCCTGGGCGAGGACTCCCAGCGTCGTCAGCGTCGTCATGGTCAGGCCACCTTCGGGGTGTTGTGGACATCCGGCGCGCCCGCACCGGGCAGCGCGTCCGGCAGGGCCACCTCCGCCCGGCGCTCGGCCAGGGCGATGCGGTAGCGCTGGATGAGCAGGGCGATGGTGACCATCAGCATGCCGATGGCCGCCACGCGCAGGGGCAGCACCATCTGCGGATCCACCGTCTTCGGGCTCGACTGCACCTGGTGCAGGCTTCGCCACCAGCGCACCGAGAACCAGACGATGGGCAGGTTGATGGCGCCAAGAATCGCCACCACCGCGCTCCACGTCGCGCGCTTGTCGGGGTCCTCCACGAAGCGCCGCAGCACCAGGTAGCCGGTGTACGTCACCAGCATGATGGCCTCCGACGTCAGGCGAGGGTCCCACGACCAGTAGACGCCCCACGTCGGGCGGCCCCAGATGGCCCCGGTCACCATGCCCAGCGCGCCCAGCACCAGCCCCACCTCGGCCGAGGACTCCGCCAGGGAGTCCAGCTTCCAGCCCGGCTTCGACTTGAGCAGGTGCGCCACCGCCATCACGAAGTTCAGGAACATGGCCAGCATGGCCACCCACTGGAGTGGCACGTGCACGTACATGATGCGCTGCACGTCACCCATCTCCCGGTCCGGAGGTGCCCACGCCAGGCCCAACCACCAGCCCGCCGCGAGCACGCCCAGGCCCACCACCGGGAGGCCCCACTTGATGAGCTTGTTCATCCGTCAGTCCTCGATGATGCGAGGGAAGAGCATGAAGCCCACGCCCCAGTAAATCAGATTGAAACCGAGCAAAAGCCCCAGCCATGAGCCCAACTGATTCATGGGGTCTCCCTGCAATACGAGGGTGGTCGCCTTGGCCGCGGACAGCAGGGCAGGGATGACCAGCGGGAACAATAGCAGAGGCAGGAGCACATCCCTTGCCCGGGCATTGCTGGAAATCGCGGCGTACACCGTCCCCGGTGCGCTGAGGGCCAGGCTGCCGAGCAGCAGGACACTGCCCAGGTCCACCGCGCCCATGACCACCCGCACGCCGTACAGGGCGACCATGACGGGCAACAGCAGGATGCCCAGCGCGACGAGGAGCAGCGCGTTGCCCAGGGCCTTGGACAGGTAGATGGCGCGGGGGTCCGCGGGGGCCAGCCGCACGCCGTCCATGCAGGCGTTCTCGGACTCGACGCGGAAGGACTCGCCCAGGGCGAGCACGCTGGCGAAGAGGATGGCCAGCCAGAAGTAGCCGCCGGCGTTCTTCTCCAACAGGCGCGTGTCCGGGCCCAGCGCGAAGGAGAACATCAGCAGGGTGGCCAGCGCGAAGAAGACGATGGCGTTGAGGCGCGCGCGGGTGCGCCACTCGATGAGCAGGTCCTTGCGCAAGAGGGCCAGCGTGGCGCCCATGAGTCCGAGGGGCCGGGGGCGCTGGGGGCTTGTTGGCAGATTCACGCCGACACCGCCCGTCCGTCCTGCAGGTGCAGGCGCTCCTCGCACAGGGACAGCCCCTGGTCGATGAGGTGCGTCGCCAACACCACCGTGACGCCGCCCGACTTGAGCTGGGCGATGATGCCCTCCATCTCCCGGATGCCCTCCGGGTCCAGCTCGCCGAAGGGCTCGTCCAGCAGCGCGATCGTCGGGGCCTTCATCAGCAGCCGGGCGATGGCCAGGCGCTTTCGCATGCCGGCGCTGAAGCCGCGCACCGGGTTGTCCGAGCGCTTGCCCAGGCCCACCCGTGCGAGCAGGCCCTCCGCCGCGTCCTTCGGCGAGGGGTGTCCCAGCAGCCGCGCCAGCACGGTGAGGTTCTGGTGCGCGGTGAGGTCCTCGTAGAGGAAGCTGGCGTGGGACAGGAGCGCCACGTCGCGGCGCAGCTCGTCGCGGTGCACGACGGCGTCCTTGCCCAGCACCTCCACGCGGCCCGCGGTGGGGCTCAGCGCGGTGGCGAGCATGCGCAACAGCGTCGTCTTTCCGGAGCCGTTGTGGCCGGTGAGCAGCAATGAGCGTCCGGCGGGGAGCGCGTACGTCAGCCGCGCCAGCGCCCAGCGACGTCCATAGCGCTTGCTGACGTCATGCAACGCGAGCGCGGCAGCGGCGGAGTGGGGAGTCATCGGGATGCTCGTTCGTATCCGGAATCGCAACTGTCATCCAGTGAAACCCGGGCGGCTGGCCGGCCAGGGGTGGGGCGACCCTGAAGACAGGAAAGTTTTTCCAATGGGTGGGGCACGGTGTGCCCGCGTGGTCCGCCGTGTTTCCCTGGTGCAACGTGTCCAGCCGTCGTCATCCCTCTCGTCCCGCCGGGCGTCCCCCCGAGCGCGGACGTCAGGCGCCTGAATCGGCTATGGCATCACCCCTGCAATGGCTCCCGCGCGAGTTGGAAGTTCCCTGAGGGGAACGTGGGCCAGGGGTTCCTTTTCCGCGGAGGGCGTGATGGCAACGGCGAGGGTCTTGCGGAGGGCGGTCAAGGCGGCGACCGCTGGCGTGCTGCACTACAGCGGCATGCGTCGGGCGATGGCGGCCTATCGGAGGGTGCAGTCGGGTGGCAGGCGCATCCTCATCGTGAGTTATCACCGCGTGGTGAGCGACTTCACCGGGGAGCTCCAGCGCTCCATCCCGGGGTTGCTCATCAGCCAGGAGACGTTCCGGCGTCATCTCGAGGAGGCCTCGGCGGCCGGCTTCGAGCTGGCGTCGATTGGCGACGCGGTGGACGTGATGTCGGGCCGGAGGGTGGCGAAGAAGGACCTGTGCGTCATCACCTTCGACGACGGGTACCGGGACGTGTACCGGTACGCGTACCCCATCCTGAAGCAGATGGGCGTGCCGGCCATCACCTATCTGCCAACAGCGTTCATCGGCACGAAGCGGCGGTTCAACCATGACCGCCTCTTCCACCTGCTCAGGCGCGCGCAGGAGCGGCACTACCACCCGGTGTACGCGGCGCTGCCGGAGGCGTCGATGGAGCTGCTGGGCCCCATCCTCTCCGGACAGAAGACGGTGTCCGCGGCGCTGGATGACTTCATCGGAGAGCACCCCACGCGGGTGCTGACGGCCATCATCGACGCGCTGGAGCAGCAGCTCGGCGGTGGCCAGGACCTGGTGCCCGAGCAGGGCGACGTCATGAACTGGGACGAGGTGCGCCGCATGGCGCGCGACGGGTTCGAGTTCGGCGCGCACACGCTGGGGCACACGGTGTTGACGCTGGAGCCGCAGGCGGTGGTGGAGCAGGAGATCCTCGAGTCCAAGCGGACCATCGAGGCGGAGGTGGGCATCCAGGTGCGCGACTTCGCGTACTGCAACGGGTGGTACTCGGACGAGGTCATCCGCGTGCTCGCCGCGAACGGCTTCCGCTCGGGCGTGACGACGGAGGACCTGCCCAACCGCATCGGCGGGGACCCGTTCACCCTCAAGCGCAAGGTGCTGTGGGAGAACTTCAGCCTGGGGATGCTCGGGGACTACTCGTCGCCGCTCACCGGCTGCCAGCTGGATGACTGCTTCGGGTTGCTCGGCGT
Source organism: Myxococcus sp. MISCRS1 (assembly GCF_026626605.1). NCBI lineage: Bacteria > Pseudomonadati > Myxococcota > Myxococcia > Myxococcales > Myxococcaceae > Myxococcus > Myxococcus sp. MISCRS1. Next base: position 9,705,685 of record NZ_JAPNKB010000001.1, read on the forward strand.
GAGCCGCCCGGTGCCGGGGCGCAGGACGCACTCCTTCCGCGGCGGCCTGATGGGCAACGTGCTGGCGACGCCCGACGGAGCGGCCCTGAAGGAGGCTCCGTGAGCGGAGCGGCATCACCGGCGGCGGCGGGGGGCTCGTTCCTCGGCCGCGCCGGTCCCCTGGTGTTGGCCCGGCTGTTCACCGCCGGGCTGACGCTGTCCATTCCGCTCGTGCTCGCTCGGGTGCTGAACCTGGACGAGTACGGCACGTACTACCAGCTGTTCCTCATCGCCACGACGCTCTACTACGTGCTGCCGTTCGGCGTGGTGCAGAGCCTGTACTACTTCCTGCCGCGCACCGGCGAGAAGCGGCCGTACCTGGGACAGACGCTGCTGTTCATGTCGGGCGCGGGCGTGGTGGGCGCGCTGCTCGTCTTCGCGTTGATGGGCCCGGTGGCGGGGTGGTTCTCCAACCCGCGGCTGCTCGACTACCGCTGGGAGCTGGCGGCCTACACGGCGTTCCTGCTGGGCAGCTTCCCGCTGGAGGTGTCGCTCACGGCGCAGGGGCGCACCAAGGCCTCGGCCGTGGTGTACCTGGTGTCGGACGCGGTGCGGGCCTCGGTGATGGTGCTGCCGCCGCTGCTGGGCTTCTCGTTGCATGGGCTGATGGTGGCGGTGTGCGGCTTCACGGCGCTGCGCTTCGTGGCGACGTGGGTCGTCTGTCTGCGCGGTGTCACGGGGCCCCTGGTGAGCGGGCCGCTGCTGCGCGCGCAGCTGGCGTACGCGGCGCCGTTCGGCGCGGCGATGTTCCTGGCGATTCCGCAGCAGAACGCGCACCTGTACATGGTGGCGGGCGCGGTGGCGCCGGCGATGTACGCGCTGTACCGCGTGGGCTGCTTCCAGCTGCCGGTGGTGGACCTGCTCTACACGCCCACCAGCGAGGTGCTGATGGTGCGCCTGGGGGAGCTGGAGCGGGAAGGGCGCCTGGAGGAGGGCGTGGACGCGTTCCGCGAGGCGGCGGGGAAGCTGGCGTACGTGTTCCTGCCCTTCGCGGCGTTCCTCTTCGCGGCGGCGCCGGAGTTCATCGGCGCGCTGTTCGGCGAGAAGTTCCTGCCGGCCGTGCCCGTGTTCCGCATCAGCGTGCTCGGGGTGGTGCTCTCCATCCTGCCCATGGACGGGACGCTCAGGGCGCGCGGGCTGACGCGGGCCATCTTCGTGTCGTACGCGGTGAAGGCGGCGGTGACGGTGCCGCTGGTGTACTTCGGCGTGAAGCACCTGGGGATGCTGGGCGGCATCGGCTCGTGGGCGGTGGCGGAGGTGGTGGGCAAGGTGCTGCTGCTCACCCGGATTCCGGCGGCGCTGTCCACGCCCCGACGCTCCTTGCGTCTGGTGGACGTCATCCCGTGGCGGGAGCTGGGGCGCGCGTCGCTGGCGGCGGGGGCGGCGGGGCTGGCCGTGTTCGTGCTCCGGGCGGCGGCGCAGGGGGCGTGGGGGCACCTGCCCCAGGGCTTCTTCTGGCGCGTGCTGCCGCTGGCGGTGGCCGGGGTGCTCTTCTCGGTGGGCTACGTGGTGATGCTGTACGTCGCGGGGGTGCGGCCGCTGGCGGTGCTCGCGGGCCTGCGTCCCCGGAGGACGGCCTGAGGAAAAGTCGGGATGCGCCTGGGGCCTACTTCCCTCTCGGGGGAACGGTACCTAGGTTGCTCCCCGTCGCGAGGTTGGGTCAGGGGAGGCGTGGATGGGTGTCGATGCGATGACGTTGTACCGGATGGCTCGCGGTTTGCGGCTGAAGAAGGTTCCGTTGCTGCCCGCGCTCTTGCGCAAGGCCATCTACTACCTGCACAGCTCCTACGTCCCGGACGAGGCCGACATCGGCGAGGGGACGCAGCTGGGCTACGGCGGAATCGGCGTCGTCATCCACAAGGCGGCGAAGATCGGCCGCCACTGCCTCATCTCTCAGCAGGTGACGATTGGTGGACGCTCGGGCATCGAGGGCGCGCCCATCATCGGCGACTACGTGCGGGTGGGCGCGGGCGCCAAGATTCTCGGCAACATCCACATCGGTGACTTCGCGGTCATCGGCGCCAACGCCGTGGTGCTCAAGGACGTGGCGCCGGGCTCGGTGGTGGCGGGCATCCCCGCGCGGGTCATCCGGCAGGATCCGGATCCGCTGACCACGTATCAGCGGGAGATGGGGCTCTTGCCGCGTCGCTCGCCGCTGTCGGCGGTGCCTCCTTCGGCGTCGTCGGTGCCGAGCTAGGGCCTGCCATGCGCGTGCTCCTGGTGGGAGACCATCCGCCTCCGTTCGGGGGCGTGGCGATTCACGTTCAACAACTTCATCGGTTCCTGCGCAGCCGTGGGGTCGAAGCGAAGGTGCTGGACATCGGGAAGGGCGGCCGGCCGGTTCCGGACGTGCTCCCGGTGCGCAGCCCCGCTCACTTCGGCCTCAGGCTGACCGGGTTTCTCGCCTCGGGGTGGACGGTGCATGTCCACACCAGCGGGAACAACCCCAAGGCCTGGCTGCTCGCGGCCATGGTGGCCGGGGTGCCCGCGGGTCGGGCGCCCCGCTTCATCACGCTGCACTCGGGGCTCTTGCCGGACTACCTGGCGGCGTCCGCGGCGCGGCGCGCGTTCGCCCGGGTGGCGCTCGCGGGCTACACGCGCATCATCGCCGTCTCGCTGGCGGTGCGTGAGGCGCTGCTGTCGTGCGGCGTGCCGGCGGAGAAGGTCCTGGTGCAGCCCGCCTTCTGCGCCTCGCAGGTGCAGGCGGGCGAGGTGCCCGTGAAGGTGGAGGCCGCGCGGGCCCGGCGGCGTCCGTTGCTGACGATGGCGCACCACCCCTCGCCCGTGTACGGGCGCAAGGTGGCCTTCCGGGCGCTGCGGAAGTTGATGGAGTCCCATCCGGACGTGGGGCTGGCGCTGTTCGGCCCCGGGACGGACTCCGAGGAGTTCATCCGCGACGCGCGCGAGCTGGGCGTGGCGGGGCAGCTCGAGGTGCTGGGAGAGCTGGACCACCCCGCGGCGTTGGGGCTCATCGCGCGCGGCGATGTCTTCCTGCGGCCCACGACGCATGACGGGGACTCCATCTCCGTGCGCGAGTCGCTGGCCCTGGGCGTGCCCTGCGTGGCGAGCGACGTCTGCGCGCGGCCGGAGGGGACGCGGCTGTTCCGGGCGGGGGACGCGGCGTCGCTCGCGACGAGCATCGGCGAGGCGGTGGCGGCGGGGCCGGCGAAGGTGGCCTCGCCCGACGTGGGGCCGGTGTTGCTGGAGCTGTACGAGGCGCTGGCGCCTCGTCGGTCCGCGCCCGTGCAGGCGGCGCCCGCGGCATGAGCGGTTCTTCACACGAGATTCGCGGGACTCCCGCGAGGACTTCAGACACAGGGGAGATGAGAGATGCGTCGCAGTGATGACCTGGATTTGACGCGCCGGGCGCTCCGAGGGCGCGACCTGGTGGTGTTCTCCAACGACTGGGACGGCGACCCGCTGTCGAAGGTCCACATCATGCGGATCCTCTCCAGGGACAACCGCATCCTCTGGGTGAACAGCATCGGCAACCGCGCGCCGAAGGCGAACGCGCACGACGTGAAGCGCATCTTCTCCAAGCTGGAGCGCTTCACACAGGGCCTGCGCGAGGTGGAGCCCAACCTCCACGTCCTGTCGCCGCTGGCCATCCCGTTCTACGGCTCGGAGATGGTGCGCGGGGCGAACCGCGAGCTGCTCCGGCTGCAGGTGCGCCGGGCGATGAAGCAGCTGAACTTCCAGCGGCCCATCTCCTGGAGCTTCCTGCCCGCGTCGGCGCCGGTGTCGGGCACGCTGGGTGAGGAGTTCGTCGTCTACCACTGCGTGGACGAGTTCTCCGCCTTCAGCGACACCAACGGTCGGCACATCGCGGAGCTCGAGGACCGGCTCCTGCGTCGCGCGGACCTGTGCATCACGTCCGCCGAGCGTCTGAGGGACAACAAGTCCCGCGTCAACCCGCGCACGGTGCTGGTGCGTCACGGCACGGACTTCCGCCACTTCGTGAAGGCGTGTGATCCGACGACGGTCATCCCCGCGGACATCGCGAACCTGCCCAAGCCGGTCATCGGCTTCTTCGGGCTGGTGGCGGACTGGGTGGACCAGGACGCCATCATCGCCACGGCGCGCGCGCACCCCGAGGGCTCGGTGGTCATCATCGGCAAGACGACGCCGGACTGCGATGACTCCCGGCTGCGGGCGGAGCCGAACATCCACATGCTCGGCCGCAAGGCGTACGCGGACCTGCCGGGTTACAGCCGCGCGTTCGACGTGGCGCTGATGCCGTTCAAGATCAGCGAGCTGACGCTGAACGCCAACCCGCTCAAGGTGCGCGAGTACCTGGCCTCGGGTCTGCCGGTGGTGTCCACGGACCTGCCGGAGGTCCGCAAGGTGGGCCTGTGCAAGATCGCCAAGTCCACCGAGGACTTCGTGGCCAAGGTGGACGAGTGCCTCGCGGAGGGCCCGGGCCCCAGCCGCGAGCGCGCGGAGAAGATCTTCAACGAGAGCTGGGACGCGCGCGTGGACGAGATTCGTCACCACGTGGGCACGGCGATGGTGGCCGCGGGCAAGTCGCTCTGAGTGTCGGGGCTGCCGGGCGCGGTGGTCTCGCGCCCGGTGTCCACGTGAGGACGGGACTCAGGAACGGTTGAGCGATTGTCGGCCCGCCACGGTGCGCTCCAGGTGCGCATAGAGGCGGGCCACTCGCGCGTAGTCCGAGGGCTTGACGGTGGCTTGTCCGAGCAGTCGGTTCAGCTCCGCCTTCGCGTCCAGGTAGTGCGACGCGGGGATGCCGCCGTCCTGTTCGAGGAGCCGCGCGGCCTCCGCGTCGGCGAGGGTGGGGGAGATGCCCAGGCGCTCCTGCAACTGCTGACGCAGGGAGGTGTCCAGCTCGGGGAGCAGGGACTTCTCCACCTTCGCGCGTCGCATGAGCCAGCCCATGCTGCGCACGTACTCCAGCGCGGAGCGGTGTTTCTCCTCCCGCTGCGGCCTCGGCGCGCCGAAGCGCGTGCCGCGTGAGAACGCATAGAGGCCGCTGACGACCAGGACCTGCGCGACGAAGACCCAGATGCCACGCGACAGCGGAGGCGGGGGCGCGAGCTGGTGGTGGTGCTCGTCGATGACGAGCGGGCCCCGGGCCGCGAGCGCGTTCCAGAAGCGCGCGTTGTCGAGCAGCTCGATGCGGCGGTTCTCCAGGAGGTCCGCTCCGGCGAGCACGTAGATCTCGCCCTGTCCGAGCGCACGTCGCCACACCGTCACCGCGCCGCCGAGCCCCGCGAGCGGAATCGCGTCCGGGTGCTCCATGAGGATGCCGCGGTCCTGGGAGACGCGCAGCGTGCTGAGTCCGCGAAGGGGACCCGCGCCCAGCCACACGTCCACCGTGGTTCCACCCGCGTCCGCGAGGTCCGTGGAGAGCCCGCGCTCGCTCGCGGGCAGCAGGGGACCGGGCTCCAGACGGAGCCACTTCTCCAGCGCGGCCTGGTGCATGCCGAGCTCGCGCGTCGACAGGTACACGAGCGTGCCGCCCTGCTCGACGAAGTGCTCGACCTTGCGCACCTCCTCGTCCGTCACGGGGCTGCCGATGGGGGAGGCCAGCACGAGCGTCCGGGTGTCGGCGGCGAGTGACTCCAGGGAGGCGAGGTGCGTGCTGACCGCGCGTCCTCCTTCTTGGAGGAACAGGTAGAGCGCGCGGGCGCCTTGGGGGCCCGTGTTCTCCACGGAGGGAACGGGCGAGTCGGGTGCATCCGCGCGTGTGGACAGGCCCATCGCCAGCGCGATGGCGATGAGGACCCCGAAGACGATGAGCGTCCGTGCGTTCTTCACGGCGTGACCTCCTGCTCCCCAGGCGCGGTGCCCGCGATGGAGCGGGCACCGGGCCGTGCAGAGGGGGCGTGAGGACGCGCACTTCGCGCGGGATGAAACAGGCTCCCGACTTCAGCGGCGAGGCTGTCGCGTGTCGTCGACCCGCCGAGGTCACGCGGTCGCAGCGACGAAAGAGGTCCGGCTTCAGCCGCCGGAACGAGCTTGCGTGTCGTCGGCCATCTCATGCCGCCGCCTCCGCGCCGAGCGTGCCGAGGAGCCGCTCCACCGCTTCGAGGAACCGCGTGGCCTCGTCCACGGGGACGGGGGACAGGGAGTAGAAGGCGTGGTCGTACCACTCCACCAGACGCTCCACCTCCCGGGTGAGCGAGGCGGGGGCTCCTCGCGACGGCAGCTCCGAGGCCAGCTCCCGGTTCGTCTTCACGCGATCGGGGCGCGCCAGCCGGCGCTCCTCCAGCGCGGACAGCATGGCCAGCAGTGCCTCGCGAATCGCCTCGCGTGAATCGTTCGCCAGGGCCGTGCGCGCGCGTCGCAGGTGCTCCGGTGGCGCGTCCAGCACGAGCGGCGCCGCGGGCCCGACACCGTCCTGTGCTCGCCCCGGAGCGCGCCCCCGACGCATGGCGCGAACCTTCAGCACGCCCCACAGCACGAGCGCCATCGCCAGTCCCAGCATCACCGTGCGAGTCGCCACCGCGAAGCCCTGGGCCTCGCGCGACTCGAACAGTCCCTCCAGCCACGCCTCCAGCTTGCGCAGCCACTGCTTCACCAGATCTCCGTGCCGCTGCCGCGCGCGAGCGAACTCCGGCCGGTCCAACACGGACTTCAGTCGCTGCTGCTCGCTCCCGGGCAACTCCGTCACCGGCTCGCCGGAGCGGGCCTCCTGCTCACGCAAGCCACACGCGCGCTCGAGGAACGCCGTCACCTGCTCGACGCGCTGAGCATCCGTCGCGTCCTCGGGTGCAGGAGGCAGCGGGACTCCCCCGAGCCTCCGCTCCAGTCGCTCCAGTGACGCGGACACCTCGGAGGGGCCCGCGCGCAGCGCCTCCTCGAGCGAGCGCGCCGTGTCCTCCCGCTCCTCGCAGGGAAGCGCGGTCAGCAGGAGCATCAAGGGCAGGAAGGACACGGACACGGGCGCGCGAGGTCAGGCGGCGAGCGGCGACGTCGGTGAGGTATCGCCGCCCAGCCGCTGCTCCAGGTCCAGGGCTTCCCGGCGCACGCGCAGGTCCAGGTAGAAGAACGCGCAGACGACGAAGTTCACGGGGGAGAAGAAGGACTGGGCCATGACCTGGAGCAGCTCGACGGGCACCAGCAGCCACTGGGGCGTGCGGGCGATGGTGTCCGCGGAGAACGGGTTGCCGTAGGGCAGCATCACCAGCCAGGAGGGGATGCCGAACAGCAGGTGCACCGAGAACAGGATGAGGCTGACGACGGTGAAGAGAATCATCCCCCGCACCACCACTCGCCCCATGAAGCCCGGCTCCACGCGCCCCGACAGCAGCGTCCCCGAGCGCTGGAAGGCGGCCCACGCGCCCAGGTCCTCCATCGCCAGCACCGGCGGCAAGAGCAGGAAGCGCAGGAAGTACCAGAGCATGGCACCCACCATGCCCAGGCCCAGCACCAGCGCACCCAGGATGAGCACCACCGCGCCCAGCGCCTGCGAGCCCATCGCCGACACGACTCCGCCCACGACGAGCACGATGATGCCGGGGACACACGCCACCAGCATCACCAGCAGCGACCAGCCCAAAGACAACACGAACGCCCCCGTCACCGGCCCCACCATGGAGAGGCTGCGGCGCAGGCTGTCCGCGGGGCTCACCGGCGTGCCGAGCTGCGTGGACACCACGAAGCGGGAGGTGGCGACCATCGCCAGCCAGTAGCTCCAGATGAGGAACGAGAACATCCCGCCCCACAGCACCATGGCGAGGGCGGACTGCCCCAGCATCTCGAACGGCTTCTGCTGGGCCAGCACCTGCTGGTCGGGGGAGTACAGCATGGGCGTCAGCACCCGCGTGAGCTGGAGCACGCCCTTGGTCGCGATGTAGTTGACCAGCGAGTAGCCCAGGCTGAGCACGAAGAGGGGCTTGAGGTGGCCGCGCCAGAAGGTGACGGAGCGGTCGATGAGCTCCCCCAGGGCCAGGGGACGCAGCGCGGATGCGGAGGCAGGTGAAGTCACGGGACCGGCAGCATAGCCCGGGGCGGGCAGGCCGCGAGCAGCGTGCGCGCCGCGCGCGCCGGGTCCTCCGCCTCCAGCACCGCCGAGATGACGGCCACCCCCGCCGCGCCCTCCAGCGCAAGGGCCCGCTCGCTCGTGATGCCCCCGAGCGCGAGCGCCGGGCACCCGAGCCCGCCCGCCAGGGCACGGAACCCCTCGGGACCGAGCGGTCGCCGCGCATCCCCGGGCTTGGAGCCGGGCGCGTGGACGGGGCTCACCAGGGCCAGGTCGGCGCCGCTCGCATCCAGGGCCTCGGCCTCGTCGTGCACGGCCACGCTGAGGAGTCGGCCCGCGGGCAGGCGAGGGCGGACCTGCGCGGGCAGCAGCCCGTGGGCGGGCAGGTGCAGATGGGCGTCCACCAGCAGCGCCACGTCCAGCCGCCCGTTGATGAACAGCGGATTGCCCCGGGCATGGCAGAGCGCGGCGAGCACCCGGGCCTCCTCGAGGAACCCGCGCGAGGTGGCCTCCGGATGGCGGTGCTGCACGGCGACGTCCGGTCCCGCGTCCAGCGCGCGGGACAACGCCTCCAGCAGGCGCCCCCGAGGAAGGCGCCAGTCGGTGATGACGACGAGCCGGGGGAGGGTGGGCGCCACGGGAGCGTCCTGTCCGTCCGCGGAGAAGGCTACTGGACGATGCCGTCGATGGGGCTGGACGCGGAGCCGTAGGCCTTCCGGGGGATGCGGCCGGCGAGGTACGCGTCGCGGCCCGCCTCCACGGCCTTCTTCATGGCCACGGCCATGCGCACCGGGTCCTGCGCGCCGGCGATGGCGGTGTTCATCAGCACGCCGTCCACGCCCAGCTCCATGGCGATGGCCGCGTCGGACGCGGTGCCCACGCCTGCGTCGACGATGACGGGCACCTTCACCGTCTCCAGGATGAGGCGCAGGTTGTGCGGGTTGCGGATGCCCAGGCCGCTGCCGATGGGCGCGCCCAGCGGCATCACCGCCGCGCAGCCCGCGTCCTCCAGCTTGCGCGCGGTGATGGGGTCATCGCTGGTGTAGGGCAGCACGGTGAAGCCCTCCTTCACCAGGATGCGCGCCGCCTTCACCGTCTCCTCGACGTCCGGGTAGAGCGTCTTCTCGTCGCCGAGGACCTCCAGCTTCACCCACTTGCTCATGCCCAGCTCCTCGGCGAGCCGGCAGGTGCGCACCGCGTCGTCGGCCGTGTAGCAGAGGGCCGTGTTGGGCAGCAGGCGCAGCTTCTGCCGGTCGATGAAGCTCATGAGCGACGCCTCGCCCGTGGCCTTCAGGTCCAGCCGGCGCACGGCCACCGTGACCATCTCCGTGCCCGAGGACTCGTGGCACTGCTTCATGATGGCGTGGCTGGGGTACTTGCCGGTCCCCAGGATGAGGCGGGAGGAGAACGTCACCCCCGCGATGGTGAAGGGCTTGTCCTGGATGCTCATGGCCATCTCCTCGCTACCCGCCGCCGACGAAGGTGACGATCTCCACGCGGTCCCCCGGCTGGAGGCGGTGCTCGGGGTGGCGGGCGCGGCGCACCACCTCGGCGTTCACCTCCACGGCCACGCCCGGGCCGCCGACCCGAAGCGACTCCAGCAGCGCCGAGAGGGTGATGGCCTCCGGCACCTCGCGCGTTTCTCCGTTGACCCAGACCTGCACGGCGTCACGGCTCCTTGCGATGGGGACCCGGGCACGCACTACAGGGGCCCTCTCGTGCTGTCAACGCACACTCCGGCAGTACGTCCGCCAGCGTCACCGCTATACTCGGCGCCATGCTCATGGCTCCCAGCAGGCTTGTCTCCACCGCGCTCGTCGTCGCGCTCGGGCTGCCCGTCACCGCCGCCGCCGCGGACCCCGTCGCGACCCTGGATGCCCCTGTCCGCGCGCCCCAGCCCCTGCTGCACGGTCACCGGTATGCCTTCGTCGCGGGCGGCGTGCTGGCCGTGGGGGGGCTGGGCCTGGGCTTCTTCGCGCAGGGAGAGGCGAAGCGCGCGCAGAGCCTGTCGTCCGCCCGGGAGGCGAGGAGCACGCTGGACCGCGCCCGCTCGGCGTCCACCGCGGCCAACCTGATGTACGCCGCCGCGGGCGCCGCCGTGCTGTACGGGCTGGTGCTGGAGCTGCTCCCGGACGAGGCCGCCGACACCGCCAGCCTCACCTACCACTTCTGACCGAGTCCCCAGTGGCCCTCCGCTCTCCTGTCCCCCTCCTGGCCTGCGGTGCCGTGCTGGTGGCCGTGGCCTGCTCCATCAACGTGGACGACCTCGCCGGGCGCGCCTGCTCGGACGACACCGAGTGTCCCTCCGCGTATGCCTGCACCGCCGTGGCCGCCGACGGCCAGCGCACGTGCGAGGTCATCTATCCCCCCAGCTACGCCGAGGCCGACGGCGGCACGGACGCGGGGCCGGTGCCCACGTACTGCAAGGACGTGGCGCCCATCCTCGCCGCCAGCTGCGTGAGCACCTGCCACGGCGCGGACACCAGCGGCAGCGGCCAGTCCTCGTTCCGGCTGGACTACTACGAGCCCACGGGCAACGGCGCGCCGGGCGCGCGCGCCAAGGCGCTGCGCATCCGGGTGCGCACGTCGGACCTGAAGGACATGCCTCCCTCGGGCAGCGGCGTCACCCAGCCCACCGCCGAGGAGCGGGCCCTGGTGGCGCGCTGGGTGGCCGGTGGTGCTCCCTTCTGTGACAGCCCCGATGCCGGGCCCTGACGTCGCGGCCGTTCCCCCTCGCTTCCTTCGTCCCCGGTTTCTCCCGAGCCCAACATGAAGAAACTCCTCGCGGGCGCCACCGGCGCGGCCGCCCTCCTCGTGGCCTGCACCATCGACGTGGCGGACTTCACCGGCAAGACGTGCGAGACGGCCGGCGACTGTCCCGACACGCACGTCTGTGTCGCGGTGAGGCAGGGGCAGGGGCGCACGTGCGAGGTGCTCGGCCTGCCCGGGTCCGACGCGGGCCCCAGCGACGCGGGGCCGGTGCCCACGTACTGCGACGACGTGCAGCCCATCCTCGCCGCCAGCTGCGTGAGCACCTGCCACGGCGCGGACACCAGCGGCAGCGGCCAGTCCTCGTTCCGGCTGGACTACTACGTGGCGCCGGATGGCGGCGCGGACGGTGGTGGACTGCCGGGCGCTTTCGCGAAGGCGGAGAGAATCCGCGCGCGCACTTCGGTGTTCCAGGACATGCCGCCCTCGCCGACCACCGTCCCGTTGCCCACGGCGGAGCAGCGTGCCCTCGTCGCCCGCTGGGTGGAGGGCGGCGCTCCGTTCTGCGATGACGCCGACGCGGGCGGCGGCGCGCCGGATGGCGGTTCTCCGGACGCTGGCGGCGACGCGGGGCCGTAGTCCATCAGCGCCTGGAGCACGGGGAGAAGCCGGCGCCTCTCAGGAGGCAATCCGTTTCTCTCCGATGGGCCGTGTCGGGGAATGTTCCCACGCAGAGCGGCCGGGCGAGCAAGGCCCGGGCGCACGCCGAGGGCCCCCTGTGTCCTCCCGCGCGTGTGCGCAACCCCTGTGCAAGTTCGAGGGGAGCGCTCACTTTCTGTCCAACACCGGGGAACACTCACTCCGGACAGCCTACCGAAAGGGGCAGGACGAACATGCGCAAGCTCATGATGGCGGTCGGTGCGGTCGCGGCGATGGCGATGGTGACCGGTTGCAGCAAGCGGGACAACGTGGCGGAGCAGCGCCAGGACGTCGCCGAGGCGCAGAGCGAAGCCCGCCAGGAGGTGGCGGAGATTCGCCAGGACGAGCAGCAGGACATCGCGAACACCCAGCGCAACGCGCAGGAGGACATTGCCGAGTCCCAGCGTGAGGCGAACGAGGAGATCGCCAGCGCCCAGGAGGACGTCCGCGATGAGCAGGCGGACCTCGCCGAGGCGCAGCGTGATCGCAACGAGGAGCTGGCCCAGGGCGGCTCCGGCACGGCGGGCGCCATGGCGGCGACCACCAACGTGTCCGGTCGCGTGCTCTCCACCAGCGGCAGCTCGCTGACGGTGGTGGACACCTCCAACAACCGTCAGCTCAAGCTGAAGACGAACGACCAGAGCCGCATCCTCCAGAACAACCAGGAGGTGAAGCTGGGTGATCTGAAGGAGGGTGACCAGGTCCGCGCGTCGTACGTCATGGATGGCAAGGACATGGTGGTCCGCGAGCTGAACGTCACGCAGAACGTGACGCCCACCAAGTAACCCACGGGGCGCGGTCGGGCGGCTCGTCTCCTCACGGGCGGCCCAGGGACGGCTCCCACTCCGGTGGGGGCCGTTTCCTTTTTTCCCTGAATCCATTCTGAAGGGTCGGAAGTGCGTGTCGGACCTGGATGGTAGGGAGGATGCGTGAGGTTTCCTCACGCCTTCCCAACCCTGGGGAGGTCCTTCGCACCAGGAGCCGTCCTTCGCATGGGCACCCACCACCCGGACCAGCCTTCCCTCAAACCCTTCATCCTCTTCTCCGCGGGCGCCACGTCCTATGAGTTGATCCGCTACCTGGGCTCGCGTGGCTCGGGGGAGCTGCTGCTCGCCCGCAGGCACTACGCGGACTCGCCCGGCGACCTGGTGCTCATCAAGCGCCTGATGGACGCGGAGGACGAACTCGGTCGGGCGCGGCTGCGCGAGGAGGTCAAGCTGCTGATGCGGCTGTCGCACCCGTCCATCGCGCGGGTGTTCCTGGTGCGCGTGCACGACGGCTCGCCCCACCTCGTCATGGAGTACGTGGAGGGCCAGAGCCTGGAGACGCTCATCAGCTTCGCGGCGCTGCGGCGCCGGCCGCTCTCGGAGGCCTTCACCGCCTACGTGGGGGAGCAGCTGGCGGACGCGCTCCACCACGCGCACTCGCTGGAGGATGACCGGGGCAGGCCCCTGGGGCTCGTGCACCGGGACGTCAGCCCGCGCACGCTGCGGCTGGACGCGCGCGGCCACGTGAAGCTGGCGGACTTCGCGCTGGCGTGGGCGCGGCTGCCGGGGCGCGTGGCCACCGAAGGCCACGTGGTCCGCGGAGACCTGGCGTATGCGTCTCCGGAGGTGTTGCTGCGCCGCCCGGTCGACGGGCGCTCGGACCTGTTCTCCCTGGGCGTGGTGCTGCTGGAGCTCGCCACCGGGTTGCACCTGCTGGACCTGGAGCCGGTGGAGCGCGCGGCGCTCGCGGCCGGCCCGCACGCGGACGCGGAGGTGCTCCAGGCGGAGTCGCCCAGCTGGCTGCCCCTGCCGTTGATGGCGGCGCGCGTGGCCTGCTTCGCGCCGGAGCACGTGGAGCATGCGACGCGGTCCCTGTGCTCGCCGCTGCGCTCCATCCTGGCGCGGCTGCTGCGCCGGGAGCCGGAGGAGCGCTTCCAGACGGCGCTGGAGCTGCGGGACGCGCTGCGTGGGGTGCTGGCGGGGCGGGGGTACACGTATGGCCCGCCGGAGGCCGCGCGGGAGGCCCTGCAGGTGCGCCAGGAGGCGCGCTCCCGGGGGCAGGCCGCGGACGTGCTGTCCCCGGAGGACGCGCTGGCCGGGCTCGCCTTCCCCCGTGGCGTCATCGCCACCGGGACATGAGGCCCGGCGTGGGTCGGAGGGTGCTTGTCTGGGGCCGTGGGATGGGCAGACTCAGGCACCTATGGGTGACGTGAACGAGCTCCACCAGCGCTGGTGCATCGCGGACGGACACGCGGACTCCCTCATGTGGAACCGGGATTTGTGTGTCCGCTCCGACGAGGGGCACGTGGACTTCCCCCGCCTGCGGGAGGCGGGGGTGAAGCTGCAGTGCTTCACCATCGTCACCCGGGGCTTCCCCTTCATCGGCGGCTTCCCGGTGTTCGCCGCGTGGCGCGGCTGGCCTCGGGAGGCGCGCGCCAGCGAGTGGACGCGGGCGCTGTGGCAGCTCGAGCGCATGGCGGAGTTCTGCCAGCGCTCCGGGGACACGGTGCGCGTGGCCGACTCGCGTCAGGTGTTGGACGACAACCTGGCCCAGGGGCGGCTGTCCGCGGTGCTGGGCGTGGAGGGCGGGCACGCCATCGAGGGGAAGGTGGAGCGGCTGGCGGAACTGCACCGCCGGGGCGTGCGCTTCATGGGGCTCACGCACCTGTCGAACAATGACCTGGGCGGCTCCTCGTTCCCGATGATGGGCAACCGGGGGCTGACGACGCTGGGCCACGAGGTGATGGAGGAGATGGCCCGGCTGGGATTGAGCGTGGACGTGGCGCACGCCTCCGAGCGCACCCTGGAGAACCTCTTCTCCCATCCCTCGGTGCGCTACTTCTGTTCGCACACGGGGGTGCGCGCGGCGGGGGGCGGGTGGCGCAACCTGAGCGACGCCTCGCTGCGCTTCATCGCGGACCGGGGTGGGGTGGTGGGAATCATCTTCGCCCCCGTGTACCTGGGCGGAGACTCGGTGGACGACGTGGTTCGCCACATCGAGCACGCGGTGGACGTCATGGGCGAGGAGGGCGTGGGCCTGGGCTCGGACTACGACGGCATGGTGCCCTTGCCCAAGGGCATGAAGGACGTCACGGACCTGCGCCTGCTCACCACGGCACTGCTGCGCCGCCATCCGGAGTCCTGGGTGGAACGTGTGATGGGCGCAAACTTCCGGCGTTTCTTCCAGTCGACACTGGGTGGTTGACCGGGAGCGGGACGCTCGAAATATTGGGTTCAGCCCATGAACCGCTCCTTCCTCGCACTCGTGTCCGCTGTTGGCTCCCTCCTCCTCACCGCCTGCGGTGGCCCCGGCTCGGGGGACGACTGCGACGAACCGGGGAGCTTCATCTGTCAGGAGGCCGTCCTGGCCCTGGAGTGTCGTTCCGGCAAGTGGCGGCAGCTGCCGTGCCGGGGCCCGCTGGGGTGCCGCGAGTCTGACGAGGCGGTGCGCTGTGACACCTCCGGCAACGGCCCGGGGGATGCGTGCGCGGCCAGCGCCGAGGGGCGGGGCCTGTGCCGTCAGGACGGGAAGGCCATCCTGGAGTGCCGCGAGGGCATCCTGGTGGAGACGGCCTCGTGCACCTCCTGCGTGGTGGAGGACACCGAGGTGTCGTGCCAGCCGTGAGGCGGTGAAGGCGGACGTCAGGAGTCCCCGGCGCGCGACGTGTGGTAGCCTCGGCGCGCCGCTCGCGGGACTCCGATGCGACTTCCGATTCAAGCCTTTGGAGCCTGACACGCTGGTCGTTTCACTCTTCCCCGAGCGGCGCTCCTCTCGTCTTCCCGGAGGCAGTGCGCGCGATGGCCTTGCCCGCAGAAGTCCGTATCGAACAGGTCGCCCGAGAGGACCTGGTGATGTTCGTCAACGCGTGCTTCTCCTGCACGGGCCAGCGGGAGTTCTACGGTGACGCGCGCGGGCAGTCGGTCTCCATCGAGTTCCTGCACCAGTACATCCTGGGCAACTACCGGCGCCTCTACCGCCGCACGCTCGCGGCGGGCATCAACCACTTCAACCAGGCGCAGATCATCCTCAACCTGCTCGCCGCCGGCAGTCCCGTGGACCCGGCCGGGCGAGCGGAGGAGGGGGCCCTCATCGCCGCGGCGCTGCGCCGGCTGCCCACGCAGCGCGCGTTCCGGGTGTTGGAGTCGCTGCGCTCGCGGCACGTCAACAACCGCCGCAGCCGCGCCATCGTCCGGGAGTACCTGGCCGGGCGCTCGAACCTCTCCTTCGACGCGGTGAAGTACCGCTCCAAGCTGCGCGCGGCGGTGGTGCACGGGCACGTGAAGCTGGAGGGCGAGCTGGGGCCGTTCCTCTTCAAGGGCTGGAAGAAGCGGGTCTTCACCCAGCCGCTGTTCGAATCCTTTCGTCGGGCGCACTTCGCGCAAGAAGCGCTCTACGAGCTGCCCTACACGGTGGCGGAGGGACTGGCGCAGAAGCACGGCGTCCCGCGCGACGTGTTCCTCCGACACATCGAGCCGCGCCTCACCCAGGCGGAGCGCCTGCGACTCCAGGAGTCCGCCGCGCGCGAGGGGGGCGTGGAGCCGGCGGTGGACCTGTCCCGCGCGCCGCTGACGAAGCTCGCGCTGTATGTGTTGTCATTGAAGGCGGAGGCGCGGGCCTCTCGCCGCGAGGAACTGCACACGGCGCTGGAGGGCTCGGCGGCGCGGGTGCTGGCGCGCGCGAAGCCCGCGTTGGGGAAGGTGGCGGCGGTGTTGGACCGGAGCTATTCGACGTCGGGCTCGCTGCAGAAGCGGCGGCGTCCGCTGGCCGTGGCGTTGGCGACGCACTACCTGCTGGCCTCCGCGGCGCGGGAGTACCGGGCCTTCTGGACGGGCGAGCCCGTGGAGGACCCGTTGACGGTGTCGGCGCGCGGGCAGACGGACCTGGCCACGCCGCTGTTGGATGCGCTGGAGTGGGGCGCGGAGCTGGTGGTCATCGTCTCGGATGGCTACGACAATGACCCGCCGGGCGCGGTGGCGGAGCTGACGCGGGTGTTCCGTGAGCGCCTGGACCGGGACCGGCGCACCGCGCTGGTGCACGTCAATCCCGTCTTCGACGCGGAGGAGTACGCGCCGCGCTCGTTCGGCGGAGCGGTGGCCACGGTGGGCGTGCGAGACGCCGAGGACGTCCCGACGGTGCTCGGGTTCGCGCGCTTCGCGGAGGGCACGGCGTCGCTGGCGGAGCTGGAGCGCTATCTGTCCGGACGCGTGGATTCGTGGCTGAAGCCCCAGGTGCATGAAGGCGCGGACGAGGTGGAGGCATGAGCGACACGCGACTCATCCGGCGACTGGAGGCGCACGGGCTGCGCTTCGCGCCCGCGCAGGCGTGGAACCGCATGCGGCTGGTGCCGGTGCTCCGCGACGAGGTGCGGGACGACCTGCGCTTCGCGCGCCGCGAGTACTCGGAGTGGGCGGCGGTGGTGTCCCTGGAGGGTGAGCTCGAGGGCCGCGGCCTCAAGTACATCTCCTACGTCCCGCACGGCATGGTGGTGAGCTGGGGCCAGCGCCAGGCGGACGCCGTCTACGGCACGCGGCTGAACGCGCGTGACGGCAAGAAGGTGATGGCCGGCCCCGTCCCGGTGCGCCTGTTGCACCGCATGGTGCACCGCGAGGACAAGAACCAGCTGCGCATGTTGCCCCTGCATCTGGCGATGGAGGGCTTCCTGGCGCAGCACTTCGGCGGGCCGGAGATCGCCTGGTCGGAGTACTCACGCGACGCGCTGACCTACGGGCTCAATCCCCGCATGGAGTCCTCCGTCCCCGGGTGGCTCAGCTCGGTGTTGGACGGGGCGCTGCGCACCTTCGAGGTCCACGAGAAGCAGGTGGGCCTGCTGCTCTTCAACGCGGATGAGCTGCTGTCCGCCTTCGTCGTCTCGCATCCCGACGACTACCGCGTCCTGCACCGCACGCTGCTCGAGGACTTCTACGGCGAGCTGCTGCTCCAGTACGGCTATCTCCAGGAGGTCGTCGAGCTGTGGACGCCACTGGACGCGAAGCGGGTGTCGAGCCTCGGTGACCTGCGCGCGGAGGTGACGCGCATGCGCGAGGACTGGGGCGCCTTCCACGGCTTCATGGCCGGAGGCCTCTTCGGCGTCGAGGTGTCGTCACAGAAGGTGTACGAGGCCGGCCCGTATCTCCTGCAGCGCTTCCACACGAGCCTGGTCCCGTCGGCGGAGAACCACCTGGGCGAGGCCATCGTGGACAAGGACGGCACGCTTCAATACCTGAAGACGTACCGCCTCTCCGCGGCGCAGACGCGTCGCGCCTACCTGCTGCAACGGCTCGCCCAATCCCAGTGGAACCTGGACGAGGTCGCCGAGCACATGGGCTCCACCCGTCAGGAACTCGTCACCCGCATCCAGAACGCGGGCTTCGGTTATCTCCTCAAGGCACATGTCCTCGAGGAGGCCCGCCGACTGGCGACCCGTGGGCGCTGAGTTCCTCAGAGTGACGCGAGGAATGAGTCCAGCACCGCGTTGACGCGCTCGGGCTGCTCCTGGTTGGCCAGGTGCGCGGCGCCGGGGATGACCTCCAGCCGGGCTCCCGTCACCAGGTCCGCCATCTGCTTCGCCTTCTCGGGCGGGGTGATGGCGTCGTGCTCTCCCGCCACCATCAACGCGGGCCCCGCGTAGCGCGCCAGGATGTCCTTGCTGTCGGGACGCAGCGCCATGCCACGCTGGGCGGCGGCGAGGGCCTGGGGCGAGGCCGCGCGCATCTGCGCCTCCACCGCGCGACCCACGGGTGAATCCGCTCCCGAGCCGACCAGCTTGGACAGCAGGGCCTGGATGACGGGCTCCACGCCTTTTTCGAGCGCCTCCTTCGCGGAGGCCTCGCGGCGCGCCTTGCCAGCGTCGTCATCCGCGGTGCACTGCGTGTCCATCAACACGAGGCCCGCAACCCGCCCCGCGTCCTCGCGCAGCAGCGCCATGGCCGCGTAGCCACCCATGGACACTCCACCCACCACGGCCCGGTCGATGCCGAGCGCATCCAGCAGCGCCAGGGTGTCCTGGGCGATGACGGACATGAGGGTGGGGCCCTCGCCGAGCCCGCTCCCGCCGAAGCCCCGCGTGTCCGGAAGGATGAAGCGGTAGCGGCCCGACAGGGCCTTCACCTGCGCATCGAAGGACTCCCCGTTGAGGGGAAAGGCGTGCAGCAGCACCACCGCCGGGCCCTGGCCCACGTCGCGGTAGTGCAGGGAGAGGCCATTCACGGTGACGGTCGGCATGCATCCTCCAGCGAGCGGCCTCACAGCCACTGCTTGCGTTTGAACCAGAAGAAGAGGGACACGGGCAGGGCGACAATCGAGACCCACATGGCGATGTACGAGCCCCGTCCCGACAGCGCATCGAAGTTCTGTCCGAAGAATCCGACGATGAACGAGAGCGGCAGGAAGATGGTGGCGAAGATGGTGAGCTGCTTGGTGATGTCGTTCGTCTTGTTGGCCACCATCGACAGGTAGCCGTCCATCACGTTGCCCAGGATGTCGCGGCCCGCGTCGATCTGCTCGTACAGCCGCACCAGGTGGTCGTACACGTCGCGGAAGTAGAGCGTGGAGCGCTCGTCGACGTGGGGGATGCCTCGTCGCGCCATCAGCCCCACCACGTCGCGCTGGGGGGAGAGCACCCGGCGCAGCTGCACCAGCATCCGCTTCAGCTCGAAGATGCGCTGCAACTGGGCCTTCTCCACCTGCTCGAAGATGGCCACCTCCAGGTCCTCCAGCTCGTCGCTGAACGTGTCGAGGATGGGAAACTGGGCATCCACCAGCCCGTCCGCCAGCAGGTAGAGGATGAAGTCCGTGCCGCGCCCCAGGGTGGTGGCAGGGTCCGCGCGCACGCGCTGTCTCACGGACTCCAGCCCGTTGAAGGGCAGCTCGTGCACGCTGATGATCCACTCCTTGGCGAGGAAGAAGTGGTGCTCATGGAGGGTGAGCTGGCAGACGTCCTTGCCCGCGCTGAAGCCCTGGAGCACGACGAAGACGTGGTTGGGGTACTCCTCCAGCTTGGGGCGCTGGTCCAGGTGGAGGCAGTCCTCGACGGCCAGCTTGTGCAGGCCGAAGCGCTCGGCGAGCCGGGCCATCTGCGCCTCGTCGGGCTGGAGGACGTCGATCCACTTGCGCCCCTCCTCGGCGAGCAGCTCCTCACCCCCGGTGAAGAGGGCTCCGTCCTTCAGCAGACAGACCTGAATCATCCCGTAGCGCTCCCGGGCCTTGCGGCGCGGCCCCGGTCCGAGTGCTAGAACTCCCCCGCGCGGAAGTCGAGCGCTAGAGTGTGCCCCCCGTGTCCGCAGACGCCGAGAACCCGCAGGCCTCCCTGACTCCGAGGCTCGAAGAAATCCTCCAGGCCCACCCCGACGGCGCCTTCGCCGGCCGGCTGCGCAAGGTGTACGCCGCCGCCGCCCAGGCCATCGCCCGGCTGAGCGACATGGACCTGGTGAAGTACGAGACGCCCGTGGTGGATTCCAGCCCGGACCTCTCCCTCTGGGAGGAGATGGCGCCCGTCATCCGTGACACGGTGATGGACGTCAACGCGCTCCTCAACGTCATCCGCGTGCAGTTCCCCGCGCAGCCCGGTGGAAACCTGGCCGACCTGGTCCTGAGCGGCACCAAGGACCCGGGCATGCTGATGCATGACGCGATGACGCAGCTGGCCCAGGGCATCACGCAGCTGGGCGAGGCCATGCGCAACCCCTCCGTGGTGAGCGACCGGTGGACGCTGCTGGCGGAGATCCAGCGCTTCCGCTCGAGCTTCCGTGAGCGCGTCAGCAACCTCGTGTTCGAGACGGCGAGCACGCTGGGCGAGGTGACGCGGGCGCAGGTGGTGCCCGGCCACGAGGCGGAGGTGAAGGCCGCGGTGACGGTGCGCGCCATCTCCGCGGACCTGGGCCGCATCCTGACGGCGCGGCTCAACAAGGTGCGTGAGGCGGAGGCGCAGGACGTGCAGTGGAACGCGCAGCAGCTCCAGACGGAGATGGACGCGTTCGGCCGCACGGCCGCGTACCGGAACCTGCGCGCGCAGGACAAGCGCCACATCGTGGAGATGCGCGCGGAGGTGGGGCGGCTGGCCATCCTCGCCAACCCCTCGCGCGAGGAGCTGCTGAAGGTCGTCAGCGAGCTGGACACCTTCGTGCGCGGCCTGTCCGCGGTGAACCAGCGGCAGATCCTCATCATCCACGACCGCGAGGTGTGGGCCTCCTGCGGCGTGAAGCTGGAGCGGGCCCTGTCGCTGGTGGACGAGGACGCGCCGGTGTCCGCGCGGCTGCTCGCCGAGGCGGCCCAGGCGGCCCAGGCGCTCTACGGGCGCGCGTCGGACATGGACGCGTTCCTGCGCAAGGCGCGCAAGCAGCCGCTGGCCCAGCTCACGGGCCCGGAGCTGGGGGCGACCATCGAAATCTTCCAGGGACTGCTCGCCCAACTGGACGTGATGTGATGCCGGCCTCCAGCAAGGTCGTGACGCCGCGCCCGCTGCGCGAGGCGGACCTGTCCCGTGTCGAGGGCGTCTTCACGGACGTGGATGGCACGCTGACGACGGGCCACAAGCTGCGCTCGGACACCGTGCGAGCGCTGGAGCGGCTGTCCGACTCCGGGCTGCGCGTGGTGCTGGTGAGCGGTCGTCCGGCGGGGTGGGGTGAGGCGTGGGCCCGACAGCTCCCGGTGGACGGCGTCATCGTGGAGAACGGTGGCCTGTTCTTCCTGCGCGGCAAGCGAGGGCTGCGCAAGGTGTACCTGGAGGCGCCCGCCGAGCGCGTGGCGAACCGGCGCAGGCTCCAGGCCGAGGTCGCCCGGGTGTTGAAGCAGGTGCCCGGCGCGCGGCTGTCGGTGGACAGCGCGTACACGGAAGTGGACCTGGCCGTGGACTACAACGAGGAGGCCCGCCTCGGTGAGGAGGGTGCTGCTCGCATCGAGTCGCTGCTGCACGCGCGAGGCGTGACGGCGGTGCGCTCGTCGGTGCATGTGAATTGCTGGCTCGGCCGCTTCGACAAGCTGAGCGCGACGCGGAGATTCGCGCGGGTGGCGTGGGGGGAGAAGCTGGAGCCCCGAGACGGCCGCTACGTGTACGTGGGGGATTCTTTCAACGACGCCCCGATGTTCCAGGCTTTCGAGCTGGGAGTGGGCGTGGCCAACGTGCGCGCGGTGCTGGACCGCATCGACGCGCCGCCGGCCTTCATCACCCGGGCGGCGGAGGGCAAGGGCTTCGAGGAGCTGGCCCGGACGCTGCTGGCCCGGCGGAGCCGAAGGGCTCGTGAGGAGTGACACCGTGAATGTCGTGAAGTTGGAGCTGGCGCGCGGACTGGGACGGCACCTGCGCGCGGGGCACCCGTGGGTGTTCCGCAAGGCGCTGGAGCACGTGCCGCGCATCCCCGCCGGCAGCGTGGTGGACCTGACGGAGAATGGGAAGTTCGTCGCGCGTGGGTATTACGATCCGCACTCGGCCATCGCCGTGCGGGTGCTGACGCGCGACTCGCGGGACACGGTGGACGCGGGCTTCATCACCCGGCGCGTGCGCCAGGCGCTGGCCGAGCGCCAGTCGCTCATCGACCTGACGGACACGGACAGCTACCGCCTGATCCACGGCGAGGGCGACGGTCTGCCGGGCGTGGTGGTGGACCTCTACGCGGGCTGGGCGGTGATGAAGCTGTACTCGGCCGGCCTGACGCCGTACCGGCCGCTCATCATCGAGGCCTTGAAGGCCGGGGTGCCGGGGCTCAAGGGCATCGTCGGCCGCGACGAGGTGGCGCGCGATGACGTGGAGGAGGACGAGGGCCGAGGCACCGGGCGCATGCTGTACGGCCCGGAGGCGCCCGAGCAGATCGCCATCCGCGAGCGCGGCGTCACCTTCATGGTGGACGTGTGGCGCGGACAGAAGACGGGCTTCTTCCTGGACCAGCGGGAGAACCGTCACCTCATCCGTCGACTGGCCAAGGGCCGCGACGTGCTCAACTGCTTCAGCTTCAGCGGAGGCTTCTCCGTCAACGCGGCGCTGGGCGGGGCCAACAGCGTGTTCTCCGTGGACCTGGACCCGGAGGCCATCGCCCTGGCGCGCGAGAACTTCACGCGCAACGGGCTGCCCGCGGAGAAGCACGACTTCCTCGCGGCGGACGTGTTCAAGGTCATCCAGTCCTTCAAGGACGAGGGCCGCACCTTCGACCTGCTCATCCTGGACCCGCCCGCCTTCGCCAAGAGTCAGCGCGCGGTGCAGGCGGCCATCGACGGGTACGCGTCGCTCAACCGTCAGGCGCTGGGCATCCTCCGGCCCGGTGGGCTGCTGGCCACGGCGTCGTGCTCAGCGCGCGTGAGCCCGGATGAGTTCATGGGCGCGGTGCGCGAGGCGGGCTTCAAGGCGGGCGTGGACCTGGCGCTCGTCGAGGAGCGCTACCAGCCGCCGGACCACCCGGTGCGCCTGCAGTTCCCGGAAGGGAAGTACCTCAAGTTCTACGTGCTGCAGGCCGTCTGACGCGCGCTTGCTGCTCGCCGTCGCGTGGGGGCGCCGCGGAGCTTGGGGGATGAGTGTCGCTCCCTCCCGGTCGGGGAGGGGGCGTGCCCCAGGCGAGTGGCCGTGCTCCGGCCGGTGCCTCACCACCCTGGCTTGCTGCGAGGCGCGAGAAGCCGAGGTATGCGGCTGGCGGACTTGCGCCGCGCTCAGGTCCCGAAGACGCGCGACGCCACGCGGTCCAGCACGGTGGTGCCCCACGTGAGGCTGGCCTTCATCAGCCGCTCCATGTCCTTCGTGAAGGCGGAGCCCACGGGCAGCTGCGTGTAGTCGCGGCTGAGGAACAGGCTCTTGTTCTCCGTCTCGAAGTCCACGGTGCCGCCGCCCGCGTCGGTGCCTTCCTCGGCCTCACGACGGAAGCCGTCGATGACGCCCGGCTTCGGGTCCTCGCGGAAGCGGTACACCAGCGCGCTGCACTCGAGCGTCTGCGTCGCCTCGTGGTGCTCGAAGTAGAGCTGCGCGTCGCCCACCATCGCGCCGCCGAAGCCCTGCGCATTGAGGCCCTCGCTCATCCCCGCGCCCTGCGTCTGCAGATACCAGCGCACGAGCTCCCGCGCGGCCTCGCGCGTCATCGGGCCGCCCGGCGGGGGAGGGGGCTTCGCCAGGCCCATGGTCGACAGGAGCCACTGCAGGTGGCGGGAGAACGCGAGCGCCATGTCCGAAGCCCTCCTACGTCACTTCGCGGGGATGACCTTGGAGGCCACGCGCTCGAACACCTCGCTGCCCCAGCGCAGGCTCGCCGCCATGAGCTTGCTCAGCTCCGAGGCGAAGACCAGGTCGATGGGCGGCGTCTGGTACGAGCGGCTGAGGAAGAGGCTCTTGCTCTCCGACTCGAAGTCCACCGTGCCACCGCCGGCGTCCGTGCCCGCGGCCTGCTCGGCGCGGAAGCCCTCGAGGACGCCGGGGCGGGGCGCGTCACGGAAGCGATAGATGAGGGCGCTGCACTTGAGCTCGCCGGTGTCCTCGGAGTGCTCGAAGTACAGCTGCGCCTCGCCCACCGACACTCCACCGAGCCCCTTGGGATTGAGCCCGGGGCTCAGGTGGACGCCCTGAGCCCGAAGATACTCCTGCACCAGTTGAGTGGCCTCGTCACGCGTCATGGTGGTGGTTTACCACGACTGGCGTGTGGGCCATCAGAACTGGCCGGCGCGAGCCTGCTCGAACGGGACGCGGTGGTTCAGGTACGTGCCCACCAGCGAGTGCGCGCCCGAGAACACGGTGTCCTCGGAGAAGTAGTGCACCTGCGCGCCCTTGCCCGCGTGGCGCAGCATGTCCGCGGGGCTCCAGCCCTTGCCGCCCAGACCGAAGAGCGTGGGGACCGCGTCGCGGTTGTTGATGTAGTGCACGTAGTTGGGGCCGTCCGGATAGGTGCAGGCGGCGGCCGCGAACGTCTCCACGTTCAGCTTGCTCATCGTCTGCTCGACCTGCTCCTTGGTCATCCCGTCTTCGATGCGCAGCCGGCGCGCCACATCCGACAGCGCGCGCGAGGTGATGAGGCCACCCTGGCTGTAGCCGACCAGGTGCACGTCCCGGCCCGCCTTCAGCTCGTTGTAGACGGTGTCCGCCAGCGTATCCACGGCCGGGTTGGTGCCCTTGTCCAGCTTGTCCTTCACGGCCTGGAACAGGTCGGCGACGGTGCCCTGCGTGGAGTTGTGGATGCCGATGGTGCGCATGCCCGTCGTGTCCGCGAGCGCCTGCAGCTCCGCCGTCTGCTTGGCCAGGTCCGTGCGCATGCCGTTGGTGTAGATGACCGTGGCCGTCGCGTTCGGGTTGTTCTTCGGCGTGAAGGCGGGGATGTCGCTCAGCGGCGTGCCGGGCTCGAACGTCTGGCCACCAGCGCCCACCAGCTTGCCGTCGTAGACCTTGTCCTTCGAGCCCGGGGGCGCCGTGAAGACACCGGCCACCGTCGCCGTGCCCCTCGCCTTGCCGCTCTCGAAGCCATCCACCACCGCGTTCGCGCGCGCCGCGCTCGGCTGCACCGCCGGCGTCGCCACGGTGTTCACTTCCGACGTGCGGCCAACAGGGGTCCGGGGGGTGGTGCCGACGACGGGGCGGCCACGCTCGATGGTGCTCATGCTGGAGGGCTCCTGCGGACTACGACGGGGGGATGGAAGATGACGTCCTTGCCCCATTGTCCCAGGAAGCCGTCCGAAGTTGCGCACGAACGCGGTAATTCGCTCCAAACACTCAATTCCGACGCGGTGCGTCGTGGTGACTTGTCGCGTCACATCCCGAGTGAAGCGGGGAAGCCGAGCCGAACCCGAGGTGCTCTCCAGGGTTGGAGGTCTTCCGAGGGGCGGTGCGGGCAGGAGTATCGGTCCGGCGCCCGCCCTCCTATGGTGGATTCCATGGTCCAGAAAGGTCAGTTCCTGGAGCGCTCCACGCTCATCCCCGTGGGCGCGGAGGTGATGGAGGGCACGGCGCATCGCGGCAAGCGCGCGCCTCCGTTGCTCATCATCCCGCCGCGGCCGGACGAGGGTGGGGGGATGGATCACGTCATCGCCGCGGAGCTCGCCTGGGCGGCGGCCAGCGCGGGCTTTCCCACCCTGCGCTTCAACCACCGGGGCGTGGGCGCGAGCCAGGGCAAGCGGGGCAAGGACCTGGCGTTGCTCGAGGACGCCGAGGCGGCGATGCGGGTGCTCCTGGAGACGGCCGGCACGAGCGCGGTGGCGGTGGCGTCGCTGCACGGCGGCGCGCAGGTGGCCCTGGCGCTCCAGGCGCGCTTCCCCGCCGTGGGGGGCCTGTGCCTGGTCGCGCCGGCGGACGTGGACCCGGCGGTGCTGGGGCGCGTGACGTGCCCGTTGCTGGTGGTCCAGGGGGAGGGGGACGCACGGATGCCTCGGGCGGCGGTGTCGGCGGCGGTGGCCCGGGCGGGGGGGGATTTCGAGGTCATCGACGACGCGGGCGCCACCTTCCAACGCAACCTCCCGCAGGTGGGGCACGCCCTGTCCACCTGGCTCCAGCGCCTCTCCGGCGGTTGACCGATGCTCCGCAACCCAGCGGACTTCTTCACATTTCTTCAGCCTCCCGCACTTGCACGCCGGGAGAGTGGGCGTACAGACTGTCCGTGCAGACCCAATCGTTTCTCCGTTCGTTCGTAGGGTCTTCCGGAAGCGTGCCTCGTTCCTCAAGGAGCAACCCGATGCGGATGGTGCGATGGAGTTTGGGCGGAGCCGCGCTGGCCCTGGCCGTGACGGTGGCGCCCGCGTGCAAGTCCGCCCAGAGCGAAGCCGAGCGCCCTGCGCCGCCTCCCGCCTCGCTGGTGGACGCGGTGGATGTGGTGCCCCACGCCATCGTCGTGGACTTCAAGGACGGCACCACCAAGGCGGAGTTCGACGCCTGGGAGGCCGACTGGGGCGTGGACCTGGAGCTCAACTCGGTGGAGAGCGCCGACGAGGCCCTCACGCTGGCGGTGGGCGTGGACGACGTGGCGGGCGTGCTGGAGAAGATCCGCCGGCACCCGAGCGTCGAGGCCGCCGAGCCGCTGATGGAGGTCCGCGCGAGCTTCACGCCGAATGACCCGGAGTACGCGCGGCAGTGGAACCTCCAGATGATCGACATGCCCAAGGCCTGGGAGCGCAGCCGGGGCAAGGGCGTCGTCGTGGCCGTGCTGGACACGGGCATCGCGTACGAGGACCACGAGGACTTCAAGCAGGTGCCCGACCTCAAGGGCGTGAAGTTCGTGGCCGGCTACGACTTCGTCAACGACGACGAGCACGCCAACGATGACCACGGCCACGGCACGCACGTGGCGGGCACCATCGCGCAGGCCACCAACAACGGTGAGGGCGTGGCGGGCGTGGCCTTCGAGGCGACGCTGATGCCGGTGAAGGTGCTCAACCACTTCGGCGGTGGCACCACGGCGGACATCGCGGACGCCATCCGCTTCGCGGCGGACAAGGGCGCCAACGTCATCAACATGTCGCTGGGCGGCGGTGGCTATTCGCAGGTGATGGCCCAGGCGGTGGAGTACGCCCGCAAGAAGGGTGTCACGGTGGTGGCGGCTGCGGGCAACGGCGGCCGCGCGCACGTGGAGTTCCCCGCGGCCTATCCCGGCGCCGTGGCGGTGTCCGCGGTGGGGCCGGAGGGCTCGCTCGCGCCGTACTCGTCCTATGGCAAGGAGCTGGACATCGCCGCGCCCGGTGGTGACAAGCGCCGTGGGGACGCGGGCGGCATCATCCAGAACACCATCGACCCGAGGGACGTGTCGCGCTCCGTCTACGCCTCGTACCAGGGCACCAGCATGGCCACGCCGCACGTGGCCGCGGTGGCCGCGATGCTGTACTCGGCCGGCGCCAAGGGGCCCGACGAGGTGGAGAAGGCGCTGTACGCGGGGGCGACGAAGGTGGCGGACCAGGCGTGGACCGAGCAGTACGGGCACGGCCTGCTCAACGCGGAGGCGTCGCTGGCGTCGCTCGGCGGTGGCATGTCGCGCTGGCCGCCGCTGTACTGGGCGCTGGCGCTGCTGGCCTTCGTGCTGCTGACGCTGCGCGGCCGTGAGCGCCCGGGGTACCTCAACGCGCTGCTGCGTCCAGCGTTCCTCGTGCCGCTGCTGCTCTCCACGGTGGGCGTGTACTTCGTGCGCGCCTGGTTCATGGGCACGGCGGGCGCCGCGGGAGACGTGGTGGAGATGGCCTCGCTGCCCATCCCGGATTGGGAGCGCATCATCTTCGGCCGGGGTCGCACGGTGAACCCGCTGTTCTACAGCGCGCTCATCCCCGTGCTGCTGTCGCTGCCCGCCATCGGATGGAAGGGGATGCGCTCGGCGGTGGGGGGCCTCGCGCTGGGCTTCGCGGGCTTCCTGGCGTACTCGGCGTGGGCGGGCGCTCCGGCGCTCTCGTGGATGCCCTTCGCGTTCCTGGCGAAGCCGTGGCTGGGTTCAACACGGTCGTCTGCCTCATCGTCGCTCGCGCCATGCTCAAGCGTGAGGACGTGCCGTGACGCTCACCGGGCGCGTTGTGTTCCGTGACATCGAGACGGGCGTGTGGGTGCTGGAGGCCGATGACGGCACCACGTACCAGCTCGCGGGTGGCGACCGGCACATCAAGAAGGACGGCCACCGCATCGAGGCCGAGGGCCGCGTGGACAAGGACGTGCTCACCGCCGCGATGGTGGGGCCCGTCTTCCACGTGAGCTCGTATCGCTTCGTCTGAAGTGGGGGGCCGGGGTTCGCTCCGGTCCTCGCTTGTCGCGGAAGACGTCAGGTGCTGGCCCGTGAGCCTGGGCCAGGCGCGGGTACGTCCTGCCGCCAGCGTTCCTGTCCGTGATGGGCTCGTGGGCGCGCTGTCTTGTGACGTGGCACGCCGCGCCGAGACGACCATCGTCAGGGCGACGTGCCGAACCGCGCTTGCTCCATGGCATGAGAGCCGCCAGCGTCGGGGTGGCGGCACCACGTACGCAAGTCGCTCAGTGAGCGGCGCCCATCAGCGCCCAACCGTTGGCTTCGCGGCCGCTCACGGTGACTTGGTACCGCCTTCGGCCTTGTGCGCGCGCGCCTGACGCGTGCGCTCCTCGCTGTACGCCTCCAGCGGAGCCTCTCCCCGGCGCACGGCCTCGCGGAGTTCCTGCAACGACTCCCGCTCCGCTTGGAGCCCCGCGGGCGCGTCCTTCTTGAGTGGCGCCAGCGGGTGGGCCACGTCATGGAGGTTGAGCGCGATGCCGCGCCGGTCCACCACGGCGAGCAGCACCAGGGACACCGTCGCGGCCACCACCCACGGCAGCACCAGCTTCGCCAGCGACGGCACGGGCTTCGTCTCCCGCGCGCGCGCGTCGCTCACCGCGATGCCGGTGCCCCAGACGGGGACCCACCGCGACATGCCCAGCAGCGCGAGCACTCCCGCCCAGCCGAGGCTCGCCAGCATCAGCACGTCCTGGGGGCTGGTGTCCGTGTCCGCGGCCTCGGTGCCCATCGACTTCGCCACCAGGAACGCCGCCGAGGACACCAGGTTGTTGGCCGCATGCGCGGCGATGCCGGGCCACAGCGAGCCGGTGCGCAGGTAGAGCCAGCCAAACAGCAGGCCCAGTTCCACGCGCGCCACGAAGCCCACCGGGTCCAGGTGGAACGCGCTGAACACCACCGCGGAGATGACCAGGGCCGTCGTGGGCGAGCGCGGCGACGGGGGCGTCAGGCCCCGCTGGAAGACGCCTCGGAAGAACAACTCCTCGCAGATGGGCGCGGCGACCGTCACGCCCGCCAGGATGATGGCCAGCTCCACCGGCGTCTGCTGCTCGAAGAGCCGCGAGCCATCGAACATGTCCTTCATCCACTCGGGCGCGAGCTTCTGCGCGGTGAACTGGATGGGCACCACCAGCGCGAAGAAGTTGGCGATGCCCAACAGGAAGCCGAAGAGCGTCGACACCGGATGCAGCGGCGTCAGCCCCGTGAAGAGCGCGGGCTTCCATCCTCCGAGGCGCGGCAGCAGCCACCCCAGCGCCATGAAGATGAAGACCTCGGTGAACCAGATACCGAAGGCCGCGTTGAGCAACTGGACGGAGCCGCCCACCAGGATGAAGAGCACCAGCGCCAGGGCCGCCCCGCCGAGCGCCAGCATCCGAGGGCTCCTGGGCTCCGGAAGGGGAGGCTCGGAGGGGCCCGTCGGCCCGAGGGGCGCGGCGTCGCTGGGGGCGGAATCTTCCAATTTGTCGTCTCCTTGACGCGAAAAGCTGAACTGTCGCGACAGCAGGTTCTCTATACTGTCAGCACCTTGACGTCCTACATCCTGGCTCGAACGGTGCAGCGGACGTGGTGGAAGCCCCCTCGAATCCTTGGCGCTGTCTGTGCCCTGGGCCTGGGGCTGGGAGCAACGACGTCGCACGCGTCGGCGTTCCTGGTGGAAGCGCGAACCGAGGCGCAGGCGTACCAGATTCGTGCGTGGCGTGGCAGCACGTCGGACGACCCGGTGCTGCTGCCAAGGCGGCGAATCGTCCAGTACCTGGGGCTCAACGCCTTCGAGCTCGCCACGGGGCAGGACCTGGGCTTCGAGTCCAACATGCGCATCTGGGCGGACTTCGGTCTGCCCAAGGGTGAGGCCGAGCGCGTCGACGGGCTGAAGTCCGAGGACGCGGAGCTGCTGCACGCGTACGTGCGCTACGCGAAGGGCGGCTTCGAGGGACGGCTGGGCCGTCAGCTCTACACGGACGTCTCGGACATCATCGCGTTCGATGGTCTGCGCGCGCGCTACGTGACGCGCATGGGCCTGGGCGCGGAGCTGTACGGCGGCCTGTGGGTGAAGGGCGCGAGCTTCCTGGGCTCGTCCGTGTATCAGCCGGACGGTACGCGGGAGAGCGACTCGCGGCGGCTGGACCAGGGCGTGGCGGGCGCGGACCCCACGCTGGATTCGATGGAGCCCGTCTTCGGCGCCAAGCTGCTGCTCGAGGACCTGAAGGGCTTCAACGCCGCGGTGGGCTACCGCAAGGCGATGGTGGAGGGGAAGACGGACCTGGAGCGCGCCACGGTGGAGGCGCGCTATGGCCGGGGCCTGGGTCTCAACGCGCTGGCCGGCGTGGACTACGACGTGCTGCAGGGCAAGGTGGCCCAGGTGCGCACGCAGGTGCGCTGGGACGGCACGCGCGTCGCGACGACGCTGGAGGTGATGCGCCTGTCGCCCGTGCTGTCGGCGGACTCCATCTGGTACTACTTCGCGTGGGCGCCGCGCGACGAGGCGCGGGTGCGCGTGGACGTGTTCACCCCCGGCCCGCTGCGCTTCTACGTGCAGGCGCTGGGCAGCCGGTACAACGAGAACGTCAACCCGGAGATGGCCATCGCCTCGCAAGTGGACGCGGAGGGCGCGCCGGAGTCCACCAGCGTCGGTGGGGCGGCGGGCGCGGCGTGGCGCTCGGGCGCGTTCCGCTCGGCGCTGGACGTGACGTACCGCACGGGCTTCGGCGGAGACCAGCTCTGGGGCGACCTCACCGGTGGCTACACGTTCGACCGGGAGCGCTTCACGCTGGACGCGCGGGTGTCCTTCGCGCGCATCTTCGACAGCTTCAACGCGCGCCTGGGGGGCAACTTCTACGGCGCCCAGGTGTGGGCCAGCCGGGCCCTGACGCGCGCGACGCGGCTGTCGCTGGTGGTGGAGCAGAACTTCAATCCCTTCACCGACTCCGACACCAAGGCCTTCCTCCTCTTCGACCTGAAGGCGAGCTTGTAGATGCTTCACCGTCAGAACCGACATGCACTGCTCGCCCTGGCCGCGCTCGCCATGCTGGTGGGCGCCGGCGTCGCCTGGGCCGCCACGGCCCGCGAGCGCAGCCTGGCCGTCTATCCCGCCCAGCACGTCCCGCTGCGCTTCGACCACGCCCAGCACCTGGAAGCGGGCGCCGAGTGCACCACGTGCCACGACTCGGCCCGCGCCAGCGCGTCCTCCAAGGACCTGAACCTCCCGGGCCACGAGGAGTGCGAGACCTGCCACGACATCGAGGCGGGCCGGAAGGGCAAGCCCACGGACCCTCCGTCCGCGTGCAACACCTGCCACCCGGGCTTTGACGCCACCGTGCGCAAGGAGCCCGCGAAGCTGTCCATGCCTCCGGCCAACCTGCACTTCAGCCACCAGCAGCACGTGGACAAGAAGGTGGAGTGCTCGGTGTGCCACGGCGAGATGAAGGACGTGAAGCTGGGTACGCGAAACCAGCTGCCGAAGATGGCCACGTGCTTCAAGTGCCACGACGGCACCGTGGCCTCGAACACGTGCGCGACCTGCCACCCGACGGAGCCGTCCGGCCGGCTCAAGCTGACGTTCGACTCGGGCCTGCTCAAGCCCATGCAGGGCAACCCCCTGGGCCTGGACCACGGCCCGCGCTTCGAGTTCAACCACGGGGCCCGCGCGTCGACGGACCGGCTGGTCTGCATGCAGTGCCACAGCGAGAGCTACTGCCAGACGTGCCATGACGGCATGCAGAAGCCGCTGTCCATCCACCCCAACGACTTCATCACGCTGCACCCGGTGCAGGCCCGGACCAACTCGCCCCGGTGCGAGAGCTGCCACCGCGCCCAGTCGTTCTGCGCCGCCTGCCACGAGCGTGCGGGCGTGGGCATGGACGCGGCCCAGTCGCTGCGGCCGCGCAACCAGAAGGTGCACCCGGACTACACCACGTGGGTGGAGCTGCCCGGACCGCAGCACCACGGCATCGCCGCCTCGCGGGATTTGACCAGCTGCATCTCCTGCCACCGCGAGGAGTCGTGCATGAGCTGCCATTCGGAGCTGTCGCCGCGGCGGCAGATCAACCCGCACCCGGCGGGCTTCGCGCAGTCGTGCAAGAAGCTGGCGTCGGCGAATGACCGCGCCTGCCTCAAGTGCCACTCGTCGGAGAGCCTGGCGCAGAAGGGGTGCCGGTGATGGGCGCGCGCTCGAGTCGGTTCGTCGCAGGAGTGCTGCTCGCGCTGTCGTCGCTGTCCGGGTGCCTGGAGCCCGGGGACGCCATCTACCTGCCGCGCGACACGGTGCCGCCCCGGGTCGTCTCCACGGCGCCGGGAGGAGGGGAGACGCTTCCGAGGGGCGGCTCCCTGCGCGTCACCTTCTCCGAGGCCATGGACGTGCGCAGCCTGCGCCCCGGCTTCGCGGTGTTCTCCGGTCGGGATGAGCTCCCGCTGGTCCTCACCGCGCCGCCCGTGCCGGAGCTGGACGAGGATGTAGAGCGGGGCGACGTCCCGTACACGGTGGAGGCCGCCTTCGCCGAGGGCGTCGTGCTGACGCCCAACACGCAGTACACGCTGGTGCTGCGCACGGTGCTCACCGACTACGAGGGCAACCCGCTCTCCAGCGAGATTCGCATCGTCTTCCGCAGCGCGCCGTGAGGTGAGCCCTCGCGGGCCCGTCGCTACATCTGGAAGAACTCGAAGCTCTGTCCCGCCTCCTTGCCGTCCTTCTTCCCCTCGATGCGGGCGGTGAGGCGGTTGGCGGTGGGGCGCTGGTAGAAGATTCGCTGCGGGTAGTCGTGCTGCGGGTTCTCGAACAACACGCCGTTGCTGTTGCAACGCAGCATCTTGAAGTCCGAGGGCGGCCGTCCCATGGGCTGGGCCACGAAGTAGAGCCCGTCCTTGCGCGCCTCGATGCGCATGTACTCGAAGAACACCGTCTTGCCCTGGACGATGGTGCGGCTCACCCCGAAGAGCGTGCCGCCCGCCGCGGGCGTCCAGTGCTCCTCCATGAGGTTGCCGGCCGTGTCCTGACGCCAGCTCCCCGCCAGCCAGGCTACGTCATGGATGGAGTCGCCACACTCACGCGAGGCGGGCTCACGGGAGTTCGGCGTGGAGCCACAGCCGAGAAGCGGGGAGGCACCGAGGACGAGGGCCAGGAGGGCAGGGCGAGCAGTCATCCGCCCATCCTCCCATGCCCCGCTGACGGGCCGCACCGTCCTCGAGGAGGCGGCGCGGCCCGGTGTCGACACGTCAGCGCTGCAGGTACTCGCGGATGCTCTCGACCAGCTGCTTGCGCGCGTCCGCGTCCGTCGCCTGGGGACCGACCTTGAGCTTCTTGTCCTCTTCGACGAGGAGCTTCTGGTCCTGCAGGTACGTGACCGCGTTCTCCAGCGTCACCTTGGCCAGGGACTCGGCGGCGGTGATGCGACCGGCGTGGTACTCGGCGCGGCCTGTCTCCAGGGCCAACCGGAGGAAGGCCTTGCGGTCCTCGGCGACGCCCGTGGCCACGTCGTTGAGCGTCATCGCGGCCAGCAGGTACGCCTCCAGGTAGTCGCGCAGCAGGTCCGCCAGGAACTCCAGTTCCGGCTGGGCGTGGGGCTCGGGCGCGACGCTCAGCGTGTCGCCCTCGTGCATCACCAGGCCCATGCGCACCAGCCGCTCCACCGTCTCCGCGAAGATGGTGTCGAAGGTGGTGTTCACCCGGTAGATGAACTCGAGCTTGAACAGGCGCGAGAGGAACAGCGCGCGCGCCTTCACGTCGTCGTACGAGGCGGACGTGCCGGCGGCCAGCATGGCGTTGGCCACGAGGCTGCGCGCGGCCACCAGGTTCATCAGCGTGTTCTTGTAGAAGGACATCTCCGCGCGGCGGTCGTCCTCCACCTGGTAGATGACGTCACCCTTGGCCTCCTGGGTGCGCACCATCTCGTCGCCGATGAAGGTGCGCATCGCGTCCTGGATGGGCCCCATCGTCTCGGGGTTGCTGGGGGCGTTGCCCAGCTCGCGCGACTGCGGCGCGCCGTCCTCCTGGGCGATGCGGCGCAGGATGCTGATGCGGTCCGCCAGCTCCCGCTGCGTCAGGCCCCGGCGACGGTGCGCGAGCAGCGACGTGCTCACCAGCGCGTGCGGCGTCACGGTGGACACCTTGCTGATGCCGTACATCACGCGGTTGCCGAGCGCGCGGACCAGGCCCTTCTTCTGCTCGTCCGTCACCGGCTGCTCGGGGTCGAGCCCGCGCTCCTTCATGAACTCCACGAGCGAAATCGGCTCGTCGAAGCCCAGGTGGATGCGGCCATAGCGCGCCGCGAGCACCTTGGGCGTGCTGAGCAGCGCCTTGAGGTCCTCGGGCTTCTTCTCCCCGCCGGCCAGCTCCTTCGAGTAGCTGCCCGACTCGACGACCTTCTCGTAGTCGATGGCCACCGGGACGAAGAGCAGGTCGTTGCGCGCGCCCTCTAGCACCGATTCCACCTGCCAGGTGAACATGCCCAGCTTGGGGGAGAGCAGCTTGCCCGTGCGCGAGCGGCCGCCCTCGGGGAAGAACTCCTGGTGGATGCCGTCGTGCACCAGCTTGCGCACGTAGGCCTTGAAGGACGCGGCGTAGACCTTGTCGCCCTTGAACGAGCGGCGCAGGAAGAACGCGCCGCAGCGGCGGAAGATGCTGCCCAGGGGCCAGAAGGACAGGTTGGCGCCGGCGGCCACCAGCGGCACCGCGTAGCCGCGGTTCCACAGCACCCAGCTCATCACCAGGTAGTCCATGTGGCTCTTGTGGCTGGGGCACAGGACGATGGGCGCGCGGGTGGCGGCCTTGAGCGCGCGGTGCAGGCCCGCCTCGTCCACGTGCATGCCGTCGTAGATGCGGTTGAACACCCAGTCGAGCAGCGGGGCGACGAAGGCCAGCGTCGTGGGGCTGGGCTTCGCGGCGATGGCCTCCAGGTTGCGGCGGGCCTCGCGCAGCACGCTCTCCTGCTTGCGGCCGGACTGCGCGGCGTGCTCGTCCACCACCTTGCGCAGCTGCCTGTCGCGCAGGGTCTCGTCGATGATGCGCACGGCCGGCTTGGCCGGCGGTCCGAACACCGCGCGCGTCTCCCGGGCCAGGTGCACGTGCAGCGTGCTGCGCACCTTGCGCGCGAGCACCTCCACCGAGTCCTTCGGGTTCTGCTCGGCGAAGGCGCGCAGGTCGATGGGCTCTCCCACGCGGAACTGCGCGCGCTTGTAGTTGCGGAAGAAGGCCAGCATCGAGTGCAGGAAGCCCGGCGCCTCGGGGCTGCCGAACACCATGTCCACCCAGTTGGGCTTCAGGCGCGCGCTGCGCTTCTCCCAGACGAACAGCTCGGGCACCAGGTACACGGGCCGGTCCGACGTGCGCGCCAGCTCCACCAGGGCGGGGAAGGGGTCCTCGTGCGTCTCCTTCCCGGACGCGTGCAAGAGCGCCGTGCGCCGCAGGAAGACCAGGCCGCTGCCTCCCTGTTGGCGCGCGTACTCGAAGCGCTCCAGGAACGCGCCGCCCTGCTTCGTCTGGCGCCACGGCTTGGTGAACCACGGGCGCAGGTTGGACACCGCCCGCACGGGCGGCAGGCTCCGGCGCACCATGGCCCAGGTGAGGTAGAGGAAGTTCACCCACGCCGTGGAGCGCATGACGTGCACCACGAACCCCTTGGCGTGGAGGTTTCGCAGCTCGTCCTCGGCCTCGGGTGGGAAGTGGACGCTCTCCAGATAACGAGTGCCCAGTGCCCGACCCATCGGGCCGAACTCCGCCTTCAGCAAGGACTCTCCCTGATTCGCAGACTGCGACAGCGCGGTTTCCAAGGCAGCCCCCGGGGCTACATGTTCTCGGGTGTCGGAATGCCCAACAAGGTCAGACCCGACGCGAGCGTAACCCGCGCCGCGTCCGCCAGGGCGAGTCGCGCGGAACGCAGCGCGTCATCCCCTTCGACGTTGATGCGCTTGTCGCGCTCCTGGTTGCCGAGCGTGTAGTAGCGGCTCAGGGCGGCGGCCACGTCGAGCAGCAGGCGGGCCACGAGGCTGGGCTCGTACTGCTCGGCCGCGTCGCGCACCACCTCGGGCAGGCGCATGATTTCGCGCACCAGGGCCTGCTCCTCGGGGAGCGTCAGCAGGCTGGCGTCGTAGGTGGCGGGCGCGCCGCCGCCCTTGCGCAGCACGTTGACCACGCGCGCGTGGGCGTACTGGAGGTAGGGGCCCGTGTGGCCCTCGAAGCTCACCACCTCGTCCCAGTCGAAGGTGTAGTCGGTGGCGCGCTTGTGCTTGAGGTCGCCGAAGGCGATGGCGCCCAGGCCGATCTGCTCGGCGAGCTTGTCCGGGTCATCCGTCTGGAGCCGGCCGGCTTCCTGGTTCTCCTTCACCTTGGCGGCGGCGCGCTCCTTGGCCTCGTCGAGCACGTCGTTGAGCTGCACCACCTGGCCCTTGCGCGTGCTCATGCCGTGGATGCGGCCGAACGCCACGTGCACGCACTTGTCCGCCCACGGCTGGCCCATCTCCTTCAGCGTGCGGAACACCTGACGGAAGTGCAGCGCCTGGTCCTGGGCCACGACGTAGAGCGACTTCTCGAACTGGAAGCGCGTGTGGCGGTCCTCGGCGGCGGCCAGGTCGCGCGTGGCGTAGAGCGTGCTGCCGTCGTTCTTCTTGAGCAGGATGGGCGGCTCGTTCTCCGCGTAGGGCAGGTCGACGATGAGCGCGCCCTGCGACTCCTTCACGCCGGGCTTCTTCGCAATCTGCTCGATGACCGCGTCCATCTTGCCCTGGTAGCGGCTCTCGCCCTCGATGTGCTCGAACTCGATGCCCATCCGCGCGTAGATCTGCTTGAAGCCGCGGATGCTCGTCTCGCGGAACTGGTTCCAGAGCTTGAGGGCCTCGGCGTCACCGGCCTCCATGCGGCGGAAGAAGTCGCGGGCCTTCTCGTCGAACGCGGGCTCCGTCTCGGCGCGCTTGTTGGCGCGCACGTAGACCTCCACCAGGTGGCCCATGTCGTCGATGCGCGCGGGGTCTCCGTACTCCTGGAAGCCCACCGCGACGAGGCCGAACTGCTTGCCCCAGTCACCCAGGTAGTTGATGCCCTCCACCCGCCAGCCGAGCGCCCGGTAGATGTTGGCGATGCAGTGACCCAGGAACGTGGTGCGGATGTGATGGAAGCCGATGGGCTTGGCGATGTTCGGCGACGAGTAGTCGATGACCACCGTCTTGCCGCGCCCCGCGTCCGCGTCTCCGCCGTAGGTGGCGCCCGCCTTGCGGGCCGCGTCGAGCACCTCGCTGGTGAAGGGCACCGCGTTGAAGCGGGCATTCACGTACGGGCCCACGGCCTTGATCTCCAGGCCCGGCACGGAGAGTTTCTCGGCCAGTTCCTTGGCGATGACGGGGGGCGCCTTCTTCTGGGCCTTGGCGAGAGGGAAGGTGGCGAAGCTCAGGTCGCCGTGCGCCGCTTCCGCGGGCTTGACCTGGGCTTCGATGTCGGCGGCCTGCACGCCCAGGGCGCTGGCGAGGCCCTCGGCGAATGCGGCGCGGTAGCGGGAATAGACGGAAGTGCTCATGAACGCGCGGATACTAGCCAAGCCGAGGTGGCGTGCGGCCACCTCTTGTTCGTTCCGCGGTCCATTCCGTCCCCCTCAGGGGACGGCGGGAGCCCGGCGGCTGGGCCGCACCACCGCCGACACCGTGTCCAGCAGCTTGGGGAGCTGGAGCGGCTTCTCGAAGAAGCCGTCGATGCGCTCCAGGCCCTGGCCGGAGGTGAGGGACGCCACCTCGCTGGCACCCGAGATGATGTACACGACGATGTCCGCGAGCGACTCGGTGCCCCGGATGAAGCGGAGCACCGACTGCCCGTCCTCCTCGCTCAGCCGCAGGTCGAGCAGCACCATGGCCGGCCGGATGTGCGAGAGGATGGAGCGCGCCTCGGAGGCCCCCGAGGTGGCCATCACCCGGTAGCCCTCCTGCTCCAGCACCTGCTGCAGCACCTCGCGGCAGTCCGCGTCGTCCTCGACCAGGAGGATGCCGCCCGCCTTGGGCGCCGCCTGGCTCGGGTCCGGGGAGCTGACCGCCCCGGCGAACATCGGCAGCACCAGCTGGAACGTGCTGCCCTCGCCGAGCACGCTGGACGCCTCCACACGGCCGCCGTGCAGGGCGACGATCTTCCCCACCAGCGGCAGGCCCAGCCCCGCCCCGGGAGGACGCGGCACGCCCGGCTGCGCCCGGTAGAAGGCGTCGAAGATGTGCTCCAGCGCCTCGGCCGACATGCCGGGACCGCTGTCCTTCACCGTCAGTGCGGCGAGCCCCTCCTCGGCGGAGACGGTGACCTCGACGGTGTCATCCTGCTCGCTGTGGTGGATGCCGTTCTCGACGAGGTTGTGGATGGCCTCGGCGATGCGCTCGCGGTCTCCCCGGACGAACACCTCCGCGCACGGGGGGATGTGCACCTGCACCTTGCCGTGCTCGGCGACGACGGCCAGGGAGCGGACCACCTCCTCGGCCACGGCCTTGAGGCCGAAGGGGCGCTGGTTGAGCTGCATCTTCCCGGACTGGAGCCGGGACATGAGCAGCAGGTCGTTCACCATGCGCAGCATGCGGTCGGAGTTCCGGTCGCAGATCTGCACCGCGCGGCGCTGGGCGTCCGTGAGGGGCCCCAGCTTCTCGCGTCCCAGCATCGCCAGGTACGACTTGATGGTGGTGAGCGGGTTCTTGAGGTCGTGCGAGACGTTGCCGAGCAGCTCCTCGCGGTTCTGCTCCAGGCTCTTCAAGCCCGCGATGGCTGTCTGGAGGTCTTTGTTGCGGCGGGCGCTGTCGTCGCGGAGCCGGGCCACCTCGTAGGCGGCGGCCAGCTGCGCGGCCAGCGACTGGAGCACGGTGTCGGAGACGGCGCGGCGCGCGCCCAGGACGACGAGCACGCCCGTGACGCCGTGGGGGCTCTCCAGCGGCACCGCGAGGGTGTCCGCTTCGCGCAGGAGCTTCTTCTCGGAGAAGGCGCGCCCCACCACGCCCTCGCCCGGGACGGCGGCGACGACGCGGCTGTCGTAGCGGCCGCGGACGTGCTCGACGTGGAGCTGCTCGCGCGAGGCGAAGAAGCGGGCCACGTAACAGACCTTGGGCTTGAGCAGCGCGTGGAGCGTCTGGAGGTGGGAGCGCAGGGCCTCGGTGGGGCCCGCGTTGTCGGTGAGGTGGCGCGCCATCTCCAGGAGGGCGCGCGCGACGGCGTCGGCGTCAGCCGGGGGAGCCGGCTTCGCTGCTCGACGGGTGGACTTCTTCGAGGTGGTGGGGCGCAGCGGCACGACCTCTGCCAGGGCCCCTTTCTTCTTCGAGCGCACGGGAGAATCCTGCTCCAGGTTCCGAGCGCCTGGGAACGGCCCCGGTGTGCAGGGCCTTCCGGAGGACAGTGGTCGTGTCGGCTGCCCGACACGACCGGGCCCGGGCGCTCAGGCCCGGCGCTGGATGCGGCCGTCCTTGTCCAGGACGTAGGGCTCCACCAGGAGCGACTCCACGCGGGCGCGCTGCTCGCCCACGCTGAAGCCCGCGTCCGCCAGGGCGGAGAGCGCCGAGGTCTGCACCCGACGCGCCGTCTCGTCGGCCGTCAGGAGCGCGAGCATGGGCTCCCTGGCCGGCTCGTACTTGAAGGAGGCGAGCGCCTTGAGCGCGGCGATCTTCACGTCGTCCGACATGTCCGAGAGGAACGGGACGACCACCGGGGGGATGCGTGCGTCCTGGCGACCGGTGACGTGGTGGAGCAGGACGACCTTCTTCTCCGGGTTCTTCGTGTAGGTCGAGGACAGGTGCTGGAGCGCCTTCACGCAGGCCTCGGTCACCTCGTCCTCGCTGACCAGCTCACCCAGCAGCCTGAGCGCCCACGACGTGGCGGGCTCCGTCTTGCTGAGGAACTCGACGATGGGGGGGACGGCGTCCTTGCCGAAGGCCTTCACCAGCTCGAAGGTGTGCTCCTTCTCGTCGGCGTCCGTGGTGAGCGGGTCCACGGTGATGGTGAAGCGGGCCAGGAGCACGGAGACGGCCTCGGGGAACTTCATCTCCCCGAGCTGCTGGATGGCCTTCTGGCGGGTCGCCGGGTCGCCGTACTTCTGGGTGACCTTGGGCTTGAGCTTGAGGGCTTTCTCGGGGCCCGAGCCGCCCGTGAAGATGTCTAAGAGGCCCATGTGCGCGTGTGCTCCGTTTGCGGCGACGTGAAATCCGACTGTGGGAGGGGCCGTCTATGCCTTGGCGGCGCCCAGGACAAGAGACAAGAGCTTCAGAGGGTCAGCTCGCGACGGACATCGTCCCGGTAGGCCTTGGCCAGGGTTTCCGCCGCGGCGCGGGTCTCCGGGGTGTCGGTGTCCGGCACCTTGACCTGGAGGCGGAGGTAGAGGTCACCCGGTGAACCCCCCTTGAGGGAGGGCACCCCACGCCCCTTGAGGCGCATCTGCCGGCCGGACTGGGAGCCAGGGGGGACCTTGACGGTGAGCTCGCCCTGGAAGGTGGGGACGCGCACCTCCGCGCCCAGCATGGCCTCCGGCACCGTGACGGGCACGTCCATGTGGAGGTCGTCACCTTCCCGACGCACCAGGGGATGCTCCATCACCTCGGTCTCGATGTAGAGGTCGCCCGGAGGCCCACCCCTCGCGCCGGGGGTGCCCTGGCCCGCCAGCCGGACCTTGGAGCCGGTCTGGACGCCCGCGGGAATCTTCACCGTCAGGCGGACGCGCTCGTCCGGGGTGGAGCGGTCGGGGGAGGCGCGGCTGATGGACAGGGGCCGCTCGGTGCCGTTGACGGCCTCGGCCAGCGTCAGACGGACCTGGGCGTTGAGGTCCTCGCCACGCTCGGGACCCATGGGGCCGCGCCCCCGGACCCGCCCGAAGGGGTCATTGAACCCGCCCCCACCGCCCCTGCGTCCTCCGAAGAGGTCGTTGAAGAGGTCCCCCAGGTCGAAGTCCTCGCCTCCGTAGGGGATGCCGCCCACGCCCCCCCGGGACGCCTGGGCGCGGTACTGCCGGTACGCCTCCGCCTTCTTCTCGTCGAAGCCGATCTTCTCGGCGTCCTCGCCGAACTCGTCGTAGAGCTTGCGCTTCTTCGGGTCCGACAGCACCTCGAAGGCCGAGTTGATCTGCTTGAACTTCTCCTCGGCGGACTTGTTGCCGGGGTTGACGTCGGGGTGGTGCTGGCGCGCGAGCTTCCGGAACGCCTTCTTGATGGCCTCCTCGGAGGCCGTCCGTTCCACGCCGAGGATCTGGTAGTAGTCGTCCGCCATTTGTTCCCGCCGAGCTGTACGTGATTGAAAGTAACCAGTCGGTGGGAGTGCGCCAGCAAGGACTGTTCGGCTGGCCTGGGGTGTATAAAGTCCGGCGGAAGATGAGGGAGGCCATGGCAGCGCCGCGCCGAGCGGGAGCAGGTACCTTCTGGCTGGCGGGCTGGCTCCTCCTGCTGGCCGCCCCGGCCGTGCATGCCCAGGCTCCCGCGGGAGAGGCGCAGGGCAGGGTGGTGGACCGGGTGGTCGCCATCATCGAGGGGCGGGTGCTCACCCAGAGCGAGCTGGAGTTCGAGGCCCGGGTGGCGCTCGTGCAGCGGGGCGGCCTCCAGGCGCTCGAGGTCCCCCTGGACGAGGAGCTCCTCCGGGGGGCGCTGGAGCTGGCCATCAGCCAGCGGGTCCAGGTGCTCAACGCCGACCGGCTCCAGGCGTTCCCCGCCGAACCCGCCGAGGTGGACGCGCGGCTGGAGGCGTTCCGGCTGCGCGTCGGGGGCTCCCAGGCCCTGGAGCGCTTCCTGGCCCGGGCGGACGTGGACGTGGAGGGGCTCAAGGCGGTGCTGACGCGGGGGCTCAGGGCCGAGCGTGTCCTGGACAGCCGCATCCGCCTGCGGGCCCAGGTGGGCGAGACGGAGATCCGTCGATTCTACGAGCAGCACCCCGGGGACTTTCCGGCCGACTACGAGACGGTGCGGGAGTCCATCCGGGAGAAGCTCTTCCGCGAGCGCTATGCGGCGCTGGCCGTGGAGGAGCTGGCGCAGGTGAGGGCCTCGGCCCAGGTGCGTCGGGTGGCGCCCTTCACACGGGAGGCAAAGCGATGAGGCGGATGCGGGAGGACGCCGAGCCACGCGAGCCGCATGGCTTCTCCATCCGTCAGATGACGGAAGGGGACCTGCCGGCGGTGATGGCGCTGGAGCAGGCGGCGTTCAAGAACCCCTGGTCCCCGGAGCTGCTCAAGCGCGAGCTCCAGCACGAGTGGTCCACCATCCTCCTGGTGGAGGAGCCCCGGCAGTTCGTGCCCCCGCTGCTCTTGGGCCTGGCCATCTTCTGGATCGTCCACGACGAGGTCCACGTGCTCAACGTGGCCACCGCCCCCCAGCACCGGCGGCGGGGCGTCGCGCGGGCCGTCATGGAGGAGGTGCTGGAGCGGGGCAGGGCGCGCCGCTGCAGCCTCGCCACCCTGGAGGTCAGGAAGAGCAACGAGCCGGCGATCCAGCTCTACCGCGCCTTCGGCTTCCGCCCGGTGGGCATCCGGCCGAACTACTACGCGGACGAGGGCGAGGACGCCGTGGTGATGGTCCTCGACTTCTGAGCGCACGCGGAGTAGAGGACCGACCCGTCGTAAGCTGGGTTGACGAGTCTCAAGGAAAGACCTCATGGACGCTGACCTGTTCCAGGTCTGCGTCATGCCGTGCTTGACACGGAGGGGTCGCTCCCTATACTCGCGGCCTTTTTCAGTAGTCCTGTAGGTAGATATGCGCCGCCTCGTGTCTCGTGGCGGCTGCGAACCCGAAGAACGAGGTATCAGTGCCGACCATTAGCCAGCTGGTCCGCAAGGGCCGCGAGAAGCTGAACATCAAGGGCAAGAGCCCCGCGCTCAAGGAGTGCCCCCAGAAGCGCGGCGTCTGCACCCGCGTGTACACGACGACTCCGAAGAAGCCGA
This sequence comes from Myxococcus sp. MISCRS1, assembly GCF_026626605.1. Taxonomy (NCBI): domain Bacteria; kingdom Pseudomonadati; phylum Myxococcota; class Myxococcia; order Myxococcales; family Myxococcaceae; genus Myxococcus; species Myxococcus sp. MISCRS1. Next base: position 9,748,569 of record NZ_JAPNKB010000001.1, read on the forward strand.
ACTCGGCCCTCCGCAAGGTGGCCCGCGTGCGTCTGACCAACGGAATCGAAGTGACGTCCTACATCCCCGGCGTGGGCCACAACCTCCAGGAGCACTCGGTGGTGATGATCCGCGGCGGTCGTGTGAAGGACCTCCCGGGCGTGCGCTACCACATCGTCCGTGGAACGCTCGACTCCGTGGGCGTTGCGGGCCGCAAGCAGAGCCGCTCCAAGTACGGCGCGAAGCGTCCGAGCTGAGCGCGACCACCTTCGTTGTTCCAGAGTCTGGACGTTGAGCCCCGCACCCTGGGGAGCGTCCTCGTGAAGTTTCCTTCAGTGGTACTTGAAGCCCGTCGTAGCGTGCTCCCAAGGGAGCCAGGGCGTAAGGGAAGAGAGAAGAGATGCCTCGCCGTCGCGTAGTCGCCAAGCGCAAGATTCTTCCGGATCCGAAGTTCCAGGACCGGCTCGTCACCAAGTTCGTCAACGACCTGATGCGGAAGGGCAAGAAGTCCATCGCGGAAGGCGTGTGCTACGGAGCCTTCGCCCTCATCGAGGAGCGCGCGAAGGAGGACCCCCTCAAGACGTTCAAGAAGGCCCTCGACAACGTCAAGCCGGTGCTGGAGGTCAAGAGCCGCCGCGTCGGTGGCGCCACCTACCAGGTGCCCGTCGAGGTCCGTCAGGACCGTCGCGTCGCCCTCGGCATGCGTTGGATCATCACGTACTCCAAGGCCCGTGGCGAGAAGACCATGCAGGAGAAGCTGGCCGGCGAGATCATGGACGCCGCCAACAACCGCGGCAACGCGGTGAAGAAGCGTGAAGACACGCACAAGATGGCGGAGGCCAACAAGGCCTTCGCGCACTACCGCTGGTAGGTCTTTCGGCCTCGCGGTGTCCCGCCCGGATGCAGAGGTTGCATCCGGGCGGTTTCTTTAGGTGAAGCAGGTTCTCTGAAATCGTCCGGGTGGGAACGTGAGACGGGGCTCCCAAGCCCTCCCGCCCTCATGGAGAGGTACCGACGCAATGGCTCGCGAGCATCCCCTGGAGCGCTACCGCAACATCGGCATCATGGCGCACATCGATGCCGGCAAGACGACCACCACCGAGCGGATCCTCTTCTACACCGGCGCCATCCATCGGATGGGCGAGGTGCACGAGGGAAACACCACCACGGACTGGATGGTCCAGGAGCGTGAGCGCGGCATCACCATCACCTCCGCCGCCATCACCGCCTTCTGGCAGCGCAACGAGCAGCGCTACCGCGTCAACATCATCGACACCCCCGGACACGTGGACTTCACCATCGAGGTGGAGCGCTCCCTGCGTGTGCTCGACGGCGCCGTCACCGTGTTCGACGCGGTCAACGGCGTGGAGCCGCAGTCGGAGACGGTCTGGCGCCAGGCGGACCGCTACAAGGTCCCCCGCATCTGCTTCATCAACAAGATGGACCGCATCGGCGCGGACTTCGAGATGTCCGTGGGCACCATCCGCGAGAAGCTCGGCGCGCGCGCGGTGCGCATGCAGCTCCCCCTGGGCGCCGAGGACAAGCACCGCGGTGTCATCGACCTCCTGACGATGAAGGCCCTGGTCTTCGTCGACTCGGAGCAGGGCAGCCGCTACGACATCCAGGAGATTCCCGAGGAGCTGCGCGAGCAGGCCGAGGCCGCGCGCGCGGAGTTGCTCGAGGCCGCCGCGGAGCAGGATGACGCGCTGACGGAGAAGTTCCTGGAGGGCCAGGAGCTCACCGAGCAGGAGGTCCGCGCGGCCATCCGCAAGGGCTGCGTGGGGCTGAAGCTGTTCCCCGTGTTCTGCGGGTCTGCGTTCCGTCACAAGGGCGTGCAGCCGCTCCTGGACGCGGTCATCGACTACCTGCCGAGCCCGCTGGACATCCCGCCCGTGCACGGCAAGACGCCCAAGGGCGAGGACGCGGTGCGCGAGACGCGGGACGACGCGCCTTTCAGCGCCCTGGCGTTCAAGATCATGAACGACCCGGCGTTCCAGTCCCAGACGCTGACGTTCCTGCGCGTGTACTCCGGCAAGCTGGAGGCGGGCACGGCGGTGTGGAACTCGGTGAAGGGCAAGCGCGAGCGCGTCAGCCGCCTGGTCCAGATGCGCGCGGACAAGAAGGACGAGCTGACCGAGTGCTACGCGGGTGACATCTGCGCGGTGGTGGGCCTGAAGCTGGCGGCGACGGGCGACACGCTCTGCGACGACAAGCAGCCCATCATCCTGGAGCGGATGGAGTTCCCCGAGCCGGTCATCGACATCGCCATCGAGCCGAAGTCCACGGCGGACCAGGACAAGATCATCCAGTCGCTGCAGCGCCTGGCGATGGAGGACCCGTCCTTCCGCGTGCGCACGAACGAGGAGACGGGGCAGACGCTGATCGCCGGCATGGGCGAGCTGCACCTGGAGATCATCGTCGACCGCCTCCTGAGGGAGTTCAAGGTCGACGCGAACATCGGCAAGCCGCAGGTGGCGTACCGCGAGACCATCACCACCCAGATGGAGGCCGAGGGCAAGTTCATCCGTCAGACGGGCGGCCGGGGCCAGTACGGCCACATCTGGCTGCGGGTGATGCCGAACGAGGCCGGCAAGGGCTTCGCCTTCGAGAACAAGATCGTCGGCGGCGTGGTGCCCAAGGAGTTCGTGGACGCGGTGCGCGACGGTGTCCAGGAGGCCCTCCAGAACGGCCCCGTGGCGGGCTACCCCATGGTGGACGTGAAGGTGGAGGCCTACGACGGCTCCGTGCACGACGTGGACTCGAGCGAGATGGCGTTCAAGATCGCCGGCTCGCTGGCCTTCAAGGACGCCGTGCGCGCGGCCAGCCCCGTGCTGCTCGAGCCCATCATGAACTGCGAGATCGTCACGCCGGAGCCCTTCATGGGCGACGTGATTGGCGACCTGAACGGCCGGCGAGGCAAGGTGCTGGGCATGACGCCCCGCCCAGGCGGCCTGCAGGCCATCCAGGCGCAGGTGCCCCTGGCCGCCATGTTCGGCTACTCGACCGACCTGCGCAGCCGCAGCCAGGGAAGGGCGACCTACACCATGCAGTTCAGTCACTACGCGCCGGCGCCCAAGACGGCGCTGAACCGCTACTGACGGCCCGGCAGTCGACCCTGCGGGCGATTTCAGTTGACGTTGTGGCGGGTTTGGAGCAGGACGCAGCACCTTCGCAGTGAGTTTTTGCGGGATTCGATACGCGCCGGGTGATTGACCGGCTCAGCCGCGGTGAGGAGTGTCATGGCCAAGGAGAAGTTCGAGCGTAACAAGCCCCACGTGAACATCGGCACGATCGGACACGTGGACCACGGCAAGACGTCGCTGACGGCGGCCATCACGAAGGTGCTGGCGAAGACGGGCGGCGCCACGTTCCTGGCGTACGACCAGATCGACAAGGCGCCGGAAGAGCGCGAGCGCGGCATCACGATTTCGACGGCGCACGTGGAGTACCAGACGGCGAACCGTCACTACGCGCACGTCGACTGTCCGGGCCACGCCGACTACGTGAAGAACATGATCACGGGCGCGGCGCAGATGGACGGCGCGATTCTGGTGGTGTCGGCGGCGGACGGCCCGATGCCCCAGACGCGTGAGCACATCCTGCTGGCGCGCCAGGTCGGTGTTCCGTACATCGTGGTCTTCCTGAACAAGGTGGACCTGCTGGACGACCCGGAGCTGCGCGAGCTGGTGGAGATGGAGGTGCGTGACCTCCTGAAGAAGTACGAGTTCCCCGGCGACACCATCCCCATCATCCCGGGCTCCGCGGTGAAGGCGCTCGAGGGTGACACGAGCGACATCGGCGAGCCGGCCATCCTGAAGCTGATGGCGGCGGTGGACAGCTACATCCCGACGCCGCAGCGCGCGACGGACAAGCCCTTCCTGATGCCGGTGGAGGACGTGTTCTCCATCGCCGGCCGTGGAACGGTGGCGACGGGCCGCGTGGAGCGTGGCAAGATCAAGGTCGGCGAGGAGGTCGAGGTCGTCGGCCTGCGCCCGACGCAGAAGACCGTGGTCACGGGCGTGGAGATGTTCCGCAAGCTGCTGGACGAGGGCATGGCGGGCGACAACATCGGCGCGCTGGTCCGCGGCCTGAAGCGTGAGGACATGGAGCGTGGGCAGGTGATTGCCAAGCCTGGCAGCATCACGCCGCACACCAAGTTCAAGGCGCAGATCTACGTGCTGTCGAAGGAAGAGGGTGGTCGCCACACCCCGTTCTTCAAGGGCTACCGTCCCCAGTTCTACTTCCGCACGACGGACGTGACGGGAACGGTGAAGCTGCCGGAGAATGTGGAGATGGTGATGCCGGGCGACAACATCGCGATCGAGGTGGAACTCATCACCCCTGTCGCGATGGAGAAGGAGCTGCGCTTCGCCGTTCGCGAGGGTGGCCGCACGGTGGGCGCCGGCGTCGTGGCGGAAGTGATCGAGTAGCAGACCTCCTCCCGGCTCCCCGGAGCTCCCTTCCGGGGAATTTCCAGGGAGCCGGAGGAAATCCAGTTGCATACACTGGGGCGGGATGGTAATCACCGCGCCCCTTCGTTCTGAAGAAACGGCTCTGTGACAACCAGGGGACGTCGGTCGTAGCGCCTTCCGGGGCGTTGGCACAAAGTTCGTTCTAAGAGGTTCTTGCGAATGGCGACACAGAAGATCCGCATCCGGCTGAAGGCATACGACTCGAAGCTCCTGGACCAGAGCGCGGGTGAGATCGTCGAGACGGCTAAGCGCACTGGCGCGAAGGTGGCCGGTCCGATCCCCCTTCCTACGCGCATCAACAAGTTCACCGTGCTGCGTTCCCCGCACGTGGACAAGAAGAGCCGCGAGCAGTTCGAGATCCGCACCCACAAGCGCCTGCTCGACATTCTCGAGCCTACGCAGCAGACGCTGGATGCGCTCATGAAGCTGGATCTGTCGGCCGGCGTTGACGTCGAGATCAAGTCCTAGGAAGCGGGTGGGCGTCTGAGTGGTTTCACTCCGACCCCCGCGAGGAAAGTGCCATGGCGAAGTTTGACGTTGTCGACCTGGATTTGAAGAAGGTGTCGGAGATCGAGCTCTCCGACGACATCTTCGGCGCTGAGCCGAACACGCACCTCTTTTACGAGGTCGCGAAGATGCAGCAGATCAACCGGCGCCGCGGCACGGTGGGGGTGAAGAACACCTCGCTGGTCAGCGGCGGCGGCAAGAAGCCCTGGAAGCAGAAGGGCACCGGCCGCGCCCGCCAGGGTTCCATCCGCGCTTCCCACTGGGTGGGCGGCGGCAAGGCGATGGCTCCCAAGGCTCGCGACTACTTCTACCGCCCGCCCCGCAAGGTGCGCCGCGGTGCGCTCAAGTCCGCGCTGTCCCTGCGCGCCAAGGAGAAGACGCTCATCATCCTGAGCGGGTTCTCCCTGGACGCCCCCAAGAGCAAGCAGGCCTTCGAGGTGCTGACCAAGCGCCTGAAGCTGCAGAACGCCCTGGTGGTGGACGAGAAGGGCAACACCAACCTGCACCGCAGCGTGCGGAACCTGGCCAAGTTCGACGTGCTTCCTCCCGAGGGTGTCAACCTCGAGATGGTGCTGAAGCACTCGCACCTGGTCCTGACCTCCGCGGCCGCGAAGACCCTCGAGGGGGCGCTGTCATGAAGATCCACGACGTCATCAAGGGCCCGCTCATCACCGAGAAGCTGGACAAGGCCCGCGAGAAGCTGCGTCAGTACTCGTTCATCGTTGACCTCAAGGCCACCAAGCACGACGTGGCCAACGCGGTGTCGACGCTGTTCAAGGTCACCGTCGAGGACGTGAACACCAACATCGTCCGCGGCAAGATCAAGCGCGTGGGTCGGAGCATCGGCAAGCGGCCCAACTTCAAGAAGGCGGTCGTCACCCTCAAGGAAGGCGACTCGATCGAACTCTTCGAGGGAGGGGCGGCCTGACGCTACGGCGTTGAGGTCAGCCTGAGGAACACACCATGGGCATCAAGAAGTACAAGCCGACAAGCGCCGCCCGCCGTCTGATGACGGTGTCCGATTTCGCGGACATCACCAAGGACGCGCCCGAGAAGAAGCTGACCGAGCCGCTGAAGCGCTCGGGTGGCCGCAACGTTCACGGCCACATCACCCGCCGTCACCAGGGTGGTGGTCACAAGCGCCGCTACCGCGTCATCGACTTCAAGCGTCGTGACAAGGACGGCGTGCCGGCCAAGGTCACCGCGGTGGAGTACGACCCGAACCGCACCGCCAACATCGCCCTGCTGACGTACGCGGACGGTGAGAAGCGCTACATCCTGGCCCCCGTGGGCCTGAATGTGGGCGACACGGTGTTCGCCGGTGAGAACGCGGACATCCGTCCGGGCAACTCCCTGCCGCTGCAGAACATCCCGGTGGGTACCGTCATCCACAACGTGGAGCTGAAGCCGGGCCGTGGCGCCCAGGTCATCCGCTCCGCCGGCACGTCCGGACAGCTGATGGCGAAGGAGGGCCGCTACGCGCAGGTGCGCATGCCTTCCGGGACCGTCCGCATGGTCCTCATCGAGTGCCGCGCCACCGTGGGCCAGGTGGGCAACATCGAGCACGAGATCATCCGCGTCGGCAAGGCGGGTAAGAGCCGGTGGCTGGGCATCCGCCCGACGGTTCGTGGTCTCGCGATGAACCCCGTGGACCACCCGCACGGTGGTGGTGAGGGTAAGTCCGGTCAGGGTAACCCGCACCCGGTGTCGCCGTGGGGCAAGAAGACCAAGGGCCTCACCACGCGCACCAACAAGCGTACTGACAAGTTCATCGTGAGCGGCCGCCGCCAGGGCGCGCGCAGCCAGTAAGAGGATTCGCAAGCCATGGCTCGTTCGATCAAGAAGGGTCCGTTCGTCGACGACTTCCTCGTCAAGAAGATCGAGGACATGATCAAGACGAACAAGAAGACTGTCGTGAAGACGTGGTCCCGCCGCTCCACCATCCTGCCGGAGTTCGTGGGTCACACCTTCGCGGTGCACAACGGGAAGAAGTTCATCCCGGTGTTCGTCACGGAGAACATGGTGGGCCACAAGCTCGGCGAGTTCGCCCCGACGCGTACGTTCGGCGGTCACTCGGCGGAGAAGAAGGTCGCCAAGGCCCCGGGCAAGTAGCCTGGCGCATTGCCTGAGAGCCTGAGGAGATGACCATGGAGTCGACTGCACATCTGCGTTTCCTGCGCATGAGCCCCCGCAAGCTGTCCACCGTTGCGGCGCTCGTCCGGGGCAAGCCCGTTGAGGCGGCCCTCAACATCCTGAAGTTCACCCCGCGCGCCGCGGCCCTGCCGGTGGAGAAGCTCATCAAGAGCGCCGTGGCCAACGCGACCGACAAGTCCAAGGGACAGGTCGACGTGGACACGCTCTACGTCAAGACCATCTCGGTGGACCAGGGTCCCACCCAGCGCCGGTTCATGCCGCGCGCCATGGGCCGGGCCACCCCCATCAAGAAGAAGACCGCCCACGTCCACGTGGTGCTGGCCGAGGCCAAGAAGTAGGACCCGTCGGGCCCTGCCCGGACGTTCAAGGAGATTCACGTTGGGACAGAAAGTTCATCCGATCGGGTTCCGGCTTGGCGTCATCAAGACCTGGGACTCCAAGTGGTTCGAGCACAAGAACTACGCGCAGTGGCTCCATGAAGACATCCGCATCCGCGAGTTCGTGAAGAAGTCGCTGAACCACGCGGGCGTGTCCAAGGTGGAGATCGAGCGCGCCGCCAACAAGGTGAAGGTCAACGTCCACACCGCGCGTCCGGGCATCGTCATCGGCAAGCGCGGCGCGGGCATCGAGACGGTGAAGAAGGACCTCCAGCAGTTCACGAAGAACGAGGTCTTCCTCAACATCGTCGAGGTCCGCAAGGCGGAGACCGACGCGCAGCTGGTGGCGGAGAACATCGCCACGCAGCTCGAGCGCCGCATCGCCTTCCGCCGCGCCATGAAGAAGGCGCTGCAGACGGCCATGAAGTTCGGGGCGAAGGGCATCCGCGTGGCCTGCTCGGGCCGCCTGGGTGGCGCCGAGATGGCTCGCTACGAGTGGTACCGCGAGGGCCGCGTGCCCCTGCACACCCTCCGCGCGGACATCGACTACGGCTTCGCCGAGGCCAAGACGACCTACGGCAAGATCGGCTGCAAGGTCTGGGTCTGCAAGGGCGAGGTTCTCCCGGGCAAGGGCGGCCAGGCCCCCATGCCCTCCAACCGGTAATTGCCCTCCCGCGCCGGGTGTCTCCGCGAGGAGGCGCCCGGGGCAGGGTAGGGAAGGACAGCGACGATGCTTCAGCCTGCACGTACGAAGTACCGCAAGATGCACAAGGGCCGCATGCCGGGCGCCGCTCACCGTGGCAGCGACCTGACCTACGGCGAGTTCGGTCTGATGAGCCTTCAGCCGGGCTGGATCACCTCCCGGCAGATCGAGGCGGCCCGTATCGCGATGACCCGCCACGTGAAGCGCGGCGGCAAGATCTGGATCCGAATCTTCCCGGACAAGCCCATCACCAAGAAGCCCGCCGAGACCCGAATGGGTACCGGTAAGGGTGGCGTGGAGTACTACGTCGCGGTGGTGAAGCCCGGCCGCATCCTCTATGAGATGGAGGGTATGACGACCGAGGTGGCCACCGGGGCGCTGAAGCTGGCGCAGGCGAAGCTGCCCGTGCTCACGAAGATCGTGAAGCGCGCGGACCTGAGCCTCTAGGCACCGCGGCGGGAGCCGTCCTCTGGGTGGCTCCCGCACGCATGTGGAGATTGCAATGGCGACTGCGAAGGAACTGAGGGAGCTGTCGGCGGACGACCTGCAGCGGCGGGCGACGGAACTGCGTGAGACGCTGTTCCAGGACCAGCTCAAGCGGCGGACCGGCTCGCTGGACAATCCGGCGGAGCGGACCGGACACCGGCGCGACCTGGCCCGGGTGCTGGCCGTGCTGACCGAGAAGAAGAAGGCGGCGAAGGCGTAACGCCTTCACCCGCGAATCCTCCAAGCGCGCTCGCCACAGGTCGGGTGCGCAAGGCCATCCGGGACGTGAGAGCGCCCGGGTGCATGAGAGACAGTGAGAGAGAAGATGGCTGAGACGACCGAAGCGCCCAAGGCAGAGACCTCCACCCGCGGCCGTCCCAAGACGCGCGTGGGAATCGTCACCTCCAACAAGATGCAGAAGACGGTGGTGGTCACCGTCCAGCGCCGCGCTCCCCACCCGAAGTACGGGAAGATCATGAGCCTGCGCGAGAAGTACAAGGCCCACGTGGAGGACCACGACTACCCGAAGAAGGTCACCATCAACGAGGGTGACCGGGTCCGGATCGCCGAGACCAAGCCCGCTTCGAAGGACAAGCGTTGGCGCGTGGTCGAGGTGCTGGAGAAGAGCAAGAACGTCTAGCACGCACCTCCACATGCGCGGCCGAGAGGCTGCGCGGTGGAGACACCGGCGATAGGAGATTCCCAGATGATTCAGATGACGAGCGTGCTCGACGTGGCGGACAACTCGGGCGCGAAGAAGGTGTTCTGCATCAAGGTGCTCGGCGGTTCGAAGCGCAAGTACGCGTCCATCGGCGACGTCATCGTCGTGTCGATCCGCGAGGCGCTGCCCAACTCGAAGGTGAAGAAGGGTGACGTGGCCAAGGCCGTCATCGTCCGCACCAAGCGCGAGGTGGGTCGTCCCGACGGCAGCTTCATCAAGTTCGACGGCAACTCCGCGGTCCTCATCAACAAGGACATGGAGCCCATTGGTACGCGTATCTTCGGGCCGGTCGCCCGTGAGCTCCGCGCCCGCAAGTTCATGAAGATCATCTCGCTGGCGCCCGAAGTCCTCTGAAGAGGACCCACCAGGCCGGACGGCGAGCAGCCAGAGAGACGAGGAAGCCATGCAGAAGATGAAGGTGGGAGACACGGTCCAGGTCATGGCCGGGGCCGAGGCCTCCGAGAAGACCCCTGCGACGAAGCGCGGCAAGGTGCTGAAGATCGATCAGGAGGCCGGCCGGGTGACTGTGGAGGGCCTGCGCCTGGTCAAGCGGCACCTGAAGAAGACGCCGCAGAACCCCGAGGGTGGCATTGTCGAGAAGCCCGGCACCATCGCCCTGGCGAATGTCCAGGTCGTTTGCGTGAAGTGCGACAAGCCGACCCGCGTGGGCATCAAGACGGACGGTGAGAAGCGCCAGCGGTTCTGCAAGAACTGCGACGCGCTGATTGACTAGGAGTCCCTGTTGGGGCATGTATGCGCGCCCTTCTGTCCGCCCTGGTAGGCGGGTAGGGGGGCGTGCAGGCAACGAGGGCCTGGGTAGTCCACGGGGCCCTCGCGGTGTTTTCAGTTTCCAGGTGAAGGACTGATCGGACGCGCTGGGTCACGACGGCGCCCGAAGCAGAGGATACGACGATGGCTGACGAGAAGAAGCCGGACCAGAAGGAAAAGAAGGCGAAGCGGGGCAAGAAGGAAGAGGCCAAGAAGGTTGGCTTCGCGGCGAACATCGAGGAAGGCCTCGAGAGCAAGCCGGCCCGCATGAAGGAGCGCTTCCGCAAGGAAGGGGTGCCCGCCCTGATGAAGGAGCTGGGCCTCAAGAACCCGATGGAGGTTCCGCGTCTCCAGAAGATCGTCGTCAACATGGGTCTGGGCGAGGCGCTCGCCAACAACAAGATCCTGGAGTCCGCGGTGGACCAGCTCGCGGCGATCACGGGCCAGAAGCCCATCGTGACGCGCGCCCGCAAGAGCATCGCGAACTTCAAGCTGCGCCAGGGCCAGGCCATCGGTGCCGCCGTCACCCTGCGTGGCGCCCGCATGTACGAGTTCATGGACCGCCTCATCACGGTGGCGCTGCCGCGCGTGCGTGACTTCAAGGGCGTGTCCCCGAAGGCCTTCGACGGGAAGGGCAACTACACGCTCGGCGTGCGCGAGCAGATCATCTTCCCCGAAATCAACTACGATCAGATCGAGAAGGTGAAGGGGCTCAACATCAGCTTCGTCACCACTGCCCGGAACGACGAGCAGGGGCTGGCGCTGATGCGTCACTTCGGCATGCCCTTCCGCCAGTAAGCCCTCGAGCCAAGGACCTCAAAGACAATGGCCAAGCTCTCCAAGATTGCCCAGGCGAAGCGCAAGCCGAAGTTCGCCGTGCGCCAGTACAACCGCTGCCCGCTGTGCGGCCGGCCGCGCGCGTTCCTGCGCAAGTTCAAGATGTGCCGCATCTGCCTGCGCAACCGTGCGCTGCGCGGTGAGATCACCGGCGTGACCAAGTCGTCCTGGTGAGCCGGTAGGGCAGGGTGCCAAAGGGGCCTTGACGGTCCCGTTGGCGCCCTGGACGCGCTTCGGAAGGAGCGTGTCCACGAGCAGTTTCAACCCAGGTAGTTGCGCTCGGCGCGAACCCCCGGGATGGGCCCGGCAGGCGCGACGAACGCGAACACGAAGCACCCGGACCGGGTGCTCGTTTGGAAGGTAGCCCATGCCGGTCAATGATCCCGTTGGCGACATGCTGACCCGCCTGCGCAATGCGTCGCGCGCGCGTCACGACAAGGTCGTCATTCCCCACTCGAAGCTCAAGCTCGAGGTCATCAAGGTCCTCAAGGACGAGGGCTATATCGGGGAGTACGTCGTCCACACGCAGGACGGCTCGCCCCAGAGCGAGATCACCGTTCAGCTCAAGTACGGGCCGGACCGCGCTCCCGCCATCACCGGCATCCGCCGCGTGTCCAAGCCGGGTCTGCGCCGCTACGTCGGCGTGAACGACATCCCGCAGGTGCTGGGAGGCATGGGTATCTCCATCCTCTCCACGTCCCGCGGCATTCTGGTGGACTCCGAGGCCCGCAAGCAGAAGGCGGGCGGCGAGCTGCTCTGCACCGTCTACTAGCCAGCGGCCTGGTGGCCGCGCCTCGTGAGAGTGCGCGCCCCGGGCATACAGGACCGAGGCAACCATGAGTCGGATTGGAAAACTGGCGATCAAGCTCGGCGACAAGACGAAGGCCGTCGTCGCCGGCCAGCAGGTGAACTTCGAGGGCCCCAAGGGCAAGCTGTCCGTGAAGCTGCCCGGCAAGGTCAAGGTGGAGATCAAGGACGGTCAGGTGACCGTGCAGCGCGCGGATGACTCGCGCGAGGCGCGCAGCCTGCACGGCCTGACGCGCACCATCCTCGCCAACGCCGCGAAGGGCGTGTCCACGGGCTTCGAGAAGAAGCTGGACATCCGCGGCGTCGGTTTCCGCGCCGAGGTGAAGGGCAAGGCCATCCACTTCGCGCTGGGCTACTCCCACCCCGTCGTCTTCGACCTCCCCGAGGGCGTGACGGCGGAAGTGGACAAGACGGCCCGCACCGAGGACAGCCTCCCTACCGTGGGGCTGACGCTGCGTTCGGCGGACAAGGAAGTGCTCGGCGCGACGGCGGTGAACATCCGCTCGCTGCGCCCGCCCGAGCCGTACAAGGGCAAGGGCATCAAGTACTCCGAGGAGCGCATCCGCCGTAAGGAGGGCAAGACCGGAACGACGTAATCGTTCCGTCTGTCCTGAGTGTTCCCAATCCCGCCGGGCCCATGGGGTCTGGCGGCATCATCCGGCGGCGGAAGACCGCATCGCCGCCGGAAGGACAAGGAAGCAGCCATGCCGACGAAGATCGATCCCCGTATCAAGAGGAAGAACCGCATCCGCAAGAAGCTCTCGGGTACCACCGAGCGGCCGCGGCTTACCGTCTACAAGAGCCTCAAGCACATCTACGCGCAGGTGGTGGACGACACCACGGGCAAGACCCTCGCGTACGCCTCGTCGCTGTCCAAGGAGCTGAAGGGCCAGGACGAAGGCGACAAGAAGGCGGACGCGAAGCGGGTGGGTGCCCTCATCGCGCAGCGGTGCAAGGCTGCCAACGTCGAGGCGGTGGTGTTCGACCGCAACGGCTTCCCCTATCACGGGCGCATCGCCGCCGTGGCTGACGCCGCGCGCGAGGCCGGGCTGAAGTTCTAGCTTTCGAAAGGATTTCCAAGTGGCAACTCCGATCAATCCGAACGATCTGGACCTCACCGACCGCGTGGTGAACATCAACCGCGTCGCCAAGGTGGTGAAGGGCGGCCGGCGGTTCTCGTTCGCCGCCCTCGTGGTGGTGGGTGACGGCGCCGGACACGTGGGCGTCGGCCTGGGCAAGGCCAACGAGGTTCCCGAGGCCATCCGCAAGGGTGGCGAGAACGCGAAGAAGAACCTGTTCCGCGTTCCGCTGATGGGTCACACGATTCCGCACGAGGTGCTCGGGCACTTCGGCGCCGGCTGGGTGCTGCTGAAGCCGGCCAGCGAAGGTACGGGCGTCATCGCGGGTGGCGCGGTGCGCGCGGTGCTGGAGGCGGCGGGCATCCGCAACATCCTGACGAAGAGCCAGGGTTCGCGGAATCCGCACAACGTGCTGAAGGCCACGGTCGCGGGTCTGAAGCTGCTGCGCAGCGCGGCGCAGGTGTCGCGCCTCCGCGGCAAGGACGTCGAGTCGGCGAAGCTCGCCGGGGAGCAGAGGGGCTAGTCATGGCGCTCAAGGTGAAGCTGACGAAGAGCTACGCGGGCGCTTCCGAGGACATGCTGGCCACCATCCGTGGCCTGGGTCTGAAGAAGTTCGGTGATGAGCGCCTGCTGAAGGACACGCCGGCCATCCGCGGGATGGTGTTCAAGGTGAAGCACCTGGTCTCCTCGGAGACGGTGTCCGCCGAGGCGCCGGCGCCCAAGCGCCGCAAGCCGCGCAAGATCGCCCTGCGGGACCGCGCGCGCGCCTACCAGGCCAAGGCCTGAGCACGAGAGGACCTAAGACAATGAGCACTCTGCACGGTTTGAAGCGCCCCTCGCGCTCGTGGCACCGCAAGAAGCGCGTGGGCCGCGGTCAGGGTTCCGGCCTGGGCAAGACGGCCGGCCGCGGTGGCAAGGGCCAGAAGGCCCGCACCGGTAACATGCGGTTCGAAGGCTTCGAGGGTGGCCAGAGCCCCTTGCAGCGCCGCCTGCCGAAGTTCGGCTTCAACTCCCCCAACCGCACGGTGTACGCGGTGGTGAACCTGTCGGATGTGGACACCCACTTCGACGCCGGTTCCACGGTGGATGAGGCCTCGCTGAAGAAGGCGGGTCTGGTGAAGGGCCGCTACGACGGCGTGAAGCTGCTGGGTCGGGGCGCGCTGACGAAGAAGGTCACCATCCGGGTGCACAAGGCCTCCGAGACCGCCAAGTCGGCGGTCGAGAAGGCGGGTGGCGCGGTGGACGTCCTTCCCCTGATGGCCCACAAGCCCGAGGCGGCCGCCAAGGCGCACGCTGGCAAGGGCGTCAAGGCCCCTCGGCAGCCGAAGGCCTGAGCATGTCCGACGCGCATCACTTGTCGGTGGTGCGCGTCATTTCGCTTGTGTAGGCTTCTGCGCCCCTTTCCCATCCGTGGAACAGGGGCGTTTTGTCGTCCTGGCAGAACCCTCACGAAGAGGATGGCTACCCCGTGGCTCTCAATGCCTTCGCCAACGTCTTCCGCATCGCGGAGCTGCGCAGCCGGCTCGCGTACACGCTAGCCCTGCTGGCCGTCTACCGCATCGGCATCTTCATCAACACGCCCGGCGTGGACCGGGCCGCGATGAACGCCTTCATGGACGCCCAGAAGCAATCGGGCGGGCTGGTCTCGCTGTTCAACCTCTTCTCCGGCGGCGCGCTGGAGCAGATGTCCATCTTCGGATTGGGCATCATGCCCTACGTCAGCGCCTCCATCATCATGCAGCTCCTGGCGGTGGTCATCCCCAGCCTGGAGCGCCTGCAGAAGGAGGGGGCGGCGGGCCGGCAGAAGATCAACCAGTACACGCGCTACGGCACCATCGTCCTCTCCGTCATCCAGGGCATCGGCATCTCCCGCTGGCTGGCGTCGCTGGGGCGCTCGGACGCGGGGCAGAGCGGCTTCAACCAGGTGGTGGTGCCGGACGACAGCGTCTGGTTCACCTTCATGACGGTGGTCAGCCTGACGGCGGGCACGGCCTTCATCATGTGGCTGGGTGAGCGCATCACCGAGCGCGGCATCGGCAACGGCATCTCGCTCATCATCTTCGCGGGCATCGTGGCGGGTGTGCTCCCCGGCGCCAGCACGCTGCTGGACCTGACGCGGCAGGAGGTCATCGCGGTCGCCGAGGTCCTGGCGCTGCTGGTGTTCATGCTCCTCATCATCGCGGTGGTGGTCTACGTGGAGCGCGGCATGCGCCGCATCCCCATCCAGTACGCCAAGCGCATGGCGGGGCGGCGGATGTTCGCGGGCCAGGCCACGTACTTCCCGATGAAGGTCAACACGGCCGGCGTCATCCCGCCCATCTTCGCGGGCGCGGTGCTGTCGTTCCCGGCGACGCTGGGCACGTGGTTCCCGTTCCTCCAGGACGTGCAGCGGGCCATCGAAGGCAACCTGTGGATCTACAACGGGCTCTTCGTGCTGATGGTCATCTTCTTCGCCTACTTCTACACGGCGCTGACCTTCCGTCCGGATGACGTGGCGGACAACATCAAGAAGCAGGGCGGCTACATCCCGGGCATCCGCCCGGGCCGGCAGACGGCGGAGTTCATCGAGCGGGTGCTGAACCGGCTCACGTTCGGCGGCGCCATCTACCTGGCGGTCATCTGCGTGATTCCGTCGGTCATCAGCGGTCTGCTCAACGTGCGCTTCACGTTCGGCGGCACGGCGCTGTTGATCGTCGTGGGCGTGGCCCTGGACACGGTGCAGCAGATCGAGGGTCACCTCATCAGCCGCAACTACGAGGGCTTCGCGGGTCCGCGCGGTCCCCGCATCCGCGGTCGGGTGCGCGTGGCGGCCTGAGTCACGGCGACAACGTCACGGGCGCCTCTCCTCGTCGTGGGGAGGGGCGCCTCGTCGTTCCGGGGCGCAGTCATTCGAGTTATTCGGTGGTGCACATGGGGGGCGCGTGAAAGTTTCGTGGCTGACGACTTCCGTGCCTTCCTTGGGAGCTGAGAGGAGCACATGAACCTGATCCTGTTGGGACCGCCGAACGCGGGGAAGGGTACCCAGGCGAAGAAGCTCTTCGCCGACTTCCACATCCCGCAGATCTCCACCGGTGACATCCTCCGCAAGGCTGTGGCGGAGAAGACGGAGCTGGGGAAGGTCGCGGGGCCGCTGATGGCGGCGGGCCAGTACGTGCCGGACGAGGTCGTGATTGGAATCGTCGAGGAGCGCCTGAAGGAGGCGGATGTCGCTCAGGGCTTCGTCCTGGACGGTTTCCCTCGCACTCCGGGCCAGGCGGACGCGCTGGACAGGATGCTGGAGCGGCTGGGCAAGAAGCTCGACGCCGTCGTGTCGCTCGAGGTGCCGCACGAGACGCTGGTGAAGCGTGGCTCGGGACGGCGCGTGTGTCCGAAGGACAGCAGCGTCTACCACGTGGAGACGAGCCCGCCGAAGCGCACGGGCTTCTGCGACAAGTGTGGCGAGGGCCTGGTGCAGCGGCCGGACGACATGCCGGAGGTCATCGAGAAGCGCCTCCAGAAGTACGACGCCGAGACCAAGCCCCTGAAGAACTTCTACGAGAAGAAGGGCGTGCTCAAGAGCGTGGACGGCGTGGGCTCTCCGGAGGGCATCTACGAGGAGATCAAGGCCGCCGCGGGTCGGAGCAAGGCCTGATGGACGGACGGGCTGGCGAGCGGAGTTCGGGGGCTTGCGGTGCCTCGAGTCGCTGGCCACCCGTGTCCCGTGCAGGTGAGGTTGGCGCGGGACTCCGATGAGCCAAGTGGAGATCAAATCCCGGGAGGAGATCGCGCTCATGCGCGAGGCCGGTCGCATCGTGGCCGACGTCCTGGATGCGCTCGAGCAGGCCGTGGCGCCGGGCATCACCACCTGGGAGCTGGACGCGCTCGCGGAGAAGATGACCGCGGAGCGGGGCGCCAGGCCAGCCTTCAAGGGCTACCTCGGCTTCCCGTGTGTGCTCTGCGCCTCCATCAACGACGAGGTGGTGCACGGCATCCCCAGCCGGAAGCGGAAGCTGGTCGAAGGCGACCTGATGAAGCTCGACTTCGGGGTGTCGTACCGGGGGTGGTTCGGGGACTCGGCGCGGACGGTGCCGGTGGGGAAGGTGTCCCCGGAGGCGCGGTCCCTGGTGGAGACCACCCGGGAATCGCTTCAGAAGGCCATCCAGGCCATGAAGCCGGGCAACCGGCTGGGGGACATTGGCCACGCCGTCCAGCGGCACGTGGAGGCGCGGGGATTCTCCGTGGTCCGGGATTTCACGGGCCACGGGATTGGCCGCAAGCTCCACGAGCACCCACACGTGCCCAACTACGGGCAGGCAGGGGCGGGGATGAAGCTGCGCGCGGGCATGGTGCTCGCGGTGGAGCCGATGGTGAACGCCGGGACCTCGGACATCGAGATCCTGGAAGACGACTGGACGGCGGTGACGGCGGACCGGAAGTTGTCCGCCCACTTCGAGCACACCATCCTCATCACGGATGGGGTGCCCGAGGTGCTCACCCGAGGGCGTTGAGGACGGCCGGGACTGCGGGTGAAATAGGTCCTTGTTACGGTGGGTTGGTAGGAATCCGAGTTTTGCTGCGCGGGACGCTTGCCACTTGCGGACCAAAGTGCTACTCCGCCGCGCTTCCAAGAGGTTCGTGGTCCGGGAAGAGGTTTGACGCTTGCCGAAGGATGATTCCATCGAAGTTGAGGGGACGGTGATGGAGCCCCTCCCCAACGCGATGTTCCGTGTGGAGCTGGACAACGGCCACAGGGTGCTCGCGCACATCTCGGGCAAGATGAGGATGCACTTCATCCGAATCCTTCCCGGTGACAAGGTGAAGGTCGAGCTGTCTCCGTACGACCTGACGCGTGGACGGATCACGTACCGGGCGAAGTAACGAAAAGGGCGGCCCGCCGATGTAGGGGTGGGTGGCCCGCTGGCTTTTCTCTGTTCGAAGGAAGGAAGTTCGCTCCATGAAGGTTCGGGCGTCCGTCAAGAAGATCTGCGACAAGTGCAAGGTTGTCCGCCGCAAGGGTATCGTGCGCGTGATTTGCGCCTCCAACCCCCGGCACAAGCAGCGCCAGGGCCGATAGCCGCAAGGCTGTTGGCTTCAGACCAACTCCACTCCAGAAGGAAGACCGAAGATGGCTCGTATCGCCGGCATCGACCTGCCGCCCAACAAGCGCGCCGTGATCTCGCTCCAGTACATCTACGGGATCGGCAACAAGTCCGCGCAAGACATCATCGCGGCGGCGGGTATCGACCCCACCACCCGGACCAAGGACCTCACCGAGGACCAGGCTCGAAAGATCCGCGAGATCATCGAGGCCAGCTACAAGGTCGAGGGTGACCTCCGGCGTGAAGTGACGATGAACATCAAGCGCCTGATGGACCTGGGCTGCTACCGGGGCCTGCGTCACCGCAAGGGTCTGCCCGTCCGCGGCCAGCGCACCCACACCAACGCGCGCACCCGCAAGGGTCCGAAGCGTGGCATCGTCCGGGCGAAGCCGGCGGCTCCGGCTCGGTAAACCGCAGCGCCGGCGCCATGAGGCGCTGGCGTCGATCACCTCTCAGGAGCAGCAACTCACATGGCTGACGAGACCAATACTTCGGCTGCGGCGCCCACGGGTGCCGAGGGCGAGGCCCCGGCCGCGAAGAAGTCCAAGCGCAAGGGCAAGAAGAGCATCCTCAACGGCGTGGTCCACATCCAGTCCACGTTCAACAACACCATCATCACGATCACGGACGTGTCCGGGAACGTGATCTCCTGGTCCTCGGCCGGGGCGCGTGGCTTCAAGGGAAGCCGCAAGTCCACCCCGTTCGCCGCCCAGGTGGCCGCCGGCGACGCCGCCGCGAAGGCGATGGAGCACGGTCTGAAGAACGTGTCCGTGTTCGTGAAGGGGCCGGGCGCGGGTCGTGAGTCGGCGCTGCGCGCGCTGGCCGCCGCTGGCCTGAAGATCAACCTCATCCGCGACGTGACGCCCATCCCGCACAACGGGTGCCGTCAGCCCAAGCGTCGTCGCGTCTAAACCCTTCGTCCGGGTCGCCCCGCGTGCTCACGCGCGCCGGGGCGGCTCCAGATCATCTCCAAGGACAAGACCATGGCCCGTTATACCGCGAGCGCTTGCCGTATCTGCCGGCGCGAAAACCTCAAGATGTACCTGAAGGGCGACCGCTGCTACACGGACAAGTGTGCCATCGAGCGCCGCCCGTATCCCCCCGGCCAGCACGGCCAGGGCCGCGTGAAGTTCTCTGGTTACGGCGTGCAGCTGCGCGAGAAGCAGAAGGTCAAGCGCATGTACGGCCTGCTGGAGAACCAGTTCCGCGGCTACTACCACCGCGCGTCCGCCGCCAAGGGCAAGACGGGTGAGAACCTCCTGCAGCAGCTGGAGCTCCGCCTGGACAACGTGGTGTTCCGCATGGGCTTCGCGGACACGCGCAACGAGGCGCGTCAGCTGGTGCGTCACGGCCACTTCCAGGTGAACGGCCGCAAGGTCAACATCCCCTCGTTCTCCATCAAGCCGGGCACGGCCGTCGAGGTGGTGGAGAAGAGCCGCAAGGTGCTCCGCATCTCCGAGGCGCTGGAGACGGTGGACCGCCGTGGCGTTCCGCAGTGGATCGACCTGGACAAGAAGGCGTTCAAGGGCACGGTTCGCACGGTCCCCAACCGCGAGGACCTGACCATGCCCATCCAGGAGCAGCTCATCGTCGAGCTGTACTCGAAGTAATCGTCCACGCCAGGCGCAATCTGGCGCCTGGAAGTGGAACCCAGCGCCCTGGCCGACGAGGCCGGGGCGTCGTGCTTTATCGCAGTCCCCTACGTGTCCATCCTCCCGCCGTGCTGGTGGGTAAGTCGGTGGTGGCGCACGTCTTCAGGAGCCGTACACCATGGCAGATACGTTCGTTGCGAAGAACTGGCGTGACCTCATCAAGCCGCGCCGGATGGAAGTGGACCAGGACAGCCTGACGCCCACCTACGGCAAGTTCGTCGCGGAGCCGCTCGAGCGCGGCTTTGGCACGACGCTGGGCAACTCGCTGCGCCGGGTGCTCCTGTCGTCGCTGCAGGGCGCGGCGATCACGTCCGTGAAGATCGAGGGCGTGGACCACGAGTTCACCACCATCCCCGAGGTGTCGGAGGACGTCACGGACGTCGTGCTGAACCTGAAGGAAGTCCTCCTTCGGATGCACACGAACGAGACGAAGACGCTGCGCATCGAGGCGGAGGGCCCCAAGGAGGTCAAGGCGGGTGACATCATCGCCGACGCCGACGTGGAGATCCTCAACCCGGGCCACCACATCTGCACCATCTCCGAGGGTGGCAAGCTCCGCATGGAGCTGACGTGCCGCCGGGGCCGTGGCTACGTGCCGGCCAACTCGAACAAGGTGGCGGGCTCGCCCATCGGCACCATCCCCATCGACTCGCTGTTCTCGCCCACGCGCAAGGTGAACTACCAGGTCACCAACGCCCGCGTCGGTCAGGTCACCGACTTCGACAAGCTGTCGCTCGAGGTCTGGACGGACGGCTCGGTGTCGCCGCAGGACGCGGTGGCGTACGCGGCGAAGATCATCAAGGAGCAGCTGACCGTCTTCGTGAACTTCGACGAGACCGAGGAGCCGGTCATCGCCGAGGCGCCGAAGGAGGAGGCGAAGCTCAACGAGAACCTGTTCCGCTCGGTGGACGAGCTGGAGCTGTCGGTTCGCTCGGCCAACTGCCTGCAGCAGGCGAACATCAAGACCATCGGCGACCTGGTGCAGCGCACCGAGGCCGAGATGCTCAAGACGAAGAACTTCGGCCGCAAGTCGCTCAAGGAGATCAAGGAGATCCTGGCGGAGATGGGCCTGTCGCTGGGCATGAAGCTGGAGAACTGGCCGCCGAAGCAGGCCCCGGCTCCCGCGGCGCCCAAGGCCTAGGTCTTTCGCGGTACGTGGTACTTTCCCCGCGCGCCCGCGACATGGCGGCAGGCGGCGCGCGGCGGGAAGGAGCCCGGTGAAGTCCTCCGGGTTCGACGAGCAGTGGTGGGCCTCGTGTCGGGTCCACCCTTCCCACCCGGTACCTGATACGGCCGGAGTGGTGGGTCCCCACGGGGGCCCGGAGCACGACGATGCGTCACAGGGTAGGACAGAGGAAGCTGCACCGCACCACGAGCCACCGGCTCGCGATGCTGAACAACATGGTCACCTCGCTGCTCGAGCACCAGGCCATCCGCACCACGCTTCCCAAGGCCAAGGAGGCCCGGAAGCTGGCGGAGCGCATCATCACGCTGGGCAAGCGTGGTGGGCTCTCCAACGTGCGCCTGGCGGCCCGGACCGTGAAGGACCGTGACGTGCTGAAGAAGGTCTTCAGCGAGTACAAGGACCGTTACGCCAACCGCCCCGGCGGCTACACCCGCATCGTTCGTCTCGGCTTCCGCCGGGGTGACGCCGCGGAGATGGCCCTGCTGGAGCTGGTGGATCGGCCCGAGAAGAAGGCCGCGCCCGCCGCCGAGGCTCCTGCGTCCACCGAGGAGACCAAGGCCGAGTAACGGCCGCCAGCCGCGCCCCTTCGCGAGGAGGGGCCGGTGGCAACGCGAGGGCGCTCTTCCCGCTGGGGAGGGCGCCCTTCGCTTTTGCGGGGCTACTTCTTGGGGCTCAGCAGGCGCTTCCACTCGTTGCGCAGGTCCTCGGTGAGGTTCGCGCTGTCGTCGTGGCTGCGCATCTCCAGCGTCTCGAAGCGCAGGTCCGCGGGGGCCGCGCCGCTGGTGCCCATGAGCTGCTTGGGGGTGATTGTCATGAACTCCCCCGCGCCCACGGACGCCACCGCCGCGCGGTACTGGCCGTTGACGATGAGGGTGACGTCCTTCCACTCCTCCTTGCTCTCGTTCCAGATGGTGATGGACGGGCGGTCCAGCTTGTCGCTGAGCACCAGGCGCGCGTCCATGTCACCCGTCTGCACGGAGCTGCCAGGGCAGGCGATGGCGAAGCTCGCCGCCGTCATCACCAGCCACCCGGCGACGATGGAGGCCTTGTACTTGAAGAACCTGTCGCGGTTGCTGAAGTCCGCCGCGAACTCCTTGAGGACGGAGAGCGCGTTGAGGGCCTGATTGGAGGCCTCGCCCGCGAGCCGCTTGCCCAACGGCCCATCCTGCTTCGACTTCTCCAGCGGCGCGGTGCGCGCGGCGGACATCACACGCATGCCGGGGCTCGTCGGCGTGCGCGGCATGCCCGGATTCGTCGGAGTGCGCGGCTGGGAGCCCGTGGGGGCGGCCGTGCTCGGAGACTTGCGACCTTCGCTCATCGGAACTCGAAGTGTAGAGGGCCGGGCCCGTCGGTGGCTACTGGCCCTTGAGGCTTTGCAGCGCGCGCGAAGCCATTGCGTTCTCCGGCTGCGCTTCCAGCACCTTGGAGAGCCAGCGCTCCGCCTCCTCGGCCGCCGCCTTGCGCACCTGCGGGCGCGTGGACTTCAGCGTCTGCTCGGTGAAGAGCAGCCCCAATCGCAGCGTGAACTCGACGTTCTCCGGGTCCTTTTCGACCACGTGGCGCAGCTCGCGCTCGGCGGCGGGGTAGTCCCCCTCGAGCTGGTACACGAGGGCGAGCTTGCCGCGCGCGGGGAGGGAGTCGGGCGTGAGCGACACCGCGACGGTGAACGCCTCGCGCGCCGCGGGCAAATCCCGCCGCTCCAGGTGCAGGTCTCCCAGGCGGAACCACGCCGCGTCCAGGAGAGGGTGCAGCGCGACGGCCTTCTCGAACGAGCCGCGCGCCGCGTCGGGGCGCTGGCGGGCCGCGTAGAGCTCGCCCAGGTACAGGTGGTTCTTCCCGTCGCGCGGGGCGCGCTCGATGGCCTGCTTGAACTCGTCCACCGCGCGGCCCGCGTCGTCCAGGCGCTGATAGGCCAGGCCCAGCAGCGAGTGGAGCACCGCCAGGTCCGGGTAGTCGTGCAGCACCTCCTCGAAGGCGAGGATGGCGTGCTGCGGGGCGTCCAGGTCGTTGAGGTAGCGCAGGCCCTCTTCCAGCTTGGCCTCGGCGGCCTTGGGGATGCCTCCGAAGGGGTCGCTGATCTGCTCCATCAGCGCGCGCGCCGTGGCCACGTCCGCGGCCGAGGGGCGGCCTCGCACCACGACGCCGAGCGCCTCCACCGCGCCCGGGGAGTCCCCGGTGCGATGCAGCGCCTTGGCCAGCGGCAGGCGCCACGCGGTGCGCTCCGGCGCGAGCAGGGCCGCGCGGCGCAGCGGCTCCACGGCGGCGGGGTACTGCTCGGACTCGAGGCGGGCGACGCCCAGGCGGTAGTGGTACTCGGCCGTGTCCGGGGCGAGGGCGATGGCGCGCTCGAAGGCGGCCACGGCGGGGGCGCCGGCGTCCCTCGCGCGGGAGAACAGGGCCAGGCCCAGCATGTACTGGTCCACGGCGCGCTCACCCGTGGCGATGCGCCCCTGCAGCTCCTGGATCCACGCGTCCGCGCGGCCCGCCTTCACCTGGGCTTCCGTCAACGTGCGCGCGACATCCAGGTCCTCGGGGGAGCGGGCATGCAGGTCCGCGAGAATCCCGAGGGCCTTCTGGGGCTGGTTCTCCTCCAGGTAGGCCCGCGCGCGGGAGCGCTCGTCGGTGGGGGCCTCGGCGCCCGTCTTCGTGGCGGAGGTGTGGCCGCAGCCAGCGGCGAGGAGTCCCAGACCCAGCACGGCGGCGCGAGCCCAGGGGCGGAAGCGGAAGGCGGGAGTCATCGTCACGGAGCGTGTCTCAGGGAATGAGGGAGGCGTGGGCGGAGCCGACGCCCTCGTGGCCGGCGGAGGCGATGGCGTCCTCGCGGTCGCCGCCCTTGCCGCCCATCGCCAGGTTGTCCGCGATGATGGCCTCGCGCACGGCCCGGGCCAGGCCCTCGCGATCATTCTCCGCGAAGCCCGTGGTGTCGATGGGCTTGCCCACCCTCACGCGGATGGGGCCGGGGGTGATGTTCCAGCTGTCCTTGGGCATGAGGTCCCCGGAGCCCTCGATGGTGACGGGGCAGATGGGGACGCGGGCCTTGAGCGCGAGCGCGAAGGGGCCCTTCTTGAAGGGCAGCACGCGGCCATCCGAGGAGCGGGTGCCCTCCGGGTACAGGAAGATGCTGGTGCCCCCGCGAATCTTCGCCGCGGCCGCCTCCAGGGAGCTGATGGCCTTGGCGCGGTTGGAGCGGTTGATGAAGACGTGGCCGCCCAGCGCCAGGTACCAGCCGATGAGCGGCACCCACTTGAGCTGATCCTTGGCCACGAAGCGGAAGGGCACCGGCACCGCCATGAAGTGGGCCGGGATGTCGATGGTGGACTGGTGGTTGCCCACGTAGATGGTGGGGCGCTTGGGGTCCACGTTCTCCTGGCCGGAGACCTCCAGCCTCGCGCCACCGGCCCACAGGAGCACCGGGGACCACAGCTCGCGGACGACCCACAGCGCGCTCGAGGAGCGCAGCGTGACGAGCATCGCGACGAGGGTCAGGGGAAAGCAGACGAGCGTCCAGACTCCAGCGGTCAACATGCAGAAAAGCTTGCGCATCCCTCGGCCCCCTCCTCGGGGCCGGCTCGACGCCCAGGCAGAGGCCTGGACCCGAGGGCAGTCCCGCCGCGAGATGTCCTGTCCCGAACGTCCAGACGGGCGGCCGCACCCTGGGTGGTGGCGGCTCCCGGGACGTGGCGGGACGGTGAGGGCGGGGGCATGCACTTCTTCTACCACGAGCCTTCCGTACCTTGTTGCTGGTGTGCTCCGCTCGCCGGGGTTACAAGCAGGGGTGGCTTGGCCAGGAAAAAGTTCATCGCCATCGCGGGCAACATCGGCGCCGGGAAGACGGAGCTCACGTCCTTCTTGTGCCGGAAGTACGGGTTGACTCCGTCCTTCGAGCCCAATGACCAGAACCCCTATCTCGCGGACTTCTACAAGGACATGAAGACGTGGGCGTTCCGCTCACAGCTCTTCTTCCTCACGCACAAGTTCCGCCTCCACCGGGAGTTGGAGCGCACCTCCGGTACCGTGTTGCAGGACCGCACCCTCTACGAGGACGCGGAGATCTTCGCGAAGAACCTCCACCGCCAGCGGCTCATCGACAAGCGGGACTGGAAGACGTACTGCGAGCTGTACGAGACCATCTCCGAGTCGCTGCGGCCCCCCGACTTGATGATCTACCTGCGCTGCCCGGTCCCGACGCTCAAGGCGCGCATCCGCCTGCGCGGCAGGTCCATGGAGAAGGACATCCCCACCCGCTACCTCCAGCGCCTCAATGCCCTGTATGAGGAATGGTTCGGTGCCTACCGGTTGTCTCCAGTGCTGGTGCTGGCCACCGACAAGCTCGACTACCTGACCAACCTGGTGGACCGCGTGGACCTCTTTCAGCAAATCGAGAAGCACCTGTGATGGAGGTCTACCTCCTGGCGACCGAGCAGGAAGGGCCCGTGCCGTTGGATGCCCTGCGGGCCTCGTTCGCGACCGATGAGGTGGAGTTCACCCCGGACGAGGATGCGCAGGGGTTCGTGCTCCGGGCGGACAGCTCGGAGGTGCGGGTCCGGCTGACCGTGGGCCCCCAGGAGCTGCCGAAGTTCAACAAGGCGGCCTACAGCGGCAGTCCGGAGGCCTTCGCCAGGCTGGGCAAGGCGCGCGCGTACTACCACCTGTCCCTGGAGCCCGGTGGGGCGCAGCCCACGCTGCCGGTGTTCGAGGCGCTCTGGGCGGTGCGCACGCTGCTGGAGCACGTGCCCGGCGTCCTGGTGGACCTGGCGGCCTACAAGCTGCACGAGCCCGAGGACGTGGTGGAGATCACCGAGCTGGACTTCGACATCCGGGACCACGTGCACCTGCACGCGGTGGAGGTGACCGAGGGCGACACGCCCCTGTGGGTGCACTCGCACGGGATGGAGAAGTTCGGGGCGAGGGATTTGGAGATCTTCCACCTGGCGGAGCAGGACCTGCTGCCGGCGGAGAGCTTCCTGCACGAGCTGTGCACGGACCTGGCCTTCGGGCAGGGGCCGGCCTTGCGCTCGCAGGTGGGCACCAGCGAGGGCCAGGCTTTCATGGTGGTGCCGTCGGAGGAGGCCCGGGCGAACCTGCTCGGCGTGCCGCTGGAGACCTTCGAGGGGCATGAGGGGCTGTTCCTCACGGTGGTGTCACCCCTGGGGCGGCACAACACGTCCCAGCTGTTGGCACCCTACCGGGAGCGCTTCTCGCAGGAGCCGGAGGAGCAGACGGAGTCCATGCGCCGCGAGGCCCAGGCGCTGCTGCCGGCGTTCCTGGCGCGCTTCCAGCGCCGGGGGCTGATGGAGCCGCTCACCTTCCTCGTGCGGGCGCCGTTCGATACCCACCCGGATGGGAACAAGGTGGTGGAGAACCTGTGGCTGGAGCTGATGGCCCGGGACGACGGCAGCCTCGTGGGCAAGCTGGTGGATGGCGCGGTGCACACCACGGAGTGGCGCAAGGGCGCCCACGTGGAGGTCGAAGAGACCCAGGTCAACGCGCTGGCGCTCAGCCGCGAGGGCCGGGCCCTGGACGAGTCCGAGATCCGGGCCCTGCTCAACGCGGAACGACCGATGTAGTGCGACGCGGCTCCGCTTGCCCGCGTCGTCCAGGGCGCTAGGCTCGCGCGCCGCATGCCCGCACTCCTGCTGCTCACCGGCCCGTCCGCGGGGCGCCATTACGAGGTGCTCTCGGACATGGCCATCGGCCGCAGCCCGTCCTGTGAAATCCCCCTGCGGGATGACCAGGTGTCGCGCAAGCATGCCCAGCTCACCGTGCACGAGGGGCAGGTCCGGCTGACGGACCTGGACTCGCGCAACGGGACACTCGTCAACGGCGCTCGCATCAGCGGGCAGGTGGTGCTGCAGCCGGGAGACCGCGTCCGCGTGGGCTCCACGATGGCCGTCTTCGAGCCGGCGCCGGTGACGCTGGTGGAGGGCGGGCCGACGTCACCAGGGCATGTGCCCATCGAGGAGGTGCTGCCTCACGTCGGCGCGGCGGCGGCGCTGTACTCGGCGGGCACCGCGCTCCTGGGCGCCACCAGCGAGGCCATGGTGCTGCGCAGGCTGGCGGACGAGACGGCGCGCGCGCTCAGCGCGGACCGGGCGGCGGCGCTGCTCGGGAGCAACACGGGCCTGCTCACCGCGGCGGTGTCGGGCGCGGACGCGGTGGCGGTGCCCCGCTCGCTCGCGCAGGTGGCGCTGGACCGCAAGGAGCTGGTGCAGGCGGAGACGGAGATGTGCGCGCCGCTGGTGGCCTCGGGGGGCATGCCGTTCGGCGTGCTCTATGCGACGCGGGCGGACTCGTCGTTCACCGGTGGAGAGGGACAGCTGCTCGCCGCGCTGGGGCGGTTGGGGGGCGAGGCGTATACGGCGGTGCGCTCGCGGGTGGAGGCGGAGGCGCCGGTGCCCTTGCTGCTTGGCACGTCCAGGCCGCTGCGCGCGCTCGCGGATGCGGCGCGACGGGCCGCCAACAGCGCAGCGCCAGTGGTGCTGCATGGCGAGCCGGGCACGGGCAAGACGCTGCTGGCTCAAGTCATCCATGCCCGCTCTCCGCGCGCGCTGGAGCCCCTGGTGACGGTGGACTGTCGTCTGCCACAGGCCGCCGTGGAGGAAGCCCTGTTCGGCCGCGCCAGCGCGCCGGGACAGCCTCCGGTGGCGTCCGCGTTGCTGCGCGCGGACCGGGGCTCGCTGCTGCTCCAGCACGTCGAGGCGCTGCCTCGCGCCACGGCGGAGCGACTGGTGCGGCTGCTGGCCCGGAGGACGGCCCCCGCGCGGCAGGGCGGCGAGGAGCCCGTGGACGTGCGGCTGCTCGTCACGTCGTTGGCGCCGGTGGCGGCGCTGGGCTCCAAGGGCGAGGTGGACGCGGCCCTGGCCCGGGCGCTGATGGGCTTCGAGCTGGAGGTGCCGGCGCTGCGGGAGCGGCGCGCGGATGTGATGGCGCTGCTCGAGGGGTTCCTCGCGCGGGCCTCGCGTCGGGTGCGCCGTGAGCCGCCGACGCTGGGGCCCGATGCCCGCCGGCTGCTGACGGACTACCCCTGGCCCCACAACGTGCGGGAGCTGGAGCTCGTGGGCGAGCGGCTGGGGTTGCTGTACGCCGGTGCTCGCGTGGGCGCGCTGCACCTGCCGCCCGAGGTGCAGCAGGGCGCGGCGGCGAGTGATGCGCAGACGCTCCAGGCCCGTGTCGGGAGGCTCGAGCGCGACGCCATCGCGGAGGCGCTGCGTGAGGCGGGCGGCAAGAAGGTGAAGGCCGCGGCGCTGCTCGGCATCAGCCGGCCCACGCTGGACAAGAAGATCGAGGAGTACGGCCTGTCGGTGGAGCGCGGACGGCGAGGCGAGGACGGGCGCTGACGGCCGGCGCGGCTTGGTTTCCGGCCCCGCGCTGTCAATCCTCGACGCGAACCAAGGCGAAGGGCCTCAAGCGGGCCGCGAGCCGAGGACGGACGCGGTGCTGCCTCGAGGTGGAGGGGCGCTCAACGACTCACGGGTATCGCGATGTGGCTGGGGCCGAGGCTCCGCGGCTCACTCCAGCAGGCGCCCTTGCTGCCTCGGAACCCTCTCGGTCGCGCCGAGGGAACGGGAGATGCGTCGAGGGGCGTGATGGTCGTCCGCTCACTTCCTGCGGCTGAGCAGCACGCCCCCGAGGATGAGCACCGCGCCCAGGGCCTGGAGCCACGTGGGCCGCTCGCCGCGCACGCCCCACGCCGTGAGCGCCGCCACCACGGGCACGCCCGTGTTGTAGAGCGACGCGCGGGCGCTGCCGACCTGCTGCACGGTACGGCCCCAGATGAAGTAGCTGAGCACCAGCGGCACCAGCGCCGAGTACACCACGCCGGCCCACGCCCCGAAGCCGATGCTCCCGACGTCCAGCGCGAGCACCTCCGGCACTCCCGCGAGCACCACGCCCGGCGCCCCCGTCAGCATGGTGATGGCGGTGATGCGCAGCGCCGACACCTCGTTGCCCACCGAGCGGATGCCCACCGTGTAGAGCGCCCAGCACGCGCACGCCCCCAGGATGAGTCCGTCGCCCAGTCGCGTCCCCGTTCCCAGCGACGGGCCTCGCGCGGCGACCACCAGCACCATCCCCACCACCGCCAGCGACATGCCCATCACCAGCGGACGGCCTGGACGCTCCACGCCCAGCACCGCGCCCAACGCCGCCACCAGCACCGGCGTCACCGCCGTCAGCAGCCCGCTGTTCGCCGCCGTGGTGTTCGCCAGGCCCAGGATGAAGCACAGCTGGTACAGCGTGTTTCCCACCAGCCCCAGCGCCGCGAGCTTGAGGAACACCGGCCGGCTCAGCGGCTTCCAGCCCTCCACCACGAGCAGCAGCGCGGCCATGGCCACCGAGGCGATGGCGAAGCGCACCGCCATGAAGGCGAGCGGCGGAATCGTTCCCAGCGCCTCCTTCACCACCGTGTAGTTGGTGCCCCAGACAACGACGACACACAGGATGGCCACGTCGTTCGCGGAGAAGGTGCGAGGCGGCGCGGCGGGAGCGCTGGCGACAGTCGTGGACACGGCGCGCGAGGGAATAAGGCCCGGCACTCCCGCGTGCAAGCCGACGTTTCCGCGCGCGCCTGGCTTGTGCCCCAACGACAGCCATGGCTTAACCGCGCGTCATGGACCTACGCTTTTCGGACGAGGTGCGTCGCGCCCTCGACTCGCGCCAGCCTGTGGTCGCGCTCGAGACGAGTGTGGTGGCTCAGGGGCTTCCCTATCCGGACAACCTCGCCGCCGCTCGCGCCTGTGAAGAGGCCATCCGCCGCGCGGGCGCCGTGCCCGCCGCGACCGCCGTGGTCGATGGTCAGGTGTGCATCGGCCTGCAGGACGCGCAGCTGCGTCGGCTCGCCGAGGGCAAGGAGAAGCTGCTGAAGCTCGGCTCTCGTGACCTGGCCATCGCCGTGGCCACGCGCGCCACGGGCGGCACCACCGTCAGCGCCACGTGCGAGCTGGCCGCCGCGGCCGGCATCCGCGTCTTCTCCACGGGCGGCATCGGCGGCGTCCATCGGGGCGCCTCCGAGCACTGGGACATCTCGCAGGACATCGCCGCGCTGGCGCGCTTCCCCGTGGCCGTGGTGTGCGCGGGCGCCAAGTCCGTGCTGGACCTGCCCAAGACGATGGAGCTGCTGGAGACCGCGGGTGTGCCCGTCATCGGCGTGGGAACGCGCGAGCTCCCGTCCTTCCACAGCCGCGAGTCCGGCATCCAGCTGGAGCACAGCGTGGGGGACGTGGCGACGGCCGCGCGCATCGCTCGCGCTCGCTTCGAGACGCTGGGGCAGGGAGGGGTGCTCTACACCGTGCCGCCGCCGGAGGAGACGGCGCTGCCCAAGCACGAGGTGGAGCTGCAGATCGCCTCCACGCTGGCGGAGGCGGAGCGTCAGGGCATCCGTGGCAAGGACGTGACGCCGTTCCTGCTGCGCGAGCTGGGCAATCGCACGGGAGGCAAGACGCTCAAGGCCAACCTCGCGCTGCTCGCCAACAACGCCCGCTTCGCCGGACAGCTCGCCGTGGCCTACGCGCGCGGGGACTGAGCCCGCGCGCCCGGGCCCGCGTCGTCTACTCCTGGAACCAGCGCATCATCGTCTCGAGCTCGCGGCGGTCCACCTCGTCGAAGGTGGACTTGCTCGCGGAGTCGATGTCCAGCACGGCGATGAGCTCGCGGTTCTTCCCGTACACGGGCACGACGATCTCCGACGCGGAGCGCGCGTCACAGGCGATGTGCCCCGGGAAGGCGTGCACGTCCGCCACCACCTGCGTCTCGCCCTTCTCCGCGGCCGTGCCACACACGCCCTTGCCGAACTTGATCTCCAGGCACCCCAGCGTGCCCTGGTAGGGGCCCACGCGCAGCAGCTTGCCCGGCGTCACCACCCGGTAGAAGCCCGTCCACAGGTGGCCGAAGGCGTGGTGGATGAGGCAGCTCATCGTCGCCATGCCGGCGATGGGGTCGTCGATACCCGCGAGCGCGGCCTTCACATGCTGCTGAAGCTCCTCGTACGCCTGCGCCTTGGGAACCGCGGTCAGGTTCAGCGTGATTTCCGCCATGATGGGCTCCTCGAGCCAAGGGCTTGCGCACCCACGAGTCAGCCCCGGGGGCGGTCAACGTCCCGCTTCATAACCTGAATCCCATGTCGTGCAGGAGGCTCCATGGAAACGCTCCTTCTTGATTCCAATACCTGGCTGCTCGTCCTCACCGGCGCCGGTGTCTCCGCCGAGAGCGGAGTGCCGACCTTCCGAGGAATGAACGGGTTGTGGGAGGACCAGCCCGTGACGGAGGTGGCTTCACCCCGGGGCTTCGCGAAGGACCCGCTGCGGGTGTGGCGCTTTTACTCTCAGCGCCGGGCCGGAGCGGCCGACGTCTCGCCGAACCCGGGCCACGACGCCCTGGTCGCCTGGGAGCGCCACCTGGGAGACCGCTTCCTCCTGGCCACGCAGAACGTGGACGGCCTGCACCGCCGCGCCGGCAGCCAGCGCGTGGTGGAGATGCACGGCAACCTCTTCACCACCCGCTGCAGCAACCCCGACTGCACGCGCGCGCCCTTCCCGGACACCACCGTGTACGCGTCCGGCACCGTGCCCGGCTGCAAGGAGTGCGGAGCCCTGCTCCGGCCCCACATCGTCTGGTTCGGGGAGCAGCTGGACCCCGACGACCTCACCCGCATCGAGTCCTTCGCGGTGAAGGCGATGCGCTCGGGCGGGCGCCTCGTCTTCCTCGCGGCCGGCACGTCCGGCGCCGTGTATCCCGCGGCGGGCATGGTGGACAACGTGCGGGCCGCGGGCGGAGAGACGTGGCTCGTGAACCTGGATGCGTCGGAGAACGCCTCCAGCTTCGAGCACTTCGTCCAGGGCAAGAGCGGTGAGGTGCTGCCGAAGCTGGGCCGGCTCGTCTGAGGCCCTCGTCGTGCGGCGCGGCTCCCCGTGAGGTGACGGGGAGCCCGGGCCACGACTCACTCGAAGACGTTGATCTCCTGCCCGGAGTTGGTCGGCCGGGTGGGGCGCGGCTTGGGCGGCGTGGCGGCGCGGATGGGCTCCAGCGACACGTCCACCGTCTGGCTGTCTCCCGCGACGCGGCTGAAGTTGAGCGAGCGCTCCTCCGACTTGTGGTTCGCCAGCCGGAAGGTGAGCTGGTGCGACTTGTCGCGCGGGAGCATCAGCTCGATGGGCGTGGTGCCGATCTGCTCCTCACCCTCGAAGATGGCGGCGCCCGCCGGCGACGAGTTGAACTTCACCCGGATGGACTGCGCCGCGGCCTGCGTGGGCGGCGTGTTCGCCGTCGTCGGCGGAGGGCTCGTGGGACGATCTCTCGGGACCTCGACGACCTGCGTGGGGGGCGTCTTGGAGCCGCCCTGGCCTCCGATGACCACCGCGGCGGCGATGCCGATCAGCAGCAGCGGCACCACCACGAGGGCCGCCTTCTTGCCCGTGGACATGCCCTCCGGCGCGGGGGGCTCGGGAGGCGGGGCCTGGACCGGTGCGGGGCGAGGCGGGCCCTGGCGGACGCGGCTGGGAGATGAGCCGCTGCCTCCAGGCACTCCCGCCTGGCTGCGGGCCACGACGACGTTGGACGGCGTGGAGCCCCGGCCCGGTGCGCCGCCGGCGCGAGACCGCACGCCACTGCCGCTGCCCGCGGAGGGACGTCCGGCGCGGCTGCTGGCCCGGCTGCCGCTGCCGCGCTCGTTGACGCCGGAGGAGGAGCCGCCGCTGGGCATCGCGTCGAACTGCTCGGGCGTCGCGTCCGCGACCGAGTCCATCATCGCGTCGATGAACTCCTGCGCGTTCTGGTAGCGGTCGTCCTTCTCGGGCGCGAGCGCCTTGCGGAAGAACGCGTCCAGCGCGGGCGGGACGGGGGCGCCCTGGCGCTTGGTGTTGACGGCGGGCACCTGCTGCGTGAGCGACGCGGTGAGCGCCTTGCGCACGGTGTTCGCGCCGAACGGCGAGCTGCCCGTGAGGCAGAAGTAGAGCACGCCCGCCATCGAGTACAGGTCCGAGCGCTGGTCCACGGACTCACCGCCGGCCTGCTCCGGCGGCATGTACTGGGGCGTGCCCAGCACCTGGCCGGTGGAGGTGAGCTGCTCCTCCTCCTCGGCCTCGAGCGCCTTGACCAGACCGAAGTCCAGCACCTTGACGAAGTCCCGCCCGCCCAGGTCCTGCACCATGATGTTGTGGGGCTTCAGGTCGCGGTGGACGCAGCCCTCGGCGTGCGCGTGCGCGAGACCCTGGGTGGCCTGCTCCAGGAGGCTCGTCGCGCGGCGCAGGGACATGGGCCCCTCTCGCTTGACGACCTCCTTGAGGCTCTCGCCCTGGAGCAGCTCCATCACGTAGTAGCAGGTGCCGTCGGGGGCGCGGCCGAAGTCGAAGATGGTGATGACGTTCGGGTGGCGCAGGCGGCTGGCGATCTCCGCCTCGCGGCGGAAGCGCTCGAAGAACTGGGGCGCGGCGGCGAGCGACGGGTTGAGCGTCTTGACGGCGACGGGGCGCTGCACCGACGTCTGCGTGGCGCGGAACACCATGCCCATGCCGCCCTGGCCGAGCACGCTCTCAATCTTGTAGCGGCCATCGAGCACCTGGCCGATGAGCTGGAGGCTCTGGCCTGCGCAGAGGTGGTCGACGCCGTCGGTGCTTCCGCAATGGGGACAGGGGGCAGCCATGTGGGGCCGGAGTATAGGCAGGCCCCGGGCGGGTCCGGAAAGGGGGCGTTGGGCCGCAGGGCCTCCGGGCAGGCATCTGCGCCATTTCCCGAGGCGCCGGAGGCTGTTACATCCCCGCCCGCCATGAGCCTCGTCATCGCCCAGGACCTCAGCCTCTCCTATGGGAAGAAGGTCCTCTTCGACAGCGACAACTTCACCCTCGGCCCCAAGGACCGTGTAGGCCTCGTGGGGGCCAACGGGACGGGGAAGAGCACCCTGATGAAGATTCTCGCGGGGGTGCTCCAGCCGGACTCGGGGACCTTGACGTACCGGCGCCGCGCGCGGTGGGGGTATCTGCCCCAGGAGATCGCCGGCCTGCCGGAGGGCACGGTGGTGGAGGCGGTGATGAGCACCGTCCCCGGGCGCGACTCGCTGGAGGTGCGCCTGAAGGACACCGAGGAGGCGCTCGCGGCGGCCACCGACGAGGAGGAGCAGCTCGAGCTGGCCCAGTCCCTGGCCGACCTGCACGCGGAGCTGGACGACTTCGAGAACCGCTTCGGGAAGCACCACGCCGAGCGCATCCTCAAGGGCCTGGGCTTCAGGGACCTGGACCTGGCCAAGCCCACGTCGGCGCTGTCGGGCGGCTGGCGGATGCGCGCGGCGCTGGCGGGCCTGCTGCTCCAGGACCCCGACTTGCTGCTCCTCGACGAGCCCACCAACCACCTGGACGTGCCCACGCTGGCCTGGTTCGACGGCTTCTTGCGCCGCTCGAACAAGGCGCTGGTGCTCATCTCCCACGACCGCGACTTCCTCAACCGGCAGATCGACCGGGTGGTGTCGCTGGAGCTGGAGGGCGTGCGCGAGTACGCGGGCAACTACGACGACTACAAGCGCCTGCGCGCGGAGGAGAAGGAGCTCCTGAAGGCTCGCGCCGAGAAGGTCGAGGCGCGGCGCGCGGAGCTGCAGGGCTTCATCGACCGCTTCGGCGCCAAGGCCACCAAGGCGAAGCAGGCGCAGAGCCGCGCGAAGATGCTGGAGAAGCTGGAGAAGGTGCACGTCCTGGAGGAGCGCTCGACGATGCGCTTCCGCTTCCCGGAGGTGGACCGGAGCGGCCGGGACGTGGTGACGCTGGAGCGCATCACCAAGAAGTACGGCGCGCAGACGGTGTACGACGGCCTCACGGGCCGGGTGGAGCGCGGGCAGCGCATCGCCGTGGTGGGCGCCAACGGCGCGGGCAAGACGACGCTCCTGAAGATGGTGGCGGGGGAGCTGGCGCCGGACACGGGCACGGTGACGCTCGGGCACAACGTGGTGGTGGGCTATTACGCGCAGCACCACGCGGACAAGCTCGACCGGCAGAACACCATCATCGAGGAGGTGCGGCCCCTGGCGGCGGACAAGCCGGAGAGCTACGTGCGCGGCGTGCTGGGCGCGTTCCTCTTCAGCGGTGACGACGTGGACAAGCCCATCGGCGTGCTCAGCGGTGGTGAGCGCGCACGCGTGGCGCTGGCCAAGCTGCTGCTGGTCCCCTCCAACTTCCTCTTGATGGACGAGCCCACCAACCACCTGGACCTGGACTCGTCCGAGATGCTGATTGAAGCGCTCAAGGGCTACGGCGGCACGCTGCTGTTCGTCAGCCACAACCGCAGCTTCATCAACGGGCTGTCGTCGCACGTCTGGGAGGTGGCGGAGGGCAAGCTGACCCCGCACCCGGGCAACCTGGACGACTACCTGTACCACCAGGAGCAGCAGCGACTGGAGGCGGAGGCCGCGGCGGCTGGCTCGTCACGCGGAGGGGAGAAGGTGTCCTCCGGGCCCGTTTCGGAGAAGGACCGCAAGCGACTGGAGGCCGAGGCGCGCCAGCGTCGCAGCGTGGTCGAGGGGCCGCTCAAGAAGGAGATCGCGAAGCTCGAAGAGCAGATCGCCAAGGTGGAGGCGGAGCAGAAGGAGCGCGAGGCGCAGCTCGCGGACCCCGTGCTCTACAACGACTTCGCGCGCGCCAAGCCGCTGATGGATGCGCACCGCGCGGGCAAGGAGTCGCTGGAGGACCTCTACGCGCGCTGGGAGGCGGCGCAGGAGAAGCTGGCGGAGGCGACGGCGTCGTTGGGCTGAGCCGTCCGTGAAACGCGGGTCCGCGCGCGGGCCGCGTCACCCCGTGACGTGAGCCTCAGCCCGCCTTGCGCTTCCGCTCGCGCTTGCTGGCGCGCGGGGCGGGGGAGGGCGGCTTGGGGGGCTCGCGCAGCTCCTCGGGCACGGGAATCGACTGGGAGATGCGCGTGGCCGGAGGCGGCGTTCCCGTTCCTTCCGGCAGCGCCTCCACGGGCTTCTCCACCGGCAGCGCGGGCATGCGGATGATGAACGTGGTGCCTTCGCCCGCCTTGCTCTGCACGGAGATGCTGCCTCCGTGGTTCTTCACGATGCGCTGACAGATGGCGAGCCCCAGCCCCGTGCCCTTCTGCTTCGTCGTGAAGAACGGCACGAAGATGTGCGGCTGCTGGTCCAGGGGGATGCCCGGGCCGGTGTCGGAGACCCGCACCTCCAGCAGCTCGCCGCCCGCGTTGCGGAACTCACCGAAGCGCTCCGGCCGCTCCGTGCGCACCGTGATTCGCCCCTCGCGCGTGTCCAGCGCCTGCACCGCGTTCTGCACCAGGTTGATGAGCACCTGCTTGAGCTGCTCCGCGTCTCCGTCCACTCGCGGCAGCTGCAGGTCCAGCTCCACCGCCAGCGCGACGCTCGACGGCACGTCGTTCTGGATGAGGCGCATGGTGCGCGTCACCACCTCGTTCAGGTCCGTGGGCCCGAAGCTCTGCTTCATCGGCCGCGCATAGTCGAGGAACGCCGTCACCACGCCGTTGAGCCGGTTGACCTCCTCGACGATGACCTCCAGGAACTCGCCGTCCTCGCCCGGCAGCCGCCTGGGGTCCAGGCACTGCGCCGCGCCCTTGATGGCCCCCAGCGGATTGCGGATCTCGTGCGCCAGGCCCGCCGCCATCTCACCCAGCGCGGCCAGTCGATCCCGCTCTCGAATCTTCTCGTAGAGCTTCGAGTTCTCCAGCACCGTCGCCAGCTTCTCCGCGACCTCCAGGATGAGGGCAATCTCGTCGGACGCGTACGCCTCCGGCACCCGCTCGTCCCACAGGTTCAGGAAGCCGATGACCCTGTCGTTGCCCACCAGCGGCACGCTGATGCCCGCGCGCATCTGCACCAGCGCCGCGCGCGTGTCGTTCAACCGCTTGAGCTCGTCGCGATACCGGCGCCCCTCCACCGACTGGAGCCGCATCGTCGCGCCCCGGCGCTCCACGTTCTCCAGCAGCACCGCCTTCTGTCCGCTCGCCACCGCGAACAACAGGCCCCGCGCCGCCGCCGTGTCCAGGAACGCCCCCGGCAACGGGCCCCGTGAGTCCAGCAGCCGGTAGCCGGGCCGGTCCTCCGCCAGCAGGTACACCGAAGAGTGCGTCACGCGCCCCGTCTCGTGCAGTGTGTCCAGCACCAGCGTGGCCAGCTCGGAGATGTCGATGACGTTCGCCATCCGCGCGCGCAAGGTCCCCAGCGCGTCCAGCAGCGCGAAGCGCTCGCGGAAGAAGATGCGCACCACCATCTCCTCCACCTTTGTTCGCAGCGGGTCCAACAGGATGAGGATGACGAAGGCCGCCACCACCGTGTTGAACAGGAACAGGCCCGTGTCCTCGTCCACCCACGCCGTCAACACCGTGAAGACGGCCGCGAGGATCACCGCCAGCACCGTCTGCGACGCAATCTTCCCCAGCAGCTCGTGCAGGTCCATCAGCCGCAGCCGCAGCAGCGTCTGCGCGAGGAAGAACAGGTACAGCGTGGTGAAGACCGGCCCCAGCGTCGGCAACGGCACCGAGCTGCCGATGAAGTCCAGCGCGGAGAACAGGATGCCCGCCGCCGCGCCGATGGCCAGGTACATCAGCCGCAGCTGCTCGATGCGCGACTCGTTGCTGCGGACCCGGTGGAGCAGCAACGACACCGAAGCGAGCAGGGAGCCGTGCACCCAGACGCCCATGGCCACCCGGGCCCACAGCTTGTCGGCCAGGGGGGTGACCGCCACGGCCAGGCCCAGGAAGACCGACAGGAGGGCGAGCCGGCGGCCCACCAGGTGTGTTCCCTTGCTGACATCCAAGAACTCGAGGAAGAACCCCACGGCGGCGCCCGGGATGAGCGAGGCGACCAGGACGGTGATGCCCAGGGTGATGCGGTGCGCCCAGGGGTACGTCACCTCGGGGAAGAGGCTGTGGAAGAAGAACGAGAGGTAGTACCCGGCCACCGTCAGGGCGAAGACGGAGTACAGGGTGAGCACCTTGGGCCTGGCCGGGCGCAACAACATGGACACGCCAAGGGCGAGGCCGATGATGGATGCCAGCAGCGCGCTCTGAGTCCGGATGTCCATGGGCGGGCGGACAGTCTAACCTGTGACAGCCTCCGGAAATT
Source organism: Myxococcus sp. MISCRS1 (assembly GCF_026626605.1). Lineage (NCBI taxonomy): Bacteria > Pseudomonadati > Myxococcota > Myxococcia > Myxococcales > Myxococcaceae > Myxococcus > Myxococcus sp. MISCRS1. Next base: position 9,786,440 of record NZ_JAPNKB010000001.1, read on the forward strand.
TTCCATGCACCCCCGGTTGTCCTGGGGCGAGCCCGCGCCCACCTCCCAGGCTCCCCAGCCCCGCGTATGAAGCCCTTCCTGCCCAAGCTCGCCGTCATCGCCTCCGCGCTCATGCTGTCCGCGCAGGCTCCCTCGTCCCCGGCCCCCTCCGGGACGGAGGCCTCCGAGGCCCCCACGACCCACACCGAGAACGCGCCTCCGGAGGCGCAGCTCTCGCCGCCGCCGGACGCCGAGAAGTCGCCGCTGCCGCCTGGCTTCGTGGAGGTGTTCAACCCGGCCTTCCCCAACGCCGCGCCGCCCGCACCCGTCGTCCACCGGGGCCGCCGCTACGCGCTGGAGGACCTGTCGCCGTACTTCGGTGAGGGCAAGAAGAAGGAGGCCCGCGCGGCCTTCGACAAGGGGCACTTCGCCCGCGCCCGCGAGCTCTTGAAGGACGAGGGTGACAGCCCGCCGGTGCGCTACCTGCGCGCCCTGGCCGCGCTGCGCTCGGGGGACGAGGAGACCGCCGCGAAGGAGCTGGCCGCCCTGGCGCCGGACTACCCCGCGCTGAGGGACCGGTGCCTGACCCACTCGGGCGTGGCGCTGGAGGGGCTGCGCCGCTACGACGAGGCCGCGGTGCAGCTGGCCCAGGTGCCGCCCGAGTCACGGCTGTACGTGGACGCACGGCTGGCGCTGTCCCGGGTGCTGCGCAAGAAGAAGGACGCGGAAGGGGCCATGGCGGCGCTGGAGCCGCTCACCTCGCGCGCGGCGCCCAGCTGGGGGCGCAACGTGGGCGCCGAGGCGCTGATGGCCATCGCCGACATCGCCGCGGAGAAGAAGGACAAGGCCGCCGAGCGCGCCGCGCTGTGGCGCCTGTGGGGCGCGCATCCGTTGTCACCGCTGGCGGTCCAGGCCGACAAGCGGCTCAAGGGGCAGACGGCGCCGGTGGAGGCCCGGGTGGCTCGCGGCGAGGCGCTGGTGGAGCTGCACCGCAACAAGCAGGGCCTGGCGCAGCTGGAGCCGCTGCTCACGCAGCTGAAGCTCCCGGACGCGCTGGCGTGCCGCGCGCACTTCTCCTACGGCAAGGGCCTGCGCAAGGAGCGCGAGCACACGCGCGCCATCCAGACGCTGTCGCCCGTGGTGGAGAAGTGCACGGACAGAGACCTGCTGGCGCGAGCGCTGTATGTGCTCGGCTCGTCGCGCTCCATCGTCGACTCGTCGCGCGGCACGGAGACGTACGAGCGGCTGGCGCGCGAGTTCCCGGACCACAGCTTCGCGGACGACGCGCTCTTCTACGCGGCGGACCTGTACGTGAAGACGGGCCGCCCCAAGGAGGCGATGGCGCGGCTGGACGAGCTGGCGCGGCTGTATCCCCAGGGGGACTTCCTGGGCGAGGCGCTCTTCAAGGCGTACTGGATCGCGCGCACGAGCAAGGTGGAGGACGCGGGCCTGTCGTTCCTGGACCGCATCGAGCAGCGCTTCGCTCAAGCGGACGAGAGCTACGACGTGGAGCGCGCGCGGTACTGGCGGGCGCGCACGTTCCAGGACCAGGGCAACATCCAGGGCGCGGCGGAGCTGTTCGAGAAGATCTCCGTGGAGCACCCGGCGACGTACTACGGGCTGATGGCGCGCTCGCAGCTGTCCGCGTTGGACCCCCAGCGACTGGAGCGAATCTCTCCGGAGATCTTCGCGGTGCCGGAGGCGGCCAGTCCCTGGCCGTTGTTCGCGGGCCCGGTGGGGGAGGACCCGCACTTCCGCGCGGGCGTGGAGCTGTTGCGCCTGGGCTTCCCGGAGGCGGTGTCGTCGGAGCTGCTCGCGGTGAGCCGGACGAACCAGCCCGCGGAGGCCATCCGCTTGTTGGTGCTGGTGCTGCACGAGGCGGGCGATGAGCGCGCCGCGCACGCGGTGGCCCGGTTGGCGCTGCGCAAGGACCTGAGCGGACGCATCACGAGCGAGACGCGCGTGGTGTGGGAGGTGGCGTATCCCAACGCGTTCCGCGACCTCATCGAGAAGCACACGGCGGTGTCGGGTGTGGAGGCGGACCTGCTCCAGGCGCTGATGCGCGAGGAGAGCGCGTTGGACCCGAAGGCGCTGTCGTGGGCCGGCGCGCTGGGGCTCACGCAGCTCATGCCGTCCACCGCGAAGGGCGTGGCGCGCGAGCTGAAGCTCAAGCGCTTCACGGTGGACCAGTTGCTCCAGCCGGACCTCAACATCCGCTTCGGCGCGCACTACCTGGGCGGGCTGCTCAAGAAGTTCGGTGGGCACACCCCGTACGCGGTGGGCAGCTACAACGCGGGGCCGGGCGCGGTGAACCGCTGGCGCGCGGACAAGCCGGACCTTCCGCTCGACGCGTGGGTGGAGGAGATCCCCATCTCCGAGACGCGCGGCTACATCAAGCGCGTGCTGCGCTCGTACAACACCTACCAGTTGCTCTATGGCCGGGCGCCCAAGCTGCCCGTCATCAAGACCGCGAACCGGGAGTGAGGGCACAGCGGCTCGCTCACGCTGCAGGGCCGTGAGCGAGCATGGCGCGCCGCCAGGGGCGCGAGGGCACTTGGGGCGCATCCGTCGACCGTGTTGCTCGCAGTCCGGTACATGCTCCGGCGCAAGTGTGACTCCGCCGTGGGCATCGGCCTGTCTGTCCGCGCAGTCGAAGCGGAGGCTGCCTGTGCGTGGCTGCGTCCCTCCGGCATCGGGTCACGGCGCATCCAGGCCGGACGTCGCCGCGCCGACCTCCTCCTCATCCCAGGACCGTCGTCAACGCGCCCCCACGCCGGACCATCGCGAGGGCCCGAGGCCGATACTCAGTCGAGTCGCTTCAGGGCGCGCCCGATGGACGTGCCCTTGCTTCGCCTCGCGAGCCCGCGTCGGCGCGAAGCACTCGAAGAGGACGGATTCAGCCGGGTCGCTTCAGGACGCGAGCGATGGACGTGCCCTTGTTCCGACGCGCGAGCAGCGTCAGCGCGAAGCACGCGAAGAGGACGGGGACGGAAGACGCGCCCGGTGACGCCGAGCAGCCACTGGATGACGGAGTCCTGGGCGGAGCCGGGGGCGCCTGCACTTCGATGCGCACCCGTCCCATGACGGTCTCGAGCCCGTCGGACGCCGTGTACGTGAACGACGCCTCACCCGCGAACGAAGAGCTGGCGCGATAGGTCAGCGTCGGCGCCTCCCCCGTGAGCGTGCCCGACGCGGGCGCCTGGGTGATGGCATACGTCAATGCATCGCCGTCCGGGTCCTCCGCATCCAGCACGATGTCGATGGACTCGCCCTGCGGGACGACGAAGGTCTGCTCCCGGATGACAGGGGCCTGGTTCCTCCGCTGGGTGACCTCAATCGTCACCATCGCCGTCGCGCCGAGCGAGCCATCGCTGACGGAGAACTCGAACGAATCCTCCCCCGGCTCCGTTTCATCCGCGCGATAGACGAGGCGAGGCGGTGTGCCCGAGAGCGCTCCCCTCAGGGGCTGCCGGGTCACGCGGTACGCCAGCGTATCGCCATCGATGTCGCTGCCCTCCAACATCACCTCGACGCTCCCCGCCGCGGACACCGTGAAGCGGCCGGCCTGGGCGATGGGTGCGTCATTGACGGGTGTCACCGTGAGCGACGCGGCAACGGGCGTCGAAGCCTGCCTGCCATCGTTCGCGACGAACTCGAAGGCATCCACGCCATGGAAGTCCGCGTGTGGCGTGTACGTGAGCCTCGGCGGTGTGCCCGTCAGCGTGCCGTGCGCGGGTTGCACCGTGACGGTGAACATCAGCGGGTCTCCATCTCCATCCGAACCGTCGAGCACGAGCTGCGCCGCCGTGTCCTCCTGGAGTGAGAGCGTGAGCGCCTTCGCGACGGGGACATCCTCCTTCGATGTCACCGTCAGCGACACGGTGGTCTCATCCGAGGGCGCGCCACGGTCCCTGACGAGGAACCGGAACTGGTCCGTCCCATGGAAGTTCTCGTCCGGCGTGTAGACGACCTTCGGCGGCGTGCCCGTCAGCGTGCCGTGCGCGGGAGGCTCCGTGATGACGAATCCGAGCGCATCGCCCTCCGGGTCCGTGCCCGTGAGCGTGATGGGCCGAGGCGTGTCCTCATCCAGCACGGCGTGTCCCGATTCGGCCTCGGGGCCCGCGTTGTAGGCGACCTCCCGCGTGTGGACCCTCGGTGCGGCGTGGGGCTCGCCCCTGAGTCGCGAGGAGACCAGCATGAAGTGCCCTGGGCCCACCGAGGCGATGCTCGAGCCTTGAGGCGCGTGTGGGTCCTGGTCCGGCGCCACCTCCATCAGGTCTCCCGAGGCTTCGCCCGAGGGCAACACGCGCCGGGCCCAGACCCGCCAGGGGTGGTGCCACGGTTCCCCGGACAGCCTGCTCACGATGCTGACGAGGAACCCCTCTCCATCGAATGCAAGGTTCGGCGTGCTCGGACCCTCGAGCCCAGAGGCGAGCACCCGCGGCTCCAGGTCGAGGAGGGTCCCGGCCCTGCTCACGCGCTGGCTCCGCACCGTCGTCTGCTCCCCCCAGACCATGAGGTGGTTCTGCCCATCGAACGCCAGCCCGGGTCGGCTCACCAGGTCCTTGTTCGGCTCCCCGAGCACGAATCGCCCCGGTTCCAGGAGGAGTCCATCCTTGTCGACGCGAACTCCCTCCAGTTGATGAACCCCGTCTCCGAGGTAGCGGTTCCAGATCACCATGAAGTCCGCTCCGTCGAACGAGACGGAGGGCGCGGCCATGACGTTCCACACGTCCGGCGTCAGGACGATGGGCTGAGGATCCAGGACCACGCCCGCCGCGCTCACGCGCGCCGCGAGGATCTGGTAGCCGCTCCCCCAGGTCACCAGGCATGCGCCACCGCCGCAGGCGACCTGCTGGTCCATGTTGTACTCGTACTCCGTCGAGATGGGGAACTCGGCTCCGAGCGCTCCGTGGCCGGGCGGCGGAATCCTCCGACCGTAAAGCTTGGGCTTCTGGGGCGTGGCGCGCTCGTCCTGCCAGACCACCAGGTACTGCGTCCCATCGAACGCGACGGTGGGGAACCGCTGGACTCCCACGGCGTCGCTGATGACGAAGCCTCCAGGCGTCAGCTCCGTGCCCGCCGCGCTCAGGAAGGTTCCATGGATGTCCTCGAACCGGGGCGTCCGGGTTCGGTTCGTCCAGACGACCAGGTACCCATGGCCATCCGTGGCGATGGCGGGGAAGGTCTGCGTATTCGTGGAGCTGCTGAGCCGCTGCTCTGATTTCAGGACGGTTCCCGACAGGCTCATCACCGAGGCCCACGTGTCCTGCTCATCACTCGCGTGGGAGGCGTCGTGCCACGCGACGAGCACGGAGCCCTGGCTCAGCGCCAGCCCGGTGGCCTGACGTGCTCCATCCACGGTGTTCCTCCGGAGGACGATGCTGGCCGGGGTGAGCACGGCGCCCGCGCGACTGATGCGCGTGGCGCGCAGGCCACCCGAGTCGTAGGGCTCGCCCCCCGCGTAGTCAGTCCAGGCCACCACGTGGTTCGTGCCGTCGAACGCCACGCCCACGGGCCGTCGGTCACCCGCGCCGGAGAAGAGCGTGACGGCGGTCGCCATCACGCCCGCGGCGCTCACGCGTGCTCCCATGACCGCGACGGCGGTGCGGTTGACGTCGTGGGCCTCGCTCCAGGTGACGAAGTACCCTTCGCCGTCTGAGTCGATGGCGGGATGCCCCAGGATGCGCCCCTGGGGCCGCTCCAGGAAGATGCGCTCGATGAGCGCGCCGCTCGCGTCCAGCCTCGCGCCCCAGAGGGCGTTGTTGGAGAGGAAGACCCCATTGGAGACGACGAGATACTCCGAGCCACTCCAGGCCACCCTCGCGTCACCCCCGTGGTACATCTCGTGGCCGACGGGGGTCGCCGGGAGCCCGTCCAGGCTCACCCGGGTCGCGCGAAGCTGAGGCGTCTCGGAGGAGGCGACCTCCCGCTCGCCCCAGACGAGGAGGAGGTCCACCCCGTTGGAGACGAGCGTCACTTCGACGAACTCCCGATGGGACGCGGAGGGGGCGGGGACGATGACCTGCGGCGTGGCCTCGACAAGAGTGCCGTCCGGACGGACCCGGACGCTGTTGAGGAGCGTTCCTCCCGTCGGGGCCTGGCCCACCCAGACGACGCGGTAGTTCGTGCCGTCGAAGACCACGGCGGGCGGATGCCGGGTCTCGCTCCCCGGCAGCGCAATCCCGAGCGGGTCCAACAGCTCTCCCGACGGACTCACGCGTGTCGCGCGAAGCTGGCTCGCGTTGCGTTCGTCCCGGTCGTCGATCCACACGACCAGGAAGTTCGTCCCATCCGACGCGGCCCTCGGTGTGGACTGCGTCCTGCGTGCGGGGCCGAGCTGCCGCACGCCCACGTCGCGCTCCGATGAGAGGAAGGGCGGGGTGCCCTGGGCCGGAACCGGGTCCAATCCGTGCGATGGGGCCAGGAAGTGCCCGAGCTGCCCTGCGGACCAGGCGTCGTGCGTCGCGGTGTCGGGCCCGCGAGATACAGCCGCGCCGGACACATTCCTCGATGAGGTGGTGCCCCATGCAGGGCTCGGCCTCATGCACATCCCAAGACACACCATGAGCGCGGCGATGGCTCGCGCTCGCATCCACGATGAAGACATGTCTGACCTCGCTGGGAGTCGAGGCCGGGGGGGTGTTTCGTCGGTGGCACTTCAACCCGAAGGGGCGAAGGCGCTCATCACGGAATCATCATGACTTCCGCATGCGTGGGGCACCGTCGCGCCCGCGGGACGGCTGAAGCCAGGCTTCCATGAGGTGGGCTCGAATGCCGCGCGTGGGCCCGAAGCGACGCGGGCCCACGCATGACTCCCGGTTTCAGCCGAGGTGCTTCGTGGCGCGTGCCCTCACGAGGCCGAGGACGCGCTGTCGCCGCGCGATCAGGGCGAGGACGCCGAGCACCAGCACCAGCGACGGTGCGCCGCCGGACGACGAGCATCCTCCCGACTTCCCGGCGGGCGGCTCCACCGGTCTGGCCAGAGACCGGATGAACACGCGGCCGGTCGCTGACTCCAGACCATCGCTGACGACGTAGGTGAAGGACACCTGGCCGGTGAACGAGTCGCTCGCCTGGAACCGCAGGTGGGGAGGCTCGCCGGACAGCGTGCCCGAGGCGGGCCGCTCGGTGAGCTCGTAGGTCAACACGTCACCGTCCACGTTCTCGACGTCGAGCTCGATGTCGATGCTCTCGCCGGGGTTGACGGAGACCTGTTGATCCACGGCGAAGGGCGGCACGTTCAGGAACCGGACGTCGATGGTGACGGTGCCCGTGGCCACACGCTTCCCGTCGCTCACGGTGAAGACGAGCGACTCGTCCTCCCGGGCATGGGGGAAGGGTGTGTAGACGAGGTCCGGCGCGGTGCCGGTGAGCGTCCCATTCCGCGGCTGCGCCACGGAGTAGGTGAGCGCGTCTCCATCCACGTCGTGGGCCTTCAGCACGATGGCGACGGAGGCGTCCCGGTCCACGACATAGGACGAGTCCTCGGCGACCGGCGCGTCATCGATGGGATGCACGGTGATGCTCACCCGGACCCGCGCGGACTCGAGGCGGCCGTCGCTCGCGGCGTACTCGAAGAAGTCGGTGCCGCTGAAGTCCGGGTGCGGCGTGTACGAGAGGTCCGGCGGTGTCCCCATGAGCGTGCCGTGCATGGGCAGCGGGCCGATCAGATACGTCAGCGCGTCGCCGTTCTCATCCGTGGCCCGCAGGCGGAGGGTGGCGCTCGTGTCCTCGTCCAACTCGACGTAGAGCGGCACCACCTGAGGCGCCACGGGCGCGCGGAGGACCTTCACCCGGACGGTGGCGGTGCTCGACATGCCCTGGGCATCGGTCGCGGTGAACTGGAAGCGGTCCTCGCCCAGGAAGCCGGACCCGGGCGTGTACGTGACGTCGGGCGGTGTGCCCGTCACCGCTCCGTGCGCTGGCCTCTCGCTGACGCTGAACGTGACGTCATCACCCTCCACGTCGCGCGCCGTGAGCGTGAGGTCGAGCGGCGTGCTCTCCACCAGGTCGAACGAGCGGTCCGTCACCTGGGGCGCGGTGTTGTAGTGGGCCTTGCGTGTGAAGAGCCGATGCGTGCCATGCGGCGGTCCCTCGAACCGCGAGTACGCCACGAGGAACTGCCCGCGCTTCACGGAGGCGCCCGCCGCGAAGGTGTCGCTCCACGGCGCGGAGGCCAACACCTGGGGCGTGCCCGGGGTGCTGTCGAACGCCATCGTCCGGGTGCCGTGAATCGTGTTGAGCATGGAGCCCTCTGGAGGACGCGAGGCCCAGAGCACGAGCGAGGAGATGCCGTCGGAGACGACCGTCGGGCGCTGCTCGAGCGAGGACTCCACGGGAGACAGCTCCCAGGGCGTGGTGTCCAGCACGGTCCCACCGGGGCTCACGCGGGCGCCGCGGACCTGCGAGCCCTCCATCCACGCGACGACATGGTTCGTCCCATCGAACGCGACGGATGGAGCGCGCAGTCCCGGTGACTCCCCGCGAATGGGGAAGGAACTGGCGGAGGGCAGATCGGGGGCCGCTGGCATCGGCTTGCCTTCGACGCGCCTGAGGTTCGTGCCCGTGCTGCCGAAGCCCGTGCTGTACACCACGAGGTAGTTCGTTCCATCGAAGGAGACCGACAGGTCCTTCTCCAAGGGGCCGCGCCCCAGGAGCCTCAATGCCGAGCCACTGGGCAGCACGGCGTCATTCGCGTCCACGTAGTTGCCGACGATGGAATCCCACGCAGGGTCGGAGGACGCGGAGTACCACGCCACGAAACACGTCTTCGGGCCGCACGCGAGCTGCGGTCGAGCGGTGGGAGACTCGAGCTGGCGGAGGCGGAACTCGGGTCTGACGGGGACCCCGAACGCGGGGACCCGTCGCGCCATGACACTGACGGTGTCGGACACGGTCTCCGTCCAGGTCACCAGGAAGTTCGTGCCGTCGAACGCGACGGCGGGGTGCTGTTGGTCCCTCGCGGATTGGGTGATGGGAAAGCCGCCCGGTGTCACCTCGATGCCCGCGTCATCCAGGAAGGTGCCGAAGATGTCCGAGCCCTGCGGGAGCGCGTTCGGCTCGCTCCAGACCACCAGGTGGTGATTGCCACCCGCGGCCGTCGCGGGCGAGAGCTGGGTGTTGGACGACGACGAGACCAGGAGGTGGTCCGTCGCGAGCGCCCCCACGCTGTCCAGCCGCGAGGCGTGGAGGGTGATGCCGGGAGCCGCGAAGTCGCTCTGCCAGCCGAGGAGGAGGTCCGTGCCGGAGGCCGCCATCCCCTCCAGGAAGAGGTAGACGTTGCTCGGGTTCCTCCGCACGAGGTAGCTGTCGGCATCGAGCACCTCGCCCGAAGGAGCGACCCGCTTGGCGTGCACGCTGCTGACGCGTGCGCCGTCGATCGCCCGCTCGTCCTGCCACGCCACCACGAAGTTCGCGCCATTGAAGGCGACCTGCGGAAAGGGCTGGAAGGTGGGGTCATCGTTGATGACGAAGGGCGCACCGAGGACGCCCTGCGTGGCGCTGACTCGCGCGCCCAGGATGTTCTGTCTCACGCTGCCTTCCGAGTCCGGCTCGGACCAGATGACCAGGTGGTTCGTGCCGTCGAACGCGAACCGGGGGCTGCCAGTCCCCTCTGCGCCGGGCGCGCTGATGCGGAACGCGCTCTCCTGGGCCTCTCCGCGCGCGTTCACCCGGACGCCCCAGACTCCCTGGGCCGCATAGACGATGAACCCGCCCTGGGGTGTCCAGGTCACTCTCGAGGACCCTCCCTCTCCCAGGTCCACGCCCCTGGGCTCGAGCACCGTTCCGTCGAGCTCCACCCGAGCCGCGCGAATGCGTCGTCCCGGCCCGCCGTCCGGTCGTTCGTTCCACACCAGCAGATAGCCATCTCCCGTGAAGGCCAGGCTGGTCAGCGTGGAGGTGCCGGGCCTCGGGCGGAGCAGCTCCCTGCCGGCCCAGAGAACCTGTCCATCCGCGCCCACTCGCGTGCCGCGGAAGGGAGCGTCGGTGATGCCGTCGAGCGAAGCGTCCTGCCAGACCACGAGGAAGCCCGTGCTGTCCCCGGCGATGGAGAGGCCCTGGTGATACAGCGGCACATGGGAGCCCGTGCTCAAGCGGATGCCCGCGGGGTCCAGCACCTCGCCCGAGGTGTTCAGCCGGGTCGCGTAGACCTGCGTTCCCTCTCCGCCCTCCCCATGGATGCCGTGGCGCGCGTCCACCCAGGCCGCGAGGTAGCTCGAGGTACCCCAGGCCAGGGCGGACTCGGTCTGGCTCAGGTGCGCCGGGCCCGTCCGGGTGGCCCCCATCGGCCGCTCCGTGGAGAGCTCGGGCCCCGACTGTGGCGTGGCACCCCACGCGCGCCCCTGAACGCCCGACACCCCGAGACAAAGGACGAACGCCGCGATGGCTCGCGTTCGCATCCGTGACGACCACATGGTTGACCTCGAAGGGAGCCGAGGCCGGGGGGGCTTGCGTCATGAACGGACGTCGGACGTCCGCGTCGCACGCGAATCCGCTCGAGGGCTGTCCTCACCTGGAGAAGAACGACGGGCCGCGCGAACGGGGCGTGTCCGCGCGGCCCGTGTTGGCGTCAGCCCTGGATGAAGGCGAGCAGGTCCTCGTTGATGATGCCCTTGTTGACCGCGCACATGCCGTGGCTGAAGCCGGGGTAGACCTTGAGCTTCGCGCCCTTGACCAGGGTGGCGGTGAGCTTGCCCGCGCCCTCGAAGGGGACGATCTGGTCGTCATCACCGTGCATGACCAGCGTGGGCACGTCGAACTTCGCCAGGTCCGCGCGGAAGTCCGTCTCCGAGAAGGCCTTGACGGTGTCGTACTCGGCCTTGATGGAGGCCATCAGCCCCTGCATGACGAACGTGTCACGAAGTCCCTCGGAGACCTTCGCGTTCGGGCGGTTGAAGCCGAAGAACGCCAGGCTCAGCTCGCGGAAGAACGACGCCCTGTCGGAGCGCACGCCCGCGCGGATGTCGTCGAACACCTTCATGGGGAGCCCGTTGGGGTGCCAGTCCGTCTTGAGCATGATGGGGGGCACGGCGCCAATGAGCACCGCCTTCGCCACGCGCGAGGTGCCATGCCGGCCGATGTACCGGGCCACCTCGCCACCGCCCGTCGAGTGGCCCACGTGCACGGCCTTGCTCAACCCCAGCGCCGAGGTCAGCTCCGCGAGGTCGTCCGCGAAGTGGTCCATGTCATGCCCGCTCCACGGCTGTGACGAGCGACCATTGCCCCGCCGGTCATGCGCGATGGTCCGATAGCCGCGGTCCGACAGGAACATCATCTGGTCCTCGAACGCGTCGGCCGACAGCGGCCAGCCGTGCGAGAAGACGACGGGCTGGCCATCCCGGGGGCCCCAGTCCTTGAAGTAGATCTGCGTGCCGTCGCGGGTGGTAAGGTAGCTGCCGGAGATCTTCCCGGCCCCTGTGGACGCTTGTGTCGCCATGGCATGTCCTCGCGTTTCGGGTGGGTGCAACCGTCGCGAAGATGGGGACCCGAATCAGGGGACGCCATTGAACCCGGGCGCGCGGACGGACGGCGATTCGGGTGCCAGGCGGAGGGAGCCGACCAGGCTGGCCAGCAGGGGAGCGCCTGGGAGCGGACATCCGATGACACGGAAGGATGCAGGCCGCGTCGGCGGTGCTACCCTGCGCCGCGATGAAGAAAGTCCTCGCGGCTCTGGCAGTGGTCATCGTGTTGGCGGCGGTGGCGGGTGTGGGTGCCTTCGTGGTGATGGAGGGGGCGGTCAACAAGGCCGTCGCCGCTCCGGGTGCGCCCGTGGTGGAGTTCACCGTCCCCAAGGGAACCTCGGGCAGGGGCCTGGGCGGCCTGCTCGTCACGCAGGGGTTGCTCTCGGACACCAGGGTCTGGCGCTACCACCTGTTCCGTCGGGGTGGGTTCTCGCCCAAGGCGGGGCGTCATCCGGTGAGCCCGTCCATGACGGTGGCGGAGCTGGCCAAGGCGCTGGAGGGCAACCCGCTCCCGGACGACATCCCGTTCGTGGTGGTGGAGGGCTGGCGGCTTCGCGACACGGACGCGGCGCTCGTCGCGGCGAACCTCATCAAGCCGGGCGAGTACATCGCGGCGGCCAGCAACCCCAGCCGCTTCAAGGCGCCGTTCCCGCTGCCCGTCACCACGCTGGAGGGTTACCTCTACCCGGAGACGTACGGCATCATCCCAGGGGACGTGGACGTGGAGGACCTCATCCAGCGGCAGCTGGACGCCTTCGCCGCGCGCTTCTACACGCCGAACAAGGACGCCATCGCCATGAGCGGACGCTCGCTGCACGAGGTGGTGGTGATGGCCTCCATGCTGGAGCGCGAGGAGCCGGTGCCCGCGCAGCGTCCCCTGGTGGCGGGCATCCTCTGGAAGCGCGTGGACAAGGGCTTCCCGCTCGGCGTGGACGCGACGTCACGTTACGTGCTGGCGCAGTGGAACGACCGCAAGGAGTTCCTCAAGCGCCTGCGAGACCCCGAGGACCCCTACAACACGCGGCACCGCAAGGGCCTGCCGCCGGGTCCCATCGGCGCGCCCACGGTGGAGTCGCTCCAGGCCGCGATGGCGCCGAAGCCGAGCGAGTTCTGGTACTACCTGCACGACGCGCAGAAGAACCTGCACCCCTCGCGCAACGCGGACGAGCACGAGGCGCTGCGCAAGAAGTACAACGTGTATTGAGCCTGGATGGCGCCCCCCTGCCGAGGAGGCGGGGGCGCGGTGCCTCGGCTCCATCTGTCCTCGGGTGGCCAATCGCTGGCGCACCTGTTGCTCAGCGACCTCCCTCGTTGAACACGAGGGAGAGGTGCCGTGCGGCGCAAGACAGTCGGGGCGGTGGGGTGGGGGCTGGGTGTGGCGCTCGGGCTCCTGGGTGGGTGCGGGCCTTCCCAACATGGGGAACGGAGTTCCACTCCTCCGGTGGAGGCCTCCCCGGACACGCGCCCGGAGTCGAGCGACGAGGAGCTGGTCACCCGGACGGTGACGTTCGGCGCGGGCGCGGACACGCACGTGGTGGCGACGTCGCCGACGACGAGCTTCGGCTCCTCGCCCACGCTGGAGGTGGACCGCGCTCCCGAGTCCGAGGCCTACCTGCGCTTCTTCATCGAGCCCTTCACCGGCACGGTGACGACGGCGCGGCTGCGGGTCTTCGCGGTGGATGGCTCGGTCGATGGCCCCACGGTGTACGACCCGCCCGGCGTGCGTTCGTGGAACGAGCTGACGACGTGGAGCAACCGCCCGGACTGGGGCGGGTACTGGGGCGTGGTCAGCGCGGGCGCCGTGGCCAGCGGCACCTGGATGGAGCTGGACGTCAGCGACATGTCCATCTCCCAGGGCAGCTACGTGGACGTGTTCCTGCGCGCGGACAGCACGGACGGCATGACGCTCGCGTCGAGCGAGCACCCCGACCCGGCCCTGCGTCCCCAACTGGTGCTCACGTTGGAGTCCGCGTCGGACCATCCGCCGCCGCGCCCCGTGCCGCTGACGGTGTCCGGTGCGCCGGTGTCCTTCGCGCCGAGCGCGGACACGTTCGTCTCCGAGGATGCGCCGGGCTCCTCGGAGGGTGGCTCGGCGCGGGCGCTGCGCGTGGGCACGAGTCCGGGGCGCGAGGCGCACCTGCGCTTCTCCGTGACGGGGTTGACGGAGACGGTGCAGCGCGCGGTGTTGCGCTTGCGAGTGGCCGCGGACGGTACGGAGGGCGGTCCGTCCGTCTTCGGGACCCAGGGCACGTGGAGCGAGTCGGGCCTGACGTGGAGCACGCGTCCGGCGCGGGTGGGGGGCACGTTGGACCGGGCGCCGTTCCTCGCGCCCTATGGCTTCGTGGAGTACGACGTCACGAACCAGGTGCGTGGCAACGGGGACGTCACCTTCGGGCTGTATGGCAATTCCGGGGACGAGGTGACGTTCCACTCGCGCGAGGCCGCGGACCTGGAGCCTCGGCTGTTCGTGTGGGCGGGGGCGTCTCGGAGCGAGCCGGGCGATGACTGCATGACGCGACAGGAGGTCATCGCGACCACCATCCCTCCGCTCCATGACACGTATGCGACGCCGGAGACGCCGTCGACGACGTACCACCGCGAGGCCTCGCTGCGCGTGGATGGGGCACCTCGAGCGGAGGGCTTCCTGGACTTCGACGTGCAACTGGGCACGCAGCCCGTGCGCCGGGTGCTGCTGCGCCTGTATGCGCTGGATGCGTCGGCGAATGGACCGCAGGTGTTCTCGGCGCGGCCGTTCGACGAGGCGACGACGGACTGGGCCCATCGCCCCGTCGTGAGCGGGAGCGCCCTCGCGAACCTGGGCGCGGTGACGCGGGACTCCTGGGTGGAGATCGACGTGACCGATGTGGTGACGACGTCGGGGCGTCATGCCTTCGCGTTGGTGCCGGACTCGGCGGATGGGTTGCGCTTCGCCTCGTCCGAGGCCAGCGAGCGCGGCATCCTCGACGCCGCGCCCCAGCTCGTCGTCGTCAAGGACGCGGCGCCGCGCTGCTCGTACCGGGGCACCCGGCCCTCGGGGACGACGGCGTGGGTGAAGCAGTCCACGGCGGCGGAGGCGGAGCGCTCGCACCACACCGCGCCCGCGCCAGGCGGGGGCTTCGTCGTCCTCAGCCACCAGGAGCAGACGCGGGATGCCCCTCCGTCTGCCGAGCGGACGGACGTCGTCACGCTGCACCGCGCGGACGGGAGCGTCGTGTGGACGCGGGCCTTCACGCAGGCGCAGGTCTCCTTCTCGAGGGTGGCGGTGACGGCGCGGGGACACGTGCTCGCCGCCGGCTCCTACGCCGGGACACCGGACCTGGGGACGGGCGCGCTGCCCCAGGGCACCGGCATGTTCGTGCTGGAGCTGACGGCGTCGGGCGCGGTGGCGTGGGCGCGGGGCTACACCGCGTGGTTCCAGCGGGCCGACGAGCGGCTCGACAATCCGATGCAGGTGCTCGACCTGGCCACGGACGCGCAGGGCGGCGCGGTGCTGGTGGGCACCTTCTGGGGCTACACGGACTTCGGCGCCGGGCCCGTCTACTCCGGCAAGCCGTTCCCCTATGACGACACGTATCCGAACTCGTACGTGCTGAAGCTGGACGGGCAGGGGGGCTATCAGTGGGCGAAGCTGCTCCTGGCGGACACGCTGCGCGGCACGGAGGCGACGAGCGTGGCGGTGGACGCCGGAGGGCAGGTCACCGTGGGCGGCTGGGCGGGGAGGGCGACGGACTTCGGCGCGGGACCGGACGCGCGAATCGGTCCGTTCGTGGCGCGGTGGGACGCGAGCGGTGCGCTCGGCTGGGTGCGTGTCATCCCGGTCTACTTCAGCAGCCTGCGTGCCCTGGCCGTCATGCCGGACGGCGGTGTCGCGTTCATCGGAGACTTCGGTGGCCGCTTCGACTTCGCGGGCCAGCCCTACGCCAGCCGCGAGCCGGATGAGTACGACGGCGGGCCTCGGGACACGATGCTCGGTCGGCTGGGCGCCACGGGGGCGGACGTGGTGCTGCGCACGTTCCGTGAGCTGACGTTCCAGGACCTCATCGTGGACGCCCAGGGGCACCTGGTGACGACGCAGGCGGGCGGCGGGAGTCTGCTGGGCCTGGGAGACGTGGGCCCGTCGGAGTCGGAGGCGCCGTACCGGCCCACGGTGGCCAGCTTCACGGACGCGCTGGAGACGCGTTGGGTCCGGGTGTTCGACCTGCTCCAGTCGAACCTCCTGCTCACGCCGCAGCCGGGCGGCATCCTCTTCACGGGAGACCTGGTCAGCGCGTTCGAGGTGGATGGCGTCTGGTACACGCCGACGTCACGCCGCTCGGACGTGCTGCACCTGCTGCTGCGGCCCTAGCGAGGCTCGAATCTTCGTTGCGCGGGGGACGGGCGCGGGCACCCACGGTGGGGCTCGCGCCCGCACGCGTTGGCGCACCTGTTGCTTTCCCATCGCAATGGCAGCACGCGAGGGAGAGATGACGTGAATCGGTGGACAGTGGGAGCCGTGGGTGGGGGTCTGGGAGTGGCACTGGTCTTCCTGGGTGGGTGCGGGGGTGCCCAGGAAGGTGTTTCGGTTTCACAGACGGAAGTCATCGAGCAGGAACGTGACGCGCTGGTCACGCGCACGGTGAGCATCATCGCGATGGCGGACACGCACGTGTCCTCCGCGCAGCCGACGTCGAGCTTCGGCTCATCACAGACAATGGTCGTGGGGCGCGCTCCCGAGTCGGAGGCGTACCTGCGCTTCTTCGTCGACCCCATCCCGGAGGGGCGCATCACCACGGCGAGGCTGCGGGTGTATGCGATGGAGGGCTCCTCGGATGGGCCCACCGCCCATGGGCCGGGCGTGTACCGGAGCTGGAACGAGGAGACGACGTGGAACACGCGGCCCGTGCACGCCACCTCGTGGCTCGCGACGTCGGCGGTGGTGCCGGATGGCTCGTGGATGGAGTTCGACGTCACCAACGTCCACGTCGGTCCCAACGCCTTCAATGACCTCTTCTTGAAGGCGGATGGGGACGACGCCGTCACCATCGCCTCCAGCGAGCATCCCGACCCCGCCCTGCGCCCCCAACTGCTGCTCACCGTCGAGAGCGCGCCGGACCACCCCACGAACCCGCTGGTGCCCCTCGCGGTGGTCACCCCTCCGCTGACCCTGGTCGCCGTCGCCGACACGTTCGTCTCCGCCGACGCGCCGACGTCGTCCGCGGGAGGCAGCGCCGACACGCTCGTGGTGGGCAATGCCCCGGAGCGCGAGGTGCACCTGCGCTTCAACGTCCAGGGGCTGCCGGAGACCGTGCAGCGCGCGGTGCTGCGGCTCCACCTGGGGTTCGACGGCACGACGGGCGGCCCGTCCGTCTTCGCGACCCAGGGCCCCTGGAATGAGGCGAGCGTCACCTGGAGCACCCGCCCGACGAAGACGGGCCGTGAGCTGGACCGCATGCCGTTCCTGGAGCCCTGGGGCTATGTCGACTACGACGTGACGGCGCACGTGCGCGGCAATGGGAGCGTGACGCTGGGGCTCTACGGGAGGTCCGCGGACGCGGTGACGTTCCACTCGCGCGAGTCCGACCTGTCGTCGGCGAATCCTCCCCAGCTCCTCATCTGGACGGGGACTCCCCGCGAGGCGCCGATGGATGCCTGCCTCACACGCCGCGAGCTCCAGACGACGACGGTGCTCCCGCTGCATGACACCTATGTCGACGCGCTCCACGGCACCCGGACGTTCCATCGCGAGGCGACGCTGCGCGTGGACGCATCGCCGGGAGCCGTCAGCTACCTGGACTTCGACGTGCAGCCGTTCCCGGGACAGGTCCGCCGTGTGCTGCTCCAGCTCTACGCCCTGGAGGCGACGGGCAGCGGCCCGCGCATCTTCAAGGCCCGGCCCTTCGACCCGTACACCATCAACTGGCACCAGCAGCCCACCACGCTCTACCCCTTCGGAGACCTGGGCCCGGTGAAGAAGGACCAGTGGGTGGAGTACGACGTGACGAACGAGGTGACGGCGCCGGGTCGCCACGCCTTCGGGTTGGTGCCGGACTCGTCCGACGGGCTGAGCTTCGCCTCGGTCGACGCGCACTGGGGCTATATCCTGCACGCCGCGCCCCGGCTGGTCATCGTCACGGAGAGCGAGCCGTTCTGCTCGTATCGCGGCACGAACCCCGCGGGAGGGACGCTGGCAGGCACGCAGGCCGGCCGTCCGGAGGCCGAGCGTTCGAGGGACACGGCGCCCGTGCCCGGTGGCGGCTTCGTCGTGTTGAGCGCGGTGGAGCAGACGCTGGACAGCACGCCCTGGTCCTCGCAGACGGACGTCGTCACGCTGCACCGTGAGGACGGCGGCGTCGCGTGGTCGCGCGAGTTCGCCCAGCCGGGTGTGGAGCTCCGCAAGGTGACGGTGACGACGCTGGGCAACGTGCTCGTCGCCGGTGAGTACCGGGGCGCGCCGGACCTGGGCAAGGGCCCGCTGCCCCTGGCCGGGAACACGGGCCTGTTCGTGATGAAGCTGACGCCGTCGGGAGCGGTGGACTGGACGCGCGGCTACACCGCCTGGTTCGACGACGGCACGGTGCGCCACGAGAACCCGATGGCGGTGTTCGACCTGGCCACGGACGCGCATGGCAGCGCGGTGGTGACGGGCAGCTTCTGGGGGAAGACGGACTTCGGTGGCGGGGAGCTGCACTCCGGCAAGACCTTCCCCTACGACGACTCCCGCCCGAACAGCTTCATCGTGAAGCTCCAGTGGGATGGGGCCTATGCGTGGGCCAGGACCCTCAAGTCACCGGGCATCCGAGGCGCCCAGGCCACGGCCCTCACGGTGGACGCGCAGGAGAACATCACCGTGGGCGGCACCACGGGGCAGGGCATCGACTTCGGTGATGGCCCCGTCTACCGCAATGGCCTGTTCGTCGTGCGATGGAGCCCGAGCGGCGCCTATCAGTGGTCCCGGGTGATGGGCGTGAACCACTCCAGGATGACGGGGGTCGTCGTGCTTCCGGACGGAGGCGTGGCCTTCGCCGCGAGCTTCGAGGGAGGCCTCGTCTTCGGTGGGCGCACCTACCTCAGCAAGGAGCCGGACGAGTACGAGGGAGGTCCCTGGGACGCGGTCCTCGGCCGCTTGAGCGCCACGGGCGAGGAGGTGTCGCTGCGGCACTTCCAGCAGACGCCCGCTCACTCCAGCTTCTTCCACGACCTGGTCCTGGACGGTGCGGGCAACCTGGTGGTGTCGCTGGGGGGCTTCGGCGGGCTGCTCGGGCTGGGCGAAGTGGGGCCGCCGGGCGTCACCTCGCCGCCGCGTCCGACGGTGGCGAGCTTCACGGCCGCGCTGGAGCCGCGCTGGGTCCGCGTGCTCGACGTGCTCCAGTCGGACCTTCGCCTGACGCCCGCGGGCGAGGGCGTCATCGTCAGCGGTGACTTCGCGGGGGCCTTCGAGCTGGAGGGCACCTGGTACACCTCCACGGCCCAGCGCTTGGACCTGCTGCACTTCAAGCTCCGGCGCTGACCCGCAATCCCTGACGTGATGTTCGCGACCGCTCGGTCCGCTGACCGGGCGGTCGCATTTTCATGTCAATCGTAGACACTGCGAGTGGCTCAATGACTCACACGCGTTGGCGCACCTGTTGCTTTCCCAATTCAGTGGCAGTACGCGAGGGAGAGGTCACGTGAAACGGTGGACAGTTGGCGCAGTGGGTTGGAGTCTGGGAGTGGCACTTTTCTTCCTGAATGGGTGTGGAAGTGCCCAACCAGGAGCAGGGGTTGACCCGGAGACGGGGAGCCACGAGCAGGAGCTCGTCACGCAGACGGTGGCGATCGTGGCGGCGGCGGATACGTATGTGTCGGCGGCCTCGCCGGCGACGAGCTTCGGCTCGCAGCCGACGATGGAGGTGGACCAGTCACCCGAGTCGGAGGCGTACCTGCGCTTCTATGTCGCTCCGGTGGACGGCACCATCACCACGGCCCGGTTGCGGGTGTATGCCTTGGATGGCTCGGCGGACGGGCCCACGGCGCATGACCCTCGCATCGGGGGGCGGGCCTGGAACGAGCTGACGACCTGGAACACGCGGCCGACCCGGGATGGGTTCTCCGCGTTGAGCAGCGCGGGGGCGGTGGCCAGTGGCACGTGGATCGAGCTGGACATCACCGGGATGCACATCTCCACGAGCGCCTTCACGGACGTCCACCTGGTGGCCGACAGCACGGACGGCGTGACGATTGCGTCGAGCGAGCATCCGAACACGTCACTGCGCCCCCAGCTGGTCCTCACCGTCCAGTCCGCGGACGACCACCCTCCGCACCCCGCGCTACCCATCACGGTGTCGAGCCCTCCGGTGGTCTTCACCGCGAGCGACGACACGTATGTCTCCGCCGACGCGCCGACGTCCACCGAGGGCGGTTTCGCCACGGACCTGCGGGTGGGGCAGTCGCCCGACCGCGAGGTGCACCTGCGCTTCGACGTGCTGGGCCTGACGGAGTCGGTGCAGCGCGCGGTGCTGCGGATGCACGTGGGCCTGGATGGGACGACGGGGGGACCGGCGGTCTACGCCACGCAGGGGCCCTGGAGCGAGATGAGCGTCTCCTGGAACACCCGCCCCACGAAGGTGGGCGCGGAGGTCGACCGGCTGCCCTACCTGGCGCCATCCGGGTACGTGGACTACGAGGTGACGGACCTGGTGCGTGGCAACGGCAACTTCACCTTCGGCGTGTACGGGACGTCGGGTGACGCGATGCTCTTCCACTCGAAGGAGTCCTGGTCCGGGAGCGGAGGCCCGCGGCTGCTGGTGTGGACGGGGGCGCCCAGGGCCGCGCCGACGGATGCGTGCATGACGCGCCGGGAGCTGGTCTCGAAGGTGAGCGAGCTGCGGCACGACACCTATGTGAGCGCCGAGCGTCCGACGACGACGTTCCACCGCGAGGCGTCGATGCGCGTGGATGGCTCGCCGGGCATGAACGGCTTCCTGGAGTTCGACGTCCAGCTCGACGCGACGCCGGTGCGCCGCGTGCTGCTCCAGCTCTACGCCCTGGAGGCGACGGACAACGGGCCGCTGCTCTACCAGGCGCAGCCGTTCGACCCGGCGGCCGCGACCTGGCAGCACCCGCCCGCGATGACGGACCTGGTGGGGGACGCGGGCGCGGTGAAGAAGGACCAGTGGGTGGAGTACGACGTGACGAGCGTGGTGACGGCCTCGGGGCGGTACGCCTTCGGGCTGCTCGCCGACTCCTCCAAGGGGTTGAGCTTCGCGACGGGGGATGCCAGCGCGAAGGGGCTCCTGGACGCGGCGCCCCGGCTGGTCGTCGTCACGGAGAGCGCGCCCTTCTGCTCGTACCGGGGCACGCAGCCCTCGGGGACGACGGCGTGGGTGAAGCAGACGAACAACGCCTCGGCCGAGCGCGCGCGGGACACGGCGCCCGCGCCGGACGGTGGCTTCGCCGTCGTGGGCACGCAGGAGCAGACGCGGGACGGCGAGTCCTGGGCCGAGCAGACGGATGTGGTGACGCTGCACCGGGCGGATGGCTCGGTGACGTGGCGACTGACGTTCGCCCAGCCGGGCGTGGAGTTCCGCAAGGTGACGGTGACGACGCTGGGCAACGTGCTCGTCGCCGGTGAGTACCGGGGCACGCCGGACCTGGGCAAGGGCGCGCTGCCCCGGGGCACGGGCATGTTCGTGATGAAGCTGACGCCGTCGGGCGCGGTGGACTGGACGCGGGGCTACACGGCGTGGTTCCGCATGGACGACGAGCTGCTCGACAATCCCATGTTCGTGCACGACCTGGCGACGGACGCGCACGGCAGCGCGGTGGTGACGGGCGGCTTCTGGGGCAAGACGGACTTCGGCGGCGGCGAGGTCGACGCCGGCAAGCCGTTCCCCTACGACGACGAGTACCCGAACTCCTTCGTCCTCAAGCTCCAGTGGGACGGCGCCTACCAGTGGGCGCGCGTGCTGAAGACGAACGCCATGCGGGGCACCCAGGCGGTGAGCGTCGCGGTGGACGCGCAGGAGAACATCACCGTGGGCGGCTGGGCCGGGCCGGGCACCGACTTCGGCGCGGGCGCGCTCGCGCGGGGTGGGGTGTTCGTGGCGCGCTGGAGCGTGACGGGCGACCACCAGTGGCACTGGCTGCTGCCGACGTCCTACGACACGGTGTTCGCGGACCTGTACCAGGTGGCGGTCTTGCCGGATGGGGGCGTGGCCTTCACGGGCGACTTCGACGGCCGCTTCACCTTCGCGGGCACCCCGTATGTCAGCGCGGAGCCGGACGACAACTACGATGGTCCCCGCGAGGCGATCCTCGGCAGGCTCACCTCCACGGGCGCGGAGCTGACGCTGCGGCAGTTCCCGCTGAGCACGACGAGCTCCTATGGCCTGGGCTCGCTGGTCGCGGACGCCAACGGGAACCTGTTCACGGTCCAGGCGGGGCACGGCGGCCTGTTGGGGCTGGGCTCCGTGGGGCTGCCGGAGACGGTGGCGCCACAGCGACCCACCGTGGCCAGCTTCTCGTCGACGCTGCAGACGCGCTGGGTGAGGGTGTTCGAGCCGCTCCAGTCCCCCCGGCTGACGGCGGTGACGGGCGGCGTGGTGCTGACAGGAGACCTGGGGCGGTCCATCGAGGTGGATGGCACCTGGTACACGCCGACCTCCCGCCGGCTGGACCTGCTGCACGTCAAGCTGAGGCCGTGAGCGACGGGTGACTCCGGGGCTGTGACCGTCCGTGCTTGTCCGGGCGGGCGGTCACCTGCCCGGGGTGCGACGGGGCGAGCCACCTGTCCATTGGCGCGCGTTCGTCATGTTCGCGGGGGATGGTCTCTTCCTGCTTCCCGGGAGCGGGATTCGCGATATGGACGGAGGGGTACATGACTCCTTTCCCCAAGAAGCTCCAAGATCGTGCAGAGGCCCTCGAGGCCGCGGATGAGCAGCTCACCACGTTGGACGAGGACGGCCTGTTGGCCGCGCCCGTCGATATCTTCTCGATGCTGCGGGATGGCATCGACCTCCACGAAAACCTGAAGGACACCTCCCGGACGTTCGCCTCGAACGACTGCGTGGTGGTGACGGGGAACGTGGATGTGGAGACGCTGGTGTTGAAGGGGCCGGGCGGGATGCTCGTCCTCGGTGACCTGCGGGTCGGCACGGCGGAGCTCCACGCCAACGTGCTCGTGCTGGGGAACTGTGAAATCTCCGAGCGTGTCGTCGGACACGACGAGCCGCACACGCTCACCGTCCTGGGCGAGGTCCAGGGTGGCCGGGCGGAGATGCAAAAGCAGTTCATCATGCAGTTCCTCGGTGGCGGCAAGCTGACGGCGCTGGTCGACAGCGAGGGTGGCGCGGCGGAGCTGCTCGAGCTGCTGAGCGGCGCGGGCAGTGAGCTGGAGGTCGACGAGGTCGACCCGTAGTCGTCGTGCAGGCAGACCGCCGGGACGCGCAATGCGTCCCGGTGGCCCTGCTCCGAGGTGTCAGGCCGCCACGCCGAGCAGCTCGCGGAGCTGACGCAGCATCTCGATTTCGCTCGGGTGGATGTGCCCGTCGCTGGCGATGAGGTCATGCGCCGCGTCGATGACGGCCTTCGGGTCGGCCTTGAGGATGCCCAGGTTGGGCGCGGGCAGCGGCGTCCCGTTCTGCAGGCACTTCGCCAGCTGCTCCAGGTCCGGCAGGGGAACGCTCATCCCCCGGGCCGTGGCCATGATGTGGTCGATCTCCTCCCGGCTGACCCCCTCGTCTCCGCTGGCGACCTGGAGCAGCAGCTTGAGGACTTCAATCTGGAAGCGGGCGTCGGGGCTTGAGGCGGTGGACATCCTTGGTACATCCTCCGAGGTGGGCTCGCGAGTGGGCGCGACACATGTATCGCTCCTACAAGTGCACGGGCTTCGCGGAGAAAGCTTCTCATGAAAGTGGTGGAGACGGAGCGGCTCGTCCTGCGTCGCGTGACGCACGAGGACGCCGCTTTCATCCTGGGGATGTTGAACGAGCCCGCGTGGCTGCGCTTCATCGGAGACCGTGGCGTGCGCACTATCGAGGGCGCGCACGACTACATCACCAACGTGCCCCTGACGCAGTACGCCCAGCTGGGCTACGGGCTGTACCTGGTGGAGGGCCGGCAGGACGGCGTGCCCATGGGGTTGTGCGGCCTGCTCAAGCGCGACTCGCTGGAGCACCCCGACATCGGCTTCGCGTTCAAGCCCGCCTACTGGAGCCAGGGCTACGCGCGGGAGGCCGCCGAGGCGGTGCTGCGCCACGCCCGGGAGGACCACAAGATTTCGCGCGTCGCCGCCATCGTCTCCAAGGACAACGTCAGCTCCATCAAGCTGCTGGAGCGGATGGGCCTGCGCTTCGAGCGGCACATGCGCCTGCCCGGCGCCACCGAGGAGATCAGCCTCTATCTGACGGCGCCGTGAGTCGAGCGGGGAATCCAGGAAGACGCCCGCGCGTGAGCGGGACGTCACCTGGCTGACACCGCCGCTGGCTTGGCGTGCGGGGCGTGCGTCTCCTAGACTCGCGAGCGTGGGCCCCCCGTCGAACAGCGTAGACGGCGGGAAGAACGCGCTGCTGCGCGCACTCCCCTCCATCGAGCAGCTCCTGCGACGGCCGTCGCTGGAACCGCTGCTGTCTGGTGTTCCCCGCGCCAGGGCCGTGTCCGCGCTGCGGCTGGCCGTGGACCGCGTGCGCGCGCGCCTGCTCCAGGGCGACCCGCGCCCCTTCGACGACGCGGACGTGGGCGAGGCGCTCAGCACGCTGTCCACGCCGGGGCTGCGCGCGGTGCTCAACGCCACGGGGGTGGTGCTGCACACCAACCTGGGGCGCGCGCCGCTCGCGCCGGAGGCGGTGGCGCGGGTGGCCCAGGTGGCGCGGGGCTATTCGAACCTCGAGTACGACCTGGACGAGGGCGAGCGGGGCAGCCGCTACGCGCCGGTGGTGGGGCTCTTGCGTCAGCTCACCGGCGCGGAGGACGCGCTCGTCGTCAACAACTGCGCGGGCGCGGTGCTGCTCGTGCTGGCCGCGCTGGCGTCCGGCCGCGAGTGTGTCGTGTCGCGCGGGGAGCTGGTGGAGATTGGCGGAGGCTTCCGGGTGCCGGACGTCATGCGGCAGTCGGGCGCGCGGCTCGTGGAGGTGGGCACCACCAACCGCACGCGGCTGTCCGACTACGCGGCCGCGGTGGGCCACGACACGGGCCTGTTGGTGAAGGTGCACCGCTCCAACTTCGCGGTGGTGGGCTTCACCGAGGAGGCGAGCGTGGGGGCGCTCGCGACGCTGGGCCGGGAGCGCGGGGTGCCCGTGTTCCAGGACCTGGGTTCGGGGGCGCTGGTCCCCATGGTGGGAGAGGGGATGGGACAGGAGCCCACGGTGGCCGAGGTGGTCGCCGAGGGAGCGGATGTGGTGGCGTTCTCGGGGGACAAGCTGTTGGGCGGGCCGCAGGCGGGCGTGGTGGTGGGACGCTCGGCGTTGCTCGCGCGCATCAAGGCGCATCCGCTCACCCGGGCGTTGAGGGTGGACAAGCTGACGGTGGCCGCGTTGGAGGCCACGCTGGAGTTGTATCGGGACGGCAAGCCAGGGGCCGTGCCCACGTACAGACTGCTCGCCCAGTCGTCCCAGGAGCTGCGCGCCCGCGCGCTGCGGCTTCAGGACTTGCTGGCCGAGCAAGGCGTGAGTGCCCGAGTGGACGGGGTGGTGGGACAGGTGGGCGGGGGCGCCATGCCGCTGGCCCGGTTGCCTTCCTTTGCGTGCATCCTCAACGTGGGTGCACCGGAATCTTTCCTCGAGCGCCTGCGCGCCGGCGGAATGCCGGTTATTGGCAGGATCGCGGATGGCGAGGTGGTCCTCGACGTCCGCTGTCTCGCGGAGGAGGAGCTCAGGTCGGTCGCCGAAGCGGTGGCGACCGCAAGTCCCGGGAAACCACCATGATCAACAGCGCCGTCCTCGTACTCAACCGGTATTACCAACCGGTGCATGTCACGTCGGTGAAGCGGGCCTTCAGCCTGTTGTATCAGGGCGTCGCCAAGGCCATCGACGCGCAGTACCGGCTCTACGAGTTCGATGATTGGGCGGCGCTGAGCGCCACCAATGACTGCATCACCACCATCAACCGGACCATCCGCGTCCCCCGGGTGCTGGTGCTCAGCGCGTATGACCATCTACCCCGCGGGCGGGTGCGCTTCTCCCGGCTCAACATCTACGCGCGCGACGCGGACACCTGTCAGTACTGCGGCAAGAACCTGCCGCGCAGCGAGCTGAACCTGGACCACGTCATGCCCCGCACGCAGGGTGGCAAGACGACGTGGGAGAACGTCGTGTGCTCGTGTGTGCCCTGCAATCTCAAGAAGGGGGGCCGCACGCCGGAGCAGGCGGACATGCGGCTCCTGAAGAAGCCGGTGCGCCCGCGCTGGACGCCGTTGTTCCGGGGCGCCACGCGCAAGGTGACGTATCAGGAGTGGCTGCCGTTCCTGCACCTGGCGGATGCCTCGTATTGGAACGTGGAGCTGCTGGACGAGTAGGGCGCCCGAGCGCTTGCTCACCGGCCTGCCCGGCGAATCCTGTAAAATGGGGTGTCGCGGGGGGAGTCATGGCTCGGGTTGATCCACGAAGTGGCCACGGATTGGCGGGGAGTCGACTCGGGCGGTAGGACGGGCTTTGATGCCCCTGCCCATGTCCAAATCCACGCGAGCGCCCCAGGCCGATGCCCGTGCCCTGGGGACCCCGACCGCCGAGCCGGTGGCCCCAGGGCCTGGCGGCGCTCGGCAGCGGCCTCGGCGCATCATCGCCGTGGGCGGTGGCAAGGGCGGCATCGGCAAGTCGATGGTGTCCGCCAACCTGGGCGTGGCGCTGGCCCAGGCGGGGCTGAACGTGCTGTTGGTGGACGCGGACCTGGGCGGCGCGAACCTGCACACGTGCCTGGGGGTGGGGCAGCCCGAGGCGACGCTGTCGGACTTCCTCAGGCGCAACAAGTCGCGGCTCGAGGACGTCATCGTCCCCACGGGGGTGCCCCGGCTGTCGCTCATCGCGGGCGCGCAGGACGCGTTGGACGCGGCGAACCTCAAGTACGCGCAGAAGCAGAAGCTGCTCAAGACGCTGATGGGCGCGTCGGCCGACTACCTCATCCTGGACCTGGGCGCGGGGACCAGCTTCAACACCATCGACTTCTTCATCCTGGCGGACCACGGGTTGTTGGTGGTGCTGCCGGAGCCGACGTCGGTGGAGAACGCGTACCGCTTCGCGAAGGCGGCGTTCTTCCGGCGGCTGCAGCAGATGGAGGCGGAGTACGGCATCCAGGACCTGGTGGACAGCGCGCTCACCACCCGGGAGGGCTCGCTGCGGACGCTGCATGACGTGCTGGCGCAGGTGCGCAACAAGGACCCGGCGGGTGCGGAGCGACTGGAGCGGGAGCTGTCCGAGTTCCGCATCCGGCTGGTGGTGAACCAGGCGCGCACGGACGCGGACCTGAATGTGGGTGCGGCGGTGGCCTCGGCGTGGAAGAAGTTCTTCGGCATCGCGATGGATGACCTGGGCGCCATCCGGTATGACGATGAGGCCTGGCGCGCGGTGCGCAAGCGGCGCCCCGTGCTCATCGAACGACCCGACGCCCCGGCCGCCCTGGCCATCCAACGTATCGCCTCACGACTGCTCGCCCTCGACGCGACCCCCGACCCTTCCTCGTCACCATGAAGCCTTTCGCGCAGCAGACCTATTACGAGCTCCTGGAGGTCCCGGTCACAGCGCCCATGGAGGAGATTCGCGCCGCGTACTCCCGACTCATGGAGCTGTATGCGCCGGACTCCATCGCGGTGTACGCGCTGGTGGAGCCGGACCAGGTGGATGCGCTCCGCGCCCGGATGACCGAGGCGATGGAGATCCTCACCGATGGCGACCTGCGCGGTGAGTATGACCGCGACCTGGGGCTGCCGGCGCCGTGGGGCACGGTGAAGGCGGCCGAGGCGCTGGCGAGCGCGGTGGCGGAGGGGAAGAAGAAGCGCGCGTCCGAGGACGAGGCTCCGGCCCTAAGCGGGCCCGAGGCGTTCCGGGCGAGCTTCGTCAGCGGCTACTCGCTGTCGTATGTGACGAGCTCCCTGCAGACCGCGCCGCTTGTCGGTGGGCTGGTGGATGTGCCCGCCTCGCTGAGCGTGGGCGCGGAGGCGCAGGCCCCGGCGGCGGAGCCGGGGCCCGTGTCGTCCAGCTCGAAGGCCGTGGGCGCCATGGAGCAGGGTGCGCCTCGGCAGGAGGGTGGCGCCTCGGTGGAGTCGGCTCCAGTTGCCGCGCCCGGGGTCGCGCAGTCGGTGGGGTCCGCTCCTGTCCCCGCTGTCCCGTCGGCGCCTGTCGCCCCGATACCGACCGAGTCCTCTCCGTCGGGGGCGTCCGTCCCCGTTGCCTCGGTCTCGACCGGGGGCTCGTCCTCGGTCCCCGCGCCTGTTGCCTCGGCACCGGCCGTGGTGGCGCCACCGGTCGAGTCTGCCCCTGTGGCCGCGCCGCCGGTCGCGTTCTCCTCGCCTGTGAGCTCGGCGCCGGTTGGGGCCGTCCCTCCCGTGGAGGCGGCCCCTGTCGTGGCTCCGGTTGCCTCGGCGCCGGCCGTGGTTGCGCCGCAGGTGGGGGCGACGCCTGTTGCCTCGGCACCGGCCGTGGTCGCGACGCCTGTTGCCTCGGCACCGGCCGTGGTCGCGCCGCCCGCGGAGCCGGCGCCCGTTGTCGCAGCACCGGCCGTGGTCGCGCCGCAGGTGGATGCGACTCCTGTTGCCTCGGCACCGGTTGTGGTCGCGCCGCAGGTGGAGGCGACTCCTGTTGCCTCGGCGCCAGCTGTGGTCGCGCCGCCGGTAGAGTCGACGCCCCCCGTCGCCTCGGCTCCGGCCGTGGTCGCGCCACAGGTGGACGCGACGCCCGCTGCCTCAACGCCCGAACCGTCGCCGGCTCACGTCGCCACGGAAAGCCCCGCTCCGGCCCCCGTCGCCGTGGCCGCGAGCCCGGACGTCCCCGCGTCGGTGCCGACCCAGCCCTCGGAGCCGGGGACGTCCATCGTCGTGGCTGGAACGCCCGCCAGGGCTCCGGAGCCCGCGCCGCCCCCCGTGACGCGTCCGGTCGGACCGACGGCGCCGCCGCCCGTGGCCCCCTCGCAGAACCGTGTTCAGACGGGGCGGCAGTTGAGCGAGGCGCAGGTGCTCGCCCAGGACTCGGCCATCGCCACGGCGGAGGCCGCGCTGGCGCAGGTCGCCGCCAGGACTCGCGAGCCCCGTCCCCGTCTGCCGGACATCCCCGCCGACGCCGAGTTCAACGGCGAGCTGCTGCGCCGCGTCCGCGAGACGCGGGGCTACACGCTCCAGCAGGTCGCCGACCGCACCCGCATCTCCTCGCGCCACCTGGAGAACGTGGAGGCGGACCGCTACACGGCGCTGCCCGCGCAGGTCTACCTCCGGGGCATCCTCATGAACCTCGCCCGCGAGCTGGGGTTGGATCCGCTCCGGGTGTCCAGGAGCTACCTGGCCTTGGCTTCTGAGAAGTCAGGCAAGAAATGACGCCGCCCTGGAGGGGTGCCGACTTTTGCTCGTACCACAAGGAAAGTTGACTCCCCTCCGAGCGGTGCCTATGTAGGAAAGACGATGACGGACGAGGAAAAGATCAAGGCGATGCGGCTCGCCCGTGCGATTGCCTCGGATATCTCGCTCTACAACGAGCAGAAGATCATCAAGGGTATCGAGCAGGACAACCTCTTCGAGGTCCTCAAGGAGGAGCTGGAGGAGGGCCGAGAGCTCTACAAGAGCCGCGTCAGCCAGGAAGTCTTCACCACGGCGAACTTCTTCGAGCGCGCCATCAACGACATCGTCCTGCGCTCCAAGGCGCACGTGAAGTCGAAGATCTGGTAGTCCGCCCCCCGTGGCAGCGCCCGACACGCGAGAGCATCGCGCCCCGCCGGAAGCCCGCGGAGAGCGCATCGACCAGTATCTCGCGGGCGTCTTCACCGACCTGACCCGCTCCCGCATCCGGGGACTCATCGACGACGGGCACGTGCTCGTCGCCGGCAAGCCCGTGAAGGCGGCGATGCGGCTGCGCGGTGGCGACACGCTCACCCTCCATGTCCCGCCGCCCGTGGCCGCCCTTCCGGAGGCCGAGGAGCTGCCGCTGTCCCTGCTCCACGAGGACAAGGACCTCGTGGTGGTGGACAAGGCCGCGGGCATGGTGGTGCACCCCGGCGCGGGCCACGCCTCCGGCACCCTGGTCAACGCGCTCCTGCACCGCGTGAAGGACCTGGCCGGCGTCGGCGGCGAGCTGCGCCCGGGCATCGTCCACCGGCTCGACAAGGACACCACCGGCTGCCTCGTGGTGGCCAAGAACGAGCAGGCCCTCGTCGCGCTCCAGAAGTCCTTCAAGGGGCGCGAGGTCTCCAAGACGTACCTGGCCCTCGTGCACGGCGTCCCCCCGGCGGAAGGCCGCATCGAGACGCTCTACGGCCGCCACCCCGTGCACCGCCAGCGCTTCACCGGCAAGGTGCGCGAGGGCAAGCCCGCCATCACCCTGTTCCGCGTGCTCCAGGCCTTCGACGGCGCGGCCCTGGTGGAGGTGGACCTGCTCACCGGCCGCACGCACCAGATCCGCGTGCACCTGGCCGAGTCGGGCCACCCGCTGCTGGGAGACACCCTCTACGGCGCGGCCGCAAGCCCAAGGGCGAGGCCGCCGCCGCGCAGGAGCGCCTGGGACGTCAGGCCCTGCACGCGTGGAAGCTGGCCTTCGCGCACCCGCGCACGGGCAAGGCGCTGTCGCTGGAGGCGCCGATTCCGGAGGACTTCGCCGCGGCGCTCACGCTGCTCGGAGGCCCGGAAGCGCCCCCGGTGGCGGAGGCGAAGCAGAAGGCCCCCGCTCGCAAGAAGGCGGCGACGAAGAAGCGCGCGGCTACAGCCCGGAAACGCTGAGCGACTGCTGGCGCTTGCTCAGCACCTTCACCGGCTGGATGGCCATGACGCGCATGAAGACCTCGAGCAGCTCGGGGTCGAACTTGTTGCGCATCTCCGTCCACATCAGCATCAAGGCCACTTCCGGTCCGTAGGCATCCCGGTACGGGCGCTTGGACGTGAGCGCGTCGTACGCGTCGCAGATGGCGATGATCTTCGCGTATGCCCCCAGGTTCGTCTTGGGGATGATCATCTGGATGTTGCCGCGTGAGTCGCGCACCGCGGTGCCGAAGTCCGTCTTGTGCTCGAACGTCGTCACCACGCGCAGCAGCGTGGAGCGGCTGAAGCCCTTCTCCATGAGGATGTTGCGCACGGAGATGAGCGGCGCGCGCTGCACCGCCACGCGCTCCTCGGGCGTGAGCGCCCCGCGCTTGGTGGCCAGCTCCTCCGGCAGCGTCGTCATGCCCGCGTCGTGGAACAGCGCGATGTAGCCCAAATCACGCAGCTGCGGCTTCGTCAGCCCCAGCTCCGCGCCGAAGACGATGCTCATCAGGCACACGTTGACCTGGTGGTACACGAGGTACTCGTCCTCGCGCCGCATCGTCGTCATGCCCAAAAAGTGCGTGCGCTGGTCGTAGCTGATGTCCACGAAGTCCTGCACCAGCCGCAGCGCCTTGGAGGCGTTGATGGGCTTTCCGGCGCGCACCGACTCCAGGTACTTGCTGAGGAAGAACACCGAGCGGGCGTAGACGGTCATCGCGTACTTCTTGCGATCGACCTTCTGGTCGCCCGGGTTGTTCATGTCCTTGTCCAGCTTCTCCTTGAGCTTGGAGAACTTGGCCACGCGCATGTTGAGCAGCTTGCGGCCGGACAGTCCGTCCTCCTCCGACTGGGCCGTCTGCTCCTTGCTGAAGATCCAGATGAAGTTCTTCAGCTCCGGCACCGTCACCGGCTTGGTGAGGGTGAAGCCGCCCACGTCCTTGCCGCGCATCTCGGCGAGCAGGTAGCGCTGGTTCTCGATGGAGTTGAGGTCCACCTTCACCAGCATGCCGTTCAGGTAGAACGAGTCCTTGACGCCCGCGAGCTCCAGCCGGCCTTCCTTGCCGATGATTTGATTGATGATGTCCTGGAGCTGGTGCAGCGGCTTCTGGAAGACGGCGTTCTCGGGGTCATACATCTTCACCGAGCGCACGAGCATGTAGAGGCCGGCCACCATGGCGCGCGAGAGCGACTGGAGCTTCTCGTTGTGCTCGCGCCCGAACTCGCTGGTGTTCTCGTCCTGGCTCTGGGTGATTTTCAGATTCTCGGCCATCGCTCAGTTCTCCTCCGGCAGTGCCGAGTCCCCGAACAGCGCCTTGCGTGTCTGATACATCGCCTTGCGACCCGCGGTGAGCAGCTCCACCGGCTGGTTGCGGTCCTCGACGACGGCCTGCAACATCTTGTAGCTCTGGATGGAGCACGCGCCCGCCAGCCCCGCCACGGCCAGCAGCTTGTCCTCCAGTACCCGCTTCTTGTTGAGCAGGGACGGCTTCACGGCGAGCAGCTGCTGCATGTGCGAGAGCGCGCCCGGCGTGCCCGTGGCGCCCACCGCCGCGTAGAAGGCCGTGCGCTCGTCGGGCGTCTTCTTGTCGAAGGCCGGCTCGCGGATGAGGCGCATCAGGTCCGAGTACGCCTTGTCCCGGTCGAACTCCGGCAGCATCCGCGCGGCGAGCATGCGCACCTGGGAGACGGGGTCCGCCAGGGCCTCGGCCACCAGCCGGCGCGCCTCGCCGGTGCGGCCGCGGCCGATGATGCCGAGCACCTCCAGCTTCACCACCAGGTTGGGGCTCTTGAGCACCTGGCCGAACATCTTGATGCGCTCGGGGTGGTTGCTCTTCTCCAGGATGTAGACCATGTCGCGCACCGTCTGCGGACGGTCCGACGTGAGCCGCGCCACGAAGGGCTCCGGCGTGTCCCGCGCGACGATGGCCAGCGCGTCGCAGAGCAGCGCGCGGTTCTCGGGAATCTCCAGCGTCTCCAGCACGGTGAGCAGCGGGATGACGGAGTCGCGCCCCAGGGCCTGCAGGTAGCGCGTCACGTCCTGCGGCTGCTTGGGCCGCGCGCCCTTGAGCGACTCGCCCAGGCGCATCAGCCGCTGCTCCTCGCCCATCCTGTGCAGGAAGGACTCCAGCAGCTTCTCCAGCGACTGTCCTCCGTCCTTCTGCGACAGCGCGCGCAGCTTGAGGACGATTTGATTGATGGTGCCGAAGTCGTCCTGGAGCAGGAGCATGTCGAGCAGCTGCACGAAGATCTCCTCGAGCAGCGTGCCGTCCTCCACGCCTCCTTCGACGACCTGGAACACGGCGCTCACCAGCTTGGGGAACAGCCGCGAGCCCTCCTCCTCCATCACCTCGCGCTGCAGCCGCGCCTTCAGCTCGTCCGACGCGTGGCGCCCGCCGACGACCAGGCCGCGGATCTGCTCCACGCCGTCCATCTTCGCGTCCAGGTCCTCCGCGGACACGCGCGCGAAGCGCAGGTAGTCATCCGAGTTCGTCTGCAGGCGCGAGTAGAGGTAGCCCACCACCTTGTCCACCTCGACCTGCACCTCCTCCTCGCTGGCGTTCTCCATGGAGAAGCCTTCCACCACCACGTACTCCACGTGCTCCATGCCCGCGCGCCACAGCTGCGCCAGCACGTCGTCCGCGCCGCGCTCGGGCTCGGACAGGGAGATGAGCGTGAAGGTGGTCAGCTCCTCCACCGTGAGGCCGGGGCGGAAGATGAGCTGACGGATGCCGTCGCGGTAGAACTTGTAGGGGAGCGGCGTGTCTTCCGAGAAGAGCGAGTCGTTGTGGAGCGTGAGGTTCTGCTGCTCCACCTTCAACGACAGCGGTCCGAACTTCTCCGTGTACTGGGAGATGGCCTCCAACGCCTTCGAGAGGAACTCGGGGAAGCGAGCCTCGTTGTGGCGGTACATGCCGATCTGCTTGATGCCCTTGAGGAGATGGAACGCGAACGTGCGCGCCATCTCCACCTTCTCTCGGACCTCCGGGGACTGCTCGGCGTCCGTGCTCGCGTCCTGGGTCTTTTGGGGCTGGGCCATGCGTCTGCAACTCTCCGCTCGGGCGGTATCACCAGCCTACTCCGAAATCCTCCGAAGCCCCAGCCGGCGGCGGTAGGAACTTCGGGGACTTGGAGGGAGATGGGTCTACCCCGACACGCGCGCACAGGGATTCCCGAGTAAGAGCCGGGTGCCGGGCTCCGTGGGCTCGCTCCGAAGCGGTGCGTCAGACGTGCTCGCTAGGCTTCCTTTCGAGGGGCCAGGGAACTGGCCTCCATTGGAGGAGTTCACATGCATCGTCTCTTGAAGCGCGGAGCCTCGGCCTGCTGTGTCGCGACGTTGCTGGCCGCGCCCGCGGTCCTCGCTGGTTTCACGACGGAGTCAGCCCATTGTTACAAGAACGCGGATGGCTCTGGCCGGTGCCAGGGCAGCCTCCTCGGCTTCCGCAATCACGCCGGCGCCAACACGCAGGCGCTCTTCTCACGGTCCAGCAACGCGGCGCCGTACTTCTACGCGGCGCTCACCACGGGCGCGACGACGGAGTACTTCAGCTGCACGCCCGACGCGGTGACGGGGGCTCACTGGAACAAGGCCATGAACCACGAGGGCTTCTTCTCCATCTACTGGTCGGCCGGGGGGAGCTGCTATTCGTTGTTCCTGATCAACGGCAGCCAGTACTCGAATTTCTGAGCCATCTCATGAACACCCAGGTGTTTCAGGGCTGGCTTCCGAGCCTGACCACGGCGGTGGGGTGCGCATTGGGGTGCTGGCTCGCGGTGAGCCAGGCGCAGCAGTTCCAGGAGCAGCGCGTGGAGCAGCTCACGGATGAGGTGGGGGCGCTGCGCCGGGCACTGGAGTCTCGTGCTCACGCCGCGGGGGCTGGCTTGATGGTGGGCGCGTCCTCCCCAGTGGCCTCCGGGCAGGGGCGCCTCTCCGGGGAAGAGCTGGAGGCCATGGCCCTGCGGGTGGCCACGCTGCTGAAGGCGTCAGGAGGGCCCGTCGTGGGGGCCGGTGAGCCCGAGGCGTCCGCGCCTTCCGTGCCGGAGCTGTCCTCCGAGCAGCGCGAGTCGGCAACGCGGGTGGGCACGATGGTGGACCGGGTGGTCTCCAGCGGACGCATGACTGCGCAGGACGTGCTCGAGATTCGGCGCGAGCTCGCCCACCTTCGAGGCCGTCCCGAGGCCGACGCGCTCCGCAAGCAGCTCATCGTCGCCATCAACCAGGACCGGCTCATCCCCGCTCCGGATGCCGATGGTCTTCCGTAGCTCTCGCTTCACTTCGCTTCGAGCAGTCGAACGTCACACGGCTCAGGAGTCACAACACATGAAGCAGCTCTCTTCTTCGAGGTCCCTTGTTCGCAAGGGCCTGTTGCCTGGTATTGCGCTCGCGGCCCTGGCGCTCGCTCCCGTCGCGTGGGGAGGACTCCAGTCGCAGACCCTCTTCTGCCAGAAGAACACGGATGGCTCGGGGCATTGTTTCGGCAACCTGGTCGGCTTCCGCCAGGACGCGGTGACGACCTCCTCCGCGTCCTTCCGGGATGACATGGTCGGCGGTCGCCTCTTCCAGTCCTATTTCACCCCGGCAGGGGCCACCACCCACACCATCTACAGCTGCGTGCCCGACGCGGTCGTGGGCGAGCTCTGGGAGCAGGCCCTGAGCACCCGGGGCTTCTTCCGGGTGGAGTGGGACGCGACGGGCACCTGCAAGTACCTCAGGCTCGTGAACGGCTCGCAGAACACGAACTTCTGATGACTGGAGGGACGGCGCTCCCAGCAAAGGGGAGCGCCGTCGCCTCACGGGGCTACTTG
The DNA here is from genome assembly GCF_026626605.1 of Myxococcus sp. MISCRS1. NCBI lineage: Bacteria > Pseudomonadati > Myxococcota > Myxococcia > Myxococcales > Myxococcaceae > Myxococcus > Myxococcus sp. MISCRS1. Next base: position 9,821,570 of record NZ_JAPNKB010000001.1, read on the forward strand.
CCAGCGGGCGGCGGAGACACCGCGGCGCTGGGGCCACGCAGGGCCGAGCGCAGCAGGAACAGCGTCAGGCCGCCGAAGAAGAGCAGGCCCCAGAGGTTGGACCAGAGCGGATGCGCCAGCTCGCTCTCGCCCACCGTGTTGAGGAAGCCGCCGATGGCGCCCTCGTGGCCGAGCACGGCCGGCAGGTTGATGGCGCGCGAGCCGGCGCCGTCCGTGGCGATTTCGAGGAAGGCGATGAGCACGCCCGCGATGGAGCCGCCCGCGATGTAGCCGGAGGAGAGCAGGGTGCCCGGGGAGAAGTCGGACTCACCGCCGCGCACGCGGTCCACGAAGTAGCGCACCATGCCGCCCACGAAGAGCGGCGCGCTGCTGCTGATGGGCAGGTACACGCCCACCGCGAAGGGCAGCGAGGACACGCCGCACAGCTCCAGCATCAGCGCGATGAACACGCCCAGCAGCACCAGGTCCCACGGCAGCCGCTGCGTGAGGATGCCGTCGATGATGAGCGCGAACAGCTGCGCCTTGGGCGCCGCGTAGCGGGTGAGGGCCTGGCCCTCGTAGGTGCTGATGCGGCCGCCGATGCCCGGGTCCACCACGTACTGGATGGTGCCGGCGCCGTCGACCAGGTACTTGCCCGCGGGCACCGGCGTGTCCGCGCCGCGCACGTAGCCTTCCTTGAAGGTGCGCTGGGGGCCCTCGGTGACGGCGCCCAGGTCGGACACCTTCACCTGCGAGCCGCCCGTGGGGCTCAGCGTCACGCCGCCCACGTCCTGCGCGCCCACCTGCCGCCAGCTGCGCAGCTCCAGCGCGCCGTTCGTGTTGGCCAGCTCGTAGCCCTGCGCCCAGGCCGCCTTGCGCAGCGCCGCCTCGTCCAGGTTGCGCGACGCCAGCGCGTCCGCGGACACGCTCCAGGGGAACACGTACTGGGTGCGCGTCTCCTCGGTCAGCTCGGTGACCTGCACGTTCGGGTGCGGCTCCGGGATGGTGACGGTGGCGCCCTTGTTGAGCGTCACCAGCACCAGGCCGATGAACATGGCGCTGGTCAGCACGCCCACGAAGAGCGCCGTCTGCTGCCGCCGGGGCGTGCCGCCCACCAGGAAGGCCGTCTTCAGGTCCTGCGCGGTGGTGCCACCGTTGGACGCGGCGATGCCGACGATGGCCGCCGTGGTCAGCGCCATGAAGCGGTCATTGGAGTTCGTCCAGCCCAGCATCAGGTACACCAGGCACGTGACGAGCAGCGTGGCCACCACCATGCCGGAGATGGGGTTGGAGGAGCTGCCGATCTCCCCCGTGATTCGCGCGCTCACCGTCACGAAGAAGAAGCCGAAGACGATGATGAGCAGGGCGGAGATGAAGTTGACGTGCAGCGGGGGCGCCAGCCAGATGGTCAGCACCAGCATCAGGCTGCCCACCAGCACCACGGTGATGGGGAGGTCCTGCTCGGTGCGCAGCAGCTGCGGCGCGCCGCCGTGCGCGCGCGAGGCCTTGAGCGACTCCACGCCGCGCTTGAACGCGCCGATGATGGTGGGCAGCGACCGGATGAGGCTGATGAGGCCGCCCGTCGCCACCGCGCCCGCGCCGATGTAGAGCACGTACGCGTTGCGAATCTGGTCCGGGGACATGTCCCGGATGAGCTGCCCGTTGTGCACCAGCAGCGGCTGATCCAGCCCGCCGCCGAAGAAGGAGATGGCGGGGATGAGGATGAGGTAGCTCAGCACGCCACCGGCGAAGGTGATGGCCGCCACCCGGGGGCCGATGATGTAGCCCACGCCGAGCAGCTCCGGGCTCACCTCGGTGGAGAGCGTGGCGCTCTTGAGGCCCTTGAGCGGGGTGCTCAGCACCTCGCGGAACAGCTTCATGCCGGAGTAGGCGAACTTGTAGATGCCGCCCACCAGGAAGCCGATGATGACCGTGCGCGCGTTGGTGCCGCCCTGCTCACCGACGATGAGCACGTCCGCGCTGGCCGTGCCCTCCGGGTAGGGCAGCTTGCCGTGCTCCTGGACGATGAGGCCCTGGCGCAGCGGAATCATCATCAGCACGCCGAGCACACCGCCCAGCGCCGCCGTGAGGAACGCGTGCGTCAGGCTGATGTCGTAGCCCAACAAGAGCAGCGCCGGGAGCGCCGCCGCCACGCCGAAGGCCAGCGACTCTCCCGCCGAGCCCGTCGTCTGGACGATGGTGTTCTCCAGGATGTTCGACTTGCCCAGCGCCCGGAAGATGGCGATGGAGAGCACCGCCACCGGAATCGACGCGGACACCGTGAGGCCCACCTTGATGGCCAGGTACACGGACGAGGCGGCGAACACGATGCCCAGCACCGAGCCGAGCACCAACCCGCGGATCGTCATCTCCGTGGGGGACTGGTCGGGTGGGATGTACGGGGAGTGTTGGTGGGGCGCGTGCGATTGCGCGAGCGGAACACGCTCGTCGACGACCGGCGGGGTACCGTGGGCCAAGCGAAAGGCTCCTTACGAGGGAATCGGGCCCCTTCTAGCAGGGCCCCGCCCGGCGCGCGAAGCAATGCCCCTCAAATGGCAAGCGCCCCCACCCCGGGAGGGATGGAGGCGCTCGGGGGGGCCCCCGTGGAACCGGGGCCGACCTGCCGCGTCAGGCGGGGACTACTGCTGCAGCGCCGCCGCGTCCGGGTCCACCTCGGCCATCAGCGCGGCCAGCTCCGCCTTGAGCTTGTCCTTGGCGCGGATCTCGAGCTGGCGGGCGCGCTCGCGCGAGAAGCCGAAGTGCTCGCCCAGCTCCTTGAGCGTCATGGGGCGCTCGTTCATCACGCGCTGCTCGATGATGAAGCGCTCGCGCGGGTCCAGGCGCATCAGCGCGGTGCGGACGCGGGCGTTGATGAGGCCCGCCTCCTCCTTGTCGGCGAACTCGTCGTCCTGCGGGGCCGCGGCGCTGACCACGAAGTCCACGTGGCTGTTGCCGCCGTCCTCGCCCATGGGCGCGTCGAGCGAGAGGTCCCGCCCGCCCATGCGCTGCTCCATCTCCCGCACCTCGCCGGGCTTCACGTGCAGCCGGCGGGCAATCTCCTCCACGTTGACCACGGCCTCGCCGTTGCCGAACTTCTCCAGCTCACGGCGCGTGCGCGCCAGGCTGAAGAACAGCTTCCGCTGCGCCTGGGTGGTGCCGAGCTTCACCAGCGACCAGCTCTTGAGGATGTAGTTCTGGATGTACGCGCGAATCCACCACACCGCGTAGGAGATGAGGCGGATGCCCTTGTCCGGGTCGAACTTCTGCACGGCCTTCATCAGGCCGATGTTCCCCTCCTGGATGAGGTCCGACATCTTGATGCCGTAGGAGCGGTACTCATAGGCGACCTTGACCACGAAGCGCAGGTTGCTCGTGACGAGCCGGTGGCCCGCGGCCAGGTCTCCCTGGATGAAGCTGCGCGCCAGCGCCTGCTCCTCCTCCACGGTGAGGAGGTTGTAGTGGTTGATCTCCGAGAGGTACATCGCCAGGGAGCCGGAGTTGGACGACTGCTCGGTGGACGCCTGCATGGATGGTTTCTCCCGACGTGGGGCCTCGTGGAGGCCGCTAGGTTTTTTCGGACCGCTTGACGACTGAACGAGGGCTGTCATGAGCAACCCGGATGCCAGCGCCACCCACACCACCTTCCCCTGTGTCTGCGGGGGGTTGGCGGAACCGTCGCTCATGTACAAAGAAGGAGGGCTGTAACCGTTACGGCCGACCTGGGAACTCGCCGGGACTTCGCGGCTGTAGAATGTGCCCGTCTGTGCACGTGACGCCTCCAGGGAGGAGCACCTGGGCCCTGTCGAGGAGCCGAGGTGCCGAGCGAGCGCGGAAGCTCCCTTGCCCGCCTGGCAGGTGAGCGCCCTTGGACGAGAGGGCCGCGCACGGCGCCTTTCGCCTTCCCGTGGATGAACGGCTAACGACTCCGGCGGCCGCTGTCCGGCGCGATTTTCCGCGCCCGGGGGGACGCCCGGAGGGCCACCCGCCACGCGAGCCCATGGCGCCCGAGGCGGGCAGGGCGGTGAGGCTCAGCCGCGCCGGGCGCGACGTCCCCGGCGGGAATCCCTGGGGTCTGCCGCCGTGCCGGGGCTCGCCGTTCGAGGCGGGCGCGTGCCGGTGCGCACTCCCTCAGGAGGCGCGGGCGCGCCGCTCATCCGTACGGGCCCGCAGCTGGGCCTCCATGCGGACGAAGTCGGAGACGGCGCTCTTCAAGGCGCGCAGCAGCGTGTCTGCTTCGCCCTGTCGCAGCGGACGCCCGCCGAAGCGGGCCTCCAGGTAGCGCCGGGTGATGGGCGCGAGCGCGGGCGCCAGCGCGTGGCCGTCCGAGGCCATCCGCGCGTGCAGCTCCTCCAGCGTCTCGTCGTCACCCCGCGCGATGCCCGCCGAGGCGAGCTGTGCCTCCACCGCGTCCACGAAGCGCGTGGCCTCCAGCGGACGAGGCCGTCCCGACAGCCGCTCCACGAGCCGCCACCCGGCATAGACGAGCATGCCCACCACCAGCGCCGCGCCCCAGGCCCGCGCGGGGGGCAGCTGGCTGCGCTCGTTCTTCTCGGAGCCCTTGGGCGGACGCACCAGCGCGCGCGCCACGTCCACCTGGTCCCGGAACGAGTAGTCGACGACGGAGTTGCGCCACCGCGACTCGATGGCCTCGTACAACCCCAGCAGCCGCTGCATCCACTTCGAGCCCTGGCCCGGACGATTGGCCGGCGGCGTCGCGTCCACGGTGACGAAGCCGCGCTCGGGCACCAGCACGTGCGTCCACGCGTGGGCGTCACCGGCGCGCAGGATGTAGCCCTCGTTCACCCGCTCGCCGCCGAAGAAGCCCGTGGCCAGCCGGGCCCGGATGCCCTGGGTGCGCAGCATCAACGTGAGCGCGGTGGCGAAGTGCTCGCAGTGCCCGGCCTTGCGCTCGAAGAGGAAGTCCGCCAGCGGGTCATCCCGCTCGCCGGCCTGCTCCAACGTGTACGAGTGCTCGCGCTGCAGCCACGCTGCCAGCTTCTGCGCGGCGGCCATCGGCTCGCGCTCGCCGTCGAGCACCCGCGCCGCCGTCTGGGCCACGCGTGGGTCGATGTTCTCCGGCAGCGCCAGCAGCGCGTCCTGCTCCACCGGGGGCAGCTTGCGGAACCGGTCGCCACTGCCACCCGGCGGCAGGCTGTACGCCTCATAGGAGTAGGAGATGCCCGGCTCCAGGAAGCGCGCCTCGCCGCCGGACAGCTCCTGGAGCGAGGTGCGCCGGCCGCCCGTGCTCGTGTTCGCCACCGCGTTGCCCAGCCGCGACGGCGTCTCGAGCGCGATGAGCGTGCGACCGCCGTAGGCCGGCAGCAGCTCCACGCGCTGGTGCACCAGGTTGTCGCCGCCCGGACGCAGCGTCAGCAGCGGCTCGCGCTCCTTGCGCACGCCGCCCGCGTTCGTCCACTCCAGCCCGTCGAAGATGTCGTAGGTGCGGCCCACCCAGTACGCGCCGAGCGCATCCACGCCCGGGTCCGGGTTCAGCGTCGCCCGCAGCACGACGCGCGGGTTGTCCTTGATGGTCCCCGTGCCGCCCAGCCGCACCGTGTTGGAGAAGCCCGTCGTCGCGGGGCCGATGCCCGGCGACGCGCGAGGCCCCGTCATGTTCCAGTTGAGGCGGGGGAAGAGGATGAAGAAGGCCACCGCGCCGGCCACCGCGAAGCTGACGCCCGTGCTCAGGGGGCGCAGCACCTGGCGCACCGGGATGGGCTCACCCTCGGGCACCGCCGACTCCACCACGCCCAGCGCCAGCGAGACGCTGGACAGCACGCTGAAGGCGACCAGGAACAGGCCGTAGACCAGCTCACCGGACAGCGCCGCGCCGCCCGCCACCATCAACAGGCCGGACAGGTGCACCTGTCCATCCGTGGCCGGGTCCGGCGTGGACAGCAGCCGGTGCGCGGAGATGAGGCCCGCGAAGGCACACGCGGCCACCACCAGGTTGAGCGAGCCCGCCGTGACATTGACGGCCAGCACCGCCGCCACGCCCAACAGCAACAGTGCGGTGAGCTTCGCGCGCCGGGCGAACAGCCGCTTGCCCAGGAGCGCCGCCACCAGCGAGAAGCCATAGAGGCCCAGCGTCCACAGCGGCAGCTGGCCGGACACGGCCATCGACCCGAACGCGCAGCCGGAGGCCACGTCGCGCAGCACCAGTCGCAGTCGTGAGCCGCGCGTCATGCCTCCGCCTCCTCGTCCCGCGGCCGCTCGAAGCCCAGCCACGCCAGGGCCCTGAGGATGCGCCGCTCCTGCGCCGCGCCCGTGCCCGCGCGCAGCCGCTCCTCCGCGGTGTGGAGGCCCACCTCATGGCCGTCCTCGAGCAGCCGGTGGGCCAGCGCCGCGACCTCCTCGCAGCGCCGCTCCAGCGCCTCGCCCTCCAGGCCCGGCTCGATGGACAGCATCCACGTGCGGCGCTCCTCGCGCTCGCGCTCCACGCGCAGGAGCTTCCCCATCGACGCGCTCTTGAGCCAGTGGATGCGGCGCGCGTCCTCGCCCTCGGCCAGCTCGCGCAGGCCCGTCATGTCGCCGCTGCCGTCGTTGCGGCGCGGGTTGCCCGCGTCCCCCACCGGCCCTCGCTCGGCGTCGCCCGGGTCCATGCAGGCATAGCCGCGCTTGGGATAGACGAGCAGCAGGCCGTCGAGGGAGAGCACGCGCGTCTTGGCGAACAGCCCCAGGGGCCACGTCGTCGTCACCTGCACGCCCGTCAGCCGCACCGGCCCGCGGCGGGGCGCGACCAGGTCCGCGCGGACGATGTGCTCCACGCCGGAGGGCAGGTAGCCCACGCCGCCCGCGCCCGTCAGCGGCGAGTCCGCCTCCGCGAGCGCCAGGGCGAAGGCCTGCCCCTGCTTGCGCGACACGGCCCAGCGGAAGGCGAAGGGCTCACCCGCGAAGGCCGCGTCCGTGCCCACCCGGCGCACCGACAGGTCCCGGATGCACCGCTCCGACAGCACGCCGGACACCACCACCATGCTCAGCAGCAGGCCCAACAGCAGATAGAGCAGGTTGTTGCCCGTGTTGAGCGCGCCCAGCCCCACGCCGAACGTCACCACCAGGTACGTGCGGCCGATGCGCGTCACCCGGAGGGTCCGCGGCGGACGGAGCCTGGCGCGAAGCCGCGCCCAGCGCTGCTTCCACGTGGACTTCACCGCGGCGCCGGGACCTTTCGGACCAGCTCCTCCAACAGGTGCGCCGCCTCGTCCCGCGCCGCCACGCCCTGCACGGCGCTGCGCAGCAGCACGCGGTGCGCCCAGCACGGCACCAGCACCGCCCGCACGTCCCCGGGCGTCACGAAGTCCCGGGCCTCCCAGAGGGCCTGCGTGCGGGCCGCCGCGCCCAGCGCCAGCACCGCGCGCGTGGAGGCGCCTCGCTCGATGTCGCCGTGCTCCCGCGTCGCCCGCGCCAGCCGCACCACGTACTCCGCCACGGACGCGTCCAGCCGCTGCTCCGCGGACAGCGCGCGCAGGGCCGCCAGCTCCTCGGGGCTGGAGACGCCCTTGACGGCCTCCAGGGGCGGCGTGCGGCCCCGCGTGGCCAGCAGCCGCGCCTCCACGTCGGCGGCGGGGTGCCCCAGGGACAGGCGCACCATGAAGCGGTCCAGCTGCGAGTCCGGCAGCGGGTAGGTGCCGGAGAAGTCCACCGGGTTCTGCGTGGCCACCACCGTGAAGGGGGAGGGCAGGGCGTGCGTGCTCCCGTCGAGCGACACCTGGCCCTGCGCCATGGCCTCCAGCAGCGCGGACTGCGTGCGCGGCGGGGCGCGGTTGAGCTCGTCCGCGAGCACCAGCTGACGGAAGAGGGGACCGGGACGGAACTGGAAGGTGGCCGTCTGCGCGTGGAAGACCTGGGCGCCGAGGATGTCGGCGGGCATCAGGTCCGCGGTGAACTGCACGCGCGCGAAGCTCAGCCCACAGGCCCGGGCCAGGGCCTCCGCGAGCGTCGTCTTGCCGACACCCGGCACGTCCTCCAGCAACAGGTGCCCACCGGAGACCAGGCACGTCGTCACCAGGCGCGCCTGGGCCTCCTTGCCCTCGACGGCGCGACCGAGCTCGGCGGCGATTCTCTCCATCGCCGGGCGCGCGGAGGCGGGGGACGGTACGTCGGCGGCGAGGACGCGGGCGGGCTGGGTCATCCGCCGTCACTCTAGCCGACTCCCCCGGGGGCCGGCACCGCCAACTCCAGGGCACCCTCCAGGGGCGCCCGCCTGCTCGGCCTCCCTCGACTAGAGGGAGAGCACGTCCTCGGGTGTGTAGTACGGACGCTGCACCACCACGCCCGTCGTCACGCCGAAGTAACGGAACATCCGCTCGTGGTGCGACGCCAGCCCGCGCAGCTTCACCGAGTTCGCCAGGTTGCGCGTCAGCACCCCCACCGCGCTGTCCTTGAACTCCCGCAGGTGGGTGAAGTCCACCACCACGTCCTGGCCCTGCAACGTGTCCAGCGACGTCTGCACCTCCTGCGCCGTCTTGCCGTCCAGAACCCCTTCCAGACGCAGGGTGATGCGACCTGCGACGTCCTCACGGTGGATCTGCAAACCCGCCATTGCTGTGCTCTCCCAATCGATGCGTGTGCGCGCTGTGCCGAAGTCTCGGGCACGGCGGCAGGAGCACATTCCGGGCCAATGTCGCACCCGGAAAACCCATGGAATATCCATGGGGTGCACTGCCAGGCGCGAACACTGCCTGGAGATGGGAAGGAATTTCAGCCGCCGGGATGCAACATCTACACGACTGTCAGATGGCGGGCGTCCTGGTTGTCGCCTGCCGATCAACCCTGCCGGTCAATCGTCTTCTGCTGATCTCGCAGGGTCAGCTCGCGCTCCTGCTGGGCCTTCAGCTTGCGGAACTCCTTCACCACCTTGGTGGGGTAGCCCGCCATGAACTTCGTGCGCGCGTCCTTCTTGGCGAGGATGCGCCGGGCCAGCCCCGGGCCCGCGTTGTAGGCGACCAGCGCCTTCTCCACGGAGCCGAAGCGGTTGATGAGGTCCGCCAGGTAGGCCGTGCCCAGCGTCACGTTCGTCTCCGCGTCGAACAGGTTGGTGGAGCGGCCCAGCCGGAAGCCGGCCTTGTCCGCCAGCCACGTGCCCGTGTCCGGCATCACCTGCATCAGGCCCATGGCGCCCACGTGGGACACCGCGTAGTTGTTGAACGAACTCTCGCAGCGGATGACCGCCACCACCAGCAGCGGGTCCACGTTGTTGCGCTGCGCCTCGCGGACGATGGCCACCGCCAGCCGGCGCTGCTGGTGCACCGGCAGCCCCGACGCCTTCACCATCTCCACCACGCCCAGGCGCTCGGCCTGCGCGAACATCGCCTCATCCTCGTACTTCTCCAGCTTCGCCAGCGCCGCCTTCAGCTCCCGCTCCCGCTGCTCCAGCGAGGCGCGCAGGTACATCACCTCCGCGGGCTCCCCCTGGGGCCCCGTGGGCACCTGCACCGGAAACGCGTACGCCCCCGCGCTCAACAGCATCGCCGCCGCCGTCACCGCCACCGTCCAGCCCCTCATCCCACCCTCCCCGGCAACCCCATGCCCACAAGCCCACGGAAGTCGCGCTCAGTCACCCCGACTCCGACGAGGAGGCACCCAAGCAGGCGCCGTGCCAGGGCCCAGGGTGCCCCTTGCGCGCGGGTATCTCCTTTAGATCTCTTGGAACACCGAGTTCCTGGTGGGCACGCGGGCTTCTCGGGCGTCGGAAAAAATGCCCGGACAGGGAACTTTGCTTCCTGTGAAAAGCACTGGGTTGCCGGTGGGCAACCGCGTTCCTACCTTGGGCCGCTCCGGGATGGGGATACGGGGGAGGTGCCGACGTGTACTGGACCATGGGGATGATCCTGCTCGTGCTGTGGGGCACGGGACTGACGGTGGGCTCCACGGAGGGCTACTGGGTCCACCTGTTGCTGCTGTTCGCGCTGCTCACGTTCGTGTTGGGCGTGGTGTCGCGGGGCCGGAGGACGGCGGTGTCATGAGCGCGGTCCGAGGTCCCAGGGCGGACGGGGTGGAGCTGCCCCGGGACACCGCGGGCTTCACCCGCCGCGAGTGTCCCAGCTGCATGCGCGCGTTCAAGACGCGCCCCGGCCCGCATGACGCCCGTGCGCTGCTGCACAAGCTGCAGGCCTTCTTCACGCTGGAGAACGCGCACGAGGGCGAGGAGGGGCTGCCGGTGTGGCGCTGTCCCTACTGCGGCCACCGCGCGGAGGCGGATGGCTTCCTCACGCCCGCGCAGCAGACGCATCTGGAGTCGGTGGCGCGCGCGTGGGCCAACCACGTCCGCTACGAGCAGCTGGCGCACGTCTCGCGCACGCTGTCGCTCAACCCCCGGCCCACCTTCGTCGCCGTGGAGCCCGAGTCGATGCCGGGCCCCATGGACCCGGAGCCGGATGAGCTCCTGCGTGTGATCCCCATGCTCTGCTGCGGCGAGGACGTGAAGCTCCTGTGGGAGTGGGATCAGCTCATCTTCTGCCCCCGCTGCGGCGCCCGTCACGGCGGGCTGAGCGGCCGGCAGCAGATCCAGCTCGAGGTCATCCAGGAATAGGGCGGGGTGGACTCGGGCGCCGCCCGGCGGCAGGCTCGCGCGCCATGAAGAGGTTCCCCTGGTGGGGGCTCCTGGCGGGCCTGCTGTTGAGCGCGCACGCCGCCTCCGCCCACGACGCAGACATCCTCTACACCCAGGTGCGTCGCACGCCGGACGCCCGCGCGTCCGAGGTCCGCCAGGTCCTCACCCTGACGGCCGCGACGCTCGGGCGGCTGATCCCGGCGGGCGTGGACGTGGACTCGGATGGTGCCCTGTCGCAGGCGGAGCTGGACGCGCGCCCCGATGTCCTCTCGAGCGGCGTGTGGGACGTGCTGCCGCTCACCGCGGGCGGCGCTCCTTGCGCGCGCACGGCCCAGGCGGCGCGGGCGCGGGCCACGTTCGTCGAGCTGACGGCCACCTTCACCTGTCCCGAGGGACGGCTGCGCCAGCGCTACGGGGTGTTGTCCGTGCTGCCCTCGGGCTACCGGGTCATCCTGGGCAGCGTGGGGGAGGGCGGGGCGCCGGGCGCGCTGTTCGCGGAGGCGGGCCAGCCCTCGCTCGACATCCCCGACCCCGGGGAGGTGTCCTCGTCCGCCATCGGAGGTTTCCTCGGCTGGGTGGGGCTGGGCATGCGCCACATCGTCGAGGGCGTGGACCACCTGGCGTTCCTGCTGGCCGTGCTGCTGGTGGGCGGCGGGTTCAAGCGCGTGCTGCTGCTGGTGACGTCGTTCACCGTGGCGCACTCGCTGACCCTGGGGGCCACGGCGCTCGGCTGGGTGGTGCTGGATGGCGAGCGGGCGCGGTGGGTGGAGGCCGCCATCGCGCTGTCCATCATCTACGTCGCGGTGGAGAACCTGGTGCTGCGCGAGCACCGTCACCGCGCGCTCGTCACGTTCCTCTTCGGGATGGTGCACGGCTTCGGCTTCGCGAGCGTGCTGGCGGGCTATGGCCTGGGAGACTCCGTGGTGAAGGGGCTGCTCGGCTTCAACCTGGGCGTGGAACTGGGCCAGGCGCTCGTGGTCGCCGTGCTGCTGCCGCCCCTGCGGATGCTCCAGCGCCGGCCGCGCGCGCACCTGGGGACCGTCCGCGTGTTGTCCGTGGGCATCCTCGCGGCTGGTGGGTACTGGATGGTCCAGCGCGCACTCGGTTGAATCCCGCGGACCCCGTCCCTACGTTGGCCTCGAAGAGGGTAGGGATCGGGGGACGTAGATGGGTGCGAGGCATACCCGGCTGGCCGCGGCACTGGCGGCCGCGTGGGAGGCGGAGGTCGTCTCCGCGCGGCGGATGACGATGCTCGCCGAGCGGATCATGGATGCGCGCATGCGCGCGAGGCTGATGGTGCTGGCCGCCTTCTGCCGGGCTCATGCCTCCAGGTTGCTCGCGCGACTGGCGGCGCTGGGACGGGGGCCGCTACCGGTGCCTCCCGAGGAGATCATCCTGGACCCGGACACCCTGTTGGAGCTGCGGCGCGAGGGGGCCTTCGCCCGCGCGTCCGCCGCCCGCTACGAGGCCACCGCGGAGCTGGCGCGCCAGCAGGCGGACCTGTCCTCGGCCTGGGTCTGCGAGCTCAACCGCACCGAGGAGCAGGACCGCTCCCGCGAGCTGCTCACCATGGCCGAGGGCGCCCTAGCCGGCGCCACCATGGCGAGCCCCGCCCAGGCCGCCGCGCCCGCCGACTCCTGAATTCGAGCGCCGGGGGCGCGCTCTCCCGGTGACAGTCCGGGGGCCTTGGGCGTAGAAATCCGCCCATGGCGAAGGAGAGCTACGACGACCTCATCTTCCAGCTGGGAGACCTGTCCCGCGACAGGCTCCCGGGCAAGCCGACCTGCCCCCGCTCCATGGACCGCGTCTACAAGGCGGAGGAGGCGGTGGTGGCGCGCCGCGAGGAACTGGCCGCGTTCGAGCAGGAGATGAACGACGAGGATGCCGCCTACCAGGCCTTCCTCGACGAACAGGAGCAGGAGAAGGCCGGCCACCAGGCCATCGTCCGCAAGTGGAAGAAGGCGGTGGATGCCATCGACGGCAAGGTGAAGGACCTGCGCAAGACGCTCGCCAGCCGGCGCGCGGAGCTGCGCTACGCCGCCGACGGCCTCATCAAGCTGGAGAAGAAGATCGCGGACATGGAGCTGACGCGGCAGGACCCCGCCCGCATCGACACCGCGCGCACCAACCTCAAGAAGAACCGCCTCACCCAGATGCGGCTCGGCCGGGAGGTCGAGGACCTGGACGCGCGCCTGGCCACCGCCCTCACCCCGGAGCCCGGCCAGCCCGGCGCCCCCGGCATCCTGGCCCACAAGCGCCTGCTGGAGATGGAGGACGAGGCCGAGGCCCGCAAGGAGGAGCACGAGGCGCGCATGGCGGAAATCGACCAGTCCATCGCCACCCTCGAGGAACAGGTGAAGGCCGCCGAGGATTATCTGGACCAGGCGCTGTTCCTGCTCGGGGAGGACGTGTACGCTCAACGCATCGCTGATCCACAGCTGGCCGCGTTCTATCCCCGGCTCGATCGCGCGCAGTGAGGGATCCTGGCTCCCGTAGTGCTTGACGTCAGGGGTATGTCTGCTACATTGCGCCGCTTCCTGGGGACCGCAGAGTAGTTCGCGGGCCAGATCATTGATTTTATTGGGTTTTTCCGCGCCTACGCGCGCTGGCAGTGTGAGGACGACGTGAAGGGTCTGATTGGCAAGAAGATCGGAATGACCCAGGTGTTCACCGACGAGGGCAACCTCGTTCCCGTGACGGTCATCGACGTGAGCACCTGCCAGGTGGTGGGCAAGCGCACTCCCGAGAAGGATCAGTACTCCGCGGTCACCCTGGGCTTTGGTGAGATCCGCGAGAAGATCCTGAACAAGTGCGAGCGGGGCTTCTTCAAGAAGAACAACGCCCCCTACCGCCGGCACCTGAAGGAGTTCCGCGTCACGGTGGAGGAGGCGACCTCCTTCAACGTGGGCGACGCCGTCAAGGCGGACCTGTTCTCCAAGGGCCAGCTCGTGGACGTCACGGGCGTGACGAAGGGCCGCGGCTTCTCCGGCGTCATGCGCCGCTGGAGCTTCAAGGGTTCGCAGACGAAGACGCACGGTACGCACGAGTACCAGCGTCACCCGGGCGCCATCGGTCAGCGTAAGACGCCGGGCCGCACCTACCCCAACAAGAAGATGCCGGGTCACTACGGCGTGGAGCAGGTCACCACGCAGAACCTGACCGTCGTCGACGTGGACCTGGAGAAGGGTCTCGTCCTGGTCAAGGGCGCCGTCCCGGGCCACAACAACGCCATCGTGTACGTCCGCCCGAGCATCAAGGTGGCCATGCGCGAGCAGCACAAGGCCGCGCGCCGCGCCTGATCCGCTGTCCGAGCGGCTTCGCCTGAAGCCCTCATGACGCCCCGCCTCCGGGCCCGATTCGTCGGGCATCCGGGCGGGGCGTTCGCTTTTCCGCCTCTGGTTCCCCCGCGGTGAGTGGGCACAGGTGTGTCCCGCCGTGGGAAGCGTGGTGGACCATCTTCCGTCCTCGGGGGCTGTCGGGCATCCGGAAACGTTGAGAGGTGGTCGGCGCGGGAGCCTCGGGGTGAAAATAATTCCGCCTCCTGGGCTCCGTGGCTTGTCTGGCGTGGAAGGCGTGTGCACATGGATGCGCCATGAAGGGGCCTGGCCGTCGGTGACGCAGGCGCCCTGGCACACGTCGGCCCAACCCCTTGGGCCGGGCAGGAACCATGAACGCACGCACGCTCCGCGTCTTCGCACCACTGGTGGTCTGGCTGGCGGCCTCGGCGGCCGCCGCGCAGGATGACGAGGCCGTCCTCGACAACGTCGTCGTCCGCAACCGGCTGTACGAGCCGGGCGGCAAGCTCGAGGTGTCCCTGGGGGTGGGGCTGCCCCTCCAGACGCACCTGACGGCGCACTACTTCTTCAACCTCGGCGTCGCCTACAACCTCTTCAACACCTTCGCGGTGGAGGCGCGCGCGGGCTACGCGGCCAGCCGCCACACGGGCCTGGCGCGCTCCATCTCCGAGAGCTTCCTGGCGCGCGAGGACAAGCGCGTCACGGACGAGCTGGAGGACCTCTGGGAGATGAACCTCCACGGCGTGGCGGGCATCCGCTGGGCGCCCATCTACGGGAAGCTGAGCCTGGTGTCGGACCTGCCCGCGCACTTCCAGGCCTATGTGTGGGCCGGCGGCGGCCTGGGCAGCTTCCAGCGCAACTCCGTCATCCAGTGCTCGCAGGTCGTCAACCGCCAGGCGGGCGTCTGCGACAACCGCACCTCGCTGGATGACCGGGGCAGCGCGTCGGAGGACTACTGGGTGCGCGAGACGCGCGTGGCGCCCATGGTGTCCGCGGCGGTGGGCTTCCGCTTCTTCATCCTCGACAAGCACGGGCTGCGGCTGGAGGTGCGCGACTGGGTGTTCCGCGACAACTACCGCGTCAACCTGGTCCGCGAGGACTGGGAGGCGGGCCGCGTGACGGGTGAGTCCGCGTCCAGTCCGGGCCTCACGCACCTGGTGCAGTTCGACCTCGGCTACACCTACTCCTTCTAGGGCACCTTCGAACCATGCGACCGATTCTGTCCCTCGCGCTCCTCGTCGCCGCGGTGGCCCAGGCGGCCCCGCGCTTCCCGACGTCCGCGGCCTTCCTCGCCCAAGCCGAGGAGGCGCCGTCCGTGCCCGCTCCGGGCGCGGAGACCTCCGTGCCGCCGCCTCCCGCCGCGCCCGAGCCGAAGCTGGAGGCTCCCCGCGCGCCGACCTCGCGTCCAGAGCCCACCGTTCCCACGCAGTCCGCCGAAAAGCCTTCGGTGCAGCCCGCGCTCGCGCCAGTGCAGGAGGAGCTGCCTGCCCAGGAGGACACCGAGCCCGCGGTGGCCGAGCCCGCGCGCGAGCACGACGTGGACGCGCCGGTGACGCCGGATGACGCGCCGGTGCTGGCCTCGTCCGACGAGGCCCCACGCACCACCGACGCGCAGCAGCAGCGCCTGGTGAACGGCGCGCCGCTCTACAACCCGAACGTGTCGCTGCACATCGTCCAGAAGAAGCGCTTCGCGGACGAGGGCAAGCACGAGCTGGCGCTGTACCCGGCGGTGGTGCAGGTCAACGGCAAGTACACCAACCACGCCGGCACCGCGCTCCAATACATCTACCACCTGCAGGAGAACTTCGGCCTCCAGGTGACGGGCCAGTACAACTGGCACACCAACGAGAGCGGCTTCAACCTGGAGCTCATCGACAAGGTGCGTGAGCAGGCGCAGGCGGCCTCGTCGCTCTTGTTGGTGTGGGGCGCGCAGGCGGGCGTGGAGGTGACGCCGCTGTACGGCAAGTTCGCGTTCCTGGACAACAAGCTGGCGCAGTTCAGCCTGGTGCTCAGCGGCGGCGCCGGCATCGGCTCCACGCGCCACCTCATCCGCCCCGCGGTCTCCAACGAGGTGGACGGCCAGCGCTACGACGTGCCGGCGCGCTTCGGCGACACGGGCACCAAGTTCCTGGGCTCGGTGGGCGGCGGCTTCCGGCTGCAGTTCGGTGAGTCCTACGCGTTGCGCCTGGAGGTCCGCGACCTCATCTACACGGCCCGCGTGGACAAGGTGGACGGCTGCAACCTGGCGGACTTCGAGGCGCTGGAGGCCGCGCGCTCCACCGGGCAGGACTTCGCCGCGCTGCAGCTGAGCGGCAGCTGCAACTACCAGAAGTTCGACGGCGTCGACCCGAAGACGAAGAAGAACTACCGCGAGGACATCATCCTCGGACGCGACCTGGTGGCCGAGCCGTCCTCCGACGTGCTCAACAACATCAGCTTCTACGCAGGCTTCTCGTTCCTCTTCTGATTGCGCCATGAAGGCACGACTCGCCATGAAACGACTGCTTCCTCTCCTCGCCGTCCTGGCTCCGCTCGCGGCCAGCGCCCAGGACCCGGGCGGCTACAACCGCGCCCTGGCCGCCTTCAACGCGGGCGACCTCGACACCGCCGCGCCGCTCTTCTTCCAGGCCTCCGAGGCCGGCGGCGACGCGCAGACGCAGGGCAAGGCGGAGTACTTCCTCGCCCAGTCGCTCGCGAAGAAGGGCCTGCCGGTGGCGGCCTTCATCTCCTACGCGGCCATCGTCAACGCCGGGCCCTCGCACCCCTCGTACCTCAAGGCGGTGGAGGGGCTGGTGGACATGCAGCAGCAGTTGGACGAGCAGAACCTCATCCCCAGCATCCTCAACCAGGCGTACTCGGACGAGGTGAGGGACCAGTGGGTGACGCTGCCCAAGGAGGTGCTCGCGCGCATCAACTACCTGGTGGGCACGGTGAGCCAGCGTCGCATGCGCTTCGAGGAGGCGCGCTCGCTGCTGGAGGCGGTGCCCAGGGACAGCCGCGTGTACGCCAAGGCGCGCTACCTGCTGGGCGTGGTGCTGGCGGACCCGCGCTTCCCCGGCCGTCCCGGTGAGGGCGAGGCGCTCGACAAGGAGGCGCTGGCCGCCTTCAACGTCGCGCTGGCCTCCCAGGAGCCGCAGGTGGAGCTCAAGGCGACGCAGCACCTGGCGCTCATCGGCCTGGGGCGGCTGCACTACCGCCGGGGCGAGTACGCGGAGGCGACGGCCGCGTACGAGCGGGTGCCGCGCTACACGCGCTACTGGGACCAGGCCCTGTTCGAGAACGGCTTCGCGCGCTTCCAGAACGAGGACTTCGGCGGCGCGCTCGGCAGCCTCCAGGCGCTGCACGCTCCGCAGTTCGCCGGGGCCTTCCAGCCCGAGTCGTGGATCCTCAAGTCCACCGTCTATTATTACTCGTGCCTCTACGACGAGGTGAAGACGACGCTGGCGGCCTTCGACGAGTTGTACGGCCCCATGGCCAGGCAGCTCGAGCCCTTCACCGCCGAGGACGGCGACCTCATCCAGGCCTACAACCTGGTGGCCGCGGAGAACCGCCGCCTGCCGCGCCCGGTGTACCTGTGGCTGCGCAACAACGAGCGCATCCGCGAGGTGATGCGCGTGCTGACCCGCGTGGACCAGGAGAAGCGCGAGCTGTCCTCCGGGCCCTGGCGCGGCACCCCCCTGGCGACGCAGACGGTGGCGTCGCTGGAGGAGATTCGCGGCACGCTGCTCCAGGTGGGTGGGACGCTGGCCCGAAGCCGCATCCGTGAGGCGGCCGACAACCTGCGCACGTTCTCCGACCAGGCCGAGATCATCCGCGTGCAGACGGCGCTGGATGAGAAGGACCTGCTGCAGGCGGGCCTGGACCAGAAGGCGCTCCTGACGCGCCAGTCGCTCTACCGACCGAAGATGCCGGGCGCGGCGTGGAACTACTGGAAGTTCCAGGGCGAGTTCTGGATCGACGAGATTGGCTACTACCAGTACACCTTGAAGCGGGGCTGCCCGGCGAAGACGGCGGACGCCCAACCGTGACATTCCGGGCACACGGTGCCCGGCCTTCGTACCCAAGGGGACCTCCTTCGCGCACATCGTGTGCCGGGGTGGTCCCCTTCGTGTTTCCTGCGTCGCAAGAGCCGTTCCACACCACTTCTCATTCAGGGTAGGCGCGTCTACTTTCGTTCGTCCCTCGTCGCCGGGTGAATGACTGCTCGGGGGGCGGGGCGGCGTCACAGGCGGGAGCTCGCATGAAGGTGGTGCTTCGTTTCGGTGCGCTGGCGGTGGGCGTGGCGCTCGCCACCAGCGGGGTGGGGGAGGCGGCGGAAGCGCCGGCGCGCAAGGCGGCGAAGAAGCCCGCGGCTTCGGCGTCGAAGAATCCAGGGGCGGACAAGGGCAGGAAGGGCGCCCAGGCGAAGAAGGCCGAGGAGAAAGCTCAGCCTCCGCCCGGCGTCGCGCCCGAGGACGTGCGGCGAGGCCCCGCGCGCGTGAAGCCCGCGACGGCCAAGTTCGCGGACATCCCGCGCATCGCGGACTCGCGAAAGAACGCGCTGGCGGACAAGAAGCGCGACGAGGCGATTGAGGCCTTCAAGCGCCTCATCCCCAAGCTGCAGGACGGCAACCAGCAGAAGGCGGAAATGCTCTACCGCCTGTCGGAGCTGTACTGGGAGAAGTCCAAGTACCTCTACCAGCTGGAGATGGACCGCTTCCTGGCGGAGGAGAAGAAGTACGACGCGGCCGTGGCTCGCGGCGAGAAGGCGGAGCCGCCCAAGCAGGACCATCGCGACAGCGAGCGCTACCGCACCGAGACGATGGGCATCTACGAGGACATCCTGCGCGGCTACCCGCAGTACCCGCAGCGCGACGAGGTCCTCTTCTCCATGGGCTACAACCTCTACGAGCTGGGCCGCCGCGACGACGCCGTGGCCCGCTACGAGGAGCTCATCAAGGAGTTCCCGCGCTCGCAGTTCGTGCCGGACGCGTACATCCAGCTCGGCAACCACTACTTCGAGTCCAACAAGCTCATCCCCGCCAAGGCCAACTACGAGAAGGCCCGCGACTCCGGCGTCCCGAAGATCTACGCGTACGCCGTCTACAAGCTGTCCTGGTGTGACTACAACACCGGCGACTACGACGCGGGCCTGGCCAAGCTGCACGAGGTGGTGGACTACGCCGCGAAGCAGCCTGAGCTTGGCGACCTGCGCACCGAGGCGCTCAACGACCTGACGGTCTTCTACGTCCAGCTGGACCAGCCCAAGCAGGCCATCGCGTACTTCCGCGAGAAGGCGCCGGCGAAGCGCCAGGGACGGCTGCTCGCGAAGACGGCCGCGGGCCTGGTGGACGCGGGACACTTCGACAGCGCCATCCTCCTGTACCGCACGCTGGTGGATGACGAGCCCATGGGCGCCAACGCGCCGGAGTACCAGCAGGCCATCGTCCGCGCCTTCGAGGGCTTGAGGAACCGCCAGCAGGTCCGCAAGGAGATGAAGCGGATGGTGGACCTCTACAGCCCGGGCGGCGAGTGGTGGAAGTCCAACGAGGGCAAGGCCCCCGTGCTGCGCAACGCCTTCAACGTCACGGAAGAGGCGATGCGGGTGATGGTGACGGAGTACCACCAGGAGGCGCAGAAGACGCGCCAGGTGGAGACCTACCGGCTCGCGCGCGACATCTACAAGCAGTACGTGGACGCCTTCGCGTCGAACGCGAACCCGGAGTTCGTGGCGGACTCCGCCTTCAACCTGCGCTTCTTCTACGCGGAGATTCTCTGGGCGCTCGAGGAGTGGCAGGCCGCCGCGGCCGAGTACGACGCCGTGGTCGCCTTCCAGATTCCGGACCGCGACTCGGCGCGCGAGGTCTCCAACGAGAGCTACCGCAAGAGCGCCGCGTTCAACGCCATCCTCGCCTACGACAAGCTGGTGAAGATTGAACGGGGCCAGCTGGCCAAGAGCGACCTCAAGGACGGCCAGAAGGTCGACGAGAAGAAGGACAAGGGCGACGTCGCCCGCCAGAAGATCGTCAAGCGCGACGCGAAGGAGAAGCAGGAGGAGGCGCTCACGAAGTTCGAGGAGCGGCTGGTCTCCGCGTGCGACGTCTACGTGAAGCTCTACCGGGCACGCAGGATGAAATCGACCTGCGCTACCAGGCCGCCGTCATCCTCTACGACCGCAGCCACTTCGTGGACGCGGCGCGGCGCTTCGGAGAAATCATCGAGAAGTTCCCGGAGGAGCGCCGCTCGCGCGACGCCGCGGACCTGACGATGTACGTGCTGGAGAGCCGCCAGGAGTGGCTGGAGCTGGCCACGCTGTCGCGCAAGTTCCTCGAGAACAAGAAGCTGTCCAAGCCCGGCTCCGAGTTCGCCGCCCGCGTCGCCCGCGTGGTGGAGGGCAGCCACTACAAGTGGGTGGACGAGGTCGTCTACAAGCAGGAGAAGAACCCGAAGAAGGCCGCCGAGGAGTTCCTCAAGTACGTCAAGGAGTTCCCCAAGTCGGAGAACGCGGACCGCGCCCTCACCTACGCCATGTCCATCGCCCAGGAGGCGGGGGAGCTGGACCGCGGCATCGAGGCGGGCGAGCGCGTGCTGGCCGAGTACCCGCGCAGCCCCTTCGAGCTCAAGGCGCGCTACACGCTGGCGGGCCTCTACGAGAAGGTCGCCGACTACCGCAAGGCCGCGACCCTGGCCGAGTCCTTCCTCTCCAGCTACGACGCCGCGCTGAAGGCGGGCGATGCGGAGGGCAAGAAGGGCAAGGACGCTCGCGCGAAGACGGTGGCGAAGAAGGGGGACACGCCGGGCGCGGAGGAGGACGCGGACTCGCGCCGCTCGCAGAAGGCCGCCGAGCGCAAGGCGCTGGTGGCCGAGGCGGGCGCGTGGGTGGCGGATGCCCAGTTCAACGCGGGCGTGTGGTGGGAGAGCGCCGGCGAGGCCCAGAAGGCCGTGGCGGCCTACAACGCCTACGTCGCGCGCTTCCGCGACCGCAAGGACGTGCCGCAGGTGGCGTACTCCGCGGCGCTCGTCTGGGAGAAGGAGCGCAAGTGGAGCGAGGCGGCCCGCGCGTTCGGCGCCTTCGCGGACGGCTATGGCCGCGACGCGCGCGCCACGCCCTCGCAGCTGTACCTGGCGCGCTACCACGAGCTGCTCGCGTGGCAGCAGCTCAAGAACGTCCGCGAGCAGGAGCGCGTGCAGACGGAGCTGGTGCGCGCCTGGGGCCGGCTGCCCGAGGCCACGCGCAAGGAGGACGCGGCGCTCAACGCCTACGCCCACGCGCGCTTCCTGGCGCTGGAGCCGGCGTGGAAGCGCTACACGGACATCCGCTTCTCGCGCGTCGCCACCATCCGACGGGATTTGACGGCCAAGCAGCGGGAGATCCAGCGCGTGGAGAAGGAGTACCTCGCGGTGCTCTCCACGGGCTCGGGTGAGTGGGGCATCGCGGCGCTCACGCGCATCGGCCTCGCGTACGCGGACTTCGCGCGCAACATCATGGACTCGCCGGACCCCACGGGGCTCGACGAGGAGCAGCTCGGCATGTACCGCTCGGAGCTGGAGAACCTGGCGCTGCCCCTGGAGGACAAGGCCAACGAGGCGCTGGAGAAGGCGCTGGAGAAGGCCTACGAGCTGGGCATCTACAGCCCGTGGACGCTGGCCGCCCAGGACCAGGTCAACCGCTACCACCCGGGCACCTACGCCCAGGTGCGCAAGGTGGGCTACCGCACGCACGACTCGCTCGCGGCGGCGGAGCTCGCGCGCGAGCCCGGTGGCCCCTCGGGCGCGACGGCCACGCCCGCGGTGACGCCGGAGCCGGGCGCTCCCTCGATTCAGCTCCCGCCGGTGGAGGGCGCGCCGAAGACGCCCCTGCCGGAGGACAGGACGCAGGCACCCACCGCCCAGGTCCAGGAGGTGCGGCCATGACCCGCGACGCGAAGAACGCCTTCACGCCTCACACCGGAATGATGCCGATGAAATGGTTCCGCTCGCTCGTCGTCGGCTCGCTGGCCTTCACGGCCGCGTGCGCGACGGGCCCCCAGACGAAGCCCACCACCACCAGCGCGCTGCCGGAGAAGCCCACGGCCGCCGCGCCCTCGACGACTCCGGAGGTGACCCCCGCGGCGCCCAAGGAGACGTCCACCATGGCCGAGCAGTTCGCGGCGGCCATCAAGTCCTACGAGGCCGGTGACCTGGACGCCGCGCGCCAGGGCTTCGAGAAGGTGCTGGTGATGTCGCCGCAGACGCTCAACGCCCAGTTCAACCTGGGCGTCATCGCCGAGCGGCAGGGCCGCGTCGACGACGCGCGCACCGCCTACGAGAAGGTCCTGCTGCTGGACCCGGCCCACACGCCGTCCGTCGTCAACCTGGCGGGCGTGTACCGCGCGCAGGAGCGGGGCGATGACGCGATTGCGCTGTTCGAGAAGGCCTTGAAGACGCCGGGCCGCGCGTACGACGCGTCGCTGCTCAACGGGCTGTCCGCGACGTACCGGCACCTGGGCAAGCTGGACGAGTCCGAGGCCACCGCGCGCCGCGTGCTCGAGCGCAACAAGGACCACCCCGGCGCGTACAAGAACCTGGCCTACGTGGCCTACGCGCGGGAGAAGTACCGGCAGGCGGAGCTGCTCGTCGGCACCGCGCGCAAGCACGCGGAGAAGGACCCGTCGCTCTACAACCTGCTGGGCATGGTCTACCTGAAGCTGGATGAGCGCTCGCGCGCGCTGGCCCAGTTCCAGAAGGCCGTGTCGCTCGATGACCGGTACGCGCCGGCCTACGTGAACCTGGGCGCGCTGGCGCTCAGCTACCGTGACTACGCGGGCGCCGAGAAGGCCTTCACCCGCGCCACGGAGCTGGAGCCCGACTCCGCCGAGGCGCGCCTGTCACTGGCGTGGGCGCTGGATGGCCAGAAGGGCAAGGACCCGAAGAAGGGCATCGCCGCGGGTGAGACCTTCGAGAAGGTGCTCGCCAACCGCGCGGACCTGCCCGAGGCCGTGTGCGGCGCGGGCTGGGCCTATGCCTCCGACCGCACGGGCTGGGAGCGCGCCATCGGCTTCCTGGACCGCTGCAAGACGCTGGAGTCCACGTCTGAACAGGACCGGCAGATGATCACCGCCAAGGTCACGGGCCTCACGAACATGCTCAAGGCCCCGCCGCCCGAGGCCGCGACGGCCGGCGCGGAGGGCGACAAGAAGGACGAGGCCACCGGCGGTGGGGGCAACATGCTCAACAGCCTGCCGCAGGACGCGAACGCTCCGGAAGGCGCACCGGCCGACGGCGCGCCCGCCGAGGGCACCGACGCCGCGGAAGCGACGCCGCCCGCCGACGAGCAGGCCCCCGCGGGCGCGTCCAACGCCGTGCAGCAGGGAACGGACGCCCAGGCGCCCGCGCCCGTGCCCACGGCCCCGCCGCAGCGGGACGCGAAGCCCGCGCCTGCTCCGTAGGACGGCAGTCCCTACAGGGCCGGGAGGAAGTTTTTTCCTCCCTCCGGGCCCTGGTTTGGAAGGCGGCGAGCGAGTTCCATAGGATTCAGGGACTTGGGTGTGGATCGCCTCGTGCAAAGAGTCGCGGGTACCCAACTCGGAACCCGCTGTCACACCCGAGGAAGCAAGAGGAGGTCTGGAGATGCGGCGACTGGCAGCGACGGTGACGATGATGGGCCTGCTCGCGGCGCCGGCGGTGATGGCGCAGGAGCAGTCAAAAGACTCGGTGAAGATCATCCAGGAGGAGGACCGCACGGTCTTCCGGAAGAAGACGGTGATCGACTTCACCGATGTCGCGGTGGAGGGCGAGCTGACGAAGCCGGAAGGCTCATACGTGCTCCACCGCAAGAAGACGGACTTCCAGAGTCTCATCAAGGTCCGGGAGAACTTCGACCCGGAGCTACAGAAGTCCGTCGACAACCTCTAGCGGCGGCGGTCAGGCGTTTTCGGGAGCGGAAGGGAAGAAGGAAGAACTTCATGGCGGCGGCGAAGAACAACGGCTTGACCCTTCGAATCACGGGGCCTGATGGCTCCACGGTGGAAACCGTGTCGGAGGCGGAGAGCGTTATCGTGGGGTCGGGCGCCCAGGCGGCGGTGAAGGTTCAGGATCCGCGGGTCTCCAATCTCCACGTGATGCTCAAGGTGGACAAGGATGGTTCGGTAACGGCCATCGACCTCGGCAGCGAGGGCGGCACGGAGGTGAGCGGCCAGAAGCTGGTCATCCCCACCGCGCTCAAACCCGGGGATGTGCTGCGCGTGGGAGGCACGCGGGTGGAGGTCCTCTTCGGAGGCTCCGACGAACCCGAGCGTCTCGCACCCGCGGGCGCGAAGGTGGCGGGACCGCGCTTCCAGGGCTCGTTCCAGGGCTCTGTGACGCAGCGGACGCCCACTCCGCCGCCCGTGAACCGGACGGTGCCGGAGGTGGTCACTCCTCCGTCGGCGGCGGGCGGCAACACGCGAGGCGGCTTCGTCTTCACGAATCCGCGTCCTGCTCCCTCGGCGAACGTCGGCGGCCTGCGCACCGAGCGCGTGGCTCCGCCCGGCCTCAACCGCGTGGGACCTCCGCCTCCGCCGCCCATGGCGCGCGAGGAAGCGCGGCCCACGCCCCGGGTGGACACGCCTCCCGTCGCGGCGGCCCCGCGTCGCGCGGTGCTGCCTCACCTGCAGGAGCAGCTCCCGCCGGAGGCCATGCCCACGGCGCGGGAGAAGGTGCTCCAGGTGTCCATGCTGTGGGGCGACACCCTGTTGCAGGTGCAGCACTTCAAGGACGGCGTCCCCGTCACCATCGGCGAGGGCAAGAAGAACTTCTTCCACGTCTTCGCGCCGACGGTGGGCAAGCGCCACGAGCTGGTCATCAGCCGCGGTGACGTGCTGGAGGTGCACGCGCCGCAGGGCACGGGCGTCATCGTCACCGAGCGCGGCAACGTGAAGTCGAAGGACACGCTGCGCGCCGCGGGGCTGCTCACGGGCACGCCCGAGGACAAGGAGCAGGTCTTCAAGCTGGGCCTGCATGACCGCGTCGAGGTGTCGTTCGGCACGGTGGCCTTCGTCGCCCGGTACGTGAAGCCGTCGCCGGCCATCGCCGCCACCTCGTTGGCGGAGGCCGACTACACGTTCTTCAAGATCGTCAGCATCTGCCTGCTCGCGGGCGCGGCGGTGGTGGCGGCCATGGCGCTCACGCCCCGCTCGGAGCAGGCGCCGGCGAACGACATCTTCGAGTCCCAGCAGCGCGTGGCGAAGTTCCTCATCACCCCGGAGAAGAAGCTCGAGCAGAAGAAGCTCCAGCTGTCCGGCGTGGAGGAGGGCGCGAAGGCGAAGGACGAGGAGGGCAAGTTCGGCAAGGAGGAGGCCAAGCAGGCCGAGGCCGCGCCGTCCAAGCCCGGCACGCCCGTGGTGGACAAGACGAAGAAGGAGAAGGACCGCCAGGTGGTGGGCAAGGTCGGTCTGCTCGGCGCGTTCAAGGGCCTGAAGGGCGGGGCCTCGGACGTGTTCGGCCCCGGCGGCTTCGGCACCGGCCTCAACAACGCGCTGGGCGGCCTCAAGGGCGGCGCGGCGATGGGTGACGCCCAGGGCGTGGGGGGCCTGGGTTCGCGTGGCTCCGGCACCGGCGGTGGCGGCACGGCCATGGGCATCGGCGGCCTGGGCACCAAGGGTGAGGGACGCGGCGCGGGAGGCTCGGGTGGCATCGACCTGGGCGGCCGCGGCAAGTCCATCACCAAGGTCATCCCCGGCAAGACGACGGTGGTGGGCGGCCTGGACAAGGACGTCATCGCCAAGGTCATCCGGCGCCACCAGAACGAGATCAAGTACTGCTACGAGTCGGAGCTGAACAAGGACCCGAGCCTCGCGGGCAAGGTGGCGGTGGCCTTCACCATCGACCCGGCGGGCATGGTCTCCGACGCGACGGTCTCCGAGTCGACGCTGGGCAACTCCCGCGCGGAGCAGTGCATGATCTCCCGCATCCGTCGCTGGAAGTTCCCGGAGCCCAAGGGCGGCGGCGTGGTGGCGGTGACGTACCCGTGGATGTTCTCGCCGGCGGGCTCCGAGGGCGAGGGGTAGTCACGCGGGTGTAAAGCCCGGGACGGCGCTCCGCCGTCCCTCCAAGTGGCGTGGACGGAACGGTCCACGCCATTTTCATTCCCGCCCCTCATTGCCGGAACGAGGGGGGCGTCATTAACGTCCGTCGCCACTTCCGGTTGGACCGGAGGGGCACCGCGTGGGGAGGACCCGTGAAGAAGTCCCAGCTCGTTGCCGCGCTCGCCTTGCTGTCGTCTCCGGCCCTCGCGGCCACGCCGCCGGAGGGAGTGGAGTTCCAGCCGCGCCGCGGCTTCTACACCGACACCAACGTCGGCGTGTTCTTCACCGTGGGCGGTGAGAACGCGTACTCGAACGCTCAGACCTACCTGCAGCTCGGCATCGGCTACGACCTGACGGAGCGCATCTCCCTGGGCGCGCACTTCGGCATGGGCTCGTCCGCGCAGAACTGCTTCGCGGGCTACCTGCCGGGCACCGAGACGTGCTCGCTGTCCGACAACTTCACCATGCAGTTCCTGGACGTGTCGGCCGCGTACCACGTGCCGCTGATGAACCGGCTGTACCTGACGCCCAAGCTGGTCGCGGGCTACACGCGCATGGACCCGGCGCCGGTGGACCCCGACGAGAACGATCCGGGCCGCGCCGTCAGCTCGCCCAACGCGGGCGTGGGCGTGGGGCTGGAGTACGCCACGGGCATGGACCACTTCACCGTCGGCGCGGACCTGCTGGCGCGCTACGTCATCGGCCCCAACATCACGTCCTTCGCCATCTTCCCGAAGGTGAAGTACACGTTCTGAGCGTGGGCTGAGGGCTTCACGGGAAGAAACGCCGGGGCCGTCGTTGTCCCGGCATGTCCCCTGGAAGGTCCCTGCCTCCGCGCTGGCCGACGCGGGGGCTCGTGCTGTTGTCGATGTGCGGGGTGCTGGGCGTCCTGTGGGGGCTGTCCTCGCGCATCGCGCCCTCCCGGCCTGGAGGACCGCTCCCCGTGTCCCCGGCCTGTGAGGGCCTGGAGGTGGACCCGCGCCCCCAACATCATCCCGCGTCGTCGTGGCGGCCATGTGGCGAGGGCTGTCAGGAGCTGGCACCGGACCCGGGCTCGGGGCACCGGTACTTCGCGCTCTTCGGCGCGGCTCGCGATGGGACGCGGATGCTGGGCTACTCCCAGGTTCGTGACTCCGCGCTGGAGCTGCGGGTCGAGAACCTCTCGCTGGGGCAGGTCCTGTTCCTCGCCCGCGTGCTCGATGGGGCGAAGGGCTGCGACTTGCGGCTGCGGGACCTGCGCACGGACCAGGCGCTGTTCGAGGGCAACGCCGTCGATGGGCGCACGCGTCCGCGAAGCCTCATCGGCGTGTTGTTCGAGGGCGCGGGCGCTTCGGTCCGGGTGTGGCCCCGGCCCGAGGGCGCGAGCCCCCTGGAGGCCATCCTGGGGCCTGGATGGATGGCGAGCACCCCCACGCGTCGCCGGGTCTGGAGCGCGCGCTGGGAGGGCGACGGCGGGCCCGTGGAGGCATGGAGCGCGCCGGACCGGACCGTGGCGGCGCACCTGACCGTGGGCGGCGACGCGCTGCTCTTCAGCGCGTTGGACGAGGGCCGCGCGTCGCTGTGGTCCTGGAGGGAAGGGGAGCCCGCGCAACCGCTCGTGGTGCCCTCGATGGGCGGCGGAGCGGCCTGTCCCCGGACGGATGGCGAGCACCTGGTCTGGTTCGAGGGCCACGGCTACGACGCCGAGCGCCACGCCTTCACGCGCATGGACCTGATGACCTCTCCGCTGGCGCACCACGCGGAGGACCTGCGCCCGAGGCGTCTGCGCGCCTCGCGGCAGGACTTCCTCACGGAGGTCTCCGCCGTCGTGGGCGGAGGTCACGCGCTGCATCTGGAGACACGCAGAGGCGAGCCGCAAGGGACGCTGGTCCTCACGCGCCTCTCCGATGGCGCCACGTGGCACCTCCCGCCGAGACCCGGCTTCCACTGGGGCGCGCCGCTCTACGTGGACGCGGAGGAGCTCGCGGTGGTCGAGGACGCACCCGAGCGAGCCTTCGCCTCGGGCGAGCTGGGCCCCGGCGAGTCCTGGACGGTGGTGCGCCGCACGTTGGCCTCGCTGGGCCCACCGGACCTTGAGCCGGTGACGCCTTCGGGCATGGATGCCTCGTGCAGCGCCACGTCCGACTGAGAAGCAGGCCAGTCGGGCCCCGCGAGACCCGGTGCCTCGTGGGTCGAAGCCGTGGACCAGGAAGCCACCCGGAGCCTGCGGCCGGCGATGCCCCTCGAGGCGGAAGGCCCGCCCCTGGAAACACGAAGGGCCCGCTCCCAGGAAGGAACGGGCCCTCGTGCATCAAATCAACTCAGCGCGACTACTCGGCCTCGGCCGCGCGGTCCTCGCGCTTGCGGTCGCGCTCGGCGCGGTAGCGCTCGCCCACGGAGAGGGCCTTCTTGCGCATGCGCACGGACTTGGGCGTCACCTCGACGAGCTCGTCGTCGGCGATCCACTCCAGGGCCTTCTCCAGCCCCATCTCGCGCGGCGGGACGAGGATGACGTTCTCGTCGCGGCCGGCGGCGCGGATGTTGGTGAGCTTCTTCTCGCGGCAGCAGTTCACGTTCAGCTCGGACGGGTGCGAGTGCTCGCCGATGATCATCCCCTCGTACACGGTGGTGCCCGCGCCCACGAAGAGCTGACCGCGCTCCTGGATGCTGAACAGCGCGTACGGCACCGTGTCGCCCAGGCGGTCGGAGACCATGGCGCCGTTCTGGCGCTTCGCGATGTAGCCGAACCACGGCTCGAAGCCGTCGAACTGGCTGCTCATGATGCCCTCACCGCGCGTGATCGTGAGGAACTCCGAGCGGAAGCCGATGAGGCCACGCGCGGGGATGCGGAACTGGAGGCGGGTGCGCCCCGAGCCCAGCTGCCCCATGTCCGTCATGCGGCCCTTGCGCGTGCCCATGCGCTCCGTCACCGAGCCGACGCTCGTCTCCGGCACGTCGCAGAACACCAGCTCCATGGGCTCGTGCAGCACGCCGTCCACGGTCTTGGTGATGGGCTCCGGGTTGGAGGCCGTCAGCTCGTAACCCTCACGGCGCATGTTCTCGATGATGACGGCCAGCGCGAGCTCGCCGCGGCCCACCACGCGGAACGCGTCCGGCGTCGCGGTGTCCTCCACGCGCACGGCCACGTTGCGGTAGGCCTCGCGGTACAGGCGCTCGCGCAGGTTGCGCGACGTGACGAACTTGCCTTCCTTGCCGGCCAGCGGTCCGTCGTTGACCTTGAAGATCATCATCATCGTGGGCTCGTCCACGGTGATGCGCGGCAGCGCCACGGGCTTCTCCGGGTCGCCGAACGTGTCGCCGATGGACACGTCCTCGATGCCCGCGATGGAGACGATCTCACCCGGGCCGGCGTCCTGGATTTCGACGCGCTTGAGGCCCGAGAAGCCGTACAGCTTGACGATCTTGCCAGGCTCGACCTTGCCCCCCTCGCGAACGACGGAGATGGGCATGTTGGGCGTGAAGCGACCTGCCTGCACGCGGCCCACCGCGAGACGGCCGACATAGTCGTCGTAGTCCAGGTTGGCCACGAGCAGCTGCGGCGTCGTCTCCTGGGAGGCCGGCGGGGGCGGGATGTGGTTGATGATGGCGTCGTACAGCGGCTCCAGCGTCGTGCCCGGGACGTCGAGCTTCGTGGACGCCTGCCCCTGACGGGCAATCGTGTACAGCACGGGCATCTCGAGCTGCTTATCGTCCGCGCCCAGGTCGATGTAGAGCGAGTAGACTTGGTCCAGCACCTCGGGGGCGCGGGCGTCCTGACGGTCGATCTTGTTGATGACCAGCACCGTCTTCAGGCCCATCGCCAGCGCCTTGCTGAGCACGAAGCGCGTCTGGGGCAGGGGACCTTCGGCGGCGTCCACCAGCAGGATGACGCCATCGACCAGGCGCAGACCACGCTCCACCTCACCACCGAAGTCGGCGTGACCCGGGGTGTCGATGATGTTGATCTGCATGCCCTTGTAGGAGACCGCGGTGTTCTTCGCGAGAATGGTGATGCCCTTCTCGCGCTCGAGGTCGTTGGAGTCCATCACCCGTTCGGCGACGTGCTCGTTGCTACGGAAGGTGCCCGCCTGCCGCAGCAGGTGATCGACGAGCGTGGTCTTGCCATGGTCAACGTGGGCGACGATGGCGACGTTACGGATGTTTTCGCGAGGAATCATACGAACCGAACTGAGGTGAAAGGGCGGGGGGGATGCCCCGAGAAAGACAGGTCTCCCGAACCCCACCGGAACCCGGAAGGCGGGGGCTTATATGCCGTGAGTGCGTCCCCTGCAATGAGCGTGGACGGCCCCCGGGCGACTGGACGGCCGGCACACCCCTCCCGACAGGGGCTCCCAGGGGGGCCTTGTCACCCCGTCGTCACTCTCAGGAACCCGTGGTGGGGGCCCGGACGGACGCAGCGAGGGGCCGGCCAGCGGAGGGCCCGCCCAGCCGCTCCCGGAGGAAGCGCTCGACGCGGACCTCGACCAGCCCCGGGGCCTCCAGGGGGGCGGTGTGGGTGCCGTCGGGGATGAGGACCAGCTCGGCCTCGGGGATGCGGGAGGCCATCTTCCGCGACAGCCACCCCGGGGTGAACTTGTCCCGGCCTCCGGCCACCACGAGCGAGGGCACGTCCACGTGGAGCAGGTGGTCCCACGCGCTGTGCTCGGACAGCGAGTCCAGCGTGCGCACGAACACCACCGGGTCCATGCGGGCCAGGTGCTCGAAGTAGGGGGCCAGGTCGTTTCGCGCGATGCGCTCGCGGTTCATCTCCAGGGAGATGGCCAGCTGCACCGCCAGCTCCGTGCGCAGGGCCGCGTGGATGAGGCGCGCGGACTGCTCGGGGAAGCGCTCCACCACCCGGCGCAGGGACGGGAAGAGCTTCTTGAGCACGTTGGAGTCATGGAAGGTGTCGAGCGGGTTGCCGTAGCTGCCGCAGATGAGCACCAGCCCCGCGACGCGGCTGGCGTAGCGGCGGTGGAACTCCAGGGCCACCTGCACGCCCATGGAGTGGCCGAAGAGCACGGCCTTCTCCATCCCGGCCGCGTCCATCACCCGCTGCAGGTCGTCGCAGGTGTAGAGCATGCCGATGCGCTCGCGGTCCTCGGGGATGCCCGAGCGGCCGTGCCCGCGGTAGTGCCAGCGCAGCACGCGGTGGCGGCGCGACAGGTACGGGGCCAGGTACTTCCAGGCGAACCCGTCACAGCCCAGGCCGTCGCACAGCACCACGCCCGGCTCTCCGTCGCCGGTGACCTGGTAGTACAGGTCGGCGCCGTCGGGGACGCGCAGGTAGTCCTGGTGGAAGTAGACGGCCTCCGCCTTCATGCCTCCACCTCGGCCTCTTCGTCCTCGGGCAGGCCCCGGTCCAGCCCGTAGCGGGCGATCTTCAGGATGAGGTTGGAGCGGCTGATGCCCAGCTCGCGCGCCAGCCGGCTCTTGTTGTTGCGCGTGCGCAAGAGGCCCTGGTGGATCATCTCCCGCTCCAGCGCCTCCACCGCCTCGTGCAGCCGGCCGTGCGCGCGCGGCGGGATGAAGGGGCCACCGCCAGGCACCACCGCGTCGCGGATGCGGCTGGAGAGCAGCTCCGCGGGGAGCATCTCCAGGTCTCCGCCGAGCACGAGCAGCCGCTCGATTTCATTCTCCAGCTCGCGGATGTTCCCCGGCCATGCGTAGGCGCCCAGGATGGCGAGCGCCTCCGGGGACAGGCCTCGCGTGCGCTGGCCCTCGCGGTGGTGCTTGCGCAGGAAGTGGTCGATGAGGACGGGCAGGTCATCGCGGCGCTCGCGCAGCGGGGGCAGCTGCACGCGGATGACGTTGATGCGGTAGTAGAGGTCCTCGCGGAACTCGCCGCGCTTGACCAGCTCGCCCAGGTCCTTGTGCGTGGCGGCCACGACGCGGACGTTGACCTCCTTGTGGTGCGTGCCGCCCACGGGGAGGAAGGTGCCCTCCTGAAGCACGCGCAGGAGCTTCACCTGGAGGGCGGGGGACATGTCGCCCACCTCGTCGAGGAAGAAGGTGCCGCCGTCGGCGACCTCGAACAGGCCCTTCTTGTCGCGCAGCGCGCCGGTGAAGGCGCCGCGCGTGTGGCCGAAGAGGGCGCTCTCCAGCAGGTTGTCGTTGAAGGCCGAGCAGTTCTGCACCACGAAGGGCTGGTCCTTGCGCGGGCCGTTGTGGTGGATGGCGCGCGCGACCAGCTCCTTGCCGGTGCCCGACTCGCCGTTGATGAGCACGGTGGAGTCGGAGTTGGCCACCTTCTCCATCAACCGGAAGACCTCCATCATCGGCCCGGAGCGGCCGATGATCTTCTCGAACCGGTAGCGCTCCTGCACCTCGGGGGATGGCGGGGGCAGCTGCTCCTCGCGGCGGGCGAGCTCCGACTCGTGGTTGGCGATCTCCAGCGCGGCGAACTCGAGCAGGTCGGACAGCTTCGCCAGCTCCGCGCCGTCGAGCACGGGGACGCGCTCATCGGCGCGGTCCAGGTCGGAGAAGGGCGGGGCGAACTGGAGCAGGCGTGAGCGCAGCACCTCCACCTCACGCGCGTTGAGCATCTGGCGGGAGAAGCCCTCGACGAAGAGGCAGCCGGCGTACTCGTTGTCGACGTAGAGCGGGGCGCCCACGATGCTGAAGTTGAGGTGGCAGTCGTGGAAGAGCGAGCGGCGCAGCTTCTTGTTCCCGCGGAACTTCTCGTGGAGCACGCGCACGGACTGGCTGCAGCGGCGCAGGCCCTCCCTCGAGAACAGGGCGATGCGACAGAACGGGTTGGGAGGCGGGGAGATGTCCCCCCGCTGCCACTCGTGCACCACGCCGTGGCGATCCGCGAAGGAGAGCTCCATCTGCCACCACTTGCGGATGACATCTCTCAGCATGATGATGGTGTGCAGGCTCTGGTGCTTCTCGAAGTCCATCCCTACCTCCGTCCGGCCCCGCGCTCCGGGGAGGGACCGGGCCGTCGGAATCGCGTTTCTCCCCTCTCTTACCCCAGGACCTGGCTGTATCCTCACTTCTCTCTCCCGTGACTACCTCCACTCACACACGCGGCGGGGCGGGGCATGGGCATGACCACGGCCATGGGCATCACCACCATGGGCATGGGCACGGCCATGGGCACGGTCCCAAGCGGGGGGGCCTGGCGGAGGAGCGGCGCAAGGACCGTCGGCGGCTCATCTTCGCGCTGGTGCTGACGGCGACCATCGCGTTGGCGGAGGCGGTGGGGGGCTGGCTGACGCACTCGTTGGCCCTCATGTCGGACGCGGGTCACATGTTGACGGACGTGTCCGCGCTGGCCCTGAGCCTGGTGGCGCTGTGGTTCGCGGGCAAGCCGGCGGACGTGAAGAAGACGTACGGCTACTACCGGATGGAGATCCTGAGCGCGCTGCTCAACGGCGTGCTGTTGCTGGGCATCACCGGGTTCATTCTCTACGAGGCCTGGGAGCGCTTCCACTCGCCGCAGCCGGTGGACGTGAAGCCGATGGCGTTGGTGGCCACGGTGGGTCTGGTGGCGAACCTGGGGGCCTTGGGGTTTTTGCATCGCACACACTCGATGAACGTCCGTGGCGCGTTCCTTCACGTGCTGGGGGACACGTTGTCCTCGGTGGGCGTGTTGATTGGCGCGGGCATCATGGCGTTGACGGGGTGGTTCGTGGTGGACCCCATCATCTCCGCGGTCATCTCGGTGGTCATCGTGGTGGGCGCGGTGCGGCTGGTGCGGGACGCGGTGGACGTGCTGATGGAGGCGGTGCCCTCGCACGTGGACATGCCGCAGGTGCGCGAGCTGATGCTGCGCGTGCCGGGCGTCACGGCGGTGCACGACCTGCACGTGTGGACGATCTCCAGCGGCGTGTACGCGCTGTCCGCGCACCTGGTGGTGCTGGACCCGATGGTCTGCAACAACGACGAGATTCTCTCGGCCGTGAAGCACGACCTGTACGACAAGTTCGGCATCGACCACACCACCATCCAGATAGAGAGCGAGAGCTACGCCCATCTGGGTGAGGTGCACTGAGGGCGGTCGGCGCGTACGAGCGCGAAGTCAACCGAATATCATGACAGACCGGATGGGTACGGTCTGGCGCGTGCTGGGAATTGCCAGCGCGATAGAGCGGCGTAGGGGTGTCACCGCAAGAGGTGGCATTGGCCGTCAGGATGGACGACGAGGCACTGACCACCCCGGAGTGCCTCACCCCGCGTCAGCGCAGTCGCTGCCTTGCCTGTCGCGGCGGCAATGCATCAGAGTCGCCGCATGCTCAACGCAGGCGCCCTCGTGCTCGCCGCCGTGCTCACTGCTTCACCCACGAACAAGGCCGACGTGGACCTGGATGGTGACGGCACACGCGAGCACCTCACGCTCGATGTAACGAAGCCCGGCGCCTTCCGGCTCACCGTGGGCACAGCCATCACCGAAGGCGAGCTGCCCGGAGTGCGCGGCATCACCGTGCTGGACCTCGACAGCAGCGACAAGCAGCGCGAGGTGCTCGTCCACGGCGAGTCACGCTTCCGCCTCTTCCGCCAGGAGGGCACGGCGCTCCGGGAAGTGCCGCTGCCTCCCGGAGTACCGAGCGCCTCCGGCAATGGCATCCTCCTGTGCGACGTCCCCATGTCCGACGGCTGGGCTCGCCGCGACAAATACCTCTACGACGCGAAGCAGCCGGGCTTCACCGAGGTGCCGCAGGAACTCTACGCCGTGGGCCGCGACCTCCCGCCTCCAGGGTGGGTGTCGCTCCAGCAGACGCCCGGCAGCAAGGACGTCGTCACCCTGGCCGGCCCCGAGCATGCCCTCTCGCTGCACGCCTTCAAACCAGACCCCGCGGACCGTGATGGCGGCTGGTACCTCGCGGGACTCGCGCGCAAGTCCGAAGACGCGCTCGGCTGGGTTTCCGCCCGGGAGCTCCGGAAGAAGGTGAGCGTCGACGACGGCGCGATGCTCGGGGCCATCGTCGTGTTGCCAGAGCTCTACGCCTCGGGCGCCAGATCGAAGGTCGCCACCTCCTTCCCGCTCCTGCGCACGCGCCAGGACGACGCGGAGCCCGTGGCGAAGCTGCGCGCGGGCAGCACCGTCACCCTGCTGGCCACGGACGGTACGTGGTATCTCATCCAGTCGGAGACGCGGCTGCTCGGCTGGGCCCGAGCCGGTGCGCTGTCCGCACTGAAGAAGGCCCCGGTGCCCGACAAGCGCGCCCAGCTCTCCACCCTGCAGCACCGCCTGCGCGCGGCGATGCCGAAGCCCACCGCGAGCGGAGACTGGCGACCCGACGCCGCGGGACTCATCCTCGAGAACGAGTACGCCAGCACACTGGACACCTACCACTTCTGCCCAGACGGCCGCCTCGTGCTCGAGTTCCTCGTCGACGACTACAAGAAGCACGGCACCTGGACGCTCGACAGGGACACGCTGAAGCTGGCCTTCACCCGCGAGACGAAGCAGCTCGGCGTGGGCGAGCCCATCGGGCCTCCGGAGGGCGTGGAGGGGGTGCGCCAGTACCGCGAGACCACGCCGCACGAAGCCACCCTGGCCGAGACCCAGACACTCGACTGGAACGAAGTGCTGGAGGACGTGAAGACCCCTTCCTCCAGCTACAAGCCGAGGCGCGGCAACCCGAGCTGCCGCTGAACGCAGACGACACACCCGGGACGCCAGGTCACACTGCCAACAGCGACCGCGTCGATAGACGCCTCGCGTCCACACGGCAGGCGCGCATTCTCCTGGCACCGCTGGAAGTGCACGCAAGGGATTGCGTACGTTGAGTCCGCCATGGTCGAGCGTGCTCAAGAAATGCGGAGTCCCGCCTCGAACGTCGACGAACTGCGCCGCCAGTTGGAAGGAGGGATCGAGTCCATCGAGTCTG
Source organism: Myxococcus sp. MISCRS1 (assembly GCF_026626605.1). NCBI lineage: Bacteria > Pseudomonadati > Myxococcota > Myxococcia > Myxococcales > Myxococcaceae > Myxococcus > Myxococcus sp. MISCRS1. Next base: position 9,857,238 of record NZ_JAPNKB010000001.1, read on the forward strand.
CCTCCTCCAGCTACGCGCGGCTGGTGAGCGCGCTGCGCCGCTCGAAGTGGCGCGCGCTGCTATGGGCTCAGCCAGCCCTCGTGGCCGAGGTGCTCGCCCAGGACGCCGCCTGTGTGGAGGCACTGGAGCGGGGCCTGCGCCGCGCGGAGCAGGAGCGATGCGCTCCGCTCCGTGTCGCCACAGGACCCCACCTTCCTTGTGTGCGTGCCTCAAGCGTTCCCGACGCGGCGAGCGAAGCTCGGTCAGGCACACCCGTCGCGACGCGGCTGTGGCTGTCTGCCACTCGGACCGAGGGGAGCGCGCGCGGGCTACCTCGCGCTAGCGCTTCTTCGTGCAGCGGGCGTCGGGACGGAAGGGCAGGGCATGCAACTCGCGCCCGGTGCTTTGCTCCGCGGTGAAGAACACGTCCCAGCCAGAGCGGATGAAGTCGCGGGGGGAGGAGGAGGCCGGGCCTGGCGCGACCTCGTCGAGCGCCCGCGTGCCAGAGGCCGTGCCGTCACTCACCCAGGGTTCGGCCCCACGTCCTGGCGTCGTCGCGCTGAAGAACAGCCAGTCCTGAAGGGCCGTCACGCTCGCGGGAGCGGCCCCCTGGGCTCCGGGCACGATGTCCTTGAACAGCCTCGTGCCGGAGGCCGTGCCGTCGCTCATCCACAACTCGCGCCCGTGCGTGCCATCATCCGCGGCGAAATACAGCCTCCCTCCGGCGACCGCCAGGGCGGTGGGCTCCGACCCAACTGCACCCGGGCGCACGTCTTTCACCCGCCGCGTGCCCTCTGTCGTGCCGTCGCTGACCCAGAGTTCCTCACCCTCGGGCAGGCCCGAGCCCGCGCTGAAGTATAGCTTGCCGTGAAGCGCCACCAGGTCGTGGGGAACTCTCCCTGGGAAGAAGCGGAGGTTGCGCGTGCTCGAAGCCGTGCCCTCGGTGACGTAGAGGTGAGCCCCGCCGTCGTTGAGGTCCACCAGGAAGAAGAGCTTCCTGCCTACCGACTTCATGCGAAAGATGAGCGCGTCCTCCGTGAGCGTGCCGTCGTGGACTTTGAGCATCGGAATGATGCTTGTTCCGCCGTCGCTGCGTACCAGCCAGTTCTCATCCCCCATGCTGATGACGAAGAAGAGAGATCCGTCGTGGACGATGAAACGGCGCGGGAAGGAACTCGCCTGTCCGGGAGCGATGTCCTTCACGCGATAGGTGCCCGCCTCGGTGCCATCGCTCGTCCACAACTCGTACCCATCCGTGCCATCTGGAACGACCGAGGAGAAGTAGAGCCGGTTCTTGTAGGCCACCAACGTCTGGCCCTCACCGAAGCTTGCGTCGATGGGGAGCACCCGCTTCACCAGGACGGTGCCCGCCTCGGTGCCATCGCTCGTCCACAAGGCGCGGCCTCGCACGTCGTCATCCGCGACGAAGAAGAGCCGGTCCCCCACCATCGTGAGCTCCGTGGGCCCCGAGCTCTCCAGCCCTCGCGCGATGTCTCGCACCATCACCGTGCCCGCGCCCTCGGTACCGCTGCTCATCCAGAGCTCGGTGCCATGGACGCCATCGCTCGCGGCGAAGAAGAGAACGCCATCCCCGTGGACGAGGTCGTAGGCGTAGACGCGCGCCGAGCCGAGATTCCTCAGCCTGCGGGGCGTGAAGCCACAGGGCGCCCACTCACGACGGCTGAGCGCCGCCACCTCCAGGCTCTCACTGGATGGCTCGGCCTCGTCGGCCATCGACGGCGCGCAGCCCACCAGCAGGCCCAACGGGAGGAGAAGGCACCCAAGGGCTTCATCATGGCTCGCTGTCCTGTTCTGGAGTCCAACCCGTGTATCGAGATGAATGGCATCGACGGCGCTCGCTGTCGGCGCCGGGCTACTCGTCATGGAAGCTTCCTCGTGCCGGGCCTTGGCTCGAGGGTGAGCGGCAGGGCGGGCGAATCCTCGATCTCGGCATCGTGGCCCACCCGAGTCCCCAGCACGAAGTGGGGCAGGCCAGGCGTCGAGCTCTCCCCCGCGCCGTATATCGCGAGGAAGCGGTTGCCTCCGTAGGCGACCGCCGGTCCGAAGGCCTGTGAGGTGTCATTTCCCGAGACAGGGAAGCCCGCTGGGTCCCACGTCGAGCCATCCTCGCCGAGGCGCGTCCCCCAGACACGGTGCGAGCCTTCACGCGTGTCATCCCAGACGACGAGGGACTTCGAGCCGTGGTGGGCCAGCCGAGGGTCCCGCTGTTGTCCTGGAGCCACGGAGACGTCGAAGCCCGCGGGAGTCTCGACCGAGCCATCCCGGCGCACGAGCGCACCGCGGATGTTGGCGTCCATCCCCTCGAGGTCGGACCAGACGACCTGGAACCTGCGCCCGGTCCACGCCACGTCCGGAGTCACCTGGAGCCCTGGAGACGTGGAGATGGCGAACCCGGTTCCGTCGAGGATGATACCGCTCTCGCTCACCCTGTTGCCGTAGATGTCGTTCTCGTCCTCCGTGTCACCACGGGCGTCGGACCAGACGACGAGGAACTGCTGCGTGCTGGGGTTCCAGGTGACGGCGCTGTCGAAGGCGAAGGCGAACCCCTGGCTCACGGTCTCGTCCGGAGAGGGCTGGACGACGCCCTCACGGCTCACCCGCTTGAAATGGATGACGGACTCATCCGTGCCGATGACCGTGAAGGTCACCAGGCAGGCCTGAGGGGAGCATGCGATGCGGACGGGGCCGAAGGTCTCACCCGAGCTGATGACGGAGAAGACCTTCCCCTTCACTGTACCGTTCGTCCCGACGCGGATGCCTTCGATGCCACTGCCCGTCTCCCAGACGACGAAGAAGTGGGTGCCATCAAAGGCGATGGCGGGGGCGCGGCCCCTCGACGTCCCCACGTTGATGCGGATGCCTTCGGGGTCCAGCACGGTGCCGTCCCGCGCCACCCGGGTGCCGTAGATGCCTCCCTGGCGAATATCTCCCCAGACCGCGAGGTATTTGCCACCACCCGAGGCGACCGCCGCACCACTGCGGGCCAGCGGCGCCGCCTGGAACGCCTTGTTCGGCGCATGCCTGTTCGCGAGAGGGGACTCCTCTACCGCGCCCGGCTTCTCTCGAATCGTCGTCTCCCCCTCCTCCCGAACGGGTCCACATCCCGCATGAAGTGCACCCGCCAGGATTGCGCTCCCCAGGACCATCGTCCACGTGCGTCGCATGGGCCCTCCCGTTCCGTGACTCCGCGAAGGTGGGGGCCGTGCGGCGCCTCGGGCCATCCGCCCGGGGGAGGGCAACAAGGATGAATTTCAGCGACGGGGCATCCCCTTCAACCGATGCCTCGACCTGGTTCCGCCTGTGCTCGCGGCGACGTGCGAGGGACTCGCTTCAGCCGAGAGGGAGGGACAGGTAGCCGAGCGGCTGGTCGGAGTCGCCGCATCGAGCATTCCGGACACCGCTCGCGGATGGACACCCTCGGCTGCCGCGGAATCGAGTCAGTGTCTCCTGCGGATGAACCTGCCGCCCCCGCGTGTGCGGGCACAGCTTCGGCTTCATGCGGCTGCGCGGCTTCTACCGTGGCATCTGCTTGGTGCCGTAGGGTTTCGATATGCTGGCGACGTGAGCGAGGCCCATGACGTGTCGCGGAGCGCCCGCATCCTGGAGCAGTGGTTGCCGCGCGTCCATGCGAACCCCGAGGACGAATCCACGCGGCTGGTGATGGCGGACCAGTTGCTGGAGGTGGGCGACCCCCTGGGCGAGTTCATCGTGCTCCAGTGCTCCGCCGCTCCGGACCCGACGCGCATCGACGCGTTGCTCGCGAAGCATGTCCGGAGCTGGGAGCTGTCCCTGGGGGGCCTCGTCGAGCCTGGGACGACCCGGTTCGAGCGGGGCTTGCCCGTGGCGGTGCGGATGTCGGGAGAGGCGGCGCGTCGGATTCCCCCCGAGCCAGGACCGGCCTGGTGTTCGGTGCGGGAGATCGACTGGGTGGGGCTCGCGTGGTCTGTGGTCCATGGACAGTGGCTCGCGCATCCGCACCTTCGGGGCGTGACAAGGATGCGGAGCGTGGAGCTGTTCTGGGCCCGGTTGATGGGGCAGCCGCCTGGCGTCACTCGACTGGAGCTGTGTGGGCCTGTCGTGCCCCAGGTGCGCGGCACGCCCGTGGCGGCGGATGTGTTCGACAGGCTGGCCCTGCTGCCGAGCCTGTCGTGGCTGGAGCTGCGTGACGCGCACCTGGACGATGTGAGCCTGTGCGCGGGATCCAGGCTGGCGACGAAGCTGGCGCGCATCGACATCGTCGGGCAGGGACGTTGGTCGCTCACGGTGAGGCCGGGCGCGGAGGTGCCCATCGAGGCGACGCTCCTGAGCGAGCGGGCCATCGATGATTTCGAGCGGGTCCTGCGCGCGGCGGAGGGGTTCGGGTCCCGGGGCCTGCGGGTGCGCCGGGAGCACAGCCTCGATGCCGTGCGCGTCGAGCGCCTGCGCCGGGCCGCGTCTGGGTTCTCCCACGTGGAATGGATGTGAGCGTGTCCACGTCGCGGTAGAGTGGTGGTGTGGAAGACAGCGTGTTGGGTCACCTGGAGCGCGCCGCGGAGTCCTTTGCCCGGTACGACGAAGACGAGGCGCTCGGCGCCCTGTTGGCCGCCTGGCGGGTGTGTCGCTCACCGGCGCTGGTCAAGCTGTGTGAGGAGGTCGAGCAGCGCCTGGTCGCGAGTCGTCTCGACGCGGAGGGCAACGAGAAGCCGTCGCCGGACGGGACGCGGGAGGTCACTCCCAGAGCCATGGCGTCGACCCTCGTGTCGGAGACAAGGCGGTCCTCGACACTGGAGATGTTCTACCTCGACCAGGTCCTGCGGATGTCCCCGAACCCGCAGCTCGGGCCCGCGCTGGTGAGCCTGTCCGGGCGGCCCGAGTTCCAGGTTCCGCTGAACCTGACGAAGCTGTGTCTGGCGCTCAAGCACGTGGGCCCGCCCTTCGACATCGCGCCGCTCCAGGCGCTGCAAACCAGACTGGCGCCGGACAACGAATCCGCCGGTCGGCTCGCCTTCATCATCCGGATGGGGCGTGAGTGGGTGCCTCCGGTCCTGGGTGCGCGCGCCGAGGCCGTGCTGCGGGACGTGCGCAACGCGCTCGACGCGAGAGGGGACCACGAGCGGCGCCGCGCGAGCATCCGGGAGCAGTGGCTGCCCCAGGTCTACGCCCAGCTCGACGACGATGCCGCGCGGCTGGTGATGGCCGATGAGCTGGTGGCCCTTGGAGACCCCTGGGGCGAGTTCATCGTGCTGCAATGCTCGCCCGCTCCCGATGAGGCCCGGGTCGACGCGCTGCTCGCGGCGCATCGAACGAGCTGGGAGGAGCCTCTGGGGCTGCTCGTCATGCCGGGCACGACGCGTTTCGAGCGAGGGTTCCCAGTGGCTGTCCAACTGGGTGGGAGAGCCACCCTTCAACCGCCCTGGCCCGAGCCGGGCGTCGCGTGGAGCACGGTGCGGGAGATTGATTGGGGCGGAGGTTTCGACAGGGAGTGGTTCATGCATGCGCACCTGCGCGGTGTCCGACGGATTCGTCGGATGGCTTTCGCGGCGGCGCACGACCTGGACCTCCATCCTTCCGTGAGCAGGCTGGAGTTGTGTGAGTGTGGAGGGCACGGGGCCCATCTGGTCGCCGGGCCTGGGGTTGGCTGGTCGAAGACGTTCGAGAAGCTGGCGCTGCTGCCGAGCTTGTCGTGGCTGGAGCTCCGCGACGCGGACCCGGTGGGCCTGCGCCACTGCGCCAGCTCGTCCCTGGTGAGGAAGCTGGAGCGCCTGGATGCCGACAGGCAGGCCGCATGGCGGCTGACGGTGCGGCCCGCGGAGCAGGTGCCCATCGAGGCGACGCTGGTGAGCGAAGAGGCCGTCGGCCGTTTCGTGGACGTCCTTCGCGCGGCGGAAGGATTCGGGACGCGAGGGCTTCGCGTGCGCTGCGAGCGCAGGCTCAAGCCCTGGCAGATGCAGGAGCTGAAGCAGGCCACGGAGGCCTACGCTCACGTCGAGTGGGGGTGAGGCCCGCTGGGCCCAAGGACAATTCATCTGTCCGGTGGCGGACTGCCCTCCCGCGCTCGCTTGAGCAATGTCTGGCAATCCCTACCATCTCCAGGTGGAGGTCCCACGCCCATGGACACCCGACTCGATCTCCTGTCCCGCGAATACCTGGAGTCGCCTCACGCTCATCTCGCGGAGCTGCGACGCCGTGGCCCCGTCGTCCAGGTGGACCCCGGTGGCATGTGGCTCGTCACCCGCTACGACGAGGCGCAGCAGGTGCTCAAGTCCGCGAGCCTCTTCTCGTCCCAGGGGCTGCGATTGACCGCGCAGCCGCCGTGGCTCCAGCGCGTCAACCCCTTCGCCGACTCGCTCCTCTTCCTGGATCCGCCCCAGCACGGGCGACTGCGCGCGCTCATCAGCCGTGCCTTCACTCCCGCGGCGCTGGCACAGTTGGAGGCCCGCCTGCGCGGGGTCGCCCGGCGGCACGTGGCCGACATGATGGACAAGAAGCACGTGGACTTCGTGGACGCCTTCGCCATGCCCATTCCCGCGACCGTGATGGGCTGGCTCCTCGGGCTGGATGCCTCGTTGCAGCAACACTTCATGCGCTGGACCCATGTCCTCGTCACCATGAATGGAGTCCAGCCGGAGGGCGCAGTGGAGATGGAGCGCCAGCACCGCACCCTCGATGAGATGGAGCGGTATTTCCAAGGCGTGCTGGACGAGCGGCGGAGCGCTCCGCGGGATGACATGGTCAGCGACCTGCTCCGGGCGCGGATGGACGGGGTGGCGCTGACCCATCACGAGTTGATGAGCTTCCTCTTCCTGCTGCTCGTCGCGGGGCTGGAGACCACCGTCAACCTGCTCAGCCAATGCGCGCGGGTGTTCTTCCACCATCCGGAGCTGCTGCTCCGCCTGCGCAAAGACCCCACTCTCATCCCTCGCTTCGTCGAGGAGACCCTGCGCTACGAGCCCAGCGTGATGTCCACGCTGCGCCTGTGCACCCAGGACGTGACGCTGGCCGGAGTGGAGCTGCCCCAGGGGGCCCTGGTCCTGGTGTCGCTGGCCTCCGCCGCCCGCGACGAGAAGTATTTTCCGGACGGCGACCGGTTCATCCTGGAGCGGGAGGGCCCGCCGCGCCTCTCCTTCGGACATGGGGCCCACTACTGTCTGGGGGCCATGCTCTCGCGGATGGAGGCGCGCGTCGCCCTGGAGGAGCTCGTCTCCCGGGTGGAGCGGCTGGAGCTCCGCACGGAGCACATCGACTGGACGACCTCCCTCATCGTCCGTGGGCCGGTCACGCTTCCCGTCGAGGTCTTTGCTCCCGCGACGGGACAGCCCCTGCCGGCGCGCCTCGCGTGACCCAGGACCTGTCCGCCAGTCTCGTCACCCTGGGGAGCCTGGAAGGGGAGGGGAGACCAGTTCCAGTGGTCGGACGAAGCGCGGGCCGCGAGGGAGGGCGGGGTGGGTGGGGCCCAGGGCCAGGATGGCCACCAGGGTGATGAGCGACTGCTGCTCCCAGCTCAGGGCCCCTGCGGAACGTAGCGCAGGCGGGTGCCTCCGATGCCGTGCTCGAGGAGCACCTGCTCGAGCGGGGAGGAGAGGTCTCCGCCCGTGGCGGTCCGCTTCAGTTGGTCCTTCTGTCGGTTCTCGACCTTCGTGGGCGGGTGGGCGGCCTTGTTCGCGAAGAGATTTCTCTCGGACTCCTCTGCCTTCCGTCCTGCCTTCGCGGTGCCTCCGCCGGTCATCGGATACAGGCCGTCGTCCGGGAGCATGTCCGCGAATTTGTGGGTTCCGTTGGCGATCTCCTGGAGACTCAGCACGCTGTTGAAGATGACGGAGCGGTGCCGGGCGGGCTCAGCGACCATCCAGGTGACGAGCATCTCCCTCAGCAGGTTGTGGAAGCTGGCGAGCGCGTCCGGAGGATCCTCGGCGGGGTTCTTCACCATCGCCAGCATCGCCTGGGCGAGCACCGGGTCGTCCACGCTCTCTGCTGCCTGCAGATGGGTCAGTCGCTTGAGGAACTCGGGATAGCTGACCTTGTGCTCCGCTCCGGCGTTGCCGGGCGTTCGCAATCCCTGCTGGTTGGGGTTCTCGTCGTAGGCAATCGGCGCGCCATGTCCGAGAACGATGAACTCTCCCTTGAGCAGGCTCTTGCTCGGGCCCTTCACGCCAATGGGGACCCTCCCGGAGCCCACCGGCAGGTGGAGCAACTTGCTTTCTGTCTTTTTGCTCTCCGCGACCTCGCGCAGGCCCTGGGCCGCCGAAGCCCACCAGATGAGCCCGTCACCACTGGGCGTCAGCTCGCCAGTGCTGACGGAGCGGGTCCGGCCGGTGGGATCTTCGGATATCGCGGAGTCGATGACGTTCACGTCAATGGGGGCCCCGGGAGTGTCGGTTCCAGGCTTGACGTGGTCATGGAGCCTGTTGGCCGCGCCGCCCAGCGCCAACGAGGCCCTGGCGCTCTCGTTGTCTGGGGGGAGGGTCGGCTGTTCACGGAGCACGGGGCGGCTCTTGATGGCTTCGATTCGCGCCTTGAGCCTGAGGCCCGCCATCTCCTCCTCGCTACCCGGAGGCGCCTCTTTGGCCATCCACGCCCCGATGTTCTTGGACAGGGTGTTGAGCTTGGGGAGATAGTTCTTGAGAACGTTCTTGCTCGCGGCGGGCGGACCCTCGCTCAGCATGTCGAACTGCGCTTGCAGGTCCCCTGGAACCAATGCGTCTCCCGGCTGGGGCACGTGATGGTTGGCGCGAAGCAGCCCGGTGGCGCCGTCGTAGATGTTGTTCGTGGCGTCATCCCAGATCTGGTGCTCCAGCAGTCCCGGAGGAATCAGTGCGAGGTCGGGCGCCGGGCCGGCGTAGGCGGTGTCCTCCGGGACGACGCCCGCTCCCTGCCTTCGCCATTCCATCCGCTGGATGGGCGCGGCGGAGCTCGGTGCGCCCGGGTTGAGCGAGGTGCCGACGCGCGACAGCGCCCGCACGCGAGGACTCTGGTCGAGCTCTCCCTGACGCGCTCTCAACTGGCTGACGTGGGGGGAGTCCGTCGTGTGCCCCGCGCGCATCACGGGCTGCCTGGCGCGCTCGTGGGTTGACCGGGCCATCTGGGTCCGCATGCGGGGCTCCTGTCCATGCCACGTGGAGGCCAGGGATTGTGGAGGGCCCCCCGGGGCGAAGGAAGGAGCGGGGACGTTCGGCCCTGTCCCAGGACTCGCTGGGGCGGTGGGATGCACCACCGCTGACCTTGTCAGGTCCACGAACTCCATGACGGGTTCGAGCGCGAGTGGAGGACGGAGGGCTGACGAAGCCGCGTGGGCGGTGGCCCCAGGGGCGGGCTGAGGGTAGCGTGACCGTCCATGCGTCACACTCTCATCGTGTCCTTGTCGGTCGTGCTGTGGGCGACGGGCTGTGCCCATTCGGGGGCTCCGTCACTCCCCGCGAGTCATGGACAGCTCTCCCTCGCGATGGCGTACCAACTGGACCCGGAAGGCAATCCGCGCGAGGCCTCGGAGCTGCCACCCGCGTCGTTGTTCAACCCGGGGGCGAAGGGAGGCGTCGCGCCGGAGAGGGCGCGTGAGGCCTTCGCCGAGGCCGTGGCGCTGTTGAAGGGCGCGCCCACGGAGGCGCAGGTGCGGCAGGCCTCCGCGACGCTGTCGGCCGCTTGCGCCGTCGACCTGTTCGACGCCTGTGAGTTCCTGCTCACGAACTTCCAGCCCGTGAAGCGGGTGGAGGGGCCGTCGATGCCGGACATCCCGAGGGAGGCTTTCCTCCTCCGCAAGCCGCAGGTGGTCGTCCTCCGGGGCCGGGTGGACACGGACGGACGCGCGCGGGAACTCCAGGTCGTGGAGTCTCTCTTCCCGAAGTTCGGCGAGGAGCTGGTGAAGGTCTTCGCCGCGACCCGGTATCAACCGGCCATGCTCGCGGGGCATCCCATCGCGACCTCGCGCCTCTTCCGGATCCAGTTCCAGATGCCCCTCGAGAACCGGACTCCCGAGGCGGAGCTGGAGTGGGTCCGGATGCGCGTCGCCCGCTTCCCCGGGAGCGCCGACGCCTGGTCGCACCTGGCGAAGTTGCTGGGCTCACAGACTCCCGAGGCCCCTGGCTATGTCGAAGCGCTCGAGCGGTTGAACGCGTTGGCACCGACGTACTGGTGGGCCGCGAACGAGCTGTCATGGCACTACGTCCAGGCGGGGCGCCACGCGGAGGCGGAGCCGAGGGTGCGGGTGGCCCGGCAACTGGCGCCGCGCAACGCCTATGTGCTGGAGACCTCCGCCGCGGTCCTTCGGGGGATGGGGCGGTGCGAGGAGGCGCTGGCGGACCAGCGGCAAGCCGTGGCGAGGCTCCAGGAGCAGTGGCCGCGAGAGGAGCGGGAGCGGTTCGAGCGCACCCTCGCGGACTACCAGCGGGACTGCCCGGGTGGGTCCCCGCCCGCGCCGAGTCCTGTCGCGCCCTGAATCGCCGCGTCGTCGTCCTGCCTCACGCGACCTGGCTGGTGCCGAATTCTCCCGGCGCCGCCTACGCGTGAAGAAGGAAGCCGCGAGCGCCGGGTTGCGAGGATGCGCGGTTCGATGATTCCTCTCATCCGCGAGCGCCCCGGCCCACGTCGCGGGAGGCTCCCGCTTCATGCTCCACCGCATCGGGGAGGTGGGGTCGCCATGGCGAAGCTCTCGCTGCCTCGCCTCGTCGCGGACGTGCGTGGCGTGACAGCCGCGTGGCGGTTGGAGATCATCTCGTGAGCCCATGCACCTCCGCGCGGGCGCCGTGAACCCTCACGAGGTCATCCAGCGATGCACACCGTCATTCAACGGGTCGAGTCAGCACGGGCTTTGGAGTCGCATGCGGCGAGGCCGGTCGCGCAGCGCTTCTCCGCGGGAGGGAGCGCGTTGGGGATGCTGGCGGAGCGCCTCAATCAGCGCCCCTCGGTCCAGGCGCAGCTCCAGCGTCAGCGCGCGTACGACGGAGGGCCTCGCGCGGCGCCGGTGCAGCGGATGTCGTGGGGCGGGAGCGGCGTCGTCCAGCGCGAGGGTGACAGCGACAGCGAGGACGTGGTGGACGCGGACCCGTCGAAGTACGCGGACTTCGATCGGAGGGCGCATGAGGAGTTCCTGCGCAACCCCATCTATCAGCAATGGGTGCAGTCGATCCTCGAACAAGGCTCGGTCAATGTCAGCACCGGGAACACGGACCCATATGCCCCGCTCGCGGCCTGGCGCCCGCTGGCCCGGCAGATTCTCATCCAGGAGCGGGTGACGCCGTCGCCCCGGCGCGCCAGCATGATGGCGTTCGAGATGACCAATGCCTTGCAGACGCCGCGGACGGACGCGTTGAAGGCGCGGGCGCTGGCGGGCGAGTTCGAGGACCCGTCCGATGTGAACGCGGGAGAGACACGCTATGCCCACGAGGCGGAGCGCTCCGAGTACGACGGCCTGTCCATGCACCACCAGATGATGGCGCATGGCATCCAGAACCTGGGATGGCCCGCCGCGCTCGACACCTACGGGCCGAAGCTGCAGGAGGGTGGAGTCTGGGACACCTTCGAGAAGTACCTGGCGCAGCAGGAGCAGCGCGGGCACACGAACATGCATCGCTCCAACTACAACCAGTGGCGCGCCCCCTGATACCGGGGGGCTGGCGGTCCCAGGTTCCTCGCGGCATCAGCGCGGTCGTCAGCGAGGCTGTGTCGCGTGGACCTCCCACGCGACCTCCAGGCTCTCGTGCCGCCGGACGGTGACGCTCTTCAAGAAGCCCGGCGTCTGCCCTGGCCCGAGCCGGAGCCCCGGGAGGCTCCGGAGCAGGGCCTCCAGCGCCAGGCGCGCCTCGAGCCGCGCGAGCGGGGCGCCGATGCAGAAATGCAGCCCCTGCCCGAAGGCGAGGTGCTTCTTGACGTCAGGCCGTCGGACGTCGAAGCGCTCCGGCTCGTGGAACCGGGCCTCGTCGCGGTTGGCGGACGCGTAGACGATGCGGATGTGGGCGCCCTTGGGGATGGGGACGCCCCCGAGTTCCACGGGCTCCAGCGCGGTCCGGAACATGGCATGCACGGGGGAGGTCATCCGCACGGCCTCCTCGACGGCGCCCGCGATGAGGCTCGGGTCGTCCCGAAGGGCCTGGAGCTGCTCCGGATGTTCGAGCAGGAGCTCCACCGCGCCCACGATGAGGCCCGCGGTCGTCTCGTGCCCCGCGAAGTGGACCTGCATCAGCATGCTGACGAGCTCCGCCATGCTCATGGGCGGCGTCAGCTCCCGCGAGCCGGTGACGATGTCGCTCAGCAGGTCCTCCCGGGGCGCTGTCTTGCGTTCCTCGAGCGCCTGGGCGAGGTAGCGCTGGAACTCGACGACGCCTCGGGCGCAGGCGACCTGGTGCTCGATGGGGCCATGGGCGGCGAGGACCGTGGTCAGCTCGTCGGACCAGCGCCGGAACCGGTGGATGTCCGCGCGGGGGATGCCGAGGATCTCCGCGATGATGCTGGCCGACAGCGGATGGGCGAACCGGAGGAACAGGTCCGCCTTGCCCTCGTTCCGGAAGGAGTCGATGAGCTCGTCCACGAGGGCGCGGATGAAGGGCTCCTTCTCCGCGAGGCGCCGTCCGGTGAAGGCCTTGCTGACGAGGCCGCGGAAGCGCGAATGCGCGGGCGGATCATTGTCGACGAGGCTGGGGACCAGGGGGTAGCCGTCCATCAGCGCGGCGACGACTTCGGGAGGCGTGGTCGCGGCGCCCACGGTGATGGATTCAGCGGAGGAGAAGCGCTCGGTATCGGCGACCACGGCGCTGATGTCCGCATGACGGGTCACCACCCACGCCCCCAGCGCCGGGCTGAAGAACACCGGCGCCTCCCGCCGCGCACGCGCGAGGAACGGGTGGGGGTTCTCGAGTTGGGGAGATTCGAGCGGGCGGTACTCGGACCCGAGTCCTGACGCGGCGCTGTCCTTGAACATGCGTGCTGCCCTCCCTCGAAGATAGGTCGGAGGGCAGAAGCCTAACCCAAGGGAGGGTCGCCAGCTCAGGGCTCGGAGAAGCCGCCGCGCACCCAGGCGTTGGCGGTGTCTCTGTTGAACTTGAAGTTCATCGGCACGCGATGCTTGGCGACCGTGGTGCCCGCGTCGTCGATGGCCGAGAGCAGGGCGTGGGGCTCATATTCGTCGGCCACCAGCTCCATGCGGACCTCGTACCAGCGCCCCTCCCAGGCGATGGAGAGCTTGCGGGTCATGGCCTGGTCGCGCTGTCGGGCGGAGCGGTCGAGGACCTCCGAGGCCGTCTTCACGAAGGTCGCGAACGCGGGCGCATCGAAGGGCTTGGGGTTCTTCTTGTCGCGGCCCATGACCCACGGGCTGATGAGGACGGGCTCGGGGATGCCCTGCTTGCGGATCTCCACGGCCCAGCCGTCATCCTCCTCGTTCTTGATGACGCGGGCCGACCAACCATTCTTCCGCCAGAACGTGGGCTCCATCACTTCGGGTTCGGCGGGCGTACGCTCTTCACTCATGCGGTTCTTCATACCCTCCGACGGCGGTGGGACGGAGCGGAGAATGCGCCTTCTCCGCACCCCGGCAGTCGACCGCGCGCTCGACGCCCTCGCTGTCGAGCGCTCCACGACATCGCCTCCGTTCGACGGGCACACTGCTGCAGACTCAAACGTCCGCAGGCGGGGCTCATGGCGGAAGAGGGCCGACGCCAGGAGTGAGCGACTGATTCGGAATTGGAATCCGTGAGGATGCCACGGCGCTGCCCATCGGCCCGCACGAGTCAGCGCGGGATGGGCTCGGAGGCGCGAAGTAGGGAGGTGAGGGGAGGTGGCTCGGGGATGATGTAGCGGTCCATATCCCAGACGAGCGCGAGCGAGCCGGTCCACCCCGCCCGAGGGCCGCCGAAAGCTCGGCCCGCCGAAATGCCGAGCGCGCCGTAGGAGCCCAGCCGCACGGCGAGGGAGGGGGCCGCGAGCGCGGAGAACTCGGTGGGCGCGTCGTCTTCCTTGGCGCCTCGCCAGGTCGTCGAGAAGTCGATGCCGACGTGAACAAGTGATTCGATGCCGTATCGGCGCCCGCCCATGCCTCCGCCGATATGGATGGCGGCACTCCCCTCGTTGAGGGAGTCGGGCAAGATGCGGCGCCCCATGAGCTGGAAGGCCACCCAGGGCGTCACCTCGTAGATGAGGCCGAGCGCCGCAGCGCCGACGCGAACGTCGGGGAGGCTGGGTGGCTGGGTGTCGGTGGGGGGGGCGAGCAGTCGGGGGCTCGTCTCAAGCGTGACTCCCGCGCGCACCCCGAGCCGCCAGGTCGGTAGGGCTTGCCTCGCGCAGAGGGAGTACAGGGCGTACCGCTGTTGCTCGAGGACCGCCAACTTCTCGGGCTCCGTGCCGAGGCTGGGACTCAGTGCCTCGGCGGACTGGTAGCACTGCTCGCGCTCCGGGCGTCGCGGGTCGGTCAGGTCCCGGATGTTCCAGAGAGCCCACAGTCCGTATTGATAAGCGATGCGCTGATGTTCGTCTGGGAAGGGCTCGGTGACAGCAGTTCGGGTGAGCGGTAGCTCGAAGCGGAACCCGAGGCTGTGCTTCAGGCCTGACTCCCCCTTGTCTACGTTGTGCGCGCCTGTGTCGCTCTTGCCAGTGATGTCGTCCTCGTTGGTGAACAGGCTGTTCATGATGCTGGGGAGATTGACTTGGAGCCGGCCTCCGGAGAGCGCGTGGGCCGCACCTAGTCCACCGGAGAGCGCAAGGGAGAGTTGGTCAGTACCGCCCAGGCGCTCGACGAGCCCGAGGGGTTGGGAGGTGATGGATCCAAGCGCGGAGGAGGTGGTGGCTAGGACGTCGCTGGAGACGGCGCGGAAGAGGAACGAGGCTCTGAGCAAGGACTCCTGCTCCCTCCAATGCGAGGCGACCTGGGAGGTGCTCGAAGCGAGGGCCTCGGCCGTCGCCTTCGCGAGCGTCGCGCAGGTGTAGGAAGGGGAGGGGGCGAGCAGGTGTGTTTGCAGTCGCGTCGCTGCGTTCCTTCGCGGAAGGAAGAGTTCAGTCTTGCGCGTGCGGAGCCGTTTCTCGAGCTTCTCGAGCGTGCGTGCCTGCTCTCCCAGTTTGGAGCAGATGGGGTCAGAGGTGTCGGAACCGAGGCACTTCTGCTGGAAGTCCTTCAGGGCGTCGCCGAGACTTTTGATGTCTGTGTCGAGCCCAGAGAGGGCGTTGCTGGCATCCTCAAGCTCTGTCTCAGAGGTACCCCAGCAGTCCTGCTGGGCTTCCTTGAACCTCGGATCTACGAAGAGAGTGGAGAGCGCCGCGACGAGCTGCGCCTGATGCTCGTGGCGTCGAAGCAGGGACGAGATGACCTCATCAGGAGGGGGGCGGTCCGCCGAGGCGACACCCGCCAGCAGGAGCGACCCGATAAAGACTCCAAGACGATACATGGGTGACATGGGGCGCCTCCTCATCGCTTGGATTGGTCGGCCAGCCGGAGCGCTTCATCCAGGATGCGTTCGAACCCCAGGCCCACGGAGAAGTAGACGGGGCGACCGCTCTTGATAGGAAACACGGCTGTGTTGAAGCCTACACCCGCTGTCAGCATTCCCCTGAAGAGGAGGAGATGCCCCTCGATGCCAAACTCCGCGGCTTGGCGCTCGTCGAAATCGAGCTGATCCACGCGGATGCCCACTCCCGACACGACGGCGAGCACACCTCGCAGCTCAGGGGAGATTTCCTTGCCTGGGAAGTAGGTGAAATCCGCGCCGACTCCGAGCGAGAGGGTGCCCCACGTTCCTCTGAGGTTCTCGGCCTCGGGAGTGTACCTCCGACTGAAGTTCATGCTGAGTCGAGGGCCCGCGAGGACGTACCAACCCGTCCGGTCGACGAGGAATCTCAACGTCCAGGTTGCGGTGCGGAGCCGGCCGTCGAACGCTGATGGGTTGGCGAGCGCTGGCGTCGTGGTCGTGGTCGCCGTTGTTCCAGAAGGAGGAGGTGGGCCGGCGCCAGGAGGCACGTAGCTGATGGTGATTTCGATGACGTCCCCGGCCGTGGCACCGATGATACGTGGTTGAAGGCGAATTTCTCGGAAACCCAGCATCTCCACGGAGTGGATGTTCTTTCGAAGCAGGTTCAGGACTGCGCTGCTTGAACCTGACTGTTTGCTCTCGGTTGCGATCTTTTCGAGCGCACTGATGAATGAGCTGAAGTGAGGGGAGGTGCGAGAGAGCGTGAGCAGGTCGGTGGCTTCCTGTTTTGCGCGTTCGTCACTCTCCCATCTTCGCCAGTTTTTGAGGGTCGCTCGGAGTCGCTCCTGCACCACCGGGGCATCGAGAGTCGACAGCTCCTGCGCATATTCGGTGCTTCGCTGCGCCATAAGGGGGCGCGCCTTCTCATACTCGGCCTGAAGGATGGCGAGCGTGGGGGCCGCGGGGCCAGCTCCGTCGCAGATGCGGGTGGTTGCCCGGGTGAGGAGGTCACACGCCGCAGTCAGACGAGAGTCGGTACACCATTCGAAACTTGCGGCACGAAAGCGAGTATGCGAGTCGCATACATCATCGCGCGCGCTGCCGCGTTCACCGGTTCCGGCGGCGAGTTGTTGCCACCGTCGAAAATGGAGGAAGTAGATGTTGAACTGATCGAGTTCGAGTGTCGCGCGGCTTCGCGCGAGCTTCTCTCTCAGTTCCCTGATGCTCTCATCGTGAGTGGAGAGGATGCTCTTGCCCAATTGAGCAACCGTCAAGATTGACTTGAGTGTCTCGCCTGCCTTGTCGTCAAGGGTCTCTTCCTCGCGACTAAGGGCGTCGCCATTGGCCAGCAGGTTGTTGAACGAAGCCAAATAGGCGTCACGATTGGGAAAGAGATTCAAAAGCGCCCAGAGGACTTGCACTTGGTGTTGTTGCTTTTCAGCGGGAAGGGATGGATTGGAGTCTGTCTTCTTGGAAAGGGGCCTTTTTGAGTTGGAATACCCTGCAGATAGGGTGTCGAACAGCTCACTGTGATAAGTCTCGCTCGTGGTCCGCATATTCTCGACCATTTGGAGGATGAGGAGGACGTCCGCGACAAGGGCTTCGGCGCGTGCGAATTGATCTGTGACGGATGGGGTGGCCCTACCAATTTCCCGATAGCCGGGAATCTCGATCTCCCGGGACGTAACCCCCCCGGTGATGACCTTTCCTTCAACGTCGACGCGCCCTACTTGGCCGGAGAGCTCCTTGATGAGTGAAGGGTTGAACGCGATGACGATCTCGGAGCGTTCCCCCACCTGGAATCGGCCGGGTAGGAAATGATTGCCCTCCAGGCACGGCGGCATCTTGAGGTTATTGAGCTGAGCGAACCTGCGCAGGGTATGCGAGACGACGTCCGTGGTTGGCTCTGCATCTGTCTTGCCGAAGGGCTCGTACAGGTCGAAGCTCGTCTCGGATAAGAGCGACTCCCGTCGCTCTTGGATATAGGTGAAGTAGCCAGGGTGAAGCGCGTCACATGATGTGCTGGGCGGCTGAGCGAGCACCGGTCGCGCAATCCCGATGGTCACCAGCGTCACCGCCAGCACTCCGCGCGCGTTGCGCCAGTTCATGGGGCACCTCCGTCCTCACCAGCATCCGTGCTGCCAGCATCAGCTCCCGCGTCCCCTATGCCCGCGTCTTCTGTGCCTCCATCCGCGGTGCCCCCGTCTTCTATTCCTCCATCCGTGCCGCCTGCATCCCCGCTGCCGCCATCTCCGGCTCCCGCGTCCGCGATACCGCTCCCGGCATCACGTGGCGGGAATGGCCAGACATCGACGGGGCCTCCTCCCGAGACGTTCCATCGGCGCGATGGACACACGGCTCCCTGTTCGGAGAAACAGAGTCCTCGCATGGTGTCGCATTGGCAATCCTTAGGACAGTCTACGCTCTGCCGGCAGTCATTCGTGCAGAAGAGCTCCGCGCAGCAGTAGTACCCTTCTTTGCACTCGGTGTGCATCCGGCAGTATTCACGGAAGTCCGCCCCTCCCGCATCAGGGCTCTGACCATAGGGCTGTGGATCGCAACCCGTGCCAGTGAGGCCCCATAGCAGAATGGCGACAAATGGCGCGGAGGCGGTCAGCCGCCTGCGTGTGACTGTCATTGTTCCCCCACCTGATCAACGACGTGGTGCTGCCATTGTTGCTTGTGGTGGATTGGATACGACTGTGAGCTATTTGTCAATCAACGCAGGTCTTGCGCATGGCGCCACTTCGAATGAGTGGATTCCCGTCGGTGGGTGGCTTTCACCTCATTTGTGGATGGGTCGAGATGGACTCGCTGTCGGAAACCATCAGCACTCGACTTGTGCCAGCTTCGTTGAGTCAATTCACCGGACTTGCATCAGCAGAAAGGCGATGCGTGATTCCTCGAGTAACTCACACATTCGAATCTGGGCAGAGTGACTCAAGTGCTCGGAGTGGATGTGGATTAGGTGCCTGGATTGGGGGGCGTGTCGCTGCCGGTGCGGGGGACGAAGTTGGTCAATCGGTATTCGCTGACGACGAGAACAATACTCTGCGCTGTTGCGGCTATGCGCAGCGCTGTCCACCGTGGGGCATGATCAAAAGTGCCGTCTCGTCGGGATGCCGATGTCATACTGGTAGCGGCTCACCGCGAACATGCAACTGGCGAAGGAATAGGGATGCGCTACTACCGACTCGACCCTATCGACGACGCGGCGGCCGCCCAGGGGCGCTGGAGCCTCGACGCGAAGCGACGCTGGGGCCTGCCGGGGACGGAGTGCCCTCGGTGCCACTCCTCGCCGTTGGCCATCGCGCTCAACTACCCGAGCGTCGATCTGTCCAAGCTGCCTGAGGAGCGGGAGTACCGGAAGGCGAGGGTGGCCCCGTGGGACGAGTACGTCCAGCTCCGTGACCGCATCCTGCCGCTGCTGCCGCCAGGTGCCGTCGTTCAGCCGGGAATAGGGATGGGGCCGCTGGCGGGGCGGGTCCGTGGGCGCCCGCCACCCGTCGCGATGGATTCGTCGTGGAACCTCTTCGCCCAGCCCGAGGGCGTGGAGCGGTTACTGGCGGCGGGCCTGTGCGGCATCTCGCCCGTGCCGACCGCGATAAAGACTGCGCGCGACGTCCCTCCACTCCTGGAGATGGAGCTCCAACTGGGCGGTGACTACACGCCAGAGTGCCGCCCCGCGCCGGTGGGCGAGCCGTGCCCTGTGTGTGGAGCGCAGAGAAGGCGGAGGCCGGCGGTGGGTGCTGAGTGGCTCGACTCCTCCGCGATGCGCGGGCTCGACGTCTTTCGGTTCACATGGAACCCAGCCATGACGGTTGCGAGTGAGCGCTTCGTGGCGGTCCTCCGCGACCTGGGCGACACCGGTATCCGGGTGACAGAGGTGGCCGTCAGGTGGCCAGCCGAGGCTGGCTCGTCCCCGTAGCAGGCGGTGCGGCCTCCGGACAGCGCACTCCAGGTCAGTCGAGGGGCAGGAAGTCCGGCCGGGACGCGCTCTTGGACATGGGCCCGGTGGGCCCGTCGTTGAGGATGCACTCGCCAGCGATGGGCTCGGACACTTCGCAGCCCGACTTCGGGTTGCCCCAGCGCTCGGTGCGGTTCAGCCAGGACAGGCTCCCCTCGAAGGTCCCCGGCGTGCGCCAGTCGAAGGGGACCAGCGCGCTCCACGTGTCCCAGGCGATGCCGCGGCCGGTGTCGTCCGCCAGGAAGTCCCCGTTGGGCAGGTTCCGGTAGATGTGCCGCGCGGCATCCGCGTAGAGGCCATGCGAGCCGTGCGCGGAGAAGAGCTCCGGTCGCCAGCCCAACAGGCCCAGGCCCTTGTCGCCATACGTAAAGGTCTGCCCGCTGGCGTGCTGGCTCAGGTAGACCTGCGACGGGCGGCCGTCCACGAATCTCACCGTGGCGTGCTCCCAATCCCCCACGTGGTTGCCGAAGGTGGAGTAGCCGCCCACGCAGCCCCAGGGAGAGTACCAGCCGATGCAGACCCGCTTGCCATTGTTGTAGGGATAGAACATCCAATACACCACGTCGGTGGTGGACGTGGGCTGGCCATTCACGGTGCGGGTGATGAGCTCCGCATAGACAGGCACCGGCGTCTGGTTCGGTCGCTGCCCGTCCAGGAACTGCGGGTCCGTGCAGGAGTCGCAGCCCAGCGCCTGGTTCGTCACCTGATGACCGCCCTCCACGTGCACGTTGGCGAGGTGGAACTCGGTGGAGGAGGGGAAGTAGGCCTCGCTCGGGTGCAGCCACACGCGAGGGGCGAAGGCCGCCGCCGTGGCCGCGCTCACGGGCAGCCCCTGGAGCTCCGGGTGCGCCGTCGCGCTCTTGTTGATGGCCCAGTAGCGGCTGCCCCCCGTGTCCGAGTGACTGGGACGCGCGACGAAGGTGGAGGCGGGCAGTCCCCGGTGATCCCTGGCGTTCGGCTGCCAGAGTCCCACGTCATCGTCCGCGCCGGAGCCGCTGTCATTCCACAGGGCGACCGGATCGGCGGCCACCACGTACTCGCTCTTGAGGCAGCGGATGAGGTCCGTGGAGGGCTTGCCGTACCCCAGCACACCCACCGCGCCCAGGCAGGTGTAGCCAGCGGGCGCCACGGGCTCCCAGAACGAGCCGTCATGGGTGCCGCCGGAGCCCTTGTCGTTCCAGACCCAGACGTAGTCCACGGGCCGCGCGAGCAGGTCTCCCTCGCCTTGCACCACGAGCGCTGTCGAGGGGGCGGGACCGCCGCCGCCGTTGGGCATCGCGACATCGCCCAGGGAGTAGTAGCCCGGAGCCTGGGCGAGATTGGGCCGCCAGATGGAGACGTCGTTGTTCGAGCCCGTGCCGCTGTCGTCGTAGATCCACTGGAAGGCGGAGACGGGCTTGAGGAGGAGTCGCTGACTGAAGCGCAGCGGCGCCCTGTCGGAGGTGAGGGTGAGGTCCGCGCTCTGGCCCGGAGAGGCCGTCGCCGCGACGAGCTTGTACGTGCCGGGGGAAAGGGAGGCGGAGATCCGCGCGCCCAGGTTGCCCGCGCTGTTGTCGTCCTCGGCGAGCACGTTGCCGCTGGCGTCGAGGAGATAGAGGTAGGCGTCCACGGACGAGGTGAGCGAGAAGGTCACCGTCGCCGAGGGGCCCGCATGGTCGACGATGAAGGTGCGATTGCCGGGATGCGTGGGATTCCTGCCACCCGAGCCGAGCCAGCGCCCATACACCGTGTTGCCCTGGAGTCCCGCGAGGGACGCCTCCGTGTCGCGGAGCACGGTGTCTTCCACGGCCTCCAGCGGACCTCCACATCCCAACGCGCTCACTCCCAGCGACGACAGCACGAGCCAGCGGCGTGAACCCAGACGTCCAGCGAGCATATGGGCCTCTTCATGAGCCTGCGTGAGCGCGCAGGATACACTCGATGCGGAACGCGACCATCGCTGCCCCAGGCTCCAGGCAGCGGGCCTGGCATTCGAGCCCCGGACCCGAGAGGGCATGTCAGACCGGTGATGTGCAATCTCCTCGGCGGGCGCGCGCGGCCCAGGGGACGGCGGACCCCTCTGAGCAGCGGCGCCACGACATGAACCCGTGGAGGCTTGGGACTTGGAACCCTCTGGACGCAGATTCGGAAGCGCCGTGGTCATTGGCGGCAGCATGGCGGGACTCCTGAGCGCCCGGGTGCTCGCGGACCACTTCGACACGGTGACGCTGGTGGAGCGGGATGTCCGGGGGGAGGGGCCCGCAGCGCGCAAGGGTGTTCCGCAAGGGCCGCACATCCACGTGCTGCTGGACGCGGGCCGGCGCATCCTCGACAAGTACTTCCCGGACCTGTTCGAGCAACTCCAGGTCCAGGGCGCCGAGCTCATCGACTCGAGCGGGGACCTCGCCTGGCACCACTTCGGGGTGTGGAAGCTGCGCCGCACCAGCGGCATCCCCGGGTTGCTGTGCACCCGGCCCCTGCTCGAGTGGAACGTCCTGCGCCGGGTGAAGGCGCGGCCCAACGTCGTGGTGCGCGAGGGCTGTTCCATCGAAGGGCTCATCCACGACGAGAAGGGCACGGGACGCATCACGGGCGTCCGGGTCAAGACACCCCAGGGCGAGGAGTCGTGGTCGGCGGACCTCGTCGTGGATGCCAGCGGCCGGGGCTCGCGGATGCCTCAGTGGTTGGAAGCCATCGGCTACGCGCGCCCGGAGGAAGAGCAGGTCGTCGTGGACCTTTCCTACACGACGTGCCTGCACGAGCCGCCGCCCCACTTCCAGAAGGAATGGAAGGCGCTCTTCCTCTATCCAAATCCTCCCAAGGCCTGGCGCGCGGGCTTCATCTCCCACGTCGAGGGAGGCCGGTGGATCGTCACCCTCAATGGCTACTTCGGGGAGCACGCGCCCACCGAGTACGCGGGGTTCCTCGAGTACGCGCGCTCACTGACGCGTCCGGACCTGTACGACTTCCTGAAAGAGGCCACGCCGATAGGGCCCATCTCCCAGCACAAGGTGAAGGACTGCCGGTGGCGGCACTACGAGAAGCTGCCCCGCTTTCCCGAGGGGCTGGTCATCCTGGGAGACGCCGCGTGTGCCTTCAACCCTCTCTACGGGCAAGGCATGTCGGTGGCGGGGCTTGGCGCCGACCTGCTGGACACCTGCCTTCGCGAGCAGACCGGACGAGGCGAGCTGTCGGGCCTGGCGCAGCGCTTCCGCGAGCGGCTGCCTGAAGTCATCCGGCTCCCGTGGCTGTTGGGCACGGGCATGGACCTGCTGTATCGGCAGGCCGTCGGGAAGCGGCCCTTCGGGCTGGGCTTGCTGCACTGGTACATCCTGCGGCTGATAGAGCGCACGTCGACGGACGCACACGTCCATCGCCAGTTCTACCGGATGCTGCACCTGCACGCGGGGCTGGAGGCGGTTCTCCAGCCCTCCGTGGCCTTGCCCGTCTTGGGCCATGGCGTCATGTCGCTCTTCCGCCCCCTCGCGCGGCTGGCGAATACCGAGACACGACCTCCCCCTGTCACGCCCCCGCGTCCAAGCCCTGTCCCGGTCGAGAAGTCGACGGGGTAGAGGGGCGTGCTCAGCCTCAACCCTCGCTGCGCGGAGAACTCCTTCTGCGTCAGGCCGCTCGCATCGAAGGCTTCGGCGACCTGGAACCCCTCCTGCTTCTCAACCGGCTTCGATATTCCGGCCAGGGCCCTCCACAACTGCTGGCCCGGCAGTGACTCCCGCCACGTCGCTCGCCGGACGGTGACGTCCGTTCTGCTCGGCCAGGGGACGGGAACCGCCAGCTCATCGCGGCTTGCGCGCCATCAGGAATACGTTCTGCGCGCTGTCGCCGACGTCGGGCGTCTCGATATCGACGAACCCCGCATCGGCGACAGCGGCCCGAAGCTCGTCTCGGCGGAGCATCGTTACCCGTGGCGCCTTGCCAAGCCAACGCATCACCGCGAGGAGGCCCCCGAACATTGGCCCCAGGGGGCCGCCGAGGCACGCAGTGGAGGTGACGAGCGTGCCCCCCGGCACGGTCACGCGATACATCGCGTGCAGGAGCGCCGCTGGATCGTCAAGCAGGTGCAGGAGGTTGTAGGCGCATACGCAGTCGAACTGCGCGTCCGTGAACGCGTCCAGCGTGCCGGCAGGCTGCGCGTGGAAGACGACGTTCGCGGTGCCCGCAGCCGCGGCCTTGCGGTGGGCGATGGCGATCATGTTCCGCGAGATGTCGACCCCATGTGCCTCCGCCACGTGGGGCGCGAGCTCGAGGACGATGCTGCCGGTGCCACACCCCACGTCGAGCAGTCGGTCCGTCGGGCGGAGCCGGTCCCTGCTCAGTGCGAGCTTGCGAGCGGTCGCGGCGGGGTTCGGGAGCGGTTTCTTCGCGTACCTCTCGGCGATTCCGTCCCAGAATCGAGCGTTCGGGTGCGTCGTCATGTCGGCCTCCTGGTCCGCTGGTGGATACACCGGAGGCGTTCGGTCAGGCTGGTGCGTCGGCGGAACGCTGTGGTGCGTCCGTGCGCCGCCCGGCGTACCGCGCGATGCGACGCTCGAACCCCTCGCGGATGACGCCGCGGACCGCCTGCACGCGCGCGTTGTCGCGCAGGTCCGGGTGGTACAGGAGCCAGATATCGGCGACGTGCCGGGCGTCTGCCTCTGGAAGCCGTACCAGCCCGGGCTCCGCGTCTCCGACATAGGCGGGGATGATCACGAGGCCGAGCCCCTCGATCGCCGCGCGCACCAGCAGATGCAAGGTGGAGAACGCGCCCCACATCGGCAGCCCCGGATAGCTGCCCTCGCGGACGAGGGGCTCGAGTTGACGACGATCTTCGATGGTGAGCCACCGCGCCGCGCCCCCGCGTGGATCAAGCCGCTCCACATGCGCCGCTCCAACGAAGTTGACGCACACGATGGGGGCAAGCCGCCGCCCGGCCAGGTACTCCGGTGGCGTGGTGTCCCTGGGGAGTGCCCGCACGGCGAGGTCGGCTTCGCCCTTGGCGAGGTTGAAGGGCCGGCTGTCAGTCGTGACCGCGATCTCCACGCTCGGGTGCTGCGCGCACCAGGGCCGCAGGTCCTCGAGGATCTGCCCTGCGACGTACTCGTCGCAGCACGTGAGATGGACCGTCCCCGACAGGCTCTCGTCATGTCCGGCAGCGCCGCGCGTCAGCGCGCAGACCTCGTCTTCGACGCGCACGGCCGCCGGCATCATTCGCTCGCCGGCATCGGTGAGCACGAACCCGTCGCGATGCCGGTCGAACAGCCGGGTCCTCAGCTCGAACTCGAGCGCGTCGACCCGCCGGACCACCGTGCTGTGGCTCACGCCGAGTGCAGCGCCGGCGGCGCGCACCGAGCCGAGCCGAGCCAGGGCGAGGAAGTAGCGGAGATCGTTCCAGTCCACGGGGGAAGACTATACCTGTGACGCACGGTAACGAGCCGCCGCGGAGCGAACCTCCGTCAACTCCACCGCGCGAGGGGCTGAAGCACAGGACGGAGACAAAGGGCCTGGAATCCTTGAGGTTTCCCTCTCGACTCCAGGTCCTTCCAGGGGCGCGGCGTACGGGACTTGACCCCGTGCTCCAACCGACGCTCCCCCAAGCTTCACCTTGCCACGGGCCCCACGGGCGGACGATTCTCCGCGCCCCATGAGCGTGCTCGACAAGGTGCTGTCATTGCGGCCCGGCAACACGGTGGCCCGGGTGGGCGCGAGCTCGCGCGTGCCGCTACTCAATCCGCGTGAACCCCTGCGCGCCCTCGAGCGCCTCCCGGTCGCCCTGGCCTGCCTCCCCGTCCAGTCGAAGGCCGCGCTGCCGGGCCTGCTCCGCGCCGCGCGCTCCGAGGACGCGGTCCTCGGACTGGCCTGTCCACACCCCACCGCCGACCGTGGCGCCGCCGAGCGCTTCATCGCCGCCGTGCACGAGGCCGCCGCCGAGGCCGAGCACGCGCGCCCCCTGTTCCTCCAGGCCGGTCCCATCCGCGTCACCGGCTCCGACGAGGACTCCCTCGCCCCCCTGCGCGAGGGCCTCTTCCGCGTCGTCGACGCGGGCTTCACCCTGGTCTCCCTCGACCTGTCCCGCCTGGACTCCTACGCCGCCGTGGAGGCCGTGAACGCCCTCGTCGGCCCCGTGACGGAGCGCGAACTCGCCCTCGAACTCAGCGCTCCGACGCCCGCCTCGGGCGGCCTCATCGACGCCTACCGCACCCTCCTCGAGGGACTGTCCCAGTGGAAGGTCCCCCTCCGCTTCGTCCGCGTCTCCGAACGTGACCTCGGCGGCGCCGAACCCGACGTGGGCACGCTGCGCTCCATCGTCGACCTGGCCACGGACTACAACGCCTCCGTCTGCGTCGGCGACGTCCGCGAGGGCTTCCCCCGCATGCTCCCCACCTACGTCGCCGCGGGCGCGAAGAAGGTCGACTGCGTGGGCCCCTTCGAGCGGCTCGCGCTGACCTCCTGGCCCCCCGAGGTCCGCGAGAGCCTCGAATCCAAATCCACCGCCTCGGGCGTCGCCGCCGGAGAGCTCCTGAGCGTCGTCGAGGACTCCCTGCCTCCCCTCGACCCCCAGGCCCGCGAGCGGCTCGAGGCCCTGTCCTTCGCCGAAGCCGCCGAGGTCCTCGCCGCCCTGGGCGCCGCCGGCACGGGCCACTCCGTGATGCGCTTCCTCGCGCAGAACCAGGGCGAGTAGCCCCCGCGCAGTGTAGAAGGCCCCATGCGAATCGTCTCAGGCTCCGCGAAGGGCAGGGCGCTGGCCGGCCCCAAGCCCACGTCGCAACACATCCGCCCCACCGCGGACCGTGTGCGGGAGACCGTCTTCAACGTCCTCGGCCAGTTCCTCGACGGCCAGCGCGTCCTCGACCTCTACGCAGGCACCGGCGCCCTGGGCCTCGAGGCCCTGTCCCGCGGCGCGGGCGCCGTGGTCCTCGTCGACCAGGACCGCGAGGCCCAGGCCCTGTGCAAGCAGAACACCCAGGCGCTCGGCTTCTCGGCCCAGGTGGAGCTGCTCTCCCAGCCCGTGGCGCGGGGGCTCGACACCCTGGGCCGCCGGGGCGACCGCTTCGAGCTCATCTTCGCGGACCCGCCCTACGCGGCGCGCGTGGTGGAGACGGTGCTGGAGGCCGTCATGGCGGCGAAGGTGCTCGCGCCCGGCGGGATGCTCGTCGTCGAGCACGACAAGCGCGAGGAGGCCCCCGAGTCCCACGCTGGACTCACCCGGGAGGACCAGCGCCGCTTCGGGGACACGCTGGTCTCGTTCTACCGGGCGCCGTGAGCATTCCTTGACCGGCCCTCGGCCCCGTCCGAGACTCCCCGTCGCATGCCTGTCGCCATCTACCCAGGTTCGTTCGATCCGCTCACCAACGGGCACCTGAGCCTCATCCAGCGCAGCCTGAAGATGTTCGACAAAGTCATCGTCGCCATCGCGGTGAACCCCAAGAAGACCCCCCTGTTCACCGAGGACGAGCGCCGCGACCTCATCCGCGACGCCGTGAAGGACGACCGTGTGGAGGTGGACGCCTTCCATGGTCTGCTGGTCGACTACGTCAAGCGCCGCGGGGTGAACGTCATCGTCCGCGGGCTGCGCGCGGTGTCGGACTTCGAATACGAGTTCCAGCTCGCGAACATGAACCGCAAGCTGGCGCCCACCGTCGAGACGGTCTTCATGATGACAGGTGAGGACTACTTCTACATCTCCTCCCAGCTCGTGCGTGAAGTCGCCTCGTTCGGAGGGGACGTCACGGGGCTGGTCCCGCCCAATGTCCACGCGGGGCTGCAGGCGAAATTCGCGCGGAAGACGTAGCGGCCCGACAGCCCTTGTCGGGCCGGCCCTGGCGCGCTACGCATCCGGGCCATGAAACTCGCCCGCCGGCTCCAGGCCATCAAGCCCTCCCCGACGCTCGCTCTCAACTCCCGCGCCAAGGCGCTCGCGGCCCAAGGCGTGGACGTCGTGGTCCTGGCGGCGGGCGAGCCCGACTTCGACACGCCCGACTACGTCAAGCAGGCCGCAATCGACGCGCTCAACGCGGGCTTCACCAAGTACACCGCCACCGCGGGCATCGCCGAGCTGCGCGAGGCCATCTGCCACAAGCTGGAGCGCGACAACGGGCTGCGCTTCACCCCCGAGCAGGTGCTCGTCACCTCCGGCGGCAAGCAGGCGCTCTACAACTTCTGCCAGGCGGTGCTGGACGAGGGTGACGAGGTCATCATCTTCGCGCCCTACTGGGTCAGCTACCCGGACATGGTGCGGCTGGCCGGCGCGACGCCCGTCATCGTCAACACGCGCGAGGAGGACGGCTTCGCGCCGGATCCGGACGCCATCCGCCGGGTGCTCACCCCGCGCACGCGCGCCATCATCATCAACAGCCCGGGCAACCCCACCGGCGCCGTGTACTCGCGCGCCGCGCTGGAGGGCATCGCCGACGCCGTGCGCGGCCACGACTGCCTCATCGTCACCGACGACATCTACGAGAAGCTCCTCTACACGGGCGAGCGGCTGGGCATCAGCGACGTGGCCCCGGACCTGGTGCCCCGGCTCGTCGTCGTCAACGGCATGAGCAAGGCGTACTCCATGACGGGCTGGCGCCTGGGCTACGCGGCGGGGCCCCGGCCCGTGCTGTCCGCGATGCAGCTGGTGCAGGACCAGTCCACGTCCAACGCCTCGTCCATCGGCCAGAAGGCGGCGCTGGCGGCGCTCAAGGGCCCGCCGGACACCATCGCGGCCATGGTGAAGGAGTACAAGGAGCGCCGGGACTTCTTCGTGGGCGGCCTCAACGCACTCGACGGCGTGAAGTGCCGGATGCCCGAGGGCGCCTTCTACGCACTCGCGGACGTGCGCGGCCTCTACGGGCGGCCCTACAAGGGCAAGGCCGTGGCGGGCTCGGTGCAGCTCTCCGAAATCCTGCTGGACGACTTCCGCGTCGCCGCGGTGCCGGGAGATCCGTTCGGCGCCGAGGGCTACATCCGCATGAGCTTCGCGACCTCGCGCCAGGTGCTCGGCAAGGGGCTGGAGCGGCTGGGCGAGCTGGTCCAGGCGCTGCGCTGAAGTCCCTCGAGCGCTCCGGTGTCGCCCGAGCGCGACGCCGGAGCGAACGGGCTCAGTCCGTGTAGGCGAAGGCGCGGTGCTCCTCGCCATAGGGGCGATAGACGAGCACCGCGGCGCGGCCGGAGAGGTTGCCCACGGCCACCCAGATGTCCTTCGTGTTGCGCAGGTCCAGGCCCAGCCGGGCGGGGGCCTTGCCGTACTTCTTCTCCATCGCCTCGAGCGTGAGCACCTCCACGTCGTAGAGCGAGATGAGGTCCGTGCGCTTCACGCGCAGCTGCTTCACCCACGCGGCGACGAGCTCCTCGGGCGTGGCGTAGCGCTTGTCCTCGAGCTGGAACGGGTAGAACAGCTCGTTGGCGGTGCTGCGCACGTCGCCGGTGAGCAGGAACTGGAAGAGCACGCGCGCGCTCGTCTGGATGTCCTGCCGCTTGAGCTCCTCCGCGGAGGTGGGCGGCGGGGGCGCCGTGTCGAGCCCCGCCTGGAGGTTCGTGGGCATGGCCGGCACAGGCGCGGCGGCCGTCGGGGGCACCGTGGTGGGCTTCTGTGCGGGCGCGGGGGCGACGGGCTCGGCGCGCCTGGGCGACGGAGGCTTCGCGTCCTCGGCGGGCTTCTCTGGCGCGGCGGCGGGCTTCTCCGGGGCGGCGGCGGGCTTCTCTGCGGCGGCGGCTTCGGCCGGCTTGGGGACGGGGGCGGGGGGCGGCTCGGCCTTCACGGGAGGCGAGGCAGCGGGGGCCTGGGCGGCGGGCTCCTGGGGGGCGGGGGGCGCGGCGGTGGGCTCGGGCGTCTCCTGCGCCAGGGCGAGCGCGGGCGAGGTGAGGGAGAGGATGAGGGCCAGGGACCAGCGACGCATGCGACCTCCGAGAAGGGGCGGAGCGTAGCAGAGCGGGGCGCCCTGGCGCGTGCCGGGTGTGGACCCGGCGCACCGGGCGGCTGGGCGGCCGGCAGGACACGGCCACATAACATCCGTGCATGCCGGGGCAGAGGTTGGTATGGGGGCGCCCCGATGCCCAAGCGTACCGATATCCGCAAGGTTCTGGTGATTGGCTCGGGCCCGATTGTCATCGGGCAGGCCGTCGAGTTCGACTACTCCGGTACTCAAGCCATCAAGGCTCTCCGGGATGAAGGCGTGGAGGTGGTGCTGCTCAACAGCAACCCCGCCACGGTGATGACGGACCCCGAATTCGCCTTTCGCACCTATATCGAGCCCATCACCGTCGACGCGGCGGAGCGCATCCTCGCCGCCGAGCGGCCGGACTCGCTGCTGCCAACGATGGGTGGTCAGACGGCCCTCAACCTGGCCAAGGCGCTCGCCGAGCAGGGCATCCTGGAGAAGTACGGGGTGCGGCTGATCGGCGCGTCGCTGGAGGCCATCAACAAGGCCGAGGACCGCCAGCTCTTCAAGGCGGCCATGCAGAAGATCGGCGTGGCGCTGCCCAAGAGCGGCTATGCGACGACGCTCGACCAGGCCATGTCGCTGGTGGAGGAGATCGGCTTCCCGGCCATCATCCGGCCCTCCTTCACGCTCGGCGGCACCGGCGGCGGCATCGCGTACAACCGCGAGGAGTTCGAGACCATCTGTCGCTCGGGCCTGAAGGCCTCGCCCACGTCCACCATCCTCGTCGAGGAGAGCGTGCTGGGGTGGAAGGAATACGAGCTGGAGGTGGTCCGCGACACGGCGGACAACGTCATCATCGTCTGCTCCATCGAGAACCTGGACCCCATGGGGGTGCACACGGGTGACTCGATCACGGTGGCGCCCGCGCAGACGCTGACGGACCGCGAGTACCAGCGGATGCGTCAGGCGTCGCTGGCCATCATCCGGGAGATTGGCGTCGACACGGGTGGCAGCAACATCCAGTTCGGCATCCACCCGAAGGATGGCCGCATGGTGGTCATCGAGATGAACCCGCGCGTGTCGCGCTCCAGCGCGCTGGCGTCGAAGGCGACGGGGTATCCCATCGCGAAGATCGCCGCGAAGCTGGCGCTGGGCTACACGCTGGACGAGCTGCGCAACGACATCACCCGCGACACGCCGGCCTCGTTCGAGCCGACGCTGGACTACGTGGTGGTGAAGGTGCCGCGCTTCAACTTCGAGAAGTTCCCGCACGCGGACCGGACGCTGACCACGAGCATGCGCTCGGTGGGCGAGGTGATGGCCATCGGCCGGACCTTCCCCGAGGCGTACATGAAGGCGCTGCGCTCGATGGAGCTGGGGCGCGTGGGGCTGGAGCCGCCCGAGCTGCCGCAGGAGAAGGAGGAGCGTGAGAAGGTGCTGCGCGAGGCCCTGCGCATCCCGCGCCCCGAGCGGCCGTGGTTCGTGGCCCAGGCCTTCCGCGAGGGCCTGACGGTGGCGGACGTGCACCAGCTGTCCGCCATCGACCCGTGGTTCCTGCGCTACATCGAGATGCTGGTGCGCGAGGCGCAGTCCATCCAGGAGTACGGCCGGTTGGATCAGCTGCCGGACGAGGTGCTGCGGCAGGCGAAGGCGCACGGCTTCTCCGACAAGTACCTGGGCAAGCTGCTCGGCTACCCGGAGGAGGAGGTGCGGGCGCACCGGCACTCGCGCAACATCCGTCCGGTGTTCAAGCGGGTGGACACGTGCGCGGCGGAGTTCGAGGCGTTCACGCCGTACCTGTACTCGACGTACGAGGAGGAGGACGAGGCGCCTCCGACGGACCGGCAGAAGGTGCTCATCCTGGGCAGCGGTCCCATCCGGATTGGACAGGGCATCGAGTTCGACTACGCGTGCGTGCACGCGGCGTTCGCGCTGCGCGAGGCCGGGTACGAGACGGTGATGGTCAACTGCAACCCGGAGACGGTGTCGACGGACTACGACACGTCGGACCGGCTGTACTTCGAGCCGCTGACGATTGAAGACGTGCTCGAGGTGTCGCAGCGCGAGAAGCCGGTGGGGGCGATTGTCCAGTTCGGTGGGCAGACGCCGCTGCGCATCTCGGTGCCGCTGGAGAAGGCGGGCCTGCCGATTCTCGGGACGCCGCCGGACGCGATCGACCGGGCGGAGGACCGTGAGCGGTTCAGCGCGCTCATCGAGAAGCTGGGGCTGACGCAGCCGGAGAACGGGGTGGCGCGCAGCCACGCGGAGGCGTTCAAGGTGGCCGAGCGCATCGGCTACCCGGTGATGGTGCGTCCCTCGTACGTGCTGGGTGGGCGGGCGATGGAGACGGTGTACGACGCGGCCAGCCTGGAGCGGTACATGCGTGAGGCGGTGAGCGCGTCGCCGGAGCACCCGGTGCTCATCGACCGGTTCCTGAAGGACGCCATCGAGGTGGACCTGGACCTGGTGGCGGACCGGACGGGCGCGGTGATGATTGGCGGGGTGTTGGAGCACATCCAGGAGGCCGGGGTGCACTCGGGTGACGCGGCGGCGACGTTGCCTCCGCACTCGCTGTCGCCGGACCTGGTGGAGCGGATGAAGGACCAGGCGATTGCGCTGGCGCAGGAGCTGGGGGTGGTGGGGCTGATGAACGTGCAGTTCGCCATCCAGGGGAAGACCATCTACATCCTGGAGGTGAACCCGCGTGCGAGCCGCACGGTGCCGTTCATCTCGAAGGCCACGGGTGTGGCGATGGCGAAGATCGCCGCGCTGTGCATGGTGGGCAAGACGCTGGCGGAGCTGGGGGCGACGCAGGAGCCCCAGATGAACCACGTCGCGGTGAAGGAGAGCGTGTTCCCCTTCGCGCGCTTCGCGGGCGTGGACGTCATCCTCGGGCCCGAGATGAAGTCGACGGGCGAGGTGATGGGGCTGGCGCAGGACTACGCGTCGGCCTTCGCCAAGAGCCAGCTGGCGGCGGGGGTGAAGCTGCCGAAGAGCGGCAAGGTGTTCATCTCCGTGAAGGACGATGACAAGCCGGCGGTGGTGGACCTGGCGCGGCGCCTGCGGGCGATGGGGTTCACGCTCATCGTGACGGCGGGGACGCACAAGTACCTGGCGACGAAGGGCATCGAGGCGCAGGTGGTGCAGAAGGTGAAGGAGGGCCGGCCGAACATCGTCGACAAGATCGTCGACGGGGAGATCGTGCTGGTCATCAACACCACCTTCGGCAAGCAGGAGATCGCGGACAGCTTCTCCATTCGCCGTGAGTCGTTGATGCACTCGGTGCCGTACTACACGACGGTGCAGGCGGCGCGCATGGCGGTGGGCGCGCTGGAGTCGCTCAAGCGGGCGGACCTGGAGGTCAAGCCGTTGCAGGAGTACCTGGGCGTCACCAGCACGGTGCCGGGCAAGGCTCGCCGGTAGGGTTCAGGGCGCTCGGTCCTGAGGTGAATCGCGGCCCCGTTCCCCTGAGTTGGGAGCGGGGCCGTGGTGCTTCCGGGGGAGGAATGCCTCGGTTGAATGGTTACCGAGCCCGAGACAGCGTCACCGTCAGCGAGGTGATTGCCGGCGGCAGGGAGAGGGAGACAGTGCCTGCCTTGAGCTCATCCTGGGTGAGCTGGTGCTTGATGGTTCCAATCTCGTCGTCGAGGAGCGTGTCGATATCGAGGACCTTGAACTCGATGGGCTGGGCGAGCAGCACCTCCGCGGAGGTGGAGCAGCCACCCGTGCTCCACTGGGGCGTCCAACTGGAGATCTCGGGTGTCCGCGTCACCAGCGGCTCGCCAGCGACGGAAGTCGGGCACCGCAGCTCGACGACCACATCCGGCGCCGAGCCATCGACGTCCCAGTCAAGGTTGTCGTTGGGATCCTGCGCGGAGATGGTGGCCTGAGAGGGCTGGATGGCCACCAAGGAGGAGACATCCAGCACGCACTCTCGTCGCTCGACATTGCAGGAGTTCAAACCCACGCACGCGGAACAGTAGAGGCCGCTGTTCCCACAGGCGTTCGTCGTGTTCCCCGCGATACAGGTGGTTCCCTGGCAGCAGCCCGAACACGACTCCGGGGTGCATTCCACCAGCGGGGGCGGTAGGGGCTCGGAGGTATCTCCGCAGCCACCTTCATCCGCTCCCATCAACACAACGGCAAATACAGCCAGAAACAGGGATTTGTGCATGAGCTTTTCAGTTGATGCGACGTGAAGGATTCAATGAGGCGCGGTGGGCTGAGCCTCGGATGTAAAAGTCAGTGAGGTGCTTCGCTCAGCGACACCAGGAGGACTCGGCTTCCTCCGTCCGAACGCAGCCCCAAGGAGGAAATCCGCTGGAAGGGGACACCGAGGAGTTGCTGTCGTTCCGAGTCAGGACGCGGAGCGAGCACGAGGTTCATGGCTCGCCCTTGGTCGAAGGCCGTTCGGCTCGCGGGCTGGACGTAGCCAACCAGGGTGAAGGTGTCGTTTCGAAGGCGGTGGAGTTCGAAGGCTTCGCCCATCGGGGAGGCGACGACGGTGGCCGCTCTCAACTGATAGACCGTCTCTGTTGGCGCGAAACCGTAGGAACCCTCGGGCATGTCGTTCGCACGTTGAGGTCTGTTGCTTCGGGGGATGAGACTGACCTGGTTCTTGCTGCGGAGCCCCTCGATGGTGGAGGGGTGCGTTGAAGCACCGACAAGGCCGCTGATGGGAACGGCTCGCGGTGGTGCGGGCTGCTGCGCGCCTGGAACGATCGGCAGGTCGGGGTTGCTCCCTCTCGACTCCCGCTGGCGCTGGGACCTTCCGCGCTCTGGAGAGGGCGTGGTGGGCTCGGGGCGGTGGGGCGTCGACTCGGACTCGCGCAGGTACAGGAATCCCACTGCGACCAGTAGCAGAGGGACCAGCAGTCGTGGCCCGAAGCGCGTTCTTGAAGGTTCGACTTTCGTCGGGGGGAGGCTCGCTGTCGGAGCCACGGGTGGATCGACTCGCCCGGCGGTGGTCGCAGGGGGCGCTGGAGGCACGGCCTTCACGACGTCGGCCGGACTCGGGCGAGGTGGGGCTGCGACCGGAACGAGGACCTCCTTGGGCACGGAGGGGGGCGGAGCAATGGACGTAGGTGTTGCCAGACGTTCAATTTCCCTATGGAGGTCATTGAACATCGTGTGACAGTTGATGCCTCCGTACATGCGGAACCGGCCGCGTCCGGAAATGGAGCCAATGCTCGAGATGAGAGACTTGTATCGAAAGTGGACCAGGGCACTATCCGACTCATAGAAGGCCCAGACGATGTCCACATTGGCGTGAGTGTCATGGCCACACTTCGCCAGGGCCTGCGTGACGATATCGTCCCATCCGCCGTAGCCAACCACCACCAGGATGTACTCACGCAGAAGTGACTGGAGTGATGCGTCAAGATTCGGGCGTTCCTGGGTCAACTGTATCGGGGTGTGAAGCGTATCCGAGCGGGTCCAGTACCCATGCAGATGGACGACGCTATGGTCGCCCCGCTCGGGCCGCACGGCATCCAGTCGTCCGTCTGCGTGAAGAATGACCTGCGACACCCGGCCCCCCGCTTGCCGAATGGCAACGGAGATGAGGGGGTCGAAATTGGTCGTCAGGATGGGACCGAATCGCTCGGGGAACGATACGACCAGCTTTCCGAGATCTCGCGTCGCGGCAGGCAGGTACCAACCGTGGTGGTCTTCGTCGAAGCGCTGGACGTCAGCGGTCTCGGCGGAGGATGCAGTCAGCCTGGCTTGCAACACGGCTTCGCGAATGACCCGATTGACCGCCTCCTGATTGCTCCAGTTCCGAAGGAGCTGCATCGCGAGTTGGTACTGCCGTGTGCTGTCCGCCGTCGCAAGAGTGGCATCGAACTCGGCCTCTGCCTTCGCGCCTGCTGCCGCCCTGGCGCGCCTGACCATCTCCGCGGTGCCTGGGACACCGGGGGATCCCGGTGTGTCCGGCATCGACAACGGAGAACCCACAAGAAAGGCAATCTTCTTGTCGCTGTTGCTCAGCGAGTTGAGCAGAGAGTTGGGTGACGCGAGTCGTTCAAGGGCTTCAACGGGCATGAGTGGGGCGGGTTCCTGAGTAGGTCAAACTGACGTCGTGTTCTCGGAGGAGCCACCATCGGCGTTACCGCTGCTCTGTCGTCTGGCTTCCTCCTCGTAGGCGACGAGCACCAGCGTCCGGAGCTTCTCGATGTCGCCAGAAGCGTTGAAGTAGATGCGGCTCCTACCGATGCCGTCCGGCGCCGCCTCCACCTCGAACCCCGGGGCGAGCATCGCCGCTTGTTCCGCGGGTAGCCGGGTGACGAGCGATTTCTTCTTCCCGTTGGTGAAGGCCCGGATGAACCAGGACGTCACCTTGCCCAGGTTGATGCCGAAGTAGGTGGTCGAGTCCTTGTAACTGATGGACTGCCTGAGCGCGGATTCGGCGCACTGCTTCTGGACGATTCGGAAGATCTCCAGTTCGAGCTCCGTGGTCTCGATCTGTGGCACCACTGGCCCATCCGCGACCTCTGCCGTTCGCTGCAGCGCCTCCGCGGGACTCGGCGCGGCGGCACTGGGGGCGTTGGGCTGGGCGATTTCCTGCTGGATCGACTTTGTCATCATGTCCAGGAGCGTGGTCTGGATGGACTTCTTCACGATGGGGACGAAGCGCTCGACCACGTTGCGTGTGACGCGCCCGGAAACCAGCTCGACCTCCGCCAGCAGGAACCGAACGAAGCTCTCGGAGGGGTTGCGCAGCAGCTCGTTGATGAGCGCCGTGACCTTGCCGACGAAGATGATCTCCTCTGCGTGTCCCTGGATGGACGTCGCATCGAAGAACTCCTTCGTGAAGGGGCGAAGCAGGTCGACATCCCGATCGGTGAAGTTGAGGACGTTGAACTCCATGAACGGAGTCGCATCCATCATGTTGGAGGACTGGAGGTCGGTGAAGAACCGGTAGCGCGTGCCATTCGTCACGACTCCGATGCGCACGGACGGCGTGGCGTTGAAGTAGCGCGCCAGTTGTCCGTCGTGGTCCTCGGGAACCGCGTCCGCGGCCTTGCACTCGATGAAGAGCGCGGGCTGCCCCTTCAGGTGCAGCGCATAGTCCACCTTCTCCATGACGCCGCCGCGCTTCTTGGCGAAGTCCGCGACGTACTCCGGCTGCGTCTCCGTGGGATCGTAGATGTCGTAACCCAGCGCTTGGATGAACGGGAGGATGAGAGCCTGCTTCGTGGCCTCCTCCCCCTTGATGAACGCCTGCCGCTTACGAACCTGCTCGGACAGCAGTCGCAAATCTTCGCCAAGGCCCATGTCGTTCCCCCACGTCGTGCACGGCGCACCGCCGCATCCCTTACACGCTAACGCATGGCGCGAATCACTCAAACACCTCTCGGTATCGGCTGTTTGAGCAAGGTCAAGGCAGACCCTGTGTCACGCTTTGACCCTACTACCGTGGTGGTATTGCATCTGGCATTGGGTTCGCTCGCGGTGTGCTCTGCCTTCGTCGCCGGACGGAAGCGCTTCCCGTCCCACGCTTGGGCGGCTACCCTTGACGCGCTGCTTCCGCCCCTGGACCTACATCCTCCCCCGAGGAGCTTCACGCATGTCGTCGTCTCTGCCCCCCGCCTTCAACATCGCCTCCGTGGACGTGGAGGGCTTCCACCGGGACCTGAAGGCACTGCGCGCGGAGCTCGACGCCAATCTGGGCGAAGCGGATGCGAAGCATCTCCGCAAGATCGAGCGCTGGGGCCGCATCGGCACGCTGCTGGGCATCGCCACCTGCTGGATCGCCCCGAACCCGTTCAGCGCCGCCGCGCTCAGTGTGGGCCGCTCGACGCGCTGGCTCCTCATGCATCACGTGGGACACCGCGGCTATGACCGCGTCCCCGGGCTCCCTGCGTCCCGCACCGGCAAGGGCTTCGCCAAGGGCGCACGTCGCTATCTCGATTGGCTCGACTGGATGCTCCCGGATGCCTGGGTGTTCGAGCACAACGTCCTCCACCACTCGTACACCGGTGAGGAGTCGGACCCCGACCTCCTCGAGCGCAACGCGGAGGGCACGCTGCGCAACCCGGCCCGGCCCCTGTTCCTGCGCTACGTCCAGCTCACGCTCCTGGCCCTCACCTGGCGCGCCTCGTACTACGCCCCCGAGACGCTCAGCGCCCTGCGCCGCAAGGGCCGTCGCGATGGGGGCTCGCTCTCCGGCGCCGAGTGGAAGGAGCTGCTGCTGCGCTGCTACCTCCCGTACGCCGCCGTCCAGTTCGTCCTCTTCCCGGCCCTGTTCCTCATCATCGGTTCCTGGGCGGCGTTCAGCGCGTTCTGCAACTCGCTGATGGCGGACGTGCTCACCAGCGTCCACACGTTCCTCGTCGTCGGCCCCAACCACACCGGCGAGGACCTGTACCGCTTCGACACGTCCCCCGCGAACAAGGGCGAGCGCTACGTCCAGCAGGTCATCGGCAGCGCGAACTACCGCACCGGCGGAGACCTCAACGACTTCGCCCACCTCTGGCTGAACTACCAGATCGAACACCACATCTGGCCCGACCTGCCGATGCTCAAGTACCGCGAGGCCCAGCCCAAGGTCCTCGCGCTCTGCCAGAAGTACGGCATCCCCTACGTCCAGGAGAGCGTCTGGACCCGCGTCCGGAAGATGGTGGACGTCGTCGTGGGCAAGCGCTCCATGCGCAAGCTCACCCCGCGCGAGAGCGCGGAGACCGCTCCGGTTTCCACCGAGTCACTCCAGGCTCACGTGGCCTGACGTCGAGGGCTCAGCTCGGCGACGCGCGACGCTGGCGGGGCGGCATGGCCCGCGTCAGCGTCTTCTCCGCCGTGCCACCGTTGTCCTCACGGCGCAGGACCTCCGCATCCACCACCCGCGCACCATCGGCGGAGACCGGCGGCCCGAGCGTCACCACGAGCACCCGGTAGGACTCCTCCAGCCGCTTGTGCAGCTTGATGAAGTTCACCTGCGCCGTGCCCGGCATGTCCTCGGTGTACGTGAAGTACCAGCGCAGCTCGTCCAGGTGCGTGTAGTACCTGTCCACCACCGCCTGCTCCTGCTCGGGCAGGTGGATGAGCTGCTCGAAGGCCCCCTCCGCGTACCGCGAGGCGATGGTCTCCAGCAGCGGCTCGCGGCTGCGCAAGCGCGAGAAGAGCGCGAACATCTCGTCACGCCGTGCTTCCAACCGGCGCATGATTCCAGCCGCGTCCATCGCAATCAGGTTGCGGACACGCGCGGCGATCTCATCGGCCTTCTTGCGACGAGCCATGGGCCGCAGCCTAACCTCTGCTC
The DNA here is from genome assembly GCF_026626605.1 of Myxococcus sp. MISCRS1. NCBI lineage: Bacteria > Pseudomonadati > Myxococcota > Myxococcia > Myxococcales > Myxococcaceae > Myxococcus > Myxococcus sp. MISCRS1. The sequence goes on from NZ_JAPNKB010000001.1 coordinate 9,895,668, forward strand.
ACAAGCCGGGCCAATGGGGGGCGAACAGCGTGGCCTGACAGACGAATCGCGGGCCGCCGTTTTTCGGCGGCAGGGGACTCCAGTTCGCCTGCTACGCTCGTCGCATGGTGCTCAAGATCGTCCAGGCGGGAGAGCCGGTGCTGCGTCAACAGGCGCGAGACCTGACGCCCGAGGAGATTGGCAGTCCGGAGATTCAGCGGCTCATCGTGTTGATGCGCGACACGATGCGAGACGCCCCGGGCGTGGGGCTCGCGGCGCCCCAGGTCGGCGTGGGCCTTCGCCTGGTCGTCATCGAGGACCGCGCGGAGTACCAGGCCGGCGTGGCTTCCGCGGACCTCGCGGCGCGCGAGCGGCAGCCGGTGCCCTTCCATGTGCTCATCAACCCGAAGCTGACGGTGGAGGACGCGACCCCCGCCGAGTTCCACGAGGGCTGCCTCAGCGTGACGGGCTTCGCGGCGCTCGTGGCCCGAGCACGTGGCGTGCGCGTGGAGGCGCTGGACGAGCAGGGCCGCCCCGTGACGATTCGCGCCACGGGCTGGTACGCCCGCATCCTCCAGCACGAGCTGGACCACCTCGACGGCACGCTCTACGTCGACCGGATGGCCACTCGCAGCTTCACGACGGGGGAGAACCATCGTCGCCACTGGGCCGGACTCTCCACCGCCGAGGTGCGCTCCGCGCTCCGGATTCCCTCCGACGCCGAGTGAGGCCCTGGGAGGCTCGTCGAGGAGCACAGCTTCGATGGGCCCGCAGCGGTACAGCGCGAAGTCGAGTCCTCCGCGCGTTGTACCCGGGGAGGGGAGCGCCTACGGTGGCCTCCGTCAAACCCTGACGGGGGTACACCGATGACTGTCGCGAACGAAGACCTCACCCGGCCCATCCTGATTGGCCGCTCGAGCTCTCACTTCACCCGCATCGCGCGCATTTTCGCGGCGGAGCTGGGCGTCGCCTACGACTTCCACATCCTGCGCGACATCATGTCGCCCAATCTCCAGGATTACGGCGGCAATCCCGCGCTCAAGATTCCCGTGCTGCGCACGGCCCGAGGCTCGTGGTTCGGTACGCTCAATGTCTGTCGCGAGCTGCGGCGCCACTCCACCCACAAAGCACGCGTGCTGTGGCCCGAGGACCTGACCGAGTCCCTGTCCGCCAACATGCAGGAGCTGGTCCTCCAGACCATGGCCACGGAGGTGACGATCGTCATGTCCAAGGTGGGGGGCGGGGCCCAGTCCGGGGCTCACCACGACAAGCTGCGCACGAGCCTGCTCAACATGATGGCGTGGCTGGAGCAGAACGTGGACGCCGCGCTCGCCGAGCTCCCCTCGGAGCGAAGCGTGAGCTTCCTCGAGGTCTCCCTCTATTGCCTCGTGATGCACCTGTCGTTCCGCGAGGTGCTGGACACCACTCCCTACGCGGCGCTCACCGCGTTCTGTCAGCGCTTCGGCCAGCGCGCCTCGTGCGTCGAGACGACCTTCCGCTTCGACACCTGAGCACTCGCGTCATGCCCGGGGCCTGCCGTGCCCCGGGTTGCGACGTGACACGAGTCGCGCGATAAGCGACGGCGATGATCACCGAGGTCCAGGCAGGTCCCTATACCGTCCGAGGCATCTCCGTCGGCGGTGTCTACACCTCCCTCCAGGTGCCCGAGCTCGACGTGGTGCTCGACGTCGGCATCCCCATCCGCTCGTTCGCCGGGTGCGATCGCATCTTCCTCAGCCATGCGCACCCGGACCACGCCAGCGCGCTCGGGGCGCTGCTCGGCATCCGCCGGTTGATGGGGAAGGGCGCTCCGCAGCTCTTCATCCCCGCCGAAATCGAGGCGCCCGTCCACGAGGCCCTCCAGGTCCTCTCCCGGCTCCATCACACGTCGATGGAGGTGACCACCGTCCCCATGCGGCACGGAGATGCGCAGCCCCTGGGGCAGGGGCTCCACGTGCGCGCCTTCCGCACGCATCACCCCGTGCCTTCGCTCGGCTATCAGTTCTTCCGCCGCGCGACGAAGCTCCGCCCCGAGTTCCTCGCGCTGCCGCCTCAGGAGATCGCCCAGCGCCGCAAGGCCGGTGAGGACCTCTTCACGCAGGTGGACCACCTGGAGCTCGCGTACGCGACGGACACGCTCTCGCGCATCCTGGAGACCGAGCCGACCTTGTTCGACTCGCGCGTGCTCGTCATCGAGTGCACCTTCGTCGACCCGAAGCGCTCCGTGCAGGACGCGCGAGATCGCGCGCACCTCCACCTCGACGAACTCCTCGCCCAGGCTGACCGCTTCCGCAACGAGGCCCTCGTGCTCATGCACTTCAGCCAGGCGCTCGGGCCGCAGGAGGTGCACGCCCTCGTTCGTGAGCGGTTGCCGCCCACCCTCGCGGAGCGCGTCCGCATCTTCGCGCCCGAGTCGGGCCGCTGGTTCGGTTGAGCACTGGGCTGTCGCGCTGAACAGCTCAGTCCGGCCGCAGTGCCTCCAGCTCCGCGAGCACCGCGCGCAACTCAGGCGCCTCCAGCGCCTTCTCCACCGACGCGAAGAACTCGGACAGGTCTCCCGCGCCCTGGTGTTCGTAGACGCAGGCCTGCAGCCCCATCTCCAGTCGGTCCACCTGCCGCACGAGCCGCGCCTCGAACGACGTGCCCTGCTCGTACTCATCCCAGAGCGCCAGGTACTCCGCGCCGCGCGGCAGCTTCCCCACGAGCTGCTCCATGGCCCGCCGCTCCCGCGCGTGCTTGTCCTCGCGCCCCACGCCGTCGTGCGGCGTCAGGTCTCCCACGTACGCCTCACCCAGGTCATGCAGCAGCGCGATGCGCACCGCTCGACCCGCGTCCGCCTCCGGGAAGTGGCTGTCCGCGATGAACAGGCACAGCAGCGCCACGAAGAGCGAGTGCTCCGCCACGCTCTCGCAGCGCTCGGCTGGAATCCCCACCCGCAGCCAGCCCTGACGGAAGAGCTGCTTCAAGTGGTTCAGCTCGAAGTACGTCTCGATGAGCGGGAGCGTCTTGCGTCCTCGCAACAGGGCCACGGGCGGCGAGCTCTTCGTCTTCATGTCGCCCTCCACGGTACACCGGCCCGCGTCCGTACTCCGGGTGGGTCGCCGTCCCAGGTCCGGGAACCCTCCGTGTGCGTCTTCGCTGGGCCCACGTGCGTTCACCCCGTCACCTCGGGTAGAGGGGAGGCGAGGGGAGCGTGTCCACGCATCCGGACATGGCTCCGAGGAGGGGGAAGCACCCATGGAGTCGTCTCGTTGGTTCGTCGCCGCGCTGCTCGTGTGTGTCGTCGCCTGCAAGCAGGAGCCTCCCGCGCCCCCGCCGGCGCCCGTGGCCGCGCCCGTTGTCACGGAGCCCGAAGACCTGCCGTTCCCCGAGACACCCCTGCCGCTCGTCGCCGAAGCCGCGCCGCCCGACGCCGAGCCCGCGAAGCCTCCCGAGCCCCCGTTCACCGGTGACCTACCGGCCCTGCGCAAGCGCGGCGTCCTGCGCATCCTCGTGGAGACCACCGATGAGAGCTCCCTGCCTCGCCAGGGCACGCCCCGCTCGCAGGACCGCGAGCTGCTGGAGCGCTTCGCCGAGAAGCACGGCGTGTCCGTCGAGCTCATCGCCGTGGAGCGCTTCGACCAGCTCATCCCCCTGCTGAAAGAGGGACGCGGGGACATCATCGCCGCCGACCTCACCGTCACCCCGGAGCGCTCCCGCGAGCTGTCCTTCACCCGCCCCATCGCCCTGGTCAACGAGGTGCTCGTCGGCAAGAAGGGCGCCACGGACCTGCCGCGCAAGCCCCAGGACCTCGCGGGCCGCGCCGTGCACGTGCGCGCCAGCTCCACCTTCGCCACGTCCCTCGCCGCGCTCGCGAAAGCCCAGGCCCCGGGCCTCACCGTCCATCCCGAGCCCGAGAGCCTCGACTCCGAGGAGCTCGTGTGGAAGGTCTCTCGCGGCGAGCTGCCCCTCACCGTGGTCGACAGCCACCTGCTCGCGGCCATCCAGACCTACAACCCGGACGTCGAGGCGCTCTTCCCCGTCGCGGAGAAGCGCGCCCTCGCCTGGGCCGTGCGGCTGGAGAACCCCCTGCTGCGCACCGCGCTGGACGCCTTCCTCGTCGAGCGCGCCCTCACCGACCACCGCGAGCAGCGCTTCACCGGAGACCTCGACGGCATCCGCAAGCGCGGCGTGCTCCGCGTCCTCACGCGCAACAGCCCCGTCACGTACTTCCTCCACCGCGGTGAACAGGCGGGCTTCGACTACCAGATGGCGAAGCTCGCCGCGGACGCGCTCAAGGTGCGCCTGGAGGTCGTCGTCCCGGACACGTACGAGGAGCTGCTCACGTGGCTCAAGGAAGGCCGGGGCGACGTCATCGCTGCCGCGCTCACCGTCACACCCGAGCGCCAGCGCGAGGTCGCCTTCAGTCGCCCGTATCTCTTCGTGGAGGAGGTCCTCGTGCAGCGGGTCGGCTCGCCGCGTCCCGCGTCCCTCGCGGACCTGAAGGGCCAGTTCATCCACGTGCGTCGCACGTCCAGCCACTTCTCCAATCTGAGCACCCTCGCGACCCAGCACGGGTTCACTGTCGTCGAGGAGCCCGAGGACCAGGACACCGAGACGCTCATCGACCGCGTGGCGCGCGGCGAGATTCCCTTCACCGTCACGGACAGCCACATCCTCGCCGCCGAGCGCGTCTATCGCGAGGACGTGGAGGCCGCTTTGACGGTACCGGGGCAGGGCGCGCCCGCGGGCAAGGACGGACACCACGGCATCGCCTTCGCCGTGCGCCCGGGCAGCGTGAAGCTGCGTGCCTTCCTCGACGGCTTCGTGCAGAAGACCTACCGCGGGACCGAATACAACCTGGCTCGCCGCCGCTACTTCGAGGGCCGCCGCGCCGAGGCCCCGGCGACCACCGAGGCGGCCGTGGCCGCGGGCACCATCTCCCCCTATGACTTGCTGGTGCGCTCGTACTCCTCGCGCTACGGCATGGACTGGCGGCTGATGGTTGCGCAGATGTTCCAGGAGAGCCGCTTCGACCCCTCGGCGCGCAGCTGGGTCGGCGCGCAGGGCCTCTTCCAGGTCATGCCCGCCACGGGCCGCGAGCTGGGCTTCCGCAAGCTCGAGGACCCCGACCAGGGCATCCACGCGGGCGTCAAGTACATGCACCAGCTCCTCGGCCGCATCGCTCCGGAGATTCCCTTCAAGCAGCGCCTGCGCTTCGCCCTGGCCTCCTACAACGCGGGCCTGGGCCACGTGCTGGACGCACGCCGGCTCGCGCAGGAGCAGGGCCTGGACCCCAACCGCTGGTTCGGCAACGTGGAGAAGGCCATGCTCCTCCTGGAGAAGCCCAAGCACTACCGCCGCGCGCGACACGGTTACTGCCGGGGCTCGGAGCCCGTGAAGTACGTCTCCGAAATCCAGACGCGCTACGGCGCCTACGTGTCCGTCGTCCAGCACTGACGGGCACGGGACGGAGTCACAGTCCCACGCCCACGTAGGCCGCGGCCCACGGGCCGCTGAGCGAGACGGAGAAGCTGTCCGGGCCCTTCACCGGGCTCACCTGGAAGTTCTTCGCCTGCGACACGAACTGCGTGTAGCCGACCTGCATCCGCGTGTGGAACCAGCGGTTGAGCTGGTACTGCAGCGCCGCGCCCGCGCCTCCGCCGAAGATCCACTTGCGCGAGCGCGCCTGGAAGTACCGGCCGTCGATGACCGGGTCTCCGCCGCCCGTCCCGGGGATGTTCGCGGAGATGCGGCCGGTGGCGAGCGACACCTCCGACGCGGCGCCGAACAGGCTCACGCCCAGGCTCAGCGAGTCCGTGAGCGACAGGCGCTTCTCCAGGCCCGGCCTCAGCGCCAGGACCTGGACGTCGTCACCCAGCAGGTACCAGTCCACGCCATTGGTCCACCACCAGTCCGTCCGACCGGAGCCGCGCACCATGTTGAAGTGGATTCCTCCGGCCAGTCGCACCGCGTTGGCCCGGGCGCCCACGGTGCGCACCTCGTTCCTCAGCCCGGGGATGTCCGTGGTCGGGTGCTGCATCCGCCCCCAGCCGCCGCCCACGTCCACGGCGACCTGGGGGATGCGCCGCTCCTGCTCGGGCTCCGGTGGAGGAGGCGGCGTGTCGGCGAAGGCCGGGGACACCGGCCCCCACGCCATGAGCAACCCGAGTCCATACAGGGACGTGCGCATGAGGGACCTCTAGAGCCCCGCCACCTTCGCGGCGCTGCTCACCGTGTAGACCAACGTCAACTCCTGCTGAGAGCGCGGCGGCGCCGTCAGCTCGAAGCGGGCGATGCCCTCCGCGCTCACCTTCGTGGGCGCCGGGCGGGTGGTGTCCTTCTGGAGCGTCACCTCCACCGACTCCACCTCCGAGACGGGGATGCGCTCCTCCAGCGCCACCGCCGCGGGCTGGGCGCTCATGTTGGAGAGGAACATCTTCACGTGGTGCGTCTTCTGCTTGCGCCCCGACAGCCGGCTCGTCTCCTCCTGGATGTCCGTCATCCGGGCGACGCGCAGCGAGTCCTCGCTGCCGAAGCCCAGGCGCACGCGCTCGCCCTTGCCGGTGAAGCGCAGCTGCGAGCGCCCCACGTAGCCGCTGGTCCGCACCAGGTCCACCGGCCCCGCCAGCAACACGGACGGGCCCACGTTGTCGAACCTCGCCACGCGGTGCACCAGCGGCGACAGCTCCGGGCACACCACCAGCTCCGACGCGGCAGGCGCGGTGAAGTGGAAAAGGGGGATGCGGTGCGGCTCTCCGTCCGCGGGGATGTGGGCGCGGTGGGGCGCGGTGAGGGACAGCGCCTCGCCGCCGTCATCCATGCCGGGAAGGCCCTCGTCGCGTCGGGCACCGGCGCCCTCGCCCGTGTTCTGGATGACCTCCTCGCGCACCGAGACGTCCACCACCTGCTTCTCGCGCTCCGTCTTGTCGCGCAGGAAGAGCCAGTCCGACTCCAGCCGGGGCGGCGCCGCGCCCAGCGTGGGACGCGCCGTGGACAGCGCCAGCTCCACGTCCTTCCATTCCTCCTCGGTGCGCTGCCACACCACGGCCTCGCACTCCAGGCGCACCGTCGGACCCTGGGTGCCCTGGGCCGGCTCCAGCGTCGCGCGGTACGCTGGACGCCACGCGGCGCAGGGCACCAGGTAGGTGATGGACAGCAGCGCCGTGCCGCCCGCGGGATGGCCGACCTCGAGCTCGGCGTGCACGTCCAGCTTCGTCTCGGGCTTCTGCGTGTTCGACAGCGCGCCGCGCGCCTGCGCGAGCTGCTGTTGCAGGCGCTGCTCCTCCACGGCCGCCAGTCGCCGGGCCGAGTCCACGGCCTCCAGCGCCTCGCGCACGTTGTCGAGCTGCTGCTTCCACGTGTCGGGCTGCGCGACGCCTCCGCCGGACTGCTCGGAGATGGCGCGGTACACGTCCGCGTGGGCCGCGGTGAGCAGGCCGTGGCGCGTGTTCAGCCGCTCCCGGTCCGCGCGGGCCTGTCGCTCCAGGCGCTCCAGGTCCGCGACGCGACGGCTCAGCTCCGTGGCGTGCTCGCGCAGCGCCTCCGGAGGCTGGGCGCGCGTCACGCGGCGCACGCGGGCCTGGGACACGGTGCCTCCGGCGAGCTTCGCCTGGAGCGAGCGGTCCACCGCCAGCGGCGACAGGCCGGCGATGACCAGCCGCTGCGCTCCGGGGACCAACGGGACTTCTCCGCGACGCTCGACGAGCGCGCGATCTTCCAGGACGGTGACCTTGACCACCGGCAGGGTGAGGGGCGTGCTCATCAGGTCCTCCGGTTTCCGCCGCCCAGCATCTTGCTGGCGGGAATCTTCACGGTCCACGTCGCCTTCAGGGTCTGCGCCTCACCGGGCTGGAGCACCACGCGCCAGGCACGCTCGCCCTCCACGGGGGCCTCGCCCGGAAGCGGCGTGCGCTTCTGCCAGGGGGGCGCCGTCTCCGTCTCCTCCACCTTGATGTCCTTCTCGTAGCCGGTGGGCACGGCGGGCACGCGCTCGCAGACCTCCACGAGGATGCGGTTGGAGAGCCGGTTGGCCAGCTCCACCGACACGTGGTGCGTGAGCATCGTCGCGCCACCGAAGATGCCGCCGGTGGCCTCGTCGAAACGCGTGTTGCGCGCGACCTTGATGGACTCCTCCACGCCCAGGCCCAGGCGCTGCGTGGCTCCCGGGGGCATGGTGGGCAGCGGGGAGGTCATCAGGAACTCGTCGCCGAGCGTGACGTCCACGGGGCCGGCGAGCAGCGGGTAGGGCGTCCGGTTCTCCACGCGCACCGTGCGGAAGGCCCTCGGCTCCACGGAGGGGACGATGACGTACTCGGCGGACAGGCCCACCGGCACCGACAACACCGGCAACGTGTGCCAGGCCGAGTCCGAGGGCACGTCGACCCTCGACTCCAGGTCGAACTTCGCGTCGAAGTGCATCGCCGACTCGCGCGGCGGCACGGACCACGTCGGAAGGGGCAACTGGCGGAGGCTCGACACCTGCTGCTCGCTCACGGCGATGAACGAGAGGACGTTCACCTGGATCTGCATGGCCTGCAGCGCGATGAGCTCCCGCGTGACGTGGGTGGGACGTGAGCGCAGTCGGCCCCGGCCCTCCAGGTCATCGGCGGCGGCCAGCGTGAGCCGGTCGTAGTCCAGCAGGCTGTCGGAGGGCTCCAGGCGCGGCGCGGCGGCGGAGAGTCGGTCCACGCTGGCGCCTCCACCTCCCCTGGCCCCGTCGAAGTCGGCGAGGTCCATGGAGGCCATCGGCATGTCGTCGTCGTCGCCCGGCGCTTCGGCCAGGACCTCTTCCTCCAGGGGCGCCTGGTTCCTGGCGAAGCCGCCTCGCGAGCGCGACAGCTCCCGCTGGGGCGCCATGGAGGGACGGGGCGGTACGGACGGAGCGGCGAGACGCTTGGCCCTCGCCGACGGTGGCGCGGAGCCCACGGCGCCACCGGGCGCGCTGCGGAGCCTCTCCATTCCCGAGTCAGTGCTCTCGTGGTCCGCGACGTACGGCGCGGGCGCGGGGGGCGGAGGTGGCTCCATCGGCGGCGGCCTCGGCTTGGTGAGCGCCGGAGCGCGCCGGGCGTCGTAGCCCGCGAACAGCTCGTCGAGCCCCGGCGGTGGCTCACGCCAGCCCGAGCGCGGCGGTGGCGGCTGGCGACGGCCGATGCGCAGCGCCTTGAGCTCGGGGACCTCGGCCCGGCGGTCCAGGGCGGCGGTGGACACGGACAGCTTCACGCCGGTCCAGTCCTCGCCGGTGTTCTGGCTGACGGTGGCCCTCATGCGCAGCGAGCCTTCCTCCAGCGTGCGAGGCAGCCGCAAGTCGTAGGTCGGCACCCAGAGCGCGCCGGGCACGGCGTACTCCAGCGCGATGAGCGCGGGCGTCTCGCGGGGCCAGGGGTTGCCGGACAGCGTGAGCACCGCGGCGCGGTACACGCGGGCGCGCTCGCCGCGGACGGACGAGGAGGCCTCGTGCAGGCGCTGGCGTCGCAGGCGGACGTCGCTCTCCGCGTCGCGCAGCTCCCGCTCCAGGTCGAGCTGCCGCGCGTTCAGCGTGGCCAGCTCCGTGTCCACGAAGGACGTGAGCGCCAGCAGTGAGTCGAGGGGCGTCTGGTGGGGCGTGTAGCGGGCCTTCTTCTGCGGCGGGAAGGTGGGCTTGAGCTTGCCCACGGCCTGCAGCTCGCGCCGGGTGACCTCCAGGCGCGCCGTCACGTCCGAGACGCGCGAGAGGGCCTCCTCCAGGGCGCGGTGCTCCTGGGGGACGTCGACCTCGGGAGGGAGCTGGACATCGAAGGTGGGCCGGATGGCGCGGATGGTGAGGCCGGGCGGGCCCTGTCGCACCGCGGCCCGGAGCGTCCCGGTTCGCAGCGAGAGGGGAAGTCCGTTGAGCTGGATTTCATTGGGGACGCGGTCCTCCACCAGCTGGAGGGTGGCGATGCGCGTGCAGAGCGCCCCCTCCGCGTGAACGGTGACCGCATCCAACATGGATGGCACGACGAGCATGCGCCCCCTCGGCTCAGGTGAGGGCGCAAGGGTAGTCGAGATGGGCTCCGGAATCATGTCCCCCTGGGGACGTCCACCCCGGGTGGGGCCGTGGGGCCCTGGGGGTGGGGTTCCGGGGCCCACCGCAGCACGCGTCCACCGGGCAGTCGCAGGGCCCACTGGCGCCGGCGCGTCGTGTCGTGACGCCGGGCGATGAGCACGAGTCCCCAACGTCGCACCAACTCGCCCGAGGCTGTCACGCGCCAGCTCGCGTCGAAGTCGAGCAGGTCCCTGGACAGGTCGCCCGGCAGTCGGCCCTCGTCGCGCAGGGCCTGGGCGAAGCGCCGTCCCTCCACGCGCGAGTCGGGCTCCACGGACATGGGGTTGGACCGGGCCCATTGCTCGAAGCGCGGCGCGAAGTCGGGACCGAGCGCGGAGGCCAGCAAGGGCCACGCACGCTCCACGCCCCGGCGGCGCTTGCTCATCAGGGACTGCGCGGCCGCGAGCACGCGGGCCTCGTCGAACCCTGGTGGAGCAGGCGCGCCGACTCCGAGCGCGCGCACGAGCTCCGCCTGGGCGCGGGCCTGTCGCTCACGGGCGCTCATGCCATGCCCTCCCGATTCGCGTCGGTGGCGCCGCGCTCCTGCGTGGCACTCCGCGTATCCCGCTGCTCATGGACCCCGCGGGGGACATCTCGCTCGGGCGTGCTTCGGTGGGCCTCTCGGCCATGTCGCTCCGTGCCGCGCAGGAGCGCCTGCTCCATCGCGGACAGCTCCGCGGTGAGCTCCGCCTCGGGCGGGAAGCGGTCATCGCGCTCGAGCATCACCGGAACGGGCCCCAGTCGCGCGGCCAGTCGCTCCAGCAAGGTGAGCGGCCCCGGGGGGAGCGGATGCGCATGCGTGTCGTGATACAGCCCGCCGCGCTGGACGCCGCCGGCCACGTGGACGTAGGCCAAGCGCTCACGAGGCACGGCCGCGAGCACCGCGTCCGCATCCGTGCCGTGATTCAGCACGTGGGCGTGGAGGTTGGCCACGTCCAGGAGCAGCGAGGCCCCGGTCCGCTCCAGCACGCCGCGCAGCAGGTCCTCTTCCGAGAAGGCCGCGTCGGGCCACTCGAACAGCGAGGCCACGTTCTCCAGCGCGAGCGGCACGGGCAGCGCGGCCTCGGCCATCCGGATGTTCTCGGTCAGCACCTCCAGCGCCTCCTCGGAGCGCTGCACCGGCAGCAGGTGCCCCGACTCGAGCCCTCCCGCGCGGACGAACGCGAGGTGCTCGCTGACGCACACCGCGCCCAGCCGCTCCGCCAATCCCGCCAGCCACGCCAACCGCCGCGGGTCGGGCGGCTCCGCGGAGCCCAGACCCAGCGAGACCGCGTGCAGCACCACGGGGACACCGCGCTCGCGCAGCCGTGAGAGCGGCTCGGGGACGGGGCCCTTCGGCGAGAGGTGCTCGGCGAGCACCTCCACGAAGCCGAGCCCGGGGCGCCGGTCGATGAAGAGCGCCAGCTCGCGTCGCCACCCGATGCCGACTCCCCGAAGACCGGGCACCGTCAATCGCCACCTCCACCGCAGCCGCCGCAACCACCACCGCCGCCTCCGTCGCCGCCGCTGCTGCAACTGCTGGAGCCGCTGCAACCACTCGAGCTGCTCACGCCGCCGAAGGATGAGCCCGAGGGGTCGATGTGCCGGCGCATCAGCTCGAAGTCGCTCATCGCCACCGCGCCCAGGCCGAAGAGGGCCACCGCCACCCCCAGGTCCTGGCTGTTCAGTACCTGGGAGTTCTCCGTGCTCATGACGGACGTCTTCAGCGGCTGCTGATTCCAGCGCAGCGCGTGGAGCAGCGCCGAGCCCCGGCGGCTGGTCCACACGGGCCTCGTGAGGAAGAAGAGGGTGACCGCCGTGACGAAGCAGAGGAAGACCAGGAAGGACACGGGCTTCTCGCGCTCCTGGCCCACGTTGATCTTGGCGAGCCCCAGCAGGAGGACGCCGAGCAGCGGCAGCAGCGGCAGCCACCGGGCCCGCGTGGCCTGTCCTTCGTCGACCAACCAGCCGCGCTGTTGCAGGGGATGCTTGAGCCGCTCCAGCGCGGGCTCGATGCTGGCGACCAGCTCCGCGTTGCTCTTCTTCGACTCATGGACCGCGGCGTAGACGAGCCGCTCGAAAGGGGACGCGAAGTCGGACCGCTTGCCCGTCGTCGTCAGGGTCGTGCCGTCCATGACCAGGGCCTTGTCGTGGAGCAGCCTCGCCAGGGCCGTGTGCGCCACGGCCTTGGGGCCGGAGAGCATCGCGAGCTCGTACGGGTCCAGCTTCTGCGGCAACACGTCCGGGCCGCCTCCCGGTGTGCGCAGCATCCAGCGCAGCAGCAGTCCGAGCGCCACGGCGCCCATGGCCAGCAGGACATACAGCGCGAGGAAATCCGGGCCCGACAGGTTCAAGGGGTCCATCATTGCGCCCTCCCACGGTGGGTTCGCCCCTTGATGAAACGCTGCCGGGCGCACGTGACAGCCCGGTCCCGTGACGTCTTCGTGACGTCCGGGTGTCACCGGGGCGCCATGTGTCGGGACCTGTCGGCCAGCCTAGCGTGGAAGCCTTTTCGCTGGGGAGGTGCGGCCTGCGCGACCCAGGGTCAGCTCGCGTCCTGACGTGCGACGGGCTCGGGCGTGGGCTTGGGGCGCTTCACCTCCTTGCCCGTGCAGTCGTGTCCGACCACGGGCGGGAAGGTGCTGCTGGGGCGGTACTCCCAATGCCACGGCTCGGAGGGCACGGTGCGGCGGAAGCCGAAGCGACAGGCATTGGCCTGGAGCCATTGATAGCGCTTCGACGTGCGCTTGCCGATGACCAGGTCCACCGCGAGTCCGCGCTGATGGTTGGAGCGTCCGGGCCGCGCCGCCTTGTTGCCCCGACCCCGGCGGTACTGCTCGTACAGGAGGCGTTGCTCGGGCAGGGAGCGGTAGCCGCTGGTGACCCGGAGGGCGATGTCGTGCTTCGCCGCGTCCAGCGTCATGCGTTGGAGCGCGGAGGCCGCGTCGCGGTGGAGACGGTGGCCGCCATCGATGTGGACCAGCTTCGCGGCCTTCGCCTTGCGACGAGGACGGGCCTCGGCCGCGAGGACGGCGGTCGTGAAGAGGCACACGAGGAGAACGGCACTCCAGCGGAATAGCGCGAGCGACATGGCGGAATCCGGCCCGGGGGGTTGGGGCCTGACTTTCGCGCGTCCATTCCCGCAGGCAAGCAGCCGGGGAGCCGAGCCCTCGACGGACGGTTTCGCGTCGTCAGAACAACGAGAGCTGCGCGGCGGCGGGCTTGGCCGTCGGCGCGGGCAACGGCTGGAAGCCGCGGGCGCGCGCCCAGTCCTCGCTCGGGCCGGACCAGTGGTGCAGGTCCATGCGCGCCTGGCCTCGCTCGTCGAACCCGACGCCCTCTGCCTCGAGCAGCTCCTTCTGTCCGTGGCCCGTCAGGCTGATGCCGCCCGTGCGGTTGATGATGCGCTGCCAGGGCACCGTGGCCGAGCGTGCGCCCAGCGCGCCCAACGCATGGCCGACCACCCTCGCGTCGCAGCCGTCACCGACGATGGTCGCGATGTCGCCGTAGGTGGCCACCTTGCCGGAGGGGACGGCCTGGACGACGGTGTAGATGCGCTCGAAGTAGTCGCGCTCGTCGCGCGCGGGCTGCGTCATGGGGGCGTTGCTCCTGTCGAGGACACTGTCACCCTGTGGGGCCTTCAGCCGCTGCGCGAGCCCAGGCCCGTGGCTTCGCCCGCCTTCAGGCGCTCGTGCAGCGTGCGGGCCTCCAGGTACCAGAACTGCACGTTGCCGAAGCTGAGGATGTCGCCGTCGCGCAGCGTCGCCTCGCGCAGGCCCAGGGTTCCCGCGTTGAGGAACGTGCCGTTGGTGGAGCCCAGGTCCTGCACCGTGCAGCGGTGCTGGGATTCGTTCCAGCGCAGCTCGGCGTGCAGCTTGGAGACGGACGCGTCGTCGATGACCACGTCGCAGTCCATGCGCCGGCCGATGCGCAGCCGGTCCGTGGCGTGCAGCGGCGGGAGCGTGGCGACGCGCAGGTGTTCGAATTCGAACAGGAGGGTCATCATGCCCAGGCTGATGTCCTCGGGCGCGGCCATGCGGGTGGGCGCGAGCACGGCGGCCGAGGCCTCCGAGGGGGGACGCTGGATGAGGGCGAAGGGCCCCAGCTGGCGCTCGAAATCCCTGGCGGGCAGTGACGCGGCGAGCGCGCGCAATTCCTGGACGGACAGCACGGAAGGCAGCCTAGCGGCTCACCCCGCGTGCGCCCAGCGTCCGCGAGGGTCCCTGTACGGCTTTCATTGACCTGCATGTCACGGGTTCCCTACATTGGGAGCTTCATGGAGGGGGCCGGGCTCCGGGAGGAGCGCCGGCCCTCGACTTTTTCGTGAACCTGGGAGTGGTGGAAGGAGCTGTGTCGATGGCTAGCGGGAGCGACAACATCCCGATGACCCCCTCCGGGCTGCGCAAGCTCAAGTCGGAGCTCAAGCACCTGCAGTCCGTCGAGCGAGGCAAGATCTCGCGAGAGATCGAGGTCGCCCGCGCCCACGGGGACCTGCGCGAGAACGCGGAGTACCACGCGGCGAAGGAGAAGCAGTCCCACATCGAGGGCCGCATCCTGACCCTCAATGACTGGATTGCGCGCGCGGAGGTCATCGACCCCAGCAAGCTGGGCGGTGACAAGGTCATCTTCGGGGCGACGGTGGACCTGCTGGACACGGAGACGGACAAGCCCGTCACCTACCGCATCGTCGGGGAGATGGAGGCGGACCTGAAGAAGCGCTGGCTCGCCGTGACGTCGCCGGTGGCGCGGGCGCTCATCGGCAAGCGCGTGGGCGACATCGCCACGGTGCAGAGCCCCGGTGGCACGCGCGAGCTGGAGATCCAGGAGATCCGCTTCGAGGATCCCCAGGACGAAGCCCCGGCTGGCGAGGGCTGAGTCCGCCGTCCGACGGGAACAGCTGAGGACAGCCGACGGGGGAGCGGGCCTTGGCTCGCTTCCCCGGTCGCGTTTTCTGGGAGACGTCACCCCCGTTCCGTAGGATGGATGGACGTGACTCACGCGTGAACCATCCGCTCGCCAGTCTTGTAGGGCCCCTGCGCTACGCGTGTCAGCGCGACTTCGCCATGCTCGCGACGGTGAAGGGGCTGACGCCCGTCCTGGAGCGCGCGCTGGCCGGAGCCAGCGGCGTGAACGCCGAGGCGCTGGGACACCTGCGCGCGGCGCTGCCGTACGTGGACCACCCCACGCCCGAGCGCCGCAAGGCCGCGCTGCGGCGGGTCGTCGCGGGCCTGAAGCTCAGCGGCGTCGCGCTGCCGGCGGAGCTGGAGGGGCTCGCGAGCGGGGAGGGGGCCGCGGACGCGGGGCACGAGTCGCGAGGGACGCTGGCCTCGGAGCCGCGCGGTGAGGCGTCAGGCGCGCGGCGCGCTCCTTCTGGCGAGCCGAACCCTCCGCGAGGGACGTCGGAGTCGGAGCCTCGCCAGGCCGCGTCCGGAGCACGTCCTCCGGCGTCGGGAGACCAGGCGCGTGGAGGGGCCGACACGGCGCGGACGCCTCGCCCCCATCCGAACGCGGGACGGGTCCAGGAGGGCCAGTTGGGCCCGGTGGTCCGGGGGGCGAGCGGACGCGCCTCGGTGGACGGCGGACAGGGTGGGCCGCCTCCGGGCTACGTCCAGATTCCACCGTGGAGGTCGAACGAGCCCGTGCCGACCTCTGCCCGGGCGAAGACCGCGGCGCCCCGCACCGGGGGCGCGGAGATGGGGAACGCGCCCCGCGCTTCATACGGCGCGCAGACGGGACTCGCGCGTCCTGGTACGCCCCCAGCCCCGCGCGCCGACGGACGTCCGGGCCGACAGACCTCCATCGACACGGGCCCCGCGAGCACGTCCCCGGCCAAGGCGCGCAAGGAGAAGGAGCAGCGCAAGAAGAAGCGCGCCGTGGCGGCGGAGGCCTCCCGCTCCGAGGCGAAGCTCTTGTCCATCGCGCCGCGCTCGGGGCCGTTGTCCTCGCCGCTGAAGACGCTGGGCAAGCGGCTGGGGCCCCGGCTCATCTCCGCGTTGGACAAGAAGGGCCTCCGGCGGATGGGCGACATCCTCTTCCTCCTGCCTCGCTGCTACGAGGACCGCAGGCGGCTGCTCACCATCGCCGAGCTGGAGCCCGGCGCGCGCGGCGTCACGGTGGGCATCGTCAAGGTCGCCGACTTCGTGCCCGGCAAGCAGGGACGGCGGATGTTCCGCGCGGTGGTGGGGGACCGCTCGGGCAGCATCGCGGCCACGTATTTCAACGCCGGCCCGTGGCTCAAGAGCCGCTTCACCGTGGGCAAGCGCATCGTGCTCTCCGGCGAGGTGCGCGCGACGATGAGCGGGCGCGAGATGGCGCACCCGGAGATCGAGCCCGCCGAGGACCTGGACTCCGCCGGCTCCGTGCACTTCAACCGCATCGTCCCCGTGTACCCGGGCTTCGAGCGCGGCGAGCAGCGCTCGTTCCGAGAGCTGGCCTCGCGCGTCGGTGAGCAGTACGCGCACGAGCTCGAGGACCCGCTGCCCCCGGAGCTGCGCCGTCGCCTGGAGCTGATGCCGCTGCCGGAGGCGCTGCGCTTCATCCACTTCCCGCCGGACTCGGCCGACCTGGAGGCGCTCGACGTCCACCAGAGCCCGGCGCACCGTCGGCTCGCGTTCGACGAGCTGTTCTTCCTCCAGCTCGGCATGGCGCTCAAGCGCCAGGGCGTCAAGGCGGAGCTGGGCATCGCGTTCGACGTGTCCCCCACGCGGATGGACAAGGCGCGCGCGGCGCTGCCCTTCCAGCTCACGGGGGCCCAGGCGCGCGTGGTGGAGGAGCTCGCCCGGGACATGGCTCGCGAGGAGCCGATGAACCGGCTGGTGCAGGGCGACGTGGGCAGCGGCAAGACGGCGGTGGCCATGGTCGCCGCGATGGTGGCGCTGCAGGCCGGCTACCAGGTCGCGGTGATGGCCCCCACCGAAATCCTGGCGGAGCAGCACGAGCGCAACTTCCGCAAGGTGCTCGGTCCGCTCGGCTTCCAGGTGGGGCTGGTGAGCGCGTCCGGCGCGGCGAAGGCCAAGCGCCAGGTGCGCGACGCCGTCGCCCGGGGAGACATCCACCTGGCCGTGGGCACGCACGCGCTCATCCAGCAGGACATGTCCTTCGACAAGCTGGGGCTGGTGGTCATCGACGAGCAGCACCGCTTCGGCGTGCTCCAGCGTCACTCCCTGATGAGCAAGGGCCCCAAGCCGGACGTGCTGGTGATGACGGCCACGCCCATCCCGCGCACGCTGGCCATGACGCTCTATGGAGATCTGGACCTCTCCATCATCGACCAGCTCCCGCCTGGCCGCACGCCCATCAACACGCGCGTGTTCAACGACAAGCAGCGCGCGCGCGTCTACGAGTCCATCGCCTCGGAGCTCGCCAAGGGCCACCAGGCCTATGTCGTGTATCCGCTGGTGGAGGAGTCGGAGAAGCTGGACCTGGAGGACGCGACGCGCGGCGTGGAGAAGCTGCGGGCGGCCTTCCCCCAGGCGAAGGTGGGCCTCCTGCACGGGCGGATGAAGGCGGAGGAGAAGGACGCGGTCATGGAGGACTTCCGCGAGAAGCGGCTGGACGTCCTCGTGTGCACCACCGTGGTGGAGGTGGGCGTGGACGTGCCCAACGCCTCGGTGATGGTGGTGGAGGCGGCGGAGCGCTTCGGCCTGTCCCAGCTCCACCAGCTCCGTGGGCGCGTGGGACGTGGCGCCGCGGCCAGCTACTGCTACCTGGTGGCGAGCAGCGCGCGCTCGTGGGAGTCCACCGAGCGGCTGTCGGTGATGGAGGCCAGCAGCGACGGCTTCGTCATCGCGGAGAAGGACCTGGAGATTCGCGGGCCGGGCGAGTTCCTCGGCACGCGGCAGAGCGGCCTGCCGGAGCTGGCGGTGGCGAACCTCGCGCGGGATGGGGACCTGCTCTCCATGGCGCAGGCCGAGGCCCGGCGCATCCTCGCCAGGGATCCGGACATGAAGTCTCCCGAGCACCAGGGACTGGTGAAGGCGCTCGAGGAGCGGTGGGAAGGCCGGCTCGCGCTCGCGCGGGTGGGGTAGCGCGCGTCAGGGCTCCGCGTCGGGGCTCTTGGGCTTCGGGAGCGGCTCGTAGCCGCGCTCCTCCACCCAGGCACGCTTGCGCGTGGCCGTCCTCCCCTCCGGTCCGGCGAGGACGCCCTCGCCCTCGGTGCAGGCCAGGCCCAACCTCCGCTCGCACGGGTCCACCGCGACGACCGTGCAGCCCTTGAACGAGTAGATGCCGGGGCTGTCGTCCGAGGTCCCGGCGAAGGTGTCCTGGCTTCCACCCAGGTCGATGGTCGTACAGCCCCCACCCTCCGAGGACTGGGGCTCGGAGCACAGGAAGACCGCGCTGTAGGATCCGCCCGAGGTCTCCCCGGACGTTCGATAGAGGTCCGAGTACGGGTCGGCGCAGAGCCAGGCGGTCTCGGCGCACGCCGGCAGGTGGGCCTTCTTGCAGGGGGCGTCGTCCCCATCGCGGGTGAACACCCCATCCTCCCCGCCGAACTTGTCCAGGTTGAAGTAGGTGCTCTTGCGGGTCTTCTCATCGCCCCAGCGCACGGCGTGGCGCGCGGCGTCGAGGGCCGCGGGCTTCTTCTTCGCGCGGAACAGGCACAAGGACAGGTCCGCCCACGCGGCGCCGTCCTGGGGTGAGAGCTGGGTGAGCTTCTCGAACAGGGGACAGGCCTTGGCGAACTGCTTCGCGTCATAGGCCTTCTGGGCCTGGGCACGCAGGGTGGCGGCGTCCGGGGGCGCGGCCGTGAGCAGCAGGAGCAGGGGTGTCATCATGGAGGGCGTCCGCGTCAGAGGCGGGTGGCGGCCGTGACGTACACCGGGAGGCGGAAATTCACTTCCAAGGTCTTCTCCTGCTCGGTGACGCCCCAAACCTCGAGCTCCCAGGAGACCTCCTCGCCCAGCTGTCGCCAGGTGGAGGAGCGCGCGTCGGTGATAGCGTCCGAAGACGCGGCGTGCCTTCCAGCGGCGATAGAAGGCCCGCAGCAGGAAGCGCCAGGTCACGTAGAGCCCCAAGGTCGTCAGCGCGAGCAGCATGAATCCACCGCCGAGCCGCTGCTTCTGGGGCGTGTCCGGGCCCAGGACCTCGGGGGCGAGGTGCCCGAAGGCGCCGAGCAGCCCCACGATGGCGAGGCACCCGAGGATGGGACGCAGGAGCGGCCCGGTCGTGAGCTGGGGGGCCACCGTCTCCTGGGTCCAGGGGTGGTCCCACAGCCAGGGCTCGGCGCGGTGCGCCTTCGCGAAGGCTCGCAGCCGCAGCGAGCGCCGCATGCGGACCGCGCCCCAGACGCCACACGCCAACGTCCCCACGAGCAACGCGCCCTGGACGCTGACCGGCTCGAGCGTGGTCGGCCGGAGGCCGAGGAGCTGATACCCGCCGACGAGCGCCAGCAGCAGCGGGATGATTCCCTGGACGAACGGGAGACGCGTGGGCGGAGGTTGGATACCGCCTGGGGATTCGACTCGCCCGAAGATGTACGCCGGCTCGGCCATCGCGCGAGCGTAGGGTGGGGGGCCTTGCCTTGGATAGCGTGCCGCCGGGGAAATTCCCGCGAGGCTTGTCGGACCCGCCCGCTGCTGCGAGCGCCTCGCGTGGTTAGGCTTCGGGCATGGGAGATCTGGAGCGCGCCGAGTATCTGTCCCGACAGGGCATCCATGATCCTCGGGTGCTGGAGGGCATCGGCCGCTTGAGCCGGGCGGAGTTCGTGGCGGAGCACTCGCGCTCGGAGGCGGGCGTCGACGCGCCGCTGCCCATCGGCCATGGACAGACCATCAGCCAGCCCTATGTCGTGGCGTTCATGACGCAGGCCCTGCGCCTGGAGGGGCATGAGCGGGTGCTGGAGATCGGCACGGGCTCCGGCTACCAGACGGCGCTGCTGTCGCTCTTGTGCCGCGAGGTGTTCACGGTGGAGATCGTCCCGGAGCTCGCCCGCTCGGCGCGCGAGCGGCTCCACCGGCTGGGCTTCCAGAACGTGTACTTCCGCCAGGGCGACGGCGCGGAGGGCTGGCCGGAGCAGGCGCCGTTCGACGCCATCACGGTCACCGCCGCGCCGGTCGAGGTGCCCTCCTCGCTGCTCTCCCAGCTCCGGCGCGGGGGCCGGATGGTGGTCCCCGTCGGACCGCTGGAGGGCGCCCAGCAGCTGCTGCTCATCCATCGGGCCAAGGAGGTGGGTCATCTCCCCCGGGTGGAGTCCCTGCTGCCCGTGCGCTTCGTCCCCCTGACGGGGCCGACGGGAGTCCCCCGGCCCTGACGGGTCCGAGAGGGGAGCGGTCCGCCCGGATGCCTGGAAGCCACCACGGGCCGAGAAGTCGCGTTGCCCCCGAACGTGGCCGCCCGCTAACGTCCCGGCATCATGATCATCTGTCCGGTCTGCGACCACGTACAGCCCGAGGGCACCGAGTGCGATGTCTGCGGGAAGCGCTTCCCGGTGGACGCCGCGGGCGCGACGCCCCCGGTGGCCCCGCTGCCGGAGCTGGAGCTGACGCCGCACGCCGGTGGCCGCGACGCGGTGAACGCGCAGCCGCTGCCGGAGCTGGACATCACGCGCCTTCGCAGCGGGCCGGACCTGCCGCCGCAGGTGGTGCAGGACCTGGAGCTCACGCGCTCGGCGCCGACGGGGGACCTGCCGGTGGCGGTGCTCCCCGAGCTGGACACGGGCCGCGCGCCGGATGACGGCGTGCGCACCGCGGCCCCGCTGGGCGCGGTGGTCTGCCGCTACTGCCGCAACGTCCAGGCGCAGGGGCTGCTCTGCGACAACTGCGGCATGCGGCTGCCTCGCGCCCGCGTGGCGCCTGTCGTGGTGGCCGGGAAGCCGGGCGAGGACAACGACTGGATGGCCTGCCCCTCGTGCCACACCCGGGGCCGCCCGGGTCGGGCCTGCTCCGAGTGTGGCACGCGGCTGGTGGAGCAGACATGAGCGCCTCGGAGTCCGGCTTCAAGGCGGAGTACGCGTGCAGCGAGGGCTGCGACTTCCGGGCCTCGCTCCTGGACGTCGTCTATCGCTGCCCCCGCTGCGAAGGCCTGCTGGAGGTGCGTCACGACGTGGACGCCCTGCGCGCGGTGCCCGCGGCGGAGTGGAAGCGGCGCTTCGAGTCGCGCTTCGGTTCATCGCGCCTGCCGGAGGGCTCCGGCGTGTGGGGCAAGCGCGAGTGGGCCTACCCACAGCTCCCCGTGGAGGACATCGTCTCGCTGGGCGAGGGCCGCGTCCCGCTCAAGCCCCTGCCGCGCATGGCGTCCGAGCTGGGGCTGTCCGCGTTGGACCTGAAGGAGTGCGGCGTCTCGCCCACGGGCAGCTTCAAGGACTGGGGCATGACGGTGCTCGTGTCCGCCGTGAAGCACATGCGGGCCCGGGGCGTGCCCCTGCGCGCCGTGGCGTGCGCGTCCACGGGAGACACCTCCGCGGCGCTGTCCGCCTACTGCGCGGCGGCGGGGATTCCCGCGGTGGTCTTCCTGCCGCGCGACAAGGTCTCCCTCGCGCAGCTGGTGCAGCCCATCGCCAATGGCGCGCGTGTGCTGTCGCTCGACACGGACTTCGACGGCTGCATGCGCCTGGTGCAGGCGGTGACGGCGGACACGGGCCTGTACCTGGCCAACTCGATGAACTCGCTGCGCATCGAGGGCCAGAAGATGGTCGCCGTGGAGCTGTGCCAGGACCTGGGCTGGGAGCCACCGGACTGGGTGGTGATTCCGGGCGGCAACCTGGGCAACGCCAGCGCCCTGGGCAAGGGCTTCGAGCTGATGCTCGAGCTGGGCCTCATCACCCGCAGGCCGCGCATCGCCGTGGCGCAGGCCCAGCGCGCCAACCCCCTGGCCCGCGCCTTCCGGGGTGGCTTCCAGGAACTGCGGCCCATGCAGGCCGAGAGCACGCTGGCGTCCGCCATCCAGATTGGCAACCCGGTGTCCTTCCGCCGCGCGGTGCGAATCCTGAGGGCCTTCGACGGCGTGGTGGAGGAGGCGACGGAGTCGGAGCTGGCCAACGCCGCCGCGCGCGCGGACCGCGAGGGGACGTTCACCTGTCCCCAGACGGGCGTGGCGCTCGCGGCGCTGGAGAAGCTCGTCGCCCAGGGTGTCATCGAGAAGGGCTCGCGCGTGGCGGTGGTGTCCACCGCGCACGGGCTGAAGTTCGCGGACTTCAAGGTGGGCTACCACCGGGGCACGCTGGCGGACGTCACCAGCCGCTACGCGAATCCTCCGGTGCAGCTGCCCGCGAACCTCGAGGCGGTGCGCTCGGCCCTGTCGGACCTGGGCTGACGTCGCGAGGGAAGGGCGGGGCTCACCTCGAGGGGAGCCGCCGCCCTCGGAGACGGCGAGGCGCGCGTCAGTCCGCGAGCAGCGGGACGCGCTTGTCGATGGTGAGCCCGAAGCCCGCGAGGCCCCGGTAGGTGATGTCCGTGTTGGTCATCACCTGCAGCGTGCGCACGTTCAGGTCGTTGAGGATCTGGCAGCCCATGCCCAGGTCGCGCGTCTCGTGCGGGCCGCTGCGCAGGTCGGCGCTGCCGTCCGCGTTGCGCTTGTGGTGGATGCCGAAGTCGTCCCCGTGCATGCCGGGCAGGTACACCAGGACGCCGGTGCCCTCACGCGCGATGCGGGCGAGCGACTGGTCCAGCAGCGCGTTGCAGTTGCACGTGGGCGAGCCGAACACGTCGCCCATCGTGCAGGCCGCGTGCAGGCGCACCAGGGCGCTCGGGCGGGCGGCGGGGTCTCCCTTCACCAGCACCAGCGACTTGGCGCCGTCCGGCAGCCACGTGTACGTGAGCGCCGTGAAGTCGCCGTAGCGGGTGGTGACGGTGTGCTGGCCCGGCTCGCGGCGCACCAGCCGGTCCTTGCGGCGGCGGTACTCGATGAGGTCCGCGATGGTGATGACGCGCAGCTTGTGCTCCAGCGCGAAGGCCTGGAGGTCCGGCATCCGCATCATGGTGCCGTCGTCCTTCACCAGCTCGCACAGGATGCCGGAGGGGCCCAGGCCCGCCAGCCGGGACAGGTCCACGGTGGCCTCGGTGTGGCCCGCGCGGCGCAGCACGCCGCCCTCGCGGTAGCGCAGCGGGAAGATGTGCCCGGGGCGCAGGAAGTCGTTGGCCTGGCTCTCCGGGTCCGCCAGCGCCAGGATGGTCTTCGCGCGGTCCGCCGCGGACACGCCCGTGGTCGTCCCGTGCCGGTAGTCCACGGACACCGTGAAGGCCGTGCGGTGGGACTCGGTGTTGTCCGACACCATCTGCGGCAGCCGCAGCGCGTCCAGTCGGTCCGCCAGCATGGGCATGCAGACGATGCCGCTGGTGTGGCGCACCATGAAGGCCAGGTGCTCGGGCGTCACCTTCTCCGCCGCCATGATGAGGTCGCCCTCGTTCTCGCGGTCCTCGTCGTCCGCGACGATGACGAACTTGCCGTCGCGGATGTCCTGGATGGCATCCTCGATGGAGGAGAGCTTGGCGTCGTGGCTCATGGTGGCTTCGGTCCGCTCGCGGGTCTGCATGTGCAGGCGCATGTAGCGTCTAGGTCCGGGGCTGGCAAGCCAACCCGCCTCCCGGCGTGCGCCCGGATGATGGGCCGGAGTAGGTCCTCCTGGGGCGCTCCTCCGACTGCCCGTTTCGGTGTGGGCGGAATCGTGTGCGACCTGGAAGGTTGGAGTCCCCAGGGACGATGACTCGACGCGTGGGACGGGCTGCTGTAGGGTGCCCGGTTCCGAGATGAGCGCCAACACCCAGGACTTGAGGACGCGGCTCGACCAGCTCCAGGAGAGCCTGTCCGTCCGCCAGAGCACCACCCACTTCGCCCACACCGGGGTCGCCACCATGGTGGCCCTCATGTTCGGTGGGGCGGCGGGCAAGCTGTTCTACGACTCCCTGCGCACCCCGCTGCTGGCCTGGGGCGTGGCCCTGCTGGCCGTGGTGCTGCTGGGGTACGCCTTCCGCCGCTACGTGCTGGGACGCCGGGTGCTGGCGGACGAGCTCCAGCGCTACCAGACGATGCTGGAGCTGCGCAGCCAGCTCCGGCTGGACGAGCCCTCCGCGCTGCTGCCCCAGTGAGCGGGGCGCGCAAGGTCTCCCGTCGGGGCCGGTTCATCGTCCTGGAGGGACTGGATGGCGCCGGCACCACCACGCAGGCGGAGCGGCTGGCGGCCGCGCTGCGGGCGGAGGGGCATGGGGTGCTCACCACGCGTGAGCCCTCGGACGGGCCGGTGGGCACGCTGATTCGCCAGGCCCTCACGGGCCGCCTGGGCCTGCCCCAGGGCGCGGGGCCCCTGACGCCCCAGACGCTGGCGCTGCTGTTCGCGGCGGACCGCACGGACCACCTGGCGGCGCGCGTGTTGCCCGCGCTGGAGGAGGGCAAGCTCGTGCTGTGTGACAGGTACGTGCTGTCCTCGCTGGCCTACCAGGGGGCGTCCCTGCCCATGGGCTGGGTGGAGCAGGTGAACGATTACGCCGTGTCGCCGGACCTGACGCTGTTCGTGGGCGTGGCGCCGGAAGTCGCCGCGAAGCGACGGGCGGCGCGGGGTGGGGCGGCGGAGCTGTTCGAGGCGGACGAGGCGCAGCGGCGCATCGCGAAGCAGTACCTGGCCGCCATCCGCCGCCGCGCGAAGAAGGAGCGCATCGTCCACATCGACGGTGAGCAGGGCATCGAGGCGGTGACGCAGGCCTCGCTGGTCCAGATTCGCAAGCTGCTCGGACGCAAGCGCTAAAGGGGGCCTGCAGCCCCCCGTGGTCCGGTGCGCCCCAGCCCCGAGGGGCGGGGCCGAGCCCTTTGAATTCGGACATCGCGGACAGTCCCCCCGACTCGCGCCACGGAAATCCGAGCCGTTGCGGTAGAGTCCACCGCTCCATGGAGCGCACGGGCGCGGCGGCGATCATCATCGGCAACGAGGTCCTGACGGCGAAGGTCCAGGACCAGAACGGTCCGCACCTCATCAAGAGGCTGCGCGAGGTGGGCATCCCCCTGCGTTCGGTGGAGACCATCCTGGACGACGTGGACGCTATCGTGGACGCGATGAACCGGGCGCGGCAGCGCGCGCGCTACGTGTTCACCAGCGGCGGCATCGGCCCCACCCACGACGACGTCACGGTGCGCGCGGTGGCGATGGCGCTGGGCAGGTCCGTGGTGCGCCTGCCGGAGATGGTGTCGCTCATCGAGGCGCGCGCGCCCGAGGGCAAGGTGACGCCGGAGGGCATGCGCCTGGCCGACGCACCCGAGGGCGCCGTGCTGCTGCCCCAGGCGGGCACGTGGTACCCGGTGCTCACCGTCGGGGACGTCTACCTGCTGCCCGGCGTGCCGCAGCTCTTCCGGATGCAGCTGGAGACGGTGCTCGCGCGCCTGAGCGGCAGCCCCGTGGTGCTCCAGAACCTGTTCCTGCGGCTGGGCGAGAGTGAAATCGCCGCCGTGTTGGACAGCGTGGCGCTGAACATGCCTCACGTGGCCATCGGCTCGTATCCGGAGTTCGACCCGGCCAAGGACTACCGGGTGAAGATCACCGTCGAGGCCGGCGAGCGAGGCCCGGTGGAGGAGGCCGTCGCGCGCATCATCGGCGGCCTGCCCGACGGCGCGGTGCTGCGGCGGGAGTGACGAAGCCTCCCGCCGCGACCGGCGACTACAGCGACAGCCCCAGCCGCTGGCGCAGCCGGAAGAAGTCGTCGGTGAAGGACCAGGACACCAGGGTGCGCAGCCGCTCTCCCTCGCGCACGGCCTGGATCACGGGCTCGGCCGAGTCCAGCTTCGCGCCCGCGAAGTTCGGGTCCTCGCGCAGCACCATGCCCAGGCCCACGGACACGTCGCCCGCCATCAGCAGGCCCGCGCGGTCCGCCGAGTAGTCCAGCGCGTCCAGCCACGGCGCCAGCTCCAGCTTCTGCACGTCGCCCAGCGACATCGCGGGGCCCTCCAGCGCCTTGATGGCCTTGCGGGAGAACGCCTTGCGCAGCTGCTTCACCGCCTCGTCGTTGCGCCGGCCCAGCGCGGAGAAGTTCTGCGCGTGGATGCGGATGGCGTTGCCGAACAGGTCCGCCGTCTCGCCCTGCGACAGCTTCTCCAGCACGGCCGCCTTGTTGAGCAGGCCCAGCGCCGCGCGGCCCAGCAGGAACTTCTGCTCACGCGCGTTGAAGCGGCGCACCACGTCCTGACCGATGCACACCGACATGGGCTCGGTCGTCTCCAGCACCGTGAGCCCGCGCCGCGCCTGGTACGCGTCGAACTCCTCGACGCCGAACACCTGCGCCACCGCGCGCACGGCCTTGTACACCGCGCTGTCCGGCTTGAGCTTGTCGGTCTTCGGGTTGACGCCGACGATGTCGAAGCTCGGCGGGTAGACCTTCTCCAGCTGGTCACCCATCGCCCGCAGCACCTCCAGCAGCGGGCCACGGACGCCCGGGTGCAGCAGCACCGTGTCCACGTCCGTCGACGTCAGCGCCTCGCGAGCCTCCTGTGCCAGCCGCGCGCGGCCCTCCGTGTAGAAGGCCAGCTCCACCTCGTTCGTCGAGCGCAGGAACTGGAGCACCGACGCCACGCAGAACGCCTTGTCGAGCTGCTTGAGGCCCTCCCACAGCTTGAACAGCGCGTGCAGGCTGTCCACCCGCGTCGGGTCCTGGCGGAGGATCTGCTTGTGCTCCTCGATGGCCATCGGCACGGACGACGTGTCGCGCGCGTACAGCCCGGCCAGCGCGAAGCGGGCCGTGAGGTTCGTGCCATCCGCGTCCACCACCTGGCGGTACAGCCCGGTGGCGCGGGCGGGCTCGGACAGGGCGCCCGCGTACAGCTCCGCCACCCGCACCCGCAGGGCGCTCGCGCGTCGTGGGTCCGTGGACGCCGAGGCCTGGGCCTCCAGGAGCTGCGCCAGCTCCGGCAGGTTCCTCGCGCGCTCGTACAGCGTCACCAGCTTGTCGATGAGCGTGGTGTCGCCGGGCGACAGCTCCAGCGCGCGGCGGTACAGCGGCGTGGCCGCGGCCGCGTCACCCAGGCCCTCGTCGTACGTGCGCGCCAGCTCCAGCGTGAAGCGCGCGCGGGCGTCCGGGGGCAGCTCCTGCTGCAACAGCTTGTGCAGGCAGTCCACCGCGCCCGCGTAGTTGCGCGCCTGCGTGTGCAGCGTGGCCAGCCGCTCCAGCGCCTCCTGGTGCCGGGGCTGCGAGGCGAGCACCGTCATCAGATACGCGATGGCGCGCGTCGCGTCGTTCAGGTGCGTCTGGTACAGCGTGCCCAGCGTGAGGTGGAAGGGCGCGAGCGTGCGCACGTCTCCGCCCAGCTGCACGCGCTGGGTCAGCATGGCCGCGGCCTCCGCGTACTGCTGGGCCTCCAGCAGCAGGGCGGCGCGCAGCTCCAGCGCCTCGATGTGGCCCGGCTGCGCCGACAGCGCCTTCTCCAGCAGCGCCACCGCGCGCGGCTTGTCTCCCAGCGCCCCGTGGTGCAGCCGCGCCGCGCTCACGAAGCCCGTGGCCGCGGCGACGTGGTCCTTCTGCGCCAGCTTCGCCTCGGCGCGCCGCTCGTGCAGCGCGGCCAGGTCCGCCGAGCCGCCCCGGTGCGCCAGCAGCTCCTCCAGCCCCGCCTGCGCCGCCGGGTGCAGCGGGTCTCTCTCCAGCGCCTGCTTGTAGAGCGCCGCCGCGCCGTCCGTGTCCTTCTGGATGAGCGACGCCAGCCGCGCCGCGCCGATGAACGCGTCGATGGCGCCGCGCGGGTCCTTGCTCAGCCGCGCCTCGGCCTCCAGCGCCGAGCGCGCCTCGGCCGCGTCTCCGCGCCGCATCGCCACGCGCCGCGTCCCCTGCAGCGCCGGGATGCACTGCGGCTGCAGCTCCAGCGCCTGCTTGTAGAGCGCCGCCGCGCGCTCCAGGTCCCCGAAGCGCGTCTCCGCGAGCTCGGCGGTGCGCAGCAGCATCTCCAGCGCCTCGTCCGCGTCGCGCGCGTGCGCCAGCCGCAGCGTGTACAGCCGGGCCAGGCCCGACACGTCTCCCGCCAGCTTGAGCGAGCGCTCCAGCGCGAACGCGAGCCGCGCGTCACCCGGGTCCGCCTCGAAGGCCCGCTTGTACGCCTCCAGCGTGCCCTCCGCGGGGCCCTTGTCCAGGTCCACCACGGCGGACAGCCGCAGCGCGGTGGCCAGGCGCGGATCATTCACCCGCTCGGCGATGCGCTGACGCAACTCCGCGCGGCGCGGCCGGTCCGAAGCGCGGATGCGCTCCAGCAGGGTGAGGGCGGTGAGGTTGCCCGCGTCCAGGCCCAGCACGGCCTCGCAGCACAGCGCCGCGCGAGAGGGC
Organism: Myxococcus sp. MISCRS1; assembly: GCF_026626605.1. NCBI lineage: Bacteria > Pseudomonadati > Myxococcota > Myxococcia > Myxococcales > Myxococcaceae > Myxococcus > Myxococcus sp. MISCRS1. The sequence continues at coordinate 9,923,892 of NZ_JAPNKB010000001.1, forward strand.
TCCTGGAAGCGGTCCAGGTACAGCCGCGCCAGCTTCAGGTACGCCGTCACCTTGGCCGCGGGCGTGTTCCCCACCTGCGTCTCGCGGTCCAGGATGGCGACCAGCTCCTTCACGTTGTCCTGCGCCAGGAACAGCCGCTCCAGCGCGCGCAGCGTGGCGGCGTGCCCCGGCGTCAGCCGCAGCACCTCCTGGTAGGTCTCGATGGCCAGGTCCGGGCGGCGCAGCGCGTCCTCCCAGATGACCGCGGCCTGGAACAGCGCGTTGGCCCGCTCCAGCGGGTCCGTGCGGTTGGCGGCCTCCTCTCGCAGCATCGCGACCAGGCTCTCCCACGCGCCCTGGGCGCGGTAGATGCGGGCCAGCGCGCGCAGCGCGGGGAAGTAGCTGGGCGCCAGCATCAGCGCCTCCTGGTACGAGGCGATGGCGTCGTCCTCGCGGGACAGGCGCTGCTCGTACAGCTCACCAATCTTGTAGATGAGCGCGGCGGCCTGCTCGGTGGACTGCGAGCTCTCCGACTCCGCCCGGTACATGTCCACCAGCTTCTCCCAGCGGCCGTCCTGGGCGTACAGCCGGCCCAGGGCCTTGAGCGCGGGGAGGTACGACGGCGACAGCGCCAGCACGCGCTCGTACGCCGTGATGGCGCCCGCGCGGTCCTTCAGGTTCTCGTCGAGAATCTCCGCGTTGCGGTGGAGCAGCGACAGCACCTGCTTGGTGTCGCCCGCGAGCGACGCCTCCAGGTCGTGCGTCTCCAGCAGCTCCCGGAAGCGCTGCGCGCGCTCGTACAGCCGCGCCAGGTTGCGGATGGTGGGCAGGTGGTCCGACGCCAGGTCGAGGATGCGCTTCATGCACTCGATGGCGTGGTCCAGGTCTCCCAGCCGGTCCTCGTACACCCCCGCCATCTTGTTGAGCGTGGTGATGAGCTGATCCCGGTCCGACGTCTGGAGCAGGTCCTGCTCGAACATCGCCACCAGCTCCGCGAAGCGGCCCTGGCGCTCGTAGAGGCGGGTGAGGGCCTTCTGCGCGGGCAGGTAGCCGGGTTGCAGCTGGAGGCAGGCGTTGTAGCGGGAGATGGCGTCCTCCTGCCGTCCCAGCCGCTCCTCGAGAATCTCCGCGGCCTTGTACATGCGCGCGGCCTTCTGCTTGGCGTCCTCGGCGGCGGCGACCTCCGCGTCGAAGACGGAGACCAGCCCCTCCCAGTTCTGCATCCGGTAGTAGAGCTTGCCCAGGCCCGCGAGCGCCGCGGCGTGGCCGGGGATGCGCGCGACGATGGCCTGATAGCGCGCCGCCGCGTCGGCCTCGCGCTTGAGGACCTCCTCGTACAGCGCGGCCAGCCGCAGGTTGGTGGCGACCAGCTCGCTCTCGTCGTTGAGCGAGCCCACGCGCGCGAGCAGCACGTCCGCCAGCTCCTCGAAGCGGCCCTGCGTCTCGTAGATGCCGGCCAGCTCGCTGAGGATGAGCGGGTCATTGGGCGCCGCGTGGCGTCCGTCCAGGAGCGCCGCCAGGGCCTCGCCCTTCTGACCCATGCGCTCATGGACCTTGGCGATCTGCAGATAGGCCGGCGCGGCCTGGGGCCCCAGCAGCGTGGCCTCCGCCGTGAGCGCCTCCAGCAGCTCCTCGGTGTGGCCCTCGCGCTCGGCGGCGCGCTTGAGCGCGGCGAGCAGCAGCGGGTCCGCGCGGTCCAGGGCGAAGGCCTCGCGCAGCAGCGACGCGGCGGGCTCGCGCTGCTTGAGGCGCTCCTCGAGCAGCAGGCCCGCGGACGTCAGGTAGTGCGCGCGCAGCGACGGCTGCTGCATGGTGGCGGCCAGCAGCCGGTAGACCTCCACCAGCGCGGCGGCGTCATTGCGCGCGGCGTAGACGGACTCGAGCTGCGTGAGGACCACCACGTCGGTGGGGCGGCGCTCCAGGCACTGGCGCAGGCACGCGGCGGACTCCTCGTCGCGGGACAGCCGCTCCTGCAGGACGATGCCCTTCTCGAACAGGAGCGCGGCCTGGTGGCGCGCGTCGTCGGTGGCGGCCAGCTCCGCGTCGAGCAGCTGGATGACCATCTGCCAGTTGCCCACGTCCGCGAAGAGCCGGCGCGCGGCGCGGATGTTGACCAGGTAGCGCGGCGCGAGCTTGTACGCGTTCTGGAACGCGACGGCCGCGTTGCGCGGATTCTTGAGCGGCTCCTCCCAGAGCAGGCCGACCTCGTGAAAGAGCTGCGCGGCGGTGGTGGCGTCCGTCGCGCTGAGCGTCCGGGCCTCGCGCTCGAGCGAGGCGATGCGCTCGCGGGCCTCGTCCTCCATGCTGGGCGTGGGCGCCGCCTGGGGCGCGGCCTGGACGGACTGCGTGAGCACTTCCGTGGCGGAGGGGCCCGTCTTGCCAGACACGACGGCGGACGGAGGAGGGGCGGCCGTGACAGGGGGTCGCGGGATGTCGTTGCGCTCGCTCATGAAAGGCCGGCTCCGGGGGCCAGGGATGATGAGGGGAGAATGGCCGGGAGCGGTCGTAACACGCGCTTGCCCGGTCCCTCAACTTCCCGACTTTCCAGGCGATTTGGGTGTCCGGATACCCGGGGAGCAGCCGTGCGCCTGCTCGGGAATCCGGGGGGAGGCGGTGGTGACACGCCCACGAACCGGCCAGGCGATGGAACCGCCGCGGCGTTGTGGTGGAGTTCGTGGTGAGCAGGGGTTCCCACGAAGGAGAGACACAGGTGCCGACCCAGATGACGCGGTCCCAGGTGATGAAGGCGCTCGAGGCGGCCGGCGACCCGAGGGTGCGAGAGCGCTATGTGCGCGACGGCGCCGGCGAGAACGTGTTCGGCGTCTTGATGGGGAAGGTTCGCGCGCTCGCCGGCCAGGTGGGGCAGGACCACGCGCTGGGCCTGGAGCTCTGGGCCACGGGGAACCACGAGGCCCGCCTCCTCGCCTGCATGCTGCTGGACCCGGAGGCCCTCACGGAGAAGGCGGCCCGCGAGCTGGTCGAGCCGCTCACCCTGCCGCTCCTGGTGGACGAGCTGGTGGGCCGGGTGCTCGTGAAGGCGCCGGTCGCCGAGGCCCTGGAGAAGCGCTGGCGAGACGGCGATCAGGAACTGCCGCGCCGCGCCGGCTGGAAGCTCCTCGCCGGACGGATTCCGGCGGGACTGGCGAAGGACCTCGATGTCGGGGCGACGCTCGCTCGCATCGAGAGGGAGCTTCCGGGTGCGCCGTACCGCGTGAAGGAGGGCCTCAACCATTGCCTCGTGTGGATCGGCCTCCATCTGCCGGAGCACCGCGCCGAGGTCATCGCCATCGGTGAGCGGTTGGGGCGCTGGGACACGAGGCCCATCCCGAAGGGCTGCACGTCCAGCTACGCGCCGGAGTGGATCGCCGCGGTCCTCGCGCTGCGCAAGGGCGAGAAGACCGAGGCGCGCAAGAAGATGGAGGCCGCGGCCGGGAAGAAGAAGCCCGCCCCGGCGCGTGAGAAGCCCTCGACGAAGAAGGCGGCACCCGCGAGCAGGAAGAGCGCGTCGAAGACGCCAGCTCCGGCGAGCCAGAAGCGCGCGCCGAAGAAGGTGGCGGCCCGGAAACGCGCGGGCTGAGCGGTGGGCGGAGCGAGGCTCCGCCGAACCGGACTGGCCCTACAGCAGCTCGCTCAGGTTGCTCTCCGCGATGCTCGTCAGCAGGGAGACGCGCTTGTGCAGCCACGACCCGAACGGCTGGATGCGGCCGACGGGCGTCTTCTTCGGCAGGTCGGTGATGCTCTCGTCGAACGCGACGATGGCCCGCTCCCCGGCGGCGTTCACGGAGCGGTTGTCGAAGGCGAAGGACCGGTCGACATGCCAGCCGCCATGGAAGGGCTGGAGGTCCTCCAGCGCCTCATTGCCCGAGGCCTCCACCAGATCGTTGATGTCGTAGACGTCGTCGGCGATCTCCATGCAGCTCCAGCCACCACCGGTGACGTTGCCGGCGTGGAAGCACGGCAGGTCCTCATCGGCGTTCGCGGAGATGATCCACGTGATGGAGCCGTAGACGCGCAGGAAGTAATCCCAGCTCGACTCCTTCTTCCTGGGCTTGAGCGGCCTGGCCTTCAACCACTGCCCGATGCGCGGCTTGTGGAAGCGCACGAAGAACGACACATGTTCCTCGGCGGACGCGATGCGCTGCTTGTCCTTCTTCGCGTCGACCAGCTCCGCGATGAAGTGCCCCGAGGGGATTCGCTCATGGAGGTCCTTGAGCATCGCCACGGCGAGGTCCACGGCCTCGAAGGCGTCCTGGGGCTTCGGGAACTTCGTGCCCTTGGGCCGCGAGGGCTTCCTGGGCGCGCCCTTCACGGGCTTGGGCTCCGGATTGGGGTGCTTCGCTTTCCAGAGCTCCTGGTTGTACTGCACGAAGCCCTCCTTCTCCTTCGCGCGGACGCGCTTCTCCGCGTAGGCGACGGCCGCCTCCCAGCTCTCGTGCGCCTTCTCCTGGCGATCCTCGAGCGTGTGGTTCCCATCGACCTGGATGGACCAGTACTGCTTCCCACCCTTGAGGTACTGGCGCTCGAGCACCTTCTTCGAGTTCGGGTTCCAGGCGTTGCCGTCACGGAAGCCCAGCTTGCGGTAGCGAGCCAGCAGGTCCTCGACCTCGGAGGCGTCGACGAGCGCGACGTGGTGGTGCCCGTTCAACGTGCCACGGCGAACCTGGGCCTTGTCCCCGCGCACCGAGATATCGACGTAGAGGAGCCAGCCCCCCCGATACAACACGTGCCGCGCCGTCACGGGCGCGGAGAACTTCTCCGCCTTCGGGTCCCGCTTGTAGAGCCTCCCGGCGCTCGAGACGCGCAGCTCACCGCCCTCCGAGTAGAGCCAGATCTCATCCTTCACATCGAGCTGCGGGTCCGAGTACCAGATGGCGTCACCGCCATTGAGCTCCTGGAGTCGCTTCCAATCAGGATCAGCCATGGATGGGTTCTCGCCTGGGGCCTGGAGGACGTCAATGCCTCGGGCATCCGCTCCCTGTTTGCCTGGAATCCTCGCGCTGCTCGAGTCGGCGCATGAAGTCATTCAGGTGTCGCGCCATCGTCGTGACGTGCGGCGGCTCGATCATCGTCTGGTGGTTTCCTGGGACGCCGATGAGCTCCAGCCCGCCGCGCACCAGCTCCTGCCATGGGCGCTCGGGATGGAGCGGATGGGGCGGGGTGTACTCCTGGGCGCGCAGATAGATGGCGCGGCCCTCGGTGGGGCCGGGCTCGTAGCTGAACAGCGCGCGCATGTGCGCCTTCCAGACGGAGAGGAAGATCTGCAGGTCCACCAGGGAGAACGACTCCGGCACCGTGGCGCCATCCCGCGCGCGACGCAGCACCTCGAGCATCTGTGCCCGCGGCTCCAGTCCGCGCAGCAAGGTGATGAGCGCGGGTGACGAGTCCCCGAAGATGGCCGCGAGCAGCTCCGCGTCATCCTCGAAGCGCGTGGGGAGCTGCCCCGGGCCCGGCGTGTCGAGGAAGACGAGCAGCTCGGGAGGGACGCCGAGCCGCCGCAGCCGCTGCGCCATCTCGTAGACGATGGTGCCGCCCATGGAGAGGCCCACCAGGTAGTAGGGCGGCTCGGGGCGCAGCTGGAGCAGCGCGTTCAGGTGGACGGAGGCGAGCTGCTCGACGGTCTGGAGGGGCTCGCATTCTCCGTTCACGCCGGGCGCCTGGAAGCCGTAGACGGAGCGCTCGGGACCGAGTGCCCGGACCAGCTCCTGATAGCAGAACACCGTGCCGCCAATCGGGTGCATGCACAGCAGCGGCGGCAGGCGGTCGTCACGTCCTCGTTGGAGGAGGACGACGCCGTCGGGCAGTGACGGCGCCTTCGTGGTGGAGGCCACGGGCGCGCGTTGCTCCTCGAGCCACGCGGCGAGCGCCGCCACCGTGGGGCTCTGGAAGAGGACCTGCAGCGGGACCTTGAAGCCGAAGCGCTCGGACAGCTTCGCGACGAGCTGCGCGGCGAGCAATGAGTGCCCACCCAGGTCGAAGAAGCTCGCCGTCACGTCGCGGACCCCGCGGCCCAGCACCTGCGCCCACAGCGCTGTGAGCGCTTCCTCGAGGGGCGTGCGCGGCGCCACGCGCGTCGAGTCGTCGGCGGACGCGGTGGGACGAGGCAGGGCGCGATGGTCGACCTTGCCATTGGCGGTGAGTGGCAGCGCGGGCAGCACCACGAAGTCCGAGGGGACCATGTGCGGTGGCAAGCAGCCCTGGAGGAAGTCGCGGAGCGCGCGAGGCGCCAGCTCCGGCTCACTCGCGACGTAGCCGACGAGGCGCCGGTCGCCGGGGATGTCCTCGCGGACGAGGGCGATGGCGTCACGGACTTCGGGATGGGCGCGCAGCGCGGCCTCGACTTCGCCCAGCTCGATGCGGAAGCCGCGCAGCTTCACCTGGTTGTCGGTCCGGCCGATGAAGTCCAGCGCGCCGTCATGGCGAAGCCGGACGAGGTCTCCGGTGCGGTACAGCCGCGCGCCGGGCGTCGTCGAGAACGGATGCGGGACGAAGCGCTCGGCGGTGAGGTCGGCTCTGTCCCAATAGCCCCACGCGAGCCCGTCGCCGCCGACATACAGCTCGCCCGTGACGCCCGTGGGCACGGGCCTCAGGTGGGCATCGAGGACGTAGGCGGTGCTGTTGGCGATGGGCCGCCCGATGGGAACGGAGTGTTCCTGCGGCGTGCTCACGGGGTGCCAGGAGCTGAACGTGGTGTTCTCCGTGGGACCGTAGACGTGGAGGAGCCTTTGAGGCGCGCCGGCGGAGAGGACCCGGTTGACGCAGGCGAGGTCGGCGTTCTCCCCACCGAAGAGGAGGAAGCGCAGGTCGCAGAAGGCCGAGGGCTCCGTGCGTGCGACGAGGTTGAAGAGCGCGGTGGTGAGGAACAGCGCGGTGATGCGCTCCTCGCGCAGCCGGCGGGAGAGCATGGTCGGGTCGATGACGTCGTCCTTGTCCAGGATGACGAGCGTCGCGCCATTGAGCAGCGCGCCCCAGAGCTCGAAGGTGGAGGCGTCGAAGGCGATGGTGGCGGCCTGGCCGACGCGGTCGTCCGGTCCGAGCTGGACGTAGTCGGAGCCCAGGACGAGCCGGAGGACGGCGCGGTGGGGGATGCAGACCCCTTTGGGCCGGCCCGTGGAGCCCGAGGTGTACGTGACGTAGGCCAGGTCGTCCGGTCCGGTGTCGCGTGTGGGGCGGTCCGTCGCTTCCTCGTCGGTGAGGGAGAGGGCGTCGATGCACAGCGGTGCGGCGATGCCCTTCGGCACGCGGGACACGAGTGAGGTCTGCGTGACGATGCACTGGACCTGCGCGTCCCGGGCCATCAACTCCAGCCGTTCGGAGGGATAGTCCGGGTCGAGCGGCACGTAGGCACCACCGGCCTTGAGGATGGCGAGCAGCGTGACCACCAGCCGAGGCGAGCGGGGCAGGCACACGCCGACCCGAGGCAGTGCACGGCTCACGCCCTGGGCACGAAGCAGGTGCGCGAGCTGGTTGGCCTGTCGTTCCAGGGCCGCGTACGTGAGCACCGTGGTGCCATGCTGGAGGGCGATGGCCTCGGGCCGTCGGGTGGCCTGGGCCTCGAACAGGTCGACGATGGAACTCTCAGCCGGGTAGTCGCGAGCGGTGTCGTTCCACTCGACGAGCCATTGCTGTCTCTCTTGTGCGGAGAGCAGGTCGAACGCGTGGATGGAGGCATGGGGATGCCGGACCACATGCTCCATCAGCGCGCGGAGATGCCGCGCCATGCGCTCGATGGTCGCGGGTGAGAACAGGGCCGTGGCGTACTCGAAGACGCCCACGAGCCCATCCGCGGACTCCTCCAGGGAGAGCGTGAGGTCGAACTTCGACGTCCCGGGATGCAGCTCCACCGCGTCCACCGTGAGGCCCGGGAGTTGAAGCTGACCGGTGGGCGCGTTCTGGAGAGCGAACATGACCTGGAGGAGAGGGCCATGAGAGAGGGAGCGCTCGACGCGGAGCTCATCGACGAGCTTCTCGAAGGGAAGCTCCTGGTGGGAGTAGGCGGAGAGGCAGACGTCGCGGGTGCGGAGGAGGACGTCGAGGAAGGAAGGGTTGCCGGAGAGGCGAGCGGGGAGGGGGAGCGTGTTGACGAAGAAGCCGATGAGGGATTCGAGCTGGGGGCGAGTGCGATTGGCGATGGGAGAGCCGACGAGGAAGTCGAGCTGGCCGGAGTAGCGGGAGAGGAGGAGCTGGAAGGAGGAGAGGAGCGCCATGAAGAGGGAGGCGCCGTGGTGACGAGCGAGGGAGTCGAGAGAGGAGCGGAGGGAGAGGGGGAGGGAGAAGCGGTGGAGGGCGCCGTCGAAGCGCTGGAGGGAGGGGCGAGGGAAGTCGGTGGGCAGCGAGAGGAGGTGGGGGACGCCGTCGAGGAGACGAGTCCAGAAGGAGAGCTGGGAGGAGAGGAGGTCGCCGGAGAGGAGAGAGCGCTGCCAGGAGGAGAAGTCGGCGTACTGGAGGGAAAGGGGAGGCAGCGAGGGGGAGGAGAGCTCGCGGTAGAGGACGCCGAAGGACCAGCCGTCGGAGATGATGTGGTGGAGGTTGAGGAGGAGGACGTGGCGCTGGGGAGCCAGGCGGAAGAGGCGAGCGCGGAAGAGCGGACCCTTCTCGAGGTCGAACGGCGCCGCGGCTTCGAGTCGCACGCGTCGCGTGGCCTCCTCATCGGGCGATTCCAGGGCGGAGAGGTCGAATCGCTCCCAGGACAGCTGTGCTGATTCCTGGATGTGCTGGAGGGGAGCACCGTGGCCTGGGAAGGTCGTGCGAAGAGACTCGTGTCGGTCCACGAGGCGCTGGAGGCGCGCGCGGAGCGCCTCGGCATCGAGCTCGCCGTCCAGTCGGAGCGCGAAGGGCATGTTGTAGACGCCCTGTTGCTCGTGGAGCTGGCTGAGAAACCAGAGTCGCTCCTGCGCGAAGGAGAGCGGAGGCGCCGTGTCCCGAGTCCTCCGGGGAATGAGCCCGGAGTCTTGTACCGAGGGCGAGGTTCCGAGGAGCTTCTCCACGGCACGCGCGAAGCGTTCGAGCGTCGGCGCCTCGAAGAGCAGCTTCACGGGAACGGTGACACCGAGCGATTCCCGCGCACGGGAGACGACCTGTGTGGCGAGCAGGGAGTGCCCGCCCAGCTCGAAGAAGTTCGCCGTGACACTGAGCTGCTCGAGCTGGAGGACCGAGGACCAGATGGCCGCCAACGCCACCTCCAGCCCGGTGCGAGGCGCCACGAAGTCCTCGACGGTGCCTCCCTCCGGGGCCGGGAGTGCGCGTCGGTCGACCTTGCCGTTCGGTGTCAGGGGCAGCGCATCGAGCACAACGAAGGCCGACGGCACCATGTGAGCCGGGAGCTGGCTCCGCAGGTGCTCACGAAGTGCTGTCGCGGTCGTGGAGGTCGCGGCGTAGGCCACGAGGCGTCTGTCTCCAGGAGAGTCCTCGCGGACGAGGGCGATGGCGTCGCGGACCTCGGGATGTGCACGCAGCGCGGCTTCAATCTCACCCAGCTCGATGCGGAAGCCGCGCAGCTTCACCTGGTTGTCGGCGCGGCCGACGAACTCCAGCTCACCGTCCTGGCGGAGTCGGACGAGGTCCCCGGTTCGATAGAGCCGAGCCCCTGGAACCGAGGAGTCCGGATGCGGAACGAAGCGCTCGGCGGTGAGGTCGGGTCTGTTCCAATAGCCCCACGCGAGCCCCTCGCCACCGACATGCAGCTCGCCGGTGACGCCCAGGGGAACGGGTTGCCCGTGGGCATCCAGGACGTAGGCCGTGCTGTTGGACACGGGGCGACCGATGGGCACCGAGTGCTCCTGTCGCTGACGCACCGGATACCAGGTGCTGTAGGTGCTGTTCTCCGTCGGGCCGTAGAAGTTCGCGAGCTGCACGGGGGCGCCATGGGTGAGCACGTCGTTCACACAGGACGGGTCCGCGGCCTCTCCGCCGAACCCCAGCCATCGCAGACCCTTGAAGACTTCCGGCTGGGAGCGCGCGACGAGGTTGAACAGCGCGGTGGTGAGGAAGAGGGTGGTGATTCGCTCGTCCTGGATGCGGCGGTTGAGCAGCACCGGGTCGAGGACCTCGTCCTTGTCCAGGATGACGAGCGTTGAGCCATTGAGCAGCGGAGCCCACAGCTCGAAGGTGGAGGCATCGAAGGCGATGGTCGCGGCCTGTCCAACGCGGTCGTCAGGGCCGAGCCGGATGTGGTCGGCCTCGCGAACCATGCGCACCACGCCGCGATGGGGAATGCAGACACCCTTGGGAAGGCCCGTGGAGCCCGAGGTGTAGATGATGTGCGCCAGGTCCTCCGACGTGCTCTCACGAGGAAGCGCGCTCGCATCGGACCTCGTCGGTTCCTCGGCAGGTGACTCGAGACTCAGCACCGGGATGTCCGAGGAGAACGTCGAGCGGAGCGCGTCGAGGCTCACGATGGCGACGACCCGAGCGTCACGGACCATGAAGTCGAGTCGCTCAAAGGGATAGTCCGGGTCGAGCGGCACGTAGGCGCCACCGGCCTTGAGGATGGCGAGCAGCGTGACGACCAGTTCGGGCGTGCGAGGCAGGCAGACGCCGACCTGAGGACGCGCACGGCTCACCCCCTGGCCACGCAGGCGTCGCGCGAGACGATTGGCGCGAGCGTCGAGTTCTCCATAGGTGAGGCTCGTCGACCCGTGCCGCACGGCGATGGCGTGGGGACGCAGGGACACCTGCTCCGCGAACAGGTCGATGATGGACGCACCGGCCGGGAAGGCGCGGGCCGTGTCATTCCACTCGACGAGCCACCGAGTGCGCTCCTTCGCGGAGAGCACGTCGAGAGAGTGGATGGGCGCGTGAGGGTTTCGCGCGACCTGCTCCATCAGGTTCCGGAGATGCTCGGCCATCCGCGCCACGGTGTCCGGCGAGAACAGGGCCGTGGCGTACTCGAAGACGCCGTTCAGTCCGTGCGGCGTCTCCTCGATGAAGAGCGTGAGGTCGAACTTCGACGTCCCGGGATGCAACTCGAGATGCTCGACCGTGACGCCCGGCAAGGTGGGCGGGACACCGGGCGCGTTCTGGAGAGCGAACATGACCTGGAGGAGAGGGCCATGAGAGAGGGAGCGCTCGACGCGGAGCTCATCGACGAGCTTCTCGAAGGGAAGCTCCTGGTGGGAGTAGGCGGAGAGGCAGACGTCGCGGGTGCGGAGGAGGACGTCGAGGAAGGAAGGGTTGCCGGAGAGGCGAGCGGGGAGGGGGAGCGTGTTGACGAAGAAGCCGATGAGGGATTCGAGCTGGGGGCGAGTGCGATTGGCGATGGGAGAGCCGACGAGGAAGTCGAGCTGGCCGGAGTAGCGGGAGAGGAGGAGCTGGAAGGAGGAGAGGAGCGCCATGAAGAGGGAGGCGCCGTGGTGACGAGCGAGGGAGTCGAGAGAGGAGCGGAGGGAGAGGGGGAGGGAGAAGCGGTGGAGGGCGCCGTCGAAGCGCTGGAGGGAGGGGCGAGGGAAGTCGGTGGGCAGCGAGAGGAGGTGGGGGACGCCGTCGAGGAGGCGAGTCCAGAAGGAGAGCTGGGAGGAGAGGAGGTCGCCGGAGAGGTGGGAGCGCTGCCAGGAGGAGAAGTCGGCGTACTGGAGGGAGAGGGGAGGCAGCGAGGGGGAGGAGAGCTCGCGGTAGAGGACGCCGAAGGACCAGCCGTCGGAGATGATGTGGTGGAGGTTGAGGAGGAGGACGTGGCGCTGGGGAGCCAGGCGGAAGAGGCGAGCGCGGAAGAGCGGACCCTTCTCGAGGTCGAACGGCGCCGCGGCCTCGCGTTGGAGGCACTCCTGGAGGTCGTCAGGAGACGAGGTCAGGTCGACGACCCGCCAGTCGAGCTCCATGTCGTCGGAGATGACCTGCGTGGGAGTGCCGCCCCCAGGAAAGCGCGTGCGCAGAGACTCGTGACGAAGGACGACGGCTCGAAGACGCTCACGTAGCGCAGGGACATCGAGCTCACCTTCGAGTCTCAGCCCGAAGGGCATGTTGTAGACGCCCTTCTGGTCATGGAGCTGGCTGAAGAACCAGAGTCGCTCTTGCGCGAACGACAGGGGCAGCGCCGAGTCCCGGCTCACCGTGGGAATGAGCGTGGACCCGGTGGGCTGGGGTTCGCCGAGGAGTTGCTCCAGCACGCGCGCCAGGGACTCGATGGTGGGTGACTCGAAGAGGGCTCGGACGGGGACGTGGACACCGAGCGTGTCCTGGATGCGCGAGACGACCTGGGTCGCGAGCAGTGAATGCCCACCGAGGTCGAAGAAGCTCGCGGTGACACTGACGCGCTCCAAGGACAGCACCGTGCTCCAGATGTCGACGAGTCGCGACTCCAGCTCCGTGCGAGGCGCGACGAAGTCCTCGGCGTCGAGCAGGCCGAGGATCGGAGGCGGAAGCGCGCGTCGGTCCACCTTCCCGTTGGGCGTCAGCGGAAGCGAGTCGAGGACGACGACCGTCGAGGGGACCATGTAGCTGGGGAGTCGGCGTCCCAGCTCCTCGCGAAGCCGGGTCCCCTCCACCTGCGTCACGGCATAGGCCACGAGGCGTCTGTCCCCCGGAGTGTCCTCCCGGACGAGGACGGCGGCGTCACGGACCTCGGGATGCGCACGCAGCGCGGCTTCAATCTCGCCCAGCTCGATGCGGAAGCCGCGCAGCTTCACCTGGTTGTCGGCGCGGCCGATGAACTCCAGCTCTCCATCCTGGCGGAGTCGGACGAGGTCTCCCGTGCGATAGAGCCGATCCCCCGGCACCGAGGAGAACGGATGGGGAACGAAGCGCTCCGCGGTGAGGTCGGGCCTGTTCCAGTAACCCCACGCGAGGCCGTCACCACCGACATGCAGCTCACCGGTGACACCGACGGGGACGGGTTGCCCGTGGGCGTCCAGGACATAGGCCGTGCTGTTGGACACAGGTCGCCCGATGGGCACCGAGAGCTCCGAGGATGGCCGCGCCCGATACCACGTGCTGTAGGTGCTGTTCTCGGTGGGGCCATACCCGTTCACGAGCGCACCAGGGGCGCCATGCGTCAGCACGCTCTGGAGACACGTGGCATCCGCGGCCTCGCCACCGAAGATGATCCAGCGCAGGCCGGAGAACGCATCCGGGTGCACGCGCGCAGTGTGGTGGAAGATGGCGGTGGCCACGACGAGCGCGGAGATGCGCTCCTCCCTTAGCCGGCGAGCGAAGACCGAGGGCTGGATGAGCTCGTCCTTGTCGATGATGACCAGCGTGGCCCCGTTGAGCAGCGCGCCCCAGATCTCCAACGTGGAGAGGTCGAACGTCACGGTGGTGACCTGGGCCACCCGGTCGTCGGGCCCCAGGCGGACCTGGTCCGGGTCCAGCGCCATGCGCACGACGCCTCGATGTGGAATGCAGACGCCCTTGGGGCGCCCCGTGGAGCCCGAGGTGTAGATGATGTGGGCCAGGTCCTCCGCGGTGCTGTCGGTCGGCAGCGGCGTGGCCTCGGTGCACTCCAACGTGTCGAGCTTCACCGTGCGCCACGGACCCTCGGGCAGCCGCTCACTCAACGCGCCATGGGAGACGAGGGCCGTGAGGCGTGCGTCGTGGGCCATGAAGGCCAGCCGTTCGGTGGGGTGCTCCGGGTCGAGCGGGACGTAGGCCCCGCCCGCCTTGATGGTCGCCAGGAACGCGACGATGAGGTCCGCGGACCGGGGCAGGCACACGCCGACCTGCGGACTCCGACGGTCGACGCCTCGCGCGCGCAGCACCCGGGCGAGCGCATTGGCGCGGGCATCGAGCTGGGCATATGTCAGCTCGGACACTCCGTGCCGCACGGCCACGGCGTCGGGGTTGCGCGCCACCTGCGCGTCGAAGAGCGCTCCGAGCGGTGTCTGCGACGGGTACGCGCGCGTCGTGTCGTTCCACTCGACCAACCACCGTTGCTGCTCATCCTCGGAGAGCAACGAAGCCCGGGCGCAGGCACGTTCCGGCGCACGGACGAAGGTCTCGGCGAGCCGGACGAAGTGCTCCGCCATCCGCGCGACGGTGGGCTCGGAGAACAACGCGGTGGAGTACTCGAGGGTGCCTCGCCATCCGTTGGACGTGGGCTCCACCGAGAGGAAGAGCTCGAAGCGCGCCGTGCCGGTGTCCACCTCCAGCGGCGCGACCTGGACACCTGGAAGGCGAAGCTGTCCCCCCGGTGCGTTCTGGAGCGCGAACAGCACCTGGACCAGCGGGCTGCGTCCCGGCTCCCGTTCGACTTGGAGCTCGTCGACGAGCCGCTCGAAGGGATGCTCCTGATGTGCGTAGGCGCCGAGGCACGCGTCACGGGTGCGATGGAGGACGTCGAGGAAGGAAGGGTTGCCGGAGAGGCGAGCGGGGAGGGGGAGCGTGTTGACGAAGAAGCCGATGAGGGATTCGAGCTGGGGCCGCGTGCGATTGGCGATGGGCGAGCCGACGAGGAACTCGAGCTGGCCGGAGTAACGGGAGAGGAGAACCTGGAAGGTAGCCAGCAAGGCCATGAAGAGCGTGGCGCCTTCATCCTGCGCGAGTCCTTCGAGGGCCTCGACCAGCGGCAGCGGAAGCGAGAAGCGGTGGAGCGCGCCCTCGATGCGTTGATGTGGCGGGCGAGGGAAATCGGTGGGCAGCGCGAGGACGTGAGGCACACCGTCCAGCAGTCGCTTCCAGAACGTCTGCCGCGTCGCGAGGGCCTCACCCGCGAGCCGCACCCGCTGCCACGATGAGTAGTCAGCGTACTGGATGGAGAGCGGAGGCAGCACCGGGGGCGTGCCCCCGACTCGCGCGGCGTACTCGGTGGACAGCTCCCGGAAGAGCACTCCGAAGGACCAACCGTCGGAGATGATGTGGTGCAGGTTGAGCAACAACAGGTGTCGCTGCTCGGCCCACGTCACGAGCATCGCTCGAAAGAGCGGACCTCGGGCCAGGTCGAAGGGTCGTTCCGCCTCCGCCTGCACCCGTCCTCGCGCCTCCTCCAGGGACGCAGCGGACCGCCGCTCCAATGTGATGGACCATGACTCCAGGACCACTTGCTCGGGCGCTCCTTCGCCGGGGAAGCACGTGCGCAGGGATTCGTGCCGGGCCACCAGGACCCGCAGGCTCTGCTCCAGCAGGGAGGCCTCGAGTGGCCCGTCCACCTGGAACGCCATCGGGAGCGAGTAGACCGCGCTGCCCGGCATCCATCGGTCGAGGAACCACAGTCGCTGCTGGGCGAACGAAGGGACTCGACGCTCGGCACCCACGGCACGTGGGATGAGGCCTTCATCCTCGTTGTCCGACGGAGCCTCCTCGAGGCCCGCGCACAGCTCGCGCAGGACGGGCTGGTCGAAGAGGGCACGCAGGGGGATGTGCCGCCGCGTCGCCTCGCGCATGCGGGTGACCGCCTGGGTCGCGAGCAGTGAGTGGCCTCCCAGGTCGAAGAAGTTCGCGGTGGCGCTCACCGCGTCCATCCCCAGCACCTCCGCCCAGATGCGCGCGACGGTCTGCTCGAGCCCTGTCTCCGGCGCGACGAGCTCCGAGGCCGCCTGGGGCGCGGGCAGCCGCGCGCGGTCCACCTTGCCATTGGGGGTGAGCGGCAGCGCCTCCATCACCACGATGGCGGATGGGACCATGTGCCCGGGGAGCTGGCGCTGGACGTGCTCCCGCAGCTCCGACGACGAAGCCCTCGCGACGACATACGCGACCAGCCGCCTGTCACCGGGCGAGTCCTCGCGAACGAACGCGAGCGCCTCCGTCACCCCCGTGTGCTGGCGCAGCGCGCTCTCCACCTCGCCCAGCTCGATGCGGAAGCCTCGCAGCTTCACCTGGTGGTCGCGTCGCCCGATGAACTCCACCGCGCCATCCGGACGCACACGGGCGAGGTCTCCCGTGCGGTACATGCGACCTCCAGGCGTGTGGCTCCATGGGTCCGGCAGGAAGCGCTCACCCGTCAGGTCCGCGCGCTGCCAGTAGCCCCACGCGAGCCCGCATCCTCCCGTGTACAGCTCTCCCACGTCTCCGTCTGGGACGGCGCGGAGCGACTCGTCCAGCACGTACATCCGGGTCCCCGAGATGGACCGGCCGATGGCCACGGCCGTGGAGTCCTCCTCCGCCAGCGCGCCTCGCATGGGGTGGAAGCTGGTGAAGGTCGTGTTCTCCGTGGGCCCGTAGAAGTTGACCAGGCGCACGTGGGGAAGCTGCGCCAGGGCCTTGCGCGCATGGGGCACGGAGAGGACCTCGCCTCCCGTGAGCAGCTCGCGCACCTTCGCCGTGCCGGGCAACCCCAGCTCCACCAGCTGGTGGAACAAGCCCGTGGTCATCCAGACAATCGTCACACCCTGCGCTTCGAGGAACGGCCCCAGCTCATCCAGTCCCGCGGCGCCCTGGGTGAACACCGCCAGCCGCGCCCCGTTGAGCAGCGACCCCCAGATTTCGAACGTCGACGCATCGAAGGCGACGGGCGCCAGCTGCAGCAGCACGTCCTGGGGCGTCACGTCGACATAGTTGGCCCCCAGCACCAACCGCAGCACTCCGCGATGCGGCACGCAGACGCCCTTGGGCCTGCCCGTGGAGCCCGAGGTGAAGACGACATACGCCAGGTCATCCGGGCACACGTCCCGCGCGGGAGGATGGTGGGGGAGCACGGCCAGCGCGTCGCCGAGGACATCCAGACACAGGCGCACGCCCTCCGAGGGCAGGCGCGGCAGCAGCGACGTGCGCGTGATGATGACCCGAACGTCCGCGTCCTGGGCCATGAGCGCCAGGCGCTCGGAGGGGTAGTCCGGGTCGAGCGGTACGTAGGCGCCACCGGCCTTGAGGATGGCCAGGAGCGAGACGAGCAGCTCCGCCGAGCGCGGCAGGCAGACGCCCACCCGGGGGTTCTCGCGTCCGACGCCCTCGGCGCGCAGCCGCCACGCGAGCTGATTGGCCCGCCGCTCCAGCTCCGCGTACGTCAGGCTCACGCCGTCACTGGTGAGCGCCAGCGACTGGGGCCGCAGGGCGACCTGGGCTTCGAAGGCCTCCGCGATGCTGGCCGGAGCGGAATCCTGCGGGAGGGTCGACAAGGAGGGGGCGTCGAGCATGTCAACGCGTCGCCCCCAGGAGATGAGAGACGGTGGCTGCCGCGTGCGACACGGCAGCCGATGGGACAGGGCGTCACGCGTGAGACATATCTAGGAGGCCTGGCCAGACAGACGCAAGATTGGCTGGCCCTCCCCGCCCTGGTGAGGCGGATCTGAAACTGAGTTGTGTTTCAGGCCGTTGTTCTCACGGGTGACTCGTCGGGTCCGCTGGATTCGTCCCGGCCGCGCGCTCGTCCCCGTCACGCGCGCCGTCGAGGTCCCGGTCGATGCCGATGCGCGTGCCCGAGCCGAGCGGCACGCAGGTGTACGTCAACACGCCGCCGCTCGCGGTGGTGGCCGTACGCACCGTCGCATCCATCACCGCCGGCAGGGCCTGCCGGTCCGACGTGAACTTCCCACCTCCCACGTAGAGCAGGCCCACCTCGTGCGAGCCCACCCGGCCCTTGGCCACCAGGTCACACTCGCCCGCGTTGGCGCGCGCCAGCAGCAGGTCGATGCGCGGCCCCGCCACGGCCGCGCGCGCGGCCGTCAGCGTCACCTGCTGCCCGACGATGGGCGCCAGGTTCGTGTCGAACGCGAGCATGAACTGCTCCATGTTCAGCTTCGCCGTGTGGCCCTCGGGCGTGTTCGGGATGCCCACGGAGTTGAAGATGGGGTGGAAGTCGAAGCCGCTGTTGAAGGTGAGCAGCGTGGGGACGCTGCCGTCGCTCAGGAAGCCAAAGCCCCGGACCTGGTCTCCCAGGAAGGGGTCGATGGGAGAGTTGCCGCTGACGAACGGCGCGCCGAACATGCCCACCTTCTGGTACGCGTTGCGCAGGTGCGGCACCTTCGGGAACTGCGGCTCCACGTCGAAGGATGACTGGCCCGCCGTGCCGAAGAAGCCCTTGAACGCACCCTCGGACGGGTTCGCCTCCGGGTCGATGACGTGGCATGCGCCGCAGGAGCCGTGGAAGAACGTCGTCGTGTTCAGGAAGAAGTCCCGCCCCGCCGCCTGCGCGGGCGTCAGCGAGTTGTCCAGGTGGCGGATGGGGTTGGGCGGATAGACGACCTGGAGCACGAAGTCGGTGAACTTCTGCATCTGCGCCGGCGTGAGCGTCGTGTCGCGGCCCAGCAGGTCCACGAAGGCCGGGTTGAACTGCTTGAAGGCCGCCGCCTCGTCATGGGAGCCCGAGTTGGGTTGCGCGGTGGCCGCGTCGAAGCCGCCGTTGCGGTCGCCTCGCCAGTGCATGGGGCCCTGGTTCGCCATGCCGCGCAGGCTCTGTGTCGCCATGGGGCCCTTGAGCGGATGGAACGCGGTGGACTGGCCGAACGTCGGGTCGTCGCCGAACTCCGGGAGGATGGGGACGATGGGGCTCGGGTTGGCCTTCACCGCGCCGTCCGGGTTGCCCAGGTCCCACGCCAGGCTGTCGAAGTCGCCGAAGATGTGGCAGCTGCCGCACGACGAGTCACCATGGCTGGAGCTCAGCCGCGCGTCGTAGAGGAAGGGCCGGCCTTCGACGACGCTCGCGGGCTCCGGGTTGTACATGGGCAGGTGCGCGATCTCCTGGCGCGTCGTCGTGTTGATGACGGAGATGGCGTTGTCGAAGCGCGTCAGCACGTAGATGCGCCGCCGGGCCTCGTCCAGCACCATGCCCGTGGGCCCGCCGCCGGAGAGGAGGATTTGATTCGCCGTGCTCGGCACGAACGTCCCGTTCTCCAGCGCGGCCGTGGAGTAGACGCCCAGCTTCGACGAGCCGAACGCCGCCACGAACAGCGTCGAGCCGTCCGCCGTCACCGCCATGCCCAGCGGCTGCGCCAGGCTCTTCTCACTCTCCGCGTTGGGCGTGGGCGCGCAGCACACGTCGTAGTCGATGTGCTTGTTGAGGTGGCGCGCCGTCACGCTCGAGTTTCCGAGCACGGTGATGCGGCTCTCGTGCAGGTGGCCGCGCAGCGAGCTGCCCGCGAAGGTGCCCGGCCCTTCGAAGCGCAGGTCGTTGCGCGCCTCGGTGTTGCTGACGTACACCTTCCCGTTGACCGGGTTGACGGCCATGTTGAACAGGATGGTGCCCACGCCCGAGTACACGCTCCCGGGGCCGTGGATGGGCGCGGGCGGGTTGGCGTTGGCGTTGAGGGTGAAGACGTCCTTGTCCGGCAGCGAGAAGCGCACCGACGACGTCCAGGAGCGGTTCAGCACGTCCACCCAGTCCTGGCCGTTGTGCTTGAGCAGGACCCCGACCTCCGGGGCGCGGACGCCCGCGAAGTTGGTGTTGGGGCCGGGGACTCCGCCCACGGCCTCGCCGCCGTCCGGCACCGCCAGCTCATGCATCACCGTGGTGCGGTTGCCGGAGTGGAAGGCCGCCGCGTACACCCGCGAGCCGTCCGGCGTCACCGCCAGCGCCCGGGGCGTGTCCGCGAACAGGGAGACGATGGTGAGCGGCGTGCCACCCAGCGTGGACCCCAGCTGCTCCGAGTCGAACACCCACACGTCCGCGCGGCCGATGCCCGGCGTGGTGAGCTTCGGGTCGAACGGCGCGTTCTGGCCGCGGTGCGCCGCGGTGATGAATGCGCGCCGACGCCCAGGACCGGCGAAGACCAGGTCCCGGGGCTCGTCGCCCACGAGCAGCGTGCGCGTCACCACGCCGCCCTGTCCGTCCACGTCCACGCGCACCACGCTCACGCTGTCCGACAGGTGGTTGACGACCCAGACCTCGTCGTTCGTCCGCGCGGCCACCGCCACGGGCTCCAGGCCCACGGGCACCGAGCCTCGGTGGGTGAGGCCGTTGTTCGCGACGCGGAAGATCTCCAGCCGGTTGTCCGGCGTGTTGACGGCGAAGAGCAGCTTGCCATCGGGGGACAGCGCGAGCGGCCGCACCTGCCCGCTCTCGAACAGCGTGAAGGACGAGGCCTGGGCTCGGGGGCCCACCACGACTCCCGCCACCAACAACAGCGCGACGACGCTTCTTACGGCACCAGCTCGAACAGCCGTACACGAGGCTTTCACGATGATGCGCTCCAGGGGATGGGTGACGCTTCCCTCCCTCCGACAGGGGAGTGACGGCCGGGTGGGAATGGGCAATCTTCCGTGGTTCCGCACCGTGACGTAAATGCTGACATCACGACGCGTGAAGGTTTGACACGCGGGCGGGCCGCGCTTGACAGACGCCATTCGTTGAGTCGCGAAGGGGGCGGGTGGTTGGGACTGGAGCGTCCGGACCGACCCATGGCATGTGTGGACGCGCAGGACCTTGACAGGAGTGTGAGCGGATGGCCTGGAAGATGCCCGAGGAACCCTTTGTCGACGCGGAGCCTGACTCCCTGCTGGAGACCGTCATCGTCCCACGCACCCGGGATCTGGGAGACGGCTTCGAGGTGCGCCGCGCGCTGCCGTCGTCGCGGCGGCGGATGGTGGGCCCGTTCATCTTCATGGACCAGATGGGCCCCGCGGTGCTCCAGGCCGGCAAGGGGCTGGACGTGCGGCCCCATCCGCACATCGGCCTGGCCACGGTGACGTACCTGTTCGAGGGCGAGGTGCTCCACCGCGACTCGCTGGGCGTGGTGCAGCGCATCCGCCCCGGCGCGGTGAACTGGATGGTGGCCGGGCGCGGAATCGTCCACTCGGAGCGTACGCCTCCGGAGCTGCGAGTCGCGTCCAACCGCATGTTCGGCATCCAGTTCTGGGTGGCGCTGCCCGGCAAGCACGAGGAGGACGCGCCGTCGTTCGTCCATACGCCGTCGGAGGCGCTGCCCGTCGTGCAGGATGGTGGCGTCGAGCTCAAGCTCATCGCGGGGGAGCTGGCCGGTGCGCGCTCGCCGGTGACGACGCAGTCGGCGCTCTTCTACGCGGACGTGAAGCTGGACGCGGGGGCGCGGATTCCCGTGCCCGCGGTGCACGAGGAGCGCGGCCTCTTCGTCGCCGAGGGACAGGTGGAGGTGGGCGGCGAGAGCTTCGGCCCCGGTCAGCTGCTGGTGCTGCGTCCGGGCAGGGAGGTGGTGGCGCGGGGCGGCGGGACCACGCGCTCCAGGCTGCTGCTCTTCGGCGGCGAGCCGATGGATGGGCCCCGGCACATCTGGTGGAACTTCGTCTCCAGCTCGAAGGAGCGTATCGAGCAGGCGAAGGAGGACTGGACGGCCCAGCGCATCGGTCAGGTCCCCGGTGAGTCGGAGTTCATTCCGCTGCCGGAGCCCGAGCCGAGCGTGCCCCGCTATCCCTGACGTGCCCCGCAGGACGGGACTCGCGGGCCCCGCAGGCGTCACGCGTCTGCGGGGATTCCGGTGGCCCGTGAGTTGTTCGAACCCTGGACAGACATGCCAACCTCCCGTGAGTCGCCGCTCGGACTGAGGGGAAGCCGACGGGCGAGGGGGGCTGGTTGTGTTTGGATTGTGCTGTGAGGCACTCGGTGTAATTGCTTGCGTGCCGGCCCGGGGCGGTTGTCGCCGCCCGGAGAGGTCCGCATGCGGGGGAGTCGCCGTGAGCCTTACTTGTGCCAAGGTCCAGGAGAAGACGGTTTCCGTGGGGGATTATCTGTGGCTCCGTCTCCAGGAGCTGGGAGTCCGTCATGTCTTCGGCGTGCCCGGAGACTTCAACCTGGGGATGCTGGAGCAGCTGTTGAAACAACCCGGGCTGACCTGGGTGGGGTGCTGCAACGAGCTCAACGCCGCCTATGCCGCGGATGGGTATGCGCGATTGAAAGGCATTGCCGCGCTCGCGACGGCGTATGGCGTGGGCGAACTGAGCGCCGTCAACGGGCTGGCGGGCGCATATGCGGAGCGGGTGCCGGTGGTGGCCATCACCGGGGCACCACCGTTGTCCCATATGCAGCGGCGCAGCTGGATACACCACACGCTGGGGGACGGTGAGTATGGCAATACGCTCGCCAGCATCGCGCCGTTCACCGCGGCGCGGGCGGTGCTGACACAGGCCAACGCGGCGATGGAGATCGACCGGGTGCTGCGCACGTGCCTGCGTGAGCGGCGGCCCGTGTACCTCCAGCTCCCCACCGACGTGTGCTTCCAGCAGGTGCCCGCGCCAGAGGCGCCGCTCGAGCGGGAGGCGGCTGTCAGTGACAGGGCCAGCCTGCGCGCGCTGCTGGAGGAGCTGGTGCCCCGGCTGCGAGGGGCACGGCGCAGCGTGCTGCTGGTGGACAGCGACGCCCAGCGCTTCGGGCTGGGGCCCCAGGTGGTGGCGCTGGCGGAGTCCGCGGGGATGCCCATCGCGTCGCTGGGTTCGGGGCGAGGCCTCCTCGACGAAGCTCACGGGGCCTTCCTGGGCTTCTACGGGGGACGGCTGTCGGACCCGTACGTGCGGGAGTGGGTGGACGGGGCCGACTGCGTGGTGGGCCTGTCCACGCGCTTCATGGACCTCAACACGCACTCCTTCACCCAGCGGCTGGAGCCCTCGCGGTTCGTGGACCTTCAGCCCACCACGGCGGCGTTGGGGCGGGCGGAGTCTCCGTGGCTGCCCTCGCTGTACAGCGGGCTGGTGCTGGGCGAGGTGCTGGAGGCCCTGTGCGAGGCGGTGGGCAGTCGGAAGCGGCAGGACTTCGTGCCCCGCTCGCTGCGACTCCGGTCCCAGGCGGCCTCCAGGCCAGCGGCCCCGGCGGCGAGGAGCGAGGGGCCCCTGACGCACGCGCAGCTGTGGCCCGCGCTGTCCGCGCTGCTGGAGCCGGAGGATGTGCTCGTCGTCGAGGCGGGCAGCCCCATGGTGGGCTTCGCCTCCGCGCAGCTGCCACGGGGAGCGAGCTGGGTGGCCCAGCCGCTGTGGTGCTCCATCGGTTACACGCTGCCGGCGGTGCTGGGCACCAGCCTGGCGGCCCCGGAGCGGCGCCAGCTGCTCTTCATCGGGGACGGCTCGTTCCTCATGACGGCGCAGGAGCTCTCCACGCTGCTGCACCTGAAGCTCAAGCCGCTGGTGTTCCTCATCAACAACGCGGGCTACACCGTGGAGCGCCTCATCGTCGGTCCGCGGTCCGTCTACAATGACATCCCGAAGTGGAACTACCCGGCCATCTGCGATGCGCTGGGGCCGCCGGGGCAGGCGCTGACCCTGCTCATCGAGAAGCCCGAGCAGCTGGCGCCGGTGCTGGCGGAGGCTGTGAGTGCCCAGCAGGAGGGACGTCTGGTGTTCGTGGAGGTCCGGCTGGCGCCGCTGGATGCCCCCGCTGGCCTGGCCCAGCTGGGCGCCTCCGTCTTTTCGCTGTCATATCGGGAGGACAGCGGATTGCCTCGCCCCTGACGCCTGGTGGCATTCCCTCTCAGGGGGTGTCCATGGGCAAATCCCTCTCAGGCTGGTAGCCTGGGAGGGTCGTACAACCCGTGGAAGTTCCCTGGAGGCACGAATGCAGGCTGGAAGGTTCGTCAGCGGTGCGTTGCTTGCGGTGGGGTTGATGCTGGTGGGCTGCGGTGGTCCCGTGGTGGAGGACGCCGAGGCGCAGGACCTCACGTCGCGCGAGGATGCCGCCCCCAATTGCAATGGGGTGTTCTACGAGCACACGTACTACAGCGACGCCACCTACTCGACGGTCGTGGGCTTCCGTGGCTGTGACTGTGCTTTCTGGTTGAACTACGGCCGGACCTCGGCGTTCGTCGAGTCCTACTACGGGACGTGTCGCTAGCACGTCGCGCTGAAACGAAGACGGCCCGCCCCGGAAGTGCTCCCGGAGCGGGCCGCGGTGTCTGTGAATGACAGGCTCAGGCCGTGGCCGCGCGCACCGCCGCGAGCAGCTCGCCCGAGTCGACCAGGTCGCTCACAGCCTGGATGTCCTTGTGCAGCTCGCGGTCCTTCTCCATGTGCGGCACCTTGGAGCGGATGAGCTCGTAGGCCGCCAGCGCGCCCTTGCCGGGCTTGACGGGCAGCCGGAAGTCCAGCGCCTGCGCCGCCACCAGCATCTCGATGGCCAGACACGAGCGGGCGAAGTCCCCCACCTGCCGGCCCTTGAGCGCCGCCGTCATGCCCATGGACACATGGTCCTCGCGGCCCGCGGACGACGGAATCGAGTCCACCGACGCGGGGTGGCTGAGCACGCGCGACTCGGCCACCAGCGCCGCGCTCGTCACCTGCGCGATCATGAAGCCCGAGTTGAGCCCGGAGTTCTTCGCCAGGAACGCCGGCAGCCCCGACAGCGCCGGGTTCACCAGCTGCTCCACCCGCCGCTCGCTGATGGAGGACAGCTGCGTGAGCGCCATCGCCACCACGTCCATCGCCAGGGAGATGGGCTGGCCGTGGAAGTTGCCGCCCGAGACGATGCGCTCGGTCTCCGTGAAGACCAGCGGGTTGTCCGTGGCGCTGTTGACCTCCACCTCGAGGATTCGCCGCGCGAAGGACAGGCCCTCGCGCGCCGCGCCGTGCACCTGCGGCATGCAGCGCAGCGAGTAGGGGTCCTGCACCTTGCTGCAGTTGACGTGTGTCTCCACCAGCTCGCTGTTCACCAGGATGCGCCGCAGGTGCGCCGCGCACGCCTTCTGGCCCGGATGGGCTCGGACGTCGTGAATCTCCGGGATGAACGGCTTGTGGCTGCCGAGCAGACCTTCCAGCGTCATCGCGCCGGCGACGTCGGCCAGCTCCGCCAGGGACTCGGCGCGCAGCTGGAGCAGGGTGCCCACCGCGCACATCGCCTGGGTGCCGTTGACCAGCGCCAGGCCCTCCTTGGCCTCGAGGATGACCGGCTGCAGGCCCGCCATCTCCAGCGCCTTGCGCGCCGGCAGCCGCTGGCCCTGGTGGAACGCCTCGCCCTCGCCGATGAACACGAGCGCCAGGTGCGCCAGGGGGGCCAGGTCACCGGACGCGCCCACGCTGCCGCGCTCGGGGACGACGGGGACGACGTCGCGGTTGAGCATGTCCAGCGCCAGCGTCAGCGTCTCCGGACGGATGCCCGAGTAGCCCTTGGCGAGCACGTTGCAGCGCAGCAGCAGCAGCGCGCGCGCTTCACCGTGGGGCAGGGGCGTGCCGACACCACAGGCGTGGGAGAGGATGAGGTTGCGCTGCAGGTCGCGCAGGTCCTTCTTGTCGATGCGGACCTCGGCCAGGGTGCCGAAGCCGGTGTTGATGCCGTAGGACGGGGTGTCGCCCGCGGCGACCCGGTCCACCAGGGCTCGCGAGGCGCGGACCCGGGCGGCGGCCTCGGGGGCCAGCTCCACGGTCACCTCGTTGCGGGCGACCTGGAGGATCTGCTCCAGCGTCAGGGTGTCACCGTCGATGAGGATACGGGGGCGCGACATTGGGGGCTCCAAGGGGTGGTGGAATGCGAGACAGCGGCAGCGGGGCTTTACACCGGGGAGTGGGGCTCGTATAGGTCCGCGCGACTGAAGAGGGAGGTCACGGTCCTCGTGGCGCTGATCGTCCAGAAGTACGGCGGTACCTCCGTTGGTGACACCGAGCGGATGAAGAACGTCGCCCGCCGCTGTCTGGCCGCCCAGCAGGCGGGCCATGACGTGGTGGTGGTGGTCTCGGCGATGTCGGGTGAGACGAACCGGCTGCTCAAGCTGGTGGCGCAGATCACCGACCGGCCGGACGAGCGTGAGCAGGACGTCGTCGTGGCCACCGGGGAGCAGGTCTCCATCGGGTTGGTGGCGATGGCCATCCAGGCCCAGGGTGGCAAGGCGACGAGCTTCCTGGGGCACCAGGTGCGCATCGTCACCGACAGCACCTTCTCGAAAGCGCGCATCAAGAGCATCGACGCGCAGCCCATCCGACAGGCCCTGTCCAAGGGGCACATCGTGGTGGTGGCGGGCTTCCAGGGCGTGGACGAGGAGGGGAGCGTCACGACGCTGGGGCGCGGAGGCTCGGACACCACGGCGGTGGCGGTGGCCGCGGCGCTGAGCGCGGATGCGTGTGAAATCTATACGGACGTCGACGGCGTCTACACCACGGACCCGAACATGGTCCCCGCCGCGCGCAAGCTGGAGCGCATCGCCTACGAGGAGATGCTGGAGCTGGCGAGCGTGGGCGCGAAGGTGTTGCAGATCCGCTCCGTCGAATTCGCCATGAAGTACAAGGTGCCGCTCTGGGTGAAGTCGTCGTTCACCCAGGACCCGGGCACACTCGTGTGTGAGGAGGACAAGTCCATGGAGGACGTGCTGGTCCGCGGCGTGGCGTATGACCGCAACGAGGCGAAGATCACCATCTGCGGCGTGCCGGACGTGCCGGGCGTGGCGGCGAAGATCTTCGGCCCGCTCGACGAGAAGCACATCGTGGTGGACCTCATCGTCCAGAACCAGTCCCGCGAGGGGCGCACGGACCTGACCTTCACGGTGGGCAAGTCGGACTTCCTCAAGGCGCAGGAGGTGGTGCGCGAGGCGGTGAAGGACATTCCCGTCTCCGGCATCGAGACGGACGACAACGTGGCCAAGGTGTCCATCGTCGGCGTGGGCATGCGCAACCACTCGGGCGTGGCGGCGCGGATGTTCACGGCGCTGTCGGCCGAGGGCATCAACATCCAGATGATCTCCACGTCGGAGATCAAGGTGTCGTGCGTGGTCCACTCCAAGTACACGGAGCTGGCGGTGCGGGCGCTGCACACGGCGTTCGGGTTGGATCAGCCGCTGCCGCCCGAGGGCGCGACGACGGTGTCGGAGACGGCGGCGCTCAAGGGCGAGAAGGTCTGAGCCGGTGGCGGGGCGGACGGCCGCGCTCGCCGTCGTCGCGTTGGCGGTGATGGGCGTCGGGGCGGTGGCCCGCTGGCGCTGGCCGGATTCCCGGTCAGCGTTGGATTGTCCTCCGGAGGCGGTGCGCATCCGGGAGGACGGCGTGGCGACGTGTGGTGGGGGCGAGGAGCCCACGGGGGCGGCGGCGCTGGCGTTGGGGCGCAGGCTGGACCTGAACGTCGCCACGGCGGAGGAGCTGGCGTTGTTGCCGGGCGTGGGGGCTTCGCTGGCGCGGGCGCTGGTGGAGGCTCGGGACCTGGCGGGCGGTTTCCGGAGCTGGGAGGCGGTGGACGAGGTCCCCGGGGTGGGTGAAGCCCGGTTGAAGACCCTCCAGGCGGCCACGGTGTTGGGCTCGCCTCCGGATGCCGGGCCCGTGTGGTAAGCACGCGGCGTGCAGATCGCCTGCCCTCAGTGCTCGATGCAGTATGCCTTGGATCCCCGCCTGCTTCCGCCGGGAGGGGCGTCGGTCCAGTGTACTCGCTGCAGCCATGTGTTCCTGGCCTCGCCGCAGGCGCAGACTCCGCGCCCCGTCGCCGCGGACGGCGCTGGCCCCAAGACGCCGAGTGGCTCGTGGGGTACGGCGCCCGGTGGCAATCCCAGCTTGATGCGCACGCAGATCTTCGGCTCCGGGAAGGCGTCGGAAGGCGCTGGCGGTGCGCAGGTCGCGGGTGCCTCGGGCGTGCAGGGGACGACACAGCGCTTCGGCGCGGTGGACGGGGCGCATGATGCCGTGAGCGGGCAGGGCGGGACGCAGGCCGCGGGTGCTCATGGGGCCACGCAGACCTTCGGCGCGGTCGGCTCCCAGGGCGCGCCATCGACCGAGGGTGCGGGCGCCTACGGGGCGACGCAGACCTTCGGCGCAGTCGGCGCTCCCGGAATGACGCAGGCCTCCGGCGTGGGGGCTCAGGGTTCGACGCAGACGTTCGGAGCTGTGGGTGCCCCTGGCATGACGCAGCCTTCGGTGGCGGGCACTCACGGCTCAACGCAGACCTTCGGCGCGGTGGGCACGTCTGGAATGACGCAGGCCTCGGCGGGGGCTCACGGCTCGACGCAGACCTTCGGCGCTGTCCCTCCGTCGGGCCCGGCCCCCACTTCAGGAAGCCCGATATTCCCCAGCCACACGGGCGGAAGTCCTCGCCAGACCACGCAGGTCTTCGGTGCGGCCACGTCAGGCCCCCCTCCGTCGCCTCCATCGATTGCCCCCGTGACGCTCGGAGCTTCGGGCACGTCAGGCACGAGCCCGTCCTCACCCGCGAGCGGGACTCCCGCCCATATCGGGCGCACGCTCACGTACGGAGCCGTGTCTGACCCGGCCGATGCGGGAGCCGTCCCCGAGCTCCCCGCCGAGAGGTCCACGAGCCTCTACGGCGAGGCCTCGTCGTCCACCGAACTCTTCGGTGCCGCCAACGCGCCCGGGTCTCCGGTCAATCGCAAGACCTCCGCGTACGGCGCGGCCACCGACGCCGGGTCGCACGGCGTGAACCTGCCGCCCATGGAGCTGCCGGGACTCGGCGCCCTGGGCGCCGCCGGTGGCCAGGGACCCAGCACCTCGGAGCCCGCCTACCGCCGAGGCGCCGTCTCCCTCCCACCGGAGCTGCTGTCCGCGAACCGCGAGTCCGCGGACCTCGTGGCCTCGACCCCTTCGAGCTCTTCCTCGCGGCTCTGGCTGGGCCTGGTCGTGGCGGCCGGGGTGCTGCTGGCCGGAGTGCTCGCCTATCCCGCGTGGAAGAACCGTGACGCGGACATGCCGGCCACCGCGGTGACGGAGAAGGAGCGGGCCTCGGTCCTGCTGCGCAGGGACGACTCCGTCTCCAGGGACCAGGCCATCCAGAGCCTCAAGGCCCTCACGGCCACGTATCCAAAATACACCGAGGCCCAGGCCGAGCTCGTCGTGGCGCTCTCGCTGCGCCTGGGCGAGCTCCAGGCCGAGGCCGAGCGGCTGCGAACCCAGGGCGAACTCCTCCAGCGAGACATCGACGAGCGCGCCGCCGCCCAGGCCACCGTCGACTGGGAGAGCCGCGTCAACGCGCTGAAGGCGCAGCGCGAGGACGTCATCAAGCTCGGCGGACCGCTGCGCATCGAGATCGACCGCCTGCGCAAGGAAGTGGACGTCCTGGCCGAGGCCCTCGAGGCCGCGCCCGAGGTGGAGCCCACGCCGGCCCTGGCCGCGCGGGTGAAGGCCCGGGCCCTCCACGCGGGGGTGACGGCGGCGCCGGATGCCCTCGCGCTGGCCGAGCGCCTGCGCAACGTGGAGGGCGCCCCGAAGGCGTGGAGCACCGTGGCCCGCGCCGAGTACGTGCTCAGCTCCGGCTCTCCGCCGGAGTCGGTGGCCCAGTCCGTGTCGGAGCTGGAGGCGCTCCGTCAGGCGGATGGCACCCTGCTGCGCCCCTACGTCCTGGGTGCCCGGCTGGCCCTGCGCCAGAAGGACCCGGCGGCGGCGCGTTCACTGCTGGACGACGTGCTGGCGCTCAACAAGAACCACGAGCTGGCGCGAAAGCTGCTCGAGCAGGTCTCCACGAGCGCCCCGCGGCCCTGAAACGACGTGCGTCCCACCCGGGCGGAGGACTGGAGAAAGTCCAGTCCCACCCGGCGCTGATCCCCACGCCTGCCTCCGCGCTCCGAGCGGAGCGGGGTGCTCACGCGGGGCATGCCTCTTGCTGAACCCAGGGCCGATTCGAGGACTGGGTCTTGGGAGGCATGGTCGATGGCGGAGGTCTTCTTCTGGTGTGCCGCGCTGCTGCTGGCGCACACGTATTTTCTCTACCCATTGAGCCTGTTCGTGCTGGATGGGGCGGCGCAGGTGGCGCAGAACATCCGGGCGATGCGAGGCGGGGACGCGCGCCGTGAGCTGCCGGGCAGGCGTGGGGCGGCTCCATCGGTCAGCCTGGTGGTCGCGGCGTACAACGAGGCGTCCTGCATCGGGCAGAAGCTCGAGAACAGCCTCGCGCTCGACTACCCGGCCGACCGCTTCGAGGTGCTCATCGGCTCGGACGGCTCCACCGACGGCACCAACGAGCGCGTGCTGGAGTGCCGGGACGAGCGCGTGCGCCTGTCCCCCGCGCCCCGCGCGGGCAAGACGACGGTGCTCAACCGCTGCATCCCCATGGCCAAGGGCGACATCGTGGTCCTCTCGGACGCGAACACGATGATCGAACCCGACGCCATCGAGAAGCTGGTGCGCCACTTCGATGACCCGGAGGTGGGAGCGGTCTGCGGCAAGCTGCGCCTCTACAACCCGACGAAGAAGGACTACGAGGAGAGCGCGTACTGGAGCTACGAGTCCCTCATCAAGATGTACGAGGGGCGCCGGGGCGCGGTGGTGGGGGCCAACGGGGGCCTGTACGCCATCCGCCGCACGCTCTACACGCAGCTGCCGCCGTCCACCATCGTGGATGACTTCGTCATCCCGCTGCGCATCCTCGAGAAGGGCTACAAGGTCGCGTACGAGGAGAAGGCCGTCGCGCACGAGGAGACGACGGAGGACTACGGCAAGGAGTTCGGCCGCCGCGCGCGCATCGCCGCCGGCAACTTCCAGAGCCTGCGCATGGTGCCGGGCCTCCTGCTGCCCACCGCGGGCTTCCCCGCGTTCGCGTTCTGGTCGCACAAGCTCTTGCGCTGGTGCGCGCCCGCGCTGATGGGCGTGGCGCTGCTGGCGAACCTGTTCCTGCTCGACAGCATGTTCTACCGCGCCACGCTCTTCGCCCAGGGCCTGTTCTACGCGCTGGCGTACCTGGGGAAGGTGGGCGTGCTCAAGCGCGGCGCGGCGAAGCGGGTGGCCTCGGTGGCCTACTACTTCGTCACCATGAACCTGGCCATCGTCGTGGGCTTCTGGCGCTTCCTGCGCAACTCGCAGCGCGCCGCGTGGGACCGCACCGCGCGCGCATCCTGAGACGAAGTCCTCGCCGCTTCACCGGCGCCCGGCTCTTCCTGGAGTCGGGCGCCGTTCGTTTCAGCGCAGGGCCACAGGGATGGGCGCGGGCTTCTTCTTCGCCGGGGCGCTCGCGGGGAGCACGCTGCCGTAGGCCGCGAAGAGCTGCCCGGTGTGCACCGGGGCCTTGTTCGGGCCGGGGTGGCGCAAGAGGTCGTTGAGCACCTCGCCCGTCTTCGGATCCCTCGGCAGGTGGGGGCGCGCCAGGTTCATCCGGTAGCGCACCACGCCCCGGTTGACCCGGTGGATGACGGTGACGGTGCCCTGCGCGTCCACGCTGTCGACGATGCCCACGTGGGTGAGGCCATCGTTGCGGCGGCCGTCCCGGTTCTGGTCGTACGTCTCGTGGAAGAACACCAGGTCCCCGGGCACGGGCCGGCCGTCCTCGTACACGCGGCCATGGGCGCGGGCGTAGCGGTACAGCGCGGTGACGCCGTTGTCTCCGGGCTTGAGCGTCCCGCGGAAGGACAGGCCCGCCTGCGCGTAGACGCCCTCGATGAGGCCCGTGCAGTCGGACGGGTACTTGCGGCCGTCGAAGGTCACCTGCGGCTTGCCCACCACCGAGCGCGCCGCGGCCAGGACCTTCTCGCGCGCATCGGCCGAGACGGGGCGCGCGCCCTGGGTGCTCACCTTCGTGGTGGCTGGCTTGCCCTTCGCGGGCCGGGACGCGGCGGCGCGCGCGGGTGTCTTCGCCTTCGCCGGCGCGGGCTTCTTCTCCGCTTGCGCCGTCGCCACGGGCGTGGAGAGCGACTCGCGCGGGAAGGCCGGCGGCGAGGCCGAGTGGTAGCGGACCGCGTACGAGTCCAGCCAGGGCTCCAGCCGGCCGGACGGGGTGGCGCAGCCCGTCGCGAGCATCGAGAGCATTCCCATCAGCGTGAGCCACCGCATGCGCGACCTCCCTGTAGCGTCCTGGGGCACCATGCTGGCCCCGGCTTCGTGTGTCGTCAAAAAACCTACCCAGGCAACCGTCCGTGGCGGCGCGTGTTTCCGGGGGGAGCGGGGTGCGGTATTGCTCCAGGAGAATGTTTTCACTCCGCCGAGCCTTCCCCGTCCTCCTGCTGGCCACCGGGTGCCTGCCCAATCCGTATGACCGCGCCGCCAGCACGGACACCGTGGAGGGCTATCGCGCCTTCCTGCGGGAGAACCCGACGCACCCGGATGGTGACGCCGCCGAGGCCCGGCTGGAGGAGCTGGAGTTCGAGGAGGCGAAGCGGCTGCACACGGTGCTCGCCTACAAGCGCTTCCTGGAGGCGTACCCGGAGGCGCCGCACACGCGCACCGCGAGGACGCTGCTGGAGGGCCTGCGCTTCAACGCCGCGAAGGAGGCCGACTCCGTGGCCGCCTGGAAGCAGTTCCTCCAGGAGCACCCGGACGGCGCCCAGCGCGACGAGGCGAAGCGGCTGATGCTGGAGGCGGAGTCGCGCGAGCTGGCGACGACGGAGGACCCGAAGCGGCTGGCCGAGTACCTGCGCGAGAAGCCGGATGATCCACGCCGACTCCAGGTCGAGTCGCGGCTGGACGCGCAGGCCTTCGAGCAGGCCAGGGGCTCCGGCGCGACGAAGCTGTTCGCCTACCTCAAGGACTTCCCGGCCGGCGTGCACCGCGAGGAGGCGCGCGTCCTGCTGCTGGGGCTGGAGGTGGAGGGGCTGCTCGTCTCGGGGCTGGTGGACGAGGCCGAGGCGCGGGTGAAGGCGCATCCGCTGGGGCCCAAGCTCACGGACTTCCCGGCGCGACTGACGCGCGCCCGCGCCGAGCAGGTCGCGCTGGCGCATCCGGATCCGCTCGTGCGCGCCGCGCACGTGGGCCACTACCTGCGCGACCTGGAGGACCTGAAGCGCTCGCTGCTGGCGCCGGACGCGCTGGACCGCTGGCAGGCGGCGGAGGAGCTGGGCCAGCACGTCTCCGTGCGCGCGGTGGATCCGCTCCTGGACGCGCTGCGCTCGGCGCGCAACCCGTTGATCCGCCAGAACGCGCTGGAGTCGCTGCGCACGGTGCTCACGTCGCTGCCGCGCCCGGTGGCGGAGTACGAGGTGGCCTCCCGGCTGGACGCCCTGCGCGAGCGGGCCAGCAGCGCGGAGATGTACCTCACCGTGGCCGTCCTCCTGGACCTCTCCGGGCAGCTGCCGCAGGCCTCCACCGAGTACCAGCGCGCCTTCGACTCCGGCGTGCCGGACCCCGTGGTGCTGCGCCGCTGGGTGGACATCCGCGAGGGGCGCAAGCAGCCCTTCTCCGCCGCGGTGGCCGCGCGCCAGCTCGCGGTGTGGGCGCTGAACGTGGCCCGCGACGAGACGGTGACGACGGAGGGCCGCGTGCCCCTGGCCTCGGCGCGGCA
Organism: Myxococcus sp. MISCRS1; assembly: GCF_026626605.1. Classification (NCBI taxonomy): domain Bacteria; kingdom Pseudomonadati; phylum Myxococcota; class Myxococcia; order Myxococcales; family Myxococcaceae; genus Myxococcus; species Myxococcus sp. MISCRS1. The sequence continues at coordinate 9,956,746 of NZ_JAPNKB010000001.1, forward strand.
GCTGTGCGCGGCGGCCGTCAACGCGAGATTCGCCCAGGAGGCCATCGCCCGCGCGCGCGCCGTCTCCACCGAGTTCCCCGAGGACCTGGCTGAGTTCGAGCGCCGCGCCGAGGAGGCCCGCCGCCTCACCGAGGCCCGGCTGGCGGACGCGGAGCTGATCCTCCGCGAGCAGTCGCCCGGGGTGCGCACCTGCGCGGACCGCGGCGTCACCGAGCGGCTGGAGGGCGGGGTGAAGGAGCGCACCGCCGCCCTCGCCACGGTGAGCACGAAGCTGCCCCAGGTGGGCCGGGTGCTGCTGGAGCTGGCCCGGGAGCGGGACCCGTCCGCCCAGGTCCGCGAGGCGGCCTCGGCGCGGCTGACGGCGCACAAGCCCGTGCCGTGAAGTCCGGCTGATCCGTTCGTCCCGGGCGGGCGGGGCGGTTAGAGTTCCGCGCCCCATGGTCTCCCCGCCCACCCCCAGGCCGCTCGGTCCGCCGAGTGGCCCGTCGCGCATCGACTACGCCCGGCTCCTCAACGAGGAGCAGCTGCGCGCGGTGGAGGCGGACGCGGGGCCGGTGCTGGTCATCGCCGGCGCGGGCTCCGGCAAGACGCGCACGCTCACCTTCCGCGCGGCGCGCAGGCTGGAGCTGGGCCTCTCGCCCGACCACCTCCTGCTCTTGACGTTCACCAACAAGGCCGCGCGCGAGATGACCCGCCGCCTGGCGGAGCTGGTGGGCGGCTTCGTGGACGTGGGGCGCGTGACGGGCGGCACGTTCCACCACGTGGCGCATGCGCTCCTGCGCGAGCACGCGACGGCGCTGGGCTACTCGGAGCGCTTCACCGTGCTGGACCGGCAGGACGCGCGGGACCTCATGGTGAGCTGTCTGGCCGAGCGCAAGCTCAAGAGCGACAAGCGCTTCCCCCGGCCGGAGCTGGTGCTGGAGCTGGTGTCGCTCGCCACCAACCTGCAGCAGGCCGTGTCGGAGGTGCTGGTGGACCGCCGGCCGCAGTTCGTCCCGCTGGCGCCGGAGGTGCTCGCCACGGCGGCGCTCTACCGCCAGCGCAAGACGCGGCTGCACCTGATGGACTTCGATGATCTGCTCCTCAACCTGAAGCGGCTGCTCGTCGAACACCCCCGCGTCCGCGCCCTGCTCGCCGAGCGCTTCCACGCCGTGCTCGTGGACGAGTACCAGGACACCAACAGCCTCCAGGGCGAGCTGGTGGATCTGCTCGCCGGGGAGCGTCAGGACCTCACCGTCGTGGGGGACGACTGCCAGTCCATCTACAGCTTCCGGGGCGCGGACTTCTCCAACATCATGGGCTTCCCGGAGCGGCACCCCGGCTGCGCCGTCTTCACCCTGACGCGCAACTACCGCTCGACCCCGGAGGTCCTCCAGCTCGCCAACGCCGCCATCGCCCAGAACACGCGGCAGTTCCCCAAGGCGCTCGTCTCCGAGCGTGCCTCCGGGCCCCGGCCCCTCGTCGTCCCCACGCTGGACGCGGCCGAACAGGCGACCTGGGTGGCCGAGCACATCCAGACGCTCCACGCGCGGGGCGAACCCCTGGAGTCGATGGCCGTCCTCTACCGCGCCCACAACCACGGCCTGGAGCTCCAACTGGAGCTGACGCGCCGGGGCCTGCCGTTCCGGGTGCGCTCCGGGGTGCGCTTCTTCGAGCAGCCCCACGTCAAGGACGTGCTGGCCCACCTGCGCTGGGTGAACAACCCCCGGGACGAGCTGGCGTTCCGCCGGGTGGTGCGCGCGGTGCCGGGCGTGGGACCCACCACGGCGGAGCGCCTGTGGACCTCGCTGCGCGCCCTGCCGGAGGGCCTGTCCCTGGGGGAGCGGCTGGTCCACGAGGACGTGCGGCGTCACGTGTCGAAGAAGTCGCTTCCGGCCTTCGAGCGGCTCACGGCGCTGATGGGGCGGCTGGGACGCCCGGAGGCCACGCGCGACCCGGGGGGGCTCATCGAGGACGTGCTGGCGGGTGGGTACGCCGCCCGGCTCGCCCTGGAGGCCACGCCCGAGGACGGCCGGGAGGACGACCTTCGGCGGCTGGCGGAGCTGGCCCGGCGGTTCGAGGACCTGCCGCGCTTCCTGTCGGAGCTGGCGCTGGTGGCGGAGTTCGCCGCCAAGGAGGCCCTGGAGGGCGATGCCCCCGGGGACGTCCTGACGCTCAGCTCCGTCCATCAGGCCAAGGGGCTGGAGTGGCGGAGCGTCTTCGTCCTCTGGCTGGTGGATGGGCGCTTCCCCATGTCCCAGGCGACTCGCTCGGCCGAGGAGGAAGAGGAGGAGCGGCGCCTGTTCTACGTGGCCACCACCCGGGCCCGGGACCTCCTGGTGCTGGTGTACCCCCTGTCCGTGCTGCCCCGGGAGGGAGAGCGCATCGTCCTGCGTCCGTCCCGCTTCCTGGACGAGCTGCCGACGGGGGAGGGGGGGCCGTATGATCGCCTGGTCCTGCCCTCCACCGAGGCGGTCCGAGGGGTGCTCCCACCCCCCCTGGGTTGGAACGAGCCGGGTCCGGAGGGCTCCGAGGTGGAGGACTGAGGGCCTCGCCCAGAAACGCGCGCGCGGAGGCGCGACGTGATACAGAGTGGGACGGGGGCGCGCGTCTGGTGGCCCGCGCCCGTGAACTTCATGGCGGACAGACCTCGCATCGTCGGGATTGACCTGGGCACCACCAACACGCTGGTGGCGTCCGTGCGCAACCGCATCCCGAAGATCGTCCCCACGGATCGCGGCAACCTCATCCTCCCCACCGTCGTCGCCCTGTCGGCCAAGGGAGACCTCCTGGTGGGCGGGGTGGCCAAGGACCAGATGGTCACCAACCCCCGCAACACGCTGTGGGGGACCAAGCGCCTCATCGGCCGCAAGTACCACTCCAAGTCGGTGGAGGACCTGCGCGGCTCCTTCCCGTACGACATCGTCGAGGGCCCCAACGGGGACGCCGCGGTGATGATGGGCGGCAAGCTCTACACGCTGCCCCAGGTCTCCAGCTTCGTGCTCTCGCAGCTGAAGACCATCGCGGAGCAGTTCCTGGGCGGCCCCATCGACGCGGCCGTCATCTCCGTCCCGGCCTACTACAACGACAACCAGCGCCAGGCGGTGAAGGAGGCGGGCCGGCTCGCCGGCTTCGACGTCAAGCGCATCGTCAACGAGCCCACCGCGGCGGCGCTCGCGTACGGCTTCAACCGGGGCCTGGACCAGAAGGTCCTCGTCTACGACCTGGGCGGCGGCACCTTCGACGTCTCCGTGCTGCACCTGGCCGGCAACGTCTTCGAGGTCCTGGCCACGGGCGGCGACACCTTCCTGGGCGGCGCGGACTTCGACACGCGCATCATGGAGTACGTGCTGGAGCGCTTCCGGGAGGAGACCAAGGTCGACCTCACCGAGAACCCCATCGCCCTGCAGCGCATCAAGAACGCCGCCGAGGCGGCGAAGATCGACCTGACGCTCATCCCCAATGTCGTCATCGACCTGCCCTTCATCGACGAGCGCAAGGGCAAGCCGGTGGACCTGCGCATCCCCCTGACGCGCGAGTTCCTCAACAGCCTCACCGGCGACCTGGTGGACCGCACCTTCGAGATCTGCGACCGCGTGCTCGAGGAGAAGGGCATCGCCCGCTCGGACATCGACGAGATCATCCTCGTCGGCGGCCAGAGCCGCATGCCGCTCGTGCAGCAGAAGATCCAAGCGCACTTCGGCAAGCCGCCCAGGAAGGGCGTGCACCCCGACGAGTGCGTGGCCCTGGGCGCGGCGCTGCTGGGCGACTCACTGGGCAGCATCGACGCGGTGACGCTGCTGGACGCGGTGTCCATGCCCATCGGCTACGCGCTGCCCAACGGCCGCGTGAAGCGCATCATCGAGAAGAACTCGCTCATCCCCATGGTGAAGAGCTTCCGCCTGCCTCCGCCGAAGGAGCCGGGCTCGGCCTACATCGAGCTGGACATCTTCCAGGGGGACAGCGACCTGATGGTGGACAACGAGTACCTGGGCACCGTCCGGGTCCCGTCCGCCGCGGCCGGCAGGAAGATCGACTTCCGCCTCACTGAGGAGTGTCTGCTCCAGGTGACGGTGGAGGAGGCCAGTGGGACTCCGCGCCGGGTGGACCTGGCCACGCGCGATACCCCGGAGCAGCTCAAGCGGGCGCTCTCGGATGTCCTGCGCAACAACGTCGACCATCAGCCCGTGGCGAGCGGCTCCAACGGCGCCAGCGATGACGAGCGGGGCCTGCTCTCCAGCATCAAGAGAGTCTTCCGAAGAGGATAGGTAGCAGCTCATGGCGAAGTTCCCGTCGAAGGAGTGGCTGGACGAAGCGGTCCGGCTCACGAACGAGGACCCCGAGTGCGCCGTCGCCGGCAAGGGATGGAAGGGCGACTTCGGGGCCATCATCGAGGCCGAGCCCGGCAAGCTGGCGAAGTCCTTCGTGGTGCATGTCGTCCCGGGCGACTGCCGCATCGAGAAGGCCCGCGTGCTCGCGGACCCGGATGACCTGGACGAGCTCGAGCCCGTCTACCTGGCCCGCGCCCCGTACACCGTCTGGAAGCAGCTGCTGCAGGGGACGCTGGACCCCGTGGAGGCGGTGCTCAAGCGCCGCATCTCCATGAAGGGTGACCTGCAGCCGCTCATCGAGCGCATGAAGTACAAGGGCATCGCGGACCGCGTCTTCGCGAAGCTGCAGACGCAGTACATCGACGAGCCGTAGGCTGGGGGGCAACGAGCCATGGGTATCCGTGACGACTTGAAGAAGCAGGCGCTGGAGCTCTCCAGCAAGGCCGTGGAGAAGCTCATGGCCGACGAGAAGCGCGCCATGGCCATCGCCAACGCCATCGGCAAGGCCCAGCGGGGCAAGCAGGCCCTGGACCGCGGCCAGGAGGAGCTGCTCAAGGCGTTCCACTTCGCGCCGAAGAGCGAGTTCAAGGCCGTGGGCAAGCAGCTGTCCGGCCTCAAGCGTCGGCTGCGTGAGCTGGAAGAGAAGCTGGATGGGCTCTCGTAGAAATTGCGTTGACACCCGAGGGAGCAGATGGCATCTAGCTCCCCGTCGCGACGCGGTGGCAACACGCAGCGCGGGCGTATAGCTCAGCGGTAGAGCACTGCCTTCACACGGCAGGGGTCGCAGGTTCAAACCCTGCTGCGCCCAACCAGAAGAGGCCGTGAATCCAAGGGGAAACCCAAGGGTTCACGGCCTCTTCGCTTTCCGGCGCATGACTTTGGCGGCGCCCGGCTCCGGCGCGCCCGGCATGAGGTCCGGACGCGCCCTGGCTTCGGGGGATGTGCTGCGGGCTGCTTCAGCTCTCCGACGGTTTGACGAGCGTGTCGGCGCCCGTCTCCGGCGTGTGCGGCGGCAGGTTCTTCGCCTTGATGAGCGAGGCGACGATGCTGGCGCCCAGCAGCGTGGCGATGACGCCCAGCGAGACGGCCGGGTGGATCTTCACGAAGTCGATGAGCGCCATCTTCGCGCCCACGAACACCAGCACGCCCGACAGGCCCACCTTCAGGTAGCTGAACTTCTCCACCGCGCCGGCCAGCAGGAAGAACAGCGAGCGCAGGCCCAGGATGGCGAAGATGTTGGACGTGAAGACGATGAACGGGTCTCGCGTCACCGCGAAGATGGCGGGGATGGAGTCCAGGGCGAAGAGGATGTCCGACGCCTCCACCAGGATGAGCGCCATCAGCAGCGGCGTGGCCAACCGGCGGCCGTTCTCCATGGTGAAGAAGTGGTGCCCGTCGAAGCGCGTGGTGGACGGGATGCTCTTGCGCAGCATCCGCATCATCCACCCGTCCTCCGGATGGTCCTCCTTGTTGCGCTGCACGAACAGCTTCAGGCCGGTGATGATGAGGAAGCCGCCGAAGACGTAGATGAGCCAGTGGAAGCGCTCCAGCATGGCCACGCCGGCGAAGATCATGATGGCCCGGAGCACGAGCGCGCTCAGGATGCCCCAGAAGAGCACCCGGTGCTGGTACAGCGCGGGGATGCGCATCGCCGAGAAGATGACGACGAAGACGAAGATGTTGTCGACGGAGAGCGACTTCTCGATGAGGTAGCCGGTGAGGAACTCCAGCCCGGGCTTGCCTCCGAACTTCCACCAGAGCCCCGCGTTGAACAGGAGCGCCAGGCTGATCCACACCGTGCTCCAGCCCAGCGCTTCCTTGAAGCTGACCGTGTGGGCCTTCCGGTGGAAGACGCCGAGGTCCAGGGCGAGCATCGCGATGACGAAGGCAATGAAGCCGCCCCACAGGACGGGACTGCCGACGGTTTGTAGAGGTTCCATAGGTGGGGTTCAGATAAGAGCCACCGTTCTCTTCGACAAATAGGGATTACAGACTCACTCCTTCGGAAAAACCGAAGGATGGCTCCCGCAAGCGCTCCAGGGCTGTCCCGGGAGGGGGCGGCCCGGGGAGGGCCGGAGCGGGCGTCACTGGCTGGGGAAGGGTTGCGGGACGTGGTGGGTTTCGGGCCGTCCGGTTGGAAAAACGACAGTCACCGGGCCGCTGAGACCAGCCAGGCGTCGACGCCCCGAGGCAATCCTGGCCTCGGGGGAGCGGCGCGGCGAGGGCCCGCAGGGCGATAGGCGTCCGCGGCTCCTCCGCCACTCTCGCGGCCCCTCGCAGAAGGACCGCCATTTGATCCGGAACCGTGTTCTCTCATCCCTGTGTGGCGCCTTGTTCCTCCTGTCCGCCTCCGCGTGCGGCGCCGACCCGGGCGCTCCCGGAGCCCAGACGCCCGGCGGCACCGAGTCGCCGTCCGAGCAACCCCAGGTCCCGAGCCCCGACCCCACGCCGGGCAACCCCGCGCCGGAGCCCACGCCCGGGGTGACTCCGACACCTGAGCCGACGCCCGAGCCGACGCCTGAGCCCACCCCGGAGCCGACTCCCGAGCAGCCCTCCGTGGACAAGTTCGGCGTGACGCGGCTGTACCCGTCCAAGGCGGGCGGCGAGTCCTGGGCGCTGGCGGACGACCCCACGTCGGACCCCCGGTTCGACCCGCAGCGCGCCATCACCCGCAACGCGGACGGCTCGTGGAAGATGAAGCACAGCCAGGTGCGCATGGGCGTCACCACCTCCACCGGCTACTCCGCCGCGAAGATTCCGACGTATGACCGGGATGTGCTGGCCAGCCGGGGCTACATGCAGGCGCCCAACGACTGGAAGAACGTCGAGATGACGGGCTTCGTGAAGCTCAACGCCGCGTCGGACGGCTCGGACAACTTCGACTGGTACGCGCGCGGCGGCAAGCACAACAACAACAACTCCGGCTGCGAGGGCAGCAGCTACAAGGGCGGCCTGCACTACGACGGCCGCGCCCGCTGGCAGAAGGAGACGTGGCATGTCTCCTACGACCAGGCGCCGTACAAGCCCGCCACCTCCGCGCTCAAGGGGCGCTGGGTGGGCTTCAAGGCGGTGATGCGCAACACCACCGTCAGCGGCAAGGAGGCCGTGCGGCTGGAGATGTACGTCAACGAGAACGCCGACAAGGTGACGTGGAAGAAGGTCTACGACTGGGTGGACGCTGGGGACTGGGGCGGGGACGCCGGGCACTGCGGCGGCTCCGTGGGCGCCATGCCGATCACCTGGGGTGGCCCCATCGCCACGTTCCGCTGGGACAACGCGGAGGACGTCGACTTCAAGTGGCTGTCCGTCCGTGAAATCCAGCCGTAGTCGCTGAGCCGTCTCCACCGACGACGACACCGGGGCGCGGGAGGTCCTCCTTCCGCGCCCTTCGCGTCTCCCGCCCGGGGCCGTGTCGGGACGCGGACGCGAGCCGGGACTGGAAGGCCCCTGGTCCAGGTGACACCCCGTTCGCAGCCTACTTCACGCCGGCCGTGAGAGCGGGCGGCGACTCGGGTGTGTGCGGCCTCGGCGCGTCGTCGGGCCGCTTCGGTGGGGGTGGGGACATGCGAATCACTTTCCTGGGCCATGCAGGCTTCGCCGTGGAGTGCGCGGGGAGCGTCGTCGTCATGGACCCGTGGCTGTCCCCGCGCGGGGCGTTCGACTCGGCGTGGATGCAGCTGCCCCGCAACCACCACCTGGCCCCGCGCGTGCGCGAGCTGTTGGAGACGCCCGGCCGCGAGCGCTACCTGTACGTCAGCCACGAGCACAAGGACCACTTCGACCCGGAGTTCCTGGCCAGCCTCCGCACCCGGGACTTCACGGTGGTGATTCCCCGCTTCCAGCGCTCGGAGCTGCAGGACATCTTCGCCCGCTACGGCTGCAAGCGCGTCATCGCCTGCGAGGACGGACGCGAGGTGCCCATCAAGGGCGGCTACCTCAAGCTCTTCGTGTCCGAGCAGGGCACCAACCGCGACTCCGCCATCATGGTGCGCGGCGACGGCCAGTGCTTCGTCAACCTCAACGACTGCAAGCTGCATGACCGGCTGGCGCGCATCAGCGAGGAGGAGGGGCCCATCGACCTCTTCACCGCCCAGTTCTCCGGCGCCATCTGGCACCCCACCTGCTACGAGTACACGCCGGAGACGTACGCGGCCATCTCGCTGAAGAAGCGCGAGAGCAAGTTCGAGGCGGTGGCGCGCGCGCTGGAGGTGGTGAAGCCGCGGGCCTACCTGGCCTCGGCCGGCCCCGCGTGCTTCCTGGACCCGGCCCTGTTCGCGCTCAACCTGGAGAAGGTGAACATCTTCCCCAACGCCACCACGCTGTTCCGCTTCCTCGAGCAGCGGCTGCCCGGCGCCCACACCCGCTTCCTGGAGCCCATGCCGGGGGACGTGCTGGACGCGGCCTCGCTGGAGTACGTCTCGCTGGACGGCGCGCGGCTGACGGAGGAGGGCTTCGAGTCCTACCTGCGCACCTACGCGGCGGACATGGCGCACCTGTTCCGGGAGCGGCGGCGCAACATGCTGCGCGCGGAGGTGGATGAGATCCACGCCCGGCTGCGCGTGGAGCTGCAGCGCAAGCTGGACCTGTTGGACCTGCACGAGCGGGTGGGGATGCCGCTGTACGTGGAGCTGACGGAGCTGCCCGAGCGCCTCTTGCGCGTGGACTTCAAGGGCCGGCGCGTGGACGAGGTGGCGGAGATTCGCGAGACGACGCGCTACACCATGAAGGTGAGCGCCGCGGACATGGTGCGCGTGCTGGACCGGAAGCTGACGTGGGAGGACTTCCTCTTGTCGTTCCGCCTGCGGCTGAGCCGCTTCCCGGACGTCTACGAGCCCATCCTCCACGGCTTCCTGGGCGTCGAAATCGAGGACATGCGGGCCTTCTGCGAGGGCGTGCGCTCCACCGAGTCCCAGCGCGAGCGCACCGTGGTGACGGTGGGCCACCGGCGCTTCTCCGTGCAGCGCTTCTGTCCGCATCAGGGCGCGGACCTGTCCGAGGGGTGGGTGGAGGAGGGCAGGTACCTGGTCTGCCCGCGCCACCGCTGGCAGTTCGACCTGGAGGACGGAGGCCGGTGCGCCATGAACGGCTCCACCCTCTGCGCCGAGTCCGTGTCGGAGAAGCCCGCCACGCCCGCACCGGCCGAGGAGCCGCTCGCGCTCTGAAATCCTCGTGTGTCGACGCCATGGCACACCGGGCCATGCGGGAACCCCGTATGTGTTTCGCACCCTCCTGTGACATTCCAGGCTACATGGGTGGGTCGAGAGCCTTTGATTTGTGGCGCGGGGTGTCACACGTGTGGTCGCCGTCGCCTCGGGTCTTTCGTGACGTGTCTGTGTTTGATGAACATTGGTGCTGGGATTGAAACATCCGGCGCTACCGTGTCAATGTCAGATGAATCACATACCATGCGAGGAGGTGACGCCCTCGGGGTGTCGCCTTTCTTCAACGGGGAGGTATGTGATGTCTCTGTCGGCAATGGTCAGCAAGCGGTGGATGTGGCTGTGTGGCGCGCTGAGCGGCACGATGCTGCTGGGCGCGGCCTGTGGTGCGCCCGAGGGTGAGGCGGAGGCTCCCGCGGCGGTGGAGCACGTGCAGCCGCTGGTGACGTGTACGCCCGCCAGCTCCGGCACCACCATCTGTGGCGTCGTCACCAACGCGGCCGGAGTCCCGCTCGCCGGGGCGAGGGTGAGCGTCGGCAGCGCCGCGGGGACGTCGGCCTCGGACGGCTCGTTCTCGGTGACGGCGGCGGTGCCCATGGGCACGCCGGTGACCATCGATGTTCCGGGCTACATGCCCTACGTGGGCGCCGTCACACGCAACGTGCTCGGGGCGCGCTTCGTGTTGCACTCGCTGCACCGGCAGACGTTCAGCGCGTCGGGCACCGTCGTGGTGACGGACCCGCGCAACGGCGCCTCCATCCAGGTGAACCTGTCCGCGCTGCGCGGCCCCTCGGGTGAGCAGGTGCAGGGCCCGTTCACGGTGGGCGTGCGTCACATCGACACGGGCCTGTTGTCGATGCCGGGCACCGACGGCGCCGTCAACCTGTCGGGCCAGCAGGTGTTCCTGGAGTCGCGCGGCGCCATCTACACGGAGGTCCGCGACGGCAGGGGGCAGCTGCTCAAGTTGGCCCCGGGCGCCACCGCGCGTGTCTTCATCCCGCTGACGAATGACCTGGCCCCCACGGCCCCGGCGAACATCGCCTTCTGGTCCATGCCCGTGGGCTCCAACCAGTGGCGGCAGCAGCCCACCAGCGGCACCCGCACGAGCAACCCCGTGCAGTGCAACAACCGCGAGACGGTGAGCTGCAACGCGGATGACTGCGCGCGCATCTCCAACAGCGGCTTCACGGCCAACACCAATGAGGTCGGCTTCATCAACGCCGACATCGAGAAGACCAACCCCGCCTGTCTGCGCATCGACGTGAACGCGGCCTCACTGCCGCCGGGCACCACGCTGCCCATCTGCCTGGAGCTGGAGATTCCGCTCCCCACCGGTGGCAGCCAGACGCGCAACATCTGCGTGGGCGCGGGCACGGACGTCCTCTACAACCTGCCGGCCAACGCCAACATCGTCGTGCGCCAGGCCCAGGGCTACGGCTGCCCGCCGCCTCCGGGGGGCAGCGTGGTGGTGAACACCGGCGCGCCCTGGGGCGGCACCGGCGTGCCCTCGACGCCCGGCCAGTGCAACGGCGTGCTGATGCTGCCGCCGCTGCCGTGAAGTCCCTGACACCCTGAAGTCCAAGGGCCCCGGTGCGTCCATCGCGCCGGGGCCTTCTTCGTGGGAGGACGGGGACGCGCCTTGGTCGTGCAGGCGACAGCCATCCGGGACCGGCAGGCGATTACGAGCCCCGGCCCGAGCGGACACCATCGGCCACCCCCATGAGAGTCATTCCCAGAGGCCGCGCTTTCGACCGGCGATTCCGAGTGGCTGTCCTTGGCGCGGGAGTCGGCGGCGTCGTGTCCGCGGCCGAGTGCCAGCGGGCGGGGCACGAGGTGGAGCGGGACTCTCGCCGCGAAGCGGCCCGCTGGCTCGCGCCGGCTGAGCGGCCGCGGGCCGTCTGGTTTCACATCGTCGTTGGAGGAGTTCCACATGAGGGAAGTCGCGCACACCACCCCGCTGCATTCGGAGCCCCGGGGGCCCGCCGAGCTCGTCCGCAGCTTCCTGCCCATCCTGTATGGTTGTGATGAGCACCGTCCCCGCGCCGCCGCGTCGAGGCACTATCACCCGGACACCACGTTCCATGACCCACTCGTCACGGTGCAGGGGCTGGAGCGCGCCCGGCGGCTCGTGTATGTCAACAGGACCTTCCTCTCGGATTGTCGCATGGCCTTCGGCGACGTCACCGAGTCGCGGCGTCCGGATGGCTCCCATGTCGTGATGGCCGAGGTGAAGACCTCGCTCGTCTTCAAGCACTTCCTCGCCCTGCGGCCCTGGCAGGCGCTGGTGGGGGATACCTTCACGTACCACGCCGTGCACAAGGTCGTGCTCGACCAGGACCTGAAGGTCACCGAGCACGAGGAGATCTGCAGCGTCCGCTCCGTGCTCGACTCCTCACCTCTGGGGCGGGTGTTGTATGGCCTGGTCCGGAAGCTCAACCACGCGTGCACGTCCGACTTCGGCTACACGCTGAACCAGTACATCGCCGGGGACCGGAGCGTGCGGACCATCTTCTGACGCCCCAGGGCCCGCGCGGATGTCAGGGATTGAACGGCGTCCGCGGCCCCGCGATATGGGGAGGGCCCCTGTTCGTTCGAGGGATTCCGGGTCGGCCTTCCTCCGTGCACGTCCATCCCGCTCGCGCCGGCCCCATCCCCGGGGGCAGACATGGTGAAGTGGACGTGGGTCGTCGTCGCAATGGTGTGGTGGCTCGCTGGCGCGGGCGGGTGCGACAGCCCGGACCGTGAGGTCATCGAGGTGCCGGTGGATCTGTCTCCCGGCACGCCGCTGCCGGACCCGGGAGACCTGGGGCCACCGCCGACCGTGAGCTGCGCGCTCCGGGTCTCCGTCAGCACTCCGGATGACTGCGGCAAGCTGGAGTCCTACGACCTGACGGGCTGTGATCTGGAGAGCCTGAAGGGCGTGGACACCTCGGGCCCCTTCAACGCGCGCTTCCACGACACCTCGACGGGGCCGGGGCGCGCCACTGATCAGCTGCTGGGCCGGTACTACTTCCTCGAACCGGAGGCGGCCCACCCGATGTTCCTGGTGTCGACCGCCAATATTCCCGGCCGTCCCTACAGCGTGACGGCGGAGCTGGGGTGCCGGGCGGTGGGGACGGACCGCGTGCTGGGCTGTGACGTCTACTGCGAGGCGGGGAAGCCGCCCCGGGTGCTCAGCTTCGAGAGCGTCCGGACCCGCCGCCGGCCCGGGGAAGCAGAGTCCTCGGGCGGGCTGCGACTCATCGGCGAGGCCTCCACGGGGGCGAACACGGGCATGGGGGTGGATGTCTACGTCACCAAGGGGCACGCCTACGTGGTGAACATCGAGGCGGGCTTCCCGGGCGAGGGAGGGCTGTTCGTCTTCGACCTCGCGGACCGCACCGCGCCGCGTCTGGTGGCGTCCATCACGCACCCCGATGATGCCTATTGGAACGGGGTCTGGGCGAAGGACGACGCGCTCTATGTCGCCAGCGCGGCCCGGGGGGTGCTGGTGTTCGACATCGCCGACCCCGCGTCCCCCCGGCTCATCCAGGACCTGTCGGGCGGCATGCGGCGCAGCACCCATACCCTCTTCGTGAATGGCAATCGGCTGTATGCCATGGACAACGGGGACGTCCTCATCTTCGACGTCACCCACGCGCGCGAGCCCGTGTTGCTGGGCAGCTACCGGGACGAGAGCTCCCGGATGCCGGGGCGCAACTCCTATCCCCACGACGCCACCTCCCTGAACCATCTGCTCTTCGTCAACCATTGGGGCGCGGGCCTGCTCATCCTCGACGCGCGCGACCCCGCGAACGTGAAGAAGCTGGGCGCGTACGAGTATCCCAACGCGATGAGCCACTACTCGCGCGTGGCGTACTTCCAGAACAACCTCATCGCGTTCGAGGGCGGCGAGGGGTGGGGCGCCCACCTGCGGGTGCTCAACCTGAACGACCCGGCGAACCCCACCCTCATCGGCGAGTACAAGCTGTCGCCGGAGGTCTCCATCCACAACATGGAGCTCGTCGGCAACCGGCTCTATCTGGCGCACTTCCAGCAGGGCGTGCGCGTCCTGGATGTCACCGTTCCGAGCCGTCCCCGGGAGATCGCCTATCACCACACCTGGCGGGAGCACGACCCCGTGTTCCTCAACGTCTCCTCCTGGGAGGGCGCCGTCGGCATCCGCGTCCCAGGGGACGGCTATGTCTACGTGGTCGACTCGCAGCGAGGCCTGCTCGTCTTCCCGGAGCTGTGAGCCCGCCAGGGGCCCGGGTGTCCCCCGCACCGGGCCTCTGGTAGCCTGGATGCCAATGCAGTCCAGGAGGGGGAAATCCGATGAAGGCGCTGATGATTCCGCTCGTGACGTCGTGTGTCGTGGTGGGCGGCTGTCGCGAGAACAAGGTCGAGGGTGACACACCGGGTCCTGGGGCACCCGAAGTCGAGAAGCGACTCGAGGTGCCACCCAACGGCAAGGTCGTGATGCACAAGCTGTTCGACGACAAGTTCATGGAGATGGCGGCGATGCCGCTGCCGGACAACTGGATCGTCAACAACGGCAAGGCGGTCATCAGCGGACCGGGCAACGTGAATGTCTACATGGTCCCCATGAAGACGTTCATGTTCTCGGGCGACCCGATGATGCAGCAGGTGGCGGCGCGCAGCGGCCAGCCGATGCGGCGCTTCGAGTCCATCGACCAGGTCATCCAGCAGGACCTGGTGCCCATTGCACGCAAGGAGGGCGCGAAGCTGGTGAAGCAATACGACGCGCCGGACATCGCCGCGTCCGACAAGGGCTTCTCGGACCTGCTCTACAAGGTCGCCCCCATGCGCCAGCTCTTCCTGGCGAAGGTGACGGAGTGGACCGACAAGCGCGGTGAGCCGTACATGATGGTCGTCCACCTGAGCGCCACCGACCTGGGCAACATGGTGTCCTGGAACTACTACACGCACGCGCTCGACGCGCCCAAGGAGCGCTACGAGGAGAGCAAGAAGGTCGTCCTCCAGGCGCTCGCGGGCACGCGCTACAATCCGCAGTACGTCCAGGCCTACAACCAGGGCGAGATGGCCCGGGAGCGCGCGAGCTGGGCGGCGCACCACCAGCGCATGCAGGCCAACAAGGCCGCCTTCGAGGCGCAGCAGCGTGCCTTCCACGAGAAGAACGACGCCATCAACAAGTCCATCGCGGAGACCTACGCCAGCCGCGACGCCGCGTCGGACCGCATGCACCACCGCTTCGTCAACTACATCAAGGACGAGGAGACGGTGCGCAACACCGCCACGGGCACCCGGCATCAGGTCCAGACGGGCGCCAATCAGTACTGGATGAACGGCAACGGCCAGTACGTCCCGTCGAACGACCCCAACTACGACCCGAACCGCGACCCCCACCTCAACCACCAGCAGTGGGACGAGGCGGAAGTCGAGGACTGAGATGCCCGACTCCCAGCCACCGTGCAGCCGGTTGCACAGCTTCGCCCGCTCGGCGTGCTGTCCCCTGCACGGTGGTGCCCCTGCTTCACGCGCGGACGCCCTGACACCCTGGTGGGCATCCGGAGTGCATGACATCCTGGGCTGACTTCCAGGAAAGGGGATGTGATGGCCTTGGAGCTGGCGGTAATCCTCGGTTGTGCGATTGCCGTGTCCTTCATCCTGGGGATTGTCTTCGCGCTCCCCAGGACCCACTCGAAGAAGACGCGTCGGCTCGGAGCCGGGCTGCTGATCGCGGGCGGGGTGTTGTCGGCTGGCGGGATGGCGTGGCTCGTCTGGAGCGTCGTCGACTTCTTCTCCAACACCAACTTCTCCAAGGGGCGGGTGCTGCGCCTGCGCGGGCGTGCCCGCGTGGCTCGCCGGGCGCTGGGGGCGGGCTGGGCGGATGACGCCGTGCCGGAGGTCTCGGGGCTCACGACGTGGCAGCGGACGGTGCTCGGGGAGGCGTGGATGACCTCGGCGCGGATGGAGCATGCGTCGGTGCCAGCCTTCGCGAAGCTGTCGCTCCGGCTCTCCGCGATGGGGGCGCCGTCGGCGCTGCTGGAGGACTGCCACCTGGCGGCGCTGGACGAGGTCCGCCACGCACGCAGGTGTTTCGCGCTCGCCCGGGCCTTCTCGGGAGTGGACTGGACGGCGGGGCCCATTCCGGAGCTGGAGCAGGAGGGCGTGACGCCCATGGCGACGGGCTCCGAGGAGGCCTGGGCGCGGCTGGCGCGCGGCTCGTTGCTGGACGGGTGCCTCGCGGAGGGCGTGGCCTCCCTGGTGGCCGCGGAGGGCGCGCGGCGTGCCGCGGACCCCGTGGTGCGCGAGACGCTGTCGGTCATCGCCGAGGACGAGGCGCGGCACGCCGAGCTGGGCTGGGACGTCCTCGACTTCGCGCTGGAGCGGGGCGGCGGCAGCGCGAAGGCCGGTCTGCGGCGCGCCCTGGCGGAGCTGGACTCACGCGGCACGCCCGTGCTCCCGCCCATCCCGGGCGTGGACGAGGACTTCCTGGCGCGGCACGGCCTGCTATCCCAGGCGGAGCTGGGGCGCTGGACCCGCGAGTGCATCCAGCGGACGCGCGGCCGGGCGCTGGCACTGCTCGAGCCGGGCCTCGCGCCTCGGGCGGATGACGGAGGAGGCGGGGCCCCGCTCAAATCGCCTGCCACGGTATGACGGTCTTCAGGTAGCCCTGACGGTTCGAGCGCAGCCCGGAGCGGTTGTAGTCGGTGACGCCCGCGACGTGGAAGAAGAAGTCCCAGGTGTTCACGGCGGTGCGGATGCCGAAGACCAGGCACATCGTCTCATGGAGCGCGACGTTCGTGCGGCCCTGTCCCTGCTTGTAGTTGCGGTAGGCCAGCGTCACCGGGGATTCGACCTTCGCGCCCGCGATGGGGTCCCAGACCCTGGCCAGGTAGTCGTCCTTGCGCATCTGGTGGGTGATGACCTCGTTGGGGCCCTGCGCCGCCGCCATCAACCCGTCCATGTAGGCCTCGGCCAGGTCCGGCCGATTGTGGTCGGTCGACATGCCAATCTTGTTGGCGTTCGCGTGATGAACCCGGACCTGGTTCGTGACGGTGTCCTGCGTCACATAGAAATGACAGCCGTTGAACGGGCCCGACATCATCAGGGGCGGCCCCACGTTGGAGAGGTCCATCGAGACGATGCAGGAGTCCTCCCAGCTCAAGTACTGGCAGGCCAGCGCCCCTCCTGGATTGACTTGATAGGCGTGGAGCTCGTTGGCTGGCGCGTTGCTGAAGAAGGCCTGTTTCCCCGCCGTGATGTCCAGGTAGATGTCGATGTTGTTCTGTTCGATGACGGCGTTGTTGGGCGCCCCGACGACGCCCCCGACGACCATCGCCGCGACGTCGGTCGCGAGCAGGTGCACGAACGGGGCGTTCCCGGCCAGGGGCTTGGTGCGGTTGTACCAGCCGGGCGCGGGCCGGTGGGTGTGGTGGAGGAACAGCGGCTTCTTCTGGAGGAGGTTCAGCCGCGTGCCGTTGTTGTTGAACTGTCCGATGAGGGTCATGTGTGGCTCCTGGCGTGACTGGCTTCAGAGCCAGGTGAACTTCAACTTCTTCGAGCTGCCCACGTTCTCGAACATGGCCCAGAGGTCTTTGGGGTCCCTGCGCGCGAGCCCCACGCAGTTCGCCTGGTGGCGCTCCTCGGCCGAGTCATTCCAGCACGCGCGCGGGACTTCATACATCCCGTGGATGCCGTAGTGGTTGACGAGCCTCGCCTTGACGGTGGTCGCGAAGGCCGCGTCGTCGATGTGCACGTCCAGCTCGCCGTCGTAGTCCATGGCCCGGCAGTCGAAGTTCGCGCTCCCCAGCACCACGTGCTGGCTGTCGATGATCATCAGCTTGGTGTGCAGGTAGACGGTCTCCGGTGCCTGGTTGATGCCCCCGTAGCGGTATGGGAAGTAGACCTGGATCTTGGGCGCCACGTCGTCGTGCTTGGGCTGGGCCTTGCTCTTCTGGCCCGTCCCCTTGTGGATGAACCTCAGGACGGCGTCGAGCCGCACCTCCGTCCTCGCCTGGGTCTTCTTGTGCGTCAGCCGCAGGCGGTAGTCCTGCTGGGGCCAGTCATGCAGGTTGATGGAGGGCTCGTACACCTCCCAGACGTAGTCGTCCTTGGAGTACGTCTTCGTCCCCTGGGTTCGCGGGTCGACGTGCGTCGTGATCTCGCCGTCGATGACCTCCACGGCCAGGCAGTTCTCGTCCAGGTAGCCGCTCTCGATGGCCATCATCGCGTACGTGATGCGCGTCAGGTACGTGACGCCCTTGTCGGAGTCATGGAGGGGATCCGGGATGACCAGCACCACCTTGAGCTGCTTGGCGCCCATCTGCTTGATGCGCGTGCGCACCGCCTTCACCAGCTCCGGATTGAAGAACTGGAAGTTCTCGATGTAGATGTATTTGTTCGCGTGTGAGATGAGCTCCACCAGCTTGTCTCGGATGTGTGTCTGGTTCGAGAACGACTCGCTGTTGGTGGTCAGCGCGGTGATGGTGAGATTGCCGCCCTGGATGACCTGGTCATTCGCGGTGGCCTGGAGGGTGGAGCGGGCAGCGGCGGGGTGCGGCTTGCCGAACAGGCTGAGCGTGGGGAGCTGCTTCCTCCAGCGGCGCAGCCACTCCGACTCGATGTCGAGCGTGACGGGGCCCTGGAGCAGCACGCCGGTGTCGTGGCAGGAGTGTCCGTAGGGCCGGGAGTGCGCGATGTTGTCCCAGTACTCGTGCTCGATGTTGAAGCCGCCCACGAGCACCTTCAGCGTGCCGGCGATGGAGAAGATGGCGATCTTCTGGTGGAGCGAGTAGCCCACGCCGGCGCCGCTGTGCTTCTCCAGGTACACCTGGATGCGCTGGTTGTGGTTGTGCAGCAGGGCCTGGGTGGCCTTGTTCTTGGCCAGCGTCTGCAGGGAGAAGTGGTCCGACATCTTCGCGAGCTCGAGCCCCTTGACGGTGAGGTCGTCGGGTTGCCAGAGGCAGATGTCGATGGGGTGGCCCGCGTCCGCGACCTCCTTGAGGACCTCTCCGAAGTTCCGGTTCGCGTGGCGGTCGAGCAGGGTGTCGTGCTGGAGGCACCACCAGCCCAGGCGCACATAGGTCTTCGCGTGGGGCTGCGCGTCCCGCACCTCGTAGAGGCAGTCGCGGAACATGTCGAAGTACTCTTCGCCGTCCATCAGGAACACGGCCGTGTTGTTCTGGGTCGGGGGCATGGACCTTCCTCGAGGGGGACCTCGAGACCGAGCCCTGACGAGGACATGGCCGCGGAGAACGGCGGGTGACAGGACGGCGCTTCCGGGGGATGTCCCGGAGACCTCTCGCGGAGGGACTTCGTCAGGGATGAGTCACGAGGCGGGCTCCCACTGAGCAAGGCACGTACCAGTGGGAGCCCGCGGGCTTCTGGAGCGAGGAGGACCCTGGTGGAGGCCCGCTGCTTGCCCCCGGGACGCAGGCGCGTTGCACGGGGACGCAGGGCGGGTATCAGGGGACGGTCGAGGTCGCGCAGGGCCACCAGGCGGGCGGCGTGGCGCGGTCATCCCAGGTTCCGTCCCAGTCATCACGCAGCGTGTAGACCTCCGTGTTCGCGGAGACGCAATAGCGCTCCGGATGCCTGTTCACGTAGAGGGCCGGCTCCTGGGTGTTGAAGCTGGAGTTCCTGCAATACGTCTCGCTGCCCGACGGAGGCGGCGTCGCGGTGGCGGCGCGCACCTGTGTGCGCAGGGCGCTCGTGTTGTGCTCGCAGACGTACCCGCGGAATCTCCCGTCCAGCTCGATGAAGAGGTCCATCTGCACGCGGCCGCTGTCGACGTCGCAGCCGTCGAAGTAGGTCTGACCCGGTGGCAGCGCCGGGTCTTCCTTGTATCGATACGAGACCAGGGAGTAGCCCTGCGGCGGCTCGGGGCACTGCGGGAACATGGCGTTGTAGAAGGGGTGGAGCGCGCCCTCGCGATACACTACGTAGTGGTAGACGCAAGGCGTCGTCCTCGCCCTCTTCTCCGAGGAGGCCGCCGCAGCCCATCGATGCGCCGGCCAGCAGTCCCAGGCACAACACTCCGTGTCGCCATCGTCTCGTCATGCTTCGCTCCCGTGGTGGGTTCATCCCGGAAGACGCGGCACGGGTGTGGCGTGGGACATGTCGAAGCGACGAGAGGTCAGGGCTGCTCCCGGCGCAGCTCACGCACCACGTGGCGCAGGGACGGGAGTGGCTCGAGGGTGGGAGGGAAGCGGGTGGTCCGGGCCGCCTGCTCCAGCCACCGCCGCACGGCTGTCGGTGAGGGGGCCTCGGGGGCGGATGCCGTCAGCACGAAGACGAGCGCCTCGCGCTCCGGGCCCGCATCCAGCTCCAGGCTCCCGGGGAGCGCCATCCGTCCAGGCTCCAGCCGGAGCGCGCCGCCGGTCTCCGCGAAGCCATGCAGCGGAGTGACCTGGCCCCGGCTGTCGACGGCGAGCACGTACAGCGCGCCGCCCACCGGGTCCTCGACCTCCAGGCGCACGCGGTCTCCGGGGCGCAGCGCCGCATCCAGGGCCTGCTCGAAGACGGCGTCGCCGCGTTTGACATGCAGGCGCGTGGTCAGTCCTCCGCGCACGCGGATCCGCTCCTCGACGTCCGGCGCGGGGCGCAGGAGCGGCAGGCCCAGGGCGAGCAGCGCACAGAGCGCGAGCGCTGGCTGGGCCCAGCGCAGCGGCCTTGCCCAGGGGTGGACGGGGGCGGGCTCGAGCTCATGCAGGCGTGCCGCGATGACGGTGAAGGGGCGCCGCCGCACGAAGGCACTCTGGGCGGCGCGACGCTCCTCCAGGTGGGCCGCGAGCAGGGGCATCTCGCGCGCGGCCTCCTCCATGGACCGGGCCTCCTCGGGGGTCACTTCACCGCAGAGGTAGCGTTCAATCAGGAGATCCGGGACGCCCGGGAAGCGGGGCAGGGGTGAGGGGTTCATGCGGAGGCGGGTCCTTTCCACGAGACGGCGCTCTCAGAGACCTCGAGGAGGCGCCGGGCGGTCTCGAAGAAGGTCTGGAGCTTTCGTTGCACGGTCTTGCGTGAGACGTCGAGCAGGGTGGCGATCTGCTCCTGTTCCAGCTCATCGAGGAACCGGTGCGCGACGATGCGCTGGACGTCCTCGGGACAGTGGGCGAGCACGTGTCTCAGGAGGTCCGCGTCGGTGACGAACCGCTCCATCGAGGTATCCAGCTCGTCGTCCATGGGGGCGCGCAGGGTGATGGCGGAGGTGCGCTCGGTGCGACGGCGACGCAGTAGCGAGAAGCACTGGCGATCCGCCACGATGAGCAGCCAGGAGAGCGCGGAGGTGGCCTCGCGCACCTGTTTCAGGTGGACGTGGACCCGCAGGAACACCTCCTGTGTCACGTCCCAGTCTTGCGCGTCGTCCCCGAGCAATCGCTGGCAGCGCCGGTACACGGCCTCGCCATAGCGGTGGTAGTAGCCTTCGGTCCGTTCGACGTCCTTCGGTTGCACGTACGACCTCACGTGGCCCCCGGCCAGTGTCTCCGAGCCGCGCGGTGGATGGGATGGGGTTCCTCGGTGCGAGCCACATGGTCATCACGGCGTGGGGCATCTTTCCGGGACAGGCTTCACCTCTTGACGCGCGGGGCTGTTGTTGTTCCCGCGATGTCTTTGTGGATGGGGCTTGTCTGTGTGGCGGAGGTCTGCTGGGGTGTCTGTCTTATGTCGACCCTGCAAGAGCGGATCGCCGCGTTCTATGACTTCCTCTGGCCATTCCTGGAGGAGGAGGGGACGCGGTATGCGTATCTGGACGCGTCGCCCGGTGGACGGCCGATGTCGGAGCTCCTCGATGCGATTCCCTCGCGGCGGGACGTGGGGAAGGGCTCGCGCGTGGTGGACGTCGGGTGTGGCAAGGGGCGTCAGGTGGTGGCGCTGGCGCGGCGGCTGGAGGGGCACGTCGTCGGGGTGGACCCGTTGGAGCAGAACCTGTCGCTCGCGGCGGAGCGGGCCCGACGGGAAGGGGTGGAGGGGCGGGTGAGCTTCGCGCGGGGCGGAATCGAGCGGCTGCCGCTGGAGACGTCTTCGGTCGACTTCGTCTGGTGTCTGGACATGCTCAACCACGCCGAGGACCTGGAGGGCGCAATGAAGGAGTGCGCGCGTGTCCTTCGCCCGGGGGGGTCGATGATGAATTGCAGCGCGCTGGCCACGGAGCTGCTGGAGCCTCGCGAGGCGGAGCGCGTCACCTGGCGGTTGGGGTTGAACCCCGCGACGCTGTCACGTGAGCGGATGTCGGCGGCCTGCGCTGCCGCCGGGCTGCGTATCGTGGAGTTCGGCACGACGACGGACGAGGGCTCGCCGTACCTGGAGGAACTCGACGAGGGGATGGCTCGCCACGCGCTCCGGCTGGCGAAGGTGCGGCGGGCGCGCAAGCAGATGGAGTCCCGGCTGGGGGCCGACGCGCTCGAGGTGCTGTGTGCCTATGACGAGTGGAACATCTTCCTGTTGCTCGGGAAGGTGACCTATGGCGTCTGGGTGCTGGAGCGCGCCGCGTGAGGCCCGGAGTACCTGGCCATCTCCCCGTGCTCCTCGGCATCGACACGGTGGCCCTCGGCTACTAATGCACCGAGCACGTGGCCACCGCCCATGCGACGCACGGGGTCCTGACGAAGTCGAAGTAACGCGACGGCCCCTACTGGGAGACCTCGTACCGCAGGTGTCCCAGGTCCGTTCGCTGCCCGGGATGGATGACGAAGGCATGCCGCTTGGGGTCCTGCTCCAGGCTCAACGCGTGGTCGCCCGGCGGAAGCCCCGCGATGATGAAGCGTCCGTCCCCGGTGATGCGCTTGAGCGGGCGGTCGTCGTCATCCCAGACACGAATGGAGGGCCACTGTGCGAAGTATGGTTCGGCCGGCGGGTCGAGGCTGCCCACGACGGCGCCCGTGTCCTCCAGGCGGATGTCGGCGACGATGCGCTCGCCCTCCTTGCCCTCCACCGTCACGCTTCCGGAGCGACCATCGTCGAGCCACGCATGGACGGTCCGATGTCCGGCGGCGGGCTTCACCGCGAAGCCGGAGCCCTCGAACCGGACGTGATGGTAGGTCGGAGTCGTGTTCCCGCAGCGGAGCCAGTACGTCGGCGGCTGCGCGACCGCGATGCGCGCTCCCTGCGCCGGCGTGCCGTCGGGCAAGAGGACGTGTCCGGCGAATTCGAAGTACCGGGGCGTGGGCGCATGCGGTGGGCCGATGACGTGGAATGAACTCGGGTCGTAGGGAACCTGCACGACCGCGGGCTCTCCGGGTTTTAGCGCCACCTCCTTCCCGCCGTGGAAGTCGCGCCACCCGTGGTAGCCCGTGACGGCGACGGTGTGGTTCCCGGCCTCGACCAGGCCTGTCCACGTGCCGTCGTCCTGTCGTCGCAGGGGAACGCCCACCGACACGGCATCGATGGCGTCGTCAGCGGCCGGCTGGAAGTGGCGCCACCTGGCGCTGCGGCTGCGCCGGGGCTTCACCGTCACCGGGGTGAAGCCCGCGAGCTGGATGTCCAGCGTCGCCCACGCCTCGGCCTGGACCTCCGCCTCACGCGGATGGGCCTGGGCCTCGGCCGTGAATGGATGGATTCGCACCGCGCCTGGAGTGACGCCGTCCAGGATGTAGCGGCCATTCGCATCCGTCACCGCCTGGGTGGGCATCTGCCGGGGGTGGGATGGAACGCTGAGCGCCATCAGCCTCACGCCCACCGCGGGCGTGCCATCCAGGTTGCGCACCTGTCCGCTGAACGTCGCCCCAGGAGGCAAGGCCAGCACCGTGGAGATGCTCCCGCCCGCGACGAGCCCGAGGTCGTGCTCACAGGCCTCGCCGTGTCCGACACCTCGGGCGCACAGGTGGACCACACCCGTCGGCGCCTCGGAGAAGAGCGCGATGCCCTGGGCGTTGGTGACGGCCGTCTCCATTGGCATTGAGACGTCGATGGGATCTCTCAGCAGCGCCACCGTGGCGCCTGGGAGCGGCCGCTGATCCTTCGCCGAGACCACCCGGACCTGCGCCTTCCCCCTGCCGTCCAGGGATGGAGGAAGGCGCGGTGGAGACTCTCTGGGGACGGCGGGCTTTACCGGCTCGGGGAGCGGCGCCGGGGTGGTGGTGGACACGGGCGGAGGCGAGGCGCGGGTCAACTCCTGTCGCACCAACGCCGCCGCGCAGAGCGAGACCGCCAGCCCGGTGACGGCAATCCATCCACCTCGTCCTCGCATGACGCGGACCTCCGAGCGCTTCGTGGGCGCGACGGTCCACGGTACCACCGCCCTGCACAAGGCAGACAGGCGCCCCTGAATATTTCCAGGGAGAGCGCGTCTTCAGCGCACTCACTGGCCACGCGTCCCCCTGGCCACATCCCCCGGAGCTGACATGTCTTCGCGCGCCTTCGTCGCGTCCCTGGTCGCGTTCTCCCTCACCGGCTGCGCCGGCATGGTCGTCACCACGACCAAGACGGGGCTCGATGGAAAGACGGTCGTCACCAGCTCGGACCCCGCGAAGCAGGCGCGCATCGACGCCGAGGCGCGTGAGAACGAGGACTACGCCAAGGCCATCGCCGCCGCGCCCCGCCGCGCGCCCCAGGACGTCATCGAGGTCGCCGTGTTCGAGACCTCCGTCTCCGAGGAGCTCTCCCAGTCGGTGGACCGCAAGAAGCTGGAGGCCATGCTCCTGGGCGAGCTGTCCCATGACTCGCGGCTGCGCATCGTCCCCGTGAAGGGCCTGTCCTCGACGAGCCTGCGCCCGGGGGCCTCCGCCGAGGAGCGCATCGACGCGGCCCGTGGGAAGGGAATCTCCCCGGACGTGTGGGTCTTCCCGGCGGTCTTCCTCTCCGACGCGGTGGGCACGAGCGGCGGCAAGCTCGTCTCCATGAATGCCTTCACCGTGCGCGGCGAGGTCATCTCCGCATACGGCACCGGTACGTCGCAGGTCGAGGACAAGGGCACCCTCTTCCAGAACGAACAGGTCGTGAGGAACACGGCGGCGAAGACCCGCTCCGTGGTCCTCGACCAGTTCGGGCCCAACCTGCCTTCACGCGAGGCCGTGGCCGGGCTGCAGAAGGCGCGGATGCAGAAGAAGGTGGCCACCATCGAGGAGCAGGCCGGCATCCTCCCCGAGGACGACGGACAGACGCGCCTGCGCAAGATCCTCGAGGCGGCCAAGAACGGCCCCAAGCCCGCGCCGCAGGCGGCCGCCCAGGAATAGGCAGACAGGTGTGCCACCCACAAGGACTGACGCGGGCGGCTTCGGACAAGAGGGGGCTGGGGACGCAGCCTGCTTCCGCGCGGAGCGGAGGCGCTGCCATGGGGGCCGGAGTGGGGTAGGGTGTCGCCCCTTCTCGCACCTCGGGATTCCTCGACCGCATGTCCACGGACGTTCCTGTCACCGAAGAGGCCGTGCGTCCCGCGCCCTGGCGGGTGAGACTCCGGGCCCTGGGCTCGGAGCTGGCGTTCCCCGTCAGCCTCTTCTTCTTCAGCCGGCTGGCGTTGCTGCTGCTCGCGCGGGTGTCGCTGGTGTTCGACAACCGACTGCACCGCCCGCCGTTCCAGCAGACCGGCCCGGCGGGGCTGGATGCGTTCTGCCGCTGGGACTGCGGCTGGTACACGGAGATCGCCCGGCAGGGTTATGAGCGCCCTCAGGCCACCAACTTCTTCCCGCTGTTGCCCATGCTGGGGCGGCTGGTCCATGAGGCGACAGGCCTGAGCATCCAGGTGTCGCTGGTGCTGGTGGCCAACGTGGCCGGGCTGCTCGGGCTCATCGTCCTGTACCGGCTCTTCCGCGCGCTCGAGGACGAGGACACGGCCCGCGCGGCCCTGCTGGTCTTCACCGCCTATCCGTTCGCCTTCTTCCAGTCCGCGGGCTACCCGGAGTCGTGGATGGTGTTCCTCACCGCGCTCGCGGTGCTGCTCAGCGTGCGAGGGAGACACGGGTGGGCGGCGCTCGCGCTGGGCTTCGGCGGACTGTCACGTCACCTGTCCCTCGTGGCGGGGCTCTCGCTGCTCTATCAGCAGCTGCGCTCCCGAGGTGGCGGGCTCAAGGCGTGGTTCCACCGCGACATCCTGGCGCTCGCCGTGCCGCTGGTCGTGACGTCGCTCTACTTCGTCTTCCTCGCGTGGAAGTTCGGCGACCCGCAGCTGTGGTGGAAGGTCCGCGCCGGCGAGTGGTCGGGCGCGTGGTCGGGACTCGGGACGTGGTGGCTCCGAGATGACTGGGCGCCCGAGGTCAGCCTCTACGTGGCGGTGTCCTTCATCCCGGGCGTGGGGGCGCTCCTGCTCACGCGTCGTCGCCAGTGGTGGCCGCTGGCCGCGTTCGGCATTCCGTTGATGCTGGTGCTGTGGACGGTGGGCCTGGTGGGCCTGGGGCGCTACAGCGCGGCCGTGTGGCCCGCGTTCCTGCCGCTGGGCGCGTGGCTCGCGCGCCGGCCCGCGCTGCGAGGGCCCGTGGTGCTGGGCATGGCCCTGTTCCAGGGCATGCTCGTGTTCCTCTTCGTGCACTCCTATCCCATCAACTGACGTCGAGGGCCCCGGTGGCGCATGGCCGCCGGAGCCCTCGGTGGCTCATCCGTCGCGACGCGCCCGGCGACGCAGCGGCAGGGCGAGGAGCAGCAGGGCCAGCGGCGCGAGCGTGGCCGCGCCGCCGGTGCTGCAGCCGCCTCCGGCGATGAGGAAGTCATCATTGCCGTCCAGCGGGTTCGAGCCGTCTGCGACCTCCACGCCGTCACTGGCGCCGCCCCCATCCGTGTCGGGGTTGTTCGGGTCCGTCTCGCCCGGGTCGACGCGGCCGTTGTGGTTCGCGTCCTCCTCGCCGTCCGGCAGGCCATCCCCGTCCGTGTCCGGATTGAGCGGATCCGTGGGGTTCTCGCCCTTCACCTCGATGCCGTCGGGCAGGCCGTCACCATCCGTGTCGGGGTTGTTCGGGTCCGTCTCCCGCGCGTCGACGCGGCCGTTGTGATTGGCGTCCTCCTCGCCATCCGTCAGCCCGTCGCCATCCGTGTCCGGGTTCTTCGGGTCGGTGGTGGTGCTCGGGTCCTCGTCCGGACGGAAGTTCGGCGAGGTCTGGTCCGTGTGCGGGTGCGCCGTCTCGCGCGTCACGCCCAGCTCCGTGCCGTCCAGCACGCCGTCGTTGTCGCTGTCCGGGTCCAACGCGTCGATGAGGCCGTCCCCGTCCGTGTCGGTGATGCCATCCACGCCATCCGGCACTCCGTCGGAGTCGGAGTCCGCGTTGCGCGGGTCGAGGCCCAGCGCAATCTCGGTCGCGTCATCGATGCCGTCCATGTCGGAGTCCACGTCGTCGGGGGCGAAGAGCGGGTCCGTCTCGCCGGCGTCGACGCGGCCGTTGTGGTTCGCGTCCTCGATGCCGTCGCGCACGCCGCCGCCATCCGTGTCGGGGTTGAGCGGGTCCGTCTTCGTCGAAGGGTCCGCGTCCGGCGTGAAGCGCGCCGGGTCCGTGTCGGTGCCCTGCGGCTCGGTGAGGCCCAGCTCCAGGCCATCCGTCAGCCCGTCGCCGTCCGTGTCCGCCTTCTTCGGGTCCGTCTCGCCGTCATCGACGAGGCCGTTGTGGTTGGCGTCCTCGTTGCCATCCAGGAGACCGTCGTCATCCGTGTCGTCATCGAGCGGGTCCGTGCCCGCGACCTTCACCTCGATGCCGTCCGGCAGACCGTCGCCGTCGGTGTCGGCGTGGTTCGGGTCCGTGCCGAGCGCGAGCTCCTCCGCGTCCGTCAGTCCGTCACCATCCGAGTCGGCCGTGATGACCCACGCGTAGGAGGCCGGCGAGCCATCCACGTTGCCCGCGGCGTCCACCGCGCGCACCTCCAGGGTGTGTGTCCCGAGCGCCAGGTTCGTGAAGGCCACAGGGTTGGTGCACGGCGTCCAGGTCGCGCCGTCCAGGCTGCACTCGAAAGTGGAGCCGGGCTCGGTGGACTCGAAGACGAACGTGGCGTCGGCGGGCGCCTCCGTGAGCGGTGGACCACTGACGATGCGCGTGTCCGGCGCCTGGGTGTCCACCGTCCACGTGTACGAGGCGGGCGTCGGGTCTACGTTGCCGTCCTCATCCTTCGCGCGGACCTCCAGCGTGTGCTCGCCGTCGGTCAGGTCCGTCAGCTCGGAGGGGTTCTGGCACTCGCCGAAGGGAGCGCCGTCCAGGCTGCACTCGTACGTCACCGGGGACTCGTCCGAGCTGAAGCCGAAGGTGGCCGAGGACTGACGCGTCAGCGTGGGCGGCGTCTGGGTGAACGCCGTCTGCGGCGGCTCGGCATCTACGGTGAAGGTGTGGACGACGGGTGTGCTGGTGTTGCCCGCCTCGTCCGTCGCGCTGACGGAGACGGTGTGCGAGCCCTCGCCGAGCGGCGCGCTCCCCGTCAGCGTCCACATACCCGAGCCATCCACCTCGACGGTGCCCAGCACCGTGCCGTCCACCGTCACGGTGACGGTGCTGCCCGGCTCCGCCGTGCCCGAATACGTCACCGTCGCGACGCTCGACACCGAGCCATCCGCCGGCGTGTCGATGTCCACGGCGGGCGCCTGGGTATCCACCGTCCACGAGTGCTCCGCGGGCGTCGCGTCCGCGTTGCCCGCCGCGTCCACCGCGCGCACCGCGAGGGTGTGCGCGCCGTCCGCGAGGCTGTCGAACGTCGCCTGGGCGGAGCACGCGAGGAAGGCCGCGCCGTCCAGGCTGCACTCGAAGGTCACCGGCGACTCGTTCGAGGAGAAGACGAAGGACGCGGAGGCCACGTTCGTCAGGGCCTCGGGACCGCTGTCGATGACCGTGTCCGGCGCCGTCGTGTCCACCGTGAAGGTGACGCTCGTCGGCCCGCTGGTGTTTCCCGCGGCATCCGTGGCGGTGACGACCGCCGTGTACGTGCCGTCGCCCAGCGTCACGGGCGGCGTGAAGGTCCACCCACCGGCGCCATTCACGGGGATGGGACCGTAGGTCGTCCCTCCCACCGTCACCATCACCGACGTCGCGTCCGTGGCCGTGCCCGTGAGCGTCACGACGCCGTCATCCAGCACCGCGCCCTGGGCGGGCGACGCGATGAGCGGAGCGGCCGGCGGCGTCAGGTCCACCGTCCACGTGTACTCGGCGGGCGTGGGGTCCACGTTGCCCGCGGCGTCCACCGCGCGCACCGTCAGGGTGTGCTCGCCCTCGGCGAAGCCCTCGAACAGGGCCGGGCTGGTGCAGGCGACGTACGTCGCGCCGTCCACGCCGCACTCGAAGGTGGAGCCCGGCTCGCTGGCGGCGAGCTCGAACGAGGCATCCACGGCGCGGGTGGGCGAGTCCGGACCGGACACGATGAGCGTGTCCGGCGCAGTGGTGTCCACCGTCCAGGTGTGGGTCGCGGGCGTCGCGTCCACGTTGCCCACCGCGTCCACCGCGCGCACGCGGAGCTGGTGCTCACCGTCCGCGAGCCCCGAGTAGCTCACGGGTGAGGTGCAGGCCACATAGGCCGCGCCGTCCAGGCTGCACTCGTAGCCGACCGCGCCCCCCTCGGAGCGCAGCTCGAAGGTGGCAGAAGTCTCACGGGTGAGCGCGTCCGGTCCGGACTCGATGAACGTCTCCGGCGGCGTCAGGTCGATGGTGAAGCCGTGGGACGTCGCATCGGAGGTGTTGCCCGCGGCGTCCACCGCGACGGCCGTGAGCGTGAGGGGGCCTTCGGGCTGCGCGGTGGGGAAGGTGAAGGTCCACGTGCCGGACGACGTCACGGAGATGGGGCCGTAGGTGGCGCCGTTCACCTCCAGATAGACCTGACTGTCCGACGCGGCCGTGCCAGTGATGGTGGGCGTCGCGGTGCCCACCGTGCCGCCATTCGCCGGCGAGACGACGACAGGATCCGAGGGCGCCTGCAGGTCCACCGTCCACGTGTACGTCGCGGGCGACGGGTCCGCCGTGCCCAGGGCGTTGACGGCGCGGACCGCGAGGACGTGGGTGGCCTCGGAGAGGCCGGTGATGCTCAGCGGGCTGGTGCAGGGCGTGAAGGCCGCGCCATCCAGGCTGCACTCGAAGGAGACGCCGCCGTTCTCCATGCGGAGCGCGAAGGTGGCCGCGGTCTCGCGCGTGAAGACCGCGGGGCCAGAGTCGATGAAGGTCTCCGGCGTGGACAAATCGATGTCGAACCCGTTGGACGCCGTCTCGCTGGTGTTGCCCGCGGAGTCCGTCGCGGTGGCCTCGACCGTGTGGAGACCTTCGCTTAGCGCGGTCGGGCTGGGCAGGCTCCACTCGCCGTCGATGTTCGCCGTCACCGTGCCAATCACGTCCCCGTCCACCTCCACCGTCACCTGAGCGAAGGGCTCGGCGGTGCCGGAGTAGACGGGCGTCGCGGTGGCGATGGTGGTGCCGTCCGCCGGCGTGGCGATGACCGGGGCGTCGGGAGCCACCGTGTCCACGGTGAACTCGGAGGGCGCGCTGTCGTCACTCACGTTGCCCGCGGCATCGGTGGCCGTCGCCGTGGCCGTGTGGAGCCCCTGGCCCAGGTCCACGGCGGGGGTGTACGTCCAGCGGCCCTGGGCATCCACGGGCGCGGTGCCCAGGACGATGCCATCCACGCTCACCGTCACCAGCGTGCCCGCCGTCCCCGTGCCGGAGATGACCGGGCGCTGCGTGGGCACCACGACGCCGTTGGCGGGCGTGTCGATGACGGGCGCATCCGGCGCCGTCGTGTCCACGGTCCAGGTGTATGTCGCGGGCGAGGCGTCCACGTTGCCCGCCGTGTCGCGAGCGCGGACCGCCAGGGTGTGGCTGCCTTCCAAGAGGCCCGTGAAGGTGCGGGGGTTGGAGCAGGTGATGAACGTCGCGCCGTCCAGTGAGCACTCATACGTCACCGGGTCCGTGTCGCTGCCGAAGCCGAAGGTGGCGGAGGTGGCGTTGGTGATGGAGGGCGGGGTGCTGGTGAACGTCGTGGTGGGCGCCACGGTGTCGACGGTCCACGTGCGGGTGGCCGGCGTCGGGTCCACGTTGCCCGCGCTGTCACGGGCGCGCACGGTGAGCGTGTGGCTGCCCTGGGACAGGTCGTCGAACGTCACGGGGTTCGAGCAGGCGACGTACGTGGCGCCGTTCAGCGAGCACTCGAAGGTGACGCCGGACTCCGTGCTGTCGAAGCCGAAGGTCGCGCTGTCGCTGTTCGTCAGGCCGGAGGGCCCGCTGACGATGCTCGTGTCCGGCGCGGTGGTGTCCACCGTCCACGCGTACGTCGCGGGCGTCAGGTCCACGTTGCCCGCGGTGTCGCGCGCGCGGACCGCAAGAGTGTGCGCGCCGTCCGAGAGGCCGGGGAAGGACTGCGAGGCGGCGCAGGTGGCGAACGTCCCACCGTCGAGCGAGCACTCGAACGTCACCGGCGTCTCGGTGGCGCTGAAGGTGAACCCGGCGTCCGCCGAAGCGGAGAGGCTCGGCGGACCGCTGACGATGGTTGTGTCCGGCGCGAGGGTGTCCACCGTCCACGTGCGTGTGGCCGGCGTCAGGTCCACATTGCCCGCGGCATCCACGGCGCGAACCGCGAAGGTGTGCGAGCCATCCGCCAGGCTCGAGAGCGACGTCGGGCTGGTGCACGCGGTGAACGGTGCCCCGTCGAGCGAGCACTGGAACGTCTGTGGGCTCTCGGTGGAGGTGAAGGTGAACGTCGCGCCGGTGTCCGAGGTCGTCCCCGTCGGGCCGCCCGAGAGGGTGGTGTCCGGCGCGGTGGTGTCGATGGTCCACGTGTAGACGGCGGGCGTGGGGTCCACGTTGCCCGCGGCATCCACGGCGCGGACCTCCAGCGTGTGGCTGCCCTGCGCGAGGGCAGGGAAGCTCTGCGAGGCGGAGCACGCGGTGAACATCACCGCGCCGTCCAGGCGGCACTCGTAGCTCACGCCGCTCTCGTTGGAGCTGAACTGGAAGTTGGCCACCGCCGAGTTGGACACGGCCGGGGGCGTGCTCGCGAAGGACGTGTCGGGGGCCACCGTGTCGACGGTCCACGTGCAGGTGGCTGGCGTCGCGTCCACGTTGCCGGCGCTGTCGCGTGCGCGGACCCGCAAGGTGTGGCCGCCCTGCGACAGCCCCGTGTACGTCATCGGGTCCGTGCAGCCAGTGAAGGTCGCACCATCGAGCGCGCACTCGTACGTCACGCCGCTCTCGTTGGAGTCGAAGTCGAACGTCGCCTCGGTGGAGACCGTCGTCCCGGATGGGCCGCTGACGATGGTCGTCTCGGGCGCCACGGTGTCCACCGTCCACGTGCGCGTGGCCGGCGTCCCATCCACGTTGCCCGCGCTGTCACGCGCGCGGACCGCCAACGTGTGGTTGCCCTGGGACAGGTTGTTGAAGGTCGCGGGCGTGGTGCAAGCGGAGAAGGTCCCACCGTCCAGGCTGCACTCGAAGAGGGCGGGCGACTCCGTGGAGGTGAAGGTGAACGTGGCGCTGTTGGAGTTGGTCGTCCCCGTCGGGCCCGAGGTGATGCTGGTGTCCGGCGCCACGGTGTCCACGGTCCAGGTCCGGCTGGCGGGCGTGGCGTCGAGGTTGCCGGCGGCGTCCACCGCCCGCACCTGCAAGGTGTGGCTGCCCTGAGACAGGCCAGGGAAGGTCACCGGGTCGGTGCACGCCGCGAAGGGGGCTCCGTCCAGCGAGCACTGGTACGTCACCGCGAGCTCGTTGGAGTTGAAGTCGAACGTCGCGCTCGCGCTGTTCGTCAGGCCGCTCGGGCCGCTGACGATGGTCGTGTCCGGCGCCACGGTGTCCACCGCCCAGGTGCGACTGGCGGGCGTCGGGTCCACGTTGCCGGCCGCATCCCGGGCCCGCACCTGGAACGTGTGGGAGCCCTGCGCGAGCCCCGTGTAGCTGGTGGGCGAGGTG
Source organism: Myxococcus sp. MISCRS1 (assembly GCF_026626605.1). Lineage (NCBI taxonomy): Bacteria > Pseudomonadati > Myxococcota > Myxococcia > Myxococcales > Myxococcaceae > Myxococcus > Myxococcus sp. MISCRS1. The sequence goes on from NZ_JAPNKB010000001.1 coordinate 9,988,960, forward strand.
CAGGCCGTGAAGGCCGCGCCGTCCAGGCTGCACTCATACGTCACGCCGCTCTCGTTGGAGTCGAAGGTGAAGCTCGCGCCCGGCGCCGCCACCGTGCCCACGGGGCCGGTGAGGAGGCTCGTGTCGGGCGCGGCGGTGTCGGTGGTGAAGCTCACCGTGGTGGCGGGGCTGGTGTTGCCGGCCGGGTCGCTCGTGGTCACCGTGGCGGTGTGCGCGCCGTCGGGGAGCGCGCTGCTCGCGCAGGACCAGGCGCCCGTGGTGGGGTGGGCCGGAGCGGTGCAGACGACCACGCCCCCAATCACCACGCTGACGGTGCTGCCGGGCTCCGCCGTGCCGGTGAACACGGGCTGGTTCGTCCCCAGGGTGCTCCCGTTCGAAGGCGCCGTCACGACGGGCGCGGGCGGCACGGACACGACGATGTTGGTCGGGCCGGTGGTGCTGGGGGACGGGGAGCTGCTCGCGGAGCTGGCCGGCGCGCCGCGCTCGCCCTGGGCCGTGATGGTGGCCTGGTTGGCGATGACGCCGGAGGCCGCGGGGTTCACCACGGCGCGGAAGCGGATGCTGGTGCTCTGGTTGAGCTGCAGGCTGCCACCCAGCGTGCTCGTCGCGCCCGTGCCCAGCCGCACGGTGATGACCCCCGTGGGGCTGACCTCGCCCACGTCGTCACCCTGGATGTCGGTGAGGGGGCCCGCGTTGGGGCCGGTGAGGATCTCGAGCGAGCCCGGGACATAGGCGAGCTGGGCGGGGAGCGGGTCCTGGAGGACGGTCTCGATGCTGACGTCGTCACCGGTGTTCGTGGTGACGATGGTGTAGTCGATGAGGTCGCCGCCGCGCAGCGAGCCGTCCGCGCGCGGGTTCACCGCCGTGGCCGTCTTGTACGTGTTGGTGAAGTCCGGGCGCAGCGTGGCGATGGACGTCGCGAAGGCGCCGAGGATGTACGAGTCACCCGAGGACGTCGCCGTGACGGTCATCGACGTGGCGCCACCGGAGACGTGGTTGGTGATGTCCACCACGTCCATGTCCACACCGGACATGCTCGCCGACGCGCCCGTCAGCCGGGGCAGGTCGTCGGCGTGGCTCGCGGGCGTGCCGAGCACCGAGCGCGTGCTGTTGAAGAAGTTGTTCACCGGGTTGGCGCCGTCGGAGATGTTGCTGCCGTTGACGCGGAACTGGTCGCCGGTGCGCGTCGCGTCGCCCTCGAAGGCCAGCACGCCCAGCTTGGCGTCGAAGCCCGAGCTCGGCACGTTGAAGCCAGACAGCGTCACCGTCTGGGGGTTGCCATTGCTGACGTAGTCCATGCCGTCGAACAGGGTCAGGTTGCGGATGGGCGAGTCCGGGTGGCGGTAGAACACCACCAGCGCCCAGGCGCTGAACGTGTCCGTGTTGTTGAGGCTGGCGAGGGGCGCGGAGTCGACGTCGCTCACCTCGTAGACGCCCGAGCCGTTCGTGGCGACCAGGGTGGTGACGTCCGCGGAGGACTCGTAGATGTAGCGGCCGCTCGGCGCGTAGCTGTGCGAGACATCCGCCGTCAGCAGCTGCGTGAAGACGCCGGGCCGGCCGAACTCGGCGGTGGTGTCCGGCGTCCGGGCGTTGGTGCTGGTGGACAGGTGCGCGGCCCAGTACAGGCGCGCGTACGTCACCACCGCGCCCGGGGGAATCACCAGCGCGGCCCGGCTGCGCGCCTGCGTGGCCGTCACCGAGGTGTTCGCCTGGGCCACGCCCGACTGGAGGGTCCAATAGACATCCACCGCGTCATCGGAGGTGTTCGAGCCGCAGTTCCCGACGGTTCCCACCACCGGCCCGGGGACGTTGGGGGCGCAGTCGTGGGCGAGCGTGTTGCCCACCATCAGCAGGTCGCCGCGCTGGTCCGCCGTGTGGCGAAGCACCGGCGCCGCCTGCGCCTGGCCCGCGAAGGCGGTCATCAGCAGCGGCAGCACCCAGCGCGTTCGCGACGCGGCGCCGCGAGTGGAGGTCGTGGTCATGGTGGGGGGACCTGAAGAGGCGGGAGGAGGGGACCGATGAGCGAGGTCCGCGACGACCTGGAGCTGGACGCTACGAGCCCGGGAATCGCCGGGGGGCATGGAATCCCAGTCAGCTGTGGCTCGCCGGTGGGACGGCTCGGAGGCGGGGGTGGCTCGCTCTGTCACGGACCGTCGAAAAAGCAACCGGGGTGCCAGCGTGAAACACAGGATTCACGGCTGGGTTGTCGGTTTTCGAGGCCGCGTGAAACACACGCTCGAAGTGTCTGTCTGGGAGCTGGATCCAGATTCTGGAATCCGGACGAGCGTGTTTCAGCGGGGCCGCGAGCGCGCGGAGGGTGGATGTCTGGGATTGCTGTTTCGCGGCGAGAGAAATCACGCGTCGTGTCGACACGCGCAGCAGCGGATCCGCTGGCACGCGTCGGCAGGGTCAATGTCGACGCGGGGCCTACGGAGGAGGGACGCGGAGCTGGAGCGTCAGGCGCACGTTGTCCGAGCGGAGCCCCACCGGGCCATCGAAGGAGAAGGCCTCGGCAGGCAGCGCTCCCTCCCACGCCAGGGTGTCATCGGCCCAGACGCGCAAGGTGGGGCGGGTGAGTTCGACGCGCAGCACGTGCTCTCGTCCCCAGGCGGGTGCGCCGAGCGCGACACGGCGGGTGGGGCGCACGGTGACATAGCCTGAGTTCCCGCAGTCGGCGCTGCGGTGCAGGCCCGGGTTGCGCTTGTAGTTGACGACGAGGCCGGGCTTCGGCGTGAAGCGCCACATCACGTACACCACGTTGCAGCCATCCAGGGCGCGCAGCTTGAGGCCCACCTGCTGGCGCGGTGCTCTGGACTGCAACGCGCGCTGCTCCTCGGACGGGGCGTGGGGCGTGAAGCGCAGCTCGGCCCGCGAGGAGTCGGAGCCCGGGAGGATGGCTCGCAGCCGCGCTCCGTCCACGTCGAGCCGGCCGTCGGGCCGCCGCCGGGTCGCCCCCTCCGTCACCTTCAGCTGGCTCGGTGGCAAGGGCTTGTCCGCCGTCCTGGGCGCGGCCGCGAGGGCTCCTGAGCCCAGGCAGGTCACCAGGAGCCACGTGCGCGCGCGGGTCCGCCTCAGGGCTGGGTGTTCCCGAGGAACGAGGTGAGCGCCTCCACATGGGCCGTCAGGTAGGCCTGCTCGGCGCGAAGCCTCGCCAGCTCCAACAGGAGGTAGTCCCGGAAGCGGCGAATCTCTCGCGTCTGCAGCGCCTCCACGTCGCGCAACTGGCCCTCCAGGTCCGTCACCAGCGCGGAGACCTCGCGCAGCCGGGCCTCCTCCGTCCTGTGCCGGGAGCGCAGCTCCACCAACAGCTCGGAGACCTGCTGGTCCATCCCCTCCACGTCATGCAGCGTCGCGCGGCGGCGGCCGTCGCGCGCGCGGGCGTTCGCCTTGCCCTGCCACAGGTGGCCCAGATCGTACGTGAGCATGACCTGCCCGAAGAGCGGCACGTCCTGGTCCACGTCGAAGACCTCGTCGTACCCGCCGCGCACGCTGAGCTGCCAGGCGCGGGCTCGACGCAGGCCACCGGCGGCGGACTCCACCGCGTCATCGGCCGCCCGGAGCTCCTCCAGCAGCGTCTCCAGCCGCTGCCCCCGGGCGAAGGCGGGACGTGCGGCCAGCCGCTCCCGCGCCAGCGCCGTGTCCGTGCTCAGCGAGCGCAGGTGGTCCAGCCGCACCTGGACGGCGTTGAGCTCCTCGAGCGTCGCGCGGCCTTCCTTGAGGTCGTCGCGCAGCGCGGTGACGAGCGCCTCCGCGCGGGGCAGGGCGTCCTGGAGGACACGGGCACGGGCCTCCAGCGCGGAGTCTTCGCCCAGCCCCGAGCCCTGGCGCACCGCCGCCTGGAGCGACGAGAGCGCCTGGTAGCGTCGGCACTCCGCCGCCGCGCGCCGGTGGATGGTGCGTCCGCGGTACAGGCCCACGAAGTCGTAGCTCAGGCCCGCGGTGACGCGCAGCTTGGGCTTGCCCAGGGCGGTGCCGCCCTCGGCCTCGCCGGTGTTCACCGCGCCGAAGCTCCCGAACACCTCCGGCGCCAGCTCAAGCGCGGCCTCCGCGTCACCCATCCCCTGGACCCAGTCGCAGTAGCCCGCGGAGCGCTCCTCCAAGCGAGCGTCCAGCGTGGTGGCCTCGGGCGTCGACTGGGCCCAGGAGACGGGAGTTCGAGCGGCGAGCAACAGCAGCGCGCCGCAAGTCAGGCTCTTCCGCATGGGACTTCTCCACCGTGTCGTCATGGGCGCGCGGCTCACAGCACCAGGGGCGCGCGGCCCAGGTGCAGCAGGTCCTCCCGGGCCGACGCGGCGTCCGTGAGCTTCAGCTCCACCATCACCCCGCGCAGCATGTGCTGGCGGATGGGGTGCTTGATGGAGACCTCGCCCTCCAGCACCCGCCCCACCACGCCCACCTCGCGGCACCAGACGACCTTCAGGGCGCAGGCGAACAGGGGCGCGCCCTCCGCCGCGTTGCCCAGGTTCTCGTACGGCACGAAGGCCACCGTCAGGTCCTTCTCGATGGCGCGCAGGTACGGCGAGGCCTTGAGCGACGCGATGAGCGCCTCGTAGCGCTGGGCCACGTCGTCGAGCGCCTTCGCGTCGTGCTCCAGGCTGCGCAGCGTCGCCTCCGCGCGCGCCTGCTCCAGCATCGAGTGCGTGTACTCCCGCTCCAGCAGCAGCACGTCCGACGTCATCCCGTCCGGCGTGCCGTCCTGCACCGCCGTCAGCCCCGCGATCTCACGGTGGATGCCCTCCACCCGCGTCTCCAGGTCCACCGTCGTCTGCGCCAGTGACAGGTTGCTCTGCGCCAGCTGCGCCAGGTGGTGGTTGAGGGTGAGCTTGTCTTCCTGCTGCAGGAGCCGGGCGCCATACAGCGCATCCGTGCGCGCGCGGGACAGGCCCGCGTAGGCGCGGTTGGACTCGAGGATCTCCTTGCGCGCCTCCTGGTACTCGCGGCGCAGCGTGGCCAGGCGCTTGGCCGTGCGGTCCTTGGAGGCGCGCTCGCCGCGCAGGGCGACCAGGAAGCGCTGCTGGAACGAGCGCTCCGCGGCCACGGTGCGCTGCGCGTCCGTCATCCGGTTCTCCACCGCGCGCTTCTCCGCGAGCACATGGTCCCGGGACGACGTCTGCGCGGCGAGCTGGGTGTTGAGCGTGAGGATCTGCGGGTCGGTGGGCGATATCACCGTCGGCGTCGCCCAGGAGTGGCTCAAGAGGAAGAAGCCCTGCACCGACAGGAACGAGATGAGGGCCGTGAGGATGAGACCCAGCAATACCGAGCCCATCATCTTGTAGAGCGAGACGGCCACGGCGTTGATGCGATTGGCGACGCGTTGGTTCATGGAGAGCCCTCACCAGCGGGGTCGGTCGGAAGCTCGCCGCGGTTGGCCGCGGGACTGGGGGCCGGCGCGGCGCTGGGACTGCCCCGCGTCTCCCAGCTGCCGGAGTCCAGGGTCAGCAGCGCCAGCGGCGTGAACAGCGCGTACGTCACCGGCATCAAGAGGGCCATGGGCAGGAAGCACGCCCCATGCACCCGTCGTTCTTCAGGCAGGTGCCGCGTCTCCAGCCGGTAGATGATTCCCAGGAGGCCGATGACCAGGAAGTGGAACGCGAGGATGTCCATGAACTCACCCGTCAGGACGTTGTGGACGATGACGACGGGGTAGGCGAGCAGCAGCGCGAGCTGCGACACGTAGTGGATGGTGATGACCGGGTGCAGCCGCCACGCGTGGGACAGGCCGCCCAGCAGGTCCACTAGGTTGGAGCGCCGCCACCGCAGCTGCTGGGAGAAGTAGCCCGCGAGCGTCGCCGGCGCGGCGGTGAAGCAGAACGCGTCCAGCGTGTAGACGGTTTCGTAGTCGTGCTTGACGATCTGCCGCGTGAGGAAGCGGTCCTCGCCGTACTTGATGGGCACGCCCGCGATGGCGCGCGCCTCCAGGATGGGCTCCAGCTCCAGCAGCACGTCGCGGCGGTACGCGGTGAGGCAGCCCGACAGGCACATCACCTGTCGGAAGCTGCGCTCCAGGTCCTTGAGCCACTGCTGGGCGAAGTGGAACTTGATCTCCACCATGCGCGTCAGCCAGTTCTGGTGGCGGTTCGTCACGTAGGTGCGGCCGCCCACCGCGGCGATGCGCGAGTGCGTGAAGCGGCGCACCAGGTGGCGCACGGCGGCGCGGTCCACGATGACGTCCGAGTCCACCGAGACGATGATCTCCGCGTCCACCGCGGCCTTCACGCCCCGGTTGATGCCCTTGCGCTTGCCCAGGTTCTCCGGGTTGCGCATCACGAGCACGTTGGGGTGGCCCTCGGCGGCCTTCATCGCCCACGCGTAGCTGTCATCCTTGGAGCAGTCGTCCACCACGACGATCTGCAGCAGCTCGCGGGGATAGTCCTGCTCCAGCAGGCTGCGGACGGCCTGGAAGATGCCCTGGCCCTCGTTGAAGAGGGGGATGACGATGGCGACCCGCGGCCGGTACGACTCGTCCACTTGGTCGATGCTCCGGCCCCGCACGCGGCGCAGGAACGGCCCCAGGATGTAGCGGTTCATCAGCACGACGATGAACAGCAGGTGGATGGGAAAGAGCTCCATCAGACCCCGCCCCCCATCACGCCACCCTCCCTCGCCACGGGGGGCGCTCCGCCCCTCGGCCCCCATGAGGGAGCGGTGGGAAAGTTGGCGACGCGGGGGCCCGCGCCAACTGCCCCCAGGGACGGTGGAAGGGGATTGCCCACCGGCGCGAGCGCGCGCCCCAGTGGCCGTCCGGAACAGGTCAGCCGGCCCGCCCCCGCGTCGAGGGGCGCTTCCGCCAGCCGACGCTCCCTCGGGACGTCAGTGCGCCGCGGGCGGCGAGGGCGACGTCAAGGCATCCGCGCGTTGCAGGTCGCGCAACAGCTCCGTCTTGCGCGCGTCGCGCTGGGCCGCGGAGGTGAAGGCGATGCCCTCCATGGACTCGCGCGCCGCGAGCGCCACGCGGGCCAGGCCATCCCGGGAGATGAGGCCCACCGCGAACGCGTCCACCGCCGCGCCCACGTAGGTGTCGAAGAAGTGGATGCGCTTGTCGAGCCACGCCCGCCGCGTCGTCTCCGGGGTGTCCACCACGTCGTGGATGAAGACGGCGTGCACCGCCTCCGGCGCGTGCTGGAGCATCCGGTCGCCGAACTCCACGTCGCCCTGGCCGCTGTCGCCCACGAAGACGAAGCTGTACTCGGGGAAGCAGCGCAGGTAGCGCAGGAAGTTGTCGAACTTCTTCGTGGCGATGCGCGAGTTGCCCAGGAGGTGCGTGAGGCTGCCGGACAGCACCACGTGCGGTGGAACGCCGTGCTTGCGCAGGCTGTCGAACGTCAGGTTCTCCACCGCGCCCAGCGGGTCCATGGGGCGCGCGGTGACGAAGGTGAGGTCGCCCTCGCGTCCGGGGATGATGCCCGGCCCCCGGTCCAGCTCCGCGTAGAAGGCGAGCACGCCCGGGTACACCGTCTTGGGCGGGTACCGGCTGTCCTTGAGGTTGGCGTAGAAGGTGTCGTCGATGTCGCTGAGCACCTTGCTCTCGCCGCTGGGCGCCAGGCGGGCCTCGTGCTGGATGTGGCCGAGGATCTCCTCGCGCAGCGCCACGTTGTCCACGTCGTCGAAGATCAGCTTCTCCAGGTCCTGGTGGTTGTTGCCGGCGTCGAGCAGGTTCTTGAACGCCGTCAGCTCGCGGCCCCGCACGCCGAGGAACAAATCCTTGATGCACTGCTCGGCGGTGTAGGGCGTGCCGCCCCTCTGGATGGCCGTCACCAGGCTGGCGCGCACGGGCAGCGCCAGCTCCTGCGCCCGCTCCCGGCACAGCAGCTTCATGAGGACGGTGTGGTGGTCCGGGCCGAAGACCCGGTCGTCCAGATCGCCCAGGAGCGACTCCAGGTCGACGTTGGCCAACAGGTAGTTCAGCTCGGCGGGCGTCGCGTCACCGAGCAGGTCCAGGATGCGGCGCTCCTCGCTGGCGTCGGTATGACCGGCCATGAGCGTGCGCAGGGTCTCCAGCTTCTTCGTCGCGGCGCGTGGATCCATGTGGCTCCCCCCGTCCGGCGCGAGGCCGGCCTTGAACCTGGGGAGCCTACGCGGGGGTGGGGTGGGCGTGGTAGAGCAGGCGCATGTCGACTGTCGCGCCGCTGGAACTGGGTCCGGACGAAGTCCACGTGTGGATTGTCGAGCCCGAGCGCATCCTGGAGCGGCACCTCCTGGACGCGTACTGGGGCCTGTTGGACTCGGCCGAGCGCGAGAAGCAGCAGCGCTTCCGCTTCGAGCGCCACCAGAAGCAGTACCTGGTGAGTCACGCGCTGGTGCGCCTGACGCTGTCGCGCTACGCGCCGGTGCCGCCCACGGCGTGGAGCTTCTCGACCAACGCCTACGGGCGGCCGGAGATTCGCGGCGAGCACGGCGCCCGGCTGCGCTTCAACCTGTCCCACACCGACGGCATGGCGCTGGTGGCGGTGGGGCTGGACGCGGAGCTGGGCGCGGACGTGGAGGACGCGGAGCGCAAGGGCGAGACGGTGGAGATCGCCGACAGCTTCTTCGCCGCGCCCGAGGTCGCCGCGCTCAAGGCCCTGCCCGAGGGCGAGCAGCGCGGCCGCTTCTTCGAGTACTGGACGCTCAAGGAGTCCTACATCAAGGCCCGGGGCGCGGGCCTGTCCCTGCCGCTGGACCAGTTCGCCTTCCACCTGGAGGCGGGCAAGGAGCCGCGCATCTCGTTCGATGCGCGGATGAAGGACACGCCCCAGACCTGGCGCTTCATGCAGCTGCGGCCCTCGGCGCGTCACCAGGCCGCGGTGGCGATGCGCCGGCCGTGGGACCAGCCGTTCCGTGTGCGCTGGCAGTTCACCGTCCCGCTGGCGTCGGATGCGCCGCCCCGGTTCGAGGCGGCGCGGGGCCTCACGCCGGGGTCGACATCCACCGGGTGAGGTCCTCGCCCAGCGCGGCGAGCAGCGCGGCCTGCTGCGCGCGCAGGAAGAAGTGCCCGCCGTCGAAGTGACGGATGCGGAAGTCCGGGCTGCGCGTCTCCTCGCGCCACGTCTCCAGCCGGGCGAGCGACACGTGCTTGTCCGTGGTGCCGCCCATGACCGAGATGGGCACGTCGAGCTTCACGGGGGAGACGCCGTTCTCCCACCACGCGAGCGCGAAGTCCGCGCGCAGCGTGGGCACCAGCAGCTCCAGGAGCTCGCGGTGCTGGAGGATCTCCTCCGGCGTGCCGTCGTAGCGGCGCAGCTCCTCGATGAACTGCTCCTGCGGCAGGTGGTGGATGGGCTTGCGGTCCGACTCGCGCGGGGCGCCGGACGCGGCCAGCACCAGCCCGCGGGGCATGGGGCCGTTGCGCGCCTGCAGCCGCCGGGTGAGCTCCAGGGAGATGCGCGAGCCCATGCTGTAGCCGAAGAAGGCGAAGGGCTTGTCGAGCAGCGGCGCCAGCACCGGCAGCAGCGTGTCCACCAGCGCGGGCAGGCTGTCGAAGGGCTTCTCCATCAACCGCCGCTCGCGGCCGGGCAGCTGCACCGCGCACAGCTCCACGCCCGGTGGCAGGCCACCCTGCCAGCCGCTGTAGATGGAGGCGCTGCCGCCCGCGAAGGGCAGGGCGAACAGCCTCAGCCGAGCGTCCGGCAGGGGCTTGCGGGAAGGAAACCAGCGTTCGGGAGCGTTCGGATTCGAGGTGGGCGCACTGGGCATGACGGTACGGTTCTGTCGCACAGCCGAGGAAAACGGGTCAAGCCCTGGCCACTTCGAGCCCGCTGAAGACTTCCACCCCGTGTACATACCTGCCTTGTTACGCGCGTATTTCGTGAATGAGTGGACTGGCGGGACTCCGCGCGAGGCGTGCTAGCGTTTTCCCTCGTGAGCTACGAGCTTTCGCACCTGGACGCCCTCGAGGCGGAGTCGGTGTTCATCATCCGGGAGGTGGTCGCCGAGCTGGACAGCCCGGTGCTGCTGTTCTCCGGCGGCAAGGACTCCGCGGTGATGCTGCACCTGGCGGTGAAGGCCTTCGCGCCCGCGCCGCTGCCATTCCCCCTCATGCACGTGGACACCGGGCACAACTTCCCGGAGGTGCTCGCGTACCGGGACGCGCGCGTGGCCGAGCTGGGCGCGAGGCTGCTGGTGGCGTCCGTGCAGGAGGCCATCGACGCCGGGCGGGTGGCGGAGGAGAAGGGGCCCCGCGCCTCGCGCAACCGGGCGCAGACGGTGCCGCTCCTGGAGGCCATCGAGAAGCACCGCTTCAACGCCGTGTTCGGCGGCGCGCGCCGGGACGAGGAGAAGGCGCGCGCGAAGGAGCGGGTGTTCTCCTTCCGCGACGAGTTCGGCCAGTGGGACCCCAAGCACCAGCGCCCGGAGCTGTGGAGCCTGTACAACGGCCGCCACCGCCGGGGTGAGCACCTGCGCGTCTTCCCGCTGTCCAACTGGACGGAGCTGGACGTGTGGCAGTACATCGCCCGCGAAGGTGTGGCGCTGCCCTCCATCTACTTCAGCCACCGGCGCGAGGTGTTCCGTCGGGATGGCATGTTGATGGCGTGGTCCCCGTACCTGCCGCTGCTCCCGGGCGAGGAGGTGACGACGGCGGCGGTGCGCTTCCGCACGGTGGGCGACATGACGTGCACCGCGTGCGTGGAGTCGGAGGCGGTGAAGGTGGAGGACGTCATCTCGGAGATTGCCGCCTCGCGCGTCACGGAGCGGGGCGCGAGCCGCGCGGACGACAAGTTCAGCGAGACGGCGATGGAAGACCGCAAGCGTGAGGGGTACTTCTAGTGGAACTGCTACGCTTCGCGACCGCGGGCTCCGTCGACGACGGCAAGAGCACCCTCATCGGCAGGCTGCTCCACGACACGCGCTCGATTCTCGAGGACCAGCTGGCCGCGGTGGAGCGCACCAGCCGCGCGCGCGGGGACGAGTACGTCAACCTGGCGCTGCTGTTGGACGGGCTCAAGGCCGAGCGCGAGCAGGGCATCACCATCGACGTGGCGTACCGCTACTTCGCCACGGCCAGCCGCAAGTTCATCATCGCGGACACGCCCGGGCACCTGCAGTACACGCGCAACATGGTGACGGGGGCGTCCACGGCGGACCTGGCGCTCATCCTGGTGGACGCGCGCAAGGGCGTGCTGGAGCAGACGCGGCGCCACGCGTTCCTCGCGTCGCTCTTGCGCGTGCCGCACCTGGTGCTGTGCGTGAACAAGATGGACCTGGTGGGCTTCGACGCGGCCGTCTTCGAGGCCATCCGCGAGGAGTTCCGCCAGTTCTCCATGAAGCTGGACGTGACGGACCTGACGTTCATCCCCATCTCCGCGCTGGGCGGGGACAACGTGGTGACGCGCTCGGAGAAGATGCCCTGGTACCAGGGGCCGACGCTGTTGCACCACCTGGAGAACGTGCACATCGCGTCGGACCGCAACCTCATCCACGTGCGCTTCCCCGTGCAGACGGTCATCCGGCCCATGTCGTCGAGGTTCCCGGACTACCGCGCGTACGCGGGGCAGGTGCTGGGCGGGGTGCTCAAGCCCGGCGACGAGCTGATGGCGCTGCCCTCCGGGTTCACCACGCGCATCCGCTCGCTGGACCTGGCGGGGCGGGAGGTGGCCCAGGCGTTCCCGCCCATGTCCGTGAATGTGTCGCTGGCGGACGAGCTGGACATCAGCCGGGGCGACCTGCTGTGCCGTCCGGGCAACCCGCCGCACGTGGGGCAGGACCTGGACGCGATGGTGTGCTGGCTGGCGGAGGGCGTGTCGCTGCAGACGGGCTCGCGGCTGGCGCTCAAGCACACCACGCGCTCGGTGCGCGCGCAGGTGAAGCAGCTGCACTACCGGCTGGACATCAACACGCTCAGCCGCGACGAGCAGAGTCCCCGGCTGGCGCTCAACGAGATTGGCCGGGTGACGCTGCGCACCACGGCGCCGTTGTTCTTCGACGCGTACCGCGACAACCGGCACACGGGCAGCTTCATCCTCATCGACGAAGCGACGAACGCGACGGTGGGGGCCGGGATGATCAACGGCCCCGCCGTGTGAGGTGCGCATGAACCGGCGGGGCTTCATCCTCTGGCTGACGGGCATGTCGGGCGCGGGCAAGAGCACGCTGTCGCGGGCGCTGCGCGAGCGGCTCTCCCCCGAGCGCGCCGTGGAGGTGCTGGACGGCGACGAGGTGCGCACGTGGCTGACGCGGGGCCTGGGCTTCTCGCGCGAGGACCGCGAGGAGAACGCGCGGCGCATCGGCCATGTGGCGCGGCTGCTCGCGCGGCACGGCGTGGGCGTCATCGTCGCGGCCATCTCCCCGTACCAGCGCTCTCGCGCGGAGGTGCGCGCGCTGGCGGCGGAGGCCCAGGTGGACTTCGTGGAGGTCTACATCGAGGCGCCCCTGGACGCGCTCATCACCCGCGACGTGAAGGGGCTCTACAAGAAGGCGCTGGCGGGGGAGCTGCCGCACTTCACCGGCGTCTCGGACCCCTACGAGGCCCCGGAGTCGCCGGACGTCACGGTCCGCTCGGCGACGGAGCCGGTGGAGGCGGGGGTGGAGCGCGTGCTGGACGCGCTCCGGGCGCGGGGCCACCTGTCACCCCGCGCCGCGTGAGCGCTCGCTAGAGCACGCGCTCCATGCGCACGTACGGGCGCTCGGCCTGGATGCCCTTGGCGCGGCAGTGCTCCAGGTACTTGTTGGACTCGATGAGCTGGGGCGCCGTCTCGTCGTAGACGAGGATCATCACGTGGCGCAGCCAGGGCTCCTGACCCATGGCGTAGACGTAGACCTCCTTGGGCGTCAGGTAGTTGGAGATCTCCGACGCGCGGGCGCAGTCGGAGCCGTTGAGGCGCCGGGCCTGGTCCATCTTCCGGGGCAGCGGGTTGGTGAGCAGCGGGCCGTACATCCAGCTCATCGGGCCGCCCTCGCACTCCATGCCGAGGAAGAGGATGTCGATGGGCCCGATGATTTCGCGCAGGTGCTGGTACATCCGCGGCTCGAGCGCGTTGGAGTCCGCCGCCATCAGGATGGACTTGCCGCCCAGCCGCACCAGGTGCGCCGTCTTCGCCTGGATGGCCAGGTCACTGTGCTCGCCGATGAAGGGCAGGCCGGTGATGGAGCCGCCGGGGATTTGAATCTCCTGCAGGTCGTCGATCTCCACCACGTTCTTGAAGCCCGTGGCCTGGAGCATCAGCCGCAGCGAGGGGTCCGCCAGCGAGTTGCCGTTGTTGCGCGGGACGATGATGGTGCCCACGCGGTGACGCAGCTGGATGAGCGTCTCCATCATCAGGTGGTCGGCGTGTCCGTGGGTGATGACCACGTAGTCCACGTGCTCGGGCAGGTCCGCGTGGGTGTAGCGCGGCAGGTCCGTGGGGAACTCGTAGCTGATGACGGGGTCGGTGAGGATGCTCACCTCCCGGGTCTCCAGCAGCACGCAGGCATGGCCGAAGTAGCGCACGCGCACGCCCTCGCCGTCATAGCGGGCGGCCTTGCGCGGCACCACGTCGGTGAACAGGTCCGCGAACGCGGCGGCGGCCTTGGACGGCACGCCGAGCATCTCCGCCACCTGGCCCGGGGAGCCCGGCGTGTGGCGCATGCGGAACAGCGCGTCCAGGCCCTCGTGACGGAAGGGCACGTTGAGCCAGATGGGCGTGTCCTCCTCCAGGCGCGGCGTGCTGAAGATGTACGGGCGCCAGTCGCCGTCCACCTGGGACAGCGTCACGCTCTGCGAGGACTCCTGGTAGAAGCGGCTCTTGTAGAGCAGGGGCTCGATGAAGCGGGCGCTGGCGCGGTTGCTCAGGTCGTACGTGAGCTCCACGTAGCCGCGCAGCAGGTCGGGCACCTTGGCGTAGAGCGCCTCGAGCGAGCCGCCGTTGTTGGGCGCGAGCAGCTGCTCCAGCTCGCCCACCGCCTTGGTGTAGGCGAGCATGTGGGCCTGCTCCTTCTGCGTGCGCTCCAGGAGCTCCTTCACGCGAGGGGCCTTGGCCGTGGGGTGGTTGATGAAGGGGCCGCCCATCAACATGGGGTTCTTCAGCGCGGCCACGTGCACGTCCGGGTTCGCGACGAAGGACTGCATCAGCTTCTGGTGCAGGTTCGTGACGAACAGGGGCGCGGTGGCCGGCGAGAGCAGGTACCACCACGCGTACCACTGGTTGTACAGCGGCTCGATCGCCACGTTGGGCTTGAGGTACATCGGTCGGTCCAGCATCGGTTCTCCAGGCGAGCTTCGATTATCGAGGAGGGCTCGGAGACTGGGAAGCCCCAGGTGACGGCTGGCCGCCCGCCGAGCGCGAGTAGGGCTCCGGGCCCACGCGGGGTGTGTCTTCTGGGTGTGGCTTCCTGCTCGCTCGGCTTTCCCGTGCGCTACGATTGCGGCGGAGTTTCAAGAGTGCGCAGGTTTTGCGCGTCATCACGTGGAGACATCGTGAAGGCTCCGTCGAGTGTGGCCGAGTTGCCGGTGGCGTCGTGGGCGCGGGGGCTGGGGCCGTCCGCCATCCAGGACATGTTGCAGAAGATCACGCGGCCGGGGGTGTACTCGCTGGCCCTGGGGTTGCCGGCGGCGGAGCTGTTCCCGACGCAGGGGATGGCGGAGGCGGCGGCGCGGGTGCTGGCGGAGCAGGGGCAGGCGTTGCAGTACTCGGCGACGCTGGAGCCGTTGCGCGAGCAGGTGGTGGCGCTGATGGCGAAGCGGGGCGTGCGGTGCTCGCCGGCGCAGGTGTTCCTGACGACGGGGGCGCAGCAGGGGATGAACCTGCTCGCGCGGCTCTTGTTGGAGCCGGGGCGGAGCGTGTTGTTGGAGGACCGGGTGTATTCGGGGTTCCAGCAGGTGCTCGCGCCCTACGACGTGCGTCGGGTTCCGGTGCGGCGGGATGCACGCACGGGGTTGGACCTGGATGGGATGGAGGCGCTGCTCGCGGCGGGTGAGCGGCCGGCGCTGTTCTACACGATGAGCGACGGGCACAACCCGCTGGGGACGAGCCTCGCGCGGGAGGCTCGGGAGCGGCTGGCGGGGCTGGCGCGCGAGTACCGGATGCCGGTCATCGAGGATGATGCGTATGGGTTCCTGCACTACGAGGAGGGCGGGGCGCTCGCACCGGTGAAGGCGTGGGAGTCGGAGTGGGTGTTCTACGTCGGCTCGTTCTCGAAGATCCTCGCGCCGGCGCTGCGGGTGGGCTGGGTGGTGGTGCCGGAGTGGATGGTGTTCCGGCTGGCGACGGTGAAGGAGGCGAGCGACATCGACACGACGACCTTCCCGCAGCGGATGGTGCTGGCGTTCCTCCAGTCGGGGCGATTGGAGGGACATCTGGAGACGCTGCGGCGGGAGTACCGGCTGCGGCGGGACACGTTGCTGAAGGCGCTGGAGACGCAGTTGCCAGCGGGGGCGACGTGGACGACGCCCACGAGCGGGATGTTCGTCTGGGTGGAGCTGCCCGAGGGGATGGACAGCACGGTGTTGCTGTCGCGCGCGCTGGAGACCCAGCAGGTGGCGTACCTGCCGGGGCAGGCGTTCGCGGTGAGCGGCGGGCGCTCGGCGTCACACGGCCTGCGGTTGAACTTCTCCGCCTGCGCGCCGGAGCGGATCACCGAGGCGGTGCGCAGGTTGGGTGAGGTGCTGCGGGCGGGGTGAGCTCCGTCAAGTGTGTCGCGGCGCCAGGTCGCGGAGCGCTCGCCGGTCGAGCTTGCCGTTCTGGGTCCTTGGCAGCTCCGCCAGCACGCGGAGCTCGTCGATGATCATGTACCGGGGCAGTCGCTCGGCGCAGTGTTTCTTGAGCTGGAGGAGGGTGGGCTTCGTGCCGTCGGCGGCCACGACGAAGGCCACCAGTCGCGCGTCCAGGCCGGACTCGGTGGTGACGACCCCTGCCTCCCGCACTGCTGGATGGGTCAGCAGCGCCGTCTCGATCTCGCCCGGCTCGATGCGCCGCCCTCGCACCTTCAGCATGTTGTCGCGCCGGCCGAGGTACTCGAACCCGCCATCCGGAAGCTGACGGCAGAGGTCCCCCGTCGCGTAGGGCCGCGCCTCCTGTGGCGGCTGACCCCAGTATCCCAGCATCACCGTGGGCCCCTCCACCATCAGCTCTCCGACGCCCGGCTGCGTCGCTTCGTCCGCCAGCCAGACGCGGTTACCACAGCTCGCATGTCCGATGGGCACCGGCTCGGTGCGCTCGGGGGCGATGTCGCCCACTTCGTAGGCGGTGCAGACGTTCGTCTCCGTGGGACCGTACAGGTTGAAGAACCGCGCGGTGGCGAGGCGCTCTCTCAGTGGGCGCAGGTGGCGGATGGGGAAGGGCTCGCCCGCGAACAGCACCGTCCGGAACGGGAGGTCTTCGTGCTCCAGCAGTCCTCCCTCCGACATCATCAGGATGAGCGCGGAGGGCACCGAGTACCAGACGGTGAACCGCTCGCGCAGCACCAGCTCCACCAGCTTCTTCGGCGTGAAGGCCAGCGCCTCCGGGATGAGCGTGACGGAGGCGCCCCCGAGGAACGCCGCATAGAGGTCCAGCACCGAGAGGTCGAAGAAGAACGGCGCGTGGTTGCTGAAGCGGTCCTCCGGCGTGGTGCCCAGCAGCGCATGGCTCCACTCGATGAAGGCCAGGGCGTTGCGCTGGCTGATGCACACGCCCTTGGGTGTGCCCGTGGAGCCGGAGGTGTAGAGGATATAGGCCAGTGCGTGGTCGCCCAGGCCATGTCCCGGCAGTGGCTCCGGAGAGACGCTGCCCAGGCTCGTCCACGCGCGCGCGGGGCCCGTGTCGTCCACCAGCAGGAAGCGCAGGCGCTCCAGTCCTCCGTTGCGCAGCTCGGCCGCGCGCGCGGCGCTGGTCACCACCACGTCGATGCGGCAGTCGTCGAGGATGAGCCGCGTGCGCGCGGCCGGGTTCAGTGGATCCAACGGGACATAGGCGGCGCCCAGCCGCGCGATGCCCTGCATGGCGGCCACTGCTCGCGCCGACTTCTCGGTCCACAGGCCCACCCGGTCGCCGCGCTGGACCCCCAGCTCCTGGAGGACCCGCGCCACCTGGTTGGCGAGCGCGTCGAGCTGTCCGTACGTGAGGATTTCATCGGGACCCCTGACTGCGATGGCCCCGGGGTTCCGCGCCGCGGCGCGCATGACAATCTGGTCGAGCGTCATAGGCCCAGGTGACTGGCGATGATGTCGCGTTGCATCTCCGAGGTGCCGGAGAAGAGGGCGCTGGGAATGGCGTCACGCAGCACGCGCTCGATGCCCACCTCGGCCACGTAGCCCAGGCCTCCGTGGATCTGGATGGCATCCAGGCCGCATTGGATCGCCCCCTCACTGATGGCCAGCTTGGCGAGGGACACCTCCATCGTCGCGTCCTGCCCGCGGTCCATCAGCCAGCAGGCCCGGTACAGGAGCAGTCGCGCCGCATCGAGCCGCTGCTTCATGTCCGCCAGCCGATGGGAGATGGCCTGGTTCTTTCCGATCGCCCGCTTGAACTGCTTGCGCTGTCGGGCGAAGTCCACCGTCTGCTCCAGCACCCGCTCCATCAACCCGACATAGGCGCCGAACAGACACGCCCGCTCCCACTGCATCGAGCGCTTGAACATCGGCGCGCCCTGGCCTTCCTCCCCGAGCCGCGCGGAGGCGGGCACCCGACAGCTCTCCAGATAGAGCGGGGCGATGGGGGAGGTGGACAGGCCCATCTTCTGGAAGGGCCGTCCCACCGAGAGCCCCGGCGTGTCCTTCTCGATGAGGAAGGCGCTCAAGCCCATGTAGCCGTGTGAGGGCGAGGTGACGGCGTACACCAGGAACACGTCGGCGACCGGCCCGTTGGTGACGTAGCTCTTGCTCCCATCGAGCACGTAGTCGTGGCCGTCGCGCACCGCCCGCGTCTTGAGCGCGAAGACGTCCGAGCCCGCCTCCGGCTCCGAGATGGCGTTGGCGCCCACCCACGCTCCCGCGCACAACCGGGGGAGGTAGCGCTGCTTCTGCGCCTCGTCGCCGCACTCCAGCACCGGCAGCACGCACGCGAACAGGTGCGCCCCCACGGAGAAGACCAGCCCCGTGTCCGCGCATCCGCGTCCCAGCGCCTCCATCACCCGCGCCGTCGTCAACGTGTCCAGCCCGAGCCCTCCGTGGTGCTCGGGCACGGGCAGGCCCAGGAAGCCGAACTCACCGCATCGGCGCCAAAGGTCCCTCGGGAATCCCTCATGGCCGCTGGCCTCCGCGCTCAACTCCGACTTCGCGAACGACAGAGCGCTGTCGTACAGCTCCACCTGTTCACTCGAAAAGCTGAAGTCCATGCGGTCCTGAGTCGTCAGGGGTTGATGGGCCAGCCGCGCCGTGAGATTCGTGGGCGTCTGAAGACTTTCACCCTGGTGTGTGTGAATCGTCAAGAATCCCCCGGGTTGCCTTGGCTTGCATGTGTGCCGGGTTGGGTCTGTTTTGATTGTCTGGTATGTGATTCGCAATGTTTGACCTGGAGATTCCGGGTGCGTTAAGGGTTTGTGCAATGCGACACGAGGCAATCGCTGTCGTGGGCATCGGCCTTCGATTTCCTGGGGCCGAGTGTCCGCGGAGCCTGTGGAGGCTTCTGTGCGAGGGATTGGACGCCACCCGAGAGATCCCGACCTCCCGCTGGGAGAAGGGCTTGCTCCATGAGCCCACCCCGGCCACTCCGGGGAAGGTGCGCCACTGGCGCGCTGGACTGCTGGAGGACGTCGCATCGGCGGATCCCCAGGCCTTCCGTCTGTCGAAGCGGGAGCTGCGGCAGATGGATCCCCAGCACCGCGTGCTGTTCGAGTGCGCGTGGCACGCGCTGGAGGACGCGGGCCTCCCCCTGGATTCCCTCCGAGGCAGCCGCACCGGGGTCTTCGTCGGGGTCAACTTCAATGACTTCCAGCGGATGCTGGCGCGGGACTGGGGGGCGCTGGATGGGTATTCCGTGCTGGGCACCACGCCGTCCTTCGCGGCCAATCGCATCTCCCATGCCTTCGACCTCCGGGGGCCCAGCACCTGCTCCAGCGTGGGCTGCGCCTCGTCGACGACGGCCGTACATGAGGCCTGTAGAAGTCTGATGTTGGGAGAAGTTGACTGCGCGCTCGCAGGTGGCGTGGAGCTGATGCTCTCTCCGGACAGCAGCATCATGCTCTCCCAGGCCGGGGTGCTGTCGGCGCGCGGGGAGTGCCGGACCCTGGATGCCGGAGCGGATGGCTACATCCGTGGCGAGGGCGCCGGGATGCTCGTCCTCAAGCCGCTGTCCCGGGTGGACCCGAGTGATCGCGTGTACGCGGTGATCCGTGGCAGCGCCGTGAACCACAACGGCCGCAACGAGTGGATCATGGCGCCCAGCATCGAGGCGCAGACGGACGTCATCCGTCAGGCCTGCTCACGGGGCGGCGTGGAGGCCGCCAGCCTGGACTACGTGGAGCTGCACGGCTCGGCCTTCCTCAAGGGCGACGCGGCCGAGGCCCTCGCCATCGCCGAGGCGCTGGGTGGCGCGCGCTCGGAGCCCTGCCGGCTGGGCGCGATCAGCAACAACCTGGGCTATCTGGGGGCGGCGGCTGGCATCGCGCAGCTCATCAAGGTCTGCCTGTCGCTGTACCACCGCACCCTACCACCGACGATTCATGTGGATTCCCCTAATCCCACACTCGCTTTCGACGAGCTGGGGCTGCAAATCCAGTCAAGCCTGGAGGCCTGGTCAGACCGCGGGGCAGGTCGACCCGCACGCGCTGGCGTCGTGTCTACCTCCCTGGGTGGGTCCAATGCCTTTGTCGTCCTGGAGTCCGTCCCGGAATTTCCTCTCATGCAAGGGCTTGCGGCCATCTCGTCGAACCACCTCCTGGTGCTCTCCGCGCTGACCCCGGAGGCACTCAGGCAGCAGTCCCAGCAGGTTCTGGATTTCCTTTCGGAGAACGCAGACTCTGCTATCCGGCTCGGGGATGTCTGCTTTACCGCGATGTTCAAGCGGCAGCACCATCGCCATCGTGCCGCGATGCTCGCCGGGGGGCGGGAAGGATTGATGCGAATGCTGAAGGCATTCATCGGTTCTCCGGAACAGACCCTCTGGGTGGAGGAGGGCCTGCCGAGCCACTGGGTCGAGGCGGGGCGGACCTATCTGGAGAAAGGCAGGGTTTGCCGCGAGGCCTTCCCAGGGCTCGAAGGACGATGTGTAAGTCTTCCGGCCTATCCCTTTCAGAGACAGCGTTTGTGGCCGGAGTGGCTTTCGCCCGAGGTGGTGTCTCGTGCTCCCTCGCGTTCGAGGCCGGAGTCCGCCGAGGCGCCCGTGCCCAGGACGGCCACGGGAATGGACTTCCGGGAGGGAACCACACCAGCGCGCGAGGCCCGGCTGCTGGAGTTCCTCCTGGGGCAGGTGGCGGCGGTGCTGGAGGTGGAGCCCGCGGAGCTGGACTGGCGAGGGCGGACGCTGTTCGAGCTGGGAATGAGCTCGGTGTCCCTGGTGATGCTCTCGGGTCGGCTGACGCGGGAGCTGGGCGTGGCGGTGCCGACGACCTTCCTCTTCGAGCATCCACGGTTGGACTCGCTGGCGACGGGCCTGCGGGGGCTCCTGGATTCGCGGGCGGGGGGCGCTCGGGCGTCTGACGAGGACGCGGGGCTGGTGGAGCGCATCTCCGGGTTGTCGGAGGCGCAGGCCCGCGAGCTGATTGCGCGGAAGCTCGCGGAGCTCGACCACGAGGAGGTGGAGGGATGAGCCGCGAGGACGGTGCGGGCGTGGAGTTGACGCCGCTGCAGCAGGCCTTGCTGACCATCGAGAAGCTCCAGCGGAAGCTCGGGGCTGTCGCCCGGGCTGACGACGGCGCCATCGCCATCATCGGGATGGGCTGTCGGTTTCCAGGCGGAGCCTCGAATCCCGCACGTTTCCGTGAGCTGCTCTGGAGTTCGGGTGACGCGGTGACGGACGTCCCCGCTGAGCGTCGAGCGCTGCGGGGCGCTCATGACGCTGAGCCGTCCGCGCCTGGCAGGACGACGATGCGCCGGGCGGCGTTCGTGGAAGGCGTCGACCGGTTCGACGCGGAGTTCTTCCGCATCTCCCGACGGGAGGCGGAGGGGATGGACCCGCAGCAGCGCTTCTTCCTGGAGGTGAGCTGGGAGGCGCTCGAGGACGCGGGGCTCTCGCCGCACCGGCTCGCGGGGACGCGGACAGGCGTGTTCGCCGGCATCCACGCTCGGGATTACGCGCTGATCGCGGACGGTGGGTTGGAGCGCGTCGACGCGCACTACTCGACGGGCGTGGACGCGAGCTATGTCGCCGGGCGCCTCTCGTATCTGCTGGGCCTGGAGGGGCCCTGCATGGCCGTGGACACGGCTTGCTCGTCCTCGCTGGTCGCGGTGCATCTGGCCTGCCAGAGCCTGCGCGCGGGCGAGTCGACGGTGGCCATCGCGGGCGGCGTGAAGCTCCTCCTGGCGCCGCATCTGAGTGTGTTCCTGGCCAAGGCGGGGGCGCTCTCTCCTCGCCAGACCTGCCGCGCCTTCGACCGTGACGCGGACGGGATGGTGCAGGGGGAGGGATGTGGCGTGATCATCCTGAAGCGGCAGCGGGACGCCGTCCGGGATGGAGATCGAATCCTCGCGACGATTCGAGCCACGGCGACGAACCATGATGGCGCGAGCGGTGGGCTGACGGTGCCCAATGTCCGAGCGCAGGAGTCGCTGTATCGGCTCGCGCTGGAGCGCGCGGGACTCGAGGCGGGGCAGGTGGACTACCTGGAGGCCCATGGGACGGGGACCCGGCTCGGAGACCCCATCGAGCTGGAGGGGATTGCCAGGGTCTACGGGCGTGGGCGGGGCTCGGCGCGGCCGCTGTGGATCGGCTCTGTCAAACCGAACATCGGTCACACCGAAGCGGCGGCGGGAATCGCGGGGATCATCAAGGCGGTGACGGTCCTGCAGACGGGGGAGGTCCCGCCCGCTGTGCACTTCGAGCACCCGACGCCCGAGTTCACCTGGGAAGGCTCCGGTCTCGAAGTGGTGCGCGAGCGCAGGTCCCTCCCGGAGCTGGGTCGTCCGCATCGGGTCGCCGTGAGCTCGTTCGGGATGAGCGGGGTGAATGCTCATGCGCTGCTCGAAGCGCATCGGGAGACGGTGGCTGCCGCTCCGGATGTGGGGCCCTACCTGTTGCCGCTCTCGGCGCGTGGCGAGGCCGCGCTGAGGGAGTTGGCTGGGGCGTGGTCGCGTCAGTTGCCGGGGATGAACCTCCGGGATGCATGCTTCACGGCGGGGGCGGGACGTGCGCACCACGAGCGGCGCCTCGCCTTGGTTGCCAGGACGCGCGAGGAGCTGCAGGCGCTGCTGCGCCGCGCTTCGGAGGGGCGCGAGGGGGAGGGGGCGTTCCAGGGGCGGCTCAAGGGCTCGGGCGGACGTGGCGTGGTCTTCGTGTTGGGAGATGACGTCTCCGCGGCCCGTGGGCGCATGCGCGCGGAGCATGGCCAGGAGCAGGCATTCCTTCGCCACGTCGAGCAGCTCGACGGCGTCTTCCGGCAGGTGGCGGGCGTGTCCGTGTTCGAACTTGCGCGTGAGCGTGAGGCCGGGCACCTGCGCTCCGCCGACCAACGCGACGGCCTCGCCCACGAGGTGGCGGGCGAGTCGGTGGCCGAGCAGGAGCGCACGAAGGCGGCTGCACGCCTTCGCCCTATCGACGGGCGCGATGGCTTCGTCGGCGAGGCGGGCGATTCGGTGCTCGCGCAGGGGCGCGACGAGGTGGCTGCGCGCCGTCCCCATGGCGAGAGCCGCGATGGCCTCGTCGGCAGAACGCAGGGTGAGTCGGTGTTCCAGCCGATGGGTGGGCACGAGGGGGATGCAGCGCTCCTCCTCATCTGTCAGCTCGCCCTGGCGGAGATGTGGCGCGCCTTCGGCGTCGAGCCGTCCGCTGTCGCCGGTCATGGCGTGGGTTCAATCTCCGCCGCCGTCATCGCGGGCCTGCTCACCGTGGAGGAGGCGCTCCGGAGCGTCCTGGGGGTTCTCTCGCCTGGCTCGCTTCCTGTCCGTCCGGCGAAGTGCGCCTTCCTGTCCTTCCGAGAGGAGGCGTGGCTGGACGCGGGAGCAAACGGGACAGCTGGCGACCTGGCGAACCGGGATGCTCCCGACGTGGACCTGTCCGCCGAACAGTTGATGGAGCGGAGCGCCTCCGTCTACCTGTCGCTGGCGTGTGAGGCCTCTCTCGGCGAAGCGTTGGAAGCGGCAGCGCAGCGCCGGGGCCGGGACGTGCTCGTGCTGCAGGCCGGCTTGGGGACCCGTCAGGAGCTGCTGACCCTCGCCGCGAGGCTCTACTGTGCTGGATTCCCTCTCCGCTTCGAGCACCTCTTCCCGGAGGGGAGGAAGGTCGTCGCTCCGACCTACCCGTGGCAGCGCGAGCGCTTCTGGTGGGACGGCGAGATCGCGCCCGTGGTGGTCGAAGATGCCGCCGCGGGTGCGGAGTTGTTTCACGAACTCTCGTGGAGCCCTCGTGAGTCGGAGCACGCGCAGGCCCGACTGGATGGCACCTGGCTCATCGTCTCCGAGGAACCGGAGGCCACCCAGTCGCTCCGTGATGCACTGGCCGATGCGGGAGGCGAAGTGGTGCTGGCGCGTCCAGGCGCTGCCTTCGAGCGCGTGTCGGATCGCGACCATCGTCTCGACTTCACCCAGGTCGCGTCCTTCTCGATGTTGCTGCGCGAGCTTTGCTCCGCTGACCAGCCGCTTCGCGGAGTGCTCTTCCTGGCTCGCGCCGGAAACCCCGAGTCCTTGCCCCGTGATGTCCGGGCCCAGGCCGTCGCCCTGACCTCGCTCGTTCAGGCCCTGGCCCGCGCGACGCTGGAGAGGCCCCCTCGGCTGTACCTCATCACCCGAGGCTCGCAGGCCGTGGGCGGAGGCTCGGAGTCGGTGTCTCTCCTGGGCGCCTCCCTCTGGGGGCTCGGGCGGGTCATCGCCTACGAGCACCCCGAGCTGCGGTGCCTCCGCATCGACGTCGACTCCGCGTCGGGGGTGGATTCGTCGCGGTTGCTCGTGGACGAGCTCCGTCGCTCCTCCTCGCCCGGCGCGGAGGACGACGAGGTCGCGCTGCGCGGAGACAGACGGCTGGTCCCGACGCTCACCCAAGGACGTCGTCCCTCCACGAAGCCGTTCCGTCCGCGAGCGGACCGCACGTACCTCATCACGGGCGGGCTCGGCGGCATCGGGCTCAGGTTGGCCTCCTGGCTGGTGGACCACGGCGCGCGTCACCTCGCGCTCTGCGGCCGGATGGGAGAGACGCCGGAGGCGCGTCGGGCCCTGGCTCCCATGCGCGCCACGGGAGCGCGGGTGGACGTCTTCTCCGTCGATGTGAGCCAGTCCGAGGCGGTCGCGGACCTGTTGCGCTCGGTGCGCAGTGGAGGACCTCCCCTCGGCGGGCTCTTCCATTGCGCGGGTGTGCTGGCCGACGGCTCCCTGCTCCAACTGGAGCCCCGGAGCTTCGACCGCGTCATGGGCCCCAAGGTGGACGGCGCCTGGAACCTCCACACACTGGCCACGGATGACTCGCTGGAGCAGTTCGTCCTGTTCTCATCGACCGCCTCGTTGCTGGGCGCTCCGGGGCAGGCCAACTACGCCGCGGCGAACGCCTTCCTCGATGCGCTGGCCCACCTTCGTCGCGCACGGGGGCTGCCCGCCATCAGCCTCCAGTGGGGAAGCTGGGCGGAGGTCGGCATGGCCGCCGCGGACGCCAGGCGCGGTGCCCGACTCGCCGAGCACGGCATGGAGCCCATGTCCGTCGACGCCGCGCTGTCCGCCATGGCCCTCACGCTCGCGGAAGCCCCCGTGGTCCGCGCCATCGCCCGCTTCGATGCGGAGCGCTGGGCACGCAGTCACCCGTCCGTGGCGCGCTCGTCCCTGTTCCGTCCCCGGGTCCACGCGCCCGCCGCGGAGGCTGAGCCGCGCAAGCTCCGCGAGGTGCTGCTCTCGCTGGAGGGCTCCGCGCGCTCCCAGATGATGGAGGCCCGGCTGAAGGACATGGTGGCCCAGGTCTGCCGACTGGCTCCCGAGCGTCTCGCGGCGACGGATTCGTTCGAGTCGCTGGGCCTCGATTCCATCATGGCGCTGGAGCTGCGCGACCTGGTCCTGGGCGAGCTCGAGGTGGGGCTGCCCCTCAAGCGCTTCGTGGATGACGGCTCCATCGGGCAGGTGGCGGCCGAGCTGCTGGAGAAGCTCGCCGTCGCCAGCGTGATGGGCGGAGTGTCCTCGGCGCGCACCGACACCAAGCGGGTCCTCCTATGACGCTGGCGGAGCTCCTCCAGTCGCTGGCCGCTCACGGCATCACGCTGAGCGTGGACGGCGAGCACCTGGCCGTCGACGCGCCGGACGGGGTGCTTCCCCCGCACCTGCGCGAACAGCTCATGGAGCACAAGGCGGCGCTCCGCGCACTCCTGTCGGAGCGGGACGAGCCTCTGTCAGGCACTCCCTTGGAGGTGGTTCCTCGGCCCGAGGAGCGGCACCTGCCGTTCCCGATGACCGAGCTCCAGCAGGCCTACAGCGTGGGCCGACAGGCCGAGCTGGAGATGAACGCGTCGATGCACGCGTACAACGAGCTCGACTGCCCCGCGCTCGACCTCGCGCGCTTCGAGGAGGCGTGGAACCGGGTCGTGGACCGACACGAGATGCTGCGCGCCGTGGAGGCCCCGGGCTTCCAACAGCAGATCCTCCCCTCCGTCCCTCGCTACCACCTGCCCGTTGAGGACCTGCGCGGGCGCGGCCAGGAAGAGGCAGAGGCACGCCTCGTCGCCATCCGCGAGCGGCTGTCCCAGCAGGTGCTCCCGCTCGACCAGTGGCCCTTGTTCGAGCTGCGCGCGTGTCTGCTCGACGGCGACCGCGTGCGCCTCTTCATGAGCATCGATGGGACCTTCATCGATGGGTACAGCTTCCAGCTCCTCTACCGGGACCTGGTTCACTTCTACCGGCACCCCGAAGCCACAGTCGCGCCCCTCACGCTGTCGTATCGGGACTACTCGCTCGCCGTGCACCATGCCCGAGATGCCCGCCATGCGCGCTCGCTCGAATACTGGCGCGCGCGCCTCCCGCACCTTCCACCCGCGCCGGACCTCCCGCTGGAGAAGGACCCCCGCACGCTCCGGCGCCCGCGCTTCCGCCGCTGGTTCGCGCGCGTGGACGCGGAGGTGTGGCAGCGGCTCAAGCAGCGGGCCCGTGCACGCCGGCTGACCGAGCCCGAGCTGCTGCTGGCCGCGTACGCGGAGGTCATCGCCCGTTGGAGCCGTGGCCCGCGCTTCACGCTCAACGTCCCGCACTTCAACCGGCTGCCCGTCCACCCCCAGGTCAACGACATCATCGGCACCTTCGCCAGCTTCACGCTGGTCGAGGTGGACCACCATCCGGAGCGCAGCTTCACCGAGCGCGCGCTGGCGATTCGCGAGCAGCTCCTCCTCGCGCTCGAACATCGCGAGGTGAGCGGCGTCGAGCTGCTGCGAGAGCTGTTCCGCGCCCAGGGGCGCATCTCCGGCGCCATCATGCCCGTGGTGATGACGAGCTTCGCCTCCCACTCCCGGAGCGGGGACTCGCATTGGGTGGACTTCCTGGCGGAGTCGTTCGGCGGGCTCGTCGAGGCCCTCACGCAGACGCCACAGGTGTGGATCGACCTTCAGATCGTCTACCAGCGGGGCGGCGTCTTCCTGAACTGGGACGTGGCGGAGGAACTCTTCCCGTCCGGGATGCTGGAGGACATGTTCGCCAGCTTCCACGCGCTGCTCCTCCGATTGGCGGAGGACGACGCGGCCTGGGAGCGCGCGGACCTGGACCTGCTTCCGCCGCGCCAGCGCGAGCTCATCTCCCGCGTCAACGACACGGCCCGTCCGCTGAGTGGTGAGCTGCTCCACACGGGCTTCTACCGGAACGCCGCCGCGCGTCCCGACGCACTCGCCCTGGTCGCCGAGGGGTGCACGCTGAGCTATGGCGAGCTGGCCCGCCGCGCCAACCGCCTGGGCCATGTGCTGCGCGAGCGTGGCGCCGCGCCCAATCACGTGGTCGCGGTGGTGATGGAGAAGGGGTGGGAGCAGGTCGTCGCGGTGCTCGGCGTCCTGGCCTCGGGCGCCGCGTACCTGCCCATCGACGCGGGCCTGCCGCTGGAGCGGCGCTCCTTCATGATGCGCAACGGCGGCGTCGAGCGGGTGGTGACCCAGCCGAAGTTCGCCCGGGACTCGTGGCCCGGGTCCGTCCAGGTGCTGGTCCTCACCCCCGAGGCCTTCGGTGAGTACCCCGACGCGCCGTTGTCGACCGCGCAGCGGCCCGAGGACCTCGCGCACATCCTCTACACGTCCGGATCCACGGGCCAGCCCAACGGGGCGATGCTCACGCACGCGGGGATGGTCAACGCCATCGAGTGGACGAACCGCAAGTACGGCGTCGGGCCGGATGACCGGCTCATCGCCCTGAGCGCCCTCCACCACGACTTCTCCGTCTACGACGTTTTCGGAACGCTGAGCGCGGGCGGCACGGTGGTGATGCCCGATGCCTCCCGGCGCAGAGACCCCTCGCATTGGGTCGAGCTGATGGCCCGTCACGGCGTCACGCTCTGGAGCACCGTGCCGGCGATGATGGAGATGCTGCTGACGTACCTCGAGGGAGGCAACGTCCGGCTCGCGTGTCCGCTGCGGCTCGTGATGTTGGGGGGCGACTGGATCGCCGTCACGCTCCCCGGGCGCCTGCGCGCGCGCTTCGGCGGTGTGAAGGTGGTGAGCGTCGGCGGACCGACCGAGACGTCGCTCTGGAACATCACCCATCCCGTCGAGGAGGCGGACGAGCGTCGTCGCAGCATTCCGTACGGCAAGCCCATCGCCAACACCCGGTACTACGTGCTGGACGAACGGCTGGAGGAGCGGCCTGTCTGGGTCCCCGGCGAGCTGTGCTGCGCGGGCATTGGCGTGGCCCTGGGCTACATCGGCGCGGGGGCGGGCTCGCGGAAGTTCACCGTCCACCCTCGCACGGGCGAGCGCATCTATCGCACCGGAGATCTCGGCCGGTATCTGCCCGATGGCACCATCGAGTTCCTCGGCCGCGTCGACTTCCAGCTCTCCATCCGTGGACAGCGCATCGAGCCCGGAGAAATCGAAGCGGCGCTGCTCCGTGCTCCGGACATCCGCGCCGCCGTGGTGGGGGCCGTCGGTGAGCACCATGAGAAGCGACTCGTCGCATATGTCGTCCTCGCGGACGGTGCGCGGGAGCTCGACACGAGGCGTGTCCGCGAGTTCCTCTCGCGCGTGCTCCCCGAGCACATGGTGCCCGCGACGTATGTCGTGCTGGACGCCCTTCCGCTGACCCGCAACGCCAAGGTGGACCGCCGGGCGTTGCCTCACCCCGACGAGGTCGCCCAGGCGAAGCAGGACCCCGCATCGCGGCCGCCCCCGGCGATAGGGGGCGGCGAAGGGACGCGCGCGCTCCAGGACGCGCTGTCCAAGGCCGTCGGGGCCGTGCTGGGGATTCCGGCGGTCCATCCGGATACCAACTTCTTCGAGCTCGGCGCCAACTCCGTGCACCTCATCCAGCTCCACCTGCGCATCAAGCAGGCCCTGGCGCTGACCATCCCCGTCGTCGAGCTGTTCGGGAACCCGACGGTCCGCTCGCTCGCGGCGCGACTCGGCGCTCCGGGGACCGCGGCGCGTACCACGCCCGTCGTCGAGGCACCTCCGACGCAGGAGGACCGGGACATCGCCATCATCGGGATGAGCGGACGCTTCCCCGGCGCGGCCACGCTCGATGCGTTCTGGCGCAACCTGGTGGATGGCGTCGAGTCCGTCGGCACCTTCACCGATGACGACCTGCGGGCCGCGGGCGTGAGCGAGTCGGCGTTCCGGGACCCGCGCTACGTCCGCGCCTCGGCGGTGATGGAGGACTTCGACGCGTTCGACGCCGACTTCTTCTCCCTCACCCCCCGCGAGGCGCGCTCGCTGGACCCTCAGCAGCGCGTGTTCCTGGAGTGCTCGTGGGAGGCGCTCGAACACGCGGGCTACCCACCTGGCGCGGGCGACGCCGTCGTCGGTGTCTACGCGGGCAAGAGCGTCAGCCACTACCGCTATCCGTATCCGGACCTCACGCGGCCGCTCAGCTTCTTCCAGGACCTCGTGTCCCAGGACAAGGACTTCCTGGCGACGCAGACGTCCTACAAGCTCGACCTGCGCGGTCCGAGCCTGAACCTCCAGACGGCCTGCTCGACGTCGCTCGTCGCCGTGTCGACGGCCTGCGACGCGCTGCTCGACGGACGCTGCGACATGGCGCTCGCGGGCGGGGTGGCCATCAAGGTCCCGCACAAGGTCGGCTACCTCTACGAAGAGGGCAGCATCTTCTCGAAGGACGGCCACTGCCGGCCGTTCGATGCCCGGGCCAGCGGCACCCTCCCTGGAAGCGGCGCCGGCGTCGTCGTGCTCAAGCGCCTGAAGCGAGCGCTCGCCGATGGGGACCGGGTCCTCGCGGTCATCAAGGGCTCCGCCATCAACAACGACGGGCACCGGAAGGTCGGCTTCATGGCGCCCGGTGTCGAAGGGCAATCCGACGTCGTCCGCCGGGCGCACCAGCGCGCCGGCATCGACCCTCGGAGCATCTCCTACGTCGAGGCGCACGGGACGGGGACCGCCATGGGCGACCCCATCGAGGTCGCGGCGCTGACCCGGGCCTTCGGTGAGCAGGCGGAGTCCCGGTCCTGTGCGCTGGGCTCGGTGAAGAGCAACATCGGGCACCTGGACAGCGCGGCGGGAATCGCCGGGCTCATCAAGGTCGTGCTGTCCCTCCAGCACCGCACCCTCGCGCCCTCGCTTCACTTCGAGGCGCCGAACCCGCGCATCGACTTCGAGCACAGCCCGTTCTTCGTGGTCGACAAGGCCACGCCGTGGAATGTGGCGAGCGGCCCGCGCCGCGCCGGAGTCAGCTCTTTCGGCATCGGCGGCACCAACGCGCATGTGGTGGTGGAAGAGGCTCCCGCGGCACAGGTGCCCGAGGCCTCCGGCGCGGATCGCCCCCGTCATGTCCTGACGCTCTCGGCGCGCAATGACGCGGCGCTGCGGTTGCTCGCGGGCCAGTACCAGGCGCTGTTGGAGGGAACCGACGTGTCGCTCGCGGACGTGTGCTTCTCCGCGAACACGGGCCGGGTCGCCTTCGAGCATCGGCTCGCGGTGGTGGCCTCGGAGCGTGGTGCCATGGCCGCCTCGCTCGGCGCCGCGGCGAGGGGCGAGGAGCGTCCGGGGTTGGTACACGGCGTGCTCGACGCGAGGTCGTCGCCGAAGGTCGCGTTCCTCTTCTCGGGGCAGGGCTCGCAGTACGTCGGCGCGGCTCGCGAGCTCTATCCGACGCATCCGGGTTTCCGCCGCCGCATCGATGCGTTCGATGTGCTGCTGCGTGACGTCTGGGGACGCTCGCTCCACTCCGTGCTCTATCTGGAGCCGGGACACGACTCGCCCATCGACCAGTTCGACTACGCGCAGCCGGTGCTCTTCGCGCTCGAGTACGCGCTGGCCGAGCTGTGGATGTCCTGGGGCATCCAGCCCGATGTCCTGCTCGGACACAGCACGGGAGAGCTGGCGGCGGCGTGCCTCGCGGGGGTGTTCAGCCTCGAGGACGGACTGAAGCTGGCGATCCACCGCGGCCGGCTGATGCATCAGCTCCCCGAGGGCGGAAACCTCGCGGTCTCCACGGGTGAGGCGGAGGTCCGCGAGGTCCTGGCGCGAGGCGGATGGAGCTGCTCCATCGCCGCGCTCAATGGTCCCGACAACGTGGTCGTCTCCGGTCCCCCTGGCGAGCTGGGGGAGGTGGCCTCGGCCCTGGAGTCGCGCGGCCTCAAGGTGCGCCGCCTGAACATTCCGCGCGCGGCCCACTCGGTCATGGTCGAGGCCATCCTCCCGGAGTTCAGGGCCGTCGCCTCCACGCTCTCCTACGCGCGGCCCGCCGTCCCCATGGTCTCCGGGATGACCGGCGAGCCCATCACGGACGCCATCACCACGCCGGACTATTGGTGCCGCCAGCTCCGAGACCCGGTGCGGTTCGCTCAGGGCGTGGAGCACCTGTACCGCGACGGGGTGCGGGTGTTCATCGAGATGGGGCCCAAGGCGACGCTGCTCGGCATGGCGGCGCGGTGCGTTCCGGAAGGGGAGTGCGCGTGGCTGCCGAGCCTGCGGCCCGAGGACGGCGGCTGGCAGCAGATGTTGGAGAGTCTGTCGGCGCTGTATGTCCGAGGCGTCCGCGTGGACTGGACGGCCTTCGAGGCGGGCTTCACCCGGCGCAAGGTGGCGCTCCCCACGTATCCCTTCCAGCGGCAGAGGTACTGGGAAGAGGGCGCGGGGCTGCAGCGGCTTCAGGGCACGAGCGTCACCCGGGAGGAGCACCCCCTGCTCGGCGCGCGCCTGCCGTTGGCCGTGCTCGGGGCGGACGCGCTGCTGTTCGAGTCGACGCTGGGTCCTTCGTCGCAGGCCTTCCTGGGGCAGCATCGCGTCTTCGGGACTCCGACGTTGCCCGCGACGGCCTACGTCGAGATGGCGCTGGCCGCGGGCGCGCGACTGCTCGGCACGAAGGCGCCGCGGTTGGAGAACCTGTCCTTGCTCGCGGCGATGACCTTCCCTGGAGACTCCAGTCGCAGGGTGCAGTGCTCGGTGAGCAAGGACGAGGCTGGCACGGCGACGGCGCGCATCTTCAGTCGCGCGATGGATGACGCGGAAGGCGAGTGGGTCCTTCATGCGACCGCGACGCTCCTCGCCCCACTCGAGGGAGAGGCGCCTGGTGAGTCAGCGGGATACGACGCGGTGCTCGCGATGCAGCGGGCCGCGCTGCTCATCCCAGACCCTTATCGAAGGGCGCGGGAGTCCGGGGTCGACTTCGGCGCGGAGTTCCAGGGCATCACCGAGCTGCGCCGACAGTCGGAGCAGGTCCTGGCCCGGATCGAGAGGCCCGCCGTGCTCGGGGACCACGACGCGTTCTTCGCGCACCCGGCGCTGCTGGATGCGTGTCTCCAGGTGGTGGGCGGCGTGTATCCGGAGTCGAGCGGCTCCGAGCTCTATGTGCCGATGAACGTGGAGAGCCTCGAGCTGTTCGGAGGACTCGACGCGCGGATGTGGAGCCACGCGGTGGTGCTGCCCCTGGATGCCACGTGGAAGCGGCTTCGCGCCGATGTCCACGTCTTCGGGAGGGAGGGGAGGCTGTGCGCGCGAGTCCTCGGACTGGAGCTCCAGCGGACCCGTCGGGAAGCGTTGAGCCCGGCGACCCAGTCACCGCTGGATGGATGGCTCTACGAGCGCCGGTGGGAGCCGCTCGCGCTGGAGGCGGCGGGCACCCCTCCGACGGAGCGCGGACCGTGCCTGATTCTCGCGGACGAGCGTGGGCTGGGGCTGCAGCTCGCGCGAGCACTCGAACGGGATGGACGGACCTGCTTCATCGCGTTCCGCGGCCAGACGTTCCGTGCCATCGGCGACACGCGCTTCGAGTTGCCGGAGGACCCCGAGGTGCTCGCGGAGGCCCTGCGGACCCTGCGGCTTCCGGCCTCGCTCTCGGACGTCATCCTGCTGTGGGGGCTGGACGGCGCGGATTCGGAGGACCTCGACCCGGCGAGCCTCGACGCGGACGCGCGGCGCGGATGCGGAGGCGGCCTCGGGCTGCTGCGCTACCTCATCGAGCGTGGATACTCCCAGGCCGTGTGGTGGGTGACGCGGGGCGCGCAGGCCGTCGTCACCGGGCAGTCACTCCCTGGGATTGCACAGTCGCTGCTCTGGGGCCTGGCGCGACCTGTCGCCATCGAGTCCTCCGAGCTGGATGTCCGGTGCGTCGACCTTGATCCACGGAGCGCACCGGATGCGCAGGTGGAGGCGCTCACGCGGGAGCTCCACGCGCGAACAGAAGTGGCGGACAACCAGGTCGCCTTCCGCGGTGGCCGCCAGGTCGCACGGCTGCGCAGGGTCTCTGCTCGCGAGGCTCTGCCCGCGTCCTCGCGGCGGGCGGGCGCTGACGCTGTCCGGGAGGATCGCACCTATCTCGTGGTGGGTGGGCTCGGTCGGCTGGGGTTGCTGACGGCGGAGCTCCTGGCGAATCGGGGCGCGCGGAGCCTCGTGCTGACGGGGCGTGGCGCGGTGGGGCCGGAGGCGGCCGAGCGGCTGGCGCGACTGCGCACGCTCGGGGTGCGCGTCGAGTACCGACAGGTGGACGTCGCGGACGAGGACGCGCTCGCGGCAGTGCTCCGGGAGATCTCCGACGAGCTCGCGCCGCTGGGTGGCGTGTTCCACTCGGCGGGTGTGCTGGATGACGGAGTCCTGCGCCAGCAGCGCTGGGCCCGCTTCGAGAACGTGCTCAGGCCCAAGGTGAGGGGAGCGTGGAACCTGCACCGGCTGACCTCGAAGCTCGCGCTCGACCACTTCGTGTTGTTCTCGTCCGTGGCCTCCCTGGTCGGCTCCGCCGGACAGTCGAACCACTGCGCGGCGACGGCGTTCGAGGACGCGTTGGCGCATCACCGCCGAGCCCTCGGACTGCCGGGGCTCAGCATCAACTGGGGGGTGTGGGCGGGAGACGCCGGAGCCCGCGTGGACGTCGGCGCGCGCTCCCACACTCCGGGCTGGGGGAGCCTCCCCGTGCGCGAGGGGCTGGCGGCACTGGAAGCGCTGCTCACGAGCCCTGTCGCGCAGGTGGGCGTCGCGGAGATCGACTGGGCGGTGTTCGGCGGTGGCCGCTCCTCGCCCTACGACGCCGAGCTGCGCGACGCGGCCCGGGGGCGGACCGTGGAGCGCGCGCGCTTCCTGGAGACACTCGCCCGCTCGCCCGTCACGCAGCGTCGCAAGCTGCTCCTGGACTACCTGCGTGAGCAGGTGGCGTGGATTCGCGGCGCGGCCTCCGGTGCCTCGGTCGACCCCTCGCAAGGCTTCAGCGAGATGGGCATCGACTCCCTGGCGGCGCTGCAGCTCAAGAACCGGCTCCAGAGCGGCTTCGGGCTCTCGCTGCCCGCCACCCTCGTCTTCAACTACCCCACCACCGAGAAGCTCGCGGAGCAGCTCGCCACCGCGTTCCTTCCCCTGGAGTTCGCCTCGCCCACCATCGCCCCTCCCGAAGCCCCGGAGCAGGGCACGTCCGAACTGGAGAACCTGTCCGAAGCGCACCTCGCCCACCTGCTCGAAGAGCAGCTCTCGAAGATGAACTAGGAGCCCGCCGTGTCCGCCCAGGCAGACCATGCGGAGTTGATGAAGCGCGCGCTCCTGAAGCTCCAGGAGGCGCAGGCACAGCTCGACGCCCACGCACGCGAGCGGCATGAGGCCCTGGCCATCGTCGGCATGGGATGCCGGTTCCCGGGCGGCGCCTCGACTCCCGGTCGCTACTGGCGACTGCTCCTCGACGGTGTCGACACCGTCACCGAGGTCCCCAAGGAGCGATGGGACGCGGAGGCCTTCTATCACCCCGAGCCCGACCAGCCGGGGAAGGTCTACTGCCGTCACGGCGCGTTCCTGGAGGACATCGACCAGTTCGAGCCCCGGTTCTTCGGCATCTCCCCGCGCGAGGCGGCGCGGATGGACCCGCAGCACCGGCTGCTGCTGGAGGTCGCCTGGGAGGCACTGGAGAGCGCGGGGCGCGACCCGAGCTCCCTGCGAGGAAGCCGAACGGGCGTGTTCATCGGGATGATGGGGCAGGACTACACGCAGCTCGCCACCCAGTCCCCCGAGCTCATCGACGCGCACACGGGCTCGGGCAATGGCGCGAGCGTCGCCTCGGGGCGGCTGTCGTACACGTTCGACTTCCAGGGGCCGAGCCTCACGGTCGACACCGCGTGCTCGTCGTCGCTGGTCGCCGTCCATCTCGCGCTCCGCTCGCTGCGCCAGCGCGAGGTCGACTTCGCGCTGGTGGGCGGGGTGAACCTGGTGCTGTCGCCGGTCGCGACGTTGATTGAGTCGCGCGCGCACATGCTCGCCGTGGACGGGCGCTGCAAGGCCTTCGATGCGGCGGCCAATGGGATGGGAAGAGGGGAGGGCTGTGGCCTCCTCGTCCTGCGGCGGCTCGCGGATGCCCTCGCGGACAAGGACCCCATCGTCGCGGTGATTCGCGGCTCGGCGGTCAACCAGGATGGCCGGACCAGCGGGTTGACGGTCCCGAACGGGCTCGCGCAGCGACAGGTCCTCGCGGAGGCACTGAGGGATGCGCGCGTCGATGCGGCGCGCGTGGGCTACGTCGAAGCCCATGGGACCGGGACGGCGCTCGGTGATCCCATCGAGCTGGAGGCGCTCGCCGCGGTCTACGGGGACAGGGCGACGCGCGAGCAGCCCCTGATGGTGGGCTCGGTGAAGACGAACCTGGGCCACCTGGAGGGCGCGGCGGGCATCGCGGGGCTGATGAAGGCCGCCCTGTGTCTGGCGAACGAGGCGATTCCTCCCCACCTCCACTTGCGGACCCCCACGCCGCACGTCGACTGGAGCCGGCTCTTCGTCGAGGTCCCCACCGCGCGGCGCGACTGGCGAGCCGAGGCGCCGCGCTTCGCGGCCGTGAGCTCGTTCGGGTTCTCGGGCACCAACGCGCACGTCATCCTCGAGTCCGCGCCGCGTCCGGAACAGGCGGCCGTCCAGGCCACCGCGCGCCTGCCGCAGCTCTTGACGCTCTCGGCCCGCACGAGCGGCAGCCTGCGCCGGTTGGCGGCGTCGTTCGCGGACGCGCTCGGCGGGGCGCGCGAGGATGCGCTCGCGCAGGTCTGCCACACGGCGAGGGTCAGCCGGAGCTCGCTGGAGGAGCGCGTGGCCTTCGTGGCCTCGACCTCCGAGGACCTGGCCGCCGCCCTGCGCGACTTCAGCCGTGGCGAGTCCCGAACCACCGGCGCTTGGGTCGAAGGGCAGCGAGGCCCGGAGGCGCCGCTCGTCGCGTGGCTCTTCACCGGGCAGGGGGCCCAGTACGTGGGCATGGGGCGGGAGCTGTTCGAGACGGAGCCGGGCTTCCGTCGCGACCTCCTCCACTACGAGGAGATCCTCCGCCCCCATCTCGACCGGCCGCTGACCGAGGTGCTGTTCCAGGGCGACGCGGGCGCGCTGGACGAGACGCGGTACACGCAGCCGGCAATCGTGGCGCTCGAGCTGGCGGTGGCCGGTCTGCTGCGCTCGTGGGGCCTCCACGCCGACGCGGTCCTGGGGCACAGCGTCGGTGAGTATGCCGCCGCCATCTTCGCCGGCGCCCTGACCGCCGAGGCCGGGCTCCCGTTGGTGGCCGAGCGCGCGCGGCTGATGCAGGCGCTGCCCGAGCGCGGCGCCATGCTGGCCCTCTTCACCGACGAAGCGCGAGTCCTCCGAGCCGTGGCGGGGCATGAGCGGGTGTCGCTGGCGGCGCTCAATGGGCCAAGGAACACGGTCATCTCCGGAGCGCGGGAGTCGCTCGACGCCATCGCGCGCGAGCTGGCCGCCGAGGGCATCGAGAGCCAGCGCCTGAAGGTCTCGCATGCGTTCCACTCGCCGCTGATGCAGCCGATGTTGGAGTCGTTCGCGCGCGTCGTCGCCGGTGTGCGCCTCCAGGCGCCGCGGGTGTCCCTCATCTCCAACCTCGACGGCGCCGAGGCAGGGGAGGGCTTCACGTGTCCGGACTATTGGGTCCGGCATTGCCGCGAGCCGGTCCGCTTCGCGGAGGGACTCCGCACGCTCCTCCAGCGTGGGGTGCGCGCCTTCCTCGAGGTGGGTCCGAAGCCGGTCCTGTCGAACCTCGCGCGAGACCTCGCGGCCTCCGAATCCGCCCTGTGGCTGGAGACGCTGCACCCGCGTCGCTCGGACCGGATGGGACTGCTGCGCGCCGTGTCGGAGCTCTACGTGCGTGGCGCGACGGTGGACCTGGCGCGCGTCGATGGCGCACGCGGGCGCATCGCCCTTCCGACCTATCCGTTCGAGCGGCAGCGGCACTGGCTGGACGTTCCCGCGCCCTGGTCACGTCCCACGAGGCCCGCGGTGCATCCACTGCTCGGTGAGCGGTGGGACTCCGTGGCGCTGCGTGAAGGCACCGCCGTCTTCTCGCGAGAGCTGGAGGCGCGGGCCCTTCCACTCCTGGAGGACCACCGCGTGTTCGGCAAGGCGGTGGTCCCCGCCGCGGCCTTCGTGGAGATGGTGGCCTCGGCCGTGGCGCAGGTGTCGGGCTCGGAGTCCATGACGCTGGAGGCGGTGACGCTCCACCAGCCGCTCATCCTGCCGGAGTCGCGCACGCGCGTCGTCCAGACGCTCCTGGAGGAGCAGGGCGCCGCGGGCTTCACGTGCACCGTGATGAGCCGGGAGGACGAAGGGCGGGGCGAGCGCTCCTCCTGGAGCACCCACCTGACCTGTCGGGTCCACGCGCCCGGTGCGACGCCGCCGCCTCGGGTGGCGCTGGAGGCACGACGGCAAGACTGCCCCAGCCCCGTCGACCTCGAGGCCTTCTCCGAGGCGATTCGTCAGCGCGGGCTCGACTACGGCCCCTCGCTGCGAGTGCTGTCGTCGCTGCACCGGGGGCCTGGGGCCGCGTGCTCCTTCAGCGAGGTGGAAGCGCGTGGCGTGGGCTACCGCGCCCATCCGGCGCTGCTCGATGCGTGCCTCCGGACCGCGGCCGCCGTCACGCCCCTGTCGCCAGACGACGCGCTGCTGCTCCCGGTCGCCATCCACCGCCTCGACCTCTACCAGCGCCTGCCCGCGCGCCTCTGGACCTTCGCCTCGCAGCGCGCCCAGGCCGGCTCGACGGAACGCCCCACCACCGACATGACCCTCTGCGCCGAGGACGGCAGCGTGGTCGCGTCCCTCACCGGGCTCTCCGTCCGCAAGGCCGAGCGGGAGGTGTTGCTGCGCGGCCTCGATGTGGACTGGCAGGACTGGCTGTACCGCGTCACCTGGCGCCCGTGTGCCTCCCAGGGCGAGCTGCGCCCGGCGGGGCAGCACTGGGTCGTCTTCATCGGCGATGAGGACGTCGGGGACTCGCTGGCCGCGCTGCTCGAACAGCGGGGTGCCCGAGTCACCCGCGTACGCAAGGGCCTCTCCGTGGACCCCGCGAGGCCCGACCACTTCGACCACCTGTTCTCGCAGTGGCACGGCGCGGCTCCGCACGGCCTCGTGTACCTGTGGGGCGACGATGAAGAGGGGTCGAGCTGCGAGGGCGCGCTGCACCTGGTGCAGGCCCTGACGCGAGCTTCCTGGACGCCCCGGTTGATGCTCATCACCCGAGGCACTCAAGCGCTGTCTCCGATGCCCACGAGCCGCGCATCGCGCAGGCGCCGCTGTGGGGCCTCGGGCAGGCGGTGTCCACGGAGCTGCCGGAGCTGCGCTGCCTCCGGGTCGACCTCCCCGGTGCGCCCGTCAACGGGGAGGCCGAGGCCTGCCTGCGTGCGTTCGCGCTGGCCGAGCAGGAGCAGCAGGTCGCCGTGCGCGCGGAGGGCTTGTCCGTCGCTCGCTTGGAGCGCGCCCGCGCTCGCGCGGTGACGCGGAAGCTGGAGCTCTCCTCGGACGCGTCCTACCTCGTCGCGGGTGGACTGGGCGGGCTTGGACTCCGACTCGCGGGGTGGCTGGCGGACCGGGGCGCGCGACACCTCATCCTGCTGGGGCGGCATGGGCCATCGGCGGAGACCCAGCGGCAGCTCGACGCGCTGACGGCGCGAGGCGTCCACATCCGTGTGGCCCTGGCGGACCTGGCTTCTCGCGACGAGCTCGCGGCGGCCCTGGCCCAGCTGAACGACGCTCCTCCGCTGCGAGGACTCTTCCACGCCGCGGGAGTCCTCCGCGACGGCACCCTGGCCCATCAGACGGCGGAGCGCTTCCGCGAAGTGCTGGCACCCAAGGTCCAGGGCGCGTGGAACCTTCACGTGCTCACCGCCGGGATGCCGCTGGATTTCTTCGTCTGCTTCTCCTCGGCGGCCTCGGTGCTGGGAACGCCGGGGCAGTCCAACTACGTCGCCGCGAACGCGTTCCTCGATGCACTGGCCCAGCTCCGGCGCGCGCAGGGGTACCCCGCGCTGACCCTCAACTGGGGCTCCTGGGCAGAGACGGGGATGGCCGCGCGAATGGGCCCGGCGTCGGCGAGGTCGCCCGCTGCCCTGGGCTTCGGGACGATTCCGGTGGAGCGGGGGCTGGAGGTTCTGGAGCGCCTCATGGGGGGAGCGAACACCTCGCTCGGTGTCTTCCCCATCGACTGGACCCGGCTCGCGGAGCAGTGGCCGGGACTCTCGCGTCAGGCCTTCTTCCAGGGCCTGCTGGGAGGCGCGCCGATGGAGCCGCGGGCGCCTTCCTTCCGCGCGCGACTGGACGCGGCCGCGCCGAACCGGAGGTTGGAGCTGCTGCGCCAGCACGTGGCGGAGCAGGTCGCACGCACGTTGGGGCTGGCGGAGTCGGAGCGGCTCTCCGGTGGCGAGCGGCTCTTCGACCTGGGCTTCGATTCACTGCTGGCGGTGGAGCTGAAGAACCGGCTCGCGAGCAGCCTCGGCAAGAGCCTGCGCTCCACGCTGGTCTTCGATTTTCCCTCGGTGTCGGGGCTCGTCACGCACCTCGCGGGAGAGCTGGGGCTGGGCGAGCCCACCCAGCGGCCACTGGAGGGCCCGACGCGGGAGGACGCATTGACCGCGGAGATACAGGCGCTGTCGGAGCAGGAGCTCACCTCACTCATCGACCAGGAGCTGGTGAGCGCGCTCACCCGCTGAGGACCGGATGGCGAAACTACCGACACGCATCTGCGAGCTGCCGGCCGTCAAGCTCGCCTATCTCGCGAACCAGCTCCGCGCCAAGAAGGACCTCCTGGCCGCGGAGCCCATCGCCGTCGTCGGCATGTCCTGCCGCTTCCCTGGCGGAGGCGAGCTGCCGGAGACCTTCTGGCAATTCCTCCGCGAGGGAGGCGATGCGACCCGCGAGGTGCCTCCCGAGCGCTGGAACATCGACGAAATCTACGACCCCACGCCGGGCGCGAAGGGGAAGGTGTACACGCGCCGGGGCGCCTTCATCGAGAACGTCGACCTGTTCGAGCCCGCGTTCTTCGGCATCCCTCCGCGCGACGCGAAGGACATGGATCCGCAGCAGCGCATGCTGCTCGAGGAGTGCTGGCGCTCCCTGGAGCGCGCGGGCATCCCTCCCGCGGGGCTGACCGGGAGCCGCACCGGTGTCTTCGTGGGGCTGATGCACAACGACTACAACGTGCTCGGCATCACCGCGGGCGTGGAGATGCACTCCGCGTCCCTCAACTACCCGTCCATGGCGGCGGGGCGCATCGCCCACACGCTGGGCCTCCAGGGGCCGGCGCTCACCGTGGACACCGCCTGTTCATCCTCCGCGGTCGCCGTCCACCTGGCGTGCCAGAGCCTGCGCAACGACGAGAGCGACCTGGCCCTCGCGGGAGGCGTCAGCCTGAGCCTGTCCCCCATCACCATGATGTTCGAGTGCCAGAACCGGATGCTGGCGGTCGATGGTCGGTGCAAGACCTTCGATGCGTCGGCGGATGGCTTCTCGCGCGGGGAAGGGTGCGGCGTCGTCGTGCTCAAGCGCCTGTCGGACGCGCTGGCCCAGGGCAACCCCATCCTCGGCGTCATCCGGGGCTCGGCGCTCAACCACGATGGACGCAGCAGCGGCTTGATGGTGCCGAACGGGCGCGCGCAGGAGCGCGTCATCCGCATGGC
The DNA here is from genome assembly GCF_026626605.1 of Myxococcus sp. MISCRS1. Classification (NCBI taxonomy): domain Bacteria; kingdom Pseudomonadati; phylum Myxococcota; class Myxococcia; order Myxococcales; family Myxococcaceae; genus Myxococcus; species Myxococcus sp. MISCRS1. The sequence goes on from NZ_JAPNKB010000001.1 coordinate 10,029,432, forward strand.
GCTGGAGGGCTGCGGCGTGGAGCCCGAGCAGGTGGGCTACGTCGAGGCCCACGGCACGGGGACGTCGCTCGGCGACCCCATCGAGATGGAGGCGCTCCGCTCGGTCTTCGGCCGCGCGCCCGCGCGAGCCTCGCCGCTGTTCGTCGGCTCCGTGAAGACGAACATCGGACACCTGGAGGCCGCGGCCGGAATCGCGGGGCTCATCAAGGTGCTGCTGGCCTTGCGGCACGAGGCCATCCCCGCGCACCTCCACTTCTCGCGGCCGAACCCGAACATCCGCTGGGAGGACCTGCCGGTGGTCATCCCCACCGCGCTGCAGCCCTGGCCGCGAGGGGAACAGCGGCGGCTCGCGGGCCTGAGCAGCTTCGGCTTCAGCGGCACCAACGTGCACCTCGTGGTGGAGGAGGCCCCGCTGCTGCCTCGCCCTCCGGTGGTGCGTGAGCGCCCCGTCCACCTGCTGACCCTGTCGGCCAAGACCGAGGCCGCGCTCGAGGCGCTGGTGGAGGTGCATGCGTCCACGCTGCCCGACGAGGGCGAAATGCTCGGAGACTGGTGCTACACGGCCAACGTCGGTCGCTCCCACTTCGAGCACCGTGCGGCGGTCTCGGGCGCGAACGCGGCCGAGCTCCGGGCGGGCCTGTCGCGTCTGGGCGCGGGGAGGACCCAGCCCCAGCGCGAGCCTCGACGGGGGACGGAGGGCCCGAGGCCGGTCTTCCTGTTCACGGGGCAGGGCTCGCTGCGTCCCGGGGTGGGGCGCGAGCTCGCGCAGACCTGGCCCGTGTTCCATGCGGCGGTGCAGCGGTGCTCGGAGGCGCTGAAGGGGCTGCTCGAACCCAGGCTCGAGGACATCCTGCATGGCGAGCAGTCCTCCTCCTTGCTCGCGGACACGCGCTACGCCCAGCCCGCGCTCGTGGCGCTCGAATACGCGCTCTGCGAGCTGTGGTCGTCGTGGGGCATCGTCCCAGGAGCGGTGGTCGGTCACAGCCTGGGCGAGTACGCGGCCGCCGTGGTCGCCGGAGTCCTGTCCATCGAGGACGCGCTGAAGCTGGTCGTCGCGCGCTCCCGGCTCATCCATGAGGCCCCGGGCGAGGGCGCGATGCTGGCCGTCAACGCCACGCTGGAGGTGCTTGCTCCGACGCTCGCGCCGCTCTCCCAGCTCATCTCGCTCGCGGCGGTCAACGGTCCTCAGGACCTGGTCATCTCCGGAGACCGCGCGGCGCTCTCCGAGGTCGCGGCGCGTCTGTCGCGTGAGGGCATCGGCTGCAGGCCGCTGTCCGTCACCCACGCCTTCCACTCGCCGCTCATGGAGCCGGTGGTGACGGCGTTCGAGGCGTGCTTCGACGGGGTGGCGCTCGCAGCGCCACGGCTCCCCTTCGTCTCCACGCTGGAGGACGGGCTCGTCTCGGAGGCGCTGACCCGCCCCGCGTACTGGTGCCGCCACCTGCGCGAGCCCGTCCGCTTCGCCGACGCGCTGGAGACATTGCGTGAACAGAAGCACCGCACGTTCCTGGAGGTGGGGCCCACGCCGGTCCTCACCGGCCTCGGCCTGCGCAGCTACCCCCACGAGGAGGCGCTGAGCTGGCTTCCGAGCCTGCGTCCCTCCTCTGGCGAGACAGCGCAGCTGCTCACCGTCCTGGGCGCTCTCTACGAGCGGGGCTTCGAGGTGGACTGGAGCGCGTTCGATGCACCCTTCGAGCGGCGGTCCGTCACCCTCCCGACGTACCCCTTCCGTCGCGAGCGCTATTGGATCGACTCCCCGACGGGGGGCTCCATGGCGGAGCGGAGGACGGCTCGCGCCAGTTCCCCTCTGCTCGCGGGCGCACCGTTGTCACTCGCGGGGACGAAGGGGACGCGCTTCGCGGCGCGCCTGGGTATCCGGGAGCCCTCGTTCCTCGCCGAGCATCGGGTCTTCGGCGCGACGGTGCTGCCGGCCGCCTGCTACGTCGAGATGGCGCTGGGGGCCGCGCACTTCACGGCGTCGCCGGAGGCGTCGTTCGACGTGCTCTCGTTCGAGCTGGAGCGCCCGCTCGTGCTCGGCGAGGCCGAGGGCCGTGAGGTCCAGACGGTGCTGACGCCAGGGGAAGGGCGCACGCACTTCGAGATCTACAGTCAGGAGACGACGGGCGCCGAGGGGGACTGGGCTCGCCTCGCCCATGGTTATCTCGCGGAGCATCGCGAGTCCGCGCGACACGTCGAGCTGAAGGCCGGGCTGCTCGCGCGCTTCTCCCCGCCGCGACCGGTCGAGCCGTTCTACGCGCTGATGGCTCGCCATGGCATCGAGTACGGCCCGTCGTTCCGTGCCATCGATGCGCTGAGGTTCGGGAAGAACGCCTGCCTCGCCCATGTCCGGCTGCCCGACAACCAGGTCATCGGGATGGGCGAGTACCGGCTGCATCCGCTCATCCTCGACGCCTGCTTCCAGACCGTCGCGGCCCTGTTCATGGAGGAGGCCAGCGAGGCACGGGACCACCGCCAACGGATGCCGGTCGCCATCCAGCGCCTGCGCTGGTTCAAGAAGCCCGGGAGCAGCGCCTGGGTCCACGCACGCCACGACGAGCGAGCCTCCGCCTCCGATGAGCTCTTGAGCATCGACCTGCGCATCCTCGGGGAGACAGGGGAGGTCATCGCCGAGGTCGAGGGGCTGCTGCTGAAGCGCATCGACCGGCGAGCGCTCTCGACGTCCCTCTCCGGCTCCACGCGGGAGCTGCTCCTCGAGCTGGCGTGGCGCGAGCTGGATTTTCCTCCGACCCGGACACCGACTTCCCTCCAGACCCAGCGTTGGTTGTTGCTCGCGGACTCGGGCGGCGTCGCGGAGGGCCTGAAGGCGCAGGTCCAGCGTCACGGTGGAACATGTGTCTGGGTGACGCCGGACGCGAGCGACGAGCCGGGCCACGTCCATGTCGACCCGAGCGATCCAGACGGCTTCGTCCGACTCCTCCAGGCGCTGTCCGACGAGGGGGCCGCGCCGACGACGGTCGTCTGCCTCTGGGGGCTCGACGAGCGCCGGGCCGAGGCGCTCTCACCGGATTCCCTCATGGGGGCAACCGCACGGAGCGCGACGGGCGTCCTCCACCTCGTGCAGGCCATGGCGCGCGCGAGCTGGGCCCAGCGGCCGGCGCTGTGGCTGGTGAGCCGAGGCGCCGTCGCGGCCGCACCAGGGGACACCGTGGATGGCCTCGCGCAGTCGATGCTCTGGGGACTTGGACGCGCGGCCGCCATCGAACATCCGGAGCTGGGGTGCCGGTTGGTGGACCTGGACGACGGCGAGGACGCCGCCTCGCGGTTGTTCGAGCGGATGACCCGCGTGACAGGGGAGAACCTGCTGGCGCTCCGAGGCGCTCGGCTCCTTGGCGCTCGGCTCACGCGGCCCGTCGCGCCGTCGAACACCCCCCGCCCGATGGGTGTGCACGCCGATGGCGCGTATCTCATCACCGGAGGCTTGGGCGCGCTCGGGCTCGCCACCGCCGCGTGGTTGGTGGAAGCCGGCGCCCGTCACCTGGTCCTGGTCGGCCGAGGCGCACCGACAGAAGCGACGAAGCCGCGACTCGACGAGCTGGGCGCGCGCGGCTGTGAGGTCACGGTGGCGCGCGCGGATGTCTCGCGCCTGGACGACGTGCGGCGCGTCCTGGAGGACCTCGCCGGGAGAGGCACCCGGCTGCGAGGCATCTTCCACGCGGCGGGCGTGCTGGAGGACGGCGTGTTCCTGCGGCAGGACCGGGAGCGTCTGGAGCGTGTGCTCGCGCCCAAGGTGATGGGCGCGTGGAACCTGCATCACGCGACGGCCGGCCTGCCGCTCGACCTCTTCGTCATGTACTCGTCCGCGGCGTCGCTCGTCGGCGTCGCCGGGCAGGCCAACTACATGGCCGCCAACACCTTCCTCGACGCGCTGGCGCACCACCGCCGCGCGAGGTCGCTGCCCGCGCTCAGCGTCAACTGGGGACAGTGGGCCGGCGAGGGAATGGCCCAGAAGGCGAGGGGACGCACGGCGACAGCGGGCGTCACAGGCCTTCCGCCCCAGCGGGCGCTGCGTTTGCTCGAGGAGCTGCTGGGCCGGGAGGTCGCGCAGGTGGGGGTGCTGCCCTTCGACCCCTCCACGCAGGGGGCTTCGCTCTCCGAGGTCCACGGCGCCCTGTTCTCCGAACTGGCGGCGCGTGAGAAGGCGCCCTCCGCCGGCACGGGCCGGATGGTGGAGCTGCTGGAGGAGTTCACGCGCTCGGATGGCGCGCGTCGGCGAGGGCTCCTGACGCACTACGTGCGGGGCCGGTTGGCGCCGTTGCTCGGGTTCCCGCCGGAGCACGAGGTGCTCCAGAAGAAGATCTCCCTCAACGAGATGGGGCTCGACTCGCTGCGCGCCGTCGAGCTGAAGAACCGCATGGGTCGCGAGCTGGGGGTGGACCTGCCCATGGCCCGCTTCATCGACGGCACCGGTGTCGCCGGAATCGTGGAGGCGCTGCACGAGCAGCTCGAGCTCAGCGAGCTGCTCGCGCGTGTCCCCGTCTCCGCCGCGCAGTCCGAGGTCGAGGAGCTGACGCTATGAGGATGGGTGAGCTGCTCGCCGAGCTGAATCGGCGGGGCCTCGAGGTCCGTGCCGAGGGCGAGCAATTGAAGCTCCGAGGCCCGAAGGGGGCCGCGGGCGAGGAGCTCCTGAAGGTGCTCGCCGAGCACAAGCAGGAGCTGCTGGCGCTGCTGAGAGAGCGCCAGCGGGTGGACGAGGAGCGCCCCATCACCCCCGTCGAGCGCACGGGGCCAGCCCCGCTGTCGTTCGGACAGCAGCGGCTGTGGTTCCTCGACCGGCTCGAACCCGGAGGCGCCAGCTACAACCTGGTGATGCCCATGCGGGTCGAGGGACATCTCGACGTGGGGATCCTGGAGCGCTGCTTCGTCGAGATCGTCCGCCGTCACGAAATCCTCCGCACGCGCTACGCCGAGCAGGAGGGCGTCCCGGTGCAGCTCGTCGACCCCGAGCCTCGGCTCGAGTTCGAGGTGATGGATGAGGCGGAGGTGTTCGCCTATGAGCCCTCGGGCACGGAGGCGTTCCTGCGCCGCGAAGGGGAGCGGCCCTTCGATTTGTCCGAGGGCCCGTTGATCCGCATCCTCGTGGTCGACCGGGGGCCCCAAGGCCAGTACGTCCAGGCCTGCCTGCATCACATCTCGGCGGATGTCTGGGCGCGCGGCCTCATCATCCGCGAGCTGACGGCCCTCTACGCGGCCTTCGTCCAGGGGCGGCCCTCTCCTCTGCCTCCCTTGCCGCTGCAGTACTCCGATTTCGCCATCTGGCAGCGGGGGCACCTGCGGGGCGAGGTCCGCCGCGAGCTGGTGGATGCCTGGAAGCGGCGACTGGCCGGGATGCCTCCGCTGCTGGAGCTCCCCACGGACCGCCCGCGTCCCCGGGTGCGGACCTATGCGGGAGGCGAGGTCCGCCTCGAGGTGGAGGCCCCGCTCACCGAGGCGCTGAAGACCCTGAGCCATGCGGCCAACGCCACACCCTTCATGGGCATGCTGGGCGCCTTCTTCGTCCTGCTGCACCGGCTCACCGGACAGGAGGACCTGGTCATCGGCGCGAACTCCATCAACCGGACCCGCACCGAGCTGGAGCCGCTGGTGGGCTTCTTCGTCGACAACCTGGTGATGCGAGTGGACCTGGGGGGCCGTCCGGACTTCTCCACCGTGGTGAAGCGCGTCCGGGAGGTGGTGCTCGACGCCTTCGCTCATCAGGACCTGCCCTTCGACCTGCTCGTCGAGGAGCTGAAGCCCCCGCGCAACCCCGGCTACAATCCCCTGTTCCAGACCGTGTTCTCGTGGACGCGGGCCATGGAAGGCACGCCGGCGCCGAGCGGGATGAACATCCTCCCGCTCGAGTTCGAGACCACCACCTCGCGCTTCGACCTGGACCTCTTCGTGGAGGACCACGGCGACCGGCTCACGGTGCGCTTCGTGTTCAACCGGGGCCTCTTCGACCAGGGCACCGTCCAGCACTACGCGGACTGCTTCCAGCAACTGCTGCGGGGGTTGGTCACCGAGCCCCAGTGCCCGGTGGGCGAGCTCCCGTTGCTGCCCGCGGACGCGCGCGAGCGCCTCCTCCGGCAGTGGAACGACACGCGAGGGGAGGGCGCGGACGGGCCGTGCCTGCACGTGCTGTTCGAGGCCCGCGCGGCGCGGACGCCGGACGCCTGCGCGCTCGTCATGGGGGACTGGGAGCTGACCTATGGCGAGCTGGACCAGCGCGCGGACCGACTCGCGGCGGCGCTGCAGGCGCTGGGCGTGGGGCCCGAGACGCGGGTGGGCCTCTGCATGGAGCGCTCGCCCCGGCTCATCGTGAGCCTGCTGGCGGTGCTCAAGGCGGGCGGCGTGTTCCTCGCGCTCGACCCCGACGAGCCGCACGCGCGACTGCGGCGCATCCTCGACGACGCCCGTCCGCGGGTGCTGCTCACCTCCGGGACACACCCGGAGCTGGAGGCCGGCATGACGGTCCTCCACGTGGACGCGGCGGCGGAGCGGCTCCCGGACGCCACCGGTGTGCACCTGCGCCGTGACGTCACCCCGGACCACCTGGCCTACGTCCTCTACACCTCCGGCTCCACGGGCCAGCCGAAGGGCACGGAGGTCACGCACCGGAGCATCGTCAACTATCTGAAGTGGAGCGTGCGGACGTACCGGCTCGACGAGGGCACGGGGAGCCCGGTGCTCGGGTCCATCAGCTTCGACGGCACGCTGACCAGCCTCTTCGCGCCGCTCATCTCGGGCCGCGCGCTGTTCCTGCTGCCACGGGGGCGGGAGCTGGACCTGCTGTCCTCCAGGGACTACCCCGAGCAGGGCTTCAGCTTCATCAAGCTGACGCCCTCGCACCTGCGCGCGTTCGACGGGCTGGGGCGGCTGCGCGAGGTGCTGGAGCGCACCCATGCGGTCGTCCTCGGTGGCGAGGGACTCCACGGTGGAGACCTGGAGACGTGGCGTGCCCTGCGCCTCCCCACGCGCGTCATCAACGAGTACGGCCCCACGGAGGCCGCCGTGGCGTGCTGCTTCCACGACGTGCCCGCGGACGGCGGCGCGCTCCCCGAGCGCATCCCCATCGGCAAGCCCATCTCGAACACCGCGCTGTATGTCCTGGACCGCTGGGGGCAGCCGGTGGCCGTCGGCGTGTCGGGGGAGCTGTACATCGGCGGCGTGGGGCTGGCCCGGGGATACCTGGGGCGCCCGGACCTGACAGCCGAGCGCTTCGTGCCCGACCCCTTCGAGGCGGGCGCGCGGCTGTATCGCACGGGAGATCTGGCCCGGTATCTGCCGGACGGCACGCTCGAGTTCCTGGGGCGGTTGGACGACCAGCTCAAGATTCGTGGTCACCGCGTCGAGTCCGGAGAGGTGGAGGCCGCCCTCGCGCGGCACCCGAGGGTCACCCACGCCGCCGTGGTGTTGCAGCGCGCTCCGGGACAGGAGCCGCGCCTCGTCGCCTACGTCCAGCCCTCGGAGCCGCGAGCGCCGGGTGAGGACCTGGAGCGCGTGCTGCGCGAGTTCCTCCAGGGAGAACTCCCCGAATACATGCGCCCGTCGGTCCTCCTCATCCTCGACGTGCTGCCGCTCACGCCCAGCGGCAAGGTCGACCGCAAGGCGCTTCCCAGCGCGGAGGCAGGGCCACGGACCCGGGGCCTCGCCGTGCGCGAATCCGGCGTGCTGACCGACACGGAGCGAAAGCTCCAGGCCCTCTTCCGCGAGCTGCTGGGGCTCGACGCCGTGGCTCCCGGCGACAGCTTCTTCGACCTGGGCGGGCACTCGCTGCTCGCCGTCACCCTCATCGCGCGCATCCGGAGCGTGCTGGACGTGGAGGTCCCCCTCAACGAACTCTTCGAGCGACCCACGGTGGAGGGACTCGCCCGGTGGGTCGACGCGCAGGCCGGAGTGCTCGCGCCGCGCCTGCCCGAGGGCGTGGTGGTGCTGAGGCCCCAGGGGCGCAACCCGCCGCTGTTCGTCGCGCCTCCCTCCGCGGGCAATCCCGCCGTCTATGTCTCGCTCACCCGCCACCTGAGCCCCGAGCAGCCCGTCTTCGGCTTCCAGATGCCGGGGCTGCTGGACGACAGCGCCCCCAGGGCCACCATCGAGGAGGCGGCGGCGCACTACGTGGACATCATGCGGCGGATGCAGCCTCGGGGGCCGTATCGCCTCGCGGGGTGGTCCTTCGGCGGCATCATCGTGTGCGAGATGGCGCGCCAGCTCGAGGCGCAGGGAGAGCAGGTCGCGCTGCTCGGCCTGATTGATGGCGCCTCACTCGACCGCAAGGCCGCGCAGGACAGTCGGGACCTCCGGCAGGCGGTCTCCACGGGCTCGCAGCTGGTGAAGGTGCTGGCGCAGACGCCGCTGCCGCGGGACTACGAGAACCTCCGGCTCGTGGGCGAGTGGATGGGCATCAGCCTCCCGGAGACGCCCAAGGACCTCTGGCGCAAGGACTCGGGCGGGCAGCGCACGTACCTGCGCAGGTTCCTGAAGGACGTGTCGCGAACGGCGCGGAACATGTTGGTCACCCTGCGGGCGGAGCGCTCCTACACCTTCACCGCGTACGGGGGCCGCGCCACGCTCTTCCGGGCCGAGCCCCCGAGCCAGGGGCGGGATTCGCTGGTCGACAGCGTGCGCAGGTTCGCGCCCAATGGCTTGCAGGTCATCGTGGTCCCCGGCAATCACATGACACTCGTCATGGATGAGAAGAACGCCGCGGTGCTGGCCTCGCGGCTCCAGCAATGCCTGGACGCGGCCCTGCCCGGAGTGCCCGGACAAGAACCTTCTCGGGCGCTCCTGCCCGCGAATGGGTGGAAGGCGCAGTTCTCGAAGGAGGTCGCGTGATGCCGCACCGGATCCTGTCAATGGATGGTTCCTCCATCAGTGGAGGGGAGGGCTACGTCACCACGGGCATGCTCGGAGCGCTCCGACAGACGCTCGACGCGGGAGGAGACCGACGGGCCCTGCTCAATCAGGTGGACCTCTTCGTAGGCACCTCCGCGGGCTCGTTCAACGCGGCCTTCTTCGCCAGCGCGGCGGACCCGGACAGCGCCTACGACAAGAGCCTCCAGTTCTGGGGCGAGGCCGTCGCCATGAACAGGAAGGGCGTCTCCCTGGGACGCACGCTGCTGGCCCTGACGGGCGCCAGCTCCTTCCTCGACTCGAACTACATGCGCGACTTCCTGGGCGGCTACTTCGGGATGACGACGCGGCTGGGCGATCTGAAGCGCAAGGTCGTCATCCCGAGCTTCCAGCTCGACGGACAGCGCAAGGGCGTGCGGACGTGGAAATCGAAGATCTTCCACAACACGGGCCCGGAGAACGACCCGGACATGAATGAGCTGCTCATCGACGTCCTGATGCGCAGCGGCTCGCCGCCGCTCTCCTATCCCATCTACCAGGGGCTCAAGGAGCGGGGCAGCGGCTACGTGGATGGCGGGCTGTACGCCAACAATCCCTCGCTCGTGGGGCTGGCCCAGGCCATCAACAACAGCTCCCGCAAGAACAAGCACGAGCAGGTGGACACGCTGGCGACCGAGCCGCCCAGCCTGGACTCCATCCTGGTGCTGTCCATGGGCAACGGCATCATGTCCTCCTTCCTCTCGCCCACCTTCCGGAGCGGTGAGTCCAACTGGGGCTTCGCCCGGTGGCTGTTGGACACCCGAGACCCGATGGTGCTGGTGAAGATGTTGCTGGAGGCGGGCTCGGACGCGGTGAACTACCAGTGCCGGATGATCCTCCGGAAGAAGTACTTCCGGCTGGACCCCATCGTGGAGCAGCGCATCTCCGCCTACGACGCGAAGCATGTGGAGGCGGCGCTCGTCCAACTGCTGAGTCAGCAGTCCACCATGGACCAGCTCCAGCGCACGCGGCACTGGCTCGAGAAGTCCGGCTGGCTGGGCGACTCGCGGCAGGACACGCAGCCCTCACAGGTGGGAACCTGATGGCTGAGACGACGCAAGTCCTCCTGGTCTCGGGGAGCGGCGGCGCGGGCCGGACGACGGTGGCGGCGGCGACGGGCCTTGCGGCCTCGCGTCGGGGCCAGCGCACGTTGGTCTTTTCCTTCGACTCCTCACGAGACCTGCGTGGGGCCTTCGGCCTGGTGGCGCCGGTGCTCCCGGAGGCCCGGGGGCTGCCCGTTCGCGTCGATGACCGGCTGCACCTTCAGGAGCTCGACGTCACGTCGGAGCTGAAGCGCCGCTGGAGCGAGGGCCGCGGCGAGGTGGCCGCGCTGCTCGGTGGTGGCCTGGAGGGCGTGACGGCGGAGGAGGTGGCGCTCGCTCCGGGGGTGGAGGTGCTGCTGGCGCTCCTCCTGCTCGGCGAGCACAGCCGCGCGCGGACGTACGACCTCATCGTCATCGATGCGGGGGACGCGCCGCGCTTCGTCGGCGGCGCGGACGCCGTGGGCTGGTATGCGCGCAGGTCGAGGGCTCCGGAGCAGAGCGCTCGGCGGGCACGGCCGTCGCGCGTGGACCCGGATGTCCTCCACTCGGTCAGCGACAAGCTGACGGACGTGGGCGCGCTGCTGCGAGACCCCACGGTGACGCGCGTGCGGTGGGTGACGACGCATGACCACCGGACCGAGCAGGGCCTCCGGAGGGCCTGCTCGGCGTTCGGTCTGCAAGGCCTTGCCCTGGATGGAATCATCCTCAATCGCCTCTCGCTGGTGGGGGAGGATGCGGCCCTCGCCCGGCACCCGGCGGTCGAGAACCTCCAGCACCTGGTCGGCTCCATCCCGGTGACAGGGATTGCGCTCCAGGGGCGGGACATCGTCGGGGAGGAGGCGCTCGAGGCCTTCGCGACGCTGCTGTACCGAGGCGAAGACCCGGCGCGGCTCGGGAGCACGCCTCCCAGCGTTGGCGTCGGCAAGCAGGCCGTGGATGTGTACAGGCTGGAGGTCCAGCTCCCCTTCGCGCGCAAGGAAGAGGTCTCGCTCTCCCGGCGCGAGGCGGAGCTCGTCATCCAGGTAGGTGCCCTCCGGCGCAATGTCCTGCTCCCCAGGATGGTCGCGCCACTCGCCACCGCCGGGGCGAGCCTGGAGGGCGACAGACTCGTTGTCGAGTTCAAGAAAGAGAGGGTTTGAACATGGTCTGGCAGAACAGACGTTTGCCGAAGGACTTCTTCCGGTTGGAGACGCAGCCCGAGGAAGGCGCCCGCGTCGCGGAGGTCGTCGATGCCGTGATTCCAGGAGGGAAGGGCTTCATCCAGCAGCTCTTCCGCGCGAAGAAGGACGTGCTGCAGGGGGTCTCCCACCTGCTCCAGGCGCAGATCCACGAGCTGGAGCACATCGACTCGGCCATCCGGGGCGAGTACCGGCCGGGCGTCGCCGGTGCGGCGGCCTCGTGCGCGGAGTCGCCGCTCAGCCCGCGCATGATGACCATCAAGCAGATGATGGAGGAGGCCAGCGCGAAGCTCCGCGGAGAGCGGGTCGCTCACGCCCATGGGCCCGACGCCGCGTGTCCTCCGGCTCACACCACCCATGGCGCGGTGGAGCGCCCCAGGAGCACGGAAGGTGAGCCGGGCAGCCGTCCCGGCACCACGGGTCCGGAGAAGATTTCGCTCACCTGAGTCCACGTCGTCCGCGTCGTGCATCCACGGTCTTCCTCGCCACGTCGGTGGGCGCTGTCCCACCGCGGGCGAGGTGTCGTCGAGGAGGCGGTCTCATGGAACAAGAGGGACAGGGACGTATCCTCGCGGAGCGACTCGCCGCGCTTTCACCCGAGCGCAGGGCGCTGCTGGAGCTGGCGCTGAAGCGGGCCCCGGCACCTCGTGCGGTGGGTCCGCGTCCTGGCCTGGACGTGTTGCTCCAGGAGGGGACGGAGGACTTCGCGACGTTGGCGCCGTTCCCGGAGGTCGCCGCGTCGTTCTCCTGGGTGCTCGCTGCGCGAGGGACGCGGACGTACGAGCAGGCCCGGCTCCTGGAGGACGCGCACCGCGAGCTGCGCGGGGTGCTGTTCCGGTCGGTGGACCTCACCGCGTGCGAGCGGGTCCTCGGCTTCGGCGGCGGTGAAGGCCGCGAGTGGGTGTCGCTGGCCCGACGGCCCGGGACGTTCCGCGTCTTCGGTCATGCATCCTCGTCCCGAGAGGCGGAGGCGGCCCGCGAGCGCGTGCGTGCCCAGGCGCTGGAGGGCCGCATCGAGGTCGTGACGGGCGGGCTCGACTCCGACGCGCTGGAGCCGGGCTTCGATGTCGCCTTCGGACTGGAGGCCCTCGTCCCTCCGGAGGACCGGCGGGCTCTCTTCGCGGCCCTGGGGAAGAAGGTCCGCGAAGGGGGGCGACTGGTCCTCGGGGACGTGTTCCTGAAGACGGGCCTGGCGCCGCCGCACGTCGAGCGACTGTCGCTGCCGCTCATCGAGGAGCTGGCCGTCTGGCTCACCACGAATGGCTTCCTCGTCGTGGACTGCGTGGACGCGGCCCGGGAGATGGGGAACTTCCTCCACGAGCCCCAGATGGACGCGCGGCTGTCGCAGCTGGGCTGGGGGGGCGAGGATGCGCGTGCGCAGGTGGCCCGCGCGTACGAGGTGATGGGCGGTCTGCTCCGTGGCGGCGCGGCCGCCTATCTGCTGCTGACCGCCGAGCGGCGCGGTGGGATGGAGTCAGGGCAGCTGGAGGCGCTGAACCGCGAGAGGCTGACGGCGGCGACTCCCTACGCCGAGCTGCCACACACGTGGGTGTATGCGCCCACGTGGCGACCCGTCGCCAGCCCTCCGCCCGCGGAGGACGCCACCCCGTCGCCCGGGCACTGCCTGGTCTTCGCGGACAAGGGAGGGGTGGGCGAGGCGCTCTCGCGGCGCGTGAGCGAGGCGGGGGGACGCTGCACCTTCGTCCACCGCGGCGAGGTGTTCCGACAGCGCGAGGACGGCGGTTACGAAGTGCCCCCGCGGAACCCGGAGTCCTTCCTCCGGTTGATGGAGGCGCTGTCCGCCGCCGGGCTCGTGCCTTCCCAGGTCGTCTACCTGTGGAGCCTCGAGGTGCCGGAGCCGGAGGGGCTGACCGTCGCGCGGCTCCAGGACGAGACGCTCGATGCGTGCGGCGGCCTGCTGTACCTCGCCCAGGCCCTGCTCACGGCGGGCGCGAGCCACCCGGCCTCGCCTTCACTCTGGATGGCCACGCGGGGCGCCCAGCGCGCCGACGACACGGGTGGGCTCCCGGGCCTGCTGGGGGCTCCACTCTGGGGCTTGGGGAAGGCGATCGCCTATGAGCACCCGGAGCTCGACTGCCGCCGGGTCGACCTGGATCCGCGGCGCGACCTCGAGGACGGAGCTCAGGCGCTGTGGACGGAGCTGCGCTCCCGCGACGACGAGGACCAGGTCCTGTTGCGCGAGGGGCGGCGCCACGTGCTGCGGCTGGCCCGGCATCGGCGGTGGGACTGGGAGGGCGCGGGACGCCTCCAGTTCAGGGCGGACGCCACCTACCTGGTGACGGGAGGGCTGGGCGGACTGGGCCTCCAGGTGGCGCGGTGGATGGTGGAGCGCGGGGCGCGCAACCTGGTGCTCCTGGGGCGCAAGCGGGCGAGCGACGTGTCCGCCGAGGAGGTGAAGGAGATGCGGGCCCGGGGCGCGGCCATCATCTCGCTCGCGGGTGTGTCGGTGGACTCGGACCTCGACTTCGTGATGGCGGGCATCTCGAAGCGCATGCCGCCGCTGCGAGGCATCATCCACGCGGCGACGGAGGTGGACGACGGCATCCTCGTGCACCAGACGCGCGAGCGCCTGGGCCGGGTGTTCGCGGCCAAGGTCGCCGGTGCGTGGAACCTGCACCGGTGGCTCGCGGGCACGCCGCTCGACTTCTTCTTCTCGCTGTCCTCGTCCACGTCGTTGATGGGCGCCTCGGGGCAGGGCAACCACCTGGCGGCGACAGCCTTCCTGGACGGGCTCGCCGAGTACCGACGCTCCCAGGGCCTGCCAGGGCAGAGCTCGAGCTGGGGCGCCTGGACTCAGCCCGGCGACGAGGCCCAGGCGGCGCTGGACGCGCGCATGCGCAAGCGCGGCGTGGGCCTGGTGCCTGCGAGGCAGGCATTCGCCATCCTGGAGCAGGTCTTTGGTCCGATGCCGGCGGTGGTGGGGGTGATGCCCATCCACTGGCCCACGTTCCTCGGCGGCCTTCCGGGGGACGGGCCTCCGCCGTTGTTCGCGGACTTCGGTGGGGATGCTGGCGCGGGTCACGCGGGCGCGGAGCTCAGACGCGAGCTGCTGCGCCGCGTGCGCCAGGGCTCCGCGGAGGACGGGCGGAGCGCGGTGCTCGAGTGGTTCCGCGCGCGGGTGGCGAAGGTGCTGGAGCTGGGCGTCACCCAGCTCCCGGAGCCGGAGCAGTCGCTGCATGAGCTGGGGCTCGACTCCCTGATGGGCGTGGAGCTCAAGAAGCTGCTGCACGCGGAGCTGCGGGTGGAGTTCCCCCTCCAGGAGCTGTTGGGGGGCAAGAGCATCGGTGAGCTGTCGGGTTCTCTCTACGAAGCCCTGCGTTGAGATTCGCAAAGGAGTGGAACGTGTCTGGTGATTCCGTTCAGGTCCGCTTCGTCGTTGCTCCCTTCCTCCCCGAACACCAGCCCGCGCTGGGCGTGAGCACGCTGATAGGGGTGCTCGGCAGGAGCGGCATCCAGGCGGATGTCCGCTACCTCAACGTCCAGTTCATGCGGCAGATCGGCTGGGAGCTCTACTACTACCTCTCCTACGCCACGCCCCCGGAGATCCTCGCGGGGGAGATGGCCTTCCTGCCGGCCTCGCCGGACCTGCTGCTGGGGGAGATGGTCTTCGCTCCGGCGCTGTGGGGCGACGCGGCCTCGAACTGGGAGGAGTACGCGGACCGCCTGACGCCGCTGCTGGAGGTGAAGCAGCACACGGAGGGCGCCACCTCGGGCGGCGCGCGGCGTGAGCAGGCGCTGCACTGGGGACGTGCCCGCGAGCTCATCCGCGCCCTGCGCGAGGACAGCCCGCGCATCGTCAGGCAGTGGGCGCAGGACATCCTCGTGGACAATCCGCGCGTCATCGGCTTCACCTCGACGTTCCAGCAGAGCGTCGCCTCGCTCGCGCTGGCGAAGGAGCTGCGCCGGCTGCGCCCGCGCGAGGAGCTGACGCTCATCATGGGCGGCGCCAACTGCGAGGCCGACATGGGCAAGGCGCTCTCGGACAACTTCCCCTTCATGGACCACGTGGTCTCCGGAGAGGGCGAGGGCGTCATCGTCGACCTGGTCAAGGGCGTGTTGGATCGCCGAGGCGGCCGCCCCCAGCCTCGCTACGTGGCCGCGCCGCCGTTCGAGGCCATGGACACGCTGCCGATTCCGGACTTCGACCACTACTTCGAGGCCATCAAGGACATGCCGATGGCCAAGCGCGCCAACCTGACGGCGGAGTCGTCACGTGGCTGCTGGTGGGGGGCGAAGTCGCACTGCACCTTCTGCGGCCTCAACGGCTCCGGCATGGCGTACCGGAGCAAGGACCCGGGTCGCTTCGTCCAGGAGCTGCGCACGCTGGCGGGTCGCTACGGCTTCAACTTCTTCATGATGGCCGACAACATCCTGGACCTGAAATACATCAAGTCGGTGTTCCCCGCGC
The DNA here is from genome assembly GCF_026626605.1 of Myxococcus sp. MISCRS1. Taxonomy (NCBI): domain Bacteria; kingdom Pseudomonadati; phylum Myxococcota; class Myxococcia; order Myxococcales; family Myxococcaceae; genus Myxococcus; species Myxococcus sp. MISCRS1. The sequence continues at coordinate 10,044,968 of NZ_JAPNKB010000001.1, forward strand.
TCATCGAGCAGGGGGACGAAATCACCATGTTCTATGAGACGAAGAGCAACCTCCGGAAGGAGCAGCTCGAGCTCATGGTCGCCGGGGGGGTCACCGAGCTGCAGCCGGGCATCGAGAGCCTCAGCACGCCCATCCTGGAGCTGATGGACAAGGGCACCACGCGCCTGCAGAACATCCAGCTCATCAAGTGGTGCGAGGAGTTCGACATCAACGTGAACTGGAACATCCTCTTCGGCTTCCCGGGTGAGGCGCCCGAGGAGTACGCGGAGATGGCCCGGCTGATGCCCTCGCTCGTCCACCTGCCCCCGCCTGGAGGATGCGGGCGCATCCGCATGGACCGGTTCGCGCCGTATTGGAAGACGCCGGAGAAGTACAACCTCAAGAACGTCCGCCAGAAGTGGGCGTATGACTATGTCTACGCCGCGCTGCCCGCCGAGGAGCGCCGGCGCATCGCGTACTACTTCGACTACGACCTCGAGGGCGACATCGACCCGACGGTCTATCTCCAGGACACGCTGAAGCGGACCGAGGAGTGGCGCGACGGGTACAGCCGGGGCGTGACGCTCGAGCTGAAGACGCGCGATGGCGCGACGTACGTGCTGGACACGCGGGACGGGGCGTCGCGGGAGACGGAGGTGACGGTGGACGGCATCCGGCTGTTGAAGGCCATGGACTCCATCCAGAGCGCTCGTGTCGGGCTCGAGAAGGTGAACGAGTCGCGCGAGGGAGGCCCGATGCCGGCGGCGGACTTCGACGCGATGCTCGCGCGGTTCCTGGAGTGGGGTTGGGTCATCCGCGAGGGCGCGAAGCACCTGAGCCTCGTGCTGGACCGCACGGAGCGCCAGCGCATCATCGACCTGAAGATGGCCGCGCAGTTGGGCACGATCGACTGGGCCCGTCTTGGGGCCAGGCCGGCGGTGAGCCCCGGCCCCGCGCAGCTCGTCGCCTCTTCGACCTAGGCCCACGCGATGCCCGACGACTCGACGTCCTCCCCCACGGAGGAGCTGACGCCCCTGCAGCGGGCGGCCCTGGCCATCAAGACCCTCCGCGCGAAGGTGGAGGGGTTGGAGCACGCGCGCTCGGAGCCCATCGCCATCATCGGCATGGGGTGCCGCTTCCCTGGGGGCGCGGACACGCCGGAGCGGTACTGGGAGCTCCTGCGCGCGGGAGTCGACGCGGTGGGGCCGGTGCCCGCGGACCGCTGGGACGCGCAGGCCTATTTCGCCGAGGACCCCGATGCCGCGTGGAAGATGGTCGTGCGCGAAGGGGGCTTCCTCTCGCAGCCCATCGCCGCGTTCGACTGCGAGTTCTTCGGGCTGTCGCCACGCGAGGCGAGCTACGTCGACCCCCAGCAGCGCTTGATGCTGGAGGTCGCGTGGGAGTCGCTGGAGGACGCGGGCATTGCCCCGGGCTCGCTGGCGGGGAGCGACACGGGCGTGTACGTCGGCTTCCTCAGCAGCGACTACGGGCGCGTCCCGTTCAATGCGCTGCCGACGAGGGACCTGCCCTACATGGGGACGGGGAACGAGCTGAGCTTCTCGGCGGGACGCGTCTCGTATGTGCTGGGATTGCAGGGCCCGTCCATGGTCGTCGCGACGGCGTGCTCGTCGGCGCTCGTCTCGGTCCACCTCGCGTGCCAGGCGCTGCGTCAGGCGGAGTGCTCGCTGGCACTCGCGGGGGGCGTGAACCTCATCCTCCATCCGGACAACAACATCGTCCTGTCGAAGATGCGGGCGCTGGCGCCGGATGGGCGCTCGAAGACCTTCGATGCGTCCGCCAACGGGTACGGGCGAGGTGAGGGCTGCGGCGTCCTGGTGCTCAAGCGGCTCTCGGATGCGCTGCGGGACAAGGACCGCATCCACGCCGTCGTCCGGGGCTCGGCGGTGAACCACGACGGGCCCAGCGGTGGGCTGACGGTGCCTCATGGGCCCGCGCAGGAGAAGCTGCTGCGCAGGGCGCTGAGGTCCGCGAGCCTCTCGCCGTCCGACGTGCGCTACGTGGAGGCGCATGGGACGGGGACGCCGCTGGGAGACCCCATCGAGCTGCGGGCCCTGGACGCGGTGCTCGGGGAGGGGCGAGGTACAGGGGCGCCGCTCCTGGTCGGCTCGGTGAAGACGAACCTGGGCCACCTGGAGTCAGCCGCTGGCGCCGCGGGACTCATCAAGGTCGCGCTCTCGCTGCGCCATGGCGCCATTCCTCCGCACCTGCACCTGCGCAATCCCAACCCGGCCATCGACTGGGAGCAGCTGCGGCTCCGGGTGCCCACGGAGATGACACCGTGGCCCGCGGGGCCCCGGGTCGCGGGCATCAGCGGGTTCGGCCTCAGTGGGGTCAACGCCCATGTCCTCGTCGCGGAGGCCCCGCCCGAGGCCCCCAGGGGCCCGGAGGAGTTCCCGAGGCCCGTCCACGTCCTGGCGTTGTCGGCGAGGAGTCCGGAGGCGCTGGGGGCGCTCGCGCAGCGCTACGACGAGGCGCTCGGGAGCGCGGAGCTGGCCGCAACGCCCGTGGAGGATGTGTGCTTCACCGCGAACACGGGGCGCACCCATTTCCAGTACCGTCTCGCCGTGCTCGGGGACTCGCACGAGAGCCTGCGTGAGCAGCTCCGCGCGAGACGTGACGTGCAGCGCGTCCAAGGTGCTCCTCGCACCGCGTTCCTGTTCACGGGACAGGGCTCGCAGTGGCTCGGGATGGGCGAGGAGCTCTTCCGGACGGAGCCGATCTTCCGTCAGACGCTGCAGCGCTGTGACGAGGTGCTGGCTCCGCTGCTGGGACAGTCGCTCCCCGGGCTGCTGTACCCGTCCGAGCGCGACGAGGCCGCCCGCGCGCGACTGGACGCGACGGGCTTCACGCAGCCGGTGCTGTTCGCGCTCGAGTACGCACTGGCGCGGGTGTGGATGTCGTGGGGCATCGTCCCTGACTTCGTGATGGGGCACTCCGTGGGCGAGCTGGTGGCCGCGTGCGTGGCCGGTGTCTTCACGTTGGAGGAGGGTCTCCAGCTCATCGTGGCGCGCGCCCGGTTGATGCAGTCGCTCCCCTCGGGGGGCGCGATGGCCACCGTGTCCGCGGACCCGTCGATGGTGGAGGCGCTGCTGCCCCGGTATGAGGGACAGGTCTCCATCGCGGCGCTCAACGGTCCGCGCAGCGTCGTCATCTCGGGTCGCGAGGGCGCGGTGCGCGACTGTCTCGGCGAGCTGGACAAGCAGGGCAAGCGCGGCTCGCTCCTGCGTGTGTCCCACGCCTTCCATTCGGCGCTGATGGACCCCATCCTCGACGCGTTCTCGCGCGAGGTGGCCAAGGTCCGCCTCCAGCCTCCGGCCATCCCACTCATCTCCAACGTGAGCGGTGAGGAGGCCCGTGGTGAGCTGCTGGAGCCCCGGTATTGGGTGGAGCAGCTCCGGGGGCCCGTGCGGTTCGCGCGGAGCGTGGAGACGCTGAGCCGGGCGGGGGTCCAGGCCTTCGTGGAGGTGGGGCCCAGGCCGACCCTGACCGCGATGGGGCAGGCGTGTGTCTCCGGGGAGGGAACGCTCTGGTTGTCGAGCCTCCGGCCGGAGCGCTCGGATTGGCGGCAGATGCTGGAGGGGCTCGCCTCGCTCTATTCGGCGGGCGCGACGGTGGATTGGCTCGGGCTGGATGCAGGCCGGGAGCGACGCAAGGTCTCGCTGCCGGGGTACCCCTTTCAACGCAAGAGGCACTGGATGGAGCTGGCCGGCACGGGGTGGGATCGTCAGGGCGTGCGAGCCCGGAGCACCGCGGGCGTCCACCCGCTGCTGGGGAGCCGACAGGACTCGCCGGCCCGGACACGACAGTTCGAGTCCTCGCTGGGGGCCTCCTCGCCCGCGTTCCTTCGGGACCACGCCGTATACGGACAGCTCGTCGTGCCGGGAGCGGCGTACGTGGAGATGGGGCTCGCCGCGGGCCTGGCGCTGTTCGGAGCGGACGGAGGCGTTGTCGACGAGCTCGGCTTCTCGCAGGCCCTCTTCCTCCCTGAGGAAGGGGAGCGGCGCGTGCAGTTGCTCTACACGCCGGAGGGAGACCGCGCGGGGCGGTTCGAGATCTTCAGCCAGGAGTCGACGGCAGGTGAGCCCGAGCCGTCATGGACCCTCCATGCCCACGGCAGGCTCCGCGCGGCGACGCGAGAGTCGGGTGGACGTGTCGACCTTCACGCGCTGCGGACCGCGCTCGGCGCCGAAGTGGCCGTGGATGGCTACTACGACAAGCTGGGCAAGGCGGGTCTCGCCTATGGCCCCAGCTTCCGAGCCATTCGCGGGCTGTGGAGTGGTGGGAGCGAGGTGTTGGGGCAGCTCGCCCTGGCCGGTGGGGCCGTGGTGGATGCGGAGCGCTATGTCCTTGTGCCCGCGCTCCTGGATGCCTGCTTCCAGATGGTGGGGGCCGTCCTGGAGGAGGAGGGCGATGCCGCCTATCTGCCGGTCGGCGTCGGAACGGTCCAGGTGTGGAGAGCGGGGGCACGTGAGGTCTGGGCGCACGCGCGGATGTCGCGTGACGAGGAGGCGAAGGGGTCCGGCTACACGTGTGACCTGGAGTTGTTCACCGCGGAGGGGGAGCTCGTGGCCGTGGTGGAGCGGCTGCGACTGCAGCGTGTCGGTCGCGACGGATTCCTGGGAGCAAGGAGCAAGCGCTTGCAGAACTGGCTCTATGAGCTGGAGTGGCGGGACGCTCCGTCAGTGGCGGCGTCCCGGTCTGTCGGCTTCGGCCTCATCCTCGATGACGGGACAGGGGTGGGGAGCCGCCTCGCGGAGGGGCTCCGGGCACGAGGCTGGCGCGTGGAGACGGTGGCGCGAGAGCGTGCCTTCGACCGCGAGCGCGCCGAGGCGCTCCTCGCGATGCGTGAAGGCCCGGCACCGGTGCACGTCATCGACCTCTGGAGTTTGGATGGCGCGGGGACCGATGTGCCCGGTGCGGCCTTGGAGCACGGCACGCGGGTGCTGGAGCTGGTGCAGGCCCTCGTCCGGGCCCCGATGGGGTCCACGTCGCTCTGGCTCGTGACACGAGGGGCGCAGGCCGCTGTCGAAGGAGGGCCGCTCTCCGGACCCGCGGGCGCGGTCCTGTGGGGACTCGGCAAGGCGATTGCTCGCGAGCATCCGGAGCTTCAATGCCGCCGCGTGGACCTGGACCCGAGTGCTCCCGAGCACGAGGTGGAGCAACTGCGGGACGAGCTGCTCGGCGGGAGCGAGGAGGAGGTGGCCCTTCGAGGTCGGAGCCGCCGCGTGCCACGACTGGTGCGCAGCCGTCGACTGCGGCTGTCGAGCGGCGAGACCGAAGCCTCGCTGCGTCCGGATGCGAGCTACCTCGTCACGGGGGGGCTCGGCGGGCTGGGGCTCGCCGTGGCGGAGCGACTGGTGGAACGTGGGGCGCGACATCTCATCCTGCTGGGACGCAAGTCTCCGGGGGATGCTGCACGCAGGCGACTGGCGGCACTGGCGGAGCGGGGCGTGGAGGTGCGGACGCTCTCGTGCGACGTGTCCGTGGCTTCCGAGCTCGAGCGTGCCCTCGAGGGATGTCAGCCGCCCATCCGTGGCGTGGTGCATGCGGCGGGTGTCATCGACGACGGGCTGTTGATGCAGATGACGCCCGAGCGGTTCGCCAACGTGTTCGCCGCGAAGGTCTCCGGCGGATGGAATCTGCACCGTGTGTTCCAGGGGGCGGCGCTCGACTTCTTCGTCCTCTTCTCCTCGGCGGCGTCGATGATTGGCTCCGCCGGTCAGTCGAGCTACGTGGCCGCGAATGCATTCCTGGATTCACTGGCGCACCTGCGTCGTGCCGAGGGGTTGCCCGGCCTGAGCCTCGACTGGGGCGCCTGGTCCGAAGTCGGCGCCGCCGCGGAGGAGTCACTCCAGCGGCGCATGGAGCAGCTGGGCTTCGGCGTGATTCCTCCCGCGGACGGGCTGCGCGTCTTCGAGCAGGCGCTGGGGTTGGGAGGTCAGCTCGGCATCCTGCCGGTGGACTGGGCCGTGCTCGGGCGCCGGGGGCGCGCCGCGCTGTACGAGGACTTCGTCGCGCAGCCGGGGCCGGCCGCGAGCGAAGACCTCCGGGCGAAGCTGGAGCGCCTGCCGCCCGCCGAGCGCCGGGCCGAGCTGCGCGTGCACGTGGGCGGCCTGGTGAACGGTGTGTTGGGGCGACCTCTGACGGAGGCGCTGGACCCGGGCCAGGGCTTCTTCGACCTGGGCATGGACTCGCTGATGTCCGTGGAGCTGCGCAACGTCCTCCAGCGAAGCCTGGGCGTCTCGCTGCCCGCGACGGTCGCCTTCGACAACCCCACGGTGAACGCGCTCGTGGACCATCTGGCCAGGGAGGTGCTGGGCCTGCCGGAGCAGGCGGCACCCGCGAGGGAGCGGGTCGAGGACGCGGACCTGGAAGCGCTCCTGTCCGACGTGGATGACCTGGCCGATGGCGACGTCCAGGAACTGCTGCGCCGTCGCCGCTGACCCGAGCCCTTCGAGGACACCATGACGACGGATTCCACCCCCCGCCTCAGTGACCTGCCGCCACTCAAGCTGGCGTTGTTGGCGCGCAAGGTCGAGTCGAAGCTGTCGCTGGCGTTGAGCGAGCCCATCGCCATCATCGGGATGGGGCTGCGGTTCCCTGGCGGCGCGGACACGCCGGAGTCCTTCTGGGAGTTGTTGAAGGAGGGGCGGGAGGCCATCGCTCCCATTCCTTCTTCGCGCTGGGATGTCGACGCGTACTACGACCCGACGCCGGGGACGCCAGGGAAGATGTACACGCGGCACGGCGCTTTCATCCGGGGAGTCGAGGACTTCGACCCGCAGTTCTTCGGCATCTCTCCGCGAGAAGCATCCCGGATGGACCCTCACCAGCGATTGCTCCTGGAAGTGACCTGGGAGGCGCTGGAGCGCGCGGGCCTGTCGGCGGCGGACCTCAAGGGCAGCTCCACGGGCGTCTTCGTCGGCATGATGAACGAGGACTTCTCGCACCTGATGACGGATGCGACGCAGATCGACCTGCACACCGCCTCGGGCTCGGGGTTGAGTGTCGCGGCGGGGAGGCTGGCCTACAGCCTGGGACTGCAGGGGCCGACGATGGCCGTCGACGCGGCCTGCTCTTCGTCGCTGGTCACCGTGCACCTGGCATGTCAGAGCCTGCGGACGCGCGAGTGTGACCTGGCCCTGGCCGGTGGCATCAGCCTCATCCTGTCGCCGCTGACGTCCGTGGTGAACTGCGCGATGCGCATGCTCTCCGCGAAGGGGCGGTGCAGCACGTTCGACGCCTCGGCGGATGGCTTCGTGCGAGGCGAGGGCTGCGGGATGCTCGCGCTCAAGCGACTGTCGGACGCGGTCGCGGACAGGGACCCCATCCTGGCGTTGCTGAGAGGCTCCGCGACCAACCACAGCGGTCAGTCGAGCGGCCTGACGGTCCCCAATGGCAACGCGCTGGCGAAGGTGATGCGCGCGGCCCTGAAGTCCGGAGGGGTGGAGCCCGAGCAGGTGGGCTACCTGGAAGCCCATGGCACGGGAACGGCCATCGGGGACCCCATCGAGATGGAGGCGCTGGGCCGCGTCTTCGGACCCGCGCAATCGCGAGAGGCGCCGGTGGTCGTCGGCTCCGTGAAGACCAACATCGGCCATACCGAGGGCGCGGCGGGGGTGGCGGGCATCATCAAGGTCGTGCTCGCGCTCCAACACGAGGAGATCCCCGCGCACCTGAACCTGGAGACGCCCAACCCCAACATCCGCTGGGATGCGCTGCCCGTCGTCGTGCCGCGCGAGCGCATGTGCTGGGCGCGAGGGGCGAAGCGGCGAATCGCCGGAGTGACGGCGTTCGGCTTCAACGGGACGAACGCGCACGTGCTCGTCGAAGAGGCGCCCCTCGTCGAGTCCGCCCCGATGGAGGTCGCACCGTCACCCCAGCTGCTGCTGCTGTCGGCCCGCTCCGCGCCAGCGCTCCAGTCCCTGGCGCGGCGCTACGTGGAGCACTTCTCGGCGGAGACGGCGCACCGGCCCTCGTTCGGGGACGTCTGCTTCACGGCCAACACGGGCCGGGTCGCGTTCGCGCATCGGGTCGCTCTCGTGGCGTCGAGCGACAGCGAGGCCCGCCAGAAGCTCACGGGCTTCATGCAAGGCGACCAGGTGCCAGGTGTGTGGACCGGCTCCGGGCGACAGCGGCCCCGTCTGGCGTTCTTGTTCGCGGGCTGGGCGTGGGAATGGCAGGGATGGGGACGAAGACTCTTCGAGTCCGAGCCTGTCTTCAGGGAAGCCATCCTCCACTGCGAGGGCGCGCTGGGCCGGCCTCTCGTCCCGGGGCTCTTCTCCGTGCGAGGGGCGGACTCGGGCCCGCTGGGACCAGGCCTCACGCTTCCGGGGATGTTCGCGGTGCAGTGTGGACTGGTTCAGCTGTGGAGGGCGTGGGGCATCGCGCCGTCGGCGGTGTTGGGCGTCGGCGTAGGAGAGTACGCGGCGGCCTGTGCCGCGGGTGTGCTCACCTGGGCGGATGGAATGGCGCTCGTGGCGACGCTGGGTGAGCAGCTCGAGCGCGCGGCCCCCGGCGCCGAGCTGAGGGTCGAGCAGCCCGAGCAGCTCTCGGATGTCCTCCCGAGGTTTCCGGACGTGTGCCTGTTGGGGCTCGATGGCGAGGGGCGCGGCATCCTCTCAGGCACTCGCGCGGCCATCGAAGCGGTGCGAGCGGAGCTGCTCGAGCAGGGGATTCATGCCGAGTCGCGCGACACGTCACACGCCCTCACCCTGACGGCCTGGGGCGCCGCGCGTGAGGCGGTGGCCGCGGCGGCGCGCTCGAAGGTGCACGAACGACCCCGCGTCCCCTGGCTGTCCGCGCTCACGGGAAAGGTGATGGAGGCGCCGAGCGCGGAGTGCTGGCGAGAGCGCTCGGGGGCCCCTGGGCAATGGCTCACCGCGATGGACGCGTTGAGGGGGCACGGGGTGAGCGGCTCTCTGGACGTGGGCCCCGGCGCGGGCTGGATGGCCCTGGGGCTGCGTGTCCGTCCCGTGCCAGCGCACCCCTGGTTCCCCAGCCTGCGTGCACCGGACGATGACAGGACCGTGCTCGTCGAGAGCCTCGCGGGCCTGGTGGCCGCGGGGGCCGAGGTCGCGTGGTCGGAGGTCTATCGGGACAGGGCCCACGACAAGGTGGTGCTCCCGACGAGCTGCTTCCAGCGCAGTCGGTACTGGTTCGATCGCCCCGCGACGCCCGAGGTGCCCACCGCCTTGCCAGGAGGGGACCTGGAGGCGTTGGCGGGACAGCTCGACCTGCTCGAACAGCTCACGGACGAGCAGGTCCAGGCGCTGTTGGAGGGCCAGCAGCGAAGAGGCTGAGGGGCGCTATCGCTGGGACGCCTGCGCGCAGGCCTGGACCATGGCTGTGATTGCGGACAGGGTGGCGAGGTTCTCCACGCGCATCGCGTCCGCGGGGATGGTGATGCCGTATTGCTTCTCGATGAAGCTCATCATCCGCGCTGTCTCCAGCGAGTTCAGGATGCCGAGCTCGAGCAGGGGAGTGGAGGGCAGGAGCTCCTCCGCCTCACCTTCGAGAATCTCTTCGGCGATGTACCGGGTCAAACTGGCGAGAAGCTGAGTCTGATTCACGGCGTCGACCCCCCATGGGCAGGCAGGGTCGACGGTAGAGCATGTGCCGTGGACCCACCAGCACGTCATGGGTTCCCTCGTGCACTGCATGACGCGAGGGCCGCAGCGCTACGGCTGGGCCGTCGGAGCCGTCGCGGGCTCGGCGGCCTTGTTGTCCGCGCCTTCGATCTTCACCTGCTCCAAGGCCGCGTCCTTCACTTCGATCTTCGCCTTCGACTTCAGGCCGTCGATGAAGCCCTCCATCGCCTTGGAGCGGCGCTCACCCAACAGGCGCGCCTCGATGCGCGGCCGGGCCTGCTCGAAGGACAGGTCCATTCCCACCTGACGGCTCTGCAGCTTCACCAGGTGGAAGCCCTTCTCCGTCTCCACCACCTGGCCGATGTCCGCCGGCGTCTTCAACCCGAAGGCCGCCTCCGCCAGCGTGGCGCCCCAGCTCTGCGTCAGCTCCTCCCGGCTGCGGAAGCCCAGGTCTCCACCCGAGGACTTGGAGACGGGGTCCTGCGACTGCTCGGACGCGGCCAGCTCGAAGGCGCTCTTGGTGGGGCCCGCCTCCTTGCCCTTCAGGTCCGCCAGGAGCTTCGTCGCCGCGGTGCGCGCCTGGGCCCGCCTGGCCGCGTCGGCCTGCGGGGCCTCCAGGAAGATGTGGCTCACCCGCACGCGCTCGGGCCGGACGAACTCCGACTGGTGCTCCTCGAAGTACTTGCGCAGCTCGGGCTCGTCGAGCTTTCCGGCCGCCGCCTCCTGCTGCTTCCGGAGCAGCTTCTGCACCATCACCTTCTCCACCGTCGCCTTGATCTCCGGGTCGTCCTCCAACCCCTGACGTCGGGCCTCCTGCACCAGCAGCTCGAAGCGCACGAGGTTGTCGACGAACTCCTTCTTCTTCTCGAGCGTGGCGTAGCGGTTGCGAACGAACAGGGGCTGCTCGTCCAGCTTCGCCTTCACCTCGTTGGCGGTCAGGTTGCGGTCATTGATGACCGCGACGACGGGGCTCGAGTCCTGGGGCGCCTGCTTCGAGGGGCCCGCGCTTCCCCCCTCGCAGGCGGAGAGCGCGAGGACGGCGAGGGCGGCGGAGAGGACTCGGGTTCGGATGGAGCGCGTGTGCATGGGTGGAATCAACCTCGGGGCCTTCACCTTGCGTGTGGGAGCTCCGCGTTCTCGAGCGGAAGCCGCAAGCAACGCGTGAAGCGACAACCAAGAAGTGGCGCTGAATCGTATATCCAACATGGCGCAAGGTGCGAATCCCGTCGTTCCTCGTTTTGGGTCCAACGGGCGGAAGGAAAGCGTCCCTCCAAGGACGATACGGACGCGTCGGGTCCTGCTGGTCGCGTGGGCGCTGTGCGCGGCCTGCACGAAGCCGGCCCCCGTCGCGAGTCCCTCCCACGCGGGGGAGGGCCCCGTCGTGGGCCGCTTCGATGGTGGCGTGGTGACGCAGGCGGAGCTGGCCGAGGAGTCGGCCCGGCTGCCCTCGCCCCTGCGCGAGCAGTTCGAGCGCCCCGCCGGTCAGCGCGAGTTCGTGCGCTCCATGATCGACAAGCGCCTGTTGGCCCAGGAGGCCCGGGTCCGTGGCCTCCATCAGAAGCCGGAGATCCACAAGCAGGTGCAGGCCCTGGAGGAGCGGCTGGTCATCCAGGAGCTGCTCGCGGCGGAGGAGAAGGCGGTGGGCACGCCGGGCGAGCAGGCGCTGCGCGAGTACTACCAGCAGCACCGCGACGAGCTGGCCCAGCCCGAGCGGCTGCGGCTCGCGCGGGTGCAGGTGGTGGTGCCGCCCGCGGCGACGGCGACGCAGCGCGCCCAGGCGAAGCAGAAGGCGGAGCGGCTGGCGCAGCGACTGCGGTCCGGCGAGGCGCTGGAGAAGGTGGTGGCGGACGGGGATGGGCGCAGCGGGGAGCTGGGCTGGGTGGCGCGGGGAGACCTGCCGGACCGGGAGCTGGAGAGCGCGGCGTTCGGCTTGAAGAAGGTGGGAGACACCAGCGCGGTGGTGGCGGAGGCGAAGGGGTACTCGGTGGTGCGGCTGCTGGAGCGCCGGGAGGCGAGGGTGCCGGCGTTCGAGGAGGTGAGGGCGGAGGTGGAGGGGCGGGCGCTGCCGCAGTGGAAGCGAAAGGTCCTGGAAGGATTGCTGGCCCGGCTGCGTGAGACGGGCTCGGTGAGCATCGACATGCCTGGGACGCCCTGAGGGCGCAGGCGGGAGGGGTTGTGCATCTCTTTGTCTCGGACGGCTTGGGCGCCGTCGACGGCGTCGTGTGCCCTGAAGACCGAACCGCGCTGCGCCCGGGGCTCCGGCGCGCATGGCGTTGCTGCGCGTGGGTCCTGCTCGCGCTCACCCTGGGCGCCTGCCAGGACGAGAGCCTCGTCGCCGAGGTCGGCAAGCGCGACATCTCCAAGGCGGACGTCTCCGCGCTCATCGCCTCGCGCAGCTCGCGCGAACGCCCCACGTCGAGCGAGGCGCTGGACGCGCTCGTCGAGCGCTCGCTGCTCGCCGAGGAGGCCCGTCGCTCGGGGCTGCATGAGGACGCGGCCGTCCAGGCTCGCCTGCGCAGCGCCGAGCGCGAGGTGCTGGCCCAGGCGCTGCTCGACAAGCACCTGGCGGAGGTCATCACCGAGGCCCGGCTGCGGGAGCGCTACGCGGCGACGCGGGAGCAGCTCGGCCGCCGCGAGGTCCACGTGCGGCAGCTCCTGGTGCGCGTGCCTCCGGGCGCGGACGACGAGACGCGGGCCCGGGCGCAGTCGCGGATGAACGCGCTGTTCGCGCGGCTCGCGGGCGGTGAGCCCTTCGAGAAGATCGCGAGCGAGACCTCCGAGGAGACGGTGAGCGCGGCGCGAGGCGGAGACCTGGGGCCGGTGCTCGAAGGCCAGGTGGACGACGTGTTCTTCACCGAGGCCGCGCAGCTCTCCAAGGGCGAGCGTTCGCGGCCGTTCTCCACGGCGTATGGCCTGCATCTGCTCGAGGCCGTCGCGGACATGAAGACGGTGGTGCCGACCTTCGAGGAAGCGCGGGGGCGGCTGGAGTCGGACGCGCGGCGTGACGCGCAGGCGCAGCTCATGAAGGAACTTCGTGAGCGCATTGCCGTGAAGACCCACCCGGAGCGCCTGGACGCCGCCGCGTCCGTCGCCACGAGTCAGACGGGCAAGGAATAAATTCCATGAATGGTCGTGGCGTGTGGGTGGTGGCCCTCCTCGGCTTGTGGCTGGGGTGTGGCCAGGAGCGGTCTCGTCCCGAGACCTCCGCCGCGAGTGATGCGCCTCGCGTGGAGCAGGTCCGTCAGGCGGTCGCCGGAGATGCCTCGCCTCCGACCATCGTCGTGAGCGGGGTGGCGCCGGACGCCTCGGTGAAGGTGCCGCCCACGCTGTCGTGGGTCGTCACGGACCAGAGCGCCACGCGCGTGGAGGCGTGGCTGGACGGCAACCCCGCCACCAGCGGCGTGACGGTCTCCAGCCAGGGCGCGCACACGCTCGTCGTCCGCGCCACGGACACCATGGGGCTCACCACCACGGTGACGCGGAGCTTCCGCCTCGACACGACGGCGCCCGTCGTCACCGTCTCGGGGGTCGACGCGGGATGGGAGCGCGACGTCCCGCTCACCATCACCTTCAGCGCCACGGACGATACGGGGACGCCGCCCACGGTGGTGGCGACCCTGAACGGCCAGCCCTTCACCAGCGGCACCACCGTCTCGACGGTGGGCTCCTACACGTTGATCGTCACCGCCACGGACGCCGCGGGCAACGCGACGACCCGGGAGCTCCACTTCATCCTCGACTGGACGGCGCCGGTGGTGGCCGTCAGCGGCGTGGCGAACGGCGGCCGGTATCCCAGCGCCGTCATCCTCTTCAGCGTCACGGATCTGACCCTGGACACCGTCGTCTCGACGCTCGACGGCGCACCCTACGAGCAGGGGACCACCATCTCTGCCCATGGGGCCCACACCTTCCAGCTCACCGCGAAGGACCGCTTCGGCCGCACGTCCATCGTGACGCGCAACTTCTTCGTGGATGCGCTGGGACCCGTCATCACCATCACCGGGGTCCACGAGGGCTTCATCAGCAAGCTGTCCTCGGTGGTCATCCACTACAGCGCGACGGATGACTCGCGAGGTCCCGTCGACGTGCGCGCGCGGCTGAATGGCGAGTCGTTCAACAGCGGGGATGCCACACCCATCTGGGGCAACCTGACGCTGGAGGTCACCGCCGAGGACGACCTCTTCAACCTCTCCCGCGAGGTGGTGAACTTCATCCTCGACCCGGTGCCCCCCGTCCTCACGGTGACGGGCCTGCCGAGCAGCCCCGTGGTGGATGTCGAGGAGGTGGTTCCCAGGTTCGAGGCCACGGACTCGCTCACGAGCGTGTCGATCTCCGCCACGCTCAACGGGAATCCCATCGCGAGTGGTGACCCCATCACCCTGCAGCGGCTGCACACGCTCATCGTGGAGGCCACCGACCAGGCCGGAAACGTCACGCGGCAGGAGCACACCTTCACCATCGACCGGACGGACCCGTCGCTGACGGTGACGGGCGTGGAGGAGGGGGGCCGCTACGCCGCGCCGGTGGCCATCACCTTCTCCGCCACCGACGCGAACTTCCTCTCGGTGACGGGGACGCTGGACGGAGCGCCGTACACGTCGGGTGACCCCATCACCACCCATGGGCCCCATGTCTTCGTCGCCGTCGCGCTCGACCGGGCGCAGAACCGCACGGAGGTCCGGCGCGAATTCCGCGTGGACGCCCAGGCCCCGGTCATCACCATCACGGGTGTCTCCGAGGGCCTCATCACGAAGGAGACGGTGACGCCGAACTACACCGTCACCGATGAAGGCACGGTGACGGCGTCCGCGACGCTCGATGACGCACCCTTCGAGCGTGGGACGCCCGTGACCGGGGAAGGCCCTCACACGCTGGTCGTCACCGCCTCGGACGACCTGGGCAACGAGGACTCGCGGACGGTCCACTTCACGGTGGACCGCTCGGCCCCCGTGGTGACGCGGGTGAGCCCCGCGGATGGCACCAGCACCCCCCAGGAGAGCCTGGAGCTGGTGCTCCAGGTGACGGACACCTGGTCGAACGTGACGGTGGAGCTGGGGGCCACGGAGCTCTCCCCTGGCGGCGACGGGCGCTATCGGACGTCGCTGGCGCTGGTGGAGGGGACGAACCTCTTCGAGGTCGTCGCGACCGATCAGGCCGGCAACGTCACCCGACACGCCGTCTCGCTGATTCGCGACTCGAAGAAGCCCGAAATCATCGTCACCGCGCCGGAGGACAACGTCCAGGTGGCGGAGCTGTTCACCGACGTCATCGGCCGCGTCGTGGACGCGTCCTCGGTGACGCTCACCCTCAACGGGGCCCCGGTGACGCTCGCGTCGGATGGGAGCTTCTCCCACCGCGTGACGCTGACCGCCGGAGTGAACACGCTGACGCTCGTCGCGACGGACGCCCACGGGCACGTGGAGACGGTGTCCCGCACCGTCCGCGTGAGCGCCACGAAGCCCACGCTCGTCGTCACCTCGCCCGCGGAGGACATGGTCGTCACCACGGCCACGGTGACGGTGGTGGGCAACGCCAAGGCTGGTGAGCCGCTGGGCACCGTCACCGTGACGGTGGATGGCGCGCCAGCGACCGTCTCGGCCTCGGGCGATTTCTCGCACGTCGTGTCGCTGTCCCCGGGCCAGACGCGCTCCATCTCCATCATCGCGCGCGACAACCATGGCGCCACGGAGGAGGTCGTCCGCACGCTCACGCGCGCGGAGGCGGACGGTGGGTCGCCGGACGCGGGCGCTCGCCCGGATGCTGGCGGTGGCGCGTCGAGTGATGGCGGCACGGCCTCTCCGGATGGTGGCGGCCAGGGTTCGCCCCAGGACGCGGGGCCCGGCGTGGAGCCCGACCCGATGCTGGTGGTCGAGGCGCCGGTGGAGGGCGGCGTGTACGGCGGCGCCCGCTTCGTCGTCAGCGGTCATGTCGAGGGTGGAACGCTACCGCTGCGCGTCACCGTGCAGGGCGTTGGCGTGGCGGTGAACGGGCGCGACTTCACGGGCGCGCTGACGCTCGATGATGGAGACCACGACCTCCAGTTCAAGGTGACGGATGCCCGGGGGCGCAGCCACACCCAGACGCGCGCCGTGGCGGTGGACCGAACGCCGCCGCACCTGGTGCTCACCGAGCCCACGCCTCCCGAGGCGTGGAATCGCCTCTCACGCTCGCCCTACCTGCTGCAGGGCACCGCCGGAGACCGGCACCTGACGGAGGTGCTGGTCAATGGCACCCCCGCGCGCGTCATCGCGGGCGCGTTCAGCGCGTACGTGCAGCTGGTCCCCAACACGCCGACGCCGGTGGTCGTCACCGCGTCCGACGTCGTGGGCAATCGCAGCCAGCGGTCCGTGGAGCTGACCCTCCGGGGGGGCGCGCCGCGCGTCACCATCCTCGAGCCCGCGCAGGGCTCGGAGTCCGAGGACGCGGTGGTGACGGTGCGCGCTCGCGTCGAGAGCGCCGCGCCGCTGCGCGAGGTGCGCATCGGCACGAGCACGGTGACGTCGACGACGGACGTGTACTCGGCGGAGGTGCCGCTGTCCCACGGGGAGAACGTCATCCACGTCACCGCCGAGGACACCCAGGTTCCCGAGGGCGAAGCCAGCGGCATGGTGGGCTCGGCCAGCGTCACCGTGCGCTACCTGGAGGCGAGCAAGGCCCCGCTCGTGGTGACGGGGGTGTCGCCCCGC
The DNA here is from genome assembly GCF_026626605.1 of Myxococcus sp. MISCRS1. Classification (NCBI taxonomy): domain Bacteria; kingdom Pseudomonadati; phylum Myxococcota; class Myxococcia; order Myxococcales; family Myxococcaceae; genus Myxococcus; species Myxococcus sp. MISCRS1. The sequence continues at coordinate 10,061,244 of NZ_JAPNKB010000001.1, forward strand.
GCCGGTGAGCAGGGCGTGGAACCCGACGCGCTCATCAGCGTGTCCTTCAACAAGCCCATCCTGGGCACGGGCCTGTCGGAGCGCTTCCTCGTCCGTGTCCAGGGGCAGTCCACGCCGCTGCCGGGTGGCTACTCGGTGGTGCCGGGCTCCCAGACGGTCTCCTTCATCGCGAGAGATCCTCTCCCCGAAGGGGCCCGCCTGACGGTCGAGGTGAAGCAGGGCCTGGCGCCCGAGACTCCGCCGGGCATGGGGGGCGACTTCTCCAGCGACTTCACGGTGCGCAGGCCGCTCACGCGCGTGCGCGGCTACGTCGTCGACGCGGACTACCGCCCGCTGCCCGGGGTGAAGGTCGCGATGGAGGGGACGAGCCTCTCCACCGTGACGGGGCCCGATGGCAACTGGACGCTGTTCAGCCCCCGGGGTGGGGAAGTGGTGATGCGGTACGAGGGCGGCCTGACGTCCGAGGGCGCCACGTACCCGAGCCTGCGTCGACGCCTGTTCGTCAACCACGAGGCCGACACGCTGGACGCGCCCCTGGTACTCACCGCGGTGGACATGGCGTCCGCGCAGGTCGTGGACGCGCTGCACCCCATGGCGCTGCGCTTCGCGGACCGTCAGCCCGACCTGCACATCGACGTGCCCGAGGATGGGCTCTTCTTCGAGGACGGCATGACGCGTGGGCTCGTCACCGCCACGGAGCTCCAGCCGTATGCGCTGCCGCTGCCCATGGATGGACGCGCGGCGCTCGGCGCGCTGTGGCAGATAGGCCCCGCGGGCGTGCGGCTGCAGAAGACCGTGTCCGTGACGTTCCCCAACCGCGCCCAGCTCCCCGTCGGACGGCTGGCCCTGGTGCTGGGACATGACCCGCAGCGCCACGTGCTCAAGCGCGTGGGCTTCGCCCAGGTGTCGCCGAACGGCAAGACGCTGGAGCCGCTGGCGCCGCTGGGGCTCACGTCGCTGGAGTTCATCGGCTACGTGCCGCTCAACGACGAGCAGCATGTCGCCGTCGCCCAGGCGCTGGGGCTCTCGCTGCCGGATGCGGGCACGGAGCAGGGCGAGGGATTCCAGGGCTCGAGGCCGCGGAGCACTCCATCCGAGCCGCTCTGGAAGAAGTTCATGACGAACTTCATGGTGACCCAGGCGCATGCCCAGCTCGGTGGGCTGGACCTGGCGGGGTACAACGCCTTCGACACGATGCTCGGGATGGCCGTGCCCGGCGCGGTGCTGGGCTCGGTGCGCGCGCCGCTGGAGCGGCAGCTCGAGCTGGAGGTGCGTGCGCCCGCGCTGCCCGCCGTGGGACAGCCCGCGTCCGAGCAGACGGTGGCGATGCCGTACACGCTGGCGCTCGACTTTCGCTCGCAGTTCGTCTCCTCGGACCCGTATGACGTGGAGAATCCGGAGACGGTGCTCGTCAAGCTCGTGGCGCAGGGGCCCTCGGGCAACCTGCCCGAGCCCACCGCCGGCGCCTGGCAGTCGGAGGGCGAGGGTGAGGCCGCGCTGGCGCCTCGCGTCGCGCTCCCCGTGGGCAAGACGACGCTGACGCTGTCCGCGCAGTCGAAGTCCACGCACCGCTTGATGAAGTTCGAGGCGGAGCTGGTGGTGGAGCCCTCCGATGGCGGCCCGGCGAGCGCGAAGCTGCGGCTGCGCACGCTGGAGGACACCTTCTCCGAGGCCGGGGACGAGGCGGTCCACAGCCCGGTGCGCTTCAAGAACCTGCGCGTGACGCTCACGGGGCCCGGCAGCGGCTCGGCGGGCACGACGGGTGAGTCGGGCGGCTACGGCATCCCCGTGCCGGGCTTGATGGGCGGAGAGATGGGCATCTCCTGCACCGAGATTCCCACCGGCCCGCGAATGGTGGAGCGCCTGGGCGAGGACGGGGTGATGCACTACACGCCCACGCTCAACCAGTTCCCCGTCTGCTCGCAGACGTACTGGCTGTACCCCGGCAGGACGACGCGCGCGGACATCCTGGTGGACGTGCGCATGCTGTACGGCGCGCTGACGTTCGTGGACCGCCACGGCGAGCCGCTGGCCCTCAACTGCGACCCGGAGGCCCACAGCCAGAAGGCGCCCGTGCAGGGCGAGTACACGGACATCGCGCTCAAGGATGTGAAGTCGACGGAGGTCCACTTCTTCCGCGCGGATGACCTGGAGCACCCCATCGCGACGTTCGCCGCGGGCACGCCCAACGGCGTGGCCTGCACGCAGGGCCCGACGGAGGATTCGCCGCACGGCTACTACGCGCGCGTGCGCACCGGCCCGGCGGCTCGCATCCGGCAGATGGCGCGTGAGCGCTGCCGTGAGCTGGACAGGCAGCTGGGCGGGGCGGATGCCGGTGGGCTGAGCGCCGAGGACCAGGGCTATTACGACGGCAACTGCCGCGACAACCGCACCAACACCCTGCGGCTGAACCCGGGAGACCGGCTGGTGGTCTTCGCGGTGAACCACGCGACGGGCTACTCGGGCATGACGTCCGTCATCGTGCCGGCCATCAACCGCGTGAGCCGCACGGAGACCGGCGGATGCCAGGCCGACGACGAGGCCGGCGGACCGCTCCAGGTGACGGAGCTGGGCGAGCCGATGACGCTGTCCCGGTGCACGCAGACCGAGCTGGGCATCCCCGCGGACCTGAAGCTCTTCCCGCCCGAAATCGATGTCCGCGTGGCCCGACGCATGACGCCCGAGGGTGTCCAGGTCGCCATGCGCCCCACGCTCATCCGGCACGGCGGCGCGGCCACGACGCGCGATGACTTCCTGCAGATGGCCACGCACTGGCGCGTGCGTCAGCTCCCCGAGCCGACCACCGATGGCGGCGTGGTGGACGCCGGCGCGTCCGGTGGCGGTGATGGTGGCTCCTCGGGCTCCGAGTGCACGGACGCGGGCTTCCTGCCCGACGGCGGCATCTGCGAGCCCGACATCCTGAGGGACCGTGGCGCGCCGGGTGAGGAACTGGAGCAGTTCTGCTCGGAGCTGCCGCCCACGTCGCCCCAGCGTCTGCAGGGGCGGTGCGACACGGGGACGCCGCGCGTGGTGGATGTGCCGCCGGGGGTACCCCCGCTCGCGGGCCGGCTGGTGCAGGTGACGCAGACGGCGGTGGAGCAGCCGGTGGTGGTGGCCTTCCCGGTGCGACCGGGTCGCCACACCGCCTCCGTGCAGGCGTCGCTGACGTACCAGAACGAGTCCGGGGCGATGGTGTCGCTCAGCTCGCTGACGCGCGCGAACTACTACCTGCACGTCGTCGGTCACCCGATGTACGAGCGGGACCGGAACGACGACGGCTTCCTGCAGCCGGACGAGGTGAACTCGCCGCCGCCGAACTTCTGCGAGCCCGGCGAGTGCCAGAACCGCGACGGCGAGGTGGAGCCCGACGAGGAGTCGGAGACGAACCCCGACAAGCTGCCCAAGTGGGCGGTGGGGCTGAAGAACGTCTACCGGCACCGTGAGTCGGATGGCTCGGCGCTGGAGCGGTATGACCGCGCTCGCGAGCACGAGTTCCGCGTGCTGGAGCTGGGCAAGGTGACGGTGAGTGCCCGGCCGGGGGACTCGGCGGGCGCCGATGGTGGCAGCCCGGACGCGGGGCGGGTGCTGACGGGGGTGCCGAGGCCCTCGGCCAGCGAGGATGACCTGGCGTACCAGTTCCTCATCGACGGCCTCCAGGAGCCGGACGTGCCGGGCCGCGCGGGCACGGTGAGCGGTGAGTACCGCCTGCGACTGGGCACGGATGACTTCGGCATCGAGTGCCCGGTGGTCATCGAGGGAGGCCGCATCCGCGGCACGTGTGATGGCGAGTTCCTGCCGGAGGTGCTGTCGGCGGCGGACATCCTGTACTTCGAGCTGTACCTGAGCGGGAACGCGGACAATGTGCTGTACCGCTTCAACTTCCACGGAATCTCCCCGCGCACGGACTTCGTGACGGCGGGCAGCGAGGACACGCTGGAGCGCTCCCTGGCGCGGGCGACGTCTTCGTCCCCGTCGCTGACGAGCCTGGCGTCACCGGAGGTCGCGCGTCCCATCTCCGTCAAGGCGATGGCCCACTTCGCCATTGAACCGGAGACGATGACGAACGGCATCGTCCGGCTGTGCGAGGGGCCGGACTGCAACGCGAACACGCTGCTGAAGGCGGCGGAGCTCAAGTACAGCCGGAACGCGGACACGGGCGTCGGGACGTACGATGTGGTGCGCTACCTCGACGAGGGCAACGCGCGCGTCAAGCAGCCGCTCATCCTCTTGACGAAGCCCGGCGCGAATGGCGCCCGCCGCTTCGCGCTGCCGCTGTCGAACGATTTGGGCCGCATGCACGACATGCTGTCGAGCGGGCGGGAGCTGTTCCTGGTGCTGGAGCCGGAGCCCGGCATCTTCGGCGCGAGCGCGCCGGTGAAGATGGCGCTGGGCGAGCCGGTGGGCCGCTACAGCTTCGTCAACGCGCGTGCGGCGGGTCAGTCGGTGGTGGAGAACGTCAACCTCGCCGGTGGGCACCTGAGCGTCACGCACGAGGACTTCTCCGTGCCGCACCTGGCGGAGTCCGTGAGCTTCTCGCGCACCTTCAACAACCAGCGCAACGAGATGACGCCGCTGGGCGTGGGCTGGTCCCATGCGTACGAGGGCTTCGTCGTGGAGGAGGAGCTCGGGCGCTACATCGTCGTCCTGAGCGGCCAGTCGTATGACTTCCCCCGGTGCGAGACGGTGCTTCGCCAGGACCAGTCCGCGAGCGACTGCCGGACGGACAAGTCGCACGGTGGCAGCCTCACGGTGACGCGCGCGGGCGCGGAGTTCGTGACGCCTCAGGGCATGGTGTTCCGGTTCCTGCGGCCCTCTGTGCTGGACACGGGCATCGCGGAGCAGCGCCGGTGGGTGCTCTCCGAGTACTCGGATGGGTTGGGGCAGGACAGCCCGAAGCAGGGCTGGACGGCGCTGACGTACGCGCAGGACTCGGACCGGGTGCTGCGCGTGACGCGGACGCCCGGGCATGTGTCGCTGGCGTTCGAGTACGAGGAAATCGACGAGGACGAGGCCTCGGAGAAGCTCCAGCTCCTGGCGCGGACGCAGGGACTGAAGTTGCTGTCGGCGGTGGGGCTGTATCGCAACGAGCACCTGCCCTCGGACCCGGAGGACGCGCCCGACGACGACGACGCCATCCATCGGGTGGAGTTCGAGCACGACAAGTGGGGCAACCTGAGGCGCGCGGTGCGGCGCACGGGCCTGCCGCAGCAGGCGTGGGTCTACGAGTACGCGCCGCTGCCCGAGACGGGCTCGGGGTACAACAAGTGGCGCCTGGTCAACGAGCTGCGCACGGCGCGCTACCAGGTGACGGCGGTTCCGGTGCCGGTGCTGGGCGAGCCGACGTTCCACGACCAGTGGGTCGCCGACTACACGAGCAGCGGGACGTCCCGCACCTACGAGCACGTGCAGTCCGCGGAGGTCATCGACTCGGCGACGAGCTCGGGCAAGGGGCCCCGGCCGTACCAGTACGTCTACGCGAGCGGCGGCAGCCGCACGGTGACGCGGCCCGATGGCGTGCAGGTGCTCTACACCCTGACGAGCTACGGCAGCGCCGAGAGCGTCACCGTGGGCTCGTTCAACGAACACAAGACGGTGTGGCGCTCGGATGGACAGGTGTCGCCGAAGGAGGTGACGCTGCCCAACCAGTCGAAGCTGGACTACGACATCGACGCGTCGCACCGACTGCTGTCGCTGAAGGTGACTGCGCCTGGGGGCAACGAGTACCAGGGGCCCATCGCCCCCGGCACCCAGGCGGAGGTGGTCCGCCAGACGTTCCCGAACCCGGCCAACCAGAAGTTCGGCATCCCGGACCAGCGCATCACCCCCGCCACGACGGGGACGCAGTCCCTCACCACGCGCGTCACCCCTCAGGGGCAGGTGGAGGGTGTCACCGTCACCAACAGCAACGGGACGACGGCGCGCAACACCGGGACGCGGCGGTTCAAGACGGACGGCTCGGGTGTCCTCGAGTCGGAGACCGACGCCCAGGGACAGGTGACGACGTACAGCAATCCCAATGCCTTGGGGTTGTCGCAGCGCATCGTCGTGACGAACCCGAACGCCACGGATGGGCTGGGGCTGGGGACGCTGACGCGCGAGCTGACGTACGACGACTTCGGCTACGTCACGAAGCTCACGGAGGTGGAGACCGGAACCTGGGAGGAGTGGAGCTACGACAGCCTGGGCCGTGTCACCCGTCACCGCGTGCAGTTGTCCCCCACGCAGGGCTGGGCATGGACGTACACGTACACGCCCGCGAACCGTCGGGTGACGATGACCGAGCACCTGGATGGCTCCGCGCCCGTTCGCACGATGGACACCTGGGAGGTGACGGAGGGCGAGGAGTCGACGCGCGGGCTCTTCGAGGAGGAGCGCACGCCTTACGGAGCTCCCGGCCATGAGGCCATCGCGGTGCGCAAGCGGCACCTGCGCAACGGCCGGTGGGTCTCCACGACGGATGCAGCGGGGGTCGAGCGTGCGTACGACTACGACACTTCGGGTCGCCTGCTGGCGGTGCGCATCGTCAGCGCCGGAACGAGTTCCGGTCCCTCCTCGGCCGTGGAGAAGAGCTTTTCGGAGTTCGACACGAACGGGAGCGCGCGGAAAATCACGGACCACAACGGGCTGGTGACGCGCATCGGTCACGACTTCCTGGGTCGGCCCGTGTACTGGGACTACACGGGCGCGGACGGACTGAGCGGAGATGCCAGCACCGAGGAGTGGCGCCGAAACTTCCAGGGCGACGTGGTGTCTCGCTCGTTCGGCAACAGCGCTTCCAGCCATGTGCTGGACATCGCTCCGGACGCGCTGGGACAGGTGCGCTCGACGAAGACGAACCTCGCGGGGGGCGCGGCGACGAGCGTCGACGTCACCACGGACTATGACGACCTGGGGCGCGTGACGCGGCAGCAGGACCACGTCATGGAGACGGACGAGCACTTCGAGTATCGCGACGTGCTCGGTCGCCAGACGCGCTACACGCGGACGATGGCGACGGGCTCAGCGCCGCTGCAGCTCGTGGAGACGCGTCGCTACGAGGACGGGATGCATTCCTCCGAGTACCGCCGCAAGGTGACGATTACGCGGACCATCGGTCTGCCAGGCGGAGGGACGCCGCGCACCGAGGTGGAGGAGGAGTACTACGACCTGGCGGGACGGCTGGTGGAGCAGTCCCGCACGCTCTCGGGGCAGGTCTCCCGGTGGCGCTACACATACAACCCTCGGGGCCAGGTGCTGACCGAGGTGGTGCCGACGGATGCGTCGGGTACCGAGACGACGACGTACCACTACGACTCCGCGGGCAACCTCTACCGCAAGAACGAGCCTGGGGACGCGGCCAACCCCGCCGCCGTCACGGAGCTCTTCGTGGATGGGGAAGGGCGCACCGTGCGCCAGGTGGGGCCGCATCCCGATGTGGACTGGCGCTACCGGTACGACGCCTTCGGACAGCTCTCGCGCAAGGAGCTGGTGGCCGCGGGGGAGAACACCGTCGGCGCCACGTGGACGTATGACTATGGGTTGAGTGGGAAGCCGGGCGCGGATGGCTCGGTGCCGGACTCGGCGACGGTGGAGACGGACCCGCTCGGGTACAAGACCTATCGCTACTTCAACGCGCGCTACCAGGTCCTCAAGGAGGTGCGCGAAGACAAGCTCGAGGTCGCCGGTGGCGGGACGAGCACGAGCGGGAACACCCGGACCACGACGTACAGCTACGCGGGGCCCTGGCTGCAGAAGCAGGTGACGACGGAGCAGACGGCGGGCGGCGCGGGCTCTCCGACGGTGCTCACGTTCGAGCACAAGAAGTTCGATGACCGGGGCCGCTCGCTGGAGGCGCGCGAGCACTGGCAGCGGGGCTCGGACTCGTATGAGTACGTGACGAAGTCGCCGTGGATGGGGCGCACCGTGACGGTGCTCCAGACGGGGACGATGAGCGCCTCGCCGCCTGTCACGCTGCCTTCGCGGCAGTTCGAGGTGGAGACGAATGGCCTGGGGCAGATGGAGTCCCGGACGCAGGGCGGGCTGACGGACACCTGGGCGTATGACGCCGTGGGCCTGATTGCCCGCGAGCAGCCCGCGGGGCAGCCGTCGAAGCGCTACACGTACGAGCAGGGCTTGCTGACCGAGCTCGTCCTGGGCACTGGCGCGGACTCGGAGCCTACTTACCTGGCGTACCGGCAGGACGGTCGGCTCAAGAGCGTGACGGACCCGGCCGAGCGCGTGCGGGCGTACTTCTATGGGCCGCGTGGCTTGCTGGTGCGCGAGTGGTTCGGCAAGGGCGGCGAGTCGACGGAGACGAACCTCTCCTACGACGCGGGTGGCTTCCTCGCGAAGGTGTGGAAGGACCCGGCGAAGCCCGCGGAGGCATGGGAGTACAAGAACGGCCCGTTCGGAGAAGTGCGCCGGGTGACGCCGCCGGGGCTCGCGGCCTTCAATTACGAGTACGACGCCGCGCGGCGATTGACGGCCATCCACCGTCCCTCGGGTGGGGTGCCCTCGGAGTCGTTCGAGTACGACTACCTGGGGCGGAGCACGAAGCGGAAGCGCGGGACCTCCGAGTGGGTGTCGTCGTGGGTGAACGGCGTCGTGCACTCGACGAGCCCGAGCAACTCGGAAACGTCGGGTGGCAGTGATTGGGACATCACCGAGACGCTGGTGGATGGTCGGGGACGGCCGGTCTGGAAGGCCATCACCGCTGGGGCTTCGTCGGAGGACCAGCAGGACATCAGCCGTGTGGGCTTTGCCTACGACGCGCTGGACTCGCTGGTGCAGGCGCACGAGACGCGTGGTAGCGGGAACGTGCTGAACCGGTTCAGCTACGACGGACGCGGACGCATCGAGTGGCTCGAGCGCGGCAAGGACCACGCGACGGACAAGGATGACCGGGTCGACTTCACGTATGTGACGGGGAGCGATCTGCTCCACCGGAGCACGTCGGGTCGCGCGGCGGATGGGGCTCGGCTCGAGGAGGAGTTCAGCTACGACGCGCTGGCTCGCATCAACGCCGTGCGGATGCGCGTCGATGGCGTCCAGCAGAGCGAGCGCACCGTGGCGTGGGAGCCGGGTGGGAGTCGGCTCTCGCGTATCGCGGACGGCTCACTCGTCGAGCGCAACTGCTACGACGGCCGTGGTTGGCTGACGTCGGTCCGGGCCACGACGGTGGCGATGGATGTGGAGTGCAGCCAGTCGCCCAGCGCGCCGCGGCTTGCCTTCGAGTACACCTATGATGCTCGCGGCAATCGCATCCGCGAGGACGCTCGACGCCCGGACGCGCTGGGCGCCCTGGTCAACGAGCCGACGGAGTATGGCTATGACCTGGCGGACCGGCTGACGGGAGTCCGTTACCCGGGTGGCGCGGCGGAGCTGTACAGGCTCGCGGCGGATGGAACGCGGCTGGGGGCGCGGTTCGCCACGAGCCACTCCGGCTCGCTGTCGACGGAAGGGTACGACCTGGCGTCGGGGGCGCAGCGGCGCCTGGTGTACGGCTTCGACGGCGCGGGTGGACTGAAGTCCATCGATGACCAGGCGCTGTCGAGCGGACAGCGCGTGGCGACGTACTTCACGGATGGCTCGGGACGTGTGCGGCGCGAGAAGCGCTCGGACACGGACGTGACGAACTACGACTGGGATGCGGAGGGGCGGCTGGCCCAGGTCCGTGACCAGAAGCCCGGCGTGGGCGGGGCTCCGTCCGTGACGACGGAGACCCAGTACCGGTACGGCTACGACGGCCTGCGGCGGGCGCGGACGACGGCCTCGGGCACCACGCGCTACGTGTGGGCGGGGGAGCAACTCGTCGAGGAGCAGCTCGTCGGGGGCGCGCGACTCCACCAGGAGGTACTCGCTGGGCTGACGCTCTCCTCCGGGGGAGAGCGCATCGTCCACGACGGACTGGGCAGCGCGGTGGGGCGCGTTGACGGGACCGGAAACCTGACGACGCAGTCCCGGTTCGATGCCTGGGGTGGATACCGGGCGGGCCATGTCCCGGGTGAGAACCAGTCCAGTGTCGGCTTCACGGGGCATGCATGGGACGCGGCGGCGGGGCTCACCTATGCCCAGCAGCGCTGGTACGACGGAAGGACCGGACGGTTCCTGTCCGAGGACTCCGTGGGCGCGGAGGCGTACCTGAATGCTCCCATGGGCATGCAGCCCTGGGGTTATGGCAATGCCAATCCGACCCGATTCACGGACCCGGATGGTCGGTCCTCTTGTTACAGCGGAGAGAGCCACACTGCGTGCGAAGCGCGCCTGGCGTTGTCGGGACGTTGGGGCTCCTCACCCTTCCACCAAGGTGATCTGACCGATTTCCGCGGGCCCTATGAGCGGATGGAGGAGGAGCGGCAGCGGGAACTCCAGAAGAGCGTCCAGGGGGCTTTCCTCGCCGTGGGCGTGGGGATCTCTCTTGCGGCTCCGCCGATCGCTCTTGCAATGGTTGAAGCTGGGAGCATCTCGGGGACAACGGCCGCCACTGGCGTGTGGCTGGTCGAGACAGGGGCAGGAACTGTTTCGGAGTATGGCCTGACCGGCAACGTCACGGCCGAAGGCGTGGCGTTCAATGCCGTGACGGCGGGGCTCGGAACGGTGGGGCTACTGTCTCACGCGGATGTGTTCATGCCATCCGTTGGAGGGACGATTGCCGAGGTCGATGGCGTGGCTCAGGTCGTCCGGGCCGGCGGCACTGGTGGTTTTGCTCGCACCGGCGCCAGGAGCTATCGGGGAGGCCTCACGGGACCCGTGATGGACTCTGGTCCCGCCACTGTCGCAAATCGGCTTTCCCCCAAACGTTTTGCTCGGCTGAGGTCGATTAGGCCGAAAGGCGGACAGGGCGGGATTCCATATTTGGATGAGGTTCCTACGAGCAGGATGTTTGGGCAGGAGCGGATAAACTCCTGTGGACCGGCTTGTGCTCGCCAGCTCCTCAAGGATGTTGGCGTGGATGTCAGTGAAGCTGTTCTTCGCAAAAAGGCTTTCCTGAAGCCGGATTCGGATGGCATCAGTGCCGAGACCTTGGCAGGGCTACTGGATGAATTGGATCCGAAGTCGCACTGGGATGGCGGTAGCGTCTCTTTCGAGCTGTTGGACAGAATTCCGCGTCCGTTCGCTGCGATGCTCAAGACCGACTCCGGAAATCATCATTGGGTGATTATTGATGAGGTGCTGCCGACTCAAGTGAAGCTGCGGGACCCATGGGGGCCTGAAGCCATCGCGAAGCCAGTGCGTCCTGGACCTGGAAGAGGAACTGTCGCGACGGGGGATCGGGCGACTATTCAGTACCGATGGGATCTTTCGCTTAATAAGGTGGTGTGGCGAAGGAGGCCGAAGTGAAACCGAATGAGGTGGTGTCTGTTCTGAGAGGGTATGGGGTGAGGGCTGATTTCAACGAGGAGGGAGGACGCCGGATCGTGGGTGGGCGACGACTCGAGGGCATGAAGGTGATTGATCCGTTCATCATCTACGAGAAGGGTGGGAAGTGGCTCTTCGGCGTTCCCGGGGCGAGTGGGTTGGGGGAGGATCATGAGATGGCGTCTCTCGATGAGGCCGTCGAGAGAGTTCGTGGGTATTTGAAGTTGGGGTGACGAGATGACTTCGGGGAACGTGGCGGGTGAGAGGTCGTGAGTCACGAACTCATGAGGTGATTCGTATGCGATGTCCTCGTCTGACGGCGCGTTCTTGGTTCGTGAAGGCGAGCCCTGAGCGGGCGCTTCCGCGCTGAAGAATCTCGAGAGCCCCGAGGCGTGAACGCAGTCGCGGTTGACCCGCGACGCCACGCCGGAGGTGTGTCCGAGAGCCTCGATTCCCGCTCCCGTGAGGGAAAGCGGAAGGCCTGACGACCTCAATTAATGGGTGGCCCCGTATGTGGGTAGGTGCGTCTCGATTGTCGGGAAGTGGGCGGCGTGCAGGTGGGGGTTTCGGAGTTCGTGGTTCGTCGGTGGGAGGGGCTGTGAACAGTCAGGGTTGGAGCGGTGTTCGCGCGGTGCTCACGGTGCTGTGTCTGGGGTTCGCTCTGGTGGCCCGGGCGGAGCCCCCCGTGGTGACGGCGGCCTATCCCCTCGCGCCTCTGCGCCCCGGCGCCCAGAGTGTCGAGATCGGCTTCGACATCGAGCAACAGGTCTCCCAGGTCCTCGTCACCCTCGAGGGCACCTCGGACGCCCACGGCTCCTTCGTCGCCACCTCCAACCTCCGGGTCGAGCGTGACTTCGCGGGCGCCGTGCCCTTCCACGTGCTCGTGCCCCTCAAGGTCGCCTTCCCCGACGACGGCGCCCTGAAGGTCACCGCCACGCCCATCGGGTCCGACTCCGTTCCGGGCACCCCCTTCGTCACCACCTTCAACGCCAAGGGCAGCCCGCCCGGCTTCGCCGCCACGCCCGTCACCGTCCGCTCCGACGCCACCGCGGGCGGCATCGTCCTGCAGGTCGCCTACACCGGCCAGGTCGCCTCCGCCGAGCTCTCCATGATGGGCGCCTCCGCGCTCGCCCTGCGCACCGTGCACGGTGACCTCGGCGAGGCCGAGGCCCAGGCCTTCGTCACCGTGCGCCGGCTGGTCGGCCGTCCCCATGTCGCCACCCCCGGCCGCATCAGCTTCTTCATCCCCACCACCGACGGAAGGCTGCCCCCCGACGGCGTCGTCATCGCCGACGTCGCCCTCCAGGACCCCTTCGGCCGCACCGTCCACACCTCCGCCGTCGAGTTCACCAGCTCCACGTCCTTCGACCCGCTCGTCGACATCACCGTCCAGCCCAGCTCGCTCCTGCTGGAGCAGGTGGGCCAGCGCGAGGACCTCAAGGTCTTCGGCAACTTCGCCGTCGCCGGACAGGCGGACCTCTCCGGCGGCCGCCGCGGTGTCCTCTACGAGTCCAGCAAGCCCGCCGTCGTCGCCGTCACCCAGTCCGGTGAGGTCATCGCGCTCGCGCAGGGCGAGGCCACCATCAAGGTGAAGTACGCCGAGCGCACCCGCGAGGTCCCCGTCATCGTCACGGACCCCTCGCGCATCGCTGGCGTGAGCATCCTCCCCGACACCGTCACGCTCGCGCGCGTGAAGGACAGCCTCCAGCTCCAGCTGCAGGGCCGCCTGGACCACCCCGTCACCGGCCGCGTCATCGACCTGACCCCGAGCACCCTGCGCACCACCTGGAGCTCCTCGCACCCGGCCATCGTCGCCGTCAGCTCCGAGGGCAAGGTCACCTCGCTCGCCCCCGGCAGCGCCACCATCACCGCCACCCACCTCACCTCGGAGAACGAGTCGTGGACGGACACCCGCCGCGTCGAGGCGAAGGACGGCGTCCCCTCGGTGCGCCTGTCCGGCCCCACCTCCATCGCCGCCGGCGCCAGCGTGGAGCTGCGCGCCGTGGCCTCCGACGACGTGGCCGTCAAGCACGTCAGCTTCCTCGTCAACGGCGTGCCCACCGTCATCGACGACACCGCGCCGTACACCCTGCGCATCCAGGCCCCGCCGAACGTGGGCGCGAGCTTCAAGCTGTCCGCCATCGCCGTGGACTCCGGCGACCAGGAGTCCACGCCGGCTGTGCTCCAGGTCAAGGTGACGCAGCCCCCGGGCCCGAGCACCCGACAGGTCGTCTACGAGCAGCCCGTCTCCGGCGCGAACCTCATCGAGGGAATCCCTCACATCCTTCGCGTGACGAGCGGCGACTGGACGTCCGGCACGCTGTCCCCGCTGGACTTCCAGGTGGTGCGCTTCACCGTGGACGGGGCCCCCGTGGGCGTGTCGTCCACGGCCCGCATCGAGCTGCGCCCCATCCCCGACAAGGTGCCGCAGGAGATCGTCGCCGTCCCGCTGTGGGAGGTGAGCTACGTGCCGCCGCCGGGCAGCGCCGGCACGGGCGCCTCCATCAAGGCCATCGCCGTGGACCGCCATGGCGCCACCGCGGAGGGCTCCGCCGTCCTCGTGCGCATCGTCGGCAACGCGCCTCCGCTCATCACCCGCCGCGCCCCGCTGGGCAGCACGGTGGAGGTGACGGAGAAGGTGCCGCTCGCCGTCGAGGGCACCGTGGGGGACGACGCGCTGTCCTTCGGCGTCAAGGTGGCGCTGCTGGTCAACGGCAACGCCGTGGCCACCACGCGGCTGGACGAAGGAGGGCAGGGCGGCACCGCGCAGGGCTCGCAGAACTTCCGGCTCCTGTGGACGCCGCCCGCGGGCTCCGCGGGCAGTCGGCCTCGCGTGGAGATTCAAGCCATCGACCACGGCGGGCTCGAGCGCCGCGTCGGCTTCGAGGCCGTCGTCGTGCAGGACGGCCCCCCCAACGTGGCCATCCAGACGCCCACCTTCACGGATTCGTACGTGGGGGGCACGCAGGTGCTCCTCACCGCCGCCGCCTCGGATGACAGCGGCGAGGCGCCGCAGGTGACGTGGAAGGTGAACGGCGTGCCCGTGGGCCAGTCCTCCGTGCCGCCCTACCGGGTGACGTGGCGCACGTCCGTGGTGACGACGGCCACCACCTATCGCCTCATCGCGACCGCCCGCGACGCCCAGGGGCACGAGCGGGAGAGCCACCACGTGGACGTGGTGATTCGCCCGGACCTCAACAAGCCCAAGGTGAACATCCTCACGCCGCAGCACCTGGTGAAGGTGCCCAACTCGCAGGGGCTGCTCGTCACCATCGCCGGCTTCGACGACGTGGGCGCCAAACGCGTGGAGCTCTTCCTGGGCGAGGAGCTCAACACGCCCGTCTTCACCGACACCTCACCCGGCGACAACGCGGGCGTGCCCGGCTCGTTCATCAGCTACACCGTCATCCCCACCGAGCACTTCTTCGACGGCACGGTCCCCAAGACGAGCCTCAAGCTCACCGCGCGCGCCTACGACACCTCGGACAACCACGACGAGGTGAGCCACACCGTCACCCTCCAGGGGGACCTTCCGCCCACCGTGGAGTTCCTCAGTCCGAGCCCCGGCTTCGTCGGCACCGCGAACACGCTCGTCCCCATCGTCCTCCACGCCGAGGACGACGTCGCCGTTTCCAGGGTGGAGCTCTTCGAGTACCGCGGCGCCACGCGCCACTCCGCCGGTGTCGCCACGCTGCCGCCGTACCGCTTCGACCTGCGCCTGCCCTCGACGGCGGGGAGCGTGCGGTTGGAGGCCGAGGTCACCGACAGCAACAACGAGAAGAACACGAAGACGGTGAGCCTCACGCTCGACGTGACGGCGGACGAAGAGCCGCCCATGGTGGCCTTCCGGAGCCCCGCCGAGGGCACGCGCGTGTTCGCGGGCCCCAACCGGAGCGTGGACGTCGTCGTGGTCGCCACGGACAACGTCCACGTCAAGAACGCCCGGCTCTTCCTCCAGGACCCCCTCCAGCCCAAGAACCCGGACGCTCCCGAGTCGCCGGTGGGCTCCGTCAACGCCGGGACGGAAGAGGGGCTGTACCAGGTGTTCAAGTGGAAGCTGGACGTGCCGGCCGCGTACGCGGGCCATCCGCTGCGGCTGCGCGCGGAGGTGGTGGATGACGGGGACCGCTCCGCGGAGCGCCGGCTGGTGCTCCAGGCGGTGGAGAACACCGCGCCCGTGGTCAACCTGATGCTGCCCGCGCCGAGCTCCGTGGTGAAGGAGGGCCAGGACGTCACCATCACCTTCACCGTGTCCGACGACGAGGGCGTGGCGAGCGTCGCGGGGCGCTCCGGCGGCGTGACGCTGGAGCCGTTCATCGGTCCGGTCAACACGGCCATCCAGCAGAAGCTGGTGGTGCGCGCGCCCATCGTCACGCCGACGACGCCCGCGTCCGAGCGCTCGGTGGGTGTCGTCGCCAAGGACGTGAGCCCCGTGCCCCAGCTCGGCCACGAGGACGTGCTGCTCGACGTCATCGACGACGTGGAGCACCCCACCGCGCTGCTCCTGTCGCCGATTCCCGGCACGGCCACGCAGCCCCTGCAGGTCGCCAACCGCAGCAGCCTGGGTGTGCGCGTGGATGTCTCCGACGACGTGCGCGTCTCGCGCGTCGCCGTGGTGCTGGACGGTGTCGAGATCCGGCCCGAGCCGCAGAAGGACTACCTGCGCGCAAGCCACGAGGACTTCGAGGAGGTCCGCGCCCCCAACCCGCAGGGCCCCGGCGACATCCTCGTCAGCCGGCGCTACGTGGGCACCTACTCGGGGACGATTCCCGTCCAGCGCACCGGCACGGACCCGTCCAACACCGCGCCCGAGAAGCACGTCGTCTGGGCTCGCGCGTATGACCCGGCCGGCAACCCCACCGACACGTCCAAGGTCGAGTTCGAAGTCATCACCCCCGAGGACAAGCTGCCGCCGGTGGTGCGCATCTCGCTGCGAGGCGTGCCCGACGCGAAGACGTGCGTGTCCGGTTCGGAGGTCACCCTCCAGGCGCAGGCGTCCGACGACAGCGCGGTGCAGTCGCTCGCCATGAGCTTCGATGATGGCCTGGAGGAGCCCGAGGGCATCGAGGGGCTCGAGCAGCGACCGGAGACGCTGCCCGCGGCCTCGGTGAGCTTGAGCGGTCCGTTCGTGATGCCCACGCTGACGAGCGGCGCGTCGCGCACGGTGAGCTTCGAGGCCAGGGCGACGGACACGCTGGGCCGCACCACGGTGTCCGGCTACTCGTGCCTGCTGGTGCCCGACGCGGCGCCCGTCGTCCGCTGGGTGTCGCCCACGAGCGGGGACCTCATCGAGGAGCAGCGCTACACGGGCTCGATGGAGCTCCAGGATGACGTGGGGCTGCGCGCGGCGTGGCTCGTCGCCTCCACCTCCGAGGTGAAGTCCGCGACGGCCACGGGCCTGGCGCTCGATGCCCCGTTGCTCACGGGCACGCCGCAGGTGCCCTTCTCGCTGTCGAACCACGCGGTGTCGAGCGCGACGCTCACCTTCGGCGCCCAGCCCGGGAGCGGCACGTCGGCGGGCACCCCGTTCACCTTCGTGGTGACGGGTGAGGACGGCGCGGTGCGCGTCACGCCGCACGCGGCCCATCCCTCGGACAACGGCCCGGGGCAGCTCCGCCTGAAGGTCGCCGCGGACTCGCACGGTGCCCAGGCGCACGTCTCCTACCACCTGCGGCCGAAGACGCAGCTGTCGACCGAGGCGCAGGCGGAGCTGGCGGCCTTCAAGGCCCTGTTCCCCTCCGGTGACTTGACGCAGACGCGTGTGCTCACGCTCGACGCGGGCAACCTGTACGAGGTGGACCTCGGCTTCCCGAAGAACGCGGTGGACGTGGAGCAGGTCCTCGTGTCGCTGCACGCCGTCGGTGGAGACTCGCGCCCGGTGCTCGTCTCCGAGCTGGCGCTGCGCTACCAGTCCGGCCAGCCCCACCAGGTCCGCGTGGCCGCCGCGGGGCAGCGCCTGACGGTGGACCCGCTGTCCGCGACGCTCACCGCGGGGCAGCTGAGCTCGCGTCAAGCGGGCTTCCGCATCCCGGCGGCGTGGACGGCCACGGACGCGCGCCTCACCACCGTCGCGGTGGACACGGCGGGCGTGGTGGCGAAGGACGCTCGCGTCCTGAGGGTGGTGCCCGACACGGTGGACCCGACGGTGGCCTTCGTCGGCTTGGGGGAGGGCGCCTCGGCGGTGACGGGCCAGCCCTTCAAGGTGCGCCTGCGCGCCGCGGACAACGCGAGCCTGGCCAAGGTCCAACTGCTGGTGAACGGTGAGCCCCAGGGCGACACCCTCCTGGTGGGGACCTCGCAGGACGTGGAGCTCACCCTGCAGCGCACGACGCTGGGGCCCGTCAAGCTCGACGCGCTCGTCACGGACCGCGCGGGCAACGACGCCGTGTCCCATCCGGTGTTCGTGCAGATCGTCCCCGACGCCGCGCCGACGCTCCAACTGGATCGACTGGTGGCCACGGGGGAGACCATCCACCGCGCGGAGCTGGAGAACGGCTTCGTCAGCCTCCTGCAGGGCAAGGAGGCGACGCTGCACTTCACCGTCAAGGACGACGTGGGCGTGGCCTCCGTCACCACGACCTACGGAGACGGCCTGCCCGATACGCGGCCCTTCACCCCGGCGGCGACGGGCAGCAGGTCGCTGAGCGTGAAGTTCACGCCGCCCATGGGCGCCGATGGCCAGCCCACCGTGTTGACCCTCACCGTCAAGGACACGGCGAACCAGGAGAAGAGCGCGCGGCTGGTCATCGAGAGCCGCAGGCCGCGCGCGCCCCAGCTCGCCTTCCTGGAGCCCGCGGCGGATGCCTACCTGGTGGAAGGCAGCATCCAGCTGCGCCTGGGCGCGCTGGCCGCGGACGACACGAAGGTGACGGGCGTGGAGTTCTTCGTCAACGGCAAGCCCGCGCTCCAGCTCGCCGAGCGCGACGGCACCGTGGTGCCCACGCTCTTCGACCCGGAGGGCAACCCCGTCGCCGCCGACGTCACCGTGCGCGACACGCTCGCGGCCCTGCGCGTGGCGCCCGAGGACATCTCCCGCTTCCGCATCTTCCGCGGGCTGCTGTCGCTGCCCCCGGGCTTCGTGCGCCTGGACCCCGCGCGCACCGAGAGCCATGTGCTGCTGCGCGTCGAGGCTCGTGACCTGGAGGGCAACCGCTCCTCCGTCGAGCGGCGCATCCGCATCGCCGAGGACACGGCCCTGCCGGTGGCGAACGTGCTGCGCCCCAGTCTGGGCCGCGACGTCATCGAGAACACGCCCGTGCTCATCCAGGTGCAGGCGCACGACAACGCCTTCGTGGACCGGGTGGAGATCTACGCCGGCCCGAGCGCGGAGGGTCTGAAGCTCATCCACGTCGCCGGAGGCTTCCCGTCGGAGAACGGGCTGCCCGGCTCGCCGTTCGACGTGTACTCGCCGGTGGTGACCTTCCAGTACTCCGTGCCGAGGCTCTCGGAGCTGGGCGGCCTGGACCTGGTCCCGTACTTCATCGCCACGCGTGCCCGTGACGTCTCCGGCAACCAGGGCGAGCTGGAGTACCAGCAGATCGACATCGTGAGGGACCGCGAGCCCGCGCTGGCCATCCTCTCCCCGTCGGATGGCACCACCGTGGTCGCGGACAACCCGCTGCCGGTCATCCTCTCGGCGGAGGACGACGTGGGCGTCACGTCCGTGTCGCTCTACCTGGATGACCAGACGGCGCCCGTCGCCACGCTGAACCAGCCGCCGTTCCGCTTCCTGGTGCCCGTGCCCGCGTCGACGGGGGGAACCCTGCGCCTGCGCGGCCACGCGGTGGACAGCTTCGGGCACGAGGTGAGCTCGCAGACGGTGGTGCTCTCCGTGGTGGGCGACCAGCCTCCCACGGTGGCCATCGCGCAGCCGGCGCATGGCGCCATCGTCACCGAGGGCCGCGACTTCGCCGTGCTGGTGGCCGCGCAGGACGACGTCGAGGTCCAGCGCGTGGAGGTCACCGTGGAGGGCGGGGTCGAGGGGCCGCTGCGCTTCGCCAGCGCCACCCGTCCGTACTCCTTCCGCGTCCCGCTGCCGCATGGCTCGGCGGGGCGTCACCTGACGATTCGCGCCAACGCGCGGGACTCGTCGGGCAGGACGGTCCAGGCGCGTGAAGTGACGGTGCAGGCGAAGGCGGACACGCAGGACCCGGTGGTGAAGCTGGTGTCCCCGGCGAACGGCTCGGCGATGGTGTCCGGCCTGCGGATGGATGTGGAGGCGCGCGCCGAGGACAACGTGGGCGTGGCGAGCGTGACGTTCTTCGTGAAGGTGGGCGACGGGGCGGAGACGCAGCTGGCCCAGGTCCCCGCGCCGCCGTATCGCTTCTCCTACCTGGTGCCCAAGAACCTGGTGACGGAGGCCGGGGTGAGCGTGCCGCTGCGCTTCACCGCCCGGGCCGTGGACCTGAGCAACCGGACCTCGTCGGACGTGGTCACCGTGAGCGCCATCAACGACAGGCCGCCGTCGGTGTCGCTGCGAAACCCGCCGTTCAAGGTGGTGGCGAAGCTGCCGAGCACCTTCGCGACCGAGACGGGCGACGACGTCGCGGTGTCCTACGTGACGTTCCTGGTGGGGCCCGCGAGGGACCAGCTGGCCGAGGTGGGGCGCCGCTTCCAGCTCCCGTTCGAGCACATCCACGTGGCGGACCCGGCGGACGTGGGCAAGCGGCTGTGGATCGCCGCTCGCGCGGTGGACACCGCCGGACAGGCGACGCAGTCGGAGCCCATCGCGTTCAGCGTGGTGGCGGACCAGCTCCCCTCGGTGGAGCTGACGCGGCCGGAGCCCGATGGCACCGTCTTCGCGGGCGCGCGGCTGCGGCTGGAGGCCAACGCCTTCGACGTGGACAGCGGCATCGAGGCGGTGTCGTTCTTCGTGGACGGCCGCAAGGTGGCCACGGCGCTGACGCCCGCGGGCATCCCCGGCCGTCCCCATGCCTACGTGGGCAGCTTCGTGGCGCCCATCGGCAGCGGCAGCCGGGAGTTCTTCATCAAGGCCGTGGCGGTGGACAAGGCGGGGCAGGAGGTGGAGACGCCCGAGCGCAAGGTGGGCACCATCCCCGACACCACCGTTCCCGAGGTGGAGCTGGTGGACCCGCCGCACCTGGACGTCGTCACCGAAGGCGACCCGCTGCTCCTGTCCGCCTTCGCCGAGGACAACGCCGGCATCCACGAGGTCGCCTTCCACGCGGCCTACACCAACGTCGCCGGCCAGCCGGTTTCCGAGCAGGTCGGCGCCTCCGTGGTGCCGGTGACGAGCAGCGCGAACCGGCCCCAGTACCGCTACTCGTGGCTGGTGCCCACGCCGATGGCCGGCAAGGCCATCACGCTCCATGCGCTCGCGAGCGACCTGTCGGGCAACCCGAAGGCGACGCCCGTGGTCCAGGTGGAGGCCGGCATGCGGCCCTCCCGCGCGCCCTACAAGCCCTTCGGTGGCTCGGGTGAGAGCACCCGGCTGTCCGCCCTGGCGGTGGACGGCGAGGGGCTGGGCATCGTCGGCGCCACGGGCCTGCCCAAGGGCGCGCCCTTCTCGCGTGGCGTGGAGTTCTTCCGCGTGACGGACGCCCCCCTGGCGGCCCTGGTGGGACATGCCCTGCAGGGCATGCCGGTGGCGTCGGCGTTCCACGACGGCCTGGCGCTGGTCAGCGTCCGCCACGACTCGGCGGCGCGCAACGGGGAGCTGGTGCTGTTCAAGACGAACGACGCGGCCAACATCCTCCAGCAGGGCAGCATCGAGCTGTCCGGCCCCGAGGTGGGGGGCGTGGTGGCGGCGGGGCAGCTCGCCTTCGTGGCCAACGGCGCCGCGGGCGTGGTGGTGGTGGACCTGTCGGACCGCGATTACCCCCAGCGCGTGACGACGCTGCCCACGCCGGCGCCTGCGCGCGACGTGGCGGTGCTCGGCGACAAGCTGCTGGTGGCCGCGGGGACGAGCGGCCTGCGGGTGTTCGACCTGCTGGACCCGAAGCTCGGTGAGCTGGGGTACGCGGCGGTGCCGGGTGGCGCGGAGACGGTGACGGTGGTGGGCGAGCGCGTCCACGTGGGCTGCCAGGGGGCCTCGGCCTCGCTGGCGGTGGTGGACGTGCGCGCCGCGCCGCGCGTGCTGTCGCTGCTTTCCCACGCGCCGGGACGCGCGGACCTGCTGGCCACCGGCCAGCGCTCCGTGTCCGGCCTGGGCAACGTGTCGGTGTCGACGGTGCAGCTCATCGACCCGACGAACCGTCCGGTGAAGGGCCTGCTCACGGCCTCCATCGTGGACGCGGAGGGCGTCACGACGACGTCCGTGCGCGCCAACGTCCCCGCGGCGGGCGACGTGGAGATGACGTCCGGCGGGCCGATGACGCTCTTCGGTCACCAGGGCGTGGCGGAGTTCACCCTGCCGCGCTTCCTGGTGACGGACGTCACCCCGGCGGACGGCGCGGAGCAGGTGTCGTTCGAGGCGCCGGTGTTGTCGGTCGGCTTCTCGCAGCCGGTGGACGCGGCCACGGTGAGCGCGTCGCGCGTCATCCTGCGCGAGGGCCTGCTGAATGGCCGCGTGGTGACCGCCGACGTGCGCGTGAGCGCGACGGATGCCTTCCGCGTCGAGCTGGTGCTGCCCGCGGGCGTGAAGCTGGCGCGCGGCAAGGAGCACTCCATCGCGGTGGAGGCGGGCCTGGGCAGCACCTTCGGCCAGACGCTGGAGCGGCGCTACCTCTCGCGCTTCCGCACGCGCACGACGGAGGGCGAGCTGCCCAGCGTGGACCGCGTGGTGCCTCGCGCGGGCCCGGTGGATGGCGGCACGCGCGTGACGATTCACGGCGAGCGGTTCGCGCAGGGCGCGCGCGTGTACTTCTCCAACGCGGAGGCGACGGAGGTCTCCGTCGATGAGACCGGCACGCGCCTCACCGCGCGCACGCCGCAGCAGGTGGAGGGCCCCGCGCGCGTCACGGTGGTCAACCCCGGCGGGCTGCAGGGCAGCCTCCTGGGCGGCTTCATCTTCATGGACATCCTCCAGGTGAGCCACGCCTCGCCGGCCTCGGGGCCGCTGGCGGGCGGGCAGATGGTGGAGCTGTCCGGCGCGGGCTTCCAGCACGGCGCGGAGGTCTTCTTCCGGGGCCAGGGCTCGCAGACGGCGCGGGGGCGCCCGGCGCGCTCCGTCACGGTGCTGTCGCCGGGCCGCCTGCTCGTGGAGACGCCCGAGGGCGGCTACGGTCCGGCGGACGTCTTCGTCGCCAACCCGGACGGGCAGCTCGCGGTGGCCGAGAGCGCGTACCTCTACACGAACCTGTCGACGACGAAGCGCATCGGCCGGTACCAGCCCTCCATCGATGGCACGGACGGCCGCCCGTCGGACCGGATGCCGCAGGGCCGCCCAGGGCCGCTCGTCATCTCCGGGGGCCGCGCCTACGTGCTCTCCGAGGCGTCCATCCAGCAGGGCGTCGACGTCATCGACGTGCTCAAGCGCAGCACGCAAGGCGCGCTGTCGGTCATCGACGTCTCCGTGCCGGAGAACGCCGGGATGATGGGCGGCGTCTCGTTCCCGCCGCCCTACGAGCCGAAGGCGCTCACCGTGCGCGGAACCATCGCGTACGTGGCGGCCGACGCGGCCGAGCTGACCCACGTGGACATGGTGGGGGAGGGTGGCCCGTCGCTGCTCGTGGTGGACGTGAGCAAGCCGACCGAGCCCAAGCTGGTGCAGGCGCTGCCCTACGAGGGCGAGGCGCTGGATGTCGCGGTGGTGGATGACCTGGCGCTCGTGGCCGCGGGAGACAGCGGCCTGGCGGTGTTCTCGCTGGTGGAGCCGCTGCGCCCCATGCTGCTGGGCGCCGTGAGGTCGTTCGTCATGAACGGCACCGTCAAGACGCCCTCCATCGAGCAGGTGCGCATCCTCGGCCGCCACGCGGTGCTGCGGGCCCGGCTGGGGAACGCCGCGGCCACCCTGACGGTGGACCTGGCGCGCCCGGGCTTCCCCGTGGTGGGAGAGACGCCGGACGTGGGGGACCTCGCCATCCACTCGGGCCGGGGCCTCGCCTCGCTCGAGACGGCGGCCACGGTGTCGCTGTCTCCGCCCACGCTGCCGCGCAAGGTGGCGTCCATCCCGTCCCTGGTGGGCACGCGCTTCTTCCAGTCCGCGCTGGGGCCGCACCTGGGCGTGAACGCCGGCGCGGGCGTGCTCCAGCTGTCGGCCGCCTCCGAAATCGACGCTCCGCTCGCCGTGGATGCGGTGGACCTGTGGCCGGCGACGTCGCTCGCCGACGTGGGCATCGACCGGGGCGTGGTCGTGGCCAGCATCAACGGCGTCTTCTCGCCGAGGAACCTGCCCACGCCGAATGACGGGTTCGCCGTCGTCGCGGTGCCGTTCCCCATGGTGACCGCGATGCGTCCGGCCGCTTCCGAGCTGGGCGTGTCCACGCTGGAGACGCTCGTCGCCGAGCTCAACGTCCCCATCCGGAACGTGTCGTCGGTGAACGCGCGCCTGTACGCGCTGGATGGCTCCGCGCTGGGTGAGGAGATCACCACGGAGCTCCGGACGCCGGTGGAGGAGGGCGTCCAGAAGCTCGTCATCGACCCCGTGAGCGCGCTCGCGGGAGATGCGCGCTATCGGTTGATCATCTCCGGACTCCAGGCCGACGACGCGGACGGCTCGCTCATGCCCGGGCGCTTCGTCACCGAGTTCCGGACGTCCAAGGACACCGTGACGCGGCAGGTGGTGGTCGACACGATTTCGCCGCGCGAGGGCCCGGTGGCGGGCGGCACGCTCGTCACGCTGAAGGGGCGTGGCTTCGAGGCGGGCCTGGAGGTCCGCATCGGCGGCCTCCCCGCGGACATCCAGTCCTTCTCGGCGAACGAAGTCACCGTGCGCACGCCCGTGTCCACGGTGGACGGCGCGGTGGCCATCGAGGTGCGCAACCTCTCGGGCACCTCGCTGACACGCGCGGGTGCGTTCATCTACACGCGGCCGCTGTCGCTGGTCTCGATTTCGCCGGGGCGCGGCCCGTCGTCGGGCGGCACGAAGGTGGTGCTCGAGGGCAACGGCTTCTCCACCAGCGGCACCGTCCGGGTGCTGTTCGGCACCACGCCGGCGCTGCGAGTGCGCGTGCTGGGCATGAAGCGGCTGGAGGCGTACACGCCCAACGGGCTTCGTGGGGCGGTGGACGTGTCGGTGGTCCAGGACGGCGCTGCGCCCGCGGTGCTCGAGGATGCGTACATCTTCGACCAGCCCACGGACGCCTCGGTGGCGTTCCAGGGCGAGATTCGCGACATGGTGGCCATCGGCGACCACGTCTACATGGTGGGCGCGGGCGGGCTGCGCATCGTCGACCTGTCGGGCCTCTACCTGAAGGGGCGCCTGGCCGGGACGCCGATTCCTCCCGAGCGCCGCAGCGAGCTCATCGACGAGGACAACGACCGGCTGGACGACCGCATCATCGGGAAGTGGGACTACCTGGGCGCGGACCTGCTCTCCATCGCGTACGCGTCCGAGTGGAATGACCGCCTGTTCCTGGGCTCGGGCTCGATGCGGGGCCAGAGCTCGTACTCGGCGGCCACGGTCCTGGAGCTGGACATCTCCAACCCCGCGCGGCCCCAGCTGGTGCGGACCACGTCCGCCGGCGACGGCGCGGCCTTCGGCCTGGACCTGCGCGGAGACCGGCTGCTGACGGCGGCCGGCAAGGGCGGTCTGCTCGGCTTCGACATCACGAACGCGGCGTTCCTGCTCCACACGCTGAAGTCACCGCTGGCCCCCGAGGTCAGCGCGCTGGCCGTGGAGGAGGGCCTCGCGGTGGTGGGGACCGGCACGTGGACGCCGGGGCACCGCTTCACCGGGGGCCAGCTGCACACGGTGCGGGTGGACAAGCGTCCGTCGCAGCGGGGCTCGCTGGCGCTGGATGTCCAGCGGGTGCGCCTGCGTCGGGACCACTGGGCCGTCGTGGCGGCGGGCAACGAGGGCCTGGTGCTGGTGAACGTGTCCAACCCCGATGCCCCCCAGCGGGGCGCGTCGGTGGGCACGGACGTGCTCAAGGGCTTCGCCTCGGATGTGCGGGTGGTGGGGGACGTGGCCTATGTCGCGGTGGGCGCGGCGGGCGTGGCGGTGGTGGACCTGAGCAACCTGGCGGCGCCTCGGCTGATGCACCACGTCGCGGGTGCGAACGGTGGCGCCGCCGAGCGGGTGGCGGTGGCGGGGGGCCGCGTCGTGAGCGCCAGGAACCGTGGCGCCGCGGGCTGGGCGCTGGAGTTCGGTCAGGCGGCGGAGCTGACGCTGGTCTCCGCGAGCGTGAAGTCGGGCGACGTCGTCCCGCTGGGCCTGTCCTCGATGATGCTGTCGTTCTCGACGACGGTGACGCCGGAGAGCGCGAAGCAGGCCGTGTCGCTGAGGGTGGACGGCGTGGAGTGGCTGGGCCCGGATGCGCCCGGCGCGGACCTGGAGGCGGGGAGCGCGGAGCAGCCCGTCAGCACGGTGCTCGTGCGCTTCCGTCCGGAGATGCCGTTGCCTCCGAGCGCGGTGCTGCAGCTCTCCGTGTCCACGGACCTGCTCACGCCGGACGGCCAGCACCTGCTGACGCCGTTCTCGGTGGTGCTGGATGCCGCGGCCGACGACGGCGCGCGTCCGGAGATTTCGCAGGTGGTGCCTCGCGTGGGGCCCACGGGGGGTGGCTCGTTCGTCCAGATCCTGGGCCGCAACTTCGCGGAGGAGACCACCGTCCTGATTGGCGGCGCGAAGGCGACCGTGCTCCCGTCGGACGGGCCCGCGTCGTCGGAGCGGCTCGTCGTCATGGTCCCGGGCGGAGAGCCGGGGCTCGCGGACGTGGTCGTCATCAACGGCGTCGTGAACGACGCGGGCGTGCTCGTGTCGGGCTCGGGGTTGTGGGACCGCAGGGCGGGTGGCTTCCTGTACAAGGCGCCGCTCTTCCTCTCGGCCGCGACGCCGCGCTTCCTCAACCCGTTCGGCGGCAGCCCCATGCGGCTGCGCGGTGACGGCTTCCTGCCGGCGTGGGCCTATGGCGCGCTCGGACCGCCGAAGGTGTATGTCGGCACGTTGCAGGCCACGGGTGTCCAGGTGGTGTCCACCGAGGAGCTGACGCTGACGGCGCCCCTGGGCTCGTTCGGCGAGGACGGCTTCGCCGAGGTCCGCGTGACGTCGCAGCTCCCGGACAATCGGGGCTCCGAGACGGGGACGGACCTGTTCGAGGACGTGCGCCTGGCGCGCAAGGTGGGCTACGGTCTGGAGCGTGGACGTCCGGAGAACGCGACGGGACCCGTGCTGCCCTCGGACGGCGTGGTCTCCGTCAGCGACTTCAACACCCGCGCCCTGGTGGCGGACCTCGACTCGCCGCTCTACCTGTACTCCGCCGCCGGTGCCTCCATCCGGGGCAACCGTCAGCGCAAGGAGTTCCAGGGGACGCACGTCGACGAGGGGTACTTCTTCGACGCGTTCACGGCCGCCACGTTCGACGTGCGGATGCCCGGTCAGGCCCTGGCCTCGATTGGCCAGACGCTGAACCCGAACCCGGCCCGGGTGGACCTGCTGCAGGCCATCCTGTTCGGCTACCTGCCCGCGCAGACGCCGTGGCCGGAGCTGGAGCTGACGGCGGACTCGCTCGACGTGGCGACGCTGCCGGGCCAGGTCCTCATCGCCAACGGCGCGTCGGGCCTCGCGGTGACGACGGCGAATGACCGCGCCATGACGGAGCTGGGGCGCGCGAAGTTCGGAGGCTGGGCGGACCCCGAGTTCGCGACGCGCCTGCTGCCGACGCCCATGGGCAGCTGGGTGGCCTTCAACAAGATGGTGCCGAATCCTCCGCCGGACGCGGGGCCCTGCAAGGGCTTCGAGCCCGCGGCGGGCAACGGCGGTGTCCTCCGGTTGATGGACACGCGCTACCCCGCGGACCCGCTGCTGGTGGGCAGCCTCAGCCCCGGCGGCGAGCCGTACGGCATGACGGTGCACGGTGGCCGGCTGTTCGTGGCCACGGGGCACCACGAGGGCGTGCACTACTGCAACAACCCGGAGGGCGCGCTGCCCCCGCCGCCCGAGTACTCCGTCGGCGGAGGCCTTGGTGGTGGTCAGCGCACGACGTACCACGCGAAGTCGTCCGAGGCGGGCCCGCGCGGCAGCCTGGTCATCTACGACTCGGCGCGCCCGGACGCCTCGGTGGTGAATCGGCTGGACTACGACGCGAACCTCACCGACGTGGTGGTGGTGGGCGACACGGCCATCGTCGCGGCGGCGGAGCTGGGGCTGCTCTTCATCGACATCAGCAACCCGGCGACCGCCGAGGAGCTGGAGTCGCTGCGCATCGACTTCGACGAGACGCTCTCCAACACGCCGGGTCAGCCGCAGCGTCTGCGGCTGGTGGGCGACATGCTCTTCGTGTCCGCGAAGGATGGCGGCGTGGTGCTGGTGAACGTGGCGAACCCGCGTGAGCCGGAGCTGGTGAGTGGCGGCAACACGGAGTCCGCGCTGGACACGGCGCTGGCGGGAGACCGGCTGCTGCTCGCGGGGGGCGACAAGCTCACGGAGCTGGAGATTCCGTTCTCCTTCGTCACCGACGTCTCGCCGGAGCGTGGCGCCATCATCACCCCCGACAGCCCCGTGCTGGCGGTGCGCCTCAACCGGCCCGTGCATGGGCCCAGCGTGACGCCCAGCTCCGTGTACCTGCTGGGCGAGAACGGGCAGCCCGCGCTCGGCGCGAACGGCCAGCCGGTCTCCCTGGACCTCACGGTGGAGCGCGTGGATGCGAAGCGGCACTACACGGTGAAGGCCACCGTGCAGGGCACGCTGAAGCCCGAGGAGGACTACACGCTGGTGCTCACGAAGGACGTGACGGATGAGCGCGCCGGACGGCTGCTGTCCGAGTTCCGTGCCACCTTCACGACAGGCAAGGCGAACGCCCGGGTGCCGATGCTGGTGTCCGTGTCGCCCACCTCGCTGCCGCGCACCACGGGCGGCCGCATCACCCTGGCGGGCTCGGGCTTCACGGGCACGGAGGAGGTGCGCGTGGGGACGGACGTGGTGAACTGCGCCCTGGTGGCGGGCACGTGTCTGGTGACGGAGAGCGGCACGCGGATGTCGCTGACCGCCAGGGCGGCGGCGCAGGCGGGCCCCGTGGACGTGTCGGTGAAGCACCCGGGGGGCCCGAGGTCCGAGCTGCCCTTCGCGCTCTTCTTCGTCGATGACCCGGGCCAGGCGGTGGCCACCCTCTCGCCGAACCACGGTCCGGTGGGCGGGGGCACGCGCGCCACCCTGACGTTCGACAAGTCCGTCCTCGAGCCCGGCATGAAGGTCCGCTTCGGCGAGTCGCTGGAGGCGGAGGCGGTCGACATCGTCGACCTGCGCACGGTGCGCTTCACGGTGCCCGCGGCGACCGCGCCGGGACTCGCGACGGTGACGCTGGTGCGCCCGGGCTCCACGCCGGAGACGACGCACACGTGGAACGTGGCGACCTTCGCCTACGACCTGCCGTTCGGCTCGAACCTGGGGCTGCCCGGCTACCCGCCCAAGAGCATCTCCGAGCTGCGGCTCTCCGGGAACACGCTGTACGTGGGCGTGGGCGGACCGGCGAACGCGGTGGGGCTGGACATCTTCGACGTGACGCTCGAGGAGCGTCCCATCCGCCTGGGCGGCGTGCGGACGGACAACCCGGTCAACGGGCTGGACGTGAGCGGCTCGCTGGTGCTGCTGGCCGAGGGCTCGGGGCTCACCGTGGTGGACGCGAGCAGGAGCCGGCTGCCGTACATCACCGGCCGGGTGAACACCGGTGGCCTGGCGACAGGGGTGCGCATCGAGGGCTCGATGGCGTACGTCAGCATCACCCAGCCCGGCGTGCCCAGCGGGCAGATCCAGGTCTTCGAGCTGCTGGGACCGCAGCCCGAGTTCGACCATGCCATCCTGCTGTACCCGGAGGACGGGCTCGCGTTGGACCTGGGGCCGGACCGCTTCTACGTCCTCACGTCGAACATCAACGCCTCGGGTGGAAACGGCCTGCGCCTGGCCATCCATGACCGCGCGGGTGCGCGGGTGGGCGGTGTCACCGTCGACGCGAACGCGACGCTGGAGCAGATGATGCGCGCGCGCATCACCGTGCGCGCCGGCCGGGCCTACGTCACGGTGGGCACGCGCCTGTACGTCTTCGACGTGACGACGGCGAACGAGGGCCAGCCGAAGCTGCTCCAGTCCACGTTGCTGGAGGCGGAGGGCTCGGGCCTGACGTGGTTCGGCGGCGCGCTGTGGGTGGCCACGCGCGGTCAGAATCGCAGCGTCGTGGAGGTGCCGTCCTCGGAGCTGCTCGCGGTGGGCTCGGCTCCCGCGGATGGGGCCATGGCGCCGGTGGGCACGGACGTCCGCATCGACTTCACGATGCCCGTGGCGCTCAACACGCTGCAGCCGGGCGCGCTCGTGGTGGAGGCCGTCTCCGACGCCCACCCGACGGGGCGCATCGTGCAGGGGACGCTGAGGGTGGAGGCGACGGGGCTGAGGACGTCGTCCCTGTTCTTCACGCCCGACGCGGGCCATGTCTTCGAGCCGGAGGAGGAGGTCGAGGTGTCGCTGACGGCGGGAGGCGTGCGGTCGATGCTGACCGAGGCCGGCCTGACGTATCCGCTGGCGACGCCCGTGCACTTCCGCTTCAAGGTGGACAAGGCGGGCCGGGCGCGGCCCTCCATCACCCAGCTGACCCCGTCGAGCGGCCTGAAGACCGAGACGACGACGGTGCGCATCGACGGCACGAACCTGGGCAGCCCGGGGCTGGTGGTGTTCGTGGGCGAGACGCCCATCACCGGCGCGGGTGACGTGGTGTACGACTCCGAGACGGAAGCGCTCACCGTGCGCATTCCTCCCTCGACGAACTCCGGCCCGGCGGCGGTGCGCGTGGGGTACGCGGATGGCATGACGGCGACGCGGCTGGGGACGTTCACCTACCGCGAGGCGCTCCAGTTGAGCGCGCCCGTTCCCGACAACTCGGGTCAGCAGGGCGGCGTCGAGGTGGCGCTGCGCGGCACGGGCTTCCTGCCCGACATGAAGGTCTTCTTCGGTGACGCGCGCTCCTTCACGGTGCACGTGCGCTCGGCCAACGAGGCCACGGCGGTGGCGCCGCCTCACGGCGCGGGCCTGGTGGACCTCACGGCGCGGCTGGAGCTGCCCATCCACTCGGGTGGGACGCAAATCAAGGAGGGTGTGCGGCCCGACGCGTTCCTCTACGGCGCGGGCGCCATGGCGCGGCTGGAGACGCCTCCGCTGCGGCAGGTGCTGGTGGACCGGGGCGTGCTGTATGGCGCCATCGGCGGACAGGTGGAGGTCACCGGGCCCAACGGCGCGGCGGTGGAGGGTGGCGGCTCGCGTGCGCAGTCGCAGGGCGGCCTGTACATCGCGGACCTCTCCGAGCAGACGGCGGTCCGGCAGATGGCCCGGGTGATGTTCACCGACAGCGGGACGTCGGGGGCGTACCAGCTCGCGAAGCAGGGCAGCACGCTCTACGTGGCCGCGGGCACGGCGGGCGTGAAGGTGGTGGACGTGGCGCGGCCCTCCGCGGCGAGCGTGAAGTACACGCTGCCGGGAACGGGGGCCACGGTGGGCGTGGCCGCCGCGGGAGACATGCTCTACGCGGCGGACGCCTCGGGCATCCGGGCCTATCGGACCACGGAGAACCCGCAGCCCCGTTTGACGTCGCAGCGGCTCATCCCGGGCGGCGTGACGGCGATGGCGCTGCATGGCCACCACCTGCTCGCCGCCACGGAGGGCGCGGGCGGCACGCGCCTGCTCGTGCTGGACGCGCGGCGCGGAGACCTGGCGCAGGTCGGTGAGCACGCGCTCATCGGCGCCGCGCGCCACATCGCGATGGACGGCTCGCGAGCCTTCGTGTCGCTCGGCGCCAAGGCCCAGGTGTCCATCATCGACGTGAAGACGCCGGACGCGCCGGTGCTCCTGGGGGCGCTGGTGCTGGCGGACGTGACGGGCCGTGGCCGCGTCTCCGCGGAGCAGACGCGCGTGGCGGCGGGCATCGCGTACGTCGCGTCGGGCGGCGGCAAGGTGCAGCGCTTCCGGGTGACGCACGCCGGGGCTGTCACGCCGCTGGAGCATGCGCTCGTCCAGGGCGACGCCACGTCGCTGGCGATGATGGACCGCTACCTGATGGTGAGCACGCTGGTGCTCGACAAGAACGGTCGCGCGGTGGAGCTGCCCGTGCAGCCTCCCGACGACGGGCGCGGCGAGCTGGCCGGCACCCTGGCCTCGGTGATGCTCGACCACCTGGAGGTGCGTGGCTCCATTCCCGAGGACGGCGAGACGGTGCCGGTGGGCACGCGCCCGGCGGTGCTCCTGTCGGAGCTGCCGAGCACGGACACGCTGGATGAGCTTCGCCTGGAGACGCTGTCGGCGTCGCCGCAGACGGTGGCGGGCACGGTGGAGGCCCGCTCGGACGAGGGCGGCGCCAGGGCCACGTTCATCCCCGCGTCCGCGCTGACGGTGGGCACGCGCTACGTGCTCAAGGTCGGAGCCGGCCTTTCGGACCTGCAGGGCGGCGCGCTGGGCGCGGACACGGAGGTGCGCTTCCAGACGGCCACGCGCAACACCGTGGAGCGCCCGACGCTGGGCGAGGTGAGCCCGGGGTATGGCCTCACGGCGGGCGGTGAGACGCTGACGATCCACGGCACGGGCTTCGAGTCCGGCTGCACGGTGCGCATCGGCGGGCAGCTGGCGGGCGCGACGTCCCTGGGTGCCTGCGCGGTATCGCAGGGGGGCAAGGTCATCACCGTCCTGGCGCCTCCGGGCGTCGCGGGCGCCGCGGCGGTGGAGGTCATCAATCCGGATGGCCTTTCCGTGTCTCGGCTGGGGGCCTACCGCTACCTGCCGGTGCCCAAGCTCACGAAGGTGGAGCCGGCCTTCGCGGAGACGATGAGCCGCGCGCAGGTCCGCCTGTCGGGCGAGGGCTTCTACGCGGGCTCGAAGGTGACGTTCGGCGGCGTGCCGGCGCTCACCACGACGGTGGACGTGTCGGGCACGCTGACGGCGACGGTGCCGGATGGAATCGTCGGTCCGGTGGACGTGCGCGTGGAGACGGGCTCGGGCGGCAATGCCCAGGGCAGCTCCCTGGTGGCGGGCTTCACCTTCACGCTCGCCCAGCGCGAGAGCCTGACGGTGGGCGGGGCCGCGAGCGCGCTCGTGGGGACCACGCTGCTGCAGGCGCGGGACAAGGACCTGGTCGCCATCGACCTGTCGACGTCCGGCAACAAGCTGGAGCTGGGCCGCGTGGCCGGTGTGGAAGGCGCGCTGTCGCTGGCGGTGTCGGGCGACCGCGCCGTGCTGCTCGGGACGAACGTGGTGGTGCGCTACGACCTGGGGACCTGTGGCAGCGGTCCGGGTGTGCCTTGCGCGCCCGAGGAGCTGGACCGTGTCCCGTTGGTGACCGGCGCGCCCCTGTCGACGGTGGCCGTGGGGCCCGGCGCGACGACGGTGGTCGTGGCGGGGGGAAGCGAGCTGGTGGTGCTCGGTGAGCTGCGCGAGGGCGCGCAGACCCGGGACGCGCTGGTGGTCGTGGCTCAGCACTCGGTGGCGCCCGCGCGGGTCGTCGCCCTGGGCGTGGTGGGCGAGGCGCTGGCGGTGCTGATGGACGAGGGCCAGGTGTCGCGCATGGAGCTGCGAGACCTGAGCGACGGCGAGCTGGAGCCGCTCTCCGTGGTGAGCGGGCTGGCGGGCGTGGCCCAGGCCCTGGCCGTGGATGGCAGCCGCATCGCCGTGGCCACGGGCCGCACGGCCCATGTCGTGGAGGTGTTGGACCCGAAGCTCCCGAGGCGGCTGGGCTCGTGGACGTCGGCGGATGAGTCGACGAGCACTCCGCGCACCGTGGCGCTCGCGGGCCCGTGGCTGCTGGCCGCGGGGACGAACCGCGCGGCGTGGATCGACACCACGACGGCGCCGGGTTTCGTGGAGCGCACGTTCTTCATGCACACGGTGTCGTCGCTGCCGAAGGCGCTGCTGGGAGACGGCATCGCGCTGCTCGCGGGCGCTTCGCGCACGCAGCTCTTCGACACGCTGCCGTATCCGACGGTCCGGCACACGTCGCCGCCTCCGGGAGGCGCGCTGTCGCCGGAGGCTCCGGTGAAGGTGTCCCTGGCCAGCGAGCTGCCGCTGACGGTGGCGGCGCAGTCCTCCATCCTCCTGCTGGAAGGGGAGACGGAGGTGCTCGCGAGCGTGGAGCGTTCGGGCTCGGTGGTGCGTGCGCTGCCCGAGGACACGCTGGTGTCCTCGCGTGACTACACCGCGCGCGTCACCCTGGGCGCGACGCCGTACCGTGGCGGAACGGTGCTGAGCCCCTGGTCCTTCTCGTTCAAGGGCGGCGCCGGCGAAGCTGGCGTGCGCGTCAGCCACATCAGCCCGGACCACGGGCCGGTGGCCGGTGACACCGTGGTGACGCTCACGGGCCAGGGCTTCTCCGCCGCGTCCCAGGTGTACTTCGGCGCGACGCGGGCGGAGGCCGACCCGACGCACACCGCGAGCAGCACGGAGCTGCGGGTGCTGGCGCCGTCGACCCTGTTCGCGGGGCCGGTGACGGTGCGCGTGGTCGACGGTGGTGACGAGGCGCGTGTCCCGGGCGGGTTCGTCTACACGGCCCCCATCACCGTGTCGGAGGTCACCCCGAACCGGCTGGACTTCGCCGGGGGCTGGGTGACGCTGAAGGGCACGGGCTTCACCCGGGGCCTGGAGGTCCGCTTCGCGCCGGGTGCTCCCGCCGCGAAGCTGTCCGGCTTCACGTCGACCCGCGTGGATGTCCAGGTCCCCGCCGGAGTGGCGGGCTGGGTGCCGCTGTACCTGTCGCAGCCCGGCGCGAGCCTGGTGCTGCCCGAGTCCCTCTCCCGAGGCGACCTGAAGCCGCCGACCTCGCGGCCCGTGTACGCGCCCGTGGGCGCCGTGCCGCTCGCGCAGAAGGTGTTCAGCGCGACGTTCGACGAGCCCATCCGGATGCACACGGGGAGCGAGTCGGCCACCACCGCGGTGCTGACGAACATCGCCACGGGTGAGGTCCTGCCGGGCACGGTGAGCGTGTCGGGCTCGACGTTGACCGTGACGCGCGGCACGACTCCGCCGACCCTCGCGTCCAACGGCGCTTACAAGCTGACGCTGAAGAACGTCTACGACCTGGTGGGCAACGTCCAGGCCTCGCCGGACGCGCACTACTACTACGCCCAGGACACCATCGACCCGACGGTGGCGCTGGCCTTCGTCGGCCGCGCGATGCCCGTGCACAACGCCACGCTCGGCATCGGCACGGAGTACGTCTTCGCGGTGTCAGGCACGGACGCCAGCGGGACGAATCTGGAGATGGAATTCTTCATCGACGGCGAGGAGGTGTCGCGCGTGGACCGCTGGACGCCGCACTTCCGCTACACGTGGCGGAGCATCCCGCCCAGCGGCCAGTCCACGCTCGTGGCCCGGGTGACGGACCCCAGCGGCAACGACGCCGAGCTGTCGGCCACCGTCTTCCTGACGAATGACCGGGTCCCCTCGGTGCGCTTCCTCGAGCCCACGCTGTCCGCCGTGGAGCGCACGGAGGGGGGCACGCTCCCGCTGGTGGTCCGCGCGGAGGACCCCGACGCCCTCAACGCCCTGGAGCTCAGCCTGGACGGTCAGCCGTTCCGGCGCGTCACGGGCCTGTCGGGCCAGCTGCATGACTTGACGGAGTCGCTCCCGCTGACGCTGTCGGGCTCGACGAGCGAGGTCCACGAGCTGGTCGCGGTGGCGACGGACTCGCGGGGCCAGACGTCTCCGCCCGCCCTGTTGCAGGTGACGGTGACGCCGGACGTGCAGGACCCGACGGTGGCGTGGTTGTTGCCGACGGCGGGCGCGAAGCTGCCCTCGGGCGCGGGGCTGGACCTGCGCGTGAAGGTGACGGACGACAACCGCGTTGCTCGCGTCATCATCGAGGAGCTGGTGGGGACCGGCGCGGCGAAGCAGGTCGCCTCGTTCACGGGCGTGCCCGGGGCGGTGCGCTGGGTGGCGCCGACCGTGTCCCAGGACACGCAGGTGAAGCTGCGCCTGCGGGCCTACGACGCGCGCGACAACGACGCGGAGGCGACGGTGGACGTCACCGTGCTGGGCGCGAGCTCGAGCGCGACGCGGCCGATGGTGAGCCTGCGTGAGCCCGCCGTGGGCAACACGCTCGCGGAAGGGGCGCTCGTGGACGTGCTCGTGGACGTGAGCGCGCCCGCCGGCATCGCGTCCGTGCGGCTGGAGATGGACACGCAGTCGGTGACGCTGACGAACGCGCCGTGGCGGCACACGTTCAAGGTGCCCGTGCTGGTGAAGGACGCGCCGTACTACGTGCCCGTCCGGGCGGTGGCCACGGACGTGGACGGACTCCAGAGCGAGCAGCTGGTGCGCTTCTTCTCCGTGGTGAACGCGCTGCCGGACCCGGTCATCCAGGTCGCGACGCGCCCCGTGGGGCCGATGTGGCTGGGAGGCTCGTCGCTGCGCGTGGGCGCCGAGGCGGGGTACATGACGCCCGTGCCCTCGCTCCAGGTGGGCGCGGTCGCCCTCACGGAGACGGCGCCGGGCGTGTACCACCTGCCGTCCGGGCCGGAGTCGGCGCCGGTGGTGGCGAGGGTGGAGGCGCTGGAGACGGGCTCGCAGCGGCTGGCGAGCACGAAGTCCGGAACGCTGGCGGTGTTCGCGGGCACGGAGGCGTCCGTGGTGCGAGAGCC
This sequence comes from Myxococcus sp. MISCRS1, assembly GCF_026626605.1. Taxonomy (NCBI): domain Bacteria; kingdom Pseudomonadati; phylum Myxococcota; class Myxococcia; order Myxococcales; family Myxococcaceae; genus Myxococcus; species Myxococcus sp. MISCRS1. Next base: position 10,097,241 of record NZ_JAPNKB010000001.1, read on the forward strand.
GTCGCTGCCGGTCATCGCGGTGGCGGCGCGGAGCGACGCGTGGGCGGTGGTGCGTGAGGACCCGGCGGGCGAGAGCCTGGTGGAGCTGCGCTCGCGCGGCGCGCTGGGGGTGTTGGCCGAGCGTCGGGTGAAGGGCCGAGCGGTGGGCCTGGCCTTTGTCGAGGACTCGCTCGCGGTGGCGGTGCGTCGCGACGGCGCGGGCGTCATCGAGTTGATGTCGCTGCCCGACCTGACGGTGACGACGGTGCCCGTGAGGCGTACGCCCACGGCGCTGGCCTCGGTGCGTGGCGCGCTGTTGATGGTGGGCACGGACGAGGGCGTGGAGGTCCTCACGGCCTCGGGTGCGCTCGCCGCGCGGCTGTCCGGAGCGCCGGTGAAGTCCCTGTCGGCGAACGGGACGCGCGCGCTGGTGCTCGAGTCCACCCGACTGGTGTCGCTGGACCTGTCCACGCCGCACGCGCCCACGCAGAAGGCGTCGGCGCCCGTGTCGGATGGGCAGCTCGTCGTGGGCGTGGGCGCGGACCAGGCCTGTGTGATGGGGACCCATACCGTGCGCTGCTTCGAGGAAGCCGGGAGCCTCCTGGAGCAGCAGGGGACGGGGGCCGGCGTGGATGCGCCGGTGCGCTCGGCCTCCGTGCTCGGGCCGTGGCTCGCGGTGGGGACGGACCTGGGCGTGCGCGTGTTCGACGTGCGCTCGGAGCCGGTGTCGGGTGGTGCGTATCCGGTCGGCGTGGGTGATTTCCCCGCGCTGACGGGGGCGGCGGTCCTGGCGGCGGGAGACCTCCTGTCCGCGGAGGCCGGGACGGTGGCGCGCCTGCCGCTGGTCCGTGGGCCGGCCAGGCCCGAGCTGTCGCTCCAGGTGGCATCGTCGACGGCCGTGGCGGGGAGCCGCCTGGCGCTGACCGCGTCCATGACCGACGAGGCGGACACCTTCGAGGCCTTTGTCTCGGTGCTGAAGGTGAACGGCCGCACGGTGCAGGTGCTGGACGGACGGTTGCCGTCCGCGGTGGACCTGCCGTTGACGGGGGCCACCGCCCGCCTCGAGCTGTCGGTGTTCGACCAGGCGGGCAGGTCCGACGCGAAGGTCGTCGAGGTGGGGCTGACGCCGCCGACGACGGGCCCGGAGTTCGTGTCGCTGGACGCGCCCGCGCAGGTGTACGAGGGCACGCTCATGACGGTGGTCCCGAGGTTCGTGGACCCGTCGCGGGTGAAGCAGGTGACGGTGACGCTGAAGGATGGGGCGACGGTGCTCGACAGCGTCACCGTGAGCGCGCCCTTCCTGCGGGCGGTGCTGCGCGTGCCCATGGTGGGCACCGGCGTGGGCCATGGCGTGACGGTGGAGGCGACCGCGACGGACGACGTCCACACGGCCATCTCCGCGCCCACGCCCGTGCTCGTCTTCACCAACCCCCAGCCGGTGGGGACGGCGTTCACGCTGACTCCCGCGGTGGCCCAGGTCGTCGAGGGCCAGCCGGTGCAGGTGACGATGGCCTTCGGCAGCGGGGTGAGCGCGCCGGAGCGGTACACGGTGAGCTTCTCGGTGGGCAGGACGACGATGACGCAGACGGAGCAGCAGGTCATCGTCTCGCCCGCCACCGTGGCCACGCCCCGGATGCCGAACCTGGCCCAGGGAGAGGTCCAGGCGCAGATGCTCATCACCGCGCGCCTGGTCGATGGTGACGGCCGCGAGTCGGTGGCGAGCACGCAGGTGCTGGTGCTGGAGGATGTGTCGAACCCGACCATCTCCGACATCGTGGTGACGCCGACGGGGACCGAGGTGTCCGCGGGCTCGACGGTGACGGCGAAGCTGGTGGCCGCGGATGGGACGTTGCCGCTGGCGGAGCAGGTGCTGCGCGTGAAGCTGGGCGGGGCGCTGGTGGCCTCGGGTGGGCCGGCGCTGAGCTACACCGTGCCGGTGGGCACGCCCTCGGGCACCGTGCTGCGCGTGGAGGGTTGGGTGAAGGACCTCCAGGGCCGCGTCGGCGAGGCGTTCCGGGAGCGGACCGTGAGCGCGCCGGTGTTGTCCGACGGCGCGGTGACGGTGGCGGGCATGTTCGCCAACGCGGTGGACCTCGCGGTGCTCGGCGACCGGGTCCTCGTCGCCACGCCCTCGGGAGTGGCCGTGGGTCTCCGGGTGGAGGACGCGCAGGGCGTCACCGTGACGCCCGTGGGACAGGTGCGCGTGGAGGGCACGCCCCGCTCGCTGGTGGTCCAGGGACATCACGCCCTGGTGGCGGTGGAGCAGGGCGGCCTGTGGGTGGTGGACGTGTCGAGGCCGGAGGCCCCGCGCGTGGTGGGCCGGCACGAGACGTCGTTGGTGATGTCGATGGGCGCGTCGAGCCGGGCCTTCGTGGCGCACGAGTCCTCGTACAACGTCGACGAGGTGCACCTGACGGAGCCCTCGGCGCCCGAGCTGCGGCGGTACGTGGAGCGCTACAACCCGTGGCTGAACACGCCGCTGCTGGGCGTGTCGAACGACCGGCTGTTCTACGCGTCCGCGCAGACGCTCTACTCGCACAAGGTGGAGTCGGAGTCGGTGCCTTGCTGCGGTGGGCCCATGTCCGTGGGCCTGCAGTCCACGGTCCGGCAGGTGGACGTGGAGGGGGGCATGGCGGTGGTGGGCACCGCGCGGGGCATCCACGTGGTGCACCTGGGCGCGTCGAACATGGTGGCGCTGGGCGAGGCGCAGCTGGGCATCGGGACGCGGGCGCTGACCGTCAGTCGGGGCCTGGCCTACGTGGCCGGCGACGACGACGTGCTGCGCGTGGTGGACCTCCGCGAGCCCACGGCGCCGCGAGTGCTGGGGCAGATGCCGGTGGCGGCCCGTTCGCTGCGCGTGTCGGGTGGCGCACTGCTGGCGGCGACCCCGCGGGGGCTGGTGGTGCTGAAGCTCGTCGACCGGGTCTCGGAAGGGACGCAGCCGCCGATGCTGGGCGATGGCTGGTCCACGACCGATGCCGTGGTGGGCGTGTCTGCGGCGCGGCGGGGTGTCGTCGTGGCGGCCGGGCTGGGGGGCGCGTCGCTGCTGGACCTGGCCGACCCGTCGCGTCCGGTCCTGAATCGCGCGGTGTCCACCACGCTGAAGGCGGTGCGGCAGACGGAGCGGCTCGGCGGGGACACCTTCCTGCTGAACGACGCGACGCTGTCCGTGCACACCGACGCGAACAGCACGGGAGCCTTCACCGTGGACTCCACGCGGGGAAGCCGGCTGGGCAGCATCGGGAGCGTGGAGCGGTTCGCCGTGAGCACCGGCCGGCTGTGGACGGTGGGCGGCGGAGTGCTCGCCACGGCCAGCCTGCCCACGGTGGAGTCCATCAAGAAGCTGGACCTGCAGGGGCCCACGCTCGACGTGGCGGGTGATGAGCGCCGCGCCGTCATCGCGCAGGGCCCCCTGGGCTTCACCTGGGCGGAGCGTGACAGCGCCGGAGACATCCTCCGGAGGGCGAGCGTGTCCGGTCAGGCCGCGAACGTGGTGGCGCTGGAGGGACAGCGACTGCTGGCGGGCAACGACGACGGCTTCCGCGTGTACACGCTGGACGCGGCGGGGAGCCTGCGCGAGGTGGGCACGGTGCCCACCGAGGGGGCCGTGCGCCGCATCCGGATGGTGGGCCTGCTGGCGCTGGTGTCGACGGACGAGGACGTGCAGCTCTGGGATGTCTCGTCCCATACGCCCGTGCTGAGGGCCACGCTCGACGCGCCGGACGCGCGCGACGCGGTGCTGGCCGGCGACCAGGTCGTCGTGGCGCGGGGCTTCCAGGGCCTGTCGGTGTTCACGGCGCCCGCGCAGCTCGCGCCTCCTTCGGCGACCCTGCGGTTGGCGGCCGCGCCGCTCATCGTGGAGCCGGGCACGCTGGTGTTGTTCGACGCCCGCACGTCCGGGGCGCGGCTGGGGAGCGCGACGCTGTGGGTGGACGGGGCGCCCTTCGCGCACCTGGAGACTGGAGCGGTGTCGGGGCAGTGGTGGGTGCCGGAGTCGGCGCTGCCCGGCTCGGAGTGGTTGCTCCAGGTGCGCGGACGGACCGCCAGCGGCGCCGAGGCGCAATCCGAGGCCCAGGTCATCCGCGTGAGCGCTCCCGAGGAGGAGTCGCTGTGGGTGTCGATGCAGGAGCCGTATGCCTATCAGGAGTTCGCCAGCGGTCAGCTGGTCCCGGTCCGGGTGGACGTGTCCGGCGGCGCCCGGCCGTACACCGTGACGGTGAGCATGGAGGACGTGTTCGTCGGCGTGCTGTCGCCCGTCGTGGGCGCTCCGAGAAACTACGCGGGGGTCGCCCGGCTGCCGGCGCACCTGGTGGGCAACCCCGAGGTCCATGTCGACGTGGTGGACGCCCTGGGCCAGTCGGTGCGTGGAACCCTGCCGCTCCAGGTGCGTGACTCGTCGAGTCCGCCGACGCTGCTGTCGGGTCTGCCGCCGCGCCTGTTCGCGAGCCCCGCGAAGAACCCGCTCTACCTGTCGGCGTGGGACGACGGGCCGTCCGTGCTGCGCTTCTCCGTGGACGGCGTGGTCGTCGCGAGCAGCGCCTCGGACGCGCAGGGCGGCGAGCACGGCTTCGAGCACCTGCTCGAGTTCCCGACGAAGCAGGCGGGAGACACAGTGACGCTGCGGCTGGTGGTGGAGGACACCCTGGGCCAGCGCGTGGACACGGGTGAGCGCAGCTACACGCTGCTGGAGCCCGTGGCCCTGCCGGACATCGAGTACGTGTCGATGTACGAGACGCGAGCGGAGGGGACGTCCACGAACATGAGCGCCGAGGCCAGCGACGTGGACGGAGACCTGGACACGGTGAGCGCGTGGATCATCTACGGCGCGACCTGGGTGAGCCCCACGCACATCGTGGGAGGCGGGACGCCGCAGCACCTGGCCACCAGCACCGACGGCTATGTCGAGGCCACCTTCCCGGTCCCGCTGCTGTCGGACCCGGTGTTGGAGGGCAAGACGTCCCTGGTGGTGATGGTGGTCGCCCGGGATTTGATGGGCCACGAGAGCCGGCGCTACACCGAGCTGAACATCAGCGAGAACGAGGTGCCCGAGGGCACCTTCAACTTCGGCTCATGGCCGTGGGGCCGGGAGCTGGTCGCGGACCATCCCGTCGAGGCGGGGGTCAGCGCGTGGGATGACGTGGGGCTCCAGTCGGTGTCGCTGACGGTGACCGACTCCACGGGCGCGGTCTTCACCGCGTCGACGACCTGCTCTGGCACGAACAACTGCTACGTGGCGCTTCCGTCCAGGGCCTTCCCGGCGGGTGCGCTGCACCTCGAGGCGGACCTCACCGACGTCCGGGGGCTGTCCGTGTCCATCGAGGCCACGCACCAGGTCGCGGTGAACCGCGCGCCGTGGTTCTACCTCTCCTCACGTGAGAGCTATGCGCTGGCCGGCCGTCCCATCCAGGTGCGGGCGACCGTCTACGACGAGAAGCGCATCGCCCTGATGTCGCTGACGGCGGACAGCGTCACGCTGGGCGGCAACGGTGGGATCGACGTGAGTCCGTACTCCGGTTACACGCTGACGGGCACGCACACGCCGTCGGCCCCGGGGACGATGACCGTCACGTCGTTCGCGGCGGACTGGCTCGGCGCGACCGCGACGTCCGCGCCGCTCCAGGTGCCTGTCTATCCGTCCGACCGGGGCGGGGCGTGCCAGTCCTCCATCACGATTCCCACGGGCGTGGACTTCTTCCCGCTGAACGTGGCGCATGCCACGACGGTGCAGCAGCCCTGCGGGTATGGCTCCAGCTCGGGCAGCGGGACGTGGTTGTCGCTGCCGTTCGATGGCCCGGTCGAGCGCCTGGAGGTGTCGGGGAGCTCGGGCTACTACCTGCCGCTGGCGTTCTTCATCCAGGACATGACGGGCGAGGAGGGCTGCACGCCGGTCCCCGAGCGCGCCACGTGCCGGACGACGGCGGTGACGAGCCTCACGACGGGGCCGCTGTCGAAGGACGCGAAGATCTACTTCCCGAACTCCGGGCCGGGCGTGGGGCTGCGGCTGGCGAGCGCCGTGCTGGGGGTCGGGGCGCGGTGCACGCCCGGGAACGCGAACTTCGTCTGCGGCCACGGTGTCTGCGGCGAGCAGGAGGACGAGCAGGACCCGGATGGCTCACCGGTGTACCGCTGCCAGGCGAACGCGTGTGACGACGGCAAGAACAACGCGGACGGAGACCTGGTCTACGACTACCCGAGCGACCCGGGCTGTGAGTCGCCCGAGGACGACGACGAGACGGACCTGCTGCCGCAGCCCGCCTGTGCGGATGGCGATGACGACGACGGGGACGGTCTGGTGGACTGGCCGGAGGACCCGGGGTGTGGCAGCGCGGCCGGGACGTCCGAGTCGGGTGAGGGGGAGAGCTGCGAGGCGCCCATCGACCTGACGACGGAGGCGAGCGTGGGCCTGGAGCCGCGGGCCGTGCTGCCGCTCGACTTCACCGAGGCCGTGGATGACCACCGGTTGAGCTGCTCGACGGCGGGGCAGGTGGACCGGGTGGTGGGCATCCGGGTGCCGGGGCCCGGGTCGGTCTTCGTGGTGGGAGACCCGCAGGTGCAGGGCATCTCGCTGCGGGATGCGTGCGCGCTGGACTCGCGGACCCGGACCTGTGACGTGGCGTCGGAAGCGCAGGTCACCGGCTACACGTACCTGCCGGAGGCAGGCGTGGTCTTCGCCGTCGTCGAGGGGACGGGCCTGGGACGCATCGACGTGTCCGGCCTGCTCGATGACGACGCCGCATGCGACCCGCTGCAGCCCTGGTTCCAGTGCTCGGAGACGCAGGTCTGCCGGCCGAAGGAGCTGGAAGGGGGAGGCGTGTCCTCCACGCTGTTCCAGTGCCGGCTGCCCCGGTGCTCGGACGGGGAGGACTCGGACGAGGATGGGAAGAACGACTTCCCGTACGACCCGGGGTGCGAGAGTCCGATGGACGATGACGAGACGGACCCGACCCCGGTGCCGGCGTGTGGCGACTCGGTGGACAGCGAGCCGGTGGGCTTCACGGATGGGTTGATCGACTTCGCCCTGGCGCCGGGGGGAGACCCGTCCTGCACGAGCGCCGCGGATGACGACGAGGTCGCGTGTGGACAGGTCCTGCCGGCGCAGAACCTCCCCACGGCGCCGCTGGCCCTCGCGGGGAAGACGGCGCGGGCGGAGCGGTACGTGGCGGCGCAGTGTGGCGGGGTGAGCGGGGCGTCCATCAACGCGGTGGCCTATGACCTGGTGGCGCCCATCGCGGGGACGTACCGGTTCGCGGTGGAGGGGCGCTCGAACCTCTACCTGTCCCTGCGCCAGGAGAATTGCCGGGGTGGTTTCGTCGCGAAGTGCAGCCGGAACAACTGGCCGGACGGCGTGATGGGCGAGGTGACGCTCGCCGCGAACGAGCGCGTGGTCGTCGTCCTGGAGAGCTACGGCCCGCAGGACTTCACGCTGAACGTGGACATGCCGTACGCGTGCAGCAACGGGCGCGACGACGATGGTGACGGGCGCGTGGACTACCCGAGCGAGCCGGGGTGCGATTCGCCCAAGGACGAGTCCGAGGTGGACCCGGCGGTGCTGCCCACGTGCTTCGACGGCGTGGACAACGACGACGACGGGGACGTGGACTATCCGCAGGACGCGGATTGTCAGGCGGCCTCGGGCCGGACGGAGCGCGCCAACTGCCAGGGCGTGGAGGGGGTGACGCTGACGGGGGCGCTGCCCCTCTGGACGGCGGGGAGCACGTCGGGGGCCGGTCATATCGACCACGATGTGCCGGCGTGCCGCTATCCCTCCTCGGCGCCGGAGAAGGTGTTCTTCTGGGAGGCGCCGGCGGCGGGCTCGTATGTGATTGATACGGCGGGCTCGAGCATCGGCACGGTGGTGGCGGTGTACCCGCGCACGTGCGAGCCGAGGCAGGTGCTCACGTGTGATGGGAACTACCGGGGCGAGGGCATCTCGGAGGTCCGGATGCCGCTGGCGGCCGGTCAGGCCATCTCCATCGTCGTGGATGGCTACAGCGACTGGGACGTCGGCAGCTTCCAGCTCAGCATCCGACAGGAGTGAGTGGAGGGAACACGGCCCGCGCTCGAGGAGGAGCGCGGGCCGGAGCGTCGTTCAGCAGTGGCCGAAGTCGAAGGTGAGGTACCAGTTCGTCTCGACGCCGGATTTGTAGCCCACGCCGCAGCGGCAGATGTCGGTGCCGACCGAGTAGGTGTAGTACCCGTCGCTGTAATAGGTCGTCTCGACGTTGAGGAAGTAGGGGCAGATGTACGGGCCGTTGGGGCCGCCAGGGTTGGTGGGGCCGCCGCCCGTTCCAGCGTCCTCATCGGTGCCGGCGTCCTCGCTGCCCGCATCCTCGCTCCCGGCGTCCTCCTCGCCCGCGTCCTCCTCGCCTGCGTCCTCTTCTCCCGCGTCCTCGGACGCTCCGCCATCCGGGTCACCCCCCGCGTCGTCGAGGAGGAAGCGGTCGTCTGCGAAGGGGAGGGCCTCGGGGGCGGCATTGCCTCCGCAGCCCGTCAGGGCGAGCAGGGTGGAGAGCAGTGCCACACGGCAGGACGGTCCTGGTTGCATTCACGACTCCTCGAGGGGCTGCGTGGGTGCGGGGGCATCCGCGTCGCGACGCCCCAACCAGGCCGCGACGAGGTGGCGCAGGAGCAACGCGAGCGTCAGTGGAGCCAGCATGGTGCCTTCCCCCGGGAATCCTGGCGGGTGCTCCAGGGACTGAGCGCTGGTGACGCTCCTGGGTGGAGACCCAGCGTGAGCGAGGCCTCACGGGCAGGTCCATCCCAGGAATGTGGGGGCGCCCGGCCTCTGCGCGGTTCACGCCGGGTCCCGTGGCCCACGGCGTGGACGGGCGATCTGTTGATGGGTGGACGGAGCCCTGGCGGTCGGTGCCGCGAACCCGTACGTAGGGTCCAGCAGGGACGTACCCGGTGTCGATCTGCCGGAATTCGACCGGATTCGGTGCGCTTGGGCAGCCGGGCGAGGGGGGACGTACGTGGTGCTTGAGGTACCCCGGGGCTCTTGCTAGAAAGCGCCGTTGTTTCAGGCGTTTGTTGGCACGACCCCGTAGCTCAGTTGGATAGAGCGGCGGTTTCCTAAACCGCAGGCCACAGGTTCGATTCCTGTCGGGGTCACTCGCCAACTTCCTGGAACCCCAGCGGTTTCCTGGGGCGGCGGAGGATGTCGCCGGTGAAGTGGCTCCCGGCGTGGCGTCCACGTGGCGTTGGGCCTGCGCGGCGGCGAGTTGGAACGCCCAACGCAGGACCACCGGTCCAGGAACCATCGCCTTTCGCGCTGCCTTGGAGCCTCCCGTCCGGATGTCAGCGCAATGCCTGACATCCGGACCGACAGACGGGTAGGGCAGACGCTGCTGCTTGACGAACTGCGCGACCTGGCGCTCGTTCGCCTCGGACACGGGAAGCCCCCGCGCCATCGCATCGAAGACTTTGATTCGGACCCACTCCACGACTCGGACGGAAGCGGGAGTTCAGGAATGCCGCTGCCCTCCGCGACATGCTATCCGAGAACAGCTGCACATCGAAGGTCGATGAAGGATGACATTTCGAGCAGGGCTGGACCTGGACATCAATCACATTCTCGCTCAAGCTCGGAATCCTCCCCTCCCAGGAGCATTCAATGAGAGGCATATCTCCGTGGGGCCTAGCGAAGACACTCGCGCTCGTGGCCTTGCTGACGACCTCAAGCGCCCTCGCGCAGAGGACCATCACCTACAACAGCTCAAGCGGACTCTCGACCGGCATCTGCAACGTCTTCAATCTCGCGACGCCTGCGAAAGTCAACGACATCATTCATTACCCGGTCTCTGGAGGGGCCAGATTCAATGGCAGCGCTGTCATCCTCGAAGCCCAGGCAGGAAACACCTCAGCCTCGAACCTGGGAACGGCCTATGCCCTGAAGGTCGGGTTCAAGGCCGGACGCAAGTACACCCTCGCGGTGACTGCGTCGAAGATCTCAGACGATCCTGTGTCCAGCCCCCATCTCATCTTCTCTGTGCGCACGTCGCTCCCTGCGCCCAATGAGACCCAACCCACGAGCTGCGGGCCCGTTGGCGCGGACCGCTGGTCGATGCTGCTGAATGATGTCGTGGGGGCGGCCTACATCAGCTCGGCGACCGCCAGCAACTACCCCCTCACCGAGTGGACCGCCAGCGAGGACCTGGACTACCTCTTCGTCCTGGCGACCCAGGGCTCCAGCACGAAGTCGACGCAGGTCTTGATCAACAAGATCTCCATTACGGAGACGATTCCTCCCGTGTTCTCCCTCACCCCTGCGTCCATCGCCCTGGCGTGCGGGGACACGTCGGCGCGGACCTTCACTGTGAACAACCTCGGAGGAATTCCGAACGTCACGGCGTACGAGTGGGACCTTGGCTCGGCGAGCAATGGCTGGCTCCACCAGGGCGGACCAGCACCGGCCACGCTGACGACCTCCGAACCGTCCCTCACGTTGACTCCCAACTGCGGAGCTGCTCAGTCGGGCATCGCCGTCTCGGTGAAGGCCGGGAGCACCACTCATGGGCCCTATCGGTCCAGCGTGGCTAACTCTGGCTACCCCACGATGGCTATTACAGGCCCCGACATCCTTTGCGCCGCGACACCCCAGGAGTATCGAGTTACAGGGCTGCCTTGTGGTGCCTCCGTCGTCTGGAACTCAAGCAACCCGACCTTGGCGACGGCGACCACCCACGGCAACAACACTGGAACGCTCGCTCGAGGTCCTCAAATCGGCGATGTCGACCTGACCGCGACCATCTCCGGTGCCTGTGGAACCAGCACCCTCACCAAGAGGGTCCGTTCTGGCCCCTACTCATTGACCCGGCCCTACGGAACCCTCACTTTCGAGACCAATGCAGGCTCCTACAGGACGGTGGAACTGGTGACCGGGACGGACTTCTACGGTTGGACCTACGGCACGAATGGCTTGCTGCTGCGGGCCTCCGTGACCAGCCCAGGCATCGGTGGGTACTGGCTCCTGGGGGAGCCCACGGGATCGAGCGCCGAGGTCCTGTCGTTTGAAACGACGGATGTAGGCAGGACCGCCATCGTGCGATTCAACCCATTTGCGCCGGGGGACAAGGTCGTCCATATGACGTTCTACACGACCGCCAATGGCTGCAGCAGTGGCGGCGCCAACAGCCACTGGCTCTTCTATCGAGGAAGCAGCGGTCTCGCGCCAACAGGCGCGTCTACCCCCCGGTGACGCGCGGGGCGAAGGCCTTGGGCCACGAGGAAAAGGAGTCTCCCTGGTCCCAGCATGAGATTGCCCAGATATGACATTCACGCTCCATGATCACCGCGGCGATGCTCCCATCCATCCGCGAGACGGCCTCTGCGGTGCTGGGCTGGCCGGCATCGGCGCTCGCTGGACGTTCGGCCAGTAGTGGCGGGCAGCTCGCTATGGCCTCAGAGCGGGCTGCCCTCTCCCATCCGGCTAGTCCACTCCTCCCTGGCCACAATTTGGCACGCAGCGCGCGGGAGAGCCGCAGCACTGCATTCCCGCTGGGCAGGTGACAGTCTTTCCGCAGATGGCGGGCGCGTGATAGCTCTGTTCAATTTCAACGAGTTGCGCTTCCGACGCGTTCTCGGTGTCATCGACGGGCCCACCACACCCGAACATCAATCCAAGCGCCAGCAGACCACCAGTCATGAGCAACTTCATGGATTCCCCTCCGTTGCAGTGGTAATGCAGTGGCGGAATCTAGCACTCAGTGTGAAGGCTGCGAATAGGGGCTCCGGTGGCGATCGACTCGGTAGCCCTTCGGGTCGCTCCCGAACACCGGGGCGTCCGTCTCCCTGTTGTCCCTGACGAATCGGGCTGGAGGGGTGGGGAGCGAAACGTGCTGTTCCAGCATGCGCTCGCGCTCCTCCGGACTCAACAGCTCGTAGGGTCGTGCGCCTGGCACGTCGGAGACGCGAAGGGTCAGCTCGATTCCAGTCGCACGGTCCCGGAGCCCGACTCGCAGCCAGCCCTCCTTCTCGAGGGCTGGGCGAGCACCTTCGAAGCGGGTGATGAGCGCAGACGCAGTGGCGGCTCGACGTTCCTGCAGCAGTTCCTCTAGAACCCACGCGGCCACGCTGTTGAACGTCGCGAGGCGGCATGGTCGCCGCAGGCGTCGTCATTCAGAGAGGGAGAACGGCAGTCAGATAGGTTGGATGGTGCGATTTCAAGATGAGCCCTCGTGGGGTAAGGGGATGAGTGGGCCGCTGCTGGAGTGTAGCTCCTCTGAGTGGCCAATCAGGTGTCAGCAGCTCGAGTTGGGGCAGATTTGATTGAAGACGGATTCATAGATGTTCCATTGTTGCTGGTAGGCGTAGTTGTACTCCCACATCCTGACGCTGAGGCTGTGGTAGTTGTCGATGCAGTAATTGGGTCTGAGCCTGCTGCAGATGCGAATCCCCTTGATGCCTGGGGCGGTTGGTCTTCTCGGATTTGATTGAATGATCCATCGCTGCTGTGTGCTGCTGTTGCAGATTCGCAAGTATATCTGCCTGTCCCCATCTTCGAGACAGCCGTCTAGCTTGACTGACTTTATCGTGACGACGTTGTGTGCTTCTCCGGGGATTCCAGAGAACGTCCAGAAGGGAGGCGCAGGTGTCTCGCAGTTCTTTGTCTCTATGGGAAGGAGGGGCGCGGACCCCCATCCAATGCAGCGGTAGTGAAATTCGTTGGCGATGAACGTGGAGAGAGGCGCTTGTGCCTTGGCGGACGCGGGGAGCATCAACGCCAAGAGAATCACAATGACACTCAGTACTGCTTGGAGCTTGGGTGGGGGGTTCATGTGCACTCCCTTGCGTGGAGCCCGGCGATGGGGTGCTGGGAGATTGTCTGTGAACGATGGGGGTGTCCATCCCAGGTTTCTGGGAGAGAGCACGGAGTCGAGGCGAGGGAAGGACCATCGAGAGGTTGAGGAGCACAAGCGAGCCTTGCCGATGCTCTCGGCTGAGGGCTCGGCATGCTTGAAACCCGGTGTGTGTGACATGCAGGGGGGAGCGTGTGCTTCTTGCTCGACCGATTCGCGCCGCATCCTCCAGGTCGAGTCCTCCGCGCCCTTGGATGTCCAGCCTTTGTCTGACTGCTCCGGACGGCGTGGCTCTGCCGTCCGGAGTGAGTCGGTGGGCTACGGCGACCAGCGAACGCGCCGAACGCCACCGTGGTTGCTACACCTGCCCTGAGCCCAATCCAGACAGTTGCCACAGATCTGGTAGGAACTGTCCAGGTCTCCATCGCAGCAACGGACTTCGCACGTGCGCCATCCGGGAACGCAGGCTTCCGCGAACTCGAAGCACGCGAGGTCCGCACCTGGCTTCTCGACCACCTCGGACGACTCCTCTCGGGGGGGCGCCTCAACTCCCTCCTGCTCCTCCGGGAGGGGGCCTCCACACGCGGTCATCAACGTGATCCCAACCCACAACACATAACGGCGCAGTCCAACATTTGTCATTGCGGCCTCCACTTCGTTTGTGTCTGGGTGGAGCCTGAATGACGGACATGTGAAGGGCAAGGCCGTGGGGTGCGGTTCTGCTGTTGTCGGGGTTTGGGTGTGCTGGAGTTGACGAATGGGTGCTTGTGGTTGAGGTGGAAAGTTCTGATGCCCTGGCATCGGCGCTTGGTTGTTCTGGTGCTGCTTCGCCAGTCATGTGCCGGGATATGTCCATGCATCTCGGCTGCAAGTCCCTATCCAGGTTGGACGGACACGTCCTCGAAGTACGTCAGCTCCGGGAACACATCCTTCCAGCCGTACCGCTCACAGGACATGTGGAAATAGATGTAGCCCTTCATGTAGTTCTCCAGGAGTGAGCGCATCCGCTCCGCCCCGGGTGGGGCCGCCGCCAAGATGAACTTGTAGGCGGCCAGCCCGTCGTCGGCGGCCTGCTGGGTGACCTCCACGAAGGGCACCCGCTTCTTCACGGACCGCTTGTACAAGATGGAGTTCGCGAAATCGACCTCCGAGACGGCCTCCTTGTACACGGACAAGACGTCATTCACCGTCTGCACGAAGATGATGATGGCGTCCATGATCTCCAGCCAGAACAGCTTGTTCTCCGAGAACGTCAGGCAGGTGTCCGAGAACTGGAGCGTGATGAACCAGAACTCGCAGAACCCGTTCATCACGCGGATGTACTCAGATCCACTGCTGATGTACTGGGTGCCCGTGCGGTGCTGCTCCGCCTCGAACAGCGTCCCCACGAAGCCCTGGTAGAAATAGAACTTGAAGAGTGCCAGGAACCCCGGATCGCAGAAGGGCGCCACTTCGGCGAAGGCCAGGTCGCAGTAGTCCGCCAGGAGCGAAGGGGGCTGCTTGACGTTGAGCCCGCATTTGAGCAGACAGAGACTGTTCTCCGGCTCGTACTCGCTGATGTCATCACAGTAGGTTCCCAGCACCCACAGTCGGCTGATCGCCAGGCCCAACGCGGGATTGTCCGTGGGCACCATGAGCGCTCGCATGTAGACCAGGGTGCGGACCATCCGGCCCTTCCCGATGAACCCGCGGGCGTCCATCTCCGCCTGAATCGTGGCGACCTCACGGTCGATGCTCGCCAGATCCACCCGCGGCACATAGCGCGGGTCGGCGGGGGCGCTTGGATTCGCACCAATCACCTGAAGCAGCTTCCGCAGGCAACCCGCATCAAGGACACGCTCCACGAGGGCTCGGTATTCCTCGTTCTCGATTCGGCTCAGCCCGGGCGTGCTTCGATCATTTGCAAGCATGGCTGTCTGTTCCTGGCGATAGGGGGCGTTTCGGGCATCCAGCGTCCAAAAGGCTACGCTTCTTCTTGGACACGGACTCTCGACAAGCGCCCCCACCGCCTGAGGCGTCCTCCATGTGTCATTGTCATGCCCTCGAGGCGGAAAGGAGCTCCAGTCCGACTCTCTGGCCATATGGAGCGCAGCCCTTGCGCTCCCGCAGCCTTCTCTCGGAGTCCGGCCTCAATCGCCCCGTGAAGCGATGAGCGCGAGGTTCCGGGGAGACACGTCGGGCTCGAAGAGCTGGAGCAGCTCGACCTGGAAGCCCAGTTCCTCCAGGAACATCGCGCGATCGAGCAGGAGCACGACCTCCAACGCCCTCGCGAAGCGGTCCCTCAGCAGATGGCAGAGCAGGAGCTCCCGCGTCTCGGCGCGAACGGAGACCTCGAAGGCATTCAATTCGGCCTCGGTCATTCCCGAGGAGAGCCCCAGGCGCTCCAGGCGGTCGAGCGCATAGATGGCGAAGGGGCCGTCATAGAGCGCCCGGGGCGCGTCTCCCGCCCTCACGAAGTCTCGCTCGGGAAACCGCTGCTTCGACAGGAGATGGAACGCGAAGCGCCACGCGTACACCTGCTTCATCCGCGCGAACTCCGCCTCGGTCTTCCGCGGCCGTCCCCGCGTCGTCAGTGCCAGGGCATGCGGTGTGAAGGGCAGGGGATGTTCGCGGCCGACTCGGGAGACGGGGTAGTCCCTGGGGACCTCGAGCTTGTCGTAGCAACAGCCGATGTTCAGGACGAAGCCCGCTCCCAGACTCTTGCGGAGCTGCGTGAGCGCGAGCGGCCCGCAGGTGTGCAGACCGATGGACGCGCGGTCTCGACCGGAGAAGAGCGGATCGATCCCCGGTTGGGGGGCGTCCTCGACGGAGGCCTGGATGAAGTGCAGGGTGTCTCCGACCGAGGCTCGGGTCCTCTTCAGCCACTGTCGGCCCTTGTCCTGCAACGCGGCGTCCCTGTCGATGCTGTGGAAGGTCCAGCCGAACGTCCGCGCACAGAGGCGGGCCAGGTGCCCCATGCCGCCGCCGATGTCGACCGCCTGCTGGATGAAGCGCGTTCTGGGCCCCAGCAGGGCCAGCACCCGTTCGAGCTCGTGGGTCTTCTTGTCGCTGAGTCCCTGCGTCTCCGTGACCGTCAGCGCGTGACGGCCGTCGTGCCAGGGAATCGCCGTCAGCTCCTGGAGCGCGCCCAGGAGCGCAGCCAGGGAGGGAGGCGGCACTCCCTGGAGCACTCCTTGGTCCAAGCTCCGCTCGCCTGCTTCATCGAGTGACCGGGCATAGGCCCGCCACTCCTCGGGATAGGCGGCGCCGGACTCGGGCCAGCCCTGGAGGATGGAGCGGGACCAGAGCGCGGACCAGGGGCGGAGTTGGTGCGTGAGCGCCTCGAGCCGCGCCTGGAAGTCCATGGCGGCGCATCCTATGCGCCACCGGGGACGAGCGCGTGTTACGTCGTGCTCGGCGGCCCGAACCATCGGGCCAGGGCTTCAGGCAGTCCCTGCTCCGTGCCCTCGCCGACCCATGCGACGTGTCCGTCCGGACGAATCAGCACCGCGACGGGTGCGGGGACCACGCCGAGCACTGGGAGCACCCACTCGCCCGGGTCGCGAGCCGAGACCCGTTGAACCCGGTCCGCCCAGGGCGCGAGGTCGAGGGACCCTGGTTCGCCCAGGTCGAGCAGCACCGGTCGTGCCTCGTGCAGCAGTTGGAACACGCGGCGTGGGCCGTCGGCGGTCACCAGGTCGAGGTCCGGCACGCGCCGCCCGAGCAACGGGTGTCCAGCGCCCAGGTCATACTGGACGTCCAGCCCCGACATCATCGCCGCGTACTGCTTGCGAGGCTCGTCCATCCGCAACAGCTCCGACAGCGTCTCGCGCACGGCATCCATCCGCGCGTCGCCGCGACTGAGCGCGGTCTGCGCCATGGTCTTGCGCAACGCGCGGGCCGCGACGGGGTGCCGCTCGGCCTGGTACGTGTCGAGCAGGCTCTCCGGCGAAACGCCTCGCACGACCTGCGCCAGCTTCCACCCCAGGTTCACGGCATCCTGCACACCGAGGTTGAGCCCCTGTCCGCCCATCGGCGAGTGCACGTGGGCCGCGTCTCCAGCCAGCAGCACCCGACGGTCCCGGTAGGACGCCGCCTGCCGCGTCATGTCGGTGAACCTGGAGAGGTACGTGGCGCTTCGCAAGCCGAAGTCCGACCCGTAGAGCCTGACGAGGCCCTCGCGCAGCGTCTCGAGTGTCGGCGCCTCGCCCGTGTTGACCTGTTCCTCTCGCAGCACGACGCCGACGCTTCCGTCCGCCTGCTTGCCCATGGCGAACGTGCCCTTCTCGTCCCGGCGGATGCCGAACGCGGGGGCTCCCGTCATCTCGACCTCGGCGATGAGGTAGCTGATCGACGCGTCCCACCCCGGGAACTCGATGCCGGCTGCCTTGCGGACCAGGCTCCGGCCCCCATCGCATCCGACGAGGTACTTCGCCCGCAGCGCGCGGCCGTCGGACAGCGCCACGTCGACGCCCGTGTCGTCCTGCGCGAAGCCCGTCACCTCGCATCCTCGGTAGATGGGCACCGCGAGCTCCTCGACCCACTGCGCCAGGATGCGCTCGAAGCGCTCCTGCAGGAGCGCGAGCCCGTGGTTGTGACGCGTCGGGAAGTCACTGAGGTCCAGCGGCGTCTGTCCGAACGCCACGTTCTGGACCGGCTGCCCTTGTGAGACGAAGCGCTCGACGACTCCGCGCTGATCGAGCACCTCCAGGCTGCGCGCGTGCAGGCCTCGCGAGCGCGAGCCGGCGACATCCTGACTGGCACGACGCTCGACGATGGCCACGTCCACCTTCGCCAACGCCAGCTCCGCCGCCAGCATCAGCCCGGTCGGGCCTCCTCCCGCAATCACCACGGCGTGTTGCGTTATCATGTCCCTGTGCATGGCTCGGTCCTCCCGCTCCTGGGTCGAAACGGGCGAGGGTGGACCATGACCGGGGGGGCTTGCGGCAATACCCGGGGTCTGGCATTTGCTGATGGTGGAAGGAAGGCGGGCCCGCGCCGCGGCGGTCGGCCAGGGCGAGCGCCGCGAAGAAGCGCCACGCAGCGGCCAGGTGATTTCCTGCCCGGAGCCCTCTATGTGACGGTGGGGAGTCCGCCCTCTGCTGCTGGGAGCGGCGGGCCGTACCATTGCCTCCCAGCGACCCGTCCAATCACATAGAGGCAGATGTTGAAGGGCAGCAGATACGTGAAGAAGAAGGGCATCGTGAGGAACTCGGAGCCCGAGACCTCATATTCGATGGATGCGATCTCTTTCTCCTCGCCTTGGGTGAACAGCACCTCCCGATAGGCAAAGAGGTCATTGCTGAGTTCTCCCGACGTGCAGGTGATCAATCGCATCTGCCCCGAGTCGCCTTGCACGGTGATCGCCTTACCTCGTCGTGACGAGGCCCAGTTCCCGCAGACGCTCTCAATCTGCGGACGAAGTTCTTCCACCGACTCCGTCCGAGAGAGGTCTCCCGGTAACGTGATCACCGCCGCCATCAGCCGGTCATGCATGCACCTGGACGTGAAGTCGAAGAGCGGGCATCCGATGAACTCGCTCGGCACGATGGGCTGAGTCGGACGCAGCTCCACATCCCCGTTCGGGTCGCTCCTGAAGGACGTCAGTGCTTCGAGTCGGCGCGAGGCGGCCAGCACGCCCGCTCCACTTGGCGGCGTGATGAAGTAACCCCAGAGGCTGTAGCAGAAGACCGAGGCCTCGAGACCGCTGATGAACACCAGCGCGAGGACGACGAAGGCCTTGTTCAGCATGGCGTCGAATCCCTCCAGGGATTCCGGGTGACGCGCCGGCAGCGCCACACAGAAGAATCCCTCGCCATCCTACCTGGAAGACTCGTGCACCGCCGCCCCTCCCGTGTCCGGCATGGGACGGGAGGGGCGTGGTTCCAGCCATCCTCGAGCGGCATGGATGATGGCCGTCAATGCGCCGCGACTAGAACGCGCAGGCCCACCGGTAGGGAGGCCGCGTCGCGCCGGCTCGGAAGCACACGCAGGAGCTCTCCCACGAGCCGGACGTCTCCACGATACAGCAGGGCGTCTCGGCGTTGAGGGAGTTGCAAAGCTGGCCCTGGAGCGTCGTGCAGAGCGGCAGGGAAGGGTCGCACTCCTGCGGCTCCGGCGGAGGGCACGGGATGTCAACGCCGTCGCACGTCACGCCCACGTAGTGGGTCGCGGAGCACGTCGTCGACGAAGACGGACAGCTGACCGTGCCCTGCTCGCAGGTCGCGGTACATCCAGTCAGCTCCTGGGCAGCGCCGGTCGCGTCCTCGACGGCGAGTTCGTCCGACGGAGTTCCGCAACCGAATGCGAGCACGGCGACGCATCCCAGCAACAACAGCTTCAAGCGGTTCATGGAGAATCCCCTGATGTGAAGATGTGCGAGCGAAGGACGACCGGGCCGCGCGCATCGTCGGGGATTCAAGTGCGGGGAGCAACCTGGGTCGATTCCAGACACCTGAGTCGTCCCGGCCCCGCATCCCGTGACTCGTCACTTCTCGCAGGTCAGGTCGTAGCCGGTGTTCCAGCTCATGCCATCCATCGAATACTGGCCGCGCAGGGTCAGCATCCCAGGCGAGACGAGGTGCTCGGTGTCCTGGATCTTCATCCTGCCCATGGGGCCGGTCGACTCGCCGACCCAGGTGACGCCGTCCGTGGACGAAGACGTGGCATCGCCTCCCATGTTGTCGAGGATGACATTCCTCCAAGTGCGAGCCGTTGAATCGAACGTCCGGTACGACGTGAACTTGTAGGGGTACTCACCGGACACCGCCACGAAGTCGGTGCGCAGCCAGGCCTTGTCGAGCTCGAGCCGGGCCTCGAATCGGACTTTGCTCGGGCTCGCACCGCCGGGTCCGTGGATGGAGCCGTTGCAGGTCCAGGTCCCGGTCAGCTCCCTGGCGGCGTCAGACACTGCTGACGCCGCAGGGGCCGCGGATTCGGCCATGGAGGGTTGCTCGGGGGCGGTGTTCGAGGACGTGCCTCGACAGCCCATCAGGCAGACAACGGTGACGAACACGGTGAGGGTCGGACGCGCGAGCAAGAGATCCTCCGGGAAGGCTGCTGTGAATGAACAGGGCATCTAAAGCAGCCTCGCTCCATGAGGACAGGGCGCCGTTTACGTGAGGATCGGCGAATCCGAGGGTGGGTTCGGATTAGAGGCCGTTGATGTACAGGCGGCCTGCTCCGCAATCGCCGCTGTAGCCGTCGACGATGATGAAGAGTTTGCGGCCCTTGGGTTGGTCCCGGAGCACGACTCGAGACCGATAGTTGCCATCCGCCCAATCGTCATTGCAGGCATAGACAACGCCCGTGTCCGCGGCCCTGCGGACCTCCAAGATCGTGTCGTACGACGACCCGTAGGTGGTGATGGAGTAGTCCCCGGTGACAGGAACCGTCCACGTGTACGACATGTCCCGCGCCGCGCCCGTGCCGCAGGTCGTGCGCCACTCGTTGTTGGCGGCGCAGCTATCGAATGAGGCGATGTGGCCCAGCGCACTGCCCAGATGCCCCCCGAACGTCGCCTGCGACACGCTGCCGTCCTCTCCTGGCTCTTCGACTTCGGGCGAAACGTCCTCCGACCGAGAAGGAGCGCCGACGTCGCCTTCGTAATCGGGGCCGCAGGCGCTCAACAGCAGGGCACAGCTCAACGACGAAAAGACTGCTCTGAGAGGGATGGGCATGTCTGGACCGGCGGGGGTGAGCGCCCAATGCTTGTCATGACAGGCTGGGCGGTCAGGCACCAGGGAGTGTGCCTGGCTGCTCTATCCTTGGGTCCACGGCTGGAGCCGGCCACTGTCTCTGTCGGGCAGGTCTCCGTCCGCTGATGGACGCTGGTGGCAATCACTCACCGAGCGAGCGTCGGCGCCTGCTGGAACGGCCGCGCGTCCTTGGGAATGTCGATGGTGAAACGGGTGCCACGCTCGGGAAGGCTGTCCACGGTGATGGTGATGGGCCGCTCCGAAGAGCCGTACTTCACCGCGTTGCTGGTCAGGTTCTCCACCGCGCGCCGCAGCGGCTCGGGCGCGGAGTACCCCCGGACCTGTGAACGCCTGGCTTCAAAGCCGGGCGCCAGGCCGAGTCCCAGGCAGGCCCGGCGAGCTCCTGTCCGCAGGGCTCGCCGACGGAGCGTCTCGGCTCACCGCTGTAGTCCTGGCAGCAGCGGCCCGGCGCCGAACTCCGGCGTCGCCGCGAGCCTGCGCAACGCCAACGTCAACAACCCCAGCACCTCCAGGCGCGTCAGCCCTTCCTCATCGCTCCACACCGTGAGGCTCAACGGCGGCGCCATGTTCCGCCGCGCGCTCTCACACGCCTCATCCCAGAGCCGGTGCTCGACGACCTGGGCCGCCGATGGCTCCGCCGGGAAGGGCCGCCGCAGCTCCTCGCGACTCGACTCCTTGCGCGTCTCGGCCAGAAGCTTGTCGAGGTACGCGTGGGCCTCCGGGGACATACGCACCTGTCGCTCGACCAGGTGCCGCGCGGCCTTCAAGTCCGGGTCCCCCGAGGCAATCCGGGTCCGGAGCTCCTTCAAGGCCTGCGTGAGCGTGTGGCGAAGCATTCGTGAGCCTCCCGCGACTGGTGGGGACCCGCTCCAACACCAACACCCTGGCCATGCGCACGCCGCACGGCCACCGCCCAGCGTGCCACGTCCGAGCCCCGCGCCTCCAATCCCGGCCCCGCCCCTGATGACGACCGTCATCACCCCCTTGCCCCCAGACATCACCGCCCCCGCCCGAAATCGTCCCCTCAAAACCGCAACCCACTGGAATCACGAGCCCCAGGTGACGGAGTCGAAGTGGGGAAGGGTCGGCACGGCGAATGCTCAAGGGCTTCCTCGTCACCGACTCCCACTCCGAGGCGATCCCCCATGAAGCTCCGCTCCCGCCCATCGTTCTCCACGCCGGCCCCCAAGACGGACACGACGTCGCGCCCCCGCTCCAACAGCACCCCGGCGAAGCCCGAAACGACGTCGCTGCCCAAGGCCCGTCCGTCCGCCATGGAGCTCCAGGATGGGAAGAACCACCTCAAGCCCACCGACTACGGCGTCACGCACCCGGACCTCCCGGGCATCCGGACCCGCCGCGATGGCGGCCAGAGCGGCGCCCAGTTCGCGGACTTCACCCGCGACACGCGCGAGTCCACCCACACGTTGATGAACCGGCCCACCGGCAATCGCATGTTGACGGAGCTGGACGGCCGCACCCAGGCGCTCAACCCCGGCCAGACGGGCACCGTGCGCAACCCCATCACCTCCACGGACATCTACTCGGGCCGCAACGCCGACATGCCCATGTCGCACCTGCCGCGGCACCAGGGCACCTACGAGTCCATCCGCCCGGCCTACCGTCACGATGGCCAGCCCAGCGCGGGCCTGCCCAGCCGCATCAACTACGATGAGACGGCCCCCGGCAACATGCGCTTCAACAGCCTGGGCCACGAGTCGGTCCACGCGTGGCGCGCCTCCAACGGCCTCCAGGTGGGCTCCATCGAGTCGAGCAAGCACGCCAACGCCGACGTCTTCAAGCGCTACCCCGACTTCGCCGACAACATGAAGGCGAACCTCAACCGTCGCACGATGCTGACCGAGGAGTTCGAGACGGTGGGCCTGAAGCCCACGCCGCACACGCCCGCGGGCTGGGCGCCCACGGAGAACAAGATCCGCGCCGAGCACGGCCTGCCCAGCCGCAATGACTACTCGGGCCGCGCGCCGAACCTGCCCAACCCGACGAACGAGGCCATCCAGCGCTACGACGAGGGCTCCGACAATCGCAGCGTCTTCCAGAAGATGATCGGCACCCCGACCCCCATCGGGAAGATCCTCGGCGACATCGAGGGCTGAGCACCCCCGACGCCCGGCTCCCACAAGGGGCCGGGTAGGGGAATGCGAGGAGGCAACTGCCGGACTTCCAGGCCCGCTCCGTATACGTCACGGACTGTTCTCCGGAGGCGTCGTGAGCCAGCAGGCTGGGATGAAGAGGGGCGCCGCGCTCCTGGGAGTGTTCTTCGTGATGGCGTGCGGCTCGCCCGCGCCGAAGAGCGCCGAGCCCGCCGCGCTGGTGTCCCAGCAGACGCGGGTCCTGACGGCCTCGCCCACGTACAACCGGACGGGCTTCACGCAGACGACGCTCGCTGATGGGCGGGTGCTCGTCGCCGGAGGCACCGCGCAGGGCGCTCCCGCCGACTTCCGCGCCACCGAGCTCTACACGCCGGGCGCCTCGACGCCGTGGAGCGTCACCGGGGACATGGTGGTGGCGCGGTACGAGCATGCCGCCACCCGGCTCCAGGACGGGCGCGTGCTCGTGTCCGGAGGCATCACCCCCCTGGGAAATGGCCGCGACGCGGAGCTGTATGACCCGGCCACGGGGACGTGGACCGCCACCGGCTCGCTCATCGCGGCGCGGGCCCGACACACCCAGACGCTGCTCCAGAACGGCAAGGTGCTGGTGGTGGGCGGCGACGGCACCGCCACCACGCAGGGCCTTGGCTCCGCGGAGCTGTATGACCCCGCCACCGGCACGTGGACCCTCGCCGCCTCGCCTTCGAGGGGCGGGTACTCCGGCCACACCGCGACGCTGCTGCGCAATGGC
The DNA here is from genome assembly GCF_026626605.1 of Myxococcus sp. MISCRS1. Taxonomy (NCBI): domain Bacteria; kingdom Pseudomonadati; phylum Myxococcota; class Myxococcia; order Myxococcales; family Myxococcaceae; genus Myxococcus; species Myxococcus sp. MISCRS1. The sequence goes on from NZ_JAPNKB010000001.1 coordinate 10,120,579, forward strand.
GACGTGCTGCTCCTGGGAAACCGCAACCAGCACGAGCGCTATCGGCCGAGCACCAACACGTGGATCGCCACGGCGAACAGCGGCGCGGTGCTCGCGGCGGGACACTCGGCGACGTTGCTGACGACCACGGTCAATGGCGAGGTGCTCGTCGTGGGGCCGCAGTGGCAGAGCGATGTGCCCAGCCAGATGGCCTCCCGCTACGACCCCGTCGCGAACACCTGGACGACCGCCATCTGGGCGCCGTTCCCTCGCGTCGGACACGGCGCGGTGGAGCTGAGCAACGGCTCGGTGCTGGTGGTCGGCGGATATCACCCGACGACGGGCGCGCCGGCGCAGTGGGTCTCGCGCTACGACATCGGCACGGGCGGCTGGACCGCGTTGACGGCGCTCGCGCTGGCGCGGCGGGACTTCGGCATGTCGCTCGTTGGAAACGCGCCGGACCAGGTGCTGCTCAACGGCGGGTGGAACGTCGACTCGAATGGCGTGTGGTCCCGCCAGCCCAGCGAGCTGTACTCGACGGGCTGTGTGCCGAAGACGTCGTGCCTGGCGAACAACTGGCAGTGCGGCAGCCCCTCGGATGGCTGCGGCGGCAAGCTGGAGTGTGGCTCCTGCGGGGTCGGCTACGAGTGCAACCCGCTGAACTACTGCGAGTCGAGCTGTGTGCCGGACCCCCTCCTCACCACCTGCCAGAACCGCTGCGGCTGCGTCGCCAACAACTGTGGGACGTCGGTGAACTGCGGCCCGTGCCCGGACGGCGGCGCGTGCCCGACGGGGCAGCAGCTGTGCTGTGACGGGGTGTGCCGCTCCAAGAACGAGTGTTTCATCATCGCCTGCGCCACCTCCGCGCAGCCCCACGAGTCCGTCGGACTGTCCTGCGCGCCGGAGTCCTGAACACGACGGCGCATCCTGGGCCTGGATCCAGAGCGGGGGGCGCAAGTACAACCCAGGTGTCAGGCGGGCACGACGCCCGCCGACCTGGGACGCATGCTCGCCAATCTCCATAACGCCGACATTCCCCGCCCCGTGCTCGACGTCATCGCGCGGCTGCGGGAGCTCAACCACGCCGTGTACCTGGTGGGCGGCTGCGTGCGGGACATGGTGCGCCAGGTCCCCCCGAAGGACTTCGACGTGGCCACCAGCGCGCTGCCGGAGGAGGTCCAGCGCGCCTTCCGCAAGGTCATCCCCACCGGCATCCAGCACGGCACCGTCACCGTCGTCCAGGGCGGCACCCATGTGGAGGTGACGACGTTCCGCTCGGAGGGGGACTACCTGGACGGGCGCCGGCCCAGCTCCGTCGCCTTCGAGCGCGACATCGTCAAGGACCTGTCCCGCCGCGACTTCACCATCAACGCGATGGCCTACAACCCGTTGGACCGCGACCTGGTGGACCCGTTCGGCGGCCAGACGGACCTGCAGGCCCAGCTCATCAAGTGCGTGGGCTCCGCGTTCGAGCGCTTCTCCGAGGATGGCCTGCGCCCCATGCGCGCGGTCCGCTTCGCCGCGGTGCTCGGCTTCTCGCTGGACTCGGCCACGCGCGACGCCATCCCCGCCACGCTCGGCGTCTTCCGCAAGGTCGCGCTGGAGCGCGTGCGCGAGGAGCTGGTCAAGCTCCTGCTGTCCCCGCGCGCCGAGGGCGGGCTCGTGTTGCTGGTGGAGACGGGGCTGTTGGACGTGTTCCTCCCCGAGGTGGCCCGCGCCGCGCCCGAAGAGGCCCGGCTCGCGCGCGCCGCCGTGCAGGCCGCGCCGGCGGAGGTGGAGGTCCGGATGGCCGCGCTCCTCGCGGACCTGGTGGACCGGAGCCAGGCCCGGGACATCGGCCTGCGCCTGAAGTTCCCCAACAAGGTCGCGGACCTGGTGGCGCTGCTCGTGGAGACCGCGAAGCTCGAGGAGCGCTTCGCGGACCCGGACCCCGCGCTGCGCCGGCTCCTGGCCCGGGTGGGGCTCGCGCAGCTGCCCGCGCTGCTCACCGTGGCCCGGGCCCGCGTCCAGGCTCGGGCGCCCGAGCGTTCGGCGGAGCTGGAGCGGCTGTGCGCCCGGCTGGAGGCGCTCGCCGCCGCGAAGCCGCCCCTGGTGGCCAAGGACCTGGCGCTCACCGGCGGCGACATCATGTCCACGCTCGGGGTCGGCCCGTCGCCCATCGTCGGAGAGGCCACCCGCTTCCTCATGGACTCCGTGCTGGATGACCCCGCGCTGAACACCCGCGAGGCCCTGGCGCAGCGGCTCAAGGACTGGCACGCGGCCCGCCCGAAGGCTTGAGGCGGGGACTGCTCGCGCGGCGGTGCGCGGGCTGACACCTGGCTCGGTCGAAGGCCCGAGGTGAGCCCCTCGCGCGGCGGCGCATGGCTTGTCAGAGGGGCCCCGAGGTTGGCGGCCCGGCGTCCGAGCTGACACGTGGCTTGCCAGCGCCGCCAGGGGCGGCTCGCTTCCCCTGTCGGGCGTGGGCCCACCGGGGCGCACGAGGGCGCGCCTGCTCTCGTGTCGGCCGGGGCTGCCCTGTCCAAGGGGGGCTCCCGGTCGGGTTCCGGGGGCATCGGGCGTCCTGCCGCGTGCGCCCGGAGGCCGGGGCGTGTAGGAAGGGACACCATGCGAGTCGTCGTTGCGATGAGCGGCGGGGTGGATTCCTCGGCCGCTGCCGCCCTGCTCAAGGAGCAGGGCCACGAGGTCATCGGCATCACCCTGCGCGTCTGGTCCTACGAGGGCAAGGCGAAGTGCGGCAGTTGCTGCAGTCCCGACGACATCGATGACGCGCGCGCCGTCGCCCAGGCGCTGGGCATCCCGTACTACGTCGCCAACGCGGAGGAGATCTTCCAGGACCGCGTCGTCAACCCCTTCGTCCAGTCGTACCTGGGCGGACGCACGCCCATCCCGTGCGTGGCCTGCAACCGCGACGTGAAGTTCAACTTCCTGCTCAAGCGGGCCCGGGCGCTCGGCGCCAGGTTGGCCACGGGCCACTACGCGCGCGTCGAGGAGCAGGACGGCCGCTACGTCCTGCGCCGCGCCGCGGACCTGGCCAAGGACCAGAGCTACTTCCTCTTCACGCTGGGCCAGGACGAGCTGCGCGACATCGTCTTCCCCGTGGGCGACATGACCAAGGCCCAGGTGCGCGCCGTCGCCGAGCGCCACGCGCTGCCCACCAGCCACAAGCCGGAGAGCATGGAGATCTGCTTCGTGCCGGACGGCGACTACGCGGGCTTCGTGGAGAAGGTCGCCGGCCCCCAGCCCGAGGGCGACATCGTCGACGCGGAAGGGCAGGTGCTCGGCAAGCACCACGGCATCCATCGCTACACGGTGGGCCAGCGCAAGGGCCTCAACCTGGGCGGCGGCCAGGTGCGCTACGTCCAGCGCCTGGAGCCGGACACCCACCGCGTCGTCGTGGGCAACGCCGAGGACACGGGGCGGGATCGCTTCGGGCTGCTCCAGCCCCACTGGGTGGACGCGCCCCCGTCTCCCGAGACGCCCGTGGAGGTCCGCATCCGCCACCGCCACGCCGGCGCCGCCGGGCGCGTGGAGATCTCCCCCCACGGGCTCGTTTCGGTGAAGCTGGAGGCGCCGGCGCGCGCCGTCACGCCGGGACAGGCCGCCGTGGTCTACGCTCAGGACCGGGTCCTGGGTGGTGGGTGGATCGTCTGAGCTCGAGTCAACCGGGAGGAGTACGGGACATGGCGCAGCGCCTCGTGGGATGCCTGCTGGTCGCGGCCAGTCTCGTCGCCGGCTGCAAGGAGCGCTCGGACAAGCCCATCGCCGGACTGCTCGCGGCCGGCGCCCCCGTGGTGCGCAAGGAAGGCAAGGCCGAGTACACCATCGCCGTGGGCGCGCAGCTCCTGGGGGACGTGAAGCTCACCGCCACCGGGCCCGCGGTGCTCGAGTACTTCGGCGGCGGCCTGCGCTTCCTGGAGAAGGGGGACACGCTGGAGGTGGGCGACGCGGACGAGGCGAAGCTGCACGGCTCCAACCTCCCGTCGTACCGCTGGGTGGACGGCGGCGTGCAGGAGGCGCCCCGCGCGCTGCGCATCGTCGCCGCCCGCTACACCAACGTGCAGGTGACGCCCAAGAGCGCGCACGAGGACGCGTACACGTCCACCCAGTACTTCGTCGCCTTCTTCACGCCCAACGGCCTGAGCCGGCTCGGCTCCGACACGAAGCACGAGGGGCCCCACCAGCCGCTGCCCGCGCCGCCGTTCCGCCCCAAGGTCCCCTTCATCCACGCCGGAGACCTGGGCGAGGGCGGGCTGGTGGCGGTGGTGGAGGACGGCTTCGCCGTGGCGGAGACGGATGACCTGGCCACCGCGGTGCTGCTGGAGGGGCGCGAGGTGCCGCTGGGCCGCACCGTGCGCCTGCTGGTGCCGGACGGCGCGGAGGTCACCCTCAAGGGCGCGGGCGGCGTCGAGGTGGAGGTGGAAGGGCCCGCCGACGTGCGCCTGCGTTGAGCCTGGACCCGGGGACGGTTTGTCCTCGCGGGGCCGGCTTCTGTAGAGTCCCTCGTCCCTCTCGGCCGGGGTGTGCCATGACGAGGAGTGAGCTCATCGAACGCATCGCGGAGCGTGCGCCCCACGTGCCGCGACGTGAGTTGGAGTCCATCGTCCACGCCGTCTTCGACTGCATGGCGGAGGCCCTCGTGGCCGGCCGGCGCATCGAACTGCGCGGCTTCGGCGTCTTCTCGCTGCGCACCCGGCGCGCGCGCACCGGCCGCAACCCGAAGACGGGCAAGAGCGTCGCCGTGCCCGAGCGCCGCACGCTCTCGTTCGCCGCGGGCAAGGAGCTGCGCGCGCGCCTCAACGCGCCAGCGCCCCGACAGGAGCCCGTGGGCTCCGTGCTGCCGCCGGGGGTGCTCGCCACGCAGCCGCTCGCGTCGACGTCGCTCGCCCCTTAGCGGGGGCGCGGGCGCGCGGCTTTCCGTGAATTTGACCGTGTGGGAGGTGGGGCGTACCTTCCCTCGACGCCGACGCTACAGGCCGCAACACGGACTCGTGTGGCCCGCTCTGTCCGCGCGCGAGGATTCCTGAGTCATGCGTGATGCCCACCGGATGAAAGAGAAGTTCGATGTCTCTCTGGACAACCGGCAGATTGTCAGCCTGTTGATCGCCGGCATCGTGGTGCTCGGCGCCGTCTTCGTGCTGGGCGTCGTCGTGGGCAAGAAGCTCGCGGGCGATGCCCAGACGGCCAGCGCCCCCGACCTGCTCTCCGCCCTGGACGCCAACGCCCAGGCGCTGCAGGCCGTGCGCAAGGAGCCGCAGCTGACGTTCCAGGACGAGCTGACGCGCAAGGCCAGCGCGGAGCCCATCGCGCCTGTCGCGCCCAAGCCCGCCCCCAAGGCGCCCGTCGTCGCCGAGAAGCCCGTGGCGAAGCCCGCCGAGCCGGTGAAGACCGCCGCGCTCGCCCCGACGCCGGACCCGGACACCGGTGAGCTGCCCCCGGAGGAGCCGGCCGAGGAGCCCAAGGCCGTCGTCGAGGCACCCAAGCCCGTGGAGAAGCCCGCCGCCGAGAAGCCCGCGGCCCTCGCGGTGAAGCCCGCGGTGGTGTCCGGCAAGGTGGAGGTGGCGGCCGTCCCCACGCGCACGACGCAGAAGGAGGGTGGCGGACTGAAGGAGGCCATCGCCCGGGCCGCGCAGCTGCCGGACCCCGCGGTGAAGGGTGGGGCGTTCACGCTCCAGCTCTCGGCGTTCCAGGACAAGCAGGAGGCCGAGCGTTTCATGGGTCGGTTGCGCGACCGCGGCTATGCCCCGTATATCGTCACCGCGGAGGTGGCCGGCAAGGGCACCTGGTACCGCGTGCGCATGGGCACCTTCGCCTCGAAGGACGCTGCCACCCGGTATCTGTCAGACTTCAAGCGAGAGACGCAGCTCGACGCGTTCGTGGCCGGCACGAACTGAAGAGCGGCCGAGGAAGACAGGAAGCACCATGACGACGACGAGGCGGGTGGAGAAGCCCTGGGGCCACGAGCTCATCTGGGCCCACACCGAGCGCTATGTGGGCAAGCTGCTGCACGTGAAGCAGGGCCACAAGCTCAGCCTGCAGTACCACAACCAGAAGGACGAGACGATCCACGTCCAGAGCGGCAAGCTGCTCTTCGTCGTCGACGAAGGCCAGGGGCTCATCGAGAAGGAGATGAACCCGGGCGAGAGCTACCACATCAAGCCGCTCACCAAGCACCGCATGGTGGCCCTCACCGACTGCGACATCCTCGAGGTGAGCACCCCCGAGCTGGATGACGTCGTCCGGCTGGAGGACTCCTACGGTCGCACCGGCACCAGCAAGCCGTAGCCGTCCTCGCCGCACCCGGAAGGTGGACGCGGCCCGGCGCCCTCAGTCGCTGGCCGCGTTGTTGGGATTGCGGGTCCACTTGTCGACGGTGCCGTCGCCGTCCAGGTCCTCGCCGATGCGGTCCACCTGGCCCTTCTCCCAGTACTCCCAGTAGTCCACGCGGCCGTCGCCGTTGGTGTCGCGCTCCTTGCGCACCAGCACGCCGCGCTCGTAGTACGTGACGCTGTCGGGCTTGCCGTCCCCGTCGAAGTCCCGCTCGCGGCGCGTGTTGGCCCCCTTCTCGTAGAAGTAGGTGGCGTCCACCTTGCCGTCGTAGTCCAGGTCCATCACCTCGCGCATCAGCGCGCCGGACTCGTCGAAGTAGCGCGTCAGGTCCACGCGGCCGTCCCAGTTCAGGTCCAGCTCCTGGCGCACCTTGCGCAGCGTGTCCGAGCCCTCCACGTCCACCGTGTACGTCCACACGTCGGGCTTGCCGTCGCCATTCACATCCTGCGCCGTGACGTGCTCGCCGCGCGCGCGCTCCGGCTTCACGGACTCGCCCGTGGTGGTGGGTGAGGATTGACCCGAGGCGCCCTGGTTGGGTCCGGAGGCCTTGTTCCCGGCGCAGCCCGCGAGCAGGCCCGTGGTGACGAATCCGAGGAAAATCCAGCGCTTGCCGACTGTCATCCGGGGCTCCCGCGACGATGGGGCGTCTGGGCCAGGACATGTGCACGAGATGCTTCCGCGCGCCACGTCATTCCATATATTTTCACATATCGCCATGGCCCGAAAGAAAGTCAGCACCACCATCTACATTACCCCGGAGCAGAACGAGCTCCTCAAGGCGCTGAACCAGAAGACCAAGGTGCCCGTGGCCGAGTACATCCGCCAGGGCATCGACCTGGTCCTGGAGAAGTACAAGGCGCAGCTGCCGGGGCAGGCGACCTTCGACGAGATTTGAGGAAAGAGGCGGCACGTGAAGAGCATGCAGGGGAAGCGAGTGGTGGTCCTGGGCGGCGCGGGCTTCGTTGGCTCGCACCTGTGTGAGCGCCTGCTGGATGACGGCGCGGCCCGGGTGACGGCGGTGGACAACCTGATCACGGGCAATGAGGAGAACCTGCGCACGCTGAAGGGGCGCCCGGGCTTCTCGTACGTGAAGGCGGACATCACCGAGGGCATCCCCGTGGAGGGGCCGCTCGACTACGTGTTGAACCTGGCCTCGCCCGCCTCGCCCATCGACTACGCGAACCTCCCGCTGGAGACCTTGCGCGTGGGCTCCATCGGCACGGAGAATGGGCTGAAGCTGGCGGAGAAGCACCACGCCGTCTTCCTGATGGCCTCCACCTCCGAGGTGTATGGAGACCCGTTGGTGCACCCGCAGCGCGAGGACTACTGGGGCAACGTCAATCCCATCGGTCCGCGCTCGGTGTACGACGAGGCCAAGCGCTACTCGGAGGCGATCACGGCGGCCTACGGGCGCAAGGGCGTGCAGGTGCGCATCGTGCGCATCTTCAACACCTACGGCCCGCGCATGCGCCTCAACGACGGCCGCGTGGTGCCGGCCTTCGTGGGCCAGGCGCTGCAGGGCGAGGACTTCACGGTGTTCGGTGACGGCAGCCAGACGCGCTCGTTCTGTTACGTGAAGGACCTGGTGGACGGCCTGGTGCGGCTGGCGCTGTCGGACGAGCCCAACCCGGTCAACATCGGCAACCCCCGGGAGATGACCATCCGCCAGTTCGCGGAGGCCGTGCGCACGGCGGCGGGCGGGGGCGGGAAGATCATCGAGAAGCCCTTGCCCAAGGACGACCCCAAGCAGCGTCAGCCAGACATCACCCGGGCCCGCACGATCCTGAACTGGGAGCCCAAGGTGCCGCTGGAAGAGGGTTTGCGAGAGACCATCGCGTACTTCCGCGAGGTTGCCGTGCGACGCTCCCCGGCATAGGTTGCCGCCGCGAGTGATCCTGGATGTGAAGACGGGTCCGGCCACGGCCGGATGGCGGGGAGAGCGATAGCGTGAAAGTCCTGGTGACGGGTGGCGCGGGCTTCATTGGCTCGCACGTGTGTGACGAGTTCCTCCGGGGTGGGCATGAGGTCATCGCCCTGGATGACCTGTCCGGCGGCCGGAAGGAGAACCTGGACCCTCGCGTCCGGCTGGCGGTGCATGACATCCGCAGCCGGGAGGCCTCGGAGCTCATCAAGGCGGAGAAGCCGGACGTCCTCTGCCACCTGGCCGCGCAGATGGACGTGCGGCGCAGCGTGGACGACCCGGGCTTCGACGCGGACGTGAACATCCGCGGCATGCTCAACCTCCTGGAGGCCGCGCGCGTCTCCGGCGTCAAGAAGGTCATCTTCAGCTCCACGGGCGGCGCCATCTACGGAGAGCAGGACGTGTTCCCCGCGCCGGAGTCCCACGCCACGCGGCCGGTGTCGCCGTACGGCGTCTCCAAGGCGGCCGGCGAGCTGTACCTGGGCTACTACAAGGCCCAGTACGGCCTGCCGTACGTCGCCCTCCGGTACGCGAACGTCTACGGCCCGCGCCAGAATCCGCACGGCGAGGCGGGCGTGGTGGCCATCTTCTGCCAGCGCCTCTTGTCCGGGCAGGGCTGCACCATCTTCGGCGAGGGCAAGCAGACGCGCGACTTCGTCTTCGGTCCCGACGTGGCCCGCGCCAACCGGCTGGCCTTCGAGAAGGACTACGTGGGCGCCATCAACATCGGCACCGGCGTGGAGACGGACATCAACCGCCTCTATGGTCTGCTGGCCGAGGCGGCCGGCTCGTCCGCGCCCGCGGCCCACGCCCCGGGCAAGCCGGGTGAGCAGCTGCGCTCGTGCATCGACAACTCGCTCGCGAAGAAGGTCCTGGGCTGGGAGCCGACGGTGGACCTGCGCGAGGGCGCCCGCCGCACGGTGGCGTTCTTCCGCGAGAAGGCCGAGCCCGGCCGCGCCCACGGCTGAAGCCCGCCGGGTCGCAGGGCAGGGGAGTCCGGGAGGGGCCCTCGGGGTGCCTCCCGGGGTCCTGTCATGGCCTGGGGCGTGCCTCGGGCGGCATGATGCTTGGGGAACAATCGAGCGCCCCTGACGGGTTGCTCGTCGGGCAGTCGTTCGCGCGTAGATTTTCGCGCGGTTCGATGTTACTCACGCCCGCTTCTTTCGACGAGCGCCCCGAACATGCCGGCTGAAAACGCGCACATCCGCAACTTCTGCATCATCGCCCATATCGACCATGGGAAGTCGACGCTGGCCGACCGCCTCCTCGACAAGACGGGGACGCTGAGCAAGCGCGAGGCGCAGGCCCAGTTCCTCGACAACATGGACATCGAGCGCGAACGGGGCATCACCATCAAGGCCCAGTCCGTGCGGATGAACTACACGGCGAAGGACGGCAAGCAGTACGTCCTGAACCTCATCGACACGCCGGGGCACGTCGACTTCGCCTACGAGGTGAGCCGCAGCCTGGCCGCGTGCGAGGGCGCGCTGCTGGTGGTGGACGCGTCGCAGGGCGTGGAGGCGCAGACGCTCGCCAACGTCTACATGGCGTTGGATCACGACCTGGAGATCATCCCGGTCATCAACAAGATCGACCTGCCCAGCGCCGACGTGGACCGCACGCGCGCCGAGATTGAAGACGTCATCGGCATCGACGCGTCGGTGGCCGTGCCCGCGTCCGCGAAGGAGGGCATCGGCATCCACGAGATCCTCGAGTCCGTGGTGGCCCGCGTGCCCCCGCCGACGGGCATGCCGGACGCGCCCCTCAAGGCGCTCGTGTTCGACTCCTGGTACGACAACTACCGGGGCGTGGTGACGCTGGTGCGCGTGCTCGAGGGCACGCTGAAGCTCAAGCAGAAGATCAAGCTGTGGAGCAACAACAAGGTCTTCGAGGTCCAGGAGCTGGGGGTCTTCAGCCCGTTCTCCCGTCCGGTGCAGCAGCTGATGGCCGGCGAGGTGGGCGTGCTGGTGGCCAACATCAAGGAGCTCCAGGACGCCAAGGTCGGTGACACCGTCACGGAGGAGGCCCGTCCCACGGACGCGCCGTTCCCCGGCTTCCAGGAAGTCAAGCCGATGGTGTTCTCCGGCATCTTCCCGGTGGACTCGGACCAGTACGAGAACCTGCGCGACGCGCTGGCGAAGCTGAAGCTCAACGACTCCGCCTTCACGTACGAGCCCGAGTCCTCCACGGCGCTCGGCTTCGGCTTCCGCTGCGGCTACCTGGGCCTGCTGCACATGGAGATCGTCCAGGAGCGCCTGGAGCGCGAGTACAACCTGGACCTCATCACCACGGCGCCCAGCGTGGTGTACCGCATCACCACCAGCAAGGGGGACGTCCTGCTCGTGGACAACCCCGCGAAGCTGCCGCCGGTGCAGAGCATCGAGAAGTTCGAGGAGCCCATCCTCACCTGTCACATCCACGTCCCGAATGATCACCTGGGCGCCATCCTGAAGCTGTGCCAGGAGCGCCGCGGCGTGCAGAAGGACATGAAGTACCTGGGCAGCAGCGGTCAGCGCGTGCAGGTGACGTACGAGATGCCGATGGCCGAGGTGGTCTTCGACTTCTTCGACAAGCTCAAGAGCGTGTCGCGCGGCTACGCGAGCCTGGACTACGAGCTGACGGGCTACGAGGAGGCGGACCTGGCGCGCCTGGACATCCTCATCAACGGGGACCCGGTGGACGCGCTGAGCGTCATCGTGCACCGCGAGCGCGCGTACCTACGCGGCCGCGAGGTGTGCCAGAAGCTCAAGGAGGTCATCCCGAAGCAGATGTACGAGGTGGCCATCCAGGCGGCCATCGGCGCGAAGATCATCTCGCGCGAGACCATCTCCGCCATGCGCAAGAACGTGCTCGCCAAGTGCTACGGCGGCGACATCAGCCGCAAGCGCAAGCTCCTCGAGAAGCAGAAGGAGGGCAAGAAGCGCATGAAGCAGGTGGGCACGGTGGAGATTCCGCAGGAGGCCTTCCTCGCGGTCCTGAAGACGGAGCAGTAGCCCATGAACGCCGCCAGTCCTTCGGCCACCCCTCCCGCGAAGCTGGCGTCCGTGATGGCGGCCCGGCGCACCCCCGAGCAGGTGCGCGCCCGGCGCACGCTGGTGTGGCGGGAGATGCTCACCAGTCTGTGGGCCCCGCTGTGCATCATCGCCATCGTCCTGTTCCCGTACACGGTGCTCATCGAGTACGTGCCCACGGCGGCCTCGTGGGCGCAGCCGGCGATGAAGGGGCTGGGGCTGTTGATGGTGGCGTACTTCGCGGCGCTGCTCGTGTGGCGCAACGTGTCGCCCAAGGAGAAGCAGCTGCGGCGCCTGCGGCACGAGGCGCACGAGCTCATCTCGGAGAACGAGCGCATCCTCCAGAAGCCGGGCGTGCGGGAGAAGGTCTCCCCGGCGGTGGCGGAGCAGATCGCCGAGCAGGCGCTGAAGGTGGAGGGCGCGTCGGCGGCGGGTGACTCGGACGCGCTGGTGCGCGAGGTGAAGGCGCTGGAGGCGCTGACCACGCAGCACCTGGGGGCGTTCCGCAAGGAGTCGGCGGCGGACTTCGTGGGCGGCTTCGTGAAGATGCTGCTGGTGGCGCTGGTGTTCCGCACCTTCATCGTGGAGCCCTACCGGATTCCGTCCGGCTCCATGCTGCCCACGCTGCAGATCGGCGACCAGGTCTTCATCAACAAGTTCATCTACGGCGTGCGTGTGCCGTTCGCCAACGTGGTGCCATTCGTCATCGTCCGCCCCCCCCGCGCGCGGCGACGTCATCGTGTTCAACAACCCCGTCAACGAGGCCACCGACTACATCAAGCGTGTGGTGGGCGTGCCGGGCGACACGGTGGAGATGTACGACGGCGTGGTCCACATCAACGGTCAGCCGCAGGCGCGCCAGCTGGTGGACGGCGAGTACATCGTCCACAACATCACCGACAGCGGCCAGTGGTACGACCAGCAGGAGGCGCTCTACCAGGAGAGCCTGAGCGGCGTGCCGCACAGCGTGCTCCAGACGCCCACGCGCATGCCCCGCCACGAGGGCCCCTACGTCGTCCCCGAGGGCCACGTCTTCGTGATGGGCGACAACCGCGACAACAGCTCCGACAGCCGCCACGGCCTGGGCGTCACCGGCTACGGCCGCACGGAGTTCGTGCCGTACGGCCACATCAAGGGCAAGGCCATGGTGGTGTGGCTGTCCCTGGGCTACCACGGCCTGTTCCACGGGCTGTTCGGCGGCACCGGCCTCCGGTTGGACCGCTTCTTCGAGCCCGTGCGCTGACGTCGCCTGTCCCGGGCTGACGGGAGTTCCTGGCAATCGTTCCCCTCGTGGTTCGTAGTGGGGAGCGGTCGACCATGAGCTCCTCGCGTCCCTTCGCCGTGTCCGTGGTGTCGTTGCCCTCCCTGATGGCGACCCGGCGCACCGTCGCGCAACGGCAGGCCTACCAGCGGCTCCGGTGGCGAGAGCGGCTCACCAGCCTGTGGGCCCCGGTGCTCATCATCGCCGCGGCGCTGTTCCCGTACATGACGCTCATTGCGTACGTGCCCTCGGCGGCGAGCTGGGCGCAGCCGCTGATGAAGGGGCTGGGGCTGCTCATGGTGGCGTACTACGTCGTCCTCTGGGTCCAGCGTGGCGTCCAGCCCACCTGGTTCCAGGCCCGTCGCGCCGCGCGCGAGCAGCTCGACGAGAGCGAGCGGGCCCTGGCCCGGGCGCAGGCGAAGCAGGCATTGGCCGTGGGGACGGGCGAGCTCTTCGCCGAGCAGGCGCTGAAGGTGGAGTCAGCCTCGGTGCGCGGGGACGCGGACGTGCTGCACGGCGAGGTGAAGCTCCTGTCGGCCCTCACGGAGCGGCACCTGGGCGCCTTCCGCAAGGAGTCCACCGTGGAGCTCTTCGGCGGCGTGGCGAAGTTCCTGCTCATCGCCCTGGTGTTCCGCACCGCCTGCGTGGAGCCCTATCGGATTCCGTCCGGCTCCATGCTGCCCACGCTGCACATCGGCGACTTCGTCCTCATCAACAAGTTCATCTACGGCGTGCGCGTGCCGTTCGCCAACGTGGTGCCGTTCGTCATCCTGCGTCCCCCGGCCCGCGGGGATGTCATCGTGTTCAACAACCCGGTCGACACGTCTGCCGACTACATCAAGCGCGTGGTGGCCGTGCCGGGGGACACGGTGGATCTGTTCGACGGCGTGGTGCACATCAACGGCCAGCCGCAGGCCCGCCAGCTCGAGGACCCGGAGTTCGTCGTGCACGACCTCGCGGAGGGGACGTGGTTCGAGCGGCGGGAGGCGCTCTACCGGGAGGACCTGGGAGGTGTGTCGCACGCGGTGCTCCAGACGCCCACGCGGACGCCTCGCCACGAGGGGCCCTACGTCGTCCCCGAGGGCCATGTCTTCGTCCTGGGGGACAACCGGGACAACAGCGCGGACAGCCGCCACGGGCTCGGCAGGCCCGGGGGCTACGGCGAGCCGGCCTACGTCCCGTATGGCCACATCAAGGGCAAGGCGCTGGTGATGTGGCTGTCGGTGAGCCACGGCGGTCTGTTGCACGGACTGTTCGGCGGCACCGGTCTGCGGGTGGACCGCTTCTTCGAGCCCGTGCGCTGAACCACACCCAGGGGGCGAGCGACCCGCCGTCCCTCGGACGGTGCTTGACGCGCCGCACGGCCCGGGGTACGCGGCGGCCCCGGCCATGAGACACCTCCTTGGAATCGAAGGCTGGCGCCGGGACGAGCTCGAAGCGGTGCTCGACAGGGCGCGTGCGCACCTGCCCGGTGGCCCGGATGCCACCCACACCCTGCGCGGCAAGGTCGTCGCCAACCTCTTCTTCGAGGACTCGACGCGCACTCGCACCTCGTTCCACATGGCCGCCCGCGGCCTGGGAGCGGGCGTGCTCAACTGGAGCCCCTCCGGCTCGTCCACCTCCAAGGGCGAGACGCTGCTGGACACCGCCCGGAACATCGAGGCGACGGGGCCAGTGGCCATCGTCATGCGGCACCGCTCGTCGGGCGCGCCGCACCTGGTCGCCAGGCACGTGCGCTGCGCCGTCATCAACGCGGGCGACGGCACCCACGAGCACCCCTCCCAGGCGCTGCTGGACGCCTTCACCCTGCGCCAGCGCTGGGGCGGCCTGGACGGGCGCACGGTGCTCATCGTCGGCGACATCCTCCACAGCCGCGTGGCCCGCTCCAACCTCTGGTGCCTGAAGGCGCTGGGCGCGCGCGTGGTGTTCTGCGGTCCGCCCACGCTGATGCCGCCGGGGCTGGCGGAACTGGGCGCGGAGGTGACGCACAACCTGGACGCCGCGCTGCCGCAGGCGGACGCGGTGATGTGCCTGCGGCTGCAACTGGAGCGGATGGGCGAGGCGTTCCTGCCCTCCACGAAGGAGTACTCGCGGCTGTTCGGCCTCACCGCCGCGCGCGAGGAGCGGATGAAGGCGGGCGCGCTGGTGATGCACCCGGGCCCCATCAACCGAGGGCTGGAGCTGGCGCCCTCGGTGGCGGACGGGGCGCGCAGCGTCATCCTGGAGCAGGTGTCCAACGGCGTCGCCGTGCGGCGGGCCATCCTCGAGGTCTGCACGTCATGAGTGCCACAGTGCTTTTCCGCAGAGGCCGCGTCATCGACCCGCGCAACGGCGTGGACGGCGTGCGCGACGTCCTGGTGCAGGACGGCAAGGTGGCCCAGGTCTCCGACGCGCCGCTGTCCGCGCCCGCCGGGGCCGAGGTGGTGGACGCCGACGGCAAGTGGGTGCTGCCGGGCTTCATCGACCTGCACGTGCACCTGCGCGAGCCAGGCGAGGAGGGCAAGGAGACGGTGCTCACCGGCTGCCGCGCCGCCGTGGCCGGAGGCTTCACCGCCGTGGTGGCCATGCCCAACACCAAGGTGGTCAACGACAGCGGGCTCGTCACGGAGCTGGTGCTGTCGCGCGCCCGCGCCGCGAACCTGTGCCACGTGTATCCCGCGGGGGCCATCACCAAGGGCCTCAAGGGCGAGGAGCTGGCGGAGACGGGCGAGCTCATCTCCTCCGGCTGCGTGGCGATCACCGACGACGGCCGGCCGGTGATGAACGCGGCCCTGATGCGCCGCGCGCTCCAGTACGCCACGCAGTTCGGCGTGCCGGTGATGGTGCACGAGGAGGACCTCACGCTGTCCGCCGGTGGCGCCATGCACGAGGGGCCCACGTCCACGCGGCTGGGCCTGCGCGGCATCCCCGCGTCCGCCGAGGTGGCCATGGTGGCGCGCGACCTGGTGCTGCTCGAGGAGACGAAGGGCCGGCTGCACATCGCCCACGTGTCCTGCGAGGGCAGCGTGCGGCTCATCCGCGAGGCCAAGCGCCGGGGCCTGTTCGTCACCGCCGAGGTGACGCCGCACCACCTCATCCTGGATGACCGGGCGGTGGGGGACTACGACACGCACGCGAAGATGGCGCCGCCCCTGCGCGCGGACCGGGACGTGGAGGCGCTGCGCGAGGCCATCGTCGATGGCACCATCGACGCCATCGCCACGGACCACGCGCCCCATGGCGTGCTGGACAAGCAGGTGGAGTTCGAGAAGGGCATCAACGGAATCGTGGGGCTGGAGACGGCCCTCGGGCTGACGATGGAGCTGGTGCACGCGGGGCGGCTGGACGCGAAGCGGGCGGTGGAGCTGCTGTCGCATGGCCCGGCGAAGGCGTTCGGCCTGCCGGGCGGCCACCTGGCCCCCGGGGCTCCGGCGGACATCACCGTGGTGGACCCCTCGGAGGAGTGGACGGTGGATGCCCACCGGTTCTATTCCCGCAGCCGGAATACCCCCTTCCATGGCCGTAAGCAGAAGGGACGCGTGGTGCAGACCTGGGTTTCTGGCCGGAAGGTGTACGCCGACGGTCAGGTGAAGGAGTCGCGGTGATGACGAAGCGGGCAGTGCTCGCCCTGGCGGATGGCACCACCTTCGAGGGTCGCGCTTTCGGCGCGGTCGGCGAGACGGTGGGTGAGGTGGTCTTCAACACGTCCATGTACGGCTACCAGGAGATCCTCACGGACCCCTCGTACGTCGGGCAGATCGTCACCATGTCCTACCCGGAGATGGGCAACGTCGGCACGACGCCGGAGGACGAGGAGGCGGGCAAGCCGCACGCGGTGGGCATGGTGGTGCGCGCCCTCGCGAGCCAGCCCTCCAACTGGCGCTCGAAGGAGTCGCTGGACGCGTACCTGAAGCGCCACAACGTCGCCGGCATCGAGGGCCTGGACACCCGCCGCCTGGTCCGCCACCTGCGCACCCACGGCGCGCAGATGGGCGTCATCTCCAGCGAGGGCCTGTCCCCGAACGCCCTGGCCGAGCGCGCCCGCACGGCGCACGGCATGGAGGGCCTGGACCTTGCCACCGGCGTGTCCACCAAGACGCCGTACACCTTCACCGCGCCCTCGCCGGACGTCTTCACCGGCATCGGCGAGGCCCACCCCCAGGGCGAGCCCCGCTTCGACGTCGTCGCGTACGACTACGGCCTGAAGAAGTCGATGCTGCACTTCCTGGTCGACGTGGGCTGCCGCGTGACGGTGGTGCCGTCCCACACCACGGCGGACGAGGTGCTGGCCCGCAAGCCCCACGGCGTCTTCCTGGCCAACGGCCCCGGAGACCCGGCGGCGGTGAAGGGCGCGGACCGCACGGTGGCGGCGCTGCTGGGCAAGGTGCCGGTGTTCGGCATCTGCCTGGGGCATCAGATCATGGCCCTGGCGCTGGGCGGCCGGACGTACAAGATGAAGTTCGGCCACCGCGGCGGCAACCAGCCCGTGAAGGATTTGACGACGGGCAAGGTGGAGATCACCGCGCAGAACCACGGGTTCGCCGTGGACGACGCCAGCCTCAAGGGCAAGGCCGTGGTGACGCACATCAACCTGAATGATGGCACGGTGGAGGGTCTGGCCGTCCCGGACGCGCGGGCCTTCAGCGTGCAGTACCACCCCGAGGCCTCTCCGGGCCCCCACGACGCACGCTATCTCTTCGGCCGCTTCGCGAAGCTGATGGCGGGGTAGGATCTACCACCCAATATGGACTCCCCGCTGTCACCGCTCTCCTACCAGCCGTACCTGGACCAGCTCATCGCCTTCGGCAGCGCGGAGTCCCGGAAGGAGGACCTCCTCGCGGCCAAGGCGGAGTACTTCCGCCTGACGGGCGAGGTCTTCGAGGACGACAAGCTCTTCGAGCTGCGCATGGCGTCGTTCCTCGACTTCTACCTCTACGACCGCGTCTCGCCGCTCACCGGCAAGACGCCGGCCGCGGAGTTCTACGAGCAGCGGCTGGCCAACACCCCGCCCGAGGAGGCCAACGCCTTCCGCAGCTTCACCGAGACGGTCCACGGGCTCTTCGAGGTCCGCAAGCTGGCCAAGGGCCTGGTGCGGCTGCGCGAGCTGTACTCGGGCAAGGACTTCGACGTGACGGAGCGCCGCCACATCGCGGGGCTGGAGACGGGCGACATCCTGGAGGCCCGGCTCATCCCCTTCGGCGGGCACCTGCTGTTCTCCGCCGCGTTCTGCTACCACCCGCGCGTGGCGCTGAAGTCCATCAAGGCCGAAGTCAAACGCCGCAAGAAGAAGGAGCCGCAGCGCACCCCCAACGAGCTCGTCTGGGAGTGCGCCCGCCGCGCCCTCAACATGGACCGCTACCGCCAGCTCTCCGTCGAGAAGATCTACGACTTCGAGCAGAAGGTGCTCTGACGACGCGCGTCCACCGCGCTCACACGCGGTGGATGCTCATCAGGTTGGTGTTGCCGGGGATGTTGAGCGGCACGCCCGCGACGACGACGACGGGCGCGCCCTCCTCGCAGATGCCCTCGCGCAGGCACAGCTTGCGCACCTGGCCCAGCATCGCGTCGGTGGTGCGCACCCGGCGCACCTGCAGCCCCGTCACACCCCAGTACAGCGACATCCGGTTGACGGTGGTCTCGCTCGGCGTCAGCGCGATGATGCGCGCGTTGGGGCGGAACTCGGAGATGAGGCGCGCGGTGTGGCCGCTCTCCGTGTACGCGACAATCGTCCCGATGTTGAGCTGACCGGCCGCCGCCACCGCCGCCGCCGCCACGCCCGTGCCCAGATCCTCGGAGCGCTCGAAGGGGGAGTGGTGCTGGTGGCGCGTCACGCCGCGCTCCGTCTCCTCGACGATGCGGGCCATGGTGGCCGCGGCCTCCGTGGGGTAGCGCCCCGCGGCCGTCTCGCCCGACAGCATCACCGCGTCCGCGCCGTCGAGAATCGCGTTGGCCACGTCGGACACCTCCGCGCGCGTGGGGCGCGGGTTGCCCACCATGCTCTCCAGCATCTCCGTGGCGACGATGACCAGGCCGCCCATCTGGTTGACCACCTTCACCATGTGCTTCTGGATGGCGGGCAGCTGCTCCAGCGGCATCTCCACGCCCAGGTCCCCGCGCGCCACCATGATGCCGTCCGCGGCGCGGGCGATGGCCTCCAACTGCTCCACGGCCTGGGGCTTCTCAATCTTGGCGATGAGCGGCGTCTTGTTCTTCGCCACGTGCTTGCGGGCGCGGTGGATGTCCTCGGCGGTGCGCACGAAGGACAGCGCCACGTAGTCCACGCCCACCTCCTGGCCGAAGGCGAGGTCCGCCTCGTCCTTGGCGGTAATCGTGGGCACGGACATGGGCGAGCCGGGCAGGTTCAACCCCTTGTGGTCCTTGAGCAGGCCGCCCACCTCCACCTCGCACAGCACGTCCTGGCCGGACACCTTGCGCACCCGCAGGCGCACCCGGCCGTCGTCCAGGAGGATGGCGTCCCTGGCCGCCACGTCCTTCACCAGCGACTTGATGGGGGTGGGGATGATGGAGCCCTGGCCCACCACGGCCCGGGTCGTCACCGTGACGCGTTGGCCCGGCTTCACCACGAGCTGTCCTCCCTCGAACTTTCCCAGGCGGATCTTCGGCCCCTGGATGTCCTGGAGGATGGCCACCGGCAGCTTCAGCCGCTGGGCCGCCTTGCGGATGAGGGACACCCGGTGGCGGTGCTCGTCATGCGTGCCGTGCGAGAAGTTCAGCCGGGCCACGTTCATGCCCGCGCGGATGAGGCCCTCGATGGCCTCCAGCGAGCTCGTTGCGGGCCCCAGGGTGCAGATGATCTTCGCCTTGCGCATAGGTGCGCGCATCCTAGGCGCCCGGGTGCGTGGCTTGACAGCTTCGCGCTCGGGGGACTAACTCTTCGCGTCCAAGTACCGAGCTTCAGCAAGAAAGCCCGGCTTCCCTGGGAGGGGGGGCCGGGCTTTCTCGCGTCCAATGGGGCGCGTCACAGCTCGAGGGTCTTCCCCGTGCCCTTGGGCCCGCCCAGCGGCGGGTGGCCCGGCGGCAGCACCTCCGCGTCCATGTCGATGGGAGGCGCGCTGCCCGGGGCGGGCATGCCGGGAGGAGGCAGCGGGGCGGGCTCGTCCATCAGGCCTCCCGGGCCGCTGCCACCCACGCCAGGGCCGCCCTCCTGGAGGGATTCGATCTCCTCGCGGCTGATGCCCGCGAGCGTGAGCACCTTGCGCGTGACGCGGATGCGCGCGTGGCTGGTGAGCGCCATGGCGATGGAGTCCGAGGGCCGGGCCTCCAGCGTCATCTTCTTCGCGCCCTGCTCCAGGAAGACGCGGCCCGAGTAGACGTTGTCGCGCAGGTCGTCGATGCGGACCTCCGTCACCTTGCCGCCCAGCTCGTCCACCACGTTGTCCAGGAGGTCCTGGGCCAGCGGCTGCGGCGGCTCGCGCTTGGCCAGGCGGAAGGCGATGGAGACGGCGGAGGCCTCGTCCACGAAGACGGGCAGCACCACCTGGCGGTCCTTGGTGGTGAGGACCACCGCGTGCGTCTGGGCCTCCATCAGCGGCACGACGTCCTGGACTTCCAGTTCGACGAGCTCCGAGCAGGCCTTGGGGTCGCCCCCGTGCTCGGTGATGCAGGGTTGCTCGGTGGCGCCAGGCAGGGTGGCGGCGACAGCACCGGGCGCCGTGAAGGCGGGGAGCAGCAACGTCCCCCCCAGCGCCAGCAACAGCGCCGAGAGGGGGGCGAAGAAGAAAGTGGCGCGGTTGGGTGTTCTCACACCCTGAAGCTACGCACCCGCACCCCTGTCGGGAGGGTACGGCTTCCGCCCGGTTGCCCTGGGCGCCACGAACCGGCCGCCCGGAGGGCAAGGGAGCGAACGTCAGCGGCGCTCGTCGTCCTCGTCCTCGTCGTCGTAGTCCTCTTCGTCGTCGACGTCCTCGTCCTCATCCTCGTCGAGGTCGTCATCCTCGTCCTCGGAGTCCTCGTCCTCGTCTTCATCCTCGTCGTCGAGGGTGTCCGCGACGTCCTCCGACTCCAGCGTCATGGAGACGGCGAACTTCTTGTCGAGCACGGCGATCTGCGCGCGCATCTCCGAGAGCGCGGCGACGAAGTCCTCCGTGAGATTCGCGGGCGCCTTCGCGTCGCAGTGGGGACAGACGATCTTCTCCGTCCCCTCGATGAGGTCTTGAACGTCAAGCTCGAAGCTTGCCTCGCACTTCTGGCAGGTGAAGTCGATGCTCATGGTCGGGCGCGGCATACAAAGCCCTCCAACCAGCTGTCAACGTCCGCGAAAAGGGGGCGTGGTGGTGAGGGCCCTACATCCGGTAGCGTCCGTCGGATGGACCTCCCGAAGACGATGGTGCATGCCCTCCATGACCGGGCCGCGCAGCATGAGCATCGGCCGGCCCTCTGGACGCGTCGAGGACGCGCCTATGTCCCCACCTCATGGTTCGAGTACGCCCAGAAGGTCAAGGCCTTCGCCCTGGGCCTGAGGAGCCTGGGCTACGGCGCGGGCCAGCCGCTGGGCATCATCAGCTTCAACCGCGAGGAGTGGCACGTCGCGGACCTGGCCGCCATGGCCATGGGCGGGGTGCCGGTGGGCCTGTACACCACCAGCGCGCTCGAGCAGCTCGAGTACATCCTGGGCCACTGTGAGGCCACCGTCCTCGTCGTGGAGAACGAGAAGCACCTGGCCACGGGCCTGGCGCTCAAGGCCCGGCTGCCCAAGCTGCGCCACATCATCGCCCTGGACGTGCCGGAGGGGCCCCTGCCCGAGGGCGTGTGGCGCTACTCGGAGGTGCTGGCGCGCGGCACGGGCGTGGACGACAAGCCCTACTGGGACAGCGTCAATGCGCTCCAGCCGGAGGCGCTGTGTACGCTCATCTACACCTCCGGGACGACGGGCCACCCCAAGGGGGTGATGCTCAGCCACCACAACATCGCCTGGACGTCGCGCCAGCTCATCATGGCCGTGGAGTTCGGCAAGCAGGACGGCGTCATCCTCTCGTATCTGCCGCTGTCGCACATCGCCGAGCAGGTCATCTCGCTGCACAGCCCGCTGATGCTGGGCGTCCAGGTGTACTTCGCCGACTCGGTGGAGGCGATGCCGGGCAACCTCAAGGACGTGCGCCCCACGTTCTTCTTCGGCGTGCCCCGCGTGTGGGAGAAGTTCCGGGCCAAGGCAGAGGAGGGCCTGCGCTCCCAGCCCCCGCTCAAGCGCCGCATCGTGTCCTGGGCGCGCGGCGTGGCGTCCGAGTACCACTCCCGGGCCCAGCGCCACGAGCGCATCCCCGTGACGCTGGACGCGCAGTACAAGCTGGCGCAGCGGCTGGTGTTCGAGCCGCTCAAGGCCCGCATCGGCATGGAGCGGGTGGACTTCTTCGCCACCGCGGCGGCGCCCATCGCCCGGGAGGTGCTGGAGTTCTTCGCCTCCATCGACATCTTCATCCACGAGGTGTGGGGCATGACGGAGGTGTCCGGCCCCGGCACCGTCAACACCCAGGAGGCCACGCACCTGGGCACCGTGGGGCGCGCCATGATCGGCGTGGAGGTGCGCATCGCCGAGGACGGGGAGATCCTCGTCAAGGGCGGCAACGTGTGCATGGGCTACTACAAGAACCCGGAGGCCACCGCGGAGCTGCTGGAGGGCGGGTGGCTGCACTCGGGGGACGTGGGCCAGCTCGACGGCGAGGGCTACCTGCACATCACCGGCCGCAAGAAGGAGATCATCGTCACCTCCGGCGGGAAGAAGACGGCCCCGGGCAACATCGAGGAGCTGCTCAAGTCGCTGCCCGCGGTGGGCCACGCGGTGGTGGTGGGCGAGCGGCGCAACTACCTGGTGGCCCTGCTCGCGCTGGACGTGGAGAAGGTGCGCGCCCTGGCGAAGGAGAAGGGCTGGCCCGAGGACGTGGGCACGCTCGCCCGCGACGCGCGCCTGCGCCAGCTGCTCCAGGAGAAGCTGGACCGCGACATCAACCCGAAGCTGTCCCGCTTCGAGACCATCAAGCGCTTCGCGGTGCTGGAGCAGGAGCTCTCCGTGGACGCCGGTGATTTGACGCCCACGCTGAAGGTCCGCCGCAAGGCCGTGGAGCAGAAGCACGCGGCGCTCATCGAGTCGCTCTACGCGGAGCTCGGCGCGGCCCACACGGGCTGAGGCGGTGCGGGGCAGGGTGGCCCGCAAGCAGAAAGGGGCGGGAACCTCTTGGGTCCCTCGCCCCTTCTCACCTCACGGAGGACCGCGGCCTACTTCGCGGCGCGCTTGTCCATGGGGACGTAGTCCCGGCGCTTCTGGCCCGTGTAGACCTGGCGCGGACGGGCGATCTTCTGCTCGGAGTCCAGGACCATCTCCTCCCACTGCGCGCACCAGCCCACCGTGCGGGGGATGGCGAAGAGGACGGGGAACATCTCCGCCTGGAAGCCCATCGCCTCGTAGATGAGGCCGGAGTAGAAGTCGACGTTCGGGTAGAGCTTGCGCTTGACGAAGTACTCGTCCTGCAGCGCGATGCGCTCCAGCTCCACGGCCAGCTCCAGCAACGGGTTCTTGCCCGTCACCTCGAAGACCTCGTCCGCCACGCGCTTGATGACCTTGGCGCGCGGATCGTACGACTTGTAGACGCGGTGGCCGAAGCCCATCAGCTTCTTTTCGCCCTCGCCGCTCTTCACCGACTTGATGAAGTCCGGGACCTTGGAGATGTGGCCGATCTCACGCAGCATGCGCAGCACCGCCTCGTTGGCGCCGCCGTGCAGCGGGCCGTAGAGGGCGCCGATGCCCGCCGTGACGGCCGAGTACGGGTCCACTTCCGACGAGCCCACCGTGCGCACGGACGTCGTCGAGCAGTTCTGCTCGTGGTCCGCGTGCAGGATGAAGAGGACGTCGAGCGCGCGCTCGAGCACCGGGTGCACCTTGTAGGTGGTGGTGCCGATGCGCTTCACCATCGCCAGGAAGTTGGCGACGTAGGACAGGTCATTGTCCGGGTAGATGTAGGGCAGGCCCATCGTGTGCCGGTAGGAGAACGCGGCCAGGGTGGGCATCTTGGCGATGAGCCGGGTGATCTGGATGCGGCGGCTGAGCGCATCCTTGGTGTTCTTCGCGTCCGGGTAGAAGCTGGACAGCGCGGCCACGGTGGAGCCCAGCATGGACATGGGGTGCGCGTCGTAGCGGAACCCGTCCATGAAGGACTTCACGTTCTCGTGCACGAACGTGTGGTGCGTCACCAGGTGGACGAACTGCTCCAGCTCCTTCGGGGTGGGGAGCTCACCGTTCAGCAGGAGGTAGGCGACCTCCAGATAGCTGGACTTCTCGGCCAGCTGCTCGATGGGGTAGCCGCGGTACTCCAGGATGCCCTTGTCACCGTCGATGAAGGTGATGGCGCTCTTACAGTTCGCGGTGTTGAGGAACGCCGGGTCGTAGCCCATCAGACCGAAGTCATCGTCCGAGACCTTGATCTGGCGGAGGGCGTTGGTGCGAATACAGCCGTGCTCGACCGGGACCTCGTACGTCTTGCCGGTCCGATTGTCGGTGATCGTCAGCGTGTCCTTGGGCATGGGCGGAGATTTCACAGGGCGCAGATCGCTTTCAACAAAAAAGAACGATAAGTCGGTGAGGGAGACACTGATGTTTCCTACGGGGACGCTGAAATGCGGACGCCCGAGCGGGTGAGCTGACGCCAGAAGCCCGGAAAGCTCTTCTCGACACACTCGGGGCCGGTGAGGACGAGGGTCACTCCGGACAGCACGCTCAGGGTCGCGGCCGTCATGGCGAGCCGGTGGTCACCCCGGCTGTCCATCTCGAAACGGGCGGGCGGCGTGGACGGGGGCGTCACGAGGAGGGTGTCATCCTCCAGCTCCGCCTTGCCGCCGAAGGCCGTCACCAGGTCCCGGATGCCTTCCAACCGGTCGCTCTCCTTCAGTCGGAGGATTCCGACGTCCGTGAGCGTGGAGGGCGCGGGGAGCACACAGGCGAGCGCCGCCAGGGTCGGCAACAGGTCCGGGCACTCCTTGCCCGAAGCCCGCAGGCCGCCCGTGGGCCGTCCCGTCACCTTCAGGACGTGCGCCTCCGACGCGGGTTCGGTCTTCAAGCCCACCTGCTCGATGAGCCGGAGGATGGCCTGGTCCGGATGGGCGCTGGCCGTGTCCGCGCGCTCCACGGTGCCGCCGGCCTTCCAGGCCACGAGCAGCAGGTAGCCCAGCGAGGACCAGTCGCCCGGGAGCGTGGGGACGCTCGGCGGCGGGGTGTAGCCGCAGACGGTGTAGCGGGAGGCGGACTTCTTCAGCTCGAAGCCGAAGCGCTCCAGCCACGTCAGCGTGAGGTCCAGGTAGCCCGCGCTCGTCAGCGTGCCCTCGATGTCCACGCTCCACGCGCGGCGCTCGCGCAGGTACAGCGCCGCGCAGCCCAACAGGAGGCTGGAGGCGTACTGGCTGCTCTGCGAGCCGGGGACACGGAACACGGGCTCGACGGAGGACGTGTCCGTGGGCGCGGTGATTTCCACCGGCCAGGGCTGTCCCTCGGTGAGGGTGAGCCCCGCGGGGCCGAGCGCGTCCTTCAGCGACGTGAAGAGCGGCCCGTGGGGACGCTCGCCCAGGCGAGGGGTGCCGGTGAGGCGCACGCGCGCGCCGGGCGTCACCGCGACCTGGGTGGCCAGGATGCGGAACGGGGCGCCACCGTCGGCGCAGTCCACGTCTCGCACGGGGCCGGCCGGAAGGCGCAGGGCCTCCACGCCCCGGCGCAGCACGCGCACGTCGGCGGGCAGGTCCTCGTCGGACTCGGCCTGCACGGAGGGCAGCGGCCAGGAGCCGGTGAGGTGGCCCAGCACCAGCGCCCGCTGCGCGTCCGACTTGGACACGGGCGGCGTGAGGGGCGAAGCCTTCAGGCCCGAGGTCTCCACCACGATGCGATGGGTGCTGGCGCTCACGGGCGCACCCCCTTCGTCCACGCGGGCCACAGCGCGCGCCACGTCTGCGGGCCCACGTCGCGGACCTCGGTGGCGCCGATGGCCGTCAGCAGCACCATGCGCAGCTCGCCCTTGGCGCCGGCCTTCTTGTCGGCGTCGAGCAGGGTGGTGATGGTCTTGAGCGATGCGGGGCGCAGCAGCTGGGCCACGCGCTCGCGGCCGAGCACGCCGGGGCCGTTCTCCAGCGCGGCCTCCGCCTGGGCGGCGATGGGCTCGGGGGTGACGCCCAGGTGGCGGCCCACGTCCAGGGCCAGCAGGATGCCCAGCCCCACCGCGTCGCCGTGCGACAGCTTGAAGTGGGACACGCTCTCCAGCACGTGGCCGAAGGTGTGGCCGAAGTTGAGCACCCGGCGCAGGCCCTGGAACTCGTACGGGTCCTGGGCGCAGACCTTCTCCTTGAGCCCGCGCGCGTGCTTGACCAGCCTCTCCAGCGCGGGGGGCGTGCGCGTGTAGCGGCGGAACAGGGCCGCATCCAGGCTGATGACCATCTTCCACGCCTCGAGCGAGCCCTCCCGCACCTGCGTGGGCGACAGCGAGGCGAACAGCTCCGGGCAGATCCACGACTCGTCGGCGTAGTGGAAGACGCCGGCGGGGTTCTTCACCACGCGGCCCTTCACGGTGAGGTCCACCGCGCCCTTGCCGCCGAGGCTGCTGTCGACGGCGGCGAGCAACGTGGTGGGCACCTGCACCAGCCGCACGCCGCGCTTGAGCAGGTGCGCGGCCACGGTGGAGACATCTCCCACGGTGCCGCCGCCCACGGCGACGAGCGTGCCCGAGCGCGGCAGGGACAGGCCCGCGGCGAGCACCTTCTCCAGCGCCGCGAAGCTCTTGGCGCTCTCACCGCCCACCAATTGGACGATGGCGCGAGGCGCGCGGGCCTCGAGCGCGGGGAGGAGCGTCGGGTGGAGCCTGGCGACGGTGCGGTCCACCACCGCGAGGCTTCCCTCGGGGAGGCGCCTGGCGAGTCGGGTGAAGGGTCCCCAGCGATCGTTGGGTGGACGGTAGGCGCCGGGAGGGTAGGGGGTCATAGGGTGTTGGGGCGTGCGTTCATCTGTTGGACGAGGTCTGCGATGACCAGGGACACCATGGACTCCAGCACCGGGACGGCGCGGGGCATGATGCACGGGTCGTGACGGCCACCCTTCGCGTGGTCCGCCAGCGTCGCTGGGGGTTTGAAGTAGGCGCGGACCTGGAGCGGCTCGCCGTTGGTGAGCCCGCCCTGGATGCCGCCGTAGACGTCCTTCACGGAGTGGAACTGGGTGCCCGGCTGACCGATGCGCTGCATCAGGTCCGGCGGTCCCCAGACGACGCCGGTGACGGCGCCCACGCTGCCCAGGGCCTGGGCGATGAGCGCCTTGATCTTCCCGAAGATGGGCTCGCCCAGTCCCACCGGCAGGCCCTCCACGCGGATGTCGATGGAGCCGCCCAGGCTGTCTCCGGCCTCCTTGGCGGCGAGGATGCGGCGGGACATCTCCTCGCGCACCGCCTCATCGGGGCAGCGCGTGGGGTGTGCGTCCACCATGGCGCGCGTCAGGCCCGGGGCGGGCACGGAGGCGACGAGGTCGCCCACCTGGGACACGTACGCGACGGTGCTCAGGGTGGGCATGTCCCGCTCCAGGTACGCCTCGGCGATGGTGCCGCCGATGACGCGGCAGAGCGTCTCGCGGCCGCTGGTGCGCCCGCCGCCGCGGTGGTCGCGGTGCTTGTAGCGCTCGCGCCACACCGCGTCCGCGTGGCCGGGCCGGTCCACCTGCTTGAGCTCCTTGTAGTCACCGGAGCGCTGGTTGGTGTTGCGGACGATGGCGGCGATGGGCGTGCCGAGCGTCTTGTCCTCGAACACACCGGAGAGGATCTCCACCTGGTCCGGCTCGTTGCGGGGTGTGACGAGCGCGGACTGGCCCGGGCGGCGGCGGTCCAGCGCGGCCTGGATGCGCGTGCTCGTGAGCGGCACACCCGCGGGGCAGCCGTCCACCACCGCGCCGAGCGCGGGGCCGTGGCTCTCGCCAAAGGTCGTCAAGCGAAAGAGGACGCCGAAGGTGTTCATGTCGCGGTCTCCCAAAGCTGGCGCTGTCGCCGGGCCTGCGCGACGAACCACGCCGCACCCAGCAGGACCGGGGTTCCGCCGCGCCGCGTGATCTCCGCCGCGATGCGTCGGCCGGGCGCACCGTACGCGATCACCGCGACGCGCGCTCGCTCGAATCGCAGGGAATCCGGTGGAGCCACCCGGTCCGGCCAGGTCCACACGACGGCCCCCGTCACCGGCCCCTGGATGTCGGCGCGCCGCAGGACTCGCAGCGCCTGGCCACGCTCGGCGGCCACGGTGCGCAGCGCGGAGGTCGCCCCGCCGTCGCCCAGGACGATGATGTCCTTCGCGTCCAGGCGCTCCAGCACCTTCCGGGCGCCCTCGGTGTCGGTGTTGAAGGACTCCCACTGGGAGCCCCGGCGGACCAGGGTGTTGATGGCGTCCAGCGACGAGCCGGTGTGCTTCGCGAGCCGCAGCTTGAAGGGGCTGGTGACGGCGAAGCCGCCGTAGTGGGGCACGAGCGAGTCGAGCACCGCCTCGACGGGTCCGTCCTCGGGGAGGTCGATGCGGTCGAAAGGCTGGCGGTGGATGCGGGGCGAGCGGGAGTGGGTGATGGCCGTCCCGAAGATGCCCAGGCGCAGGGGGGCGGGGAGCGTCGTGCGGTCCGCGCCCCTCCACTCGCGCACGGCGTCGTCGAGCAGCCGCTGTCCCGGCGCCGCGGCCCAGGAGCCGCCCGCGGCCACGTAGTCGAGCAGGTTGTTGCGCGCCAGCACCGCGCGCGCCGGCAGCGCCACCGCGCCCATGCCGAGCACGGTGACGCGCGACACGCCGAAGCGCTCGCCCAGCTGTCGCTGCGTCTCCAGCAGCACGGAGAGGTGGGCCGGGTCCGTCATGGGCTCCACGTGCTTCACCAGCGCGTCGGCGGGCAGCTCGCGCGACCACAGCGCGAGCGCTTCCTCGGTGGTGAGCTGCCGGTCCGCGTGGTGCGACGCGAGCAGCTTGCCGGAGGGCGCGTCGAGCGGGCCCTTCTGCCCGGTGGCGTCCATCAGGTCCCGGTCCACGCGCCACGCGGCGGCGACCCAGGCGGGAGGAAGGGGCTTGCCACGCTCGGACACGAGCAGCGGGAGCACGTCCGCGAGCGCGGCGGCGTCCACGGCGTCGGGGGCGTGCAGGTCGGTGCGAATCTCCAGCACGTCGGCGCCGCGACGCTGGCACCCCCGGGCGAAGTGCACGGCGTCGGGGCCGAGCAGGGTGGGGGGCAGCGTCACGATGCGCCGGGCGGGCGTCACAAGACCTCCTCGGGATGCAGGCAGCCCCGGAGGAAGTCCACCAGGGCGACGGTGGGAACGCGGGCGTGCAGCGCCTCGCGCTCGCGGAAGATGGAGGCGATCTCCTCTTCCAGGGAGACCTCCGGTCGCAGCCGGGGGCGCGTCCGGTCCGTGAGCAGCCGCTCGCGGTAGGTCTCGAACGTCACGGGGATGATGAGGGTGAAGGTGCCGGCGAGCGCGTCCGGGTGATGCGACAGGAACCCGCCGCCCACGGCCACGAGCCCCCCGGGGGGCAGCTCCAGCAGCGCGCGGCGCTCGGCGGCGCGGAACTCGGCGGGGGCCTGGGCCACCCAGGTGCGCAGCGGACGTCCGTGCGTCTTCTCCAGGTGCGCGTCCAGGTCCACGCCCGTGCGCCCGAGCAGCCGGGCCACGCGGGGCAGCAGCGTGGACTTGCCGGCGCCCCGGTGGCCACCCAGCACCACGGTCTGCCCCGCAGCGGGACGGGGCGTGGGCCCCGGGCGCGTGAGGGCGTCCCTCAGTGCCGGCCTGAGCCGGGGATCCACCGAGGAGAGGACATGCTCGACGAGGTGTTGCCGCGGCTCAGCGGACGAGGCCGACATACACGTTCGCCGTTCCGAACGTCAGCGGATGCGCGCTTCGCTCCGCATAGGCGCCGGACTGGTCCATCAGCGACAGGAAGCGCTCCCCTGCGGGGAACGCCGCCGACGTGCGGGGCAGGTACTCATACGCCGCGCGGTTGCCGGTGAGCAGGCCGCCCACCGTGGGCATCACCGTCTTGCTGTAGAAGCGGAACAGCGCGCCGAAGACGCCCGTGGGCTGACCGAACTCCAGCACGACGACGCGGCCGCCCGGCTTCACCACGCGGCCCATCTCGCTCAGGCACTTCACCGGGTCATCCACGTTGCGGATGCCGAAGGCGATGGACGCCACGTCGAAGCGGTTGTCCTCGAAGGGCAGGTCCATGGCGTCGGCCACCTGGAAGTCCACCTGGAGCCCCGCCTTCGCCGCCTTGGCGGGGCCGCTCTCCAGCATCTCCGCGCAGAAGTCGGTGCCAATCACGTGGCCCGTGGCGCCCACCTTGCGCTTGAACGCGAGCGCCAGGTCACCCGTGCCGGAGGCGCAGTCGAGGACGCTGTCCCCCGGCTTCGCCTGGCTCAGGCGCACCGCCGTCCGTCGCCACAGACGATGGATGCCGAACGACAGGACCTCGTTCGTCACGTCGTACTTCGTGGCGATGGAGGAGAACATCTGACGGACTTCGGTGCTCATCTCGCCCTCACGACCTGGGCCGGACTCTCCGGCCGCCAAAGATGTCGACCCACCGCGTCTAGCACGGGTGGTAGCCGCTGCATCAACGTTTGGAAGCGCTCCGGCGTCAGCGCCTGGTTCCCATCGCACAGCGCCTGCTCGGGCCGGGGATGGACTTCAATCAGCAGCCCGTCCGCGCCCGCCGCCGCGGCGGCCAGGGACATGGGCAGGATGAGGTCCACCTGCCCCGTCGCATGGGACGGGTCGACGATGACGGGCAGGTGCGTGCGCTGCTTGGCCCAGGCGACCGCCGCCAGGTCCAGCGTGTTGCGCATCTCCGTCTCGAACGTCCGGATGCCCCGCTCGCACAGCATCACCTGCTCGTTGCCGCCCTCGAGCACGTACTCCGCCGCCAGCAGCCACTCCTGCAGCGTCGCCGACAGGCCCCGCTTCACCAACACCGGCCGGCGCACCTTGCCCAGCGCGCGCAGCAGCGAGAAGTTCTGCATGTTCCGCGCGCCCACCTGGAGGATGTCCGAGGACTCCGCCATGAAGGGAATCTGCGCGGTCTCCATCACCTCACTGATGATGGGCAGCCCGTGGCGACGGCCCGCCTCGGCCAGCAGGTGCAGGCCGGGCTCGCCCATTCCTTGGAACGCATAGGGACTGGTGCGGGGCTTGAACACGCCACCCCTCAGCACGTGGGCGCCCGCCTGGGCCACGGCGGCGGCGGTCCGGTCCACCTGCTCCAGACCTTCGACGGCGCACGGCCCCGCCATCACCACGAACCCCGGTCCACCCACCTCCACCGAGCCCGCACGCACCCGCGTGCCCTCGGGACGGAAGGCTCGGAGCACACGCCGCGCGCCCGTCTCCTTCCCGGCCACCGCCGGCGCGGATTCGTCTGGCTGCTTGCCTCCCACGAGCCCTCCCATCCACCGAGTTCAAGAGGTTTTGAACTCCTTGGTGCATGTATAGCCGTTATGGCTTAGAAGACAACCGAAGGTGATTTCAGGGCAGTCGCGGATGAGGACCGCTGATGAAGACGCTCAATCCCGTTGAGGGCCAGCGCTGGGTGGCCGGAATGATGCCCCTGGCGGCGGTGGATCCACTCTCCGGAGCGGATTCGCTGGGCGTTCCGACGGTGTATTGGGAGCGGCCCCTGGCGCGCGAGGCGGCCGCGGGCTGGGGCGAGGCGGCGGTCGTCGAGGCGACCGTGCCCGCACAGGTCCCCGCGGTGCTGGGCTCCTTGGGTGTCCTCTCGTTGCGGTGGTTGGGCCCGGCGCCGTCGGACATGCCGGGTCCCTGGTTCGGCGGGCTCCGCTTCGGCGCGGCGGGGGTGGTGGACGAGGCGTGGGCCGCGCATGGCGTGGCGCGCTGGACGCTGCCGGAGGTGCTGGTGTGGCGCACCGGGAGCGGGCTGGCCGTGGCCGCGTTCGCACCGGAGGCGCGTGGGGGCGAGGACGTGGTGCGCTCGCGGCTCGAGCGGGTCCGCGCGCGCTTCTCCGAAGGGTATCGGCACGCGCGGGGCGCGGAGGTCGCGCTCACGGTGGTGTCGTCGCGGCCGGAGTTCGAGGCGCGTGTGGAGCGGGCGCTGGAGGCGATTGCCTCGGGACAGCTCCAGAAGGTCGTGCTGGCGCGGCCCGTGGATGTGGAGGCCGCCGAGGCGTTCGACGTGGTGGACGTGCTGGCGAGGCTGCGTGAGCAGAACCCGCGCTGCGCCACCTTCTTGTTCCGCGCGCTGGACGGGACGTGCTTCCTGGGCGCGACGCCGGAGACGCTGTGTCGGGTGGAGGGCCGGGCGCTGGAGACGGAGGCCCTGGCGGGCACCGCGGCGCCGCGCGAGGCCGAGGGGTTGCGAGGACAGGACAAGGACGCGCGTGAGCACGCCGCGGTGGTCCGCTACATCCTCGCGGCGCTGCGCACGCTCGCGGACGAGGTCCACTCCGACGCGGAGCCCCAGCTGCTGGCGTTGAAGAACGTGGTGCACCTGCGCACGGGCATTGGCGCGCGGCTGCGCGAGGGGGTGTCGGCCGCGCAGGTGGTGGAGGCGCTGCATCCGACGCCGGCGGTGGGCGGGACGCCTCGGGAGCGCGCGTTGTCCTTCCTGGTGGAGCACGAGGGGCTGGACCGGGGCTGGTACGCGGGGCCGGTGGGGTGGGTGGGGCCCGAGCGGGCGCACCTGATGGTGGGGCTGCGCTCGGCGCGGGTGCGGGGTGCTCGCGCGCGGTTGTACGTGGGTTGCGGAATCGTGGCCGGCTCCATCGCGGAGGCGGAGTGGCGGGAGACGGAGATGAAGAGTCTGGCCGTGTTGCGTGCGTTGGGAGGCGGGGATGTCGGGCGACAGTAATCTCAACCTGCTGTGGGCTCGCGCGCTCGTGGAGGAGCTGGTGCGCGGCGGCGCGCGACACGCGGTGGTGTGTCCGGGCTCGCGCTCCTCGCCGCTGGCCATCGCCTGCGCGCGCGCGGAGGGCCTTCGCACCTGGTCCGTCATCGACGAGCGGAGCGCGGCCTTCTTCGGGTTGGGGCTCGCGAAGCAATCGCGCACGCCGGTGATCCTGGTCGCGACGAGCGGCACCGCGGGCGCGCACTTCTACCCGGCGGTCATCGAGGCCTCGCTGTCCCAGGTGCCCCTCATCGTGCTCACCGCGGACCGACCGCTGGAGCTGCAGGGGTGGGGCGCGGCGCAGACGGTGCCGCAGGCGCGCTTCTATGGTGAGCACGCGCGCAGCTTCACGGACGTGGGCGTGCCGGAGTCGAGCGACGTGGCGCTGTCTCACCTGCGCGCGACCGCGGCCCGCGCCGTGGCCACCTCGCTGCGGGCCCCTCGGGGCGCCGTGCAGCTCAACGTGCCCTTCCGCGAGCCGCTCGCGCCGGTGACCGAGGCATATGGTGAGGAGCGCCTGTCCGCGCTCGCGAAGCACGGTCGCCCGGGGATGCCGTTCACGCGCATCGCCGCGCCCGCGCCGGTGCCGGACGCGGCGGTGCTGGAGTCGGTGCGCCAGCGCGTCGCCGCGACGGAGCGGGGTGTCATCGTCTGCGGTCCTCGCGACGAAGTGGACGGCTTCGCCGAGGCCATCTCCGCGCTGTCGCAGGCCACGGGCTACCCGGTGCTGGCGGAGGCCACGTCCCAGGCTCGGTATGGCGGCGGTCCGCTGACGCTCTCGCACTACGACGCGATGCTTCGTCACGCGCCGTTCGCCAGGGCGCATCGGCCGGAGCTGGTGCTGCGGTTCGGGGGGGGGCTGACGCCCAAGGTGCCGCAGCAGTGGCTGGACGGCTCGGGCGCGGACATCGTGCTCTTCAGTGACGGGGGGGCGCTGTTCGACCCCGCGCACCGCGCGGCCACGGTGGTGGAGGGCTCGGCGGTGGCGGCGTGTGCCGCGCTGGCGAAGGGCGTGAAGCGGAGCGTGGGCCGGTGGACCCAGGGCTTCCTCGCCGCGGAGCGGATGGTGCGCGGCGCGTTGGAGACGGCCTTCGCCGAGCGACCGGACTTGCTCAGCGAGCCGCGCATCGCTCGCGAGGTGGTGGCCGCGCTTCCGGCCGAGGTCCCGCTGTTCGTCTCCAGCAGCATGCCCATCCGGGACGTGGACGCGTTCGCCCCGGCGAGTGGTGTGCCGCTGCGCGTGCTGGCCAACCGGGGCGCGAATGGAATCGACGGCATCATCTCCAGCGCGCTCGGTGTCGCGGCCGCGGCGTCGCGTCCCGCCGTGCTGCTGACGGGGGACCTGGCGCTGCTGCACGACGTGGGCGCGTTCGTGACGGCGGCGCGCTCGCGCGTTCCGCTCACGGTGGTCGCGGTGAACAACGACGGTGGCGGCATCTTCTCGTTCCTGCCCATCGCGCAGGCGGCGAAGCCGGACGAGTTCGAGTCGCTGTTCGGCACGCCGCACGGCGTGGACCTGTCGCACGCGGCGGCGCTGGGTGGGGCTCGGCTGCATCGGCCCACGACGCCCGCGGCGCTGCGAGCGGCGGTGCGTGAAGGACTGGAAGGCGGCCTGCACCTGGTGGAGGTGCGCGTGGACCGGGCCGCGAACGTGGATGACCACCGGCAGCTCTTCGCGAGAATGGCCGCCGCACTCGGAGAGGGACCATGGGCGTGACGCTGGCGTACGAGACGTGGGGCGAAGGCCCCCGACCGCTCGTGCTGCTCCACGGCTTCACCGGGAATCGCGGCTCGTTCGACGGGCTGAAGCCGCTGATGGGCCGCTCGGTGAAGGCCATCGCGGTGGACCTGCCGGGCCACGGCGCCACGCCGCTGCCCGAGCGGCGCGGACGCGATGGCTTCCTCGAGACGGTGGACGCGCTCGTGTCCCTGGTGGACTCGCTGGGGCTGGGCACGGTGGACCTGCTGGGGTACTCGCAGGGCGCGCGCGTGGCGCTGGCCGCGGCGGTGCGCGCGCCGGACCGCTTCGGTCGGCTCATCATGGAGAGCGGCTCGCCCGGGCTGCACCGTCGTCAGGAGCGCGCCGAGCGGCGGGAGTCGGACGGGCAACTGGCGGCCTTCATCCGCGCGAAGGGCGTCGACGCCTTCGTGGAGCGCTGGGAGGCGCTGCCGCTGTTCGACTCCTTGCGCGCCATGCCCGCGGAGCGGCGGGAGCGACTGCGGGCCCATCGCCGGGCCTGCACGGCGGAGGGGCTCGCCGGAGCGCTGGAGTGCCTGGGGCTGGGCGTGCAACCCGATTACTGGTCGGAGCTGCACCATCAGCGCCTGCCCACGCTGCTCTTGACGGGGGCGAAGGACGAGAAGTTCACGAACACGGCGCGGCGGATGGCGGCGGAGCTCCCGGTGGTGTGGCGACATGCCTTCGCGGACTGCGGCCACGCGCCCCATCTGGAGACGCCAGAGGAGTACGTCCGCGAGGTGCTGGGCTTCCTGCAGACGCCCTGGTACGAGGCGCCCCAGTTCGAGGCGGCCGCCACGGGGGCGGACCCTGGGAGGATGAGTCCGTGAGCACGTCGGTTCCTGGCGCACCGGTGTCCCTGTCGAAGCCTCGTCCCACGGTGAAGACGTGGTTGATGGCCGTGCGTCCGAAGACGCTGACGGCGGCGCTGGTGCCCGTGCTGGTGGGGACGTCGCTCGCGTTCGGCCTGGGCGTGGGGCGACTGCTCCCGGCGCTCGCGGCGCTGGTGGGTGCGGTGCTCATCCAGATCGGCACCAACTTCATCAACGACTACTACGACTTCAAGAAGGGCGCGGACACCCACGAGCGCCTGGGCCCCGTGCGCGTCACGCAGAGCGGGCTCATCGCGCCGGGCACGGTGTTGATGGGCGCGGCGGTGTGCTTCATCGCGGCGACGGCGGTGGGCGCCTATCTGGTCGCGGTGGGCGGCTGGCCCATCGTCGCGATTGGACTCGCGTCGCTGCTCTGTGGCTACGCGTACACGGGTGGGCCGTTCCCCTTGGGGTACAACGGCCTGGGCGACCTGTTCGTCTTCATCTTCTTCGGGCTGGTCGCGGTGACGGGGACGTTCTACGTGCAGGCCGGCACGGTGCATCCGGCGGCGTGGTGGGCGGCGATCCCCGTGGGGGCGAGCGGCACCATGCTCATCGTGGTGAACAACCTGCGCGACGTGACGACGGACGTGAAGGCCGGCAAGCGGACGCTGGCGGTGCGCTGGGGCACGACGGCGGGCAAGGCGGAGTACGTGTTGTTGCTCGCCGCCTCGTTCGCCACGCCTGTCGCGATGTACGCGCTGGGGTACGCGGCACCCTGGGTGTTCCTGTCGTTCCTGAGCCTCCCGTTGGCGGTGCCTCCGCTCCAGCGCGTGATGCGCGAGCAGGGGGCGGCGCTGAATCCCGCGCTGGGCGGCACCGCGCGCTTCCAGCTCATCTTCGGAGTGCTGTTCGGGCTGGGCCTGTACCTGCGATGATGTGAGTCCATGCGCATCGTCAAGGCAACCCTGACCCCGCTCCGACTGGAGCTGCTCCAGCCCCTGAAGACGGCCCGAGGCACCTATTCCGCGCGCGAGGGTTTCCTCGTGCGCCTCGAGGACGAAGAGGGGCGGGTGGGGCTCGGTGAGGCGATGCCGCTGCCCGAGTTCGGCACGGAGTCGCTCCCCGTCTGCGGCGAGGTGCTGGCGGCGTGGCTGTCCTCGCTCGAAGGGCAGTTCCTGGGCGACACGGTGCGCGCCGTCGAGGACACGCTGTCTCCGTTCCCGCCGACAGTGGCGAGAGGAGAGGGTGTCCGGGTGCGAGCCCGTCATCCCGCGCCCCCGGGGCCGGTGCCCGCCGCGGAGCATGCGCTGGAGCTGGCGCTGTTGGACCTGCTCGCGAGGCGGCAGGGGGTTCCGCTGTGCTGGCTCCTGGCCGAGGAGGCGCGCCCCGAGGTCCTGGTCAATGCGCTGCTGGGCGGTGAGACGGCGGAGGCGCTGGTGGATGAGGCGCGAGTGGCGGTGGCCGAGGGGTATGGGACGCTCAAGCTGAAGGTGGGCGGTCGCGCGCTGGAGGAGGACGAGCAGCGCGTGAAGGCGGTGCGCGAGGCGGTGGGGCCGGACGTGAAGCTGCGGCTCGACGCGAACGGTGGCTGGTCGGAGCTCGAGGCGAAGCGCGCGTTGGACAAGCTGGGCTGGTACCAGTTGGAGCTGGTGGAGCAGCCGACGCCGGCGGACGACCTTGCCGCGTTGTGGCGCGTGCAGCGACGTGCGCCGTGCATGGTGGCGGCGGACGAGTCGCTCGGTTCTCCGGAGACGTTGCGCGCGCTGCTGGGTTCGGATCCATTGTTGGGCGGTGGGCCGGCGGTGGGCGCGGTGGTGCTCAAGCCGATGGTGTTGGGAGGGCTGCTGCCCGGGCTCGTGGTGGCGATGCGCGCCGCTCGGCTGGGCATGCAGGCGTATGTGACGAGCTCGTTGGACGGCGTGGTGGCTCGGGCTGGGGCGGCGCACCTCGCGGCCGCGTTGCCTTCAGGGGCGCTCGCGTCGGGGCTCGCGGTGGGGAAGCTCTTCAAGAGTGAGCCCGCCGTGCATGACTACCGGCCGCTGCATGGGCGCATCCGGTTGCCGGAGACGCCGGGGCTCGGGCTGGATGCCGGAGCGGTGGTGTGACGACGTTCGGTTGTCCCATCCGCGAGGGCGCCCGCGTTCATCCGGAAGCGGAGGCGCTCACATACGCCGGGCGCTCGTGGAGCTACGGAGCGTTGGACGCCGAGGTGAATCGGTGGGTGGCCGCGCTCGAGGCCCGGGGCATCGGCGCGGGAGAGCGGGTCGCGCTGCTGTCGACGAACCAGCCGGCCTGTGTGTTCCTGTTCTGGGCCCTGGGGCGGCTGGGAGCGCTGCTGGCGCCGCTGAACGCGCGCCTCACTCGCGCTGAGTTGGCCCCGTTGGTCGAGGACATCGCGCCCGCGCTCACCTTGGCGATGGGGGCCTTGCGAGAGCGTCTGCCAGGGGCGGAGCCGCTGGAGACCTTCGCGTCGACGGCGTACGTGGCTTCAGGGGAGGGGCTCCCTCGCGAACGGACGCCGGATGCCTTCGCGTCGACGACGTTCGTGGCGTCGGGGGAGAGTCTCTCACGCGAGCGGACGATAGAGACCTTCGCGTCGCCGGCGTACGTGGCGTCGGCGTACGTGGCGTCGAGGGAGCGGCTACCGCGCGAGCGGACGAGGGAGACCCGCGCGTCGTCGGAGACGCCGATACCTGAGCTGGCGTCGAGAGGGCAACTGCCGAATGCGCAGTCGCTGAAGTCCTCTGTGGCGTCGGCAGTACGACCGCCAGACGAGGAACTCTTGGTAACGGGTGCGTCGCTGACGCCGTCCACGGCCTGTGCGTCGTCGACAGGGCGACCGACGGAAGGCGAGCCCCTGGCTCCCTCGGAGCCCTCGACGACCTGCGTGCCGCTGGTTGAGGACGCACCGCGCGTCGTGCTCTTTACAAGCGGGACGACGGGCAGGCCGAAGGGCGCGGTGCTGACGGAGGGCAACTTCCGTGCGTCGTGCCGAGCCTCTGCGGAGAACCTCGGAGCGCATCCCGCGCCGCGCTGGCTCGGGACGTTGCCACTGTTCCATGTCGGTGGTCTCGCGATGTTGACGCGCACCGCGTACGAGGGAGGCTGTCTCGTGCTGCACGAGCGCTTCGACGCGGAGGCCACCAGTCGAGCCATCGACGAAGGCGTGACGCACGCGAGCCTCGTCGCCACGACGCTGGAGCGGGTGCTCGACATCCGAGCCGGTCGCCAGGTGCCGGAGACCTTCAAGCTCGCGCTGATTGGCGGTGGGCCCGTGCCAGTGTTCCTGTTGGACCGGGCACGCGCAGTGGGGCTCCTGGCGCTCCAGACCTACGGTCTCACCGAGGCCTGTTCCCAGGTGACGACGGAGTCTCCCTCCGAGGCGGATGGGAAGACCGCGGGACGC
This sequence comes from Myxococcus sp. MISCRS1, assembly GCF_026626605.1. Classification (NCBI taxonomy): domain Bacteria; kingdom Pseudomonadati; phylum Myxococcota; class Myxococcia; order Myxococcales; family Myxococcaceae; genus Myxococcus; species Myxococcus sp. MISCRS1. Next base: position 10,158,900 of record NZ_JAPNKB010000001.1, read on the forward strand.
TCTCTGCCGGGGACCCAGGTGCGCATCGTCGGAGATGACGGCGCTGCACGAGGCCCTGGCGAGGAAGGCAACATCGAGGTCCGAGGCCCCACGGTGATGGCGGGCTACTGGAATCGTCCCGACGCGACGCGCGAGGCGTTCCGTGACGGATGGCTCCACACGAAGGACCTCGGGGTGCTGGACGCGCGAGGTCGCCTCACGGTGCTCTCACGTCGAACGGACCTCATCGTCAGGGGAGGGGAGAACATCTACCCGGCGGAAGTGGAGGCGGTGCTCGCCAATCATCCCGCGGTGCAGGAGGCCGCGGTGATTGGCGTCCCCGACGCGAGATGGGGCGAGGTCCCCGTGGCCTTCCTCGCGCCACGCACCGGCCAGCAGCGTCCGGATGCACCGGTGCTGGAGACCTGGTGCCGTGACTCACTCGCGGGCTTCAAGCTGCCTACGCGCTTCATCTGGCTGGACGCGCTGCCCCGCAACGCGATGGGCAAGCTCGAGCGCACGGCGCTGCGCAAGGGCATCACGGAGGGGTGATAGGACTTTCCGCCGTGGGAGGCAGTGGCGCACGGGCCGAGGACTTCAGGAGCACCTCCCTGAAGCGCCCATTACGACCAGCCACGCAGACGTTGAACCCGTCCACGTTGCCGCAGCTGACCAGCTCGCCCAGGCGCTGGAACAAAGCCAGCTTCGGTGGGTCCACGACGTAGAGCGTATCCGCCGAGAGTCGGCCTTGCTCGACATCGGCCTTCAGCTCCTCACAGACCTGCTGGACATGTCGTTCATTGAAGCGCGCGGCGTATCCGCTGTTCGTCGACATACCCTTGCGATACGCGAGGTCCCCCCATCGCACGTAGTCATCCCGGGCGAAGGTGTTCTCGGTGCACGGCAGCTCCGAGTCATGGATGTAGGGTGGATACAGCACCACGTGCCGGTAGAACGAATCGAGCTGGGTCCACTCCGTCGCGCGCAGCCGGGGCCAGGGCGCCGAGCGAAACCGTTGCTGTGCCCAGAGCTCCTCGGTGTCGACCACCTGGATGAGCAGCGCACCGAGCAACACGCTCGTGATGACGACGGGGCGCTCGCGCCAGCGCCAGGTGACGAGCGCGAGGATGCCCGTGAGCACGACATAGTGCAGGGGCCAGATGAAGCGCCCCGAAGCGCGGAACATGCCCAGGACGGGCATGAACGGCTCGGCGACCTTCCGCATCGACAGCACGGTGGTGCCACCGAGGGTCATCGTCGTGGAGAACGCGAGCAACGCCAGCAGCCCCACCACGGCCAGGAGCGGCCCGTGTGCTCGAGCACGTGCGCGCGCCTGAGGCCACCAGGCGGACGGCCTGCCCAGCAGCGCGACGAGCGCGAGCACGAGGACGCCAGTGCCGAGATAACCGAAGCCCTCGTATTGGCCACTCCGCGCGGGCAGCCACGGCAACACCCGTGACCACCCCATGGGATTGATGAGCGACAACATGTCCGCGCTGTAGACACCGAATCCCTGTGTGCCTCCGCGTACGTCCTGGCCCACGTATCCGAACGCGAAGAAGACGCCACCCACGGCCAGGCATCCAGCCAGGAGCGCAAGTCCCGCCTGTCGCCAGGTGAGGTGTCTCTCCTGCCACGCCATGCTGACGAGCAGGGCCGTCGAGAGCGCGAGGACCATGACCGCCAGGTACGGGTGGACGCCAGCCGCGAGCACGTTGATGAGCAGGGCACCGCGCAACGTCCGCCACGCGCTTCGCGCATCCGGCCGCGGACGCAGGTGCAGCCACAACAAGGCTGTGAGCATCCAGTGCGCGCAGAGCGCGTCGTGCCCGAACCGGAAGACGAGCACGGGCGCGAGCACGAACAGCGCGGCCCCCAGGAGCTGATGCGAGGCCCGAGGCGTGAACAGCGCCATCAGCTTGACGCCCATGAACCCCTGGAGCGCCAGGCACGACGCGAGCCACAGCCCGATGAACTGGAAGTCCTGAGGCAGCCACCCGGAGAACGGCTTGAGCACCAGCGAGACCCACGGTGTCGAGTCCGTGAAGCCCACCGTCGTCGTGAGCGGCGCCATGTAGCCGGGCGTCCTGCCGAGGGGAAACCCCCAGGGGGCCTCACGGAAGAACCACCAGCCGAGGATGCTCTTCGTCCAGTCTCCCCATCCCAACCAATCCAGGTAGGTGGGGTCCAGCGCGCGTACACCGCCCAGCGCGACGAACCAGAGCACGCCCAGAAGCGCTCCGGCCCAGGGGAGATGTCGTGAGGCCGCGCTCATGGAAGGGGCCTCTGTGCGCGATTCGAGGACCTCAAGAGCGCCTCCCTGAACCGACCGTCACGAGCGGCGACGCAGACATTGAACCCATCCACCGTGCCGCAGGTGACGTGCTCTCCCAATCCCTGGAACAACCCCAGCTTCGGAGTATCGACGACATAGAGCGTGTCCGACGAGAGCCGGCCCTGCGCGACATCGGCCACGAGTGCCTCGCAGCTCTGCTCGACGTGTCGCTCATTGATGCGAGCGACATAGCCGCTGTTCGTCGACAGGCCCTTCCGGTACGCGAGGTCCCCCCAGCGTACATAGTCATCCCGGCGGAACGTGTTCTGGGTGCATGGCAGCTTCGAGTCATGGATGTACGGCGGATACAGCACCACGTGCCGGTAGAACGAATCCAATTGCGCCCACTCCGGTGCACCGAGCCGAGGCCACGGCGCCGGTCGAAACCGCCTCTGCGTCCACAGTTCCTCGGTGTCGACCACCTGGGTGACCACCGCGCCCAGCAGGATGCCCGTGAGAACGGCGGGACGCTCGCGCCAGCGCCAGATGACGAGCGCCAGGATGCCGGTGAGCACCAGGTAGTGGAGCGGCCAGATGAAGCGGCCCGAGGAGCGGAACATCCCCAGCACGGGCATGAACACGTCGGCCATCTTGCGCGCCGACAGCACGATGACGCCGCCGAAGGTCAGCGTCGTCGAGAACGCGAGCAGCGTGAGCAGTCCCACCGCGACCCACAGTGGCTGATGGGCTCGGGCCCACGCTCGAACCTCGGGCCACCAGACAGAAGGTCGCCCCAGGACCGCGCCGAGCGCGAGCACTCCCGTGCCGAGATAGCCGAAGCCCTCGTACTGGTCCTTGCGCGTCGGGAGCGCCGGCAACATCCGTGACCACGCCATCGGGTTGATCAACGTGAGCATGTCGGAGCTGTACGCCCCGAAGCCATGCGCCGCGCCTCGTACCCCCTGGCCCACATAGCCGAACGCGAAGAAGAGCCCGCCCAGCATGAGCGTGCCCCCCAGGAACGCGAGTCCCGCCTGCCGCCGCGTGAGCAGCCGCTCCTGCCACGTCATGCTGACGAGCAGCGCCGTCGAGAGCGCGAAGACCATGACCATCAAGTACGGGTGGACGCCAGCCGCGAGCACGTTGATGAGCAGGACCTCGCGCAGCGTCCGCCACGCACTTCGCGCATCCGGCCGCGGACGCAGGTGCAGCCACAGCAAGGCCGTCAGCATCCAGTGCGCGCAGAGCGTGTCGTGCTCGAATCGGAAGACAAGCACCGGCGCGAGCACGAACAGCGCGGCCCCCAGGAGCTGATGCGAGGCCCGGTACGTGAACACGGCCATCAGCTTGACGCCCATGAACCCCTGGAGCGCCAGGCACGACACGAGCCACAGCCCGATGAACTGGAAGTCCTGGGGCAGCCAGCCCGCGAAGGGCTTGAACGCCAGCGCGAGCCACGGATTCGAATCCGTGAAGCCTACCGTGGTGGTCAGCGGCGCCATGTAGCCGGGGGTCCTGCCGAGGGGAAAACCCCAGGGGGCCTCACGGAAGAACCACCAGCCGAGCACGTGCTGCGCCCAGTCCCCCCATCCCAACCACTCCAGAGATGTGGGGTCCAGCGCCCGCGCGCCGCCCAGCGCGATGAACCAGAGCACCCCCAGGAGCGCCCCCGCCCAGGGGACAAGTCGCGTCAGCGCCGTCTCGGGGCGCGCTGCGAGGCCAGGGCTGCGTGTGTGGGTACCCACCGACGTCCTCTTCCGCACACCAGGACCGCGACGAGGCGCGGCACTCGAAGTGGGAGGGGAGCAATACCCCGGGCGAAGGACCGGAACCAGCCCGCCGATACGCGGGAGGAGGAGCCACCGTGGATTGACAGGTCAATCAAGTGCGCGGCGAACCGCGAGGTCCCTGTCGTTTCCACCGGAGGGAGGCGGGCATGGAGCCCTCGAGGGCCCTTCATGCGCTCACCGTCGACGGTGGAGCAGGGTGTGTCCCGAGCATCACGAGGTGCCGGAGCCCCGGGGCTCACGGCGGCCCCGCCTGGGGCTCAGGACTCCGAGACGGGGTGGCCCCAGGGGTTGGTGCGCGGATACTCGCGGAGCATCGCGCTCAAGCGGTACGCCGCCGCCACCGTGGCGCTCATCCGGACCCGCCGGGTCAGGGAGGCTCCGCGGGCCGCCGTGTCGCCCAGCCGCGCCGCCTGCTGCGCGAGCTGACGCTCCACCTCGGGAGACCAACGGGAGAATTCGAGCCATTCCATGGAACTGCTCCTTCGCGAACCACGCGTGAGGGGGAAGCGCCACCTAACCACTGGCGATCTCCGAATGCACGACGCCGCGCGTTGCCCACGACGTCAATGCGGTGTTTCCGACGGCGATTCCTTCTGCCGTTCGACAACTGTGATTCGGTGTCAGTGCAATGTTGAAGTCCGTAAGGAATGTCTGCCCACCTTGACTCCTCGCGGGAACCCACCGGGTGGGGAGTGCACCCCCGCCTGCAACCGCGAACACCCAGGGGCTGATTCCAGAGGCTCGCCGAGGGGTGAAACTCAAACATGCAAGGAATTTTCCCCGGGGCGTTCTTTGAATCGAGAGGCACGGGGTGGGGGTGACGGGATGGGTCGCACGCTCGCCGGTGGAGTTGGCGAGGACTCGGGGCCGCATTGTTTGCGTGGGCCGAGTGAAAACGCGACGGCTGCGCCTTTCTGGAGTCCACTCGCGTGAGGGGACCGCGCGAGAGCGAGGGTGAATGGCCCGCTGATAATTCCAGCCATGGCCTGGGGGATGAATCATCAAAGGCAGCTCAACAACGAGACGACCCGGAGGGCGGACGTGGCTCCAGAAACTGTTGATGTCATCATCGTGGGATGTGGACCGGTCGGAGCGATGGCGGCCAACCTGCTCGGACTGCAGGGCGTCAGGACGATCATCGTGGAGAAGGAGCTGTCCGCGCATGCCCAGTCGCGCGCCATCAGCCTGGATGACGAGGCGCAGCGCATCTTCCAGTCCGCGGGCCTGGAGGGAGAGCTGGGGCCGGGCTTCCATCCCTGCAAGACGCTGCGCTACCTGGATGACCGCCTGCGCGTGCTCGCGGAGGTGGACTTCACGAAGCTGGACCGCCCCTACGGGCATGACGTGGCCACCTTCTTCCAGCAGCCGCGGATGGAGGCGATGCTGCGCAAGGGCATGGCGCGCTTCGAGCACGTGGAGCTGTGGCAGGGCCACGAGGTCGAATCCTTCGTGCAGGACGCAGAGGGCCTCACGGTGCGCGTGCGCGAGCTCGCCAGCGAGCGGGTGCTCACCGTCCGCGCCCGCTACCTGCTCGCGTGCGACGGCGCGCACAGCCCCATCCGACGCAAGCTGGGCCTGAAGCTCGAGGGCACCACGGGCCTGGAGCACGCGCTCGCCATCACCGTGAGCACGTCGTCGCCGGAGCCCGACTACACCAGCTACCTGTGTGGCCCGAAGCGCCGCGGGTTCATCGCGCGCACCGCGCGGGACGAGATGCGCTTCGACATCATCGTCGACCCGGACGCGGACCTGGAGGCGGTGCGGCAGCCGGACCACGTGCGCACGCTCATCGCGCCGTACATCGACCCGTCGACGGTGAAGATCCGCTCCATCAACGTCCACTCGTACCACTCGCGCCTGGTGGACCGCTGGCGGGTGGGACGCGCCTTCCTGATGGGGGATGCCGCGCACCTGATGCCGCCGTTCCTGGGCCAGGGCCTGTGCGCGGGCTTCCGCGACGCGGCGAACCTGACCTGGAAGCTGGCGCGGGTGCTGGACGGCTCGGCGGACGACTCGCTCTTGGATACGTACGAGCAGGAGCGGCGCGGCCACGTGGCCGAGGTCATCAAGAGCTCGGACGCCATGGGCCGGGTGATGATGTCCGGAGGCCAGGTGCTCTCGCGCGTGCGCAACGCGCTCATCCAGCTCCTCTACCGCCTGCCCGTCACCGGGGAGTTCATCCGCCAGTTCAAGGTGAAGCCCGTCTTCGCGCTGGAGCAGGGGTTCCTGCTCGGCGCGCGACGCAAGAAGGCCGCGCCGGAGGGCACCTACTTCCCGCAGCCGCGCGTGGAGGTGCTCGAGGGGCAGCGGGTCCTGCTGGACCACGTGCTGGGCGATGGCTTCGTCGTGCTCACGCGGCCGGGCGCCTCGCAGGACCTGCAGCGGGAGGCCCGTGCGCTGGCGGCGGAGCTGGGCGCGCGTGCGTGGACCGTGCTCTCCGCGGAGCGCATCGGCGAGCCTCCGCCGGAGGCGCTCGTGGACACGGAGGGCCGGCTGGGCGCGTGGTTCGCCCGCCACGGCAAGGACGTGGTGGTGCTGCGCCCGGACCGCTACGTGTTCGGCACGGCGACGGGGCCGGAGCTGGAGGGGCTTCGCCGCTCGCTGCGTGGACGCATCCGTCCGCGCGCGCGCACGGCGGACGCGGTGGTGCGTCGGGCGGGGTAGGGCGGTGGAACACGACGGGGCGCCCAGGCCGATTCCTCGGCCCGTGACGCCCCGGGGCATGACTGAGCGGGGCTCGCCTTCCGAGCGGGCCCCGGTGGGACCTCAAGCCGCGGCGGGCTTGATCATCTGCTGGGCGCGCTCGACACAGTCGCCCATGAAGCGCAGGTAGATGTCCAGCGCCTGCGCGCCCGTCTTGCCGATGACCGCGGTCTTCTCCGGGACCTGGTCCAGCAGCTTGCCGAGCATGACCTCGTTGAGCGCGGTGTGGCCCACGTCCAGCTCCGCGTGCTCCTTCACGAAGGACATGGCCTCCATGATGTCCTCGCCACAGACGCGCTTGGCCTGCTCCATCAGCCCGGGCGCGAACACGACGGACAGGTTCTCGATTTCATATTCGATGGCCACCTGCGCCGCCGGCATCTCGCCGACGATGGTGTCCTCGTGGATCTTCCGGTACTCGACCATCGCCTGCGTGGGCGTCTGGCTCAAGAGCGCGTTCACGTCCAGCTGCGGAGAGCGGCGCGAGTTCCACCGGGCCACCAGGTTCTTGGTGTCCTCGATCATCATCAGGTGGTGGCCCTCCTCGTGCTTCGCGTGGGTGATGAGCTTCTCGCCCACGTCCTTGAGGCCCATCTTCACGGAGGCCTCGCCCGCGCGGCGGATCCACTTGTCCACCGGCTCCGTCATGTAGACACCCAGCGAGTTGAGCTGGATGAGGAAGCCCTCCACGAGCGCCGGGTCCACGTTGGGATCCAGCAGCGCCTTCAGGGCGGGGGACGTCTTGAGGCGCTCGCGCACGGGGGCCACGTGCGGAACATAGTTCTGCTCCACGAATTGCTTGCTCATGTGTCTACCTCTGGGGCGTTTAGCGAGGGTTGTGGGCGCCGCGGCGCCCGATGGTCAGCTCACTGATGTGCTCGAGGAAGTCCGGAATCAGCTTGGAGGAGATGATCCACATGTAGGGATCGGGCCCTCCGTGGATGCCGGCCTCCTGCACGTAATCCCCCCCCTCGTCCTCACATAGGAAGTGGAACGAGGTGCGGCGGCGCGCCGCGTACCACCGGCGCGCGGCGTCCACCAATGCGACATAGGTGGACGGTCCTTCTTCGGTCAGCGGGAACAGCCGGGCCATGTCCAGCAGGCAGTACAGGTTCGTGCCCCGCTGACCCAGCTCCAGCACCGTCGCGGCCACGGGGACTCCGTTGCGCCGCGCGACCAGGATCTCCCGCTCACGCTCGAGATTGAACTGCTTCCAGCGCGCCTGCACCGGACGCATGTCGATGCGCTCGCGCGTGAAGTCCAGCGCGTCCACGTAGCAGGCGGGGCGGGTGCGCGCGATGGTGTCCGCCAGCAGCGTCAGCTCCTGCGCCGTCGCGAGGCCAATCTGGATGCCCTCGTGCGCGCGGCCCGTCTGCTCGTGCGTGTACACGTCCAGCATGTGCACCTTGCGCGTGAAGGCCAGGCCCTGGCCCGTCTCCATCTGCCGCTCGGCGTAGCGCACGTGCGCCTTGGCGATCCACGGGTTGAGCGCCTCCACGTAGGCCACCACCCAGCGGAAGTCCGGGTCGCTCTGCGGATGCTCGAAGGTGCGCACGTACAAGTCGCGCATGATCTGCCCCGGCTCCTGCACGCTCGGGGGCGGCTTGCCGGGACGCTTGGCGACCTGGTGCCCCATCCACGCGTGGCGGTAGGGCTTCATGAAGGACAGCGTCGCCTCGGGGCCGCGCTCGGACGGCCACACCGCCTGGCAGAACAGCTGCGGAATCTCCGCGCCGCGCTTGGCCATGCTCCGGAAGGCCAGCCGCTGCTCCTCGAACTCCTCGGACGTCTTGCCCGCGAGGCTGAAGAAGCCCGAGCGGGTGAACAAATCCCACAGCCCGTCCTCCATGTTCTCGCTGGTGCGAGTGGCGGGGGACGTCGTCTGCGACACGAAGCGCACCCAGCGCGCCTCGTCCACGGAGTAGGGCTGCACGCTCAGGCCGCACAGCATGTAGCCATCCGCGCGGGGGCTGGTGACGTAGCGGATCTCCCCGCGCAACGTCAGCGTCTGGCCCTCGCCCGTCTGCAGCTCGATGTGCGGCGGCAGCAGGCCGGGGAACATCAGGTCCTCGGGCTTGCAGCGCAGGCACAGGCCGGAGAACGACAGGTCCACCACGTCGCGCTGCAGCTCGCCCAGCTCCCGCCACAGCGGGTGATGGAAGCGCACGTTCGCGCCCGCGGGGGCGGGGACGCGGCGGTGCCAGCGGTGACGGATGCGGGAGATGCGCGTGGGCAGCTGCGTGTAGAGCCGCTCGCCGTCGCCGCTGCCGCCGTCCAGGCGCATGCGGTACGCGCTGTTGTAGCCGATGACGTCCACGTCGAAGGGCGCCTCGCCCCACTCGGTGACGGGCTCCTCGGAGCGCCACTCCAGCTGCGACGTCGCCGTGTTGAAGCGCTCGAGCACCATGCGCACCGAGCGGCCCTTGCGGCGCAGCACGCCGTTGTTCCCGGACGCGCAGATGGCCACCAGGATGGAGCGGATGCGCTCGGCCTGCTCGATGGTGTCCTGCACCGGCAGCACCGACGCCGCCGGCTCCGCCACGCCGTTCTTCAGCGCGTCCGCCAGCAGGGAGAGGATCTGCCGGCCCTGCTCCACCGTCACGCCCACCAGCTGCAGGCCGACGGGCGCGCTCGCCGTCTCCGCGTCCGCGCGGATGAACGCGCCGACCAGGGGACCGATGGTGAGCCCACGGCCCTTGAGGAAGATGGGCAGGGTGGGGCCCTCGGTGTGCGTCACGGGACCGCGCGGCATCACCCAGACCACGGTGGGGCTCAGTCGCGTCACCTCACCGAGCGTCGCGTCCAGCGTGCCCAGCGAGCACGTAATCGCGTTGGCGCCCCGGCCGTGCAGCGAATAGCCCGAGTCGTCCAGCGCGGCTTCCGCTGGCGGCAGCGGAATCACATTGATGAAAGCGTCGCGGCTATCGAACTCGACCGTCCGCCGGTCGGAGAGCGGGTTTCCCCCTTCCATGTCCAGGAGCCCCCTTCTCCGGTAGTGAGGAACGCCTGATGCGGATGGCGAAGTTGCAAGCACAACAGTTCCTCCCTGCTCCAGCGGTGCTGCGGTGGGCGGCATTTCGCTATGGGTCCGTATCATACGGAGTCGAGAGGAACAGTCAAATCGAATTTGTGCAGCCTTGCTGTTTTCGTCAAGGCCGGAATCTAGGGCACTGGGTCAACCGTGACAGGCCATTTCTCCAAGTTTCACGAACTGCATGCCCAGCACCCGACAACGGCACGGCCAAGATGTCGCGAAGCTGTAATGTCTCCAGTCAACCACGCCCTGCGTACTTTCTCGTAGTGAAATGGAGCGCGTCGGATTCCGCCAGTAAAGTCCCTCTGTAGGGCCAACGGGACGAGGTGCGGCATGAGCGCGGCGCGGGATTGGGTGGACAGGACGTCGGGTGAAGCCGGGGCGGCGCCCCAGGCTGCTTCCCCGAGGGCCTTGCTGGCGTCGGTGGAGGGTCCGGATTCCCAGCAAGTGGATGTCGCGGCGCTCATGGAAGAAGCCCTGGAATTGCTGGAAGCCACGCGAAGAATCCACGGCATCGAAGTGAAACTGGAACTTCCAGGGGAAACCGTTCTGGCGCGGACAGGGGCGCGACGTACACGGCAGGTGTTGCTGCTGTTGCTGTCGCACGCGGCGGACCACGCGGGGGAGGGAAGTGTGCGCGTGGTGCTGGACGCGCCGGATGACTTCGGTGACGAGCCGCCGCGCTTCCAGGTGGTGACGTCCGCGGCGCGGCTGTCCGCGCGCGAGCTCCAGGCGGTGTTCCTGTCGCCCATGTTGGTGGGGCCCGCGCATCGTCGGCTCGCCCGGGCGCGGGAGCTGGTGGAGTCCGTGGGCGGGGTGCTCGGCGTGGAGCGCGGCGATGGCGAGGGCCTCACGGTGACGGTGGAGCTTCCCGCGCCGGGCCTCGCCTGCTGGTAGGTCGGTGCGCAGGCGCGGTCCTCCAGGCCTGGCGCGCGTGCCCGAGCGCATGCGGCGCCGCTGGGTCCGATAAGTCCTGCAACCTGGCGGAGCGGCCAAACTCCTTGACGGGAGGGGGGCGGGTTCTCGACTATCCCGCGCAAATTCTTACACGGCCACACCTTCCAGGAGTACGTCCATGGCTCCCCCGACTTCCGGCGAGAAGATCACCCTCCAGAACGGCAAGCTGTCCGTGCCGGACCATCCGATCATCCCCTACATCGAGGGCGACGGCACGGGCCGCGACATCTGGCGCGCGTCCCAGGCCGTGTTCGACGCCGCGGTGGAGAAGGCCTACAAGGGCAAGAAGAAGATCGCCTGGCATGAGGTCCTCGCCGGCGAGAAGTCCTTCAAGCAGGTCAACAACTGGCTTCCCGACGAGACGGTCGAGGCCTTCCGCACCTACCTGGTCGGCATCAAGGGCCCGCTGACGACGCCGGTGGGCGGCGGCATCCGCTCGCTGAACGTGGCGCTGCGCCAGCTGCTGGACCTGTACGTCTGCCTGCGCCCCGTGCGCTACTTCAAGGGCGTGCCCAGCCCGGTCAAGTCGCCGGACAAGGTGGACATGACCATCTTCCGTGAGAACACGGAGGACATCTACGCGGGCATCGAGTTCGAGGCCGGCAGCCCCGCGGCGGCGAAGTTCCTGGACCTGCTGAAGAAGGAGTTCCCGAAGGAGTTCGGGAAGATCCGCTTCCCGTCCGACATCGGCCTGGGCGTCAAGCCCGTGTCCAAGGAGGGCAGCGATCGGCTCATCCGCGCGGCCATCCAGTACGCGGTGGACCACAAGCGCAAGAGCGTCACGCTGGTCCACAAGGGCAACATCATGAAGTTCACCGAGGGCGCCTTCCGCAAGTGGGGCTACGAGCTGGCCGCCCGGGAGTTCGGTGACAAGGTCTACACGTGGGACCAGTGGGAGGTGACGAAGGCCGCCAAGGGCGAGGAGGCCGCCAACGCCGAGCAGAAGGCCGCCGTGGCCGCCGGCAAGATCGTCATCAAGGACTCCATCGCGGACATCACGCTGCAGCAGGTGCTCACGCGTCCGGACGAGTTCGACGTCATCGCCACGCTGAACCTCAACGGCGACTACCTGTCGGACGCGCTGGCGGCGCAGGTGGGCGGCATCGGCATCGCCCCGGGCGGCAACATCAACTACGTCACGGGCCACGCGGTGTTCGAGGCCACGCACGGCACGGCGCCCAAGTACGCGGACCAGGACAAGGTGAACCCGGGCTCGGTCATCCTCTCCGGTGAGATGATGTTCCGGCACCTGGGCTGGCACGAGGCCGCGGACCTGATGATCCAGGGCATGGACCGCGCCATCGCCGCCAAGACGGTGACGTACGACTTCGCCCGCCTGATGAAGCAGGAGGGGCAGTCCGGGGTGACCGAGGTGAAGTGCTCCGAGTTCGGTCAGGCCATCATCAAGCACATGTAGTCCCCTCGCGGGGAATTGGGAGACGGCGAAGCCATGGCTCAGAATCGCAAGAAGAAGATTGGCCTCATCGGTGGCGGGCAGATCGGCGGCAACCTCGCGCTGCTGGCGGTGCAGAAGTCGCTCGGTGACGTGTTCCTGTACGACATCCCGGCGGCCGAAGGCCTGGTCAAGGGCAAGGCCCTGGACATCAACCAGCTGGCGGCGGTGGACGGCTACGACTGCCGCGTCACCGGCACCACGGACTGGAAGGATGTCGCTGGCTCGGACGTGATCATCATCACGGCCGGCATGCCCCGCAAGCCGGGCATGAGCCGCGAGGACCTGCTGGAGATCAACCTCAAGATCATGACGGACGTGGCGGGCAACATCAAGCAGCACGCCCCCAACGCCTTCGTCATCAACGTGGCGAACCCGCTGGACGCGATGGTGTTCGCGCTCCACAAGATCGCCGGCCTGCCGGACAACATGGTCGTGGGCATGGCGGGCGTGCTGGACACCAGCCGCTTCAAGTGCTTCGTGGCCGAGGCGCTCGGCTGCTCCATCCGTGACGTGGAGGCGCTGGTGCTCGGCGGCCACGGTGACGACATGGTGCCCCTGGTGCGCCACAGCACCGTGGGCGGCGTGCCCCTCACGGAGCTCATCGCGAAGGACAAGCTGGACGCCATCGTCAAGCGCACCCGCGAGGGCGGCGCGGAGCTGGTCGGCCTGTACAAGACGGGCAGCGCCTACTTCGGGCCCGCGGCCTCCTCCATCGCCATGGCGGAGAGCTTCATCTTCGACCGCAAGCGCATCCTGCCGGGCGCGGCCCTGCTCAAGGGCCAGTACGGCATCAACGGCTACTTCTTCGGGACCCCCGTGCAGATCGGCGCGGGCGGCATCGAGAAGGTCATCACCGTCGACCTGAACGACGCCGAGAAGGCCGAGCTGGAGAAGTCCTTCCAGTCGGTCAAGAAGACGGTCGACTCCGTCAAGCTGTAGGCCGTTCCAGTCAGAAGCCCGTCGGGGACCCCCGGCGGGCTTCTTGGCTGATGCCGCGAATGACGCGGGCTTATCGAGTTTCTCGCCGCCGTTGCGGCGTGCTTCCAGCAAGTTAACTAGCCTGTAGAACTCGCACGGAGATGTCCGGAGCGTGGCGCGCCGGTTGTGGCGGGCCGGCTGACGGCAGGCGCCCTGGATCCGGCGGTCAAGGAGACGATGATGGCAGCAGCAGCGCGGTTCACAGTGGTGGGCGGCGGTCTCGCCGGGCTGATGACGACGATCAAGCTCGCGGAGGCGGGCCACCAGGTGGATGTGCTCTCGCTCGTCCCGGTGAAGCGCTCTCACTCGGTCTGCGCGCAGGGAGGCATCAACGGCGCGGTGAACACCAAGGGAGAGGGTGACCACCCGGAGATCCACGTCAAGGACACGCTGCGCGGCGGCGACTTCCTGGCCGAGCAGATCTCCGTGAAGGGCATGTGCTACGCGGCCCCCGGCATCATCTACCTGCTGGACCGCATGGGCGTGACGTTCAACCGCACGCCGGAGGGCCTTCTGGACTTCCGCCGCTTCGGCGGCACGCTCCACCACCGCACCGCCTTCGCCGGCGCCACGACGGGCCAGCAGCTGCTCTACGCGCTGGACGAGCAGGTCCGCCGCTACGAGGCCGAGGGCAAGGTCACCAAGTACGAGTACTGGGAGTGGCTCGGCACGGTGAAGGACGAGGGCGGCCGCTGCATCGGCAGCGTGGCCGTGGACCTCCGGACGATGGAGATCCGCACCTTCCCGGCGGAGGCCGTGTGCCTGGCCACGGGTGGCCCGGGCATCGTCTTCGGCCGCTCCACCAACTCCGTCATCAACACCGGCACCGCCGCGGGTCGCGCCTACATGGAGGGCGCCATCTACGCCAACGGCGAGTTCATCCAGGTGCACCCGACGTCGATTCCGGGCGAGGACAAGCTGCGCCTGATGAGCGAGTCGGTGCGCGGCGAGGGTGGCCGCGTCTGGGTGCCGCGCAAGAAGGGCGACACGCGCGGGCCCCGGGACATCCCGGAGAGCGAGCGCTGGTACTTCCTCGAGGAGAAGTACCCCAAGTACAAGAACCTGGTCCCCCGCGACGTCGCCACGCGCGAGATCTTCATGGTCTGCCGCGACCTGGGCCTGGGCGTTGGCGGGCGCGACGGCGTGTACCTGGACGTCACGCACATCCCGGCCAAGACGCTCGACGCCAAGATCAAGGGCGTGATGGAGATCTACGAGAAGTTCGTCGGAGATGATCCGCGCGTCACGCCGATGGTCATCTTCCCGGGCATGCACTACTCGATGGGCGGCCTGTACGTGACGTTCGAGGCCGACTCGAAGACGCTCACGCCGCTCGAGGGCAGCCCCAAGAACCAGTCCACCAACATCCCGGGCCTGTACGCCGCGGGCGAGGCGGACTACGCGTTCCACGGCGGCAACCGCCTGGGCGCCAACTCGCTGCTCTCCTGCATCTACTCGGGGATGATCGGCGGCCCGGCCATGGCGTCCTTCGCCAAGAGCCAGACGACGAGCGCGGCGGCCATGCCGGAGAAGTACTTCCAGGACGCCAGGCGCTACTGGGAGGACCGGTTCGCCACCATCAAGAAGATGGCGGGCCCGGAGAACCCGTACGGCCTGGCGCAGGAGCTGGGCGACGTGATGACGGAGAACTGCACCGTCGTGCGCTACAACGACCGCCTGAAGAAGACGGTGGAGAAGATCCGCGAGCTCAAGGGCCGCTGGAAGAGCGTCAACGTGCTGGACACGGGCAACTCGTCCAACCGCTCGATGTCGTTCGTCAACCAGCTCTGGAACATGCTGGAGCTGGGCGAGGTCATCGCCACGAGCGCGCTCTTGCGCGACGAGAGCCGCGGCGCGCACTACAAGCCGGACTTCTCGCTGCCCGAGCCGAAGACGAAGGATCCCAACGACGATCCCGCCTGGATGGCGCTGTGGCAGGCTCGCCACGACAAGTGGGCGAAGACGACCATCGCGAAGTACGCGGAGCAGGGGCCGAACATCTCCTACGAGGATGTGCCGACGCCCGTGCTGAAGCCCGAGCCGCGCTGGTACGCGTAAGGCACCGGGGAACTTTCTGGGCGTGCCCGCGCCTGAATCGCGCGGGCCCCCGTAACTGACTTGGAAGCGAAGGGTCGAGCGACATGGACACCGCACAGGCAGGCGCCGTCAGCAGCCAAACCATCTCCTTCCGCATCTGGCGGCAGGATGATCCGAACCAGCCGGGCCACTACGAGGAGTTCAAGGTCCCCTATCGCAAGGGCGCCAACGTCATCTCGTGCCTGATGGAGATCCAGCGCAACCCCGTCACCGTGGAGGGCAAGAAGGTTGCGCCGGTGGTGTGGGACGCCGCGTGCCTCGAGGAGGTCTGCGGCAGCTGCGCGATGAACATCAACGGCCGCGTGCGCATGGCCTGCTCGGCGCTCATCGACAAGCTGGAGCAGCCGATCACGCTGGAGCCCATGAGCAAGTTCCCCGTGGTCCGGGACCTGGCCGTGGACCGCAGCCGCATGTTCGAGGCCCTCAAGAAGGTGAAGGGCTGGATCCCGACGGACGGCACGCACAACCTGGGCCCCGGCCCGCGCCAGTCCCCGGTGGACCAGTCCACCATGTACGTGCTGTCCACGTGCATCACGTGCGGCAGCTGCCTGGAGGCGTGCCCGCAGGTGACCCTGGGCAACGACTTCGTGGGCGCCGCGGCCATCAGCCAGGCCCGCCTGTTCAACATGAACCCCACGGGCAAGCTCAACTCCGAGGAGCGCGTGCGCGCGCTCATGGGCCCCGGCGGCGTGCAGGACTGCGGCAAGGCGCAGAACTGCGTGAAGGTCTGCCCGAAGGAGATCCCCCTCACCACCTCCATCGCGATGATGAACCGCCAGGTGACCAAGCTGGTCATCAAGGACCTCTTCTCGCAGGAGGAGGAGAAGAAGGGCCACAGCGGTCCAGGGTGACGCTCGCGCGGGCGCTCCGCCGTGTCCTCGGCCCCGCGCCGGTCTCCCTCGTGGAGCCCGGGCGGGGCTGTTGACGTTCCAGGGGCAGGGGCGCGGTGAAGGGCGCCTCATCTGCCCGGACATTCCTGGTTATCAGCGGTCCACACCGTGCCGCACCGCGGTGCCTGTCGGGTCAAACGGCCTTGCCATCCGTCGGTTTCTGCGCAATGAGGGCGACGCGCTGACGCCTGTAAGGGGTCGTCCCCCTCGTCTCCACATGGAGCCTCGATGAAGATCCACGAGTACCAGGGCAAGGAAATCTTCCGGAAGTACGGCGTGCCCACGCCGAAGGGAATCCTCGCGCTCTCGCCCAACGACGCGGAGGCCGCGGCGAAGACGCTCGGCACGCCCGTCGTGGTGGTGAAGGCCCAGATCCACGCCGGTGGTCGTGGCAAGGGCGGCGGCGTGAAGCTCGCCAAGAGCCCCGCCGAGGCGAAGGAGCTGGCCAAGCAGATGCTTGGCATGAAGCTCAAGACCATCCAGACCGGGCCCGAGGGCCAGACGGTCCACAAGGTCTACATCGAGCAGGGGCTCGACATCGGCCAGGAGCTGTACCTGGGCGTGACGCTCGACCGCGCCACCAGCCGCGTCACCTTCATGGCGTCCCGCGAGGGCGGCGTGGAGATTGAGGAAGTGGCGGAGAAGCACCCGGAGAAGATCCTCCGCGAGACGGTGGATCCGGCGGTGGGCTTCCTGGACTTCCAGGGCCGCAAGCTGGCCTTCGGCCTGGGCCTGACGGGCCCGACGGTGAACAAGTTCGTCCAGTTCTGCACCGCGCTCTACAAGATGTTCGTGGAGACGGACGCGTCCCTGGTGGAGATCAACCCGCTGGTCATCCTGAAGGATGGCGGCGTGGTGGCGCTCGACGCGAAGGTGACCTTCGACGAGAACGCGCTCTACCGGCACAAGGACCTGCTCGAGTACCGCGACCTCGCCGAGGAGGAGGCGCGCGAGACGCAGGCCAAGGAGTGGGACCTGGCGTACATCGCGCTCGATGGCAACATCGGCTGCATGGTGAACGGCGCGGGCCTGGCCATGGCCACCATGGACACCATCAAGCTGGTGGGCGGTGAGCCGGCCAACTTCCTGGACGTGGGCGGTGGCGCGACGAAGGAGAAGGTGACGGCGGCCTTCAAGCTCATCCTGGCCGACCCTGCGGTGAAGGCGGTGCTGGTCAACATCTTCGGCGGCATCATGAAGTGCGACGTCATCGCCGAGGGCATCATCGCCGCGGCGAAGGAGGTCCAGCTCAAGGTCCCGCTCGTGGTGCGCCTGGAAGGCACCAACGTGGAGCTGGGCAAGCAGCTGCTCAGCAACTCCGGCCTCGCCATCACCCCGGCGGACAACCTGCGTCAGGCGGCCGAGAAGGCCGTCGCCGCGCTGAAGTAGTCCGCGCGCTTCATTGCCCACACTTTAAGGAGCGCCATGAGCATCCTCGTCAACGAAAACACGAAGGTCCTCTGCCAGGGCATCACCGGCTCGGCGGGCTCGTTCCACTCGAAGCAGATGCTGGAGTACGGCACGAAGCTCGTGGCCGGCGTGACGCCGGGCAAGGGCGGCACCCAGTTCGAGGGCAAGGTTCCCGTGTATGACACGGTCGCCGACGCCGTGAAGCAGACGGGCGCGAACACGTCCGTCATCTTCGTCCCGCCCCCGTTCGCCGCCGACTCCATCATGGAGGCCGCCGACGCGGGCGTGTCCCTCATCATCACCATCACCGAGGGCATCCCCGTCCTCGACATGGTGCGCGCCAAGCGCTACCTGCAGGGCAAGCCGGGCGTGCGCCTCATCGGCCCGAACTGCCCTGGCGTCATCACCCCCGGCGCCAAGTGCAAGATCGGCATCATGCCGGGCCACATCCACAAGCCGGGCCGCATCGGCGTGGTGTCGCGGTCGGGCACGCTGACGTACGAGGCGGTGCACCAGCTCACCCAGCTGGGCCTGGGCCAGTCGACGGCCGTGGGCATCGGCGGAGACCCGGTCAACGGCACCGACTTCGTGGACGTGCTGAAGCTGTTCCAGGCGGACCCGGACACGGACGCCGTCATCATGATTGGTGAGATCGGCGGCAGCGCCGAGGAGGCGGGCGCGGAGTACGTGGCCCGCGAGTTCACCAAGCCCATCGCCGGGTTCATTGCCGGCCAGTCGGCGCCCCCGGGCAAGCGCATGGGCCACGCCGGCGCCATCATCTCCGGCGGCAAGGGCACGGCGACGGAGAAGATCAAGGCGATGGAGGCCGCGGGCATCCTGATGGCCGCCAGCCCCGCCGAACTGGGCACCACCCTCCAGGAGGCCGTCAAGCGCGGCCCCAAGAAGCGCTAACACCCCTTAAAGGGAAAAGGAGCCAGTCACATGGCCATCGAGCGTACGCTGTCCATCATCAAGCCGGACGGTCTGCAGAAGGGCGTCATCGGGAAGATCATCAGCCGCTTCGAGGAGAAGGGTCTGAAGCCGGTCGCCATCCGGCTCCAGCAGCTCTCCCAGAAGGAGGCCGAGGGCTTCTACGCGGTCCACAAGGCCCGGCCCTTCTTCAAGGACCTGGTGCAGTTCATGATCTCCGGCCCCGTCGTCCTGATGGTGCTCGAGGGCGAGAACGCCGTCCTGGGCAACCGCGACATCATGGGCGCCACCAACCCCGCGCAGGCGGCCGAGGGCACCATCCGCAAGGACTTCGCCACCAGCATCGACCAGAACACGGTCCACGGCTCCGACAGCCTGGAGAACGCGAAGAACGAGATCGCGTACTTCTTCCGGGAGACGGAGATCCAGCCGTACGAGTACACCGCCAAGAAGTAGGCGACAGGGCCCTTCCAAGGGCTCCTGACCCGCGGCCCGGTGTCGGCACCCGTCATGGGGCTGGCCCGGGCCGTTGGTTTTCGAGCGGGGCGGTGTGGGGATGCGTAGGGTTGGGGGAGGGGAGTGCGTTCCCGTGTCGACCAGGCGACTGGGGCCTCCTTTGACACCTCGACCCCAGGTGTGGGAAGGGACGCCCCCGGGCCCCCGTTTCACTGCGCGACGACGATGACCGAGACCACCGCCACCGCCACCCTTCCCGTCACGGAGCCCTTGCCGGCGCCTGCTCCCGCGAAGCTCGTGGACGTGGCCAGCCTGTCCATGGAGGGGCTCACCCGCTTCGTCACCGAGCAGCTGGGCGAGCGCGCCTTCCGTGCCCCGCAGATCTACCGTTGGCTGCACCAGCGCGGCGCCACCTCGTTCGACGAGATGACGGACCTGTCCAAGGCCTTCCGCGAGAAGCTCAAGGTCGCCGCGGAGATCATCCCGCTGGTGAAGGACCTGGAGCAGCGCAGCGTCGACGGCACCATCAAGTACCGGTGGAAGACGCGCGACGGGCGCTACATCGAGTCCGTCTACATGCCCTCCGAGGACCGCCGGACGCTGTGCGTGTCCACCCAGGTGGGCTGCGCCATGGCCTGCGGCTTCTGCATGACGGGCACCATGGGGCTCAAGCGCAACCTGACGCCCAGCGAGATCGTCGCGCAGGTGCACGCCGTCAATCGCGAGGTCCGCAAGAACGAGGGCCACGAGACGCTGCGTCCCTTGAGCAACCTCGTGTTCATGGGCATGGGCGAGCCCCTGCACAACTTCGAGAACCTCAAGACGGCGCTCGCCATCCTCCAGTCCGAGGACGGGCCCAACTTCAGCCACCGCCACATCACCGTCTCCACCGTCGGCCTCGTCCCCATGATCGAGCGCTTCGGCCAGGAGACGGACGTGAAGCTGGCCATCTCGCTCAACGCCAGCACGGACGAGCAGCGCAGCAAGACGATGCCCGTCAACCGCAAGTGGAACATCGCCGCGCTGTTGGACGCGTGCCGCAAGTTCCCGCTGCGCCAGGGCCGCCGCATCACCTTCGAGTACGTGCTCATCCAGGGCTTCAACGACAGCGATGAGGACGCGCACCGGCTCATCCAGTTGCTCAAGGGAATTCCGGCGAAGGTCAACCTGATTCCCTACAACGAGAACCCGGGCCTGGGGTTCCTCACCACCGCGGAAGAGCGCGCGGAGCAGTTCCGGGCCATCCTGTCGGACGGCCACGTGGCCGCCTACATCCGGAAGAATCGGGGCCGGGACATCGCGGGGGCCTGCGGGCAGCTCGCGAATCGTGGCGAGGCCACTCCGGCCGAAAGCACGACATAAAGTCCCGAGCTTCCTTGACAATCCCGCGGGTGCGGCGTTAAGAGCGCCACCCCGTTTACATCGTCGTTTCCTGTTCGCTGGAGCACTCCATGGCCGTCGTCCTCCGTCTTGCCCGCGCGGGCGCCAAGAAGAAGCCCTACTACCACGTGGTCGCTACCGACTCCCGCAACCCCCGGGATGGCAAGTTCATCGAGGCCGTCGGCGCGTACGACCCGAACCTCAACCCGCCCAAGGTGGAGTTCAACGAGGAGCGGCTGAACTACTGGCTGAAGACGGGCGCGACCCCCTCCGAGACCGTCGCGGACCTCATCAAGGTCAACGCGAAGGCCGTGAAGTCCACCCCCGCGGCTTGATCCGCGACCGGCTTTACTGAGCGGACGTGGAGCAACTCCTCACGTATCTGGCGCGGGCCCTGGTCGATCAACCTGACCAGGTGGGCCTGCGCATCTCCGAGGTGGACGGCGCACGGCTCTACGAGCTGAAGGTCGCCCCCGAGGATGTCGGCAAGGTCATCGGCCGTGACGGGCGCACCGTGAACGCCCTCCGGACGCTGCTCAATGCCGCCGCCCAGAAGTCTGGCCAGAAGGTCCGGCTGGAGATCCTGGACGACCGCCGCAACGCCGCCGGCACACCGCCCGCCGCCGCACCGGACGCGTCGCGGTGACGCAGAAGCCGCTGCTGGAGCTGGGCTTCATCTCTCGCGCGCACGGGCTGCGGGGCGAGCTGGCGGTGCGTCCGTTCGACCCGGGCTCGCAGACGCTCTCCACCGTGGACCGGGTCCGCGTCCGCACCCGTGCGGGCGTGGAGCGGGACCTGGTGCTGGAGTCCCTGCGCCCCACGCCGAAGGAGGACATCGTCGCCTTCGAGGGCGTGGAGTCCCGCACCGAGGCCGAGGGGCTGGTGGGCTCCACGGTGTTCGTGTTCCGCGAGGACCTGGAGCCGCCCGAGGAGGGTGAGTTCTTCCAGGGAGACCTCCTGGGCCTGTCCGCCGTGGACGAGGCGGGGACGCCGCTGGGCAAGGTGGAGGAGATCTGGGCCACCGGTGAAGTGCCGAACCTGGTGATCCGCGCCGCGGGCCGGCAGGAGCTGGTGGTGCCGTTCGCGGACGAGTTCGTCCCGACGGTGGACCTGGCGGCCCAGCGCATCGTGATCCGTCCTCCCGAGTACGTGGAGGTCGGCCGGCGCGACGCCGACAAGGACGCCCCGGACGGGTCCGAGTCGTGAGCCCGCCGTATCCGGTGGAGCTGCTCACGCTGTTCCCTGGGATGGTGTCCGGCTACCTGGGCGCGAGCATCCTCGGCAAGGCCCAGGAGAAGGGCCTCTTGTCCGCCACCGTGACGGACATCCGCGAGTACGCCGAGGGCAAGCACCGTGTCACCGACGACGCGCCCTACGGAGGCGGTGCGGGCATGGTGATGAAGCCCGAGCCGCTGGTCGCGGCGATCAGCGCGGCGCGGGCCCGACTGCCCGGGGCGAAGGTGCTCTTGATGAGCCCTCGCGGCGCGACCTTCGCCCAGGTCACCGCGCGCGAGCTGGTGGCGCACACCGCCGGGCTGATCCTGGTCTGCGGCCGCTACGAGGGCGTGGACGAGCGGGTGATGAGCCACCTGGACGGCGAGCTGTCGCTGGGGGACTTCGTGCTCACTGGCGGGGAGATCGCCGCGATGGCGGTGGTGGACGCGGTGGCGCGGCTGGTGCCCGGGGTCCTGGGCAACGTGGCGTCCTCGGTGTCGGAGAGCTTCGAGGAGGGGACGCTGGAGCATCCCCAGTACACCCGCCCGCCCGTGTTCCAGGGCGTCGAGGTGCCGGCGGCCCTCCAGTCCGGAGATCACGCGCGCATCGCCCGGTGGCGCCGGTGGAAGTCGCTGGTGCTCACGCGCGAGCGACGGCCGGACCTGTTCGCCCGCCTCACCCTGTCCAAGGCCGACGAGAAACTGCTGGCCCGACGGGAGGAAGAGCTGTAACCCTGGGGGTTCTTTGGGAGTCGGGCCTCAGCGGGCTTGTCCGACACCGCTCTCTCTGCTAGTACGGCCCGCTCTTTCACGCGTTCTCATCGCGTCAGCTTCCGCTTCACTGGAGTCCGAAATGCGTAACGCCGCCATTCAGCACGTCGAGGCCAAGTACCTGCGCCAGGACGTCACCTCGTTCCGTCCTGGTGACTCCGTGCGCGTCTTCTGGAAGGTGAAGGAGGGCGAGAAGGAGCGCGTTCAGGCGTTCGAGGGCACCGTCATCCGGAAGACCTCCGGCAGCCACCGCGCCACGTTCACCGTGCGCAAGATGTCCTTCGGCGTCGGCGTCGAGCGCATCTTCCCGCTGCACAGCCCCCGCTACGAGAAGATCGAGGTCCTCTCGCGCGGCCGCGTGAACCGCAGCCGTCTGTTCTACCTCCGCGACCTCAAGGGCAAGGCCGCCCGCGTGGACGTGCAGGAGGAGGCGGACACGACCCAGGGCAAGGGCGCGAAGGCCTGATTCCCTGAGTCCTCGTCGGCCCTCGGGCCGTCGTGAGAAGGAGCGTCCGATACCGGGCGCTCCTTTTTTCATTCGCGCTAACATGGACGCGCCATGCAATTCGTCGAGGTCGCCGTCCAGAATGTCCGGGGATTCACTGCCGCGGGCCGCTTCGCGCTGAAAGCCGGGTACCTCGTCCTCAAGCCGCCCTCGGCGGAGGCGAGCCCCTTCGCGGGCGTGCTGCTCGCGCTGCTCTACGCCGACGGGCGGGGCGGGGATGCGTCCTTCATCGCGCCGGGCGCGAAGTCCGGCAAGGCCGCGCTGACCTTCGTGGGCATCGACGGCGCCACGTACCGCGTGCTGCGCGAGCTGGGGGGCTCCGGGACGCTGCACCGGATGAACAAGACGACGCAGCAGCCGGAGCTGGTGTCGTCGGACGCCTCGGAGATGAACCAGTTCCTGCGCGGACAGGTGGGCCTGCCGCCGCGCACGAGCTTCGAGCAGCTCTACTGTCTGCAGCCGGGGCAGCTGCCGTCACGGCGCCCGCGCAAGGCCGCGGCGAAGGCGGCGGATCCGAAGACCTCCGGCAAGTTCCCCTCGCTGGCGAACGCGTCCTCGGTGGCCGCGGCGGAGGACATCCCCGCGGCGGAGGCGAAGGTGCGCGCGCTCGAGGCGGAGCTCGTCTCCGCGCGCGAGGTGGATCAGCTCCAGTTCAAGGTGGATGGGCTGTCGTCGCAGATCTTCGACGCGGACCAGCGCCTCAAGGGCACCGAGGGCCTCAAGGCGGCCATCCACGAGGCGGAGAACGCGTGGCGGGCCGCTCCGACGCCGCAGACGCTCGGCCTGCCCCAGGACATCCTCAACCGCGTGCAGCGCTACCCCAAGGCGCTGTCCCGGCGTGACGAGGCTTTGAATCGGCTGGGCGCGGACCGGGACGCGGACGCGGCGGACGTGCCGGACGCGGTGGAGCCGCTGACGCAGGACCGGATGTTCTGGTTGGGCATCGTGGTGGGCGTGTTGTTCCTCGGGTTGTCGTTGGGCCTGGGGCTCGGCGTGCACCGCGCGTTCCGCTACCTGGCGCTGCTGGACATCCCGGCCTTCGGCTTCGCGGCCTTCCTGGCGCTGCGCTACGTGGACGAGCTCCAGCGCGCCTCGCGCAAGGGCAGCAAGGAGGGGCGCTTCGACGCGCGCGAGAAGAAGATCCACGAGGAGTTCGAGGCCGAGGCCGCGCCGGTGCGCATGGCGCAGAAGGCGCTCGGCGTGGAGAGCCTGGACGAGATTCCCGCGGCGCTCGAGCGCAAGGAGCTGCTGGCCGCGCGGGTGGTGGAGCTGAAGGATCAGCTCGCGGCCGTGGAGGCCGACCCGGAGTTCGTGGCCGCGTCCACCCAGCGCCAGGCGCTCAAGGAGCAGATGGACGCGCTCAACGCGGAGCTGACGCGCAAGGGCTCCTACGTGCGCGACATCCGCGAGGTGGAGCGTGAGCTGGGGCGCGTGAAGGAGTCGATCACCCTGGCCAAGGCCCCGCCCGCGCCGGTGACGCAGGCGGATGGCTCGCCCGCGCCCGTGGAGCCGCTGGAGGACCCGTCTCCCGCCGTTCTGTCCCAGGCGGCGGACATCTTCACGACGGATGTGCTGAGCGTGCAGGGGATGCTCAAGGAGCGCTGCGTGCAGTACCTCACCGCGCTCACGGACCGGCGCTACCAGGGCGTCGAGTGGGACAAGGAGGGGCGGGCCTTCGCGCTCGCCTCGGGGCGCCGCGTGCCGGTGGGTGAGCTGCCGCCGAAGGACCTGGACCTCTACTACCTGGCGCTGCGGATGACGGTGGTGGAGAAGGGGAGCGCGCGGGTGAAGCGGCCCTTCGTCCTGGAGGACGTCTTCGCGGGCATGGACGAGGTGAAGCTGCCGCTCATCGCCCGCATGCTCAAGCACCTGGGCACCCTCACGCAGGTGGTCCACGTCACGTCGCACCCCGGCTTCGCCCAGATGTCGGACGGCACGGTTAACGTGTAGTCCGATGTAGCGGGTGCCCTCCATGGGGGAGGGAGCGGGAGGCGGGATGGGGCGTGGGGTGCGGCGGGAGTATGGGGACGAGGCGGAGGCGGCGGCGGTGCGGTACCTGGAGGAGCGGGGCTGGCGCGTGCGAGCCCGCAACTGGCTCTGTCGGTATGGCGAGCTGGACGTGGTGGCCGAGCGCGAGGAGCTCCTGTGCTTCGTGGAGGTGCGGATGCGCTCCACGGCGGTGTGGGGAGACCCGGCGCACACCGTGTCGTTCGCGAAGCAGCGTCGGGTGGTGAAGGCGGCGCTGCACTATCTCTTCGCGCATGAGCTCCAGGGGCGGATGATGCGCTTCGATGTGATAGCCGTTGTCGGGCGCGGCGAGCGGGCCACCGTGGAGCACATCCCCGGCGCCTTCGATGCGGGCATGTGAGGGAAGGCATGGCTGGAACGCTGTACCTGGTGGCCACGCCCATCGGGAACCTGGGTGACATCTCTGCTCGCGCGCTGGAGACGCTCCGCGCCGTGCGCTTCATCGCCTGTGAGGACACGCGGCACTCACGCGTGCTGCTCGACCACTTCGGCATCGGCGGCAAGGACCTGGTGAGCCTGCCCGCGTTCGCGGAGGGGCAGCGCGCCGGGCGCATCCTGGACCGGCTCGGGGAGGGCGAGGACTGCGCGCTCGTCACCGACGCGGGCAGCCCGGCCATCAGCGACCCCGGTGAGAGGCTGGTGGCGGAGGCGCTGGAGCGGGGGCTGACGGTGGTGCCCGTGCCGGGCGCCACGGCGCTCGTCGCGGCGCTGAGCGCCTCGGGGCTGCCCACGGGCCGCTTCCACTTCCTGGGCTTCCTGCCGCGCAAGGGGCCGGAGCGGCGGGCCATGCTGGAGGAGGTGGCCTCGCTGTCCGCCACGCTGGTGCTCTACGAGTCTCCCCGCCGCCTGGGTGAGACGCTCCAGGACCTCCAGGAGGCGTGGGGAGACCGCCGCGCATGCGTGGCGCGTGAGCTGACGAAGCTGCACGAGGAGTTCATCCGCGCGCCGCTGTCCGAGCTGTCCGCGCGCTACGCGACGGAGGAGGCCCGGGGCGAGGTGGTGGTGCTGGTGGAGGGGCGCACCGGGGAGCGGCGCTGGTCCGAGGAGGAGCTGCGCCGGGCGCTCGAGGACGGGCTCGCGCGAGGCGACAAGCTCAAGGCCCTGAGCACGGAGCTGGCCCGCCGGGCGGGGTGGTCGGGACAGGACGTGTACCGACTCGGGTTGTCGCTGAAGAAGTAGGTGGTCCGGAACCGGGAGGCGCGTGCTCGAGGCCCGCGTCTCCCGGCGACTTCCCTGGCGCTAGAAGTTGAAGGACGCGCTCAGGTCGAAGCGGAACGTCGTGCTGCCGATGGCGCGGAACCGGCGCGACACCAGGTCGTAGCGCCAGTCGAACGTGGGGTTGAGCTCGGGCGAGCCGAGGCTCGCGTCAATCTCGCCGTTGCCGTCCAGGTCCTTGCCCAGCTCCTCGTTCGTGAGCGTGTGGTCCGTGTTGTAGAGGAACGTGCCGCCCGCGCGGATCTTGAAGGACTCCGAGGCGCTCGCGGTGACGCCGAGCATGCCACCGACCTGGAAGTACTCCTCCGAGGTGAGCAGCTTGCGCAGCGCCGCGCTCAGCTCGTTGTGGTAGCGGCCCGCGCCCACGTAGTTGCCGATGGCGCGCAGGTCCAGGGTGAACTTCTGGTGCTTCTGCGGCCGGTCGAAGGGCACCAGCTCCACGCCGGCGAGGATGCCCATCATCTTGGGCGCCTTGATGCCCGTCTCCTTGCGGTCCCACGGCCCGGTACCGCAGTTCGCGGGAGCACCCAGGGTGGCGGGATCCGCGTCGCGCTGGTCGCAGTTCGAATAGAAGACCGGACCGCGCACGGGGATGGTGTAGCTGGCCTTGAAGTACGGCTCGGCCACGCCGATGCGCCGCGAGAACGACGTGTAGAGCTGGTACTTGTGGACGCGGTCACCGATGTTGCCGCGGTCGTCCGAGTTCGTCGTGTCGACGCTCGGGTCCCGCTGCTTGGCCGTGGGCGCCTCGTAGTCGATGCCGACGATCCACGTGGGCTTGGTGACGTCCTTGTCCTGGTTGAAGAACGCGTAGGCCAGGCCGAAGTGCAGGTTGCCCAGACCGCCGCGGAAGCTCTCCTGCGGCATGCCGAACAGGGGCACGCCGTTGGCCTGCGGGTCGTCGAGGCACCCGGGGATGGTGGAGCCGTCCGGGTTGATGCAGTTGTTGGTGATGGTGGACGTCTCTTGCGACGACTGGGAGGTGAAGTCCCAGCGCTCGTTCTGCTGGAACACCAGCGGGAGCGTGAAGGACAGCTCCAGGTCGCGGTAGAGGCCGACGGCCATCCTCAGGTTGAGGCGGGCGTCCACGCCCTTGTACCAGAGCTCCGAGGCATCACCGCGCCCGGGTTCACTCCCCACCGGCGCGAGCTGCTCGCGGATGATCTTCGCGCGAGTCTGGGTGCGTTCGAACCCGACGTCGATGAACAGATCGAACGGGTCATCGTCCTCGAAGGACGAGGCGATCCGGGTGATATCCGCCGCGCTGGCGGCGAACGGCGCGCCTAGCGTCAGCGCGGCGAGTACGGCGCGAAGCCTGTGCATCCGACCTCCGACGGCGAAACGACCGGGCCTTCCGGCAAGCCCGGGGGGCTTCCAGCTAGCCGCGCCGTCGGAGGAGTGTCAAGAATCGGGTTGCTTTTACTTCCCCGCGACGGACGTCCCGAGCAGCCCTTCCAGGCGGCGGACCTCGTCGTCGAAGGCCGTCTTGTGGTTGGCGGCCAGGGTGCGGCGGTAGGTCTTGTGCTGGTCGAAGGGGTCCAGGACCTTCTCCTCGCCCTGCATGAGCTGGTAGTGCAGGTGGGGCGCGAAGGAGCGGCCCGTGTTGCCGCTCCGCGCGATGACCTGGCCCACGTTGAAGCGCGTCCCGGCCTGGATGTCCTTGGACACCTCGTCCAGGTGCAGGAAGAGCGCGCGGCGGCCCTTGCCGCCCGTTTCAATCAGCTCCAGGCAGTTGCCGTTGCTGCTCCAGTTCCAGTTCTTGCGCTTCACCACGCCGGAGAAGGGCGCCTTGACGGGCGTGCCCACCGGGGTGCGGAAGTCCACGCCCTTGTGGCGGCGGCCATCGCGCAGGAGCGACGTCACCTGCTCGTAGTCGTCCAGCGGGGACTTCTCCAGCCGCAGCTCCAGCTCGTCGCCGGAGGGCAGGTAGTAGCGCGCCGTGTTCTCCGCGGAGCCCTGGAAGCGGTAGGCGCTCATCGTCTTGCCCAGCTTCGCGCTGGTGAAGCGCACCGCGTGCACCAGCGGCTCCTCGTTGGGGCGGCGCTGGAAGAGCACGTCCAGGGTGTCCCCGCGGAGGATTTCGTTGGGGACGGCCACCCACCACACCAGCGTGCGCGTCACCACCTGCGCCAGCGCCGGGCCCACGTCCGCGCCCGCGGAGTTGACGAACGCCGTCTCCAGCGGCCCGTCGATGCGCATTGAAGCGCGCTCCATGCCCGCGGCCTTCACCGGGTCGGTGGGAGCGGCGGGGGCGGTGGGCGCCGCGGCCAGGGCGCCCGCGTCGGGCGTGGCGGCGGCATCGGCGGTGGCCTGGGTGACGGCGGCCTCCTGCGTGGCGGTGGCCATGCGCTGCTTCCACCACCACACGCCCCCGGCAGCGCCGCCGAGGATGAGTGACACGGCGACCACGGGCCCGATGGGGCTCCGCTTCGGAGGTGCACCGAGGGTGGGAAGGTTCGGCCGCATGCTGGCTCCATGAATCGGAAAGAGTGAGCGGGCGCGAAACCAGCGCCCGCGACGAGGAATTCCGCCAACCGAGGGTCAATCCTCGGGGCCGTCCTCTTGCTCGTCAGGCGTGGTGTCTCGCAGACCGAATTCCTTCATCTTCGTCTGCAGGGACTTCCGGCTGATCTGGAGGAGACGCGCGGCGCGGGTGACGTTGCCGCCCGTCTCGTCGAGCTTCTTGACGATGAGGTCCCGCTCCAACTCCGCGGCCTTCATCCGGACGATGTCCTTCAGGCCCACCTCGCCCGCGGGAACCTCCAAGGCGGGCAGGGAGGGCGCCGAGGTGGGGCTCGCCTGGACGCCCGCTCCCTGACGGATGGGCTCGGGCAGGTCCTTGGCGGTGATCAACGGCCCGTCCGCGAACAGCAGGACGCGCTCGATGAGGTTCTCCAGCTCGCGGATGTTGCCCGGCCACGAGTACGCCTGGAGCAGCGCCAGGGCGTCGTCGGTGATGCCCTCGATCTTCTTGTTGAGGCGCTTGTTGTACTTCTCCACGAAGTGCCGCGCGAGCATCAGCACGTCGCTGCGGCGCTCGCGCAAGGGCGGCAGGGACAGCGGCACCACCGCGAGGCGGTAGTACAGGTCCTTGCGGAAGCGGCCCGCTTCGATCTCCGCCTGCAAATCGCGGTTGGTGGCGGCGACCAGGCGCACGTCCACGCGCGTGGTCTTGATGCCCCCCACGCGCTCGAACTCGCCCTCCTGCAGCGCGCGCAAGAGCTTCACCTGCATCTCGACGGGAATCTCGCCAATCTCGTCGAGGAAGAGCGTGCCCTCGTCGGCCAGCTCGAAGCGGCCCGGCTTGGAGGTGACGGCGCCGGTGAAGGCGCCCCGCTCGTAGCCGAACAGCTCGCTCTCCAGCAGCGTGGCGGGGATGGCCGCGCAGTTGATCTTGATGAACGGCTTGTCGCGGCGGCTGGACGCGCCGTGCAGCGCGGTGGCGATGAGCTCCTTGCCGGTGCCGCTCTCGCCGGTGATGAGCACCGTCGACGGCGTGTCCGCCACCTTGTCGATGACCTTGTAGACCTCCTGCATCTGCGGCGCCTCGCCGATGATGGCGGCGCGCGCCTTGAGGTCCGGACGCACGGAGCGACGGGCGCTCTCGTTGGTCTTGGCGGCCTTCGCGACGACGGAGGACAGCTCCACCTGATCGAAGGGCTTGGTGATGTAGTCGAACGCGCCCGCCTTGATGGCGTCCACGGCGGAGTCCACCGTGCCGTGCGCGGTGATGATGATGACCGGCACGTCCGGGTTGGCGGCGCGGATGGTGCCGAGCACCTCCATGCCGCCCACCTTGGGCATCACCAGATCGGTGACGATGATGTCCGCGCCGTTCTTGTTGAACTCGGCCAGGCCCTGCTCACCGTTCTCCGCGACGGTGACGTCGAAGCCGTCCCTGCGCAGCATGGCGGCGAGCACCTTGCGCAGGTTCACCTCGTCGTCGATCACCAGGACCTTGGCCATGGGGGGCTGGACTACCGACGGGCGGCAGCCGCGGGAGCGCCCTCGAGGGTGCAGATGGCGTCCGGGTGCTTGATGCGCAACAGCAGCGCCTCCAGCACGCGGAACGGGTGGTTCATCCTCGACGCGCCCAGGTACGCGGCCACCATGTCCATGGAGACCGCCAGGTCCATGTTCTCGCGGCCGGTGGACACCACCACGCCCGAGTCGCCGCGCAGGCGGTTGGACTGATAGACGCCGTCGGCGGCCAGCTGCTTGATGGTCTCGATCTCCAGCACGCCCGTCTTCTCGTAGATGCGGTGCAGCTGCGAGTAGAGCTTGGGCGACAGCACCACGGCGTAGGGGCCGAAGTGGCCGTGCTCGTTGAGCGTGCGCGTGGCCTCGACGATGGCCTGGAACCCGCCACCCGCCGCCGTCCAGTCACCGAGCGGCACGGTGAGCCGGCCATTGGCCGTCATCAGGCCCTCGTAGCCCAGGCGCGCGTCGCCGTAGAAGATGAGCTCGTCCTCCTGCTGCGCGCACAGCGCCGCGGCGCCGGCGGCGGCCGAGACATCCAGCGGCATGTTGTGCGTGCGCGCCGCCTCGATGTCCCGCCAGTGCAGCAGGAAGTCCTTGTAGATGATGGGGATGGTCTTGAACTTGCGAGCGTCCGTGAAGACCATCGCGGTCTCCTGCTCGCCGACGATGTCCACCGCGCCCGGGGACACGCCCTGGAACTCGTCGTAGGGCACCGTCTGCACGCCCGCGCCCAGCGGACCGTAGATGTCGAGGATGCGGCGGCCCACCAGTGAGCGGCGCGCCACCTGGATGACGGTTTCATTCAGGCGCGCCCACTCCTCCTCACGAAGCGGGTTCTCGGCATGTCCAAGGAAGTCAGGCATCGAACAATCTCCGGCTCAACATCTAGGGAGAAAAAGGGGAACGTCGTCAGCGATTACCGCCACCACCGCCACGGCGCAGCGAGCCCACCGTGAGGGGGTGGGACTCGACGGCGGGCGGCGGGGCGGGCAGGCCATACATGAGCCGCTGCGGGGGCAGGGCGGTGAGGGGCTCCACCGGAGAGCGGCCGTTGAGGACCTGCTTGGCCGGAGGCGGAGGAGGCGGCGGCGCGAGCACGGCGGCGGGAGGCGGCGCCTCGCCCACGGCCTGCTGGAAGTGACCCGGCGCGATGGGCGTGGTGAAGCGCGAGTCCTGGTGGGCGTCGAGCATGCGCAGCATGTGGACCGCCTCGGACACGTGCTCCTTCTCCTCCGTCGCCAGGTGGAGGAAGAAGGCCCGCACCTCGGGGTGGGAGGACGCCCGGGCGAAGGCCTCGTACTCGTTGATGGTCTCGAGCTCGCGCGCCAGCACGAGGCGGATACGCGCCACGTCGTCCAGGTCGCTGTCCGGTATGTCGGCCATTGAGGACGGACCCTCGCAATCCGCCGGGGGCACCGTCAAGAGAAACAGGGGCCATGGGTTTCCCGCTTCATGCCACTTGACGTCACGCATAGAGTCCCCGGCCCGTGACCGCCTCCGCGCCCGAGCCTTCCCCGACTCCTCCCGCCTCGTCAGGTCGGACCGAACGCTCGGGGGGCAGGGGCGCGATGCTCGTGGCCACGGGCATCCTCGCCTCGCGCCTGATGGGCCTGGTGCGCGAGCGCGTCTTCGCCCACTACCTGGGCAACGCGGAGGCGGCCGCCGTCTTCAAGGCGGCGCTGCGCATCCCCAACTTCCTGCAGAACCTCTTCGGTGAGGGAGTCCTCTCCGGCTCCTTCATCCCCGTGTACGCCCAGCTGCTGGGCCGCAAGGACACGGAGCAGGCGGACCGGGTGGCGGGCGCGGTCTTCGGCCTGTTGTCCCTGGCGACGGCGCTGCTGGTGTGCGCGGGCATGCTGTTCACGCCCGTGTTCGTGGACCTCATCGCTCCGGGCTTCGAGGGCCACGCGCGAGAGCTGGCCATCCGCGTGGTGCGCATCCTCTTCCCCGGCACGGGCTTCCTGGTGCTGAGCGCCTGGTGCCTGGGCATCCTCAACAGCCACCGACGCTTCCTGCTGTCGTACCTGGCGCCCGTCGTCTGGAACGGGGCCATCATCGCCACGCTGCTCGTCGTGGGCGGCCGCTACGAAGAGGACCGGCTGGTGGAGCTGCTGGCCTACGGCGTGGTGGCCGGCGGCTTCCTCCAGTTCGCGGTGCAGGTGCCCCGCACGCTCCAGCTGCTGGGGAGGTTCCGCCCGTCGCTCTCCACGGCGACGGAGCCGGTGCGGCAGGTGCTCCGCAGCTTCGGCCCGGTGGTGCTGGGGCGCGGCGTGGTGCAGTTCAGCGCCTGGGTGGACACCGCCTTCGCCACGCTCATCTCCGAGCGCGCCATGTCGTCCCTTGTGTACGCGCAGACCATCTACCTCATCCCGGTGAGCCTCTTCGGCATGGCGGTGTCCGCGGCGGAGCTGCCGGAGATGGCCCGCGCGGCGGACGGCGCCGGGTCGGAGGAGGTCGCCGCGAAGCTGCGTCAGCGCATCGACGGAGGGGCGCGGCGAATCGCCTTCTGGGTGGTGCCCTCCGCGGCGGCCTTCCTGTTCCTGGGCGACATGGTGGCCGCGGCGCTCCTGCAGACGGGCCGCTTCGACGCGGCAGACTCGCGCTACCTCTGGTACCTGCTCATGGGCGCCGCCGTGGGGCTGGTGGCCTCCACCGTGGGCCGGCTGTACGCCTCCGCCTTCTACGCCTTGAAGGACCCCAAGACGCCCCTGCGCTTCGCCATCGTCCGCGTCGCGGTGGGCTCGGTGGGCGCCTGGGTCCTGGGCCTGCATCTGCCCGGGTGGCTGGGACTGCCCTCGGAATTGGGCGCGCTGGGGCTCACGCTCGCCAGCGGGCTCGTGGCCTGGCTCGAGTCGTATCTCCTGCGCCGCAAGCTGACCCGGCAGTTGGGGCCCGTGGGTGTTCCCCCGGGGCTCCTGCCCCGGCTGTGGGGCGCGGCCGTCATCGCGGGCCTCTTGGCCCTGGGCGTGAAGCTGGGGCTCGCGGCCGTGCTGGGCCCCATGCCGGGAGTGCAGGCGGAGTGGGGCGGGGCCTTCCTCGCGCCTCCCAGGCTGCACCCCGTCCTGGGCTTCCTGGCCGTCGCCATCCCCATGGGAGGCATCTATTTCGCGGTGGCCGCCGCGCTGGGTGTCCCCGAGGCCGGCGCGGTGTTCCGCAAGGTCTCCGGACGGCTGCGCCGGGCGCGCTAAGTGCTCGCCGATGCTCGGCTCCTCACGGAGCGGGCAGGGGGTGGTTGGAGCAGCAAGGAGGGGGTGGGCGGGATGGGCTGGCGGGGGGCCTCCGTTGAGGTCCTTGCGGTGGTGTGGGCCGCGTGCCTGTCTTCGGGGCTTCCTCCGGACAGGGCGCGCGTGTAGAGTGCGCCGCCTTTTTCATGGGCCCGGCTTCACGGGAAGTCTGGCTGACTTCGTCTCAGGAAGGTCTCGGCAGTGAGCGACGAGAAGAACGGTTCCAATGCGGGCGGTCCGGGTGGGATGGGCGGCCCCAAGAAGCCGAAGGCCACCTTCGGTGACGTGATGCTCGGCATCCCTTCGGGCGGCAGCGGCCGTGGCGAGGGTCCTCGCGGCGGCGGCGAGCGCGGCGGTCCCGGTCAGGGCCGTGACGCGCGTCCGCGCTCCGAGGGAGGGGCTCCGCGCGACGAGCGCCGTCCTCCTCGTGGCCAGGGCGGTCAGGAGCGGGGTGGAGGCGAGCGCCGCGGTGGCGGCGAGCGCCGTCCGTCCGGCCCCATGGTCGTCGTGAAGCGCGCGTCGGGCGCCATCGAGACGCGAGGCCCGGTGGGGGAGAACCCCGCCGAGGCGACCGCGACCGCCGAGGCGACCACCGCGGAGGCCGAGGCCTCCGGCGCGCCGACGACGACCTCCGCGCCGCGCCCTGTGACGCCGACGCCGGCGCCTTCCTCCGCGCTGTACGAGGAGGTCCCCGAGTCCGAGTCCTTCGCCGAGATGTTCGAGGCGCAGGCCAAGGAGGGTGGAGCGCCGGGCCGCCGGGGCGTGCGCCTGGGCGAGAAGGTCAAGGGCACCATCTTCCAGCTCGGCGCGGACACCGCGTTCGTGTCGCTGGAGGGCGCGTCCAAGAGCGAGGCGATGATCGAGCTGCGCGAGCTCAAGGACGACGAGGGCATCCTGCGCTACGGCGTGGGTGACAGCCTGGACGCGCACGTCATCGAGGTGGGCGCCAAGGGCATCGTGCTGAGCCGCGCGCTGGCCAAGGGCAGCGCGTCCATGGCGATGCTGGCCGAGGCCCGCGCGTCGGGCATGCCCGTCGAGGGCATGGTGCTGAGCGTGAACAAGGGCGGCGTGGAGGTCGCCATCGGCGACGTGCGCGCGTTCTGCCCCATCAGCCAGCTGGACCTGCGCTACGTCGAGAAGCCGGACCAGTTCATCGGCGAGAAGCTCAAGTTCCGCGTCACCGAGGTCCGGGACCGCAACGTGGTGCTCTCGCGCCGCTCGCTGCTCGAGGACGAGCAGCGCCAGCTGGCCGCGGAGACGCGCAAGAACCTGGGCGACGGCAAGGTCGTCAAGGGCAAGGTCACCGGCGTCCGGGACTTCGGCGTGTTCGTGGACCTGGGCGGCGTGGAGGGGATGATCCCCGTCTCCGAGCTCTCGTACACGCGCGTGGGTCACCCCAGCGACGTGGTGAAGGTCGGTGACGACGTGGAGGTGGAGATCCTGCGCATGGAGGCCGCGCAGCCCAACTCCCCCGACAAGAGCAAGCAGAAGGAGCGCATCACGCTGTCCATGCGCTCGCGGCAGGAGGACCCGTTCAAGAAGGCCATCTCCGAGCTCAAGGAGGGGGACCGTCTGCAGGGCAAGGTCGTCCGGCTCCAGCAGTTCGGCGCCTTCGTGGAGCTGCGTCCGGGCGTGGATGGCCTGGTGCACATCTCCGCGCTGAGCGACCGCCGCATCGCGCACCCGCGCGACGTGGTGAAGGAAGGCGAGACCATCTGGGTCGCCGTCGAGAAGATCGACGAGAAGGACAAGCGCATCGGCCTGCGCCGCATCTCCGAGGAGGAGGCGCAGCGTCCCCCCGAGGAGCGTCCGGCCGCCTCGGCGGAGAAGGCCGCGCCCGCGGCTCCCGCGGCGCCCCGTCCCAAGGTGGGCCAGGTCGTCGTCGGCAAGGTGGACCGCATCGAGCCGTACGGCGTCTTCCTCGTGTTCGCCGGTGGCAAGGGCCTGCTCCCCGCGAGCGAGACGGGCACCGAGCGCGGCACGGATCTGCGCAAGCACTACGCGCTGGGCCAGGAGGTGAAGGTGGCCATCCTGGACATCGACGCGTCCGGGAAGATCCGCCTGTCCGTCACCGCCGCCGTCCGCGCGGAGGAGCGCGCCGAGGTGGAGGCCTGGCAGAAGACGCAGCAGCCGCAGGGCGCGGGCAAGAAGGGCTTCGGCACGATGGCCGACCTCTTCAGCAAGCTGCGCAAGTGAGTCACACCGCGCGCTCGAGCACGTGTTGGATGCGTGCTCGGGTTCGCTCGAAATAGATGTTGCAGTCCCCGGCGAGGGGCGGTACTACCTCCCTCGCCGCTGACGCGGGGTGGAGCAGCCTGGTAGCTCGTCGGGCTCATAACCCGAAGGTCGCAGGTTCAAATCCTGCCCCCGCAATTCAGGAAGCCAGAGGTCCGGTGAATCAAAGCCGGACCTCTGGTGTTCAAAGGCAGACATCAACATGACGCGGGGTGGAGCAGCCTGGTAGCTCGTCGGGCTCATAACCCGAAGGTCGCAGGTTCAAATCCTGCCCCCGCAATGATGTTTCAAGAGACCCCATCCTCCCGCTCCGGAGGATGGGGTTTCGCTTTTCAGGCGTCCTGCTCCGCGAGTTCCGCGTGCCGTTGCCCAGGCTCGCGTCGAGCTTTCGCCAGAGGGGCTCCGAGTCCCGCCTGTCTCCGCCGCGACACTTTGTCCGCCGTGCGGGTCATCACTGACTTGACTCTGGAGAAACTGGGTAGGTCCGTCCTCACTGGAATGTGTGCCAGGGACATTACAACCCTCTGTTCTTGCTGGAGAAATTTTGCGCTGGGTCTCCCGTGCCCATGAAAATCTCCCGCGAGCGTAGAAAAAACGGCTTTGTCGCCTTTCAACCTACATCAGTAAAGGTACTAATCTCTTCAACAGGTGACAATTTGTCACCTGGGGGCCTTCCCGAAGAGATCCGTGTACCCGGTGAGCTGTCCGGGGCGCGCAATACCCGTCTCTTCGGGGTGGCTTCCTACCCCCGCGCTTTCCCAAGGGAGCACCCCCACGTGAGAAGGTTGGTTGCCAAGCTGTCCGGCCTGGCGCTGGTACTTTCGGGTACCGGTTCCTTCGCTCGGACGCTGCCGAACTACGACGCATACCTGGAAGCCAAGCCCGCGGAGCCCAAGTCCGCGAAGCTCAAGTCCGCGGCTGGTGACACGAGTGCGCGTGTCTCGCTGCCCGCGGCAGGCTCGAGTGCTCCTCGCTTCATCTGGGCCCGGACCACGGACGCGCAGAAGGCGCAGCGTGCGAAGCTCGCGAAGATGTCGCCCGAGGCCGCGGCGCTCTCGCAGCTGAAGGACTACGCCTCCGACTTCGGCCTCCGCTCCTTCGAGGAGGCCGGCGCGCGCGTCACCTCCGTGAAGCTGCTCGGCAACGCCCGGCTCGTCACGCTGACGCAGGAGTTCGGCGGCGTCGAGGTGTTCCGCAACAACGTGACGGTGCTGCTCGACAAGGGCAACTCCGTGGTGGGCCTGTCCGGTGCGCTGTCCGAGCACGTGTCCACCAGCGCCGTCCCCGAGCGCCTGGCGTTCAAGGGGAGCGCGAGCGCCGCCATCGCCGCCGCGTACCAGGACGTCACCGGCACGCGCCTGGACGCGAGCCTGCTGGCGCAGGTCAAGAGCGCGCGGCCTGGAGACCGGTACACGCACTTCTCGCTCGCGACCTACGCGCGTCCCCTCGAGGAGGGGCTGCGCGTCCCGGCCCGGGCCCGGCCAGTCTACTACCCGTTCGAGGACAGGCTCGTCCCCGCGTACTACGTGGAGGTGCAGAGCGGACGCGAGGACAGCCTCGAGTGGGATGCGTACTCGTACGTCATCTCCGCGGTGGATGGGCAGGTCCTCATGCGCAAGAACATGCGCGAGGAGGCCGCCTTCAGCTACCGCGCGTTCGCGGACACCACGCCTCCGTACACGCCGCATGACGGCCCCGCGGGCACCAACGCGAGCCCGCACCCGGACGGCGCGCCCACCGGCTTCCGCCCGGCCTTCGTGCCCCCCGCGCTCATCACGCTGCAGAACGCGCCCTTCAGCCGGAACGACCCGTGGCTGCCCGCGGACGCGACGGTGACCACGGGCAACAACGTGGACGCCTACGCGGACCTGGTGGCGCCTCCGCGCTTCTCCGCCGGAGATTTGCGGCCCACCGTCACCGCGCCGGGCGTGTTCGACCGGACGATGCAGTTCGACATGCGGCCCAACATCAACGACGAGCAGATCGCGGCCGCGACCACCAGCCTGTTCTTCGTGAACAACTGGCTGCACGACTGGTACTACGACTCCGGCTTCGACGAGGCGTCGGGCAACGCGCAGACCGACAACTTCGGTCGCGGTGGCATCGGCGGTGACCCGGTCCTCGCGGAGGCGCAGGACTACAGCGGCACCAACAACGCCAACATGTCGACGCCGGCGGACGGTGCCTCGCCCGTCATGCAGATGTACGTCTTCAACGCGGAGCGCATCGCGACGTTGACGGTGACGGCACCAGCCGAGGTCGCGGGCAGTGTCCCCGTGGGCATCGCGATGGACATGGGGCCGCAGGGCTTCGACCTGACGCGGCCCGCTGTCAACGCGCTGGACGCGGCGGGTCCCGGCTCGACGGACCGTGATGGCTGCAGCCCCCTCACCAACGCCGCGGAGGTGGCGGGGAACATCGCCATCATCGACCGAGGCGGCCCCCCTGAGTGCTCCTTCGTCGTGAAGGTGCAGAACGCGGAGGCGGCTGGCGCCGCGGCCGTCATCATCGCCAACAACGTGGCGGGCGCGGTCGCGAACCTCGGTGGCTCCTCGAGGACCATCGGCATTCCCGTGGTGCTCATCACCCTGCCGGATGCGACCCGCATCCGCAACGCGCCGGGCCTGACGCTGCACCTCAACCGCACCGCGACGTACCGGCCGGATGGCACCGTCGACAACTTCATCGTGGCCCACGAGTGGGGTCACTACATCAGCAACCGCCTCGTCCAGAACGCCGCCGGCCTCACCAACAACCAGGGCCGCGCGATGGGCGAGGGCTGGGCGGACTTCCACGGCCTGCTGATGATGACGCGTCCGGAGGACATCCAGGTCGAGTCCAATGCCAACTGGATGGGCGCCTACGGCCCGGGCGAGTTCGCCACGCGCGCCATCTCCCTGGACAGCGCCTTCTACGGCATCCGCCGGGTGGCTTACTCGTCGGACATGGCGAAGAACGCGCTGACGTTCCGCCACATCATGAACGGGGTGCCGCTGCCCACCACCGCGCCCATCTCTCCGAGCGCCAGCGTCAACTCGCAGGTCCACAACTCGGGTGAGATCTGGGCCACCATGCTCTGGGAGGCGTACACGTCCCTGCTGCGGGTCCACCCGTTCGAGGAGGCCCAGGCGCGCATGAAGCGCTACCTGGTCACCGGCTACATGCTGACGCCGGCCGCGCCCACCTACAACGAGGCGCGCAACGCCCTCATCGCCGCCGCCGAGGCGAATGATCCCGAGGATGCGCAGCGCTTCTGGGTGGCCTTCGCCAAGCGCGGCATGGGCCCGGGCGCCATCTCCCCGCCGCGCGGTTCCACCACGCATGCGGGCGTCGTCGAGAGCTTCAAGGTTGGCGCCTCGCTCGAGTTCGTGGCGCTCACGCTCGCGGACGACTCTCCGACGGGCTCGTGTGATCGCGACGGCGTGCTCGACAACGGCGAGACGGGCCGCCTGGTCCTGACCGTCATCAACAATGGCTCGGTGCCGGCGAACGCGAGCACCGCCACGGTCATCTCCCCGACGCGGGGCATCACCCTCGGCAACAATGGTGTCGTCGCCATCCCCGCGCTGGGCTCCTTCGAGCAGGCGACGGTGTCCGTGCCGGTGACGCTGACGGACGCGGCGCCCAGCACGGTCGCGGAGTTCACCGTCGCGCTCCGGGATCCCGACAGCGCGAACCCCGGAGACGTGGTCGCCTCGATGGCCGCCACGACGAACTACAACGAGGCGCCGGCGACCAGCACCACGGAGACGGTCCAGTCCAACATCCTCCTGCTGCCATGGGAGATGGAGTCCGCCGAGGGTGGTGGCATCACCGAGCAGTACTTCTCCTTCACCACCTTGGACACGCGTGGCCTGAACCGCGCGTTCCTCGGGCAGGCCGCGGGTCGACCCACGGACTTCTGGCTCAAGACGCCGGAGCTGAACGTGGCGGAGACGGGGGACCTCATCGTCCGGTTCGACCATGCCTACCAGTTCGAGACGGGCACCAACCCCACCGTCTATTACGACGGCGCCGTCATCGAGCTGACCCAGGATGGCGGGCAGTCATGGGTGGACGTCGGCACTCCGCTCTATGGCGGCACGCTGAACACGGCCGCGGGCATCATCAACAACCTGCAGGGCCGTCAGGCCATCGTCGGCACGAGCGCGGGCTTCCCGAACCTGGTGGCCGCCACGCTGAACCTGGGCACCACGTACGCGGGCAAGACGGTGCAGCTGCGCTTCCGCATCGGCACGGACAACGCGACGGGCACGACGGGTTGGGCCATCGACAACATCGCCTTCACGGGCATCACCAACACCCCGTTCACCAGCCTGGTGGCGGACACGGGCG
The DNA here is from genome assembly GCF_026626605.1 of Myxococcus sp. MISCRS1. Classification (NCBI taxonomy): domain Bacteria; kingdom Pseudomonadati; phylum Myxococcota; class Myxococcia; order Myxococcales; family Myxococcaceae; genus Myxococcus; species Myxococcus sp. MISCRS1. Next base: position 10,198,743 of record NZ_JAPNKB010000001.1, read on the forward strand.
TCTGCTTCAACCGTCCCCCCGTCACCAACGCGGGCCCTGACCTCACGGTGGACGAGCGCACGCTCGTCACGGTGGCGGGCAGCGGCACGGACGCCGACGGCGATTCGCTCACGTTCCAGTGGACGCGCGTGTCCGGCGCGGCGGTGGCGCTGTCCGGCGCGACCACGCCGACGGTCACCTTCACGGCGCCCGAAGTGGCCGTCGACTCGAACATCGTCCTGCGGCTGACCGTCAGCGACGGCACCCTGACGACCTCCGACAACGTCACGGTGCGCGTGCGCAACGTCAACCGCGCTCCCACGGTGAACGCGGGCGCGGATGGATCCGCCGACGAGCGCAGCACCGTCACCCTGTCCGGCGCCGCGACGGACGCGGACAACGACCCCCTGACGTACCTCTGGACCCAGGTGTCCGGTACGCCCGTGGCCATCGCGAACTACACGACGCCGACGGCGACCTTCGTCGCGCCCGAGGTGACGGGGGACGAGACGCTGTCCTTCCGCCTCACGGTGTCCGACGGCAAGACGAGCGTGAACGACACGGTGAACGTGGTCATCCACCCCGCGAACCGCGCGCCGGTGGTGACGGCGACGTCCGTGACGGTGAACGAGCGCAGCACGGCCACGCTCACGGCCGTGGCCTCGGACGCCGACGGCGACACGCTGACGTACGCCTGGACGCAGCTGACCGGTACGCCGGTGACGCTGGACAACGCCAACACGGCGACGGCCACGTTCGCCACGGGTGAGGTGGCCGCCAACGCCGTCCTCACCTTCCGCGTGACGGTGTCCGACGGGACGGCCAGCGCCACCCAGGACGTGTCGGTGGACGTGCTGAACGTCAACCGCGCGCCGACGGTGAACGCGGGTCTGGATGGCACCGTGGCCGCGCGCGCCACGGCCACGCTGAGCGGCTCGGCGACGGACGAGGACGGTGACACGCTCTCGTACACGTGGGTGCAGACGGCGGGTACGGCGGTGGCGCTGTCCAATGCCACCTCCGCCGTGGCGACGTTCACGGCGCCGGACCTGTCGGCCGCCGAGACGCTGACGTTCCGCCTGACGGTGAGCGATGGCAGCGTCATCGCCAGCGACACGGTGGACGTGCAGGTCACCCCGTCGCCGATTCCGAACCAGGACCCGGTGGCGAAGGCCCGCATCATCGTCAACGGTTCCCAGACGTCGCTGACGCTCGACGGCTCGGAGTCCAGCGATCCCGATGGTGATGCCCTGACGTACAAGTGGGAGCAGACGGGTGGGCCGAGCGTCACGCTCAACGAGTCCACCCGCGCGGTGCTCAGCGTGGACGTGCCGGACCTGGACGGCGAGAGCGCTACCTTCAGCTTCAAGCTGACGGTGAAGGACCCCAGCGGCGCCTCGCACAGCGTCACCGTGCAGGCGACGGCCAGGCCGGACGAGGGCGGGGGTTGCTCCTCCACGGGCGCGGGTGCTCCGGCGGGCATGATGGCCCTGGCGCTCCTCAGCCTGCTGCACCGTCGTCGCCGCGTGAGCTGAGCCGGACGCTGCCTCTCTTCGGAGAGGCGGCACCCTCCGGGGCCGGGTGCCTGACAGGCCCGGACCCGGAGTCGCTCGAGACAGTCTGAAGCAGTCCGACGGCCGGCATCCTCGCGCGAGGGTGTCGGCCGTTGAGCTTTCGCGCGGCAGCGGGCGCTGACTGGTGCACGAATGCTCCCGTGGGGCATGAAGCCCGGACGCGGGCCCGGAGCAGGCTGGAGGCACACGGCGGGCCCATCGCGGGGCCTGCGTGTCGCGCCCCATGCCCCAGCTCGCCACCGCTACCGCGCCGTTCCTGCAGGAAATCGTGGTGCTGATTCTCGCAGGCGCGCTCATGGCCTATGTCGGCCATCGCTTCCGGCTGGTGCCCATCGTCGGCTTCCTGCTCGCCGGCGCGCTGATTGGTCCCAACGCGCTGAAGCTGGTGAAGGACCTGGAGCTGGTGAACTCGGCCGCGGAGCTGGGCGTCATCCTGCTCCTGTTCAGCATCGGCCTGGAGTTCAGCCTGGAGAAGCTGGTGCGCCTCCAGAAGCTCCTGTTCGGCGGCGGCGGGCTCCAGGTGGGCCTTTCGTCCGTGGGGATGATGGGCCTGCTGATGCTGTTCGGCGTGGCGTGGCGGCCCGCGCTCTTCACGGGCTTCCTGGTGGCGCTGTCCTCCACCGCCATCGTCCTCAAGCTGCTGGGAGATAGGGGCGAGACGTCCTCGGACGTGGGGCAGGTGTCGCTGGGGCTGCTCATCTTCCAGGACCTGGCCGTGGTGATGATGGTGCTGCTGGTGCCCGTGCTGGCGGGGAAGGGCGATACGCCACTCCACTTCCTGGGGGCCTTCGGCAAGGCACTGGGCATCATCGTCGCGGTGCTCGTGGTGGCGCGCAGGTTGATGCCCAGGCTCCTCGAGGTGGTGGCGCGCACGTGCTCACCGGAGCTGTTCCTGCTCACCGTCATCGCCGTGTGCTTCGGCACCGCGTACCTCACCAGCCTCGCGGGTGTGAGCGTGTCGCTGGGCGCCTTCCTGGCGGGGCTGGTGGTCAGCGAGAGCCGCTTCAGCGAGCACGCCTTCGGCGAAATCCTCCCGCTGCAGATCCTCTTCAGCGCCACGTTCTTCGTCTCCGTCGGCATGCTGCTCGACGTGGGCTTCCTCGTGGAGCACCTGCCGGAGGTGCTCCTGGCCATCATCGCGGTGCTCCTGGTGAAGGTCCTCACCACGGGCATCGCGGTGCTGGCGCTCGGCTACCGCATGCCGGTGGCGGTGGAGAGCGCGCTGCTGCTGGCCCAGGTGGGCGAGTTCTCCTTCGTGCTGGAGCGCAGCGGTCGTCGGCTGGGCCTGTTCCCCGCGGGGCTGGAGGAGGGCTCGCAGGCGTTCATCGCGGCCACCGTGATGTTGATGGTGCTCACGCCGCTGCTGTCACGGCTGGGCGGCTGGGCCCAGGGGCGGCTCACCCGCAAGGTCCATCGCGCGGTGGCGCAGGCGGGCCCCACCACGGACGAGGCGGAGGCGCTCGCGGCCGAGTCCTTCGCCCGCTACGAGAACCACGTCATCGTCGCGGGCTACGGAGATGGGGCACGCAGGCTCGCGCGCGTGCTGCGCGGCTCGGGCATTCCCTTCCTCGTCTCCACGCTGAGTCCCCCGGGCGCGAACGAGGCGGAGGCCGAGGGGATGGCGGTGCTCCGCGGCGACTACGCCCGACAGCGCACGCTGCGCGTCGCGGGGGTGCAGCGCGCCAAGCTCCTGCTCGTCGTGGATGACGACGCGGCCATGGCCCACCGTGTGGTCGCTGTCGCGCGGATGGAGAACCCGACGCTGCGACTCGTCGCCCGCGTGCGCGCCGTGGCGGACGTGGAGCCGCTGCGCGAGGCCGGCGCGGACATCGTGGTCTGCGAGGAGCTGGAGAGCCTGGTGGCCGTGCTCTCCTCGGTGCTCGAGGACTACCGCCAATCCCCCGAGGACATCGAGGGCCACGAGGACTCCGTGCGTCGCTCCGGCTACGCGGCGCTGCGCATGTCCGGCGCGCTGGAGAAGCCGCTGCTCGTCTGTGCGCTGGAGAAGGACTGTCTCGGCTCCCGCCGCGTGTCGGTGCGCCCGGGCGCGCCCCTCGTGGGGCTCTCGGTCGCGGCGCTCATCGAGCGCGCGGGCGGCGCCCTTGGAGTCCTGGAGCTGCGACGAGACGACGTGCCGCTGACCTCCGTCACGCCCCACACCCTCTTCGAGGCCGGTGACGAGCTGGTGCTCAAGGGCGCCGCGGACGCCTTCGAGCGTTGCGCCGAGCTGTTCCGCACCCCCGCGCCCGAGGGGCTCGAGCTGGAGCCCGTGCCCGCCGCGCCTCGCACGTCGGCGGAGCTCATCGACACGCAGGCGACCCTCGAGTTCCTGCCGAAGCCGGGCACAGGGCCTTGTGGCCACCTCGATCGGCTGCGACCCGTGCGACCGAGGACCCGCGGGTGCGAGGAGTGCCTGAAGCTCCACGACACCTGGGTGCACCTGCGGCTGTGCATGACGTGCGGCCACGTGGGGTGCTGCGACGACTCGAAGAACAAGCACGCGACGCGGCACTTCCACGAGTCGGACCACCCCATCATCCGCTCCCTGGAGCCGGGCGAGCGCTGGGGCTGGTGCTACGTGGACAAGGTCCAGCTCGACAGCGAGCCGCCCGCGCGCACGTAGCACCGCTGTCGCTTCAGAGCGGCCGCACGTGCTCGGCGAGTCGGCCCGTGGTCATCAACTCCTGGAGCTCGTCGCCCATGCGATCGCTCTCGGCGACCACCTGGTTCCAGGCGCGGATGCGCGCGGTGTCGCTCATGCGCTCGAAGTCGGTGCGGTCCGGAATCCGTCCTCCGGGCAGGCGCGCCACCAGCTCCGGGGAAGGGGAGATGAGCAGGGCCCTGCGGAAGTTCAGCGGCTTCGCCCGTCGCCAGCGCAGCGCCTTGTCGAACCAGCCCGGCACCACGTACGGATAGAAGTGCGGATAGAGCACCAGGCCCTCGCCCGCGCCGAAGTCCAGGTCCAGGTGGTAGTCGATGACGCCGCCGTCCCGGTATACGCCCGTATGCGCCCCGGGGATGCGCACGCCGCTGAGCACCAGCGGGATGGAGCCCGACGCGATGAGCGCCGGCTTCAGGTTCTCCTTCGTCAACGGCAGGTGGACCGAGGGCAGGTCCTTCTGTCCCACGAAGGGGCTGGTGTCGCCCGCCGTGTCGAAGATGACGCGCTGCAGATGCAGGCTCAGGCTCCGGCGGCTCACCACGTTGCCCATGGCGCACAGCGCCAGCCCGAGCAGCTGCACGCGTGGATGCTCCACGCCCAGCGGTCCCTTGCACAGCGCGGTGACCACGTGCAGCCGGGCCCACGGGTGGCGGAGGATCTCCTCCACGCCGTCATCGCCCAGGAGCGCGTCGAGGATCCGCTCGCTCGTCTCGCTCACCAGGGCGGGGGAGGGCTTGGGCGGATAGCGCTGGTCGATGTACGCCGCCTCGAAACGATGCAGCGCGGCGACCGGGTCCTTCTGCGCCAGACACGCCAGCCGCCAGCTGCCGATGGAGCTGCCAATCAGGTGCAGCGGACGGGTGCGCCCCTGGAAGAGCCCACCGAAGAGCGCCCGGTCCAGCCCCGCGAGCACCAGCCACTTGGGACCTCCGGAGGCCCCAGGAACGACGTCCACGTCGTCACCACGCAGGCCCCGCGCGCGCAGGAGCCGCAGTGCGTCGGGGCCGGCCAGAAGCGTCAGGTTCGATGCCATGTCGACCCGGTACGCTAACAGGGCGACGCGGCGTGCGCGGGACTTCCTCCAATCGTCCCACCCGGGTTGCGGCCGTTGATGCACCACTGCTGTAGTGCGCGCGACGCCATGAAAAAGCTCCCGCCCTCCGAATGGAATCTGAGTCGTCGCGCCTTCCTCGGTGGCACGGCCGCGGCCACCGCGCTGGCCACGCTCGACGCCTCGGCGAGCCCCGACGCGACGAAGTCCCTGCCCGCGCCGTTCGAGCTGGAAGAGGCCACCGTCGCCGACCTCCAGGCCGGCATGCGGGAAGGGAAGTACACCGCGCACGGCCTCACCCAGCGCTACCTGTCGCGCATCGCCGCCCTGGACCGCTCGGGCCCGCTGCCGCTGTCGTCCGTCATCGAGGTGAACCCGGACGCGCTCGCCATCGCGCAGGCCCTGGATGAAGAGCGCAAGAGCAAGGGCGCGCGCGGACCGCTCCACGGCATCCCCGTGCTGCTCAAGGACAACATCGCCACGACGGACCGGATGCAGACGTCGGCGGGCTCGCTCGCGCTCGTCGGCGCGGTGCCTCCTCGCGAGGCCTTCCTCGTCACGAAGCTCCGCGCGGCCGGCGCCGTCATCCTCGGCAAGACGAACCTCAGCGAGTGGGCCAACTTCCGCTCCACGCGCTCGGCCAGCGGCTGGAGCGGACGGGGCGGGCAGTGCCGCAATCCCTATGCGTTGGACAGGACGCCGTCGGGCTCCAGCTCCGGCTCGGGCGCGGCCACCTCGGCCAACTTCTGCGCCGTGTCCGTGGGCACGGAGACGGATGGCTCCATCGTGTCCCCGTCCTCGGCGTGCTCACTGGTGGGCCTCAAGCCGACGGTGGGGCTCATCAGCCGCGCGGGCATCATCCCCATCTCCCAGAGCCAGGACACCGCGGGGCCCATGACGCGCACCGTGGCGGATGCCGCCGCGCTGCTCACGGTGCTCGCGGGCATCGACCCCGCGGACGCGGCGACCGCGCGCAGTGAGGGCCACACCGGGCTCGACTACACGAAGTTCCTCGACGCCGACGGGCTCAAGGGCGCGCGCATCGGCGTCCCGCGCGAGCACTACTACGGCTACCACGCCGCCACGGACGCGCTCGCGGAGCAGGCCCTGGAGGTCATGCGCTCCAAGGGCGCCATCATCATCGACCCGGCGCCCATCCCCAACGTCGAGAAACTCCAGGAGCACGAGTTCGAGGTGATGCTGTACGAGTTCAAGGCCGGCACGGAGGCCTGGCTCGCGAGCCTGGGCGACCAGACGAAGCTGCGCACGCTCGCGGACCTCATCCGCTACAACGAGGAGCACTCGGACCGGGAGCTGCCGTACTTCGGCCAGGAGCTGTTCCGTCAGGCCCAGGCGCGCGGGCCGCTCACCGACGCGAAGTACCGCAAGGCGCTGGCCGCGTGCCGCAAGCTGTCGCGTGAGCAGGGGCTGGACGCGGTGATGCGCAAGCACCGCCTGGACGCGCTCGTCGCCCCCACCGAGGCGCCTCCCAGCCTCATCGACCTGGTGAACGGAGACCACTGGCTGGGCAGCAGCTCCACGCCCGCCGCAGTCTCCGGCTACGCCACCCTCACCGTGCCCGCGGGCTACGTGCGCGGGCTGCCCGTGGGGCTGTCCTTCATCGGTCAGGCCTGGAGCGAGCCCACGCTGCTCAAGCTCGCCTACGCCTACGAGCAGGCCACCCGCCACCGACGTCCGCCCGGCTTCCTGCCCACCGCCGAGCTGCGGCTGCTCGCCGGGCGCTGAGTCGGCGCTACACCGCTCAGGGCGACGCGGCCCACGGCAGCGTCGCCTGCATCACCGCCTCGTGCAGCGCGGCGGTGCGCAGGTGGTTGAAGCGCTGGTACTCCGGGTCGCTCACCATCTGCAGGAAGGCGGCGCGGCTCGGATAGCGCACCAGCATCACCGCGTCCCACGTCTGGCCCGGCTCGGCCACCAGCGGGGTGGAGCAGTCGCCCGCGTACAGCGGCTGCGCGCCCGCCTTCAGCATGAAGGGCATCACGGCGTTCGCGTACTCGGCGAACGAGGCGCGGCCACCCTCCTTGAACTTCACCAGGTTCATCATCACCAGGGGACCGCCGGGGTCTTCCTGGAGAAATCGCTCGATGTCGTTGCCCTGCGGATCGACAGCCACGGTGATGCCTCCTCGCTCCTGTGAATCAATCCGCCCCCCATCGAGACGGCGGGCCATTGTCTCCCAGACGCGCAGTGTGGTGCACCTGGCGCGCCGGCGACTCGGGCCTTTCAAACACTGGGGCCCCCGCCACCCACGACGAGCACGTCGCGAGCGGCGGAGGCCCCGGTCGGAAGCCCGGCGCACCAGGCCCCGGGCTTCACGGCATCAGCGGTAGTACGGCGACAGCGCGGCCTGGATGCGCGCCAGCAGGTCCTCGGCCTGGATGAGCTCGGTGCCGCTGAGCGTCCCCAGCTGGGCCTGGACCGCGTCGCGGCCCTGGCGCAGGGCCACGTAGGCCGGCAGGCTCTGCATGTTCTTCAGGATGTCCACCATGGCGCGGCGGGACTGGAAGCCGCGCACGCCGTCCACGTTGATGAGGATGCCGTGGATGTCCGCGAGCACCTGCGGCGTGATGGCGCTGTCCTCGCCGGGCGTGGCCGTGAAGCTGCCGCGCGCCGCGAGCGGGTCCAGGTACAGGCGGGACAGCACGCGACGGGCGAGGTCATCGGCCACCGCGCCGTAGCCCGGGCCCGCGTCCGGCGGAACCGCGAGCGGAGGACGCACGGCCGCGATGGCGACGTCGTACGCGTACGTCTGGTCGACCTCCACGCCCGAGCGCGCCCACTGCAGCGTCGCGTTCAGGTAGTAGTCGAACGAGCCCGCGAGCAGCGGGAAGGGGAGGACTTCGTACAGCAGCAGCTCCTGCACCAGCGCGTACGTGGAGCCGTAGAAGGCGCCCAGCGGGTCGGAGTAGCGGTCATACGGGTTGCAGTACGGCTCGAGCTCCGTGTCCTCGTCCGTGCAGAACAGCTCCGTGGGCTCGTCCGGCGACAAATCGTACAGGTAGCGGACGGCCTGCACGTCGTAGGACTGCGGCGTGTCCACGAAGATGGCGTCGGGATCGTACACGTACTCCATCACCGAGTTGGAGCGCGGGCTGTTGGGCGCGCCGGTGTACACGAGCGAGCCGGCGAAGTTGTGGCGCAGGCCCAGCGTGTGGCCCACCTCGTGGAGGATGACGTGCGTCAGGTACGCCTCCACCTTCTCCTTCTTCGTGCGCTGCGTCTCCGCCGCGGGCCCCGGCAGCTTCTTGTGCTTCGCCAGCGCGTCGTCGCGCATGGGGGGCAGGGGCATGGCGCACAGGTGGTCCTTGTCGAAGCCGCCCCACGACATGCGCACCGGCTTGCGCGCGTTCTTCAGCTTCGCCGCGACGGCGGCCTGCGCGTCGTCGCCGAACTCACCGTCGGCCAGCTCCAGCCACAGCGCGTTGACGTAGACGGTGGCGCCGCGAATCTCGCTGGTGTTGGGGTTGAGGCGCCAGTCGGCGAAGGCGAAGCCCGCGGACGCGTCCGGGTCGAAGATGATGACGTTCTTGTCGTCGTCCGCGAAGCCCGACGTCGCGCCCACGGAGGCCTCGAACACCTTGAAGCCGAACGCCTGGTTCCAGCCCTCGACGCCCCGCTTCACCGCCGCCACCACGTCGTAGTTGGCGAAGCGCGGGTCGGCCTGCACCTTGTTCACCGTGTCGGTGATGATCCACTTGATGGGCTTCATGCCCGGGCGGATGTTCCACTTCGCCGCCGTCTGGGTGACGTAGCCCGTGTTGGGGAGGATGCGCGGCTCACCGCGGAAGTAGTGCTCCAGCCACGGCAGCTCCGTGGGGGTGTAGCCCTGGCCCTCCTTGTACTGGCGCAGGGCGATTCCCAGCGTGCCGGAGGTGCGGAACAGGTTGTCCTCCAGGAAGTCCGGCGCGGACGGGTCCGGCACGTCCGCGTAGCCGGTGAACACCTGCTCGAACGTGACGCCGTCGGAGATCTTCCGGAAGCGCTGCGCGAAGCTCAGCTCCGTCTGGAAGCGCACGCCGGTCGCGCCGTAGGCCTCGCCCATCACCCCGTAGCGGTTGAGCCCCGCCGTCGGGTCCACCAGGATGTAGCTGTTGGAGCCGCGCAGGACGTTGAAGGCGCCGTAGTCGTTGACGATGGGCCACGCCTCGATGAGCACCTCCGGGTCGAACACGTCGCTCATCGTCTTGCGGTCATCCGCGTCGAAGACGAACAGCTTCCCGTTCTGCTCCTTGAAGCTCACCACGCGCGTGCCCAGCGAGGACGCCGCGCCGTAGTACACCGCGCCGGGGTGCAGCTGCTTGAGGTACGCCGACATGAACCAGCGCTGCCCCAGCTCGCTCTTGCGGATGGCCAGGTAGAAGCTCTCGCCGGAGTTGGACACGGAGCCGTCCAGTCGCTGGACGACCCGGCCCTGCTCCTCGGCGCTCACCTTGCGCGGAACGGCGACGAACGCGTCATCCAGCTCCACCTGCAATGACTCGGCGGGTGCTTCAGGGGTCGGGGGTTGAGGCTCGTTCGCGTCGGATGCGGGACCGCAGCCAACGCCCAGGGCCAAGATGGTGGTGACGGCGCCGAACAGGCCGCGCCGCAGCGGGGAATTCCACCTCATTGTTGCCTCCATGGGGTTTCGCTACTTCGCTTCGCGGCTTCCCCCTTGCTCCAGGAGATGCCGCAAAGAGTCATCCGCGCAGCCTGCCTGGAAGTTGCTCCTCACATTGATTTCTTGGTTTCGCGCAATCCGGTGACACCAGCAGTACGGATGCGGGTCAGCCGTCGGTGCGCTCGCGCTGCGAGTCCAGGTAGGCCGCGAAGCCCGCCTTGGACTGGATGCGGAAGGGCGGCAGGCGCGCGAGGGCCTCGGGCGCGAAGACGTACTGCTCGCACACGAGGCTGGCGCGCTGGGTGTCGTCGCTTGCGCCGATGAAGGGCTGCACCTCGTGCTGGAGGTGTCCCTGGAAGTGCACCAGCAGTCCCGGGCGCGGCCGCACCTCACCCAGCGGGCGGTTGTCCTCGAGCAGCCGCAGCGCGCCGCCTCGCGCGCCCGGAGGCACCTGGAGGTAGAGCACGCTGACGTGGCGGGGCGTGGCGTCCGGCACGCCGCTGGGCCCCTGGAGCGTGGCGTCGATGTGCCGGCCCACGCCCATGCCCGCGTCGAGCAGCAGGAGGTTCAGATAGAAGGCGTTCGGCTCGGCTCGGGGCTGTCGTCCGCTGAACAGTCGCTCGCGCCACGGCAGCAGGCCCCGCGCGCTCCCCGGCTCCAGCACGCGCGCCAGGAAGGGCGTGAGGAAGGGGAAGCGCGCCTCAAGCGTGGGGCGGCCCTCCCGGGTGAAGATGAGGGCGAAGCCCCGGCTGCCCTGGAACGTCCCCATCAACGGGCTGCGCGCCACGAAGCGCGAGCCGAGCAGGGCGTCCCGGAGGGCCTCCAGCTCACCGGGAGGCAGGGCTTGACGGTGGGTGATGTAGGCGCTCAAGACGAGAAATAACGGAGTTTCAGGGGGAGCGGATCAATTGGCTTTTACTGCCTACCTTTTAGGTTCCAGAATTGCGGGGCCGTCCCTCCCCCCCGCGCAAGGTCCCCCCTGCATGAGCCAGCAACCTCGTTCCGTCAACAGTGCTCCCTCCGCTGCTCCCAGCTCTCCGCCGGCCGCGGCGGTGATGACCCAGATGGTCTACGGATTCTGGATTTCTCGCAGCCTGCAAATCATGGCGGAGCTCGGCATCGCCGACATCATCGGTGACGTGCCCAAGACGGCGGAGGAGCTCGCGCAGGCGAGCGGCACGTATGCCCCCGCGCTGCGCCGCATGCTCCGGCTGCTCAGCGGGCTGGGCGTGCTCATCAAGGACGAACAGACACAGGCCTTCGGGCTGACGGAGCTGGGGGAGATGCTGCGCAAGGACAGCCCCGGCTCGGTGTACGGCTCGCTGCGGGCGCATGGCCACCTGCTGTCGTGGTCGGCCTGGGGTGACCTGGTGTCGTCGCTGAAGACGGGGCAGCCGTCCGTCGAGAAGTTCATGGGGGACAGCTTCTTCGGCTACCTGTCGAGTCATCCGGAGGACGCGGCCATCTTCAACGGCAGCATGGCCGCGTACCAGAGCCTCAACGCGCCGGCGGTGGTGGGCGCGTACGACTTCTCGCAGGTCCGCTCGGTGGTGGACGTGGGCGGCGGCACGGGCACGCTCCTGGGCCACATCCTCCAGTCGCACCCGCACCTGAAGGGCGCGCTGTTCGAGCTGCCGCACGTGAAGGCGGAGGCGACGGCGCGGCTGAACGGGATGGGGCTGGGCAACCGCTGCCAGGTGCTGGAGGGCGACTTCTTCGCCAAGATTCCGGCGGGCCACGACGTCTACATCCTGTCGCAGATCCTCCACGACTGGGACGACGAGCGCAGCCTGAAGATCCTCACCAACATGCGCGAGGCGATGGGCCCGCAGTCCAAGCTGCTCATCGTGGAGACGGTGCTGCCGGGCGACAACGTGCCGCACTTCGGCAACCTCTACGACATGGCCATGCTGGTGCTGGTGGGCGGCCGCGAGCGCACGGGCCCGGAGTACTCCGCGCTGGTGGAGAAGGCGGGCCTGCGCGTGCACCGCGTGCTGCCCACGTACATGCCGCCGAGCGTGGTGGAGGTCGTCCCGGCCTAGGCGCGGGAGGGGCCCCGGCCCGGCTCACGCGTCGGGCCGGCGCCGGGGCGTGTCGAGCAGTTGCAAGAGCGCCTTCTCCGAGCAGTGCAGCCGGTCTCCGCGCGACGACGTCAGCTCGTCCACGGAGTCGAAGTAGCGGTCCACCACCTGGCCCCGCTCGAACAGGGCCAGCACGGACGGGTAGATGTACGAGGAGCGCGCGACGGCGGGCGTGTTGCCCAGGTGCTCGGCGACCTCCTTCACCGCGGCCACCATGCTCTTCTTGAGCGCGGGGCCCTTCGCCTGCTTCGCGCGGGCCCGGGCCCGGGCCAGGGCGCACGCGCAGATGAGGGTGCCCGCCCAGGTGCGGAAGTCCTTGGCGCTGTAGTCCTCGCCCATGACCTCCTGGATGTACGCGTTGATGTGGCGCCGGCGGACGTCCACCACCAGCCCGTCATCCAGCACGAACTTGAACACGTCCCGCCCGGGCACCTTCAGGAGCTTGCGCACGAGCGTGGCGACGCGCCGGTCGGTGAGCTGGCGGTGCTGCTGCTTGCCGCTCTTGCCCGGGAAGTCGAACGACACCGTGTCCCCGGACACGCGCACGTGGTTCCTCCTCAGGGTGGCGATGCCGAAGCTCGCGTTGTCCTCCGCGTAGCGCTGGCTGCCCGGGCGGATGAAGCACGTGCCCAGGATGCGCAGGGTGGCGGCCAGCACCTTGTCGCGCCCCAGCCCCTGGCGCCGCAGGTCCGCGTTCACGCGCCTGCGCATGCGCGGCAGGGCCCGGGCGAAGCCGACGATGCGCCGGAACTTCGCCTCGTCCGCCTTCCTCCGGTACGCGGCGTGGTAGCGGTACTGCCAGCGGCCCGCGGCGTCGCGGCCCACGGCCTGGAGGCTCGCGGTGGGGGAGGGGGAGATGAACACGTCGCGCCACGCGGGCGGCAGTCGCAAGGCCTCGATGCGCTCCTTCGTCCTCGCGTCCACGCGCCTTCCGCTCGCGTCCACGTAGCGGAAGCCCCGGGCTGGTGAGCCCACGCGGCGCAGGCCCTCTTGCTGGAGCCGCTCCAGCCGCGTGAGACCCCGGCTCCGGGCGGGGGCTCGAGGCGGGCGGGCAGTGGCGGCGGTGGCTTGCATTTCGCGGCTTCCGGGTGGAGGTGGACCCCGGGAACCCTTGGGTCCCGGCCCTCTGGAGGTGCCAATCCCGAGCGCGCGCGGCAACGAAGGTCGCCTCTGCTTTCCCGCCCGTGGAGCAGGCAGGAAAACGACCCCCCCGGTTTTCGCAGGGAATGCCCGTGGATTAGAGTCCGGAGCGCTGATGACGCCCTTCTTCGACGCCATCCTCGCGTTCCCCACCGCCCTCTTCACCACCGCCATGGGCGTGGTGCTGACCTATTGGCTGTTCGTCATCGTGGGCGCGGTGGGGATCGACCTGCTGGACGGCGGGCACGTCGACTTCGAGTCGGGCGGCAAGGCGCTGGGCGCGGCCATCGAGGGTGGCGGCAAGGCGCTGGCGGGCTCGCTGGAGGGCGGGGCGAAGGCGGCGGGCGAGGCGCTCCAGGGCGGCAAGGCGCTCGCGGGGCATGACCACGACGCGCACGTGGACGGGGGCATCCTCTCCACGCTGGGCTTCGCGGGGATTCCGCTCACGGTGTCCGTGAGCCTGGTGTCGTTCTTCTCGTGGTTCCTGTCGCTGCTGGCCACGCCGCCGGCGCACGCGCTGCTCGGCGGGGCGCTGCCCTCGTGGCTCATCAACTCCACGCTGGGCATCCTGTGCTTCATCGCGGGCCTGGTCATCTCCGGCTTCGCGGTGCGGCCGCTGCGGCCCGTGTTCGTGGCGCACAAGGCGCCGGGGCGTGACTCGCTGCTCGGCCGGGTGTGCACCATCTCCAGCGGCAGCGTCACGGACAGGAACGGCCACGCCACGTTCGAGGACGGCGGCGCGGGCATCATCTTGAATGTCATCTGCGCCAAGGCGAACGGCCTGAAGCGCGGAGACCCGGCCCTGGTGCTCGCGTACGATGCCGAGCTCGACGCGTACGAGGTGGAGCCGGTGGACTGGTTGTTGCCGGAGGAGATGGACCAGCTTCGCGACCCGGTGCGGGCCGCGGCGCTGGCGCGCTCCCGGGCGCGCGCATGACTTGAGTCGAGGCACGGGTCCGCTTCAGAGGGGGGCGGGCCGTGAATGGATTCGACGCCAGGGGGCTTTCGCGGGGGATCCCTGGCGCCTGATACAAGGCCCGCCGTCAATACTTCACAGGAAAAGGCCATGGATCCCATCACGCTGGTAGCCGCCGTCGGCGGAGGTGTCATCCTCCTGACCGGCATCATTCTCACCATCGTCCGTCTCTACCGGCAGGTGGACCAGGGCAAGGTGCTCATCGTCAACACGCTCAAGAGCGAGCCGCTGGTGACCTTCTCCGGCGCGGTGGTGTTCCCCATCATCAACCGGGCGGAGGTGATGGACATCTCCCTGAAGACGGTGGAGATCGACCGCCGCGGCAAGGAGGGCCTCATCTGCCAGGACAACATCCGGGCGGACATCAAGGTCACCTTCTTCGTGCGCGTGAACAAGACGCGCGAGGACGTGCTCAAGGTCGCCCAGTCCATCGGCTGCGTGCGCGCGAGCGATCAGGAGACGCTGGAGAAGCTCTTCGAGGCGAAGTTCTCCGAGGCCCTCAAGACGGTGGGCAAGAACTTCAACTTCGTGGACCTCTACACCAAGCGCGCCGAAATCAAGGACAACGTGGTGGAGGTCATCGGCCGCGACCTCAACGGCTACATGCTGGAGGACTGCGCCATCGACTACCTGGAGCAGACCCCGGTGGAGATGTTGGACAAGGACAACATCCTGGACGCCGAGGGCATCCGGAAGATCACCAAGCTCACCACCGAGCAGAACATCGTCACCAACGAGCTCAAGCAGACCGAGCGCCAGGCGGTGACCAAGCGCAACGTCGAGGCCGACCAGAGCATCTTCGAGCTGGAGCGTCAGCGCGAGGAGGCGGCCGCCAAGCAGAAGCGCGCGATTGAGTCCGTGCAGGCCGAGGAGTCCGCGGAGGCCGAGCGCGTCAAGCAGGAGCAGTACTCCAAGGCGCAGCTGGCGCGCATCAAGGCCGAGCAGGAGATCCTCGTCCAGGAGCAGAACAAGACGCGCGACATCGAGGTGGCCCAGAAGCACCGCGAGCGCGAGGTGAGCGTGGAGGCGGAGAACGTGGAGCGCGCCCGCTCGCTGGCGGCCATCGGCCGGGAGCGTGAGACGGAGCTGGAGCGCATCGCCAAGGAGCGCGCGCTGGAGGAGCAGAAGAAGGACATCGCGGACGTGGTGCGCGCGCGCATCGCCGTGGAGAAGACGGTGGCGCAGGAGGAGGAGCGCATCAAGGACCTGCGCGTGGAGTCGGACGCGCTGCGCAAGAAGCAGGCGCTCATCATCACCGCCGAGGGCCAGGCGCAGGAGAAGACCGTCAAGGACGTGAACGCCGCCAAGGCCAACAGCGAGATGGCGGTGTACATGGCGAAGGAGAAGCTCACCCTGGCCGAGGCGGACCTGGAGGCCGCGGACAAGACGGCCAAGGCGAAGACGCGCCTGGCCGAGGGCATCCAGGCGGAGGCCGCCGCGACGGGCCTGGCCGGCATCCGCGTGAAGGAGGCGGACGCCGCGGCCACGGAGAAGCTGGGCATGGCGCAGGTGCGCGTGCAGGAGGCCGAGGCGGGCGTCATCGAGAAGCAGGGCCACGCCCAGGCGCAGGCGGTGCGCGAGAAGCTCCTGGCGGAGGCCGCGGGTGAGCAGGAGAAGGGCCTGGCCCGGGCGCGCGTGCAGGAGGCGGAAGCCGTCGCCATCCAGAAGCGCGGCGAGGCGGAGGCCATCGCGACGAAGGAGAAGCAGCTGGCGGAGGCCGCGGCCATCCAGGAGAAGCTGCTCGCCGAGGCCCGGGGCCTGGCGGAGAAGGCGGCGTCCATGAAGCTGATGGACGGCGTGGGGCGCGAGCACGAGGAGTTCCGCCTGCGGCTCGGAAAGGAGCGCGACGTGGAGCTGGAGAACATCCGCGTGCGCAAGGACATCGCGCAGGCGCAGGCGGAGGTGCTGGCCAAGGCGTTCGCCAACTCGAAGTTCAACATCGTCGGCGGCGACGGCGAGTTCTTCGAGCGCTTCGTCAAGGCAGTGTCCTTCGGCACGGCGGTGGACGGCGCGCTGGACCACAGCGAGTCGCTGAAGAAGGCGCTGGGCGGGTACGTCAACGGCGAGAAGGACCTGCCGGCGGACCTCAAGGAGATCCTCTCCAAGCCGGGCCTGAGCAACGACGCGCAGAACCTGGCCGTGGCCGCGCTGCTGCACCGCATGACGCCGAGCGCGACGGACGCGACGGCGGCGAGCCTGAAGGCCCTGCTGGGCTCCGACGGCAAGGCCGCCTCCGCCGACAAGCAGGGCTGAGGCCATCAGCAGGGGGCCGCCATCGCCGCGCGAGCCGTGCGGTGGCGGCCATGACGTCACGACGACTCCGCCCCGGGCCATCCGGGGTGGCGTCCCCTCGATGGGGGACGGGGCGGGGTCCATGCGCAATTCCGGTGAGCACTCATGGCAACTGAAGGTGGCAAGGGCGCGGCGCCCACGGGCGAGGTCGCGCTAGAGGGGGGCAGCTACGAGGTCATCCGGACGCGACTGCTCGCGCAGGCGGAGGCGCTGGGCACCAAGGCGGCGGACCTCAACGCGCGGCGCAAGGCGTTCTTCGGTGGCACGGAGCTGGCCGTCATCGGCAACGAGCGCGTGCGCACCGAGAACAACTGCGTGGCGCGCGACATCGTCAGCGTCGGCAAGTACCTGCTCTTCGGCTACAACGTCTTCATCGGGCTGAAGAAGGAGACGTCCGTCGCGGACGTGTTCTCGCTGCACCGCTTCGAGAAGACGGCGGACGGCTTCGACCTGTCCGCGGTGCCGCACACGGAAGCTGGCGGCTTCCTGGCGGACCCGCGCTTCATCAAGGACTTCGGCGAGCTGTACCGCTACTACAAGGACGCGAAGCTCCTGCAGCTGCGGCGCAAGGACGCGCGCCTGTTGGCGGTGTTCAAGACGGGCCAGTCCGCGAGAGACCTGAAGGTCTTCCGCTTCAGCCTGGACACGGACGGCAACGCCACCTACCTCGACAACCAGGGCGACAAGGACCACACCTTCCCGCCGTCGCACGACTTCGAGTGGACGGTGGCCACGCGCGAGAACTACGTGCTGGGCGCCCACCCGCACGTCAACGTGCTGGACCAGGTCTTCGTGGAGACGGTGAAGGGGGACCTCACCGTGAAGGTGGAGGACAACACGTCCTCGGGCCTGGGCATCTACAGCGAGCCGGTGGAGGACGCGAACCAGTCGCTGGACGACGCGCGCTTCGCCTGGGCGCAGGTGGGCACGCTCATCCTGCTGCGCGTGCTGCCCTTCCGCGAGAAGGTGCAGCGCTACCTGGTGTTCAACTCGCGCACGCAGCACGTGGTGCGCATCGACGCCATCGGTCAGGCGTGCATCCGGCTGCCCGAGGACCAGGGCATCATCTTCCCCGGCGGCTACTACCTCCAGACGGGGGACTACAAGGTCTTCGACGGTGAGGCCACCGGCGAGGGCATGGAGTTCAAGAAGGTCATCCGCTCGCCGAATGGCGAGGACGTGCTCTACGTCTTCCACCAGCGCGAGGTGGGGCGCTACCTGCTCTTCCCGTACAACCTGGTGCGCAAGGAGGTGCAGAACCCGCTGGTGTGCAACGGGTACAGCCTCTTCGGGGACGGCGGGCTGGTGGTGTTCCGCGAGACGTCGGCGGACCCCACGCGCGTGCACCCGATGCAGGTGTGGCAGACGCCCTTCGCGTCGGACGAGCACGCGGCGGCGACGCCGCCCGCGCCCGGGTACCTGGGCAAGGTGGGCAACGCGGAGCTGGTGCGCGGCATCTCCGACTCGCTGACGCTCCAGCGCATCGCGAAGACGGACAAGCCCAGCCGGCGCACCTACGAGGACCTGGTCGCCGCGGCCACGCGCGCGCTGGACGCGTACTACTGGCTGGGCCACGCGGAGACGGGCCTCCAGGAGCCGATCGAGACGCTGCGGCGCACCTCCGAGCTCATCATCGACGAGTTCGAGAAGGTGCTCGCCCTCCAGAAGCGCGCCACGGAGGCCCTGGCGGAGGCGGAGCAGGCCCAGGCGAAGCTGCTCGCGCGGGTGCGGCCGGAGCTGCTCACCACCGCCGAGGAGTTCATGCTGGTGCTGGCGGAGCTGCGCCAGCAGCGCGGGCACCTCATCACCCTCAAGGACATCCGCTACATGGACCTGGGGCGGGTGGACGCCCTGGAGAAGGCGGTGGTGGAGGCGTCCGACTCCACCAGCACCGCGTGCGTGGAGTTCCTCCAGAAGGGGGAGGCGCTCCAGCCGCTGGCCGCGCGACTGGACGAGCTGCTCGCGAAGCTGGAGCCGGTGCAGACGACGGCGGAGCTGCAGCCGCTGGGCGAGGACATCGAGAAGACGGCCCAGGGCCTCACCGTGCTGGGCGAGGTGGTGGGCGGCCTCCAGGTGGGAGACCCGCTCGCGCGCGCCCGCATCCTGGAGGGCATCTCCGAGCTGTTCGGCCGGCTCAACCGCGTGCGCGCGAGCCTGGCCGCCAAGCGCAAGGAGCTGTCCGGCCGCGAGAAGCGCGCGGAGTTCGGCGCCCAGTTCAAGCTGCTCGGGCAGGCGATCGAGAACGCGCTGGCGCAGGCGGACGTGCCTGAGAAGTGCGACGAGGGCCTGTCGCGCCTCACCGTGCAGCTGGAGGAGCTGGAGGGCCGCTTCGGCGAGTTCGATGAGTTCCTCGGGCAGATCACCCAGAAGCGCGAGGAGCTGCTGGAGGCGTTCGGCGCGCGCAAGCAGACGCTGGTGGACGAGCGCCAGCGCCGCGCGCAGAGCATCTTCGGCGCCGCGGAGCGCATCCTCCAGGGCGTGCAGCGCCGCTCCAAGGCGTTCAAGTCCGACGACGAGCTCAACGCGTACTTCGCCACCGACGCGATGATCCTCAAGCTGCGGCAGCTCTCCGAGCAGCTGATGGCGCTGCAGGACAGCGTGCGCTCGGACGAGGTGCAGTCGCGGCTGAAGTCCGCCAAGCAGGACGCCCTGCGCGCGCTGCGCGACAAGCAGGACCTCTTCGCGGACGGCGACAACGTCATCAAGCTGGGGACCTACCGCTTCAACGTCAACACCCAGCCGTTGGATTTGACGCTGGTGCCGCGCGACGGCGCGCTGTACCTGCAGCTCACCGGCTCCGACTACGCGCAGAAGCTGGAGGACCCGGCGCTGCTCGAGCAGAAGGACCTCTGGGACCAGCACCTGGTCTCCGAGACGCGCGAGGTGTACCGCGCCGAGTACCTGGCCGCGTGCATCCTCTCCGACGCGGAGGAGGGCAAGAACGGCCTGTCCCTGACGGGGCTGCACGCGGCGGTGATCGGCGGGACGCTGCTGGAGCCCGTGCGCGCGTACGCGGCGGACCGCTTCGACGAGGGCTACGAGCGCGGCGTGCACGACGTGGACGCGGCCGCGGTGCTGGAGAAGCTCCTGGCGCTGCACCAGGGCGCGGGCCTCTTGCGCTTCGCTCCGGTGCCTCGCGCCCTGGCGGCGCTGTACTGGGCCTTCGACACCGAGGAGGCGGCGCGGGCGCTCCTGCACCGTCGGGCGCGCAGCCTCGCGCGGCTGCGGCAGACGTTCTCCGCGGCGGGCGGCCTGCACGAGCTGGGCATGGCGCTGGGCGAGGCCGTGGGGGCCTTCCTGAAGGCGCAGGGGCTTTCGCACTCGCCGGCGGAGGCGCGGCTGGCGGGTGGCTACCTGGTGGAGGAGCTGGCCGTGGAGCGGCCCCGCTTCACCACGAGCGGCGAGGCGCTGGTGCTCCGGGACGCGTTCCTGGCGCAGCTGGAGCGGCAGGGGACGCGCACGGCCTTCGAGGAGGATTTGCGCGGGCTGGAGAAGGACCTGGCGTCGCGGCTGGACATCGCGCGCGCGTGGGTGCAGGCGTGGCTCGCGCAGCGGGACGGCGGCCCCGGGGACTCCGGCTACTTCGTGCTGGAGACGGCGGTGTTGCTGCTCACCGAGCGCAAGCTGGACCGCGAGCCCGCGGGCGCGCTGACGGCGGCCGAGGTGACGGGCCTGTTGGGCAGCCACCCGCGCATCCAGGACCGCAAGCTGCCGTTGCGCCTGGATGAGTTCCTGGCGCGCCTGGGCGAGTTCCGGCAGCTGCGCGTGCCCCGGTATCAGGCCTACCGCGCGTTGCAGCGGGACCTGCTGGAGCGCGAGCGGCGCAAGCTGCGCCTGGAGGAGCTGACGCCGAAGGTGCTGTCGTCCTTCGTGCGCAACCGGCTCATCGACGAGGTGTACCTGCCGCTCATCGGCGCCAACCTGGCCAAGCAGCTCGGCGCGGCGGGCGAGGGCAAGCGCACGGACCGCATGGGCATGCTGCTGCTCATGTCGCCGCCGGGCTACGGCAAGACGACGCTGATGGAGTACGTGGCGAGCCGCCTGGGCCTCACCTTCGTCAAGGTGAACGGCCCCGCGCTGGGGCACTCGGTGAAGTCGCTGGACCCGGCGGAGGCGCCCAACGCCACCGCGCGGCAGGAGGTGGAGCGCATCAACCTGTCCTTCGAGATGGGCAACAACGTGATGCTCTACCTCGACGACATCCAGCACACGGACCCGGAGCTGCTCCAGAAGTTCATCTCCCTGTGCGACGGCCAGCGCCGCGTCGAGGGCGTCTGGAATGGCCGCACGCGCACCTACGATTTGCGCGGCAAGAAGTTCTGCGTCGTCATGGCCGGCAATCCCTACACGGAGACGGGGGAGCGCTTCCGCATCCCGGACATGCTCGCCAACCGCGCGGACACGTACAACCTGGGCGACATCCTGGACGGGAAGGAGCACCTGTTCGCGCTGAGCTACCTGGAGAACGCGCTGACCTCCAACACGGTGACGGCGCCGCTGGCCACGCGGGATTCGGCGGACACGCATCGGCTCATCCGCATGGCCCAGGGCGAGGAGGTGCCTGCGGGCGAGATGAAGCACGGCTACGCGGCGGCGGAGCTGCAGGAGATCATCGCCATCTTCCAGCGGATGTTCCGGGTGCAGTCGGTGCTGTTGAAGGTGAACATGCAGTACATCGCCTCGGCGGCGCAGGACGAGCGCTTCCGCACCGAGCCGGCCTTCAAGCTCCAGGGCAGCTACCGCAACATGAGCAAGCTGACGGAGAAGCTCGTGTCCGCGATGACGGACGCGGAGCTGGAGCGGCTCATCGACGACCACTACCAGGGCGAGTCCCAGACGCTCACCACCGCCGCGGAGCAGAATCTGCTGAAGCTGGCGGAGATGCGCGGCCGGCTCACCCCGGAGAAGGCGAAGCGCTGGGAGGAGATCAAGCAGGGCTTCGCGCGCGTCAAGCGCATGGGGGGCAAGGAGGACGACCCCGTGGCCCGCGTCACCGGGCAGCTCAGCGGCATCGAGGAGCAGCTCGGCGCGGTGCGCGACGCCGTCTCGCAGGCGGCCACGCAGCTGGCCCAGGGCGCCGCGAATGACGAGGCGGACCCCACGGCCGAGGCCCTGCCGTACCTGGAGGCCCTGCGCGACGCGGTGCTGGAGGTGGCGCGGGTGGGCCGCGAGGTGAAGCAGGCTCCGGTCGTCGCGGCCGCCGCGCCCGTCGCCGCGAGCCCGGATCTGACGCCGTACCTCAAGCACCTGGCCCAACTGCTCAAGGCGCTGACGGAGCGCGCGGCCATGCCCGTACAGGCGCCCGTCGTCCAGCAGGCGCCCGCGCAGGACTTCGGGCCGTACCTGGACCAGCTGTCGCGAGCGCTCGCGGCGCTGGCGGACCGCCCCGTGAATGTGTCGGCCCAGGTGCCGGCGGAGGCGCTCCAGCGGACCGCCGTGGCCGGACCCTCGCCCGCGGAGCTCAGCCGGCAGATCGAGCTGGTGGAGGGTGTGCTGCTGCCCCTGGAGCGGGCCTCCCGTCGCGCGGTGCAGGGCGAAGGGGAGGGCGTCAAGTCGCTCCAGGTCTGGCAGAACGTCACCGAGGCGCTGGAGCTCCTGCGCTCGATGCTGCGGCGCTGAGGGGCTGGCCGGGGCTCGCTTCGCGCGAGCCTCGGTCCGGGGTGCTCGGGGTCAGCGGAACTGCTGGGTGCCGCGCACGCTGTCGTCGTCGAGGACGCGGGGGAGGGTGTCCTCCACCTGCTCGCCGGTGGACGACGTCACGCGCACGGTGAACGCGCCTTCGCCCATTCCGCCCGACTCGACGAAGTAGTTGTAGTCCTCGCGCGGCACGTTCTTCCAGGCGCCATCGCCGCGTCGCCACTCGAGCTTCGAGATGGGCAGCCGGTGGTTGCGGACCTGGATGGCGGTCCACCACGGGTTGCTGCCGTTCTTGAAGTGGTACTCCAGGTTGCCGGCGACGTCGCAGGAGACCACCTTCCAGGTGATGTCCACGCGGCCCAGGCGCATCTCGGCGATCTTCGCGAAGGCCTCGCGGCTCAGGTCCAGGTGGCCCGCCTCGCATTCAGGGCAGCGGTCGACGATGCGCACGCGCACCGAGCCGCTGGGGCCCTGGATGTCCACACACTGGCCACAGGCGGCACTGTTGGCGTACTGGGGCGTGTTCATCGCCGCCACCATCATGTCGTCCGGGCTGGCGTCGTAGCTGCAATTGCCCGCGCCGGTGGCGTCGTAGAACGTCGCGATGCCCTTCTGCTCCTCGCCCAGGGGCACGCCTCCGCCGGAGGGGTCATCTTTTCCGCAGCCGCCGCAGGCGAGGAGGGAGGCGGCGAGGGGAACGAGCAGCACTCGGGAGGACAGGTGGGATGGGCGCATACGTGGCGGAGGATACCGCAAGGCGTCCTCCCGGTGCCCAGGCCCGTTGCCTGGAAATGTCGGTGCAATGACTTGCAGGCTGCTAGCGTGCGGGCGCTGTTCGCGAACCAGGGGGTTGTCACGTCATGCGAAGCTTCCGACGCGCTGTCTCTCTTTGTGCTGCGATGGTCCTTCCGGCCTGTGGTGTGGAGGAGCCCACGGGCGGACTCGAGGAGGTGTTCGACGTCCGCGAGGCGGAGCTGGTCTCGGCGGTGTCCCGTGGGTGTGTCTTCGAGCTCACCTCGGTGGTGCGCGCGGGCACGCTGCCACCCATCCACGACATCTTCCTGAGCCGGCTGGCCTCCGGGACGTGCGCGTGGCCCGCGGCCAGCATCGGGCTGGGCACCTCCATCAACTCCACACCCAGCCTGTCCCTGGTGGCCAATGACCTGGGCGTGGCGGCGGGCTTCACGGTCAAGAGCGGCTACAGCGGCAGCTCCCCCAGGACCGTGGGCATCAAGCACGTGGACCCGGAGCTGCTGACGGTGGTGCGCAACACCGGCTTCGCCGTGTACCTGGGCACCGGCAGCGTCTTCCTGGGCTACCTGGCCATCGGCGCGGACGGCACCACGCTCACCGCGGGCGGGACGAAGGCGGGCATCATCAGCCCCACCGAGACGGGCAGCGGCAGCAACTTCATCGCGACGTTCCCGGACTTCTTCACCAGCACCACCCCACCCAGCGTCGTCGCGTACTGAGCGCGGCCGTGGGCGGACCGGGCCTCCAGGTGATTCTCGGAGACGGAGAGGATGGGGTTGGGGTTCTCAGCGCGTGAGTCTTTGTCTGGCTGCGATTCCGGATGCAAGACATTGCGGGGGTGGTACGGTGCCGCCGCCACATTCCTGAACCGGGGGTTGTCACGTCATGGGGTTCCTCAAGAAGTCTGTCTGTCTTTGTGCGATGTCGGTCCTCTCCGCCTGCGGTGGGGAGGCTCCCGGGAGCGAGCAGGAGGCGTCACTGGAGGCTCGGGAGGCGGCGCTGTCGTCCACGGCGACGTCCAGGGGCTGCACGTTCGAGGTGACGTCGGTGGTCGTGACGCAGGCCCCGGTGCCTCCCGTCACCGAGAACAAGCTGCACCGGCGCGCGTCCGCGTCGTGCCCGTGGGCGGCGGCGAGCCTGTCCCTGCCCTCGTCCAGCGGCTACGCGCCCCCGTCGCTGTACGTCGCGGCCAACGAGCTGGGCGTGGCGGTGGGCCTCACCTACAAGAGCAGCTATGGCGGCGGGCCCTACCGCACGCTGAGCTTCTTCCACGTGGACCCGGAGACGATGACCATCGTCCGGCGGGATGGCCACCAGGTGTCCGGCACGATTGACCTGACGTCGGTGGCCATCGAGCTGGACGGCACGACGCTGACGTCCTACGGGACCAAGGCCGGCGTCATCTACGGTGAGACGGGCACCGGCCCGGAGTTCGTGGTGTCGTACCCCGACTTCTTCACCAGCACCACGCCGGGCACCGTCCTCGCGTTCTGAGCGGGCGTGCCGGAATGAAAAAGTGGGGTGGAAGGCTCCCCCAGTGGGCCTTCCACCCCACGACCCCCGACAGCGAACCTCTCTTCAGCGACCGCGCGCCGAGGCACCCGACAGCGCGCGGGCCTGCGTCACCAGCCGGACGAACTCGGCGCGGTCCGCGTCACCGCCCACGGCGCCCTCGGCCAGCTTCTGCGCGGTGGCCAGGCTCCAGCCCTCGGCGGCCGGGTTGCCGCGCAGCACGTCGGCGGTGGCGGCCACGGCCAGCGCGAAGCGGAAGTCGGGCGAGGCCGCCTCCAACGAGTCGCGCAGCAGCGAGCGCTCCAGCGGGAAGGCCTGCTCGGAGGCCTCCGTGCCGTTGGGCGCCTTGGCGCGCACGCGCACCGTGGCCAGCGACTCCCTGGCGCCCTTCACCAGCTCCACCTCGTACAGCGCCGTCACGTTGTGGCCCGCGCCAATCTCACCCGCGTCCACCTTGTCGTCGCGGAAGTCCTTGTCCGCCACGTCGCGGTTCTCGTAGCCGACCAGGCGGTAGCGGCTCACGGCGGCGGGGTTGAACTCCACCTGCAGCTTCACGTCCTTGGCGATGACCTCCAGCGTGCCCGTCAGCTGCGTCTCGAAGACCTTCTTGGCCTCCTTGTAGCTGTCCACGTAGAAGCTGTTGCCGTTCCCCTTGTCGGCCAGCTTCTCCATCATGTCGTCGCGGTAGTTGCCCATGCCGAAGCCCACGGTGGTGAGGGTGACGCCCTCGGCCACATACTTGCGGATGCTCTCCAGCATGGACTCCGGGGACACGCTGCCGATGTTGGCGTCGCCGTCGGTGAGCACCACGACGCGGGAGACGACCTGCCCGGACGCCTTCTTCACCGCGTGCTTGTAGGCCATCTCCATGCCCGAGCCCATCGCCGTGCCGCCGCCGGACTCCAGCTCGTCCAGCGCCGCGTGGATGCGCTTGACGTCCGTGGCGGGCGTGGGCGCCAGCACGTCCCGCGTCGAGCCCGCGTAGGTGACGATGGCCACCGTGTCGTTCTCGTTGAGGTTCTTCACGGCGATCTTGATGGCCTCCTTGGCGAGCGGCAGCTTGTCCTGCGACGCCATGGAGCCGCTGGTGTCGATGAGGAACACCAGGTGCGCGGGCTTGCGCTGCGAGCGCGAGACGACCTTGCCCTGCACGCCCACGCGCACGAAGTGGCGCTTCGAGTCGAACGGGGAGGGCGCCGCCTCCAGGTGCACCGTGAACGCGCCCTTCTCCGGCGGGGCGTAGCGGTACTTGAAGTAGTTGACGAACTCCTCCACGCGCACCGCGGAGGCCGGCGGCAGGTTGCCCTGCTGCAGGTAGCGGCGGGCCACCGTGTACGACGCGGTGTCCACGTCCGCGGCGAAGGTGGACAGCGCGTCCTTGGCCGTCTCGGTGAAGGCGTTGGGCTTCCAGTTCTCGAACGTGTTGCCCTGGTGCGTGGTGTCCGCGTCCGCCGGGGCCAGCGTGTCCTGCGCGGGCTTGCGCGTGGGGAGGCTGGGCATGCTCTTGCTGGGGCCGGGGGCCGCGCGCTTGGCGAGCTCCATGGACCTGGGCGCGGCGCCCGCGCCGCCCAGCGTGGCGGGGCTCGGCGGAGGAGGCGCGGCCATCATCACTGCGCTCGGCTCCTCCATGGGCGCGCCTTCCACCGCGGAGGACTCGTCGTGCTCGGTCTCGGCGAACGTGTGGGGGTCGGCCTTGGGCGCCTCGGGCCGCATCGCCTGCGCCACGGCGCCCGCGGGGGCCTTCTCCCTGCGCTCGTCCTTGGCGCCGTCCTGCGCCGCGTCATCTCGGTGGGCGGCCCGGGGCTTGTAGTCGGCCTGGGGGGCCACGGAGAGGCCCTCCGCGGTGGGCTTGGACGACGTGCACGCCGGCAGGGTGCAGGCGACGAGCAGGGCACTTCCCCACTGGCTCAGGCGGCGCTTCAGGAAGGACTGGGACATGCGTTCTCCGGGGGACGGATACGACGTTCGCCGCTTCGAAACGCACGACCTGGGAAATGGGTCTATTCCCCCGGATTTTCCCGTGACAGGGTGCCCCTCCATGGAGACCTCGAGACCCTTCCGAATCCTGGGCGTCCAGCAGATCGCCATCGGCGCCGCCGACAAGGCCCCCCTGCGCAAGCTGTGGGTGGACCTGCTGGGCCTGACGCCTCACTCCACCTATCGCAGCGAGCGCGAGAACGTGGACGAGGACATCGTCACGGCCGGTGCGGGCCCCTTCAAGGTGGAGGTGGACCTGATGCAGCCCATCAACCCCGAGGGCAAGCCCCGGGTCCACGAGACGCCGCTCAACCACGTGGGCCTGTGGGTGGATGACCTGCCCGTCGCCGTGGCGTGGTTGGAGAAGCAGGGCCTGCGCTTCGCCCCCGGCGGCATCCGCAAGGGCGCCGCGGGCTTCGACATCTGCTTCGTGCACCCCAAGGCCAACGAGCAGTTCCCCTACAGCGGAGAGGGCGTGCTCATCGAGCTGGTGCAGGCCCCGCCCGAGGTCGTCTCCGCCTTCGAGAAGCTGGCGTCAGCTTCCCACTGACGTCAGCGCCCCACGCGGGCGCTTCGTCACGGCCCGGAGCGCGCTCTTCACCAGGCGCTCCAGCCCGTCCCACGCCAGGCACAGCATCCACGTGGCGACGATGAGCACGGCGGTGAGCAGCCAGTACTGGGGCCAGTCGCTCTGGTCCCCCCAGAAGCGCTGGAACGAGAAGACGCCCCCCAGCCGGTAGAACAGCAGCATCTCGTGGAAGAAGTACGCGGAGAGCGACGAGGTGCCGAACACCTCGATGAACCGCCGAAGGCGCGAAGGCGCGCTCGCCTCCGCCACGCGCCCCTCCAGCCACATCAAGCCGAGCAGCACCGCGCACACCCACGCGAAGCGCGCCGCGGAGTTGGACGGGTTGGCCACGAAGAAGCGGTGGTGCGGGTAGAGCTGGAAGAGGAAGTCGCCGGACGCGGCGCCCACGGCGCCCACCGTCACCAGCGCCAGCAACGCCAGGGCCAGCGCGCGGCGGCCCCACGCGCCCGCGAGTGTCCCCGCGAACGCGCCCAGCCACCCGAAGCCCAGCCAGGGCAGCAGGGGGAACGGCGCGAAGGAGGACTTGTTCGTCAGCGTGGCCCACGGCCCCGTCACCTGTTCCCCCAGCGGCGCCACCGCGAAGACGGTGAACGCCAGCGCGAGGCACAGGCCGGCCAGCGCGCGGGGACGCGAGGCGAGCAGGGCGGCCACCGGCAACATCAGGAGCAGGCACACGCCCACGCACTGGAGGATGTCCATGCGCAGCAGCCACTTCGGCTCGCTCAGCAGGGGGAACCAGGCCCAGTTGACCAGCGAGGCCACCAGCAGCACCTCGCAGGCGCGGCGGAGGTTTCGCGGCACGCGCTCGCGCAGCTTCCCGGCGGCGGCGCTGCGCACCATGACGAGGGCCAGGGCGAAGCCCGCGGAGAAGATGAACGCGGGGGCCACCAGCCCGTCCACCTTGAGCAGGCGGCCCACCCAGACGCTCTTGCGCAGCTCCGGGGTGAGCAGGGCCAGCGAGTGCGTCTGGACCATGAACAGCACGGCGATGCCGCGCAGCCAGTCGATGGCGCGCACGCGCTCTTGGGACACGGCGAAGGGGGGGGATGGGCTCACGGCGGGCGAACCCTACGGCAACCCCGGGCGAAGGTGTATGGGGAGCGGGCTGGCGGGCCCCGGACGTGAAAGAATGCGCCCCGGGCTGGCCGGGATTAGAGGCTCCGGACGGCGTCACGCGTGGCAGGAGGCCCCTTGAGCGAGGAAGTCAGTCGGAGAGCGGCGCTGCGGTTGCTCGCGGTGGCGGGGGCCACCACCACGGCGAGCTGCACGAAGAGCCCGGGAAAGGCAGAGGAGCAGGGGATGAGCCAGTCGTCGAAAGGGAGTGAAGCGCCACCCGTCATCCTGGGGATGGGCCCCCTGCGGGGCATGCCCTGGCCCACGCCGGACCCGTTCCTGTTCTGCGTCCACCACGTCGACGCCTACCCCCAGGGCAACGAGCAGCTGGGGCCCACCGCGTCGCTGGCGGGCCGGCAGCTGGGCCAGGACTTCGAGGGGCGCGACGGCTGGAACATGTACCACGGCACCGTGGTGCCGGGCTTCCCGCAGCATCCGCACCGGGGCTTCGAGACGGTGACCATCGTCCGCAGCGGGCTGTTGGACCACTCGGACTCGCTGGGCGCCGCGGCGCGCTTCGGCGGCGGGGACGTGCAGTGGCTCACGGCGGGCAGCGGCGTGCTGCACTCGGAGATGTTCCCGCTCCTGAAGAAGGACGCGCCCAACCCCGTGGAGCTGTTTCAAATCTGGCTCAACCTCCCGCGCGCCGACAAGCTCGTGGCGCCGCACTTCTCCATGCTCTGGGACCACGCCATCCCCCGCCACGTGGCGAAGGACGAGGCGGGGCGCACCACCGAGGTCACCGTGGTGGCCGGCAGGCTGGGGGACGCGAAGCCGCCGTCGCCTCCGCCGAAGTCCTGGGCCGCGCGGGTGGACTCGGACGTGGCCATCTGGACGGTGAAGCTGTCGCCCGGCGCGCGTTGGACGCTGCCCGCGGCCCAGCGCAGCAGCAACCGCTTCGTGTACTTCTTCAAGGGCTCCGCGCTGAAGGTCGGCGGCCGGGACGTCCCCGCCCGGCATGTCCTGCAGCTGCGCCCGGACGCGGACGCGCTGCTGGAGAACGGCCCGGACGAGACGGAGCTGCTCATGCTCCAGGGGCGCCCCATCAACGAGCCCGTCGTGCAGCACGGGCCGTTCGTCATGAACTCGCGGGAGGAGATCGTCCAGGCGTTCAACGACTACCAGCGCACCCAGTTCGGCGGGTGGCCCTGGAAGAGCGACGACCCGGTGCACGCGCGCGAGGAGGGGCGCTTCGCCCGGCACGCGGATGGCCGGCTGGAGCGGCCGGCCTGACGAGTCCCCCGCGCCCCGTCCGTGATTCCACCGGGGCGTCGGCCGAGTGCCGGCCGCCCGGTGGCAGGGTGGGCGAGGGGCCGCCCGCGCGCAGTGTCGTCGAGCGTGACAGTCGCGCGGCCACATGTGCATAGAAGAGAGGTGTCCGACTCCCCTGGCTCCTCTCCACCCGGCTCGCCGCCCGCGTCCTCCCAGAGAGGCTCCCGGCTGGCGTCCATCGCGGTGGCGAGCGCGCTGTTCATGGAGTTCGTCGACTCCACCGCGCTGTCCACCGCGCTGCCGACGTTGTCCGCGGCCTTCGGCACGGACCCCATCCACCTCAAGCTGGCGCTGACGTCGTACATCCTGGCCCTGGCCGTGCTCGCGCCGGCGAGCGGCTGGGTGGCGGACCGCTTCGGCCCTCGTCGCGTCTTCATGGTCGCGATGAGCGTCTTCCTGCTGGGCTCGGTGCTGTGCGGCTTCTCGCGCACGCTGCCGCAGCTGGTCCTGTTCCGCACGCTGCAGGGGTTGGGCGGCGCGCTGATGACGCCCGTGGGCAGGCTCATCGTGGTGGGCTCGGCGCCGCGCGAGAAGCTGGTGTCCGCGCTGAGCTGGTTCACCATGCCCGCGCTCGTGGGGCCGCTCATCGGTCCCCCCATCGCCGGGCTCATCCTGGGCGTGGCCGACTGGCCGTGGATCTTCTTCGTCAACGTGCCGGTGGGCCTGTTGGGCATGCTCGCGGTGGCGCGCTTCGTGCCGGAGCTGCCGCAGCCGCACCCGGGGCCCTTCGACTGGAAGGGCTATGCCATCGCCGCCGTGGCGATCACGCTGACGATTGTCGCGGTGGAGACGCTGGGCGTGGGGCTGGTGCCTCCGGAGACGCAGCTGGGCATGGCCCTGGTGGCCGTCGGCGCGGGGGTGCTCTACGTGCGCCACGCGCTGCGGCGCCATCGGCCGGTGCTGGACGTGCGGCTGGTCAAGGTGGCTACGTTCCGCGCCAGCATCGCGGGCGGAGGGCTGGTGCGCATGGGCCTGGGCGCGACGCCCTTCCTGCTGCCGCTGCTCTTGCAGGTGGGCCTGGGATGGGGCCCCTTCGAGGCGGGCATGATGACCATCGGCACGGGCCTGGGGGCCATGTCCTGCAAGCCGCTGGCGCCGTGGGTCATCCGCAAGCTGGGCTTCCGCGCCACGCTGACGGGCTCCAACCTGGCCGCCGCGGTGCTGACGGCCGTGCCGGCGTTGTTCCGCGTGGGCACGCCCATCCCGGTCATCGTCGTCACGCTGTTCGTCAGCGGCTTCGTGCGCTCGCTCCAGTTCACCGCCATCAACGCCGTGGCCTACGCGGACATCCCCCCGGAGAAGATGAGCCAGGCGTCGACCATGGCGGTGGTGACGCAGCAGATGGCGTTGAGCGTGGGCATCAGCTTCGGCGCGCTCATGCTGCACCTGGCGCGCGGGGCCGGCGAGCTGCCCCTGACGCCGGACCGCTTCCTGATGCCCTTCATCGCCATCGGCGTGGTGTCCTCGCTGGCGGGGTTCTTGTTCCGCCGGCTGCCCGAGGACGCGGGCTCGCGCATCGGTGGACGCGCGGCCCGGGCCTCGTGAGGCACCCGGGCCGCGAGGAATGGCGGTGACTACAGGCCGTCGTGGTAGCAGAAGCCCATGGTGCGGTCGAAGCCGCCGGGCGGACGCGAGTAGCTGAAGTAGCCCAGCTCCTCACCCGGACCGCAGTTCGTGCGGGCCCGCTCGTAGCGCAGGCAGGTGGCGGTGCCCGTGCGGCCCAGGTCCAGGCACGTGCCGCGCGCGCCCTCGCTGCCGCAGAACTCGGCGAACGTCACGCCCGGGGTGCACGTGGAGCCCACCGGCGCGGTGTCGAACCGGAAGCCGAACGACTGCAGCACGGCCTGCGTGGTGCACAGGCCGTAGACGCCGCACATCATGCCCTCGGGGCACCCGGGGTCGGCGGCCAGGAAGTCACACGTCTGGGTGCACTGCGCGTTCTCCGACAGCAGATCCGTGCAGGTGTAGCCCTGCTCGCAGTCCGTCGACGCCAGCTCGTACTCGCTCGCGGCCGGCGTGGTGGTGCACGCCTCGCCCTGCGTCTTGGTCCCCAGCGAGCGCTCCAGCGTGCCGTCCGAGGCCACGTAGTTGGTGGGCACGCACGTGGTGTCCGGCAGGTTCGCCGTCAGCGAGCCCTGGCGGGGATCACACCCGCCCTGGCGCACGGTGTTCCACGTCGCGAAGCGGATCCACTTGCACTCCCCACCTGGCACCAGCGCGCTGCCCCAGAAGGGCGCGTTGAGGGGCGGGGCGTCCACGGCCTCGCGCAGCACCACGTTGGCCAGCGCGCCGATGGTCTGGTCGGGGGACACCTTCAGCGCCAGCAGCAGCGTGCCGGACTCGGCCACCAGGTCCTTCTGCGTGGCCGCGCCCGAGTCCTTGGTTCCGAAGACGCACTGGTCGCACGCGAAGGTGTTTCCGCCCGCGGTGGCCAGGTTGTAGAGGCCCGGCGTCGTGTCCACGTCCAGGCGGATGAACGCCCGGTCCCGGGCGGCCGGGTCTCCGAAGCTGCTGAAGTCGCCGCGCAGCGTGGGCTGGTTGGTGTACATGACCGGCGTCAGCTCGACGCCATTGGCCATCTCCCCGAGGGTGATCTCCTCACAGCCCGGAGGCGCCGTCAGCAGCCTGGCCTGCTCCTCCAGGGAGCCCACCTCCTGGTGATTCGTCGCGGGCTCCTTCGTCGTCGTGGGCTCACAGCCCACCAGGCCCGCCAGCAACACCGCACCCCAACGCAAACCCTTCACGCTCGAAACAGCTCTGACGTAGGACGCCATGTGTCTCCCTTTCGCTCGAATGCTGACTGGAATGACATGGGCGCCGGTGTGCCGGCCTCCCATGCATTGGATTGAACGAGCGGGGGCGGGAATTGTCGCGGGAGATTTGTCAGGACTGGCTATTTTGTCTGGATTTCATGGTTAGGTGTGACTGGGTGTGTGATTGATGTCACTCGCGGCGTGGCTCATCTCGCGGATGGGGTGGGGTGGCCAGACGTGGCGGCTCCTTCCTTCGAGAGGAAGGGGCCGCCATGCTGCGGACGTCAGGGCTGGTAGTCATTGACGCGGAAGCCGCCGACCCAGGTGAACCCGTTCGGGTCCCTGGCCGCGAAGCCAATCACATACCGCTCACCGGCCAGGATGGTGTGCGCGGGAGGCGTGCCCCGCGCGTCCATGCCTCACCCCAGGCCGCGCGGCTCACGGCAGGAAGTAGCGGGCGCGGAAGCCGTAGAAATTGACGCTCGCGTTGGGGTCGCGCGTGCCGAAGCCAATCGTATACCGGTTACCCACCGTCACCGTGTGGGCCGGCTGGGACGCGGAGAAG
This sequence comes from Myxococcus sp. MISCRS1, assembly GCF_026626605.1. NCBI lineage: Bacteria > Pseudomonadati > Myxococcota > Myxococcia > Myxococcales > Myxococcaceae > Myxococcus > Myxococcus sp. MISCRS1. The sequence goes on from NZ_JAPNKB010000001.1 coordinate 10,231,290, forward strand.
ATGGGGAAGCTGGTGAAGCCGCCGTTGAACGCCACACCCGAGGACTGCCAGGTGCCTCCCAGCGCGTGCACGGTCGACAGATGACGAGGCATGTCGATGTCCTTTGGGTTCGGAGCGCGTGCGTGGGTGCTCGCGCCCGAATGTCGATGGGACGACACATGCTGGAGTTGCTTCAATTGCTGCTTAGTCTAGCTGTTGTGAATCCTACGTTTCCCGCCGCACCTCGAGGATGATGCCCTCGGACTCGGGCGTGCCGAGCGAGACGAGCTGCTCCAGCTCTCCGCGGACCAGGAAGTTCGCCTGGGCGCGGTGATAGGGAATGTCGCCCTGCAGCTCCAGGGTGCGATGGACCTCCACCAGGGTTGCCTGGGGTTGGAGCAATCGCAGACGCACCCCGGAGGTCTCCGCCTCCGTGTCCTCGTCCTCCAGGTTTCCCAGGTCCGCGGACGCGGCCAGGGCCGCGGCGAGCGCGCGGGACAGCAGCGGCGCCGCGTTGCCCGGGGACTTCACCCACGCGCGGACGGACAATCGCAGCTCACAGCGCCGCCGCTCCAGGAAGCCCTCGGCGCGGGTTCCTCGCAGGTAGGCCACCACGGCCTCGCTGGCGACCGCGGGCGCGCGGTACAGGCGCAGCGTGGACTCCTCCACGACGTAGTCGTCGCCCCGACGCAGCGGACGGCCAGGAGGGGACTCCACCTCCACCACCTGTCCCGTCGCGTTCGCCGGCAGGGTGAAGTCCTTGCGCGTGCCATTGCCAGCCCAGCGATGCACCTGCGCGAAGTAGGACGGCTGTCGCAGCGCGGTGAGGTCATCGCCCTCGGGCAGCGTGAGCTTCATCCGCGAGGCGATGACCTCGACGAGCGCCTCCATCTCGGCGGAGGGCCCTCGCGAGGGGCCGGTCGCGACCTCCACCGTCTCGGGAATCGCGGCGCGCAGCGCATCGTGGAAGTAGGACTCGATGGCGAGGAGCATGGTGGGGGCTCGCTATCTCGGGAAGAGCGCGTACGTCTCCTGCCGGGGGATGACGACCTGGAGTCCGGAGAGGGTGACCTCACCGGCTACGCGGGATTGGACGATGAGCTCGAGCGATGGTGCTTCGCCCGTTCCACCGGGCGGAGTGAGCACCGCCAGCGCCTGGGCGTCCAGGTGGACGACGCCGTCACCGTCCGGTGTCACGTCGAGCACCTTCGTACCCCAGCGCAACTGGAGCCGGGGCGGTGGCGGCGGCACGGGCGCGATGGGGCGGAGGCGGGGACGGGCGCAGGCCCAGAGCGGCGCGGCTCCCGGGGCCTCTCCGGGCAGCTCGCTGTCGCGCGGCAGCCAGGGGCCGGTCGGCTCGGTGCGATGCAGCGTGGTGTCCGGTGTCACCGCTCCCGGCTCGGGTGTGCCGGACGCGGGCTCGATGAGGCTCCAGAGGACCTCTCCCTCGTCGGTGGTGACGACCACCCACCAGCGCCCCTTGTTCAGCGCGAGGGGCTTGGGGAGCGTGAAGGACACCCAGCGCGCGGGCCACGGCGGAGGCCCCGACGCCTCGAGCAGCAGTGGCACGGCGCTCCCCGGGAGCGGCGCCTCGTCGGGCCGGTCGTGCACGTCCGCGTGGAGGGCGACAGTGCCCGTCACCTGGCGCGTCCCCGGGCGCAGGTGGAGGTCCACGGCCGTCAACGCCCCCGGAGCACGCGACGCGATGAAGGCCTGTGCGGCGGAGCGCCCGGAGCCGCAGCGATGAGCGCGCGAGGGCCGCGCGGGTGGACGCGGAATCAGCGGCAGGTGCTCGTCGCGCAAGGCGTGGCGCACGTGGAAGCGCACCTCCGACAGCGCGCGGTCCCTTGGGACGGAGACGCTCGCGATGGCGGTGCCGTCCGTGTCCAGCGCGAGCGTCCGCTCCTCGGCGCCGTCGCTGAAGCGCCGGATGTCATCGAGCGTGTCCAGCGCGAGCCGGACGCGGTCGAACATGCCCAGGCCGGAGGCGCGCAGGGACACCGTCACGCGGCCCGCCTCGAGGTTCGCGGGCCAGGCGCGCTGGAGCGCCTGGGTGAGCACGTCCTCCATCACCAGCTCCTGGCGCGCGTTCATCGGGAGCGCCTGGTGGAAGAAGAGCGCGCCCGAGCCCGTACCCGCGGAGGCGGTGAGGTCCGGCGGACGCGCGGGCGCGCGCAGGGTGAGGCTCGCGAGCTTCGTCGCCGACAGCGTCTTCGGCGTCCCCAACGGAGGATGGGAGTTGTTCGCCTCCACGAACTCCACCAGCAGGCGGCTGGCGAAGATGCCCGGCAGGGGCTCCACGGCGTTGACGCCCACGGTGTCGGACGGCGTGGGCGGATACCAGGCGCCGCCCTCCGCGATGCTGAGGCGGCCCTTCTTGGCCGTCTGGGTCGGTGACGCCGGAAGGGTCAGCTCCATCGAGGACAGGGGCCGCCGAGAGCCCCAGTCCAGGCTGAGCCAGGTGATGGCCTGGCTCGCGTCCACCACGTTCTGCCCGGTGCTCGTGGCCAGCGTGGCGGTGGGAATCAGGTTCACCGTCACGTCGTCGCCAGGGGCGCGCAGGGCGAGCGACGCGCGCAGCAACACCACCCCCGCCGGCACCTCCAGCGCGACGACGAGCCCGGCCGGGTCCACCGGCACCTGCGCGGGCGTGGGAGGAGTGGCCGTTCCGGTATAGGTCAGCGTGGCGCCGACGCGCGTGTCGCTCATGGCAGGAGTCTCTGCGCCGCGGGGCTTCAGCGCGCGGCGTGCGGGAGGTTCGTCACGGTGGCGTTGGTGGCCTCGTCGGCGGGCAGGAGCTCCTGGAGCACCTGCATGGCGCCCTCGATGCGCAGCATCGTCTGCACCAGTCCCGTGCGCTTCGCATCCAGCTCCGCGAGCATCTTCTGTCCCGCCTCGTGCTCGGCCTTGAGGTCCGCGAGGCGCTTCTCGATCTGGCTCTTCATCCGTGCTGCTCCTGGTCGTGGAGGCGCCGCTCCAGCGCCTCGATGCGTGTGTCGTAGTGCGCCTTGAGCTCCTGGAGCGCTGCGATGGCCAGCACGCTGAAGGCCTCGTACGCGAGCCCCTTGAGCGGCTTGCCGTCCTCGAGCATGGGCGCGTCCGAGACGAGCTCCGGGAACAGGGGCTCCACCTCCTGCGCGACGAGCCCCAGCTGGTGATGGCCCGTGGACTTCAGGTCGAAGCTCACCGGGCGCAGCGCGAGCACGCGCGGGAGGATGCCCTGGAGCGACTCGATGTTCTCCTTGAGCTGGACGTCGGAGAACTTATGCCACTCACCATCCTGGGGCATGTAGCGGCCGTTGCCGCTGCTGTGGAACATGCGGAAGGTGCCCTGGCCCTCGTACGCGATGTCGATGTAGCGACCGGAGGTGTTCTCGCTGAGGCGGATGCCCACGTTCGCCTCGCGCTGCTGGACATGCAGGGGGGCCGAGGGCCGCGCCGCGCCGATGCCGACGTTGCCGTTGACGATGCACAGCCGCTCCGCGGTCCCCTGGAAGATGGCGAACGCGTCCCCGGGGTCGTTCTCGACGCCGATGACCAGCCGGCCATTCTCCTCGTCGCCCGGGAGCGGATTGGGGAGCCGGTAGTAGCGGATCCACGCGCCGTCGCCCGCGCCACCGAAGGCGTCCACGGGGAACTGGATGCCATTGCCCGTGGAGTTCCCGATGGAGGGCGTGATGGCGCCGCCGACGCGCAGGTTGCCCCCCTGGACGTCCAGTCGCGCGCCCGGCGTCTGCGTGCCGATGCCGATGTTCCCATCCGCGTTCAGCCACAGCGTCGACGTGTTGTTGACGATGAAGGAGAACGCGTTGTTCGCGCGCGCGCCCACGTCCCAGAACAGGCCGGAGGCCGTGCCGCCGCTCAGGCCATAGCGGATGGACGCCCGCGACTCGCCCTTGTGCCAGACGACGTGGGGGTTGTTGATCATCAGCCCCGCGGCCTGCCCCGCGCCGATGGTCACGTGGGACATGCCGGGGGACCAGTCGCTGGTCAGGTTCACCACGAAGCGGTCGAACCCGGACGCGCCCCCTGGCAGCCGCACGTCCAGCGCGCCCTGCGGATCGTTGGTGTTGAGCCCCACGCTTCCGCCGGCCTTGATGTGCAGCCGAGGCGTGCCCGGGCCCGAGCCCGTCTCCGGGTCTCCTCCGTCCTCGGTGATCTGCAAGCCCAGCGCCGCCGGGCCGGGCTCTCCGCGCACCTGCCAGCTCTTGGTTCGGGTGCGCAGGAGCATGGACGCACCCTCCGCGCCGCCCATCGTCTTGACGACGAGGCCGATGCCCCAGGTCTGGCTGCCCGAGGTGCGCACCTCCAGGGGCGCGGGGGCCTCGGTGTTCGGCGGTGCCACCACCAGCAGGCGCTTGGTCCCCGGCGCCGCGCCGATGCCCACGTTGGCGTTCGCCGTCAGCGGGCCACTCAGGGTGCCTCCCGTGAGGGACAGCTTCTGGGCCTCCAGGTCCAGGAAGCGCGTGGTGACGTCGACATTCCTCACCACGAGGGTGTCGGTGGCCTCGACGCGGGTCACCTTCAATATGGCGGAAGGGGAGATGCTGTCGCCCGCGAGCTGCTTGCCATCCAGGCCGCCGCGGTGGGTGTGGTTGTGGATCTCCGCTCGCGCCTGCAACTGCATGTTGTTCCAGGTGTCCGCGAGGATGGGGTCACCGGGACGGGCGGGGTAGTAGGGCTGACTCATGGCTGGAACCTCGAGGTATCGAAACGGGTGCCGTCGAAGACGCCACCCCAGGTCAGCGACTCCTGGGGCGCGGGGAACTGTTCATGCAATTCGATGTGGGAGCCGAACGACGTCAGCGCGTCGGTGGGGACGAGCCGCTCGGAGAAGTCCGCCTCCAGCACGACGCCCAGCGGGCCCTCGCGCGCCACGAGCGCCTCGGCGGGCATGGGCAGCGTCAGCTCGATGCGCGTGCGCACGCCGGCGCACCGTCCGTACTCCAGCGCGGCGGTGAGCTCCTGCACCAGCCCTGGCAGTCCGGGCGTCACTCCCTCCTCGTTCGGCTCCAGCAGGTGCGGCGGGATGTGGTCCGCGGGGATGCGCAGCGAGAAGGTGGCGGGGGACACCTCCGTCCAGTCGAAGCGCAGCTCCAACGGCGGGGTGTCCCGCTGGGGCAGGGCCTGGGCCTCGGCCTCGAGCACGTCCTCCTCGCTCCACCCGAGCAGATAGGCGCGCACCTCGGGCCGCTCCAGCGTGCCGTAGGTCCAGTGACTCTCGCCGGGCGGCAGCTCCGGCAGCCGATGGTCCTCCTTGAACACGGAGAAGCGGGAGTCCACCGCGTCGAAGCGCGTCGGTGGGCTCGTCCCGTTCTCGTCGGAGAAGCGGGTGGGGTGGGCCAGGATGATGGGCCGCTCCACGGGGACGCCGTCGAGCATGGGCGCGAAGCCGTCCCGCAGCTTCAGCGTGGCGCCCTGGGGGATGCGGCCCAGGTAGATGAGGTCGAGCCCGGACTCCGCGTGCCGCAGGATGGGCACCGCGACCTCGCGCGAGGTGGCCCGCAGGGTGATGGTGGGCATCGCCGTCGCGAGCCCCGCGTTCGTGGTGAGCAGCCGCTGGCCGCCGCTCACGTCGCGGAAGCCGGCGGTGGCGGGCGTCTGCGGATTGTCCACCAGCTCCAGGGTGAGCGGCCGGAAGGTGCCGTCCTTCCGGGGCACGACGAGCCGGGCCACCGTCCGGCCCTCCTCCCACGTCACCGCCGGAGGTTGCCGCGCCATGTAGACCAGGGAGACCAGGCGCAGCAGCGCGGACGCCGAGCCCAGGCCCGTGCGGTGCAGCTCCACCACCGTCGCCAGTCGCGTGCGGAAGTACTCGGCGGACTCCCCCCGGCGGGGCAGCAGCCCGTGGAGCGCCCCGAGCCGCCCCAGCTCGGAGAGCGCCTTGTCCGCGGGTGACTCCGCCACGGCGAAGCCCCGGGCCAGGGTGTACCAGCGCGAGCGCATCAGCCGCGTCAGCCCGCCCTCCATCTGCTCCAGCTCCAGGGCGAGCGTGGAGAAGAACGCGTTGAGCTTCGTCCCCGATTGGAGGACCGGGGGAAGGTAGCCGACCATGCGGCGTCTGCGCTGGTCCGCGCTCATCCGACCCCCACCAGCTCCGCTCCGCCGAACACGAGGCGCAGGTCCGCGGACACCTCAAGCTGCGTCACCTCCTCGGTGAGCGCATTCGCGGAGGCGGCGGAGACCAGGGCCACCGTGGTCCCCGACGGCAGCGTGACGTCACAGCCGAGCAGCCCCGCGACGTGGGCCTGCGAGCGCAGCGCCTCCTCCAGCTTGCCGCGCGTGAGGTACGTCGGGAGGGTGGGGCGCTGCTGCGCCTCCTCGGTGAGCCGCGCCGCGTGGACCTCCATCGCGCCGCGCAGCGCGTCGCGCACCTGCTCCGCCGTGCGCGTGTCGCCCTGGGCGAGCGTGACGACCAGGTCCAGCCGCCACGTCGGCGGGCGCAGCCGGGTGATGCGCGGCGGCTTGCGCACCAGGTCCACGCGCGCGGCCTCGAGCGACTCCAGCCGCCAGTCCCGGTTGGCCCCATACAGGCGGCTGGTGGACTCCAGCACGAGCGTCTTCCCGAGCGCGGCCTCGGAGGCGGTCCCCCACACGTACGTCTCCACCTGGATGTCGGAGATGCGCCGCACCGCCGGGTCGCCGTAGAACAGCGCCTCCAGCTTGCGCCGGCTCACCGACGCGCCCACGGGCAGCTCCCGCATGTAGCTGGACAGCTTCTGCTGGAGCTCGCGGCGCAGCCGGTCGAACGTCGCCTCGTCCATGGCGTCGTCGTTCGGCTCCACCTTGAAGTCGAGCAGGAAGAAGATGGTGCGCGCATAGCGCAGCCGCACCAGGATGCCCGCGGCCTTGGACTCGCGGATGGCGGCCTCGACGCGCCGGACGCCCTCGACGTCCGACTCGAAGTCCGTGTCGCCCACCAGCACGTCGACGACGCCAGGCGGCGCGTCCGAGGGCTCTCGCACCGTGACGTGTTGGACCCCTTGCTTGCGCACCGCCGCGGCGATGGACTCCAGCGTGCCCTTCTCGCCGTCGCGCATCGCGGTGCGCGCGCGGGCGCGCAGGTCTGTGTCCGTCTCGTCCTCTGAGTCCCGGCGCAGCGGGGCCGGGTTGGAGACGGCCTCGATGCCCAGGATGGGCCGGGGCATCAGCGTCAGCTGGAAGGGGTTGATGACGGGGGGCGCCTGACGCGCGTCCTCGTCGTCCGACTGGACCTCCTGCACCGGGATGAGCACGCGCGTGTCGCCCTTGCGCAGCGTGGCGTCCTCGAGCGTCTCGAAGAGGGGCAGGGGCTGGCCGTCCGCCGCCATGCCCGTTACCTGCCGTCCGGCGGGGATGCCGATGTCCTCCGGCGCGGGCGCGGCGCGGCTGAGCTCCACCTCGCCGGTGAGGCGTCCGGCGCGTGCGCGCGTGAGGCCCAGCACTGCCACCACGTTGTCCAGCGCCGCGCCCTCGGCGGTGTCCAGGTAGCCCGAGCGGTGCGCCAGCTCCATCATCGCGTAGAACGTCGCCATCTCCCGCGCGTACGCCTCCGCGAGGGTCCGAGCCATGCCTCCGGCGTTGGGGTCCGTTCCTGCCCCCATGTTCGCCAGCAGCCGCTCGACGATGGCGCTGAACGTGGTCGTCTCCGGAGGGATGAGGCTCAAAAGGAGATCTCCCACGTCATCTTCATGACCATGTTGGAGCCCCGGTTGACCTCCTCGAAGCGCACGCGGTTGAAGAGGATGGGCGCCCCCGTCCCCAACGTGACGAGGATGCCGGCCTCCGTCAGGGGCTGGACCGTGGACTGGGCCGGCGGCGGGGGCAGGGTGGCCGTCACCAGGGCGCGCACCGTGCTGGTGCCGTCGCCGAGGATGACCTCCTCCACCTTGGGCGCGGTGTCCGCGGCCAGGTCCACCTGGTTGTCGAGCCTGATGTTGGAAGGCATCGGCTGCGTGGTGCCGGTGCCCACGGCGATGGACCAGCTCGTGGTCAGCGCGTTGACGCGCCCCATGAGCAGCTCCGCCACCAGCCGCTTGCCGGCGATGGTGATGAGGTTGGGGACCTTGCGGCGCTCCATCAGCGTGCCGTCCAGGTTCAAGAGCTCCAGGGTCAGCACTCCGTTCATGCCCTGCGTTTCCTTGCCGTTCATCACGCTCTCCCGAAGTCGTGTCCGTACCCCGTGTGTCCCGCCGCGCTCAGCCCAGGTCGAGCGACAGCCCCAGCTCCACCGGGTCGCCGGTGATGGCGCGGATGCGCGCCCGCACCTCCACGGCCCCCGGGAGGTCCGGCCGCGCGGAGACGGTGAGCTGCAGCACCTCGTCCACGCGCGGGTCCTCCTTGATGGCCTGCCGCACGTACCTGCGCAGCAGGTCCAGGTTGGCGCGGTCCAGCGGCTCGCCGATGAGGTCCGCCACCCGGCTGCCGTAGCGCTGGTGGCCCAGCTGCTCCAGGTGTCCGCGGTAGACGAGCAGCCGCATCGTCAGGGCCTGGATGAGGTTGTCCTTGCCGCTCACCGTCGCGGCGCCGCCGTCGTCGGACCAGTCCAGGTCCACGCCGCCCGACTCCTTGAAGGAGAGCCGCAGGTCGGTCTTGAGCGCGTCCGCCATCAGAGCAACCTCCCCGGGCCCGCGGTGGCGCCGGGCGAGCTGGGGATGCCCGGGGCGACCTTCAGGCGCGTCATCATCTGCGTGAGCGCGTCGGCCAGCGTCTGCGCCATCGCGCCCGCCAGGTCCGGCGCGTTCTCTCCCCGGATGCCACCGGCCTGGAGGAAGCCGAGCGCAATCGGCTGGAGCATGGGCTTGGCGGGCGCGGCGCCCATGAGGCTGCCCGGCGACGTGGTGGTGAAGCCCGCGATGGCCATCCCCGGCGCCACCATCACCGTCGTGGTGAAGAGCACCAGGGCCTGCTCCACCGTCTGCGCGATGGCCTTCGCCAGCGCGTCGCGCTGCTCGCCGTTGAGCTGGTTGGACGCGAGCAGGCCCTTGGCGATGGGCTCTATCTGCGACGCGCCGGGGCCGCCCGCGGGCGGGGGCAGCATCATGCCGGGCCCCGCGGTGCTGCCGGCGCCCGGCGGCGGAGGCGCGGCGGCGGGGATGCCTGGTGACACGATGGCCATGTTCGCGAAGAGGGTGAACGCCTGTCCGCACGCGTCGCCGAGCGCGGTGGCCAGGTCCGGGGCGTTCTCTCCCCGGAGCCCCGCGGACTGCATGGCGCCCTTCGCCAGGCCGCCTATCTCGCTTCCGCTCGGTGCGGGCATGGTTACTTGGCCTTCACGTCCTGCGAGCCCTTGAGCGGCGCGCCGGTGAAGTAGCACTTGTGGCTCTGCTCGGTGATGACGCCGCTGCCGCCCTTGCCCAGGTCGATCTTCCCGGACGCGTCCACCGTGCAGTCGGTGCACTTGAGCTGCACGTTGCCCTCCACCTCCAGCGACAGGTCCGTCTTGCCCTTGATGGTGATGACGTCGTCCTGCTTCACCGTGACGACGGTCTCCCCGGCGGTGATGACCACCGACTGCTCCTGGTCGATGGCGATGGACGTCTTGCCGTTGGGGGGCGAGACGACGCGCCACTCGTCCGCCTCGTGGATGGGCGGGTTGAGCTTGTCCGAGTAGAGCCGGCCGGTGATGACGGGGCGGTTGGGGTCGCCGTTGAGGTACGTGATGACGACGAGGTCCCCGGCGTGCGGCGCGCTCACCATGCCCAGGTGCGGCGTCGCGATGGGCACGCGGCGCAGCTCCAGGCCGCTCTCGCGCAGCTTCACGTTGCACTCGTGGTTGTGCGCGTCGCCGTCCGCGTGGGGGAAGGCGCTCGTCACCACGCCCAGGTCTCCCAGGCGCAGCGAGGCCAGCTCGTCGCGGATGATGGCGCGGATGATGGTGACCAGGTCGCTCATGCTCCGCCTCCCACGAGCTGGGGCGCGCCGGACGGCAGGGCGGTGAACGACTCGGTGCCGGGGGCGACGAGCGCTTCGGCCAGCTCCTTCAGCGTGTCCTTCAGGTCGATGACGGCCCCGCGCAGCGACGCGAGGGACTGCTTGGGCAGATAGCCCTGGAGGACGACGGTGACGCCCGCGCGGATCTTCTCGAGGAGCAGGTACGCCGCGTGCGCCGCGCCCGCGAGCGGGGCCAGGGGCTCCAGGCCCATGTCGCGCATCTCCTGCTCGGACTTCTCGCCCAGCGCCTTGAGTCCATCGAGCGCGGGGTCCAGCTTGTCGAGCAGGTCCGGGATGGCCGCGACCTGCTCCAGCTTGCCGATCCACGTGATGATGAAGTCCAGCGCCTTGTCCATGCCGTCGAGGACGACCTTCACGGGGGCGCCGATGCCGCACTTGCGCACCAGCCGGACGATGGCGGCGACGGTGTTGGACTCAAGCAGCTCGTCCAGCGCATCGATGAGCCGGGTGATGCCATCCACGATGTCGGCCGTCGTGCTCACGGGAGTTTCTCCAGGTCCTTGAAGGGGCCGAGCGGATCGAACCCGCTGATGACCTCGCCCAGGGCGACGGCCTCCTTGCCCACGCGCTGGACCTTGGCGAGGAAGTCTCCGGCGCCCGCGATGTCCTTGATGATTTCGAGCGCGTCGCCCAGGTCCAGGCCCGTCATCTGCTCCAGGATGTTGATGCCCTCGGTGGCGAGCTTCTCGATGAACTCGCCCAGGCTCCCCGCCTGACTGAGTGACTGCACGAAGCCGATGATGGCGCCGGGGTTCACCTTGCCGAGCTTGCCGAGCAGGCTGCTGAAGTTGCCTCCGGTGAGCGAGCCCTTGGTGCCGTTGACCACCGAGCCCAGCTCGTCCGGCGACAGGTGGCCGAGCAGGTCCGGGTTCGCGTCCACCGCGTCCATCAGCGTCTCCGGCTTCTGGAGCACGCCCGCGGCGTCCGTGGAGCTCTTGGCCCAGGACTGCGCGTCCTGGGAGACGGCGTCGTTCACCGCGCCGACGCCCGCGTCCGCCTTGGCGGGGGGCTCGACGTACTCCTTCACGCGCAGGAAGAAGCTGAAGCGGCTCTGGTGGCCCGCGAGCTGGCGCACCTGGAAGTCCGCGATGAGGACGTCGGTGAGGTCCGCGCCGGCGATGGCGTCCGAGGCGAACGACAGGGGCGTCGCCTTCATCTGCGCCTGACGCAGCTCCTCCAGCGCGGCCTGCGGATCCTCCCCGAGCAGCAGGCCCTCCATGACCACGGTGACGGGCTCGCGGCCCAGGTCCTGGAAGACGCTGCCGGCCTGCCCGGGCACGCGCTGCTGGACGAGGTTGCGCGCGTCCTCGGTGTAGATCTTCGTGAGCCCGATGAGCTCGATTCTTCCGATGCGGACGGGCATGTCAGAGCTCCATCCGGGTGGTGAAGCCCGTGCGGGCGTCGAGCTGGTGGCGCACGGTGCGCACGCGGAGCACCTGTCCGGAGAGCAGGTCCTCCACGGGGTGTCCCTGGGGGATGTCCTTCACGGCGATGAGGTCTCCGGGTTGGACGGCGGGCGCGCCGAGCACGACGAGGAAGCCCTGGAGCTTGCGTGACGCCAGCGCGGTGACGCGGCCCTTGGCCTGCGCGGAGGCGCTGTCACCGCTGCGCACGGCGCCGTCCTTCACCTCGCGCGAGTGCTTGCCCACGGAGCCAGCGCGGACCTGCCCCTGGTCACCCAGCGCGGCCTTGCCGTGGATGGGGGCGACGTCGTCCACCAGCCAGTGGGCCTTGCTGTCGCCCTGGGAGCTGGCCGCGCCCTCGCCCCAGACCTCGAAGCCGTCGATGGCGGGGAGCGCCTGGTGCAGCTGCGTGCGCAGCACCTGGGTGCGGTAGACGAACGTGTGGTCCGCGCCGCCCTTCCTGGGCGCGGAGAAGTGCACCTGGCCTCTTCCGTTCGTGAAGACGTCGAAGCCGCACTGTTCGGCCAGGCGCTGGATGTGGCGCAGGGCGCGAGGGCCGCGGTGGAGCACGTAGCTGGGGAACGTCAGGCCGTCCTCGACGGTGCCCGCCTTCGCGCTCGCGAGTCCGAGCAGGTCTCGCACGATGGCGCCCGCGGACATCTGCTCGTAGGCGCCCGTGGCGTCGATGCGCGCGAGCTGGGTGAGCGCGTCGCCGCCGATGACGACGGCGGAGTCCGCGGCGGCGCGGGCCTCCAGCACCTGTCCGGTGAAGACGGTGACGGAGCCGTCACCCGGGTCCAGGGCGATGGTGGTGGACTCGCCGGGAGAGGGGAGCCCCGCGTCGGAGGGGACGAGCTCCACGGTGCACCGTCCGCCTACGCCGTCCATGGTCAGCTCGCTGGAGATGGAGCGGACCAGGGCCTGGCCCTGTCGGGAGGAGTTGGAGGCCCGGAGCGAGCCGATGCTCACCGTGTATCCGATGCCGGCCATGGCTCAGACCTCCAGTCCGTGGCGACGCGCCGACTCGCGGAGGATGTCCACCAGCGCGTCCTCCAGCGTGCGCCGGTCCATGCCCGTCGCCGTGTTGTCGGCGCCGACCTGCACGCTCACGTTGAACGTGTTCTGGACGGGGGCGCTGGTGTTGGGCTCGGTGCTCGGGGCGGGGACGGAGAGCTGTCGCGCGTGCTCCAGCAGCGGCGCCATCGCGTGGGAGACATCACGCGAGAGGGGGAGCACCGGCTGGGGGGAGGGCGCGGCAGCGGGCGACGGCGCTTCGGGAGGCGCGAACGTGAGTCGGGACTTGGGACGAGCGTGGGGAGCCGTGGGCGACGGCGGTGTGGGAGACAGCAGCTGCACGACGCGTGGGCGTGGGCCGACGTCCGCGCTCGTGGGAGTACCGCTCGCGGCGGGCGAGGGGAGGGGGACCTCGAAGGCTCGCTCGTGCGGAGCTGGGAGGGTCGTCGCATCGGCGACGAGCGGCGGAGCGGGCACCGCGGTGCTGCTGGGAGGCAGGGTTCGCATGAGCCGGACGACCTGTCGCTTCGGCGAGGCCGGGTCCGTGGACTTGACGGTGATGCGGAGTCCTTCCGGTGCGGGTCTTGTTGCGGCGGAAGCAACGGGCGTCCCGGCGGAGACCTCGGGCCCTCGGGGACCGCTGGCGTGCGGCGATGCATCGGGGCGCGGTCCCACGGAGACGGACAGGGGAGTCGTGGCCGTGCCGCTTCCGTCATCGCTCGCGAACATCGAGGCGTCGGAGGACCACCCCCTGGGAACAGGAGAGGCTCCGAGGGACTCGGACGCCCGCGACGCAAATCCGTGTTGCACGCGCGGAGCGTGTTCATGTGTCGCGGAGGCACCGGTTCGCACCGAGTCACCCGACGAGGCGTGAGACGCGGACGCTTCAGGGGAGAGCCCCCGAGCGGCGAGGGCGGCTTCGCTCGATGACGCAAGCGATGTGAGGTCGGATGCCCCATGCGCCGCATCACGGGATGAGGCCCAAGACGGGCTGGAGGCCGCTGCTCCATCTGCTGCGTGACTCGCGACGGGACCGTGCCGAGCCTCGCGCGTCGCAACCATCGAGAGGGCAAGAGCGCGCGTCCCGTGTGCCGTGTGACTCGCGCGCGAAGCGTGCTGCATCTCACGCGGCGCATCCGTTGAGAGGGCGAGGTCGCGTGTTCCCTGCGCAGTGTGACCCGCGGAAGGAGCCTGCTGCGCCTTGTGCGCGGCATCCGCCGAGGGGACGAAGTCGCGCGGCCCAGGCGCAGTGTGACTCGCGGAAGGATCTTGCTGGGCTATGTGAGCGGCATCCGCCGAGGGGACGAAGTCGCGCATCCCAGGCGCTGTGTGACTCGTGGAAGGAGCTTGCTGGGCCTTGTGCGCGGCCTCCGTCAAGAGCGCGAAGTCGCGCGGCCCAGGCGCTGTGTGACTCGCGGAAGGAGCTTGCCGCGCCTTGTGCACGCCATCCGTCGAGAGGGCGAAGTCGCGCGGCCCAGGCGCTGTGTGACTCGCGGAAGGCTCCTGCTGGGTCATGTGCGCGGCAGCCGCCGAGGGGACGAAGTCGCGCATCCCAGGCGCTGTGTGACTCGCGGAAGGAGCCCGCTGGGCCTTGTGCGCGGCCTCCGTCGAGAGGGCGAAGTCGCGCGTCCCAGGCGCTGTGTGACCCGAGGAAGGGCCTTGGGGGGCCATGTGCGCGGCCTCCGTCGAGAGCGCGAGGTCGCGCGTCTCATGCGCTGCGTGACTCGCGGCCACGTCCTGCTGGATCTTGTGCGTGGCAGCCGTCGAGAGGCTGCTCGGAACGGATGCTTGGGACGCAAGCCCCCGCGTCTCAATCGATGGGGAGAGGGGTGCTCGTTGGGGCGGCGCCACGTCCCTCGACGAGAGGCCTGAGGGCACCTCGTGTCCATGCGCGGGCTTCAAGAGGGCTCCGTCATTCGCCATGACGAGCGCTCCGGACCGCATGTGGCTTGACGGGTTCGGAGTGCGAGCCAGGCGGGATGCGTCGGTTCCAGCCGTCGCGCTCGCGACGTTCTCCTCGGCTGGCCCGGGACGTGGCTCCTCGAGGGGGCGCGGGAGGGGCGCGCCGATCTGCCGCGCGACCCCTTCGAGTGCACGCAGCGCCGGGGTGCGCAGGCGTGAGGTCAGCTCCGCGGTGGTGAACGTCGTTCGCATCAGTCGTCCTCCACCTGGATGACCACCGCATCGGGAAGGTCGGACAGCCGCGGGGCCCGCGATGCGGGGGGCTGACGCGGAGGCGGAGCAGGAGGCTCCGTGAGCTTCAACATCGTCAGCAGTCGGTCCACCTCGGAGGCGGGCGTCGCCCAGACCTGGGCGGGAGTCCACCCCAGGGCACGGCACAGCTTCAGCGTCATCTCCGCGAGGACCCGGGCCTGCTTGCCGGAAGTCTCCAGCATCCGGTCCTCGGGACTCGCGGCGTCCGCGTTGACGGTGACCACCGCCTCCAGCAGCGCCGCGGTGGTGGCGCCGTCCAGCGACTCCAGCGCCACCGGGGGAACCCACTCGACAACCGACGTGTCGAGCATCCCCCGCAGATACCGCTCCAGGCTCAGCTCGCGGGCACCATCGGCCAGCGTGACCAGGCTCGCCTCGAGCACCTGGGTGCGCTCGGCGAACGTCCATGGGCGCAGCCGGGCACGCACCTCGCCCACCTGCCGCCATCCCTCGGGAAGCACCCCGACGGACGGCTCGCGAAGTCCACACAGCGCCCACCACAGCGCGAGCGGCGCCAGCTCCGTGAAGCACGACTCCGGAACGCCCGAGTCCCGCAGCACGTCGAGCGCGAAGGCCTCCGCGTCGAAGTCCAGCCTTGCGCCCTCCAGCCGCGCGTGCGAGTCCAGCGCGCGCAGGTGCGCCCCGAAGCCCCACCGTCGGAGCGGGACGCGCTCCCCGGTGGCGACCTCCACCTCGATGCTCCGCGAGGAGTCCTCGGTGTGGAGGCGGAATCGCCGGCCGTCGATCTCGATGGAGACCGACGCTCTGGGCGATTCCGTGTGTGGGCTCGCGGGCGCCTCCCTCACGGACTATTCCTCGCGCAGGCGGGTCGCCGTGAAGGCGTACGTCGTGGCGGCGCTGCCGTGGGCGTCCATCTGGAACGACTTGCTCTCCACGAAGCAGTCGTCGAAGGACAGGGTGCGCGTGTCGTCCGTGCCCTCGGTGCGCTTGAGGTTGGCCACCAGCTGGAACTTGCCGCGCGCGTCGAGCAGCGAGTCCAGCTTCACGGCGGCGGAGCGGATGACCAGCTCACCGATGACGGTGCGCAGGCCGAAGATGACGTCCACGCGCTCGTTGGAGCCGATGGCGCGGATGTCCTCGCGCTCCGTGACCACCCGGAAGGCGAGCGACTGGAGGCCGTCCACGGCCTCGCCGTCGACGAGGATGCTGCTACGGTTGGCTGAGAATACCGTTGGCATCGATGCGTTCCCTCATCAGACCTGGACCGTGATGGTCGCGTAGATGTAGTCGATGGCGCGCACGGGCCTGACGGCCATGTTGACCCTCACGATTCCGAGCGCGAAGTCCTGCTGCGACGAATAGACCTCCACCTTGAAGGCGGGGTCCTTGCCGTCGGTGGAGGGGACGATGGCGCCGTCCTTCTCCATCTGCACCAGCGCTTCCACCAGCTTCTGCTTCAGCGCGCTGCGCCCGTCCGCGTTGTTGAGCAACCCGATGAACAGGTCGCCCACCATCTTCAGCGTGCGCACCGCGCGGTCCGCCACGCGGCGCACGTTGATCTGATCTCCATCCGTCGTCAGGCCCCGCACGACGATGGTGCCCCGGCCGCGCTCCGTGACCACCGGCACCACGAAGGCCCTGAGCAGCGCCTTCTGCTCCTCCACGCTCAGGGACAGCTCGTTCAACCCGGACACGCGCTTGAACGTGGGCGACTGGTGCGGCGTGAGGCCACCCACCATGCCCGCCACCGCGCCCACCACGCCGTGCGGCGCGACGAGCACGAACCTGTCACTCACCAGGTTGGAGGCCAGCTGCGCGGTCTCCTCCAGCGTCCCCGTGGGCGGCACCTGTCCGAAGCCCAGGCGCCCCTTGCTCTCGCCGCTCAGCGCGTTGCAGTGACTGATGACGTCGCCATAGATGCGCGACAGCTTGGCCCTGTCCGTGAAGTCCTGCACCGCGGCCAGCACCAGGTCCACGTCGGGATGGTCCTTCAGCTTCCCCAGCGCCGCGGCGTACTCGTCCGGCGACGCGTCCTTGCCGCCCGCCAGCGTGTACGTGCCCGCCGTGGGCCAGCCCACGCCCTTCGTCGTGTCCACGCGGATGAACGACGAGGTGTCCAGCGTCGACACCAGCCCCGCCGAGTTCACGTTGCGCAGCACCTCCGCCGCGCCGCTCGCCGGGTGGATGACCTCCAGGTCGAACGACACCGTCTTGTCGATGTTGTCCCGGTAGCTCACCTTGACGGTGATGCCGTTGGCCCACGGGCCGGCGACGCGCGCCTGGAACGTCGCGCCATACTTCTCCCCGGTGGAGCCGGAGGGATACTTGCTCGCATCCGGCGGCGCGGTGATGGTCGCGCTCGTCCCCGCCGTCGCGGCGAGCGGCGAAATCACCAGCTCCGAGACACCGTTGTCCAATGCCTGTCGCGCCTCCGGGAGGCTGTAGGCGCTCGCGCGCCCGGCCACCTCCAGGAACCGCGACCAGCTGCTGGCACGTATCACCTTGCCCTGGGCTGACTCCAGGAAGCCGGTGATACCGAGAACCCCCGACGGTGCGAGCTGTTGGGGCAACACTTCCTTGACGACCGTGACCTGGACACCGGGAATGATGAGACCTGTGGCCATACGCTCCCCGACCCTCGTGAGCGAGGGGGTATCGAACCCTGCTCAGGGTGCAGGTTCCCCGGACCGTGTCACTGGGCACACGCCCACCCCGACCGGGGCACGGTCCTATTCAATGACTGGTTGGTTTGAGCCGACGACGTCTGGAATCAGGGATTGGTGGCGGGAATCTGCACGCCCGTCTTGCGCAGCGCCGCGAGCGTCGCCGGCAGCAGCGTGGACGCCTCGTTGATGAGCGCCTTGCCCACGTTGAGCAGCAGGTCGACGATGGCGACGATGTGCTCGACGCCCGCCCCCACGAAGTCGACGATGATGTTCAGGAAGCGCTGTCCCGTCAGCGCCAGGTTCCGCGCCGAGTCCGGCAGCAGATCCAACGTGGAGTTCACCAGGTCGCGCCCGGCCTCCAGCACGTTCTTGATGGAGTCCACCACGTTGGGGTCCATCAGGGGCTTGATGAGCCCCTCCACCTGCTTGAGCACCGAGCTCAGGACATTGCGCACCGGCGTCCAGATGACAGCAATCTTGTCGGTGATGGTCTTGAAACCCGAACCGCTCACCGCCAGATACAGCTTGTACAGCGCCTGCTCGACCTGGATGGCGATGTTGTCCACCGTGGCCAGGGCGTCGGATACGTTCGCCGCTGCGTCTGCTGCCATGGAATGTCCCCCTCGAGTGTTTTGAGCGCGCTCATGCGAAACATGAACGCACACGGAGAGTATGCGAGGGAACACTCCGGATTCAAGGTTTTATCGGGTAGGCAACAAAACAGCGTTTCACCCTACCAGGCTTGAGTTGTCGCGAGTGACCCATGCGAGGGCCTTCTAGAGCGGCGCGGGCCAGACGAGCGCGCCCAGGCCCAGGTGGGTTCCTTGCGCGTCATGGACGAGCCACAGCTCCGTGTCGTGAATCCGGAACAGCTCCCCACCCTGGGTGATGCGGATGCCGGAGTAGCCCTTCATGAAGCCGCGCTCCTCGACCTCTCGAATCATGGCCGCGCGATGCTCCCGGCCATCGGGTGGCGCGCTGAGTCGAGCGGGTGTTCGGAGGAACTCCTCGGCGGAGTAGCCGAACTGCCGGGACGCGGCGGCGTTGGTGTAGAAATAGACCGGCTCTGGCTGGGCATCCTGGGCCAGCAACATGAACGGCGCCTGGGTGTGGACCCACGAGAGGCGGGTCGGGTCGGCGGCGTGCTCGAGGTGGGGAGGGCAGAAGCCGACGCCCAGGGGCTTGTTGAAATATCGCCGGTAGGTGGTGTCGAGCAGCTTCAGGAGAGGCATCACCTCATGGATGGCTTTCATCGGGGTTTCTCCGGGCAAGCGCGGGCGGTCAGAGGTTGCCGGCGCGGGGGTTGAGGCCGAGCACCTGTTCGCTGTCGACGGGGATGGTCACCAGGATGGACTGCCCCGCGCGAGCACGGTGGAGGCTCAGGATGGCGTCCAGGTTGGTGAGGTCTGGCTTCAGCTCGAACCCCACCCAGCCACAGGCGCGAGCGATGTCGCCGAACTCCATGGGGGTGAGCTGGGTGTGACGGCGCGAGGTCTGGATGCCCGGGAGGATGGTGGGCAGGGCCTGCTCGACGATGCCGTAGCTGGAGTTGTCGAGCACGAACAGGAGCAGGTCCAGGTGGCTCGCCTCGGAAAGACATCCCGCGAAGAGCCGGAAGCAGCCGTCACCGGTGAAGCCGACGACGTGGCTGTCGGGGCTTGCCAGTCGCGCGCCGATGCACAGGCCCAGCACATTGCCCATGGCCGAGCCCCGATAGAGTGAGAAGAAGCGCGCGTTCGGATGGGGGCGCTGGGTGACGTATTGCCGGTCCTTGTAGGAAAGACAGACATCATCGAAGCCGAGTGTCCCCGGAGCCCAGCGGGAATCCAGCTGGGTGAAGAGCTGGCGCAGGTCCACGAAGCCAGGACGGGGTGGGGGGCGCGGCGTGTGGTTGAGGTTCGCGGGCGCGGGGGAGGCGCGTCGGGTGCGCGGAGGGCTGTGCTCCAGGTGCTCGACGAGCGCATGCAGGGCGCTGTCCAGGGGCGTCACCCATTGATGGAACTCGTGCCGCGAGCGGTGGGCGAAGCTGCCGTCGAGCTGGCCGTAGCCGTCCTCGATGGACGTGACGACGAAGGTCTTCCCGGCGGGGTAGGGCTGGAGGTTGACGGTGTACTCGTCCGGACACGCTCCGAGCACCAGGAGGACATCTTCCTCGCCCAGGTCCTTCCAGACGTCCATGGCCGCGTCGTTGCCCCCGAAGGAGATGTAGCCATGGCCCCACGGGTTCTGTCGCTCGACACCGTTGGCGCCGTTGATGCTCCAGACGAGCGAGGCTCCGAGCTGCTCACACAGGCGGGTGGTGAGCCTCGGTGCCCGAGGTGCGCGCGCCAGTTCCTCGCCGGCAAGGATGACGACGCGCCGCCCCTCCGCCGCGGCGTGGAACGTCTTGACGAAGTGACGGACGTCCTCCGGCTTCGCCTCGGGTGGACGGAGCGGGTGGAAATGGCAGGACTCCTCGCCGCTGGGGAGCTTGAGGAGGTTCGGCTCGATGACGAGCACGATGGGCTTGGACTGCTGGAGCCGGTGCTGGGCCCGACGCAGCTGTGGGATGAGGGTGGCGGGCTGGTCGAGCACGAACACGCCCCCGGGGAGCTCCGCCTGGATCTGGGGAACGATGTTGCTGCCGAGCGGGGAGGTGTCCTGGAGTGGGCTGAGCCCCTGACTCTTCGTGGAGCACAGGGGCACCAGGAAGACCGCCGGGATGTCATGCAGCTTGGCGTCGCTCAAGCCGCAGGACAGCAGCTTGGTCGCCGCGCCCGTGGTCGCGACGCAGCATCCCAGCCCGCCCGCGGCGAGATAGCTGCCCAGGGGCGTGAAGCCCGCGGCGTACTCGCCCAGTGTGAAGAACCAGGGAGACTCCTCGCCGCGCGGCTCCTCCCGTCGTCCTGGATGGGGCTCCAGGTTCTGGAGGAAGTGCAGCAGGCCGCCACCCGTGACTCCAGTGCAGGTCGTGACGCCCCAGGCCCGCAGCGCGGACAGGAGCACGTCATAGCCACTCGGTCGCTTCGTTGGATTGGTTGTCATGCGCACCAGGGTAGGGATTCATGTATTTGTTTGCACGATTATGTTTCGAGTTGATTGGGGCATGGCGGGCCGCTCTGCGGGTGACGGTGTGTTGATGGTTTGTATTTGATTTCCAGGTGTGGGCCCGGAGGCTGGCGGGGCTCGAGGCGGGCCGCGTCATGCGGGGGAGATGCGCGAGGCCTGCGGGCCGAGGCAACAAATCCGCGCGCCAGGCCGAGAACTGGTTTGTCAGTCATTTCCTTCAAGCACGCGAGAGTCTACCCATGACCGCCCGCATCGATGGCAAGCCACGCCCGCACGTCGGGAGCACCCAGAAGAAGGAGGAGCCTTCGGCCGTGCCGGTCCGGACGCCCTCCGGGAACGGCGTCGCGGAGCGGGCGCGTCAGAAGGGCGTCGTGGATGCCTTTCAGGGAGCGCGGCTGAGCGAGCGTTCGCTGGCGAGCCTCGGCAATCCCACGGCGCTCGCGAAGCAGGGGGCGGCGTGTCCTGTCCCGGTGCTGACGCCCGCGGAGGAGGCGGAGGCGCGGCGGGCCATCGAGGAGGCGACGGGCCGCGAGGACCCGGAGACCATCGCGGAGTGGCTGAGGGCGCATCCGGACCCCGCGGAGCAGGCGGCGTTCATGGACATGCTCTTCGACTACGGCCCCACGGTGGGGAACATCCTCGACAACGCGGACGACCTGAGCCCGGAGGACCAGCAGCTCCTCTCGGACGCGCTGGACGCGGCGTACCGGCGGGGAGAGGTCACGCTCGAGGAGCTGAAGGAGGCGGTCGGCTCCCACGGGAACGGGACGTGGAGCGGCGAGTCCCACGAGATGTTGGCGAAGATCATCGCCGGGACGGCGAACCCGGACCTCATCAACGCCTACGTGGAGCGCGAGCTGGAGATCATGCAGGCCGAGAACGTGGAGGACCCCGCGCGAGCGGTGGCCATCGCCACGGCCCTCGCGAGCCTCCCGCCGGACGAGCTCCAGAAGTTCCTCGAGCGCAACCCGGAGGTCGTCTCGCTGGTGTTGAAGAACCTCGAGGAGCCCATCGCGCGCATGGGGACGGGGTCGTACGAGGCGCTCGGGAAGCTCCTGGACGCGGCCGGCGCCATCCAGCCGCCCACGCCTCAGTCCCTCCAGGTGTTCATGGACAGCATCCCGTACCTGGGTGAGAACGAGGAGTCCCGCGCCGCGGCGGCCCGGTTCTTCACGCGCAACGCGGATGCCATCCTCGCGTCCGTGGCGGACGCCTCTGGAGCCATCAGCAGCCAGAGCGCCGGGAAGCTCGCGGAGTTCTTCACGAGGACGCTCTTCACCGACCCTTCATTCGAGGGACAGGAGGCCCTGCACACGTTCGTGGTGCAGAAGCTGGGGGAGATGCAGAGGCGGCTGGAGACCGAGGCGATCGCCAATCCTCCTTCCCAGGACGCTCAGCGCCTGGCCCGGGGCATGGGCAGCCTCGTGGGCGCCATCGAGGGCGGCTTCATGCTCGCCGTCGAGGAGCTGGACGCGCGCAACGAGGCCACCGAGGGCCTGGTGGGGTTGATCTTCAAGGCCAAGGACCTGCTTCCGGATGTGTCGCTCCCCGTGATTGGGAGCGTGCGCGACCTCACGCTCGACCAGATCCAGGACTGGGTCACCGACGCGCTGAAGGAGCATCCGGATGACCCGAAGGATGCGATTCCCTTCCACCTGCTCTTCGGAGAGGCCATCTCCAATCCGCTGCTGGCGACCATCTACGAGACCGCGCGGGGCACCGCCCTGGACAACCGCGAGCTCGGCCTGGACGACTGAGTCCGGACGGGAACGACACGGCTCCGGCCCTCGAGTCGAGCGCCGGAGCCGTCGTGCTGGTTGCTACCAGGCCACGCTGTCCAGGTGGACGGTGCCCGTCCAGCCCGCGTTGGTGATGAGCTCCACGCCCAGCTGGTACAGCGGCGTGGTGCTGTCCGAGGGCAGGGGAAGGGTCAGCGTGTTCCAGGCCCCCGTCTGGAGGCTGCTCGCGGCAGTCCACTTGCCCGTGTAGCGCCAGTTGCTGGTGGCGCCCTCCAGCGCGAACGGCTGGACGGCGGTGAGCTTGCTCCCCGCGGGAACCCACAGCCGCATCGTGACCACGCCCGCTTGAGGCACGGTGGCGGTCATCACGGACACGACGCCCGTGCCCGCGGTGCCACTGAACGCAATCGCGAGCGAGCGCGTGCCCGACTGGGGCCGGGTGGTGGTGGACGTCGCGGCCTTGAGCGGCGCGCCCGTGGCCGACCAGCCCTCGGTGCCGGACTCGAAGCCATACCCACGACCCGTGCCCCCGCCCGAGCCGGCATCCGGTGTCCCCGCGTCGGTGCCGCCCGAGCCGGCGTCTCGCGGCCCTCCTGCATCCGGAACCCCCGCGTCGGTACCGCCATCCGTGCCGGTTCCCGGGACGGGCAGGGTGGTGCCCGTGGCCGGCAGCGTCAGTCCACCGGCGGTCAGGAAGGGTGAGGCATTGCTCTTGAGATAGGGCTGGCCGTTCGTGCCCAGGTCATTGGTGTAGGAACTCTGTCCGCCCGCGCCCGCGCCGAAGAGCAGCGCGATGACACCCGCGTTGGCGAACTTGCGCCGGTGCGCGTCTCCAGCGGGGCCGAAGAAATACTCGGTCCGGTTGTCTCGGTAGCCCGCGCGAGGGGTGCCATCGTTGTTGATGTTGCGGTGCTGTGAGTTTCCGAGCGGAATCTGCCAGAGCACCCAGCGCTTGCCGGAGGTCTGGTTCATCAGCGTGAGCCACTGGTGGTAGCGATTGAACGAGCGCGAGGCGATGGCGGCGTTGTCGTTCGTGTCCCACCACACGTCCTGGCCCCGGGTGAGCTTGTAGAAGTCCGCGTCACGGTCCAGCGGGTCTCCGACGAGCACGTCATATGTCGCGCCGGTGCTGTTGGCGCCCAGGCCCAGCGGCTTGAGGAAGTTGACGACCTTGTCCACCTCCGGCTGCAGGGGATCGCTGATGGAGCAGCAGGAGATGTCCTTGCCGCTGGCCCACGCGGAGATGTGGAGGCCGAGGATGACGTTGTTCGCGCCCACGGCCTTGCGCAGCTGGAGGAAGGCGAGCCCCCATCCGGCGACGGTGTTGGGCAGGCCCGCGAGCTCCGGCATGCCCGTCGCCGCGACGGCGGCGTACGTGTTGGGGTTGGAGTTCGTATAGAACTGGAGCAGGCCCACCGCGTCCGGTTCGATGGGCATCAGCACCGGCCTGCCGTACTCCTTCGCGCGCTGGAGGAGGATCTTGAAGTCACTGAAGTAGCCACGCATGGTGTCGATGTTCTGCACCTTCGCGAGGGACTCGGCCTCGCCGCCGCCCGGCTCCGCGAAGAGCTGGTAGAAGACGGGCGCGGGGATGAAGCCCTGGGAGTTGGACTCGGTGAGGAAGGTCTTCGCCCACGCGCCATCGCGCGGGCCCCAGCCCCAGTTGTCCACCCAGCCCTTGGTGAGGTAGCGGTAGCGCACGTCCCAGGGGACGCCGCTGTCACGCATCCAGTTCTGGCCCGCTTCCTCGAACAGGCCGATGGACAGGCGATTGGGGAGGCCCGTGGGCACGGGGCCCTTCACGCCGGGCGGTGCGGCTTGAGCGAACGCGGACGACACAGCCAGGGTCGTGCAGGCCAGCGCCAGCACGGCGACGGTTCTTCGGAGCGTTGTTCTCATGCCCCTGAATACAAACGGCGTGCGGTCGCCACGCCGGTTGCCCGCAGCGGGAGCCTCGTCGCCTGCTGCACGTCCGGGGCCTCAGCCCCTCGGTGTCACGGGCCGGGACAGGCGAGGCCCGGCTCGGGCGCGTCCGTGTCCTGGAAGGCGAGCAGGCAGCGGAGCGCTTCCGGATCCGCGGCGTCAGCCAGGTACGTGCGCCGCCACAGCATCGCGGCCACGCGGTTGGGCAGTCGCGGGTCCTGCGCGATGAGCGCGCGGCGCACGCCGTTGGCGCCGATGGGCACGGTGGCCGCCGCGGCCTCCAGCTTCGCCACTTCGTCGGGACAGCCGTCCGGGCAGTTGTAGAGGAACACCGCGTGTCCGTGCTCCAGGTTGTGGACGTACAGGCAGCGCGACACGGGTTCTTCGTAGATGCCACAGCGGGCCACGCTGGCGCAGTGGGGACCGGAGTTCGGAGGGTTCTCCCCGTTGCCGCAGGCGGGGCTGTCGCAGACGGCGAGGTGCCCGGAGGACGTCTGCGTGGAGAGGGGGAAGCTGAACTGGCCGCAGCCGCCAGGCGCCGCGTCCGAGGAGTCGCAGGCGGACAGGGACAGGAGCGCGAGCAGCGAGGGGAGGGTGAGGAGGCGTTGGGCGTGCACGCCCCCGTCATACCGCATCAGCCGGGGAACGCACCGCGACGCTCCACGTCCTGGGCGCGCAGCCCTGGCAGCCCCACGGCTTCGGCGAAGCGGAGGAAGTCGGACTGGCTCACGCTGCCTCCCGTGGCGCGAGCATGGCCGTGGCCCAGCTCCTCGCCCATCGGCGGCAGGCCCAGTCCCTGGATGAAGGCCCTGAGGTCGATGGGCGCATGGCTGCGCATCGCGAAGTTCACGCGGCCGGGCAGGTAGCCCGTGTTGGCCGCGATGACGATGTGCTCGGGCAGCCGCTGCGTCCATCGCACCGCCACCAGCGGATGAACCTGCGCCGCTGAGCTGAACAGGAGCAGCGCCACACGCGAGGCGACGCGCGGCGGTGTGCGAGCACACCGTTCGACCTCGCGGCGCACCTCCACGCGGCAGTCGTGCAGCTCGTCCACGCCGGGCACGCGACCCTCGGAGATGTCCTTCGCGGCCCCCGCGCGCAGCAGGACCTCCAGGGCCCGGGGCGCGGCGAAGCGGGCCGAGCGTCGGGCCGCGTTGATGAGGGACACCGTCTCCGTCACCGCCTTGCGGTTCGCGCGTCGCAGCGCGTCCTTGAGGAACGGCATGGGGGCATCCGCGCCCAGGTCCCCCACGGTGCCGAGCACCGCGAGCCACTCCAGCGGCCCCGGCACGACGAGCGGCGACACCAGCACGAAGGTGAGCAGGCTGCTGCTCGCGATGGGCTCATGGCCGTACGCGGTGACGACGCGTGCCTCGGGAGGGAAGGACTCCGCCGCGTGGTGGTCCACGATGAGGGTGGGGACGGAGGGCAAGAGCGGCGCGGGCCGGCTGCCCATGTCGAGGACGACGAGCGCGTCGGGCTTCGTCGCGCGGAGCCGCTCCAGGAAGCCGGGCGAGTGGGCATGCTCTCCCTTCCCGGGTACGCGGACGGCGACGCGGGCGCCCATGGCCTCGAGCGCTCGCACCATCAGGACGCCGGAGGCCAGCCCATCCACATCCGAGTGGGGCGCCACCAGCACTCGCTTGCCGCGCTGGGCTTGGATGAAGCGTCGGGCCTGGGCGAGCGCCTCTTCGGACGTGGGCCAGGCGGGGTCCTTCGTGTGACCGAGCAGCATGCCTTCAAGCTGTAACGCCAACCCCTGACAGCAGAAGGAGCGGCAAGGGGAGCCCGCCTGCTCCACGAGCGTGCCCGAGTGGGGCTGGTGGCCCGCTGTGCGTGGGCCCGTTCGTGGCGAGCTTGTCTCAGGTGATGGAAGGCTTCGACTCCTACCGACTCGGCTATGTCGCGCAGAGCCTGACGCTGGGCGTGAGCGCGGGGCACACCTGCCGCCTGGCGGGCGCCACGCCCCAACGCCTGGAGTCGCTCATCGCTCAGAACCTCGAGGAGCTCCAGCGCCTGCTCGAGTTCAACGCCTCGCGAGGCATCGAGGTGTTCCGCATCGGCTCCTCGCTCATCCCGTTCGGCTCGCATCCGGTGAACACGCTCTCCTGGTGGAAGACCTTCGGCCGGGACTTCGAGCACCTGGCGCGCATCGCGCGCCGCTCGAATCAGCGGCTGTCGATGCATCCCTCGCCGGCGGGAGCCTCGCTGTCCTCCCGGCACGCGCGGGTTCGCGAGGCCTCGCTGGCGGAGCTGCGCTACAGCGCGCGCGTGTTGGACTTGCTGGAGGCCGGGCCCGAGTCGCGCGTGGTGCTCCACGTCGGAGGCGCCGCGCCGACGCGCGAGGAGGCGCGGGTCGCCGCGCACCGCTTCCTGGACGAGATGCCCGAGTCGCTGCGCGAGCGACTCACCATCGAGCACGACGACAAGGTGTGGAGCGCGCGGGAGGTCCTGCCCCTCGCGCGCGAGCACGGCGTCCCGATGGTGGGAGACAACCTCCACAACGCGGTCCTCGCCTCGACGCCTGTGATGTCATTGAAGGAGCTCCTGCGCGAGGCCGCGTCGACGTGGACTGCGCTGGACCTGCGGCCCAAGTTCCACCTGGCCAGCCAGCGTCCCCAGGCGCGGGCCGGGGCCCACTCGGACCGGGTGGACCCGGCGGACTTCCGGAAGATGGTGGCCGCGCTGCCCGTGCCGGCGGACCTGATGCTGGAGGCGAAGGAGAAGGACGTCGCGGTTTTCGCATTGCGTCAGCTTGCGAACGCACGCCGAGGCCGACGCGGTGGGGTGGGCGCGCCGGCGCCGTAGACATTGTTTTCTTGGATGTCTTCGGGCGGCGGTTCCTCTACGGTCCGCGTCCATGAACCGGACCCGACTCACGCAGTCGTTGCTGCGCTCGGCCCTCGCGGCCCTGGCGCTGACCGCCGCCCCTGGCCTCGCCCAGACGCCCGCCGCCAAGGCCACGCCCGAAGAGGCGAAGCAGTTCGCCGAGAAGGTGAACGCCGACCTCAAGCGCCTGTGGACGAAGCAGGCCACCGCCGAGTGGATCAAGTCCACGTACATCACCGACGACACCGAGCGGAACGCCGCCTACGTCAACGAGGAGGTGCTCGGCTACGTCAACGGCGCCATCAAGGACTCGCGCCGCTTCGACGGGCTGAAGCTGGACGCGGACACCGCGCGCATGCTGCACCTCTTGCGCGTGTCGCAGGCGCTGCCCGCGCCGTCGGACGCGAAGAAGCGCGCGGAGCTGGCCACCACGGCCGCCAAGCTGGAGGGCCTCTACGGCAAGGGCAAGTACTGCGGCGCCGATGGCAAGGGGAAGTGCCGCGACCTGGAGGAGCTCTCCGACGTCATGGCCGAGAGCCGCGACTACGCCGCGCTGCTCGATGCGTGGCAGGGCTGGCACTCCATCTCCCGGCCCATGCGCCCGCTGTACGAGAACCTGGTCACCATCTCCAACGATGGCGCCAAGGACATCGGCTTCAACGACCTGGGCACGCTGTGGCGCTCCGGCTACGACATGCCGCCCGCGGAGTTCGAGAAGGAGGCCCAGCGCCTGTGGGGCCAGGTCAAGCCCCTGTATGACGACCTGCACTGCTACGTGCGCGGGCGGTTGGCGAAGCAGTACGGCGCGGACAAGGTGCCCGCGGGCAAGCCCATCCCGGCGCACCTCTTGGGCAACATGTGGGCCCAGGAGTGGAACAACATCTACCCCCTGGTGGAGCCGTTCCCCGGTCAGGCCAGCCTGGACGTGGACGCCGCGCTGAAGGCGCAGAACTACGACGCGCTGAAGATGGTGCGACTGGGGGAGAAGTTCTTCACCTCGCTCGGCCTCAAGCCGCTGCCGGAGACCTTCTTCGAGCGCTCGCAGTTCACCAAGCCCAGGGATCGCGACGTCGTCTGCCACGCCAGCGCCTGGGACGTGACGTACGAGAACGACCTGCGCATCAAGATGTGCATCAAGCCCACCGAGGAGGACCTGGTCACCATCCACCACGAGCTGGGCCACAACTACTACTACACGTACTACTACAACCTGCCCGTGCTCTATCAGGCCGGCGCCAACGACGGCTTCCACGAGGCCATCGGCGACGCGCTGACGTTGTCCATCACCCCCGCGTACCTCCAGCAGGTCGGCCTGCTCAAGGAGGTGGCGAAGAACGACAAGAACCTCATCAACCTCCAGCTCAAGGACGCGCTGGAGAAGGTGGCCTTCCTGCCCTTCGGCCTACTCGTGGACCAGTGGCGCTGGGAGGTCTTCTCCGGCCGCGTGAAGCCGGCGGACTACAACAAGTCCTGGTGGGCCCTGCGCCAGAAGTACCAGGGCGTGGCCGCGCCGGTGGCCCGCTCCGAGCAGGACTTCGACGCGGGCGCCAAGTACCACGTCCCCGCCAACGTCCCCTACACCCGCTACTTCCTGGCCCGCATCCTCCAGTTCCAGTTCCACAAGGCCCTGTGCGAGGCCTCCGGCTACAAGGGCCCCCTCCACGAGTGCTCCATCTACGGGAACAAGGAGGCCGGAAAGCGGCTGCAGGCGATGCTGGAGCTCGGCGCCAGCAAGCCCTGGCCGGATGCGCTCCAGGTCGTCACTGGGACTCGCCGCATGGATGCGACACCGTTGCTGGATTATTTCAGCCCTCTGCGTCAGTGGCTGAAGACCCAGAACAAGGGCCAGAAGTGCGGATGGTGAAGGTCCCTGGTGGACTTCCCGGGGAAAGGCCGCGTAGATTCTCGGGGTCCGTTAGAGTTCGCTCGGTAGGACCGGACGGCGGATTTTCGCGTCCGTGACGAAAGAAGAAGAAAGCAAATGGCTACTGGTACCGTGAAGTGGTTCAACGATGCGAAGGGCTTTGGCTTCATCACCCAGGACGGCGGTGGTGAGGACGTGTTCTGCCACCACACCGCCATCAACATGGATGGCTTCCGCACCCTCCAGGAGGGGCAGAAGGTGGAGTTCGAGGTCGCCCGCGGCCCCAAGGGTCTTCAGGCGCAGAACGTCCGCGCTGCCTGATTCCCGGCGTCGTTCGTAACGACTTCCTGGATGCATCATGAGGGTCCGGCCTGCCAAGGGTCGGGCCCTTCGTGCTTTTTCGGAGCGGTCCATGTCCTCGTCGAAGTCGTGTCTGGTGTCCCCGCTGCGTGCCTGGACCCTGCTGATGTTGCTGGGGTGCTCCACGACGCCCCCCACGCCGACGCCCGCCGCCGCGGTGGATGCGCGGCCCGCTCCCGAAGGCCCCGCGATGAAGCCCTCGTCCGACGCGCTGGCCCAGGTGACGGCGGAGCTGGTGGCGAAGCACGGCGAGGCGC
Organism: Myxococcus sp. MISCRS1; assembly: GCF_026626605.1. Classification (NCBI taxonomy): domain Bacteria; kingdom Pseudomonadati; phylum Myxococcota; class Myxococcia; order Myxococcales; family Myxococcaceae; genus Myxococcus; species Myxococcus sp. MISCRS1. The sequence continues at coordinate 10,260,480 of NZ_JAPNKB010000001.1, forward strand.
AGCGCGCGCGCATCGAGCGCGGCGTGGCGCAGGTGGCGCTGCTGTGGCGCGCCGAGGACGGGGACCTGGCCGCCTTCGCGCGTGAGCAGTTCGTGTCGGACCCCCAGGTGCTGGACGCGACCTTCGCGCGGCTGGAGCGCCTGTTCGAGCAGCTCGACGGGCACATGCTGGAGCTGGGGCGCGAGACGCAGTGGTACACGGACCTGGACCTGGGTCCGCTGCTTCCCGTGGAGCCGCTGGTGGCGTCGTATGACCCGTCCTCGCATGTGACGGAGGATCTGTTCCGCGCGAAGGTCGGCTTCGTGGTGCTGCTCAACTTCCCGCTGACGACGTTGGAGGAGCGGGCGCGCCAGGGCGCGACGTGGACGCGGCGGCAGTGGGCCGAGGCTCGGCTGGCGGGGCGCTTCAGCATGCGCATCCCCGCGGACGTGCAGCAGGCGTCCTCGCGCGAGGTGGCGGCGGCGAACCTGTACATCGCCGAGTACAACGTGTGGATGCACCACCTGGTGGACGAGCGCGGCGAGAGGCTCTTCCCCAAGGGCCTGCGCCTCATCAGTCATTGGAACCTGCGCGACGAGCTGAAGGCGGACTACGCGGACCCGCGCGGACACGAGAAGCAGCGGACCATCGTGCAGGTGATGGAGCGCATCATCACCCAGACGATTCCGGCCGCGGTCATCGACAACCCGAGGCTGGACTGGAACCCGTTCACCAACGCCGTCACGGTGGCGCCGCCCCAGACGGTGGAGGCGGACGCGCCCTCGCGCGAGGCCCGCGCGGACGCCACGCGGGAGGCGGACGTGCGCTATGCGCGGATGCTCGCCATCTTCCGGGCGGAGCGGAAGCTGGACGCGTACGCGCCGGTGGCGCCCACGCGCATCGCCCGCTCGTTCGAGCTGGGACGTGAGCTGCCCGAGGCGCGGGTGAAGGCGCTGCTGACGCAGGTGCTGGAGTCACCGCTGGTGCCCCGCGTGGCCGCGGAGATCCAATCCCGGCTGGGACGGAAGCTGGAGCCGCAGGACGTCTGGTACGCGGGCTTCAAACCCGGGGCGAAGCGGCCGGAGTCGGAGCTGGATGCGCTGACGCGCAAGCGCTACCCGACGGCGGAGGCGTTCTCGAAGGACCTGCCGCGCATCCTCCAGGGCATGGGCTTCAGCGCACAGAAGGCGGACTGGCTGGCGGCGCGCATCCGCGTGGATGCCTCGCGTGGCGCGGGCCATGCGCAGCAGGCGCTGCGGCGCGGTGACTTCGCCCGGCTGCGCACGCGCGTGGAGAAGGGGGGCATGGACTACAAGGGCTACAACATCGCGGTGCACGAGCTGGGGCACAACGTGGAGCAGACCTTCGGGCTCTACGGCGTGGACCACACGCTGCTCACCGGGGTGCCCAACAACGCCTTCACGGAGGCGCTGGCCTTCGTGTTCCAGGCGAGGGATCTGGAGCTGCTGGGGCAGGGCAGGCCCACCGCGGAGAGCGAGCGGGAGCGGGTGCTCGGCGACTTCTGGCAGACCTGGGAGCGCTCGGGCATCGCGATGGTGGACATGGCCGTGTGGCATTGGCTGTACGCGAACCCGGAGGCCACGCCCGCGCAGCTGCGGGACGCGGTGGTGTCCATCTCCCGCGACGTGTGGAATCGCTACTTCGCGCCGGTGCTGGGTGGAAAGGACACCACGCTGCTGGCCGTCTACAGCCACATGATCAGCTACCCGCTGTACCTGCCGGACTATCCGCTGGGGCACCTCATCGCGTTCCAGATCGAGGAGCACCTGTCGCGCAAGGGGCCGCTGGGGGCGGAGTTCGAGCGGATGGCGACGTACGGCTCGGTGACGCCGGACCTGTGGATGACGCACGCGACGGGGGCGCCAGTGAGCGCGGAGCCGCTCTTGCGCGCGACAGAGGCGGCGCTGAAGGCGCGACCGTAGGGTAGGCTCGGCGCCGCTCATGCCCATCAAGCGTCGCATCAAGGAGCTGTTGGCCCAGGGGTTGGTGAAGGGAAGCCGGCGGCTCGGGTTGCTCGACGACCCGAGGCTGTTCCAGGTCTACGAGCGTGGCGGCTACCACGTCACGCCGAACCACTTCTATCAGCCCATCCCCGACACGGGCTCGCTGCCCGAGGCGCTGTGGGGCACGCGCTCGAAGATGGTGGGAATCGACCTGCGCGAGTCGAGCCAGCTCGCGCTGCTCGAGCGCCTGTCCTCGAAGTACTGCGACGAGTACCAGGCGTTCCCGAGGTCCGCGACGGGCGAGCCGCACGTCTACCACCTGGGCAACAGCGAGTTCGGGACGGTGGACGCGGAGGTGGCCTACGGGCTGGTGCGCGAGCTGCGGCCGCGAAGGCTGTTCGAGATCGGCTCCGGCTGGTCCACGCGGCTGTCCGCGCAGGCGTGTCGGAAGAACGAAGGGGAGGGCGCGCCCGCGTGTGAGCTGGTGGCCTTCGAGCCCTATCCGAGCGAGGTGCTGCGCGCGGGCTTCCCGGGCCTGACGCGCCTGGAGCCGCTGAAGGCGCAGGACATCCCGTACTCGGAGGTGGAGCGACTGGAGGCGGACGACATCCTCTTCATCGACTCCAGCCATGTGTTGAAGGTGGGCAGCGACGTGCAGGTGGAGTTCCTGGAGCTGCTGCCTCGGCTGAAGAAGGGCGTGGTGGTGCACGTCCACGACATCTTCCTGCCGGCGGAGTACCCGCGCGCGTGGGTGCTGGAGCACCGGCGCTTCTGGACGGAGCAGTACCTGCTGCAGGCGTTCCTGAGCTTCAACGACAGCTTCGAGGTGCTCTGGGGCAGCAGCTTCATGCACCTGACGCATCCGGAGCGGTTGCGTCAGGCGTTCCCGTCGTACCGGGGGGCTCCCGAGGACTGGCCCGGGAGCTTCTGGCTGCGTCGGGTGAAGTGAGGCGCTGACTACTGACGGGTGTCGCCGGGGATGGCGACCAGCTCCACGTCGAAGGTGAGGACGGCGTTGGGCGGGATGCGCGAGCCGGAGGGCGGACGCTCGCCGTACGCGGTGTCTCCGGGGCAGGTGAGCTTCGCCTTGCCGCCGACCTTCATGCGCGACACGCCCTGCGTCCAGCAGGGGATGACGCCGTTGAGGGGGAACTCGACGGGGATGCCGCGCTTGGCGGACGTGTCGAAGATGGAGCCGTCCACGAGCCGGCCCTCGTAGTGGACCTTGACGGTGTCGGTGGCGCGCGGGCTCTTGCCCGTGCCCGCCTGCGTCTCGCGGTAGATGACGCCCGAGGGCAGCTTCACCGCGCCGGGCTCCCTCGCCGCGCGCACCAGGGCCGCGTTGCCGGCCTGCGCCTGCCGCGACTTCGCGAAGGCCTGGATCTTCGGCGCGAACTCCTTGGGCTCGAGGGCGGCCGTGCCGGCCATGCCGTCCACCATGCCGCGCTGGAGGATTTGCACCTCCTCCGGCGTGAGCGCGAAGAGGGACAGGTCCTTCCCCACGCTGGCGCCCAGCGCGTAGATGGTCTGCTGCTCCTCGGTGAGCTCGCCGGGGTCCACGGCCGCGGGCGCCGTCGCTGGAGCCTTCGCCGCGGGCTCGGCCTTCTTCGCGGGAGCCGGAGCACCGCCTTGCGCGTGCGCGCCCGTGGCGCCGAGCACCAGGGCGAGCGTTGCCATCCTCATCGTTCGCATGGTTCCACCTTTCCTCATGGGCACTGGAATATAGGGCCCGAGCGTCCGCGCCCAGCACGAACTGGGAGTCGCGAAAGGGTCGTTTTCTTGCGCGACACGCTCGTGCCTCTACCCTGCGTCCAGGTTGCTTCAACCCCGGAGCAACCTGTTGCACGCAGCGAAGGAGCTGGAGCGATGAGCGACAAGCGTAAGTCGAAGCGGGCGCCCCTCGACATCTACCTGAACAAGTACATGGGCGGCGTGCCGTACATGTCGCGGGCCGCGGACATCAGCCCGGAGGGTGTGAGCCTGGCCCGGTTGATCGAGCCCCAGCACGACGCCAAGCGCGTGGGTCTCCAGTTCCAGCTGCCGGGCTCGGAGGAGATCATCTACGCGGAGGGCGAGGTGGTGCGCGAGTGGGTGGAGCTGTCCACGGCCAAGCGCGAGCACTCGGGTGTGCGCTTCACGCTGCTCACCGAGCGGCACCGGAAGATGATCGACGCGTACGTGGACCGTCACGGCCGCGCGGGCAGCGAGAACTGACGCGCCGCGCTGTCGGGCCTCGGGGGTTGCCTTGACATCCTTCGAGGTGGGCTCGTTGAATGGGTTGCCATTCTGCCCTGGGACTACCCAAGGTATCGGGTGAGGACAGGAGGAGCTCCGTGAGCCGAGCACGATGGGCGGTATTGCTGGTGGTGCCGATGGTGGCATCGGCCCAGGGCAAGGCGGTGAAGCCCGCTCCCACCGTGGAGGTTGTCCGTCCGGTGGGAAGTGTGGGTGTGAACTGGGAGGGGCAGGTGCTCCGGGCGACGGGAGCGGGTGCTCCGGACCTGAAGGCCGCGAATCCCTCTCAGGCGAGACTCGGGGCCGAGCGGGTGGCGCGGCAGGTCGCGTCCCGGAATCTGCTCGAGCAGGTGCGCGCGCTGCAGCTGCGGGCGGACCGGAGCGTCGGCGACGAGATGGCGCGCGACGACGTGCGCGGCCGGGTGGAAGCGGCCGTGAGCGGGTTCAAGGTGGTCGCGAAGCGTTTCTATTCGGACAGTGGCGTGGAGCTGGACGTGGAGGTGCCGCTGGCGGCGATCACCTCCGCGCTGGTGGACCGCGGGCCGGAGTCCGTCATCGTCTTCAACCGGGAGGGCGCGAAGAAGTACACGGGCCTGGTGGTGGATGCGCGAGGGCTCGGGGCGAAGCCGGTGCTCGCGCCCAGGTTGTTGGATGCGGCAGGCAAGGCGCTCTATGGCGCGGGTGCGTTGGCGAGCGAGGTGCGGGAATCGACGGGGGTCGCCGCGTGGTTCCGGAGCCTGGACGCGGCGAAGAAGGCCGCGCTCGTCGGTGAGAAGCCGATGGTGGTGAAGGCGACGGGGCTGAAGGGCTCGGACCTGGTGCTCGCGTCGGAGGATGCGAAGACCCTGGGCGAGGTCGACGCGCGCTTCCTCGCCGAGGGCCGGGTCGTCATCGTCACGCAGTGACCCGGACATGGATTCGCGGCGCGACTCCGCGGGGAAGAGTGGGTGACGGGGTGCGACGCCGTTTCGTGGTCGGGTGGAGTGCGTGGCTGGTGGTGGGCGTGCTGTCGGGGTGTGGGCGCAAGGAGCCCGACTCCGTGGCGAAGGCGCGCGAGCTGATGGCGGGTGCGAAGCCGACCAGCGGGGATGTGTCGCTGCGCTGCGTGCCCGAGGACGCCGAGGTGTATCTGGACGGCGTGCTCCAGGGCGTGTGCAGCGACTACGCGGGCAATCCCCGGGGGCTCAACCTGGGCGTCGGACTGCATCAGATTGAAGTGAAGAAGCACGGGTATTGGCCGTACACGACGTACTACGAACCCAGTGGTGCGCGGGCGCGGCTGAATGTCACGCTGCGCGCCACCGAGTCCGCGCCTCCCGCGGAGGGAACGCCCTGAGGCGCGTGAGTCCTCGGCTGTGACTCGGGCGCTGTGGTGCACGGCGCGACGGTGATTCCCGGGGCGTGCCGGACCTCGCCTGGGATGGCAGCCCTGGGTTCGATGTCGCGAGGAAGCACGAGCAAGGCGCGTCGCCCAGAAAACGAGGCGCCCGGGCGAGAAGATCCTTCTTCCATGGTCTCGCCCCTTCTTTCCGGATGGCAGCCCTGGGTTCGATGTCGCGAGGGAGCACAGCAAGGTGCGTCCCCCTGCCCACGAGGCGCCCGGGCGAGAAGATCCTTCTCCAGTGTTCTGGTCCCTTCCTTCTGGATGCCAGCCCTGTGTTCGATGTCGCGAGGACGCACGAGCAAGGCGCGCCCCAGACCACGAGGCGTCCATGCGGGAAGGTCTTTTTCCAGTGTTCTCGTCCCTTCCTTCGTGCGTCGGGACGGCCCGCGCGGGGCGTAAGGAGGCACTTCGACCAGCCGGTCTCTCGCTCCCGGTGCAGGCCCCGGGCCTCGCTCGGGATGGCGGCCCTGTGTTCGATGTCGCGAGGATGTACGTGCACGGCGCGCTCCCCTTGGGCCACGAGGCGCCTGAGCAAGGAGCCCCTCCGGGGTTCTCGTTCCTCCGCACCTCGGGACGACCCGCGAGGGGCACGGCGGCACTTCGACCAGCCAGGCGCTCGCTCGCCGAGGTATTCAGGGCTGCGAGGGCGCGGCCCGAGGTGGGTCCTTCGTCCAGGAGGGGCTTGCAAGCTAGGCTGCGCGCTTTCGGGTCGTGACATGGCGGCTTGTAAGGAGCCGGAGTCCGCGAGTGCTTCGCGGAGGAGCGTGGGTCATCGGACGGCGCAACAAGAAGAGCAGCCCTGGGTCCATCAGCCGTGCGCCGGTGCCGCCCGTGCTTCACTCGGTGAAGACGGAGGAGCCCGCGGCCCCCGTGGCCGAGTCCGTACCTGACGTCGAGCTGACGGAGACCGAGGCGCGCCGCATCGACCTGTGGTGGTCGGCGGTGATGGTGGGCTCGCTGGGGCTGGTGTTCGCGCTGCTCGCGGTGTTCGGCGGCGTGGCGGTGCCCGTGCTGCTGGCGCTGTCCGGCGCCTACATCTTCAACCCGATGGTGACGTCCCTGGAGCGCCGCGGACTCGATCGAACCCTGGGGACGACGCTGGTCTTCGTCGCCGGGACGTTGCTGCTCGTGGGGGCGGTGCTCTACCTCATCCCCGTGTTCCGCGACGAGGCGTTGAAGCTCCCGGACTTCTTCTCGCGAGCGAGCACGCAGGTGGTGCCGCGTGTGGAGGCGCTGGTCGGCGCCTCGTTGCCGGACCTCATCCGTCAGCGCACGACGGAGCTGGGGCAGCAGGCCTCCGAACTGGTGCAGAGCGCGGGGCCCGCGGCGGCGCGAATCGTGGCGGCCTTCGCGGGCAACACGGCGCGCTTCGTGGTCACGCTGCTGGGGCTCGCCGTGGTGCCGGTGCTGGCGTTCTTCTTCCTCCAGGACTACCCCCGGTTGATGGGGCGGGTGAAGGACTTGCTCCCGCGTCGCTCGGTGGCGCTGGTGGCGCGCCGCTTCGCCGAGGTCGACGAGGTGCTCTCGGCCTTCGTGCGCGGGCAGCTGACGGTGGGGGCGCTGCTGTCGGTCATCTACGCGGCGGGCCTGTCCATCGGCCGCATCGACATGGCCATCGTCATCGGGGTCATCGCCGGCTTCGGCAACATGGTGCCGTACCTGGGCACGGGCGTGGGCATCCTGCTGTCCCTGGTGGGGCTGATGCTGTCGTGGCAGGGACCCTGGCAGATTGGCGTGGTGGCGGGCACGTTCATCATCGGCCAGATGCTGGAGGGGTTCGTCATCACCCCGCGCATCGTGGGCGAGAAGGTGGGCCTGGCGCCCGTGGCGGTCATCATCGCCATCCTGGCCTTCGGCGAGCTGTTCGGCTTCGTCGGCATCCTCCTGGCGGTGCCGGTGGCGGCCATCCTCAAGGTGGTGCTGCGCGTGGTGGTGCAGCGCTACCAGCGCACACGCCTGTACACCGGCGAGTCGCAGTCCGCCTGATGGGGGAGGGCGGCTCCCTGCGAGCCGCCGGTCCACCCTCGGGTGGGAACCCCGCGCCAGGAGCGGGCCTCCGCGTTATGCCCGGGCTGGCTTCGAGCGGCGGAGGGCCGCCTTGAACAGGAGCGCGCGTTGACGAAGCTGGAGAAGCTGCACCAGGAGATCACCTCGTGTCGGGCCTGCCCCCGGCTGGTCGAGTGGCGCGAGGAGGTCGCCCGGGTGAAGCGCCGTGCGTACCGCGAGTGGACCTACTGGGGCCGTCCCGTCCCGGGGTTCGGTGATCCACGGGCCCGGCTGGTCATCGTCGGTCTGGCGCCGGCCGCGCACGGAGCCAACCGGACGGGGCGGATGTTCACGGGAGATCGCTCGGGCGACTTCCTGTTCGCGGGGCTGCACCGCGCGGGGTTCGCGAACCAGGGGACCAGCGAGCACCGGGACGACGGCCTGGCCCTGAAGGACGCCTTCATCGTGGCGGCCGCCCGCTGCGCTCCCCCCGATAACAAGCCGCTCCCGGAGGAGGTGGCCCGCTGCGCGCCGTTCCTGGACCGCGAGATGGCGCTCCTGCCCGCGCGGGTCCTGCTCGCCCTGGGCGCCATCGGCTGGAACGCGGCGCTGGCCTCGCTGGAGCGGACGGGGGTGACGTTCGGCTCGCCCCGGCCGGCCTTCGGGCATGGGGCGGAGCTGCCGCTGCCGGGCGGGCGGACGCTGGTGGGCTGCTACCACGTGAGCCAGCAGAACACGCAGACGGGGCGGCTGACGCCCGCCATGTTCGACGCGGTGATGGCGAGGGTCCACGCGCTGATCCGCTAAAAGAAGGAAGATCGAAGGCTCATCTGCGTGTTTGCTTGACAGTCGCGGGAGCCCGCTGGTATTCCCCGCGCCACCTCAGCACCAACGGGTCGTTAGCTCAGCGGTAGAGCACTACCTTGACACGGTAGGGGTCAGTGGTTCGATCCCACTACGACCCAACTCAGTTGAAGTGAATCTCCAGCGGGCGGCACGGCTTCTCAAGAGCCCTGCCGCCCGCGGTTTTTTCGGAGGTATCGCATGTCCGACATGATCACCGTGACGCTCCCCGACGGCACCCAGAAGCAGACGGCCCGGGGGACGACCATCGCGGACTTCGTGCGGGAGGGCATCGGCGCGGGCCTGGCGAAGGCCGCCCTGTTCGCCCGGGTGAACGGCCAGGACATGGACCTGAGCCGCAAGCTGGACGAGGACGTGAAGCTGCAGATCTTCACGCCCAAGAGCCCCGAGTCGCTGGAGCTCATCCGTCACGACGCGGCCCACGTGGTGGCCAGCGCCGTCCAGCGCATCTTCCCCGGCACGCAGGTGACCATCGGTCCGGCGACGGAGGAGGGCTTCTATTACGACTTCTTCCGCGAGAAGCCCTTCACGCCCGAGGACCTGGAGAAGATCGAGGCCGAGGCCAACGCCGAGCTGAAGAAGGACCTGGCGTTCGTCCGCACCGAGATCTCCATGGAGGAGGCCATCCGCCTCTTCGAGGAGAAGGGTGAGAAGTTCAAGGTGGAGATCGTCAAGGACATCGCCGAGCGCGGCGCCAAGACGCTCACCCTCTACACCCACGGCGACTGGGTGGACTTCTGCCTGGGGCCCCACGCCCCGAGCACGGGGAAGATCGGCGTCATCAAGATCCTCTCCTCGAGCGGCGCCTACTGGCGCGGCGACCACCGCAACCCGATGCTCCAGCGCGTCTACGGCACGGCCTTCTTCGACAAGAAGGCGCTGCAGGAGTACCTGACGCGCATCGAGGAGTCGAAGAAGCGCGACCACCGCAAGCTGGGCAAGGAGCTGGACCTCTTCCACTTCCACCCGTACGCGCCGGGCGCGGCCTTCTGGACCGCCAAGGGCACCACCTTCTACCAGACGCTCTCCGACTGGATGCGCCGCCTGACGAAGGACGACGGCTACGTGGAGATCAAGACCCCCTTGATGTTCAACAAGGGGCTCTGGGAGACCAGCGGCCACTGGGGCAAGTACAAGGAGAACATGTTCCTCGTGCTCGACAGCGAGTCGGGGGAGCATGACTTCTCGCTCAAGCCGATGAACTGCCCGTCGCACCACCTGTTCTACGGCTTCAAGAAGCACAGCTACCGCGACCTGCCCCTGCGCCTGCACACCCAGGACGTGCTGCACCGCAACGAGGCGGCGGGCTCCCTGGGTGGACTCACCCGCGTGCGCCAGTTCGCGCAGGACGACGCGCACATCTACTGCACGGAGGCGCAGATCACCGACGAGGTGAAGCGCTTCGTGAAGCTGCTGGACCACGTCTACAAGGCGGTGGGCCTGACGTACGCGGTGAAGCTGTCCACCCGTCCCGAGCAGCGCCTGGGGGACGACTCCCTGTGGGATCGCGCCGAGGCGGGCCTCAAGACGGCGCTCGAGTCGCTGGGCCTCGCGTACGAGCTGGCCCCGGGCGACGGCGCCTTCTACGGCCCGAAGATCGACTTCGCGGTGTCCGACAGCATCGGTCGCCGGTGGCAGCTGGGCACCATGCAGCTGGACTACCTGGCCCCGGAGCGCTTCGACCTGTCCTACGTGGGCGAGGACAACGCGCTGCACCGCCCCGTGGTGCTCCACCGCGCCATCTTCGGCTCCTTCGAGCGCTTCACGGCCATCCTCATCGAGCACTTCGCGGGGGCCTTCCCGGCGTGGCTCGCGCCCATCCAGGCGGTCATCGTCGTGGTGGCGGACCGTCAGGCGGACTACGCCCGCAAGGTGCGCGACACCCTGCGGGCCAAGGGCTTCCGGGTGGACTTCGATGATCGCGGCATGTCGCTCAACGCGAAGATCCGCGAGGCCCAGCTCCAGAAGATCCCGTTCACGCTCGTGGTGGGCGACAACGAGGTCTCTTCCGAGAGCGTGTCCCCCCGTCGCTACGGCGGCGAGGACCTCAAGAGCATGAAGCTCACCGACTTCGAGGCCCTGCTGGCCAAGGAGTCCGCGCTGCCGTGAGCAGTTGGCCCGCGTCTTGCGGACGGGTCTTGACTCCCAGTTGCACCCAAGTAAGGTGCGGCGCTTTCCGATGGGGGCGTACACCGCTCGGGTGGTGAGCGAGCGGGTGGCTGGGCGAGGGTGGAGGACTGGGAGGGTGGCCAGGGCGGACGGACGGTGTGGGAGTGGGCAGGCAACCTGGAGAGGCGGCGACCGTGTAGGCGCGCGGTGCCACTTCTGAGTGCGGTAGCCGTTCCAGTCGAGACGAAAGAGTGATACAGGCTGCCGCCTCCCGCCGTGGCCTGGAAGTGACAACGCCTGAGGCCGCGAAGCTGACGGCACGCTGTAAGGAAGGAATCAGGACGATGCCGAAGTTGAAGACCCGCAGTGGCGCGAAGAAGCGCTTCCAGGTGAAGAAGAGCGGCCAGGTCAAGCACGGCAAGGCCTACGGCAAGCACCTCTTCACGCACGCCAAGACGCCGAAGCAGAAGCGCGGCAACCGCGGCACCAGCCATCTTCGCGATATGGACGCGAAGAAGGTCATCAAGGAGATGTTCCCCTACGGGGCCTGAGCCTCGGCTCGGCAACCCTGACGTCCCTGGTGGAGCGGCGTGAAGCCTGCGCCCCGGGACCGACAACCTACGCAGTACGGAGTGAGTGAGACATGCGCGTCAAGAAGGGTGTAAAGGCTCGTCGCCGTCGCAATAGTATCCTGAAGCTGGCCAAGGGCTTCCGCGGCCGTCGCAAGAACTGCTACCGCCGGGCGAACCAGGCGGTCGAGCGCGCGCTGGACTACGCCAGCCGTGACCGCATGCAGCGCAAGCGCGACTTCCGTCGCCTGTGGATCGTCCGCATCAACGCGGCGGCCCGCACCGTGGGCCTCTCGTACTCCAAGCTCATCGCGGGCCTGGCCAAGGCGAAGATCAGTCTGGACCGCAAGGTCCTGTCGGACATGGCCATCGCGGATCCCGCGGGCTTCGCGGCCGTCGCCAACATCGCGAAGGCGGCCTGAGACACGCCGGCCCTCACGGGCGGGTGACAGAGCGGGTGGGGTGGCCTTCACGGGCCGCCCGCCTGCGAGAGTGAACGGGTCGCCTCACCAGGCGGCCCTTTTTTTTGTCCCGGAAGAAGCCCACGGGCCCGGGGAAGCGACAACGGAGGCACACGGCCATGCGAGACAGGTTGCAGGCGTTGGCGGAGGCCGCGCGGCAGGAGATTGCGGGCGCTTCGGACAGGCCCGCGGTGGAGGCGCTCAAGGTCCGCTACCTGGGCAAGAAGGGCGAGCTGTCCGCGGTGCTGGGCGGCATGGGCAAGCTGGCCCCGGACGAGCGCCGGGCGCTGGGCGAGGTGGCCAACACCGTGAAGGCGGAGCTGGAGACGCTCCTGTCCGCCGCCCTCCAGCGGGTCGAGGACGCCGAGCTGGAGGCGCAGCTGCAGGGCCCCGGGCTGGACGTGACGCTGCCGGGCCGCGCGGTGAAGCCGGGCAGCCGGCACCCCGTGTCGCGGACGATGGAGGACATCGTCCGGACGTTCTCCCGGCTCGGCTTCGACGTGGCGAGTGGTCCGGAGATCGAGCTGGACTACTTCAACTTCGAGGCGCTGAACCTGCCGAAGGACCACCCCGCGCGGGACATGCAGGACACGTTCTACGTGGACGAGCCCTCGCTGGGGCACGCGAAGAAGGCGGACAGCTCCGTGCTGCTGCGCACGCACACGTCGCCGGTGCAGGTGCGCTACATGCTGCAGCGCAAGCCGCCCATCCGCGCGGTGATGCCGGGGCGGGTGTACCGGCGCGACTCGGACATCACGCACACGCCGATGTTCCACCAGGTGGAGGGCCTGCTGGTGGACAAGGACGTGACGTTCGCGGAGCTGAAGGGCTCGCTGGACGCGTTCGTGAAGGCGTTCTTCGGTTCGGAGACGAAGACGCGCTTCCGGCCGTCGTTCTTCCCCTTCACCGAGCCGTCGGCGGAGGTGGACATCTCCTGCACCTCGTGCGGTGGCAAGGGCTGCCGGGTGTGCAAGCAGACCGGGTGGCTGGAGGTGCTGGGCAGCGGGATGGTGCACCCGAACGTCTTCACGTCCGCGGGGTATGACCCGGGCGAGGTGACGGGGTACGCGTTCGGCATGGGCGTGGAGCGAATCGCCATGCTGCGCTACCGCATCGACGACCTGCGGATGATGTTCGAGAACGACGCTCGGTTCCTCGAGCAGTTCTGAGTCCTGGCGGGCGCGGGCCCGCATGCCGCTCCCTGGAGGAGTGGCGCGGCCCGCGCTCCTGTCTTCGTCCCGAGAGAGCAAGAGGGTGGACCTGTGAAGATTTCGGTGAAGTGGCTCGGCGATTACGTGGCGCTGCCGCCGTCGGTGGACGAGCTGGCGCGCAAGTTGACCGCGGCGGGCCTGGAGATTGAGGGCCAGGAGAGTCCGGCCGAGGGCCTGCGCGGCGTGGTGGTGGCGCAGATCAAGGAGTCGGTGCAGCACCCCAACGCGGACAAGCTCTCCGTCACGAAGATCGACGCGGGCGGGGACGCGCTCATCCAGGTGGTGTGCGGCGCGAAGAACTACAAGGTCGGCGACAAGGTGCCGCTGGCCACCGTGGGGACGAAGCTGCCCAACGGGATGGAGATCAAGCAGGCGGCGCTGCGCGGTGTGGACAGCTCCGGCATGCTCTGCTCCTCGAAGGAGCTGGGGCTGAGCGAGGAGTCGAGCGGGCTGCTCATCCTCTCGCCGGACCTGAAGCCGGGCACGCCCATCGCGCAGGCGCTGGGGTTGGATGACGTGGTGCTGGAGGTGAACGTCACGCCGAACCGGCCGGACGCGCTGAGCCACCTGGGCGTGGCGCGCGAGGTGGGCGTGGTGACGGGAGCGGCGTTGAAGCTGCCCCAGCCGAAGCCGGTGGAGTCGGGCTCGCCCGCGTCCGAGAAGGTGAAGGTCCGGGTGGAGAGCCCGGAGCGCTGCCCGCGGTATGCGGCCCGGGTGGTGGAGAACGTCACCATCAAGCCGTCGCCGCAGTGGATGCAGGAGCGACTGAAGGCCTGTGGCGTGCGGGCCATCAACAACGTGGTGGACGTCACCAACTACGTGAACCTGGAGTACGGCCAGCCGCTGCACGCGTTCGACCTGGACAAGCTGTCGGGGCAGGAGCTCGTCGTCCGCACCGCGGCGAAGGGCGAGAAGCTGACCACGCTGGACGGCAAGGCGCGCACGCTGGACGTGGATGACCTGGTCATCTGCGACAAGGAGCGGCCGCAGGCGCTCGCGGGTGTCATGGGCGGTGGGGACAGCGAGGTCACCGAGAAGACGACGCGGCTGGTGCTGGAGTCGGCGAACTTCGCGGGCGCCGGGGTGCGCCGGACGGCGAAGCGGTACGCGCTGCACACGGAGGCGTCGCACCGGTTCGAGCGGGGTGCGGACCTGGATGCGGTGGTGCCGGCGATTGATCGCGCCGCGCAGCTCATCGCCGAGCTGTCGGGCGGCACGGTGGCGCCGGGTCGGGTGGAGGTGTACCCGGCCGAGAAGCCGCGGCGGCAGGTGACGCTGCGCTTCGCGCGGGTGGAGAAGGTGCTGGGCGTGGCGGTGCCGGAGGTCGAGGTGCGTCGCATCCTGGCGGCGCTCGGGTTCGAGCAGGTGTCCGAGGGCGCGGGGCAGGCGACGTACGAGGTGCCTCGGGCGCGCGTGGACGTGGAGCGTGAGGAGGACCTGCTGGAGGAGGTCGCCCGCGTGTTCGGCTACGACAACATCCCGGCGAAGCTGCCGCGCGGGCTGGCGTCGCTGGCGCCGGAGCCGGCGAACTCGGAGGCCGAGCGGCGGCTGCGTCACGCGCTGGCGGGGGCGGGGCTGGACGAGGTGGTGAACTACTCGTTCGTGGCGCCCAAGAGCCTGGAGGTGCTGGGCCTGAAGGAGCAGCCGGTGGCGCTGCTCAACCCGCTGAGCGTCGAGCAGTCGGTGATGCGGACGAGCCTGCTGCCGGGGCTCCTGGAGAACCTGTCGCGCAGCGTGAGGCACCAGGTGGAGTCGGTGTCGCTGTACGAGACGGGCCGGGCGTACTTCCGGGATGCGCAGGGCGGGCAGGGGACGCGGCCGGCGGCGCGCGAGGTGAACCGGGTGGCGGGCCTGGTGTGGGGCCTGCGGGGTGGGGAGCGGAGCTGGACGCAGAAGGACGCGCGGGCGGACTTCTACGACGCGAAGGGGGCGGTGGAGGCGCTGCTGGCGGCGCTGCGGGTGGAGGGAGTCACCTGGTCGCTGGGCGGGCCGTCGGCGTACCACCCGCGAGCCAGCGCGGAGGTGAAGCTGGCGGACGGCACGGTGCTGGGCCACGTTGGGGAGCTGCACCCGAAGGTGGTCAAGGCGCTGGGGCTGCCCGAGGGCGTGTTCGTGTTCGAACTGGACACGGAGCCTTTGTACGCGGCGTCCCGGCTGGTGCCCGAGTACCGGGCGCTGCCGAAGTTCCCGGCGGTGCTGCGCGATTTGGCGGTGTTGGTGCCGGTGGAGCTGGAGACGGGGGCGGTGCGGAAGGTGATTCTGGAGGTGGGCGGGGCGCTGGTGGAGGACGCGTTGGTGTTCGACGTGTACACGGGCAAGCAGATTCCCGAGGGGAAGAAGAACCTGGCGTTCGCGCTGCGGTACCGGGCTTCGGACCGGACGTTGACGGACGTGGAGGTCAACGAGGCGCACAAGCGGATCGTCTCGGAGGTGGACCAGCGGCTGGGTGCCTCGTTGCGTGCCTGAATTCCTGAATGAAGTCAGAGGGTTGACTTGGCTTCGGGAAGGCTGCAACAGTGGCCGGGCGTTCACCGCGCTGAGGGTGAGGGCATCCCGAGGATTCGCATGACGAAGGCGGACATCATCGAGGGCGTCTACGAGAAGGTCGGCTTCTCGAAGAAGGAGTCGGCCGAGATCGTGGAGCTCGTGTTCGACACGCTCAAGGAGACGCTGGAGCGTGGGGACAAGATCAAGATCTCCGGGTTCGGCAACTTCCAGGTGCGCCAGAAGAAGGCGCGCGTGGGCCGCAACCCGCAGACGGGCAAGGAGATCGAGATCTCGGCGCGTCGGGTGCTGACCTTCCGGCCGAGCCAGGTGTTGAAGAGCGCGCTGAACGGCGAGGCCCCGCCGGAGGATCATGCGGAGATCGACGCGCGGGAGGAGGCGGCGGCGGACGCGGCGGAGGCCCGTGGCGAGGACTTCGACGAGGAGGGAATGGAGGACTCGGAAGGGTAGGTTTTTCCACGGCGCCCTGCTGCTCTTGCTTGACCTGGGCGTTGTGTAGGGGCATAAGGGCGCACCGTTTCACGACGGCGGCCGCAAAGAAGTTCTCGGGGCGTAGCGCAGCCTGGTAGCGCACTTGCTTGGGGTGCAAGTGGTCGCAGGTTCAAATCCTGTCGCCCCGACCAATAGAAGGCCCTGGAGTCCTTGGCGAAAGCTGGGGGCTCCAGGGCCTTCGACTTTTGGGATGGGTTCGCTCCGCGTGAGGCTGGCAGGATGCTCAGGAGGTGAGCGCGGTCCTCCACGCGGAGAGCGTCTTCTCCCGATGAGCCGGGCTCCTGAATCCGAAGGGGATGCCGGCGAGAATGAGTCGGACGCGCCTCTTGCCTGAGGCCATCGTGGCGACGGCAAAGAGGGGATGCTCCTCGCTCGTGCTGAAGTCCGGATAGGCCAACACCGTGTCCACATGGTCTACGGCCGCGAGGTTGGCGTAGGCGAGCGCCTGGTGTAGGTCCGCGCGGTGAGCGTTCCTCACGTCCTCGGTCAGTCTTCGCCAGCCCTGTTGGGCCAACAGCGACAGGTGCGCTTTGTACTTGGCGTCCACCCAGACGACGCGGTCCGCGCCCCGGAGCGCTACGTCGGGGATAAGGGCGCCCATGGATTGGAGGCCGCCTGCCCAGTTGAGCCGATACTTCACCCCGCCGTGCGGCGTAGGCTGCAGGCCAAGTCGGGTCGCGAGGTCGGCGGTGAAGGTCGCAACCCACGCTTCCCAGACCTCATCGATGGCCAGGTTCCAGGACAGCCCATCGAGTGAGCCTGTTCCTCCAAGGCCTCGTTTATCCGCAACCCAGCCCATGGCTTGGAGCGCCTCCGCAACGAACGTCGACTCCGACGCACGGTGGTGAGATCGGGGGCGTTGTTGCGGACCTGGCCCGAGTTGAAGGGCCAGACTTCGTGTTCGCTCAAGCAGCGTCCGGCCGACTGGAGTCTCCGCAACGCGACCTAGCTCTTCGGTGAGGCGGGACACCGTCCAGCGCAGCTCGCCCAGAAGCTGTGGATCAAAAACAGGCTCAGGGAAGGCGCAGGGGAAGCGCTCCCATCGGCCCACAGGGACGTTCCGCGTCGCCCACGTGCGCCAGTCAATACGGCCTCGTGGGCTGGGACGCTCTTCCTCCACTTCCGCGAACCCACGACGTTGGTGTCGCCAAAGGGCTTCCAGGCGACGCAGCACCGGCGCCGCCAAGAGCCACGGAGGTACTTGCCGCGCGGACCCCGGCACCAGCAGCGAATCACCGAGTGTGGGCTCGACCGAGAATCCGATGCGTTCAAAGACGGAGCCCAGAGAGGTCCAACGGAAGCGCGGCTCGACCAACAGCCCCGCGACGACCTTTCGCGTGGATGGAGAAAGCAGCGGTACCGCGCCGATGCGCCCTCCTGGATGGAGGACCAGATGGACGCCTCGCTGCGCTCGTACCTCCGTACGAATGTCCATCCGCTCCAGGAGAGGACGGTTGGCTGCAAGGAACGGCTCAACCCACCGGTCTCCGGACTGGCCCACTTTCTCGGCGGGCAGCAACACGGGCTTCCCGTGGTCTTCAGCAAGAATGAGGGGCCGTGCGGGAGGGAGCGCGGGGCGAAGTTTCTCTGCGCGGGCGCGCGCTGGTGCCGTCTTGCCACGTGTCACGTGGCGCGCTCCTCCAGGAGTCGCGAGGTGATGCGATCTGCGAGGCCTGCGATGGGCTCACTGGCGCTTCCGGCGATTCGTTCGGAGAGGTACTCGCGAAGGAGCGGAACAAGCTCAAGTTCGAGGCGGCGTGCTACACGCTTTTCCCGGGCCTTGGTGTCTTGGTCTCGCCTCGGGTCGAGGAAGTAGGAGTGACCCGGCGTGAGCTTCAGGGTCTCCTCGTCGGCAAACTCGGTGAAGGTATGGAGGACGTCGTCGAAGCATGCCTTCGCTAGAGGCACGCCCTCATCGTCCACAGGGCGGCGATCCGGCCACATCTCCAAGAAGGCAAATCGGCGACGGACCGCCAAGTCCATTCGAGCAATGGTCCGGTCGGCGGTGTTCCGCGTTGCAAGAATATGGAGCCCCCGAGAGAGGGAGACCTTTCGCTCGCTCCATCCATCCGGAAGGTGGGGCAGTTCAATTTCGCGCTGCTCGCCGGGCTCGAGGAGGACGATGGCCTCGCCAAGCACTCGAGAGAGGTCCGCGCGGTTGACCTCGTCAATCAGGAGGACGTGTTCTCCCTTCACCGCGGCGGCATTGGCTCGCAAGAAGTCACCCATCCGGACCTCAAATGCGAGCCCTCCCGCAGCAGGCTTCGGGTACAGCCCCACGACGAAGTCCTCATAGGTACGGGCCGGATGGAACTGAATGGGCGTGACCTGACCCATCTGGCGCGCCACTTCATAGGCCAGTCGTGTCTTCCCGGTTCCCGGTGGGCCTTCGAGGATGACGAAGCGTCGCTCCTGAAGGAGTTCCAGGACCTGTGCCAAGTTCACCTGCGGGAAGATGGCCCCCAAGATGTCTGAGTGGCGCGTCTCCCAGCGGTCCTTTGTCGCGCCAGTCAGTGGGGTGTCATGCTCGGAAAAGAAGAGGTCCAAAAGGTCCTCAACGACCGCTCCATCATGGGTTGAGCGAATCGGAACGGCGGCATAGATGACGCTGCCGTAGGACTTGCTGACAGCCTCGAGTTGCTCGGGCCACTGTTCGACGATGGTCTCTGGCACTCGTGACGACGTATCGAGCAGGTCAGGCTTCACCCACAGCTTGCCCTTGTGGAGTCGAGCCAATGCGCGAAGGCGGCGGGCGTGTCCAGGGCGTCCAAGGATGTGTGCATCCGCACCGAAGCCGTCCGTTCCAATCACGAGGACGGCGATGCTCCCTTCTTTTCCCGGCATCCAGACGAAGGACGTCCCTTGGTACGGACCCGAGGTGGGGTTCTCCGCAGTGATGAATCCGGCGTACGCGGCGGAATCGTCCTTTTTCTGGAGATTCACCCGCACCTGGTAGCGCGACTTGTGATGGTCGGCCTTGTGATAGCGCTCCTCGTAGACATTCCAAAGGAGCTGACGCACGGGTTCGGCGTCTCCCATCTGCCCCCACCCCCGGCCTTCGATCATCCCTGACAGCAGCGCATCAAAGGCTTTACCCATGGCTCTCCCTTGAGGAGAGAGGCTCGAGCAGGAGGAGGACGACGTCAAGGCTCCAGGATGAGCACCCGCCCGGCCTTCACCGTATCTGCCTTGCGTCGGGGAGTTCCTCTTCCAGTCGGCGGATGCGTGGGTGGAGGAGCGCCAGGAGCGTGGCCACCAGGACGAGCGCACCCGCGATGACGAGCAGCGCCGCGCTCCCTCTCCCGGTACCCACTCCAATCCAGGTGCCGAGGCTCGTGCTCCATCCTCCCCCTGGCGCCATGCGTGGCTCGAAGACGCGGTCGACCAGCGGCCCTGCCACCGCGTAGGCCAGAGGCGTCGGGCTGGTGGCGAGCAGGAGCCGGATGGCGAAGACGCGTCCCTGCACAGCGGGCTCGACCTTGGCCTGCCAGAGCGCCTGGCTCGAGGCGTTCGCCACCGCCGCCCAGAACATGAACGAGAAGGCGGCGAGCTGAATGAAGACGAGCGACGGCCGCGCTCCAGCGAATACGAGGCTCACACCGAGCATCGCTCCGGAACCCAGCACCACATACATCCGGCCTCTTCGCGGGCCGCCCCAGACGCTCATCAAGAGGCTTCCGCCCAGCATTCCAGACCCGGCGATGGTCAGCGTGATTCCCAGGGCCGCGGGCGAGGCCAGACTCAACACGATGGGCTGTGCCAACACCTCCGTGAAGGCGGCGCACAGGTTGATGAGCGCGAAGTACACCAACATTCCCATCAACCCTGGGCGCGCGGCGACGTAGTGCCAGCCCTCAAAAGCATCTCGCCAGAGTGAGCCTCGCGCGGTGGAGGTGCTTGGCATGCGACCCAGCGGAGGAATCCTCGCGCTCAGCAGCGTGACCAGCGCGACGAGGAAGGTCGCGAAGTCCACCAGCATCACGCCCTGGATGCCCACTGCTACGAGCAACAACCCCGCCACGGGGGGCGCCGCGAGCCTCCCTAGGGACTGGGACAGCTGCACCATGCCACTGGCTCGACCCAACTGCTCCCTTGGCACCAACTGCGTCGTGGCCGCCGTATACGCGGGCACCTGGAAGGTGCTGGCGATGGCTCCCACCATCACGGAGACGTGGATGTGCCAGACCTCCAGCCTGCCCGCGAACATCAGCAGCGCGAGACTCGCCGTGGCTGCCGCCGCCAGCGTGTCGCTCAGGATCATCACCCGACGACGGTCCATCCGGTCCGCCAGCACTCCCGCCAACGGCGAGAGCACGAGCGAGGGCAGCGCCGTGTAGAGCGAGATCAACGCGAACTGCGTCACCGACCCCGTGCGCTGGTAGACCCAGACCCCCAACGCGAACGCCGTCAGCCTGGAGCCCAGGATCGAGACGAGCTGACCTGCCCAGATGCGCAGGAAGACGGCGAAGGCCGGGGCAGGGGACTCCTTGGGCTGGACTACGAAGCCTCCTGCCACTGGCGTTCCCGTGGCCAGGGCAGGTCCATCCGGTTGTTCCTGTCGAGAAGCCATCGGACCGGGCCCCCCGAACTCACGGTTGCTGCTCGCTCAGCTTCCGACACAGGTCCGCGACGATCCGGAGTGAATCGCGTTGCGTCTGCCCCAGGCTCTGCGCGTCGGTGAACTGTCCGCACACGTTCGGGCCCATGGCGTACATGGCCGTCCGGTTCGACCCACTGGACTCCAACTCGTACGTGCCTCGTGGGATGACCTCTCCGGTCTTCGGGTTCACGTAGATGCCTCCGGTGACGAGGTAGGCCTGTTCCCCTCGGGTGATGACGGACCTCTTCTTGTCCGAGGGCACCGAAAGCCCCTCCGTCGAACGGAAGGCGCGGAGGCCGGGTTGGATGAGCCCAGTGCCCAGCATGAACTGAATCAGCGGCGACGGATGCGCCTCGATGCTCGAGTACTGGCCCGTGGCGTCGACCACGTCGGTGAACCGCCGTGTGTGCGAGCGCCCCAGCGCATCTCCGTACGTGACGCTCACTCGCCAGACCGGGTCTGTCACAGGATGGAGCTCATAACCCCGTCCCAGCGCGATGACCTCCAGATGACCCGAGCGCATCATGGCTTCAATCTGGAGCGCGTTCCCCAGCGTCATGGGCAACATCGTGTTGAAGAACGTCGTCCGGAGCTCACGCTCGAAGTACAGGTGGTCCTCCGCGGAGAACCACGGGGAGTTCTCACTCCACAACTGGATGGCCGCGTCGATGCACATCTGCCACTCCACCACTCGCATGTGCTCGTAGCCACCGTACGGCTTCCCCGTGGTGAGCACGGCGGCGATGTCCTGACGCAGCGTCTCCGCCTTGTCCGCGCGCGCGAGGCGCCGCTGCCATGCTCGGATGCGACGACGCACGGGCGCTCCACGTCGACGGCCGCGCTGACGCCCAGCTGCCTTCGCCAGTTCGTCGCCCAGCATCTCCAGGGTGGTGTCGATGGAGAGGAGCCTGCCGCTCCCGCTCGTCTGGAAGGTCTCCTGCAACCGCTCCGTCGTGAACCAGCGTGGTTGATAGGGCGAGGATGCCTCACGCCCCCAGACCTTCGGCAGTTGACCCGTTCGCGAGCCCAGGGTGACCTTGAAGCCTTCGTGCGCCTCATAGTGCAGACGACCCTCGGCATCCGGTACGAACCGTCCTGTCTTGACCGCGAGCGACAGCGCCGCGTCGATTCCGTTCAGATACGAGCCGAGGATCAGGACGTGCTTGGGGCGGTTCTCGTCTCCCTCCAGCACCGCGTCCTGGAGCGCCTTGGCCGGCCACGGTGAACCGTGGACTCCAGGCCGACCATCCAGCAGGGACTCCGGCAGGGCCCGGCTCCTCCAGGCCCGCTGTCCATAGCCCGTCGCGAGGATCACGTAGTCGGCGGTGACCGACGGCGCGGACGCGAGGCCTATCTCAAAGTGCTCTGCTTGCTGTTCGAGCGTCAGGGCCTCCTGGCCCGTGATCAACTCGACCGAGAGTCCCAGCTCTCGAAGGAGACCCAGCGTGCGCTGGAACTGCACCTGTTGCCGCTCGCCGAAGCTCCACCGGCTCATCTTCGCCGGCAGGCTCGCGAGATGCTCCTCCAGTGCGTTGCGTCGGCTCCACGCGAGGCCTGTCCCGACCTCCGTCTGTGCCTCGATGATGGTGAGACGGCAGCCTTGCAGCGCACGTTCTCCTCGCGCGAGCCGCTCCGTCAACGCGAAGAGGAACCACCGCGCGGACTGTCCACCTCCCACGATGGCGATGTGGGGCGTCCGCTTCGTGGCGTCTCCGGGACTGATGCGATGGACGTTCATGTGCTTCCCCGTTCAGCCATTCATCGAGCGCAGCGCGGGCTGCTCCAGGAGAGAGGTGAGGAGGCGTGCGAGTGCCTCGACATGGGGCGGACGCAACAGTGAGTAGTGATCGCCCGGAAGCTCGATGCACTCCGTGGACTGGGTCGCCAGTGCCGCCCAACCTCGAGCGGGTTGGGGCGTTTCTTCAGCTTCGGTGGTGTCCGTGCCGAGCACGACCGTGAGCGCCCCCGGCCACGGTCGCAGCGCATGCTGATGCAGCGCTTTCGCATTCGCCGTGAAGACCCTCATCAAGGGACGAAGCTGTGTCTCGGAACTCTCAACAGGAGCACCCGTCGTTCGCGCCAGGTCCGTGGTGAACGCGGCCCACGGAGCGTCGCCTTCAATCGGCGCTCCTCGCGCATAGGTCGTGGGGCTGGGCTCGATGAGCACGAGCACCTCGACCGTTTCCCCCTGTTGCTTCAGCTGCTGAGCCATCTCGTACGCGATGACGGCCCCGAGTGACCAGCCACCCAGGCGATAGGGGCCGCGTGGCTGCACGGCGCGGACATGTTGGACGTAGAGCGCCGCCATCTCAGGGAGGGACTCAAGTGGCGGCAGGCGGCCGTCGAGCCCTTGCGCCTGGAGTCCGTAGAACGGCTGTTGCGAACCCAGGTGTCGAGCCAGCTCCGCGTAGCAGAGGACATTGCCGCCGACGGGATGCACGCAGAAGAAGGGTGGTCGGTTTCCGCGGGGCTGGATGGGGACGAGGGGCGACCAGGGGGCCTCATCGCCTCGGAGCTTCGTGGCGAGTCGCTCGACCGTGGAGGCCTGAAACAGCGCGGAGAGGGGGATTGTCCTCCCCGTACGTTGCTGGAGTTGGGTCATCAGTCGCACGGCCAGGAGCGAGTGTCCGCCGAGCCCGAAGAAGTCGCCGTGAAGCCCGACAGGCCGCACATCGAGCAGCTCTTCGAAGAGGTCCGCCAGCACTTGCTCGAGCGCATCCCGAGGTGCGACGTACTCACGATGGTGCAGATGCGAGGCGTCCGGAACGGGCAGGGCCTTCTTGTCCACCTTGCCGTTCGCCGTGAGCGGGAGCTCCTCCATCGGAATGAAGGCCGCCGGCACCATGTACTCGGGCAGGTGCTTCCCGAGGAACGCACGGAACGAATCCACCTCCAGCTCCTGCCCGGGCGCGAGCACGAGATACGCCACCAGCCGCCTGGCTCCGTGCGAATCCTCACGTGCGAGCACCACGGCGGCGCGCACGGCGGCGTGTTGGAGCAGCGTCGACTCGATCTCCCCCAGCTCGACTCGGAAACCACGCACCTTCACCTGCGTGTCGATGCGTCCGATGAAGTCCAAGTCGCCGGTCGGTAGATAGCGGACCAGGTCTCCGGTCCGATACATGCGCGCTCCCGGCACTGGATTGAACGGGTCCGGCAGGAAGCGCTCCGCGGTCAGCTCGGGGCGTCCCAGATAGCCTCTGGCCACTCCGACGCCTCCGAGGAACAGCTCCCCCGTCACACCTACCGGCACCGGCTGCAACGCCGCATCGAGCACGTACGTGCGGACATTCGCGAGCGGGCGGCCGATGGGCGGTGTTCCCTCGTTCGTCTCGCACTCGGCGAAGGTCGCCAGCACCGTGGCCTCGGTGGGACCGTAGGAGTTGAGGAACCGCCGACCGGGCGCCCAACGCGCGACGAGCTCTGGCCCGCAGGCCTCGCCCCCAGAGATGACTGTCCGCAGTGCTGGAAGTCCCTCGGAGGGCGTGAGTGCCAGCGTGGCGGGCGTGACGCTGAGGGTCGTGATGGCCGCGTCCCGTAGGAGTTGGTGCAAGGCCAGCCCCGGCATCGCCTTCTCCACTGGCGCGAGCCACAGCGTGGCTCCCGCGCACAGCGTGGTGAGGATCTCCTCGACAGACAGGTCGAAGCCCAGGTTGGCGAGCTGGAGCAGCCGGCCGCCCGGCCCGAGTCCGAAGACCTCCGCCTCCTGCACCACCAGATTGCACACACTCTGGTGTTCGACGAGCGTCCCCTTGGGCCGTCCCGTGGAGCCCGAGGTGTAGATGACGTACGCCAACGCGCGGCTCGGGAACGCGAGTCCGAGGTCTCCTCCCTGTTCTCTCGAACGCGTCTCCTCCACGAACACCACGTGCCCAAAGGCCCCCGGGACTCGTTCACGCAAGGCCTTCTGCGTGAGCAGCACACTCGCTCCACTGTCCTGCACCATGAAGGCAAGGCGCTCACGAGGCAGCGTCGGATCGAGCGGCAGCCAGGCGCCCCCTGACTTCAGGATGCCCAGCAGACCCACGACCAGGTCCGGGGAACGCTCGACACACAGGCCCACCAGCACCTCAGGCCCCACTCCGAGCCCACGCAGGTGTCGTGCGAGCCGATTGGCGCGCTCGTTCAGCTCCCGATAGGTCAGCCTCTCGTCCTCGAAGCCCACCGCGAGGGCCTCGGGGGCTTGGCGGACGCGGGCTTCGAACAGATGGTGGATGCATGCATCCGACGGGTACTCGGCCCGCGTGTCGTTCCACTCGATGAGCAGCTGTTGCTGTTCCCGCGCGGTCAACAGAGGCAAGGCGCGCAGGGCCGTCTCGGGATGAGCGACCGCTCCCTCCAGCAGGACGCGAAGGTGCTCCGCCATGCGCGCCACGGTGGCCGGGTCGAACAGGTCGACGCTGTATTCCAACTCTCCCTCGAAGCCCGTTGGGGTCTCGATGAAGCTCAGGGTGAGGTCGAACTTCGCCGTATCGAGTGCGGTGGGAATGGGCTCGAACGTGAGGCCCGGCAGCCGCAGGGGCTCCAGGGGCGCGTTCTGGAGCGCGAAGAACGCCTGGAACAACGGACTGCGGCTGAGGTCGCGGGCGGGCTGGAGCACCTCCACCAGCTTCTCGAAGGGGACCTCCTGATGCTGGAAGGCCGCGAGGGTGGAAGTCCGTACCTCGGACAACAACTCCCGGAACGACGCGTGTCCCCTCAGATGGGTGCGCAACACCAACGTGTTGACGAAGAAGCCGATCAACCCCTCGGTCTCCGCGCGCGTACGCCCCGCGATGGGCGAGCCGACGGAGATGTCCTCCTGGCCGGAGTACCGAGCGAGCAGGACCTGGAATGCGGCCAGCAACGTCATGAAGGGCGTGGTCCCCTCGCGCTGCGCGAGGGCGAGGACGGCATCGGAGATCTCGCGGGACAGGTGAACCGGGACGACCGCACCGCGTGCCGAGAGGACCGCGGGTCGAGCCCTATCGGTAGGAAGCTCGAGGACCGCGGCTTCCTCGAGGTATTGCTTCCACCACGCGAGCTGGCCCTCCAGCACCTCGCCTTGCAACCAGTCCCGCTGCCACAGCGTGAAGTCCGCGTACTGCACGGGCAGCGGTGGCATCGTGACCCCGTGGCCCGACGCGAAGCCCTCGTACGGGGCTCCCAGCTCCCGTACCAACACCCCCATGGACCAGCCGTCCGAGACGATGTGATGCATCGTCAGCAGCAGCACGTGTTCCTGTTCGCCCAATAGGAGCAGGGTGGTCCGCAACAACGGGCCCTTGGTGAGGTCGAACGGACGAAGGGCTTCCTCGCGCGCGAGTCGGGTCGCCTCGGCCTCCCGCGTGGGCAGGGCGCGCAGGTCGACGATGCTCAAGGGGAGGGCGACCTGGGACTCGATGCGCTGGAGGGGCTGGCCCTGTTCCGACGGGAAGGTGGTTCGCAGGGACTCGTGCCGGACCACGAGCGCCTCGAAGGTGCGCCGGAGGGCTTCCACATCCAGCGGGCCTCTCAGCCTCACCGCGGCGGGGATGTTGTACGTGGCGCTCCCGGGTTCCAACTGGTCGATGAACCACAGGCGCTGCTGTGCGAACGAGAGGGGCACGGGCCCTGTTCGCGGCCGAGGCACGAGCAGCGGTGCTTCGACACGGGGTGCGGCCTCCAGACGCTGGGCGAACGACGCCAGGGTCGGTGCCTCGAAGAGGGCCCGTAGTGGCAGCTCCACCCCGAGCCGCGCGCGGATGCGCGAGATGAGCTGCGTCGCCAACAGGGAGTGCCCACCGAGTGCGAAGAAGTCATCCAGCACACCGACACGCGGGACGCGGAGGATCTCGGCCCAGAGGTCGGCCAGGCGCTCCTCCGTGGGATTCCGTGGGGCGACATACTCCGTGCTTGGAAGCAGTCCCTCCGGCGCCGGGAGCGCCTTGCGGTCCACCTTGCCATTGGCCGTGAGAGGGAAGGACTCCAGCGTGATGAGGGCCGAGGGCACCATGTACTCGGGCAGGTGCTCTCGCAGCGCCTCGCGCGTGGGCGGTGTCCCGCCTGGATTCACGGTGACGTAGGCCACCAGTCGCTTGTCTCCGGGGCCGTGTTCGTGGACCAGGACCAGCGCATCACGGACGCTCGGGTGACGGCGCAGGACGGATTCGATTTCGCCGGGCTCGATGCGGAAGCCGCGCAGCTTCACCTGGAAGTCGATGCGGCCCAGGAACTCGAGCGTCCCATCCTCGCGCCAGCGGACCCTGTCGCCCGTGCGATACACGCGACCAGGACCCCAACGGTTCTCCACGAACCTCGTCGCTGTCAGCTCGGGTTGATTCCAGTAGCCGCGTCCCACTCCCTCTCCACCGATCCACAGCTCACCCGCGACGCCCACCGGGACGAGCTCGCCCCGTGTGTCCACGACATAGGCCGTCGTGTTGGAGATGGGACGGCCAATGGGCACGGACTTGCCGACCTGCTCGGGGCGCACCACCGCGTGACAGCACGCGAACGTGGTCGTCTCTGTCGGCCCGTAGCCGTTGATGAGCCGGCATCCTCCGACCTCCAGGAATCGCCGGACGTGTCCCGGAGAGAGCGCATCTCCTCCCGCGAGGACCTGTCGGACGTGCGCAAGGCTCCGTGCGTCCTCGTCCACGAACTGGTGGAACAGGCCCGCGGTCAGCCACAGCGTCGTCACGCCGCGCTGCTTCACCAGCGTCGCGAGCTGGCTCAGCGTCGGGTCATGCGGCGGATGGACCACGAGCCTGCCGCCGTTCAGCAGGCTGCCCCAGAGCTCGAAGGTCGACGCGTCGAAGGCGAGCGGCGCGAGTTGGAGGAACACCTCCTCCGGACCGAAGTCGGCGTAGCTGGCGCCGCGTACGAGGCGAACCACGTTCCGGTGCTCAATCGCGACGCCCTTGGGCTCGCCCGTCGAACCGGAGGTGTACATCACGTACAGCAGGTTGCTGGCGGTGGCTCCCCTCTGGGGATTCTCGACCTCGCCCGAGGACTCCACCCACGTCCCGAGCTCCAGCACTTCCCCCAGCTTCTCCGCCACGCCACGGTGTGCTCGCGACGCCACCACGAGCCGCAGCCCCACGTCCCGGGCCATGAATGCGAGTCGCTCCAGTGGGTGGCGCGGGTCCAGCGGCACGTAGGCACCGCCCGCCTTCAAGATGCCCAGCACCGCGGCCACCATCCCGGAGGACCGCTCGACGCACAGGCCCACCCGTGTCTCGGGCTTCACTCCGCGCTCGCGCAGGGCGTGGGCCACCCGGTTCGCTCGCGCGTTCAGCTCACGGTAGGTGACGCGCTCCTCCTCGAACTCCACCGCGATGGCGTCGGGACGTCGTGCGGCCTGCTCCTCGAACAGTTCGTGGACACAGCGATCGCGTGGAAGCTCGGTGGTCGTCGCGTTCCACTCCTCCAGGATGCTCCGTCGAGTCTCTTCGTCCAGCAAACCCAACGTCGAACAGCGCGCCTTGGCAGGCGCGGCACACAGGCGCTCCAGGAGCGTCGTGTACTGGTGTCCGATGCGCTCGATGGTCGCCGCATCGAACAGGTCGACGTTGTAGGTGAAGGCCGCTTCGAGGCTCCCGTGCTTCTCTCCCATCTGGAGCGTGAGGTCGAACTTCGACCTGCCGTTGTAGACCTCCATGGGCGTCGCCGTCAGACCCTCGAGCCGCAAGGCGCTCGCCCAGGAGTTCTGGAAGGTGAACAGCACCTGGATGAGGGGAGGGCGTCCCGGCTCTCGCGGCGGCGCGAGCTTCTCCACCAGCATCTCGAAGGGCACGTCCTGGTTCGCGAAGGCCCCGAGCGTCGTCTCCATCACCCGACCGATGAGCTGCTCCACCGTCGGGTCGCCGCTCAGGTCCGCGCGCAGGACCAGCGTGTTGACGAAGAAGCCGAGCAACCCCTCCAGCTCACGGTGCGTCCTGCCCGCGATGAGCGCCCCCACCACGAGGTCGTCCTGCCCCGAAAGCCGGGACATCAACACCTGGAACCCGGCGAGCAGCACCATGAACGGGGTCGCGCCCTCGCGCATCGCGAAGGACTTCACCGCCTCCGTGACCTTCGGAGGCAGCTTGACCACGAGCTCCGCCCCCCGGTCCGTCGCCACCACGGGCCTCGGACGGTCCGTGGGAAGTCTCAGTGAAGAGGGCACGTCGGCGAGCTGTTCGCTCCAGTACGCGAGCTGCCTCTCCAGCGTCCCTCCCGTGAAGCGCTCCCGCTGCCAGGCCGCGTAGTCGCCGTACTGCACCGGCAGCTCGGGAAGTGACGCCGTGCGCCCCTGCCGCAGCGCCTCGTACTGCGCCGCGAACTCCCGCATCATCAGCCCCGTCGACCACCCGTCGCTGATGATGTGGTGCATGTTCACGAGCAACACGTGCTCGGCTGCATCGAGCTTCAGGAGCGTGGTCCGGAACAGCGGCCCTCGCTCCAGGTCGAACGGTCGCCGTGCCTCCTCGTCCGCCAGTCTCCGCGCGTCCGCGGTGCGTGCGTCGGGATCACTCCCGGACAGGTCGACCACCGGCATGGCCCACGCCGAGGGAGGGTGGACGCGGAGGAACGCCTCGCCCTCTCGCTCCTCGAAGGTGGTGCGCAGGATTTCGTGCCGGTGCGTGAGCAGCTCGAACGCCCGACGCAGCGCCTCCACGTCCAACGGGCCCGCGAGGTGCAACGTGAAGGGCATATTGTACGTCGGGCTGTTCGGCGCGAGCCGGTCCAGGAACCACAGGCGCCGCTGGGCATAGGACACCGGCGTCGGTCCATCTCCCTGACGGCGCGGGATGGTCTGGGATCGCGCCTCCGGTTTCATGGCGCCGTCCTCTCGAGCACCAGCTCGGTGGTCACGAGCGCCGGGTCCGCGAGGATGTCCTCCTGCTTGAAGAGGACCGGGCGGAGCTGCTTCCGCGAGAAGAGCCGGGTCTGGTCGGCGAAGAAGGGCGAGGCCGGGTCCGTGGCCCCGGAGTAGGCCAGCACTGCGTTTGCTCGGGGCCCTTCCCGGGTGAACTCCATCACCATCAGGAAGGAGGCGCCGTGATTGACCAGGTAGCCCTCCGACGTGAGGCCCGTGGTCTCCGACAGCACCTGCTTCCGCTCGGTGCGCGGCAACAGCGTCGAGTTCGCCAGCGAGAAGCCCGCGATGTTCGCTGCGCCCTCGATTCCATCCACGCCACCGTGAATCGGAATCACCTGCGACCCCTTCCGGGCGAACTGCACGTCACGCAGTCGGGCATCGAGTGGAAGGCTCGCCTCTCGCAGGACCGAGACAGCCTCGCCCAGCTTCTGGAGGATGGGGTCCGGGCCCGACGCGGGTGCCGGAGTCAGTCCCGCGGGCGTCTGCACCGGCCGGCTCGGGTCGAACGGCTCGGCGAAGAGCGGTCCCCGGTCATTGAGCTCCGCGCGCGTGAACCGCCCCAGGAACTCTCGCCACACCAGCGCGCCCTTGCGGTCGAGCTCCAACCTTCCGTCCCACTCCGCGAGCAGTCGACAGGCCTCGCGGAGGTCGACCTGCGCCTCCTTGACCGACACCGTCGTCGCGCCCTGGCAGCGCTGCGCGACAGGGGCCCTGAGCTGCTCTGCGAGCCAGTTGCGATTGTTCAGGACGGCCTGCTCGAGTTCTTCACGTGTGAAGACTCCATCCGGTCCCGAAGCCGAATCCGGCCCCTTCTCCGACAGGATGGCGAGGTTCGTGCGCGAGCGGTTGGAGAGCCGGCCTCCCGGGCTCGCGTAGTTCTCGTAAGGGAAGGGGACCGAGGCGAGCAGCTCCGCCGGGTTCGTGTACCGCGCCGAATCGTTCGCGTTCATCACGAAGTCCGCTCGCGTGAGGCGAGGCGCCTGGTCGACGGGGAACAGTCCTCGGCCCGGGCCCGACAGGTCGACCCACTCGTCACGCGACGTGCTGCCATCGAGGAGGATGACGCGCAGGCTCGCGAACGCCTTCACGTCCGGAACCGTCTCCCGCGCGGTGCGATACGCGGCGAGGGCCTCGTCGCTCAATCGGGGAACCCGCGAAGCGTCCACGTAGCGGGTGTCTCCCCGAGCGCTCGTCATGATGGTGTTGACCCAGGGGATGCCGCGCACGGTGCGGTCCACCTCGGCGAGGTCGTCGAGGCTCTCCGCCCGGTTCATCCGGAGCCACTGCTCTGCGAACTGGTGGTTGTCCTCGTTCGCGTCTCGCAGCGTGTAGGCCACCGTGTCCGTCCAGGGGACCAGGCCGGGCCGCTCGACCATGGGCCCGTAATGCGAGCGCCAGAACGTGCGCGTCACCTGACTCATCCGCCCGTCCGCCTCGAGCACGTCCACCGTGTGCTCCTCGTGCGTCATCCGACGGACCTGCCCGTCGTACAGATACGCCGTGGGATCTCCAGGGACCAGGCGGAGCCGGTACGCGGTGAAGTGGCTCGACGCCGTCACCGTATGGGTCCACGCCACATTCCGGTTGAAGCCGATGTTGATGACCGGGATGCCCACCAGCGAGGCGCCGTACACATCCAGCCGTCCCGGGATGGTGAGGTGGCTCTCGTAGAAGCGCAGCGCCCCTTCCCACGGGAAGTGGGGATTGGCGACGAGCATCCCTCCGGCACTCCGCGAGCGCTCACGCCCGACCGCCCAGCCATTGCTCCCCAGGCTCGTCTCACGAACCCCCGGAGGCCACCCGAAGGGCAGTGAGGCTTCCTTCGTCGACACGCTCTCCACACCAGGAGGCTGGGCGTTGGCGATATCCCCGAGGAGCGGCTGCAACGTGTCCAACAGCGAGACATCCAGGTGGTACGCGAGCAGGTCCAGGCTGGTGATGGGCTTCACCCAGTTCGCGCCCGTGCACGGCGCGGGCAGTCGCTCCGGCGGGGTCTGCGCCAGGTAGTGGTTGTAGCCCTGTGCGAAGCCCTCCATCAGGTCGCGGACCTCCTGGGACTGACGCCCATACGCGGCCTGGGCCCGGGGCCGCAGCGCGAGGCCCCGATAGACGAGGTCGCTCTCGACGTGGACGTCCTTCTCGCCTCGACCGAAGTACCGCGCCCGCTCACCCCGGACCTTGAGGAACTGGTCCGCGAGCGTGCAGACCAGGTCCTGCGCTTGCGCGTAGCCGTAGCCCGCGCCGAGGCCTCGGTAGTCCGAGGCCGTGATGTGCGGAACCCCATGGGCGGTCCGATGAATCGTGGCCTTCAGCGGCGCGGGCGGCGGCTCCGCCCTCCCGCACTTGGAGAAGGCGGCCATCCCGAGGACGAGCAGGTAGAGGCGCATGGCGGAGTCGGTCGAGTGGGTGGGCGCGACGGCTACGGCTCGATGAACGCGGAGAGGGCGCGGATGGTCGGGTGCTTGAAGAGGTGGGTGATGGACAGTTCCTTGTCCACGGCCTCCCGCAGCCGGTTGAACACGCGCACGACAGAGAGTGAGTCCCCACCAATCTGGAAGAAGTTGTCGTCCAGGCTCACCGACTCCACGTTGATGGCCTCCTTCCACAGCGCGGCGATGGTCCGCTGGAGCTCGGTCCACTGCGCCTGCGAAGGGGCCTGCGTCACCACGCGCAGCGTCTCGGGCGCGGGCAGGGACTTGCGGTCGACCTTGCCGTTCGGCAGCCGCGGCAGGCTGTCCACCTGGACGAGTTCGGACGGGACGGCATGGCTGGGGAGCTGCTGGAGCGCAGATTCCCTCAGCGCGGTGAGTGACACGCCCGCGTCCGCGACCACGTAGCCCACGAGCCGCTTGTTCTCGCGCTCATCGTCACGAACGGCGACCACGGCCTCGCGGACCGAGGGCAGGCGACTCAGCACGGCCTCGACCTCGCCCAGCTCCACGCGGAAGCCGCGCACCTTGACCTGGTCATCGACGCGCCCCAGGAACTCGAGGCTGCCATCCGGCAGGTACCTCGCCAGGTCTCCCGTCTTGTAGAGCCGGGCCTCGGTGTCCTGGATCGAAGGGTCTCGGATGAACCGCGCCGCCGTCAGCTCGGGGTGGTTGAGATACCCGCGTGTCACCCCCGGGCCTCCGACGTGCAGCTCGCCGGGGACACCGATGGGGACAGGGTGCAGGTGCGCATCGAGCAGGTAGATGCGCGTGTCCGAGATGGGGCGACCGATGGGAACACTCGCGCGACGCGGAGCCTCTTCGAGCCTGTGCACCGTGCACCAGACCGTCGCCTCGGTGGGGCCGTACTCGTTGTAGAGGGCCGCGGTCGGGATGACCCGGCGATGCTGCTCGAAGAGCCGAGGCGGGCAGGTCTCGCCCGCGACCATGACGGTCTTCAGGGATGCGAGGTCCTCGGGACGGGTCTGCTCCAGCAGGAGCGAGTACACCGATGGGATGCACAGCAGGTGCGACACCCGATGCGCGGAGATCAACCCGCCGAGCACGCCGAGGTCGGGCAGGCCCTCGCCCTCGGGAAGCACGAGCGTGCCTCCCTGGCTCAGCGTCCAGAAGATGCCGGCCACGGAGCTGTCGAACGCGTAGGACGACAGCAGCAGGAAGCTGCTCACGGGCTCGCGGTAGTACGTCCACCTCGCGATGGTGGAGTGCACCACGTTCCGGTGCGTCACCTGCACGCCCTTGGGCATGCCGGTGGAGCCGGACGTGTAGATGACGTACGCCAGGTCGTTCTCACCGGCCAGCGGCGTGGGGCGCTCCTTGCCCTGTCTCGCGAGGTCGCTCCCGTCCACGCAGACCACCTGCGCTCCGTGCGTGGCGAACCGCGTGCGCAGCGAGTCCTGGGTCACCAGGACCGCGGCCTTCGAGTCCTCGAGCATGAAGCCCAGGCGCAGCGGGGGATACGACGGGTCCAACGGCACGTAGGCGCCACCGGCCTTCAGCACACCGAGCAGCGCCACGAGCAGCTCCGGAGCGCGCTGCAGGCAGACGCCGACGAGCTTTCCCGGCCCGACGCCCAAGCCACGCAGGTGGTGCGCGAGCTGGTTGGCCCGCTCATCCAGCTCGCGGTAGCTCAGGCGTTGACCGGCATGGGCCACGGCGACGGCCTCGGGTGTCCGGGTGGCCTGGTCCTCGAAGAGCCGGTGCAGTGAAGGCGCCAGGGGGAACACGGCCGGCTGCGTCTGGTTCCACTCGACGAGCAGCCGCCGCTCCTCGGCCTCGGGCAGCAGGGGCAGCTCCGCGAGGGGCCGGGTCCCGTTCTCGACCACCGCGCGCAGCAGCACCTCCAGGTGCCCGCTCATGCGCCGGATGGTGTCCGCGTCGAACAGGTCGCTGTTGTACTCCCAGTGGCCGTGCAGCCCGTGGGGCGTCTCGTCCATCACCAGCGTCAGGTCGTACTTCGCGGTGACGCTCCCAATCTCCAGGGGCGAGAGCGTCAGCCCCGGCAGCGTCAGGTCCGACGCCGGCATGTTCTGCAGGATGAACATGACCTGGAACAACGGGTTGTAGCCGAGGGAGCGCTCGGGCTTGAGCGCGTCCACCAGCTTCTCGAAGGGCAGCGACTGGTGCTCGAACGCGGCGAGCGCCGTGGCGCGCGTGCGCTCCACCAGCTCCTCGAAGCGAGGGTTGCCGCCCAGGTCCCCGCGCAGGACGAGGGTGTTCACGAAGAAGCCGATGAGCTGCTCCAGCTCCGGCTGCTCGCGGTTGGCCACCACCGTGCCCACGGGGAGGTCCGTCTGACCCGTGTACCGGTGCAACAGCGTCTGGAAGCCCGCGAGCAACGTCATGAAGAGGCTCGCGTTCAGGCGGCGGCTCAGCGCGGACAGGCCCTTGCTGACCTGCGCATCCAGCGTGAAGTACTCCCGCGCGCCCGCGAAGCGCTCCGTCTCCGGGCGTGGATTCGCGAAGGGCAGCGTCAGCAAAGGCGGCGCGTCCTTCAGCTGCCGCGTCCAGTACTCGAGCTGCCGCTGGAGCACGTCGTCCTTCATCCACTGGCGCTGCCACACCGCGTAGTCCGCGTACTGGATGGGCAGCTCGCGCAGCGGAGACGGCCGGCCCGCGCTCAGCTCCCGGTACAGCTCCGCGAGCTCTCGCTGGAAGACGCCGATGGACCAGCCGTCGAGGACGATGTGGTGCACCACCGTGAGCAGCACGCTCTTGCGCGCTCCCAACTGGAACAGCGTGGTCCGCAGCAGCGCGCCCTTCGTGAGGTCGAAGGGACGGCGGGACTCGGCGTCAATCAATCGCTGGAGCTCTCGGGACTGCTCCGCCTCCGCGAGCCCACCCAGGTCGACGACGTGCAGCCGTGTCGCCACCGTGGGAGTGATGATCTGGACGGGGCCCTCGGCGCCCTCGGCGAAGGAGGTGCGCAGGACCTCGTGGCGGCGGACGATCTCCTGGAGGCTTTGCTCGAGGACCGCGACGTCGAGCGTCCCTTCGAGGCGCAGCGCGGACACCTCGTTGTAGGCGTGGCCACCGGGGCGGAGCTGCTCGAACAACCACAGCCTGTTCTGCGCGAGCGAGACGGGGACCGGCGCATGCGGGTCCGCGCGCCGGGTGATGCGCGGCGACTGCGTCTGAAGTGCCTCCTGCTTCAGGGACTTGAGAACCTGCGCGCGCTTCTCCGGCGAAAGGCTGTTGAGCAGCTCGAGGGTGTCCTTGGTCGCGGTCATGGGAAGGTTCGCTTCGTGAGGGTGTGAGGGGCGAGCTACGACCGGTCCTTCTTCCGGCGGTTCAGGTCGAGCGCTCGCTTCTGCTTCCGGATGCGGTCCTGGATGCGCTGCAGGTCGGTGTTGTCGGTGGCGCTCTCGTCGCCTCGGCTCAGGTAGGCCGCGAGGGAGCGGATGGTCGGGTGCTGGAAGAGCTGCACGAGCGGGAGTTCACGCTTCAGCGTCTCCTGGAGCTGGTGGTGCATCTGGGTCGCGAGGAGGGAGTGGCCTCCCAGCTCGAAGAAGTTGTCGTCCACGCCCACGCGGTCGACCCGGAGCAGGGACCTCCAGAGCGCCGCGAGCGTCTGCTCCAGCTCCGTGCCGGGGAGGACGTAGGCAGCGGCCAGCTCCGGGCGCGAGGTGTCCGGAGCGGGCAGGGCGCGTCGATCGACCTTCCCATGCGACGTCAGCGGCAGCGCCGCGAGCGTCACGAAAGCCGAGGGCACCATGTAAGGCGGCAGTGAGTCGGCGAGGAAGCGTCGCAGCTCCACGACTCCGGGCCGCTCGGTGGACGTCTTCCAGACGAGATACGCGACCAGCCGCTTGTCACCCTGGGCCTCGGCGCGCACGCCGACGGCGGCATCGAGGACCTCGGGGTGCTGGCGCAGGGCAGCTTCAATCTCTCCGAGCTCGATGCGGAAGCCGCGCAGCTTCACCTGGTCGTCGACGCGCCCCAGGAACTCCAGCGTGCCGTCCGGCAGATACCGCGCGAGGTCGCCCGTCTTGTACATCCGCTCGCCGGGCTCGGGATGGAAGGGGTCCGGCAGGAAGCGCTCCGCGGTCAGCTCGGGGCGGCGCAGGTAGCCGCGCGCCACTCCGGATCCGGCGATGTGGAGCTCTCCGGGCACTCCGATGGGGACGGGGCGCAGATGGCCGTCCAGCACGTAGAGCCGCGTGTTCGCGATGGGCCGGCCGATAGGCACGGTGCCCGCGGCGAAGTCGAGGTCGGTGACTTCATGGACGCAGCAGCCGACCACGGTCTCCGTCGGGCCGTACTCGTTGATGAGCCTCGTCGAGGGGGCGTGTGTCCGCCAGAAGCCCAGGCTCTCGCGTGAGAGGGCCTCGCCGCCGATGACGAAGGTGCGTGTTGCCCCTTCGGCGCACTTCGCCGGGAGGGAGCTTCGCAGCACGTCGAGATGCGCGGGCGTCAGCTTGACGAGGCTGAAGTCGCGTTGCTCCCGGAGCAGCTCCACGAGCGCGGCGAGCTCCTCCTGCTCCCGCACGAGGATGACCTTGCGGCCCACCCAGAGCGGCGCGAAGAGCCCGGTGATGGTGGCGTCGAAGCCGATGGAGGTGATGACGGGCGCACCGTCGCCGTTCGCGACCTCGTAGGCTCGGGTGCTCCAGGCGAGATAGTTCGTCAGCCCGCGGTGCTCGATGAGCGCGCCCTTGGGGCGCCCGGTCGAACCCGAGGTGTAGATGATGTACGCCAGATTCGCAGGCGTGGTCCGGCGCCCCAGGTTCTCGCGTCCGTTCCTCGCCAGCTCATCCCAATCCGAGTCCAGGCGGACGACCTTCGCGCGGGTCTCCGGCAGTCGCGACAGGAGCGCGTGGTGCGTGAGCAACACCGTGACCTGCGCGTCCTCCAACATGTACGCCAGTCGCTGCGGGGGGTACGACGGATCCAGCGGGACGTAGGCGCCGCCGGCCTTGAGCACACCGAGCAGCCCGACCACCAGGTCGATGGAGCGCGGGAGACAGAGGCCGACGAGCTTCTCCGGTCCCACGCCGAGCCGCACCAGGTGCCGGGCGACCTGGTTGGCGCTCTCGTTCAGCTGGCGGTAGGTGACCTCCGCGTCACCCTGAACGAGCGCGATGGCGTCCGGGGTCCGCGCGGCCTGGGCCTCGAAGCGCTCGTGGAAACACGGCTCCTCGGAGATGGGGATGCGGGTGTCGTTCCACTCCACGAGGATGCGCCGTCGCTCGACGGTGCTCAGCAGTGAGAGGTCCTCCACACGCTGACGCGGGTCCTCGATGATGGCCACGAGCAGGGTCCGCAGGTGGTCGTCCATGCGCCGCACCGTCGCCGCGTCGAACAGGTCGCTGCTGTACTCCCAGGCCGCCGTCATCGTCTCGCTGCCGTCGGTCAGCTTGAGCGTCAGGTCGAACTGCGCCGTGTGCTGCTCCAGCGCCACCGATGCGAGGGTGAGGTCCCCCAGGACGGCGGAGGCCCCCGGAGTGCCTGTCACCAGGGCCGCGATGGCTTGCTGGCGGTGCGGCTTCTCCAGCACGAACATCGTCTGGAAGAGCGGCGAGCGGCTCGTGTCTCGCTCGGGCTGCAGCCGCTCCACGAGCAGGGCCAGCGGGTACTCCTGATGGGCCAGGGCCCCCAGGACCGTCTGTCGGACCTGCCGCAGGACGTCCTCGAAGGTGGGGTTGCCCGTGAGCCGTGCACGGAGCGCGAGCTGGTTCACGAGATAGCCCACGGTGCCCGCCAGCTCGGAGCGGGTCCGCCCCGTCACCGAGGTCCCCACGAGCAGGTCGTCCTGCCCCGAGTAGCGGTGGAGCAGGAGTTGGTAGGCCGCGAGCAGCACCATGTACGGCGTCGCGCCGTGCGAGGCCGCGAGCGCCCTCACGCCCGCGACGAGGTCGCCTTCCCAGCGGGAGAGGTGCACCGCGCCCCGGAAGCTCTGCACCGGCGGGCGGGGCCTGTCCGTCGGAAGCGCGAGGACCTGTCGGGCTCCGGCCAGCTGCTCCCGCCAGTATCGCCAGAGGTCATCGCCGGCGGGGCCCGACAACTGCTCCACCTGCCACTTCGCGTGATGCGAGGGCTGCGCGAGGACGGGTGGGAGGGAGACCGGGCGCCGGGCCCTGAGGTCGGAGTACACGACAGCCAGTTCGTCCAGCAGCACCACGAGCGACCAGAAGTCGGTCACCAGGTGATGCGCGGTCAGCACCAGGACGTGGTCTCCAGCGGCCCTGTGGAACAGCCGGGTTCGCAGGAGCGGCGCGACTCGTGTGTCGAAGGGACGGTGGGTGTGCTCCAGCACCGCCTTGTCGATCGTGTCCTGACTCCAGTCCCTGGCGTCGAGGTTCGCGAAGTCCAGCGGGGGTGCTTCGTGCACGCGCGCCATGGGCTGGCCCGACATCGTCTCGAA
This sequence comes from Myxococcus sp. MISCRS1, assembly GCF_026626605.1. Classification (NCBI taxonomy): domain Bacteria; kingdom Pseudomonadati; phylum Myxococcota; class Myxococcia; order Myxococcales; family Myxococcaceae; genus Myxococcus; species Myxococcus sp. MISCRS1. The sequence continues at coordinate 10,298,477 of NZ_JAPNKB010000001.1, forward strand.
TGACGTGCGGAGCGCGGAGTGTCTCTGGGTCAGGAGTCCGAGTGCCTCCTTCAGCTTCTCCACATCCAGGTCGGAGACGATGCGCACCGCGAACGACACGTTGTAGGCCGCGCTCTCCGGGGCCAGTTGATGGAGGAACCACAGCGCCTGTTGTCCTCGCGAGAGCGGATGGGTGGGCTGAACGGACGACTCGAGCGTGATGGATGGCTCGGTGACGGGTGTCGATGTGTTGCCCAGGACCTCCAGGAGGTGCGCGGCGAGCTGCTCCAGCGTGCTGTCCTGGAGGAACAGGACCAGCGAGACGCTCACGCCGAGCTCCGTCTCGAGCCGGTGTTGGAGCTCCGTCGCGGCGAGGGAGTCTGTTCCGAGGTGAAGGAGCGTTCGCGTGGGCTCGACCTGGGAGACGGGCAGGCGCAGGACCTGTGCGACGACCTGCTGGAGCCACCCGGTCAGCCTGGGGAGGGTGAGCAGTTCCTCCCGGGCGACGACGGTCCCCGGTGTCTCGACGTAGTCCGAGGCGAGGATGCTGTCGCCGATGGACTCGAAGGTCCCTTCGAGGAAGCGTGCGCGACACGCGCTTCGTTGGATCTTGCCGCTCGAGGTCTTCGGGAGCTGCCCGGGCTTGAGCAGGATGACGGCGTGCGCCTGCAACTCGTGGTGCTCGGCGATGGCGTGACGGATGGCCGCGATGACCGCTTCGACGTTCGCCTTGCGCAGCGCGACGCGCTCGACCTCCTGCGCGATGACCAACCGCTCGGTGCCGTCCACGACGACGGAGAACGCCGCGCCCCCATCGGGCCGCAGCGCGGGATGACTCCGGGCGACGGTCAGCTCCAGGTCCTGGGGATAGTGGTTGCGCCCCCGGATGATGAGCAGGTCCTTGAGGCGGCCCGTGACGAAGAGCTCCTCGCCTCGGAAGAACCCCAGGTCTCCGGTTCGCAGGAACGGTCCTTCTCCCGTGTCGGCGAGGTGGGCGTGGAAGGTCTCCTCCGTCTTCGCCGCGTTCCGCCAGTAGCCCATGGCGACGCTTCCACCCGAGACCCAGACCTCGCCAATCTCGTCCGCGCCGCGGCGGGTCCGGGACTCGGGGTCGACGATGACCACCGTCGTGCCGGGATGGACCCGCCCCGAGCCGACCAGCGCCGTCGCCTTGTCTCCCCCGGACGCGGGCGCGACCTCGTGTCGCTCCAGTCGCTCGGTGTCCACGTCACAGTAGACAGGCGGCGCCTCGACGAGCCCTCCGGTGACCATCAACGTGACTTCGGCCAGGCCGTAGCAGGGATAGAAGCTCCGAGGGCTGAAGCCCTGTGGCGCGAACGTCGCGGCGAACGCGTCCAGCGTGGCGCGGCGGATGGGCTCCGCGCCGTTGTAGGCCATGGTCCAGCAGCTCAGGTCCAGCCCCGTTCGTTGCTCGGGCGTCGTCCTGCGCACGCAGTGCTCGTAGGCGAAGTTCGGCCCTCCGCAGTGCGTCGCGCGCAGGTCCGAGATGGCCTTCAGCCAGCGGATGGGCTGCTGCAGGAACGACGCGGGGGACATGAGGTGCGCGGGGAACCCGGCGTAGATCGGCTGGAGGATCCCGTCGATGAGCCCCATGTCGTGGAAGCTCGGCAGCCACGTCACCGACACGTCCTGGGGTCCGAGCCCGAAGGCCCGGCGGATCTGCCCGGAGTTGTGGAGGAGGTTCGCGTGGCTGACCATCACGCCCTTGGGCGTCGACGTGGACCCCGACGTGTACTGGAGGAAGGCGAGCTTGCCTCCCTCCAGGGCGGGCCTGCGCCAGGCGGTCGCGCGCGAGTCCTCGACCTCGTCGGTCGACAGCAGCCTCATTCGCGCGAACTCGGGCTGCTCCGCGAAGTGCGCGCGGATGCCGTCGGCGAGTGGGGACAGCGTGAGGATGGCGGTGGGCTCCGAATCCAAGAGGATGGACCGGAGGCGTTGGACCTTCTGGTTGCGCCGGGGCGGATAGGCGGGCACGGGCACGACGCCCGCGTACAGGCAGCCGAAGAACGCGGCGATGAAGTCCAGGCCGGAGGGGTAGAGCAGGAGCGCGCGGTCTCCGACGTGACTCGAGTCCTGGAGCGTGGCCGCGATGGCCTTCGCCTTCCTGGCGAGGAGCGCGTAGGTCAGCGACGCGCCCTGGGTCATGTCGTCCCCCAGGAAGGTGAACGCGAGCCGGTCGGGCTGGTGCTCCGCCCGATGCTCCAGCAGGTCGACGAAGGTCGGGTGCTCGCGGCCCGACCCGGGCTCACTTGTCGCCATCGAGCTTCCTCAGGATCTCAGCGAGCTTGTCCGCGCTCACCGTGCCGATGAGCGCCTCGTCGATGGCCGTCGACATGCCTCGGAGGGTGGGGTGCGTGTAGAGGCTCTTCGTGGACAACTTGACGCCGAAGCTCCTGTTCACCCGGGAGATGAGCTGCGTGCCGATGAGCGAGTCCCCGCCCAGCTCGAAGAAGTCGTCCGTCGCTCCGATGCCGTCGATGCCGAGCAGCTCCTGCCACAGTGGGGCGAGCGACTCCTCGGTCTCTCCTCGTGGACGCTCGTAGGTGTTGCCCAGCTTCGGTCGCGCGTGCAGGGACGTCCCGCCCAGGGCCTCCATGTAGAGCTCGGAGAGGTCGCGCCCGCGCGTCTTCATCACCTGGAGGTAGTCGGACGTGGAGACGAGCACGTGCGGGAGTCTGGACCCCAGGACCCGGCGGAAGACCTCGACTCCCTCGTGGTGCAGGATGCCGCGCTGGTCGAAGTCCTCCTCCTTCAGCTTCTGGAGTACCCGCGGCGCGCGCGCGTCGTAGGCCATGCCCTCGCCCCGCCACACGTCCCAGCTGATGCACGCCACGCGGCGATGGGCGCGCGCACTCCGGCCGTGGACGAACGCGTCGAGGAAGTTGTTCGCCGCCGAGTACGCGACCTGGCCGAACCCCGGCTCGATGGCCGAGAGCGAGGAGAAGAGGAGGAAGAAGTCGAGCGGCGCGTCCGCGAAGAGGTCGTGCAGGACCAGCGTCCCCATCACCTTCGGCGCGAGCACGCGCGACAGCTCCTCGGGTGACTTCTGCTGGATGGCGCCGTCACCGAGCACGCCGGCCGAGTGGATGACGCCCTGGATGGGACCGAAGCGCTCGGTGGCGCGTGCGCGCGCCGTCCGCATCTGCTCGGCATCGGCGACGTCCGCGCGGAGCACCAGGACCTCGGAGCCCAGCTTCTCCAGCTCGCGCAGCGCGAGGATGTGACGGTGGGTCGGGTCCTCTTTGGGATGCGCGGACAGCCACGCGTCCCACTCCCTCGGGTCCGGGAAGGGGGAGCGCTGTGTCAGCACGAGCTTCGCCTGGACGGCGCGCGCCAGGTACTCGGCCAGCGTGAGGCCCACCTTTCCCAGGCCGCCGGTGAGCAGGTAGACGCCGTGCTTTCGCAGCACCGGCGGAGGCTCGGGTGGGGCCTCCAATCGGACCGGCTCGAGCGTCCGCACCCAACGATGGGGGCCTCGATACGCGACGATGGCCTCCGATGACGTGGCCTGGAGCTCCTCCAGGAGCTGCGTCACCGGGTCCTCGAGCCCCGCTCGGGTCGGCACCGCGAGGTCCACGCTGGTGCACTGGATGTTCGGATACTCCAGCGGGATGACCTTGCACGGCGCGAGCAGCAGGGCCTTCTCCGGAGCCACCTCGTCGCCGTGGACCTCATGCAGGTCGTTGGACACGACCCAGAGCCGGAGCGCGTCCGTGACGCCTCGGCTGCCCAGGGTCTTCGCCAGCAGGAGCAGGCTGTCGAGTCCGAGCACTCGCGCCTGCTCGACCGCCGCGAGGCCCACCGTGGCGGTCTCGGAGGCGGTGACACTCCACAGATGCACCATCCTGCTCGGGGTGATTCCCTGTCCCTGGAGCGCGCCGAGGAGCGCGTCGTAGTCGGCGGGCGCCTTCGGGTCGATGGTGAATCGATTCGGCCCGTCCTGGTGGAAGCCGGTACCGGCCCGCACCGTGATGCTGGCGTTGCCTAGTCGCTCCGCCAGCGCGTCGCCCACGCCCAGCGCGTCGACGAAGAGCAGCCAGTGCCCGGCCTCACCCAGGGCCGACGGCTCATGACGGGGCACCCGCTTCCATGAGGGTACGTAGAACCAGTCGCCCACGTCGGCCTTCTTCGTGAGTCCCGAGGCCGCGCGAGGCTCTGTCTCGCCCGCGAGCCGCGTCGACTCCGTGAAGGCCGGCGCCACCGATTGTCCCGAGAGCGGTGACGAAGAGGCCTGAGCGAGCAGTGCGTGTTGTCCCAGGACATCCACGTCAGGCGCGGCCGCGGTCCTGCTGAACCCACTGGCCCCGAGGACCGCGCTCCACTGCGCGGGCGTGAAGAAGGGGTTGCCCTGGTCTCGCTCCGGGTCCTCGACCGGATTCATCATCAGGCTGTAGGTGATGGCGAAGTCCGGTGTGGGCTCGGTCAGCTCGCCCAGGAGCAGCAGACCTCCGGGCGCGAGGAGCGAGCGCACGTGCGCGAGCGTGGTGCGCAGGTTGCGCGTCGCGTGGAGCACGTTGACGGCGACGATGACGTCGAACGACTCCAGGGGAAGCCCCTGCGCCTCGGGCGCGCGCTCGATGTCCAGCGGGACGTACTTCATGAACGGCCAGGCGCTGAACTTCCGCTTCGCCTGGGACAGGAACAGCGGCGCCACGTCGGTGAACGTGTACTCGGTGCGCTCGCGCGGCAGGATGGGGAGCAGCTCCGTGGTCGCGATGCCCGTGCCGCCGCCAATCTCCAACACCCGGAGCTTCGTGGCGGGCCCGAGCTGCCGCACCAGTCGCTCCACACCGGCGCGCAGGATGCCTCGGTAGTACGTCTTCAGCCCGAACTCCGTCTGCGCCTTCTCGGCCGAGCCCTCCAGGATGGACGCGAACAGCTCCGTCGGTGACTGCTCCCCGCTCAGGACGTCCCTCAGTGCGTCACCACACCGGCGGATGAGGTCCACCACCTGTGGCGTCCTCGCCCAACGCTCCTCCGCGTCCCGCACCCGTGACTGCACCGTTTCAAGGGAACACGGGCGCAACGACCGATAGCGCCCCGTCGTGTCCTGTTCGAGCTGCCCTGCCTCCACGAGCAGTCGCAGCCACCGGGACAAGAGCTGCTCGTACCGGCCGATGACCCGGCACTGTCCGAGGAGCTCCTCGCGCGTGTACGCCGCGCTCGAATCAGGGAAGGCCCCGAGGGCGCGCAGCGTCACGTTCATGTACGCGGTGCAGGCCGCGTCCAGGCTGTGCTTGTCGAGCTGATGCGAGGAGGCATCGAAGCCCGCGAGCTCTTTCTCCGCCTGGGCACGCGCCGCCTCCAGCACGGGCTGCCAGAGCGTGGGCGATTCGGTGGCCTCCGCGCGAGCCGGGTCGATCCAATAGCGCTGACGCTCGAAGGGGTACGTCGGTAGGGGGACACGGCGGGGACGTGCGTCCCGCTGCGCCCTGGGCCAGTCCACCGAGAGCCCCTCCATCCAGAGCTGCCCGAGCGTGTCGAGCACGAACGAGAGGTCCGACGTCTGCTCTCGCGGATGCGGCAGGGACGAGAACACCGCCTGCGCGGGCGCGCGTCCGGGATGCTTCCTGACGAGCTGGGTCAACGTCCTGCCCGGGCCGACCTCGAGGAGCGCTCGCTGCCGGTCCTCGAACAATACACCGACACCCGCGGAGAAGCGCACCGTGCGCCGCAGGTGCTGGACCCAGTAGTCGGGGTCCGTCGCCTGGGCGGCCGTCAGCCACGTGCCGGTGAGGTTCGAGACGATGGGCGTCCGGGGCGCGTCGAGGCGCAGGCGTCGGAGCTGCGCCGCGAAGGGCGCCAGCACCGGCTCCATCATCTCCGAGTGGAACGCGTGCGAGGTCTCCAGGAGACTGCCGCCGAGCCCGCGTGAATCGAGCTGCTGTCGCAGCGCCGCGATATCCTCCGTCGTCCCCGAGACGACGCAGGACGAGGGCGCGTTGACGGCGGCCAGGCTGAGCCGTGTGCCTCCCAGCAGCGGTGTCAGCTCCTGCTCCGACAGCGGGACGGCGAGCATCGCGCCGGGCGGGAGCGCCTGCATCAGTCGGCCCCGAGCGACAACCAGCGCCAGCGCGTCCTCCAGCGAGAACACGCCCGCCAGTGTCGCGGCGACGTACTCCCCCAGGCTGTGGCCGATGGCCGCGTCCATCCGCAGGCCCCAGGTCATCCACATCCGCGCGAGGGCGTACTCGATGACGAAGAGCGCGGGTTGGGCGTTCTCCGTGCGCTTCAGCTTCTCGGCCGCGAGCTCGCGCTGCGAGTCCGGCGGGTAGAGCAGGGCCTGGAGATCCACCCCGTGGCGACTCCGGAGCAGGTCGAAGCACCGGTCCGCGTGCTCCCGGAACGTCGGCTCCGTCCGGTGGAGCTCGCGTGCCATGCCGACGTGCTGGCAGCCTTGTCCGCTGAAGAGGAACGCGATGCCCCGGGCCGGAGACTCCGTATGCCGGGTGCGCACGCGCTGTGCGTCGCGCGTGCCCAGCGCGGAGGCCGCGTCAGCGAGGCCGTGGCACACCAACACACGGCGATGCGCGAAGGGCTTGCGTCCGACCTGGAGCGTGTAGGCCACGTCCGCGAGCTCCAGCTCCGGGTGCGTATCCAGGTGATGGGCCAGGTTCGTCGTCGCCTGCTCCAGCGCCTCGCGCGTCTTCGCGGAGAGCACGAGCAGGTGCGGCCCCGCGGCGGGCTTCGTGCGCGAGGGTACCGGCGGCTCCTCCAGGATGGCGTGGGCATTCGTACCGCCCAGGCCGAAGGAGCTGACGCCGGCGCGCCGGGGGAACCCCTGGGGCTTCCACTCGGTGAGCGCGGTGTTGACGAAGAAGGGCGTGCTGGCGAAGTCGATGCGCGGGTTGGGCGTCTCGAAGTGCAGGCTCGGCGGCAGCTGCCCATGCTGGAGGGCGAGGGTGGTCTTGATGAGCCCCGTGACCCCCGCCGCCGCGTCCAGGTGCCCGACGTTGGTCTTCACCGAGCCGAGCGCGCAGAACGACGTGGCCTCCGTGCTGGCGCGGAACGCCTGCGTCAGCGCGGCGACCTCGATGGGGTCTCCGACGGTGGTGCCCGTGCCGTGGGCCTCCACGTAGGTGATGCTCCGGGCGTCGACCCCCGCGGAGGCGTGGGCCTCCATGATGGCGGCCGCCTGCCCGTCGATGCTCGGCGCCGTGTAGCCCGCCTTCGTCGCGCCATCGTTGTTGATGACCGCGGACTTGATGACCGCGTAGATGCTGTCCCCATCTGCGAGCGCGTCCTCCAGCCGCTTGAGGACGACGACCGCCGCGCCGTTGCCGATGACGGTGCCCTGGGCCCGCGCGTCGAACGCGCGACAGTGTCCGTCCGGCGAGAAGATGCTGCCGGGCTGGTGCAGATACCCCGTCTGCGGAACGGTGATGGAGACGCCACCCGCCAGCGCCAGGTCACACTGGTACGTGAGCAGCGCCTGGTTCGCCACCGCCGTGGCCACCAGCGACGTCGAGCAGCCCGTCTGCAGCGTGAGGCTGGGCCCCTTGAGGTTCAGCTTGAAGGAGACCCGCGTCGCCAGGTTGTCCTTGTCGTTGCCCAGCAGGACCTGGTGCCCCGTCTCCGGGCCGAGCAGGTGAGGATGCGTCGCGAGGTTGAACAGCAGGTAGCTGGGCCAGCCCGCGCCCGCGTACACGCCCACGGTGCCCGCGTGGGTGTCCGAGGTGTAGCCCGCGTGCTCCAGCGCCGACCACGCGACCTCCAGGAACACCCGCTGCTGCGGGTCCGTCAGCTCGGCCTCGCGGGGACTGAAGCCGAAGAACGCCGCGTCGAACAGCTCCGCGCCGGCGAGCACCCCCTTCGCCCGCACATAGTGCGGCGAGGCCAGCGATGCGGGCGGGACACCGCGGGCGCGCAGCTCCTCGTCGGAGAAGAACGTGAGCGTCTCCGTGCCCGCCTTCAGTGCGCGCCAGAACGAAGCGATGTCCGCGCAACCCGGGAACCGCCCCGCCATTCCGATGATGGCGACCGCGGCCCCGGCGTCGCTGGTGGGCTCGAGTGACTCCACGGGCTGCGACTCCTTGGGAAGAACGCCAGGGATGGACGTGCCTAGAAGTTGAGGAAGCTGAGGCTGGAGAAGATCTTCCGCCGCGTGTCCGTGTAGGCATTGCGGCCATGCAGGTAGCGGGAGTTGTCGATGAACGCCAGGTCCCCCGGATGCCAGGCGATGGCGTCCTCCAGATCCTTCATCGCCTCCTGGACCTCGGAGACGATGTCGTCCGAGATGGCCGAGCCGTCATCGAAAGACATCAGGTCCCCCAGTGTATTCTTGCGCTCCGACAACAGGCTGTTCGCGAACGCGTCCTGCCCTCCGTAACGGGTCTTCACCACCGCGGGACAGACATATTCGAGGTAGATGGAATCGTCTGGGCTGACGTAATAGGAGACACCCTCAATTCCATCCAAGGTGGTCTGAACGTCGGCCAGGGTGGCGCCATTCCCCATGAAGCGCTGCCATTTGTCGTTGGAGTATCGCTGGAAGAATCGCAGCTTCTTGTTCCGGAAGAGCTGCTTGAGCTCCGGGCGGAGCTTCTCCCAGAGGCGGACCCCGTCCCAGGCGAGCGTCTCGCCGCCCTCCGCCGCGGGGACGCTGCAGCAGAACCAGAGCGCGTCCGGACGGAAGGGGGAGTTGGCCTGCTCGGCGTGGGGCTCCACGTAGCCCATGCCCTCGGTCACCATCTGCACGTAGCCGTCGCTCCCGGCGACGACGGGGCGCAGGCGGTCCCGGTTGAAGCGCGTGCTGAAGCGACCCGCAAAGTCATGCATCACCTGCGGGCTGGTGGTGAAGCCCCGGAAGATGACCAGACCCGCGGACTTGAAGAGCGCGATGAGCTCCTCCGCGGGCAGCTGGAGGATGTCGTCCGGACCCTCCCGGTGGACGAGCCGGCCACTGCCGCTTCCAAACGGTTCGATTCTGAGCGTCATGGACGCCTCCCCTCGATGCGGGTGATGGCTGTAATTTTATGGATAGACAGTCTTGGTCAGGCTATCCGGGTATATGCCGGAATATGCGCTAGGCTTGATGATTTGATTGAATGGGATGGAAGTCAATACGAAGTCAATGCAGAGGCCCCTCATGCGAATCGGTCTCGTTGCACTCCCCTGGTCGCTCCATCGGCATCCCTCCTCGGCGATGGGGGCGCTGTCCGCGTACCTGCGTCAGCAGGAGCCGACGGTGGAGGTGGAGTGCCGCTCCGCCTATCTCGAGGTGGCGAACGAGATCGGGCTGGCGTTCTATGACCTCATCTCCCAGAACTCGTATGAGGTCGGAGAGATGTTGTACACGCCGTGCCTCTTCCCGCAGCAGAAGCAACGGGTGCGTGACTTCTTCGTCAAGCGGATGGAGGCGACCGGAGAGGCATTGACGGGGCCCGGCGCCATCGTGTCCCCGGCCCACTTCGGGGAGGCGTCGACGTGGGAAGAAGTCTTCGACACGCTCACCGCCCGGCTGGAGGCGCACCTGGACCGGCTGGCGGACGCGCTGGCGGGGCGCTTCGACGTGGTGGGCCTCACGACCTGCTTCGGTCAGCTCTTCGCGAACCTCTCGCTCTGTCAGCGCATCAAGCAGCGCTCGCCCGCCACGAAGACGTTGCTGGGCGGGTCGACCATCTCCAACCAGGTGGGGCCGTCGCTGCTGAAGGAGTTCGACTTCCTGGACTACATCATCCAGGGAGAAGGGGAGCAGCCGCTGCTCGCGCTGGTGCGTCAGCTGCGCGAGGGGCAGACGGAGATGCGGGGCATCAAGGGCGTCATCTCGCGGGCCACGGCGGGGGAGCTCGCGGGCGGCGCGCAGCTCTGGGAGGTGCCCAACATCAATGCGCTCCCGCTGCCGGATTACGACGAGTATGCGCGCAAGGCGGAGGAGGGGAACCTCCTGTGGTTCCTCACCATCGAGGGCTCGCGCGGGTGTTGGTGGGACCGGGCCAAGCGCACGGGGAACCCGAAGGCCACGTGCTTCTTCTGCAACCTGAACGTGCAGTGGAATGGCTACCGCGAGAAGAGCGCCGAGCGCGTGGTGACGGACATCCTGGCGCTGAACGGGCGCTACCAGACGAACGTGCTCTTCTTCCTGGACAACATCATCCGCGCCAAGGGCATCGAGGAGTTCGCGGACCGGGTCATCGACACCGGGAAGGACTTCGTCATCTTCTATGAGATGCGCGCCAGCGTCCGGCCCTACGAGCTCTTGCGGCTCTGGGAGGCGGGCGTGCGCTACGTGCAGTTCGGCATCGAGGGGCTGTCCAATTCGTACCTGAAGCGGATTGGCAAGGGGACGTCGGTCATCGCCAACCTGCAGGCGATGAAGGTCTGCCACGAGCTGGGCATCCTCAACAGCGCGAACCTGTTGACGGACTTCCCGGGCGCGCGGCAGGAGGAGGTGGAGGAGACGACGCAGACCATCCTGGACTACGCGCTGCTCTACACCCCGCTGAACCCGAACCGCTTCTGGCTGGGGCGGGGCGCGACCATCGACACGCTGAGCCAGGAGTACGGCCTGTCGAACATCCGCAACGCGGACTTCTACAAGGTGGGGTTGCCGGAGGAGGTCTATCAGCGCATCTCGCTGCTCGACCTCTCGTATGACAGCCCGAGCACGCCCACGGACTGGAGCAGCGTCTACGACGCGTGCCGGAAGTGGGGGAAGGCCTACGCGGCGGCGAAGGAGACGCAGTACCGGCACCTGCTGACGTACCTGGACAGCGGCGACTCGATGCGGCTCTACGACACGCGCAGCGGGATGCTGAACAACATCGTGCTGCGGGGACTGGAGCGGGACGTCTACATGGCCTGCATGGAGATCCAACGCTGGGAGGACCTCCGCGAGGAGTTCATCGAGACCGGGCGCGCGACCCAGGACGAGGTCGCGGCGCTGCTCGGACGCTTCGTCGAGCAGCGCATCGTGTACCAGGAGGGGAGTCGGCTGGAGGGCAGTCGCTTCCTGTCGCTCGCGCCCGCGTACACCGCGGAGATGGCGACCCGCCGCATCCGCCGCGCCCACGAGGCCGCGCAGCTGCGCCGCAAGAAGGGGACGGCCGCGCCTCGACAGGAGCAGCCCGTCGCCCTCGCCGAGAGCGCCTGAGCGGACGCCCCGGCGTGGACCCTGCTGGGGGTGTGTAACCATCGGGGGCGATATCGCGTATGGTGGGAGTCTGGCCCCCCGCGTCCATGGTGCGGGGGGCATCCGTTCATCCGGAGGCCTCCCCGTGGTCAGCCCCATCTCCCCTCGGACCGTTTCCATCCCCACCCAGGCCCGTACGACGGAGCCCGTCGCGTCCCCGGCGACGCCGCTCCCCGCCGTGAGCCCTTTCTCCCAGGACGCCCTGGAGCGCGCGAAGCCCGAGCTCGTGAACCTCACGGGGCACAGCCCGGCGCGCACCGCCGCGCCCGAGGGGGCGAGCGCCGTGGCGACGGACGCGGGGGCCGCGCAGTCGGTCGGCCCGAAGCTGCTGCACCTGGACGCCGGTTGGACGCCGCAGGGGCAGGGCTACGACGCGAAGCGCGACCAGGTGCTCACGACCTACTACGCCGATGGCCGTGGCGTGCTGCTCTCGCTCCAGGACAAGGACTCGGGCGTGGAGGCGCAGCAGGTCCGCCTGGGGGGCTCCAGCTCCAACCCCGAGGCCGGGGCGCCCTCTCATGGTGGCGGTGTCTCCACGGACGGTGAGTTCGTCTACGTCTCCGACACCCATCACCTCTACGTCTACCGGCGCGAGGACATCGAGAACGCGAAGCCGGGCGCCGAGGTGCCGGCCTTCCAGGTGACGGAGGTCCCCAGCGGCGACGGGCTGACGGACCCGGCGACGGGCATCGGCCTGGTGTCCGCCGGCAGCTACATGACGGTGAGCGATGGCTACGCGTACGTCGGCTCGTACAGCAAGGACGGCGATGGCAAGGCGGGCGCCGTGTGGCGCTACGAGATCGACGAGAAGACCGGGGAGATCATCGAGGGCTCGCGCCAGGGCCCCATCCGCGCGCCGGACCGCGCGCAGGGCATGACGGTGGTCGACGGGGCGCTGCTGTTCACCACCGGCGACCAGAAGCTGGTCTACCAGCCGTTCGAGGGCACCCCGGACTCCTTCACCGCGGACATCTCCGAGCGCAAGGACATCAGCAACGGGCTCATCGACCCGTATGCCCAGGGCTTCAACATCATCGATGGCCAGCTGTGGGTGACGTACGAGAGCGGCTCGGAGAAGTACCGCGACAAGCTCAATCCCAAGTACGAGCCCCGGGAGCACATCCAGCGGATTCCGCTGGAGGACCTGGACCTCGAGGCCGTCGGCGTCACGCCCGAAGACCTCGAGGGCTGAGGCTCGCGATGCGGCGCGCCTCGCAGGCGAGGCGCTGCATGCCGCGTCGGGTGTCCGCTCACCCCGCGGTGCGCGTGAGGCAGTAGAGGGTGGTGAGCTCGCGAGAGCGCGCCATGTGCAGCGGGTCCGAGGTGTCCTTGGACTTGGAGTGTCGGGCCGCTGTCGAGCGGCTCCACTTCACCGTCAGGCCGCAGCGGGCGAACTGCTCCTGGAGCCATCCCTGGGGGCGCAGGCCGAGCAGGACCGCGAGGTCGGAGAGGATGAGCAGCCCCTCGCCTCCGGGCGTGAGCGCGTCGGGGAGCCCTTCGAGGAAGCGCCGCAGGAACTGGTTGTCCTCGTCGAACACCGCGCGGTCCACGCGGTTCTTCGGGGGCTCCGGAATCCACGGCGGGTTGCACACCACGAGGTCCGCCTTGCCCTCCGGGAAGAGGTCCCCCTCGGTGACCTGGAAGGACTTGCGCAGCCCCAGCCGCTCCGCGTTCTCCCGGGCACAGGCCACCGCGCGGGAGTCGATGTCCGTCGCCTGCACGGACGAGGCGCCTCGCTGGAGGAGGATGAACGAGAGCACACCCGTGCCCGTGCCGATGTCGAACACGCGCGGGCCCTTCAGCGTGGGGAGCGAGAGGAGCAGCTCCACGTAGTCGGTGCGCGTGGGCAGGTACACGCCGTAGTGCGGATGGATGAGGCCGGTGAGGCCGGGCACCGACAATCCCTTGCGCCGCCACTCCGCGGCCCCGAGCATGCCGAGCAGTTGCTTGAGAGGGACGACGGTGAACTCCGTCTCGGGCTCGCCCCAGACCTGTCGGCAGGCCAGGGCGACGTCGGGTGCGCGTGAGAGTGCGAGCCGGTAGTCGCGGTCGAGTGACACGACGATGCGCGACAGCGTCTCGTGCTCCAGTTGCCGTGCGCGGCGCTCGGCGCGGAACGCCTCCAGGGGAGTGCGGGCGTTCGACGCGCGCTCCAGTCGGCGGCCCAGCGCGCCCAGCAGCTGCTTCGCGTTGTGGAAGTCGCCGGAGTACAGGAGGAACTCGCCTCGGCGGACCCGCTTGAGCGCCGTGTCCGCGCTGAGCCGGTCGTCCACCGGGTGCAGCCGGGCGGGAGAGGGCTCATCGCTCTCCGAGCGCCAGGTGAACGGGGCGCCAGCAGGCAGCGGTGCGGCGGGGGCGACGGTGGGCGCCGGTCCCTTGGACGGGGGAGCGGTTCGAGGGGGGCGTGGCATGGACCCGGTGGGTAGCACGTCCACGCGCGGGTGTGGAGACAGCGTGCGGAGAGGGGCATGAGGCCCCCCTCCGCGTCGCCTTCGTCACGGAATCTCGGGCGGGCAGTAGATCGCGCAGTTGCCAGGACCCTGCGGGAAGCAATCCTCCGGGCACGTCGCCCGGGTCTCCGAGCCATTGCAGATACCGTCACCGCAAACCATGCAGTCCGCCGGGCAGAGCTCACCTGACTCACAGACGTTGTCCCCGCACGGTTCCCCAGGGGAGTCCATGGTGACATCTGTCGTGGGTGTGTGGCTTTGGCGCTCGTTGAATCGCAGACAGGGTGTCTGGATGTGTCGGCGAGCGGCGGGGTGCGCGATTCCCTCGCCAGGTCAGGGGCACCTCCGAGCTCGATGGCGGAACGCCCCGCGAGCGGCACCCGTCAGGCAGCCAATCGCCCGCCCCGGCGAGCGAGCGATTTCAGTTGCGTCGCTGAAATTGCGAGTCAATATTGAAATGAAAAGTGAAGGAGAGCACGTGACGACGAGCGTGACCGAGAAGGTGTACCGACGGGGTCCGTTCCCCGTGAAGTTCCGCTGCCTGGAGGTGCTGCGGGTGACGCCCGTCACCCCGCATGTGGTGCGCATCACCCTGGGCGGCCAGGACATCGAGGGCTTCCACAGCGAAGGGGCCGATGACCATGTGAAGGTCCTGTTCCCGGAGCAGGGCAAGCGCCAGCCCGTGATTCCGACCATGGGCCCCACCGGCCCCCAGCTCCAGCCCGGTGAGAAGAAGCCCGACTCGCGCGACTACACGCCGCGCCGCTACGACTCCACCACCGGCGAGCTGGACCTGGACTTCGTCCTCCACGGCTCCGGCCCCGCATCTTCGTGGGCCGCCCAGGCGAAGCCCGGCGACATGCTCGGCGTCGGCGGCCCGCGCGGCTCGCTCTTCGTCTCCAATGACTTCGACTGGTACCTGCTCGCCGGCGATGAGACCGCCATCCCCGCCATCGCCCGCAGGCTGGAGGAGCTGCCCGAGGGCGCCCGCGCCATCGTCTTCGTCGAGGTGGCCGACGCCAGCGAGGAGCAGCCGCTCACCACCCGCGCCAACGTGACGCTCACCTGGCTGCACCGCAACGGCGCCGAGGCGGGCTCCACCGGCCTGCTCCACAAGGCCATCCGCGAGCTCGACTTCCCGCCCGGCGACTACTTCGCCTGGGTGTCGGGAGAGTCATCGGAGATGCGCACCATCCGCGAGCACCTGCTCAACGAGCGCGGCACGCAGAAGAGCTGGGTCCGCGTCACCGGCTACTGGAAGCGCGGCCACGCGGACCACATCCACGATTCCAAGTGAGACGCCCCTCGGGGAGGCCAGGCACTCCGGCCTCCCCGAAGGCGAGCCTTACGCGGGCTTCGCGAGCGATCGCAGCACCTCGCCCGCCATCTCCACCGTGTAGTCGATCTGCTCCTCGGTGTGCGCCGCGCCGATGAAGTTCACGTCCCGGCGCAGCAGGATGCCGCGACGGGCCATGCCACCCTGGAACGGCGTCATCCGCTTCGCGTGCTCGGCCATGTCGGGCGAGTAACGGAAGAAGGGGATGGCGTCGTAGCCCAGCACGCGCAGCGACGAGCCCGCCGCCTCCGCCTTCTGGTTGATGCCCTCGCGCAGCCTGCGGCCCAGGTGCGAGACGTGCTTCGCCGGGTCGTTCTGCTTGTAGTGCTTGAGCACCGCCTCGCACACGGCCAGCGTCAACAGCTCACCGCCGAAGGTGGTGGAGACCTGGAGGTCCGCGAGCTTGGAGAGGTACTTCTCCGGGCCGGAGATGGCCGACAGCGGCATGCCCGCGGCGATGCTCTTGGACATGCAGCAGATGTCCGCCCTCACGCCGAAGAACTCCTGCGCGCCGCCCAGCGCCAGACGGAAGCCCGTCACCACCTCGTCCATCACGAACATCACATTGTGCGCCGTGCACGCCGCGCGCACCTGCTTCATGAAGTCCGCGGACAGCACGCGGTTGTACGGGATGGAGAGGATCACCGCCGCCAGCTGGCCGGCCTGCTTCTCGATGGTGGACAGCAGCACTGCCTCGTCCGGCGGCGTGAAGAGCGGCAGGCGCGTCGTCAGGCCCGCGATGGCGGCCGGCACTCCCGGCGTGTCGAACATGAAGTGGTCGTGCCAGCCGTTGTAGCCGACCGTGATGATGCGCTCCTTGCCCGTCACATAGCGCGACAGGCGCACCGCCGCGGACGTGGCGTCCGCGCCCGTCTTGAAGAAGCGCGCCTGCTCCGCGCCCGGCACCAGGTCCAGCAAGGCCTGGATGGACGTCACCTCGACGGGCGTGGGCAGTGAGTGGAGGACCCCTTCCTCCAGGTGCTTGCGAATCGTGTCCACCACCGCGGGGTGGTTGTGGCCCAGCATGTTGGCGCCGAGGCCGCTGATGAAGTCGATGTACTCCTGGCCGTCCACGTCCTCCACCAGCGCGCCTCGGCCCCTGGCGAGGAACACGGGGAAGGAGCCGGGGGCGAAGTGCTCCGGCTTCTTCATCATCGACTGGGTGACGCCGGGGACCGTCTTGCGCGCCTCGGCGAGGAGCTGGTTCGAGCGCTCCAGCTTCATCTCACCCTGGATGGGGCGAGGGAGGGACGGGTGCTTCTGGGTGGGCATGTCCATGGGGCTTCCTTTGAATCGAGGTGCTTCGGGTGCTGCGTTCCAGGGAGAAGGTTCGAGGCTCACGTCGTCGCCGTCTTCAGGGCCACCGCGCTTCGGCCGAACGTCCACAGCAGGCCCAGCGACAGGAGCGTCACGGCCACGGCCATCCACCCCACCTGCCCGAAGCCGACGAGCGCGCCGTCCGGAGCGGTGGAGATGAGGAGGCCGCTCACCCACGCGGCGAGCCCCGAGGCGCCGTCGCTCGCGGCCATGTTGACGGCGAGGAACCGGCCGCGCAGCGAGGGCGGCACGCGCGATGACACCAGCGCGATGGTCGGGATGGCGCGCGTGGACGTCACCGCCATGAAGAGCACGAAGGCCGCCGTCACCACCGGCAGCGAGGACGAGGACAGGTGGGTGAACAAGAGGTGCGGGCCCACGGTGCCCACCAGGAGCCACCCGAGCATCCGCCCCGCGCCCAGGCGGTCCGTGAAGCGGCCCACCAGCTTCGCCGCCACCAACGTGCCCGCGCCGCCGCCCAGGTACACCCACGGCAGGTCCGTCTGCGCGAGGCCCAGGTTGCCCACCATGAAGGTGCCCAGGTACGGAATCAGCAGGAAGCTGGCGAACACCACGAAGAAGGTCAGCACCCAGCCCAGCGCCACGCCCGGAGACGCCAGCGTCGCCAGTGGATTGCCCCGGGGATCGTGGGCGCCGCGCGACAGGTGCTGCACGACGGGCGGGAGCACGCGCCACAGGCCCAGCCACATCACGAGCGCCAGCGCGCAGATGGCGAAGAACGGCGAGCGCCAGCCGAACAGGTTCGCGATTCCCAGGCCCAGCGGCACCCCGGCCACGGCGGACAGGCCAAGCGCGGACATCACCGTGCCGATGGCCCGACCCCGGCGCTCACCCGGCACGACGTCCGCGATGATGGCCATGATGACCGCGCCCATCAGCCCCGCGCAGGCCCCCGCCAGCGAGCGCGCCACCAACAGCGACACGAACCCCGACGCGAGGCCGCAGGCGGCGGTGGCGACGATGAACCCCGCGTAGATGGCCAGCAGCGTGCGCTTGCGGTCGAACCTGTCCAACCAGAACAGCCCCAGCACGCCCATGGCCGCGGAGGCCAGGGTGTACGAGGAGACCATCGCGCCGAACCGCGCGGTGGTCAGGCCGAAGCGGCGGATGAACTCCGGCCCCAGCGGCATGATGATCATGAAGTCCAGCAGGTGGCTGAACTGGACCCCCGCGAGCAGCAGGGTCAGCACTCGCTCCTGAGGGGGTGGAGAAGCGGCGTTCACGAAACACTCCATCGTCACGGGCCCGCGTCGGTCGCGCGGGCGAGCGTCTAGGGGCGCACGAAGCGCACCCGAATTGGGGGAGAGACAGCCGCGTGGGGACGACCCTCGCGGTCCAATGCGGTGTCGAAGCGCGCCTTGCGCGCACACGCGAGCGCGGCCTGGCCGAAGCCATGGCCCGGGTCCGAGACGAGCTCGGCGGACGTCACCTCGCCGTACACATCCACGGCGACGCGCAGCACCACCGTCTGGTCATCGATGCGCAGCGTGTCGGCTTCCTTCGGCCAGGGGCAGCTCCAGCTGCGCGCCGACAGCTGGATGGCGCGCGCCCGGCTTCCACCGGTGCCCGTGCCCTCGCTGTCTCCCGCGGGCACCGTGTTGACGGCCGTGGTGGAGCGGCCCGTGGAGGCCGTCACACCGCCCGCGTAGCGCGGGGCATCGCCGGTCGTCATGTCGAAGTCGGTGAAGTCGAGCGGCGCGGCGGGCTCCTTCGCCGTCACCACGGCGCCCGCCCGAGCGGGCTCGGCGCGAGCGGGGCGGGCGGCGTCTCGCGGAGCGGGGCTCGGCGTCTTCACGCGCGGCGCCGGCGGGTCCGCGCGGGCGACGCGTTGGGGAGGCGGGGGCGGCGGGGGATTCAGGTCCACCTCGTGGTCCACCTGGATCACCTGCTTGCGCGGGGCGGCCACGGACGGCCGTCGCTCGGAGGAGGACCTCCAGCCGTGCCAGGCCACGACTCCCACGGTGGCGTGCACGAGGCCGGAGATGAGCAGCGTCCACGCGAGGCCATGGCGGCTGCGTCGCGGGGGCGGCGGTCCCAGGATGATGCTCGCGATGTCGTCGTCGCGACGAGGCGCGGGCTCAGGGAGTGACACGCCCGTCCTCCGCCGTGAGGGGGGCCTCGGTGGGCTCCGGACGCACGGTGCCGAAGGCGACCTTGGTGAGCCCCGCCTCCTTGAGCTGGTCCAGCACGAAGATGACCCGGCGATGGGGGACGGCGCCGTCCGCCTGGATGACCGCGCGCAGCTCCGCGTCCTTCGCCAGCGCCTGGCGCGCGCCGTCCCGCAGCGCGACGTCGGAGACCTCCTCGCCGTTCACCAGCACCTGGCCCGTGGAGGTGAGCGCCACCGCGTAGACCGTCTGCACGTCCTCGCTCTGGGCCGCCTTGGGCAGGTCCAGGGGCACGGCGGGGCTGTCCACCAGCCGCGCGGTGACCATGAAGATGATGAGCAGCACCAGCATGATGTCCACGAGGGGCGTGACGTTGATGCCCTCGATCAACCCACCGCGAGGCTGCGTTCCGCCGGCCATGCTCAGGCGCCTCCGTTCCGCTCACGGGCGGAGACGTAGGCCAGCACCAGGTTGGTCAGCGCCTCCGCGTCCGCGAGGATGCTGGCGATGCGGCGCTGGAAGTAGTTGTAGGCGGCGACGGCGGGCAGGGCCACGCCGATGCCGACGGCGGTGGCCACCAGCGCCTCGGCGATGCTGCCCATCACCGCGTTGGAGGCGACCTGGCTGGTGCCGGAGGGCGCGCCCTGCGTCTTGCTCAGCGCCTCGAAGGCCAGCAGCACGCCGATGACGGTGCCGAACAGGCCGATGAACGGCGCGTTGTTGCCCAGCGTGCCCAGGAAGGCCAGCCGGTTCTCCAGCGTGGAGCGCTCGATGGCGAGCGCGCTCTGCATGCCCTTCTCCGCGGCCGTCATGCCCTGCGGCGCCAGCCTCAAGCCCGCGCGCGCCACGGCGGCGCCCACCGACGTGCGCTTCTCCAGCGTGGAGATGGCGGCGGGGAAATCGCCCGTGGACAGCGTCGCCTCCAGCGCGCCGGACAGCTCGCGGACCCGGTCCTGCTTGGTGCGGAACAACCACCAGCGCTCGAGGATGATGCCCAGGCTCACCAGCGACAGCGCGAACAGCAGCCAGAGCACCCAGTTGGCGCCCCACTGGATGAAGACATCCTTGACGATTTCGACGATGTGCATGGGTGTCCGGTCCTCGAGGTCGTCGGCGGGGCGCGGTTCGACCCCGGAGGCACCCTGTGTGAAGCCGGTGCCTCCAGGTCCATCCCGCCAGGACTTCAGCGCAGCTGCAGGAACGAGAAGATGAGGCCGTCGGAGCTGAAGACCAGCCTGCCGCTCTGGTCGGTCAGCTCACGGAAGTGGGTGAGCGAGGAGTTGTTGGTGAACTCGGTGAAGAGCAGGCGGTTGTCGTCCGCCTCGTAGAGGAACGTGCTGCCGGAGGAGGCGGGCAGCGTGTTCACCGCGGTGGCGGTGAAGGTGCTCAGGTTGAGCTGCCAGAACTTCCAGGCCGGGGCGCTGGCGACCAGTCGCGGGTGGGCCTCCGGGTCCACCGTGTAGCCCTGCTCGTCCAGCACGCGCAGGTAGGCGGTGCCGTTGGGGCCGCGCACCAGCGAGCCCGTGGTGGTGCCGTTGGTCAGCCCCGACAGCTCGCGGTAGAAGTTCGCGTCGAACGCGCCGCTCTCCGGGTTGAAGCGGATGAGGCAGGGCGTCGCGGCCTTGTCCGCGCCCTTCAGCCGGTTGACGGCGGAGCCGTACGCCTCGGTGGCCAGGTACACCTGGTTGTCCGGGCCGACGACGCTGTCACGCACCCAGCCGCAGCGGTTGTCCGTGACGACCTTGACCGAGTCGTTCGTGGTGTCGATGACCACCACGCCGGCCTGGTTGATGACGGCGATGTCCGCGCTGGGGCGCCAGGCGATGGGGATGATGAGGCGGGTGCCCACGCGCACCGGCATGGTCGAGAAGGACGTGAGCGCGCCCTCGATGGCCAGGCCCGGCAGGGGGATGGCGCTCGTCACGGACATCGCGGTGGGGTTCCACACGATGATCTGCGCCGTGTGGGCGTCCACGAAGTACGCCTTGGTGTCGGAGATGAACTGGAACTGGTGCTGGTACTCCTCGATGTTGTCGATGCCGCGGCCCTTGAAGCTGACCTCGCCGTCGGACTCGAGCTTGCCCTTGGCGGTGATCTTGAACCGCTCGACCTTGGCCTCCTCGCTGTGGCTGACGAACAGCACGCCCGCCTTGCGGACGCCGGAGCCGAGCGCGCGGCCGGGAATCTCCACGGCGTCCTTGAGGGAGATCTTCTCGGTCTGGTCGACCGAGCGCAGCAGCGCCACGTAGCTGATGGCCTCGCCGTCGACGCTCGACTGGGTGATGGCGGCGTAGAGCGGGCCGTCGTAGTCGGCCTCGTCGGAGTCCTCGTCGTCACCGCAGCCCGTGAAGAGCGACAGCGCGAGCGCCGCGGCGGTGATGCGCGGCAGAGGGAAGAACGAACGGACCTTCATGGGGGGATTTCCTTTCACGACGTTGCGAGATGAAGCGTGGGGACTGAGTCAGAGCTCGGCGACCATCTTGGCGGACACGCTGCGGCCGGGGCGTTGCACGCCGAAGAAGTCCATGGCGGTGGCATCGGTGAGGTTGCGCACGTCGACCGTCCAGCTCAGCGTCGCGCGAGCGGTCCGCGTGACGTACGTGACGGCGAGCGAGTGCAGCAGCTGCGAGGGGATGCGCGACTTCGAGTCCTTGCTGCCCAGCCCCTCCCAGCCCCGGTAGAAGGTGTTGACGAAGCGGGTGTGCCAGGACAGCGACAGCTCGTCGCGCGCGGAGGCCAGGCCGCTCAGCTGGAGGCGGGCGCTGCCGTTGGCCAGGAGCGAGGGCCGGCCGGGCAGGCGCTGTCCGTCGAACGCCCCGAAGTTGCCCTCGGAGGAGGCGTTGCGGATGTCCTGGAAGGTCGCGTTGCCATCCAGCGAGAGGTACTGGCCTGGCGAGGTCCACCCCGCCGCACCCGTGGCGCCCAGGATGCGGGCCGCGAAGACGTTCTGGTAGGTGAAGTAGCCCTCGCGGCCGATGGGGATGATGAACTGGTCGGTGAGGCGGGCGAAGCCCAGCGCGCCGCCGCGGAACGTGCCCCGGGGCGTCTCGCCGCTGTCGAACGCGAGCTCCAGGTTGACGTTGTGGCTGGTCTCCGGCTCCAGGGTGAGGTTGGAGTCGATGAGCATGCCGTCGCCGAAGATCTCATCGGGGCCGGGCAGGCGCGTGGCCCACTCGTACGCGGCCTTGGCGGTGAGCCGGGGCGTGACGTGGTAGCGCAGCGAGTCGCCCACGCCGAAGTTGAGGGTGTCCCGGTCGACGGGCGCGAAGGCGCCGCTGGCGCTGATGCGCTCCGCGCGCGCCAGCTGCACGTAGATCTTGGCGAAGGCGATGTTCTCCAGCCGCTCGTCGAGTGCATCGAGCTCGTGCTCGAGCCCCGTCACCAGGTTGAACAGGCCGCGGTCCCCCCTGAGCGGGTCCTGCTGTCCCAGCCGCGCCAGCGCGCGGTCCTCTCCGGCGCGCGTCACGTACGTGGGCGCCACGGCCAGGCGCAGCATCTGGTTCGGGGCGAAGGTCCACCCGGCGTTGGCCCGGACGAAGGCCGTGTGCTGTCCCACCCGCCGGTCGATGGCGCGGGACTGCAGCTCCCCGGGCTGGGGCAGGGTGAGGATGCAGCGGCCGAACCAGTCGTAGGCGCAGGAGCCCAGGTCCGTCAGCGAGGCGCGGCGGTAGACGTAACCCCCCACGGCGTCCAGCACGAGGTCGCGCCCGGCGAGCTGCTCGAAGCGGAGCGTGGCGCCACCGGAGCGGTTGCTCGTGTCGACGTCGCCATACGCGTTGCTCATGGTGGCGTCGTGCTGGACCTCCTTGGTGGAGGCGGAGCCGAAGACGCGCAGGCTGAGCCTGCGGGCCCAGGGCCGGTTCAGCACGCCGACCTCCACGCCGCCGCCGCCCGCGCGGAAGGCGTCATGGAAGCGCGGCAGGCGCGCGTCGTGGATGCGGCCCTCGGCGTCGTCCACCTTCACGTCCACCCGGTAGTCGTTGGGGCTGGAGTCGAAGAAGCCGCTGGCGCGGACGAACATCCCGGAGCCGGTGCCGTGCTGCGCGCTCGCCGTCACCCGGTGCGTCTCGAACGAGCCCAGCTCATACGAGGCCGAGGCGCCCGTGCGCTGGAGGTTCTCCGCGGTGACGATGTGCACCGCGCCCCCCAGCGCGTCCGCGCCGAAGCGCGCCGGCACCACGCCCTGGTACAGCTCCATGCGCTGGACCAGGTTGACGGGCACGTTCGCGAAGTCCGGGCCGAAGCCGGCGAGCTCCAGCGGGACGCCGTCGATGAAGAAGCGCACCTGGTCCTCGGACAGGCCCGCCAGCGAGAAGCGCGCGCGGCTGCCCAGGCCCCCTCCACGCCGCACGTCGACGCCCTCGGTGCGCGCCAGCGCCTGGGCCATGTCCACGGCCTCGCGCTGGAGGTTCTCCGTCTCGATGACCTTCACCGACTCGGCGGAGCGCCGCCGACGGTTCGCCACGGACTCGCCCTCCACCGTGACCTCGATGGCCTCCTGGGTGACGTCCACGGGCGCGGTGGTGATGACCGGCGGTGGCTCGGTGGGCTCGCCCGGAGAGGAAGGCCCCTGCGGCGCGGGCTCCTCCGATGCGGTCGGCTCGGAAGCGACGTCTCGCGCCTGGCCGGGAGCCTCCGTCACCACGGTGGGCTCGGGGATGACGGGGAGCCGGAACTCGTAGCTGTAGGCGATGCGCGAGGGGACGGCGACCCCGTCACGTCGCGCGGGCTCGAAGCGGAAGCGCAGCGCGGCGTCCTTCGCCGCCTCGTCGAAGCCGTGGCCCTGGGGTTCCAGGACCTGCGCCTCGATGACGCCGCCCTGGTCATCCAGCGTCAGCTTCAGCCGGACGGTGGCCTCCAGCCGGGCCTGCTCCGCCTCGGCCGGGTAGGGCGCCTCGATGAAGGTCACCAGACTCGGCGGCACCACTGACGGCGGTGGTGCCTCCGCGCCAGGAGGGGGCCCACCGTCGACCTGCGCCCACACGGGCAGCGGCGCGGCCAGGCACGCCAGCAACGCCGCGCCCTGGAACACGCGCCCCGCTCCACGCCGGGCGTGGATTATGAAAATGGTTCGCATTTTCATTTTCGATGCCGTTTATTCCCGGGGTGCCAGTGATGTCAAGGTTTGGGGGTTGAGTCAGGCGGCACGGGCATGGGGAGACTTCATGTCCCGGAGCTTTTCCGCGACCATGAAGGAGAGCTGGAGCGCCTGGTCTCCGTTCAGGCGAGGGTCGCAGTGCGTGTGGTAGCGGCTGTGGAGGTCGTCCTCGGTGACGGCGAGCGGGCCGCCCAGGCACTCGGTGACGTTCTGGCCGGTCATCTCCAGGTGCATGCCGCCGGCGTGGACGCTCTCGGCGGCGGCGACCTCCAGGAAGGTCTTCACCTCGGAGAGGATGCGGTCGAAGGCGCGCGTCTTGTAGCCGTTGCTGGCCTTGTGGGTGTTGCCGTGCATCGGGTCGATGGACCAGATGACGGGGCGGCCGTCGCGGCGGGTGGCGGTCATGAGGCGCGGCAGACAGTCGGCGACCTTGTCGGAGCCGAAGCGGCCGATGAGCGTGAGGCGGCCTGGGAGGGCGTCCGGGTTGAGGGCGTCCATCAGGCGCAGCAGGTCATCGGGCTCCATCGTGGGGCCGCACTTGACGCCAATGGGGTTACGGATGCCGCGCATGAACTCGACGTGGCCGCCGTCGAGCTGGCGGGTGCGCTCGCCAATCCAGAGCATGTGGGCGGAGCCGTCGTACCAGTGGCCGCTGGAGGACTCCTGGCGGGTCATCGTCTCCTCGAAGTTGAGGAGCAGGGCCTCGTGGCTGGTGAACAGGTCCACGGGGATGGGGGACGGCGTGTTGTGCTCGGCGGTGGGGCTGAGCGCGTTGATGAAGCACAGCGACTCGAAGATGGAGTCGGCGAGCTTGCGGTAGCTGTCGGCGCCGGGCGTGCCGGCGACGGAGTCGAGCGACCACTGGTGCAGGTTGCACAGGTCCGCGTAACCGCTCTGGGCATAGGCCCGGAGCAGGTTCAGCGTGGCGGAGGACTGGTGGTAGGCCTTGAGCAGGCGCTTGGGGTCGGGCGTGCGCTCCGCGGCGTCGAAGTCCATGCCGTTGATGATGTCGCCGCGATACGCGGGGAGGGTGACGCCGTCGAGCGTCTCCACGGGGCTGGAGCGCGGCTTGGCGAACTGGCCGGCGATGCGGCCCACCTTCACCACGGGCCTGCCGCCGGCGAACGTGAGCACCAGCGCCATCTGGAGGATGAGGCGGAAGGTGTCGCGGATGTTGTCGGAGGTGAACTCCTTGAAGCTCTCCGCGCAGTCGCCGCCCTGGAGCAGGAAGGCCTTGCCCTGGGCGACCTGGGCCAGGGCGGAGGTGAGCCGGCGCGTCTCCGCGGGGTTCACCAGCAGGGGCAGCCGGGACAGCTCATCCTCGACCTGCGTGAGGGCGCGCGCGTCCGGATAGTCCTCCGGCATGTACTTCACGGGCTTCTGCCGCCAGGTGCGGGGGTTCCAGGTTCGGTTCATCGGGAGGGGGCCGTTTCCAGAGGGGTGCCGGGCGTCGCCGGCAGCAGGCCGTTCGCGACGCAGTAGGCGAGGTATCGGAAGAAGAGGGGGCGGTCCGCGGGGGGGCAGGTGATGGCCGTGCCCTCCAGGGCGTGATGGAGGCGCTGACAGCGGATGGGCCCCAGGCCGAACGCGGGTTGGGAGTCACCGGAGCGCAGGTCGAAGAAGGCCAGCGTGGTGGTGTTGTCGGCGGTGCCCGCGCGCTCGGCGACCTGGGCGCGCCACTGGGGGACGGGGAGCAGGTCCACGGGGTAGCCGTACTCGCGCACCCAGCGGAACAGGTCCGGCAGGCGTACGTCGGGGACGGGCGTGACGTTGAACACCGTGCCGGGCGTGGCCGTGCGCGACAGCTTGACGATGGCGCGCGCCACGTAGTCGACGGGCGTCCACGTCTCGCCCACCTCGAGCATCGGCAGCGTGCGGGCGGGGATGCCCGCCAGGAGGATTCGCCAGACCAGGTCCTGCGGGTTGACGATGGCGGTGTCGGTGGCGCCGACGACGCGGCCCAGCCGGTACACGGCGACGGGCAGGCCCCGCTCGGACGCCTGTTGCACGAGCCGCTCCGCGACCCACTTGCTCTGCTGGTAGCCGTCGCGCAGGCCGGGGTGCGCGGGCACGAAGTCCTCGGGCACCTCGGGGCTGACATCGGCCTGGGGCGCCACGGCCAGCGTGGACACGTAGTGGAAGGGCTTGGGCCGCACGGCGGCGGCCAGCCGCAGCAGCTCGCGCGTGCCCCGGACGTTGACGGCCTGGAGGCTGCCGTACTCTCGCACCACGCTCACCACGGCGGCGTTGTGCAGGATGACGTCGCACTCGGCAGCGAGCCCATGGAAGCGCGCGCTATTGAGACCGAGCGAGGGCTGGGTGAGGTCCGACGGGAGCGCGAGGACGCGCTCGCCGAGGCCCTCGGTCGACAGCCGCTGTGACGTCATCGCCGCGCGGATGCGCTCCAGGGCCTGGGCTTCGTCCTTGGCGCGCACCAGGCACACCACGCGCGCCTGGGTCTGGCGCAGGAGCTGGTCGAGCAGGTGCGCGCCGACGAAGCCGGTGGCACCGGTGAGCAGCACCTGGCGGGGCTCGGGGAACAGCGCCTCGAAGGTGCGCGCGGCTCCCGTCGTCGCGGGAGGCGCGAGGCGGGGGACGATGTCCTCGGACAGCTCGGCGTCCGCGAGCATCGTCGTGCTCGGGCCGGAGGTGTCGTGGCCGCTGGACTCGCCGTGCTCCAGCGCCTGGGCGAGCGCGGCGGCCGTGGGGTAGCGGAACACCGTGGCGACGGGGACCTCGCGGCCCAGGGCGATGCCCAGGCGGTTGGCCACCTGGATGCTCTGGAGGGACTGGCCGCCGCGGTCGAAGAAGTCATCCTGCGCGGTGAGGCCCGTGGCGCCCAGGACCTCCTCCCAGATGCCCAGCACCACGCGCTCAAGCTCCGTGGTGGCCTGCGCCGTCTGGGTGGCGGGGTCGACCACGGCTGCCTTGCGCAGCTCGGCGCGGTCGATCTTCCCGGTGCTGGTGCGAGGCAGTCGCTCCACGAACACGATGGCGCCGGGCACCATGGGGGCCGGCAGGTTCGCGAGCAGGTGCTTGCGCAGGTCCGCGGCGGACGGTGCCGGTGACTCCGCGACGATGTGCGCGCACAGCCGGCGAGCGCCACCCGGGAGCGTCTGGCCCACCACGGCGGCCTCGCGCACGCCGGGGTGGCCGAGCAGCACCGTCTCCACCTCGGCGGGGTCGATGCGGTGGCCGCTGATCTTCAGCTCGTCGTCCACGCGGCCGACGAAGACCAGCTGTCCGTCCTCGCGCATCCGGGCCTTGTCGCCGGTGCGGTAGGCTCGGGGCTGGCCGGGCAGCGCGGCCAGCGAGATGAAGCGGGCCTTGTCCAGCTCCGGGCGTCCCAGGTAGCCGCGCGCGAGCGCGCCACCCAACAGGCACAGCTCGCCCTCGGAGCCCCGGGCGACGATGCGACCGTGCGCGTCCACCAGCGCCGCGCGCACGCCGGGCAGCGGCACGCCGATGGGGACCTCGTCACGCTCGGACGTGAGGCCGTTCGCGTCAGCGAGCGAGGTCGTCGTGTCCGAGCGCATGCCGGGCGGCGGCACGCCGATGGGGACCTCGTCACGGTCGGACGCGGAGCCATTCGCGTCAGCGCGCAAGGTCGTCGTGTCCGAGCGCATGCCGGGCGGCGGCACGCCGATGGCGACCTCGTCACGCTCGGACGCAGGGGCGTTCGCTTCACCGAGCGAGGTCGTCGTGTCCGCACGCACGTCGGGCATCGGCAGCTCGGACGTGGGGGCCTTCGCATCGCTGAGCGAGGCCACCGTCGCCACCACCGTGGCCTCGGTGGGGCCGTAGGTGTTGAGCAACTCCACGCTCGGGCCCACCGTGGCGCGCCAGCGGGCGACCCGCTCCGGGAGCGCGGCCTCGCCGCCGATGATGACCGTGCGCAGGGAGGAGGGCAGCTTCGCCGCGCCCGTGGACACGGCATAGGCCAGCTCGTGCCAGAAGGCGGTGGGCAGGTCGAGCACGGTGATGCCGTGGGCCGCGCAGGCCTCGAGCAGGCGCGGCACCGACTGGAGCATCTCGTCGGTGCGCAGCACCAGGCGTCCACCCACACACAACGTCAGGAAGACCTCCTCCACGCTGGCGTCGAAGTGCAGCGGCGCGAACTGGAGGACCCGGTCCTCGCGGGTGAAGCGGTAACGGTGCGTGGCACCCGCGACGAAGTGCGCGAGTGCGTCGTGGGAAATCTGCACGCCGTTGGGCTGGCCCGTGGAGCCGGACGTGTAGATGACGTACGCCAGGTGCTCACTGGCGGCGCGCGTGGGCTGCTCGGCGACGGCGACGTCGCGCCGCTGGATGTCCAGGTGCCCCGAGGCGCGAGGGCTCGCATCGGTGGCCTCGACGGCATCGGAGGGGAGCACGAGCAGCGAGGGCGTGGCGTCCTCGAGGATGGCCGAGGCGCGGGACGCGGGGCCGTTCGGGTCGAGCGGCAGGTAGCCCGCGCCAGCGCGGAGGATGCCCAAGGACGCGATGATGGCGTCGAGCCCGCGAGGCACCTTCACCGCCACGGGGGTGTCGGCGCGCGCGCCCTGCTCGGTGAGCCGGGCCGCGAGCGCTCCGGAGGACTCCCACAGCTCGCGGTATGTGAGCCGGAACCCGCCGTGCTCCACGGCGATGGCGTCCGGCTGCTCGCGGACCTGCTGCTCCATCAGCTCGAGGACGGGCCGGGGCGCCGTGGGGAGCGGGCCGCCGTCGAGCAGCGAGGCCTCGGCGGAGGAGACCCCCGCGCCCTGGCCACGCACGGGCGCATCCGGCGCGCCCAGCCAGGTGTCGAGCGCCTGGAGGAACTCGCGCTGGTGGCTGTCCACCGTGCGCGCGTCGTAGCAGGAGGGGTTCGCGTCGAAGTCGACGCGCAGGCCGCCGCCGTCGGAGCGGGCGTACATGCCGATGGAGAGGTCCTCCACCGGGCCCGCGGAGATGTTGTGCGCGATGCCGGGCAGCCCCGCGAAGCGCAGGCCGTAGTCGAACGGCATGATGTTGACCACGGGCCCGAACAGCTTGCGCTGACCACCCACGCGGCGCAGGTCGCGGCGCAGCTGCTCGTAGCGGTAGCGCAGGTGCGGCCGGGACGCCTTCAGCTCCGCGGCGATGTCGCGCGCCAGCGACGCGAGCGAGGCGTCCGCCGCCACGGGCACGCGCAGGGGCACGATGTTCATCGCCATGCACGGCACGCGGATCGCCGCCGAGCCCAGCCGCGTCATCACCGGCAGCCCCAGCACCACCTCGGGCGCGCCCGTGCGCTGGTGGATCCACGCGGCGGCCGCGGCGAGCACCAGGTCCGGCCACGTCAGGCCCACCTGCTTCGCCACGGCCTGCATCCGCTCCACGTCGACCTTCTCGAGCTGCCGCGTGGCGCGGACGAAGGTGGCGGACATGGGCGCGGGCGGGGCCAGCGTCACCGGCAAGGGCGCGTCCGTGAGCCGGCCGACCCAGAACTCACGGTCCTTCTCGAGCTGCGGCCCCGCGCGGTACGCGGCGTCCTCGTCCAGCACGGGACGCAGGGGGCCGAAGCCCGCGGGCGCGGCCTTTCCCGTGACGCGCGAGGTGTAGAGGTCCGCCACGCGGCGGGCGAGCAGCGAGAAGCCGAACCCGTCCATCGCGATGTGGTGGACGCGCTGGAACCAGAACCAGCGCTCGGGACCGGCCTTGAACAGGACCTGCGCGAAGAGGGGACCACGGGTGAGGTCCACGGTGCGCGTCAGGTCCTCGCGCATCCACGCCTGGGCGGCGGCCCACGGGTCCTCGGCGGACGTCAGGTCGACGTGCTGGAGCGCCCAGTCCACCCGCGGCGTGACCTGCTGCGAGGGGCCCGCCTCGGTGGTCTCGAAGCGCGCGTGGAGGGCCTCGGCCTCGGAGACGGTCTGCCGGACGGCGGCCTCGAAGTGCGCGGGGTCGATGGCGCCGCGCAGCTCGATGCACTCGCCGGCGTTGTAGATGGGGCTGGCGAGGTCGAGCTGCTGACCGACCCAGATTCCGTGCTGCGCCGCGGAGAGCGGCCAGGGTGCGGCGTGTGATTCGGGCATCGCCAGATCCTTCTGGGGGGACGTCGAGCGGGAGCGAGGTGGGGGAGGCCTCGCTCCGTCAGCGGTGCACTACGAGCGGGCGGACACCTGGACGCTGCTGGCGTCCGGGAGCGGGAGCGTCATGGCGCCGAGCATCGAGTACCACTCGGTCAGCGTGGGGCGTTCGGCCAGCTCCACGAAGGAGGACTCGAAGCCGTAGCTCCTCCAGCGCTCCACCAGGCTCATCAGGCGGATGGAGTCCAGGCCGAGCTCGAGCAGGTTCGCGTCCTCATCCACCTCCTGCACCGACTGCTGGAGCATCTCCGCGACCTCCGCGCGAATCTGCTGCCGGGTCAGGCGCGGGAGCGTCGTCGGCCCGGGCGCGCCCAGCATCTCCAGGACCTGCTGCGTGGTGGTGGTGACCGCGCACAGCTTCGCGGCGTAGTTGAGCGCGAGGTGGTGGTGGTCGAGCGAGAAGTCACCCAGCGCGTCCGCGACGAGGAAGGGCTGGATGTGGCTCATGAAGCCGTCGCTGGCCGTCTGCAGGCAGCCGATGTGCGCGTAGATGCCGCAGATGATGAGCTGATCCCTCCCGAGCGCGCGCATCGTGTTCAGCAGGTCCGTGCGGCGGAACGCGCTGTAGGTCCACTTGGTGAGCTGGAGGTCGACGTGGGTGGGCGTCAGCTCGTCGATGATCTTCTTCTGCTCCGGGGCGTCGGGGATGCCGCCCCCCCAGAAGTCCAGCAGGAGCCCGCGCTGCTCCGGCGTCTGGCCTCCCGGCTGCGCGGAGTACGCCACGGGGATGCCCATCGAGTGGGCGTGCTGGCGCAGCCGCTGGATGTTGGGGACCAGCTCCTTCACGGGCGACTGGCCCGGCGTGAAGGCGTTCACGAAGTAGTGCTGCATGTCGTGGATGAGCAGCACCGCGCGCTTCGGCTCGAGCTTCCAGGCGACCTTGTTCTTGGGCAGGTCGGCGGCGCCGGGCATCGGATAGGGGGAGATGGCGGGGAGCGCCATGGGGGAAGAGCCTTTCTGGTGCGGACGTGGGGGGAGTGGGCTTCAGCGGGGCGCGTTGGGCTGACTGAGCTTCTCGCGCAGCGCCTTCTTGCTGACCTTGCCGACACCCGTCTTGGGGAACGCGTCGAGGAACTCGACCCGGTCCGGAATCTTGAAGGCCGCCAGGCCCCGCTCCCGCAGGAACGCGGTGAGCGACGTGGCCGGAGGCGGCGTGCCGCGCGGGATGACGAACGCGCAGGTGCGCTCGCCCAGGAACGCATCCGGCATGGACACGACGGCGGCGTCGTGGACCGCGGGGTGCGCCAGCAGGTGGTTCTCCACCTCTTCGGCCGCCACCTTGTCACCGCCCCGGTTGATCTGATCCTTCGCGCGGCCCTCGACCACCAGGTAGCCGTCCGCCGTCATGCGCACCAGGTCTCCGGTGCAGTAGAAGCCGTCGGGGGTGAAGGCGCGCGCGTTATGCGTCTCCGCCTTGTAGTAGCCGCGGATGGTGTACGGCCCGCGCGTGAGCAACTGGCCCGTCTCGCCCACCGCGACGTCCTGCCCGTCCTCGTCGACGATGCGAAGCTCGTCGTCCACGCAGATGGGGCGGCCCTGGGTGTTGACGATGCGCTCCTCGGAGTCGTCCAGGCGCGTGTAGTTGACCAGGCCCTCGGCCATGCCGAAGACCTGCTGCACGGTGCAGCCCAGCGTGGGCTTCACGCGCGCGGCGGCCTCGGCGCTGAACCTGGCGCCGCCCACCTGGAGCACGCGCAGGCTGGACAGGTCATGCCGGCGCGCCTTGGCCGAGTCCATCCACACCATGGCCAGGGGCGGCACCAGGGCGGTGATGGTGACCTTCTCCTTCTCGATGAGGGGGAAGGCCACGTCGGGGCTGGGGTGCAGGGCCAGCACCGCGGTGCCACCCGCGTAGAACGTGCCGAACACGCCCGGCGAGCTCATGGGGAAGTTGTGCGCCGCCGGCAGCGCGCACAGGTACACGCTGGAGGTGTCGAGCTGGCAGATCTCCGCGCTGGCCCGGAGGCTGTAGATGTAGTCGTCGTGCGTGCGCGGGATGAGCTTGGGCACGCCCGTGCTGCCGCCGGACAGCTGGAAGAAGGCGACGTCGTCGGGGCGGGGCTCGGTCAGCGCCACGGGTTGAGCGGCGTACAGGCTCTCCAGCGAGGTGAAGGGGCCCGCGTCGCCCACGACGAGGACGTGCTTGAGCGTGGGCGTCTTCGCCTGCACGGCGGAGGCGAGGTTGCGGTAGTCGAAGCCGCCGTGGCGGTCCGCGATGACGTAGGCGACCGCCTCGGTGAACTCGCAGAAGTAGCCGATCTCCGAGCCGCGGTGCGCGGGCAGGGCGAAGACGGGCAGGGCGCCCAGCCGGA
Source organism: Myxococcus sp. MISCRS1 (assembly GCF_026626605.1). Lineage (NCBI taxonomy): Bacteria > Pseudomonadati > Myxococcota > Myxococcia > Myxococcales > Myxococcaceae > Myxococcus > Myxococcus sp. MISCRS1. The sequence continues at coordinate 10,330,339 of NZ_JAPNKB010000001.1, forward strand.
ACAGCGCGAAGCATACCTCGTAGAACGCGGCGATGTTGGGCAGCTGCACCACCACCCGGTCCTGCGCGCGGATGCCCAGGCCGTGCAGGCCCGCGGCGAGCTGGTCCACGCGCGCGTCGAGCTGCCGGTACGTGAGCCGCTCGGCGCCGGAGACCAGCGCGGTGAGGTCGCCGTGGCGCTCGGCGCGCTCGCGCAGGAGCATGCCGAAGGTCTCCCCGCGCCAGTAGCCCGCGGAGCGGTAGCGCGCGGCATATTCCTCCGGCCAGGTGGGGCAGCCGGGGAGCCGGGACGCGGTCGTGCTCATGGCTTCACCTCGGCGCCCTGGCCCAGGCCCATGGCCTGGAGCATGGTGCGGAACTTGGCCTCGGTCTCCGCCAGCTCCGACTCCGGCTTGGAGCCCGCGACGATGCCCGCGCCCGCGAACAGCCGCAGCGAGCTCTCGTCCGCCTCCGCGCACCGGATGGTCACCGCCCACTGCCCGTCACCGTTGGCGTCGCACCAGCCCACGGTGCCCGTGAAGTAGCCCCGGTCGAACGGCTCGATGTGGCCGATGGCCTCGTGCGCCAGCTCCGTGGGGAAGCCGCACACGGCCGGCGTGGGGTGCAGCGCCATCGCCAGCGTCAGCGAGGAGATGGACGGGTCGGCGATCTCCCCGACGATGCGGCTGGACAGGTGCCACATCGTCTGCGTGCTGACGAGCGACGGCCGGGCCGGCACCTCCAGCGTCTTGCAGAACGGACGCATCGCCTCCGCCACCGCGTCGATGACCACCGCGTGCTCATGCAGATCCTTGGGGGACTCGAGGAGGCGGGCCGCCCGGGCCTGGTCCTCGACGGGGTCCGGGCTGCGCGCGGCGGAGCCCGCCAGCGGGTTGGCCACCACCTGCATCCCGTTGCGAGACACGAGCAGCTCGGGGCTCGCGCCGATGAGCGTGCGCCGGCCCTCGCCCGCGCTGGCGCCGGGCAGGTCCACGGCGAAGGTGAAGCCGGACGGGTTGCGGCGGGCCAGGTTGTGCAACAGCCGCTGCAGGTCGATGGGCGTGGTGGCGCTCAGGTGCAGCGAGCGCGACAGCACCACCTTGCGCAGGGGGCCGCTCTGCATGAGCTTGAGCGCCTGGGCCACGCCGTCCAGGTACGCGGCGGGCTCCGGCACCGGGCGCACCGTGTAGCTTTGCGGGAGGACGGGGTGCGGCATGGCCACGTCGTCGAACACGAGCGGGCCGGCGCGCTGGAGCGTCATCGGCACCACGAGCTGCGCGGGCGCGCGGCCGACGAAGGGCACCGCGCCCACCGCCACCGGGATGTCATGGTCCGCCTGGCGCGCGTCGCTCAGCACCTTGGCCACGCGCTCGCCCAGCCGCTCCAGCGAGCTCTGGCCGCCCACGTGCGGCACCGTGGCGAAGGTGCCCCGCGCCAACAACGTCCGGCGTGGCGAGGCGAAGAAGAAGGAGGAGCCGGCCTCGTAGCTCTCGAGCAACTGCGCCGCCAGCTTCTGGGGTGCCACTTCGGTCGTCTTCACAGCCAACCTCCAGTCGCGGAGGACCCGGAGCGCGCATCGGACGCGACTTCCGTGGCCTTCCACTGTTTCAATCGTGAAACAAAGGTAACAAGTCGAACAGAGAACCACGGGTGCCCGGCGGGGGAGGGCACGTGCTCAGGTGCCCAGGGTGGCGCCGCCGTCGACACACAGGTCGTGCAGGGTGATGTGGCGCGCGCGGTCCGACACCAGGAACTGCACCGCGTGGGCGATGTCTCGCGGGTCGGCGATGCGCTTGAGCGGGATGCCGACGCGGAAGCTCTCGGAGGAGCCGGCGATGACGGCCTGGGCGCCGTTGGCGTCCTTCCACATGCCCCGCTGCATGTCGGTGTCCGTGGAGCCCGGAGACACCACGTTGCAACGGATGCCGTATTGCGCCAGCTCCAGGCCCAGGCACTTGGTGAACATGGTGGAGGCGGCCTTGGACGCGGCGTAGGCGCCCATCCGCAGCCGGGGCGTGCTGGAGGCGTTGGAGGCCACGGTGACGATGACCCCCTCGCGCCGGGGGACCATGCGACGCGCCACCGCGCGCGAGACATGGAACACGCCGTTCGTGTTCACCCCGAAGGTCGTCGCCCAGTCCTCGTCGCTCAGGTCCACGATGGAGGACATGCGCAGCACGCCCGCCACGTTCACCAGGATGTGGATGGGGCCCAGCTCCTTCTCGATGCGCTCGACCGCCGTCTCCACCGCCGCGGCGTCACTGACGCTGACCGGCCATGCGCTGGCCTTCTGTCCCCGCGCTCGCAGCTCCGCCACCAGCGCCAGCAGCCCCTCGGCGTTCGTGTCGAGGGCGGCGATGGTCGCCTCGGGGGCCAGCACCCGCGCGACCTCGGCGCCGATGCCCCGCGCCGCGCCCGTCACCAGTGCCACCCGCGGTGTGTCTCCCATCGAGTCCGTCTCCTTCGTCCTGGGCCCGAGGGTCCGTCCGGAAAGTGGGATAATGAGAATGGTTCTCATTATCGTTATTGGACGTCTAAGTGCCATGCGCAAACGAAGGTGTCAAGGGTGGTGACACGGTGCGCGAAGGTTGCGGAGTATTTCGGGGCGCCTTCCGGTGTGAGGTTGTCTTCCATCACCGGGACGTGGGGCGGTGGTGTCTGTCATCCCCGCGTTGTTTCGTTTGACGCCCGAGGACCCGGCGGCAACCGCCAACAAAGCCTCGGCCGGGCCGTCCTCCCGAGGGAAGGGATGGGGGTTGGCGTCCCGCGGCGGGCGGGAAATGCATGTGGGAATCCCGTAGTACCGGCGGGCTGCTGGGAGGAAGTTTTCTTCCCAACGACAATTCCGGACGGTGGAGACGTCTGTCATACGTATCCACTCTGTGTCCGAGGGGGGGCATGACGATGAGCCGGTCCACCGCATTGCCAGTCGTGTCTCCGGATTCTCGGAACCCCGAGAATGACGGAGAGGGGCCTCCGGCGGTGCCGACCATCCCTTCGAGAGACCGGGAGCCGGTGGGGCGGGCTCCACTCCCCGTGTGGACGCGGTTCCTGCCGGCGGGGCGGGTGGTGGTGCGCGAGGGAGACCCGGGCTCGTCGATGTTCGTCATCCTGGAGGGGCGGGTGGGGGTGTACCGGGAGCCCGCCGGCGCCGAGGCGCGCATGGTGGGGCAGCTGTCGGGGGGGCACTTCTTCGGCGAGCTGGCGCTGATGACGAAGTGTCCGCGGACCGCGAGCGTGGTGACGATGGAGCGCACCGTGCTACGCGAGCTGACCCGGACGGGGCTGGTGCTGATGGGCGCGCGTCACGGGCTGGAGGCGCCGGTGGTCGAGATGCGATGCCGCGAGCGGTTGCTGGAAGATGCGTTGCGGAGCAGCCCGCTGCTGCGCGGGTTGTCACCGGAGCTGTGGGCGCAATTGGGCAGCGCGCTGGTGCCCTGTTCCATCGGCGCGGGGGAGACGCTGCTCACGCGCGGCGTCCCCGGCGAGGCGCTCTACATCCTGCTGCGCGGCAGGTGCGCTGTCTTCCACACGCACCCGGATGGTCGTGTCACCCCGTATCCGGACATGGGGGAGGGCGCCATCTTCGGCGAGGTGTCGTTGCTGCGAGGACGGCTCGCGACGGCGACGGTGAAGACGCTGACGCCGTGCACGTTGCTGCGCCTGGACCGTGACGTGTTCCGCAAGTTCTTCTGGGGACAGGCGGAGATTCGTCGTGCGCTGGTGAGCCTGGGGCTGGAGCGCATGCACCGGACGATGGACGTCATCGTCAACCCGTCGGAGTGAAGCGCGCCTCCGTTCAGCGCTGAGCCTGGTTGATCGCTCGAGTCATGTGCGGGCGCGTCACACGCATCGCGTCGGACGTGCCCGCACGGGTCGCGTATCCAGGTGTGGGGCAATTTTCCGAGTGCCCTGACGCGAACGCTTCAGCCCGGGTCCCGCGCACACCACGCTCGGAAGTGTGAACCGCACGTCCTTGTGGGGAGGCTGCGTGCAATTACACCGGTTTTGTATGTAAGACATGTTTTACCTGGACTCCCCTCCCAGGCCCCTCTCTCATGACCCAGCCACGCTCCCAGGACCTCCGCGTTGAGCGCAGCGTCACCCGTGCGATGGAGCCCCGCACCGAGACCGAACGCGCGGTGGCGCTCATCTGGAGTGAGGTATTGAACATTCAGCAAGTGGGCGCGCTCGATGGCTTCTTCGAGCTGGGGGGCCACTCGTTGCTGGCGACGCAGGTGTTGTCACGCATCCGGACGGTGATGCGCGTGGAGGTGTCGCTCCAGGAGATGTTCGACCTGGGGACGGTGGAGGCGCTGGCGGGGCGCATCGACGCGTTGGTGGCGCTGCGGCCCGGAGAGGTGCTGGAGCCGGTGCGCGCGTCGCGGGAGCGGCCGTCGTCGCTGGTGCCGTGCGAGCGGCAGGCGGAGTTGTCCTTCGCGCAGCAGCGACTGTGGTTCCTGGACCAGTACGCGCCGGGCAGCGCGCTCTACAATCTGCCGGCGGCCATCCGGTTGGAGGGCACGCTCGATGTGGCCGCGTTGGAGCGGGCCTTCACGGAGCTGGTGTGTCGGCACCAGTCGCTGCGCACGGTATTCCCGGCGCGGGATGGGCGGCCGTTGCAGGTGGTGGCGCACGCGGGCAACGCGCCGATGGCGCTGGAGGTGGAGGACCTGCGCTACCTGCCCGCGTCGGAGCGCGAGGCGCTGGGGCTGCGCGCGGTGCGCGAGGAGGCGCGCAAGCCGTTCGACCTGGTGCGAGGGCCGCTGTTGCGCGCGCGCTTGCTGCGGCTCCAGGAGAGCGAGCACCTGGTGGTGGTGACGATGCATCACATCGTCTCGGACGCGTGGTCCATCGCGGTGCTCATCCGGGAGATGGTGGCGCTCTACGAGGCCTTCAGCGCGGGCCGCGCGTCCCCGTTGCCCGAGCTCCCCATCCAGTACGTGGACCACGCGGTGCGGCAGCGCGACCGGCTGCGTGGCGAGGCGCTGGAGCGTCAGGTCGAGTGGTGGCGCAAGCAGTTGGACGGAGCGCCTCCTTCGCTGGAGCTGCCGACGGACCACCCTCGCGGCGAGGACACGTCGAACCCGGGCGCGGTCATCAAGGTGACGCTGCCGGTGGGGCTGGTGCGGATGCTGCGCGGCTTCTGCCGACAGGAGGGCGCGACGCTGTTCATGGGCCTGCTCGCGGGGCTGCAGGCGCTGCTGGCGCGCTACTCGGGGCAGGACGACATCTGCGTGGGGGCTCCCGTGGCGGGGAGGACCTCCGCGGACACGGAGGGGTTGATCGGCTTCTTCGTGAACACGCTGGTGCTGCGCACGAAGCTGGAGGGGGAGCCGACGTTCCGTGAGCTCCTGAAGCGGGTTCGGGAGACGACGCTGGGTGCGTACTCGCACCAGGACGTGCCCTTCGAGAAGCTGGTCGAGGTGCTCCAGCCGGAGCGACAGCCGAAGCGGACGCCCTTTTTCGAGGTCGCGCTGGTGCTGGTCAACACGCCCATGGCGGCGCTCGAGAGCCCGGGGCTGCGCTTCCGTCCGCTCGATGTCGACAGTGGCACGTCGAAGTTCGACTTCACGCTGACGTTGAGTGAGTCCCCCGCGGGGCTCACGGGCACGCTGGAGTACCGCACGGACTTGTACGAGCCCGCGTCGGCCGAGCGCCTCGTCGCGCACCTGGAGCGGTTGCTGGAGCGCGCGGTGCTCGCGCCCGATGTCCGGCTGTCCGAACTGTCGCTCCTCACGGAGTCGGACCGGCGGCTCGCGCTGGAGAGCTGGAACCCCGCGCCGTCGGAGACTCGCGTCGAGGTCTGCGCGCACGAGCTGGTGGAGGCGCAGGCGAGGCGGACGCCGGAAGCGGTGGCGGTGGTGTGGGGAGGGGAGTCGCTGACGTACGCGGAGCTGGAGCGTCGAGCGAATCAGCTGGCGTGGCACCTGGGGGTGCTGGGAGTGGGGGCGGGGGAGCGGGTGGGGTTGTGCATGGAGCGCTCGTTGGAGCAGCTGGTGGGGCTGTTGGGGATATTGAAGGCGGGGGCGGCGTACGTGCCGCTGGACGCGAAGTACCCGGCGGAGCGGCTGGGGTACATGGTGGAGGATGCGGGAGTGGCGCGGGTGCTGACGACGAAGCGTCAGCTGGGGGCGCTGCCGGAGGGGGTGAAGAAGAGGGCGCTGTGCGTGGACGAGGAGGCGGGGGAGGTGGCGCGCAGGCCGGAGATTGCGCCGCCGAGGGCGGTGCCACCGGGTGGCACGTGCTACGTGGTGTACACGTCTGGGAGCACGGGGAAGCCGAAGGGGGTGGCGCTGTCGCACGCGGCGCTGTGCAACCTGCTGCTGTGGCAGAAGGCGCACTCGGTGAAGGCGGAGGCGAGGACGCTGCAGTTCGCGTCGCTGAGCTTCGACGTGTCATTCCAGGAGATTTTCGCGACGTGGAGCGCGGGAGGGACGCTGGTGGTGCCGCCCGCGGCGCTGAGGCAGGACGTGCCTGCGCTGCTGGACTTCATGGCGAGCCAGCGGGTGGAGAGACTCTTCGTGCCCTTCGTGGCGCTGCAGGCGCTGGCGGACGCGGTGGCGCACGGGGCGAGGGTGCCGGAGTCGCTGCGAGAGGTGGTGACGGCGGGAGAGCAGCTGCAGGTGACGCCGGCGGTGGTGGCCCTCTTCGAGAAGCTGCCGGGGTGCGTGCTGGAGAACCAGTACGGCCCGTCGGAGACGCACGTGGTGAGTGCGTACCGGCTGAAGGGGCCGGCGGGGAGCTGGCCGAGGCTGCCGCCGATTGGGGTGCCGCTGCCGGACACGAAGCTGCTGGTGCTGGATGAGAAGGGGAGGCTGTGTCCGGTGGGGGTGGCCGGAGAGCTGCACATTGGAGGGGCGCAGCTGGCGCAGGGGTACCACGAGAGGGCGGAGCTGACGGCGAAGCGCTTCGTGCCGGACGGGTACGCGAGGGAGGTGGGGGCGAGGCTGTACCGGACGGGAGACAGGGCGAGGTGGAGGAGCGACGGGGTGGTGGAGTTCCTGGGGCGACTGGACGCGCAGGTGAAGGTGCGCGGCTACCGGATTGAGTTGGCGGAGGTGGAGGCGGCGCTGAGGGAGTTGGAGGGGGTGAAGGACGCGGCGGTGGGGGTGCACGAGGAGACGCCGGGGGACAGGAGGCTGGTGGGGTACGTGGTGCCGAGGGCGGGGGCGGCGTGGGAGCCGGAGGGGCTGAAGGAGGCGCTGGGGCGCAAGCTGCCGGAGTACATGGTGCCGCCGGCGCTGGTGAGACTGGATGCGCTGCCGCTGACGCCGAGCGGGAAGGTGGCGAGGGCGAAGCTGCCGGCGCCAGACCTCGCGAGCCTGAGGGGCGTGGCGCCCTTCGTGGCGCCGAGGGACACGCTGGAGACGCAGCTGGCGGAGGCCTTCGCGTCGGTGCTGAAGCTGCCGAGGGTCAGCGTCACCGATAGCTTCTTCAGCCTCGGCGGCCACTCGCTGCTGGCGACACAGGCGATGGCTCGCATCCGTCATCACCTGCGCAGGGAGCTCCCGTTGCGCATGCTCTTCGAGGCGCCGTCCGTGGCCGCGCTGGACCGACGCATCGAGGCCGAGATGCCTCCGCTGGAGAGCCGCGCACCGACGCCGATGCGGGCGCGGACGAGATTCCGAAACGAGAACGAGCAGGGCGACACGGAGGAAGAGATGCTCTCTTTTGCCCAGCAGCGACTGTGGTTCCTGGACCAGTACAGGCCCGGCAGTCCCCTCTACAACATCCCCGCGGCGCTGCGGCTCAAGGGCGCGCTGGATGTGCCCGCGCTGGAGCAGGCCTTCACGGAGCTGGTGCGGCGTCACCAGTCCCTGCGCACCGTCTTCCAGTCGCGCGAGGGCAGGCCCATGCAGGTCATCTCCCGGAGCGCGCCCCCGCGAATCCTGCTCTCGGTGCAGGACCTGGCCCCGCTCTCCGAGTCGGAGCGAGAGACTGAAGCACACCGCCGGGCGTGGGCCGAGGCCCGTCGCCCCTTCGACCTGACACGCGGGCCGTTGCTGCGCACGGCGCTGCTCCGGTTGGGGGCGCGTGAGCATCTGCTCCTCGTGACGCTGCATCACATCATCGCGGACGCGTGGTCCATCGCCGTGCTCATCCGCGAGGTGGTCACGCTCTACGAGGCCTTCAGTGAAGGCCGGCGGTCCCCCTTGCCCGAGTTGGCGATCCAGTACGCGGACTACGCTGTCCAGCAGCGCGAGTGGCTCCAGGGCGACGTGCTCGAGCGGCAGCTGACGTGGTGGCGCAAACAGCTCGACGGGGTCCCCGCCATGTTGGAGCTGCCGACGGACCGGCCGCGCCCCGTGGAGGCTCGCAACCCGGGCGCGGTGCTCAAGGTGGACCTCTCGCGTGAGCTCACCCGCTCCCTCGTCAGCCTGTGCCAGCGCGAAGGGGCGACGCTGTTCATGGGCCTGCTCGCGGGGTTGCAGGCGCTGCTGGCGCGCTACTCGGGACAGGACGACATCTGCGTGGGGGCTCCCATCGCCGGGCGCCAGCAGATGGAGACAGAGGGGTTGATCGGCTTCTTCGTGAACACGCTGGTGCTGCGCACGAGGCTGGACGGAGACCCGACGTTCCGCGAGCTGCTGGGGCGGGTGCGGGAGACGACGCTGGGCGCGTACTCGCACCAGGACGTGCCCTTCGAGAAGCTGGTCGAGGTGCTCCAGCCGGAGCGACAGCCCGGACACACGCCGTTCTTCCAGGTGGCGATGGTGTTGCTCAACACCCCGCCCATGGAGCTGTCCACGCCGGGGCTCTCCTTCGAGGCGATGGACGTGGACAGCGGCACGTCCAAGTTCGACTTCACGCTGATGCTCCGGGAGACGCCCACGGGCCTGACGGGCACGCTGGAGTACCGCACGGACTTGTACGAGCCCGCGTCGGCCGAGCGATTCGTCGTGCACCTGGAGCGACTGCTCGAGGGCGCTGTCGCCAATCCGCTCCACCGCGTCTCCGAGCTCCCGCTGGTGTCCGACGCGGATCGCCGTCTGGTGCTGGAGGACTGGAACGCGACGAGCACGGGGTCTCGTTGGGAGGTCTGCGCGCACGAGCTGGTGGAGGCGCAGGCGAGGCGGACGCCGGAAGCGGTGGCGGTGGTGTGGGGAGGGGAGTCGCTGACGTACGCGGAGCTGGAGCGTCGAGCGAATCAGCTGGCGTGGCACCTGGGGGTGCTGGGAGTGGGGGCGGGGGAGCGGGTGGGGTTGTGCATGGAGCGCTCGTTGGAGCAGCTGGTGGGGCTGTTGGGGATATTGAAGGCGGGGGCGGCGTACGTGCCGCTGGACGCGAAGTACCCGGCGGAGCGGCTGGGGTACATGGTGGAGGATGCGGGAGTGGCGCGAGTGCTGACGACGAAGCGTCAGCTGGGGGCGCTGCCGGAGGGGGTGAAGAAGAGGGCGCTGTGCGTGGACGAGGAGGCGGGGGAGGTGGCGCGCAGGCCGGAGATTGCGCCGCCGAGGGCGGTGCCACCGGGTGGCACGTGCTACGTGGTGTACACGTCTGGGAGCACGGGGAAGCCGAAGGGGGTGGCGCTGTCGCACGCGGCGCTGTGCAACCTGCTGCTGTGGCAGAAGGCGCACTCGGTGAAGGCGGAGGCGAGGACGCTGCAGTTCGCGTCGCTGAGCTTCGACGTGTCATTCCAGGAGATTTTCGCGACGTGGAGCGCGGGAGGGACGCTGGTGGTGCCGCCCGCGGCGCTGAGGCAGGACGTGCCTGCGCTGCTGGACTTCATGGCGAGCCAGCGGGTGGAGAGACTCTTCGTGCCCTTCGTGGCGCTGCAGGCGCTGGCGGACGCGGTGGCGCACGGGGCGAGGGTGCCGGAGTCGCTGCGAGAGGTGGTGACGGCGGGAGAGCAGCTGCAGGTGACGCCGGCGGTGGTGGCCCTCTTCGAGAAGCTGCCGGGGTGCGTGCTGGAGAACCAGTACGGCCCGTCGGAGACGCACGTGGTGAGTGCGTACCGGCTGAAGGGGCCGGCGGGAAGCTGGCCGAGGCTGCCGCCGATTGGAGTGCCGCTGCCGGACACGAAGCTGCTGGTGCTGGATGAGAAGGGGCGGCTGTGTCCGGTGGGGGTGGCCGGAGAGCTGCACATTGGAGGGGCGCAGCTGGCGCAGGGGTACCACGAGAGGGCGGAGCTGACGGCGAAGCGCTTCGTGCCGGACGGGTACGCGAGGGAGGTGGGGGCGAGGCTGTACCGGACGGGGGACAGGGCGAGGTGGAGGAGCGACGGGGTGGTGGAGTTCCTGGGGCGACTGGACGCGCAGGTGAAGGTGCGCGGCTACCGGATTGAGTTGGCGGAGGTGGAGGCGGCGCTGAGGGAGTTGGAGGGGGTGAAGGACGCGGCGGTGGGGGTGCACGAGGAGACGCCGGGGGACAGGAGGCTGGTGGGGTACGTGGTGCCGAGGGCGGGGGCGGCGTGGGAGCCGGAGGGGCTGAAGGAGGCGCTGGGGCGCAAGCTGCCGGAGTACATGGTGCCGCCGGCGCTGGTGAGACTGGATGCGCTGCCGCTGACGCCGAGCGGGAAGGTGGCGAGGGCGAAGCTGCCGGCGCCAGACCTCGCGAGCCTGAGGGGCGTGGCGCCCTTCGTGGCGCCGAGGGACACGCTGGAGACGCAGCTGGCGGAGGCCTTCGCGTCGGTGCTGAAGCTGCCGAGGGTCAGCGTCACCGACAGCTTCTTCAGCCTCGGCGGTCACTCGCTGCTGGCGACACAGGTGGTGGCGCGCATCCGCCATCGGCTCAAGGCGGACATCCACCTGACGACGCTCTTCGAGGCACCGTCCGTGGCCGCGCTGGCCCGACGCATCGAGGCCGCGCCGCGCGCGCCGCTGGCGACCCTGCCTCCCATCGTCCCCGCATCACGTGACAAGCCGGTGCCGCTGTCCTATTCGCAGGAGCGCCTGTGGAAGCTGTTCAAGGCCAACCCCCAGTCCACGGCCTACAACCAGCCCGCGGCGTACCGCTTCAAGGGCGCGCTGAATCCGGATGCGCTCCGGGCCGCGGTCCAGGCCCTGGTGGACCGACACGAGTCCCTGCGCACCACCTTCACCGAGGAAGCCGGTCAGCCCGTCCAGAAGGTCGCCGCGACGTTGCGAATCGACCTGCCGCTGGAGGACTTCCGGGCCCGCGAGGACCGGGAAGAAGAAGTCCTCCGTCGCATCGCCGAGGACGCGCGCAAGCCCTTCGACCTCACGCAGGGGCCCCTGGTGCGCGGCGGTCTGATCCGCCTGGCGGACGACGAGTACCTGTTCATCTTCAGCAAGCACCACATCCTCTCGGATGGCTGGTCCGAGAGCGTCATCACCCGCGAGGTGGTCCACCTCTACACCGCCTTCGCGCGCGGCTCGGCGCCGTCGCTGCCTCCGCTGGTGATTCAATACCCCGACTACGCGGCCTGGCAGCGCCGCTGGCTGTCCGGTGTCGAGCTGGAGTCCCGGCTGTCCTACTGGCGCAACGCCCTGGCGAAGGCGCCGAAGCTGCTGGAGCTGCCTCTCGACAAGCCCCGTCCGCCCACGCGCACGTTCAACGGCACCTGGATTCCCGTGTCGCTGGGGCGCGCGCGCAGTGACGCGCTCAACCTGCTGTGCCAGCGCGAGCGCGTGACGCCGTTCATGGCGCTGCTGTCCCTGTTCGGCACCTTGCTCTGCCGCCGGGCTCGACAGGAGGAGCTGGTCATCGGCTCTCCCATCGCGAACCGCGCGCTCCCGGAGGTGGAGTCCCTCATCGGCCTGTTCGTCAACACCGTCGCGCTGAACGTGGATGTGCGCGGCAATCCCTCCTTCCGGCAGCTGTTGGCCCGGGTGCGCGACGTCACCCTCGGCGCCTACGCGCACCAGGAGGTGCCGATCGACCAGGTGGTGGACACCCTCGTCCCCCAGCGACAGCAGAACCGGGCGCCGCTCTTCCAGGTGATGTTCGTGCTCCAGAACACTCCCGCAGAATCGCTGGAACTGCCGGAGCTGACCTTGATGCCGATGCCGTCGGATCGCGGTGCCTCCATCTACGAGCTGACGCTCTCGCTCCAGGAGCAGGAGGACGGGTTCTCCGGGCTGCTGGAGTTCAACACCGACCTGTTCGAGCCCGACACCGCACGACGACTGTGTGACGCCTTCTCCGCGCTCCTCGACGCGGCGCTGGCGACGCCGGACATGCGGGTCGGAATCGACGCGGTCATCCCAGGATTCGAAGGGCAGGAGTGAGCCGTCATGGAACTCAAGAATCGCTATCGCAACACGGAGTCGATGATCGGCCACGGCAACCCGTCGTTCACGTCGGCGAAGGAAGCGGGGCTGCTGGACCTGTCCGTGCACAACACCGGACGCGGCACGCTGGCACTGCCGGATGGCCGTGAGTTCATCAACATGTGCTCGTGCTCGTACCTGGGGCTGGACTCGCACCCGGACGTGCTCCAGGGCGCCATCGACGTGCTCCAGCGCGAGCGCACCCTGTGCATGTCCATCTCCCGGCTGCGAATCCGGCTGGCGGACCTGGACGCGCTCGAGGAGGAATTGACCCACCGCTGGCGCGCGAAGACCATCGTCACCAACTCCGCCAGCTCCGCCAGCGCGGGCCTCCTGCCCCTCATCGCGTCCGGCCACCTGCTGCCCGACGGGCACAAGCCCATCCTGGTCTTCGACAAGTCCGCGCACTTCTCGATGAACCTCATCAAGCCCATCTGCGCGGATGAGACGCACGTCATCACCGCGCCGCACAACGACCTGGACTTCCTGGAGGACCTCTGCCGCAAGCACGCGCGCGTCGCGTACGTGGCGGACGGCTTCTACTCCATGGGCGGCGTGGCCATCGTGAAGGACCTGTTCCACCTGCAGGACAAGTACGGGCTGTTCCTCTACTTCGACGACTCGCACTCGCTCTCCATCTACGGCGCGTCGGGCGAGGGCTACGTGCGCGCGACGATGGGCGGCGAGGTCAACTCGCGCACCATCATCATCGGCTCGCTGGGCAAGGGCTTCGGCACGGCGGGCGGCGCCGTCATGCTGGGGCCCCAGCAGCACGCGGACCTGGTGGGCCGCTTCGCGGGTCCGCTGGGCTGGTCCCAGAGCCTGTCGATTCCGGCCATCGGCGCGAGCCTGGCCTCGGCGCGGCTGCACGGGGGCGCCGACCTGGCCGAGCGACAGCGCGCCCTCCGGGCCAACGTGCGCTACTTCGACGAGCGCGTGCCCACGCGGACCGCGGGCGAGGACTTCCCCATCAAGATCATCGACGTGGGGCCCGAGCCCCTGGCGGTGGAGCGCTCGCGGCGGTTGATGGCCGCGGGCTTCTACTCCTCCGCCGTGTTCTTCCCCATCGTCCCCAAGGGGCGGGCGGGGCTTCGCATCATGCTGCGCTCCAACCTGTCCACCGAGGACCTCCAGCGGCTGTGTGACGCCGTGCTGGAGCTGGCGGCGCCCGGGACCTCGGAGCCACTCGCATCATGACCATGCCCTTGCAGTGCAGGTCCTTCCTGGTGACGCCCGCCATCGACCCCTCCCGCTTCGACAAGGCGGTGGAGGTGGGCGCGGACATGGGACTGCTCGACCTGGAGGACGGTGTCCCCCACGCCCTGAAGTCGGAGGCTCGCCGGCTGGCGCTGTCCTATCTGTCCTCCTCCCGCCCGCGCGGGCCGCTGTGCCTGCGCATCAACAGCCTGCGCACCGAGGCGGGCCTGCGCGACGTGCTCGCGCTGCTGGACTCCAACGCGCGACTGGATGCCCTACTGCTGCCCAAGGTGGAGTCGCCCGCCGAAATCCAGCAACTGGACGCGCTCCTGGGAGACCGCTTCCCGGAGCTGTCGCTCCTGGCCATCATCGAGACGGCGCGCGGTGTGGAGGCCGTGGACGCCATCGCCCTGTCCGCGCCCCGCCTGCGCGGCCTCATCTTCGGCGCCGCGGACCTGTCCGCGCAGATGGGCGTGTCCCTGTCCTGGGAGCCCATGCTCTATGCGCGCTCGCGCATCGCCATGGCGGCGGCCATCGCGGGGCTCAACGCCATCGACTCGCCGTACTTCGGCCTGGGAGACCTGTCGGGGCTGGAGGAGGAGACGCGCAAGGTGGGGGCGCTGGGCTACACCGGGAAGATCGTCATCCACCCGGACCAGGTGGGCGCGGTGCACGCGGCGCTGCGGCCCACGCCGCAGATGGTGGCCCACGCGCGCCGGGTGCTCGCGCAGGCGGGTGACGGAAAGGGCGGCATCCACGTGGTCGGAGGGAGCATGATTGGCCCCCCGCTCGTGACGGTGGCGCGGCGGGTGCTGGCGAGCGTCCAGCATGACGAGGCCATGGCGCCCGTCCACCTGCGCGCGGGCTCCGGGAGCGGGGACTCATGAAGAAGATGGTGGCCGCCCACAAGAAGGTGGGCAAGCAGCGCTACCGCGAGACACACGGGCTGTTCTACGAGGACTTCGAGGTGGGCGACGTCTTCGAGCACCGCCCCGGCCGCACCCTCACCGACGTGGACAACATGTGGCAGTCGCTGCTCAGCCTCAACACCCACCCGCTCCACATCGACGCCGTCTACGCCAGCAAGACCGAGTGGAAGCGGCCGCTGATGTCCAGCCTCGTCACCCTGGCCATCGTCGGGGGGATGAGTCTGAACAGCACCAGCGCCAAGGGCGTGGCGAACCTCGGGTGGGACCGCATCCGGTTGACGGCCCCCGTCTTCGTGGGGGACACCCTGTACGCGGAGAGCCGGGTGCTGGCCAAGAGGAGGTCCCGCTCTCGCGCGAAACAGGGAGTGGTCACCGTGGAGACCAAGGGCCTCAAGGCGGACGGCACCGTCGTGATGACCTTCGAGCGCTCCTTCCTCGTGCCCTTGCGGCGCCATGGCGTGGACGTGGATGCGAACTACTGAGGTGATGACCGCGGTCGTCGTGCGGACTCCAGGCGGTCCGGAGCAGCTCCACCTGGAGACCCGACCCCGGCCCGTCCCCGGCCCCCGTCAGCTCCTGGTGCGCGTGCGCGCCTCCGCCCTCAACCGTGGAGACACCAGCCAGCGCGCCGGCGGCTACACGCTGCCTCCCGGCGTCACCAGTCCCTTGCTCGGCATCGAGGTCGCGGGCGAGGTGGAGGCCGTGGGCCACGAAGTGCGCGCCTTCCAGCCCGGCGCGCGCGTCTTCGGGCTGGTGGACGGCGGCGGCTACGCGGAGGCGTGCCTGATGGAGGAGGGGATGGCCCTCCCGATTCCGGAGGGCTGGTCCTTCGTCGAGGCCGCGGCCGCGCCCGAGGCGTACTGCACCGCGCACGAGTCGCTCGTCGAGCTGGGCGGACTGGGGCCCGGTCAGTCCGTGCTCATCCACGCCGCGGGCAGCGGCATCGGCACTGCGTGCATCCAGGTGGCGCGCGAGGTGGGTGCCACCGTCTTCGTCACCGTGGGCAGCGACGAGAAGCTGCGCCGGTGTCTGGCGCTGGGCGCCTCGGCGGGCGTGGTGCGCACGCGCGAGAACTTCGCGGACGCGGTGCCCGAGTGGACGAAGGGACGCGGCCTGGACGTGGTGGAGGACTTCGTCGGAGGCGCGGCGCTGGGCCGCAACCTGCGCGCGCTGCGCTTCGGCGGCACGCTGATGCTCGTGGGGCTGATGGACGGAATCCGCGGCGACCTGGACCTGAAGCAGGTGGTGCTGCGCCGCCTCCAGCTCAAGGGCATGGCGCTGCGTCCGTTGCCCCTGGCCGCCAAGGTCGCCGTCGTCCAGCGCTTCCGCGAGCGCTGGCTGCCCCGGCTCGTCGACGGCCGCGTGCGCGCGGTCATCGACACCACCTTCCCGCTGGCGCGCGTGGCGGACGCGCACCGGTACATGGAATCCAACGCGAGCTTCGGGAAGATCCTCCTGGAGCTCTGAGGCGGGGGCTTCAGCTCCCCGTGGCGCGGCGCAGGTTGCCGCGGGCCGCGGCCCCCGGCTCGTGCAGGAGCGAGTAGGGATCCAGCGCGTCGCCCCCCACCGTCTCCAGCCCCACCGACGTGCCCAGCCCCAGCCGCTCCGCGTGACGCAGGAACAGCGCGGTGACGACCTGGTCCTCCAGCGCGTACCCGGTGGAGTCGAACACGGTGGCCTTCTGGCGCCAGGACTCGTAGCGGTCCGGGTTCTTCACCAGGGTGACGAGGTCCGGGCCCACCTGCTCGGGCTTCAACTGCTGGCACTCGCCCTCCACCAGCGCCTGCACGGTGAAGTCCGGGCACACCAGGCTCTTCTCCAGGAGCGCGCGCGGCAGCTCCGTCTTGCCCGGCAGGTCCGAGCCCACGGCGTTGACGTGCACGTGCGGCTTGAGCGCCTTGCCGGAGATGACGGGGCCGGCGCCCACGGCGATGGAGGTCGCGGTGCAGATGATGTCCGAGCGCTCCTCCAGCTCCGAAAGCGACACCTGCTTCACGTCCAGCCCGAGGAACGCCGTGCGACGCGCGAGCGACGCCTGCGCCTCCGGGTTCGTGTCGTACGCGAGCACCTCCGTGAGCGGGAACACGCGGCTGATGGCGTGCAGCTGCGTCACCGCCTGCGCGCCGCAGCCCACCAGGCCCAGCACGCGGCTGTCCGGCGAGGCCAGGCAGCGCGTGGCCACCGCGGAGGCCGCGCCCGTGCGCAGCGCCGTGGCGAACACGCCGTCCATCAGCGCGACCAGGTGGCCCGTCCTGGAGTCATACAGGCTGTTGGTCGCGATGATGGTGGGCAGCCCCTGCTCCTCGGGGTTGAACGGGCTGTAGCTCACCATCTTCACGGTGACGGCGCCGCCCTTCTGCATCACCGGCATCCACTCGAGACACCCGGGCTGGCGCGGATGCTCCGTCAGGAAGCCATCCCGCTTGCGCACCTCGGTGAGCTCTCCGTCGAACGTGCGCAGCGCGTCGGTGAGCGCGCGGATGAGCTCGTCCATCAGCGCGTCCGCACCCACTGCCTCCACGATGCAGCGCAGGTCCGCCCGAGTCACCAACAGTGTCCGTGTCGCGTCGCTCTTCACTCGAGTGTCCCCTGGGCCAATCCGCTGTTTCAGTCGCTGACTCGCGAAACAGGATCTGCTGATAACACAGCTCTGTAATGGGAGCGCAAACTAGCAGGGCTTTCGTGTTCACGACAGGGGGGGCCCAACCCAGCGGAACCCGGTCGTTTTTTCCGGGCGGAACGTTGGCGTCTCACGCGTCCGAGACATGGACGACACATCGGAATCCGATGTGCGAGGTTCCGCTGTCGATGGACTGCGGCGAGCGCGCGGCGGGGCGGTAGCGCAGGCAGTAGTTGGACGCGCAAAGGTGGCTGCCGCCCTTGAGGACGCGGCGGGGGATGCTCACGTGCGGAAGGCTCGGGTCCAGGCTCTTGCCGCTGGAGGCGGGGCCGCGCGGGTTGACGGGGATGCAGCACGCCTTGCCGCCGTTGCCCTGGTGGCGCTCCTGATACCAGTCGCAGGTCCACTCCCACACGTTGCCCGCCATGTCGAAGAGCCCATACCCGTTGGGTGGGAAGCTCCCGACTGGCGAGGTCCCCTCGAACCCATCGGTGTTCAGGTTCTGCCAGGGGAACTCTCCTTGCCAGATGTTGGCCATCTGCTGGCCTCCCGGAGAGAACTCGTCGCCCCAGACGTACACCTTGCGGTCCAGGCCGCCGCGGGCCGCGCGCTCCCACTCGGCCTCGGTGGGCAGGGCCTTGCCGGCCCAGGTGGCGTAGGCCTCCGCGTCTTCATAGGCGACGTGGACCACCGGGTGGCGCTCGCGGCCGAGCCACGTGCTGCCGGGCCCTTCCGGGGCCTTCCAGCAGGCGCCGGGGGTATAGGCCCACCACTGCGTCAGGTCCTTCAGGCTCACGCGCCGGGCCGTCTTGCGGAAGACGAGTGAGCCGGGCACGAGCAGCTCCGGCGTGGCGCCGGGGAAGTCGTCCGGATTCAGCGGACGCTCGGCGACGGTGACGTAGCCGGTGGCCTCGACGAAGCGCGCGAAGTCGGCGTTGGTCACGGTGTGGCGGTCCATCCAGAAGCCGCTGACCGTCACCTGGTGCGCGGGCTTCTCCTCGGGATAGTGATGGTCGGAGCCCATCCAGTAGGTGCCGCCCGGAATCCACACCAGGTCCATGGCGGGTGCGTCCTTCTCCGTCACCTCGTTGCGCGAGACGGGGGACTGCAGGCCCTGGGTTTCACCGACGACATCCACGCTCATCCGCCGCCTCGCTCTTCGTCTGTCCACACCGGTGGAGGGGCACGCTCGTGGCCCCAGGCGGCAAGCTGGGTGGCTTCGTCGCGCGGGACAACCGGGCCCCGCGGGGCGGGGCGACCGAGGGGCCCCGGGCGCTCGGAGGCACCCGGACCTGCGAGCGCCCGCGGCGTGTCCGCCTTCGGATTGGCGGCGTGTGCACGCGTGGACAACGTCCTGTCGCCAACGTGCAGGAGGGGCTCATGGAGACGAGGACCGAGACGGAGACGCGCGTGAGGGAGCAGACGGACACCACCACGCCCCGCGAGCTCCACAAGCTCAGCCCCTTCGAGCTGAAGGACACGCTCATCGAGATGGCGGACGAGTCCGCGAAGACGCGCGCGGCGGTGATGCTCAACGCGGGGCGGGGCAACCCCAACTGGATTGCCACCACGCCGCGCGAGGCGTTCTTCCTGATGGGGCAGTTCGCGCTGAGCGAGAGCCGCCGCACCTGGAACGAGCCCGAGGTGGGGCTGGCGGGCATGCCGAAGTCACCGGGCATCGCCCGGCGGCTGCGCGACTTCCTGGACGCACAGGAGGACAGCGCGGCCGTGAGGCTCCTGCGCGACTCGCTGGAGCACGGCGTGCGCGAGCTGGGCTTCGACGAGGACGCGTTCGTCTGGGAGCTCACCGACGCGGCCATCGGCGACAACTATCCGGTGCCGGACCGGATGCTCGTCCACGCGGAGCGAATCGTTCAGGCCTATCTGGCGAAGGAGATGTGTGATGGCCGTCCGCCGCCGGGGCGCTTCGACCTGTTCGCCGTCGAGGGCGGCACCGCGGCGATGACGTACATCTTCCGCTCGCTGATGGTGAACGGCCTGCTCCAGAAGGGGGACACCATCGCCCTGGGCACGCCCATCTTCACGCCCTACCTGGAGATTCCGCGCCTGGAGGAGTTCGACCTGCGCACGGTGGACATCCGGCAGAGCGAGATGACCGAGGAGGGGCGGCACTCATGGCAGTATCCGGAGTCGGAGCTGCGCAAGCTGGAGGACCCTCGCATCAAGGCCTTCTTCGTGGTCCACCCCGGCAACCCGGGCGCGACGGCGATGCGGCGTGAGTCGCTGGACCTGCTGGTGGACATCGTCCGGAAGAAGCGGCCGGACCTGCTGCTGCTGACGGATGACGTGTACGGCACGTTCGTGGAGGGCTTCCGCTCGCTCGCGGCGGAGCTGCCCCACAACACGCTGCTCGTCTACTCGTACTCGAAGCACTTCGGGTGCACCGGCTGGCGCCTGGGCGTGGTCGCGCTCCACGAGGACAACATCCTCGATGACATGATCGCGCGCCTTCCGGCCGCCCAGCGCGAGATGCTCGAGGAGCGCTACGGCTCCATCACCCTCGAGCCCGAGCGGCTGAAGTTCATCGACCGGATGGTGGCGGACAGCCGCGCGGTGGCGTTGAACCACACCGCGGGCCTGTCCCTGCCGCAGCAGCTCCAGATGTCGCTGTTCTCGCTGTTCGCGCTCCTGGACAAGGACGACGCGTACAAGAAGCGCTGCCGGCGCATCTGCCGCGAGCGGCTGGCCGCGCTGTACCAGGGCCTGGGCGTGGACCTGCCGGAGGACCCGCTGCGCTCGGCGTACTACCAGACGCTCGACCTGGAGGCGTGGGGGCGCAAGCACGTGGGGAAGGACTTCGTGGAGTACGAGGAGGCACGGCATGACCCGCTCGACATCGTGCTCGCGCTGGCGCGCAGGCATGGCGTGGTGCTGCTCAACGGCAGCGGCTTCGAGGGGCCGGAGTGGTCTGCCCGCGTGTCGCTGGCGAACCTGGACGACGAGGCCTACCCGCGCATCGGCCAGGGCCTGAAGGACATCGTCATCCGCGCCATCCAGGAGTGGAAGGGGCGCGAGCTGGACTCGTGAGCGCGCGAAGATGCCCACCTTCGACGGAGGCCCATCATGAATGGCTCGAAGAACTCGATGCGAGGACTGTTGTGCGCGGTCGGCCTGCTGCTGACGGGCGCGGGCATCGCCGCGCAGGAGGGCTCGGCGCGGCCCACGTCCCCAGGCGCGGAGGCGTCGTCGACCCGCGGGGCCCCGGCGGACACGAAGGCGAAGGACGGCAAGGACGCGGCGCCGCTGCAGTCGGTGCGCATCCTGGCGACGGGCGGCACCATCGCCGGCTCGCAGGGCAACCCCCAGGGGTATGGCTACAAGGCGGGGGCCTTCAAGGTGGCGGACCTCATCAAGAGCGTGCCGAACCTGGACAAGCTGGCGCGGCTATCCGGTGAGCAGGTGGTGAACATCGGCAGCCAGGACATGAACGACGCGGTGTGGCTGAAGCTGGCGAAGCGGACCAACGAGCTGCTGGCCTCGCCGGACGTGGACGCCGTCGTCGTCACGCACGGCACGGACACGCTGGAGGAGACGGCGTACTTCCTGGACCTGGTGGTCAAGAGCGACAAGCCGGTGGTCCTGGTGGGCTCCATGCGGCCCGCCACCGCCACCAGCGCGGACGGGCCGGGCAACCTCTACAACGCGGTGGCCGTGGCGGCGTCGCCGGAGGCGAAGGGGCGGGGCGTGCTCATCGTCATCAACGACGAAATCCACGCGGCCCGGAACGTGACGAAGACGAACACCACCAACGTGGAGACCTTCCGCAGCCTGAACCGCGGGCCCGCGGGCGTGGTCAACACGGGTGACATCCACTGGTTCGAGAAGATGGACAAGCGGCACACGGTGGACTCCGAGTTCTCCATCGCGGGCGAGAGCGCGCTGCCGCGCGTGGACATCCTCTACGCACACGCGAACATGAGCCCGGACCTCATCGACTCGGCGGTGAAGAACGGCGCCAAGGGGCTGGTCATCGCGGGGGTGGGGGATGGGAACATGACCCAGCCCGCGCTCGACACGCTGGCGAAGCACGTGAAGAAGGGCGTGGTGGTGGTGCGCAGCACGCGCCTGCCGAGCGGCCTGGTGCTGCGCAACAATGAAATCGACGACGACCAGAAGGGCTTCGTGGCCTCCGGGGAGCTGAACCCCGCGAAGTCGCGCGTGCTGCTCCAGCTGGCGCTGCTGGAGACGAAGGACCCCACGCGCGTCCAGCGGATGTTCGAGGAGTACTGAGGCCCTCCGCCTCGCGGTGCTCCCATGGTGGGCTCGGAGACGCTGTCGGACTTCTCGCTGGTGAGGGGCGGTCCATTCCAGACGCTGGGACGGCGGCTGCGCGGTGTCGAGCCGCGCCGCTCCGGCCTCTTCGCGCTCGTGCTCGCGTTGGGGTGCTGGGGGCCGCTGGTCCTGATGACGTGGATGCAGGGGGGCGACGCCCCGCGCCTGCTGCTTCGGGATCTCCAGGTCCATGGCGAGCTGCTGCTGTCGCTGCCGGTGCTCGTGGCGTCGGGGCCCTACATCGACAGCCGCCTGGGCGCGGCGGCGCGTCAGTTCCTCCGGGCGGACCTGGTGGGCGAGCGGGGACGGGGCGCGCTGGAGGCGCTGGCCCGGAGGTGCACGCGGTGGTGTGACTCGGCGGGCGTGGAGCTGCTGCTGCTGGGGCTGGTCATCGCGTTCGCGTGGCTCACCTCGCCGGACCCGTCGCGGGCGTGGCAGGTGTCATCCTGGGGCCAGCCGTCGCTCGCGGGCGGCTGGTACCTCTGCGTGGCCCAGCCGCTGGTGCGCTTCCTGGTGCTGCGGTGGCTGTGGCGCGGAGTCGTGTGGGCGGTCTTCCTGCTGCGCGTCTCGCGGCTTCCGCTTCGCCTGGCCTTCACGCACCCGGACCAGTCGGGCGGCCTGGGGTTCCTGGCCGTCTGTCAGGCCAGCTTCGCGCCGGTGGTGTTCGCGGTGTCCGTGCCGGTGGCGTCATACTCGTTCCGGACGAACGCCGCCGCCATCACCGAGTCCCCGCTGGTCTACATCATGCCCCAGGTCCTCTACGCCGTGCTGGCCTGCCTGGCCGTCTTCGCGCCACTGGCGTGCTTCTTCCGGCCGCTGGTGGCGGCGAAGCGGCGAGGGGACCCGTGGTTCTCCGCCGTCGCGGCGCACCACTCGCGCGAGTTCGAGGACCGGTGGTTCCAGAAGAAGCCCGAGCTCCCCGCGCTCGGCGCGCCGGACTTCTCGTCGCTGGCGGACCTGGGCTCGTCCTTCATGGTGGCTCGCAAGATGAAGCTGTTCCCGTGGGACCAGCGCGGGCTGCTGGCGGTGGGAGCGGCCGGGCTGGCGCCGCTCGTCATCCTGCTGATGGTGGACCGGCAGTTCCTGGCGGTGGTGAACCAGCTGCGCCAGAGCATGAGCTGAGCGGCGGCCTGCGCTCGGGTGCCTGTCCGCCGAGGACTGTCGGCAGGGGGCGGACGTGAGGATATCCAACGACGGCGGCCGGTGTGCATGCCGCTTGGAAGGAGGCGAGCATGCTCAGGACCCTGGCCGTGTTCGTGCTGGGCAACATCGTCACCCTGTTCATGTTCACCCAGGGCCTGGAGCGAAGGCCCGGTGACATCCGGCACGTCCTGGAGCGCCCGGCGCTGTATGCGCGCTCGCTGCTGGTGGTGCTCCTGCTGGTGCCGTTGGTGGCCATCGCGTTGGTCCATGTCTTCCGGCTGCCGACGGTGGTGGCCAGCGCCGTGCTGCTGATGGCCGTCTGTCCGGGCGCGCCGCTCCAGGTGAACCAGGCACGCTCCCTGGGCGCCAGCAGCACCACGTCCCTCAACCTGTTGTTGCTGCTCAGCCTCTGCGCGCTGGTGACGGTGCCGCTCTGGGTGCGGGGCGTGGACCGGCTCCTGGGCGTCGAGTTCAGGGCGGCGCCGAGCCTGGTCTTCCGGCTGCTGCTGGTGAAGATCGTCCCTCCGCTCATGGTGGGAGTCGCGGTGGGGCACTACTTCCCGAGCCTGGCCCGGACGCTCGCGCGCTGGTGTGGTCGGGTGTTCAACGTGCTGCTCATCGCCGTGTCGGTGGGCGTGCTCTTCATCGTCGGTCCGAAGCTCATCCACACCGCGTGGCTCGCGGTGGTGGCGTTGGTGTTGCTGGTGACGATCTCGGCCGTGCTGGGACACTGGGCGGGGGCGCCGCGAATGGAGGACCGCAAGGCGGTGGTGCTGGCCGCGGCCTTCGCGCACCCGGTGTTGTCGATGACCATCATCACCCAGAGCTATCCGAACTACCGGGCGCTCGAGGTGGCGGGTGTGGTGGGTGCGTACGTCGTCATCCGCGTCCTGGCGCTGACCCCGTACAAGCTGTGGGTGAAGCGCCATGGAGAGTCCGAGGGCTCGAAGCGGGTTCCTCCGGGTGGCGTGCCGGCGTAGCGGGCTCACCTCCTGTCGTCCGGCGACGGTGTTGCCCGGGTGGAAGTGGCGGCTCAGCTTGCGGGCATGAGCCGGGCTTCGGACCCGGCACCCACGCCATCGAGGTGAGTCATGTTGGAGCAATCGACCACGGGGCTGTCGCCCCAGGAGGCGCGAGACATCGCGCGTGAGGCGTATGTCTTCGGCCTGCCCCTGGTGGAGCACTACCGGCTGTTCGCGCTGAACTTCCGTCCGGAGTCGCCACAGCTCCGGCCCGCCAACCAGTTCCTGCACTTCTCCCGGCTGTTCACCTCCGAGGACCGGGAGGTCGTCTCCCCGAACAACGACACGCTCTACTCGGTGGCGGTGTTGGACCTGCGAGGCGGGCCCGTGGTGGTGGAGACGCCGGAGCTGAACGGGCGCTACTTCTGCATCCAGCTGGTCGACATCACGACGAACAACCTGCCGTACATCGGCACGCGGGCCACGGGCACGGCCCCCGGGCGGTTCGTCGTCTCGGGGCCTGACTGGACGGGGCCGCTGCCCGAGCCGCTGAAGGACGCGAGCATCATCCGCTCCGACTCCTGGTTCGTGGCTGCGCTGCTGCGCGTCGGCGTGGACGGTCCGAAGGACCTGGCGGCCGCGGTCCCGCTCCAGCGGGAGTTCAAGGCGACGCCGCTCCACGTGTTCTCCGGGCTGCCGGCGCCGAAGCTCCCCGAGGTGTCGTGGCCTCCGTACTTCGATGACAAGGCGGACGCGTCGCTGAAGGCGTTCGAGTACATCAACTTCATGATGCGGTGGCACCGCTTCTCCGATGCGGAGCGACCGCTGCTGGCAAGGCTCGCGCGCGTCGGGGTGCGCCCCGGGGAGTCCTTCGACGCGAAGTCGCTGCCACCGGACCTCCGTGACGCGATGCTGGCGGGAGTCCGCGAGGCCCGCGAGTCCATCCAGCAGCGGCCGATGCTGCATCAGGGGTGGGAGCTGCCGGACCCGAAGGTGGGTGACTTCGGCGACGACTACGCGCTGCGCGCCCGCGTGGCGTGGAACTACCTCTACGCGAACTCAGCGGCCGAGGCCGTCTATCCCATCACCCACCTGGATGGCGCCGGCCGTCCGCTCGATGGGGCGCGTGCCCGCTACGTGCTGCGCTTCCCGAAGGAGGCGATTCCTCCGGTGCGCTTCTTCTGGTCCCTCACCGCGTACGACGCGAAGAGCCACATGCTGGTGGAGAACGACATCCACCGGTACTCGCTGGGAGATCGCTCGCGCACGTTGAGGCGGTCCGAGGATGGCTCCATCTCGTTCTTCCTCCAGAGCACGCCCCCGGAGGCCGCGCGTCAGTCCAACTGGCTGCCGGTGCCCACAGGGCCGTTCTATCTCCTGCTGCGGCTCTATGGTCCCACCGAGGCCGCGCTCCGGGGGCGTTATGTGCCTCCAGCCGTCGAGGCGCTGAACGACTGAGCCCCGGCTCCCCCGGGACGACGCGAGTGTCGTCCGTTGACGCTCGCGCCGTCCCGGGCGGCCGGGAGGTCCGCCCCGCGGGGTGGGGCGGATTGTCGGCCCTCGTATCCGTCCGGTCAGCGACGGGGCGTGAGCGGTTGAAGGCGGACGAGGTCCGTGCCCAGCAGACGCCGCGACCGGAGGAGCGTTCAGGGCTGGGGCTGGAAGCGTGACTCGGGCGGACCGGTGATCTGCTGACGCTTCCACTCGTGAGGCGGCAGCTCCGCGATGCGCGAGTTGGGGTTGGTAGGGCCCTTCGTTCAGCTCCGCGACCGGCTCGCACGCGAGGCTGCAGAACGGGCACGCGGTGGACGCGCATCGGATGTGACGTTGGCAACCAGCACAGGTGCGAAGGCCCATGGACCGAGGCTACCCGTGAGCCGTGGTGGTTGACCTCGAGCCGCCGACGTCAGGCGCGAACGACGCGGCCTCGGTACACGCCCAGCATGCTCAAGTCGTCGGGGGCGCGCGGCGGGCGGTCCTCGAACGTCCATGCGTTGTCGAGCAAGAGGCCGTCCACGCTGGATGCGACGGTGCTCGTGTCTTTCAGCGGGCCGCCGATGGCCCGCGAGGCCACCGCGAGCGCCTCCGGCTCCCAATCTTCTGCTCCTGAGAATCCCCACACCCACCGATTGGCGTCGACCTGAACATAGAGGTTCCAGAATGGGCGCATCGCCGCGCCGAGGGAGCACACGACGATGGCGTCGCCGACCCCCAGCGTCCCCACATGGACCGCGCTCTCCCTGCTCCACCCGCCGATCCGCATCAGCGCCCCCTGCTCTCGAACCGGCTTGCTCTCCCAGGTGCGCAGTGCGCTGGCCACGAGTGCCGCGAGCGAGGGCGCCCAAATGGGGCGCGAGGCGTCGTCGTGTCGGTACTCGACCAGCTGGCCGGCCTCGGTTCCCGACAGCACATACGCGACGTGGTCGCCGTTGCCCTTCGTGAGCACGGGAACCCAATGTTCGGAGAACCGCGCACCGTCACTGTCGAACCCGAGGAGAAACCGACGAGTCGAGATCGCCTCGACGCAGCCCATCATCGAGTAAACGCTCGAGCCATCGAACGACACCAGCGCGGTCCCATCGTGCCAGCTGAACAGGGCGCGAAGGTCGCCTGGCAGCGCCGTCCCGAGCTCGGCCTCGAGCCCGGCCAGCTGCTCGGGCGCAGCCGGAGGTAGGAACGAGGCGTGCCCCCCGGGGTCGGCGCGGCGGATGGCCACATCGAGACGTTCGAGAGCGCGGACGAGATCCTTGGGAGCCTGCGGCATCGAACGACATCACCACTGGAGGGACGCTGCGTCAAAGATCTCCGCGAATCAGACGCGAGAGCCCGCGGCGACCTCTCGATCACCGCGGACCTTCGGGTGTGCAGGCGGCTCAGCGCTCGGGGGCGGTAACCGACCGATGGGAGACGTCCGACGGATGCACTCGTCCACTCGCACCGCATGAAAGCCGCGCGTGGAGGTCAGGGGCGCCGAGGCTTGCCTGACTTCAGGAGGAGTCCGGCGCGAAGGAGGAGGACGGCTGCCAGCGGTGCGGCCGCAACTCGTCCAGCGAAGTCCAGCAGCGCCTGTCGGGTGGCGCCGTCGTTCCACGAGGGAAGGGGCTTGCTCATGGCGGCCTCACTCAGCCCATCAGGGCGAACAGGTAGCAGATGAGGGTCAGCAGCAGGTTGGAGATGGCGAACGTCACCGGGTAGCCGATGGCGGGGACGATGCTCTTCGACGCCTCCTGCGCCGCCCTCATGCCGGCGCTGTTGCACCGGGCTCCCGCGATGGCGCCCATCAGCACCGCGCTGTTCATCTTGAAGATGTACTGGCCCACCATCCAACCGATGATGGGCGGGATGAAGGCCGCGATGGAGCCGATGATGAGCGTGGGCCCCAGGAGGCCGCCCTCGATGGCGTGCGCCACGCCCGCGCCGGAGTTCAGGCCGAGGATGGCGATGAAGACATTCAGCCCCACATCCTCGAGCAGCTGACGCGCGGACTCCGGGAACGGGCCGCCGAGCGCGGGGTTGTGCGTGCGCAGGATGCTCAGGCCGATGCTGACGATGAGCAGGCCCACCGCCGAGCCCAGGCTGAACTTGATGCCGTAGAGCGGAACCGTGATCGCGCCGAGCAGCGCGCCCGCCGCGAGCCCCAGGCCGAGGGTGATGATGTCCGTGGAGAGGCTCGGCTTCACGGGCGGACCGAGCACCTTGCGCAGGTCCGCCACCCGCTTGGGGCTGCCGGTGATGCGCAACACGTCGCCCTTGTTCACCACCTGCTCACGGCTGACCGGCAGCTGGTCACCCGCGCGGAACAGGGCGTTGAGGTAGATGCCGTGGCCCATGCGCAGCGCGAGCTCTCCCAGCGTCTTTCCGACGACCTGCTTGTCGTGGACGATGAACTCCACCGTGTCGAACTTCACGTTGCGCAGCTTGGAGTCGTCCACCTCCGGGCCGATGTGCGGCCCACCCGCCAGCAGCAGCGACACGGGGCCGAGCATCGCCACCTCGTCGCCCCGGCTCAGCACCAGGTCCGGCGGCGGGTTGTAGACGCGGCCGTCGTGGTAGACGCGCTCGATGGCCACGCGAGGGTGCGCATGGTCCAGGTCCGCCACGGTGCGCCCCTCGAGCGCGGGGTTCTCCACGCGGAACACCCGCAGGTCCAACGGCATGTAGCCCCGGATGAACGAGTCCGCCGTGCCCGGCAGCGGCGCGGAGTCCTCGCCCGCCAGCTCCTTCTCCATCTTCTTGCCGTCCGCCACCGCGTCGCGGCCGAACATCTTCGGCATCACCGACATCATCACGGTGAAGAGCACCATGCTGATGCAGTAGAGGAACGCGTAGGACGTCGTCAGGTTCCCGGGCGCCTGCCGCGCGGCGTCCCCCGTCAGCGCCGCCGAGCCGCTCGCCAGCGCCGCCTGCGCCGCGCCGAAGCCCGGCGTCGCCGTGTTCGCGCCGGAGAGGATGCCCGCGAGCAGACCGGGCGCCAGGTGCGTGAAGTACCGCGAGGCGTAGACCAGCGCGGCCGACAGCAGCGGCACCAGCAGGGACAGGAGGATGAGGTGCTTGCCCTCGCGATGGATGCCGCCGAGGAACTGGGGACCCACCTTCATGCCGATGGCGAAGATGAAGAGGTTGAAGAACACCGTGCTGGTGAACTCCGGCAGGGCGTATTCGATCTGGTAGGCGTCGAAGGCCCAGAAGCTGACGATGAGGGCCAGCAGCAGCGTGGCCGCCGTGGAGCCCATGCCCACGCCCTTCACCTTCAGCTCGCCGAGCGCGTAGCCGACGGCCACGACGAGGAAGAGCAGGATGAAGGGCTGCCGGCGCATGTAGTCCAGCACCACGCCGAAGACGCCGTGGGGGTGGGGTTGCACGGCGGGCGCCGGCTGACCCTGTGCGAAGGCGATGACCGCGAGGCCCACGACGGCGGCGCCCGCGAGCAGGGCGGTATGGCGCATCTGGCTTCTCATGCGTGCATCCCTCCAGCGTTTCCGGTCAAGGTAGGGCGCGAGGCTCCTCGCCGGACGTGCCCCACGGGGAGAGGCGGCCGACGCGCCGGCCCGTCGTCAGAAGCGCAGCCCCAGGTTGATGGGCAGGTACTGGCCGTTCGCCCGGCGCGCGCCCGTGGCCGTCTGGTACTCGGGGCCGAAGATGTGGTGGTAGCGCGCCTCCAGATACACGCGCACCGTGCCGTAGAGCCGGTACGTGAGGCCCACGCCGCCATTCACGCCGATGTCCGTGGAGCTGCGCGAGTCGAGGATGACGTCCACCGGGACGACCTCCGTGTAGCAGGTGAAGAAATAGGGATCACACACGGGGACGAGCCCCGTGCCGGCGAACTGGGTGAGCTCCACCTTGCGGTAGTAGAGGCCCGGTCCCGCCGTCACGTAGAGCCCGAGGCGCCTGCCCGACAGCAGGCCGAGGAAGAGGTTGAGGTCTCCGTACTGCATGATGTGATCGCCGGAGACGCGCTCGTCGGGGAGGACGTCGCTCTTCAGGTTGTAGTCGCTGTATTGGTACTCGGCGCGGAGGCCGAAGTGCTCGGTGAAGTGGTAGCCGCCGCCGAGAAGGAAGCCCCAGCCCGCCTTGAAGCGGCTGTGTGATTCGCCGACGGGGAAGACGAGGCCGACCCCCAGGTTGAAGGTGAAGCGCCCGGCCATCGGCGGCGAGTCCTCCACGAAGCCCGCGGCGGGGTCCTCCGCGACTTGTCTCAGCGGACCTCCTCGCGCGACCCAGGGGACGAGCAGCGAGGACAACAGCACGAGCCTGGCGATGCACCGAGGCATGCGACCTCCTCACGACATGGCTCGCTGAAGCTGGGGACGTGGTGCCCTGGGGGCCGCGCGCGGCGCGGGCTCGTGGCTCCCTCTCGCGCCGGGTCGTCGTGGCGTGTTGGACAGCGTCGCCCGGCTGCCCCTCCCCCGGGGCCCGTGCCGCGGCGGGCCCGAGGACACATCGTCGAGGCGTGACGAGGCTCACGGCGACAGCAGGCTGGCGACGCGCCCGACGGAACGTGCCGGGGCTGGGGTGGATGTCCACCTACTCGCGGGCCTGGCTGCGCCCGGACCTGCTCTCCGCGCTGACGATTGGCGCGATGCTGGTGCCGCAGGGACTGGCGTACGCGCAGATTGTCGGCGTGCGCCCGGTCACCGGCCTGTACGCGGGCGTGGCGGCCATGCTGGCCTACGCGCTCTTCGGTCCCTCGCGTCACCTGATGCTGGGGCCGGAGGCGGGCGCGGCCATCATCGCCGCGAGCGCCCTGGGCGGCGTCGTGTCGGGAGACGACCCCGCGCGGTATGCGTCGCTCGCGGCGCTGCTGGCGCTGATGGTGGGGCTGTTGAGCCTGGCGGCGGGCCTGCTCAAGACGGGAGCGCTGGCGGACTTCCTCTCCAAGCCCATCCTCATCGGCTACACGAACGGGGCCGCGCTCATCATCATCGGCAGCCAGCTGGCGCGGATGTTCGGCCTGGAGCGGCGGGCCGAGGACTTCCCGGGGCAGGTGCTGGAGGTCGGCCGCAACCTGCACGGCATGCACCTGCCCACGGTGCTGCTGGGGGTGGGCATCATCGGGTGTCTGGTCCTGCTGAGGCAGTGGCTCCCGAGGCTGCCGGGGCCGCTCATCCTGGTGGTGCTCACCACCGTGGCGGCGAGCGTGTTCCAGCTCCACCACGCGGGGGTGAAGGTGGTGGGGCCCATCGCCTCGGCGCCGCCGTCGTTCGGGTTGCCCCGGGTGGGCTTCTCGGATGTGCGGGCCTTGCTGCCCGCGGCGCTCAGCCTGGCGCTGGTGAACTACGCGGGCTCGGTGCTCGCGGGGCGGCTGTATGCCGACAAGCACCACTACCGGCTGGACGGGAACCAGGAGCTGCTCGGGCAGGCCGCGGCGAACGTGGCGTGTGCCTTCACGCAAGGGTTCCCGGTGACGGGAAGTGACTCGCGCACGGCGGTCAACGACGCGATGGGCGGGAGGTCGCAGCTGGTGGGCGTGGTGGCCGCGGTGCTGGTCGCCGTGTTCGCGCTCTTCTTCACGCCGCTGCTCCAGAGCCTGCCGCTGGTGACGCTGGGGGCCATCGTCATCGTCGCGGCGGTGTACCTTGTGGACGTGTCCTCGCTCGTGGCCCTGTGGCGGATGCGGCGCGTGGAGGCGGTGCTGGCGGTGGTGACGACGGTGGCGGTGCTGGTGCTCGGCATCCTCCAGGGCATCCTCGTCGCCGTCGCGCTCGCGCTGGGGGACCTCATCCGACGTGCCGCGCATCCCCACGACGCGGTGCTCGGCGAGCGCGAGGGCGTGTCCGGGTGGCACGACGTGACACGGCACGAGGGCACGCGCACCGTTCCGGGGCTCCTGGTGTATCGCTTCGATGCGCCGATGTTCTTCGCCAACGCGCGGCACCTGCGCGAGCAGGTGCGCGTCCTGGTGGCCCGGGCGTCCCCTCCCGTGCGCGAGGTGGTGCTGGACGCGAGCGCCGTGTTCGACCTGGACGTCACGGCGGCGGAGGGGCTGGAGAAGCTGCGCCAGGAGCTGGAGGACGAGGGCATCGTCCTGGTCATCGCGGACGCGAACGCGCCGCTGCGAGGCATGCTGCGGCGCACGGGGATGATGGAGCGACTGGGGGAACAGAACGTCTACCTCACCGTGGAGGCCGCCGTGGCGCGGTTCCAGGCCTTGCATTGACGTGGGGCCCCAGCCGGCCGCCCGCCTGGGGAATGAAGGGGGATTCGAGGACGTTGAAGACAGAGGGGCGAGGCGCTATAGACCTCGCCGTCCGTCGTTCCCAGGGTGGGTTCGGCGGGCCCGGACGAGGTGCGCCGTACCCGGTCACGACAAGACGACGCTCATCTCTGGAGTCGTACGTCATGGCGTGGATCATTCTCGTCATCGCGGGTCTGCTCGAGGTGTGCTGGGCCATCGGCCTCAAGTACACCGAGGGCTTCACCCGTCTTGTTCCCAGCATCCTCACGGGCACGGCCATCGTGGCCAGCATGTTCCTGCTGTCCACGGCGGCGAAGACGCTGCCCATCGGCACGGCCTACGCGGTGTGGGTGGGCATCGGGGCGCTCGGCGCCGCGGTGCTGGGCGTGGTGCTCTTCCACGAGCCGCTCACCCCGATGCGCATCGTGTTCCTGTCGATGCTGCTGGTCGCCATCATCGGTCTGAAGGCGACGAGCGGCGCGGACCCCTGACGGGGCTCACCAGACGTAGCGCAGGATGAGCTGTCCATAGGACAGCGTCGGGTCTCCGGAGCTCTGCTGCGAGCCCTCGTCGCCGTAGCCCCGCTGGGGCTCGCCATTCAGCATCACCACCGCGCCCAGGCCGAGCTGGAGGTTGGCTCGGCCCGAGTAGTAGACGCCGAGCCCCAGCGAGCTGTTCTTCAACGTCCGGTCCGAGCGCCCGAGCTCCTCCTGGCGGCCGGTGCGGAACAGGTATTCGCCCATCACCGCCACCGGCACCGACGTGGTGGGGTAGAGGTCCAGGGCCGCCGCGAGCGAGAAGAAGAAGCGCACCGCGTGGGTCTTCTGCTCCAGGCGGTCCCCGAGGATGCGGTCGAACGGCCTGCGCTTCTGCCAGGCGTACTCCGCCAGCGCCGAGCCCTGCAGCGAGAACATCCGCCCCAGCGTCTGCGCCGCGTAGACGCCGCCGTTCGCCGTCGTCTCCTCGCTGGGGACGAACAGGAACTGTCCCAGGCTGCCGTTGATGATCTGCTCCACCGTGACCTGGGGCGTCTCGACGATGGCGTTGATGAGGGGCAGCAGGGTGATTTCGCGCCCCTTGTCGTAGCCGAAGTTCGCCCGGACGGAGACCTGCGTCCCGCTGTGCTCGCTGCGGAACAGCCGCACCACGCCGCCCACCTGGCCCAGCAGGTTCACCGTGGCGCCGGAGGACAGCAGGCCGTCCGCGTTGGTGCCGGTGATGATGGTGGCCCGGCCGAAGCCCGCGATGCCCAGCCAGTCGGTGATGCTCAGGCTCAAGTCCAGCGTCTGCTGGACACCGGTGAGCGTCACGTCCAGGGGCTGCAGGTCATTCACCGGCACATCGGGGATGTCATAGAGCGCCAGGCCCTCGCGGATGCCGACGTGCGAGGTGACGAACGCGCTCTGCTGGAGGATGGGGAACACGTAGGTGTGTCCCGCGAGTTGGCGGGTGCGCGCGCCGCAGGGCTCCTGGCAGGACTCCGCGCCCGAGGGCGCACCCGCCGCGACTCCCGCACCGAGCAACAGGCCCACGCCGAGGCTTCGAAGAAGGGTCTTCATCTCGGGGAACGTGGGGAACGTGGCCACTGCGGACCATTGCCCCGCGCGCGCGGTCAGCGTCGCGACGAAGACAGCCCACGGGTGGACGACGCGAGCGCCGTCGTTCCACGGACATTGATGGGCGGGGAGTTGGAGCTCGGTGCTCTGCGTGGGCCCGGGGAGGGGCATCTTGCGCGCGCTTTTCGGGGAGGAGACGTGGAATGGAAGTGACGGAGACCTTGCAACGCACCGAGCCCGCGCATGCCTGGCGCCCTCAGCTGACGACGGCGCACGAGCAGCTCGCGCCCAGGTTGGAGGCGTTCTATCGGGACCTGCATGAGCACCCGGAGTTGTCCATGCAGGAGCATCGGACGGCCGCGAAGGTGGCGAAGTGGTTGGAGGACATCGGCTACGAGGTGACCTCGGGCGTGGGGGGGACCGGCGTCGTCGGCATCTTGCGCAACGGGCCGGGGCCCACGGTGCTCCTGCGCGCGGACATGGATGGGCTCCCCGTGGAGGAGAAGACGGGCCGGCCCGACGCGAGCCATGTCACGGTGAAGGACGCACAGGGGCACACGGTGCCGGTGATGCATGCCTGCGGGCATGACGTGCACCTGACGTGTCTGGTGGGCGTGGCGGAGCTGCTCGCGTCGTCTCGCAACCACTGGCGGGGCACGCTGATGATGGTGGCCCAGCCCGCGGAGGAGACGCTCCAGGGCGCTCGGGCGATGATGGACGACGGGCTGTATGCGCGCTTCGGCACGCCGACCGTGGCGCTCGCGCAGCACGTGGGGCCGATGCCCGTGGGACTGGTGGGGTACCACCAGGGCGCTTCGATGATGGCGTCCGCGAGCGTGCGGGTGCGCATCCACGGCAAGGGCGGGCATGCCTCGCGGCCGCAGTCCACGGTGGACCCGGTGGTCATCGCGGCCTACCTGGTGACGCGGCTGCAGACCATCGTCTCGCGCGAGCTGGACCTCACCCAGGGTGGCGCGGTGATCTCGGTGGGGAGCCTGCACGCGGGGAGTCGCGCGAACGTCATCCCGGACGAGGCGGTGCTGGAGATGTCGGTGCGCACGCCGACCGACGCGCTCCAGGACCAGCTCATCGAGGCCATCTCCCGGATGGCCCGCGCGGAGTGCGAGGCGGGGCGCACGCCTCGGCCTCCGGACATCGAGGTGATCAGCCGCACGCGGGTGATGGTGAACGACGACTCGTACTCCCGCCGGGTGCGCGCCGCGCACGCCGCGTGGTTCGGCGAAGGCCACCTGGTCGACACGGGCATGGTGAGCGGCAGCGAGGACTTCCCGTACTTCGACGGGCGCACGTCCAACGACGCGTCGAAGGCGAAGGTCCCGCTCGTCTACTGGTACTTCGGCGGCACGTCCCACGACGCGTGGAAGCGCGCTCCAGGCAAGACGCTCTGGGAGAAGCTGCAGAGCCTGCCGTCGAACCACTCACCGTACTTCAACCCGTCACCGGACTGTCTGCGCTTCGGCTGCGAGTCGATGCTGATGGCCGCGCTGGCGTGTCTGGATGAGGAGCCCAAGGCGGAGCAGGCGCCGGAGGCAGGCAAGCGGCTGCACTGAAAAGCGTCGGCAGCCGGCGCTGACATTTCTACAGGGATTCAAGCGGTCCGTGCGCCAACCGTCCGATTTTCTTCAAAGGGCGGATGGCACGCGGACTGCTTTGTGCAGCGACCGTCATGAAGTCACCCAGGAACACGCACCGCCCGTACACCGTCGAGATTTCGGCGGGAGCCTGGAGCCAGGTCGCCCGGCTCTCCCAGGAGCGCTATCGCGCCATCCAGGCCCACCTGGAGCGCGTGGCCTCGCTCGGCGCGCAGACGGAGGTCTCGGCGACGTTCCAGGTGGACGAGCTGCACGTCCACTACGCGGTGGATGCGCGGCGCCGGCTGGTGACGCTGGTGGACATCACCCGGGACAAGGCGGGGGTGATGAAGGCGGCGGGGCGGTCCACGGCGCCCAAGGCCCCGGGCCTCTGAGTCGGGGCGGTGTGCTACGCCCGGGGGCATGACACGGGTGGTGGACGGGGCATGAGCCAGGACGACAAGCGGGAGCCTCGGCGGCTGGCGGACCTGCTGCGTCGGGGCATGTCCCAGGCGAAGCAGCAGCCCTCGGCGGGCCTGGCCCAGCTGGAGGCGGACTGGAAGCAGCGGGAGCTGGAGCGGCAGCGGGCCGCGGAGGAGGCGAAGGCCCGGCATGCGTCCGCCCAGGTGCACGCGTGGCCCTCGCACCTGGAGCAGTGCGGCGCGCCGGCCGAGGCCGTGGCGGGCCTTCGAGGAGAGACGCCGCTCGAGACGGCGGCGCTCCGCGCGGCTCGGCATGTCCTGAGGGAGCGGCTGCGCAGCCTGCTGTTGTCGGGAGGCCCTGGCACGGGGAAGACGACGGGGGCGTGCTACCTCTTCCGGGCCGCCGTGCGCGGCGACCGGGGGCTGTCGGCGTGGGATTCGTCGGCGGGGCTCTTCATCGACTGGGCGCGCCTGTCGCGCGAGGAGGACTCCGAGGCGCGGCGGCGGTTGCTCCAGCGGGCGGCCCAGGTGCGGGTCCTGGTGCTGGACGATATCGGGGGGGAGGCGTCGGGCCCGCGGCGGCGGGAGCTGTTGGAGTCGCTCGTGGAGCAGCGGGACAGTCCGGACCTGGTGACGGCGTATACGACGCGTCTGTCGGTGCAGCGGCGCGAGGGTGGGCCCTCGCGCTTCGCCGAGTCCGTGGGGGCCCGCGTGGTCCAGCGCATGAGCCGCCAGGGGACGTTCCACCTGGCGGACTGTGGGAACAGGGACCTGCGTCAGGGCGGGAAGCCGTGAGCCCGGGCGAGGCGCTCAGGTGCAGCCGGGATCGCACGACTGCTGGGAGACGGAGTCGTAGCAGAGGTTGAAGACGACGTTGGAACAGCACTCCTGCACCTCGACGTTGCAGCCGTCCTGACAGGTCCAATAGGTGAAGACATGGCGGAAGCCGTCGATGCAGACCTCCGCCTTCTGCTCCTGTTCAGCCAACGGTGGTGGCTCCTGAGAGGGCTCCTCCACGCCACCACAGCCCAGCAGCAAGCACGTCGTCAGCGCGACTCCGAGAAGCTCTCGCATGTGACCTCCAGGGGTGAAGACTCGCGAGCGTAGCGCGGCCTTCGTGGCGCATGTCGAGGCCAGGGGACTCACATGCGGCGCCTCCGGGTGCAATTTTCTCCTGGGGATGCGAAAGCCAGACGTCTTCGCTCTCGCAGGGGTGTGCTGGGATTGGGGTGCCGACGGACCCTCGCGAGGATGAGAGGAATCGCTCGGCGGGGTGGGGTTGCGCTATTGGCAGTCACGCGTCCACAATTCGTCGCGTTCGCTCTGCATACCCTCGTGCTCGGATGCGACTCTCCCTCGTCCATAAAATCACCGTGGCGCCCGTGGTCGTGGCGCTGTTCTTCGCCCTGCTGTCCATGGGCTACACCATTCCGCGTCTGCGCCAGGTCTTCGAGGAGCAGGGCCACGAGATGAGCATGGCGGTGCCGACGGCGCTCGCCTCCGCGATGGCGGACCTGCTGCGCAACCGCGAGCAGCAGGAGGTCCAGCCCACGCTGGACGCCGTGGCTCGGGAGGGCGCGCTCGCCTACGTCGCGCTGGTGGACGCGCGGGGCTCGCTGGTCGCCGTGTCCGGGACCCACGCGTCGGTCCTCCGTGAGCACGTGGAGGGGCTGGCCATCTCGAAGGAGGGCACGCCGCTCGAGGCGCAGGGCATGGAGCTGCTCGACATGGCCGCTCCGGTCCCGGGTGGACTGGGGGCCGTGCACGTGGGCTTCAACCGCACGGAGGCTCGGGGCCGTATCGAGAGCGTCCTCGGCAACATGCAGCTCATCCTGATCGCCGTGCTCGTGGTGTTGATGGGCGCGGCGTGGACGCTGAGCCGCCGGATGGTGGCGCCGCTCGTCTCGCTCACGGGGGCCGTGCGCCGCATCGCCGAGCACGGGGACTTGCGTGAGCCGGTGCACATCTCGACGCAGGACGAGGTGGGGGAGCTGGCGCTCGCGGTGGGCATCCTGGTGGGGAAGCTGAAGGACCTTTTGCACCAGCTCCACTCGTCCACGGAGCTCTTGAGTGACTCCGTGCAGGGGCTCAACGAGTCCGCCAGCGAGCAGAACCAGATGGTCTCCCGGCAGGCCGCCGCCGTGCAGGAGACGCAGGTGACGGCGCAGGAGATCCGCCAGACGGCGCTGCTCGCGTCCAGCTCCGCGCAGTCGGTCATCGAGGTGGCCGAGCGCGCCGAGGCGCTGGGCAGGACGGGGGAGGAGGCGGTGGCCGCCAGCATCGATGGGCTGGTGGACCTGCGCTCCCAGGTGGAGCAGATCACCGAGCGCATCATGTCGCTGGGGGAGCGGACGCAGCAGATTGGTGGAATCACGGAGACGGTGAAGGACCTGGCGGACCAGTCGCATCTGCTCGCGGTGAACGCGGCCATCGAGGCGGCCCGCTCGGGCGAGCACGGCAAGGGGTTCGCGGTGGTGGCGCGGGAGATTCGCGCGCTGGCGGACCAGTCCATCCGCGCGACCAATCAGGTGCGGAAGATCCTCAACGACATCGGCGAGGCGATTGCGGGGACGGTGCAGATCACCGCGGAGGGGACCCAGCGGATGGAGGCGGGGCTCGCGCAGGCCCGCGCGTCCGGGGACACGCTGCGCGAGCTGACGACCATCGTCCAGGACAGCACGGCGTCCGCGCGGCAGATTGCGCAGACGGTGAACCAGCAGGCCACCGGCATCGAGCAGATCTTCACCGCCGTCAACGAGCTGAACGCGCTGATGGGCGACACGGTGAAGCGCATCTCCTCCACGAACGAGTCGGCCGTGTCGTTGAAGATGCTCTCCGAGCGGGTGGCGGAGGTGGTCCGGGCGTATCGGGTTTGAAGTCACGCCACCTCGAACAGCGAATTCCATGATGGGCTTGTTTTCAGCGTGAGCCTCGGGCGAGTCGGCGGGATGTGTGTAGGCATCCGCCGAATGCCCTGTCTCCCGAAGGTTTGTCAGACGTCAATGCCAGCATTTTGCCATGGGCCTTCACATAAGGAAGGCGTCGGGTGACGAATGCGTGCTGGTCTTTGGGTGGTGAGTGTCGCCCTTCTTTTCATGGGCTGCGCTGGAGTGGACTCCGCGACACGCGGGGACATGTTCCAGCAGCGAGCGGCGACACCAGGAGAGCGATGGGATTCTTCGAGCGAGACTCCCGAACGCGAAGTGGATGGCGACGCGATCGACGCTCCCTCCGGTCAACGGCTCCACCGACGCCATTTGTTCCGGGACTCCGTGTCCCTTGGTACGGGCAGGAGACCTCAGGATTCGTTTGTTGCCCTGCTTCAGAAGGCGGGACTCGAAGATCGCGACGCGCAGCCAGTCGGGGGAAGCGCTCTCACCCCGATTCACGCAGCGAGACTCCTCGAAACGTTGTTGAAGAGGGAGGTCACGCTGGGGCAGTTCCCAGCGCGGGTTGCGGTGGGCTTCTTGCTGCGGGAGATCTTGGTCACGGGCGAAGTGTCGCGGGTCGAGTTGGTGCGCCGGGTCGGGCGCTTCAATCATCTGGCGGTACTCCGACCTGACGGATGCCTTGCGTGGGTGCTCACCGGAAGGACTCAGCAACGGGTGTCGCCCGTTGAATGGAAGGGCGGAGCCTTTCGCGCGCACGGCTTCGAACTGGGCCGCTTCTACGATGGGCGAACGGGCGTCTTCCGACTCCTCAACGATGAGCTGCGGGAGGAAACCGGCTTCCCCCTGGCTGACGTCCATGACGATGCCGATGTCATCAGTCGCACCCTGGACGGGGCCGAAGAGGCGTTCATCGGGCTCGCGCTGGCTGTGGGGAAGTTCTTCTCGACGTCACCAGCAGACAACTTCGCAGCCCTTCGGCAGATGCCTGCCTCCGTTGTGGCGTTGATGGAGTCCTCTCCGGAATACCTGGAACGCTTCCGATACATGCCCCGGGGCGAGCAGGTGCAGGCTGTCTCCAAACTGGTGACGAGTCTCATCGCCACGTGGGGAACAGTATCCGCCGCGACACGCACCTTGGAGGGGACAGCCCTCGCCACTGCGAGAATTCCAGCCCTCACATTGGCCGCAGACGGCACGGTGGCGCTGCGTTTGGTGGCGGCGCCTGTGGGGCGTGCGGCTGCGGTGCTGGGCGGTGGGCGCAGCGAGACTTCGGGCTGAGGGCTGTCGAGAACGTCCGCAAGGGGAGTTGGTGATGGACCTGGAGTCGCTCGTCGCGCAGTTCGCTGAGAATATCGCGGCGCAGACGGATTGCATCCGGAGTGGGGATGCGAAGCGCGGAAACAAGCATGCGGACAAGGCCTATGCCGCGTTCACGAAGTTGCGTTCCCTCGGCGATGCAGGCCGCGATGCCCTCGCATCACTGTTCTCGTCGCCTCGGGTCGACGTGCGAGTCACCGCCGCGGCCTTCCTGTTGAGGCACAAACCCAAGGAGGCCAGGGGGGTGCTCGAAGAGGCGGCACGAGGCGAGGGGATCTCCGCGCTCGGGGCTCAGCAGACGCTCAAGAACTGGGAGAACGGCACCTGGGCGTTGGACCCCCTGGAGTAGCCGGCCCCCGCCCATGTCGGCGCTTCAACTCGGGCGGTGACTCCCGGTGCTCGCCCGCGCCAGCATCCTCGCCGCGTGCAGCCGGGGCATGAGCCGCGACACGAGCGCGCTCACCGACGTCACCGGGTGTGCCCCGGGCTCCGGGAGCCGCGCCGCGAGCAGGGCCGCGCCGAGCCTCGCCGCCGATGACAGCACGAACAGCACGTGCAGGTTCACCCAGGGCTGTCCTCCGAGCACGAAGTTCTCCGGCAGCGCGGAGGCGATGGCGCCCCCGAGCGCCGCGGCGAGCGCGTACGCCAATCCACCCGCCGTCGCGAACGCGGCCAGATAGAACGGCCGCCCCTTGCGCGGCGCCACCGTGAGCGGCAGCGCGAAGATGGCCAGGCCGTGCCCGCTCCACAGCGCCCCCGCGAGCACCACGTCGAACAGCAACGGCCAGAGCGTCCCCGCGGAAGGCAGGAGCCACAGCGCCGGGATGACGCCGATTCCCAGTGAGCACGCCATCAACACCGGCTGCGCCCCCACGCGGTCGATCATCTTCCCCCACAGGGGCGCGGTCAGGATGCGCACCCCCGCCACGGCCGCGGCATGCAGCGCCAGGATGACGAACGTCATCTTCAGGTTCTGGATGCTGTGCAGCGCGAAGAACGGCGCGGACACCCCCACCGCCGCGTTCCAGGCCACCTGATACGTGAGCACCCGCCGCGCGAGCGGGTCCTTCAGCGGCACCAGGGCGCCCTTGAGCTCCAGCCGAGGCGTGGTCCCCGGCGGCGCCGGGTCATGCTGACTGGCCATGAGCAGCGTCGTCACCACGCCCATCACGCAGGCCCCGAGCGCCAGCAGCGGCAGCGCCAGTCCCACCCCGTCCGCCGGACGCAGCCGGTCCAACAACAGCCCCGCCGCCAGCGACGCCAGCGTGCCCGCCAGCGTGGTGAGCGCGGTGCGCCGCCCGAAGAACCGGCCTCGCACCGCGCGCGGCACCAATTCCCCCATCCACGCCACCCACGCGTTGTTGCCCACCACCCCCAACACCGCCGACGCCCCCGCCACCCCCAGCAGCACGTGCTGGCGCGCCGTCAGGTCCAACTCCCACCACGGCAACACCGCCAACGGGAACATCACCAGTCGCGACAGGCAGATGGCCGTCAGCGCGACGCGCCGGTGTCCGAACGTCGACGTCAACCACGCCGCGGGGAACTGGATGAACTGCGCGCAGAACGGCAGCGCCGTCATCACCCCCACCAGCAGCGGTCCCAGCCCCAGCGCCATCGCCCACGCGGTGAGCACCGTGGCCCCGGCGCACGCGGTGAACACCTCCGCGAACATGCCCTCCGCCACGGACAGGCCCAGGGTCGCGCGCAGGCGCCGGGTGGGCGTCAGGTGCGCGTCCGGCCCGTCCACCGGAGGCGCCCCGAGCAGCGGCGCGGACGAGCCGGGCAGCGACGAGCCCGGACGGAAGAGGGGGACGGCGGAGGCGAGCGAGGCGAAGCTGCTCAGGACGTAACGACGGAAGGCGGCGGGGCTCAACGCGGTCCTTGCGACGAGGAAGCGGGGCGTCCCACGTCTGTCTCACGCCCGCGGCAGGGGCCTCAATCCGACCTCCCACCCCCCTCGGCCGCCCGCCTGGAGCCCTGCCTCCCCAGGCCGCCTGCTCCCCCGTCCGGAGGGGGACGCTGGAATCAGGTGCAGTTCAAGCGGTCTTGAACTATATGAACGTTCGAGGAGAACGGCGCACATGGAACTGGCTCGGGAGCTCACGGACTTTCTGGCGGCGGTGGAAGAGCGGCTCAGCGGCATGCTGGTGGATGGCAACGCCGGTCCGGACGTGAAGGGCGACACGCTGATGGAGGCGGCCCGGCACCTGTGCCTGGGGACGGGCGGCAAGCGGGCCCGGCCCATGCTGGTGCGGCTGTTCGGCGGCGCGGTGGGGGTGGCTCCGGAGCGGCTGGTGGACGTGGCGGTGGCGTCGGAGTTCATCCACTCGGCCAGCCTGCTGCACGACGACGTGGTGGACGCGGGCATGTTCCGCCGGGGCCGTCCCACGGTGAACGCGCGCTGGGGCAACATCGTGGCGGTGATGAGCGGAGACCTCATCCTGTCGACGGGCCTGCACCAGCTGGCGCTGCTCGACTCGCGGCTGACGCTGTCGGCGCTGTCGGTGGTCTCCGAGATGACCCGCGCGGCCATCGCGGAGGTGGAGGCGCGCGGAGACCTGGACCTGCCGCTCAACCGGCTGCGCTTCATCGCCGAGGGCAAGACGGGCTCGCTGTTCGGCTGGTGCGGACACGCGGCGGCGACGCTGGCGAACCAGCCCGACGCGGTGGAGCGCTTCGACGGGTTTGGCCGTCACCTGGGCGTGGCGTTCCAGATCGCCGACGACATCCGGGACATCCTGGGCACGGACGTGGGCAAGCCGCGGTACGCGGACGTGCACTCGCGCACCCCGTCGATGCCCATCCTGCTGGCGGTGGCCAAGGATGAGAGCCTGCGCCGCAAGCTGAAGGACGCGTGGGCCTTCTCCACCATCACGCCCGAGCGCACGAAGGAGATTGGCGCGGCCATCGAGGCCACGGGCGCGGTGGATGCGTCCATGGCGCGGATGAACGTGGAGATCGAAGCGGCGCTGGACAAGCTGGGGCACTTCGCGACGGACCCGGCGGGGGCGGAGCTGGTGGGCTGGGCTCGCAAGCTGTCGGCGGGGATCGCCGAGCAAGTGCAAGGACGCGCCGCATGAAAGGCTACCTGTGGACGGGGGGACACGGGAGCGCGGGCGGTGAGCCGCCGGTCGTCGAGGGCCGGCTCGCGCCATGGGAAGCCATCGCAGTGGACGCGGTGGGCAACGTCATCGAGTTCTGGGGCTTCAAACGCAACCAGGGCCGGGTGTGGGCGCTCCTGTACCTGCGCGGCGAGCCGCTGACGGCGGGGGAGATCGAGCGCGAGCTGGACCTGTCGAAGGGCGGGGTCTCCATGCTGCTCCGGGACCTGGAGCGCTGGGGCGTCATCCAGCGGGTGCGGCTGCCGCAGGATACCGTCTGGCGCTATGGCGCGGAGACGGACCTGGTGCGGATGGTCCGCCACGTCATCGAGGAGCGCGAGGCGGGCTTCGTGGCGCGCATCCGCGCGGACCTGGCGGAGGCGCGCAGGCTGGCGGAGACGACGGGCGGGGTGCCGCTGGAGCGGCTGGAGCGGCTGGAGAAGATGGCCACGCTGGCCGAGCACGTGGAGCGGGCGCTGCGGCTGTTCATCAAGACGTCGCGCCTGGACGTGTCCGGGGTGCTGGCGGTGTTCCGGGACGGGGCCTCGCGGCGCGGGGACCGGTAGGGGAGGGCTGATGGATTCGCACTACGACATGGTGATGAAGGCGCGCGAGGGCG
The DNA here is from genome assembly GCF_026626605.1 of Myxococcus sp. MISCRS1. Classification (NCBI taxonomy): domain Bacteria; kingdom Pseudomonadati; phylum Myxococcota; class Myxococcia; order Myxococcales; family Myxococcaceae; genus Myxococcus; species Myxococcus sp. MISCRS1. The sequence continues at coordinate 10,372,876 of NZ_JAPNKB010000001.1, forward strand.
CGGACCCGAAGGCGACGCGGCTGTACTTCGCGTACTCCACCATCCTGGACCGGGCGGCGTTCGAGGAGTGGCGGCAGCAGCACTCGTACGGCTTCTTCGACCTGCCGGAGGGGCGGCTGGCGGAGGCGGTGGACGTGGACCTGGTCTACGACTTCCCGTCGCGCTGGTGGGGGGGACGGGTGGCGGGGCTGGCGGATGCACCGGGGGGCCGCATCTTCGGGCGGCTGTTCGAGATTCGCGGGCAGGACTGGCCCATCGTCCAGCACAAGGAAGGCTTCGTGACGGGGATGTGCGTGGAGCGCGCGGTGAAGGTGCGCGTGGACGGGCAGGAGGTGGAGGCCACCGCGTTCGTCACCAATCCCCGGCGCGCGTCGCAGGACGGCCCGGTGAGCCCTCGCTTCGTGGAGGCCCTGGTGCGAGGCGCCCAGGCGGCGGGCCTGCCGGCCGAGTACGTGGAGCGGCTCAAGCGCGGGGCCTAGCGCGGGCGGTGGGGGCAACCTTCGGGGGCGCCGTGCGGATGCGCGCGGCGATGCCTAGGTTGCCTCCACGGCCATGTTCCTCTTCTTCTCCAACAAGCTGGGCTGCGCGGGCAGCATCCTCGTCTCGGTGGCGCTGAGCCTGCTGCTGTACTTCCTGTTCATGCGCGCGTGAGCGTGGGGGCTCAGACCTCGATGGCGCGCCCGGTGCTCAAGGTCACCCCCATCAGGCGGACGGAGTCCATTCCCAGCGAGGTGGCGATGGCCATCAGCGCGAACCGGGCGTACCTGTAGGCGTTGAACTTGAACTCGCCGAAGTTCGGGTCGAAGACGTACCAGTCCTGCCAGGTCATCCCATGGGAGCGGTAGACGCCGATGGCGTGCGCCCTGGAGGTCCCCTGCTTGTTGAAGAAGAGCAGGCAGGTGGACTGCTTGGGAACCAGCGCCATGAGGGCGTCGAACGAGGTCTGGAGGCTGTCCATGTTGCCGGGAGCCAGGGCCCAGTGGCCCAGCCCGGCGAGATGGAGGCCGAAGGCGAGGGCGAGCCCTGACTCCGTGGAGGTCAGATAGGCGCCATTGCCGTACTCCTGGCCTCGGGTGAGCCTCCTGATTTCGAGGGTGGTGGGGTCCTGGTCGGGTGGGACCTCCTCGTCATCGATGCGCCGGCTCTGTTGCGCGAAGAGCCGCGTCAACTTCAACTCGTCGATGGTGGCCTGGTCCCGGTCCAACTGCTCGCCGTACAGCTTGTGTTGTTTTGTAATCTCGGCGAGGTCGAGGAGGATGGCTGTGATGCGTTGATCCGGGGTCTGCTTGAGCGACCAGTTCATCCAGACGGCCGATGCCATGATTTCCCGGGCCCAGCGACACGAGAAGGCAAAACATATCCTGCCGCCTCCGTAGCGGCTTTGGTTCATCAGTCGATGACTGATGGCGTTCTGCTGAATCATGTCCGAGATGGACGGTTCATTTCGCATGGGTTCACGGTCCTGATCCCAGGGGAGATGACGGGTCGCGTGCGCCCCCGCCGCGCAGTGCCTGGCGACACAGGCAGTGAATGGCTGCAAGCGCGTGGCCAGTACGGGGACCCGAAGGCGAACCCAGGGCGGCTCCCAGGCGTGCGTTTCGTCCAGACGCGGCCGCGTCCCCATACCACGCGTGAAGTAGGGCGGCCCTGGATGTGCGCGGGTGTCGGTGTCCCGCGATGGCCGAGCGAGGCGTCGCGGCGGGCGACGACACTGGCGGGTTGATACAGATTTACATGTATTAATGAGAATGCGCAGGCCTTGCGGCTCAATGCCTGCTTCCTCTGAAATACGGTTGCCACATCCACGGGATTTCTCCAGCATGGCCAAGAATGGCCGTCCAGGATGACCCACCCCCCGCCGTGGCTGTATCAGCCCGGGACTCCACCCAGGTCGGGTTGAGACATCGTGTGGGGCGGCCGGGTGTCCTGGCATGTCTGGTGGGCGCGTGGCTCGTGGCCTGTATCGCGGGAACGGGCCTGCTGTGGCGCTACGCGAACGCCGCGGGTGAGCGTTCCCTGCCGCCCGCGAGGCTGCCGGAGTCGCTGGGGCTCGCGCGTGGCCCAGGCGACTGGGCGCTGCTCGTCTTCCTCCACCCGCAGTGCGCGTGCTCGCGCGCGACGCTGACGGAGCTGGGGAAGCTGGTGCACTTCGCGGGGGCGCGGCTGGTGACGCGGGTCTACATCTGGGCGCCCCGCGAGGCGCCCGAGGGCTTCGTCCAGTCGGAGCTGTGGGAGCGCTCGCGGGCCTTGCCGGGCGTGGAGGTGCTGGCGGACGTGGACGGGCAGGTGGCGCGGGAGTTGGGCGCGCTGACCTCCGGCCACGTGGTGCTCTACGCGCCGGATGGCACGGAGCGCTTCAGCGGTGGCATCACCTCCGCGCGCGGACATGAGGGGGACAGTCCAGGGGGACTGGCCCTGCGCGCGTTGGTGTCATCGGGCGAGGCCGAGCGCTCCGAGTCGCCGGTCTTCGGCTGTGCGTTGAGAACACCTTCACAGGTCACGGGGGCTTCGCCACGATGAGGATCCAGGTTTCCGAGGCGGAGCTCGCCACGCTGTCTCAACAGCTCCACGCGAAACAAAGTCTGGCATTGAGCCGCCGCACGGACCGGACGTTCGCGGCGTTGATGGTCTTGCAATGGCTGGGCAGTATCGTCGCGGCGCTGACCATCTCCCCCAGGGCCTGGGCGGGGCTCGAGAGCTCGGTCCACTTCCATGTCGAGGCCGCCGTCTGGCTGGGCCTGCTCTTCGGCGCACTGCCCGTCACCCTGGCGCTGACGCGGTCGGGGCGGGCCTCCACGCGCCATGTCATCGCGGTGGGACAGGCGTTGATGTCCGGCTTGCTCATCCACCTGATGGGCGGCCGCATCGAGACCCACTTCCACATCTTCGGCTCCCTGGCGCTGCTGGCCATCTACCGCGACTGGCGGGTGCTGCTGACGTTCAGCGGCGTGGTGGCGGTGGACCACTTCCTGCGCGGGGCGTTCTGGCCGGAGTCGCTCTTCGGGATTCAGGCGCTGGAGTCCTGGCGCTGGCTGGAGCACACGGCGTGGGTGGTGTTCGAGGACCTCTTCCTCATCGCGTCGTGTGTGCAGGGTCAGCGGGAGATGCGGGACGCGGCGCGGCGGGAGGCGCTGCTGGAGTTGTCCCGGCGCGCGGTGGAGGAGCGGGTGGTGCGGCCGCTGATGGAGTCGGCGGATGCGCTGCGGGACTCCATGCGGACCCTGACGCAGGCGACGGCGGAGCAGCGCCGGGAGCTGGCCCGACAGGCGGGGGCGCTGGAGGAGACGCGGGTGACGGCGGAGGAGATCCGCCAGACGTCGCTGGTGGCCTCGCAGCAGGCGACGCGGATGATGGAGACCACGGCGGAGGCCGGGGACATGGGCGAGGCGGTGGAGGCCGCCATCGGCAAGAGCGTGGAGGGGCTGGCCGCGCTGCGCGAGCAGACCGCGGACCTCACCGAGCGCGTCCGGTCGCTGGGGGCGCACACGGACCGCATCGCGGGCATCACCCGCTCGGTGCAGGACCTGGCGGACCAGTCGAATGTGCTGGCCATCAACGCGGCCATCGAGGCGGCCCGCTCGGGCGAAGCGGGGCGGGGGTTCTCGGTGGTGGCGCGGGAGATTCGCGGGCTGGCCGGGCAGTCGGTGGCGGCGACGCAGCAGGTGAGGGTGGTGCTCGGGGAGACGCGCACGCGCATCCAGGGCGTGGTGGAGATCACCCGACAGGGCGGCGAGCGCATGAGTCGAGGCATCGAGAGCATCCGTGACTCCGGCGAGCAGCTGAAGACGTTGTCCGCGCTGGTGAAGAACAACGCGGACTCGGTCCGGCAGATCTCCGCGGTGGTGAGTCAGCAGTCCGCGGGCGTCGCGCAGATCTTCAACGCGGTGTCGGACCAGACGGAGCTGATGCGGACCTCGATGGCCCGCCTGGAGACCACGCACGCGGCCGCGGACGGGCTGCGTCACGTCACGGACCAGATCCACGACATCATCGCCCTGTATCAGGCCAAGAGCTGAGGCGTCACGCCTGCCCCACTGCCCAAGCCCGCCGCATGGACTACACTGGGCGAACGGCATGGGCTCCAGGCATTCGATGAGGTTCGGACAGGGAAGGGCGCTGGCGGGACTGTTGTGGCTGTCCTGCGCGAGTGCCCTGGCGCAGACATCGGAGCCGGGCCCCAAGGAGCAGGTGCTCTCCGCGCCGCGTCCGCTGCTGGGCGTCGTGGTGGCCAGTCAGGTGCTGGACCTGGTGTTCGCGGTGGAAGGCCAGCTGAGCGAGGTCAAGGCCCACCTGGGGCAGCGCGTGCAAGCGGGCGAGGTCGTCGCCGCGCTGGACGCGGAGCCCCTCCGGCTGGAGCTGGGCACGCGTCAGGCCAACATGCGCGCGTCGGAGGCCGTCGTGCACCGGGCCGTGCTGGTCGTTGCCCAGGCCAAGCAACGACTCGCGCGCGAGCAGCGCATCCGGGACTTCTCCGCCGCTCAGGCCGAGGAGACGGCGCAGAACGACGTGGCGCTGGCGGAGGCGGACCTCCAACTGGCGCAGGCCCAGCTGGCCTCGACCACGGCCCGCGCGGCGCAGGCCGAGCGCGACGTGAACGTGGCCCGGTTGAAGGCCCCCTTCACCGGGACGGTCACCGAGCAGTACCTCACACCGGGCATGCGCGTGAGCATGGGCATGCCCGTGCTCAGGCTGGTGAGCGAACAGATGCGATTGCGCTTCGCCATTCCGGAGCAGCTGGCTCCAAGCGTGCGTCCCGGTGACACCGTGCGGGTGCGCCTGCCCGCGGTGAATCTGGAGCTGACCGCCGTCGTTGACCGGTTGTCGCCCGAGGTGGACCTCTCCTCGCGCCATCAGAAGGCCGAGGCCTTGCTCCAGGTGTCCGAGGCGCTGCGCAGCCAGCTGGCCAGTGGACTGGTCGCGGAGGTGTACCTCCAGCCCGGCCCCCGTGCGCGAGGCCGTGTCGTGACCACGCCTTGAGCCCGGGCGTCAGCGCGCGGCGTCCAACCGCAGCTCGCCGCGCTCGAAGCGCGCCACGTCCCCGGGGCTCCAGTCCAACACCTTCGTGCCGACGCCCAAGACCTTCAGGTGGTCGCGCACCGCCGCGCCGCAGGCGGCCTCGGACGGCTCGCCCAGTCCCCAGCCGACGTCCTGGATGGCTCGGCCCACGCCCTCGAAGCCGTTCGCGTAGGGCAGGAACCAACGTGCTCCGGCGGCGGCGCACACCTGGGCCACTCCCGCGGGCCCGGCCGTGGCACTGCGCAGCCGTCCGGCCAGGTGGTCCGCGTACAGCTCGCGCAGCCTCGTCCAGGGCAGCGCGGCCCAGTAGTGACTCAGTCCTCCGAAGAAAGGCGAGAGGAACTCACGCTGGCACGAGAGCACCGCGTCGACCGGCCCCAGCTCCCGGCGCGAGCGCTCGACCACCGCCTCCATCCGTCCCTCCGGGTCCGTCCCGCTGTCCACCAGCAACAGGCAGCTGAAGTCCTCGGTGGTGAAGCGGTAGCAGTTGCCCCAGCTCCGCAACCCCTCGGCGAGCGGCGGACCGTCCGGCGACGGCTGCTCGCCGTAGAAGGGCAGCACGTCCACGCGGATGTCCCCCACGTGCACCGTCTCACCCCACTGGGGCGCCAGGGCGCGCTGGCCACACGTGCCCAGCACCTGGGCGAAGTCCTGCATCGTCAGCAGGTTGGGGCGAGGCACGCGCGGCACCAGCACCGGCACGCTCGCGTCCGTCAGGTGCGACAGCATCGACGGCACGTGCCAGTGGTCCACATGCCCATGGGTGATGGCCAACGCGTCGGGGGGCCCGTGGGCCAGGTTTCCCGGTGCCAGTCCGATGTGATTCATCCGCCGCTGGAGCGGAATCGGGTCCACCAGCACCGACGTCGTCCGCGAGCGGATGAGCACACTCGCATGCTCGCGTCGGTAGATGCCCGGACCGGAGGGCTCCACCCAGGGCGCGGGGGGCGGCCCCGCGGCGAAGAGCGAGTCACGCCAGCCCGCCTCATCGAAGGGCCACGCCTCGCGCACCTCCTCCAAGGTCGAGGCGAGCGCCGTGGCGCGCAGGAACCCGGCCACCGCCGGCACGTCCTCCACGGCCAGCCGCGTGCGCCAGCGCTCCTCGCCCTGCTGGAGCACCCACCACCAGGCACCCTGCTCGGGGAAGAGCACCGGTGACTCCACCAGGAAGCCACCGTCGTCCACGCCCTGGGGACGCAGCAGCCTCGGCCCCAGTCTCGCTTGCGCCGCTTCCAGCACCCGCCGCGAGCCCTCGGGGTCGAAGCCCTCACGCAGCAGCCCGTCCAACAGCTCGGTGAACGGCACTGCGCCCACCCTGTCCGGCAGCGGCGTGAGGTCCAGGATGACGTCCGGCGCGAAGCGCATGCGGCTACCCCGCGGCCTGGTGGGGACGGTCCTGCGAGGACACCAGCTCGAAGTAATCTCCGCGCTTCTCCATCAGCGCGGCATGCGTTCCCTGTTCCACCAGCTGGCCGTTCTTCATCACCAGGATGAGGTCCGCCTCGCGCACGGTGCTCAGCCGATGGGCGATGACCACCCGCGTGCAGCGCAGCTCCGCCAGCGCGTCCTGTACCGCCCGCTCCGTCCGGGCATCCAGGGCATTCGTCGCCTCGTCCAGCAGGAGGATGGAGGGGTTGGCAGCCAGCGCGCGCGCAAGCGCCAGTCGCTGCCGCTGGCCTCCGGACAGCGAGGAGCCCATCTCGCTCAGCACCGTCTCGTAGCCCATGGGCATGGCGACGATGTCGGCATGCACCTGCGCGCGGCGCGCCGCCTCCTGCACGGTCTCCATTGGCAGCTGCGGGTCCGAATAGGCGATGTTGCGACGCACGTCGCCTCGGAACAGCGAGGGGTTCTGCAGCACCACTCCCATCTGCCGCCGCAGCTCCTTGAGGTCCAGGTCCTGGAGGGGCACGCCGTCGTAGCGGATGGTGCCCGAGCTGGGCAGGTACAACCCCAGCAGCAGGTGCGCCAGGCTGGACTTGCCCGCGCCCGACGCGCCGACGATGGCCACGAACTGTCCCGGCTCGATGGTGACCGACACGTCCCGCACCACCAGCGGCGAGTGGGGCCCGTAGCGGAACGACACGCCCTCCACCTGGATGCACCCCGCCACCTCGTGGCTGCGGCGACGCTCTCCCGGGAGCTGCTCGGCGGGTGACTCCAGCACGTCGTCCACGCGTGCCAGATAGCTGCCCACGAGCTGGAGCTGGAACGCCGTCGTCACCAGGTTCGAGACGGGCAGCAGGAAGCCCGCCGCCAGGGCGTTGAGCGCCAGCATCTGTCCGAGCGTGAGCTGCCCCTCCATCACCAGCAGCGCACCCAACCCCATCACCATCAGCGGCGACGCCATCCGCAGCGTCGCGGTCAGCGAGTCCGTGAGCGCCGACACCCGGCCGCGCTCCAGCGACACATTGAGCACGTCCACGTAGAGGTTGGACCAGTGCTGCACCGCGCGGTCCTCCAGCCCCATCGCCTTCAGCGTCTGCACGCCCGTGAACAGCTCCACCTCGTAGTTCTGCGCCGACGCGCTCACCTCCAGGTTCTGCGCCATCAGCTCGCGCTGACGTCGGCTGGAGAAGAGGAACACCGCGCCTTGCAACAGGGCGAGCACCGTCACCAGCGCGCCCATCTTCGCGCTGCCGGCGAACAGGAGCCCCAGGTAGAGCAGCACCAGGCTGCCATCCAACAGCCCGGACAGCGTGCCCGCGGTGAGCAGCTCGCGCACCGTGGTGTTGCTGTTCAGGCGGTTCATCAGGTCGCCCGCCGAGCGCAGCTGGAAGAACGAGAACGGCAGGTGCACCAGGTGGTCCAGGAAGCCCAGCGTCAGCCGCGCATCCAGGTGCGTGCGCAGTTGCAGGAGCAGGTGCGCGCGCACGAGCGACGAGAGGAACTGGAAGCCCACCAGCGCGGCCATCCCCGCGCCCAGCGTGGCGAGCAGCGGCACGTCTCCGGCCGGCACCACCCGGTCCACCACCGCGCCCGTCAGCGACGGCAGCGCCAGGGCGAACAGCTGGAGCAGCAGCGACATCACCGCCACGCGCAGCAACGCGGGGCGCTCCTCCAGCAGCAGGTGCAGGTAGCGATTGGGTCCTCGACGCGGCGCCGCCGTCTCGAAGGTCTCCGAGGGCTCGAAGAGCAGCGCCACGCCGGTGAAGGACTTGCGGAACTGCTCCAGCGGAACACGGCGCCGACCGAAGGCCGGGTCCACCACCTCCACGCCCGCGCGCGTCAGGCGCTCGAAGACGATGAAGTGACGGAACTCCCAGTGCAGCACCGCGCCCGGCTCCAGCAGGTCGAGCTGGTCCATGTCGACCTGGGCCGCGCGGCCCACCAGGTCGAAGCGCCGGCCGGCCTCCAGGATGGCGCGGGCGGAGATGCCCCGGATGGAGAGGCCCGCGGCCGCGTGCACCTCATCCAGCTTCACATGGCGGCCCCAGTAGCCCAGCACCATGGCGAGGCACGCCGCGCCGCAGTCCGTGGACGCCATCTGTGTGACGACGGGGATGCGGCGCCGGCTGAAGCGCGCGCCCAGCCGCTGCAGCGCGGGGAAGCGCTCGAGGAACGAGGGGGGTGGGGTGGGCTCAGTCACGTTGCTTCCCGAGCAGCTCCAGCACCGGCAGCAGCGTCAGCCAACCATTGCGCGCGCGCACCTTCACCCAGGCTTCTCCGGCCATGCCGGGGTGGTACGCGTAGGTCTCGCCATCCGACTCGAAGGTCTCCCGGGGCAGCCGGGCCTCCACCAGCACCACGGGGCCGTCGTCCACGGTGATGGCGTCCCCGACGCCGGGCCCCAGGTAGCGGCGCACCTCGGCGGGGCCCACCAGCTCGTCGCTGACGGAGGCGACCTGGAGCGACTGCCACGCGTACGGAAAGCCGGTGAGCTCCATGCGCAGCGGCTGTCCGGGGCGCAGCATGGGACGGTACTGTCCGGGCACCAGGGCCACGGCCCAGGCCTCCGCGCCGCCGCGCACCAGCGACACGACGATCTCGCCCGCGGTGAGGAACTGCTGCTCGCGCACGCGCACCTCGCCCACCTGTCCATCACAAGGGGCCTTCAGCACGCGCTCACCCATCCGGGCCTCGGTCAGCTCGAGCTGGGCCCGGAGCGTGGTCAGGGCCTGCCTGGAGTCGACATTGAGTGGCTCCAGCAGCCACATGGCGAGACGCGAGCGGAACTCCTCCTTCATCCGCTCCCGGTCCGCCGTCTCGCCCCCCGCGTACAGCTCCACCAGGGGCTGGCCCGCGCGCACTTGTTCGCCCCGGCGCACCAGGACCCGACTGACGCGGCCACCGGCGGTGGAGGTGACCTCCTCCATGCCCTTGATGCGCACCAGCACCGGACCCCGCGCGTAGTCGTTGATGTCCACCAACGCGAGGCCCACGCCGCCCACCACGACGAGCGCGACCACCAGCCACCAGACGGCGTGGGTCCACCCTGGCGTGATGCGCAGGAGCGCGCCTCGGGCCTCGGGCCGGGCGTGATGCTCCAGCGCCTCTTGTCGGAAGAGCTTCTGCGGGGGCGGCTGTACGTCGCTCATGTCTTCATCGTCCGTGCCCGGCGCGAACGATACAGGCGCGTCAGGAAGTCATAAAGGATGAGCTCCTGCGCGCGCTGGTCCGCGGGCAACAGCCGGTTGACGTGCATGTGCAGGAGGCTCTCCGCCAGCGCCTCCACCTTCCCGGAGAGCCGGCCTTCCGATTGGGCGTGTCGCAGGTGCTCGACCACGGGACGCATCGCCTCGCTCCGGCGCTGGAGGGCGCGCAGCCCCGGCTTCCAGGGGCCTTCCGTGTCGGGGGACGTCTGGAGCAGCGCCTCCAACGCGCGAGCCTCCTTGCGGAACCGGGTGCTCAGCTGCGCCTCGAAGTGTCGCTCCACCTTGAACTCGGCGCCGAAGCTCCGGCGAAGTCGCTGCATCACCTCCAGCTTCGCGTCGAGGTCCATCCCCAGGTCCTCGAGCAGCGCATCCAGGCCCTTCACGCCCAGACGCCACCGCGTCTCCGCGCCCGCGTCGCCGGGGTATGCCTCCAGCATGGCGAGGACCGCCTCGCTGTCCGCCTGGAATGCCGCCTCGCAAGCCTCCATTCCGGCCGGGCCTCCGTAGCGCTCCACCTCGCGTTCGTAGGTGTCGAGTTGCAGCCGCCACGCTTCACCCGAGGCGAGCGCTCGCGCACAGGCGTCGCGCAGCAGGGGCCACACCTCGGTGTCCAGTCGCCGCGGTGCGCCGTGGAAGCGCAGCCGCACGTGGGGCTCGGGGTCGTGATAGCGGATGAAGAACCACCGGTCCGACGCGCCGCTGGCCACCGCCGCGCGGATCGCCTCGCCCAACGTGGTGCGCAGCAGTCGGTCCAGCGTGCCGGTGCCGCCGTACAGCTTCACGTACAGCCACTCCGAGCCGGGCGGGAAGGTGCGCACCCCGGACGACTCGACGGTGCTCCTCGTGGCGGGCCGAGGGGGCTCCGCCGCGTGACGGAGGAAGGGGATGACCACCTCGTGTGAATAGCGTCCGGTCTCGCCCTCGATGCACACGTCTCCGGGGCCGGGCAGCAGCTCCTCCAGCGTCGCGTACGGGCGGGCCTTCACCACCTGCACCAGGGACTCGACGCTCAGCACGTTGTCCAGGTCCACGGGGAGCTGGTTGTCCGCGTCACTCAAGCAGACCCAGCGCGGCAGGCGCGCCTCGTCGCGATGGCGCTGCACGGCCTCGAAGCGCGCCACGCCTCGCGCCGCGCCCCAGGCCTTCAGCGTGTCGCCGCGCACGCGCCACGTGGCGGGCGACAGCACCAGTCGTCCGTGCGCCACTCGCGGAAGGAAGGGCGCATCCGACAAGGGCCCCCACTCGAATCGGAGCGCGTCGACGTCCTGGGATTGCAGCGCGCCCAGGAAGCGGTAGGCCCCCAGGCCGCGAGCACCGAAGTTGTGCGCGTTCGTCAAGCGCGGCACGACCTCGCGGCCCTCTCGGCCCGAGCGCAGCACGATGCGGTGGCCCTCCACCGACACCCACAGGTCCGTCATCGGGAGCTGCGACGACTCCGGCAGACCGGAGCGGCCGAGGAAGACCAGGTCGTGCTCTCGCAGCGCGGGGCGGCAGAGGATGTTGCCCACGCGGCCCTCGGGCATGTGCACCACCTCCGCGAACAGGGCGTCGGGTCGCAGGGCCTCCTCGGCCTGCAGGTAGCGCCGCACCGCGGCTTCCAGCTCCTTGTCCCCATGGCAGAAGCGCCCCAGGTAGAGCGCTCCCGAGGGGCCATGCACGTTCTCCAGCAGGAAGCGGAAGCGCCCCGCCTCCACGGCCTCCGGTGAATCCGCCAGCACCGTGCCCACCACGCCGAAGGACTCCGGCAGCCGCGCAGGGCGGCGGGCTTCCAGGGCCTGGAGGTCCGACTCGTCCAGCACCAGCTCCACCGCACCCGAGCGGCGTACGGACTCCAGCCGGTGGAGCAGGTGTGTCCAGCGCGGCTCCCACCGGGGGCCCTCCTGTCCACCCTTGCCGGGGAAGAAGAAGCCCGCGAGCAGCGGGCCGGTGCCCGCGCCCGGACCTCGTGACGTCATGAAGCCGACGCCGCTCTCTTCATCCAGGGCCTCCAGCAGCGGCACTGGACGTCCCTCGTAGCGTTCCAGCAGGCGCTGGCGGAAACGGCCCAGGGCGGTTCCTTCTCCCGCCGCGGGAGAGATGCGCTGGAGCAGCGTCACGCCTCGCACCACCTCGTCCAACACGCGACGCGGCAGACGCACCTCGTGCGCGGGGCGGAACATGTCCACCTGGAACAGGCGCGACAGCTCCACGGGGACCGGCAATGCCTCGAGCGTCCTGGCGACTTCGCGGTAGGTCTCCGGCGGCAGGCCCGGAGGCCTCGAGTCCAGGTCGGTCAGCGTGGTGGTGACCTGCGTGAGTCGCTCGCTCACGGTCGACAGCGCGGGGAGGTCCCGCGCGGACTCCAGCAGCGAAGGCAGGGGCTCGGGGCCGGTGACGACGGGCGCCCACGTGCTCACCAGCAGCTGCGCCTGCACCAGGCTCTCCAGATACTCGAGGGCCTCCTCCTCGGAGACACCCTCGGTCGAGACCAGCGCGTTGGCCAACGTCGCGAGTGGCGCGCCGCCGCGGGCCTTCTCCAGGGTGGTCTCCAGGTGGGGTTCGGGCTCCACCGCGACCAGGTGATACGAGCGCTCGCGGCCGTTCAGCCGGGACTCCATGTAGCGAAGCTGGCCACCGGCACGATACAGGCTGGAGTTGGGGACGTAGCGGAGCGCGCGTCGAACCTCCGGCTCTCGCGATACGTGAGACACCAGGGCGCTCACGTAGTCCATGTCCAGCCGCGTGTGACGGCGCACACCGGTGCGCCCCTGGATGCGCAGCGACGCGGTCTCACCCAGGTCGCCCACGGCGTGGCCCGCGAACAGGCCGAACGGGGTGGCGCGACCGGCCATGCGCGCCAGGTAGCGCACCAGGGTGTGCTCCACCTTCTGGCCCGCTTCGGACCCGGGTGACTCCAGCCATGTCGACAGGCTGTCCATCAACGAGGGCGAGGCGATGAACAGCGCCTCGCGCACCAGCGGATCCTCCACGTGCGCGCGCAGGCGTTGGCGCAGCAGCACGCGGTCCCGTGCCAGCGCCGCCTCGAGTGCCTCGGGTCGGGCTCCCGGCGCCTCGAGTCCGCAGGCCCACTCCACCAGCACGTCCAGCGGCAGCAGGGGCGTGCGGATGGCCAGGAAGCCGTCGTGTCGGAAGGGAGCCCTCCGCACGGAGGGGGAGCGAGCATCGGCGGCGGTCAAGGATGTCTCAAGGTGACGGACTGTGTCGCGAGTCTCCGGATAATGGATGTGCGCGTCATCCGTCAATCCGCCCATTTCTTTATGACCCACCTTTTCTTGACTTGATTGTTTGAGTTAGGAGTCAAGCTGTCCGCCACGGAAGGTTGTCGTGACGGATTCTGCACCGCGTCATGTTTCGTGACGTGAAACCCGTGTCGTCATCCCCCTCACTGATCAGGAGTTCTTGTGAACGAGCCGAAGAAGACGGTCGTCGCGAAGCGCAAGCTCACCCTTCACCGCGAGACGCTGCGCTCCATGGACGAGGGTGCGCTCCAGATGCTGGATGGCGTTGTCGGTGGCACCGGCACCACCAACCCCTACACCAACTTCCCCTCGGGCAAGTGCGGTGTGATCGAGACCTCTCCCGAGGTGGCCGGTCAGGTCGATCCGTAGTCGTCTTTCCGTGTCGCGGTGCACACCGTGACGCGGGAGTCGAAGGCCTGGGGTGCCCGGTCAGCCCGTGGTTGGCTGGGCGCCCTGTCGCGCGAGCTGGGTCGAGAATGTATCAGGTCTGGGGTGTTTCAGACTCGGCGCGCCTGTCTGTGATGGGTTTTGTGGCGCGTGACGTCTTGAGACATGAAACATGAACGGAGACATGGACTGCTCCGCGAAGTGGCGGCCCCTGGTGGCAGGGGCGCTTCAGGAAGAGGTGCTCCAGGTCGTTCAGGGGTTGGCTCGGGCGATCGAGGAGTCCCTCTCGCAGCGTGTTCCGGATGCATCGCTGGCGTCTGGGGACTCGGGCCTGGCGCTGCTGTTCGCCTGGATGGACAAGGTGGCCGCGTCCGCGCATCACGCGGGGTTGGCGCGGGGGCTGCTGGATGACGCGATGGAGGCGGTGGCGTCACGTCCCATGGGGATGGCGCTGCACTCAGGTGTGAGCGGGGTGGCGTGGGCGTTGGAGCACCTGGGGGAGGGCGGTGACGCGTTGGAGGAGGTGGACGCGGCGCTGGCCCAGCGGCTGGCCGTGGCTCCCTGGACGGGGCCCGTGGAGCTGCTCTCGGGGTTGGTGGGGTTGGGGGTGTATGCGTTGGAACGTTTGCCCCGGGCGGATGCACGGCGCTGCCTGGAGGGTGTGGTCGCTCGACTGGGGGAGACCTGGCGGCGCGAGTCGCCCGAGGGGGGGCACGACCTGGGCGTGGCGCATGGTGTGCCGGGCGTCATCGCGGTGTTGGCGGGGGCCGTGAGGGCTGGGGTGGCGGAGTTAGAGGCCCGGGGATTGTTGGACGGTGTGTGGTCCTGGGTGATGGCGCAGCGACTGCCACTCGTGGGGCGACGATTTCCGCACGGGGTTGTTGCTGGCAAGACGCCGCAACCCACTCGCGCCGCGTGGTGCTACGGAGATCCGGGCGTGTCGCTGGTGCTGTTCACGGCGGCGCGTGCCGTGGGGGAGCCTGGCTGGGCGGCCGAGGCGCTGGACATGGCGCGTGAGGCCGCGAGGCGCCCGCTGGAGGACTCCGGGGTGAAGGATGCGCCGTTGTGCCATGGCGCGGCGGGGCTTCTCCACATCTACAACCGGTTTCATCAGGCCACGGGGGAGGAGCTCTTCGCGAGCACGGCGCGGCGGTGGCTGGAGCATGCGCTGCGCTTCGGGCAGCCGGGGAGGGGAGTCGGGGGCTTTGCCTTCTGGGGGACGGATGCGCGGGGGGCGCCCGCGTGGGTGGCGCGTCAGGGGTTGGTGGAGGGGGCGGTGGGAATCGCGCTCGCGCTGCTCGCGGCGGCTTCGAGCGTGGAGCCGAGTTGGGATCGGGTGCTGCTGATGTCGCTTCGTGAGACGGCGTGAGTCTGAACGAGAGCCGTCGGAGGCATCGCACCTCGGGGCATGGGGGCGGGGGCTACAGGGCCCTCGCCTCACCGTTCATGACGGTAGGTGGCTACCCCGGGTCGAGCGCCCAGGTTCCTTCTTCCCATCGCTTCAAGGCCTGCTGCGCTCCGAAGGGGACAAGCCCCTTTCCCTTGGCGGCCTCTTCCAAGACCGCTTTGGCCTCGGCCGTTCGATAGCGGAGCAAATGGGCAGCAGCCATCACTCGCACATCCATTCGTTCGTGCTTGAGCAGGACGAGAAGCGCATCGCGCCCTTTATCTCCGTGAGACAGCAACGTATCGACGGCAGCACCGTACTTCCTGGCGTGCTTGTTCCCCGTCTTGGCGTCTCCCCGGAAGATGGCTTCGTTCTGCGCCGCCACGTTCAGCGCGAATTCCTCGACGAGCTTTTCCAGGTCCATCACCAGAGCCCCTTCGCCACGTTCTCGATGGCCAGCAGTCCAAAATCACGCTGGGCCCCGTACGACTGTGTGCTCAACCATTGCCGTACGGTCAATGGCGAGCCCGTAATATCGCGTCGAATCGAAGAGAAGAACGCGCTGACGTCCGTGTGCAGGAGCTTGTCCATCGGGATGACGTTCTCGGTGTTGTGAAGCGCCTGGGGCCCGAAGCGATTCACGTTTCCTGGGGTCTGCTCGACGATGTGGTGCCACTCCTTGTCTTTTCCCGCCGGGCCCATGGCCTTCTTGAAGCCACTGTACGACCCCCAGGCCCTGTAGCCCGCCGGCTGGACCTTGGTGGCCGTGCCTGCGCTAGTGCCACTCACCGCCATGGCCACGGCGCCGGGGGCGAGGGCGATGGTGACGGTTTCGGCGCTCACCGCCACCGCGCTGACTTCAGCGACCGCAGCGAGCCGGATTCCCACCTGTGCTTCGGCCTGCACCGCTGCCTGCGCGGCGGCTGGGAGCCCTGACACCTTCGAGCCCAGACCCGCCGCCGTGTTTCCGATGGCCGCCATGGCCAGCATGGCGAACGCGCGCGCCGCGTTGCGGCCCATGACCTGGCCGTATCGCATTCCCGCCTCGCGGAGTTCGTCGAACGTGGTCGCTCGCTCCGCCTCCGCCATCAATTGCTTGAAACCGACGATGAGACTCCAGAACGTGTCGAGCCCTACGTAGGCAATGAGCGAGGCAGTCATCACCGCGGCCACACCCTTCGAGAAGGGCTCGGGAACCGTGAGCAGGATGCAGTACGTGGTCCATGTCCAAAGGACCGCCGACATCACGGCCTGGGGATCGGCCATGTCCTCGAAGGCGTCCATCATCTCGTCCCACACGGCCCCCTGGGCCTGCGCCATGGCAAGGGCGTAACGACCATCTCCAGTGACGGTGGGGTTCTCTTTCAGGATGCTCAGGCAATCGCTGGGTTTGTTCGTACGTTCGCACCAGCGCAGGTAGGCGCGTGTCAGCGCGACTTCTGGGGCGGGTTGTTCGCTCTCCAGATGCTCGCTTGGTCCCAGCGGGATGACGCGGTGCCCACGTGGCTCGTACAGGTACGTGCCGCTGCGCGCATCCATCTCGAACAATCGCCGAGCTGCTTCCTGGGGATGACTTGGCAGCCGCACGCCGCGCGACAGCCTCTTCATGGCGTCAACGAAGTCGTCCTCATCCACTTCAACCGGCGCGGCCCCGGCGCCGCGTGGCGTCAGGAGGATGGGGGCATCACGGCCCGTCTGGAGTCGAACGGACCTCGTGGTGCCGCTGCATGCAGACAACAGCACGAGGAGTAGGGGGATCGACCATCGTGGCAGCATCCAAAGTCCTCTTGGCGAAGGCTCCCCATTCGAGAGCGTGCGTCGTCGCCAGGGATCGTGAAATACTAGCTAGTCATGAAATTGTCTCCCACTGGACTTGTTGCTGGGTCGAAGGGCTGCTGTCGACCCACGCTCATTCAGGCGGCATCCGCGCCGCGTGCCTGCTCCGTGGCGCCGAAGAGCTTCGTCCCCAGTGCATGCGCGGTCTTCAGGTGGACCTTGGGGTCCTGGGTCTCCGAGTCGACCAGCAGCTCCGAGGTGACGACCTTCGCTCCGCAGTAGTCGAAGATGCCGTGGTCGATCTGCGTCTTCATCGCCCCGAAGTACCCGTGCCGCGCATAGGTCCGCAGGTCCGCGCCGGCGATGGCGACCAGGTGCACCTTCAGGTGCCTCAACTTCTTCTCCAACCCCGTGTTCAACCCGAAGTCGAACGCCCACCCGTTCGAGAACACCCGATCGATCCACCCCTTCAACAACGCCGGCATCGACCACCAATACACGGGGTAGACCAACACCAACGTGTCCGCGCGGTCGATTCGCGCCTGCTCGACCAGGACATCCCGCGGCGGCGTCTCCTGTCTGCGATGCACCGCCAGGTCCGCCTCGCTGAACCGCGGATCAAACCCCTCCGCTGACAGGTCTGCGAGCTCGAACGTATGCCCCGCACCCTCCACAGCAGCCCCTATCCGGGCGGCGATGCCGTGGGTGAGGGACTTCTCTTCAGGATGCGCGACGACGATGAGGGCATGCATGGCGGAAGCTCCAGACGACGGTCACCTGCGGACCGCTGCGTACTCTTGGTAACTTACGTTTGGTAGGCTCGTTTTCAACCCGAAGTTCGAGGGCGCGAAGGCGGACGGAGCAGGATCACTCGCGGATCAGAATTGCCGTGCCTACATGAACAAACATGCAGCCCCTTGCGGTGACAGGGTCTGCTCGATTTGTTCAGCAATTCTCATGTGTTGAATGGCATCCGCCTGAAATCATTCGAGATCCCGACCCACTGAGTCTCAGTACAGGTGGGTCTTCCACCCCTGTCCCTGGCTCTCGTGCGGCTGTGATCGCGATCACCTGCGATCCTGATCGTCATGCCTACATGCACACTTTATCAGTGCCCTGGCGTCGCCTGAAAATCACGCCATTTCAAGGACAATACCTACATGCTCTGATGTTTAGTGGTTTTTCGAGGGCCCCAGGCCGCCCGGAAAGAAGGCAATGCCTACATGGTCCGATGTTCAGTGATTTTCCGGTCGCGATAAATCAATCACAAACACAAATATAGATATCTGTGATTGATTCATTGAATACGCAGACATCTCATGGGCGGCGCGGACTTCACGCCGCCCGCGGAAGTCTCAGCCCGGCGTGAACCACAGCACGGACAACGGGGGCAGGGTGATCAGCGCGGACGCCGGCTGCCCATCCCAGGGCGTGGGCTCCGTGTGGAGCTGTCCCAGGTTCCCCACGTTGGAGCCGCCGAACTCGCCCGCGTCGGAGTTGACGATCTCCGCGTAGCTCGTGTGCAGCGGGAAGCCCACGCGGTAGTTCTCACGCACCGCGGGCGACAGATTCGCCACGCACACCACATGACGCCCTGGCTGCCGTGCTCGCCTCACGAACGCCAGCACGTTCGACGCCGCCGAGTCCGGCTGCAGCCACTGGAACCCCACCGGCTCGCTGTCCGCGTCGTGCAGCGCCGGCAGCTCCCGGTACACGCGGTTCAGCGTCGCCACCAGACGCATGATGCCGCCGTGCCCCGGGTCCTGCGTCAGGTGCCAGTCCAGGCTCTTGTCGTGGTTCCACTCCGCCGGCTGGCCGAACTCTCCGCCCATGAAGAGCAGCTTCTTGCCGGGGTGCGCCCACATCCACGCGAACAGCGCGCGCAGGTTCGCCCGCTTCTGCCAAGGGTCTCCCGGCATGCGCCCGTACAGGCTGCCCTTGCCGTGCACCACCTCGTCATGGCTCAGCGGCAACATGAAGTGCTCGCTGAACGCATACAGCAGCCCGAACGTCAGCTGGTTGTGGTGGTACTGCCGGTAGATGGGGTCCTTCGAGAAGTACGACAGCGTGTCGTGCATCCACCCCATGTTCCACTTGAAGTGGAAGCCCAGGCCGCCCTCGCTCGTCGGCGCGGAGACCTTGGGCCATGCCGTGGACTCCTCGGCGATGACCACCACGCCCGGGTGCTTGCGGCGCACGGTGTCGTTGAGCTCGCGCAGGAACTGGATGGCCTCCTCGTTCTCCCGGCCACCCCAACGGTTGGGGATCCACTCGCCCTGCTTGCGGCTGTAGTCGAGGTAGAGCATCGACGCCACCGCGTCCACGCGCAGTCCGTCGATGTGGTACTCCTCGATCCAGAACAGCGCGTTCGCGATGAGGAAGTTGCGCACCTCGTTGCGGCCGAAGTTGAAGACCAGCGTCCCCCAATCCGGTTGCGCCCCCTTGCGAGGGTCCGCGTGCTCGTACAGCGCGGTGCCGTCGAACTCGCCCAGGGCATGCGCGTCCCGGGGGAAGTGCCCCGGCACCCAGTCCACGATGACGCCGATGCCCTCCTGGTGCAGGTGGTCCACCAGGAACCGGAAGTCATCCGGATGTCCGAAGCGCGCCGTGGGCGCGTAGTAGCCGCTGACCTGATACCCCCACGAGCCACCGTACGGATGCTCCGACACGGGCAACAGCTCCACGTGGGTGAAGCCCATGTACTTCACGTACTCCGCCAGCGCGGGCGCCAGCTCCCGGTACGTCATCGGCCGGTCGCCATCCTCCACGACGCGGCGCCAGCTCCCCAGGTGCACCTCGTAGACGCTCCACGGCTGGTGCGCGACGTCCTCGTGCTTCGCGCGCGTCTCCAACCACGGCGTGTCCCCCCAGTCGTACCGCCCCAGGTCGTGCACCACCGACGCCGTCGCCGGCGGCACCTCCGTGCGGAACGCGAACGGGTCCGACTTCAACACCCGGGGCCCACCCTGGCCCGGACGGATCTCGAACTTGTAGCGCGCGCCTTCGCCCACCTCGGGGACGAACAGCTCCCAGATGCCGGAGGCCCCCATGCGCCGCATGGCGTGCAGCCGCCCGTCCCAGCTGTTGAAGTCGCCCACCACGGACACCCCCGCGGCCGTGGGTGCCCACACCGCGAACGCCACGCCCCGCGTGCCGTTGTGGTGGCTCAGGTGCGCGCCCATCCGCTCCCAGAGCCGCTCGTGGCGCCCCTCGCCCGCGTAGTACAGGTCCATCTCCCCGAGCGTGGGCAGGAAGCTGTAGGGGTCTCTCAGCGTGAAGACACGCTTGCCGGGGTACTCCACCTCCAACAGGTAGCCGAAGGTCTTGTCGCGGCCGTTCACGCGCGCCTCGAAGACGCCACCCAGCCGGTGGCTCATCGGCACGCGCCCGCCGAACTCCGGGAGCACGTGGATGGCCACGGCCTCCGGACGGAAGGCGCGAATCACCACGCCGTCACCGTCCGGATGGATGCCGAGCACGGAGTGGGGCTCCGGGTGCCGCAGCTCCACCACGCGCTGCAACTCCGCGTCGACCTGCGCCTTGTCCGCGGGCTTCCTCACTGGCCTTCCTCCATCCGCATGAGGGCCTCGACGGGGATGCGCACCCAGTCGGGCCGGTTCGCCATCTCATACCTCACTTCGTACAGGAGCTTCTCCAGCTCGAACGCGCGCAGCATCGTGTCGAATGCCGCGTCGTCCGAGGGCAGGAAGGCCGCTCCCTGGGTCGCCTTGCGATAGCCCGACAGGAAGGCATCGCGGCTGGGGCCCACCCGTCCCCGAGGCGTCCCGCCCTCGAGCGCCACCGTGGCCTCCGCGTAGTCGAACGAGCGGATCATCCCCGCCACGTCGCGCAGCGGGCTGTACTTCTCCCGCCTGGACGTGAAGCTGCGCGCCGGCTCCCCCTCGAAGTCGAAGATGAGCCACTGGTCATTGGCCCGCAGCACCTGACCCAGGTGCAGATCTCCGTGGATGCGGATCTTCTGTCCGGACGGCGTCACCTGCGCGAGCCGCTTCGCGTGCTCGATGAGCCGCTCCCGCCGCTTCTCCAGGTCCGCATGCAGCCGACCGGCCTCCGCCAGCGTCACGCCCAGCTCGCCCACGATGGACGCGCTCCAGCGCTGCAGGTCCTCCTGGAGCAGCGGCTCCGGCGCGAACGCCGTGTCGTCCAGCGGCGCCGAGCCGAAGGCCTGGTGCAGGTCTCCCAGCCGCGCCCCCAGCTCCTCCATCTCGCTCAGGAACCGGTCGCCCACCGGCCGCGCCTGGCGCATCCGCTCCAGCGTGTACTTCCAGCCGTCCACCGAGTCGGGCACGAACCGGTGCACCAGCGCGAGCGTGGCTCCGGCGGCGCCCTCCAGCCGCAGCGCGCCCAGGAGCACGGGCGTGGCGCGGAACGAGGTGCGCGTGGCGAGGAAGCGCCCCACCTCGTACTCGGGATTCACGCCCGCCTCGAGCTTGCGGATGACCTTCACGATGACCTTCTCACCGAGCACCACCGACGTGTTGCTCTGCTCCACGAGCAGCCGCCGCACGGGGAGGGGGGAGGGCAGGCCCAGCAGGCCCTCGGGGCCGCCAATCCACTCGCCCACCACGCGGCCGGAGGCGGAGGGAATCTGCGCGCCGTCGCGGATGAGGTCGAACAGCGCGCGCAGGCACCCGTCGTCCTCGAGCGCGTCCTTGATGCCGTCCGTCGAGGGCTTCACCGGCAGCAGATAGCGCTCCGGCTGCCCCAGCTCGTAGACGACCTCCACCACGGCGAGCGACAGGTCGCACGGGGTGGCGTCCAGGTTGGCGTGGTCCACCACGCTGACCTGCTTGATGGGCCACGCCTTGCCGGAGAACCAGCGCTGGCTCTTGAGGTGTTCGGGCAGTTTCGTCAGGTCCAAGGTCGTCATGCTCGGCTCCCTCCGGCCACCGGCTGGTCCAGCCGAAACCACAGGAACATGAAGGGCCCCATCGACAGCTGATAGGGCAGGTCACTGATACGCGGGAACGGTGTGTCGCCAATCAACTCCACGGGCACCATGCCCTGCCACTCGCGCAGGTCCAGCACCGCTGGCTGCGAGAAGCGCGACAGGTTGCACACCACGAGCACCGTCTGGCCCTCCCATTCCCGCACGAACGCCAGCACCTTGCGGTTCTCCAGGGAGATGAACCGCAGCTTCCCCAGCGAGAACACCGGGTAGCGCTGGCGGATGCGAATCATCCGCTTCACCCAATGCAGGAGGCTGGACTTCACGCGCTCCTGCGATTCGACGTTGATGGACTGATAGCCGTAGACGGGGTCCGCGATGACGGGCGCGTAGAGGCGGGCGTAGTCCGCCCGGCTGAAGCCCGCGTTGCGGTCTCCCGTCCACTGCATGGGCGTGCGCACGCCGTTGCGGTCGCCCAGGTAGATGTTGTCCCCCATGCCGATCTCGTCGCCGTAGTACATCACCGGCGTGCCGGGCAGGGTGAACAGCAGGCTGTGCATCAGCTCGATGCGCCGGCGGCCGTTGTCCATCAGCGGCGCGAGCCTGCGGCGGATGCCCAGGTTGATGCGCATGCGCGGGTCGGTGGCGTACTCCCGGTACATGTAGTCCCGGTCCTCGTCCGTCACCATCTCCAGCGTCAGCTCGTCGTGGTTGCGCAGGAAGATGGCCCACTGACACGACTCCGGGATGTCCGGCGTCTGCTGCATGATTTCGACGATGGGGGTGCGGTCCTCCCGGCGCACGCCCATGAACAGGCGCGGCATCACCGGGAAGTGGAAGCCCATGTTGAACTCGTCGCCCTCGCCGAAATAGACGCGCACGTCGGCGGGCCACTGGTTGGCCTCCGCGAGCAGCATCTTCCCCGGGTACTCCGAATCAATCGTCTTGCGCAGGCGCTTGAGGAAGGCGTGCGTCTCCGGGAGGTTCTCGCAGTTGGTGCCCTCGCGCTCGAAGAGGTAGGGCACCGCGTCGCACCGGAAGCCGTCCACGCCCATGTTCAGCCAGAAGCGCATGATGTCCAGCATGGCTTCCTGCACCTGGGGGTTGTCGTAGTTCAGGTCCGGCTGGTGGCTGAAGAAGCGGTGCCAGAAGTACTGCTTGGCCACCGGGTCCCACGTCCAGTTGGATCGCTCCGTGTCGGTGAAGATGATGCGCGCGCCCTTGTACTTGTCCTCGGTGTCGCTCCAGACGTACCAGTCGCGCTTGGGGCTCTTCGGATCGCTCCGGGCCTCCTGGAACCAGGGGTGCTGGTCGCTGGTGTGGTTGACGACCAGCTCGGTGATGATGCGGATGCCGCGCTTGTGCGCCTCGTCCACCATGCGCTGGAAGTCCGCGAGCGTGCCGTAGTCCGGATGCACGCCGTAGAAGTCCGCGATGTCGTAGCCGTCATCGCGCAGGGGGGAGGGGTAGTGCGGGAGGATCCACAGACAGTCGACCCCCAGGTCCTGGAGGTAGGGCAGCTTCTCGATGAGGCCCGGGATGTCCCCGTGGCCGTCGCCGTTGGAGTCGTGGAACGCTCTTAGATGCAGCTCGTAGATGAGGGCCTTCTTGTACCAGAGGGGATCCAGTTCCATACGCCTCTCAGGGTGTCACTCGTAGTAGTCGAACGCGTGCTCGGTGCGACGGAAGCGGTACACGGCCCAGACGGCCGCGGGCTGCTCGGGTGTCAGGCGCACCTGGACGTCGGAGCCCTGCCACAACGAGCGCTGGTCCGTCATCAGTTCGTGCACCTGATACGTCTCGTCGGGCTTCGCGCCCAGCCAGTCCAGGGGGAGCCGCAGCAGCGCCTCCTGGGCGGCGTACGGGTCCAGGCTCACCGCGCACAGCACCGTGCTGGTGCCGTCCTTCGTGCGCTTGCCGTAGAAGAGGACCCGCTCGTTGTCGGAGTCGAAGAAGCGCAGCGTGTCGTACGTGTGCAGCGCGGGCTGGGTGCGCCGCGCCGAGTTGAGCTTCGTTATCCAGTCCCGGATGTTGCCGGGCCGGTCCAGGTCCCACGCGACGAGCTGGTACTTCTCCGAGTCCAGATACTCCTCCTTGCCGGGCAGCGGGCGGCCTTCGCACAGCTCGAAGCCGCAATACATCCCGTAGACCGAGGAGAGCGTGGCGGCAAGCGCCGCGCGCAGGCGGAACGCACCGGGCCCCGCGTTCTGCAACAGCTCCGGCAGGATGTCCGGCGTGTTGGGCCACAGGTTGCCGCGGAAGAAGTCGGACACGGGCGGGCGGGTGATCTCCTCCAGGTAGTCCTGCAGCTCGCCCTTGAAGTTGCGCCAGGTGAAGTACGTGTACGACTGGGTGAAGCCCACCTTGCCCAGGGCCTTCATCACCTTGGGGCGGGTGAAGGCCTCCGACAGGAAGAGCACGTCGGGGTGGCGGTCCTGCACGCGGCGGATGAGCCACTCCCAGAACTGGATGGGCTTGGTGTGGGGGTTGTCCACGCGGAAGGTCCGCACGCCCTGCTGCACCCAGTGGAGGACGACGGACTCCAGCTCCACCCAGAGCGACTCGCGCGCGGGGCCCATCCAGTCGAAGTTGACGATGTCCTCGTAGCGCTTGGGCGGGTTCTCCGCCGTCTTGATGGTGCCGTCCGGGCGGCGCTGGAACCACTCCGGATGCTCCTTCACGTACGGGTGGTCCGGCGAGCACTGGTAGGCCAGGTCCAGCGCCACCTCGATGCCGTGAGTCTGCGCGGCCTGCAGGAAGTGACGGAAGTCCGCGAGCGTGCCCAGGCTGGGGTGCACCGCCTTGTGGCCGCCCTCCGCGGCGCCGATGGCCCACGGGCTGCCCACGTCATCCGGGCCCGCCTTGAGGCTGTTGTTCTTCCCCTTGCGCGCGGTGCGGCCGATGGGGTGGATGGGCGGCAGGTACACCACGTCGAAGCCCAGCTTCTGGATGTACGGCAGCCAGCCTTCCGCGTCCTGGAACGTCGCGTGCGTGCGGCCGTCGCGCTTCGCCGAGCGCGGGAAGAACTCGTACCAGGCCCCGAAGCGCGCCTTCTCCCGGTCCGCGAAGACCTGGAGCATCGGCTCGTGGCGCCTGGCCAGCGTCCGGTCGGGGTAGGTCGACGCCACCGTGGCCAGCTCCGGCGCGAGCGCCACCGCGATGAGGTCCGGGCTCGCGGGCTGGCGCAGGCGCACGGCGGCCTCGGTGAGCACCCGCGCGTCGTCCGCGTCCACCGGCTTCGCGCGCGCGGCGGCGCCCTCCAGCAGCGCGGCCCCCTCCAAGAGCTCGCTCTTCACGTCCCGGCCCGCGTCCACCTTGCGCTTCAGCTCGGAGGTCCACGTCCGGAAGAGATCTGGCCAGGCTTCAATCGTGTACTCGTAGCGGCCATTGCGAGCCAGGGGGAACTCGGCCTCCCAGGCGTCGTTGCCGAGGGGGCGCATGGGGACCTCGCCCCAGTCGGTCTGCTCCTGTTGAGGGGAGACCTGACGCCAGCGGACGACGGCGACGAGGACGTCATGGCCCTCCTTGAAGATGTCGGCGCGGACGGTGAGGCTGTCCCCGGCGATGCGCTTGACGGCGTGACGGCCTCCGTCGAGCTGCGGCTGGACTCCCTCGATGAACACGCTCCCGATTCGCTCTTTCATATCGGCTCGCGGCCCTTATAGGTCTGAGGTTGGGTGAAGCCGGGCGGCGTGTCGCGGGGTGCGTTGATGAAGGACGACTGGCGCGTCGGCCGCGTTGGCTCGTGAACGTTAGGGATGGGGGGCGAGGACGCCCACCCGGTGGACTCGAAGGGGCTGAGTGCCCGGCTGCCCATACTTGAAGCTGGGATCCGCACCTCGGGTTGCGGTATCCGGGAAAGGCATGGCGCTTCCTTCACCCACTGCTCAGCGGGCGAGCGACCCGGCGGCCGACAGGGCCCTGCTCCAGCAGGTGGCCCTGGGCAGCGCCTCCGCCATGCGGGGCGTGTATGCGCGCTGCGCCTCCCGGGCGTTCGCGGCGTGTCTTCGCCTGCTGCCCTCCCGCGCGGACGCGGAGGAGGTGCTCCAGGAGGCGTTCCTGGAGGTGTGGCGGCGCGCGCGCGACTTCGACCCGGAGCGCGGGGGGCTGGAGACGTGGGTGACGACCATCGCTCGCACGCGCGCCATCGATCGGCTGCGCTCGCTGGGCACCGCGGCGCGCGTGGCGGAGGGCGTGGTGCACCATCCGCCTCCGACGAGCGCCACGCCGCTGGCCCCGGACGACGCGTTGGGAATGGGGCAGGACCGGGTGAGGGTGCGCGCGGCGATCCGGACCCTGCCTCCCGAGCAGCGGGAGGTGGTGGAGCTGGCCTACTTCGAGGGGCTGTCGCAGCGAGAGATCGCCGAGCGCACCGGGCATCCGTTGGGCACGGTGAAGACGCGGGCGCGGCTTGCGCTGGAGAAGCTCGCCGACGTGCTCGGGCGGGGCGGCTGAGGCTTCACGTTAAGGGAGTCTTAAGAACCTCCGGGTACTGTCGGCCTTCATTCATCCATTCGTGACGGCACCGTGGTGACCGGGAGGGAGAGGAGGCGAGCGGGAGATGGGGGAGCGAATCCTGCTGGTGGAGGACGACGCCCGGCTGGGCGCGCAGATCGTCGAGCACCTGAAGGGCGCGGGGTTCGAGGCGGAGTGGTGGACGGAGGGGCGGATGCTGCTGCCCGGCGAGCTCCCCGACGTGGGGTTGGTGGTGCTGGACCTGATGCTGCCGGGGACGTACGGGCTGGACATGCTCAAGGCGCTCCGGGGGTTCTCGGAGGTGCCGGTGCTCATCCTGAGCGCGCGCAACGACACGCTGGACAAGGTGCGGGCGCTGAAGCTGGGCGCGGATGACTACCTGACGAAGCCGTTCTGGCCGGAGGAACTCATCGAGCGGGTGCGCGCGCGGCTGCGCCGGCCGGTGTTGCAGAAGCCGGAGTCGGTGCTGGAGCTGGGGCCGCTGCGCGTGGACTTCCTGGGGCGCGAGGTGCGCGTGGAGGGGCGCGTCGTGGAGTTGACGCGGGTGGAGTTCGACGTGCTGGCGGCGCTGGCGCGCAGGCCTCGTGAGGCGGTGACGCGGCAGTGGCTGGTGGAGCACGTGTTGGATCCGGAGCGCGAGGGGACGGAGCGGACGCTGGACGTGCACGTGTCGCGGCTGCGCAGGAGGCTGGCGCCGGCGCAGTGCGTGGAGACGGTGTGGGGCGTGGGGTACCGGCTGGTCGAGGGGGAGGGGTCGTGAAGCTGCGCTTGCGCCTGGCGCTCACGGCGATGGCGGCGGCGCTGCCGGTCGTGGTGGCGATGGCGTACTTCCAGAAGTCCCTGCGGGAGCGCTCGCAGGAGGAGGTGCTCGAGGCCGCCACGCTGGCGCGCGTGCAGGTGGAGCGCTCGCGCTGCGAGGCGTCGCCAGAGACGTGGCGCCCGCGTCCCTCGGAGCGAGGAGCGCCGCCGCCTCGGCGTGGGGAGGATGGGCGGCCGCCACCATCGCGTCCGCTTGATGAGGGGGCGGAGCGGCGCCCGCCGCGACAGGGCGGGCTTGGTGCCGAGGCTGTCCGACCACCCCCACCGCGCGCGCAGGATGAAGACGCGGAGGGGCGCCCGCCGCGACAGGGCGGGGCTCGTGGCGGCGATGGGGCGGGGCCTCCCGCCTTCGCGGATGCTCCAGATGGCCGCGGGCGCTCTGGTGCTGCCACGGCGAATGGCCTCGGTCCGTCTCTCTTCGACAACGGGCGTCCTCCACCTCCGGCGGACGGTGATGGCGGGCGTGCACCCGCGCGAGTCGAGCACTTCCCCTATGACGCCCAGTTCGTCTCACGCAATCCGAGGGCCCCCGTGTTGTCGGAGGACATGCGGGTCGCGGCGAGTGACGGGACGGTGGTGCGCCGCTTCGAGCAGGACGGACGGCGCATGCTCGAAGTGCTGCTGCGCATGCCGTGGGAAGGGGGACCGTGTGCCTTCATCCTCGCGCGCCGGGAGGAGCCGCCGCCTCCCTCGATGCTCTCCCTGCCGCCGCTCAAGGACTGGAGCCTGCTGGTCTCCACCGTCGTGGCCTCGGTGGTGCTCGCGCTGGGCCCGGTGGTCCGCAGGATCCGCATGCTCACCGAGGACGTGCGCGCCTCGGCCCGCAGCGGCTACGCGCAGCCGGTGGCCGTGCGCGGACAGGATGAGATCGCCGACCTGGCGCGCGCCTTCCAGGAGGCTCGCGCGGAGATCCAAGCGCGGATGGCGCACCAGGAGGCGCGTGAGCAGGGCCTGCGTGACTTCCTGGCCAACACCACGCATGACGTGATGACGCCGCTCACGGTGTTGCAGGGCAACCTGTCCGCGATGCAGCAGCGCGTGTCGCGCGGCGAGCCCGTGTCCGCGACAGAGGTGGCCTCCGCGATGAGCGAGGCCCACTATCTGACCTCCCTCGTCCACAACCTCGCGGCGGCGACGCGGCTGGAGGCCGGCGCGCCCCACGTCCAGCGCGTACCCGTGGACCTCAATGACGTGGTGGGCCGGGTCCTCGGTCGTCACCAGCCCATCGCCCGGCAGCAGCGCATCTCCCTGGAAAGCGGCGTTCCCGCCGTGCCCGTGCGAGTGCTCGGCGACGTGACGCTCATCGAGCAGGCCGTGAGCAACGTCGTGGGCAATGGCGTGCGCCACGGCCGCGAGGACGGCCACGTGGCGGTGGTGCTGGAGAGCACCCGCGAAGGTCGCTTCCACCTGCGCGTCCTCGACGACGGGCCCGGCATCCCCGAGGACGAGCGCGCGCGGCGGCTCGCCCGGGGCGCGCGTGGCAACGCGGCCCGCACGCGCGCGCCGGAGGGGCAGGGGCTCGGGCTGCACATCGCCCACGACGTGGCCCAGGCCCACGGCTGGACCCTGACCCTGAGCCCGTCGGAGTACGGCGGGCTCGAGGTGTGCTTCTCCGGCGAGGTGCTCGCCGACGATGCCCCGGTGTCTCGCGGGTGACGCCGGGGCCGCGAGCTCACTCGAGCTCGCTGGCGTCGTAGCGTCCGCTCTCCAGCTTCCGCAGATACTCCTCGAAGAAGTCCTCCATCGAGTCGGCGAACGGGCCAAGCGGACCGCCGTGGATCTCCCAGCGAATCACCTGCCCGACGCTGCCGTGCTCCTCGGGCTCCAGGTCCACGCAGTACAGGTTGCCGCCACTGTCCGAGGCGAAGGGCACCCAGCCCGGGTGCCACCACGTCCACTTCACGAACCGCTGGTCCTTGGACAGCTCGTGGGGCCGGGCCTTCTTGAAGACGCCATTGTCGACGTGCTCCCGCAGGCCCTTCCACAGCTCCTGGATCTGCTCCGTGGTCAACACGTCGTACTCGGAGATGGACAGACCGCGGGACGTCGGGGCGCCGCCGCCGAACTTCTGGAGGAACGCGCGGAAGTCCGAGGGCAGCGCCTTGCCGACCTGCTTCTCCAGCGCGGCGATCCGCTCGGGCGTGGCGGGGCGGTTGACCGTCAGCCGCGAGGCATGGTCCGGGTGGTGCTTGTCGGCCCAGTCGCCAATCTGCTTCCAGATGCCGTCCATGCGCTTTCGCGCGGCCTGTTCCCGCGTGGGGCTTCCGGCCGCGAGCAGCCGCTCGATGACCTTCGTGTGGCCACGGCGCGTCGCCAGGTCGATGGGGTAGTAGCCCACGGTGTTGGCGAGGTGCGGGTCCGCGCGCGCCGCGAGCAGCGCCTCCAGCGGCTCCACGTCCTCGATGCAGGCCGCCAGGTGCAGCGGCGTCCAGCCTCGGGCATTGGGCTGGTTCGGATTGGCCCCCGCGCGCAGCAGCGCGCTCACGATTCGCGGCGACGGAGTGCTGAACAGCTCGTCCTCGTTGACGGTGAGGGTGAGCGCGGTGTCACCCTCGTCATCCGTCGCGAGGTGATTGACGTTGGCGCCCTTCGCGATGAGCCGCTCGACGGCACCCTCGTTCCCGGCGCGGATGGCCCACATCAGGGCCGTCCACCCGCGGTCGTTGACGGTCTCCACCGAGGCGCCGTGCTCCAGCAGCAGCTCCGTCAGCTTCGGCTGGTCCTTGAACGTCGCGGCCAGCATCAAGGGCGTCTCCTCCTGCCCGTTGGGAGCGTTGACGTCCACCCCCGCCTTCAGGAGCACCGCGAGGATGTCCTCCGACGGCGCCTCATTGTCCTCGCCGAACAGGTCCGTGAGCACCGTGGAGCCCGCTTCGTCGTTCCAGCGCTGGTTGACGTTGGAGCCCTTGTCGATGAGCAGCCTCACCAGCGCCACCCCCTCGTCACCCGACTGCGCCGTGGCGAACGAGAGCGCGATGGCCCCATCCGAGTCCTGGGCGTGGACGTCCGCGCCGGCGTCGAGCAGCAGTCGGACCAGCTCCAGGCTGCCCTCGCTGGCCGCGGAGTGCAGGGCGGGGTAGCCCTTGGCGTCGATGGTGTTCGGGTTGGCGCCCGCCGCGAGCTGCTTCGCGACGTCCTTGGCGTTCGAGGCTTCGATGGCTGCGAGCAGCCTGGCGTCCAGGGGGGACAACTTCTTCTTGGGCGACATGAGGGGGGCTCCGGCGGGGACGGTCGTTCTCCTGAACGTCGCCTCGGCGGAAATGTCGCGACCCGACCGGTTTCAGGGGAAGCGCGCGAGGAAGGCCGCGAGCAGGGGGCCTCCTCGTCGCGCCTCCTCGGGGGAGCCGGGCCCGCCCTCGCGCAGCCGGGTGCGCAGCTCCTCGAGCGCCGGCTTCATCGCGTCATAGGCCTCGCTCGCCGCCTCCGCGTTGTCGAAGAAGCGATGGTGGAGCAACCAGCCCGACACGGCGCAGGTGACGGCATGGAACGAGCGGCTGTCATCGCGCTCGTACGTGAGTCGCAACTGCCCCGCGAGCTCCTCATCCCGAGCGATGGTGCCCCCCTGCGAGCCCGCCCAGCCGAGCGAGGCTCCTGCTTCGTACGGGGTCCATTCGACCGGCGGGGCGTGCATCGGCCCACCATTCCAGCGAGCCCCGTGAGGGTGCAAGCGCTGGTGCGCGCGTATGTCCCGCGGGCGTCGACATGGGGGCAGGGGAGCGCCTCGATGACGCGAGGCAGGCCGCGCGGTGGGCCCGGGGCTCGCGCCCGGCAACGTGCGGGCCCGTTGCGCATCCCCGCGCGGTGCTCCACGTTCCAGACAGGTTCCCCTGGCTGACGCCGCGCCGCCGGAGGGGGCGGGTCTCGTGCCCAGGGGTTGGGGCGCGAGACACCTGGTCGAGTCGAGACGAGGGGGCCCGCGTCATGCCAGCCGAACCGTCCAGCCCACGTGGTCCTCGCCCGTCGGGGCGCTCCTCGCGAGGGTGGCCTCCGACGTCGCGACAGGCCTGGCGACGCTCCCTGTCCATCCTCGCCATGCTGCTGCTCCTCGTGGCCGGCGAAATCTATGTGAGCGTCCTGGTGGGCCGACGGCTGTCCTTGATGCTCGTCGTCGCGCTGACCTGCGTGGTCATCAGCGTCGTGGTCTTCGGCTACCTCTTCATCTCGGACCGCGGCGACCTTCCACGTCCATGACGCCGGGAGCGCGCGCCGTGGGGAAATGCACGGCGAATCGTCCTGGAGGCCCAGGTGTGGGGTGAACAGTGACACCGGGCCTGGTTTGTGTGGCGCGCCGCGAGGCGGCTAACCTGCCGTGTCCATGAAGGCGCTCATCGTCTCCCTGTTCTTGTTGGGTTCGGCTCCTCCCGCCGCGACTCCGGCGCTGGCACCGGAAGCACTCTCGGCGCCGCCCGTCTCGGATGATTCCCCGACGGCGTGGGCCTGTACCGTCGACACGCTTCGCGAGGGCAAGGAGTGTGTCTTCGAGTCCGAGGCCACGCCAGGCACACCGAGCCCCGAGCAGGACGCCGCCAACCGCAAGCTGCTCAAGGACATCTCCCGCGCGCTGTGCACGGAGACGGTGGGCAATGCGCGCGAGGGCGTCTCCGACGCGACGCTCGTGGCCATGTGCGAGAAGCGCTATCTCGCCGCCGCGGACAAATGCGGGCTGGGGGGCAACGTGTCCATCGTGGACTCGAAGGGCCGCTTCGCGGCGACGGCGCGCACGTGCTACCGCGGCCTGTCCACGGTCCTCCAGGAGGCGCAGTTGATGGCCACCGTGGCCGCGCCCTGCTGTGAGTGCGCCGCGCGCCGAGGCTGTCCCGCCGCCGGCGACCGCTGCTACGCGGACGTCGCCCAGCAGCAGACCAGCCCCGCGACGCTCGCGTGCCTGAGCGAGCGCTGCGAGGACGTGTGCTCCGTCGTGTTGCCCTCGACGTCCACGGCGCCCACCGCGCGCGAGCGTGCGGGGTCGTCTCGTTCCGGTTCGGCTTCGCTCTAGGAGTCTGCGCCATGCGCCACCATCCCTGGACTGTCCCCACCTGGGCCCTGTTGGGCTCGCTCGCCGCCGGCTGCGGCGCGTCGCACTCCCATGTCACCTGGACGGAGTCGCCGCCCCGCGAGGACGCGCCTGTCGTCGAGAAGGCCCGCGAGGCCCCGCCGCCCAGCGCCTCCGCGGACCCCAAGGGCTTCGTCGCGCGCTATCCGAATCCGGCCCTGTGCGAGGCTGCCGCGCGTCGGGTCCAGGCCGAGTCCCGCGACGAGGGCTGGGCCGCCCTCAAGGCCTGCATCGAGCTGACGCCCTTCACCCAGCTTCGAGCGCTGCTCGGCGGCGCGTGGGCGGAGGACCTGAAGGTGCGTCCCGAGGCCGCGAACCTCATCGCGCGCGTGGTGGCGCAGCGCGGGGGCAGCGTGCCCGGTGAGCTCCAGTACCTGCAGGAGCGCAAGATCCCCATCTTCTCCCTCGCCTCCGCGGTGGAGCGGCCGGACACGTACAAGGGCCGCTACGTGCTGCTGCGCGCGCGCGTGGCGGACCAGCGCTCGGAAGGGGAGAAGCCCACGGTGTGGCTGGTGGAGCACACGCTGGCCTCGGTGGAGTCGGATGCCCCGGTGGGCTACGGGGAGACGTTCGACACCACCACGACGACGAACGGTGACCTGGGTGGGCAGACGCAGCTCACGGGGCCGGGGCGGCTGGGTGGGAACCTCAGCACCCGCGAGCGCGGCACCGCGTCCACCACGCGCAAGCACTTCGACAATGTCTCGGATGAGACGGGCCGGGAGGCGCTGGGGCGGCTCTCCGGCGCGGACCCCTTCCTCGAGGCGCGTCGCGAGTACGTCTTCCTGGCGCGCTTCGACGGGGTGCGGTTGACGTCGGGCGGCAACGACGATGACGCCGAGGCGCCGCGCATCCCGGTGCTGACCATCGTCAGCTACCACGCCCCGCAGGCGCTCGTCGTCTACTGAGCCGTCGCGAGGCCCAGGCCCGCAAGAAAAAACGAGGCGCCGGGGACTGTCCCGACGCCTCGTCTGGGGAGCTGGCCCCGCGCCAACCCCACCTGATTCCGAGAGTTCCGCGGGAAAAAACGGCCTCTCATCCAGGAGACCCCTCGCGCTCGGGGCCGGCCACGAGCTGCGTGGATTTTTCCTCTCGCCGTGGCGCACGCACATCGCGTGCTGTGAGGCGGGGTGGGGAAGCGGGCCCCGTGAGGACTACGGGAGCTGGGCGCTCGTGACGACGAAGGCCTGGGTGCTGTCGCGTCCGGACTCGAGCCGCACGGACACCGGCTGGGCCGGCGTGGTGCCCAGGCTCACGCCCACCGGGGCCTCCACCTGCACCTGGAAGGTGCCGGGGATGAGGAACCGGAAGGTGGCCTCGAAGGTGCCGTCCGCGTTGGCGTCCGTCAGCGGCAGCGTCTCGCGGCTGCCCTCGGCGTTGATGAGCACCGCGTTGAGGTTCGCGAGCGTGAGGACCTGGCCCTCGAGTGTCGGCAGGACGACACCGGCGCCGAGCGTCACCTCCACGTCGATGCTCGCGGAGGCGGTCAGCTCCGCGGACTTGATGACCGGGCTCATCACCCAGCGGCCGGAGTTGCCGGCCTCCTTGCCGAAGCTCTGCGCCACGTCGAAGTCGACCAGGAGGATCTTCTGCTCACCCTCGATGGTGAGCTTCTCCGTGAACTTCACCTTCAGGCCGGAGGAGCCGTAGCTGGGCATGTGCAGCCGACCGGACACCTCGGCGCCCTCGGGCAGGCCCGCGTAGTCATCCGACGTGGCGAAGATGGACGTGGTGCCGTCCTCGTTGCGCACCTCCAGGTAGCCGCCGGTGATGACGAAGCGCAGCTGGTCGTAGTCGCCGTTGGGCACCACGGCCTCGGACACGAGCTCCGAGGTGGAGTTGGCCAGCTCCAGCAGGCTCACCGTCACGGGCTCGTCGCGCAGGACGACGCGACCGCCCTCGGAGTCTCCGCCCTGCAGGTAGATGCTCGAGATGGTGACCACCGCCGTCTCGATGCCGTCACCCGGCGCGTCCGTCAGCAGGAGGGAGACCTTTCCATCATCGCCACCACCACAGCCGAGCAGTGGCAACAGCAACACCATGGCGAACCTCGAGACGAGGCTCGCGCGAAGCGAGTCGATGAACGACATGAGGGCTTTTCTCCAGCGAAGGGGCCTCGGGGTGGAGGCCGTTTCGACGGAAATGACTCGCCACCGGACGCATCGGCCACGAGAAAGGCGGTGGACCTGTCCGCATCCTCACCCCGCGTGGAGGTGGGCGTGTCCGGTAGCGTGTGTCGCCGTCCGACTCAGGGCCCGCCCGAGTCCAGTCCGTGCTTGCGCAGGAGCTTGCGCAGGTACACGCGGTCGATGCCCGCTTCACGCGCCGCGCGGGACACGTTGCCCTCGCAGCGCTCGACGAGGTTGCGCAGGTAGTCGCGCTCGAAGCCCTCGATGAGGCGCTCCTTGGCTTCCTTGAAGGGCAGGTCGAGCGCCAGCGACAGCGTGGACTCGTCGTCCTCCTCGTCCTGGGAGGAGGGCGCGCGAGGGGGCGCCTCGGGCAGGTCGGGCATCTCCGGGAGCGCCTCCTCGCCCATGCTGACCACGCGGTCCACCACGTTGCGCAGCTCGCGCACGTTGCCCGGCCACGGGTACTGCGTCAGCAGGGCGCGCGTGACCTCGGAGAGGGCGCTGGGAGGCTTGCCCAGGCGCGAGAGGACGGTGTCGATGAGCAGGGGGATGTCCTCGGGGCGCTCGCGCAGGGGCGGCAGCACGACGCGCAGCACCGCGAGGCGGTGGAACAAGTCGCCGCGGAAGCGGCCCTGCTTCACCGCGCCCTCGAGGTCCTGGTGCGTGGCGGCGACGACGCGCACGTCGAAGGTGCGGTAGTCGTTGGCGCCCACGCGCTTGACCTGCCGGCGCTCCAGCACGCGCAGGAGGCGCGGTTGGACCTCGAGCGGGAGCTCGCCCACCTCGTCGAGGAAGAGGGTGCCGCCGTGGGCGCGCTCGAAGGCGCCCGCGCGATCCGCCTGGGCCCCGGTGAAGGCGCCCTTCACGTGGCCGAACAGCTCGCTCTCCAGGAGCTGGGGAGGGATGCCCGCGAGGTCCGCGATGACGAAGGGGCCCTTGCCGCGCGAGCCGTGCGTGTGGATGGCCTCCGCGCACAGCTCCTTGCCGGTGCCCGTCTCGCCCTGGATGAGGACGTCGGACTCGCCCTGCTGGGTCATCCGCTCCAGGAGGGTGAAGACCTCCCGCATGCGGCGGCTGGTGCCCACCAGGCCCCCGAAGCTCGTCCGGGTGGAGAGGGGCGGAGCCTTGGACTTCTCGCCTTCGGCGACGAGCCGCAGCTCCGTCGTCCCAAGGGTCAGCGTGGCCCCTGGACGAACCTCCAATTCCGAGAAGCGCATGCCCTCGCAGAAGGAGCCATTGCGCGAGCCCGGATCCGTGGCGCGCACGAGATTGTCCCGGACCTCCAGCAGCAGGTGCTGCCTGGAGACGGCGCGATCCGGCAGGACGATGTCCGCCGACGCCTCGGAGCCCACCCGGTAGCGCCCTGGCGCCAGCGGGTACACCCGTCCGGCATCCGGCCCGGACAGCACCGCCAGCTTCACCCGGACGCGCGCGCTCCGGAGTGCCGGCAGGGTATCGGTCCGGACCAGCGCGTCATCCCCATCCTCGTCTCCCATACTTGCCACGGTCCGGAACATAGCACGGGGAAGACCTGGGAAGTTCGGGGTCCCAGGAAAGTGGGGTAGGGTCTGTTCTTGATATGGCCTTGCAGCCCGGCGACAGGTTCGGCCGATACGAGTTGGTGTCCTGGCTCGGTCGGGGGGGAATGGCGGAGACGTGGCGCGCCCGGTGGATGGGCGACGCTGGCGTGACGAAGTCCGTCCTCATCAAGAAGGTGCTCCCGGAGTTCGTGGCGGACGACGCGTTCGTGTCGATGTTCGTCAACGAGGCGAGAATCTCCGCCACGCTGTCCCACGGGAACATCGCGCAGGTCTTCGACTTCGGACGGGTGGATGGGCAGTACTACCTGGCAATGGAGTTGGTGGACGGGCCGCCGCTGCACCGCATCATGAAGCGGGCGGTGAAGACGGGCCTGCCGCGGTTGCCCATTCCGATCGCGACGTACATCACGTTGGAGATCTGCCGGGGGCTGCACTACGCGCACACGCGGACGGATGACAAGGGTGTGCCGCTGGGCATCGTGCACCGGGACATCTCTCCGGACAACGTGCTGGTCAGCTACGAGGGGCAGGTGAAGATCGTCGACTTCGGCATCGCGAAGGCGCGGATGGCGCGCAACTTCCAGACGGAGCCGGGGGTGGTGAAGGGGAAGTACCTGTTCTTCTCGCCGGAGCAGGCGCGAGGGCGGGAGGTGGATGCGCGGACGGATGTGTGGGCGACGGGGCTGGTGCTGTACGAGATGTTGTGCGGGCAGCCGCCGGTGTCGGGCTCGCAGGCGGCGGTGATGATGAAGATGGCGAACGGGGAGTTTCCTTCGCCTCGGGAGGTGTACGCGGGCATCCCGGAGGAGCTGGACGACATCGTCATGAAGGCGCTGTCGGTGGATTTGTCGGCGCGGTACGAGTCGGCGAATGCGTTCGCGGATGCGCTGGCGGGGTTCCTGTACTCGTATTCACCGCGCTTCTCCGCGATGAACCTGGCGTACCTGGCGCGGGTGCTGTTCCGTGGGGACATGGCACAGGAGGGGCGGGAGTTGTCCGTGCCTCCGTCGTTCATCGATGAGCTGACGCTGTGGCGGCAGCAAGCGGAGACTCCGGCGGAGGAGCCGCCGCAGCCCTCACGTGGGTCGAAGCCGGTGGTCTCGCAGGCGCTGTCCAAGGTCGAGACGGACTTGAAGCCCCGGCTTCAGCGGGCGACGCGGAAGCTGTTGCCCGCGGTGAGCGAGGCGCCGCCTCCGGTCGTGGATGATGCGCCCGAGGTTCCGACGCACGCGACGGGGAGTCTCGCACGCGGGACGAAATGGGGGATGCTGATGGTCGCCGCGGCGGTCGTGGGCGCGCTGTGGGGGGGCGTCTATTGGCTCTTCGGGAGGAGTCGGGAGCTGCCCCTGCCGCAGTCCTCCCGCCCGCAGGTGAATCCCGCGTACCCGATTCCGGGGCGGCTCGACGAAGAACAGGGCGCGCGCCGGATGTCGGCCGCGGAGCTCGCCGAGGAGGCTCGGAAGAAGGCTCAACGCGCTCGGGATGACGGGGCCTATCGGAGCGCCGCGGACTTCGCGGATCAATGTCTCAAGAACGTACCGGACCATCCTCAGTGTCTGTTGATTGCTGGGGCCAGCCATGCGCGAGACGGGAGGTTCGAG
This sequence comes from Myxococcus sp. MISCRS1, assembly GCF_026626605.1. Lineage (NCBI taxonomy): Bacteria > Pseudomonadati > Myxococcota > Myxococcia > Myxococcales > Myxococcaceae > Myxococcus > Myxococcus sp. MISCRS1. Next base: position 10,409,804 of record NZ_JAPNKB010000001.1, read on the forward strand.
GAGGCCGCTGCTCGGTATCAGCGGTTCGTCGAGCGTCACCCCGAGCATGATTTCGCGAAGACCGCGCGGACCCTGGTGGAGGAGTACTCGAGGAAGAGCGCGGAGGCGAAGGTCGCGCAACCCAAGGAAGCTCCTCCCGGATACAAGGTCATCTACGACAAGGATGCCCCTGCGAATCCACCAGCGGGAGCTGGTTCCGCCACATCTTCGAACCCGAGCACCCCTGAGAGCGTGGCGCGCGACTTGGTTCAGAAGACCCGGGAGTTGCTCAAGCGACAGAAATACCCGGCGGCTCTGGAGATCGCGCAGGAATGCCATGCGATGTTTCCCGAAGATCCTGATTGCCACCTGGTCCTGGGAATCACATACGCCCGGCTCAACAAGATCGATGAGGGGGCAAAGAGCTACAGGCGTTTCCTTGAGCTTGCTCCGAAAAACCATCCGAGCCGCAGCGGAGTGACGAGCCTGCTCAAGGCCTACGACTCAAGCCGCTATTGACCCATTCTTCCGCCACGGCACGCGCCCATGTCCACCGAACGGAACCAACGCTTCGGCCGATACGAGCTCCAGTCCCTCCTGGGCCGGGGCGGGATGGCGGAGACGTGGCGCGCGAAGCTCGTCGGTGCCGCGGGCGTCACCAAGCCGGTCCTCATCAAGATGGTGCTGCCCGAGTTCGCCAACCACTCGGACTTCATCTCCCGGTTCATCAGTGAAGCGCGCATCTCCTCCACGCTGTCCCACGGCAACATCGCCCAGGTCTTCGAGTTCGGGCGCGTCGAAGGCCAGTACTTCCTCGCCATGGAGCTGGTCGACGGCCAGCCCCTCCATCGCGTCCTGAAGCGCGCCGCCAGGCTCGGCCTGCCGCGACTGCCGCCTCCGCTCGCCGCGTACATCGCCCTGGAGATGTGTCGGGGCCTGCACTACGCGCACACGCGCACCGACGAGAAGGGCGCCCCGCTGGGCATCGTCCACCGCGACATCTCTCCGGACAACGTCCTCATCAGCTACGAGGGCCAGGTCAAGATCGTCGACTTCGGCATCGCCAAGGCCCGCATGGCCCGCGACTTCGAGACCCAGCCCGGCGTCGTGCGCGGCAAGTACCTCTACTTCTCCCCCGAGCAGGCCAAGGGCCTGGAGGTCGATGCCCAGAGTGACGTCTGGTCCACGGGGCTCGTGCTCTACGAGATGCTCTGCGGACAACCTCCCGTCACCGGCACCCAGGCCTCGGTGATGCTGCGGCTGGCCTACGGCGAGTTCCCTCCACCCCGACACCTTCGCCCCAGCCTCCCCGCCGAGCTGGACGCGCTCATAATGTCCGCCCTCTCGGTGGACCTGTCCGCGCGCTTCCACTCCGCGCATGCCTTCGCCGAAGGGCTCGCGGAGTTCCTCTACTCCCAGAACCGCTCGTTCTCGTCCCAGGACCTGGCGCACGCACTCCGGCTGCTCTTCCGCGAGGACCTCCAGAAGGAGGGACGCACCCTCAACGTCCCTCGCTCCTTCGAGGAGGAGTTCGCGTCCTGGCGCACCTCCGAGGCCCGCTCCAGGCCCCCCTCGAAGCCGCACCCCCGGGAGACCCTGGAGCTCCCCGCCGCTCCACACCCTGGCACCATGCCCCTGGCCAGGAGTCCGGACCTGGACCGCACGGTGCTTGATGCCGCGCGCCTGTCCGGCGAGCCGCCCACGCAGCTGCTCGGCGCGTTCGGGCTCATGTCGCGCCTGTGGCTCTCCCGCAGATGGCGTGTGGCCGGACTCGTGTCCCTCGGGGTGATCGGCACGGTGCTCACCGGACTCCTGATCGCCCGCGCCATCCCCTCGGACTCCACTGGCACTCCGGTCGCAGGGGGCGACACGCGGCCCGTGACCGGCGAGCTGCGCCCTCCCGCTGTCATCGCGTATCCCGTGAGGGAGCTGATGCTCGAGGCGGACCGCGATGTCCTCGTCGTTCCGCGGACGTTCCGGACCTTCGAGTCGCTCGACCCCTCGCGGACCTATGCGCTCGGCGACGCGACGGTCCCCGCTCAGGACGAGCCCGAGGTCCTTACCCCCGACGTCGACGGGCCGACCCCGGTCTTCCATCTGCTGTCCGGGGACGCGGACACACTCCCCGAGGCCGTCCGTCTCGGTCAGGTGACGCTCGCCCCGACGCGCTTCTCGGGGGCCCGCTTCGCCTCGCTGTTCAGGCTGGGACCGCCGGGGCTTCGCGCCATCCCCGGACGCACCATCCGACTCGCGGGCCGTGGCCGCGAAGAGTTCCAGACCACGACCTTCCGCCCGGACGCGGAAGGCCTCCTCCTGAAGCGAGCGCTCACGCTCACCGGCCTGGACCCGGCGGTCCTGTACTCCCTCAAGCTGGAGCCGACCGAGCGCGACGCGTTCCTCCACGGACCCAAGGCAGGACCCGCGCGCGCCGTCCTCTGCGCGCAGTGGGTGCCCGACGCCGATGCGGCGCCACGCAACGCCCCCAGGCCCGAGCGGGAAGGGGCCCTGCTCCAGTTCCTCCTCTCCGTCGGTACCGAGCGTCGCGTTCGAGGCGTGCTCGGGCTGCGGTGTGCATTCATCGACGACAGCGTGGACGGCAACTCGGGCGCGCTGCGGCTGCGCATCGAGGAGCCCGAGCCCTCCCAGCGTCCGCCTCCGAAGAAGGCGCGGAGCGCGGACGTGGGGACGCTGGTCCTGCAGATGCGGCAACGGCTGCAGGCCGGTGACGCCGGGGGCGCGCGCTCGCTCGGCGAGAAGTGTCTGTCCTTGGCCCCCCAGCACGCGGAATGTCTGCTCATGTCCGGGACCGCGTCGACGCTGGAGGGGCGCCCGGACGAGGCGGCGCGCCTCTACAGACGGTTCCTGGAGCTGCATCCCCGGCATGCACAGACGGAGGTCGTGAAGGGCTTGTTGTCAGGTCTGGAAGGGGTGGATCCACCGCGGTGAGCGTTCGTTCGTGACCTGTCGTATCTTCCGCGCAAGGCCCGGGGGGGCACTCATGGCGCATGATCCACATGAGCAGTTCGGACGCTACGAGCTCCAGTTCCTCATCGGCCGTGGCGGCATGGCGGAGACGTGGCGCGCGCGGCTGCTCGGCGCCGCCGGAGTCACCAAGCCCGTCCTCATCAAGAAGGTCCTGCCCGAGTTCGCCGACGACGACGCCTTCGTCTCCATGTTCATCAGCGAGGCGCGCATCTCGGCCTCGCTGTCCCACGGCAACGTCGCGCAGGTCTTCGACTTCGGGATGATGGATGGCCAGTACTTCCTGGCCATGGAGCTGGTGGATGGACAGCCGCTCAATCGCGTCCTGAAGCGGGGCGCGCGGATGGGCCTGCCGCGTCTGCCCATCCCCCTGGCCGTCTATGTCGCCCTGGAGATGTGTCGGGGATTGAACTACGCGCACACGCGCACGAACGAGAGGGGCGTGCCGCTGGGCATCGTCCACCGCGACATCTCTCCGGACAATGTCCTCATCAGCTACGAGGGCCAGGTCAAGATTGTCGACTTCGGCATCGCCAAGGCCCGCATGCTGCGCGGCTTCCACACGGAGCCCGGCGTCGTGCGCGGCAAGTACCTGTACTTCTCCCCCGAGCAGGCCCGGGGGCGCGACGTGGATGCTCGCACGGATATCTGGGCCACGGGACTGGTGCTGTACGAGATGCTCTGCGGACAGCCTCCCGTGGTGGGCCCCGAGCCGGTGGTCCTCACCCGCATGGCCCAGGGCGACTTCCCGCCGCCCATCCAATTGCGCCAGGAGCTGCCGCCCGAGCTGAATGAGCTGATCCTCAAGGCGCTGTCGGTGGACGTGGCGCGGCGCTTCGAGTCCGCCAATGCCTTCGGCGACACGCTGGCCGCGTTCCTCTATTCGTTCGCGCCCCGGTTCTCGACGATGAACCTGGCCTACCTGGTTCGTGAGCTGTTCCGGGAGGACTTGCAGAAGGACGGCCGTGAGCTCCAGGTCCCTCCCGCCTTCGTCGAGGAGCTGTCGACGTGGCGCGAGCAGGAGTCACCAGGCTCCGGTCCCCGAGCCCCGCTGCCGGACGTGACGCCCGAGGATGCTCGACCCACGACGCCCGGAGTGGGGGCCGGGGTTCGCCCCGCGCCATCCGGTCCTCCGCTGGCGTCCACGCGGCCCACGACGCCTGGACCCGCGAAGGCAGTGAGAGGGGATGGCGGGGCAGGGGAGCGCTCGACCGGCGGGGGCGCCTCGCCAGCAACGCCGCCGCGCGCCTCGACGTCGGGGTCAGCGACCCGGTCCACGCCGCCTCGGTCCGCGGTGACTTCCGGCCCCCGGGCCATGCCTGGCGGCGCGGTGTCCTCGGTGGAGGCGTCGAACGGTGGAGCCCCGAGTCCGACGACTCCGGGCCCCTCATCACCGCGTCGAACCCAGACGTCTGGGGAGCTGCCTGCGTCCTCGGCCAGCACCTCCGAGGCGCGGTCGTTCTCGGCGTCTCCAGCACGTCGTACCCGCACCGAGGGCTCGTTGCCCGCGGCACCTGAGCTCACGGTGCCCGCGTTCGCATTCTCCGCTTCCGCTCCGTCGGGGCCATCCGTGTCGCCGCCTCCTCGACGCACCCGCACGGAGGGCTCGCTGGCCGCGGTGGTCCCCGAGGCTCCCGACTCCACGGTGCCGGAGTTCTCGCTCTCCGCTTCGAACCCGTCGGGACCTTCATCGTCGCCGCCCCGACGCGCCCGCACGGAAGGCTCGCTGCCCTCGGTGGTCCCCGAGGCTTCCGAGTTCACGAGGCCGGAGTTCTCGCTCTCGGCGTTGATCGCATCGGGACCTTCGTCGACGACGCCACCGCGTCGCACGCAGACCTCGACCTTGTTCTCCGTGGCGAGCGATGACGCGGCGGAGAACACGATGCCCGCGTTCTCGGTCTCCGCCTCGAGCTCGTCGGGGGGCTCGGTTTCGTCACCTCGCCGTACGCAGACTGCGGGCTCGCTCCCCGCGGCGGTTCACGACGCCTCGTCGGCCGTGAGCACGCCCACCGTGCGGTTCCCCTCGGTCCAGGGGCCTTCCTCGTCGTCACCACACCGCACCCAGACCTCGGGCTCGATGCCCAGCGACCTCCAGGAGGTGTCGTCGGCGCGCGCGGCGAACAGCCATCCGGAGGGGTACCCCGGATCCGCCCAAACAACCTCGGGGGCGGCTCCTCCGCTTCCACGTCGCACGCAGACCTCGGGTCCGATGCCCATGGTCCTCCAGGAGGTGCCGTCGGCGCGCGCGGCGACCAGCTATCCGGAGGGGTACCCCGGATCCGCCCAAACAACCTCGGCGGCGGCCCCTCCGCCTCCACGTCGCACCCAGACCTCGGGTCCGGCTCCCCTCGTCGCCCAGGACGCGTCGACTCGTGCGGCGAGCTCGCCCGCGGAGGGGCACTCAGCTCCCGCGCCAGGAACCGTGGCGACCTCCACTTCGTCGCCACGTCGTACTCGCCCCCTCGGCTCGATTCCCGCGGTCGTCCCGGAGTCATCCGCGCGTGCGGCGAGCGCCTCCGTGGAGTCACCGCACCCAGGGGCCACCTCCGCGACGCCGGGGGCGCCACGTCGTACCCACACCCTGGATTCAGCTCCCAGGGCCATCCCGGAAGCCTCCACACGTGCGGCGAGCGCGCCCACGGAGGTGCTTCGCTCGGACGCCGTGCCGACCCCGCCTTTCCCCGCGTCGCCGCCTCCGCGTCGCACGCTGCCCGCGGGGATGGCGCCCATGTCGAATCAGGAGGCCTCGGCGCGCGCCGCGAACGCGCCCACCGTGGTGCTGAACTCGGTTCCCGCCGGGAGCGCGCCCACGGTCCGGCTCGCCTCCATCTCCATCCCGAGGCGTCATCGTCGAACCGTCATCGCCGCGGGCGCCGCCCTGCTGCTGCTCTCCGCGGTGGCCATCCCCTTCCTCGTATCGAGGCGGTCCGAGCCCGGGGAGATCTCCCCGACCCAGCCCATCCCCGCTCCGACGGAACCCGGTGGGGCGAACCCCCTCCGTCCGCGGGCGCGACCCCAGCCTGCCCCCGGTGACCCGACCGCCGCGTCCCCGGACCCACGGCCGCTCGTGGCCGTCTCGCCCCACGGTTCGCCAGGAGCCGACGGCACCGAGCCCACCGACGAGCCCGAGTCCGTGGGCGAGTACCCGAAGGAGACGGCCTTCGTGCTCGACTCGAAGCGCCACGTCCTGCGCGTGCCGCTCGACCTGGTCGCCTTCTCCCGCCTCGATGCCTCGGCCAGCTACAGCTTCTGGGGGATGACGCAGGCGAAGTGGATGGCCGACCCGCTCATCCAGGAGCCCACGCCGCGCAGGGAGCCCCTCGTCTTCTTCCTGCTCTCCGGAGACGCGGTCCGTCCCGAGGTCCGCGAGGGCATCGTGTCCCGCCACCCCATCACCCTCCAGGGCGTCCGCGCCATCTCGCTGTTCACCCTCGGCGAGCCCACGCGAGAGGACCTCTCGCCCCAGTCCGTCTACCTCCGCAAGGTCAACACCGAGGACCAACAGCGCTTCACCTTCCACCCCGAGCCCATGCGCCTCTCCGCTCGCAAGGGCTTCCGCATCAAGGGGCTCGACGTCCGGCAGACCTATGCCCTCTCACTCGTGCCCCGAGGGGAGGGCGTGTTCCTCCGAGGCCGCGCGCACGGCCCGGCCGCCCAGGTGGCCTGCCTCGAATGGTCCCCCCACGAGTCCGCCCCGGGCCCCCGCGAGCCGGGTGCCCATGCCGAGCAGCCCCTGCAGGTCCTCATCTCCGAGTGGCGAGAGGCCCGCGTCCGCGGCATCCAGGGCCTGCGCTGCGCCTTCATCGACGACGCCAGCTTCGACAACGAGGGCGAGGCCGAGGTCCACGTCACCCCATGGGAGAAGGCGCGCCGGCCCTCCACTCCGAATCACGAGGAGGCCGAGCGTCTGGCCCTCCAGGCGCAACGGCTGGCGCGCTCCGGTCAGCACCACGACGCCTTCCTGCTCGCCGAGGACTGTCTGCGCATGGCTCCCGAGCAGCCCGACTGCCTCGTCCTCTCCGGCGCCATGCAGCTCTTGCTCGGCAGGACCGAGGGCGCCCTCGAGCGCTATCGGACCTTCGTCAAGCGCCACCCCCACCACCCCGAGGCGCGCTCGGTGAATGGCATCCTCCAGACGTATGGCCAGACAAATTCAGGGAAAACGCCCCCGCCCCTCGGGAGATGAGAGGTCGCGGGTATTCCCTGACGACCCTTTTTGAACGGGATGCCCCGGGATACCCTACGCCGCAATGGCGAATGCGCAGCACGAACAGTTTGGCCGGTACGAGCTCCAGTCGCGAATCGGCCGCGGGGGGATGGCGGAGACCTGGAGGGCCCAGCTGTTGGGGGCCGCGGGGGTCACCAAGCCCGTCCTCATCAAGAAGGTGTTGCCGGAGTACGCCAACGACGAGGCGTTCGTCTCCATGTTCATCAGCGAGGCGCGCATCTCCGCCTCGCTGTCGCACGGCGCCATCGCCCAGGTCTTCGACTTCGGGCAGGTGGATGGCGAGTACTTCCTGGCCATGGAGTTCGTGGACGGGCAGCCGCTCAACAAGGTGATGAAGCGCGCGCTGCGCTCGCAGTTCGCCAGCCTTCCGGTGCCCATCGCCACGTACATCGCCCTGGAGATGTGCCGGGGGCTGCACTACGCGCACACGCGCACGGACGACAAGGGTGAGCTGCTGCACATCGTGCACCGGGACATCTCCCCGGACAACGTGCTCATCAGCTACGAGGGCCAGGTCAAGATCGTCGACTTCGGCATCGCCAAGGCGCGCTCGCTGCGCAGCTTCGACACCGCGCCCGGCGTGGTGAAGGGCAAGTACCTGTTCTTCTCCCCCGAGCAGGCCCGGGGCGAGGAGGTGGACGCGCGCACGGACGTGTGGGCCACGGCGGTGGTGTTGTTCGAGATGGTGTGCGGCCGGCTGCCCCTGGAGGGGCCCGAGTACGCGGTGCTGCACAAGCTGCACACGCGCCAGCCGATGCCTCGCGCGCGGGACGTGCGGCCGGACGTGCCGGTGCGCCTGGACGCCATCCTCCACAAGGCGCTCGCGGTGCGGAAGGAGGACCGCTTCGAGTCCGCGCATGCCTTCGGCGACGCGCTCGCGGGGTTCCTCTTCAAGGCCGCGCCACGCTTCTCCGCGATGTCCGCCGCCTACCTGCTGCGCGAGCTGTTCCGTCCCGACATGACGGAGCTGGGCAAGGACACCAAGGTCCCCGCCTCGTTCGTGGAGGAGCTGTCCGTCTGGCGCGCCACCACCAACCTGCTGCCCCGGCCCACGGAGCTGTCGGCCCCGGAGCTGCGCACCGAGCCCGCGACGCAGGAGAGCCACCCGAGCGAGCTGCCCGACGGCGGTCAGAGCCTGGCGGAGGACGAGGACGACACGGACGGCAACTCGCCGGACCGGGGCGGCTTCTTCGAGAACGGCTTCCGCATCTCCACGCACCACGTCGTGGTGGGCACGGGGCTGCTCATCCTGCTGGCGCTCCTGTGGTCGTCCTTCGACCGGCTCAAGGCGGACTGGATGCCGCCGGACAAGCCCGCGAGCGCGGGGCCGGCGAGGCCCCCGCTGCCCGGCCCGCAGCTCAAGGACGCGGACGCGCCTCGCGTGGCGCCGGGGCCGCCCGTCGTGAAGCCGGCGCAGCAGGCGGTGGTGACGCCCAGGAAGGAGGGCGTGGACTCCGCCCGGATGCCCGTCGCCTCGTTCCGGCTGGACGCGGCCCGGCACCTGTTCGCGGTGTCCTCCGGGCGCGCGGCGCTGGGCGCGATGGATCCGGCGCACACCTACCGCGTCACGGAGTCGACGTCGCTGACCGCGGCGGACCGGGCCAAGCCCCTGCCGAGCCTCTTCTACCTGCTGACGGGCAAGAACGTCGCGGCGGACGCGGCGGTGGGCATGGTCGGTCGCGACACGCCGCCGGCGGGCGCCGCGTCGGTGATGGTCTTCACGGTGGGCGGGCCCACGCCCCAGGACGACCTTCCCGAGCGCATCGTCTCCGTGGTGAACACCCGCACCCATCAGGAGCGCAAGCTGCTCATCCACCCGGAGTGGATGGTCACCGACGTGGGCCGCAGCTTCCTGCTCGACGGGATGGACCCCTCGGACAGCTACACGCTGTCGCTGTCGTCGGTGGGCACGGGCGCCTTCACCCGCGGCCCGGAGCAGGGGCCGGTGGTGACGGTGGCCTGTGTCCAGCAGGTCTCCCTGGAGCGCGACGGCCCCGGGACGCCTCCGGCCCGCGCCAGGCGCTTCCTCCTGTCCCAGGGCGCGGACGTCCCGCTCACCGGCGTCCACGGGCTCCACTGCGGCTTCGTGGACGATGACCCCTCGGACAACCAGGGCCAGGTGGAGGTCCGAATCACGTCCGCCAAGGGCGCGCTGGACCAGGACTTCGCCGACTCGGCCCGCCCGACGGAGCCCCCTCCGTCGCCCCAGCGCCAGGGGACCGCGAAGGCACCCTCCGGACCCCGGCCGGCGGCTTCGCTGGTCATCGACGAGACGCCCGAGCCCGAGACCCCGGGCCAGAAGCTGCTGACCGAGGTGCGTGAGCTGCTCAGGTCGAAGCAGTACGAGCCGGCCAGGGCGAAGGCCCGCGAGTGCATCTCCGTGGAGTCTGGGAACTACGAGTGCCACCTGCTGCTGGGCTCGGTGGAGGCCCGGCTCGGGCGCAAGGAGGAGGGGGCGAAGCACTACCGCCTCTTCCTGGACCTGGCGCCCAGCAGCCACCCCCAGGCGAGCAAGGTGCTGCGCGCGCTGCAGGAGTACGAGGGCGTGACGGGCGCCTCCCAGCAATAGGAAGGCCCGAGACGGCCGGGTGTCCGGTGCCGGTCAATCCCGGGGCGTGATGCGGCGAGTCAAAAAGGCGCCGGGTGGGGGCTTGGAAAACCGAGCGGGCCTCCCGTAGAAAGGCGCTCGCATGACGCACTCCCGCATGGTCCGTTCGCTCGCGCTTCCGGTGTTGCTCCTCTCCGCGGCTTGTGGTGACTCCGAAGACTCCATCCCCGTCCGGACCTGCGAGGTGGTGCTGACGTACGCGCCGCAGCAGTCGCTCGTGGGCGCGGTGTCGGTCGCGGGGGAATGGAATGGCTTCTCCTCCTCCGCGCTGCGCATGGCGGACCGGGGTGACGGGGTCTACACCGCGCGTCTGGAGGGGCTGGAGCCGCGCGACTACGGCTACCGCTTCGTCATCGGCCAGCAGCAGGTGATGGACCCGCAGAACCCGTACTCCCGCTGGGTGCGCGCGGAGGAGTACTCGCGCCTGACGGTGCCCGACTGCCGGCAGCCCATGCTGGAGCTGCGCCGCTTCACCGCGACGCCCGAGGGCGTGCTGGACGTGGAGGTCGCGTACGTCGACGGCACCGACGAGGCCGGCCCCGACACGGGCAAGGTGGTGGTGACGCTGGATGGCCAGCCGCGCCCCGACGCGTTCGACGCGAAGACGGGCCGCATCACCCTGCGCGAGGAGGCGCTGGGGCAGGGCAAGCACCACGTGAAGGTGGTGGCCACGGACAAGGCGGGCCGCTCGGCCGAGCCGCTCTACCTGCCGTTCTGGGTGGAGCCCCAGAAGTTCCGGTGGGAGTCCGGGCTGATGTACTTCGCGTTCACGGACCGCTTCCTCAACGCCCGCCCGGACAATGACGGGCCGGTGGCGGACGTGGACCCCATCGCCAACTACCAGGGCGGCGACTTCGCCGGCATCACCCGCAAGCTGGAGGACGGCTACTTCGACTCGCTGGGCGTCAAGGTGCTGTGGATCTCGCCGGTGGACCAGAACCCCGAGGGCCGCTTCATCGGCACGGGCGGCAAGTACTACTCGGGCTACCACGGCTACTGGCCCACCCGGCCGCGCACCACGCAGCACCGCTTCGGCTCGCTCGAGGAGCTGCGCGCGCTCACCGCCGCGGCCCACAAGAAGGGCATCCGCGTCATCGCCGACCTGGTGCTCAACCACGTGCACCAGGAGCACCCGTACTGGGTCACCCACCGCGAGGACGACTGGTTCAACACCTCCGCCAGCTGCGTGTGCGGCAGCCAGGACTGCGATTGGGAGGAGAAGCGGCTGACGTGCAAGTTCACCGACTACCTGCCCGACTTCAACTGGCGCTCGTCGAACATGGTGGACCAGTTCATCGCGGACACGCTGTGGTGGCTGGAGGAGGCGGACTTCGACGGCTTCCGCATGGACGCGGTGAAGCACATGGACCAGGTGGCGGGCCGCACCCTGCGCGGGCGCCTGCGCGACCTCACCGCGATGACGGGCACCGAGTTCTACCTGGTGGGTGAGACCTTCGTGGGCGCGGATGGCCGCTCCCAGATCGCCCGCTACATCAGCCCCCGCGAGCTGGATGGCCAGTTCGACTTCCCGCTGTACTGGCCGGTGCGCGAGGCCTTCGCGGACGGCCAGAGCCTGGAGCGCGTGGACCAGGCCGTGCGCGAGAACGAGGTCTACTACGCGCCCGGCACGCTCAACTCGCCCTTCCTGGGCAACCACGACGTGGCCCGCTTCATGTCCCAGGCCGCGAAGCAGCTGGACGGGGAGGGCGGAGACCCCTGGAGCAGCGCGCGCCCGGCGGCCACGGTGACGGACGCGGCCGCGTTCGAGAAGGCGAAGTACGGCTTCACCTTCGTGCTCACCCAGCCCGGCGTGCCGCTCATCTACTACGGCGACGAGGTGGGACTGCCCGGCGCGGGAGACCCGGACAACCGCCGGCTGATGCGCTTCGATTCCACGCTCACCGAGCTGGAGGCGGACCTGCTCGAGCACGTGCGCAAGCTGGGTCAGGCGCGGCGGGCGTCGCCGGCGCTGCAGACGGGCTCGCGGAACACCCTGCGCGTGGAGAAGGACCTGTACGTGTACCAGCGCTCGCTGCCGGACGGGCAGGGCGCGGTGGTGGCCATCAACCGGAGCGACGTGGAGCGCCCGCTGGTGGTGGAGCCCCTGGGGAGCCTGGCGGCCAGCGCCGCGACGTACGTGGACGTCTTCAGCGGAAGGACGCTCCAGCTCGCCGGCACGGAGACCCAGCTGGTCGTCCCCGCGCGCAGCGTCGCCGTGTACGTGCCTCGCGCCGAATAGGCCGCTCGGGATGAGGGAGGAGGGGGCCGCCCCCTTCCGGACCGCGGACCCGAGAGGGCCGCGGGGACTGCCTGAGACTACGGCTGCGACGGCTGCTGCTGCTTCCCGTGCCGGTAGAAGAGCACGAGGGTGTAGCAGTGGAATTCGTTATCGGACGACTGGCACACCACGCGATCCACGATCTCCAGATCGGAGTTGCTCTTCATCCAACGGGTGACGTTCTCACCCAGCTCCTCGCGCTCCTTCGCCTTGGTGGCGGAGAAGACCTTCACGCCCGTGAACATCGCCTGCCACTCCTTGTGCGGTCCCGACACAGGACAAGGGGGCTTTATCGCACGGGGTGTTCAGAGGTGTCAAAAACCCGGCTTCCTGGCGGGGGGTGTGGGGGTGGCCTCGTGGCGGGGGTTTGCAGCGCGGGGGACATGCCTAGATTGTCCTGGTCGCACCCGGTTGGGGGCGCTCGCGGCAGGGGCCACGAGTGGCGGCGTGTTGGGGAAGGGGGCAGGCCCGTGGACGTGAAGACCAAGAAGGATCTGGCGGTTGATTTCATCAACACCATCCGGACGATGGAGCCCACCGCGCTGAACGCGCTCATCGTCAAGGAGGCGGGGGAGGAGCTGGCGCAGTTCTTCCTCAACTACAGCGCCAATCTCATCTCGAAGGACCCGTCCCGGGTGCTGGAGAACACGTCCTCGCTGATGCTGATGGGCTACCTCATCCGCACCTACGAGGAGAAGAACACGCAGGCCAAGCAGGGGACCTTCCAGTCCTACGCCTTCGCCTGAGAGGGGCGGGGCGGGCAGCACGGGCTCGACAGCCCCGGGGGAGCCTGTTAGGGAGCGGCGCCCATGCTCATCGACCTGCACGCCCATTCCCACCTGTCCAAGGGGTGCGAGCTGGACCCTCGCGCCGTGCTGGAACGGGCCGCGATGTTCGGCCTGGACGGGGTGGCCTTCACCGAGACGAACACCCAGGACGGCTGCGACGAGCTGTTCGAGATTGGTGCGAAGGCGAAGGTGAAGGTCTTCGTCGGGCTGGAGCTGGTCACGGACCGAGGCCAATACCTGTGCTTCTTCCCGAAGCCGGAGCTGGCCCCGGAGCCCGTGCAGATGTGGGGCAGCAACCGCGAGAAGCCCTGGAGCGCCGCGGAGTGTCTGCCCAAGGTGAAGGCCCTGGGTGCGGCCATCGTCGCCGCCCGGCCCTTCGACAGGGATTCTCCGAACCCGGCCATGGATTACGTCCGCTCGCTCAACGTGCTGTGCGCGGTGGAGGGCTACAACGCCCGGGTGAAGCAGACGTCCAATGATCTGGCCGTGGAGGCCGCCGAGGCGCTCAAGCTGCCGTGCACCGGTGGCAGCGACGCGCGGGGCTCGCTGGACGAGGTGGGCCGGGGCGCCACGTTCTTCAAGAACCCGGTGACGTCGCAGGCCCAGCTCATCGCCGAGCTGCTCAAGGGCGAGTTCTGGCCGGTGATGGCCGGCGAGCTGCCCCGGCTGACGCGCCCGGGGGAGGCCCAGGCGGCCCGCAAGCAGGGCGGCGGTGGGGGTGGCAAGCGCCGCCGCGGTGGTGGCGGCGGTCGCCGGTAGGGCCTCGGCGGCTCAGGGCGGCACGCAGGCCCCGGCCTCGTCTCAAGGCAGAACGGAGGCCCCGGCCTCCTCGGCGCGAGCGAGCCGGCCGTCCGACAGGAAGGCCTTGCGGCGCCCGCCCGGGTACGTCCACTCCTCGTTCTTGGCGGCGCCCTCCAGCGAGCGGCGCACCAGCTCCGGCGGGCCCCAGGCCATGCGCACCGCGTCCGCCGACATGTTGGCGACCAGGCGCTTCTCCCGGATGGCGTCGCGCACGGGGGCGGCGAACGCCTCCATCAGGGCCTTGGGGTTCTGCGGGGAGAGGTACTTCTCCAGCTCCGCGCGGAAGTCGTTGGGCTGATCCAGGTTGGGCGGCAGCACGAGGATGAGGGGCGGGGCGTCGGGCTTCGCGCCGTCCTCGGCCAGGTACACCCAGGGCCAGGTGCGCGGGGTGTAGAGGACGCGCTCGGCCACCACCCACGCGGTGGGGAACTCCACCTTGGTGATGCGCAGCTTCGTGCCCACCGGCAGGGTGCGCTCCACCGCGCCGGGGGAGATGGGCTTGCCGCTGCTGTCGTCCAGGAGGCGCACGTCCTCGGGCGCGTAGGGCGTCAGCAGGCGCTTGGAGCCGTCGCCGAAGAAGGGAGTGACGTTGCCGGACAGGCGCAGGTACTGCTCCGCGTCGGGGCCGGTGAGGGTCCGCTGGAGGGACGTGCGGGCGTCCGGCGCCATGCGGGTGTAGTTGCCGCAGCCGGCCGCGAGCGCGGTCAGCACGAGGACTGTCAGGAGGGAATGGGGGCGTCGAGCGAGCATCGGGGCACCTTCCGCGACAGGGAGCGCGGGAGGTCCCGGTTTAGCTCAGCGCGAGGCCTGCGTCAGCGTGGACTCGGCCGCGCTGTCCCGCTTGCCGCCACGGCAGCCGCGCTGCGACGGACACACGGGGCCTCGGCCATGCGGGTCCGGAACGAGCAGGAAGCGGCCGAGCCCGCGCGTATCCGTGAGCTCCGGATGGCCACACAGGGCGCAGCGACGGGGAGGACGCTTGGAGGGAGGGAAGGGCACGGGGAGCGAGTGTGCGTCGCTCCCGGACCCCGCGCGAATTTTCAGCCCCTCCCGCCCGGGCGGCTACTTCTTGTCGCTGGAGGCCGCCGCCGGCGTGGAGGCGGCGGGACTCGACGCGGCGGGCGTGCTGCTCGACGACGAGCTGCTGCTGGACGACGCGCTGCTCGACGAGGACGAGCTGCTGCTCGAGGACGAGCTGGAGGAGGACGACGAGTCGCCGTCCTTCTTCGTGGAGCTGTACAGGTCCGAGTACCAGCCTCCGCCCTTGAGGACGAAGCTGGAGCGGCTGACCACCTTGGTCAGCGAGCCTTCCGCGCCGCAGGCGGTGCAGGCCGCGGGCGTCGGGTCGGAGATCTTCTGCAGCACGTCGATGATCTTTCCACAGCTCTGGCAGGCGTACTCGTAGATGGGCATGGGTGGTTTGCCTCTTCAGGGTGTTGAGGAAGGGCCACCGGAGTGCAGCTGCTTGCGCAGCCCCTCCGCCAGCCCCAGGCGCTCGATGGCGCGGAAGACCAGCTCACCGGGCGAGCCATACTTGCGGCCCACGGCCTCGGCCAGGCCGTGCAGGTCCGAGGCGGTGGGGACCTCGTCCTTCAGCAGCCGCTCCAGCTCCTTGCGGAGCGAGTC
Source organism: Myxococcus sp. MISCRS1 (assembly GCF_026626605.1). NCBI lineage: Bacteria > Pseudomonadati > Myxococcota > Myxococcia > Myxococcales > Myxococcaceae > Myxococcus > Myxococcus sp. MISCRS1. Next base: position 10,425,094 of record NZ_JAPNKB010000001.1, read on the forward strand.
GTTGAACTTGCGCTGGATGCCCAGGTCCGCGAGGTACTTCTCGCGCCCCAGCAGATCCAGCCGGTGCGTCAGATGGGACGTGGCCAGCGCCTCGCGGCGGAAGCGCTCGCGCAGGGCCTCGACCTCCTCGGTCAGCCCCACCGCGGACACCAGCCGCTGCAGCTCCGGCGGGCTCACGCCCAGCGCCCAGCCCACCCGGCCCGTGGCGCCACGCTGCTGCGTGTAGGCGTCCAGGAGCTGGAGTCGCTCCTTCTCCTGCAGCGCCTCCAGCAGGCCGTGATCGCGCAGCACCGTCTCCAGATCCACCAGGGACAGGTCTCCACGCGAGCCATTGAAGCGGTGCGAGAGGTTTCGCAGCAGGGCGAAGCGGTGCTCGGAGCCCTCCAGCGAGGCCTCCAGGACGTCCTTGCCGCTCTGGCGCGTCAGCTCCACGAACGGGCTGCGAGGCGCCTCCACGCGGGTGAACCGGCCGCGGGGGCGGGGCAGGTCGCGGCGCAGGAAGCTGTGCCCCTCGTCCTGATCCATGGGCGAGGTCGTCTCCTCGTCCACGGCGACGCGCTTCTTGGGGGCGATGCGCTCCAGGATGGAGGGCTCCTCGGCCTTGGCGCCCTTCTTCGCCGCCTTGCTGGCGCCGTCGCCCGAGGGCTGGGGGGCCGGGGTGGCGAAGGAGGGGATGGCCGGGCTGGCGGCGGGCGCGGGCTTGGGCGTCTTCTGCTCGCGCACGTAGGCCAGCTCCCGCGCCACGTCGTAGAAGCCGCAGGACTGACGCTGCGCGGCGACGGCGGGGGCGGTGCCCTGGAGGATGTCCACCACGGCGAAGGGGCCGAGGGGGGAGGTCTCCGGCTCACCGTCGGCGAGGGCTCGGACCCGGAAGTCGTCGTCCTCGGCCAACAAGGCGAGTGCTTCCCGGACTTCCGGGGCGGGGGCCGGCGACTTCGCGCGCCGGCAGAAATCCGAGACGGCAACCGCCACGGGGGTGGGAACGTCGTCGGGCTGTCGTCTTCTCTGCCAGGGGCTGGTCATGGAAAGGTGCGGAAAAATGCTCGTTTACGAGGGCGGATGCCTCTATCTTCGCGGCCAGACAGGTGTCAATGAGCCAGTCCGACTCCATTCTAAACAGCCTGTGGCGGTTGCAAGTCGCGATGGGGGGCGAGCGGAGGGGGGAGGGCTTGCTGGCACCGGCTGCCGGACGTTGCCGGCGGGGTGGGCTGGAGGTATCAGATGCCCCACGTCCGGAGACCAACAGTCGTCGCTGACGCTTTACTTCGAGGATGACCGGAGCCTGGGGCGGGGCGGGAAGCGCGCGATTCGCTCGGCGCGGTTACAACAAGGATGAGGAGGGGCGCCGCAAGGCCGGCCTCCTACCGAGGGATTTCCATGCAGGGCCACGAAGAAATCAAGGACAAGGACGAGGTGCTCGCCCGCTACATGGCCCAACACGGCCTCAAGAGCACGCGGCAGCGCAGCCTCATCATCGACACCTTCTTCGCCGTCGGCGGCCACCTGTCGGTGGAGGAGCTGTGGAACAAGGTTCGCTCACAGGACGCGAAGGTCTCCGTGGCCACCGTGTACCGGACCATGAAGCTGCTCAACGAGTGCGGCCTGGCCCACGCGCGCAACTTCGGTGACGGCCAGACGCGCTACGAGGCGGCGGCGGGGAGGGACCATCATGACCACCTCATCTGCACCCGCTGCGGCACCATCGTCGAGTTCGAGAACGACCGCATCGAGACGCTCCAGGACGCGGTGGCCCGCAAGCACGGCTTCACGGTGACGTCGCACAAGATGGAGCTGTACGGCTTGTGTCGTGACTGCCAGCGCGGTGGCGGCCCACCCTCGGAAGCGTGACATGCGGGCCGTCCTCCGGGTCGCGGCCTGTGCCGTCCTGCTGACCGTCGCGTCGGCGGGCTGCGCCGGGTCGCGGCCGGTGGACGCGGGGCCGGCCTTCCTGCACGCGCTGGCCCTGCCGTCGGTGGGGCCCACGCGCCACGACGTGGGCAAGCTGTCCGGCAAGGTCGTCCTGGTCTCCTTCTTCGCCACGTGGTGCTTCCCGTGCCTGGCGGAGATGCCGACGCTGGAGGCGCTCCAGCGCGAGTACGGCGCCCAGGGCTTCCAGGTGGTGGCCGTGGGCATGGACCTGGAGGGCGCCCGCGTGCTCCAGCCCTTCGCGGACCACTACGCGTCGCCGTACCCGGTGCTGCTCGCCTCCGAGCGCATCATCGACGGCCGCAGCCCCTTCGGCCCCATCAAGGGGCTGCCCACCACGGTGCTGCTCGACAGGCGTGGCCGCGCGGTGGCCGGGTGGCAGGGCGTGGAGGGGCACGCGGACGTGGCGAAGGCGATCGAGAAGCTCCTGAAGCAGGACTGACGGCTCCGAGTCGCACGGCTTGCGTCGCGCGCGCGTGAGGCCGCGTCGACTGCTACAGGGCTGGAGCGGATTACTTGCGGGGGCAAGGCTCGCTGGTACCGTCCGTGGCGTTCATGACGGCACGCGGAAAGCTCCTGGGTGTGGCGGTGGGTGTGGCGGGGGCCTTGAGCCTGCTGTCGGTGGCGGACGCCAAGGGCTTCCGGCGCTACCTCTCCCTGCGTCAGGACGTGAGCGCGCTGCAGCAGCGCAACGCCGCCCTGGACGCGCAGAACGAGGCGCTGCGTCAGGAGATCGCCGCCCTGCGCAAGGACCCCGCGGCGCTGGAGCGGGCCGTCCGTGAAGAGCTTGGCTACGTGAAGCCGGGCGAACTCGTCTTCCACCTGGAGTCCCCATGACGTCGCTGAGCACGTTTCCGTCGCCCGGGAAGTTGCTGCGTCACGTCGTGCGGCTCATCCCCGCCGCGGCGGGCCTGTCCACCTTCGTGCACCTGGCGCGCGGGGGCTTCCGGGGGCTGCACACCCTGGAGTGGACCGAGGCCGGGCTGGTGCTGTTCCTGTTGGTGGGCATCGCCGTGGCGGCGTGGCGCCGGGCCATGCGCGGCTCGGTGGGCGCGGTCATCGACCTGCGCGACGACCTGGAGCTGGGCGGCGGGTTGATCGCCGCGGCGTTCATCGTCGTGGCCATCGGCGGCGGCGAGCTGTTCCCCATCGTCTATCTGTTGATGGCGTTCCTGGTCGCCTTCCTGCCGCGCAACGCGGGGCTGACGCTCTTGGGCGTGGCGCTGGTGTTCGACGGGCTGGTGACGCTGGGCGGCCCGTGGCCGAACCCGGCCAGCTTCGCGACGCACTCGGCGTTCCTCGTGCTCTTCGCGGGCCTGTACCACCTGGTGCTCGCCTCGCGCATCGCGGTGGCGCGCCGGGCGGAGAGCGACGCGGTGCAGAAGCGCATCCGCGAGGTGGAGGAGCGCGCGCGCACCTTCCGCCTGGTGAGCTCCGGCACGCAGGACAGCTTCAGCGGCATGAGCTCCGACGAGAAGTGGCTCGTCGCCTCGGTGAAGGAGATTGAGGGCGCGGTGCACGCCGCGCTGGAGATCGCCGAGACGGGGCTGCGCACGCACACCTGCGCGGCGTTCCTGCTCACGTCGGATGACCGGAGCCTGAAGCTCTATGACTGCCGCTCCGGCTCGGACCGGGTGCAGCGGGATCGCTTCGGGGCAGGGGAGGGCATCATCGGCGGCGTGCTCAAGCGCCGCGCGCCGGTGCGGATGAACTCGCCCCAGGGCCTGAAGGGCGTCTCGTACTACGACGGCGGTGGCCCGGGCGTGCAGGCGCTGTTGGCGGTGCCCATCATCGAGGGCGGCGGACTGGTGCGCGGCGTGCTCGTGGCGGACCGGCTGGGCAACGAGCCGTTCAGCGACCAGGACGAGAAGCTCTTGTCCACCATCGCCGGCGAGGTGCTGCGCTCCATCGAGGTCGAGCGGGTGATGAGCTACATCCGCAAGACGCGCGACGAGAAGGACCGGTTCTTCCGCGCCATCGAGGAGCTCAACCGCGCGGGCAGCCCCGAGCAGGTCTTCGTCGCGGTGCTGGAGAGCACCCGGCAGCTGGCGGGCCTGGACTTCTGCGCGGTGACGCTGGTGTCGGAAGTGGAAGGCAAGCGCATGCACCGCGTGGCGCGGATGACGGGCGTCACGGCGCAGGGCAAGGCGCTGGAGGGGCGCTCGTTCCAGGACAACAACGGCCTGGTCGCCAACGTGGTGCGCTACGGCGCGCCGCTGCCGGGGCGTGACCTGAAGGCGATGGACCGCCAGGTCATCTTCGACGACGAGACGCAGATTCGCGGCCTGGGCGCGCTGAAGATCTTCCCGCTGGTGGCGGGTGACCGCATCCTGGGCACGCTGGTGGCGGGCTCGCGCAAGAAGGCGAACTTCGAGCAGGACGTGCTGCGGATGATCGAGGTCATCGCCATCCAGGCCGCGCAGGCGGTGCTGCGCGCGCAGCTCTACGAGCAGATGGAGCGGATGGCGACCACGGACGGCCTCACCGGCCTGTTCAACCACCGCACCTTCCAGACGAAGGCGGACGAAATCCTGGCACAGGCGCGGCGCTACCAGCGCAAGTGCTCCGTCATCCTCACGGACGTGGACCACTTCAAGAGCGTCAACGACACCTACGGCCACCCGACGGGAGACCAGGTGCTCAAGGGCGTGGCGCGCATCATCAAGTCCATGGCGCGCGACACGGACATCGTCGCCCGCTACGGCGGCGAGGAGTTCGTCATCATCATGCCGGAGACGGACGCCAAGGGCGCGTACACCATCTCCGAGCGCATCCGCGAGGCGGTGAAGGCGGAGGTCTTCCAGACCGAGATGGGCCCGCTGCGCATCACCATGTCGCTGGGCATCGCCACCTTCCCGGACAACGGGATGGAGAAGCAGCAGCTTATCGACCTGGCCGACCAGTGCCTCTACCACTCCAAGCGCAACGGCCGGAACCAGTCGGTCACCGTGGCCATCATGCAGGGCGGTCGGAAGCTGCAGGCCGTCAACGAGGCTTGAGTCCTCCGAGCCCGGGGAGCCCGCGTGTGGCGGACTCCCCGAGCCCGGGATGAGGCTTCGGTTACAGCGTCTGGAGGAAGCGCAGCAGCGCGGCGCGGTCCGCGGCGCTCATGCCGGCGAACGCGTTGCGAGCGGCCTGACCCTCACCGCCGTGCCAGAGGATGGCCTCGGTGAGCGAGCGGGCGCGGCCGTCGTGCAGGTACGCCTCGCCGCCGCTGACGCCCGCCGTGAGGCCGATGCCCCAGAGCGGAGGCGTGCGCCACTCGGCGCCGCTGGCGATGCCCTCGGGCAGGTTGTCCGCGAGCCCCGCGCCCATGTCGTGCAGGAGCAGGTCCGTGTACGGACGGATCGTCTGGCCGCGCAGCTCCGCGTTCGGGTGGAAGGCGCTGGTGGTGAAGCTGGTCGCGTGGCACTTCGCGCAGCCGGCGTTCTGGAAGAGCGTCTCACCGCGCTGGGCCTGGGTGTCGCGCAGGTCGCGCCGCGCGGGCACGCCGAGCAGCGCCACGTAGCGGACCATCTTGTCCAGGTCCGTGGCGTTCAGCTCCTGGCTTGTGCCCGAGCACCCCTGCTGCGAGGAGCCGCAGTCCAGGGAGGGGAACACGGCGCTGGTGACGCCGATGTCCCGATTGAGGGCCTCGGCCACCTGGTGCTTGAGCCGCGCGATGCCCGCCTTCCAGCCGAAGCGCCCCAGCCGCGTCTGGCCCGTCTCCGGGTCGACGACGGCCTGCATTCGGCCGGAGATGCCATCGCCGTTGCTGTCGTTCGGGTCCGCGAGCGCGGCCACGGACGTCTCCGGGATGGCCTCCAGCAGGCCCAGGCCCACCAGCTGCGGGGTGATGCGGGCCGAGTGGTTCGTCGGGATGACGTTGAGGAAGCTGTAGTTGGGCTTGCGCAGCTCGTACGGCGTGCCGTCCGCGAAGGTGCCGGTGCTCGTCGTCCAGCTGGCGATGCGCACGTCCGCCTCGGGCGTGCCGCTGGTGCTGCGCGGCTGGAGGCGGAAGCCGATGAACGGGTCCGCCGTCACCGTGGTGCCGCTGACGCGTCCCACCTTCACCACGTAGTTGCCCAGCGTGGTGTTGACCGCGGGCGGCAGGCCCCGGCCGTTCTGGGTGTGGCACGCGATGCAGGAGCGGGAGATGTAGTTCGGCCCGAGCTTGTTCGCGTGCGCGGTGAAGAGCGGGTTGCCCGGCTCCGAGTGGCTGCCGTCGCTGAAGTCGGTGTGGTGCAGGCGCCGGCCCTCGACGAAGGGCTGCGCGTTCACCGGCGCGATGTTCAGCGCCATCTGGAGGAACCGGTTTCGCGGCTCGTTGGAGTACGGGTAGTTCAGCGTGGTGCGGCCGCCGAGCCAGGCCGTCTCCGGCAGGGGGAACGAGTCCAGGATGGCGCCCTGGCCCTCGAAGGGGACGATGCCGGCGGTGCCGACGATATAGAGCAGGGCGCGGCCGTAGTAGTTGAAGCGGCCTTCCACCGGTTGTCGAAGGAAGACGCCGGCTTCGATCTCCATCCGGTCGCCCACGCGGATGGCGCGGCCCTCCTTGGCGTTGAAGTTGACGCTGGCGGTGTAGAGGTAGTCGTTCACCCGCTCGAAGGTGCCGTTGTGGAAGTACTCCGCCACGGTGTTGAGGCCGCGGAAGAAGGCGCGGAAGTTGGTGCCGTCGTGGGGGTAGACGGTGTGCAGGTTCACCTTGATCTGACTGCCGCCCTTGGCCACCTCGTCGATGATCTCGAGCCAGAAGGTGCGGTTCTCGAAGTAGCGCGCCAGGTAGTGGTCGTACGCCTGGTACTGGGACTCGCGCGCGTGCCTGTCACGGACGCGATCTCCCACGCGGGTGATGAGCGCGGACGTCGTGTTCTGCGTGGTGGCGGGCTCCTGCGCGGTGCCGCTGTTGAAGAGCGGCACGATGTTGCCCACGTCGGGGGCAGGGCCGGCGTCTTGAGGCCCGGGGCCCGCGTCCGGTGTCCCGGAGCCCGCGTCCGGCGTCTGCGTGCCAGAGTGCGTGTAGCGCGCCCAGGCGGTGTCGTAGGCGCAGTTGCACGCCACGTCCCAGTACGTGAACGAATAGTCGACGACGTCGCCGGTGTTCAGCCCGCTCACCGTGTACTGGTTGCGGCCGTTCGTCACGGCCATCCGGATGTTGAGCTGCCCACCGTTGTTCACCTTGTAGTGGATGTCGGCCCACGACGTGGTGTCGATGAAGAAGATGGCGGACGAGCCAGACGGCTGAGCGCCATAGGTGGCGGCGCTCGCGGTGCTCGCCGCGAGGCCCGCCAACAGCAATGCCACGGCCATTCCTGTTGCTCTGTTACGCATGCGCGTTCTCCAGGGGGAACCTCCGCATGGTGGCCTCGGCTTTCTCCACCATCCGAAGGAAGTAGAGGTTTAGGCCGGGCAGACAAGAATTCCTATGATGTTCGGAAATTTTAGCTACTAGGGTCTAAATCCCGACATTCGTGAGAGGACGGACTTGCGTCCTGATGCGTTGCGTTGAGGTGGGCCTGGGGCAGGATGCGCGGCGTTCATGCAACCGGTGCCCTTGGCGGTGACGACGAGCAGCAAGGCGGACGAGGCCCAGCGAGAGGAGGCCCGGGCGGTGGCCGCGCGTTGGGGGCTGCCGTGGATGTCGCGCAAGCCGAAGGAGGGCATCGCCCCGTGGCTGGGCATCAAGGCCGAGGCCCTGCTGGTGGTGGGGGATGACGGCGTGACGCTGTGGGCGCCAGGCGGTTCCTTCGGGTTCCATGCGGGCATGGCGCACTTGAGGCGGCTGCGGCTGGCGGCGGGGGAGCCGGACACCTTCGTCCGGGTGGCGGAGCTGCGCGCCGGAGACGCAGTGCTGGACTGCACGCTGGGCCTGGCGCAGGACGCGCTGGTGGCCTCGCTGGCGGTGGGGCCCGCCGGGCGCGTGGTGGGCGTGGAGAAGAGCCTCCCGTTGTGCGCGGTGGCGTCGGAGGGCCTGCGGCACTTCGAGCTCGGGCCGGACTCGTGCGCCATCGAGGTGCACCACGCGGACGCGCACGCGTATCTGAAGGGGTTGGCTTCCGCGTCGTTCGACGTGGTGTTCTTCGACCCGATGTTCGGCAAGCCGAAGAAGGCGCAGGCCGCGTTCGAGGTGCTGCGGCTCTTCGCGGAGCACGCGCCGCTGACGGCGGAGGCGCTGCAGGAGGCCCGACGCGTGGCGCGCCGCTGGGTGGTGGTGAAGGGCGCGCGCTACTCGGATGACCTGCGCAAGCTGGGGATTGCTCCGGAGCCGACCTCGCGCTTCTCGGACGTCACCTGGGGCAGGGTGGCCGCGCTGCCCCAGGCACCGTGAGCGTCAGTCCTTCCCCGCGCCCTTCGGAGGTCCTTCGCCGCCCATGGGCGACAGGCGCGCGGAGAGCGCTCCGGCCTGCTCGTGGGGCATCTGGTCCCTGGGCGAGCGGTAGTACTGCATGGGCGAGTGGTGCAGGAAGTTCGACACGCGGCTGGTGTACAGACACGCGTACTGCTCCACCTGGTAGCCGAAGCGGCTGTTCTCGTTGCCCTCCTTGAACAGCAGGCCCCAGTACGGGTTGAAGCCCTCCTCGACGTCCTCCTCCAGCGTGTCCGCGATGTCCGTCGCCTCCTTCAGCGCGCGGCGCATCTTGTCCAGCTCCGACTTGAGCTGACGGCGCTGCTCCTCCGTCGCCTCGCGCTCCTCCGGCGTCAGCGGCTCGCGGTCCAACCGACGCTCCAGCAGGTTCAAGAGCGTCTTGTGGTGGTTGACCTCGTCGTCCAGGCGCTCGCGGAGGATCTCCATCTGCGTGAGCGTGCCGATCTCCTCCTGGCGCGTGGCCGTGTACGTGATCTCGTCCTCGATCTCCTGGACGATCATGCACGTGCGCCACAGCGACGACTTCTTCGACTTGAGGATGTCGCCGTAGATGTGGTCGCCCACGTAGAGGATGTTCTCCCCACGGTAACCGGTCAGCTCCTCGAAGCGCGCCAGGTTGCCGCCCGAGTACACCTTGCCGCGGTCCAAGGTCGTGGCCTCGCCGATGACGCGCCCCTCTTCGGTGGACGGATCCAGCTCGAGGAACGGACGGCCGTCGGTGAAGAAGCCCGGCTTGCCCGCCGCCGTCACCACCACGTCGAAGTAGTTGCGCCAGCTCGGGTACTCCGGCAGCTGTCCGTCCAGCAGGTACTTCATCAGCGCGTCCGTGTAGTCCCACGCGGAGTTCGTCAGCAGGAACAGCCGCTTCCCACCCGAGCGCAGCTTGTGCAACGCGGGCCCCAGCTCCGGGTCCAGGAACACGTAGCGCCCCAGGTCCTTGCGCACCTCGCGCTTGAGCGAGTTGTCCCGGTGCACCGCGTCGATGGCCTCGCGGATGTCGTCGTAGAGCTTGCCGTAGTCCACCTTCTGGCCCAGCGACTCCAGCAGCTCGATGATGCCTGCGAACAGGCACGTCTCCGGCAGCGCGAAGAGCGTGTCGTTCCACGCGAACTGCGGGTTGCGCAGCCGCACGCGCTTGTTGCGGTACAGCTCCCGCGAGACCTCCGACTTGAGCGGCCGCAGCCCGTGGTACGCGCGGCCCACGTGGCCGAAGCGGTCCATCTTCAGGATGTTGCCGTTCACCCGGTCCACCGCCAGCCCACGCATCACGAAGTGATGGTCGTAGAGCAGGTGCCCCACGACGGCGGGGTAGTGGTACTCGCAGATGAGCTTGGCGAGCGTCATGTCGAACGACAACTGCTCGAGCCGGCGCATGTGGTAGATGGCCAGCGTGTAGTCCATGTCGAAGCCGATCAGCTCGACGCCGGACATGCGCAGGTTGCGGTTGACGAACACCTCCCGCGCCCTCGGAACCGAGTCCCTCGGCTCGCGCCGGGTGGTGAGCAGCCGCGTCAGCGTCTCATCTTCGAGCAGCTGCTGGGCATGGCGCTCGGCGGCCTCGGCGCGCGCGCGGTTGAGTGGAGAACGAAAGCTCCCGTGAAGCGGGTCCGGCGAGGGCCCGCCTGGGATCGGACGGAAGGGTGACAGGGTTGGAGCCACGGGACGTCGACACATAACACGCGTACGGGCCCACGGCTCGGTCCTTGAGGGCACCGCTGGGCCATGGCACGCTGACGGACCGCGATGCGTTCGCCCGCCCGACGTCAGCCCTCGAAAGCGCCCGAGGACCTCCATGCGCGCCTGGCCCACCGGGTCGCCGCGCTCGAGGACCGGGTGCGTCGGCTGGAGGCCCGCCTGCGCGCCGCGTCCGCCCCGCCCGCGCCCCGTGCGTCGCCCCGGCGTGCGACCGAGCCCTCGGCGCCCGCGTCCCGGCGCGCGCGTCCCCGCTGTCCGGGTTGTACCCTGGAGCTGCCCCCGGGCCGACGCGGCGAGTCGTGCGTCTGGTGTGGCTTCGTCTTTTCCGCCGTGAGTCGGCGCCGCCCGGCACGAAAGAAGCGATGAGCGCCACCTACCGTCTGACGGGACGCATCGAGTCCGGAGAGCTCGCGGAGCTCTACGAGGCCGTCCAGGCTCCCTCGGGCGAAGTGGTGGTCAAGCTCTTCCACCCCAAGACGTCGGACCCCGCCTACGCGCTGGACCTGGCGGAGACGACGCGCCTGCTCCAGCCCGTGCGCCACCCGGGCATCCTCCACGTGGTGGACATGGGCGTCGTGCGCCAGCGGCTCGCCGTGGTGCGCGAGGACATGGACGGCTACCTCCTGGGCACCGCGCTCCAGCGGCTGCACACCAAGGAGGTCGTCCTCCCGTACACGGTGGCGCTCTACATCGTCATCCAGCTCCTGGACGCGGTGCAGAAGGCGCACGAGGCGGGCGTCGTCCACGGCGCGCTCACGCCCGGCAACGTGGTGCTGGGGCGCAACGGCACGCCCGCCGTCTGTGACTTCGGCGCCATGCGCGCGCTGCTCGCGGTGCCCCAACTGCGCAAGTCCTTCGCGGGCCGCGGTCGAGGCACCTACCGCGCGCCCGAGGTGACGCGAGGGGAGGCCGCCACCGAGGTGGCGGACGTGTATTCGCTGGGCGCCATCGCCTACGAGCTGCTCACCCAGCGCGAGCCGGTGGTGCCGGGCAGCGGCGGCGTCTCCACGCGGCGCAGCGAGTCGCTGCCGCCGCCCAGCCGGTTGGACCGGCGCATCAACAGCCGGTTGGATCCGCTCATCCTGCGCGCGCTGGAGCCCAACGCCGGGCGGCGCTTCCGCTCGTGCGGCGAGTTCTCCAACGCGCTCCGCAACTTCCTCTCGGCCAGCGGCGGCATGCCGGGCATCGAGGACGTGCGCCGCTTCGTCAACGAGCTGTTCCCCAACGAGGTCAGCGTCGCCAGCACGGCCCCGCCGTTCAAGGAGCCGTTCCAACTGGAGCCCATCTCCGGCGCGGAGATGGACGACCTGGGCGCCGAGGAGCCCGAGGCCTCCATCGTCCAGCGCGCTCCCTACAGTCGGGCGCTCACGGAGGCGGAGGCCGGCGCGGAGACCCAGGAGTCCGTCCCCGGCTTCGACGAGTACCGGCCCGAGGAGTACGAGCAGGACATCGCCTCCACGCAGACCCGCGTGAAGGACGCCCCCGCGCCCCAGGCCCCCGCTCACGGAGAGGACTGGACGGAGGGGACGCACACGGCGGCGGTCGAGCAGGACTGGGATGCGCCTCCGGGCGCCGCGCCGCCCAAGCCGCGGCGTCAGCAGGGACAGCAGGGGACGGGAATGGCGGCCCCCGGTGCGCGTCCGCCGGCGCGCAACGCTCGCATGCGCGTGGTGGAGGACTTCTCCGCGCCGTCTCCGCTGTCGGATGATGACGAGGAGTTCTCCGTCGCCGGCCGTCGCGCCGCGGCCCGTGCGAAGCGTCCGCCGCCGCCCGTGGAGAAGGGCCCGCAGACGCTGCCGGACCCCATGCCCGCGGTGGTTCGCCCGGGCCATCGCGCCGACATGGCGGTGCCGGCGTCGACCTCCCAGGACATCCCCGTGAGCTCCGCGGCGCCCGCCCGCCCGAGCACCCGCGCGCGGCTCATCCTCGCGACGGAGGCGCGTCGGGGCCGCTGGCTCGCCATCGCCGGCGTGCTGGCACTGGTGGGGTTCGCGACGTTCCTGGTCGCCGCGTGGCGGCTGGGTGATTCCGAGGCGCCCGCCGAGGAGGAGGTCGAGCCCCTCGGCACGGGCCCGTCGCCCGCCATCCCCATCCCCCGGCCCGCGCCTGCGCCGAAGGCCGCGGTGGTGGAGCGGGAGCCGGAGCCGCGCGCGGAGGAGCCCGAGGAGGAGGTCGTCCCCGCGAAGGCGATTCCGGCCTCGCAGCGCGGCTACCTGACGCTCACGACCAACGAGCCCGCCAAGGTGTATCTGGACGGAAAGCTCATCAGCAGGACCACGCCCCTCAAGCGCTATCCCATGCGCGTCGGCGCGCACGAGCTGGAGTTGGTCGCGCGCGCCACCGGCGAGCGCATGCCCCTGTCCGTTCAGATCCGACGAGGGAAGTTGACCTCCTCGATCGTGGTCGACTTCCGCCCCGCTCCCCGACGGTGACTGACTCCATGGACCGCACCCGCATCTTCGTCGTCGAGGACCAGCCGCAGCTGCTCAAGAACCTGCTCAAGGTGCTGAGCACCTTCGACGAGCTGGAGGTGGTGGGCAGCAGCCAGGAAGGGGAGGCCGCCGTCGAGGACATCGTCCGCGTCCGGCCACAGCTGGTCCTGTTGGACCTGGAGCTGCCGGGCATCAACGGCATCCAGGTGACGCAGAAGGTGAAGCGTCAGGCGCCCGAGGTGGAGATCCTCATCCTCACGTCCTTCGACGACGAGCAGAAGGTCTACGAGGCCATCCAGGCGGGCGCGTCCGGCTACCTGGTCAAGCGGGTGGGCCCGGAGAAGATCCGCTCCGGCATCCACGAGGTCATGGGCGGCGGCACCGTGCTGGAGCCCATCATCGCCCGGCGCTTCTGGAACTACTTCCAGTCCATCCAGGGCAAGCCCGCCACGCCGGAGAAGAAGGCGGACAACCCCTGGAAGCTGACGCCCACCGAGTTCGAGGTGCTGCGCTACGTGGCCAAGGGCCTGTCCAACGCGGAGGTGGGGCAGGTGATGACGCTGGAGCGGCGCACGGTGCGCACGCACCTGTCTCATATCTACCGGAAGATGGGGGTCAACTCCCACGTGGAGGCGGTGGTGATGGCCCTGCGTGAAGGGGTCGTGGACCTGTAGCCGCGCCCTGTATACGGTGGGGGTCTATGCGCAAGGCCCCCTCGAAGACGTCGGCTCCCGCCCGCGCCGCGGACCCCTCCCTCCAGTCGCTGTTCGACGTGCATGAGGCCACGCTGCCCAATGGCCTCCAGGTGCGCCTGCTGGCCAACCACCTGGCCCCCGTCGTCAGCCTCTACACCTTCTTCAACGTGGGCAGCCGCAACGAGCGCCCCGGCATCACCGGCATCAGCCACCTGTTCGAGCACATGATGTTCAACGGGGCCAAGAAGTACGGCCCCAAGATGTTCGACAAGACGCTCGAGTCCAACGGCGGCAGCTCCAACGCGTACACGTCCCACGACATGACGGTCTACTACGACGACTTCTCGTCGGACGCGCTGGAGACGGTGCTGGACCTGGAGTCGGACCGGATGCGCTCCCTGCGCATCTCCCAGGAGATGCTCACCAGCGAGCGCGAGGTGGTGAAGGAGGAGCGCCGCGTCCGCATGGACAACGACATCGGCGGGATGATGGACGAGGAGCTCGGCTCGCTCGTCTACAAGGCCCACGCGTACCGCTGGCCCGTCATCGGCTGGATGGCGGACATCGAGGCGATCACTCGCGAGGACTGCCAGAACTACTTCCGCACCTACTACGCGCCCAACAACGCCATCCTCTACATCGCCGGGGACATCGACCCGAAGAAGACGCTGGCGCTGGTGCGCCGCTACTACGGCGACATCCCTCGCGGCCCCGCGCCCCAGCCCGTCATCAACGCGGAGCCCGAGCAGCGCGGCGAGCGCCGCTCCACGGTGCGCCACCCCGCGCAGTCGCCCGCCGTCGTCATCGGCTACAAGGGCCCCCCGGCCCGGGACGAGGACACGCTGGCGCTGGACGTGGCGCAGTACGTGCTCACCAAGGGCGAGGGGAGCCGGCTGACGCGCTCGCTGCTGTACGAGCAGAAGGTGGTGGTGGGCGTGGGCCTGGACTGGTCCTGGCGCATCGACCCGGGCACCATCCTCTTCTTCCTGGAGCTGATGCCGGACTCCGATCCGCAGAAGGCGGAGGCCGCGCTGTACGCGGAGCTGGAGAAGCTGGCGCGCGACGGAATCACCGAGCGCGAGCTGCAGAAGGCCCTCAACAACCTGCGCTCGGACCACCTGCGCGAGCTGGGCACGAACAACGGCCGCGCCCACGCCATGGGCAACTACGAGGCGCTGCTGGGTGACTGGCGCCATGTGCTCACGCTGCCGTCCGCCTACGCGTCCATCACCCGCGAGCAGGTGCAGGCCGCTGTCAGGAAGTACCTCATCCCCGAGCGCCGCTCCGTCGTGACGCTGCTGCCCGCGCCCTCCGAGGCGTGAGCCCGGACCGACTCCAGAAAGACTCCATGGCCTCTCGCAAGAGCCGAACCTCGAAGAAGTCCGCCGCCCCCCGCCGCGCCGTGAAGAAGGCCCCGGCACGGGCAGCGAAGAAGAAGTCCTCCTCCCGGAAGACCGCGTCCGCCGTCGCCACGACGAGCCGGGAGCTGGTGTTCCCCACGCTGCACGAGAGCACCACGTCCAGCGGCCTGAAGGTCATCGCCGCGGAGCGTGGACCGCTGCCGCTGGTGTCCATGCGGCTGGTGATTCGCGCCGGCAGCTCCACGGACCCCGAGGGCAAGCACGGCATCGCGGACTTCGCGGGCCAGTTGCTGCGCCGGGGCACGCGGAGGCTGAACGCGCAGGCCATCGACGAGGCCGTGGAGTTCGTCGGCGCCAGCCTGGGCGTGGGCGTGGGCGAGGACACGCTGTCCGTCGCCATCACCACCCCGGCCGAGCACTTCGCGCAGATGCTGGGCGTCATGGGCCAGCTGGTGATGGAGCCCACGTTCCCGGAGTCCGAGGTCGCCGATGCGCGCGAGCGCGCGCTGGCCCAGTTCGCGAATGATTTGGACGAGCCGTCCGTCATCGCCGACCGCGCCCTGGTGCGTGCGCTCTGGGGCAAGCACCCCTACGGGCACAACGTGAGCGGCTCGGTGAAGACGGTGAGCACCTTCACCCGGGACGACGTGGTGCGCTTCCACCAGGAGCGGCTGGGGCCCAAGGTCGCCATGTTGGTCGTGGTCGGCTCGGTGGACCCGGGCCGGGTGGCCGCGGCGGCCGAGGAGGCCTTCGCCGGTTGGACGGGCGGGCCGGACAAGGCGCCCGTCATTCCTCCGCTGGAGAAGGTGGCCAAGGCGGGGCGGGTCATCGTGGTGGACAAGCCGGACCAGACGCAGTCGCAGGTGCGCATGGGCGGCCCGGGCTATCGCACGGGGCACGAGGACTACTTCCCGGCGGCGGTGATGAACACCGCGCTGGGCGGCGGCTTCACGTCGCGCCTGATGAACGAGGTCCGCGTCAACCGGGGCCTCACGTATGGCATCGGCTGCTGGTTCGACGCGATGCACGCGGCCGGCATCTTCGCGCTGTCCACCTTCACGAAGACGGAGTCGACGCGGGAGATCATCGACGTGTCGCTCGGGGAGATCGCCAAGGTGCGCGACTCCGGTCTCAAGCCGACCGAGCTGCGCGACGCGCAGGCGTACATGGGCGGGCTGTATCCGCTGCGCACGGAGACGAACGAGTCCATCGCGAGCGCCATCTCCGACATCCGGTTGAACGGGTTGGGGGATGACTGGGTGTTGCGCTTCCGCGACAGGCTCAAGGCGGTGACGCCCCGGCAGGTGGCGGCGGTGGCGAAGAAGTACTGCTTCGCGGAGCCGCCCACGATTGTCGTGCTGGGCAACGCGGCCGCGGTGAAGAAGCAGCTGAAGGGCCTGGGGCCCATCACCGTCGTGCCGGCGTCGGAGTACGAGTGACCGAGCCTCGCATCCTCTTCGAAGGGGGAGGGGTGCTGGTGGTGGACAAGCCGCCCGGGGTGCCCGTCATCCCCGGGCGGGACGGCGGGCCCTCGCTGCGCGATGCCTTGGAGTCGCAGCGCGGGCGGAAGATCTTCGTGGTGCACCGGCTGGATCGGGACACGTCGGGGGCGCTCGTGTTCGCGCTCGACGCGGCCGTGCACCGCGCGCTGTCCATCGCGTTCGAGTCCGGCAAGGTGCGCAAGCGCTACCTCGCGCTGGTGGAGGGCCGCATCGACGCGCCGTCGCTCGTCGATGTGCCGCTCATCGCCGCGCGAAAGGGCCGCATGCGGGTGGCGAGGCCGGGCGAGGCGGAGGCGAAGCCGTCACGCACGCGGGTGCGTCCGGTGGAGAGCTTCGACAAGGCCACGCTCGTGGAGGCCGAGCCGCTCACGGGCCGCACGCACCAGATTCGCGTGCACCTGCTGTCGCTGGGACATCCGCTGCTGATGGACCACCAGTACGGCCGCGACACGGCGTTGACGGAGAAGGACCTGGGAGGGCAGGGCGACGGCGTGGTCCTCGAGCGCACGCCCCTGCATGCCGCGCGGGTCGAGTGGCCCGCGCTGCCAGGCGTGGAGGCTCGCGGGGTGGATGCGCCGCTGCCGGAGGACATGGTGCGCGCGCGTGACCTGCTCCGGCGCACGCTGGGTTGAGCGGGTGGCGCCGAGGTGGGCGTCACTGCCGGAGGATGCGCGCGCCTGCGCCGGTGAAGCCGTGTGAGGTGCCTGCGCCGCTGCTGGCGACATGGCGCACGCATGCTGCTTCGGCCCGCGCCCTGTCGAGCCGAACGGGCTACTTCACCTTGAAGGCGTTGGACGACGCCTGCACGCCGAAGCGGTCCGTCACGGTCAGCACCACGTTGGCGCCCTGCGCGTCGATGGCGATGTTCTGCACGCAGATGCCCCCGACGAACTTGTCCAGTGAGGTGGGGCTCACGTTGCCGTTGTTCTTGCTGATGGACAGGTCGACCTTGTCCGTGAAGTCCGCGGCGCGCGGGCCCACGGCGCGGACCGTGATGGTGAAGGGCTGGCCGATGTCCTGGTCCGAGATGGGCTCGAACGCGTAGCCGGTGATGTCTCCCTCGCCCATCGGTCGGGTCGGATCCTGCCCCGCGTCGGGCTCTGGGCCTCCATCCGCGACGTAGACGCCTCCGTCGGGGATGCCATCGGGCCCCGCGTCCGGCGTTCCCGCGTCCTGATTCCAGAGCGTGAATCCCTGGGGGCTCGTGGTCTCACGCCCATCGTCCAGCGCCACGCGCACGTCATAGGCCGCGGCGCCGAGGTTCGCGGGGAGGTCCACCGCGAAGAGGCTCTGCGCGTTCAGCGCGATCACCCTGGCCTCCTGATCTCCGATCCACACCCGCGTGCGGCCTTGGAGCTGCGCCTCTCCCTCGGCGTAGTCCAGGCGGACGGGGAACGCCGCATCGAGCTCCAGGAGGATGGGGTCGGTGCGTCCGACGGTGTCCGAGGCGGGCCTGACGGAGACGATGCGTGGCGCGGGGAGCGATGTGCTCGAGCCACAGGCGGACAACACCACCATCGCCAGGAGCACGAGCGCGCGGGTCATGGCTCGAACCTCATCCCCAGCAGCACCGAAACACCGCCGAGCTGGGCGTCCAACCACGGCGTGCTCGCCGGAGCCCACGCACCGCGCAGCTCTCCCAACGCGCTCCAGCGCCCGAATCGGTACGCGCCCTGGATGGCCAGCAACCCCATGCCGGAAAGCTTGCTCTCTTTCACCTCCGCCGGGAAGTCGGTCTGGAGTCGGTGACGGAAAGGCGCCACTCCTCCTCCTGCTCGGCCGTACAGGGACAGCGCCGCGCCGCGCAACAACTCGACGCGCGCCGACACGAGCACCGGCACCGCGAACACCTGCGAGCGCACCGCGCCGAGCGCGCCCACCGTTCCCCGGAAGGACGCGGCCCGCACGCCCACCTCCAGCTCCCCCGCCAATCGTCGCTCCCACCAGGGCGTGGTGAACGCCACCCCCAGCGCACCGAAGGGACCCGAGTTGTCGCCCCGCGCGAACACGCCCCCCGCGAGCACCTGGACCGCCGGGCGCCACGGTGCATCGCCCACGAGGGCAGGGGGCGGTTTGGCCGCGGGAGGCTTCGTCACGACGACGACCCGGAAGACCTCCGCGTGCGCGCGCACGTCGTCTCCAGCGCCGTCGGCCTGGACGACGGCCGTCACCGAGGCCGCGTCCTCCTCCGGCGTCACCCGGAAGCGGGCGATGTCACCGACCTCGATGGGCTCGGCCCGTCCCCCATCGACGTGCAATTTCAACCGCGCCACATCCAGCGGCCCCTCGCCCGCCACGAGCAACCACCCGCCCCGGGCAGGCAGCGGTGCGGGCGTGAGGGCCGCGACATGGGGACTCACCCTCGGGACATCCAACGGCGCGGAGGCATCCGTGCGCAGCTCCCCGCGCGTGGCGAGCACCCGCGCCGAAGCGACCCCCGGAGGCACCTCGAGAGGGACACGTGCCTTGCCCTTCCCATCCGCCTGGACCGGGCCGAAGTGCGTCTCACCCACGAGCACCGTGACGGAGGCCCCTGGCGAGGTCGCCACGTCGAGCGTCGT
Source organism: Myxococcus sp. MISCRS1 (assembly GCF_026626605.1). Taxonomy (NCBI): domain Bacteria; kingdom Pseudomonadati; phylum Myxococcota; class Myxococcia; order Myxococcales; family Myxococcaceae; genus Myxococcus; species Myxococcus sp. MISCRS1. The sequence continues at coordinate 10,443,612 of NZ_JAPNKB010000001.1, forward strand.
CTGCCCCAGCAGGGCGAGCCGCAGCACGGTGACCTCGGGCGGGCCGTCGGCGGCCTCCACCCAGAACAGGAACACCGCCACCAGCGGATGCCGGACGGGCGGCGGCGTCCACTGGAAGGTCCGCACCGCGCCGTGCGCCAGGCGCTCCTCGGCGAAGTGTCCGGAGGAGGCGGCCACCCGCAGCGCCCCCGTCTCCGGAGGCACGCGGACCTGGAGGGACACCGTCTTGTCCCTCCCGAGGACGACCCGGGTGGGGGAGGCGAGCACCTCCAACCCGGGCCCTCCCGAAACCGGGACCGCCATGGCCGACGACGCGGCCACGGCGAAGACTAGAAAAGCCAGGAAGGGCGGTAAGCGGGTGCGCACGAGCGATTCCGCCGAACTTCGCCCTCCAGGCTCTTTCCGGTCAACCCTCGCTGACGGGGGCGTCCTCGGCGGGGGTGTCCAGCGCGGCGGCCTGCGGCTTGTCCGCGGGGCCGGTGGCCTGCCGGACGGGCGGGCTGAAGGCGGGCTTCTCGGTGGGAGCGCCGCCCCGACCGTGCACCAGCGTCTTGGTGTCGGTGCGGAAGGTGATGTCGAACTTGTCGCCCCGCACGGCCGTCACGAAGCCCACGCCGAACGTCGGGTGCTGGAGGACCTGATCCACCGCGTAGGTGTCCTTCGGGCTGTAGCGGGGCGCGTTGGCCACGTCCTTGCCCGCCAGCTGCTCCTCGAAGGAGATGATGATCTTCTCCGCCTTGGTGGTGCCGCTGGACGACGCCCGGCTCGCGCGCGGGGTGCTGCTGCTGGTGGAGGTGGGGCGGTCCGTGGTGCCAGGAGCCCCGCGGTAGGCGTGGTCCCCGTTGCACGTGTTGCAGCGCACCCGAGCAATCTTCGTCCCCACCATCGCCAGGATGGTGTGCGCGAGGGTGAGCTTGCAGCGGGTACAGTACGCGTCCACCTCGCCGCCGACCTTTTGAGTTGCCATGTTCGTCTGAGTTCTCGACCCGGCGCGCCTGTGACGGGGAGCCGGGCATGAAGGAAAGGGGCGCGGAACATAAACGCAACGCTTCGAAGTGAGGTAGTCCCTTCGTCGTCCGCTCGCACGGGAACACTTCGCTTGTGCCCCCCTTCGCACCACGTAAGAGTAGGCGCCTGAACGCATGACCACGCAGACCCCCAGCAAGCCGGCTCGCGAGCCCGGGATGCTCACCCAGACGGTGAGCAGCTTCGGCAAGGGCCTCATCGACGTCGTCAGCTCCATTGGTGGCGTGGTGACGCTGGCCTTCGACGTGGCCCGGTGGAGCGTCCGACCTCCCTACCGGCTCCACAACCTGTTCGCCCAGCTGGACTTCGTGGGGGTGGGCTCCATCTTCATCGTCGGGCTGACCGGCCTCTTCACGGGCATGGTGTTCGCCCTGCAGACCTCCGAGGCCTTCCGCATGTTCGACGCGGAGAGCCTGGTGGGCCCCACGGTGGCGCTGACGCTGACGCGGGAGCTGGCGGCGGTGTTCTCCGCGCTGATGGTCACCATGCGGGCGGGCTCCGCCATGTGCACGGAGCTGGGCACCATGCGCGTCACCGAGCAGGTGGACGCCCTGGAGACCATGGCCGTCAACCCGGTGCAGTACCTGCTGGTCCCCCGGGTGCTGGCGGGCCTGTTCATGGTCCCCATGTTGACCATGTTGTTCAACACCACGGGCATGTCCGGCGCCTACTTCGTCGCGGTGGGCGGGCTGGGCATCTCCCCGGGCACGTTCCTCACGCGCACCCAGGCGTGGCTGGAGCCGGCGGACGTCTACGAGGGCGTCATCAAGGGCGCGGTCTTCGGCCTCTCCGTGGCGCTCATCTGCTGCTACAAGGGCTTCAACGCCTCGGGCGGCGCCAAGGGCGTCGGTCAGGCGACGACGGAGGCGATGGTGGCCAGCGCGCTGTCCATCTTCATCCTCGATTTCCTCGTGGGCATCGTGATGCACTGATGGCTGCCTCCGGTCCTCCTCCGCGTCCCGAAGCCGGCGCGTCCACGAAGCCGATGATTCAAATCGTGGACCTGCAGAAGACGTTCGGTGAGAACAAGGTGCTCACCGGCATCAACCTCTCCGTGCCCCAGGGCAGCACGTGCGTCATCCTCGGGGGCTCCGGCTCCGGGAAGACGGTGCTGATGAAGCACATGATCGGCCTGCTCCGCCCGGACAGCGGCCAGGTCAACATCGATGGGGAGGACATCGTCCCCATGGGCGTCGAGGACCTGCAGCGGGTGCGCAACAAGTTCGGCATGGTGTTCCAGGCCGCGGCCCTGTTCGACTCGATGACGGTGTTCGAGAACGTGGCCTTCCCGCTGCGCGAGCACACGAAGCTGTCGGAGGACGAGCTGTACGCCAAGGTCCGCGCCAAGCTGGACCTGATGGACCTGAAGCGGGAGGTGGAGTCGAAGTTCCCCTCGGACCTGTCGGGCGGCATGCGCAAGCGCGTGGGCCTGGCGCGGGCGGTGGTGCTGGACCCGAAGATCGTCCTCTATGACGAGCCGACCACCGGCCTGGACCCCATCACCACGGACTCCGTGGACGAGATGATCCTCGCGGCTCAAAAGGGGCTGGGGGTCACCAGCGTGGTCATCAGTCACGACATCTCCTCGGCCTTCAACGTGGCGGACCAGATCGCCTTCCTGTCCAAGGGCGTCATCGTGGAGAACGGCACCCCGGAGCAGCTGCGCATGTCCCAGCACCCCGCGGTGAAGGTGTTCCTGGAGACGTGGTTCGGGAAGAATTGACAGGGTCTGCGCCCGCCGGGTCCGGTTTCAGGAAAATGTGGCACTCCGGATGCAAAACGTTAGAGTCGCGCCCGGCCGGTAGCCCTCGGAGTCACATCAGGTGAAGAAGCTCGTTACGCCTTTCCGTGTTGGCCTGCTGGTCATCGCCGCGGGGGCCTTTTTCGTCGGCTTCGTGCTGTTCGCGCGCGAGGGCGGCCTGAGCGACAGTGACTCCACGCGTGTCTGGGCCTACTTCCGGGATGCCTCCGGCCTGGCGGTGCGCGGGCGGGTGCAGATCGCAGGCATCCGGGTGGGAGAGATCGACGACATCGTCCTGGAGGGCACGCGGGCGCGGGTGTTCCTGAAGATCCGCAACGACGTGGACCTGCGCGAGGACGCGGTCCTCACCAAGCGCTCGGAGTCGCTCCTGGGCGACTACCTGCTGGACCTGAACCCGGGCACGGAGAACGCCCCCAAGCTGGAGACCAACGGGCAGATCCGCCGCGTCATCGACAGCCAGGGCATGGAGGCCATCTTCGAGTCGCTGTCGCAGATCACCTCCGACATCCAGCAGGTGACGGGCGCGCTGCGAGAGGTGCTCGGCGGCGAGCGCGGGGCGGGCTCGCTCCAGCGCATCGTCGAGAACCTGGTGCGGCTGTCGGACTCGGTGGACGCCACCGTGCGCCGCAACGCGGACCGCCTGGACGTCATCCTGGCCAACTTCGAGGGCGTGTCGTCCGACGTGCGGACGATTACGCAGAGCAACCAGGCCGACGTGGGCCGCATCGTCGACAACATCGAGTTCATCACCCGCGACGTGCGCGAGGTGCTCGCCAGCGTCAAGAACATCGTCGGCAGCGGGGAAGGGGACTTCAAGGAGAGCGTCGCCAGCCTCAAGCAGACGCTCACCAAGCTGGACAACTCCCTGGGCAACCTGGAGGAGATCACCCGCAAGGTGAAGGACGGCGAGAGCACGGCCGGCATGCTGCTCACCGACGAGAGCGTGGGCCGCGAGGTGCGCGAGACGGTGCGCGACGTGTCCAGCCTGGTCTCCCGCCTCACGGAGCTCCAGACGGAGGTGGGCATCCAGAGCACCTACCTGGCCGCGCAGGGCCGCTCGAAGAACATGCTGTCGCTGCGTCTCATCCCCCGGCCGGACAAGTACTACCTGCTGGAGATCGTCGACGACCCGCGCGGCACCGTCACCACCCAGGTGGTGCAGACCAACCCGCCGTCGGAAGGCGATCCGGTCATCCAGACGCAGAAGGTGACCAAGGAGAGCCTGAAGATCAGCGCGCAGTTCGCCAAGCGCTGGTACTTCACCACCCTGCGCGTGGGCCTCATCGAGTCCACCGGCGGCGTGGGCGCGGACCTGCACCTGTTCGACGACGCGCTGACCCTGAAGATGGACGCGTTCAACTTCGCGGCGGACGAGCTGCGCTACCCCCGGCTGCGCGCCACGCTGCGGGCCCAGGCCTTCGACCACCTGTTCGTCGTCGCGGGCATGGACGACATGCTCAACGCGCAGCAGCGCGACGTCGTCACCCAGCGGCTCATCGCCGGCCGCGACTTCTTCGTGGGCGGCGGCCTGTTCTTCACCGACGACGACCTCAAGGCCATCATCACGGCCACCGGCATCCCCTCGCCCTGAGCGTCGCCGGAGCGCGGCGAGCTTGACGCCGGCCGTGAAACCGCGTACCCGGCACGGGCACGGGGTCCTGGTAGGAAGCCGTGCTTTCTCGGCCATTTCCAGGAAGCTCGCATGTCCCTGCTCGTCGTCGGCTCCGTCGCATTGGACTCGGTGGAAACCCCCTTCGGACAGAAGGAGGACGTCCTCGGCGGGTCCGCCACGTTCTTCTCCACGTCGGCGTCGTTCTTCTCCCCCGTGCGCGTCGTCGCCGTGGTGGGGGAGGACTTCCCCGAGGCCCATGTCAGCTTCCTGAAGGGCCGGGGCATCGACCTGGAGGGTCTCACCCGCGAGTCCGGCCGCACGTTCCGCTGGAAGGGCCGCTACGGCTACGAGCTGAACGAGGCGAAGACGCTCGACACCCAGCTCAACGTCTTCCAGGCGTTCTCGCCGGACCTGCCCGCGTCCTACCGCGACACGCCCTACGTCTTCCTGGGCAACATCCACCCGGAGCTCCAGGCGCGCGTGGTGGACCAGGTCCGCAACCCCAAGCTGGTGGCCGCGGACACGATGAACTTCTGGATCCAGGGCAGCCGCGACGCGCTGCTCAAGACGCTCCAGCGGGTCAACCTGCTCTTCGTGAACGACGCGGAGGCGCGGCAGCTGGCCGGCGAGCACAACGTGGTGAAGGCCGCCCGCGCCATCCTCGGCATGGGGCCCCAGCGCGTGGTGGTCAAGCGCGGTGAGTACGGCGCGCTCCTCTTCGAGAAGGACCACATCTTCGCCTGCCCGGCCTTCCCCCTGGCCGAGGTCTTCGACCCCACGGGCGCCGGAGACACCTTCGCGGGTGGCTTCATGGGCACCGTGGCCACCGCGGCGTCCGGGGTGGACTCGGCCGTCCTGCGCCGCGCCATGGTCATGGGCAGCGTCATGGCCTCCTTCACCGTGGAGAAGTTCAGCCTGGAGCGCCTGCGCGAGGTGACGCGTCCGGAGATCCACGCCCGCTTCGCGGAATTCAAGAAGCTGACCCACTTCGAGGACCTGGGGCCGCTGGAGCGCTGAGTGCCGGGCGGGCAGGGTGGGGTCCGGCCCCACCCATGAACTTGACGGTGGATTCAGGCCGTCCCTAGGCTTTCCTCCTTTTGGGTGCTCGGGGAAGGAAGAGGGTTGAGCGATAACCGAAAGTCCGCGCGGGTGCCGACCTTGCTTCGCTGTTGGTGCGAGACCGACAATGTCACCCTGTACGCGCGCATCACCAACCTGAGCGAGGGCGGCCTGTTCCTGCGGACGAGCACGCCGCTGAAGCGAGGGGCGAAGGCGGTGCTCCGGCTGACCCCGGGGGATGATCCCGAGGTGCAGACCGCGGCCACGGTGGTATGGCTGCGGGAGGAGGAGGACCGGGCCTATCCGCCGGGGATGGGGCTGCGGTTCGAGTCGCTGGACGCGGAAACCCTGGGGCGGCTCCGGCGGATTATCTCCCAGCAGCAGAAGAACCCCGTGAAGGCGGTCTGGGCCGGCTGAGCGCCGGGCTCCCACCAGCCGAGGCATCCATGCGCATCGCCGTCATCTCCGACATCCACTCCAACATCGAGGCGCTCACCGAGGTGCTGCGGGTCTGCGAGCAGCAGAAGGTGGACCGCATCGTCTCCCTGGGTGACATCGTCGGGTACGGCGCGTCGCCGAATCCCTGCTGTGAGCTGGTGCGCTCGGTGGCGGAGGTGACGCTCTTGGGCAACCACGACGCCGCGGTGGCGGGGCGGATGGACTACTCGTACTACTACGACGCCGCCCGGCACGCGCTGGACTGGTCCGCCAACGTCCTCACGGACGAGAACATGGCGTGGCTGCGCAGCCTGCCGTACACGTACCGCATCGGCGAGGTGGGCTTCTGCCACGGCTCGCCCATCGACCCGAAGGCGTACGAGTACATCTTCGCGCTCGAGCAGGCGCGGGAGCTGACGCCGTACGTGGAGGAGCTGCCCGAGGTGACGTTCATCGGGCACAGCCACCTGTGCCGCGCGTTCGCCATCGGCAATGGCGAGGTGAACGACGTGGTGGCCCAGAAGTTCGGCATCCGCCGGGGCTACAAGTACATCATCTCCGTGGGCAGCGTGGGCCAGCCGCGCGACTACGACAACCGGGCCTGCTTCGTCATCTGCGACACGGACGCTCGCACGGTGGAGTACCTGCGGGTGGAGTACGACATCGAGACGGCCGCGCAGAAGATCTTCGACGCGGACCTGGCGCTCAACTTCGGCAAGCGACTGTTCCTCGGGGTTTGACGCGCCGCCTTCGGAAAACTGTGCACGGGCCGGGGGACATGAAATAAACCGGGTCCGTGCGCCCCCAGGTCCTCCGAGTGTCCCTCCGGCCCTTCGCGGCCCTGCTGTCCTCCCTGTTGCTGCTGCTGTCGGCCTGCCGCCGCGAGCCGCAACCGTCGTCGCCGGAGTACCAGCAGGCCACGCGCCAGTTCCGCGAGCTGTACGCGCAGAAGCTGGATGAGGCCTACCTGGACCCGAAGATGGGCCCCATCGAGGCGCAGCTCCAGCGGGTGCCGCAGGACAGCCTGGATGCCCCTTCCGCGCAGGAGCTGCTCCAGCGCATCCAGCGCGAGCGCACGCGCATGCAGTCGGAGCTCGCCGCGCGCCAGAAGGCCGTGGCCAGCGCCCGCGAGATTCCGCCCGGCGCGCCCTCCACCACGCTCGCGCCCCCGCCGCCTCCTCCTCGCGCCGAGCCCGTGGACGCGGGGCCTCCGGACGCGGGCCCCATCAACGGTCCCCAGGTCGGTTCTCCGGCGAGCGAGCTGGTGGCCGGCTTCCGCGGCTGCTTCAAGCGCGGCACGCCCATCGACGTGGAGGGGCGGGGCATCCGGGACGCGTGGGAGATGACCGACAGCACGGCCTGCCGCCTGGAGTACCCGGGCCACGTGGGCACGGTGCTGCTGACCGAACAAGGCCGGGTCCTGATGTTGTTGCCCAAGAGCTCCGTGACGACGGTGACGCGGACGCTGGATGCTGGGACGACGCCCCCCGCGGCGACGGACGCCGGCCGTTAATCAAAGACGCCCCATGAACGACCAGACCTTCATGAAGTTGATGCGCCTGTTGCCCAAGTCGGCCCTGTCGACGGTGGTGGGCATGGCCACTCGAGCCCCGCTGCCCGCGCCCGTGCACCAGGCGGCCATGCGCGCGTTCGCCCGCTCCTACAACGTGGACATGGCGGAGGCCGAGCACCCCATCGAGCACTACCCGACGTTCGCCCAGTTCTTCACGCGCGGCCTGAAGACGGGCCTGCGTCCCATCGACGCGGACGCGAAGTCCGTGGTGTCGCCGGTGGACGGGCGTGTGTCGCAGGTGGGCTACTCCGACCTGGGGCGGTGCCTGCAGGCCAAGGGCATCGAGTACACGGTGGACGAGCTGTTGGGGGACGCCGAGGCGGCGAAGCCGTTTCACGGTGGCGCCTGGACGACCATCTACCTGTCGCCCAGGGACTATCACCGCATCCACTCGCCGCTGGCGGGCACCATCACCGGCTACGCGTACATCCCCGGTGAGTTCTGGCCGGTGAACCCGGCGTCGGTGCTCAACAAGCAGTCCCTGTTCTGCGTCAACGAGCGGCTGGTGACGTACCTGGAGACGGCCGCGGGCAAGTGCGCCGTGGTGAAGGTGGGCGCCACCTGCGTGTCGCGCATCAAGGCGGCGTACGACGACGTCACCACGCACACGGGCCAGCCGGGCAAGGTGCACCGGTATCAAGAGGGCTACAAGGTGGAGAAGGGCGGCGAGCTGGGCCGCTTCGAGATGGGCTCCACCGTCATCCTGCTGTTCGAGCCGGGCCGCGTGAAGTGGGACCCGGTGCTGCAGGAGGACGCGGTGCTGCGGCTGGGGCAGCGCATCGGAGTGGTGCCGTGAGCCAGACGCTCGCCGCCGTCAAGGGCATGAATGATCTCCTGCCAGGGGAGATTGAAATCTGGCAGCACGTGGAGGGGCTGGCCCGGGAGCTGTTCGGGCGCTTCGGCTACGGGGAGATCCGCACGCCCATGGTGGAGGACACCGCGCTCTTCGTGCGCAGCGTGGGCGAGGAGACGGACATCGTCGGCAAGGAGATGTACACCTTCGACGACAAGGGTGGCCGCAGCCTGTCCTTGCGTCCCGAGGGCACGGCGCCCGCGGCGCGCGCCTACATCGAGCACTCCATCCTGAACCAGGAGCCGCTGACGCGCTGGTTCTACACGGGGCCGATGTTCCGGTACGAGCGGATGAAGACGGGCCGCTACCGGCAGTTCTATCAAGTCGGCGCGGAGGCCTACGGCTCGAAGGAGCCTGCCCAGGACGTCGAGGTGATGGACATGGTGGCCCAGTTCCTCCAGGCGCTGGGGCTCCAGGACATCGCGCTCAACCTCAACTCGCTCGGCGACGAGGCCTGTCGGCCCGCGTACCACGCGAAGCTGGTGGAGTACCTCAAGGCGCACATCGACGAGCTGTGCGGCGACTGTCACCGCCGCATGGAGACGAACCCGCTGCGCGTGCTCGACTGCAAGAACCCCAAGTGCCAGGAGGTCGCCGGCAAGGGGCCCAACGTGCTCGAGTTCCTGTGCGAGCCGTGCAAGGCGCACTTCGACGACGTGCAGCGCAAGCTGACGGCGCTGGACATCAAGTACGTCGTCAACCCGCGCATGGTGCGCGGCCTGGACTACTACACGCGCACCGTCTTCGAGTTCATCGCCTCGCACCCGGCGCTCGGCACCGCGAGCACGGTGGGCGGCGGTGGTCGCTACGACAAGCTGGTGAAGAGCCTGGGTGGGCCGGACGTGCCCGCCGTGGGCTTCGCGTGTGGTCTGGACCGGCTGGTGCTGCTCTTGAAAGAGGGCACCCGGAAGTTCGGTGCGTCGCCGGACCTGTTCATCGCGGTGGCGGATCCGGGCTCGCAGGACACGGCCTTCACCCTGGCCAGCAAGCTGCGGCGCGAGGGCCTGCGCGTCGACTTCGACACCCGGGGTGGCAGCCTCAAGAGCCAGATGAAGCGCTCCGACAAGAGCGGGGCCCGCTTCACGCTGGTGCTCGGTGAGCAGGAGCGCACCTCGGGAGAGGCGAAGCTCAAGCGGATGGCGGATGGTTCGCTGATCCCCGTGAGCCTGAGCGGCCTCGCCGCCGCGGTGCGTGGGCATTCGGCGGCGACCGAGGTTGCGCAGCGCGGCAACGCGACCTGATGTCTCAGTCAGGGATTGTGTTGAATCCCTGATATTTCCACGAATCCCGGAGGTGGTCTGTAACCTCCGGGAAATTCAGGGAGAACTCCGGGCGACTCAGTCGCGTGACCTTGGCCGGTGCGGTAGACTTCCGCCGTCAATGTCGAGTGAGTCCCCCAGCTCCGCTCCGTCCCAGGCCTTGCGCTGGATTCCCGTTCGGGGAGACAGCATGTGGCCGTCGTTGCGGGATGGAGACGTGGCGGGTGTCGAGCCGCTGTCTCGCGAGCCCCGCCCTGGTGAGGTCGTGCTGGCGCGGTTCGACGATGCGCTGGTGCTCCATCGGGTGTGCGCGGTGCGCGAGGGCGTGTTGTCGCTGCGCGGGGACAACGCGGCGGGAGAGGACCCTCCCATCGCCGCGTCGCGGATCCTCGGGTGCGTGGCGCGCGTGCGCAGGAGGGGCGTGGAGCTGGACTCGGCGTGGGATGGTGGGCCGTCGCGCCTGGGACGGCTGCGCGCGTTGGTGCGCGGGCGGGTGGCGCGGTGGCTGGGGCGGCGCTCATGAGCGGCGACTTCGGAGGGGACAGTCATCCCCGGCGTCGCTCGGGAGCGGAGGGGCAGCGCTTCGGCGCGGACTTCCTGCTGCTGGACGCGGAGGGCCGCACGCTGCGGGGCCTCAACGCGACGGCGGTGCGAATCTGGGAGCTCAGCGACGGGACGCGCTCGGCGCGCTCGGTGGCCGAGGTGGTGGCCCGTGAGTTCTCCATGGACGTGGGCGCGGTGCTCGCGGACACGTTGCGATTTCTGACGGAACTGGCCCGCTTGGGCCTCATCGAAGAGCTTCAGGAGGTGCGGTGATGCGAGCGCGCATTGCGGGCTTCTCGGCGGCGGCGCTGCTGCTGGCGGCCTGTACGGAGGGCGGCGTGGCGCCCAAGGTGTCGGAGTGGACGGACGCGCCTTCCCGGGAGGTGCCGCCGGTGTCCCCGACGGACGTGTTGGGCGAGGAGGACGTGGCGGCCCGGCCTCCCGCGGCGGAGGTTCCCGTCGTCGGCGAGCCGATGCCCGCGCCCCTGACGGGGCACGCCGAGGTGGTGGAATCCGGCTCGCGAGGCCTGTCCGACGTGTCCCAGGTGGACGTGGACCTGACGCTCACGGGCGTGCGCGGCAAGGGCACGGTGGAGGTGGAGTTCGTGTCGCCCGCCGGCCACCCGTATGAGCGGCGGACGAGCGTGGTGGTGGCGAAGCCGGACATGACGCGGACCTTGCGCTTCTCGCTGCCCGTGGCCGGGACGACGGTGGCCACCTCCGCCATGAGCGGCACCTGGCAGGTGCGCTTCCTCTTCGACGGGGCGCCGCTGACCACGGCCGCCTTCACCCTGGAGCCGTGACGTGAGCCCCGCCCCCCTGAAGTCCGTCAACGCCCGCCTCGCCGCGCTCGTCGCCGCGCTCGTGCTGCCCTCGGCCGCGCTGGCGCAGAGCACCACGCGCGCCGCCGTCTTCACCACGCTCCCTGGACCCGGGGAGACGGTGGCCACCGTGGTGATGGACGAGGTGTCCGAGCTGCGCGTCCGGGTGCGCAACAACACGCGCGCCAACTCGCCGCAGTTCCGTCCCATCAACCAGGTCAACTTCGTGCTGCCCACGGGCTACACGCTGTTGGAGAGCCCCGCGCCCGCCGGATGGATCGCCACCCACAACGTGGCGACGCGCAGCGTCCGCTACAACCTCCCGGTGAACTGCGCGGGCGCGGATGCCGGGCTGATGTTCGACGAGTCCGCGACGTTCACGCTGCGGATGATCCCGAACATCAGCGCGACGAACGCCGTCGGCCAGCAGTTCACGACGCAGCTCTCCGCGCACGAGGCGTGCGGCAACCTGTCGTTCGGCACCAATCGCACGCAGGACGAGGCCGAGTGGCAGCGCGTGAGCCTGGCGACGCGCGTGGACATCTCCCCGCGCGCCGTGGGCGTGGGGGACGACATCACCGCGCGGCTGGTCATCGAGAACCGCTCCTCCACCGCGAACCAGACCAACATCACGGCCGAGGGTCCGAGCACGGGCGCCGGTGGCGTGACGTTCCAGGTCGTCGAGGTGCAGCCCGCCAACTTCGCGGTGACCATCCCCCAGCGTGGCGCGGGCATCCTCTCCGCCCGGGCCACGACGCAGACGGGGGGAACCATGGTGGCCAGCGTGCGGGGACGCAACGGCTCGGGCTCCGTCACGTCGAACGTCGCGGACACCCCCATGGTGAACGTGGCGCCGCTGGCCGCCGCCGGAGACGTGGACAACACCCAGGCCTTCACGGGAGAGACGGTCAAGGTGCGCCTGAGCGTCACCAACACGTCCCCCACGAACGCGTATCTGAACGTGACGCCTCGGGCGCCCGTGCTGGTCGGCTCGGCGCAGGTTGCGCTCGCGTCGGGGCCCAGTCCGGCCAACGTGGCGCGGCTGGCGCCGGGAGCGTCCGCGCACTTCATCTGGAGCTACACCGTCACCGGCGCGGAGCTCTCGACCTATGCGTTCGATGTCCAGGCGGATGCGACGCTGAATGGCGCCACCGTCTCGACGCCGGTGGTGCGCTCGGCCGAGGGCCGCGTCGTCGCGCACCGGGTGAAGGTCAGCCCGTCGGTGCTGGTGCCGGGGCAGGGCAACCAGACGGTGACGTACACGGTGCAGAACCGCGGCACGGTGCCGCTCGATGAGGTCAAGCTGCTCCGGCCGCCGGTGAACTTCTTCGGCATCACCGGCAACCCGCCCGCGCCCACCGGATGGATGTCCTATTACGACACGGCGACGGCGAGCTACACGTGGCTGGCGAACACCAACGCGGTGCGCATCATGCCCAACCAGGAGCGCACCTTCACGGTGACGTACGCCTCCGTGGCCAACGTCAACGCGCCCACCGTGTTCCGACACCGCGTGCACCTCCCTCTGGCCTACGCGTCGGATGCCGCTGCCCGCATCGAGACGCCGCTGGTGCTCGCCACGGGCCTGGCGCCCGAGGTCGAGCGCCTCACCGCGGTGGCTCGCGACGCCAGCGTGACGGTGACGTGGGACAACCCCTCGGTGCACAACGGCGTGCTCATCCTCCGCTCCGCGGGGGCCGCGCCCAACACGGCGCCTGTCGCGGGCCAGACGTACGCGGCGGGGGCGACGCTGGGCAACGCCACCGTCGTCCTGTCGGAGTCGTTCAGCGCGGCGACGTCCTTCACGGACACGGGCGTCGTCAACGGCACGACGTACTACTACCGCGTCTACAACACGGACGACGTGGGGCTGTACTCGGCGGGCAATCGCCCCACGGCCTCGGTGGCGCTGATGGCCACGCCTCGGGCGCGCGTGGGCTCGGCGCCGCTGTGGTGCTACTCGGTGGGCCTGGACGCGCGGCTCCAGCCCATCACCGAGCTGGGCGTGGGCATCTTCAGCTCCTTCAATGACTCGGTGGTCGCCAACCTGACGAACGTCACCCACCCCTCCGAGGATGGCGCGGAGCGCTGGCGTCCGCTGCCGCTGTCGGGGCTCATCGGCAGCCGCTTCCCGGTGGTGCCGCTCAATGGCCTGCCGGGCCAGTACATCCTCACGGCGGACCAGAGCGGCGTGGCGTATGCGCTCAACGCGACCACGGGCACGGTGCTGTGGCGCTGGAACAACAACGGCGCGCCCATCGGCACCATCCAGTCGTTCCCGGTGACGCAGCTCCACGACTACGCGAACGCGGCGTACAAGGCCGCGCGTCCGAACACGGACCTGGTGTTCTTCGCGACGCGGCTGGCGAACGCCGCGCAGAACCGCGTGGTGGCGCTCAATGCGCGCACGGGTGCGCCCGTCTTCACTTACCAGCCCGGGGACCTGGGCATGGTGAGCGGCGGCATGGTGGTCGACTACACCACCAACCGGCTGTTCATCGGCGCGAAGGCGAACGGGTCCGCGGCCACGTTCCGTGTGCTCAACACGCTCAACGGCGCCGAGGTGGGGCGCCTGTCGCTGGGGGATCTGGAGCACAGCCTGGTGCGCAACGGCGTGGCGAATCAGATCTTCGCGACGAACAGCGACGGCGTGGTGCACGCCGTCGACGGCAACACGATGCAGGCCGTGTGGAGCGTGAACGTGGGGACCCGGCCCTCGCCGAGCACGCCCGCCTTCACCAGCTTCGTGCGCCCGCTCGGCGGCGGCTTCGTGGCGAGCCTGGCCAGTGGCGCCGTGGAGTTCTGGGACTACTCGGCGCCCGGCGCGACGGCGCCCACGCGTGTGTGGACCACGCCCATCGCGAACCCGTCCGGTACGTTCACCCTCAACCAGGCCGGCGTGGTCCGCATCTACGCGGGCAGCTCCGATGGCAACGTGCACCAGCTCGAGATGATCGGCGGCGTGGACTCCGGCCAGGTCGCCATCGGTGGTACGCAGCTCATCGGCACGCCGACCATCGACACCACTGTCTCCCGACTGCACGTCGGCTCTCAGGACGGCCGCATCTGCGCCTTCCCGGTACCGTTCCCGTGAACCCTCCCTCGACCCCCTCGGCCCCGCAGTCCCCGGCGGTGGAGACGTCTCCGTCGTCCGTTGTCACGCCTCGCTACGAGGCGCCCGCCATCCTGTGGGAGCAGCCCTTCGTCGCGCTCGCGGCGATGTCGCAGTGCAACATCCCTGGCGAGTCGGAGTGCACGCCCTGAGCTCGTCGGGAGCCGGCCCGTCCGGTCCCCGTCGCTCGGGCCGCCTCGATGATTCGCAGGAGACGTCCGGCCCCTGGCTCACGCTGGCGGGCTGGACGGTGGGGCTTCATGTGCCGGAAGCCCGCGTCCAGGAGCTGCTCCGGCGCTCGCTCGCGGGCTTCATCGTCGACGCGCCTCCGGCGGGTGCTCGCGTCTCCCGGTTGGAGGTGCGTCCGCCCGAGGTGCCGCGCGCGGAGCCGGCGACGCGAGCGCTTCCCCGTCCCTGGCGCGCGGAGGATGGCGCGCTCGTCCTCGAGGGGGAGGACTACTCGGCGCGCATCGAGGCGGGTGGTGCGCGGGGCGCGGTGGTCGGCGCGGGGCGCTTCCCGGTGGAGGTGGTCCTTCGCGTGATGCTGGCGGCGGAGCTGGCGCGGCGCGGTGGGCTGTTGGTGCACGGCGTGGCGCTCGTGCATGACGGGGCTGCGGCGCTGTTCACGGGGCACTCGGGCGCTGGCAAGAGCACGCTGGGCGGACTGTGGATGGGGGCGGGGGAGTCACTGCTCTCGGACGAGCTGGTCGCGATATGGCCGGAGGCACCGGGCCTGTGGCGCGCCTCGGGGACGCCGTGGAACGTGGGCTTTCCTCGGGAGGCGCGACTGGGGGCGGTGGGGACGCTGGCGTGGGATTCGAGCTCGCGCTGGGAGCGTCAGGGTGGGGGAGAGACGGGGCGGATGCTGGTGCACAATGTGCTGTTGCCCGAGGCGTCCCCAGCGGGCAGGGCCGCGATGCTGGCGTCCGCGGGTCGACTGTTGTCCGAGGTGGAGTCGGCGCGGTTGGTGTTCTCTCGGGATGAGTCCGCCGTCACGGTGGTGAGGGCTGCGTTGGGAGCGTCGCGACATGGGTGAGGGGCCGGTGTTGACGGTGGTCGCGGGGCCGACGGCCTCCGGGAAGACGGCGCTGGGCATCGAGCTGGCGCGTCGCCTGGGCGGAGAGATCGTCAGCGCGGACTCGCAGCAGGTGTATCGGCACTTCGACATCGGTACCGCGAAGCCGTCCGTGGAGGAGCTCGCGGCGGTGCCGCACCACCTGCTGTCCGTGGTGGACCCGCTGGAGACGTTCTCGGCCGCCGAGTACCAGCGTCGCGCGGACGCGGCCATCGCGGACATCACCGGCCGCGGTCGGCCTGTCATCGTCGTGGGCGGGACGGGGCTCTACCTGCGCATCCTGCTGCACGGAGTGGTGGAGGCTCCAGGCGCGCTCCCCGCGCTGCGCGCCGAGATGGAGGCGGTCGCGGCCGAGCAGGGACGTGAGGCCGTCCACCGTCGACTGGCCGCCGTGGATCCCGAGACGGCCGCGAAGCTGCCGGTCCAGGACCTGGTGCGTGTCGTCAGGGCGCTGGAGATCCACGCGCAGACGGGCGTGCCCGCCTCGGAGTTCCGCAAGGCCCATGCGTTCCTCCCGGACCGCTATCCCTTCCGCCTCTTCGTCCTGGAGCCGGCTCGCGAGGACCTGTACGCGCGCATCAACGCGCGCACCGAGGCCATGTTCGCCGCGGGCCTCGTGGACGAGACACGCGCGTTGATGGAGCGGGGGTACGCGGACGCGGCCCCCATGCGTAGCGTGGGCTACGTGCAGGCGCGCGCGGTGGTGGACGGACGCATGAGCCTCTCGGAGGCCATCCAGGACACGGCGCAGGAGACACGCCGGTACGCCAAGCGTCAGCTCACCTGGTTCCGCAAGGAGGCGGGCGCCGTCTTCGTCCAGCCTCCGTACGCCGCGCTCCGCGAGCACTCACCGCAATCCCCCGGGTGAGGCCTTGGTGCCTCGCTCCCCGTGGGTGAGGCCTGCCCCCGAGGGAGGGGCGAGGAGGGGAGGGACCGGGAAGGCGCGACGTTGTCCCCGCGACCCGAGGCACCCATGTTCGCCGCTGAATCCTTTCTCGACGCAGGAGCGGAGCGACATGGATACACAGTTCAGACGTGACCCCATCTCGACCGAAGGAGGAAGAGCCACCTCGGCGGCCTGGGGACCTCTCTTCGTCCTCGGCGTGCTGATGGCGATCCTGGGCCTGGTGGCGTTGGGCTCCTCGTTCATCACGAGCATGGTCTCCGTCATCCTCTTCGGCGCGCTGCTCGCGGGGACGGGCATCGCGGAGATCGTCTCCTCCTTCCGCGTGCGGAAGTCCGGAGGCCCGTTCTGGCTCTACCTGCTCAACGGCGTGCTCTCCACCGTGGTCGGCATCTTCGTCCTGATGAACCCCGCGGCGGGCCTGGGCGCATTGACGCTCCTGCTCGCGGGCTACTTCTTCGCGAGCGGCCTCTTCCACGTGGTGACGTCGCTGATGGACCGCTATCCGAAGTGGGGCTGGGACTTCGCCTACGGCGCCATCTCCATCGCGCTGGGCGTCATCGTCATGGCCCAGTGGCCCATCTCCGCGGTGTGGCTGGTGGGCACCCTGGTGGGCATCTCCATCCTCATGCGCGGCATCGCCCTCATGGCGGGCTCCCTGGAGCTGCGCCGCGCGATGCGGAGCGTCTCCGTGTCGCCCTGACCCCAGGCCGCTGATTCCAGATTGAAAGGGCACGGTGACCGTCTGGCCACCGTGCCCTTGTTCTTCGCGCAGACGCCTCGCGTGACTAATAGGCGGCGTAGCGGTCCGATGCGCCCGTCTCGCTCGGGGGCGGGGGCGCGACCCTCTCGTTCGTGCCGCCGGACGAAGTCAGTCGGCCCGTGAGGATGCGCATCAGCAGCTCCGGGTCCACGGGCTTGGGCAGGAAGGCCTCCGCCCCCGCGTCGAGCGCGCGCTGACGCACGTGCGGCCGGTTCAGCCCGCTCATCACCACCACCCGCGTGTTGCGCGTGAGGGGATGCTGCTTCAAGCCCTCGCACAGCCGCAGCCCATCCACCCAGTGCAGCACGACGTCGAGGACGATGGCCGTCGGAGGTCTGCGCGCCACCGCGCAGAACAGCGCGAGCTCGTCCGCGAAGGCGACGACCTTGGCCCCCGTGCTCTCCAGGAGCGCCGTGAGCGCCTCGCGGGCATCGGCGTCGTCATCCACCACGTAGTACAGGTCCGGCTCCAGCTCCGGGATGGCCAGGGGCACCGGCTCCAGCGACATCCGCAGCCAGTTGCTCATCGTCTCGCGCAGGCCCGCCCAGCGCACGGCCCCCAGCAGGGCCAGCGGCGTGGGAGCGTTCAACCCGAGCACACCACCGCCATGGACGCCCACGGACGTGCGCCGCCCCTTCGCCGCGACGAAGGCGGAGGGCGCCCGCTTGCCGGCGCGCCGCAACCAGCCCACCGCCCGGGCGCCGGCCGACGCGTCCTCCATCAGCTCGCACAGGCCCTCGCGCACATACCGGCGCTCCAGGGCCCCCGCGTCCAATCCCCCATCCAGGAGCGCCACCGCCGCCCGGCTGCACGACGCCAGCGTCTCCGACAGCCCCACCTGCAGCGGATGTCCGAAGGCCGCCGGACCCACGGCAATCTGCCCCGGAGCCACCAGCGTGCGCCCGGGCCCGAAGGGCAGCCGCGTGGTCTCCAGCGCCGCCAGCTCGAAGCCCTCCTCCAGCAGCCCATCCCGCGAGGCCATCATCAGCGCCTGGCACAGGTCGGCCGGCGTCACCGCAGGCCCGAAGGCCAGCGCGTAGACGGAGTCCGCGCCCGGCAGGAGGAACAAGCCATCCACCGTGGGAAGCGGCGCGACCCAGAGCCGCGCCACCGGCGCGATCTCCAGCCGCGACGACGCATGACGCAGCCGAGCCTGCACCGCGGGCATCGTCGGCGCGGGCCGGAAGCCCGGGAAGAAGTTGTCGCCCATGAGGGGCCCCGCGCCCCCCGCCAGGGCCACCGCGTGGAAGCGCTCGCCGCCTCCCTGGGCGCGGACCACCAGGGGGCCCGCGCCTCGCACGGACGCCGGCGCATCGGGGGCCGCAGGCTGCCGCTCCACCCGGTCCACGTGCCGCTCGAGGAAGCGCGCGCCCTGGGCGCTGGCCGCCGTGGCCAGCACGTCCCGCACCTGGGCCAGCCCGCCTTGTCCCTGGGGCCAGCCGTCCACCACCCACAGGCCACCGGGAGAGGAGGCGAGCAGCTCGCGCCGCCCCTCGGAGATGATCTCCACGCCGCGCAGCTCGTGGGCGCGCCACTCGGTGGGGATGCGACAGCCCAGCGCGGCCAGCCGCGAGCGACACTCCGGCGTCAGCACGGCGGGCGGCGCGGTGCGCTCCGACAGGCCACCCGAGTAGACGCGCACATCGAGCGTCAGCCCCCGCGCCCTGCCATTGAAGAGCAGCGAGGCCGCCAGCCCCGCACCCGCGATACCGCCTCCGACGACCGCCACCCTCGAACCGCTCGTCAGCCTGTTGCCCAGAATCATCCGCGCCCTCTTGCTTCCCGCCGTCGCCTGCTGCGTCGTGCCCGCGCTCAGTGCCGTTGCACGGACGGCGCCATGGCCGGACGGCCGAACACCACCACCCGGTCGCGCCCCTCGCGCTTGGCCTCATAGAGGGCCGCGTCGGCGGCCTTCATCAGCCCTTCCGTGTCGTCCCGGGGTGTCTCCAATGTGTGGTCCGCGATGCCCACGCTCACGCTCAACCCGAAGGAGGCGGGGCGGCCGTCGCTCTTCTGCACGCCCACGGAGCGCAGGCCGGAGCGGATGCGCTCGGCGAACACCGCCGCCTCCAGCGCCGTCTGGTGGGGCAGGAGCGCCACGAACTCGTCGCCCCCGAAGCGCGCCGCGAAGTCCGACTCGCGCAGGTTGCCCTTGAGCTGGTTGGCCAGCGCGAGGATGGCCCGGTTGCCCACGTCGTGGCCCATGCCGTCGTTGATGGCCTTCAAGTGGTCCAGGTCGATGATCACCACGCTCAGCGGGTAGCCGTAGCGCTGGGCGCGCCGCAGCTCCTCCTCCAGCCGCACGGTGAGCGCCCGGAAGTTCGCCAGCCCCGTGAGGGCATCCGTCTGGGCGAGGATCTGCAGCCGCCGCTGCTGTTCACTCTGCCGCAGCGCCCGGTCGATCCGTGCCATGAGCTCCCTCGCGCTCGCCGGCTTGTGGATGAAGTCCACCGCGCCCATCTCCAGGCAGCGCTCCAGGGTGGCCTCGTCCGCGTCCCCGGTCAGGAAGATGACCGGCGTGGACTCCGTCCGGGAGTCCTCCTGCAGCGCCTCCAGCACCGCCAGCCCATCCCCGCTGGGCAGGAACCTGTCCAGCAGCACCAGGTCCGGCCGGTGTTCCCTCGCCAGCTCCAACCCCACGCCCGCGTCCGCCGCCCCCAGCACGTCGAAACGCGAGGCGAGCAGATCCGACAGGCTCTCCAGCACGCTCGCGTCGTCCTCGATGACCAGGAGGAGGGACCGCTCCGAGGTGCGCCCTCGCCGTTGCATGAACCTCTCCGCTTCGTTGCGCTCCTGATGATTGGCGGTCCAGAGGTCTCGGATGCCACGCCCCACCAGGTGCTCCCGCCGCCCCTGCGCCCCAGGCGCATCCGCCGCCTCCCGGTCCTGCGAGCACCCACCGCCTCCCGCAACCTTCACCCGAGACCTCCGGCCGCCAAGCCCATCGCCCTTGCCCGACGGGGAGTCACCCCCACCGACGCGCGTGGGCGTGGAGCAAGCTGCATGCCCTCGAGGAGGGCATCCGAGCGGACGTCATTTCAGGGGGTTGCACTCGCGCGCGGCGCCGCCAGCAGGAGCCAGGCGGAAGTCGTTCCAGCGTGCGTCGTGGGGAACCGGTAGGAATTCCCGGGCGGAGGAGGGCGGGGCGCCCTCCACTCCGGCCCGTCGCGGCGGATCAACGTCGGGTAACGAACTGCATGCGCCGGCCACCGCCACCGCCCATGGGGGGCATCATCGGCGGGGTCTCCAGGCCGAACTGCCACCACATGGGCTCGTACGGCTTCATCTTCAGTCGCTTGTCGTTCTGGAGCTGGCCGAGGCTGGCCTTGAGCTTCTCGTCCTTGGGGTTCTCCTCCACCCCGCGACCGAGCACCTTGAGGGCCTCGTCCTTCTCCTTCTTCTGCAGGAGGCACCAGGCGTACGCCGCCCAGACGATGGCCTCCTTCTTCCCGCTCTTGGCGGCGGCCTCGAAGGCGGCCTTCATCGCCGGGGTGTCATTGCGCTGGAAGTACAGGGCGCCCTCCATGGCCTTGGCCATGTAGTTGCGCGAGCTGCCCTGCTTGAAATGGACCAGCGCGCCGTCCAGGTCCTTCACCATGTACTTCAACATTCCAATCTGCGCGTGAATCTCCGGCCCCACCATGAACTGCCACTTGTCGTAGACGAGGCCCTTCTCCAGCGTCTTCACCGCGCGCTCCACCCGGCCCTCGGCGTCCTTCTTGCTCGTGGGCTGGGACTGGAGGTCCGACTGCACCGTCGTCATGAGCGCCTGGATCTGCCCGGCGACCCGGCGGCCCAGGAAGAAGAAGGTGATGACGGCCGCGATGAGGCCCGGGACGAGCCCGGCCCAGATGGAGAAGTTGGCGAGCTTCACCAGCAGCGCGACCACGATTCCCACTGCCAGCGAGATAAGAAGGTTGTACATGCGGGGGCCCTCATAGCGATGTACGTGCAGCACCGCAATCTTCGGATGCATCCGCGCGGCCATCGCGGTATACGTCTGGCCGCTTCACCAACAAACGGCCCTCTGTCGAAATTGGTAGACGAGGCGGACTCAAAATCCGCTGCGGCTGACCCCGCGTCCCGGTTCGAGTCCGGGGAGGGCCACTTCCCACGAGGGGCGGGCTGCCAGCATCCGCTGGGCGGCCCCCCTGCCCGGGAGTGTGGAGGACGAGCTCCCGTCAGGGGCGTTGGAGATACCCCGAGATGAAGGTTCTGCTGGTCGAGGACGACGCGAGCCTCCGGGAAGGGATGGGCGAGTTGATCGCCGACCTGGCGGAGGTCCGCTCGGTGGGCGACGTGGCCCAGGCGCTGGAGGTCCTCTCCCAGGAGCGCTTCGAGCTGGTCCTCACGGACCTGCGCATCGGCGGCAGCGAGGCGGGCGGGCGGGCGGTATTGGAGGCGGCCCGGAAGGGGCGCCAGGCGGTGGCCATGGTCAGCGCGGCGTCCCCGGATGAGGTGGCGCGGGCGCTGCGTCCCCATGTCCCCGACGGCATCCTGGTGAAGCCCTTCCAGATCGAGGACATCCTCGGGCTGGTGGAGCGCTTCCTCGCCGTGCACCGGGGCGTGGAGGCGGCGTCTCGGGGGACGACGGTTCCCTCGGAGGGAGATTGGGTGGAGTGCTCGCCCGGTGTGCACCTGGCGTCGCCAGGGGGTGGGGCGGGTGGCGCCATCTGGGTGCGGCTGGTGGCGGGCGGCCAGTGGTCCTGGGCGGCGCGGCCGCGGGGACGCGAGGCGGCGCTGCTGCTCGAGGGTGAGCTGGACGTCGAGGGGACGCGCTTCGTGGCCCCGGCGTCATTCTTCGTGGGCGCGGAGGACTCTCCCGAGGTGCGTACGGCCACCGGGTGCCTGGTCATCACGCTCGGCGTGGACGGTTGAAAGGGCAGGTTGGCATCCGTGGACACTGTCTGGCCCACACATCCGCTGGAGGCGGCGCGGCTCGGTCGTCCTTCGAGGCGGGGCGCGACGGCGGCGCTCGAGGCGCACATCGCGGTGTTGCGCGGCGAACCCTTGAAGGCCGCGCTGGCCAATGCGCTGCGCGACGCGGACGGGCTCGGAGGCCAGGAGCGCCGGTTCGCCGCGCTCGTGGTGCGCGAGCTGTCCCGGCATCAGCGCCTGCTGGACCTGGCGGCGAAGCTGTTGGGGCATCCTCCAGGGAAGCTGGTGCTCACGGAGGACCAGGCGCTGGTGCGCTACGCGCTGTGGCGGCGCATCTTCTGTGGTGAGGGCTGGACGCGCATCGGCCCGGAGGTCCGGCTCCCCGGGCCGGTGAGGCCGCGCACCCTCAAGGACGAGGTGCTCCAGAAGGTGGTGGAGTCCCCGCTGCCGGAGGCGCCGCTGCCGGACACCCACGCGGAGCGGCTGGCGGTGCGCTACTCGTTCCCCAACTGGCTGGTGCAGAAGCTGGCGCAGGCCTATCCGGAGTCGGTGCTGGAGGGGCTGTTGTCCTCACTCGACGAGGAGCCCGGGCTGCACTTCCGGGTGCGGCCGCCGGGGACTCGCGACGCGGTGCTGGCCGCGCTCCAGGAGGAGGGCGTCGCCGCGGAGGCGGTGCTCGCGGCGCCGGACGCGGTGCGGGTGGTGGACGCGAGCCACCGCATCTTCGAGACGCGGGTGATGAAGACCGGGCGGCTCCAGGTCCAGGACGTGGGCAGCCAGCTGATCTCAGAGGTGTGTCGTCCGGTGGGCGGCTCGCTGCAGGGGCTCACCGTGGCGGATGTCTGCGCGGGCGCGGGCGGCAAGACGCTGGCGCTGGCGGACTTCGTCGGGCCCACGGGGAAGGTGCTCGCGGGAGATCGCTCCCGTCGCCGGCTGGCCGAGGCCCGGGAGCGCGTGCGCCACTTCTCCTTGAGACAGGTGGCCTTCCCCCATCCGCTGCCGCTGTCGGACGCGGACGTGCTGCTGATCGACGCGCCGTGCAGCGGGACGGGCTCGCTGGCGCGCGAGCCGGATCAGAAGTGGAAGCTGAACGCGGCGGAGATCGCCAAGTACCAGACGACCCAGTCGGAGCTGCTCGACGAGGTGAGTCGTCAGGCGAAGCACGGGGCGCTGGTGGTCTATGCCACGTGCTCGGTGCTGCCGGACGAGGACGAGGCCGTCGTCGAGGGTTTCCTCGCGAAGCACCCGGAGTTCACGCTGGAGCCGGTGGCGGACGTGCTCGGAGCGGAACGGGCGGCGCTCGCGGCCCAGGGGCCGTACCTCAAGGCGCTGCCTCCTCGCGTGCCCGGGGGCGGCTTCTTCGCGGCGCGGCTCCGGCGGACCGGGCAGGGTTGACAGTCCACGAGGCCACACGCTACGCCAGCGTAGGTCCTTCAAGGGGTGTCACCGACGTGCCGGCCGACCCGAAGCAGTCCGAGGTGGTGAAGCAGATCAACGAGGCCTTCCAGGCGGCGCAGGCCCGACTGGCGCAGCTGCGCGAGGCGGTGGAGCGCAACTCGGACCTGGCCCGGGCGAACGCCAAGGCCACGGTGCTGAAGGACCAGAAGGAGCGCGCCTTCAAGGAACTCGGCGAGGTCGTCTACCGGCAGATCCAGAAGGGCAGGCTGGAGCTGCCGGCCGGCTTCGCGTCCGCGCTCAAGGCCATCGAGGCCGCCGAGC
Source organism: Myxococcus sp. MISCRS1 (assembly GCF_026626605.1). Lineage (NCBI taxonomy): Bacteria > Pseudomonadati > Myxococcota > Myxococcia > Myxococcales > Myxococcaceae > Myxococcus > Myxococcus sp. MISCRS1. The sequence continues at coordinate 10,467,009 of NZ_JAPNKB010000001.1, forward strand.
AGGCGGCCGAGGCGCACGCGCGCGAGCTGACGGACATCCTCCGGGAAGGGGAAGAAGTCGCTGAGCGGTTGAAGGTTGGAAAAAACGCACCGAAGCCGCAAACAGTTCTTGGCCCTGGGAACAAGAGGCGGTAGAAGGCACCCACTTTCGACGTCGGGCCGCTCCCCAAGGCGGCCGGTAGCAAAAGACGGGGCTATAGCTCAGCTGGGAGAGCGCTTGAATGGCATTCAAGAGGTCACCGGTTCGATCCCGGTTAGCTCCACTCTGAAGTAGGAAGGCCCGCCTGGGAAACCCGGCGGGCTTTTTTCTTTTCCGGTGAGTGTCGCCGGGCAGAGCGACGGTCCGCGCGCGATGGAGTCTCGTGGCACGACGCGGATCCGCGGGCCCCTCGTTCCCGAGCCACCGCGGATGTCACCGGGCCAGGTGGCTCGCGTCGGCTCGCTGCTTCGGAGTCCTCGAGAAATCGCCGCTGCGTTTCGCGTCATCACGCATCTGTTCGTGCGACGGCGTGGTGCGGGACAGGGGCGCGTGGTGACGGACGACTCTCGACAGCGAACGAAGTTGGTCAATGACTGGGCGTCGGCGAACGAAGATGCTGCGCCGTCGTTGGGTTCTCGGGTATGGGGCCCGCACGAGGCCGAGTGATGCGCAGACACCTGGATCGAGGCGTGACAGTGGCGCTGGTGCTCGCGGCCGGGATGTCGGCCGCGCAGTTCACACCGGGCTCAGCGGGGCAGGGTGGCGGTTCGACGCCAGGGACGACGGGGACGGGCACGACGTCCGGCACCTCCGGCACGGGCACCACGGGTGGCGCGTCTGGGGCTCCGACGACCTCGGGCACGGGCACGGCGACACCGACTCCGGGGACTGGCTCCGCGGCGCCTGGTATCTCGGGGCCGCAGACGCCCGCGCCGACGACGGGCGCCGGTGGCGGCACGCTTCCTCCGGGGCCTCCGACAATTGCGCCCGAGTCGGTGGACTCGGCATCGACGCCCTCCGGCGGACGGACGGTGTCTCCGGCTCCGATGAAGGAGCCCGCGCGAGAGGCCCAGCAGGTGAAGCAGGGCGTCGCCAACGTGCCCGACACACAGGCCCCGCGGAAGGCCGGTCCGTTGACGCTGGCTCAGCTGGTGGAGCGCGCGCGCACGTCTGATTTGCGGGTGGAGGAGGCCTCCGCGGAGCTGCGCAAGTTCGAGGCGCTCTACAAGCAGGCGCGGTGGGCCTGGTTCCCCAAGTTCGAAATCACCGTGGGCATGGGCGGCCCCATCCCCGAGGCGCGCAACGATGGCCTCGGCGGCCCGCCCACCACCAAGGCCTCGCTCGAGGGAGACCTCGACTTCGGCAAGGTGGGTGTGACGGTGTTCTCCAACGGCAACGCGGTGTTGCCCATCTACACCTTCGGCAAGCTGTCCGCGCTGGAGAAGGCCGGGGCCCAAGGGCCCATCCTCGGCGCGGCGCTGCGTGAGCGTGTGCGGGACGAGGTCGGCTTCCAGGCCGCGCAGGCGTACTACAGCTATCAGCTGGCGCGCGCCGGCCTCCAGCAGATGGAGGAGGTGTCCAAGCGCCTGGAGGACGCCGCCGAGAAGATCGCCGCGCTCCTGAAGGAGGAGTCGCCGCAGGTGGCCCAGGTGGACACGTACAAGGTCCGCTTCTTCCGGCAGGTGGTGGAGGCGCGCAAGGCGGACGTCATCCAGGGGCGCGCGCTCGCGATGACGGCCATCGGCCTGCTCGCCAACGCGCCGCCGGGCGAGGAGGTCGCCGTCGTCGAGGAGGACCTGCCGCTCGAGGACGAGGTGCAGCCCCCGTCGCTGGAGCGCGCGCTGGAGCTGGCCGAGCAGTACCGCCCCGAGCTCGCCGCGGTCGCCGCCGGCATCGTCGCGCGCGAGTCCGAAGTGTTGATTCGCGAGCGGAGCTACTTCCCGGACTTCGGACTCGCGGGCTTCTACGATTTGCGCTTCACGACCAGCGCGACGCGGCAGCGCAGCCCCTTCGCGTATGACCCCTACAACGACCGGACCGCGGGCGTCGGCCTGGTGATGCGGGGGACGTTCGACATCCCCATCAAGGACGCGCAGCTGGACCAGGCGCGCGCGGAGCTCGACAAGCTGCGCGCCCAGGAGAAGCAGATCCACGCCGCCATCCGCCTGGAGGTGACCAAGGTCCACGGCGAGCTGGTGGCCGCGTGGGCCAAGGCCAAGGCCTTCACGGACGCGGAGAAGAGCGCCCGTCGCTGGGTGACCTCCGCCTTCGCCGCCTTCGACCTGGGCACCGGGGAGACGAGAGACCTGGTGGACGCCTTCACCGCCTATGCGCAGGTTACAGGCGACCGGGCGAAGAGCTGGTTCGACGTCCGGTTGGGAATGGCGGCCCTCTCTCGTGTCACCGGGACGCCCCCGGCCCTGCGTGAATAATCGGGGCCACGCGCCTGTCCGCTGTATCGACCTTCTGCACGGAGCCGAAAACCATGATTGCTTCCCTGCTCGCCGCAACCCTGCTGGCCGCGGCGCCCACGCCCCTCACCGTCGTCAAGTCCGGGAACGCGGATGTCCAGAAGGCGGCCAATGCTCCCGGCGCCACCGTCGAGTCGCTCGCCAGCGTCGTCGAGAAGTTCGTCGACTTCCAGGAGCTGGCCAGGCGCGCCCTGGGTGACAAGACGTGGGACTCGCTCACGCCCGCCCAGCGCAAGGACTTCTCCGAGACGATGACGGGCCTGCTTCGCGCCTCCTACGCCCAGAAGGCCATCGGCCAGGCCCAGGCGGACGTGAAGTACGGCAAGGAGACCATCAAGGACTCCGAGGCCACCGTCGACACGACGCTCACCCTCAAGAAGGACCAGATCCCCGTCGACTATCGCCTCTACAAGGTGAAGAACGACTGGCGCATCTACGACGTCGTCACCGATGAGGTGTCCCTCGTGGACACGTACAAGGGCCAGTTCCAGAAGCTGCTGAGCACCAAGGGGTTCGACGGCCTGCTCTCCACGCTGAAGACCAAGCGGGCTCAGCTGGAGAAGGAGAACGCGGCCCAGTCCGCCAAGGGCACCGGCGGCTCCGCGGCGCCCGCGAAGTGAGCTGAACACAGCTCGCGCTGACTTCGGGCCGGGGCTCCTCGAAAGAGAGCCTCGGCCTTCGTCGTTCCAGGGCTCAGGCGTGGCCGTAGGACGCGAGCGTCCCGACGAGTCCCTGGTCCAGGGGGATGGTGGGCGCGAAGCCCAGCTCCTGGGTGGCGCGCTCGGTGGTGCACGTCCACGCGGCGCACTTCATCTCCCGAACCTTGTCGCGGTTGAGGATGGGCACGGTGCCGCGCAGGCGGGCCATGGCCTCGGAGCCCAGGCCCAGGAAGTATCCGACGGTGTCGGGCACGGGCAGCACGGTGGGGGGCCTGCGGCCCAGGGCCCGGGCCACCGCGGCGCAGACGTCCTCCCAGGTGTACTCGCGACCGTCGGACACGGTGTACACACCGCGCGCCGCGTCGGCCTTGTCGAGCGTCGGGCCGCGCTCGGCGGCCGCGAGCAGCGCGGTGTTCAGGTCATCCACGTGGATGAGCGAGTAGCGCTTGGGGCCGAAGCCGCTCTTCAGCGCGAAGCCGCTCTTCGCCATGGGGATGACGGAGGGGATGAACTCCACGTCGCCCGGCCCGTAGACCATGGGCGGACGGACGATGACGGACGGCACCTTGTCCGCCAGCTCGCGCACGGCCTCCTCGCCCCCCAGCTTGCTGCGGCCGTAGGTGGAGACGGGGGCCGGCGGGTCCTCCTCGCGACGGGGGCGCTCGGGGGTGGACGGGCCCGCCGCGGCGAGCGACGAGCAGTAGACGAGCCGGGGCGGGTGGGGCAGGGCGGCCATGGCCTCGGCGAGGCGGCGGGTGCCGTTGGCGTTGCCCTCGAAGTAGCCCGCGGGCTCCCGGGCCTTGGTGACGCCGGCCAGGTGCAGCACGCAGTCCACGTCGCGCACGGCCTCGGTGAGGCCCTCTCCCGTGGTCAGATCCCCCACGGCGAACCGGGCGCCGAGCGCCGCCAGCGCGTCGCGACGCGAGCTGGGACGCACGAGCACGGTGAGCGAGTCGCCTCGCTCGACGATGCGGCTCGCGAGCCGCTGGCCGATGAAGCCGGTGCCACCGGTGAGCAGGAAACGCACGGCGAGGACTCCCTGGGGTTACAGCGAACGCTGGTAGAGGCGGTACGTCTTCGAGCGCTTGCCGCCCATCGACTCGATGGCGCGGTTGACGAGGTGGTTGTCCTCGAGCGTCCAGGAGATCTCCCCGCCCGAGTAGCCCAGACGGTGCGCGGTGCGCAGCGTGTCCAGGTACAGGATGGCGTCCAGGCCCCGGCGCCGGTAGCCCTCCTTGATGCCGAGGGTGATGAGGCGCAGCCGGTGGATGCGGCGCGAGGCCAGCAGCATCTTCGTCAGGCCGATGGGCAGCCCGAAGGTGGTCAGGCGCCCGTTGGCGGCCTTGAGGGCCACGTTGGCGTCCGGCAGCGTCATGGAGAAGGCCACCGGCTCCCCCTTCACCTCGGCGATGAGCACCAGCTCCGGCCGGACGATGGTCTTCATCTCCTTGGCCAGGTGGTCGAACTCCTTGTCGGTGAAGGGCACGAAGCCCCAGTTCTTCTCCCAGGCGGAGTTGTAGATCTCCCGGATGCGCTCGACCTCGGCGGGGAAGTCCTTGAGGTTCACCGCGCGCACGGTGATGCCCTCGCGCTGCCGCATCTTCTCAGCGATGCGCACCACCTTCTCCGGCGGCTCCGCGGACGAGGACAGATCGAAGGCGAACAGGTCCTTCGCCTTCACCAGCCCGCACGCCTCCAGCAGCGTGGCGAAGTAGGGCGGGTTGTACGGCATCATGATGGCCGGGGGTGACTCGTATCCCTCGATGAGCAGGCCCCAGTCCTGGTTGGACGAGAAGTTGGCCGGACCGATCATGCTGTCCAGCCCGCGCTCCTTCAGCCACGATGCCGCGGCGTCCAGGAGCAGCCGCGCGATGCCCGCGTCGTTCACGCACTCGAAGAGGCCGAAGAAGCCCTCCTTCGTGCCGTGGATCTCCTGGTGCCGGGGGTTGCGGATGGCGGCGATGCGGCCCACCACGTCCTGGCCTCGCCACGCGAGGAACAGCTCCACCTCGCCGTACTCGAAGAAGGGGTTCTTCTTCGGGTCCAGGAAGTCCTTGCGCTCCATCTCCAGCGGAGGGACCCAGTTCGGGTCCCCCGTGTAGAGCGAGAACGGGAAGCGGATGAACGTCATCCGCGCCGCGGCGTCCCGCACGGGCGTCACCAGGACGTCCGAGGGGAGGGGCGGAAGGGCGGGCTGGACTGCGGGCGGCTCGGCGGGCAGGGCCATGGTGGAATCAGGTCCTCTCGGCGGAGTTGCCGTCGGTGCCGTTCTTCAGGAAGAAGTGCGCGCCCTTCTCCAACAGGAAGCCGGGCAGCTCGCCGCGCTTCTCCCACAGCTTCATGGGCGCGGCGCGCAGCTGGCGCAGGTCCTCCGGCTGCAGGTTCGCCGCGCGCCAGGTGAGCTGCTCCACCGCGTCGAAGATCTTCCCGGCCACCTCGCGCGACGACATGCGCGACAGCTGGTCCAGGGTGATGCCGCCCTTGTCCGCCAGGAGGCCCGCGGAGCCCGCCGCCCACTTCTCGCTCGCCTTGTTGGAGCGCACGGACGTGCCCGGGCGGGCGATCTGCACCGGCTCGTACACCGTGGGGCGCGTCTGCGGAATCACGTTCAGCTTGCGGCCGATGGTCTCGAAGGTGTCCAGCACGCGGTCCAGCTGCGCGTCCGTGTGCGTGGCCATGAACGAGGTGCGGATGAGCGCGTGGCCCGCCTCCACCGCCGGCGGAATCACCGGGTTGGCGAAGACGCCCGCCTCGTGCAGCGCGCGCCAGAAGCGGAAGCACTTCGTCTGGTCGCCGATGTGCACGGGAACCACGGGCGTGACGGACACGCCGGTGTCGAAGCCCATGGCGCGGAAGCCGTTGTGCATCTTCTCCGCGATGTCCAGAAGGCGCGCGCGGCGCTGGGGCTCCGCCTCGATGATCTCCAGCGACTTGAGCGCCGAGGCGATGGAGGCCGGCGTCATGGACGCGGAGAAGATGACCGAGCGCGACTTGTGCTTGATGTAGTTGATGACGTCGAAGGGGCCGGCCAGCACGCCGCCCAGCGACGCGAAGCTCTTGGAGAACGTCCCCATCACGAGGTCCGTCTCCTTCTCCAGGCCGAAGTACTCGGAGGTGCCCCGGCCCTTCTCACCCAGCACGCCCATGGCGTGGGCGTCATCCGTCATCACCCGCGCGTTGTACTGCTTCGCCAGTTCCACGATGCGCGGCAGGTTGCAGACGTCTCCCTCCATGGAGAAGACGCCGTCGGTGATGATGATCTTCCCGGCGTTGGGATCGGCCTGGGACAACAGCTGCTCCAGGTGGTCCATGTCGTTGTGGCGGAACTTGCGCTCCGTGGAGAACGACAGCCGGATGCCGTCCACCAGCGACGCGTGGTTCTGGCGATCACTGAAGACGATGTCGTGGCGGCCCAGGATGGAGGACAGCGCCAGGTTCGTCTGGAAGCCGGTGGAGATGACCACCGCGGCCTCGCGGTTGAGGAACTTGGCCAGCCGTCCCTCGAGCTCCTCGTGCAGCGCCAGCGTGCCGTTGAGCAGACGCGAGCCCGAGCACGTGGTGCCGAACTTCTCCGTCGCCTTGATGGCGGCTTCCTTGACGCGCGGGTCCGCGGACAGGCCAAGGTAGTTGTTGGAGCCGACCATGATCACCCGCTTGCCCTCGATCTCCACCTCGGTGGCGCCGTGCGACGCCTCGATGACGCGGAAATAGGGGTAGAGGCCGGTGGCCTTCGCGATGCGGTAGTCCTTCCAATTGCTGCACTTGTCGAAGACGTCGCTCATGGTGCTCTTTCTGTAGGCCTGCGTCGGGGGAGGGTTTGGGCCTCTTCAGGAGAGGCGGAGTGCGGCACTGCGGTCGCCACTCACCATGCAGGGCTCGTTCCCGAGCCGGGGGCAACCATGCGCCCGACGACCTCCCTCGGGGGACGCGGGGCCGTGAATAAAGAGGCCGAGGGGCAGTGTCAAGGCGCGGACCGTTGCTTGGGACCCTTGCGAGAGGGGCCAAAAGTCCCCTCGGCTTGACAGCACCGTTGCATTGGTGGCACCCCGCCGACGCAGACCGTCTTCCAGTGGATAATGGGAAGCGAGGTCGCCCGCCCGCCTTCGTGCGCAAGCAGCCGACCCAGGGACGGAAGGCTTTCCGGTCGCCCGTTGTTTGAGGGGGCTACGACTGGCCGGGAATTTGCTAAGCCCGGCGAAAATCGAGGAGTGGACGGTGGCCAGGTCTCTGCGGCAACGGTGGTTCGAGGGGTTCATCCAGACGGCGGTCTCCCGGCCCTGGTACGTGCTGCTGATCTCCGCATTGCTGGCCGCCGGCGGTATGGCACTGGCGTCGCGGTTGGAGTTCCGTGGTTCATTCGTCGAGCTGCTCCCGCAGGGTGCCCGCGAAGTCCAGGACCTGACACGCGTGTCACAGAAGGCGGGTGGGGACGGGTACCTGGTCATCGTCGCGAAGGGAGACACACCCGAGCGGCTGAAGGCTTACGCGCGCGAGCTGAAGGGACGGCTCGAGGCGCTCCCCGAGGTGCGCTACGTCGAGCACAGCTACGACGTGGAGTTCTTCAAGCGCCACGCGCTGTGGCTCCTGCCCGCGGAGAAGCTGGCGGAGCTGCGCGCGGACCTCTCGGCGCGGGTGCGCTACGAGCGGCAGCAGGCCAATCCCTTCTATATCGACCTGGGGGCCACGCCTCCGCCGCCCACGTTCGAGGAGATTGCCCGGAAGCACTCGCCCAACGCGCCGGTGCACGAGGATCTGGCGAACGCGGACGGCACCGAGGTCTACCTGATGCTCAAGCCCATGGGCACCGCGGGGGACCTGGACTTCGCGCGCCGCTTCGTGGAGCTGGCGCTGGGCACGGGTCGCACGCTGGCCTCGGAGCGCTACCCGGCGGTGAAGCTGGAGGCGACGGGCAACTTCCAGAACCGCATCGAAGAGGACGCGGTGATGCGCGGTGATTTGTCGCGCGCCGGCACGCTGTCCGCGCTCATCGCCATCGGCCTCATCCTGCTGGCCACCCGGCGCATCGCGGCGCTGGCGGTGGTGGGCCTGCCCGTCGTCGTCGGCCTGTTGATGACGTTCGGCATCGCGTGGCTCGCCATCGGCCACCTCAACGTGGTGACGGGCTTCCTGGTCGCCATCCTCATCGGCCTGGGCATCGAGTACGGCGTGCACCTGTGCATGCGCTACTGGGAGGAGCGGCGCACCCGCTCCGCGCGCGACGCGCTGGCCACCGCCGTGGGCGGCACCTTCAGCGGGGCGATGACGTCCGCGGTGACGAACGCGGCGGCGTTCTTCGTGCTGATGCTGGCGCAGTTCCACGCCTTCAACCAGTTCGGCTTCCTGGCGGGGCTGGGCGTGCTGCTCGCGGTGCTGGCGGCCTATGCGCTGGGGCCCTCGCTGCTGGCCATCGCGGAGCGGCTGCGTCCGGCCCGCGTGGACGCGGCGCCCGCTTCCGAGGTCGCCGCCCCCGTGGTGGCGCCGTCGAAGCCCGAGCGGGAGTGGCGCCGGTGGCCCACGTCCGTCCTGGTCGTGCTCGCGCTGGCCGTGGTGGGCTTCGCCGCGTTCTCCGTCTCCATCGCGCCCCGGCTGGGCTTCGAGACGGACATGCGCAAGCTGAAGGGTGACTCCCCGGCGTCGCGGCTGGATGACCACGTCACCGAGCAGCTGGGCCAGCCGCTCAACCCCGCCATCTTCCTGGTGGACGACCTGGGGCAGGCGGCGAAGGTCGAGCAGGTCATCGCCGAGGTGAAGCAGAAGAACGGCGCCGACTCGGTGTTCCTGCGCACGACCTCCTTGAACGACCTGGTGCCCGGAGACGTGGAGCGCCGGGGCGCGGAGATTGGCGGCATCCGAACGCTGCTGCACGGCCTGCCCGAGGCGGCGTACGAGGACCCGCGCCTCAAGGAGTTCCAGGGGATGGTGGAGGCGAAGCCGTATGGGCTGGACTCGCTGCCCGTGGAGGTGCGCCGCCGGTTCGAGGCCACGGACGGGCAGGGCACCTTCCTGCTGCTGTTCCCCTCCGTGTCGAACTACGACACCAAGGACCTCACGCGCTGGGCGGCGCAGATCGACCAGGTGGTGGAGGGGGCGAAGGCGGCGGGCGTGGAGATGGCGGTGCTGGACAGCAACCGCATCGCCTCGCGCATCTTCGCGCTGGTGAGCGCGGACGGCCCGCTCATCCTCTGGGCGGCCGCGGCGGCGGTGTTCCTGGTCATCCTGGTGAGCCTGCGCAGCGTGAAGCGGACGCTGCTGGTGACGGGGCCGCTGTTCCTGGGCATGACGTGCCTGGCGGGCGGCATGTACCTCTTCGACGTGCAGCTCAACTTCATCAACGCGGTGGTGCTGCCCAACCTGCTGGCCATCGCGGTGGACAACTCCGTGCACCTGTATCACCGGTACGAGGAGGAGGGCCCCGGCTCGCTCGGCAAGGTGGTGCGGCACACGGGGCTGGCGGCCGTGGTCGCCACGCTGTCGAACGCGGCCGGGTACGGTGCGCTGCTCGTCGCCAACCACCAGGGCCTGCGCAGCATCGGACAGATTGCGCTCCTCGGGGTCGTGTGCACCTTTCTGGGGACCACAGTGTTCTTCCCCGCGCTGCTTGCCCTCCTGGAGCGCTGGAAGGGGCGCAAGGGCCTGCTCGTCACCCAAGAGGGCGCGGTCGTCCGGAGTCTCGATCTCGACGCGGCCACCTCCGAGGTGGGGGCGTCGGGGGAGCGGAAATCGGCGTGAGTCTCTTGAATGCCCAGGGGCTGCGTGGCTCCGTCCCGTTGAAGGGTTCCCGCGAGGCGCAGGTCCGACTCGGGCCCGTGGACCTCATCATCGTCATCGCCTGTTCGCTCGCGGCGCTGGTGCTGCTCGGCCCCGGGCGGTGGACGCTGGGGTCGCTCCACCATGTCTGGCTGTTCGCCTCGATGGCGGCGGGCCCGCTGGTGCTGCGCACGCTCGAGTCGCGCTTCCCGACGCAGCGGTGGCTGACCGTCCTGGCGGACTTCTGGTTGCTGCCCGTGGCGGTGCTCACGCACGGCTGGCTCACCCCCGTGGTGGACACGCTCAACCCGTTCCTGCGGGACGCGCAGCTGGTGGCCGCGGACCAGCGCATCTTCGGGTTCCAGGCCTCCGTGGTGCTGGCGAACGTCATCCCCGGCTGGCTCAACGACGTGCTGCTCATCTGCTACTACGGCCACTTCGTGTGGCCGCTGGTGCTGGGCATCGGCCTGTACCGGCGCGCGCGCGGCGCCTCGCCGGAGTTCGACGAGTACCTGTTGGGGCTGGGGCTGCTGTTCATCCTGAACTACTCGGCGTACTCGTTGGTGCCGGCCGTGGGGCCGCGCTACTTCTTCGTCGACGCGTTCGATGCGCCGCTGCAGGGCACGCTGACGCCGTGGCTGGACTCGCTGATGCGCAGGCCCGTCTTCGCGCGGGACTGCTTCCCCTCGGGGCACACGGGCACCACGCTGCTGGTGCTCTTCTATGCGTGGCGGTTCTCCCGGAAGGTGTTCTGGGTGATGTTGCTGCCGGGCCTGGGGCTCATCTTCGCGACGCTCGCCGGGCGCTTCCACTACGCCACCGACTTGTTGTGCGCGGTGCCCCTGGTGATGGTGGTGGTGGGCATGGCCACGGCGCTGACGCGGGCGGCGCGGCATCGCGAGAGCGAGAGGGCCGCGCGTTCCGTCCCGGTGGACGCTATCCTGCGCCCCTGAGCACGGCTCCGGCCCCTCGAGGCCGGCCGTGTCGGGAGCGCTCCATGTCCAGGTCCGTGTCGTCGCAGCGCGTGTCGCGGTTCGGCACCACCGTCTTCTCCGAGTTCAGTGCCCTGGCCCAGAAGCACGGCGCGGTGAACCTGGGGCAGGGGTTCCCCGACTTCGACGGGCCGGAGGTCGTGAAGGAGGCCGCGCGGCGCGCCATCCACGACGGCGTCAACCAGTACGCCATGAGCACCGGCGCGCGGGACCTGCGCGTGGCCATCGCCGAGCACTCGGCCCGCTTCCACGGCCAGGCGGTGGACCCGGACACCATGGTGACGGTGACGAGCGGGGCCACGGAGGCCATCCTCGACGTCCTCCTCGGCCTGGTGGACCCGGGGGACGAGGTCATCGCGTTCGAGCCGTTCTACGACTCGTACGACGCCAACATCACCTTCGTCGGCGCCACGGCGCGCTGGGTTCCCCTGAGGCCGCCGGACGCGGCGCATGCGCAGTGGTGGTTCGACTGGGACGAGCTGCGCGCGGCCTTCAGTCCACGCACGCGGCTGCTCATCCTCAACACGCCTCACAATCCGACGGGGAAGGTCTTCACGCGCGAGGAGCTGGAGCGCATCGGCGCGCTGTGCGCCGAGCATGACGTGAAGGTGCTGTCCGACGAGGTCTACGAGCACATCACCTTCGCCCCCGCGCGCCACGTGCGCCCGGCCACCGTGCCCTCGTTGGCGGACCGCACGGTGACGGTGAGCAGCGGAGGCAAGACGTTCAGCCTCACGGGCTGGAAGGTGGGCTGGGTCATCGCGCCGCCCCCACTGCGCGACGCCATCCAGCGCGCGCATCAGTTCGTGACCTTCGCCACCGCGTCCCCCTTCCAGGCGGCCATGGCGGCGGCGCTCCGGCTGCCGGACGCGTACTTCGACGGACTGTCGGCGGCCTACGCCGCGCGGCGGGAGCGGCTGTTGTCGGGTCTTCGCGACGCGGGCCTGAAGGCCCATGTCCCGGAGGGGAGCTACTTCATCCTCACGGACATCTCCGGCCTGGGCTTCGCGGACGACGTGGCCTTCTGCCGGCACCTGGTGTCGGAGGTCGGCGTGGCGGCCATCCCCCCGAGCGTCTTCTACGGCCCCGAGCACCGCCACCTGGGCCATGGGCTCGCCCGCTTCGCGTTCTGCAAGACGGACGCGGTGCTGGACGAGGCCGTGCGCCGGCTGCGCGCGAAGCTCGGGCCCGGGCGCTGAAGGCCGGCGCCCCCGCGTTGCGACGGCGGGACGGGGTTGCTACATCCCCCGGCAGAGGAGGGCGGCGTCGTTCTTCCCGGCCGCTGACGTGCGCGCGTGGACTTCTTCGGCGAGCTGTACCTGCGCAGCACGTTGCCCTTCCTGTCCGAGAGCGTGACGGCGAGGGAGGCGGACTATCTGGCGCGCGCGTTCGCCGACGTGCCCGGCCCGGAGCCCGTGGCGGACCTGGGCTGCGGCCATGGGCGCCATGCCTCGCGACTCCAGGCCTCGGGCCCCCTGGCGGGGCGCGTCATCGGGCTGGAGCGGGATGCGTTGTCGCTGGCCATGCGACGTCCGGGGTTCCCCGTGGTGCGAGGCGACCTCCGGGCCTTGCCCTTCCGGGAGGGTTCCCTGTCCGGAGCGTACGCGTGGTACTCCACCTTGTTCGCCTTCACGGACGAGGAGCACGTGCGCATCCTCCGGGAGGTGGCGAGGGCGTTGAGGCGGGGAGGGCTCCTGGTGTTCCACACGGTGCCGCACGAGCGACTGGCCGCGTCACCGGGGGCCGCGTTCCAGCGGACACTTCCGGACGGGGCCGTGTTGGAGGAGGAGAGCCACTTCGACGCGGCGACGGGGCGCGACGAGGGACGGCGGACCCTCACCCTGCGGGATGGCCGTGTCCTGTCTGCGTCCTACTCCATTCGTTACTATCCCCTTGCGGAACTGACCGCGCTGTTGGAAAGCACCGGGTTTTCGATCTCCTGGGTGCATGGCGGACTCGATGGCGAGCCGCTGACGCGACGGTCGGCCGACCTGATTGTTGGAGCGGTGCTGCGAGATGCCTGAGACCTCACATTCACGAGCGCGCGGGAACCTGCTGGGCCAGCTGCCGAAGCGGGTGGACGTGTACGAGGTCGGTCCTCGCGACGGCCTGCAGAACGAGCTGCGCACGCTGCCCACGCGGGACAAGGCGCGGCTCATCAATGCCCTGGTGGAAGCGGGCGAGAAGCGCATCGAGGTGACGTCGTTCGTCTCGCCCAAGTGGATTCCCCAGCTGGCGGACGCCGAGGAGCTGCTGCGCCTGGTGGGGCGCCGCGAGGGCGTGGTGTTCTCCGCGCTGGTGCCCAACCTCAAGGGGCTGGAGCGCGCGAAGGAGGCCGGGCTGGAGGAGGCCGCGGTGTTCATCTCCGCGTCCGAGGCCCACTCCAAGAAGAACATCAACAAGAGCATCGCGGAGGCCATGGCTGGCGCGCGCGAGGTCACCACGGCGGCGCTCCAGGCCGGCATGCGCGTGCGCGGCTACCTCTCCACCGTGTGGGGCTGCCCCTACGAGGGCCATGTCCCGGTGGAGCGCGTGGTGGACATCTGCCGGCATCTGGTGGACGCGGGCATCTACCAGCTCAGCCTGGGCGACACGATTGGCGTGGGCACGCCGAGGCAGACCGAGGAGATCCTCGACGCGCTGCTCAAGCACATCCCCGTCGAGAAGCTGGCGCTGCACCTGCACGACACGCGGGGCACGGCGCTGGCCAACTCGCTCGTCGGCTTGTCCGCGGGCGTGACGACCTTCGACGCGAGCATCGGCGGGCTGGGCGGCTGCCCCTATGCGCCGGGCGCCGCGGGCAACCTGGCGACCGAGGACGCCGTCTTCATGTTCCACGGCATGGGCGTGGAGACCGGCATCAACCTGGACCGGCTGGTGGAGGCCGGGGAGATTGCCCAGGAGCTGATCGGCCGGAAGCTGGCCGGGAAGTTCCTCCAGGCCGCGCTGGGTGAGCGGGAGAAGAAGGCGTCCCGCCGCGCGCAGACCTGAGGCGCTCGTCGCGGGTAGGGCGCGGCGCTGGTGACTTCACTCCCAGTAATCATTGATGCCGGTCTGGGTCGGCATGCCGACAAGCGCCTGCTCGGCCGCCCCGGCCCCCTCTGGTGAGCTCTCGCTCCAGGGCCTGATGTGACGTCGGTGGTGACCAGCGTTCACCGGAGCGGCGCGGGCAGGCACTTCACTCCATGTGATGGTTGTGCGCGTGGGGGGCGCCAGTCATCCCGAGGCCCGGTGGGGCTCCTCCCAGGGCAGGCGAGGAACCGCCGCGCTGCGTCAGCGGCCGTCGATCATCGAAGCGAGCTTCTCCTGGAGGCCCAGGTGGGCGGCGGCGGACTCCAGCATCCGGCGCTCCTTCCGGTCGATGCGCCCGTCCACCAGGGCCATCTCGACGATGTTGCGCAGGAAGACCTCGGCCTCGGGGCTGCCGCGCGCCACCAGCCGGTCGAAGAGCTGTGGCCCCGCGTTGAGCGCCATCTCCACCTGTGACCACTCCACGTTCCACCGCTCCGCGCACAGCTTCAGGAGGCGCCGCTCGGCCGCGGTGACGGTGCCGTCCGCGGAGGCGATCGCGGCCATCATGTAGATGAGCCGCTGGCGCTCCTGGAGGTCCATCACCGTGTCCGAGCCCGAGGCGGGGGCCGACGCGGCACGGGTGACGCTCGGCGGTCGAGGCACCGACGCGCGCCGCGGCCTCTCACGGAAACCCGCGTCCTCGCGCGCGTTCCACGACTCGAACGGCAGCGCGGACGCGAGCACCCAGTCCCGCTCACCGTTCGCCAGCTGCGTGCCGCAGAACTCACACGTCGTGGCCGCGCTGTTCGTCAGCGGTGCGTTGCACTGCGGGCAGCGGTCCGTGGACATGCCGTTCGCGGTGTTCGTCTTCGCTCCGTGCTTGCGCACCAGCGTGAAGACGAAGCGCTGGGGAAGGGTGGGCAGTTGGGGCGGCCGCTCGTTGACGGGGCCGATGCCCATGCGCGCGCTCCAGCGAATCTCCACCTGCGCCTTGTCGTACCCGCGAGGGTCGATCTCCAACGCGCGCACGTCGACGGAGCCCACCGCGCACTCCAGGAACACGCGCCGCCGTCCCTGCTGACGCAGGCCCTCCAGCTCCGAGCCCAGTGACTCGAGTGCCTCCGGCGTGGCGACCTTCGACAGCCCCGTCGTGTCACCCCGGCTCTGGGCGTCGATCCACTTCCAGAACAGCAGGGACGCGCGGTCCTCGAGCATCTCCAGGTTGAGCGCCGGGTCGTCCTGGCGCGCCTGCATCAGCCCATCCACGTTGCGGTGGTAGCGCGAGTGCTCCACGCCCTGGGTGATCTCCGCCAGCGTCCAGTCGTAGTTGCCGGAGTTGACCACCGCGCCGCAGAACTCGCAGCTGTTCGCCGCGCCACCCTGGAAGGGCGCGCCGCAGTTGGGGCACTTGCCCTGGAACAGGTCCGCGCCGATGCGCGTCTGCGCGCCCGGCTTGCGCACGAAGGTCCACACCTCCGTGAAGGCCTCCAACGGTGCCTTGCGCGCGGACTGGATGGCCTGCGCGTCCGAGTCGCTCGCCGACACGTCCGTGTCCCGCATCCGCGAGTGGACGCGGATCTGGACGCTGTCGAACCACTCGCTCTGCTCCAGGCCGATGAGCTGGAGGTCCAGCACCTCGATGTCGGTGATGGCGTCGCGGACGCCCTGGGCGTCGAGCAGCTTCAACTGCACGCCGAAGCGCTGCCACGTCGCGTCCGACAGGAAGGGCCGCACCGGCGTCATGTCGCGCTGGAACCAGGCCTGCTGCAAGTCGAGGAACAGGCGGCGCGTCCGGTCCAGCATGGGGCCGGGCTCGAAGGCGGGGTCCTTGAGCTTCAGCGCGTTGACCCAGCCGGCCACGTCGCTGGAGCTGACCTGGGTGCGCTGCTGCGCCTCGTACTGGTCCAACGCCTTGCGTGTCGTCGCGTCCGGGTGGAGGTTGCGCTTGTAGAGCCAGTACATGACGCCGCCGATGACCAGCAGCGGAATCATCACCTTGGGGTAGCGGAACACCAGGCGGAACGCCTCGAACAGCAGCCAGATGGGCAGGCCGTCGCCGCCGCGATCGCGGCTGTCGGAGTTGCCTCGGGTGTAGTGCTCGCCGCCACCGCCTCGGGCCAGGGCCTCCAGGGGACCGAGGGCCAGGGCCACCAGGGCGAGTGCCGAGGGCAGATGATGCGCCCACGGGGCGAGCTGTCGGAGCAGGTTGCGTGGCGAAGGCATGCGGGGATGCTAACCGTTTCCGCCTTGCCAGACCCGCCTTCCCACCGCACTCTGCCGCGTCCCAGGGCGGCCCGCCGGGCGGGCCCTGGAAGGGGAGCGGATATGCCGGAATTCAAGGTCGACGCACGCGGTGCCATCGAGATCTGGACCATCGACGGCGAGGGCCGCCGCAATGCCATCAGCCGCGCGATGCTCCAGGAGCTGGGCGCGCTCGTCGAGCGTGTGTCGTCGGGTCATCAGGTCCGCGCGGTGGTCATCACCGGCGCGGGCGACAAGGCGTTCTGCGCGGGCGCGGACCTCAAGGAGCGCGCGGGCATGCAGGAGGCCGAGGTGCGCGCGTTCCTCGACGGCCTGCGCCGCACCTTCCGCGCCATCGAGAAGAGCGACTGCGTCTTCATCGCCGCCATCAACGGCGCGGCCTTCGGCGGAGGCACCGAGCTGGCGCTCGCGTGTGACTTGCGCGTGGCGGCCCCCGCGGCCGAGCTGGGCCTCACCGAGGTGAAGCTCGGCATCATCCCCGGCGGTGGCGGCACGCAGCGCCTGTCTCGCCTCGTGGGACCGGGTCGGGCCAAGGACCTCATCCTCACCGCGCGCCGGCTCAACGCGGCGGAGGCGTTCGCCATCGGCCTGGTCAACCGGCTCGCGCCCGAGGGACATCTGCTGGAGGTGGCGCACGCCCTGGCCGAGTCCGTCGTCGACAACGCGCCCATCGCCGTGGCCACCGCCAAGCACGCCATCGACGAGGGCACGGGCCTGGAGCTGGACGACGCGCTCGCGCTGGAGCTGCGCAAGTACGAGGAGGTCCTCAAGACGGAGGATCGCCTCGAGGGCCTGCGCGCCTTCGCGGAGAAGCGCGCCCCCGTCTACAAGGGCCGCTGAGCCGCGACGCACGAAGGGCGGCGGCCCGCGAGCAGCTCGCGGACCCCGCCCCGTGAAGTGCCCGGCCGCCGTCGGCCCCCCGCTCGCGAGGGGCCCGCGGCCACCAGCTCAGGCGCTGGCGCTCTTCTCGGGCGCCAGGCCGATGTTCTGCTTGTTCATGTAGCCCATGGCCTTGTCCTTGACGGTGGTGCGCAGGTCATCCCCCGTCTTGGGCGTGAGCAGCAGCGCCGCCACGCCGCCGGCCACCGCGCCGATGACGAACAGCCCCAGGCCGCCCAGGCCGGAGCGCGCCGGCTTGTACGTCGTCAGGCCGATGTGGCGCAGCGCATCATCCGGCTCGAAGTCATCCCAGCGGTCCTTGGCCACGCGGGGAAGCTCGTCGAGGAGCTTGTGGGCCACCCACTTGCGGTACAGCTCACTCTTGGCCAAACCCTTCGCCGTCCACTTCGCCTTCTTCTTCGCGAACATGCATCCCTCCAGGGCCAGTGTGGTCGGGGCCGCGTCGCGGGCGCGGCGTGACCCCTATGAGCCTTGAAGGTAGGCAGGGGAGCCCGTGCCGCCACCCCCCGCGCCCTGGGGGTCGTTCGTCGCGTCGCCGTTTGGACGCACTCCCAGGCCCACTCCCTTGGAGAGGGGGCAGCCAGGCTCGGGGCTTTCTGGTATGTCGCCGGGCGCTCCCCGGGCCTCCAGGCGGTGCGAGAAGGTCGCCGCGCGGGGACCCTTTGCGATAGATCCGCCCGACATGGACTTCGAACTTCCCGAGAGTCACCGCGCCCTCCAGTCCTCGCTTCGCGACTTCTGCGAGGCCCGCGTGAAGCCGTACGCTGCCCAGTGGGATCGCGAGGAGAAGTTCCCCATGGACGTGGTGCGGGAGCTGGGACAGCTCGGCGTCATGGGCATCCTGGTCTCGGAGCAGTACGGCGGGGCGGACATGGACTCGCTCGCCGTGGCGGTGGCCGTGGAGGAGATCGCCCGCTATGACGGCTCGCTCGCCCTCACCGTGGCCAGCCACAACGGCCTGGGCACCAGCCACCTGCGGGTCTTCGGCACCCCGGCCCAGCACGAGAAGTACCTGCCGAAGCTGGCCTCCGCCGAGTTCCTGGGCGCCTGGGGCCTGACGGAGCCGGGCTCGGGCTCGGACGCGTCGGGCATGAAGACCACGGCGGTGCGCAAGGGCGACGGCTGGGTGCTCAACGGCACCAAGATGTTCATCACCCAGGGCACCGTGGGCGACGTCTTCGTGGTGCTCGCGGTGACGTCCCCCGACAAGCGCCAGAAGGGCATCACCGCGTTCCTGCTGGAGAAGGGGATGCCCGGGTTCAGCCAGCGCGCCATCCACGGCAAGCTGGGCATGCGCTCCTCGGACACGGCGGAGCTGGTGCTGGAGAACGTGGAGGTCCCCGACTCGCACCGCGTGGGCGAGGTGGACCACGGCTTCATCGACACGATGAAGATCCTCGACAAGGGCCGCATCACCATCGGCGCGCTGGCGGTGGGGCTGGCCCGGGGCGCGCTGGAGGAGTCCGCGCGCTACGCCAAGGACCGCACCGCCTTCGGTCAGCCCATCGCGGACTTCCAGGCCCTGCGCTGGATGATGGCGGACATGAAGACGGAGACGGACGCCGCGCGGCTGCTCGTCCACCGGGCCGCGAGGCTCGCCGATGCGGGCCAGCCGTACTCCAAGGAAGCCTCCATGGCGAAGCTCTTCGCCTCCGAGGTCGCCACCCGCTCGGCCGCCAAGGCCGTGCAGATCCACGGGGGCTATGGCTACACCCGTGAATTCCCGGTTGAACGCTACCTCCGCGACGCCAAACTGTGTGAAATTGGCGAAGGAACCAGCGAGATCCAACGCACCATCATCGCGAGAGAGACCTTCAAAGGGGCTTGATGGACACCGCACGGCTGGAGGGACTCGGGCTTCAAGTCCGTGAGGACGTGGCCGGCACCGAGGCGGTGCTGGACCTGGAGTCGTCGCCGCTCGTCAATCCCGTGACCAAGGCGTTCATCGCCGAGGTGACCTTCCAGGTGATGGGGGACCGGCTCATCCCCATCTCCCCGGCGGCGGTGGTGGGACTGGCGCCCATCCTCATCGGCGCGCTGAGCGACGTGGCGGACATCGAGGCGCTGCTGTCGGACGCCTTCAACGAGCACATCTTCCATGTGCAGCGCCGCTCCGCGGAGCTCCAGGTCCTGGGGCTGTCGCCCAGGGTGGACGCGGACACGCTGGAGTTGACCACGGACGTGGTGGAGGGGGACCTGTCGGTCCTGCTCGCGGCGGACCGGCTGGGCAACTTCCGCATCGCGCGGGTGCAGCGCGACAAGGTGGACGTGGCCGGCGGTGCGGGCCACACGCTGGAGCTGTCTGAGTTCCGGGAGCGGGCGGCGCTGACGGGCTACCTGGCGGCCCTCCTGGGGGAGCCGGCGAGCCGTCCCCAGCCGACGCCCACGGGGCTGGTGCGCTTCTCGGACATCGTGGAGAAGTTCGGCGCGGAGTCGTTGGTGCCGCCCAGGAGCAGCCTGGAGTTGCTGGCGCAGTTGCAGGTGGAGGGCCGGCCGTACCGCTTCGCCGCCGCGAGGGTCGCGGGGCGCACCTTCCGGGGCCTGTTGGCGGGAGCCCAGGGCAAGGTGTGGGCGGGGCGGTTCGAGCTGGATGAGTTCCCCGGCATCGTCCGGATGGTGGCGTCGTTGTTGAAGGTGCGTCCGGAGGCCGTGAGGTTGGTGGGCCCCGACGCGCCGCAGGAGTGAGAGACGTCCGTGGAGAAGCTCAGTCCGTCGGAGCGGGTGGAGGCCCTGGAGAAGCGGCTGGGGTTCGTGTTCTCGCGCAGGGAGGTCGCGCTCGAGGCGCTCACCCACAAGACCTACGTCAACGAGACGCGGGACAAGGACCTCAAGGACAACCAGCGGTTGGAGTTCCTGGGGGACTCGGTGGTGAACCTGGCCGTGAGTCACCGGCTGATGGATCGCTTCCCGACGATGCCCGAGGGCGACCTCACCAAGCTGCGCGCCCGCATCGTCAACGAGGACGGCCTGGCCCGCGTGGCCCGGAGCGTGCCGCTGGGTGATCTGCTGCTGCTGGGCCGGGGCGAGACGCTGTCGGGCGGGCGCGAGAAGAACTCCGTGCTGGCGGACGCGCTCGAGGCCGTCTTCGGTGCCATCTACCTGTGTGCGGGCCTGGAGACCGCCGCGCAGTTGGTGGACAAGTGCTTCGCGGAGCTCCTGGACGAGGTCTCCAGCGGCCAGGGGCGGCTGGACTACAAGACGCTCCTGCAGGAGATGGCCCACGAGAAGCTGAAGGTGTCGCCGCGCTACCGCGTGGTGTCCGAGGCGGGGCCGGAGCACTCGAAGGTGTTCGAGGTGGAGGTGTCGCTCGGTGAGGCGCCCTTCGCTCGGGCCACCGGGCGAAGCAAGAAGGAGGCGGAGCAGTGCGCGGCCCAGGTCACCCTGGAGCGCCTCAAGCGGGAGGCCGCCGTGGCCGCCAGTGCCCCCCCGGAGGGGCAGGCTCCCACCTCCGAGGAGGGGATGGCCGCCCCCGCGCCGGTGACCCCGGAAGTGCCACCGGACGACAACCCGACGTGAAACCCCTTGGAGGGGAGAGGGGTGGGGAATAAGGTGCCGCGCCCATGCGTCCCTCCGCCCCCTTGCGTCTGTCGCTCGCCCTGGTGGCCTGCCTGTGGGCAGGGGTCGCCGTGGCCGCGGCGCCGGCGGCGTCGGGCAAGTGGACCAAGAAGGTGACGGCGGGCAAGGACGTCTACGCCACCTTCAAGACGAGCGCGGGGGACATCACCGTGCTGCTCTTCTCCAAGGACGCCCCCAAGACGGTGGCGAACTTCGTGGGCCTCGCGGCCGGGGAGAAGGAGTGGCGCGACCCCAAGTCCGGGGAGATGTCCAGGAAGCCCCTCTACAACGGCACGGTGTTCCACCGCGTCATCCCGGGCTTCATGATTCAGGGCGGAGACCCCACGGGGACGGGCTCGGGTGACCCGGGCTTCCGCTTCGAGGACGAGTTCCAGTCCGGCCGCACCTTCGACAAGGTGGGCCTGTTGGCCATGGCCAACCGGGGGCCGGGCACCAACGGCAGCCAGTTCTTCATCACCACCAGCACGCCGGACCACCTGACGAACCGGCACACCATCTTCGGCGAGGTGGTGAAGGGCTATGACGTGGTGGAGCGCATCGGCGGCCTGCCCCGGGACAACCGCGACCGGCCCCGCGAGGCGGTGGTGCTCACCAAGGTGGAGCTGAGCGACAAGGCGCCCCCGGGCCTCGCCGCGACGCAGGCCCCGGCGGATGCGCCGACCCGGCCCGGGGCGACGCCGAAGCGGAAGGGGTCGCAGCAGCCCGAGTCGACCCGGCCGTGGTGAGACGTGAAAGACGGGCCTGCGACTTCGGCGGGCCTCTGGTAGATGGGAGGAGTGTCGTGACGTTTTACATGGAGGACGCACCGCGGACGGTGAGCCGCCCGACGTCCCAGCCGTAGGCCGCCCGCCTGCCCGCCGCTCCCCGGCAGAAGCCAGGGACGCGGGTCTGTTATAGGGCGTTCATTTGGAAGTCTCCCCTCAGGGGCTCCCGGCATCGCGGGACTCCCAGACCACCTTCGAAGCAATGGCCTCTCCCAAGAACCACCGCAGCGGCTTCGCCGCGCTCATCGGACGCCCCAATGTGGGCAAGAGCACCCTGCTCAACGCGCTCACCGGTGAGAAGATCGCCATCGTCTCCGGCAAGCCGCAGACGACGCGCAACCGCATCCTCGGCGTGGTGACGCGCCCCGAGGGGCAGGTCGCCTTCATCGACACCCCCGGCATCCACCAGGCCAAGGGGGAGCTCAACCGCTACATGGTGGAGACGGCGCTGCAGGCCGCGGAGGAGGTGGACCTGGTCCTCTTCCTCATCGAGCCGCCCGCCGGCGAGAAGCTCGAGGTGAGCCCGGGCAACCGCACCATCCTCGAGCGGCTGCAGAAGCTGGGCAAGCCCACCTTCCTGGTCATCAACAAGATCGACTCGCTGCCCAAGGCGGCGCTCTTGCCGCTGATTGATCTGTACCGGCAGGAGTTCCCGTTCGCGGAGGTGGTGCCCATCTCCGCCCGCGAGAAGGACGGCGTGGAGCGGCTGTTCCACGCGGTGCTGGGCCACCTGCCGGAAGGCGAGCGCATCTTCGACGAGGACATGCTCACCGACCAGCAGGAGCGCACGCTGGTGGCGGAGTACATCCGCGAGCAGGTGCTGCGTCACTGCCGTCAGGAGATTCCGTACTCCACGGCGGTGCTGGTGGACATCTTCGATGAATCCGAGCGCGAGCCCCGTCCGGGCACGCCGCCGGGCCAGCTGGGCGGACTCATCCGCATCGCCGCGTCCATCTACGTGGAGCGCGACAGCCAGAAGGCCATCATCATCGGCAAGCAGGGACAGATGTTGAAGACGATTGGCACCGATGCGCGCAAGTCCGTGCAGCGGCTGCTGGGAGCGCATGTCTACCTGGACCTGCGCGTCCGGGTGGAGCCGCGCTGGAGCGAGCGCCCCGAAGGCCTCAAGAAGCTGGGATACGACTGAGATGAAGCCCCTGGTCGCCATTGTCGGACGCCCCAACGTGGGCAAGAGCACGCTGTTCAACCGTCTCATCGGCAGGCGCCTCGCGCTGGTCGAGGACCAGCCGGGCGTGACGAGAGACCGTCACTACGCGGACGCGGTGTGGGGAGGCCGCTCGTTCACCTTCATCGACACGGGCGGCTTCGTCCCGGGCGAGAAGGACTCCCTGCTGCAGCAGGTGCGCGAGCAGGCGCAGCTGGCCGTGGAGGAGTGTGACGTCATCGTCTTCGTCGTGGACGGGCGCGACGGCGTCACGCCCGCGGACGAGGCGGTGGCCGGCTACCTGCGCAAGAGCGGCAAGCCCGTCATCGTCGCGGCCAACAAGCTGGACAACACCACGGGCACGATGCAGTCCCTGGCCGCGGACTTCTACAAGCTGGGCCTGGGCGAGGTGCACGCGCTGTCCGCCGAGCACGCCCTGGGCATCAACGGCCTGTTCGACGAGGTGGTGGAGAAGCTGCCGCCCAAGGAGGAGGGCGAGGACGACACCGCGCCCCCGGACGACGGCATCATCCGCGTGGCCATCATCGGCCGGCCCAACGTGGGCAAGAGCACCCTGGTCAACGCCATCCTGAAGGAGAAGCGGGTGGTGGCCAGCGACGTGCCGGGCACGACGAGAGATCCCATCGACTCGCCGCTCGAGTACAAGGGCAAGAAGCTGCTCCTCACGGACACTGCGGGCATCCGGCGCAAGAAGACGATTGCCCACCAGGTGGAGAAGTACTCGGTCATCGCGGCGCTGAAGGTGATGGAGCGCAGCGACGTGGCGGTGCTGTTGATGGACGCCACGGAGCCCGCGGTGGACCAGGACGCGAAGCTGGCGGGCCTGGCCGAGGAGCGGGGCCGCGCGCTGGTCATCGTGGTGAACAAGTGGGACCTGGTGGACCAGGACCAGCGTCGCCAGGAGGCCTACCGCGAGTCGCTCAAGCACGCGCTGAAGTTCGTGGGCTACGCGCCCATCCTCTTCACGTCCGCGCTGACGGGCTCGAAGGTGGAGAAGGTGGTGGACGTGGCGGTGGAACTGGCCGAGCAGTTCCGGTTCCGGGCGCCCACGCCCCAGCTCAATCGCCTGTTGGAGCACATGGTGGACAACCACCCGGCGCCCATCGCCCGGGGCAAGCCCCTGCGGCTGTACTACATCACCCAGGTGGCGGCGGCGCCCCCGACGTTCGCGCTCACGTGCAACTACCCGGAGGGCGTTCCGGACATGTACAAGCGCTACATCACCAATCAGCTCCGCAAGACGTTCGACCTGCGCGTGCCCATCCGGCTCTTCTTCAAGGAGCGCCCCGGCAAGGCCAAGCGAGAGGCGCGAAAGAAGCCCCACCTCCAGGGCAAACACTGAAGCGTCCGTGCGTTGACACTCGCGGCGCGCGCTCCGTACAGTGCGCCGCCCTCCCGCTCTCCGACAGGGTAGAGCATCGAAGCGCAGAGAGAGGTTGACCGACGTGGCTGGAACCAAGACCGAGAAGATTCGCCAGCAGGAGCTTCGTCAGCCGGACACCTTCCAGAAGGTGGGCAACGACGCGCGTGACTGGCTGGCCCAGCGGCAGAAGCTCATCGGCATCGTCGTCGCCGTCATCATCCTCGGCGGCGTGGGCGCGGCCATCGCCAGCGAGCTGTCCAAGCGCGGCGAGGAGAAGGCGTCCCAGGCCCTGGGCCAGGCGCTCTCCGTGCTGGACCGTCCCATCGACGGCGTGCAGCCCGCGCAGCCCGGCGACACCGAGACGCCCTTCAAGAGCGTCAAGGAGCGCGACGAGGCGCTGGTGAAGGCCCTGTCGGACTTCCGCAAGGAGCACGGCGGCACCCGCTCGGCCACCACGGCCGCGCTGTCGCTGGGCGAGGCGCAGTTCCGCCTGGGCAACTTCGCGGACGCGCAGGCCTCCTTCGGCGAGTTCCTCAAGGGCGCCGCCCAGAATGATCCGCTCCGCGCGGGCGCGTTCGAGGGGCAGGGCTACGCCTTCGAGGCGGAGAAGAAGTTCGACGAGGCCCTGAAGGCCTTCGAGCAGATGGGCGCCGCGGGCGGTGGGGAGTTCCTGGCGGGCATGGGCGACTACCACAAGGGCCGCATGCTCATCGCGCAGGACAAGAAGGACGAGGCGGCCAGCGTCCTGTCGAAGGTGTCGACGGACCACCCGAACACCACCGCGGCGCGGCTGTCGAGCGAGCGGCTGGCGGTGCTGGCCTCGCAGGGCGTGAAGATTCCGGTGCCGGCGCAGCCCGCCGCCACTGGTACGGACGCGGGGTAGCACGGACGATGAGGAAGCAGCGCGTGAGCTGGAAGCATTGGCTGGGGAGCGCTGTGGCGCTCGGTCTCCTGGGCGGGTGCAGCAGCCTGCCGCGCTACGGCAATCCGGAGCTGCCTCGGACGGAGCAGGCCCCGCCGCTGGATTACTTCTCCGTGGCCTGGTGGGCGCCGTTGGTGACGCCCACCCTCATGGAGTACGCCCCGCGCGAGGTCGCGACGCCGGCGTATGACGGGCTGAGCAGGACGGTCATCGCGCTGACGCGGGACGGGTTCATCCGCGGCATCGGGCCGGACGGCCAGGTGAAGTGGTCCAAGAAGACCAGCACGCGCTTCGCGGCGGGCGCCCGGGTGAGCGACGGCGTCGCCTTCATCCCCGGGGGCGACGGCACGCTGTACGCGCTGGACGCGGCCACGGGCGAGGAGAAGTGGAAGTACGCGGCCGGCGAGTCGCTGGCGACGGTGCCCGTCGTGGCCGAGGGCCTGGTGCTGGTGGCCTCGGAGAGCGACACCCTGTTCGCGGTGAAGGCCGCGGATGGCGTGTGGGCCTGGCAGTACCGCAGGGATCCTCCGTCGGGCTTCTCGGTGCGCGGCGCGTCCACGCCGCTGGTGCGCGAGGGCAATGTCTACGTGGGCTTCTCCGACGGCTACGTCGTCTCGCTGACCATGCGGGACGGCAGCGCCAACTGGGAGAAGTCCCTGTCCGGCAGCGGCAACGAGTTCCTGGATGTGGACTCGACACCGGTGATGGACGAGCACGGTCAGCTCTACGTGGCCTCGTACAAGAGCGGCATCTACGCGCTCGAGGCGGAGTCCGGGGACCTGGTCTGGACCAGCTCCGTGGGCGGCATGACGGCGCTGCTGTCGAAGGGGAAGATGCTCTTCGCGGTGGGCGATGGCCGTGTGGACGCCTACCTGGCGGAGGACGGGCGGCTCCTGTGGACGCACCCCCTGGGTGAAAGGGCCGCGCAGGCTCCAGTGTTCGCCAAGGGAATGCTCATCGTCCCCATCCAGCGCTCGCTGCTGTTCCTGGACCCGAAGACGGGCCAGGCGCGCGTGTCGTGGAACCCCGGGGACGGCGTCTCGGCGACGCCCTTCGTGGCGGGCTCGAAGCTGTTCGTGCTCTCCAACAACGGCTGGCTCTACGCGTTGGACTTCAACGGATTGAAGGGGTGACGGCGGTGACGACCCGGACGGTCCGCGTGGTGGCGGCGCTGATTCCCGGTCCCGTCGACACCCAGCGCTTCCTGGTGCAGCAGCGGCTCCCCGGTGGGAGCCGCGCGCTCCTGTGGGAGTTCCCCGGCGGCAAGGTGGAGGCCGGGGAGACGGACGAGGTGGCCCTCGCCCGCGAGTGTCGCGAGGAGCTGGACGTGGAGCTCTCCGTGGGCCGGCGGCTGTGGGAGGGCAAGCACACGTACCCGGACCTGACGGTGGAGCTGGTGCTCTACGCGGCGCGGGTGGTGTCGGGCGAGCCGAAGCCGCTGGGGGCGCATGCGCTGGCGTTTCACACGCCGGTGGAGATGCAGGCCCTGCCGTTCTGCGAGGCGGACATCCCGCTGCTGGACGAGCTGGTGGCGGGAAGGCTGGGCGCGCTCGATTGATGCTTCAGCGGACGTTCCAGCACATCCCCGGCGTGGGGCCCTGGCGTGAGAAGGACTTGTGGGCGCGGGGCATCAAGAGCTGGGATGACTTTCCGGCGGCCGGACAGGGTGTGGCCATCACCCGGAAGACGGACGGCATCGCGCGCGAGCGGATTGCCCAGGCCCGTGAGGCGCTGGAGCGCCGGGACCTGCGGCGGCTCGCGGAGCTGGTTCCTCCTCGGGAGCACTGGCGGCTGTATCCCGAGTTCCAGCACGACGCCGTCTACTTCGACATCGAGACGGATGGCCGGGAGGCACAGGCGCCCACGGTGGTGAGCCTGTTCGACTCGACCGGGCTGCACGTGTTCATCCAGGGGCGGAACATGGATGCGCTGCCGGAGGCGATGGCGGCCCGCCGGCTTTGGGTGACGTTCAACGGCTCCACCTTCGACGTGCCGGTGTTGAAGAACTACTTCGGGCCGGCGCGCTTTCCGGTGCCGGAGGCGCACATCGATCTGCGCTTCGTGACGCGGCGGTTGGGGATGGGCGGCGGGCTGAAGGACATCGAGGGCCAGATTGGCGCCGAGCGTCCGCCGCACATGAAGGGTGTGAACGGCTACGACGCGGTGCTGCTGTGGCGTGCGTACACGCGGCGCGGCGACGTGGAGGCCCTGCGGTTCCTGGTCGAGTACAACCTGTATGACTCGTTCCAGCTCCGCACGCTGATGGACGTGGCGTACAACCGCGGCGCGGATGACTTGAACCAGGACGTGCCCCGGCTGCCCGTGTTCGAGCGCGGGGATGTCCTGTACGACGTGAGCCGCATCATCCTGGAGCTGGGACCCACGGAGCGGGATCTGCAGACGCTTGCCCGGGTCCGCGCCGAGGAGCAGTTTCCCTGAGCCGGGGCGGGCAGGGTGGTTTCGTGTCGTCACCCTTCTGGAGTCTCTTCCGGTGAACAACCGGGCGTCGGCGCGTGGCCGGGGCCGTGGAATGCGCCGGGGAGTCGTTTGTAGGGTGTGACTCACCCTGGAGGGATGCGCACATGAGCGAACCGACGGACCCGATGCAGAGCTCGGAGACGCCCAAGCCCGGCTCGGCTGGGAAGAAGGCCGCGCTGATCGGAGGTCCCCTGGTGGCCGTGGGAGTGGGCGTGGCCGTGGCGATGGGCGCGTTCCGCAAGGAGCCGGTGCCCGTGCCCGTGGTGGCGGAGGCGCCGAAGCCCGTGGATGCTGGAGTCGCTCCCGCGGCGCCCACGGCGTCGCTTCCGGAGAGTGACGGCCGGGTCCGTGAGCTGGCGAGTCGGATGTCGGAGGAAGCCGAGCTCCAGCGCTGGCTCCAGGAGAAGGACCTGGTGCGCCGGGTGACGGCGGCCGTGAACAACGTCGCCGACGGCACGAGTCCTCGGATGGTGCTGGGGTTCCTGGCGCCGGCCGGTGGGTTCCAGGTCGTCGAGGGCAAGGACAAGAAGGTGACCATCGACCCGCGCAGCCATGCCCGGTACGACCTGGTCGCGCGTGTGTTCGGGACGTTCGATGCGCAGGTGGCTCGGAGCCTGTTCAAGGACCTGAAGCCGCTCATCGACCAGGCCCATGGCGAGATTGCTCCGCCGGGACAGTCGTTCGACTCGACGCTCAACCGGGCCATCGAGCATCTGCTCTCGGTTCCGGTTCCGGAGGGCGCGCTGGAGGTCCAGCCTCAGGCCGGGCTCTATGTCTACGCGTCGCCCGAGCTGGAGGGCTTGAGCAAGGCGCAGAAGCACCTGCTGCGCATGGGCCCGCAGAACATCCGGGTCATCCAGGCGAAGCTGAAGGAGCTTCAGACTGCCTTGGAGCTGCCGCCCGTGGCGGAGCGTTAGCGGGCCCGGGAGGGCGCTACATCCTGGAACCGGGATGTTCCGGGCCTGGGCTGCGGGCGTGAATGTTCTGGGGCCTGCCTGGGCTCCGGAAGAATGTTCTTGGGGCCGGTTCGAACATTCCTGAGGGGCCGCGGAACATTCTCCGCGTCCCAGGAATGTTCCGAGGGCCGGCTTACCGGCGCTTTTTCTTCTTCGAGGGCGCTGGAGCCGGCGCCGGCTTCTCCTTTTCGCCGGCGATCTGGAACGTGGTCCGGAGCTCATCGACCTCGCGGCCCAGGGTGTCCGTGAAGGCCGTTCCGGTCTGGGCGTCGACGACCAGCGTGTACGAGAAGCCGGTCTTCAGCGGCTGGGGCAGGACGATGCGGTAGACGAGCTTGTCGTCGGATTCCTCGGCGACGTCGTCGGAGACCATGGCGCGCTCGGCCTCGTCGAACAGGCGGACCCGGTAGTTGCGCAGGCCGTGCGAGGCCGTGAGCTCGAGGCTGGACGTGGGCTGGATGAGGGGCTTGTCGCCGGGTTCGAGGGAGATCTCCGCGAGGTCGCTCGTGCCGGCATCGGCAAGGGGCTGGTAGCGCAGCGCGAACGTGGTCGGAGGCGGGGTCTTGGGGGCCTCGGGCACGGCGGCGACGCTCGCATCGGGGGCTCCGGGGGCCGTCTTGTCCGGGCAGCCAGTCAGGGCGAGCAGGCCGCAGCAGAACGCGGAGGCCAGCGCGGTTCGTCGAAGCAAACGCATGGCGGGCACGGTACGCGTCCAGCGTGGCCGCGAGAAGCGAGGAGTCGCGACCAGCGCCCAGCCGGGCAGGCGCTCGGTCCGAAACGAGGTTCGGTGAACGGTGCGCGGACAGGTCCGGCGTGATCCGGAACGAGGGACGACGAACAGTGTGCGGAAGGTCTGGGACGGCATGTCGGCTCAAGTGTCGGAGGTACGGGCAGAGGCTCCGGTGGGGCCCCAATTCAGGGGCTTCGGGAGGGACGCCAGGAGGCCCGGGGATGGCCCAGGAGAGCCCGCCGTCCACCCTGGTCTCCCTCTGTCGGAACGTCCGATAACGGTTGCCTTATGGCAACCGACGCGGTAGCTTTTCCGGCATTACTTGCTTCGCGCACGTCACACCGTCGCGCTCGGGCATAAAGCCCGGACGCACATCGCGCCCGTGACATGGCGACGCCTACAGCTTCCGGTTCCGGGGCCTCATCTGTCGTCCCACGCTGCGACGCGGAACCATCAGAACGCCGTTGGAGCTGCGAACTCCAAACGTGCCTAGGGCCCGGGCGGGGAGTGTCACCTCCTCACCGGGCCCGCCCTTTTTGGGGCGGGGTTTTGCAAAGGTACGTCGCCGCAATGGCGAAATTCAAGGGGAGCGTGGGGAGCCGGGCTTATCCGGCGCGGCGGTGTCGGATTGACTCGTGCGGCGGTTGGGCGTGGAGGCACTGCACAGTGTGTCAGCGTCCAGTGTGCCGGGCGCACCGTCTCGGGGCTGGACACCTGTGGCGCTGCTTGTCGTGCCCGGCGGAGCTGCTCGCGGAGATGGTACGTGCGGCTCACGACGCGGACCGTGAGGAGCGGCGCGCGGCGGGCCTCCAGCTCCTATCGACTCTGACGTGCCGGCGCTGCGATGTGCCGTACGTCCGAGACCCTCCAGGGATCGCGTGGCAGAGGCCCGCGTGCGACTGCCTTCCGTAGGCACTCAGCGGTCAATGCTCGTCCCCGGACGCTGCCCCCTGGGCAGTGGCGTGTAACAACGGCGTGCGTGCTCGTAGCTCCCCGGCGGGCACGGTGGCGATGATGCCGCGAGGAGCCAGCATGCGCCGTGGCGCTCCATGTGTGTCGGTGGGCACGGCGGGGGAGACCACTCTGGGTCGGGCCTGCTCGGGATGGAGATGGCCGCGCGCAGCTCGGCGGGAGCGGCGTGGTGGACGTCTACGAGCCCGGACCCACCGTCCACATCCACGTCCACGAGCCCAGCCAGGTCGCCGGGTGCCGCACGTGACGTGGGCCTAACGGCGCCGACCACCATCACCAGTGCGAGGAGCGCCAGCAGGGCCAGGATGGCGCCCGGCCGTCGTGTTCGAGGCGGCGATGGAGCTGCTGGACGTCGACGCGGGGAAGGGGAGTGGGGGCAGGTCATTCGCTAGGAGTCGTACCACGCGTGTCCCCATCCAACCCACTAGGGCAGGCGCAATCGCGAGGACTTATGTCCACAGGAATGGTTGGGTAAGCATGGATTTCATGCTTGGCCGACTGGTCGCGATTGCCATTGCTGCGTCACTGTCGTCTGCGTGTGGGTCCGCGACGGTTGGCGCAGTAGGGCCGCCAGCATCAGCCAAATGGGTCGGCCCGCCTATGCCCAGCCCCGCCGGCGGCACGGTGCGAACAACCATCTACTACGGGCCGTGGCTCTGCAGCGCTGCGTGGATGGCGCGGTGTGAGAGCCGCTGCGCGGCCCAGGGGCACCGCCTCATGGGCTGCATCTGGCTCGCGGACATCAAGGGCGACTGGAGCGGGCGATTCCTGGGCTTCGCCCCTGCCGAGGCGGGGGGACGACTCGCCATCACTCAGTGCTGCTGCGACTACCCGACCACCGATGCCGCCAGCCTGCGTCGGGTCTGGGCGCGCGCCCGCGAGGGATTCCGAGACCAATGGGGCCGCGAGTTCGGCCCCTGGCCGACACAGGGCAACGGCGACAGCTGGGCCGGTCACCACATCCGGGACCTCCTGCATGGAGGTGACCCGGTTGCGCCAAGCAACATCCTCCCGGTCCCGACCGATGTTCATGGCACGTACAACACGGCCTATCCCCAGTGTTACGCGGGGGATGCGCACTGGCGGTCCATCGGGCCGGATAGACCCTATGCCGACTAAGCACCTCCAGGCGCTGCTCGACGAGGTCGTCGCGCGCCACTACCCCCACGCGCCCGCGACGCCGGCGCAAATCGCTGCGTTCGAGGCTCGCGTCGGCTGGAGCTTGGACGACGAGCTGCGCGCGCTCTATCTGCGCTGCGACGGAGCAGCGCTCTTCAAACCCCGCCCCCGTCAGACGTACCGCGTGCTCTCGCTTAGAGAAATCCAGCGTGCAGGGGCTGCGATGCGCCCCGGCCAGGATGAGGCCGCACAGGGCTCATCGACCTGGTGGACGCTCGTGAGCCTGGGAGATGACGACTACAATCTTATCGATGTGGCGCGCCCCACGCCGTTCGCCATCCTGGACGCCTTCCACGAGTCATACCCGCGACAGGTGGTCGAGATTGCGCCGTCATTTGCTGTTTGGCTGGAGCGCACCTTGCGGAGTGACAATCAGCTCTGGTGGTTGCCCGCACATGACTAGCGTGTAGTTCGCGCTCTGGCTTCACCTTCGGTTTGACTGCGCCCAGGTGCCGAGGGTGGTAATGAGAGAGTGCGCAAAGTTGGTATACTTGGCGGATGCACGTTCAGTTCGATACCAACGAAATCGGCAGCATCTTGGAGGATGATGCTCGGTCCGACGAACTAGCAGATGCGGCTGTGCGCTCTGGCTGGTCCCTGTCGCTATCAGGGAGCGTGCTTCCTGAAGTGCTTGCAATGAACCATGAGCGCTCCCAGCTAGCTAGGGCGCGTAACCTCCTGCGTCTGCGCAAAACGATGCGGAGTCAGTTCTTCATTGCCGCGGGATTCAGCGACCTTGTCGACCATGAGCTTTCGCATCGCATCACTTCGCCAGTTGAGCTGGATCCGCGCTATGGCACCACGCTCTACGGCCATCTCCACATGGCAGTGGAGGCCAACAACCGTACGGTCGGAAGGCTTGAAGAGTTCTCGAAGTTCATGGCCAAGTGGAAGGCCGGCAACTACCCAATGTCGAAGGAGAATCAAGCAGCTGGAGCTGCTCACTGGGCGAAAGTTGGGTACTCGGTTCCTCAAGTCGGCGCGCTCTTGGAATCATACAGCACTAGCCAGATTCCCGATTGGCTCGTTGAGCGGGTCGTCCGTGGAGTGCATGGGCGAAGTCGCTACCAGCTACAATCAATCTTCGTCCGCCCCCGGCGCTTCAAAGCGCTGCTTGGCTGGTGCTCGTTGGCGAACCTCATCATGTTCGGGGATTTCATCCCGCCAACTCGAAGAGGAGAGCACAGGTTGGCAACACTCCTAAAGTCAGGGAAGAATGACTGGTACGATGCCGCAGTTGCTGCGTCGTGCGCCTATGCAGATGTCTTCGTTACTGCTGACGATAATTTGGCGGGACGGTGCAAGTTCCTGCGACAGCGTGGATGCCTGCATTTTCAGACAATGACGTACGCCGAGTTGCTGGGACTTGCGGCGCCGGTGAAATCGAGCGCCGCAAGTTAGGTGGACTCGCTAGTCCGCCGTTCTCACCTCTTCGACAGTCGAGCGCGCGGACGGCGCCGGCAACGTCACTGGCACCCAGGCGCTACCCTTGCGCTGGAGGCCGACGGAGCGCCCGTTGGCCGCCTCGGGGCGCGGGAGCACCTCCCCGTCCGCTCCACGCGGGTAGGCCGGCAGCCCGGCCGACTCGCACACCTGCGCGGCCGAGTCGGCGCCGCGCTGCACGACGGAGGACGGCAGGTAGACCGCGAGCACGCCAGCCAGCACGCACACGCCACGGACGACCCACTTGATGCTCGGCATCATGTGACACCTCTGACGGGGCAGGGAGACACCACCGGCCGCGCCCCGGGAGCGGACGGTGGAGAGAGGGCGCACGCCTCCCGACGCGGCGGTAGCCGGCGGGAGGGACGCAGTCATGGGGAGTGAGTGCTACCGCTCGCCGTACAGCTCCCAGGGCACGCTGATTGCCGTCGGCGTGCCGCCGATGCGCACCACCGGCTGCACACGGAGGACGCGCGCGTTGAAGGACCGCGACGGGCCAAACGTCTGCGAGAGGCACGGCCCCACGACGACTTCGGCCACCGCGCCGGTGGCGGTGCTGTTGCCCCCGTACTCGTTGATTGTCTGGCCGCTCGCCATCACCGAGGCGAGCGCGGGAGTGATGGTGGGCGTGGTGCCTCCCGTCAGCACGACGGGCCCGAGGCGCAGCCAAAGCGTCCGGTAAGCCCCGGTGTCCAACGCCGGGTTGAGCAACTCGAGCGTCCCCGGCGTGGCGGGTGCGTGCGTGCCGCTGGCGAGCAGCACGGGCCCATTCGGCGGGGGCGCCACCAGCAACCGGCCGTCGCCATCCACGCGCAACGGAGCCGGCGCGGAGTCCGGCCGCGCGGCCAAGCGCGGCACGGACGTCAACGTGCAGGTGAGCTGCCGGACTCCGGTGGACAAGCTGCCCCCGTCGTGGGCCTCGCGCATGCCCGTGAGCGACACGAGGACGGGGCCGCCGCCTGGGTTGGTGTCCTGGTAGGTGCGCACGCGCCCGAGCACGGCGCTGCCGGAGTCCTCGTCCCATGCGGCATTGGACTCGTACACGGTGACGAGCCACCGCATCCCCACCGGGCCAAACAGCTCGAGGCGCGCAAACGCCTCGCCGGGCCAGCGGCCGTGTGGCCCCGTCATGGTGCTGTCCAACGGAGTGTCCGCGTCGCGGTAGTAGCGCACCCGCACGGGATAGGTCGGCACGGGATAGCCGTCGGCGGGCTCCACACGCCAGCCGACGCCCGCGCCGCCGGCGGAGGCTGGTGTGTCGTTGCCCTGCGTGATGACGATGCGCGAGGAGATGGGCATGGTGGACTAGCTCCGGGACAACCAGTGGGACAGCGCGGCCTGGGCCTTCGCCAGATACGAGCGCCTGTGCTCGAGCCCGTTGGTGCCGCCGTTGATGCGACGGGTGATGAGGTCGAGGTCGCCGGCGTCGGCCGGCACGTTGAGGTCGGTGCTGCTGCCCCGGCGCCAGAACCACCCTGCCGTGGCAAACGCGTACTCGGGCGTAGCCACCAGCTCCGGCCGCGTGTCGAGCGGCTCGCCGAGGGCCTTGGCAGCCTGCGTGTAGTTGTACCGGCCCGTGAGCTGGATGGCGCCACGCCCCTTGTACCGCTCCGCGTCGCCGGCCTGGCTGTTGCCGAGCGCGTCGCGCCCCTCGTACGCGGACACGTCGCCCGCCTCGACGAGTCTCGTAAACTGGTCGCTCTCGAATAGGACTTGGGCAAGGAACTGAGTCACACGCGCATAGGACGTGATGTCCCAGCGCTCGAGCGCCTCGTTGAGGTGAGGGAGGTACGCGACGCGCTGGGGCTCCTTGAGGCGTGGCGTCAGCGCGCGCAGCTCGTCGAGCGTGAGGACGCCCGTCCTGGCCGCGGGCTGCTTGCGGATGATGGCGGCGGCACCCACGGTCGCCGCGATGGAGACTCCCAGGGCCGCGAGAATGGCACTCATGTCTTCTTTCCTTTCGCCTTCGTGCGCTCGTTGGCCTCGGCCTGCTTGACCTGGTCCGCCAGCCGGCGGCCGAGGCGCCCGGCCGCGTCGTTGAGGGGGCGCGCGCCAGTCCGCAGCGCGAGCCCTGCGCCGCGCATCGCGAGCCCCAGGGGCGTCGCCTTGTTGGCCTGCCAGAGGAGGGAGGCCGCGCCGGCGGCACCCACGAGCGCCACCACTCCGACGCCCACCAACACCAGCTTGGTCTGCCAACTCCACGGCCCCAGCACCGCGTCGGGCACCGCAGCCACTCCGTCCACGACGGCGCGGCCCGCCGCCGCGAGCTGCTCCTCGGTGGCCTCGGCGGTCTCGCGGTACACCGTCCAGGTTGCCGCCGCGTGCATCTCCTGGAGGGCGGTGGCGAGTGTGGACGCGATGGCGTTGCCCTCGTCCACCCAGAGCTGGGGCGCGTATGGCGTGCCGTCGTCGCGGGTGCCGCGCTGGAGCCAGTGGTACTTGGCGCCCGTCCACCGGGGCACCAGGTCCTCCACCTGGCGGATAGCGCCGGCAATCTGCGCCTGGGTCTCGTTGCCCATGGCGTCGCGGACCGCGTCCAACAGTCCGAGCCCGGGGATGGGGATGTCCGGCACCCAGCCCAACCAGTCCTTGGCCGTCTCGACGGGCCGCGCCTTGGCGATGGCGCGCTCGAGCAGCGAGCGCACGCGCGCCATCAGCTCGGTGGCCGTCCTCTCCTGCTCGAGCGTGAGCGCCATGGTCAGCCCCAAATGGCGCCGGCGATGCCCGCCGCCGCGCCGAGGGCCCCGGCGATGTCACCCCAGATGCCCCCGCCACCGCCCCCGCCACCACCCGACGGCGCCGGGGGCGCGGGCTGGGCCGGGGGGCGCGCGGCAGCCGCAGCAGCAGCAGCAGCAGCGGCGGCCTGCGCCTGGGCCTGCGCGAGCGCCTGCGCGTTGGCCTGCGCGGCGGCCTGGGCCTGGGCCTGGGCCTGCGCGGCAATCTGGGCCTGGAGCTGCGCGGCCTGGGCCTGCGCGGCACGGAGAGCCTCCGCGTTGCGCGACTCCTCGGCCGCGCGCGCGGCACGCTGCACCTCGGCGAGCTGCGCCTCGAGCTTGGCGGTGGGGTCCTCCTTGCGCAACATGAGCGCCGCGCCGGCACCCGCGAGTCCCAGCGCCGCCACGCCTCCAATCACCCACGCGAGGGTGTTGGGCTTGCTGTCGTTGCCATAGTCCTTCATCGGTCCATCTCCTGTTGGGGGTGCCACGGGTTGATGGGAGGCGACTCATCCGCCCATGCCTTGGGGGCGTGGGCAGGCGCGTCCGCGTGCGCCGGTCCACCCCAGATGTCACCGCGAGGGGCGGCCTCGAGCTCGGGGGCAATGCCCGCCCACAGACCAGGTGCCTCGGCCGGCTTGGCCGCAGCTTGAGCGCTGGGCTTCGCCTGCGCGGGTGCCGCCGGCGCAGGGGGCGGCAGCGTCACGCTCGGCGACGGGGCCGTCTCGGCGGGCGTGGGCGCGGCCACCGCAGGGGATGCGGCCGGTCCCGCCGGCGGACTCGGCACCACCGCAGGCGACTTGCGCCGCCCCGCGAGCGCCAGGCCAAGCCCCAACCCGAGGAACGCAGTGGTGAGTCCAGTGATGATGGGTCCAGTCATCATTCGAGGTCCTCAAAAAGCCGGCCCTTACGCGGCGGCGGCACGTCGGGTGGAGGGGTGGGCTTCGGGGTTGCGGCCGGCTTCGGCGCTGGCGCGGGGGGAGGAGGTGGCGGCGCGGGGGGTGGAGCCGGCGGCGGTGGTGGCTTCGGCGCGGGCGGCGCCGGCGGGTAGACGGGCTCCTCCTCGAGCCCGAAGTCCTGCTCAGCCATCCCGTTGCGCTTGTCCGCCTTAACGGTGTTGAGGTAGCCGCCGGGCCCGTTGCCCGTGGCCTCCTCAACGCGCGCGCGCCGCGCCCGCTCCTCGCGCGCGGCCTCCATGCGCGCGATGACCTCGGGGGTGAGCGGGGGCACGACGGTGCCCGCGTAGTCCGCATGGCCCTGGCGCGCCGCCCAGCGGACAACGCGGCTGTCACTGCGCCGGAGCTGAACCCATCCGCCGGGGGACCCGGTGTTGTACTCGCGGGTGTTCGGGTAACCCGTGATGCCCGCAGACCCCAAGAGGTAGCCGTCCCACAGGTGGTCATCCATCTTGCTCGCCGACGCGTCGGGGGCGAGCTTGGC
This sequence comes from Myxococcus sp. MISCRS1, assembly GCF_026626605.1. Classification (NCBI taxonomy): domain Bacteria; kingdom Pseudomonadati; phylum Myxococcota; class Myxococcia; order Myxococcales; family Myxococcaceae; genus Myxococcus; species Myxococcus sp. MISCRS1. Next base: position 10,503,754 of record NZ_JAPNKB010000001.1, read on the forward strand.
CATCCACGCCCTGTAGGACGCGGCCTCGGTCTCGTCGATGTGCTGCGCGACCTTGAGACGGTTGGCGGCGCCTGCCGCAGGAGCCGCGGCAAAGAGCGCGTTGGCCTGCTCGTCGAGGCCGGCGTTCCACGCCGCGACGCCCGCGTTGTACCGACTGATGTAGCCCTCGTAGTAGGCGTGCTCGAGGGCGGTTTGCTGCACAGCGCGCAGGTAACGCTGGGCCACGCGCGCCTGCTCTGCCTCGCTAATCCAGCCCCCGAGAACCCTGGAGAAAAACGCGATGAACGGTGCCAGCGGGGCGGCTGGAGTCGCCGCCAGCACAGCCGCAAGGGCCGCGCCGCCGTTGGCCACCACGCCAGCGGTTGCGGACGGCGGGGGCTTCGGGGGAGGCGGCGCGGGAGGGGGCGGCGGCGGGGGAGGGGGGGCGGGCTCCGGGGGCGGAGCTGCTGGAGCAGGTGGCTCCGGGGGCGGCGCGGGAGGGGGTGGAGGGACCGGCGGGGGCTCGGGCAGCGTGGGCGTCACCTTGCCGGCGGCGTCCGGGAGCTGCACGGGCACCTGGTCCGCCTGCGCCGCTGGCGCAGCAGACGCGGCACCACGAGTGCCCGCCGAGCGGATGACACGACGGGCGACCACGGGCGACAGTGCCGCGAGCAAGGCAAACGGCAGGATGACGACCACGGGGCACCCGTCAGGCGAGAGGTGAGAGGGGGAGGGCGGCGCCACGTGCAGGCGCGCCGCCCAGGGCGTCAGAACGCGTTGGCCAGGCCAGCCGACAGGCTCGCCGCCGCGTCGCGGAGGATGGCTGTCACGTCCTGGCGCACCTTTGAGACGACGTCGTACCCGGACGGGTCCGTCACCGACCCCGGCACCCAGCGGCACTCATCCAACACGATGGAGCGCACCAGCCGGCGGTTCCCCGTCGGATGCTGCTGCGTCTGCAACATGGCGTCGCGGACCTTGAGGGCCGCCTGTCGCTGGCGCTGCTCGGGCACGTAGACCTGGGGCGTGCCGCCGGCCACGCAGTAGAGGCCCGAAAAGTCGGCGAAGCCGTCGTCCCTGTCCGTCAGCACCGTCATGCCGGTGTACGGCAGCAACCGGTCCTCGAGCTGCATCCCCTCGTAGAGGGCCGTGCACACCGCGACGATGGCGCGCCCGCGCTCGAGGCGGGCCGCGTACGCCTGCACCATCTGCATCGTCTGGTCATGCGTGAGCAGGGGCACGTAGAGCGCCCGGCCGTTCCACTCCGTCACCTTGTCCTTCATGCGCGCCCACACCGCGCCCGAGTAGTGCCGAGTGAGCACGTTGGGCGCCGCGACGTAGATGGGCGTGCGGTACGAGGTGATGGTGCGCTCCTCGGTGGACACGCCGGGGTACTTGCGGAGGTAGTCCGCGTACACCCGCGACGGCGTCGCCGGGTCATCGGCCACGAGCACGCCGCCCGCGCGCACGGTGATGATTCCCACCTGGTTGCCGGCCAGCGCTCCCTCGTGGGACAGGTCCATGACCAACCCCTCGGGGGTGGTGATGGTGTCGCTCTCCGCGTTGATGACACGTCGGATGTGCGGCGGCACACCCAGCCGGCGCGCCTCCGCCTTCTTCGTCCCGGGGCTGAACGTCACCCGGACCGACGAGAGCGTCAGAGCTGCCGCCACGGTGCGGAAGGGGTCCGCCTCGCCGCGGCTGAACGACAGCTCGGCGTCGAGGAGCTGCTCCGGCGACAGGCCCGTGTAGAGGGCGGACTCGCGCACCTTGGCGCAGTGGCCCGTCGGCAGGTACGCGCGGAACTTGAGGACGTTGCTGCCGGTGACGAACGACTTGGCGAGGCCCTCGGTGGCGTCCTCGAGGCCCTCCACATCCAGCTCGAGCAGGCGGAGCGCGTCGAGCCGCAGCCTGTCCAGCGTGACGCCGGTGATGGGCTCGAGCGTGCCCCCGCCATCACCCAGGTGCAGCTTGAGCGAGGCGCTGAACAGCGCGAGGACGGAGATGCGCTGCGTGAGCGTCAACGCGGGGGTGGTGCCGCTCGCCGTGACGGACAGCTCCACGTCCATCACGATGGCATCCGTGACGGTCCCGGCCGGCGCGCGCATCTCGCCACGGGCGAAACCGCCGTCGCGCTCCAACGTGAGGCGCCCCTTGGGGAAGGGCACGGTGGTGGTGAGAGTCGACTCCTGAGGCATGGCAGTCTCGATGCGCGCTCGTGAGACATGAGCGCGCCGGTAGGGATTGGGTTGTGGGGTGGAGAGAGTGAGAGGGCGTCGGGCCTACTTGGCACCGCCGAGCGCGTTGGCCATCGCGGGCGGCACCGGCACCTTGCCCGTCAGGTGGCCCACGGCGCCGTGCCGACGGCGCCGACCACGACCCCGGCGACGAAGATGCCGATGGACTTGCCCCAGGACTCGCCCGACGACTCCTCTTTGCTATCGACCATGTGTTTTGCCTCGCGGGATGGTCGCGAACCGCGACCGGGAAAAGCCGATGTGGAAGACGCGCTCGGGCGCGTCGCGCAGCGCGGCTGCGAATGGGTCGCCGAAGTCGTTGGCGAGCATCCGCCGGTCGCTGTCCTTGCCCATCTCCGCCGCGATGCACGTGCTGACCTGCTTGCGGACAATCTCAGGGACCCCGCCCGGGTATTGGGAGAGGAAGAACGGCGTCACGCCGTCCTTGCCGAGTTCGCCAGCAGCGCGATACAGCTCGGGCGCGAGCTGGCCGCCGTACTTTTGTAGCTCGTCGAACCCCAGCACGCAGTTGCCGCGTCCGTAGATGAACCGCAGCACGGGACGGATGTGCTCGGCGAGCGCCTCGCCCGCGTCCTGCACCGTGGGCACGATTGCGATGCTCGCACTGCGCGAGAGGACAAGGCGCGGGTCTCGCGCGGCGCGCTCCAGAAACTGCGGGACCGTCAGACGCTGCCGCAGCGGCCCGAGCTGCAACGTGCCCCCGCGGCTGTTGCCCTGCTGCGAGTATTCGTCCCCGATGTCGAGCACAAAGCACGCGCGGCCCTCCGACTGGAGCGCGCCCAACCACTGCTTGAACAAGTACGACTTGCCCGAGCCCGTCATGCCCAGGAGCATCAGCACCTCATAGGGGCGCGGGCTCCACGGCCGGGTGAATCGCTGCACGCCGACGGGCAGCGAGCGGCCGCACGTCTTACACGCGGTCATCTCGCCCCCCGCCGAAAGAGGTTGCCCACGCCGCCGGCGGCGCCCTGTGCACCGCGCATCAGCCAGCCACCGACGGCCTTGGCCGCGCCTGTCACGAGGGCGATGTTGGGGAGCGCAACTGCGCCGGCCATCGCGAGGCCGAGCGGGACCAACTCCCACGCCACCGACGGATGCGCGTTGGTGCCGGCGCTGGCCGCGCTAGAGGCCGCAGCCTGCACGCGTCGAGCGATGGCCACGCCAGACAGCTCGGACATGCGCGTGACAGGGTCCGCGCGCACGTCACGCTGGAACGGCGTCCCTGCGAACAGGGTGCGCTCCACCGGCTTGGTCAAATCGAGGAGCCCGCCGCGCGTCAACTCGGCGATGGCCCCGAGCACAAACAGCGGGCCGCGCGCGCACGCCTCCACGAGGTCCGGTGGCTCACCCATATACGTCTCGCGCTGCTCGCGCTTGGGCTCCTCGGCGGGCGCGGCCTCTGGCTCCGGCGGCGGCGGCGCGAACACGGAGGGGTCGACGGGGTTGACGACGTCGCCGGCGGGCGACGCGCCTGGGGGCGTGGCCTGGGTCTGCGCGGCGGCCTGGCGCTCGCGCTCGGCGCGCTCAATCTCATCGGCGATGCGGTCCTCGACCTGCTCGGCCGCCGCGTCAAGGGGGATGCCTCGCTCCCGCGCCCAGTCGTTGGCGTCGATGATGGCGCTGGACTCCCCGTCCGCATCCGCGAGCATCTGCCGGTACGCGGCCGCAGGCGTCGTCCGCTCGCGCGCCTCAAGCAGCTCGGCGAGCCCATCCAGTGGGACCTGGTGCTGGCGCGCCCAGGCGTTGGCCTCGCAGACGGCTTCCACGTCCGTGCCGGCCGCGCGCAACATGTCCTTGTAAGTTCTGGCCTGCCGCTGGGGGTTGCTCGCGGGACGGCCGCCGCGCCGGGCGGGCTGCTTGCGCCGCGTGGAGTGCGCGCGGCGCGGGGCGCCGGCGGCCGCCGCTGGTTGCGCGGTGGCGGGCGCCTGCTCGCCGAGCACGCTGGCGCTGTCGTCCACCTGGTCGTGCTGGGGCTGGGTGCGGTCCACTGACGCCTCGCGGTGAGAGGGTGACGGGGTGCGGCTCGGGACGCCCCGGCCACCAGGGCGCGCACACCCGTCCGCAGAGGGGTGTGGTTGGGGACTCGTCGCCGAGCCGCCCCCGTCGATGCGTGCAGGTGTCCCGCAAATGGCCCCGCCAAAACAGGTGGGTTGCTCGCCAGGACTCGCCACCGCGCCACGTGGCGCAAATCCTGCCGCCATGGGGTGCACTCAACCCGGTGTGATCGCCACGCACCCCGAGGTCTCGCCATTTTCGCCACCGCGAGCACCACGTCGGTCATCAGCGCTACGCTGGCGGCGTCTCACGCAGAGGTCACACCCAATGCCATGCACCACGTATGAGATGCCCACGGCCGGCCCCCCGGAGCGCTGGGTGAGTATCAAGGTCGCCGCGTCAGACTCGCGCAACAGCGAGAGGACAATCACCCGCTGGGCGGACAAGGGCCTCATCCTCGCCGACAGGCCCGCGAGCGGCACGGGCGCGTGGCTCATCGCGCTCAACCGGCACAACTTGCCGGTCAGCACCCGGCCGTTTCGCGACGGCACGGTAGAGGTGGCAGAGGCCGGCGAAACCGCGCCGTAGCACCCCAGCTCGGCGCCACCAGGTCCTGGAGCTCGAGCTCGGCCACCGTGCCTACCGCGCGTTGCGCGGCACCGCAGGCGCGGCCCGGCCGCCGGCCGGCACCCCACGCAGCGCAACGCACTCGCACCCCGGCACGGGGCAGGCCACGTCCTCCCCGCGCCCCTGCGCGGCCTCCCACTCCTCGAGCATCCGCCGCAGGCGCGGCCCCAGGTAGAGGCGCATGTCGGCGTCGAGCTGCGCGCGCACCATGGACAAGTCCCGCGCCGCAGACCATTCGCCGGGGTAGGCATCCTCGGCAGTGAGCGCCGGGGACCACGCCCATACCAGGGTGGGGCTCTGCACCTCCGCGAAATCCCCGAGCCACCGCCCATGCACCAGCGCACGCACGTAGTGGCGACGCGGCGGCCCCGGGACGAGGATGTGCTGCGTCCAGCACCGCGACGTCTCGGTGTCGAGGTAGGCGCTGTGCCGCAGCGGTGGGCCATAGCCGCGTCGAGGCTCGGCAGGGCCCGGCGAAAAGGTGCCCTTCCCGGATAGCCCTGCGTGCGTGGCTTCTGCCGCGCCTGGGGCGCTCCGCGCTGTGTTGGGGGCATTGCCTGGAGCGGGGAGGGCAGAGGCACGGCCTGCGCCTCTCGCGCCAGCCTGGGGCCTACTGCTGCGTATCCAATCGCTCGCGGCCAACGGCCGCACCGCCAATCCGGGGTCCGCAGAGCCTGCCGGCGCACTGCGCGGCACTCTTGATATTAGTTTCTCCGGGGGCGTTTCCTCATCTGGTGTCGGGTGGGCCTGCCCCTTCGGCGAAAGTCTCGCCGCGATGGCCCGCCGCACTGCGCGCAGGCAGTCGAGGACGTCCGCTAGCAGGCCCGTCAGGACGCGCGCGCGGCGCCCCGCGAGGCGGCGCTTGTGCCTGCCGAGGTCATCCCAGGTAGTGCCGCGCCGGTCGCACCACGCCGCGCCCTGGGGCGTCAGGTACAGCACGCCGTGGACGTTGACCCTGCGCCGCGAAACCCCGTCCCGCGTCACCACCGCGTCCAGCCGCTTGGCCAGCGCACGCCCACGCGTTACGAGCGCCACGCTGCGCACCGGCGCGTAGCGCAGGAGGTAGCCGCGTCGGCACCCCTCGTGGAGCGCGTCGCAGACGGTGGACTTGTCTCTGCCGAGGATGTCGGCCAGCCAGCGCAACGGCACCTGGACGCCCAGGCCGCACAGCCGCCGCCTGTCGCCGCGCTCGTAGCGCATCGCCGGGGCGAGGCCCTGCAAGTAGCGCATGAGCGCGAGTAGCGCACCGAGCGTCGGCGATACCCCGTCCGCCTGCTGCCACTGGCGCAGCTCGGCCGCGTGGCGCCGGGCCAATCCACGGAGGCGGGGCAGGGCGCGCGCGAAATCGGCCTCCACCGCGTACGTCGCGCGATTGCACAGCTCCTCGGGCTGGAGGCCCGTGATGCCGCCGCCCGCCTCACGCTGCACAACGGCGCGGGGCGGGGGCTGGGTGGCCTTGGGGGGCAGGGGACGGAGCAGCACTACGCGTGCCCCCCACCCTCGGCGGCGCTGGTGCTGGTGGCTGCTGGCGCCCCGAGCTGCGCGCGCAGTGCCGCAATCTCCGCGCGCAGCCGGGCGATGACCTCGGACGGGAGCCCGCCGTAGGTCTCCGCAGGAAGGGCGTTGCAGTACGCGGCCCAGTCCAGCACTACCTCGCGGCCAAACTCCGCTGCGCGCATCCTCGGCCAGCGCCGCACGCGGGGTGCCGCGCCGCGGACTTGCTCCAGCTCAGCGCCGGTGAGGGAGACGGACCAAGGGCACCGCTGGCCAGGTGGTCGCGAGTACATCATCGGCGGCTCTCCTGCATGACGGCGCGCATAGAGGCGGAGAGGTCGTTCGACGCGCTCTCAACCTCGCCGGCGCACCACTTCCGGTGGGCCTGGGCGGTGTAGAACGCCTGGAGCGCCTCCTCGACTGCTCGCGCACCGGGGCCCATCTCGGCCACCACGCGTACCCACTCGGCGTGAGCCATCAGCTCAAGCCGCTGCGCGTGCCACAGCCCTCCCGTCGCGCCCGCGTGGCGCGTCGCGGCCCTCAGTGCATCCACTTGGGGGCCCGTCATGCGGCCCCCACGATGTGCAGGTGTGTCGGCGCCAGCGGGCCCGTCGAGCGCGGCAAGTAATGCACCTCCGCGCCGTCTGGCACCTCGACCACGTCGTCGGGGTCCGCCTCGGGGATGTCGTCCTCGAGCGCGGGCGCGGGCATGTCGAACAGCCCGAGCTGCTCGGGGGGCGGCCGTCGTGCCACGTGGGGACGACGGACCCGGTCCATGCGCTCATTGACCACGCGCAGGCGCACGGCCCGCAGCATCTGCTCGGCGCGCGAGAGCATCCACCGACACCACGCGGCGCGGTGGGCGCAGGCAGCCGACTCGCCGACGGTGAGCCAGCCGTCATCGGCGCGGCCCAGCTCGGCCTCGAGCAGCTCCAGCTCCTCGCACAACACCGCCACCCGGTGGCGCGCCTGGGTGATGGGGTCCTTGGCGGGCCTAGCCATGGGCCGCCCCCACGGAGACGTCGACGGACTCTACCAGCCGCGTTTCCCCCAGTCGCAGCTCGCACTCCAGGACGCGTTGGCGCAGCCCGTACATGTCGCGCCGCGCGCAGTCCATCTCCACGCCGTCGGCGCCGTCCTTGAGGTCGTGCAGCTCCTCGGAGGCCGCGCGGAGTGCATGCAACGCCGCATGCACCTGCGCCGCAGCGCGCGCCAGTTTCGCTCGCGCCGCAGCTCGCGTGTCAGCGCTCATGGCAGCACCACGAAGTGGAACGTGGCGCCGTACGAGCGCACCTCGGACTCCGCGACGACCTTGGGGTTCATGGCGGAGACGAGGTCCGCGCGCACCAGCGTGAGGTCCCCCGTGCGGATGGCTTTGACCAGCTCCTCGTCAAACGCTTCGCGGCTGGGGAAGTCGTCGCGCAGAGCCGCGTAGACGAACGAAATGAACACCTTTTTCCCGCCCATGTAACGCCCCTCGGTAGGCACGGCACGGGCTGCCGTGAGGACGCGCTCGGCGAAAGACTGCACGCGATGGGCTGCACGCGGCGGCTGCGCTCGGCGGATGCGCCGATGGACCATGCTCAACAAGTCGTAGAGGTCAGACGCCCACAGGGAGTCCTCCTGCGCGCCGACGGCACGGCCAGCCCACCAACAGGAGCCAGGGCTCAGCATGCTGCCGCGCCACAACACCAACCCCTGGGCCTCGAGGTCGGCACGGACGGCCTCAACGTTGGTGACCGCCGCGAGCAGCTCGGGACCGGTGGGCGCGGCCACCATGCCCAGGACGCGGTGAGACGCGAGGTATCGCGATGCGGCGCGGTCGTAGTCCCATTTGACGTTGTCGAGGGACCACTCGTCGCCGTGAGGGAGCGCGGACAGCGCCTCCTGCACATCCTCGCGGTTGCGCAACAGCGCCTTGTTGCGAGCCATCACAGCACCCCCTGGCGCACGGACGCAGTCACCATGAGAGCCAGTCGCACCAGCCCCGAGCGGGCAAAGGCCGCTTTCGCCTCGGCACCGGCGAGCAGCTCCACAATCCCGGCCAGCTCAAGAGGCAACATGGCGCGCGCCTGGAGGTCATCAACCGACAGGCGCAACGACACCTCAACGGCGGCGAGAGCCCGCGCGGCGTACGCAAGGCGCGCCGGCAGGGTGCCGGGCACCGGCGGCCACGTCGCGGGCCCGTCGCCGGACGGCTCCTGGGCACCCGTGGGCGCAGTGCCGTGCTCGTCGGCGGCGTCCTCGCCACCTCGGGGCCCGGCGTCCGGTTGGGGCGCCGGGTCGCACGTGCAGGACGTCGGCTCGAGCTTGCACTCGAGGCACATGGGGGCGTCCTTCAGCGTCGCGCGCGACAGCAGCCGGTAGATGACGGGCCGTCCGCAGCGGCACCGCTTGGGGGGTACCTCGACAAGGCCCGCATCCATGTCCAGGTCCGCGTCGGACAGCTCCGGCACGGACCGCGCCGCCAGGGTGTCGACCTCGGGATTGGCTCGAGCGACGACAACCGCGCAGCACACAGGGCACGTCACCTCGGCCGACTCGGTGGACCAATACGGCCGGGCGTCGTGCTCGGGGGGGCTTACCGGCAGGCCGCACGCGGTGTTTTCGCAGCGGCTGACGTTGCGGAGCCAGTGGACAAGGACGGCAGGGGGGCGCGCTCCGTCCTGGCGGACGGGCGGTGGGGTTTTGCTGGTGGACATGGGTTTGCTCGGACCCGCGCGTTGGGCAAGAGCCGTGCCCGCCACCACGGCGCCGTGAATGGACGGCGAAACCGTGGCAGCAGGCACGACAGGTCCGAGCGACCCGCGCGGCATCATCGCCCGGACGGCGACAGGGGGGCGGCTCCTCGCGAGCCCGGGAGCTCTAAGCGAGGCAGCCGCAATACCTCCAAGGTGGTAGGCCAGTTGGCCAACCCGGAGGCTTAGAAGTCTGAACTTACGTGCAGGCAGCGATTCTTCGGAACCCCTTGATATCCCTAGGGAAACAAGGGTCAATGAGTCCGATAACATGCGTTATGTAAACTAAGCCTGCGGGGAACCAGGGGGCGATTTCGTCGGGTTCTTCCCCGCTGCCCCCGGGCTTTCCGGGCGCCGTTCCGGCCGTTCCATCCGCCAAGATGCGGGCCTCCGCCCATCCACCAACATCACCCCGAACGGTCCCATGAGACTCCTCGACAGCCTGCTCGCGGATGCACGCTTCGCGTTCCGCACGTTCCGTCGCGCGCCCGGCTTCGCCGCGGCAGCCATCCTCTGCCTCGCCCTGGGCATCGGCGCGAACGCCGTCATCTTCAGTGCCGTCCACGGCGTCCTCCTCCGCCCGCTGCCGTACGCCGAACCCGAGCGAATCGTCTCGCTCGTCGAGTTCCGTGCCCAAGGCAGCGGCGGCCCGGTGTCCTGGCTCACATTCTGGGACTGGCGCGATCAGGCCAAGGCCTTCGAGCACATCACCGCCTTCACCGTCGGCGGCTCCATCCTCCGCGCCGATGGCGACTCCGAGCGCATCGAGGCCACCCGTGGCACCTCCGGCTACTTCGCCGTCCACGGCGTGCCCCCGTTGCTCGGCCGCACCTTCGTCCCCGGCGACGACCAGCCCGGCCATGAGCCCGTCGCCGTCCTCAACGAGGCCCTGTGGCGTCGCCGGTTCGGCGCCAATCCCGCCGTCCTCGGCCACACGGTGCTCCTCGATGACATTCCCCACACCGTGATTGGCGTCGTCCCCGAGTCCTTCGACCCGAAGATGGACGTCTGGCTCCCGTTGGTCGCTCCCGCCGATGCCCGTGGCCGGTTCTCCACGCTGCTCTCGGTCCGCGCCCGTCTGGCCCCGGGCTTCACCGTCGAGTCCGCCCACCAGGAGCTCGCGGCCGTCACCGCCGCCATCGCCGCCGAGAGCCCGGACGCCCTCAAGGAGCGCACCTCCCGCGTCGAATCGCTCGCCGAGGCCCGGACCCGCCTCTGGAGCGGCCCCTTGAAGCTCCTGCTCGGCGCCGTGGCCCTGGTCCTCCTCATCGCCTGCGCCAACGTCGCGAACATCCTGCTCGCGCGAGCCGGCGCCCGGCATCAGGAGTTCGCCGTTCGCGTGGCCCTCGGGGCCAGCCGCGCCCGCGTCATCCAGCAGCTCCTCGTCGAGAGCCTCCTGCTCGCGCTCATGGGCGGCGCGCTCGGCGGATTGCTCGCGCGCTGGGGGCTGGACGGCCTGCTCGCCGTGGCCCCCGAGTCGATGCCTCACCGGGCGGCCATCGCCCTCGACGGGGCCTCATTCCTGTTCCTCGCCGCCATCTCCATCACCAGCGGCCTGGTCTTCGGTCTGCTTCCCGCGCTCCATCTGTCCCGGCTCGACCTCCGAGGCGCCGTGCCGTCCTCGGGCCGCCGGCTCCGCTCCACGCTGGTCGTCCTGGAGCTGGCCCTCTGTCTGGTCCTGCTCGTCGGCGCGGGCCTGCTGGGCCGAGGCTTCCTCCAGCTCCTGGGGACCTCGCCCGGGCTGGCCTCCGAGCAGCTCCTCACGCTGCACATCGCCATCCCCGACAGCCGGTTCTTCAACGATCAGGGCCTGGATACCCACGTCCCACAGACTCTCCTGGCGCCCATCCTCGAAGAGGTCCGAGCCCTCCCGGGCGTGAGCGCCGCGGCGATGACCTCGCTCCTGCCCATCCAGCGCGCCTGGAACAACGCCCGCTACGTCATCGAGGGCGAACCCCCGCCGGAGCCCGGCACCGAGCCCCGCGCCGAGCGACGCTCCACCAGCCCCGGGTTCTTCGCCACCGTCGGAATCCCGCTGCGCCAGGGCCGGGACTTCACCGCCTCCGACGCCGCCCCCGGCCAGCCCGCCACCGTCATCATCAACGAGACGCTCGCGCGCCGGCACTTCCCGGACGGCCAGGCCCTGGGGCGCCAGCTCCGCCTGGGTACCGGGCCGCACACCATCATCGGCGTGGTCGGCGACGTTCGGCAGGCCGGGCTCGACAAGACGCCGCTCGCGGAGCTCCACGTCCCATACGGACGCCCCTGGGGCGATGACAGCCTGGTCCTCGTCGCCCGGACGTCGGTGCCCCCCGAAACCCTCCTGCCTTCTGTCCGCGAGGCCGTGCGCCGAGTCGACTCGGGACTGCCCGTCTTCCGCGCCCTCACCATGGACCAGGTCATCACCGAATCGCTCGGCTTCCGTCGGCTCGTGCTCGGCCTGCTCGGAGGCTTCGCGGCGCTGGCCCTGGTGCTCTCCACCTACGGGCTCTACGGCGTCATCTCGCTGCTCGTCTCCCAGCGCACCCGTGAGCTGGGCATCCGCATGGCCCTGGGCGCCCGGCCGAGCGATGTCCTGAGGCTGGTCCTGGGCCAGGGCGCGAGGCTCGCGGGCGTAGGCATCGCCCTGGGACTCGTGGGCGCCCTGGCGCTGACCCGCATGCTCGAAAGCCAGCTCTACGGCGTCACGGCGACAGATCCGCTGACCTTCGTCGCCGTGGCCACCCTCTTCGCGCTCGTCGCCCTGCTGGCCTGCTGGCTCCCCGCGCGACGGGCCACCCGCGTGGCCCCGCTCGTCGCCATGCGGACCTGAGTCGCCCCGAGGCCGCCCTCGACGCACCGCGACGGGCGGCCCGGGGAGCGACCTCATCCCAGGAACGGGCGCGAACACCCTGGAAATCACAGCCCAAGCCCCCACGTATGGCCCCGGCGAGAGGAATCCCCCGGCCGCTCGGATGTTCAGGGTGGTTGGGAATTCTTCCCGGCTTTTTTCCCGGTTGACCCACGCAATGGGTTACCGCAGAACCGCGACACCCCCGGCCCTGGAAAGGACCTGTCCATGAAACGGTTGTTCCTGATTGCCACCCTCGTCGGCGCCGCTCCGGCCCTGGCCGACGAAGGCATGTGGACGTACAACAACTTCCCGTCCGCGAAGGTGAAGGAGAAGTACGGCTTCGAGCCCACGCAGCAGTGGCTCGACAAGGCCCGTCTGTCGTCCGCGCGGCTCGCGGGCGGCTGCTCGGCCAGCTTCGTGTCCCCCAACGGCCTGGTGATGACCAATCACCACTGTGCCCGCGGCTGTATCGAGCAGCTCTCCGGCGCGAAGAAGGACTACATCGCCAACGGCTTCTACGCGAAGACCGAAGCCGAGGAGACGCAGTGCCCGGCGATGGAGATCAACCAGCTCGAGCAGATCACCGACATCACCGAGACGCTGAACAAGGCGACCCAGGGCCTGTCCGGCAAGCAGTACGCCGACACCCTGAAGGCGAAGATGTCCGAGCTGGAGCAGGCGTGCTCCGCGGGCGACGCCAAGGTGCGCTGTGACGCCGTCACCCTGTACCAGGGCGGCAAGTACAACCTGTACAAGTACCGCCGCTTCCAGGACGTGCGCCTGGTCATGGCGCCCGAGCACGCCATCGCCTTCTTCGGCGGCGACCCGGACAACTTCGAGTTCCCCCGGTGGGACCTGGACGTGACGTTCCTGCGCGTCTACCAGGACGGCAAGCCGGCCAAGACGGACAACTACTTCAAGTGGTCCGAGAAGAGCGCCAAGGAGGGTGACATCACCTTCGTGTCCGGCCACCCCGGCCGCACCTCGCGCGGGCTGACCATCGCGGAGCTGGAGTACCAGCGCGACGTGGCCATGCCGAAGATGCTGTTCATGATGTCCGAGCTGCGCGGCATGGTGTCCGAGTTCCAGAAGCGTGGCCCCGAGCAGAAGCGCATCTCCAACAACCTGCTGTTCGGCGTGGAGAACGGCCTGAAGGCGACCAAGGGCCGTCTGGAGGCGCTGCAGGACAAGAAGTTCTTCGGCCAGAAGGTCGCCGCCGAGCAGGACCTGCGCAAGAAGGTCGAAGCCAACCCGGAGATGAAGAAGAAGTACGGCGCCGCGTGGGATGAGATCGCCAAGGCCCAGGCGCAGATGGTCAACATCCGCAAGGACCTGTCCTTCGTCGAGCAGGGCGCGGGCCTCTCCTCCAGCCTGTACAGCATCGCCAAGACGCTGGTGCGCGCCTCCGAGGAGCTCCCCAAGGAGAACGGTCAGCGCCTGCGCGAGTTCAACCAGGCCAACCTGCCCGCGCTCCAGGCTCAGCTGTTGAGCCCCGCTCCCATCTACCCGGAGCTGGAGATCCTCCGCCTGAGCTTCGGCCTGACGAAGATGCGCGAGGAGCTGGGCTCCAACCACCCGTTCGTCAAGAAGGTCCTGGGCAACGAGTCCCCCGACAAGCTGGCGGCCCGCCTGGTGAAGGGCTCCAAGCTGTGCGTCCTCAAGGACGTCAAGGGCTCCAAGGTGTGTGACGTGTCCGCCCGCAAGAGCCTGTTCGACGGCGGCAAGGCGGCCATCGCGGCCTCCAAGGACCCGATGATCCAGCTGGCGCTGGCGCTCGACGCGGATGGCCGCGCGGTCCGCAAGAACTACGAGGAGAACGTCGACGCCGTCATCAAGAAGAACGCGGAGCTGGTGGCCAAGGCGAAGTTCGAGGTCTACGGCACCAACCAGTACCCGGACGCGACGTTCACGCTGCGCCTGTCGTACGGCTCGGTGAAGGGCTACATGGAGGACGGCAAGAAGGTGGAGCCCATCACCCAGATGGCGGGCACCTTCGAGCACGCCACGGGCGAGGAGCCCTTCGCGCTGCCGCCGTCCTGGCTGAAGAACCAGAAGAACCTCGATGGCGCCACGGCGATGAACTTCGTCACCACCAACGACATCATCGGCGGCAACTCCGGCTCCCCCGTCATCAACAAGGACGCGGAGATCATCGGCCTGGTGTTCGACGGCAACATCCAGTCGCTGGGCGGTGAGTACGGCTTCGACGAGAGCGTCAACCGCACGGTGGCCGTGCACAGCGACGCCATCATCGAGTCGCTGAAGAAGATCTACGGCGCCACCCGCGTCCTCGAGGAGCTGCGTCCGGGCAGCACCCAGGTGCCCACCGTCCCCACCAAGCCGGCGGGGTGATGCACCCTCCAGCGGACCGGGTCTTCAGACGAAGACCCGGCCCCTGAAGCAAGAAGAGGCTGCCTGGGCATCCACGCCAGGCAGCCTCTTTCGTTTTCTTCAGCGGGTATCGGGGCCCGCCGGTCGCGCGCCCCGCCCTGCCCCGCTCACTCCCACTCGATGGTGGCGGGGGGCTTGGAGGACACGTCGTAGGCGACGCGGTTGATGCCGCGCACCTCGTTGGTGATGCGCGTGGAGATGCGCTCGATGACCGGGTACGGCAGCCGCGCCCAGTCCGCCGTCATGCCGTCCACGCTGGTGACGGCGCGCAGCACGCAGGTGGACTCGTAGGTGCGCTCGTCGCCCATGACGCCCACGCTCTGCACCGGCAGCAGCACCGCGAAGGCCTGCCACACCTCCTTGTAGAGCCCCGCGGCGCGAATCTCCTCCTGGACGATGGCGTCCGCGCGGCGCACCAGCTCCAGGCGGGCCTCCGTCACTTCGCCCAGCACGCGGATGGCCAGGCCCGGGCCGGGGAACGGCTGACGGGACACCATCTCCTCGGGCAGTCCCAGCTCGCGGCCCAGCGCGCGGACCTCGTCCTTGAACAGCTCGCGCAGCGGCTCCACCAGCTTGAGCTTCATCGTCTCCGGCAGGCCGCCCACGTTGTGGTGGCTCTTGATGGTGACGGACGGGCCCTTGTACGAGACGGACTCGATGACGTCCGGGTACAGCGTGCCCTGGGCCAGGAACTCCGCGTCCTGGATGTCGCGCGAGGCCTCCTCGAACACGGCGATGAACTCGCGGCCGATGATCTTCCGCTTCTTCTCCGGGTCCGTCACCCCGGCCAGCGCGTCCAGGAACCGGGCCCGCGCGTCCACCGTCTTCAGCGGGACGTGGAAGCGGTCCACGAAGAGCGCCTCCACCTGGGCCCGCTCGCCCTGCCTGAGCACCCCGTTGTCCACGAAGATGCACTGCAGCCGGGGGCCGATGGCGCGGTGCAGGAGCAGCGCCGCCACGGAGCTGTCCACGCCACCCGACAGGGCGCAGATGACCCGGCCGTGCTCACCCACCTGCTTGCGGATGGTGGCCACCGCCTCGTCGATGAAGCCCTTCATCGTCCACGAGCCGGACACCTTGCAGTCGTTGAAGAGGAAGGCGCGCAGCATGGCCTTGCCCTGCGGGGTGTGCACCACCTCGGGGTGGAACTGGAGGCCGTAGAAGGGCTTGCTCTGGTGGGCCGCCGCCGCGAAGGGCGAGTTGCCGCTGCGACCGATCGCCTCGAAGCCCGGGGGCAGCTCCTCCACCCGGTCTCCGTGGCTCATCCACACCTGGACGCGGTCTCCCGGACGGAACTCCGAGAAGGGGCCGCGGGGGGCCAGCACCTCCACCTCCGCGTTGCCGAACTCGCGGTGGGCGCCCCGGTCCACGCGGCCGCCCAGCAGCTTGGCCGTGAGCTGCAGGCCGTAGCAGATGCCGAGCACGGGCACGCCCGCCTCGAAGACGAACGGGTCGCACCGGGGGGAGCCGGGCGCCTCCACGGACGCCGGGCCTCCCGAGAGGATGATGCCCCGGGGGGCGAAGCGGCGGATGTCCTCGGCCGGCAGGTCCGGGCGATGGATTTCACAATAAACGCCCAGCTCACGGACCCGGCGGGCGATGAGCTGGGTGTACTGACTCCCGAAATCGAGGATCAGGATCTTCTCGGCGTGCAGGTCCACCGGAGTTTCTCCAAGGGGGCGTCGTTGACGGCTGGGGGCCCTTATCGCTACAAACTTCCGGAAAGCAACGCCCAAGTCCCCTCAAGTGTTCGAGGTCCGGATGCTCCGCCGCCTGTCCGCTTCCACTGCTGCGACCCTCTTGTTCCTCTCCGCCACTGGATGCGTGAAGGAAATCTCCTCTGACGAGCGGCTCGACCGCGAGACCCAGAACATGGCGGTGAAGGACACGCCAGGGGTCGCCGAGCTCCAGAAGCTCACCTGTGACGACACCAACGACGCGCTGGTCAAGGCCCGCAACGTCAACCGGCCCGAGACGGACCGGCTGGTGGACTACATCGAGCTGTACGGCTCGCTGCGCAAGCGCACCGCCACCTTCGAGGAGGCGATGAACCGCAACCCGGACCTGAGCTACCGCGAGGGCAGCCAGCAGTTCGTCAACGCCAAGGACAACTGCATCCAGCAGACGGCCGACATCCGCATCGAGTTCGAGACCTACGTGCGGGAGCTGGTCGAGGTGCCCACCGTGCAGGAGATCAAGGGCGGCAACGCCGTCACCATCGCCCGCCTGGACTTCGGCACCCTGCGCCAGGCCATCGAGGCGCTGGAGCCGGATGACAAGGACTCGCTGCTGGGTCGGGTGGCCAACGCGGAGAAGAAGATCTCCGCCGCGTCGCCCGCCGAGGAGCCCAGCGGCGGTGGCCGCAAGGGCCGCAAGTAGCCAGGCCGTCCGAGCCGGCCCCTGAGGGGCTGGCTCCCTTCGAGGGTCCGTGCCTCCTGGCGCGGGCCCTCTTTTCGTTTCCCCGCGGGGAGGCCTACTCCACGCGGTAGTTGGGCGCTTCCTCGGTGATGATGACGTCGTGCACGTGGCTCTCCTTGAGCCCGGCCGAGGTGATGCGCACGAAGGTGGCGTTCTTGCGCAGCTCCTCGATGGTGCCGCAGCCCACGTAGCCCATGCCGCTGCGGATGCCGCCCAGCATCTGGTGCACGTTCATGGCGAGCGTGCCCTTGTACGGCACGCGGCCCTCGATGCCCTCGGGGACCAGCTTCACCGCGTCCACGTCCGACTGGAAGTAGCGGTCCTTGGCGCCCTGCTTCATCGCGCCCAGGCTGCCCATGCCGCGGTAGCTCTTGTAGCTGCGGCCCTGGTACAGGATGACGTCGCCCGGGGCCTCCTCGGTGCCCGCGAAGAGCGAGCCGATCATCACCGTGCTCGCTCCGGCCGCCAGCGCCTTCACGATGTCGCCCGAGTACTTGATGCCGCCATCGGAGATGATGGGGATGTCGTGCTTGTCCGCCTCGCGGCAGCAGTCATCCACCGCCGTCACCTGCGGCACGCCCACGCCGGCCACCACGCGCGTGGTGCAGATGGAGCCGGGGCCGATGCCCACCTTCACCGCGTCCACGCCCGCCTGGATGAGCGCGCGCGTGGCCTCGGCCGTCGCGACGTTGCCGGCGATGAGCTCGAAGCCCTTGAAGTTCTTGCGCGTGTCGCGCACGCCATCCACCACGCCCTTGGAGTGCCCGTGCGCGGTGTCCACCACGATGACGTCCACGCCCGCCTTCACCAGCGCGTCGATGCGCGCCTCGCGGTCCGGGGACACGCCCACGGCGGCGGCGCAGAGCAGCCGGCCCTTGGCGTCCTTCGCCGCGTTGGGGTGCGTGCGGCGCTTCTCGATGTCCTTGATGGTGATGAGGCCGCGCAGCTCGAAGTCGTCGTTGACGACCAGCAGCTTCTCGATGCGGTGCTCGTGCAGGAGCTTCTGCGCGTCACCCTGGCTGATGCCCTCGCGGCCGGTGACGAGCTTGCGCGTCATCATGGCCTCGACCTTCTGGGTGAGGTTGGTCTCGAAGCGCACGTCGCGGCTGGTGACGATGCCCACCAGTCGCTTGCCCTTCACCACGGGGATGCCGGACACGCCGTGCTGGCGCATCAGCTCCAGGGCGCGGCCCAGCGGGGCCTCGGGGTCGATGGTGACGGGGTCCACCACCATGCCGCTCTCGAACTTCTTGACCTTGAGCACCTCGAGCGCCTGCTGCTCGGGCGTCATGTTCTTGTGGATGACCCCGATGCCGCCCTCCTGCGCCATCGCGATGGCGGTCCGGGCCTCCGTCACGGTGTCCATCGCCGCCGACAACAGAGGGATGTTCAGCCGGAGGTTGCGGGTGAGGCGGGTCGTCAGGTCCGTGTCCTTGGGGACAACCGAACTTTCGGCGGGCACCAGGAGGACATCATCGAAGGTGAGTGCGAGCCGGATCTCGGGGTTCAACATGGGCGGCGCTCCCGGGGCATGGGGCCCGCGAGGCACCAGCGCCCTGCGGGTGCGGTTCCATACGAGGTACGTTGCCGCCACGCAACCTGGAAGGGCGGACTTTTTGACGCCCGTTCACTCGCACTTCAAGCGATAATCCGACCGGACTTTCCACTCACGTCTCAGGAACCGGGCTTTGACGGAATCGAATCAGGCGGCGGTCGGGTTGGTCGTGAAGCTGCCATTCGCGACGCCAGAGGAGTTCCTGGCGAAGTACGGCGGCAACGTCACGCGCGGTGGCATCTATCTGCGCGCCCGCGCGGTGAAGCCGCCCGGCACGGCCGTCACCCTGGACCTGCGGTTGGCCAGCGGCGAGCGGTTGATCCACGCCCAGGCCGTGGTCCACTTCGTCACCGGACAGGGAGGCCAGGGCGTGGCCGGCATGGGCCTGCGCTTCCTGTCGTTGGACCCGCAAACGCGCCGCTTCCTCGACTCCGCGGTCGCCGCCCTGCCCCACGCCCAGTCGGACGTCCCCCCCGTCCCCTCGGGTGTCGGGGCCCCGGACTACACCGTCCCACCTCCCGCGGAGCAGGCCAACCCGCAGGTGGTGACCCAGCAGCAGGCCGCCAGCGCTCCGGTGGCCGCCGCGCCCGTGACGATGATGTCGGACGAGGCGCTGGACCTGAGCACGCAGGAGCCCAAGCGCGCGGGCGTGGTCATCGGCATCGACCTGGGGACGACGAACTCCTGCGCCGCGTATGTGCGCAACGGCAAGCCGGGCGTGCTCAACAGTCGTGAGGGGCACAACACGGTGCCCTCCATCATCGCCGTCAACACGCGCGGCAAGCTGGTGGTGGGCCACCCCGCGAAGGGGCAGATGCTCACCAACCCTCGACAGACGGTGTACGGCGCCAAGCGGCTGGTGGGCCGCGCGTACGACTCGGCCATCGTCGAGAACATCAAGGACAAGTTCCACTACGAGATCACCGCCGGCGCCAACGGCGACGCGGGCGTGAAGCTGTCCGACAAGGTCTACTCGCTGCAGCAGATCTCCGCGCTCATCCTGCGCGAGGTGCGCGAGGTGGCGCAGAACCAGTTGGGGCAGCCCGTCTCGCGCGCCGTCGTCACGGTGCCCGCGTACTACAACGACAACCAGCGCCACGCGGTGCGGGAAGCCGGCAAGCTCGCGGGCCTCTACGTCGAGCGCATCCTGAACGAGCCCACCGCGGCGGCGCTCGCGTACGGGTACGGGCGCAAGCTCAACCAGCGCGTGCTGGTCTACGACCTGGGCGGCGGCACCTTCGACGCGTCCGTGCTGGAGCTGGCCGACAACGTCTACGAGGTCATCTCCACCGGCGGCGACACGTTCCTGGGCGGCATCGACTTCGACAACGCCATCGTCACGTACCTGCTGGAGGAGTTCCAGAAGAAGACGGGCCGCACGTTCCAGGGAGACCGCGTGGCGCTCCAGCGCATCAACGACGCGGCGGAGCGGGCCAAGTGCGCGCTGTCCGAGCGTTCGGAGATGCGGGTGCATGTGGCCTTCGTCACGATGATCGACGACAAGCCCTACGACCTGGACGTCACGCTCACGCGGCAGAAGCTGGTGGAGCTGACGGAGGGGCTCGTCGACCGGACGGTGAAGGTCTGCGACGAGGTGCTCAAGGCGAAGAACCTGGGCCCCAAGGACATCGACGAGGTCATCCTCGTGGGAGGCCAGAGCCGCTTCCCGCTGGTGCACGAGAAGATCACCCGCTTCTTCGGCAAGGCTCCGAGCAAGGGCGTCCACCCGGACGAGGCCGTGGCGCTGGGCGCGGCGCTGCTGGCGCACAGCCTGGGACAGCTCGAGGGCGTGGTGCTCATCGACGTGCTGCCCATGGCCATCGGCGTGGGGCTGCCCGGCGGGCGCTTCAAGCCCGTGCTGGAGCGCAACACGTCGCTGCCCTCCACCAAGAGCTACACGCTGTCCACGCACCGTGACGGCCAGACGGAGCTGGAGCTCACCGTGTTCCAGGGCGACTCTGAACGAGCGTCCGACAATGAGTACCTGGGCACGCTCAAGCTCGCCGGCCTGCCCAAGCTGCCTCGCGGCGCGGTGCAGGTGACGGTGACCTTCGAGGTCAACAACGAGTCGCTCCTCAAGGTGACCGCGCGTGAGTCCTCGAGTGGGCGCGAGGTCACGAGCACGTTCTCCACGAAGGACACACCGGAGGCGGTGAAGGCCCGCCTCGCACAGCTCGACACGGAGAGTGCGGCGGCGAATGTACCGCCTCAACCCACCGCACCCTCCGCGCGCACCACGAGCACGTCCGGTGCGCGCGTCGTCAATCTGGTGCCGATGAAGCCCCCGGCATCCACGCCTGCGGTGAATCGCACGCCCGCGGCGCGTCCGACAGCCGCGCAGCAAACCGCCGCTCCAGCGGTACCTGCGCTCGTCAGCCCGCCGCGGCAGCGTGGCTTCATGAAGTGGCTGAAGGGCTTGTTCGGTCGCGCCTGAAGCGCGATTTCATGCTGAGAGTGGATCAGCCCGTGCTCCACTTTCACACCGCTAATGAAGCTGCATGTGGGTAGTCGTTGTGGGCCGCGATTGTCGGGCTCGCCTGTTATTAAGCCGCCGGCCGAAAACAGCCCCGACGAGCCCCACACCCCATGCACGCTCCTTATCGAATCCTGAATGACGCTCTCCGTGTGCGCGCAGTTGGAGAGTCGTCGCGCCAGCCGCTCTACACGTTCCTGGGAGAGTCGGACGGCGACGAAGCCGCGCTGACGGCGTACGAGCTGGACCGCCAGGCGCGGCGGATTGCCGCGGTGTTGCAGTCCCGTGGCGCGGTGGGGCAGCGCGTGCTGCTGCTCTATCCGCCGGGGCTCGACTACCTCGCGGGTTTCTTCGGGTGTCTGTACGCGGGGGCGGTGGCGGTGCCCGCCTATCCCCCGGACCCGACGCGCCTGGAGCGCACCCTCCCCCGCCTGCGCGCCATCATCGACGACGCGCAGGCCACGGTGGTGCTCACGACCTCGGGCATCCTGGGGCTCGCGGACTTCGTGTTCGAGCAGGCGCCGGACTTCCGGGCGCTCCAGTGGTTGTCCACCGACGACCTGCCCGAGGGCCCGGAGGACACGTGGAAGGAGCCCGACGTGGGCCCCGACGCGCTGGCGTTCCTCCAGTACACGTCCGGCTCCACGGGGACGCCCAAGGGCGTGATGTTGTCCCACGCGAACCTGCTTCACAACCTGGGGCTCATCTCCGGGGCGTTCCAGGTGCGCCGCGACAGCGTGGGCGTCATCTGGCTGCCGCCGTACCACGACATGGGGTTGATCGGCGGCATCCTCCAGCCGCTGTACGGCGGCTTCACCGTGACGCTGATGTCACCGATGTCGTTCCTCCAGCGCCCCATGCGGTGGCTGGAGGCGGTGTCCCGGTTCCGCGGGACGGTGAGCGGCGGACCGAACTTCGCGTTCGAGTTGTGCGCGCGACGGGCGACGCCGGATGAGGTGAAGGCGCTCGACCTGAGCGCGTGGGAGGTGGCCTTCTGTGGCGCGGAGCCGATTCGCGCCGCCACGCTGGAGCGCTTCGCGGAGGTGTTCGCGCCCGCGGGCTTCCGTCGCGAGGCGTTCTATCCCTGCTACGGCCTGGCGGAAGGCACGCTCATCGTCACCGGTGAGGAGAAGGGCCGCGTGCCGCGCGTGCATCATCTGGAGGATGCGGCGCTGTCGCGTGGGAGCGCGGTGCGGGTGGCCCCGGATGCGGCGGGGGTGCGTGCGCACGTGAGCTGCGGCGCGACGCTGGCCGAGCAGCGCCTGCTCATCGTGGACCCGGAGACGCGGGTGCCGCGCGCTCGGGGCGAGGTGGGTGAGATCTGGGTGTCCGGTGGGAGTGTCGCGCAGGGGTACTGGCGCAAGCCGGAGCAGTCCCGGGAGACGTTCCAGGCGCGGCCCGTGGGTGCCGAGGATGGGCCCGCGTTCCTGCGGACGGGGGACCTGGGGTTGCTGCTCGAGGACGAGCAGCTCGTCGTCACGGGGCGCCGCAAGGACCTCATCATCCTGAGGGGGCGCAACCTGTACCCGCAGGACGTGGAGGCGGTCATCGAGCGCGCGCATCGAAGCGTGCGGCCCGGGGGCGTGGCGGCGTTCGGGGTGGAGACGTCGGAGGGCGAGGCGCTCGCGGTGGTGGCCGAGGTGGCGCGCGAGCTGGCCGAGTCGAAGGACGCCGAGGCGCTGACGGCCGTGGCGGATGCCGTTCGCCAGGCGATTGCGCGGGAGCTGGAGGTCCAGCCGAGGACCGTGGCGCTGCTTCCGCCGGGCGCCGTTCCGAAGACGTCGAGCGGGAAGATCCAGCGTTACGCGTGCCGCGCGGGGCTCGCCTCGGGCGAGCTGACTGTGTTGTGGCGCTCGGACCTGGGGGCTCCGTCGACTCCGGCACGCGATGCGCCCTCTGCGCCGACGCGCGACGACGTGCCTTCCGCGTCCGGTGTGCCCTCGACTGGAGACGCCGCGTCGTCCGCTATCGTGGCTTCGGGCTCCGTGGAGTCCTCCGCGTCCGGTGTGCCCTCGGCCGGAGGCGCCGCTTCGTCCACCATCGCAGCGTCGGGCGCCACGGGGAGAGCGGATGCGAGCGCCTCGACCGTGCCTTCGCACGGCGGACCCTCCCTCAATGAATCGGGTTCTGTCAGCCGCACGGACGCGGGCTCTTCGCTGGCGCGGGCAGGTGCGGTCGCCGCGTCGTCCTCGGTGTCAGCAGCGGAGCTGGAGCGTGCGCTGCGCGAGGAGATCTCCGCCGTGCTGGGTGGGGCATCGTCGGCACTCGACGCGGATGCGCCGCTGACGCGATTGGGCATGGATTCTCTCGGTGCGGCGGACCTGCAGTCCCGCATCGAGAAGCGCCTGGGCGTACGGGTCTCCGCGGCCACGCTGCTCCAGGACGTGAGCCTCCAGGGCCTCATCTCGGAGGTCCTCAAGGCCGGCCAGGGCGGCACGGATTCGCGTCCGGGGCCCGTGGCACGAGGAGGCACCTCCCTGGGAGACCACCCCGCGTCCTTCGCGCAGCAGAGACTCTGGTTCATCCAGCAGCTCGAGCCGGCGTCGACCGCCTACCACATCCCCCTCGCCTTCTCGCTGCGTGGGCCGCTCGATACGCAGGCCCTGGAGCGCGCGCTGAACGAGCTGGTCCGCCGCCATGACGTCCTGCGGACCACGCTCACCGAGAAGGACGGCGCGCTCACCCAGCACGTCCACGCTCCCTCGCCCGTCGCCCTCGAAAGGGTCCTCGCGGAGGCGGAGGATGTCGCGGACCGGGCCTCCGTGCTCGACGCGGTGGCCGTGCGCGATGGTCAGCGCCCGATGGACCCCGCGACGGGGCCGTTGCTCCGCTTCACCCTGGTCCGCTTCGCGGCGGAGGACCACTCCCTCGTCGTCTCCGTGCACCACCTGGTCGCGGATGGCTGGTCCATCGGCCTGATGGCCCGGGAGCTCGCGACCCTGCTCGTCGCGTTCACCCAGGGACAGCCTTCTCCTCTGCCCACGCCCACGCTCCAGTACGCGGACTTCGCGTTGTGGCAGCACGAGCACCTCACCCCCAAGGCCCTGCGCAAGGAGCTGACGTGGTGGAAGCAGGCGCTCGCGGAGGCGCCGTCCCTGCTCGCGCTTCCCACGGACCGTCCTCGCCCCCAGCGCCTGTCGTTCCACGGTGCCCGCCGCTCACGGCTGCTGCCCGCCGCGCTGATGACGAAGCTCCACGCGCTGGGCCGCCGTGAAGGCGTCACCCCGTTCATGAGCGTGGTCACCGCGCTGTCCACCGTGCTCCACCGCTGGAGCGGACAGTCCGACTTCGTGCTCGGCTCCGCGGTCTCCGGCCGCGAGGTCCCGGGCATCCGCGCGCTGATGGGCGACTGCACCAACTTCATCCCCCTGCGCGTCCGCCTGCCGACCGAGGCCACCGTGAAGGGGCTGCTCTCCGCCGTGAAGCAGAGCACCCTGGGCGCGCTCGCGCACTCGCATTGCCCGTTCGACCACGTGCTCGCGGCCGTGCAGCCCGGCTCACAGCGGCGCGAGCTGTACAACGTCGCCTTCGTCCTCGACGACTACGACATCCCCCGTGACCTGTCCGTGGGCCAGGGACTCACGCTGGACGTGTCGCTGCTGGACAACCGCACCACCGAGCTGGACCTCACCTTCGAGGCCGTCCACCGTCCCGAGGGCCTGCTCATCGGCTGCAAGTACGCGGCGGACCTCTTCGACGCGGAGACCATCGACCGTCTGCTGGGCCACCTCGAGGTCGTGGTCGGCGCGATGACCGAGGCCCCCGAGCAGCGCATCGCCGAGCTGCCCCTGATGATGGAGGCCGAGCGTCAGCACGTCCTCCACGCGTGGAACCCCCGCGCCGACGCGCCGAGCGACGGCACGCTGGTGGAGCGCTTCGAGGCGCAGGTGGACCGCTCACCCGACGCCATCGCCGTCACCTTCGAGTCCACGCGCCT
Source organism: Myxococcus sp. MISCRS1 (assembly GCF_026626605.1). Classification (NCBI taxonomy): domain Bacteria; kingdom Pseudomonadati; phylum Myxococcota; class Myxococcia; order Myxococcales; family Myxococcaceae; genus Myxococcus; species Myxococcus sp. MISCRS1. The sequence goes on from NZ_JAPNKB010000001.1 coordinate 10,528,452, forward strand.
CACGTACCGTGAGCTGGACGGCCGCGCGAACCGTCTGGCCCAGGTGCTGCTGCGCCATGGCGTGGGCCCTGATGTCCTGGTGGGCGTGTGCCTGGAGCGCGGGCTGGAGCTGGTGGTGGCCCTGCTCGGCATCCTCAAGGCCGGCGGTGCCTACCTCCCGCTGGACCCGTCCTACCCCCGCGAGAACCTCGCGTTCATGCTGGAGGACGCGCAGGCCCCGGTCCTCATCACGCAGTCGTCGCTGGAGGACCGCATCCCCGCGCAGGGCAGCGCGGCCGTGATTCGCATGGACACGGACGCGGACGTCTCGGGCTCCGCCCCGCGTCCGCCGCGCTGCAATGCGCCGAGCGACCTGGCCTACGTCATCTACACCTCTGGCTCCACGGGTCGTCCCAAGGGCGTGATGGTGCGCCACGACAACGTCGTGCGCCTCTTCACCGCCACGGATGCGTGGTTCCACTTCGGGCCCGAGGACGTGTGGACGCTGTTCCACTCGTACGCGTTCGACTTCTCCGTGTGGGAGCTCTGGGGCGCGCTCCTGTACGGCGGCCGACTGGTGGTGGTGCCGTACTGGGTGAGCCGCTCGCCCGAGGCGTTCCACCGACTGCTCGCCGACGAGCAGGTCACCGTCCTCAACCAGACGCCCACCGCGTTCCGTCAGCTCATCCACGCCGAGCAGCAGGCTGCGGCGCGAGGACCGGTCGCGACGCTGTCCCTGCGCTACGTCATCTTCGGCGGTGAAGCGCTGGACATGGCCGCGCTGCGTCCCTGGTTCGAGCGGCACGGCGATGAGCAGCCGACGCTCGTCAACATGTACGGCATCACCGAGACCACGGTGCACGTCACCTACCGTCCCGTCCGGATGGCGGACGTGGACCGACCGTGGTCCAGCGTCATCGGCTGCCCGATTCCGGACCTCCAAATCTACCTGCTGGATTCCTCCGGACAGCCGGTGCCCGTGGGTGTCCCAGGTGAGATTCACGTGGGGGGCGCGGGCGTGGCGCGCGGCTACCTGCGGCGCCCCGAGCTCACCGCCGCCCGCTTCGTGGAGGACCGCTTCGGCGCCGTGCGCGGGCGCAAGCTGTACCGCGCGGGCGACCTGGCGCGGCGCCTGGCCAACGGGGACCTCGAGTACCTGGGCCGCATCGACAACCAGGTGAAGATCCGCGGCTTCCGCATCGAGCTGGGGGAGATCGAGTCCGCGCTGAGCACCCACCCCTCGGTCCGCGAGGCGGTGGTGATGGCCCGCGAGGACTCGCCCGGGGACAAGCGGCTGGCCGCGTACGTCGTCCTGGGCGACCTGGACACCTCGGCGAGCGTGGAGCAGACGGCGCAGTGGAAGGCCGTCTACGACGAGACGTACACGCAAGGTGAGCGCAGCGAGGACGCCACCTTCGACATCTCCGGCTGGAACGACAGCTACACCGGAGGCCCGCTCCCGGCGCCGCAGATGCGCGAGTGGGTGGACACCACCGTCCGACAGATCCTGTCCCTGCGCCCCCGACGCGTGCTCGAGCTGGGCTGCGGAACGGGGCTGCTCCTGTACCGGCTGGCCCCCCGCTGCGAGGCGTACTGGGGCGTGGACTTCGCGCGCCCCGCGCTGGACCGCATCGAGCGTCAGAAGGAGCGGCTCGGGGAGTCGCTGCGCTCGGTCCACCTGCTGCACCGCACGGCGGACGACCTGTCGGGCATCGAGCCTCGCTCGTTCGACACCGTCATCCTGAACTCCGTCATCCAGTACTTCCCGAGCGGGGACTACCTGCTCCAGGTGCTCAAGGGCGCGGTGGCGGTGCTCAAGCCCGGGGGCCGCATCTTCCTGGGCGACGTGCGCAACCTGGAGGTGCTGGAGGCCTTCCGCGCCTCGGTGCGGCTGCACCGCGCGCCTCCGAACCTGTCCACCGCGCAGCTCCAGTACCGCGTGCAGCGCGACGTGATGGCCGAGGAGGAGCTGGTCCTCTCGCCCACGTTCTTCACGTCGTTGACCACGCGCCTGCCCGGCATCTCCCGCGTGGAGGTCCTGCCCAAGCATGGCCGCTACGACAACGAGCTGAGCCGCTTCCGCTACGAGGTCATCCTCCACGTCGGCGAGGCCACCTCGCTCCCGCGCCCCGATTGGACGGACGGGAGCCAGCTGTCGCTGGAGTCGCTGCGCCAGAAGCTGGAGGCCCAGCCGACGATGCTCGCGGTGCGCAGCCTGCCGAACGCGCGCATCCTCGATGACACCCGGCTGGTCGAGCTGCTGTCCGGCTCGGGTCGCCCGCCCCATGTGGCCGCGCTGCGCGAGGTGCTCCGCGACTGGCCCGGTTCGCGCGGTGTGGAGCCGGAGGACCTCTACGCGCTGGGCGGAGTGCTCGGCTACGACGTCAAGGTGAGCTGGGCGGGCGCGCACTCGAACGGTGCGCTGGACGTGGTCTTCACCCGCACGGGCGAGCCCGCGCTCTTCGACCTCTCGTCCGAGGAGGATCCGCGTCCCGTCTCCGCGCTGGCGAACGACCCGATGCGCGGGGCCCGGAGCGCGCGTGAGCTCGCGCGCATCCGTCAGGCCCTCACGGAGCGCCTGCCGCCGCACATGGTGCCGTCGGCGTTCGTCGTGCTGCCGTCCCTGCCGCTGACGCCCAGCGGGAAGGTCAACCGTGGCGCGCTGCCCGCGCCGGAAGCGGACCGCTCGGTCATCGAGGACGAGTACCTGGCGCCGCGGACTCCGATGGAGGAGACCGTCGCCCGCATCTTCTCGGAGGTGCTCGGCCACTCCCGCGTGGGCGCGCGCGATGACTTCTTCGCGCTCGGCGGGCACTCGCTGCTCGCCACCCAGGTGGTGACCCGACTGCGCGCGCAGCTCGGCGTCTCCCTGTCCCTCCGAGCCCTCTTCGAGGCCCCCACCGTCGAGCGCCTCGCCGAGCGTCTCGCGCCCCTGCAGGGTGCGCCCGCGGAGGCACGGCCGGAGCCGCTGGAGCGCATCCCGCGCACGGACGAGGCCCTGGCGGTGTCGTTCGCGCAGCAGCGCCTGTGGTTCCTGGAGCAGCTCCAGCCGGGACAGGCCGCGTACAACATCCCCGTGGCCCTGCGGCTGTCGGGACGTCTCGATGTCGAGGTCCTCCGCCGCACCTTCGCGGAGGTGGTCCGTCGGCACGAGCCGCTGCGCACCACCTTCGCCACCCAGGACGCCCAGCCGGTGCAGCGGGTCCACCCCGCGCCGGACGCCTGGGCGCTGGCCGTCGAGGACTTGAGCGCGCTCGAGCCCTCCGCGCGAGAGGCCGCGGTGAAGCAGCGGCTCTCCGAGGAGGCGCATCACCCGTTCGACCTGGAGCACGGCCCGCTGCTGCGCACGGCCCTGCTGCGGCTCGGCGCCGAGGAGCATCTGCTGTCGCTGTGCATGCACCACATCGTCTCGGACGGCTGGTCCATGGGCGTGCTGGTGCGCGAGGTGGCGCTGCTCTACGCGGCCTTCTCGCAGGGGCGTGAGTCGTCGCTCCCGACGCTCCCGGTCCAGTACGCCGACTACGCGGCCTGGCAGCGGCGCGTCCTGGAGGGCGACGCCGCGAGGACCCAGCTCGAAGGGTGGCGCACCCATGTCCAGGGCACTCCCGTGTTGGAGCTGCCCACGGACCACTCGCGTCCCGCGGTGCGGACCTCGCGCGGCGCGACGCGGTTCTTCTCGTTGCCGCAGGCCCTGGTCTCCCGCCTGGAGAAGCTGGCCCAGGCCGAGGGCTCCACGCTGTTCATGGTGCTGCTCGCGGGCTGGCAGACGCTGCTGTCGCGCTACTCGGGCCAGACGGACTTCAGCGTGGGCACGCCGGTGGCGCACCGCTCGCGTCCGGAGCTCGAGGGCCTCATCGGCTTCTTCGTGAACACGCTGGCCCTGCGCGCGCGACTGGAGGGTGACCCGACCTTCCTGGAGCTGCTGGGCCGGGTCCGCGAGGAGTCACTCGCGGCCTTCGCGCACCAGGACGTGCCCTTCGACAGCCTCGTCGAGGCGCTGGGCGGCGCGAGGGACTTGTCCCGCACGCCCGTGTTCCAGACGGTGTTCGTGCTCCAGAACGCGCCGCTCCAGCCTCCGTCCCTCCCGGGCCTGGGCGTGGAGCTGCTGCCCACGGCGACGGACACGTCCAGGTTCGACGTCACCGTCTCGCTGATGGAGCGCCAGGGAACGCTGGAAGGACAGCTCGAATACAGCCTGGACCTCTTCACCCCGGCCACGGCCGCGCGACTGGTGGAGCACTTCCAGCGCTTGCTCCAGGGAATCGTCGAGGACTCGCGCAGCCGGCTCTCGGCGCTTCCGCTGATGTCCGAGGCCGAGCGTCGCCAGGTGCTCGTCGACTGGAACGACACCCGCGTGGCCGAGGCCGCGCCCGACACCACCTTGCACGCGCTCGTCGCCGCGCGGGCCCGGGCGACTCCTGACGCCGTGGCCGTGGAGGCCGGGGCTCAGGTGCTCACCTACGGACAGCTCGACGCTCGCTCGAACCAGCTGGCCCGGCACCTCTTGTCCCTGGGGTTGGGCACGGAGCCTCGCGTGGGCCTGTGCCTGACGCGAGGGCTGGAGCTCATCGTGGGCATGCTCGGCGTCCTGAAGGCCGGGGGCAGCTACGTGCCCATGGACCCGACGTGGCCCGAGCAGCGACGGGCCCATGTCCTCGCGGACGCGGGGCTCTCCTCGGTCCTCACCGTGGACGCCTTCTCCGAGGTGCTCCCGGCCCGCTCGCGTGTCCGGCTGGACTCGGACTGGAGCGTCATCGCGCGCCAGTCGGCGGACCCGGTATCGCTCCCGGAGAGCGCGGACCAGCTCGCGTACGTCACGTACACCTCCGGCTCCACCGGCCTGCCCAAGGGCGTGGCCGTCTCGCATCGCGCGGTGCTCCGGCTGGCCCAGGGGCTGCGCATGGCGACGGGGCCGGAGGACATCGTCCTCCAGGTCTGCGCGCCCACGTTCGATCCGCACGTCTTGGAGGTGTGGACCACGCTGACCTTCGGCGCGCGGCTCGTCGTCTACCCGGCACATACGCCCGAGGTGGCGGAGCTGGCGAGCCTCATCATCGAGCGCAAGGTGAACGCGGCCGTCCTGGCCACGGCGCTGTTCGACGTCATGCAGCAGCACCAGCCGGAGGCCCTGGCCCAGGTGCGGCGACTCGTGGTCGGTGGCGACGTGCTGCCCGCGCCTCGCGTCCAGGAGCGACTGGCGCAGGGGCGCTCCATCACCAACGGCTACGGTCCCACCGAGGCCACCGTCGCGGCCACGCAGCACACGCTGAACCCCGGTGACGTGCCGGGGGACTCCATCCCCATCGGACGCCCGCTGGCGAACACGCAGGTCTACGTGCTGGATGTACACCTGCGTCCGGTGCCTGTGGGTGTCCCGGGTGAGCTGTTCATCGGCGGCCCGGGGCTCGCTCGGGGTTACCAGCATCAGCCCGCGCTCACCGCGGAGCGCTTCGTGCCGCATCCCTTCGCCACCACCCCCGGCGAGCGCCTCTACCGCTCGGGCGACCGGGTGCGCTGGCGTCAGGACGGGACGCTCGAGTTCCTGGGGCGCATCGACTTCCAGGTGAAGGTGCGCGGCTTCCGCATCGAGCTGGGCGAGGTCGAGTCCCTCCTGCGTGCCCACGCCGGAGTCGCCGAGGTCGCGGTGGTGGTGCGAGAGGACGCGCCCGGCGACAAGCGCCTGGTGGCTTATGTCGCGCCCGCCACCGTGGACGTGGAGGCACTGCGTGTCCACCTGCGGAGCCACGTGCCCGAGTACATGGTGCCGAGCGCGTTCGTCACGCTCGCCACCCTGCCCCAGACGTCCCACGGCAAGGTCGACCGCAAGGCCCTGCCCGCGCCGCACTTCACGTCGGGCGCGGCGGACTTCGAGGCGCCCCGGACTGACTTGGAGCGACAGCTCGCGGACCTCTTCCGCGAGGTGCTGCGCGTGGAGCGCGTGGGCCGACAGGACGACTTCTTCCTGCTCGGTGGCCACTCGCTGCTCGCCACCCAGGTGGTGACGCGCCTGCGCGCCCGGCTGGGGACGTCGCTGTCCCTGCGCGCGTTCTTCGAGGCGCCCACCGTGGCGCGGCTCGCCGAGCACCTGTCCGCCGCGTCGCCCGTGACCGAGCTGCCGCCCCTGGTGCCCGTATCCCGTGACTCGGGCGCGCTGGAGCTGTCGTTCGCCCAGCAGCGGCTGTGGTTCATGGACCAGCTCCAGCCGGGCCTCGTGGCGTTCAACATGCCCGCGGCGCTGAGGCTGCGCGGACCGCTCCAGGTGGACGTGCTCCGCCGGGCCTTCCGCGAGGTGGCTCGACGACACGAGTCGCTGCGCACCACCTTCACGGCTCGCGACGGAAGCCCCGTGCAGCGCATCCACGCCGCGCCCGAGCACTGGGCGTTGGAGGTCGAGGACCTGAGCGCGCTGGAGCCCTCCGCGCGTGAGGCCGCCTCCGAGCGTCGCATCGTCGAAGAGGCCCACCGACCCTTCGACCTGGAGCACGGTCCGCTGCTGCGCACCGCCCTGCTGAAGCTGGGCGCGCGGGAACACATCCTGCTGCTGTGCATGCATCACATCGTCTCGGACGGCTGGTCCGTGGACGTGCTGATCCGGGAGATCGCCGAGCTGTACACCGCGCTCCTGGAGGACAAGGCGCCCGTGCTGCCGGAGCTGCCCGTGCAGTACGCGGACTTCGCGGCGTGGCAGCGTCGGGTGCTGGATGGAGCGACGGTGGGCGCGCAGGTCGAGTGGTGGCGCTCGCGACTCGAAGGGGCTCCCGTGCTGGAGCTGCCCACGGACCACTCGCGGCCCGCGTCGCGCAGCTACCAGGGCGCGATGCACGCCTTCCGTCTGCCCGCGGACCTCGTGACGGGGCTGGAGTCCCTGGGGCGCGCGCGGGGCGCGACGCTCTTCATGGTGTTGATGACGGGCTGGCAGGCGCTGCTGGCGCGGTACTCGGGACAGCGGGACTTCACCACCGGGACGACGGTGGGCCACCGCGAGCGGCCCGAGCTGGAGGGGTTGATCGGCTTCTTCGTCAACACCGTCCCGCTGCGCTTCCAGTGGCACGAGGACCCCACCGTCGCGACCATGGTCCAGCAGGTCAAGGACGTGGCCCTGGCCGCCTTCGCGCACCAGGACGTGCCCTTCGAGCGGGTCGTCGAGGCCCTCGGCGGTGAGCGAGACCTGTCCCGCACGCCGCTGTTCCAGACGCTGTTCGTGCTCCAGAACACGCCCATGCGCGCTCCGTCGCTGTCGGGTGTGCAGGTGGACCTGCTGCCGAGCGCGACCCGGACGGCGCGCTACGACCTCACGCTCTCGCTGATGGAGCGCGACGGCGCGCTGGAGGGACAGCTCGAGTACAGCACCGACTTGTTCACCGAGGCGACCATCCGCCGGATGGCGGACCACCTGGGCGTGGTGCTCGAGGCCCTGGCCCGGGGCGGCGTGGAGCAGCGGCTCAGCCAGCTCCCGCTGATGCGCGACGAGGAGCGCGAGACGCTCCTTCGCACGTGGAACGACACCCACGTGGACCTGCCGGCCGTGGCGACGATTCCCGCGCTGTTCGCCGCGCAGGTGGCGCGGACTCCGTCGGCCGTGGCGGTGGAGGTCGAAGGTCAGACGCTCACGTACGCGCAGCTCGATGAGCGGTCCAACCAGCTCGCGCACCACCTGCGCGCCCTGGGCCTGGGCGTCGAGTCCCGCGTGGGCGTGTGCCTGCATCGGGGGCTGGAGATGGTCGTGGGGGTGCTGGGCATCCTCAAGGTCGGCGGCTGCTACGTGCCGCTGGACCCGTCGTATCCGGCGCAGCGCCTGGCGTTCCTCTTCGAGGACTCGGGCGTGGTGGCGGTGCTCACGCAGTCCTCGCTGGAGGACGAGCTGCCCGCGGGCTCGCAGTTCCTGGTGAGCCTGGACTCCGAATGGAACGCCATCGCGCGCCGGCCCACGCACGCGGTGAGCGCGGACCTCGGTCCGGACCACCTGGCGTACGTCTCGTACACGTCGGGCTCCACGGGCACGCCCAAGGGCGTGGCCATCCCGCACCGAGGCGTCATCCGACTGCTCACCGGTGCGCGCTTCGTGGACCTGGGACCCAAGGAGGTGGTCCTCCAGCTCGCGCCCTTGGCCTTCGATGCGTCCACGCTGGAGCTGTGGGGCGCCCTGCTGTTCGGCGGTCGGCTGGTCATCTACCCGCAGGCGACGCCGGACCTGAAGGAGCTGGGCGAGGCACTGGTCCGTCACCAGGTCTCACTGCTCTGGCTCACGGCGGCGCTGTTCGACCAGATGCAGCAGCATCAGCCGGAGGCGCTCGCTGGCGTGCGTCAGTTGCTCGCGGGTGGCGACGTGCTGCCCGCGCCGCGAGTGCGCGAGCGACTGGCGAGTGGCCAGGGGCTGGTGAACGGCTACGGCCCCACGGAGGGCACGACGTTCACGGCCTGCCACCGGATGTCCCGGGGTGACGACGTGGGCCTGTCCGTGCCCATCGGTCGCCCCATCGGGAACACCCAGGTCTTCGTCCTGGACGAGTCGATGCAGCCCGTGCCCGTGGGTGTCCCGGGCGAGCTGTTCATCGGTGGCGATGGCCTCGCGCGCGGCTACCTGGGCCAGCCCGCCCTCACCGCGGAGCGCTTCGTCCCCCACCCCTTCTCGACGACGCCGGGGGCGCGGCTGTACCGCTCCGGGGACCGCGTGCGCTGGGCCGAGGACGGCACGCTGCGCTTCCTGGGCCGCACGGACTTCCAGGTGAAGGTGCGTGGCTTCCGCATCGAGCTGGGAGAAATCGAGGCCACGCTCCGCGCCCACGCGGGTGTGGTCGAGGCCACGGTGGTGGTGCGCGAGGACTCGCCCGGCGACAAGCGCCTGGTGGCCTACGTGGTGCCGGAGTCACTGGAGACGGGCGCGCTGCGTGAGCACCTGCGGCGTCAGCTGCCGGAGTACCTGGTGCCCACCGCGTTCGTCGCGCTCCAGGCGCTGCCCCTGTCGCCCAACGGCAAGGTGGACCGCAAGGCGCTGCCCGCGCCGGAGCTCGGCTCGACGACGACCGTCTCCGAGGACTCCTTGCCCCTCCTCCAGCAGCAGCTCGCGGCGCTGTTCCGCGAGGTGTTGAAGGTGGACCGGGTGGGCCCGGACGACGACTTCTTCGAGCTGGGAGGTCACTCGCTCCTGGCCACGCAACTGGTGACCCGGGTGCGCGCGCTGCTGGGCGTGGACTTGCCGCTGCGCGTGTTGTTCGAGGCCCCGACGCTGGCCGGCCTCGCGCGACACCTCGAGGAGCTGATGCTGAAGGCGTCCCGGACGCAGATGCCGCCGCTGGTATCGGTGGCTCGCGACGAGGCGTTGCCCCTGTCGTTCGCGCAGCAGCGCCTGTGGCTCCTGGAGCAGCTCCAGCCGGGACAGGCCGTCTACAACGTCCCCGTGGCGCTGCGGATGACGGGCGCGCTCGACGTCGAGGTGCTGACGCAGACGTTCGCGACCCTCGTGCGCCGTCACGAGGTGCTGCGGACGACCTTCGGTGCACGGGAGGGCGTGCCGTTCCAGCGCATCCAGCCCGCGCCGAAGCAGTGGCTGTTGCCCGTAGTAGACCTGAGCACGCTGCCGGACTCCGCGCGTGAACCGGCGCTGCGTGCCCGGATGTCCGAGGAGGCGCATCACCGGTTCGATCTCCAGACCGGGCCGTTGCTGCGCACGGTGCTGGTGCGCACGTCCGCCTCCGAGCATGTCCTGCTGCTGTGCATGCACCACATCGTCTCGGACGGTTGGTCCATGGGCGTGCTGGTGCATGAGGTGGCGTCCATCTACGAGGCGCTCGCGGAGGGCCGGTCCGTGCCCCTGCCCAAGCTGCCCGTGCAGTACGCGGACTTCGCGGCATGGCAGCGCGAGTGGGTGAAGTCGGAGGGCATCCAGACGCAGCTCGAGGGCCTGCGTGCCCGCTTCACCGGCGCACCCGCGCTGGAGCTCCCCGCGGACACCGTCCGTCCGGCGACCCGTACGATTCGGGGAGGCAGCCACTTCTTCACGCTGCCGCCGGAGCTGGTGGCGGAGCTGGAGACGCTGGCGCGGAAGGAAGGGGCCACGCTGTTCATGGTCCTGCTCGCGGCGTTCGAGGTGCTGTTGTCCCGCTACTCGGGGCAGCAGGACTTCTGCGTCGGCAGCCCCGTGGCGCAGCGCACCCGGTCCGAGCTGGAGCCGCTCATAGGCTTCTTCGTCAACACGCTGGTGCTGCGCGCCCGCGTGGATGGCAACCCGACGTTCAGCGAGCTCGTGTCTCGCGTCCGAGAGGAGTCCCTGGCCGCGTACGTCCATCAGGACGTGCCGTTCGACCAGCTCGTGGAGGCGCTCGGTGGCGAGCGCGAGGGCCGCAGGTCCCCGCTCATCCAGGTCATGTTCGCGCTCCAGAACGCGCCCATGCAGCCTCCCGCGCTTCCGGGTGTCCGCGTGGACGTGCTCAAGACCACGACGAACACGGCGCGACTCGACCTCACGATGTCGATGATGGAGCAGCCGGATGGCGGGCTCGATGGCGCGCTGGAGTACAGCCTCGACCTGTTCTCGGCCGCGTCCGCCGAGCGACTGGGACAGCACTTCCGCGTCCTGCTGGAGGCAGTGGTTCGTGATGCCCGGAGCCCCATCGCCGACCTCCCGCTGATGGGCGAGGAGGAGCGGCAGCAGGTGTTGGTGGGGTTCCAGGGACGCACGGAGGCATACCCGAAGGAGGCGACGCTGCATGCGCTCATCGAGGCGCAGGTGCGACGCACGCCGGAGGCGGAGGCGGTTCGCTTCGAGGGAAGCACCCTCACCTACGCGCAGCTGGATGCTCGGGCGAACCAGTTGGCCCACCACCTGCGCACGCTGGGAGCCAAGCCCGGGGTGCTGGTGGGGGTGTGCCTGGAGCGCTCGCTGGAGTTGGTGGTGGCGCTGCTGGGAGTGCTCAAGTCGGGAGCGGCCTACGTGCCGCTGGACCCGGCGTACCCGAGGGAGCGCCTGGCGGGGATGTTGGAGGACGCGGATGCACCCGTCCTCGTCACGCACGAGAAGCTGAAGTCGGTGCTGCCCGCGCACGGCTCGCGAGTGGTGAGCCTCGACACGGAGTGGGCCACGGTGGCCCGTCAGCCTGCGACGGCACCCACTCCGGTGGGAGGCGCGGACTCACTGGCGTACGTCATCTTCACGTCCGGCTCGACGGGCCGTCCGAAGGGGGCGATGAACGCGCACGCGGGCATCGTCAACCGACTCATGTGGATGCAGCAGGAGTACGGGCTGACGGCAGCGGACACGGTGGTGCAGAAGACACCGTTCAGCTTCGACGTGTCGGTGTGGGAGTTCTTCTGGCCGCTGCTGACGGGGGCGAGGTTGGTGGTGGCGAAGCCGGGAGGGCACCAGGACCCGGCGTACCTGGCGAAGCTGCTGCGGGACGAGCGAGTGACGACGGTGCACTTCGTGCCGTCGATGCTGCGGGCCTTCCTGGAGGAGCCGGGCATTGAAGGGCTGAGCCACCTGCGGCGGGTGGTGTGCAGCGGCGAGGCGCTGACGGCGGACCTGGTGGCGAAGACGCACGCGCGGCTGCCGTCTGGAGCAGAGGTGCACAACCTCTACGGCCCGACGGAGGCGGCGGTGGACGTCTCGTACTTCCACTGCGCGCGAGGCACTCCGCGCACGAGCATTCCGATCGGGCGTCCGGTGGCGAACACGCGGCTGTACGTGCTGGACGCGCAGGGCCAGCCGACGCCGGTGGGAGTGCCCGGAGAGCTCTTCATCGGCGGCGTGCAGGTAGGCCTGGGGTATTGGCGCCGGCCGCAGTTGACGGCGGAGCGCTTCGTGCCGGACGTGTACTCGCAGGTGCCCGAGGCGCGGCTGTACCGCACCGGAGACGTGGCGAGGTGGCTGGCGGACGGGACGCTGGAGTACCTGGGCCGCTCGGACTTCCAGGTGAAGCTCAGAGGCTTCCGGATTGAATTGGGAGACATCGAGGCGGCGCTGCTGTCACACGCCTCGGTGCGAGAGGCCGTGGTCCTCGTGCGTGAGGACTCCCCGGGCGACCAGCGCCTCGTCGCCTACGTCACCCAGTCCACTCCGTCCGCCGACACGAGTGGATTGAAGGACTTCCTGTCGACGCGCTTGCCCACCTTCATGGTGCCCTCGGCCTTCGTCGTCCTCCCGGCCTTCCCGCTGTCCCCGAGTGGGAAGCTGGACCGGAAGGCGCTCCCGGCCCCCGTGGCACCCCCGACCCCGGGAGGCCCCGCCGTGCCCTCCGCACCCGAACGTCTCACCCCCTTCCAGCAGCGCGTCGCCACCGCCTTCCGTGAGCTGCTCCGCGTCGAGCGTGTGGGCCTGCACGATGACTTCTTCGCGCTGGGCGGACACTCGCTGCTCGCCACCCAGCTCGTCTCGCGCCTGCGCACCACGTTCGGCGTCGAGCTGCCCGTGCATGCCCTGTTCGACGCGCCCACCGTGGCCCGAGTCACGGAGTTGGTCGAGGAAGGGATGCTGTTCCGCGACGCACCGTCACAGGTGCCCCCGCTGCGGCCCATCCCGCGCGATGGCGAGCTGCCGCTGTCGTTCGCGCAGCAGCGCCTGTGGTTGCTCGACCAGGTCCAGCCCGGAGGCACGCAGTACAACATCTCCGGCGCCATCCGGCTGGAGGGCGCGTTGAACCCGGAGGCGCTGCGACAGGCGCTCGACCTGCTCGTGTCCCGCCACGAGCCTCTCCGCGCGACCTTCGGACTGAAGGACGGTCAGCCCGTCCAGACGCTCCATCCGCACAGGCCCTGGTCGCTGCCGCTCACGGACCTGTCGGACGTCGCGCCGCCGGAGCGCGAGGCCGCCGCGCGCAAGTACGCCGCCGAGGAGGCCAGTCAGCCCTTCAACCTGTCCACGGGCCCGCTCCTGCGCACCGCGCTGCTCAAGCTGGACGATGAGCTGCACGTCCTGGTGCTGGTCATGCACCATATCGTCTCGGATGGTTGGTCCCTGGCGGTGATGGTGCGCGAGGTGGCGCTGGCCTACGAGGCCTTCGCCGCGCGGAGGGCCCCTGCCCTCTCCCCGCTGCCCGTGCAGTACGTCGACTTCGCGGCGTGGCAGCGCCAGTGGCTCCAGGGCGACACGCTGGCCAAGGAGGTCGACTGGTGGAAGCAGCGGCTCGCCGGGGCGCCCCTCGTCCTCGACCTGCCCACGGACCTGCCCCGTCCCGCGATGCGCACACCTCAAGGCGCGTCGCATCCCATCCAGCTCCCGCGTGAGCTGGTGGACCGCGTGGTCGCGCTCGGTCGACAGGCCGGGGCCACCCCGTTCATGACGCTGCTCGCGGCCTGGCAGACGCTGCTCTCCCGCTACAGCCGCCAGGAGGACCTGCTCGTCGGCTCGCCCATCGCGGGGCGTCGTCATGGCGAGCTGGAGGGACTCGTTGGCTTCTTCGTCAACACGCTGGTGCTGCGCGCCCGCGTGCGTCCCGAGGAGTCCTTCCGCGCGCTGCTCGCCCAGGTGCGCGAGACGACGCTCGCGGCCTACGAGCACCAGGACCTGCCCTTCGAGCGCCTCGTCGAAGAGCTCCAACCCCAGCGTGACCTGGGCCGCGGCCCCGTGGTCCAGGTGGTGTTCGCGCTCCAGAACACGCCCACGCCGACGATGCGCGTGCCGGGCCTCACCCTGCGTCAGCTCGACGTGGACAACGACACGGCGCGCTTCGACCTTGGCCTCGTCCTGGTCGAGGAGGCCGATGGCCTGCGCGGCGTCATCGAGTACAGCACCGAGCTGTTCACCGCGCCCACCGTGGCGCGCCTCGCCCGCCACCTGCGCAACCTGCTCGAAGCGCTGGTCGCCGCTCCGGACCGGCCGCTCTGGACCCTGGACCTGCTGTCCGCCGACGAGCGCCACCAGCTGGTCACCGAGTGGAACGACACCACGCGGCCCTACCCTGCGGACACCACCTTCGTGGAGGGCTTCTCCCAACAGGCGAGCCAGCGTCCCCAGGCCATCGCCCTGGAGTCGGGCGACCAGCGGATGACCTACGGCGCGCTGGAGGCCCGGGCCAACCAGCTCGCGCACCTGCTCCGCTCGAAGGGCGTGGGGCCCGATGTGCTCGTGGCCGTGTGCCTGGAGCGCGGCTTCGACGTCGTGGTCTCCATCCTCGCCGTCATGAAGGCCGGAGGTGCCTACGTCCCGCTCGACGCGGCGTACCCGGTGCAGCGGCTCGCCTTCATGGTGGAGGACGCGCGGCCCTCGCTGCTGCTCACCTCGCGGGTGCTGGGCGACAAGCTGACCCTGCCGGACGCGGGGCCCGAGCGCCTGCTCGTCGAGGGACTGGAGCTGGAGTCGTGGCCGACCACGGCGCCGGTGTCTCACGCGGGCCCTCGCAACCTGGCCTACGTCATCTTCACCTCCGGCAGCACGGGGCGCCCCAAGGGCGTGGCCATCGAGAACCGGGGCTTGATGCGCCTGTGCTACTCGGAGCCCTACGCCCGCTTCGGCGCGAAGGAGACCAGCATCCTGCTGGCGCCCATCTCGTTCGACGGCTCCGTGCTCGAGGTCTGCCCGTCACTGCTCCACGGTGGCCGCGTGGTCCTCTTCCCGGCCGACGCGGTGCCCAGCGACCTGGACCGCCTGGGCGAGGTCATGGCGCGGCACGAGGTGTCCTTCTCGCACCTGCCCTCCGGCCTCTTCGCGCAGCTCGTGGAGCACCGCCCGGACATCCTGGCCCGGATGGGACAGCTCCACGTCGGCGGCGAGGTGCTCTCCGTGCCTCATGCGCACCGGGCGCTGGCCTCGCTGCGGGTGCCCATCATCAACGCGTACGGGCCGACGGAGTGCTCGGTCATCGCGACCAATTACGCGCTGACGGGGCCCATGCCGTCGGGGAGCTCGTTCCCCATCGGCACGCCCATCGACAACACCACGGCCTACGTCCTGGATGCCCGCATGCAACTGGCGCCCGTGGGAGTCCCGGGCGAGCTGTACCTGGGAGGCGTGGGGCTCGCGCGCGGCTACGTGTCGCGCCCGGACTTCACGGCCGAGCGCTTCGTCCCGCATCCGTTCAGCACCCAGCCCGGTGAGCGGCTCTACCGCACGGGCGACGTGGCGCGCTGGCGGCCCGAGGGCGTGCTGGAGTTCATCGGCCGCACCGACCATCAGGTGAAGATTCGCGGGTTCCGCATCGAGCTGTCCGAGGTGGAGGCCGCGCTGGCCGCCCAGCCCGCGGTGCACGAGTCCGTGGCCGTCGTCCGCGAGGACGTTCCGGGAGATCGTCGGCTCGTGGCCTACGTGTCGCCGCGAGAGGGCCAGTCGCTGGACACGACGGACCTGCGCGCGGGCCTGCGTCAGCGGCTGCCCGAGTACATGGTGCCGTCCATCATCGTCACCCTGCCCTCGCTGCCGCTGAGCACCACGGGCAAGGTGGACCGCAAGGCGCTGCCCAAGCCGGACGCCGCCTCCACGGGACGTCAGGGGCGCTTCGTCGAGCCGGCCAATCCGCTGGAGGAGCGCATCTCCGCCGTCTGGGCGCGGGAGCTGGGCACCGAGCGCGTCGGCGTGCATGACCACCTGTTCGAGGAGCTGGGTGGTACGTCGCTCTCCGTGGTGCGCATCGCGGCGCGCTTGCGCGAAGAGCTGGGTCAGTCGGTTCCCGTCGTGTGGCTGTTCGAGCACCCCACGGTCCAGGGGCTGGCGCGAGCCCTGGAGAAGCAGCGCGCGGAGGTGGCCGCGGCGACCGCGCCCCAGTCGGTGCCGGCGCTGGAGCGGCCGGTGTCACGTCCGTCGACGACGGGGGCCGTGGCCATCATCGGCATGGCGGGCCGGTTCCCCGGCGCGGGCTCGGTGGACGCGTTCTGGCGCAACCTGCGCGAGGGCGTCGAGTCCATCTCCCGGTTCAAGCCCGAGGAGCTGGAGCGCATGCCTGGCCTGCCCGAGGGCATCGAGCTGAGCCAGCACCCGGCGTTCGTCCCGGCCGGTGGTGTGTTGGAGGGCGCGGACCGGTTCGACCACGCGTTCTTCGACATGTCCCTGCGCGAGGCGCAGTGGTTGGATCCGCAGCAGCGCGTGTTCCTGCAGTCCGCGTGGACGGCGCTGGAGGACGCGGGCATCGACCCCGAGCGCTTCCCGGGCGCCATCTCGCTGTACGCGGGGGCCATCGACTCCGGCTACACGGAGGCGGTGCGGGCCACGGTGCCGTTGGACGGCGCCGCGCTGTTCGAGCTCTACGGCACCGCGACGCACGAGAGCCTGGCGACGAAGACGTCCTTCAAGCTGGGGCTCACGGGTGAGAGCGTCCTCATCCACACCGCGTGCTCCACGGGCCTCGTCGCCGTGCACCTGGCCTGCCAGAACCTGCTGGCGGGCATGTCCGACGTGGCGATGGCCGGCGCGACGCGCCTGTCGGTGCCGCAGCGCACCGGCTACGTGTACCAGGAAGGGATGATCCTCTCGCCGGACGGGCACTGCCGCTCGTTCGACGCGGCGGCTCAGGGCACCGTCTCCGGCAACGGCGTGGCCTGCATCGTCCTCAAGCGGCTGGAGGACGCGGAGCGGGATGGGGACTCCATCCACGCGGTGATTCGCGCGACGGCGACCAACAACGACGGGCGCGACAAGTCGGGCTTCACCGCGCCCAGCGTGCAGGGCCAGACGGCCGTCATCCGGCAGGCGCTCGCGCGCTCGGGCGTGAAGCCGGAGGAGATCGGCTACGTGGAGGCGCACGGCACGGCGACTCCGCTGGGCGACCCCATCGAGGTGACGGCGCTCCAGCGCGCCTACGGCCTGGGGCCCGAGCACAAGGGCACCATCGCCCTGGCTTCGCTCAAGTCCAACGTCGGCCACCTGGACACGGTGGCGGGCCTCGCGGGCCTCATCAAGGTGGCGCTGTCGCTGCGGCACGGAGAGGTCCCGCCGAGCCTGCACTTCGAGCGCCCCAACCCCCAGATTGATTTCGACGCCACCCCGTTCTTCGTCAACACCACCCTTCGGCCGTGGCCGAGGAGCGAGTCGCCGCGGCGTGCCGCGGTCAGCTCCTTCGGCATTGGTGGCACCAACGCCCACGCCGTGCTCGAGGAAGCTCCGATGTCTCCGAGTGGCTCCAGCTCACGCAAGCACCACCTGTTCGTCCTGTCGGCGCGCACGCCCGAGGCGCTGGACGCGGCCTCGAAGAACCTGGCCTCCCATGCGGAGGCCCAGGGTGACGCGCTGGCCGTGGCCGATGCGGCCTTCACGCTCGCCGTGGGCCGCAAGGGCTTCGAGCACCGGCGCGTCGTCGTGGCCCGCGACGCGGCCGAGCTGACCCGTCAGCTCCTCAAGCCCTTCACGCCCACGAAGCTCAAGGACCTGGAGGCCGCGCGCCGTCGCCGCGTGGCCTTCATCTTCCCGGGTCAGGGGACGCAGCAGCTCGGCATGGGGCGCGAGCTGCTCGACACGGAGCCGACGTTCCGCCGGCATCTGGAGTCGTGCCTGGCGCTGCTGGACGGGGAGCTGCGGGAGCGCGTGCGCACGCTCCTGACGTCGGGTCCTGGGCAGGAGTCGCGACACGCGTCGCTGCTCGCGGACACACGGGTGGCGTTGCCGGCGCTGTTCTCCGTCGAAGTGTCCCTCGCGTGGATGTGGATGGACTGGGGCCTGAAGCCGTATGCCGTCCTCGGGCACAGCTTCGGTGAGTACGCCGCGGCCTGCGTGGCGGGGGCGCTGTCGCTGGAGGACGCGCTGAAGCTCGCGGTGGTGCGGGGTGAGCTGATGCACCGCATGCCTCCGGGGGCGATGCTCGCGGTGGCGATGCCGGAGTCGCAGGTTCAGCCGCTCTTGTCCGGGAGGCTGTCACTGGCCGCCGTCAATGCGGCGGACCGCTGCGTCGTCGCGGGTCCGGTGGCGGAGGTGGAGGCGCTCCAGGAGACGTTGAAGGCGCGGGACGTGGGCGTGGTGCGGATGCCCGCGCCGCATGCGTTCCATTCGGCGGACGTGGAGCCGCTGATGCCGGAGCTGTCGCGCGTGGTGGCGTCGCTGACGCGCTCGGAGCCGACGCTGCGCTACGCGTCCAGCGTGACGGGCACGTGGGCGAAGCGCGGTGCACTGGCCGAGCCGCAGTACTGGGCGGACCAGATGCGTCAGCCCGTGTACTTCTCGGATGCGGTGGGGGCGCTGCTCGAGGATGGGTGCAGCGTGCTGCTGGAGGTGGGCCCCGGTCAGGACCTGACGCCGCTGGTGCGCGCGTCACTGGGCCAGGACAAGGACCGCGTGAAGGCGCTGGCGACGCTGCGTCGGAGCGCCTCCACGACGGAGGACGCGAGCCTGCTGGCGTCCGTGGGTGAGCTGTGGACGCAGGGCGTGGAGGTGGACTGGTCCGCCTTCTTCGCGCACGAGCAGAGGCGCCGGCTGCATTTGCCCACGTATCCGTTCCAGGAGAAGCGAGTCTGGGTGGATGCGAAGCCGGGCGCGCAGACAGTGCCCGCGATGGTGGCCCAGCAGCCCGTGCAGCTCCGTGCCGCCTCGGGGGCGCCGCTCCCCGTCGCGGAGACGCAGGCCGTGACGACCCTGTCGCCCGGGATGGAGCCGCAACGTCCTACGTCGCCGAGCCTCGTACCATCGGCTGCCGCGTCGCCAGGCTTCGCGTCGCCTGCTGCGTCGACGGGTTTCGGGCCGCCGGCTTCGTCGACCGGCTTCGGGGCGCCTGCCTCGACCAGTCTCGGGTCGCCTTCTGCGACGGGCGTCACGCCGTCTTCTGCGTCGACGGGCCTCGGGTTGGCCGCGTCGACGGGTTTCGGGTTGGCTGCGCCGACGGATCTCGGGTCGCCAGCGTCTACGGGCTTCGCGCCGCCTGTCGCGACCGGCGTCACGCCGCCTGCTGCGGCGACGGGTTTCGGATCGCCTGCATCGACGGGCATCGCGCCGCAGTTGCCTCCGGTGGTTGCGCCAGCGATGACGTCGCTGCGCGCGGTTCCGGTGGCCCCCGCTGAGCCTCCCCCTTCGATTCAGGAGCCCGAGCCAGTCGCCCCGGTGCGTGAAGACGCGCCTCGGGGGCCCATCGAGGAGCGGCTCGCGGGTCTGTGGCGCGAGCGCCTGGGCCTGGAGTTCGTCGGCCGTGAGGACGACTTCCTGGAGATCGGCGGCAACTCGCTGATGGCGGCGCAGCTGCTCAACCAGGTCCGTGAAGCCTTCGGCGTCCAGCTCCCCCTGGCCGCGTTGTTCGAGGCCCCCACGGTGGCGGGCATCGCCCAGCGCATCGAGCCGCTGTTGCGACAGGCCCCCGCCGCGGCGCCGACACGCGAACTCCCGCTGGTTCCGCTGCCTCGCACGGGCGAGCTGCCGCTCTCCTACGTGCAGGAGCGCGTGTGGCGTCTGGAGCAGCACCTGCCCGGCCTGTCCGCGTACAACATCCCCTTCGTGCTGCGGCTCGAGGGAGACCTGGACCCGGCCACGCTGGAGCGCGCCGTCCAGGAGATCGTCCGTCGGCACGAGGCCCTGCGCACCACGTACGACGTGGTGGATGGCCGTCCCGTGCAGCGCTTCCACGAGAACGTGCGCATCCCCCTGCCCATCGTCGACGTCGCCGGGGACACGCCCGCCCGTCGCGAGGATGAGGCGATGCGGCTGGCCCGCGAGGAGGCGATGCTGCCGTTCGACCTGGTGACGGGCCCCGTCATCCGGACCGTCCTGCTGCGCCTGGAGCCGAAGCACCACCTGCTCCTGGGCAGCATCCACCACGTCGTCTGCGACACGCTGTCCACCGCGCTCTTCATCAACGAGCTGATGCAGCTCTACGGCGCCTTCAAGCAGGGCCGCCCGTCGCCCCTCCCTCCCCTCCCCATCCAGTACGCGGACTTCGGCGCCTGGCAGCGCACCGGCATCCTCGAAGGCCGCTTCCCCGAGCAGGAGTCCTGGTGGCGTCAGCGACTCGCTGGCATGCCCAAGCAGCTCGACGTCCCCACGGACCGCAAGCGTCCGGCGAGCTGCCCGCTCACCTCCGTGCGCCTGCCCGTGGAGTTCCCACGTGCCCTGGCCCGCGAGCTGGGCGCGTTCGGCAAGCGCGAAGGCTACACATCGTACATGCTGGTGCTCGCCGCGTGGCAGACGCTGCTGCACCGCTACAGCGGGCAGACGGACATCATCGTCGGCACGCCCATCGGCAACCGCACCCGGCCGGAGCTGCTGCCGCTCATCGGCTACGTGGCGCACTCGGCGGCGTTCCGCACGAGCTTCGCGGATGACCCGACGTTCCGGGACCTGCTCAACCGCGTGAAGCAGGAGCTCAACGAGGTCCAGTCCCGTCCGGACGTTCCCTACGAGTACCTGGTCGAAGCGCTCATCCCGGGCAAGGACATCGGCCGGGGCCGCATGGCCGACACCGTCTTCGTCTTCCACAGCGGCATCAGCGGCGGCGCCGCGGCCCTGGAGATGACGGGCGTGCGCGGCTCCATCGTCGAGGTCCCGGACGGTCCGGTGCAGTGGGGCACCACCCTGTCGGACCTGACGCTCGTGCTGGGTGACGAGTCCGGCCGGGTCCACGGCGCGCTCGAGTACGCGACGGAGCTGTTCGACGCGAGCACCGCGCAGGGCCTGGTCGACCATCTGCACGTGCTGCTCGCGTCCGCGATGGCCCGGCCCGACGAGCGGGTCTCCCGACTGCCACTCGTCACCGAGGCCGAGCGCTCCGCGTGGCCCGCGCCACGCCCCACGCAGGTCATCACCTCCATCCCGGCACAGCTCGCCGAGCGGGCGAAGCGGGATTCCAACGCCGTGGCCGCGCTCGTCGGTGAGAAGTCCTGGACCTGGGCGGAGCTGTCCCGTCGCGCGGCGAGCGTCTCCGCGAGACTGCGCGCCAGCGGCTTGAAGAGCGGTGCGACCGTCGCGGTCTGCCTGCCCCCTTCCCCTGACAAGCTGGCGGTCCTCTGGGGTGTGCTCGACGCGGGTGGCGCGGTCGTGGCCCTGGGCGCCACGGACCTGGGGCGACTGTCGACCTATGCGTCCCAGGATGCCGCGACGCCCCTGCTCATCACGTGGCGTGGTGTCGTCACATCCTCCAAGCTGGACGCCTCGCGCGTGCTGTACGTGGAGGAACTGGAGACCACCGCATCGGTGAACCCGAGCGTGACTCGCGCGGAGGCCCCCGCGTGGCTGTTGCCCTCGGGGACGAACCAGCCCGCGTGGACGCTGGACCACCACGCGCTGGCGGACCTGTTCACCGCGATGGATGCGCGGTTGCGTCCGTCGGAGGGCGGCACCTGGCTGGCGGCGCTCGACACGTCGACCGAGCGGCCGGAGCTGGAGATGCTCTGGGCGCTCTCGCGTGGCCTGCGCGTGGCCTTCCCCTCCGAGGCCGTGACGGCCCGGCTTGTCCGACTCCAGGGCGGCGGTCCGCGCACCCAGGCGATGGACATGAGCCTCATCTACTTCGCCAACGATGAGGACTCGCTCACGGGGCCGAAGTACGAACTGCTCATCGAGGGCTCGAAGTTCGCGGACGCGCATGACTTCTCCGCGGTGTGGACGCCGGAGCGGCACTTCCACTCGTTCGGCGGTCTGTACCCGCAGCCGGCCGTGGTGGCCGCGGCCATCGCCACCGTCACCAAGAACCTGAAGCTGCGCTCCGGCAGCGTCGTGCTCCCGCTGCACGACCCGATGCAGGTCGCCGAGCAGTGGTCCGTGGTGGACAACCTCTCCGGCGGCCGCGTGGGCCTGTCGGTGGCCACGGGCTGGCACGTGGCGGACTTCTCCTTCGCCCCGGCGAACTTCGAGGACCGCCGCAACGTCCTGATGAGGCACCTGGAGACGCTGCGCTCGCTCTGGCGGGGCGAGAAGCAGAAGCGCGTGGGCGGCGGCGGCGTGACGGTGGAGGTGGCCCTGCGTCCGAAGCCCGTGCAGCGCGAGCTGCCCGTGTGGCTCACGGCCGTGGGCAACCCGGAGACCTTCCGTCTGGCCGGCGAGGTGGGCGCGGGCGTGCTAACGGGCCTGCTCGCGCAGTCCATCGACGATCTGAAGTGGAAGGTCGCGATGTACCGCGAGGCGTGGCGCCGCAACGGTCATCCGGGCCGTGGCCACATCACGGTGATGCTGCACGCGTTCATCGGTGACGACGAGCAGGAGGTGCTGCGCACGGTGCGAAAGCCGCTGCTCGGCTACTTCCGCAGCTCGGCCGAAATCACCGCGTCGCTGCTGGCGGCCCAGGGCCACCAGGGGGAGATCGACAAGGTCTCCGAGGAGGACATCAACACGCTCCTGGAGCACACCTTCGAGCACCACGCGAAGGGCACGGGCCTCATCGGCACCGTGGAGAGCGGGTTCAAGCGCCTGCTCGATGTCCGGGAGGCGGACGTGGACGAGGTGGCCGCGCTCATCGACTTCGGTCTGGACACGCCCATCGTCCTGAAGGGCCTGGAGAAGCTGGCGGTGCTCCGCCAGAAGCTGGTGCAGGAGGCCGCGTCCCGTCAGGAGCAGGTCGTGGTCGAAGGCGACCAGGGCGTGAGCGAGGTGCTGGAGCTGGCGCGTCGCTCCGGCCAGGTGTTGCTGCACACGTCGGCGCGACTGGCCCGCACGTTGACCGAGCTGCCCGGTGCCCGCGAGGCGCTGAGCCCCGTGGGAGCGCTGGTGCTCGATGGGGCCTCGGCCGAGCTGGCCACGGCGCTCGCGAAGAGCTCCGGGCTCCAGGTCCTGCTCGCGGGTGCGCCACGTGAGGGCGCGCTGTTGCCGCGTGCTCCCGATGAGCGCGTGCCAGCGGGGCTGCGCCCATGGATCCTCGACACCGCGGGGTTGCCTGTGCCCGTGGGCGTCGTCGGGGAGCTGGCGCTGGAGGGCGCGGGTCTTCCCTCCGGATTGTGGCGCTCCGAGGAAGAGGAGCGTCGTCGACTGGTGGCGCATCCGAAGGGCGCGTCGTCCCAGCTGTTCCGCACGGGACGCCACGCGCGACTGCGCGCGGATGGTCGCCTGGAGCCGGTCAACGTCCCGGTGCCCAAGGCCCCTGCCCCGGTCGCCAAGGCCCCGCCGCCCGTGCGGACCGAGGCTCGCCCTGTCGCCGCGCCCGCCGGGATTCCACGCGCGCGCAGGGACAAGCCGCTGCCGCTGTCGTTCGCGCAGCAGCGCCTCTGGTACCTCCAGCAGTTGGACCCCACGAGCACGGCGTACAACAACAGCTCCAGCTTCCGGCTGGTGGGCCCGTTGGACACCGCCGCGCTCCAGCGTGCGCTCGACGAGCTGATGCGTCGTCACGAGGTGATGCGGACCACGTACCAGCTCACCGAGACGGGGGCGACGCAGGTGGTCCAGCCTGCGACCGGGCTGCCGATGCCGCTGGAGGACGTGCCCGGCGAGACGCCCGAGGCCCGTGAAGCCGCGATGCTTCGCCGCTGCGAGGAACAAGGCGCCTGGGTGTTCGACCTGGCGCGCGGCCCGGTCATCCGCGCCGTGCTGCTGCGCATGGGGCCACAGGACCATGTGCTCAACCTGGTCATGCACCACGTCATCTCCGACGCGTGGTGCTCGCTGGTGCTCGCGCGCGAGATGTCCGTGCTCTACGCCTGCTACAACGCGGGCATCGAGTCGCCGTTGCCCGAGCTGCCCGTGCAGTACGCGGACTACGCGGTCTGGCAGCGTGAGTACCTGGAAGGCGTGGTGCTGGACGGGCAGCTCCGCTGGTGGAAGGAGCAGCTCCTCGGAGTCCCCGCGCTGGAGCTGCCCACGGACCGGCCGCGTCCGGCGGTGCAGTCCTACGACGGTGGGAGCCTGCGCTTCGTGGTGGGCCGCGAGGTGGCGGAGCCGCTGCTCGCCCTGGGCCGCAAGGAAGGCGCGACATCCTTCATGGTGATGCTGGCGCTCTACCAGGCGCTCCTGGGTCGTCACGCGGGCCAGGACGACTTCGCCATCGGCATCCCCATCGCGGGTCGTACGCAGCCCGAGACGGAGGGGTTGATCGGCTGCTTCGTCAACACGTTGGCGATGCGCACCCAGCTCACCGAGGCCCCGACGTTCCGTGAGCTGTTGGGCCGGGTGAAGAAGCAGTCCCTGGGCGCGTTCTCCCGGCAGGATGCGCCGTTCGAGCGGCTCATCGAGCTGCTCCAGACGCCGAGGGACCAGAGCCGCACGCCGGTCTTCCAGGTCGTCCTCAACGTCATCAACACGCCGCCCGCGGAGACGTCGCACCAGACGCTCAAGCTGAGCCAGCTGGATGTCGCCACCGGGACGTCGAAGTTCGACCTGAGCTTCGAGGTCGTCGAAGGCCAGGGCGAGCTCCACTGCCGCTTCGAGTACGCGGCGAAGCTGTTCGACGAGTCCACGATGAAGCGCCTGGTCGAGCACCTCTCCGTGCTCGCGCGCGCCGTCGTCGCTTCTCCAGACCTCCCGGTGCAGCGCCTGCCGCTGATGGGTGAGGCGGAGCGGCAGCAGGTGCTGGTGGGGTTCCAGGGACGCACGGAGGCGTACCCGAAGGAGGCGACGCTGCATGCGCTCATCGAGGCGCAGGTGCGACGCACGCCGGAGGCGGAGGCGGTTCGCTTCGAGGGAAGCACCCTCACCTACGCGCAGCTGGATGCTCGGGCGAACCAGTTGGCCCACCACCTGCGCACGCTGGGAGCCAAGCCCGGGGTGCTGGTGGGGGTGTGCCTGGAGCGCTCGCTGGAGTTGGTGGTGGCGCTACTGGGCGTCCTCAAGTCGGGAGCGGCCTACGTGCCGCTGGACCCGGCATACCCGAGGGAGCGCCTGGCGGGGATGTTGGAGGACGCGGACGCGCCTGTCCTCGTCACGCAGGAGAAGCTGAAGTCGGTGCTGCCCGCGCACGGCTCGCGAGTGGTGAGCCTGGACACGGAGTGGGCCACGGTGGCCCGTCAGCCTGCGACGGCACCCACTCCGGTGGGAGGCGCGGACTCACTGGCGTACGTCATCTTCACGTCCGGCTCGACGGGCCGTCCGAAGGGGGCGATGAACGCGCACGCGGGCATCGTCAACCGACTCATGTGGATGCAGCAGGAGTACGGGCTGACGGCAGCGGACACGGTGGTGCAGAAGACACCGTTCAGCTTCGACGTGTCGGTGTGGGAGTTCTTCTGGCCGCTGCTGACGGGGGCGAGGTTGGTGGTGGCGAAGCCGGGAGGGCACCAGGACCCGGCGTACCTGGCGAAGCTGCTGCGGGACGAGCGAGTGACGACGGTGCACTTCGTGCCGTCGATGCTGCGGGCCTTCCTGGAGGAGCCGGGCATTGAAGGGCTGAGCCACCTGCGGCGGGTGGTGTGCAGCGGCGAGGCGCTGACGGCGGACCTGGTGGCGAAGACGCACGCGCGGCTGCCGTCTGGAGCAGAGGTGCACAACCTCTACGGCCCGACGGAGGCGGCGGTGGACGTCTCGTACTTCCACTGCGCGCGAGGCACTCCGCGCACGAGCATTCCGATCGGGCGTCCGGTGGCGAACACGCGGCTGTACGTGCTGGACGCGCAGGGCCAGCCGACGCCGGTGGGAGTGCCCGGAGAGCTCTTCATCGGCGGCGTGCAGGTAGGCCTGGGGTATTGGCGCCGGCCGCAGCTGACGGCGGAGCGCTTCGTGCCGGACGTGTACTCGCAGGTGCCCGAGGCGCGGCTGTACCGCACCGGGGACGTGGCGAGGTGGCTGGCGGACGGGACGCTGGAGTACCTGGGCCGCTCGGACTTCCAGGTGAAGCTCAGAGGCTTCCGGATTGAATTGGGAGACATCGAGGCGGCGCTGCTGTCACACGCCTCGGTGCGAGAGGCCGTGGTCCTCGTGCGCGAGGACTCCCCGGGCGACCAGCGCCTCGTCGCCTATGTCACGGGTGACGCCGAGCCGCTGACCGCGTCGCTGCTCAAGACGCACCTCCAGTCTCGGCTGCCCGAGTACATGGTGCCCTCGACCTTCACGCACCTGGGCGTGCTCCCGCTGACGCCCAGCGGCAAGGTGGACCGCAAGGCCCTGCCCGCGCCGGAGGCCCCTGTTGTCCAGCCCGGCCGATACGTCGCACCTCGGACGCCCGTGGAGGAGACGCTCGCCACGCTCTTCGCGCAGGTCCTCGGCGTGGAGCGCGTCGGGATTCACGATGGGTTCTTCGAGATGGGCGGTCACTCGCTGCTCGCGACCCAGGTCGTGGTCCGCGTCCGGGGTGCGCTCGGGCTGGAGCTGCCGCTGCGCACCCTGTTCGAGGCACCCACCGTCGCCGCGCTCGCGGAGCGGCTGGATGCCCGTCGTCCGGGTGCGGAGCTGCCGCCGATGGTCCGCGTGGACCGGACGAAGCCCATCCCGCTCTCGTTCGCGCAGCAGCGACTGTGGCTCATCAGCCAGTTCGCGGGCGCGGTCAGCGCCTACAACATCCCGCTGGCCCTGAAGCTCGAGGGCGCGCTGGACCTCTCCGCGCTCCAGCGTGGCTTCGACGCGCTGATGGAGCGCCACGAGGCGATGCGCACCACCTTCCGCGCGGACGGTGACACGCCCGTCCAGGTCATCCACCCGGCCTTCCCCCTGCCCTTCCAGTTCGTGGACCTCACGTCGCTCACGAACGCGAAGGAGCGCGAGGCGGAGACCGTCCGACTCGCACTCGAAGAGGCACGGCGCCCGTTCGACCTGCTGAGCGGCCCGCTGGCCCGCGCGCTCCTGTTGAAGCTGGGCGAACAGGAGCACGCGCTGGTGCTCAACATGCACCACATCGTCTCGGACGGCTGGTCCACGGGGGTGTTGGTCCGTGAGATGGCCGCGCTCTACGCGGCGTTCCATGACGAGCGTCCCTCGCCGCTGCCGGCGCTCCCCGTGCAGTACGCGGACTTCGCCGTCTGGCAGCGCGACTGGCTCCAGGGGCCGGTCCTGGAGGAGCAGGTCGGCTACTGGCGCAAGAAGCTCGAGGGCGCGCCGTCGCACCTCGACCTCCCGACGGACAAGCCGCGCCCCGCGCAGCAGTCCTTCCATGGGGCCGCGGCGCTGATGCACCTGCCGCTGCCGCTCACCGAGGCGCTGGAGACCTTCGCCCGTCGCGAGGGCGCCACGCCGTTCATGGTGCTGCTCGCGGCCTTCCAGGTCCTCCTGCAGCGGCACTCCGGGCAGGACGACATCCTGGTGGGCTCGCCCATCGCCGGACGTCGACTGGCCGAGTCCGAGGCCCTCATCGGCTACTTCGCGAACACGCTCGTCCTGCGCTCCCGCATCCGGGGGCAGGACTCGTTCCGCGCGCTGCTCGCCCAGGTGCGGGACACCACGCTGGAGGCGTTCGAGCACCAGGACGTGCCCTTCGAGAAGCTGGTGGAGGAGCTGCACCCGGCCCGTGACGCCAGCCGCACGCCGCTGTTCCAGGTCTCCTTCACGCTGCACAACGCCCCGCTGCCGGCGCTGTCCCTGCCCGGCCTGACGCTGCGGCCGATGGACCACCACCACGGGGTCATCCGCTTCGACATGGAGCTGTCCTTCCATCGCGAGGAGACGGGCTTCCGTGGCGGCATCAACTACGCCACGTCCCTCTTCGACCACGACACCGTGGCCGCCATGGCGAGCCACCTGCGCGTGCTGCTCGAAGAGGTCATCGCCTCGCCGGACGTCCCGCTCGCCCAGGTCTCCATGCTCACCCGCGAGGAGCGCAACCGGGTGCTGGTGGAGTGGAACGACACCGCGACGAAGACGCCGCGTCCCCCGTCGATTCACGACGCCTTCGCGAAGCAGGCGGAGCGCACGCCCCAGGCCATCGCCCTCACGCACGCGGAGGGCCAGCTCACCTACGCCGAGCTGCGCGCCCGCGCCAACCAGGTCGCGCACCACCTGCACGTGATGGGCGTGCGTCCCGGTGGCCGCGTGGGTCTGTGCGTGGAGCGCTCCCCGGAGCTCATCATCGGCATGCTGGGCATCCTCCAGGCGGGCGCGGCCTACGTGCCCCTGGAGCCGAGCTACCCCACGGAGCGCCTCACGTGGATCATCCGTGAGTCCGGAGTCAGCATCCTCCTGACCCAGGAGCACCTCGCGGACGAGCTGCCCGAGCTGGGCTGCCTGCCCGTCCTGCTGGACGCGGAGTGGCGCGCCAT
Organism: Myxococcus sp. MISCRS1; assembly: GCF_026626605.1. Taxonomy (NCBI): domain Bacteria; kingdom Pseudomonadati; phylum Myxococcota; class Myxococcia; order Myxococcales; family Myxococcaceae; genus Myxococcus; species Myxococcus sp. MISCRS1. The sequence goes on from NZ_JAPNKB010000001.1 coordinate 10,556,370, forward strand.
CTCAAGGCAGCCGACGAGCGCTCCCGTCGTCTCCGTGGGCGAGGAGGACCTGGCCTACGTGATGTTCACGTCGGGCAGCACGGGCCAGCCCAAGGGCGTCTGCGTTCCCCACCGTGGTGTGCTGCGACTGGTGCGCGACAACACGTTCATGCGCTTCGGGCCGGACGAGGTCTTCCTCCAGCTCGCGCCCGTGGCGTTCGATGCCTCCACGCTGGAGGTCTGGGGCGCGCTGCTCAACGGCGGACGGTTGGTCCTCGCGCCTCCGAAGGCGCAGTCCATCGAGTCGCTGGGCGCGCTGCTGAAGAGCTCGGGAGTCACCGCGCTGTGGCTGACGGCGGCCCTCTTCGACCAGGTCGTCCAGCACCAGGGCCAGGCGCTGGCGGGAGTGCGCCAGGTGCTCGCGGGTGGCGACGTGCTGCCCGTGCAGCGCGTGACGGAGCACCTGTCGCGAATCGGGCCGGACGCGGTGTTCATCAACGGCTACGGCCCCACGGAGAACACCACGTTCTCCGCCACGCACACGCTGCGGGCCGGGGACACGGTGGACCGCTCGGTGCCCATCGGCCGTCCGCTGTCGAGCTCCACGGCCTACGTGCTGGACGCCGCGTTCCAGCCCGTGCCGCCGGGAGTCACCGGTGAGCTGTTCGTCGGAGGCGACGGCCTGGCCTGGGGCTACCTCAACCGCCCGGACCTGACGGCCGAGCGCTTCGTGCCGCACCCGTACGCCTCGACGCCGGGAGCCCGCCTGTACCGCACGGGCGACAAGGCGCGCTGGCGCGCGGACGGCACGCTCGAGTTCATGGGCCGCGTCGACTTCCAGGTGAAGATCCGCGGCTTCCGCATCGAGCCCGGCGAGGTCGAGGAGACGCTGCGCCGCTTCGCCGGCCTGCGGGACGTCGTCGTGGTGGCCCGCGAGGACATCCCGGGCGACAAGCGACTGGTGGCCTACGTCGTCCCGGAGACCGCGGGAGTGGACGTGGGCGCGGTGAAGACCTTCGTCCAGCGTCAGCTCCCCGAGTACATGGTGCCGTCGGCCATCGTGGAGCTGGCCGCCCTGCCCCTGTCGTCCAACGGCAAGGTGGACCGCAAGGCCCTGCCGGCCCCGGAGGCCCCTGTCTCCAAGGACCCGGCCGAGAACGCCCCGCGCACGCCCCTGGAGACGCAGCTGGCGGCCATCTGGGCGGAGGTGCTCCACCACGACTCGGTGGGCATCCACGATGACTTCTTCGAGCTGGGCGGCCACTCGCTCCTGGCCACGCAGGTGGTGTCTCGCATCCGGGCCACGCTCGGCGTCGAGCTGCCCCTGGGTGAGCTGTTCGGCGCGTCCACGGTGGCAAAGCTCGCGGAGCGCCTGGCCAACGCCACGGTGGCGAAGGCCCCGGCCCTGACGCGCGTGCCGCGCACGACGGACCTGCCGTTGTCCTTCGCGCAGCAGCGACTCTGGTTCATCGACCAGCTGGAGCCCGGGTCCACGCTCTACAACAACCCGTTCCCGCTGCGGCTGGAGGGCACGCTGGATGAGCGGGCCCTGCGGCGCACCTTCGACGAGCTGGTGCGGCGTCACGAGTCGCTGCGCACCACGTTCCGCGCGGAGGGAGGCCAGGCGGTCCAGAAGATCCACCCGGCCACCTTCGTGCCCGTGCAGAAGGTGGACCTGTCGCGCATCGACGAGGAGGACCTCCGGATGGCGGAGGCCCTGCGGCTGTCGAACGAGGAGGCGCGTCGCCCGTTCGACCTCTCGCGCGGGCCGCTGCTGCGCACGCTGCTCATCAAGCTGCGTCCGCAGGACCACATCCTGCTGCTCCACGTGCACCACATCGTGTCGGACGGCTGGTCGCTCGGCGTGTTCGTGCGGGAGCTGACGTCGCTCTACGAGGCGTTCCGCAAGGGGCTGCCCTCGCCGCTGCCGGAGCTGGCCGTGCAGTACGCCGACTACGCCGTGTGGCAGCGCTCGTGGCTGCGCGGCGCGACGCTCGAGGCGCAGGTCGGCTGGTGGAAGCAGCAACTGGAGGGCGCGCCGTACGCGCTGGACGTGCCCACGGACAAGCCGCGCCCGGCGGTGTTCACCCACAAGGGCGCCGTGCTGGACCTGGTCATCCCGCTGAAGCTCAGCCAGGCGCTGGAGTCGCTGGCCCAGAAGGAAGGCGCCACGCCGTTCATGGTGCTGATGGCCGCGTTCCAGACGCTGCTGCACCGGTACTCGGGCCAGGACGACATCCTGGTGGGCTCGCCCATCGCGAACCGCAACGTGGCGGACACGGAGGTGCTCATCGGCTTCTTCGTGAACACGCTGGTGCTGCGCGCGCGCTTCACGCCGAAGATGTGCTTCCGCGAGCTGCTGGCCCAGGTGCGCGAGCGGACGCTCGGCGCCTACGAGCACCAGGGCGTCCCGTTCGAGAAGATCGTCGAGGAGCTCCAGCCCACGCGCGACGCGAGCCGCACGCCGCTGTTCCAGGCGATGTTCACGCTCCAGAACGCGCCGCTGCCGGAGATCGTCCTGCCGGAGCTGTCCGTGGGGCCCCACCCCATCGACTCCACCAACCTGGCCATGTTCGAGCTGGGGCTGGACCTGACGCGCGCGCCGGAGGGCTTCTCCGGAGGCTTCACGTACAGCACGGACCTGTTCGAGCGCGCGACGATGGAGCGCTTCGCCGAGCACCTGCTCGTGCTGCTGCGAGGCATCGTCGCGAACCCGGGCACTCCGCTGGAGGAGCTGCCGCTGCTGCCTCCCGAGGAGCGCAAGCAGCTGCTGCTGGAGTGGACGGGTGAGCGCGAGCCCCTGCCCGCGGACGCGCGCATCCACGCGCTCCTCGAGGAGCAGGTGCTGCGCACGCCGGACGTCATCGCGGTGGTGTCCGGTGAGGACTCGGTCACCTACCGTGAGCTGGACACGCGGGCCACGCGGCTGGCGTGGCGCCTGCGCGAGCTGGGCGTCGGGCTGGAGACGCGGGTGGCGGTGTGCGTGGAGCGCTCGGTGGAGCAACTCGTCGCGCTCCTCGGCGTGCTGAAGGCCGGTGGTGCCTACGTGCCGCTGGACCCGGAGTACCCGGCGGAGCGGCTGAGCTTCATGCTGGAGGACAGCGGCGCGCGCGTGGTGGTGGCACGCGGGCAGGTCCGCGAGAAGCTGGGCGACACCACGGACCGCGTCTACCTGGACGTGGACGCCGTGCCCGAGACGGGGGACGTCGCTCCGCTCTCCGTGGTGGTGCCTCCGGAGGCGGCGGCCTACGTGCTCTACACGTCGGGTTCGACGGGTCGGCCCAAGGGCGTCGTGGTGCAGCACCGCTCGCTGGTGAACTTCACCCGCGCGGCCTGGAAGACGTACCCCGTGGAGCTGGGGGACCGCGTGCTCCAGTTCGCCTCCATCAGCTGGGACACCAGCGCGGAGGAGATCTATCCGTGCCTCACGCGAGGCGGGACGCTGGTGCTGCGCACGCCGGACATGCTCGACGTGCCGGAGGTCTTCCTGGCGCGGTGCGAGGCCGCGGGGGTGACGCAGCTCAACCTGCCCACGGCCTTCTGGCACGAGGTGACGGCGAGCCTGGAGGAAGGCCGCGCGAAGCTGCCCTCGAAGCTCAAGTGGGTGGTGATTGGCGGAGAGCGCGCCGCGCCGGAGCGGGTCGCCGCGTGGCGTCGCACGGTGGGCTCCGCCCTGCCCCTGCGCAACACCTACGGACTGACGGAGGTGACGGCGGTGGCCACGGCGGTGGACCTGATGGCGTCCCCGGCCGAGGCGTTCGAGAGCGCCCAGGAGGTGCCCATCGGCCGGCCGCTGACCAACGTGACGACGTACGTGCTGGACAGCGCGTTCATGCCGACGCCCACGGGCGTGGTGGGTGAGCTGTTCATCGGCGGTGAGGGCGTCGCGCGTGGCTACCTCGGCCGGCCGGACCTGACGGCGGAGCGCTTCATCCCGAGCCCCTTCGGCGAGGGCGAGCGGCTCTACCGCACCGGTGACAAGGCGCGCTGGCGACGTGACGGCGGCCTGGAGTACCTGGGGCGCGGCGACACGCAGGTGAAGGTGCGCGGCATCCGCATCGAGCTGGGAGAAGTCGAGGCCGCGCTGCGCGCTCGCTCGGAGGTCCGTGACGCGGTGGTGCTGGCGCGCGAGGACCCGCCGGGCGACAAGCGCCTGGTGGCGTACGTGGTGCCGACGGAAGTGAAGGAGGGCCTGGATCCGACCCTGGACATCCTGGGCCTCCATGACCACCTGCGGCAGCACCTGCCCGGGTACATGGTGCCCGCGGCCTTCGTGCCGCTGGCCGCCCTGCCCCTCACGCCCAACGGCAAGGTGGACCGCAAGGCGCTGACCGCGCCGGATGCGAACTTGCACCGGGTCAGCCGCCAGCATGAGCCTCCCGCGACGCCGCTGGAGGGACGACTGGCCGAGCTGTGGCGGGAGCTGTTGAACGTCCCCACCGTGGGTCGTCGCGACAACTTCTTCGAGCTGGGGGGCCACTCGTTGATGGCCACGCGGCTGGTGGCTCGAGTCCGAGAGGACTTCAAGGTAGACCTGGGCCTGCGGACCTTCTTCGAGGCTCCTACGTTGGCGGGGCTCGCCGAGCGCATCTCCGGCGCCACCTGGGGGGACACTCTCCCCGACCTCGGTGTGGACCGCGGTGATGGGCCGCTGCCGCTGTCCTTCGCGCAGCAGCGCCTGTGGTTCCTGGACCAGCTCCAGCCAGGGATGGCGATCTACAACATGCCCGTGGCGCTGCGCCTGTCGGGACGCGTGGAGCGCGCCGCGTTCCATCGCGCCGTCGACGAGCTGGTGCGTCGTCACGAGTCCCTGCGCACCACGTTCGAGACCGTGGGGGGTGAGCCTCGACAGGTCATCCACCCCGCGCAGCCCGGCAACCTCCGGGTGGTGGACCTGTCCCGCGTCTCGGCGGACGAGCGGATGGAGGAGGCCTACCGGCTGGCGCGCGAGGACTCGGTCACCCCGTTCGACCTGCGCACGGGGCCCCTGCTGCGAATCACGTTGCTCGTGCTGGATGCCAAGGAGCACGCGCTGCTCGTGTGCATGCATCACAGCATCTCGGACGGCTGGTCGCAGGCCGTGCTGGTGCGTGAGCTCGTCCAGCTCTACGAGGCGTTCAGGAGCGGTCGTCCGTCGCCGTTGCCGGAGCTGCCGGTGCAGTACGCGGACTACGCCTTGTGGCAGCGGCAGTGGCTCCAGGGAGAGACGCTCCGGAAGCAGCTCGATTGGTGGAGCCAGCAGCTCGCCGGAGCCCCGGGGGCGCTGGACCTGCACACCGACAAGCCGCGTCCCGCGGTGCTCTCGCACCAGGGCACCACGGTGCCCGTGAGCGTGTCCCCCTCGCTCAGTCAGGCGCTGGAGGCGCTGGCGCGCCGTGAAGGCGTCACGCCCTTCATGGTGTGGATGGCGGCGTACCAGGCGCTGCTGCACCGGTACTCGGGGCAGGATGACCTGCTGGTGGGCACGCCCATCGCGGGTCGGCGTCACGCCAGGACGGAGGGCCTCATCGGCTTCTTCGTCAACACGCTGGTGATGCGCGCGAGCTTCACGCCGACGCTCACGTTCCGGCGCCTGTTGGCGCAGGTGCGCGACTCCACGCTCGGGGCCTACGAGCACCAGGATGTCCCCTTCGAGCGGCTGGTCGAGGAGCTGCAACCCACGCGCGACCTGAGTCGCACGCCGTTGTTCCAGGCGCTCTTCGCCCTCCAGAACATGCCGGGCGCGGAGCTGACGTTGCCGGAGCTCTCGCTCAAGGGCGTGGAGGTCGAGTCCACCGTCAGTCGCTTCGAGCTGGAGCTGGCCCTGGTCCGCACGCCAGCGGGTTACCAAGGGGCCCTCAGCTTCAGCACGGACCTGTTCGAGCGCTCCACCGCCGAGCGGATGGTGACGCACCTGCTGCGCCTCGTGGAGGAGGCTGTCGCCAAGGCGGACGCGCCGTTGTCCTCCCTGTCCCTGATGGACGCGACGGAGCGTCAGCGCATCCTCGTGGACTGGAACGACACGACGGCCGACTACCCGTCGGAGTCCACCCTGCCCGCCCTGTTTTCCGAGCAGGCCCGTCGCACGCCCGAGGCGATTGCCCTCCAGTTCGAGGGCCAGCGCCTCACCTACGCGGAGTTGGAAGCCCGGTCGGGTCAGCTCGCCCGGCATCTGTTGTCGCTGGGCCTGGGCCGTGAGCCGCGCATCGCGGTGCTGATTCCTCGTGGGCTGGAGCTGTACGTGGCGCTGCTCGGCATCCTCAAGGCCGGTGGCTGCTACGTCCCCCTCGACGCCGCGCATCCCCAGGCGCGCATCGCGTTCATGCTCGAGGACTCGGGTGTGGCGGGTGTGCTCACGGTGAGCGCGCTGGGAGCCTTGCTGCCCTCGGGCTCGTGGCCCGTGGTGATGCTCGACACCGAGTGGGAGCGAATCTCCCGCCAGTCGACGGAGGCTCCGTTCGTGCCGATGAGCTCGGACAACCTCGCGTACGTCACGTACACGTCCGGCTCCACGGGGACGCCCAAGGGCGTGGCCATCACCCACCGCGGGGTGCTGCGGCTGGTCTCGGGCGTGGGCTTCGCGTCCCGCGAGCCGGGCGAGGTCATCCTCCAGGTGGCGCCGCTGACGTTCGACCCGACGGCGCTCGAGGTCTGGAGCGCGCTGCTCACGGGCGCTCGGCTCGCGGTGTACCCGCCGACGACCCCGGAGGTCTCCGAGCTCGCGCGCGTCATCGACGAGCACCGCGTCACCACGGCGCTCCTGGCCACCGCGCTCTTCGATGTCATGCAGCAGCACGAGCCGGCCGCGCTGTCCCGGCTGCCCCGCCTGTGGGTTGGCGGAGACGTGCTGCCCCTGCCCACGGCGCGGGAGCGACTGGCCAAGGGGGGCTCGCTCGTCAACGCGTATGGCCCGACGGAGGTCACCGTCGTCACCACGCAGCACGTGCTGCCCGCGGGCGCGTCCATCGACACGGCCGTCCCGATCGGACGCCCGATTCCGAATACACGGGTGTACGTGCTGGATGCGTCGCTGCATCCCGTGCCCGTGGGCATCCCCGGTGAGCTGTTCATCGGCGGCCCGGGCCTCGCGCGTGGCTACCAGGGCCGACCCGCGCTCACCGCCGAGCGCTTCGTGCCGGACCCCTTCTCCACCACGCCCGGCGAGCGCCTCTACCGTACCGGGGACAAGGTCTGCTGGGCCGAGGACGGCGCGCTGCGCTTCCTCGGGCGCATCGATCTCCAGGTGAAGGTGCGCGGCTTCCGCATCGAGCTGGGCGAGATTGAAGCCTCCCTCCGTGCGCACCCCGAGGTCCGCGAGGCGGCGGTCGTCGTCCGCGAGGACGTGCCCGGAGACAAGCGCCTGGTGGCCTACGTCGCCACGGCTGACGGCCACGCGCCGAAGGGAGAGGACCCGAAGGCGTGGCTGCGGCAGCGGCTGCCCGAGTACATGGTGCCCGCGCACGTCGTGTTCCTGTCCGCGCTGCCCCAGTCGACGCACGGCAAGGTGGACCGCAAGGCGCTGCCGAAGCCGGACGCCTCGGGGCTGGACACCGGCAAGGCCCACGAAGCCCCGGCGACCCCGGCCGAGCAGCGCCTGGCCGAGCTGTGGAAGGAGCTGCTCCAGGTGTCCCGCGTGGGACGTCACGACAGCTTCTTCGAGCTGGGTGGCCACTCCCTGCTGGCCACGCGGCTGGTGGCGCGCATCCGTGACGAGCTGGGACAGGAACTGGGCGTTCGCGTCCTGTTCGAGTCGCCCACGCTGTCCTCGCTCGCGGCGCGCCTCCAGCAGGGCCTGCCCGAGGAGCAAGGGGTGACGGTGCTGCCGCCGCTCGTCGCCGCGCCGAGGAACGGGCCGCTCCCGCTGTCCTTCGCGCAGCAGCGCCTGTGGTTCCTGGACCAGCTCCAGCCGGGCAGCGCGCTCTACAACATCCCCTATGCACTCAAGCTGACGGGCGAGGTGGACCTGTCGTCGCTCCAACGCGCCTTCGATGCGCTGGTTCAGCGTCACGAGTCCTTGCGCACGACGTTCCGCATGGAGGGGGGGGAGCCGCGACAGGTCATCCACGCGCCGGCGCCTCGGCCGTTCGCGATGGTGGACCTGCGCGCGTCGTCACCGGAGCAGCGCGAGGCCGAAGCGCGACGCGTCATCAGCGAGGACGCGGTGCGCCCGTTCGACCTGTCCACCGGTCCCCTGCTCCGCGTCACGGTGATGCGGCTGTCGTCGACGGAGCAGGTGCTGCTGGTGTGCATGCACCACATCATCTCGGACGGCTGGTCCATCGGTGTGCTGGTGCGTGAGCTGACGATGCTCTACACGGCCTTCCAGCAAGGTGGGGCCGTGGAGCTGCCGGTGCTGCCGGTGCAGTACGCCGACTACGCCGTGTGGCAGCGAGGCTGGCTCCAGGGCGGCGCCCTGCGTGCACAGCTCGACTGGTGGAAGCAGCACCTCGACGGGGCCGCGCCCGCGCTGGAGATGCCCACCGACAAGCCTCGTCCGGCCGTGCCTTCGTCCAACGGCGCGCTGGTGCCGGTGTGGCTGCCGGCCGTGCTGAGTGACGCGGTGGACGTGGCGACGCAGCGCGAGCGCGTCACCCCGTTCATGCTGTTCCTCGCCGTCTATCAGGCCCTGCTCCAGCGCTACTCGGGCCAGGAGGACGTCGTCGTGGGCTCGCCCATCGCGGGCCGGCGTCACGCGCAGACGGAGGGACTGCTGGGCGTCTTCATCAACACGCTGGCGCTGAGGGCCCGCTTCACGCCGGAGCTGACGTTCAGGGGCCTCCTGTCCCAGGTCCGTGACGCGACGCTCGGGGCCTTCGAGCACCAGGACCTCCCCTTCGAGCGACTGGTGGAGGAGCTCCAGCCCGCGAGGGACCTGGGCCGCACGCCCTTGTTCCAGGCGATGTTCGTGCTGCAGAACGCGCCGTCGCCCGGGGTGTCGCTGTCGGGCCTGACGCTCGAGGCGATGGACGTGGAGCTGGCTTCGACGAAGTTCGAGCTCAACCTCCACCTGTTCCGGGCGCCCGACGGCTACCGGGGCGGGCTCTTCATCAGCACGGACCTGTTCGAGCCCTCCACCGGCGAGCGACTGGTGCGTCACTTCCAGCAACTCCTGGAGCGCGCGCTGGCGAACCCGGATGCGCCGCTCGCGACGCTCCCGCTCCTCACGGACGCGGAGCGACAGCGTGTCCTCGTGACGGAGTCCGCGCCCGTGTCGCCGGGGCTCCCGTTCCATCGGGTCTTCGAGCAGCACGCGGCGCGCACCCCTGAAGCGCCGGCGCTCCGCTGCGAGGAGCAGGAGTGGACGTACCGTCGGCTCGATGAACGGGCGAACCAGCTCGCGCACCACCTGCGCTCGTTGGGCGTGGGCCCGGATGTCCCCGTGGCCCTGTGCCTGGAGCGAGGCGTGGAGCTCATCGCCGCGCTGCTGGCGGTCCTCAAGGCGGGCGGAGCCTACATCCCGCTGGAGCCGTCACAGCCGGCCGCGCGCCTGCGTGCGCTCGTGGAGGAGGTCTCCGCGCCCGTCGTGGTGACGGCATCCGCCCATGAGTCGGCCTTCGAGGGACTGTCCCTCCACCGCGTGCGCGTGGACACGGACGCGGTTGTGCTCGAGAAGCAGTCCACCGAGGCGCCGAAGGTCGAGGTCCGCGCCGAGCACCTGGCCTACGTGCTCTTCACGTCGGGCAGCACGGGTCGACCGAAGGGCGTGGCGGTGTCGCACGGCGCGCTCATGAGCTACGTGAACGCGGTCATCGACCGGATCGCGCTGACGGAGTGCAAGAGCTTCGCGCTGGTCTCGACGTTCGCCGCGGACCTGGGCAACACGGTGCTGTTCCCCGCGCTCGTCACGGGCGGACTGCTGCACGTGCTGACGCAGGAACGCGCGCGCAGCCCCGAAGGCATGGCCGAGTACTTCCAGCGCCACGCCGTGGACTGCATGAAGATCGTCCCGTCCCACCTCGCGGCGCTGCTCACGGGGGGCGAGACGGGGACCATCGTGCCGCGCAAGCGACTGGTCCTCGGTGGAGAGTCCTCGTCGTGGGCATTGCTGGAGCGGGTGCATGCCCTCGCGCCCGAGTGCCAGGTCTTCAATCACTACGGCCCCACGGAGACCACGGTGGGAGTCCTCGCGGGGCGGGTGGAGCTGCCGCCCGGTGACAGGGCTCCGGCGCAGGTGCCGCTCGGTCATCCGCTGGGACAGACGCGCCTCTACATCCTCGACGCGAGCCTCCAGCCCGTGCCCGTGGGTGTGCCGGGTGAGCTGTACGTCGGAGGCCCGCAGGTGGCGCGGGGCTACCTCGGCCGCCCGGAGCTGACGGCGGAGCGCTTCCTCGCGGACCCGTTCAGCAAGGCACCCGAGGCGCGGATGTACCGCACGGGAGACCGGGTCCGGTGGCTCGAGGATGGCCGCGTGGAGTTCATCGGCCGCGTGGACTTCCAGGTGAAGGTGCGTGGCTTCCGCGTGGAGCCGGGCGAAATCGCCACGGTGCTGCGCGGCCATGACTCCCTGCGAGACGCCATCGTCGTGGCGCGAGGAGACGGCGCGGACCGGAAGCTCGTGGCCTACGTCGTGGCCTCGTCGTCCGTCGCTCCGGATGTCCTCTCGCTGAGGACGTGGCTCCAGCAGCGCCTGCCCGAGTACATGGTGCCCTCTGCGTTCGTCACCCTCCCCGCCCTGCCGCTGACTCTCAACGGCAAGGTGGACACCAGGGCCCTGCCGGAGCCGACGCTCGAGGCCTCCGGCCCCCAGGAGGTGCTCCCGCCCAGGACGCCGCTCGAGCTTCAGCTGGTCCGTGTCTGGGAGGACGTGCTCGGGTTCGTCCCATCGGTGTCCGCTCCAGCTTCTTCGAGCTGGGCGGCCACTCGCTGCTCGCCGTGCGCATGATGTCCGCGGTGAGCGAGGCAGTGGGCCGACCGGTGCCGCTGGCCGCGCTGTTCCAGGCGCCCACGGTGGAGCAGCTCGCCGTGTTGCTGCGCGACGGGGCCACGATGACGGGCACCTCGCCGGTGGTCCCCTTCGGCGCCCTGCGTCCGGGCGGGAAGACGCCGTTCTTCTGCGTGCACCCCGTGGGCGGCAACGTCCTCTGCTACGCGGAGCTGGCGCGTCGGCTGGGGACGGAGCGCCCGTTCGTGGGCCTCCAGGCCCAGGGCGTCAATGGTGAGGCCACGCCGCGAGGCACCGTCGAGGAGATGGCGACGGCCTACGTGGACGCGATGCGGAAGGTCCAACCGTCCGGCCCGTATCTGTTGGGCGGCTGGTCGCTCGGCGGCGTCATCGCCTACGAGATGGCGCGGCAGCTCCGTGAGCAGGGCCAGCGGGTGGAGCTGCTCGCGCTCATCGACGCGTACGCCCCGGGCGCGGTGAAGGCCCCGGAGCCCTCGGAGATGGACCGGCTCCAGGTCATCGGCATGTTCGTCCAGGACCTGCTCGGCGCCTCGTTGGCCCACGTCGAGCTGGACCTGGAGGCGCTCGCGGCGATGTCTCCGGACGCGGTGCTCGAACACCTGCGTGTCGAGGGCGAGCGCGCCGGAGTCCTGCCCCTCGGGACGGCCCCCCGGCAGCTCCAGTCACTGCTCCAGGTGTTCGAGTCGAACCTGAAGGCCGCGCGGCGCTACGTCCCCCGGCCGACCCAGGAGCGCGTGGTGCTGCTCAAGGCCACCGAGCATGACGCCGAGCTGCCCGCGGATGGCGGCTGGTCCACGCTCGTCGGCGCCGGATTGGAGCGGCACCCCGTGGTCGGCAGCCACTACGGCGTGCTCCGTGAGCCGGGCGTCCAGGCGCTGTCCGAGCGCCTGCGTGAGGCGATGAAGCACCTGCCCTGAGCGGCTGCTTCACCCAGGTGGCTGCTGTCCTCGAACCTCGAAGGTCCGAGGCGGCAGCCACCCGAGGAACAGGGCCTACGCCGCCACGACGACGGGGGCTTCCGCCACCGGGCCCTGGGGCTCGACCAGCGACTTCTGCTCCCAGATGCGAGACCGCCAGCGGACCCACATGGAGATGCCGCGGACCCACTCATCCGCGGCGACCGCCAGCCACACGCCCGCGAGCCCCAGGTGGAGCTTGAAGACGAGCACGTAGCCCAGCGGCAGGCTCATGCAGACCATCGACAGGAAGCCCATGTACACGGTGAACGGCGCGTCCCCCGCCGAGCGCAGCGCGTTCACCAGCACCAGGTTGAACGAGCGCCCCGTCTCCAGGAGCAAGCCGATCACGATGACCTGCGTGGTGAGCCGGACGATGTCGCCGTCATGGGTGAACATGCCCACCAGCGGCACGCGGACCAGGATGACGGCCACGTCCACGAGGAAGGTGATGGCCACCGCCCACTTCAGGCTCTGGAGCACCCGCCGGTACGCGTCCTCCGCGCGGCGCGCGCCCACCAGCCGTCCCACGATGATGGCCGTGCCCATGCCGACGGCCAGGCTGAACAGGAACACGTACTGGGAGATGGCGTTCGCGTACTGCCGGGAGGCCAGCGCCGTCGAGCCCAGGAACGTCACGTAGTACAGGAACACCGCCTGGCAGCACTGGTACGTGCCCTGCTCGACGGCGGAGGGCACGCCCACGCGGAGGATCTTCCGCACCATGTCCGAGGTGAACCGGACGAAGTCGCACGCCTTCATCCGCACGTCCATCACCCGGTACAAGAGCCACATGAACACCACGAGCGCCAGCGCGCGGCTCACCACCGTGGAGATGGCCGCGCCCGCGACCTCGAGCCGGGGCAGCCCCAGCAGTCCGAAGATGAGCAGCGCGTTGCCGCCCACGTGCAGCGCGTTCATCCCCATCGCGATGAACATGGACTCACGCGTGAAGCCGTACGTGCGGATGAGCGCGGAGCACACGTTGATGAGCGCCTGGAGGAAGATGAACCCTCCGGCGATGCCCATGTACGTGCGGGCCTGCGCCAGCACCACGCCCTCCAGGTTCATCCGCGCCAGCAGCGCGTCCCCGCCCAGCAGCAGCCCCGCGCTCACCGTCACGCCGAGCAGCAGGTTCAACGTGATTCCCACCGCGGCGATGCGCGCCGCCTCCTCGGAGCGCCGCGCGCCCAGGTACTGGGACACGACGACGGAGGCGCCGTTGCTCATCACCTCCATGATGAGCAGACAGATGAACAGGAACTGATTGACGACCCCCACCGCGGAGACGGCGTCGTCGGACACACCGCTGAGCATCAGCGTGTCCGCCGTTCCCATCATCATGAAGAGGAGGAGCTCCAGGAGTATCGGCCACGTGAGCCGGAACAACCCCATCCTGGCGGGGTCCTGCGCAGTCGAGAGTGACATGGGTCGCCGCGATGAACGCGGGCTGGGACTAACAGGCGCCGCAATGCGTCGCCAGCCACATCGTGCTCGCCTGCCACGCGTCACAAGAGCCTCGCGGCTCCTGTGAGCTCAAACCACCTCGCCTCGCTCGCGATGGTCGCGCGAGCGGCGCGGGCCTCAGTGCTTCATCAACTCGCGCGACGGGTCCACCGAGACGGTCACCTTCTCCGGCGACGACGTGGAGGCGACCTTGAAGAGCGGGTCGGAGCCGCTGCCCTTCACGGTGTTGCGGGGCCCGGACGTGGGCGCGGCGGGCTCGTCGTTGGACACGGGCGAGGACGTCACCGCAGTGTTGCCCTGCGCCTGGGCGGCGGCCAGCCGCTTGTTCCGGCTGCGGCGCCACAGGAAGAAGCCCACCGCGGCGACGGCGAGCACACCCATGACGGTGTACTGGCCCTCCTTGAACTTGCTGATGAGCATGTCCAGCTCGCCACCGAAGTGGAACCCGAGCCAGATGAACACCGGCGCGGACAGCAGCGCGGCCAGGCCGTCCCAGAAGATGAAGCGCCAGTAGGACATGCCCACCGAGCCCGCGGTGAAGTACGTCACCGCGCGCACGCCCGGCATGAAGCGGGCGATGCAGACGATCTTCTGCCCGTGGCGCTCGAAGAGCCCCTCCACGCGCGCGCGCTTCTCCGGCGTGACGATGCGCGCGAAGAACCCTCCGCCGCCCTTCGGCGCCTCCTGGGTGGCCCCGGTGCCCCGCCCCAGCCTCCCGCCCAGCCTGCGGCCGGCGAAGAAGATGAGGCTGTCGCCCACCAGGATGCCCATGAAGCCGACCACCATCATCACCGGCAGGCTCGCCGCGCCCTTGTGGGCCAGGAAGCCGCCCAGGATGAGCGAGATGTCTTCAGGCAGCGGCACGCCCAGGCCACAGGCCACGAGGATGCCGAAGACCATGGCGTAGGCAATGAAGCCCTGGGAGTCGCCAAGCAGGGTGGTGAGGAAATCAAGCACGCGTTGTCCCGTCCGTTCACTTCCGAGGGGCCTGCTGGGGCACCGCCCGAGCCAGCCCATCCAGCGCCCACGCATCAACCGGGCGCGCCTCCTCAAAACTCCGCGACAGGGTCTTCAACCCGAAATACCCGTCGCGCCCGGCCGCTTCGTAGGCCCCAGCCGGAGCCCCCGTGGCCGTCAGGGCCAGCGCCCGACTCAGGAGCGCGACCCCGTACTCGTCGACCGTCCCCTCACCCGCCCCCCTCGCCCGGGCATCCTTCAGCGCCGCCGCCCCACCCGCCCAGCGAGCACCCAGGCGGCCGGACAGCCGTGAGCTCAGTACCCCACGCGCCAGCTCCCGCACCACCGGCTCGGCGTCAGGCGTGCGCGTGACAGGTCCCACCACAACCACCCACCCCTGCCCCGTGTCCACCGGTCGCACGCTTCCCTCGGCCTCGAGCAGATTAACCACCACCCGAGGGGCGGGCCCGCCTTCCGGCAGGCCCAGAAGTCGCGTGGCCTGTTGGACGGGGGCATCCAGCAGCGGGAGCCAGGCGCGCTGCTCGAAGCGGAAGTCCGGCAGCGTCTCCGCGCGCAGCGCCGTCACCGGCCACTCCTGCTCGGCGCGGGCCAGCAACTCCTCCAACCCCGTGAGGCTCGCGGCGCGGCCTGGAGCCTTCGGTCCTCCCAGGACGCGGGCCAGGTAGACCTCCACCGGCTCCGGGTGCGCGGCGAAGTACGCGCGGGCCTCGGTGAGCACGGCGTCCGGCGCGGAGGCCAGCACCTGGCGGACCCGGGCGCGAGCGGGGGTGTAGCGGATGACGGGGACGGGGTGGGCCCGCTCGACGGGGCCCGCGTCGTAGCCCGCCCGGTTGAGCAGCGCATAGAGCGTGAAGACGCGGACATCCGCGCGCACCTCCAGGCCACCGGGGGTGTACTGGCTGGCGAACCAGTCCTCCTCCGAGGCGATGGAAACCTGGGCGGTCGACCCCGCGACCGCCGGGGGCGACGCCAGGAGCCCGAGCAGTGGGAGGACGGCCAGGTGGGGGGCTCGCATACGGAGCCCCAAGGCTAGCACGCGCCCTTCAGGCGGCCGGCGCCTTTCCGATGAGGGTGCGAATCATGTCCCGGTTGTCCCGGGCCTTCTGGCCGAAGAAGCCGACGATGCCCATCAGCAGCTTCACGCAGGCCTGGGGCTTGGTGGCCAGCAGCTTCTGGAAGTCCGCCGCGCGAATCTCCAGCGCGGACACGTCCGTGACGGCCGTCGCGGTGCAGAGCCGCTCACCCTTCTGCACCAGGGCCAGCTCGCCCAGGGGTTCGCCCGTGCCCACCTCGCCCAGCGACACGTCCTCGCCGGAGGGGCTCCTGGCGCTCAGCCGCACCGTGCCCTCGCCGACGATGATGAGCGACTCGCCCGTCTTGCCCTCGACGAACAACGCGGTGCCCTTGGGGAAGGCCCGAGGCACGGCCACACCCGCGAAGATCTGGATGCCGGTGTCGGTGAAGCCCTTGAAGAGAGGGCACGCCTTGAGGGTGTTCGCAGGCACGAGAGCCATGGTGCCAGGGTCCTAACACGGGCCGCGCGGGCCGGCGAGTCAACGGCTGGCGCGGTACTCGGAGGCGATGTGGACGTAGTGCTGAGCGGACAACAACAGGAACTCCCGCTCTTCCGGAGTCACCGCGCGCTTCACCTTGCCGGGGGAGCCCACCACGAGCGAGCCGGGGGGAATCTTCGTCCCAGGCGTCAAGAGCGTCCCGGCGCCGATGATGCAGTCGTCCCCCACCTCCACGTCGTCCAGGAGGATGGCGCCCATCCCGACGAGCACGCGGTTGCCCACGGTGCAGCCGTGCAGCACGACGTGGTGCCCCACCGTCACGTCGTCACCGACGACGGTGCTGGAGCGCCCGCCGGTGACGTGGATGAGGGACAGGTCCTGGATGTTGGTGCGCTGGCCAATGCGGATGGGGTTCACGTCCCCGCGCATCACGGTGTTGATCCACACCGAGGAGTCCTCGCCCAGGTGCACGTCGCCCACGACCTGGGCGGAGTCGTCCACGAAGCAGCTGGGGTGGACGGTGGGCAGCACGCCGCGAAACGGCCTGAGCGCCATGTCTCAGGCCTCCGCGACGACGTGGAACGGCGAGTCGGGACGCGGCACGGGCAGCGGCTCCACGGTGGGCAGCTGCAGCACCGCCACCTGCTTGCCGGCGAGCTGGTTGGGCGTGGAGCGGTCCACCTTCACCGTGACGAACGCGCCCGCGGGGGCGTCGCCGTCGAAGTTGACGGTGCGGTTCTCCGGCGTGCGGCCGAAGCGCTTGGCGGCGTCGTAGCGCGAGTGGCCCTCCACCATGACCTCCACCTCGGTGCCCACGAGGGCGGCGGTGGTCTCCGCGCTGATGCGGCGCTGCAGCTTCTGCAGGCGCTCCAGGCGGGCGATCTTCACCTCGTGCTCCACCGGGCCCCAGTCCTTCTCGCGCAGCGCGGCGCCCGTCTTGGGACGCGGGCTGTAGATGAAGGAGAACTGGTTGTCGAAGCGGACCTGCTCGGTCAGCTTCATCGTCATCTCGAAGTCCTCCTCCGTCTCGCCGGGGAAGCCCACGATGATGTCGGTGGTGACGGCGATGCCGGGCCGCGCGTCGCGCAGCTTCCGCAGCCGCTCCAGGTACTGCTCCACGGTGTAGTCGCGGCGCATCATCTTCAGGATGCGATCACTCCCGCACTGCACGGGCAGGTGGAAGTGCGGGGCGATCTTGGGCTGCGTGCGGAACGCCTCGATGAGCTCGTCCGACAGGTCATGCGGGTGGCTGGTGGTGAAGCGCACGCGCTCGATGCCCGGCACCTCCGCGCAGCGCAGCAGCAGCTGGGCGAAGGACACGCCGCCCAGGTACGAGTTCACGTTCTGCCCGATGAGCGTCACCTCGCGCACGCCCACCTTGGCCAGCCCGTCCACCTCCTGGAGCACGTCCGGGAAGGCGCGGCTCACCTCGCGGCCGCGCGTGTGCGGCACGATGCAGAAGGAGCAGACGTTGTCGCAGCCCTTCATCACCGTGACGAACTCGGTGACCTTGCCGCGGGACGTCTCCGGGTCGGCGCGCGGGAAGACGTACTCCTCGGAGTCGACGAAGGCCGTCTCGACGACGCGCGCGCGCTCCGACTCGACGCGGCCGATGATGTCCGGCAGGCGCGCGATGTTGTCGGGGCCGAAGACGAAGTCCAGGTACGGCACCTTCTTGATGAGGCGGTCCTTCTCCTGCTGGGCCACGCAGCCGCCCACGCCGATGAGCGCGCCGCGGCTGGCCTTCACCGGCTTGTAGCGGCCCAGCGCGGACAGCATCTTGTCCTCGGCCTTCTCGCGGATGGAGCAGGTGTTGAGGATGATGAGGTCGGCGTTCTCCGGCACCGGCGTCGGCTCGTAGGACATCTTCGCCAGCACCTCGCTCATGCGGAGCGAGTCGTTGACGTTCATCTGGCAGCCGAAGGTGTGGATGAAGTAGCGCTTCATGGGATTTCTCTGAGCAAGAACGTGCCCTTATGCGACGGCCGGGCGTGGAAATCAACCGAACCGGGGACGGCGGTCATCCCTGGCTGAAGAGGCCGGTCATCCGGGTGTGCAGGTCCACCAGCCGCGCCTCGTGGGCCTTGAGGAGCGCCAGGGTGTCCTCCCCATAGCGGCGCGCCAGGGCGTCCGTGGCCCGCTCCTGCTTGACCAGCTCCCCTCGCAGGCGGGTCCGCAGCTCGTCCGTCTGGGGGCTCGCGGGCTGGGATTCGAGCTGACGCAGCTTGTCGTCCAGCTTGCGAGCCGTCCACCGGCGGCCTCCGAAGGCGCGCAGCAGGGACACGCCCTGCTCCAGCGTCTTGGCGTCCAGGCCGGAGGCGTCCTGGGCCTGGCGGTGGGCGGTGGCGAGGGCCTCGGCGCTGAGGTCGGAGCCCGCGTGGGCGAGGAAGGACTCCTGGAAGCGCACCAGGGCGTCGAGCAGCGAGGCGTCCACGCGGGGCGTGGCCATGCGGAGGGTCCGGTCATCCGCCGCGGAGAGGTCCGTGCTGTGGACCTCGCGGTTGGGGACGTCCTGGTAGCCGTGGTCGTCGAAGAGAGAGGGGGCCATGGGCGCTCCTGGGGAAATCGCGGGGATGTGTAACAGGGCCCGGTGCGCCACGGTAGGCTCGTGGAGCGTGGACCTCGGGTGGGGGCGTGTCGGCATCCGGGGCTCAGTCCCCTCGCTTCCTCCACTGGCGGGTGACCCATGTTCCCATCCTGGCGCGTATCTGCGGAGGTGCTCACGAAATGCACGCCGCGCGGTGAGCCGGTGGTCGCTCCCGTCCCTCCAACAACAAGCCCAGCCGAACCAAGGTAGAGATCACTCAATGTCCACTCGGATGACGAATGGTGCGGTGTCTGGGGTGTGGATCATGGGACTGCTGGGGGCCCTGTCGGGCTGCACGGAGGGCGGGCCCCTCCCGACTCAGCGCGAGCCGACCGGGGCTCAGGCTCAACCGCTCGTGACGGTTCAGCGGCTGGCGGACTTCTCGAGCTCCCGGCAGCGCGTCCACACCGGGCCCATGGCGCTGACCACCCTG
This sequence comes from Myxococcus sp. MISCRS1, assembly GCF_026626605.1. NCBI lineage: Bacteria > Pseudomonadati > Myxococcota > Myxococcia > Myxococcales > Myxococcaceae > Myxococcus > Myxococcus sp. MISCRS1. The sequence continues at coordinate 10,575,166 of NZ_JAPNKB010000001.1, forward strand.
GGCGGGTACGCCCTCTTCTTTGGAGAGAACTCCCGGGCGCTGTATCGAACGGACGGCACGAGCGAGGGAACCCACCTCCTCCGGACGCTCAAGTGGCGGCCTGCGTCCATGACGCCCGACATCGGCGGCTGGAGTCCCCCGCCGCGGATGGTGGTCCTCGGCCCCCAGGCCTGGTGGTTGGGCCAGGAAGGACTCTGGACCACGGATGGCACGCCCGAGGGGACGCGTTGGGTGGGCATGCTCGGCCTGCCGGAGGTGGCAACGCCCCCGGTCGCCTTCGACGGTGCGCTCTACTTCTCGTCGGAGGGCCGTCTCTATCGCTCGGATGGCACTGCCCAGGGCACGCAGGAGCTCGCGCAGGTCTCGATGAAGGAGGTCGCCCCCGTCCAGGCCCAGGACGTGGGCGGGAAGCTCTACTTCGCCTGCGAGTCCGCGGCCTCGGGTGGCGAGCTGTGCCTGACGGACGGGACTCCCGCGGGGACGAAGGTGGTCACCGACCTGGTGCCTGGCACGGCGAGCGCGTCGCCTCGAATCCTGGGGAGCATCGCGGGCCGCGTGGTGTTCTCGGCGACGACGGGTGACGGGACGAGCGTTCGCCGGCTGTATTCGAGCGATGGGACCGAGGCGGGGACGCTCCTCCTGCATCCCTTCGCGTCGCTGGGAGAAGACGCCACCGGTTCGGGGCTCGCGGTCGAGCTGACCGTCCTGCAAGGAGCGGCCTACTTTCCGTGCCAGAGCGAGGCCACGGGGCAGGAGCTGTGCCGGACCGAGGGGACGGCGGCGACCACCCAGATTCTCGACCTCATCCCGGGGGCAGACTCCTCCGCGCCGCGCAAGCCCAGCGTGCTGGGGACGAAGCTCTACTTCCAGGCCTGTGACAACCTGGGCATCCATCAGGGACATTGCCGGCTCTGGTCTTCGGACGGGACGCTCGCCGGCAGTGCGCTTATTGGTGACCTCCCGCCGAACAACTCCGGGGGAATCGGCATGAGCCCGGGCCTCGTTCCCGCGGGCGACGCGCTCTTCTTCTACGGCGAGTCCAGCGGGCCGGCCCTGTGGAGGACGGATGGCACTGCGGCGGGGACCCATGTGCTGGGGCAGCTGACCTCTGTGGAGAACTTCGTCGTCCTCGACCTCCGGCGGGACTCCGTCGCCTTCGGAGGCAAGCTGCTCTTCACCGCCTTCGGCCCCTCCGATGTCGAGTACGGACTGGAGCTGTGGTCCTCGGATGGCTCGGTGAATGGGACCCAGCGCGTCTCGGACCCGACGCCCCGACGGGGAAAGGGCACGGCCCTCCAGCTCCTGGCGCAGGACGAGCGGCTCTTCGTCACGGCGCATCCCGGGGGCATCGGCCAGGCCCTCTGGCGCGTGGAGGGCCCCCCTCCGGGCATCCGGACCCTTCACGTGTCGAGCGCCAGCCTCAACAGTTGGATTGGGATGGCCCCGGTCAACGGGCGGCTCCTCCTCACCTCCGCGAGCTCCCTCTGGGCCACGGACGATACGTCCCAGGGCATTCATCCCTTGAACGTGGCCGGCCTGGCTCCGGGCTCCCTCATCCCCGCGGGAGACCGGGCTTTCCTCCCGGGGCGTCAGCTCTGGCAGACGGATGGCACGGAGGCGGGAACCGTTCTCGTCGAAGCGGCTCCCGCGAATGTCTCCCATGCCGCTTTCGTGAACGGGGGGCTGTGGTTCAGGGGACAGGCTCCGGGCCAGCCCGATGTCCAGGGGCTCTGGACGAGCACGGGCCAGCCGGGTGTCACGACGTTCCTCGGCGCGGTGGGCGCGGAGCCCGCCGACTTCACCGGGCTGGGCTCGCTGACGCTGTTCTCCGCCCGGGATGGCGACGCGGGGCGCGAGCTGTGGAAGTCGGATGGAACCGCCGCCGGCACCGTTCGCGTGGCGGACCTTCGTCCCGGCGGGGAGGGCTCGGCGCCCGAGCGGCTCTTCGCGTGGAAGGACCACGTCTACTTCTGGGCCACGGGAGCGGACGGGGTCACCACGCTCTGGAAGTCGGATGGAACCGAGGCCGGCACCACGAGGCTTCGCGCGGCGACGCTCCGGAGGGGCGTCGAGTACGGGTGGGACGACGGAGGCTTCATCGCCTGGGGGGATGCGCTCTACTTCGCGGGCCAGGACGCGGAGGGAGGACGCGAGCCGTGGCGGACGGATGGGAGTGACTCGGGCACCGTGCGGGTCGCGGACCTCGTCCCCGGCCCGGGCTCGTCCAACCCCAATGGCTTCATGTGGGTGTCTCCCGAGGGGCCCCTGCTCTTCGCCGCCTACAGCCCCACGAAGGGGCGCGAGCTGTGGCGCCTGGACTCGGCCGACGGGACGCCGACGCTGGTCGCGGACGTGGTCGAAGGACCGCGCTCATCCCAGCCGGAGAAGCTCACGAGGGTGGGCTCGACGCTCTACTTCCAGGCCGATGATGGGACGGGCATGGGCCTCTACAGGCTGCGGGGGCTCCTCGCCGATACCTTCGCGCCCAGGCTCCGGTGCCCGCCTCCGCGGGAGGTGACCACCACCAGCAACCAGGGGGCGTCGGTCTCCTTCGAGAGCGCGGCGGCGTACGATGACTCGGGAGAACCGCCCGTGCTCGAGTCGACCCACGCGTCCGGCACGACCTTTCCCATCGGCGCGACGTCGGTGACCTTCACCGCCACGGATGCCGCGGGCAATGAGGGCACCTGCACCTTCTCGGTGACGGTGACGGGAACGTCCCAGCCGGACGCGGGCCCCACCCCGCCAGATGCGGGAGTGCCTCCCCCGGAACCCCCAGACGACAGTGGCTGCGGCTGCCAGAGCGGTGCTTCTTCGCTCCCTTGGACGATGGCGCTGTTGGGGCTGCTCGGCCTGGCGCGGCGGCGTTCTCGTGAGGTGTCCGAGGAGCCCTGACGCCTCGCCCCGCCGAAAACCCTCCTTGCAATCAATTGGGTATATAGCTAGCTATATATCGCGCTATGAATGGGAGGTGCGGCATGGAAGTCGATTTCCTCGCGGGGCTCGGCGTGGGTTTCCTGGGCAGTCGTCTCAAGCGGTTGGCGGAGCGGATGCAGGCCGACGCGGGAGAGGTGGCCCGTTCGTTGGATCTGCCGGTGATGCCCGCGCAGATGTCGTTGTTGATGACGCTGCGGCTGCACGGGCCAATGACGGTGGGCGAGGTGGCGGAGCGTCTGGGTGTGGCGCAGCCGACGGTGACGCGGGCGCTCGGGTCGCTGGAGGAGTTCATCGAGACGCGGCGCTCGCCGGACGATCAGCGCGCGAAGGTGCTGGCGCTGACGGACCAGGGCGAGGCGTTGCTGGCCCGGGTCCAGACGCAATTGCTGGCGCGCATCGAGCCCGCCGCAGCCGCGTTGGTCGAGGGGCTCTCGGGTGACTTCATGCTGGGGCTGGCGAAGGTGGAGGCGCGGCTGGCCGAGTCCTCGATGCTGAAGCGGGTCGAGACCGCGCGGCCGCCCGCGATGTGGGTGCGCGACTTCTCCGATGACCAGGCGGAGGCGTTCCATCGCATCAACGCCGAGTGGATCCAGGAGATGTTCAAGCTCGAGGAGAACGACATCGCGCTGCTGTCGAAGCCGCGCGAATTGATCCTCGACAAGGGCGGCGTGGTGTTGTTCGCGGAGACGCCCCAGTTGGGCGTCGTCGGCACGTGCGCGCTGATGGTGTCGAAGGACGGCTGGGTGGAGCTGACCAAGATGGGCGTGCTGAAGAGCGCGCGCGGGTTGAAGGTCGGTGAGTTCCTGCTCGCCAAGACGCTGGAGCGGGCGTCCAGCCTGGGCATGGACAAGATCTACCTGCTGACGAACAAGAAGTGCGCGCCGGCCATCCACCTCTACGAGAAGCTGGGCTTCGTGCACGACGCCGACATCATGCGGCGATTCGGCGCACGCTACGAACGTTGTGATGTGGCGATGTCGTATCAGCCGAGGACACGTCCGTGAGTCCCCTGCCCGGACCGTGAAGCCCAACCGCATGTTCACCCCACGGTCGTTCGCTCGCATGCGCTACATCGGCCCCAAGCCCACGGGCGCATCCATTCGGGAACCCGCGAGCTGGGACATTGGCTCCTGGCCATTCAGACCCAGGAGCGCAATCGTTGCCACCATCCCTTCATCGCCGAAACAGTCGCAGAAGGCTTCGCGATACAAGCGAAAGTTCCCTTCGTGAGAAGGTGATGAAGCAGTTCTGGTTCGAGCGAGGCGACAACGGTCAGGTCTTGCGCGTCCGCGAAGAGCGCTTCCAACTCGGCGAGAGCGAGTTCCTCGGTGACCTCTGTCCCCGGAGCGTGCTCCACTTCGAGAGACCAGCCGGATGGGTCCGTGCTGGACGTCAGCACAACGCGCCAGTTCGCCTGCGGTTTGGAGTTCCTCTCCGTGGGGGCTACCAGGACGCATGGATGGTTCGCTTCAGCCTCTGCTCTTCCGTATCGGAAGCACTGGTAGATGCGACCGAGGTGTGGCGTGTCACGGAGACGCTTGCCGATGGAGTATGGCCAGCGGTGAGCGGACCCTCCTGCCGTGGCGGTATTTCCCCGTGTCCGTGGGGCGAACGTAGGCATCATCATCCACTTCCTTTCGTGAAGGTGAACGATGCAGGCTTCGTGTCCAGGCGCGAGGAGGGAATACCACCAGAGAGGTAGATGACCTGGCCCGACGCGTGTTGAGTCCCGAGCCCACTTCTCGTGGAATGCCTGTCAGGAGAGTCCACTGATGGGATTTCGATTCGGGAAGAGAATCAAGCTGCTGCCGGGTGTTCACGCCAACCTGGGGAAGAAGGGCGTCTCCCTCAGCATCGGACGTCGTGGCCTCACGACGAATGTCTCCTCGCGAGGCGTGAAGACGACGCTGAGCATCCCAGGGACTGGACTCTCCTACACGACGGGCACATCGAAGCGCGGCAGTCGCCGCGCGCGCCCTGCAACGCTCCAGCAGTCGACCAGGGCCGAGCCCTCCATCTCCTGCAAGGAGTGCAATGCGGAGGTTCCGAACGGTGGGCGAGAGCCATGTCCTCGCTGTGGATGCCTGGAGCCGCGGCGATGGTCCGCACTTCAGCCGCTCTGGGGGCTTCTGCTGCTCATCGTGCTCTTCTATGGCGCATGCCGTGTCGCATGCGGAGGATAGCCCGCTGCGTGATCACGCCGGGACGAGCTGGTCCGCGATGCGCGCGAGGTCAGACACGGAGGTCACCACCACGGCCTGGTGGCAGTGCTTCTCGTACGTGAGCATCTCGCTGTCACCGATGCCCCAGTTGCCGCGCTCCTCGGGGCAGATCCACAGCACGCGCTTCGCCTTGCGGCGCAAGTCCTTCAGCGCCCAGACGTTGTTCGCGTTGTAGTTGTTCCGCCCATCCCCAATCACCATCACCGTGGTCCGCCGGGTGATGCTGCCCAGGTGGTCGCGGGTGAAGTCCGCCAGCGCGCGGCCATAGTTCGAGTTGGCGCTCAGGGACACCGTCTTCCCCGCCGTCGCCATGTCGATGGCCTCGTCCACATCCAGGTCGTTGAAGTACTGCGTTACCTCGCCCACGTCGGACACGAAGACGAACGAGCGCACGCGCACGAACAGCGACTGCATCGTGTGCATGAACAGCAGCATCATCCGCGACGCGTTCCGGACCGAGTCCGACACGTCACACAGCACCACCAGCTCCGGACGCTCGGGCCGGCGACTGCGGAACTGGGGCACCATCGGCACCCCACCCCACGTCATGTTCCGACGCAGCGTCCTGCGGACATTGAGCGCCCCCTTGCGGTGCGAGCGCTGCCGACGAATCAACCGGCTGCGCAGCTTCTCCGCCAGCGTGCGCACGGCGGACTCCATCTGGTCCACCTCCGCCTGCGTGAGCAGGTGCAGCGGCTTGTCCTGCGCCGTGTCCGTCCGCCGACGGATGCGAGCCTCCGCCTGACGCTTCACCTCCTGCCGCGCGGCGTCTTCAATCTTCCGCATCGCCGCGGCCACGTGCCGCGAGACGATCTCCACGCCCTCCGGCGCCAACCCACGCGCCTTCAGCTCCGCCTCCAGCGACTTCATGTCGGACCGGGCCTTGTCGATGCCCGCCCCCGCCAGCATCCGCCGGGCGAAGAACCCCGTCTGCAACGGACTCTCCAACTGCGACAGGTCCAACTGCAGCGACGCCATCCGGAAGATCTGCGCCAGCCGCGCCCTGTCCCCCTCCAGCACCGCCTGCGCCAGCGGTGACATCTCCGGCAACAACAGGTTCATCTGGTAGGTGACCATCTTCAGCAGATCCCCATCCAGATACCCCTCCTCCTGGAGCTGCGCGGCCAGCGACTTGTCGATGGCCTCGAACGTCGCCGCCGCCCCCGAGAAGAAGAAGTCGAACGCGCGGTTGAACGTGTCCACGTCCAGCTCACGCTTCACCAGCGTGGTCCGCAGTACCGCCCGGAACAGCGCCCGGTCCGTCAGCCCCACCTCGGCCGTCGCCTTCAGCGCGTCCTGCACCTCGGACGTGCTCACCCGCACGCCGTTCTGCCGCAGCACCTCCGCGAACTCGACGATGCGCGCGTCCATCAGCCCTGCCCCACCCGCTCGAAGGACATCACCGCCTCCACGTGGTGCGTCTGGGGGAACATGTCCACCACCTGCAGCGCCACGGGCCGATAGCCCGCCTCCACCAACCCCGCCGCGTCCCGCGCCAGCGAGGCCGGGTCACACGCCACGTACACCACCCGCCGGACCCCCAGCGCCACCATCCACTTCGCCAGCCCCGGAGCCCCGGCGCGAGGCGGGTCCGCCAGGCACACGTCGAACCGACGCCCCTCGGCCACCAGCCCGTCGCACACCTTCCGCGCATCACCCTGGACGAAGCGCACGTTGCTCACGCCCGCCTCACGGGCACTGCGCTGCGCCAGCTCCACGCCCACCGGGCTCGACTCCACCCCGAGCACCGACTGGACGCCCGCCGCCAACGGGAACGTGAAGTTGCCGTTGCCCGAATACAGCTCCAGCACCGACTCCTCGTCCCGCCCCGCCAGCTCGAAGATGGCCGACGTCACCAGCCCCACGTTCGCCTCCGCGTGCGCCTGGGCAAAGGCATCCGGTCGCAGATACAACGGCACCTCCGGCCGCAACGGCGAGAGCGAGCGCAGCACCGGCCTGCCCACCAGCCTCGGCGAGCCCTCCTTCGGCACCAGCACCGCCCCTTCCAACCGCAGCGCCCGGACCGCGCCCTCCGCGGCCTCCAGGTGCCGCGCCGTCACCGGCCCCGTCAACGTCACCGCGAAGGCCGCCTTGTCGCCCTCGGCCAGCAGCAACACCTCCTCGGTGTCCTTCGCCAGCGGCTTGAGCAGCGGCACCAGCTTCCCGGGCAGCGCCGTCAGCACGGGCGTCAACGCGCCACACTCGGACACCGCGAGCCGCTCATGGCTGCGCCGGCTGAAGTACCCGAGCGTTCCCTTGCCCGCCGGGTGCAGCACCGCGCGCCGCCGGTAGCCCCAGTCCCGAGGCGCCACCATCAGCGGCCGGACGGTGAAGTCCTCGCGCCGCAGGTGCCCCAGGTGCTCGAGCGTCGAGAGGACGATCTCCTGCTTCGCCTCACGCTGCGCGGACTCCGCGAGCCCCAACCAGTCACACCCACCACACTCTCCGGCCAGGGTGCACGGCGCCGGACGCCGGGCCGGCCCCGGGGCGACGACCTCGCGCAGCACCCCGCGCAGCACCCGTCCCTGTGTTTCCAGGTGGACGCGGACGGTGTCGCCGGGAAACGCGCCCGGGATGAAGACGGTGCGCCCCTGCCAGGACGCGACGCCTTCGCCGAGCTGCCCGAGGCGCTCGATGACCAGTGGAATGGGTGTCTCGGGGAGGGGCAGCATGCAGGCGCTCGATGGGGCGCCCTCAGGCGGGCCGCCCTACTTCCGGGTCGCGTCCGACGGGAGCTCCGAGCGCAACCGCTCCACGAACTCGCCGATCCGCGACCGCTTGTCGTCGTCAACGTCCAGGAACTCCACCGCCATCCCCGGGGACTGGGAGGACGCGGCGCCGAGCGCGTTGGTGCGCGTCACCCGGCCCTTCAACTCCACCGGGAAGTGCGCCCCCGGCAACGTCACCAGCAGCTTCACCACCGTGTCCACCGGCAGGGGCTTGTCGGTGTTGATGTAGAGCCCGCCTCGCGACAGGTTGACGGCCCAGTCCGTCACGAACCCCGCCACGCTCCGGTATGCCACCGGCAGCTCGTACTCCACCCGCGGCGCGCGGTGGTCGATGGGGTTCTGCTTCTCCGAGGTGTCGGCCATTCGAGGGGCTCCGCCGGGGAAGTCGTCCGTACCACCCTCCCCCAGCGGCGCACCTTAGCCTCGGTCGCTCAGACTTTCATCTCGCGCACGTCCGGGGCGATCTTCAGCTTGGGCTCGGTGAGCTTCTGCACCAGCTCCACCGTCACGCCCGGGGCCACCTCGCGCAGCACCAGGCCCTCCGGCGTCACGTCGATGTAGGCGTGGTCCGTGACGATGTGGTGCACGCACTTGAGGCCCGTCAGCGGCAGCGAGCACTTCTTGAGGATCTTCGGCTGACCCTCCTTGTTCGCGTGCTCCATGGCCACGTAGATGCGCTTGGCGCCCACCGCCAGGTCCATGGCCCCGCCCATGCCCTTGATCATCTTCCCGGGGATCATCCAGTTCGCCAGGTCCCCCTCCTCGGAGACCTCCATCGCGCCCAGGACGGCCATGTCGATGTGGCCCCCGCGGATCATCCCGAACGACAGCGCCGAGTCGAAGAACGACGCGCCCTTCACCGTCGTCACCGTCTCCTTGCCCGCGTTGATGAGGTCCGGGTCTTCCTTGCCCGCCTCGGGATAGGGCCCGATGCCGAGCAGGCCGTTCTCCGACTGGAGCACCACCTCCACGCCCTCAGGGATGTAGTTGGGGACGAGCGTGGGGATGCCGATGCCCAGGTTCACGTAGAAGCCGTCCCGCAGCTCCTGGGCGATGCGCTTCGCAAGCTGTTCACGAGTCAGTGGCATGGGGTCCTCAGGCCGTCTTGCGGACGGTGCGCCGCTCGATCCACTTCTGGAGGTTCTTCGCCTGGACGATGCGCTTCACGAAGATGCTCGGGATGTGCACCTGGTCGGGGTCCAGCTCGCCCGGCTGAACAATCTCCTCCGCCTCGACGATGGTGACCTTGGCCGCCATGCACATCATCGGGGAGAAGTTGCGCGCGGTCTTGTTGAACACCAGGTTGCCCCACGTGTCCGCCTTGGCCGCGTGGATGATGGCGAAGTCCGCCTTCAGCGGCGTCTCCAGCACGTGCAGCCGCCCGTCGATGACGCGCGTCTCCTTGCCCTCGGCCACCTGGGTGCCCGCGCCCGTCGGCGTGAAGAACCCGCCGATGCCGCAGCCGCCGGCGCGGATGCGCTCGGCCAGCGTGCCCTGCGGGTTGAGCTCCACGTCCAGCTCGCCGGAGAGGAACTGGCGCTCGAACTCCTTGTTCTCCCCCACGTAGCTCGACACCATCTTCTTCACCTGCTTGTTCTGGAGCAGGATGCCCAGCCCGAGCTCGGTGGTGCCGCAGTTGTTGGAGATGATGGTGAGGTTCTTCACGCCCTTGCGATGAATCGCCTCGATGAGATTCTCGGGGTTGCCACACAACCCGAAGCCGCCGCTCATCAGCGTACAGCCGTCCGGGATGTCGGCGACCGCCTCGTCCGCGCTCGCGTAGACCTTGTTCATGCGCCCTCCTGATAACGGAAACGGGGTGAAGGCCCGTCGAAGGCCCTCACCCCGCCCCTCTCCCCGTGGGGAGAGGGTGGACTACCGCTCCACCATCAGCGCGATGCCCTCGCCGCCGCCGATGCACAGCGACGCGACGCCCCGCTTCTTGTCCTGGTCCTTCATCGTCTGCAGCAGCGTCACCAGCACGCGCGCGCCCGAGGCGCCAATCGGGTGCCCCAGCACCACGCCGCCGCCGCGCACGTTCACCTTCGCCGGGTCCAGCCCGAGGATGCGGTTGTTGGCGATGGACACCACCGCGAACGCCTCGTTGATCTCCCACAGGTCCACGTCCGCCGCCTTCACGCCCTTCTTCGTCAGCAGCGTGTTGATGGCGTCCGCCGGAGCAATCGTGAACTCCACGGGCTTGCGCGCCGCCTGCGCGTAGCCGGTGATGCGGCCGAGGATGGTCTTCCCCTCCGCCTTCGCCCGCTCCTCGCTCATCAGCACCAGCGCCGCGGCGCCGTCGTTGATGGAGGACGCGTTGGCGGCCGTCACCGTGCCGTCCTTCTTGAACACGGGCTTGAGGCCGGGGATCTTGTCCGGCTTGGCGTTGCGAGGCCCCTCGTCCTCGGACACCGTCGTCTCCTCACCGGGCTTCTTGCCGGGGATGACCACGGGGACGATCTCCGCGGCGAACAGGCCCTCCTTCTGGGACTGGATGGCGCGGCGGGTGGACTCCAGCGCGAACTCGTCCTGCTGCGCGCGGCTGATGTTCTGCGACGTGGCGCACTCCTCGGCGCAGTTGCCCATGTGGACGTTGCCGTACACGTCCCAGAGGCCGTCGTGGATCATCGCGTCCTTGAACTCCACGTTCCCCATGCGCGCGCCGCCACGCATCGTGTGGCTGATGTACGGCGCGTTGCTCATGGACTCCATGCCGCCCACGACGACGACGTCCGCCTCGCCCAGCGCAATGGCCTGCGCGCCCGCGATGACGGCCTTCAGGCCGGAGCCACAGACCTTGTTGAGCGTGGTGGCGGGAACTCCCTCGGGCAGGCCGGCGAACAGCGTGGCCTGACGGGCGGGCGCCTGGCCGACGCCGGCCTGGAGCACGTTGCCCATGATGACTTCCTGCACGGCCTCGGGCTTGACGCCCGCGCGCTCGAGCGCGGCCTTGATGGCCACAGCGCCCAGCTGCGGAGCCGTCAGCTTGGAGAGCGCCCCCTGGAAGGAGCCGATGGGGGTACGGGCCGCGCCCACGATGACGACTTCACGAGCCATGAATCTGTCTCCCTTGAGGATGTACGGAGGTCCTTCGATAACAGCGGCGCTCGCCCTTATCACCGGGCGTTCCCCGGAGTTCAAGCGTCCTCGCTCGCCGTCCGGCCCGGAGCGTCGCCTGTCCGACCGGTCGGGAGGTCGGCGCCCATTCCCCCGAAAAGGCAACGGCCGGGCCCCCTTGCGGGAACCCGGCCGTCACGCCGTGAAGCGGTTCGCTGACTACTTCTTGGTCAGCTTGCCCATCACGTCGCCGAGGCGCGCCTTGGAGCCTTCCGCCTGCTTGCGGAGGTACTCGCGGTAGTCGTCGCCCTCGCCGATCAGCGCCTTCATCGACAGCGCGACCTTCCGGTCCGGCGTGTTGATGTCGATGATCTTCACCTCGACATCCTGGTTCTCCTGCACCACGTCACGCGGGTTCTCGACACGCTCCTCCTTCAGCTCGGAGACGTGGACGAGGCCCTCGATGCCCGGCTCGATCTCCACGAACGCGCCGAAGTCGGTGACCTTGGTGACCTTGCCCTTCACGCGGCTGCCCACAGGCAGGCGCTCGGACAGCGTCTCCCAGGGGTCCGGCTGGAGCTGCTTGATGCCCAGGCTGAAGCGCTCGTTCTCGACGTCGATGTTGAGGACCACCGCCTCGACCTCGTCGCCCTTCTTGAACATCTCGCCCGGGTGCTTGATGCGCTGGGTCCAGGAGATGTCGGACACGTGCACCAGGCCGTCCACGCCCTCCTCGACGCCGACGAACACGCCGAAGTCGGTGACGTTGCGGATCTGACCCTTGATGACGGAGCCGATCGGGTACTTGTCCTCGAGCAGCGTCCAGGGGTTCTGCTCGATCTGCTTCATGCCCAGCGCGATGCGCTTGGCCTTCGGATCGATGTCCAGGACGACGGCCTCCACCTCCTGGCCGACCTCCAGGATCTTGGACGGGTGCTTGAGGCGCTTGGTCCAGGACATCTCGGACACGTGCACCAGACCCTCGACGCCCTGCTCGATCTCGATGAACGCGCCGTAGTCCGTGATGGACACGACCTTGCCCTTGACGCGCGTGCCGACCGGGTACTTCTCGTCGGCGCGGTGCCACGGGTCCTCCTGGATCTGCTTCAGGCCCAGGCTGACGCGCTCCTGCGTCGGGTCGAACTTGAGGACGACGACGCGGACCTCGTCACCCACGTTGAACATCTCGCTGGGGTGACCGATGCGGCCCCAGGACATGTCCGTGATGTGGAGCAGGCCGTCGATGCCGCCCAGGTCGATGAACGCACCGTAGTCGGTGAGGTTCTTGACCACGCCCTTGAGGACCGCACCCTCCTTCAGGTTCTTGAGGGTCTCCTTCTTCATCTCCTCGCGCTGCTTCTCGAGGAGCACGCGGCGGCTCAGGACGATGTTGCCGCGCTTCTTGTTGAACTTGATGACCTTGAACTCGAATTCCTTCGAGATGTACTGGTCAAGGTTGCGCACGGGCCGGATGTCGACCTGGCTGCCCGGGAGGAACGCCTTCACGCCGATGTCGACGGAGAGGCCACCCTTCACGCGGCCGACGATGGTGCCCTTGACGATCTCATCGCGCTCGCAGGCGGCGCTGATCTCGTCCCAGATGCGCATCTTGTCGGCCTTCTCCTTGGAGAGGACGACCATGCCGGTGTCGTTCTCACGGCTCTCCAGGAGGACCTCGACCGGGTCGCCCGCCTTGACGGAGATCTCTCCGCGAGGGCTGGTGAACTCGGAGATCGGGACCTGACCCTCGGACTTGTAGCCGATGTCGACGATCGCGAAGTCCTTGGTCACCTGCACGACGGTGCCCTTGACGATCTCCCCTTCCTTCAGGATGCCGTCGCCACCGCGCTGCTTGAGCGACTCTTCGAACATCGCCGCGAAGTTCTCATCGCCGGCGTCCGTCTCGATCTGCTGGTTCACGTTCTGCTGCATGGAGTTGGAAGTCCTTTGAAACGGTACAGCTGCCCCCTGATTTGATGGACGGGGCCTCCGCGCGGGGAGCAGCGGGAGGTCACGGACGTCCCCACCTCTGGGGACTTTTGAATGAAGCCGCGCACCCTAGACACCGGTTATTCCGGTAGTCAAGCGCGCTCGTGCCCCATGTGCTGATCACGGGATGTGGTCCGCCGGAACTGTCAAGACCCGGTGGGACCTTCCGCATCACTCGAACTAAGACCGCTCGCCCTCCCGTGCACCCCTGACTTCAGGGAGTCACGCGAGCGACCGGTGCACCTGCCCGGTCAGCGAGCCCGCGCACTGTACTCGAAAAATCCGCTGAAATGCGACCGCTCGCGTGCAGGCCCGTTCCGCTCGTGGGTCGAGGTCCGCGAGTCCGGTGCCCGGCGTGAGTCATGGGGGAGGTGCGCCCGGGGGGGTGGACTGTTTTCCCGCACGTCGGCGGCCGCGGGCCTCTTCCTTCCCTTCCCTCTCATGAGGTCGTCGCCCTCGCTCCGGGCTGGCGCCGTGTACTGGGATTTCAAGAAGGACATAGAATGCCGCGTTCACTTCTCGGCTGGCACAGGATGTCCATGCTTCGTTGGAGCCCTTCCCTGCTTCTGGTGGTCGTCGCCCTCCTGGGCGCGGGTCGTGTGTCCGCGCAGGGCGTGGACTCGAATCGGCTCATCCTGTCGCGCGACAGGAACGTGGAGGTCCTGCTCGTCGAGGAGAAGGCCTACGCGGGCGCGTCCCACACGTTGGGGTGGCTCTACTACGACGACCTGGTGTCGCGGGGGTACGTGGACGTCGGGAACCCGGATGATCCCAACGACGACGTGCTCATCGACGTCGAGGGCAATGGCATCCCGGACTTCCACGAGGACTTGTACAACCTCAATCCGGACCGGGGTTACATCGGCGAGGCCACGCGGTGCATCCCGGAGCGCATCTTCTTCCATCGGCGGGCGGAGACCGGTGAGGTGCTCCGCCTGCGCGAGCCGGAGCTGCTGACGGGCGGTTGCACGTCGTCCACCAGCTACTCGCCGAATGGTGGGCCCAAGCGATGGCCGGACGATGTGCCGGACTATCCCGCGCGTCCGGTGGGCGCGGTGGTGGGGCAGCGCGTGCGCGACGCGACGGACCTGGTGGATGCCAGCGGGAACTTCCGTTCGGGCGCGGTGCCGGGGCTGCTGGATGCGTACTTCAGCGACCGGGGCGTCTTCCCCCACATCCCCAACCTGCTCGAGCCGGATGACGCGCAGAACGGGCACATGGGGTTGGGGAACATCATCCTGCTGAGCACGGATGACGATACGAACCTGTGTCCGGGGTCGCCCGCCGTGGAGTGCCTCACGCCGCGGCTAGCATCCGGAGGCCCGGGGCAGCCGGCGTCGGTGGGGCCCATCTGGGACCTGTCGGGCGCGCTGGATGGGCTGCCCGACTACAAGGCGAGCGCGTTCGGTCCGGACGGGCGCGTCATCGCGGGGCGGGACGTGACGGCGGCCATCAACGAGGAGGACCGCCGGGTGAGCCTGGGGACGGTGACGGGGGGGCGGGAGATCGTCTTCTTCCTCGTCACGTATCTGGAGCATGACTACGACCGCGCCACGGATGCGTGCTTCCTGCCCGCCATCACCCCCGAGGGCCGGTACCAGTGCGAGCTGTGGGGGCACGGGGACATCAACGTCTTCTTCTCGAAGACGATACTGAACCTGGACCTGCATCAGTCGCTGTCGACGGACCGGGTGACGACGGTCAACCCGAGTTCGAACTGGCTCAGCCCGACGAGCTACTCGCGGCTCCAGTCGCGCGAGTACGGCAAGGTCCAGATCGTCGAATCCTACGACATGGACGCGTGGAGCTATCAGCAGCGCACGCCCCACGTGTTGATGCTGGCGCCCATGGAGTCGACGGACACGTGGGTGATGAGCTGGGAGGATCTCACCGCGGGCGGAGATCTGTCGTTCAACGACCTGACGTTGCTCATCCGGGGCGTGGGCATCGAGCCCACGGTGACGCGGCTGGAGCACCAGGGCGGGCCCATCATCGAGGGCGAGTCGACGTTCTTCACGGCGTATGTGACGGACGTCTCGGGCACTCCGCTGACGACGGGCACGATGAGCTTCTTCGTGAATGGGGACTTCGTCACGTCCCAGGACGTCGACAGCGCGGGGTCCGCCACCGTGGCGCTCTCGTTCTTCCCGATGGGCGAACATCGTGTCGTCGCGGAGTTCGGTGGCATCGAGAACGTGTACTCGTGGAGCATGTCCGAGGAACTGCTGGTGGTCGCCGAGCCTGCGGACGGCGGGAGCCTGCCGGATGCGGGGCAGCCGGATGGCGGCCCTCGGGATGCCGGGGCGCCCGATGCCGGGGCGTTCGACGCAGGACCTCCGGATGCAGGAGCGCCGGACTCGGGTACCCCCGATGCGGGGGCCCCGGATGCTGGCACGCCCGACGCGGGCACCGCCGACGCGGGCGCGGAGCCTGATGCGGGAGCTCCCCCGGAGCCCGACGCGGGTGAAGATGCGGGCACGCCGCCCGAGCCTGACGCCGGTGAAGATGCGGGCACGCCGCCCGAGCCTGACGCCGGTGACGATGCAGGCACGCCGCCTGAGCCTGACGCCGGTGAAGATGCGGGCACGCCGCCCGAGCCTGACGCCGGTGACGATGCTGGAACGCCGCCCGAGCCTGACGCCGGTGACGACGCGGGCACGCCCTCGGGGCCCGGCGCGGGCGATGACGCGGGTACGACGCCGCAGCCAGAACCGGACGCGGGTGACGGCGACGCCGGCACTGCTCCCGACGCAGGCACCGAGGACGCGGGACCCTCGGACCCCAACGGCCCCAGCGAGCCGGAACTGCCAGGCCCTCGCGACTTCACGGTCACCGGTTGGGGTTGCGGCGCCACCGACGCCAGCAGCGCGTCCTTCGTGATGCTGGCGCTCTGGGTGGGTGTGTCGTTCCTCCGGAGGCGGAAGCTCGACTGACGACGAGGACGGGACTCTCGGTGTGATGGATTGTCAACGCCGAGAGTCGCCCGCCCTCGTGAAGCCCTCGGTCGTGGTGGGCACCTCGGCCCGATGCCTATCGGACGGAGGTGCGATGAAGGAATTGCCCCTCACGGGACAACGACAGTTCCTCCAGTGGCTTTCCACCATGGCTTGTGTTGCATGGCAGGTGCTACAGCCACAGGAGTGCAAATACAAAACAGCAGCCAATCGAGGCGTGGTGCGTTGCTGGCGTTCGCATTCCTGGCGGCTGCCTGCGGAGGCGGTCTCCCAGAGACGGATGACGCCCCTGCTGAGCAGGAGGGGCTCGGGCAGATGGAGCAGACGCTTCCCCCGCCGCTGCACTGCACCAGCGAGACCTTCGGGTACACCGCCTACTACTCAGACTCTTCGATGACCGTGGAGGTCGGGCGGCAGGATTGCATCTGCGGCGAGCTGTACATGCACGGCTCGCGCAGCATGTATTTCAGGACGCACACCTACTCCAGCTGTCGGGGCTGATTCGCCCCAGGCCTCACGGCGTCTTCCAGTCCCCGTAGCACGCCGTGAGTCCGCACTCAGGACACCGGCAGCCGATGTAGACCCAGCGGACATCCGTGGTGCCCTTGTAGAAGGCGAAGCCCACGGCCATCTCGAACGCCCCATTCCCACAGGGGCACTCGGCCTGTTGGAGCTCCGCCTCCTCGAGGAACTCCTCGCTGTCCGCGAGGGGCACCTCGTGCTCGCACTTCACGCAGCACTGCACCGCGGCGCCCGCATCCTCGTCGAGGATGAGATGGGAGCGCTCGTGGCCACACTCCGGGCAGCTCAACTCATCCAGCCGCTCGAGGGGATACTTGTTCGCCTTGCTGTATCGCTCCAGCTCGGGGTGGATGTCCGCGCGCGAGTCGCCGTAGTAATGCCGGCCCTTCTTCTTCAGCGCCACGCGCCTACCCCAGCAGCTTGAAGCTCTCGCGAGCAATCACCACGCGCTGCACCTCGCTGGTGCCCTCGTAGATGGTCTGCACGCGGGCGTCGCGGAAGTACCGCTCCACCGGGAACTCGTCGATGTAGCCGTAGCCACCGTGAAGCTGCACGGCCTTGTCGCAGACGCGGTTGCTCGTCTCGCTGGCGTACAGCTTCGCCATCGACGCCTCCCGCGAGAACGGCTGCTTCTGGTCCTTCAGGAACGCCGCGCGCAGCGTCAGCAGCTCCGCCGCGTCGATCTGCGTCTTCATGTCGGCGATCATGAACCGCGGGCCCTGGAACTCCCCCACGGCCTGGCCGAAGGCCTTGCGGTCCTTCACATACGAGACCGTCGCCTCCAGCGCCGCCCGCGCCACGCCGCACGCCTGCGACGCGATGCCGATGCGCCCGCCGTCCAGCGCGACCATCGCCAGCCGGAACCCCTGCCCTTCCGCCGCCAGCAGGTTCTCCACCGGAATGACGCAGTCCTCGAACGTCAGCGGCACGGTGTTCGACGAGCGCAGGCCCATCTTGTCCTCGTGACGCCCGACGATGAGGCCCTTCGTCCCGCCCTCCACGATGAAGCAGGACAACCCCTTGTTGCCCGCGCCGGACGTCCGCGCCCACACCACGAACACCCCGGCGTGCGCACCCGACGTGATCCACTGCTTGCTGCCGTTGAGCACCCACGTGTCGCCACGCCGCACCGCCGTGGTCCTGAGCGCGCCCGGGTCCGAGCCCGCGTGCGGCTCGGAGAGCGCGAACGAGCCCGCCACCGCCTCACCGGACGCCAGCCGCGTCACGTACTTCTCGCGCTGGGCCTCGGTCCCGAAGGCGTTGATCAGCTCGCCACACATGTTCGTGACGGCCATCGTCACCGCGGTGGACGCGTCCGCCGCCGCCATCTCCATCATCGCCAGCGCGTAGGAGACGGCGCCCGCCTCCGAGCCGCCGTACTTCGCCGGGATGTTCACCCCGAGCAGCCCCAGCTCCCCCAGCTCCTTGTAGAGCTCCGTCGGGAAGCGCTCCGTGCGGTCCAACTCTCGGGCCAGCGGCGCCACGCGCTCGCGCGCGAACTTGCGGGCCGTCTCGCGAATCAGCGTCTGGGTCTCGGTCAGCTCGAGGTTCACGGAAGCCTTCCTACTCGACGGCCTTGAGGTTGAACGGGTACTCGATGGGGTGGTCCGCGCCGTCCGGAGGCTTGGGGAACGTCATGGACGTCAGCACGGCCACCACGCAGTCGTGCAGGTTCGGGTCCTTCAGCGTGCTGCCCTTCTTCACCTTGGCGTTCTTCACCAGGCCATTGGCGTCGATGGTGAAGGACGTGTGCAGCTTGCCCTCCACCTTCTTGTCCTTCTCCGCCATGTGGTCCTCGTAGCACTCCTGGATGCGCCCCTGGTTGTAGGCGACCACCTGGCGGATGGAGTCCGGCGTGAAGGGCATCCGCTCCACGTCCGGCGCGTCGCTCTTCGCGGGCGCCGGCTTCGTGGGGGCCGCGGGCTTCCCGCCCTCGGACTTCTTCGACGGAGTGCCCTGGGCGAGCGCCGCGGCGGACGCCAGGACCAGTACGGGAAGCAGTGCCCTCTTCATGATGCCTACTCCTTCAGGACGTTGGCCGAGATGACGATGCGCTGGATCTCGCTCGTCCCCTCGTAGATCTCGGTGATGCGAGCGTCGCGCACGTGGCGCTCCGCGTCCATCTCCTTGCTGTAGCCCATGCCGCCGTGCACCTGGAGGGCCTTGTTCGTCACGCGGTTGGCCATCTCGCTGGCGAACAGCTTCGCCATCGCGCTCTCCGCGCTGTGGCGCACGCCCTTGTCCTTGAGCAGGGCCGCCCGCCAGATGAGCAGCCGGGCCGCGTCGATCTCCATGGCCATGTCGGCGATCATGAACTGGATGGCCTGGTGCTCGCGGATGGGCTTGCCGAACGACTTGCGCTCACCCGAGTAGCGGACGGCCTCCTCGTACGCGGCGCGCGCGATGCCCAGCGCCTGGGACGCGATGCCGATGCGGCCGCCGTCCAGCGTGGACATGGCGACCTTGAAGCCCTCGCCCTCCTTGCCCAGCAGGTTCTTGGCCGGCACGCGCATGTCCTCGAAGAACATGGAGCAGGACCAGGCGGCGCTGATGCCCATCTTCTTGTCGGGCTCGGCGCGCGTGAAGCCGGGGGTGTTGGTGGGGACCAGGAAGGCGGTGATGCCCTTGTGGCCCGCCTCCTTGTTCGTCATCGTGAACAGCACGATGGCGTCGGCCTTGGGGCCGTTGGTGATCCAGTTCTTGGAGCCGTTGATGATGTACTCGTCACCCCGGCGCACCGCGACGGTCTGCTGGGCGGCGGCGTCGCTGCCGGCCTCGGGCTCCGTCAGGCCGAAGCAGCCGAGCTTGTCACCCCGCGCGAACGGCGTGAGGAACTCCTCCTTCTGCGCCTCGGTGCCGAACTTCATCACCGGATCACAGTAGAGCGAGTTGTTCACGCTCATGATGACGCCGGTGGAGGCACAGCCGCGGCTGATCTCCTCCATGGCGAGCGCGTAACAGACATTGTCCAGGCCCGCGCCGCCGTACTGCTCGGGGACGGCGACACCGAGCAGCGACAGCTCGGCGAGCTTCTTCACCGCATCGGTGGGCCACGTGTGGTGCTCATCCCACTTGCGGGCGTTGGGGGTCAGTTCCTTGGCGGCGAACTCGCGGCACATCCGCTGGATCTCGCGCTGGACGTCGGTCAGCTCGAAGTTCATGAGGGCTCCATATTACGGGGGGTGCTCCCAGGGAATAGCGAAGACGAAGGACCCGTCCCCAAGCGACGGTTACCGTGCCGATGAGCCGCCGGCCGCCCGCCCCCGCTCCCCGGATTCCAGGGGCGAGCCCAGGAACATGTTCAGGGGCACCGTGACGTCGAAGGACACGTCCATCCGCGCCCCCTCCCCCGTCCAGGCCCGGCGCAGCACCACCGACAGCGTCCACGGCGTCGTGGCCGCGTGCCGTTCAATCAGGTCATACGTGAGGCCCACCCCCGCCACGCCCCCCGAGCCGTCCTGGCCCCACAGGCCCGCTCCCTCGGCGAGCACCCCGAGGCGCGCCCGGTCCGGGAACACCGACACGCGCGCTCCCGCGAGCAGCCGCCACTTCGCCGGGGCCAGGCGGACCTGGGGTTCGAGGAAGGGCGAGACGAGCAGCGTGGGGCCGGGGAGGTCCCACGCCCCGAGCGCCCACGGGTGGATGGGCCAGGAGAGCACCCAGTGAGCCGGAGCGCCCGAGGCCCACTGGTAGCGGACATCGGGAATCAACGGCTCCAGGAAGCACCCGGTGTAGATGCACAGCGAGCGCTTCCACGAGACGAGCGGCGAGGCGCGGCCGTGCTCGTCGTCGGGCGGGGCTTCTCGAGCGGGCTCCAGTGGCTCGCCCGCACTGGCGGACGGACGAGCCGACACGTCGGCGAGCACGCCGCTCGAAGGGCGCAGGCCCTCTTCCAGGACGCTCGTCGGGACAAGCTCGGCGCGGGCCGGTGACGCGGCCAGGAGGGCCGTGAGGAGACTCCTGACCGCGCGCGCGTGAGTCACTTGCCCGTGAAGCTCGCGGGGCGCTTCTCGAGGAACGCCTTCATGCCCTCGCGCTGGTCCTCGGAGCCGAACAGCTCCGCGAAGCCCTGGCGCTCGAGCGTGTTGGCCTCGGTGAGGTCCTTGTCCGCGCCCTGCTCGATGACCCGCTTGGCCTTGCCGATGGCCAGGGGGCTGTTCTTGAGCATCTTCGCCGCGACGGCGCGGCAGTGCGCGAGCAGCCCGTCGGCCGGCAGCACCTCCAGCACCAGGCCGATCTCCTTCGCCTTGGCCGCGTCGATGCGCGCGCCCGTGAAGATGAGCTCCTTCGCGCGGGCCCGGCCCACCACGCGGGTGAGCCGCTGCGTGCCACCGAAGCCCGGGATGACCCCCAGGCCCACTTCCGGCAGGCCGAGCTGCGCCTTCTCGGACGCGTAGATGAAGTCGCACGCCAGGGCCAGCTCACAGCCGCCGCCCAGCGCGAAGCCGTTCACCGCGGCGATGGTGGGGATGGTCAAGGACTCCAGCAGCGCGAGCGCGCGGTGGCCCAGGGCGGCGAACTCCTGCGCCTGGGACTCGTTCAGCGCCGCCATCTCCGCGATGTCCGCGCCCGCGACGAAGGCCTTCTCGCCTCCGCCGGTGACGATGAGCACGCGCGTCTCGACGCCGAGCGAGCGCACCGCCGCCTCGAACTCCTGCAGCGTCTTGTTGTTGAGGGCGTTGAGCGCCTTGGGACGGTCGATGGTCAGCGTGGCGACCGCGCCGTCGTGCTCCAGTCGGAGGTTCTCGTAGGTCATGGTCCGGTGTCCTCTCTGGGCTCAGTACTTGTAGAAGCCGCGGCCGCTCTTCTTGCCGTACCAGCCGGCGTCCACGTACTGACGCAGCAGCGGGCACGGGCGGTACTTCGAGTCACCCAGGCCCTTGTGCAGCACCTCGGCGATGTAGAGCACCGTGTCCAGGCCGATGAAGTCGGCCAGCTGCAGCGGGCCCATGGGCTGGTTGGTGCCCAGCTTCATCGCGGTGTCGATGTCCTCCGCGGAGCCCAGGCCCTCCATCAGCGCGTAGCAGGCCTCGTTCAGCATCGGGATGAGGATGCGGTTGACGATGAAGCCCGGGAAGTCCTTGGAGACGACCGTCGTCTTGCCCATGCGCTCGGACAGCGTGCGCGTGGTGGCGTAGGTCTCGTCGGACGTCGCGGCGCCGC
This sequence comes from Myxococcus sp. MISCRS1, assembly GCF_026626605.1. NCBI lineage: Bacteria > Pseudomonadati > Myxococcota > Myxococcia > Myxococcales > Myxococcaceae > Myxococcus > Myxococcus sp. MISCRS1. Next base: position 10,596,739 of record NZ_JAPNKB010000001.1, read on the forward strand.
GGATGAGCTCCACCAGCTGCATCACCGGCACCGGGTTCATGAAGTGCATGCCGATGACGGACTCGGGGCGCTTCGTGGACGCGGCGATGCGGGTGATGGGGATGGAGGAGGTGTTGGTGGCGAGGATGCCGCCCGGCCGGACGACGGCGTCCAGGTCCTGGAAGATGCGGCGCTTGAGGTCCTCGTTCTCCGTCACCGCCTCGATGGCGAAGTCGACATCCTTCGCCTCGGTGACATTCGTGAGGGTGGCGAGGTTGGCCTCGGCGGCCTGCTGCTTCGCGGCGTCGAGCTTGCCCTTCTCCACCAGCTTCTTCAGGCCCGCGCGGATGCGGTCCGCGCCCTTGGCGAGACCTTCCTTGGACACGTCCGCCAGCGTGACGCGCAGACCCGCCTGCAATGCCACCTGCGCGATGCCCGCGCCCATCTGCCCGGCGCCGACGACGACGATGTGCTCCGTTGCCATGGTGCTCTCGAACCCCTCGGTCGGAATGTGAATGACGTCGAGCGGCCTTAGCCCACGCCCCCGGGGCGGTCAACGAGTCGCGGCGGGCAACTCCACCTGGCGGACGATGTACCGCTCCTCCCCCACCGACAGTCGCTCCTCCACGCGCTGGCGCTCCTCGCGCCCCGCGAGCTTCACGAAGAACACCGCGCGGAAGTCGCCCTCGGGCAGGTCCACCTTGAAGGTGAGCTCCGGGGGCGCGCCGGTGTCGCCGAAGAAGCGCTCCTCGCGCTTGATGAGCTCGCCGTCCGCGCCGCTCACCTGGAGGTCCACGGCGCGCGCCTGGCGCCAGCCGTCACCCGAGGGGTGGATGACCAGCTCGCGCTCGGGGATGCCGGTCACCTGCCAGAGCCACAGGCCCAGCCCGACGGCCAGCAGCAGAGGCAGCCGCTTGGCGAGCGGCGAGGAACGGAAACCCTTCCGCGCGGGCGCGGCGGGTGTTTCAGGGGGAGGCGTGTCCGCCACCGCTACTCCTTCTTCGAGCGCCGGGAGCCGGGGCGGCGGGCATTGAGCTCGGAGATGACCACGCGCGCGGTGGGGGCCGCGGCGTGCTTCTTCTCCTTGGGGCGCGGCTCGGCGGCGGGCTGCTCGGGCTCATCCTCACCGAGCTTCTCGGCCTTGTCCGGCGGGACGAGCCGGACCTGCGCCTTGATCTCCAGCGTCATGCCGGAGACCAGCTTGAGGAACTCGTCGCGCAGCTTCTCGGACTGGAGGAAGCGGCGGAGCTCCTCGGTGATCGCTCCCGTGACTTCATCCTTGGTCTTCTCCGCCTGGGAGAGGATGAAGCCGAGGGCTTCCTTCGGGAGCTTGAGCTGGCCGGCGAGGTTGCGGATGCCCTCTTCGGTCATGAAGAGGGCGCCCAGGCCGGCGACGGCCATGCGGCGGACGAACTCCGGGACGAAGCCCGCGGGCCCCGAGCGCCCTTCCCGGCCGGAACGGTCCTCGTCGATGAGCGGGTCGTCGGGATACTCGTCGTTGCCGGCCGGGGGCATGAAGCGTCTCCTGGGTGGGTCAGCGTGCCTGCACCACCGGCAGCGGGATGCTCTTGGCGCTCTGCGCGGACACGCGGCCCGCGATGTTGCGAGCGACCTCCAGGAAGGCCTTGGCCTCCGGGCTGTCCTTGGCGCCCACCACCACCGGTACGCCCGAGTCTCCCGACACACGCACCTTCAAGTCCAGCGGAACTTCCCCGAGGAACGGGATGCCGAACATCTCCGCGGCCTTGCGACCACCGCCGTGGTTGAAGATGGGGGTGACGTGCGAGCAGTTCGGGCAGACGAACTGGGACATGTTCTCCACGATGCCCAGCACGGGGATGTGGACCTTGTCGAACATCTGCTTGGCGCGGACCACGTCGGCCAGGGCGACGTCCTGCGGCGTGGTGACGAGCACCGCCCCCGCGGCGCGGATGGACTGCGACAGCGACAGGGCCACGTCACCGGTGCCCGGGGGCAGGTCCAGGACGAGGTAGTCGAGCTCGCCCCAGTTCACGTCGCGCACCAGCTGCATCAGCGCGCCGTGGAGCATGGGGCCACGCCAGATGAGGGCCTGGTCGGCCTCGACGAGGAAGCCGATGGACATGACCTTGAGGCCGTGGGCGATGAGCGGATCCAGCGACTTGCCGTCGGGGCTGACGGGCTTCTTGTCGCCCAGGCCCGTCATCAGGGGGACGGAGGGGCCGTAGAAGTCGGCGTCGAGCAGGCCGACCTTGGCGCCGTGCTGGGCCAGGGCGGTGGCCAGGTTGACGGCGACGGTGCTCTTGCCGACGCCGCCCTTCCCCGCTCCGACGAGGATGATGTTCTTCACCTTGGGGAGCAGCGCGCCCGCGGGGACACCGCCGCCGGCGGAGCGGACCTGGGCGCCCCACTCGATGTTGAAGGACTTCAGGCCGGGGACGGCCTTGAGGGCGGCCTCGGAGTCGGCCTGGATCTTCCCCTTCATGGGGCAGGCGGGCGTGGTGAGCTCGATCTTGAGTTTGACGGTGTCGCCGGTGACGCGGACGTCCTTCACCATTCCGGCCTTCACCAGATCCACGTGCAGCTCGGGATCGATCACCTTCGACATGGCCGCGAGGACGTCGGCCTCGGTAACGCTCATCGGGACACCTGAAACCTTTTGGAAAACGGGCGCTTGGGAGCACCCCCAGGGGCGCGGAACATGCCAGTCCGGGAGGAGCTGTACAACGTCGTTTAACGCGGTGTGGCCCAGGACGCACCCTGGCGGCGGACTGGAGGGCCGGAGGGTGTCGACAGGCTGAAGGTGTCCATCAGGGACACTGTGGGAACGGGCAGGCGGGCCTATTCCAGGGCCAAGACACGGTACTCGCCGTCCTCGAGGACCAGGAGGACGGCGCGCTCGTCGCCCAGGGGGAAGACGGCCTCACCGGCGCCGACTCGCACGTGGGTGTTGAGGGCGAGCCGGGCCCGGCGCAGGCGCTCCTTTGAGAGGGGCTCGCGCTCGAAGTCCTCCTTGAGCCGCTCGGGGGTGTAGCGGGCGCGCAAGGGAGCGGCGAGGAGGCCGTAGGCGGTCTTCCAGTCCTTGGCGTCGGAGGCGTCGAGGAAGCGGCGGAGCGCGGCGCGAGGGACATCGGCCGGGCGGGCCTCGACGACGCGCCAGTCGGGGCCGGAGCGCGCGAGGGTGAGCGCGGGGGCTCGGGCCTCGAGGACCTCGGCGCTGGAGCGGACGGCGGCGGCGCGCTCTCGGCGGGTGGCTTCGTCCGAGTAGCGCTCCAGGAAGGCCGTCTCCCCGTCGGGGCCGTTGGTGGTGAGGGCGTAGGCGTCCTGGAGCCGTCCCTCGTCGAGGGCTCGCGCGTAGGCCTCCGCGACGGAGACGGGCTCCCGCGACGGCGTGGCGCAGGCGGGGGCCAGCACGAGGAGCCCTGTGAGGACGGTGCGCTTCATGGGGCGCGGACCGTACCACGGAGCTTGTGCGCGAACCGGCGCAGCCACGAGTCGACCTCGGGCTCGTCCGCCAACGACACGAGCATCTCCTTCGCATCGCCGCTCAGGTCCCACGACACCGGGCACAGGGCATACGTGGCCGGGTGCGCTGCGCCCATCAGGAGCTTCAGCAATGACATCCGCGGCGCGGGCGCACCGTAGGACTTCAACTCGAAGTCACCCGGCGCCACCTTCGCGAGCGACAGCGCGTACCGGCACGCCTCCTCGAACCCGCCGAGCTTGTCCACCAGCCCGGCCTCCTTGGCGCGCAGGCCCGAGTACACGCGGCCCTCGGCCAGCGCGTGGATCTCCTCCTTGGTCCGCCCGCGCGCCTTCGCCACGTGCCCCAGGAAGGATTGGTACATCTCCTCGATGTCCGCCTCGAGCGCGGCCCGCTCCCCTTCCGTGAACGCGCGCGAGAACGACAGCAGCCCCGCGTTCGCCCCGCGCGTGATCACCGTCTTGTGGATGCCCAACATCTGCATCAGCCCGGACGTGTCGAACTTGCCCGCGAACACGCCAATGGAGCCCACCACCGCGTGCGGCGCGCTCCACAGCTCCTTCGCGCCCAGCGCCACCATGTAGCCCGCACTGGCGCAGACCCGGTCCATGTACGCAATCACGGGCTTCTTCTTCGCCACCCGCTGCACCACCTCGAGGATCTGCTCCGAGGCGATCGCCGCCCCACCCGGGCTGTTCACATACAGGAGGATGGCCTTGGACCGCTTGTCCCGCGCCGCCGCCCTCAACCCCTTCACCACCGCGTCCGACGTCGCGAACCGGCCCCCCGCGTTCCCGCTCCCGGGGACAATCATCCCGGACACCGGCACGAACGCCAGCCGGGGCTTGCGCTTCCACCGCCGCCACTTCACCGGCGGAAACGGCACCGTCTCCAGGTACATCTCCATCGGCTCCAGCTCCGTGTCGTCATCCTCCGGAGCCGCGCCGTCCTTCTTCTCCACCATCCCCAGGTGCAGCGGCAGGTCCACCTCGCTCACCAGCCCATCCACCAGCCCCGCCGCCTGCGCTCGTTGCGCGCTGTACGGCCCCTGGTCGATGAGCGCCCTCACCTCGTCCGGCGTCTTCTTCCGCGCCGCGGACACCGCCTCCACCAGCGCGGCGTAGCGCTCGTCCAGGAACGACTCCACCGTGCGCCGCTGGATGTCGGAGACCTCCGGGTGCGTGAACAGCTCCGGCGCTGTCTTGTAGTCACCGCGCCGGATGAACTGCGGCCGGATGCCGATGCGCGACAGCCCCTCCCCCAACGCCGTCGACTCCGCCGCGTACCCCACCAGCTCCAGCCGCCCCATCGGCGCGAGCAGCACCTCGTCCGCCGCGCAGAGCACCGGATACGAATCCGTGTCCACCATCACCGCCCACGTCACCACCCGCTTGCCCGCAGCACGGAACTCCGCCAGCAACGCCAGCAGCGCGTCTCGCTTCGCCTGGGGCAACCCCAACCCCTCCACCTCCAGCAACACCCCCTTCACCTTGGCGTCCCGCGCCAACAGCCGCAGCGCCTCGCCGAACTTCTCCAGGGACGTCACGTCCGAGGGCTCCGGCTTCGAGCCACCCCCCAGTGAGAACCGGGGCTTGCGCTGCTCCCGGTACGGCGGATCCCCCGTCAGGCGGAAGCGCACGTAGGCCGGACGGCTCCCGGCCGCGAACATCCGGAAGGGCGCACCCAGGAGGGTTCGCAGGAGCAGCAACAGGTTGGCGATGGCGAGGAAGGGCAGGCGCAGCATGGCGTCCCGAGGTCGATGTGGGCACCCAGGCGCGTACTGGACACGCTCTCCCGGTGCAAGCCCTGTTCAGCAGGCCCGTTGGGTCGTGATAGCCTCCCCCGCCATGCGAACCCCTTCCCTTGCCCGACTCCTCCTCGTCCTCGCGCTCGCGACGGGCGGAGCCGCGCTGGCCCAGCCGCGCAAACCGGTCCAGGAATTCAACGCCCCCCGTGAGCTCACCGCCGAGGAGCGCGAGGCCGCCAAGCAGCGCGCCATGGGCAACAACCTCAACAACTACGGCAAGGACATCCAGGTGAAGACCCAGCCCTTCCCCTGGAAGGCCGCGGGCCTCGCCGGCATCGTGTTCCTCGTCGCCATCCCCTTCGCCATCCGGGCCTTCCGGAACACGTCGAAGGACATGGACAACATCAACACCTTCGGGAACAACTCCAACCGCGCCGACGACGAGGCGGCCTGAAGCACCCTCGCGCTCCAGCTCTCCGTCGAACTGGAGCCGACGGCGCGGCCTACGGCTGCGCCACCCCCGTCTCGTAGGCCGTGCGGATGCTCTGCGCGCAGGCCCGTGACTTCTCGCCCTCCTCGCTCCCCAGCTGACGCAGGCGCGCCAGGACCATGTACCGGGTCCGGGCCGCGTTCACCCACGGGTAGAAGCCGAAGGCCCCCGCGGACGAGTGTCCCGTCACCGTCCAGGTGCCGCCGACGCGCTCCCCTTCAATCCAGTGCCCCAGCCCGTAGTACGCCTCACCCGCGGTCCACGGCGTGAACGACACCCCCGCGCCCCCGGGCCCGGCCGGCACCGCGTCCACCGTCAGCCGGGTGGCCAGCGCGGTCTGGTTGTTGAGCAGCTTCAAGAGGAAGACGCGGTACTGCGCCGCGCTCCCGGAGAAGCCCCCCGCGGGGGCCACGTCGCTGTCGGACTCCGGGAAGGTGGTGCCCAGCAAGGGGTTTAGCCAGTCCATCACGCTCGCGATGCCCGTGCCCCTGCGCAGGGGCATGTCATCCAGCGCCAGCTTCTGCATGTGGCCGCCGTTGTAGAAGTAGCGGCCATTCTGCAGCGGGCGGTAGGTGACGTCCTTGAACGACGCCCCATAGCACGTGGACACGTTCGTCCCGGCCACGTCACACAGCGTGGTGTTCTCGTCGATGTAGCCGCTGGTGAAGTTGAGGCGCTTCTTCTCGTCCACGGTGAGGTTCGCGTAGCCCTTGGACTCCACGTAGGCGCCTGCGTAGAGCCACTTGCTCGCGGAGGCGATGGGCATCACCGTCGTCGCCGTGATGCCGCTCCCCTTCGACAGGCCGTAGAGCGGCCCTGTCCCGGTGCCGATCTCCCAGTAGAAGTTCCCGAGCGACTTGCAGCCCGCCGCGTTGTTGGCGGTGTCGAGCGCGGCCTGCTCGTACACCGTGAGGGCCGCGCGCGTCGTCCCTTCATTCGCTTCGAGCGCGGCGTCGGGATGACCACAGCCGACACTGCCCAGGGACCACAACGCACACGCCCAGATGAACCGCGTCGTTCCGCTTCGCTTCATGGGACCTTCCTCCTGAAATGGCCCCATGAAAACCCGCACCCCGCGCGAAGGTTACGCGGCAAGGTCGCCGTTCTTCAGACCTCCTTGAAGTTCCAGCCCGCGAGGTGCTTCAGGTCCTTGGCGCCACCGACGGGGAGGCGCGTCGGCATGGGTTGGCGGTGCTCTGGCGCGGGCACGTCCACCGCGATGCGCTTGATGCCGGTGGTCTTGTCGAGGCTCGCGCACCAGGTCTGCCAGCGCTCGCCGTTCAGGCGGTCCCTGAACCCGAGGCCCACGACCTGCTCCGCCGTGGGCGGCGTGGGGGACAAGAGGTCGAGGAACTCCATCCGGCCGCGCAGGGTTCCGGAGGGCTCATCGGTGCGCACCTGGTGGCAATAGGCCGCGCCCCAGAGGTCCTCGCGGAACTGGATGGCATACACGCTGCCCGGCGTCGGCGGCCCTGGGAGGGACTTCGGCTTCGCGCTGGCGGGAGTCGCCGCGCTGACCGGCTTGCGTCGCTTCGTGGCCGGCGGTGCCGGGGCGGCGACGGGTTCCTTCTTCGGTCGATCGAGGTGGCCGAACAGCTTCTCGACGTTCTCGTTCCGGACGCCGTCCTTGGCCGACCACCACGCCAGCGGGGCCGGGACCTCGACCCGAATCGTGGGGCGCTGGTCGCGCTCCACGGCCCGGGTGAAGCGGGTCAGCAGGCCCGGGTGCTCGGGCGTCTCGAGGATGCTGATGAACGCGAGCGCCTCCAGCACCGTCTCGCAGCGATAGGTGCTGCTGGCGCTCAGCAGCTTCGCCTTGTGGAGCGCGGTGCGCGCATGGCTGTAGCGCGACGCGGGCGGAAGGCGGCGCAGCAGGTCCAGTATCTGGTGGAACACCCAGACATCGCGCGGCGTGGGCTTGGGCCACCCGGCGGCCTTCTGGTCCAGGGCCCGCGTCAGGGTGAGCACGCCCTCCGTCGGTTGCGCCGCCCCCCACATCGCCCCCTGGACGTGATTCAGGTACGCGGTGCAGGTGGCGTCGACGGCATCTTCCTCGAAGAAGCAGACCCGGCAGTGGCCACCGCCCATGGGGTCTTCCTTGTGGGTCGGCATCGCGCGCCCGAGGATGGCGGCGGGCAGGACGGCCAACCACGCTACATCGGCGGAGGTCATCGAGGCCACGAACGCATCCGCGGCGCGTTGCAGGTCCACGGCCTTGGCGGCCTTGCGCAACTTCTGGATGACCTCGTCGTGCTCCCACTGCACGAAGGTGTTGGGCACCATCCCCGCGGTCTTCAGGCGCTGGTGGTCCTCCTTCGTGAAGGAGGTGGGGATGCGGTGGCAGTAGTTCCCGTCGTCGTCGAAGAAGGTGCTGTTCGTGCCGTAGACGCGGGCCAGCAACGCCATGACTTCGGGGGCAGGAGGACTCATCTCGCGGGGCGTACCTCGACGGCCCCGCTCGCGTCCACCTGGACGCGCACCGGCAGGAAGCGCTCCACGACGCGCGCGTGTGTCGTCAGGTGGTCCGTCACCCGCGCCGCCGTGAAGCGCGTGGTCCCGGGCTCCGCCTTCCCCAATCGGCCCGAGGCCAGCAGCGCCGCGGGCAGGAGGATCTGATCCGCGAGGTACTCGTCCAGCGCGCCGCCGGTCTCCATGAAGTGCGCCAGGGCCTCGCCCGCTTCGCGCCCCACCTCTTCCGCGGGACGGCCCTTCTCTCCCAGCGCCGTGAAGCCCGCGATGGTGTGCTCGAACTGGGCGAGCACGAAGGTCACCGTGCCCGTCGAACGCGTCACGGGCAGCGGCCGGTTCTCCGCCTCCGCGACGATGCCTCGCTCGCGCAGCGTCGCCACCGTGGCTCGCGACTGTCGCTCCGCGATGCTGAAGGGCAAGCCGCCCACGAAGGACGAGACATGCACCTCGTGCAGCATCCCACGCGCGGGCAGCTCCACCAGCAGCGGCGGCTGCCTGGGCGCGCCCACCTCCGCGACCAGCTCCCCCGCGCCCTCGGGGTAGAAGCCCGCCTGCGGCATGGTGAGGTGCACCGGCAGCCCGTACGCCATGGCCACCGGCTGCCAGACCGTGGCCACGTAGTGGAAGCTGGGACTGTGCGGCAGGTGCGTCCCACCGCGCAGCGTCAGCCGTCCGCCGCCCGCGAGGGCCAGCGGATAGACGAGACACTGGAACAGGAGCGGTGTGCTCCCGGCGGTGCCCACCTCGACCAGGTAGTCCCCGGCGCGCACGGAGCCCGGGGTGAAGGAGAGCTCCGAGGCGCCCACGGAGGCGCCCTCACTCGTGCCGCCCAGGACCTCCGCGCCGCGCACACACGCCAGATGTTGCGGACGCAGTCCGGGAGGGTCCCTCCGCGAGCGCAGGTGGGTGATGTGGAACGGTCGGCCGGTGATGAGCGACAGCGACAACGCCGAGCGGAGGATCTGCCCTCCTCCCTCGCCCTCACTCCCGTCGAGTCGCACCAGCCCGTTGTCGGGCCCCTCGGTGCCAGTCACTGTCCCACCCTCCCGTCCGTCGTCCCGCGATGCGGCGAAACCTAACAGGAACGGGAGGGGATCTCCCGTCCGTCAACCCTCACGCCTCGTCGAGCGGGCGATGCCTGACACATGCGCCCTCGGGCCCGCCACCCTGTGCACCCCGGGGTGGCGCCATGCCCACCTCGAGTGCGGCTGAGGCTACGAGCCAGGGTGCATCGAGCGGTCCTGGGTGTCCGGCGCCGCTCGCCGTGCCTCCTCGGCGGGTGCCGGAGGCGAACCGAATGCCGTGTCATCCTTCCACCGCCGTCGCGCTGGTCGGCTGTTGACGGCGCGTCGTCCGCCACCGAGCGGACGACCGTGCCGCGCCCCCACCTCATGCATCCAGCGAGGATGCGTCCTCCGCCACGGAGCGAGCGGTCAGGCAGGGCATCACCCGCCCTGCGCGTCCAGCGACGGCAGCACGCCCACCTTGAGCGAGCTCGGATGCGTGGAGGAGTGGTACACGCGATGGAAGGCGCGCGTGAAGTCCGACTCCTTCGCCTCGAAGATGTTGGGCACGTAGGTCTGCGGGTTCCGGTCGATGAACGGGAACCAGCTGGACTGGACCTGGATCATCACCCGGTGCCCGCGCTGGAACGTGTGGAACACGTCGTTCATCGTGAAGCGCACCTTCGTCACCTCGTTCGGCTTGAAGGGCTTGGGCTCGCTGTAGCTGTCGCGGAAGCGGCCGCGGAACGGCTCGCCGCGAATCAGCGTCTGCTGCGCGCCCCGGTTCTCCAGCCCCTTCTCCGCGTCGGCGCGCGACCAGCCGCGCATCGTGCCCGGGTTCACGTCCACCAGCTTCACCACCCAGTCCGCGTCCGAGCCCGTCGTGGAGACCCACAACTCCGCATCCAGCGGACCCGCCACCGTGAGGTCCTGCTCCAGCGGCTCCGTCTGGAACACCAGCACGTCCGGCCTCGTCGACGCGAAGCGCTGGTCCTCCGCCATGAAGCTGCTGCTCCAGCGCGTCAGGATCTCCTGCGTGTACGGCACGGGCTTCGCCGGGTCGCTGATGTACTCGGCGAAGGACTCCGCCGGGTTCGTCCCCGCGGGCGCCTTCATCGACAACCCACCCTTGGGCTGGAAGAACAGCCGCGTCTCACGCAGCCCCTTCGGCGGCCACGCGTCGAACTGACGCCAGCGGTTGGCGCCCGTCTCGAACACCATCGCCTCCGGCACCTCGGGCTTCGCGCCTCCCTTGAGGTGGTACTTGAAGAACCCCTGCGCCAGCGTCTGGAACGCCTCCGCCGTGTTGAAGCCGAACTCCGTGTCCGCCAGCTTGTCGACCTCGCCCCGCGCCCAGCCACCGTGCGGCCACGGTCCGATGAGCAGCGTGTTCTGCGTCCCCGGGTTCTGCTTCTCGATGGCCGCGTACGTCCGCAGCGGTCCGTACAGGTCCTCCGTGTCGTACCACCCGCCCACCGTCAGCACCGCCGCCTTGATGTTCTTCAGGTGGGGCAAGAGGTTCCGCGCCTGCCAGAAGGCGTCGTAGTTGGGGTGCGCGACCACGTCCTTCCAGAACGCGACGTCCCCCTTCATGTGCTTCGTCTCCGCGTTGCTCAGCGGCCCCAGGTCCAGGAAGAACTGATACCCATCCGGCGTGCCGAACGGGAAGCGGTTCCAGTCCTCGTTGTCCGTCGGCGCGGGCCTCGGCTTGCCGAAGCTGGAGAAGAAGTTGAACGCCAGCGTCAGGTTGAAGGCGCCATGCCGGTGCATGTCGTCCCAGAACCAGTCCGCGATGGGCGCCTGCGGCGATACGGCCTTGAGCGCCGGGTGCGAGTCGATGGCGCCCGCCGACGTGTAGAAGCCCGGATACGAGATGCCCCACTGCCCCACCTTGCCGTTGTTGTTCGGCAGGCGCTTCACCATCCAGTCGATGGTGTCGTACGTGTCCGTGCTCTCGTCGATGTCCTTGGGCCCGCGCTTGTTCGGGTTGTGCGGCCGCACGTTGACGAACTCGCCCTCCGACATGTTCCGGCCGCGCACGTCCTGGAAGACGAAGATGTAGCCGTCCTTCTCGAACTCCTCACCCGGCCCCAGGGCGCCGCGGTACCGGTCCAGCCCATAGGGCGCGACGCTGTAGGGCGTGCGGACCAACAGGATGGGGTACTTCTTCGCCGGCGACGCATCCACCGGCGCGTAGACGGACGTGAAGAGCTTCACGCCGTCCCGCATGGGGATGCGGTACTCGAACTTGGTGTAGCCCTTGCGGATGCGCTCGGCACGCTCCGGAGGCGGGCCCTCGGGCGGTTTCGAGCGCTGGGCCACCGCGGGACTGCCGAGGACGCACAGCAACACTGCCACGAGGCGACGGGATACGGGGGACATGCACGCTCCTGGAAGAGACGCGACATCGTGGGGGACGCAAGCCGGCCCCGAACTCCCCGGAACGACGTTTGTTCCCGAGCCGCCCGGGTTCAGCCCTTCCCCTCTCCGCCTTCCTCGGGGGCGCTGTCCAGTCCGTATTTGCGCAGCTTGTCGTGGAGCGTGGCCCGGCCAATGCCCAGACGCCGCGCCGCGCCACTGCGGTTGCCGCCCTCGATGCGCAGCGCGTCCAGGATGAGCCCGCGCTCGTAGGCCTCCACCCGCTCCTTGAGCCCCAGACCTGCCCCAGCCTCCTCGCCGCGAGGTGGCACCTCGGACTGCGCCATCGTCGCTGGCGCACCGGTGGTGACGGGGGGCGGCAGGAGGGCCAGGTCCAGCTCGCCGTCACTGGACAGCGCCACCAGGCTCTCCAGCGTGTTCTCCAGCTCGCGCACGTTGCCGGGCCATGGCAGCGCGGAGAGCTTCTCGAAGAACCCCTCCGGAAGCGCCAGGCGGCCCGTGTGGAAGCGGCCGCTGAAGCGGTCCAGGAACATGCGCGAGAGCACGGGGATGTCCTCCGGCCGCTCCCTCAGCGGTGGCACGCGGAGCTGCACCACGTTGAGCCGGTAGTAGAGGTCCTCGCGGAACTGTCCCTCCGCCGCGCGCTTGCGGAGGTCGCGGTGCGTCGCCGCCAGGATTCGCACGTCCACCTTCACGGGCCGGTCCTCTCCCACCGGGCGGACCTCGCCCTCCTGGAGCACTCGCAGCAGCTTGGCCTGGAGCGGCGGTGCCAGCTCACCGACCTCGTCGAGGAGCAGCGTGCCCCCGTCAGCCTCGCGGAACAGGCCCTGGCGCGACTTGACGGCCCCGGTGAAGGCGCCCTTCGAGTGTCCGAACAGCTCCGCCTCCGCGAGCTCCTCGGTGAGCGCCGCGCAGTTGAAGCGCAGATAGGGACGGTTCGCGCGCGGCGAGGCGCGCACCAGCGCCTCCGCCACGCGCTCCTTGCCCGTGCCGCTCTCGCCCGTGATGAGCACCGTCACGTCTCGCGAGCCCGCGCGCTGGACCAGCTGCGCCAGCCGCCCCATGGACTCCGAGGAGAAGACCAGCGAGCGCGACAGGTTGAGCTCTCCGGTCAGTCGCTCGTTCTCGTCCCGCAGGCGCACGGACTCGAGCGCGCGCGTGACGACGGCGAGCAGCTCGTCCACGTCGAAGGGCTTGCGGAAGTAGTCGTAGGCGCCGGCCTTCACCGCCTCCACCGCGAAGCGCTCCGAGCCATGCGCGGTGATGACGATGAGGCGCGGAGCCCTCGGCGTCGCGCTCACGCGGCGCACCAGCTCCAGGCCGTCCATCCGGGGCATGCGCAGGTCCGTGATGACCAGCTCGAAGGGACGCGCCGCGAGCTTCTCCAGCGCGGCCGCGCCGTCCTCGGCCTGCTCCACCTCCACGCCCCGCAGACTCCGGAGCATCTCCTTGAGCGTGAAGCGCACGCCCGCGTCGTCATCGACCACGAGCACGCGAGTCGTCTCGTTCGCCTCAGCCCGCACGCGCCACCTCCCGCTCCCGCACGCCATCGAGCGTGCCCGCGGGCAGCTCCCGAGGCAACATCAGCTCCGCGATACAGCCCCCCGTGTCCTCGTTGCGCAGCGTCACGTCGCCCCCGTGTTGCCGCGCCAGCGCGCGCGCCACCGTCAACCCCAGTCCCGAGCCCCGTGCCTTCGTGGTGACCCCCGCCTCGAAGACGCGGTCGACCAGCTCCGGCGACAGCCCCGTGCCCGAGTCACGGACGGTGACTCGCACGTCACCCGCGCTCCCCGACTCGACATCCATGGACACCTGGCCTCCCGGAGGGCTGGCCTCGATGGCGTTGTGGAGCAGGTTCATCACCACCTGCTTCACCTTGCGAGCGTCACACACCGCGAGCACCGGCCCGTCCCCACCGCGCGACAGCCGCACCTGGTGCTCGGTGGCCAGGCCCTCGTGGAGGACGAGCGCCTCGTCACACAGCGACGCCAGGTCCACCTGGTTGACCGAGAGCGGGACGAGCGGGCGCGAGAAGTTGAGGAACTCCTCCAGGATGCCCTGCATCCGCGTCACCTCGCCCGCGAGCACCTCCAGTCGCTCGCGAGGCTGCGCGCGTCCGTCCTCTCGGAGCATGAGCTGCGTGAGCCCCTTCACCGTGGCCAGGGGGTTCTTCAGCTCGTGGGCAATCTCTCCCGACAGCGCCTCCAGCGTCCGTGCGTGGGTGCGGTGCGTGGCGAAGAGCTCGTCACGCTGGAGGAAGGACTCGGTGAGCATGTCCTCGAAGGTGCCGCGGATGGCGGCGCCCACGATGTTGGCCGCGACGACCAGGAACAACATCCCCACGGCGATGGCGAACAACATCGCCTTGGGAGGCTCGCCCAGGAACGACAGGTGCAACGGCGGGGTCCACTCGAACAGGTGGGCCGCGGACAGGAGCGACACCAGGACCAGCTCCGCCGCCATCAACGCCCACCGCTGCCGCTGGGGCAGCACGGCGGCGCCCACGAAGGCGAGCGGCAACACCAGGGGCAGCAGCGGACTGGCCAGCCCTCCCGTGCCCCACGTCAGGCTCTGCTCCAGGAAGATGCCCACCGCGAGGTTGCCGGAGATGCTCCGGGTGGTGAGCCCCTCGCGCTCGTAGCGGCGCAGCTCGTAGAAGAAGAACGACAGCGCCACCACCACCTGCCCCACCAGCCAGTAGCGTCGCCAGGGCGCGCCATCCGCGAGCGCCGCGGTGGACACGGCGAGCATCAGCACCGCGCCGCCGTACGCCCTCAGGCGCACCATGCGCCCGAAGATGTGGGCGATGTGCTTGAGCTGGATGGCCTGGAAGCTGCGTCGACTTCGCGGTTCCATTTTCGCCTTCGGTCAGCGAGCGGCGGGCCCGCCTGGAGAGGTGACGGTGACAGGGCCGTCCATGCCCGTCGAGAGCACCGGATGCTGCGCCGCCGTCTCCCACGTCAGCGTGGGCCACCACTGCTCGCGGACGGGATCCGCGCCCGGCTCCACGCTCTGCCCCGGCCGGGGCAGCAGCAACGTCACGGAGGCGCTGGTGGCCGCCGCGCGCACCCGCTCGGCGGGCTCCGTCCAACCGTGGTAGGCGAGCCCGAAGAGGGCCCAGTGGATGGGCAGCATCACCTGCCCCCGTAGCATCTGGTGTGCCAGCACCGCCTGCTCCGGACCGATGTGCCAGTCCGGCCACGCCCGGTGGTACTGCCCCGTCTCAATCATCGTCACGTCGAAGGGTCCCAGCTTCTCGCCGATGTCCTTCATCGCCGGGAACAGCCCCGTGTCGCCGGAGAACCAGGCGCGGCGCGTGGGGCCCACGAAGGCGTAGCTGGCCCAGAGCTTGGCGTCGTTGTCGAACAGGTACCGGCCGGACGCATGGCGCGCGGGCGTGGCGACGATGTCCACCGCCCCCACCTTCGTGCGCTCCCACCAGTCGAGCTCCACGATGCGGTCCACCGGCACGCCCCAGTACTCCAGGTGCGCACCCACGCCGAGCGGGACGATGAAGACCGCCTTCGTCTGCTCCTTCAGCGCCACCATCGTCGGCTGGTCCAGGTGGTCGTAGTGGTCGTGGGAGACGACGACGGCGTCGATGGGCGGCAGGTCCTTCATCGCGATGGGCGGCTGGAACCAGCGCTTGGGGCCCGCCCAGGTGAAGGGGGACACGCGCTCGCTCCACACCGGGTCCGTCAGGATGCGCAGGCCGTCGAGCTCCACCAGCTGCGACGAGTGCCCCATCCACGTCACCCGCAGGCCCGACGCGGGCGGCGTCTGGAAGCGCTTCGGGTCGATGGGCTCCACGGCGAGCGGGGCCTGGGGGCTCGCATGGGGGCTGGCGTCGAGCAGTCCCCCGAACATCTCCCCGTAGTGGTTCACCAGGGGCTGTGGGTTCACGAAGCGCCCGTCCTTCCACTGGGGCGAGCGCTCCATGCGCGCCCTGCGCTCCCCCGTCGCCCGCTTGCCGAAGGCCGTGTAGCCATCCACGACCAGGAAGAGCGTGCCCAGCACCAGCGCCGCGCCCAGTCCCATCATCCCTCGACGCAGCACGCGTCGGGCCGTTCCTCGTGTCTTCATCGGGCTGCTCCCAAGGGCATGCACAGCGCGCGCACGGCGAGGGTCAACCCATCGACGAAGGCCTCGCGTGTGTCACCGCTGTGTTTGAGTCCTCGCGCCGTGGCGTTCAGCGTGTCCACGAGCTGCCGGGCGGACAGTCCCGCCGGCTTGTAGGCGGCCGCGAGCCCCGAGGCCCGCACCACCTTCGTCACCGCTTCCACGAACAGGGCCTCGTGCTGGACGACGACCTCGCGCGCGGCGGTGCCGTTCACCACCTCGGTCAGGTCCGACGCCCCCGCGCCCACGCTGCCCACGAAGTGTCCCATCCACGCGTCGAACCCGCGCACCAGCCGGGCCTCGACGGACAGGGAGCCGTCCGAGAGGCCCTCGCGGGCCCGCTGGAGCGCGCCCTCCATCGCGTGCCGCAAGGTGGCCTGGAACAGCTCCTCCTTCGTCGCGAAGTGGAGGTACAGCCCCTGGCGCGAGATGTCGGCGGCCCGGGCCACCTCGTCCATGGACGTCTTGCGGAAGCCGTAGCGCAGGAAGACGCCGAGCGCCGCGTCCAGCAAGCGGTGCCTCCGTGCGTCCTCCGCCGCGGGCCTGGCGGGAGTCTTCGTGTCCGTGCCCATTCTTGTCATATTTGACAAGATGGGCCCAGATTGTCAACTCGACCTGCCGGGCCCGTGGCTGGGGCTCAGCGGAGGCTGGAGCGGCCGCCGTCGATGGCGCGCAGCGCGGGCTTGGAGGTGCGACGGGCCGAGGCCTTGGGCTTGCTCGCCGCCTTCTTCTTGGGAGGCGCGGCGGCCTTGGGCTTCTGGGCCGGCAGGCGCTTGCGTGGGTGTGGGAGTGGCAGGCTGAAGAACAGGTACATGTCGAGCAGCATGGGGCCTCTTCGCCTTCGGGACTTGCGCGTGGAGCGTGGCGCGCGGCCGTAGAGCAATGGCGGTGCCACGGCGAGCGCAAGGTGCCATGGCGCTGCGTCCACGGGCGTGAAGAAGCATGAAGAAGGGATGTTGGACTGTCGTGGGGTGTCGGGCTTCCGGCGGGGGTGCCGGATATCCGGCGGGGTGGCCGCGCGGGACTCCGACACCTGGCGGGCGGCCCTGGTGTGGAAACCCTGGCATGCGGTTTGCCATCGAGGGCGGTCGTCACGCGGCGCGAGGCCGCGGCATCGAGGGGAGACTCCATGCGACGTGCCGTCGTGTTGTTCGTGGTCCTGGTGGTGGCGCTCGCCACGCTCCTGGGGGTGCGCATCCTGAAGGACCGACGGGCCGCGGAGGGACCCGCGGGGGGCTCGGGGGTGGTGGAGGGCACGGCGGTGGACCTCCGCGCCCGCATCAACGCCCGCGTGCTGTCGCGGCAGGTGGAGGAAGGCGCCCGCGTGGAGAAGGACGCGGTGCTCGTCACGCTCGATTGCACCGAGCCCGAGGCCGGGCTGGAGGAGGCCCGCGCGAGGTTGTCCATGGCCCAGGCGCAGGCGGACGCGGCGCGAGCGGCGGCGGTGGCCGCGAGCCGCAGCAGCGAGGCGGTGGCGGCGCAGGCGCAGGGAAGCCAGGCGCAGATCGCCTCGCTGGCGGACCAGCAGGGCCTGGCCCAGCGGCAGGCGGACCGGCTCCAGAAGATGGGGGATGCGACCACGGAGGCCGCGCTGGACCAGGCCCGCGCGCAGGCGCAGTCGTTGGAGCAGCAGCTCGCGGCGGCGCGCCATGCGAGCACGGCCGCGTCCCGTCAGGCGCGCGCGGCCACCGAACAGGAGCGCGCGAGCCTGCAGCAGGCGGAGTCCGCGCTTCGCGCCATCCAGGCCGCGGAGGCCACGGTGAGGCGGGCCCAGGTCGCCGTGTCGGAGTGCGAGCTGCGCGCGCCGCTGAGCGGAACGGTGGAGACGCTGGCGCTCGAGGTGGGTGAGCTCGCCCTGCCCGGCGCCGTCGTGGCGCGGCTGGTCGACACGCATCGTCCCAAGGCGACCTTCTATCTGCCGAACGCGGAGCTCGCGGCGGCGCGGCCGGGCCAGTCCGCCACGGTGCGCGCGGATGCGTATCCCGACCGGACCTTCAATGCCCGCGTGGTGACGGTGGCGCGCGAGGCCGCCTTCACGCCTCGCAACGTGCAGACGCGCGGCGACAGGGACAGGCTCGTCTATCCCGTGGAGGTGCACATCGAGGCGCCCGCGGACGTGCTGCTGCCCGGCATGCCGGTGGAGATCACCCTGGGCCCGGTGAACGACGCGGCGGTGGCGGAGCAGCGGCCATGAGCCCCTGCCCCGACGTGGACGTGTCGCTGGAGGACGTGCGCCGGAGCTTCGGGAAGGCCCTGGCGCTGCGAGGCGTGTCGCTGGCCGTGCAGCCCGGCGAGGTCTACGGACTGGTGGGTCCGGATGGCGCGGGGAAGACGACGGCCATCCGCTTGATGGCGGGGCTGCTGCTGCCGGACGCGGGGCGCGTGAGGATGCTCGGTGAGGACCCGGCGGACACCCGCTCGGCGGTGCGCGAGTCCCTGGGCCTGGTGCCCCAGCGCAACACGCTCTATGGCGACCTGAGCGTCGACGAGAACCTGCGCTTCTTCGCGCGGCTGTTCGGCCTGTCGCGCGAGGACTTCGCGGAGCGGCGCGAGCGACTGCTCGACATCACCCGCCTGGGCCGCTTCACGGAGCGGCGCGCGGATGCGCTGTCCGGAGGCATGTACAAGAAGCTGGCGCTGGCGTGCGCCCTGCTCCACCGGCCGCGCGTGCTGCTGCTGGACGAGCCCACCAACGGCGTGGACCCGGTGAGCCGCCGCGAGCTGTGGGAGCTGCTCTACTCGCTGGTCCACGAAGGCATGACGCTGCTGGTGTCCACGCCGTACATGGACGAGGCGGCCCGGTGTCATCGGGTGGGCCTGCTCTACTCGGGCACCCTCATCGCGGAGGGAGACCCCCGGGCCCTGGCGCGCGAACACGGCGCCGCGGCGTCCAACTTCGAGGCCGTGTTCCTGGCGCTGGTCGAGAAGCACACCGGCGGGAGGGCCGCATGACGCCGGCCATCGAGGTGCGTCACCTGACGCGCAGGTTCGGCGCCTTCACCGCCGTGGACGACGTGAGCTTCGACGTGGGGGCCGGGGAGATCTTCGGCTACCTGGGCGCGAACGGCGCGGGCAAGTCCACCACCATCCGGATGCTGTGTGGCCTCTTGCGGCCCACGGGCGGAGACGCGCGGGTCGCGGGCTTCGACGTGGAGCACGAGCCCGAGCGCGTGAAGGCGGGCATCGGCTACATGTCCCAGAAGTTCTCGCTCTACCTGGACCTGAGCGTGCGCGCGAACCTGGAGTTCTTCGCGTCCGCGTACGGTGCGCATGGGAAGGAGCTGCGCACGCGCATCGGCGAGATGGTGGAGCGCATGCAACTGGAGGCGGTCCAGGACGAGGTGACGGGCGCCCTGCCCGGCGGCATGCAGCAGCGCGTGGCGCTGGCGAGCGCGGTGCTGCACCGTCCTCGCATCGTCTTCCTCGACGAGCCCACCGCGGGGGTGGACCCGGTGCAGCGGCGCTCCTTCTGGGAGCTGATTCGCGACCTCGCGTCCCGCGGAACCACCGTCTTCGTCACCACGCACTACATGGACGAGGCGGAGAACTGCGCCCGGATCGGCATCATGGTGGACGGGAGACTGGTGGCGCTCGACACGCCGGCGGGCCTGAAGGCGACACACGCGCCGGGCCGGGTGCTGGAGGTGCGCGGGCCGAACCTGTCCGCGGCGCTCGACTCGCTGCGCGGCATGGACGGGGTGCTGGACGTGAGCCGCTTCGGTTCGGGGGCCACGGTGCGGGTGGACCCGGCGCGGCTTCCCTCGGAGACGCTGGCCGGGTGGCTGCGGGCTCGGGGCGTGGACCCGTTGGAGCTCGAGGACTCCGCGCCGACGCTGGATGACGTGTTCCTGGCGCTCACGGCCCGCGCCCAGCGGGGGGATGACTGACGCCATGGCCGCGACACGCGCGAATCATCGGGTGGGACGCATCCTCGCGATGGCGGAGAAGGAGGTGCTGCACATCCGCCGGGACATCCGCACCCTGTATCTGGCCCTGGCGATGCCGGTGCTGATGCTGGTGCTGTTCGGCTTCGGCATCAGCTTCGACGTGGACCACCTGGAGCTGGCGGTGGTGGACCAGGACCGCACGGACCTGTCACGCGAGCTGGTGCGCCACGTCACCGCGTCGAACGAGTTCGTCGTCACGCACGACGGCACCTCCCCCGAGGCCGCCCTGGGCGAGCTGCGCCGTGGCGCCGTGACGGGCGTGCTCCTCTTGAACAAGGGGTTCGCGGAGGACGTGAAGCGCGGCGGCGCGCAGGTGCAGTGGCTGGTGGACGGCTCGGACGGGAACACGGCGACCCAGGCGCTCGCGAAGGCGCAGGCGCTGGTGCAGATGGCGGGTCGCTCCATGGGGGGCACGGTGCTGCTCGCGGCGCCGCCGCTGGAGGCGCGCGTGCGGACGCTGTTCAACCCGGATGCGCGCTCGGCGATGTTCCTGGTGCCGGGGCTGGCCGCGTACCTGCTGGCCATCGTCGCGGTGCTCATCACCGCGCTGACGGTGGCGCGCGAGTGGGAGCGCGGCTCCATGGAGCAGCTCTTCGCGACGCCGGTGGGACGGTTGGAGATCGTCGTCGGCAAGCTGCTGCCCTACCTGGGCATCGGCCTGCTCCAGGTCCTGCTGGTGCTGACGGTGGGGGCCTGGGTGTTCGACGTGCCGGTGCGCGGCAGCCTCGTGGTCCTGGGGCTGGGCTCGGTCCTGTTCCTGGTGGGGATGCTGGGCCAGGGGCTGCTCATCTCGGTGGTGACGCGCAACCAGGTGGTGGCGACGCAGGTGGCGACGATGACGTCGGTGCTGCCGTCGATGTTGCTGTCGGGGTTCATCTTCCCCATCGAGAACCTGCCGGTGCCGCTGAAGCTCATCAGCACGTTGATTCCGGCGCGGTACTTCGTGGCGACGCTGCGCGGGGTGCTCCTGCGCGGCAATGGAATGTCGGTGCTGTGGCCTCAGCTGGTGGCCCTGGCCCTGTTCGCGCTCTTCATGCTGGTGCTGGCGACCCGCCGCTTCCAGCGGCGCCTGGATTGAAGGGAGGGACACGGACATGCATCCGCTGATGGTGCAGTACCGGGCCGTGGTGGTGAAGGAGGTGCGCCAGACGGCCAGGGACAGGCGCGTCATGGCGCTGCTGACGCTGGCGCCCCTGATGCAACTCTTCCTGCTGGGCTTCGCGGTGAACTTCGACGTGCGCCATGTCCCCACGGTGGTGGTGGACCGGGACAGGACGGCGGAGAGCCGCGACTACACGCGCTCCCTGCTCGCCGGGGACACGCTGGACCTGAAGGCGGAGCTCTCCGACGAGCGCACCGCCGAGGAGGCCTTGGAGCGAGGCGAGGCCTCGGTCGCGCTCATCATCCCCCGGGACTTCCAGAGGGATGTCTTGAAGGGCCAGGGCGCGCAGGTGCAGGCGCTGGTGGATGGCTCGGACCCGACGCGCTCGTCCGTCGCGGGGAACGCCGTGGCACAGTTCGCGGTGCTGCGCGCGACCCAGCTCGCCTCGGCGCAGGCGCGGCGGCAGGGAGACCTGCTTCCTCTCGCCCCCGTGGAGCTGGTGCCGCGCGTGCTCTACAACCCGGAGCTGGCCACGTCCGTGTACGTGGTGCCGGGCATCGCGGCGATGCTGCTGCTCATCGTCACCACCGTCATCATGGCCATGGGGTTGTCGCGTGAGCGTGAGACGGGGACGCTGGAGCAGCTCCAGGTGACGCCGCTGCGCCCCGGCATCCTGATGGCCGGCAAGGTGACGCCGTTCCTGCTCATCGGTCTGGTGGACGTGGGGCTGGCGCTGTGCGTGGGCGTGTGGGTCTTCGGCGTGCCGCTGCGTGGCAGCCTGACGCTCGTCACGGTGGCCACGCTCTTCTATCTGTTGTCCACGCTGGGCGTGGGGCTGCTCATCGCCACGGTGAGTCGCACGCAGCAGCAGGCGTTCGTCGGAGGTTTCCTCTTCGTGCTGCCGGCGGTGCTGCTGTCGGGGGTGATGAGCCCCGTCCGGGCGATGCCGGACTGGCTCGCGTGGGTGACGTACCTGAACCCGGTGCGCTACTACGTGGAGGTGCTGCGCGGTGTGCTGCTGCGAGAGGCGGGGCTGCCGGACTTGTGGCTGCAGCTGGTCCTGCTCGCCTTCTTCGGCATCTTGATGATGGCCGTGGCGGCGCGGCGGTTCCGGAAGACGTCCGCCTGAGGACGTGTGGGGTGGAGTCGTCAGGGGAGCGAGCGCTGCGGAGGCCTGCTCCCGTGCGCTCGCACTGAGACTGGAAAGCGCGCGGGGCGTGCGTTACAGGCGGGCACCAGCATGTCCGAGACCGCCGCCCCTGCCCTCTCCGTCTTCCGTCATCGCGATTTCCGCCTCTACCAGATCGCCCGGCTCTGCGCGGTGCTCGCGATGCAGGTCGAGTCGGTGGCCATCGGCTGGCAGGTGTACGAGGTGACCGGGAGCGCGCTGGCGCTCGGGTACACGGGGCTCTCGCAGTTCGTGCCCTTCCTGTGCTTCTGCCTGATTGGGGGACAGGTCGCGGACCGGTTCGACCGACGGAAGATCCTCGCCATCTGTCAGGGCGTGATGCTGCTGTGCAGCCTGGCGCTGCTGTCGTTCTCGCTGGGGCACATCCAGGATGTCCGCTTCGTGTACGGCGTGCTGGTGCTGTTCGGCACGGCGCGCGCGTTCTATGCGCCGGCGGGCTCGGCGCTCACGCCGCACCTGGTTCCGAAGGAGGAGCTGACGCGCGCGGTGGCGGTGAACTCCACCACGTGGCAGGTGGCCACCATCGCGGGTCCGGCGGTGGGCGGTGTGCTCTATGGGTGGGCGGGACCGACGGGCGCCTATCTGGGTTCGGCCACGCTGTGCGCGCTGACGGTGGTGTGGATCCTCTCGCTGAAGGTGCGGACGGGCCGGGCCTCCTCGGCGCCCCTGTCGTTCTCCACGCTGGTGGCGGGACTGGGGTTCGTGCGTCGGCAGCGGATGCTGTTGGGCAGCATCACGCTGGACCTGTTCGCGGTGCTGCTGGGTGGCGCGGTGGCGCTGTTGCCCATCTATGCGCGGGATGTGCTGCACACGGGGCCGTGGGGGCTGGGGCTCTTGCGGTGTGCTCCGGCGGCGGGCGCGGCGTTGGTGGCGGTGGTGCTGGCGATGCGGCCGCTGGGGGGACGGGCGGGCGTGAAGATGTTCGTGGCGGTGGCCATCTTCGGCGGGGCGACGCTGGTGTTCGGGATGAGCCGCTCGCTGCCGTTGTCGCTGCTCGCGCTGGCGGTGGCCGGGGCGGCGGACATGGTGAGCGTGGTGGTGCGTCACACGTTGGAGCTGATGGCCACGCCGGACGAGATGCGTGGGCGGGTGGGCGCGGTGAACATGATGTGCATCGGCGCCTCCAATGAGCTGGGGGAGTTCCGCGCGGGTTGGCTCGCGGAGCACGTGGGCGCGGTTCCCGCCGTGGTGACGGGCGCGGTGGGGACGCTGGCCATCGTGGTGCTCTGGGCCTGGGGCTTCCCCGAGCTGCGGCGCGTGGACCGGCTGGAGACGGCGACGCGAGGCACGCAGCCCGAGCCCCGGGAGGCCGAGGCTCCCGTGTCACAGGCAGGGTGAGGTCAGGCCGCGGCGCCCTCATAGCTGACGCGCAGGCCACGGTGCGTGACGGTGATGACGGGGCGGCCCATCCATCCGCAGTGCTTGCAGACGCCGCTGGGACCTGACGCCGTGACACGCACGGGCAGGTCCGATGCGCAGACAGGGCAACCCTCGGGAATCTTGAAGTCGCGCGATGCGGGGTGTGCTTCGGTCATGCATTTGAGGTAACGCAGACGTCGACCTCCGCAAGCACGCGGGCGGTGCTGGGAGCAGGCGGGCACACGAGGGGCCGTGCGCCGTGTCGCTTCAGGTGGCCTCGTCAAGGAGCCGGCGATAGGCGCTGACGATCTCCGCGTCGGTGAGGTCGTTGAGGCCCTCGGTGACTTCGAGATCGGTGTCGATGATTCCGGGGACGCGTGTGGGGGCGAAGCCTCCCAGCCAGATGCGTGACTGCTTCGCCTGGGCGAGGGAGCGGAGCGAGAAGGCTTGGGCGTCGCCGCGGACGTAGACGCGGAACATGTTCGTCTGGATGGGACGGGGTTGCACGGTGAGCCGTGGGTCCGCGGCCAGGGCTTCGCTCAAGGCCTTGGTACGGCGGAACAGCGCGGGGAGGCCGGCGATGGCGCCATCGAGACGCATCGCCGCGGAGGCGACGGAGGGATAGTGGTGGTAGAGGTTGCCGCCGTGTCGGTGGCGCCACAGGCGGGCTTCGCGGATGAAGTCCTCGCTGCCCACGAGCATGGCTCCGCTCAGCGCGCCGATGCGCTTGTAGAGGGAGACATAGACGGAGTCGAAGCCTCGGCAGATGTCGGCGAGGGGGCGGTCGTAGAAAGGCTGGCACTCCCACAGGCGGGCGCCGTCCATGTGCAGCTTCACGTTCTTCTCGCGACAGGTGCTTTTCAGCTCCTGGAGTTGTTCCCAGGTCTGGAGCTGACCGCCCAGCCAGCGCACGGGGAGCTCGACGCTGACGGTGCCGAGCGGGTCCGGTGAGTGTTGTACGTCGCGGGCGAGGAGCGGGCGCGTCCAGGGCGAGAGGATGACGTCGCGCAGGTTGTGGAGGACGACGTGGCTGCTGTCCTCGTGCAGCACGTGGTGCGAGGACGGGTGGAGGCCGACGTTCCGGTTGCCGCGCGCATCCGCGTAGATGCGGAGCGCGATGAGCTGGGCCATGGTGCCGGTGGGCATGTAACAGGCGGCCGGGAAGCCGAGCAGCGTCGCGAGCTTCTTCTCGAAGGACTCGACCAGCTCGCCCTGTCCGTAGAAGTCGCTGCCGGTGCCCTGGCGGCGCATCCATTCACCGATGGCGATGAGCTCCGCGGCGGGGTCGGGAGCGATGGTGCCGGTGACGGAGCCGCGACAGGCGCGGCGGATCGCATCGACCTCTGCGCGGGTGGGCGGAGCGGTCGCGGGCTTCGAGGCCTGGGGCTTCGCGGGGGCGGCGTGTGAGACGACGGGGGCGAGCAGCGCGCTCCCCGCGAGCAGGCGGGTCAACGCGAGGAACTCACTTCGGCTGAAGCGGTGGTGGGACATCGAGCACTCCTCGGGGCACGGATGATGATCCTCGCGCTCGAGCGTAATCCCGTGGCCCGTGTGACTTGGGCGATTCCCGCCTCTGGCACACGCAATCCCGGATGCGGACGTCCGCGCCCGAGTCACCCGTGCCCCGCCTTGATGCGCTGGAGGCTTTCGCGCGAAGGTGATGTCCACCATGGCGGAGAGCCCTCCTCGCGCGAACTCCTGGTGGACCTGGCCCCGTTCGCTCCTGCTGGCGCTCGCGCTGGGCACCCTCGTCTCCCTGCCCTCCCTTCGCGTCGGACTGCTGCTCGATGACCTGGTCCACCGTCTCGCCCTCTCCGGGCAGGTCGCCGGGCTGGGCGACTGGGGACCCCTGACGCTCTATGAGTTCGTGGGCGGACCTCGCACCGATCCACAGAGACTCCGTGAAGCCGGGCTGCTCCCCTGGTGGACCTCGGACACGTTGTCCATTCGCTTCTTCCGCCCCATCCCGAGCGCCCTGCTCTCCGCCGATGAATGGCTCTTCGGCGACGCTCCCCTCCCCGCCCACCTGCACAGCCTCGCCTGGTTCCTTGGTCTCGTGAGCGTGGTGGGCTGGCTCCATCGACGACTCCTCCCCGCCCCCGTCGCAGCGCTCGCCACCGTCCTCCACGCCATCGCCGCCGCGCACCTGTTCCCCGTCGCGTGGCTCGCCGCCCGCCATCCCCTGGTCTCCGCGCTGCTGGGCCTCCTCGCCCTCGCCGCGCACCTGCGCGCCCGTGAAGACAGCTGGGCTCCCGGTCGTGTCCTCGCGCCCCTCGCCCTCGCGCTCGCGTTGCTCTCGGGCGAAGCCGCGCTGAGCGCCGTCGCCCTCCTCGGCGCCTACGAGCTGTTCGGACGGCGCGACCCACTCCGCACACGGGTCCGCTGGCTCGCGCCCTACGCGGTCCTCGTCATCGCCTATCTCCTCTTCTACGCAACCCAGGGCTACGGCGCGCGCGGCAGCGGCGGCTACCTCAACCCCATCGCCGCTCCCGGCGACTTCCTCGCCACCCTCCTCCAGCGCGTCTTCATCCTCATGGGCGAGCTCGTCGTGGCCACCCCCTCCGACGCCGCCGCGGGCACCCCCGCCTCCCACGCGGGCTTCGCGGCCTGGGGCGCCCTCACCTCGGCCCTCGTCCTGTTGATGTTCCGCGCCATCCGCCCGCTCCTCTCCGAACAGGAGCAACACTCCCTCCACTGGCTCATCCCCGGAGGCATCGCCGCCACCCTCCCCGGCGCCGCCGGCATCATCGGCGGCCGGGTCCTCATGGTGCCGCTTCTCGCCGGCAGCGCCCTCATCGCGACGCTCATCCTCC
This sequence comes from Myxococcus sp. MISCRS1, assembly GCF_026626605.1. Classification (NCBI taxonomy): domain Bacteria; kingdom Pseudomonadati; phylum Myxococcota; class Myxococcia; order Myxococcales; family Myxococcaceae; genus Myxococcus; species Myxococcus sp. MISCRS1. The sequence continues at coordinate 10,622,799 of NZ_JAPNKB010000001.1, forward strand.
GCGGCTGGACCGCCGCTCGTGAAGCCCAGCGCCCCCGTCGCCATCGATTGCTGCTCTGGACGGCCGTCAGCGCCCTCGTCCTCGGCCACTGTCTCCTGGGCCCCGCGTTCCGCGTGGGACTCGGCATCTCCCTGGGCCGCCTCGCCGACGCGCAGTGGCGCATCGCCCGCGAGGCGCCTCCTTGCAAGGGGACCCTCGTCCTGGTCGCCGCCGCGGACCCGAGCATCTCGCTCTACGTCCCCGCCGCCATGGCCCTCCAGGGCCGCGCCCCCCAGCACTACCGCCTGCTCAGCGCCGCACCCCATGACCACGTGCTCGAGCGGACCTCCGCCCACGCGTTCGACCTCATCGTGCGCGGCACACCCCGCAACCTGGGGTTCTGGGAGCAGGTCAACCGCGACGTGCCTCCGCCTCCAGGCTCACGACTGACGTTGGGCGACCTCCTCGTCACCGTGAAGGAGTCCACCGACACGGGCTTCACCCGCGCGAGCTTCGACTTCGGCCGACCCCTCGAGTCCGACGCGTTCTGCTTCGTCACCTGGAGCGACACCGGCCTGCGTCGAATCGACCTGCCCGCTCCTGGCCAACATCTCGCTCTGCCTTACAGCCGGGGTCCCGCAGGGATGTGAACACTCCCCCGCGAGGGGCTGTGCATGAGCCGACGCGGGCCCGGCAGGTCGATTGCCCGAGCCAGGGCACCGGCGCGCAAATCGCGCCACTCCACCCCTGCCCCAGGCCCTCATGACGCCACTCCGCATGCTCCGCCTCGCACCGCTCCTCGCTTGCGCCCCGTTGTTCCTCTCCGCCTGCAACGACGACAGCGACGATGACTCGCTGGAGCCCGACGAGGCGCAGTTCAAGGTGATGACCCGCAACATCTACCTGGGCGGCAACATCGAGCTGCTCGCCACCGCCCAGGCCCCCCAGGACATCCCCGCCCTCGCCGCGCGCATCTACACCACGGTCCAGGCCACCGACTTCGCCGCGCGCGCCAAGCTGATCGCGGATGAAATCCAGGCCACCGACCCCGCGCTCATCGGCCTGCAGGAGGTCTCCCTCTTCCGCACCCAGAGCCCGAGCGACTTCAGCAACAACCCGCTGCCCAACGCGACCACCGTGACGTACGACTTCCTGGCCATCCTCCAGGCCGAACTCCAGGCCCGGGGCCTGAGCTACCGCGTCGCCGCCACCATCCAGAACGCGGACGCTGAGGTCCCCGCGGCGCTCGCCGGCAACGCCACCGACCTCACCGATGTCCGCCTGACGGACCGCGACGTCATCCTCGCGCGGGGCGACGTGCAGATCGCCAACGTGGAGACCGCGAACTTCGCCTTCGCCCAGGACGTCCCCGTGGGCGGCGCGTCCATCCGCTTCACGCGTGGCTATGCCAAGCTCGACGCCACGCTGAACCGCGTCCCCTTCACCTTCGTCAACACCCACCTGGAGACGCTCCGCCCCGGCAACGAGAACCAGGCCGCGGAGCTGGCCGCCCTCGTCAACACCTACAAGCGGCCGCTCATCGTCGTCGGCGACATGAACACCGGCCCGGGCGCGGTGACCACCGGCTACGACACCCTCGTCAGCGCGAACACCGGACTGGTCGATGCCTGGACGCGCGTGGGCACCGGCGACGGCTTCACCTGCTGCTTCAGCGAGACGGTGAGCGACACCACCACGGCCGCGCTCGACGAGCGCATCGACCTGGTGCTGTTCGCCGACGATGACGACGACATCGACGTGCGCTCGGCCATCATCGTCGGCAACCAGCTGGACGACCGCAACGCCGCGGGCCTCTGGCCGTCCGACCACGCGGGCGTGGTGGTGGAGTTCCGCGTCGAGCGCTGAGGGGGTGACACACGGAGGGCTGGAGGTCTCCCGGGTCCGGGAGTATTCAAGCCCCCACATGTCTCTTCGCCTCATCAAGCGCCTGTCGCGGGACTGGTTCCTCCTGGGGATGCTCGGTGCCGTGGGGCTCGCGCTCCTCTTCCCCGACTTCGGCAGGTCCGGCGGCGCGATGCACGCCGACGTCGTCACCAACGTCGGCATCTTCCTGGTCTTCTTCCTGCACGGCCTGGGCATGCCCACTTCCCAGCTCAAGGCCGGCGCCCTCCAGTGGCGGCTGCACGTGCTGGTGCAGTCGTTCACCTTCCTCGTCTTCCCCGCGCTCTGGATGGTGCTCAACCTCACCGTGGGCCGGTGGGTGTCGGACGAGGTGTCGCTCGGCTTCCTGTTCCTCTGCGCCGTGCCGTCCACCATCTCCTCTTCCGTGGCGATGACCGGCGTGGCCCGGGGCAACGTGGCGGGCGCCATCTTCGACGCGAGCCTGTCCAGCCTCCTGGGCATCGTCCTCACCCCGCTCATCGTCGGCCTGCTCGCGCAGACCACCGGGGCGCGCCTGTCCATGGGCGAGGCCATCCTCAAGCTGTCCGCGCTGCTGCTGTTGCCCCTGGCCCTGGGACAGCTGGCCCGGCCGCTCCTGGGCGCGACGTTCGCCCGCCATCGCAAGTACACCAACGGCATCGACCGGCTGTTCATCCTGGTGCTCGTCTACGCGTCCTTCTGCGACTCGGTGGCCTCCGGCATCTTCGGCCTCCACGGCGGCGCCACCCTGGCGCTGGTGCTCGGAGGGGCGGCGCTCATCCTGGTCATCGTCCTGACGCTGAGCACCCAGGCCGCGCGGCGACTGGGCTTCGACAAGGAGGATGAGATCGCCGCGGTGTTCTGCGGCTCGAAGAAGACGCTCGCCTCGGGCGTGCCCATGGCGCGGCTCCTGTTCGGCGCGCACCCGGCCCTGGGGCTCATCGTCCTGCCCCTGATGTTCTACCACCAGCTCCAGCTCCTGGTGTGCTCGGTGCTCGCGGAGCGCTACGCGGCCCGCCCACAGGGGCCCTGAATCGGCGATGCTACGCGGATGGCACCGATGCGACGTGACCCCACCGTGGCGGCGGTTCGGCACTTCAACCGCTTCTACACGCAGAAGATCGGCGTGCTGGACGAAGGCCTGCTCCACAGCGAGTTCTCGCTCACCGAGGCGCGCGTCATCTACGAGCTGTACCACCGCGAGTCCCCCACCGCGACGGAGCTCAGCCGCGAGCTGGCGCTCGACGCGGGCTACCTGAGCCGGCTGTTGCGCAACTTCAGCAACCAGGGCCTCATCGAGAAGGTCCCCTCCGCGCTCGACGCCCGCCAGCACCTGGTGCGGCTCACCGACAAGGGCGAGCAGACCTACCACCGGCTCAACAGCCGCTCCAACGACTCCATCCGCGCCCTGCTCTCCCCGCTGCGCGCCGACGAGCGCCCGCGCCTCCTGGACGCGATGCAGACCATCGAGGAACTCCTGGGCGAGCGCTCCACCCAGGCCGCCCCGGCCCACGTCGTCCTGCGCGAGCACCGCCCCGGGGACATGGGCTGGGTCGTCCAGCGCCACGGCGTCCTGTACAGCCAGGAGTACGGCTGGGACCTGCGCTTCGAGGCGCTGGTGGCCGGCATCACCTCGCGCTTCATCCAGGAGCGGGACCCGGCTCGGGAGCGCTGCTGGATCGCCGAGCTGAACGGCCGCCCCGTCGGCTCGGTGTTCCTGGTGCGCGACACCAAGACGGTGGCGAAGCTGCGCCTGCTGCTCGTGGAGCCCTCGGCCCGGGGCCACGGCGTCGGCACGAAGCTGATGGACGCCTGTCTCCAGTTCGCCCGCGAGGCCGGCTACCGCAAGGTGCGGCTGTGGACGGAGCAGCAGCTCCACTCGGCGCGCCGCATGTACGAGCGCGCGGGCTTCACGCTCGTGGGCAAGCAGCCGCACGCCATGTTCGGCGAGGGCCTGATGAGCGAGACGTGGGAGCTGAAGCTCTGAACGAAGAAGGCGGCCCCACGCGTGAGCGCGAGGCCGCCGGGAGGACCCCGGGCGACGGTGGGAGCGCCCCGCGCGAGCGCGCCCCACCTTGCCGGAGGTCAGGGTGAGCGCCGGACTACAGCGGGCTCACGCAGGTGCAGGTGCTGGCCGCGCCGTAGCAGGCGGCGCTGCTGCCCGCGGCGACGACGGAGTAGCAGGTGTTGTGGCCGGAGAGGACCTCGCCGTCCACGTAGTTGGTGGCCGTGGTGGTGGCGACGCGCGCCTTGCCGTACTGGCAGCCGTTGATGCCGTCCGACTTCATCACCCAGTACTGGGTCGCGCCGCTGACGGCGCTCCAGCTCAGGGAGACCTGGCCCGTGGCCGGCGTCACCGTGACGGTGGGCGCCGCCGAGGGGCCGCCCGAACAGCCGCTGTTCACCGGCGCCGGGGTGGAACAGGCGATGTTGTGGCGGTTGAACGCGTTGTAGATGGCCGTCATGTGCGGCGTGCCATCGTTGATGTTGCCGTTGTCGTCGTCCGCCGCCAGCCACTGCTTGTAGCCGTTGGTGGCCGCGCAGCCGTCGGACGTGCCCGCCGTGCAGTTGCAGGCGTGCCACGAGCCGATGTTGCCGCTGCCCTGGTAGAACACCTTGTTGCCGATGTTCTGCGCCGTGTTCCAGTCGTAGTTGAACGGCGCCGAGCGCAGGTCCCGCGCGATGAAGTCCCACGCGGCCTGACGCACGGGGGACGCGGCGCAGTGCACCTGACGGCTGCAGGGGCCGGTGCCGCTGGAGCAGCGCGTGCAGACGAAGTTCTGCGGGGTGGTGGGCGTGGGCGGGTTGTGGGCCGCGTAGTCGGCGTCCCGGACACCCGAGCAGTTGGTCGCGCACCAGGCCCCGCCCGTCTGCGCCTCGTTGACGTTGTAGCCCGTGCCATCGGCCGTCATGCCGCAGCCGTTGTTGAGCGTCTGGAAGAAGCCGTAGCCCACGCACGAGGCCGGAGACTGGCCGGAGGTCGGCGTGGCCGACGGGTTGAACGGCAGGCGGTACATGGACGCGATGTCGGCGTAGGCCTCGCTGGAGTTGCTCAGCGTGCCGGCCGTGTCGTTGTCATCCATGCCGTGGCCCCACTCGTGGTCGAACACGGCGGCAATCTCACCCGTGTTCCGGCAGCCACCGCCGCTGCGGTAGAAGTTCACGGTGGAGCCGTTCCAGAAGGCGTTGCAGGTGCTCTGGATGTTGACGTTGGCCGTCATGGACGCCTGCAGCCAGGTGTTGGTGGGCAGCCAGCCGCGCGCCAGCTCCTTGATGCGGTTGAGCTCGTAGAACGCGCTGCGGGTCGCCGCCGTGTTGCCGCTCGTCGGCGACGGGCAGGTCACGGTGCCGGTGCCCAGGTTGATGTTGCCCGCGCCGGACGCGCTGAGCGAGCCACAGGTGTCGGAGAGGCGGATGTACCGGCCGTTGAGCGTGGTGGTCGTCGTGCCGGAGGTGTAGTTGTAGACGCCGTAGCCGTCCGTGTAGACGCCGGTGCCCACGTTGGCCCAGGGCATGGGGTAGTTGGGCTGGTGGGCGCCGCAGAACGAGCCGGGCGTGCACGGGTTGGGGATGCCCGTGTTGGTGAACACGTAGGCGCCGCCCGTCACGGACTGGTCGAAGTAGTGGTTGTCGTCCTCGAGCGCGAGCACGTCACCGGTGGCCGCGTCCACGGTGACCTTCCAGCGCTCGTGGCCCTCGGTGGTGGTGAAGCCGTACGTCCACACCAGCTGGTGCGTCATGCCCCGGCCGAAGCCCGCGTTGGGCACGGACACCGGCGTCACCTCCAGCGTGGGCTCCTTCCAGATGCCCTCCGGGCTCTCGTACAGGCCGAAGCGCTCGTGCGCGAGCACCGTGGCCTTCTCCGCGTCCACCAGCGGCATCGGTGACACGCCGATGTTCGCCCAGGACTCGGTGCCCAGGAGGATGAGGTTGCCGTGGCTGATGGTGGCCGCCAGCCGCCCGTACCGCACGGGGATGCCCTGGTACTGCTGCGGGATGGAGACCTGCCACAGGTCCGGGGTGATCTGATCCGCCCGGGCCTCGCCCAACTGCAGCAGGTCCACGCCCACCGCGGCGCGGTTGGCCTCCACGAACTTGAAGACGAGGTCGGCCACGACGGCCCCGTCCACCTTGTCGACCGAGCGACCCAGCTGCCGGCCCAGGCTCCCCAGGGTCAGCTTGTTGCCCACCCCGTTGCCGGGGATGAGCGGGACGGCGCCCTGGATGTTGGCGGCCGTCCCCGTCACGACGTCGATGTAGATCTCGAAGTTGTTCCCGTTGCGGGCGAAGAAGTCGTCCCAGACCTTCTTGCTGTCAGGGCCCAGCTTCGGCAGGGCCTCGGACAAGGGCACCTGCCCGCTGGCCAACGACAGCTCGGGCTTGAAGAACGCCTGGGAGGCCAGGGCGCCCTTGGGGGAGTTGTCCGTGGGATTGAAGCCCCACGCCTGGGACGTCGCCATCACTGCCATGCATACGGCGGCTTTCACGACGCTGCGCATTGCGGTGCTCCTTCACGTGAAGGACCAACGAAACGGGGACTCCATGGGGCCGGGATTGGCCCAAGGAATCCCCGGGTTGCGCATAATCCAGATTTGCACGGAGAGTGCTTTAGATTGGCACTGAAAGTGTTTCCCGCAAGACTTTGACTAGACGCGGTACGTGGCCGCCACGGTGTCCATCTGAGCGGCGACCTCCCGCAGGGAGGCGGTGATGCGCTGGGCGGCCTGAAGGCCTTGCATGGACTCCTCCATCATCCGGGACAGGTCGGTGACGGCGGTGAAGATCTGCGCCACGCCGGCGTTCTGCTGGGTGACGGCGGCGGCGATCTGCTGAGCGGCGGAGGCGTTGTCCTGGATGATGCCGGTGAGCTCGCGGAGGCTGTCGCCGCTGGCGCGCACCTGGGTGAGGCCCGTCTCCGCGCTGCCCTGGCTCTGCTCGGCCTGGGTGACGGTGGACTGGATGGAGCGGCGGATGTCCTCGAGGATCTCCCGCACGCGGCCGGTGGAGGTGATCGACTGGTCGGCGAGGCTGCGGATCTCGCGCGCCACCACGCCGAAGCCCTTGCCGTGCTCGCCCGAGCGCACGGACTCGATGGCCGCGTTGAGGGCGAGCATGTTGGACTGGTCGGCCAGGTCCTTCACCGTCTGGGTGATGCCGCCAATCTGCTGGGTGCGCTCGTTGAGCGCGGCGATGCTGCGGGCGACGACGCCCACCTGCTCGCGCAGCTCCTCGAAGCCCTGGAGGCTGGCGGAGACCGTGGCCTCGCCGGCCTGGCCCACCTCGCGGGCGCGGGCGGTGACGCCGAGCACGGCCTGGGAGCGCTCGGCGGCCATCAGCGAGGTCTGCTTGATCTCCTGCGCGGTGACCTGCGTCTCCTGGAGGGCGGCGGCCTGCTTCGTCAGCGTGCGCTCCTGCTGGGCGGCGGCGGCGGTGAGCTCGGAGACCGTCTGGCTGAGGACCTTGGTGCCCGCCTGCAGGCCGCGGGTGGACTCGCGCAGGTGCTCCATCATCAGGGCGAAGGCGGAGGCGAGCTCCCCCACCTCGTCGCGCCGGGTGGAGACGTCCACGCGCTGGGTGAGGTCGCCCTCGCGCACCACGCGGGTGACCACCTGGCTCAACCGGGAGATGGGCCCAGTGGCGCCGCGCGCGAGCAGGAAGCCGCCCACGCCGGCCACGACGAGCGCCAGCGCCGTCAGCCCCACGGCCACCCTGCCCGCCTCCGCCAGCGGCGCGTACGCGTCCTCCGGGTCCACGGTGGCCACGAAGCGCCAGCCGTCGCCCACGTCCCGCACGCTGCTGGCGTTGACCGCCTCCACGCTGACGACGTCATCGGGCCGGGCGATGTCCCGCTCGTGCGTGTCGAAGAGCGTGGTGCCCTGCGCGTCCAGCACCTCCAGCGCGAAGCTCTTCTGGCCCCGGGCGCGGGAGCGCTCCAGCGCGGGCGCCACCACCTCGCCCACCTGGCTCCACTCGTAGGCGGCCAGCAGCACGCCGATGCGCGCGCCGCTGATGGGGCTGAGCACGGGCACGGCCAGCGGGAGCACGGTGCGCTCGAAGAACGGGTCCACCTTCGTGAAGCCGGTGATGTCCTGGGTGCCGTTGAGCGCGGCCTTGAACCAGGGCGCGGCGCGCACCTGGCTCTCGCGGCCCTCGTAGGCGCGTCGCAGCTTCTCCTCGCTGGCGGACACCGCGCGGCCGTCCTCGGTGAAGAGCACCAGGCCCGCGAACGAGGGGTGGCGCTTCTCCAGGGAGACGAGCACCGCGTCGCTCTTCTCGAAGGTGTCGAACAGCAGCGCGCCGCGGAGGATGGCGTCCTCGGACCAGGAGCGCGCGTTGGCCTCGCGCTCCACCAGGGCGCTCTCCACCAGGTCTCTCAGGCCCTGGGCCTCCACGCGCAGGGTGGCGTGGATCTGGTCCTGGAGGTTGTTGAAGACGAAGACGCGGCCCAACAGGTTGAAGGGCAGCAGGGCCCCGAGCGTGAGCAGGGCGACGGCCACCGTCAGTCGGGTACGAAGGGAGAGTCCGTCGAAGAGGCGCATGGGGTGGCGGCGGGACTTCAGAGGTCGAGCAGGGAGAGCGAGAGGGTGACGGCGCCGATGACGCGGCCCGCGTCGCGGACCGGCAGGGACACCTGGACCACGTAGGCCTGGGAGGACTCGTCGAAGAAGGGCTTCTCCTCGAGCATGCGTCCCTCGCGGAACGGCACCTGGAACTTCTCCTCGTCGCCCTGCCAGTAGTCGGACGTGCGGCGCGTGGCGCCCACCAGCGCGCCCAGCCGGTCCATGGCGAAGGCCTCCGCCACCACCCGACTGCCCAGGGCCTCGCGGTGGCGCGCCAGCACCCGTGAGCAGCGCGCGTCGAGCACGCGCTGCTTGAAGGGCGTGAGCGCCGGCGTGGACAGCCAGACGTCATCCTCCGCGCGGATGGTGGCGAGCGTCAGGCCGCGCGCGTTCTGGGCCCGCACGGCTTGAACGAGCTCCGGATCCGCGGCCACGCGCTGCAACGCCGCCTGGAGCCGGCTCACCTTCGCGAGCTGCGCGGCGCCGTCCGGAGGAAGTCCTCCGAGCAGCAGGAGCGCCATGCCGAAATGCCACATCACGACCTCAACGCGTCCGCACGCTGCATCGGCGAGACAGACTTCCCCCTCTCCGCCGGCGGATGTGTCGACGATACATGAATGAGACGTCGCCGGTGAGCCCCACACCTGAACGGCCCCTCACCTTCCCTCCGCTCACCTGCCCGCCCGGAGCCATCCTGACCCAGGCTCAGCCCCGCTCATTCGTGAAACACTGAAACCCCAAGCGGACGACGAGGCTGCGCCGGGTACAACGTGACCGCGAGCCCTTCGCGTCAGCGATGTCTTCAGCGAACCGCCTGGGCGAAGTGACGTGCGAGTCTTTGCAGCAGCTCGCGGTTCTCCGGCTCCGCGGCCTCGAGCCTGGGGAGCTGGCTCACCAGCTGCGTCACGTCCTTGTGACGCAGCGCGAGGTCCTCGGCGCCCAGCTCGAACCAGCGTCCCAGCTCGCGCGCGGTCAGCTCCAGGTGGAACTGGAAGCCGTAGGAGCTGCCCAGCCGGAAGGCCTGCTGCGTGTAGCGGTCCGTGGACGCGAGCAGCGTCGCGCCGGGCACGGCCTTGAACGTGTCACCATGCCAGTGGGCCACGGTGCCGCGCGGGCGCGCGCCGGTGATGACGGCGTCCTTCAGGGCCTCCGGCGTCCAGCGCACCGGGCCCACGCCGACCTCGAAGCCGTTCTTGCCGGGGAAGACCTCCGCGCCCGCCGCGTCCGCGAGCAGCTGCGCGCCCAGGCAGATGCCCAGGCACGGGCGCTCATGGGCCAGCCGTTCCATGAGGATGGAGCTCTCGTCGCGCAGGAACGGGTGCTGGTCGGCTTCGTAGACGCCCATGGGGCCGCCCATCACCACCACCAGCTCCGCGTCCACGTCCTCGTGCCGGACGGCGCGGAAGCGGTGGACCAGCGTGAAGCCCACCTCCGTCAACGCGGGTCCCAGCAGGCCGACGCCCTCGTGCTCCTCGTGCTGATACACCACCGCGCGCATCGTCACGTCCCCTTCCGCCCCGCCTGGGGCTGCTCGGCCAGCGACGTCCTTCGCTCACGACGTGGGCTTGTCGCCCTTCAGGATGCGCAGCAGTCCCTCCTGCGCCACGGACGCGACGAGCCTTCCCTCGCGCGTGTAGACGGAGCCGCGAGACAGGCCGCGCGCGTTGCCGGACCACGGGCTGTCCATGACGTACAGGAGCCAGTCGTTCACCTTCAGGTCCCCATGGAACCAGAGGGCGTGGTCCAGGCTCGCGCCGATGACGTGGGGCTGGAAGAAGCTGGCCGCGTGCGGCAGCAGCGCGGTGCTGATGAGGTTGAAGTCGGACGCGTACGCGAGCACGTACTTGTGCACCTGCGGGTCCTCCGGGAGCGCTCCGTCCGCGCGAATCCAGACGGCCTTGCGAGGCTCCCCCGGCACCGGATGGAACGGGTCCATGTAGTCCACCGGCCGCATCTCGATGGGCTTGTCGCAGAGGATCTTCTCGCGCAGCCGCGCGGGGATGCGGTCCACCTGGCGCTTGAGCAGCTCCAGGTCCGTGGGCAGCGCCTCGGGAGGCGGCACCGCCGGCATGGGCGACTGGTGCGCGTACCCGGGCTCGTCGCCGTGGAAGGAGGCCATCATCGTGAAGATGGGCTGCCCCTTCTGGATGGCGACGATGCGCCGCGTGCTGATGCTGCCGCCGTCGCGCACCCGGTCCACCGTGTAGACGACGGGCTGGCTCGCGTCGCCGGGCCGCAGGAAGTACCCGTGCAGCGAGTGCACGTGCCGCGCGGTCTCCACCGTCTGGCTCGCCGCCGACAGGGCCTGCCCCAGCACCTGTCCGCCGAAGAGCTGACGGAAGCCCAGATCCTGGCTCTTTCCGCGAAAAAGGTTTTCCTCGATGACTTCCAGCTTGAGGAGCTCCAGCAGCTCGTCCAGGACGCGGCTCATGAGGCGTCGTCCTAGCCGACCCTGGCCACGGCTGTCGCGCCCCGTGTGCGTGACGCGTCCCGGAGAGGACGGCCGCTCGGGGAACGAAAGGAAATGAGGAGCGGGGCCGGGCGTTGAGCCAGGGAAGCCCTTCTTCCACGAGCCCGCCCTTGCGCACACCCCACCTGCTGACGACGTTGTGCCTGTTGCCCTCGCTGGCCCTCGGCGCCGAGCCCGCCGCGCCCCCGTCCGACGCGGAGCGCTGGTGGGGCCATGTCCGCCACCTCGCGGACGACGCACTGCAGGGGCGGGACACCGGCAGCGAGGGCCACCGCAAGGCCGCGGCCTACGTGGCCGAGCAGCTGGCGGCGCTCGGGGTGAAGCCCGGCGTGGGTGACAGCTACCTCCAGGAGGTGCCGCTCGTCTCCCGACAGCTCGTCGAGGCGAAGTCGAGCCTGGCGTTGGTGCGCGACGGCCGCGCCACGCCGCTGGTCATCGGTCAGGACGCCATCATCTCCCCGCGCTCGGGCGAGGCGGGTTCGGTGGAGGCGCCCATGGTCTTCGTGGGCCACGGGCTGTCCATCCCGGAGGCGGGCCACGACGACCTGGCCGGCGTGGACTTGAAGGGGAAGATCGCCGTCTACCTCCAGGGCGGCCCGGCGCACGTCTCCGGCCCGCTGCGCGCGCACCACAGCTCGCAGGCCGAGCGCACGAAGGCGCTGAAGAAGGCGGGCGCCCTCGGCACGGTGATGCTGCTCAACCCGAAGCTGGAGGAGACGCCGTGGTCGCGCACCGCCGCGTCGCGACACCAGAAGGCGATGACCTTCGCGGACCCGGCGCTGGATGAGAGCACGGGCCTGAAAGTGGGCGTCACCGTCAACGCGGCCCACGCGCAGAAGCTGTTCGCCGGCGCGCCGCACTCGTTCCAGGACCTCCTGAAGCGGGCGAACGCGAACCAGCCGATGCCGCGCTTCGAGCTGCCCGCGCGCCTGAAGGCGAGCTCCGAGCGTGTGTCCTCGCGCACGACGTCGCCCAACGTGGTGGGCCTGCTGCCGGGCAGCGACCCGGCCCTGGCCGGCGAGTACGTGGTGCTCACCGCGCACCTGGACCACGTGGGCGTGGGCCAGCCCGTGGACGGTGACAACCTCTACAACGGCGCCATGGACAACGCGACGGGCGTGGCCGCGGTGCTGGAGGTGGCGCGCGCGCTCACGGCCCGGAAGCCGGGGCGCTCCGTGCTGTTCGTGCTGGTGACGGGCGAGGAGAAGGGCCTGCTCGGCTCGCGCTACTTCGCGCTGCGCCCCACGGTGCCCGCGGACACGCTGGTCGCCAACTTCAACCTGGACATGTTCCTGCCGCTGTTCGCCTTCGAGCGCGTCGTCGCGTACGGCCAGGAGGAGTCCAACCTCGCGACGCCGCTGGCCCAGGTCGCCTCCCGGCACGGCGTGAAGCCGATGCCGGACCCGGAGCCCCACCGGCTGCTCTTCATCCGCAGCGACCAGTACTCCTTCATCCGCCAGGGCGTGCCGGCCTTGTCCTTCAAGTTCGGCTACGCGCCGGGCTCCGCCGAGGAGCGCACCTTCAAACGCTGGTACACACGCCACTACCACGCGCCGTCGGATGACCTGTCGCAGCCCATCCACCAGGAGGGCGCCGTGAAGTTCGTCCGCATGCTCGCGGACCTGACGCTCGCGGTGGCCAACGCCCCGGAGCGCCCGCGCTGGAACGACGACAGCTTCTTCCTGCGCTTCGCGCCGACGAAGGCGAACGCGACCCCCTCCCTGAGCAATCCATGACACCGCCCATGCGGGCCCGGTAACACGCGTACAGGTGTAGCTTTCCATCGACGTGACAAACAATGACGCCCGGCGTCATCGCTGCTCACGTGCGGGATGCAAATCGCAAGGGGTGGCTTGAAGCGAGACACCCATTTGCGCCACGCTTGTTTGCATTGAGACATCTGCCGCGAGACGGGCGAGGAGCGCCCGCACATCGACGGGGGGCGAATGCAGTCAAACGTGTTCACCGCGGTTCTGATTCCACTGTCGTTGGCCGTCATCATGCTCGGCCTGGGACTGTCGCTGACGCTCGCGGACTTCAAGCGCGTCATCGTCTACCCGCGAGCGGTGATCGTGGGGCTCGTGTGCCAGATGCTGGTGCTTCCCGCCGGCGGTGTGCTCATTGCCCATGCCTTCGGACTGGGGCCGGAGCTGGCGGTGGGGCTGATGTTGCTGGCGGCCTCCCCCGGCGGCGCGACGGCGAACCTCTTCAGCCACCTGGCCCGCGGTGACGTGGCCCTGAACATCACGCTCACGGCGGTCAACAGCGCGCTGACGCTGGTGACGCTGCCGCTCATCGTGAACTTCTCGCTCAACCACTTCATGGGCGAGGACCGGGCGGTGCCCATGCAGTTCGCCAAGGTGCTGCAGGTCTTCATCATCGTGCTGGGGCCGGTGAGCATCGGCATGCTGGTGCGCTCGAGGAAGCCCCAGGTGGCGCTCAAGCTGGACAAGCCCATCCGCATCATGTCCGCCGCGTTCCTGGCGGTGGTCATCGCGGCGGCCGTGTACCAGGAGCGCCAGAACATCGGCGCGTACTTCCAGCAGGTGGGCCTGGCGGCGCTGAGCTTCAACCTGTTGAGCATGGGCGTGGGCTTCGTGACGCCGCTGCTGTTCCGGCTCCCCCGGCGTCAGGCGGTGGCCATCGGCATGGAGATCGGCATCCACAACGGCATCCTCGCGATGACGATTGCGATGAGCCCGCTGCTGTTGGGCAACGCCACCATGGCCATCCCGCCGGCCATCTACAGCATCATCATGTACTTCACGGCCGCGGCGTTCGGCTACGCGGTGACGCGACGCCACGCGGACGAGCAGGACTCTCCCGCCGCAACCCCCAGTCGTTCCTGAAGCACCCGCCGCGGTTCCTCCCCGCCGCGGTCTCCCCCACCCGAGGAAGTGTCGAGATGATGCTCAAGCGTCTATCGCTGTCCATCTGCACGCTCTGTTTGAGCCTGGGTCTGGTGTCCCCCGCGGCCGCGCAGCAGTCCGCGGCCACGCCGACGCCTCCGCCGGATGCTCCCACGGCCGGGCCCACGAACACCCCGGAGGTCGCCCCCGCCAGCGAGCCCTCCCCGGTCCCCCCACCCCGCCCCATCCCCAACGTCCGGCTGTACATGACCAGCTTCAACCTGTTCCGCGTCAACCCCATCGGGTTGGAGACGCAGAACCGGCTGGTCATCCAGAAGCGGCTGTTCAACAGCGAGTCCGTGCTGATGCGCGACACGTTCGTCAACGCCGCGGCCCTCATCAAGGCGAACCCCGCCTCGTTGAAGGTGGGGCCGATGTTCGAGATCCAGCCGATCGCCCTGTTCAACCTGCGGCTGAGCTACGAGTACACGAACTTCCTGGGGACCATGGGCTTCCTGCAGGGGTACGCGAACCCGCTGAACGACTTCTCGGATGACGCGCTGGATGCGCGCGAGGACGCGGCCTACAGCACCAGCGGCCACCACTTCCTGGTGGAGCCGACGCTGCAGGCGAAGGTGGGCCCCATCGCGGTGCGCACCAAGTTCAGCATCGAGTACTGGAACCTGTCGCTGCGCGACGGCGAGACGACGTTCTATGACCCGATGCTCGACTCGCTGCTCGCGGGCAAGGGCTGGGTCTTCACCAACGACTCGGACGTCGTCTACCTGTCGGGCCGGTGGATGCTGGGCGCGCGCTTCAGCGGCGTGTGGCCGCAGTACACCGAGGACCAGGGTGTCTCCGACGCCTTGAAGGCGGACAACAGCCACATGCGCGCGGGTCCGGTCGTCTCGTATGCCTTCAACACGGACGAGGGCACGATGTTCAACCGCCCCACGGTGCTGGGCATGGTGGCCTGGTACCTGAAGCACCCCAGCCGCCAGGAGGCGATGCCGTACCTGCTGCTGGGCTTCTCCTTCAACTCGGACCTGATGGGCGGGCGCTAGTCCACGTCAGGGAGGAAGGGCCGCTCCCGCGAGAGGACTTCGCGGGAGCGGAGGTGGGGCCCGGGGCTCACGAAGGCCCCGGGGATTCGAATCAGTGGTGGCTGTCCGGGCCGTGCGCGTGGCCGTGCTCCAGCTCCTCGGCCGTGGCGGCGCGGACGTCGGCCACGGTCAGCTGGAAGTGCAGCGTCTTGCCGGCGAGCGGGTGGTTGTAGTCCACCACCACGGTGTCGCCCTTGATCTCCTTCACGAGCAGGTCGACCTCGTCGCCCTCGGGGTCCGTGGCGGTGAGGATGCCGCCCTCCTGGAGCTCCAGCCCTTCGGGGAACTCGTCACGGGGGACCTCCTCGAGGCCCTCGGGGTCATGCGGCCCGTAGCCGTCCTCGGGGGGGATGACGACCGACAGGCTGTCTCCCTTCGCCTTGCCCTCCAGGGCCTTCTCCAGGCCGGGGACGACCTCCTCGTGGCCCTGCAGGTAGACGAGCGGATCTCCCGGCTCGCTCTCGTCAATGAGCTTTCCATCGCCGAGGTGAAGCTTGAAGTCGATGGAGACGACACTGTCCTTCGCGATTTTCATGGCGCCTCTCTTAGCGCAGGCCGTTGTCCAACGCTCCCATCATGTGCTCGGCCGGTCTGCGGGAGGGCGTGGGAGCGGGGCCCCCCGCCCGAAACCGGACGCAAGGGCGTTCAGGGGCCGGGGCGAGGTGGGCGGGCGCCCAGGTCCAGCGCGCGGGCCCGCGTGCTCCGGTCGATTCGGCCCTCCAGGCGAACGATGCGGCGCCGGTGGTCCTCCGGCAACTCCGCCGCCGCCGAGAGTCGGGCGTGGCGCAGCGCGGCCGCGAGGTCCTTGAGGGAGTGCTCGTAGAGCTTGGTCAGCTCCAGGTGCAGGCTCGCCGCCTGGAAGCCCCGGGCGGACTGGAGGGCCTGGTGCAGGTGGTCCGCGGCGGCCTGGGGCTCGCCGGCCATGCGGGCCAGGCGCGAGGCCAGGGCGTGGGCCTCCATGCCCACGGTGCCGGAGCCTTTCGTCGCCGCGGCCGCGAAGGCCCGGGCCCGGGTGTGGTCTCCCGCCCGGAGCGCCACGCTCGCGAAGCCGAGCAGGTCCCTGGGGTCCTCGTCCCGGGGAACGGCGGTGCCGTCGCCGGCGCGGAAGCGGCGGACCATCTCGCCCAGGAGGGCGGCGAGGAGGAGGAGGTCGTTGGCGTTGTGCTCGAGCACGGGCGTCAGCGAGGCGCCGTCGCCGCCGCGCAGGTAGCGGAAGTACAGGTCCGGGATGAGCGAGCCGTCCACGTCGTCGACGCGGCGCAGGCCGAGCACCTGCTCCTCCATGTGGACCAGGCGCGTGCCGGCGCCCCGGTGCTTGAAGACGCGGCGGGCGCAGTGGAGCAGGTCCAGGTGGGGCAGCTCGGCGGGGGCCTTCACGCGGTTGAGGACGAAGCGCGTGCGCAAGAGCGGCCAGTCGAAGCTCTTGCCGTTGAAGGTGACGATGCAGGAGGAGCGGGCCATGCGCTCGGCGAGCACGCGCAGCATGGGGGCCTCTTCGCCGAGCTTGCGCAGGAAGAGCTGGTGGACGCGCAGCGAGCGCCCCTCGAACCAGGCGAGGCCCACGAGGAACGGCACGGTGCCGGTGCCGCCGGCGAGGCCCGTGGTCTCCGTGTCGAGGAAGAGCATGCGCTGGTAGTCCACGCCGGCCAGGTCCTCGTGGAGCGCGAGCCGGGCGACCAGGGCGCCCTCCACGTCGAGGGCGCCGGCCACGGGGGCGCTGCCGTGGTGGTGGTCCGGAGGCAGGAGGCGCTCGGAGACGTGGACGGTGCCGTGCGGTGTCTCCTGGGCCACGACGGGCAGCGGACCGGGAGGAGGACGTGGCTGGGTGGGACCTCGGCGCGCGGCCGTCTGGCCCTGGCGCTCGGACCAGTCCGCGAGCATCCGCCGGAGGGACTCGATGCGCGGGTCGCTCGGGCGCGCGGGGGCCTGGGGCGATGCGGTGGCGGCTGACGGTTCGGGCGCGATGGAGTGGCGCGATGACGCGTCCGGCCCGGGGGCTTGTCCCGTATGGGCAGGAGCCGGGGCGGCTGACACCGTCGGCGGCGGTGACGCAGGAGCGAAGGTGTTCGCCTCGGCTGAACGCTCCGCGACGTTCCCTGGTGGAGCCCTCCCCTCGTCCGACGGCTCCGGGAGCGTGGCCACGCGGCTCGCGGGCTTGCCGCCGGGGCCCACGCCCGTCAGTCGCGCCAGCTTTCGCTTGAGGTCCACGCGCCGAGCCCTCCGCCGTCTACTGCACGCCCGCGACGCCGAGCAGGCTCAGCACCTCGAGCCCCAAGCGCTTGCGCGGATGCGGGTCCACGGGAGCCTGTCCCGGCATGACACCCGACGCCGGGCCGATGCACGC
Source organism: Myxococcus sp. MISCRS1 (assembly GCF_026626605.1). Classification (NCBI taxonomy): domain Bacteria; kingdom Pseudomonadati; phylum Myxococcota; class Myxococcia; order Myxococcales; family Myxococcaceae; genus Myxococcus; species Myxococcus sp. MISCRS1. The sequence goes on from NZ_JAPNKB010000001.1 coordinate 10,639,985, forward strand.
CGGGCAGCCCTCCTCACACGCGCAGGACTCCAGGAGTCGCCGCGCGCGCACGAGCAGCTCGTCGCGCTGGTCATACAGCCGCGCCGCCAGCCCCACGCCGCCGGGGATGTTGTCGTAGAGAAAGATGGTCGGATCGAACCCCACCCCGCCATCCTTGCGCGGAGGCCCGTCCGCGTCATCGCGGCTGCCCAGCGTCTTGCCGATGTCCCGAGGGTCGATCATCAACCCCACGCACGCCACCGTGCGCAGCGCCGTGGCGATGCCTCGCAGCGCGTCGATGACCGCGGGCCTCGGCGCCTTCATCGAGCGCACCACCGACTCCGGCACTGTCAGCCACAGCGCCGTGGTGTGCATCTGCATCTCCGGCAGCGCCACCTCGCCGTAACCGACGTTCTCGTGCGTGTGGTACTTGATCTTCTTGTACCCCACGACCTTCTCGATGACGCTCACCTCGCCCATGCCGGCCTGGAGCGACGGGCCCACGGGCGCGCCCTGGTCCTCCTGGATGACATTCACGCGCACGTACGTCATCGCGTCCGTGAAGTAGTCCGGCGCCACCTTGCGCACGAAGGCCTTGTGGTTCTCGTAGTCGAACTGCTCGACCTGATACTGCTCGGCCTCGTGCTGGTAGATGGCCTGCTCGTGCAACATCGTGTGCGCCGAGCGGAAGTCCATCTCCGCCAGCGTGCGGTCCGTGCCGCGCTCGATGATGACCACGTTGTCCCAGCCCACGCTGCGCAGTGACACGTGGTTCGCCGGATACGCATCCGAGGACCAGTGGAACACGCGACGGCCGCCCTCCCCCGCCGTCGGATGCACCACCTGGTGCTGTGCGAGGAACCCCAGCGCCTCCGCCGTCGACTCCGCCGGCACGTCGCCGAAGGCCTCGCCCTCCTCGAACGGCAGCTCGAACGACGCGCACTTGAGGTGCTGGACGAGGATCTCCACGTTGTCCGGATCGATGCGCGCGTGCTCCACCGGCGCGCCGATGAGGAAGCGCGGGTCCGCGGCCATGTACTGGTCCAACGGCGCGCTCGACGTCACCAGCAACGCCAGGCTCCCCGCGCCACGACGTCCCGCGCGGCCGAAGCGCTGCATCAGCGCCGCCACCGAGCCCGGGTAGCCCGCGCACACCACCGCGTCCAGCGAGCCGATGTCGATGCCCAGCTCCAGCGCGTTCGTCGCGACGACACACCGAACCTCCCCCGCGCGCAGCGCCGCCTCCGTCGCCCGCCGCGTCCCCGGCAGATAGCCGCCCCGGTAGCCCTGGATGAGCGACGGATCCAGCTTCTCCTCGACGAACCGGTCGCGCAGGTACTTGAGCATCACCTCGATGTTGTTGCGCGACTGTCCGAACAGCAGCGTCGACACGCCAGCGCGCACCAGGTCCGACGTCAGCCGCACCGCCGTCTTGAGGTAGCTGGCCCGGATGCCCAGCTCCGCGTTGACCACGGGCGGGTTGAACACCATGACCCGCCGCTCACCCGCCGGCGCCCCGCTCTGGGCGACCAGCTCCACGTCACATCCAAGCATCCGCCGCGCGTGCGCCTGCGGATTGCCGATGGTCGCTGACGCGGCGATGAACACCGGGTCCGAGCCATGGAAGCGCGCCACCCGACGCAGCCGGCGCAGCACGTTCGCCAGGTGCGAGCCGAAGACGCCCCGGTACGTGTGCAGCTCGTCGATGACCACGTAGCGCAGGTTTGAGAACAAACGAGCCCAGCTCGCGTGGTGCGGGAGGATGCCCGTGTGGAGCATGTCGGGGTTGGTGAGCAGCACGCCCCCTCGCTCCCGGGCGGCGCGGCGTGCGTCCGCCGGCGTGTCCCCGTCGAAGGTGATCGCGCCATGCGTCAGCCCGGCCTCGCGCATGAAGGCCCGGAGGGATTCCTCCTGGTCCCTGGACAGCGCCTTGGTGGGGAACAGGTAGAGGGCGCGCGCCTGGGGCTCCCGGGCGAAGCGATCCATCAGCGGCAGGTTGTAGCAGAGGCTCTTGCCCGAGGCGGTGGGGGTGGCGATGACCAGGTTCCGGCCCGCGCGGGCCAGCCGGAAGGCCTCGGCCTGGTGGGAGAAGAGCTGCTCGACGCCTCGCTGGCGGAGCGCCTCACGGACCTGGGGGGCCACGTCCTCGGGGATGGGCGTGAACGAGCCGACCCGGGCGGGGGTGGCCTCGTCGAGTGAGAAGCAGGGCGACAGGCCCCGGTCCGCCTTCCATTGCTGGAGCACGGAGTCCAACCCCCCGGGGGCGTTCCACGGGGTGCGACGCGGGCCACCGAAGGCCCCTTCTTCCTTCTCGAACTTCATGGGTCGGGCACTGTACAGGTGTGTACCGGGGCGGACAACGCGAACACGGTCGAGCACGCCGGACGGGGCTCGGCTAGGTTCCCGCGCCCGTGGCCCTCGCCATCTTCCTGTTCACCTACGTCTTCATCGCCGGCGCCCGGCTCCCCTTCCTCAAGCTCGACCGCCCCGGAGGCGCGCTGCTCGGCGCGGTCCTCATGGTGGTGTTCGGCGTGGTCTCGCCCGCGGAGGTCTTCAACCACAGCGAGGACACCGCGAAGCACGCCATCGACGCGGACACCATCGTCCTGCTGCTCGGGATGATGCTGCTGGCCGCGTACATGTCCCAGGCCGCCGTCTTCCGCACGGCCGGCGCCTGGGCGGTACGTCGCGCCCGCACGCCCCACCTGTTGTTGATCGCCGTGACGTTCATCTCCGCGGTGCTGTCCGCGTTCCTGGTCAACGACACGGTGTGCTTGATGCTCACGCCGCTGGTGCTCGCCACGGTGGATGACGCGAAGCTGCCGCCCGTGCCGTACCTGCTCGCCGTGTGCATGGGCAGCAACAGCGGCTCGGTGGCCACCTTCACCGGCAACCCGCAGAACATGCTCATCCAGGGCGCGTCGGGAATCTCGTACGCCAGCTTCGCGGCGTACATGGCGGTGCCCGCGCTCCTGTCGACCGTCATCGTCGCCGCCGCGCTGGTGTACCTCTTCCGCAACGAGCTGAGCACGAAGCGCTTCGAGCCCCAGCCGCCGCCGCCGCCCGTGGACCGCTGGCTCCTGGTGCTGACGCTCACGGTGACGGTGGGCGTCATCGTGGCCTTCTTCGCCGGGCTGCCCATGAGCTGGAGCGCGCTGGCCGGCGCCGCGCTGGTGATGGCCCTGTCCCGTCGCGAGCCGCGCGAGGCGCTCGAGCGCGTGGACTGGGTGCTGCTCTTGTTCTTCGCCAGCCTCTTCGTGGTGGTCTACGGCGTGAACAAGCACGGCTGGGCGGAGGAGATCCGCCTCATCTTCGCGCCGCTGATGGCGGGGCCGCCGTGGCGGGAGACGCTGGGCTTCGCGGGGCTGACGCTGGTGGCGTCCAACCTCTTCAGCAACGTGCCCTTCGTCATGCTCGCGCGCTCGTGGGTGCCCACGCTGCAGAACGTGGAGCTGGGCTGGCACGTGCTGGCCCTGGGCTCCACGCTGGCCGGCAACCTCACCCTCGTCGGCAGCGTCGCCAACCTCATCGTCTTCGAGGCGGCGCGCGGCAAGGTGGACATGTCCTTCATGCGCTACCTGCGCGTGGGGCTGCCCGTGACGCTCGTCAGCTTCGTGGTGGGGATCGCGGTGCTCCTCGCGGAGCACGCCCTGTTCTGACTCAGGGGTCCGGGTCCGGCAGCTCGCCCGGCGCCAGCTCCGGGTCGGGCGGCTTGGGCGGCTCGACGAAGGTGGGCGCGACGGCGTCGGGAGCGGCGGGGCCCGGAGGCGTCGCCACCGAGGGGCCGCCGCGACGGTCCCTGGGCGTGAGGTCCTTCACGAACTCGAGCGCCACCTGATCGAGCAGCGTGGTGAGCGCCTGGCGGAACAGGTCCGGGTTCTTCCCCACCTTGAACGGGTCCAGGTGCTCCGCGCCCGCCTCCACCTGGTCCACCTCGAACGGGTGACGCCACACCTCCGAGCGCCCATCCAGCGTGAACATCCGGCCATAGCCGCGCAGGAAGGCACCCGCGTGGCCCTTCTTGCTGCGCATGCCGTACTCCTGCACCACGAATTCGACGATGGTGTCCGCGCCCAGCGGCGTCACCAGGTCGTAGTCCGGAGCGTTCGCGGGGACCTCCTCCACCAGGAAGCTCTCCAGCACGGACGCCACGCGCGCGGGGTCCACCGTGTACGTCCACGGGGCCTCGCGAGGCAGCTGTGTCAGCGTGTTGACGCGCAGCCGCTCGGAAATCTCGAAGCGCGTCACCGCCTGCTGGAGCTTCACGGTGAGCCGCCGGTCCGCCTCCACGGGCTCCAGCTTCTTGAGCTTGTCGCCGTACGCGGAGTCTTCGCGGAATACGAAGCTGCGAGGTCCCGCGCCGTCCTCGATGCGGGAGATGAAGGCGGGGCGGCGCACGCGGTCCAGGTCGGCGCCGGCGAGCCGCTGCGACGCACAGCCGGCGCAGAGCGCCAGCGCGAGAAACGGGAGAAGGCTTCGCGTCATGACCTGAGACTTACCCCATTGCGGGGCGGCCCGCCCCTTCCGGGCCCGTGGCGCCGCCCTGCCCTCCCGACGAGCCGTCCGCTGGTATGCTCCCGCGCGTGAATCCTTCCTCCGTGGCACCCCCTCCCCCCGGCCGTAAGCGCCGGCTCGGGGAAATCCTCATGGATGCGGGTCTCCTGACCGAGACCCAGCTTCGCTCCGCGCTGGCCGAGCAGCGCAAGTGGGGAGGCCGCCTGGGCCTCACGCTGGTGCAGATGCGCTTCGTGGACGAGAGCTCCATGGTGCACGCCCTGTCGCGCCAGCTCGCCATCCCCACGGTGGACCTGGATGCCCTGACGCCTTCGGCTCCGGCGATGCAGGCGCTGCGCGTGGACATCGCCGAGCGCTACACGGTGTTCCCCACCGCCTACGAGCCGTCGAGCAAGCTGCTCACGGTGGCCACGTCGGACCCGACGAACGTGGAGTCGCTCCAGGAGCTGGCGTTCCACACGGGCCAGCGGCTCCAGGTGGTGGTGGCCGCGGCTTCGTCCATCGAGCGGGCCATCCGCCGTCACTACCATGGGGAGATCACCTCCACGACGGCGTCTCCGCTGGCGTTCGGAATCGACGAGCAGACCTTCGAGCTGGCGCCTCCGTCCGAGTCGGCCGTGGAGCTGATGCCCGCACCGCGCGCGTCGGGCCCGTCGTCCGTCCGGGAGGGTGAGCTCACGCAGCAGGTGGAGGCCCTCACGCAGAAGGTGACGGACCTGGAGCGCATGGTGGCGCAGCAGGCGCGCTCGCTGCGCGCCATGCTGGAGCTCCTGGAGACGCGGGGCCTCGTCACCCGCGACGACTACCTCGCGAAGGTGCGCTGAGGGACGAGGCCCGGTTCAGACGAGGATGAGGTCCTCGTCGCCGCCCAGGGCCTCCACGCCGAGCACCTGCTCCGTGCGGCGAAGGCGCTCGTCGCTCAGCTCGGAGATGAGCACCAGGATCTGAGGGTGGCTGGAGATGAGCGCGTCGAAGTCGGCGCGCGGCAGTCGCAGGAGCGTGGTGTGACGCCCCGCGGTCACGGTGGCCGTGGCGGGGGTCTTCTGGAGCAGGGAGATTTCGCCGAAGAGGTCTCCCTCCTTCAGCCGCGTGAGCAGGTGCCCGTCCTTGTGCACCTCCACCTCGCCCGAGAGCAGGACGTAGAGCCCGTCCGTCTGGTCCCCATCGCGGATGATGACGTCACCGCGCTCGACGTCGCGGGCGCGGAAGCGCTCCACCAGCGTGCGCCGGTCCTTCCGGTTGAAGGGCCGGAAGAGCGCGGAGGTGTTCATCACGTTGGTGAGCAGACGCTGGCGCACGAACTTCTTCAGGGCCGCGGCCACCTGCGGATGGCTCCGGGAGAGCGAGGCCAGGACGGGCGCGGAGATCTCCAACAGCTGCGTGTCCTCGGAGGCGGCCTCCACGGAGGCGGTGCGCGGCGCTCCGGAGAGGATGGCCATCTCGCCGAAGAACGCGCCGCCCTCGAGCACCGCGAGCTCCACGCGGCGCTCGGCGTCCATCCGGAAGACGCGGGCCTGGCCCTCGCAGATGACGTAGAAGGCATCGCCGTGGCTGCCCTGCTCGATGATGCGCTCCCCCGCGCTGAAGCGGCGCAGCGGGCAGCGCTCGAACAGCTCGATGAAGGCGTCGCGAGGCAGGTCCGAGAACAGCGGGATGGTCGGCAGCGCGTCCAGAGAGGGCGCGTCGGTGATGACCTCCTCGGTGAGGCTGAAGACCTCCTCCTCGTCGCTGACGGCGGCGCTCCCGGCCCGCTGATTCAGACCGGCCTGGGCCGCGAGCTCCACGGCGTGCAGCAGGGAGTCCGCTTCGAGCTCCAGCTCGGTGAAGGACGACGGGCGCGGCGTCACCGCGCGCAGCGATGCGCCCAGCTCGCGGGACACCTCGCGGAACGGGACGGCGGTGGCGCCCGCGGGGGGCGTGGCATCCGCGCGGCGCGGGCGCAGGCCCGGAGGCGCCGAGGGCGGGTCGATGAGCGTGGGCGTCGGCGGGAGGCCGGGCTCCATCGCCTGTGCATCCGCGATGGGCGAGGACAACGCCTTCCACTTCCCGCTCACGGGGGACTTCGCCGCGGGCACAGGTGCCGAGGGGGGCGTGATTCGCTGCGGGGTGCGCGGCGCGAGTCCTGGAGGCAGTGTGCTCGCCGAGGGGGGCGCACCCGGCTCGGGCTCGCCCACGACGACGTCGAAGCCTTCATCCTCGGAGGCGGTGCGCGAGGAGGGCGACGGTGCCATCGAAGCCCGTGCCACGGCAACGGTGCTCGAGGGGGAGAGGCCCGCTTCGGCCCATCCGGTGCTCGACGGCTCGACGTGGGAGGACGGTGCCTCGTCATCGTGAGTGGCGGGCTCGGCTTCCTGCCCCACGCTCACGGAATGGACGACGACCTCCTCCGCGCTGGAGGTCGTGGAGGACGTCTCGACGGAGAGCTCGAGTCCATCCGATGCGTCGCCCGACACCGGTTGCGGGGACGGCGCGGGGCGCTCGGGCGGCGGCGGCGCGGAGAGCGCGCTGCCCATGGGGCCTCGGGCCCGGGCGCCCACGGGCGTGCCTCGGCGCGCGTAGAGGTTCGCCAGCATCTGCTGGACGCCCTGGTGGCTCGGGTCCAGCTCGAGGATGAGCTTGCTCGCGGCGATGGCGCGCGGGAGGAAGCCCTCCTTGGCGAAGCCCTCGGCGGCGGACTGGTACGCGGCGACGGCGCGCTCGCGCTCCCCTGCCTTCGCCCAGGCGTCACCCATGCGCAGGCGCGACTGGTGGTCCTTGGGGTCGAGCTTGCAGAAGTCCTCGTACAGCTCGGCGGCCTTGGAGAAGCGCCCCTTGGTGAAGGCCGCGGCGGCGCTGTCCTTGAGCTTGCGTGCTTCCATTACCGAGCCCCCTCCGAAGCCGTGCCCCCCTTCGCCAGCGCCGCGCCCGCCGCGTCACGCACGGTCCGGAAGTAGTCGCTCTTGAGCGCATCGAGGAACTCCGAGTGCGTCGTCGCGCCCATGCGCTTGAGCGCCGTGGCCGCCGCCGCGCGAATCTCCGGCAGGTCGTGGAACAGGTCCCTCGCCACCACGTCGGCCGCCTGTGCATCCCCGATCGTCCCGAGCGCCAGCAGCACGTCGCGCCTCGCCACGCTGTTGGTCTCGTCGAGCGCCTTGATGAGCGTGGGCACCGCGTCCTTCGCCTGGATGCGCGCGAGCACCACCGCCGCGAGCGCCGCCTCCGGCCCACCCTCCTTCACCACGCCCTGGAGCACCGCCGACGCCGACGCCGGCACCCCGGGGCCCTTCGCCAGCGCGTCCAGCACGAGCAGCTTCTCGCCGCCCATCTTCGGCAGCGCCTCCAGCAAGGCCACCTGCCCCGCCTCGCCCGACTCGGCGAGCGCCTGCGCCAGCGTCTTCTGGAGATCCCTCTCGGGCTCGAAGATTCCCTCGCGAGCCACGGCCACGCCCTCGGCGCCCAGGCGCGTCAGGCCCACGAGCGCCGCCGTGCGCAGGGGGATGCTCGGGTCCTGGCTGTATCCCTTGAGCAGCTCCAGGGCGCCCGGCGCGCGCAGGGTCCCCAGCGCGCGAATCAGCGTCGCCAGCGGGACGAGCCGCTCGGCCTCCACGTCGTCGAACAGCTCGCTGGGCACGCGGGGCTTGACCACGGTGCGGCCCGCGTCCTTGGCCCGCTGCGCGTTGAGCGCCTTCACCCGCTCGAAGAGCGAGGCGTGGCGGGACGCGCGCTCGTCATTCGGCGAGGCCGCGACGTGCGGGGAGGTCGTGGCGGACGGGTCGAACCCGGCGCCGTAAGTCTCGGGGAGCTTCTGGGGGACCCAGTCCGAGCGCAGCGCCTCCAGCCCCTTGGCCTCCTGCTCGTAGAGCTTCTGGAGCTGGGGCACGACGGACGCGTCGCCCACCGCGGCCACGGCGTCCACCGCGAGCATGCGCAGCGTGGCATCGTTCTGGTTGAGCCACGGCGTCACCTTCGCGAGCAGCGGCTGGGCCACGGGGCCGAGCCCGGCGACGGCCTGGAGCCCGCTCGCGGCGGTGGCGGGACGCGCCAGGCGCTCGCCGATGGGGTCCAACGGGCAGCCGCCGCGGGTGCGCATCGCCAGGGCCGCCGCGAGCGCGTCGGACGGGGCACCATCGAGCGCGACGGCGCACAGCGCGGTGTCGGTCTCCGGCGTGCGCGGGAAGGACAGGATGGCGTCGATGGCCAGAGGGCTCACCGCGCTCTTCTCCACGGCCACGGCCTGGAGGCGCGGCGCGGCGGCGGGGTCCTGCAGCTTGCTCAGCGCGATGATGGCGGACTCGCGCAGCTCCGGGAAACTCTCGTCGAGCAGCAGCGCGATGTCGCCCACGGCCCGCTTGTCACCCGCGTCGCCCAGGCCGCGGACGGCGGCGGCGGCGAGGATGACCTGGCTGTCTCGGACCAGGGGCAGGAGCCGATTCACGGCCTCGGGACGACCGCTCTTGCCCAGCTCCTCGGCGGCGCCGACGCGCTCGGGGAGCTCGCCTTCGGTGAGCGTGAGGAGGTTGCGGTCCCACTGGCCCTTGGCCTCGGCGGCCACGACTTCCGCCATGGCGCCCGGCACGTTGGCGTTCTTGAGGGCCTGGACGATGACCTGGCGGGTGGTGCGCCCCCGGCGCCCGTACTGGAGCGTGAGGTAGGCCTTGGCCTTGTCGTTGCGCACCTTGGAGAGCGCCATGGCCGCGCGGCCCTGGACCTCCTCGTCGGAGTCCTCGAGCAGCTCGCCCAGCAGGTCGACGACGCGAGGATCCTGACTCTCGCCGAGCGCGACGGCCGCCTCCGCGCGGACGATGGACGCCAGGTCCTTGGCCGCGCGGGTGAAGAGGATCAGGTCATCGGGATTGCCCTGTCCGGCGAGCTTCTTCACCGCCAGGGCGCGGACCTCCGGTCGAGGACTCTGGAGGTCTGCGAGGAGCTGGTCCCGGCTCCCGTTGCAACCGAGGACCAGGGCCAGCATGAGGATGTAGGGGCGTGCGCCGGTTCGCATCGGTCTCCGCTGAGGGAAACGGTGGAAAAGTCGCGGGGGGTTATATCAACACCCCCCTTGTCGCCCAATCCGCCGTGTGGTCCTCAGCGAGGACGGCGAGGTCCCTTGGAAGGTCCGCCGGACCGGCCGCCGCGCGGAGCCTGAGCGCTCCAGCGGGGCTTGGAGCCCGACTCCTTCTTCTTGCCCCAGTCCTGGAAGCCCTCGGACTTGCGACCGTCCGTGGGAGCGGCCCCTCGGGCGCCCGCGCGGACGACTCGCTCACGGGGAGCGCCACGGTCGTCGTAGGGGGCCCAGCTCTTCCCCTCGCCGCCTGCTCCCTTGGCGCCCCTGCCGCCGGGCTTCGCGCCGAAGCCGCGACCCCGAGGGCCAGCGCCCTCCGCGTCACGGGGACCCCGAGACGGACGCCCCTCGGCGCGGCCGCGCGGAGCGGCCTTGTCGCCGAATGAACGACGCGCCGGGCCACCCGCGCTTCGCGCACCACCGAAGCGAGGACGTCCCTCTCCGCTGGACTCACCGCCCGCGGCACCGCCGAAGCGGGGACGGCTCATGCCACTGGATGCGCCACGGGACGCAGCGCCGCCGAAGCGAGGACGGCCTTCGCCGCTGGGCGCGCGATCGGAGCTCCCGCCACGGCCGAACCGGGCCTGGCCCGTACCACCCGCACCACGAGGACCCCGAGGACGATCCTCGCTCCCGGCGCCGAAGGACTTGCGAGCCGGGCGATCCTCGCCGGCACCGAAGGCCTTACGGGCCGGACGATCCTCGCCACCCGCGCCGAAGGACCGACGGGCAGGACGATCCTCGCCGGCACCAAAGGACTTGCGAGCCGGACGATCCTCGCCGGCGCCGAAGGACTTGCGAGCCGGACGATCCTCGCCGGCGCCGAAGGACTTGCGAGCCGGACGATCCTCTCCACCCGCGCCGAAGGACTTGCGAGCCGGACGATCCGCTCCACCCGCGCTGAAGGACCGACGGGCAGGACGATCCTCGCCACCCGCACTCCACTCCTTACGGGCAGGACGTCCCGCGCTGCGGGCACCACCCTCGTCGTTGGAGCCCCACGTCTTGCGAGCCGGACGTCCCTCACCGCGGGCACCCTCGTCGCCGCCAGCGCCCCACGTCTTGCGTACGGGGCGGCCCTCGCCACCCGCGCTACGAGGACTGTCATCGCCGCCCCAGGACTTGCGAACCGGACGACCTTCGCCTCCGGCACCAAAGGACTTGCGAGCCGGACGGCCCTCATCACCGCCGAAAGACTTACGCGCCGGACGACCCTCGTCACCGCCGAAGGACTTGCGCGCCGGACGGCCCTCATCACCGCCGAAAGACTTACGCGCCGGACGACCCTCGTCACCGCCAAAGGGCTTGCGCGCCGGACGACCCTCGTCACTGCCGAAGGACCTACGCGCCGGGCGGCCCTCATCGCCGCCGAAGGACTTACGAGCCGGGCGATCCTCGCCACCGGCGCTGAATGCCCTACGGGCCGGACGGTCCTCACCACCCGCACCGAACGACTTACGAGCCGGACGCCCCTCGCCACCAGCGCTCCGAGCGCCACGAGGCCCCTCGTCACCGCCGAACGTCTTGCGCGCCGGGCGCCCCTCACCGCGAGCGCCCTCGCCCCACTCCTTCCGAGCAGGACGACCGAAGCGCGACGCACCACCTTCCGCACGCGGTCCACGCGAGCGCGGAGCATCCCCGCTCCCGAACTCCTTGCGAGCCGGACGACCCGCGCCCGCACGGTCCCGGCCGAAGCGCGCGAGCCCCGAGCCACCCTCACCCGCCGGCTTCCGCTCCGCACGGGCCGCGGGCTTGCGGCGCACCGGCGCCGCGTCATCGTCCATGGCCAGCTCGTCCTCGTCCGACTCATCGAAGCCCGGCGCCGCGCGACCATGGCGCCGAGGCGGCAGCCGCAGGTCCGACGACGGAGGCGACGCCTTCCCGTCGGCCACCTCGTTGAGCAGCTCGACCTCCGCCTTCTTCAGCGGACGCAGCTCACCCGGACGCAAACCCTCCACGCCCACGCCCGCGTAGGCCGGACGGAACAGGCGCACCACCGGGTGCCCCACGGCGGCGCACAGCCGCTTGATGAGGTGCGGACGGCCCTCCGCCACGACGATCTTCAGCCACGTGTTCTTCTCGGCGGCCTCGAACACGCCCACCGACACCGGCGTGGCCATGCCGTCCTCCAGCCGCACGCCGCCGCGCAGCTTCTCCAGCGTCGGCACGTCGGGCTGGCCCTTCACCTTCGCCAGATATGTGCGAGGCACCTGGAAGCTCGGGTGCGTCAGCTTGTGCGCCAGCGCGCCATCATCCGTGAACAGCAGCGCTCCCTCGGCGTCGTAGTCCAGCCGGCCCACGGGGAACAGGCGCTTGCCCGTCTCCTCCACGTAGTTCGCCACCGTCGGGCGCCCCTGGGGGTCCGACAGCGTGGTCACCACGCCCACGGGCTTGTAGAGCAGGAAGTAGGACGATTCGTCCGGCGGCGTGACGAGCTTGCCGTCCACGGAGACCAGGTCCGTCCCCGGCTCCACCCGGCTTCCCAGCTCCGTCACCGTCGTGTTGTTCACCGCCACGCGGCCCGCGGTGATCAGCTCTTCTGCGTGCCGGCGCGAAGCAACTCCCGCGCGGGCCAGGTACTTCTGTAGTCGTTCGGCCGCCATTACTTCCCCTTCACTTGCTGCCCGTCACTCGGGCTTCTGCCCCTCGGTGCCCGTCTCGGGCTTGGGGGCTGTGTCCAGGACACTGGAGCTGGCCTTCTGTATCTGGTCAGCCGCCGCCATGGCTTCCTCCAGGTCCTCCAGCGCGGCCTCGCTCGCCGCCGCGCTCTTCTCCATCCGCTTCGTGAATCCCGGGTCGGAGAGTGCTTCCACCGTCCCCGCCGCTGCCGGTGCGGGTCGTACTTCTTTCTCCACGATTTCGCGATGCTCCTGCGTGAGCTCGTGGAATTCCCGCAGCGTGGGCAACGCCGACAGGTCCTTCAGGGCGAAGAACTCCAGGAATTCACGCGTAGTGCCATAGAGGATGGGTCGCCCCACCTCCTCGCGCTTGCCCAGGATCTTCACCAGCTTGCGGTCGATCAACGCCTTGAGCACGGCGCCGCAATCCACGCCGCGGATGTCCTCCAACTCCGGCCGCGTCACCGGCTGCCGGTACGCGATGATGGCCAGGGTCTCCACCGCCGCCCGGGTGAGCCGCTGGGGCTTCACGCGCAGGTAGCGCCGGACGTACTCGCCCGAGTGGGGGTCCGTGCGGAACTGCCAGCCGCCGGCCACCTCGTACAGGACGATGCCGCTGATGCCGTCCCGGTGGATGCCGGACAGCTGGTTGAGCGCCTCGGCGATGAGCGTCTGCTCGATGCCGGTCGCCTGGTACAGCTCGTCCACGGACAGGGGGCGCTCCGCCACGAAGAGCACGCTCTCGATGACCGTCCGGACGCGGTCCTGCGACAGCTTGCGGCTCTTGGAGACCAGCTTCTCGAACGAGGTCTCCAGGTCGGGCGTGGACTCGGAGTCCTCCTCGATGGCCGCCGCTTCCACCTCGTCCAGCTCGTCCGCCGGGCCGGGGCCCGTGACGGCCGCCAGTTCCTCCTCGGAGAAGGGGCTCGGCCCTCCGGACGCGGCGGACTCCTCGCCGTCTCCGCCTCGGGAGCCTTTCCTACCGGTAGTCACTCTCGTCGACCTCCGTGGGGGCCAGCCGCTCCAGGGCATCCCCGTTGGGCAACAACAGGATGGGCCCGAGCGGCTCGTCCTGTACCACACGGATGAGCCGGCGTTTCACCATTTCCAGAACCGCCAGGAAGGTGACCACAATCTCCTGGCGGGTGGGCGTGTCCTCCTCGTTGAACAGGCTCTCGAAGAGGACCTGTCCGTGGGGACGCAGCCGCCCGACGATGCGCAGGATGGCCTCGGAGAGGGTGATCTTCTCCCGGACCACCTCGTGCTGGACCTTGGGCGTCAGCCGCTCCAGCACCCGGTCCAGCGCCTCGATGAGCTTGAGGACGCTGAACTCCTGCAGGCCCACCTCCTCCTCGGGGATGGGCACCGCCTCCACCGGGACGCTGCGCGCGAACACGTCCCGGCCCAGGATGTCCTGGCGGGCCATGTGCTCGGCGGCGTCCTTGTACTTCTGGTACTCGAGCAGCCGGCGGACCAGCTCCGCGCGGGGGTCCTCGGGCTCCTCCACCGCCGCCAGGGCCTCGCCGCCCTCGGGCACCGCCACCGCGTCCTGGCGGGGCAGCAGCATGCGGCTCTTCAGGTGGGCCAACGTGGACGCCATCACCAGGAACTCCCCGGCGATGTCCAGGTTGATCTCCCGCATCCGCTCCAGGTGCTCCAGGTACTTCTCGGTGATGAGCGCCAGGGGGATGTCGAAGATGTCGACCCGGTGCTCCTTGATGAGATGGAGCAGCAGGTCGAGCGGACCCTCGAAGTTGGGCAGCGCGACGCGGAAGGCGTCCGCCGGGGTCCGGGGCGGGGCGCCTTCGCCGAGGCCTTCATCGGCCGATGTCGGGCGGCCGTCACTCACCGGCGTGTTCCTGGCGGCCCTTCTGGCTGTCGGTGGCTGCTGGTCATCACGCAAGGGCCCGGATTCGCGTGATTCGAGCGCGAACCGGGGGACACACCTCCTTAACAGTGGGTCCCAGGTGGGTCAAACAAACGGCGGTAAACACCCGTTCAGGCCCGGAACCTCACGGGATGCCCACCGCGCGCCGGACCTTGTCCATCAGGACGGAGGCCTCCTGGCGGGCCCGCTGGGCGCCATCCTGGAGGATGCGCTCCAGCTCCGCCGGGTCGCCCGCCAGCTCGGCGTACCGCTGACGGGCCGGTCCGAAGGTCGTGTGGAAGGCCTCCAGGAGCTTCTTCTTGTACTCCCCGTAGCCCTTCCCTCCCGCCCTCCACGACGCGTCCACCTCCGCGAACTCGGACGCCGGCAGCATCAGCTTGAGCAAGTCGTAGAGCGGCACCTCGCTGACGAGCGACGCGTCCGCCGGCTTGCCCTCGGGCACCGGCTTGGGCGCCTCCACCGGCGTGGAGTCCGTCTTGATGGACATGATGCGCTTCTTGATCTCCTTCTCGTCCCCGAACATCTCGATGGTGTTCCCGTAGGACTTGGACATCTTCTTGCCGTCCACGCCGGGCACCGTCTGGGTGGCCTCCTGGATGCGAGCCTGGGGCAGCTTGAGGATGCCGGGCGCGTGGCCGCGCTCCTTGCCGTCCGGGTCCGCCGGATCGTAGCCCTTCACGTACTCGGTGTTGAACTTCACCGCCCAGTCACGCGCGAACTCCACGTGCTGGATCTGATCCTTGCCCACCGGGACGAAGTCCGTGCTGTAGAGCAGGATGTCCGCCGCCATCAGCACCGGGTAGGCGAAGAGGCCGAAGTCCGGGCTGATGCCCTTGGCCACCTTGTCCTTGTAGCTGTGGGCCCGCTCCAGGTGCGCGTGCGGCACCACGGTGCCCAGGATCCAGTTGAGCTCGAGCACCTCGCGCACATCGCTCTGGCGGAAGAGCACCGCCTTCTTCGGGTCCACCCCGAGCGCCAGGTACGCCAGCGCCGCCTCGCGGGTGAGCTCCAGCGCGAGCTTCGCGTCACGCACCGTGGTGAGCGCGTGCAGGTTGGCGATGAAGTAGTACGCCTCGCCCTCCTCCTGGAGCTGCACGAACTGGCGAATGGCGCCGAAGTAGTTGCCGATGTGCAGCTTGCCGGAGGACTGCACGCCTGAGAGGGTCCGCATGTCGGGTTCCGAGTCGGGAGTCAGCGCGCAGAGTCGTTTTCGCGCGTTTTGTGTTCTGCAGCGTCGAGGTGGTTCGCACACCCGCCGCGCCCCTGCAATCTTCCGTTCAGTCGCGGGCACTCCCCGGGCCTGACGCCCGCCCGCCGCGAGCCCTCGTGGAAAATTGCGGCGCGCACGGAAATCCTGAGTGATTCCAGGCGCTTGCGGTTGAGTGCCGGTGGGTGGAGCGGTACCCTGACCGCCACACCTGCGAGCAACCTCACCTCGGGAGGACAGACCGGCATGGAGTCATTCAAGGGAAGTCTCGCCAGCTATCGCCTGCAGATGGTGATGCCGCCGTTGTTCTCGACCGCGGGGGTGGAAGGCACCCTGCGCGTGGAGCGCGGAGCCATCCGGCGGTGTTTCCAGGTGAAGGACGGCTTCCTGGTGGGTGAGAGCTCGAATGACCCCCGCGAGCACCTGTCCCAGGTCCTGGTGAACCTGCGCATCCTGGATGCTCCTCGGGCCGCGGCGGCCTTCGAGGCGGCGGAGGGCGCGGGCACCCCCTATGGCACCTTCCTGGTGCAGCGCTGCTTCGTGGAGCTGCCCCGCCTCATCGAGGCGATGGAGCACAAGGCCCGCGAGGCCCTCTTCGACTGCTACGGCTGGGAGTCGGGCGAGGTGGAGTTCACCCCGAAGCTCCCGCCGTCCGCCCGCGCGGTGGGGTTGAAGCTCGCGCTGAACAGCCTGCACCGCGACGCGGTGACGCGGCTGCGCGAGTGGTCCGTGTTCCGCGAGGTCTTCCCGCACCTGGACGCCACCTTCAGGGTGTTCCGCGAGTTCGCCGTGGAGACCTTCTCCGAGGAGGAGGACAAGCTGCTGGAGCTGGCCGCGGGCGGCGCCACGCTGGGGGAGATGCTGGCCACGGCGAAGGAGGCCCCGCTGTTCGCCGCGCGGTGGATCCTCCACCTCTATCGCCGGGGCGCCCTGGCGCCGCGCCTGCCCAAGGGCCCCAGGCTGGGAGAGGCCGCGGAGCTGGCCGAGCTCCTGAACCTGGTGAAGCGCTTCCTGGAGTCGGGCAAGTACGACCACGCGGTGGCGCTGGCCGCGCAGATCCTCGAGCGAGGCCCCGTCCCCGAGGCCCACGCCCTGTACCGCGAGGCCGAGGTCCGCCTGACGCTGGCCCTGAGCGACGAGCTGTTCGCGCTGGACGGACGGCTCGTCTTCGAGCCCATCCCCCGCCCCACCCCGTCGCAGCTCACGGCGGATGACCTCTACCTGTACTCGAAGCTGCGAGGCAGTCGGAGCATCCGCCAGGCGCTGCGCACCGCGGCCATGGGCGAACTGGCCGCGTCGCGTTCGGTGCACCGGCTGATGGCCTCCGGCCTCATTCACGTCGCGCCCCTGCCCGGCTCCGACGCCACCGCCGAGGCACGCCGCACCAGCACGGACCCCTTCGGCGTCCCCGCGGTCAACGTGGGCTCCTGAAGCCAGAGCTCCCCCAGGTCCAGGACCACCGCGTCGAAGGGCTCCGCGCGCATCCGGGCGGAGCCCTCGTGCACCCCCACCCGCGCCCACCCCCTGTTCCCGCGTCGGTACACCTCCAGGCGACACCGGGCCGGGTCGATGAGCCAGACATGCTCCACGCGGGCCTGGTGATACGCCTGCATCCGAGAGGAGAGCTCACCGCTCCGTGGCGAGAGCACCTCGCAGACCCAATCCGGCGCGGGTGTGAGCCAGGGTGCCTCAGGCTCGGGGGGCTCCGGCACCTCCGCCCGTCGCCAGGCCGCCAACGGGGGCACGACGACGCCCGACTCCAGGTGGAGCTCCGGCGTCTCCAGGAACCACCAGCCCCCCGGACCACCCCGGGCCCAGTCGAAGGGCCGCACGAGCAGCGCGCCCATCCGACGCACCAGCGGATTCAGGTCCACCACCGCGCGGGGCATGGGCGCGGGCCACAGCGCCTCGAGCGGCTCCGCCACCCACGGCAGGGGCGGCGTCTCGATGTCCTCATACGTCCTGGGCTTCTTTCCTCGGATGTCTCCCACGCCTGCCTCCGTCGATGGGACGCCCAGCGTCCCTCGCGTGACACCCCACCCCACAGGGTGTCGACCTGATACGTAGGCAGTCTAACGCCCGGTCTGACATGTCGGGTCCACCGACCCCACCGTCGCGGCTACGACCCCGTCTTGCGCTTCTTCTTGGGGGTGAACGCGTCGCTGCGCGGGTGGAACTCGTCGTAGACCGAGCGCAGCCGGGCGCTGTTCACGTGCGTGTAGATTTGCGTCGTGGCCAGGTCCGCGTGACCGAGCATCTGCTGCACGGCCCGCAGGTCCGCGCCGCGCTCCACCAGGTGCGTGGCGAACGAGTGCCGCAGCTTGTGCGGGGACAGCGGCTTGAGGATGCCCGCCTTCAAAGCGTAGCGCTTGATGAGCTTCCAGAACCCCTGCCGGGTGAAGCCTGAGCCCCGGGGCGTCACGAACAGCGCCCGCGCCTCACGCCGCCCGAGCATCGCCGGACGCGAGGCGGCCAGGTACTCGCGGACCTTCTCCACCGCCACGCGCCCCAACGGGACGACGCGCTCCTTGGCGCCCTTGCCCTTCGCGACCAGATACCCCGCGCTGAGCTGCACGTCGTTGACGCCCAGGCCGCACAGCTCGCTGACGCGCAGCCCCGTGGCGTAGAGCACCTCCAGCATCGCCCTGTCCCGAAGCCCCGCGGGAGAGCCCTCGTCCGGCGCGGCGAGCAGCTGCTCCACCTCCTCGAGCGTCAGGAACGAGGGCAGCTTGCGCGCCGAGCGCGGCGTGTCCACGTCCTCCGTCGGGTCCTTGTCCGCCAGCCGCTCGGCGACGAGGAAGCGGTGGAAGCCGCGCAGCGCGGCCAGGTGTCGCGCCTGGCTGCGCTTGCCCAGGCCGCCCTTCGTCAGCGCCGACAGGTGCGCCGTCACATCCTCCTGGCGCGCCCGCGTCACGTCGTCGACGCCGCGCCCGCGCAGGTCCTCGAAGTACGCGGTGAGGTCCGCGGCGTAGGCATCCACCGTCTTGCCGGACAGCCCGCGCTCGGCGCGGATGAACGCGATGAACGCGTCGAGCAACCCTTCCATGGCCTTCAGGCTAGCGGAGCCTCGCGCCGAGGCAATCCAACGCCCCCAACTTCCCGGGCGCGCCCCTCAGCCATGGGGCCCGCCCGCCGCGCCCTCCGTCGTCGAGGCGCGCTCCAGCGCCTGCACCACCCACGGCCAGCCCACCAGGATGTTGCCCGGCGAGCGCAGGCAGGCATCCGCCACCGCCAGCACCTCCGCCGGCCGCGAGCGCACCGCCAGCGCCAGGTGCCGGCTCAGGAACGGGTGCGGCAGGTAGCTCAGGTTGTGATGGCGCACCGGCACCCAGTGCAACGTCGGGCGCCCCGTCCATCGCTCCACCGCGTACGCCACCGCCGACGCGAGCACCTCCAGCGCGTACAGCGGCAACCGGAACGCGCTCACCAGGAAGGCCACCAGCGCCGACGCCGCCACCGCGCCCGCGAACGACACGTTGGCCTGCCGGCTCCACACCAACATGGGCACCACGCTGGTGACGATGGCCGCCACCTGCACCCGCCACACCGACGGACCCCGCCCGCCGCTGATGCTCGCGATGCTGCCCACCGACAGCCCGGACACCATGCCCAGGCAGATGCCCACCGCCACCCCCGCCGCGCCCCCGAGCACCGGCCCGAAGGCCCCCGCCGCCGTCGCGTGCAACCCCACCAGCATGGACAGGCTCGCCAAGGAGCCCAACATCACCCCGGCCGCGAGCCCCGACACCTGCGCGAGGGCCAGACCCACCGCCGAACAACACAACGCGGACACTGCCCAGCCGCCGCGAAGTGGAATGCCGGCACAGTACAACCCCAGCCCCACCAGCCCCGTCACCAGCGGCGAGCCCACCACCAGCATCAACAACATCCGCCGGACGTAGAGCCCCGCGGCCCGGCCGCCATTGGCCTGCTCACGCCACAGCTGGCCGATGCGCCCCCCGGGCGCGAGGATTCCCGCCGCGCGGAGCCTGTAGTGCAGGTCCACCGGGCGGAACAACAGTAGCAATAGCAACCTCATCAGCGACGGAACCTGCTGCGGCATGTCCGTTCGCGTTGGCTCCGCGGCCCCTGATTCCACGGCGGCCCCCCTCTTGTTCGAGTTTCAGTCCTCCAGCCTACCCTTGCCCTGCCGGAGGATTTCAAGCGTGTCGCCGATGAGTGAAACCACTGTCGACGGTTCGTTCAATGTCACGCCTCCGTCGAGGATGAGCTCCAGGCCATGGCCGAACGCGTCCTTGATCTCCCGCGCGTCCGTGAGCGGCTCACCGTCCGTATTGCTCACCGACGTCGTCACCAGGGGGCGCCCCAGTGCACGCGTCAGCTCGCGCGCCAGGGGGGCATCCGGGACCCGGATGCCGACCTGCTTCTGCTTCGACATCATCAAATCGGGCACCAGCCGCGTCGCCTCGAGGATGAAGGTGAACGCACCTGGAGTGAGACCCTTCATCGTCCGATACGCGAAATTGCTGACGTGAGCGTAACGGGCGACGTCCGACAGGTCCGGGCAGAGGAAGGACAGGGGCTTCTTCTTGTCGCGTCCCTTGAGCTGGTAGAGCCGCTCGATGGCCTTCTTCGAGCCCAGGTCACAGCCCATGCCGTAGTACGTGTCCGTCGGGTAGGCGATGAGCCCGCCGCGCTCGAGCACCTCCACCGCGCGCTGGATGTGGCGCGGCGACGGGTGCTCCATGTCCACCTCGAGGATGGGTGCGGCCATGATTCGTGTGTCCCTCCTGCGTGCGGCCCAAAAGCCTACGCGGTTCCCTGTGCCTCGTCCGTCCTGACTTCGCCACTGGCCGTCAGTGCACGTCGCGTCAACACCGGGCCCACCAGCTCGTGCGCGGTGATCATCGCGACGATGAGCACCTCCACCTGGGGCCCGAAGGTCGGGAACGTGCGCGACACCAGCGCCGCCAGGCCGAACGTCACGCCCGCCTGCGAGATGAGCCCCATCCACAGGTACTCCTTCAGCCGCGGGTCATCCGTGGGGGCGAAGCGTCGACAGGCGAACCAGATGGCCAGCCCCCGGAGCACCACCAGGAGCAGCGCCGCCGGCCCCACCGTCATCAACGCGTCCAGCTTCAACCCCGCGCCCGCCGCCGCGAAGAAGAGCGCGAACACCGGCAGCCCCGCGCGCTGGATGGCGTGGTGGATGCGCTCCCCCTCGCGCTCGTCCAGGTTGGCGATGAGCGCGCCGGCCGCCAGCGACACCAGCAGCGGGGACAGGTGCAGCCGCGTGCCCCCCTCCGCCGCCGCGAAGGACAGTCCCACCAGGAACAGCGGCAGCTCCTGCTTCACTCCTCGCATGTAGAGGAGCATCACCACCGCGAGCACCCCGCCCACCACCACCGAGCCGAACAGCTCCCACCCCACCCCGCTCAACAGGCCCGTCACGTCCAGCCCGCCGCCGAAGCTCGCCCGCGTCACGCCGGCCGCCAGCGCGAACGCCACCATGACGAACAGGTCGCCGATGATGACCAGCGCCATCAGGAACTCCGTGAAGGAGCCCCGCGCGCTCGTCTCCTGGACGATGGCGATGGTCACCGTGGGCGAGAACGACACCACCACCGTGGACACCAGCGCACTCACCGCCAGCGCCTGCTGCCAGGACATCGGCGCCAGGAACGGCAGCAGCGGCTTGAGCGCGAAGGTCGCCCCGAAGCACACGGCGAACGTCACGCCGCACACCGCGGCGCACAGGAGCGCCACCCTCGCGCCCACGCGGCGGATGAGCCCCAGCCGCAGCTCCGTGCCGGCCACCAGCGCGATGAGGCTCACCGCGAGCCCCTTCACCAGGTCCAACCCCTTGACGCCCTCGCCCGGGATGAAGCCCAGCGCGTACGGCCCCACCGCCACGCCCACCAGCAGGTAGCCCGTGAGCCGGGGCAGCCCCAGCCCCTTGGCCACCTTGCCCGCGAACAGGCCGCACAAGAGCAGCGCGCCGGCCGCCAGCGTCACCGGCGTGCCCGCGTCCTCGCGCAGCACCTGGGCGCGGCTGATGATGGCCAGCAGCCCCACCAGGAGCAGCAACCGCAGCACCGCGCCCCTCATGTGGCCACCCCCACGCCCGCGGACTCCGGAGGCTCACGCGGCGGCGGCGGCGAGAGGACCTGGCGGAACGCCGGTCCCGCGAGCAGCTCGTTCACCACCGCGCCCACCACCACCACGTCCAACACCCGGCGCGCCAATGTGCCCGGCACCAGGAACTCGTATTCGGCCACCAGGCACAGCGCGAGCCCGCCCTGCGCGATGAGCGCGTAGCCCACCCGGGGCGGCAGCTCCAACACGCCCCGCGCCAGCCGCTGCGCCATCCGTCCCCCCACCACCTTCCCCAGGAACCGCAGCCCCACGAAGCCCGGCACCAGCGCCCAGGCCGCCCAGTCGCGCGTGTACAGCCCGCTGCCCACCAGGAACACCACCACCAGGAACACCGGCCGCTCCACCCGCCCCAGCGCGCGCGCCACCCGCTCCACCGTGCGCCCGCCCACCAGCGCCAGCGTCGCCCCACACGCCACGCCCGCCAGCAGCGCGGACACCCGCAGGTACGCCGCCGCGCCGCCCACCAGCGCCACCATGCCCAACGTCACCGTGGTCAGCTCCGCCGGGTCCTTCATCGCCCGCGTCAGGAACGCCAGCAGCGCGCCGCACAGGACGCCCAGCAGCATGGCCAGGCACACCAGCCCCAGCCCCTCACCCGCGTTGGAGCCCGCGCCCAACACCAGCGCCACCGCCAGCACCGCCAGCCCCAGCGCGTCGTCGAGCATCGTCAACAGCGCCACGCCCAACCCCCGCGCCCGGTCCATCCGCCCGCCCCGGTACGCCAGCACCGCGAAGTGTCCGGAGGACAGGCTCGCCGCCGCGCCCAGGAGCGACGCCGCCCCCACCGCCGCCACCACGGACGGCCGCGAAGTCAGCATCAGGGGCACCACCAGCGGCACCGCCACGAACAGGAACGCCGTGCCCGAGTGCGCCAGCGCCGCCGCGTACACCGGCCGGGGCAACAGCCGCAGCAGCCGGGGCTCCAGGTTCAACCCCAGGATGACGCCCGCGGTGCCCAGCCCCAGCGCCATCACCGGGCGCATCAGCTGTACGTCCTCCGCGGACAGCACCCCCGCCGCCGAGGGCCCCAACACCACGCCGAACAACAGGAACAGGAATCCCCCCGCCGCCAGCCGCGCCAGCGCGGGGAAACGCCCCGGGTCCAACGCCGGACTCGATGCGAGCAGGGAGAGCGCCGCGATGGCGAGGAAGACGAGCAGCGCTTGCACGGGGCTTGCTTACACCGGCCACGCCCCGCTCGTCACGAGCGCCGGTGGGTGGGGGCGGCGATCACCGGGAGGGCTACCAGCCGACCCATCGGGGGATCATCCGCGTCCATCTCCAGCTGGACACGTTGGATCATCCGCTCCATCTCCTCGGCCGACACGCCAGGGAGGGTGCTCACCAACAACACCCGGTCCTCGTCCGCTCCGAGGGCCAGACTGCGAAGCCCCGCGAACACGGGGACTTCGGCGGACAGCGCCGCGGCCGCGCTGCGAGCTCGGACCACCAGCGGCTCCGGGATTCCAAACTCCCGGAGCCGACGGATGGCTCGCTCGGTGCCTTCCACCTGCTCGAGGAACGTGATGACCAGGTACACGCGGGCCGTCTTACCGGGTCCGCGTGCCGTTGGCCACGCTACTCGTTCTGGCCGGGGCCCGCCGTCTCACCGGAGGGAGCCGCCGGAGGCGTGGAGCCCTCCTGCTGCGGCGCGGAGCCCTCCGGCGTCGCCGCCATCGCGGCCCGGGCCGCGCGCTTGCCCTCCTCGATGAGCTTCTTCACCTTCTGCCCACCCTTGCGGCCAATCTCCTCGTAGAAGTTCGGCCCTCGGGTGGCCTTGACCCGGTCGCCACCCTTCTTGCCGATCTCCTCGTAGAACTTGGCGCCGCGCTCGGCCTTCACCGTCTCGCCGCCCTTGCGGCCAATCTCCTCGTAGAACGAGCGACCTCGCTCCGCCTTCACCGTCGCTCCGCCCTTGCGACCGATGGTCTCGTAGAACTCGCGACCTCGCTCGTTCCGGACCGTCTCGCCACCCTTACGGCCCGCCTCGGCCACCGTCATGCTGCCCTTGTTGTCCTTGTCCGACATTGCGCCCTCTCCTCTCTTGGCTGCCTGCCCCCATCCCTCACCGCGATTGCCCCTTGCCTGAAACCTTGGGACGGAAGCGCCCCGATGCAAGCAAGCTCCGTACACCGCCAGCCGTTCTCGCCTGACCCACCACACCAAAACCCCAATGATTCCGGTGGGTTCGTCAAGCTCGCCCTGCTTACTTTCCCGGCGGAGGCATGCCCGGCAGGACGCTCTCTTGTTGAAAACAATTCCCTCCGCATTGCCGATTCCCGAACCGACACTCACTTTCATGCCCGCGGCGCGCGTTCTCGTGCCGCGGGGAGGCGTTGCGTGGCGCAGGGTGCGAAGACATGGCTTCGGGTCCTGGCCCCGATGCTCGTGTCCGTGGGTGGACTGTTGACGCTCCGGCTCCTGGGGCCGGACTTCATCGACCAGCGACATCTCTCGGATCTGCTGGCCCCACTGGGTGATGCGGCGCCTTTGGCATACATCGCCTTCCTCGCCGTACGTCCCCTGACGTTGCTGCCCGGGCAGCTCATGACCGCCGTGG
The DNA here is from genome assembly GCF_026626605.1 of Myxococcus sp. MISCRS1. Lineage (NCBI taxonomy): Bacteria > Pseudomonadati > Myxococcota > Myxococcia > Myxococcales > Myxococcaceae > Myxococcus > Myxococcus sp. MISCRS1. Next base: position 10,663,907 of record NZ_JAPNKB010000001.1, read on the forward strand.
GCGGGATGATGTTCGGGACGCTCGCAGCGACCCTCTATTCACTAACGGGCAGCTTCCTGGCCGCCATGTTGCTCTTCGTGCTGGCACGCAAGCTGGGGACCCGGCCGATGAAGCGCCTGGCCGGCGGCAAGTACCCGGCGCTCGTGCGCGCGGCGAAGCGCAACGATTTCCTCTTCTCGTTCACCATGTGCATCAACCCGCTGTGCCCCACCGACGTGATGCTGGCCGCGGCCGCCGCCAGTGGCGCGCGGTTCTGGCCCTCGGTGGCCGGGGTGATGCTCGGCACCATTCCCGGCACCTTCCTCACCGCGCAGTTCGGCAGCGGGCTGGCCCAGGGACGCACGGTGATGACCGCGGTGTCCGCCGCGGGCCTGGTCCTGTCGTTGGTGTTGGGCGTGTTCATCGGCCGTCGCTTCTACAAGGAGCTCAATGAGGCTCCGGAAGTCCCTTCACCGCCATCTGATGCGCGAGGGGATTCGACGGTTCCCGAGCTGCGGAGCGCGACGGCCGCGGCGGTGCCTGCCGCTCAGGCCAAGAGCAGCGGCGTCCCTGCCACGTATTGAGTGGAGGCGCGCGCGGGCGCGGACACCCGCGCGGCCCCGGAGGTTCCCTCCGACCTCAGTCCCAGCGGCTGGTGAGCTTCACGGACCACGAGCGGAGCGTGCCGCTGCCCTGCCCCGTGGGGTTGGAGATGCGCAGGAGCCACTTGCCGTTGATGGTGCCGTCGCGCGGGATGCCCCGCGTCACGGGGATGCGCGCCGGGGGCACGCCCTCGTTGGGGCCGTCCCACAGCAGGGCCGTCTCACCACCCGGGTCCTCGAGCGTCAGCACCAGCTTCGACGGCTGGGCGTGCACCAGGTCCAGCTCCACGGTGATGTCCTCGGGCACGGTCGCGAGCCCCACCACGCCCACCGTGGACACCCAGGGCGTCGTCGTCGAGGCCGGCAGCGACAGGTCCGCGTGGTTCGTGAACGTGCCCGCCATCCACGACGGACGGCAGAGCCCGTCCTCCGCGCCGGACTGGGGCCCCGAGCACGTCAGGCCCGCGGCACACGGACGCAGCACGGAGCAGCTGTCGCCGTCGCCCGGCACGTACGCCGTGTTGCGGCAGCGGCCGTAGGCGATGGGACCTCCGAAGGCCAGGCCCGTGCACGACAGGCCCGCCTGACACGTGTTCGGCCCGGTGCACGGGTCACCTTCCGGCGCGAGCGCGACGTGGTTCTTCAGCGCCTGCAGCCCCGCGCCATCCATGAACGGCAGGCGGGACAGCTCCACCAGGTGGTCGATGCGGCGCGCGTCGATGACGGCCTGCGCCTGGGCCGCGCTCAGGCCCACGGTGCCCTGCAGGACGTTGAGAGGCGCCGTGTTCGCGGCGGCGATGACCCGGCGGGCCTCGGCGAGGTTGAACGCGATGCCGTGGAAGATGCCGACCTGCTCGTCCAGCGGCATCTCCACGCGGCCGGTGCCCCGGACATAGGCCTCCAGCGCCTCCAGCGCGGCCGGGCCCACCTGCGGAACCGCGTCCACCTGGGCGATGGAGACGAAGTGGCGATCATCCGCCGTGGACTCGATGCCGTCCGGCCCGTTGCGGTACGCGACCAGGCTCTGCGCGGTGAGCGCGTTGAGCGGCACCTCGTTGTCCAGCACGGCCACCGTCGTCGAGCGGCTGTTGAGGAACGCCAGCACGCCCGTGGACGCCGGAGTCCCCGTCATCAGGGCCTGCGCGCGCGTCATCAGCACCGCGGCGGGCTTCTCGTCGGCGGGGGTTCCACAGCCCAACATCAGGGGAAGACGGAAAGCGGTAGATACCGCATCAAGTTGAAGGTCATGGGAACCGTGTACATCAGGTGTCCGACGTAATCTTCAACAGAGACGTCACGAGTCGCCGGTCACGGCCCCTTCAGGTCGGCTTCAGCCTGGCGGCGCAGAAGAAGGCGCCCGCGGCGGCGGTGAAGGTGGTGGCGGCGATCCACCCGTTCGCGGGGAGCTGGAACAGGGCCATGGCCGCCCCGACTCCGGCCAGCGTCAGGAAGACGCGTCGCGCGCGTGCCCGGCCGCCGCGCCGACGGCCCGCGGTCACCGAGTAGAAGAAGGCCGCCGCGCCCGCGACGAACTGGGCGAACAGCAACCGGTAGGCCGAGTTCCGCACGAGCTCCTCATGGAGCTCCATGAGGGTGGGCGGCGCCGGGGGCTCGCCGGACAGGGCCCGGAGCGTCGCGTTGAAGCGGACGAAGAGCGCGTTCTCCGAGCCCATGGTCAGGAAAAAGAGCTGGACGAGGATGACCCCGAACAACGTCACGAGGAGGATGAGCCAGGGGACCGCGAAGCGCTGCCGTTGCCATTGGCGCAGGGCGTCGAGTTCCTCGGGTGTCAGCGTGAGCGCATCGGGGTAGCCCAGGCTCAGCAGCGCCTGGGTGGCGGCGATGGTCGACGGCATCGTCGGCGTGCCGAGCCCCGCCAGGGCATGTGTCTCCAGGTAGGAGCGCACCAGCGTCGCGCTGCGCTGGGGGTCGGGCGCGGAGGGCAACTGGAGCAGCAGCGTGTTGATGTCCTCGGCCAGAAGTCCTCGCTCCTCCTCCGAGGCGCCTTGCGCCCGACGGACCAGGGCTGCGAGGCGCTCGGTCGCGGAGTCCTCCGCGCCAGGTCCGGACACCGCCACTCGCTGAAGCTCACCCACCGTGCTCCTCCCGCGCCCCGGTTGCGGCAGGGCGGGAGGCATCGTAGCCAGCCGCCCCCACATTTCGAAATGGCGGCTCAGGAATGGAGGATGGGCTCCAGTTGGGCGGCGATGCGCGGGGGCATGCGCTCTCCGGGGCCCACGCCTGTCGGCCGCATCACCGCGCGGGCCCGGTCCTCGCCGTGGCGCAGGCGCATGCGAATCATCTCCGGGGAGAAGTCGAGCGTATCGCCCATGGGCGCGGTGGGTTCGATGACGGTGATGCGGCAATAGACATACGGCTTGCCGTCCGGGGCGCGGAGCGAAGTCCCCTGCTCATGGGCCTGTCTCACCATGTCATTGATGCGCACGAAGACATCCACGTCGTTCATCAGGATTTCGTTGAGGGTGATGTCCGTGAGGCTCCGACGGGCCACGTCCAGGATGTTGGCGGGATGGCGGACGGGCTCCAGTCGCGAGGAAGAACAGGCGATGACGACGATCTCCGTGGGCGAGTACCCGAGCGCGTCGCCCAGCGGCGTCACGTTGCGCAGGCCTCCGTCGACGATGGCCTGGGGACCGATGGGCTCCCAGATGACGGGCATGGTCGCGCTCTGCCAGACGGCGGAGAGGAAGTCGCTCGCGTCGCTCGACACCAGCTCGTATTGCCCCGAGGTGAGCGACACGCGGCCCACGTGGGCGGGGATGGCGAAGGGCCTTCCGGCGAGGTTGCGCTCGACCAGATCTCTCAAGGGCGTGTTGTCATAGATGCCCAGCTTGTTGAGCAGGCCGATGCGCAGGGCGACGACGAGCCAGGGGAATCTCCGGTACACGTCCGACTCGCGGAGGTTCATCCAGAGGTCCGTCAGGCGCTCGTACTCGCGCTGGGCGATGACGGCGCCGTTCAGCGCGCCCACGGAGACGCCGAAGACGCGCTCCCAGCGGAAGCCATGCACCTCACGCAGCACCCGCTCGGCGCCCACCTGGAAGGCGCCCTTGCCTCCACCACCAGACAGCACGAGCGTCGCGGGACGGTCCGACATGGGGCTACCTCGCTGGGGACGGTGGGAAGCGGGAGATAGGCAGGCTGGCGGAGGCCCGGTATCGCCCGAGGGCCCAGGCCCGCTGTCCTCCCCTGGGCCCTTCCCGCGTCGACTCAGCCTTCGGCGGCCCGCACCGCGCGCATGAAGCGCTGGAGCTTGTCGGCGTCGAGCGCCCCCGAAGTCCTCAGTCCGCTGCACACGTCCAGGCCGAACGGTCCCACGGATTGAATCGCCTCCGCCACGTTCTCGGGCTTGAGGCCCCCGGCCAGGAAGACAGGGACGGCGACCGCCTCACGGATGCGCCGGCTGAGGGACCAGTCGTGCACGCGGCCGGTGCCACCCAGCTCCTTCACCGCGAGGGACGGGTTGCCGGAGTCGAGCAGCAGGGCATCCACCTCGCGAGCGACGGCACCAGCCTCCTCCACGGACGCGGCATCGACCACGTGGACCACCTGCACCAGCTTCACAGCGGGCAGCGCCGCGCGCAGCCGCCTCAGTGTCTCCACCGGAAGGCTGTCGACGAGCTGCACGGTGTTCACGCGGGCGCGACGGACCTGGGACGTCGGATGCGGTCTTCGTCGAGTCACGAGCGCTCGGAGTTCCTGCAACGTCGCGGCGAACAGCCGAGGGACTGGCACTCCCGGTCCGTCTGGCGAGAGAATGAGCGCGGGAGGGACAATGAGTCGAAAGACTGTCTTCGCGGTGGCGATCGGCCTGGCGCTCGTGGGTGTGCTCTTCATCTGGCGCGCGGCGTCGACAGAGGGGGGAGACGCCTCGATTCCCCCCGCGTCCGACTCCGCCTCTCCTGGTGAGTCGGCCAAGGCGAAGCCTGCGTCACCCTCCACCCCGCGAGGGACCGTGGCCCAGGCTCCCGCGACAGGGACACCTCCGGTCGCCGAAGCGATGCGCGAGGAGGAAGGGACCGTCCAGGTCGAAGTCCACGGAAGCTCGCGGCCCGTCGAGGGAGCGCAGGTATCGCTCTACGTCCAGGGGCCGCGTTCACCTGAGACAGGCCGCCCCACGTGGTTCGTCGCGGGGCGAGGAACCACGGACGCCACGGGCACGCTGCGACTCCCCGCGAGGCCCGGTCCGTACCTCGTCACCGCGAAGGCGCGGGGGTTCGCCACCGCGAGGCTGTCGCTCACCCGTCCTCGTGGCGAGGCACTCACGCCCGTACGCCTCACCCTTGGCGAGGGTGTGACCTTGTCGGGCTCGGTCGTCGAGCGCGCCTCGAAGGCCCCCGTCCCTCTCGCGAGGCTCACGCTCACGCCGCGCACGGTGCTGGCCTCCGCCTCCGTCGCGACCACCTCCGTACCGGAGGAGGAACGTCACGAAGCCTCGGCCGACGAGCGCGGCCTCTTCCGCTGCGAAGGACTCACGCCCGGCGAATACCAGCTCGAGGTCACTGCGCCCGCCCACTCGACCCGGCGCATCGCCCGGGTCCAGGCTCCGGCCTCCGGACTCGTCGTCGAGCTCGATGGCTCGGCCTTCATCGAGGGATTCGTCGAGCTGCCGGAGGGCAAGCCCGCGGCGGGGGCTCGCGTCACGGCCACGGGCATGGGCGAGACGTTCGAGACGGAAACCAGCGCGGGCGGTGGGTTTTCGCTCGATGTGCCCCCGGGCGTCTATCAAGTGTCGGCGCGGCTGGATGCGCTGACGGGCACCGCGCGGGAGCGCGCGGTCGTTGGCGCGGGGATGACCCTCCGTGACGTCCGCATCCGACTGGGCGCCGCTGCGTCTCTCACGGGAATCGTGCGCGGCAAGGGCACCTCCGTGCCCATCGCGGGAGCCACGGTGTCCATCGCCCCGGGCACCATGGTGGCGACCTTCGACGCCGCCCCCGCCGAGGTCGCGAGCGCCACGAGCGGCGCGGACGGACGCTTCGATGCGGGGAACCTCGCACCGGGTTCCTATTCGGTGACGGTCCGGGCGAAGGGCTTCCGGGTTCTGCGGCGAGAAGGCATCACGGTGCTCGCGGGTCAGCGCTTCGAGATGTTGGCCGAACTGGACGCCAATGGACGCATCGAGGGCACGGTCGTCGACGACAGCGACCAACCTCTCGCGGGAATCCAGGTCACCCCCGAGCGTCGCTGGCGGATGATGCCCATGGAAGGCGTGCTCACGTCGGTGACGGATGCACAGGGTGCCTTCGTGCTCGAGGACGTCCCGCCGGGTGACGTCTTCGTCGCCGCGCGCCGGCCGGGCAGTCAGCTCCATGTCCGCGAGCGCGTGGCGGTGAGCCCCGGCCAGACACATCAGGTGAAGCTCAAGCTGGGGGGCGAAGGCACGCTCGAGGGAACCGTGAAGCTCGCGGACGGGCGCGTGCCCACGGCGGCCGTGACGGTCTTCGCGCAGCTCGCGGACACGGCGCGCACGGAGGCACATCAGATCCCCACCGCGGCGGACGGCACCTGGAGCATGCGAGTGCGAGCCGGGCGCTACCGCGTCGCCGCATGGCTCGTCGACGTGGGCAACCAGAACAGCGACCAGGAGAAGGTCGTCGACCTGAAGGCGGGCGCGACCGAGCGCGTGGACCTGCAGGTCCGCGAGGCGGAGCGTCCCCTCTCCGTCACGGTGCTGGAACCCAATGGCGCGCCGAGTGTCTCGGCCACCGTCATGGGGGCGGAGGCGGGCAAGAACGAGATCTTCCTCGAGGACTCCACGGATGCCTCGGGACAGGTGACGCTGGTCGCCGACTCACTGGGCACCCAGCCGCTGCACATCTGGGCCACGAATGGCGGGCGCCGGGGCGACCTGCCCTCCGTGCCGGCCACGCAGAGATCGCTGGTCATCCAGCTCCAGCCCGGAGGGCGGCTCACGGGGGCGGTCCGCTCGGCGGGAGGCCGGAGCATCGAGGGCTTCCGCCTGGTGGTCTCCGCGACGAAGAGCGAGGACGACTTCCTGTCGCGACAGGAGCTGGAGCTCGCGGGAGATCGCTTCGTGGTCGAGGACGTCAACCCAGGCGCCGTGACGGTGTCCGTGACGCTGCCCGACGGTCGCGCGGGCAAGGCGGACACGATGAGCGTCGCGGGCCAGACGACCCAGGTCGACGTCGTGGTGGAGGCGGGCGGCGCCATCTCGGGCCGGCTGGTCGACAAGGCAGGCAAGCCCATTGCCCAGGCCTTCGTGGACGTGGATGGCCTGACGTCGGCGCCCACGGGCGCGGATGGGCGGTTCCGGGTGGAGGATGTCGCGCCGGGCCAGCACCGGCTCATCGCCTGGAGCGAGAAGACGGAGCGCGCGGAGAAGAAGCTCACGCTGGCGGTGGGAAAGAGCCAGGATGTGGGCGACTGGAAGCTGGGCCCACCGCGCATCGAGCCGGGGCGGCTGGGCATCTTCTTCGGGATGGCCGGAGACGACGTCCTGGTGCGCGGCGTGCTCGAGAGCATGCACGGCGATGCGCTTCGCGTGGGAGACATCGTCCAGTCCATCGATGGCGCCACGGTGCTGACGGCGGGAGAGGCACGTGAGCGTGAGTTGGGGGCGCCGGGCAGCCCCGCCATCCTGATCATCCGGCGCGACACGAGGACCTATCCCGTCACCCTCTCCCGAGCCCCCTGAGACGGCTGTGCGTAGCGAGCCGTCTCGCGGGTCCAGTCCGTGGTGCCTTGCATCAGGTTCTTGATCGCGGCGATGTCGCGGTCGATGACGCTCCAGGTCTCGGTGCTCTGGATGCCCTGTCGTACCCGCCGCTCCACGGCCGCGAAGGTCTCCACCCGCTTCGCGATTTCACCCGCGACCTGGTCCATGGCGGCGGTCTGCCCACAGCCCTCGTGATGCATCAGGAGAAGCACCATGTTGTGCATCTGCCCGCTCGCGGCCTCCTTGGGCGCTGAATAGATGTCGTTGACCATCACCACGACGTCCGTGCACAGCGAGCGCAGCGTCGTCATGTCCTCCGTGCCATGCACGGCGGGCGGAACGTCGAGTCCCTCGGAGCGTTCACAGATGTCGAGGCTCGGCAGGACGCCGATCGAGAGCCGTCGCGTGCGCAGATAGGTCTCGAGGTCCACGGGCCATCCTTGCGTGCGCTCACGCGCCTCCTGGTAGTACGACTCGAAGTACCCGGCGAGGTCCTGGGTGAACCGTGCCTTCCAGGACGCACTCGCGCCAGCGGTCGAACGCCCCCACAACTCCAGCAGGGCGGCGCCCAGGCGCGATGAGGGGTACCGCTGGGGGGTCGAGCCCTGGATCACCGCCAACAGTTCGTCCAGCACGGCGCGGGTCGCCTCGAGGTCGAGGCCGATCGGTCCATCGAACTGGTCGTCGAAGACGAAGAGCCACCCCATCCAGTCGCTCACCAGGTCGAGGCCCGCCCCCCGGCTGTTCGGACACATCCTCGCGGACAGCCGGTCGAACCGGCTCGCGTCATAGGTCCGCAGGGCTTCGGGCTGGACGATGAGTCCCTGGAAGGCCAGCCAATGCAGGGTATGCGCCCGAGTGGCCTCGACGTCAGGGCTGATGCCCGCGACGTAGCGAAGGTCGATTCGAGGAACGCGGCTGTGCATGGAACCCTCCTGTTGGCTGTCGTCACGACGCCTTGGCTTGCTCCCGAGAAGGGTGGAGCAGCGAGCCCCATGGCCACGCGCCGTCCTTGGAGCGGAGCTGCTCGGAGTCGCTGTAACGGCCTCCTCGAAGGCGCGGCTGGCCTCGATGTTTCGGCCCAGCGGTCCGTCGAACGGGGCGTCGAAGATGAGGCCCCAGGCCATGAAGTCGATGACGGCCACCGCGAGGTGTGCGCGCGACAGGCCTCCGCATCCGGGCTGATGTCAGACGGATAGGGAATGCCTATCCGCGGAATCTCTGCTCGCATCCACGCACGATAATCAGCGCAATGTTCAGCAACAACCCGAAGGGTGTCCGACGGAACGACTCTCATTCCCGTGCGGTGCGGGGGATGACGACAGCCGGGTGCGGGGTCGACCTGAAACAGCCATCCAACTGAAGACAACTCATCCTCGGAACCGTCAGGCCCCTGACGTGTGCGGGTGACCGCGCCGCTCAGAGCCACTGTTTCATGCGCGCTCGCCCCCATCATCCGGACGCGCGCCGGCATGACGCCGACCGGGAGGTCCGCCGTGGGAATCCTCGATCTGATGCTCCGCTGGCCCGTGCTGCGTCAAATCGCGCGCGGCGACGTCAAGGCGCTCGGTGATACGGCCATGACGGAGCGCAGCCGGACGCTGGAGCCCCGCACCGCTCGCGCGGACCGCGTCGTCAAATCCGTCTGCCCCTACTGCGCCGTGGGCTGCGGACAGGACATCTACGTCAAGGACGAGCGCATCATCGACATCGAGGGCGACCCCGACTCGCCCATCTCCCGGGGCCGCCTGTGCCCGAAGGGCTCCGCCACCTTCCAGCTCGTCACCGGCACCCACCGCGTCCAGCACGTGCTCTACCGCCGTCCTGGCGGCTCCGAGTGGGAACGCCTCCCGCTGGAGCAGGCCATGGACATGGTCGCCGAGCGCGTGAAGCGCACCCGCGACGAGACCTGGGAGGACACCGACGTCAACGGCTTCATCGTCCAGCGCACGCTGGGCCTCGCGCACCTGGGCGGCGCCACGCTCGACAACGAGGAGAACTACCTCCTCAAGAAGCTCTTCACCGCCCTCGGCATCGTCCAGGTGGAGAATCAAGCCCGCATATGACACTCATCGACGGTGCCCGGTCTGGGCATCACGCTGGGACGTGGCGGAGCCACGACCTTCCAACAAGACCTGCGGAACTCTGACTGCATCCTCATCCAGGGCTCCAACATGGCCGAGTGTCACCCGGTGGGCTTCCAGTGGGTGATGGAGGCCAAGGCCCGGGGGGCGACGGTCATCCACGTGGATCCTCGCTACACGCGCACCAGCGCCGTGGCGAACCAGCACGTGCCCATCCGTGTCGGCTCGGACATCGCGTTCCTGGGAGGGCTCGTGCGCTACGTGCTCGAGCACGAGCGCTACTTCAAGGAGTACGTCGTCCACTACACCAACGCCGCCAACCTGGTGCGCGAGGACTTCCAGGACACGGAGGACCTGGACGGGCTCTTCAGCGGCTTCCTGCCGAAGGAGAACAAGTACGACGTCAGCTCCTGGAGCTACGAGGGCGTCGAGGGCCCCACTCCCGCGTCCGGCCACAAGGAACTCTACGCGGAGCCCGGCGCGGGTGAAGGCGAGACGCACGCCACCCTCATCACCGAGGCCATCAAGGACCCCACGCTCCAGCACCCGCGCTGTGTGTTCCAGGTCCTCCGGCGCCACTTCCAGCGCTACACCCCGGCCATCGTCGCCAAGGTCTGCGGCGTCCCCGAGGAGCAGTTCCTGAAGGTCGCCCAGACGCTCTGCGACAACTCCGGCCGCGAGCGCACCACGGCCTTCTGCTACGCGGTGGGCTGGACGCAGCATTCGGTGGGCGTGCAGTACATCCGCACCGCGACCATCCTCCAGCTCCTCTTGGGCAACATCGGCCGGCCCGGCGGCGGCATCCTCGCGCTGCGCGGGCACTCGTCCATCCAGGGCTCCACGGACATCCCCACCCTGTTCAACCTGCTGCCCGGCTACCTGCCCATGCCGAGCGCCACGCAGTCCCCTGCCCTGGCCGACTACCTGGCGTCCCACACGTCCAGCACGGGATGGTGGAACAACTTCCCCAAGTACGTCGTCTCGCTCTTGAAGGCCTGGTTCGGGGACGCGGCGACCGAGGAGAACGAGTTCGGCTTCCGGCACCTGCCCCGGCTCACCGGCAATCACTCGCACATGCAGACGGTGGTCGACATGGCCGAGGGCCGCATCAAGGGCTACTTCGTGATGGGCGAGAACCCCGCGGTGGGATCCATGAACGGGGCGCTCCAGCGCAAGGGCCTGCGTCAGCTCGAGTGGCTGGTGGTGCGCGACTTCACGCTCATCGAGACGGCCGAGTTCTGGCGCACGGCCCCCGAGGTCCAACGCGGCGACGTGAAGACGGAGGACATCCGCACGGAGGTCTTCTTCTTCCCGGCCGCCGCGCACACGGAGAAGGACGGTTCCTTCACCAACACGCAGCGGATGCTCCAGTGGCACCACGCCGCGGTGGAGCCCCGCGAGGACGTGCGCAGCGAGCTGCACTTCACCTTCCACCTGGGCCGGAGGCTCAAGCGGCTGTACGCGGCCTCGGGAGCGCCCAGGGACCAGGCCCTGCGCCAGTTGACATGGGACTACCCGACCCACGGCGCACTCGAGGAACCGAGCGCCGAGGCGGTGCTCCGGGAGATCAACGGCTACACCGTGACAGATGGCCAGCCCGTGAGCGGCTTCACCGCGCTGAAGGACGACGGCTCCACCGCCTGCGGATGTTGGATCTACTCCGGAGCCTACGCGGAGGGCGTGAACCAGCCAGCGCGCCGCAAGCCAGGGCACGAGCAGACCTGGGTGGCGCCCGAGTGGGGCTGGGCGTGGCCCGCCAATCGCCGCATCCTCTACAACCGGGCCTCCGCGGACCCGCAGGGCCGTCCCTGGAGCGAGCGGAAGAAGTACGTCTGGTGGGACGAGACGCAGCGGAAGTGGACCGGCGAGGATGTCCCCGACTGCATCGCGGACCGACCTCCGGACCATCGCCCTCCTCCCGGCGCCAAGGGCATCGAGTCCCTGGCGGGAGATGACCCATTCATCATGCAGGCCGACGGCAAGGCCTGGCTCTTCGCGCCGAGCGGGATGCTCGATGGCCCCCTGCCCACGCATTACGAGCCCATGGAGTCGCCGGTGAAGAACGCGCTCTACGGGCAGCAGTGCAATCCGACGCGGCTGGAGTGGCACCGCAAGGGCAACCCCTACCACCGCGCGTGGGGTGACCCGCGCTACCCCTTCATCCTCACCACGTACCGGCTCACCGAGCACCACACGGCGGGCGGCATGAGTCGCTGGCTGTCCTGGCTCAGCGAGCTCCAGCCGGAGCAGTTCTGCGAGGTCTCCGTCGAGCTGGCGCGCGAGCGGGGGCTGAGCAACGGCGGCTGGGCCACGCTGCGCACAGCGCGCGGAGACCTGGAGTGCCGCGTGCTCGTCACCGAGCGAATGCGTCCGCTGAAGCTCAACGGCACGTCGGTGCACCAGGTGGGCATCCCGTATCACTGGGGCGTGACGGGCCGCTCGCGCGGGGATGGGGCGAATGAGCTGCTGGGCTTCGTCGCCGACCCCAACGTGGACATCCAGGAGTCGAAGGCGCTCACCTGCGACCTCATCGCGGGCCGCCACGCCACGCGGGCCCGGGCGGCGACGGGTGCCACGCCTCCCGCCCTGCCCTCGGACCTGGCGCCGCACCGACGCGACAGCCTCGCCGCGGGCGACGTCGACCATGTCCCCTGGCAGGAGAAGAAGGACGAGGAGCGATAGCGCATGAGTCGCAAGGGCTTCTTCACCGATTCGACGGTGTGCATCGGCTGCAAGGCCTGTGAGGTGGCTTGCAAGCAATGGAACCAGCTCCCCGATGACGGCTTCCACTTCACCGGGATGTCCTACGACCAGACCGGGGATCTGGGCTGCTCGACCTGGAGGCACGTGGCCTTCGTGGAGCGGCCGGTGCCGATGCCGGGCCACTCGACGGGCGTGGGCGACTTCTCGTGGTTGATGGTGTCGGACGTCTGCAAACACTGTCAGCGCGCGGGGTGTCTGGAGGCGTGTCCCACGGGCGCCATCGTCCGCACGGAGTTCGACACGGTCTACGTCCAGCCGGATGTCTGCAATGGCTGCGGTTACTGCGTGGTGGGCTGTCCCTTCGGCGTCATCGACCGGAGACCGGATGACGGTAGGGCCTGGAAGTGCACCCTCTGCTACGACCGGATTGGCGAGGGCATGACGCCAGCCTGCGCGAAGGCGTGTCCCACCGAGTCCATCGTCTACGGAGACCTCGACGTGCTGCACGAGCGCGCGGACAACCGCCTGCGTGAGCTGCACTCGCAGGGCATCATCAGCGCCTATCTCTACGGGAAGGACGCGACGAACCAGCCGGGAACGGGCGGGCTCAACGCCTTCTTCCTGCTCGTGGATCGCCCGGAGGTCTACAACCTGCCGCCCGACCCCGTCGTCCCGACGATGAAGGCCGGACAGGCCTGGGGCGCGGTGGCCGTGGGGGCGCTGGGGATGGCGGCCATGGCCGTGGGCGCGGTGCTGCTCGGCCGCCGGGGGAACCCATGAGCGCGCGTGACGCCGAAGACACCTTCCTGGACAAGCTCCAGCGGCGCTCGGATGGCCGCAATGTGAACCCGGACCTGGGGACTTTGCTCGGCGAGGGCGCACAGCAGCGGGTGATGGACCTGGACAGCGCCAATCCGACCCATGGGTTCCAGGCTCGGGTTCCTTCCCACTTCGTCGCGGACACGGTGGATGCGCCGAGCTACCACGGGCTGGCCGCCATCAAGCAGCCGGTGTGGATCGCCACCGTGCCCGCGTATCTCTTCGTGGGCGGAGTCGCGGGCGCGGCGAGCCTGCTGGGGTTGGCCATCGACGTGCTCGGCGAGAAGTCGATGGAGCGGCTCGCGCGGCGCTGCGCGCTGCTGGGGACGGCGGGAGACATGGTCAGCGCCGGGTTGTTGATCGCCGACCTCGGCCGCCCGACGCGCTTCTTGAACATGCTCCGGGTGTTCCGGCCCACGTCACCGATGAGCGTGGGATCGTGGGTGCTGGCGCTGTCGGGAGCACTCAACACGGTGGGACTGGTGTTGGGTCGCTCGCGAGGTGTGCTCGGTGTCACGGGCAAGGTCGCGGGGTATTCGGCCGCGATGCTGGGCATGCCGCTGGCGGGTTACACGGCGGTGTTGCTGAACAACACGGCGGTGCCGCTGTGGCAGTCCACGCGGCGCACCCTGCCGTTGTTCTTCATGGCGTCGGCGAGCGCGAGCGCGGGGAGCCTGCTGTCCCTGGCGCCGCACACGGAGCGTGAGGCGGACGTGCTGCGGCCGTATCGCCTCGCGGGCAAGGCCGCGGAGGTGGTGATGGCGCACGCAGTGGAGCTCGACGCTCGCCGTGCCCCGGAGGTCGCCCGGCCGCTGTCCGAGGGCCTCTCGGGGGCGCTCTGGAAGACCTCCCGGGCCTGCTCGGTGGCGGGGTTGGTGGTGGAGGCCCTCCCGGGGCGGCAGCGCTGGAAGCAGGTGGCGGCGGACGTGCTGACGACGGTGGGAGCGGTGGCGGCGCGCTTCGCGGTGTTCCATGGCGGGCAGGCGTCCGCGAGGAATCCTCAGGCGACGTTCAAGCCCCAGCGACAAGGGCATGGGGCGGCGGAGGTGACGGGCCACGCGGTGGCCTCGGATGGGAAGCCCTGGAGCTTCCCGTTGCCGGTGGTGCGGTGAGGGTGCGCCCTGGTGGTTCGGCCCTGTCTGGGGAGGGGCGCTGATACCAGGGGTAGTGGCACCCACGAGGCCCTCCCTTTTGGTCGCCAGGAGCGATAAACCTGGGGGAACCATGGCCGAGACCTCTTCGCTGAACATCCCCACTGTCGACCTTGCAGACCTTGCCTCCGGCGAGGCGAGCCGCATCGAGCGCGCCGCTGCGGCGCTGCGTGAGGCGTTTGGCGTCTTCGGTCTCGTGTACATCAAGAACCACGGCGTCGACACGCAGGCGCTCCATCGCTACTACGACGCCTTCGCGGCCTTCATCGCGCGCTCGGCGGAGGCGAAGAAGCCCTACGGTCGCGCGGAGCTCTGGTACCAGCGGGGCTGGACGCCGCCGAACACCGAGGTGGCCGTCGCCGGCAATGGGCAGCCGGACTTCAAGGAGTGCTACTTCGTCGCGCCCTACCCCAACGACGAGGTGGCGGCGATGGAGTTCCCGGAGCTGTATCCGGAGAACGTCTGGCCGCCCGACGCGCCGGAGTACTTCCAGGAAGGCATCGTGACGTTGGGGCGCTCGCTCCACGAGGCGGGCCTCAAGCTGCTGCGAGGCTCGGCGGTGGCGCTGGGGCTGCCCGAGGACACCTTCACCGCGCTCTGCGAGCGGGCTCCGCACATCACCCGCGCGCTCCAGTACCTGCCACTGCGTCCGGAGCAGGTGAACACGGACATCGTCTGGGGCGAGGAGCACACGGACTTCAACCTGCTCACGCTGCTGCCCGGTGGCCGGTTCCTGAACCCCGAGGGCAAGCCGGCGCCGAGCCCGGATGACAAGAGCGGGCTGTATCTGCGCACGCGCGCGACGGACGAGGATCCGCAGGGCCGCAAGGTCCGTGGCACCGCGCCGGCGGGCTGCATCGTGGCGCAGGTGGGACAGCAGCTGGAGATCCTCACGGGCGGCACGTTCCTGGCGACGCCCCACGTGATTACGGCGCCCGGAGTCGCTGGCTGGCAGCGGCAGTCCGCCGCGCACTTCGTGCATGTGCACACCAGCGCGGTGCTGTTCCCGCTGGAGAAGTTCCGCACGCCCTCGGCCATCCGCAGCTACGCGCCGCCGGTGCTCGCGGGGACGTATGACATCAAGACGCTCGTGGACATCGGCCTCGCGCCGCCGAGCGCGCTCGACAAGCTGGGCTACCGCCACTACGACCGGCTCAACCGCCAGCGCGCGGGCGAGTAGTTCCTCAGCGAACCAAGGCAAAGACAGACGTGTCTACCATTGAGCCGTAAAACATGTCTGTCTTTATCCTGGCTCTGCCCTCCCCTCACGCATGCCTACCTGATGGTTCGTGCATGTAGGCACGAGTCCCGGCCCCTGTGTGACCGCGGCTTGAGAGGGCTGAAAAATGACTGAAGGGCTGTTCATGTAGGCATTGATCTCCAGGATCCTGTTCGCGGGGGTGACAGTTCCTCAAAAAAATCACTGATAAGCAGTTCATGTAGGCACGGCACCTTCATGCAGAGCAAGTCGCCGGCGCGCCCCTGGAAATCACTGAACATGAGGACAGGATTGTGTCCGGAGGACGGAGCCACTTGGCCTTGCCCTAAACCAACGATCTCGATTCTCGCACGACGTCAGGAGGCGCGCCTGAGGTCGGCTCGCCGCAGGGATGGACAGGCTGAGCGCTGTGCATTCCGCGCGTCGAGGTAGGCATGTACCCGCACCATGAGCTGGGCCATGGTGCGGCAGCGGTGGTTTCGCGTGACGTTTGCGTGCAGGTCGAGCCACACGCGCTCGATGCGGTTGCCCTGGGGGCAGTAGGGCGGCAGGAAGTGGAGCACGATGCGCTCTTTGAGTTGGACCAGCGCCTTGCGAGTCTTCTGACTGGTGTGGACCGCTGCATTGTCCAGCACGAGGTGGATGCGACGAGCGCGCCGGTATTCCCCCGCCAGCCGCCAGAGCAACTGGATGAAGAGGTCGCTGGCCTTGGATTTGCCCTCCACCCACGTCAGCTTTCCCGTCCGGACATTCAACGCTCCAGCCAGGAAGCGCTTCTGGTTGTTGCCCGGGGTCACCACCACCCGACGCTGCCCCGGAAGACACCAGTCGTGTCCGACCTTGGGGTTGAGATGGATGTCCACCTCATCTACGTGGAGCACGGGCTCTTCGGGGGGCGTGTGTGCATGCAGGCACTTCAACTCGTAGAGCCGGCGCCGACGCTTCCACGCGGGCCAGGGACACTTGACGATGGGCCTGGCGGCCTTGCGCCGCGCGCCGAGCCAGGTGAGCGCGCGGCCCATGGTCGCCACGGAGACCTGGGGCAGCCCGCGGCGCTCAAGCTCCAGGCACAGCAACTCCCGTGTCCAGGTGGGCCGGCACCAGCCCCAGTCCTCGGGCGTTCCCACCAGCACCCGCGCCAGCCTCTCTCGGAATCGCTCGTCTACCTTGCGCTGGCCGTTGCCCTCCCTCCTGTCTCGTAGCGCTCCGCGTCCGTCCTCCCGGTAGCGGCGCACTGCGCTGACGACGGTGGAGGTTGCACAACCCAACTCCCGGGCTGCCGCGTTGCATGAGGCTCCCCGCCCCACGGCCGCCACGGCCATGCACCGCCGCATGGTGAGCGGGCAGCCGCTCCTCTCACCCCACCTCAGCAGCGCCTGCCGCTGCTTCCTCTTCAGCCACTGCCTACCTTTGCCCTCGGGCAGGGCCTTCTCGCTCTCAGGTCTTCTGCGCACACAGAGCCGAACGAGAAGTGCCCCTGCTCCCTCTTCCCGCGCACTTCCCGCCCTTCAGCCTGATCGAGAATCACGAACTTCGGTTTAGAATCCACGACCGTAGAGCGCCTCTACCCCACCCTTGTCAGGAGGGCCCCAAGAGGCGTTGTTGAAGGATGGACAACTCGCGTTCTTCCTCTGGCGACAAGTCCTGTCTCGACCCTTCCCCACACACAGGGCAGCTACCCTCTCGTGGGACCTGCTCGACCCTTGCCTGAAGAGGGCCATCTACGACCCATCCTCCAAGATTGGACCAGAGGAGGTGGTCTCCGTGGGCTTTGGGATAACTGTCCGCATCCCCACTCCGCTCCAGTAGCGTCTGCAGCGTCATGCGAGCGGCAATCAGCGCGACCTGATCAACATCCATCCCCAGGCCGGGGAGCCCTGGCTGCCGATAGGCTGGGACGCCCATGTCGACACGGTCGAAGCGAGGGAATCGACCAGGGTCCGCGTGCTGGGCGAGCAACACGCACTGGTAACAGGGCGTCACCCCCGGAATTACCCTGAAGACTCGTCCATGCTCGGCACGCCCCAGGACCGCGGAAAAGACCGCAGAGCACCTGTGTGTGACACATAGATAGTTCACCATGCGCTCCGCATCAGCCGTCGCGGTGGCGCAGACAACGATTCCTCCCGTGTTTCGGACGACCTGGAGCAGGCGTAGCGTCGAATCGTGTCCCCATCCCTCTGGCTCCAACGAGAGAGCCGCTGGCACCTCGACCACTTCGGCAGTGGGGTTGACCCGATGGATCGCTCGCGCGACAACAGCCACCTTGGGCAACCCAATCTCCCCAACGCCCCCCACATGCCGTGCCACGTTCTCAGCGGTAAGCTGCTCAGGATCGAAGAGGACAAACTTCCCGACTCCCGCCTTCGCAAGGGCAACCGCAATACTGCTCCCGAGGCTCCCTGCCCCAACCACAGCGACCTGCGCGTCCCGAAGCACCACGCGACTTATGCGCCCCTCGACTCGGTTGAAGATGCGCTCCTCGATGTCCTCTTCAACAGGCTCTACATAGACAAGGCGGCCTCCAGGGACGCCATCCAGCGGTCCAGGCATCCGCTTGCGCACGAATCTCAGGCCATTATTCAAGACCAACAGTACCAGCGGAAGGGACTGGAACAACTGCCTCGCCTGGGCATTTGGGAGTTGCTGTCGTATCCATTCCTCGATCTCGTGACGAGACGTAGGAACGTGCTCCACGGCCTTGTCTATCCTGCACCACAGCCCATCCACGGATTGACTCAAGCCCAGCGCGATCACCCATCGTGTATCCAGTTCCGCATGGACGGGGCTTGAGATGATTGACGAGGGAGAGGTGCCATCCACGCTCTTCATGCGGAGAAGACTCAGGTCCTTCCGCGCCTGGGCACTCCACATTCCCCAGGGTCCCCCTCGTCGAAGTTCTGTCGCGAGAGATGGTGGTATCGAGAGTCTGATTGAACGGAGCGTCAGAGGAAGTTCTTCGACGCGAGGGAATTCGCCACGGCCCTCCATCTCAAGGTACTCCACGAGCCGATCTAACGCATCCGCCGCCGTGTACTCCGGCTTCCACCCCTTCTCGGGGTCATGGGCAAACAAGCAAAGACTTCCATCATGAAGCACGAACCCGTGGGCGCTGTGGTCAATGCTGGTCGAGCCATCCCCCGATGCCTCCCAGACTGCTGGCGGGCGGAAAGGAAACTCCGGCGGCCATACGAGCCGATACCGGCGCGGGCCGGTTGCGGTATCAATCGCCCCCTCGACGAATGCCACCGGCCGAACGCCGAGTCGATGCATTTGAGGGTGTCGCGACTGAAGGAGACGCACCTCCTTCAGCCAACGGCGTTGGTCACTCGCTGGAAAGGACATGAGTCTCTACCCGAATCGGGATCCATGACCATCGGGTGCGGAAGGGACCGTCAACGAAACGCCGGTCACGGCCGTACGCGTGCTTTCTCCCTTCTCTGGGTAGGGATCCCCGAAGAGCCCATACAACAGGCCGTGGGCCCGCTCCGTGTGTCCTGCCTGAGCGAGGCGTCTCGCCTCCACCAGGGAAGTAGCGGCCTTCTCCAGACCGAGCTTCGCGGCCATACGCTCCGCCTGAGACACCCCCTTGTCAATGTCGGGCCCCAGGCCGGCAGGGTCCGGCGTGCCGAGAAGCACACGAGCAGCGAGTCCTTCAAAGATCTGGATAAGCCCGTCGAGCCGGTCTTCGGCTTTCGTCCTCAGTACATCCCAAATCATCACCTCAATATGGAACGACCGAAGCCGCGCTCCGTCCGGCTGCAGTCGGTTCCAGTGCTTGACCGCCTTGGTTAGAGGCTTGAGTTCACTTTCCGCAGCCGCGTTCGCCTGCACTGACAGTTCTTGATGAATACGTGGATTGGATCGGATCCAGCTTTGCGCCTGAACATCCGGAATCAAGAAGACGTCGCTGTCCGCCTCATCCAGGAATGCAGGGACGACATCGTAAGCGATCCCGGTGCCGCTGAATTCGATGTTCACCGAGCGATTCTGTGGCTCAGCGGTCTTACCCGGATACCGCGCCTCAAGCGCTTCACGAATGATTCCCAGAACCGACGTCGGGCTGCTGTGGCTCGGGGCATGGCGAGAAGTCCGCCTCAAGACACAGAACATGTCGATGTCTTTGAGAGGACGGATGGCAGTGCTGCGAGCATAAGAGCCCGTGAGAAATGGATACTGGTCAGGGTCGATCTCCAGTTGCTTGACGAGTCCATCTCGCAGATACGTGTGCTGCTCGCTAGCACTGGCACTCTCTTTCGGGGTGAGTTCGAGCGCGGAAATGAAATCATGAACGGCCTGTCGAATCTGCATATCATCCTCCCTCTCTCTGTGTTTTTGTCTCACTGCGAACCACGCTTGGCGAATCCTCACTCGACCCACGGAGTGAGGATTGAATGCTCTTGCTCCGCGACGAAATCCATCATCGAGAAGAGCACTGTTCGATCAAACCGACGCACAACCTCCACCAGCGAAGCAGGCTCGAATCCTGGCCTCCGATGCAGCCTCATGAGGCGGCTTCGATAGACGACGAACAACTCTGCTTCCGGCGGGGCCTCGGCGATGAGGGTGTCTTGCTGGTTGTCGAAGCGCTTTCGGAGTGGAGCCAACTCGACGAACAGTCGCTCGCCGAGCATCTCCCAGACTTGTGCGTTGGTGCGAAGCGTCCTCGCTCGGGCAAGTTGGAGCGCCCAGATGAGGTATCGACGCAAGCGCCGCTCCAGCAACTCCTGGATGAGATCGCCGCACTCCATGCGATCGAAGGTTTCGATTCCCCAAAGGCTCGTTTCGATCACTTCGGTGAGGACCTGGGCTGGATCGCATTCAACCTGAGCGCCCTCCTCTCGTATCCGTCAGTTCGCGATCGTGCAAACCGCCAGGGTGTCAGCCCAATAATCGACCTCCTCCAACGCGAAGCCGCCCCGTCCAACGCCGCGATAGTTTTGTGAGGTCAGCTCCTGGTCGAAGTGGAAAAGTTCATGCAACAGGAACTGTTGCGCCAGGGGGGCCCAGCGAGATTTGTCCAGGCGACGCAGACCTTCGAGCAGTCCTCGCCCGAATGTTAAGCGCCTCTGCCCAACACTCAGCCGTGTCTCATCGCCTTCTGGCGACCTCACGATGGTCAGATTGCGGAGTCGGTTCAGGAACCCGTCTCTTTCTCGTGGCCGGAGAATCGGCGGGAGATCGTCCGCTTGAAGGGTGTCTTTCAGGTGCTGCGTTGCCTCCAATAACGTCCTCAGGATCTCTTGCCGAGCCTGATCATGCTCCTCACCTTGGCGCACCTCCATCCGCGTGATCGGCAACCACGGCAATGTGAAGGCCAACTCGTACCCAGGAGGCGAGAAGTTGGCCACCCACGCTCTTCCCATCGCCCTGGGGTTGAAGGCCCGCCCGACCATGAATGCGAGCGAGGCCGGGCCTGCGATGAATAACGCCAAGCCCGAATGGTTGGGATATACACGCCGTGTCTCGGCGAAAACACGCGCAATTTCCTCCGCGATTGCGGATGCATTGAAGGCATCCACTGGGATGGTCGCGCTGTTTCTACATTCGACGATGCCGGCGATGCCGGTTCCATGGTTCGTCAAGAACGTGCGCACGGCGTCGCGTGGCAACGCGGCCTGGGTCGAGATGAAGACCCCCACGAGACCGTTGGCCTCGGAGATTTCATTGTTCAACCCGGAAAGGTGGTCGAAGTATCTCGTCTCCCCGTGCTTCGTCTCGTCTAACTTCAGGATGTCCCAGGTACCGTCCTTCCGTTGGTTGAGGAACGTCTGGGGTTTCGCCCACGCGGACATCTCGGCGCCAAGCAAGGTGAACAGCGGTAACGGCGCGCGCCCCACGATGAAGAACTCCACGAGCGCCGCGGAAGTGGAGCGCAGTGTGCGCGCCTCGCCCGCCAGGCGGGTGACAGCGTTCGCGAGTCCCCCCCATTCCATGAAATTGGAGCTGGGACGCAGTCCCCTGGGAGTGGGACCGCCAAAGTCGCTCAACCGCAGGAGTCGAAACTCCCTCCGTATTGGAGGAAGGAGCGGAAGGATGTCTCCCTCGGCAATGGGCGCATCCACGTCGAGGCACAGCACTGCATGTGTGTTCATGTCATCCCGCAGGAATGGGAGGGCATCGCTCCCTTCAATCCTTTAGGACGCTTTCGTGGACAGAATCCCCCGCGGAGCCGGTGTTTTTCGGCAGATCACATGAATCATGGTCTGCGCTGACCCAGGGGCAGCCGGAATCAGCCTCTCGACCGCGGCACATGGCGCCGTATCCACGTGTACGGGCGAAACGTAGGCCGGCGAAGTCTCACGCGGTCACGAAGCCAGGGCAGCGTCGGGGAACCCACGACGCTGCCCCACCCCGCTTCAGGCCACCTTGTCCTCGATGACCGCGAGCTCCGTCCCCTCGCTCACCTGCTCACCGGGGTGATGACGGAAGCTCGCGAGCACGCCGTCGCGCGGGGCGGAGATGGTGATCTCCATCTTCATCGCCTCCATCACCAGCAGCGGCGTGCCCTTGGAGACCTTCGCCCCCACCTCGGCCAGGTGCGCGATGACCTTGCCGGGCATCGGCGCGCGCAGCCCGCCCTCCGCCTCCGGGGCCGTCGCCTCGACGTCGAGCGGATCGAACGACTCCAGCTCCCACCGCCGGCCTCGCGCGAACACGCTCCAGCGCGCCCCCACCGGGACCACCGTCGCGTGAACCGTCCCCTCGGGCGACGCCAGCGTCACCGCGTCCCGCTCGCCCACCGTGAACCGCACCGGCACCCGCGCCGCGCTGTCCTGCCCCCCCGGCGCGGACACCCGCATCACATACGTGCCAGGGCCAGAGGCCTCCGCGCGAATCTCCCGCACCACGTCCCCGTGACGCAGCGTCACCAGGAACGGCGCCACCGCGCCCAGCCGGAAGCCATCCAGCTGCGCCCACGGCGAGCCCGGCTCCGCCTTCGCGGCCTCGTCGCGCGCCCGCGAGAGCACCGCCACCGCGCCCAGCCGCCAGATGTCGTCGGGAATCTCCCCCTTGGGCGGCTGCAGCGCCTCGCGCTCACGCTCGATGAGGCTCGTGTCCAGGTTCGCCTGGGAGAACGACGCCGTCCTCACCAGGCGGCCCAGGAACTCCACGTTGTTCGCCACGCCGACGACCTGGTAGCGCTCCAGCGCCTCGCGCATCTGCCGCAGCGCCGCCTCCCGGTCCTCGCCCCAGACGATGAGCTTCGCGATCATCGGGTCGTAGTGCGTGGAGATCTCATCCCCCTGCTCCACGCCCGTGTCCACGCGCACGTGCCGCGACGTCTCCGGCGGCACCAGGTGCACCAGCCGACCCACGGACGGGATGAAGCCCGCGTCCGGGTTCTCCGCGTAGATGCGCGCCTCCATCGCGTGGCCCCGGATGGACAGCTCCGCCTGCGTCTTCGGCAGCCGCTCACCGGAGGCCACCCGCAGCTGCCACTCCACCAGGTCCAGGCCGGTGATCTCCTCGGTGACGGGGTGCTCCACCTGGAGACGCGTGTTCATCTCCATGAAGTAGAAGTTCCCCGCGGGGTCCGCGATGAACTCCACCGTGCCGGCGCCCACGTAGTTCACCGCCTTGGCGGCGAGGATGGCCGTCTCGCCCATCTTCGCGCGCAAAGCCTCCGTCATCCCCGGCGCCGGCGCCTCCTCGAGCACCTTCTGGTGACGCCGCTGCACCGAGCAGTCCCGCTCGAACAGGTGCACGTAGTTGCCGTGCGTGTCACCGAACACCTGCACCTCGATGTGCCGCGGCCGCTCGACGTACTTCTCGATGAGCACCAGGTCCGAGCCGAACGCGCCCAGCGCCTCGCGCCGGCACGACGCCAGCTGCGCCTCCAGGTCCTCCGCGCGGTCCACCCGGCGCATGCCCTTGCCGCCGCCACCCGCGCTCGCCTTGATGAGCACCGGGAAGCCGATGCGCTGGGCCTCCGCCTTGAGCCGCTCCACGCCCTGCTCGTCGCCGTGGTAGCCCGGCGTCGTCGGCACCTTCGCCTTCTCCATCAACGCCTTGGACGCGGACTTGGAGCCCATCGCCCGGATGGACTCGGCGTTCGGCCCCACGAAGACGATGCCCGCCGCCGCGCAGGCCTCGGCGAGCACGGGGTTCTCCGAGAGGAAGCCGTAGCCCGGGTGGATGGCCTGGGCGCCCGTCTTCTTCGCCGCGTCGATGAGCTTCTCCACCACCAGATACGACTCGCGCGCGGCGGGAGGCCCCAGCCGGACGGCCTCGTCCGCCAGGCGGACGTGACGGGCGCCCGCGTCGGCGTCCGAATAGACGGCCACCGTGCGGATACCGAGCCGACGCGCCGTGCGGATGATGCGGCAGGCAATCTCGCCGCGATTCGCGATGAGCAGACTTTCGAACATGGTCGAGTCCTACATCCGGAAGACGCCGAATCGAGTCTCCTGAATCGGAGCATTCAACACGGTCGAGAGTGAAAGGCCGAGCACGCGACGACTCTGCGAGGGGTCGATGACCCCGTCGTCCCACAGCCGCGCGGTGGCGTAATACGGGTGCCCCTGCTCCTCGTACTGCGCGCGGATGGGCGCCTTGAACTCCTCCTCCGCCTCCTTCGCCCACGTGCCGCCCTGGCCCTCGATTCCGTCCCGCTTCACCGTGGCCAGCACCGACGCCGCCTGCTCGCCGCCCATCACGCTGATGCGCGCGTTGGGCCACATCCACAGGAAGCGCGGCGAATACGCCCGGCCGCACATGCCGTAGTTGCCGGCCCCGAAGCTGCCGCCGATCAGCATCGTCACCTTGGGCACCCGCGCGGTGGCCACGGCCGTCACCATCTTCGCGCCGTCCTTCGCGATGCCCGCGTTCTCCACCTTCCGGCCCACCATGAAGCCGGTGATGTTCTGCAGGAACACCAGGGGGATGCCGCGCTGCGAGCACAGCTCGATGAAGTGCGCGCCCTTCTGCGCCGACTCGCCGAACAGGATGCCGTTGTTGGCGATGATGCCGACCGGGATGCCGTAGAGGTGCGCGAAGCCCGTCACCAGCGTGGTGCCGTAGCGCGCCTTGAACTCGTCCAGCCGCGAGCCGTCCACCAGCCGGGCAATCACCTCGCGCACGTCGTAGCGCTTGCGCGCGTCGAACGGGATGATGCCGCCCAGCTCGCTCGGGTCGTAGAGCGGCTCCTCGGAGCGCTCCAGCGCCACCGTGTGCGGCCGCGTGCGGTTCAGGTTCGCCACGATCCGCCGCGCGAGGAACAGCGCGTGCGCGTCGTTCTCCGCCAGGTGGTCCGCCACGCCGGAGATGCGCGTGTGCACGTCACCGCCGCCCAGGTCCTCGTTGGTGACGACCTCGCCGGTGGCCGCCTTCACCAGCGGCGGGCCGCCCAGGAAGATGGTGCCCTGGTTCTTGACGATGATGGTCTCGTCGCTCATCGCCGGCACGTACGCGCCGCCCGCCGTGCACGAGCCCATCACCACGGCGATCTGCGGGATGCCCGCCGCGCTCATCTGAGCCTGGTTGAAGAAGATGCGGCCGAAGTGCTCCCGGTCCGGGAACACGTCGTCCTGGCGCGGCAGGTACGCGCCGCCGGAGTCCACCAGGTACACGCACGGCAGGCGGTTCTCCTGGGCGATCTCCTGCGCGCGCAGGTGCTTCTTCACCGTCATCGGGTAGTACGTGCCACCCTTCACCGTCGCGTCGTTGGCGACGATCATGCACTCCTGGCCCTGGACGCGGCCGATGCCGGCGATCATCCCCGCGGACGGGGACTCACCGCCGTACATGTTCCAGGCCGCCAGCTGGCCGATCTCCAGGAACGGCGAGCCGGGGTCCAGCAGGCGCTCGACGCGATCCCGGGGCAGCAGCTTGCCTCGGGAGACATGGCGCTGGCGGGAGCTCTCGCCGCCGCCCTTGGCCGTGAGCGCCACCTTCTCGCGCAGGTCTCCGACCAGCTTCTGCATCGCCTCCGCGTTCGCGCGGAAGTCGGCGGAGCGGGTATCCGTGGTTGATTTGAGGATGGCCATGGTGGTGTTCCCTATGCGGTCTCGGCGAACAGCTCGCGCCCGATGAGCATGCGGCGGATCTCCGACGTCCCGGCGCCGATCTCATAGAGCTTGGCGTCGCGCCACAAGCGCGCCGTGGGGTACTCGTTGACGTAGCCATTGCCGCCGAGGATCTGGATGGCCTGTCCCGCCATCCACGTCGCCTTCTCCGCGGAGTAGAGGATGGCGCCCGCGGCGTCCTTGCGCAGCGTCCTGGCGTGGTCCGCCTTGTCGCAGGCCTGGCCCACTGCGTAGACGTACGCGCGGCACGCCGACCACGACGTGTACATGTCCGCGAGCTTCGCCTGGATGAGCTGGAACTGGCCGATGCTCTCTCCGAACTGCTTGCGCTCGTGGACGTACGGCAGCACCACGTCGATGCAGGAGCCCATGATGCCCAGGGGCCCGCCGGCGAGCACCGCGCGCTCGTAGTCGAGCCCGGACATGAGCACCTTCACGCCCGCGCCCACGCCGCCGAGCACGTTCTCCTCCGGCACCTCGCAGTCCTCGAAGAAGACCGGGTACGTGTTGGAGCCGCGCATGCCCAGCTTGTCCAGCTTGGTGCCGAAGCTCAGCCCCTTGGTGCCGCCCTCGACGATGAAGGCGGTGATGCCCTTGGGGCCCAGCGCCTCGTCCGTCTTCGCGTAGACCACCAGCACCTTCGCGTTGGCGCCGTTGGTGATCCACATCTTCGCGCCGTTGAGGATGTACTTGTCCCCGCGCTTCTCGGCCTTGAGCTTCATGCTGACGACGTCCGAACCCGCGTCCGGCTCGCTCATCGCCAGGGCGCCCACGTGCTCGCCGCTGAGGAGCCCGGGCAGGTACTTGCGCCGCTGGGAGTCGGTGCCGTTGCGGTAGACCTGGTTCACGCACAGGTTCGAGTGCGCGCCGTAGGACAGGCCGACGGACGCGGACGCGCGGGAGATCTCCTCCATGGCGACGATGTGGGCCAGGTAGCCGAGGCCCGCTCCGCCATACTCCTCGCTCACCGTCATGCCGAGGACGCCCAGGGCGCCCAGCTTCGTCCAGAGGTCCTCCGGGAACAGGTTCTCCCGGTCGATGTCGGCCGCCCGGGGAGCAATCTCCTTGGCGGCGAAGGCGCGCACGGTGTTGCGCAACATCTCGACGGATTCACCGAGCGCGAAGCCCAGCTCTGCGAAGTGAGCCATGAAGTCGTTTCCCAACCAGCGTCTCGAGGTGGCTGGCGGACATTAGGTACGAGGGAGGGCTCGCGTGCGCCAGGGTGGTTGCAAATCGTGCCAACCCGGCCATGCTGCTCGCCGATGCCTCGACGCCTCCAGCGCTCCCCCGAACCCCTGCCGCGCGCGGAGACGCCCATGGCGTTCGTCCGGGCCATCGTGCTCGCGTACGAGAAGTACGGTGTGGACCCGCACGACGCACTGCGAAAGGCGGAGATCACCCGCGCGCAGCTCGGCCGGGTGTCGGCGCGCATCAACGCCGGGCAGTTCGAGACGCTCTCGGCCACGGCGATGCAGGAGCTGGATGACGAGGCCCTGGGGTGGTTCACCCGCCGGCTCCCCTGGGGGACGTACGGGATGCTCTGCCGGGCCTCGCTCAGCTCGCCGACGCTGGGCATCGCGCTGCAGCGCTGGTGTCGCCACCACCGGCTGCTGACCGAGGACATCCTGCTCTCACTCGAGGTGGAGGGCACGACGGCGCGCCTCGCCATCGAGGAGCGGCACGAGCTGGGCGCGATGCGCGAGTTCTGTCTGCTCAGCAGCCTGCGCTACGTGCATGGGTACGCCTGTTGGCTGGTCAACTCACAGCTGCCCCTGCGCGAGGTGACGTTCCCCTTCGCGACGCCGGCGCACCAGTCCGTGTACCCGCTCCTGTTCCCGGGGCCGGTGCGCTTTTCGGCCACCCGCGCCAGCATGAGCTTCGACGTGGGCTACCTGGAGCTGGCGGCCAAGCGTGACGAGCAGGCCCTGCGGGCGATGCTCAAGCGGGCGCTGCCGCTGACGGTGCGGCAGTACCGGAGGGACCGGCGGCTGGTCGAGCGGGTGCGCTCACAGCTGAGCGACCCTCGCGCCTCGGGGACCACCGCGCAGCACGTGGCGTCCGCGCTGCACGTGTCGGTGCGCTCGCTGCATCGACAGCTGGCGCTCGAGGGGACGTCACTGCAGAACCTCAAGGACGACGTGCGGCGACGCCACGCGCTGGAGCTGCTCGGGCGCTCCTCGGTGCCCATCAAACACGTGGCGCTGGACGTGGGGTACGCGGACGAGAAGATCTTCTCGCGAGCGTTCAAGCAGTGGACCGGAGAGTCGCCGAGCGAGTACCGCCAGCGGCTCCAACGCGCGGGCGAGTGAGGTCTCAGAACGACTGGCGCAGCACGGCCTCCACCGCGGCCTTGCGTCCTGGGCTCAGGCGCAGCCGGGTGCCGTCGCGCAGGATGACGACCCAGCCCTTGTCCACGTCGGGCTCCAGCTCCTGGATGCGACTGACGTTCACCAACGTGGACCGGTGGACGCGCACGAAGCACTTCGGGTCCAGCCACTGCTCGACCCGGTTGAGCGTCTCGCGCAGCATGGGGCTCTTCGCGCCGGAGTGCAGTACGACGTAGTTGCCCTCCGCCTCGCACCAGTCCAGCTCGGCGACGGGCACGACGACCACCTTGCCGTCCGTCTTCACTGCGATGCGCTCCAGGTACTGTCCGGTGTCCGCGGGCGGCGCGTTGGCCGGCGTGTAGCCCGCGAGCAGTGACGACAGTCGCTCCAGGAGCGCCCGCTCCCGTCCCTGCTCACGCTGCTTGCGGGCGCGCGAGAGCGCCTCCTGGAAGCGGGCCGCGCTGAAGGGCTTGAGGAGGTAGTCGAGGGCGTTCGCCTCGAAGGCGCGCACGGCGTGCTGGTCGAAGGCGGTGACGAAGATGACCGGCGGCATCAGTTCGGGCCCGACTTCGCGCAGGACGTCGAAGCCGTCGACCTCGGGCATCTGGACGTCGAGGAACACCAGGTCCGGCCTCTCTCGGAGGATGGCGTCCACCGCGTCGCCTCCGCTCTCGCATTCCCAGAGCGCCGTGACGTCGGGGGCACGGGACAAGAGGTGGCGCACGTTGTCACGGGCCAGCGGCTCGTCGTCCACCACCAGCACCCGCCAGCCTGCCTCGCTCCCCTCACCCATTCGCTGCCCTCCCCTGCGGTGACGGCTCGACCGTGGACACCTGGAACGGAAGCTCCACGCGGGCCAGGGCGCCACCGCCCGGTGCGTCCTCGAGGGTCACACCATAGCCTTCGCCATGGAGTTGCTGGATGCGCTCGCGGGTATTCGCCACGCCGATTCCTGTTCCGGGGGTGCTCGCTGGACGGAGCCCGGGGCCGTCGTCACGGACCTCGAGCACCAGCCGCTCGCCCTGTCGCAGGGTGCGGACCCAGATGTTCCCTCGGGCCGCGCGGCGTGAGGTGCCGTGCTTGATGGCGTTCTCGACCAGGGGTTGCAGGACGAGCATGGGCACGCGTGCCCCCAGCGTCTCCGGCTCTGCTTCCAGGTGGAAGCGCAGGCGACTGCCGAAGCGGAGCTGCTCGATGCCGAGGTAGCGGCGGACCAGGTCCAGCTCCTCGGCCAGGGCAATGCCCTGCTCGTTGCGTCCGTCCAGGCTGGCTCGCAGCAGCGAACCCAGCTCCACGAGCGCGTCCTCGGCCTCCGCGTTCCGCGTCTGTCGAACGAGAGAGACCACGGCGTTCAACGTGTTGAAGAGAAAGTGCGGGTCGAGCTGTGCCCGGAGCGCGTCCAGCCGCGCCTCCGCCAGGCGTGCGGCGAGCCGCGACTCCCCCAGTTCCCGCTCACGGGCTCGACGGAACGCGCCCAGCGCCGCCCAGGCCGCGAGGAACAGCAGGTACTCGAAGGACCCGAGCACGCCTCGCTCCAGCAGGAGCCTCCGGAACCCGTCGGTGAACGCGAGCCCGCGAGCCGACCAGGACTCCAGCATCGAGAGCCCCAACGCGAGGAGCGCCGAATGGGCCAGGACGAAGCCGCCCCCCAGCGCGATGAGCCATATCCCGGTCCGAGCTTCGAGCGGCGCCTCCCGTGACACCCGCCGGAACGTCGCCAGCAGGAGTGGCGCGAGCAGGGCCCAGACACTGTAGGGAATCAGGGCCAGCACCAGCGCGGAGACGAAGCCTTGCTGGTCACGAACCTGAGCGGTCAGCGCTTGCGGCAGGGCAGCGCTCAATCCGACCCCCACCCCCAAAAACCAGTAATGATCAACACGGCCAAGCCCCAGCTGCGTCAATCCAAAGCCGGAGTGCATTGATCTCTCCACGTCCTTCGTCTCCTGAAGACGCCCAGCGGGGACGCCGAGTAGGATGACATGATCGAAATCACGCCAGCACAGGAATACGCCCTGCCCGGAGTCCTCCAACCACACCACACCACAACACAACACAACAAAAACATGCACATCAAGCAACTCACTATTCAGAACTACAAGAGCTTTATGCAGGCAAGCATCACCTTCATGCCAGGGGTAAATATCATCACAGGCCGAAACAATTCTGGGAAAACAGCCCTTCTCGAAGCGGCAAGCCTTGTTCCTAGGAACAAGCCGCATCGTAGCATTCGCACGGGCACTAATCGGCCCAATTCGGCCTTTCTCGCAACAATTGCTCTCAGCATTGGCGACATTGAAAGAGTCATCAAGGCATCTCGCACGGGCGAGCAATTTCAGCTCCCCATTCAACAACAGACTGAAGGAGTCGCGCTCAATCCTGCAACTCTATGGCACACGGCTCTAGAACGAGGTTACTGGGAAATCCAGGCCGAATTTAAACACAAAAAAACCTCAGAAATGTCAGGACAGAACATTCAGAGACCAATGGCCACCAGTCAGGGCTATATCACACTGCACTGCGACAAGACTACGGGGGAGGTGGCGCTATTAGGATCGACGGCGACGCCCGTCAACAATCTGGGGGCAACGCTGATTCAAGAATTTACGAAGAACACATATGCGTTCAAGGCAGAACGCCTAAACATCGGATGTTACGGTTTTGGAACCAGTATCGATCTCAGTCCCGACGCAAGTAATCTCCCTGAAGTTCTCCATGTTCTCCAGAGTGAGAATCCGTCGCGATTCGAGCGCTACAATAAGCTCATTCAACGAATCTTCCCCCAAGTCAGGGCCGTCAGATCTCGACCAGTCGCGAACAACCAACTCGAGATTGTTATTTGGCCAATTGAGCCTGCCACCGAACGCTCGGACCTCGCGATTCCGCTAACGGAGAGTGGCACCGGAATCGGCCAGGCACTAGCCATTCTCTATGTGATTATTTCGTCCCAAAGCCCAAGGACAATAATCATTGACGAACCAAACAGCTTCCTTCATCCAGGTGCCTCTCGGACACTCCTGGAAATACTTCGCGAGCACCCACAGCATCAATACATAATCTCAACCCATTCCCCTGAAACGATATCCGCCAGCGAACCGACAACCATCCACATTATCAAGAATACCGACGGCATCTCAGATGTGGTTGCCATCGACCCCGCGAAAGTCGGAGACCTTCAGTCCTTGCTTCTGGAGACCGGGAGCAGGCTGTCTGACGTCTTTGGCGCAGACAACGTCCTTTGGGTTGAAGGCCCCACGGAACAAGCGTGCTTTCCAAAAATCATCAGAGGAATATTACGTCGCCCCATCTCAGGAGTCAGCGTTCTTGGCGTCCTGCAAACAGGTGACTTTGACAGCAAGACAAATGCCTCTAATGCCTTTAGGATCTACAGCAGATTGACCGGTCAAGGAAATGCACTGCTTCCACCCGCCATCGCCTTTGTTTTTGACAGGGAGCTTCGCTCTGAGCAAGATAGAACAGGACTCATGAAACTCGGTAAGGATCGAATTTTCTTCCTGTCGCGACGAACCTACGAGAACTACCTGCTTCACGCTGGGGCCATAGCAGCCATTCTGACCTCTGAAGCCTCGCTTGAAATTAGTCAACTGGAGCCAGGGAAGATACAGGAGTTTCTTGACGCCCACGTCGCTGACAAAAAATACTACCAGCACTCTGCCAACAAAGACCCTGTTGCCGACGTCGACGCTCCGCTATTACTTCAAGATCTATTCTATGCCTTCTCCGAAGACAAGCTGCGCTACAACAAGATTCAGCATTCCATTGCACTGACGGACTGGCTCATTGAAAACCATCCCGAACAGCTCCGAGAAATCTCTGACTTGATTAGAAAAATCTTGGATACACACCCTGCGAGCAAAACTTCCTCCTAGCTCCCTGAGTGCAATAAGCATGCCTAAGCCCTGAAGCCCACTGACTAAATTTAGGCTACGCTGGGAGAGACCAGTTCTCGTCGCGGCACAGTCCAAGGAGAACGCATGCATCGCAGCCTGTCGCTCACCTGTATGGCGCTGTTCCTGATGGTGTCCCCGCTCGCCGCGAATGCCCAGACGGCGCCCCCGGGCTACGCGCTGGAGCTGGACGAGCAGTTCACGCCTGGGGACATCCAGGACCTGGAGATGCAGGGCTACAACCGCTGTCTCGGCCAGTGCCAGGGATGGACGCGAGTCTTCACCTTCGGCTGGGAGTTCGAGGACGCGCCCACGGTGGAGATGGCCGCGCGCGCCATCCAGGCGATGCCGGGCTTCAATCCCAACCTCGTCAGCGCCGGTACGATCACCTACGAGCAGTTCGCGACCCGGCTCTACTACCCCTTCCAGCCGCTGGCGGACGCCTACCTGAACAACTGGTGGGACGGTGAGGAGGAGGTCTTCGTCGCCGCCTACCAGCACTATCGGCTCCCCCGGTACTACCAGGCCTACGTCATCCTCTTCGCCCATTCGGGGACGGTGCTGTTCTACGAGCAGGCCGACTTCGAGTAGCCGCTGAACACGCGAGGCCTGTCCTGGTCCGCATGCGGGCCTCGCGTGGGTGACGGGGCGTTCGGCTATGCTCCTCCGACTCCGTGAACACGACTCCCCCGGGCTCCGCGCCCGATGACTCCCGCTCCCACGTTCCTGGAACCGCTTCCGGACGAGCGCGCACGCTGCCTGTGACGGAAGCGCCCGCGCCCCGCGGTGGGCTCGCGCGGAGCACGGGGACCGCCCTGCTCATCGCCGTGGGGCTCGCCCTTCCGGGAGCCACGGCCTACCTGCTCCGCCCGCGGCCCCCGGCCACAGCGAGCAAGCCATCGCCTTCCGTGACGAGCCCCGTCGCACGCACGGGCCCGGTGAGCATCTGCGTCCTGAAGTTCCGTGACGTCAACGAGGACACCTCACTCGAGCTCGCCCTCGCCGAGGCCGTCATCACGGACATCGGCGCGCATCCCGGGCTTCGCATCGTCGAGCGCGAGCAACTCGACCTCCCGATGAAGGAACAGGACTTCCACCAGTCGGACCGCGTCGACCCGGAGACACGTGCGCGGTTGGGCCGCCTCATCGGCGCCGAGGTCGTCGTGCTCGGCAGCATCCAGCGCTCCGGCCCCCTGCTCCGTGTCGCCGCCCGGTTCGTCCACGTGGAGACCGGCGAAGTGCTCGACACCGCGCGCGTCGAGGGCCCCGCCCAGCAGCCCTTCACGGTGCAGGACGCCCTCACCACGCGGGTGCGCGCCCTGCTCCCGGCCCTGTCCGCGAGGCTGCGCCCATGAGCCCCGCTCGCGCACTCCTGCTCCTCCTCCTCTGCGCCCAGACCGCGTTCGCGGCCACCCCGTCCAAGCCCCCACCGGGTCCCGCCGCGGTGATGCCGTTCCGCAACCTCAACGGCGACACGTCCATGGACTGGCTCGCGCGCGGCATGACGGAGACGTTGATCTCCGACCTGCGCGCCAGCGGACGCGTCCAGGTCGTCGAGCGCGAGCAGCTCGAAGCGGCGCTCGCCGAGCTGAGCGCGAAGGACCGACAACAGCTCACCGAGTCCTCGGCCGTCCGCGTGGGCCGGCTCGTCGGCGCCCGGACCCTGGTCCTCGGCAGCATCCAACGCGCGGAGAATCAGGTCCGCATCAACGCGCGCTTCATCGACGTGGAGACGGGCGTCGTCCTGGACACCGCCAAGGTCACCGGCTCCCTGGAGCGCATCTTCGCCCTCCAGGACCAAGTCTGTGGCCGGCTGCTCCGTGAGCCCGTGAAGCCACGCGCGGGACGCCCCTCGGGCAAGGCGGCCGTGCTCGCGCTCGAGACCTACGGCCGCGCCATGGCCACCACCTCGCCCGAGGAGCGCGCCTGGCTCTTGCGCGCGACGCTGTCCGGCTCGCCGGACTTCGCCTACGCCCAGGAGGAGCTGTCCCGGATGGACCAGCGCCTGGCCGATCTCGCGCGCGAGGCAGAGCCCGAGGTGAAGGACGAAGAGGCTCGCCTGCGTGGCGTCATGGAGGACCCGAAGAGCCCCGCGGACGAGCGCTCGGCCGCGGCCCTCCAGCTCCTCAACCTGTCCCGCGCGCGCGGACGCTGGCGCACGCTCATCCGTGATTCCGAGCGCATCCTCGCGCTCGACCTGTCCGCGCATCTCGGTCGCCATCCGTCCGAGGAGGCCTCGCTCTACCGCTTCCAGGCTTTCGGTTACCTCGACGACTGGGAGGCCCAACGTGCCGCGGGCGAGGACTTCCTGCGCCGCTGGCCGCTCAGCCTCATGGCGGCCTATGTGGACCTGATGCTGCGCACCACCGCGAGCAACGTGGCACACAGTCAATGGGCCTTCGAGAAGATGCGCGCCGACCTCGCCACGGAGGAACAGGCCGTGGCCCTGCGTATCACGGCGCTCGAGAAGAAGGGCCAGCCCACGCAGGAGGAGCACCGCAAGCTCGCGCTCCGCCGGTGCCTGGCGCACAACAACCACCCGCGCTTCCGCGTCCATGTCCTGGCGCCATGCCGCGCGTACTACGAGACCTGGAGCGCCCGCGCGACGACCCCCGCGGAAAAGAACGACCTGCGCTACGCGAGGGAGGCGGAGCTGACCTCCCTCGTCGGCCTGCGCCGCTACGCCGAGGCCCGTGAGCGTCTCGTTGCCTTCCGCCAGGAGGACCCCGACGGCGAGCGCATCAGCCGCGCCCGCGCCGTGGTGCTCAACATCGGTGCCCACGAAGAGGAGTGAGCCTCAAGGCACGATCGCGGGCAGCTTCGTCACGAACCCGTCCGGATTGCCCAGGAGCGTGTTGCCCTCGTAGTTCCCCTCCAGGTAGCCACCCAGGTACAGGTTGTCGTCCTCATCCAGGACGATGCCCATCGGGTACACCGGCTTCTCCACGCCGCCGAGCACCGCCGGCGCCGTCTGCCGGATCCACTGGATGGCACCCGCGGTGTCCATCTTGAAGACGAACGGATGTCCCGCGCCTCCCGTCGTGTCCGTGGGCGAGCTCACGTCCCCGTGGCCCGTCCCCGCCACATAGAGGAAGTTGTCGAACGGGTTGCTGAAGAGGCTCCAGGCGAAGTTGCCCGCGCCGGAGTCCAGTTCCTTCACCCACTGCCGCGTGCCCGCCGGGCTGTAGCGCGCGACGAAGGTCGCGACCTGGGGCGTGCCCACCGGCAGCCCATCCATGCCGCCGCCGCTGTACCCCGTCACGTAGAGCTGGCCGTTCGTGTCCACCGCCGCGTCCCGGAGGCTCGCGTTCGTGCCCGGCGCCCCCAACAGCCGCGTCCACTGCTTCACGCCATCCGCGTCGTACTTGATGATGAACGCATCCTCCGGACCGGTCAGCACCTGGCCGTCCAGGTTGCCCGCCGTGATGCCCGCGACGTAGACGTTGCCCGAGTCATCCGCGGCGGCCCGATTGGCCCGCGTGCGCTGCCCCGCGACGCCGAACTGCCGCGTCCACAGCAGCGTGCCCGCCGCGTTGAACTTGCTGACGAACCCATCCGCGATGCCCGTCTTCGTATTGCCCGGCAGCGCCCCGTCCGTCTGCCCCACCAGGAACGCGTTGTCGACGTGGTCGAGGGCCACGCCGAGCCCCTCCGTCCCAGCTCCGGGGGCACCCACCTGCCGCGTCCAGCCGTGCACCCCCGTGTAGCGGTAGCGCAGCAGGAACGCATCCTTGGTCCCGATCAACGGCGCCCCCTGCAGCGAGCCGCTCGTGTACCCGGCGACGTAGATCTCCTCGAACCACCGATTGCGCGCCACGCTCTCGCCCACGACGATGCCGTTCGGCACGCCCAGCTGCCTGTGGAAGCTGACGTTCCCATTCCAGTCCCTCGCGGTGAGGAACGCGTCCATGCCGCCCACCAGCGGTGAGCCATGCAGCCCCACGTTGGTCATGCCCGTGACGTAGGTCCGCGCCGCCGGGTCGCCCGCCATGTCGTGGATCCGGGTGAAGCCGCCCGTGGCACCGGAGGTGTTCGTCCACAGGTCATCCACCGACGGGAAGGCCCGGCACTCGTACATCTCCATCAGGTTGAGCGAAATGGTCTCGATGCCCGCGCGGGCGTCGTTGTCGTCCGTCACGTTCAGCCGGTACTTCTTGTAAGCACCCGGGGAGGCCACGTCGAACTGGCGCCGCTCGACGCCCGCCCACCCCGTCTGCGCCGAGCGCGTGTCCACCACCACCCACGCGCTGCCGTTCCAGCCCTCGAACGTCCAGTTGCGTGGCGCCCGCGAGGTGATGCCGCCGTTGTTGTAGCTGAGCGCGTAGCGCCGAACGATGCGCGGCAGCCCCGGGAACTCATAGGCCAGCCACGCGGGTGCGACGCTCTTGGTGGACAGCCAGAAGGCGCTCGTGTTGTCGAACGCCTTCCACGCCTCGTAGATCGTGGGGTTCGACGTCCACCCGCCGGAGCTGGTGACGATGCCCGAGGGGCTGGTGGCGCTCGTCATCACCGGCAGGATGTTGACGCAGTTGTCGAGGGCCTGCGCCGAGCTCGTCAGCTCCTCCTGGGGCCCGTCGGCAGGTGGCTCCCCACCCTGGCAGCCCCCCAGCGCCAGCGCGCCGAACAACGCCCACCCCGCTACCGCGTTCACGCCTCTCATGGTGTCTCTCCTTCGACCCGCCACGGGCCCCGTTGATGGGGCTCCGGGGGGCCACGGAGATACCGGCCCCCCGGGAAACGGCCGGGAGGAGAGTGACGAAACCGCCCCCGGGCGGGACGAAACCGCCCCCGCCGGGGATGAGACCTGAATCAAAGTTCATATTTTCCAGCCCCTTGCAAGCGGGCCTCTTTTCCACGCGCTGCGTCGAAAGAATCGGCCTTGCCGCAGGGCGACCCAACCCATTGAATGGTGCTCATGAAATTCCTGCGTGAGCTGCGCTCGGTCCTGAACCTGACGGTGCTGGTGGCGGGGCTCGGCTACTTCGTCGACCTCTTCGACATCACGTTGTTCGGCGTGGTGCGCGCCGCCTCGCTCCGCGACATCGGCATCACCAGCCCGGAGGAGGTGCTGTCGAAGGGCATCCTCATCTACAACTGCCAGATGGTGGGGATGATGGTGGGCGGCCTGCTGTGGGGCGTGCTCGCCGACAAGCGCGGACGGCTCTCCGTCATGTTCGGCTCCATCCTGCTGTACTCGTTCGCCAACCTGGCCAACGCCTTCGCCTGGGACGTGACGAGCTACGCGGTGTTCCGCTTCCTGGGCGGCGTGGGGCTCGCGGGTGAGCTGGGCGCGGCCATCACCCTGGTCGCCGAGTCGCTCCCCAAGGAGAAGCGCGGCCTGGGCACCACCATCGTCGCGACGCTCGGCATGCTCGGCATCGTCGCCGCGGCCTTCGTGGGGCAGCACCTCAACTGGAAGGTGGCCTACTTCACCGGCGGCATCATGGGCATCGCGCTGCTGTTCGCCCGCTTCAAGGTCTCCGAGTCGGAGCTGTTCACCAAGAAGACGGACCCGTCGCGCGCCAATCCGCTGCTGCTGCTGCAGGGCAACCGCTTCCTCAAGTACATCTGCTGCATCCTCATCGGCGTGCCCATCTACTTCACCACGGGCATCCTCTTCACCTTCGCGCCGGAGCTCACCGCGGGCCTCAACGTCCAGGGCACCGTGACGGCCGGCAACGCCATCCTCTACGGCTCCATCGGCCTGACGATTGGCGACCTGCTCGCGGGCCTCTTCAGCCAGTGGCTCAAGAGCCGCAAGCGCGCCGTGGCGCTCAACCTGGTCGGAGGCTTCCTGCTGATGCTCGTCTACGGGCTGGTGCCGGGACTCACCAGCACCATGGTCTACATCTTGAGCTTCCTCATCGGCATCATGGTGGGCTACTGGGCGGTGCTGGTGACCATGGCCGCCGAGCAGTTCGGCACCAACATCCGCGGCACGGTGGCCACGACGGTGCCCAACTTCGTCCGGGGCTCCGCCGCCATCGCCGCCAGCGGTTTCGCCGTCCTCAAGGGCCACATCAGCGTGCCCGCCGCCGCCCTCACCGTGGGCAGCATCTGCTTCGGCCTGGCCCTGCTCGCCCTCACCCGCATCGAGGAGACCTTCCACCGCGACCTCGACTACGAGGAGACCGGCCCCGACGCGGCCACCGCGCCGAGCGCTGGCCCCCAGGCCTCCTGAAGCGGCCCCTTCAGCCCTGGCGCGCGCGCACCCGCACGGGCATGCCGCGCTTGGGCACGAAGGTCAGCCGCGTCTGCCACTCCACCGGCGTGCGACCCAGGTACTCCACGTCGCAGCGTTGCAGCAGCAAGGCCAGCGTCTGCACCGTGTCCACCTGGGACATGTGCTGGCCCACGCAGATGCGCTGACCCGCTCCGAAGGGCACGTAAGCGCACTTGTGCTGCCCCACCTGCCGCTCCGGCAGGAAGCGGTCCGGGTCGAACGTCTCCGCGTCCTTCCAGTGGTCCGGGTGCCGGTGGATGGCGTACGGGCACATGAGCAGCTGCGTCCCCTTCGGGAGCATGACGCCGCCCACCTCCACGTCCTCCGCCGTCTCGCGCAGGATGGTCCACGCCGGAGGGCTCAGCCGGTTGATCTCCTGCACCACCCGCGTGGTGTACGGGAGCTTCGCCACGTCCTCGTACTTCGGCGCCTCGTCGCCGCACACCTCCCGCACCTCCTCGCGGATGCGGCGCACCACGTCCGGGTACTGGGTGCACGCGTGCACGGCCCACGTGAGCGACGTGGCGATCATCTCGAAGCTCGCGCCGAAGAGGTTCACGATCTCGTCGCGCACCTCCTTGTCGTTCATCGACTCGCCCGTCTCCCGCGCGCGCGACTCCACCAGCATGGACAGCAGCGTGATGTCGCCGTCGCGGGTGCCGCGCTCCCGGCGCTTGCTCAGCCGGCCGTAGATCCACCCGTTGATGAGCCACAGCGCCATGCCCATGCGAGGGGCCTTGGGGTCGAAGCGGGGCAGGAGCTTGTAGAACAGCACGCCCCACGGCGTGTGGCGCCGGCCGAACACGTCGATGGCGTCCATGATGCGCGCGAAGTGCTCCTCGCGGGGGTTCTCGTCGAAGCACGTGCGCCACATCACCCCGAACATCAGGCGCGCGGCCTCCGTGTACATGTCGAAGGACTCCCCCTTCGCCCCCAGCGCCATCCACCGCTCCACCCCCTTGTGCAGCTCGTCCGAGAAAAGCCCGGACCACAGGCGCACCTTCTCCTTGCTGAACAGCGGCTGGACCATGTGCCGCTGGCGCTTCCAGTGGTCCCCCCGGCTCACCGTCAACCCATTGCCGTTGAAGGGGTTCTCGATGCGCGGCTTGGGGAACAGCTGCGGCTCGTCGATGAGCACCCGCTTGACGTCCACGGGGTTTCGCAGGAACGCGATGGGGGTGCCGTAGACCCGGACGAGGGACACGTCGCCGTACTCGGCATGGAGCTTGTTCGCGAGCGCCAGGGGCTCGTTGAGCATGGGGAAGAAGCTCCCCAGGACGGGCAGTCCCCGGGGGCCGGCCACGCGGCGCCCGGAGGATGAGTTCACGGAGGTGTCCATGGCCCGATTTGCGCCGGTCACCTCCGGGCCGTCAAGGTGGCCCCACTGACTTGAACCCGACGTCCGCCCTCGGACCGGTTGCACCGGGCCCCCCAGGCGCCCTATCCCCTGGACCCAAGCCATGGCTCCCTCTTCCATCCGACCCATCCAGAAAGTGCTGTGCGCCAACCGCGGCGAGATCGCCATCCGCGTGTTCCGGGCCTGCAACGAGCTCGGCATCCGGACCGTCGCCATCTACAGCGACGAGGACCGCACCCACGAGCACCGCCACAAGGCGGACGAGGCCTACCTGGTGGGCCGAGGCAAGCGCCCCGTGGAGGCCTACCTGGGCATCGACGAAATCCTCGACGTGGCCGAGCGCGCCGGCGTGGACGCCATCCACCCCGGCTACGGCTTCCTGTCGGAGAACGCCGCGTTCGCCGAGGCCTGTGAGCGCCGGGGCATCCGCTTCATCGGCCCCACCTCCGCCGTCGTGCGGACCATGGGCGACAAGGTCGCCGCCAAGCAGTTGGCGAAGCAGGTCGGCGTGCCCACCGTGCCGGGCACCACGCTGGAGGGCGACGACGCGAGCGTGCTCGCCCAGGCGCGCCGGTTCTTCCAGGAGCACGGCGGCCCGGTGCTGGTGAAGGCGGCCCACGGCGGCGGCGGGCGCGGCATGCGCGTGGTGCGCGAGGAGAAGGAGCTGGAGGCGGCGCTCACGTCCGCGCGCTCCGAGGCCCAGAGCGCCTTCGGCTCCTCGGCGGTGTTCCTGGAGAAGTTCCTGGAGCGGGTGCGCCACATCGAGGTGCAGCTGCTCGGTGACCTCCATGGCGGCCTGGTCCACCTGCACGAGCGCGACTGCTCGGTGCAGCGCCGGCACCAGAAGGTCATCGAGATCGCCCCCGCGCCCAACCTGGCCCCTGCCCTGCGAAGCGCCATCTGCGACGCGGCGGTGCGGCTGGCGCGCGAGGCGGGCTACAGCAGCGCGGGCACCGCGGAGTTCCTCGTCTCCGACAGCCACTTCTACTTCATCGAGTGCAACGCGCGGCTCCAGGTGGAGCACACCGTCACCGAGCAGGTGACGGGCGTGGACCTGGTGCAGAGCCAGATCCGTATCGCGGAGGGCTACGCGCTCGGCTCACCCGAGGTGGGCATCACCTCGCAGGCGTCGCTGCAGCCGCGCGGCTACGCGGTGCAGCTGCGCGTCACCACGGAGGACCCGTCCAACAACTTCATGCCGGACGCGGGCATCATCACCGCGTGGCGCGCGGCCACCGGCTTCGGCATCCGCCTGGACGGCTCCAACGGCTACACCAACGCGCACATCTCGCCGTTCTACGACTCCATGCTGGTGAAGGTCATCGCCTACGCGCCGACCTTCGAAGGCGCGGTGATGAAGGGCCAGCGCGCGCTGCGCGAGTTCCGCATCCGCGGCGTGAAGACCAACCTGCCCTTCCTGGAGAACGTGCTGCGCCACCCCGCCTTCCAGGCCGGTGAGACGTACACGCGCTTCATCGACGAGACGCCGGAGCTGTTCCAGCTCACGCCGCGCAGGGATCGCGCGAGCAAGCTGCTCACGTACCTGGCCGAGGTCATCGTCAACGGCCACCCCACCATCAAGAAGCACCAGCGACTCAAGCCCACCCAGTTCATGGAGCCCCGCGTGCCGGTGGCGCCACCCGGCCCCGTGCCGAAGGGCACCGCGCAGATCCTCGCGGAGAAGGGCCCCCGGGGGCTGGCCGAGTGGGTGCTCGCGCAGAAGCGCGTGCTCCTGACGGACACCACCATGAGGGACGCACACCAGTCGCTGCTGGCCACGCGCATGCGCACGCGCGACATCCTGCGCGTGGCGCCGGCCACCGCGCACCTGGCCTCGGAGCTGTTCAGCCTGGAGAGCTGGGGCGGCGCCACGTTCGACACGTCGTACCGCTTCCTCAACGAGGACCCGTGGGCGCGGCTGCGCTCGCTCAAGGCCGCCGCGCCCAATCTGCTCCTCCAGATGCTGCTGCGCGGCGCCAACGCCGTGGGCTACACCAGCTATCCGAACAACGTGGTGGAGGCCTTCATCGACGAGGCGGCCGAGGCGGGCGTGGACGTCTTCCGCATCTTCGACAGCCTCAATGACCTGGGCAGCATGGAGGTGTCCATCCAGCGCGTGCTCAAGACGGGCAAGGTGGCGGAGGTGGCCATCTGCTACACGGGCGACGTCGCCAACCCCAAGCGCAAGAAGTACACGCTGGACTACTACGCGGACCTGGCGAAGCGCATCGAGGACTCGGGCGCCCACTTCCTGTGCATCAAGGACATGGCGGGCCTCTTGCGCCCCCGCGCCGCGGCCATGCTGATGGACCGCCTGCGCGAGGTGACGAAGCTGCCCATCCACCTGCACATGCACGACACCGCGGGCAACGGCGTCGCCAGCTACCTGGAGGCCATCGAGCACGGCGTGCACATCGTCGACGTGGCCCTGGGCAGCATGGCGGGCATCACCAGCCAGCCCAGCCTCAACGCGCTGGTCAGCGCCCTGCGCGGCCACCCACGCGAGACGGGCCTGGCCAACGCGCGCCTGCAGCCGCTCGCCAACTACTGGGAGGACGTGCGCGAGTACTACGCCCCCTTCGAGAGCGGCCTCAAGAGCACGACGAGCGAGGTCTACTACCACGAGATTCCGGGCGGTCAGTACTCCAACCTCCGGCCGCAGGTGGCGGAGATGGGGCTCTTGAGCCGGTG
Source organism: Myxococcus sp. MISCRS1 (assembly GCF_026626605.1). Taxonomy (NCBI): domain Bacteria; kingdom Pseudomonadati; phylum Myxococcota; class Myxococcia; order Myxococcales; family Myxococcaceae; genus Myxococcus; species Myxococcus sp. MISCRS1. The sequence goes on from NZ_JAPNKB010000001.1 coordinate 10,705,695, forward strand.
GAACGACGTGAAGGACGCGTTCGCGCTGGTCAACGTGCTGGTGGGGGACATCCCCAAGGTGACGCCGTCGTCGAAGATGGTGGGCGACTTCGCCATCTTCCTCCTGAAGAACGACCTGATGGTGCGCGCGGCCACGCTCGCGGAGGCCGCCACGCTCACCCACCAGAAGCTCATCGCCGAGGCGCCCCGGCTCGACTTCCCCTCCAGCGTCGTGGGCTACTTCCGCGGCGAATTGGGCCAGCCGCCCAACGGCTTCCCCGAGGACCTTCGCGCCGCGGTGCTCAAGGGCCTGCCGCGCGTGGAGGGCCGCCCGTCGGCCAGCATGCCGGCGCTGGACCTGGAGGCGCTGCGCGCGGAGCTGGCGAAGAAGACGGGCCAGCCCATCTCCCACGCGGACGCCATCTCCAGCGCGCTCTACCCGCGCGTGATGGCCGGGTACCTGGACGACGCGGGCCGGTTCGAGGACGTGTCCATCCTCGACACGCCGAACTACTTCTACGGCATGGAGGTGGGCCAGGAGATCTGGGTGGACCTGGAGCCGGGCAAGACGCTGGTCATCAGCCTGTCCGCGGTGGGCGAGCCCGACGAGGACGGCCTGCGCACCGTCTACTTCGCGCTCAACGGCCACAACCGCACGGTGCAGGTGCGAGACCGGAGCCGCGCCGCGCGCGTGGAGGCCCGTCGGCAGGCGGACCGCGCCAACCCCAACCACGTCGCCGCGAGCATGCCGGGCACGGTCATCGCGGTGCACGTGAAGGCCGGGGCCAGCGTGGAGTCGGGCGCGCCGCTCGTCACGCTGGAGGCGATGAAGATGGAGACGGTGGTGCGCGCGCCTCGCGCGGGCACCATCGCGGAGGTGGCCACCACGCTGAAGGCCGCGGTCCAGGGCGGTGACCTGCTCGCGGTGCTCCAGTAGGGACGCTTCACGAAACCGGGGCGGAACGTTGAGTGTGGGCGCGGCCTTTGACATGGTCGCGCCCCATGAAGCGTTCACTCCTGTCCTTACTGGCACTGACGTCGTGCGCCACCTCCTCGAGCACCATTGCACCGGGCTCGGACTCCACCGCGTCGCAGGTTCCCGCGTTGCCGGAAGAGGTCCGGCTGGCGGACCTGCGGCAGATGACGTTCGGCGGTGAGAACGCGGAGGCGTACTGGTCCTTCGATGGCAAGCAGCTCTCGCTCCAGGCCCGTCACGAGGGCATGGGGTGCGACCGCATCTACCGCATGGAGGTGGACCCGGCGAGCGGCGCGGCCGCCAAGGTGTCCCCCGTCTCCAGCGGCGAGGGCGCCACCACGTGCGCGCACTTCCTGCCCGGGGACCAGGAGGTCATCTACGCGTCCACGCACCTGGGCGGCGCCGCGTGCCCTCCCAAGCCGGACCACTCGATGGGCTACGTCTGGGCCCTCTACGACTCGTATGACGTCTTCAAGTCGAACGCGGATGGCTCGGGCCTGACGCGGCTGACCCAGACGCCGGGCTACGACGCCGAGGGCACGGTCTGCGCGAAGGACGGCTCCATCCTCTTCACGTCCGTGCGGGATGGAGACCTGGAGCTGTACCGGATGGACCGCGACGGGAAGAACGTGAAGCGGCTGACGCACACGCCCGGCTATGACGGCGGCGCGTTCTTCAACGCGGACTGCTCCAAGATCGTCTGGCGCGCGTCGCGGCCGGCGCCCGGCAAGGCGCTGGACGACTACAAGGCCCTGCTCGACAAGGGGCTGGTGCGGCCGACGAAGCTGGAGCTGTACGTGGCCAACGCGGACGGCTCCGAGGCCAGGCAGATCTCCTGGCTGAACGGCGCCGCCTTCGCGCCCTTCTTCCACCCCAACGGCCGGCGCATCCTGTTCTCGTCCAACCACGGCGACCCGAAGGGCCGTGAGTTCGACATCTGGGCGGTGGACATCGACGGCTCCAACCTGGAGCGCATCACCCACGCGCCGGGCTTCGATGGCTTCCCGATGTTCTCGCCGGACGGCAAGTGGCTGGCGTTCTCCAGCAACCGCGCCACCGCGCCGGGCAAGAGCGACACCAACCTGTTCATCGCCCGGTGGGTCGAGGACGCGAAGCCCGTGTCCACCACCGCGTCCGCCGCGGACCGCGTCCGTCAGGACGTCACCTGGCTGGCCGCGTCCGAGCGCGAGGGCCGCGGCATCGGCACGGATGGCATCGAGGCCGCCGGCGGCTACATCGAAAAGCGCTTCCAGGAGCTGGGCCTGAAGCCCGCGGGGGACTCGGATTCCTTCCGTCAGGCGTTCCCCGTCGTCACCGCGGTGAAGCCCGTCGTCGGCACCGAGGTGCGCATCGGCAAGACGGCGCTGACGGGCGACGCGTTCAGCGTGCTCGGCTTCTCCGCGCAGCAGCAGGCGCAGGGCGCGCTGGTGTTCGCCAACTACGGAATCGTCGAGCCGTCGCTCTCCGTGGACGACTACGCGAAGCTGTCGGTGAAGGGGAAGATCGTCGTGGTGCGGCGCTTCGTCCCGGACACGGCGGCGTTCGCCGACACGGACAAGCAGCGGCGCTTCGGTGACCTCCGCTACAAGGCGTGGCAGGCGGCGCAGCGGGGCGCGAAGGCGCTCATCGTGGTGGACTGGCCGCAGGCTCCGACGCCCACGCCCAAGGAGTGGCAGATGCCGCCCGAGGCGACGCTGCCCGCGCTGCACCCCGAGGGTCCCGGCGACGCGGGGCTGCCGGTCGTCGTGGTGAAGCGCGCGGCGCTGGAGCCGGTGTGGGCCCCGCTCACCAAGGGCCAGCGCGTGGACGCGGCGGTCGGCGTGAAGCTGGAGGTCGAGCAGCGCTCGGCGTTCAACGTCGCGGGCCTGCTGGAGGCTGGCGAGGGCAAGGCGCCCGGCGTCATCGTGGTGGGCGCGCACTATGACCACCTGGGCTTCGGTGGCCGGGGCTCGCTGACGCCGGACCGGCACGAGCCGCACGTCGGCGCGGATGACAACGCCTCGGGCGTCGCGGGCCTGCTGGAGATCGCCCGCACGCTGAAGGAGCGCCGCGCCGAGCTGAAGCGCGACGTGCTGTTCCTGGCCTTCTCGGGTGAGGAGTCGGGCCTGCTGGGCTCCACGCACTTCACCCGTCAGCGGGGCGACGCGGGCATGAAGCAGGTGGCCGCGATGCTGAACCTGGACATGGTGGGCCGGCTGCGCTCCGGTGGACTCTCCGTGCTGGGCGCCGAGTCCGCGAGCGAGTGGGCCCCGCTGCTCACCCGCGCGTGCGCCGAGGCGCGCGTCGCGTGCAACCCGAGCGGTGATGGCTACGGCCCCAGCGACCACTCGCCCTTCTACGCGTCGGGCGTGCCGGTGCTGCACTTCTTCACGGGGACGCACACGGACTACCACAAGCCCTCCGACACGGTGGAGGGGCTCAACGCCGTGGGCACCGCGCAGGTGGCGCAGGTCGCGTCCGTGGTCGCGCTGGGCCTGGATGGCGCCACCACGCTGACGTACCGCAAGGTCCCCTCCCCCACGCCGCGCGGAGACATGCGCAGCTTCAACGCGTCGCTCGGCACGGTGCCGGACTACGCGGGCCCGCCGAACGGACTGAAGGGCATGTTGCTTGCGGGCGTGCGCGCGGGCGGCGCGGCGGACCAGGCCGGCATGCTGCGCGGCGACGTCCTGGTGAAGCTGGGCAAGCACGTCATCGGCGGCGTGGAGGACCTGATGTTCGTCCTCAACGCCTCCAAGCCCGGTGAGACGGTGGAGGCCCGCGTGATTCGCGATGGCAAGGAGCTGCCGCTCGAGGTCACGTTCCAGGAGAGCAAGCGCCCTCGCTGAGTCCTCGCGTCACGCGTCGATGAAGGGTCCACGGGCCCGGGCCACGTCCGTGAAAGGACGTCCCGGGCCCGTGTCGTTCCGGGGGCTCAGCAGCCCACGTTGCCCCAGCAGTACGGGACGATGCCCAGCTCGAACTCCACACCGCCCAGCGGCGCGAAGGCGAAGTTCCAGGGGTTGGAGCCCGCGCCCCACATGAGGCCCGTCAGCGCCACGCCATTGGCGGTGAAGACGTACACGGGAGAGCCGCTGTCACCGCCCGCGCCGTTCTGCGCGCCGCTGGTCGCGATGTAGTTGCAGTAGAACGTGTCGGGCACTCCGCCGCCGTTCACCGTGGCGCAGGCCCACTGGATGGTGCCGCTGGTGGTGCCCGAGGTCCGGCCCGTCTTGAACACCGTCTGCCCCTGCGACGGATAGAGCACCTTCCCCGTCACCTCATTCCAGGCGGAGATGTTCAGGTTGAACGCCCCAGGCGTCTGCACCACGCGGGAGCTGATGGCCGCATCCGCGCGGAAGAAGGCGCTGTCGCTGTAGCGGCAACGACGCCCCGCGGGACAGCTGCCTCCCGTCGCGTAGAACGGGTCCGTCGTCTCCGTCCCCACCTGCCACGGGTACACGGCCTGATAGGCGAGGGTCGACTCCACGCCACCCTGCACCGTGGTGCAATGGGAGTTGGTCACGAAGCCCAGCGTCCCGCCTTGCAGCGCCGCGAAGCCCAGCGTGCAGTACTTGCCCGGCGTTTCAATCTGAAGTCCGCCCGCCACGGGCGTCCACCCGCTCTGCACGCTGGCGGGACGGACCGGGCCCACCTCGACCACGTCCACCGCGTCGCGGTCCACCGCCAGCCGCCCGAGCGTCCACTCGACGCGGGCACGCGACTCGGCGCGCTCGATGCCGATGGCCACGCGGTTCGACTTCTCGTCCACGTCCGTGAAGACGGCGCCCGGCAGCGCGAGCACCTCCGGCGTGAGTCGCTCCTGAATCGCCTTCAGCTGGGAGAACGTCCGCGTCGCCGGCTCCGTCACCAAGCCCGCCGAGGGAATCTTGTCCACGCCGAACACGGAGGTGATGGCACCGCGCGCCGCCGGGGCCGCGGAGGCATTCACCAGCCGCACCACCAGGCGCCCCTTCTCATCGTGGTACATGCCGGCGAAGCCCGGCGCCGAGCGCTCCACCTCGAGCAGCGCCTCATCCAACGTCCGAGGACGCGCGGCACTGGTACTGCTGGCGGGCTCCGCGGTCGGCCCACCGGCCCACGCCGCATCACTGAAGCCTCCCAGGCACAGCGAGGCACTGCCCACCACGACACGAAGAATCGCTTGCTGGCGCATGACGTTCGCCCCCACGACCACGGGTGATTCCCGGCCGGTCGGTCGCGGACACACGCCGGGCGCTGCGACCCGGGACTCCATCACTTCACGCGGAGGACTTGAAGCAGGATTCTGCGAATTTCCGGAAATATCTCAGGCCAGCAGGAGCTCGCGGATGGCCTCGGCGACCAGCCCCTTCGCCTTGTTCGCGGCCTGCTCCAGCGAGTCCCGGATGCGCCCGAGCGTGGCGGACTCCACGCCCTCCAGCGCGGTGAGCGCCGCCGTGTCCTTCTCCGAGTCCTCCGAGGTGAGCAGCGTCGACAGCAGCGTGGCGGCCTCCAGCGGAGGCGCGCCGACCCGCAGCAGCGCCACCGCGGCGCTGGCGGCCACACGAGGGCTCTCGTCCAGCAGATGCCTGCGCAGCGTGGCCACCGTCGCGAGCGAGGACAGTCGCCCCAGTCCGAGCAACGACACGGACTCCAACCGGATGGGCGCCTGCGGGTCCTCGGCCGACTTCAGCAGCACGGGCTCCAGGGCGGCCAGCTCGGGCGCGGCCTGGCCCTCGCGGCGGTCGTCCTCCAGCAGGCTGCGCAGGGACATCAGCGCCAGGTACTGACGCGTGCCCTCGGCGCGCCCCACCTGGTCCACGAGCGCGGGCACGGCCAGCCGCGGCGCCGCGGGCGCGAGCGAACCGAGCGACTCGAGCGCGGCCCCGGCCACCGGCTCCACATCCTCCAACGCGGTCAGCAGGCGCGGCAGCAGCGACACGGCGGACTCGCCCACGCGGCCCACGACGCCGGCGGCCACGCGTCGGACGGAGGGCTGCTCGTGCCCCAGCGCCTGCTCCAGCGCGCTCAGCGGCAAGGGCGCCATGCGGTACAGGTTCGCCACGAGCAGCGCGGCGTCATCCAGCGCGGGCGCCTCCGCATCCAGGCGGGACACCGCGGACAGCACCGCCTCCATCGCGGGCTGCGTCAGGGACACGGGCGGCGGCCACCAGGTCGTCTGGAGCAGGTGGAGGATGGGGGCATAGGCCTTCGTCGCCTCCGGACGCTCCAGCTCCTTCAGGAGCAGCCGCGCGACCCGCTCACGGACCTGATGGTCCTCCGCGCAGAGCGCGTCGCCCAGCGTCTCCAGTGCCTCCGACACGCCTCGCGGGTCCGAGGAGGAAAGGCGGGACACGGACTCATCCAACGACGGGGCACGGTTCGCCACGGATCCTCACATCTCGAAGGGTGCCCGGGAATCATCCCGCCGGTGCCGATGGATTCCAAGGCGGGGATTCACCCGCGTTCAAGTGCACGCACCCGGTAGGCCCGAGGTGAAATACCGAACGCTCGCGTGAAGCTCATCGTGAAATGGGACAGGTCACCGAAGCCGGATTCCAGTGCGATGTCCGTGACCCGGGTCCGACTTGCCCTGAGTAGATTCGCCGCCAGGCGCAACCGCATGGCGATGACCCACTGCCGGGGCGTCTGTCCCGTCACCGCTCGGAACACGCGCAGGAAGTGGAAGCGCGTCAGCCCCGCGATGCTCGCCAGCGTCTCCAGCGAGCAGTCGTCCGAGACATGGTCCTCGAGGTAGCGCAGCACGCGCGCCACGCTTCGGGCCTGTCGCTCGGAGAGCTCCACCCGTGTCGCGGCGGGCGCACCGCCCAGGCGCAGCGCGACGTCCAGCACGGACAGCACCACCTCGCGCAGTTCCTCCGCGTCGCCCGGCTCCAGGGCCTGCCGCGCCAGGAGGACCGCCTCCAGCGACCCGAGCGACGCGGGGACGCTCGTCCGCTCGAAGGGGCGCGTGTCCTCCGCCCGCGAACCCAGGAGGGCCTCGTCCAGCATCGCGTCCGAGCACTCGATGACGAGCGAGCGATCTCCTCCGTCATCGACGTGGCGGAACTCATACGGCGCGGCGCGATTGCCGAGCAGCAGCGCGCCCGGCCCCACCACCGCGTCCCCTTCGGGGCCTCGCGCGTGGAAGGCTCCGGACAGCACGACGCTGACGCAGACCCGCGCGTGCGCGCCTTCGACCACGGGGCTGTGGCAGCCCGCGCGACAGACGCAGTCGCTGACGTCGAACGCCTCGCCCTCCCCCAGCACGTGGTAGCCGGGGGCGCGCTCGGGGAGCACGGCAACATTCCCAAAGTTTCGCGTCATGGGCCGATGCTACTCCGACCTCCGAGGGACGGAACCGTCGGTCAGGAGGAATGGCACATGGTGGGGTCGATGCGCGGCGTGCTGGTGACGTTGGGATTGCTGGGCCTGGGGTGCGGCGCGCACCCAGGCGGTGAGCGAATGACCGCGGCGAAGCGCGCCGACAGCTGCACGCCGGAGCTCTACGGCGCGGGCCTCTTCACCACCGGGGCCTGGGACTTCTTCATGGCCTTCTCGCCGGACCAGCGGCGCGTGCTCTTCGGCCGCGCGGATGACGCCTTCGAGCGCTTCACGATGTACGAGACGCGGCTCGACGCCAAGGGACGTTGGTCGCGGCCGGAGCTCCCGCGCTTCGCCAGGGAGTGGAGCAACGCGGACCCGCATCTGTCGCCGGACGGACGCACGGTTTTCTTCATCTCGGACCGCCCCGAGCCGGGCGAGCCCGGGCCTCGCGCCAGCTACGACATCTGGTCCGCGTCCCTGGGCGCCGATGGTGAGTGGGAGGACGCACGCCGACTGCCCGCGCCCGTCAACGACAAGAGCCGTGACGAGTGGTCTCCGGCGGTCGCCGCGAACGGCAACCTCTACTTCGGCGGAGACCTCCCGGGCACGCACGGAGGCAGCGACCTGTGGGTCTCCCGCTGGGTCGACGGGGCCTACCAACCGCCGGAGAACCTGGGGGCCGCCATCAACTCCTCGATGCACGAGCTGGAGCCGTGGATCGCCCCGGACGAGAGCTACCTCATCTTCAGTGCGTTGCGCCGACCCGATGGATTGGGCCGATATGACCTGTTCCTCAGCCGCAAGGTCGACGGCAAGTGGGAGCCCGCGCGGAGGCTGTGCGCGGGCATCAACACGCGCGACAGCGAGTACAACCACAGCGTGTCGCCGGACGGGAAGTGGCTCTACTTCAGCAGCACGCGGCCGTTCTCCGGAGACGTGGGCGAGCGCTTCGACACGCCCAGGGATGACGCCAGCCTCCAGGGCATCGGCAATGGCACCGGGGACATGTACCGCATCCCGATGAGCGCCATCGGCCTTTGACCTCAGGCCCGGAGCGTGGGCGAGCCCGTCTTCCGGACCGCGCCGGGAGACACGCCCATGAAGCGCTTGAAGGCGCGACTGAACGCGGCCTCGGACTGATAGCCCATGCGCGTGGCGAGCTCCCCCAGTCCGGGGCGCTCGTCCTTGAGCGCCGAGTGCGCGACGTACATCCGCCACCGCGCGAGGTAGTGCATGGGCGGCTCGCCGACCCGCTGGGTGAAGCGCGCGGAGAACGCGGAGCGGGACATGGCCACGCTCGACGCCAGCGAGGCCACCGTCCACGGACGCGTGGGCTCGCGGTGGATGAGCGCGAGCGCGCGGCCCACGTCGGGGTCCTGAAGCGCGCCCAACCACCCTGACTTCGCCTGGGAGTCCTGCGCCATCCACTCGCGCAGGGCCTGCACCACGAGCACGTCCGCGAGCCGCGTGATGACCGTCTCGCCACCGGGCCGCAGCTCCTGGGCCTCCGCGGCCATGAAGCGCAGCGTGCTCTGGAGCCAGTCCATGCGCGGTGAGTTGGACGGCTCCACCAGGATGATGCCCGGTAACAGGGACATGAGGTGTCGCGCGGCGGGATGGTCCAGCCGGACGGCGCCGCAGATGAGCGTCGTGGGCGCGCCACCGCCGCCGTGCCGGAGGATGGAGTAGCGCTCGCTCACCAGCTCCTCGGAGAGCTCCTCGAGCCTGCGCGCGGGGCCGCCGCGCTCGTGCACCAATCGATGTCCCGCGCCATGCGGCACGAGCGCGAACGTGCCCGGCTGGAGCAGCCGCGCCTCCACACCTTCGACCTCGAGCCAGCACTGTCCCGTGGTGACGACGTGGAACATGAGGCTCCCCTCCGTCGCGGGCAGATCGAGCCCCCACGGCGCCGTCAGCTCCGAGCGGCAATAGAACGTGCCGCTCATCCGCAGGAAGTGCAGCGCCTCGCCCAGCGCGTCGACCGGGGGTCTGAGTTCAGCCATGTCGTGACGATGCGCCCTGCCCTCCTCCAAGTCCAGCCCCTCCTGGACGAACGAGCATGAACCAGCGACTTGGTGTCATTGAGAGTCCCGGTCCTGGGCCCGATATTGGACTCCAGGCAAGCCAATGCCGTGGGGCCTCGGGCCCCGGGAGAACACATGCTGACCGTGATGGGAGCGACCGGGAACACCGGCAAGAAGGTGGTGGAGCTGTTGTTGGAGGCGGGCCAGGACGTGCTGGCCCTGGGACGCTCGGAGGAGCGCTTGGGCGAGCTGGCGGCGAAAGGCGCCAAGGTGCTCGCGGGCGATTCGGAGGACTCGGCGTATCTGACGCGGGCCTTCCGTGGCGCCGAGGCCGTCTACACGCTGCTCCCCACGGACCGCGAGTCCGCGAGCTACCACGAAGCCCAGCGCCGCAAGGGCGAGGCCATCGTCCAGGCGCTGCGTGACAGCGGCGTGCGACACGTCGTCGCGCTGAGCAGCCTGGGCGCGGACCTGGCCGAGGGTACGGGTCTGCTCGCCACGCTGCATGCGCAGGAGCAGCGTCTCCGGACGCTGAAGGACACGCACGTGCTGCTGCTGCGTCCGGTGTCCTTCTTCGAGAACTTCCTCGACGCGCTCCCCGTCATCGAGCATGAGGGCGTCAACGCGGACTCCGTCACGCCGGACCTCGCCCTGCCGATGATTGCGTCACGCGACATCGCGGAGGTCGCTGCCCGAGCGCTCGTTCGACGCGACTGGACGGGCGTCGTCGTCCGCGAGCTGCTCGGTCCCCGGGACCTGAGCTACCGCGAGGCCACCCGCATCCTCGGGGAGCGACTGGGTCGCCCCGGTCTCGACTACGTGCAGCTCCCGCCCGAGGCGATGCAACAGGCGCTCATGCAGGCCGGAATCTCCGAGACGTTCGCCGGGCTCTATGTCGAGATGACACAAGCCTTCAACACGGGGCGCATCCAGCCTCGCGCGGGCAGGACTCCCGACAACACGACCCCGACGCGGTTCGAGGACTTCGTCGCCACGCTCCGGTGAACACCATGCTCGAAACCCTGCTGCCCCTCCTGACGTGGGCGTCCCTGCTCGGCTGCGGCCTGATGGCGGGCGTGTTCTTCGCCTTCTCCACCTTCGTGATGAAGGGCCTGGAGCGAGTGCCTCCGGCGACGGGCATCGCCGCCATGCAAGGCATCAACACCGCCGTGATGCCGAGCGTGTTCCTGGGGGTGTTCATGGCCACCGCCCTCGCCTGCGCGGGGCTGGTGGTGTGCTCGGTGTTCACCTGGGCCCAGCCGGCCGCGCGCCTGCGACTGCTGGGCGGCATGCTGTACCTGGTGGGCTGCTTCGGGGTGACGGCCGGGTTCAACGTCCCGCGCAACGATGCGCTGGCGAGGCTCTCCGCACAGAGCGCGGAGGCACCGGCGTACTGGGCGCGCTACCAGTCGGAGTGGACGGCCTGGAATCACGTGCGGACCCTGGCGTGCCTGGGTGCGCTGGTGAGCCTGGTGCTGTCGCGGGACTGAGGCGTCAGTCCACCTTCGCCACGCGGTTGCGGTCGCCGAGGAACTCCTCCACGCCGTGCGCAATCGCCTTGGCGACGTCCGTCTGGTACGCGCCCGAGGCCAGCCGCTTCTCCTCCTCCGCGTTGGACAGGAACGCGGTCTCCACAAGGATGGCCGGCATCTTCACGCCGAGCAGCACGTAGAACAGCGCCTCCTTGTGGCCCAGGCCCTTGATGTCCGAGTACTTGCGGGACAGCTCCGTCACCAGGCTGCGCTGCACCTGGTTCGCCAGCCGCGAGGACTCCTCGGTGTTCGCCTTGGTCGCCAGGTCCGCGAGGATGAACTGCAAATCACTGATGCCCTTCTCCGACGACGCGTTCTCGCGCGCGGCCAGGCGGATGGAGTAGCGGTCCGCGGACGTGTTCAGCGTGTACGTCTCGATGCCGCGCAGCTTCCGGCTGGTGGCCGCGTTGCAGTGGACGGAGATGAACAAATCACCGCGCTCGGTGTTGGCGAACTTCGCGCGGTCCTCCAGGCGGATGAAGCGATCATCCTCGCGGGTCAGCACCACCTCCAGGCCCTTCTCGCGCAGCAGGTCCGCCAGCTTGAGGGAGATGGACAGGGCCACCTCCTTCTCGCGCGTCCCTTCCTTGCCGATGGCGCCCGTGTCGTGACCGCCGTGGCCAGGGTCGATGATGACGCGACGGACCTTGAGCCCGAGCTGCTCCGCCAGCGTCAGCTCCGCGCGGCGCGACTGCTTGGCCACGGCCTTGAGGCGCGCCTGCGCGACCTCGTCGTCGACGGGACGGGTGATGGGCTTGGGGGGCTCGACCGGGCTCTTCTGCTCGACCTTCGGGGCTTCGGCGACCTTGACGGGCTCGGGCTCCGGGCGGCGCTCCTGCGCGCGAGGCGTCTCCGACTTCGACGCGGCGACCTCCACCGGCGCGGACGGCTTCACGTCCACCACCGGCGCGGTCTCGACGGGCTTCGTCACGGCCGCGACCTTCGTCGTCTCCACCGGCTTCTGGGTCTCCTTGGCGGCCAGCGCCGAGGCGACGGCGGCGTCGAGGCCGCCCTTGCTCTCACCGGACGGCTCACCGCCCACGGGGGTGGTGGGGTCCAGGCGGGGGATGATCGGGGACGGCTCGCGGGCCAGCTTCTCGATGGCGCCGACGAGCGCGGACGCGGGCTTCTCGGCCGGTGTCTCGACGTGGGCCACGGCGGTGCCCTTGTCCTCCTTCGCGGGGACGGGCGTGGGGGTCGGCTTGCGCGCGGGGGGCGGCGTGACCTTGGACGCGGGGAGCGAGGCGAGCAGCGCCTTCATCTCCTTCGTCTGGTCACCCTTGCTGTTGACGGCGAGCATCTCGGTCAGGACGCGACGGGCCTCCTCGGGGCGGTCCGTGCGGTGGACGTGGATGCGCGCGAGCGCCAGGGCGGCGTCATCGGCGAGCCGGTGCTTGGGGTATTCGGTGCGCAGCTTGTCGTAGTCCGCGATGGCGGCCTTGAGGTCCTCCTCGACGAAGGAGATGCGGCTGAGCTCCTGGAGCAGCTCGCCCGCGGTGAAGAGGGCATCCGGGGCGCGGTCCGACTTGGGGTGGGCCTTGGCCACCGCCTGGAACTTGTGCACGACGTTGAGCCAGTGGTGGCGCAGCTTGCGCCGGGCGGCGTCGTCCTTCAGCGCGTAGTAGGCGCGCCGGGCTCCCTGGTAGGCGTCCTCGGCCTCGTTCCGCTTCGCGGCGCCCACCGTGCCCGGGACGAGCAGCAGGAGGATCAGCGCGAGCAAAAGGCGTGGGGACATGAAGAACCTCCGGCGGGCTGGGAGCTACAGGCGTGTGTCACACAGCCCCACGTCACCGGCAAATTTTCGACCCCCTCCGAGGGCTCGTCAGCGCAGCCACCCGAGCACGCCGGCCAGGTCCTGGTCGATGACCCGCGCCCAGCCGGGCTCCCGGGGCACCACCGCCGCGAGGACCTTGGTGCCGTTGCGCACGGGCGCCCTGCCCGGCCGTACCCGCGCGCGGACCTCCATCTTCACGTCCTGACGGAAGTAATGCGCGGGGAAGACGACCTCGCCGCCCTCCTCCGGCAGCGGCCCGTCCGGCGTCAGCCACACCAGCGCGCCCAGGCGCAGGGGCTCCACCTCGGAGCGCACGAGCCGCTTCGCCTCTCGGGTGAAGAAGATGCCCGCGAGGATCAGCCCGAGGAGCACGCCCCAGGGGACCAGGTTGGTGCGCAGGGCCTGCGAACGGGCGAAGCGCTCCTCGCGGGGCTGCCCCGGAGCCGCGGGGTCCACCAGCAGCTTCACTGTCGCGCCCTTCCCGAGGCCCTCGGCGTCCTCGGCGAAGGTCCTGACGCCGGAGACGGAGTGCTCCACGTCCTGGAAGGTGTAGAGCACCTCCAGGGTGGCCTCCGCGCCGACGCGGGCATCGACGGGAGGAAGCCGCGTGGAGACGATGGTCCCATCGACCTCCTCGGCGCGGGAGGTGAAGCCCTGCTCCTCGACGAAGTGGCGGCCGGCCCACAGGGCCACCGCGCCGAGCAGCGCCACGAAGGCCAGCCCGAGCACGGCGTCACGCGCGAGGCGGCCCACCGCGCCGGGGACCTGCGTCAGACGGACCTTCCGAGGTGCATGAGGGATGGCGAGCTGCATGGCGCCACGAGCCTACACGCGATCCGCCTTGGCGCCAGCCGCTCGCGCACGGGCACGAGCAAAGGAGCCTCAGCGAGGTGCTTGGGTCACGCCCTCGATGCGGGACGGTGAGCCCCGCGCGGCTTTTCGTCGACGCGGTCAGCCCTGCGCGGGGAGCTTCACCCAGACGCCGCGGAAGCGCTTCTTCGCCGGGTCCTTCAGCTTCTTGCACGCGGTGCCATCGACAGGGACGGTGCCGTCGTCGCTGAGCAGGAGGATCTCCTCCGCGTCCTCGGGCGTGAAGAACGCCTCCGGGTTGAAGCCCGCGAGGTCGACGGTGCTCGCGAGCACGGGCGCGTCGTCCCCGCCCAGCCAGGTGAACAGGCGCGAGGTGCCCGAGCCATCCGTGCCGCCGCTGATGATGAGGTACCGGCCGTGCCACCAGGACAGCGAGCGGATGCCCATGCCGCCCAGGTCCACGAGGCGGGGCTCCCCCACGCGCGCGGATTGCCCTTCGAGCACCATCTGCACGGGGTTGAGCACGGGCACCAGGAGCGCCTTGCCCTGCGGTACGGGGCTGCGGAAGCCGACGTAGATGGACGCGCCGTCCGCCATCGCCGTCATGCCCTCGATGTTGAGCCCGCCCTCGGCCTTGGGCGCGAGCGTCTCAGCCTCCGCGAGCCGGAGACCCGACAACTGCGGCGCCGCGAGCAGGTCATCGAGAAGCTGCGTGTAGGGTCGGCCCACGAGCCGTGGCTTGCCGTCGACCTCCTCGGTGGCGAAGAAACGAAGCCGACTGGGGGCCTTCTTGCCGGCGCTGTTGCGTCCGTGGGACGTGAGCCAGAACGAGTACGTGCCGAGCCCCGTCGCCGCCTCGATGTCCGCCTCGGGAGGCTTCTTCTTGTGGGCCGGCAGCTCCAGGTCCGGAGACAGGTCCACGCTCTGCACGGGGGCACCGCCGCGCCGAGCGTCGTAGACGCGGAGGATGTTGTCCTCGTCATCGCCCACGACGAACAGCGAGCCGCCGAGGGCCACGGCCCCCGAGGCATCACACATGCCCTCGAACACGAGGACATCCCGCCCCGAGCCACCCTCGGCCAGAGCACTCTCGGGCGCCGAGGACACACCACGGGCCGCACAGCCCGTCACGCAGATTCCCAGGATGATGGAGGCCAGCCTCATAGACCCCCAGATCTCGTCACGAGCCGGCCGCGCGGGAAGTCCCCGTGTCGTGAGTGTGGGCTGATCGACAGTCCCCTGGGCCCCACGTGGGCGTCACCGCGTGACGCATTTGCGTCTCCATGGGCCGCAGGGCGCGTGCAGCGCCCTACCGGATCCCACGGCTGCTGAGCCGGTATGCCCCTTGCTCAAAGGAGTTCGAGCTGCACCTCATCTGCGTGTCGATGCCCCGCTTCGGGAGCGACAAGTACACCCAGGGCGCACCTGTCACCGCGGTCCGATACCCCTGGGGCGAGACGCGTGTCACCGGCGGCACCCAGATGACGCTCCTGGCCCGTGCAACAGCATCACCTACATGGACAGCAGCTGGATTGGAGACATCGGCGAGCGCATCGCGATGCAGTTCCTGGAGCAGCTCGGCTTCGACATCCGAGGGCCGGTGTAGAACAACACCGGCAACGGCGTGGACATCACGGCGCAGCTCAAGCACACGCCCACGAGTCCCCGCTGGGCCTTCTTCGAGGTGAAGGCCAGCACCACGAAGTTCCAGACGTCGCTGGAGCACGCGGAGGAGGAACAGTGGATGTTCGTGATGGACCGCTGCCGAGCACTGGGAGACGAGGGCCCTGTACCGGTGAGCGTCAAGGTAGTTGTCGCGTGAGAGGTTTCAGCCGGCGTCCCTCACTTCCTGCAGATGCAGGGTGAGGTCAGGCGCGGGGTTGAGGCGGACGGGCCCCACCGGTGACCAATCGCGCGTGCCTCGACTCCAGCGCTCGGGGTGACGGGCTCGAGCACGCTGGTACACCCCGTGGCGTCGGGCCAGCAGCGCCGTCTCGCGGCCGAAGTGCCTGTCGTCGGGTGTGACGAATCGGATGGCCGAGTGTCGGTGCTCGATGTTGTACCAGTCCACGAAGCGCGTCACCCAGTCGTGCGCGTTCTCGGCGGAGGCGAAGGGCCTCAGGGGAAAGCTGGGGCGGTACTTCAGTGTACGGAAGTGGGCCTCGGAGAAGGCGTTGTCGTCCGAGACGCGGGGTCGGCTGAAGGACGGCGTGACGCCCAGCCACTGCAGGGTGGCCAGTAGCGTGGCACCCTTCATCGGCCCGCCGTTGTCCGAGTGCAGCACCAGGCCCTCGGGAAAGCCCGCCTCCTGCCAGGAGCGACGGATGAGGGCCGCGGCGTGCTCGGACGATTCCTCCTCGTGCACCGCGAAGCCCATGACGCGGCGGCTGAAGACGTCCACCACCAGGTACAGGTAGAGGAAGGCACCCTTCACCGGGCCCTTCAGGTAGGTGATGTCCCAGCTCCATACCTGGTTGGGGCGGGTGGCGGTGTGCTCGGCCCGGGGCCTGGGCGTGGGCGCCCTGGTATGGCCGCGGTGGGCCAGTTGCCCGGCTTCGCGCAGCACCCGGTAGAAGCTCGCCTCGCTGGCCACGTACTCACCCCGGTCCGCCAGCCGGGGGACAATCTGCTTGGGCGAGGCGTCGCGGAATTCCTCGCTGTTGGCCACTGCGAGGAGTCGGCGGCGCTCCACCTCGGAAAGCCGGTTGGCGGGCCGGGTGTGTGGACCGCACCGCCGGTCCTCCGCCGTCTCGGGCTTCCTCCAGCGCTGAATGGTGCGCGCAGCCACGCCCAGCCGCTCGCAGACAGCCTCCAGACGCACTCCTTTGGCCAGCGCCTCGTCGACGAGGGTGAGCGTCACTTCTCGCTCTTCTCGTCTGCTGCGTCGTCCTCGCCTTCCTGGTGCCGCTCGTCCCACCCCATCGCCTGAAGTTTTTTTCGAGCACCAGCAGCGCCGCCGTCTCGGCCAGCGCCCTCTCCTTGCGGTGCAGCTCCCGCTCGAGTTCCTTCACTCGCTTCTCCGCGGCGGCCAGGCGCTTGCGCTCCTTGGCGGGCAGCGGCTCCGTGGAGGCACCCGAGAGCGCCCCCACTGCGGCCTGCTGCCACTCCTTCAGCTGCGCCTCGTGCAGCCCCTCACTGCGAAGGAGGGCGCCCAACTCCTCGCCCGTGAGCCCCTGGGTTGCCGCCAGCACGCGCAGCTTCTCCTCCGGCGTCCACTTCTTCGGCCCTACGGGCGCGGTGGGCTTCTTCTCTTCAGGCGGGGGCGTCATCGCCGCCACCCTATTCGCCTCGCGCAACCACTGCGACAGCGTCGGTTGGGACACTCCCACCTGCCGGGCCAGCGCCGCGGCGCTCACCGAGCCCGGGCCCACCATCCGCTTCACCATCTGCGTCTTGAATGCATCCGTGTACGGCACCGCGTCCTGCCTGCTCTCGCCCCCAAGGCGTCTTCAGCTCGGCCTATCCGCCGAGGCGACAACTTCCCTGACACAGGGGGATGTTGCGGTAGGCGGGAGTTCCCCAGCGCAACGAGGTGGATCTCTTGCCGTCCGCGGGCCTGGAAAAGGATATCTCATCGCGGTGCATGGCGAGCAGCACCTGACGCGCGCTTCCCAGTCGCTGAAATAGGCGAAAGACGGCACGCACCGCCTCCTGCACGCGGCGGTCCGGGTCCATCTCCAACCCGGTCTCTTGCTTCCACACATAACCCACGGGCACGGGCAGGCGCAGTTCGCCCCGCCGTGCCTTCGCGAGCGCTGCGTCCACCATGCGGCGGCGGATGACCATGAGCTCGAATTCGCTCATGGTGCCCTTCAGGCCGAGCAGCAGGCGGTCATTGGGATGGCTCGGGTCATACACCCCTTCCTCGTCCACGACGCGTGCCTGCACCATGCCGCACAGCTCCAGCAGGAGGTGCCAGTCACGCCCGTTGCGCGCCAGGCGTGAGGCCTCCAAGCAGAAGACGGCACCGACACTGCCTTGGCACAGCTGCGAGACGAGCGATTCGAAGCCGGGCCGTGCGACGGTACCGCTCGCCGAGCGGCCGAGGTCATCATCGATGGTGGCGACGTCCTTGAATCCGTAGGCGCGAGCCAAGTCGGCCAACGCGTACTGCCGCCGCTGGCTCTCAAGGTTCTCCTGCGCCTGGGTGCCCGTGGACTGGCGCACGTAGATGAGAGCTCGGCGTTCGAGGACGCTCGGAGGAAGCTCAGTGCGGCTCATCGCCGGCCTTCCTTCCCACGCCCAGCGGAGCCTTGCCGCTTGCCTCCAGGAGGAGCGTTGCCAGAGCGCGCACCGCCTTGTGGCGGGCGCCGCCGTTGAGGCCGTCGAGTTGGGGATGGGGCGAGGCTCAAAGACAGCTGGGGTGGCGTCGGACGCGACTTCCTCATAGTGCTCCTCCTTCTCCTCGGTGGGAGACGTGGAGGGCAGTTTCTCCGCGAGTGCGATGAGCAGGGAGCGAAGTTCGAGGAGCGCCAAACCGCTGACGTGTGCCTCTCCGAGCTGATAGACGACCTGCAGGGCGGTGCCGAAACTCGGGTGCCAGGGGTACTGCACCCTGGCGGACCCGCCGACATGGGCAGAATGAACGGGGACCTGCCCTGGGCAGGAAGAATTTTCTCTTCGTCGGGCACGAGGCCGCGGGTGAAAACCTCGCGGGCCTCCACGCCCTGGTGGCCACCTGCGAGGCCAACGGGGTCAACCCCGAGACGTACCTGGTCGACGTCCTGCTCCGAGTCCAGACACACCCCAACTCGCGCATCGCGGAGCTGCTGCCGCACGAGTGGAAGCGCAGGCAGGCTACCGGTCCGCCCAAGTCACACCTCCCACCCTGTCCCTGAACACTCCGCCGGTCGCGGCGTCCGTCGGGCACGGACCCCATCCATCTTCAACCGCTCACGCCACGTCGCTGACCGGACGGTTACGGAGTCGCGGCACACGCGGCTGGTCACCGGTGGGCCCGTGCGCCTCAACCCCGCGCCCAACCTCACCCTGCCTCTGCAGGAAGTGAGGGACGCCGGCTGAAGCCTCTCACGCGACAACCACCTTTACGCTCACCGCTTCCCCCCTGGACCCATGAGTTCCTCCATGCATCACACAACTTGCCCGGCACAGTGGGCATGGGTCCCCCGTGCGCCGCGCGGGTCACCCAGACCCTGGCGACTATGCGCACAATGCCCAGCGCTGAGGGGCTGCATGAGCTATCGAAAGCCAGCAGAATCGCGTACTCTCCCAATATGTCAAAACTAGCATTCGACATGGCGACAGTCCTCCCCAGGCAAGAATCACGGACTCAAGCACAGAAGATCGCCGCCATAAGCGTATTCTATAAGCGAGGAATATTCACTGAGTCGCTTAGCCCCGCGCCTGGTTTGAGTCAGCAACTAGTGCCAACGGCAACAGGGAGGCAGGCCCTTCTTGCTCTAGCGGAAAATCAAGCAGACAGCTCGGACGATGAGCGCGCGCTCGCCCTGCTTATAATGCTCTTTCACGATGAACTCTTAGTCGATCCCGATAAAACCGACGTTAGTGCCATTGAAGCAATGCTGCATAATCACCTGCTGGCTGGCAACCTAAAGCTTCCATGGGCGTCTGGACGGATTCTTCACGACAGATTCTTCGAGCTATTCCCCAACCACACTGGGGAGCTGTCGCACGATCAAACCCTTCAACTGCTACAAAAAACTCCCACCGGGGTCTTTCAAATTGGAACACTGCTGATTGGACCACTCGGCGTCCTTGAGTCAGCCCAATACAGATACGCACCGCCGGTAGGAACGGTGCCAGTCCGATATTGCTCTGATCCTTCTTGCGAATCGCTCCACCCAATAGAGATCTCTGACGCGGACGGGCGGATTGTCCGTCTACTTGGTTCATTGGACGACATTCGTGCTGAGATTTTCAAAGAAGCGGAGCGAGACTGGCTCGCTCTCCTTATCGACCATTCACCTGATTATCATGACGACCTGTCGCTTGAGGATCTGCCATGGTTCCTGGGAAGCGCATTCTCTGAAAACGAACTGCGCCAAATACTAAAGGAACTTCTGACATGCAAGGCCGGAGTGTTGCGTCCTAGACTACCCAAAGACAAGAGACTCAGACGAGCATCGGACGGCTCGGCCGAGCAAGTGTCTAGCAGACTTAAAATAGATGAAATTCTCCAGCTAATCATGCTCGCACCGAACGCGGATATTGTTGAGTGCGCCGAGAGTCTAATCGCAAGGCGGATAATCCTAATCCCAGAGACAGAGGTACGCTCATCTCCGACACAGCGAACGCTTTGGAATTGGCTCGACGTGGCGTGCGAGTGCTCCCAGCTCGGCATTCGAGTGTCACCCAAATACCAGCAAATCGAAATGGCGCGCCTGCGGCGAATCATTGACGACGTCTTTTGCGATCAGCGCGACGCAGAGGAGCTTGCCTGGAAACTAAGACATGTATCTGGAGAATCTGCTCGCTCCAAGCTTGACGCCTACGTGCATTCAACTGAGCCCAAGCAAGTTGTGTCCAGTCTACTTCTGGCGGGCCCGGTCTATCTGCGGCGTACGTTTGACGCCCTCAGGATCAGTCCATTTCAAATGCCACAGAATCGACAGGAGGAAGATCGACTTGTAGATAAGATCTTGTGGAAGCTCGGATTTAACATCCACAACTTCCCGTCTTATCAACGCCTGTTTTGGGAGCGCCTTGAGCGACTTTTGGAGACAACCAGACAGGAGAGTGATTACGCGGAGCGAGACAGGGAGGTCATTCGCAGTGCGGCAGTGAACTTCTTCGTTTCACTTGAAGAGGTGCTTGATTACAGCCTCTCGTTCTCCACTTGGTTGCTCCTGCAGGACCACTATGCCATCAGTCGATTTCAATGCAGTTTTGATGGTGCTCGCGAATTCATGGCGAAACGATTGAGTGGCCGAAGAAAGACGACAGACGGGGCAATTGAGTTCGAGAGCTCTGGAAAGAACACCCTCTATCCTCTGATTCAGGGATTCTCAATTTTGGCGGACCTTTGCGCTGAGCTACTTGGCGCACAGGAACAGTGGCGAAGGCCCGCTACAGAAATGCCCTCGTACCATGACAAGCAGAGGCTGTTTCAACTGCCGTTTCGATACAAGATAGAACTGCTAAATCTATCTGAGAATGATCGCGAATCACTCATCCAGGATCTGCGGGAAACAACTCAAAAACTGGATGCGGCCAATGTTAGTTCCGTTAGGAATCGACTGGAGCACAAGCGAGTTGATTTCCCCAGCAGGGATGAAATCGAGAGTGCCTGCAAAGCCATCAGCGATGTCCTGGCGCGTCTTGAGTCTACTGGACTCATGCCTACTGTTTACTTTTTTGCAGGCATACGCGTGGATTCGTTTGGGCGAGGTGTTGCCATTATGCAGGATTACCGCGGCCGAAAACTAGAGGCTTTTCATCCAAGTGCCTTTCAATTCTCCGGCATTCCTTCTCTGACGGAAGGTGGCGCACTGCTAGTTGTTCCCAGAGCACACATCTCCGGTTCTGCGGAGTACCTACGTTTTCGGTTTAAGGAGAAATCCGATTTCGCGTCGATTTGGCATGACTACCCGCGGAGACGCTTTTCAGTCCCCTTGTTTATTGAGCACTCACCCGCGACTAAAGAAGGCCCCTAAGTTGCTACTTACCCTTCCTTTCATAACCTACGAGGGTGTCTGCGCTGGAGCACGCCGCAGCAGCCGATCTGCAAGAGCGCTAGGTGAAGGTCAGTCCGGCGCTCCCCTCGGATTCGCGGTCGCCTGAGATGGTGCAGCCAGGACAGGGGCGCTCCACCACCCAGCGGTGACGCCCCAGCCTTTGGCTGGACTCGACTCCTTTGCGTGCGATGCGTAGGATGATGCGGTGAGCGTCAATGTAGATCTCGCGTGAGAAGGTTCGGCCGATGCGCTTCATCTCCTGCACGGCAGGATGACGTTCGGAGCGGGGCCGAGACGGACGGAGCCTGCTGGCGTCCAGGTGCGCGTGACGCGGCTCCATCGTTCGGAGTGCCGGGCTCGGGCTCTCAGGTCCACCCGGTAGCGTCGAGCAAGTAGTGCAGCCTCCCAGTAACCGTCCGGCCAGTGACGTGGTGTGAGCGGTTGAAGATGGACGAGGTCCGTGCCCGGCGGACGCCGCCGTCGGGGTGTTCAGAGCGAGGGTTGGAGATGTTGCTCGGGCGGACCGGTGGTCTGCCGGCGCTTCCACTCGTGCGGAAGCAGCTCCGCGATGCGCGAGTTGGGGTGTGTCTGGACGCGGAGTAGGACGTCGGCTAGGTAAGCCTCGTGGTTGACGCCGTTGGCCTCGCAGGTCGCCACCAGGGCGTAGAGGCCCGCGAGGTTTTCACCTGCGGCCTCATGCCCGACGAAGAGGAAATTCTTCCGGCCCAGGGCGGCCTTTCTCAACGCCGCCTCCGAGCGGTTGTCCAAAGGCAGTCGTGCGTCCTCGACGAAGCGTATCAGCGCTTCCCATTGCTTCGTCGCGTAGGAGAGGGCCTGCCCCATGGGACTCTTCGGCGGGTGGCGCGGCGTCTGGACCGCGAGCCACGTCCAGAGTCGCGCGAGAACAGGCGCACTGGACTCCTGGCGCAGCGCACGGTGCGCCGCAGTGCCCACGAGGCCCGAGTCCCGCGCCTGCGCTTCCACGCGGTAGAGCTCGAGGATGAGGTCCATCGCCTCCCGGGCCTCGGGCGCGGTGGTCAGCGCCTCGAAGAAGCGCCGACGCAGGTGGGCCCAGCAGCCGACGCGCGTGCGGCCCTCCGGCAGCGTCACCGCGTTGTAGCCGGTGAACCCATCCACCACGAGCGCGCCCGTGGTACCGCCCAGCACGTCCTTGGGCGTCTTGCCCGCGCGGCCCAGGCTGAAGCGGTAGCCGATGAGCCACGCGCCCTGGGGCGTCTGGGTGAGAAACGTCCAGAGGTAGCCCCGGCGCGTCTTCTTCACGTCCAGCACGCGCAGCGGCGTCTCGTCGGCCCACACCACCTCCGCCGAGGCGATGCACTGCAACAGGTGCGAGGACAAGGGCAGCAGCACCTCGGCCGACTGGTGGAAGAGGTCCGTCAGCGTGCTGCGGCTCATGGGGACTCCGCCTCGCTCCATCCGCTGGGCCAGCCGGTGCAGAGGCATGGCGTCCGCGCACTTGGAGACGACGACGTGGGCCAGGAGACCCGGCCCATACTCGCCCTTGTCCACCACCTTGGCTTGAGGGCCTCGCTGCCGCACGCCGGGCAGCGCCGCTCTTCCACAGGCACCTCGTGCCGGACTTCGCGCTCCACCGCCCCGGCGGCCTTGCGTGCCGCGCGCTCGCGTCGAGCCTGCAGCGCGCTCGCAGCCCGGAGTGCCTCGTCCTCCGGACGGGTGGACGACGGCTTGAGCTCCTTGGCCACCGGAGGCAGCTTTTCCGTCTTCCTACCAAAGAGTCGCCGCTCCATCGCCGCCATCCGCCCTCGCAGCGAGTCCAGCTCTCCGCCAATCCGGCTCACCTCGGCCTTGAACTCTTCGGCCTCTTCTCTCCAGGCGCAGTGGTGGTCTTGGGGGAGCTCGCGTGGCACCTGGTGCCAACACCTTGCCGCGCCTCGGGCTGTCCTCGGCCTACGAGGACGTGCGCCCGGGTGGCGTCCAGGCGGGCGAGCGTTTGACTTCCGTGACGTCCATGCCGTCCAGCAGCATCGCCAACTGCGTCGCGTCCAACTGCACCGTGCTTGCGTGCGCGTCCACCTTGGGCAGTCGGAAGCGGCCCGTCTCCAGCCGCTTGTACAGCAGCACGAAGCCTCCCCGGCTCCACGTCAGCACCTTGATGCGGTCGCCTCTCCTCAAGAGGAAGGCGAAGAGGTGGCCGGAGTAGACGTCCTCGCTCCACGCCGATTTCACCAGCGCCATGAGACCATCAATCGATTTGCGCATGTCCACCGCCTCGGTGGCCAGCACCACGCGCACCGACGCAGGTAGCGTGAACACGCCTCACCTGCCCAGCGAGGTGACGAGCCGAGCCACGTAGTCGACGTCGGCGCCCGCGGGGAACCGCAGCCTGGCTCCGTTGGCCAGCACCACCTTGAGCAGCGCGGGACTCGGCGGTGCGATGGCCGAGACCTCCACCGGCAGCAACCGCACCGCAGGGGCCTTCTGAGGGCACTGGCGGCGGCGCCGGTACACCCACGACTGCGGCGTGCTCAGCCTCAACCCTCGCTGTGCGGAGAACTCCTTCTGCGTCAGGCCGCTCGCCTCGAAGGCCTCGGCGACCTGAAACCACTCCTGCTTCTCAACCAGCTTCGACATTCCAACCAGGGTCCACCACGACTGCTACCCCGGCAATGCCTCCCAGCACGTCGCTCGCCGGACGGTTACGGCGAACAGTGCTGTGCCGCCACGCGGCGTGTAATATGGGCACCCCCATGACAAACCATCGACTCTCGTGGCACCTGAGCATCCCCGCCCTCGCCGCGCTCTTCATCCTCGCGGCCTCCCCCGCTGCGGCCCAGAAGTCGATTCCTCCCGAGAAGGCTCCTGCGAGCCCCCTCGCCATGACGGCGAAGAAGCTGGACGACAACACCTACGTGAAGGTGACGTACCACTCGCCCCGCATCCAGGACCCCAAGACGGGCGAGAAGCGGCAGATCTTCGGCAAGCTCGTCCCCTATGGCGAGGTGTGGCGTCTGGGCGCGAACCAGGCCACGGAGCTGACCACCACGGGTGACATCGAGTTCGCCGGCAAGAAGCTCGCCGCCGGCACGTACTCGCTCTTCACCATTCCCCAGGCCGACAAGTGGACCCTCATCGTCAGCAAGGACGTGGGCCAGTGGGGCGCGTACAAGTACGACAAGTCGAAGGACGTGCTGCGCGTGGACGTGCCCACGAAGAAGTCCGCCGACACCTACGAGGCCCTCACCATCACTGTCGATGAGAAGGCCCCCGCGCTCAACTTCGCCTGGGAGAACACCCAGGTCTCCGTCCCCCTGAGCGTCGCCAAGAAGAAGTAGCCGCGCTGGCCGTGGCGCCGGGAGGCAGGTCCGCGAACCCCTCCCGGCCCGCGCCTACTCCAGCTCGCGCTGGAGCTTCGCCAGCAGGTTGAGTGCGTCCAGCGGCGTCAGGTGGTTGATGGCCGCTGACTTGAGCGCCTCCAGCGCCTTCTGGTGCGACGCGGGCAGCGCGGGAGCCGCTGGGGCCACCGGCTCGCCAAACAAGCCCAGCTGTCCCGCCGCCACGGCCGCCTTCTTCGGGTTCTGCCGCACCGCGACCCGAGGCCGTCCCGCGTCGTCCAGCTCCCCGGACTCCAGGTTCTGGAGCAGCTCGCGCGCCCGACCCACCACCTCCGTCGGCAGGCCCGCCAGCTTCGCCACCTCGATGCCGTAGGAGCGACTCGCCCCTCCCGGAATCAGCTTCCGCAGGAAGATGACCTTGCCGCCCTGCTCCTTCACGGCGATGCACAGGTTCTTCACCTTGGACCGCTCACGGGCCAGGTCCACCAGCTCGTGGTAGTGCGTGGCGAACAGCGTGCGCGCGCTCACGTGGTCGTGCAGGTGCTCCGCCACCGCCCACGCGATGGACAGACCATCGAACGTCGACGTCCCACGGCCAATCTCATCCAGGATGATGAGGCTCTTGTTCGTCGCATGGTGGAGGATGTGACTGGTCTCCGTCATCTCCACCATGAACGTGGACTGACCGCGGGCCAGGTTGTCCGCCGCGCCCACGCGCGTGAAGATGCGGTCACACAGGCCGATCCGCGCCGCCTTCGCCGGAACGAACGAGCCCGCCTGCGCCATCAGCGCCGTCAGCGCCACCTGCCGCATCACCGTGCTCTTGCCCGCCATGTTCGGGCCGGTGATGACCAACAGCTGCGCGTCCTCCGGGTCCATCCGAACGTCGTTGGGAACGAAGGACTCCCCCGCCCCCAGCATCCGCTCCACCACCGGGTGCCGTCCCGCCGTGATGCTCAGCACCTCCGACGCGTCCACCTCCGGCCGCGTGTAGCCGTACTCCGACGCGCACCGCGCGAAGGACAGCAGCGCGTCCGCCGTGGCCACCGCCTCCGCCGCGGAGCGGATGCGCGGGGCCGCCTGCGCCACCTTCGCCCGCAGCTCCTCGAAGAGCTGCAGCTCCAGCGCGCACCGGCGCTCCTCCGCCGTCAGCACCTGCTCCTCGTGCTCCTTCAGCTCCGGCGTGACGAACCGCTCCGCCCCCACCGTGGTCTGCTTGCGGATGTAGTCCGCCGGCACCAGGTGCAGGTTCGACTTCGTCACCTCCAGGTAGTACCCGAAGACCTTGTTGTAGCGGATCTTCAGCGAGCCGATGCCCGTGCGCTCCTTCTCCCGCGCCTCGATCTTCAGCAGCACGTCCTTGCCGGACGTCGACAGCTCCACCAGCCGGTCCAGCTCCGCGTGGTACCCCTGCCGGATGAAGCCACCCTCCTTCAGCGCCACGGGAGGCTCGTCCACCACCGAGCGCGCCAGCAGGTCCGCCAGCTCCGGCAACGCCGTCAGCGGCCCCGCGAGCGACTGGAGCAACGACGCCTGACACCGCGCCAGCGCCGCGCCCAACCGGGGCAGCTGCGCCAGCGAGACCCCGAGCGCCCGCAGGTCCCGCGCGTTGCCCGCGCCCAGGGACAGCCGGCCCGTCAGCCGCTCCAGGTCCGCCACCTCCTTGAGGATGCCCGTCAGCTCCTCACGCCACACGCTCTTCGCGGACAGCTCCTCCACCGCGTCCAGCCGCGCGTGGATCTCCGGGAGCGACCCCAGCGGCGAGGCCAGCCAGCGCGCCAGCTTCCGCGCCCCCAGGCTCGTCACCGTCCGGTCCAGCACCCCCAAGAGCGAACCCTTGCGCCCACCGTCCCGCTGCGAGCGCAGCACCTCCAGGTTCGCGCGAGAGGACTCGTCCATCAGCAGGCTGCCCGAGCGCTCCTGCCGGCTCAGCCGGTCCACGTGCGCCGCGGGCGTCTTCTGCGTGTCCTTCAGATACCGCAGCGCCGCGCCCGCAGCCCCCGTGGCCAGCGGCGCGTCATCCAACCCGAACGCCGACAGCGACTGCACCGCGAAGTGCGAGCGCAGATAGCCCGCCGCCCGAGCCGGCTCGAAGGCCGCGACCTCCCCTTCCGCCACCGCCGGCACGCGAGGCAGCCGCGAGCACAGCTGCGCCACCTCCGCCGAGTTGCGCTGCCCCGCCGGAACCAACAGCTCCCGGGGCTCCACGCGAGACAGCGACTCCGCCAGCTCCGCCGCCGAGCCCGCCTCCATCGCGAGGAACTCGCCGGTGGACGCCTCCAACAGCGCCCCACCAAAGCCCTTCTCGTTCCAGTACACCGCGGCCAGGAAGTTGCTGTCGCGAGGCTCGAGCACCTCCTCGTCCAGCACCATGCCCGGGGTGATGACCCGCGTGACCTCGCGCCGGACGATGCCGGGCCCGCTGCCGGCCTCCTCCACCTGCTCGCAGATGGCGACCTTCAGGCCCTCGCCGATGAGGCGCGCGATGTACCGGCGCGACGAGTGGTACGGGATGCCGCACATGGGCACCTTGTCGGCGCCCTTGGCCCTGGCGGTGAGCGTGATCTGGAGGATCTCCGAGGCCTTCACCGCGTCCTCGAAGAACATCTCGTAGAAGTCCCCGAGCCGGAAGAAGAGCACCGTGTCCGGGTGCAGCGCCTTCACCTCGAGGTACTGGCGCATCATCGGCGTCAGGGACGCGATCTCCCTCGCGCCCGAGCCTTCGCTCGCCTTCTCCCCGTCCGGCGCGACGTCCTGCGTCGGGTCCACGGGAAGCTCCACCGCTGCTGCCTTGGCTGCCTTCATCTGCTGCGTCACGGCCATCCCCGCCCTTCTCTCATGCCCCCACCCCTGGATCAACGAACCGCTGACCCTACCCGCCCGGTTTCCCTATCATCCACCACCGACATTTCCGCTCGCGCCGTCGCGAAAACGGATGCGGCCATCCAGGGGCGAGTGCATCTTCCGCGCCGCCATGGAGTCGCCTCCCCCCTCGACCGCCCCCAGGACACGCAGCCCGACGCCCGTGCCCGCGCTCTTCCGGGTGGCGATCGCTCCCCTCCGCGCCTTCTTCCAGCTCCAGACGAGCAGCGGAATCCTCCTGGCCCTCTCTGCCGTCCTCGCCATGGCCTGGGCCAACTCCCCATGGGCCACGTCCTATGAGCAGCTCTTCGACGCCCGGCTATCCTTCGGGGTGGCGAGCACCCACGCGACCTTCACCGTCCGCCAGCTCATCAACGACGGGCTGATGACGCTGTTCTTCTTCCTCGTCGGCATGGAGGTCAAGCGCGAGCTGAGCGCCGGAGAGCTGCGCACGCCGGCCAAAGCCGTGCTCCCGCTCATCGCGGCCCTGGGCGGCATGGTGGTGCCAGGCATGCTCTACGCCGTCATCAACGCGGGCTCGCCCGCGCAGGCGGGCTGGGCCATCCCCATGGCCACCGACATCGCGTTCTCCATCGGCTGTCTGTCGCTCGTCGGCTCACGCGTGAGCCACGGGCTGGTGGTGTTCCTCACGGCGCTCGCCATCTTCGATGACATCGGCGGCATCCTGGTCATCGCGCTGTTCTACGGCACGGGCGTGCACGGGGGCTGGCTCCTGGCCGCGGGCGCGGTGGTGGCGGTGCTGGTCGCGCTCAACCGCTTCTATGTCCGCAATGGCATCCCCTGGCTGCTGGCCGGCGCGGCGCTCTGGTTCACGATGCACCACGGCGGCATCCACGCGACGCTGGCGGGCGTGGTGATAGGGCTGTGCATCCCCTCGCGGCCCACGAGGCCCGGGCGCGAGGTGCTCGACGACCTGTCCGTCTACATCCGGGACTGCACCGGGCGCGCCGAGGACGAGTCCATGCGGGGCGCGCAGCTGCTCTACATCGAGGAGCGCCTGGAGGAGCTCGAGCCGCCGCTCAACCGCTTCGAGCACCTGTGGAAGGGCTGGGTGGCGTACGGAATCGTCCCCCTGTTCGCGCTGGCGAACTCGGGCATCCCGCTGGCGGGCCTGGGCTGGGGAGACCTGCTGTCGCCCGTGCCGCTGGGCATCATCGTCGGCCTCTTCGTGGGCAAGCAGGTGGGCATCCTCGCCTTCACGTGGGGGGCTGTGCGGCTGGGCGTGTCGTCGATGCCGGGCGGCGGGAGCCTCGCGCAGCTGCACGGGGTGGCGGTGGTGGCGGGCATCGGCTTCACGGTGGCGCTGTTCGTGGCGGGGCTGGCCTTCGGGGACCAGCCCGCGGTGCTGAACGAAGCGAAGCTGGGCATCGTGGTGGGCTCGCTGCTGTCGGCGCTGGTGGGGTATGTCCTCCTGCGCTTCGTGGCGAAGCCGGCGGTCGCGGTCTAACGTCGTCGCGAGGAGAAAGCGTTTCCGTGAACCTCCAGGACCTGAACCGTGTGCGGCAGATTACGGTCATCGCGGCCCGGCATGGCTTCGGCGAGGTGCTGGAGCGCGCGGGGCTGTGGCGCATCCTCGGGCGGCAGGAGAAGGTCGAGGTCTCGCCGGAGGCCCAGCGAGCCTCCACGGCCCGGCGCTTCCGGATGCTGCTCAACGACCTGGGCCCCACCTTCGTGAAGCTGGGCCAGGTGCTCTCCACGCGGGCGGACCTGTTGCCCGCGGAGTTCGTGGACGAGCTGGCGCTGCTGCAGGACAACGTGGAGCCGATTCCACTCGAGCAGGTGCACGCGCAGATTCGCGAGTCGCTGGGCAAGGATGCGCGCGAGCTGTTCAAGCACATCGACGAGGCGCCGCTGGCGGCGGCGTCGATCGCCCAGGTGCACCGGGCGGTGACGCTGGAGGGCGACGAGGTGGTGGTGAAGGTGCAGCGGCCGGGCATCGCCGCGAGCATCGACTCGGACCTGGTGGTGCTGCGCAACCTGGCGCGCCTCTTGGAGGCCGTGGTGGAGGAGACGGGCATCTACACGCCCACGGGCATCGTCGACGAGTTCGACCGGGCCATCCACGAGGAGCTCGACTTCATCAACGAGGCCGCCAACGTCCGCGCGTTCCTGGAGAACCACCGGGAGCGCGCGTACATGAAGATTCCGCGCGTCTACGCGGCGCTGTCGAGCCGGACGGTGCTGACGCTGGAGTTCATCCGGGGGGTGAAGATCAGCCAGGCGGAGCTGTCGGACGAGGACCGGAAGACCATCGCCAACCACATCCTGGAGGCGAGCTTCCGGCAGCTCTTCGACGACGGGCTCTTCCACGGCGACCCGCATCCGGGGAACGTGTTGCTGCTGGAGGGCAACAGGCTGGCGCTGCTGGACTTCGGCGTGGTGGGACGGCTGACGCGGCCGATGCAGGAGACGCTGGTGATGCTGTGCCTGGCGGTGGCGCTGAAGGACAGCGACTCGGTGGCGCGCATCCTCTACCGGGTGGGCGTGCCGGACGCGCGGGCGAACCTGGTGGGCTTCCGCAACGACATCGAGAGCATCCTGGGGCAGCACCTGCCCACGACGCTGGGTCAGGTGGACACGCGCTCGCTGCTGAGGGACTTGCTGGATCTGGCGGTGAAGTACCGCATCCGGATCCCGAAGGAGTACGCGCTGCTCAGCCGCGCGTCGGTGTCCACGGAGGGCATGCTGCGCAGCCTGTACCCGGAGATGAACATCGTCGAGGTGGTGCTGCCGTACGCGAAGGAGCTGCTCGCGGGGCGGTATGACCCGATGCAGCTGCAGGGCGGGCTGATGCGCACGCTGCTGCGCATCCAGTCGATGGCGGCGGACCTGCCCACGCAGCTGTCGCAGATCTTGTTGGACATGGAGTCGGGCAAGTTCACGGTGACGGTGCGGGCGGACCAGTTCGAGAAGCTGAACGAGAACCTGCGCAGCGCGTCGGTCATCATGTTCATGGGGTTGTGCGCCTGCGGCCTCATCGTGGGGGCGTTCATCTCCTTCGCGCCCAAGCCGTGGATGTACGGGAACATCCCGGTGCTCGGGGCCCTAGGCATCGCCCTGGCCGCGGCGCTCTTTGGCGCGGCCATCACCTGGTATCTGTTCGGTGGTCGTGGGCTCGGCAAGGTCCGGCTGAGCAAGTACTTGAAGGGGCCGAAGCGGAAGTAGCACTGGCGCGGGCTCATCCATCTTGCGGCCCCGAAGTTGATCGCGGAACTGCCGCCATGGCCAGCGCTTGGAGCACCCCGCCCCGGTGCATTCCAGTCGTGGTGCGCCTCCCACTCCTCGGGCGACGTGGAGGAACGCACCACACGAGCATCGCGCCCGCAGCTCCAGCGCGAGCACCAGGACTTCGAACCTCACGCTCTCCGTCTTCAAGCACTTCTGGGCCGCGCACTTGAGGAAGGGCCCCCGCTCTCCGATCCAGAGCCGTCGCTCTCCCCGACACGACTGGCACAGGAAGTCTTGAGGCGTCAGCAGGCGCCGTAAAGCGGCGGGGAGCGGATCCTTCTCGGCGAGGGGCTTGTCCTGTTCTCGCGGTACCGCCCTCAAGCTCCCCACCCTGGGCCGCCGGGGAGTGACGACTTGCGCCGCGGGGAGTGGTACCTCGAGCGGCAGGAGCGTCGGAATCTGGTCGGGCACCTCTTCTTCTGGAGTGGCCTCGCTCCTCTTCTTGATCGGCGCACCACCGCGAGGCGGGCGTCCGACACGGGAGGCGCGCGCCTCTTTCGGAGCCCGGAAGCGCTCGGGTGAGGCCTCCCACTCCCGTGCAATGGCCTCGGCGCGGCGCACGAGCTCCGCGCGCAGGGCGTCCTCGACCGGAGCGGCCTCCTCCGGTGGAGCTCCCTCTGGAGGAATCTCCAGTTCCTTCAGCCTCGCGAAGACCGGTCGCATCGCGGCCTCGGGGTCCCGGAAGAACGCGCTGCCTCGAATCCTCACGAACCGCCACCCGAGCCGCTCGAGCAGCGCCTGACGTGCCATGTCATCCGGGAGCTTCTCGAGGGGATGGTAGCGATCTCCATCACACTCCACCGCCAGCCGGCGCCCTCCCCCCTCGACCACCAGGTCGATGCGGTAGTGTCCCACGCGCCACTGCGGCGTCACCCGATAGCCCGCGCGGACCAGGAGCGCGAGCACCTCCTTCTCGAAGGGAGACTCCGTCTTGGGCTCGGCGCGGAGGAGCGCCCGCTCGACGCCCTGCGGCTGCGCGCAATGCTCCAACAGCCTGCGCCTCAAATCCCCGGGCTGCAGGTCGATGGAGGGATTGAGCGAGTGCACGACCCAGAGCTGGTCCCGGGCCCGGCTCACCGCGACGTTGAAGCGCTGCTTGAAGTCCTGCGTCTCCCGTCGACTCAGGGGGCCGTCCCCATCGGGGCTGTCCACCATGGACAGGAACATCACGTCCCGCTCGTCCCCCTGGAACTGGGCGGCGCTCCCGCACAATACGCGCCGTCGTTCGTACTCGGCCGGAGACAGGTGCGCCTGAAGCAACGAATCCACCTTCAACGCCTGTTCCTCTCCGACGAGCGAGATGACGCCGAAGGTGCGCCCCGCATAGGCGGGGTGCTCCACGGCGGCGGCGATGAGGGAGGCCACCGCGATGGCCTCCCGCTCGTTGACCTTCGCCTGGGCATGCCCCTCGACCCGATGGATGTTCAGGGGAGCAAGTCCCTTGGCGCTCGCCGCCTCCCGAAGCGGCTTGATGCGCCCCTCGTAGGACAGCTGATTGCTGAACTCGATGATGTCCGGGACGCAGCGGAAGTGCTCCAGCAGGCACACCATGCCGCTGAAGGATTGCCGGGCGAGGTCGTAGACCGACATCTTCCCGTCATAGAGCACGGCGTTGGGGATTCCGGCGAGGTGCTCGGCGATGAGCTGCTCGACCATGCCCACGTTCTGCCCCACCGCAGAGGGGCTCACCTGCTCGTGGTCTCCCACGACCACCGCGCGGTCCGCCAGGTACAGGGAGATGAGCCCCATCGCATCGCACTGGCTCGCCTCGTCGATGATGACGACATCGAACCGGGTCGCCGCCGTGAAGTTCTCCACCACCTGCGTGAGCGGCATGATCCACACCGGCACGGCTCGCTGACACTCGCTCATCAACTGCGCCGCCTGCGCACGCAAGCGAGGCGCCCGGACTCCCGTCCCCTTCCCGATGCGCCGCTGGATGTCCAACCAGCCCACCAGCGCCTGCTGTTGCCCCAACGTCGTCCGATGGGCCTGGGAGGCCCAGGCACGACGCTCGATGAGCTTCGCGGTGCACTTGCGCAGCTCCTCCGACAGCACCTCGATGCGCGACTGGAGGCTGGCCAGTTGCACGCCGCCGCGGCGCTCGAGCTCGTCGTGAAGCTGCCGCCAGCACCACGCGGCCTGGGGGGCTCCCGGGGGCCGCTCCCGCGCGTGGACGCCCCGACGCTCGCGAATGGCGGAGGCCCAACCCGGGGCGGCCGCCTTCAGCCTCGTGAGCAGTTCCTGTCGTCGCGTGAGTGCCCGCCGCTTCTCCAGGATCTCCGTGAGCCCCACGAACGCGCGGGCGTAGAGTTCGCCATCCCGCGCTTCCAGCGCCTTCGCGAGGCTCCGGACGATGACGGAACCCGCGGAGATTCCTCCCCACGCCTCGAGCCGGGCCCGAGCCTGTCGCAGCTTCTCGCGGACCCGTTCCCGTTCGATTTCACGTGCCCGCGCACGCAGGGCAGGCGCGATGCCTCGTACCAATGCGTCGCGCCGCCGCTGGAACATCCCATGGGGCGCTGGATTGATGGGCTCCGCGTCCAACCGCTCCTTCCAGCGCATCCCGCTCGTGCTCAGCGCCTTGTCCAACGGACGCCAGACGGACTCCGCCCAGTCCAGGCACCGGCCGAGTTCATCGCGAAACTCGAGCAGCCGCTCCTCCAGCGCTTCTCCCAGCTCGGACGAAAGCGGCGCGCCCAACGCGGCCATCTGACCATCCCAGCGCCGCGCCAGCACCTGCCGCTGCTTGCGGAGCGAGAGGCACGCGGAGAGCGCCGCGAAGTGGGCCAGCTCCCGAGGCGCTCCCGCCTCGACCCGGCAGCCCCGAATCACTCGCTTCCACGAGGAGCGCGTGAGCAGCGTGAACGCCCCCAGCGTCCCTCCCGCCTCGAGGTGCCGCTGGAGCTCCGCGAGCACGGAGAGCTGCTCGTCCATGGACAGATCCTGTGCTGGAACAGGGGCATGCTGGAACAAGGACTCCCGGGTCGCCAGCTCCATGGCACGCACGTCGGAGATGGCGTCGATGAGGGACCGCCAGGGAGCCGCCTCCCGGTCCCCCGCCAGACCCGCTGACACCGCCGCGAGCTTCCAGGGCAGACCGTCCTCGAATGGGTCGAAGGCGCGAAGGCAGCGTCTGGCCAGCTCCGTCAGGTCCACGGTGTCCTCCGCCCGGGCAGGCCCCTGCCAGAGATTGGGAAGAGCGCCCTCCGCCTCCACCCGGAGCGACTTCCGCTTCTCCAGCAATCCCCCAAGCTCCCCAGGGGACATGACCTCGTCGAGCCTCGGGAGTGGACACGCCAGCTCTGTCTCGTGTTGAGGCGTCAGAACGGCGTTGCCGCGATACAGCTCCCGGACCTCGTCCTCCGATAGGGGAAGCGCGGCACCGAGCATCACCGGCCCCGGCAGCCAGAGGTGCTGCGTCGGCTCGGCCGCGACCCGTCGGGCCGCCTCCGAGGGAGACCAGCTCTGCCCCGCCACCACCACGTCTCGATACTCGTCGGAGAGTGCCTGGAGCAGCTCCTGTCGGGCCTGCTGAAGCTCATCCTTCAGCCGCTCGCGATGCTCCGCGATGGAGGACGCCTCCCTGTCCAGCCGCGTGCCATTGCTCACGGACAATCGCTCCGCCATCGCGGAGACAGCGCCTTCGAGCTGGGCTCGGCTGTCGAGGTCGTTGTCGAGGACGCTCACACACAGCGGCTGGAGCTCCGGCACCACCTGGCCTCGAAGCACCCGCAGCGCCTTGGTGGTATGGCTGGTCACCAGGACGCTCTTGCCCTCGGCGAGCAGATGACCAATCAGGTTCGCGATGGTGTGGGTCTTCCCTGTCCCCGGAGGCCCCTGGACGAGGACACAGCCGTTCCGAGCAAGCCGGCTGGCAATCTCCTCCTGCTCCGCGTTGGCTTGTTTGCTCAGCAGGACATCCACGACCTCGCCAGCGTGGCCTCGGGTTCCCTTGGAGCCCGCCTCCTCGCGCGGGCTCGGCACGTCACAGCCCACCACCCGGGCCAGCGCGGACGGCAGGTCCGGGCGCTTCTCGAGGGATTCCAGGATGCCCTCGAGGGCTCTGGCGAAACCGAGGCTGCGGCTGCGGAGCAACAGCACGGGCTCTCGCCCCATGCGCGGCGGGTCGGCGTCTTCGCTCGGCCGGCCATGCTCGAGTAGCTCCCCGCGCGCGGACAGTTGGATGAGCAGACGTCGCAAGAAGCTCGAGGTCTGCTCACCGCCCAGGGGCTTCACCCCGCCGGCCTGGAGCTCCTCGCGACACCTCGCCAGAATCCTCCCGTCGAGTTCCTCCAGGTGGCTGAACAGCTCCGAGTAGAGGTCGACGCCACGCCCGCTGTCGGAGACCGTGAACTCGGGGACCCGGGAGTTGAACCGCAACTGGACGCGCTGGAGCAGCACGGGATGGAACAATCCACCCGTCGTCTGGCGCCAGCTCAGGATGCCATCGGCGACCAGCAACTCGAGCCGCTCTCCCTCTCGTTCGAGTCGGCCATGAAGCTCATAGAGCTGCTCGAAGATCCTCAGCGCCGCGCGCGCCTGCCGCTCCTCACTCGCCCAGGCCGCGTGACGGGGCATCCAGCTCGCAAGGGCCTCGACGCGCTCGGGACGCTCGTCGAACGACACCCTGCGCGTGGCGCCCTGGTCATCCACTTCGTCGCGAGACGCCGCCGTCCCGGGCTCCACAAGTGGGTCATCCCAGGGCGTGGTCAGCCACTCGGCGAGAGGAGGAGGCGGAGCTGGGGGAGGCACCAGCCGCGGGCGGCGCACCCGGAGGATGAGGTCCGCGTCGGAGCCCTCCGTCCCTTCAGCCCCCTCACTCGCGGCGCTCGCATCGCGCACGAACAGGATGGAGGGATGCGCGGGCAGCGTCGCGAGGCTCAGGCTCCACGGTTGATCCCGAAGCTGGCGCGGAGCGGGGTTTCGATGACGGTTCAGCGCCTGGAGATACCGAAAGACTCTCGTGGTCCGCTCATGCGCGACACGAAGAGATTCTGGATCCAGCATGTGCCCCCCTCGGTGAACCCATGGCCAACGCCGCATGGGCAGGCATGGACACCTCATTCATCCTGTCCCGCCGCGACCGACATGACAACGCCGGGCCCCCCGCGACACGATACCGAGTCTCTCGCGCCACCATGGGTGGACATCGACTGCCATTCACGGTCAGGCGCCAATACACAGGCGCCAGTCGGAGCGCTTCCCGCGCTTCCTTGATTTGCTGAAAGTAGTCGGTGGCGGGAGGGGCCGGAATACCACTCCAGAGGTATGGATGACCCGCGGCCGTTCGGCAGGGACCGGCAGCAAACGCCGTCGTCGGCCCCTCGCTTGACGCGCCGCGAGATCCTCAGCCACCTGCACGAGGGCGACCGCCTGCATCGCTCGCTGAGGCGAGTCGTGCGAGAGGTCCTGCGGACGCGGCTCAAAGCGAGAGGGCGAGCACCAGGTCGCGCTGCGGGTCTGTCCCGAGCACGAAGCGCATCTCCCCCACTTCGATGAAACCCCAGCGCGCGTAGAAGGCCCGCGCGCGCGTATTGCGTTCCCACACACCGAGCCACAACACGTCGTGCCCCCGCCTCCTCGCATCATCCAGGCAGCGGCGCATGAGCGCGGCGCCCACCTTCGCACCGAGGAAGGCGCGGTCGACATAGAGGCGCGACAGGTTCACCGGGCGCTCGGCCCGCACACTCGGCTCACGGGCGCCGTCGCAAAGGAGCGCGAAGCCCGCGGGGACTCCGTCGACCTCCGCGAGCAGGTACAGGTTGCGAGGCTCCCGCAGCTCCTCCTCCTGGAGCGCACGGCTGTAGTGCGAGGCCAGGAACGCCTCCACGTTCTCCGGCGTGTTCTCGGCGGCGAAGGTGTCCCTGAAGGTCCTCTCCCCGAGCTCCGTCAGCGTCGCGGCATCCGCCAGCGTCGCGGGACGGATGCTCACTCGCGGCGAGCGTGGTGCATCGGACGTCGTCATGGTCGCCCTCTATACAGCTCATGGGCCGAGCAAATCCTTGTAGATCTTCCCGTCCTTCATGATGACCAGGAAGTTCTTCTCGGGGTTGGCGATCAACTCGAAGTTCGCCACCGGGTCGCCGTCCACCAGCAACAGGTCCGCGAGCGCCCCCTCCTCCACGACACCGAGTCGACCCTTGTAGGGGCTGCGCTTGCCCGACAGCGCCAGCAGCTCCGCGTTGGTGCCCGTGGCCATCCGCAGGGCCTCCGCCGGCGTGTACCACCGCGTCATCTTCACCAGCTGCGCGCCCTGCCTCGCCGCCACCTTCGGGTCGAACAACGAGTCCGTCCCCCACGCCGTCTTCAGCTTGTACTTCTTCGCCAACGCATAGGCCTTGTCCGTGCCTTGCGTCATCTCCAGCTGCTTCTCCCGATTGTCCGAGCCCTCCGGAAAGGGCGTCGCGTCCTCGTCGTCGAGGAACGGCTGCAGGCTCAGCCAGACCCCCTTCTCCGCCATGAGCTTCGCGGTGGCGTCATCCATCAACTGCCCGTGGTCGATGACCTTCACCCCCGCCCGGATGGCCGTCTGGATGGCGCGCGGCGTGTACGCATGCACGGCCACGTACGTCCCCCAGTTCTCCGCGGCCTCCACGGCGGACCGGAGCTCGGCTTCCGTGTATTGCGACACATCCAGCGGATCGTGGTCCGAGGACACACCGCCCCCCGCCGCCAGCTTGATCTGCGAGGCCCCCAGCATCAGCTGCTCACGGACCCGGAGCAGGACCTCGTCCTGCCCGTCCGCGATGGCCGCCCCACCCACGCGCTCCGCGAACGTCAGCGAGGACATCGCCGTCCGCGGGAGCGCCTCCGCCCGGCGGTAGTCCCCATGGCCGCTGGTCTGCGAGATCATCGCGCCCGAGGGCCAGATGCGCGGGCCCTCGATGAGCCCGTCATCGATGCCCCGCTTGATGCTGAAGACCGGCCCGGCCATGTCGCGCACGCTGGTGAAGCCTCGCAGCAGCGTCGCCTTCGCCTCACGCGCGGCCACCAACGTGAGGTACCCCTCCGGCCCCGCCAGCGCCACGGTCAGCGGCACCGAGGCCATCATCATGTGGTAGTGCGCGTCGATGAGTCCAGGCATGAGCGTGCGCCCCTTGCCCTCGATGACTCGCACCTCGCCCGTGCGCGCGATGGGGCTGCTCGAGATGCGCGCGATCTTGTTGCCCTGAACCAGGACGTTGACGGGCCCGGACAGCCCCTTCGACTTGCCGTCGAACACGCGCACGCCCTGGAAGAGGACCGCGCGGGGAGGAGGCTCGCTCACGGGAGGCTGCGCCGACGCGAGGCTGGACAGGAGCAACAGCACCGCGCTCGACCCGGCGCGGATGCAGCGGACGACATGACCCAACCTCGAACGCATGGCGAGTCCTCGATGTGACGGGTGGAGGTGCATCGTGGAACGCCGAGCACGCGGAGGACTTCTCCTCGCCCGTCGACGCCTCACGGGAATCGCGCGGCACACTGACTTCGGGGGCCACCCCCGACAAGCGAGTGCTCCGCGCGGCGACGCCTCCTGAACGCACTCCTGTGCGCCGATGAACGACTCGGCGCGCCTCTGCGGGCTCGTGAGCATCGAGGGCGCCACCTGCGTCACGTCCGTGACGCACGGCCCCGCGAGACGCTCGACACGTCCACTCGCCATCAAAACGACCGCGCTCCCCGAGGCTTGCTTCGCCTGGGGAGCGCGGGGACTGCCGTGGATGATGAAGACTCAGCGCGGCGTGAGCTTGAGCACCTTGCCGTTGGTCGCATCGGTGAGCAGGTAGAGCGCGCCCTCGGGGCCCTGCACCACCTCGCGGATGCGCTCGTTGCGGTTCTTGAGCAGGTGCTCCTCGCCGATGACGCGGTCATTGCGAACCATCAGCCGCACCAGCGCCTGGGCCGCCAGCCCTCCCACGAAGATGTTGTCGCGCCACTCCGGGAACAGCGTCCCCGAGTAGATGGTCATCCCCGAGGGGGCAATCACCGGGTCCCAGTAGTACACCGGCTGCTCCATGCCTTCACCCACGGGGCTGTCGTGGATGGGCGCGCCCGAGTACTCCTCGCCGTACCCGATGGTGGGCCAGCCGTAGTCCTTGCCCGCCTCGGGCCGGTTCAGCTCGTCGCCCCCCTGCGGTCCCATCTCAACGATCCACAGGCGGTTCTGCCCATCGAGCGCCGCCGACAGGATGTTGCGGTGACCCACCGACCAGATCTCCGGCTTCGCCTCCGGCGTGTTCACGTAGGGGTTGTCCTGCGGCACGGAGCCATCCGGGTTGATGCGGACCACCTTGCCGAAGTGGCTCTTCACGTCCCGCGCCTGCTTGCGGCCGTCGAGGATGGAGCGCTCGCCGAGCGTGACGAACAGCTTGCCGTCGGGCGTGAACACCAGCCGTCCACCCGAGTGCAGCGTCGACTCGAGCGTGGGCATCATGCGGAAGATGACCTGGACGTTCTCCACCGCGGGCTGCGCGCCGTCCACCAGCTTCGCGCGCGCCACCGCCAGCCCGTTGCCGCCCTGCCGCGGCTCGGAATAGGTCCAGTAGATGAGCCGGCTCTCCGCGTAGTCGGGACCGACCTCCACGTCGAGCAGGCCTCCCTGGTTCCGGCCATCCACCGCGGGCAGGCCCGTGACGGCGGCCGACTTCTCGCCCTGCTGGGTGACGATGAAGAGCCGCCCCGTGGGCTTCTCCGTCACCAGCATGCGCTGGTCGGGCAGGAAGGCGAGGCCCCAGGGATTCCGGATGCCGGAGGCCACCTCGGTGACCTGGAACTGCGTCTGCGACTGGACCGCCGGAGCGCGCGTCTGGCCGGGGAAGGCCGGAGGGAACTCGGGCACGTTGGGCGGCCCCTGCGGAACGGGAGGCCCGCTGGGCAGGGGCCCCGCGTCGGGCTCCTGCGTGCCCCCGTCTTCCGGCGGATTGCCCGCGTCGGGCTCCTGCGTGCCCCCGTCTTCCGGCGGATTGCCCGCGTCAGGCTCCTGCGTGCCCGCGTCTTCCGGCGGATTGCCCGCGTCAGGCTGTGGCGTGCCCGAGTCCTGCTGTGGTGTGCCCGAGTCAGGTGTCGGCGTGGGATCTGGATCGTCACTGCAACCAACGAGGAGGGCGGCGACGATGAGGGGCATCGACAGGAAACGCATGCGTCTCTCTCCTGAGGGGGGATGGTGCGGAGGGGGAAGTTGCCGCCGTGCGCATGGAGGCGCAACCCTCGTTGCCGCCAGGACGCGATTCAATTCGCGGCCCATGCCCGCCCGGTCATCCCACGGTGGAAAGTCACCGTGTCACGGCTCCACTTCGACGGCACGAGCCTCGCCAGGGGTGAGCAGGAAGGCCGCGTCCACTGGTGGACCGGGCGTCTGAAAGCCACGTCCGGCTCCCGGGATGTTGCTTGCCGAGACCGGCGATTTCGTCCTGTATACCTCGCGGGTCGACCCACCCGGGAACCCCTCCCCACTTTCCTCCGGAAGCGAGCCGAACATGAGCAACCTCTTCGACATCCCCTTGAAGTCCATCGATGGCGCTCCCAGCACGCTGGGACAGTTCAAGGGCAAGGTCCTCTTGGTGGTGAACGTGGCCTCCAAGTGCGGCCTGACGCCGCAGTACGCGGGCCTGGAGAAGCTGTACGAGGAGAAGCGCGCGAAGGGGCTCGAGGTGCTGGGCTTCCCCGCGAACAACTTCATGGGCCAGGAGCCGGGCTCCGAGGAGGAGATCAAGCAGTTCTGCGACCTCAACTACGCGGTGAAGTTCCCGCTGTTCTCCAAGATCTCCGTCGTCGGCGAGGACAAGCACCCGCTCTACCAGGAGCTGACCCGCGCGTTCCCGGACGCCACCGGTGAGGGCCCGATGCGCGCGCGTCTCAAGGGCTACGGCATCGAGGCGAACCCCATCCCGGAGGTCCAGTGGAACTTCGAGAAGTTCGTCATCGGCCGTGATGGTCGTGTCGCCGCGCGCTTCGCTCCGGACGTCACCGCGGAGGACCCGCGCCTGGTGCAGGCCATCGACGCGGAGCTGGCCAAGGGCGCCTGACGCGGAGGACCGACGACGGGGAGGTTTGCAAGGGCAAGCCCCCGCGTCCTCGCGTTCTGCATCATCCGGCAAGCATCGGCGGAGCGCCGGGGAACATGGGGCCCCCGTGGCGTATCCAGGATGACCGCCCGCACCTGCGCGGGCGGATTCATCACCGAGGCTCCCATGACGACTCCCTCGCGCGGAGCACGGCGCTCTCTGTGCGCCCTGCTCCCCCTCCTCCTGATCGCCTGCGGTGACTCCCCCGCGGGCACTCCCGATGCGGGGCCGCCATGGGACGGCACCTACACGGAGCTGGAGGACCTGGGGTACTGGGTGGACACCGGCCGATATGACGCGTGCCAGTTCATCGACGCCGACAACCTGGACCCGCAGCTCTGCCAGCGCCCCACGAGCTTCGACCTGTCGAGCTGCTCCTCCGCGCAGCTCTCCACCGTGGAGAACCAGGGCATCTACCAGGTCGTGCTCCGCGCGGAGCGGCGCGTGCGCCCGGACAGACCCACCAGCACGTTCGTCTCCGGTGGGTCGATCAGCTTCCGCCTCAGCGCCGACGGCTCCAAGGATGCGCTGAGCTCCGGGCCCCTGCTCACGCGGGACACCGGGAACGGGTCCTTCTTCTTCTCAGGCCGTCGCACGCTCGCGCTCACCACCGGCAACCTCGTCACCACCGCCGCGTTCGCCGGCTGCCACGTCCCCTCACCCGGCGTCATCACCGGCTGCTACGTGTCCTGCGTCGAAAACCCCGTGACGGGTTACTCGAAGACGCTCGGCACCTTCGAGGCCACCCGGATGACGTGGGCCCCCGGTGAGGGCGAGTCCTCCGGCGGCCTCGCTCGCGTGGGCGAAGCCGCCACCACGATGATCCGCCCCGCGGACCTCTACATCGCCAAGGAGCACGCCTACGTCGTCTCGCTGGACCGCCC
Organism: Myxococcus sp. MISCRS1; assembly: GCF_026626605.1. NCBI lineage: Bacteria > Pseudomonadati > Myxococcota > Myxococcia > Myxococcales > Myxococcaceae > Myxococcus > Myxococcus sp. MISCRS1. The sequence continues at coordinate 10,747,091 of NZ_JAPNKB010000001.1, forward strand.
GCCCCTCTTGGGCGGCCTCTCCGTCTTCGACGTGAGGGACCGCACGGCCCCCAAGCTCGTCAAGCCGCTCAGCTTCCCGGGTGACACCTCGTGGAACGGCGTCTGGGCGAAGGACGACACGCTCTATGTCGCCAGCAACTCCTCGGGGCTCGTCATCCTCGACATCAGCGACCCGGCCAACCCCACGTTCGTGCGCCGCGCCGAGGGCCCAACCACCGTCCACACCGTGCTCGTCGACGGCGACCGGCTCTACGCCAACGCCCCCGGCACCGGAACCTACGTCTACGACGTCACGAACGCCGTGGACCCCACGCTGCTGCAGATCGTCCGGCCGACCGTGGAGGGCGGCTACGGCGATGGTCCCCACGATGTCTTCGTGTACGAGGACCGGCTCTATGTCAGCAACGGAAGCGATGGATTCCAGATCATGGACGTCGCCGACTTGAACGACGTCCGCCAGTTGGGCAGCTACTTCCTGCCTCGGCTCGCCACCTATGCGCACCACAGCGCGGTGGGCACCTTCGCGGGGAAGACCATCGCCTTCGAGGGCGGAGAGTTCCCGGGCTCCCACGTGCGCGTGCTCGACGTGACGAACCCGGCGGCCCACATCCCACTCATCGGCGCGTTCCGCATGCGCGCCGCCACGTCCATGCACAACCTGCTGCTCCGCGGGAACCTGCTCTACGTCGCCTGGTACCACGAGGGCCTGCGCGTGCTCGACGTCTCCAACCCCACGCAGCCCAGGCAGGTCGCGCACTACAACACCTTCCGGGAGGACGACCCGGGGCGCGAGCACTCCGTCTTCGAGGGCAACTACGGCGTGCGCATCCCCGGGGACGGCTACGTGTACCTGGTCGACGCGTCCCGCGGACTCATCATCCTCAACGAGCTGTAGGCGCCGCGCGCGACAGGTCCTCCAGGACCCGAGTCACGGTGGCCGCTGTCCGCTGTCCGAAAACAGCGGCAACCCACGATGGAACCAGGAGCCCGCACTCGCCTATCCGGGAAGGCCGCCCGCACTGTCGCGGGGGCTCCCGAGGCGCTCCATGAAGCCATCGCCGCATCCGTTGGGACCCTGGCGCTGCATCCCCCTCCTGCTCCTGCTGCTGTCCGCCTGTGACGACTCCCCTTCGGGAGACGATGCGGGCTCCCTCCCGGACTCGGGCTCCGACGCGGGCACCGCGGACAGCGGCCCGCCTCCCGAGGACGCGGGGACGCCCGACGCGGGGGTGCCCGATGCAGGCCGTCCTCCCTGGGACGGGACGTACACCGCGCTCGAGGACCGGGGTGATTGGATCGACACCGGTCGCCATGACACGTGCCAGTTCGTCACGCCCGAGGACCTGGACCCGCAGCGGTGTGAGCGCATCGCGGCCTTCGACCTGTCGAGCTGCTCCACCGATCAGCTCTCCGGCGTGGAGAACCAGGGCATCTTCCAGCTCAACCTCCGCGAGGAAGCGTCCTACTCTTCCACCCGGCCTCCATCGGACTCCGTCTACAACTCCTTCGCCGGCCTGCGGCTCAGCGCGGATGGCACCCAGGACGCGTACGGCCCCGCGCCGCTCATCGCCCGCGTCACGGAAGGCGGCACGTTCTTCCTCGCGGCGAGGAGGACCGCCCGAAGCCCCTGGGGAGACAGCGTCACCACCACCGCGTTCGCCGGCTGCCACGTCTTCTCTCCTGGCGTCATCACCGGCTGCTACGTGTCCTGCAACAGCCATCCGATGTACGGCTTCACCAAGTCGGTCGGCACCTTCAGGACCGAGCGGATGGCCTGGGCTCCCGGCGAGAACGAGGCCTCCGGCGGGCTGGCGCTCGTGGCAGAGGCCTCCACGACCGTCGGCATGCCCGTGGACGTCTACGTCGCCAAGGAGCACGCCTACGTCGTGTCGGTGAGCACTGGGCCCCTGCTCGGTGGCCTCTCCGTGTTCGACGTGAAGGACCGGACGAGCCCCACGCTCGTCAAGACGGTCACCATCGCCGGAGATGGCGCGTGGAACGGCGTCTGGGCGAAGGGTGGCGCGCTCTACGTCGCCAGCGACAGCTCGGGGCTCATCGTCTTCGACATCACGGACCCGGCCAATCCCGTCTTCGTCCGCCACGGCGAGGGCCCTGACACCGTGCACACCGTGCTCGTCGAGGGGGATCGGCTCTTCGCCAACTCACCCGGCACGGGCACCTTCGTCTACGACATCACCTCGCCTCTCGCTCCGACGCTGCTCCAGCTCATCACGTGGGCACCCGAGGGCTACACCGGCGGTCCGCATGACGTCTTCGTGCACGGCGACCGGCTCTACATCAGCAACGACACGACCGGCTTCCACGTCATGGACATCTCCGACCTGGACGACGTCCGGCACCTCGGTGACTACCTGCAGCCGGGATTCTTCGGCATCTTCTCCCACCACAACGCGGTGGGCACCTTCGCGGGGCGCACCCTCGCCTTCGTGGGCGGCGAGTTCTCGGCCAGCCACGTGCGCGTGCTCGACGTGACGGACCCGACGAACATCCCGCTCATCGGCACGTTCCGCATGCGCCCCCTCACGTCCATGCACAACCTGCTGCTCCGCGGGAACCTGCTCTATGTCGCGTGGTACCAGGAGGGCCTGCGCGTGCTGGACGTCTCCCACCCCACGCAGCCCCGGCAGATCGCCCACTTCAACACCTACCGGGAGACCGACCCGCGGCGAGGCAACGGCATCTTCGAGGGCGCCTTCGGTGTGCGCATCCCTGGGGACGGTTTCGTGTACCTCGTCGACTCGTCACGTGGCCTCATCATCGTCAACGAGCTGTAGCGCTGGCCCCGGGCCGTGTCGTTGCAAGGACACGGCCCGGCGGGTCCCGCGGGCGGCGTTCACGGCACGTGGCCGCGATTCCGTCGTCATCCGGCAAGCATCGGGAGCGCGCATTGGCGCAAGGAGCGCGCCTCGCCATTCCTGGAGGCACCATTCACTCCTTCCGGGTGGTCTTCCCGAGGCCTTTCATGACGACATCCCCGTGGCGCTTCCTCTGTGTCCTCCTCCCACTCCTCATCGCCTGCGGAGACTCTGACTCCGGCAAGGACGCGGGCACGCTTCCAGACTCGGGGTCACAGGACAGCGGCCCACCTCCCGAGGACGCGGGCACACCTGATGCCGGTCCTCCTCCCGAGGACGCGGGCACGCCCGACAGCGGACCGCCGCCGTGGGACGGCACGTACACCGTGCTGCAGGACCGGGGCGATTGGATCGACAAGGGCCGCTATGACACGTGCCAGTTCCTCGACGCCGAGAACCTGGACCCGCAGCTCTGCCAGAGCCTGTCGACCTTCGACGTGTCGAGCTGCTCCACCGAACAGCTCTCCGGAATCGAAGGCAAGGGCATCTATCAGCTCACCACCCGCTCGGAGCTGCGCGTCCGCCCGGGCCGCCCCAACTCCACCGCCGTCGGCAACGGGAGCAGCGCCTTCCAGCTCAGCCTGGATGGTTCCGCGGACTCGATGAGCAACGCGCCCCTGCTGGCCCGCGTGACGGAGGGCGGCACGTTCTTCGTCGCGGGCCGCCGCACCCTCCGGACCCCGTCGGGCGACAATGTCACCACCACGGCGTTCGCCGGCTGCCATGTCCCCGCGCCGGGCATCATCACCGGCTGCTACGTGTCGTGCACCGACAGCCCCATCTCCGGCTACACCAAGACGCTCGGCACCTTCGAGGCCCACCGGATGACCTGGGCCCCCGGCGAGGGCGAGTCCTCCGGCGGGCTCGCGCGCGTGGGCGAGGCCTCCACGCCCCTCGGGCTGCCCGTGGACGTCTACGTCACCAAGGAGCACGCCTACGTCGTCTCGCTGGAGCGGGCCCCTCGGCTGGGTGGGCTCTCCGTGTTCGACGTGAGGGACCGGACGAACCCCACGCTCGTCAAGACCGTCAACATCCCCGGGGATGGCGCGTGGAACGGCGTCTGGGCGAAGGGCGACGCGCTCTACATCGCCAGCGACTCGTCGGGGCTCGTCGTCTTCGACATCACGGACCCGGCCAATCCCGTCTTCGTCCGCCGCGCCGAGGGCCCGGCCCACGTCCACACCGTGCTCGTCGACGGCGACCGCCTCTACGCCAACAGCGCGGGCGTGGCCACCTACGTCTACGACGTCACCACGCCGCTCGCGCCCACCCTGCTCCAACTCGTCACGCCGACACCGGGAGGCTTCAGCGGCGGCCCGCATGATGTCTTCGTGTACGAGAACCGGCTCTACGTGAGCAACGCGGACTCGGGCTACTCCATCATGGACATCACGGACCTGGACAACGTCGCGCACCTCGGCAACTACACGCCGCCCGGGAGCTTCGTGTATGCGCACCACAGCGCGGTGGGGACGTTCGCGGGCAAGACCATCGCCTTCGAGGGCGGCGAGGGCCCTGGCACCCACGTGCGCGTGCTCGACGTGACGGACCCGACGAACATCCCGCTCATCGGCACGTTCCGGATGCGGCCGCCCACGTCCATCCACAACATGCTCCTGCGTGGCAACCGGCTCTATGTCGCCTGGTACCAGGAGGGCCTGCGCGTGCTGGATGTCTCCCACCCCACCCAACCCCGTCAGGTCGCCCACTTCAATACGTTCCGCGAGGACGACCCGGGTCGAAGGGCCGGCAGCCTCGAGGGCGCCTTCGGCGTGCGCATCCCCGGCGACGGCTACGTGTACGTCGTGGACGGGACGCGCGGGCTCATCATCCTCAACGAGCCGTAGCAACGGAGGGATGGCACCCGGCCCCGGGGAGGCTCTCCGGGGTCGGGTCCACGGCGGGGCTACACCGGCCGGCGGAAGCTGTCGGCCAGGTCCGCGGGGAGCTGCGAGGCCACCGCGGCCACCTCGTCCTCGGGGATGCGGTCCCTCACGGCGGTGAACACCACCGTCATCACGCGGAACGCCTGGTCCACCTGGATGCCCAGGTGGTCCGCCACGTCGGAGATGAACTCCTCGCGCTTCATGCGCTTCGCGTGCGAGGGGCCGCGCAGGATGGTGCACTCGCCGATGAGCTCGCCGATGTCGTCGCCGAGCGCGCGCATCAGCTTGACGTCCTCACCGTCCGACAGCCTGCGCGCCAGCGTGCACAGCACGGCGTGAGCGGCGGTCCGGCCGTCCAGCTTGTTGACGCGGACCTCCTGGCTGTTGCCGATTTCGTCCAGGAACGCCTGGAGGTCCAGCGACTCGTCGCGCTCCTTCACCGGGATGATGTTGGGAGGAAGCTCCGTCTCCTGCGCCATGGGGTCGTCTCCTTGCTCGCCGTGGACACACGCGCGCTTCACGGGCGTGCCAGTCACGGTGTCCACGGCGCCGGCGGCCTTCAGCGAGGGGCCACGGGCCTCCTCCTCGACCCGCCGGGCATCGCGACGGCGCGACGTCCGGCCTCTCGTCTGCCCGGGAAGGCTCAGTGTGCCGACGGCGACTCGGGCCGAAGGGGCATGCCCCCACAACTGGGGGAACCCTGGAGCCGTTCGCACACACAGAAGCTGTCGTACGACCACTCATGGCAGCAGGGCGTGATCCCAGGCTCGGGGCAGCCCATCTGTCGGACGTCCTCACAGCTGGGCAGCCCGGGGCTGCACTCCAGGACATTGGCCATCGCTCGCTCGTCGGCCACGTCGGTGGCTCCGCCTCCACAACCCAGGCTCAGACTGACAGCGAGCGCCATCAACCACGGCATCAAGCACTTCATGGTGGATCTCCATTCGTGTGGGTGTCCGAGCAAAGGATGACCGGGCTCCACACATCCTCCAGGAGTCGATGACCCAGCACAAATCAGACACCCTGGGTCAGGTGCACCCCTTGCGTCTTCGACGGAGGAGATGCTCGCGCCCCCTCCGCCTGAAAAGCGGAGGGCCGGCACCGGTGAGCTCCGGAGCCGGCCCGCGTCGTCATCTCAGCCGAGCTCAGCCGTGCGCCGCGGGGCGAGGCTCATCGCCGCTCGGACGACCGTGGGCGGCGGGGCTGCCCTCCTCGTCGTCCGGACGCTTGCCGCGCCAGTGGGCCAGCCGCGTCTTCATTCGGTCGGCGACCACGTAGAAGGCGGGCACCACCACCAGGCTCAGCACCGTGGAGACCGACAGCCCCCCCAGCACCGCGATGGACATGGGCGCGCGCGTCTCGCTGCCCGCGCCCAACGCCAGCGCCGCCGGCACCGCCGCCATCATCGTCGCCGTGGACGTCATCAGGATGGGACGCAGGCGCACCGGCCCCGCGCGCTGCATCGCCTCCACCGCGCCCAGCCCCAGCTCCCGCTGCTGGAGCGCGTAGTCCACCAGGATGATGGAGTTCTTCTTCACGATGCCCATCAACAGCAACAGACCGATCATGCTGAAGATGTTCAGCGTGCTGCCCGTGCCCAGCAACGCGAAGGCCGCGCCCGCCACCGACAGCGGGAGGATGGTCAGCACGGTGACCGGATGCAGGAACGAGTTGAACTGCGCCCCCAGCACCATGTACGCGACGCCAATCCCCAGGAAGAGCGCGAAGAACAGGCTGCCCATCGAGTCGCGGAACGCCACGCTCGCGCCGCCCGGCACCACGCGCACGCCGCCCGGCAGGTCCTTCGCCAGCTTCTCCACCGTGGCCAGCGCCTCCTCCTGATTGGAGCCCGGCGCCACGTTGGCGAAGATGCTGATGGCGCGCTCGCGGTCCCGGCGGGTGATGGCCTGCAGCGCCGGGCGCTCCTCCTGCGTCACCAGCGCCGACAGCGGCACCAGCGCGCCGCTGGCCGTGCGCACCTTGAGCAGCGCCAGGTCCTCCGGACGCGAGCGCTGCCCCGCGAGCAGGCGCAGGCGCACGTCGATGCGGCGCCCGCCCGTGCTGTACTTGCCCACGCGCACGCCGCCCACCAGCGCGTTGATGGTCGTCGCCACCGTCTGCATCGGCACACCCAGGTCCGCCGCGCGCGCCCGGTCCGGGGTGATGCGCAGCTCCGGCATGCCGAGCTGGTAGTCGGTGTCCACGTCCACCACCTTGCCGCTGGCCTGGATCTTCTCGCGCATCTCCTGGCTGGCCTTGACCAGCTCGTCCCAGTCCGAGCCGCGCACGCTGAACTCCACCGGGAAGCCACGCTGCGCGGAGAAGCCCTGCTGCGACAGGTCCTGCACCACCGCGCGCAGGCCCGGGTAGCCGTTGAGCTCCTTGCGCAGCACCTGCTGGAACTCTGACTGCGTCATGCGCTGGTCGGGCGGCTTGAGCGTGAGCATCATGAACCCCGAGTTCACCCCGCCACCACCACCGCCCACCAACGCGAAGACGCTCGTCACCTCCGGCCGCGAGGCGGCGAACGCCTCCGCCTTCTGGAAGAGCTGGTTGGTCTCCTCGATGCTGCTGCCCACCGCCGTCTGCATGCGGACCATCAGCCGGCTCTGGTCCTGCGACGGCACGAACTCACCGGGCAGCGCGCGGAAGGCGAACACGCTCGCCGCCAGGATGACCAGCGCCCCGGCCAGCACCCGCCACGGCCGCACCAGCGCCCACCCGAGCGCCCGGCCATAGGCGTGCTCCAGCTTCGTGAAGGCCTTGTCCACCCACACGCCGACCTTGCTGCGCCCCTCACGGGAGGTCTTCAGGAGCTGCGCGCAGCGGGCCGGCGCCAGCGTGATGGCCTCCACGTACGACAGCATCACCGCCACGCACAGCGTGACGCCGAACTGGAGGAAGAACTTGCCGATGACGCCCTTCATGAAGACGACGGGCAGGAAGATGGCGATGACGGCCGCGGTGGCCGCGAGCGCCGCGAAGGTGATCTCCGCGGTGCCCTCGCGCGCCGCGCTCACCCGGTCCTTCCCCTCCTCCGAGTGCCGGAAGATGTTCTCCAGCACCATGATGGCGTCGTCCACCACGATGCCCACCGCCAGCGCCAGGCCCAAGAGCGTGAAGGTGTTGAGCGTGAAGCCCAGGAAGTAGATGACCGCCACCGTCCCCAACAGCGACATGGGGATGGCCAGCACCACGTTCATCGTGCTCGACAGCGAGCCCAGGAAGAGCCAGCAGACGAAGGCCGTGAGGATGCAGGCCAGCATCAGCTCGAACTCGATCTCGTGGACGCTCTCCTCGATGTACTGCGTGGTGTCGAAGCGGATGGCCACGTCCATCCCCTCCGGGGCGTCCTTCTGGATGCGCGCCAGCTCCTCGCGCACGCCCTGCGCCACGGACACCGCGTTCGCGCCGCGCTGCTTGCGGATGCCCAGGCCCTGCGCGGGCGTGCCGTTGACGCGCGCCATGCGCCGCACGTCCTCGAAGCCGTCCTCCACCAGCGCCACGTCGCGCAGGTACACCGGCTGGCCGCCCTGCTCGCGCACGACGATGTCGCGCAGCGTCTCCAGGTCCAGCGCCTCGCCGAGCACGCGCACGTTGACCTCGCGCCCCTCGGCCTCGATGCGCCCCGCGGGCAGCTCCACGTGCTCACGCTGGAGCGCGGAGGTGAGGTCCGTCACCGTCAGCCCGAGCGCGTCCAGCTTCGCGGAGTCCACCCAGATGCGGACGTTGCGGTCCAGCGAGCCACCGACGGAGACCTCGCCCACGCCCGGCACCGTCTGCAGCTTCTCCTTCACGCGGTAGCGGGCGAAGTCGCTCACCACCTGCTGGGAGAAGGGCCCGGACACCCCCACCTGGATGATGGGCTGGTCCTCCGGGTTCGTCTTGGTGACGATGGGCGGGTCGATGTCCTCGGGCAGCTGGCGCTGCGCCTGGCTGATCTTCGTCTGGACCTCCTGCAGCGCCATGTCCACGTTGCGCGACAGGTCCAGCTCCACCGTGATGTTGGCGCCGCCCTGGCGCGCGCTGGAGGTGATGCTGGTGACGCCCTCCACCTGCGTCACCGCCTCCTCGATGGGCTCGATGACGTCCGTCTCGACGGCCTCGGGGTTGGCGCCCTCCCACGTCACGCTGATGTTGATGGTGGGGAAGTCGACGTCCGGGAACTGGCTGATGCCGATGCGCTGCGCCGCCACCAGTCCGAAGACGATGGTGGCCGCCATGATCATCCACGCCAGGACGGGCTTCTTGATGCACGCTTCCGTCAGGTTCATCGCCGCGCTCCCTGGCCGCCGTCCTCCGCGCGCGGCTCCGCCGTGAGGGTGGGCTTCTTCTGCTGCACCACCCTCACCGTCACGCCGTCACGCAGCGCCTCGCCGCCGCGGATGACCAGCGTCTCTCCCGCCTTGAGCCCCTCGCGGACCTCCACCCGTCCGTCCGCCGTGCGCATGCCCAGCTCCAGCACCCGCTCGCGCGCCTTCTCGCCGTCCACCACGAAGGCCAGGAAGCCCCGCTCGCTGGCGCGCACCGCCGTCTGCGGCACCACCGGGCTGCCGCCGCGCGTCTCCACCGGCACCGCCACCGACGCGAACGCGCCGGGCCTGAGCTTCACCGCGTCCTCGGCGGACACCTCGGCCGTCACCGGCACCAGGCGGTTGGCCTCGTCCGCGGCCTGCGCCACGTGGGTGATCTTCGCGGTGAACGAGCCGCTCTCCGAGCGCACCGTGAAGCGCGCCGGGAGCCCCGGCTTGATGCGCGCCACGTCCGCCTCCGGCACCGTGAAGCGCAACAGCAGCGGGTCCCGGCGCAGGAGCGTCGCCAGCACCAGGCCGGGCTGGACGTACTGCCCCGTCTGCACCGTGCGCGTCTGGAGCACGCCGTCCATGGGCGCGCGGACATAGGCGTCGCGCTGGTTGAGCTGCGCCTGGTCCAGCAGGGCCCGCGCGGAGGCCACGTCCGCCTCCGCGGTGCGCGCGCGCGCCGTGAAGGTCTCCAGCTGCTCGGCGGGCAACAGGCCGGGGCTGGCTTCATTGACGGCGGTGCGACGCTCGGCGCCGGCCTGGGCCTCCACCAGCGAGGCGCGGGCCTTGGCGAGCGACGCCTCGGCCGCGCGCACGGCGATGGCGTAGCGGGCGGGCTCGATTTCCGCGAGCACGTCCCCCTTCTTCACCGCCTGCCCCTCCATGAAGAGCACGCGCTCCACGGCGCCCGCCACGCGGGCGGTGATCTGCACCCGCTCGAAGGCCTCCACGGAGCCCACCGCGTTCACCACGTACTCGACGTCGCGGGCCTCCACGGGGGCGACCTCGACGGGGAACTGGATGGGGCCCCGGCCGCCACCAGCGCCGGGGCGACCGCCCGCCTTTCCGCCCACCGCGGGCGCTTCGCCCTTCGACGCCTCCGCGTCCTTCTTGCATGCCCCCATGGCGAGCATCGCCACGGCCAAGGTCAGCGTTCCTGCGCGTCGCATCACCTTCACGGTTCCTTCCCCAAAGGATCGAGTCCGACTGCCGCCCTCAAGCCCAGCAGGGCGACGCCCAGCGAGTACCGGCTCCGGGCCAGGGCCACCTCCGCCTCGAACAGCCGCAGCGAGGCGTCCGCCAGCGTCAACGCCGTGGACAACCCCTGGCGGTAGAGGATGCCCTGCTCCTCCGCGTTCTGCTTCGCCGCGCGCGTCGCCAGCTCGCTCTGCGTGAGCGCCGCCCGCGCGTTCTCCAGCGCCACCCGCGCCCGCTGGATGTCCACGTCCACGCGGCGCGTGCCCTGCTCCAGCTCCAGCCTGGCGGCGCGCGCCAGGGCCACCCGCTCGTGGCGCTCCGCGTACCGCTCGCCGCCGTCGAACAGGTTCCACGTGAGGTCCGCGGCCAGGAAGCCATCTCCCGTGCGGCCCGCGAGGCCCTGCTCGTTGGTGAGCCGGTACGTCGCGGACACGCCGAGCGCGGGCAACAGCCGCGCGAGCGGCTCCCACGCGTTGGCCTCCAGCGACTCCACGCGCAGCTGGCCGGCGAGGATGTCCGGGCGCCGCTCCACCGCGCCGGGGATGATGCCGTCGTGCGTGTCCAGCGGGCGGGCCGCGTCGTCGAGCAGCTGCTGGGGCGCCGCGAGCGCGCCCTCCACCGGGTCCACCAGCAGGAAGCCGAGCTCCAGGCGGCTCGTCTGCGCCAGGTTCCGGGCGCTGATGAGCTCCACCTCCGCGGTGGCCACCTCCACCTCGGCGCGGGTGACGTCGTTGGTGCTGGCGAGCCCTCCCTTGGCGCGGGCCTGCGCGTCCGCGAGCGACTGGCGGGCGAAGGCGATGCGCTGCTCGGCGGCCTGGAAGACCTGCTGCTCCTGCAGCGTGATGAGGAACGCGTTGGCGGCCTCGAACGAGACCTGCCGCCGGGCCTCCACCGACTCCATGCCCGCGGCCTCGCTCTCGCGCTTCGCGGCGCGGTACAGCGGGAAGCCGCGCGCGTCGAAGAGCGTCATCCGCGCGACGATGTTCGCGCCGAAGGCGTTGTAGCGCTGGATGACGACCTGCTGTCCGCCCACCTCGCGCGTCGTCTGGTTGGGGCGGCGCGTGTACGTGCCCGTGGCCGTCAGCTCCGGGAAGAAGAACGCGCGGGCCCGCGACACCCGGGCCTGGGCGGCATTGGCGCGCTGCTGGGCGGCGAGCGCGGACTCGTTGCGCTCGGCCGCCATCGCCACCGCCTGCTCGAACGTCAGCGCCGCGCCCGCGGGGGTGGCGTCCGCGGGTGCGGAATCCGCAGCGGCCGGTGCGGTTTTCGCAGCCCCGGGTGCGGAATCCGCAGCCTCGCGCGAGGGAGTGGGAGCCACGGGAGCGTCGCTCTGGAGCGCCTGGGACTGGGAGGGGGCGAGCACCATCCAGGCACACAGGGGCGCGACGAGGGCGGTTCGGACAGTGGACATGAGCGGGAAGTCGAGGCTCGGGCCGACGGAGTGCGGGGTGTGCGTGCTGGGGCCCGACGAGCGAAACGGCGAACCCGGCGGAGTGGGCTGCTGGACGATGCCAGCACGGCGGTCTAAGGGGGAGTTCCGGATGTCCTGGGGTTTACGACGGGGCGTCACGACAGTGGGCGCCTCGGCGCGCCGGAGAATGCATTGATGATGCGTTTATTCCTGGTGGGTGTAGGGCTGCTGACACTTTCGATGACGGGCTGCAAGAGCAAGACCTCGACCAACGAAGGGGGGCTCCGGGTCTTCATCACGTATGCGACCTTCCGGCCACAGTGCCTGACGCTCGCCGTGGAAGATCGCCGGGAGCCGACGCGCCGGGAGTCGGGCGTGGTGACGGTGAACGCGGAGGCCCGGAGCGACACGCGCGTCGGCGTCATCCTGAAGCAGGCGGGCTGGAGTCCGGACCTCCGGGTGATCGCCGAGGCACACGAGGGCTCGTGCGAGGGTCCCGTCATCGCCCGGCAGTCCGCGGAGGTGCAGTTTCCCGAGGAGAACCTGACGGACCTGAAGCTGGATCTGCGCGCCGAGGACCTGGACGACGACGGCTTCTTCGCCATGAAGGGCGACTACCCGGGCACCGACTGCGACGACGCGCGCCCGGACGTGCACCCCGGCGCCACCGAGGTGTGCGACGGCGTGGACAACAACTGTGTCGCGGGCGAGAGCGATGCGCCCGGAAGTGTCCAGTACTGGGTGGACGTGGATGGGGATGGCTACGGGGATGCGAGCGCCGCGCCCCAGACCGGCTGCGCGGCGCCGGTGGGCTTCGCGACGCGCGCGGGCGACTGCGACGACGAGGACATCCTCGTGCATCCGGGCCAGTCGGAGTTCCGCTGCGACGGCAAGGACGACAACTGCGATGGCACCCCGGACAACGACGCGTTCAACGTGGGCGCGAGCTGCGTCACGGCCCAGCGCTGCGCGGGAACACGGCAGTGTCAGTCCGCGGAGGTGGCGGACTGCGTCAGCGCGCTGGTGCCCGAGGAGTACTTCGCGGATGACGATGGCGACGGCCAGGGTGGCCCCACGCTGGGGTTGAGCTGCACTCCACCCGAGCCGGGCGCGGTGACGGAGTCCGGTGACTGCGACGAGGGCTCGGAGCAGGTGTCCGAGAGCGGCACCGAGGTCTGCGACCGCCTGGACAATGACTGCGCCGGTGGGGTGGACAACGGGCTGCCGAGCTGCGGCGCGGTGTCCTGGAACGAGGGGACGGTGCTCAACGACACGAGCGCGCGGTTCGACGCGGTGGCCAACTATCAAGCGGAACGGGGCTGGCTGGCCGGCAGGAGCGGTCGCGTCGTCCATGTGGCCGGCAACACCTTCACGGCCGCGACGAACTGCGCGGGCGACTGGCGGTCCGCATGGGCCGCGCCGAACGGACGCGTGTTCCTGGGCTCGAGCGACGGACGGTTCGCCACGTCGATGCCCGGCGAGCTCAACACCGCCTGCGAGACCCGCCCCAGTGGCCAGCCGGGCTCCATCAACGGGCTGGTGGGCTTCCCGGACCCGGAGACCAACGTCTTCACCGTCTATGGCGTCTCCAGCGCGGGGCACGTCGTGTCCTGGAGCTACGACCATGGCGCCTCGGGGAACCAGCCGGACCCGACGATCATCACCCGATTCGCGGCGAACCTGCGGGACATCCACGGCCTGAGCGCCGAGGCGTTGGTGGTGGTCGGCGCGGAGACGGTGAACGGCGAACAGCATCCGGTGGCCTGGAGCTCGCCCCAGACGGGGACGACCTGGACCCGCGAGGCGCTGGGCCTCCCCGAGACCACCACGGGCTACCTCAACGCGGTCCAGGTGCTCACCCCCCACATGCTCTACGTGGCGGGTGATCACGGCCTGCTCCTGGAGAAGGCGCGAGGCACGTGGACCCAGAAGCCGGCGCTGACGGTGAACGGGGGCACGGTGCCGAACCTGCGGGACATCCTCGCGTTCGGCCGCACGGGCATCTACGCGGCGTCGTCGGAGGTGAACGACCTCCACTTCTTCGACGGCACCGCGTGGAGCACCGTCGCCACCCCGTCCGCGACGGTGAACGCGCTGGGCGGCTTCGGCCCGGGCGAGGTCTGGGCCGCCGGCCACGACGGCCTGCTCACGCGCTGGAAGCCCTGAGCGGCGGGAGCCGGGTTCCACCATGGACCTGCGTGCGGAAGGCCTGACGGTGAGGCATGGCGCGCGCACCGTGCTCGCGGAGGTGGCGTGCGCGCTGCCTCCGGGCACGCAGGCGGTGGTGCTGGGCCGCTCGGGCGCGGGCAAGACGACGCTGCTGAAGGCCTTCGCGGGGCTGTCCCCCGCGTTCAGCGGACGCGTCCTGTGGGATGGCCAGGACGTGGCGGGCCTGTCCGCCGCCGAGCGCCGCGCGCGGCAGGCTTCGTTCGGCATGGTGTTCCAGACGGACGCGCTGTTCGACTCGCTGACGGTGCGCCAGAACGTCCTCTTCCCGCTCACGCGTCGGCGCGTGCCCCAGGACGAGGCACAGGCGCGCGCGGACGAGGTGCTCGGCGCCGTGGGCCTGACGGACGCGGCGGACTCGCTGCCGGAGCGGCTGTCCGGAGGCATGAAGAAGCGCGCGGGGCTGGCGCGGGCCTTGGCGGCGCGTCCGTCGGTGCTGCTGGCGGATGACCCCTTCGCGGGCCTGGACCCGGGCACGGCGCGGCAGGTGGCGCGGGTGCTGCTGGAGGTCTCGCGCGGAGGCACGCTGCTGGTCGCCGCGCCCGAGGCCCCGGTGGACCTTCCCCTGCCCCGCTGGCTCTACCTGCGAGGCGGGCGGTTGATATACGACGGGGCACCCGCGCCGGAGCTGGAGCGCGAACAGGACGAGGTGCTCCCGTGAGCCCATCGCCGCGCGTCGAGAGCCCCGGGCTGAGGACCGTGCGTGGCGCGGGCGCGGTGGGGCTGGAGGCGGTGCGCGGCGCGGGCGCGCTGGCCCTCGTCGCGGCGCGCACGGTGTTGGGACTGCCGCGGCTGGAGCGACGCGAGCTGGCGCGGGCGCTGGTGCAGTTCGGCTACGACTCGCTGCCCCTGGCCCTGGCCACCGCGGCGCTGGCGGGCGTCATCGTCGTGCTGCAGTCGGGGCTGTACATCCAGCGCTTCGGGGCGCGGGCGTTCCTCGGGTGGGCCGCGGGCTACGGGGTGCTGTGGGAGTTCGGTCCGCTGCTCTTGGGGCTCATCATGTCCGCGCGCATCGGCGCGAGGAACGCGGCGGAGCTGGCCACCATGCAGGTGGGCGGGCAGATTGAAGGGCTGCGCGGCATCGGCCTGGACCCCTTCGCCATCCTCGTGGCGCCGCGCGTGGTGGCGATGGAGCTGAGCATGCTCGCGATGAGCACCTTCACGTTCCTGGTGGCCATCCTGTTCGAGGCCCTGGCCGCGCTGCTCACCCTGGACCTGCCGCTGCGGACGTTCTTCGGGACCTTCGCGCACATGCTGAGCCCGCTGGACATCCTGGGCGGCGTGCTGAAGACGGGGGCCTTCGGCCTGGCCATCTCGCTGGTGTCCACGGCGGTGGGGCTGTCCGCGCGGGGAGGCGCCCAGGCGGTGGGACGCGCGGCGGCGAGCGCGGTGGTGCGCGGGTGCGCGGCCATCTTCCTGCTCGACTTCGTGCTCACGCTCGTGCTCGCCGGGTGGATGACATGAACCGGGTGCTGCGCTTCTTCGGCGCGCCGGTGGTGCTGTTCGCGCGCACGACGCGGGCGGGGCTGCGCGAGGGCGTGTCCTGGCGCGAGTCGCTGGTGCAGCTCCACGAGCTGGGAGGGCGCAGCGTGTGGCTGGTGATGACCGGCATGGCGTTCTTCGGGGCGGTGCTGGTGACCATCGCCAACAGCCAGGCGCGGCGCTTCGTGGGCAACGTGGCCGTGCTGGGGCCCGCGTACTTCGAGCTGCTGATTCGCGAGCTGGGGCCGGTGGTGTCCGCGCTCTTGACGGCGTCCCGCGCCGGGGCGAGCCACGCGGCGGAGCTGTCCACCATGAGCGTCAACGAGCAGGTGGAGGCGCTGGAGATGTCGGCGGGGGACCCCTACTCGGACCTGGTGGCGCCGCGCGTGGTGGCGGGCGTCCTGGGTGTGCCGCTGCTCAGCCTGTTGGGGACGGTGGCCGCGACCCTGTCCGCCGCGGCGGTGGCGGGGCTCGTCTTCGGCGTGGATGGCCGGGCCTTCATGGACCCGCGCTACGTGGATGGCTGGGACCTGCTCGCCGCGGGGCTGAAGGCCGTGGCGTGCGGGCTGTACATCCCGCTGGCGGCGGCCGTCGCGGGCCTGGGCGCGCGAGGAGGCGCGGAGGCCGTGGGCGAGGCGACCACCGACGGCGTCGTCGCCGCGAGCCTGGGGTGTCTGTTGATCGACCTGGCCGTGTCCCTCGCCTTCCACCTCGTGCGCCTGTGATCGCGGACGACGCCCCTCCGGACACGCTGCGCTTCACGGACGTGCGCGTCGCGTTCGAGGGTGGGCGGCGCGTGCTGGACGGCGTGACGGCGGAGGTGTCCACGCGGGAGCTGACCTTCATCGCGGGCGCGAGCGGCTCAGGCAAGAGCGTGCTGTGTCGGATGGCGGTGGGCCTGCTGCGGCCGGACTCGGGCAGCGTGGAGCTGTGGGGCGAGCGCGTGGACACGCGGCCGGAGCGTGAACTGGTGAAGCTGCGGCGCCGGGCGCCGTACCTGGTCCAGGGCCCCGCCCTGCTCGACTGGCGCACGCTCCGGGAGAACGTGTGGCTGGCGGACCCGACGGCCCCGGTCGAGGCCGTGGAGTCCGCGCTGGAGCAGGTGGGGCTGCTCGAGTGGGCGGACCGGATGCCGCCCGAGCTGGGGCCCGGGGCGAAGAAGCGGACCGCCATCGCGCGGGCGCTGGTGCTCTCGCCGCGCTACCTGCTGCTCGACGAGCCCACCACGGGGTTGGACCGGCGGGCGGCGACGCAGGTGGAAGAGGTCATGGCCTCGCTGAAGGCGCGAGGGCTGGGAGGTCTGGTGGTGACGCATGACTATCGCCAGCTGCGGGGGCTGGCGGACCGGGTGTTGGTGGTGGCCCAGGGGAAGTGCGCGTACCTGGGGCCGCCCGAGGGTTTCCTGGAGTCCTCCGCGCCGGAGCTTCGCGTGCTGACGGCGCCGTTCATGGAGGGTGCGACGGATGGATGAGCGACGGTTGGAATTGAAGGTGGGCGCCCTGGTGCTGGCGGCGGTGATGGGCGTGCTGGTGTTGCTGTGGTTGATGGGCGAGCTGTCGCTCGGCTCCAGCACGGTGCTGCCGGTGGACTTCGGCCACACGGGCAACGTGGTGGAGGGGGCGCCGGTGAAGCTGGGCGGCGTGCAGGTGGGGCGCGTGCAGGCCATCCGGCTGATGCCGGAGCGTCGGGATGCCCAGGGCCGTCCCCTGCCCGTCCGGATGGAGCTGGCGGTGTCGCCGGAGTCGCTCGGCGCGCTGCGCTCGGATGCGCGGGTGACGGTGGCGACGGTGGGCCTGCTGGGCGAGCCCTACCTGGAGCTGAACCCGGGCACGCAGTCGAGCGCGCTGCCCGCGGGCCAGGCCGTGCGCGGCACGGATGCGCCCCGGCTGGACCTGCTGGCGGAGAAGCTCTCGCGCTTCATCGAGATGTTCTCCGAGATGCTGGAGAAGGACCCGGAGGCGGTGACGGGGCTGGTGGCGAACATCTCGCGGCTGACGCGGACGCTGGACGAGGTGCTGACGGAGAACCGGGGTGACGTGAAGGTGCTGGCCTCCGAGCTGGCGGCGGCGTCGAAGGACCTGCGCCAGCTCTCACGGCTCGCGCGCGAGGCGCTCCAGCCGGGAGGCAAGGCGGCGCGACTGCTCGACGACGCGGCGGCGACGGCGGCGGTGCTGAGGGGCGAGCTGCCCGGGCTGACGAAGTCCGCGGGCACGACGCTGGATGGGCTCGCGGCCCTCACCGGCTCCCTGGGGCCCGAGGACGGGCAGCGCGTGAAGCTGGCGCTGGAGAAGCTCACGGCCGCGGCGGGACAGCTCGACAGCATCGCGGCCCGCGCGGACCGGGTGCTGGCCCGGATCGAGGCCGGAGAAGGCACGGCGGGCGCGGTCCTGCAGGATCCCACGCTGTATGACGAGCTCAGAACGCTCGTCACGGATCTGCGCAAGCACCCGTGGAAGATCCTCTGGAAGGACTGACGTGACGCCTTGCCGTGACACGGCGAGAGGGCCCCGGTAGGAACCCAGACCATGTCTCGAAGCTATGAGGACCTGGAGGCGGAAGCCGCGAGCGTTTCGGTGGAGGGCTGGGACTTCTCCTGGCTCGACGGACGCGCGACCGAGCAGCGTCCCTCCTGGGGCTACCAGAAGCAGCTGGGCGCGAGGATGGCCCGAGCCTCGGCGGCGCTCGACATCCAGACCGGCGGCGGTGAGGTGCTCGCGGGCGTGGCGCCCCTGCCCCGCCTCATCGTGGCCACCGAGTCCTGGCCTCCCAATGTCGCCAAGGCCACCCGACTGCTCCATCCCCGGGGTGTCGTGGTGGTGGCGGACCCGGACGAGCCTCCCCTGCCCTTCGCGGATGAGGCCTTCGACCTGGTCGTCAGCCGCCATCCCGTGACGACGTGGTGGCGGGAGATCTCCCGTGTCCTGCAACCGGGCGGGACCTACTTCTCGCAGCAGGTCGGCCCCGCGAGTGTCTTCGAGCTGGTGGAGTACTTCCTCGGGCCGCTCCCGGCGGAGGTCCACCGCAAGCGGCACCCCGACGATGCTCGCGCGGAGGCCGAGGCCGCGGGGCTCGAGGTCATCGACCTGCGCCTGGAGCACCTTCGCACCGAGTTCTTCGACATCGGCGCGGTCATCTACTTCCTGCGCAAGGTCATCTGGATGGTCCCGGGCTTCACCGTGGACCAGTACCGCCCCCAACTGCGAGCCCTGCACGAGCGCCTCCAACGAGGTGGCCCCTTCGTCGCGACCACGACGCGCTTCCTCGTCGAGGCGAGGAAGCCGTCATAGCCTTCGATGTCACGAGGCCAGCGCGCCTCGGCGTCAGGGCGAGTAGGTCGACATCCACGCATCGATGTCGTGCCCCGCCGTAGCACGTCCCAGCTCGAATCCCCTCCCGGTGCTCCGACACGTCACGCCCACAGCCCAGGATGATGCTCGCGACGACGAGCGCCACCCACTGCCTCCCGCAACGCATTGAATGGGCCATGCCCTGAGTCTTGGCACGCGACAAACCAGACTCCTTGACCGAGGCAATCACTTTCGTCCGGCGCACGACTTCGCGAGGTGGCAGTCTTCCCCTGTCCGACGTGGCCTCCGGAGTTCCTGCTCCCTCGTTCCAGTGACGCCAACCGGGCCGGTTCCCGGCATGATGGCTCCAGGGTCGTCCCGGAGCCGAGCGTCGGTGAAGGCGCGGCCCAGGTCCGTCCCGGGAATCGCGCACCCCATGTTCCGACGTCTGGTGGTCGTCTTCGATGCAGGCTCCGAGTCCGAGCACGTCCTTCACGCGTTGCGGCGACTGACGTCCGAGCCCGAGGCCGTCTATCTGTACGGACTGGTCCCCGAGCGCAGCGAGCTGGAGGCACCTCCGCCCACCAGCCTCACCGTGCTGGACCGGCTCCGGCACACGCTCCAGGACTGGAGCCCCGCCATCCAGGTCACCGGCGCACTGGAGACCCATCTCGACATCAGCGACCTGGTCCAGGTCTCGCGCCGACATGACGCCGGGCTCGTCGTGCTCGGCCCCCTGCTGGACACGTCTCCCAGGGCCCGGGTGGGCGCGATGCTGCGGCTCGTCCTCCGGGAGCACCTGCCCGTGCTCTCCCTGGGGCGCGCGCCGGACACGGCCAGCACCGAGCCCTCACGCATGGCCCTGGCCATCGCGCCCGATGGCCGGGGACTCGGAGCCGCGGCCAGCTTCCTGTCCCACTGCGCCCAGCCCTCGGAGCTCATCGCGCTCACCACGGGCCTGGCGCCGGAGCAGACCGGAGAGCTCCAGGCGCTCTCGAAGGCGCTGGGCATCACCCAGACGCTGCTCGTCGAGTCCCTCACCGCGAACGCCGCCAGCAGCCGTGCGGAGGCCTTCGACGACGTCGCCCTGCGCTCGGGCGCGGGACTGCTCGTCGTCCCCACCGACTCCCTCGCGGACCTGGAGGCCCTGTACGTCGGGATGACGGGCGCCCGCGCGCTCCAGGAGGCCCGCGTCCCCACCCTCCTCCTGCCGCGAACCCAGACGGGGCTGACGCTCTTCGAGGACCACCCCGCCGTCTCCGATTCGCTGGTGGCTCCCGGCCTGGCCCCGCGCTTCGCCGTCGAGCGCGTCGGCCTCCTGTCGAGCGTCAGCCTCCTGGAGCCGGGCCTCGTGACGGTGTTCGCGAATGGCGCCGCGCTCGGCGAGGTCCGTCACCAGGGAGGCACCGCCATCCTCGACGCCGCGTGGCTCGGGCACCTGCGCGGGCTGCATCCCCTGGCGTTCTCCTTCTCGGACACCGCAGCCTCGCGGGAGCTGGTGCCCGGCTACGTGCTCGCCCCGGACAAGCCGCTGCTGCTGGTCGACAGCCTCGTCGAGGAGGACACGCTGCTCGCCGTCCGCGAGCTCGCCGAGGACCGGTGCCACCTGGTCTTCGTGCGGATGCGGGACAGCGACTCGCTCGACGAACAGCGCGCGCGGCTGCGTGAGCACCTGCCCGACCTGGCGTGGCCCCTGCTGCTCGACGCCAGCGCGTGGCTCGACGATGCGCGGGCGGACGACGTGCCCCGACAGGTCGATGGACAGCGACTCCTGCGCGTCGCCACCCGACTCGCCGCCGCGCACGTCCCCATCGCCGCGGTCATCACCCGCGACACCTACAAGCCCGTCCACCCCGCCATCCGCACGCTCAGCCCCGAGGAGTGCGAGGCCCTGCCCCGGAACACGCCCCTGGAGCCGCTCCCCCTGCCTTCCGAGCAGGATGCCTGGGCCTGGGACCTGACGCTCGCCGGATGCAGCCCGCGCATGGCAGGCCATCACATCGACTTCGAGCTCGACAACGCCCAGGCCCGCGAATCGGTCCTGGCCGCCATCGACGGGGCGCGGACCACCGTCCATTGGCAGTGCTACATCGTCGAGGACGACCCCATCACCGCCCGCATCACCGAGGCGCTGAAGCGGGCCGCCACCCGAGGTGTCCGCGTGCGCTTCCTCGCCGACGCGCTCTACAGCGGGCACGACTCCTTCGGCGCGCTCAACCCCGCCCTCGTCGGTCTCTCCGGGACACCCAACGTCGAGGTGCGCGCGATTGCTCCGCTCGTCGGAGGCCCCAACCTCTACGAGCTCAAGCAGCGCAACCATCGCAAGCTCACGCTCGTCGACTCCACGCATGCGTTCGTCTCGGGTCGGAACCTCGGCGCGCCGTACTACACGGGCTTCGACGAGGTGCCGCTGCGCCGGGATACACACTACCGCGACATCCCCTGGCTCGACTGCGGCGCGAGACTGGAAGGCCCGCTGGTCACCGACCTGGAGCGCGCGTTCCTCGCGGAGTGGACCCGCGCGGGCGGCGAGCCGTTTCCCCTGACGCCCTCCGCGCCGGCGGGGACGATGGCGGCCCGAATCGCCCTGCACGAGGGACTCAAGGACACGCACACCCTGGACACGCAGCTCGCGCTCATCCGCCATGCGCGCTCACGGCTGGTCCTGGTGAACACCTTCCCCCTGCTGCTCGAAATCCAGAACGCGCTCATCGCCGCCCTGAAGCGCGGTGTCCGCGTGGAGGTCCTCTTCGGCAGCGTGCGGCCCCATCACGGCGACGCGCGGACCTACTTCCCCGGGGGCGCGATTCGAGAGGTGGCGGACCGCTACGTCCGCAGCCGCCTGGACGCGGTCATCGCCGAGGGCGGCATCGCCCACGAGCTGGCGCTGCGCTCGCGCCCCGGTTGGGAGCCGGAGCTGGAGCGCCTCTTCCCCCACGTCCACGCCAAGCTCCTCGTGTGCGACACCCGGGCCGTCGCGGTGGGCAGCGCCAACCTGGACGTCACCGCCGCCTACTGGGAGAGCGAGGCCCTGCTCGTCGTCGAGGACACCCCCTTCACCGAGCGGATGCTGGCGGCGCTCGAGGCCCTCTTCGCCACCTCGCGCCGCATCGACCGGGAAGACCCGCGGTGGCGCGAAGAGGTCGAACAGCGCGCCTGGGTCGGCCGCAACTGGCCCTCGCTCGTCGGCTGAAGGCTCAACGCCCGGTCAGCCGTCGGCTGCCCACCGCGTCGCTGCGCCGTCCGGCGCGCGGATGCGCCATGCTGGAGTCCCCCATGGCCCCGCCTCCCGACACCTTCTGCTTCGCCGCCGTGGGCGACGTGCACGGCCGGATGGACCGGATGGTGTCCACCCTCCAGTCCTGGGCGAAGAGCGCGAACCGGGAGCTGGCCTTCGTCCTCCAGGTCGGCGACTTCGAGCCGCACCGCGACGAGGCGGACCTGGCGACGATGGCCGCCCCCGCCCGCTACAAGCACCTGGGCGACTTCGCGCACTACCACCAGAAGCGTCGGCGCTTCCCCTGGCCCGTGTACTTCATCGGCGGCAACCACGAGCCCCACGGCTACCTGGACACAGCCCCCGAGGGCTTCCTGCTCACCTCCAACTGCCGCTACCTGGGCCGCGTCGGCGTCGTGGAGACCCGCGGCCTGCGCATCGCCGGCCTCTCCGGCATCCACGACGCCCCCGGCTTCCAGAAGCCCCACCCCGCCCTGTCCCTGCTCGGCACCGTCTCCAACAAGGACTATGCGTGTTTCAACGAGCAGGACATCGAGCAGGCCCTGGGGCTGGAGCGGGCGGACATCCTGCTCGTCCACGACTGGCCCTCCGGCCTCGTCGCCGCCGAGGACCGCCAGGACTTCGAGCACCAGCGCCGCAGCCCCCATGCGGACGCGGTGGGCAATGAGTACGCCCGACTGGTGGCCGAGGCGCTCCAGCCCCGGCTCGTCCTCTGCGGCCACCTGCACAAACGCTATCGGGCCACCTTGAAGTGGGCCTCCGGCGCGGAGTCCCCGGTCTGCTGTCTGGCGAGCGTGGAGCAGGGCGCGGAGGCCTTCGCCCTCTTCCAGGTCTCCCGGGGCGCCATCCAGGAGGTCACCCACCTGGGCACACTGCCTGTCCGCTGAGGCCGACACGCACGCCTGGGCGATAGATGTGGGACAGAACGGCGATTCTTCGAGGCACGAGGGCGGAGGCCGGTGGTACAAGCCCCGCGTGACTTCCGCACCGCCGTCCTCGCCCCCCGACGCCACCTTCGAATCCCTGGGCCTCAAGCCCCAGCTCGTGGAGGCGCTCACCGCCCTCGGATACGAGGAGCCCACGCCCATCCAGAACGCCTCCCTGCCGCCGCTGCTCGCCGGCAAGGACCTGCTGGGCATCGCCGCCACCGGCACCGGCAAGACGGCGGCCTTCGCCCTCCCGCTGCTGCACCACCTGGTTCCAGGAGAGGCCGGCCCCCACGCCACCTCCGCGCTGGTGCTCGTGCCCACGCGCGAATTGGCCATGCAGGTCTCCGAGGCCATCCACCGCTACGGCCAGAAGCTCGGCGCCACCGTGCTGCCCCTCTATGGTGGACAGGTCATCGGCCAGCAGCTGCGCGTGCTCAAGCGGGGCGTGGACGTCGTCGTCGCCACCCCGGGCCGCGCACTGGACCACCTGCGCCGGGGCACGCTGCAGCTCGACAACGTGCGCACCGTGGTGCTCGACGAGGCCGACGAGATGCTCGACATGGGCTTCGCCGATGACCTCGAGGCCATCCTGTCCGGCACGCCCGAGGACCGCCAGACGGCCCTCTTCTCCGCCACCCTGCCGCCGCGCATCGCCAGCATCGCCGAGCGCCACCTGCGCCAGCCGGTGCGCGTGCGCATCGCCAAGGAGAAGGTGGAGCCGGGCGAGCTGCCGCGCATCCGCCAGACGGCGTACATCGTCCCGCGCGCGTTCAAGATCGCCGCGCTCGGGCGCCTGCTCGACGTGGAGTCCCCCACCGCCGCCATCATCTTCTGCCGCACGCGCACGGAGGTGGATGACCTCACCGTGTCGCTCAACGGCCGGGGCTGGCGCGCGCACGCGCTCCACGGCGGCATGACGCAGGAGCAGCGGGACAGGGTCATCAAGCAGCTCAAGTCCCACGGCACGGACCTGCTCGTGGCCACGGACGTGGCGGCGCGCGGCCTGGACATCCCGCGCCTGTCCCACGTGGTGAACTTCGACGTGCCCAACGCCCCGGAGGCGTACGTGCACCGCATCGGCCGCACGGGCCGCGCCGGCCGCGAGGGCGTGGCCATCACCCTGGTGGAGCCGCGCGAGGCCCGGCTCGTGCGCAACATCGAGAAGGTCACCGGCCAGCGCATCCAGGTGTCCACCGTCCCCACCGTGGCGGACCTGCGCGCCAAGCGGCAGGAGCTCCTGCGCGCCACCCTGCGCGAGACGCTGGTGGCAGGCGGACAGGACTCGTTCCGGGGGCTGGTGGAGGACCTGGCCAGCGAGTACGAGCCGCTCGACATCGCCGCCGCCGCGGTGAAGCTGCTCCAGGACGCCCAGGACGAGGGCCGCGCGAAGGAGGAGGAGGACATCCCCGCCGTCGCGCCGAAGGAGGACCGCAAGGAGCGCCCCGGCCGTCCCGGTGCTCCCGCGGGCCGCTCCGGTCCTGGCCGTCCCGAGCGCGGGGGACCGCGCCGTGGAGGCCCGGCCCCGACGTGGGACGTCACCCGCCTGTGGATCGGCGCGGGTCGTCAGGCCGGCATGCGCCCCGCGGACCTGGTGGGCGCCATCGCGGGTGAGGCGGGCCTGGACTCGTCGCAGATCGGCGCCATCCAGATTGGCGACGGCTTCTCGCTGGTGGAGGTGCCGGAGCCGGACGCCAACCGCGTCATCGCCGCGCTGAAGGCGGCGACGATTCGCGGCCGCAAGGTCATCGTCCGCAAGGACCGGGGCTGAGCGGACGACTCAGGGCTCCGCCCATTGGCGGAGCAGGTTGTGGTACACGCCCGTCAGCATGACCAGCGAGGGGCTTGAGGGCACCTCCTGGTGGAGCTGGGTGATGGACGCATCCAGGTCGAACAGCAGCGCGCGCTGGGACACGTCGCGCACCATCGACTGAATCCAGAAGAACGACGCCAGCCGCGCGCCCCGCGTCACGGGTGTGACGTGGTGCAGGCTGGTCGCCGGGTAGAGGATGAGGTCCCCCGCCGGCAGCTTCACGGCGTGGTGGCCGTAGGTGTCCTCCACCACCAGCTCGCCCCCGTCATAGCTGTCCGGCTCCGACAGGAAGAGCGTGGCGGACACATCCGTGCGCACGCGCTGACCGGTGCCCGGGATGCGCCGGATGGCGTTGTCCACGTGCGAGCCGAAAGACATGCTCGCGTCATAGCGGTTGAACAGCGGCGGGAAGATGCGCTGGGGCAGCGCGGCGGAGAGGAACAGCGCGCTCTTCTCCAGCCCCGCCAGCACCAGCTCCCCCAGCTCGCGCGCGGCGGCGCCGCCCTCGGGGAGCTGGAGGTTCTTCTTCACCTGGCCGGACTGGTGGCCGGCCGTGATCCGGCCGTCCGCCCAGTCCGCCTGCTCCATCACCTGACGGCAATGGGCCACCTCGGAGGCGGTCAGGACCTTCGGGATGTGCAACATCATGACCGCGCTCCTGGGAGACTAGAACCGGTACCGCGCCGTCAGCAGGGCCGACATGCCGTCCGCGGGCACGGCGTGACCGCCGTAGTACTGGTCGTAGTACAGCACGTTGGTGAGGTTGTAGACGTTGAGCTGGAGCTGCGCCTTGCCCAGGGCGTAGCTCGCGAACGCGTCGAAGCGCCAGAAGTTCGGCACGAAGCTGGTGGCCGTGTTGGCGTTCGCCGGGTTGTTGACGCTCGTCACGTCCTGGAAGACGGCGCCGCCGCCGAGCGTGAAGTCCTTGAGCGGCGAGTACGTGGTCCACAGCGAGATGCTGTGGCGCGGCGTGTTCGGGAGCCGCTGACCGATGAGGTACTCGTTGGTGTGCTCCAGGATGGCGGAGTCCATCAGGGTGTAGTTGGCGAGCACCTTCCAGCGCTCGACGATGGTGCCGGCGATACCGACGTTGAAGCCCTGCACGCGCTGCTCCCCCTGGAGCACCTGCGGCGGTCCCTCCGGGTCCGTGTTGGGCACGCGCGCGTCCGTCTTGCGCACGCGGAACACGGCGGCCGTCAGGCCCAGGCGGTCCTCGAACAGCTCCGCCTTGGCGCCCGCCTCCAGGATGGCGTTCTTCTCCGGGTCCAGGCTCATCGTGTCGGCGGACACCGAGCCCAGCTCCGCGGACGGGCTGGAGGACGTGCCGTACATGCCGTACACGCTGACCTTGTCCACCGGGTGCAGCACCACGCCCGCGCGCCAGTTGAGCGTGTGGTCGCTGTCGCGCAGGCGCGTCTTCGCGCCCGAGGCGGCCACCTGCGAGTAGTCCGTGTTGAACACGTCCCAGCGCAGCGAGCCCAGCACCTCCACGTACTCGCCCAGCTGGAGCTGGTCCGCAGCGTACAGGCCGAGGGTGCGCTGGATACTCACGCTGGAGCTGGCGAACACCGGGGACACGGCGGACAGGTCCGGCTCCGCGTCGGGGTTGAACAGGTCCGCCGGGAGGTTGGGGCCGGTGGGCAGGCCGGTGGCGTTGAGGTTGTCACGCGCCTGGCCGCGCTTCTCCCAGGACAGGTCGAGCCCCACGTTGGCGGTGTGCTTGATGAACCCCGTCTGGAGTTCACCGCCCACGGTGGCCTGGTTGGAGAGGTAGGAGTTGTCCGTCTCCGTCTGGAAGCGCTGACGGCCGATGGTCGTCGGGTCCGCGGCGGGCGTGAGGCCGCGCGGCGCGGTGGGGCTGGCGAAGCGGTCCACGCGGCCGAAGCGCAGCGTGTTGGTGAACTGGAGCGAGTCCCCCAGGCCCTGGATGACGCGGGCCGTGGCGACGTGCGCGTCCACGCGCTCCTTGTCGGCCTTCACGCCGTAGAAGTTCTCGCGCGGCACGTCCAGCGTCTCGGGCACGGGGCGGCCGTTGAAGTACGGCACGCCGTAGTCAGGGATGCCGTCCTCGCGCTGGAAGAGGTAGTCGAGCTCCAGCGTGGTGGACTCCGCCATCTTCAGGCGCAGCGACGGGGCGAGGCCCAGGCGGTTGTCGCGCACGACGTCGCGGCCCGCGGTGGAGGCGAGCTGGCCCATGGCGTTGACTCGGACCTGGAGGTCGTCGGACAGCACCTGGTTGACGTCCGCCTCCAGGCGGCCCGAGGGCGCGGTGCCTCCGCTGAGGGCGACCTCCTGGAAGTTGGTGCGCTGGGGCTTCTTCGTCGCCAGGTTGATGGCGCCGCCCGCGGAGCCCCGGCCGAAGAGGACGGCGGACGGGCCGAAGTAGGCCTCCACGCCCTCCAGGTTGAACGTGTCGCGCGTGAACCAGCCCAGGTCGCGCGCGCCGTCGCGGGAGATGTCGTTCTGCGCGGAGAAACCCCGCAGGATGAACGCGTCACCCTGACGGCCCCCCTCGCCGGCGCTCATGGTGATGCCGGAGACGTTGCGCAGCGCGTCCCGCACGGACGTGGCCTGCTGCTCCTCGAGCACGGCCTCCGAGACCACCGTCACCGACTGCGGCGTGTTGACCAGCGCGCGCTGGGCGCGGGGCAGCGAGCTCTCGCGGACCTGGTAGCCCTCCGCCTCCGCCTGCACCTCGACGGTGGGCAGCGTGAAGTGGCCCTCGGTGCCCTGCGTCCCGGGCGCCTCGCCCTGCGCGGGCTGCGCGTCCTGGGGCTGCGCGACGACGGACTCCTCCGCGGCCACCGGCTCCGGAGCGACGGCCGGCTCCTGGGCCACCGCGCCACCCGCGGCCAGCGCGGAGGCGAGCCCCACCGCCGGCCCCCACGGCTTCAGCGCCGCGCGGACGCCTCCGACATGGCCGACGCTCGTTCGAATCCCCGGGCTGCGTGACTTGCTGAAAGACATGGCGCTCCCCACTCCCCGACCCTCACGGGTCGTCTCGGATGTATCTTGAGAATGACTGCGATTTTCAAAGTCGGAATTGATGACGCCCGAGGGCATCGCGGGAACCTCGCCCGCCCGGTGCGATGGGACCTAGACGGGGGTCTCCGACGCGCCCGTGGCCACGGGCTCGGTGTGGCGCGGCTGGCGCTTCGGGAAGAAGCGGCGCCACGACAGGGCGAAGCCGGTCCACACGAGGAAGACGCCACCGAGCGAGGCGATGGCGGCGATGAGCTGGCCGGGCCAGCCGAGCGCCTCGCCGGTGTGGAGGAAGCGCAGCCAGGTGCGGACCTTGCGGCCGCTGTTGAAGTCGGCGTAGCCCTCGCGCTTGGCGACCTCGCCCGAGAAGGGATTCAGCGCGTACTGCGTGGCGGCGAAGTACGGCCAGCCGTCCTCCACCTTCACGTTGAAGTTGACGGTGTCCACCTTGCCGTCGGACTTGCCTTCACCGTCAGGACCGCGACGCTGGGACTCCGCCCCCTCGCGCGACGCCCCCTCGGCGCCCTTGCCGCCGCGTCGGCCCCCCTCACCTCTCGGTGCACCCGGCGCATTGCCACCCGCCCCGCGCGGAGGCGACGGCAGCCGGTACGTGATGCTCTCCCACGTCGGGGCCTGCCCCTGCACCACGGCCAGCAGCGAACCAAGGTCCTTGCGCACGGCGTCCTCGGACGGAGGCGCCACCTTCACGCCCGCCGAGCCCGGTCCCTGCTGCGCCGGAGGGGCGTTGCCCGTCAGCGTGTACACGAAGTCGGAAGCCCACTTGTACGAGATGACCATGCCCGACGCCGTGAGGACGATGAGCACGGGCAGCGTCCAGAAGCCGATGACGTTGTGCCAGTTGAAGTCGCGCGGCTTGCCCTTCAGCCCCCGCCGGAACCACAGCACCGGACGCACCGTCTTCAGCGTCCACTTGCGAGGCCACCACAGGTACAGGCCGGAGATCGCCAGGAACAGGAAGCCCGCGTTGCACGCGCCGGTGATGGCCTTGCCCACCGCGCGGTTGTCGCCGCCCAGCGCGAGCCACCGGTGCCACTCCACCATCACCTGGAAGAACGAGCGCCAGCCCTTCGCCGAGCTCTCGCGCACCTCGCCCGTGTACGGGTTCACGAACACCACGCCCGCGCGTCCCAGCGCCACCTGCGTCGCCGAGGTCTCCGACGGGAACACCGTCACACCCGACACCTGCGCGTCCGGCTTCGCGTCGCGAACCTTGGCGATCATCTCCTCGAGCGACAGCCGCGTCGTCCCCGGCCCGGGAGCGGACACGGTGCGCGCCTCGGAGTCCGCCCAGTCGAGCACCTGGTGCTCGAAGGCGATGGCCACCCCCGTCACCGACATGATGGCGACGACGATGCCCACCACGACTCCAACGACGAGATGAATCCAGAACAGCGTCTTGCGAAACGGGAGGGCCATGGGCTGCTTCACTTCAACGAGAACTGAACGGGGAGCTCGAGGATGACACGCACGGGACGCCCCAGTCGGCCGATGGCCGGCGTGAAGCGCCACCGGTTGACGGCGGAGATGGCCGCCGCGTCGAGCGACGGAATCGAGCGGATGACGCGCGTGTGCTCCGTCTCCACCTCGCCATCCGTGCCGACGATGATTCGCACCAGCACCAGCCCCTGGATGCCGTCGCTCCGCGCACGTCGCGGATATTCGGGACGGGGCTGCTTCAACACCGCCGGAGCCCGCAGGACCTGCCCAAGCTCCACCGCGTCCCCCGCGCCGCCGGACGCGCCGACGATGCCGCCCTGCACGCCACCCTCCACCCCACCCGCGACACCGCCCGCCACCACTGGCCCGGGCCCCGACTCCGTCCGGGCGCCCGAGTCCGACTCCGGCAACGACTCATCCTGGGCGACGGCCGGCGACTCCTCGGGCTTGGGCGGCTCGACGACCTCCGGCTTCGGCTCCGGCAGGGGCTGGGGCACCACCGCCTGAGGCTCCACCACCGGGCGCGCCACCCGGGCTCGCGCGGGCCGCGAGGCGCGCTCCTTCGCCGCCTGCCGCGGCTGTCCACCCGAGGCCGGCGGCGGCGGCCTGAAGGTCAGCAGCACCAGCTCCGGCTCGGGCTCCACCACCCGCTCCACCGGGTGCGCCGCGAACGCCAGCCCGGCGGCCAGCCCACCCGCGTGGACCGCCACCGCCACCGCCAGCGCACGTCCCCACCGGGACCCGACGCCCACGCCCTCCGACGACTCGCCCATCCGGAAGAGGGTTCCGGACGGAGTCGCGACACCCGAGGTGGCGGCCTCGGCGGAGACAGCGTGAGTGTCGATATTGAGAATCATTCTCATTATCTGAAGTTCCCCAGAAGTACGCCTCTCGGGGAGCGTCGTCAACGCACCGCGCGCGAAGTCGCGAAATTTTCCACACAGGCTGATAGCGCCCGTACCGCGAGCGGAAAGACCCCCCGGACACGCCTCAAAGGCGCGTGTAGCTCCAGCTCACCGCGCGGCCGCCGGAGTACGGCATCACGCCATGAAACACGCGGGGGTCCTCGTCGAAGACGAGCGGCAGGAAGTGCCTGTCACCGTCCCACATGGGCAGCCGAGGCAGCTCGGTGAGGGGAACCCAGGACAGCGTGCCCTCGGCGTTGCGCTCCAGCGGGGTGCCCTCGAAGGCGTCGATGCGGAAGACGAAGCCGAGCCAGTCCTCGCCCTGCTTGCCGAAGCCGGGCCAGGAGAGCGTGCCGCGCAGGACCATGCGGGTGCACTCGATGCCGGCCTCCTCGCGAATCTCGCGGCGCATGCAGGCGGCCACGTCCTCGTCGCGCTCCATCTTCCCACCCAGGCCGTTGTACTTGCCCAGGTGCGCGTCCTCCGGCCTCGCGTTGCGGTGGATGAGCAGCACGCGGCGCTGATCCGGCGACATCACGTAGCCCAGGGTGCCGATGATGGGTGAATAGGGCATGGCGCGCTCCTCATGACGCCGCGCGAGGAGAGCTCGCCCGGGCGGAGCGCTTCATAGCGGATCCGCCGACGGGCCACGGCCCGAGCCTGCGTCCGAGAGGGGCCCCCTGTTGGCACCCTGCCCCACCGCCCCTCTGACGGCCCCCTGCTCCTGCCCGTCTTTACGAGAGTCGACGCGACGCGTTAGCGTAGAGCCACACAGCGATGACCTCCCGCGTCAGGCGGGAAAGGGGAAGTTGATGACCGCGATCCTCCCCGGCCGGTACGGCCTCTATGAGCCCGAGACCGAACACGACGCCTGCGGGGTGGGCTTCGTGGCCCACCTGCGAGGTGAGCGCTCTCGAGGAATCGTCGAGGACGCGCTGGAGCTGCTCAACCGGCTGAGTCACCGGGCGGCGGCGGGGAAGGATCCACGGACGGGCGACGGCGCCGGCATCCTGGTGCAGTTGCCGCACCGCTTCTTCGAGCACGAGGCGCCGGACCTGGGCTTCGAGCTGCCCCCGCGTCGGCAGTACGGCGTGGCGCAGGTGTTCCTGCCCAAGGAGGTGGACGCGAGGGCCGCGTGCGAGGCGGCGCTCGAGGAGGTGGTGGCCGAAGAGGGCCAGCGCGTGCTGGGCTGGCGCGACGTGCCGGTGGCGCCCGAGCACCTGGGGCCGGTGGCGCTGGAGGCCGCGCCGGTCATCCGGCAGCTCTTCATCGCGCGGCGGCGCGTGGTGCCCAGCGCCTTCGAGCGCAAGCTCTACCGCATCCGCAAGCTGACGGAGAACCGCGTGCAGGCGCGCGGCGTGGACCCCAAGGGCCGCTTCCACATCGCCAGCCTCTCGTCGGAGACGCTCATCTACAAGGGCCTGCTCCTGCCCGCGGACCTGCCGCGCTTCTACCTGGACCTGCAGCACACGGAGTTCGTCAGCGCGCTGGGGCTGGTGCACTCGCGCTTCTCCACGAACACGTTCCCCACGTGGGAGCTGGCGCAGCCGTTCCGCTTCATCGCGCACAACGGCGAAATCAATACGCTGCGTGGCAACCGCAACTGGATGACGGCGCGGCGCGGGCTGCTCCAGACGGCGCGGCTGGGCGGGAGCCTGGAGCCGCTGTGGCCCATCATCGTCCCGGGCAAGAGCGACTCGGCGCAGTTCGACAACATGGTGGAGCTGCTCTACCTGGGGGGGCGCACCCTGCCCCACGCGATGATGATGATGATTCCGGAGGCGTGGGAGGGCGACGCGCTGATGTCGGACGAGAAGCGCGCGTTCTACGAGTACTCCTCCGCGCTGCTGGAGCCGTGGGACGGGCCCGCGGCCATCGCCTTCACGGACGGGCAGCTCATCGGCGCGACGTTGGATCGCAACGGCCTGCGGCCCGCGCGCTACCTCGTCACCGAGGATGACCGCATCATCCTGTCCTCGGAGACGGGGGTCATCGACGTGCCGCCCGCGCAGGTGCGCCGCAAGGGGCGCCTGACGCCGGGCCGCATGCTGCTGGTGGACACCACCGAGGGCCGCATCCTCGAGGACGAGGAGGTGAAACGGGACATCAGCACGCGCTGGCCGTACCGCAAGTGGCTGGAGCGCAACGTCTTCACCTTCGACGACCTGCCCACCGTGGCCGCGCCGGAGCGGCTGCGCGGCGACGAGCTGACGCGGCTGCAGGGGGCGTTCGGCTACACGGTGGAGGACATCCGCACGGTGCTGACGCCCATGGCGGAGACGGGCAAGGAGCCCGTGGGCTCCATGGGCACGGACACGCCGCTCGCGGTGCTCAGCGACCAGGCCCCGAGCCTCTTCTCGTACTTCCACCAGCTCTTCGCGCAGGTGACCAACCCGCCCATCGATCCGCTGCGCGAGAAGCTGGTGATGACGCTGGCCACGGCGCTGGGCCCGGAGAGCAACACCTTCGAGGAGACGCCGGAGCAGTGCCACCGGCTGTCGCTGCCCGGCCCCATCCTCACCAACGGGCAGCTCGCGAGGCTCGCGAGCATCCGGGGCGAGGGCCTGTTCGAGACGCGGCGCCTGTCGCTGCTCTACCCGCTGGAGGGTGGCGAGGGCGCGCTGGAGGACGCGGTGGAGAAGCTGTGCGCCGCGGCGGTGGACGCCGTGGACGCGGGCGCGAGCATCCTGCTCTTGAGCGACCGGGGCGTGGACGTCACGCACGCGGCGATTCCCGCGCTCTTGGCCATGTCGGCGGTGCACCAGCGCCTGGTGCGTGACGGCATCCGGATGTACACGGGCCTGTTGCTGGAGACGGCGGAGGCGCGTGAGGTGCATCACTTCGCCTGCCTCTTCAGCTACGGCGCGGCGGCGGTGAATCCGTACCTCGCGCTGGACACGGTGCGCGCGCTGGCGGACGCGGGCGAGCTGGGCGTGGACGCGGAGAAGGCGCAGGACCTCTACGTCCACGCGGTAGAGGAAGGACTGATGAAGGTGATGTCCAAGATGGGCATCTCCACGCTCCAGTCCTACCGGGGTTCGCAGCTCTTCGAGGCGGTGGGGCTCGAGCGCGGGCTCATCGAGCGGCACTTCACCGGCACGTCCTCGCGGGTGGAGGGCGTGGGTCTGCCAGAGCTGGGACGCGAGGTGGCGGAGCGGCACGCCCGGGGCTTCGAGCAGCCCGAGGGCGAGCTTCCCCTCGGCGGCCAGTACCGGTGGCGGCGCCAGGGTGAGCGGCACAAGTGGAACCCGGCCACCATCGCGAAGCTCCAGGCGGCGGTGCGCGGCAACGACGCGGCGCTGTTCGCCGAGTACTCGCGACTCGCGGACGACGAGACGCGCGAGCACTGTAACCTGCGTGGGCTGTTGGAGGTGTCAACGGAGCGTTGTCGCCCTGTACCGTTGGACGAGGTCGAGTCGGCGCTGTCGCTCGCGCGTCGGTTCGTCACGGGCGCCATGTCGTTCGGCTCCATCAGCGCGGAGGCCCACGAGACCTTGGCCATCGCGATGAACCGGCTGGGTGGGCGCTCGAACAGTGGCGAGGGTGGCGAGGAGTCGCGTCGCTACTCGCCGGACGACGACGGCAACCTGCGCCGCAGCGCCATCAAGCAGGTGGCGAGCGCGCGCTTCGGCGTCACCACCGAGTACCTGGTGAACGCCGACGAGCTGCAGATCAAGGTCGCCCAGGGCGCGAAGCCCGGCGAGGGCGGCCAGCTCCCGGGACACAAGGTGGACGAGCGCATCGCGCGGGTGCGTTGGTCCACGCCGGGCGTGACGCTCATCTCTCCTCCCCCGCACCACGACATCTACTCCATCGAGGACCTGGCGCAGCTCATCTACGACCTCCAGTCCACGAACCCGTCGGCGCGGGTGAGCGTGAAGCTGGTGAGCGAGGTGGGCGTGGGCACCATCGCCGCGGGCGTGGCCAAGGCGGGCGCGGGCTGCGTCGTCGTCTCGGGCTACGAGGGCGGCACGGGCGCGTCCCCCATCTCGAGCATCCACCACGCGGGGCTGCCGTGGGAGCTGGGGTTGGCGGAGACGCAGCAGGTGCTGGTGCACAACGGCCTGCGCTCGCGCATCCGCGTCCAGGTGGATGGAGGCCTGCGCACCGCGCGCGACGTGCTGGTGGCCGCGCTCCTGGGCGCCGAGGAGTTCGGCATGGCCACCGCGAGCCTCGTGGCCGTGGGCTGCGTGATGCTGCGCAAGTGCCATCTCAATACGTGCTCGGCGGGCATCGCCACGCAGGATGGCGCGCTGCGCGAGCGCTTCCAGGGCAAGCCCGAGGACGTGGTGAACTTCTTCCTGCTCATCGCGGAGGACCTGCGCCGGAAGATGGCGGAGCTCGGGGCGCGGAGCCTGGAGGAGCTGGTGGGCCGGGTGGACCTCTTGCGCCAGCGCGCGTCGGTGGACCACTGGAAGGCGCGGCGGGTGGACCTGTCCGCGCTGCTGGCGGCTCCGGCCGCTCCGGAGAGCGAGCCTCGGCACTGCGTCGAGGCCCGGTCCAAGGACGTGTCGGACCACCTGGACCACGAGCTGCTGCGGGACGCGAAGGCCGTGCTGGAGGGCGGCCCGGCGATGCTGCTGACGCGGCCGGTGAGCAACACGCACCGCGCGGTGGGGACGATGCTCTCCGGCGAGATTGCGCGGAGGCATGGCGCGCGAGGGTTGCCGGATGGGCGGCTGCACGTGCGGCTGAAGGGCTCGGCGGGACAGAGCTTCGGTGCGTTCCTGGTGTCCGGCGTCACGTTGGAGCTGGAGGGCGACGCGAACGACTACGTGGGCAAGGGGCTGTCGGGTGGGCGCATCATCGTCTACCCGCACGCGTCGAGCCGGTTCGTAGCCGAGGAGAACGTGCTGGTGGGCAACACGGCGCTCTACGGCGCGACGGCGGGCGAGGTGTACCTGCGCGGGCTCGCGGGTGAGCGCTTCGCGGTGCGCAACAGCGGCGCGCAGGCGGTGGTGGAGGGCGTGGGAGACCACGGCTGCGAGTACATGACGGGCGGCGTGGTGGTGGTGCTGGGGCCCACGGGCCGCAACTTCGCTGCGGGCATGAGCGGCGGCACGGCGTACGTGTTGGACCGGGAGATGGCCTTCCGGCAGCGGTGCAATCTGGAGATGGTGGAGCTGGAGTCGTTGGTGGACGAGTCGGAGATCTGGCTCGTGCACGGGATGATCGAGCGGCACCTGCGGCATACACACAGCTCGCTGGCGCGGCGGGTGCTCGACAACTGGGAGCTGATGGTGCCCCGGTTCGTGAAGGTGATGCCGACGGACTACAAGCGTGTGCTGCAGGCGCGGCGCGCGGCGAAGAAGCCCCCGGAGACCTCGGTGGGTGCACAGCTCCAACACGTCGTGGGCGGGAGGGGCTGAGCGATGGGCAAGCCGACCGGATTCACTGAGTGGGGCCGCGTCCACGCGCCGAAGCGGGACAAGCAGGAGCGGCTCGGGGACTACCGCGAGTTCACGCTGCCGCTCGCGGCCGAGGAGGCGAAGCGACAGGCCGGACGCTGCATGGACTGTGGTGTCCCCTTCTGTCACCAGGGTTGTCCCCTGGGGAACCTCATCCCGGACTTCAACGAGGCCGTGTACCGGGGCCGCTGGCGCGAGGCGTATGAGCTGCTGAGCCGCACCAACGGGTTCCCGGAGATGACGGGGCGGCTGTGTCCCGCGCCGTGCGAGGCGGCGTGCGTGCTCGCCATCGACCGGGACCCGGTGACAATCGAGCAGATGGAGAAGGAGATCTCCGAGCGGGCGTTCGCGGAGGGCTGGGTGAAGCCTCGGCCTCCGCAGCGGAGGACGGGGCGCACGGTGGGCGTGGTGGGCTCGGGGCCCGCGGGCCTGGCGGCGGCGGCGCAGCTCAACGCGGCCGGGCACACCGTCACGGTGTACGAGCGGGATGCGCACGTCGGCGGGCTGCTGCGCTACGGCATCCCGGACTTCAAGCTGGAGAAGTCCGTGGTGGAGCGTCGGATTGCATTGATGGAGGCGGAGGGCGTGGTGTTCCGCACGGGGGTGGACGTGGGGGGCTCGGTGAGCTTCCGCGAGTTGCGCGGGCGGCATGACGCGCTGCTGCTGGCGATGGGGGCGCGAAGGGCGCGAGAGCTGGAGGTGGAGGGGCGCGAGCTGTCCGGGGTGGTACAGGCGATGGAGTACCTGGAGCACCAGAACCGGCTCGTGGGTGGGCACGGCGAGGCGCAGGCGCGGCTGGATGCGTCGGGGAGGAACGTGGTGATCCTGGGCGGTGGTGACACGGGCTCGGATTGTCTGGGCACGGCGCTGCGCCAGGGCGCGAAGAGCGTGCGGCAGGTGGAGCTGTTCCCGGCGCCACCTGTGATTCGCTCGGCGGAGAACCCGTGGCCCCGGTGGCCGGTGGTGTTCCGGACGTCGTCGAGTCAGGAGGAAGGCGGCGAGCGCGCGTTCGCGATGATGACGAAGCGGCTGGAGGGAACGGAGGGGAAGCTGGAGAGACTGCACGCGGTGAAGGTGGAGGTGCAGCGCTCCGTGGGTGGAGGGGCGAGGCTCGTGGAGGTGCCGGGCTCGGAGACGACGCTCGAGGTGGACCTGTTGATCCTCGCGATGGGCTTCACGGGGCCGGAGACCACGGG
The DNA here is from genome assembly GCF_026626605.1 of Myxococcus sp. MISCRS1. Taxonomy (NCBI): domain Bacteria; kingdom Pseudomonadati; phylum Myxococcota; class Myxococcia; order Myxococcales; family Myxococcaceae; genus Myxococcus; species Myxococcus sp. MISCRS1. Next base: position 10,783,683 of record NZ_JAPNKB010000001.1, read on the forward strand.
GCTCGGGGAGCTGGGCGTGGCGATCTCGCCCAGGGGCACGGTGCAGGTGGACTCACGCTTCGCCACGTCGGCGGAGGGCGTCTACAGCGCGGGTGATGCGAGCCGAGGGGCCAGCCTCATCGTCTGGGCGTTGTCAGACGGACGGGAGGCCGCGAAGTCCATCGACGCGTACCTGTCCGGCGGTGTCTCCGTGTTGCCGACACGCGGCGCGGACAGTCCGTTCTGAGCAGGTTGGGCACCTAGGTGACCGAGGTCATCACGGCTCGAAGGTCTGTAGCTCCAGTCCACCCGTGACGAGCTCGGCCACCGTGACGCGTTGGTCCAGCCTTTCCACCGGACAGCCCCACAGCGCGACGATGGCGCGGTCCAACTTGCGAGCCAGCGCGTTCGCGGACCGCGCATGCGCGGACAACTCCTCTGCCACCACGGAGGCCAGAGGATGAAGCTCCACCGGCATCCGCGAGCGGTCGAGGGTCAACTGATACGGGTCCCCGGCCAGCGCTCCCGAGCCGACCTCTGGCAAACCCAACATCCGACTGCGCATCCACCAGGAGCGACCCAAGGCATCATCCCAATCGGGCTCGCCGACGACGCCGAGCGCCCGAAGCAGCTCGGGCCCCGAGGTCAGTTCCTGAATCGCTCGCCGCTGCGGCAGCGCCCCGAGGCCAAACCGCTCGAACAACACGTCTCCCAGCGAGCGATACCACCCCGCGAGTTCCTCGTGCTGGCCCGCATGCATCCAGGCCAGCGCCGAGCCGATTGTGACGAGGTCCGCGGGCTCCAGTACCTCCGACTCGAAGAGGTACCGGTAGTCCCGGGGAACGAAGGGCGTCAGCGAGGCCGTGAGCGAATCAGGGATGAGAGACATGTCCGGCCCCGCCCTGCGAAGGGCAACAGGTGTCTGCTACTCCAGCACCCGCTCCAACCTCATGTCGTCGACCCACAAGACCCAGTCGGGTCCCGGACCGCTGCGTGAACGCTCGATACACACCATCGCCGTGGCGTCACCACTCTTCTCCACGACGAAGGTCCGGGTCATGACCTGCCAGGAGGTATCGACGCCCTCACCCACTGAGGAGAAGTACAGATCAGCCCAGCCCAAATCTGGCATCTTCGACTCCAACCGAATGAAGTTGCCGTTCGAATAATCCTCTGGGAGCGAGGGGTCCGGTCGGCCGAACGCCTCTCGCATGTAGCGGAACGAGAGGCGGTAGCGAGCTCCCTGCACGAGGAGCTTCCCCGGAATGCGCTGCTTGATCCCATCGAAAATGTTCGAGAAGTTGCCCGTGCCGCGCACGGAGCGCGTTCCCGAATAGGCCCGCTCATCACTCACGACCCATTGCTGGTCCGGGCCCAGCGTGAACCCCGTGGGCGTCGAGCCGACAGCGAACTCCTCGAAGTCGCCACCCTGCACCAGGTTCACATTGGGCATCGGCAGACGCTTGATGTTGCTGCCCGCCAGTCGCCCGAAGTCATTCATCACGAAGAGCCGGTAGAAGAAGACGTCACCGGGACGTACGTCCTCGTCCACGAACTCCGTCTCTCCCGGCACCATGCCCACGTACACCAGCGTGCCCGTGGACTCATCGAGCGCGGCGCTCTTCGCCCGGTACAACTTGTACTCACGGAAGTCCGCGCCCGAGTACGGGTTCCACGACAGCCGGACGGTGCCGGCATCGACGACCACGGGCTCCTGGAGGCGCGTGGGCCGCGGCAACCGCAGCTCCGCCGTGACGTCCACCTCCGCCATGAAGCGCTGCTCGTTGAGCGCCCCATCCTCCGCCTGATAACGCGCGGTGATCTCGTGTCGCCCCGAGGGAGCGCTCAGCTTGAAGCGCCCATCCGCGTCCGTCTCCGTGCTCGCGCTCGGCGATTCGGTCAGGTACACGAGCGCGCCCTGCACGGGCTGCCCTTCCTGCGTCACCCGGCCCACGAGCCCATCACTCGTCCCACCGCAGGCCAGTACCACCACGGCACACGCCACCATCCCGACTAGCTTCAATCGCATTGTGTCCTCGACTCCGGCCCTGGCTGGATTGTCTAGCACCAGTCCCCGCACCAAGACCACTGGACGCGAATGGGACTGACAGTCTTTGCGCGCCAACACTCCCCACCCCTGCTCTCTCGTCAAACAGACACTTCCCCTCCCCAGGGGGTGGCTTCACGCGCGCCTGGAACAAGCCACCTTTGTGCGCCCCATCGCATCGGTGCCCACCATGGACCCGCGGCTCCTCCGCTCCTCGCTGTACTTGCTGCTGCTGCTCACGGGCCTGTGCTGCGGGGACCAGGATGCACCATCCCAGTCGACCCAAGGCCTCGCCGGGGCGCCAGAAGTCCAGGACGCACCCTACCCCGTGGATGACCTGGCCGGAGGTCGCCTCAGCTCCAACCCGCACGCGCTGACCGACGTCGGCGGCCTGCTCTTCTTCGTCGCCACGGATCGCTCCCGAGGCACCGAGCTCTTCAAGAGCGACGGCACCGACCAGGGCACCCTGCTCGTCAAGGACCTCCGCCCCGGCCGCCTCGGCTCACACCCCCGCGAGCTCACCGCCCTGGGCAACACCCTCTTCTTCGTCGCCGATGACGGCACCCACGGCGAGGAGCTGTGGCGCAGCGACGGCAAGGCCTCCACCACGCGCCTCGTCACGGACCTCATGCCCGGCCCCGAGGGCTCCAGCCCCCAGGCGCTCACCGTGCTCGAGGACTCGCTCTACTTTCTCGCCACGCAGACCCCGTCCCGCACCGAGTTCTGGCGAACCGATGGCACCCTCTCCGGCACGCAGCTCATCAAGGCCCTCGACAAGCACGCCGAGGACGCCATCCCCACGCACCTCACCCCGTCGAACGGCCACCTCTTCTTCTTCATGGACAACACCCTGTGGCGCAGCGATGGCTCGCCCCGAGGCACCCACGCTGTCCGAAGCCTCGAAGCCCCGCCCGGCATCATCCTCCACCCCAGCGCGCTCACCGACGTGGCCGGACAGCTCTTCTTCTTCGTGCGCCACGAACGCGAGGACGACCTCCCTTCGCAGCCTCCGCGCCTCTCGCTCTGGACCAGCGACGGCACCACGAACGGCACGAAGCACGTCGCGGACCTCTCACTCCCCATCGTCAATGCCTCACCACGAGCCATCGCCGTGGGCACCCTCTTCTACTTCGTCGCCCATACGCCCACGCACGGCGACGAGCTGTGGCGCAGCGACGGCACACCGCAGGGCACGCTCCTCGTGCGCGACATCGCCCCCGGTCCCGGCAGCGCCAACCCTCGCGAGCTCACCGCCCTGGAGGGACGTCTCTACTTCTCCGCGTGGACTCCCGAGCACGGCGACGAGCTGTGGCGCAGCGACGGCACCACCGAAGGCACCGTCCTCATCAAGGACATCACCCCTGGCCCCGAGGGCTCGGCGCTCGCGTTCCTCCGCGCGACCCACGGCCGGCTGTACTTCTCCGCCCGTGAGCCAGGGAAGGGCCACGAGCCGTGGACCAGCAATGGCTCCGGACGCGGCACCTCGCGCCTGGAGGACCTCGCCCCCGGCGCGTACTCCTCCTCCGCCCGCGACTTCACCGTCAGCGGCCGACGCGTCTTCTTCACCGCCAACACCCGGGCCACCGGCGCGGAGCTGTGGGCAAGAGACCTCGGCTACGACTTCCGCGTCCTCTCCCGACGCCTCTCCCGCGCCAGCGACGACGAGGACTCGCGCCTGAGCACCTCCGCGCCCGCGCGCCTCATCCAGGACATCCACCCCGGCACGGGCGGCCCGGAACCCCACGCCTGGGTGACCCGCGCGGGCAACCTCTACTTCGACGCCAACGACGGCAGCGTGGGCCAGGAACCCTGGCGCACCGACGGCACCGCCGAGGGCACCACGCTCATCAAGGACCTCCGCCCCGGCCCGCTCTCCTCCGAGCCCTCCGGCTTCGTCGTCCTCGGCCCCTGGGTCCTCTTCTTCGCCGATGACGGCGTGCACGGCCGCGAGCTGTGGCGCACCGACGGCACCGCCGAGGGCACCACGCTCATCAAGGACATCCGCCCCGGCCTCGGAAGCAGTCAGGGCGGGGGCACTCCCGTGGTGATGAACGGCGTCGCGTACTTCAACGCCCGCGACGCGCTCCATGGCGAGGAGCTCTGGCGCACCGATGGAACCCCGCAGGGCACCGTGCTCGTGAGGGACCTCGCCCCGGGTGTCGACAACAGCTCCCCGCGTCACCTCACGCCGTTGGGCTCGCGCCTCTTCTTCACCGCCGACATCCCCGACCTGGGCTGGGAGCTGTGCGTCAGCGATGGCACCGAGACAGGCACCCGGCTCGTCAAGGACATCCGCCCCGGGCCCGCGGGCTCGTTCCCCTCATCGCTCACCGTGCGCGGCCAGCGCATCGTTTTCGCCGCGAACGACGGACGCCAGGGAGAGGAGCCCTGGGTCAGCGACGGCACCGCGCCCGGCACCTATATCCTCCGAGACCTCTGGCCCGGCCCCGAGGGCTCGTCCCCCGCCTCCTTCACCGCGACGGGAGATCGCGTCTACTTCGCCGCCACCGAGCCCAGCGTCGGCCGCGAGCCCTGGTCCACCGACGCCACCCGTCCCGGCACCGCGCTCGTGTTCGACGTGCACCCCGGTCCCTCCGGCTCCTACCCCCAGGACTTCACGCTCCTGGGCCCCAGCGTCCTCTTCAGCGCGGAGGACGGGGTCCACGGACGAGAGCCCTGGCGCGCCGACAAGGGGGTTCCGCGCGCCGCCCTCGTGAAGGACCTGAACCCGGGCCCCCAGGGCTCCGAGCCACGCTGGATGACCTCGGTCGGCGCGCTCGCCCTCTTCCACGCCGACGACGGCCGCACCGGCCCCGAGCTCTGGGAGTCCAACGGCACCACGGCGGGCACCCTCCTGCGTCAGGAGCTGGCCCCGGGCCCGACAGGCTCGCTCCCCTACGTGTTCACGCCCACGAACACGCAGACCTTCTTCCTCGCGGACGACGGCGCCCAGGGCATCGAGTGGTGGGTCCTGCGGCTCCCCGCCTCGCGCGAGCGGGAGTGACCCCCCACCCCGCAAGCCCTCTCCGGGCTCGCCGGGAATAGATATTTCTCCCAACCGTTGCCCCAGTGTTCACCCTATCCTCATTTCTTTTTCCCCGGAGTCATCGCCATGAGCAGCGAGCAGTCCCTCATCGTGACTGAGACCGACCTGGACCGTCTGCGCCAGGTCATCGACCACCATGGAGGGGGCCGCACGGCCGAGCTCGTGGAGATGCTCGAGTCGGAGCTGGGCCGGGCCCACGTCGTCAGCTCGGAGACGGTGCCCCCCAGCGTGGTGACGATGAACAGCACCGTGCTCTTCGAGGACGAGCAGACCGGCGAGCAGCGCCAGGTGACGCTCGTCTACCCGAAGGACGCGCGCAGCGACGAGGGCCGCATCTCCGTGCTGGCGCCCATCGGCAGCGCGCTCATCGGCCTGTCCGTGGGCCAGTCCATCGTCTGGCCGCTGCCGAACGGCCGCACCAAGCGGCTGCGCATCGTCGCCGTGCCGTACCAGCCCGAGGCCTCGGGCCACTACCACCTCTGAGGGCCCTTGAGGCGCCCGTCCCGTCCGTCGAGAGGGACGGGCGTCGACGATTCCCTCAGCGCAGCCCCACCCGCTTCGCCAGCTCCTGCGCCAGCGAGCGCAGCTCCTCGACCCCCGGCGCCGCGGGGCTCGTGTCGAACACCACCTCGTAGCCCAACCCCGCCTGATTGATGGACTCCGAGCGCGGAATGCGCGCCCGCAGCACCGGCACCGTCGAGTCCCTCAGCGCCTCCTCCATCGCCCCGTTCGTCGCCGGAGTGCGCCGATCCCACAGGTTCACCACCGCCACCAGCTCGCCGCCCTGCGCCTCGCGCACGTCGCGCCACGCCGCCTCAATCTCGCCCAGCCCCTGCAGCGCGAACGCGCCCGTGGGCACCGGCGCCACCACCAGGTCCGCGAACGCCAGCACCGCCTCCGTGTACGCGCCGATGCTCGGCGGCGTGTCGACCAGGATGATGTCCGGCGTCCAGCTCAGCGTCTTGAGCGCCCGTGGAATCGCCTGCAGCCGGTGACCCCACTGGAACAGCTCGCGCTCCAGGGCCGCCATGCGCGGCGCCGCCGGCGCGATGAAGAGCGTGGGACGCTTCGGTGACGCCACCACCACGTCGTCCAGCCGGTACTTCGGCCGCGGCCCCAGCGCCTCCGCGAGGCACGGCCCCTCACGACTCTCCAACCCCAGCACCAGCGACGCGTGCGCCTGCGGGTCCAGGTCCAGCACGAGCACCCGCCGGCCCGCGTCCGCCAGCGCCGAGGCCACGTGCGCGCAGAGCGTGGTCTTCCCCACGCCGCCCTTGATGGTGCAGAACGCAATCAACGCCATGGGCCCGTCCTATACCGGATCTCCCACGCCGCCACCGGCCTCCCGGCGAGCCCCTCCGACGCCCCGGCACCTCCCAGAACCCCCATGAATTCCGGACGCTCCGGAATGGTACGGCCGCACCATCCGGGGGCGCTCCAGAATGGTGCAGCGTCCCGGAATGTCAGACCTCTCGCCAATAATTC